>NZ_JBHYWD010000001.1:0-37281 GCF_042751305.1 Streptomyces hokutonensis
AAACGCCCGGTTACATTCCGAACCCGGAAGCTAAGCCTTACAGCGCCGATGGTACTGCAGGGGGGACCCTGTGGGAGAGTAGGACGCCGCCGAACTCCTTTTAGAGCTCCGGCTCTTGGGCACGCAGCCCAAGAGCCGGAGCTTTTTTGCGTTGGGGTAAGGTCAGGGGGCATCGTTGGCTCGTTTTCCCCACAGGAGGCCCCCGGGTGGAGGTCCAGGAGACCCGCGTCCAGACAGACCGGGTGCTCACCATCCCGAACATCCTCAGCATGGCGCGCCTCGTCGGCGTACCCATCTTCCTGTGGTTGATCCTCAGGCCCGAGTTCGGAGGCCCCAAAAGCGACGGCTGGGCGCTCCTGGTGCTGATGCTGAGTGGGATCAGCGACTACCTGGACGGTAAGCTCGCGCGGCGCTGGAACCAGATCAGCAGCCTTGGCCGGCTTCTTGATCCCGCCGCGGACCGGCTCTATATTCTCTCGACCCTCGTCGGACTCACCTGGCGCGAGATTCTGCCAATCTGGTTGACCGCGGTACTGCTGGCGCGGGAGCTGGTTCTGTTGGTAGTGGTGGGCGTCCTCAGGCGGCACGGCTATCCGCCGCTGCAGGTGAACTTTCTGGGTAAGGCCGCGACGTTCAACCTGATGTACGCGTTCCCGTTGCTGTTGCTCAGTGACGGAAGTGGATGGCTTCCGTCACTCGCAGCGATTTTCGGATGGGCGTTCGCCGGATGGGGTACAACGCTGTACTGGTGGGCAGGAGTCCTCTACGTGGTACAAGTCCGCCGCCTGCTGCGTGCGGATGACACGGCCGACTGACCTTGCCGATGGGGCGGTAACAGTCGCTCGATGGCCCGCTGAGCAAAAGTGCGGGACAATCTGGACTGGTGCAGTCGGCTAGACCGTCGTCTCTCAGAGGAGGACGCTTCCGACATGAAGGCCGTAGTGATGGCCGGAGGCGAAGGCACACGCCTTCGCCCCATGACCTCAAGCATGCCCAAGCCACTGTTGCCCGTGGTCAATCGACCGATCATGGAGCACGTGCTGAGGCTGCTCAAAAGGCATGGGCTCAATGAGACCGTAGTCACCGTGCAGTTCCTGGCTTCGCTGGTCAAGAACTACTTCGGTGATGGCGAAGAGCTCGGCATGGAGCTCTCGTATGCCAATGAGGAGAAGCCACTCGGTACCGCCGGAAGCGTCAAGAACGCCGAAGAGGCGTTGAAGGACGATGCCTTCCTCGTCATCTCCGGTGATGCCCTGACCGACTTCGACCTCACCGAACTGATCAATTTCCACAAGGAAAAGGGTGCGCTGGTCACTGTCTGTCTGACCCGGGTGCCCAATCCGCTGGAATTCGGCATCACCATCGTGGACGAAGAGGGAAAGGTCGAGCGTTTCCTTGAGAAGCCGACCTGGGGTCAGGTCTTCTCGGACACGGTGAACACGGGCATCTATGTGATGGAGCCCGAGGTCTTCGACTATGTCGAGGCCGAC
Source organism: Streptomyces hokutonensis (assembly GCF_042751305.1). GTDB lineage: Bacteria > Actinomycetota > Actinomycetes > Streptomycetales > Streptomycetaceae > Streptomyces > Streptomyces hokutonensis_A. Next base: position 1,491 of record NZ_JBHYWD010000001.1, read on the forward strand.
GTTCCGGTCGACTGGTCCGGCGATGTCTTCCCGCAGTTGATGAAGGAGGGCAAGCCGGTCTACGGCTTTGTCGCCGAGGGCTACTGGGAGGACGTCGGTACTCACGAGAGCTATGTGAAGGCGCAGGCCGATGTCCTGGAGGGCAAGGTCGACGTCGAGATCGACGGCTTCGAGCTGTCGCCGGGCGTGTGGGTGGCCGAGGGCGCCGAGGTGCACCCCGACGCGGTTCTCCGCGGGCCGCTGTACATCGGTGACTACGCCAAAGTGGAGGCCGGCGCCGAAATCCGTGAGCACACCGTCATCGGTTCGAACGTCGTCGTAAAGACCGGGGCCTTTCTGCACAGGGCGGTCGTGCACGACAACGTGTACGTCGGCCAGCACAGCAATCTCCGTGGCTGTGTCGTCGGAAAGAACACCGACATCATGCGAGCGGCCCGGATCGAGGACGGCGCCGTCATCGGTGACGAGTGCCTGATCGGTGAAGAATCGATCGTGCAGGGCAATGTGCGGGTCTACCCGTTCAAGACGATCGAGGCCGGCGCCTTCGTCAACACGTCGGTCATCTGGGAGTCCAGAGGGCAGGCGCACCTCTTCGGTGCGCGCGGTGTGTCCGGGATCCTGAACGTGGAGATCACACCGGAGCTGGTGGTGCGTCTGGCCGGCGCCTACGCCACGACCCTGAAGAAGGGCTCCACGGTCACCACGGCCCGCGACCACTCCCGAGGCGCCCGTGCGCTCAAGCGGGCGGTCATCTCCGCCCTGCAGACCAGCGCCATCGACGTACGGGACCTGGAGAACGTACCGCTGCCCGTGGCCCGGCAGCAGACCGCCCGGGGCAGTGCCGGCGGGATCATGATCCGGACCACACCCGGGGTGCCGGACTCCGTCGACATCATGTTCTTCGACAGCCAGGGCGCCGACCTCTCGCAGGGGAGTCAGCGCAAGCTGGACCGGGTGTTCGCGCGGCAGGAGTACCGGCGTGCGTTCCCCGGTGAGATCGGGGACCTGCATTTCCCCGCCAGCGTCTTCGACTCGTACACCGGGTCCCTGCTGCGCAATGTCGACACGACCGGAATTGCCGACTCCGGCCTGAAGGTCGTGGTGGACGCGTCGAACGGCAGCGCCGGGCTCGTGCTGCCCAGCCTGCTCGGCAAGCTCGGTGTGGACTCGCTGACGATCAACCCGGGTCTCGACGAGTCGAGGCCGACGGAGACCGCGGACACGCGGCGGTCGGGGCTGGTGCGGCTCGGTGAGATCGTGGCCTCCGCGCGGGCGGCGTTCGGGGTGCGGTTCGACCCGGTCGGTGAGCGGTTGTCGCTCGTCGACGAGAAGGGGCGGATCGTCGAGGACGACCGGGCCCTGCTGGTGATGCTCGACCTGGTGGCCGCGGAGCGGCGCAGCGGGCGGGTGGCGCTGCCGGTGACCACCACGAGGATCGCCGAGCAGGTGGCGGCCTATCACGGGACGCAGGTCGAGTGGACGACGACCTCGCCGGACGACCTGACAAGGGTGGGTCGCGACGAGACGACCATCTTCGGCGGCGACGGCAAGGCCGGTTTCATCATCCCGGAGTTCAGCAGTGTCTTCGACGGCGCCGCAGCCTTCGTACGACTCATCGGGCTGGTGGCGCGGACGCAGCTCACGCTGAGTCAGATCGATGCCCGGATTCCGCGGGCGCACGTCCTGAAGCGGGATCTCGCGACTCCCTGGGCCGTCAAGGGACTTGTGATGCGGCGGGTCGTAGAGGCGGCCGGTGATCGTTTTGTCGATACGACGGACGGTGTGCGGGTGGTGGAGACCGACGGGCGCTGGGTGATGGTGTTGCCGGACCCGGCCGAGGCGGTCACTCATCTGTGGGCCGAAGGGCCCGACGACGCTTCCGCGCAGGCCCTGTTGGACGAGTGGTCGGCGGTCGTGGACAGCGCCGGACGGTAAAACGCGCACCACGCGCGCGTGCCGGACATGCCTCCCCAAGGGGGCCTGTCCGGCACGCCGGTGGGGCCATTCGGAGGTACAGGCCACCACGTGCGACGATGTGCGGCATGCCGCAGCAGCCCCCCGTTCGGAGCACACCCACGCGCCCTGCGCGTCCGGACGCATCCATGTCGCTGCTCACCAACGTCATGGACCACAGCCTCGACGAGGGTTACGCCGAGGCCGCCGCCCGGAAGAAGGCCGCGGGCGCGAGCGGCATGCCGAAGACCCTCCGGACGAAGCTCGGTCTCGCCGCGGGCCTGGTGTTGGCGGCCCTTGTGGTGACCCTGGGAGCGGCGCAGGCGCGGGTGGCCGCCCCCGTGGTGGCCAAGGAGCGCCAGGAACTGATCGACCGTATCGACAAAGAGACCAAGTCGGCGGACAAGCTGGAAGGCTCTGTCGACACGCTCCGGGACGACGTGAGCGCGCGGCAGCGGGCGGCGCTGAAGACAAGCGGCGGCAGTGGCCAGGCGGACCTGGTGAGCATGCTGTCCGGTGCCACCGCGGTGCACGGCCCCGGTGTGAAGCTCGTCGTCGACGACGCGAAGGAAGCCAGCAGCGGCGGGGGCAACGACCCGCGCGAGACCGCGGACTTCTCCGACACCGGACGGGTACGCGACCGGGACATGCAGCGCGTGGTCAACGGACTGTGGGCGGCGGGTGCCGAGGCCATCTCCGTCAACGGGCAGCGGCTGACGGCACTGTCCGCGATCAGGGCCGCGGGCGACGCGATACTGGTCGACAACAGGCCACTGGTGCCGCCCTATACGGTGCTCGCGGTGGGGGACGGGAAGCGTCTGAGCACGAGGTTCCAGAACGGTGCCGACGGGCTCTATCTGAACGCTCTGGAAGACAACTACGGCATCAGGGCGACCATCGCCGTGGAGAGCGATCTCCGGCTGCCCGCCGCGCCGAGTGTGATCGTACGAACAGCACAGCCGAGAACTGAGAAGGGCACATCGTGATCGCCGTACTGGGCCTCATTGTGGGAGTGGTGGCCGGAATCCTGGTCCGGCCTGAGGTGCCGGTGGTTGTCGAGCCCTATCTGCCGATCGCCGTCGTCGCGGCGCTCGACGCCGTCTTCGGTGGTCTGCGGGCGATGCTCGACGGCATCTTCGACGACAAGGTCTTCGTGGTGTCGTTCCTGTCGAACGTGGTCGTGGCCGCGCTGATCGTGTTCCTGGGCGACAAGCTGGGCGTCGGCGCCCAACTGTCCACGGGTGTCGTGGTCGTTCTCGGGATCCGGATCTTCTCCAACGCCGCGGCCATTCGCCGGCATGTCTTCCGGGCGTGACGTCGATGAGCAACGAGGACGAGCAGCCGGAGAACAGGCTGCGCAGGGAACTGCCCGAAGAGGTACCGGCGTCTGCTTCTGCGGAGGCGCCGGTCGCCGAGGAGACGCCTGCTCCCACCGTCACGGGTCGGCAGCGGCTGGTGCAGGGGCTGTGGCCGCCGCGCGCCAGCAGGGCCCAACTCATCGTCGCCGTGCTGCTGTTCGGCCTCGGCTTCGGGCTGGCCGTGCAGGTCGCCTCGAACAGCAACAGCGACAGCGCGCTGCGTGGGGCCCGGCAGGAAGATCTTGTGCGCATTCTCGATGAACTGGACGACCGTACTCAGCGTCTTGAGGACGAGAAGCAGGGTCTGCAGAAACAGCGCGACGAGCTGGAGAACAGCTCCGACCAGGCCGAGGAGGCCCGCAAGCAGACGGCCGAGAAGGAGAAGCAACTCGGCATTCTGGCGGGCACCGTGGCCGCGCAGGGACCCGGCATCACGATGACCATCGACGACACGAAGGGAACGGTCGAGGCGGACATGTTGCTCGATGCGGTCCAGGAGTTGCGCGCGGCCGGCGCGGAGGCGATCCAGGTGAACGGCGTACGTGTGGTGGCCGGCACCTATCTGACGGACTCCGACAAGAGCGTGAGTGTCGACGGGAACAAGATCAACGCCCCCTATCGTTTCAAGGTCATCGGCAAGCCGCAGGATCTCGAACCGGCGCTCAACATCCCTGGAGGTGTGGTGCAGACTCTTGAGAAGGAGCAGGCCACGGTTACCGTCGGGCGGTCGAGCAAGATCGTTGTGGATGCCTTGCGGGCCGCGAAGCAGCCTGACTACGCTCGGTCGTCCTCCCGGTGAACCGGGGGTGCATGGGGGTCGTCCGGCGAGGGCATGAGGTTGCGGGGGGTCGACGCACTGATTGGGTGGTGCGTGGTGGAAACTGTCTGGTGGATACGGACGTTGTGAGGATGTCCGGGTCGACCGGTGTGTTCAATCAGGGTTCGTCCTGCCCCACGGGCGGGTCTGTTTCGGTCAAGGGGAATCGCCCGTGAAGTTGTTTGCGAAGTTGTTCGGCAAGAGTGCGAAAGAGAGCAGCGACAGTCAGACCGCTCGCCATCGCGCGCAACCGGACGCGGAGGGCCAGCGCCCGCTGTTCCGTGACCAGGTCGCTGGTCAGGGCGCGCCGTCGGTTGACCCTGCGCAGTCCGGCGACATAGGTTTCGGGCAACCGTCAACCTCAAGTACGGGTGGAGGGTTTTCCCCTATGTCGGCCCTGGTGTGTACGAGGTGCGGTAACCGCAACGCGGAGAACAGCCGCTTCTGTTCCAACTGCGGTGCGCCACTGCGCCCCGGCGTGACCCCGGAGCGTCCGTCCGAGACGACGTCCACGATCTCCATCTCCGGTCTCGAGGCCTACGACGCCGAGGTGACCGGCCAGACGCAGATGCCGACGCTCTCCCCGGAGGCGCAGGCAGCAGTCGACGCGCTGCCGTTGGGCTCGGCGCTCCTGGTGGTGCGGCGCGGTCCGAACTCGGGCAGCCGCTTCCTCCTGGACGGCGAGCTGACCACGGCCGGCCGTCATCCGCAGAGCGACATCTTCCTGGACGACGTGACGGTCTCGCGCCGTCACGTCGAGTTCCGGCGTGTTGCCGACGGTTCCTTCACGGTCGCCGACGTCGGCAGCCTGAACGGCACGTACGTCAACCGCGAGCGCATCGACTCGGTTCCCCTGGCCAACGGTGACGAGGTGCAGATCGGCAAGTACCGGCTGGTGTTCTACGCGAGCCAGCGGGGTTACTGACCCTCCCTCGGACTGGGTCCGGGGGATTCCCCCAGGAAGGTCCATGCTTCAAACACCGAGCGGCGGTGCCGGGCACGGTACCGCCGCCGCGGACACCGGGCTGATGAGCATCGGCACGGTGCTGAACACGCTGCGCGACGAGTTCCCCGAAGTCACCATCTCCAAGATCCGTTTCCTGGAGTCGGAGGGGCTCATCGAGCCGCAGCGGACCCCTTCCGGCTACCGCAAGTTCAGCCCCGCCGACGTAGAGCGCCTCGGCCATGTCCTGCGGATGCAGCGGGACCACTATCTGCCGCTCAAGGTGATCCGCGAGCACCTCGACGCCATGGAGCGCGGGGTGGCCGCCCCGCTGCCCACCGTAGGCCGTCAACGGGACGGCGAAGTCGTCCTGGAGCCCGTGGAGGGCCCCACGGCAGCCCGGATCGGGCGGGCCGAGCTGCTGGCCGCCGCCGGGATCGGTGAGCAGGAGCTCGACGAGTGGGAGTCGTACGGGCTCATCGCTCCGCTGCCGGACGGCGTGTACGACGCGGAAGCCGTCACCGTGGCCGGGCTCGTCCTGGAGCTCGGGCGGTTCGGGATCGAACCCCGGCACCTGCGCGCCATGAAGGCCGCCGCGGACCGTGAGGCCGGGCTCGTCGAGCAGGTGGTCGCGCCGCTGAAGCGGCACCGCAATCCGCAGACCAGGGCCCACGCGGAGGCCCGTACGAAGGAACTGGCGGGGCTCACGGTGAAGCTGCACGCCGCGCTGGTGCAGACCGCGCTCGGCGTGCGCCTGCCCTGAGCCGGGCGGGATTACGGCCGCCTGATCGGTCACCCGATCCCGGCCCGACTACCCAAACGTCCCGGGCACGGCCTAGGGTTGCTGTGTGAACGAGCTCGATGTCGTAGGTGTCCGGGTCGAAATGCCCTCCAACCAACCGATCGTGCTCCTGCGTGAAGTGGGAGGCGACCGCTACCTCCCCATCTGGATCGGGCCTGGGGAGGCGACGGCGATCGCCTTCGCGCAGCAGGGCATGGCCCCCGCACGACCGCTGACCCACGACCTGTTCAAGGACGTGCTGGAGGCCGTCGGCCAGGAGCTGACCGAAGTACGCATCACCGATCTGCGTGAGGGCGTCTTCTACGCCGAGCTGGTGTTCGCCAGCGGAGTCGAGGTGAGCGCCCGCCCGTCCGACGCCATAGCGCTGGCACTGCGCACCGGGACGCCGATCTACGGCAGTGACGGCGTGCTCGACGACGCCGGCATCGCGATCCCGGACGAGCAGGAGGACGAGGTGGAGAAGTTCCGCGAGTTCCTCGACCAGATCTCACCCGAGGACTTCGGGACCAACAGCCAGTGAGATCGACGGCCGGCAGAGAAATGCCGGCATTTGCCACCGGCGTGTGAGAGCGTCCTGCGGCCCCCCGCGAGCGCATTCGGCTAGCCTTTCCCCGCGGTGGGGTACGGGAAACCACTCCTAGGGTGATTATCACTCGGCGTGCCTAGCGTGGCGATCGTTGACGCACCCCTGGTGACTGCCTACCGTCGAGAAGGCAGGTCAAGGACGGAGGTCGGCGTGAGAAGCAGCGGCGACGGTACGGCTGGGGGTGCCCCGGAACGCAGTTTCGGGGACAGTGGCCCGTACCCGCTTCATGGCAGTGCGGCCGATCACGCTCCACATCGACCCACTGCCGTGCCGAGCAGCGGAGGGGCGACGTCCATGGCGTCCGAGCAGATCGGCTACCGGGGCCCTACGGCCTGTGCGGCGGCCGGCATCACCTATCGGCAACTGGACTACTGGGCACGCACCGGGCTCGTCGAGCCCAGCGTGAGGCCCGCACACGGGTCGGGTACGCAGCGGCTCTACAGCTTCCGGGACGTCGTCGTCCTGAAGATCGTCAAGCGGTTCCTCGACACGGGTGTGTCGCTGCAGAACATCCGCAGCGCCGTTCTGCACCTGCGGGAGTGCGACTTCCGCGATCTGGAGCGCATGACGCTGATGAGCGACGGCGCCACGGTCTACGAGTGCACCTCGCCGGACGAGGTCCACGCCCTGCTCCAGGGCGGCCAGGGGGTCTTCGGGATCGCCGTGGGCGTGGTGTGGCGGGACGTGGAGAGCGCCCTGTCGCAGCTGCACGGGGAGCGCGTCGACACCGGCGAGACGCTCGTCGGGGTCAACCCCGCCGATGAGCTGGCCAGGCGGCGCAACCGGGCCGTCTGAGGGCCCTGCGGGGGCCGTAGCGGGGCATTGTCAGTGGCGTAGGGCAGCATCGGAGATGTGAGAACCGCGCCCACGATCCTGCATCTCGACATGGATGCCTTCTTCGCCTCGGCGGAGCAGGCGTCCAAGCCGAGCCTGCGCGGGAAGGCCGTCGTCGTGGGCGGGCTCGGGCCGCGCGGTGTGGTGGCCACCGCTTCGTACGAGGCACGGGTTTTCGGGGTGAACTCGGCGATGCCCATGGCCCAGGCGCGCAGGCTCGCTCCGAACGCCGCGTATCTCGTGCCGCGCTTCGGGTTCTACCGGTCGATCAGCGAGCAGGTGATGGCGCTGCTGCGGGCGCTGTCGCCGCTGGTGGAGCCGCTGAGCCTGGACGAGGCGTTCGTGGACCTGGAGGCCGGCGAGGCGGCCTGGGACGCCGAGTCCGCGCGGCGGGCCGGGGAGCGGCTGCGCGCCGACATACGGGCGGTCACGGGGCTCACAGGCTCGGTCGGCCTTGCCGCCTCCAAGATGCTCGCGAAGATCGCCTCCGAGCGGGCGAAGCCCGACGGGCTGGTGTTGATCGAGCCGGGGAGCGAGCGGGCGCTGCTGGGACCGTTGTCGGTGCGCACGCTGCCGGGGGTCGGGCCGGCGACGGGCGACCATCTGCGGCGGGCCGGGATCACCACGGTCGACGAGATCGCCGAGGCGGGCGAGGACGAGCTCGTACGGCTGGTCGGCAAGGCGCACGGGCACGCGCTGTACGCCATGGCGCTGGCGCACGACGAGCGGCCCGTGGTGGCGGAGCGGGAGACCAAGTCGGTGTCCGTCGAGGACACCTACGACGTGGACATCCACGACCGGATCCGGGTGGGCCTGGAGGTGCAGCGCCTCGCCGACCGGTGTGTACGGCGGCTGCGGGGCGCCGGGCTGTCGGGGCGGACGATCGTGCTCAAGGTGCGGCGGTACGACTTCTCGACGCTGACCCGGTCCGAGACGCTGCGCGGGCCCACCGACGATCCCGGGGTGGTGCGGGAGGCCGCGGCGCGGTTGCTGGACTCCGTGGACACCACGGGCGGGGTACGGCTGCTCGGAGTGGGCGTCTCCGGGCTCGCCGACTACACGCAGGAGGACCTGTTCGCGCAGGCGGCGGGAGGGCAGGTCGACCTACTTGAGGAGGAGCACCCGGAGGAGGAAGAGGGCGGGGAGCGGCAGGCGCCCGTGGAGCGGCGCTGGCCTGCGGGCCACGATGTGCGCCACTCCGGGTTCGGGCACGGGTGGGTGCAGGGGAGCGGGCTGGGGCGGGTCACCGTGCGGTTCGAAACACCGGAGGATGCCGGGCCCGGGCGGGTACGGACGTTCCGGACCGACGATCCCGAGCTGGAGCCGGCGGAGCCGCTGCCGTTGGTGAAGCGGGACGCGGGTGAACTGGCCGCGGCATCAGGGCAGTTGGTGGCGCCGCACCCGGAGAATCGAAGACCCGCCGGCCCTTCCGCCGGGTCGGTTCAGGTGTCTTCCGAGCCCGCCAGTTTGCCGAAGTCGCGGTCCGGGAGGGAGGGCGGTGGGGCCACGTCGAGGCCGTAGTGGTGGTAGAGCTGGAGTTCCTGGTCGGGGGAGAGGTGGCGGCCCACGCCGAAGTCGGGGGCGTCCTTGATCAGGGAGCGGTCGAAGGGGATGTGCAGGGTGCCGTCGATCAGTTCGCTGGGCTCCAGGGGGACGAAGGCGTCTCTGGAGAACAGGCCGGTGCGTATGGCCGCCCACTCCGGTACACCGGTGGCGTCGTCGAGGTAGACCTCGTCGATCGTGCCGATCTTGGTGCCGGTGCGGTCGAACGCCTTGCGGCCGATCAGGTTGCGCGGATCGATATCGGTCTGCACGGGCCCTCCTCCTGGTCGCAACTCATTCGTAAACTCTACAAAAGAGCACAATCGGGCCGGTGGCCACTCGAAAGTTCGGCTTCACCGCTCGCTGGTAGGCTGGCGAGCGGCTGCTGACCCCGTGCGGGAGAGTCCTCCAGACTTCATCGGAGGCGCCGAAGGAGCAAATCCTCCCCGGAATCTCTCAGGCTCACGTACCGCACGGACGAGGTCACTCTGGAAAGCAGGGCGGGTGCCGGCGACGGCTCTCGCTCTCACCGACGGTGAAAGCCGGTGACCTTCGGGTGGCCGGTGAAGCTCTCAGGTTGAGATGACAGAGGGGGAGGCCGTCCGGGCACCCCACTGTCGTGGTGCCCTCGAAGGTCGTGTCCGACCAGGAGGCCTCCCAAATGACCGCCCCTCGCACTTCGCTCTCCGAGCTCGAACAGGGCATCCCGTTCGAGCAGCGCCACATCGGTCCCGACCAGGAAGCGCGCGCCAAAATGCTCGCGCAGGTCGGCTATGGCTCGCTCGACGAGCTCACGGCCGCCGCGGTCCCCGATGTGATCAAGAACGCCGACTCCCTGGACCTGCCGGGTGCCCGCACCGAGGCCGAGGTACTGGCCGAACTGCGTTCCCTCGCGGACCGCAACGAGGTCCTCGGTTCCATGATCGGGCTCGGGTACTACGGGACCTTCACCCCGCCCGTGATCCTGCGCAATGTCATGGAGAACCCGGCCTGGTACACGGCCTACACGCCGTACCAGCCGGAGATCTCCCAGGGGCGGCTCGAAGCCCTCCTCAACTTCCAGACCATGGTCGCCGACCTCACCGGGCTGCCGACCTCCGGCGCCTCCCTGCTCGACGAGGGCACGGCCGCGGCGGAGGCCGTGGCCCTGTCGCGGCGCATGGGCAAGAACAAGAAGGGCCTGTTCCTGGTCGACGCGGACGCGCTGCCGCAGACCATCGCCGTGATCGAGACCCGCGCCGAGCCGGCCGGAGTCGAGGTCGTCGTCGCCGACCTCAGCGACGGCATCCCGGCCGACATCGCCGAGCGCGAGATCAACGGCGTGCTCGTGCAGTACCCGGGCGCCTCCGGTGCCGTACGCGACCTCAAGCCGCTGATCGAGCAGGCGCACGCCCTCGGCGCCCTCGTCACCGTCGCCGCCGATCTCCTCGCGCTCACGCTGCTCAAGTCGCCGGGCGAGCTGGGCGCGGACATCGCGGTCGGTACGACACAGCGTTTCGGGGTACCGATGGGCTTCGGCGGGCCGCACGCCGGATACATGGCCGTGCGCGAGAAGTTCGCGCGCAGCCTGCCCGGACGGCTCGTGGGCGTCTCCGTCGACGCCGACGGCCACAAGGCCTATCGCCTCGCCCTCCAGACCCGCGAGCAGCACATCCGCCGCGAGAAGGCCACCAGCAACATCTGCACCGCCCAGGTGCTCCTCGCAGTCATGGCCGGCATGTACGCCGTCTACCACGGGCCCGAGGGGCTCAAGGGCATCGCGCGGCGGACGCACCGGTACGCCACGATCCTCGCCGCCGGGCTCACCGCCGGCGGTGTCGAGGTTGTGCACGGCGGCTACTTCGACACGCTGACCGCGCGTGTTCCGGGCCGGGCCGCCGAGGTCGTCGCCGCAGCCCGCGAGGACGGCGTCAACCTCCACCTCGTGGACGCCGACCAGGTGTCGATCGCCTGCGACGAGACCACCACGCGCGCCCAGCTGGCCGCCGTATGGACCGCGTTCGGGGTGGAGGGTGACATCGAGGCGCTTGACGCGTCCGCTGCGGACACGCTGCCCGAGGGCCTGCTGCGCACCGACGCGTACCTCACGCACCCCGTGTTCCGGGACCACCGTTCCGAGACCGCGATGCTGCGCTACCTGCGCAGGCTCGCCGACCGGGACTACGCGCTCGACCGGGGCATGATCCCGCTGGGCTCCTGCACGATGAAGCTCAACGCGACCACCGAGATGGAACCGGTCACCTGGCCCGAGTTCGGGCAGCTGCACCCCTTCGCGCCCGCCGAGCAGGCGCAGGGATACCTCACGCTCATCCGGGAGTTGGAGGATCGGCTCGCCGAGGTCACCGGGTACGACAAGGTGTCGTTGCAGCCCAACGCCGGTTCGCAGGGTGAGTTGGCCGGGCTGCTGGCGGTGCGTGGGTACCACCGGGCGAACGGTGACGAGCAGCGGACCGTGTGTCTGATCCCGTCGTCGGCGCATGGGACCAATGCCGCGAGTGCCGTGATGGCGGGCATGAAGGTCGTCGTCGTGAAGACCGCCGAGGACGGCGAGATCGACGTCGAGGACCTTCGGGCGAAGATCGAGCAGTACCGCGAGGAGTTGGCGGTGCTGATGATCACTTACCCGTCCACGCACGGGGTGTTCGAGGAGCACGTCGCCGACATCTGCGCGCAGGTCCACGAGGCCGGCGGGCAGGTCTACGTCGACGGCGCCAACCTCAACGCCCTTGTGGGGCTTGCCAAGCCGGGGCACTTCGGCGGCGATGTCTCACATCTGAATCTGCACAAGACGTTCTGCATTCCGCACGGTGGTGGCGGTCCGGGTGTCGGGCCGGTGGGCGTGCGCTCGCACCTCGCGCCGTATCTGCCGAACCATCCGCTTCAGCCTGCTGCCGGTCCTGAGACGGGCGTTGGGCCCATCTCGGCCGCTCCGTGGGGCTCGGCCGGGATTCTGCCGATCTCCTGGGCGTACGTCCGGCTCATGGGCGGCGAGGGGCTGAAGCGCGCCACGCAGGTGGCGGTCCTCAGCGCCAACTACATCGCCAAGCGGCTCGAACCGCACTACCCCGTGCTCTACACCGGGCCCGGCGGGCTCGTCGCGCACGAGTGCATCATCGATCTGCGGCCGATCAGCAAGGCGACCGGTGTCTCGGTCGACGACATTGCCAAGCGGCTCATCGACTACGGCTTCCACGCGCCGACCATGTCGTTCCCGGTGGCCGGCACGCTGATGATCGAGCCGACCGAGTCCGAGGACCTGATCGAACTGGACCGGTTCTGCGAGGCGATGATCGCGATTCGGGGGGAGATCGAGAGGGTCGGGGCGGGGGAGTGGCCCGCCGAGGACAACCCTCTGCGGAACGCGCCGCACACCGCTGCCGCACTGGGCGGCGAGTGGGGGCACGCCTACTCGCGCGAGGAGGCTGTCTTCCCGGCCGGTGTCTCCGTTGCCGACAAGTACTGGCCGCCGGTGCGCAGGATCGACCAGGCGTTTGGGGACCGGAACCTTGTGTGTTCCTGCCCGCCGTTGGATGCGTACGAGGACTGAGTTTTTGGGGCGCGGGTGCTCACGCTGGATATGAGTGGGTCTGGGTTGCCTTGACCGTTGCCCAGACCGACGCGCCCTGGTGCAGGTCCAGTTCCGCGGCTGCAGGCGTCGTCAGGTCTGCCGCCAGGGGGAGTTCGCCGGTCAGGTCTACGCGGATCTGGTCGCCGTGGGTTTCCAGGCCCGCTACCTCGCAGTGCCAGAGGTTGCGGGCGCTGGCGCCGGTCGGACGGTCCCGGAAGAGAGTCACCGCGCTTGGTGGGAACGCTACGAACACCTCGCCGGTCAGGTCCTCCGTGGTGGTGATCGTGGGGCCCGTGTCGAGCGTGACCGTGTGGCCGTCGGCGTTGCCCTTGTAGAGGTTGAGGCCGACCAGTTGGGCGATGTAGTCCGTGCGCGGGTGGCGGGCGATGTCGGCGGGTGTGCCCTGCTGGACGATCGTGCCCTGCTCGATCACCACCAGTCGGTCGGCCAACACCATGGCGTCCAGCGGGTCGTGGGTGACCAGGACCGCGACCGCCTCGAACTCGGCCAGGTGGCGGCGGAGTTGGGCCCGTACGGCCAGGCGGGTGCGGGCGTCCAGGGCTGCGAGGGGTTCGTCGAGGAGCAGGAGGCGTGGGCGGGTCGCCAACGCCCTTGCCACGGCTACGCGTTGGGCCTGGCCGCCGGAGAGTCCCCGGGGCTTGGCGCCCGCGTGCTCGGTGAGGTTCATCCTCTCCAGCCATTCGGCGGCGATGGCGCGGGACTCCGACTTGGTCGCGCCCTGGCAGCGCGGGCCGAAACCGACGTTGTCGAGGGCGGTGAGGTGCGGGAAGAGCAGGTAGTCCTGGAAGACGACGCCTACCGGGCGGGACTCCGGGGGCGTACGGTCCAACTCCGCGCCGTCCAGCCGTAGATGACCGTCCGTCAGGCCGACCAGGCCGGCCAGGGCTCGCAACGCGGTTGTCTTTCCGGCGCCGTTGGGGCCGAGGAGGGCGACTACGTCGCCGGGTGCGGCGGTCAGTTCGACGTCGAGGCGGAACGTGCCGCGGTCCACGACGAGATGGGCGTCGAGGCCCTTGACAGGTGTGGTCATGAGGTCGTCATCCAGCGGTCCCGGAGTCCTGCCAGGACCGCGATCGACACGGCCAGCAGGACCAGGCTGAGGGCGATCGCCGCCTCCGGGTCGTTCTGGAGGGCGAGGTAGACCGCCAGGGGCATGGTCTGGGTGCGGCCGGGGAAGTTGCCGGCGAAGGTGATCGTCGCGCCGAACTCGCCCAGTGCGCGGGCCCAGGCGAGTACCGAGCCCGCCGCGATGCCCGGGGCGATCAGGGGGAGTGTGACCCGGCGGAACGCCGTGAAGCGGGAGGCGCCGAGGGTCTGGGCCGCCTCCTCGTAGCGGGGGTCGGCGGCGCGCAGGGTGCCCTCGACGCTGATGACCAGGAACGGCATCGCCACGAACGCCTCCGCGACTACGACACCGGTCGTGGTGAAGGGGAGGGTGATGCCGAACCACGAGTCCAGCCACTGGCCCACGACACCGTTGCGGCCGAGGGCCAGGAGCAGCGCCACGCCGCCCACCACCGGGGGCAGGACCAGCGGGAGTGTCACCAGGGCCCGGACGACGCGGCGGCCGGGGAACTCCGTGCGGGCCAGCAGCCAGGCCAGCGGCACGCCCAGGACCAGGCACACCGCGGTCGCCAACGTCGCGCTCAGCAGGGAGAGTCGGAGCGCCTGCCAGACCTCCGTGCTGGTGAGCTGTGACGGCAGCGACCGCCAGGGGGCCCGGACCAGCAGGGCGAGCAGCGGCAGGAGCAGGAACGCCAGCCCTGCGAGCGCGGGTACCAGCAGGGGCAACGGCACCCCGCGTCCGGACATCCGGACGCGGCGACGCCGCGGGCCGCCGTTCAGGGTCTCGGCCGCGGCGTCGGAGGTGTCGAGCCGGGTCACGGCTTGAGGAAGCCCGCCGCGGACAGCACCTTCTGGCCCTCGGCGGACTGCACCAGCGCGATGAACGCCTTGGCGGCGACCGCGTTGGGCGCGTTCTTGAGGAGGGTGATCGGGTAGTCGTTGATGGCGTCGGCGGACTCGGGGAACTCCACGCCCTCCACCTTGTCACCTGCCGCGTGCACATCGGTCTTGTAGACGACCGCCGCGTCGGCCTCCTTCAGCACCACCTTGTTGAGGGCCGACTTGACGTCCTCCTCGTAGGAGACCGGGGTGAGCTTCAACTTGCTTGCGGTGAGCGCTTTTTGGGCCGCCGCGCCGCACGGCACCGTCTTGTCGCAGAGCACGACCTTGAGCGAGGACTTGGTGAGGTCCTTCAGCGAGGTCACCTTGTCGGGGTTGCCCGGCAGCGTGGCGATCTCCAACTGGTTGCGCACGAACGTGGCCGGCGTGCCGACGCCGTCGCCCTTGTCCGTGACGATCGCCATGGTCTTGGGGCTCGCGGCGGCGAACACGTCGGCCGGGGCACCGCTGGTGATGCTCGCGGCGAGGGTGTCGCTGCCGGCGAAGTTGAAGGTGACCTTGGTGCCGGGGTGCGCCGTCTCGAACTCCTTGCCCAGGGTGGTGAAGGACTCCTTGAGGGAGGCGGCGGCGAAGACGGTGACGGTGCCGGACATCTTCGGGGACGCGGACGCCGAGGTGCCGGATTTCGAGGAGGAGGAGTCGTCGCTGGAGGAGCAGGCGCTCAGGGCCAGCAGCGCGGCGGCTCCGGCCCCCGCAACCTGCAGGGTCCGGCGGGTCCGACGCGCGGAACGGGTCATCACGGTTCTACTCCTCTGATTCTGCCGATAAGGGGTTGTCGCGCCCTTGCCCGGCCGCAACGGCCGTGTCGCGATGATACTGCCGCATATGCAAGGTGTAGGTCTCCTGTCGCATCGCATGAGCTGCGCTATTCGCTTGCGGGGTGCGCATGTGCGTTTGTACGGGAGTGCCGTCCGGGTACCACATTCCGGGAGGTGATGGCTCGTGACGCTCGCGCAGCTCGACCTGACGGGGGACCTCGCCCGGCCCGCCCGGCTGACCGTGCCGGACCTGCTGAACTGGCCGCTGCACCGGGTCCGGGTCAGCTTCGAGTGCGCCACCAGCGGCACCCAGGTCCACCGCTTCGCCGGACCACGGCTCTACGACGTCCTGTCCGCGGCCGGTCCCGGCTTCGACCCCGTCCGCCGCAAGGACCGGTTGCGCTTCCTCATCGCGGTGAGCGGTACGGACGGGCACCACGCGCTGCTGTCCTGGGCCGAGATCGATCCCGACTTCGCTCATGCCCCTGTTCTGCTCGCCGTGAGCATCGACGACACCCCGCTCGACCGTGCCGGGCCGCAACTGGTGCTACCGCAGGACCGTTGCGGGGCCCGGCACATCAGTGGGATCAGCGCGATACGGGTGGACGGGGGGTACGGTGCGGCGAGTCGGCCAGTGCCGGCCACACCCGGTCGCGGGTCGGCGGAAGTTCGGTGAAGCGGATCCCTGTCGCGTCCCGCAGGGCGTTGGCGAAGGCGGGCGCGACCGGGTTGAAGGGGCTCTCGCTCATCGACTTCGCGCCCAACGGGCCGATGGCGTCCGCCGTTTCCATGAAGTGCACCTCGGTGCGCGGCACGTCCGCGTACTGCGGCAGCCGGTAGCGGCGGAAGGCGGCCGTCTGCACCGCTCCCTGCTCGTCGATGCGGACGTTCTCGAAGAGGGTCGCGCCGAGCGCCTGGGCGACCCCGCCCTCCACCTGACCCCGGCACTGCATCGGGTTCATCACCTTGCCCGCGTCGGCCGCGCGCACACTGCGCAGGATGCGGATCTCACCCGTGTCCGGGTCCACGGCGACCCTGAACCACTGTGCGTCGAAGGCCACCGAGCGCGGGGTGCCGCCGAAGTGCCCGTCGGCGGCGAACTCCACCCCGACCGCCGCACCCGCCGCGTGCAGCTCCTTCAACGACAGTCGGCGACCGGGATGCAGTACGGCCTCCTCCGCCAACCGGCAGTCCGCGCGGGGAAGTTGCAGATGGGCGGCGGCGAAGTCGAGCAACTGGTCGGCGAGAGCGCGGGATGCGCGCAGGGTGGCCTTGCCCGCCACCACCGTGCCTGTCGACGCGAAGGCGCCCGTGTCATGGCGTACGACATCGGTGTCTGACTGGCGGACGGTGATCCGGTCGGCGGGGTGGCGAGTTCGCCGGCGGCGATCTGGCGGTGGACGGCACGCGCTGCCGGACGGCGTGCGGGGGCGGCTGAGCCGGATGGCCGCGCAGGGCGCCGGCCCGGAGGCGATCGTGGCGACGGCCTTCGCTCACCTCGAACGGGCCGTCGCGTACGTCCTCACGCCGTCCGGGCGGACGGTCGCGGCGACTCCGGGCGCGGTTGCGATATCTGCGCGGGAGGCCACAGGTCTGCTGGCGGAGGCCCTGCCCGTCGACGCCGACGGGGTCTCGCCGTACGAGCGCTGGCACCTCTGCCTTCCCGACCCCGACGACGCCCCGCCGCGCATGCTGCACGAGTTGGCCTCGGTACGGGGGCGCTGCCAGGAGGCGCGGGTCCGGTCGCGGGCCGAAGAGCGGCAGACGGCGGACGAGTTGGGGGCGCTGCTCGCCGTGCCGGGTGCGGATCCTTCGGCCGTGGCGACGGCGCTACGGTCCTGTGGGCTGCCGGAGGAAGGGCCGTACCGTGTGCTCGTCGCGGAGACCGGGGCCGAGCGGGCGGGGCTGGCGGAGGGGGCGTTGGCGGAAGTGGTCGCGCATGCGGGGGCGGGGGATGCGGCCGTAGGACGGTTGCCGGACGGAACCGCGTTCGCGGTCGTGACTCAGGGGGAGGCCGAGGCGAAGGATCTCAACGGGGCGTTGGCGCAGGCGCGTTACGCGCTCACCTCTGCGCGCGGCATCGCGCACGGTGGTTCCGTGGTCACCGACGCCTCGGCGCTCATCGGGCTCGACGCGCTGCTCACCGGTGTGCCGACCGAGGTCCGTACCGCCTTCAGCCGGACCGTTCTCGGTGAACTGCGGGGCAACGCAGTCCTGTTGGAGACCCTGGAGACCTTCCTCGCCTGTGACGGCTCCTGGGCGCGGACCGCGGAGGCGCTGCATCTGCACGTCAACTCCGTGCACTACCGCATCGGTCGTATCGAGCACTTCACCGGGCGCGACCTCTCCCGCCTCTACGACCGACTCGCCCTGTGGGCGGCCCTGTTGCGCCGGACGGACAGCGCCTAGCCTGCACGTCACAGGGGAGGTCAGGGATGCTGTTGCGTCAGCTGGAGTACCTCGTCGCGCTCGCCCGTGAGCGGCACTTCGCGCGCGCCGCGGCGGCCTGCTATGTCTCGCAGCCCTCGCTGTCGGCCGCGATCCGGCGCCTGGAGCATGAGTTGGACGTGCCGATCGTACGGCGCGGCAGACGGTACGAGGGGCTGACCCCGGAGGGCGAGGTGGTGCTCGCCTCGGCGCACCGCATCCTGGCCGAACGGGACGCCCTGCACCAGGAGTTGTCCGTCCTGCGCGGCGGCCTGACCGGCACGCTGCGGCTGGGCGTGGTGCCGACCGCGCTGCCCGCCGCCTCCCTCCTCACCACCCCGTTCTGCGAACGGCATCCCCGGGCCCGGGTCGCCCTGGAGTCGCGGTCGTCCGTCGACATCCTGCACGGGCTCGCCGAGTTCGAGCTGGACGCGGCGATGACGTACCTGGACGACGACAGCCTGCGCAACGTCCGCCGCTTCCCGCTCTACGAGGAGCGGTACGTCCTGCTGACCCCGGTCGAGGGGCCGCTCGGCGGTGTCAGCAAGGCCAGTTGGGCGCAGGCGGCCACACTCCCGCTCTGCTTGCTCAACTCGCGGATGCGCAACCGCCGCATCATCGACGAGTGTTTCGCGGCCGAGGGGGCGACGGCCTCCCCGGCTATCGAGTCGGACAGTGTCGCCGGGCTCTACACGCTGCTGCCCGGCGGGCGTTGGTCGAGCGTGATCTCGCACGCGTGGCTGCACATGTTCGACGTACCGGAGGGGATGCGGGTGGTGCCGCTGAACGGGCCCGCGCACGGGCCCCGGGTCGGACTGGTCGTCGCCCGCACCGAGCCCCGATCCGTGCTGGCGGAAGCCCTGTTGAAGGTGGCGCGGGAGGCGGGCGTACGCGACGCGCTCGACGAGCTGCTGCACACCTACCTGGGCGACGGGCGCTGATAGACGCGGGCTATCCGGGCATAGCAACGTTCGCTTTGACCAGGGCGATTCACTCCGAGGATCGTGAAGTGCACCTTCCGACAACGGAGTTGAGGAGCCGCGACATGGCCAAGGTTCTCTGTGTCCTGTACGACGACCCGACCGACGGATACCCGACCTCGTACGCCCGTGACGACCTGCCCGTGATCGACCACTACCCGGGCGGCCAGACCACCCCCACCCCCGAGGCGGTCGACTTCACCCCGGGGCAGCTCCTCGGCAGCGTCTCCGGTGAACTCGGCCTGCGCGCCTACCTGGAGGGCGCCGGGCACACCCTGGTCGTCACCTCCGACAAGGACGGCGAGGGCTCGGTCTTCGACCGGGAACTGGTCGACGCCGACATCGTGATCTCGCAGCCGTTCTGGCCCGCGTATCTGACCTCCGAGCGGATCGCCGCCGCGAAGAACCTCAAGCTCGCGGTCACCGCCGGCATCGGCTCCGACCACGTCGACCTCGACGCGGCGATCTCCCACGGCGTAACGGTCGCCGAGGTGACGTACTGCAACAGCATCAGCGTCGCCGAACACGTCGTGATGATGACGCTGTCCCTGGTGCGCAACTACCTGCCGTCCCACCAGGTGGTGCTCGACGGCGGCTGGAACATCGCGGACTGCGTGGCCCGTTCGTACGACCTCGAAGGCATGCACGTCGGGACGGTCGCCGCCGGGCGGATCGGGCTCGCGGTGCTGCGGCGGCTCGCGCCCTTCGACGTGAAGCTGCACTACACCGACCGGTACCGGCTGTCCGAGGACGTCGAGCGGGAGTTGGGGCTGACCTGGCACGAGAGCGCCGAGGACATGGTGCCGCACTGCGACGTCGTCACGATCAACGCGCCGCTGCACCCGGAGACCGAGGGGCTGTTCGGCGACAAGCTGCTCGCGCAGATGAAGCGCGGCGCGTATCTCATCAACACCGCGCGGGCGAGGATCGTCGACCGGGACGCCGTCGAACGGGCGCTGCGCAGCGGGCAGTTGGCGGGTTACGCCGGTGACGTGTGGTTCCCGCAGCCCGCTCCGGCGGACCACCCGTGGCGCACCATGCCGCACCACGGGATGACCCCGCACATCTCCGGTTCCTCGCTGTCGGCGCAGGCCCGGTACGCGGCGGGCACCCGGGAGATCCTGGAGGCGTTCTTCGCCGGGCGGCCGATCCGCGACGAGTACCTGATCGTGGACGGGGGAGCGCTGGCGGGGACCGGCGCGCACTCCTACTCGGTCAACAAGTGACGCGGTGACCGACGGGGGCCGCCGCACGCCTCACACGCGGTCGATATGTACGTTCGTCGACTTCACGCGGGCGGTGGCCTCCATGCCTACCTCCAGGCCGAGTTCCTCGACCGCCTCCCGGGTCAGCAGCGAGACCAGCCGGTGCGGGCCCGCCTGGATCTCGACCTGCGCGGCGACGTCGCCGAGCTTGATCGCGGTGACGATGCCGGGGAACGCGTTGCGCACCGAGGTGTAGGAGGTGCCCTCCTCGACGACGCCCGCCTTCGCCAACTCGACCGAGAACGCGGCCAGATCGACACCGTCGATGAGCCGCCGGCCGCCCTCGTCGCGGTGGGTCGTCACCCGGCCCGCGTCCGCCCACCGGCGCGCGGTGTCCGGACTCACGCCGAGCAGCCGCGCCGCCTGGCCGATTGTGTAGGACTGCATACGCGCCACCCTAGGGGCAGAAACGGAAGTCGGTGGACGGGGGGTTGACCCTGGGGTATAACGCGATATAGCGCAGGCCGTCGATCGGGGTGAGGGTATGTCGGGTGAGCTGACGAGCACGACCGGGTTGAGGGCCTCGCATGCGGACCGGGACCGCGTCGTGGACGTGCTGACCGGCGCGGCCGGCGACGGGCGGCTGACCGCCGAGGAACTCGACGAGCGCGTCGAGGCCGCCCTGTCCGCCCGCACGCTCGGGGAGCTGGCGGTCCTGACGGCCGACCTGCCGGTGGTCGCCGGCCCGACTCCGGTCGAGGTGAAGGACGTCGCTCGCATCGAGCAGAACGGCGGCTCGACACGGCGCGGTGACGGCTGGGTGGTGCCGCGCCGGCTGGAGATCCAGTCGCGCCTGGGCGATGTGACGCTCGACTTCACGCAGGCGGTGATCACCCAGGCCACGCTGCGCGTCGACCTGGACATGCACCTCGGTTCGCTACGGCTGCTGCTCCCGCCGGGCGTCGTCGTCAACACCGACGACCTGGTGCTCAACTACAGCAAGGTCAAGACGCGCGGACCCGGTGACCCGGACACTCCGGTCGGACTGCGGATAGAGATCGTCGGGCAGTTGGGGTTCGGCAAGGTCCTGATACGCCGGACGCGGCGCAAGGTCAGGAAATCCCCGACGCCCTGAGCACCGACCGGGCCGTCTCGTCGTCGATCAGATGACCCAGGTGACGCCGGACTTCGGTGCCCTGGCGCAGTGTGCCGCGCTCCATCGAGTGCCGTATGCCCGTGTCCAGTTCGTGCCAGAGGAGGGGGTTGGCGACCAGCACCCGAGGGTCCAGTTCGAGCCACTGTCCGTACGTGTCCCGCAGGACCAGGCGCGCGGAGACATCGCCGTACTGCCGTACGGCCGTCAGCGCGTCCGTGTGCACCGTACGGCGCAGCAGCGGGCTGTCCACGGTGAGCCAGCCGGGGCCCGCGGAGACGCGGTGCGGGAGCAGCACGGCGCAGAGCGCCGCCGACATGGCGAACCACAGCAGCGCACGGGTGAGGGTCAGGGTTCCGGCGTTCCAGTCGACCAGCAGGGTCATCACGAGGAAGCCGAGCGCGCAGCCCGCCGCCAGCCGGGCGTCGCCGCGCCAGTGGCGGTCGCCGGCCGGGTCCGGTGGTGGGGTGCTGTGCCGCATGAGGCCGACCGTAGGCCGCCCCGGGCCCGACGCGCGGGCCCCTGACGGGCCTCTTACGCTGCGGGACCGGATTTTGTCGTGTCTCTTACGGTGACGGCGGCTCGGCCGACCGCGAACGGTCGACCAGGGGTACGGGTAGGCGGCCTGCCCGGCGTGATTGGCCGGTGTCTGGGCGCGGGGCGCCGGGGTTGGTTTGGGTCGGCCGGTGCGCGGGGTCGCCGGGCGCGGCTCGTCCGGGGTGTGCGCGGGGAAGTCGGGGCGGCTCCGCGTCGGTTGGTGTGTACGCGCGGGCGCGGCGTCCTGTCCGGGGTGGTCGGTGTGTATGTGCGCGAGGATTTCGGGGCCGGGTTGGGCCGGTCGGTGTGTGGGGGTGGGGCGGTAGGTCCGGTTGGTGTCAGCCCGTATGTACGCGCGGGCGGCGGGCGCGGTCCGGTTCTGCCTCGCGGAGGACCTCCCGGGTGACCGGGGCGACCTCGCCCTGGCCGAAGAGGAAGAAGCGGAGGAAGTTGGCGAACGGATTGCCCTCGGTCCACTCGAAGTACATGTGCGGGATGCGGCCCGTCGTGTCGCGGACGTGCAGCATCAGCGCGGCCAGCGCGTTCGGGATCGAGGAGGACTCCAGGGTCAGGACCCGGTAGCGGCCGTGCAGCACCTCGCCCCGCACGGTCAGGCCCGCCTCGAACTCGGAGGCGTCGAGGACCGTCACCTCCACGAACACGAAGTCCTCGCCGGGGATGTCGTTGTCGGCGCGGATCTGCTCGATCTTCTCCCGGTACTCGGCCTTGTCCCGGCGGTCGGGCTCGTTGGCCACGAAGCGGATCTTCCGGCTGGCCATGTCGCGGATGAATCGTTCCGCCATGTCGTCCAACTGCACACTCGTCACGCGCAGTTCGAAGGCGCGGGCCAGCCGGGAGAGCAGGGAGACCAGGATGATGCCGGCGATGAAGCAGGCGCCGATCTTCACACCGTCCGGGCGCTCGATGACGTTCACGACGGTGACGTAGAGGAGGACCGCCGAGACGATCCCGAAGGCGACGGTCCAGTTGCGCTGGCGGGCGCGGCGGGCGGAGATGGTCACCGCGATCGCGGCCGAGGACATCAGGACCAGGACGCCGGTGGCGTAGGCGCCGCCCTGCGCGTCGACGCTGGCGTCGAAGATCCAGGTGACGAGGAACGCGATCAGCGTGAAGACGATCACCATCGGGCGGACCGCGCGGGCCCAGTGCGGGGCCATGCCGTAGCGGGGCAGATAGCGCGGCATCAGGTTGAGCAGGCCGGCCATCGCGGAGGCGCCGGCGAACCACAGGATGGCGATGGTGGAGAGGTCGTAGACCGTGCCGAAGGCGTTGCCCAGGTACTCGTGCGCGAGATAGGCGAGCGCGCGGCCGTTGGCCTGGCCGCCCGTCTTGAACTCCTTCTCCGGGATCAGCACGGTGGTGATGAAGCTGGTGGCGATCAGGAACACGCTCATGATGAGCGCGGCGGTCGTCAGCAGCTTCTTGGTGTCCCGGATACGGCCCTTCGGGTTGTCGTGGGTGTCGTCCGGGTCGCCCTCGACGTGCGGCATGACGGCTACGCCAGTCTCGAAGCCGGACAGGCCCAGCGCCAGCTTGGGGAAGACCAGCAGGGACACGCCGACCATGGCGAAGACGTTGCCGTGCTCGGTGGTGAGGGCGCTGGTCCAGTCGGTGACCACGTGGGCCTCGGTGAGCACGTGCCACATGCCGACCACCACGACCACCACGTTGAGGCTCAGGTAGATCGCCACCAGGTAGAGGGCGACACCGATCGCCTCCAGGAAGCCCTTGAGGAACACCGCGCCGAGCAGGGCGACCAGGACGAGCGTGATCAGCATCTGCTTGTCGTGCAGGGTGTCCGTCAGATGCGGGTTCTCCACGAGGTGGGTGGAGGCGTCCGCCGCCGACAGGGTGATGGTGATCAGGAAGTCGGTCGCGGCGAAGCCGAGCAGGGTGAGGACGAACAGCTTGCCCTTCCAGAACGACAGCAGCCGTTCCAGCATCGCGATGGAGCCCTCGCCGTGCGGGCTCTCCTCCGCCACGCGCCGGTACACGGGCAGGGCGCCGGCGAGCGTCACGATCACGAGCACGATGGTCGCGACCGGCGACAGCAGTCCGGCCGCCAGGGCCGCGATGCCCGGCTGGTAGCCGAGGGTGGAGAAGTAGTCGACACCGGTCAGGCACATCACCCGCCACCAGCGCTGGCCCTTGTGCGCCTCCTGTTCGGGTTCCGGCACGGACTGCGGCACCTGCTGGCCGCCGCCCTTGCCCATGTCGGCCAGGCCCTCCAGCATCCAGGCGCGCAGGCGACTGGGAGGGTGTTCGGTCGTGGCCATGGGCGTGCTCCTGGGGGTGCGGGTCAGCGTGCGGTTTCTGGCCATCACGCGGACGGCGGCACCAGCGTAAGCGGAGAGTGACGCGTGGGCCCATGGATCTACGGGCCGTGGGCGTCAATCTTCCGTTAAGACTGGCCGGGAGAGCGGAAGGAGCGCATCAGGAAGGGGTGGCCGGGAGCGGTTCGGGGCGCGTTGGGCTGTATGGGGGATGTTGGGAGGGCCGTACCGGGCGATGGACACCGAGCGTGACGACGGGGCGCCCTATACATCCGCCAGCCTCGCCTCCTCCAGGTCCAGCGACCTCTGCAACCGCCTGCGGGTCGTGTCGCTGATGGCGTGGTCGTCGTAGAGGCGCTGGAGTTCCACGGCCTCTACGGCGATCAGGTCGCGGCGGAGCTGGCGGTAGACCAGGTCGGCGGACTCGGTGGGGGACGGGTGGCCGTTGGGCTCGGCGAGGCGGTCGCGGGCGTCGTCGAGGCGGGCGTTGAGACCGCGGCGGAGCCGGTCGAGGACGACGTCCGGTACGGCTTCCAGCTCGGCGAGTTCGTCGAGGCGACGGATGCCCGCGTCGGCCAACCGGCAGCGGGCGGACGCCTCTTCGCGTTCCGTGTGGTCGGGTTCGAGGGCGATGCCGGAGCGGCGGACGACGGGCGCGAGCGTGAAGCCCTGCACGACCAGGGTGACCACCACGACCGAGGTGGTGAGGACGAGAACCAGCGGGCGGTCGGTCAGCGCGGCGCCGCTGCTGGTGACCTCCGGGATCGACAGCGCCGCCGCCAGCGGGAGGACACCCCGGGTACCCGCCCAGGTCAGCACCATCGGCACCCGCCAATTCACCCTGTGCGTCCCCGACTTGCGCTGCACCACCGCCGACAGCGGCGCCAGCCACAGCAGTCGTACGGCGATCAGGGTGCCCGCCACCGCGAGCGCGTACAGGGGCCAGGCCCGGTCGCCGTCGGACAGTGCCCGCACCTGCGTGGGCAGGGCGAGACCGATCAGCGAGAACACCACGCTCTCCAGCAGGAACACCAACGTGCCGTAGACGGCATGCAGTTGGAGCCGGATGCGGGCGTTGGTGAGCCGGTCGCCGCGACCGCCCAGGACGACGCCCGCCACCACCACCGAGGTCACACCGGAGGTGTTCGCGCCCTCCGCCAGGACGTAGGCCGCGTACGGCGTGACCAGGGCGATCACCGTCTCCAGGACCGGGTCCTCGGTGTGCCGCCGGATCAGTGTCACGGCGTGGGCGACGGCCGCCCCGATGACCGTGCCGCCGCCCGCGAGGACGATGAACTCACCGCCCGCGGCACCCCAGTTCGCCGCCGCCGAGGCGACCGCGACGCTCACCGCGACCCGGAACAGCACCAGTGAGGTCGCGTCGTTGAACAGGGACTCCGCCTGGACGAGCATCTGGACCCGGGGCGGCAGCGCGAGCCGCCGGCCCAGCGCGGTGACGGCGACCGGGTCGGTGCTCGCGAGGACCGCGCCGAGCACGAACGCCATCTGCCAGGACAGCGGGGTCACCGTGGACGCCACCCAGCCCACCGCCGCCGCCGATGCGACGACCAGGCCGATCGCGAGGATCCCGACCGGCTTCCACACGGCCTTCAGCTCACGCCACGACAGGTCCTCGGCACTGGCGTAGAGCAGCGGTGGCAGCACCACCAGGCCGATCACGTCCGGGCTGATCTCGATGGAAGGGGTGCCCGGCAGCAGCGCCACGGCGAGACCGGCGACCACGAGGAGGGAGGGGGCGGGGATCCGCCAGCGGCGGGCGAACGTCGCGACCAGCGTCGCCAGCACCACGAGAGCGAGAACCGTACCGACGCCGCGCATGCCGTCCCCCTGGGTCTTGGACGAGCCCATGCGGACTCCCCGCCGACCAGACTTCCCGGCACACCGCGCACACCCTAACCCGGCCGGACGCCGTCAAGACAGTGTCAACGTCCTCGCAGGCGGCGCCAGAGACGCGTCAAGACGTCTGCCCGAAGGCCTGCCGGGCGCTTCCCTGGAAGGCGATGAACGACGTACTGCGACGCGGGCGACTGAAGGTCTACCTCGGGGCGGCCCCGGGCGTCGGCAAGACCTACCGCATGCTCGACGAGGCACGGCGCCGGGCCGCCCGGGGCGCCGATGTGGTGGTCGGCTTCGCCGAGTGCCACGGACGTCCGCTCACCGAGGCGATGCTCGACGGCCTGGAGGTCGTCGAGCGGGCTCAATGCACCTACCGGGGCGGGGAGTTCGAGGAGATGGACCTCGGCGCGGTCCTCGTCCGCCGCCCGGAGGCCGCCGTCGTCGACGAGTTCGCGCACAGCAACGTCCCCGGCGGCGGACGCAACGCCAAGCGCTGGCAGGACATCGACGAACTGCTCGCCGCCGGCATCGACGTCGTCACCGCCGTCAACGTGCAGCATCTCGCCTCCCTGAAGGACGTCGTCGAGAAGATCACCGGGGTGCCGCAGCACGAGACGGTGCCCGACGACGTCGTACGCCGGGCCCAGCAGATCGAGCTGATCGACATACCGCCAGAAGGGCTGCGGCGGCGCATGGCGCACGGCAACATCTACGCGCCCGACAAGATCGACGCGGCCCTCGCCAACTACTTCCGGCCCGGAAACCTCACCGCGCTGCGGCAGTTGGCGCTGCTGTGGGTGGCCGACCGGGTCGACGAGGCCCTGCACACCTACCGCGCCGAGCACGCGATCGGCGGGGTGTGGGAGACCCGGGAGCGGGTGGTCGTCGCCCTCACCGGCGGCCCCGAGGGCGACACACTCATCCGCCGGGCCGCCCGCATCGCCGACCGATCAGCGGGCGGCGATCTCCTCGCCGTGCACGTGGCCCGCAGCGACGGACTCGCCGCCGGGGTGTCCCACGCCTCGCTCGTCCGGCAGCGCAGGCTCGTCGAGGACCTCGGCGGCAGCTACCACTCGGTGGTCGGCGACGGGGTCGCCACCGCCCTGGTGGAGTTCGCCCGCACCGAGAACGCCACGCAGCTCGTCCTCGGCACCAGCCGCCGGGGACGCCTCGAACGGTTCCTGACCGGACCCGGCACGGGCGAGACGGTCACCGAACTCTCCGGCGACATCGACGTCCACCGGGTCACACACGAGCGCGCCGGGCGCGGGACCCTGCTCCCGTCCCGTCGCCGTACCCTCTCGACCGGACGGCTGATCGCCGGTCCCGTGGCGGGACTTGTGCTCCCGGTGCTGCTCACCGTCTGTCTCGCGCAGGTGCGCGGCACGGTCAACCTCACCAGCGAGGCACTGCTGTTCCTGCTTGCCGTCGTCGGGGTCGCCTGCATAGGCGGTGTCACCTCTGCGGTCATCGCCTCGGTGACGGCCTCGCTGCTGCTCAACTACTGGTTCATCCCGCCCATAGGCCAGTTCACGCTGGACGACCCCAACGCCCTGTTGGCGCTTGGGGTGTTCACGGTCGTGGCGGCGACCGTGGCCGCCGTGGTCGACCGTTCGCTACGGCTGTCCCGGCGCTCGGCGCGTGCCACCGCCGAGGCGGAGACGATGTCCTCCCTCGCGGGCAGCATCGTGCGCGGCGGCCAGACGATCCCAGCTCTGCTGGAGCGCACCCGCGAGACCTTCGGCACCGCCTCGGCGGAACTCGTCGACGAACCGCCGGACCACGAGATCGGCGGCGGGGTCACCACCGTCCCGGCGGGCCCAGGCGCCTACCTGCTGCTGCGCGGACGCACCCTCTCCTCCTCGGAACGCCGGGTCCTGGCCGCCTTCGCCGCCCATGTCGGCTCCGCCGTCGAACGGGCCCAACTCGCCGAAGCGGCAGCGGAGATAGAGCCGGTGAAGGCGGCCGACCGGTTGCGTACGGCGCTGCTGCGGGCCGTAGGACATGATCTGCGGACGCCACTCGCGGCGGGCTGGGCCGCCGTCACCTCGTTGCGCGGGCGGGACGTGGAGTTCTCGGACGAGGACCGGGACGAACTCCTCGCCACCGCCGACGAGTCGATGGCCAAGCTGAACCGACTGCTGGAAAATCTCCTCGACTTGAGCCGGCTCGAGGCGGGCGTGCTCCCGCTGAACCTGCGGGCCACGAGCCTGGAGGAGGTGCTGCCGATGGCGCTCGCGGACGTGCCCGACGTGGATCTGCGGGACGTGGAGTCGATTCCGCCGGTGCTGGTCGATCCGCCTCTGCTGGAACGCGTGATCGCCAACCTGGCGGGCAACGCGGCCCGGCACACCCCGCCCGGGCGCCGGGTGCTGGTCACCGCCAGCGCGCTGGGCGGGCGGGTGGAGTTGCGGGTCGTGGACCGAGGGCCCGGGCTTCCGACTACCGGTCGCGAGCGGCTCTTCGAGCCGTTCCAGCGGTTGGGCGACACGGACAACACCACCGGGCTCGGGCTGGGTCTCGCCCTTGCGCGCGGCCTCACCGAGGCGATGAACGGGACCCTCACCCCCGAGGACACGCCGGGCGGCGGACTGACCATGGTCGTGTCTCTGCCGCTGGCCGAAGGGGCGAGCCAGTCGGATCCGAGCCTCGTGGTCACTCCAGACCGGACACCCTGAACACGGTCTCCGCGGTCTCGCGCTCGACGCGTTCCGCGATGCGGCGCAGCGCGGTCGCCCCGCAGGTGAGCGAGCCGGAGGCAAGGGACTTGTGCGAGTCCTCCGCCAACCTGTGCCACAGGTCGGGGTTGTTGACCAGCACATCGGGATCGACCGAGACCCGGCTGCCGAACTCGTCCCGCAGCAAGAGCCGTTGAGAGATCCCGTCCAGACAGCGCACCGACACCAGCCGGTCCGTGCGGACGCGTCGCTCGCGCAGCAGCCGGCGCGAGGACAGCCAGCCCTCGCCCGCCCGGACCCGCGCCGGACACAGCACCACGAAGAGCAGCAGCGCCACGGCGAACCAGAGCGCGGCACGCCAGAGCGTGAGCCGGCCGCTGAAGTGGTCGACGGCCAGCAGGAGTCCGAGCAGCGCGCCCGCGCAGCGGAACGAGCCGCGCAGGTCCCGCGCCCATCGTCGGTCCTCCACCGGTGCCATGGGGGTGACGGTAGAGATCCCCGGCGTACGGAAGCCGGGTCTTGACGCGACCCTGACGGGCGGCCGGCGGTTCCTGACGCCCTCGCAGCGGCCTCGCGGAGGCCGAGCGCAGTTGTCCTGGTCACACGCTCGTCAAGTTCGTGTCAAAGAACGCGTGTTCGGCGCGAAGAAGCCGCAAGGAGAAGGAGAAGCACACGGCGACGGGACCGAACCTGGAGCGCACCCGCGCCTCAGTATCTTGAAGGAGCCACCAGCATGACCGTCCTCACCGTCCAGCCGGGCGGGACGCCCGCCGACGAGGAGCCCCCGGATACCGGCGAGCGCCATCGGCTGACCGCCCTCGCCGGGTTCGCCGCCCTGTCCCTGGACGCCATGGCGTCGGTGGCCTACGGCCCCGAGGCGATCGTCCTCGTGCTGGCCGCCGCCGGCGCACACGGGCTCGGCTTCACCCTGCCGGTGACGCTCGCCATCGCCGCCCTGCTGGCGGTGCTCGTCGCCTCGTACCGCCAGGTCATCGCGGCCTTTCCGGACGGCGGCGGCTCCTACGCCGTGGCGAAGACGCACCTCGGCGCGCGGACGAGCCTGGTGGCCGCCGCCTCGCTGGTGCTGGACTACGTCCTGAACGTGGCCGTGGCGGTGACCGCCGGAGTCGCTGCTCTGACCTCGGCCTTCCCGCGCCTGTACGACGACCGGCTGTGGCTGTGCCTCGCGGTGCTCGTGCTGGTCACGGCGGTGAACCTGCGCGGGATAGTCGAGTCGGCCCGCGCCTTCATCGTGCCGACGCTCGTGTTCGTCGGCTCCATCTTCGTGCTCATCGCGGTCGGCCTGTTCCGGTCCGCGCCGGTGAGCACCGCGACCGCCGACGGCCACGCCTCCGTGCTCGCCGACAACGCGACGAGCGTCGGCACGCTGCTGTTGCTGAAAGCTTTCGCTTCCGGTTGCAGCGCCCTCACCGGCGTCGAGGCCATTGCCAACGCCGTGCCCTCCTTCCGCGCACCCCGCGTCAAGCGGGCCCAGCGCGCGGAGGTCGCCCTCGGCGCGGTGCTCGGCGTGATGCTGATCGGCCTGTCGGTGCTGATCTCCCGCTTCCACCTCCAGCCCGTCCAGGGAGTCACCGTTCTCGCCCAGCTCGCGGACGCCTCCCTCGGCCACAACTGGGCTTTCTACGTCATCCAGTTCGCGACGATGATCCTGCTCGCCCTGTCCGCGAACACGTCCTTCGGCGGGCTGCCCGTGCTGCTGAAGCTGCTGGCCCGCGACAACTACCTCCCGCACGTCTTCGCCCTGAAGGCCGACCGCCAGGTGCACCGGCACGGAGTGCTCGCACTGGCCGCGGTCTCGGCGGCCCTGCTGGTGTTCTCCGGCGGCGACACCAACACCCTCGTGCCGCTCTTCGCGATCGGTGTCTTCGTCGGTTTCACCGTCGCCCAGGTCGGCATGGTCCGGCACTGGCGCGGCGAACGCGGCACCGGCCGGCGCGGAAAAGCCCTGCTGAACGGCTTCGGCGCGGTCCTCACCGGGGTCGCCGCGGTCGTCGTCACCGCGAGCAAGTTCGAGGAGGGCGCCTGGCTGATCGTGATCACCCTGCCGCTGCTCGTGCTCGCCTTCGAGACCGTGCACCGCGCCTACACGCACATCGGCGAACGGCTCGGCCTCGGCCGCATCCCGGAACCCCCGCACCGCGACCGGTCCGTGGTGATCGTCCCCGTCTCGTCCCTCTCCCGCCTCACCTCCGAGGCCCTGACGGCCGCCGCCTCCCTCGGCGACGAGGTCCGCGCGGTGACCGTCTGCTACCCCGACCCCGAGGACCGCGCCCACCTCCACGCCCTGGAGCGCGCCTGGACCGAGTGGAACCCCGGCGTGCCCCTGGTCCGCCTCACCTGCGAACGCCGCACACTGGGCCGCCCGATCGCCGCCTACGTACGGGACGTGTCGGCGACCGAACCGGACACCCGGGTCACCGTCCTGATCGCCGAGGTGGAGCCCGTACGGCTGTGGCAGCGGCTGCTCCAGAACCAGCGCGGGGCCGTCGTCGCCCATGCCGTACGGCGGGACACGGACGCGGTGATCTGCCGGCTGAGGTTCCGGCTGTTCTGAAGCCCGGGTGCGGTTCCGGGCTG
The DNA here is from genome assembly GCF_042751305.1 of Streptomyces hokutonensis. Taxonomy (GTDB): domain Bacteria; phylum Actinomycetota; class Actinomycetes; order Streptomycetales; family Streptomycetaceae; genus Streptomyces; species Streptomyces hokutonensis_A. The sequence continues at coordinate 32,367 of NZ_JBHYWD010000001.1, forward strand.
CTCCGAAGCCCGGCGGCGGTGTGCACGCCCGCTGCGCGCCGTCGCCGTAAGAGTCCCGTCAAAGGCGTACGCACCGCCGTAAGGGACCCGTCAACGGCGGCCGAATCCGGTCACGGGCGCGGTTACCTCTAAGCGTCCGTTCCATTCGAACCTCAATCCAGGAGCTCACGATGGCCGATCTGGCCTTCGTCGTCACCACGATCGCGGTCTTCGCGCTGGTGGCCCTCGTCGCCAAGGGGGTGACGAAGCTGTGACCGCCGAGAACATCGTCGGCCTCGTCGTGGCCGTCGCCCTGCTGGGCTATCTCGTCCTCGCCCTGATCTTCCCGGAGAGGTTCTGAGCAACGACATGGGTCCCGTACTCGCAGGCGTCCTCCAGCTGCTCGCCCTCATCGGCGCGCTGGCACTCGCCTACATCCCCCTCGGCAACTACATGGCCCGGGTCTACTCCTCCGACAAGCACCTGCGGGTCGAGAAGTGGATCTACAAGGGCATCGGTGCCGACCCGAACACCGAGATGCGCTGGCCCGCGTATCTGCGCGGAGTGCTCGCCTTCTCGGCCGTCGGAGTCTTCTTCCTTTATCTCCTCCAGCGTCTCCAGGGCGTCCTGCCCGGCTCGCTTGGCTTCTCCTCGGTCAATCCGGCGCAGTCGTTCAACACGGCCGTGTCGTTCGTGACGAACACCAACTGGCAGTCGTACTACGGCGAGCAGACCATGGGCCATGTCGTGCAGACCGCCGGTCTGGCCGTCCAGAACTTCGTCTCCGCGGCCGTCGGCATCGCCGTGGCGGTGGCGCTTGTACGGGGCTTCGCGCGCTCGCGCACCGGTGAACTCGGCAACTTCTGGGCCGACATGGTGCGCGGTGTCATCCGCATCCTGGTGCCGCTCTCGATCGTCGCCGCGCTCGTGCTCGTGGCCTGCGGCGCCATCCAGAACTTCTCCGGGATCCACGAGGTCGGCCAGTTCATGGGCGGGCACCAGCAGTGGAACGGCGGTGCGGTCGCCTCGCAGGAGGCCATCAAGGAGATCGGCACCAACGGCGGCGGCTACTTCAACGCCAACTCCGCGCACCCCTTCGAGAACCCGACCCCGTTCACGAACCTCTTCGAGATCTTCCTGCTGCTGGTCATCCCGTTCGCGCTGACCCGCACCTTCGGTGTGATGGTCGGCTCGATCAAGCAGGGTTACGCGATCCTCGCCACCATGGCCACCATCTGGGTCGGCTTCGTCGCCCTGATGATGTGGACAGAGTTCGCCCACCACGGCTCAGCGCTCCAGATCGCCGGCGGTGCGATGGAGGGCAAGGAACAGCGCTTCGGCGTCGGCGCCTCCTCGATCTTCGCGGTGTCGACCACCCTGACCTCGACGGGCGCGGTGGACTCCTTCCACTCCTCGTTCACCGGTCTCGGCGGCGGAATCACCATGCTGGGCATGCAGTTGGGCGAGATAGCGCCCGGCGGTACCGGCTCCGGCCTCTACGGCATGCTGATCATGGCGGTCATCGCGGTGTTCATCGCCGGGCTCATGGTCGGCCGTACGCCCGAGTACCTGGGCAAGAAGATCGGCACCCGCGAGATGAAGCTCGCGGCCTGCTACATCCTGATCACCCCGGCCCTGGTGCTGATCTTCGCCGCCGCCTCCATGGCGCTGCCGACCCCGCCGCACTCGATGCTGAACTCCGGCGCGCACGGCTTCTCCGAGGTGCTGTACGCCTTCACCTCCGCCGCGAACAACAACGGCTCGGCCTTCGCCGGTCTGAACGCGAACACCGACTGGTTCAACACCATGACCGGGCTCGCGATGCTGCTCGGCCGCTTCCTGCCGATGGTGTTCGTGCTGGCGCTGGCCGGTTCGCTCGCCGAGCAGAAGCCGGTGCCGGTCACCGTGGGCACCCTGCGCACCGAAAAGCCTTTGTTCACCGGCCTGTTGGTGGGCGCGATCCTCATCATCACCGGCCTGACCTACTTCCCGGCGCTGGCGCTGGGACCGCTGGCCGAGGGGCTGGCGTCATGAGCACCCGTATAGGGAACATAGAGAACCAAGAGGACTCGATGTCCACAGCCACTCCGACCAGGGCGCCGCACAGCGATGTGCCGACCGGGCACAAGTCCCCCGAGAGCCGTGTCGGCGCGGGTCTCTTCGACCCCAAGCAACTCATCAAGTCCCTGCCCGACGCCTGCCGCAAGCTCGACCCGCGGGTGATGGTCAAGTCGCCCGTCATGTTCGTGGTGTGGATCGGGTCCGTGCTCACCACGGTCTTCTCCTTCAAGGATCCGGGCGACTGGTTCGGCTGGGCGATCAGCGCCTGGCTGTGGCTGACCGTGATCTTCGCGAACCTGGCGGAGGCCGTCGCAGAGGGCCGCGGCAAGGCCCAGGCCGACACCCTGCGCAAGGCCAAGACCGACACGGTGGCCCGGCGGCTCGTGGGCGACCAGGAGGAGCAGGTCCCCGGCACCGAACTCCGCATCGGCGACCTGGTGGTGTGCGAGGCCGGCGACATCATCCCCGGCGACGGTGACGTCGTGGAGGGAGTCGCGAGTGTCGACGAGTCGGCCATCACCGGCGAGTCCGCGCCCGTCATCCGGGAGTCCGGCGGCGACCGCTCGGCCGTCACGGGCGGTACGAAGGTCCTCTCCGACCGCATCGTCATCAAGATCACGACGAAGCCCGGTGAGACCTTCATCGACCGGATGATCGCCCTGGTCGAGGGCGCCGCCCGGCAGAAGACCCCGAACGAGATCGCGCTCAACATCCTGCTCGCCTCGCTGACGATCGTTTTCCTGCTCGCGGTGGCCACGCTGCCGCCGTTCGCGGACTACGCGGGCACGCACCTCACGATGATCGTGCTGGTGGCCCTGCTGGTCTGTCTGATCCCGACCACGATCGGCGCGCTGCTCTCCGCGATCGGCATCGCGGGCATGGACCGCCTCGTCCAGCGGAACGTACTGGCCATGTCCGGCAGGGCGGTTGAGGCCGCCGGTGACGTCTCGACGCTGCTGCTCGACAAGACCGGCACCATCACTCTCGGCAACCGCCAGGCCTCCGAGTTCGTGCCGGTGACCGGCATCACCGCGGCCCAACTCGCCGACGCCGCCCAGCTCTCCTCGCTCGCCGACGAGACGCCCGAGGGCCGCTCCATCGTCGTCCTGGCGAAGGAGAAGTACGACCTGCGCGAACGCCACCAGGGCGAGTTGGCGCACGCCGAGTGGATCGCCTTCACCGCCCAGACCCGGATGTCGGGTGTGGACGTGGATGGGCGCAAGATCCGCAAGGGCGCGGCCGGTTCGGTCGTCGCCTGGGTCAAGGAGCGGGGCGGCGAGGTGTCCGAGGACGCCGGCGCGCTCACCGACCGGATCTCCGCGGCCGGCGGCACCCCGCTGCTCGTGGCGGTCGAAGACACCGACGGCGCACGGGTGTTGGGCGTCATCCACCTCAAGGACGTCGTCAAGGCGGGCATGCGCGAGCGGTTCGACGAGCTGCGCCGCATGGGCATCAAGACCGTCATGATCACGGGCGACAACCCGCTGACCGCCAAGGCGATCGCCGACGAGGCAGGCGTCGACGACTTCCTCGCGGAGGCCACGCCCGAGGACAAGATGGCGCTGATCAAGCGGGAGCAGGCCGGCGGCAAGCTGGTCGCGATGACCGGCGACGGCACGAACGACGCGCCCGCGCTGGCCCAGGCGGACGTCGGCGTCGCGATGAACACCGGTACGTCGGCCGCGAAGGAGGCCGGCAACATGGTCGACCTCGACTCGAACCCGACCAAGCTCATCGAGATCGTCGAGATCGGCAAGCAACTCCTCATCACCCGGGGCGCGTTGACGACGTTCTCGATCGCCAACGACGTGGCGAAGTACTTCGCGATCATCCCGGCGCTGTTCGCGGCGGTCTACCCGGGCCTCGACAAGCTCAACATCATGGGCCTGTCGTCACCCGACTCCGCGATCCTGTCGGCCGTCATCTTCAACGCGCTGGTCATCATCGCGCTGGTTCCGCTGTCCCTGCGGGGCGTGCAATACCGGCCGGTCAGCGCCGACAAGATGCTCCGCCGCAATCTGACGATCTACGGCATCGGCGGGCTGATCGCCCCGTTCATCGGCATCAAGCTCATCGACCTCCTCATCTCCCTCATCCCCGGAATCGGCTGACCAGTTATGAACAACTCGGTATCCAACACAGCCCGGTTGCTCTGGGCGGCCCTGCGTGCCCTCCTCGTGCTGACCCTGGTGACCGGTGTCATCTACCCGCTGGTGGTCACGGGGGTGGCCCAGGCGCTGTTCAACAACAAGGCGAACGGCTCGGAGATCAAGGCGGAGGGCAAGGTCGTCGGTTCCTCGCTGATCGGCCAACAGGGCTACAGCCTGGACTACTTCCAAGGGCGCCCCGCGAATGGACTGGGCACGAACTCGGTCAACACCCAGTACAAGCTGATCCTCTCCGGTGCCACCAACCTCTCCGCCGACAGCAAGGTGCTCGTCAAGCAGGTGGAGGACGCCAAGGCGGCGGTCGTGAAGAACAACTCCACGGCCGACTACAAGGTCAAGCCCTCCCAGGTCCCGGCCGACGCCGTCACCTCCTCCGGCTCCGGCCTCGACCCGGACATCTCCCCGGCCTATGCCGAACTCCAGGTCCACCGGGTCGCCGAACGGAACCGCCTCTCCGTCACCCAGGTGGAGAGGCTGGTCAAGGACCACACCGACGGCCGCACCCTCGGCTTCATCGGCGAACCCACGGTGAACGTGCTGGAGCTCAACATCGCGCTCAAGTCCCTTGTGACGAAGAGCTGATGGCGTTATGCGACCGGCACGGGAGTGGGGGGGCCCGGGGCCCCCCCACCCCCCCCCCAGCCCCGGGCCCCCGGAAAAGGCCACCCCCCAGACCACGGGGGGGGGGGGGGGGGTCGGCCCCCCCC
>NZ_JBHYWD010000001.1:37291-129415 GCF_042751305.1 Streptomyces hokutonensis
AGAGCTGATATTGTGTCTATATATATAAGTCTCGGATATGTCTTTTTGTTGGGGTGGGGGGTCGGTGCGGGGCGCGGGGGGGGGGGGGGGGGGGGCCGGCCCCCCCCCCCCCCCGCCGCCATGCCAGGGACCACAGGAAAGGCACACCCCCATGACACGGGTGCTGGTGGTGGAGGACGACCCGCAGCTCGTACGGGCCCTCGTGATCAACATGCAGGCCCGCCAGTACGGCGTGGACGCGGCCCCCGACGGCGCCACCGCGCTGCGGCTCGCGGCCATGCGACAGCCGGACGTCGTGATGCTCGACCTCGGACTGCCCGACATGGACGGCGTCGACGTCATCAAGGCGCTGCGCGGCTGGACCCGGGTCCCGATCCTGGTGCTCTCGGCGCGACAGGCCTCGGACGAGAAGGTCGCCGCTCTCGACGCCGGCGCCGACGACTACATCACCAAGCCGTTCAGCATGGACGAACTCCTGGCCCGGCTGAGGGCCGCAGTCCGCCGCGTCGAGGACGTGCCGCTCGCTCCGGCCACCACCCTGGTCACCACCGACGACTTCACCATCGACCTGCTCGCCAAGAAGGTCACTCGCGCCGGGCGCGATATCCGGCTCACCCCCACCGAGTGGCATCTGCTGGAGATCCTGATCACCAACCCGGGCCGCCTGGTCACGCAGAAGTACCTGCTGCAGGAGGTGTGGGGGGTGTCCCAGAGCAACAAGACGAACTATCTCCGGGTCTACATGGCCCAGTTGAGAAGGAAGTTGGAGGGGGACCCGTCGAGCCCCCGGTATCTGATCACCGAGCCCGGCATGGGCTACCGCTTCGAAGGATGACATGGGACGCGGCAAGCTCCGGATCTACCTCGGCGCGGCACCGGGCGTCGGCAAGACGTACGCGATGCTGTCCGAGGCGCACCGCCGTACCGAGCGCGGCACCGACTGTGTGGTCGCGTTCGTCGAACACCACAACCGGCCGCGCACCGAGGTGATGCTGCACGGCCTGGAGCAGATCCCGCGCCGCGAACTCGCCTACCGGGACACGCAGTTCACCGAGATGGACGTCGACGCGGTCCTCGCCCGGCGCCCGGAGGTCGCCCTGGTCGACGAGCTTCCGCACACCAACATCCCCGGCTCCCGCAACGCCAAGCGCTGGCAGGACATCGAAGAGCTGCTGGCGGCGGGCATCGACGTGATCTCCACCGTCAACATCCAGCACCTGGAATCCCTGGGCGACATCGTCGAGTCCATCACCGGCGTACGACAGCAGGAGACCGTCCCGGACGAAGTCGTCCGCCGCGCCGACCAGATCGAACTGGTCGACATGTCACCGCCCGCGCTACGGCGACGGATGGCGCACGGCAACATCTACAAACCGGACAAGGTCGACGCGGCCCTCTCCAACTACTTCCGCCCCGGTAACCTCACCGCCCTGCGGGAGTTGGCGCTCCTGTGGCTCGCCGACCGGGTCGACGCCTACCTCCAGGAGTACCGCAGCGAGCACCGAGTCTCGGCGATCTGGGGATCACGCGAGCGGATCGTCGTAGGCCTCACCGGCGGCCCGGAGGGGCGTACGCTCATCCGCCGGGCCGCGCGCCTCGCCGAAAAGGGCGCGGGCGGCGAGGTGTTGGCGGTCTACATATCCCGCAGCGACGGTCTGACGTCCGCGTCCCCGAAGGAACTCGCCCAACAGCGCACCCTGGTCGAGGACTTGGGCGGCACCTTCCACCAGGTCGTCGGCGAGAACATCCCGGTGGCACTGCTGGACTTCGCACGCGGGGTGAACGCCACGCAGATCGTCCTCGGCGTCTCCCGGCGCAAGGGCTGGCAGTACGTCTTCGGGCCCGGCGTCGGCTCGACGGTCGCCCGGGACTCGGGACCCGACCTCGACGTCCATCTGATCACCCACGACGAGGCGGGCAAGGGGCGCGGGCTGCCCGTGAACCGGGGTGCGCGGCTCGGCCGGGCCCGGATCGTCGGCGGCTGGCTGGCCGGGATCGGTGGACCGCTGCTGCTGACCTGGCTGTTGAGCAGTGTCGCGCCCGAAGTGGGCCTGGCCAACGACATGTTGCTGTTTCTGTCGCTGACCGTGGCGGCGGCCCTGTTCGGCGGACTCTTCCCCGCGCTGGCCTCGGCGGCGGTCGGATCGCTGCTGCTGAACTGGTACTTCACCCCGCCCGTGCACACCTTCACCATCGCCGACCCGAAGAACATCGTGGCCATCGCGATCTTCGTGGCCGTCGCGTTGTCCGTCGCGTCCGTGGTCGACCTGGCAGCCCGGCGCACTCATCAGGCGGCCCGGCTGCGCGCCGAGTCGGAGATCCTCTCCTTCCTCGCGGGCAATGTGCTGCGCGGCGAGACCAGCCTGGAGGCGCTCCTGGAACGGGTCCGGGAGACCTTCGGCATGGAGTCGGCCGCCCTGCTGGAGCGCGCCGGTGACGTCGAACCCTGGACCTGCGCGGGCAGCGTGGGCCCGCGGCCCTGCCAGAACCCCGAGGACGCGGACGTCGACGTACCGGTCGGCGACCACATGGCTCTCGCGCTCTCCGGCCGGGTGCTCCCCGCCGAGGACCGCCGTGTCCTGGCCGCCTTCGCCGCGCAGGCAGCCGTCGTACTGGACCGCCGCCGCCTGCGCGAAGAGGCCGACCAGGCCCGCGCGTTGGCCGAGGGCAACCGCATCCGTACGGCCCTGCTGGCGGCCGTGAGCCATGACCTGCGGACGCCCCTCGCCGGCATCAAGGCGGCCGTCACCTCGCTCCGTTCCGAGGACGTCGCCTGGTCGGACGAGGACCAGGCGGAGCTGCTGGCCGGCATCGAGGACGGCGCCGACCGCCTGGACAACCTCGTCGGGAACCTCCTCGACATGTCCCGCCTCCAGACCGGCACCGTCACCCCGATGATCCGCGAGGCGGACCTCGACGAGGTCGTCCCGATGGCGCTCGGCGGAGTCCCCGAGGACACCGTCGAACTCGACATCCCGGAGACACTGCCCATGGTGGCCGTCGACCCCGGGCTCCTCGAGCGGGCCGTCGCCAACCTGGTCGAGAACGCGGTGAAGTACAGCCCGGAGGGAACTCCCGTACTGGTCAAGGCGAGTGCCATCGCCGACCGGGTCGAGATCCGCGTGGTCGACCGCGGCCCCGGTGTCCCCGACGAGGCGAAGAACCGCATCTTCGAACCCTTCCAGCGCTACGGCGACGCCCCGCGCGGCGCCGGAGTCGGCCTCGGCCTCGCCGTGGCACGTGGTTTCACCGAGGCCCTCGGCGGCACGCTCAGCGCCGAGGACACCCCCGGCGGCGGCCTCACGATGGTCCTCAGTCTGCAACTCGCCCCCGCATCCGACCTTGCCCCCGTCCAAGGATCCACCTACAGTCCCGCTCCGTAAGGTTCGTAGAGCGGCCCGAAACTTTCGACGGGCCGGACGGAGGGGCGGACACCCATGCGGACGTACGACAACCCCGTCATCGGCGGGTTCCATCCTGACCCCAGCGTGTGCCGGGTCGACGAGGACTACTACCTCGCGTGCTCCAGCTTCGAGTACTTCCCCGGCGTCCCGCTCTTCCACAGCCGGGACCTGGTGCACTGGCGCCAGATCGGCAACGCCCTTGACCGGCCTGGCCAGTTGGACCTGCCGGACGACACTCCTGCCTCGGCCGGCATCTACGCCCCGACCCTCCGCCACCACGACGGCCGCTTCTATCTGATCACCACGGACGTGCGCGGCAAGGGCACCTTCCTCGTCACCGCCGACCGCCCCGAGGGCCCCTGGTCGGACCCGGTGCTCGTCGATCTGCCGGGCATCGACCCCGATCTGGCCTGGGACGAGGACGGGAACTGTTGGTGTGCCGTCGCCGGGGTGACGGTGGCCCGCATCGACACGACGACCGGCAAGGTCCTGGAGGGTCCGCTCCCGATCTGGTCCGGCACCGGACTCCAGCACCCGGAGGCCCCGCACCTCTACCGCGTCGGCGACTGGTGGTACCTGATGCTGGCCGAGGGAGGCACCGCACACGGCCACAGCGTCTCGATCGCCCGCGCCCGCTCCCCGCGCGGCCCCTACGAACCGGCCCCCGCGAACCCGATCCTCTCCCACCGCAGCACCGACCTCCCCGTCCAGAGCACCGGCCACGCCGACCTGGTCACCGCCCCCGACGGCACCTGGTGGATGGTGCTCCTCGGCACCCGCCCCCGGGGCTGGTTCCCCGGCTTCCACGTGCTGGGCCGCGAGACGTTCCTGACCCCGGTGGAATGGGTGGACGGCTGGCCCCGGGTCGGCCCGGTCCGGGAGCAGCACCCGGCTCCGGAGGCCTGGCACCCCTTCCAACTCCCGCCGGCACGAGACGACTTCGACGCCCCGACCCTCGCCTTCTCCTGGATCTCCCCGCGCAACAGGCCTGACGGCAGCTGGTCGTTGACCGAGCGGCCGGGGTGGCTGACCCTCGACGCGCAGGCGGGCCGCCCCGCCTTCCTCGGGCGCCGACAGCAACACCCCGACTGCCGGGCGGCGGTCCGCATCGACCCCGGCTCCGGACGAGCCGGACTCTCCGTCCGCATGGACGAGGCCCACCACTACGACATCGAGGTCGCCGGGGGAGCGGTGAGCGTCGTCGCGGGGATCGGCCCGGTACGGCAACGGGTCGCGGAGCAACCGGTGCCGCCCGGCCCGCTCACCCTCGCCGTCTCCATCAGCACCGCCGACACCGGCACGCGCGGCCCCGACACGCTCACGTTCTCCGTCGAGGGCCCCGAGGGAGCCGTAGAACTCGCCGAGTTGGACGGCCGCTATCTCTCCACCCAGGTCGCCGGAGGCTTCACCGGACGAGTGATCGGGATGTACGTCACCGAGGGCACGGCGGCCTTCGACTGGTTCGACTACGAGTGGCAGTAGCACAACTTTCTGGATGGACATCGAAAGTTTCGAACCCTCACCGACACTGGCGCCAACCGACGTACTGCTCATCCATGGACAGGAGTCGCACCATGCCCAGAAACAGACTGAGACTCGCGGGCGCGCTCACCGCCCTCCTCCTCGCCACCGGGATCGCCGGCGGCCCACCCGCGCAGGCCCAGGAGAAGCAGCCGACCCTCGCCCAACTCGCGGAGCGCCACGGCCGTTACTTCGGCAGCGCCACCGACAACCCCGAGCTGACCGACACCGCGTACACCTCGATCCTCGGCAGCGAGTTCGACATGATCACCCCAGGCAACGGCATGAAGTGGTATGCCACCGAGCCGCAACAGGGCGTCTTCGACTGGACGAACGGCGACCGGATCGTGGACCTCGCCCGCGCCAACCACCAGCGGGTCCGCGCCCACACCCTGGTCTGGCACAGCCAGTTGCCCGACTGGCTCACGTCCGGGACCTGGACGGCGGACGCGCTGCGGGCCGTACTGAAGAAGCACATCACCACCGAGGTACGGCACTACCGCGGCAAGGTCTACTCCTGGGACGTCGTCAACGAGGCCTTCAACGAGGACGGCACCTACCGCGACACCCTCTGGTACCGGACGCTCGGCCCCGGCTACATCGCCGACGCGCTGCGCTGGGCCCACCGGGCCGACCCGCACGTGAAGTTGTACCTCAACGACTACAACATCGAGGCGACCGGCCCGAAGAGCGACGCCTACTACGCCCTCGCCAAGCAACTCAGGGCCCAGCACGTGCCGTTGGACGGCATCGGGCTTCAGGCGCACCTGGCTCTCCAGTACGGCTATCCGGCGACCCTGGAGGACAACCTCCGACGCTTCTCCCGCCTCGGGCTCGACACCGCGCTCACCGAGGTCGACGTACGGATGCAACTACCGGCGACCGACGCCAAGTTGGCGGAACAGGCCGACTGGTACCGGGACCTGACCGGGGCGTGCCTCGCGGTGCGCCGGTGTGTGGGCGTGACCGTATGGGATTACACGGACAGGTATTCGTGGATTCCGGCGTTCTTCCCGGGTGAGGGAGCCGCTCTTCCGTGGGACGAACAGTTCGTGCCCAAGCCCGCCTATTTCGCACTCCGGGAGGCACTCGGATAGCGGTCGACCACGGGTCGACTACGGGGAGTGATCAGCCCCGGATATGCGTCGGGGCCGGTGCGCACCTCGTGTGTGCGGCCGGCCCCTCATGTTCCCGAAATGCTCAGGCGGCCGTCATCTCCTGGCGGTGCGGGGCGATGATCTGGCCGTCGGGCAGGAGCTCACCGGTGTCCTCGAACAGGAGAACGCCGTTGCACAGCAGGCTCCAGCCCTGTTCCGGATGGCTCGCCATGAGACGGGCGGATTCCCGGTCGGCTGATTCGGCTGTGGGACACGGTGGCTGGTGCTTGCACATTGGTGGGATCTCTCGCTCTGTTGTGGTCATGTCCGTCCCCCGTGGTGTTGAGTTGGTCCGAACCCAGTGTTGCCCCACGGGCGTCAATCCGCAGGGATTTAGCGGCACCGCTTCTCACAGGTTGATGACGCGTCACCCGCGTGGACGGTTCATCCCAATTCCCGGCTCGTACGAGCTATTTCCTGCTCGTACGAGCGTTACGAGCATAAAGAGGATCGGAAACGCGATCGTACCCCGCCACCGGGAATTCGGTGACGGGGTACGGGAGTGACAGCGGAGAGAAGTCAGGCGGGTGAACTGAGTAGCGGCGCCGGAGTCACCCGATGAGTCAGCACCGGCAGCAACTCGGCGACCCGGTGCGGTCGGTGGGCCGCGATGCCGGGCGGTGCCGGGGCCAGTGGGACCAGCAGATCGGCCGCGACGGGTTCACCGCCGGCGCCGTCCGCGGTGAGATCGCCGTGCAGCCACAGCGTGAGCATGTAGAGGCCCGGCACGGAGAGCAGGCGCGGCTGGTAGGCGCCCTTCATGTTCTCGGCCTGGCGCAGCGCCCGCTCGGTGGCGGCGATGTAGGGGCCCTCGAAGAAGTGTGAGAACGCCCAGCCGTCGGGGGTCAGCATCGTCTCTGCGGCAGCTACCGCGCGGTCGCCGCAGCGGATCAGGAAACGCCATCCGGCCAGCGAGGTGACGGCCGTACCCTCCGGCGTGACGCGGTCCAGTACATGGACGGGCAACGGGAGTTCGGGTGTGGCGGGCCCCTGGGCCGCGCGCAGTGAGGGTGTTCGGGCCTCGCGGACAGCGGTGGGGGAACCGAGTGCCGTGAGAACGGAGCGCAGTGCGGGCGCGGGAGCCGGGGGGACATGCAGCGGCATGGTGGGTCGCCTCTCATTCGACAGGCACGGTGGCGCGAGGGCGGGACGGGGGCGGACGGCGCTGTCAGCTCTCGGGGTCAGAGAGGCGGGGGCCGGGGTGCTGTGAACATGGGTGCGGCCTGCCGCACGTCACCTCGACGGCAGGTTCCAGGACCGTGGCGCCAACCTTCTGCCTTGTTCGCGGAGTTTATACGACACGTGTTCAGACGGTGTTTCGTCTAACCGTTTCCCGTATGAACAACAAGGGACCATTCGGCCAGCGATTCGCGGGAATCATCCCGGTTCCGAACCGGGGAAACGCCGATGACCTCGGGATATGCAACCCATGCGGTCGGCCAATTCTCGTCGGCGTTTTTCACGAGGCTCTCATTGTGCGCGGAACCGCGCACCGCCCCATGCCTCGTGAATGTGCCGCGGGTCACTTCGGACCAGAGTAGCGGGCGCCGGGCCGCCGCGGGACGTTATCGATCGCCAGGTCTGGGCATCATCCTTCCTACCCGGGACGAGGAGGTGGGGCTTCGATGGGGGAGAAGGTCGTGGCAGGGCCGTTCGAGCTCGCCGACCGCCAGCGCTACCGCGCCAAGCTGCGACGGTGCCTGGCGGGACTGGAGCGGCTGCTGGCCGAGAAGCGGTTCGACCGCCCGAAGAACCTCATGGGGCTGGAGATCGAGCTCAACCTCGCCGGCGCCGACGGCATGCCGAGAATGTTGAATGCACAAGTCCTCGAACGCATCGCGAGCCGAGATTTCCAAACAGAACTCGCCATGTTCAATCTGGAAGTCAACATTGCCCCACATCGATTGGAGGGCCGGGTATTCGATCGGCTCGCCGAGGAGATCCGGACGTCGCTGGCATATGCCCACCGGAAAGCGGGCGAGGTCGACGCCGGAATAGTGATGATCGGCATTCTGCCCACCCTCGACCGGGACGACCTGGTCTCCTCGAACCTCTCCGCGGTCGACCGCTACACCCTGCTCAACGATCAGATCGTGGCCGCCCGGGGCGAGGATTTCGTCCTCGACATCGACGGCGTCGAGCACCTCACCTGCACCTCGGGCTCCATCGCCCCCGAAGCCGCCTGCACCTCCGTGCAGCTGCACCTCCAGGTCACCCCCGACCGCTTCGCCGACGTGTGGAACGCGGCCCAGGCCGTCGCCGCCGCCCAGGTCGCCGTGGGCGCCAACTCGCCCTTCCTCTTCGGCCGTGAGCTGTGGGCCGAGTCCCGCCCGCCGCTCTTCCAGCAGGCCACCGACACCCGCCCGCCCGAACTCCAGGCCCAGGGCGTCCGCCCCCGCACCTGGTTCGGCGAACGCTGGGTCACCTCCGCCTACGACCTCTTCGAGGAGAACCTCCGCTACTTCCCGCCGCTGCTCCCGGTCCACGACGACGAGGAACCCCTCGATGTCCTCGACGCCGACGGCATCCCCACCCTCGCCGAACTCGTCCTGCACAACGGCACGGTGTACCGCTGGAACCGCCCGGTCTACGGCATCGCCGACGGCGTCCCGCACCTGCGCGTCGAGAACCGCGTCCTGCCCGCCGGACCCACCGTCACCGACGTCATCGCCAACACCGCCTTCTACTACGGCGTCGTCCGCGCCCTCGCGGAGGAGTCGCGGCCGGTGTGGACCCGGCTGCCCTTCGAGGCCGCCGCCGCCAACTTCGACACCGCGTGCCGCCACGGCATCGACGCCCGCCTGCTCTGGCCCCGGCGCGGACGGCTCGGCGGCACCACCGAGATCGACGCGGTGGCCCTCGTACGCGACGAACTCCTGCCGCTCGCCGAGGCCGGTCTTGATGCCTGGGGGGTCGAACCGGCCGACCGGGACCTGTACTTGGGCGTGATCGACGAACGCTGCCGGCGCCGGACCAACGGCGCGACCTGGCAGTCCGCCACCTTCCACCGTGCCCTCGAACAGGGCCTCGGCAGGGAAGCCGCCTTCGCCGCGACGACCCGCCGCTACAGCGAGCTGATGCACCTCGGGGAACCGGTCCACACCTGGCCGGTGGGCCTGCCGGAACCGGCGCAGCTGGGATGAACCGGCCCTGTCTCAGCCCGTGTTGGCGGAGGCGCCCGCCGCGCCCGCCGCCACGATGGCCTGGAGGATCACCGACTGGATCTGGGCGGGGTTGCTCACCTCGTGGCCCGAGCCGCCGGTCGCCTCGGCGATCTGGCGGGCCTCCTCCTTGTCGGCCTCCGGACCCACGGCGATCATGATCAGCGGCACCGGCCGCTCAGGGCTGGCGAGTTGGCGCAACTGCTTGAGAAGCGTGGTGCGCGAGATGCTGCCCGGATCCTGGTTGACCCCGTCGGTCAGAATCACCAGCGCGTTGAACTTCCCGTCCGCGTAAGAGGACGTGGCCGCCTTGTACGCGGCGAGCGTGGTGTCGTAGAGCCCCGTCGCCCCGTTCGGCACCGGCTTCAGACTCCCAAACGCGGCCGACAGCCGGTCCCGTTGGGTGCCGCTGCCCACGCGGTCGCCGAGGCGCTCGGTCGGCACCAGGACGCGGTAGTCCTTGTCGCCGTCGAGCTTCGTGGAGAAGTCCCACAGCCCGATCTCGTCCTCGGGCGTGAACGTGGCCAGCGCCTGCAGCAGCGAGGCCTTGGTGACGTCCATCCGCGACTGCCCGGTCCCCGGCACCGCCTCCGACATCGACGACGAAGCGTCCACGACCGTGGTGATCCGCGCGCTCTGCACCGTGATCGTCCAGGTCCCCAGCGCCTCCTGGAGCGCCGCGTCGGAGGCCGGTTCGGCGGGCGCCACGGCGTAGGGCTGCGGACTGCTGCCGCCTGCCTTGGCGACCACCGCCTTCGGCGCGTCCTCGTCATCGGTGCGGAAGCCGTACTTCTCCATCAGCCTCCGCTGCGCGGGTTGGCTCAGATACGTCATGAACCGGATCGCGGCCCGGCTCTCGTCCGTCGTCAGCCGCTCGCGGTCCACCAGGTTGTACGGGTAGTCCAGCCGGGGCGAGCCGTCCTTCGGATAGAACAGGTCGAGACTCCCGCCGGCGTCGGCCGACGCGTTGTACGCGAACGCCGACTGCTCGCTCAGCACCAGCGCCTGGTTCCGCTTCGGATTGCCCTGCTCGGTGCCCGAGGAGTCGCGCGGCAGGGTGTCCAGGACCTGGCTGTCGGTGTCCGAGATCCGCTGCGACAGCGTCTTCATCATCGCCGCCGCCTGCGTGTCACCGCCCTTGACCTTCGCGGCGGCCGTACTGAGCTGCGTCAGCGCGAGCAGCCCGGTCGCGCTGCGCGCCGGATCGGCCGCGCCCAGCCGCAGCGAGTCGTCCTGGAGGGTGGCACCGGCCAGGTCCAGCCAGGTGTACGTCTTCTTCGGCCACCCCAGCGACTTCGCGGCGGCCGGGACCATCGCCACGCCGACCGGGGTGGAGGCGACGTTGCCCGCGGGCGTCGCCTCCGTCGCGACCGAGTCGCCGGCCGACGTGACCTGGTTCACCCACAACTCCGAGTCGGGCACCCACACTTGTACGTCCGGGTGCTTGCCCGCCTTGAGCGTGTCCGCGAACTTGTACGACTCCTGGGCGCTCACCGAGATGTTCAGGCACTGCCCGTCGGACGTGATGTTCTCGTCGCGCGCCTTTCCGGCCGCCGCGCGCAGGGCGGGAGCCATGTCGGGGGAGGCGGCCAGTTTCAGACGTACCGCGTCCTTGCGGCAGGAGGAACCGAAGGAGAGCAGTCCGCTCTGCACCGCGACCGCGGTACCGCCGGCGACGGTCAGCACGAGCACCGTGGCGAGGGCCACCTTGCGGCGCCGCGCGCGAGGCCGGGGGTCGCTGCCGCCCGCCCTCTGCGGATCGGGCAAGCTGTGACGTCCCATGACGGTGGTGCCCCTCCCTGTTGAACCCGTGCCTCCGTCTCCCCCAACGGCCTGTCGCGCACGATCTTCGTAAGTTCTTTCGAGACCCTAGCGGGGCGAAGATGGGCATGAGGCGGGATTTCCGAACTGAAGGCAGGTGTGCAGGTGGAGGCAGGGCAGGTGGCCGAAACTTTTCCGCTGGAGCGGCCCACACGGCGGATTCTCCGGTCCGAGGCACTGCTCGTTCTGGGGCTTTCGCTCGGTGCGAGCGGAGTGTCCGCCCTGATCAGCTTTGTCGGATCAGTCACGAAACCGGGCGGTCTCAAGGACCAGGCGGCCACCCTCAACGCCTCGGCCGCGCCCGGCCGTCCATGGCTGGATCTCGCCTGGCAGCTCTTCGGAATCGCGTCGGCCCTCGTGCCCGTCGCCCTCGTCGCGCACTTCCTCCTCAGGGAGGGCGAGAGCCTGCGCACGATCGGCTTCGACCGCACCCGGCCCTGGCCCGACCTCGGCCGCGGCGCGGCGATCGCGGCGGTGATCGGCAGCACCGGCATCGCGTTCTACCTGGCCGCACGGGGTCTCGGCTTCAACCTCACCGTGGTGCCCGAGGCGCTGCCCGACGTCTGGTGGAAGTACCCGGTCCTGATCCTCTCCGCGATGCAGAACGCGATCCTCGAAGAAGTGATCGTGGTGGGCTATCTCCTGCGCCGCCTCGGCCAGTTGGGCTGGACGCCGGGCACCGCGCTGGTGGCCAGTTCCGTACTGCGCGGCAGCTACCACCTCTACCAGGGCATCGGCGGCTTCGTCGGCAACATGGTGATGGGCGTGGTCTTCGTCTACCTGTACCGCCGCTGGGGCCGCGTGGGCCCTCTGGTCGTGGCGCATTCCCTGCTCGACATCGGGGCGTTCGTCGGCTACGCGCTGCTGGCGGGCAAGGTGGGCTGGCTGCCGACCGCGTGAGTGGCGGAACGCGGTCTCAGGCGAGCAGGTCGCCGTCGATGACCGTTACCGCGCGCCCGGTCAACAGGGTCCGCGCGCCCCGCAGTTCGGTACGGACGAGTCCGGACCGCGGCGAGGCCTGAAGCCCGGTGAGGGTGGTGCGCCCGAGCCGCTCGGACCAGTACGGAGCCAGCGCCGTGTGCGCGCTCCCGGTGACCGGGTCCTCGTCGATGCCGACGTTCGGGAAGAAGCAGCGGGAGACGAAGTCGTAGCCCCGCGTGGGGTCTTCGGCGCGGGCGGTGGCGATGATCCCGCGCTCGGAGTATGCGGCGAGCGCCTTGTGGTCGGGCGCGAGTCCTACGACGGTCTTCTCGTCGGTGAGTTCGACGACCAGGTCGCGGATGTTCGGCCCGGTGTCGAAGGCGGTCAGCGCCTCGGCGCCCAGGGCCTCGGCGACGCCGTCCGGGATCTCTACCTGGGTGAGCGGGGCGGTCGGGAAGTCGAGGGTGATCGACCCGTCCGGCGCCGGCGTGGCGATGAGCACACCACTGCGGGTGGTGAACCGCACGGGGCCCTCGTGGACGCCGGTGGTGTGCAGCACATGGGCTGTCGCGAGGGTCGCGTGTCCGCACATCGCGACCTCGGTGGCCGGCGTGAACCACCGCAGCGCCCAGTCGGCCGCCCCGCCCTCGGGCAGCGGGTGCGCGAACGCCGTCTCGGCGTGATTGACCTCCAGCGCGACCTGCTGCAGCCAGTCGTCACCCTCCGGGAAGGCGTCGAGAAGCACGACCCCGGCCGGGTTGCCGGCGAAGGGGCGGTCAGTGAACGCGTCGACGATTCGAATCCGCATGCTTCGACGCTAGGGGGTCTCTGGCTTGGTGGGCCAAGGCCAATTCGGGGGTGGTGGACTGATTCGGTGGCGGGGTTGGTTCGGCGATGTGTGGGTGGGGTGGTGGTACGCGGCCGGGTTGGCGGTAGTGGATTGGGCTGGTGGTGCGGGGTCGGGGCGGTGGTGTGCCGGTCGGGTCGGCGGGTCTGGATTGGGTTGGTAGTGCGGGGGCGGGCTGGTGGTGCCGGGTCGGGGCGGTGGTGTGCCGGTCGCGTCGGGGGTGCTGGATTGGGTCGGTAGTGCGGGGGCGGGGCGGTGGTGTGCCGGTCCGGTCGGCGGTGCTGGACTGATTCGCTAGTGCTGGGGTGGTTCGGAGGTGCGGGGCCGATTCCTTGGTGGTGGACCGGGGGCGCTGGTGCTGGGCCGGGGCCGATGGCGGACCGGGGCCGGTGGTGGTGGACCGCTTAGGCGGTGTGGCCTCGAAGCGGCAGTGCGGCCGCGCATCGGCGGCGCGGTACCGATTCGGCGGTGCGTTACCGGTCGCTCCGAAGAGTCGGCTACGACGGCGACGAGTGCTCCGGCTTCCGGGCCATGAAGGTGCCGTACGTCCGCTTCGACCCCGCGGTGGGCTCCTGGGTCAGCCGGGCGGTGATCGCGAACCCGGCCCGCTCCAGCAACCCGGCGATCCGCTCCGGCGGGAGCAGATGGGACTCGTAGGACACGGGATGCCCGCCGTACGCCTGTGTCGGGCGCCGGAGTTCGCCCTCTCCCACGTGGCCGGCCAGCATCAGGTGGCCGCCGGGCACGAGCGTGCGGTGGAACTCGCCGAACACGACCGGGAGTTGTTCCGGCGGGGTGTGGTGCGTGGAGAAGTAGGCAAGGACGCCGCCCAGTTGGCCGTCGCCGATCTCCGGTGCGGTCATCGAGCCGACGGTGAAGGTCAGATGCGGGTAGGCGAGGCGGGCCAGCTCGACCATCCTCGGGGACAGGTCGATGCCGAAGACCGGCACTCCCAACTCCGCCAGATACGCGGTGACTTTGCCGGGCCCGCACCCCAGGTCCGCCACCGGCCCGAGCCCCGCCGACCGCACGGTCTCCGCGAAGGCGGCCAGCATCGCCCGTGACAGTGGGTCCAACTCGGCTGGATTCTTGACGAGTTGGACGTAGTCGGCGGCGACGGTGTCGTACGACTCCCGGATCGCGGCGAGGTAGGAGGGCTCGGTCATGCGGGCGACTTTAGAGCAGGGTGATGGCGCGGTTCGCCCGCTGTTCTTCCTCGATGTCGACGGAACGCTCCTGCCTCTCGGCGGGGCACGGATCCCGTCGAGCCCTCAGGGCTGGGTGGACTGGCAGGGCACGTCGAATCCCCAGCTGGCGAAGATCGACGCAGGTCATGTCCCGCGTCTGCTGGCACTGCCCTGCGAGCTGATCTGGGCCACCGCGTGGATGGAGTACGCCAACGAGGTGCTGTCCCCGCTCCTCGGACTGCCGCGCTTCCCGGTGGCCGAACTGCCGGACCCGCCGCAGGAGTACGGGCCCGACGCACTCAACTGGAAGACCCGAGCCCTCGTCCGAGCCGCCGCGGGCCGCCCCTTCATCTGGGTCGACGACGAGATCACCGACCTCGATCATGCCTGGGTGTCGGCCCACCACGGTGGACGTGCCCTGCTCCACCGCGTTGATTCGACGACCGGCCTCACCGGAGCGGACTTCGGCGTGGTCGAAGACTGGCTGTTGGCGTGGAGGCGGGACCGTCGGCGCGGATAACCGTCACTCCATCGACTCCAGAATCCGGTCGAGCGTCCGGCGCCCCATGCCGCTCATCGACCGGTTGGTCTCGACGTAGTACCAGACGAGACCCATCGCCTGTTCGAACGCCCAGGCCTTGCCACGCTCCCACTCCAGGTCGTCGCAGGCCAGTGTCCGACGGAGCACGTCCCGTGGGCCCGGCTGCGGGAGGTGCCAGGCGCCGACCAGGTCCAGTGCGGGGTCGGCCGGGCCGTAGCCGCCGGTGTCGAGTACGCCGCCGAGCCGGTCTCCCGCGACCAGTACGTTGCCGGGAATCAGGTCACCATGGCTCATCACGTCGGCGCTCGTGCGCGGCAACTCCCGGAAGTGGCCCCAGAGTTGGCGCAGCCGGGGTACGTCGAGCAGCTCCTCGCTCTCCTGGAAGCACTTCGCCATCCAGTCGTCGTGGTGGGTGAGGACGCCGCCGCGATTGTCGCCGTCGAAGACCCGCCCCCGTGTCCCGGCATCCCGCATGGCCGCGATGAACGCCGCGAGGTCCTCGGCGAAGGCGTCGGAGCCGCTGGGGTCGGCGTCGAGGGCGATGGTTCCCGGCAGCCAGGTCTGGACGGACCACGGCATGGGGTAACCCGCTCCGGGCTTGCCCAGGGCGACGGGTTCCGGGACGGGGAACCGGGACACCTGTGCCAGCTCCGCGCTCGCCCGGGCCTCCCGTTCCAGCACCGCCAGCACCTCGTCGGCATCGGCCGGCCGCAGCGGGAACCGCGCGGAGAGGCCGTCCCCGATACGGAAGATGGCGTGGACCGTTCCCGTGGACGACAGGGGCCGGATCGCCCGGCCGCTCCACTGGGGGAACTGTTCCTGGATCAGGGCCGTGACGATCTCGCTGGTCACGTCCACTTGGTCGGCATGCATGGTCATCCAGTTATCCATGCGCCCGGGGCCGGATCAACCGAGATTTTCCGGGGGCTTGTCAACCGAACGGTTCCGATATATCGTTGACGCATCGCGACAGATCAACGATGGAATGGAGTGATTGCGATGCGTACCCACGGATACGAGCGTGGACATGGACAGGAGGGCCACCCCCGGCGCGGCCGGGGTGGCCCCGACGGGCGGCGTGCGGCTTTCGGGCCCTTCGGGCCGGGTGGCCCGGGCGGACCCGGTGGCCCCGGCTTCGGGCCGGGCTTCGGCCCCGGCCCCTGGGGTGGCCGCGGACGCGGTGGCCCGCGAGGCAGGGCACGGCGTGGCGACGTACGCGCGTCGATCCTCGCCCTCCTCAAGGACCGGCCGATGCACGGCTACGAGATGATCCAGGAGATCGCCGAGCGCAGCGGCGGCGCGTGGAAGCCGAGCCCCGGCTCGGTCTACCCCACCCTGCAGCTGCTGGAGGACGAGGGCCTGATCGCCAGTGAGACGGAGGGCGGCAAGAAGCTCTTCGCGCTCACCGACGCCGGCCGTACCGCGGCCGAGGAAGGTCCGGACGCGCCCTGGGAAGAGGCTTCCCGCGGTGTCGACTGGGAGGCCCTGAGTGAGATCCGCCAGGCCGGCTTCGGTCTGATGGAGGCCTTCGGCCAGGTCTGGAAGACCGGCAGCAAGGAGCAGCGCGAGAAGGCGCTGACCGTCATCAACGACGCCCGCAAGAAGCTGTACCTGATCCTGGCCGACGAGGACTGATGTCCTCGGGGTCGGAAAGGGCAGCAGGTCAAGGCGCCCCACGGGAGTTCCGTGGGGCGCCTTCCCTGTGCGCGTTCCCGTTCCTGCGGTGCCCCGGCACCTTCCTCAGGCCACCAGCCCGCCCAGTTTGCGCAGCGATTCGTTCAGAGCGGCCGTACCCGAGTCCTTCAGCTTGCCCGCCATCAACGTCACCGCCGCACCCGTGAACTCGCCGTCGATACGGACCGTCGTGGCGTCGCCGTCGGGTGTGAGCGTGTAGCGCGTGGCGACGTTCACGGCCATCGGGCCCTTGCCGCGGATGGCCAGCACCCGGGCCGCCTCCACCTCCTCGACGGTCCACTCGACCTCCGCCGGGAAGCCCATCAGCTTCATGTTCTCCTGGAAGGTCGCGCCCGTTTCGAGGCTCTCGGGGCCGCCCTTGGGGAAGTTGGTGTGGGTCGTGTTCCACTCGCCGTACGCGGACCAGTCCGTGAGCTGCGTCCACACCTTCTCGGCCGGGGCCTCGATGCGTGCCTCCGCGCTGATTTCGGCCATACGACCACCTCTTCCTGTCGGGCTACGGTGCTGTCGGGCTACGGTGTCGCGGAACGTAGCCGCAGGGCGCGCAACATTCAATACTGATGAACCGTCAGGAAGTGTCCGCGGGGCCCGCGTTCGGAGCGTGCCGGCTTCGTCGGCGTCGGTTTCGCCGGCCTCAGCCCACGCGCCGTATCACCGCAGCGTCGAACAGGTCCCACGCGCGCGGGTGGGCGCTCTCGTCGTGGCAGTGCCACGCGTCCCAGAACAGGTCGGCGGGCAGTGCGTCCTCCGGGGCGTACACCCGGTACACGTACTGCCTGCCGTCGACCGCCGGCAGTGCCACCAGCCAGCACCTGCTCTCCACGTTCGCGAAAGACGTGCGCCCGGTGCGGCGCGGTTGCGCAAGGGGCGCGCGGCAAGGCGGCGCGCGCCCCTCGGGGTTGAGGCGCGTGATCTCATCCGTAAGGAGGAGATCCCGTCGCCCCGGGTCCACTCTGTGTGGGATGCCGAAATGCTCCCCTCCGGGGATGCCCTCAATGCGGGGGACTGATGGGGTAAGAGTGTGCAACCCCGTATTCCCAGGCAGTCGAACCGCGAGCAGGGCATTCACCGCGCGGACAACGATGCCAGACTCACTGCAGAGCTGGCAGCGGTGGTGGCGGGTGCCCGCCGCCGGGCCCTGCGGGACGGGGACCGGCAGATCGACACGGCCCATCTGCTGCACAGCCTCCTGGAGTCGGACCCCGAGGCACGTGCCGTCTTCGGTGACGGCCCCCAGATCGCCCGACTGCTCGGCTATCTGGTGCAGCGCAGCATCGGCTACGGCCTGCGCTGGCAGGGCAGCGTCGAGGACTCCGGCGCGATCCCCGTGATCCCGGCGGCGGAGGGCTGGTCGCCGCTGGCCGCGGGCGCCCTGGAGTACGCCTGCGAGCGCGCCGAACTCCGCGACGGCGACCTGGCGGGCGGCATCGACCTCCTCGCCGCGCTCGTCGCGGACCCCGAGGCGCGCGCCGTCGAGGTCCTGCACCGCGCGGGCATCGAGTCCCCCGAGGTACTGGTGTGGATCGAGAGCCGGCCGGGCGAGTACGTCGCGGGCGGCGAACCGGGCTGCTGATCGCGCCGGTCGCCGACCGCGCGGAGGCCGTCCACGCGCTGAGACAGGTGTCAACAGGGATGACGCTCATGTCATCCCCTGTCATCATGTGGCCGTGCATACGTCTGAGAGCAGTGCAGCCGGTGGTGCGAAGGGTGTCGGGCTCGGTCTGGCGCTCGGGTCCGCGCTGGCCTTCGGCGGATCCGGAGTCGCGGCCAAACCGCTGATCGAGGCGGGCCTCGACCCGCTGCACGTGGTGTGGCTGCGGGTGGCCGGCGCCTCCCTGGTGATGCTGCCGCTCGCCCTGCGCCACCGCGCGCTCGTCCGCCAACGCCCCGCACTGCTCCTCGGCTTCGGACTGCTCGCCGTCGCCGGCGTCCAGGCCTGCTACTTCGCCGCGATCTCCCGCATACCCGTCGGCGTCGCCCTGCTCGTCGAGTACCTCGCGCCCGCCCTCGTGCTCGGCTGGGTGCGGTTCGTGCAGCGGCGTCCGGTCACCCGCGCCGCCGCCCTCGGCGTGGTCCTCGCGGCCGGCGGCCTCGCCTGTGTCGTCGATGTGTGGTCGGGCCGGAGCTTCGACGCCGTCGGCCTGCTGCTCGCGCTCGCCGCGGCCTGCTGCCAGGTCGGCTACTTCGTCCTCTCCGACCAGGGCGGCGACGCGGGCACCGAGGCCCCCGACCCGCTCGGCGTGATCGCCTACGGCCTCCTCGTCGGCGCCCTCGTCCTCACCGCCGTGGC
The DNA here is from genome assembly GCF_042751305.1 of Streptomyces hokutonensis. Lineage (GTDB taxonomy): Bacteria > Actinomycetota > Actinomycetes > Streptomycetales > Streptomycetaceae > Streptomyces > Streptomyces hokutonensis_A. Next base: position 55,837 of record NZ_JBHYWD010000001.1, read on the forward strand.
CCGCCCCTGGACCATGCACTGGTCCGTCCTCAAGGGCGACGCCCACATGAACGGCAACGCGGTCCCCGCCGCGCTCCTCCTCGCCTGGATCGTCCTGATCGCCACAGTCCTGGCCTACGTCACCGGAGTCGTCTCCGTCCGCCGCCTCTCCCCACAGGTCGCTGGCGTCGTCGCCTGCCTCGAAGCGGTCATCGCGACGGTCCTGGCCTGGATCCTCCTCGGCGAACACCTCTCCGCCCCTCAGATCATCGGCGGAGCGGTCGTCCTCCTGGGCGCGTTCATCGCCCAGTCCTCGGCCCCCACGAAGGGCTCGGAGGAACCGGTCGCGACCGGGGGCCGCGAAAGGGAGTTGTCCCGCCGGGGAACGGCTGCCTAGGCTCAAGCCGGGCATGTGGAAGGAGCACCGCATGGGGCTCATGCTCCACCCCGCAGACGGCGACGTGACCAGTCCGGACGTCGAGTGGTCCTACAGCGGCTTCGACGAGTTCAGGCGGTGGCTGGCCCAGGCCGAGGGATTCGACCTCGACGAGATGTACGGCTTCGGCGGAGACCGTCCGTGGAGCAGCGTCGCCACCGCGCTGGAACCGCTGCTCGACCATCCGGACAACGAAGGCCCAGACTTCACGCCCGCGCAATGTGCGGCCATGCTGCCCCGACTGGAAGCCATCGTCGACCAGGGGTGGCACGACGGCGGCAATCCCCTGCTGCTACGCCACATCGCTGACGCGCGCCGGCTGGTCGTCGTGATGCGGCTCTGTCTGCACAAGGACGTCGAGCTCTTTTTCGGCTGACCACAGGCCGCCCCGCACCCTCACCCCTCCCGCCGCCGTACCAAATGCCCCCGCGCCACGTCATCCCGCACCCCACCCCGCTCCACCAGCGCGGCCGCGATGCGGTCCTGAACCTCGGCGGACCGCTTGCCCGCGTACTTGAACTTGGCTCGTACGCCGGTGACTTCGAGGCGTAGGGCGCGGATGCCGGACAGCAGGCGGCCGTTGGGTGGTTCGCCCGGGGCGACCGGGGTGGAGCCGCCCTCGGGCTGGAAGTGGGCGACCTGGCGGTTGAGGAGGGTTGCCTTCTCGGTCGGGTCGTCCACGAGGTGGGCGGTGCAGCGGAGTTGGACGGCCGCGTAGAAGCTGGTCGGGACGCCGTGTTCCGGTGGGACGTCCGGGTCCGCCTGCCAGGGGCCGGGGATGTACACGTAGTCGTCGACGACGCTCAGGACCACCTGGGGGTTCAACTCCAGCGCCGGCCACAGGGGGTTGGGGCGGGCCAGGTGGGTGACCGCCTCGCCGCGCTCGGGGTCGTAGGCGAAGTGGAGGGGCTGGACGAACGGGGGTTCTCCGGGTGGGCCGTTGACAGTCAGTTGGCCGAAGTCGTGGGCGGACAGCCAGTGTTGCCACTCGGCGTCGTCCTGCGGCGCGTCCCAGGGGTGGATGAGCATCACAACACCGACAGGTAGTCCGGGAGTTCGACGGCGGGGGACAGGTCGTCGTTCGGGAGCGGGGTGCCGTAGCCGGTGTTCAGCGGGAGGACGCCGGCCCAGTGGGGGAGGTCCAGGTCCTCGGGCTCGTCGTTGGCGCCGCCGGTGCGGAGCTTGGCGGAGACCTCGTCGAGGTCGAGGCGGATCACCATGGTGGCGGCGAGTTCCTTCTTGTTGCCGGGCCGGGAGTCCGCCGCACGGCCGGGCACGACATGGTCGACCAGCGCGTCCAGGGCCGTCCGCTTCTCCTCGGGGTCCGTCACCTGGTGGGCGATGCCGTGCACCACCACGGAGCGGTAGTTGATCGAGTGGTGGAAGGCGGAACGGGCCAGCACCAGACCGTCCACGTGGGTCACCGTCAGGCACACCGGGAGCCCGGGGTCTGCCTGCCCCGTCATCCGCAGCGGACGCGCACCCGTCGAACCGTGCACATACAGCCGCTCGCCGACCCGCCCGAACAGCGTCGGCAGCACGACCGGCCGGCCGTCGCGCACGAAGCCGAGATGGCAGACGTAGGCCGTGTCGAGTATCGCGTGCACCAACTCCTTGTCGTACGACGCCCGTTCCGCGGAACGCGTGGGGACGGTCAGGTCGGTCGGCGTGTACGCCGCGGGCTGCGGTATGGGCTGCGTGGTGGTCCCCTGCATGACGTTCTCCGTGTTCATCGGTGTTCGAGTTGCGATGTGTATTGCACTAGTGCATAGTTGGATTTGTGCTAGGAGGATATCGGATCGAAGGGCGACGCGCAGCCGACATCGCTGCCGACGTCGAGCGCGCGGTGGGCTCGGGCGAGCTGGAGCCGGGGCAACTGCTGCCGCCGATGCGGGAGTTGGCCGTAGAGCTGGGGGTGAATCCCAATACGGTCGCGGCCGCGTACCGGACCCTGCGGGAGCGCGGGGTCATCGAGACCGCCGGGCGGCGCGGCAGCCGGGTGCGGCCGAAGCCGGCCACGACCGGGCGTGAGCACATTCGCGTGGAGGTGCCGGAGGGGGTGCGCGAGGTGTCCCACGGCAACCCGGATCCCGCCCTGCTGCCCTCCCTCGCCGGGGCGTTCGCCTGGGCCGCCGAGCTGTCCGACCGGGAACCCGTCATGTACGGCGAGGACCCGGTCGAACCGGAGCTGGCACGCATCGCGCGGGCCGCCCTGGACGCGGACGGCGTGCCGGCCGGTCCCGTGGCCGTCGCCTCCGGATCGCTGGACGCCATCGAGCGCGTCCTCGCCGCCCATCTGAAGCCCGGTGACACCGTCGCCGTCGAGGACCCGGGGTGGGGCAGCCTGCTCGACCTCGTTCCGGCGCTCGGACTGCGCGTCACCCCCGTCCGCGTCGACGACGACGGACCGCACCCCGACGACGTGCGCGCCGCGCTGGAGTCCGGCGCGCGGGCCCTGATCGTCACCGACCGGGCGCAGAACCCCACCGGAGCCGTGGTGAGCGCCACGCGCGCGCGTGCCTTGCGTTCCCTGCTCCGCGACCACCCGGAGACCTTGCTGATCGAGGACGACCACGGCCACGGCATCGTCGACCAGCCCCTGCACCCGCTGGCCGGCGCCACCCGCCACTGGGCCTTCGTACGCTCGGTCGCCAAGGCCTACGGCCCCGATCTGCGCCTCGCCGTGCTCACCGGGGACACCGTCACCCTCGACCGGGTCCGTGGCCGCCAGCGCCTGGGTCCTGGCTGGGTCAGCCGGATCGCCCAGCGCGCCGTGGCCCGGCTGTGGGACGACGGCGCGGTGGACACCCCGGCGGTGGCCGCCGCCTACGGCCGTCGCCGGGACGCGCTGATCGCCGCGCTCGCCGACCGCGGGGTCACGGCGTACGGCCGCAGCGGTCTCAACGTGTGGATCCCGGTACCGGACGAGACCGGCGCGGTCTCCCGCCTCCTTCACTCCGGCTGGGCCGTCGCCCCCGGCGCCCGCTTCCGGATGAGCGCACCGCCCGGCATCCGGATCACCGTCTCGACGCTGACCGCCGACGAGACCGGGCGGTTGGCCGAGGCGATCGCCTCCGCGTGCGGCCGGACTCCGATGCGCGGTTACGCGTAGAGGCGTCACCCTGTAGCGCGAGCGGGATGCGACTCCGGCTGTCTCGTAGCATCGCTTACATGTTGAACCTGGAGCGGCTGCGCACCCTGGACGCCCTGGCCCGGCATGGCTCGGTCAGCGGTGCCGCCGAGGGACTGCATGTGACGACCTCGGCCGTGTCGCAGCAGATGTCCAAGCTGGAGCGGGAGGTGGGGCAGCAGCTCCTCGCCAAGAACGGGCGGGGGGTGCGGCTCACGGACGCCGGCCGGCTGCTCGCCGAGCACGCGGGCCGGATCCTGTCCCAGGTGGAGCTGGCCCAGGCCGACCTGGAGGCCCAACGCGGCCAGGTGGTGGGCGAGTTGAGACTCTCCGCGTTCCCGACCGCAGCCCGCGGCCTCTTCCCCGCCGCACTCGCCGCGCTGCGCGCCCAGCACCCCGCGCTGCGCGTCCGCTCCACCGAACTGGAGCCCGAGAGCGGTATCGCGGGCGTCGTGCGCGGCGATCTCGACCTCGCGGTCGTCCTCGACTGGTACAACAAGCCGATGCCGCTGCCCGACGGCCTGGTCAAGGCGCCGATCCTGGACGACCCCGCCGATGTGGCGATGCCGGCCGGGCATCCGCTGGCGGACCGCGACGAGGTCGACCTCGGGGAGTTCGCCGAGGACGAGTGGATCACCTGGGCCGAGGGCGAGTTCTGCCACGAGTGGCTGATGTTCACCCTGCGCTCCCGGGGCATCGAGCCGATCATCGGCCACCGCGCCGCCGAGACGCACACCCAACTGCGGCTGGTGGCCGCCGGGTTGGGCGTCTGCATCGCACCCCTGCTGGGCCGCAGCCCGATGCCCGCCGGAGTCGTCACCGTCCCGCTGAAGCATCCGGTGAGCCGCCATGTCTACGTCGTCTGGCGCGCCGACGCCGACCGCCGCCCCTCCATCCGTGCGGCGGTCGAGGCGCTGCGGGCGGCGGCCGAGACGGTCGTCTGACGTCCTGCCCGGAGCAACTCGCCTACAGCGCCGCCAACTTGCGGAAGTCCCAGGACGTGACCGTGTCCGGCGTCAGCCGTATCCAGGCGTGCCGGCCGTCGTACGGCATCGAGTCCAGGCCGAAGTTCTTCTGCGCGAACAGCTTCTCCACGGCGACGAGTTCGGGACGCGGCTCACCCGTGCGCGGGGACTCGCCCACGAACTCGACGGTCCCGGACAGCTCGACGCCCCGCAGCTCGTCGTAGGCGTGCCCGCCGTCGACGACCACGGCGACGCGCTGGTCGCGGCGCAGATCGGCCCAGCGCTTGCTGCGGGTGATCGAGTACAGCCAGAGCGAGGTGCCGTCCCAGGCGAACCAGAGCGGGCTGACGTGCGGGGCCCCGTCGGCGGAGACGGTCGCGACGCGGCAGGTCCGCTCGGCGGCGAGGAACTCGTCCAGCTCCTCGGGTGTCATCATGATCTTCCGGCCTCGACGCTGAGTGGCGGTCATGCGATCCCCTTCGGCTACGGCGCGAGCGGCGGGCAGCCGCTTCTGACGGTTCGTCAGGAAAGTGGCCGGACGGTCGCCGGCCGTCTTCCGTACGCACGCGATGCTCGTTACTGTCACCCGCCCCGGCCGTCGACGACAAGGGAGAGCCATGCCGTCGCACGCACAACTCAGTGAGATCCTCGACACGGTGAGCACTGTCCTGCTGACCGTCGAATGTCAACAGGGCGTGGTCGGCCCGGACAGCGCGCTGCCCGAACTCGCCCTCGCCGCACGCTCGTCGGGCGCGCTCGCCAACATCGCGCGGCTGGTCGCCGCCGCGCACGAGAGCGGGGTCCAGGTGATCCACGCGCTTGCCGAACGCCGCCCGGACGGCCGGGGCGCGAACCACAACGCCCGCCTGTTCCGCGCCGCCGAACGCCTGCCCGTCCAGCAGCTCTCGGGCACCGCGGCGGTACGCGTGGCACCCCCGATCGAGGTCGCCGAGGAGGACTTCGTCGTACGACGGCTGCACGGCCTGTCACCGATCCAGGGCACCGAAGTCGACGCGCTGCTACGGAACTTGGGCTGTCGCACACTCATCGTGACCGGCGTCTCGGCCAACGTGGCGATCCCGAACGCCGTGTTCGACGCCGTCAACCGCGGCTACACCGTCGTCGTACCGAGGGACGCCATCGCGGGGGTGCCCTCGGAGTACACCCCCGCGATGATCCGCAACACCCTCGCATTGGTCGCCACGGTCGCGACCACGGACGAGGTGCTGGGCTGCTTCAAACGACCGCGCAGGGCCGATCGACGCTGACCGTCACGCCAGCGTGATGGAGTCCCCGGTCACGGTGATCTGCTCGGCGGGCAGCGCCTGGGTCGCGGGACCCTGCTTCACACTGCCGTCGGTGATGGAGAACTCGCTCTTGTGACACGGGCAGCCGATGACGCCGTTGGTGATGGTGGTCACGGCGCAGCCCTGGTGGGTGCACTTCGACGAGAACGCCTTGTAGGTGCCCGCCGTCGGCTGGGTGACCACCACGCCCTGGCTGGCGAAGATCTTGCCGCCGCCCTCGGGGATGTCGGTGGTCTTCGCCAGTTCGGTGCCGCCGGCGTCACCCTGGGCGGTGGACGCGCCGGAGGTGGTGGTGGAGCCCGAGGTGTCCGAGGAGTTCGACGAGGAGTCGTCGCTCGACGAGCACGCGGTCAGCGCGACGGCGAGTCCCGCCGCGCCGACCGCCGCCAACGCGGTGCGACGGGAGGGCGCCGTAACGGGTTCGATCGAATCGCTGGTCATGCTGACGTTCCTTCCAGAAGAAAGCATTTGTGGTCTGCAAAGGGGTACGGGATCCGGATGACCGTCGTTCAGACGGTGTCGAGAGCTTGGCCTGATCGAGATCAGGCAGGCGTAAAACCTCGCTGTCGTTTCGCTGTCGGCCCTGCATAAGGCCTGTACACGCACCCGGTGAAGCCGTGAGTGAACCTCTTTGGCGCGCGCGCCGTTTCCAGTCCCGCCAGGACAAAGCCTCCGCCGCCGACAGGCGTCGGTCGCGGGGGCCCGACGAATGGACGGACTTGAACGAGCAGAGCAAGAGATCTCCCGGCCGGCGGAGCCTGCTGCGCGGCGCCGCGGTGACGGGTTGCGCGATGGCCCTGTCCGTCGCGGGCCACGGCGGCGAGCGCCTCGGCGCACACCGCGCACACCGTGAACTACGTCGCGCTGGGCGACTCGTACGCCTCCGGGCCCGGCATACCGACCCAGCTCGACGCCACGTGCGCGGTCCGACCAGAACTATCCGTCGCTCCTCGCGTCGGCCAGGAACTGGCAGCTGACGGACGTCAGCTGTTCGGGCGCCACCACGACCGCCCTGGCCGGACCTCAGGGCTCGACGGCGCCGCAACTGGACGCCCTCGGCGCGGACGCCGACGTGGTCACCCTGACCATCGGCGGCAACGACATCGGCTTCTCCGGCAACCTGGCCACCTGCGCCGGACTGACGTCCAAGAACCCGACCGGCAACCCGTGCCAGACCTTCTTCACGAGCGACGGCACGGACCGGCTGGCGCTGCGCATCGACGACACCGCTCCCAAGATCGCCGGGGCACTGGCCGCCGTCCACGAGCGGGCTCCCCGGGCCAGGGTCGTGGTGGTCGGCTGTCCCGACCTGTTCCCGGACGACGGAGTCGGCTGCACCAGCTCCGCCGTACCGCTCGCGGCCGGTGACTTCGCCTATCTGCGGGACACCGAGAAGGAGCTCAACGCGATGATCGCCGACCAGGCGTCGGCGCACGGCGCGGCCTATGTCGACACCTAATCCGGCGATGGTCGGACACGACATGTGCAAGCTGGCCGGTGAGCGCTGGATCGAACCCCTGGTCGCGGCGGCGCCGACCGCGCCCGCCCCAACGCCCAGGGCCAGCAGGCCATGGCCGCCGCGGTGGAGAGCTACTCCACTGCGTCGCGTACCGCCGATGACCTGAGTGGGAAAAGATGGGGGCGCCGGCTGTCCCGGCCCTGGTGAGAGCGGGCGCCCCCCACTCCTCATAGAATGCTCACTCCGTGCCAAAGGCGCGTCCGAAGCGGTTGTGGACGGCAAGGCCAGGGAGCCTCGGAGAATGCTCAAGGAAGTCATCGCGACCCGCTACATCACGCCTCTGCGGGAGGGCGGCTCGCTGCCGGGGCTCGTCGAGGGTGACGACTTCGCGCCGTACGTCATGAAGTTCAGCGGCGCCGGACAGGGCCGCAAGACGCTCGTCGCCGAGGTCGTCGTGGGGGAGCTGGCCCGCCGGCTGGGTTTCCGGGTGCCGCGCCTGGTGACCCTCGACCTCGACCCGGTGCTCGGGCTCGGCGAACCCGACCAGCAGGTACAGGAGTTGCTGAGATCGAGCGGCGGCGCCAACCTCGGCATGGACTTCCTCTCCGGTGCCCTCGGCTTCGATCCGCTGGCCTTCACGGTGAGCCCCGAGGAGGCGGGCCGGATCGTCTGGTTCGACGCGCTGGTCAACAACGTCGACCGCTCCTGGCGCAACCCCAACCTGCTGATGTGGCACGGCGACCTGTGGCTCATCGACCACGGCGCCACCATGATCTGGCACCACAACTGGCCCGGCGCGGAGGCATCGGCGGCCCGCCCCTACGACGCCGCCGACCACGCCCTCGCCCGCTTCGCGCCCGACCTCGCGACCGCCGCCGCCGACCTGGCACCGCAGGTCACCGGGGAACTCCTGGCCGAGGTCACCGCCGAGATCCCCGACGCCTGGCTGACCGGCGAACCCGGCTTCGACACCCCGGACCTCCTCCGTGAGGCGTACGTGGCACCCCTCCTCGCGCGCGTGCCCTTCATCCACGAGCGCATCAAGGGACTCCAGTGACCGAGCGCCACATCATCCGGCCCAGCGAGGCCAACGAACGGGACGTCTTCGAGTACGCCCTGCTGCGCGTCGTACCGCGCGTGGAACGCGGCGAGTGCATCAACGCCGGAGTCCTCGTCTACTGCCGCGCCCGGTCCTACGTCGGCGCCCGCACCCATCTGGACGAGGCGAGGCTGCTCGCCCTCGACCCGCAGGCCGATGTGGCCGGGATCCGGGCCGCGCTGGGTGCCGTGGAAGGGGTGTGTGCCGGTGGGGAAGCGGCCGGTCAGGCGGCGCGGGACGATGCCGGGCGGCGGTTCCGGTGGCTGATCGCGCCCCGGTCCACCGTCGTGCAGCCCGGGCCCGTACACACCGGTCTCACCGTCGATCCGGCGGCCGAGACGGAGCGCCTGCTCGGCCTGCTGGTGAGGTAATGAATCACACCCGGCTCATGTGGCGTTGACACCGAGTGCCAGGGCTTCTAGCGTCACGTCTGCCGAAGGTACTAAGCGGTCGCTCACCGGCGGGCCGCAGATTTCCAGGGCGAGAGATTCTCAAGGGCGAGGAGAGCCAGCAATGTCCACCACTGAGCAGCGGGTCGCGATTGTCACCGGCGGGGCACGGGGCATCGGCGCCGCCACCGCCGTACGCCTCGCGGCCGAGGGCCGTGCGGTCGCCGTGATCGACCTCGACGAGGCCGCCTGCAAGGACACCGTGGAGAAGATCACCGCGGCCGGCGGCAAGGCCCTCGCGGTCGGCGCCGACGTCTCCGACGAGGCGCAGGTCGAGGCCGCCATTGCACGCATCGTCGCCGAGCTGGGCGCGCCGACGATCCTGGTCAACAACGCGGGCGTGCTCCGCGACAACCTGCTCTTCAAGATGAGCGTCTCCGACTGGGACACCGTCCTGAACGTGCATCTGCGCGGCTCGTTCCTGATGACCAAGGCCGTCCAGAAGCACATGGTCGACGCGGGCTTCGGCCGTATCGTCAACCTCTCCTCGTCCTCCGCCCTCGGCAACCGCGGCCAGGCCAACTACTCCGCCGCCAAGGCCGGTCTCCAGGGCTTCACCAAGACCCTCGCCATCGAGCTCGGCAAGTTCGGCATCACCGCCAACGCCGTCGCCCCCGGCTTCATCGCCACCGACATGACCGCCGCGACCGCCGCCCGCGTCGGCATGGGCTTCGAGGACTTCAAGGCCGCCGCCGCCACCCAGATCCCGGTGCAGCGCGTCGGCGAGCCCGACGACATCGCCAACGCCGTCGCCTTCTTCACCAACGAGGCGGCCGGCTTCGTCTCCGGCCAGGTCCTGTACGTCGCCGGCGGACCGCTCAACTAGGGAACACGGGAACACGCGAAAATGACTGAACTGCCTGAACTCTCCGGCAAGGTCGCCGTCATCACCGGCGCCAGCCGCGGCATCGGCTACGGCGTCGCCGAGGCCCTGCTCGCCCGCGGCGACCGGGTCTGCATCACCGGCCGCAACGAGGACGCCCTTAAGGAGGCCGTCGAGACGCTCGGCGCCGACCGCGTCATCGGCGTGGCCGGCAAGGCCCACGACGAGGCCCACCAGGCCGTCGTCGTCGAGCGCACGATGGAGGCCTTCGGCCGCGTCGACTACCTGGTCAACAACGCCGGTACGAACCCGGTGTTCGGCCCGATCGCCGACCTCGACCTGAACGTCGCGCGCAAGGTCTTCGAGACCAACGTCATCTCGGCGCTCGGCTTCGCCCAGAAGACCTGGCACGCCTGGCAGAAGGACAACGGCGGCGCCATCGTCAACATCGCCTCCCTCGCCGGGATCTCCGCCTCGCCGTTCATCGGCGCGTACGGCGTCAGCAAGGCCGCGATGGTCAACCTGACGCTCCAGCTGGCGCACGAGTTCGCGCCCGGCGTACGGGTCAACTCCATCGCCCCGGCGGTCGTGAAGACCAAGTTCGCCGCCGCCCTGTACGAGGGCCGCGAGGCGGAGGCCGCCGCCTCCTACCCGCTGGCCCGGCTCGGTGTGCCCTCCGACATCGGCGGTGCCGCCGCCTTCCTGACCTCGGACCAGTCCGAGTGGATCACCGGCCAGACCCTCGTCGTCGACGGCGGCATCCTCCTGAACGCCGGAGTGGCCTGACCCGACGACCCGGGCGCCGGTTTCTTTGCTGTTCCCTGTACGGAACCGGCGCCCGTGTCGAGGTACGAAAACGCGCACAGCGGACTGACAACGTCGTCATAAAACCGCTGATCAAGTGCCCCGTCCGAACCTTGCTCAACCGGCCGGGGCACTGCGGTATGGTCTGCCGACCCTTGGTATGGCGGATCGAGGAGCGTGCGCGTGTTCAACCGGAACCGAGGCCTGCGGAGAACCGCGGCGATCACGTCGATATCCCTGGTGGCCGGATGCGGGATGTTCTCGGACGGGAATCCGGACGACCGGGCACCCATCGTCGTCGGCACCACCAGTGCCCCCAGCACGCTCGACCCGGCCGCTTCCTGGGACGGCTCGTGGGAGCTGTTCCGCAACATCTACCAGACGCTGCTCGCCTACCCGACCGGCGCGACCACCCCCGAGCCGGACGCCGCCAAGAGCTGTGGTTTCACGGACGGTTCGAACATCACATACCGCTGCGAACTGCGCGCGGGCATGAGGTTCGCCGACGGGGACACCCTCGACGCCCGGGCCGTCAAGCACTCCATCGACCGCATCAGACAGATCGACGTCGCGGGCGGCCCCGCCGGCCTGCTGGGCAGCCTCGCCCGCGTCCAGGTGACCGGCGCCCGCGAGGTCGTCTTCCACCTCAACAAGCCCGACGCCACCTTCCCGTTCGTGCTCGCCACCCCGGCCATGTCGATCGTCGACCCCGACGACTACCCCGCGCACTCCCTGCGCAAGGACGGCAAGGTCTTCGGCTCCGGGCCGTACACCCTGAAATCCTACGACGACGGCAAGCAGGCCCAACTCGTCCGCAACGACCGTTACCAGGGCTTCGCCAAGCGGGAGAACAGCGCGGTGACGATCCGCTACTTCCAGGACTCGGGCACCATGGTGAAGGCGCTGCGGGACCGGAAGATCGACGTCACCTACCGAGGCCTCGCCGCCGACGACATCGTCGCCCTCCAGGGGAGTCCCTCCAAGGACCTGCAACTGGTCGACGGCGCCGGCACCGACATCAACTACCTGGTGTTCAACCCCAAGGACCGCTGGGCCCGGAACCCCGCGGTCCGCAAGGCCGTCGCCCAGGTCGTCGACCGAGGGGCGATCACCCACAAGATCTACCGGGACACCGTGGACCCCCTCTACTCCATGGTCCCGAAGGGCCTCACCGGCCACACCACCGCCTTCTTCGACGACTTCGGAGACCCCAGCGTCCCCAAGGCACGGCAGATCCTCACCCGCGCGGGCATCACCGACCGCGTCCCGCTCACCCTCTGGTACACCAGCGACCGCTACGGCTCCGAGACCGCCCTGGAGTTCAAGGAACTCAAGCGCCAGCTCGACGCCTCCGGGCTCTTCACCATCACCCTGAGGAGCCGCCCCTGGAAGACGTATGTGACGGGCTACCAGAAGGGCGAGTACCCGGTGTTCGGGCGCGGCTGGTTCCCGGACTTCCCCGACGCCGAGAACTTCATCGCGCCCTTCGTGGGACAGCAGAACGCGCTCGGTACGCCCTACCCCTCGCCGAAGATCACCGACGTGCTGCTGCCCGAGTCCCGCAAGGAGACCGACCGGGCCGACGTGGTCAAGGAGTTCGAGGAGGCCCAGCAGATCCTGGTGGACGACACCCGGTTGCTGCCGCTGTGGCAGGGCCGGCAGTACGTGGCCGCCAGCGACGACATCTCCGGCGGGGAACAGGCCCTCGACCCGTCGACGATCATGATGATGTGGCAGCTGTACCGCAAGACGAGCTGGTGAACCGGATCGCGGCACCGGTTGTCAGTGGTCGCCTGTAGGTTCTGGGACATGGAAGCGACCGCACCCGCGCGCTCGCTCCGCATCGCAGTCGCCGCACACGGTAAGGAAGTTGACGTGACCGACATCTCCATGCTCCCCGAGTCCTGGCGCGGAGTCCTGGGCGACGAGCTTCAGCAGCCCTACTTCAAGGAGCTGACCGAGTTCGTCGAGGAGGAGCGGGCGAAGGGTCCGGTCTACCCTCCGCGCGAGGAGGTCTTCGCCGCTCTTGAGGCGACGCCGTACGACCAGGTGAAGGTGCTGGTCCTCGGTCAGGACCCGTACCACGGCGAGGGCCAGGGACACGGCCTGTGCTTCTCGGTCCGCCCCGGGGTGAAGACCCCGCCCTCCCTGCGGAACATCTACAAGGAGATGAAGGAGGAGCTGGACCTCCCGATCCCGGACAACGGCTATCTGATGCCGTGGGCCCAGCAGGGCGTCCTGCTGCTCAACGCGGTGCTCACGGTCCGCTCCGGCGAGGCCAACTCCCACAAGGGCAAGGGCTGGGAGAAGTTCACCGACGCGGTGATCCGCGCGGTGGCCGACCGCCCCGACCCGGCGGTCTTCGTCCTGTGGGGCAACTACGCGCAGAAGAAGCTCCCCCTCATCGACGAGGAGCGGCACGTGGTGGTCAAGGGCGCGCACCCCTCCCCGCTGTCCGCCAAGAAGTTCTTCGGCTCCCGCCCGTTCACCCAGATCGACGAGGCCGTGGCCAAGCAGGGCCACACCGCGATCGACTGGCGCATCCCGAACCTGGGCTGACCCCGCCGGGGCCGGTCCGGGGCCGCCTGACGGGGATTGTCAGTGGCGCCCGTTAGCGTCGAGGGGGACGCCAACGGTGGCTGACAAGGTGCGGAGGACGCTGTGACGGAGCGACAGGAGCAGGCGGCGCCGGACGCCCTGCTGACGCGGATCGGACAGATCGTCATGCTGCACCACGGCGGCGACCGCGAGGAGGCCAGGGAGCGGCTGCTCGGCCTGTGGGCGGAGCTCGGTGAGGACGGCGACCCGCTGCACCGCTGCACGCTGGCCCACTACCTGGCCGACACCCAGGACGACCCGAGCGACGAACTCGCCTGGGATCTCCGGGCGTTGTCGGCGGCGGACGAGCTGACGGACGGGCGGGAGGCGGGGGACACCGGCCACGAGGGGGCGGGCGCGGTGCGCGGCTTCTACCCCTCCCTGCACCTCAACCTCGCCGCCGACTACGTCAAGCTCGACCGCCCGGACGCCGCCCGCACCCACCTCCGCCGCGCCCGCGCCGCCTGCGCGGTCCTCGCCGACGACGGCTACGGCAACGGGGTGCGGGCCGCGATCGGCCGGTTGGAACTGCGGCTCGACACAGAGGGCGGTGCGGCCGGGGAGGGGAACTGGGGGCCGCCGAGACAGCGGCCCTAGAGTCCGGCCGATCTGTTCCCGTCGGCCTCAACGCCCGTACGTCTGACCGCAGATGATCGACTGCGGACTGTCCGACTGCCAGCCGCCGTACTTCCTGCCGAGGGCGCACACGTCCGACTGGCTCTTGGGCACCGACTTGACCACGTCCGGGATGTCCGCGCCAGGCTGCCGGGGATGCCGTGGCTTGGTGTGCGGGTGGGGGTGCGGATGCGGGTGTGATCGGGGGACCGGCACCGGTGCCTGCGCCGCCCGCGGGGGCGGAGCCGGTGCGCGGTGGGGCGGATGCGTGGCCGGTTTCGGACGGTGCGAGGGGTCGATGAGTTCGAGCGCCTCCCGGGCCGGAGCCTGTACGACCTGCGGCTCCGCGCTGCCGTCCGGGCGCGGCACCGACGCTTGGGACGGTGCGGCCGGGGGAGCGGGAGCCGGTGGCCGCTGGACGGTCACACAGCCGGACAGGGCCGAGACAGCCACGGTGACCAGGAGCGTTGCGGTGGTCGTCGTTCGATGCACCCGCGCAACTCTGCTGGTTCCGGCCCGCTTTGTGACAGCGGACGGGCGGATGATGCCCCACACGGGTGATCTCCGCCCCCTTACGGACGGCCCGCGCCCGCCCCGGGTGACGTGACGCCGGTCAGTCGCCGGTGCTCCCGTCGATCCGCTCCCGGAGCAGATCGGCGTGGCCGTTGTGCCGCGCGTACTCCTCGATCATGTGGGTGTGGATCCAGCGCAGGTTGAAGCTCTCGCCGGTGCGCCGGTGCTTGCCCAAGGAGATGTCGTCCAGGGTGAACCGGGCCGCGCGCTCGTTCGCCGCCTCGATCTCGGCCCGCCAGGTGGCGTGCGCCTCCGCCCAGGTGTCGGCCTCGGTGACATGGAAGTCGCCGTCCGGATCCTCCTCGGTGAAGTAGATCGGGCCCACCTGCTCGTCGGCCATGACCCGGCGGTACCAGCTCCGCTCCACCTCCGCCATGTGCCGCACCAGGCCCATGAGCGACAGCGTGGAGGGCTCCACGGAAGTGGTCCTCAGCTGTTCGTCGGTCAGACCCTCGCACTTCAGGGCGAGGGTCTCGCGGTGATAATTCAGCCAGCCGTCCAGCATGCTGCGTTCGTCGGCGGTGGTCGCGGGTTCACTGCGCTCGATCGTCATGCCCGCATCCTCGCGTGCCCGGTCCGCCCGCACCACCGGATATCACCCCGCCGTATGCTTCCGGGAACGTACCGCTGGGCGAGCGCCAGGGAGGCTCCGTGAAGGTCGGCTGCATCGGACTCGGTGACATCGCGCAGAAGGCCTACCTGCCGGTTCTGGGCGCCCTGCCCGGCGTCGAACTGCATCTGCAGACCCGCACGCCCGCCACCCTCGCCCGCGTCGCCGACGCCCTTCACCTGCCGGCGGACCGGCGCCACACGGACCTCGACGCACTCCTCGCGCAGGACCTCGACGCCGCGTTCGTGCACGCGCCCACCACCGCGCACCCCGAGATCGTCACCAGGCTGCTTGCGGCGGGCGTACCGACGTACGTCGACAAGCCGCTCGCATACCAACTCGCCGACTCCGAGCGCCTGGTGCGGCTCGCGGAGGAGCGGAACGTGTCGCTCGCGGTCGGCTTCAACCGACGCTACGCCCCCGGGTACGCGCAGTGCGCCGACCATCCGCGCGAGCTGATCCTCATGCAGAAGAACCGGATCGGGCTCCCGGAGGAGCCGCGCGCGATGATCCTGGACGACTTCATCCACATCGTGGACACCCTGCGGTTCCTGGTGCCCGGGCCGGTCGACGACGTGACCGTGCGCGCCCGCACCCGGGACGGACTGCTGCACCACCTCGTGCTCCAGCTCTCCGGCGACGGCTTCACCGCGCTCGGGGTGATGAACCGGCTCAGCGGCTCGGTGGAGGAGATCCTGGAGGTCTCGGGGCAGGACACCAAGCGTCAGGTCGTCAACCTCGCCGAGGTCGTCGACCACAAGGGGCAGCCGACCGTACGGCGCCGTGGGGACTGGGTCCCGGTGGCCCGGCAGCGCGGCATCGAGCAGGCCGTACTCGCCTTCCTGGACGCCGTACGGGCGGGGAAGGTGCTCAGCGCCCGGGACGCGCTGGCGACTCATGAGCTGTGCGAGCGGGTGGTACGAGCGGTTGCGGAGCGGTCCGCCGCAGCCTGAACGCCGTGGCGCCCTCACCGGCGCACATGGCCGCGAGCACCAGCAGCGCCAGGCCCACCGGCCAGGCGCCGTAGCGGACGTACGGCGTGACGCCGTGCGCGAGCGGGACGTCGTAGACCCGAGTCGTGTCCGAGTTCGTGCCGAGCCAGGGGCCGACGCGTTCGCCGCTCGGGCCGTAGACGGCGGAGACGCCGGTCAGGGTGGCGTGGACCATCGGGCGGCCGGTCTCGGCGGCGCGCAGGGCGGCGAGGGTGGCGTGCTGTTCGGGGGCCCAGCTGTTCTGGAAGGACGAGGTCGAGGACTGGGCGAGGAGGATGTCGGCGCCGTCCTGGGCGAGATGGCGGCTCATGTCGGGGAACGCGGTCTCGAAGCAGACCAGTGGGCCGATGCGCAACCCGTGCCCCACGTTCATCAGGACCTGCTCGGTGCCGTGCCTGCGGTCGACGCCCGCCGCCTTGCCGACGGAGGTGGCCCAGCCGAGCAGCGAGCGGAACGGGATGTACTCCCCGAAGGGGACAAGCCGCATCTTGTCGTAGCGGTCGCCGGTGAGCCCCTTCGGGCCGACCAGGACCGAACTCTTGTAGATGCCGGGCTTGTCGGAGCGCTCGGCGTCCACGTTGACCAGGATGTCGGCGCCGGTCTCCTCGGAGAGGGCCGCGATACGGCGCGCGAGATCGGGCCGCTTGGTGAGGTCGAAGCTGACGCTGCTCTCGCCCCAGGCGATCAAGTCGACGTGCTGACCGGCGAGTTGGCGGGTGAGCTGCTCCTCGCGGTCGAAGCGCCGCTCGCCGCTGTCGTCGCCGTCGATCATTCCGGGCTGTACGACGGCGATCCGCACCCGGCCGTCGATGTCGGGACGCGGTGACCACACCCAGGCCGCCGAGGTCACGGCGGCGGTGGCGACGAGCCCGGCGACCGCCGGCACCCGTACCTCACGGACCGCGACCAGCACGGCGACCGCCACATTGACGGCCACCACCAGGAAGCTCAGCAGCCACACCCCGCCGACCGAGGCGAGCCGCAACGCCGGTTCCACCTGCCACTGCGTGGAGCCGAGCAGACCCCAGGGGCCGCCCAACCCCTGCCAGGACCGCACCAGTTCGACCATCAGCCAGCCCGAGGGCAGCACGAGCAGCGCGGCGGCCCCCCGTCGGGGCGACGGCACACCACCGAGGAAGCGGCGCACCAGCCAGCCCCACGGCGCCCAGAGCACGCCCAACAGGCCTGCGATGACCACGATGAACACACTCAGGCTCGGCACCAGCCAGCTGTGCACGGCCAGCATGAACCCGAGCCCGCCGCACCAGCCGTCGTACGCCGCCCGCCGCCCGGTGGGCGCCGAGCGGGTCAGCAGGATCCACGGGACGAGCGCGACATAGGCGAACCACCACCACGACGGCGCGGGGAACGCGAACACGGGCAGCGCGCCCGCGAGTACGGCGAGCAGTGAGCGCCGCCAGGGGGAGACGAGCCAGTCGCCGAAGGCCTTCATATGAACCCCCTACCCGCTGGTGGCTCCAGTGTGCGTGTCGCGGACGATCCCTGACAGTGGACGCCGATCCGGTCGGCTCAGTTGATCACGGCCTCCGGGCGCCGCTCAGGAAGGCGCCGCCACTTCTCCGCCACGACGACCTCGGTCAGCCGCCAGCCGTCGTACGTCCGCAGCAGCCCGAACTCGTAGCGCCCGCCGCACACGAAGTCGGGCGCGGTGGAGGTGTCGCTGCCGTCTTCTTTGGTGAAGCGCATCGGATTGACGTAGTCGGCCTGGACGCGCGCGGTGTCATCCGTGTTCTGGTCCAGGGCGCCGAAACGGATGCGCCGGTTCACGATCAGATGCTGCCGCATCGGGAACAGCCGCATGCTCTCGGCGAGCCACCCGGCGATCTCCTCCACGTTTCCCTCGATGCCGCCGGCGGACCGGTAGTCGGCCCGTCCGTTCGGCGCGAACAGTTTCCGGTACGCCTCCCAGTCGCCGTCGTCCACGGCCACCGCGTACTCGGTGATCACTTCGTCCACGGCCAGCCGGTCCATCACGATCGCCAGTTCCACACGCTGCGTCATCGGGCAAGTGTTGGTCACTCCGTGTGCCGAGCCAAGGGGTACGGGGGGACAACGTGGGGAACATTCGGTGGTGTTCGGACAGGTGTGCGTTTCCGAGGGTGAGCGCAGTCGGCTTCTCCCTTGAAGGGAAGCTTGAAGGGAAGTACGCATGAAGCGTCTTGTCACGGTCGTCACCGGAGGCGGCCGGGGCATCGGCGCCGCGACCTGTCTGCGGCTCGCGGAGGAGGGGCACGACGTGGTCGTGGGGTACCTCCGGGACGCGAAGGCGGCCGAGCAGGTGGCGGACAGGGCACGGCAGTCCGGGGTACGGGCCGTGTGCGTCGGCGCGGACACGTCCGTGGAGGCGGACGTGGAGCGGCTGTTCACCGCGGCGGAGCGACACCTCGGGCCGGTCACCGGGCTGGTGAACAACGCCGGGGTGACCGGACCGTTCGGCCGGCTCGCGGACGTCGACACCGCCGACCTGCGCCAGGTCGTCGAGGTCAACCTGCTCGGCACACTGCTGTGTTCACGCCGCGCCGCGCAGGCCATGACGGCCCGGGGCAACGGCGTGATCGTGAACGTGTCGTCGTCCGCCGCCACGCTCGGCAGCCCCGGGGACTACGTCCACTACGCCGCGACGAAGGCCGCCGTCGACACCCTCACCCTGGGCCTCGCCAAGGAACTCGGCCCCGACGGCATCCGCGTCAACGCGGTCGCGCCCGGCATCGTCGACACCGAGATCCACGCGAGAATGGGCGACCCCGACCGCGCACAACGCGTGTCCACGTCGATTCCGCTGCGCCGCCCCGGACAGCCCGAGGAGATCGCCGCGGCCATCGCCTGGCTGATGTCACCGGACGCGTCGTACACGACGGGCACGGTGCTGCGGGTGTCGGGCGGGCGGTGAGGGGTGCGATGGGCCGGTGCTCGGGTGTGGCCGCCGGCCGCTCAGGCCGCCTCGATGACCTCGTCGCGTATCGCCGCGGCCCACTCGACCACCAACAGCTCGTATTCCTCCCGCTCCTGGGTGGAGAGCGATCCGCCCGCGCGCAGCCAGAGAGCCCGGATCTGCTCGTTCACCTCGTAAGCAGACCGCACGGAACCAGGGGTCACGGAATCGGGGGACATGCGCAACAGCCTAGGGGCAAGGACTGACACTGCGCTACCGGACGGCTACTCAGACCGTATGGGGTTGGTCACGGGCACGGTGCGGGCGTTCAGTCGACCCAGGTGACGACGCACTGCGCATGGTGCGCGGCGACTCGGTAGAACTCCCGCATGGCGACGAAGTGTTCGGTCAGGTGGGCCCGTACGTCGCCCTCGAAGCCGGCGCCGAACCCGCAGGCGGTTGCCGCTTCTTCGGTGGACGTCGGCAACTCCGAGAGGAGGTCGTCGAGTCGGATGCGGTCCAGCGCGGCGGCGACGTCGGTGACGGCGGTCGGGGTGAGCAGGCGGGGTGGGTCGCCGAAACCGTCGTAGATCTTCTCGTGGTTCAGGAATTCCACATCCCTGTCGGGGTCGCCCGTGACGGCGCGGTCGAGCAGCGCGATCACCTGCGGGTCGGCGCCGGTCGAGCGGCAGTGGTGGATGAGGCCCCATATCGCCCAGTCGGTGTCGAGCAGGCAGGCGTCCGGCGGGTCCCAGCCCGGGGACTCGTCGGACGCGGCGAGCGCCGCAGCGCGGCAGCCGTCGAGGTACTCGGACGTCACGCGGGCGAACTGCTGGGTCAACGGCATTGGTTGGCTCTCCCTTGCTGCTCGGCCCACATACGAGACCACTCGGACAGTGGCTCCATCGCGGTCACCAGGTCCGTGCCGAGCGGGGTCAGCCGCCAGGCAGATCCGTCCGGGGTGCGCGCCGCTATGTCCGCCTCGAGCAGCTCCGTGAGGCGGGTGGAGAGGACGCTGGAGGACATGTCGTCGCAGCGGCGGCGCAGTTCGCGGAAGCCGATCGGGGTGCCCTGCCGGTGGAGTTCCCAGATCACGCGGAGGGCCCAGCGGCGGCCGAGGAGATCGAGTGCGGCCATGACGGGGCGGCCGGTGGTCGATCCGCGCACGGGGCGACCAGGCAGCGGGTTCGGTTCCAACAGGGCCTCCTCACACGGCTGGTGGCGATCTCCTGCTTCACTCTTGCGCTTCGATTTCCGAAGCGCAAGAGTCGGTGCACATGAGACAGCGCATCGAAGGAGTCACCCCGCCCTACACCCCCGACACCGACCGCGCCCTGCACCGCTGGATGCCGCCCGGTGTCGCCCACGAACCCCTCATGCTCTTCAAGGTCCTCGAACGCCACCCCGAACTCGCCTCCCGCATGCGGGCGTTGGGTGCCGGACTGCTCGTTCACGGCCGCCTGGGCGCCGCCGACCGCGAACTCGTGATCGCCCGTGTCTGCGCCCGCGCCGGCTGTGGCTACGAGTGGGGCGTCCACATGGCGGCGTACGCCGAAGCCGCCCAACTCACCCCGGAACAAGTCACGTTGACCGTGACCGGCACCCCGGACGACCCGGCCTGGTCGCCACGGCAGTCGGCGCTGCTCCGGGCCGTCGACGAACTCGACGCGGGCGCACGGCTGAGCGACCCCGTCTGGTCCGGCCTGCGGGAGCACCTCGACGAGCGCGAGGCCCTCGAACTCCTCGTACTGGCCGGGTGGTACCGCACGATCGCCTACGTCGCCAACGGCGTCGGGATCGCTCCCGAGGCTTGGGCCCTCGCCCTGCCCGAGGGGTAGTTCAGCCCGCCGACTCGGCCGCGTGCGGGCTCAGTACGCCCGCCGTGACCAGCGCGATGATGACGATGCCGAGGGCGATGCGGTACCAGACGAACGGCATGAAGCTCTTGTGCGAGATGAACTTCATGAACCAGGCGATGACCGCGTATCCGACCGCGAACGCGATCGCCGTCGCGAACATCGTCGGACCCCATGCGATGTGTCCCTCCTCGGCCGCGTCCTTCAACTCGAAGGCGCCCGAGGCCAGTACGGCCGGCATGGCGAGGAGGAAGGAGTAACGGGCCGCCGCCTCACGGGTGTAGCCCATGAACAGGCCGCCGCTGATGGTCGCGCCCGAGCGGGAGACGCCGGGGACCAGTGCCATCGCCTGGCAGAGGCCGTACAGCAGGCCGTCCTTGGCGTTGAGGTCCACAAGCGTTTTGCGCTGCTTGGGCGCCCGGTGCCGGCCGCCCGTCTCGTCGCGGGCCGCGAGGCGGTCGGCGACGCCGATGACGACGCCCATCACGATCAGCATCGTGGCGGTGATCCGCAGATCACGGAACGGCCCCTCGATCTGGTCCTTGAGCGTGACCCCGAGCACCCCGATCGGGATGGA
Source organism: Streptomyces hokutonensis (assembly GCF_042751305.1). GTDB lineage: Bacteria > Actinomycetota > Actinomycetes > Streptomycetales > Streptomycetaceae > Streptomyces > Streptomyces hokutonensis_A. The sequence goes on from NZ_JBHYWD010000001.1 coordinate 77,002, forward strand.
GCCGACGATCACCAGCCAGCCCATCTGGGCGTCGTGGTCGCGCCGCATCTCCTTGTTGGTGAGCGACCGGAACCACGCGGCGAGAATCCGCCCCACATCCTGGCGGAAGTAGATCAGCACCGCCGCCTCCGTGCCGAGCTGGGTGATCGCCGTGAAGGCAGCACCCGGGTCCTTCCAGCCGGAGAAGGCCGCCGTCAGCCGGAGATGCGCACTGGACGACACGGGCAGGAACTCGGTCAGCCCCTGGACGAGTCCGAGGATGAGGGATTCAAACCAAGACATGGAGTTACGGAGTCCAAGTGCTGCTCGCGGAGGGGCAAAGGACACACCAAAACGCCGCGCACGGTGATCGAGTGTGTATGAGGGGCAGCGTAGCGTCCCGGTATGACAGGCCGGACGCGGGGGTTTCGCGGGCGGTCGGGCGACTCCGGGTGTGCGGTGTTGACCAGGCGCGGGGGCGGCGCATACGTTGCAGCGGAGGAAAGCGCTTGCTGGACGCGCTCGCTGTCTCCGGAGGAGTGCTGATCACGCCCATGTCCACACCCGCCACCCACCCCGGGGCGTTCCAGCCCTTGCCGCCGCTCGCCGGCCGCCGCATCAGGGCGGCCGTGGTCGGCGCCGGTGCCATCGGCCGCGGTTCCCATTTCCCCGCGCTCGCCCGGCTCGCCGAGGAGGGCGAGACCGAGGTGGTCGCGGCCGTTGACATCGATGCCAACTCGGTCGAGTCCTTCTGCGCCGCGGCCGGGATCCCGCACGCCTACACCGACCTGGAGCAGATGCTCCGGGAACAGCGGCCCGATCTCGTCACCATCTGCACCCCGCCCACCCTGCACCGCGCGCAGACCGTCGCCGCGCTGCGGGCCGGCGCCTGGGTGTGGTGCGAGAAGCCGCCGGTGCCGACGCTGGCCGACTTCGACGCCGTGGAGGACGAGGAAGGGAAGGACGGGGGGCCGTACGCCTCCATCGTCTTCCAGCACCGCTTCGGCTCGGGCACCCGGCATGTGCGCCGGCTGCTCGACGAGCAGGCCATGGGCCGGCCGCTCGTGGCGCACTGCCAGACCACCTGGTACCGCGACACCGCCTACTACGCCGTGCCCTGGCGCGGACGCTGGGCGACCGAGGGCGGCGGTCCCGCCATGGGACACGGCATCCACCAGATGGACCTGCTGCTCGATCTGCTCGGGCCGTGGAGCGAAGTCAAGGCCATGGCCGGGCGGCTGGTCCACGACGTGGAGACCGAGGACGTCTCGACCGCCCTGGTCCGCTTCGCGAACGGCGCGATGGCGACCGTCGTCAACAGCGTCCTGAGCCCCGACGAGGTCAGCCGCATCCGCATCGACTGCGAGCGTGCCACCGTCGAGCTCACCCACCTCTACGGCCACGGCAACGACAACTGGCGCATCACCCCCGCCCCGGACGTCTCGGGCGAGGAGGCCGCCGCCTGGCAGAACTTCGGCCCCGACGTGCCGAGTTCACATCTGGAGCAGCTGCGGGAACTCGTCGTCAGCATGCGGGCCGGCGAACGGCCGCGCGCCAGCGGCACCGACGGGCGCACCAGCCTGGAGCTGATCACCGCGCTCTACAAGTCGGCGTTCACGGACACGACCGTTCGGGCCGGCGAGATCGGCCCCGGCGACCCCTATTACACGGCGCTGCACGGCGGCGCCCCCGGCTGGGCGCCCGTGGCGCGCGAGGAGGTGTCGGCATGACCGGCCTGCGTATCGTCCACGCCCACGGCGACCGCATCACGGTGACCGAACCGACCACCGGCGTCGAGCTGTTCAGCTACGTGTACCGGCCCGAGGCGGCCTGGGAGGCACCCAAGCCGTATCTCCACCCGATCAGGACGCTGGCCGGCGACATCGTCACGGACTACCGGCCCAACGACCACCGCTGGCACAAGGGCCTGCAGTTCACCGCCTCGCATCTCTCCGGCCAGAACCTGTGGGGCGGCAACACATACGTCCACGGCGAGGGGTATCTCGAACTCCCGGAGCGGGTCGGGTCGATGGTCCATGTCGCCTTCGACGAGATCGACACGCACATCGACTCGGGCGAGGAGCGCCTCGTCATCGCCGAGCGGCTGACCTGGCACCCCTACAGCGGCGAACTCTGGGCCGACGAGCAGCGCCGGATCGAGGTGCACGACGTCGACACGGAGTCGGGCTCCTGGGCGCTGACCTGGACGAGCTCCGTGACGAACCGCCGCGACGAGCCCCTGCTGTTCGGCAGCCCCACCACCCACGGGCGCGAGGCGGCGGGGTATACCGGTCTGTTCTGGCGCGGCCCGCGCGCCTTCCGCGACGGCCGCATCATCGGCCCCGACGGCGAGGGCCCCGGGCTGATGGGCTCCCAGGGCCCCTGGCTCGCCGTCTCCGGAGAACACGACGGCACCGACGGCCACGCGACGATCGTCTTCGCGCACGCCCCCGAGAACGACCACACCGGCGCCCAGGGCACCCACCCCGACCACTGGTTCGTACGCAACGAGCCGTTCGCGGGAATCGCCCCCTCCTACGCCTTCTACGACGAGCTGGTGCTCGACCCCGGCGACACGCTCACCCGGCGCTACCGGGTCGTCGTCGCCGACGGGGCATGGGAGCGGGAGGAGATCGCCAAGTACCTGGAGGCGCGGCCGTGGTGAGCGCCGAGAGTTTCGGCTTCGGCGGACTGCCGGGTGGGGTCGCCGTCTCGCATCTCTCCGTCTACGACTGGCCGGCCGAGGTCGGCGCTGACAGTGGCGTGTGCGGCGGAACTCCCCATATGCACCTGGCCTGTTCGGAGGGGTACGTCGTCACCGGCGGGCGCGGTGCGGTGCAGACGCTGACAATGTCCGGCACCACGTCCCGGTACGAGGTCACTCCGCTCGCGGCCGGAACGGTCGCCTGGTTCACGCCCGGGACCATCCACCGGCTCGTCAACGAGGGCGAACTGCGCATCACCGTCCTCATGCAGAACAGCGGACTGCCCGAGGCGGGCGACGCGGTACTCACCCTGCCGCCCCGGTACCTCACCGACCCGGAGACGTACGCCGCCGCCACCGTCATCCCGGCCGACGCGCCCGAGGCGGAACAGGAACGGGTCGCCCGGGCCCGCCGCGACCTCGCCCTGGAGGGCTACGAGGCGCTGCGCTCCGCCGACGGCCCGGAAGCGCTGGCCGCGTTCCACCGGGCCGCCGCCGCGCTGGTACGGCCCCGGCTCGCGGAGTGGCGCGAGCGCTGGGAGCGGGGTGCGCGGGCCGCCGCCGCGGCCACGGGGGAGCAGCTCGACCGGCTCGACCGGGGCGACTTCTCCCACCTCGCCGACGCCGCCGTACGGGCCGAACAGCCTTCGGCGTACGGGAAGTTCGGGATGTGCGGGCGGTTGGACGTCTATGACGTCTACAAGGGAACCGTCTGAGGCCGAGCGGTTTCTACGCCGCTGCCGGGCCCGTCACGGTCCAGCCCGGCGACTGCGGGTGGGCCGTCAGGTCCTCGTGGCGGACGGGGGCTCCGCAGGCCGCGCAGGTGACCGTCGGGACCAGTTCGTTGCCGCAGATGTGCTCGACCACCATGGGGCGGTCGAGCGGATCCTTTCGGAGATGACGGTCGCCCCACGCCATGAGGGTCATCAGGACCGGCTCCAGTTCGAGACCCGCCTCGGTGGGCCGGTACTCGAAGCGCTGCGGGTGTTCGCTGTAGGTCCGCCGGGTGAGGATCCCGGCGTCGACGAGGCGGCGCAGCCGGGTGGCCAGGACGTCGCGCGGGGCACCGATGTTGCGGACCAGCTGGTCGAAGCGGCGATTGCCCAGGCACACCTCCCGCAGGACGAGCAGGGAGTACTTCTCGCCGACGAGTGCGAGGGCGTCGGCGATCGAGCAGGGGCGCGGGTCTTTGTTCTTGTCTTTGGGGACGGGCTTGTCTTGGGGGGCGGACTTGTCTTTGGGGGCGGACTTGTCTTTGGGAGGGGCCATGGCACCCATTTTAGAGGAGGGTTTGTTTTTCCAACTGACGGAGCTATGGTGAGTTTGGATTTCCTACTCACTAGTAGTTCCGGTCGTTGTTCTCTGGCTGCTGTGGAGGCCCGCACCATGCGTGACGCAGTGATCGTCGAAGCCGTACGCACCCCCGTGGGCAAGGGCAAGCCGAACGGCTCCCTCGCTCAGGTCCACCCCGTCGAACTCCTCTCGCACACCCTGCGCACCCTCGTCGAGCGCACCGGGATCGACCCGGCCCTCATCGACGACGTCATCGGCGGCACGGTCACCCAGGTCGGTGAGCAGTCCGTCAACATCACCCGGCAGGCCGTGCTGTCCGCGGGCTTCCCGGAGTCGGTGCCCGCGACCACGGTGGACCGTCAGTGCGGTTCCTCCCAGCAGGCCGTGCACTTCGCGGCGCAGGGCGTGCTTTCCGGGGCGTACGACCTGGTGGTGGCCTGCGGAGTGGAGTCCATGGGGCGGGTGCCGATGGGGTCGGCCGTGCTGCCCGGCACGGACCCCTTCGGCCCCGGAGTCGCCGCACGCTACCCGGAGGGTCTGGTCCCGCAGGGCATCAGCGCCGAACTCATCGCCGCCAAGTGGTCGATGACGCGCGACCAGTTGGACGACTTCGCGGTCTCCTCGCATCAGAAGGCGGCCGCCGCCTGGGACGCGGGCCTCTTCGACGCCCAGGTGACACCCCTGGCGGGCGCCACGCGCGACGAGTGCGTGCGACCCGGCAGCAGCGCCGAGGTCCTGGGCGGCCTCAAGCCCGCCTTCTACGACCCGAGTTGGGCCGAGCGGTTCCCGGGGATCGAGTGGAACATCACCGCCGGCAACTCCAGCCCGATCAACGACGGTGCCTCCGCCGTCCTGATCACGTCCAGCGAGACGGCGGCCCGTCTGGGGCTGCGCCCGCTGGCCCGGCTGCACAGCTTCGCGGTGACCGGCTCCGATCCGCTGCTCATGCTCACCGGTGTCATACCGGCCACCGAGAAGGTGCTGCGCAGGGCCTCGCTCACCCTCGACGACATCGACCTGTTCGAGGTCAACGAGGCGTTCTCCAGCGTCGTTCTGGCCTGGCAGCAGGAGACGGGCGCCGACCTCGCCAAGGTCAACGTGCACGGCGGGGCCATCGCGATCGGTCATCCCCTCGGCGCGAGCGGCACCCGGCTGACGACCACGCTCGTGCACGCGATGCGGGACCGGGGAGCGCGCTACGGGCTGCAGACGATGTGCGAGGCGGGGGGTCTCGCCAACGCGATGATCATCGAGACTGTCTGAGTCGAGCCTGTCTGAGTCGGCACTGTCTGACTCGGGACTGCCTGAGTCGAGCCTGTCTGAGTCGGGACTGTCTGAGTGTCACTGGGGACGCAGGTGGTGGCGCTTGCGCCAGGCCACCACCGCGCCGCCGAGGGCAGGCAGGGCGATGCAGGCCATGGCGATCAGGAACGCCGGAGACGTGGGGCTGGAGGCCCGGGCGCCGGCGACGACGTACGCGGCGGTGTTCGGGAGCGAGCCGAGTGCCGTCGCGACCAGGAACGGCATCCAGCGCATCCGGGAGACGGCGGCGCAGTAGTTCACGCCCCAGAACGGCAGCCCCGGGAAAAGCCGGGCCGCCATCATCGAACGGAAGGCGTGCTTGCTGAGCTGCCCGTCCGCCGCCTTGAGCCACCGGCCTCGCAGCAGCGGGCGCAGCGCGTCCTGGCCCAGGATGCGGCCGAGACCGAAGGAGATCCCGGCCCCGAGCACCGTGCCCGCCAGCGCCGAGGCGGTGCCCAGCTGGGAGCCGAACAGCGCGCCCGCCGCGAGGTTGAGCAGCGGGCGCGGTACGAACGCCACGCTGCACAGGCCGTAGGCCGCGGCGAACACCAACGCGGCCATGGCGCCGGTGAGTTGGGGCGGCCAGCCGTCCGAGAGGAGCCGCTGCGGGTGGAAGAGCAGCACGGTCGAAGCCGCCCCGGCGAGCAGGACGAGGAGCAGCGACAGCCGGGACCACGGTGAGAGCAGGGCTCTCGTGCAGCGCGCGGCGAAGCCGGTCGGGACGACGGGCGGCACGGGCGCGACAGCGACGACGGACGTGGCGGTGCCCCCAGAGCGGGTGCCCACAGAGTCGGTGGCGGCATCGGCGAGCATGTCGGCGACCCTAACCGACCTGTGTATGTGATCGCCGTATGGTTCGTCTCATGAGCGTCACAGGTGCGGGCACCCTGGAGGTGCCGGGCAGTGTTCTCGCCGACACCGTGCTGGAGCGGCTCACCGTCACGTACGCCGCCGCGGCCGACCCGGAGCGGGCGGTTCCGATGCGGGCCTACATGAAGGACATCGCGCCCTTCCTCGGCCTGACCACGCCCGTACGCAGGGCTTTGTCCCGCACGGTCCTGGAGGGCACGCCCCACCCGGACGAGACCGACTGCACCGCGATCGCCCTGCGCTGCTGGGAACTGCCGGAGCGCGAGTACCTGTACTTCGCGGTCGATTACCTGCGCCGCCATGTGAGGCACTGCACGTCCGGCTTTCTGCCGGTCGCCCGGCATCTCGTCTCCACGGTCCCGTGGTGGGACACCGTGGACGCACTCGCCTCCCACGTAGTGGGAGGCCTGGTCGCCGCCGATCCGAAACTGACGGCCGACATGGACGCGTGGATCGTCGACGACGACCTGTGGGTGGCCCGTACGGCCCTGCTCCACCAGTTGCGCTTCAAGGAACGCACCGACACCGAACGCCTCTTCGCGTACTGCCTGCGTCAGTCCGGACACCCCGACTTCTTCATCCGCAAGGCCATCGGCTGGTGCCTGCGCGAGTACGCGAAGACGGACCCGGAGGCGGTACGGGGCTTCCTGGCGAGGGAGAAGGGCCGGTTCGCGCCGCTGTCGGTGCGCGAGGCTCTGAAGAACATCGGGCCCTGAAGAACATCGGGCCCTGAAGAACATCGGGCCCTGACGAACAGCGAGTCCTGAAGTCCCTTCTGAAGTCCCGGTGCTGATAAATCGTTCGACGTGGGGCAAAGCGTCGGCAATGATCGGCGTCATGTTCCGGTACGCCTTCCACCTCGCAGCATCCGCGGTCGCGGATGCCCCGAAGGCTGCCGTTCCCGCGCTCGTTCTCGTTCCTGTTCTAGCGGCCGCAGTCGACGGCGCCCGAAGCTGACCCTCTCCGGATCGTCCGGCGGACCCCGCAGGGGGAGGGTCGGCGAGTCCTCGGGGTCCCCGCAATCCACTTCGCCAGGCTTCGAGGTACCGCCATGTCCAAGACGGCATACGTCCGCACGAAACCGCATCTCAACATCGGCACGATGGGCCATGTCGACCACGGCAAGACCACCCTGACCGCCGCCATCACCAAGGTCCTCGCCGAGCGCGGCGCGTCCACCTTCGTCCCGTTCGACCGCATCGACCGGGCGCCGGAGGAGGCCGCGCGCGGCATCACCATCAACATCGCGCACGTCGAGTACGAGACCGACACCCGGCACTACGCGCACGTGGACATGCCGGGCCACGCCGACTACGTCAAGAACATGGTCACCGGGGCCGCGCAGCTCGACGGGGCGATCCTCGTCGTCTCCGCGCTCGACGGGATCATGCCGCAGACCGCCGAACACGTGCTGCTCGCCCGGCAGGTGGGGGTCGACCACATCGTGGTCGCGCTCAACAAGGCCGACGCAGGTGACGAGGAGCTCACCGACCTCGTGGAGCTGGAGGTCCGCGAACTGCTCACCGCGAACGGCTACGGCGGCGACTCCGTACCCGTCGTACGGGTGTCCGGCCTCAAGGCCCTTGAGGGGGACCCGCGTTGGACGGCGTCGATCGACGCGCTGCTCGACGCCGTGGACACGTATGTGCCCATGCCCGAGCGGTACTTGGACGCGCCGTTCCTGTTGCCGGTCGAGAACGTGCTCACCATCACCGGACGCGGCACGGTGGTCACGGGCGCGATCGAGCGCGGCACGGTCCGGGTGGGCGACCGGATCGAAGTGCTCGGGGCCGCCGTCGAGACGGTGGTCACGGGTCTGGAGACCTTCGGCAAGCCCATGGAGGAGGCGCAGGCCGGGGACAGCGTGGCGCTGCTGCTGCGCGGGGTGCCGCGCGACGCGGTCCGTCGCGGGCACATCGTCGCGGCGCCCGGCAGCGTCGTGCCCAGTCGGCGCTTCTCGGCGCAGGTGTACGTCCTGTCGGCCCGCGAGGGCGGCCGGACGACCGCGGTGTCGACCGGCTACCGGCCGCAGTTCTACATCCGCACCGCGGACGTCGTCGGCGACATCGACCTCGGCGAGACGGCGGTCGCGCGCCCGGGGGACACCGTCACGATGTCGGTGGAGCTGGGCCGTGAGGTCCCGTTGGAGCCGGGGCTCGGCTTCGCGATCCGCGAGGGCGGCCGCACGGTCGGCGCGGGCACGGTGACGGAGGTCGGCTGAATGAGCGAGGTGCCCGTCCCCGAGGGGGCGGGCACCTTCGCGCGTTCGAAGGGGGCCCGCCCGGCCCGCAACGGTCATTGTCAGTGCCGTGCGCAAGACTTGATCGCGGAGGCAGTCGTGGCGGGCGATGGAGAGATGGGGGCACCATGGCGGGCAAGGCACTTGTGCTGGGCGGCGGGGGCATCAGCGGCATCGGCTGGATGGCCGGGATGCTGTACGGGCTGGGCGAGGCGGGCGTGGATCTCGGCGACGCCGATGTCGTGATCGGTACGTCGGCCGGTTCGAGCGTCGGCGCGCAACTGTCGGCGGGCACGCTGAAGGAGCTCTACGAGCGCCAACTCACGGCCCCCGAGGGCGAGATCCCGAGCCGACTCGGCGTCGGTCTGCTGTTCCGCTATGTGGCGGCGGCCCTGACCTCGCGCACTCCCGAGGCGTACGGCCGGAGGATCGGCCGTATGGCGCTCGCCGCAAGGACGCCCGACGCGGCGGCCCGGCGCGCCGCGATAGAGAGCAGGCTCGTCTCGCCGGAGTGGCCCGATCGTGCCCTGCGCCTCACCGCCGTGGACACCGCGACCGGTGAGCTGCGGGTCTTCGACAAGGACAGCGGGCCGACCCTTGTCGACGCGGTCGCCGCGAGTTGCGCGGTTCCCGGTGTGTGGCCCCCGGTCTCGATCGAGGGTCGGGTGTGGATGGACGGCGGTATCCACTCGCCGGCCAACGCCCATCTCGCCGAGGGCTACGACCGGGTCGTCGTCCTCGCGCCCATGGCCGTGGGCGGCGGCCCGCTGGCCTCGGCCGCAGACCAGACGCAGCGGCTCGTGGAACAGGGGGCCCGCGCGGTCGCCGTCCATCCGTCCCCGGAGGCGAAGCAGGCGTACGGCCGCAACCCGCTCGACCCGGCGGTACGGGCGCCGGCCGCTCGCGCGGGGCGGGAACAGGCGGCGGCGCACGCGGCGGAGGTGGGGGAGGTGTGGGGGGTCTGACGGGCCGACGGGACACGGCCCACGGGTTCCAGTGCCGGAGGGAGTGCCGCCGGGCGGGCTCGCGCCCCCGGCGCCCTCACGCGCCCGTGCTCGCGTGTCGCGGGTCCGGTACGACCGGCAACTCCACAGCGCGACCGCACGCACACGCGCTCGGGCGACCTCGCGGGCCGGGCCGCTCCAACTCAAGGCTCACGCCCCACGCCCGGAGCGCGCACAAAGCCGCACGCCCCGCCGCCTCCCACCACCCCGGCACAATGGACCCGTGAACGAGCCGATACCCGTGACCCGGGACGTTGATCACGGGACCGCCAAGCTGATGCCCGACGTGGATCGGGCGCGGGCCTGGCTGCTGACCGTCGACGGGGCGCCGCAGTCGTATGTGGACCTGGACGCGCCGACGTATCTGGAGTTCGAGTACACGCGGCGGCTGGGGCATGTGCTGGACACCGTCGCGGAGCCGGGGCGCCCGCTGGACGTGGTGCATCTGGGCGGCGGGGCGCTCACGCTGCCCCGGTACCTGGCGGCGACCCGACCCGGTTCGCGGCAGGACGTCGTGGAGGCGGACCGGGGGCTGCTGGAGCTGGTCGCCGAGCATCTGCCGGTGCCGGACGGTGCCGGGATCACCGTGCACGGCGCCGACGCCCGGGCATGGCTGGAGGCGGCGCCGGACGGTTCGGCGGACGTGGTCGTCGCGGACGTCTTCGGCGGGACGCGGGTTCCGGCGCACCTGACCTCCGTGGCGTACGCCCGCGAGGCCGAGCGTGTGCTGCGGGCAGACGGGTACTACCTCGCCAACCTCGCGGACTCCGCGCCCTTCGGGTTCCTGCGCTCCCAACTCGCCACGTTCGGCGCGGTGTTCGGGGAGCTGGCGCTGATCGCGGAACCGGGTGTGCTGCGCGGACGGCGGTTCGGCAACGCGGTGCTCGTCGCCGCCCACCGACCCGTCGACACGGTGGCCCTGACCCGGCTCGTGGCCTCGGACGCCTTCCCGGCGCGACTCGAACACGGGCTCGCGGTACGGGACTTCATCGGCGGCGCGCGACCCGTCCGGGACGAGGACGCCGTACCGTCACCCGAGCCCCCCGACGGAGCGTTCGGCATCGGCTGAGCCGTTCGCGGCCTGCGGTTCGGAGCAGGTCGGTGATCCGGTGCGCCGCCGCAGGTTCCGTACCTCCGGTACGCACAGCGTCCCCGCCGTGACCAGGGCGACCAGGGCCGCGCACCCCCACAGGGCCGCCGTCCGGCCGAAGGCCGACTCCGCCGGGCCCGCCGCCGCGGCGGCGACCGGCATCAGCGCGATCGAGCCGAGCCAGTCGTACGCCGCTATCCGGGAGAGCTTCTCCTCGGGGATCTCCTGGTGCAGCGCCGTCATCCACGACACCCCGAACACCTCGACGGTGGCTCCGGCGACGAACATCACCACGCACAGGACACCGACCGGAACCGGTACCGCGAGCGCGGCGGACGGGAGGGCCAGGGGGAAGACGCAGAGCATGCCCGCGAGGAGCAGTCTGCGGGGTTTCCAGCGGGTCATCAGCAGGGCGCCGGCGACCGTGCCCGCGCCGAAGGCGGCCAGGGCCAGGCCCCAGGGACCCGCGCCGCCGAGGCCGTCCCGGGCGACGAGCGGACCGTAGACGCCGTCGGCCGCGCCGACCACCGCATTGGCGACGGAGAACGCCACGACGACGGACCACAGCCAGGGCCGGCCGATGAACTCCCGCCAGCCGTCCCGGAGATCGGCCAGCATCCCGCCGCCCGGTGCGCGCGGCGGGATGTGGCTCACGTCGAGGAAGGAGCGCAGCGCCCCGGCGACCGCGAACATCGCCGCGTCGACCGCGAGCACCCAGCCGGGGCCGACCACCGCGACCAGCGCGCCGCCGAGGGCCGCGCCGCCCAGGGACGCGCCCTGCATCGCCATCCGGAACACCGCGAACGCCCGGCCCGCCTGCTCCCCGCTCACCGTGGACATCAGCATGCCCTCGGCCGCCGGGCCGAAGAACGCGTGCCCGGTGCCGCCGAGCGCGGCCAGCAGCATCATCTGCCACAGCCGGGGCTCACCGGCGAGGACGAGCACCGCGAAGGCCGCCTGCGAGACACAGCTGAGTGCGTTGGCCGCGACCATCACCCGGTGCCGGGGCACCCGGTCCGCGAGCGCGCCGCTGACCAGCAGGAACACCACCAGTGGCAGCGTGCGCGAGGCGGCCACCAGCCCCACGTCACCGCTGTCGCCGCCCGCGTCCAGCACGGCGAACGCGGCGGCGATCAGCGCACCGCTGCCGCCGAGACCGGTCGCCACCGCGGCGGTGGTCAGCAGGGTGTAGTTGCGGCCCGCCCAGTCGGGACGGCGCGGGTGACGGAGGGCGGCGGTGGCGTTCACCGGCCGACTATCGCCGCCCCGACCTGTCCCTGCCAAACAGATTACGGCCAGAAATGAGCCAGACGACCAGGTCTGTCAGCTGGTGCTGCCCGTCGGGTCCCCGTGCAGCCGTACGGTGCTGAGGATCTTCTGCACCGTCGTGTCGGGGATCTCCTCGCTGACGCCCTTGGCGCCGTAGAGGGTCCAGGATACGAAGTCGCCCGCCGAGTTCTTGAAGGCGAACGTGGTCGCCTTGCCGTCCGTGGAGCACTTGCCGCTCTTCGGCACACCGGTCGTGTACGAGGTGGCGACGCTGCCGGCGACCCCCGACTTCGTCGTGTACGGCTTCGCCGCGCCGATCTTCAGATACTTCTTGGACGAGTCCTTCTGGTCCGTGTACCCGCCGAACGCGAACGCCGCCGCGTCGCCGCGCGCGGTGCTCGCCGTGTCCTTCGCGCCGTCCTCGCCCTTGGTGCCGCTCGTCGCCAGCCCCGAGGTCTCCTTGGTGCCGTCCTTGTCGTCGTCGGACTCGCACCAGTTCTGCTTCAGATAGGCGGGTGCGGAGAAGCCGATGTACGGGGAGCCGTCGCCCTTCTGCTCGTCCTCGAAGAAGTTGAAGGTGCCCGGCTTGCCGACCTCCCAGTCGGCGGGGACGTCGAACGCGGTGCCGTACTTCTGGTTGACGACGACCTTCCAGCCCGCGATGGTCGGCTGCTCGGTCTCGGTGCCGCGCGGGTTGTCGTCGGAACCGGAGGAGGAGGCGCTCGGGTCCGTGGACGCGGAGGGCGACTTGCTCGACGTGTCCTTGCCGCCGTCCGCCTTGTCGTCCTTGTTCCCGCCCAGGACCAGGAATCCGGTCACCCCGGCGGCCACGACGACGGCCGCGGCGGCGACGATCGCGACCAGCTTCGTCCGGTTCCCGCCGCCTCCGCCCTGCGGCGGCTGCGGTCCGCCGGCCGGGCCCGGAGCACCCCACTGCGGTTGCTGCGCATAGGGGTTGGGCTGCTGGTAGCCGGGCTGCTGATAGGGATTCGGCTGTTGGTACCCCGGCTGCTGGTACGGGTTCTGTTGCGGGTTCTGCTCGCCCCCGGGCGGCTGCTGTCCTGGCCACATGGGCAGTAACCCTAGTGCGGCACAGGACACGGTGGGGTCACCGGCCCTTGTCAGGGTCGTACCAACTCGGGACCGGACGGTGTTTGCCGGCGCACAGGTCTGGCCCGAATTGGCTACCCGTGGGTAACATGCCGTCCATGAGCGCAGATCAGATGTCCATCGGCGAGTTGCTCGCCGCCACGGTGCCGATGGTTCGCACGCTGAACCTGGAGTACCTGGAGACCAGTCCGGAGCGGGCCGTGCTGTCCCTGCCGGACCAGAGCGAGTACCGCAACCACGTCGGCGGGCCGCACGCCGGTGCCATGTTCACCCTCGGCGAGTCCGCCAGCGGCGCGATCGTCCTCGCCGCCTTCGGCGACCAGCTCTCGCGGGCGGTGCCGCTCCCGGTCAACGCGGAGATCGCGTTCAAGAAGATCGCCCTCGGCCCGGTGAAGGCCACCGCCACCCTCGGCCGCCCGGCCGCGGACGTCGTCGCCGAACTCGACGCGGGCGAGCGGCCCGAGTTCCCGGTCACCGTCGCCATCCAGCGCGAGGACGGCGCCGTGACCGGGGAGATGACGGTCACCTGGACACTCCGGCCGAACGGCTGACCGTCCCGAGACAGGCGTGAGGGCCCGGTCATCGCCTACGGCGGACCGGGCCCTCGTGCGTGCGGAGTTCAGGCCGCGAGCCGCTCGTCGTCGCTCGCGCCGGCCTCCAGTCCCGCCACGAACTCCTTGAGCCACGCGACGAATTCGGGCCCCAGGTCCGGGCGGTCGCAGGCCAGTCGTACCACCGTGCGCAGATAGTCGGCCTTGTCGCCGGTGTCGTAGCGCAGGCCGTCGAAGACGACTCCGTGGACCGTGCCGTCGGCGGCCAACTCCTGGAGGGCATCGGTCAGTTGGATCTCTCCGCCGCGGCCGGGCGGGGTGCGCTCCAGGGTGGGGAAGATCGCGGGGTCGAGGACGTAGCGGCCGATGACGGCGTAACGGCTCGGCGCGTCCTCGCGGGACGGCTTCTCGACCAGGCCGGTGACGCGTACGACACCGTCCTCACCGGTCGGCTCGACGGCCGCGCAGCCGTACAAGTGGACCTGTTCCTCCGGGACCTCCATCAGGGCGACCACGCTGCCCGCGTACCGCTCGCGGACCTCCAGCATCCGGCTGAGCAGGGTCTCGCGCGGGTCGATCAGGTCGTCGCCGAGGAGGACGGCGAAGGGCTGGTCGCCGACGTGGTGGCGGGCGCAGAGCACCGCGTGGCCGAGGCCGAGCGGGTCGCCCTGGCGGATGTGGTGGATGTCGGCGAGGCGCGCGGGGTCGCGTACGGCGTCCAGGCGCACGGTGTCGCCCTTGGCGGCCAGGGCCTGTTCGAGTTCGAAGGCGTGGTCGAAGTGGTCCTCGATGGCGCGCTTGTGCCGGCCGGTGACCATCAGGATGTCGTCGAGTCCGGCCGCCGCGGCCTCCTCGACGACGTACTGGATCGCGGGCTTGTCGACGACCGGGAGCATCTCCTTGGGCGTCGCCTTCGTCGCGGGCAGGAACCGCGTGCCGAGCCCGGCTGCCGGTACGACCGCCTTGCGGACCGTGGGGACGGGGGCGGGTGCGGGGGTGGCTGAGGAGTGGGGGGCGATCATGCGGTTCATGGTGGTCCACGGTGATGAGAGCACCCCGAGAGAAACGTCGGAGTTCCCTGTGCGCCTTCCTTAGTTCGCTGCAGAGTTGGAGATTTCGTGTAGACGCCTGTGGATACCGCCGGTAACCAATCTGAATTCGCAGCGTTTTGAACATCGGTCACTCGAACTCCTTGTTTCCTGTCCGGCGCTTGTGCGAGTGTGAGCCACCTCGTGAGGCCAGTCGTGAGAAGGCAATGGTCAGGGTCTTTTCTGACAGCTCATAGGTATGCACCAATCAAGCACCGCTTTCCGATGGTCGGGCATTCGTGTGCCGTCCTGCGGCTTGGAAGGAAATGCTCCCGTGCAATCCCCCTACCCCCCACGCCCGCCGTTCCCGCCTCGCCCCGGATCGAGTCCGGGAGAGTCGGACCGCAATCTCATGGCACAACTCGGTGACAAAGCCGCGGGCACTCGTGCCGTCGCACTGCTGCTCGCGCGCCACTGGCAGGCGACAAGTGAATATGCGGCCATCTGCCTCGCCACCGCCGAGACTTCGGCGTTCATGGTGGCGGGTGCCGCCTTCCATCAGGTACTCGCGAGCCGGGTGACCGGTGGCGCCCTGCGGCCCCAACTCCTGGTAGCAGTCAGGGAGATGGTGAAGAAGTGGGCCGCCGACGAACGAATTCCCGCCCTGCTGCCGGAACTTCGCAAACCCACCGGCGCCCGGGGCCTGAGTGCGGCGAGGCCCGGAACCTCCGAAAGGCGGAAGCTCGCGGAACGTGCTTTCGGAAGGCTGCCGGGCGCCTCCCAATGCCTCCTGTGGCACACCGAGGTCGAGGCCGAACCCATAACCATACCCGCCGGTCTGCTGGGCGTGGACGAGGCCACCGCGACCGCCGCGCTGGACCAGGCTCGTGAACAATTCAGGGCGGGCTGTGTCCGCGCCCACCTGGAACTCGCGCCGACGCCCGAATGCCGCTACTACAACCGACTCCTCGATGTCCCGATCCGCCGCGGTGGCAGTCTGTTGCCCGATGTGCAACGGCATCTCATGACGTGTCGCTACTGCCGTTTCGCGGCGGAGCAGTTGAGTCATTTCGACGGCGGCCTCGAAGTGCTGCTCGCCGAGACCGTCCTCGGCTGGGGCGCCCGCCGCTATCTCGACTCACGGCCCGGCCGTGCGACGCCCGGGACCGCCGCCCGCGCCGTCCGCCGCCCGGTGGGCCGCCACCGCCCCACCCCGGAAGGCGTCTTCGCCTTCCCGCGCAGGCACCCCAAGGCCGCGGTCGTGGGCGTGGGGCTGACCTCCCTCGCACTGCTCGCGACCGTGCTCGCCTCCAAGGGCTGGACCCAGGGCGACACCCCCGGTCCGCAGGCCACCTGGGGCGCGGCCAGCGGCAGTTCGTCCCACCAGAGCCCCGTCGCGGCGCCCTCGTCGGCCGGTGCCGAGTCGCCCGCCGGTGCCGTCGGCGCGGGAGTCGTCCAACAGGGCGTGCTGCGCGCGCTCGCGTCCGGGCTGTGCCTCGACGCGGCCGGCGGGCGGGTGCGGAACGGCGCGGCCGTCGCCCTGGCCGCGTGCTCCGACGCCGGATCGCAGCAGTGGTCGTACGACCAGGACGGTCTGCTGCGCAGCCTCGACGATCCCGGGCTCTGCCTCGCCGCCGACACCGACAGGGGCACGGTCACGCTGGCCGGGTGCCTGGTGCACGCCGGCGAGGTGCACTACGACCTGACGGTCCGCGGTGAGCTGCTGCTCCGCTGGAGCAAGGGGCTGGCCGTCGCGCCCGAGAACGGGAAGAAGGGGGCGCGGGTCGTGCTGGCGGGACGGGACGGGTCCGCCGGGCAGCGCTGGGCGCTCGGATCCACCGCCGACGCGGGGACCGAGGGTGGCGAACCGGCGGACGGAGGGGAGGCGAAGGGAAGGGGCGACGACCTCCGCAGCGGCGCTCCGACGCCATCTGAGGGTGGTGAAGTGCCGCAACCGCCTCCCGCGGATCCTCCCCAGCAGGATCAACCGCAGAACGCGCCCCGCGCCGCGCAGGTCGCCTGCTGTGATGATCCCGCGCCGGAGCCCGCGCCCGTGCTCGCGCCGGTCGCCGATGTCGTGCAGCCGGTGGTGACTGTCGTCGGCGATGCCGTGAACACTGTCACCGATGTCGTCGCCGGTCTCGTCCCGGCCCGGCACTGAATTGGAGGTAAGGTAAGGCTAACGTTACCCAGGGGGTTCCGCATGGCAGACACCGCAAGCGCCCCGGCGCCTGCACGGACGCTCGCCCGGGTGCGGCTCGGCGCCGGCGGGCCGCTCGCCCGGCTGCGGGTGGCGGACGGCAGGATCACCCATGTCGTCCCGGAAACGGGCGCCGTAGCCGGTGGCGAACCCGTCCTTGATCTCGAAGGGCGGGTTCTGCTGCCCGGTCTGTGGGACGCCCACGTCCACCTCGCGGAATGGGCGAGCACCCGGCACCGCCTGGACCTGGCCGGAACCGCCTCCGCCCGGGCGGTGACCGACCTCGTCCGGGCGCATGCCGGGGCGGCCGACGGCACGGTGCTCCACGGCTACGGGTTCCGCGACGGCCTGTGGCCCGACGCCCCGCACAAGGCACTGCTCGACGCGGTGCTGCCGGACCGGCCGGTCGCCCTGGTCAGCGCCGATCTGCATGCCGCGTGGTTCAACTCGGCCTGCCTCGCTCTCGTCGGCCGCGCCGACCACCCCACCGGCCTGATCAGGGAACACGAGGCCCACGAAGCCCTCGCCGCGCTCCCCGCGACCCCGGCCGAGGTGCTCGACGGCTGGATCGAGAAGGCCTGCCGGGCCGCCGCCGCACGCGGGGTCACCGGAGTCATCGACTTCCAGTTCGGCGACACGGTCGCGGACTGGGAACGCCGCGCAGCCCAATTCCAGCCAGCCGTACGGGTGTTGGCCGCGGTGTATCCGAGCTACCTGGACGCCGCGATCAAGCGCGGGCTGCGCACGGGCGATGAGATCGGCGGCCTGGTCGGGGTGGGCCCGCTGAAACTCTTCACGGACGGCTCGCTCAACACCCGCACCGCCCTGTGCCGCGACCCCTACCCCGGCCTGGAGGGCACGGACGGCGCCCACGGCATCGAGGAGACGGCCCCCGACGAACTCGTACGGCTCATGCGGCGCGCCGCTGCCAACGGCATCGAACCCGCGGTGCACGCCATCGGCGACCGTGCCAACACCGTTGCCCTGGACGCCTTCGAGGTGGTGCGCTGCCGCGGCCGGATCGAGCACGCGCAGCTGCTGAGCCCCGAAGACCTCCCGAGATTCGCCGAGTTGGGCGTGATCGCGGGAGTCCAGCCCCGGCACGCCACGGACGACCGCGACGTGGCGGACCGGCACTGGGCCGGACGTACCGAACGCGCCTTCGCCTACGGTGACTTGCTCGCCGCCGGCGCACGGCTGGAGTTCGGCTCGGACGCCCCGGTCTCGCCGCTCGACCCCTGGCTCGCCATCGCCTCCGCCGTCAGCCGCACCGACGACGAACGCCCCGCCTGGCATCCGGAGCAACGCCTGTCCGTCCGGGACGCGTTGGTCGCCGCGGCCCGTGGTCGCCGGCTCATCAGGGTCGGGGACCCGGCCGACCTGGTGGTCGTGGACGCGGACCCGCTGGACGCCGATCCGGACACCCTGCGCACGATGCCCGTGCACGCCACGATGACGAACGGCCGCTGGACCCATGGCCCTTACTCGTGATCCCGTACGACATGCCCGGCCCCGCCGCACTGCCCCCGGACCGCACCGGCTGGTCCGTCGACGCGCGCCGCGCCGCCCTCGTCGTCCTGAACGTCCAGAACCACTTTCTGCACGTGCTGCGCGAGTCCTCCGCGCCGGTCGGTCAACTCCTCGCCGGAGTGGGCCTGTTGGCGGAGTCGGCGCGGGCCGCGGGCATCCCCGTGCTGTACACCCTCAAGACCGCCGAGCGTGAACCGGACGGGCGCGAGACCAGTTTCGGGCATCCCCGGCTGCCCGGCGGCGAGGACTCCCGGGACGTCGTGGACGCGATCCGGCCGCAGGTCGGCGACAGCGTGCTGGTCGCCAAGCGGTTCAGCGCCTTCGCCGGTACCCGACTGCGGCGCAGGCTCGCGGAGTTGGGGCGCGACCAGCCGGTGATCGTCGGCGTGTTCGCGCGTACGCAGGTGCTGCTGACCGCCGCCGACGCGTGGATGCAGGACATGGAGCCGTTCGTCGTCGCGGACGCGGTGGCCGACCGGGCGCACGATGACCACCGGATGGCCGTGGACTGGATCGCGGCGACCTGCGGAGCGGTGCGGACCGTGCGGGGCGTTGTGGACGTCTTCGGCGAACCGGTGTCCCAACACCGTTGAGTTTGCCGACGGTTGGCTGGTCGCAGGCAAGAACCCCGGGCCCGGAAGGGACCGTACCCTCCGGGCCCGGGGAGTCGTGGGGTGTCAGACGGCTACTTTCGTCGCCCGTACCGAGCGGTGGATCTCCTCCGCCCGGACCGCGACCGTCGACAGCAGGGTGCTGGTCAGCCCGTGGGTGTGCTCGGTGCCGCCCTGGAGGTAGAGGCCGGCGGTCACCTCCGGGACGGTCTCGACCCGGTGGTCGCGGCCGACGCGGATCTCGTCGCCGTCATCCCTCAGGCAGAGCTTGGCCGCCTCGCCGAGCAGTGAACCCAGGTCGCGCGGCCGGTAGCCGGTGGCGAGCACCAGTACGTCGGCGGGCAGCACCTGCTTCTCGCCGGTGGGCAGGAACTCCACGGCGACATCGAGTCCGCCGTCCGTCCCGGCGTCCACGGAGCGGACCCGCGAGACGTTCAGGAAGCGCAGCCGCTCGCGTCCCGCCACCTTCTCCCGGTACGCGGTGGCGTACAGGGCCTCGATCAAGTCCATGTCGACCACGGAGTAGTTGGTGGACCGGTGGTAGTCGAGCAGTGACTGCTTGACCTCGGAGGGCGCCGAGAAGTAGACGTCCACCGCCTCCGGGTCGAAGATGCGGTTGGCGAACGGGCTGTCGTCGGCCGGGGTGTAGCCGTACTTGGCGAACACCGAGCACACCTCGGCGTCCGGGAAGGTGCGGTGCAGATAGTCAACCGCCTCGGCGGCGCTCTGGCCCGCGCCGAGCACCACGGCCCGCCGCACCGGCTGTCCCGCGTCGGCGAGTTCGGTCGCGCGGGGGATCAACTCGCTGTTGTGCCAGAGGCGTTCGCCCAGTTCGAGACCCGGCGGCACATGCGGTTCGAGCCCCATGGCCACGCTGATGTTGCGGGCCCGGCGGGTCACGGTCGCGCCGTTCCCGGCGGGGTCCCGGGTGGTGACGTCGAAGAAGGCCACCTCGCCGTCGTCGCCGCGCACCGGGTCGACGGCGACGACCTCGCTGCCGTAGGAGACGAGGTGGGAGACCCGCTCGGCCGCCCACTCGAAGTACTCGTGGAACTCCACGCGCAGCGGGAAGAGGGTCTTCTGGTTCAGGAAGTCGATCAGTCTGCCTTGCTCGCGGAGGAAGCAGAGGAAGCTGTAGTCGCTGGTCGGATTCCGCAGCGTGACCAGGTCCTTGAGGAACGACACCTGCATCGTGGCGTCGTCGATGAGCATGCCCCGGTGCCAGCCGAAGCGCGGCTGGCGTTCCAGGAACAGGGCGTTGAGACGGCTGTCTGCCGGAAGGCTCTTGTTGTGCTCCTCAACCGCTATGGACAGAGCGAGATTTGACGGACCGAATCCGATTCCGAGTATGTCGTGGACCACTTCGGAATCCATGAGCGGTGACTTCACCGTGGCATCGCCTCCCTCAGGCAGCCCAATGCTAGATAAGGTAAGGCTTACCTTGCAATGAGTCGTTGAAGGGAAGGACCGTCATGCGGGTCGTCATGCTCGGCTATCAGACCTGGGGTCACCGCACGCTGCAGGCGCTGCTGGACTCCGACCACGAGGTCGTCCTCGTGGTCACGCACCCGAAAAGTGAGCATGCCTACGAGAAGATCTGGGACGACAGCGTCGCCGAACTCGCCGAGAAGAACGACGTCCCCGTCCTGCTGCGCAACCGCCCCGACGACGCCGAACTCCTCGACGCCGTACGGGAAGCGCGGCCGGACATCATCGTCGCCAACAACTGGCGGACCTGGCTGCCCCCGGAGCTGTTCGACCTCCCGCCGCACGGCACCCTCAACATCCACGACTCGCTGCTGCCGTCGTACGCCGGGTTCTCCCCGATCATCTGGGCGCTCCTGAACGACGA
This sequence comes from Streptomyces hokutonensis, assembly GCF_042751305.1. GTDB lineage: Bacteria > Actinomycetota > Actinomycetes > Streptomycetales > Streptomycetaceae > Streptomyces > Streptomyces hokutonensis_A. The sequence goes on from NZ_JBHYWD010000001.1 coordinate 97,634, forward strand.
GCCGCGCGTCGGCGTCACCGCGCACCGCATGAACGGCGAACTCGACGCCGGGGACATCCTGATCCAGCGCTCGGCCCCGGTCGGCCCCACCGACACCGCGACCGACCTGTTCCACCGCACCGTCGACCTCATCGCGCCGATCGTGCGCGAGTCGCTCGACCTGATCGCCTCCGGCCGCGACGCCGGCCAGTGGGTGCCGCAGGACCGCAGCCGCGCCAGCTTCTTCCACAAGCGGTCGGCGGAGGACAGCCGTATCGACTGGACATGGCCCGCGGAACGCCTGGAACGCCTCGTCCGCGCCCAGTCGGACCCGTACCCGAACGCCTACGCCTTCCATCGCGGTGAGCGGATCAGGATCGTCTCGGCGGCCGTGTCCGAGGGGCGCTACGGCGGCACACCGGGCCGGATCTTCATCCGCGAGGGCGACGGAGTGGTCATAGTGGCGGGCCCCGAGGCCCATACCGGGCGCGGCCGTGGGCTGCTGGTGCGCCGGGTGCGGACGGACGACGGCACCGAGTACGCGGCCGGCGACTACTTCCGCACGATGGGCGGGTACTTGACGTCCCGTCCCTGAGCCGGCGAGCCCGCGCCGGTCGGCGTGTCGGGCCGAGCGGGGTAGGGGTTAAAAAAAGTGTGACGCTTCTTGCGGGATGCGTCACACTTTTTTGAAGTCGGTGCCGGACCCTCACCCGGTTGTAACGGCGTCCTCGGTCCGGGAGTTGCCGTCGTGGTGGTGCCGTCCCAGCGGGATCACCATCGGGGTGCCGCTGACCGGGTCGGGGGTGATCCGGCAGCGCAGGTCGAAGACGTCCTCGACGGCGGCCTCGGTGACGACGTCGGCGGGCGCGCCCTCGGCGACGATACGGCCGGCCTTCATGGCGATGACGTGATCGGCGTACCGGCAGGCCTGGTTGAGGTCGTGCAGGACCATCACGATCGTGCGGCCCTCGCGCCGGTTGAGGTCCGTGATCAGGTCGAGCACGTCGATCTGGTGGGCGAGGTCGAGATACGTCGTCGGCTCGTCGAGGAGCAGGACGGGGGTGCCCTGGGCAACTGCCATGGCTATCCAGGCGCGTTGCCGCTGGCCGCCGGAGAGCTCGTCGACCGGACGCTCGGCGAGCTCGGTGAGGTTGGTCGCCTCAAGAGCCGCGTGGACGGCCTCCTCGTCCGCCGTCGACCACTGACGCCACCAGGTCTGGTGCGGGGAACGGCCCCGGCCCACCAGGTCCAGGACGGTCAGCCCCTCCGGCGCCACCGGGGTCTGCGGCAGGATGCCCAGTTTGCGGGCGAGTTCACGGGTCGGCACGGAACGCAGCGCGACACCGTCCAGCTCCACCACCCCCTCGCGCGCTGCCAGCAGCCGGGCGAGCGCCCGCAACAGGGTGGATTTCCCGCAGGCGTTGGCGCCGACGATGGCCGTGATCCGGCCGGTCGGCACGGTGAGGTCGAGGTTCTCGACGACCACCCGCCCGTCGTAAGCGAGTTGGAGATTCCGGGCGCGCAACTCGGGCCCCGCCACGGGTGATTCGGGCGTCCGCGGGGCGCGCGGGTCAGTGGTCGACATGCGATCAGCCTCCAGAGCCCGCGCGGTTGACGCGGATGAGCAGCCACAGCAGGACCGGCGCGCCCAGGGCGCCGGTGACGATACCGACCGGCAGTTCCGTCCCGGGGATCGCCTCGCGGGCGAGGAGATCCGAGCCGAGGACGACGAACGCGCCGGTGAGACCGGAGACGAGCGGGGGCGGCGAGGAGGTGCCGGCCAGCCGCTGGGCGATCTGCGGACAGGCCAGCGCGACGAACGCCACCGGACCGGCCGCCGCCGTACCGAACGCGACCAGGCCCACCCCGGCCAACAGCAGTGCCAGCCGCACGACTTGGACCGGTGTGCCGAGCCCGGCGGCCACGTCGTCGCCGAGCATCAGCGTGCGCATCCAGCGGCCCATGCCCAGTGTGACCGGCAGCAGCACGGCCAACGCGACGGCCAGGGAGTCGACCTGGCCCCAGGTCCGGCCGTTGAGGTTGCCGACCAGCCAGCCGAGGGCCGCTTCCGCCTCGAAGCGATTGCCGCGCGCCACAAGGAAGTTGGTGGCGCTGGAGCAGATCCAGGACACCCCGATGCCGACGAGGATGATGCGGTACCCGGTGGCACCGCCCTTCCACGCCAGCGCGTACACGAGCAGCGCGGTCACCAGCGCCCCGAGCAACCCCAGCGTCGACAGGCCGAGTCCGCCGGTCCAGCCCAGAACGACCGCCGCCACCACGGCGGTTCCGGCGCCCTCGGTGAGCCCGATCATGTCGGGGCTGGCCAGCGGATTGCGCGTCATCGTCTGGAACACGGCCCCGGAGACCCCGAACGCGACCCCGACCAGCAGCCCGACCAGCGCGCGCGGCAGCCGCAGATCCTGTACGACGATGACCGTGCCCGCGTCGCCCGAACCCCACAGCGCCCTGACGACATCGGTGAACGCGACCGGGTAGTCGCCGATGGTCAGACCCCAGCAGAACAGCAGGAAGGCGCCGACGGCGACGCCAACTCCCGTAAGGAGCAGGCGTGGACGCAGTACACCGGACACTGGGGGGAAGGTGAGCCGGAACGGGCGGTTGCTCAAGGCAGCTGGTGGTGCGGACACGCTCATACCTCCGCGAGCTTCCGGCGGCGGACCAGGACGATGAAGAACGGGCCGCCGAGGAAGGCGACGAGGACACCGGCCTGGATCTCGGTCGGGCGGTCCACCATCCGGCCCAGGATGTCGGCGGACAGCAGCAGCACGGGTGCGAGCGCGGCGGACAGCGGCAGCAGCCACCGGTAGTCGGGGCCGATGCCGACCCACTGGGCCAGGACCCGGGCGATGTGCGGGACGACCAGACCCAGGAAGACGACAGGGCCGATGACGGCGACCGACGCGCCGGTCAACAGCACGACGGCGGTGACCCCTTGGAGCCGTACCAGACCCAACCGCCGCCCCAGCGAGGCGGCCACGTCGTCGCCGAGGGCCATGCTGTTGAGGGCGGGCGCGCAGGACAGTGCCAGTACGGCGCCGACGGCGAGGAAGGGCAAAATGCGTACCAGGTCGCCGGAGTCCTGGTCGGCCAGGGTGCCGGCCGACCAGAAGCGGTAGCGGTCCAGCGCGTCCTGGTCGGTCAGCACGATGGCGCTGGTGAACGACTGGAGCAGCGAGGTGACGGCGACCCCGGCGAGCGCCAGTTTGACCGGCGTCGCCCCGGACCGGCCCAGCCGCCCGAGGAAGAAGACCACGACACTCGCGACCAGCGCCCCGCCGAACGCGAACCACACATAGCCGTACAGCGAGGTGGCCCCGAGCACACCGACCGCCAGGACGATCGCGAAGGACGCGCCAGCGCTCACCCCGAGGATGCCGGGGTCCGCGAGCGGATTGCGGGTCAGTGCCTGCATCAGCGCGCCGGACAGGCCGAGCGCGGCACCGGTCGTCAGGCCGAGCAAGGTGCGCGGTACGCGCACCGACCAGATGACGTTGTCGATCAGGCGGCTGGGCGGATGGCCGAGCACCGAGCGCACGACCTGGTCGAGCGGGACGCTGAGCGCGCCCAGCGCGACGGACAGCAGGGACAGCAGAACGAGGAGGGCGACGACGAGGGTCACCAGCGCCGTGGTGCGAAGCCTTCTGCCTGAAGCCACGTGCCGGTCTCCATGTCGTCTTCCGGGTCATCTTCCGTGCTCTGGAGCCCTGTTGGCGGACCACCGGACGCCCGGCCAGCAGCTTAGGTGAGCATAACCTCAGTGGCTGTGACATGGGCCGGCGGTTCCAGGGAAGGTCTATCAAGTAAGGCAATGCTTACCTTACTATGCGAGCGGTCGCGGCTCCGCTGAGCCGTTCCGCACGCATTGGGAGGCACGGGCAGCTGTGGCGGGCAACACGCTTTCTTCGGCACGGGCAACGGCGACGAACGACTTCTGGCGACGGCGCTTCGCGTCACCGGTACCGGAGACGGCACTGCCGCTCGACTTCCCCCGTCCGCCACGCCAGGACGGCCCGGTGCCCCGCGCGCGCCGCACGGCCGTACTCGACACCACGGCCGACACGGCAACCCAACTCGCAGCCCTCTTCGCCCTGTTGCACCGCTACGGCGGCACCACGGCCACCGAGACGGCGATCGCCCACGAGGGCCTCCCGCTGCGCGTCACGATCGACGGCGACACCCCGTTCACCCAACTCCGCCACCAGATCACCGCCGTACGCGCCGAGACCGCCGCCCACCACCTCCCGACCACGGATCTCCTGCGACTCCTCGCCCCCGAACCCTTCCGTGGCGGCGGCCTGTTGTGCGCCACGGGCTTCGGCGCCGTCCCCTGGCACGAGAGCGGCCCCCTGGACCTGGCCCTCACAGTGACCGACGGCGAGGTGACGGCGGACTACCGCACCGACCTCTTCGCGCCCGCCACCGTCGACCTGATCCTCGGCCACTACGGCACCCTCCTCGCCGACGCCCTCGCCCGCCCGGACACCCCGGTCGCCGACCTCGAACTCCTCGGCGCCGACGAGCGGCACCGCATCCTGCACGACTGGAACGACACCGCGCACGACGTGCCCGCGCTCACCTGGCCCCGCATGTTCGCCGACCAGGTCGCCGCCCGCCCGCACGAGATCGCCCTCGTCCACGAGGACGTCCGCCTCACCTACGCCGAACTCGACGCCCGCGCGGCCAGGTTGGCGCACGCGCTGGTCGCCCGGGGTGCCGGTCCCGAGCGGGTCGTCGCGCTCGCCGTACCGCGATCCGCCGACATGATCGTGGCCGAGGTCGCCGTCCTGAAGGCGGGCGCCGCCTATCTGCCCGTCGACACCGACTACCCGGCCGACCGCATCGCCTACATGCTCGCCGACGCCCGCCCGGTCTGCCTCGTCACCACCGCCGAGATCGCCCCCGACCTCCCGCCGGGCCTCGACCCGCTGATCCTCGACGCCCCGGAAACGGTCGCGGAACTCGCCGCCCACCCCACCCAAGGCCCCTCCACCGCCGACGAGCTGACGACCGCGCACGCCGCCTACGTCATCTACACCTCCGGCTCCACCGGCCGGCCCAAGGGCACCGTGCTGTCCCACGCGGGTGTGGCCAAACTGGTCGCCACCCAGCAGGAACGTTTCGGGATCGGCCCGCACAGCCGGGTCCTCCAGTTCGCCTCACCCAGCTTCGACGTCGCTTTCTGGGACCTGTGCCTCGGCCTGCTCTCCGGCGGCCGTCTCGTCGTCGTCCCCGCCGACCGCCGCGTCCCCGGCGCACCCCTCGCGGACTACGCCAACGAGCACGGCATCACTTTCATGATCCTCCCGCCGGCGCTCCTCGCCGCCCTGCCCGAGGACGTCCAACTCCCAGCCACAGCAACCCTGTTGGCGGGCACCGAACGCGTCTCGCCCGAGCTGGTCGGCCGCTACGCACGCGGCCGGATGATGTTCAACGCCTACGGCCCGACCGAGGCCACCACCAACTCCACCCTCGGCCTGTGCGACCCGGACACCCCGGCCGGCACCATCGTGCCCATCGGCATTCCCGACCCCGGCACCCGCGCCTACGTCCTCGACGACCGGCTGCGCCCCGTCCCCGCCGGAGTCACGGGAGAGCTCTACCTCGCGGGCGACGGCCTGGCCCGCGGCTACCTCGGACGCCCCGCCCTCACCGCCGAACGCTTCGTCGCCGACCCCTTCGGCGAACCCGGCGAACGTCTGTACCGCACAGGCGACTTGGTGCGCTGGAAGACCGACGGCCGACTGGAGTTCCACGGCCGAGTCGACACCCAGGTCAAGATCCGCGGCTTCCGCATCGAACCCGGCGAGATCGAGTCCGTCCTGCGCTCCCACCCGGCCGTCGACCAGGCCGCCGTCGTCGTCCGCGAGGACCGCCCCGGCGAACGCCGCCTCGCCGCCTACGTCGTGCCCTCGCTGGACGCCGAGGCGACCCCCGACCAGGGCGTCGCCGACTGGAAGGAGCTGCACGAACTCCTCTACTCCGCCGCCGGATCGGACGGCTTCGAGGAGAACTTCGCAGGCTGGAACAGCATGTACGACGGCCTCCCCATCCCGCTCGCCGACATGCGCGAGTGGCGCGAGGCCACCCTCGACCGCATCCGCGCGCTACGGCCCCGCCGCATCCTGGAGATCGGCGTCGGCTCCGGCCTGCTGCTGTCCCGGATCGCCCCCGACTGCGCCGAGTACTGGGGCACCGACCTCTCCGAGGAGGCCGTACGCGCCCTGGACGCCCAGGTGTCCGTGATTCCCGAACTCGCGGACCGCGTAACCGTGTTGGCCCGCCCCGCGCACGATCTCACCGGACTGCCCGAGGGCCACTTCGACACGATCGTCGTCAACTCCGTCATCCAGTACTTCCCCGGCGGCGACTACCTCACCGACGTGCTCCGCAACGCCGCCGAACTGCTCGCCCCCGGCGGCGCGGTCTTCGTCGGCGACGTCCGCAACCTGCGCCTGCTGCGCACCCTGAGCGCGGCGGTCGAGAGCGGCCGGGCGGACGACGACAAGGAAGCCCTGCGCGCCGCCGTGGACCGAGCCGTCGCCTGGGAGGGCGAACTCCTCGTAGACCCCGACTACTTCACCACCCTCGACGGCCTCACCGCCGACATCCGTGTCAAGCGCGGCACCCACCACAACGAACTCACCCGCTATCGCTACGACGTTGTGCTGCGGCCCCGGTCGGACGCACCCGAGGAGACCCCCGACTCGCCCTGGCCCGCGCTCGGTTCGGTACAGGCGCTGGACGCGCTGCTCGCCGGCCGCCCGCCCCGGTCACGCGTCACCGGCATCCCCAACTCCCGCCTCGCCGACGACCTCGCCGCGCTCGACGCCCTCGCCGACAGCAGCAGGCCGGCCGCCGGACCGTACGGGGTGGACCCCGAGACCCTCTACGAGCTCGCCGCCCGGCACGGCTACGAGCTGGCGCTCACCTGGAACGGGGACGCCGAGGACGGCAGCCTGGACGCCGTGTTCGCCCTCGAAGCGGAGGCGCAGGCGCCGTACCGCCCCGGAGGCAGCCAACCGCTCACCAACCGCCCCGCGCCCTTCCGCAACGTCAACGCCCTCATGTCGACCCTGCGGACGCACGCCACCGAGTACCTGCCCGACTACATGGTCCCGGCCGCCTTCGTCCCGCTGGACCGGCTGCCCGTCACCCCCAGCGGCAAGCTCGACGCCGCCGCACTCCCGGTCCCGGACCTCACCCGGCAGCTCAACGCGGGCCGGGCGCCCGGGACACCTCGCGAACAACTGCTGTGCGACCTCTACGCCACGGCCCTCAAGGTCCCCTCGGTCGGCGTCGACGACGACTTCTTCGCGCTCGGCGGAGACAGCATCGTCGCCGTCCAACTCCTCATCCTCGCCCGCCGCGCAGGCCTGGAACTCACCCCGCGGGACGTGTTCCGGCACCGCACGGTCGCCGAACTCGCCACGGTCGCCCGCACCGGCACGGCCGATCTCACTGAAGAATCCCCGTGGCAGACGCTGAGCGAGGACGAACTCATCGCAGTGCAGGGCGAGTTCCCCGTCACCGTCGAAGAGGCCCTGCCCCTCGGACCGCTCCAGGAGGGCTTCTTCTTCCACGCCCTGGTGGACGGCGCCGAACACGACGCCTATGTCGTGCAGCAGATCATCGAACTGTCGGGCCCGGTCGACGGCACCCTTCTCCGCACGGCCGCACAGCGACTCGTGGACCGGCACGCCCCGCTGCGCGCCTGCTTCCGCCAGACGCCCGACGGCCGCCCGGTCCAACTGATCGCCTCCGGCCTCGAACTGCCCTGGCAAGAAGTCGACTTGGCCGCGCAGGACGACCCCACGGTCCTCCGCGCCCTCGCCGAGGCCGTCGCCGCCGACGAACGCGCCCACCGCTTCGACCTCGCCCACCCGCCGCTGATCCGCTGCGCCCTCATCCGCTTCGGCGAGGACCGCAGCCGACTGGTCCTGACGTTCCATCACATCGTCACGGACGGCTGGTCCCTGCCCGTCCTGCACCGCGAACTCCTCGCCCTCTACGGCGAGAACCCCACCCCGCTCCCCGAGGTCGCCCCCTACCGCGGCTACCTCCGCCGGATCGCCGGCGCCGACCGCGACGCGGCCCGCGCCGCCTGGCGCACCGCACTCGCCGGCGTCGAGGAGCCCACCCGTCTCGTCGACACTCCCGCGCCCGCCGGACCGCTCGAACCCGCCCAGATCCGCGTCGAGTTGACCGAGCGGATCACCTCGCGGCTCACCGCCCGCGCCCGCGAACGCGGAGTCACCCTCGGCACGCTCGTCCAGGGCGCCTGGGGCCTACTGGTCGGCCGGATGACGGGCCGCCAGGACGTCCTGTTCGGAACCACCGTCGCCGGTCGCGACGCTGCCGTCGACGGCATCGAGTCGATGATCGGTCTGTTCATCAACACCCTCCCCACCCGCCTGCGTTGGGCCCCCGGAGACACTCTGGGCGGGCTCCTCGACCGGCTCCAGGACGAACAGAGCGTGCTCCTAGACCACCAGCACCTCGGCCTCGCCGACATCCAGCGCGTCACCGGCCACGCGGGCGGCGGCGAACTCTTCGACACCCTCGTGGTGTTCGAGAACTACCCCGGTGGCGAGGGCGCCCCCGGCATCACCGACCCCACCGGCACGATCGCCGTCGCCGGACACGCCTTCCACGACGCCGTGCACTACCCGCTCGCCCTCATCGTCAAGCCCGGCCGCCGCCTCGACCTGCGCCTCAAGCACCACACCGGGCGCCTCGACGCCGACGCCGTACAGTCCCTTGCCGACCGGCTCACCCTCGTCCTGCACGCCCTGGCCGACGACCCGGGCACCCGCGTCGCCGACCTCGACCTGCTGACCCCGGACGAGCCGGCCGCCGGCCATCCGACGGGCGAGACCATGCCCGTCCCGGCCACTACGCTCGCCGACTCCGTTGCCGTACAGGCCGCGCGAACTCCGGACGCCACGGCTGTCGTCTTCGACGGTACGACCCTGACCTACGCCGAACTCGACGCCCGGGCCGAGGAGTTGGCCGCCCGGCTGCGGGCCAAGGGCGCCGGCCGGGAGCGGTTCGTCGCCGTCGCCGTCCCCCGTTCGGCGGAGCTGATGGTGGCGCTGCTGGGCGTCCTGAAGTCGGGGGCCGCCTATCTGCCCCTCGACCTGGACTACCCGGCCGAGCGCCTCGCGTACATGCTGGCCGACTCGGGCGCGACCATGGTCGTCACGACGCAACGGGACGCGGACCGTCTCCCGTCGGTGGAGGGCCTGGACGTACTGCGGGTGGACGCCGAGGGCGAAGAAGCCCTCTTCGGCGGAGCCGACGACCCCGCCCGCCCCGACGACCCCGCCTACCTCATCTACACCTCCGGCTCCACCGGCCGCCCCAAGGGTGTCGTCGTCACCCACCGCGCCATCGGCAACCGGCTGGCCTGGATGCAGGGCGCGTACCAACTCACCGCCGACGACGGGGTGTTGCAGAAGACTCCGTCGAGCTTCGACGTGAGCGTCTGGGAGTTCTTCTGGGCGCTGCGCGAGGGCGCCGCCGTAGTCCTCGCCGCCCCGGACGGCCACCGCGACCCCGCCTATCTGGCCCGTCTGATCCAGGCCGAGGGCGTCACCACGATGCACTTCGTGCCGTCGATGCTGGAGGCCTTCCTCGCCTCCGACGAGGTCACCGCCGACCCCGCGTGGGCGGGCAGCCTGCGCCGCGTCTTCAGCAGCGGCGAGGCCCTGTCCGGTTCCGCCGCCCACCGCTGGCACGAGCTGACCGGCGTTCCGCTGCACAACCTCTACGGCCCTACCGAGGCCGCCGTCGACGTCACGTACCACCCCTACGGCGGCGCGCCCGACACCACCGTGCCCATCGGCCGACCCGTGTGGAACACCGGCCTGCGCGTTCTCGACATCTGTCTGCGACCGGTCCCGGCCGGCGTCCCCGGCGAGCTGTATCTCACCGGCGTCCAGCTGGCCCGCGGCTACCACCGGCGCCCCGGGCTCACCGCCGACCGCTTCGTCGCCGACCCCTACGCCACCGAGCCCGGCACCCGCATGTACCGCACCGGTGACCTCGTACGCCGCCGCACCGACGGCACGATCGACTACCTCGGCCGCACCGATCGCCAGGTCAAGTTGCGCGGCAACCGCGTCGAACTCGGCGAGATCGAGGCCGAGTTGACCCGCATCCCCGCAGTGGCGCGGGGTGCCGTCGTCATCCGGGACCAGCGGCTCGTCGCCTACGCCGTCCCGGCGACAGGAGTGGCGCTCGACCCCGCCGAACTGCGCGCCGCCCTGGCCGACGCGCTGCCCGCGCCCCTGGTCCCCGAGGCGTATGTCGTCCTCGCCGACCTCCCGCTCACCCCCAGCGGCAAGCTCGACCAGGCCGCGCTGCCCGCCCCCGAGGCCGAGCGCGCCGAACGGCGTCTGCCCGAAGGGCCGTTGGAGCAGCAGCTCACCGAGATCTTCGCGGCTGTCCTCGGCATCGAGGACGCGGGCCCCGACGACGACTTCTTCCGCCTGGGGGGCGACAGCATCAGTTCCATCGGCGTCGCGAGCCGGGCCCGCGCGGCGGGCCTGGAGCTGAGCCCGCGCGACGTGTTCACGCACCGCACGCCCGCCGCCCTCGCGCTGGCGGCCGGCACCGCAACGGCCTTGCCGGGAGACCGAGTCGAGGCATTCACCCTCACCGAAGCCGAACACGCCCGCGTCCGCGCTGTCGCCGCCCCGGCCGAGGTCGCCGACGTCTGGCCGCTGGCCCCCCTCCAGGAGGGCCTGTTCTTCCACTCGGCCTACGACGAAGGCGCGTTGGACGTCTACACCGTCCACGAGACCTTCGACTTCGCCACCCGTCTGGACACGAACCGTCTGCGCGCCGCAGTCCGCACCCTCCTCGACCGCAACCCCGGCCTGCGCGCGGGCTTCACCAGCGACGGCCTCGACCAGCCGGTGCAGTTCATCGTCGAGGACCCGGAGATCCCCCTCGAAGAGGTGGACCTCGCGCTCCTGCCCGCCGCCGAACAGGACGTCCTGCTCAAGGAGTTGACGGACGCCGAGCGCAACCGCCGCTTCGACCTGTCCGCACCCCCTCTCTTCCGCCTGCTCCTGCTCCGCCTCGGCGCGGAGCGCGGCGACCGGCTCGTCATCGGCCGTCATCTGATCCTCTGGGACGGCTGGTCGGCCTGGCTGTTCCTCGACGAACTGTTCGCGCTCTACGAGACGGGCGGCGACGCCAACGCTCTGCCCACCCCCGGCAGTTATCGCGACTACCTGACCTGGCTGGAGGAGCAGGACGACTCGGTCGCCACGGCCGCCTGGCGCACCGCGCTGGCCGGTCTCGACGAGCCGACGCTGCTCGCGCCCACCGCCGCCGACGGCCTCGAACCGGTCATCCCCGACCAGCTCGACACCCGCCTCCCCGCCGAACTCGGCGACCGGCTCCGCGAGTTGGCCCCGGCCCACGGTCTGACCCTCAACACGATCCTCAACGCGGCCTGGGGACTCACCCTCGCCTCCGCGACCGGCCGCGTCGACGTCGTGTTCGGCACGACGGTCGCCGGCCGGCCCAGCGAGGTCCCGGACGTCGGCAACATCATCGGCCTGTTCCTCAACACCGTCCCGACCCGTATCGCCCTCGACCCCGTCGAACCGGTCCTCGGCCTGCTCCGCCGCGTCCAGGGCGAACGCCTCGACCTGATGCCGTACGAGCACCTCAGCCTCGGCGTCCTCCAGGCCGAGACCGGGCACCGCAAGCTCTTCGACACGCTGTTCGTGCTGCGCAACAACGACACCGAGGAGCGGCTGGCCGACCTCAGGACCCGGCACGGCGCCACGGCCGTCGCCAACGTCGACGCCACCCACTACCCGGCCAACCTCGTCATCACCCCCGGCCGCGAGATCGCCGTCACCCTCACCCACCGCCCCGACCTCGTCCCAACTGACCAGGCACAGGCCCTCCTCGACCGCTTCGCGCTGCTCGTCGACCGCCTCACCGCCGACCTCACGGCACCGGTCGGTTCCCTGGACGCCCTCCTCCCCGCCGAAGTCGAAGCGCTACGGCGGGAGTCGGCGGCCAGCCGTGTCCCCGCCCCCGAGGACACCATCGCCGACCTGCTGGCCGCGCAGGCCGAACGCACCCCGGACGAGCGGGCGTTGGTCTTCGGCGAGCGCAGCATGACGTACGCCGAACTCGACGCCGCCGTCAACCGGATGGCCCGGCTGCTGATTGACCGGGGCGCAGGACCCGAGCAGGTCGTCGCCCTCGCCCTCCCGCGCTCCCTCGACATGGTGGTCGCCCTCTTCGCGGTCCTGCGCACCGGAGCGGCTTACCTCCCCCTGGAGTTGGACCACCCGGCCGACCGCCTGTCCCTGATGCTGGCCGACGCCCGCCCACTCCTGCTGCTCAGCACCACGACCGTATCCGCCACGCTGGACGGCGAGATGGCGCGCGTCCTGCTCGACGACCCGTCGGTCAAGGGGGAGTTGGGAGACCAGCCGGACACCCCCGTCCGCCGTCGCTTCAGCCTCGAACACCCCGCCTACGTCATCTACACCTCAGGCTCCACCGGCCGCCCCAAGGGTGTCGTCACCCCCTACCGGGGCCTGACGAACATGCAGTTGAACCACCAGAAGGAGATCTTCGAACCCGCCATCGCCTCGGCCGGCGGACGGCGGCTGCGTATCGCGCACACCGTGTCCTTCGCCTTCGACATGTCGTGGGAGGAGCTGCTCTGGCTGGTCGAGGGTCACGAAGTGCACGTCTGTGACGAGGAGTTGAGGCGTGACGCGGAGGCGCTGGTCGCCTACTGCGAACGGCACCGCATCGACGTCGTCAATGTCACGCCCACGTATGCGCGGCTGTTGATCGAGCAGGGCCTGCTGGAAGGCCACGTCCCGCCACTCGTACTCCTCGGCGGCGAGGCCGTACCGGAGACGGTCTGGACGGCCCTGCGCGACACCGAGGGCACGTACGGCTACAACCTGTACGGGCCGACCGAGTACACCATCAACACCCTCGGCGGCGGCACCCTCGACAGCGACACCCCCACCGTAGGCAAGCCCATCCGCGGCACCCGCGCCCACATCCTCGACGCCTGGCTGCGCCCGGTGCCCGACGGTGTCCCCGGCGAGCTGTACATCGCCGGAATCGGCCTGGCCCGCGGCTACTTGGACCGGTCCGCGCTGACCTCCGAGCGTTTCGTCGCCGACCCGTTCGGCGAGCCCGGCGAGCGCATGTACCGCACCGGCGACCTGGTCCGCCGCAACGCAGACGGCAACCTCGACTTCCTCGGCCGCACCGACGACCAGGTCAAGATCCGCGGCTACCGCATCGAACCCGGCGAGATCGAAACCGCCCTGAGCCGCCACCCGTTGGTCTCCCAGGCCGCCGTCGTCGTCCGCGACGAACGGCTAGTCGGCTACGTCGTGCCCTCCGGCGCCGACCCGTCCGAGCGCACCGCCGCCGAGGCCGCGCAGGTGGGGGAGTGGCAGGAGATCTACTCCGACGAGTACGAGGAGATCGGCACCGCCGTCTTCACCGAGCAGTACGACGGCTGGGACAGCTCCTACGACGGCCGGCCCATCCCCTTCGAGGAGATGCACGAGTGGCGCGAGGCCACCCTCGCCCGCATCAGTGCCCTCAAGCCCCGCCGCATCCTCGAAGTTGGCGTCGGATCAGGCCTGTTGCTGTCCCGGCTCGCCCCGGAGGCGGAGGCCTATTGGGCCACCGACTTCGCCGCTCCCGTCATCCGCAAGATCGGCGAGGAGGTGCGGCGCGACCCCGCCCTCGCCGCCAAGGTGGAACTCCGCTGCCGCCCCGCGGAGGACCTGAGCGGCCTGCCGTTCGCCTACTTCGACACGATCGTCATCAACTCCGTCATCCAGTACTTCCCGAGCATCGACCACCTCACCACCGTCATCCACGGCCTGCTGGACCTGCTCGCGCCCGGCGGCGCCCTGTTCGTCGGCGACGTCCGCAACCTGCGGCTCGCCGGCACCTTCCACACCGAGATCCAGCGCGCCAGGGGCACCGCCGAAGCGGACCTGGAGCGGGCGGTGGAACGCGGCCTGCGCCTGGAGAAGGAACTCCTCGTAGACCCCGACTACTTCACCACCCTCGGCTACGGCGTCGACCTCCGCACCAAGCGCGCCCAGCACCACAACGAGCTGTCACGGCACCGCTACGACATCGTCCTCTACGCCGATGAACCGGACGTGCGCCTGGACGCCATCCCGTCCGTCGACTGGGCTACAGGCAACACCATCGGCGAACTCCTGCGGGGCGACTGGACGTCCGCCGAAGCGATCGGTCAACTCCTGGACGGCAACTGGTCAGCGACGGGGGTGGCTGGTGAACGCCCGCGCGGCGAACGGCCCGAGGCACTCCGATTCACCGGAATTCCCGACGGCCGTACGACCGAGACGGGCGTCGACCCCGAGCACCTGCACGAACTGGGCACGGCGGCCGGATACCGGGTGCTGACCACCTGGTCGGAGCAGCAGGGGACGTATGACGCCGTATTCCTTAAGGCGTCCGAACTCCGCGTGACCGGCGGCCTGTTCAAGCCCGGTGGCGGCACCCATCCCTACGCCAACAACCCCACCGCCGCCCGCGAGGCAAGCGCGCTCGTACGCCGCCTGCGCGAGGACCTGGGCCGCGAACTGCCCGACTACATGGTCCCGTCGGCCTTCGTCACCGTCGACGGCCTGCCCATGAACGCCAACGGCAAGCTGGACGTCCGTGCCCTGCCCGACGCCGAACCGGCCGTCGCCCTCGGCGGAGGACGCGGCCCGCGCACCACGCAGGAAGAGGTGCTGTGCCGCCTGTTCGCCGAGGTGCTGGGACTGCCCGAGGTCGGTGCCGAGGACAACTTCTTCGACCTGGGCGGCCATTCACTCCTCGCCACCCGACTGGTCAGCCGCGCCCGCACCGAACTCGGCGCCGAACTCGCCATCCGCGACCTCTTCGAGGCCCCGACTCCCGCCCTGCTCGCGGGCCGTGCGGACGCGGCGAACCCGGCCCGTCCGGCGGTCACGCCCGTCGCCGACCGGCCTGCCCGCATCCCGCTGTCGGCCGCCCAACGACGGCTGCTGCTCGTCGAGCAGATCACCGGCAGCGGAGTCGCCTACAACTTCCCGCTGGTCTTCCGACTGCGCGGCACCCTCGACACCGAGGCCCTGGCTGCCGCCCTGCGCGATGTCGCCGGCCGGCACGAGGCGCTGCGGACGATGTTCCCGACGCACGAGGGAGAGCCTTACCAGCGGATCGTCCCGCCGGAAGAGGCCGACCCGGCCTGCACGGTCGTCGACTGCACGGAGGACGACCTGTCCGCGCTGATCGAGGCGGCCCAGCGCCGCCCCTTCGACCTCACCACCGAACTCCCGCTGCGCTGCGAGGTGTTCAGGCTCGGACCGGACGAGCACGTGGTGGCCGTCGTCCTGCACCACATCACCACCGACGAGTGGTCCGACCGCCCCTTCCTCGCCGACCTCGACACCGCCTACGCGGCCCGCCGCGAGGGACGGGCACCCGACTGGGCGCCCCTGCCGGTGCAGTACGCCGACTACACCCTCTGGCAGGACGACCTCCTGGCCCGCACCGGCGAGGCCCAACTCGCCTACTGGGCCGATGCCTTGAGCGGCCTGCCCGACGAACTCGCCCTGGCCGCCGACCGACCGCGCCCCACCGAGCCGACCGGCCACGGCGGCAAGGTCCGCCTGGAACTGCCCACCGCCACCGGCCACGCCCTGCGCGACCTCACCACCGCCACCGGGACCAGCATGTTCATGCTGTTCCAGGCAGCCACCGCCGCACTCCTGAGCCGGCTCGGCGCGGGCGAAGACATCCCGCTCGGCGCACCCATCGCCGGCCGCACCGACGAGGCCCTCGCCGACCTCGTGGGCTTCTTCGTCAACACCCTGGTGCTGCGCACCGATGTGTCCGGCGATGAGCTGACGTTCCGTGAACTCCTGGGCCGGGTACGGGAGTCGTCCCTCGCGGCCTTCGAGTACCAGGACCTGCCCTTCGACCGGGTCGTGGAAGCGCTCAACCCGCCGCGCGTGGCGGGCCGCAACCCGCTCTTCCAGGTCATGCTCGGCTACCACCACAGGCCCGACGGCGACCCGGACGTGCTCGGCCTCGCGACCGAGTGGTTCGACATGGACACCGGGATGGCCAAGTTCGACCTCCACTTCACGTTCGTGGACGAGACCGGCCGCGACCGGGTGGTCCTGCTCCTGGAGTACGCGACCGACCTCTTCGACGCCTCGACCGCCGAACGCATCGCCGGCCGCATGGCCCGACTGCTGGACCACGCGGCGGCCGAACCCGACCGCGCGGTAAGAGACTTCGACCTCCTGGAGGACGCCGAGCGCGCGCTGGTCCTCGGCGAGTGGAACGCCACCGAACACCCCGTCCCGGCCACCACCCTGCCGGAACTCTTCCGAGCCCAGGTGGCCCGCACCCCGGACGCCACGGCCCTCGTCTTCGAGGGACGGCGGCTGACGTATGCCGAGCTGGACGCCCAAGTGGAGCGCACGGCACGGGTGTTGGCCGCGCTCGGCGCAGGCCCCGAGCAGACCGTGGCTGTAGCCCTCCCACGCTCAGTCGAACTCGTCGTCGCCCTGCTCGCCGTCCACCGTGCCGGAGCCGCCTACCTCCCGCTCGACCCCGACTACCCGGAGGACCGCCTCGCCCTCATGGTCGAGGACGCCCGCCCGGCGTATGTCATCCGCGACATCTTGCCAACCGGTCCCGAGGCCCAACTCCCCACGTCCTACGACCCGTCGAGCCCGGCGTACGTCATCTACACCTCCGGCTCGACCGGCCGCCCCAAGGGTGTCGTCGTTCCGCACGAGGGCATCGTCAACCGGCTGCTGTGGATGCAGAACACGTATGAACTCACGGCCACCGACCGGGTGTTGCAGAAGACGCCGTCCAGCTTCGACGTGTCGGTGTGGGAGTTCTTCTGGCCGCTGATCACAGGCGCCACCCTGGTCGTCGCCCGCCCCGAAGGCCACCGCGACCCGGCCTACCTCGCCCGGCTGATCCGCGAACAGGGCATCACGACCGCCCACTTCGTGCCCTCCATGCTCCAACTCTTCCTGGAGGAGCAGGCCACGGCCGACTGCACCGGCCTGCGCCGCGTGATGTGCAGCGGCGAGGCCCTGCCCGTCGCCGTCACCCACCGCTTCCACGACGTCCTGACCACGACCGAACTCCACAACCTCTACGGCCCGACCGAGGCCTCGGTCGACGTGACAGCCGTCGAGATCGGACCGGACGCGCAGAGCGTGCCGATCGGCCGCCCGGTGTGGAACACCCGCACCTACGTCCTCGACGCAGGGCTGCGCCCGGTACCGCCCGGTGTCCCGGGCGAGTTGTATCTCGCGGGCGTCCAGCTCGCGCGCGGCTACCTCGACCGGCCCGGCCTGACCGCCGAGCGCTTCGTAGCCGACCCTTACGGCGCGCCCGGCACCCGGATGTATCGCACAGGCGACCTGGCCCGCTGGAACACCGACGGGACGATCGACTACCTGGGCCGCACCGACGACCAGGTGAAGGTGCGCGGGTTCCGCGTCGAACCCGGCGAGATCGAGGGTGTGTTGACCACGCACCCGTCCGTCGCACACGCCGTCGTGGTCGTGCGAGAGCAGAACCTCGTCGCCTACGTGGTTCCGGCCGGGGGCAGTGGGTCGGCGGACGTGACCGTAGCGCACCCCCGCACAACCGCGGCCCCGATCGACGTGACCGCCCTGCGCGCCCACACCGCCGCTACCCTCCCCGCCCACATGGTCCCCGCCGCCTTCGTCACGCTCGATGCGCTGCCACTGACCCCCAACGGCAAGCTGGACCGCGCCTCCCTGCCCGCCCCGGACTTCACGATCGCCACCGGTACGGGCGCGGGCACTGCGCCCCGAGGCCCGCGCGAGGAGATCCTCGCCGGACTCTTCGGCGACATCCTCGGCCTCGAACACGTCGGCGCCGACGACGACTTCTTCACCCTCGGCGGCCACTCCCTGCTCGCCATGCGCCTGGTCAGCCGCGTCCGTACGGCACTTGGCGCCGACCTCACGGTCCGTACCGTCTTCGAGGCGTCCACCCCCGCACTGCTCGCCGCCCGCCTCGACGACCGGGCCGGCGGCCTTCCAGCCCTCGTCCCCGCCGAACGACCCGCCGAACTCCCGCTCTCCTACGCCCAGCAGCGCCTCTGGCTGCTGCACCGCATCGAGGGTCCGGGAGCCACCTACAACATCCCGGCTGCCTGGCGACTGACCGGCACGCTCGACCGGGATGCGCTGGCCGCCGCCCTGGACGACGTGGCCGTACGGCACGAAAGCCTGCGCACGGTCTTCCCCGAGCGGGACGGCCGCCCCCACCAGGTCGTGCTGGACCAGGCCTCGGTACCCCTTCACCACAGCCGGGTAGCCGAGACCGAACTGCCCGACCGGGTCGCCGAGGCCGCCGCGCGCGGCTTCGACATCGACCGCGAACTCCCGTTGCGCGCCCACGTGTTCGAGCTGGCAGAAGACCAGCACGTCCTGCTGCTGGTACTGCACCACATCGCCGGCGACCAGTGGTCCGACGGGCCGCTGTGGCGGGACCTGGCCGCCGCCTACGAAGCCCGCCGCGAGGGGCGGACGCCCGCCTGGGCCCCGCTGCCCGTGCAGTACGCCGACTACGCCCTCTGGCACCGCGAGGCCCTCGGCGACGCCGACGCCCCGGACAGCCGCCAGTCCCGCCAACTCGCCTACTGGCAGGCGGCATTGGCCGGCCTGCCGGACGAACTCGCGCTGCCCGCCGACCGCCCCCGCCCGCTGGAGAGCAGCCACCGGGGCGGCGCGGTCGGGCTGACCATCAACGCGCAACAGACCGGACAGCTGCGCGCGTTGGCCCGCCGCCACGGCGTCAGTATGTTCATGGTCACGCAGGCCGCCGTCGCCGCGCTGCTGCACCGGCTCGGCGCCGGGGACGACATCCCGCTCGGCGCACCGATCTCCGGTCGAGCCGACGAAAACCTGGAAGACCTGGTCGGGTTCTTCGTCAACACCCTTGTTCTGCGCGCCGATCTGTCCGGCGACCCCACGTTCGCCGATCTGCTCGCCCGCGTCCGGGACACGGACCTCGCCGCCTACGAGCACCAGGACCTGCCCTTCGAGCGACTGGTCGAGGCGATCAACCCGGCCCGCTCGCTGGCCAGGCACCCGCTGTTCCAGGTGATGGTCGTGCACCTCGAGAACGAGGGCGCCACCCCCGCCCTGCCCGGCCTGGCCGCCCGCCGCGAGGAACTCGGCCAGCAGGGCGCCAAGTTCGACCTCAGCTTCGACTTCGTGGAGCAGGGCGAGAACGGCATGCGGTGCTGGATCGAGTACAGCGCCGACCTCTTCGACGAGTCGACCGCCGAACTCCTCGCCCAGCGCCTGGAGTCACTGCTCGCCCAGGTCGGCGCCGACCCGGACCGACGCCTCGCCACGCTCGACGTCCTCCGCGACGACGAACGCGCCCTCGTCCTCACCGACTGGAACGCCACCACCCGTCCCGTCCCCGACCTCACCCTGCCCGAGCTGTTCCGGTGCCAGGTCGCCCGCACCCCCGAAGCCACTGCGGTCGTCTTCGAGGACACCGCCCTCACCTACGCCGAACTCGACGTCCGCGTGGAGAAGTTGGCGCACACCCTCGCCGCGCACGGCGCGCGGGCAGAGGCCGTAGTCGCCGTCGCCCTGCCGCGCTCCCTCGCTCTCGTGGTGTCGCTCCTCGCGGTCCACCGTGCGGGTGCCGCCTATCTGCCCCTCGACACCGGCTACCCGGCCGACCGACTCGCCTTCACGCTCGCCGACGCCCGCCCGGTCTGTGTGGTCACCACGGACGGCGTCACCGTCCCGGACACCGACGTGCCCACCCTCACGGTCGACACGGACGGCACCCCAGACCACCCGGCACACGCACCCCTGCCCACCGCCCACGACCCCCGCCACCCCGCCTACGTCATCTACACCTCCGGCTCCACTGGCCGCCCCAAGGGCGTCACCGTCCCCCACCAAGGCATCACCAACCGCCTGTTGTGGATGCAGGAGACGTACAAGCTCGATGCCGTGGACCGCGTCCTGCAGAAGACCCCGGCCGGGTTCGACGTGTCGGTGTGGGAGTTCTTCTGGCCGCTGATCACCGGCGCCACCCTCGTCGTGGCCCGCCCGCAAGGCCACCAGGACCCCGTCTACCTCGCCGAGCTGATCAAGCGTCAGCACATCACCACGGCCCACTTCGTGCCGTCGATGCTGCGCGCCTTCCTGGACGAACCCAGCGCAGCCGAGTGCACCGGACTGCGCCAAGTCATCTGCAGCGGCGAGGCGTTGCCCGCGCCGCTGGCCACCCGCTTCCACCAGGTCCTGCCAACCGCACGTCTGCACAACCTCTATGGCCCCACGGAGGCGTCCGTCGACGTCACCGCCCACGAGGTCACCGCCGACCCGGCCACCGTGCCGATCGGCCGCCCGGTGTGGAACACCCGCACCTACGTCCTCGACGCCGCTCTGACCCCGGTGCCGCCGGGCGTGGCCGGCGAACTGTACCTGGCGGGCGTCCAGTTGGCGCGCGGCTACCTCGGCCGCTCCGCCCTGACCGCCGAACGCTTCGTCGCCGACCCCTACGCCACCGAACCCGGCGCCCGTATGTACCGCACTGGCGACCTGGCCCGCTGGACCAGGGACGGGGAGCTGGAGTACCTCGGTCGCGCCGACGACCAGATCAAGCTGCGCGGCTTCCGGATCGAACTCGGCGAGATCGAGGCCGTGTTGGCGGCCCACCTAAGCGTCGCGCACGCCACCGTCCTCGTACGCGACGAACGGCTCGTGGCGTACGTCGTTCCGGCCGGCGCCCCCGCCGAATCCGCCGAACTCCGCGCCCACACCGCCCGTTCGCTGCCCGATCACATGGTCCCGGCCGCCGTAGTCACTCTCGACGCCCTCCCGCTCACCCCCAACGGCAAGCTGGACCGCCGAGCCCTGCCCGCCCCCGACTTCGCCGCAGAGGTCACCGACACCCGGCCGCGCACAGCGCTGGAGGAGATCCTCTGCGCGCTCGTCGCGGACGTCCTTGGACTCGAACGCGTCGGTGTCGAGGACGACTTCTTCTCCCTCGGCGGAGACAGCATCGTCGCCATGCAGCTGGTCGCCCGCGCCCGCGCGGCGGGCCTCACCTTCAGTCCGCGTGACGTCTTCCGCCACAAGTCGGCCGCGGGGCTGGCCACCGTCACCGCGACCACGGTCACCGCCGAGCACGCCGACGACACCGTGCTCCTCGACCTCACAGACGACGAGCGCACCGAACTCGCCGCCCTGCCCGCCGGAACCGAGGGCCTGCCTGTCTCCCCGCTCCAGGCCGGCCTCCTCTTCCACGCCGCCCTCGACTCCGGTGACGACGGACCGGACGTGTACACCGTCCAGGTCTCCTACGACCTCGAAGGCCCCCTGGACGCCGACCGGTTGCACACCGCCGCGCAGTCCGTGCTCGACGCCCACGAGAACCTGCGCAGCGGCTTCCGGCACCTGTCCTCAGGTCGTCCCGTGGCCGTCGTACCGCGTACGGCCGTCCTGCCGTGGCGACAGCTCGACCTGGCTGACGACCCCGGAGAGTGGGAGCGGCTGCTCGTACAGGAGCGGCGGCGCTTCGACCCCGAACACCCGCCGCTGCTACGGCTGTTGCTGGCCAAGTTCGGTCCGGACCGGCACCGGCTCGTGCTCTCGCACCAGCACCTCCTGCTGGACGGCTGGTCGCTGCCGCTGCTGACCGCAGAACTGTGGGCCCGCTACGAGGGCCGCACCCCGGCCGCCCCCGCCCCCTACCGCAACCACCTGCGGCTGCTCGCCGCCCAGGACCCGGCCGTTTCAGCTGCCGCTTGGGCCGAGGCCCTCGGCGGGCTGGCCGAACCCACCAGGCTCGCGCCTGTCGACCCGGACCGTGCCGCCGTCGTACCGGACACCCACACCGTGGAGCTGGACCCGGACCGCACGGCGGAGCTGGAGGGGTTCGCGCGGCGCCGGGGCGTCACCGTCAACACCCTTGTCCAGGCAGCCTGGGGCGTGCTCCTCGGCCGGCTCACCGGGCGCACCGACGTGGTGTTCGGCGCCACCGTCGCCGGCCGCTCGCCCGAACTGGCCGGTGCCGAGTCGATGATCGGCCTGTTCATCAACACCGTGCCGGTACGGGTGAACGTCCGCCCGGAGGAGACCACCGCCGCCCTGCTGACGCGACTCCAGGACGAGCAGTCCGCCCTCATCGCCCACCAGCACCTCGGTCTCGCCGACATCCAGCGGGCCGCCGGACTCGGTGAACTCTTCGACACCCTCGTGGTGTTCGAGTCGTACCCTGTGGCCGATGCGGACGAGGACGGCGACGGGCCGCGCGTCACCGTCCGCGACCACGAGGACTCGACCCACTACCCGTTCGCGTGGGCCGTCGAGCCCGCCGAACGGCTGCGTCTGACCGCAGAGTTCCGCCCCGACCTGTTCCAACCGGCCGTCGTACGACGAATCTCGGACGCTCTCACCACCCTCCTCACCGGGATGGTGGCCGACCCCGACCGCCCCGTCGGACGTCTCGACCTGCTCGGCCCCGCCGACCTGCACACCGTCCTCGAGATCTGGAACGACACCGCGCTCCCGGACGCCGAACGCCTCGGCACGGTCCCGGAGTTGTTCGCCGCGCAGGCCGCCGCAGGACCGGACGCGATCGCCGTCACCGACGGCCTTACGACCTGCACGTTCGCCGAACTCGATGCCCGCACCGACCAGTTGGCGCGCACCCTCGCAGGACACGGCGCCGGACCCGAGCGGATCGTGGCCCTCGCGCTGCCCCGCACCGTCGACCACATCGCCGCGATCCTCGCCGTGATGAAGGCGGGCGCCGCCTATCTGCCCCTCGACCCCGACCTTCCGGAGTCCCGCCTGACCGGCATGCTCGACGACGCCCGTCCCGTGCTGATCCTGGCCACGGGCGAGACCGCCGCGACGCTGCCGCCAACGGGCGTACCAGTACTGCGACTTGACGTCCCCGTCGACCAACTGCCGCAGGCGCAACCCGTCGCCCCCGGCCCCGACCACCCCGCCTACGTCATCTACACTTCCGGTTCCACCGGCCGCCCCAAGGGTGTCGTCGTCACCCAGCGAGGCATCGCCAACCTTTTCCACAGCCACCGCCACGACCTGCACCGGGTGGCCAGGGAACGCACCGGACTGCGGCGCCTGCGGGTCGGCCACGCCTGGTCGTTCTCCTTCGACGCCTCCTGGCAGCCGCAGTTGTGGCTGCTGGACGGGCACGCCCTGCACATCGCGGACGACGAGACCCGCCGTGACCCCGAACTCCTCGCCGAGTTCATCCGGGGCCGGGGTATCGACTTCATCGAGGTCACGCCGTCGCTGCTCGCCCAGATGGCGGACAGCGGACTGATCGGCACCGAGGGCGACTGCCCGCTCGCGGTGGTCGGCTTCGGCGGCGAGGCCGTACCCGAGTCGCTGTGGACGCGGCTCGCCGCGCTGCCGGACACCGAGGCGTTCAACCTGTACGGCCCCACCGAGGCAACCGTCGACGCGCTCGTCGGCCGGGTCCGCGACAGTGCCACTCCGGTCGTCGGACGTCCCGTCCACGAGTCCCGCGCCTACGTCCTCGACACCGCCCTGCGTCCCGTACCGCCGGGTGTCACCGGCGAGTTGTACCTGTCGGGACCCGGTCTCGCCCGCGGCTACCTCGACCGGCCCGGCCTCACCGCCGAACGCTTTGTCGCCGATCCGTTCGCCACCCGGCCCGGCGAGCGCATGTACCGCACCGGCGACCTCGCCCGCTGGACCGAGGACGGCCGGCTGGAGTTCGCCGGCCGCACCGACGACCAGGTCAAGATCCGCGGCTACCGCATCGAACTCGCCGAGATCGAGGCCGCGTTGGACACCCACCCGGCCGTCACCCAGACGGTCGTGGTGGCCCGCGAACACCGGCCCGGCATACGGCAGTTGATCGCCTACGCGGTCGCCGACGATACGGACGGGACCGCCCTGCGCGCCCACGCCGCCGCCGTACTGCCCGACTACATGGTCCCGGTCGCCGTGGTCGTCCTCGACCAGCTGCCGCTGATGTCCAACGGCAAGCTCGACCGATCCGCCCTGCCCGCCCCGGACTTCACGGCGAAGGGCGGCGGCCGGGCCCCGGCAAACGATGCCGAGCGCACCCTGCGCGACCTGTTCGCGGACGCCCTAGGGCTGCCCGCCGAGGCGGTCGGCACGGACGACGACTTCTTCACCTTCGGCGGTGACAGCATCGTCGCGATGCAACTCGTCGCGCGAGCACGGGCGGGCGGCCTGCGGGTCACCCCGCGCCAGGTCTTCCAGCACCGAACCGTGGCCGCCCTGGCGGCAGTTGCCGTCCCGCTGGGCACCGGTGAACGGCACGCCGTCCACGACGACGGCACCGGCACCGTCCCGCTCACCCCGATCATGCGCGGCCTGCTGGAGCGCGGCGGCCCCATCGCCGCCTACCATCAGGCGGCCCTGGTCCAGACCCCCGCCGACCTCACCGAACCCGGCCTGCTGGCCGTGCTCAAGGCGCTCGCCGACCGGCACGACATGCTGCGGGCCCAACTCGCGCGCGAGCCCGAGTGGTTGCTGCGGGTTCCGGCCGCACGGGACACCGACGTGAGCACCTGGCTCACCCGCGTCGACGTGCGCGGCACGGACGAGGCCCGACTGCGCGCCGCCATCTCCCAACACGTCGTAACGGCACGGGCGGGGCTCGACCCCGACAGCGGGGCGATGGTGCGGGCGGTCTGGTTCGACGCCGGACCCGGACAGCCCGGTCGGCTGCTGATCCTCGTCCACCACCTGGTCATCGACGGCGTCTCCTGGCGTGTGCTGCTGCCCGACCTGGCCACCGCCTGGGCGGCGGTCCGAGGCGGTCGTACACCCGAACTCGCCCCCGTGGAGCTGTCGTTCGCCCACTGGTCCCGGCTCCTGGGGACCCGCGCCACCGACCCGGCCACCGAGGACGAGCTGCCGTGGTGGACCTCCGCCCTCGCCGAGGGAGCCGGCCTTCCGCTGGCCCGTCCGCTCGACCCCGCCCGGGACACCGTGGCCACCACCCGCTATCTCTCCGTGACCCTGCCCGCCGACCTCACCGAACCGCTGCTGAGCCGCGCCCCGGCCGCCTTCGGTGCCACCGTCAACGACGTCCTGCTCACCGCGTTCGCGCTGGCGGTCGGGGACTGGCGGACCCGGACACTCGGCGCGCCCGGCACGGGTGGGCCGGTCCTGGTCGACCTGGAGGGCCACGGCCGCGAGGAGCAACTCGCGGGCGACGCCGACCTGTCCCGTACGGTCGGCTGGTTCACCAGCGTCGTACCGGTACGACTCGACCCGGGCCAGGCCGACTTGGCGGAGGCCTTCGCGGGCGGGCCTGCGCTTGACACGGCCCTGGCCCGCGTCCGCGCCCACCTCACCGCGCTGCCCGCGGCCGGCATCGGGCACGGGCTGCTGCGCCATCTCAACGCCGGGACCGGTCCGCTGCTCGCCCAACTCGCCGAGCCGCAGGTCGAGTTCAACTACATGGGCCGTTTCGACCGCCCGGCGGCGGCCGACTGGTCCTACGCCCCCGAGGACGACGCGGCCGACCTCGACGCCGACCCCGGTCAGCCGGTGTCCCACGCCCTGACCCTCAACGCCATCACCGAGAACCGTCCCGAGGGCCCGCAGCTCAGCGCCCACTGGGCCTACGCGGCCGAACTCCTCACCGAGGAGCGGGTCCAGGACCTGGCCCACACCTGGTTCCGGGCACTGGAGGCCGTCGTGCGACGGGCGGACGCTCTCAGGTCCTGAAATCCCTGCACTTACCCCGACAGCAGATCCCGATGAAAGGCAAGGAGCCCCCGACATGAGCAACCCGTTCGAGAACCCCGAAGGCGTCTACTCCGTCCTCGTCAACGACGAGGGCCAGTACAGCCTGTGGCCCGACTTCGTGGACGTGCCGGCCGGCTGGACGGTCGCGCACGGACCCGCCGCCCGGCAGGAGTGCCTGGACCACATCGAGGCCAACTGGACGGACATGCGGCCGAAGAGCCTGGTCGACGGGGTCTGAGCACACGAATGGGGGGCGGGTCCGGACTCGGACCCGCCCCCCATTCGCATGCGCAGATCAGGAGGCGGGCTGCTCCACCTTCGTCGACGTCTTGCCGTCCACCGCCGCCGCGAGCTGCGGCACCAGCCGGTCCAGGACGTAGGGGATGCTCAACACCGTAGAGAGGGATACCGCGTTGCCGTAGTCGCTGGTCTCCTTGATGAAGACCTCGCGGCCCTGCTTCACCACGTTCAGGTCGCCGTAGATCTTGTCGTCGTGCAGCTTGGTGACGGCCGTTGTGGTGTCCGGCACGATCCACACGGCGACCTTCTGGTCGAGCAGGTCGTAGCGCTCCTTGCTGATGTTGGCGCCGAACGTGTCCCCGATGACCTTGTCGAGGTCCTTCGGCAGCGAGAAGCCCAGGTCGGACAGGAGCCGCGAGCGCGGGTCCTGGCTGCCGTAGACGAAGACACCCTCGTACGGGGTCGCCATGACGGCGGAGGCGCCGGCGAACGCGGGGTTGGCCTTCTTGGCCGCGTCGAACTTGGCCTCGACGCCCGCCACCAGGGTCTTGGCCTCGGCGGACTTGCCGAGCGCCCGGCCGATCTCCTCGGTCTGCTGCTGCCACGGCACGCCGTAGTCGTTGTAGGCCTTCGGCTGGGCGACGACCGGCGCGAACTGCGACAGGCTCTGGTACTGGGCCTTCGTCAGGCCCGAGTAGACGGCCAGGATCAGATCGGGCTTCAGGGCGGCGATCTTCTCCACCTGCGGGCCGGTGCCGGTGTCCTTGAGGACGGTCGGCGCGGCCGCGCCGTTCAACTTGTCCGTGGCCCATGGGCCGATGGCGCCCTTGTAGCCGCCGAGCCACTCGGTCGTGCCGACCGGCACCTTGCCCAGGGCGAGGACCGCGTCCTGGTCGGTGAGGCCGACGGTGACGATCCGCTTGGGCTCGGACTTGATCGTCGTACTGCCGAACTTGTGGGCGATCGTCACGGGGAACGCGTCGGCGGAGGCCTTCGCCTCGGAACCCGCCGTCTCCGAAGTGGACGAATCGGAACCGGAGTCGGAGGAACCGCAGCCCACCGCCGTGACGGCCAGCAGGAGTACGGAGGCGAGCAGGCCGGACAGCCGGGAGGCTCTGGTGGCGCGGGGCATCGGATGATCCTTCTGTTCGTCGCGATGGGTCGGCGGGGGGTGACGGGTTCAGGAGGTGTCGGAGGAGCGGCTGTCGGACCAGGCCTGCCAGAGAGCGGCGTACTGGCCCTGGGCGGCGAGGAGTTGGTCGTGCGTGCCGTTCTCCACGACCTGGCCGTCGCTGAGGACGACCACCCGGTCCGCGGAGGCGGCCTGGCTCAGCCGGTGCGCCACGACCAGCGCCGTACGGCCGCGCAGGGCCTGTTCGGCGGCCTCGTCGAGCTGACGGGCGCCCGAACTGCCCGCCTCCGCCGTAGCCTCGTCGAGCACGACGACCGGCGGGTCGGCCAACAGCAGCCGGGCCAGGGCGAGTTGCTGGGCACGGTCGGCGGTCAGCCGGTGACCGCCGTCGCCCACCACCGTGTCCAGGCCCTCCGGCAGCCCCTCGGCCCAGCCGAGCGCGCCCACCGTGTCGAGCGCCTCCCGGAGTTCCTCTATATGCGCGTCCGGGCGGGCCAGCCGCAGATCGTCGACGAGCGGCCCGGCGAAGACATGCACCTCCTGGGTGACGAGCCCGACCAACTGCCCGGCCTCGTCCGGCTCTTCACCGCCCACGTCGATCCGGCCGGCCAGCGGGCGGTGCAGTCCCGCGACCAGTTTGGCGAGCGTCGTCTTGCCCGCACCGGTCGTGCCGACCAGGGCGACCCGCTCCTTGGGCCGGATCTCTAGGTCGACGTCGTGCAGCACCGGGCGGCCCGGCACATACGCGTGCGAGACACCGGTCAGCGTCACGGACGGGGGTCCGGCCGCGGTCGTACGGTCGTCCGCGCGCCCGGCGACGACCGGCGCGGGTTCGTCCACGACCCCAACGAGCCGTGCCAGCCCGGCCGTTGCCGACTGGGCGTCGTCCAGCAGCACCAGCGCGGTGTTGACCGGACTGAAGAGACTGTGGAAGTACAGCGCGGCGGCGGTGGCCGTACCGACCGAGGCGGAACCGTCGCGCACCAGCAGGAACCCGGTGACCAGGACGGCGGACAGCCCCAGATACTCGGCGATGTGCAGCCGACTGTAGAAGCGCAGCATCAGCCGCACCCCGCTCATCGTCAACTCCACGGCAGCGCGCGAGCGTTCGGTGACCTGCCGGGTGTGACCCTGCTGCAGCCGGTACGCCCGTACGGTCCGCGCCCCGCCGATGGTGTCCAGCAACTGCTGCTGCTGGACCCCGGTCGCGATGCGCTCCTTGGCGTACAGGGGAACGGCGTTGCGCACGTACCACCGGGCGGTGTGGGCCTGCACGGGCACCGCGATCAGCGCGGCGAGCAGGAACCGCCAGTCCAGCAGGGCGAGCGCGCCCAGCGTCAGCACGATCGACAGCGCGGACCGCGCCAGCTCGGGCAGCGCGCCGCGCACCGCGTCCGCGACCCGCGAAACATCCCGCGTCACCCGGGAGTTGAGGTCACCCGACCCGGCCTTCTCGATCCGGTCCAGAGGCAGCGACAGTGCCCGCTCGACGAACAGTTCACGCAGCCGCGCGAGCGCGGTCTCCCCGAGCCGGGACACCAGCGACATCCCGAGTGCGGTCGTGACCCCTTGGACCAGGGCGACCCCGGCGAGCGCGACCACGGGCAGCGTGAGGGCGTCGGGGGAGCGGCGCTCGGTGACCACGTCGACGATATGGCCCAGCAGCGGCTGGGTGAGCAGCCCGACGGCGGTCGCGACCACCATCAGTCCGAACCCGGCGAAGGCCAAACCCCGCTGCGGACGCAGGAGTTCGCGGACGGCGGCACGCGTGCGGGCCGGGGTGGCGGTGGGAAGGAGGGCCCGGTCGGAGTCCGTCCGAGTGTCTTCGGTGCCCGTCCGGGTGTCCTCCGTGTCCGCCCGTATGTCTTCCGCCGTCATGCCAGCACCGCCGTCCGGTAGGTCGCGTCGGTCCGCACCAGATCCGCGTGGGTGCCCTCGGCGCCGACGCGCCCGGCGTCGAGGAGGATCACGCGGTCGGTGACGGCGAGAAGTGCCGGGCTGTTGGTCACGACGATCGTGGTCCGGCCCTGCCGGAACGCGCGCAGCCCCTCCGCGATGCGGGCCTCGGTCACCGTGTCCACGGCCGTCGTCGGATCGTGCACGACGAGGACGGGCGACCCGGCCCGCAACGCCCGTGCCAGCAGGACGCGTTGACGCTGTCCGCCCGACAGGGACCGGCCGCCCTCACCGACACCGGTGGCGGTCCCGTACGGCAGGGACTCGGCGACCTCGTCGGCGCGGGCGGCGGCCATGGCGCGCTCGGTGAGGAGGTGGTCGCCGGCTGACTCCTCCTCCGGAGTCACGTTGGCCGCCAACGAGCCCTCGAACAGGGCCGCGTCATGGGCCGCGACGAGCACCGCCGCTCGAAGTCCCGTCGGATCCAGGCGAGTCAGCGGTACGCCGTCCAGCTCGACCGAGCCCGACTCGGGGTCGCTCTCCCGGCCCAGGCAGCGCAACAGGGCCTCGGCGCCGGCCGGATCCGTCACCGCGATGCCGGTCAACTGCCCGGCGTACAGGTCGAGATCGACGCCGTCGAGGCCGCCGAGCCGTACACCCCGCAGCCGGAGTTCGCCGCGCACGGGCTCGGCGACGGGTTCGTCACCGTCCACGACGGCGGGCCCGGCGGCGAGCACCTCCGCGACCCGGGCGGCCGATGCGCGGCCTTGCGCCAACTCGGCGTTGACCCACGCGAACGTCTCCAACGGCCCCAGCAGGAACAACGCGAGCCCCACGGCCGACACCAACTGCCCCAACGTAAGAGTTCCGTTGAGGGCGAGCCGCCCGCCCACCAGGGCGATCAGCGCGATGAACCCACCCGTGAGCGCGAGCACGAGCCCGGTCTGCCAGGACTCGGCGCGCGCCGAACGCAGCGTGGCGGCAAGGGAGATGCGGCTCGTGCGCCGATACCGCTCGACGGCCGCCCGCTGAGCGCCCAGCCCCTTGAGCACCCGCAGCCCGGCCACCAGGTCGGCGGCCACGCCCGAGGCATGGGCGGCCCGGTTCTGCTCGGCCTCGCTGCGCCGCTCCAAGGGCTTGCTGAGCAGATGCCCCAGCCACAACAGAACAGGCGTCCCCAGCAGCACGATCAGCCCGAGCGTCACGGAGATCAGCAGCAGCGCGACGGCGCTCACGGCGACCCCGGCGATCGCCCAAATCCCGCTCATCAGCGCCATGTTGACCGCACCGACCCGCTTGGCGTCCTCGGTGGCGACATTGGCCAGCTCACCGGGCAGCCGCCCTTCCTCCGCACCGCCCCGGGCATCGAGCACCCGGCCCACGATCGCCAACCGCAGTGTGTGCGCGGCCTCTTCGGCGCCGCGCTCACCGGCCTTGGCGCCCAGCCGGAAGCTCCATGACAGCGTCACGTACATGACGGCCAGTACGCCGAGCCAGAGCATCAGACGTCCGGCGTTCTGGCCTGCGACGGCCTGGTCGATGACGACACCGATGAGCACTGGCACCAGGGCTTCCCCCAGCTGGTGCACGCATCCGAGCGCCGAGCCGAGAGCGACGCGTCGTAGCTGTCCCTTGACCGAGCGCGCCAGGACGTCCCGCCCCGACAGTTCCCCTGCTCCCACCAGCCACCCTCCGGAAACCGGCCAACTTAGGCAAGGCTACCTTAAGTGAACTGCGGGAAGTGAGAGCCCTTTCCGCCCGCTCGGTAGGTAACGGAGCGGTTCCGATGCGGCCGATCGGCGGGGCGTCGACGCGTGACGCCGAGCGGTAGGCTTCCCAAGTGCGCCCATGTGCGCGGCGCACGCCCGCAAGGCATTACGTGAATTCGGGAGGACCGGCGTTGCACGTCCAGGAATGGCTCGACACGGTTCCCCCGGTGGCCGTCTACGCCGTGGTGGCGCTGGTCATCGGGGTGGAGAGCCTGGGCATCCCGCTGCCGGGCGAGATCGTCCTGGTCTCGGCGGCACTGCTCTCCTCCCAGCACTCCGGCATCAACCCGATCGTCCTCGGCGCCTGCGCCAGCCTCGGCGCGGTGATCGGCGACTCCATCGGCTACGCGATCGGCCGCAAGGGCGGACGCCCCCTGCTCGCCTGGCTCGGCAACAAGTTCCCCAGACACTTCAGCGAAGGCCATGTCGCCACCGCCGAGCGGTCCTTCGAGAAGTGGGGCATGTGGGCCGTCTTCTTCGGCCGCTTCATCGCCCTGCTCCGCATCTTCGCCGGCCCGCTCGCAGGCGTACTGCACATGCCGTACTGGAAGTTCCTGACCGCCAACCTCCTCGGCGGAGTCATCTGGGCGGGCGGCACCACGGCGGTCGTCTACTACGTAGGAACCGTCGCCGAGGACTGGCTCAAGCGCTTCTCCTACTTCGGCCTGGCGGCGGCAGTACTGGTGGGCCTCGCCTCCATGCTGATGGTGAGGCGCAAGGCCCAGAAGATGTCAGCGGAGAAGAAGGAACCCGCACCGGTCAACGCCGGCGAGTAGAGCGCCCCAAAGGGGCGCGGGGCTGACTTTGTTATTGGGGTCCCCCCCCGGGGCGCCGCCCGGCCCCGGGCTCCCCCCCCCCCCCCCCGCGGGTCTCATTCTACCCCCGAACGGCGCTTGGC
>NZ_JBHYWD010000001.1:129425-169167 GCF_042751305.1 Streptomyces hokutonensis
CTCTGCTGTGGGGGCGCGCCACGCCACTCAAGCTGCCGGGGCTCAACCCGCCCCCCCCCCCCCCCCCCGCGGGGGGGCCCCCCCCCCCCCCGGGCCCCGGGGCTCAGTTTGATATGCGGCTCCGCCGCGTGGGCGCGGCCGGCCACGGGCAACCCGCACCCGCCAGCCGGTCTACTCATGCACCCCCTTATGCGCCTTGGCCAACTCCGAGTACATGGTCCCGTTGAGGGTCAACCCCTCCCGCTCCTCGGCACTCAACTCCCGCCGCACCTTCGCCGGCACCCCCGCGACCAGTGACCCCGCCGGCACAACCATTCCCTGCGGTACCAACGCCTGCGCGGCGACAAGCGAACCCGCCCCGATCACCGCCCCGTTGAGCACCGTAGCCCCCATCCCGATCAGACAGTCGTCCTCGACGGTCGCCCCATGCACAACGGCGTTGTGCCCGACGGACACCCGCTCCCCGACGCTCACCGGAAAACCGGGATCGGCATGCAGCGTGCAGTTGTCCTGAATATTGCTGCTCGCCCCGACGACGATCCGCTCGACGTCACCGCGCAACACGGCCCCGTACCAGACGCTCGCCCCCGCCGACACCGTCACATCCCCGATCACCGACGCCGTAGGGGCGACGAACGCCCCCTCGTCGACCTTCGGTTCCCGGCCGCCGATACCCGTGATCAACGCCTTGTGCGTCATCGTGCTCTCCCTCTCGTCGAAGACACCCGCACCGTATGTCATCGGGTAGGGCGAAGATCACAGCGGCCGGACCTCATCGGTGCGGCTCACGCTGAGTACCGTGTGCGGGTGCCCAAGCGCAAGAACACGTTCTCAGAATGGCGGCGCCAGCTCGCGCAACGCGCCGTCCACGCGGGCTGGGCCTGGGTGCAGCGCACGGGCTCCGTGACCGCCGCACACCCGGGACGGTTCCGCTTCGGCGCGATGGGAACAGGTACCAGACTCGCCTTCCCGCTGGGCACCGTCTTCGGCGAACCGTGGATCCACCTCGGCGCCCACTGCATCGTCGGCGAACAGGTCACCCTCACCGCGGGCCTGATGCCCGACCTCGACCTCGGCCCCGACCCCATCCTGCGCCTCGGCGACGGTGTGGTCCTCGGCCGCGGCAGCCACGTCATCGCCGACACGACGGTCACCATCGGCAGCGACTGCTACTTCGGGCCGTACGTCTACGTCACCTCCACGAACCATTCCTACGACGACCCGCACGAGCCCATCGGCAAGCAGTGGCCGCGCATGGAACCCGTCGAGATCGGCCCGGGCTGCTGGGTCGGCACCGGCGCGGTGATCCTGCCAGGTGCGCGGATCGGCCGGAACGTGGTGGTGGCGGCCGGCGCGGTGGTCCGGGGCACGGTGCCCGACCATGCCGTGGTGGCGGGGGCACCCGCACGGGTCGTGCGCCGCTGGACTCCGGCGGAGGGCTGGCAGCCACCGCTGCGGACGCCTGCGCCGGTACCGATCCCCGAGGGCGTCACTCCGGACCAGTTGAACGCGCTGGCCGGTCTGGACGAGGAGACCGCGGCGCGGCTCGCCGGACTCGACGACGACACGATCGCGCGGCTGGCGGAACTGGACGCCGAAGCCTGAGCGGCACTCACCCCGTGGCCAGCAACAACGTCCCCACCAACGCGAGCCCCGCCCCCGCCGCCTGCACCGCCCGCAACCGCTCACTCAGAAATCCGCGCGCGGCCAGGGACGTCACCACCGGGTACAACGACGCGAGCACCGCCGCCACGGTCACCGGCCCATGCTGCGCGGCAACGGAATACGTCCCATTGGCCGCCACATCGGCCAGCCCCACGAAGGCCAGCGCGGGCAGCGAACCCCAGGGGAACCCGCCCTCCGGGAGCGCGGTCCCGCCCCGCCGTACGGAGACGTAGAGCGCGGCCCCGCCGGTGGCCACGTTCGTCAGGCGCTGCACGAACAACGCGAGGAACAGACCGGTGACGCTCGTGGACGCCTCCGCGATCAGCGCGAACACCGTGCCGAAGCCGAGCGCGGCGATCAGCGTCAGCAGGATGGCCTGCCGCTGCACGGGCGCGCCCCGCAACTGCGGTCCGCCCGCCAGCACGACCCCCGTGACGGCGACCGCGATCCCCGCCACCTGCATCAGCCCGGGCCGCTCCCCGAGGAACAGCCCGACACCGACCGGCACGGCCACGCTCAGTGTGGCGAGCGGTGAGACGACGCCCATCGGGCCCAGCGCGAGCGCCTTGTAGAAGGAGAGGAGCGCGATCGGCCCCACCAGCCCCGCCGCGAACGCGAACCACAGTCGCGGCCCGGCCTCGCTCCAGCCGCCGGTGGCGATGACGACCGCGCCGAGCACGGCCGCCGCGATCCCCTGCGACACGACGACGACCGTCAGCGCCGGGGACCGTCGGGTCAGCAGGCCTCCACCGAAGTCGGCCAGTCCCCACAGGAGGCTGGTGGCCAGGGCGAAGAGTGCTGTCACGGGGTGCCTCGCAGTACAGTTCGGTGAACAATCGGTGCACCACACCGTAGTTCAGCGAAGTGAACTCTGTCATCCATAATATTGAACTGAAGGTATGGGCGGAACGTGTCGGACCTCGACCTGCTGAACCAGTCCCTGGCGCGCAACGTCAAGCACTGGCGCTCGGTGCGCGGCTTCACCCTGGACGTGCTGGCCGCGCGGGCCGCCGTGAGCCGGGGCATGCTCATCCAGATCGAGCAGGCCCGCACCAATCCCAGCATCGGTACGGTCGTCAAGATCGGTGACGCCCTCGGGGTCAGCATCACCACCCTGCTCGACTACGAACAGGGCCCGAAGGTCCGCATCGTCCCCGCCGACCGGGCCGTACGGCTGTGGCACACCGAGGCCGGCAGCTACAACCGCCTCCTCGCCGGCACCGAGGCGCCCGGCCCGCTGGAGATGTGGGACTGGCGGCTGATGCCGGGGGAGAGCAGCCCCTCCGAGCCCCATCCCACCGGCACCGTCGAACTGGTCCATGTCACCACCGGTGAACTGACCCTCACTGTCGACGGCGAGGACCACCTCGTCCCGGCCGGCGCGAGCGCCACCTTCGAGGCCAACACCCCCCACACATACGGGAATCGGGGCGAGGTGCCGATGGAGATGGTGATGGCGGTGTCCGTCCCGCCGGTGCACCGCGACACCCCGTGAACGGCCGCCGTACGACTGTTAGCGTGCCGTCATGCGCGCACCCATCGGACACTTCGACCACGCCACCCCCGCCCCCGACTGCCTCGACGAACTGACCCGCCCGGTCGCCGAGGCCGTGCGCGGCTGGCACGGCACCGTCCCCGCCGACCAGATCGTCTACGTCGACACCGACCCGGAGTGGGCCGACACCGCCACCTTCGTCGAGCACTACGGCCGGGAGCTGCTGGAGCAGTCCGCGAACTGCGTGGTCGTGGCCGGGAAGCGCGGCGGCGAGACCACGCTCGCCGCCTGTGTGGTCCTGTCCACCACCCGCGCCGACGTCAACGGCGTGGTCCGCCGCCAACTCGGCGCCCGCAAGGCCTCGTTCGCGCCGATGGACACGGCGACCGGCGAGAGCGGCATGGAGTACGGCGGCATCACACCCATCGGACTCCCCGCCGACTGGCCGGTGTTGGTGGACTCCGCCGTCGTCGACCTCCCCTACGTCCTGGTCGGCAGCGGACGCCGCCGCGGCAAACTCCTGGTCCCCGGCAAGGCGTTCGCGGAGATCCCGGGCGCGGTCGTGCTCGAAGGTCTCGGGGTCGCCTGATTTCAGGCCATGCTGTGGTGGTGGGCCAACTCCCCGTGCGGGTCCGCCTCGCCCGGCACCGGTGCCGGGTCGGCGTGCACCAGGGCCGCGGTGAGCCTCGGTACCGCGTGCAGCAGCGCGTGTTCCGCCGCCACGGCGACGGCGTGGGCCTGCCGTACCGTCGCCTCCCCGTCCACGACCACCGCCACCTCGGCGCGCAGCCGGTGCCCGATCCAGCGCAGCCGCAACTCGCCCACCCCGCGCACCCCTTGGACCTCCCGTACGGCGTGCTCGGCCCGGTCCACGAGTTCGGGATCCACGGCGTCCATCACCCGCCGGAACACCTCGCGCGCCGCGTCCCGCAGCACCAGCGCGATCGCGGCCGTGATCGCCAACCCCACGAGGGGATCGGCGAGTTGCCACCCCAGCGCCGAGCCGCCGGCGCCGATCAGCACGGCCAGCGAGGTGAACCCGTCGGTGCGCGCGTGCAGTCCGTCGGCGACCAGCGCGGCGGAGCCGATCTCCCGCCCGACCCGGATCCGGTACCTGGCCACCCACTCGTTGCCGACGAAGCCGGCCAGCGCGGCCCCCGCGACCGCCGCGACATGCGTGACGGGCCGCGGGTCGAGCAGCCGGTCCACCGCCGCCCAGGCCGCGAACGCGGCGGACGCGGCGATCGTCAGCACGATCGCGATACCGGCCAGATCCTCGGCCCGGCCGTAGCCGTAGGTGAAGCGCCGGGTCGCCGCCCGGCGGCCGAGCACGAACGCGATGCCCAGCGGTACGGCGGTCAGCGCGTCCGCCGCGTTGTGCACCGTGTCGCCGAGCAGCGCGACCGACCCGGACACCACGACCACGACCGCCTGCGCCAGCGCCGTCGCACCGAGCACCGCGAGCGACACCCAGAGCGCGCGCATGCCGCGGGCCGAGGACTCCAGGGCGGAGTCGAGCTTGTCGGCGGTCTCGTGGGAGTGGGGGGTGAGGACGTGGGTGAGGCGGTGGCGGATGTCCTTGGGGGCGTGGTGGTGATGATGGTGCTCGTGGTGGTGCTGGTCGCTCACGTGCGTCCCCTTCCGGTGCGCGGGTGGACGTACGGCGCCCACGGGACCATTATGTGCGTATGAGCGCACGCACGCACCTATCACCTGCGCACGATGCGCATCCGCGTACCCCGGGCGAGGAACAGTTCGCGCTGGCGGCCGAACTCCTGGCCCTGCTCGGCGACCGCACACGGCTGACCCTCCTCCATGCCCTGACGGCGGGCGAGTCCGATGTCACCACCCTCACGGAGGCCTGCGACGCGGCCCGCCCGGCCGTCAGCCAGCATCTGGCGCGGCTGCGTCTCGCGGGACTGGTGACCACGCGCAAGGAGGGCCGCCGGGTGATCTACTCGTTGAGCGACGGTCATCTACGACGCCTCGTCGACGAGGCGTTGAACGTGGCGGACCACCGGCTGAGCGACCGCCCGCCGCACGACTGACGGTCCGTCAGCCGACCGGGTCCTTGCCCAGGTACGACTCCGCGAACGCCAGCCCCGCGGAAGGGGATTGGAAGACCCGGCGCAGCCGGGCGAGGGTGGTGCCCGCGAGGTACGGGTCGCCGGACGAGGCGCCGTGGTACACCTCGGAGAGCCACCGGGAGAACTCCTGGTACTCCCAGACCCGGCCCAGACATGCCTCCGAGTAGTCGCCCAGGCCCGCCGATTCGCCGCGGGTGAGGTACGCGACGAGCGCGTCGCCGAGCAGGAACGCGTCGTGCAGGGCGAGGTTCATGCCCTTCGCGGCGATGGGCGCGGTGAGATGGGCCGCGTCGCCCGCGAGACAGAGCCGGCCGAACACCATGGGTTCGACAACGTAGTTGTGCATGTCGAGCACGCGCTTCTCGATCAGCCGGCCCTCGGTCAGCGGCGGGGCGCCGGTCGCGGCGAGCCGGTGCTGCAGCTCGGACCAGACGCGTTCGTCCGGCCAGTTGGCGGGGTCGTCGCCGGGCGGGCACTCCAGGTAGTAGCGGGTGACTTCGGGGCTGCGCGCCATGTGCCCGGCGAAGCCGCGCGGATGGACGCCGAACAGAACGCAGTCCGAGGACGGCGGCGCCTCGGCGAGCAGCGCGAGCCAGCCGATGCCGTAGTCGTGCCGCGCGGTGCGGGCCCGCTCCGGGGGTATCGCGGCCCGGCTCACCCCGCGCGCACCGTCGCAGCCCGCGACGAAGTCCCCGTACACGAGCTGTCGTTGACCGGTTTCGTCGGTGTACGACACCGCCGGGCGGTCGGTGTCCAGGTCGTGCAGCTCGACGTCCCGCACACCGAAGCGGATCTCGCCGCCGCGCACGTCCGCGTACTCCCGCACCAGGTCCGTCACCAGCAACGGCTGGGGATAGACGTAGTGGTGATGTCCCGTCAACTCCGTGTAGGAGAACCGGTGCCGCTGCCCGCCGAAGCGGAACTCGCACTGGGTGTGCCGCTGCGCCCGCTCCAACAGGTTCCGCGCGAGGCCCCGTTGCTCGAGTCCGCGGACGGCCCACTCCTCGATCACCCCGGCCCGTGGCCGCTGTTCGATGAACTCCCTGGTCTCGGTCTCCAGGACCAGACAGTCGACTCCGGCGGCGCGCAGGATGTTTCCGACGGTGAGCCCGGCGGGGCCCGCGCCCACGACGACGACCGAAAAGCCGGGAGTGGACGGCGGGTTGGGGTGGGGGGAGGCAGAAGTCACCGGCCCAGTATGACGGCGTCCCGACAACCGAAAACCGGCCGCCTGGACGGCGGCCGGTTCGGATCGCGGGTGGGAAGGGACGGATCAGTGCGCGGGTGCGTCCGTGATCACGACCTCGTCGATGCTGCGCTCGATGTCCTCGGGCCGTGACGCGGTCGCCTTGGCCCAGTAGTAGATGCCGAGGGAGAAGACCGCGACGACCAGGATGTCCCACCACAGTGCGATGTGGCCCTGACCGCCGAAGCCGCCCTGCCAGGAGATGACTCCCAGACCCAGCAGATAGGGCGGCAGCCACTGTGCGGCCTTCCAGTCCAGCCGGGGCGCATCGGGCCGCCCGCTCGCCGTGGCGTACCAGGCGTAGGAGCCGAGCAGTAGGTAGCCCAGGATGATGGCGATGCCGAGCCGCCACAGGGTGTCCCAGCCGGCCCAGTAGATGATGAGGTTGGCGACCACGAACGACAGCGGGGAGAGCACCTTGCCGAAGGGGAGCCGGTAGGGGCGCTCCAGTTGGGGCAGCCGGTCGGCGAACACGCCGTACGCCAGCGGGGCACCGGCGTACATCAGGACGCTCGCCGAGGTGATGAACCCGACCAACTCCTGCCAGCTCGGGAACGGCAGGAAGCAGACCACGCCGGTCACGAAGGAGATGATCAGGCCGAACCAGGGCACGCCCCGCTTGTCGGTTCCGGCGAAGACCTTGGGCGCGTAGCCGTTCTTGGACAGGCCGTAGGAGACACGCGAGGTGGCCGTGGTGTAGATCAGGCCGGTGCCGGCCGGGGAGATCACGGCGTCGAGGTACAGCACGACGCTCAGCCAGCCGAGTCCCACCACGGTCGCGAGGCCCGCCCAGGGGCCGCTGATGCCGGCGTAGTGGAGCTTGGCCCAGCCGTGTGCGAAGGAACTGCCGGGCAACGCGCCGATGAACACGACCTGGAGCAGGACGTAGATGACCGCGCCGATGGCCACGGAGCCGAGGGTCGCGCGCGGCAGGTCCCGCTTGGGGTCGCGGCTCTCGCCGGCGAGCTGGATGGCCTGCTCGAAGCCCAGCAGGGCGAAGATGATGCCGCTGGAGCTGATCGCGCTCAGTACACCCTTGGCGCCGAACGGCGCGAAGCCGTGCGAAGTGAAGTTGCCCGGGTGGAAGTTGCCCACCGCGATGATGAATATCGCGGCCAGCGGTACGGCGATCTTCCACCAGGTGGCGGCGCTGTTGGTGTGCGCCAGGACCCGGACGCCGAGGAAGTTGACCACTACGAAGACGGCCATGAGGATGACCGCGACGAGGAGACCGCTGCCCGTCAGCGTCCCGTCGGTGTGCTGGAAGCCGGTGGCCCAGGACCAGTGACCGGCGTAGCCGATCATCGCCTCGACCTCGATCGGCGCCACGGTTGCCGCCTGGAGCCAGGAGAACCAGCCGAAGGACATACCGGCCAGCCCGCCGAAGGCGTAGTGCGGATAGCGCGCCGTACCGCCCGCGACCGGGAACATGCCGCCGAGTTCCGCGTGCACCAGAGCCAGCAGCACGATGGCGACCGAGCCGATCAACCACGAGATGATCGCCGCCGGACCTGCCACCACCACGGCCTTCTCGGCGCCGTACAGCCACCCGGACCCGATGATCGACCCCACCGAGGCCCACATGAGCCCGATCAGGCCGACGTCCCGCCGCAAACCGCTCGGATCCCTGGTGGCCTCCGGGACGAGTTTGTCAACACTCACCATGTCAAGGGGCCTCTCGAAGTCAGCACGGATGCTTAACGGACAAGAGGCCTCAGGCTAGGAATGAATGAATTCTTACAGAAGTCCGTTGCCTGAAATTTTACTTGTCTTCGAGGCGTTCTTTGACATGTTCACAGGCTACTTACAGTGCCTGGTCACCGTGTCGGCCGGCGCCGCGGCCGAGCCCCGGGATCTCGATCGCCGGGCAACGGTCCATCACCATCTCCAGGCCCGCCGCCCGGGTCCGCTCGTACGCGGGCTCGTCGATCACGCCGAGCTGGAACCAGACGGCCTTCGCGCCCTTGGCGACCGCCTCGTCCGCGACCGCCCCGGCGAGGTCGCTGTTGACGAACACGTCGACGACGTCGACCTCGAAGGGGATGTCCGCGAGCGAGGCGTACCCCTGCTCGCCGTGCACCGCCTCCGCCTTGGGGTGGACCGGGACCACGCGCTTGCCGAAGCGCTGCAGCACCTCCGCCACGCCGTACGCCGCGCGGGACCGGTTCGAGGACAGGCCCACGACCGCCCAGGTGTCACCGGACTCGGTGAGGATCTTGCGGACCGTTGCTGAGTCGCCGTACACGCTCGGCCTCCTTGGTGTGCGTGCGGAGTCTGACGCGTGGCACAACGGCGCACGGCGGGCGGGGATTCCCTCAGTCGGAGACCACGGTGGTGCTGAGGCCCCTGTCGTAGTCGTTGTGGGCGATCTTGATGCCCGTGCTGCCGTGGAAGACGAACAGCGGTGAGGTGTACGGCGGCTCGTCCGGCGCGGCCAGGCGGCGGACCGTGTTCCGGTGAAGGTGAAGCCGCCGACGCTCTTGGCGTTGACGACCGTCACGTCGCCGATGTCGAAGGAGTTGTGTTCGACCGCGATGTTGTGGTGCACCGGGTTGGCCGGGTCGACGACCTGGTTGGTCGGTTCCACGAAGATCACCGGACCCGTGGGGCAGGTGAAGGAGTTGTCGCGGATCGTGAGGTGGGCTGCCGGGCCGGACTCGAACCACTGGTAGGCGTCGGCGGAGACGTAGCGGAACCGGGACCGCAGGGCTCACCCGACATCGAGTCCACGACCTACCTGCCCGACATGTTCTTCAAGAACAACCGCGCCGACACCGCCTGGCAGTGGATGCAGAAGATCTACGGCGCGCGAGACCCAGCACGTCAACTCCAGCCAGGGCCCGAACGGCGACTACCCCAAGGTGTCGTTCACCCTGGTCAGCCGGACCATCCAGGGTCTGATGGGCATCACACCGGACGCGCCGGACCACAACGTGACCACCCGGTCGCAGCTGCCGACCGGCATGAAGTGGCTCCAGGCTGCCGACGTCCCCCTCGGCACCGGCACGGTCACCGTGCGGCACGACGGCGCCGCGAAGACCACGCTGACGAACAACTCCCGCAAGGACTCCTACAGTTGGGAGGCCCGCTTCCCCGGCGTCCACAAGAAGATCAAGGTCAACGGTGTCGCGCAGCGCGTGCGCGTGAAGACGGTCCACGGAGTGACCTGCACCTACGCGACGCCGACGGTCCGGGCCGGGGCGACAACGGTCGTGCAGGTCGGCGACTGACGCGAACTCCCGCTCACCGAGGGCTCCGTAGCGCGCCGGCGAGATCGTCGAGGTACTGCGAGACGGGGCCCAGGGTGAGCAGGCCGCTGCCAGCCCCGGCCAACTCGGCTGCGGCGGGCGTCAGTTCGTCCCTCGCGCGCTCCATCGTGTCCCGGTCACCCACGGCGACCGCCACCCGCGCGGCCAGGCACCACAGCGCCTCGAACAGCAGGTCGCGCGGTGGGTCGGGGAGTGAACGCAGCGCGGTCCGGGCGTAGTTGGGCCGTCCCTGGGCCAGCGACACGAGCGGGCGGGCCCACGGTTCGTACGGCCCCCAGTCGATGTGCCCGTGGGTCTGGGCGGGTCGCCCGTGCCGCACCCGCAGACACAGCAGGGCCAGCGGCAGCAGCCCGTGCTCCAGCCCGGGCATTCCGGCTCCGTCCAGCCGTAGCGCCGCGTTCTGGTAGGCCGCCTCCACATCCTCGGGCCGCGCACTGCCGCTTTCGGCGAGCCGCACCACCTGATACCACTGGGTGAACACGCCTACCAGGGGCAGTTCATGACGCTCCGCCAGCTGCTCGGCGGCTGCCGCGTGTCGGTCCGCTCCGCTGAAGTCGGCGAGAGCGCCGCGGGCCTGGAGCCGGACGAGATGGCCGAGCACTTCATGGGTGACCAGGCCGTGCCGGGCGGACAGGGCGACCAACTCGGCCCCGATCCCGTCCCGTTGCGGGGCGAGTCCGGCGCGCTGGAAGGTCTGCATGAACACCCCGTTGAGGGCGAAGGCCAGCAGCGCGGGGTCCTTCAACTGCCGGGCGATGTTCTCTGCTTGGTGCGCAGCCTGCGGTCCGCGCGCCGAACGGGTACCGCGCGACTCCAGGGCGACCGTGGCCAACAGACGGGCCCGCACCGCGAGATGGGCGTCCGGCGGGAGTACGGCAAGGGTGCGCTCGGCGGCGGCCACGGTCTCCGCCGCGAGCCGGGGGTCGTCGACACGGGTCCAGATCGCCGGGACGTCGTAGGCGCCGATCACCCGGGCGGTGAGCTCCGGATCTCCCAGTTCGGCCGCCGCGTTGATCGCCGCGAGCCGATGCCCCCGGGCCGCCTCCAGCCCGCCGCCACCGGTCACCGCGAGATCCCGCAACAGCCCCACCGTCGACTCCAGCCGCACCCGGGCACCGGCCGCCACGGTCCGGTCGTAGGCGGCGGTGGCGGCTGCCCATACCTGCTCCGCGGGACCGCTGTCCGCTTGCGACTGGCCTTGTTCGTGTGGGCCGTTGGTGATCTGTGCCTGTTCCTGCGGACTGCCAGGCCCGGTGTCGAGGTGCGGAGCCTGCGCCAGGATGTCCGCCTCCAGCCGGCGCAGCGCCGGCCCGGGGTCCGTTCCGAGTTGTTCCACGAGGAGG
This sequence comes from Streptomyces hokutonensis, assembly GCF_042751305.1. Taxonomy (GTDB): domain Bacteria; phylum Actinomycetota; class Actinomycetes; order Streptomycetales; family Streptomycetaceae; genus Streptomyces; species Streptomyces hokutonensis_A. The sequence goes on from NZ_JBHYWD010000001.1 coordinate 140,531, forward strand.
GTGCGGGCCCGGCGCAGTACCGCGAGGGCGTCGCCTTGGCGGCCGGTGCGGTAGAGGGCCAGGGCCAGCAGTCGCCAGGCGTTCTCGCGCCACGGGTGTTCGGCCGTATGTGCCTCCAGGTCCGGTACCGCCTCCGCGGCCCGGACCAGGGCGAGTTGGGTCTCGGCCCGGCGTTCGACCGCGTGCAGGCGCAGCTCGGCGAGGCGGGAGCGTTCCGCGCCGGCCCAGGTCTCGGTGCCGAAATCGGCGTAGGCCGGGCCCCGCCACCAGCCGAGCGCCTCCTCCAAGCGGGCCAGTGCCTGCGCGTCCGGCAGCTCTCCGGCGGCGGACACCGCGCGCTCGAAGCGCCAGGCGTCCACGGCATCCGGTCCGGCCCGCAGCGCGTACCCCGGCCCCTCCGTCACCAGCAGCCGGGCCGGTGCGCGCGGCGGGCGCTCCGGTTCCAGGGCCCGGCGCAGCGCCGCGACGAAGGTGCGTACCGCGCCCACCGCGTCGGCGGGCGGCTCCTCCCGGCCCTCCCACAGGTCCTCGACCAGCCGCCCGACCGGGACGACCCGGCGCCGGGCCACGAGCAGCCGGGCCAGCACCGCCCGGTGTCGCGGTCCCCGCAGGGCGATCACGTCCCCGGCGCCGTCCCAGGCCGTCACCGGCCCCAGCACCCCGAACGCGACCTCCATCACCGACCACCCTTTCCGGGGCATCGCCCCAGGTCACGGTAGCGCGCTCACCCGTTGCTCATCGGCGCGCGGCAGGCTCGGAGACACAGCACCGACAGCACCGACGAAAGCAGGGCGCACCATGCCACCGACAATCCCCGGCTTCACCTACCACCGCGTTTCCGTCGCGGACGGCGTGTCCCTGAACGCGGCGGTGTCCGGTTCGGGCAGCCCGGTCGTGCTGCTGCACGGCTTTCCGCAGACCCACCTCATGTGGCGCCATGTCGCCGCCGACCTCGCGGCCGACCACACCGTCATCTGCCCCGACCTGCGCGGCTACGGCGCGAGCGACAAGCCCGCCGAGACCGACGGCTCCGGCGACGGACCGGGCTATGCCAAGCGCACCATGGCGAACGACATCGTGACCCTCGCCCACGCCCTGGGACACGAGCGCTTCGCACTCGCCGGCCACGACCGCGGCGCCCTCGTCGCCTTCCGCGCCGGACTCGACCACCCGGACGCCGTCACCCACCTCGCCTGTCTCGACGTACTCCCCACCCTCGACATGTGGGACGTGCTGCACGGCGTCACCGCCGCCGTCGGCTTCCACCTCTACCTCATGGCCCAACCCCCGGGCCTGCCCGAGGAGTTGATCGCCGCCGCGCCCGACGCGTTCTTCGGCCACTTCCTCGACCTCTGGGCCAACGACCCACACGCGATCCCCGCCGACGTCCGCACCGCCTACCTGGACGCCTGCCGCGCCGCGGTCCCCTCGATCGTCGCCGACTACCGTGCCTCCGCCGGCGTCGACCTCGCCCACGACCAGACCGACCGGGACGCCGGGAACCAGCTGCGGATGCCGGTCGCGGTACTCCAGCAGGACTGGGGCGCCGCCCTCGGCTTCGACGCGGCGGCCCTGTGGCGCGGCTGGGCACCGGACCTGCGGCACTCCACCGTGACCTGCGGCCACTTCATGGCGGAGGAGGCACCCGCCGACGTGGCCAAGGCACTCCGGGACCTGCTGGCCCGCTGACCGCGTTCCCCCTCGCCGGACCGCGCAGTAGCGCCGGGACAGTCGTCGCGGGTTTCGGTGCGGGCGGCCCCCAAGGCCCGGCACCCCGGCAAGGCCCCGCGACTCCTGCCGGAACAGAGCGAACATGCGTGCGTACGGCCCTCCGCCCGCCTACGCTCGGGCCGTGCTGCGCATCATCGACGCCCGAACCGGCGACTCCACCGAAGCCGCCCCCGCCCGCCGTGGCCTGACCAGGGTCGAGGCGCACGCGTCGGCCCTCGATCCCACGGCACTACGTGTCCTGCTCGTCGCCGACCTTCTCGTACGCGCCCTCGAACTCGGCGGCACACCCGTGTGGGCCCTGCTCACGGGCGACCACGAGCAGGCCGAACTCCGCGCCGCCGCAGGGGCGTTGGGCATCCGCCCGTTCGAGGACGGCGGAGACCTCGGCTCCGGACTCGGCGAGGCCCAGGTCCTCCATGTGGCCGCCGGGAGCGAGGCGACGCCTGGGGGAGCCCTGGTCGCCGTAGCGCCCGTCGAATCGCCTACGACCGCTGCCCCGGACCTCTCCGACCCGGGCGCGCTCCGCCTCGCCCTGCTATCGCACCCACGGGACCTGCCGGTGCGGCTCGACGCGGACGGGCTGGACGAGGCGCGGCGGACTCTGGCGCACTGGCGGGCGTCGGTCGCCGACTGGGCGCGGCGGCCCTCGCGGCCGGTGCCCGACGAGGTGCGCGTCGAGCTGCGGAGCGCCTGGGAGAACGACCTCGATGTGCCTGCCGTGCTGGGGGTGTTGCGGCGCGTGGAGACCTGGCCCGAACTGCCGGACGGCGCCCGCTTCGAGACGTACGCCTACGCCGACCGGCTGCTCGGACTCGAACTCACCCGTGACATCGGGTCGTTGGCGTGAACGCCCGTTCCGGGGCCCGCCCGCTGCGCCGACTGGTCGTGCTGCGGCACGCCAAGTCCGCGTGGCCCGCAGGCGTTCCCGATCATCTACGGCCGCTCGCCCCGCGCGGCCTGCGCGACGCCCCGGCCGCCGGGATCGCGCTCGCCGAGACGGACTGCCTGCCGGATCTCGCGCTGTGCTCCACGGCCGTACGGGCGCGCCAGACCTGGGAGTTGGCCTCGTCCCAGTGGGGCACCCCGCCGCCGGTGCGGTACGAACCACGGCTCTACGCGGCCGACGTGGCGGACCTGCTCGACGCCGTTCACCAAGTGCCGCACGAGGTCGAGACGTTGCTCGTCGTCGGGCACAACCCCGGCCTGGAGGAGCTGGTCCTCGAACTCGCCGGCGACAGTCTCGACGACGCGCTCGACGAGGTCCGGGTGAAGTTCCCGACCTCGGCGATCGCGGTGCTGGCCTGGCACGGCCGCACCTGGCAGGACCTCGCCCCGGGCACGGCCCTGCTGACGGGTCTGACCGTGCCGAGGGGCAAGAAGAAGTAGGGCTGTTTCTAACGGAGTTGGAGGAACTCCCGGGCTCCGCGCAGTCGGGTGTCCAGCCGCTCCTGGGTGGCTCGGCCGTCCAGCCGGACGTCGAGGGCCATGGACGTGCCCGCTCCGCACCCGGCGGGGAGCCGGCTCGCGTCGAGTCCGTCGCGTCGGGCGATGAGCACGCCGAGTTCGTGTCGGCTCAGGGCGTCCGGGCCGGCCAGGTGGAACATGCCCGACTCGTCGGACTGCGCGAGTTCCAGCAGAGCGGCGGCCAGGTCCGAGACGTGGACCGGGCAGCGGACGACATCGGTGAACAGGACGCCTTCGCGCACACCGGCGGCCAGTTCGTGCACCATGCGCTCGTGCGCGGAGCCGCCGTATCCGACGATCAGCGAGGTACGCGCGACCGCGGCGGCCGGTGTCAGAAGGCGCACGGCGGTCTCGGCGGCGGCCTTCGCCGCGCCGTACGGGGTGACCGGGTCGGGCGGGCAGGACTCGTCGTAGGAGATACGGGAACCGGAGAACACGGCGTCGCTGGAGACATGGACCAGGCGGCGGCCGTGACGCGCAGCAGCCATCGCCACCCGGAACGACCCGTCGGCGGTGACCGCCCAGTCGCTCAGTCCGCTGGTCGCGTTGATGATCGCGTCCGGGGTCAACTCGGCCAGGAGGCCGTCGAGTTGGTCGGGTGCGCGGAGGTCGAGCCGGTGCCAGGAGACGCCGGGCGGCACGGTGTCGGGGCGCGCGGAACAGTACGTCGCCGACGTGGCCCAGCCCGCCGCGCTCGCCCGGCGCACCAGTTCCGTACCCAGGAAGCCGCTGGCGCCGACGACAAGGACTCGCACGGCGGTCAGCCGACGTGGACGCGGGGCCGCAGGTGCCGGTCCGGTTCCGCGCGGCGGAGTACCTCGCGGGTGACCGGTGCGACCTCGCCGTCGCCGAAGACCAGGAAACGGATCAGATGACTGACCGGGTTGCCCTCGGTCCAGTCGAAGTAGGCGTGTGGGACCTCGCCGGTGCGGTCCCGCAGGGCCAGCAGGACCGCGGCGATCGAGTTGGGCACAGTGGGGCCCTCGACCCGGAGCCGCCGTACCCCGTACTTCTTGTCGCCGTGCACGGCGATGTCCGCGGTGAAGTCCGAGGAGTCGCGGACGATGACCTCCACGAAGAGCACCGGGCCACCGTCCGGGATGTGGGTGTGCTCGCGCTGGCTGTACTCCTTGGCGCGGTACTCCCGACTGCTGTGCTCCTGCGGCTCGTTGGCGATCAGTCGGAGCGGTCCGGAGCGGGCCGCCTCGTCGATGAAACGGGCCGCCGTGTCGTCGAACGTGACCTCGGCGGCGCGGAGTTCGAAGGCGCGGTGGATGCGCGAACCGAACGACGTCGCCAGGATCAGCACGATGAAGATCCCGGCGATCTTGATGCCGTCGGGCCGTTCGACGACGTTCGCGACCAGCGTGTAGGCGAACACGGCCGTGATCGCGCCGAACCCGAGCGTCGCCTTCCGATGCCCCCGCTTGTGCACGGTGACGGTGGAGGCGAACGCCGCCGAGAGCATCAGCACCAGCACACCGGTCGCGTACGCGCCGCTCTGCGCGTCGACGCTCGCGTGGAACCAGAGCGTGATCAGCACGGCCGTCACCATGAACACGAGGACCAGTGGGCGTACCGCCCGCGTCCACTCGGGCGCCATGCCGTAGCGCGGCAGATAGCGCGGGACGAGGTTCAGCAGCCCGGCGAGTGCGGAGGCGCCCGCGAACCACAGGATCGCGATCGTCGAGACGTCGTAGAACGTGCCGAAGACCTGGCCCAGGTGCTCGTGCGCGAGGTAGGCGAGGGCGCGGCCGTTGGCCGGGCCGCCGGTCTTGAACGCGCTCTGCGGGATGAGGATGGTCGTGGCGAGGCTGGACAGCAGCAGGAAACCGGACATGATCACGGCGGCCGTGGTGAGCAGCTTGCGGGTCTCGCGGATACGGCCCGTCGGCTTCTCCCAGGTGTCCGTCTCGTCGCCCTTGACCTGCGGCATCACCGCCACGCCCGTCTCGAAGCCGGACATGCCGAGCGCGAGCTTCGGGAACACGAGCAGCGCGACGCCGACCATCGCCAGCGGTGAGGAGTGCGCGGCCGTCATCGCGTCCGTCCAGTCGCCGATCTTCACCGGATGGCTCAGCACCTCCCAGGCGGACACCGCGAGAACCACCAGGTTGAGCGTGAGATACACGCCCACCAGTACCACGGCGATCCCGATGGCCTCCCGGAACCCCTTGAGGAAGACCGCGCCCAGCGCGCCGACCAGCACCAGCGTGATCCAGGTGTTGCCGCCGTGCATCCAGCCCGGCGCGAACGGGTTCTCCACGACGTGCGCGGCCGCGTCCGCCGCCGACAGGGTGACTGTGATCATGAAGTCTGTCGCCGCGAAGCCCAGCAGCACCAGCACGAAGATCTTCCCCGACCACCACGGCAGCAGCCGCTCCAGCATGGCGATCGACCCCTCGCCGTGCGGAGACTCGTGCGCCACCCGCCGGTACACCGGCAGCGCCCCGAGCAGCGTCAGCCCGATCAGCACGACCGTCGCGAGCGGCGACAGCAGCCCGGCCGCGAGAGCGGCGATGCCCGGCTGATAGCCCAGCGTGGAGAAGTAGTCGACGCCGGTCAGACACATGACCCGCCACCACCGGTGCCCCTCGTGCTCCGGGTTCGGCGTCGCGTGCGGCCCCGGATGCCGGGCGCTCTGCTCGCTCAGCCCCTCCAGCAGCCAGGCCCGGCAGCGCTCGGCGGCGGACCCTGAACCCCCGGACTCCACGCTCTCCGTACGGTCCACCTGCGCGCCGGTCATGCTGAGAACTCCCCGAGATCGAACGACCGCACCCGCCACCCGGGCAACGAGCAGCGAGTATCCACCACATCGTCACCCGCACCCGGACCGGGGGCGACCCCTGACACTGCGCATAGGCTGGCCGGATGCAGGACGAGTACCGCACAGTAGCCCGGCCGGGCGTGCACGAGACCGAGGTCAACCGCTCCCGCTTCCTGTGCGCCCTCGCCCCGGCGGCCACCGAACAGGAGGCCCAGGACTTCGTTGCCCGCATCCGGAAGGAACACACCGACGCCACCCACAACTGCTTCGCCTACGTCATCGGCGCCGACGCCGCGATCCAGAAGGCGAGCGACGACGGCGAACCGGGCGGCACGGCCGGCGTCCCCATGCTCCAGATGCTGCTGCGCCGCGACATGCGGTACGTCGTCGCCGTCGTCACCCGCTACTACGGCGGCGTCAAGCTCGGCGCGGGCGGTCTCATCAGGGCCTACGGCGGCTCGGTCGGCGAGGCGCTCGACGCCCTCGGCACACTCACCCGCCGCCGCTTCCGGCTCGCCACGGTGACCGTCGACCACCAGCGGGCCGGCAAGATCCAGAACGACCTGCGCGCCACCGGCCGCGAGGTCCGGGACGTCCGCTACGGCGAGGCGGTCACGATCGAGATCGGGCTGCCGGACGCCGATGTGGACGCCTTCCGGGCGTGGCTGGCCGATGCGACGGCGGGGACGGCGGCGCTGGAGCTGGGCGGCGAGGCGTACGGGGACGCCTGACCGTTGACTTTTCTGACGCTCCGTCAGGAGTGCCAGTTCCAGACCTGGTTGGAGCTGCCCGCGCAGCCGAAGGTCTGGACGGGCTGACCGTCCTGCCCCGACTCGGAGGCCTGCGCGTCCAGACAGCGGCCGTCCGGGGCGCTGACCAGGGTTCCGGCGCTGCCCAGTTGCCACCGTTGCGCGCTCAGCCCGTCGCAGTTCGTGGCCCGGATCTTCGAGAGGTTCTGGCCGACCGTACTCGCGTCGGCGTCCAGGCAGTTGTGGTTGCCCTGATTGACGACGAGGTACTGGGACGCGTGGCCGGGCACGCGGTACAGCGCCCACTTCTGGGCCGCCGTGCCGTTGCACCCCCACACCTGCACCGCGGGGACGCGGGCGTCGAGACACCGCGCGACCTCGACGGCGTGCACGCTCTCGGTGACGGTCACCGAACCGGCCCTGACCGGACCGCGCTCGGTGCCGTACAGCAGCTTCATGGTCTGCGCGTCGACCGACCCGCTCGGCGTGGTTCCGGCCTCGGTCTGGAAGGCCTTCACCGCGTCGCTCGTCGTCTCCCCGTAGTCGCCGTCGACCGTGACGTGCAACCCGTAGCCGGCGAGGAGGAGTTGGAGGGCCTTGACGCAGTCGCCGTGGGAGTGCGACGCGATCTCGGCGACGCACGAGGCGATCCGGATGTCGAGGGTCGCGGGATCGTGGGTGGCCGGCGCCTTCGTCGGGCTCTGCGACGCCACGTTCCCCGTCCCCGGCAGGGTCGCGTCCGAGGTCGGTGAACTGCTCGGCGCCGAGGATGAGTTCTGCGGTACGGCCGCTCTTGAGGATGCCTCCGGCCCGGCACCGGCCGACGGCCCGCTGCCGTCGTCGTGGTGCAGCAGCAGCGTCGCGGTAATGCCGCCGGCGACCAGGACGGCGGCGGCGACGGCACCCACGATCAGCTTTCCGCGTCTTCCGGGCGCGACTTGGGGCTTGCCGGGCGGCTCCGGGGGCGTCGCGATGGGACGAGCAACGGGGGAGATCGCGGGCCGGGGAGAGGCACCCTGCTCGGGAGCGGACGCGCGCGGCGGGTCCCCGACCGGCCCGGACAGCTGATGCCCGATGGCCGTCCTGAACACGGCTTCGGGCAAAGGCCGTTGCTCGGGATCCTTGTCCAGGCAGACGCGGATGAACGCGGCCAGCTCCGCGTCGGCGGCCGCGACCTTGTCGAGGATTTCCTCCCGGGGCGGGTCGAAGGCCACCCGGTGCAGCACGTCGACGCCGGTGCCCTCGCCGAACGGAGCCTCCCCGGCGACGGCGTAGGTGAGCGTGGACGCCAGCGAGAAGATGTCCGAGGCTGCGGTCACCTCCTGGCCGCGGACCTGCTCCGGGGACATGTAGGCCGGGGTGCCCACGTTCTGGCCGGTGGCGGTGATCGAGGTGCCGTCGGTGGCCTGGACGACTCCGAAGTCGATGACGCGGGCGCCGTCGGCACCCAGGATGACGTTGGACGGCTTGAGGTCGCGGTGCACCAGCCCCGCGCGCCAGATCGCCTCGATCGCCCGTCCCACGTCGCCCATCAGCCGCCAGGCCGCCGCCGCGTCGATCGGCCCGCGCGCGTCGACCAGCTGGTCCAGCGTGGGCCCGGGTATGTACTCGGTGGCGACCCACACCAGTTCCTCGTCGCAGCCGCTGCCCAACAGCCGTACGATGTGCGCCCCTTGGATGCTGTCGAGGGCGCCGACCTCGCGCTCGAAGCGCTTGCGGAAGTGCGGGTCCTCCGCGTACTCGGGACGGATCACCTTCACGGCGGCCTGTCCGGTGGCGCCGGTGGCGTCGCGGCCGAGATAGACCCGGCCCATCCCACCGCTGCCCAGCACCGACAGCAAGCGGTACGGGCCCGCCTGCCGGGGATCGCTCTTCCGCAACGGGACCACGGGCGGCGGTTCCATCCCCGCCGCCGCATAGGCCATCGTTTCGGACCGACCGCGGTACTCGACTGGCATGGGAACCCTGTGTCTCTCGCGTGGTGCGTGTGACGTGAGATTAGCGCAGCTCCCTTATGAGGCAGGGGAGTTGACGGTTTCCTGCGGGGACACGGCAGCCGGGACCACGCGAGATCGAGCGGGGCCTGCCCGCGCCCGACCATTTCGTAACCTCCGCACCAAGGGACGTACAACTTCTCCCCAACAACAAGTGTCTGGTACGGCAACACCACTTGTCCCGGGGGGGATGTCTTGATCAAGGTGAGCGTTGTCGTGCCGGTCTACAACGCCGGTTCCTACATAGAGCGTTGCGCGCCGTCACTCGTCAACCAGAGCCTCGGAGCGGACGCCTACGAGGTCGTGTACGTCGACGACGGGTCGACGGACGACTCGGCCGAGCGGCTCGGGCGGCTGGCCGAGGCGCACGCGCATGTGCGGGTCCACCGGCAGGAGAACTCCGGCTGGCCGGGCAGACCGAGGAACGTCGGCATCGATCTGTCGAGGGGGAAATACGTCCAATTCGTCGACCAGGACGACGAGTTGTCGTACGAGGCGCTGGAGCGGCTGTACGCCCTGGCGGAGCGCAACGGGTCGGACATCGTGCTGGGCAAGGTGCACGGGACGATGCAAGGGCCCAGCAATGTGTTCAAGCGGACCGTCGAGCGGTGCACCGCCGCCGACGCGCCGCTCTTCGAGAGCCTGACGCCGCACAAGATGTTCCGCCGGGACTTCCTGCACGAGCACGGGATCCGTTTCCCGGAGGGCCGGGTCAGGCTGGAGGACCAGCTGTTCATGGCGCGCACCTATGTGCGGGCCAAGACCGTCTCGATACTGGGCAGTTACCCCTGCTACCGGTGGAACCGTCGGGAGGACGGCGGCAACAACAGCAGCCGCCGGATCACCCCCGACGACTACTACGGCCATCTCGGCAAGGTCGTCGAGGCGATCAAGGAGGGCACACCGCCGGGCGACCTCCAGGACCGGCTGCTGCGCCGTTCGTACCGGGTGGAGTTGCTGCGGCCGGTGAGCGAACCCCGCGTGCTGCGGCGCAGCGGGAAGGATCTGGAGGCGTACTTCACCACGGTCCGCCGGATGGCGATGACGAGCTATCCGGCGGGGGTGAGCGAAGGACTCCCGGCGATCAGTCGGCTGCGGGCGGAGCTGCTGGTGCGCGGCCGGCTCGACTCCCTGGTCGAACTCGCCCGCCGCACCGAACAGATCAGGGCGCACGTCGAGGTCGACGACATGCGCTGGCGCAATGGCAGGCTGGTGCTCCGGACCCGGATCGGGATGGTCCGGGGCGACGGTGAACCGCTGGCCGTCGTGGAGCGCGGCGGACGCACACTGCTCGACCCCGGACTTCTCGACGGCATCGGGGGAGCCGAGAACTGGGAGGTCCCCGACCCCTTCACCTCCGCGCACGGGGAGCTCATAGTCCATGACACCGCGGGCAACCACTGGTGGTACCCCGACGGGGAACTGACGCCGGCCCTCGAACCCCTGGGCGGAGACCGCCACCAGGTCGTGGTCACCGGCGAGACGGTCATCGACCCGCTCACCGTCACCGGCGACGAGCCCATGGCCCCCGGCGCCTACCAGGTCTGGGCCAGCGCCCAACTGCTCGGCGTAGGCCGCCGTCCCCGGCTGACCCCCACCCCGGGCCGCTCCCGCGTAATCCTCGGCACCGTCGCCGTGGGAGCGCCCGCGCGCCTGGTCTCCCCGACCTGGGCGGGCCCAGGCGGTCAACTCCGGCTCGCCGTCGGCACCCCCGGCGATATCGGCACCACCCGCCGCCTCCTGCTGCGCACCGCCGCCGACCACCGCCTCCGCCACGGCGTCCGCGAAGTCCTGCGCCGCCTCCCGCCCGACACGAGCCGCAATGTCCGCGCGACGGCGCGCCGGGCCGAGCGGTGGCTGTTGCGGTAGCGGGGGCGGTGGGCGAGGGAGCCGATTTGCGTTGGTCTGCGGCCTACCCGCGATTGGGGGAGGGCGCACCGTCCGCGCCCCGGCGCACCGGGCACAACGGTGGCTGCCGCGCGGGCCGGGGCAGCGGCGAGAGAACCGGTTGCGTAGCTTCCCGGCCCACCCGACCGGAGTGGGTCGCAGCGTCCCAAACGCGGTTGCGGGTTCGGGCTCGGCTTCTACGTCGTGACCGACCCCGTGGGCGCGGGCTCGTTCGGCAACAAGGGGGAGTACGGCTGGTCCGGCGCGGCCAACACCCACTTCTTCGTGGACCCGGTCGAGGGCGTCACGGCGGTCTTCCGCACCCAGGTCGTCACCTGGGGCAGACACCGCACGCCGATCCGCCGCCGGCTGCGCAACCTCGTGTACCAGACCATGACATAAGGGGTGTTGGGTGTCGACATAAGGGATATTCGCGGCTTCTTGCCCGATGTGGCAGGCGCAAGCGTGTGGCCGTGGTGAAGCAGGGGGGCCACAGGCGCTAGCGTGGTGGCTCCATGAAACTGCTGCACACCTCCGACTGGCACCTGGGCCGGGCGTTCCACCGAGTGAACATGCTCGGGGCCCAGGCCGACTTCGTGACCCACCTCGTCGCCACCGTGCGCGAGCGCGCCGTGGACGCCGTGGTCGTGTCGGGAGACGTGTACGACCGTGCGGTCCCGCCGCTCGCCGCCGTCGAGCTCTTCGACGACACCCTGCACCGGCTCGCCGACCTGGGCGTGCCCACGGTGATGATCTCCGGGAACCACGACTCGGCCCGCCGCCTCGGCGTCGGCGCGGGACTGATCGACCGCGCGGGCATCCACCTGCGGACCGAGCCGTCGGCCTGCGGGACGCCCGTGGTGATCCCGGACGCGTTCGGGGAGGTGGCCTTCTACGGGCTGCCGTATCTCGAACCCGCCCTGGTCAAGGCCGAGTTCGGGGTGGAGAAGGCCGGCCACGAAGCGGTGCTGGCCGCGGCCATGGACCGCGTCCGTGCCGACCTCGCCGGCCGCGCGCCCGGCACCCGGTCCGTGGTTCTCGCGCACGCCTTCGTCACCGGCGGCGAGGTCAGCGACAGTGAGCGGGACATCACTGTCGGCGGGGTCGCCGCCGTACCGGCCGGTGTCTTCGACGGCGTCGACTACGTGGCGCTCGGGCATCTGCACGGCTCGCAGACCATCACCGGGCGCGTCCGCTACTCGGGCTCACCGTTGCCGTACTCCTTCTCCGAGGCCGACCACCGCAAGAGCATGTGGCTCGTCGACCTGGACGCCGACGGGACCGTCACCGCCGAGCGCGTCGACTGCCCGGTGCCGCGCGAACTGGCCCGGATCAGGGGCGCGTTGGAGGATCTGCTCGACGATCCGGAGCTCGCGCGGCACGAGGAGGCGTGGGTCGAGGCGACGCTCACCGACCCGGTGCGCCCGGCCGACCCCATGGCCCGGCTCACCGAGCGCTTCCCGCACACCCTCAGCCTGGTCTTCGACCCCGAGCGGTCCTCGGACGACCCCGACGTGTCGTATGCCAGGCGTCTCGCGGGCCGCAGCGACCAGGAGATCGCCGACGACTTCGTGGCCCATGTGCGCGGCGCAGGACCCGACGAGGACGAACAGACCGTGCTCCAGGAGGCGTTCGACGCGGTGCGCGCGGACGCGCTGGTGCGGGAGGTGACGCCGTGAACGCGCGGCCCTCGGCAGGAGTGAGCGCGCGGCTCTCGGCAGAAGAGGGTGTGCGATGAGGCTGCACCGGCTCGACATCACCGCCTTCGGGCCCTTCGGCGGCTCGCAGACCGTCGACTTCGACGAACTGTCCTCCGCCGGTCTCTTCCTCCTGCACGGCCCGACCGGCGCCGGCAAGACCTCCGTCCTCGACGCCGTCTGCTACGCCCTCTACGGCTCGGTACCCGGCGTCCGCCAGAGCGGCCAGGGCCTCACCCTGCGCAGCGACCACGCGGCGCCCGCCACCCGCACCGAGGTACGGCTCGAACTGACCGTCGCCGGGCGGCGGTTGGAACTCACCCGGCAGCCGCCCTGGGCCCGCCCCAAGAAGCGCGGCACCGGCAGCACGCTGGACAAGGCACAGAGCTGGCTGCGCGAGTACGACGCGACGGCCGGCGACTGGAAGGACCTCAGCCGCTCGCACCAGGAGATCGGCGAGGAGATCACCCAGCTGCTCGGGATGAGCCGGGAGCAGTTCTGCCAGGTCGTGCTGTTGCCCCAGGGGGAGTTCGCGCGGTTCCTGCGCTCCGACGCCGAGGCGCGAGGCAAGCTGCTCGGCCGGCTCTTCGACACCCACCGCTTCGCCGAGGTCGAGAAGCGGCTCGCCGAGCGGCGGCGCGTCACCGAGGCCCAAGTCCGCCAGGGCGACGCCGAGTTGCTGGCCGACGCGCACCGCATGCAGCAGGCCGCCGGTGACGCCATGGAGCTGCCGGACCTCGCACCCGGCGAACCCGGCCTCGCCGCCGAGGTGTTGGGCGCGGCGGCCGTCGCCCGCAGCACCGCGCGCGAACAGCTGACCATCGCGCACAGCCTCCTCACCGCCGCCGAGTCCGCCCGGGCCGCCGCCGACCGAGAGCTCGCCGAGGTACGCGAACTGGCGCGCCTGCAACAGCGGTTCGCGCAGGCGCGGGAGCGGGCCGCCCTTCTTGAGGAGCGCGCCGACGGTTATCGGCAGGCGCAGGCGCGGATGGAGCGGGCGCGCAAGGCGGAGGCGGTGGCGCCTGCGCTGGAGCTCCGGGAGGCCGCCGAAACCGAGCACCGGGAAGCCGCCCGGGCCGAGACGCGCGCGCGTGACCTGCTGCCGGAGACCTTCGCGGGTGCCGGAGCGGCCGGGCTCACCGCCGCCGCCCGCCGGGCCGCCGAGGAGCTGGGCGGCCTGGAGTCGGCCCGCCGCGCCGAACAGCGCCTGACCGAACTCGGCGTGGAACGCGCCGAGTTGGATCGGCAGGAGCGTGCCGACGAGGACGTACGGCAGGAGGCCGAGGCCTGGCTCGCCGGATGGGACACCAACCGCGCGGAGCTGCGGACGCGGATCGAGTCCGCCCAGGAGGCCGCCAACCGGGCCGAGCAGCTCGCCGTGCGCCGCGATCCCGCCGAGCGGCGGCTCAGGGCGGCCCGGCAGCGGGACCAGTTCGCCGGAGACACCGAGGACGCCCAGCGGCGGGTGCTCGCCCTTGCCGAACGCGCCGTCGAGGCCCGCGCCCACTGGCTCGACCTCAAGGAACAGCGGCTGAACGGCATCGCCGCCGAACTCGCCGCCCACCTCACCGACGGCGAACCCTGCGCGGTCTGCGGTGCCTCCGAACACCCCGCGCCCGCACGCAAGTCGACAGGACACGTCGACCGCGCGGTGGAGGAACAGGCCTTCACCGCCCACCAGCAGGCCGAGGAACAGCGCACCGAGGCCGAGCGCCGCCTCGGCCTCGTACGGGAAGCGCTCGCCGCCGCCACGGCGGAGGCGGGGGACACGCCCACCGATCAACTCGCCGACGAAGTGGCGGAGTTGGAGCGGCTGTACGAGCAGGCACGCCGGGACGCCTCCTGGCTGCACCCCGCGACCGAAGAGCTGCGGCAGGCGGAGCAGGAGCACGACCGGCGGACCAACGTCCAGCAGCAGGCCGCCCTCAGAGCCGCCTCCCGTACGGCCCTCCGCGACACCCTGGACCGCGAACGGGCCCTGCTGGAGGAGGAGTTGGCACAGACGCGAGGTACCGCAGACAGCGTGGCGGCGCGCGCCGCCCAGCTGGAGCGGCAGGCCGTGCTGCTCACCGACGCCGCCGACGCCGCGCGGGTCGCCGAGGACACCGCGCAGCGCCTGAAGGACGCCGACGCGCGGCTGGCCGACGCCGCCTTCCGCGCCGGATTCGAGACTCCGCAGGCGGCTGCCGACGCCCTCCTCGACGACACCGCCCACCGCGAACTCCAACGGCGCCTGGACGCCTGGCAGTCGGAGGAAGCCGCCGTACGGGCAGTGCTGGCGGAGGCCGACACCGCCGCAGCCGCCCAGCAGCCGCCCGCCGACCCGGACGCGGCGGAGCGCGCCGCGAGCGCGGCCGAGCGGCGGACCCGGGACGCGGCCTCCGCGCGCGACGCGGCGGCCCGGCGCTGCACCGAACTCGACCGGCTCTCCGCCCGGTCGGCCGCCGGGGCACGCCAACTGGCGCCGCTGCGCGAGGAGTACGACCGGGTGGCCCGCCTCGCCGCCCTCACCGCGGGCACCTCGGCGGACAACGAACGCCGGATGCGCCTGGAGTCGTACGTCCTCGCCGCCCGCCTGGAACAGGTGGCCGCCGCCGCGACCGTACGGCTGCAGCGCATGTCGTCCGGCCGTTACACCCTCGTCCACTCCGACGACCGGGCCGGGCGCGGCCGCAGCGGACTCGGGCTGCATGTCGTCGACGCGTGGACCGGGCGGGAGCGGGACACGGCGACGCTGTCCGGCGGCGAGACGTTCTTCGCCTCGCTCGCCCTCGCGCTCGGACTCGCGGACGTGGTCACCGACGAGGCCGGCGGGGTCCGGCTCGACACCCTCTTCATCGACGAGGGTTTCGGCAGCCTCGACGAGCAGACCCTCGACGAGGTCCTCGACGTCCTGGACTCGCTGCGCGAGCGGGACCGCAGCGTCGGCATCGTCAGCCATGTCGCCGACCTGCGGCGGCGCATCCACGCGCAGCTGGAGGTCGTGAAGGGGCGGGCCGGGTCGGCCGTACGGCAGCGGGGGCAGTGATCCGGTAGCGACCCGGGTGCGGCAGCGGGGCCGGTGAGGTCAGCGACCCAGCGGGCGGCGGGGGAGCGGTGAGGAGTAGACGACGCTGGTGGTGACCGAGCCCAGCGTGCCGATCCGTCCCGAGACCTCCTCCAGGTGGCGCATCGAGCGGGCCGCGACCTTGATCATGAAGCAGTCGTCGCCCGTGATGTGATGCGCCTCCAGGATCTCCGGCGTCACCGCGACCAGGTCGTGGAACGGCTTGTAGTTGCCGTTCGGATAGCGGAGCCGCACGAACGCCAGGATCGGCAGACCGAGCCGCTCCGGGTCCACGACCGCCGTGTACCCCTGGATCACCCCCGCCTCCTCCAGCCGCCGCACCCGTTCGGTGACCGCGCTCGCGGACATGGACACGGCACGGGCCAGCTCGGCGAAACCGGCCCGGCCCTCCCGCTGGAGGACGTCGAGGATGCGCCAGTCGGTGGCGTCCGGGGAATACGCAGTCATTCCTGAGAAATAGCAAGGGAATCCCCGGCAGATCAAGCAGGACGCCGGGAATCATCACTTCAGGGGCCAGGCCGCCGACCGTAGATTTCCGGGTGTCAGGACATCTCGGTGAAAGGCCGGTCAGCCATGAGCAACACCGCCCCCGCGGCAGCCGCCGCCCACTTCCGCGCGAGCCTCGCCTTCCACACCGACGTCTCCGATGTCGCCGCCGCGCTCGCTTCCGGCGACCCCGCTTTCGTCCTAGTGGACTCACGCTCCACCGAGTCCTGGGACCAGGGCCGCATCCCCGGAGCGGTCCACCTCCCCACCGCGCTCATCCCCGAACAGGCCGGGCGACTCCTCGACAGGTCCGTGCCGGTGGTGACGTACTGCTGGGGGCCCGGCTGCAACGGCGCCACCCGCGCCGCCCTCGCCCTCGCCGAACTCGGTTACCAGGTACGGGAGATGCTCGGCGGCTTCGAGTACTGGGTGCGCGAGGGCTTCGAGTTCGAGACCTGGGAAGGGCGGGAGCGACGCCCGGCCGACCCGCTGACGGCACCGGCGGACGCGGCCGACTGCGGCTGCTGAAAACAGGGCCGACCGTTAACGGGCCGTACCCGCAAGCGAGTTGGCGGAGCACGCGGCGGCTCGAACCACGAACATGTGGGCTCGCTGTGCGTTAGGTTCTGCCCATGGCGCGATACGCGGAGCCGGACACGGCGGTGCAGTGGGTGGAATCGGGCGGCGGGCCGCTCATCGCGGTACCGGAGACGGTGCTGCCGTTCTGGACGGGAGCCGACGGCGACGAACTGGCCTCGGACTACGACCGGGCGTGCGAGGTCGGCGGGTATGTCGGCCTGCTGCCGGTGGGGGACAGCGCGGCCCTGGTCCTGGGCGACGAACCCGCCTCGACGTCCTTCCTGCCGGAGCACGGCACGTTCGTACGGTGGTGTGCCGCGGACTCCGAGGACGACGTGCTGGCCGGCGTACCCGCCGCGCTCGCCGGCGCGACCTGGGAGAACGAGGTGCGCTGGGACGTCCCCGGACCGCTCGTCCTCTTCGACTCGGCATGGCCCGGGCGGGATTCGGAAGGCACCGAGCATCTGAAGGTCGACCTGGAACCGGGACGCTACGCCGTCCGCGCGGGCCGCGCCCAGCCGGGTCCGGAGACCTGGCTGGGCCTTGTGCAGCTACGACGGCTTCCCAACTGACCTGGGGCTGAAGGGACTTCGGCCTCAGGTGCCGCCGTCAGAGCTGCGACAACTCGTCCACCAGGTCGTCGAGGCCGAGCGAACCCTGCGACAGCGCGGCCATGTGCCAGGCCTTCAGGTCGAAGTCCTCGCCGTGCCGCTGCCGTGCGTTCTCCCGGCCCAACAGCCAGGCCCGCTGGCCGAGTTTGTAGCCGATGGCCTGGCCCGGGATCGTGAGATAGCGGGTCAGCTCGCTCTCCACGAAGTCCGCGGGACGGCTGCTGTGCGCTCCGAAGAACTCCTGCGCCAGCTCGGGCGTCCACCGCTCACCGGGGTGGAACGGTGAGTCCGCCGGGATCTCCAGCTCCAGATGCATGCCGATGTCCACGATGATCCGGGTGGCCCGCATCATCTGCCCGTCCAGAAAGCCGAGTCGCTCCTCCGCGTCGGCCAAGTAGCCCAGCTCGTCCATCAGTTGCTCGGCGTACAACGCCCAGCCCTCGGCGTTGGCGCTGACCATGCCGACGGACGCCTGGTAACGGGACAGGTCCTCGGCGACATGCGCCCACTGGGCGAGCTGGAGGTGATGGCCGGGGACGCCCTCGTGGTACCAGGTCGAGACGAGGTCGTAGACCGGGAACCGCGTCTGTCCCATGGTCGGCAGCCAGGTGCGGCCCGGCCGCGAGAAGTCCTGCGAGGGAGACGTGTAGTACGGCGCAGCCGCACTGCCCGCCGGGGCGATCCGCGACTCCACCCGCCGTACCCGCTCGGCCAGTTCGAAGTGGGTGCCGTCCAGCTCCTCGATCGCCCGGTCCATCACACTCTGGAGCCAGTCACGGACCTCGTCGACACCCTCGATGTGCCGCCCGTGCTCGTCGAGGTGGGCGAGCGCCACCCACGGGGTCTCGGCGCCGGGGAGGATCTTCTCGGCCTCCCGCTTCATCTCCGCGAGCAGCCGGTGGTACTCGGACCAGCCGTACGCGTACGCCTCGTCGAGATCCAGCTCCGTGCCGTTGAAGTAGCGCGCCCAGCGCGCGTACCGCTCACGGCCCACCGTGTTCGGCGCGCCCTCGATCGCCGGCGCGTACACGTCCCGCAGCCAGTCCCGCAGCTCCACCAGGGCCACGGTCGCCCCGCGGGCGGCCTCGTCCAGCTCGGCGCGCAGGGACTCGGGCCCGGCCGAGGCGAAGTCCTCGTACCAGCCGCGCCCCTCGCCGTCCGGGTCCGACCACTCGGTGAGCTGGCCGATGAACGTGGCCGTCGGGCGCGGGCCCGCGAACAGCTTGCGGTCCAGGCCCAGTTGGAGGGACTCGCGGTAGCCGGCCAGCGCGGTGGGCACCGCGCGCAGCCGTTCCGCGATCGCCGCCCAGTCCTCCTCGGTCTGGGCCGGAGTCACCGTGAACACATCACGCACCGAGTGCGCGGGGGTGTGCATATTGCCCACCTCGCGCAGACCCTCGTCGGTGTCGTGCACACCGAGTGCGGCGGTCAGCCGCTCGCGCAGCAGGCGCGCGCACCGGCGCTCGACACCACTGTCCGCGCCGGGTCGGCGCTCTGCCTCGTCGAGCTTCGCGAGGGTCGCCCGCTGAAGCTCCGCGAGTCGTTCCTGACCTGCGGGGGAGAGATCGGGCAGCCCGCTCGAACTCTCCTTCACGCCGAGATACGTACCGATGACCGGGTTGAGGGCGATGAGGTCGTCGACGTAGGCGTCGGCGACCTGCCGGGGCAGCGGAGTATGGGTCTGCGACATGGGGACCATCCTCATACCTGGGACTTCTCCCCGTCACCCCGATTCGGCTACGGGCGTGGCAAGCGGTAGCAAGGGCCCGCACCCGCCGACTCAGCCGCCATTGCTACGGCGCTTCGGCCTTCCCGAACTCCGTGACGTCCACGGAAGTCACCGACGTCTCCAACCGCGCCGTGACCACCAACGTCCCCTCCTCGATCTGATAGTCGAGCGGCAGCTCAAGACCCCGCATCGCCGCCACCATCCCCGTGTTGGACGCCTGCGTCACGGCATACACGCTCTCGCAGCCGGCCTCGACAGCCATCCCCACCAGCCGCCCCAACAACTCGCTCCCGATGCCCCGCCGCTGCCAGTCGTCCTCGACGAGCAGCGCGACCTCGGTCTCGTCCCCGTCCCACAACAGGTGCCCGAGTCCGACGATCCGTCCCGAGGCCGTCTGTACGGCGAGTGTCCGCCCGTAGCGCGGGGAGAGCAGGTGGTTGAGATAGCGGTCGGCGTCACCGACCGGCCCGTGGTACCGCATGCCGAGCGTGCGCGCGGAGCAGCGCTCGTGCATCTCCCGCGCCGCCTCCAGATCGCCGGTGTCCGCGCGCCGCACGGTGATCGCGTTGCCCTCGGGCAGCGTCAGTACGTCCTGGCTGCGCGGGATGCGCGGACCGAGCCGGGCGTCCAGCTCCACCAGCGCCCGCGCCCGGGCGAACTCGGTGGGCGTGAACGGCAGATACGGCCGCTCCACGGTGATCACTCCGCCTTCCGGCGCCCGCAGGCGCATGACCGTGTCCTGCAACGTCCCCTCCGTCGGCACCGACTGCGGCTCGCGTTCCTTGCCCGAAATGGCCGCGGGCAGCGAACGGATGGTGCACCGGCCCAGCAACTGCCGCAGCGCCAGCGGCAGTTCCGCCGCGTCCAGGGCCGTGCGGGTGGCCAGGCCCAGGACCCGGGTCGGCGCGTCCACCAGATCGTGGGCGTCGGCCCGCTCGATCCAGGTGCTCGAACCGCCGGCCGACGCCACTACCCGGGTGATCTCGGAGGCCGCGACCTCGCCCGGCGCCCGCAGCAGGAACTCGTCGACCGTGCCCTCGGCCAGCGGATGCGTCTGCAGGCTCAGGATGTCGACCTGCCGTCCGGCCAGCGCCGTGCACAACGCGGCCAGCGATCCGGGAGCGTCCCGCACCGTGGTCCGCATCCGCCACAGCGTGGCCGGCTCGGCGACACCCTCGGGCGCCGCGGACGACTGCTGGGACTCCGAGTCGGAATCGACCGACGACTCCGGCTCGGAGGGCCCGGCCTGCCGCACCCGCGCGGTCGACCGGGCGCCGGTATCACCCGTAGGAGGTGCGTGACCGTGGCGGCGTGACCACCAGGTGTGGAACCCCGCCGTGGCGATCAGCGCCAGCGCGGAGATCCCCAGCAGCGCCGGACCCTCGGGGCCGTGCCCCACCAGATTCGCCACGACGTCCGCCACCGCGACCGCGGTGAACAGCGCCGCCAGCTCCACCAGGTCGCGCCGCCAGTGGTGCACCGGACGCCCGTGCCTGGCGCGCGTCACATCAGACATGTCTCGATTCATGCAACCACTGTGAAGGAAGGGTGTTGCGTGATCACGAACGCTCTGTGACCGACCGGTAAAAGCGTGGTTCTGTACCTTTTGCAGTTCTTTTTACGAGTCTGCTGCCCCGAAGGTCAGGCCCGCCGTCCTACGTCATGCGGCCACCCCAGCCACCAGCGCGCTGCGCAGCCGACGTGCCTGCGTGACCAGTCGGGACGAGCCGGTCCGGTCCGCCGTCTGCGCCAGATGCGGCAGCTCGTCCCGCGCCCCGGACCGCTCCGCGCACTCGGCGGCCACGGCGAGCAGGTCCCCGAGCCCCCGCGCCTGCGCGGGCTTGATGTCCCCGTCGACATCGGCGAGCAGCGCGGTCAGGGTGTGCCGGAGGATCCCCCATATGCTCGTGTTCGCCCCGGTGGCGGCCCCCGTCCGCATCGACTCGGCGAGCCGCGAGGGCTTCACCGCCCCGCTCCGCACCAACTGCCCGAGATCCGTGCCCAGCCGGTCCCCGTCCAGCTGCCCCCGTGCCGCCATCACCAGCAACGCGTCCACCGCGGCGAGCCGGTCCTCCGGGTGCCGCGCACCGAGCCCGTACGCCAGACACAGATGCGTCGCCTCACCGGCCGCGCCTTCGGACTCGGCCAGCGCCGGGAGCACGCCGGCCGCGCCCCGGGCGTCGTCCACGGCCGCGGTGGACACCTCCCGCACTATCCGCGCCGCCACCAGCTCGCGCAGCTCGGGAAGTACCGCGAGCCAGTGCCGCTGCATGTCCCGGTTCCAGTGGTAGCAGTGCCAGCGCTCGCCGTAGACCGTCGTCGGTTGCCCCAGCTGCCGGAACTCCCCCGGGAAGTCGGCCTGCAGCGAGACGAGTTCACCGAATTCGAGCTGGACGCGGGCCCCGGCGGACCGTCGTCGGCTCGTGGGCAGCACGGGTTCCCCGGACGACAGCCATCGGGCGAGCCGGACGCCCTCGGCCGTACCGAGCGCCGCCGCGCGCTCGGCTGCCGCCGCTGCCGCCGCCCGGTCCCCGCGGCGCACCCGCAGCAGCGCCTGCGCGAAGTCGGCGGCCGAGACCCGCGCGCCCAGCCGCCGGTAAGTGTCCAGCCGGTCCACCAACTCGTCCGGCTCCAGCAGGCCCGTGTTCCAGCTCGGAGTCGAGAGCAGGAACGGCAGCGGCTCCACGCGGAGCCGGTACGCCACCTCCCACACCCGGGCGTCGAAGGCCCGGGACAGTGCGGTGTGCCCGCAGTCTTGGGAGCGGTGACCGTGCCGTACCCCGTCATGGAGCGTGGCGGTGAGCAGCCTGCTCCGGAGGGTGGCCAGAAGGAGGTCGAGCGCGTTCTCCGCGCTGCCGAAGGTGCGGTGCGACTTGCTGAAGTGGTCGTCCGGGAGCTGGGCGTACTCGGGTTCGGCGCGCGCCCACCAGCGGCGCGCGACCACCGGCCCCAGCGCCTCCACCAGGTTTTCCCGGTCCTGATACGCGTGGCGGACGAGTCCGTCCAAGACGCGCTCGAACGCGGCCACGTCACCCCCGCCCGCCAGCAACACCCCCACTTCCTCGGCGAGCCCGACCGCCGACTCGGGCATCGGCGCGAGGCGCACCGGCTCCGGCGCGGGCGGGAGCACCTCCTCGTACACCGTCGGTGTCGTCGTCACCGGCGCCGCCCCCAGTGTCTCGACCGCCCGTGTGCGCAGGGCGGGTACCAACTGGTCGACCGCCGCGGCGAGTTCGGCCCGCACCTCGGCGGAGTCGACCTTTTTGAGATGGCGTTCGACCAGTTTCAGTGCCCGCTCCTGCATGTCCGTGTCCTCGTGCCCGAAGGCCTTCGCGACAGCGGGCAGCACCTTGGCGGCGGCCGACGCGTCCCGTGCCAGCACCTTCCCCAGCAGTACGAGCTGTGCCCGGACGAGCTTCTTCTCGGACCTGAACAGCACCGCGTCGGACATCTCCGCCAGCCGGCGCGGCGTCAACTCCCCGTCCAGGGCGAGGGAGCCGAGCACCGTCTGGGCGTGCGCGGCCACGGTGGGCACCGCGTCCGAGGCCAGGGCCAGCCAGTCGGCGGTGTGCTCCCGCTCCTCCTCGCGGGTGAGGGCGAGCCCCTTCAGCACGCGCAGGAACGCCCGGTGGTCGAGAGTCGAGTTGCCCCGCAGCAGCCGGGCCACACAGGCGTCCACCGTCCGCTGCCGGTCCAGGGCACTCTCGACGGTGAGCCGGGCGATCGCGTCGACCCAGCCGTCCACGTTCTCGTTCGAGGACCACTGCATGGGGCCGGAGACATCGTTCGTCTCGAACAGCGCGGCCACCAGCTCCGCGAGGTGAGGATCCCTGCGCAGCCGGTCGAACAGGGTGTCCCCGAGCTGCCACAGTTGGCCGGTGTGCGCCACCCAGGCCTGCACATAGGTCTCCGTCGTCGGCACCGGACAACCGGAGAGCCGCACCAGGCCGGCCATCAGCTCGTACGACACGCCGCCGAAGGCCGGGCGCCCGGCGAGGCGGTGTGTCACATCGGCCAGCCAGGAGGCATCGCGGTCGCCCAGGATGTGGAGCAGCAGCGCCGACGACGACTGCGACCAGCGCATGTCGCCGGCGGCGATCCAGCTCACCGCGGCAGCCGCCCCCGTCTCGCAGGCGGCACCGGCCGCGTGCAGCGTCGGATAGGCATGGTGGGACGGATGACCCCACGGCGCCGTGCGCAACTCCTTGCGGAGGTCTTTCAACTCAGGCAGGAACGCCCGTCGTTCGGCATCCGTCAGCCCGTCGAGCAACCCCACCACCTCGGCCGTCCGCCCCGCCCGCACCGCTTCCATCAGCGCACTCATCGCACACCCCCGTCGACCCGCACCATGTCCCGCTCCACCGCGGCACCCCGCCGCACCATCCGCACCGCCAGCGCGTGCTTGCACGGACCGCGCCCGCCCCGGTACTTCGCCCACCACACACAGCTGCAGCTCAGCACCCCCGCCTCGTCACGCACCCGGTGCACATGACCGTCCTCGGCCGTCACCGTGCCGATCGGGCCCTCCAGCCGCACCGCGCCCGCGGCCACCAGCGCGCGGGCCGAGCGCAGCCGCGGATTGTGACGCTCCACGCGCCGCGCGTCGTACGGCAGTTCACGGTGGAAGTAGGCCGCCTCCGCCGTGTCGTACCCGACCCGCCCGGAAGTGCCCAGCCGGATCAGCGCGGCGCGGACCCGCTCGGGGGTGAGCCCCGAGGCCGCGGCCAGGTCGGCGACGTCGATGCGGGGCTCCCAGGCCAGCAGCACGGCGATCAACTCGGCGTCCTCACCGGCCTCGTCGGCGGCGAGCGCGTCCAGGACGCCTCCCTCGCCGGAGAAGCCGCGCGACGCGTCCGGCGACAGCGTGAGGGTCAGCCGCATCCCGGGCAGGACGGCCTCCCACGCACCGGCCGTGGCGGCGGCGCCGACGACGGAGGGGCCGTAGATCCGCAGGGCCGTCGCATGGCGCAGGACCCGCTGGAGGGCGGTCAGCCGCTCCGGCCCGGGCAGGCACACCGCGCCCGGGACCGGGCGGGTGGTGGGGCGCAGGCCGCGGCCCGCCGGTACGACCCAGCGGAGGCCGCTCGTGGCGCCGCGCGCGCCGGCCTTCGGAAGCGAGCGCAGGAAGCGGACCGCCTCCGCCGCGGGCAGCTCGGCCCGCAGGTCGAAGCCGGCCGCTATGACCTGGGCCTCCGCGAAGCCGCGCAGCCATCGGTCCGGCAGCGGCACCTTCTTCTCCAGCACCGGGCCGTCCAGTGTCGTCACGGCCAACTCCTCGGGGCCGACCCGGAGATGGAGCGGATCGTCCGAGCCGATCCGGGACAGGGCCTCGCGCAGGGGGTTGTTGACGTCGACGTTCGTCGTGCCGTGTCCCACCTCGCCGCCGTCGAGACCGGGGCCGAGGACGTCCAGGCGCGCGTACACCCCGCCGCAGCCGGAGAAGGACTCGAAGCGCAGCCGGTCACCGCCCGCCGTCACCACCGGGTCGAGAGAGGCGGCCAGTTGGCGCTGGTAGTACCGTGCGCCCGCCACGTCGGCCACCGCCAGCAGCGCCGCCGAGGCCACCTGAGGCGAGGTCAGGAAGCCCGCGAAGAAGCGCGGATGGTCGGTGACACCCGAAGGAGTCGCCCCCTGCGAGGTCTCGAGCCAGAGGCGCCGTCCACTCTCCGACGACTCCAGCGCGGAGGGTCGGCGATAGGTCACGGCCTGCAAAGATCGCGTCATGGAAAAACCGTAGAGTCCGCCACTGACAATCGGCCTGACCTGCGAAAACGCGGTCTGTGCGCGGAAGTTCGGTGTGTCGCGGAACGTACCGCGCACCGGGGGATGACGCCGGTGCGCGGTACAGGTTCGAGGGTAGTGGAGTTACTGGCCGACCCGGCCCGGCTGAAGGGTCTGCGTGAACAGCACGGTGCCGTCCGACTCCCGCAGACGCACCGTCAGTTCCCCGCTGTGGCCGTCGATGTCGACCTCGCCGAAGAACTGGTAGCCCTCGGCCGGCGACACGTTCGCCACGGTCGGCGCCTTCACGAACACCCGCTCGGGACCGAAGGTGTTGTCGAGGGCGTTGGCCGGGAACGCGCCCGCGTTGAGCGGGCCGGAGACGAACTCCCAGAACGGCTCGAAGTCGGTGAACGCGGCCCGCGAGGGCTGGTAGTGCTGGGCGGAGGTGTGGTGCACGTCCGCCGTCAGCCACACGGTGCCGGTGATCCGCCGGTGCTTGACGTACCGCAGCAGCTCGGCGATCTGCAGTTCACGCCCCAGCGGCGCGCCCGGGTCGCCCTGCGCGACCGCCTCGATGTTCGCCTTGCCCTCGGTGGCGTCGGGCACGACCAGGCCGAGCGGCATGTCGGCGGCGATCACCTTCCACACCGCGCGCGAGCGCGACAACTCCCGCTTGAGCCACTCCAGTTGCTCACGGCCGAGGATGCCCTGCGGATCCACGGTCTGGTTGTCGGGCGAGTTGGCGTTGCGGTAGGTCCGCATGTCCAGGACGAACACGTCGAGCAGCGGACCGTGCCGCATCACGCGCTGCACCCGGCCCTCCTTCGCGCCCGGCCGCAGCGTCGAGACCGGGAAGTACTCGCTGAACGCGCGCCGGGCGCGCATCGCCAGGGCGTCGACGCTCTTCTCCGTGTAGCGGGTGTCGGTGGCGGCGATCACCTCGCCCGGGTACCAGTTGTTGCGGACCTCGTGGTCGTCCCACTGGATGATCGACGGGACCTGGGCGTTGAACCGCTTGAGGTTCTCGTCGAGCAGGTTGTAGCGGAAGTTGCCGCGGAACTCGGCCAGGGTCTCGGCGACCTTGGACTTCTCCTCCGTGGTGACGTTCCGGTACAGGCTGCCGTCGGGCAGGGCCTGCGTCGCCGTGATCGGACCGTCGGCGTAGATGTTGTCGCCGCTGCACACGAAGAAGTCCGGGTCCAGCTCGGCCATCGCGTCGTAGATGCGGTAGCCGCCGAGGTCCGGGTTGATGCCCCAGCCCTGGCCCGCCAGGTCCCCGGACCACAGGAAGCGCACACCACGCCGCCCGGTCGGCACCGTACGGAACGTGCCGGCGACCGGCTCGCCGGTGCGGCGCGGGTCGTCGGGGTCGGCGAGAAGGACCCGGTAGTGGATCTGCTGCCCCGAAGGCAGCCCGCGCAGCCGGGTGGTGCCGGTGAAGTCGGTGTCCGGGCCGAGCAGCGGACCGTGCCACCGGTGCGGATTGCGGAACGACTCGGTGGCCGAGGTCTCCACGATCATCCGGGCCGGGCGGTCCGAACGCACCCACACCAGACCGGAGTCGGAGGTCACGTCCCCCGCCTGCACACCCCAGCCCGCCTTCGGACGTCCGGACAGGGCGAAGGCCGGCGCGGCGCCGAGGGCGGCGGGCACGGTCAGGGCCGCCGACGCGGCCAGGGTGCCGCGCAGGACGCTGCGGCGGGCGGGGAACGGACGATGCGACATGGGGTTGCGCCTCCACGGACGGGATGCGGTCAGGGTGCACCGCCACAACTACTGGTGCGCCGCAGCGCGCACGGAAACCACGGGTGAACAACGGAACGTGTGACATCAGAGGCCGTCCGGGTGCCAGGCACCGGCCATCAGCCGTACACCCGCGCGGATCCGTCCGGGAGACAGATGCGCGTAACCGAGGACCAGCCGTACGACCGCGTCGTCGGCACGTGCGTGTGCGTAGGCGGTGAGCGGGCGCACCGCGACACCGGCGCAGGCGGCCCTTTCCAGGAAGCCGTCCTGGGGGCCGTACTTCTCCGGGAGTTCGGCGATGACGTGCAGTCCCGCGGCGATCCCGGTGACTGCCGCTTCGGGGAAGTGTTCCTCCAGTGCGGCGACCAGGGTGTCCCGCCGCTGCCGGTAGGCGCGCTGGCAGCGGCGCAACTGCCGGTCGTAGTCGCCGCGTTCCAGGAAGCGGGCGAACAGCGCCTGGTCGAGGGTCGGATGCCCGAGATCCATGGTCCGCTTGCGCTCTACCACCTCGTCGGCCAGGGACTCGGGCACCAGCAGCCAGCCGAGCCGCAGCCCCGGGGCGAGCGATTTGCTGACCGAGCCCGCGTAGGCGACATGCTCCGGGTCGAGGCCCTGGAGCGCGCCCACAGGAGCGCGGTCGTAGCGGAAGTCGCCGTCGTAGTCGTCCTCGAAGACGAGGCCGTCCACCGACCGCGCCCAGTCGAGGAGTTGGGCCCGCCGCCGCGCGGAGTAGGCGATCCCGGTGGGGAACTGATGGGCGGGCGTCGCCACCACGGCCCGCACGCCGGACGTCCGTAGCGGCCCGATGGCCAGGCCCTCGTCGTCCAGGGGCAGCGGTACGGTGCCGACACCCGCCGAGGCGTACAGGGCGTCGTGCTGCGGGCTGCCGGGGTCCTCGACGCCGACGGTGCGCATCCCGCGCGCGTGGAGCACGAATCCGAGGAGCGCCGTCGCCTGCGCCACTCCGGAGACCACGATCAGCCGCTCCGGATCGGCGACCACACCCCGGCGACGCGCCAGCAGTTCGGCGAGCGCCGTACGCAATCGGGGGAGCCCGCGCGGATCGGGATAACCGAGGAGATCGTGCGGTGATTCCGCCAGCACCCCGCGCTGCGCGGCGGCCCAGGCTGCGCGGGGGAACATCGACAGGTCCGGTGTTCCGGCCACGAAGTCGACCCGGGCGCCGGGGGAGCGCGGCGCGAGATCACGCGCGCGTGGCCGCGCCGCCCGCACGGCACCACCCACCCAGGTGCCCGCACCCCGGCCACTGCGCAGATACCCCTCCGCCGTCAACTGCTCGTACGCCTCCGTGACCAGTCCCCGCGACACCCCGAGGTCGGCCGCCAGGTCCCGGCTCGACGGCAACCGCGTGCCCGGCGCCAGCCGCCCCGAGCGCACCGCCTCCCGCAACGCGGCCTGGAACGAGCGGCCACGCGTGCGTGCCGGTGCCGAGACGGCGGGCAGCAGCAGCTCCCACGCGGCGGAACCCGGCAGACCCGCGGGATCGGTCGGCCCCTCCGGATTGGTCCGCGATGACGTCATGGAAGTGGACCTTAAACCGGACCGCCACGCTCCCTAGCGTCGCCGCCATGACCGCAACCACCGCCCGCGGCGCCCCGCTCGCCGCCTTCGCCTGCGTCCTCGTGGG
The DNA here is from genome assembly GCF_042751305.1 of Streptomyces hokutonensis. Lineage (GTDB taxonomy): Bacteria > Actinomycetota > Actinomycetes > Streptomycetales > Streptomycetaceae > Streptomyces > Streptomyces hokutonensis_A. The sequence goes on from NZ_JBHYWD010000001.1 coordinate 168,410, forward strand.
CGCGTCCTTCACCGCCAACAGCGTTCTCGGCCACTACCCGTACGCGGGCGGCCAGTTCCTGCGCTACGGCCTCGCCTGCCTGCTGCTGGTTCCCTTCACCGGCAGGGACGCGACGTCCCGGCTGCGCGCGCTCACCCCCCGTCAGTGGGCCCGCCTCGCACTCCTCGCGGCCACCGGCATGGTCGGCTTCAACCTGGCCGTCATCGCCGCCGAACACAGCGCCGAACCGGCTGTCCCGGGCGTCTTCGTGGGCTGCGCACCCGTGGCCGTGGCGACCCTCGTCCCGCTTCTGGAGGGACGCCGTCCGCGCAGGATCGTGCTGTACGGGGCGTCGCTCGTCGCCGTCGGCGCGTTCACCGTCCAGGGGTGGGGCCGTACGGACGCCACCGGAATCGCCTTCTCCGGGTGCGCACTTGCGGGCGAGGTGGGCTTCGCGATGCTCGCGGTGCCCGTGCTGCGACCCCTGGGGCCGCGGTTGTTGTCGGCCACCGTGTGCGGTGTGGCCGCGATCGAGGCGGCGACGGCCGGGCTGCTCCTCGACGGGAGTGCTTGGCTGCGGCGCCCCGATGCCACCGAGGCCGCCGCGCTGCTGTGGCAGGCGGCGGTCGTCACGGTCGTCGGCTTCGTGTGCTGGTACATGGGCCTGCAGCGGATCGGCGCGGAGCGCGCCACGCTCTTCTCCGGCCTCATACCGGTCGCGGCGGCCGCGCCCCCGCCCCCCCGCGGGACACGCGCCAAACGGGCCGCCCCCGGCCGCG
>NZ_JBHYWD010000001.1:169177-209843 GCF_042751305.1 Streptomyces hokutonensis
GGGGTGGGGGGCGGTCGAGCGGGTGTGCGGTTTGGTGCGGGGCGGCGGGGCCCGGCGGGGGGGGGGGCGGCCCGCCCCCCCGCCCCCCCCCGGCCCCCGCCGGGGGGGGGCCCCCCCCCCCGCGCCGCTCGTCGGAACAGGCGCCTACGGGGCCGCCCAGGCCGTCGGCAGCGCCCTCGTGGGCGCCGGAGTGGCTCTGGGATCAGGTGCGTCGTCGCGGTTCCCGCGCCGGTCAGCGGCTGCCGTCGAGGATGACGCGCGCGACCAGCGCCGGGTCGTCGTTCATCGGGCAGTGCCCGCAGCCGGGCAGCCGCACGAGCCGCGCACGCGGGATCAAGTGCTTGGCCCGGACGCCCTGGCGGCGCAGCAGCAGCCGGTCCTGGGTGCCCCAGGCCACGGTGACCGGCAGGCCGGGGAGGTCGTCGGTGAACTGGACGTCGGTGCCGGCCCGGAGCGTGTCGTCGAACCCGGGGGCGTTGACCAGCGCGAGCGTCTCGGCGACCACGGCCTCGGGTGAACGGCGGCCGGGGCGGGCGTAGATGGTGCTCGTCAGGGCGGTGCGGCCGGCCACCGTGCGCGACAGCCGCTCGACCATCGGGAGCGGCATCCGGCGGGCGATCTGCCGCATGGTGAGCAGCACCCCGAAGGCGTAGCGGCGCTCGGCCTCGGACCAGAACCCGGCCGGGGAGAGCGCGGTAACGGACCGCACGACCTTCTCGCGGCCCAACTCCAGGGCCAGCAGGCCGCCCAGCGAGTTGCCCGCGATGTGCGGACGGTCGAGCCCCAGCGCCTCGCAGAACGCGCTGAAGACGGCGGCCGTCGTGGACAGGTCGTACGCCAGCCCCTCCGGCAGCGCGGGGGAGACGCCGAACCCGGGCAGGTCCACGGCGATCACGTCCCGCTCGGTCGCCAGGATGTCCACCACCGGGTCCCAGGCCTGCCGGTGATGACCTATGCCGTGCAACAGGAGCAGCGGTTCGCCGCTGCCCACGCGCGCGTAGGACAGCGTCACGGTCCGCGGGCCGTGCGGAGAGGGGACCGGGAAGGAGACGGTGGCGGACATGGGGGTGCTCCTCGTCTGGACTCGCTGACAGACGCCGTACAGGCCGTGTAGACAGCTTGTCAGCAAAAGCTACCGACCGGTAGCCCCCGTCCTGGACGACCTCAACGCGCGCTGCGCACCTCAAGGTTGAACTCGGCGTGCCCGAGGCTCCGGAACAGGCTCACCCACAGGGGCAGCATCATCTCCACGGCGCGCGCCGACTCGATGCCGCCCAGGTCCAGCACCCGGTGCGCGGGCCAGCCGAACTCCCCGAGCAGGGCCGTCACCCGCGTCTTGGCCTCCGCGTCCTCGCCGCACACGAACACCTGGTGCTCGCCCGGTACGAGCGAAGGGTCCACCATCACCTGGCAGTTCACGGTGTTGAGGGACTTCACCACGCGCGCGTGCGGGAAGGCGCGCTGGATCTGCTCACCCACACTGTCCGACTCCACCGGCGACAGCCTGAGCCGGCCGTCCTCGAACGCCAGGGGATTGGAGACATCGAGGACGACCTTGCCGTCGAGCTGCTCCGCCCCGGCCGCCTCCAGCGCGGCGAGCGCCACCCGGCCGCCCACCGCGTTCACGATCACCTCGCCCGCCGCGGCGGCCTCCGCGAACGTACCGGCAGCCGCTCCGGCCCCGGCGCTCTCGGCCCACTTCGCGGCGGCCGGATTGTCCTTCGTGCGCGAGCCCAGGGTCACCTGGTGCCCCAACTCGACCAGCTTGCCGCCCAGCGCCTGGCCGACCTCGCCCGTACCCAGCACCGCGTACCGCATCGTCACCTCCGGAAAGGGGCCGGCGGACGCCCGTCGGCCCGTGGCCAATTCTGCTCCCGGAGGCACGGTTTTCTCCTGGACAGGGCCGCACGCGTCGCATGGGATAAGACCGTGACCACCGACATTCCGACCGACGTCTTCGAAGAACACCGCCGCGTCCTCATGGGAGTCGCCTACCGCATGCTCGGGCGTGTGGCCGACGCCGAGGACGTGGTCCAGGAAGCCTGGCTGCGCTGGTCCGGAGCCGACCACCGCGCGGTCCGCGAACCGCGCGCCTACCTGGTGCGCGTCACCACCCGCCTCGCGATCGACCGACTGCGCCAGATCAAGGCGCGCGGCGAGACCTACGTCGGCCCCTGGCTGCCCGAGCCGTACGTCACCGACTTCGGGGACACCGTCGAGGACACCGCGGAACGGGCCGTCCTCGCCGACTCCGTCTCTCTCGCCGTACTCGTCGTCCTGGAGTCGCTGTCGCCGCTGGAGCGCGCCGTGTTCGTCCTCAGGGAGGCCTTCGGCTACCCGTACGCCGACATCGCGGCGATGCTGGACCGCGGTGAGCCCGCCGTGCGCCAACTCGCCGGACGGGCCCGCAAGCACGTCGACGAAGGGCGCCCGCGCTACGAGGTCGACCCGGTCCAACGCCGCGATCTGACCGAGCGGTTCCTCGCCGCCGCGGCGGAGGGCGACCTGGCAGGTCTGATGCAGCTGCTCGCGCCGGACGTCCGACTGGTGGGCGACAGCGGCGGCAAGACCAAGGCGCCGCTGCGGATCCTGGAGACTGCGGACAATGTGGGCCGCTTCCTGGTCGCCGTCGCGGGCAAGGGCATCCCGGACCTCTCGTTCCGCTTCCTTGAGCTGAACGGCGGCCCCGCGGTGCTGATCCTTTCGGGTGACAAGCCCGACAGTGTCTTCCAGGTGGACGTATCCGCCGGACGTATCCGATCCGTGTATATCGTCCGCAACCCCGACAAGCTCCGGTCGCTGGCTTCCGCTTAGCCGGTCCTCCTGCAGGGCCCCCGTCTCGCGACGGGGGCTTTGCCGTCGTGTCACGAAACGCGCCCTTTACGAACGCCCTGTGAACGCTCCATGGCAACCGCTCTCTGTCTTGCCTGTTGGATCGAGGATTGGTCTTGACCAAGGGTGTGGGCCGTCCTATGGTCACTGATAAGTGAAACAACCTTTAATAAACAAGGGCGCTAAAACGCGGCCGGACCACGGCGATTGCGGAGGACAGGGTGGGGACCACGCAGTTGGAATCGGTGCCGGAGCCGAAGTACTGGCATCTCAAGACAGTGCTGAGTGAGGCACTGGACTCCGAGTTCTCCGTGGGCGAGATCCTGCCCAACGAGCGAGACCTGGCGGCCCGCTTCGGCGTCGCCCGGGCCACACTCCGGCAGGCTCTGGAACAACTCGAACTCGAAGGCCGGCTGCAGCGCCGCCGAGGCGTCGGTACGACCGTCGCGCCCCCGCGCGTGGGCGTCGCCGTCGGCACCGAGCAGCACGCCTGGCCGGGCGCCGCGGACGACGCCTGGCAGTCCGTCGACTGCGTCCTGGCGGCTCCGCCTGCGGCCGTGGCCGGCGTCCTGGAGACCGGTTCCGAGGAACTGGTGCACACCGTACGGCGCTCCCGGGTGAGCCACGGCCAGCCCGTCGCAGCCGAACTGCTCTACATCCCGGAGTCGTCGGTGCCCGACCTCTCCGCCATAGACACTCCGTCCGCGACCGCACGCGCGCGTGCGGTACTGCGCGAGCTGCAGCGCCTCGAACTGGAGGGCCAGGACCGCGCCGTCGAGCTCGGCTCGGCCCGCGCGGACGACGCCAAGGAGCTGGACCGCCTCCCCGGAGCACCGGTTCTCGTCGTCACGACCCGCTTCTTCGCCGAGGGCCGCACCGCCGCGGTCTCCGTCGCGACCTACCGCGCGGACACCTGCCGCCTGACCTTCGCCGACTCCGGCGGCGTGGAAATCCACCACGGCCCGGAACGCCAGGCTTCCTGACGGCAGTCACACCTCACCCGTAGCGCCCCGGAACTCCACCGGGGCGCTGGGCGTTTTCTTCTCAACGCCGGGGACGGCAGCGCCCCAAAGGGGCGCGGGGAACTGCGCGCCCAGCCACAACGGCGCCGCACCCGACAAACGACATCAGCGCACCCAGCCGCCAAGGCCCCGCACCCGACACACGACCACCCGCCGAGCTAGCGCCGCGTCACCGTACCCTCGACCGCGAACAGTTGCTCCTCGACATGATCGAGAGCCAGCCGCAGCGCCCCCGTAGCCGCAGCCGCCTCGCCGAGCAACGACAGCGCCACCTTGGGCGGTCGCAGGCAATACCGGGCCAACTCCCGCCGCAGCGGCTCCAGTACGCCGTCCAGACCGGCCGCCCAGCCGCCCACGACCACCAGTTCCGGATCGAGGGCCAGGACGAGCGCGGCGACATCGTGCACCAGGCGCTGTATGAAGCGGTCGACCGCCGCACGGGCCCGCTGGTCGCCGTCGCGGGCCAGCGCGAAGACCTGTGCGACCGCCTGCTCGTCCAAGGGGTGCAGCGGTTCGTCCGTCGTGGACAGCAGCGTCTCCGGGGTCACGTCCCGGCCCAGCAGATGCAGCGCGCCGATCTCGCCGGCCGCCCCGCGATACCCCCGGTGCAGCCGCCCCCCGATCAGTGAACCGGCGCCCGGGCTCAGCCCCGCCAGCACCATCACCATGTCGTCGGACTCGGTCGCCGCGCCCTTCCAGTGCTCGGCGACGGCCGCCGCGTTCGCGTCGTTCTCGACCAGGACAGGGCACTTGAAGGAGCGGCTCAGCCGCTCGCCCAGGTGCAGTCCGGTCCACTGGGGCAGCGCGGTGCCCAGCCGTACCGTGCCGTCCGCCTCGACGATGCCCGGTGTGGCGACCCCGACCGCCCGCAGCGAGCCGCGTGCCACTCCGGCCCGGCGCAGCAGCTCGGCGACCGCCGTACGCAGCCGCTCCAGGCGCTCGTCCGCCGACGCCGTCTCGTCGACGTCCTTGGCGATCGCGCCGAGCACCCGGCCGTCCAGGTCGGCGAGGAGCACGGCGACGCGATGTGCGCCGATCTCCAGGCCCAGCAGATGCCCGGCCTCGGCCCGGAACCTGAACCGCCGCGCGGGCCGCCCCTGGCGCCGTACAACGCTCTCGTCGGCCGCCTTCTCGACGACCAGCCCGGCCTCGATCAGTCCCTCGACGACGCCTTCGACGGTCGGCCGGGACAGACCGGTCACCCGGGTGATCTCCGTCAGCGTGGCGCAGTCCGTGGCACGCAACGCGTGCAGCACCACCGCGGAGTTGATCCTCCGCAGCAGCGAGGGGTCCCCGCCGGTCAGCCCCGCCAAGGTCTGTCCTCCCAGCTCGTGCGCGTGTTGGGCGGATCGTACTCGGACCGGCGGACCCCGGCGAGTGCCAGGCGCCCCGGACTCACGAGCCCCACCGGATCACCCGGGCGCCACGAACCCCGACTCGTAGGCCGCGATCACCGCCTGCGTACGGTCCCGGGCCCCCAACTTCGCCAGTACGGCGCTCACGTGCGACTTCACCGTCTCGGTGCCGACGACCAGCCGGGCGGCGATCTCGGCGTTCGACAACCCCCTGGCCATCAGCCGCAGCACCTCGGCCTCGCGCTCGGTCAGCCGGGCCCGCTCCAGCGCCGCGCGGGCCGCCCGGTTCCCGCCGCCGTCGCCGTACTCCGCCGCCAACTGCCTTACGGAGGCCGGGAACAACAGTGACTCGCCCTCGGCCACCAGCCGCACCGCGTGCACGATCTCGGCCGGCCGGGCCCGCTTCAGCAGGAAGCCGTCGGCACCGGCCCGCAGCGCCTCGTACACGTACTCGTCGTTCTCGAAGGTGGTGATGACCAGGATCTTCGGCGGATCCTCGATCGTCCGCAGCACCGCGCGCGTGGCCTCGATGCCGTCCAGGAGCGGCATCCGCACGTCCATGGCGACCACGTCCGGCCGCAGCTGCCGCACCAGCGGGATCACCGCGGCCCCGTCGGCGGCCTCCCCGACCACCTCGATGTCCGGCTGCGCCTCCAGCACGGCCCGCAGACCCGCGCGTACGAGGGGTTCGTCATCAACCAGGAGAACGGTGACCGGCATCCGGCCACCCTAGATCAACTCAGCGGCAGCTCCGCATGCACCTGCCAGTCACCCCCGTCGGGCCCCGTGTACGCCCGGCCCCCGAGCAGCGCGGCCCGCTCGCGTATGCCCCGCAGCCCACTGCCCCTGCCTGGCCCGGATATCGCCGCCGTCAGTGGATTGCGCACCTCCAGCTCGAGCGTGCCGTCCGCGACCTGGATACGGACCCGGACCGGTACCGACCCCGCGTGCCGCAGCACATTCGTCAGCGCCTCCTGAAGAATCCGGTAGCCCTCCCGGGAGACCGGCCCCGGCACCGTCTCCAACGGCCCGGTCACCTCCGCGTCGACCTTCGCCCCGGAGGCCCGCGCGGACTCCCACAGCCGATCGGCGTCCACCAGCGTCGGCCGGCTGCTCACCGGCCGCTCCGCCTCCCGCAGGACGCCCAACACCCGCTCCAGGTCCTCCAGCGCGGCCCGGCCGGTCTCTTCGATGGCACTCAGTGCCCGCTCGGTGAACTCCGGGTCGCCCGCCGCCCGGGCGGCACCCGCCTGCACCACCGCCACCGTCAGCGCGTGGCCGATCGAGTCGTGCAGTTCCCGTGCGATGCGGTTGCGTTCGAGCAACTGCTCGGTGCGCTCCTCCAGCGCGGCCAGCTGCTCCGCGCGCGAAGGGCCGAGCAACGTGCGGGCCGTCGACGTGGCCACCTTGCCGAGGACGACGACTACGCCGTACAACGCGATCAGGGGGAGAGGTGCCAGCCATGCGTACCACCCGCTCGGTGACGCCTCCTCGAGGACCCAGACGTCGTCGGGCACGCGCCCGCGCGCGATTTCGATCAGCTGGAAGGAGATGACCGGGAACCAGACGCAGGCGAACGTGGTCACCCAGCCCAGCGCCATCCGGGCCTCCAGCCACAGTACGGTCCGGCCCCGGTCCTGCCAGGTCGCCGACGGTGCCACAGAGATCCCCGAGTCCTCCTTGCCCGGCGTCAGCAGCAGTTGTGCCTGCACCCCCTCGCCGATCCGCACGGCCGGGATCAGACCGACGGGGATCAGGCGATGGCGGGCGCGTACGGAGTCTCAGGGCTGATGAAGATCCACACGTTGGTGATCAGCATCGGCACCCAGAGGTGCAGCAGACGTGTGTACGTCGTCCCCCGGAGCAGTGGGCGCAGGAAGCGGGCCATTCCGACATCGTGACAGCCGGCACTGACAATCGGCCTCCCCCGGGCGGGGGAGACGATCTCCACCGGCGGGGGAGGACCCAACTCCCTTGAACGGCCAGGCTGTTGGTCATGACCAGCATCGACGTACGAGACCTCACCAAGGAGTACGGCACCCGGCGGGCCGTGGACCATGTCACCTTCGGCGTCCGCCCCGGCAAGGTGACCGGCTTTCTCGGCCCGAACGGCGCCGGGAAGTCCACCACCATGCGCCTCGTCCTCGGCCTCGACCGGCCCACCTCCGGAACAGCCACCGTCGGAGGCCGCCCCTACGCCGAACTCACCGAACCGCTGCGCCACGTGGGCGCCCTGCTCGACGCCCAGGCCGCCCACGGCTCCCGCACCGGCCGCGACCATCTGCGTGCCCTGGCGGCGAGCAACCGCATCCCGGCCGCCCGGGTCGACGCGGTGCTGGAGGAGACGGGACTCGCGTCGGTGGCGCGACGTCGGGTGAAGACGTACTCCCTGGGCATGCGGCAGCGGCTTGGCATCGCCGGTGCTCTCCTGGGGGACCCCGAAGTCATCCTGCTGGATGAGCCGTCGAACGGCCTCGACCCCGAAGGCATCGTCTGGATCCGGGAGTTGCTGCGCCGGCTGGCGGCGGAGGGCCGCACGGTCCTGGTCTCCAGCCACCTGATGAACGAGACCGCCTCCTTCGCCGACCACCTAGTGGTCCTCGGACGCGGCCGACTCCTCGCCGACACCCCCATGCGGAACTTCATCGACGCGCGCGTGCAGCCCCACGTACGCATCCGTACGACGGACACCGGCGCCCTCAAGGCCGCGCTCGCAGCGCACGGTCACGACGCCGTGGAACACGAGGACGGGCACTGGACCGTGACGCACGCACGCGTGGACGAGATCGGCACCCTGTTGTCCGCGGCGGGCGTACCGATCCTCGAACTGACCTCCGCGGAGGGCACGTTGGAGCAGGCCTACCTCGATCTGACCGCCACCGAGACCGAGTTCACCGCACCGCACCAGGAGGCCTGACCATGGCATTCACGCCCGTACTCCACTCCGAGTGGATCAAGATCCGTACCCTGCGGTCCCAGGTCGTGACGCTGGGCACGATGCTCGTCGTGACCGGACTTTTCTCCGCGCTTGCCTCGTCCGACACCGGGGGAGACGACTTCGACCCGCTCTTCTCGGTCTTCTTCGGCGTGAGCTTCGGGCAGATCGCGGCGATCGCCTTCGGCACGGCCGCCGTGTCCTCCGAGTTCCAGGGCGGAGCGCTACGGCTGTCGCTGGCCGCGGTGCCGTGTCGCGGACGCTGGTTCGCGGCCAAGGCGACCGCGATCGCCGTACCCGTGCTGGCCGTCGGGCTGGTAACCGGCGTCGTGACCCTGCTGGTGGGCAAGGCGTTGCTCGGTGCCAAGGTCGCCGGGCTCGGCTGGGCGGAGCAGGTGCGCGGTGTCGTCGGCTGCGCCGTCTATCTCATGCTGATGGCGCTGTTCGCGGCCGGTCTCACGGCGCTGCTGCGCAGCGGTTCGGCGACGCTGGGCATCCTCATCCCGTTCCTGCTGATCGTGTCCTTCGTCATCGGCGACATGTCGAACAACATCGCGGACCTGCTGCCCGACCGGGCCGGTCAGGTGGCGCTGCACGCGACCTGGGACGGCGCGCTGGGCCCCTGGACCGGGCTCGCGGTGACGGCACTGTGGACGGCGGTGGCGTTGGCGGCGGGCGCGTGGAGCCTGCGGCGCCGGGACGCCTGACCCTCGGCAAGGCGTTACGCCTGGGCGATTGTCAGTGCCAGCCGGTTCACTGGATCACATGGCCCACTACGCCCGCGCAGCCTCCCGCAACCGCCCGAACTCCTCCGCCATCGTCGCCGCCGTCCAATGCGCGTTCAGCCCGCTCGGATTGGGCAGCACCCACACCCGCGTGTCCCCGAACATCCGCTCCTGCGGCCCCACTTGGGCCTTCCGGTCGTCAAAGGCCGCCCGGTACGCGGTGACGCCGAGCACGGCCAGCCACCGCGGCTGCCACCCCGCCAGCTTCGACGCGAGTGACTGCCCGCCCTCCCGGTACTCCTCCGCGCTCAGCTCGTCGGCCCGTGCCGTGGCTCGCGCCACCACATTCGTGATGCCGAGCCCGAACGACAGCAACTCGCCCTGCTCCGAAGGCTTCATGAGCCTCGGGGTGAAGCCGGACAGGTGCAGCACCGGCCAGAAGCGGTTGCCGGGACGGGCGAAGTGATGGCCCGTGGCCGCCGTCATCAGACCCGGGTTGATCCCGCAGAACAGGACACCGAGGCCGTCCGCGACGACGTCCGGTACGAGACGGTCGCGGGCGGCCTCCAGCTCGGCCTGGGTGAAGCGCTTCGGGGGCGTGGAAGGTGTCGGAGGCGTCAGAGGATCGCCCCCGGGGTGTAGCCCGCAGCCTCCGGGTGCTGCTTCGCGATCTCCTCGACACGGGCGACCACGGCGGCGACCTGGTCGGCGGCGGCGCCCGTGAAGGACAGCTTGTCGGCCATCAGGGCGTCCAACTGGGCGCGGTCCAGCGGGATGCGCTCGTCGGCGGCGAGCTTGTCCAGCAGCTCGTTGCGCTCGGCGCCCTGTTCACGCATCGCCAGCGCGGAGGCGACGGCGTTCTCCTTGATGGCCTCGTGCGCGACCTCGCGGCCGACACCCGCGCGGACGGCGGCCATCAGCACCTTGGTCGTCGCGAGGAACGGAAGGTAGCGGTCCAGCTCACGCGCCACGACCGCCGGGAAGGCCCCGAACTCGTCGAGCACGGTCAGGAACGTCTCCAGCAGCCCGTCGAGCGCGAAGAACGCGTCCGGGAGAGCCACCCGGCGCACCACCGAGCAGGAGACGTCGCCCTCGTTCCACTGGTCGCCCGCCAGCTCGCCGGTCATCGACGCGTAGCCGCGCAGGATGACCATGAGGCCGTTGACGCGCTCGCAGGAGCGGGTGTTCATCTTGTGCGGCATCGCGGAGGAACCGACCTGGCCCGGCTTGAAGCCCTCGGTGACCAGCTCGTGCCCGGCCATCAGCCGGATCGTCTTCGCGAGCGACGAGGGCGCCGCCGCGACCTGCACCAGCGCCGTCACGACCTCGTAGTCCAGCGAGCGCGGGTACACCTGGCCGACCGAGGTGAACGCCTGCGAGAAACCGAGGTGGGAGGCGATCCGCTGCTCCAGCTCCGCGAGCTTCGCCGCGTCGCCGCCGAGCAGGTCCAGCATGTCCTGCGCCGTGCCCACCGGGCCCTTGATGCCGCGCAGCGGGTAGCGGCCGAGCAGCTCCTCGACCCGGCCGTACGCCACGAGCAGCTCGTCGGCCGCGGTCGCGAAACGCTTGCCCAGGGTGGTGGCCTGCGCGGCCACGTTGTGCGAGCGGCCGGCCATGACCAGCTCGCCGTACTCACCGGCCAGCTTGCCGAGGCGCGCCAGGACGGCCACCGTACGGTCGCGCATCAGCTCCAGGGAGAGCCGGATCTGCAGCTGCTCGACGTTCTCGGTCAGATCCCGGGACGTCATCCCCTTGTGGACCTGCTCGTGCCCGGCGAGGTCGTTGAACTCCTCGATCCGCGCCTTCACATCGTGCCGCGTGACCTTCTCGCGCTCGGCGATCGAGGCCAGGTCGACCTGGTCGAGGACGCGCTCGTAGTCCGCGATCGCCGCGTCCGGCACCTCGATCCCGAGGTCCTTCTGGGCCCGCAGTACGGCGAGCCAGAGCTGCCGCTCCAGCTTCACCTTCTGCTCGGGGGACCAGAGCGTGGCGAGCTCGGTGGAGGCGTAACGTCCGGCGAGGACGTTCGGGATGCGGGGCTTGGCGGCAGCGGAAGTCACGTGTACGGATTCTACTGGCGATTCGTGCAGGCCAGCGCCACAGTCCCCTTCGTCGGAAGCTACGAGACCTCCGTCACCGTCCTGCGTCGGCCAGCTCGGCCAGCACCCCCGCATGGCACGGCAGCGGCGCGCACCAGCAGGCCAGCGTCCGTCCGCGCAGCTCCGGCACCAGGGCCAGCAGGTCGGGGCGGGTGAGTAGATATGCCCGGTACTTCGCCATGACCTCCGCGCGCGTGCCGTCCCGGCGGCGTGTAGGGGTGTCGTAGGCGAAGGGGTTGTAGAGCGGGTGCCGGGGGAGGTCCCAGCCGCCGAGGGTCCAGCGGCGGCCGACGTAGACGAGGTCCTCGGGGGCGAGTTCCAAGCGGGGGCCGAAGTCGCGGATGCGGCCCCTGACGTTGATCACCCGCGTGGTCATGGGGAGTTACGCCGCCGGGCCCTCGTAGGGGAGGAGGTCGGGGCGCTTGGGCGAGAGGCCGTCCCCGGAGGAGCGGCCGGTGAGGCGGCGGCCTATCCAGGGGAGGAGGTACTGGCGGGTGAAGCGGGCGTCCTCGATGCGGCGGGCGGTCCAGTTCGGGGGCGGAGTGGGCGGCATCGGCGTACGCCACTCCGGGTCCTCCGGGTCGTAGCCGAGGGTCTGCCACACCGCCTCGGCGACGCGGCGGTGGCCCTCGGCCGTGAGGTGGAGCCGGTCGACGTCCCACGCACGCTGGTCGGCGAGCGAGGGCGCGCTGTACAGGTCGACGACCAGGGCGCCGTGCCGGTCGGCGAGGTCGTCGACGTAGGAGAAGAGTTCCTCCATGCGCGGCCGGAAGCGCTGCTGGACCGGGCCTTCGCGGCCGGGGCTGCGCATCAGCACCAGGTGCTTGCAGGCGGGCGTGAGGCGTTCGACGGCCTCCTCCAGCAGGGCGCGTACCCGGCCCATGTCGCACTTGGGGCGCAGGGTGTCGTTCAGGCCGCCCACCAGCGTGATCACATCGGGCTGCATGGCGGCGGCCGGGCCGACCTGCTCGTCGACGATCTGCGCGATCAGCTTTCCGCGCACGGCGAGGTTGGCGTACCGGAAGCCGGGCGTCCGGGCGGCCATCCGGCCGGCGAGGAGGTCGGCCCAGCCCCGGTAGGCGCCGTCCGGGAGCAGGTCCGACATGCCCTCGGTGAAGGAGTCGCCGATCGCGACCAGGCTGGTGTGAGTGGGATTCGTCTGCATGGCGACGAAGATGATATCCCGGGTCCATACCCGCCGGTCGGTGGGCCCTCCACCACCCCCTGGCTTACGCCCGCTGCCCGAACAGCTCCCGCAGCACGTCCTCCATGGTCACCAGACCGGTCAGTCGGCCCTCCTCGTCGAGGACCGCCGCGAGGTGCGTACGGCCCCTGCGCATCGCGGTGAGGACGTCGTCCATGGGTGTGCTCTCCCGGATGTTCGCGATGGAGCGCATGTCCTCCACCTTGAACGGCTCGTCGCGCGGCGACGCGTCCAGTGCGTCCTTGACATGGAGGTAGCCGATGATGCGGCGCTCGGCGTCCACCACCGGGAAGCGGGAGAAGCCGGACTCGGCCGACAGCACCTCCAGTTCGGCTGGTGTGATGCCCGCGACCGCGTAGTCGACGCGTTCGAGGGGGAGTACGACGTCCCGTACCGGCCTGCTGCCGAGCTCCAGGGCGTCGTTCAGCCGCTCCCGGGCGCGCTCGTCGATGAGGCCCGCCTCGCCGGAGTCCCGGACGATCCGGGCGAGTTCGGCGTCCGAGAAGGATGCCGTGACCTCGTCCTTGACCTCGACGCGCAGCAGCTTGAGGAGCGTGTTGGCGAACGCGTTGATCGTGAAGATCACCGGGCGCAGCGCCCGGGACAGCGTCACCAGCGGCGGCCCAAGGAGCAGCGCGCTGCGCACCGGCTCGGCCAGCGCGATGTTCTTCGGCACCATCTCGCCGAGCAGCATGTGCAGATAGGTCGCGGCGGCCAGCGCGATCACGAAGGACACCGCGTGGCCCGCGCTCTCCGGGACGCCGACCGCGTGGAACACCGGTTCCAGCAGGTGCGCGATCGCCGGCTCGGCGACGATACCGAGCACCAGCGTGCACAGCGTGATGCCGAGCTGGGCCGCGGCCAGCAGCACGGACACGTGCTCAAGGCCCCACAGCACGCTCTTCGCGCGCCGGTCGCCCTGCTCGGCGTGTGGCTCGATCTGGCTGCGGCGCACCGAGATCAGCGCGAACTCGGCGCCCACGAAGAAGGCGTTGACGACCAGCGTCGCCAACCCGATCAGCAGTTGTACGGCGGTCACAGCTCCCCCTTCGCGGAGTCGGAGTCGGAATCGGGATGTGAGTCAGGGCCGGACGCGGCGGGCGGCGCGTGCAGCAGCAGCCGCGCGGCCCGCCGCCCCGACGCGTCCACGACGTCGATCCGCCACCCGGTGACCGCGAAGGTGTCCCCGACTTCCGGGATCCGCCCCAGCTCGGTGGCGACCAGACCGGCCAGCGTCTCGTACGGCCCCTCGGGCGCCCGGAGTCCGACGCGTGCGAGCTGGTCCATGCGGGCGGCGCCGTCCGCCGAGTACAGCGTCCGGCCCTCGTCGTCGGTCCCGGCCGGGGCCAGGTCGGGCGTCTCGTGCGGGTCGTGCTCGTCCCGCACCTCTCCCACGACCTCCTCGACGATGTCCTCCAGGGTCGCGACCCCCGCCGTACCGCCGTACTCGTCGATGACGACGGCCATCGTGCGCTTGCCGGACAGCCGGTCGAGGAGGCGGTCGACGGTGAGGGATTCCGGGACGAGGAGGGGTTCGCGCAGCACGTCGGTGAGGGGGAAGCGGGCCCGCTGGTCCGCCGGTACCGCCAGGACGTCCTTGATGTGCACGGTGCCGACGACGTCGTCGAGGCTGCCGCGGTAGACCGGGAAGCGGGACAGCCCGGTCGCGCGGGTCGCGTTGGCCACGTCCTCGCAGGTCGCCTGGGTATCGAGGGCGACGACCTGGACGCGGGGCGTCATCACGTTCTCCGCGGTGAGGTCGGCGAGGTTGAGGGTCCGGACGAACAGCTCGGCCGTGTCCGGCTCCAGGGCGCCCTGCCGGGCGGAGTGCCGGGCCAGCGCGGCCAGCTCCTGCGGCCCGCGCGCGGAGGCCAGCTCCTCGGCCGGCTCCAGGCCGAAGGCCCGCACCACATGGTTGGCCGTGTTGTTCAGATGGCTGATGAACGGGCGGAACGCGGCACTGAACCAGCGCTGCGCGTTGCCCACCCGTTTGGCCACGGCCAGCGGTGAGGAGATCGCCCAGTTCTTCGGCACCAGCTCGCCGACGACCATCAGGAACACCGTCGACAGCGCCGTACCCAGCACCAGCGCGACGGATCTCGACGCGGAGTGCGAGATGCCCAGCGACTCCAGCGGGCCCGCGATGAGCGCGGCGATCGACGGCTCGGAGAGCATGCCGACGACCAGGTTGGTGACCGTGATGCCGAGCTGGGCGCCGGAGAGCTGGAAGGTCAGATTCCGTACGGCCTTCAGGGCACCGGAGGCGCCGCGCTCGCCCCGCTCGACCGCGCGCTCCAGCTCGCCGCGCTCGACGGTGGTCAGAGAGAACTCGGCGGCGACGAAGGCGCCGCAGAGGAGCGAGAGCAGGATCGCCACCAGCAGCAGAAGCACTTCGGTCATCGGGTCACCTCCGTCCCATGATCGGACAGGGCAGGGAGGTTCGCGCGATGTCGCGTACTGGGAGGCTCGCCCATGGGCGGACGCTCACACCTTTCGAGGAGATGCAGAAGTTCCGGGTCGTCCACCAATGGTAAAGGATGGGCAAAGCGTTCAGGTGGTGAGGTGCTTCACCCAGCGCCGCCAGTGGTCCTCGCGTACGTACCCCGCCGCGCGCCACGCATGCTGACCGGTCTCGTTGCGTTCCAGCACCATCGCGTCCCCGCGCCGCCCACCCAGCGCCACGAACCGCTCCTCGGCCGCCGTGAGCAGCGCCGAGCCGATGCCCCGGCGGCGCTGCTCCGGGTGCACGGCCAGCCGGTAGAGGTGACAGCGCCAGCCGTCGAAACCGGCGATCACGGACCCGACGAGCCGCCCGTCGCGTTCCGCGAGGATCAGCGCGTCGGGGTCCCGCTCGATGAGCCGGGCCACGCCCTCGCGGTCGTCGCTGATGCTCGTTCCTTCGGCGGCCTCGCGCCAGAACGCCAGCACGGCGTCGATGTCGGTGAGGGCCGCGCTGCGGATATGAAGATCACTCATGGGGCGAGCCAAGCAGAGGGCGGGCGGGTTCGGCGAGCGGGTTTCGGCGCAGTTCCTCGACGACCGGCGCGAACGCCTCGATGTACGGCTCCAGCACGGTGAGATAGGAGAACCCGTACCGGTCGCGCAGCGCGCGCAGCTTCGCGGTGATGCCGTCCAGGGTGCCGACCAGCATCACGGGGAGGTCGAGCACCTGCTCCAGGGTGAGGTCCGGCCGGCGCTCCAGCAGCGGGCCGAGCGCACTCGCGGGGTCGTCCGTCACCGCCACCAGCTGGATCAGCAGGTTGAGTTCGGCCGGTTCCGCCCGCTCGGCCGCGAACTCCCGGTAGCGGGCGACCCGTTGACCGAACTCGGCGGAGTCGACCGGCGCCAGCTTGCCCGTCGTACTGCCCGGCTCCAGGCTCGCCCCGGTGAACGCCGCGATGTCCGCGTGCTCGGCGGTCAGGCGCAGTATGCGGTCGCCGTTGCCGCCGAGGAGCAGCGGAATCCGGGTCTTTGTGGTCTCCAGCAACCGCGCCAACTCCTCGACGGTGCGCCGGAGATGATCCACGCGTTCGCCCGGTGAACCGAACGGCAGCCCCGCCGTGTCGTGCTCCGCCTGGATGTAGCCGGTGCCGAGCCCGAGTTCGAGGCGCCCGCCGGTCAGGTCGTTGGTCGTCGCCACCTCGCGGGCCAGCAGAGTCGGGTTCCAGAAGCCCGCGTTGAGCACGAACGTGCCCACCCGTGGCCGCTCGGTCGCGTCCGCCGCCGCGACCAGTGCCGGGAACGGCGCGACCATGCCCAGATGGTCGGGGACCAGGATCACGTCGTAGCCGAGTTCCTCGGCGCGTCGGCATCTCGCGCGCCACTCGTCGGCGGGCGCGGACGTGAGCAGGCTGGCCCCGAAGCGGAACGGACGCGGCATGAACTCTCCTGAGCGGCGGGGGACTTCGGAACGACCGTCGCGATTCCATCACTCGTGCGCGATCGCCGCCAGCACGTTCATGCGGGAGGCGCGCAGTGCGGGCAGCAGGGCCGCGACGATGCCGACCACCGCCGAGCCGATCACCACCGCGATGATCGTGGTCCACGGGACCGCGAGCGCCTTCATGCCCTGGAGCGCGAGGACTTGCTGCGCGCACACGCCCCACACCAGGCCGAGACCCAGCCCCAGCACCGCGCCGAACACCGCGATCACCACCGACTCCAGCCGGATCATCCGCCGCAGTTGACGCCGGCCGAGCCCGATCGCGCGCAGCAGGCCGATCTCGCGGGTGCGCTCGACGACCGACAGGGCAAGGGTGTTGACCACGCCGAGCACGGCGATGACGATGGCCAGCCCGAGCAGCGCGTAGACGAGATAGAGCAGTACGGCGATCTGGTCGTGGATCAGCTTCTTGTAGTCGGCCTCGTCGCGGACCTGCACCTGCGGATAGGGCTTGAGCGTGGTGTCCAGTGCCTTGCGGAGCTGGTCGGCGCCGGTGCCGGGGGCGGCGTTCACATACAGCGTGGAGTCCTGGCCGTTCGGGACGTACTTCTCGACCGTGGCGATTCCGAAGAACAGCCCGCCCTGTGTCCCGAACCCGTTCGCCGAGTCCTGGTTGCTGAGCGCGCCCACCGTCAGCTGTGTGGTGCGTCCGCCCGGGAACTCGACGGGGAGGACGCTGCCGAGCCGTACGCCGTGGTCCTTCGCGAAGCCGACGTCCATGGCGAGGTGTCCGGCCGCGAGCGCCGAAGTCGTGTTCCCCTGGGCGTACTTGATGTGGGCGACCTTGTCGAGCGGGGTGTCGTAGCCTGCGGCCGTAGTCTCCACCCGTTTGCCGTCCGGCAGCCGGACCGCGAGCGGTGCGAAGCGGCCGCGTACGACGAGGCCGACGCCGTCGGTGGCGCGCACATGGTCCGTGACCTCCTTGGAGAACGGCACGAAGCTGCCGTTCTGGATCACGTAGTCGGCACCCAGGGTCCTGTCGATCTGCTGGTCGAAGGACTTGGACATGGAGGCACTCGCCACCGACATCCCGCCGACCAGGGCCAGGCCCACCATCAGGGCCGCCGCGGTGGCGCCCGTACGGCGCGGGTTGCGCAGGGCGTTGCGCTGGCTCAGCCGGCCGACCGAGCCGAACAGGGCGGGGAAGGCGCCGCCCAACACTCGGATCATCGGGCGGACCAGGAGCGGGCCCGCGATCACGGTCGCGATCAGGGTCAGCACGATGCCGAGGCCGAGGAAGGAGGCGGACGAGGCCGTCTTCGTCGCGGCCGCGCAGCCCGCGAGCGCGGCCACGCCGATCGCGCCGACGATCGAACCAACGACCGCCCGCACCCTCAACGGCCGTCCCACACCGGCGACTTCGGCGTCCGCGAGGGCCGCCATCGGCGAGACCGTCGCTGCCCGCCGGGCCGGGAGATACGCGGCGACGAAGGTGACGCCGACGCCAACGACGTACGCCGCCACGGGTGTTGGCCAACTCACCACCATCTCCGTGGTCTTGAGGTTCATGCCGAACGCGGTCATGAGCTTGATCAGCCCGGCCGCGAGTCCGATACCGGCCGCCAGGCCGAGCGTCGAACCGATCAGGCCGAGCAGCAGTGCCTCGGTGAGCACCGAGCGCCGCACCTGTTTGCGGTCGGCGCCGAGGGCACGCAACAGGCCCAGTTCGCGGGTGCGTTGGGCGATCAGCATCGAGAACGTGTTGACGATCAGGAACACGCCGACGAGGACGGCGATGCCCGCGAAGCCCAGCATCACGTACTTGATGATGTCGAGGAAACCGCCCAGGTCGGCGGCGGCCGACTTGGCCTGCTCGTCGGCGGTCTTGATGTCGTAGGAGCCGGACGGACCGATCGCGGCGGCCACCCGCTGCTTGAGCACGGCGTCGGACACACCCTTGGCCGCGTCCACCGAGATGCTGGTGGCGCGGTCGGACGCGCCGAGGAGCTGGGACTTCGCGGTGGCGGGGTCGAGGAAGACCAGCGCGGCGCCGGGGTTGGTGGTGGTGAAGGTGGCGATGCCGACGATCTCGACCTTGAAGCTGCCGGGCTGGGCCTGCACGGTCAGCGTGTCGCCGATCTTGACGTGCTTGTTGTCGGCGGTGTCCGCGTCGAGGAGGGCCTGGCCGGCGCCCTGCGGGGCGTGGCCCGAGGTCAGTTTCACCGGGCTGCGGTCGGTGAGGTACCAGTCGGTGGCGATGGTGGGCGCGCCCGTGGTCGGACCGACCGACTTGTCCTTGCTGTCGACGACCACGATGTTCTGCACGGACACGTCGGCGTGCGTCGCGGCGACCCCGGCCACCTTCGCCACCTGCCCGGCCAGCGCGGCGGGCACGGTCTCGGTCGCGCCGGTGGGCACCGAGGACTTGAGGTCCTGCTTCGGCTCCACGGTCACATCGGCGGACGTGGACGCGAAGAGGCGGTCGAAGGTGCGGGTCACGGTGTCGGAGAAGATCAGGCTGCCGGCGACGAACGCCACCGACAGCACGACGGCCAGTGCCGAGAGCAGCAGCCTTCCCTTGTGCGCGAGGAAGCTCCGGAGGGTCGCCTTCAGCACGGGTTCAGTCCTTGTCCTCGGTCTGCGGCAACCGCCCGTCGGTCTGGGGGCCTCCCCCGGAAAAGAGGCGCATGCGCTCCAGCACGCGCTCCGCCGTCGGCCGCTCCATCTCGTCCACGATCCGCCCGTCCGCCAGGAAGAGCACCAGGTCGGAGTGGGCGGCGGCGCCCGGGTCGTGGGTGACCATGACCACGCTCTGCCCCAGGCTGTCGACCGCGTCGCGCAGGAAGCCGAGCACTTCCAGACCGGCCCGGGAGTCGAGGTTGCCGGTCGGCTCGTCCGCGAAGATCAGCTCGGGCCGGGAGGCGAGCGCCCGCGCGCAGGCCACCCGCTGCTGCTGGCCCCCGGACAGCTGCGACGGCCGGTGCTTCAGCCGGTCTCGCAGCCCCAGCGTGTCGATGACCTGGTCCAGCCACTTCTGGTCCGGCTTCTGCCCGGCGATGTCCATGGGCAGCGTGATGTTCTCGGCCGCGTTGAGGGTCGGGATGAGGTTGAACGACTGGAACATGAACCCGATCCGGTCCCGGCGCAGCCGGGTCAGCTCGCGGTCCTTCAGACCCGTTATCTCGGTGTCGCCGAGCCACACCTGCCCGGCCGAGACGGTGTCGAGCCCCGCCAGGCAGTGCATCAGCGTGGACTTCCCGGAGCCCGAGGGCCCCATGACGGCGGTGAAACGGCCGCGCGCGATGTCCACGTCCACCGCGTCCAGGGCGAGCACGGTCGTCTCGCCCGAGCCGTACGCCTTGGTCAGACCGCGGGCACGGGCCGCGATCCGGCCGGCCGGGGCCTGACCCGGGGCGTGCTCCGCTGCAGGTGTGGACAAGACGGCCTCCTGGAGTTCCCTCGCTCGTGGACGTGCCCGACTCCGTACTCCCGGCCGAGCCTAGTGTGACGCGGCGCACACCCGGTATCCCCCGTGCGGCCGAGGCGGTCTCCGCCCCAGGTCGGGCCCCCGATACCGGTGTAAGGGGCACTCTCCACCCACCGGACGAGCCCTTGCCTCTGCTAGCGATTCGGCGCTAGCGTCTAGGTATGGCGAAGACCCAGCTGAACGTACGCGTGGACGAGGGCACCGCCCGCGCGGCGCGTGAGCGTGCCCTGGCCCGTGGGATGAGCGTCAACCGCTACATAGAAGAGCTGGTCAGACAGGACACCGGCGAGGTCGGCCACACCTTCGTCGAGGCCGCCGCCGACTTCATGAAGCAGTACGAGTCCGTCTTCGCCGACGAGTTCGGCGCCGACGGGGAGAGCACCCGCGAAGGTCGCCGCTGATCGCTTTGAACAACCTCAGGATCGACCTCGCCTGGCTGCTGATGCTCGCCGAACAGAAGACTCCCGGAGACCCCCAGGTCACCGACTGGGGCGCGCTCGTCGCCGCCGTCGCCCGCCACCAGGCCGACATATTCGACGTCCCCGTCTACGACAGCCCGCACGCGCGCGCCGCCGCTTTACTCCAACTCCTCATCCACGTCCCCGCGTTGGAGCGCTCCAACGCCCTCTTCGCCTCGGCGGTCGCCTACGCGTACCTCGTCGCCAGCGGCCTGAAGGTCATCACCTCGCCCGAACAGGTCCGCGATCTGGCCCGGTTGGTGAAGAGCGGCGAGGCGTCGGTCGACGACATCGCACACGAACTGCGCCAGTGGAGCCTGTGATCAGTCGTCCGTGACCGGGCGCCACGCCGTTCCGAGAACGCAGTAGGACGTGGGCAGCGCGGGCCCCTTCTCCGGGATCAACACCCGCCGGTACGGCCCGAGTTCGAACCCGGCGTCACGCAGCGCGGCGACCGGGTCGCGGGCCAGATGGCAGCCGCCGTTCAGGGGCGGCCACAGGGTGCGGTCCAGGGCGCGCTGGGTGAAGGCCATCGCCGGTCCGCCGCCCCTGCCGTGCTCGAAGAACCGCACGACCCCGCCGGGCCGCAGCACCCGCCGCGCCTCCGCGAGCGCCCGCGGCACATCGCGCACACTGCACAGCACCAGCGATAGCACGACCGCGTCGAAGGCCTCGCTCTTGACGGGCAGCTTCTCCGCCGCGCCCGGCACCACGTCGACGGGCACCTCGGAACGGAGCGCGGACTCCACGGCCAGCTGCCGCAGAGTCCGCTCGGGCTCGATCGCGACGATCTCCGAGACGGCGCCCGGATAGTGCGCGAAGTTCAGGCCGTTCCCGGCGCCGATCTCGATCACGCGCCCGGAGAGCCCGGAAAGCAGCCTCTCCCGCATGCCGGCCAGGCCGAACCGGGATTCGGCGCGCACACTGAAACGGGCGTAGTAACGGGCGAACAGCGGGTGGTGGACGGCGTCCCGCGGCACAGTGCCGGAGCCTGCGGACCGTAGCGGCATGGCGACCTCCCGGACCGGACCGAAACCGGTCCCTACTGGGATTGTCCCCCTTGTCGGCCGCGCCCACCCCCGCTGTCGCCCTGGGGTGGGTCAGGAGATGAAGTCGTGCACCTGTTCGTAGACGCCGTGGTCGTTGTTCATGTTCGTGTGCGAGATGCATCCGACGTCGACATTGGTCGCGCCGCTCAGTTCGGCCGAGGTGTCCGGGTTGATCGCCTCGTCGCAGTCCGACCAGTAGGCCGCGTACGACACGCTGCCGGGCGTCTCGTCACCGGAGTTGAGCGCGGTGAGGAAGGAACTCCCGGTCTGCATCTCCTTGCAGGACGTGTACAGCCAGCCGCACAGCGAGGCGATGGTGGTGCCGTGGTTGACCCCGGCGACGGACACGAAGTGGTCCACGTACGACGTACCGCTCAGGTTCTTCAGGAAGTAGCGGGAGCTGAGCGTCCCCATGGAGTGACCGACGATGTCGACCTTCGACGCACCGGTCTGCGCGAGCACGCTCTTGACCTCGGTGGCCAGCTGCGAGGCGGTCGTGACGTTCGACTGCGTCCAGTCGTACGACCACGCGAACAGCTCGGACGAGGAGTAGCCGTCGGCCTCGAAGTCCGCGACCCAGTCGTTCCAGCCGCTCGCCGAACCGCTCAGGCCGTGCACGAAGATGATGGGGTCGTGGCTCGCCGCGTGGGCGGGCGTCGAGGCCAGGGAGAGTGACAGAAGGAGCGAGGTGGTCACGGCCGACAGGGCCGTGGCGATGCGACGCTTGTGGCGCTGCATGATGCCTCCTGATACGGGTGGGGTTGTCAGGAGTGTCAGCGGGGTCTACGCGCGCCGCATCGGCGAAATCGCCGGTCTTTACGTGTGAATTAACTCGCCAGTAACGTCAGTTGTGTGGTGACACCAGTGAACCCCCCACCTCTGGACCGCACTTGGCCACCGTCGTGCACGGACGTGTGGCGAACCCCCGATCCCGCGCTCCCCGAGGGCGTCCGCGTCCGACTGTTCCGCGCGGCCTACGGCGACCCCCGCGCCGCCGCGGAACTCCGCTCGCGCCTGACCCCACGCCAGGCCGCGGGACTCGACCCCCTACCGACCGAACCGGCGTCTCTGGCACCGGAGTTGCTGAACCGCCACCGCCGCGAGATCCGTTCCCTGCCCGAAGACACCCGACTGCTCCTGCTGCTCGCCGCCGCCGACCAGTACCCGGTCCCCACCCATGCCTTCCTGCGCGCCGTCGCGGCGGGCCGGCTCGACACCCGGCCCCTGGAAGCCGCCGAGACGGCAGGGGTCGCGCAGACGACGGCCGGCGGGGTCGTGTTCCGTGACGCGTGGACGAGGATCGCCGCGTATGAGACCGGGTCCCCGGCGGACCGGCGGGATGTCCACCGGCTGCTCGCGCGGGTGTTGCGCGCGGAGGGCGAGACGCCCCGGCGCTCCTGGCACCGGGGCGCGAGCGCGCTCGGCCCCAGCGTGCGCCTCACCGCCGAACTCCGTGCGGCGGCGGGCAAGGCACGGGCGACAGGTGAACACGCCCTCGCCTGCGCCCTGGTGGAACGTGCCGCCGCCCTCTCCCGCGACCCCCGCGAACAGTCCCGCCTCCTCGACCGCGCCGCCGGCGACGCCTGGCAGTCCGGCGAGGGCGACCGCGCCCGAAGACTCGCCGCCGCGACGGACAGCGACGCGCTGAACGGGGTGTTCGCGCTGCGGTCCGGCAACGCGGCGGAGGCGTTCGACGCGTTGCTGGTCGCGGTGGGGCGACGAGGAGCTGAGGAGTGGGTGGTGCGGCGAGGGGGTGAGGGTGCGGTGGTGCGGCGAGGGGGTGAGGGTGCGGTGGTGCGGCGAGGGGGTGAGGAGTCGGTGGTGCGGCGAGGGGCCGAGGAGCCTGCGGAACGGCCGGCGGCCGAGAAGCCTTTGGTTCGACGGGAGGCCGAGGAACCTTTGGCCGCAGGCCACTTGAGTGAGGCGCCGGGATCGGCGATGCCGCGAGCGGAAGCATCTCGGACTGCGACTCCCCGGGCGGATGGGACTGGAACGGCGACTCCCCGGGCGGAGGTCCTTGGAACGGAGACTCCCGGAGTGGATGTGCCTGTATCGGCGACTGCCCGGGCGGGTGCGCCCGGAACGGCGACTTCCCGAGTGGACGCGCCCGGAACGGCGACTTCCCGAGTGGATGCACCCGGAACGGCGACTTCCCGAGTGGATGTGCCTGTATCGGCGACTTCCCGAGTGGACGCGCCTGGAACGGAGACTCCCGGAGTGGATGTGCCTGTATCGGCGACTTCCCGAGTGGATGCGCCCGGAACGGCGACTTCCCGAGTGGATGCACCCGGAACGGCGACTTCCCGAGTGGATGCACCCGGAACGCCAGCACCCCGGACGGCCGAGCCGCCGGCGGCGACGCCGCTCTGCCCCACCGAGACCCCCCGCGTCACCGCCGCGCCCCGTACTCCCGCCCCGGACCACGCAGTTCACCTCCTCGCGCGGGCCACCGAGGCCGCCGTCTACACGGGGGACCTGAGACGGTGCCGGGAGGCGGCCGCCGTCGCCTCCCGGCTCGGGATCGTGCCGCACGGGACGCTCGGGGGACTGGCCGCCGCCTTCGAGGGGCGGTACGAAGACGCGCGGGACCTGCTGAAAGCCGCCGCCGGCCGGTGCGGTCCCGGCGGCGACCCCACCCTCCTCGTCCACGCCGGGATCGCCGCCCTGATGCTCGGCGACCACACCCGCGCCACCACCGCCACCGTGCGGGCGGCGGCCTCGGCCCGGGCGCGCGGCGCGGCGGTGATCGTGCCGCAGGCGATGGAGTTCCGGGCCTACGCCGAGTTCTGGACCGGCCACCCGCGAGCCGCCGAGACGGCTGCGGCGGACGCCCTGTGGCAGGCCCACGCCACCGGCCAGGACAACGGCGCCTGCCATCTCCAAGCGGCCCTCGCCATGTTCGCGGCGCTCACCGGAGACGAGGAAGTCTGCCGGGAACGGGCCGCCGCCGCCCGCGCGTTCGCCCTGGGCCGGGGCCTGGGACTGCCCGCCGCCCTCGCCCAATGGGCGCTCGCCTACCTCGACTTGAGCAGCGGACGCTTCGCCGCCGCCGCGGCCCGGCTGCGCGCGCTCGCCGGGTTCGGCCCGGGCCACGGCCACCGGGCGATACGGCACCTCGCCACCCCGCACTACGTCGAGGCCGCCGCCCGCAGCGGCGACACCAGCGTCGCCCGTGCCGCGCACGCCGACTACGACCGCTGGGCACGGGCCGTACGCAGCCCCGACGACCTCGCCCTGAGCGCCCGTTGCCGCGCCCTGCTCGCCCCCGGCGCCGAGGCCGTCGACCACTACCGCACCGCCCTCGACCTGCACGCGCGCGGCACCCGCGACTTCGAACGGGCCCGCACCGAGCTGCTGTTCGGCGGCGCCCTGCGCCGACTTCGCCGACGCACCGAGGCCCGCGACCGCCTGCACACCTCACTGGAGGCCTTCGAGTCCTTCGGCGCCCCGCACTGCGCGGCCCAGGCCCGAGCCGAACTCCGCGCCCTCGGCACACCGGTGGCCGCGACCGCCCTCCCCACACCAGCCGCCCGCCTGACGGCCCAGCAACTCATGGTCGCCCGCATGGCCGCCGACGGCGCCACCAACCGCGAGATCGCCGTCCGCCTCGCCCTCAGCCCCCGCACCATCGACCACCATCTGCGCGGCGTCTTCAGCCGGTTGGGCATCCGCTCCCGGATCGAACTGGTGCGGTTGCTGGCGGAAGGAGAGGCATCCTGAAGCCCCCGCTACCTCCCTTACCCTGCGGGCATGCGGGAGTTGACGTTGCGCGTCCGGGTGGCGGCCTATGTGCTGCGCCGGCGCGCGGGACGGTCGGCGGAACCGCTCGTCTTCGACCACGACGCGGATCCACCGCCCGGCACACACGTCCCGGCGGGAGGCGTGGCGCCCAAGGAGCCGCTGGATGAGGCGGTGTTGCGCGAAGTCGCCGAGGAGACCGGGATGGCCTGCGTACGCGTGCAGCGCCCGATCGCAGTACGCAGAGGTCCCGGACGCGTGGGACCACCGTGTGACGGGCGCGGGGCGCGACAAAGGCATGACCTTCCATTGCCGTTTCGAGCCGCTGCCCCTGACTTCCCTTTGGCGGACGGTCAGGACGCCTGGCTGGACCGGCTGGAGGCCTGAACGCCGAGCGGTTCCGGTGCCTCGCGCACGCCGAACCCCTCCGCATCCCACGTCCCGTCCAGCCGCGCCGCCAGCCAACTCGGCGCCGCAGCACGGAAGTCGGCAGGGGCGAGAGCCCCCGCCCCCTCCGGCAGCGCGCCGAGCAGTGGCGCCCCGGACACCTCGGGCAGGTCGGCCACATTGCAACGCGACGCGAGATCAGGGGTGTTGGGCCAGCTCCCGATCACCACGCCCAGCAAGTCGAGCCCCTGGTGGCGGAGTTCACGGGCCGTCAGTTCCGTGGTGTTCAGGGTGCCCAGGCCCGCCGACGCCACGACCAGGACCGGCGCGCCCAGCAGCCGCGCCGCGTCCGCCAGTGTGCCGCCCTCCTCGTCGAACCGTACGAGCAGTCCGCCCGCGCCCTCGACCAGGACGAGATCGTGCTCGGTGGCCAACTTCTGGGCCGCTTCCGCTACTTCATGCGGATGCACCGGAGCCATACCGGCCCTGCGCGCCGCCGTGCCCGGTGCCAACGGCTCGGGATAGCGGGCGAGTTCGGCCGTCGTCACGGTGCCGGCGAGCCGGGCGACCTCGTCGGCGTCGCCGCGCTCGTCCGGCCGTAGACCTGTCTGGGCGGGCTTCAGGACGGCCACTGTGCGACCCGCTGCCAGCGCTGTCGCGGCTACCGCGGCCGTGGTGATCGTCTTGCCGACCTCCGTGCCCGTGCCCGTGATCACCAGTACCGGCATGTCATCCCTCCCGTGCCGCCGCGCACACCGCGCGGGCGATCCGAGCCAGGTCGGCGTCGCCCGTGACGTACGGCGGCATCGTGTAGACGAGGTCGCGGAACGGCCGTAGCCACACGCCCTCGCGTACGGCCGCTTCCGTCGCGGCCTTCATGTCCACGTCGTGGTCGAGCTGGACCACGCCGATGGCGCCGAGGACGCGGACATCCCGGACGCCGGGGATCTCCGAAGCGGGGGCCAGGCCCTCCCGCAGGGCCGCCTCGATGCGCTTGACCTCCGCCAACCAGTCCTGGTTCAGCAGGAGTTCGATCGACGCGCAGGCCACGGCCGCCGCCAGCGGGTTGCCCATGAAGGTCGGGCCGTGGGCCAGGACCGGCACCTCGCCCTGCGAGATGCCCTCGGCTACCCGAGGCGTGCACAGGCTCGCCGCCATCGTCATGTAGCCGCCGGTCAGCGCCTTGCCCACGCACATCACGTCCGGGGTCACCGCCGCGTGCTCCGCCGCGAACAGCGCGCCCGTACGGCCGAAACCCGTCGCGATCTCGTCGAACACCAGCAGCACGTCGTGCGCGTCGCACGCCTCGCGCAGCACCCGTAGGTATGTGGGGGAGTGGAACCGCATCCCGCCCGCGCCCTGCACCACCGGCTCCACGATCACCGCGGCCAGTTCGTGCGCGTGCCGTTCGATCAGTTCGTGGAGACGGGCTGCGTACGACTCGTCGTACTCGGTTGGAGGCGCGTCCGCGAAGACCTGCCGGGGCAGCACCCCTGCCCACAACTCGTGCATCCCGCCCTCGGGGTCGCACACCGACATCGGCTGCCAGGTGTCGCCGTGGTAGCCGCCGCGCCAGGTCAGCAGGCGCTGTTTCTCGGGGCGGCCGAGCGAGCGCCAGTACTGGAGGCACATCTTCACCGCGACCTCGACCGACACGGAGCCCGAGTCGGCGAGGAAGACGTGTTCCAGGCCCTCGGGAGACATGTCGACAAGGAGCTTCGCCAGCCGTACGGCGGGCTCGTGCGTGAGCCCGCCGAACATCACGTGGCTCATCCGCCCGAGCTGCTCGCGCGCGGCCTCGTTGAGCACGGGGTGGTTGTAGCCGTGGATCGCCGACCACCAGGACGACATGCCGTCGACCAACTCGCCCCCGCCGCCGGCCAGTCGGAGCCGGACCCCGCTCGCCGACTCCACGACGAGCGGTTCGACACGCCCGGGCATCGGGCCGTAGGGATGCCAGACGTGCCGCCGGTCCAGTTCCAGCAGCTCCGGGACGGGCAGGGCGGTCGGGTCAGGCATTGGGCGCGAGATCCGTTCCGGCACCTCGACGGCGTACGGAGACCAGGTCCCGGCGGACCTCGTCGACCTGCGGCGCGGGCGTGGCGGCGGGAGCCGAGCCACAGACGCCGGCGCTCTCGTGCGCGTCGCAGCCCCCGCAGGCTTCCTCATGGGACCCGCAGCCGCCGCCTGCCGCGGCCCGGTGCTTCGGCAGCGTCACCTCGCCCGCGCCCTCCACCTCGAAGCCCGCGTCCGCGATCATCTCCAGGTCGGCGTGGCCGGCCTGGCCCTCGGACGTCAGGTAGTCGCCGAGGAAGATCGAGTTGGCGAGGTTCAGGGCGAGGGGCTGCATCGTGCGCAGGTGGACCTCACGGCCGCCCGCGATGCGCACCTCGGCGTCCGGGCAGACGAACCGCACCATCGCGAGGATGCGCAGACACCGCTGCGGGGTGAGGTGCCACTCCTGGGCGAGCGGGGTGCCCTCCATCGGGATCAGGAAGTTCACCGGCACCGAGTCCGGGTCGAGGTCCCGGAGCGAGAAGACGACGTCGACCAGGTCCTCGTCCGTCTCGCCCATGCCGGCGATCAGGCCGGAGCAGGCGGACAGGCCCGCCGCGTGCGCCTTCTGCACGGTGTCGACGCGGTCGGCGTAGGTGTGGGTGGTCGTGATGTCACCGTACGTCGACTCGGACGTGTTCAGGTTGTGGTTGTAGGCGTCCGCGCCCGCCTCGCGCAGCCGGTCGGCCTGGCCGTCGGAGAGCAGGCCGAGGCAGGCGCAGACCTCGACGCCCTCGTTCTGGTCCTTGATCGCCTTGATGGTGCCCGCGACCCGGTCCACGTCCCGGTCGGTCGGGCCCCGTCCGGAGGCGACCAGGCAGACCCGCTTGGCGCCACCCGCCACACCGGCCGCCGCGGCCTTCGAGGCGTCGTCGGGTTTCAGCCACGTGTACTTCAGGATGTCGGCCTTGGAGCCGAGCCGCTGCGAGCAGTACGAGCAGTCCTCGGGGCACAGTCCGGACTTCAGGTTGACGAGGTAGTTGAGCTTCACCCGTCGGCCGAACCAGTGTCGGCGCACCTTTCCGGCCGCGGCCACGACGTCCAGCAGGTCGTCGTCGGAGGTGGCGAGGACGGCGAGTGCTTCGGCGCGGGTCGGCAGCTCGCGCCGAAGCCCCTTGTCCACGAGCGTGTTCAGCAGGTCCATGAGTCCCGATCCTGTCCTACGGGACCACCCGCGGCCAAGGAGAGATTGGACAAGACATGCGGTCGGCGGTGTGGGTATCACCACACCATGGGTGGCCGGTCGGCCGATTACTGTCTGTGCACTGCCTACAAAAGCCCCGGAGGAACCATGGCGTTCGGCTGGATCGACGACCAGGCGGAGCTGCGCCGCCGCGCCGGGCTCGTGCGGACCCTGCGCCCGCGCCCCGCCGACTCGCCGCTCCTCGATCTCGCGAGCAACGACTACCTGGGGCTCGCCCACCATCCCGAGGTCGTCGAGGGGGCCGCGGCGGCGGCGCGGACCTGGGGCGGCGGGTCCACCGGGTCGCGGCTCGTCACCGGTACGACCGAGCTGCACACCCAACTGGAGCGCGAGCTGGCCGAGTTCACCGGGTTCGAGGCCGCCCTCGTCTTCTCCTCCGGCTACGCGGCCAACCTCGCCGCGGTCACCACGCTCGCACCGCACGGCTCGCTGATCGTCTCCGACGCGGGCAACCACGCCTCGCTGATCGACGGCTGCCGGCTGGCCCGGGGCGCCACCCAAGTCGTAGGACACGCCGATCCGGAAGGGGTGCGGAAGTCGCTGCGGACGCACGACGGGCCGGCCGTCGTCGTGTCCGACTCGGTGTTCTCCGTGGACGGGGACGCCGCTCCGGTGGGGGCGCTCGCCGAGGCGAGCCGGGAGTTCGGGGCGGGGCTGCTGCTCGACGACGCGCACGGGCTCGGGGTGCTGGGCGAGGGCGGGCGCGGGGCGCCGTACGCGGCGGGGCTCGCGGGGGCCGAGGACGTGGTCGTGACGGTCACGCTGTCCAAGTCGCTGGGGAGCCAGGGCGGGGCCGTGCTCGGGCCGGCCCGGGTGATCGACCATCTGGTCAACGCGGCGCGGACCTTCATCTTCGACACGGGGCTCGCCCCGGCCGCGGTCGGAGCCGCGCTGGCGGCGCTCACCCTGCTGCGGCGCGAGCCCGAGCGGGCCGCCCGGGCGCGCGCCGTGGCGAGTGAGCTGCACGCACGGTTCACCGCCGCGGGTCTGGAAGCGGTACGTCCGGACGCCGCGGTGGTGTCGGTGCGGGCACCGTCCCCGGAGGCGGCCGTGCAGTGGGCGGCCGACTGCCGTACGGCAGGGCTGGCCGTGGGCTGCTTCCGTCCTCCTTCCGTGCCCGACGGCATCTCACGGCTCAGGCTGACCGCCCGAGCGGACCTCTCCGGGGCCGAGATCGAACGCGCTGTACGTGTGATCGGCGAGACGCGACCATGAGTCGGCGTGACACGGTCGTGTGTCGCGGATGACGGAACCGATCAGTGGAACGCGGTGAGGAAGCCCGTCCAGCTCTCGGGGGAGAAGAGCAGCGCGGGTCCCTGCGGGTCCTTGGAGTCGCGTACGGCGAGCAGCCCCGCGCGGGGGCCGGAGTGCGGACGGGCCGCCTCGACGCAGTTGTTCGCTCCCGTGCTGTAACTGCTGCGCAGCCACCGCACTCCGGACAGATCGGTACTGGAAGGTACGTTCCGAGGCAGTGCAGACATGGTGCCTCCTTACGCGCCGTCACCTATCCCGGCGATGTAGTCCAACGAGTCCTCGGGTGAAAGGGCGTGGAACTGAAGGGTGTTGAAGGCCTCGCTGTAGGCCTCTAGGTCTTCTTTCCGTTCGAGGTAGAGGCTACTCGTCAAGTGGTCGAGAACAACCACGTCCAGATCAGAAGTGCTCGGAAAGGAGAAGATAACGAAAGGACCGGTGATGCCGATGTGTGCTCCTGCGGCGAACGGCAAGACCTGAAGCCGGACTTGAGGCAGCTGGGCCGCTTCGATCAGCCGCTCCAGCTGCCGTGCCATCACACCCGGCCCGCCGACCTCCCGGCGCACCACCGCCTCGTCGAGGACCACGCTCAGTTCGAGTGGGGGATCCGCCCGCAGGATGTCCTGCCGGGCCAGCCGCACCTGCACCAGCGCGTCGAGCCGCTCCGGCCCGTCGTTGTCGAGGCCTCCCACGGCGGCCCGGGTCACCGCCCGGGCGTACTCGGGTGTCTGCAGCAGCCCGGGGACCACCGAGGTCTCCAGGGTGCGGATCGTGCTGGCCTGTGACTCCAGGCTGATGAAGTCCCGGTAGGCGGGCGGCAGTACACCGCGGTAAGCGTGCCACCAGTGGTGCCGGCCGCCCCCGTCGTCCGAGCCCGCCAACACGAGCAGCATGTCCCGGAGTTGAGCGTCCCCGACCTGGTAGGCGTCCAGGAGTAACCGGACGTCGGGCGGTTTCACGCCACTCGCGCCGGTCTCGATACGGCTCACCTTCGACTGGTGCCAGCCGACCAGCCGGGCCGCCTCACCGCTGGTGAGCCCCGCGTCCGCACGCAACGCGCGGAGTTCGGCGCCCAGTTTCCGGCGGCGCACCGCGGGACCGTACTGCATGGGTTTCTCCTTACTCCTTCCGAGCCGCCCAAATAGAGTCTGGGTTCGCAGAGTTCACCGCTTTGAGCGACAGATATATGCATATCTTGGTGGATCGGCACCGTTGGCGACGCGGTAATGGCAGTCTGGCGAAGAAGCACCAGTCCGGGACCGTACTCGAACCATCCGCTCCGTGTCGGACACCGGTCCCGCGGGAAAGGGACGACCGCGCCATGGCAGACCATCTGGAAGCATCCGTCACTCTGCCGAGCGATCCCGCCTCGGTCGCCACCGCCCGCTCCTACGTGGTCGGGACCCTCGTGGAATGGGGACTGCCGGCGGACACGGAGGTCGCCGACACCATCCGCCTCATCGTCTCCGAACTCGCCACCAACGCCGTACAGCACACCTTCGGACAGTCACCCACCTTCACGGTGGACATCGAGCTGGAGCGTGACGAACAGCTGCGCATCGGAGTCACCGACAGCCATCCCCGCTTCCCGAAACGCCTGCCGGCCGCCGTCCAGCAGGACAACGGCCGGGGCATGGTCATCATCCGCTGGCTGACCGCGGAGTGCGGGGGAAAACTCAGGGTCCGGCCGACCCTGGAGGGCGGCAAGACGGTCTCCATCGAGGTGCCCTGGACCGTCCCGGCCCGGCCGGTGACCGCGGCGGGCCAACAGGAGCCGTAGAGCGGCGTGTTGAACGCCTCTGGACACCCGAGGGGGTGGCGGTCCGTCAGGAGACCGCCACCCCCTCGGGAGTTTTCAGCACGGATCAGCTGACCCGGCCGTACCAGACGCTCTTGGTCCAGATCTTCTGCAACCGCACCACGTCCCCGGTCTTCGGGGCGTGCCAGATCTTTCCGCCGCCGGCGTAGATGCCGACGTGGTAGACGCTGGAGCCCGAGTGGAAGAAGACGAGGTCCCCGGCCTTGCGGCTCCCGGCCGAGATGTGGTGGGTCTTGTTGTACTGCTGGGCCGCCGTACGGGGCAGCTTCTTGCCCGCCTTCTTGTACGAGTACAGCGTGAGCCCGGAGCAGTCGAAGCGGCCCGGTCCGGTGGCCCCGTACCTGTACGGGGCGCCCTTCTTGGACGCCGCGACCTGGAGTGCCTTCGTCGCGGGTGTCGCGGCCGCGGCGTCGGATGCGACACCGGGGATCACGACGGAACCGCCAACGGCGGCGATGGCGAAGGCCGAAGCCGTACCGGCCCGGACCATCAGCGACGGGACACGATTGAGCGCAGTCATGCGCAACCCTTCGTCAGCCGCCTGTGAAGGATGACCTGTCGGATTCGGGCTGACAAAGTTGCCCGGCCGCTGACGCGGCTTCACCCCAAGGGCTGCTCGACCCGGTCATGGCGTGACCGTCCCGGCGACCCGTCGTACCTGGGTCCTCCACTCCTGCCGATGCAATCCTGTCGACCTGTCATCCGGGTGGCGGCAGGACTCGGCGTCCGCCCGGATCGCCCCGCCGCTGCGGCGGGGTCTTGTCGTCAGACAGGGATCTTCACCTATGAATGTCCGAAAAGCCCAACGGAATCGGGGATTTGTGGGGTTACTCACCACTCACCCGTTCGGCTGAACGCAGCGGTGTTCGAAGGCGTGTCGAGGGTGCATGACCCTCGGACCAGCACCGGAACACCTCATCCGCCCCACGGGCTACGCGTGTTGCGCAACCCGTACGGCCGCATGGGCGGAGCGGCGACTACACCGATCGGGGGTACACCGTTCGGCCCGTTTCGACACCGGCCGTCACGGCCCCGGGTCCGTCAACCGTCGGAGGGCGCGGGGATCGTGACGCGAGCCGTGCGGCGCTCCCCGTCCAGCACGCGCAGCGCCCGCGCGAGCGTGGGGGCGTGCAGCTCGGTCTCGCCCCGCCGGTGCATCAGGTCCAGCGCGTCCCGCAGTTCGATGGCCTTGGCCACCAGCGCCTGGGCGGCCCTCAGTCCACGGTACGTGTCCCCGTGGTGCGCCGGGTTGATACGGCCCAGCAGGTCGGCCACATCCAGATAACGGTCGATCAACTCGCCCTCGGCACGCGTCAGCGCGGGCAGCGGCGGAAGCTCCGGCGGCAGCATCGTCGGCTCACTCCCCGCCGGTCTCGGTGAGCGAGGTCTTGCGGGTCGACACGATCCTGTCCACCAGCCCGTATTCCAGGGCCTGTTGGGCGTCCAGGACGAGGTCCCGCTCGATGTCCGCGCTCACCTGCTCCACCGTCCGGCCCGTGTGCAGGGCGAGTACGGCCTCCAGTTGGGACCGGGTGCGCGCCAACTCCCCGGCCTGGATGGCGAGATCACTCGCCTGCCCCTGGATCGGCTCGGGCAGCGAGGGCTGGTGGAGCACCATCCGCGCGCCCGGCAGCGCCGACCGCTTGCCCGGGGTCCCCGCCGCCAGCAGGACCGCCGCGGTGGTGCCGGCCTGGCCGAGGCAGACCGTCTCCACGTCGCACGTGACGTACCGCAGCGTGTCGTAGATCGCCGACATCGCGGTGAACGAGCCGCCGGGCGAGTTGATGTACAGCGCGATGTCCCGGTCCGGCGCCAGGTACTCCAGGTGCATGAACTGGGCCATCACGTCGTTCGCCGAGATGTCGTCGATCGGCGTCCCGAGGAAGACGATCCGCTCCTCCAGCAGCTTCGAGTACGGATCCGTCGTCCGGTGCCCGGAGCTGGTGCGCTCCGTGAATTCGGGCAGGACGTGGCGGGCGAACGGTCGGGTCATGGGTACCCCTCCTTCGGCATCTGTAAGAAATGTACAGGACGTACATGACGTTATGATGGGGGTATGGCCTACGAGATTCCGGTGACGCAAGCCAGGGCTGAGCTCGCCGACCTGATCAACCGGGTGGTGTACGGCGGTGAGCGCGTCGTCGTGACACGGCACGGGAAGCCCCTTGTCGCGCTGGTCTCGGCCGCCGACCTGGAGCGACTCGACGAACTCGACAAGCTGGACGCGAACGCCGATGAGCAGGTGATCAGTGCGGTCTCGCACGTCCGCGAGGTCGCGTCCGCTCCCCGCGAACACCAGCGCTTCGGCATCGCGGCGGAGCACCGGGGGCCGAACCCCTCCTAGGCGACCGGTCGAGGGGCGGCTCTACGGGCGTAGATGTGATTGTCCTGATCACGGCTCGGTTAACTTGCTTGAAACTCGGTCCAACTAGCCTGCCGATCCACGCCACCAGGGATTTTTCCCCGGGGGTGAGCGGGTCCGGCGAAGTCCGCTGCGGTTCGGCAGCGCCCCGAAGGGGCGCGAGGAACTGCGCGGCCGGCCACGACGGGCCTTCGGACGACGTCCCGCACTCCGAGCGGAGCGTTCAAGCGGCAGCCGGACCCCGCACGGTCCGGAGCGAGGACTGTGAGGTGGGAGCGTGCAACTGACCCCGCACGAGCAAGAGAGGCTGCTGATCCATGTGGCGGCCGACGTGGCCGAGAAGCGCCGGGCCCGTGGTCTGAAGCTCAACCACCCCGAGGCGGTCGCCCTCATCACGTCGCACATCCTCGAGGGCGCCCGTGACGGCCGGACCGTCGCCGAGCTGATGTCCTCCGGGCGCAAGCTGCTCACCAGGGACGACGTCATGGAGGGCATCCCCGAGATGATCCACGACGTGCAGGTCGAGGCGACCTTCCCGGACGGCACCAAGCTCGTCACCGTCCACGACCCGATCGTGTAGGAGGCCTCGATGATTCCCGGCGAGATCCTGTTCGCGGACGACCCGATCGTCTACAACGCGGGGCGCGAGGTCACATCGATGACCGTCCTCAACGCCGCCGACCGGCCCGTCCAGGTCGGCTCCCACTACCACTTCGCCGAGGCCAACCCCGGACTCGAATTCGACCGCGCCGCCGCGCGCGGCAAGCGGCTCAACGTCGCCGCCGGCACCGCCGTGCGCTTCGAACCGGGGATCCCCGTCGACGTCGAACTCGTCCCGCTGGTCGGCGCCCGTGTCGTGCCCGGACTGCGCGGGGAGACCGGAGGTGCCCTCGATGCCTGAGATCTCCCGTGCCGCGTACGCGGACCTGTTCGGGCCGACCACCGGCGACCGCATCCGGCTCGCCGACACCGACCTCCTGATCGAGATCGAGGAGGACCGCAGCGGCGGTCCCGGACTCGCCGGTGACGAGGCCGTGTTCGGCGGCGGCAAGGTCATCCGCGAGTCGATGGGCCAGGCCCGTGCTACGCGCGCAGAAGGCACCCCCGACACCGTCATCACCGGCGCCGTCATCGTCGACCACTGGGGCATCGTCAAGGCCGACGTCGGCATCCGCGACGGCCGCGTCACCGGCATCGGCAAGGCCGGCAACCCCGACACCATGGACGGCGTCCACCCCGACCTGGTGATCGGCCCCGAGACCGAGGTCATCGCGGGCAACGGCCGCATCCTCACGGCCGGTGCCGTCGACGCGCACGTCCACTTCATCTGCCCGCAGATCGCCGACGAGGCGCTCTCCGCCGGGGTCACCACGCTGGTCGGCGGCGGCACCGGACCGGCCGAGGGCTCCAAGGCGACCACGGTCACCCCCGGCCCCTGGCATCTGGCCCGGATGATGGCGGCGATGGAGCAGTACCCGCTCAACATCGGCTTCCTCGGCAAGGGCAACACCGTCTCGCACGACGCGATGATGTCCCAGATCCGCGGGGGAGCGCTGGGACTGAAGCTGCACGAGGACTGGGGCTCGACCCCGGCCGTCATCGACGCCTCGCTCACCGTCGCCGACCGCACGGGCATCCAAGTCGCCATCCACACCGACACGTTGAACGAGGCCGGCTTCGTCGGCGACACCCTCGCCGCGATCGGCGGACGCGGCATCCACGCCTACCACACCGAGGGTGCGGGCGGCGGGCACGCGCCGGACATCATGACCGTGGTCTCCGAGCCGCACGTGCTGCCCAGCTCCACCAACCCGACCCGGCCCTACACCGTCAACACCGCCGAGGAACACCTCGACATGCTGATGGTCTGCCACCACCTCAACCCGGCGGTCCCCGAGGACCTCGCCTTCGCCGAGTCCCGCATCCGCCCCTCGACCATCGGCGCGGAGGACATCCTCCACGACCTCGGCGCCATCTCGATCATCTCCTCGGACGCGCAGGCGATGGGGCGGGTCGGCGAGGTGATCCTGCGGACCTGGCAGACGGCGCACGTGATGAAGCGGCGGCGGGGTTCGCTGCCGGGGGACGGCCGTGCCGACAACCATCGTGTACGGCGCTATGTCGCCAAGTACACGATCAACCCCGCCCTCGCGCAGGGCCTCGCCCGCGAGATCGGTTCCGTCGAGAGCGGCAAGCTCGCCGACCTCGTGCTGTGGGAGCCGGCGTTCTTCGGCGTCAAGCCGCACCTAGTCATCAAGGGCGGGCAGATCGCCTACGCGCAGATGGGCGACGCCAACGCGTCCATCCCGACGCCGCAGCCGATCCTGCCGCGCCCGATGTTCGGGGCGATCGGACGTGCCCCCGCCGCCAACTCCTTCAACTTCGTGGCGCAGTTGGCGATCGACGACGGGCTGCCCGAACGGCTCGACCTCGGCAAGAAGTTCGTCGCCATCGAGTCCACCCGTGGGGTCACCAAGGCCGACATGCGGGAGAACGACGCACGGCCGCGCGTCCAGGTCGACCCCGACAGCTTCGCCGTGCACATCGACGGGGAGCTCGTCGAGGCGACTCCGGCCGCCGAACTGCCCATGGCCCAGCGGTACTTCCTCTTCTGATGTCCAGGGGAGCACTGCTGGTCCTCGCCGACGGGCGCTTTCCCGCCGGAGGGCACGCGCACTCCGGCGGGGCGGAGGCCGCGGTCAAGGCCGGGCGGGTCACCGGGGCGGCGAGCCTCGGCGACTTCTGCCGGGGGCGGCTGCATACGGCCGGTCTGGTGTCCGCCTCGCTGGCCGCGGCGGCCGTCCTCGGTGCCGATCCGGCGGAGTTGGACGCGGCGGCCGACGCGCGGACGCCGTCGCCCGCGTTGCGGACCGCCGCGCGGAAGCTCGGGCGGCAGTTGATGCGGGCCGCGCGCGCGACCTGGCCGTCCGCCGAACTCGACGCGCTGGCACGGGAGTTCCCGAAGGGTGCGCATCAGCCCGTCGTACTGGGGCTGGTCGCTCGGGCGGCCGGTCTCGGGGCCGAGGACGCGGCGTACTGCGCGGCCTACGAGAGTGTGAGTGGGCCCGCGTCCGCGACGGTGCGGTTGCTGAGTCTCGACCCGTTCGACGCTACGGCCGTACTGGCGCGGTTGGCGCCGGAGTTGGACCTTGTCGCCGATCGGGCGGTGGAGGCGGCCGGGCGCGTGGTGGACCACGGTGTCGATGAACTGCCTTGTGCGTCCGCGCCGTTGCTGGAGATCGGGGCGGAGGCGCATGCGGCTTGGGCTGTGCGGTTGTTCGCGTCGTAGGGGGGCTCGCCCCCGCCGCCCCTACCCGTCCCGTCACCAGGGGGCTCCGCCCCCTGGACCCCCCGTCGGCCTGGACGGCCTCGTCCTCAAACGCCGGACGGGCTGAGAGGTGCCGGCCCGGATAAAGAGGCGCCGGAACTGAGAGATGCCTGCCCGGTCGAAGCGGGCGCCGAAACCGCAAGCACAGTAGAAACACGTAAGGAGCCGCACCAATGCACCTCGACCACACCCACGACGGCCCCGCCGCCGTCAGTGCCGACGCTCACCGCCCCGACGGCACCCACCGCGCCCTCCGTATCGGTCTCGGCGGTCCCGTCGGCTCCGGTAAGACCGCCACCGTCGCTGCGCTCTGCCGGGCCCTGCGGGACGAGCTCTCGCTCGCTGTCGTCACCAACGACATCTACACCCGCGAGGACGCCGAATTCCTGCTGCGGGAGGCCGTGTTGCCGCCCGAGCGGATCAGTGCCGTGGAGACGGGGGCCTGTCCGCACACCGCGATCCGGGACGACATCTCCGCCAACCTCGAAGCCGTGGAGGATCTGGAGGACGAGGTCGGGCCGCTGGATCTGATTCTTGTGGAGTCCGGTGGGGACAATCTCACCGCGACCTTCTCCAAGGGGCTCGTGGACGCGCAGATCTTCGTGATCGACGTCGCCGGCGGGGACGACATCCCGCGCAAGGGCGGGCCCGGGGTCACGACCGCCGATCTGCTGGTCGTCAACAAGACCGACCTCGCGCCGTACGTGGGGTCCGATCTCGGGCAGATGGCCGCCGACGCGAAGGCGCAGCGGGCCGAACTGCCCGTTGTCTTCCAGTCGTTGCGGACCGAGGCGGGGGTCGGCGATGTCGCCCGCTGGGTGCGGCAGCAACTCGCCGCGTGGGCCGCGTGATCGCGACCGGCGTTCGGGCCACCGCGCGGATCGTGGCCCGGGACGACGGGCGCGGCGGCACCGCGCTGTCCGTGCTGGAGGGCGATGGGCCGCTCGCGCTGCGCCGGACCCGCGCCACCGGTTCCGAGGCTCGGGTCATGCTCGTCGGGGCGATGAGCGGGCCGCTCGGAGGAGATCACTTCGCCGTCGAGGCCGAGGTGGAGAGCGGGGCGCGGCTGCGGGTCGGGTCGGCCGCCGCCACCATCGCGCTGCCGGGGCAGGCGAAGGGGGAGTCGCGGTACGACGTGCGGCTCAGGGTCGGTGAGGGCGGTGAACTGGAGTGGCTGCCCGAGCAGTTGATCTCGGTGTGCGGTAGCGATCTGCATGTCACCACTCGCATTGACCTTGCCTCCTCCGCCCGGCTCGTACTGCGTGAGGAGCAGGTGCTCGGGCGGGTCGGTGAGGAGCCCGGGCGGCTCACCAGTCGGCTCACGCTGCGGATCGCCGGACGGACCGTGCTGGACCAGGAGTTGGCCTGCGGGCCCGGAGCGCCGGGCGGCTGGGACGGGCCCGCCGTTCTCGCGGGACATCGCGCGGTGGGGCAACTCGTCGTCGTACGGCCGGAGTTCATCCAGGA
The DNA here is from genome assembly GCF_042751305.1 of Streptomyces hokutonensis. Taxonomy (GTDB): domain Bacteria; phylum Actinomycetota; class Actinomycetes; order Streptomycetales; family Streptomycetaceae; genus Streptomyces; species Streptomyces hokutonensis_A. Next base: position 207,838 of record NZ_JBHYWD010000001.1, read on the forward strand.
GCCGCCCGTGGCGCGGATGCTGGGGGAGTGTGCGGCGCTCGCGCCGCTGGCCGGGCCCGCGGTGCTGGTGACGGCTGTCGCGGCCGACGGGCTGAGGCTGCGGCGGGTGCTGGACGAGGCGTTGGTGTCGCTCGGTGAGTATCCGCTGAGCGGGACGTGAGTTTCCGCTTATCGGATTGGTAAAGAAGGTCAACAGCCCCTGTCCTCAGACACCTCACAGCCGGGAGGATCCCCCGAGACCATTTCGCAACTAAGTACGGGGAGGGGCCCACTTGAGGTTCATCAGACCGAGGAGCCGCGTCACGGCGTTCGGCTCGGCCGGGTTCGCCGCGGCGGCTCTGATAGCCGGCGCCGTCATGGCACCCACGGCCAACGCGCAGACCAACCAGGCGGCAGGTCACGGGCAGGACAGTGCGGCCAAGGGTGCCGCGCTCGCCGCCGCCCGCGCCGCCAAGGCCGGGATCGACTGGCAGGACTGCCCCGCCGACTGGGGTTTCGAGAAGCCGATCCAGTGCGGCTATGTCACCGTGCCGATCGACTACACCAAGCCCAACGGCAAGACGATCAAGCTGGCCGTCGACCGCATCGCCAGCACGGGCACGAAGGAGGAGCGCCAGGGCGCGCTCGTCTACAACCCCGGCGGCCCGGGTGGCTCCGGAATGCGCTTCCCGCGCCGGGTCACCACCAAGAACCCGCTGTGGGTCAACACGTCCAAGGCGTACGACTTCGTGGGCTTCGACCCGCGCGGTGTCGGCCACTCGGCGCCCATCTCCTGCATCGACCCGCAGGAGTTCGTGAAGGCGCCCAAGGCGGACCCGGTACCTGACTCCACGGCCGACAAGAACGCGCAGCGCAAGCTGGCCCGTGAGTACGCGGACGGCTGCGCCGAGCGCACCGGCCGCACCATGCTCGCGCAGATGACCACGCCGAACACCGCGCGCGACCTGGACGTCATCCGCGCCGCCCTCGGCGAGAAGAAGCTCAACTACCTGGGCGTCTCGTACGGCACCTACCTCGGCGCCGTCTACGGCACCCTGTTCCCGAGCCACGTCCGCCGCATGATCGTCGACAGCGTCGTCAACCCGGCGCGCGACAACATCTGGTACGAGGCCAACCTCGGTCAGGACGTCGCGTTCGAGGGCCGCTGGAAGGACTGGGAGGACTGGGTCGCGAAGAACGACGCGGCCTTCCACCTGGGGACCACCCGCGACGCCGTACAGGCCAAGTGGCTGGAGCTGCGCGCAACCGCGAAGAAGAGCCCGCTCGGCGGGGTCGTCGGTCCGGCCGAGCTGCTCGGCTTCTTCCAGGGCGCCCCGTACTACGACTCCTCGTGGGTGCCGGTCGCCACCGCGTTCAGCAAGTACTTCGCCGGTGACCCCCAGCCGCTGATCGACGCAGCCTCGCCCGACATGTCGGACACCGCGGGCAACATCACCTCGGAGAATGGCAACGCCGTCTACACGGCCGTCGAGTGCACCGACGCCAAGTGGCCCACCAGCTGGAAGAAGTGGGACAAGGACAACACGGAGCTCAACAAGAAGTACCCGTTCCTGACCTGGTCCAACGCCTGGATGAACCTGCCGTGTGCCACCTGGCCCGTCAAGCAGCAGTCCCCGGTCGAGGTCAGGACCGGCAAGGGTCTGCCGCCGGTGCTCATCGTGCAGTCGCAGCGTGACGCCGCGACGCCGTACGAGGGTGCCGTCGTACTGCACCAGCGCTTCAAGGGCTCCCGCCTGATCACCGAGAAGGACGCGGGCTCCCACGGTGTGACCGGTCTGGTCAACCCGTGCATCAACTCCCGTGTCGACACCTACCTGTTGACCGGGAAGCTGGACGCCGCCGACGTGACGTGCACCCCGCACGCGACGCCGGTGCCGTAACAGGCAGCAGTCGTAAATGACTTGGGGCGGGCGGGTGTGCAACGGCCGCGCTTGTTTATGTGTTGCGCGCGGGGTGGCGGAAGTGAGGGGGAGGGGCGGGTTGTTGGGGTTGGTGGGGGGGGGCGC
>NZ_JBHYWD010000001.1:209853-287430 GCF_042751305.1 Streptomyces hokutonensis
GCCCGCTCCAGACCGCCACACCGAGACTCCCCCCCACCCCGCCTGCCCCCCCAACCAAATACACCTCATAAACAAAATTCGTGGGGCGGCCCTAATAAAACCCCCGCCCCCCCTTCTTCATGTCTTGCGCGCGCGGAGCCTCAACTCAGCGGCAGGCGCGGGAACTTGCGTTCCTTCGCGGCGGCCGCCTGCTCCGCCTTGGCGACGGCCGCGTACTGGTCGACGTACTCCTGCTCGGAGAGCATCAGGATCGCGTACATGATCTCGTCGGTGATGGCGCGCAGGATGGCCTTCTCGTTCTCCATACCTGCGTAGCGGGAGAAGTCGAGGGGCTTGCCGAAGCGGATGGTCACCGGGTGGATGTTCGGGATGACCTTGCCGGGCGGCTGGGCCTCGAAGGTGCCGATCATCGCGCAGGGGATGACGGGGACCTGGGCCTTCAGGGCCATGACCGCGACGCCGACCTTGCCCTTGTAGAGGCGGCCGTCGTGCGAGCGGGTGCCCTCGGGGTAGATGCCGAGCAGCTCGCCCTTGCTCAGGACGCCGAGGCCCTCGCGGATGGCGGCCTGGCCCGCCTCCTTGCCGGAGCGGTCGACCGGGATCTGGCCCGCGCTGCGGAAGAAGGTCGCGGTGAGACGGCCCCTGATGCCGGGGCCGGTGAAGTACTCGGCCTTGGCGAGGAACGTGATCCGGCGCTTGAGGACCGCGGGCATCAGGAAGTGGTCCGAGAACGAGAGATGGTTGCCCGCGACGATCGCCGGACCCGACTCCGGTATGTGGTCGAGACCCTCGATGCGGGGCCTGAAGACCAGTCTGAGCAAGGGACCCAGAATCACGTATTTCAGGACGTAGTAGAACAAGGGGGGTCGCTCCTCACTCCGGCGGGTCGGCTCGACCGATCTGTTCTCGCAGGTCACCCGGTCTCTCGTGGGCTGCCAGTGTAGGGGCAGGCGGCGCAGTGTGGAACCGGTGGAGATCAGCCTGCCGTCGACACGGCCGAGGGCGGCGAGAAGGAACTCTCGCCGCCCTCGGGACGCAACTGCCGCCGGTCCGGCGGGACTTACACGGACGCGGTGCGCGCCCTGCGGCGGTACAGCGCGAACGCGGTGGTCGCGCCCGCGGCGGTGACCAGACCCGCGCCGATCGCGATCGCCGGCGTGTTGGAGGCGGTGCCGCCGGCGGCGACGTTCTGCGCCTTCAGGTCCTGGACGTACGCCGGGTACGGGGCCGTGGTGGCCGTCGACGACGTCTGGGAGTAGTGCGGGATCCGCTTGACCGACCGCACGGAGCCGTTCGTGTTCAGCAGCACCTGCTTGTCGTTCGGGTGCTTGAAGTCGAACATCCCGGCGAGGCTGCCGGCCCGCCGGTCGAAGGACGAGTCACCGATCCGGCCGGTGTGCCAGTTGTCCTCGATGAACTGGGTGATCGACGCCTGCTCGGTCGGCGTGTGGTCGATCTTGTTGACCTTGCTGTAAGGCGAGACGACCAGCAGCGGCTGCCGGGTGCCGGGGCCGCAGCGGTCCGCGTAGCCGCCCTTGGCCGCCGGACCGGACTGGCAGGCCGGGCTGTCGACGGCCTTGCCGTTCGAGCCGACCGTCGAGTCCGTGGAGCCGTTGAGCACCTTGGAGGTCACGTGGTCGTACCAGCCGTCGGAGTCGTCGTAGGCGATGACGACCGCCGTCGACTTCCACTCCGGCGACTTCTGGATCGCGTTGATCTCCTTGATCAGGAAGTTCTGCTCGTCGGCCGGGTCCGAGTAGCCGGCGTGCCCGTCCTGGTACTCGGCCGCCTTCAGGAAGCTCACCGCGGGAAGGTTGTCGGCCTTCAGCGCCGCGTCGAAGTCCGTCAGGTCGTAGTTGTGGTTCGCCCGCCCGTTGTGGCCGATCTCGGCGACCGACTTCGGCGCCAGGTGGTGCGGGTTCGACGTCGACTTGTAGTACTCGAACGGCGAGTGGTGCGGGCTGTAGTCCTCGGAGGCCGCGCCGCCCACGTTGGTGTGCGTGGTGCCCCCGCACTTGGCGTAGTCGCCGCTCTTGCCGTCCCACGCGGTGCTCGGCCGGAAGCCGCCCTGGAACCAGCCCCAGGTCACACCCTTGTTGTTGAGCAGGTCACCGATGTTCTTGCCCTGCATCACCGCGAGCGCGCTGGTCGAGGTGTGGTCCTTGTCCGAGCAGTCGTCGAAGGCCGGGTCGGGGTCGTTGATGACCGTGCCGACACCCTTGGCGTTCGGGGAGACCACGGCGTACGAGTCCGGGGTCGTCGTCTGCTTCGGGTTCTCGGTGCCGGAGGCCGGGTCGACCGAGATCACACCGTGCGTCTGACCCGATATCAGGTTCAGCGCGCCGGGCGTCGAGGGTCCGAAGACCGAGCTGAAGGAGTGGTCGTTCAGCGCGAACTGCTGGGCGTAGTTCCACATGCCCGTGACGGTGTTGCCGTCGTAGTAGTCCATCACCAGACCGGGTTCACCGAACAGGCCGGTGCACTTGTTGACCTCGGTGTTCTCGACGTACTTGTCGGCCTTGGCGCCGTCGGCCGCGTACTGCTCGGGGCCGTAGGAGTGGTTCTGGTCGCAGGTCATCACCTGCGAACTGCTCAGCCGGGTCGGCGTGTAGAGGTTCGGGTTCGTCTTCAGCAGCCCGGCGTTGAGGAGGTTGTCGGCCTTCGGCGTGTGGGCCGCGGCCTTGAACTTCGTGCCGTCCGTGTTGGCGGCCTTCGGGTAGGTGGCGAAGTAGTGGTCGAACGAGATGTTCTCGTCGTAGAGCACCACCACGTGCTTGATCGGGGTGGCCGTGCGGTTGCTGCCGGAGTGCTGGTGGCCGCCGGAGTTCGCCACCGCGGGGACGACCCCGCCCGCCGTGGCCAGCGCCGCCGCGCCGAGCAGGGCGCCCACGCGGGTCAGGCCCCGCCGCGCGCCTGGAGTTCTTCCTGTGCCGATCATGCTGTCTCGCCTTTCGGGAGCCACTGTTCTCGCTGCCACGCCACCCATGGCCGTGACGCCTACGGCCGTAGCCTGGGCAATCGTGACGGCGGGGCGGGGGAGCGGCAATGACGCGAGAGCGAACGCCCGGTCAGGAATTTCTCATGGTCTGTTGGCCTCTTCTTGACCCCGCTCTCAGGTCAGCAGGGTCCGGCCCAGCCAGTCGGCGGAGTCACGAACCCCGGGCAGCGCGAAGAAGTAGCCCCCGCCGTACGGCGAGACGTAGTCGACCAGCGGTTCACCGGCCAGCCGCTTCTGCACGGTCTCGAACTGCCGGGCCAAGTCCTGCTGATAGCAGCAGAACAGCAGCCCCATGTCGAGGTTGCCGTTGCTGTCCATGCCCCGGTCGTAGTTGTAGCCCCGGCGCAGGATGCGCTGGTCCGCGCTCTGCGTGGTGCGCGGGTTGGCGAGCCGGATGTGGCTGTCGAGCGGGATCACATCGCCCTGCGGGTCCTGCGCGAAGTTCGGGATGTCCTTCTCGTGTCGGCCGTCCAGCGGGGCGCCGGTGTCCCGGGCGCGGCCGAACATCCGCTCCTGCTCGGTGATGGAGACCCGGTCCCAGAACTCCACCAACATCCTTATCAGGCGTACGACTTGATAGCTGCCGCCGGTCGTCCACGCCGGCTCGCCGCTGCCGGACCCCACCCACACGAGGTCGTTCATCGCGCGGGCGTCGGTCACCTCCGGGTTGGCGATGCCGTCCTTGAAGCCCAGGTGGTTGCGCGGGGTGCCCGAAGGGCGCGGCGGGCTGATGAACCCGTCCGTCCGCCACCGCACCTGCATGCCCCCACGCGTGTGCCGGGTGACATCGCGCAGGGCGTGCAGCACGGTGTCGGAGGTGTCCGCGCAGAACTGCACGCTCAGATCACCGTGACACCAGGCGGAGTCGAGGTCGTCATCGGGGAAGGCGGGCATCGCGGTCAGCCGGCTGGGCACGCGCTTCGCGAGCCCGTAGCGGTCGTCGAAGAGCGAGGCGCCGACGCCGACCGTGACGCTCAGCCGGTCGGCCGGGAGGTCCGGGCCCAGCGTGCCGGAGTCGGCGGGCGGCGCGGTGATGCCCAGGTCCTCCGGGCTGCCGCCGGAGGTCAGGAAACGCGCCCGGTCGGTCAACGTCCGCAGCAGATCGGTGAGTTCGGCCCGGTTCTCGGCGGTCGTGTCGAAGGAGACGAACGCGGTGGCCCGCTGCGCGGGGGTGATGATCCCGGCCTGGTGGAGCCCGTGGAAGGGCACGCGCGCACTGGTCTCCGTCGTCGCGGCCGACGCCGTACCCCGGTCGGCGGCCACCAGACCGGCACCGGCCACGGCCGCCGCGCTCGCCAGGAACCCCCGGCGGCCCACTTCGTTCGCGCGCTTCACGCGGTCCTCCGTACGTCCGTGAGGGCGGCCACATCGGCCAGCCGCTCCACCAGTCCACCGAGGTCGGAGTCGACCTTCTCCCTTTGCGGACGGGTGAGTTGGGCCAGCGGCGTCCACTTCCCGGAGTGGTCGAAGCCGTCCAGGGTGTGCTGCGCCCGGTCCATCCAGTCGCCGAGCTCGGCGTAGCCCGCGTCCCGGGTCTTCAGCAGCGGGCCCAGATAACCGAGCAGTACGCGCGTGCCGTCGAGGTTGGCGCGGGCGGTGGCCAGATTGGTTCCGCTGCCGTAGTCGGTGCGGCCGGTCAGCTCGAACTGCAGCGTGTTCTCCAGGATTTCGTGCGCGCGCAGCCCCGTGTCGGACGGGTCCATCCGCTGGGAGGGCCAGCTGCTCTCCAACGCGTGGACGTCCTTGGCGAGTTGGTCGGCGGGACCGCGCAGCTTGCCTGCCGACTCGCCGTGCCACAGCCCGTACTCGACCCGGTGGAATCCGGTGAACCCGGCGTCGCGCACCCCGCCGTTCAGCCCGGCCGTGGTGCCGTTGATCGCCCCGTCGGAGTCGCCGAACGTGCCGTAGGCGGCGCCCATCCGCTCGTAGACGAGATGCGCGGGCAGCCACGCCCTGCGTGCCGCCGCGAGATCACCGTGATCGACGGCGGCACGCAACACGTCGGTCTTCCGGGCCAGTTCGACGGTCCGGGCCTGAATCCACTTCTGGTAGGCCAGGGTTGGCGGGATCAGCTCCTGCTGCGTGATCGGCACGGCGGCCGGGCCGCTCTTCACCTTCGAGCCGGTGATCCGCACGGTGGGCCCGGTCACGGCGTCGGCGTCGTCGGGCAGACACTTGAAGGCGTACGAACCGTTGCCCAGGGTCACCCCGAGCGGCCGCACCGTCCCCGGCGCCAGCCCCTCGACCTCGCCGTAGACCGCGCCGGTCGTCGGATCGGTCAGATACACCTCGGCCGCAGTGCTCGACGTGTTGTGCAGCTCGAAGACCTGGTGCCCCGCCTGCGGATGCGTCCAGCCGGTCCCGCAGCCGGAGGTCGCGACCTCGACGGTGGTGTGCGGCAGCCCGTCGGCGGCGGCAGGGGCCTTCCCGCCCGAGCCGGACCCCCGGGCGGCCAGCACACCGGCCGCCACAGCCGCCACGACGACCAGGGCACCGGCCGCGAGCAGGACCGTACGGCGGCGGGCCGCGGGAACCGACGAGGGCGCCGGCGGACCGGGCTCGGTCTCGGGTTCGGCTTCGGCGCCGCGCGCGGTTCCGGGCACGCCGGGCCTCCAGGGGAGTCGTACGAAAGATGGCGGTACCAGCGATCTTATGAGCGCCCCGCGGCCCCCACCGCGCCCCTTGACCCTGTTCTGACCGGAGGGCGGGCGAGAATTCGCCCGGGGTTCACCCGGGGGTTCGCGAGCACCACGGTCCGCTGCGCGGCGCTGCACGGTGGGCTACGGCTGAGCCGCGCACGTTGACACCCGGGTGGGCCTCGGCCGCCGGGGCGGTTCGTGAGCCCCGGGTGCGGTGGGCGGCCGGCCGCGCGGACGGTTCGCGGCGAAGGCGGAGGAGAGAGCGGAGGAGGCGGAAGCGAGGGGGCGCGGCGCTCTTCCCCGCCGCGCCGCCCGCCGGGGCACCTCGCCGGGGCCATCGTTCTGATCGGGTCGGGTCCAGTCGCGCGGCGGTGTCCCGCGTCGAATCGAGGAGCGTGGCCGGCGGAGCGGTGCGGGACGCCTGGCCGGCGACAGGGGCCGACCAGGGTGGCGCGGCCGCCGCCCGGGAACAACCGGGACCCGCCCGGCGCTGCTCCTGGTACCTCGCCGGGTATTCAGAGAAGGGTCGTGGACGAGATGATTCGGTCAGGGCAGGAGCCGCTCCCGCCGTCGGGTGAAGCGCCGTTGGTGACCACCTGCGGTCGGCAGGTCGCGGTGAAGCGGCTGCTGCTGGCGCTACCGGAGCGGCCGATCACCCGGGTCACCTTGGACGTGGGTCCCGTCGTGCGGGGCGAACCCGGCCTCTGGGCCTCGCTGACGGTGGCCGAGGCCCGCGACCTGGCCCGCCGTCTCCTGGCGCAGGCCGCCCTGGCGGACGCCGGCGCTTCGGCGGAGCGGTCCGCGGCGGACAACTAGCCGATTCTGCGGGGAGTCGGGCGCGCCCATGCGATCTCGGCCGAGGCCCGTGACCTTGCCGGGCGGTCGCTCGCGCGCAGGGCCCAGGTCGACACCGTCACCCTCAGAGGCCCCCAGCGGTCGGGACCGGTGGTTGGACCGACTCCCCGCGCCGGTCCAACCACCCGTCGCCTCAAGCCCCTTGCGTCAGCACCCTCTCCAACGCGCCCACGGCGGACCGGAGTTCGTCCGCCGTGATGGTCAGCGGCGGGGCCAGCCGGATCGTGGAGCCGTGGGTGTCCTTGGCCAACACGCCCTCGCGCATGAGGCGTTCACTGATCTCGCGGCCGGTGCCGATGGCCGGGTCGACGTCGACGCCGGCCCAGAGGCCGCGTGAGCGGAAGCCGACGACGCCCTTGCCGACCAGCTCGGTCAGGCCGTCCCGCAGGACCACGCCCAACTCGGCCGCCCTGTGCTGGAATTCACCGGTCTCCAGGAGTTCGACGACCGCCGTGCCGACCGCCGCGGCGAGCGGGTTTCCGCCGAACGTCGAGCCGTGCTCGCCCGGGTGCAGCACCCCCAGTACCTCGCGCCGCGCGACCACCGCCGACACCGGCACGATCCCGCCGCCCAGCGCCTTGCCGAGCAGCAGCACGTCCGGGACGACCCCCTCGTGCTCGACGGCGAGGGTGCGGCCGGTGCGGCCGAGGCCCGACTGGATCTCGTCCGCGATGAACAAGCAGCCCTTGCGGGTGGTGAGTTCACGCACACCGGCCAGATAGCCGGCGTCCGGGATGATCACCCCGGCCTCGCCCTGGATGGGCTCGATGAGCACCGCCGCCGTCGTCTCGTCGACCGCCGCCTCCAGCGCGGCGAGGTCGTTGTACGGCACGATCCGGAAGCCCGGCGTGAAGGGACCGAAGCCCGCCCGCGCCGTCTCGTCGGTGGAGAAGCTGACGATCGTCGTCGTACGGCCGTGGAAGTTCTCCGCCGCGACGACGATGGTGGCCCGGTCGGCGGGGACGCCCTTCACGTCGTAGGCCCATTTGCGGGCCACCTTGATACCGCTCTCGACCGCCTCCGCGCCGGTGTTCATCGGCAGCACCATGTCGAGGCCGGTCAACTCCGCGAGCCGCTCGGCGAATTCGGCGAGGCGGTCGTTGTGGAAGGCGCGGGAGGTGAGCGTCAGCTGGTCGAGCTGGCGGTGGGCGGCCTCGATCAACGCGGGGTGGCGGTGGCCGAAGTTGAGGGCCGAGTAGCCCGCGAGCATGTCGAGGTAGCGGCGGCCCTCGACGTCCTCCACCCAGGTGCCCTCGGCGCGGGCGACGACCACGGGCAGCGGGTGGTAGTTGTGCGCGAGGACCGGCTCCTCGGCGCGGATGAGGTCGGCGGAGGTACGGGCACTGGCGGGTGCGGTCATGAGCGGATCTCCTGGGTGCAGCACTTGATGCCGCCGCCGGCTTTGTGGAACTCCGACAGGTCGACGGGGACGGGGAGGTAGCCGCGTTCGGCGAGGCGTGCGGCCAGCGCCTCGGCCTGGGGCGCGATGAAGACGTGCAGGCCGTCCGAGACGGAGTTGAGGCCGAACGACATCGCGTCCTCACGGGTCGCGAGCACCGCGTCCGGGAACAGCCGCGCGAGGACCTCACGGCTGCCCGGCGAGAACGCCTCCGGGTAGTAGCAGATGGTGTCCTCGTCGAGGACGAACAGCGCCGTGTCGAGGTGGTAGAAGTACGGGTCCACCAGCGTCAGGCTGATCACCGGGACGCCGAAGAACTCCTGCACCTCGCGATGGGCCTCGCGGGTCGTACGGAACCCGGTGCCGGCCAGCAGATAGCGGCCGGTCGGGATCAGGTCGCCCTCGCCCTCGCTCACCGACTCGGGGCGGTAGACGTCGTAGCCCGCCGCCTTGAACCACATGTCGTAGTGGTCGGACTCGGGGCGCCGCTCGGGCGCGTGGAAGAGGGAGCCGAAGACGCGGCCGTCGACGACGACCGCCGAGTTCGCGGCGAAGACCATGTCCGGGAGGCCGGGGGCCGGGGGCACGGTGTCGACGGTGTGGCCGTGCTCGCGGTAGGTGTCGATCAGCGTCCGCCACTGCTCCTGGGCGAGATCGACGTCGACCTGGTGGTCGGGATGCATCCAGGGGTTGATCGCGTACTGCACGGCGAAGTGTCTGGGTTCGCAGACGAGAAAGCGCCGCCGGCGCCGCACACGGGTCTCGGGCACAGAGGGGTTCCTCCGCTTCCTGTGATGTCGACTGGGGTTGACACCAAGGTAGGAAGAGACCAATACGCGCGACAAGCGATGAAGGCTGCGTGTCCGCGCAGGAATGCTGCGTCTTCGGTGGGGTCAGCGCAGGTCTGATGCGTCACCCGGGGCGGGGTGGGTGGCGCCCGCTTCCGGGCTTTCCGGGAGGAGGTGGGACAGCACCATCACGCTGATCGTCTTCCGGATGAACGGCTCCTGCCGGATGCGCTCCAGCACCTCCTCGAAGTGGTCCACATCGGTGGCCCGCACGTGCAGCAGCGCGTCCGCACCGCCGGTCACCGTCATCGCCGCGGTGATCTCGGGATGGTTGCGCACCACCTCCGCGAGCCGCCTGGGGGGCGCGGCGCCCTCGCAGTACACCTCCACGTACGCCTCCGTGCGCCACCCGAGCGCGGACGGCCGCACGGTCGCCGTGAAGCCGGTGATCACACCCGTCTCCCGCAGCCGGTCCACCCGCCGCTTCACGGCCGTCGCGGACAGCCCGATCGCCGCGCCGATCTCGGCGAAGCTGGTCCTGGCGTTCGCCATCAGCGCGTTGATGATCTTCCGGTCGAGCTCGTCGAACGGCGTGGTCCTGCTGTTCATGTCGGCACTGTATCCAGCGCCAACGTCCACGCCCGGCACATGTCCAGGCGTACGAATTCCTCCTACACTCCACCTTCATGCTGCGCGCCCTCGCCGTCGACGACGAACGCCCCTCGCTTGAGGAGCTGCTCTATCTGCTGAACGCGGATCCACGCATCGGCAGCGCGGAGGGCGCGGGCGACGCGACCGAGGCGCTGCGCCGTATCAACCGCGCCCTGGAGTCCGGCCCGGGCGGACCCGAGGCCATCGACGTCGTGTTCCTCGACATCCAGATGCCCGGCCTCGACGGACTGGACCTGGCACGGTTGTTGACGGGATTCGCGCAGCCGCCGCTCGTCGTGTTCGTCACCGCGCACGAGGACTTCGCCGTACAGGCCTTCGATCTCAAGGCAGTTGACTACGTCCTCAAGCCCGTCCGCAAAGAGCGCCTCGCGGAGGCCGTGCGACGGGCGGCCGAACTCGGCGGCGCCGCACCGCGGATACCCGTGCACGAACCCGACCCCGACCACATCGCCGTCGAACTCGGCGGTGTCACCCGCTTCGTGGCCGTCGACGACATCACCCACGTCGAGGCACAGGGCGACTACGCCCGGCTCCACACCGACCGCGGCAGCCACCTCGTCCGCATCCCGGTCTCCACCCTCGAAGACCGCTGGCGCTCGCGCGGCTTCGTCCGCATCCACCGCCGCCATCTCGTCGCCCTGCGCCACATAGGCGAACTCCGCCTGGACGCGGGCACGGTGAGCGTCCTGGTCGGCGGCGAGGAACTCCAGGTCAGCCGCCGCCACACCCGCGAACTGCGGGACCTGCTGATGCGGAGGTCCTGACGGTGCCTCAGGAACCCACGGAGCGCCGGGTCGTTGTCACAGGGCCGTCCCGCCGCACCCGCCGCGCCTCCGGCTACTCCCGCCCGCGCACCGAGATCGACGAACAGACCACCCTCGGCCACACCTACGTCCGCTCCCTCATGCGCACCCAACTCCGCGCCGCACTCACGGTGTTCGCGGTCCTCGTCCTGCTCGTCGGCCCACTGCCGCTGGTGTTCGCGGCGACCCCGGACTCCCGCCGCCTCGAATGGCTGGTCCTCGGCTTCTGCCTCTACGCCCCGCTCGTCCTCCTCGCCCTCTGGTACGTGCGCCGCGCCGAACGCAACGAACGCGACTTCGTACGCCTCGTAGAGGACCGCTGAGCCGCGTGAACTCCAGCTACGCGGTTCCGGCGGTCGCCCTCGTCGTGGTGGTGACCGTCCTCGTCGGCGCCTTCGGCCTGCGCATCTCCCGCACCACCTCCGACTTCTACGTCGCATCCCGCACCGTCGGCCCCCGCCTCAACGCGGCCGCCATCAGCGGCGAATACCTCTCCGCCGCCTCCTTCCTGGGCATCGCGGGACTGGTCCTCGTACAGGGCCCCGACATGCTGTGGTACCCGGTCGGCTACACCGCCGGATACCTGGTCCTGCTGCTCTTCGTCGCCGCCCCGCTGCGCCGCTCCGGTGCCTACACCCTCCCCGACTTCGCCGAGGCCCGGCTCGCCTCGCACGCCGTACGACGCCTCGCGGGCGCGTTCGTCGTCGGGGTCGGCTGGCTGTACCTCCTGCCCCAACTCCAGGGCGCGGGGCTGACGTTGACCGTCCTCACCGGCGCCCCCGACTTGCTCGGCGGACTGATCGTGGCGGTCGTGGTGGTCGCCACCGTCGCGGCCGGCGGCATGCGCAGCATCACCTTCGTGCAGGCCTTCCAGTACTGGCTGAAGCTCACCGCGCTGCTCGTCCCCGCCCTCTTCCTGGTCCTCGCCTGGCAGAGCGACGGAGCACCCCGGCACGCCTTCGAGGAACCGGCCGCCTTCCGCGAACAGCGCGTCGTCCGTGTCGACGACACCCTCGACCTCAAGCTCGACCACCCCCTGACCGTCACGGTGAACGGCACGGTCGACGGCCGCCGCCAACGTGCCGAGCGGCTCCAACTCCCCACCGGCACCCACCACATCGCAGCCGGCACCCGCCTCACCTTCGCCAAGGGCGCCACCGTTCCCGTCGCCGACCGCGGCACCAACGGCGGCATGTCCACCTCGCTCGCCGCGAGCCGCGAGGAACGCCCGCTGTACGCCACGTACGGCCTCATCCTCGCCACCTTCCTCGGCACCATGGGCCTGCCGCACGTCGTCGTCCGCTTCTACACCAGCCCGCACGGCGTCGCCGCCCGCCGCACCACGGTCGCCGTCCTCGGCCTCATCGGCGCCTTCTACCTCCTGCCGCCCGTCTACGGCGCGCTCGGCCGCCTCTACACCCCCGAACTCACCATCACGGGCGACGCCGACGCGGCCGTACTCCTGCTGCCCGACCGGATGATCGGCGGCGTCGGCGGGGATCTGCTCGGCGCGCTGGTCGCGGGCGGCGCCTTCGCCGCGTTCCTGTCCACGGCGTCGGGACTGACCATGGCCGTCGCGGGAGTCCTCACCCAGGACGTCCTCCCGTCGCGCGGGGTACGGCACTTCAGACTCGGCACGGTCCTCGCGATGGTCGTCCCTTTAGTGGCGAGCGTGCTGGTCGGCGGGCTGCCCGTCGCCGACGCGGTGGGCCTCGCGTTCGCCGTCTCGGCCTCCTCCTTCTGCCCGTTGCTGGTCCTCGGCATCTGGTGGACCCGGCTCACCCCGCCCGGTGCGGCGGCCGGGATGCTGGTCGGCGGCGGCTCGGCGTTCGTCGCCGTGGCCGCGACCATGGCGGGCTTCCCCGGCACCGGCTCCCTGCACGCGCTGCTCGCGTGGCCCGCGCTCTGGTCGGTACCGCTGGGCTTCCTCACGATGGTGCTGGTGTCCCTGGCCACGCCGGGCCGCGTGCCGACGGGGACTGCGGCGATCCTGGCGCGCTTCCATCTGCCGGAGGAACTGCGGGCGGAGGTGAAGGCGTGAGAGCACGTCAAGCCATGGGAGCGGGCGCATGAGCGGTTTCCTGGCCGGCCTCTGTGTCGCCGTACTCCCGCTGCTCGCCGCCGGTTTCTGGCTCGGGCGGCGCACCGCGCGCCCCGAGAGCCTCGGCGGGCTCGGCACCCCCGTCGAGCACGCCACCTTCCAGACCCTGCACACCGCCTCGCTCGCCGCACCGCCGCTGCGCGCGGGCCTCACCGAGGAGACAGCCCGCCGTTCGGCCCGCAGACTGCGCACGCTGCTGGGCACCGACGCGCTCTGTCTGACCGACCAGAAGCAGGTCCTCGCCTGGGACGGTGTCGGCGACCATCACCGGGCCGAGATCATGGAACGCCTCTCGGGCCCGCTGGAGACCGGCCGCGGAGAGGCGTTCCGGCTCAACTGCGACGCCCCGGACTGCCCGTTGCGCTGGGCGGTGGTCGCCCCGCTCACCGTCGACGACCGGGTCCACGGCGCGCTGGTCGCCTGCGCGCCCCGCGAGTCCGCCGTCCTGGTCCGGGCCGCCGGAGAGGTCGCCCGCTGGGTCTCCGTCCAACTGGAGTTGGCGGATCTGGACCAGTCCCGTACCCGGCTGATCGAGGCCGAGATCAAGGCACTTCGGGCCCAGATCTCCCCGCACTTCATCTTCAACTCGCTCGCGGTGATCGCCTCGTTCGTCCGCACCGACCCCGAGCGTGCCCGCGAACTGCTCCTCGAATTCGCCGACTTCACCCGCTACTCGTTCCGCAGGCACGGCGACTTCACCACCCTCGCCGACGAACTCCACGCCATCGACCACTACTTGGCACTCGTCAGGGCGCGCTTCGGCGAACGCCTCTCGGTCACGCTTCAGATCGCCCCCGAGGTGCTACCGGTCGCGCTCCCGTTCCTGTGCCTGCAACCGCTGGTCGAGAACGCCGTGAAGCACGGCCTCGAAGGCAAGGCCGACAAGAGCCGCATCAGCATCACCGCGCAGGACGCCGGCGCCGAGGCGCTCGTCGTCATCGAGGACGACGGCGCCGGCATGGACCCCGATCTGCTGCGCCGCATCCTCGCGGGCGAGGTCAGCCCCTCGGGCGGCATCGGCCTGTCCAACGTCGACGACCGGCTCCGCCAGGTCTACGGCGACGACTACGGCCTCGTCATCGAGACCGCCGTAGGAGCGGGCATGAAGATCACCGCCCGGCTGCCGAAGTACCAGCCGGGCGTGCACTCGGCGAGCCGCCGCAGCGAGCCGTAACGAGCCCTCAGGTGCTGCGCGTGGCCACCATCCCGAGAGTGATGAGCCCCAGCACGACCCAGCCGAACCACAGCCAGCCGTTGCTGCCGAGCGCCACCGTGTAGGCCGTCACCACCACCAGCCCGCCGACGGTGATCACCCCCATGGTCTTCGTGGAACCGGGCATCGCGACACCCTCCTCATGGTCCGTCCCCCTCCATGGTGCCTCCGTTCTGCTTCCGCACGGCGCACACGACGAAATGAGTGCCCGACTTCCACGGTCCCTGACTGGTCCAGGAGGCGGCCTGGTAGACCGACGGATCGAAGCCGTAGTCGGCCGGCGGGACGTCCCGCGCGCACGCCGCGTCCGATCGCGTACGGGCCTGGGCCAGCGTGACGTCCGCGCCCAACCGGGTGAACCCGACCACTTCCTGATCGTGCTTGCCGGCGCAGGAGACCAGGCTCGCCGCCCGGTTCGAGGGCACGTCCAGACAGTCCCGCTTCTGCATGGTCGACGTGTCCGCGAACGCCGAACCGAGGGCGCGGTGGCTGCCGAGCGGCCCGTAGACCGGCCCGTGCGCTCCCAGCACCAGACAGGCGGTGCGGTGTCCGGCCGCCTCGAAACCCGCGTTGGTCGGTACGACGGCATAGCCCCGCACGTCCGCGAGCTTCTCCCGGATCGCCTGCGTCCGCTGCGCACACCGGTCGGCGCCGACCTTCCGTGCCTCGCCTGCGGACGCGGTGAACACGAACGCCATCACCTGCCCGTCCGGCACTGTCGTCCGGCAGTCGGCGTCGACGGCGAGCCGCGGTGTCCCCCGGAACAGGTGCCCGCCCGGCCAGTCGGCGGTGACACAGTCGCCGTCCTTGAGCGGCGCGGAGAGCCCGACGGTCGTGCCGTACGGCGGGCTGTTCTTGGCCGTGCCCTTGCCGGGCGGCTGATGGGCCATCGCGTACCAGACACCGCCCAGGGCGAGAACGAGCCCGAGCAGCCCCGCCAGGACGGACTGGAGCAGTCGGGGGCGGGCCCGCCGACGCCTGCCGGGCCCTGGGACCCATCCGTACGGCGGCGAGCCCTGCGTCGGCACCGGCACCGCCACGGGCGCCGCCAGGCCCTCCCAGGGCGACTGCGACCCCAGGTCGGTCTGCGTCCGGGCGTACGCCTCCGCCTCGGCCTGCGGCGTCACGATCCGCGACAGTGCCGCCTCCGCCTCCGCCGCCGGAATCCGCCGTAGCGGATCCTTCTCCAGCATCGCGTGGAGCACCGGTGCCAGGGCGCCCGCGCGGGCCGGGGGCAGCGGGTCCTCCATGACCACGGCGGTGACCTCGGCGAGCGGTGACTCGCGGGTGAAGGGGCCGTGGCCCTCGACGGCGTGGTACAGCGTGCAGCCCAGCGAGAACAGGTCGGCGGCGGCCGTCGGCGGCCCGCCCGTGGCCCGCTCCGGCGCCAGATAGCCCGCCGTGCCGACGAGCACCGACGTCAGCGTGTACCGCGTCTCCCCGGCGTCCGGCTGCACCGAGATGCCGTAGTCGGTGAGCAGGACCCGGGCGTACGGCGAACCGGTGCGGTCCGGCGCGAGCAGGATGTTCGCCGGTTTCACGTCCCGGTGCATCACGCCCCGTTCGTGCCCGGCGGTCAGCGCGTCGAGTACGGCGAGTCCGATGCGGGCGCACTCCGCCGGGGCGAGCGGGCCGTGCCGGCCGACCAGGTCACGCAGGTCGACGGCGTCCGCCACGTACTCCATGACGATCCACGGCAGCCCGTCGTGCTCCAGCACGTCATGGACGGTCACCACGTGGGGGTGGCCGCGCAGCCCCGCCGCGTGCCGGGCCTCCGCCTGGGCGCGGGCGACCCGGGCCTCGCGCTCTGCGTCGGCGAAGGCCGGGTTGCTGAACACGATCTCCTTGAGCGCGACTTCACAGGCCAGCCGCTGATCATGTGCGAGCCACACATGTCCCATACCTCCACTGCCCAGCCGGTTCAGCAGGAGATAGCGGCCGGCGATGACCCGGCCCACGCCCGACGTGGGCGATCCCTGAGGCATCCGGTGTCCCCCTCCCGGTTCCGCGTCATGTCTCGGTCGTGGTGGGGGTGCCGGTCACGGGGTCTCTGGTGGCCGGTTCGGTGGTGACCGGCACGCTGCTCGTCACCGGGGCGCTGCTGGTGACGGGCGCGCTCGTCACGGGCGCAGCGCTGGTGGTGACCGGCGTGCTTGTCACGGGCGCACTGGACACCACCGAGGGCGAACTGGTCGTAGGAGAACTGCTCGGCGGTGAACTGCTCGACGGCGGCTCGCTCTTGGGCGAGGACGGAGGCGGCGACGAGGGCGGCGAGGCAGGCGGCGAGGAGGTCGTGGGCGGTGCTGTCGGGGACGTGGAGGGCGGTGCCGAGGATGTCGGCGGCCCCACTGTCGGTCCGGAGGTCGTCGGAGCCGGGGAAGTGGATGTCGCTCCACTCGCTCCACCACTCGTCCCGCCGGACACGGTCAGCGTCACGTACTGCCCGAACCGCAATTCGGTCCCCGCCGGCGGATCGGACGCGGTGACCCGGGCGTCGTCCGAGGGCGCCGCGCTCCCGCCGTACCCGACGGCCAGCCCACTGCTCACCAGTTGCCGCCGCGCCTCCCCGAACGTCGACCCCATGAGGTTCGGCACCGCGTGCTGCCGCCGGGTGTCGAAGGTGCTGTCGTGCCTGCCCGTCGTACCGACCGGCCGGGTGATGCCGACGTCGGGATCGCCGATGTCCACGAGGGCGAGCTGCTCCACATTCTGGGGCGCCGGACGCACGGCCACCACCGAGGACGGCTCATATCCGTGCCACTTCTTGTTGCCGTCCGCGAACTTGACGGAAATCCTGCCCGCGTCGCCCTTGAACGGACGCAGCGGATTTCCGCACGAGCACTTCGCGGCGGGTTCCCCCTGCTCGTCGACGAGAATCGCGATTCCCGCCTGGAGAAGGGAGTTGTAGGGCGTGGCCTTTCCCTTTCTGTAGTCGTGGTTCTGTACGAGAGTGTCGTGACGCAGGAGTACGGGTGTGAGGCGGTCGAGATAGCCCGGGATCTGGTCCGTGGTGATACCGAGCACGGACGACCACGCCACCGCCTTCTGGTGGTTCGCGGGATCGGTCAGGAACCTCTTGAGCTTCGCCACGTCACAGATCGTCGGCTGCCTGGTGCCCCCGTAGAGCCCGGGCGTGTCTCCCTGCTGCAAGGTGCCCCGCACCGGCAGCGAACGGACCTGGGTGTCATGCCCCAGCCCCTGTTTCTCGTCGAAGAAAGGCGCGAGCGACGGAACTCCGGCGGCGACCGCCTTTACGACGAACGTATGTGCGCCCCCGCCGCAGCCACTCACGACCAGGACGCAGACGAGCAGCACGGCGATCCTGCGGATCACCGCAATTCCGGTCCTTTGCACAACCGCGCGAAATGTCATTACCGCTCCCCCCGGTCGCGGTTCCCCCATCGCGCTTTATGCTACTGAACGAAATTTCCCGTCAGTGAGCCGCGTGCGTTCAATTGCCTCGTGTGTTCAATGAGGCCAAATAGGCGTTGTACGCCTCGAGTTCCTTGTCACCGTCGCGGTCGGCGGCCCGGTCCTGCCGCTTGGCCTGCCGCTGCTCCGAGCTGTACCACTGGAACAGCAGGGCGATCAGCACCAGCACGGACGGGATCTCGCTGAACGCCCAGGCGATACCGCCGGCCGCGTTCTGGTCGGAGAGCGCGTCGATGCCGAGCGAGGCGGGCGGGTGCTTGAACGTCTCGACCATCGGCTCCGACGCCATCATCAACGCGATGCCGAAGAACGCGTGGAACGGCATCCCGGCGAACAGCTCCAGCATCCGCATCAGATAACCGGGTCGGTTCGGCCCCGGGTCCACGCCCATGATCGGCCAGAAGAACACCAGGCCCACGGCGAGGAAGTGCACCATCATCGCGATGTGCCCGGTCTTCGAGCCCATCAGGAAGTCGAAGATCGGCGTGAAGTACAGCGCGTACAGGCTCGCGATGAACAGCGGGATCGTGAACGAGGGATGCGTGATGATCTTCATGTACCGGCTGTGCAGGAACATCAACAGCAGCTCACGCGGCCCCTTGCGGCCCCTGGCCGCCGGCGGCAGTGCCCGCAGCGCGAGCGTGACCGGGGCGCCGAGCAGCAGCAGGATCGGCGACAGCATGCTGATGATCATGTGCTGCACCATGTGCACGCTGAACATGACCATGCCGTAGTCGTTGAGCTTGGTGCACATCACCAGCCCGACGGTCAGCACACCGATGACGTACGAGATCGTCCGCCCCACGGGCCACGAGTCCCCGCGCCGCCGCAACCGCACGACCCCCCACCCGTACAGCCCCAGCCCCAGCAGGCAGGCGGTGAGGAAGAACGGGTCGGCCGACCATTCGAGTCCCCGCCCCAACGTGAACGGCGGCAGATCCATGGTCATGCCGTGCCCGCCGTGATCCATCGGACGGCTCCTGATTCGTGGGGGTTGTGCAAGTCTGTCCGCACACAGACTAGAACTGCCCCCGGTCACGATCATGACCGGGGGCAGTTTCGTTCAGGTACGAGCTACAGCACGCACTCGGCCTCTTCGTACCGATCGGCCGGAACGGTCTTCAACGTCTCGACCGCATCAGCCAGCGGCACCATCAAGATGTCGGTCCCCTGAAGCGCGGTCATCTTCCCGAACTCCCCACGGTGCGCGGCCTCCACCGCATGCCACCCGAACCGGGTCGCGAGGACACGGTCGTAGGCGGTCGGGGTACCACCTCGCTGCACATGCCCGAGGATCACTGGCCGCGCTTCCTTGCCGAGCCGTTCCTCCAGCTCGATGGAGAGCTGCCGGGCGATCCCCGCGAAGCGCTCATGGCCGTAGACGTCCTTCTTGCCCTCGTCGAACTCCATGGAGCCCGCGCGAGGCTTCGCGCCCTCCGCGGCCACCACGATCGCGAACCGCTTGCCGGCCTCGAAGCGTTCGCCGACGCGCGCGGCCAACTCCTCGATGTCGAAGGGGCGTTCAGGTACGACGATGGCGTGCGCGCCGGCCGCCATGCCGGAGTGCAGCGCGATCCAGCCGGTGTGCCGGCCCATGACCTCGACGACGAGGACGCGCTGGTGGGACTCGGCGGTGGTCTTGAGCCGGTCGAGCGCCTCGGTCGCGACACCGACGGCCGTGTCGAAGCCGAAGGTGACATCCGTTACGGCGATGTCGTTGTCGATGGTCTTGGGGACGCCGACGATCGGGAGCCCGGCGTCGTACATCAGCTTGGCGGCCTTGAGGGTGCCCTCGCCGCCTATCGGGATGATCGCGTCGAGGCCGAGCTCCTCGACATGGCCCCGGGCCCGCTCCACGCCGTCCCGCAGATGGGAGGGCTGGACCCGGGAGGAACCGAGGATGGTGCCGCCGCGAGCAAGGATGCCGCTCACCGCGTCGAGGTCGAGCTTGAGGTAGTCGCACTCCAGGAGGCCCTTCCAGCCGTCCCGGAAGCCGATGACCTCGTCGCCGTGGTCCACGACGGCGCGGTGCACGACGGACCGGATGACGGCGTTCAGGCCGGGGCAGTCGCCGCCGGACGTGAGCACACCAATGCGCATAGCCCGAAAGAACCTTCTCAACGTGGGCGGGACCGGACCACTTTGTCCGGCACGATCCCCGCCACCCTAACGGCAGGAGGGGGCGGGGTCGTAGCGTGCGTCCGCCTGCTGGACGACCCCGCTCACCTGCGCGGACGAGCCGTCAGACGGGCTGGTTGCCCGCACCCGAAGACCAGGTGTACGCGCCGCTTACGCGGGCTGCTGAGCTGCGGTGATGCGCTCGTTGCGGAGCGCCTCGTACCAGCGGTCGTCGATCGGCGGCAGCGCGTTGACGTCGAGGGCCAGCTTCAGCAGCAGGTCCGCGATCAGCGGGTTGCGGGCGAGCACGGGCCCGTGCATGTACGTGCCGAACACCGTGTCGTTGTACGCGCCCTCGGTGCCGTCGCCCGTGCCGTTGCCCTTGCCGAGCCGCACCTGCGCGAACGGGCGCGCGGAGGGGCCGAGATGGGTGACGCCCTGGTGGTTCTCGAAACCGGTCAGCGGGGGCAGGCCCAGGCGCGGGTCGATGTCGCCGAGGACGTCACCGACGCAGCGCTCGCCCTCGCCGCGCACCGACACCACGTCGAGCAGGCCGAGGCCGGGCTCGCGCTGGCCGAGGTCGTTGATGAACTCGTGGCCGAGGATCTGGTAGCCGGCGCACACCGAGAAGACGATCGCGCCGTTGCCGATCGCCCGGTGCAGCCCGCCGTCCCGGCGCAGCCGCTCGGCCGCGAGCCGCTGCGGGCGGTCCTCGCCGCCGCCGATCAGATAGATGTCGCCCGAGGTCGGGATCGGCTGGTCGCTGCGCACGTCCAGCCGGGCCACGTCGAGGCCGCGCTGCCGCGCCCGGCGTTCCACGACGAGGGCGTTGCCCTGGTCGCCGTAGGTGCTCAGCAGGTCCGGGTAGATCCACACCAGACGCAGCTGGTTGTCGCTCATGGTCAATTCGTCCTCTGAGTCTCAGTTGCCGACGCGGCGGCGCAGGTCCTGGAACGCGGTGTAGTTCGCGATGACCTCGATCCGGCCGGGCGGGGCCTGCTGCACGGCCTGGTCGAGGTTGTCGCAGACCTGGAAGTGCTGGTTGGCCACTTCCAGTCGGACCGCGAGGTCCAGCTTGCGGTCGCCGATGACGAAGATGGGGTGGCCGGTCAGTCGCGTGTAGTCGACGTCCCACAGCCACGAGGTGTCGGTGCCGTCGGCGCCGCGCGCGTTCACCGAGAGGATCACCGGGGTCGGCGGCGGATCGATCAGGCTGAACGTTTCGAGCCAGCCCGCCGGGTTCTTCGCCAGCAGCAGCCGCAGGTCGCGCTGCATGAACTGGACGACGTCATAGCGCCCCGCGACGGCCTGCACGCGGTACATGCGCTCCAGGGCGACCTGCGGGGGCACCCCGAAGACGGCGGCGACGGCGGCGGAGGACGCGGCGTTGGCCTTGTTGGCGCGCCCCGGGAGCTGGAGGTGGATCGGCCAGGCGGACCCGTGCGGATCGAGCACATGGTCCCCGGAGAGCGCCCAACTCGGCGTGGGCCGCCGGAACCCGCACTCGCCGCAGAACCAGTCGTCGCCGGGCCGCTGCATCACGCCACCGCAGGAAGGGCACGACCAGGCGTCGTCCTTCCACATCTGCCCGGCGGCGACCCAGATCACGTTGGGGGAGGAGGAGGCGGCCCACACGACCAGCGGATCGTCCGCGTTCGCGACGACGACGGCCTTCGAACCGGCAAGCCCCTCACGCCAGTTCTCCGCGAGCATGCGGGTCTCGGCCGCGCGGTCCAGCTGGTCGCGGGAGAGATTGAGCAGCGCGATGCACTTGGGGTCGGTGTCCCGGGCGACGCCGGCGAGGTACTTCTCGTCGACCTCGATGACTCCGAACTTGGCGTCGGAGCCGCCGGCCAGCGCCGAGGTGATACCGGCGGGCATGTTGGCACCGAGCGCGTTGGACACGACGGGCCCGGCGGCCCCGAGGGCCTCGGCGATCAGCCGTGTAGTGGTGGTCTTGCCGTTGGTGGCCGAGACCAGGGTCACATCCAGGCTCTGCGCGAGCCGGGCGAGGAGGTCGGGGTCGAGTTTGAGTGCCACTCGGCCGCCGATCACCGATCCGCTGCCCCGCCCCGCGGCACGCGATGCCGCCGCGACCGCCTTGCCCGCCGTCACGGCGAGCTTGGCCCGCGGCGTGAGCGGGTCCGAGTTGCCTGCCATCAGTTCTCGATCCTCCTTGCGTACGCGCCGCGCCTCTGCCTCCGGCAACGTGGTGTGGACCTCAGCCTATCGAGATCCTTATCAGTGCCCGAACCGCGGCACCGCGAACGCCTCGCGGCGGGCGTGCGCCGTAGAGAACCGTACCCTTGCGCCCATGCGATACGGCTCCATCCCGGGCGCCCACGGGCGAGTCCGTCCCCTCACCCTGCTCGGCGACCCCCTCCTGCATGCCCCGTGCGGGGAGGTCACGAACTTCGGCCCCGAACTCGCCCGCCTCGTAGAGGACTTGTTCGCGACGATGTACGCGGCCCAGGGCGTGGGCCTCGCCGCGAACCAAGTAGGCGAATCCTTGCGGGTGTTCGTCTACGACTGCCCCGACGACGAGGAGGTCCGCCACCTGGGTCATGTGGTCAACCCACGTCTCGTCGAGGCGGACGGGCTGGTGCTGCGTGGCCCTGAGGGCTGCCTCTCCCTGCCGGGCCTGGAGGCGGGGACGGAGCGCTACGACCACGCGGTGGTGGAGGGTTTCACGGTGACCGGGGAGCCGATCACCGTGGAGGGTACGGGTTGGTTCGCAAGGTGCTTGCAGCACGAGTGCGACCACCTGGAGGGGAAGGTCTACGCGGACCGCGTGACGGGCTGGCGCCACAGCCGTTTGATGCGACAAGCGGCCCGAGCTTCATGGTCGCGGCGGGCTTAGGCGTATTCAGGGGCGCGGGGAACTGCGCGACCAGCCCCCACCGGCCCGCACTTTGAATACGACCTCAGAACCCCGGCCCACCCACCTTGTCCCCGGCGGCAGCCAGTCGCCCCCACAACAGATCAGCCAAACTCCGCACCAACTCCGCCCGAGAGCAAGGCCGTTCCCCCAGCCACCAGTCCCCGGCCGCATGCATCATCCCGACAATCCCATGCCCCCACACCCGAGCCAGCTGCTGACTGTTGGGCCCGAGATCCACCCGCTCCTCGATGACCTGGGCCAACTCCTCGCCCATACGCCGAAGCAGCGGAACGGAGTGGTTCCCGGTGTCGAACCCCTGGTCCGCGGTCTGCCCGCCCTCGACGGGATGCATCAGGAACCGGTACACCTGAGGCAGCGCCTCGATCGCGGCGAGGTAGGTGTCAAGCGTGGCCTCGACCCGCTCCCGCCGCTCGGCGGGCGCGTCCAGCGCGGCCCGCAGAGAAGACAGCAGAGCGTCGGTGTGCCGCTTGGCGAGCGCCGCGTACAGTCCACCCTTGTCACCGAAGTGCCGGTACAGGATCGGCTTGGTGATGCCGGCCTCCGCGGCGATCGCGTTCATCGACGCCTGTGGGCCGTCACGCAGCACCACTCTGTCCGCGGCCTCCAACAGCTCGCGCCGTCGGCGGTCGGCGGACCGCTGTTGATCGGTCCGCTGTGTGGTGCCCATGGTCTCTCCCCACCCGTGCTGAATCGGTAACGCCTGCGCAAAGTAACACTCAACGTGCCACACACCTCGAACGGGCTGCCGAGACGTCATCGGGAGTTGACTTTTCCTACCCGTCGGTAACAGACTCTGTCGTTACCGCAAGTAACATGCTAGTGCGCCGCTGGAGGAGTCATGGCCGAGTTCACCATGGAACTCAACGACGAACAGAAGGAGGTGCGGGACTGGCTGCACGGCTTCGCCGCCGATGTCATCCGCCCCGCCGCCGCCGAATGGGACGAGCGTGAGGAGACTCCCTGGCCGGTCATCCAGGAAGCCGCGAAGGTCGGCATCTATTCCCTGGACTTCTACGCCCAGCAGTACTTCGACCCCACCGGCCTCGGCATCCCGATGGCCATGGAGGAGCTGTTCTGGGGCGACGCGGGCATAGCCCTCTCCATAGTCGGCACCGGCCTGGCAGCCGTCGGCGTCCTCGCCAACGGCACCGAGGAGCAGATCGGCACCTGGATTCCCCAGATGTACGGCGACGCCAACGACGTCAAGGTCGCCGCCTTCTGCTCCTCCGAGCCCGACGCCGGTTCCGACGTGGCCTCCATGCGCACGCGTGCCGTGTACGACGAGGCCAAGGACGAGTGGATCCTCAACGGCACCAAGACCTGGGCGACCAACGGCGGTATCGCCAACGTCCACGTCGTCGTCGCGGTCGTCGACGCGGAGCTCGGCTCCAAGGGGCACGCCTCCTTCATCGTCCCGGCCGGAACGCCGGGGCTGTCCCAGGGACAGAAGTTCAAGAAGCACGGCATCCGCGCCTCGCACACCGCCGAGGTGGTCCTGGAGAACGCGCGTGTCCCCGGTTCCTGCCTGCTCGGCGGCAAGGAGAAGCTGGACGAGCGCCTGGCCCGTGCCCGTGAGCGCGCCAAGGCCGGCGGCGAGCGGGTGAAGAACGCGGCGATGGCCACGTTCGAGGCGTCCCGCCCGGCCGTCGGTGCCATGGCTGTGGGCACGGCCCGCGCCGCCTACGAGGTCGCCCTCGACTACGCGAAGACCCGCGAGCAGTTCGGCCGCCCGATCATCGACAACCAGGGTGTCGCCTTCCAGATCGCCGACATGCGTACGTCCATCGACGCGGCCCGGCTGCTGGTGTGGCGCGCCTCCTGGATGGCGGTCAACGGCAAGCAGTTCACGGCGGCCGAGGGGTCGATGTCGAAGCTGTTCGCCAGCGAGACGGCGAAGAAGGTGACCGGGCAGGCGATCCAGATCCTCGGTGGAAACGGCTACACGCGTGAGTATCCGGTTGAGCGGATGCATCGGGATGCGGCTATCTACACGATCTTCGAGGGCACGAGCGAGATCCAGCGGCTGGTGATCGCGAGGACGCTGGCGGGAATGCCTATTCGTTGAGTCTTGGCTGCGGGGCGGTGGGGGCTGGTCGCGCAGTTCCCCGCGCCCCTTCAGGGCGCTCGTGCGTACCGGAGTTCCAATCCTCGGCCAGCAACCCGAGGATCACCTCGTCGACGAACTCGCCGTTGACCCACGCCGCGCGGCGGAGCGTGCCCTCCTGGACGAACCCGGCGCGGGAGGCCGCCCTGATCATCGCCGTGTTGTCGGCCAGGGTCTCCAGCTGGAGCCGGTGCAGGCCGCGGACCGTGAAGCCGTATGTGCACAGGACGTTCACGACGTCGACGGCGAGTCCGCGGCCACGGAAGCCCGGTCGCAGCGACATGCCGAGGTGGGCGCTTCTGTTGTGGGTGTCGATGCCCCACAGTCCTGCGGCGCCCGCCAACTCGTCGTGGTCGAGGGACACCACGGCGAAGGGGGCGGCATCGTCGTCGGGTTCGGTGGCCGCGAAGGGGGAGGTCGCGGGGTCCGGCGGGAGGGGACGCCAGGGGCGGGAGTCGGCTCTCGACCTAGTCTCCACGTCGTCGTACAACTCGGCGTGCAGGACCGGGAGGTCCGACTCGTGCCGGGCCCGGAGCCCGATCCTGTTTCCTCGCAGCATGGACTGTTCCTAGTCGACCCGCTCGGCGCCGATCAACCCGATTACGGTCCGCGCCGGAGGGTCAGCGGTGCTTGAGGGGCGTCAGCTGCTCGATGTCGTAACGCGCCCGCAGCTCCTCGATCGCCACGTGATCCGGTGGCCCACCGCTTCCGAGGATCTCCAACAGCTCCTCGAAATACCGCTCGTGGTCCGGTGGCGGAGACGCCTGGAAGAACATCTTCGCGGGCGTCTCCGTGGGGTTGGCGAACGCGTGCGGACAGCCGGGCGGTACGACGATCACCGTGCCCGGTGTCGCCCGTACCGCCCGGGTTCCCGAACTCGACTCCCAGCGCTGCCAGTTGTCCGGGGTCCGGATGCGCGGCTCGAAGGCGAGCACGTCCAGCTCGCCTTCGAGCACGTAGAACAACTCCTCGCTGCGCGTGTGCACATGGGCCCCGACGTCGAACCCCGGCGGCACCACCACCTCGAAGGTGGAGGCCGTCCGCGAGTGCGAGCCGGTCACCTTGAACGTCACGTGCTGCGCGGGTGTCTGCACGATCCGGCCGTGCCCCGGCGGCACGAGCAGCCCCTCCGTCGCCGTCATCGGCACCTCACCACGTCACGGGCAGTGCCTCGGGACCGCGGATCAACGCGCCCTTCTTGAACGGCACTTGATCGGCCGGAACCGCGAGCCGCAGCCCCGGCAACCGGTCGAGGAGCGCGTCCACCAGCAGCTCGGACTCCATGCGCGCCAGCATGTTGCCGGGACAGAAGTGCGGGCCGAAGCCGAAGGAGACGTGCGGGTTCGGGCTCCGCGAGAAGTCGATCTTCTCGGGGTCCGGGAAGACGTCCGGATCGCGGTTGGCGGCCAGGTACGACACGTACACCGGGTCGCCCGCCCGCATCCGGACCCCACGGATCTCCACGTCCTCCATGGCGATCCGGGACAGTCCTACCGCGTTGCGGTGCGGGATGTAGCGCAGCAGTTCGTCGATGGCCTGGGGCCTCAACTCGGGCTCGGCGCGCAGCCGTTCGACGAGATCGGGGCGGGTCAGCAGCAGATAGAACATCTGCCCGCTGTTGTTGGTGACCGCCTCGCCGCCGATCTGCAGCAGCACCGCGAGCCCGACCGCCTCCTCCAGGGTCATCTCCTCCCGGCCCACGGCTCCACCGAGCAGCGAGGCGACGTCCTCGCCGTCGCTGCACTCCCGCAGGCCGATGAGATCGCCGAAGTAGGCGCCCATCTCCTGCTTGGCCTGCTCGCTGACCTCGGCGCCGTGCGAGGAGGACAGGATGAGCTGGGTCCAGGTGTGCATGCCGTGCCGGTCGGCCGCCGGCACGCCCATCAGCTCGCAGATCACCGCGATCGGGAAGGGGCTCAGCACGGTCTCGGTGAGATCGGCGGGCGGTCCGTCCTGGATCAGCTCGTCGACCAACTCGTCGAGCAGCAGCCGGGACTGCTCCCGCACCCGCTCCACCCCGCGCGCCGTGAACGCCGGCGCCACCGAGCGCCGCAACCGGGTGTGGTCCGGCGGGTCCAGGAAGCCGACCGCGCCGCGGGCCGGGATGAAGTGCGGGGCGAGCCGGGTCACCGGCTGGTCCATCACCGCCTCGCGGCTGAACCTGGGGTCGTTGGTGACCATCCGCACGTCGTCGTGCCGGGTGACCAGCCACGCCCAGCCCTCGCCGTTGGGCAGTTTGATCCGGTTGACCGGACCCTCCCGCATCAGCTTGGCGAGGACTGGGTCGAAGTCCACCCCGGTCAGGTCGAGGGCCGGCCAAGGCCTGACCGGGGGCAGGGTCTCGGTGAGCGTCTCTTCAGTCATGCCGAACTCAAGCCGTCTCTCGGTTGTCGTTGTGCCAGCGGCCCAGGGCCATCTCGGCGGTGATGCCGGGTCCGAACCCGGCGAGCAGTCCGCGCGCCCGGTGTTCGGCGCCGCCCTCGTCGAAGAGCCGGCGCAGCGCGTCCAGGACGACGGCGCTGGCGATGTTGCCGTACTCGGTGAGGGTGGCCCGGCTGAACCGGAACGCGTGCGGGTCGACCTGGAGGAACTTGCTGAGGTCGTCGAGTATTCGGGGTCCGCCCGCGTGGACTATGTAGAAGTCCAGGTCGGCCGCGTCCCAGCCGTGCAGTCCCGCGAGGTCCTGGAGCGCCGGTGCGAGGGGCTCCATGGTGGCCGGCACCCGCTTGTCCAGCAGGAAGTGGAACCCGGTGGCCCGGACGTCGTACATGATCCACTCTTCGGTCTTGGGGATCAGGTACGACCCGTTGCGTTCGAGCTGGATGCCCGTGCCGCCCCGCCCGCGCACGACCGCGGCGGCGATGCCGTCGCCGAACAGCCCGTTGGAGAGCAGGGAGCCGATGCCGAGGTCGGTCGGCTGGTAGCACAGCGAGCAGAACTCGCAGGCCACGATGAGCGCGTTGGCGTCCGGGTACGCGGTGCAGAAGTCGTGCGCCCGGTTGATCGCCGCTCCGCCGGCCGCGCAGCCGAGCTGGGCGATCGGGATCTGGCGGGTGGTGGACTCGAAGGCCATCTCGTTGATCAGCCAGGCCGTGAGCGAGGGCATCATGAAGCCCGTGCACGAGACGTAGATGATCACGTCGATGTCCGTGGTGAGCAGCTCGGCCTCGTCGAGCGCCCGCTGCACGACCGCCGGGACCCGGGCCTTCGCCTCGGCCGTGTAGATCTTGTTGCGGTCCTCGAACCCCGGGTGCTTCAGGGTCTCCTCGATGGGCTGCACGATGTGCCGGGTCCGCACACCGGTGTTCTCGATCAGCCGGAGGGCCAGCGGCAGGTTGGGGTGGTCCGCGTGACGGGAGCGCGCCAGCTCCAGCGTCTCTTCCATCGTGATCACGTGCTCGGGAACCGACACCGAGGGCTTGCACAAAGTCGCCATGAACCGTCCCTGCTTTCGCCTTCCGGAAGGCCTTCGCCCGCCGGTCAGAAGGTGGTTCACCTCAGAGGGTGGTGCACCCACGATCACCCTTGAGAGCGACGATCTCTCGGTGGACTACTCCAATTCAGGGACCCTGCGTAAAGGTCGGATCAGTATCCGGACCCCGGCCACTCCGGAGGCGGCCGACTTCTTGGAGTTCCTGGCGGCGGGGGAGGCGATGGCAGGGGAGCGGCTCATCGCCTTCGCGGAGGCGTGCGGTGTGGGCGAGGCACGGCATGCGGGGCAGGCCAACGATGAACTGCGCGACAAGCCACGACGCGCCCGCACTCAGCGGACTACGACGACCCCCCGCTGCTGTGCGCGATACAAGCCACGTCGATCCGGTCAGCCAACTTCGCAAGCTCGATCGTCAGGGCAGCCACGGTGTCCTCATCAAGCCCGTCTTCCCCGGCCTCGACAAGGTGCAGCCACCGCCCGCCCACGGTGCGCAAAAGCTTGCTGACATCCGCGGCAGCCACCTGCAAGGTCCCGCGGTCGTCGACGATCAGAGGCAGAGTCACTTCGCGGTTCACACAGGGGATCGTAGCCGCGGAACGCTCACGCTCCGTGCCATACCGTGGTGATGTTGCAGAACTCCCGGATTCCGTGCCCCGACAGCTCCCGCCCGTACCCGGACCGTTTCACCCCGCCGAACGGGAACGCCGGATGCGACGCGGTCATCCCGTTGACGAACACCCCACCGGCCTCCAGATCCCGTACGAACCGGTCGACCTCGGCCTCGTCCCGCGTCCACACGTTGGAACTCAGCCCGAACGGCGTGTCGTTGGCGACGAGGACGGCCTCGTCGAGGTCGGCGACGCGGTACAGCGTGGCGACGGGCCCGAAGGTCTCCTCGCGGTGGATGCGCATCTCGCGGGTGATGTCGGCGAGGACGGTCGGCGGGTAGTACCAGCCGTCCCCGTCGGGCCGCTCACCGCCGCACAGCACGGTCGCGCCGCTCTCCACGGCGTCGTCGACGAGTTCCTCCAGATCACTGCGGCCCTGTTCGCTCGCGAGCGGTCCGACCTCGGTCTCCTCCGCGAGTGGATCACCGACAGTGAGCGCCTTCATGCCGGCCACGAACCGCTCGGCGAACGCGTCGAAGACGTCCGTGTGCACGATGAACCGCTTGGCGGCGATGCACGACTGCCCGTTGTTCTGCACCCTGGCCGTCACCGCGGTCTTCGCGGCCCGGTCGATGTCGGCGGACGGCATGACGACGTACGGGTCGCTGCCGCCCAGTTCCAGCAACGTCTTCTTGACCATGTCCCCGGCGACGGACGCGACCGCCCGCCCTGCGGGTTCGCTGCCGGTGAGGGTGGCGGCCTTGACGCGCTCGTCGCGGAGGATCTCCTCGATCGCGCCGGAGCCGACCAGGAGGGTCTGGAAGGCGCCCTCGGGGAAGCCCGCGCGGTGGAACAGGTCCTCCAGGTAGAGGGCGGTCTGCGGGACGTTCGAGGCGTGCTTGAGGAGGCCGACGTTGCCCGCCATCAGTGCGGGCGCGGCGAAGCGGACGACCTGCCACAGCGGGAAGTTCCACGGCATCACCGCGAGCACCGGGCCGAGCGGCCGGTAGCGCACCAGGGCCCGGGAGGCGCCGGAGTCCTTGACGTCCGCCGCGTCGGGCTCCTCGTCGGCGAGGAGACCCTCGGCGTGGTCGGCGTACCAGCGCATCGACTTCGCGCACTTGGCGGCCTCCGCGCGGGCCTGCTTGACCGGCTTGCCCATTTCGGTGGTCATGATCCGGCCGATGTCCTGCTGGTCCTCGTCGAGCAGGTCGGCGGCCCGGTGCATGAGCCGGGCGCGCTCGGCGAAGGAGGACGTCCGGTAGGTGCGGAACGTGGCCTCCGCGAGCTGGAGCCGGCGTTCGATCTCCTCGTCACCCATGGCCTCGTACGTCTTGAGTGTCTCGCCGTTGGCCGGGTTGACCGTCGCGATGGGCATGGCTGACCTCCTGGAGCGGGCTGTGCCTCGACCTTCCCGCGTGGTGGGGACGGCCGCAACGCGTGCGGGCTTGCTCAGTCCGAGTGCTCCGCCAGCCGGTCGAGAAACGTGGCCTGCGCCTTGACGACGACGGCCCGCGCCCGTTCGAGGCCCATCCACTCGACCCGGTCCAGCTCGGGGAACTCCTGGACCTGCCCGGACTTCGGCGGCCACTCCATCCGGAAGGTGCCAGGCACCATGGCCGCCGGGTCGAGATCGGCCTCGATCGCCCACGCGGTGACGACCTTCCCATTGGTCTGCCGCACCTCGCCCAGCTCGATCGCCTCACCCTCGGGCGGCGCGAGCCCCAGCTCCTCCTGGAACTCGCGCCGGGCCGCGTCCCAGGCGGTCTCGTCGGGCTCGTACTCACCCTTGGGCACACTCCACGCCCCCGCGTCCCGTCGCGCGAAGAACGGGCCGCCCATATGCCCGAGCAACACCTCGAGCCCGTGATCGGTGTGCCGGAACAACAGCAGCCCGGCACTGCGCTTCCCACTCACGGCTTCACCTCCGGATGCGCGGCCAACAACGTCTCCACCGTGTCCGCCTCCTCCGGCCGCTTGTCCTCGCGATAGCGCACGACCCGAGCGAACCGGAGCGTGACACCGGCCGGGTACCGCGTGGACTTCTGCAGTCCGTCGTACGCGATCTCTACGACGAGTTCGGGCCGTACGGTCACCACGTGGCCGTCGCTCTGCACGGCCAGCTCCTGGAGGCGCTCGGTCTGCCAGGTCAGCACGGCGTCGGTCATGCCCTTGAAGGTCTTGCCGAGCATCGCGAAGGAGCCGTCGGGGTTGCGGGCGCCCAGGTGGAGGTTGGAGAGCTTGCCGGTGCGGCGGCCGTGGCCCCACTCGGCGGCCAGCACGACCAGGTCGAGGGTGTGGACGGGTTTCACCTTCAGCCAGGAAGCGCCCCGGCGGCCCGCGCTGTAGGGGGCGTCGAGGCCCTTGACGACGACTCCCTCGTGGCCGCGCTTCAGGGTCTCGGCGAGGAAGGCCTCCGCCGCGGGGATGTCCTCCGGGCCGGACACGAGCGTGCGGCGGACGCGCATCGGTTCCGGCACCAACTGGGCCAGTTCCGCGTGCCGTTCGGCGAAGGGGAGATCCAGCAGGTCGCGGCCGTCGACGGACAGGGCGTCGAAGAACACGGGGGACACGGGGACCGTCTCGGCGGCCGTGGCCACGTCCACCCGGGAGCCGACCCGGCCCGCCGTCTCCTGGAAGGAACGGGGCCGTCCGTCCTCGTCGAAGGAGATGACCTCACCGTCCAGGATGAACCGCTCGCCTCTCAACTCCAGGGCCGCGGCGGTGAGTTCGGGGAGGCGGTCGGTGATGTCGTCCAGAGTGCGGGTGTAGAGCCGTACGACCTCGCCGTCGCGGTGGACCTGGACGCGGATGCCGTCGAGCTTCTCCTCGACCGCGCACTCGCCCAGCTTCTCGACCGCCTCGGCGACCGAGGAGGCGGTGTGCGCGAGCATCGGCAGGACCGGGCGGCCCACGGTCAGCCGGAAGCGGTCGAGGGAGGCGGGGCCCTCGGTGAGCAGGGCCTCCGCCACCGTCTGGAGCGAACCGGCCAGCATGACCGCGCGCCGCACATCCGCCGGAGGTGTGCCGGTCGCTTCCGCCAGGCCCTCCACCGCGACCGCGTCCAGCGCGCCCTGCCGGACCTCGCCGGTGATCAGACCGAACAGGAAGCGCTGCTCGTCGGCGGTGGCCGCGCCCATCAACTCGCCCACCAGGCGCGCCCGTTCGGCCTGCGAACCGGCGCCCGACACCTTGCCGAGAGCGGAGAGGCGGGCGTCCACCTCGCGCACGGTCAGGGTGGGTTCCGTGGCCGGTGCGACCTGCCGGCTGAGCACCTTCCAGCCGACGCCGAGCCGGCCCTGTGGCAGGCGGCCCGCCAGATACGGGATGACGATCGGGACGTCGTCCGCCTCCGCGTCCCGGAAGAGCTCCGCGAGCAGAGCGATCTTCCGGGACCGCGCCGAGGTGGCGGCGACCTCCTGGGACACATGCGCGAGCCGGGTCAGCAGCATGCAGCCATCGTGCAACGGAGGCGGGCGGTCTACACCCGGACGGACGTGTCGAGGTCGGTCATGAGCAGCTCCCCGTTGATCGTGGCGCCCGCGCGGTAGCCGGCGGAGGCCGCGTTCACGACCTGTTCGCCGAAGCCCGTCGCGTTGCCGACCGCCCACACCCCGGGCACGGTCGTCAGGCCCGTCGGGTCGACCACGGGGTACGCCCCGAACGGGGTCTCCTGCATTTCGGCGCCCAGCTTCTCCAGGAGGCCGGTCCCCGGGATCGGGCGGGGTGCGACGAACACGGCCTCGCGGGGGTGCGTGGTGCCGTCTGCCAGGCGTACACCGGTGAGTCTGTCGTCCTCGACGACGAGCTCCGCGACCTCGCCGGGGACTACGGCGACCCCGGCGGCGGCCAGTCTGCGCAGGTCGTCGTCCGTCAGCTCGGAGTCGGCGACGGTGTGCAGGAACAGGGTCACGTCCTTGGACCACTGCGAGACCATGAGCGCCTGGTGCACGCTCATCGGTGTCGTGGCGAGCACGCCGAAGGCCTGGTCGCGGACCTCCCAGCCGTGGCAGTACGGGCAGTGGATCACGTCCCGGCCGAAGCGCTCGGCGACTCCGGGGACGGCCGGCAGCTCGTCCTTGAGACCGGTGGCGATGACGATCCGCCGGGCGCGGACGGTCTCCCCGCCGGCCAGCGTGACCGCGAAGCCGCTGGTCACGTCGACGACCCGGTCCCGGATCAGCTCGACGCCGTAGCGCGCGATCTCCTCGCGGCCCAGGGCCAGGAACTCGGCGGGGGACATGCCGTCCCGGGTCAGATAGCCCTGCATGTGCGCGGCGGGCGCGTTGCGCGGCTCGCCCGCGTCGACGACCAGCGTGCGGCGCCGGGCCCGGCCCAGGACCAGCGCGGCGGAGAGCCCGGCCGCTCCTCCGCCGATGACGACCACTTCGTATGTGTCGGTCACGGTGACCACCTCCACTCAGAAGGTCGCCCCGATCCGACCGTATTGACAAACATGTTTGCCGAAACTGCAATATCGGTCATGAGCGACGACACGGACGAGGTCCTGGCGGAGGTCGGCCCGCGACTGCGGCGGCTCCGGAAGGAGCGGGGCGCGACCCTCGCCGGACTCTCGGAGACGACCGGCATCTCGGTGAGCACCCTGTCCCGGCTGGAGTCCGGGCTCCGCAAGCCCAGCCTGGAACTGCTGCTGCCGATCGCGCGGGCCCACCAGGTGCCGCTGGACCAACTGGTCGGGACACCGCCGGTGAGCGACCCCCGGGTGCGGTCCGAGCCACTCCAGCGGCACGGCCGCACCTACTGGCCGCTGACTCGCCGGCCGGGCGGACTCCAGGCCTTCAAGGTGCTGGTACCCCAGCGACAGGAGGAACCCGACCTGCGGACGCACGAGGGCTACGAGTGGCTGTACGTGATGTCCGGACGGCTGCGGTTCGTGCTGGCCGAGCACGATGTCGTGCTGGCGACCGGGGAGGTCGTCGAGTTCGACACGAGGGTGCCGCACTGGTTCGGGTCTACGGGGGAGGGGCCGGCGGAGTTCCTGAGCCTGTTCGGGCCGCAGGGGGAGCGGATGCATGTGCGGGCCAGGCCGAAGCGCAGCCAGTAGAAGAGGCCGGCCGCTGGAGCGCCCCTTTAGGGGCGCGGGGCTGTATCGATATGCGGCTCCGCCGTGTGGGCGCGGCCAGCCCCCACCGACCCGCAGCGAACCACAACCCGTGACGAACCCGACGGTTCCAGATCCGCAAGCGACCGCTTAGTATGCGACCGAGCCCGGTAAGACAGAGCAGTCCGTGGAGGCCCCGCATGCAGGCATGGCAAGTGCACCAGAACGGCGAGCCGAGTGAGGCGATGCGCCTGGAGGAGGTGCAGCAGCCGACGCCCGGCGACGGCCAGGTCCTGCTGAAGGTGCGTGCCGCGAACATCAACTTCCCGGATGTGCTGATGTGCCGCGGCCACTACCAGGTCAGGCCGCCGCTGCCGTTCACGCCGGGCGTGGAGATCTGCGGCGAGACCGAGGACGGCCGCCGCGTGATCGCCAACCCCGCGCTGCCGTACGGCGGTTTCGCCGAGTACGCCGTCGCGGACGCCGCCGGACTGCTGCCCGCGCCCGACTCGCTGGACGACGCGGAGACGGCCGCGCTCCACATCGGCTACCAGACGGGCTGGTTCGGCCTGCACCGGCGCGCCCACCTGGAGGCCGGCGAGACCCTGCTCGTGCACGCCGCCGCCGGCGGGGTCGGCAGCGCCGCCGTGCAGCTCGGCAAGGCGGCCGGTGCCACCGTCATCGGTGTCGTCGGCGGTGCCGACAAGGCAGTCGTGGCACGGGAGTTGGGCTGCGACGTCGTGATCGACCGGCGGACCGAGGACGTCGTCGCGGCCGTCAAGGAGGCCACCGGCGGACGCGGTGCCGACGTGATCTACGACCCGGTCGGCGGCGACGCCTACACCCAGTCCACGAAGGTCGTCGCCTTCGAGGGCCGGATCGTGGTCGTGGGCTTCGCGAGCGGCACGATCCCGAGCCCGTCGCTCAACCACGCCCTGGTGAAGAACTACTCGATCCTGGGCCTGCATTGGGGCCTGTACGCCACCAAGAACCCGAAGCTGATCCTCCACTGCCACGAGCAGCTCACCGACCTGGCCGCCCGGGGTGTCATCAAGCCCCTGGTGAGCGAGCGCGTGCCGCTGAGCGGCGCCGCGGCCGCCGTGCAGCGGGTCGCGGACGGTGTCACGACCGGCCGGGTCACCATCCTGCCGTCGCTGGAGAACGGAGCCGCCGCATGAGTGAAAAGACCCCGGACGCAGCCGAACTCAGGCGTCGCACCGCCGAGTTGCTGACCGCGCACCCGCCCCTGGAGACCGACCGCCTCGACTTCCTGAAAGCCCGCTTCGACGCGGGACTGGCCTGGGTCCACTACCCCGAGGGCCTCGGCGGCCTCGGTGCCCCGCGCGCCCTCCAGGCCGTCGTGGACGCCGAGTTGGAGGCCGCGGGCGCCCCCGACAACGACCCGCGCCGAATCGGCATCGGCCTCGGCATGGCCGCCCCGACGATCCTCAAATACGGCACGGAGGAACAGAAGCAGCAGTTCCTACGGCCTCTCTGGGTCGGCGAGGAGGTCTGGTGCCAGCTGTTCAGCGAACCGGGCGCCGGGTCAGACCTGGCCGCGCTCGGCACGCGGGCCGTCCGTGAGGACGGGGGCCCCTCCCGCTCGAGCGAAGCCGAGAGTGGGGGAAGCTGGATCGTCAACGGGCAGAAGGTGTGGACGTCCAGCGCCCACCTCGCCCGCTGGGCCATCCTCATCGCGCGCACCGACCCGGACGTGCCCAAGCACGCGGGCATCACCTACTTCGTCTGCGACATGACCGACCCCGGCGTCGACGTCCGGCCGCTGCGCCAGATCACCGGCGAGGCCGAGTTCAACGAGGTCTTCCTCACCGACGTCCGCATCCCCGACGCCCACCGCCTCGGCGAGGTCGGCGACGGCTGGCGGGTCGCGCAGACCACGCTGATGAACGAGCGCGTCTCCATCGGCGGCATGCGCATCCCCCGCGAGGGCGGCATGATCGGCCCGATCAGCCAAACCTGGCGAGAGCGCCCGGAGTTGCGCACCCACGACCTCCACCAGCGCCTCCTCAAGCTCTGGGTCGAGGCCGAGGTCGCCCGGCTCTCCGGCGAGCGGCTGCGCCAGCAACTCGTGGCGGGCCAGCCCGGTCACGAGGGCTCCGGCATGAAGCTCTCCTTCGCCCGCCTCAACCAGGAGATCAGCGGCCTGGAGGTCGAACTCCGGGGCGAGGAAGGCCTGTTGTACGACGACTGGACCATGCGCCGGCCTGAACTGGTGGACTTCACCGGCCGCGACGCCGGTTACCGCTACCTCCGCTCCAAGGGCAACAGCATCGAGGGCGGGACCAGCGAGGTCCTGCTGAACATCGTCGCCGAACGCGTCCTGGGCCTCCCGGCCGAGCCGCGCACCGACAAGAACGTCGCCTGGAAGGACCTGGCCCGATGACCGATCTTCTCTACTCGGAGGAGGAAGAGGCGCTGCGCGCCGTCGTCCGGGACCTGCTCACCGACCACTGCGACGCGGCGGGCGTCATCGCCCGCACCGAGTCGGACGCCCCGCACGACCTGTCCCTCTGGAAGTCCCTCGCCGAGGGCATGGGCCTTGCCGGACTCCTGGTGCCCGAGGCACAGGGCGGCCAGGGTGCCACTCACCGCGAAGTCGCCGTCGTACTGGAGGAGTTGGGCCGCGCGGTCGCCCCCGTCCCGTACCTCACGAGCGCGGTCGTCGCCACCGAGGCACTGCTGGAGTGCGGGGCCGAGGACCTCCTCGCCGAGCTGGCGTCCGGTCGCAGGATCGGTGTTCTCGCCGTCTCCCTGAGCGTCGCTCCGGGCGCCGCCCACAAGGCCGTACGGCTCGAAAACGGCACCCTGCACGGGGAGTTGACCGGGATCGCGGATGCTGCCGCCGCCGATGTGCTGCTGGTGCCGGGCGAGGACGGCGGGCTGTACGCCGTCGAGGCGGGCGCCGTGACCGTCGTACCGCAGGTGTCCCTGGACCTGACCCGGCCGCTGGCGCGCGTGGTGCTCGACGGGGCGGCGGGACGCCGGATCGGTGACGCGGGGCCTGCCGTGCGGCGTGCGCTGCGGGCCGGGGCCGGGCTGCTGGCGTCCGAGCAACTGGGCGTCGCCGACTGGACGTTGACGGAGACGGTCCGGTACCTCAAGGAGCGCAAGCAGTTCAACCGGCCGGTCGGCGGGTTCCAGGCGCTGAAGCACCGGCTCGCGCAGCTGTGGCTGGAGGTCGTCAGCCTGCGGGCCGCCGCACGGAACGCGGCCGACGCGCTCACGACCGGTGACGACACCGACGTGGCGGTCGCTGTCGCGCAGGCCTACGCGGCGTCCGTCGCCGTCCACGCGGCCGAGGAGGCCGTGCAGTTGCACGGCGGTAT
This sequence comes from Streptomyces hokutonensis, assembly GCF_042751305.1. GTDB lineage: Bacteria > Actinomycetota > Actinomycetes > Streptomycetales > Streptomycetaceae > Streptomyces > Streptomyces hokutonensis_A. Next base: position 246,328 of record NZ_JBHYWD010000001.1, read on the forward strand.
CGGTATGACGTGGGAGCATCCCGCCCACCTCTGTCTGAAGCGGGCCAAGGCCGACTCGATCGCGTACGGCACGGCGGGCGCCCATCGCGAGGCACTGGCGGAACTGGTCGATCTGCGCGCCCCCTGACCACCGGCCGACCGTCCGGTGAAGCCCGTCCCACCTGGGGCGGGCTTTTCCGTGCGCCCCCGCCGAAGGAGTGAACAAGCAAGGACGGTCCGGCCAACTCCTGGCATGTACAGGTTCGTTGGGGGCCGTACAGCCCCATACTCCCTGTGGTTCGAACCCGCCCCACAGGGAGGAACACCATGGCCCTCATCACCCGTCGCAGAGCCCTCACCGCGTTCGGCGCCACCCTCGCGGTCGTGCTCGCCCCGCCCGCCGGCAGCGCGTTCGCCGCCGAACAGGGGCACCGCCGACGCCCGTTGTGGCGCGCCCACGCCCACAACGACTACGAGCACCCCCGGCCCCTCTTCGACGCCCTCGACCACCGTTTCGGCAGCGTCGAGGCCGACATCTTCCTCGTCGGCGACCAACTCCTCATCGGACACGACGCCTCCGAACTCGACCCGAGCCGCACCCTCGAATCCCTCTACCTCGACCCGCTCTCCGCCCTCGTGAAGGCCAACCACGGCTCCGTGTACCGGGGTTGGCGCAAGCCGCTGCAGCTCCTGATCGACATCAAGACCGAGGGCTCCTCGACGTACCTCGAACTCGACCGTCATCTCCTGCGCTACAAGCACCTGTTCACCACCTACGCCCACGGACGCGTCCACCAGGGCGCGGTCACCAACGTCATCTCCGGCGACCGCGCGGCCCGCATCCCCATGGAGGCGCAGACCGTGCGCCGCGCCTTCTACGACGGCCGGCTCACCGACCTCGGCAGCTCGGCGCCCGCCTCCTTCATCTCGCTCATCAGCGACAACTGGCAGAACAACTTCACCTGGCTCGGCGACGGCGTCTTCCCGGACGCCGAGCGGCAGAAGCTGCGGGACATCGTGGCGCAGGCGCACAAGGCCGGGCAGACCGTACGGTTCTGGAACACCCCGGACCTGGCGGGCCCCGCCCGTGAAGCGCTGTGGGAGGAGCTGTTCGCCGCCGGTGTGGACTTCCTCAACACCGACGACCTCGCAGGACTGGAAGCCTTCCTGGACGCCCACCGCACGGCGTGACACCAATGTGGTCACGTGACATGGGGTGACACCACACGTTCGGGGGACACGTCGGTAGCCCGGATGAACCCTCCGCTACGCCACACTTGCGGCCGAACGCCGCGAACCAGACACGTCGGCGTGGCGGAGGAGGGTGACGATGGCCATTTCCATCTCTGTGGTGCTGCTGCTCCTGATCCTTGCGGTGATCTTCATGCGCAGCGGCGGGCTGAAGCTCTCCCATGCGCTGGTCTGCGCACTGCTCGGGTTCTTCATGGCCAGTACCAGCATGGCGCCCACGATCCACAGCGGCCTCACGGCCACCGCGGATCTGGTGAGCGGACTCCATCCATGAGGTGAGGTCAGCGGGTTGAGAAGACCCCGACGCCGTTCGGTACGGGCCGCTCGGCGCCTCCGCTGGGGTGGTTCCGTACCGTGACGGCGCTCGCGCCGGGTGCGCGGGCGACCAGCGTCGTCGAGCCGCCGCCGTCCAGACTGAAGGCGTCGACCGAGCCCAACTTCCGCATCTCGGCGGCGACTTCGGCGATCGTCAGACCGCTGCGGTAGGCGACCGCGCCGTCCGTCGCGAACAGCAGCAGACGGTGGCCGTTCTGCGCGATCCCCACGGCGGTGCGCACGGCCGAGGTCGCGTTGTCGAGGCCGGCCAGCGGCTGCCCGCCCCGCAGGACCGGGTAGCCGCCCAGGGCGAAGCGGTACGGAACCCCGGACCTCGACGCCACCAGCCGGTGCAGCACCTGCACCCGCTCACCGACCGACAGCTTCCGCAGCCGCTGCGCACCCGCCTCACGGCCGACGAGGACCGTGGTGCCCGCGGCGATGGCGCCACTGCCGGTAGTGTTGGACGCCGACACGACCCGCGCGTGGCGAATGGTGACTTCGTAGGTGTCCGTGCTGCACGCGGCGGCCCGGTTCGTGTCCGTGCCACATGTGGCACGCACCCGGGAGACGCTGCCCCACTGTGTGGTGAACGCACCGATGGAGTTCACCGGCAGCGCGTACTGATTGAACCCGCCGAGCGGAATCCGGCCCTGCGGGGTATCGACCGTCCCCTTGAGGGTGAGGCTGTCCAGCCGGGCCACGCGGTCGATACCCACGCCGAGCACGTTCCGCGTGTTCGTGCCGGGCGGCAGCGCGGGCCCGAAACGCTGGCCGTCCGGTACCGCCCCCTTGAGCGCGACACCGCTCGCGATGGCCGGTCCGTCGGTGGAACCCGTGGCCACGACGCCCGGGTGCTGGGTCTCGGTGATGTTGAAGAAGTCGCCGTTGACGCCCGCGACGGCGCCCGCCGAGTCGGCCAGCTCGGAGACCGGCTCCCGGGCCGCCACCGCGCCCGGGTACAGCAGGTTGACCCGCACATGGGCGTTGCGCAGATCCACCACGACCACATGGGCGTGGGTCACACCCCTGGCGGCCGTGATGTCGAACTGCCGGTAGGTGACGCCCGGCGCGAGCCGCACGCTGCCCGGCACGGCGCCGGCCGGTGCCGCCCCCACCAGGGCCGCACCGGCCAGCGCACCGAATGCCGCGAGAAACGCGAGTGCCGACTTGCCCGTTCTTAAGCGTTCGGCTCTGAAACGTGCTGCTCCGGAACGCTCCTGACGGTGCGTCACAGTGCCCCCTGATGTCTCGTCAACTCCTCCAGGACTCAGGGGAAGTGCATCAGAAGACGATGACCGGCGGGGCTCCTAGGCGCCGACTACACGGGAACGGGTGAGAAAACGCACCCCCTCGGGTGCTTCCAGCGAGAAACCGCTGCCGCGACCCGCTACGACGTCCACGATCAGCCGCGTGTGGCTCCAGACCTCGTACTGGCTGCGCGAGATCCAGAACGTCACGGGCTCCGGCACGCCCTCGACCTCCAACTCGGCGAGCAGCACGTCCGAGCCGCCCGTGCGGAACTCGCCCTCCGGGTAGCACATCGGCGCACTGCCGTCGCAGCAACCGCCCGACTGATGGAACATCAGGGGGCCGTGCTGTGCGTGCAGTTGGCGCAGCAGGTCCTCCGCGGCGGGGGTGAGTTCGACGCGCGGGGTGTTGTCGTCCATGTCTGCCGTCCCGAGGAAGCCGGATGCGATGGACCCATCGCAGCACCCGCAAGGTTGCGAGAGGGTTGCGTGTCCGTTCGGCTCGTCCACTCGGCGCGGAGCGCGGTCGCAGTGCGGACGGTCCGGGCCGGCGACGCGCTGCTCGCCCCCGCCATCACCCGCCGCCTGGTCGAGCGATTCGCCCGCCGCGGTACGGAACGACCGTCCCTGCACCGCGCCTTGGCCGCCCTCAGCCTCCGCGCCCGCGCCCGGGCAGTCGTCGTCGCCTACGAGACGGGCCTCGTCAGCCCCGGGTCGTACGACAACGGTGACGGCACGGAGCCGCGCGGTGCGTAGGCGCTGTCACCGCGCGTCGCGGAGCCGAAGGAGGTATGTGGCGGTCAGCGCGACGGCGCGGTCCTCGTCCCGTGACAGTTCTACGAGGGCGCGTGATGCCGTCGGTCCCGGAATGTCCGCGAGTGCCTGGGTCAGCCGTCCGCGGGCGGGTGCCCGGGTGGTGTCGTCGGCGAGGCGGTCGACGAGTCTGTTCGCGATCTGATCCGCTGTCGCGGTGTCGGTCGCCAGCACGCTCAGCGCATCGGCCGCGTCGGTGTCGTTCCGTCCCTCCACGATCATGTCGACGAGCGCGGGGGCCGCGGCGGTCACACCACGTGTACCGAGCGCCAGGGCCGCATACCCACGGACGACTGCGTCGGGGTTCGCGAGGGCGTCCCGCAGCCGCGCGGCGGCTTCATCGCCGGGCAGTTCGACGAGGACTTGGACGGCACGTTCCCGTACCGCGGCCACCGGTGAGGTGAGGGCCTCCGCCAGCAGTGCCGGGACGCCGCCGTCCTCCGATCGCGCGAGCGCCCAGCGCAGGGCACCCGCGACGTTCGGCTCCGTCTCGCCGAGTGCCGCCTCGACCAGAGCCTCCACCGGCACCTCGTCGCCCGAGGAGAGGACCGCGCGCTGACGCGCGTCGGCGCTCTTCGAGCCCAGTGCCTGGAGGAGCGCGACGATCTGGAGCACGTCCTCCCAGCCGACGGGGTCCGCGGCACGGATCCGGCCGAGCCGCGTGAGCAGCTCGGTCTCGGCCGCGATGCGGTCGCGCGTCTGCCGGACGAGGTCGCCGACGAGCGCCGAGGGCGTGAAACCGGGGTCGTCGAGCGCGCGCCCGATCTCACGCAGCGACAGGCCCAGCGACCGTAGGCTCTCGATGTGGAAGATCCGACGGATGTCCTCCGCGGAGTACTCCCGATATCCGGATCCCGTACGACCCGAAGGCCGCACCAGGCCGAGGGATTCGTAGTGCCGGAGCATGCGGGCACTGACCCCGGACCGTTTCGCCACCTCACCGATCAGCACGGTTCTCATCGTCCGCCTTGGGCGCCCCGGTGAGGGCCACGACGCGCTTGGCCTCCCCGATCGCCGACTCGAACCCGGCGTCCGGGTCGCGCAGCAGCCTTTGCGTGGCGAGCGCGTGCGCACGTACACGCGGGTCGGAGACCCTTGTCGCGGCGTGCAGAGCCGGCACGATCACCTCACCCAGCGCGACCAGCGCCTGGCTCAGACTCGACTGCGTCTCCCGCTCTCCGCGCCCGAGCTGTGTCGCCAGCACCGTGGCCAGGGCGGACTCCTCACCGCCCGGCACCAGCACTACCGCGGCCCGCCAGGCGCTCCTCGCCACCTCGTCGTCGGCGTCTGACAACAGCGCCCGGGTGATCGCCGGCCAGGCCTGCCGGTCCCCGATCTTGGACAGCGTGTGCAGCGCCTGACTGCGCGCCTGCGCACGCTCCGAGCGCACTGCGCTGAACAGCGCGGGGAGCGTCAGGGACACCGGATGACGGGTGAGCGCCCAGGTCAGCATGTCCCGGACGAAGAACTCGGGCTCGACCGCGCACCGCTCGACAAGTTTGCCGACGAAGCACGGATCAGGCACCGTCCCGACCGCCAGCGCCGCCCGCAGCCGCACCGACGAACTCGTGTCCTCCATCGCCTGGAGCGCACGCATCGCATCCGTGTTCTGCCTCGGCATGGTCATGGGGACCACCTCCTTGGGCAGCAGTGAAGACCTTGTCACCGTGTCAAGGTCAAACGGCCTCCGCGCGTCGACGCAGGACCGCGGCCACGGTGGCCGTCTTCGCCGGCGGAGAAGACGGCCAGGTCGGGACAGCCGTGGGACCTACGCACAGGGCTTACGTGCGCACCGCGGTGGCGGTTACGTCATCGGTCGGTGGACAGAGCGAGGAGGTCCGCGAACAGCCCCCCTCCGGCGGCGAGTTGGTCGTAGGGGCCCTGTTCGGTGATTCGGCCGTGGTCCATGACGAGGATCCGGTCGGCGATCTTGGTGTTGACGAGTTGGTGGGTCACCACGATCGTGATGCAGTCGCCGGAGAGGGCCTTGATCTTTCGCAGGATGGTGTGTTCGCCTCGGGCGTCCATCTCCGAGGTCGGCTCGTCGAGGATCAGCAGTCCGGCTCTGCGGTAGAGGGCGCGTGCGCAGGCCAGGCGCTGCCACTGGCCGCCGGAGAATTCGCTGCCGCCCCAGACGTCCCGGGCGAGCAACGTGTCGAGTCCGGCCGGGAGTTGGTGGACGGCCTCGGTCAGGCCGACCGCGTCGATCGCCTCCCACACCAGGGCATCGCCGTCCTCGCGCGGCTGGCCGAGGGTGACGTTGTCCCGTACCGACAGCGGCCACTGCGCGAAGGACTGGGGCACAAGACCGGACCGGACCCACAGGCTGTCGGGGTCGAGACGGGTGACGTCCTCGCCGTTCCAGGAGACCGTGCCCTTGTCGGCCAGGAAGATGCCGGCGAGCAGCCGGACCAGGGTGGACTTCCCGGACCCGTTCTCACCCACCAGCGCGAGGATCTCCCCCCGGCGCACGGTCAGTGAAACTCCGGCGACGGCCGGGGCCTCCTTGCCCGGATACCGGTACGCCGCCTCCTCCATCCGGATCTCCGTGACCGGCCCGGTCACCGGCAACTCGCCGCGTTTGGGCGCGTGTTGGTCGGCGTAGTCCAGGAAGGAGTCCATGTCGGCGAGGTAGAGCGAGGTGTGGAACATGGCCGCGCCGTAGATGACGACCTGGGAGAGCGCCCCGAGGGTGGTCTGCACGGCGACGACCGCGGTCCCGGCGATCGCCGGCTCGATCCTCCCGGTGCTCACCAGCCACGCCAGCGTCGCCCAGGTCGCGACGAGGAAGATCCCGCCGATCGCCGAACTCGTCAGCACGATCCTCAGCATCCGGGGAGCGGCGGTCAGGGTGCGGGCGTCGATGCGCTCGGAGATCGTCCGGTACCAGAAGTTGAGGTAGCCGGTCATGGTGTTGGCGCGGATCTCGTCGGTGAACTTCGCGCTGGTGGCCCAACCCCGCAGGTTCTGGCGGACGTTGCGGTCGCCGACGTTCGCGTAGTGCGTCTCGTAGGTGACCCGGGCGTGCAGCACGGCACCGACGCCGGCGGGGACCACGGCGAGCAGCAGCAGAGGCAGCAACAGGGGGTGCAGCACCGTCAGTACCCCGCTCGCGGTGACCATCCGGATGACGGCGGCGGTGAGACGGGTGGCGTCCTGGACCATGAAGTGGCTGCGGACCACACCCATCTCCGCGGCCTCCTGCCGGTCCGCGCACCCGTCCTCGGCGCGCGCGGCGGCCTCGATCCGGCACACCGCCGCCACCAGGGAGCTGTCCGCCTCCGTGGTCAGCACCGGTGTGATCCGCCCGTCGGCGTACGACGACAGCGCGGTCGCCGTCCTGCTGACGATCGCGGCCACGGTGATGACGAGGAGGGCGGGCAGCGCTTGGTGGAGGCGGTCGGGCACCGGGCCGCTGCCGAAGACCGCGCGCATCGCGTGCGCGGTGGCCGTCAGCTGGACCGCGGCGCCGGCGCCGACGGCCAACTGGCAGCCGGCCAGCAGCAGTACGGCCCGCCGGTCGATCGCCCAGGCCATCCGCGCCGTCCGCGACAGCACCGACGGCAGCCGCCGCACCATCGCCGCGAACGCGGCCTCCTCCAGCGGGTTCTTGCTGTACTTGCCGCCGTAGCGCAGCTCGGCGGGCGGCGGCGGAGCGACCCGCCCAGCCCCCACGGGCACCGTCGGCCGGGACGCGGCGCTCATTGGACCGCTCCCAGTGCCTCGGCCGGGCAGCACACGGATGCCCGGCTCGACGGGACGGAGTTCAGGCCGGGCCTCACACGCCCACCTCGCTCTTGAGCCGGTCCAGTACCGTCCGGGCCGCCGCCCGGTCTCCATAAGTACTGTCCGCCAGCGCCCGCACCGCGTGCAGCCCCGTCAGACAGCGCAGTGCCTGTTGCTCCTCGGCGCCCAGCGCGCGGCCGTAGCCGTCGAAGAACGCGGCGCGCACCAGCGGCCGTTCGGCCCACAGCCCATGGGCGAGGTGGACGAAGTCGACGACGACCGGGGCGAAACGCGCCCGGTCGAAGTCCTGGAGCGTCGGCCGCGCGCCGCCGGACCAGCGGAGGCCTGCTTCGATGCCGCCCCCGTGGACGAAGCCCAGGGGCAACCGGTCCAGGACACGCAGATGGTCGGCGAGCGCGATGACGAACTTCCGTTCCGCCGACGACAGTTGGTCACCGGCCGCGTCGGCATCGCGTACGGCCGCGTCGGCGAGACGGGACACGAACGCGGATGCCTCACGGCGCGCGGTGGGGGTGGGCCGTCCGGCCTGGTGCAGTTCGGCGACGAGCGCTCCGGCTCGCCAGTGGACCGTCTGCAGCGCGTTCTCCGACAGCCACGCCTGCGACAGGGGTGCGCCGGGCAGGGCGGTCAGGATCATGGCCAGGTGCCGGGCCGAAGTGGCCACCAGGCACGGCGCGTTGCCGGGACCGAGGGCGGGTACGGCGTGCCGGTAGGCGAACGTCTCCCGGGTGAAGGCCTCCGGCGACGGCGCGGTCTTGAGGTGGAGCTGGGCGTTGTCCGACCCGCGGACCACATGCCATACGGCTGCGGGCGACGAGCCGTTCGGGAGACGGCGTACGGCGGTGAGCGGGCCCAGGGTCTTCTCGACCCAGGAACGGAGCGGCGCCGCAAGGGAGTTCTGGTCGGTCATGCCCCCCACCTCGGTGTCGGACGTGACATATCCGCGGCGGGCGATACAGCGGCACGGGCACCGAACGCCGTAACGGCGGCACCGGCACCGAGCGTCGTACGGGGACCGGCAGCCGCCCGAGTGGCCTCGGGCCGTCCGGGGACGGGATGGGCGCAGACGACGGGGGTGGGGTTCATGGTTCCTCCAGCGATCGGTCAGGCGGGCGAACGAAACGTGGACCGGTGGCGGTGCGCACGGCGACCACCGGCATGCGTCACCAACAGGGCCGCGTGCAGGCCGGGTTGGGGACGACTGATGATGACCGGGACAACGAGTCCGCCGCTGGTTTCGAACACGCGTGTTTGAGTCGCTTCCTCGCCGCGTGGTTGCGGGGTGCCCCGGTCGGCCGCCCCCGAATTGCGGGGCGCACGGGGGTGCCGGACGTGGCCGAATCGCCGCGATGCTCGAAGACTCGACGAACCCGCCAGGTGCACAGGCAGGTGCCTGCGACGCCTCGTCGTCGATGTCGCACGCGTGGGAGGCGGTCGGTCGCGCGGCTTCGAGCAGACCATGATCGAGCAGGTCGCCAAGGCCGCGGGGATGTCCCGGGCGATGTTCTTCCACTGCTTCCCCACCAAAGAAGGCCGGAGGACGAGCGGGCTCCCGTGTGCCGCCCGCGTCGGCCCCGACACGCTCGATCACCGGTAACAACCCGGAAACCTGACCCTTGCAAGTTGCGTTGCTCGCAACCTGGTGCGTATGGCGATACCCGTATTAGCATGCCTCGCGTATCTACGGCGCGAGCGAGACGAGAGATCATGGCTCCCCTGCAATACGACTTCGTCATCGTCGGCGGTGGATCCGCCGGCAGCGCACTGGCGAACCGGCTCTCCGCGGACCCGGGTAACCAGGTGCTCGTCCTGGAGGCCGGCCGGCCCGACTACCCGTGGGACGTCTTCATCCACATGCCCGCCGCGCTGACCTACCCGATCGGCAGCCGGTTCTACGACTGGAAGTACGAGTCGGAACCCGAGCCGCACATGGGCAACCGGCGCGTCTACCACGCGCGCGGCAAGGTGCTGGGCGGTTCCAGCAGCATCAACGGCATGATCTTCCAGCGCGGAAACCCCATGGACTACGAGCGCTGGGCCGCCGACGCCGGCATGGAGAGCTGGGACTACGCGCACTGTCTGCCGTACTTCAAGCGGATGGAGAACTGCCTCGCGGCCGAACCCGACGACGAGTTCCGAGGCCACGACGGCCCCCTCGTCCTCGAACGCGGGCCCGCCACCAACCCGTTGTTCGGCGCCTTCCTCAAGGCCGTTCAGGAAGCGGGCTATCCGCGCACCGACGACGTCAACGGCTACCAGCAGGAGGGCTTCGCGCCCTTCGACCGCAACGTCAGCCGGGGCCGCCGACTCTCCGCCTCCAAGGCGTACTTGAAGCCCGTACGCAAGCGGCCCAACCTCACCGTCACCACCCGCGCGATGGTCAACCGCGTCCTCTTCGAGGGCAAGAAGGCCGTCGGCGTCGAGTACCGGCATCGCGGCAAGACCCACCAGGTGCGCGCCCGCGAGGTCATCCTCTGCGGCGGCGCGATCAACTCCCCGCAGCTGCTTCAGCTTTCGGGCGTCGGGAACGCGGAGGAGCTGAGCGCGCTCGGCATCGACGTCGTCCACGACCTGCCCGGCGTCGGCGAGAACATGCAGGACCACCTGGAGGTGTACATCCAGTACGCCTGCAAGCAACCCGTCTCCATGCAGCCGTACATGGCGAAGTGGCGCGCCCCCTTCATCGGCCTGCAGTGGCTCTTCCGCAAGGGCCCCGCCGCAACGAACCACTTCGAGGCCGGCGGCTTCGCCCGCAGCAACGAGGACGTCGACTACCCCAACCTGATGTTCCACTTCCTGCCGATCGCGGTCCGCTACGACGGCTCCTCGCCGGCCGGCGGCCACGGCTACCAGGTGCACGTCGGGCCCATGTACTCCGACGCCATCGGCTCGGTGAAGATCAAGAGCAAGGATCCGCTGGAGCACCCGGCGCTGCGCTTCAACTACCTGTCCACGGAACAGGACCGCCGTGAATGGGTCGAGTCCATTCGGGTCGCCCGCAAGCTCCTCAACCAGCCCGCGCTGGCCCCGTACAACGACGGCGAGATCTCGCCCGGCCCGTCCGTCGAGACCGACGAGGAGATCCTCGCCTGGGTCGCCAAGGAGGGCGAGACCGCCCTGCACCCCTCCTGCACCTGCAAGATGGGCACCGACGAGATGTCCGTCGTCGATCCAACCAGCATGCGCGTGCACGGAGTTGAGGGGCTGCGGGTCGTCGACGCGTCGGTCATGCCGTACGTCACCAACGGCAACATCTACGCGCCCGTCATGATGATCGCCGAGAAGGCGGCCGACCTGATCCTGGGGAAGGAGCCGCTGGCTCCCTCCAAGGCCGTGTACTACCGCCACCGCGACGCCCAGAAGCAGGCCGGGTAGGCCGGGTTGGGCGGCGACGGTCTCAAGGCGCTGCTGTCGAGCGTCCGTTACGAGGTGCTGCCCGCGAAGGCGACCGAGGAGAAGGTCCTCGCCCATGTACCGCGCGATGTCGTCGTCACCGTGACGGCGTCGCCGGTCAAGGGACTGGAACCGACCCTCGACCTCGTCGGACGGCTCGCGGCACACGGTTACCGCGTGGTGCCGCACGTGCCCGCGCGGCTGCTGCGGGACGACGCGCACCTCAAGGACGTCGTCGACCGGCTCCAACAGGCCGGAGTCGACGACGTGTTCGTCCCGGCCGGCGACGCCGATCCACCCGCCGGGGTCTACGACGGGGCGCTGCCGGTGCTGCGCCGGCTCGGCGAACTGGGCGGCCCGTTCGCCCGCGTCGGCATCACCGGCTATCCCGAGAGCCACCCCCTCATCCACGACGACCTCACCATCCAGGCCATGTGGGACAAGCGCGCGCACGCCACGTACATCGTGAGCAACCTGTGCTTCGACGCGCGCGTGCTGGGGGAGTGGGTCGGCCGGATCAGACGCCGTGACGTCGCCCTGCCCCTGTACGTGGGCGTTGCGGGACCGGTCCAGCGCACGAAGCTGCTGGCCATGGCGACGAAGATCGGCGTGGGGGAGTCGACGCGCTTCCTCACGAAGCACGCGTCCTGGTTCCTGCGGTTCGCGGCGCCCGGAGGTTACTCGCCCGACCGGCTGCTCGCCCGGAGCGCGGAGGCGCTGACCGCTCCCGCGGCGAGGGTGGCGGGGCTGCACGTGTTTACCTTCAACCAGCTCGCGGAGACGGAGAGGTGGCGCCGGGCTGCGTTGGAGCGGTTGGGAGGTTAGCGGCTGGGGGCTGCGCCCCCAGCCCCCGTCGGCCCGGGAAGGGGCCTCGTTCTCAAACGCCGGACGGGCTGGATATTGCCGGCCTGTGCATCAAGGATCGCCGCAGCGCTTCAAGGACGGCTCCCGAAAGCCGTATACAGCGCTCGCCCCTACCGGAACACCACCGTCCGATTCCCGTCCACCATCACCCGGCTCTCGCTGTGCCACTTCACCGCGTGCGCCAGCACCTGCGCCTCCACATCCCGCCCCACCGTCACCAGCTCCTCCGCGTCGAGCGAGTGGTCGACGCGGACCACGTCCTGGTCGATGATCTGGCCCTCGTCCAGCTCCGGCGTCACATAGTGCGCGGTCGCGCCCACGAGCTTCACCCCGCGGTCGTACGCCTGCTGGTAGGGGCGGGCGCCCTTGAAGCTGGGGAGGAAGGAGTGGTGGATGTTGATGGCGCGGCCCTCCAGCTCCTTGCACAGGTCGTCGGAGAGGACCTGCATGTAGCGGGCCAGCACCACCAGGTCGATGTCCAGCTCGCGCACCAGTTCCAGAAGACGCGCCTCGGCCTCGGCCTTCGTGTCCCTCGTGACCGGGATGTGGTGGAAGGGAATGCCGTAGGTGTCCGCGAGGCCCTCGAAGTCCCGGTGGTTGGAGACGATCGCCGGGATCTCGATGTTGAGGGCGCCGGTGCGCTTGCGGAAGAGCAGGTCGTTCAGGCAGTGGCCGAATTTGGACACCATGATCAGGGTCCTGGTCGGCGTCGAGGCGTCCCGGAGGGTCCAGGAGATGCGATATGCCTCGGCGACCGGACCGAATCGGTAACGCAGTGTTTTCAGGTCGGCGTTTGGATCGGAAACGTCGAAGTGGACCCTCATGAAGAAGCGGCCCTTGAGCCGATCATCGAATTGCCGGCTCTCCAGGATGTTGCCGGAGTTCCGGACGAGGAAGCCGCTCACGGCGTGGACCAGTCCGGTGGTGTCCGGGCAGGAGAGGGTGAGGACGAATTCGCGGCCAGGGTGCGGTCGAGGGGACATGGGCGGCCTCCGTCGGTGCGTGTTGCGCAACATGGTGAGCGATACGCAACATGGTTGGGCCGGGCGCGGCTCGCGGTCAAGAGGCGGCCGGGTAATGGGCCGCATGGCGAAATCGTCATCTGCCAACCCCTTGACGTATGTCTGCACATTCGCCAGGGTGTTCCACCACAAGCAATACGGTGCACAATGCGCAACGGAATTCGCTCGAAGGGCTCCACACGTGGCAGACCTGTATGTGGACGGAGAATGGCGCGACGCGGTGGCCGGCGGTCACCGTGAGATCCGCTGTCCCGCCGACGGCGCGCTCACCGCGACCGTGTCCGAGGGAACGCGCCCCGACACCGAGGCCGCGATCGCCGCCGCCCGCCGTGCCTTCGACGAGGGACCCTGGCCGCGCACCCCCGAGCGTGAGCGCGCCGCGCTCCTGCTGCGCACCGCCGACATCCTCGAGCGCGACGCCAAGGAGTTCGCCCGCGCCGAGTCGCTGGACACCGGCAAGCGGCTGGTGGAGAGCGAGTACGACATCGCCGACGTCGTCTCCTGCTTCCGCTACTACGGCGGGATCGGAGGCACCGACGCCGGACGGGTCATCGACACCGGACGCGACGACGCCGTAAGTCGGGTCGTCTACGAGCCCGTCGGTGTGTGCGGGCTCATCACCCCTTGGAACTACCCTCTGCTGCAAGCCAGTTGGAAGGTCGCCCCGGCGCTCCTCGCCGGCAACACGATCGTCCTCAAGCCCAGTGAGCTCACCCCCTCCACCTCCATCCTGCTGATGAAGGCGCTGGAGGAGGCGGGGTTGCCGGCCGGTGCCGCCAACCTCGTCCTCGGGACCGGGCCCGAGGTGGGCGCACCGCTCTCCGAGGACCCCGCCGTCGACATGGTGTCCTTCACCGGGGGGCTGGAGACCGGCAAACGCATCATGGCCACCGCCGCCGCGACCGTGAAGAAGGTCGCGCTGGAGCTGGGCGGTAAAAACCCCAACGTCGTCTTCGCCGACGCCGACTTCGAGACGGCCGTGGACTTCGCGCTCACGGCCGTCTTCCTCCACTCCGGCCAAGTCTGCTCCGCCGGCGCCCGGTTGATCGTCGAGGACTCGCTGCACGACCGGTTCGTGGACGAACTCGTGCGCCGCGCGCGGCAGATCAGGCTCGGCGGACCCTTCGACCCCGAGGCCGAGACCGGCGCGCTGATCTCCGCACAGCACCGCGAGAAGGTCGAGGCGTATGTCGCGGCCGGTATCGCGGAGGGTGCCGTACTGCGCTGCGGTGGCGAGCGCCCGACCGAACTCGCCCTAGCCGACGGCCACTTCTACCCGCCGACCGTCCTCGACGCGTGCACGCAGGACATGCGGGTGGTGCACGAGGAGTCCTTTGGACCGGTCCTGACCGTCGAGCGCTTCACCGACGAGGACGACGCCGTCCGCATCGCCAACGACACCGAGTACGGACTTGCCGGCGCCGTCTGGACCCAGGACGCGGGCAAGGCCCAGCGGGTCGCCCGGCGGCTGCGGCACGGCACGGTGTGGATCAACGACTACCACCCCTATGTGCCGCAGGCGGAATGGGGTGGCTTCGGACACTCGGGCGTGGGCCGGGAGTTGGGACCGACCGGCCTGAACGAGTACCGAGAGCCCAAGCACATCTGGCAGAACATCCAACCCCGGCCGCAGCACTGGTTCCGCGGCTGAACGCCGAAAAGAGGTCGATCGTGACCCCAGCACAGACCGAGGTGCCGCAGCGGCGCGGCACGCCCCAGGACTCGGGCCCCACCCCGGTCATCTCCGTGCGCAAGCTGTGGAAGGTGTTCGGGCCGAAGGCGGACCAGGTACCCGACTCAGAGGAACTGTGCGGGCTGACCCGCCGTGAACTGATGGACCGCACCGGCTGCACGGCCGCCGTACGCGATGTGAACTTCGAGGTCTCGCCCGGCGAGGTCTTCGTCGTCATGGGTCTTTCCGGCTCCGGGAAGTCCACCCTGGTGCGATGTCTGACCCGGCTGATCGAACCCACCGCGGGTGAGATCGTCTTCGAGGGCGAGGACATCCGGGACGCGGACGCCAAGCGGCTGCGCGAGCTGCGCCGCCGTAAGTTCTCCATGGTCTTCCAGCACTTCGGGCTGCTGCCGCACCGCAGGGTCGTCGACAACGTCTCCTTCGGCCTGGAGATCCGCGGCATGAGCAAGGCGGAGCGCACCAAAAGGGCCCTGGAAGTCGTCGAGTTGGTGGGACTGTCGGGATACGAGAACTCCTACCCCGACCAGCTCTCCGGCGGTATGCAGCAACGCGTCGGTCTCGCCCGGGCCTTGGCCGGTGACCCGGACGTCCTCCTCTTCGACGAACCGTTCTCCGCGCTCGACCCGCTGATCCGCCGTGACATGCAGAACGAGGTCATCCGGCTGCACCACGAGGTCGGCAAGACCATGGTGTTCATCACCCACGACCTGTCCGAGGCCCTCAAGTTGGGCGACCGCATCCTCATCATGCGCGACGGCAAGATGGTGCAGTGCGGGACCGGTGACGAACTGGTCGGGGCGCCCGCCGACGACTACGTGCGCGAGTTCGTGAAGGACGTGCCGCGCGGTGACGTCCTCACCCTGCGCTGGATCATGCGGCCGGCGGTGGACGGAGACGCCCTGGACGGCCCTGAGTTGGGCCCGGACGTCGTCGTACGCGAGGCCACGCGCGCGGTGCTCGCCGCCGACAAGCCGGTCAAGGTCGTCGAGAACGGCAAGCTGCTCGGCATCGTCGGCGACGAGGAGATCCTCGCGGTCGTCGCCGGGCGGGAAGGCGACGCGTGATGACCGTCGCCGTGGAGAAACCGGAACCCGCAGCCCAAGTCGCGGACGCCGTACCGGACTTGAAGGGCCCGCGCCGCAAGATCACCCGGCCCATGATGGTCGGCGCGATCCTCGTCGTGTGGCTGGTGCTGTTCGCCGTGCTGCGCGGGAAGCAGACGCTGACGCTCGCGGCGGCCGATCTCACCGGACTGCACCGGTGGTTCAACGACCTCAACGACTCGGTCGGCGCGAACCGCAACTCCAACCCCCTGTTCCTCTACTTCTTCAACGAGATCCGGCTGGTCATCGACAACCTGGTGACCTTCGTCCAGGACCTGATCTCGCAGCCGAGCGGCGACCGCCCGCTGCCGCAGATCGGCTGGCTCGGGGTCGTCGGCATCACCGGCTTCGTGTCCTGGGCCGTCGGCAACTGGCGGGTCGCGCTCCTCGCCATGGCCGGCTTCGCCTTCTTCGGGCTCCAGGGCCTGTGGCAGGAGAGCATGGACACCCTGGCGCTCACCCTCTCCGCCGTGCTCGTGGCACTGGTGTTCGCGATCCCGCTCGGCGTGTGGGCGGGGCTGTCCGACCGGTTCAACCGGATCATCACGCCCTTCCTCGACTTCATGCAGACGATGCCGACCTTCGTCTACCTGGCCCCGCTCACCCTGATCTTCCTCATCGGCCCGGCCTCCGCCGTGATCGCCACGGTGATCTACGCGGCCCCGCCAGCGATCCGCATCACCGCACACGGCATCCGCAACGTCCCGGAGACGACCGTCGAGGCGGCCGACTCCATGGGCTCGACCCGCTGGCAGTCGCTGCTCAAGGTGCTGCTGCCGATGGCCAAGCGGACCGTGGTGATGGGCGTCAACCAGACCATCATGGCCGCCCTCGCCATGGTCACCATCGCGGCCCTGATCGACGCGCCCGGGCTCGGCAAGACCGTCATGCAGGCTCTGGAATCGCTCGACGTCGGTACGGCGTTCAACGCGGGCCTGGCGATCGTCATCATGGCCATCGTCCTGGACCGGGTCACCACCGCGTCCAGCACCAGGGCGGAACAGGCCCGCAATTCGTCTGGCCGGTTCCTCAAGTGGCGCCGCCCGCTGCTCGGTGCGGGTGCCGTGGTCGTCGTAGTACTGATCTACCTGTCGCACACCTACCTGTGGGCGGCGCAGTACCCCGGCGACGGAACCACCGGCAGCCATATCGCCAACGCGGCGGACAGCGTGACGACTTGGGCGCAGGACAACCTCTCCGGCGTCACCAACGCCTTCCGGGACGGGATCACCAACGGTCTGCTCAACCCGTTCCAGTCGCTGCTCACCGACTCCCCGTGGTGGCTCGTCGGCGCGGCCCTGATCGGCATCGGCGTGGTCGTCGGCGGCTGGCGCTCCGGGGTCACAACTGCCGTGTGCGTCGGACTGATTGTGGGCACCGGCGTGTGGTCGGACGCCATGACCACGCTGGCCTCGACGATCGTGGCGACCGCGATCGTGATGCTGTTCGGCATCGCCCTCGGGGTGTGGATGGGGCGCAGCACGATGGTGGACCGTGTGCTGCGGCCCACCCTTGACGCAGCGCAGGTCATGCCGCCGTTCGTCTATCTGGTGCCGTTCCTGGCGCTGTTCGGCGCGACGCGCTTCACCGCGATCGTCGCCGCCGTCGTCTACGCCGTACCGGTGGCCATCAAGATCACCGCCGACGGGGTCCGGGCCGTGCCCGAGACCACCGTCGAGGCGGCCACCGCGGCCGGGTGCAACACCTGGCAGATCATCACCAAGGTTCAGCTGCCGATGGCACGCAGCGCCCTGTCTCTCGCGACCAACCAGGGCCTGATCTATGTGCTGTCGATGGTTGTTGTGGGCGGCCTGGTGGGAGCCGGCGCCCTCGGCTACGACGTCGTGGCCGGCTTCTCGCAGGGCGAGCTGTACGGCAAGGGGCTGGCGGCGGGGCTGGCCATCGTACTGCTCGGAGTCATGTTCGACCGGATCACTCAGGCGGCCGCGCGCCGAACCAGCGCTTAAAGGAGCACGACACCATGGCAAGACACTGGCGAACCGGCGCGGCCGGCCTGGCCGTCCTCGGCCTCTCCCTCACCGCGTGCGGCGGGGCGAAGGTCGGCGACACGTCCTCGGGCTCGGGCAGCAGCTCGGGCAGCTCGGCCAAGTGCGGGACCTTCAACCTCGCGGTCAACCCGTGGGTGGGTTACGAGGCCGACGCGGCGGTCGTCGCGTACGTCGCCGAGAAGAAGCTCGGCTGTACGGTCGCCAAGAAGAACCTCAAGGAGCAGGTCGCCTGGCAGGGCTTCGGCACGGGCGAGATCGACGCCGTCCTGGAGAACTGGGGTCACGCGGAGCTGAAGAAGAAGTACATCTCCGGCCAGAAGACGGCGGTGGAGGCCGGCTCGACCGGCAACACGGGCGTCATCGGCTGGTTCGTACCGCCGTGGATGGTGAAGAAGTACCCGGACATCACTGACTGGAAGAACCTCAACAAGTACGCGTCGCTCTTCAAGACCTCGGAGTCGGGCAGCAAGGGCCAGTTGCTGGACGGCGACCCGTCGTACGTCACCAACGACGAGGCGCTGGTGAAGAACCTCAAGCTGAACTTCAAGGTGGTGCAGGGAGGCAGCGAGACCTCGCTGATCCAGTCCTTCCGGCAGGCGGAGAAGAACAAGAAGCCGTTCATCGGCTACTTCTACTCACCGCAGTGGTTCTTCGACGAGGTCAAGCTCGTCAGGGTGAACCTCCCGAAGTACACGACGGGCTGCGACGTCGTCCCGGCGAAGGTCGCCTGCGACTACCCCGACTACGACCTGGACAAGATCGTCAGCGCGAAGTTCGCCAAGTCGGGCAGCCCCGCCTACAACCTGGTGAAGAACTTCAACTGGACGAACGACGACCAGAACGAAGTGGCCAAGTGGATCGCCGTGGACAAGCTGTCCGACGACGCGGCCGCGAAGAAGTGGGTCGACGCCAACCCCGACAAAGTCGCTGCCTGGCTGAAGTAGCCCGAGGTCGAGGACCGGTCCAACACGCCCGGCGGGCGGTGCGCGCACCCATGCGTACCGCCCGCCGGGCATCGCCGTGTCCGGGGCGTGTTTCGGGCTGTTTTCGGACGTCACGGACCCCTTGACACCCCCTTCCCGCGGAAGGCACGCTGAGTTGCGCAACTTGAATCACGTTGCGCAGCAAGCAACTGGGCGGTTCTGAATTCCGGAGGTGCGGCGATGGCGGGACCCCGAGTGGTGATCATCGGAGCGGGTGTCGTGGGGGCGGCGCTCGCGGACGAGATCTCCGCGCGAGGCTGGACCGAAGTGACCGTGGTCGACCAGGGCCCGCTGCCCGCCACCGGCGGCTCGTCCTCGCACGCGCCGGGCCTGGTCTTCCAGACCAACTCCTCCAAGACCATGACCGAGTTGGCCCGCTACACCGTCGAGAAGTTCTGCTCCCTCGACGTCGACGGCAAGCCCTGCTTCCTCCAGGTCGGCGGCCTCGAAGTCGCCACCACCCCCGAGCGGGTCGTCGAACTCCACCGCCGCCACGGCTGGATCACCGCCTGGGGCATCGAGGCCCGCCTGCTCACCCCCGAGGAGTGCGTGGCACAGCACCCGCTCCTCAACCCCGACAAGGTCCTCGGCGGCCTCCTGGTCCCCACCGACGGCCTCGCGAAAGCCGTCCTGGCCGTCGAGGCCCAGATCCGCCGGGCAACGGAGCGCGGCGTGACCTTCCTCGCCCGCCACGAGGTCCTGGACGTCCAGCAGACCGACGGCCGCGTCACCGGCGTCCTCACCGACCAGGGCGAGCTCCCCGCCGACATCGTCGTGTGCTGCGCCGGCATCTGGGGCCCGAAGATCGCCCGCATGGTCGGCATGAACCTCCCGCTGACCCCGCTCGGCCACCAGCTCGCCTGGACCGGACCGGTACCCGCCCTCGCCGGCCAGACCGAGGAGGCGGTCCGCCCGATCCTGCGCCACCAGGACGCCGACCTCTACTACCGCGACCGCTTCGACGCCATCGGTATCGGCTACTACGGCCACCGCCCGATGCCCATCTCGGCCGACGACATCCTCTCCGTCGACGAGGCCGACGACATGCCGTCCGTCCTCAAGTTCACCGAGGACGACTTCGCGCCCGCGTGGACGGAGACCCAGTCCCTGCTCCCCGCGACGAAGGACGCGAAGGTCGAGGAGGGCATCAACGGCCTCTTCTCCTTCACCACCGACAACTTCCCCCTCCTCGGCGAGTCCCCGGACGTCAAGGGCTTCTGGGTCGCCGAGGCGGTCTGGGTCACGCACTCGGCGGGCGTCGGCCGCGCGATGGCCGAGTGGCTGGTCGACGGCTTCAGCTCGTCCTTCGACCTCCACGAGTGCGACGTCAACCGCTTCGAGCAGCACCAACTCGCCCCGGAATACGTCCTGGCCCGCGACTGCCAGAACTTCGTCGAGGTCTACGACATCCTCCACCCCCTCCAGCCGTCCGGTAAGCCGCGCCCGATCCGCACCAGCCCCTTCCACACCCGCCAGCAGGAACACGGCGCGGTCTTCCTGGAGGCAGGCGGCTGGGAGCGCCCGCAGTGGTACGAGGCCAACTCGGGCCTGGTGGAAGGCCGTTCGATCCCGACCCCCAACGACTGGGCGGCCCAGTACTGGTCGCCCATCGTCGGCGCCGAGGCCCAGGCCACCCGTGAGACGGTCGCGATGTACGACATGACGGCCCTCAAGCGCCTCGAAGTGACCGGCCCCGGCGCCGCCGACTTCCTGGAGGGCCTGGTCACCGGCAAGGTCGCCAAGTCGGTCGGCTCGGTGACGTACACCCTCCTGCTGGACGAGGACGGCGGCATCCGCAGCGACATCACCGTCGCCCGCCTGTCCCGTGATCTCTTCCAGGTCGGCGCCAACGGGAACCTCGACCTCGACTGGTTCACCCGCCACCTCCCCTCCGATGGAACGGTCCAGGTCCGAGACATCACCCCCGGCACCTGCTGCATAGGCCTGTGGGGCCCACTGGCCCGCAAGGTCCTCCAGCCTCTGACGGACGAGGACTTCACGAACGAGGGCCTCAAATACTTCCGCGCGAAGCGGGCCTACATTGGAACGGTCCCGGTCACCGCCATGCGCCTCTCCTACGTCGGCGAACTCGGCTGGGAGCTGTACACCACCGCCGACCAGGGCCAGAAACTCTGGGACACCCTGTGGCAGGCCGCGCAACCCCTCGGCGGTGTCATCGCGGGCCGAGGCGCCTTCAACAGCCTCCGCCTGGAGAAGGGCTACCGCTCCTTCGGCACCGACATGACCTACGAGCACGACCCCTACGAGGCCGGCGTCGGCTTCGCCGTCAAACTCGACAAGGGCGACTTCATCGGCAAGGCGGCCCTGGAACGCCGCAAGACCGACGTACAGCGGCAGTTGACCTGCCTCACCATCGACGACCCGGGCTCCGTCGTCATGGGCAAGGAGCCTGTCTACGACGGCGAGCGCGCCGTCGGCTACGTCACCAGCGCCGCCTACGGCTACACGATCGGCAAGGGCATCGCCTACGCCTGGCTGCCGACCGAACTCGCCACCCCTGGCACCCAGTTGCACATCGGCTACTTCGACGAGCGCGTCGAGGCGGTCGTAGCGGCGGAGCCACTGTTCGACCCGACGATGTCCCGCCTCCGCGGTTAGCCGGAAGGACGAGAACGCCGAATGAACGCGCTGAACACGCCCCTCGCCGAACTGGACCCGGAGGTCCACGCCGCGCTCCGCGCCGAACTGCACCGCCAGCAGTCCACGTTGGAGATGATCGCCTCCGAGAACTTCGCGCCCTCCGCCGTACTGGAGGCACAGGGCTCGGTCCTCACCAACAAGTACGCGGAGGGCTATCCCGGCCGCCGCTACTACGGCGGCTGCGAACACGTCGACGTCACCGAGCGGTTGGCGATCGAGCGCATCAAGTCCCTCTTCGGCGCGGGCTTCGCCAACGTCCAGCCGCACTCGGGCGCACAGGCCAACACGGCAGTCTTCTTCGCCCTGTTGAAGCCCGGCGACACGATCCTCGGCCTGGACCTCGCGCACGGCGGACACCTCACCCACGGCATGCGCCTCAACTACAGCGGCAAGATGCTGAACGTGGTGCCGTACCACGTCTCCGAGACCGACAACCTGGTCGACATGGACGAGGTGGAGCGCCTCGCCAAGGAACACCGCCCCAAGATGATCATCGCGGGCTGGTCGGCGTATCCACGGCAGTTGGACTTCGCGGCCTTCCGGCGGATCGCCGACGAGGTGGGCGCGCTCCTGATGGTCGACATGGCGCACTTCGCGGGCCTCGTGGCCGCCGGGCTGCACCCGAACCCGGTACCGCACGCCCACGTGACCACGACGACAACGCACAAGACCCTCGGCGGCCCGCGCGGCGGAGTGATCCTCACCAACGAGGCCGACCTCGCCAAGAAGATCAACTCGGCGGTGTTCCCCGGCATGCAGGGCGGCCCCCTGGAGCACGTCATCGCCGCGAAGGCGGTCTCGTTCAAGGTCGCGGCCTCACCCGAGTTCGCCGAACGCCAGGCCCGCACACTCGCCGGCTCCCGCATCCTCGCGGAACGCCTCACGCGGCCGGACGTGGCCGCCACCGGGGCGAAGGTCCTCACCGGCGGCACTGACGTCCACCTGGTCCTGGTCGACCTGCGCGACTCGGAACTGGACGGCAGGCAGGCGGAAGACCTCCTCCACGAGATCGGCATCACCGTCAACCGCAACGCCGTCCCCTTCGACCCGCGCCCGCCCATGGTCACGTCGGGATTGCGCATAGGCACCCCGGCGCTGGCCACGCGCGGCTTCACGGAGGAGGACTTCGCCGAGGTCTCCGACGTGATCGCGCTCGCACTCCAACCGAACCCGGACATCGCCGAGTTGCGCACCCGCACGGAAGCCCTCGCGGCGAAGCACCCGCTCTACCCGCACCTGTCCGAGGAGGACGACCCCCGATGACCCCGCGCACCCCGGGCGCCGACCTCCCCGAACACCCCGACTGGCTCTGGCGCACCCCCGAGCCGAAACGCTCGTACGACGTGATCGTGGTCGGCGGCGGAGGCCACGGCCTGGCCACCGCCCACTACTTGGCGAAGAACCACGGCATCACGAACGTAGCGGTGCTGGAGAAGGGCTGGCTCGCGGGCGGCAACATGGCCCGCAACACCACGATCATCCGGTCCAACTACCTGTGGGACGAGAGCGCGGGCATCTACGAGCACGCGCTGAAGCTGTGGGAGGGGCTGGAGGAGGAGTTGGACTACCCGATCCTCTTCTCCCAGCGAGGAGTGCTCAACCTCGCCCACAGCCTCCAGGACGTCCGGGACAGCGTGCGCCGCGTGGAGGCCAACCGCCTGAACGGCGTGGACGCGGAGTGGCTCGACGAACGGCAGGTCAAAGAGGTCTGCCCGATCGTCAACGTCTCCCCGGACGTGCGCTATCCGGTGATGGGGGCCACGTATCAGCCACGCGCGGGCATAGCCAAGCACGACCACGTGGCGTGGGGCCTGGCCCGCTCGGCGGACGCCGCGGGCATCGACATCATCCAGAACTGCGAAGTCACCGGCCTGGACATCGTCGACGGAAGGGTGATCGGCGTACAGACGACACTGGGCCCGATAGCGGCGGGCAAGGTGGCACTCTGCTCGGCCGGCCACAGCTCCGTCCTCGCGGCCATGGCAGGCATCCAACTCCCGCTCCAGAGCCACCCGTTGCAGGCCCTGGTGTCGGAACTGCTGGAGCCGGTCCACCCCACGGTCGTCATGTCCAACGCGGTCCACGTGTACGTAAGCCAGGCGCACAAGGGCGAGTTGGTGATGGGCGCGGGCATCGACTCGTACAACTCCTACACGCAGCGCGGCGCGTTCCACATCATCGAAGAGCAAATGGCGGCGGCCCTGGAGCTGTTCCCGGTCTTCGCCCGAGCGCATGTCCTGCGCACCTGGGGCGGCATCGTGGACGTCACCCCCGACGCCTCACCCATAGTCGGCCTCACCCCGATCGACAACCTCTACCTGAACTGCGGTTGGGGAACGGGCGGTTTCAAGGCCACCCCGGGTGTCGGCTGGGTCTACGCGCACACCATCGCCCACGACACCCCTCACCACCTCAACGCCCCCTTCTCGCTCGACCGTTTCACCACCGGCGCGCTCGTCGACGAGCACGGCGCCGCCGCGGTGGCCCACTAGGGAGCCCGAACCATGCTGCTGATCCCCTGCCCCTGGTGCGGGCCCCGCGACGAAGCCGAGTTCCACTACGGCGGCCAGGCCCACGTGGCCTACCCGGAGAACCCGGCCGACCTGACCGACGAGGAGTGGGCCCGCTACCTCTTCTTCCGCGCCAACCCCAAGGGCCCCTTCGCGGAACGCTGGAGCCACGCGGCGGGCTGCCGGCGGTGGTTCAACGCGGTACGGGACACGTCGACGAACGAGATCCTGACGGTGTACAGGTCGGGCGAGCAACGCCCGGACACAAACGAACCACGTCAGGCGAATTCAGCCCGTCCGGCGTTTGAGGACGAGGCCCCCTCAGGGCCGACGGGGGTTCAGGGTGCAGAACCCCCTGGGAACAGGGTCGAAGGGGCAGAGCCCCTGGAGGACGGGACGGGTAGGGGCGGCGGGGGCGCTGCATCCATCAGCGGCTCTGCCGCGGGTCATCCGTTCCGCCACCCGACCCACGGCCGAATCCACCGGGACACCCCCCTCACCTTCACCTTCGACGGCACCCAATACACGGGCTACAAGGGCGACACCCTCGCCTCCGCCCTCCTCGCCAACGGCATCATCCAAACCGGCACCAGCATCAAACTCGGCCGCCCCCGAGGCATCTTCACCGCCGGAGTGGAAGAACCCAACGCGGTCATCCAGATCGAGGCCCCGTTCCCCGAGCCGATGCTGCCGGCCACGACCGTCGAGCTGTACGACGGCCTCGTCGCGACCAGCCTCCCCGGCCAGGGCCGCCTCGCCACGGAACCGGACCCGGCGCGCTACGACGCGGTCCACGCCCACTGCGACCTCCTGGTCGTGGGCGCAGGCCCCGCCGGCCTCGCAGCCGCCGCCGCGGCAGCCCGCACCGGAGCCCGAGTCATTCTGGCCGACGACCGCCCCGAACTGGGCGGCAGTCTCCTCGACACGGCCCAAATCCTCGACTGGGTAGCGGAGTTGAGCGGGGAACTCACCGCCGCCCCCGACGTACGCGTACTGTCCCGCACCACCGTCTTCGGCCACTACGACGACAACCACCTCCTCGCCGTAGAACGCCGCACGAACCACCTCGGCGCCGCCGCCCCCACTCACGTCTCCCGCGAACGCGTCTGGCGCATCCGAGCCCGGCGAGTGGTCCTGGCGACCGGGGCCCACGAACGCTCCCTCGCCTTCGCGGACAACGACCGCCCCGGAGTAATGCTCGCCGCCTCGGCCCGCGCCTACCTCAACCGCCACGGCGTCCTGCCCGGCCGCCAGGCAGTCGTCTTCACCACCAACGACAGCGCGTACGCAGCCGCGTTGGACCTGGCGAGGGCCGGAATCCACATCGCGGCGATCGTGGACACCCGCCCGTCCGAGAACGAGCCGACGGAGTGGGCACGCCGAGCCCGCGAGGCCGGCATCGAGGTACTCACCGGACACGCAGTCGTCGCCACCGAGGGCGCCCCGCGACTCACCGCCGTGACGGTAGCCCCGTACGCCCAAACCGCAGGCACGACAAGGCACTTCGCGACCGACCTCCTCCTGGTCTCGGGCGGCTGGAACCCGGTCGCCCACCTCTACAGCCAGGCGGGCGGCAAACTCCGCTACGACGACACCCTCGGCTCCTTCGTCCCCGACACCTGCCGCCAGCTGGTCGAGGTCGCGGGCAGCGCGAACGGGGCGTCGGACCTGGCGGAAGCCCTCGCACAGGGCGCAGCCGCAGGCACCCGCGCGATAGAGGCCGAGGGCTACACCGCCGAGGCCCCGAACCTGCCCCAGGTGCCCACCGAACCCGGCACCACCCCCGCCATGCAGGTCTTCCTGGTCCCCTCCGCGACCGAAGCCCCCCGCTTCGTGGACCTCCAACGCGACGTCACCGTAGGCGACTTGACCCGCGCCACCACCGCCGGCCTCAACTCGGTCGAACACACCAAGCGCTACACAACAGCAGGCACCGCCAACGACCAGGGCAAGACCTCCGGCATCCTGGCAAGCGGAGTGGTCGCCGAACTCCTCGGCGTGGACGTGTCGTCGCTCGGCACAACAACATTCCGCCCGCCCTACACCCCCGTCTCCTTCGCCACCCTGGCAGGCCGCGACCGGGGCGCGCTGCACGACCCGATCCGTACGACCGCGCTGCACGACTGGCACGTCATGCACGGCGCCGAGTTCGAGAACGTCGGCCAGTGGAAGCGCCCTTGGTACTACCCGCAGAGCGGCGAGGACATGGAGACCGCGGTCCTGCGCGAGTGCGCCGCGGCCCGCGAGGGCGTCGCGTTCATGGACGGTTCCACGCTCGGCAAGATCGACGTACAGGGCCCGGACGCCCCCGTCTTCCTCGACCGGCTCTACACCAACATGATGAGCAACCTGAAGGTCGGCATGATCCGCTACGGCGTCATGTGCCGCCCGGACGGCATGGTCTTCGACGACGGAACCGCCATCCGCCTCGCCCCGGACCGCTACCTGGTCACCACGACCACCGGCAACGCGGCCGCCGTACTGGACTGGATGGAGGAGTGGCACCAGACCGAGTGGCCCGAACTCCGCGTCCACTGCGCCTCGGTGACCGAACAGTGGGCCACGGTCGCCCTGGTCGGCCCCCGCTCCCGCGAGGTGCTCGGCTCGCTCGCGCCCCAACTGGCCGTCGGCAACGACGACTTCCCGTTCATGGCCTGGCGGGACACCACCGTCGCGGGCATCGAGGCCAGGGTGTGCCGGATCAGCTTCTCCGGTGAACTCGCCTACGAGATCAACGTGTCACCGTGGGAGGCCCTCGCCCTGTGGGAGGCCCTGTACGAGGCCGGCGCCCCCTTCGGTATCACTCCCTACGGCACCGAGACCATGCATGTCCTGCGCGCCGAGAAGGGCTACCCGATCATCGGCCAGGACACCGACGGCACGGTGACTCCCCAGGACCTGGGCATGAGTTGGGCGGTCTCGAAGAAGAAGCCCGACTTCATCGGCAAGCGCTCCTACGCTCGCGCCGACGCAGTCCGCCCAGACCGCAAGCACCTGGTCGGCCTGCTCCCCGACGACCCCGCCGCCTTCCTCCCCGAGGGCACCCAACTGATCGCCGACAGTGTGCTCCCGGCCCCGCCCGTCCCGATGCTCGGTCACGTGACCTCCAGCTACCGCAGTGCCGCCCTCGGCCGCACCTTCGCCCTCGCCCTGATCAAGGGCGGCCGGGACCGCATCGGCGAACGCCTCTACGCCCCGGTGGGCGACCGCCTGATCCCGGTCACCGTCGCGAGCCCCGTCCTCTACGACCCCGAAGGAGCCCGCCGCGATGGCTGACACCGCCCTCTCCGTGCCGCGCCGCAGCCCCCTCGCGGGTGCCGCGGACCGGCTGGCCGCCGCGACCCGCTCCTGCGGCGGTGCGGTCCGGCTGGCCGAGCTGCCCTTCCTGGCCCAGGTGAACGTCCGGCTCGACGCGAAGGGCGCGGCGGCGGACGCCGTAGGACTCGCTCTTGGTCTGTCGCTGCCCCTGGAGCCCAACACAGTGGTGCGGGCAGGGGAGTTGAGGGCGCTGTGGCTCGGTCCCGACGAATGGCTCGTGGTCGGGCCGCCGGACATCCAGCGGGACGTGGAGGACCGGATCCGGGCGGCGAGCGGTGACGAGCATGTGGCCGTCACCGATGTGTCCGCCCAGCGCACCACCCTTCTCGTCTCGGGTGCCCGGGCCCGCGACCTGCTCGCCCACGGCTGCCCGTTGGACCTGCACCCGCGTGCCTTCGGCGCCGGACGCTGCGCCCAGACCACCCTGGCGCGCGCCCAGGTCGTGCTGGTCGCCCGGGACGAACCCGGCGGCGGATTCTGGGTGTTGGTGCGTTCGTCCTTCGCCGGGTATCTGACGGACTGGCTGCTGGACGCGGCAGCCGAGTACATCCAAGGAGCCTGAACCAGCGCCACGCGGAAGGCCGTTCGCCCGTCGCCGGGAGAACGGCCTTCGCGGCGTGCTGAGTTCAGGCCGCCTGGCCGACCTCCACCTCGTCGAGGCGCTTGCTCCTGGGGATCAGAGCGACGAGCACCGCGCCCGCGGCGACGCAACCGACCACCAGCCAGAGCCCGTTGGTGAATCCGGCGTCGAGATAGAACTGGGTGCCCTTGAGGACCGCCCCGTGCTGCGCCATCACGACGAAGGCCAGCTGGGAGACGACGATCTGGGCGACGCCCTGGCCGAGGGTCTGGACGCCGTTGGCGAGTGCCTGTTCCTCGGGGGTGACCACCTCGATGATCATGATGGGCACGATCGCCATCACGATGCCCGTGCCCAGTCCCGCGATCACGCCCATCTCGATGATCTGGGGGGCGCTGTGGTGGAGATGGGTGCCGATGCCGTAGCCGAGGACCGCGAGCGCGGCGCCGGTGCCCAGCAGGATGCGGGCGTCCATCCGGCGGGAGAGCAGGCCGGTGCCGACGGCCCCGATGATGATCATGGCGCTGATCGGGCTGGTGACGATGGCGTTGTGCGTGCCGGACCAGCCCAGGCCCTCGGAGATGGTGGGGATCTTCGGCATCAGGATCAGGAGTTGGACGACCACGCCGACGGCGCTGAGCGAGCCGGCCGCGATGGACGTGGCCAGCAGGACCGTCCACACCGGGCGGCGGCGGGTCATGGAGAGCGGGAACAGGGGTTCGGCCACCTTGCGCTCCACGAAGACGAAGGCGATCAGCGCGATCGCCGCACCGGCGACCCAGGCGATGAACTTTCCGCTGCCCCAGCCCCAGTGCGTGCCCTGGCCGACGGCGTAGATGATCGCCGTGACCCCGCCGCCGAGGAGGATTCCGCCGGCCCAGTCCATCCGGCCTGCCGCGGCGCGGATCGGGCTCTCCGGCACGAAGGCCAGAACCAGCAGGAAGCTGGCGGCCGTGCTGATGGCCATGAACCACAGGACGCCCCGGAAGCCGTAGTCGTCCAGCAGCCAGCCGGACAGGAACGGTCCACCGAAGGCGACGAGACCGACGCCGCCGGCCAGGATCCCGCTGGCGACCCCGACCCACTTGCGGGGGAAGACGTCACGGGTGATGGCGTAGGCGAGCGGGGCGCTGGCGGTGTAGATGCCCGCGATGCCGCGGCCGATCAGCAGGGTGCGGTAGTCGGTGGCGACGGCGGCGATCAGATCGCCGGTGAAGCCGAGCCCCGTGGCGACGAGCAGGACGCGCTTCTTGCCGAAGACGGCCGCGGCCTTGACCGCGAACGGCAGGAAGAACGTGCCGGTCAGCAGGGTCATGAGGGTGAACCATGCGATCTCGGTGGTCCTGAAGTGGATCGCGATGTCGGCCTGCGCGATGCCGGACAACGCGGCGATGAGCGCGACCAGTTGGACGGTCCATACGAGAGCGACGATGACGAGGACGTTGCGGGTCGTCGAGGGCGATCTCTCGTCGTCCCGTGGGGGAGTGAGCTGGGTCTGGGAGGACATCGGCGGCCTTCCGTCGGTGAGCGGAGCGAAGGTCCAGTGAGCCGATAAATTAGACCTAACGGTCGGTACAATCAATAAGTTGCGCAGAAAGAAAGCCGACGTTGCGGCGGGCGTCGGCTCCGGCCCTGGTCGGCAGTATCGGGCAAACTCTTCGACAATATCGTCAACAATTAGGTTGACGATATTGCCTGCAGATTAAGGGAGAGCTACGTTCCTCGCCGTGCCGCCGTACGACCCCCATCCGGCGAGCGAACGGAGTACCCGGCATGCCCAAGCTGTCGAATTGCCCGCCCACTGGCCGCCGCCGATCCACAACGCACTGCTCAGGGTGCCGAAAGGGTCCCGGATCCCGCTGTCGGCAGGGGAGTCGGAGCTGGTCATCCGATGCCCTCCTCGGGGAGACGACCGGGACGGCATCCATACGTTTCGGATCGTGCCGGGTGTCGGGTCCGTGCGGTGGGGCCAACTCTCCGGCACCATCGAGTCGTTGTGCACCCCCGTCACCCCGGAGCCGTCATGTCCCGATCCGAAGCACGCGTCGTCACCGACCGGCCGCAGCGCTACGCCAAGCAGCTCGCCTCCCACCTGGGCCGGCGCAGCGAGACCAGTTGGGACGAGGAGACCGGGGAGGGGCGTCTCGTCTTCCAGGACGGCACAGGATCGCTGACCGCCACCGAGGGGGCGTTGCTGCTCGCGGTGGAGGCGGAGCCCGAGTTCCTCGATCGGCTGGAAGACGTGGTGGGCCGGCATCTGGTCCGTTTCGGCACCAAGGACGAGCTGGTCGTCGAGTGGCGGCGCGACAACGGCGAGCCCGGCAGCAGTCAGCGCAGCCCGGGCGACACTGCCTGAGCCGCGGTGACGATCCGGGTCAGGACACGCAGCCCACGTGCGCCAGCGCCTGCTTGAGCAACACCCCGTGCCCGCCCGGCATCTCGCTGCGCAGCGCCTCCGAGGCGGCCTCCTCCGGGCTGAACCACACCAGGTCGAGAGCGTCCTGCCGGGGCCGGCAGTCACCGGTGACCGGCACGACGTAGGCGAGGGACACCGCGTGCTGCCGGGGGTCGTGGTACGGCGTGACGCCATGCGTGGGGAAGTACTCGGCCACGGTGAACGGCTGCAGCGAGGTCGGGATGCGGGGCAGCGCGACCGGGCCGAGGTCCTTCTCCAGGTGGCGCAGCAGGGCGTCGCGGACCCGCTCGTGGTGCAGTACGCGGCCGGAGACGAGGGTGCGGTTTACCGTGCCGTCGGGGCCGATGCGCAGCAGCAGGCCAATGCTGGTCACCTCGCCGCTGTCGTCGACGCGGACGGGCACCGCCTCGACGTACAGGATCGGCATGCGGGCGCGTGCCTGTTCGAGGTCGTCGGCGGACAGCCAACCGGGCGTGGTATCGGTCATGTCAGACATTGCTTGATCATACTTTCAGTGTCCGTCGGATAGCCGGTAGACCCGGCGGGCGTTGTCCGCTCCGGCCCAGCGCGCCAGTCGCAGCGCGTCGGGCAGGCCCAGTTCGCCGGCGTCCACCCGGTCCTGGAGAAGATCCCCCAGACCCCGGCGGAACGCCAGCGCGCCGAGCCCGTAGAACTCGGCCAGACCATAGGCGTCGGAGCTGTACAGCAGTTTGCGGAAGGGTGTGATCTCCAGCGCCTCAGCCAGTACCGCCCGAGCCCGGACCGGACCTACATGATGCAGGGTGAGTCCGACATCCAGGTACACCCGCTCGAAGACGGCCGCCAGGTAGCCGGCCTGGCGCTGGTACGGCCAGCAGTGCAGGAGCAGCACCGGGATCGTGCCGGAGATCAGGTGCAGCCAGTCCGTCAGCAGGGTGGGGTCCGTGCGGTGCAGCCGGATGTCGTTGTCGCCGAAGCCCGTGTGGAGCTGGAGGGGGAGCCCCAGGTCGACCGCGGTCCACAGCAACTCCCGCATGAGCACCGGGTCTTCGAGGCGACCCCCACGGGCGAGCCAGGCGCGGGCCGCCCGGGTCACCTCCGGCTCCGAGGGCCGGGCGGGGTCGAGATCGAACCCGGTCCGGTACGCGGCCACCGACTTCACCCCCACCACCCCCGGCCGCCGCACCGCGTCCAGGGCGGCGGCTCGAAAGGCGTCCGCGTACCCGTCCGGCTCGACACCCCGCGCGGCCACACCCTCCGCGACGGTTTCGAGCCGTACGACCTCATGGGCGACCGCGCCCGCCGCCCCGGCGAGTTCGGCGGGCGTCGTGACGGCGTGCGGGGCGAACCCCGTGTCGACGCAGAACACGCCCGTCCCCGCAGCGGCGAGGAAACGCCGGTTGACCTCGCCCGGCCCCAACTCGGCCCGCCGGGCGAGGTATTCGTCGGCGGGCGCGTGCCGCGCCAGATCCAACACGGGTGCGCAGTAACGACGTACGGCGATCCCGACCGGGCTGTCGAACGGCGAGATCCCGCTGCCGGGCCAGACGTCCCCCTCCGTGAGCAACGACTCGAAGGCCGTCCGGTGCAAGTCCTCGGTGACTACCCCGTGGCAGTGGTGGTCCACCAACTCCAGCGCGGCGAGCGCCTCGTGGACCGGTCCAGTGCCCATCGTCAGTACTTCCAGCGGTAGGCCGCCGCGATCCGCTCGTCGTCCAGCTCGGCCACCGCCGCGATCTCGCCCTGTCGTACGGCGATCACCGCGTCGGCGAGCACCGGGCCCAGCGCGGCCCGCAGCAGCTCGTCCTTGCGGAACTCCGCGACCGATTCGGCCAGGGAGGTCGGAAGTCGCCGTACACCGCGGGCAGTTGCCTCCGCCGCGCCGAGGTGTGCGGGGTCACCCGTGGTCTCCTCGGGCAGGGCGGCGGCGGAGGTGAGGCCGTCGAGGCCTGCGGTGATCAGGCAGCCGAGGGCGAGATAGGGGTTGGCGGCCAGGTCGACCGGCTTCACCTCCAGGTTCGCCGACTGGGCGCGCTGCCCGGCCGTACCGGTGACGACACGCACCGCGGCTTCGCGGGTCTCGCGGCCCCAGGCGGTGAACACCCCGGCCCACTGGGAGGGTTGGAGACGGAAGTAGCTGGCCGGGCTCGGCGCGGTGACGGCGGTGAGGGCCGGGAGGCGGGCGAGGATCCCGGCCGCGAACGACTCGGCGTCGGGCGTCATGCCGTAGCGGCGGTCGCCCCCGGTGTGCAGGTTCGCGCCGTCGCGCCAGGCCGAGAGGTGGATGTGCCCGCCGTTGCCGACGCCCTGGGCGAGGACGGCCGGTGTGAACGAGGCGCGCAGGCCGTGCCGCCCGGAGACCGCGCGCACGGTCTGCCGTACGAGGACACTGCGGTCGGCCGCCGCGACCGGGTCGAGCGCGCCGACCGACAGCTCGAACTGCCCGGCCGCGTACTCGGGGTGGAACTGGTCCACGTCCACGCCCTGCGCCGCCAGGGCCGACAGCAACTCGGCGCCGTAGTCGCTGAGTTCGACCTGTCGGGTCGCGCTGTACGCCGGGCCGGTCGTGGCGGGGACGAACTCGCCGGCGGGTGCGGTGTCCAGGCCGAGCGCCCACTCGATCTCGATGCCCGCCCGGAAGGTGACCCCGCACCGCCGCTCCGCGTCCGTGACGACGCGGCGCAGGAACGTGCGGCTGCAGCCCGGGTGTTGCTCGCCCTCCTGGGTGATCCGGTCGACCGGCGCCCAGGCCCAGCCGGGCTGCCCGGACAGGACGGCCAGCTGGTCGAGGTCGGGGTACAGGCGCAGGTCGCCGTCCGGTGAGCCCAGGACGTCGGTGGTGACGATGGAGTCGTTCGCGAGGAAGGTGTCGAACACCGGGGACATGCCGACGCCCCAGGCCGCGGCCGAGGCGAGCTTCGCGGTCGGGACCGTCTTCACCCGGCCCACGCCCGCGGTGTCGACGTAGGCCAGGACGATCCCGTGCACCCCCCGTCCGGTCAGCTCGGTGGCCAGTGCGGTGGCGCGCTCGACCTCGCCGGGGCGTCCGCCGGGCAGTGGGTCGGCAAGGGTGGTCATACGTCCTCCACGGTCGCGTCCTGGTCGGCTGCGCCGTCAGGGTTTCACGGCCACCGCTCCGAACTGCGGTACCACGGCCGGGGAGTCGGAGTCCGGGCGCCACTGCGAGCACGGCACCAGACCGGGGGCGAGGAGGTCGAGGCCCTCGAAGAATGCGGCGACGTCGGCGCGGCTGCGGGCGGTGATCGGGGGAGTGGCGTTCTCGTTCCAGAACGCCATCGCCGGGACGTTGCCCTCGCCGCCGAGGTCGGCGTCGAAGGTGGGGTGGGTGAGGACCAGGTAACTGCCCGAGGGGACCGCGGCCATGACGTTGCGCACGACCTCCCGCGCGGCCTCGGTGTCGAGGACGAAGTTCAGGATGCCCAGCATCATCACCGCGACGGGACGCTCGAAGTCCAGGGTGTCGGCGGCTCGTTGAACGATCGTCGCCGGGTCGTGCGCGTCCGCGTCGATGTAGTCGGTGACGCCCTCGGGGGTGCTCGTCAGCAGCGTGCGGGCGTGCATCAGCACCAGCGGGTCGTTGTCGACGTACACGATCCGCGCGTCGGGTGCGACGCGCTGGGCGATCTCGTGCGTGTTGTCGACGGTCGGCAGTCCGGTGCCGATGTCGAGGAACTGCCGTACCCCGAGCTCGCCGGCCAGGAACCGCACCGCCCGGCCGAGGAAGTCCCGGTCGGCGCGGGCCACTTCACGGATCACCGGGAACAGGCCGGCCACGTGCGCGCCGACCCGCTTGTCGATCTCGTAGTTGTCCTTGCCGCCGATCCAGTAGTTCCACACGCGCGCGTTGTGCGCCACACCGGTGTTGAGCCGGGTCGGTCCCTCCGCCGGGGTGTCGCTTTCACTCACGTCCTGGCTCCTTGTCACCCGCGTCCGCCGTTCCCGCCATTGTGCCGCGAGTTGATCACCGGGCCCAAGGGTGCGTGACGATCGGGCACATGTTCTTCGGGGACGGCCAACTGTCAGTCCAGGTTGCCGGGTTGGGCGGGCGGTGTCTTCCCGGCCAGGACGTCCTTCAGGTGCGAGGTGCCCTGCTCCACGGCTGCCTTGGTCGTACCCGACTCAGTGCCGTTGAGGCCGCCCGACGTGACGGTGATCGCGTCGGTGCCGACCCGGACGACCGCCAACTGAAGGGTGAGCGTGGTGGGTTGGGCGGCGCCCGTGCCGGTGACGGTCACCTGGAGACCCTGCCTTGCGTCGCCCACGGAGGGCACCGGGTCCTCGATGACCTGGACCGTGCGCCGCCCGCCCTTGGAGTCGGTCGCGGTGAACTGGTCGCACTTCACCGGCAGCGTCTTCAGCCAGTTCAGGGAGGCGCCGAGCCTGGCCCGGTCGTAGGCGGCGACCTGGTACAGCAGCCGCGAGTCGCTCTGCTCGAACCCGGTCAGCGCGGACGCGCCGGAGGGCTTGCCGAGGAGATCGTCGCCGTAGAGCGCGTCGAGCAGTTTCTGGCAGTCGGCGGCGTCCGTCTTCGCGGTGAGGAGGGCGCCCACGTCGACCTTGCCGATGACGAGCTTGTCGCCCCAGGTCGCGGCGTCCTTGACCTGCGTCCAGTTGTCCTCGAGGTCGGCCTCGGTGATCAGCGCGGCCCGGGCTCCCGCCTCCGTGAGGACCGGCGCGGCGGACTTCCCGGTACGGGGCGAGGCGAGCGGGGACTTCGCGGCGAGCGGGGAGGCGGCGATGTCCGAGGCGCTGTCACCGCCCGCACCACCGCTGCCGCCGGAGCAGGCCGCGCAGGTCAGCAGCGTGCCTGCCGCCAGGGTCGCGGCGAGGACGCGGACGGGGCGGGAGGACGGGCGACGGTGCATGACGGGGCCTCCAGGGGGAGTGGCGGTCCCCCTCAGGGCACCATCGGGCCGCCCGGCCCTCCAGCGCAGGGGGCCGTTCGGGTGAGAGGCGTGGTGTCAGGGCGCGCCGTCGGGCGGAGGCTCGGACGGGCTGGAATGCCGGTGCGGCAGATGCGGATGGTGCTCATGCGGTGGATGGGGTTCGTGTTCCGCGCGGCGCGCCCGTTCGGCGAGCCCGGCCTCCAGCACATGCACCGTGCGCCCGCCGCACTTCGGGCACACCGCGTCGGCGAGCGGCGACCTCATGGCCCTGCCCTCCTCGTCGACGTACTCCTGCGTGGTCAGGCCGGAAGCGTCCGTCGGGTCGGTGAAGAACATGACCTGAAAGGTGGCCTCCCAGAAGTGGCCGCAGTCACCGCAGGTGAACGCGAAGGTCTCCGGAACGGCTCGGGGTTGCGCCGTCATGGCACGGTTCTCCGTCTCGTGGGCGGTCGGGTCGGGCAGTAGTGCCCTCCAGCGCACAACGCCGCACGTCGTACGGCAACTCGAACGCCCCGCCCGGCATGCCCGCACCCACCCCCGCCCCGGCACTTCCTATGAAGGCGGCGGGCGCGGCGACGGCGTTCCTCGCCCACGGCGCCGAGGAGTTGAGCGAGGAGACCCCCCCACGCCGTCCCGGCTACTCGGCCAGCGGCAGTGCGCGGAAGGTGTGGCCCTCCCACAGTCGCCGTGAGGTCTCCTCGGGATACGCGGTGACCACGGGCTGGGCGTCGAGGATCTGCACCGACCGCTGCTCGGTGTCGTAGGCGGGCCAGCCCGGGTCGCCCGTTCGCGCGAACTCCGCCCAGGACGACCGGAATCGGAACGACAACGCCAGGGCCTCGGGGGAAGGCTCGACGTCGGCGAACAGCAGATTCCCCAGGTCGGCGGTGAACGTGCCGAACAGCAGCGGGATGTCGAGGCCGTGGCAGGCACCCAGTACACCGCCCAACCCCGGGGCGGGCCAGGTGAGTTCGTAGACGTGCGCGCGACCGCCGCCGGTGAGCTGCGCCTCGGCCAGATGCAGCGAGGGGATGCCGAACAGCCAGTCGGTCTGGACGCGTTCGTACAACTCCTCGGGCGAGCCGTCCGGGTAGGCGTCGCGATACGCCGATTCGGCGTCCGGACCGGGCCCGAACCGCCGCAGCGCCGTGCTCGCGTCCGCCGGCCCGATCTTCCGGGCCTGCCCGGAGAGTACGACGAACAGCCGGTACTCCTCCCGGTTGTGACCGACCATCAGCTCCACGTCCCGGGCCGCACCGGCCGCCAGCCCCTCCCAGGGCGTGACGGGCAGCACCTCGCCGTCAACGACGGGCGAGAACGGCGTCACCGTGTGGACGACCGAGCCCCAGCGGTCCTCGTACTGGGGCATCTTGGGGCCCAAGGTCTCGCCCAGCGAGGGCAGTTGGCGCGGGTCCACGGTAGCCAGGTCGGCGGTCGTGGGGCGCAGTCCCGCCTCGGCGGCGAGCGCGGCGGCGATGTCCTTGGCCAGCGGGTCGGAGAAGAAGGTGCCGGGCACGCTCTGCGCGATCGCCCGCCGGAACAGTCCGGACGCGCTCGGCATGACCAGCAGCGAGGCCACCGACCCGCCGCCGGCCGACTCGCCGAAGACCGTGACCTGCTCCGGATCACCGCCGAACGCCGTGATGTTGTCCCGCACCCACTCCAGTGCGGCGACCTGGTCGAGCAGCCCCCGGTTGGCGGGCGCCCCCTCGATGCGCGCGAACCCCTCAATACCCACGCGGTAGTTGAGGCTCACGACCACGACATCGCCGTCGCGCGCGATGTGCTGGGCGTCGTAGCCGGGGCTGCCCGCGTGCCCCAGTTTGTAGGCCCCGCCGTAGATCCACACCATGACCGGGCGGCGGGCCGCCGGATCGGGTGCGGGCGTCCACACGTTGACGGTCAGCCAGTCGTCGCCCGTCGGCTCCGCGGACACGCCCCTGCGGCCCTGGAATCCGGACTCCTGCGGGGGCGGCGGCCCGAACTCGAAGGCGTCGCGCACACCGTCCCAGCCGCCTACCGGGCGCGGTGCCTGGAAGCGGGCGTCCCCGACGGGCGGTTCGGCGAACGGGATGCCGCGGAAGACCGCGAGCCCGTCCTCCAGCCGTCCGCGCACCGCACCGGCGCCGAGACGCACCAGGGGTGTGCCGGCCGAACCAGCCTCTGTGCCACGGGAGTTGGGTGTTGTCATCGTGGACTCCTCGCTCGGGGACGGCAGGGTGCGCGGGCAGGCCGAGGGGGGGGGGGGGGGGCGCGGGCGGGCGGGGGGGGGCCCCCCCCCCGCGGCGGGGGGGGCGCCCCCCGCCGTGTGCTCGATGAACCAGAATGCCTCAGGCCTTGGCCTCGGAGACCTCCGGAGCCGAGGTCGGTGCCGAGTCGGCCGGTGCCTCGACGACCGCACGGGCCTTGGGGATCAGGCTCGCGAGGAAGAAGGCCAGCAGCGCGGCGCCCGCACCGATCGCCATGACCACCTTGAAGCCGTTCTCCGACGGGAGGGCGGCGCCTCCGAAGTCGGTGGTCATCTGAGCCAGGATCACCCCGGCGATGGCGCTGGCGAAGCTGGTGCCCAGGGACCGCATCAGGGTGTTGAGGCTGTTGGCGGCACCGGTCTGGGACGGGTCCACCGCGCCCATGATCAGGGCGGGCAGGGCGCCGTAGGTGAAGCCGACACCCGCGCCGATGATGCAGGAGACCAGGATGAGGTGCCAGACCTCGGACATCAGCAGGATGTTCAGGGCGTAGCCGGAGGCCACGATCAGCGCGCCGATCATCAGGGTGACCTTGGGGCCCTTGGCCTTGGTGACGCGGGCGGACACGGCCGACATGGCCATCATGACCAGGCCCTGCGGGGCGAGGACCAGGCCGACCGTCAGCATCGACTTGCCCAGGCCGTAACCGGTCTGCGTGGGCAGCTGGAGCAGCTGGGGGAGGACCAGGGACATCGCGAACATCGAGAAGCCGAGGGCGATCGAGGCCATGTTTGTGAACAGCACCTGCGGCTTGGCGGTCGTCCGCAGGTCGACCAGCGGCTGCGAGCTGCGCAGTTCGTACCAGCCCCAGGCGAGCAGGATCGTGACGGCCGCGATGCCGAGGATCAGGGTGGTCGCGCTGGTCCAGCCCCAGTCGGAGCCCTTGGAGATCGCGAGCAGCAGCGAGACCAGTCCGGCGGACAGGCCGAGGGCGCCGACCAGGTCGAAGCGGCCGCCGGTGCGGACCTTGGACTCGGGCACGAGCAGCAGGACCAGCAGGAAGGACACGGCTCCGAGGACGGCGGAGGTCCAGAACAGGATGTGCCAGTTGTAGTGGTCCGCGATGAAGGCGGCCGAGGGCAGACCCAGGGCGCCGCCGACGCCGAGCGAGGCGCTCATCAGGGCGGTGGAGCCGGCCAGCCGGTCGCTGGGCAGTACGTCCCGCATGATGCTGATACCGAGCGGGACGACCGCGGCGGCCAGACCCTGCAGCGCGCGGCCGATGACCATCGGGACCAGCGAGTCGGCCAGGGCGCACACGATCGAGCCGGACACCAGCAGCACGATGCTGGCCAGCAGCATCCGGCGCTTGCCGAACATGTCGCCGAGCCGGCCCACGACCGGGGTGGCCACGGCGGCGGCCAGCAGGGTGGCGGTGACCGCCCACGCGGTGTTCGACGCGGAGGCGTTCAGGTACTTCGGCAGCTCCGGGATGATCGGGATGACCAGCGTCTGCATCAGCGAGACGACGATTCCCGCGAAGGCCAGCACCGCGACGACGGCGTTCGACCTCGGCGGAGCGGAGGAACCCGCTTCGGCGGGTCGGGCAAGGGCGTCGGACATGGCAGAGCCTCCATCGGGAACGAGCTGCGACGATCAGGGACAAGCAGACTTGCTTGACTCACTCAACCATAATGAGATTGATTGAGTTACGCAAGTACATCCTGGGTGTGAGTCGGTGAACGGGGGAGCAACGGCAGTTCGGTGACGACCTCGAAGCCGCCCTCGGGGCGATGACCTGCGCGGAGCCGTCCACCGGCGGAGCGCGCGCGCTCCCGCATGCCGATGACGCCGTACCCGGCACCGGCGGCGGGGGAGGAGTGCGGTGCCGTACCCCCGTGGTCGGTGACGGTGATGCCCAGCCGGTCGTGCGAGTAGCTGAGCCGCACCTCGGCCGAGCCGGTGCCCGCGTGCTTGGTCACGTTGGTGAGCGCCTCCTGCACGATGCGGTACGCCGTGAGATCCGTACCGGCGGACAGCGGCTGCGGCCTGCCCTCCGTGCTGACGCTGACGACGAGCCCGGCGGACTCGAACGAGGCGGCCAGCTCGGCGAGTTGGGCCAGTCCCGGCGCGGGCCCCGAGGGGGTCTCCGAGTCGTCCGTGTGCCGCAACAGGCCCACGGTGGCCTTGAGTTCGCGGACGGCCGACAGCGTGGTGCCCGCGAGTTCACCGGCGATCCGCTCGGCCTCCTCGGGGCGGCTGCGCATCAGCCGTAGGACGGTGCCGGCTTGGAGGTTGGCCAGGACGAGGTGATGGGCGACGACGTCGTGCAGATCGCGGGCGATCCGCATCCGTTCCTCGGTGACACGGTGCCGGGCCTCCTGCTCGCGGGTGCGTTCCGCGTGCTCGGCGCGGGCCTGCACCGCTTCCAGGTAGGCCGCGCGGAGCCGGGTCGTGGTGCCCAGCGAGGTGGGCAGCAGCAGCCAGAAGGCGGGGCCGAGCAGTTTCAGGATCAGTGGTTCGGTGTTGGGGCCCACGATCACGGCAGTGCCCACCAGCAGGGTGATGCCGGCGGCGGTGAAGAGGTTCGCGGTGGTCCGCTCGGAGCGCAGGGCCAGCGTGTGGAGCGCGACCATGAGGGGCCCGATCACCAGGACCGTGACGACGTAGCCGAGCGCGGCCACCGCCATCGCGCAGCAGAGGGTGACCACCACGGTGGTGCGCGGCAGGGTGCGCCGCCACAGCAGGGCGAGCGAGGAGAGCCCGGAGACCAACACGCCCGGCCACCAAGGGACTTCGAGGTCGCGGCCAGGGATCGTCAGCATGCTGCCGGGGAAGGCGCAGGCGAGGAGCGCGGCGGCGAGGACCAGGTCGACGGTACGGGGATGGCAGCGCAGCACCCGCTGCAGGCGGTGGATCATGGTGTGGGGGTCCTGTCCGAGGCGGCCGGGCGGGCGCCGGTGCCCGCCGGGGGCGGTGGGGCCGGCGCGCCGTCCGCTGCTCGTCTACTCGTCGAAGGTGACGACGATCTTCTCCGCCGCGCCCGGCGTCAGCGCGAGCTCGAAGGCGTGCTCGACCTCGCCGAAGGGCACCCGGTGACTGATCAGCTTGGCGAACCGCTCGTGGTGCTCGACGATCTCCTGGGTGACCTCGAAGATCTCGGTGGGGTAGCCCTGCGAGGCGATCAGCGTCAGCTCGCTGCGCAGCATCCCGCCGAGGTCGATGTCGGCGCCCTTCTTCTGCACGGCGACCATGACAAGCTTGGCGCCCCACTTCGCGGAGTCGACCGTGGTGTTGACGACGGCGGCGACACCGGCGGCGTCGATGTAGATGTCGGTGCCGGGGCGCGGCTGGCCGAGCGCGTTGGCGGCCTGCCCGTGCAGTTCGGTCAGGCGTGAAGTCACGTCCTCCTCGGCGGAGTTGATGACGGCGTCCGCGCCGACCGCGAGCGCGGTCTCCAGGCGGGAGGCGATGACGTCGGCGACGACGACGTGCTCGACCCCGCGCAGCTTCAGCCAGATCGCCGCGCCCAGGCCGATCGGCCCGGCACCGAAGATGACGACCTTGTCGCCGGGCTTCGCCTCGGACCGGTTCACGGCGTGCCGGGCCACCGCCATCGGCTCGTTGAGCGCGGCGACGTCGAAGGGCACGGTGTCGGGGAAGACGGTGACGCTCTTTCCGGCCTCGCACTCCTCCAGCAGGAGGTAGTCGCTCATGGCGCCGTGCCTGCCGCCGCAGCCGATGATCCCGGAGGGCGAGCCCTGCGGGTTGACGACCACCCGGTCGCCGGCCTTCAGACCCTCGACCTCGGCACCGACCTCGACGATCTCACCCGCCGGCTCGTGCCCGAGGGGGACCGGCACCATGGTGCCGCCCGCGCCGAACGGGCCGCCGCCGATGTGCAGGAAGAAGGTGTCGGTACCGCAGATCCCACAGGCGCGGATCTTCATGAGGGCGTCCTTGGGCCCGGGCACCGGACGCTCGACGTCCACCACGTCGATCTTGTCTACGGCGCCGGTCTGCACGGACTTCATCGTGGCCATGAGGGGGCTCGCT
The DNA here is from genome assembly GCF_042751305.1 of Streptomyces hokutonensis. Taxonomy (GTDB): domain Bacteria; phylum Actinomycetota; class Actinomycetes; order Streptomycetales; family Streptomycetaceae; genus Streptomyces; species Streptomyces hokutonensis_A. The sequence goes on from NZ_JBHYWD010000001.1 coordinate 287,369, forward strand.
TTCCATGTGCGTGAGGGGTGTCACCGGTCCCGGCGGCGGACGGGGGGAGTGCTCCGACCGCC
>NZ_JBHYWD010000001.1:287439-292450 GCF_042751305.1 Streptomyces hokutonensis
TCTCGCTTTGGGGGGGGGGGGTCCCCGGGGCCGGGGGGGGGGGGGGGGGTTGGCCCCCCCCGGGGGGCCGGGGCCCCGGCGCCGTACTCCGTCCCCACGGCGTACGGCGCGACGGGGACACCTCCGCTTCGGTGGCCCCAGCTCTTGACTTGCTTGAGTTAGGCAACCATAAATGCATTACTTAAGTCAAGCAACCGTCTTTGACCTTGCTTAACTCAGGCAAGCACCTGTTACGGTGGACGCATGTCCACACCGCCACCCGCACCGGCGTCCGTCCCGGCGGACATAGTCGAGATCGAGCGGGTCCTGACCCGGATCTCCTATCTGGCCGGGCGGGCCCGGCAGCACGAGCGTCTGATGACGCTGGTCGGACTGCCTCTGGACCGGGCCGCCGTGGCGATCCTGCGCTACATCGCAGAGAGCGAGCCGCTGCGCCCCGGGGTCCTCGCGGTCCGGATGTCGGTGGAGGCCTCCCATGTCACCCGCCAGCTACGGCAGTTGGAGCAACTCGGCCACGTGGTGCGGATCCCGGACCCCGACGACGGCCGCGCCCAGCGCATCCAGCTCACCGACAGCGGACTGGCCGCCGTCAACCGCATCCGGGACGTGAGCCGCCGGGGCATGGAGATGGCGCTGGCCGACTGGTCCTCGGAGGACCTGCGGCAACTCGCGGCGCTCTTCCACCGGTTGGTCGACGACTTCGTCACGCACGCGGAGGCGGCCGTGGACGTGGACGTGTCCGTGTCCACGGACGCGTCCGCCTGACCGTTCAGGGGATGCCCCCCGGGCTGGTTCGGTCAGGGCCGGCTCCGGGAGGGCTCGTCAGGCCTTGAAGCCGATCCCGCCGTACAGCGAGATCGGTCCCTCGCCGAGCGGTGCCTCGCCCTCGGCGAGTTCCGGGTGCCAGTCGGCCACGGACACGATCCCGGGTTCGATCGGCTCAAGTCCCTTGAAGAAACCGCTCACTTCGGCGTGCGAGCGGGCCACCAGGGTCACCCCGCCCGCCGCGTAGGCGGCGATGCCCCGCTCCACCTTCTCCCGCTCGAAGTCGGCGGTCATCGCGGACAGCACCAGACAACTGCCCGGCGCCAGCGCGTCGATCAGGGTGTCCACCAGCTCGTGGGCGCCGTCCTCGTCCGAGATGAAGTGCAGCAGCGCGATCAGCGAGAGGGCGATGGGCCGGTCGAAGTCCAGGACGTGGGCGGCCTGTTCGAGGATCGTGAGCGGTTCGCGGGCGTCGGCCTGGAGGTACTCCGTCGCGCCCTCGGGAGTGCCGTGCAGCAGCGCCGCCGCGTGCGCGAGGACGATCGGGTCGTTGTCGACATACACGATCCGCGCGTCCGGCGCGGTGGACTGGGCGATCTGGTGGAGGTTGGGCGCGGTCGGTATGCCGGTGCCGACGTCCAGGAACTGGCGGATGCCCGACTGCCGGACCAGCAGACGTGTCGCGCGCTGCATGAACCAGCGGTTGGCCCGTGCGGTGCGCGGGGCGCCCGGGTCAAGTGCCGTGATGTGACGGCCCAGTTGCTCGTCGACCGGGTAGTTGTCCTTGCCGCCGAGGAACCAGTCGTACACCCGGGCCGGATGCGGCTTCGACGTGTCGATCCGCTGGAATTCCGGTTCTGTCCCGGTCACGCGAGGCTCCTCTGCTCGACTCTGTTCCACGACGACCCCGACGGGGTGTGCGAGCAGTTTGGCACGGTCATGCCGACCCGGTGCGGCCGGTCAACACACCGTCCAGGAAACGGATCAGGTCCGCGAAGACCTCCGCCCGGTTCGTCTCGTGGAACACCTCGTGGCGGGCACCCGGATACACGTGTTCGGTCAACTCGCCACCGCTCAGCCGCTCGACGCCCACCCGACTGCCGGGCAGCGGGACGAGCCGGTCGTCGCCGCCGTGCAGCCACAGCAGCGGCAGCCGGCCGATGTCACCCGCGTCGGCGACCGTTGTCAGGGTGCGGGCGAAGGCCTCCAGCGTCGGCCGCTTCATTGGACCGTGCCAGACCAGCGGATCCGCGGCGTACGCCGCACCGACCTCCGGGTCACGGGAGAGCGCGGCCGGACTGATCGGGACGTCCGGGATCTCTTCGAGGGCGAGCAGCCGGCCCGGCAGCTCCCAGGCGCCGATCACCGGCCCGGACAGCACGAGCGCGGTGAGCTCGTCGCCGTACCGCTGCGCGAAACGGGACGCGATCAGACCGCCCATGGAGTGGCCGATCAGGACGAGCGGGACGCCCGGGTAGGTGGCGCGCGCCAGGTCGGCGACGGAGTGCAGGTCCGTGACCACGTCCTCGAAGTCCTCGACCAGCACCCGCTCACCGCCCGACTCGCCGTGACCCCGATGGTCGGGCCCGAGGACGGCGGCGCCGTGCGCCACCAGTACGGCGGCCAACCCGGCGTACCGGCCGATGTGTTCGCCGTAGCCGTGCGCGACGAGGGCGACGTACCGCGGGCGCTCGTGCGGCCACTCATGTGCGGTGATCGTGCTCCGGGTACCGGGGAGGACATGCTCGCGGGTGTCGGCCACAGCCAGAAACTAGCATCGCCGGTCGCGCGTCATGATCAGCCGGTGCGAGGCAGTGGCAGGGGCCACCTGGCGAGACACTCCTTACGCGGGCAGATGTAAGGACATACGATCGGTCCTCGCATGAACACGATGACGCTCTGGCACATATCCGGCTGGGAATTCGCCGCGCTCGCCGCCGCGGCCCTGCTCGTCGGCTTCTCCAAGACCGCCGTGAGCGGGGCCAACACGGTCAGCCTGGCGATCTTCGCGGCCGTCCTGCCCGCCCGCGCCTCCACCGGCGTACTGCTCCCGATCCTGATCGTCGGAGACGTGCTCGCCGTCCTCACCTACCGGCGGCACGCCCACTGGCCCACCCTGTGGCGACTGTTCCCGGCGGTCGCGGCGGGGGTCGTGATCGGGACCCTGTTCCTGGTGTGGGCCGACGACGCGGTCGTACGCACGTCGATCGGCGCGATCCTGCTGCTCATGGCCGGGGTCACCCTCTGGCGCCGCCGCAAGGCGGAGACCGACGGCGAACCGGACTCGGTGGCCACCAGGTCCGGGCGGGTGAAGGCCCGCTCCTACGGGGTGCTCGGCGGTTTCACCACGATGGTCGCCAACGCCGGCGGCCCGGTCATGTCGATGTACCTGCTCTCCGCGGGCTTCCGGAAGCTCGGCTTCCTCGGCACCTCGGCCTTCTTCTTCCTGATCGTCAACGTGACCAAGGTGCCCTTCAGCGTCGGCCTCGGCCTGATCGACGGCCACTCGCTGCTGCTCGACGCGGCACTCGCGGCGTTCGTCGTACCCGGTGCGCTGATCGGCAAATGGGCCGTGAACCGCATCAACCAGCGACTGTTCGAGCAACTGGTGATCGCGGCGACGATCATCGGCGGCCTGCAACTGCTCCTGCGCTGACGGCGGGCGCGTCACAGGCGGAGGGTGAACCAGGTCGTCTTGCCCTGGTCGGTGGGGCGGACACCCCAGCCGTCGGCGAGGGCGTCGACCAGGATGAGGCCCCGGCCGGACTCGTCGTCCTCCGCCGCCGGCCGTGGCTGTGGCAGGTGCGGGCTGCAGTCGCTGATCTCGACGGCGAGCTCGTCGGCGGTACGGCGCAGTTGGAGGCCGAGAGGCCCCTCCGCATGCCGGAACGCGTTGGTGAGAATCTCGGAGACCAGGAGCCGCGCGTCGTCCGCCCGGTGGGCGCAGTTCCAGGCGGTGAGAGTGTCGACGACGAAGGAGCGGCCCTCGGCCGCGGCGCGGGCCATGGCCGGCAGCTCCAGCCCGACGGTGTCCAGGGGCGCACCGGGAAGTCGGGCCAGCAGCAGGGTGACGTCGTCATTGTGACCCTCGGCGTCGGGCAGCATGGCCGTCAGCACGCGGTCGGTCGCGGACTCCAGCTCGGGGGTGGCGGTGAAGGCGGCGCCGAGGACCTCGGCCAGCTCGTCGATCTGGTACTCGATGTCGCTGCCGGGAGTCTCCACCAGACCGTCGGTGTACAGAACGAGTGTCGCGCCGGGCGGGATCTCCGTGGTGGACTGCTGGTAGAGGACGTCGCCCACGCCGAGCGGCGCGTTCACCGGGGCGTCCAGTCGGCGGGCCCGGCCGTCGGTGCCCGCGACCAGGGTGGGCAGATGGCCTGCCGAGCAGGTGGTCACGGAACCCGCGTCCGGCGCGATCACGACGTAGCAGCAGGTGACCAGCTGGTCGGGCAGGTCGAGGTCGGCCACGACCGCGTCCAGTGCCTGCATGAGCTGGCGGGGCTGCATCCCGGTCTTGGCCAGCGCGTGGGCCGCGGAGCGCAACTGCCCCATCACGGCAGCCGCTTCGAGGCCACGGCCCATGACGTCACCGATGAGGACGCCGACCCGGCCCGCCCCGAGCGGGATGATGTCGAACCAGTCGCCGCCCACCCCCGCCCCCTGGGTGGCGGGCAGATAGCGGCTCGCGGCGGCCAGACCGGGAATGGCCGGAGGGGTGCCCATCAGACTGCGCTGCAGGGTGAGGGCGATGTGCCGCTGCTGCTCGTACAGGACCTTCAGCTCGGCCTCGGCACGTTTGCGGTCACTGATGTCGCGGACGATGGCACACGCACCGACCACCCTGCCCCGCGTGTCGCGGGTGGGCCACAGCGTGACGTCCACGTCGAGCAACCTGCCGGCCCTGGTGACCCGGAGGGTCTCGAAGTGCTCGATCTTCTCGCCCTGGCTCAGGCGCTTCATCAGCAGGGCGATCTCCTCCTCGCGCTCCGGCGGCGCCAGCATCGACACGTGCCGGCCGATCGCTTCCTCGGCCGTGTACTCGTAGAGCCGCTGCGCGGCGGCGTTCCAGTAGGTGACGCGGCCGTCCAGGGTCTTGGCGAGGATCGCGTCCTGCGAGGACTCGACCAGCGCGGCGAGTTCGTTGATGCGGGCCTCGGCGGCCTTTCGTTCGCTGACGTCGCGGACGGCGGCGGAGACGAGGAGGCCGTCGGTGGTCTCCAGGGGGCTGAGGCTGATTTCGACGGGG
>NZ_JBHYWD010000001.1:292549-302656 GCF_042751305.1 Streptomyces hokutonensis
CGGTAGCCGAAGAGGGACTCGGTCTGGGCGTTGACGAGTTTGATGGTGCCGGTGTCGTCCACGATGACCATCGCGTCCGGGGCCGACTCCAGCAGACTCCGGAACCTCTCCTCGGCGGCCTTTCGTTCGCTGACGTCGCGGACGGCGGCGGAGACGAGGAGGCCGTCGGTGGTCTCCAGGGGGCTGAGGCTGATTTCGACGGGGAATTCGCTGCCGTCCTTGCGGAGGCCGTGGAGTTCGAGGCCTGCGCCCATGGGGCGGACTTGTTGGGTGCTGATGTATCCGTTGCGGTGGACGGCGTGGTGGGCGCGGAAGCGGCCGGGGATGAGTATTTCGACGGGGCGTTCGAGGAGTTCTTCGCGTCGGTAGCCGAAGAGGGACTCGGTCTGGGCGTTGACGAGTTTGATGGTGCCGGTGTCGTCCACGATGACCATCGCGTCCGGGGCCGACTCCAGCAGAGCCCGAAACCTTTCCTCGACCGCTTCCGGACCGCTCGCCGACGCCGCCGTGATCGTGTCGTCCATCTCTGCCCCAACCGCGTGGATTCTGACGGTGATCCGGGTAATACCAGCGGATTCCTGGACTCTCCGGGCCCGCCTGCCACTTACTGGCCCGACAACGGCGGAACCTGCCCGTAGGCGACCGAGTTCCACCGTCCCCTGCCTGCGGTGCGACACCCGGTGCCCGGAACCCGCGGCACGGCCTCGTACGCTCGCCCCATGCCCCCGCACATCCTGATCCTCGGCGGCACCACCGAGGCACGCGAGCTGGCCGCCGAGCTGGCGGTACGGCACCCCGAGGACCGGGTGACGACCTCGCTCGCCGGGCGGGTGTCGCGGCCGGGGGCGCCGGCCGGGGAGGTACGGATCGGCGGGTTCGGCGGTGCCGAGGGGCTGGCCGAGTGGCTGCGGGAGCAGCGGGTGGACGCGGTCGTCGACGCCACGCACCCCTTCGCCGAGTCGATCACCGCGAACGCGGCACGGGCCGCGAAGGACACCGGGCTGCCTCTCGTGGTCCTGCGCAGACCCGGCTGGCGCCCGCTCCCCGGAGACCGCTGGCACCTGGTCGCCTCACTGCCCGAGGCCGCCGACCTGCTGCCCCGACTCGGCCGCCGCATCCTCCTCACCACCGGGCGCCTCGGCCTCGCCGCCTTCGCCCACCTGCCCCAACTGCACTTCGTCGTACGGTCGGTGGAGCCGCCCGAGCCCCCGATGCCGCCGGACGTCGAAGTGCTGCTCGCACGCGGCCCCTTCACCCTGGCCGACGAGACGGCGCTGCTCCGCGAGCACCGGATCGACGTGCTCGTGACGAAGGACAGCGGGGGAGCGGCGACCTCGGCCAAACTCACTGCCGCGCGGGAGGCGGGCCTCCCGGTGGTGGTCGTACGAAGGCCGCCGTTGCCGGAGGGTGTGCGAGCGGTGCCCGATGTCGCCGGGGTGCTGGAGCGGCTGGGGCTCAGCCCGGGGCGATGACCGTGGCCCGGAGACGGTCCACCGCGCGCAGCATCTCGTCCCGGTTCTTGGCACTCTTCATCCAGGCGGGGAGTCGGGCGACCAGCGTCATCTTGCGCCCGGTGTCGTACCAGGGCGCGCGTTCGCGCAGGTCGGCGGCGACGAACCGCCTGATCAGGTCCAGGTGTTGGAGGTTGTACGCCCACAACTCCCCGTGTCTGGTCCCGGTCCGCAGCCACAGGGCCGGCCGGGGGCGGTCGGAGGGACCGGTGTTGATCCGGCACAGGCCGCACGACCGGCAGACCAGGCGGGTGTGCGGATACCTCTTCCCTTCGGCGTCCGGCGGGGTGCACGGGCGCCGTTCGAAGTGGGCGATCCGTTCGCAGCGCGGGCACCGCACCAGCGTCGACGACGCGAAGTCGGCGAGCGTGGCGCGCGGGTCGTGGAAGCGCACGGGCGTAGGGGACATGCCGTGAGTGTGACCGCGGCTCCGCTTGCCCGGCACCTGGTTTTCAGGAGGCGGAGCTCTCCGCCAACTCCGCCGGGCGCTGCGGGAGTCCGGAGCTCAGGTCCTCCACCAGGAGGCGCTTGGCGATGGTGTCGACGGCGGCGCGCAGGTCGGCGTCCGAGGGGCGGCCGATGTCCTGCTGAACGCGGGACTCCAGCCAGTTGCCCCATGCCCTGCCGATGATCTCGGCCTCGCGTTCGCCCGCCGCGGTGTGGGAGAGGAGGTTGCCGGTGCGGGTGAGGTAGCCCTCCTCGACCATGCGGTCGAAGACCGGGAGGAGGACTTCCGGGGGCATGTGCCTACGAGCGGCGATCAGGCCGAGGCTCGCATGGCCGACCAGTCGGCCGAACAGTTCGACCTGCATCACGGCCCAGGCGCCGGCGATGTCGAGGCGGGTGTCGGAGTCCGTGATGATCCGCCGGGCGGTGTCGAGGTCCGTGCTGCCGATGACCTTGCCGACGGCCGCTTCGAGGAGCCGTTGCGAGTCCCCGCCGCGCGGTGACGCGAAGCCCTCGCCCATGTCGGTGGAGCCCATCCGCGCGCTGTCGCGCAGCTCGACCTGCTTGAGGAACAGGGCGACCACGAAACCGATCACCGCGACCGGGACCGTCCACCGGAACACGGTCTGGATGGTGTCGGCGTACGCGTTGATGATCGGCGCCGCGGTGGCGTGCGGCAGCCTGTGCAGGCCCTCGGGGCTGGTCGCCGCCTTGGTGATGACGACGGGGTTCAGCGCGCTCGTCCTCGCGGCCGAGGCGATCCCGTCCTTGAGGTTGGGGGCCAGGCTGTTGGCGTAGATCGTGCCGAAGACGGCGGTCCCGAACGAGCTGCCCAGCGTACGGAAGAAGGTGACGCCGGAGGTCGCGGTGCCCAGGTCGGTGTACTCGACGGTGTTCTGCACGGCGATCGTCAGCACCTGCATGCACAGCCCGATGCCGGTGCCGAGCACGAACATGTACACCGACTCCAGGAACGCGCCGGTGCCCGGACCCATGAGGGACATCAGATACAGCCCGACGCCCATCACCGCGGAGCCGATGATCGGGAAGAGCCGGTACTGGCCGGTCTTGCTGACCACGTTGCCGCTGAAGACGGACGCGATCGGCAGCCCGATCACCATGGGCAGCGTCCGCACACCGGAGACCGTGGCCGAGTCGCCGTCGACGTACTGGAGGTAGGTCGGCAGATACGTCAGCGCGCCGAGCATCGCGAAGCCGACGATGAAGCTGAGGATCGAGCAGACCGCGAACACCGGGTTGCCGAACAGCCGCATGGGCAGCATGGGTTGCTCGGCCCGCGTCTCCACCCAGCAGAACAGGGCGAGCGCGATCGCGCCGCCCACGAACAGGCCGATGATGGTCGCCGAACCCCACGCGTACTCGTTGCCGCCCCAACTCGTCGCCAGGATCAGGGAGCTCGCGCCGACCGCGACCAGCGCGATGCCCAGATAGTCGATGACGGGACGCACCGCCGACTTGACCACGGGGATGGTGCGGGCCGCCGCGATGACGACGACGATCGCGATCGGCACGTTGACGTAGAACGCCCAGCGCCAGGTCAGATGGTCGGTGAACAGGCCGCCCAGCAGCGGTCCGATGACCGTGGCCACGCCGAAAACCGCGCCGATCGCGCCCTGGTACTTGCCGCGCTCCCGCAGCGGGATGACATCGGCGATCAGCGCCATCGCCGTCACCATCAGCCCGCCCGCGCCGATGCCCTGCACCGCCCGCCAGGCGATCAGCAGCGTCATGTTGGTGGCGAGACCGCACAGGAACGAGCCCGTGATGAACACGATCGCCGAGACCTGGAAGACCACCTTGCGGCCGAACAGGTCACCGAACTTGCCGACCAGCACGGTCGCCACGGTCTCCGCCAGCAGATAGGCGGTGACCACCCACGACATGTGCGCGGCGCCGCCCAGGTCCGACACGATCGTCGGCAGGGCGGTGCCCACGATGGTCTGGTCGAGGGCCGCCAGCAGCATGCCGAGCATGATCGTCACGAAGACGACGTTGCGGCGGCGCGAGTCCAGTACGGGGGGCTGCTGCGCGGAGGGCAGCGCGGTTTCCTCGGCGACTGTCACGAGGTCACCTTCACACCGATGGCCCCTTCTTGCACAGTGGGCGGGTCCGCTCGGGTACTGCTCCGCGGGCTACTCCGCAGCCGGGTGCCGGCGCAGCAGATACGTGTCCATGATCCAGCCCTTGCGCTCCCGGGCCTCCGCGCGCAGCCGCTCGATGTGCGGGGAGGCCTCGGCTATCGGCCCGGAGGCGAGGATCTCGTCCGGGGTGCCTATGTAGGCGCCCCAGTAGATGTCGATGTCCTGGTCGGCGTACTGCCGGAAGGCCTGCCGCGCGTCCAGCATCACGACCACGTCGTCCACCCCCTCGGGGAACCCCTCGGACAGCCGCCGGCCCGTGGTGATCTGCACCGGCCCGGCCACCCGGTTCAGCCCCGTGCGGTGCCGGGCGACGAGCGCCGAGACACTGCTGATGCCGGGCACGACGTCGTACGTGAACGCCACCGCGCCCCGCGCCAGGATCTCCTCCAGGATCCCGAGCGTGCTGTCGTACAGCGAAGGATCCCCCCACACCAGGAACGCGCCGCTCTCGTCCTCGCCCAACTCCTCGGTGATCAGCCGCTCGTAGATGTCCGCGCGGGCACTGCGCCAGTCGCCGACCGCAGGCGAGTACGCGGCGCCGCCGGCCTTCCGGTCCCGCTCCGGGTCGCGCGCCTCGACCAGGCGGTACGTCCCCTCGGGTATGTGCGCGTCGAGCATGTCCCGGCGGAGCCCGGTGAGGTCGGATTTCACCTCGCCCTTGTCGAGGAGGAAGAACACGTCGGTGCTCCGCAGCACCCTGACCGCCTGGAGGGTCAGCTGCTCGGGGTCGCCCGCACCGATACCGATGACATGAATCTTTCGCACGCCCCCGAGTCTGCCCCACGCCACTGACAGTCCATGCACCGCACCGGCACCGACCGGCTACGACGCTCCACGCAGCCGGGGCGCCCGTGCCCGGGCGTCCACGTCCCCACCGCCCCGCTCCACCTCGTCCCCGAGCCCCCGCGCCCACGCGGCGACCCCCGCGAGATCCATCCCGTACGGCCGCTCCCGCCCGGTCAGGGCCGCCCACTCCTCTACGCCGCCGGCCCCGCGCCGCAGCAGCCGGGTGCCACCGGTGACGTTTCCCCGGGCCGCGTGCGTGAGCCCCACCGCGAGCTGGGCGAGCCCGCGCCACAGGGCCCGCTCCTCGTCCGGCCCCGACTTCCAGGCGTCCTCGAACACCTCGTGCGCGTGGAACGGCTTCCCCTCGTCGAGCAGCGCCTGCGCCTCGACGACGGTCTCCTCCGGCGCCCGCACGACGCCCTCGGGCTGCCGCGCCACGCCGTCCGCGCCGTACGGCAGCGGCCGCCCGAGCCCGTCCCGGGGCCGGGCATTGCGCGCCCGCCCCGCACCGTCCCGGTCCCGCAGGTCGTCCGTACCGTCCGCACCGTCCGAGGATGTGTCGCTCATACGACGATTGTCCCGCGCCCGCCACCGGCTTCGGCGCACCCCCGGGCGTGGGGTAGGCTGCTGTTCGCGCGATCACGCGGTTCACCGCAGGAAAACGCACCGGGACGTGGCGCAGCTTGGTAGCGCACTTGACTGGGGGTCAAGGGGTCGCAGGTTCAAATCCTGTCGTCCCGACTCTATGGAGTCGCAGGTGAGGGGCGGTTTCGGAGGAATCCGAAGCCGCCCCTCGATCGTTTGCGGTCACGGCTTGCGGGCGACCGCCCCGTACATCGCGATGTCCTCGTCGCGTATGTTCTGCTCGCCCGTGCCGTCCGGGTGCCACTTGTGGACCTGGACGATGCCGGGTTCGACCAGCTCCAGCCCTTCGAAGAACTCGTGGGCCTCGTCGATGGTGCGCAGCCGCATCGGCATGTCGCGGGCCGCGTACTCGCGGGCGACGCGCCCCACCTCCTGCGGCGCGAACTCGGCGGTGCCGATCGACATCGCGAGGTAGCTGCCCGAGGGGAGCGGCTCCAGCAGGCGCCGTACGACGCCCACCGCGTCGTCCGCGTCGAGCATGAAGTGCACGATGGCGATCACCGTCAGCGCCACCGGCCGGGAGAGGTCCAGGGTCTCCCGCAGCTCCGGCGCGGCGAGGATCGTGGACGGTTCACGGAAGTCGGCCTCGATGTACGACGTCCTGCCCTCGGCCGTGCTGGAGAGCAGACCCTGGGAGAGGGTGAGGACGATGGGGTCGTTGTCGACGTAGACCACCCGTGACTCGGGAGCCACCTGCTGGGCGATCTCGTGCAGGTTCGGGGAGGTGGGGATGCCGGTGCCGACGTCCAGGAACTGGCGCACGCCCGCCTCCTCGGCGAGCCAGCGCACGGCCCGGTTCATCCAGTCCCGGTTGGCGCGCATGTGGATCGGGAGCGCGGGCCACTCCCGGGACATGGCGTCGCCCGCCTCCTTGTCGGCGGGGTAGTAGTCCTTCCCGCCCATGATGTAGTCGTAGATCCGCGCGGAGTGCGCGTGCTCGGTGTCGATGCGGTCGGCCGGCCATCCGTTGTCGGGCAACGCCGTGTCTCCCATGTGAGTTGTGAAGGTTCGGGACGAACGCTCAGTAAAAACAAGGGGGTTCACAGAAGGAAGTCGGCGTCACCCGCCTTCACGCCCGAAACGAAGCTTGTCATTTCATGAGGTGTGAAAACCAGCGCCGGGCCGTCGGGGTCGGTCGACTGACGTACGGCGACGCGTCCGTCGGCGAGCTTCTTCACTTCCACGCAGGCGCCCCCCGCGTCGTCGCTCCACGGCTTGGCCCAGCCGCGCGCGCCCAGGTTCCGGGACGGTATGCCGTTGCGTATGTGGTGGTGCACGTCAGAGCTCCTTGCGAATCGCACCGAGGAGGGCCTCGGTCTTGCGGGCGGGCGCCGCCTGGGCGCCCAGCCGGTCCAGGGCTTCGCGATACACCACGACGTCGTCGCTCTTGTCCAGATAGACAGCGCCCACCAGGCCGTTGAGATAGACGACGTCGGGCAGTTCGGGTGCCCGGAACCGGAAGAGGTGGAACGCCCCGGCCCGCATGGCCGGGTGCGGGCCGTTGGCGAACGGCATGATCTGCAGGGTCACATGGGGCAGCCGGTTGACCTCGATCAGGTGGTCGATCTGGGCGCGCATCACCGCGGCGCCCCCGACCGGCCACCGCAGCACCGTCTCGTCCATCACGACCCACACCCGCGGCGGCGCATCGCGGGTCAGCAGCTCCTGGCGGCGCATGCGCAGGGCGACCCGGCGCTCCGTGGCCTCGGCGGGCGCGTGCGGATTGCCCGCGCCGAGCAGGGCCCGTGCGTAGTCCTCGGTCTGCAACAGGCCGTGGACGAACTCGTTCTCGTAGGCGCGGACCTGCAACGCCGCCTGCTCCAGGCTCAGATACGCGGCGAACCAGTCCGGCATGACATCGCGGTAGGTGTGCCACCAGCCGCGCTTGCTGGCCTCGCGGACCGACTTCAGGAAGGTGTCGATCTCCTGACGGTCCGTCACCCCGTAGACCTGCAGCAGCTTTTCGGCGTCCGCCAGGCGCAGCCGGGCCACCTTGGCGGCCTCCATCCGGCGGATCGTGGAGTGGCTGACACCGATGGCCGCGCCCGCCTCCTCGTACGTGAGGCCCGCGCGGGTCCGCAGTTCCTCCAGCTGACGGCCGAGGATCATGCGCAGGACGGAGGGGACGCCGCCCCAGTCGGTCTCTGCGGTCACGGTCTACCTCCCTTGCGCCTCCAGCTCCGGGCGGCAGTCTGGCAGGGGTTCGCTCTTCACAGACTTTTTCGATCACTTCCTGGCGGAAGCAGCATGCACTTCGCGACGTGCAATTTTCAACTTGCCGGTTGCGATGCGTTGTTGGCAGGTGCCACAGTAAGTACGTCGTCACAGCTCGTCGAAGAGCTGGACGGCGCAGCCCAGTTGGGGGAAAGGGCTGTGACCTGCGTTGGCCCGGCAGGGTCGCCGTCCGCACCTCGTGCGCGGCCGGTCGGCGCGTTACCGGCACCGCCCAGGGTGCGAGGCACACGAAAGGCGTACGGCGATGGCTCCGCCCTCTGTCCCCCAGCCGTTGGATCGACCTCCCGGAGGCGGGCGCCCTGGCCGACTCCCTGGGCCGCAAGGCCCCGGCCCGCTCGTCTCCGGGAACCAACACCCGCGCCACAGCCACCTGTTCGGCCTGCCGGCGACCCCGGCTTCGGTCGGCCTGGCCCGCAGAACCGTGGACGAACTGCTCATCGCGTGGGGCGTCCGCCAAGCCGTCCGGGACAACGCTGTCGTCGTGACCTCCGAGCTCGTCACCAACGCGCTCACGCACTCCGCGAGCGACTGGATCGTCTGTGAGGTCCGGACCACGGACGGCATCCTCCGGATCGAGGTCGAGGACCAGAACCGCGGTTGCACGCTCCCGGCACCCGGTATGCCCGGCCCCGACGACCAGGGCGGCCGCGGTCTCCTGCTCGTCACAGCACTCAGCAGCGACTGGGGCACGGCGGACGTCCCGCACCGGTCCGGGCGGATCGTCTGGGCCGAACTGACCACGGACGAGGACAAGCCCGCCCCGCCCTGACGCGCGCCCGCGCCTCCCCGCCCGGCCCATCCCCCACCCGGCCGAAGGGTCCCCCCCCATGTACCGATCACGCAGCCGCGACCCGATCCCGTCCCCCTCCGAGCCCTCGGCTCACGGCTTCGCCCCGCCCCCGAACCCCGCCGAGCCGCCGACGCACGACCGCGTCCGCCGCGGACGTCTGGTGATCCCCGCGCCGTTACGCGCGAGCCTCGGCTACGACGCCGTGGGCATGCCCCGGGAACACGGGGAGCGCATTCTGGACCGTCTGCAGCGGGTCGGCTGCATCTTCGCCGACGCCCGGCGCTGGTGGTGGATCGTGCCGGCCGGCTCGCACATCGGCGTCATCTGGCCGCCGTCCATCAGCTATGCGATCGGCGCCCAGATGGCCGACCCCTCCTGGACCAGCACCCGCCCGAAACCGGGCCGGGAGCATCCCCGGCTGATCCATTCCCCCGAGACCGGGCAGCCCTACACACCGCCGATACCCCTGTACTTCCTCACCTGCCGCGTCGCAGGCAGCACCCCGCTCTGGTCCCTGGACTCGGCGAACTGACCAGCCGCACCCGGCAGATGGCGGCGATCCGGCCGGGGACCGGAGGGTGTCGGTTGGAACACCCCCGATCCGGTCCTCAGGCCCAGGGACTGTGTGTGCCGTCGGCGGCAGGATTCAAGGTGTACCGAATCCACCACACGGAAATTCCGGGGGACACCATGAACGAAATGTCGGCCAGGCGTCTTGCGGGCGGTGCGGGAATCGCCGCCGCTGCCCTTCTCATCGTCGAGGTTCCGCTCTACTTCATCTATTCGGGACCGCCGCCGGACGCGAATGTTCTCTCCCGGCTGCTGATCGGGATCGTCGCGCTGGCGTTCCTGCTGGTGTTCGTGACGGCCTTCCGGGAACTGGTGAAGCGGGTGAGTCCCGAGTACGAGTGGGCCGGTTCCCTGGCCTTCACCGCGGGGCTGGTCTACACGACGGTCACGCTGGTCTCCAGCGGTCTGGAAGCCGGTGCCGTCATCGCCGCCGACCATCCGATCGACCCGACGATCGACGTCAGCGGCACCTACATTCTCTACGGGTCGATCTCCCGGCTCATGCTCGCGTTCTTTCTGACCGCGCTGGGATTCGTCGTCTCCCGCACGGAACTCCTGCCGCGCTGGACCAGCAGGTCGGCCTATGTTCTGGCCGGGATCAATCTGGCTTTCGTACCGTCCCTGTTCTTCGGGAATTCTCCCGCGAATTTCTACGCGGCGAACGGCTGGGGCACCACCGCTCTCATGGGTGCGATTCTCAGCTATTGGCTGCTCGCGCTCGGTATTTCCACCTACCGCAGCGCGAAAGCTCTGGCAGTATCCCCAGTGCGGAACTGACCGCGCGAAGACACCCCTTGTGCGGTCGCCATACCCAGGGAGGGTATGGTGACCGCATGGCCACTCCCGAGCATCCCGCAGCGCCGCACCCCCCCGCCGGGGCGGGGGGGGGCGCGCGGGGTCCAGCTCATGGGGGGAGCTCACGCCGCGGGGCGCGCCGGGCCGCGCGCCCCCACCACCCCCA
>NZ_JBHYWD010000001.1:302666-318467 GCF_042751305.1 Streptomyces hokutonensis
GCCAAATCACACCCCTTGGCCGACCCCAACACCTGGCTTTTTTTGGTCCACTCCTCGCACACCCCCGCCAACCCCGCACCCCCCCACCCCGGGGGCCCGCGCTGCGGGATGCTCGTGGCCGTGTTGCTGCTGGGCCTCCTGGGCATGCACGGACTCGGGCCCGTTCCGCCGGCCCACCACGCGCCCGGGCACGCCGTGACCGCCATGACCGCGGCCATGGGCGAGCACGCGTCGACTACCGACCCCTGCGATCACGGCGCGGGCGACTGCGGCAGCCACATGACCCACGCGGACGCCACCTGCGCCTCCGCCTCCGTCGCCGGTACTCCGGCCGTGGTTCCGCTGCTGGTGCCCGATGTGGCCGCCTGGGCCCAACTGCCGGACGCGCTCGGGTTCTTGACCGGCGGCGGCCCCGACGGCGGGCGGGCCCCGCCCTCCCTCTCCGAACTCCAACTCCTGCGGATCTAGAGCGGCCCGCGCGCCCAGCCGCGCGCTTCGGCACGCCCTGCACAGACAACCGTTCCAGTTCCAGGAGTTCCACCATGACCGCACGACGCGGGTTCGCCCGTCGTACCGTCGCTCTCGCCGTCACCGCCTCGGTGGCCGCCCTCGCGCTCGCCGCCTGTGGCGACAACAGCGACAGCAAGGAAAGCGGCGCGACCAAGACCGGCGGGCACAACGCCGCCGACGTCTCCTTCTCCAAGGAGATGATCCAGCACCACCGGCAGGCCGTGCAGATGGCCTCGCTCGCCGCCGACCACGCCTCCTCGACGCAGGTCAAGAGCCTCGCCACGAAGATCAAGGGCGCTCAGGATCCCGAGATCACGACCATGTCCGGCTGGCTCACGTCGTGGGGCGAGAAGGTGCCCGAGGACATGACCGGCATGGGCCACGACATGTCGTCCTCGGCGCCCGGCATGATGACCGACGCCGACATGGGCAAGCTGGAGAAGGTCTCCGGCGCCATGTTCGACTCCATGTTCCTCAACATGATGGTCGAACACCACAAGGGCGCCGTGGCGATGGCCAAGACCGAGAAGACGGACGGCAGTTACCGCCCCGCCACTGAGCTCGCCGCCGACGTGATCTCGGCGCAGAGTGCCGAGATCACGCAGATGAACAAGATGCTCGGCAAGGGCTGACGCCAGCGGCACAAAGGGTGGGGTCGGCCGCGCGGTCGGCCCCACCCGCGCTCAGGACCCCTCCGCCGCCTCCCGCTTCCGCCGCTGCTCCTCGAACAGCCGTAGGAACTCCTTGGCCTGCTCGTCCGCGACCCGCTGCTGTTCGGCCTCCTCCTCGCTGACCACCCGGTTCTCGTCGAACAGGCCCTCCGCGCGCAGCTGTTGCTCCTGGACGGCGGTCGGCAGTTCCGGGTCGTGGTCGGAGGGGCGCGGGCCCTCGGGACCGTCGGGGCCGATGCGGACGAGCCGTTCGACCCGCACGATCCGTGTCCGGCAGCCGTCGATCACGATCTCGTCGCAGCGCTCGGCGTCGATCCGGTCGGCCGCCCGCGCGTACTCGGCCTGTGTCTCCTCGTCGAGCTGCTCCATGGCGGGCGCCATCACCCGCAGATAGGTGGTGAGGGTGTCCCGGGCCCCCTGCGGGCTCTGGTTCGTCATCTGCGTCGGCTGCCAGCCGCCGTCCGTGTACTCCGCCGCGGTGAACTCGGCGGGCAGCAGCACACCCCCGGGATGCGTCTTCAGGGCGCGCACTGAGTCCTTGCGCACGGGGGCGGGAGCCGTGCCCGGGGCGCGGACCAGTGAGAGGAGTTCCATCCGCAGGATGCCCTCGGACATGCCGGTCGCGGTGAACGGGTCGATCACGAACCCCGTGGTGCGGCTGGGGAGTTCGTGGGCGTGACCGACCTTCGCCGGGTCGGGGTCGGACGGCCGCGGCGGCTCAGGGCCGGTCGGTCCCATCCGGATGAACTGGTCGGCCCGCACGACCCGGAACCGTTGCCCGAGCACCGTGAGTTCGTCCGCCTTCTCCCAGTCCAGCCGCTCCGCCCCGCGCAGCCACTCCTGCTGGGTCGCGGTGTCGCCCGCGTCCTCGGCTTCCCGCGCGCGTTTGCGGAAGGTCATCGCCAGGGTGTCGCGGGAGCTCTGCGGGGCCATGTTGCCGAACCGGGAGAGGACCCGCCAGCCGCCGGAATCCAGCTCCTCGGCCACTCCGAACACCGGGCCGCCGCCGGCCAGGACGTTCGGGTAGGCCTCGCGGGCCTGCCACGCCTCCACGTCCGCGAGGGCGGCCGCCGGGGCGTCCTGCAGCGCTTCCATCCTGATCACCCGGTATCCGGGAACCTGATCACCGTGCTCGGACATGCTCCCAGCATGCCCATCCGACGGGACGACAGGCGACGAATCAACGCAACCGGCACATCGGTTGGGCCTGCGGCTCACCGGTTTCGGTCACGCGTTCCACACCCCGGGGTGATAGACGTCGGGCATGAACAACTCGATCGTCTCCTCCTCTCCGGCAGGCATCCGATGACCGCGGGCGCCGACACCCCCGACCGCCGGGGCCGCACCGGCCTGGACCGCACCGGCCTCGACCTGACCGGCAACCCCCGGGTCAGGGTCCGCGACGTGACCCTGCTCTCCAGCCACTGGTACGTCGAGCGCACCACCACCTTCGACTTCCGGCACGCCGACGGCACCTGGACCACCCAGGAACGCGAGACCCACGACCGCGGCAACGGCGCGACCCTGCTCCTCTACGACGCCGAGCGCGAAACGGTCCTGCTCACCCGCCAGTTCCGCTTCCCCGTCTACGTCAACGGCCACCCCGACGGCATGCTCGTCGAGACCCCGGGCGGCCTCCTCGACGACGAGGACGAACACCCCGAGGAGGCCGTACGGCGCGAGGTGGTCGAGGAGACCGGGCACACCGTGGGCGAGGTGGAGCACGTCTTCGACGTCTACATGAGCCCCGGCTCGGTCACCGAACGCATCGGCTTCTACGCCGCCTCCTACGGTCCCTCGACCCGCACCCACGAGGGCGGGGGCCTCCAGGAGGAGGGCGAGGACATCGAGATCCTCGAACTGCCCTTCCGCAGCGCCCTGGAGATGATCCGCACCGGGGAGATCGCCGACGCCAAGACCATCATGCTGCTCCAATGGGCGGCGCTGGACGGGCCGTTCGCCAAGTAGGCGCCCGGAAGCTTGACTTGAAGTGCGCTTCAAGCGCCAGACTCCCGTTCGTGCCCGGAGAACCCGGGTGCGAACGGGAGGGAGCATCATGAAGTACCGCACCATTGGCACCGATCCGGCCCACCGCCGCGAGGTGAGCGTGCTCGCGCTCGGGGCCATGCTGTTCGGTTCCCGCACCGACGAGGCGACCTCCTTCGCCGTGCTCGACCGCTATGTCGAGGCCGGCGGGAACTTCATCGACACGTCCGACAACTACGCCTTCTGGCACGACGGCAGCCAGGGCGGCCAGAGCGAGAAGCTGCTCGGCCGGTGGCGGCGCAGCCGCGGCATCGGCGACGAGATCGTCATCGCGACCAAGCTCGGCGCCCGCCCGCTGGCACCCGGCACGGGATTCGTCGACAACCCGGAGGGCCTGTCCGCGAAGGTCATCCGTGAGTCGGCCGAACGCAGCCGGGAACGCCTCGGCGTGGACAAACTCGACCTGCTGTACGCCCACATCGAGGACCAGAGCGTTCCGCTCCAGGAGACCGTCGAGGGATTCGCCGAACTGGTCGCCGAGGGCACCGTCGGTCTCCTCGGCGTCAGCAACCACGCCGCCTGGCGGGTGGAACGGGCCCGCGCGCTCGCCGCCGCGGCCGGACTGCCCGGCTACGAGGTCCTCCAGTACCAGCACAGCTATCTGCGCCCCCGGACCGACGTACCGTCCGGCCTCTTCCCCGACGGCAGCCTCGGGAGCGCGGGACCGGACCTGCTCGGCTACCTGCGCGCCGAGCCCGCCCTCACCCTGGTCGCCTACTCACCCCTCCTGGCCGGTGCCTACACCCGCCAGGACAAGCCCCTGGGCGCCGAATACGACCACCCCGGCACCCCCGCCCGCCTCGCCGTGCTGCGGGAGGTGGCGAAGGAGACCGGGGCGAGCGTCAACCAGGTAGTACTGGCCTGGCAGTTGGGCGGCCCGCTGCCGATCGTCCCGCTCGCGGGAGCCTCGTCGGTGGCCCAGCTGGAGGAGAACCTCGCGGCCGTGGACCTGGAACTGACGGCGGAGCAGCGCGAACGCCTGGACTCCGCCGTCCCGTTCAGGGCCTGACCAGCAGCTGGAAGTCGAACGCGTACCGGGACGCCCGGTAGATGTGCGTCCCGTACTCGACCGGCCGCCCCGTGTCGTCGTAGGCCGTGCGCTGCATGGTGAGCAGCGCCGCGCCCTCTTTCTCGTCGAGCCGGGCGGCCTCCTCGGGGGTGGCCGAGCGGGCGCCTATCGTCTGGCGGGCGCTGTGCAGGGTGATGCCGGCGGTGCGCAGCATCCGGTACAGGCCCGTCGACTCCAGCCGGGCGGTGTCGAGTTCGAGCAGATTGGCCGGAAGGTAGTTGCACAGGAACGCCACCGGCTGACCGTGCGTGGAGCGCAGCCGTTCCAGGAGCGTGACCTCGCTGCCCTCCGCGACCCCGAGGGCCGCCGCGACATCCGCGGTCGCGGGCACGCCCTCGTTGCGCAGCACCTCCGTGGTCGGTCCCTGCCCGGCCGACTCCAGGTCGTCGTAGAGGCTGCTGAGTTCCAGCGGTCTCTTGACCTGGCTGTGCACCACCTGGGTGCCGACCCCCCGCCGCCGGACCAACAGCCCCTTGTCGACAAGGGATTGGATGGCCTGGCGGACGGTGGGGCGGGACAGGCCGAGGCGGACCGAGAGGTCGATCTCGTTGCCCAGGAGGTTGCCCGGCGCGAGGGTGCCGTGCTCGATCGCGCCCTCCAGCTGCTGCGCGAGCTGGTAGTACAGCGGCACCGGACTGTTGCGGTCCAGGGCGAAATGCAGGCCGTCGAGCGGGGAGCCGGTCACGGCACGCGGGTAGCCACCGGTCTTCGCCACAGAAGGCACCTCCTCACATGGGGTGACGGATCGTCAGGAGTTGCTGGGGAAACCGAGGTTGATGCCACCGTCGGCCGGGTCCGGCCAGCGGGTGGTGATCACCTTGCCCTGGGTGTAGAAGGCGATGCCGTCGTTGCCGTAGATGTGGAGGTCCCCGAAGAGGGAGTCCTTCCAGCCGCCGAAGGAGTGGTAGCCGACGGGCACCGGGATCGGCACGTTCACGCCGACCATGCCCGCCTTGACCTCCATCTGGAAGCGGCGGGCGGCGCCGCCGTCCCGGGTGAAGATCGCGGTGCCGTTGCCCCAACGGGAGCTGTTGATCAGGGTGATGGCCTCGTCGTAGGACTCGGCGCGGACGACGACCAGGACCGGTCCAAAGATCTCGTCCTTGTACGCGTCCGCCGTCAGCGGCACCTTGTCGAGGAGGGAGACGCCGAGGAAGAAGCCGTCCTCGTGGCCCTCGACCGAGAGGCCGGTGCCGTCGACGACGACCTCGGCGCCCTGGGCGGCGGCCGAAGCGACGTACGACGCCACCTTGTCGCGGTGCTCACGGGTGATGAGCGGGCCCATCTCGCTGGCCGGGTCGTTGCCGGGGCCGATGCGCAGCTTGCCGGCGCGCTCGGCGATCTTGCCGACCAGCTCGTCGCCGGTGTCGCCGACCGCGACCACGACGGAGACGGCCATGCAGCGCTCGCCGGCCGAGCCGTAGGCCGCGTTGATCGCCTGGTCGGCCGCGAAGTCCAGGTCCGCGTCCGGGAGGACGAGCATGTGGTTCTTGGCGCCGCCCAGGGCCTGCACGCGCTTGCCGTGCTCAACCGCCTTGAGCTGGATGTACTTCGCGATCGGCGTCGAGCCGACGAAGGACACGGCCTCGACGTCCGGGTGCTCCAGGATGCGGTCGACGGCGACCTTGTCGCCCTGCACGACGTTCAGCACACCCTGCGGCATACCCGCCTCGGAGGCGAGTTCGGCCAGCCGGAAGGACGCCGACGGGTCCTTCTCGCTCGGCTTCAGCACGAAGGTGTTGCCGGTCGCGATGGCCAGTGGGAACATCCACATCGGCACCATGGCCGGGAAGTTGAAGGGCGTGATGCCCGCAACTACCCCCAGCGGCTGGCGAATTGAGGCCACGTCGACACGGTTCGAGACCTGTGTCGACAGCTCGCCCTTCAGCTGCACGCTGATCCCGCAGGCGAGTTCGACGATCTCCATGCCGCGCGCCACCTCGCCGAGCGCGTCCGAGTGCACCTTGCCGTGCTCGGCGGTGATCAGCTCGGCGATCTCGTCGCGGTGCGCGTCCAGCAGCTCGCGGTACTTGAACAGGATCGCGGTGCGCTTGGCGAGCGAGGAGGCGCCCCAGCTCTCGAACGCGGCCTTCGCGGAGGCGACGGCGGCGTCCACCTCGTCGACGGTCGCGAAGCCGACCTGCTTCTCCTGCGCGCCGGTCGCCGGGTTGTACACGGGACCGAAACGGCCCGAGGTGCTCTCGACGGGCTTGCCGTCGATCCAGTGGGTGATCGTCTTCATGGTGCAAGTGCCTTTCGGGGGAGGGGAGTTCAGAGGTGGCGGCGACGGTCGGCGACCTGGCGGTCGTACTCCTCGCGGGCCTGTACGGCCGATGCGCGCGAGGCGGTCTCGGCGACCGGCACGTCCCACCAGGCCTCGGCCGGGGGAGCGGTGGGGGTGGCGGTGTCGGTCTCGACGTAGACGCACGTCGGCCGGTCGGAGGCGCGGGCCGCGGCCAGTGCCTCGCGCAGTTCGCGCACGGTCTTGGGGCGCAGCACGTCCATGCCGAGGCTGGCCGCGTTGGCGGCGAGGTCGACCGGGAGCGGGGCGCCGGAGAAGGTGCCGTCGGCCGCCCGGTAGCGGTAGGCGGTGCCGAAGCGCTCGCCGCCGACCGACTCGGACAGGCCGCCGATGGAGGCGTAGCCGTGGTTCTGGATCAGCACCAGGTTGACCGGCAGGCCCTCCTGGACCGCCGTGACGATCTCGGTCGGCATCATCAGGTAGGTGCCGTCGCCGACCAGCGACCACACGGGCGTGCCGGGGGCGGCCTGCTGGACACCGATGCCGGCCGGGATCTCGTAGCCCATGCAGGAGTAGCCGTACTCCAGGTGGTACTGGCGCGGCGAGCGCGCCCGCCAGAGCTTGTGCAGATCGCCGGGGAGCGAACCGGCCGCGTTGATGACCACGTCGTCGTCGCCCACAACGGAGTCGAGGGCGCCGAGGAGTTGGGTCTGCGTCGGTACGGCGTTCTCGTCCGGGGCGGTGAACGCGGTCTCGACCACCTGCTCCCAACTCGCCTTGCCCGCGCGGTACTCGGCCTCGTAGGCGGGGTCCACGCGGTGGCCTTCGAGGCCCGAAGTCAGCGCTTCCAGACCGGACTTCGCGTCGGCGACCAGTGTGCGCGCGGCCAGCTTGTGGGCGTCGAACGCGGCGATGTTGAGGTTGACGAAGCGGACGGCCGGGTTCTGGAAGAGCGTGTTGGAGGCCGTCGTGAAGTCGGTGTAGCGGGTGCCGACGCCGATGATCAGGTCGGCGGCGCGCGCGATGTCGTCGCTGACCGCGGTGCCGGTGTGGCCGATGCCGCCCAGGTCGGCCGGGTGGTCGTGGCGCAGTGAGCCCTTGCCCGCCTGGGTGGAGGCGACCGGGATGCCGGTGGCGTCGACCAGGGCCTTCAGCGCCTCCTCGGCGCGGCTGTGGTGGATGCCGCCGCCCGCGACGATCAGCGGGCGTTCGGCGGACCGGATCGCCTCGACTGCCTCCGCCAGCTCGGCGAGGTCCGGCGCGGGACGCCGTACGTGCCACACGCGGTCGGCGAAGAACTCCTCCGGCCAGTCGTAGGCCTCGGCCTGAACGTCCTGCGGGAGAGCAAGAGTTACCGCCCCGGTCTCCACCGGGTCGGCCAGCACGCGCATCGCGTTCAGCGCGGCCGGGATCAGCGCCTCGGGGCGGGAGACCCGGTCGAAGTAGCGGGAGACCGGGCGCAGGGTGTCGTTGACCGAGAGGTCGGCCTCGACCGGGTGCTCCAGCTGCTGGAGCAGCGGGTCGGCGGCGCGGGTCGCGAAGTAGTCGCCGGGGAGGAGCAGGACCGGCAGGCGGTTGATCGTGGCGAGCGCGGCGCCCGTGACGAGGTTGGTGGCGCCCGGTCCGATCGAGGTCGTGACGGCCTGCGCGGAAAGCCGGTCGAGCTGGCGGGCGTACCCAACTGCCGCGTGCACCATGGCCTGTTCGTTGCGGCCCTGGTGGAACGGCATCGTGTCCTCGCCGGCCTCCAGGAGCGCCTGACCGAGTCCGGCGACGTTGCCGTGGCCGAAGATGCCCCAGGTGCCGGCGATCAGCCGGTGCCGTACGCCGTCGCGCTCGGTGTACTGGGCCGACAGGAACTGCACCAGGGCCTGGGCGGCGGTCAGGCGGCGGGTGGGGGTGCTCATGAGGACTTCTCCGGTGCCGTGTAGAGGGGGAGGCGGGGGTCGACGGGCTGCTCGGGCCAGGTGCCGCGGACCCAGGCGTGATCGGGGTGGTCGCAGATCAGCCAGGAGCGGTCGTCCTCGGGACCCGCCATGACGTTGAGGTAGTACATGTGGTGACCGGGCACCGCCATCGAGGGCCCGTGCCAGCCGTCCGGGATCAACACGACGTCCCCGCCCCGGACTTCGGCCAGTACGTCGGTGTTACGGCCCTGCCCCGACGGCGAGACGCGCTGGTAGCCGAGGCCTGGTGTGCCCTCGTGGTCGGCGAACTCGAAGTAGTAGACCTCTTCGAGGACGGACTCCTCACCGGGCCGGTGCTCGTCGTGCTTGTGCGGCGGGAAGGAGGACCAGTTCCCGCCGGGCGTGATCACCTCTACGGCGATGAGCTTGTCGCACTCGAAGACGCCGGCCGCGCCGAAGTTGTTGACCTGGCGGCTGCTGTTGCCGGTGCCGCGCAGCTCCACCGGCACCGAGGAGGCCGGGCCGTAGCGGGCCGGCAGCCTGCGCGTGCAGCGGGCGCCGGTCAGCGCGAAGCGACCGCCGCCGGCCGACGTGATCGTCGTACGGGAGTCCCGGGGGACGTACGCGAAGTCGCTCACGGAGGTGAACACGCTCTCGCGGCCGTGGAGTTCGAAGGTGTCGTGGCCGAAGTCGTCGGCCGCGGAGACCGTGCAGGCGCCGCTGAGCGGGAGGACGATCCACTCACTGTCGTCGGTGTCGAAGGTGTGCGTGCCGCCCGGGGGCAGCTCAAGGACCCGCAGGCTGGAATAGCCCCAGGCCGCCGACTCGGGGGTGACGTCCACGACGTAGGGGCCGCCCAGGGCCTTTCCGGCGGGAAGGTGGTACGCGCTCGTCATCGTGTGCCTCCGGTTCACAACAGACCCACGGCAGTGTCCACCGCCGCTTCCACGCCGCCGTCGGCGGGGTACAGCAGGGAGCGGCCCACGACCAGGCCCTGGACGGTGGGCAGGCGCAGCGCCTTGCGCCACTTCTCGTACGCGCCCTCCTGGTCGTCGCCGACCTCACCGCCGAGCAGCACGGCCGGCAGCGTCGAGGTCTCCATGACCTCGGCCATGTCGTCCGGGTCTTCGGTGACGGGCAGCTTCAGCCAGGTGTAGGCCGAAGTGCCGCCCAGGCCCGAGGAGATGGCGATCGAGCGGGTCACGGCCTCCGCCGACAGGTCGTTGCGGACCTTGCCGTCGATCCGGCGGGAGATGAACGGCTCGACGAACAGGGGGAGTTGGCGTGCCGCCATGTCGTCGATGGCGCGTGCCGTCGACTCCAGGGTGGTCAGCGAGCCGGGGTCGGCGTAGTCGATACGGAGCAGCAGCTTGCCCGCGTCGAAGCGGAGCCGCTCGATGTCCTCGGCGCGGTGGCCGGTGAACCGGTCGTCCATCTCGAACGCGGCGCCGGCGAGGCCGCCGCGGTTCATGGAGCCCATGACGACCTTGCCGTCCAGGACTCCCAGGAGCAGCAGGTCCTCGATTATGTCGGCGGTGGCGAGCACCCCGTCGACACCCGGCCGGGACAGCGCGACGCACAGGCGTTCCAGCAGGTCGGCGCGGTTCGCCATGGCCGTACGGCGGCCGCCGACGCCGAGCGCGCCGCGCGCCGGGTGGTCGGCGGCCACGATCATCAGGCGGCCGCTGTCGCCGAGCAGGGGGCGCCGCACCCGGCGGGCCGCCGCCTCGGCGATCGCCTCCGGATGCCGGGCTCTGACCGTGACCAGGTCGGGGATGCTGATGGTCAAGAGAAGCTCCGTTCAGGGATGGCTCGGGCGGTCACGGGGTCAGGCGCCGACGTGTGCGCCGGCGAGCAGGTCCTCGACCTCGGACTCGGTGGGCATCGCGGTGGAGCAGGCGAGGCGGGAGGCGACGAGGGCACCGGCCGCGTTGGCGAACCGCATGGTCTTCGCCAACTCCCAGCCGGACAGCAGTCCGTGGCACAGCGAGCCGCCGAAGGCGTCGCCCGCGCCGAGGCCGTTGAGCACCTCGACCGGGACCGGCGGCACCTCGGCGGTCGTGCCGTCGCGGTGCACGGCCAGCACACCCTTGGGGCCCTGCTTGACGACGGCCAGCTCCACGCCCGCCTCCAGCAGCGCCTCGGCGCAGGCGCGGGGCTCGCGGAGGCCGGTGGCGATCTCGCACTCGTCGAGGTTGCCGACCGCGACCGTGGTGTGGCGCAGGGCCTCCGCGTAGTACGGGCGGGCCTCCTCGGGGTCCTTCCAGAACATGGGGCGCCAGTCGAGGTCGAAGACCGTGGTGCCCGCCCTGTCGCGCGCCTTGAGGGCGGCCAGCGTAGCGGAGCGGCTCGGCTCCTCACTCAGACCGGTGCCGGTGATCCAGAAGACGCTGGCCTGGCGGATCGCGAAGTAGTCCAGCTCGTCGGTGCGGATCTCCAGGTCAGGGGCCTTGGGCTGCCGGTAGAAGTACAGCGGGAAGTCGTCCGGCGGGAAGATCTCGCAGAACGTGACCGGGGTGGGGTACTCGGCGACCGGCGCGACCCAGCGGTCGTCCACCCCGAAGTCCTTGAGCGCCTCGTGCAGGTACGCCCCGAAGGGATCGTCGCCGGTGCGGGTGATCACCGCGGTACTGCGGCCGAGCCGGGCGGCGGCCACGGCCACGTTGCTCGCCGAACCTCCGAGGAATTTCCCGAAGGTCTCCACCCGCGCCAGCGGCACGCCGGACTGCAAGGGGTAGAGATCGACCCCGATACGACCCATGGTGATGAGATCGAAAGGCTGGGCTGACTCGGCCATGCGCGGCACTCCTCTGAGCTACTGGGGGGTGGGCGGGTCCCGCGAGGGCCTGCCGACTCCCAGGTGTAGGACTCCGAGGGGCGCTCTGTCAATAGTTTGTACTTACATTCGGACCTGCTTGTGAAATGATGTCTTAACAAAGTATTGACAGCGGGCGCGACCGGGGATTGGATTCCGTCCCAGCGCAACAGCCGTGTTTCACGGCGTACGACCCGGGGTCGACAGGCCCCGAGCCCGGATCTCTGCGATCATTGCTCCCTTTCCCCTGAAGCACAGTGAGGTGCAGGAAAGATGGACCGTTCTTCCCACTCCCGTTCGCGCAGAATGGCCCCCTTCGTGGCGGTCGCCGCGGCAGCGGCACTGACCCTCGCCGGCTGCTCCAGCAGCTCAGGCGGCAAGAAGTCCACGGAGGACACCTCCGGCGCATCCGCGGGCAAGGCCAGCACACCTCGCATGACGGTCGCCCTGGTCACGCACCAGGCGCCCGGCGACACGTTCTGGGACATCGTCCGCAAGGGTGCCCAGGCCGCCGCGGCCAAGGACAACATCAAGCTCATCTACTCGGCCGACCCGAACGCGGGCAACCAGGCCAACCTGGTGCAGAACGCGATCGACCAGAAGGTCGACGGCATCGCGGTCACCCTCGCCAAGCCCGACGCCCTCAAGGACGTCATCAGCAAGGCGAAGACCGCGAACATACCGGTCGTCGGCCTCAACTCCGGTCTCAGCGACTGGAAGAAGCTCGGGCTGCTGGAGTTCTTCGGCCAGGACGAGACGGTCGCCGGCGAGGCGCTCGGCAACCGGCTGAACACGGAAGGCGCCAAGAAGGTCGTCTGTGTCATCCAGGAGCAGGGCAACATCGGCCTGACCCAGCGCTGCGACGGCGTGAAGAAGACGTTCAGCGGCAGCACCGAGGTCCTCAACGTCAACGGCACCGACATGCCGTCGGTGAAGTCGACGATCACCGCCAAGCTCACGCAGGACAAGGCCATCGACTACGTGGTCACGCTGGGCGCCCCGTTCGCCCTGACCGCCGTGCAGTCGCTGTCCGACGCGGGCAGCAAGGCGAAGGTCGCCACCTTCGACCTCAACAAGGACCTGACGAGCGCCATCAGCAAGGGCACCATCCAGTTCGCGGTCGACCAGCAGCCGTACCTCCAGGGCTACCTGGCCGTCGACTCGCTGTGGCTCTACAAGAACAACGGCAACTACAGCGGCGGTGGTGAGCAGCCCGTACTGACCGGCCCGGCCTTCGTCGACAAGACCAACGTCGACGCCGTCGCCAAGTACGCCGCCAACGGAACCCGGTGATGAGCATGACCCAGCACGCCGAGCCGGCGGTGACCTCACCGCCGGCCCCCGGCCCCAAGCCCACCGACGGCCGGACCGCGGAACGCCCGCTGGCCATCCGGCTGTTGGCCCGCCCCGAGGTCGGAGTCTTCCTCGGCGCGGCGGCGGTGTACGTGTTCTTCCTGATCGCCGCCCCGCCGGTGCGCGAGGGCGCGTCGATGGCGAACATCCTCTACGGTTCGTCGACCATCGGCATCATGGCCCTGCCGGTGGCCCTGCTGATGATCGGCGGCGAGTTCGACCTCTCCGCCGGTGTCGCCGTCATCACCTCCGCACTCACCGCGTCGATGCTCAGCTATCAACTGACCATGAACGTGTGGGTCGGTGTGATCGTCGCGCTGCTGGTGTCGCTGGGGATCGGGTTCCTCAACGGCTGGCTGGTCGTGAAGACGGGCCTGCCGAGCTTCCTGATCACGCTGGGCAGCTTTCTGATCCTGCAGGGTGTCAATCTCGCCGTCACGAAGCTGGTGACGGGGAACGTGGCGACCGACGACATCAGCAATATGGACGGTTTCGACCAGGCCAAGAAGGTCTTCGCGTCGTCGTTTGATGTCGGCGGTGTGCAGGTGAAGATCACCATCGTGTGGTGGCTGGTGTTCGCGGCGATCGCAACGTGGGTGCTGCTGCGGACGAAGTACGGCAACTGGATCTTCGCGGTCGGCGGCAACAAGGACAGTGCGCGCGCTGTCGGTGTGCCGGTGGCGTTCACGAAGATCTCGCTGTTCATGCTGGTCGGTTTCGGTGCCTGGTTCATCGGGATGCACCAGCTGTTCTCCTTCAACACCGTGCAGTCCGGCGAGGGCGTCGGGCAGGAGCTGATCTACATCTCCGCGGCCGTCATCGGCGGCTGTCTGCTGACCGGTGGCGCCGGTTCCGCGATCGGCCCGGTGTTCGGGGCGTTCATGTTCGGCATGGTCCAGCAGGGCATCGTCTACGCCGGCTGGAACCCCGACTGGTTCAAGGCGTTCCTCGGTGTGATGCTGCTGGGCGCCGTCATGATCAATCTGTGGGTGCAGCGCACCGCGACCCGGAGGTGACCTCGATGACCGACAACACGACCGGCACCCACGGCGCGATCCTGACCGACACGCCGGCCACGGACGGGGACCATCCCCTCGTCCAGCTCCGCAACGCGGGCAAGTCCTACGGCAACGTCCGCGCCCTGCACGGCGTCAACCTCGCCGTGCGCCCCGGCCAGGTCACCTGCGTCCTGGGCGACAACGGCGCCGGCAAGTCCACCCTGATCAAAATCATCTCCGGACTGCACCAGCACACGGAGGGCGAGTTCCTCGTCGACGGGGAACCCGTGCACTTCACCACCCCCCGCCAAGCACTGGACCGCGGCATCGCCACCGTCTACCAGGACCTGGCCGTGGTGCCGCTGATGCCGGTGTGGCGCAACTTCTTCCTCGGCTCCGAGATGACCAAGGGCCCCTGGCCGTTGCGCCGTCTCGACATCGAGAAGATGAAGCAGACCGCCGACGAAGAGCTCCGCAACATGGGCATCGTCCTGGACAACCTCGACCAGCCCATCGGCACCCTCTCCGGCGGCCAGCGCCAGTGCGTGGCCATCGCCCGCGCCGTCTACTTCGGCGCCCGCGTCCTCATCCTCGACGAGCCGACCGCCGCCCTGGGCGTCAAGCAGTCCGGCGTCGTGCTGAAGTACGTGGCCGCGGCCCGGGAGCGCGGTCTGGGGGTCATCTTCATCACCCACAACCCCCACCACGCCTACATGGTCGGCGACCACTTCAGCGTCCTGCGCCTGGGCACCATGGAACTCTCCGCCGAACGCAGCGAGATCACCCTCGAAGAGCTGACCAACCACATGGCCGGCGGCACCGAACTCGCCGCGCTCAAGCACGAGTTGTCCCAGGTCCGCGGCGTCGACGTCGAAGAGCTCCCCGAGGAGAAGGACCTCAAGGCTTCGGCGGCCGCATCACCTGAAGGGACGTCCTGACATGCCCGAGCGCCCCTCTCTGGACCGCATCCGGGTGGGCTCCGCCCCCGACTCCTGGGGCGTGTGGTTCCCGGACGACCCCCAACAGGTGCCGTGGCAGCGGTTCCTGGACGAGGTCGCCCAGGCCGGCTACTCCTGGATCGAACTGGGGCCGTACGGCTATCTGCCGACCGACCCCGCCCGGCTCACGGACGAGATCGCCAGGCGCGACCTGAGGGTCTCCGCGGGCACGGTCTTCACCGGCCTGCACCGCGGCCCCTCCGTCTGGGACGCCACCTGGGAGCACGTGAGCCAAGTGGCCGCGCTCACCCAGGCGATGGGCGCCAAGCACCTCGTGGTCATCCCCTCCTTCTGGCGGGACGACAAGACCGCGGAGATCCTGGAGCCGCCGGAGCTGACCGGTGAGCAGTGGGCGCACCTCACCAAGGGCATGGAACGCCTCGGGCACGAGGTCAAGGAGGCGTACGGGCTCGACATCGTCGTCCACCCGCACGCCGACACCCACCTCGACACCGAGGACCACGTCGAGCACTTCCTCGACTCGACCGACTCCGAACTGGTCAACCTCTGCCTGGACACGGGCCATTACGCCTACTGCGGCGGCGACAGCGTCAAGCTGATCGAGGCCTACGGCGAGCGCATCGGCTATCTGCACCTCAAGCAGGTGGACCCGGAGATCCTCGCCGACGTCGTCAGGAACGAGATCCCGTTCGGACCGGCCGTGCAGCGTGGCGTGATGTGCGAACCGCCGTCCGGCGTACCGGAGTTGGAGCCGGTGCTGGTCGCGGCGCAGCGTCTGGGCGTCGAGTTGTTCGCGATCGTCGAGCAGGACATGTACCCGTGCGAGCCGGACAAGCCCCTCCCCATCGCGGAGCGCACCCGCAAGTTCCTCCGTTCCTGCGGTGCCTGACGAACGTGAGCAGCGTGAGCAGCGTGACGACCCTGACGAGCCGAAAGGACGACCGATGGCCATGAACCCGCGCGACACGCTCGGAGTGGCAGTGGTCGGAACCGGAAAGATGGGGGCGGACCACGTCCGCCGGATCGAGGACGTGGTCAACGGCGCCCGGGTGAGCGCCGTCGTGGACGTCGACGCCGAGCGCGCCAAACGGATCGCGTCCGGGATCGAGGGCTGCACCGCTTACACCGACCCGGGCGCCCCCCGTGGGGGGGGCCCCGGAGGACCCGGGCCGCTAAGCCCCCCCGGCCCCCCCCCCCCCGCGGGGCCCGCGTCGGGCGGACATCACCAGAA
>NZ_JBHYWD010000001.1:318477-368302 GCF_042751305.1 Streptomyces hokutonensis
TAACCCCCCCCCGCCGACACCCTAGTTCTTTTTATCGCGGGGGGGTGCGTTTTTTTCTATAACCCCCTGTAAAACCCGCCCCCGGCCGCCGCGTGGGGGGCGCCCGACGTCGACGCGGTCCTGATCGCCTCACCGGGCCCCGCCCACGAGGCGGCCCTGCTGACGGCCTTCGAGCACGACCTGCCGGTCCTGTGCGAGAAGCCGCTCACCCCCGACGCGGCCTCCGCGCTGCGCGTCCTGGAGGCCGAGGTGCGCCTCGGCCACCGCCGGGTCCAGGTCGGCTTCATGCGGCGCTACGACGCCGAGTACATGAAGCTCAAGTCCCTCCTGGAAACAGGCCAGTTGGGCCGGCCGCTGATGCTGCACAACCGGCACCGCAACGCGGCCAGCCCGCCCTTCTTCACCAGCTCCATGCTGATCAGCGACTCCGTGGCCCACGAGACCGACGCGACCCGTTGGCTCCTCGGACACGAGATCACGGCCGTCCACGTGCTGCGCCCGCGGCCCTCGGCGAGCGCTCCGGACGATCTCCAGGACCCGCAGTTCGTCGTCTTCGAGACCGACGGCGGCGCGATCGTCGACGTCGAGATGTTCGTCAACTGCGGCTTCGGCTACCAGGTCCAGGCCGAGATCGTCTGCGAACGCGGCACCGCCCGCATCGGCGACGGCCACGCCATGGTCACCAACATGGCCGGCCGCTGGGGCGGCACCATCGCCCAGGACTTCACCGAACGCTTCGCCGACGCCTACGACCGCGAGATCCAGACCTGGGTCGACGCCACCCGCCGAGGCGAGGTGACCGGCCCGACCGCCTGGGACGGCTACGCGTCGGCGGCCGTGTGCGAGGCGGGCGTACGGGCGTTGGAGGAGGGTGTGCGGGTGGAGGTCGAGTTGGTGGAGCGGCCCGCGCTCTACCGATAGCGACTTCAGGGGGAGGCGCGGATGGGCCCGGTGCGCATGCTGCTGCCGTTGCTGCGTGCGACGGCACGCCTGGCTCCCGGTCCGGGAGTTCCGCTGCTCGGGACCGCGTTGCTGCACTGCGCGGTCCCCGGCTGGGCCCTGCTGCGTCCGCCGCCGCCCGTCCGCCGGTCGGCCCGGGCCCGGGAAGCGGTCGCCCTGTACCGCTCCAAGGCCGAACAAACCGACCCCGAACAACGCCAGTTGGACGCGCTGAGCCGCGCACTGGTCGTCCACGCCCACACCCTGATGCTCGCGGAGCGGTACGCGGAAGCCGGCACCGCCGTGGACGCTGCGCTGGAGGTGCCGGGTGCGCGGAGGTCCCCGGCCCTGACCGC
Source organism: Streptomyces hokutonensis (assembly GCF_042751305.1). Lineage (GTDB taxonomy): Bacteria > Actinomycetota > Actinomycetes > Streptomycetales > Streptomycetaceae > Streptomyces > Streptomyces hokutonensis_A. Next base: position 319,773 of record NZ_JBHYWD010000001.1, read on the forward strand.
GTGCGCCGCTCACGCGCGGGCACAGGCGCTCGTCTTCGGTGGCCGGGCGGAGGAGGCCCAGGAACCCGCCCTCGAGTGCGTGCGGTTGTACCGCGGCTCGCCGCCTCCCGCGCGGCGGGACCGAAGCCTGGGTGCTCTGCCGGTCGCCTTGCGCACGCAGGGACTCGCGTTCGCCCTCGTCGGCCGTACGGCGGAGTCCGTCGCCGTGTACCTGGAGTGTGCCGACCTCCTGCGGGCCATGCCCGTACGGCAGTTGTCGCGTTTCCTGCGGCTGCGGGCTCAGGTGCTGGTCGAGTTGGCCGGCGGACTGCGGGCGCTCGGCCGGTACGAGGAGGTCCTCGCGCTGGAGTCCGAGGCGAAGGAAGCGGTGTACGGGATGATCGCGAGGTTCTATCCGGATCTCGTCCTGCCGTTGCGCGTCCGGCTCCTCACGGACCTGGCCTACTGCCACGACGCGACGGGCTCTCCCGCTGCCGCGCGCACGCTCGCCGAAGAGGCGGTCTCCGAGGCCCGTGAACTGGCCGACCAGCCCGAGTGGTTCGCCGAGGCGCTGCACTGCCTGGGCCTCGTCCTCGACGAACTGGCAGCGTACGACGAGCAGTTGGCCACCCTCACGGAACTCGCCGGGCTGTACACCCGCCTTGCCGCCGACCGGCCGGAGGCCTTCGAGCCGCTGCTCGCCGACACCCTGGACGACCTGGCCCGCTGTCACCGGAGGAGCGGTGACCACCTCAAGGCCGTGGCGGACACGGAGCGGGCCGTGGCAGCGTACCGGCGCGTCGGGCGGCACGAGGACCAACTCGCCCGCATCCTCGCCAACCTGAGTGTCCGTCAGCAGAGTGCCGACGACGCCGAGTCGGCCGTGTCGAGCGCCCGCGAAGCAGTCGACATCACCCGCCGGCTCGCCGAGTCCGACAGCGAGACCCACGGTCGCTCGACGGCCCGCCGCCTGCGGGTCCTGGCCCAGGCCCTCGGCCTCGCCGGCGACCACACCGCCGCCGTCGCCCGCTACGAGGAGGCCGAGGCCGTCCTGAGGGACCTGATCGGCGTCCCCGGCGTCGACGCGGAACTGGCGGTCTCGGTCTCGGCTCTCGCCGGCGCGCTCGACACCGAGGTCCAGGAACAACTGGCCGCGGCTCGTCCAGAGGAGGCGGTCGCCGCCCTGCGCTCCCTGCTCGACCTCACCCGCCGCACCGACGCCAGAGACGTCCACGCCCGGTGCGTCATCGCGTTCGCCGAGGCGCGTGCCGAACGCCCGGACGACATCGACGTCGTCCGGGCGTGGGAGCGGGTGGTCGGGGAGCCGTACCCGACCTTCGTCTACCGCAGAACCGACACCCGCGGCCGGGGTGCGAAGCCCGCCGAGCGGTAGGCCTCGTCGATGAGGGTCATCGTCGCGACCGCGTCGTCCGGGCCCAGCGGCAGAGGTGCGCCGTTTCTCAACCGGGCGGCGAACGCCTCCAGTTGGTAGGTGTACGAGGAGCGGCGGCCGAGCCGCTCCGTGCGCTCGCCGTCCGTCGTGCGGATGACGACCCGGTCGTCCAGGTGGGGAAGGACGAAGTTCGGCGAGAACGCCTCGCCCCGGCTGCCGGTGATCCGGCAGCTCATCACCATCTCGTCGTAGGCCATGTGGCAGCGGGCGGAGCCCGTGGCGCCGCTCGGGAAGGCGAGGTCGGCGTCCAGCCACTCGTCGACGCCCGGCGCGCCTGCGCGTTCGCCGCCCCGGGCCGAGACCAGCCGGGGTGCGCCGCCCGCCCAGGGCGCGAGCATGCGCTGGGCGTGCAGGCTGTAGCAGCCCAGGTCCATGACCGCGCCGCCGGCCAGGTCGAGCGACCAGCGCGGGTCGGTGTCCGGCGGGGCCGGGATCGCCACGAGGGTCTCCACGTGCCGCAGTTCACCGAGTTCACCGGAGGCCAGCAGCTCGTGCAGGCGGCGGGTGACCGGGTGGAAGAGGTAGTGGAAGGCCTCCATGAAGACGGTGCCGGACTTGGCCGCGGCCTCCCGGACCTCGGCCGCCTCCTCGGCGTTGCTCGCCGAGGGCTTCTCCGAGAGGACGTGCTTGCCCGCCTCCAGGGCGGCGAGGTTCCACGGTCCGTGCAGACCGTTGGCGAGGGGGTTGTAGACGACCTCCACCTCGGGGTCGGCGATCAGGTCGGCGTACGAGTCCGCGACCCGCTCGACGCGGTGCGCCGCGGCGTACGCCTCCGCGCGGTCCCGGTCGCGGGCGGCCACCGCCACGAGGCGGTGGCCGGTCGTCCGGGCCGGGCCGATCAGGGACTGCTCGGTGATCCGAGCGGCTCCCAGTACTCCGATGCGCAGTGGTTCCCGGCCCGGACCGCTCATGCTTCGCGTACCTCCTGGATGGTGACGGGGCGGTGCTCGTGCAGCGACAGGGTGCAGGCGTCGGCGATCCAGCCGGCCTCCAGCGCGTCGGCGACGGTGCAGGGTGAGGTGCGGGTGCCGGCCACCACCTCGGTGAACGCGGTGAGTTCGGCGCGGTAGGCGGCGGTGAAGCGGTCCATGAAGAAGTCGTGCGGGACACCGGCCGGGAAGGTCACGCCGGGCTCCACGGAGCGCAGCGGCAGCTTGTCCTCCAGGCCGACCGCGATGGAGTCGGTGAAGCCGTGGATCTCCATGCGGACGTCGTAACCCCGGGCGTTGTGGCGGGAGTTGGAGACCACCGCGATGGTGCCGTCGTCCAGCGTGAGGATGGCGCCGGTGGTGTCGGCGTCGCCCGCCTCCTTGATGTACTCGGCGCCCCGGTTGCCGCCGACCGCGTACACCTCGACGACCTCACGGCCGGTGACCCAGCGGATGATGTCGAAGTCGTGCACGGAACAGTCGCGGAAGATGCCACCGGACGCGGCGATGTACGCGGCGGGCGGCGGCGCCGGGTCCAGTGTGGTCGACCGTACGGTGTGCAGCTTGCCCAGCTCGCCGGACTGCACGGCGGCGCGCGCGTTGACGAAGCCGGTGTCGAAGCGGCGGTTGTAGCCGATCTGGATCGGCACGTCGCTGCCCTCGACGGCCTTGAGGACCTGGACGCCCTCGGCCATCGTCTTGGCGACGGGCTTCTCGCAGAAGACGGGGATGCCCGCCTCGACGGCGGCCAGGATCAGGCCCGGGTGGGCGTCGGTCGCCGCGGCCACCACGACACCGTCGACCCCGGCGGCCAGCACGGCCTCGGGGGAGTCCGCGACCTCGGCGCCGAACCGCTCGGCGGCCTTCTTGGCGGCCTCCGCGAACGGGTCGGCCACGACGAGGGACTCGACCACGTCGAGTCCGGACAGGGTCTCGGCGTGGAAGGCGCCGATGCGGCCGAGGCCGAGGATTCCGATGCGCATGAGGGCTCTTGCTTTCTTGAGGGGTGCGGGTTTCCTGCTGTTGTCTCTCGCGGGGGTCGCTCGCGAGACGGTGAACGTCGGTCGGGGGTGCTCCTCAGCTCTCGCGCCGCTCGGCGCCGGCCCGCAGCTCCCCGCGGAGCGCCTGCGGGGCCCACCCCTCGCGCACCGCGCGGCGCACGATGTCGGCCTGCGAGGGCGGGGCGAGACCCTCGACGGGCGGGTCGTTGTCGAGGTTGGTGGGGAAGGGATAGCCCTCGGCGCTGGCCGCGACGACCGCGTCCAGCCACTCCTCGCGCACGCCCTCGGCCTTCCGCCTGAGCAGCACCGGGAAGACCGCGTTGCTGACGGCCTCGCGGTCCACCGTCTCCATCGCCCGCCCGAACGCTGAGGACACCTGGAGCAGGTTGGCCATGCGCCGTACGTCGGCGGTGCGGTTGGTGCCGGCCGCGTGGAACAGCGCCGGGTTGAAGAACGCGGCGTCGCCCTTGGCGAGCGGGAGTTGGACGTGGTTGGCCTCGAAGTAGGCCTGGAATTCCGGGAGTCGCCACGCCAGGTAGCCCGGCTCGTACTTCTGCGAGTGCGGCAGGTACATCGTCGGCCCCGACTCGACCGGCATGTCGCAGTGCGCGACGGCTCCTTGGAGGGTGAGCACGGGGGAGAGGCGGTGCACGTGCGCCGGGTAGCCGGCGGCGGTCTCGTTGCCGAGGAAGCCGAGGTGGTAGTCGCGGTGCACGGTCTGCGCCGCGCCGCCCGGGTGGACCACGTTGATCTGCGAGGTGACCTGGTAGCCGGGGCCGAGCCAGGCGACGGACACCAGGGCCAGCATGTCGTTCGCGTAGTAGTCGGCGAACGCCTCCGGGTCGTAGAGCGCGGCCTTCTCCAGGGCGTTCCACACCCGGTCGTTGGCCCCCGGCTTCGCGAAGTGGTCACCGGCGCCCGCGCCGGAGGCGTGCTGCTCGGCGATCAGCGCCTCGAAGACCTCGGTCGCACGGTCCACCACCGACGCGTCCGGGAACGCTTCCCGCAGGACCACGATGCCGGGTCCCTCGGCGAACACCCGCACCAGCTCGGCCTGCACCTCGCGGCGCTCACCGGCCGCCACGGACTTGCGGAGCCGGGCGCTGTCGTAGACGAGGACGTTCCGCTCGACCGAGGACGCGTACGGGAAGTCGCCGAGGTCGGTGGGCCGCTCGACGAGCGTGCGGAAGGTGTCGAGATCGCAGTCCTGCTCGGTGAGCCAGGCGGGGCGTTCTGCGGATGTGAAGGACATCGTCGTCCCCTCGGGTCACGTGGTGGTGCGGTCCTGTCATTCTTGTCAGTACAAACCCTTCGAACAACCGGCAGCGAGCCATCAAAAACCCCTCAAGGAGACGACCGGTGGGCCACCCCTTCCCGATCAGGGAAATCGCACGTCAGGCGGGCCTCAGCGAGGCCACCGTGGACCGGGTTCTGAACGGCAGGGGCGGTGTCCGCGAGAGCACCGAGCGTGAGGTCCGGCAGGCGATCGCCGATCTCGACCGGCAGCGCACCCAGGTCAGGCTGGTCGGCCGCACGTTCATGATCGACATCGTGATGCAGACACCGGAGCGGTTCTCCACGGCCGTACGGGTGGCGCTGGAGGCGGAGCTGCCCGATCTGCACCCGGCCGTGGTGCGCTCCCGATTCCACTTCCGGGAGACCGCGCCGGTGAAGGAACTCGTCGGGACCCTGGACCGGATCGCCCGGCGCGGCTCGCAGGGCGTGATCCTGAAGGCGCCGGACGTCCCCGAGATCACCGCGGCCGTCGGCCGGCTCGTCACCGCCGGCATCCCGGTCGTCACCCTGGTCACCGACCTGCCCGCCAGCGCCCGCCTCGCCTACGTCGGCATCGACAACCGGGCCGCGGGCGCCACCGCCGCCTATCTGATGGGCCAGTGGCTCGGCGACCGCCCCGGCAATGTCCTCACCAGCCTGAGCAGCGGATTCTTCCGCAACGAGGAGGAGCGCGAGATGGGCTTCCGCAGCACCATGCGCGCCCGCTACCCGGACCGGTCCCTCGTCGAGATCACCGAGGGCCACGGCCTCGACGCCACCCAGTACGAACTGGTCCGGGCCGCCCTGAAGCGCGACCCGGACATCCGCGCGGTCTACTCGATCGGCGGCGGCAACATCGCGACCCTGCGTGCCTTCGCCGACCTGGGCCGCGAGTGCGCCGTGTTCGTCGCGCACGACCTCGACCACGACAACACCCGGCTGCTGCACGAGCAGAAGCTGTCGGCCGTCCTCCACCACGACCTGCGCCAGGACGTCCGCGAGGCCTGCCGCATCGTGATGCGCGCCCACGACGCGCTGCCGCCGGCGGGCCCGACCCTGCCGTCCTCGATCCAGGTGGTCACGCCCTACAACTTGCCTACGCCGCCCCTGCGTTGAGGCGGTTCACAGATTGATGGCGTACGCCTTGCGCAGCGTCTCGTGCACCGTCCACGTCGTACGGTCGCCCTCGCGCAGCACGGCCATGTCCCCGGGACCGACCTCCAGGGTCTCGCCGCCCTCGACCTCGATGGTGGCCGAGCCGCTGATCACCACGAACAGCTCGTCCGCCTCCGTGTCGGTGACCACACCCGGGGTGATCTGCCAGATCCCGCGGATCTGCCGCCCGTCCTCGGACTCCCACACCTCCTTCCCGGTCACCTCGGGTGTGCCGGAGACGATCTGCGCCGGGTCCAGCGGCTCGGGTTCGAGCTCGGCGTCGGGGATGCGGACAACGAAACTGTGCGTCATGCCGCGACCCTAGCCCGGCCGCCCATGGCACGGATGTGGACACTGTGTGGGGCATCGGCCCAGGTGGGAGGACACTTCGTCGCGGAGTGGCGGCCCGGGTGGCCCCGGGCGATGGTGGAGGGCATGGCGCAGACCACGGAGGCCGTCCCCGACCCGTACCCGCACGCGCACGCGCACGCGACCCGGGAGAACATCCTCTTCGGAGGCGTCTACGGCGCCGTCCTGGCCTGCTCGATGGTCGCCGCGCTCACCCAGTACGGCCACACCTCCCAAGGCAGCCGCCGCTACGACGCCCTGTGGCTGCTGGTCACCGCCGGCGCCTCGGCGCTGGCCCACGGGTACGCCCACTACATCGCCGAGCGCGCCCCGCACCGCCGCTGGGACGCCCTGCGCACCCTGCGCGACGAGTGGCCGCTGGTCGCCGCCGCACTGCCCACCGTACTGCTGCTGGCCGGGGCGGGCTGGGGCTGGTGGCCCGCGAACGGAGTCGAGTACGCGGCCTTCGTCCTCAACATCGCGCTGCTGTTCGGCCTGGGCCTGGTCACCGCCCGCTGGTCGGCGCGGAGTTGGGTGGTCGCCGTGGCGATCGGGGCGGTGGACGCGCTGCTCGGGGTGGTCGTGGTCGTGGCGAACGCCTTGATCAAATAGGCGGGTTCGCCGCCGGACGGGCCCGTACGGCCTGTTAGGAGACGCCCTGGTATCCGCGCAGCTTCCGGTACAGCGTCGCCCGCCCGATCCCCAACGCGGCAGCCGCCCGCGCCTTGTTGCCGCCGTGCCGACGCAACGCGGCCAGGATCGCGGCGCGTTCGGCGTGCTCCATCTGGCTGAGCCGCCGGGCCGCCGGGCCGCCGGGCCGCCGGGCCGCCGGGCCCTCCCGGACGGGGTCGGGGAGTTCGGCCCGGCGCACCGGACCGGTGACCCGCCGGTGTTCCGCCAACGCCCGTACGACATGCGCGAGTTCGGTGACGTTCCCGGGCCACGGGTGTTCCTCCAGGGCCCGCAGCGCGTCCAGCGTCCAGCTGAGCGGCGGCTGTCCCGGGGCGGGGCGGGGAGCCAGGACCGGCAACAACTCCCCTACGTCCTCCCGGCGTTCAAGCAGCGCGGGCAGCGCGACCGACCGGGCGGCCAGCGTGTCGGCAAGGGCCGCTTCACCCCCTCACCGGCATCGGTGGCGAGACCTGGCTGGGCGCGGCTCAGGCACGGTCCCTCGACATCGCCACGGTCGTCATCGGCCCCGGCCGGCAGTACGAGGACCCGTGCGGCGACTGGGCCCGCCTCAGCGAGGTGTCCGACGCGGGCGCCCTGTTGGTCCGCCCGGACGGCTATGTCGCCTTCCGTCACGCCGACGCGGCCGAGAACGCCGAACAGTTGCTCACGGAGGCGCTGCGCCGCATCCTCGGGCACGGCTGACATTTCGTATCGGGCAGGGAGCCGTAAATGACCACTCACGTCACCGTCACGGACGAGGCCGTCGCGAGTCTGCGGGACACCGCCGACCCGCGCCTGCGTGAACTGCTATCCGGTCTGATCCGGCATCTGCACGCGTTCGCGCTGGAGACCCGCCTCACCCAGGCGGAGTGGGAGCGGGCGATCGGCTTTCTGACGGAGACCGGGCAGACCTGCACGGACACCCGGCAGGAGTTCATCCTCCTGTCGGACGTGCTCGGCCTGTCGTTGCTAGTGGAGACCATCAACGGAGACCGCGAGGCCGGCGCCACCGAGTCGACGGTGCTCGGCCCCTTCCACATGACCGAGTCGCCGGTCCGTGAACTCGGCGCGAACATCGACCTGGTGGGCGGCGGCGAGCCCTGTGTGGTCAGCGGCCGGGTCGTGTCGGGGGACGGCACCCCGCTCCCCGGCGCCCTCCTCGACGTGTGGCAGACGGACGGCAAGGGCTTCTACGACGTGCAGCAGCCGGACGTCCAACCCCCGGGCAACGGACGGGGGTTGTTCACCACGGACGCCGAGGGCCGCTTCTGGTTCCGCACGTGTGTGCCGAGCCCATACCCCATCCCCACGGACGGCCCGGTCGGCGACCTCCTCAGGGCGACCGGCCGCCACCCCTACCGCCCCGCCCACATCCACTTCATCGCCTCGGCCGACGGCCACACCCCCGTCACCACCCACATCTTCGTCGCGGGCAGCGACTACCTCGACTCCGACGCCGTCTTCGCCGTGAAACAGAGCCTCGTCGAGGACTTCGCGACGACCGACAACCCGTCCCTGGCAAAGGAGTTCGGCATCGCCAACCCCTTCCGGCACGCGCAGTTCGACCTCGTACTGGAGCAGCAGTCGTGAAGGGCTCCCTGGACTTCGCCTACGACGCCCAGCCCATGCGGGTCGTCTTCCGCCCCGGCGCCGCACTGACAGCGACCGCCGGTGAGGCCGAACGGCTCGGGCTGCGGCGGGTGTTGGTGCTCTCGGGGGCCCGTGGCGCCGACACCGCGCAGGCGGTTGCCGACTCGCTGGGAGAGGTGTGCGTCGGGGTGCACGCGGAGGCTCGTATGCACGTCCCGATCGAAGTCGCCGGCCGTGCCGTCGAGTTGGCGCGCTCGCTGGGCGCCGACGGATGCGTCGCGGTCGGCGGCGGCTCGGCGATCGGTCTCGGCAAGGCCATCGCTCTGCGCACCGGCCTCCCGCTGATCGCCGTACCCTCCACCTACTCCGGCTCCGAGATGACCCCGGTCTGGGGCCTCACCGAGAACGGCGCCAAACGCACCGGCCGCGACCCCGTTGTCCGGCCCCGCAGCGTCGTCTACGACCCCGAACTCACCCTGGAACTCCCCGTACCGCTCACGGTGACCAGCGGTGTCAATGCGATCGCGCACGCCGTGGAGGCCCTGTACGCCCCGGACAACTCGCCGTTGATGGCGATGATGGCGGAGGAGGGCGTAGGGGTGCTGGCGGACGCGCTCCCCGAACTGGCCGCCGAGCCGCGGTCGTTGGAGGCCCGGAGCCGTGCGCTGTACGGGGCCTGGCTGTGCGGTTCGTGCCTCGGCGCCACGACCATGGGCCTGCACCACAAGCTGTGCCATGTCCTCGGCGGCACCTTCGGCCTCCCGCACGCGGAGACGCACACGGTGGTGCTGCCGTACGCGCTGGCGTACAACGCGCCCGCCGCACCGCAGGCGGCGGCCGCCGTGGCCCGTGCGCTGGACGCCGAGGATGCCCCAACTGCCCTGTGGGAGCTGGCCGGGCGGCTCGGCGCCCCGCGCTCGCTCGCCGAACTCGGCCTGAGGGAGAGTGACTTGGCGACAGCCGCCGCGCAGGCGGTGAGCCAGGCGTACGCCAACCCCCGGCCGGTCACCGAGGACGGGGTGCTCGCGTTGCTGCGCGCGGCGTACGAGGGAAGGCCCCCCGCCTAGTCGCTCAGTGGTTCGTGCGGACGCCGTCCAGCGCGATGGCCAGGACGCGGTCGCGCTGGGCGTCGTCCACGAACTTCGTCCCGGTGACGCCGGCCACCAGGCGCAGCAGGTCGCCGAAGTCCATGTCCGCGCGGGCCACGCCCGCCTTCTGCGCGCGCTCGAACAGCGGACCGCCCGCGGAGAACATCGACTCGCGGCAGGTCCCGAAGATCTCCGAGTCGTTGTCCAGCGCCTCGCGCACCGCCTGCTTGGTCACCATGTAGCCGGCGAAACGGTTCAGCCACGAGTTCAGCGCCTCCCACGGCTCCTGGTCGGCGACGGCCAGGGCGACCTGGCACAGGGCGTTGACCTCGTCCGCGTAGACGCTCTCGAAGAGGGACCGGCGGGTCGGGAAGTTCCGGTAGAGCGTGCCGATGCCGACGCCCGCGCGGCGCGCGATGTCCTCCAGCGACGCCTCCGAACCGTGCTCCGCGAAGGCCTCGCGGGCGGCGGCCAGCAGGGCGTCGTAGTTGCGGGCGGCGTCCTTACGGTGGGGGCGCTGGGCCGCGACGATCTCGCTGACGGGGAACGGCTGGGCCGTCACTGGTGCCTCCCGGGGGCGGGCTGGGTTGAACCGGAGGGGTGCCTCCGTTATGGTGGAGGGGTACCTCCACTTTAGCAGTGGCGGGTGCGTACCGCCGTGGACATGCGCGTGCGGACGTGCCCTGCCTGCTTGTTTCGGAGAGGCTCTCCATGCCCCGCACATCCACCACCCGCCTCACCTTCGCGGTTCTCGCGACGGGAGCGGGCGTCTTCTCCATGCTGCAGTCGCTGATCGCGCCGGCCCTGCCGACCGTCCAGCACGCGCTGCACACCTCCCAGTCCACCGCGACCTGGGTGATGACGGCCTATCTGCTGTCCGCCTCGGTCTTCACCCCGATACTCGGCCGCGTCGGCGACCTGATCGGCAAGAAACGCACCCTCGTCGCCGTCCTGCTGGCCGTCCTGGCCGGCTGTCTCGTCGCCGCGCTGGCGCCCAACATCGGCGTACTGATCGTCGCCCGGGTCGTACAGGGCATCGGCGGTGCGCTGTTCCCGCTCTCGTTCGGCATCATCCGCGACGAGTTCGACGCGTCCCAGGTCCCGGGCAGTATCAGCAACCTGTCCGCCGTGATCGCCGCGGGCGGCGGTGTCGGCATGGTGGCCGCCGGACCCATCGTGTCCGCGCTCGACTACCGCTGGCTGTTCTGGTTCCCCGTCGCCATCGTCGCCGTCACCACCCTCATCGCCCTGCGCTACGTCCCCGAGTCGCCGAGCCGCGCCGAGGGAAGCGTCAACTGGTCGGGTGCCGTGCTCCTTTCGGGCTGGCTGGTCGCCCTGCTGCTCCCGCTCAGCCAGGCGAGCCGATGGGGCTGGGGCTCCATCCGGGTCGTGGGCCTGTTCGCCGCGGCCGTCGTACTCTTCGCGGCCTGGCTGTTCGCCGAGGCCCGCTCCCGCAGCCCGCTCATCGACCTCAAGGTGATGCGCCTGCCGTCCGTGTGGACCACCAACACCGCCGCGCTGCTGTTCGGCGCGGGCATGTACTCGATCTGGTCCTTCCTGCCCGGCTTCGTGCAGACCCCGTCGTCCGCCGGCTACGGCTTCGGCGCCAGCGTCACCGCGTCCGGACTCCTCATGCTGCCGATGCTCCTCGCGATGTTCGTCTCCGGCGTGCTCAGCGGCCGGCTGGAGCCCGTCGTCGGCGCCAAGGCGCTGCTCACCACCGGTGCGGCACTCGGAGCGGTCGCCTGCGCCATCCTCGCCCTCTGGCACGACCAGCAGTGGCAGATCGCCCTCGTCGCGGGCATCTTCGGCCTCGGCATCGGACTCGCCTTCGCCTCCATGGCCAACCTCATCGTCGGCAGCGTCCCGCCCGAGCAGACCGGCGCCGCGACCGGCATGAACGCCAACATCCGCACCATCGGCGGCTCCATCGGCGCCGCGGTGACCAGCGTCCTGGTCACCGGCCACCTCCAGGCGTCCGGCCTGCCGTACGGCTCCGGGTACACCCACGGATTCGCGCTGCTGGCGGTGCTGCTCCTCGGGGCCGCGCTGGCCGCGCTCCTGGTGCCGGCGCGACGGTCCGGCCGTAGCGGAGGAACAACGGTCAGCACCTCCGAGTCGGCGCTCCTGAAGGCGGAGGAGGAAGCGTCGGTGATGGCTCCCGGCGCCCTCAACTGATCCGGCCGGTGTGCCAGCATGAGCCGATGATCGAACAGAGCGCGCGGCGCCCCGGCGCCGAACTCCTGGACGTCCACCGCCTCAGGCTCGTCGAATCAGCCGCTCCTCGGCTCACGCCCGAGGAGCGGCTGGCGATGGACCAGGTGTGGGACGCGAAGGTGCGGGACAACCCGAGCTTCTTCGACGGGCCGGTCCTGGTGTGCGCGGGCACGCGGCGCGAGGGGCCGTACGGACTGGCCGTCTCCTGGGTCAGGACGACCTACCGGCACTTCGCCCTCCGCCGCGTCCCGTGGTCCACCTCGTGGCTGCCCTCCTTCTTCGTCTCCGTCCTCCAACCGGCGGACGACGGACGGCTGTTGGTCGGCCGGATGTCGAAATCCACGGCGGCGCCGGGCCGTTGGCAGCTGCCGGGCGGCTCGCTCGAACCCCCCGAGGGCGACGAACCGCTCGACATGCGGGCCCTGCACCGGCATGCCGCACGGGAGTTGATCGAGGAGACCGGCATCGACACCCGGCCCGACGACCTCACCTTCTGGAACGTCACCCGCGCCGGGAACGGCGGCATCGGCGTCCTCTTCCGCGCCCCGTCCCGCCCGGCGGCCCACCTGCGCGAACGGTTCGAGGCGATGACGGCGGCGGAGCGGGCCCAGGGCCGCGAACCGGAGCTGGACAACATCTTCCTGATCCATTCGGCGGCCCAACTCCCGCTCATGGTCGGTCCGCACGCGGACTACCTGGAACCGATCGTCCGCCGCTACGCGGAAGGTGGCGGAACGGGTGTCTCGATATGAGACACCCGCAAAGGTGGCAATCCCTTCAAGATCGGCAGTGCACGACTGCTGTGAAGAAAGGTGATCACCATGGCCCTCGCACTGCTCAGGCGCTGGCTGCCCCAGGGCGCCTCCGCCCCGGCGGCGGGCCTCTCGCTCCCCCTCCCGTCCGGCGCCGGTGGCCTCGGCCGTGAGATCGTCGACCCGATGGGCGTGCCCATGGCGTCCGCCGAGGTCACGGTGACGGCCCTGGACTCGCACCGCGTCACCGCCTCCGGTACGACCGACCCGTACGGATTCTTCCTCGCCGCGCTGCCGCCCGGGCGCTACAGCCTCCTCGTCTCGGCCCAGGGACTCCAGCCGCACCAGGAGACGGTGGAGATCGCCGCCGGAACGGCCGCGCCCACCGAACGCGTATGGCTCCAGCCCGGCCGCGCCCAGGAACTCCCGCCGCCCGGCACCTGGCTCTTCGACCCGCCGCACACCGCGATCCGGTTCATCGCCAAGCACGTCGGCATGGCCCATGTGCACGGCCGCTTCGAGCGTTTCCAGGGCGGCATCCAGATCGCCCAGGAGGTGACCGAGTCCAAGGTCCACGTCCGCATCGACGCGTCCGGCATCACCACCGGCAACACCACGCGGGACAACCATCTGCGCTCCGGTGACTTCCTCGACGTGGAGCGCTACCCGTACATCGACTTCACCAGCACGCGGTTCGCCTACCGCGGCGGCAGCAAGTGGACCTTGCAGGGTTCGCTCACGACGCACGGCGTGAGCCGCTCGGTGAACCTGGACACCACCTACCTGGGCACCGTCAACGGCAGCTACGCGGAGGAACTCCGCTGCGCGGCCCTCGCCACGGCCGAACTGCACCGCGAGGACTACACGTTGAACTGGCACAGCATGCTCGCCCGGGGCATCGCGGTCGTCGGTCCCACCGTCCAGCTGGAGCTGGACACCCAGGCGATGTACCGCACCCACGACACCCCGACGCCGCCGAAGTGACCCGGCGCATGCGGTAAGGTTTACCTGCGCGTTCACCCGACCGACCGGGTGCGACGCGACCGGGACGTGGCGCAGCTTGGTAGCGCACTTGACTGGGGGTCAAGGGGTCGCAGGTTCAAATCCTGTCGTCCCGACTTTTCGAAGTCGTGGATCAGGGGCCGTTTCAGAGGAGATCTGAAACGGCCCCTTGGTCATTTTCGCGTGGTTCATCCCCGGCGATCACGTGGTCCCGAGGGTGTGATCGTCCCTACCGCCTTGAGCGTACGCAGCACCGGCGCCGTCTCCAGAGCACTGATCGCCTTGACCGCGCCCAGGCCGTGGGTGAGGTACCGGTACAGCGCGGCGCTGTCCGGGCACAGGGCGTGCGCCACGAGATTGGTGGGGCCGGTGGTGTGGGCCACGAAGGCCAACTCGTCGTGGCGGGACAGGGACTCCGCCACCTCGTCGAGATGAGCCGGAGAGACCGACATCCACAGCAGGACCTTGACGGTCCCGCCCAGCAGGGCGGGGTCGATCTCTATGTCGAAGAAGATCGCCCCGCAGGCACGCAGGTGGTCCAGTCGTCGTGAGACCGTCGCCGGTGACCAGCCGGTGCCGGCGGCGAGTTCCGCGACGGCGGCCCGCCCGTCCCGTCGCAACGCGTCCATCAGGGCGTGGTCGGCGGGGGACAGCTGGACCTGGCGGCAGTGGTCGGAGGGAGGTGCCTCGCCGTACCCGGGGAACGCTCTTCCGCCCAGCATGCGTTGCTGACGCGGGGTCAGTGTGTTGGCGCTCATCCGCCATGGTGTGCGCCAGCCCCGGTAGGTGTGCAGCAGGTGGTGGGCGGAGACGGCCGTGAGCCCCACACTGGGCGGCAGTTCGTGCAGGAGCAGCGAGTGGCCGTGTGCGGTGCCCAAGGGGGTCTCCAGCACGGCGACGATCTCGGTGCCCCCGCCGGTGAGGTACACCCATGAGGTGTCCGGACGGCGCACCAGGGCGTGCGCGAGGTCCAGGGCGGTCTCGGGAGCGGCGGTGAGACGCAGCAGCCATTGTTCGTGTCCTGTCAGCTGAGGGTCGGGCAGTCCGACGACCCTCAGAGCCGCCTGCTCGCGGAGCCGGTCGTAACGACGGGAGATCGTCTGGGGGGACACCGCCAGCACGGTGGCCAGCTGGGTGAAGGAGGCGCGTCCGTCGATGTGCAGTGCGTGTATCAGGGCGCGGTCGAGTTCGTCGAGCATTCGCACACCATCCTTCACGCACCCTGCGGGGCAGGATGAAACACGGCCGCCGACGGGGAGGGGGCAGCAGCTCCCTCGTCGGCGGGGGCGGTGGGGATTCACCGCCACGGGCAAGGGGGTCGGTGTCAGTCCCTGATCACCGACTTGCAGCGCATGAGGAACTCGGCGAGATACCCGTCGTGCGGCAGCCCGGAGTCCATCCAGTACGTCGGGTGCTTTCCCACGTACACGTTGCTGATCGACGGTTCCTCCACCAGGTCGGCCACCAGCTGGTCGTCGTGTGTGGCCGCGGTCAGGACCAGGCTGTTGCGCAGGGGTGCGACGCCCGCCTCGCGCGTCCAGGGTGCCACCCACACGCAGGGGAAAGGGAGTTCCACGGCGGCCTGCGGAGCATCGGGCCGGTCGAGCTGGTGGACGGCGGCGCGCAGTACGGCACTGCCGTCGCCGAGTTCGTCCCGGACGCCGTCGCCGCCGAGCCATGGCCTGGTGCCGGTCGCTCGGTGCAGCAGAAGGGCTTCGAGCGCCTTGGCCGTGGCCAGCGGCTGGACGGGGAAGACCGCGGCCGGATCCTCCGGGGGCAGGCTCGGGACGGCCGCCAGACGTTCGGCGAGCGCGGCGCACAGCGGGGCGGGATCACCCTCCACGAAGACGGCCGTGGTGTTGACGCAGCCCGTGCCGCCGTGAGCGCTGACCGAGTCGACGATCGTGTCGAGGTATTCCTGCCAGTCCACCTCGCGGGTCAGCAGGATCTTCGACCGGCCCGGACCCTGCGGCAGCACCGAGGGGTCGCCCGCGTACTTGCCCACCACGTCATCGCCGCCGTACACCAGCCCGAGATCGGCACCCCGCAGCAGGGCGTCCGCCGTCGTGTGGTCGGTCGGCAGGAATGCCACCTGGTCGTCGCCGAAGCCGGCCGCGCGCAGAGCCGTGACCAGTCGGTGAGGAGTGAACGGCTCACGGCGGGACGGCCGTACGGCGACGCGATAGCCCAGTGCGAGCGCCTCCGGCCAGAGACTGTGCGGTCCAGGATGGTTGCCGGCCGCGTGCACCCCGAACACGTTCCCGCGCCGCACCCACACGGCGCGCCCGGTGCGGGTCAGCGGATCGTCCCACCGGCGCACGGCGGCGGCCGGCCTGGCGTGCTCCACGCTGTAGTGGGCTTTGCGCAGCCGTGCCGCCGTGGCCGTCGTAGTGGCCCGCACCACGGAGATCGGCGTTCCGCCGACCCTGCTGACCCGGTGGGCGTACTCATCGGGTGTCAGTCCGTCCAGGGTGGCGGTGGCGAAGAGTTCGGCGGCCCGGCCGATCATGCCGATCCGCTCGTCGGGCGGGGGAGTACTGGTCCTGTGCAGGGCCTTCATCGTGCGATCGACGAACAGGGCCGGTACGAGGCTGAGTTCGGCACTCTCCCGGCCCGCCACGTCGGACACGGTCAGTCGGTTGCGGGCACGGTACGGTCCCCGGGGCCCCAGGGCGTCGAGCGGGACCACGTCGGAACGGAGCCCGGTCATCAGTACACACCCTCGATCACGGCCTCGTTCTCGAAGGTCGCCACCGGCGCGATGTCGGCCACGGCGTCGCCCACATGCCCGGTGAGCGCTTCGATCCGGGTCGCGGTGTCCCGTTCCAGGTTGTTGGGCAGGAAGAACGACTTGCTGACGTGATGGACGAGGACGCGGCCCCGATCCCCGTGGTCCACCGGGCGCAGCGTCTTCGGGTCGACGACGGAGAACGTGACGTACGGGCTGTACGGGTCGAAGACACAGCCGGCGTCGTCCGGCAGACCGGGCCGTTCGCCGGCGAAGCCGAGGATCATGGTGCTGCCGTAGTTCCCGCACAGGACGACGTCGGGGAAGATCTCGGTCTTGTAGAGGTGGCGGGAGTCGGGGTCCAGTTGGGTTCCGCCCCAACGGATCGCCCGGACCTTCTCGTTGACCAGTTCGGTCAAGTCGTCCCGCCGGGCGATGCGTTCGAGCAGCGGGGGAGTGATCGTCAGCACGCCGATGTCCTGGGTGCGCAGCACGAACGACGCCTGGTCGACGAGGTGTTCGGCGTAGGCGTCCGCCTCGGCCCGGTGGCCCGAGGCGATCAGCTTCTTCACCCACCGGGGGTCGAGGTCGAGGGTGAACCCGTGTCGTCCGTGAGTGGTCGCGGACCTGCGGAAGTACTCGCCGACGATGTGCGGGCCGCTCGGCACCAGGCCGAGCCAGTCGACGCCCCGCTCGAAGCCGTGGGCGTCGAGGTTGAGGTTGCTCCAGTGGAGCATCCGCTCCAGCCAGTCCCGCAGCAGGACGACGCGCTTCGGCGCCCCGGTGGTGCCGCCGCTCTCGAAGACCCCGACGACATCGGGAGACCGACCGTACCCACGCGGTATGAGGTCCTGCGCTCGTACGTCCCGCAACTCGGCCGTCACGTTGGGGAACAGGGTGAGGTCGTCGTGGGTCCTGACATCGGTCAGCGGATCGAACGGCAGGCTCTTGGCCCGCTCCAGCCAGAACGGTGACCCCGTCTCCGGGCCGAAGTGCCACGCCATGGCAGCCCGGATCAGCTCGTCCGGCTCCGGCGGGATGTCGATGGGAAGGTCGAGGACCTCGGTTGCAGCTCGCGACACTGGGACTCCTGAGTCGGTTGGCGAACGGGGCGGTTGCGGAACTACAGCTCGACGACGACGGCACCGACGTGCCGTCCCTCGATCACCTCCAGCAGGGTCCGCGGCGCGTTCTCGATGCCCTTGACGCGGACATGGGGGAAGGTGATCTCCCCGGCCCTGAGCCACGCACCGAAACGCTCCGTCCACTCGTCCTTGTCGTCGTAGTCGTCGGAGCTGAAGCCGCGCATCTCGATGCGCTTGTGGATGAGCGGCAGCGAGTCCAGCTCGACGGGGGCCGTGGTCCCGGTGCCCTCGGGCGCCAACTGCCCGGACAGCGCGCCGATGAGCACGAACCGGGCGCCCGGGCGCGCAGCGTCCACGGCCGCTCGCAGTTGCTCTCCGCCGACGTTGTCGAAGTAGACGTCGATGCCGTCGGGTGCCGCCTTCGCCAGTTGCTCCGCGAGCGGTCCGGCGCCGCGGACCACCACGTCGTCGTAGCCGAGTTCGGTGCGCAACCGGTCCGCCTTCTCCTGCGAACCGGCACTGGCGATGACCCGCCCGGCCCCCAGCTGCCGCGCGATGAGCCCGGCCATCGAACCGATGCCGCTGCCGCCGGCGGAGACGAACACGGTGTCACCTGGGCGGAGTTCGACCCCGCGGGTCAGCGCCGCGTACGCTGTCCAGCCCTGCTGGAGGTGAGCTACCGGGTCCGGCAGCGCCGTACGGTCGAGCCAGGTGCACTCGGCCGCCGGTACGACGGCGTACTCCCGCCAGCCCAGCCAGTGCGAGACCAGGTCGCCCGGCCCGAGGCCGCTGCCCTCCGGTGCCTCGACGACCTCACCGATCGCGGCGCCGACGAGGGTGTCGCCGGCGTCGAGCACGGGGAACGGGGTGTCCTGGGTCGCACCCGCGATCAGGATGCGCAGCGTGGCGAAGACATGGAAGAAGAGGTTGCGTACCAGCACCTCGCCCTCCCCTGGCGGTACGACGGTGGTCTCGACCACGCCGAAGTGCTCCGGACGTGGCAGCCCGGTCGGCTTGGTGAGGAGGCGGACTTCTCTCTGGGTGGCGGGCACTATGGCCATGCGCGCTCCTGAACAGGATGTACGTGATGGGGTCGGGCCCCGGAACGCCGGTGGCGGCCGGGGAACCCCAGCGTGAAGTGATCACCTGCGGCTGCTCCAGTGGCGACGGGAGACTGGAGCATTTCTTCCATCGGGAGCGCCCTGTTGAAGGAACCTCACACGGCACACCCGGACCCGAGCACGCACGAAGGTGTCGCGGACGTCCTGCTCCCACCGGAGGGGGAAGTGAGAAATCGACTCCAGGGGCGGCGTTGATGGAAGGAATCCGCCAAGTCGCCGCTCTGGCTGGAGCACCTCGTCTCCCCGGCTCCACGCTCGGCAGTGGTCGGTCACGAAGCCTCGCCCGCCGAGGTCGGACCGGCGTGTCGACGACGGTGGAGAGGAACCCCCGATGACTGCTGAGCGTGTGCTGACGCCGACTCCCACGGCGTACCGATGGCGGTGGCTGGCGCTCACCGCCCTGCTGCTGGGCGAGGCGATGAACCTCCTGGACGCGACCATCGTGCAGGTCGCCGCGCCGAAGATCCATGCTGATCTGGGTGGATCGGTTTCCGACATCCAGTGGTTCACGACCGCCTACACTTTGCCGTTCGCGGTGCTGTTGATCATGGGCGGTCGGCTGGGAGACATCGCCGGACGCAAGCGACTGTTCGTGATCGGTGTCACCGGATTCATGGTCGCGTCCGCCGCCTGCGCCGCGGCGCCCACGGTGGGGCTGCTGATCACGTTTCGGGTGGTGCAGGGAGCCGCGGCGGCCGTGATCATCCCGCAGACCATCGGCCTGATCAAGACGATGTTCGCCGGTCCCGAGATGTCCAAGGCCCTGGGCAGCATCGGTCCGGTGATGGGGTTGGCCGCCGTGTGCGGGCCGGTGCTGGGTGGCGTACTCACTCACGCCGACCTGTTCGGCTCCTCGTGGCGTGCGGCGTTCCTGGTGAACGTCCCCGTGTCGCTCGTCGTCCTCGCGATCGCGCCCAAGCTGATGGAGAACCGTGCCCCGAAGCGGCCCGGCCTCGATGTGACCGGCACGCTGCTGGCCATGGCCGGCATCGGTCTCGTCGTCTACCCGTTGATCGGCGCCGACCTGACCGCCCTGTCGGGGTGGAGCTGGGCGGCCATCGCGGCCGGGTTGTGCCTGATGGCGGTGTTCGCGGTGCACCAGCGCCAGGTGGCCGCCGCAGGGCGCAGCCCGCTGGTGGAACCGAGCCTGTTCGCCCACCACGGGTTCCCGGCCGCGCTGGTGACGTCGATGACCTTCTTCGCCGTCACGAACGGTCTGATGATGGTCATCGTGCTTCAGCTCCAACTCGGTCTGGGGACCGATGTGTTGAAGGCGGGGCTGACCCTCGCTCCGTGGTCGGTGGGCCTGGCCGTCGCCTCCTGGGTGGCCGGCGCGCACCTGGTCAGGCGCTACGGCCACCGCATGATGTCCCTCGGCCTGGTCGTTCTGCTGGTCGGTGCGCTTGCGGCCATCGCCGTCTATCACACGGCCGACGCGCACAAGTACCCGACGCCGCTGCTGCTCGCCCTGGCGGTCGTCGGACTCGGAGTCGGCCTGTTCAGTCCGGCGTTCTTCACCATCGCGCTCAAGCCGCTGCAGCCGCAGGAGATCGGCTCGGCCGCCGGTCTGCTGAACGCGGTCCAGCAACTGGGCGCCACGCTCGGGGTGGCGGTTCTCGGCAGTGTCTACCTCGGCAGCGCCGGTGACGGCGGTGCCCGGCCGGCCCTGCACGCCGTCCAACTCGCCTTCTGGGTCGCCGTGGTGCTGGTGGTGGTCAGCTTTGCGACCAGCCGGATGATGATCGACAAGAACGCTCCGGCCGACGAGGGGGCCGGGCACTAGGTCGTGTCCGCGAAGTCCCGTCGTCCGCCCGGAGGGCGGGCCTCGCGGCGTTCGGTGCGTGCTCTGGGGGTCCCCCCCGGCCGAAGGCTGGGGGAGTGCCGGGCGGAAGTCCTCGTACTGGTCGTACGTGGGCTTTCGCCCGGTGCGGCGAGTGGGGGCCCCTCCCACGCCCTTGAGGCAGTGAGGGAGCGTGCCAGGCGTCGCGGGGCTGGGGGTACCCCCTCTGCGGGAGGGACTTCGCGGACACGGCCCAGCGGAGCGATGTCCCGCTGGGTGTGGGCGGCGGCCTTCGGGCCGCCGCTTCGGCGTGCCCGTGGCTTGTGGGCCACAGGCCGTCAGATCCGGGTACGGGCAGGGGCAGGGGGGATCCGGGTGCGGGCCAGATCAGTGATGATGGGGCTCGACGCCTTGAGGTTCTGCAGGACCGGGCTGGTCTCGAGGGTGTGGATGGCGTCCAGGGAACCCAGCCGCCGGGCCAGATAGTGGTGCAGGTCGGCCGGGTCGCGACACAGGGCCTGAGCCACCAGGTTGGTGGGCCCCGTGGTCGCCGCGACGTAGGCCAGCTCGTCGTGTCCGGCCAGTGTCGTCGCCACGTTCTCGAGGTGTGCGGGGCTCACCGACATCCACAGCAGCGCCCTGGTGTTGGCACCGAAGTGGCCGGTGTCGACCTCGACGTCGAAGAAGATGGCGCCGCCCTCCTGGAGATCCGCGAGCCGGCGCGCCACGGTGACCGGGGACCAGCCCGTCTCCTGCGCCAGCTCCGCGTGCGTGGCCCGGCCGTCCTTCTGCAGGGCGACCAGCAAGTCCGCGTCGCCTTCGGTGAGTTGGCGCGGCACGGGCACGTACGAGGTGTCGGCCGTCTCGTGCTCGCGCAGGACACGTTGCTGCTTCTCGTCGAGCGTGTCGGCGCTGCGGCGCCAGTTCGTCGGACCGCCGAGGTAGGTGTGCAGGATGCAGTGCGCGGACACGGCGGTGATGTTGCTCGTGCGTGGGATGTCGCGCAGCAGCAGGGAGTTGCCGGTGTCCGCCTCGGTCGGCGAGTGGATGATCGCGACGATCTCGGTGCCGCCGGAGGTGAGTTTCACCCATGACGTGTCCCGTCGGCGCACAAGCGCGTAGGCGAGGTCCTGAGCGGAACTCGCCGCCGCGGTGAGCCGGACGAGCCACTGCGTCTGACCCGCCTGATGGGGGTCCGGAAGTCCCACGACCCGCAGGGATGCCTCGGTGCGCAGCCGACGGTAGCGACGGGCGACGGTCTGCGGCGAGACGTCGAGGGCGGCGGCGATCTGGCTGAAAGGCGCGCGGCCGTCGATGTGCAGCGCGTGGATCAGGGCACGGTCCAGGTCGTCCAGCATGCACACATCCTTCAGTGAGGGCCTGCTCCGTGGAATAAACTTGAAGATAACGCAGAGCACGCTACCATCGCACCGGTAAGGTCCCACAGAATTCCATCAGGTCAACCGCTCGGGCTGAGATGCGCGGGCGTAGCGGGGGCATGTACGGCGAACGAGCGGGGTCTCTTCCCTCCTCTTTTCGCGCCCCTTCCGCCAGGAAATAGTCAGCAATTTTTACGGATGTTCACGGTCGACGATCTGCATACGTGGACCGCACCTTTCCGTTGAATTGAACTCGTCTTGGGGAGGATTTTATGGTGGAGCTGAAGACACCTTCCGTCGGGGTAGGACAGACCGCGCTCTTCACCGCCTGGATGCGGCAACTGGAAAGTGAGCGTCCGGATGCGCTGTTCCGGGACCCGCTGGCCACCACGATGCTCTCGGCGCTGGCCGAGAACCCGGTGCTGGCCGAGGTCGCCGAGGTGATCAAGCAGACCCACAACAGTGCCGCCGGCTTCCCCACGTACTTCGCGGTGCGCACACGCTTCCTCGACGACGAGATCCTCGCCGGGATCGGCACCGGGATCCGTCAGGTCGTCACGCTCGCCGCGGGGGTGGACGGCCGTACCGTACGGCTCGCGCTCCCTGCCGGGACCCGGTGGTTCGAGGTGGAGCTGCCGGAGATGACGCAGTTCAAGGACGCCCTCATCGCCCGCTCCGGACTGCCCCTGGCCTGCGAGCGTCACGGAGTCGCCGCCGATTTGCGCGAGGACTGGCAGTCCCTGCTGCGAGCTGCGGGCTTCGACCCGCGGCAGCCGACGGTCTGGCTGGTCGAGGGGCTGCTGATGTACTTGAGTGACACCGCGGGAGAGTCGCTCCTCGCCGGTCTCACCGAACTGTCCGCGCCGGGGAGCCGGCTCATGCTGGAACACCTCAAGGCGGCCATGCTCGAGGAAGAGGGCAGGCCCGTGCGTGAACGGGTCGAGGAGCAGGGCGCCAAGTGGCTCTCCGCCCGCGACGACCTCGAGGAATGGCTCGGCGGCCACGGCTGGCGGGCCCGCGTGTACGCGGGAGACGATCCGCGCATCGGTCACGGGCGCACGGTCGCCCCGCTCCCGGCCTGCTGGCTGGCGGCTGCGGAAATCTGAGGGAACTCGCGGGTGCGCGGTCGGTAATTCGGAATTCCGCATTCCGTTGCCGGTTGCTGTATTTCACGCCACGCCGCCCCTGTATTTGGC
This sequence comes from Streptomyces hokutonensis, assembly GCF_042751305.1. Classification (GTDB taxonomy): domain Bacteria; phylum Actinomycetota; class Actinomycetes; order Streptomycetales; family Streptomycetaceae; genus Streptomyces; species Streptomyces hokutonensis_A. Next base: position 342,523 of record NZ_JBHYWD010000001.1, read on the forward strand.
CGAGACGCGGTCCATGGTGCGGGTTTGGCCCAGAGGGCATACGGGGATAACGCCGGGTACGATCGCTCGCAGTGTATTTCCCTGCGGTTCATCCCCCTGTTAATCGGGGCGGCTCAGCGACGGATTTCGTCCTTATCGCGTCCCGCTAGCCGAGAGTCGCTTTCCCGTGACCCGCAACGAGAGATTCACGGCCTACATGGGGCTCTTCCCGCCGGTGCAACCGGGAAATCGTCCCCGTCATTCGCCTCACGGACAGCAGAGGATTCGCATGTCTGACGACACCGCACGCCCGCATGATCCCAAGGAGCCTCGTGCCCGCAGCGGCCACTGTGTGGTTCTCGGGGCCAGCATCGCCGGTCTCTTCGCCGCCAGGGTGCTGTCCGACACGTTCGACCGCGTCACGGTGGTCGACCGGGACGTCCTCCCGGAGACGGATGAGAACCGGCGCGGTGTGCCGCAGGGGCGACACGCCCACGCGATCCTGCCCGCCGGCACCCGCGGGCTGCAGGAGATGTTCCCCGGGCTGCTGGAGGAGTTCGAGGCGGGTGGCGTCCCCGTCGTCCGGGAGCCGACCGAGATGTACTTCGCGCCGGGCGGTCACCTCCTGTGCCAGGAGGGCCGTTACGCCGACCCCACACCCACCTACCAGCCGACCCGGCCTCAGCTCGAAGGGGGGATCCGGGCGCGGATGAGGAAGGTCCCCGGTGTGGAGATCATCGACCGGTGCGAGGCCGCGGGGTTGCTCAGCGCGCCGGACGGATCCCGTGTCACCGGTGTCCGGGTCGTCGAGCGCGAAGGCGGTGCGGAGCGGGAGTTGACGGCCGACCTCGTCGTCGACGCGACCGGCCGCGGTGGGCGCGCCACCCGCTGGCTGGCCGACCTCGGCTACGAGCCTCCGGGTGAGGACCGGATCGCCGTCGACATCAAGTACGTCAGCCGCACCCTGCGTCTGGCGCCGGGCGCCCTCGGTCGCCGCAAGGTCGTGATCGTGGGAGCCACACCGGGCCGGCCGGCGGGTGCGACCTTCCTCCAGCACGAGGAGGACCGCTGGATGCTCACCCTGATCGGCTACGGCGGCCACCATCCGCCGACCGACCCCGCCGACTTCCTGGAGTTCGCCAAGCCCATCGTGCCCTCCGACGTCTTCGAGGCACTGTGCGCCGCGGAGCCCCTCGACGATCCGGTCGCCCATCGCTACCCGGCGAGCGTGCGCCGGCGTTACGAACGGCTGGAGAGGTTTCCCGACGGGCTGATCGTCTTCGGCGACGCGATCTGCAGCTTCAATCCCGTCTACGGCCAGGGCATGTCGGTTGCCGCGCTTCAGGCCGCCGCGCTGCGGGAGTGTCTCGGCCGAGGACACGACCGGCTGCCGTACCGCTTCTTCCGGGCGGCCGCCCGGAAGATCGAGGTGGCCTGGCAGATGGCCGTCGGCAGCGACCTGGCCCTTCCTCAGGTCGAAGGGGACCGGCCGCTTCCGGTACGGCTGACGAACGCGTACTTCGAACGGCTGCTGACCGCGGCCGAGCGGGACCCCGCACTCACCCAGGAGTTCGTCAAGGTCAGTTCCCTGCTCTCCTCGCCCCTCATCCTCCTCAGCCCGCTCACCGTCGCCAGGGTCGTGCTCGGCAACCTGCGCCGCCCCGTCGGCTCGCGCTGAGAAGACGGACGCCCGAAGACGCGGCCGAAAAGCACGGCGCGTAGTTGAATCCTGCAAATTTCAGCGTTCTGGATTCTTGGTGAATTGGAAATAGTCACCCTTGACTTCCGGGATTTCGGGCCCCTAGCGTTCCACCTGTCGAGAAACGCGAAAGGAATGATTCGGAATGTCAAATTCCGTGTTCCCAGTCGATTCGGTCACCAGTGAGGAACTGATTCCCGACCGTGCGGAACTCGTCGCGCGAGCCGAAGGTCTGCGGGAACTCCTGTGGGCGGACGCCGTCGAATGTGAACGGGAACGGCGGATATCCGACCGGGTCCTCGCTGCCATGACCGGGGCCGGACTGCTGCGACTGCAGACACCGCGCCGGCTCGGCGGCTACGCCACGGACATGCGCACCCTGCTCGAGGTCGCCACCGCGCTCGGCCGGGGCTGCCCCTCCGCCGCCTGGATCGCCGGCGTCCTGAACGCCGGCAACTTCATGGCCGCCCTGTTCCCGGCAGCGGCCGGCGACGAGGTCTGGGGCCGGACTCCGGACGCCCGGTGCGCACTGGTCCTCGGACTGCCCTCACCGGCCGTCGAACCGGTCGAGGGCGGCATGATCGTCAGCGGCGAGTGGGCGTACGTCTCCGGCAGCCTGCACGCACAGTGGGTCAGCGCCCTGATCGCCGTCCCCGCCGACACGGGCCGGCCCGACATACGGTTCGCCCTGATGCCGGCCGACGAGGTCGCCATCAAGGACACCTGGTACTTCGCCGGAATGCGCGGCACCGGCAGCAACACCGTCGTGGCCGACCGGATCTTCGTACCGGACCGCAGGCTGGTGCCGTACCTGCCGATCCTCAACGGCGAGACCGACGGTGTCGTCGATCCCGCGCTGCCCTACCGCAACAGCCTGACCGGCCTGTTCTCGATCGGCCTGATCGGCGCACTGATCGGCGGCGCCGAGGCGGCCCTGGACTTCGTCCGCGACAAGGGCCCCACCCGGCCCGTCGCCGGCTCCACCTACCGGAACCAGACGCAGTCGCCGACCTTCCAGCTCGACCTCGCCGACGCCACCTCGAAGATCGACATGGCGAAGCTGGTGGCCGGACGCATCGCGGACACCGTGGACGAACTCGCCCGGGCCGGCGTCAACGCCGACCTCACCGTCCGGGCCCGCAACCGGCTGGAGTCCACGCTGGTCGGACGGTTGTGCAGGGAGGCCGTGGACACCCTCCTCACCGCCCACGGCTCCTCCGCCTTCAACGAGTCCAACCCCCTCCAGCGGCTCTGGCGCGACATCAACGTCGGCAGCCGACACGCCGGCTTCGGCATGGGCATCCCCGAGCAGGTCTACGGCCGTGCCCTGGTCGGCGGCGACCCGCGCGACATCAGTTTCATCGTCTGACCCCCGCACATCCCCCTCACCCCTCGTCCCGCCGAGCAGAGGACACCCATGCCAGAACCCCGAATACCCACCGACCGGACCGAACTGCGCGCCCACAACCGGGCCATCGTCGAGCAGTACATGAACACGCGTGGTGAGGACCGGCTCCGGCGCCACCTGCTGTTCACCGAGGACGGTGCCGGCGGCCTGTGGACCACGGAGAGCGGCGAACCGATCGTCATCCGCGGTCGCGACCGGCTGGGCGAGCACGCGGTCTGGTCGCTCAAGTGCTTCCCCGACTGGGCCTGGACCAACGTCGAGATCTTCGACACCCAGGACCCCGACCGTTTCTGGGTCGAATGCGACGGCGAGGGAAAGATTCTCTTTCCCGGATATCCGGACGGGTACTACCGCAACCATTTCCTGCACTCCTTCCTGTTCGAGAACGGGAAGATAAAGCAGCAGCGCGAGTTCATGAATCCCTGCCAGCAGTTCAAGGCACTGGGAATAGACGTTCCGCGCATCGAACGTGCCGGCATCCCCACCTGATCCGCCCGCCCGCACGCACGGTATGCCATGACCCGAACATAAATCCTCTCCGCTTCACGGGGGCACTGTCGTGGGACACGCACTTACTGAAATACAGAGGGCCAAGGCGCTGCAACAGCCCGATTGGCCCGACCTCGCGCAGGTCCAGCGGGTACGGGAGATCCTCAGTTCCCGTCCACCGCTCGTCCGGATCGACGACGTCCACACCCTCAGGTCACTGCTCGCCTCCGTCGCGGCGGGGGAGGCCCTCGTGCTGCAGTCGGGAGACTGCGCCGAGGACCCGGAGGAGTGCACGTCCGAGCACGTACGGCGCAAGACCGCCGTGCTCGGTCTGCTGGCCACCACCCTGAAGATGCTCACCGGGAAACCCGTCCTGCGCGTCGGACGGATGGCCGGCCAGTTCGCCAAGCCGCGGTCGAACGACTTCGAGCAGGTCGGCGACCTGGCACTGCCCGTCTACCGGGGGCACATGGTCAACAGCCCGGAGCCCGACCCGGAGGCCAGGCGTCCCGACCCGCTGCGCATCCTCACCGGGTACATGGCGGCCGGCGACATCGTGGAACACCTCGGGTGGCGCGCCCCCGCCCTGCGCACCTGGCCGGGCATCGAACCCCTGGTGTGGACGAGCCACGAGGCGCTCCTGCTGGACTACGAGGTCCCGATGATCCGCGAACTCGGCGACTCCACGCGGTGGTTGGGCTCCACACACTGGCCGTGGATCGGTGAGCGCACCCGCCAGTTGGACGGCGCCCACGTCGACCTGCTGGCCGATGTGGTCAACCCGGTCGCCTGCAAGGTCGGCCCGGGCATGACCCCCGAGGAGATCACCTCGCTGTGCGAGCGCCTTGACCCGCTGCGCGAACCCGGCCGCCTCACCCTGATCTCCCGAATGGGGGCCGACGCCGTCGGTGAGCGGCTGCCGGCCCTGGTGGCGGCGGTCCGCTCCGCGGGCCACCCGGTGATCTGGCTGTGCGACCCGATGCACGGCAACACCATCACCGCACCGGGCGGCCGGAAGACCCGGCTGCTGACCACCATGGCCCGCGAGGTGCACGAGTTCGGCCACGCGGTGGCGGCGGCGGGCGGCGTTGCCGGAGGACTCCATCTGGAGACCACACCGGACGACGTGACCGAGTGCGCCGCGGATGTCTCGGCGCTCGGCCGGATCGGCGAACGGCACACCACCTTCTGCGACCCGCGCCTCAACTCCCGGCAGGCCGTCTCCCTGGTCACGGCATGGGCCGAGACCCTCTGACACGCCCCGCCGCCGCGTCCACCCTGCTGGAAAGGAGCTGAGCCATGGCCGGCCTACCCCCTGTCACGTCGTACGTCCTGCCCACCGCCGAACGCCTGCCCGAGAACGTGGCGGACTGGATCCCGCATCCGGACCGCGCCGTCCTGCTCGTCCACGACATGCAGCGCTACTTCCTCCAGGCGCTGCCCGACCCCCTGCGCGGCGAACTCGTCCACAACGCCGCCGCCCTGCGCAAGCGTGCCGTCGCCCTCGGGGTCCCGGTGGCGTACACCGCCCAGCCCGGCCGGATGACCGACGAACAGCGCGGACTGCTCAAGGACTTCTGGGGTCCCGGTATGCGCACCGACCCGGCGGACCGCGAAGTGGTGCCCGAACTCGCGCCGGCCGAGGACGACTGGGTGCTCACCAAGTGGCGTTACAGTGCCTTCTTCCGCACCGACCTGCTCGATCGCATGCGGGCCGCGGGCCGTGACCAGCTCGTGCTGTGCGGCGTGTACGCCCATGTCGGCGTCCTGGCCACCGCGCTGGAGGCGTTCACCAACGACATCCAGACCTTCCTCGCCGCCGACGCCCTCGGCGACTTCTCCGAGACCCACCACCGACTGGCCCTGGAGTACGCGGCCCAGCGCTGCGCCGTGGTGCTGCCGTCCACGGAGGTGTTCGTATGAGCACACGACATGACCCGGGCTTTCGAACCCCCGGCGACCTGCTCGGCCGCGTACTGGACCTCCGGGCCCCCGCCTTCGCCCTGCTGCACCGTCCGGAGACCGGCACCCCGGACACGGTGGACGTCCTGGTCGGCGATGTGACGCTGCCGGAGACCCTGGCCGACATCCCCCTCACCGACGACCCGGCGCCCGGCAACGCGGAGACCGGGCACGATGTCCTCGTCGTGGCGCCGTACCGGCAGATCACCGAACGCGGCTTCACCGCTCCCGACGACGGCGCACCCCTCATCGCCCTGTCCGTCACCAGCCAGGACCGGGTCTCGGTACCCGAACTCCTTCTCCGGCTCCCGGACACACCGACCTCCGTGACGGCCCGGGGCTTCGACATCGACGACGAGCGGTACGCCGAAACGGTACGCCGCATCGTCGCGGACGAGATCGGCACCGGGGAGGGCGCCAACTTCGTCGTCAAGCGGTCCTTCCTGGCCGAGATCGGCGACTACTCGCTCCGCGACGCGCTGGTGTTCTTCCGCAGGTTGCTGGAGCGGGAACAGGGCGCGTACTGGACGTTCGTCATCCACACCGGTGAGCGCACGTTCGTGGGTGCCACCCCCGAACGCCACATCTCGGTGAGCGGCGGGACCGCGGTCATGAACCCGATCAGCGGCACCTATCGCTACCCGCCGGCCGGCTCCACCCTGGAAGGCGTCACCGAGTTCCTCGCCGACCGCAAGGAGACCGACGAGCTGTACATGGTCGTCGACGAGGAACTGAAGATGATGGCCCGCATCTGCGAGGGCGGCGGCCGTGTTCTGGGGCCCTATCTCAAGGAGATGGCGCGGCTGGCCCACACCGAGTACTTCATCGACGGACGCACCGACCGGGACGTGCGCGAGATCCTGCACGAGACGCTGTTCGCGCCCACGGTCACCGGCAGCCCGCTGGAGAGCGCGGTCCGGATCATCCACAAGTACGAGCCCGAGGGCCGCGGTTACTACAGCGGTGTGGCCGCGCTGATCGGACGGGACACGAGCGGCGAGCGTGTCCTCGACTCGGCCATCCTCATCCGTACCGCCGACATCGACCCCCGGGGCCGGGTGCGGATCGGGGTCGGCGCCACCCTGGTCCGGCATTCCGATCCCCTGTCGGAGGTCGCCGAGACCCGGGCCAAGGCGGCCGGTCTTCTCGGCGCCCTGGAGAACGGACGTGTCCGGCGGTACGGCACACACCCCGACGTGCGCGCGGCCCTGGAACAGCGCAACAGCGGCATCGCGCGGTTCTGGCTCGACGAGAGCGCCGGCCGACGGCCCGCGGTGACCGGGCTGGAAGGACTGAGTGCTCTGATCATCGACGCCGAGGACACCTTCACCGCCATGATCAGGCTTCAACTCCGCTCTCTGGGACTGAAAGTGACGGTCCGTCAATTCGACGATCCATATGCCTTCGACGGCCACGACCTGGTCGTGATGGGCCCAGGACCCGGAGACCCCCGAGCGGCCGACGACCGCAAGATCCGCAGTCTGCGCTCCGCGATCGACCGCCTGCTGGCCGAGCAACGGCCCTTCGTCGCCGTGTGTCTGAGCCACCAGGTCCTCAGCCTCGGCCTCGGCCTCGACCTCATCCGCCGGGATGTCCCGAACCAGGGCGTGCAGCGCGAGATCGACCTGTTCGGCAGCCCCGAACGCGTCGGCTTCTACAACACCTTCGCCGCCCACAGCGAGGAGGACAAGCAGGACATCGCGGGGATCGGTGCCGTGGAGGTGAGCCGCGACCCGGCGACGGGAGAGGTACACGGACTGCGCGGACCCGGCTTCGCCTCCATGCAGTTCCACGCCGAGTCGGTGCTCACCGTCGACGGTCCGCGCATCCTGGGCCGCACCATCCAGGAGGTGCTCGGCCGTGCGGGTTGACATCGCCTGGTGGGACCTCGACGGAACGCCGCAGACCATCGACTCCCTCCGGGAACACCTTCGAGAGGGGGCGGTCGCCGCGTGGAGCGACGTACCGGGTCTGCGGCTGAAGTTCTGGATGGCGGACCGGCAGCACAACCGGTGGGGCGCGGTGATGCTCTGGGAGGCGGACCGCCCCGCCGAGCTGCCGCCCAACCGGGCCGCGCAGCTGATCGGGCGCCCGCCCACGCACCGGACTCGCTTCGACGTCGAGGCCACGGTCGAGGGCGCGCACATGCTGCCCCGACTCGACGGACTCGGGCCCGTGTTCACGCCGACCGCCTGAACATCCGTACCTATACCCGGGGGACCCTCACGTGCACGAATACACAGTCGTCGACGCCTTCGCCCGTACTCCCCTCGAAGGCAATCCGGTGGCGGTCTTCTCCGACGCCGCGGACCTGACCACCGAGCTGATGCAGCGCATCGCCCGGGAGATGAACCTCTCCGAGGTCACCTTCGTCCTGCCCCCCGAGCAGGGCGGAGACGCCCGCATCCGCATCTTCACCCCCGTCAACGAGCTGCCGTTCGCCGGCCATCCGCTGCTGGGGACCGCGGTGGCGCTGGGCCACACGCTCAAGGAGGACCGGCTCAGGCTCGAGACAGCCATGGGCGTCATCCCGTTCGAACTCGCCGCCGACGACGGGGTGACGACCGTACGGATGCGACAGCCCATCCCCACCTGGGAGCCGTACGAGCACCAGGAGGAACTCCTGGCGGCGCTCGGAGTCGAGGAGACCGTCGCGCCGGTGGAGATCTACCGCAACGGCCCCCGGCACGTCTTCGTGGGACTCCCCGGCGTCACGGAACTCTCCGCTCTGCGCCCCGATCACCGCGCCCTCGGCCGATTCCCGGACATGGCGGCGAACTGCTTCGCCGGCGCGGGCGTCCACTGGCGGACCCGCATGTTCTCACCCGCCTACGGCGTCGTGGAGGACGCGGCGACGGGCTCGGCCGCCGGCCCTCTCGCCATCCACCTGGCCCGGCACCGGCTCGCCGGCTACGGGCAGCGCCTGGAGATCCTCCAGGGCGTCGAGATGGGCCGCCCGTCCCTGATGCTCGCCACCGCCGAAGGCAGCGGCGAGTCCGTCCGGTCGGTCGAGGTCGGCGGCCACGGCGTCGTCGCCGCCCGCGGCACCCTCTACGTCTAGCGAGGAACGCGTGAACAGCAGCCGATTCGAGAGCCTCACCGGCGAAGTCGACCTGGACTTCCCCGAGTACGACAGTCCGCCCGCCGAGCCCATGGGCCTCGTCCACCAATGGATCAGTGAGGCGACCGCACGCGAGGTGCGCGAACCCCGCGCGCTGGCGCTGGCCACCGCGGACAGCCAGGGGCGGGCCTCCAACCGCATCGTCTCCGTCACCGACATCACCCCCCGCGGGCTGGTGTTCGCCAGCCACTCCACCAGCCAGAAGGGCCGCGAGATGGCGGCCACCGGCTGGGCATCCGGCCTCCTCTACTGGCGCGAGACCGGCCAACAGCTCATCCTCTCCGGGCCCGTGGCCCAGTTGAGCGACGCCGACTCCGATGCCCTCTGGTCCGGCCGGCCGATCCCCATGCACTCCATGTCCGCGGCCTCCCGGCAGAGCGAACCCCTGCGGGACGCGGCCGCCCTGCGTGCCGAGGCGGATCGCCTGGCGGCACCGGCGACCCCGCTGCCGCGCCCCGCACGCTTCGTCGCCTACCTGCTCAGCCCGGTCGCCGTGGAGTTCTGGTGCGCCGACTCGGACCGACTGCACCGCAGGCTGCGCTACGACCGGCACGACCGAGGATGGCGCACGTGCCGCCTCCAGCCCTGATCCGCTCGCCACCGGAAGGTGATCGCCCCATGAAAGGCACAGCAGGCACTACCGGCGCGGCCCTGACCCACGCCATGTCCAGGGTTCCCGGACCGGTGACCGTGGTCACGACCGTCGACGGCACCGGGCGGCGCCGGGGTTTCACGGCGACCTCCTTCAGCTCCCTGTCCCTGGACCCGCCCCTCGTCCTGGTCTGCCTGAACAAGACCGCCAGCACCCACGCGGCGTTCGCGTCAGCCGACCGCTTCCTGGTCAACCTCCTCGCACACGGGCAGGACCAGATCGCACTCCGCTTCGCCCGGTCCGGCGTCGACCGATTCGCCGAAGGCGACCTGGAGGGGGACATCGTGCCCTGCGAGCTGGGCCTGCCCGGCGCGCCGGGAGCCTCCGCCCGGATCGCCTGCGCACTGCACGCCGTCCTGGACGGGGGCGATCACAGCATCGTCGTCGGCCGCGTCCTCGACACCCACGTGGACGACGACCGCACTCCGCTCGTCTACTACGACCGGACGTTCACCCACCCGGCCTCCGCCCTCGGCATGACGGATCCGCTGCTGTCCCTCCACCTGGCGGACTGGTGATGACCGGCAGGGACACCGCCGTGAAGGTCACCGTCGTCTACTACTCCGCCACGGGCCACGTCGCCGACATCGCCCGGGAGATCGCCGACACGGCCGAGAAGGCCGGCGCCGAGGTCCGGCTCCGCCGGGCCGCGGAACTGGCCCCCCGGGAAGTCGTCGCGTCCCAGCCCGCGTGGGCCGCCACCGCCGAGGCGACCGCCGGCATCCCGCTCGCCGCTGTCGAGGACGTCGTCTGGGCCGACGCCGTCCTCATGGGTTCCCCGACCCGGTTCGGCAACATCGCCGCCCAGCTCAAGCAGTTCCTCGACACCCTCGGCGGCGCCTGGAGACGTGGCGAACTGGCCGACAAGATCTACAGCGGTTTCACCTCCACCGGCAGCCCGCACGGTGGCAACGAGTCCACTCTGCTCGCCCTCATGCAGTCCTTCCACCACTTCGGCGGCATCGTCGTCGCCCCCGGGTTCACCCACCCCGACAAGTTCGTCGACGGCAACCCCTACGGCACCGCCCACCACGATGCCGGCGGCACCGCCCCCGTCGGCGACGTCACCCGCAACGCGGCCCGAGTCCAGGCCGAGCGGGTGGTGCGCCTCGCCAAGGTCCTCACCACCGCCGCTTCCTGACCACACATCACCCTCAGCAGGGCCGGAGAGCTCCTACTTCCCCCGGGGAGCTCTCCGGCCCGACACCCTCGCGCCTTCCCGTTCGACGTTCCACCAGTCAGCAGCCGCTGCGACCCCAGGGAGAGCCATGTCCCGCCGCCTGTTCACCTCGGAGTCCGTGACCGAGGGACACCCCGACAAGATCGCCGACCGGATCAGTGACACCGTCCTCGACGCCCTGCTCACGGAGGATCCGCGGTCGCGGGTCGCCGTGGAGACCCTGATCACCACCGGGCAGGTGCACATCGCCGGCGAAGTGGCCACCACCGGGTACGCGGACATCCCCGCCCTGGTCCGGGACGCCGTCCTCGACATCGGCTACGACGCCTCCCAGAAGGGGTTCGACGGACGGTCGTGCGGGGTGTCCGTGTCGATCGGCGCCCAGTCCCCGGACATCGCCCAGGGCGTCGACACCGGCGGCGCGGGCGACCAGGGCCTGATGTTCGGCTACGCCTGCGACGAGACACCCGAACTGATGCCGCTGCCCATCCAGTTGGCCCACCGCCTGTCGCATCGGCTCGCCCAGGTCCGCAAGGAGGGCATCGCCCCCTATCTGCGCCCGGACGGCAAGACCCAGGTCACCATCGAGTACCTGGGCAGCCGCGCCGCCCGCCTGGACACGATCGTCGTCTCCGCGCAGCACGCGGCGGACACCGACCTGGACGGCCTGCTCACTCCCGACATCCGCACCCACGTCGTCGAGCACGAACTGGCCCGGCTGGCGGACCACGGCATCAAACTGGACACCGAGGGCTACCGTCTCCTGGTCAACCCGACCGGCCGCTTCGAGATCGGCGGCCCGATGGGCGACGCCGGTCTGACCGGCCGCAAGATCATCATCGACACGTACGGCGGCATGGCCCGGCACGGCGGCGGCGCCTTCTCGGGCAAGGACCCCTCGAAGGTGGACCGTTCGGCGGCGTACGCGATGCGCTGGGTCGCCAAGAACGTGGTCGCCTCCGGACTCGCCCGTCGCTGCGAGGCGCAGGTGGCATACGCGATCGGGGTGGCCGAGCCGGTCGGCCTGTTCGTGGAGACCTTCGGCACCGCCGCCGTGTCGCACACGGCGATCGAGCACGCAGTCCGGCAGGTCTTCGACCTGCGTCCCGCCGCGATCATCCGCGACCTCGACCTGCTGCGCCCGATCTACGCCCGGACCGCCGCATACGGCCACTTCGGGCGCGAGCTGCCCGACTTCACCTGGGAGCGCACCGACCGGGTCGACGCCCTGCGCGAAGCGGCCGGGCTCTGACATGCGGATCGCCGTCACCGGTTCCATCGCCACCGACCACCTGATGACATTCCCCGGCCGTATCGCGGACCAACTGCTCGCCGACCACATCGACCGTGTCTCGCTGTCGTTCCTGGTCGACACCCTGGAGATCCGCGACGGAGGAGTGGGCGCGAACATCGCGTACGGTCTGGCCCAACTGGGCCACCGCCCGCTGCTGGTGGGGGCGGTGGGCGCGGACTTCGCCCGGTACGGGCAGCGGCTCTCCGCGCTCGGCGTCGACACCTCCGGGGTCCATGTCTCCCGCAGCCGCCACACCGCCCGCTTCCTGTGCACCACCGACCCGGACGGCAACCGGATCGCCTCCTTCTACCCGGGAGCGATGACCGAGGCCGCCGACATCGACCTCGTCGACGTGGTGAGCCGGGGCGGAGGCGCCGATCTCGTCCTCGTCGGTGCCGACGACCCGGCCGCGATGCTCCGGCACACGCGCGCGTGTCGCGCCCACCGCATCCCCTTCGCCGCCGACCCGTCCCAGCAACTGGCCCGGCTCGACGCCCCCCGGATCCGCGAAGTCGTCGAGGGCGCCGACCACTTGTTCACCAACGAGTACGAACACGCGCTGCTGCTCGCCAGGACAGGCTGGTCCCGGGCCGACGTCCTGCGCCGTGTCGGCGTATGGGTCACCACCCTGGGAGAGAAGGGCAGCCGCGTCGAATGCGCGGACGGGCCCGCGCTGGACGTCCCCGCCGTCGCGACCCCCGAAGCGGCCGACCCGACAGGCGTGGGCGACGCCTTCCGCGCCGGATACCTGGCTGCCCTGGCCGCAGGCGAGGACACCACCCGATGCGCGCAGTCGGGCTCGGCCCTGGCCGCCCAGGCGCTGTCCTGCGTCGGTATCCAGACCTACACCACGTCCGCCGCACGTCTGCGAGACCTGACGACCGCGGCGTACGGACCGGCAACCCCGCCAGGAGGCGACACGGCATGACGGCTCCCGCCCCGGTGGCCGAGCGGAATCGCACAGGACCGGCCGAACTGATCACGGCAGGCCACCGCTCGTACTCCTTCGAGTTCTTCCCGCCCAAGACCCCCAAAGGGCAACGCGCCCTCTGGGACGCGCTGCGCCGCGTCGAGACTCTCAACCCGTCCTTCGTGTCGGTGACGTACGGCGCCGGCGGCACCTCCCGGGAACGCACCACGGCACTCACGCGGCGCATCACCGAGGACACCACGCTGCGCCCGGTGGCCCACCTCACCGCGGTCCAGCACTCCACGGCCGAACTGCGCGCGATCATCGGCCGCTACGCCGACGCCGGTATCCGCGACGTCCTCGCCCTGCGCGGAGACCCGCCCGGAGACCCCCAGGGCCCGTGGCTCCCGCACCCCTACGGCCTGCGGCACGCGGCCGAACTCGTCGAACTCATCCGCCGGTGCGGCACGTTCAGCATCGGCGTCGCGGCCTTCCCGGAACGCCATCCCCGCTCACCGGACTGGGACACCGACATCCGCCATTTCGTGGCCAAGTGCCGTGCCGGCGCCGACTACGCCATCACCCAGATGTTCTTCCGCGCCGAGGACTACCTCCGGCTGCGCGACCGCCTGGCCCGCGCCGGATGCCACACCCCGGTCATCCCGGGCATCATGCCCGCCACCCGCTACGAACAGATCGCCCGGTTCGCCCGCCTCAGCAACGCGACGTTCCCCGACGACCTCGCGCTGCACCTGCGGACCGCGCAGTACGACCCGGGAGAGTCCCATCGCATCGGTGTCGACCACGCCACCGAACTCGCCCAGCGGCTGCTCGACGAGGGCGCCCCCGGGCTGCACTACATCACCCTCAACCAGTCGTCCGCCGCCATGGACATCCACCGGGGGCTGCGCCTGCCCGTGCCACCCCGCAACCCGGAGGTGGTCACATGATCACGGACACCGCACGCGGCACGAAGCCCCTCATCGGCCGGATCCCCGGCTCCAAGAGCCTGACCAACCGGCTGCTGCTGCTCGCCGCTGCCGCCGAGGGCACCAGCCGCATCCATGCCCCGCTGGTCGGCGAGGACACGCTCACCTTCCGCGACGCGCTCAGGGAATGCGGTATCCCCGTACGGGTCGGCCCTGAGGACGAGTACTGGGCGGTGACGGGAGCGGGCCGGGGCCCGGCCGGCCGGGCCCGCCCGTGGTGCGCGGACGCCGGGACGGCCGCCCGCTTCCTGCCCCCTTTCGCCGCCGCCGGCCGCGGCACCTTCCTCTTCGACGGCTCCTCCCAACTCCGGGCCCGACCCCAGCAGGCGCTGCTGGAGGCGCTGCGCGGACTGGGAGCCGACATCGAGGCAGGTCCTGGCAACGGCCTCCCCCTGCTGGTCCGCGCCGAAGGACTGGCCGGCGGGAACATCGCGGTGGAGTCGTCACCGAGCAGCCAGTACCTCAGCGGTCTGCTCATGGCGGCGCCCCTGATGCGCACGGGACTTCGGGTGCGCGCCCCCGGCCTGGTCAGCCGCCCCTACGTCGACATGACGGCGGCGCTGATGCGACGGTACGGCGCCCGCGTCACCGAAGGCGAGGACGGCGAACTGCGGGTCGAGCCGGGGTCGTACACGGCCACCGACACGGTCGTCGAACCGGATGCCTCCACGGCGTCGTACGTCTTCGCCGCCGCGGCCGTGACGGGACGCACCGTCACCGTGCCCGGCCTCGGCGCGGGCAGCCTTCAAGGCGACCTCCGCTTCGTGGAGATCCTCGCGAAGGCGGGCGCCGAGGTCCGGGTGGACGAGACGGCGACAACGGTGACCGGCACCGGACGACTGCGTGGAGGCTTCGCCGTCGACATGGGCGATATCTCGGACACCTTCATGACCCTCGCCGCGATCGCCCCGCTGGCCGACGCGCCGATCACGATCCACGGGATCGGACACACACGCCTGAAGGAGTCCGACCGCATCGCCGCCATTGTGCAGAACCTGCGGTCCTGCGGAATCGAGACCGCCGAGGGCACCGACTGGATCACCGTGCACCCAGGTACGCCACGCTCCACGCACGTCGCCTGCCACCACGACCATCGCATCGCGATGGCCTTCTCGGTGCTCGGCCTCACCGTCCCCGACACGCTGACTCTGGACGACCCGCACTGCGTGGCGAAGACGTTTCCGGGGTTTCACAGCGAGCTGCGGCGGCTCTTTCCTTGGTACGAACTGCCCGTTGGCGCAGCCGAGTCGATGGAGGAGCACCGTTGAGCAGGTTGCGCTGGCTGACCGCGGGGGAGTCCCACGGTCCCGCACTCGTGGCGACGTTGGAGGGTCTTCCCGCCGGTGTGCCGATCACCACGGAGATGGTCGCGGACCACCTGGCCCGGCGTCGGCTCGGTTACGGGCGTGGTGCGCGCATGAAGTTCGAGCGTGATGAGGTGACTTTCCTGTGCGGTGTCCGCCACGGCCTCACGCTCGGTTCCCCGGTCGCGGTCATGGTGGGCAACACGGAGTGGCCGAAGTGGGAGCAGGTGATGGCGGCCGACCCGGTCGACCCGGAGATCCTCGCGGGGCTGGCCCGCAACGCCCCGCTGACCCGCCCCCGCCCCGGCCACGCAGACCTCGCCGGCATGCAGAAGTACGGTTTCGACGAGGCCCGCCCGATCCTGGAGCGCGCCTCCGCGCGCGAGACCGCCGCCCGTGTCGCACTGGGTGCGGTGGCCCGGTCGTACCTCAAGGAGACGGCCGGAATCGAGATCGTCTCGCACGTCGTCGAGCTGGCCTCCGCGAAGGCCCCGCGGGGTGTCCTGCCCACCCCGGCGGACGTCGAGCGGCTGGACGCCGACCCCGTGCGGTGCCTGGACGCGGATGCCTCGAAGGCGATGGTCGCGGAGATCGACCAGGCACACAAGGACGGCGACACGCTGGGTGGTGTGGTCGAGATCCTGGCCTACGGTGTTCCGGTGGGTCTGGGCTCGCATGTGCACTGGGACCGCAAGCTGGACGCCCGTCTGGCCGGTGCCCTGATGGGCATCCAGGCGATCAAGGGTGTGGAGATCGGTGACGGGTTCGAGCTGGCGCGGGTGCCGGGTTCGAAGGCGCACGACGAGATCGTGAAGACCGATGAGGGTATTCGTCGGGTCTCCGGGCGGTCCGGGGGTACGGAGGGCGGGCTGTCCACGGGTGAGCTGCTGCGGGTGCGGGCCGCGATGAAGCCGATCGCGACGGTGCCGCGGGCGCTGCAGACCGTGGATGTGGTCACCGGTGAGGCCACGCAGGCCCACCACCAGCGCTCCGACGTGTCCGCGGTCCCGGCCGTCGGCATCGTCGCCGAGGCGATGGTCGCCCTCGTCCTCGCGGACGCGGTCGCGGAGAAGTTCGGCGGCGACTCGGTGCCCGAGACCCGGCGCAACGTCCGTTCGTACCTCGAGAACCTGGCCATCCGGTGACCGCGACCCCGCTGGTCGTCCTGGTCGGTCCGATGGGCGTCGGCAAGTCCACCGTCGGACAGCAGCTCGCGGAGCGGCTCGGTGTCGGCTACCGGGACACGGACGACGACATCGTGGCCGTCGAGGGCCGTACGATCGCGGAGATCTTCGTGGACGAGGGTGAGCCGGTCTTCCGTGCGATCGAGAAGCGGGCGGTGGCCCGGGCGCTCGCCGGGCACGACGGTGTCCTGGCGCTGGGCGGCGGTTCGGTCCTCGACGAGGACACGCGTGCGCTGCTGGCCGCGCACCGGGTTGTCTATCTCTCGATGGACGTGGACGAAGCCGTCAAGCGCACCGGCCTCAACGTGGCCCGCCCGCTGCTGACCATCAATCCGCGCAAGCAGTGGCGTGAACTGATGGAAGCCAGGCGGCACTTGTATGCCGAGGTCGCGCGGGCCGTCGTATCCACCGACGGCCGCACCCCCGAAGAGGTCACCCAAGCCGTCCTGGACGCACTGCCGGTCGCGAGATGGACGAAATCGACGCGAGCGACTCAAGGAATGGAAGGAACAAGCGAGTTGACCGCGTTGGCTGGAGCCCTGTCCTGCGGCACAGCCACTCTGGGTGAAGATCGATCGTTGTGACCCGAGGAGAACCGATGAAGATCACTCGTCATCCTGCCGGTGCACCGTGCTGGGCGGATCTCGACACCCCCGACGTCGCCTCTGCCCGCACCTTCTACACCTCCCTTCTGGGGTGGGAGGCCCTCGAACTACCCAGCGGATACGTGAACTTCGTGCTGCGGGGCGAGAAGATCGTGGGCGCGGTCAAGCTCAGGGAAGGGCAGGAGCACTCGGCCGGCTGGAGCGTCTACTTCATGTCGGACGACCTGAACGGGACGACCAAGGCCGTCGAGGAGGCCGGGGGCCGTGTGGTGAGTCCGCCCACGAAGGTGTCGGTCGCCGGTAGCGCGGCCGTCTACGAGGCCCCGGACGGGGCGGTGTTCGGCGCCTGGGAGCCCGACAAGCACCCCGGTTCCGGACTGGTGCGTGAGCCCGGCGCGCTGTCCTGGTTCGGCCTGAGCACACCGGACATCGACGGCGCCAAGGCGTTCTACACCCAGGTCTTCGGCTGGAGCGCCGCTGTACCCCCGGCCGGCGGGGCCGCGGCTCATCTGACCTTCGTCGGCGGAGTCGCGGAGTTCGGCGGCATCACGAGCGGGCCCGAGGGCGCCGCCGGCTGGACCCTGCACTTCGGTGTCGCGGACGTGGACGGCGCGTCCGTCGCCGCGGTCGCGCTGGGGGGCACCGTCGTGTCCGC
The DNA here is from genome assembly GCF_042751305.1 of Streptomyces hokutonensis. Taxonomy (GTDB): domain Bacteria; phylum Actinomycetota; class Actinomycetes; order Streptomycetales; family Streptomycetaceae; genus Streptomyces; species Streptomyces hokutonensis_A. The sequence goes on from NZ_JBHYWD010000001.1 coordinate 359,954, forward strand.
GCCTTCCGAGGCGCCCGGCGTCGGACGAGTCGCCGTACTCAGGGACCCGGCAGGTGTGAGTTTCGCCCTGGTCCAGCACACCTGACGGCCCGAGAGCCGCCCCGGTGGGCCGGTACATCCCGCCGGGGCGTCACCGTGGCGCCTCGGCGCTTCGACGCCCTGATCGTCTGCACGCATCCTTCAGGCGACTCATCCGGTACGGAAGAAACCCCGCAGATCGGCCGTACGGCTCGCGCGTGGAGTACGGCGTGAGCACGATCTGCCTGTCGGCCCAGGACATTCGTCAGTGGAAGAAGGAGGTGGTTCGCCGTGCAGAGCGAACCTCCCAGTCAGCCCCGGCGTACCGCAGCCCCTCACCCACGCGGGCCGTGACGGCTCACGGCTGACCCTTGTCAGGGCGGTGACGGACTCCGGTATGCGCCTTCGAGCAGGAGAGCATGCTCCTTCCCTCCGTCCCGCCGAGGTGACCTGTCATGACACACACTCAGCTGCCCGACGAACTGCCCACCGAGCTCCAGAACGCCCTGGAGCGCCATGACCTCTGCGATGCCCAGCACCTGCTGTGCCGGCGCCCTTCGCACGTGATCGCCGACGATCTGGCCCGGATGGACACCGTGGACGCGGTCGTCGCGTTCCGGCTGCTAGGCAAGGACCAGGCCATCGAGGTGTTCGAAGAGCTGGAACCCGTGGATCAGCAGGCCATCCTGATGGGACTGCGGGACGTGGCGTTCCGCGAGCTGGTCGAGGAACTGGACCCCGACGACAGAGTGCGCATGCTGCGCGAAGCGCCCGCCAAGGTGGTCCGGCGGGTCCTGGCCGGGCTCAGCACGCACGAGCGCCAGGTGACGGCGGCGCTGCTCGGCTACCCGGAGGGCTCGGTGGGGCGCTACATGACACCGGAAGTCGTCGCCCTCGACGGACAGTCGACGGTAGGGCAGGCACTCCAACGGGTCCGGACCAAGGGCGCGGACGCGGAGACCGTCTACACGCTGCCGGTCGTGGACACCGGGCGCCGCCTGAGCGGCGTGGTCACCTTGCGTGAGCTGGTGCTCAGTCCGCCGGACGACAACGTCACGGACCATGTCGTCACCGGCGCTGCCCGCGCGTACGCCTCCGATTCCGCCGAGGGCGCCGCGCGCCTCATGCGCGAGACCAATGCCCTGGCCCTGCCGGTCGTCGACAGCGAGGAGCGGCTCGTGGGGCTGCTCACCATTGACGACGCGGTCGAGGTCATCGAGGAGGCGGACACGGAGGATGTCGTGCTGCAGTCCGGGGCGGCTCCCTGGATGGGGCACTACATGGCGGCGTCCGTCTGGCAGTTGGCGCGGTATCGGGTCGTGTGGCTGTTGCTTCTGCTACTGGCCGCGACGCTCACGGTGACCGTGACAGAGGCTTTCGAGAGCACGCTCGAAAGGGTCACTCAACTGGCCATGTTCATCCCGCTGTTGATCGGCACCGGAGGCAATGCGGGAGCGCAGGCGGCCACCGCCGCGGTACGGGCGCTGGCCGTGGGTGAAGTGCGCGTCTCCGATCTGCCGGCGATCATCTGGCGCGAGTGCAGAGTGGGCGTGGTGCTGGGCACGATGCTGGCCACCCTCGGGATGGTGCTGGGCACGTTGTTCGTAGGCGCGCAGATCGCCGTTGTCGTCGGCGTCACGCTGGTGATCATCTGCGGGTGGGCGGCCACGGTCGGTGGCGCCATGCCGTTGCTGGCCAAACGCCTCCACATCGATCCCGCGGTGGTGTCGGCCCCGATGGTGACGACCCTGGTGGATGCCACGGGGCTGGTGATCTACTTCCTCACCGCCCGCGCGGTGCTGGGCATTTGACGGGATGGGCCCCGAACGCTGAGGGGAAGACCTGACCGGTCGGAACCTTGTCGGGCTGTCTGACGCGTTCGTAGCGTGTGTTGTGGCCTGGTGCCTGGGAGGCGTCGACAGGGCGACGCCGGTGAAAGGGCTGACCGGCCAGGGCAGAGTGCGGACGGTGTGCGCGTCCGATCGCCGGCGGTTGTCGTGGTGACGTTCAGATTTCTCGGGCCCGTCGGGATAGTGGGCCGCGGCCAGGTCGACGTAGGTCCTCCGCAGCGGCGCAGTGTGATGGCGGCGCTCGCCGTGGACGCCGGCCTGGCGGTGCCGCTCGAGACGTTGATGAGGCGGGCGTGGGGCGAGGAGCCGCCGGAGGGGGGATGCTCCGCGAGGCTCAGGACCTGTGGCGCGGGGAGCCGCTCACCGGACTGTCGGGGGAGTGGGTGTCGCGGATGCGCGACAGCTGGGAGCGGCAGCGGCTGGCCGCGGTCACGGCGTGGGCCGACGCGGAGACGGCGGTGGGCAACCACGCGGTGGTGATCGGCTGGTTGCCCGAACTGATCGGCGAACACCCGCTCGTGGAGCCGCTGGTGGCCGTGCTGATGCGGGCGCTGTACGAGGCGGGGCGCGGCGCCGAGGCCCTGGAGTGCTTCGCCGAGGTACGGAAGGGGCTGGCCGGGGAACTGGGCGCCGATCCGGGTACCGAACTCCGGCAGATCCACCGGGCGATCCTGTACCGGCCTTCAGCGGCCGGGAGGGGGAGTTGGCCCGGCTCGACAAGATCCTCGCGGAGGGCATCGGCAGCCCCGCACCGGCGAGACCCGAGCTGCACAGCGGGCCGCCCGGAGCGCGGCGGACATCCTCGGCGAACTCGGCGTACCGGGCTCGGACGGCGTCCGGGCCCGGCTGCGCCGGCTCGGCCGGAGTGCTCCGGTTCAGAAGCCGCAGTAGTAGTGGGAGCCGTTGTTGGGCAGCAGGGAGTCGCTCACCCACCCGTACGTGCCGTTGGTTCGTTCTTGAGGTACGTCCAGGTGGCGGTGCCGTTGAAGGTGTAGCAGTAGTAGTTCGGGACGTCCTGGTTGTTCGCGTAGTGGCCGTTGTTGGGGCAAGCGGTGCTGGACCCTGTGCGCATGTTCGCCGAGACGCCTGCCGTCTGCCTGACATAGGCGCCCGGGTCGAGGATGGGGCCGGACGTACCGCAGGCCGCCGCCGCGGACGCGGACCCGGCCGTTCCGACCACGGCCGCCGGAACGGCGAGTGCGGCCACTGCGACGGACGCGAGACCGTACGAGACCACCGGACAGGAACTGGCCCGCTACACCTACCGGCCGCCACCGGCCCGGTTGTGACCGCTCCCGACCCGTGCCGAGCGGCACGGGTGGGGAAGCGGGAGCGTCGGCCGTGCCGCAGACGCGGCGTCACCGACCGCCCCCGGCCGATGTCGTGAGCCGCTACCGCCGCGTTCCGCACCCCGGGCAGAACGCCGCGCCGTCCGGCACCGTGGCGGAGCAGGACGCGCACGCGTTGGACTGGGCGAGGTGATAGCCGCAGCCGGAGCAGAAGGCGGCGCCATGGGTCTCGGTGCGGCACTGCGGGCACACCAACTGCCGTGGTGGGGTGGGGTCGTAGCCCTGCCCGGCCTGCTGGCCCGCGGCGTACGCCCGCTGGGACGCCATGTCGTTGAGGCCGCGCTGCTGGGCCGCCATGGCCTCGGCCGCGGTGTCGGGCGCGCAGCGCAGACACAGGCCCTGCGCCGCGTTCCAGCAGCGTCCGCAGACGTAGTCGGTGCAGCGTGCGCAGCGGTTGAAGTGCCCCTCCGCGTTGTCGATCGCCTGCTGGAACGCGTGGTCGCGGGCCTGCCCCCAGCCGGCTCCCGCGAGCCCGTCGGCCGCGGACGACACTCCCCGGCCCGCGCTGCCCAGCAGACTCCAGGCCACATCGACGCCCTTGCCGAGCCAGGTGGCGGCCCGCTCACCGACGTACGCCTCGAACGGCGAACGCCATGTGTCGTAGCAGCGGGCGCACGAGAACTCGAACTGGAAACCGGCCCCCGTTCCGTTGCGCACGCACAGGTCTCGGTAGTTGTTGCTGAAGTAGATCTCACCGCTCACGTGGTCCCCCCACAGTTCAGGCCGTCGGCACACTGCCGTATGACGCGAGCGGCAGGGTACTGGTTCTGGCCAAATTCCCGATGATGGGGGGACATCTGCCCAGCGGAAGGGCTTGCGGTACGTTCGGACTCAGGATGTGCACGCCGTCCTGAGAGAAGGCGGGAGATGGCCGAACCCCGGTCCCGGACCCGGTGGCGATGGCTCGTGCTCGCGGTCTTCGCGGTCGTCGTCTACGTCCTCGTACGCGCGGCCGACACTCCCCAGGCAGCGACTCCGCACCCCGCGACCGGGGCGTCCGGATCGGCGACGGCGGGCGGTTCGCGCAGTCCCTCGCCCTCGCCCACCACCTCGTCCTACGACCCCGCCGCCTACGTGTCCCAAGTCCGTACCCGGGCCCAACAGGCGGGAGTGAGCGCCCAGTTGGTGATGGCGATCCTCTACAACGAGGCCTACAAGCCGCACGACGCGGCCTTCGAGCGGGCCTGGCAGCGGTACAAGCCGGACGCGGCCTTCGGTATCGCCAACATGCACCGCGCGACCTTCGACGAGGTCAAGCAGGGCCGGGACTTCGCCGACCGGCGCTGGGACGAACTGCCCGACGACCGCGACCTCGCCATCGAGGCCGAAGCCTGGTACCTCCACGACCTGGCGGCTCAACTCCCCGCGACCCGCCACACCTCCCTCGGCAAGGACGATCTCCTCGCCCTCGGCTACAACACCGGCGCGGGCAACATGCTCGCCTTCGCCCGCGGTACGACACCGGGCAGCCAGGCCCAGTCGTACCTGGACCGCTTGCACGCCAACTGGGCCAGGGCCGCGAAAGCCGTTGCCGGGTAGGGCAGTTGAGACCTCCGCCGCCTGATCGGCGCGCCTCAGGGGGAGAGCCCAACGGCGGCACCGATGACGGTTGCTATATTGCGCAATCATCCGGTGCGAGGGGTGTGCCCTGACGTGCGGGTGGGCCAGTTGGGGCGGCGGTCGGTGCCGGTGCCGGTGACAGCGTAGGGAGTGGTGGATGAGCGACCCCCGGGGCGAGAGGTCCGGCCGTGCGGCCACGCGGGATCGCTCCGGCATGCCACGTCCGCGCAGAGCGGACGAAGGGTCTGCCCATCGGCCACCGGCCGGCAGAGCCGCCGCGCGGCAGGCGGCGCGGAACGGCGGTCACCGCTCGCGCCGCCGGGCCAAACCGGTGGCCCGGCGCCGCAGGGCCGCCCGCATAGCCCTGATCACGGTCTCGGCGCTGATCCTCGTCACCGCCGGAGTCGGCACCTGGCTCTGGCAGCACCTGAACGGCAACATCAACAGCGTCGCCCTCGACGACGGCGCGGGCGGCAAGGAGAAGGCCGACGCCTTCGGCCGTACCCCGATCAACCTCCTGGTGATCGGTTCCGACGGCCGGAACAACGCGGCCGACTGCAAACTGGGCGGCGGCTGCGGCTCGGGGAAGTCGACCGTCGGCCACAACGCGGACGTGGAGATGGTGGTGCACGTCTCCGCGGACCGTTCCAACGCCACCGTGATGAGCGTGCCGCGCGACACCATGACCCAGGTGCCCGCCTGCAAGGACCCGGACAGCAGCCAGACGACGGCCGGTTACTACGGCCAGATCAACAGCGCGCTGCAGTACGGTCCGGCGTGCCAGGTGAAGACCGTGCACCAGCTCACCGGCATCACCATCGACCACTTCGTGATGCTCGACTTCGCCGGCGTGGTGAAGATGTCCGACGCGGTCGGCGGTGTCTCGGTCTGCGTCAGCGACAACGTGTACGACACCTACTCGCACCTGAAACTGGCCAAGGGCACCCACACGCTCAAGGGCACCGCGGCCCTTGAGTTCGTCCGTTCCCGGCACGGCTTCGGCGACGGCAGCGACCTCGGCCGTACCGTCTCCCAGCACCTCTTCCTCAGCGCGATGATCCGCAAGTTCAAGAGCGCGGGCACGCTGGCCAACCCCGCCAAGGTGTACTCCCTGGCCGACGCCGCCACCAAGGCCCTGACCGTCGACACGGGCCTCGGCAGTGTCGGCAAGCTCGTGGACCTGGCGACCGACCTGGACAAGGTCCCGTCCAAGCGGATGACCTTCACCACCATGCAGACCGGCGCCGACCCGGCCAACGCCGACCGCGTCGTCCCGGCGGCCGGTGCCAAGTCGCTGTTCGCGGCCATCGCCAACGACCAGTCGCTGAGTTCGGGCAGCGGCAAGAAGAAAGCATCCTCCTCGCCCTCCGCGACCGCGCCCGCCGCGGTGCCGGCCGCCGAGGTCGCCGTAAAGGTGGAGAACGGCACCACCATCGGCGGACGCGCCTCCGTGATCGCCAACGCGCTCATCGCCAAGGGCTTCAGCCCCGGCACCAGCACCGGCAACGCACCCGAACAGACGGCGACCACCAAACTCACCTACGGCCCCGGCGAGAAGGCCGAGGCACAGACGGTGGCCTCCGCCCTCGGCCTGTCCGCCTCCCACCTCACCCAGAGCAGCGCGAGCGGCCTGACCCTCGTCATCGGCGCCGACTGGACCACCGGCACGACGCTCTCGAGCGCATCGTCCGCCGCCCCCGCCGACACCCACGCGGCCGTCTCCAACGCCAACGCCTCGACCGCCGACCAGTCCAAGACCTGCGCCAAGGTCAGCCCGTACAAGACCGTGTCCCTGAACGGCGTGCCGATGACACCCGCCCAGGCCTACGCGGCGGCGAGCAGCAGGAAGGACTCCGCTTCGTAGCCGACGAAGACCGTCGCAATATTCCGAGCGGACGTCCTCCCCGCGTCCGTATGATCCTGCCGCGATGAAGAGACGTGTGCAGTTCACCGAGCAGGTGGCGCGGTTCCGTGACTACATGCCGGCCTCGGACCGGGAGAAGTTCGAGCGCCTTGTCGACCGGATCGCGGCCGATCCCGAGGGCGACGACAGTCAGCTCGTCTACACCACCGACACCGTGACGCGTTCGGCCTGGGAGGACCGCGTCAACATCCACTACGTCGTGACGTCTTTCTTCGTGGTCGTCATCGAGTTGGACATCTACGACGCGGCGCGCGGCTTCAACGAGGAGTAGCCCTCGGGGGCTCCACGACACGGCGCGCCACATTTGCGAATTGCGCGATGACACAAGGAACTTGCGGACATTTGCGCAATTCATTCTTTACTTCGTCGTAATCTAGCGGGCTGGATGCGGGCTCTGTACGGTCGGGGCGCCGGATTCCCCCACTCCGCGAGGGAGCAACTCGGTGAACTACAACACCAACAGCGACGGTTCCAAGACCTACTACAACCCGATGACGAATGTCACCGTCAGCGACAACACCTCGATCGCGCCCTGGGGCGGCAAGGGCGTCGGCATCTACGGCGGCAGCGGCCACCCGGTCAAGGACAACTACGTTGGTGACACGGCCCGTTACATCGGCCTGGGCGCCGGACGCTTCGGTGTCAACGGCAGCGACCTGCTCTCCGCGACCGTGACCGGCAACACCGTGGTCCGCTCCGGCGGCAACGCCTAAAGCCAGGGCCGGCCCGCCCTGCACATCGGCAACGGCGGCGACGGACAGAACGTCGGGACCGTCGACAAGGTCACGGTCACCGGCAACACGGTCACCGACTCCCTCTACGACGGCATCGGCTTCTCCACCTCGACCAACACCCTGCTTCAGGACAACACCGTCAACACCCCGGGCCGCAACGGCATTTCGATCTCGCCGCCGTTCCACCCCTCGCCCACCGGCTCCGCGACGATAACTGGCAACACGGTCACGGGACTTCGCTCCGGCGCCTCGGCCTTCGTCGACAACTCCACCGGTTTCACCGCCACGTTGAGCGACAACCACTGGCCGCCGCCCGCACCTGAGGGCCCCTACGGCGGCACCCCGGCGGCCGTGCCCGGCACGGTGCAGGCGGAGGACTACGACACCGGCGGCCAGGGGGTGGCCTACAACGTGACCTCCGTCAACGGCAACGCCAACTCCTACCGCGCCGACGGCGTGGACCCGGACAACACCGCGGACACCGGCGGGGGTTACAACCTGGGCTGGACCGGCGCCGGACAGTGGTTCCGCTACACGGTCGACGTCGCCACGGCCGGCACGTACACCCTCGGCCTCCGGGTCGCGGCCCCGACCGCGGTGTCTGGCGCGCTCCATCTGTCCGACGCCTCCGGCACGAACCTCACCGGAGCCGTCGACCTGCCCGCCACCGGCGACTGGCAGACCTGGTCCACCGTGACCACCCGGGTGACACTGCCCGCCGGCCGCCAGGTTCTGACACTCGATCAGGACACCGGCGGCTGGAACATCAACTACCTGGCCTTCGCCGCGAGTTCGGACACCACCGGCACCGCCGCCACCACCTTAACCACCCCGAAGCCGTCGGCCACCTGACCCCTGACCCCTGACCCCTCAACCCTGACCCCACCCTCCCCACGGTGCCGCCGGACCCTCGG
>NZ_JBHYWD010000001.1:368312-399054 GCF_042751305.1 Streptomyces hokutonensis
ACACCACCCCGTACCACCTCAACCCCACACCAAAACAACCCCCCAAACCCGTGCCCCCCCCCCCACTGTGAGGACTCCACAGGCATATGCGCGGCCCGCCTGAGATCTTGCGGACCGTGTTTTTGTTTGTTGCAGAGTTCTGTCTAGTTATTGCGTGATCATGTCTATGACATTACGGTCCCCCATGCATCGTCACCAACCCCCCGTCTCCCTCCCCTCCCTGGCGATGCCAGCGGAACAATCGCGGCATTTCGTGATCAAAGGAGTGGCACGTGTTCCATTCCATCCGAGATCTGAGACGAGCCCTCGTCTGGGCGGTCGGCACCGTGATGCTGGCCGCCGTAGGCGTCTTCGCTCTGGCGGCACCACCCGCCTCGGCGGCGTCCACCGCCACCGGCGGCAGCGGCGCGAGCCTGCCCTACGCCGAGGTACAGGCGGAGAACTCCGCCACCAACGGCACGAACATCGGCCCGAGTTACACCGCGGGCCAGCTCGCCGACGAGGCGTCGTACCGCAAGGCGACGACCCTCCAGGGCACCGGCCAGTACGTCACCTTCACCACGCCGGTGGCGACCAACTCGATCAACTTCCGGTACAGCATCCCGGACACCTCGGGCGGCTCGGTGTACACCGCCGCGCTGTCGCTGTACGTCAACGGCGTCAAGCAGCCCGACTTCACCCTGACCAACGCCTACAGCTGGTACTACGGCAGCTACCCCTTCACCAACACCCCGGGCAGCAACCCGCACCACTTCTACGACGAGGCCCACCGCCTGTTCTCCACCACCTATCCGGCGGGCACGACCTTCAAGCTCCAGGTCGACGCGGGCGACTCCGCCTCCTCGTACACCATCGACTTCGCCGACTTCGAGCAGGTCGGCGCCGCCCTGACCGCCCCCTCCGGCTCGGTGTCGGTCACCAGCAAGGGCGCCGACGCGACCGGCGTGGCCGACGCGACCAGCGCCTTCAACGCCGCGATCAGCTCGGCTGGCCCCGGCGGCACCGTCTGGATCCCGCCGGGCACCTTCAACATCCCCGGCCACATCAGCGTCAACAACGTCACGATCGCCGGCGCCGGCATGTGGTATTCGACCGTCACCGGCACGGCCCCCGGCTTCTACGGCAACTCGGCGCCCAACGCGAGCACCGGTGTCCGCCTGCAGAACTTCGCGATCTTCGGCAATGTGCAGGAACGCGACGACAGCGCCCAGGTCAACGGCATCGGCGGCGCGATGAGCAGCTCCACCGTGTCCAACCTGTGGATCGACCACATGAAGGTCGGCGCCTGGATGGACGGGCCGATGGACGGGCTGACGTTCATCGGCATGCGCATCCGGGACACCACCGCCGACGGCATCAACTTCCATGGCGGCGTCACCAATTCGAAGGTGACCAACAGCGACATCCGCAACACCGGCGACGACGGCATCGCCACCTGGGCGGACTCCGCCATCGGAGCCGACGCCAACGACACGATCTCCAACAACACCGTGTCCCTGCAGATCCTCGCCAACGCCATCGCGATCTACGGCGGCCACGACAACACCGTCAGCGGCAACCGGGTCGTCGACACCGGCATCGCCCAGGGCGGCGGCATCCACGTGGGGCAGCGCTTCACCTCGACGCCGGTCGGCACCACCACGATCTCCGACAACACCATGGTCCGGGCCGGCAGTCTCGACCCCAACTGGCAGTTCGGCGTGGGCGCGTTGTGGTTCGACGGCAGCCAGGGCGCGATCACCGGACCCATCAACGTGACCAACGCGCTGATCCAGCAGAGCCCCTACGAAGCGGTCCAGTGGGTCGAGGGCACCATCAGCGGGGTCAACCTCAACAACGTGACCATCGCCGGCACCGGAACCTTCGCCCTCCAGGAACAGACGGGCGGCGCCGCCAAGTTCACCAACGTCACGGCCACCGGCGTCGGTTACTCGAACCCGGTGTACAGCTGCTCGGGCGGCAACTTCGTGGTCACCGACGGCGGCGGCAACTCCGGTATCAGCGGCACGCCCTACTGCGGCGGCTGGCCGGCCCCGGTGTATCCGCCGTATCCGCCCGAAGGCGTGACCGCCACCCCCGGCGCGCTCAACTTCGGTTCGGTGGCGACCGGTTCGACGAGCGACACCCAGACCGTGACGGTCTCCAACCCGACCGGCTCCGCGGCGTCCGTCTCCTCGATCTCCACCAGCGGCGACTACTCCCAGACCAACACCTGCGGTTCGTCGATCGCGGCCCACGGCTCCTGCACGGTCAGCGTGAAGTTCGCGCCGACCGCGACGGGCAGCCGTAGCGGCGTCTTGACCGTCAACGCGGGCGGGGTCACCAACACGGTCACCCTCTCCGGTACCGGCACCGCGCCGGGACCGGTGCTGAACACCGATCCGGCGAGTCTGTCCTTCGACGGTACGGTGGTCGGCTCGTCGGCCGCCGCGCAGACGGTGAAGGTGACGAACTCGGGCACCGCGTCGGCGACGGTCTCCGCGGTCGCGGCGACCGGTGACTTCAGCCAGACCAACAACTGTTCCACCCTCGCGGTCGGCGCCTCCTGCACGGTGACCGTCGGCTTCAAGCCCACCACGGGCGGAGCGCGCACGGGCAGCCTGACCGTCACCAGCAACGCCAACAACAGCCCGACCACGGTCACCCTGACCGGCACCGGCATCGACAGCACCACCAACATCGGCGCCGGACGGCCGGCCTCGGCGAGTTCGAGCGACAGTCCCTACGTCGCCTCGAACCTCACCGACCCGGACGCGTCGACGTACTGGGAAGGTACGAACGGCTCGTTCCCGCAGTGGGCACAGGTCGACCTCGGCCAGAACTACAGCGTCGGCAAGGTCGTCCTCAAACTCCCGCCGGCCACGGCATGGTCGGCCCGCACCGAGACCCTGTCGGTGCAGGGCTCCACGGACGGCTCCAGCTTCTCCACGGTCAAGGCATCGGCCGGATACACCTTCGACCCGAGCGCCAACGGCAACACCGTGACCATCACGTTCACCGCCGCCACGGCGCGCTATGTGCGGGTCAACATCAGCGCCAACACGGGCTGGAACGCTGCCCAGTTGTCGGACTTCGAGGTGTTCCCGAGCGGCGGCGGCTCCTCCCCGGCGACCCTGTCGGCCAGCCCGACGTCGTTGACGTATCCCACTCAGGCGCTCAACACGGCGAGCAGCGCGCAGTCGGTCACGGTGACGAACACGGGGACCGCCGCCGCGACCGTCTCCGGCGTCACCACCACGGGCGACTTCGCGCAGAGCAACACCTGCGGGACGTCGATCGCGGCGGGCGCCTCCTGCACGGTGGCCGTCACCTTCACACCCACCGCGTCCAGTACCCGCACCGGTGATCTCAGCATCGCCGACAACGCGTCGAACGGCACGACCACCGTCCAGTTGACCGGCACCGGAGCCGGCACGGTGAGCCGGAACCTGGCTGCGGGCGCGGCCACCACCGAGTCCAGCCACACCGACGTCTACGCCTCGTCGAACGTGACGGACGGCAACCAGGGCACCTACTGGGAGTCCGCCAACAACGCCTTCCCGCAGTGGGTCCAGGTCGACCTGGGCGCCGCGACCGGCGTCAGACGGATCGTCCTCAACCTCCCGCCGGCGACGGCCTGGTCCACCCGCACCCAGACCATCGCCGTCCAGGGCGGCACGGACGCCGGCACCTCCACCCAACTCCTCACGGCGGCGGGCTACACCTTCGACCCGGCGACCGGCAACACCGCGACCCTCACCCTCCCCTCCACGGTCAGCGTCCGCTACGTACGGCTCACCATCTCCGCCAACAACGGCTGGCCGGCCGGGCAGGTCTCGGAGTTCCAGGTGTTCGGAGCCTGAGAAGCGGGCGGTGTCGCGTCAGCCCCCGCCGTCGAGGTCCGTGCGCTGCCGCACCACCCGCAACTCGCGGTCCAGCAACTCCACTTCGTAGAGCTTGCCGCGCGCGTTCTCAAACGGGCGGTGGAGGATCATCATCAACCGCCCGTCGAACGTGGGGAACAGCATGCCGTGCCCGCTGTCCTCCCGTACCAGCGGCCGGTGTTGACGCCACGGCCCGCTGAGTTCGCCCGACTCCGAGACGGCGTACGTCTGGACGTAGCCGCCGCTCAGGGTGCCGTCCGGGTCGGCACGGTTCTTCTCGTACGTCGACCACAGCATGAGCAGGGAACCGTCGGGGGTACGGTACAACTGCGGCCCGTCCGTGACGTAGGGCGGGAGTTGGTGCGGGACACCGGCCGGGATCTCCTCGCCGATCCAGGACGCGTCCGAGGCCTTGAACAGGAAGACCGGATCGCCGATCGTCCCGGTCAGGTCCGGGGCCAGCCGGATCGCCTCCATCGTGCCGTCGACGGTCTGCAGCCACTCGTGCGCGTACACCATCCACGGCTGCCCGGACGGGTCGACGTACAGCGTGCCGTCCAGGGTCATGAGGTGCTCGGGCGGGGTGGGACGTAGCGGGTCGACCGCGGTGAAGGGGCCCAGCAGGGAATCGGACACGGCCGTGACCGTGCCGCGCCGGTGGTTCGGGAGGGCGAACGGTGTGCCCCATCTGCCAGTTGGCGGCACCGGGAGCGGGCTCTTCTCGTCGTGCAGCGTGGTGAACAGGTAGTACCTGCCGTCCCACGCGTGCACCTCCGGCGCCCAACCGCCGTCGCCCGCCCAGAGGTCGGTCTGCTCCGAAGCCAGGAACACCACCGCGGGACGGGTCCAGTCGCGCAGGTCGTGACTGCGGTAGACCATCGTGCCGACGCCCTCCACACCCGACACGGACGGCTCGTTGGACGTGTAGAGGTGATAGGTGCGCGTGTCCTCGTCGGCGACGACGAACGGATCGTGCAGGGGCATGTCGGGGAGCCGCATGGGCTCACTCACCGGGATCACCATGCTGTCACCGTAGGGCCCACATCTCCCATGCGCATCACCACTGTTGAGGGAAAAACGCTTGGACCGCACCGGTCCCCGCGCGGGACACTGCCATTCCTGGCCAGCGCCGATGCCGGGCGCCGTACTAAATCATGGGGTGGGGATGGGAACGCCTGAATCGCGCGAGGCCGGGTCGCGCCGGGGCTCGGTGCTGCTCGCACTGCGTTACTACGGACGGGAGTTGGCCCGGCTCCGCCGATGGACCGCGCCCGGCACACTGCTGCCCGCGCTGGGCAACATCGGCATCAACTACATCGCGCCGCTGATCGTCGCGAAGCTCGTCGGCCGGATCGCCGACGACAAAGGCATCGGCGTCGGCTCGACCCTGCCGTACGTCCTCGGGTTCGCCGCTGTCCTGCTCTTCTCCGAGGTGCTGTGGCGGCTCGGACTGCACTGTCTGAACCGGCTGGACGCGCTCGGCATCGAGCACCTGTATGTGATCGGCATGGACGAACTGTTCGCCAAGGACGCCGCGTTCTTCCACGAGAACTTCGCCGGGTCCCTCACCAAGCGGGTGCTGAGCTTCGCCTCCCGCTTCGAGGAGTTCGTCGACACGATGACCTTCCAGGTCGTCGGCAGCCTGGTGCCGCTGCTGTTCGGCTCGGTCGTGCTGTGGCGCTACGAACCGCTGCTCGTCGTAGGGCTGTTGGTGATGATCGCGCTCACCGCCCTGGTCGTGGCACCCCTCATCCGGCGCCGTCAGGCACTCGTCGACCAGCGCGAGGAGGCCATCGCCCGGGTCTCCGGCCATGTCGCCGACAGCCTGATGAACATGGACACGGTCCGCGCGTTCGCCGCCGAGGAACGCGAGGCCGCCGAACACCGCTCCCGCGTCGCCAAGTCACGACGGCTGACCCTGCGCTCCTGGGACTACGGCAACCTGCGCATCGACACCATCGTCGCGCCACTGTCCGTACTCACCAACGCACTTGGCCTGCTGCTCGCGGTCGCGCTCGGCGGCGGCGAGCACGGAGTCGAGGCGGTCGTCGTCGCGTTCACGTACTACTCCAACGCGACCCGGATCATGTTCGAGTTCAACCAGATCTACCGGCGCCTGGAGAGCTCGATGACCGAGGCCGCCCAGTTCACCGAACTGCTGCTGGCCTCGCCCACCGTGCTCGACCCGGACACGCCGGAACCGCTGCTCTCCCGCGCCGCCGACGTCCGCTTCGAGAACGTGACCTTCGCCCACGCGGGCGCCGACACCCTCTTCGACGGCCTCGACCTGAACGTCCCCAGCGGGACGAAGATCGGGCTCGTCGGCCGGTCCGGCGGCGGCAAGACCACGCTCAGCCGGCTGCTGCTGCGCATGACGGACATCGACGCCGGCCGCATCCTGATCGGCGGTCAGGACATCAGCCGGCTGCGCCAGGCCGACCTGCGGAGCCTGATCGCCTACGTCCCGCAGGACCCGGCGATGTTCCACCGCACCCTGCGGGAGAACATCGCGTTCGCCCGGCCCGACGCCACCGACGCCGAGGTCCGCCGGGCGGCCGAGGCGGCGCATGTCACCGAGTTCGCCGACGGGCTGCCGGACGGCTTCGACACGATGGTGGGGGAGCGCGGGATCAAGCTCTCCGGCGGACAGCGCCAACGCGTCGCCCTGGCCCGGGCGATCCTGCGCGACGCGCCGATCCTGCTGCTCGACGAGGCCACCAGCGCCCTCGACTCCGAGAGCGAGGTCCTCGTCCAGGAGGCGCTGTGGCGGCTCATGGAGGGGCGGACCGCACTCGTCGTCGCGCACCGGCTGAGCACGGTCGCCGGTATGGACCGGCTGGTCGTCCTCGACCGCGGCCGGATCGTCGAACAGGGCACCCACCAGGAGCTGTTGGCGGCCGAGGGCGCCTACGCGAAGCTCTGGCAGCACCAGTCGGGCGGCTTCCTCGACGAGAGTCCCGAGCGCGCCGCCGACCTGCGCTGACGTCCCGGACACCGGCCCGGTGTCCGGGATTTCCGGCGCGCTCGTGGACAACCGGTTTCTAGCAAACGGTGTTCCAGGACTGTGTCGTCGAGGTCATCCAGTCTTTTCGAAAGTTCGCTCAAGGTCTTGACGCCGTTTCCGAGCCGGAAGAAGCTCTGCCCCAACGCGTGACAACCGGTTTCTATTGGAGGTGCCGGTGTCGAGAGCGCGAGCGCGCGGAGGGCCGAAGGGCTGAGCACGGTCGCGGGCTCGACACCGGCTGGAGCGCCCCGCAGGTGAAGGAGCAAATCAAATGAGGAGTCGCAGCATGAACACGCCCCTTTCCCGTCGTACGGCCCTGCAAGCCGCCGGTGCCACCGCGCTCGCCGCCGGTCTGTCCGGGCTGACCGCCACGGCGGCGCACGCCGGTGACGGCCACAACTCCCTCCCGAAGCTGGTGACTTACCCGCGCCCCGCGACCATGCCGGCCAACACCAGCTTTCAGGTGCGGGTCCGTACCGCTCCCGACGGCGCCTGGCAGACCCTCGACATCTACCGGCCGCAGTTCGAGGAGATCAACGCCACCACCGGGTCGGGCAAGGTCTACAACTCCTCGATGGCGTACTTCGACTTCAACGGCTCGGTGGAGATCGAGGTGACGTACCTCAAGGGCGGTACCACCAAGGCCCGGGTGAGACCGGACGCGCTGGGCATCAAGCCCGAACTCCTCGGCGACACCCTGCGGTTCACCCTCGACGCGCCGAAGGACGTCGTCGTCCAGATCAACGACGAGATCTTCGACGCGCTGCACTTGATCACCAACCGCGTCGAACACCACGCCCCGTCCGCCGACGATCCGGACGTCATCTACTTCGGCCCCGGCGTCCACACCGTCACCGGCAACGTCCTCCTGGTCCCCAGCGGCAAGACGGTCTACCTCGCGGGCGGCGCCGTCCTGACCGCGCAGGTCTACTTCAAGGACGTGGAACGGTCCAAACTCATCGGGCGCGGGGCGCTCTACAACAACCCCGGCGGCGCCATCCTCTGCGAGGGCAGCAAGAACATCCGCGTCGAGGACGTCATCATCCTCAACCCGGCCGGCTACGCGGGCACGTTCGCCGAGAGCGACAACGTCCACATCAAGAAGGCACGCGCGTTCAGTTCGAAGGGCAACGGCGACGGATTCGACGTCTTCTCCTCGACCCGGATCACCTTCGACGGCTGCTTCATGCGCAACTCCGACGACTGCATCGCCATCTACTGCCACCGCTGGAACTACTACGGCGACACCCGCGACATCACCGTCAAGAACTGCACCCTGTGGGCCGATGTCGCCCACCCGATCAACGTCGGCACGCACGGCAACTCCGATGCCCCCGAGACGATCGAGAACCTCGTCATCCAGAACATCGACATCCTCGACCACCGCGAACCCCAGATGAACTACCAGGGCTGCATCGCCCTCAACCCCGGCGACTCCAACCTCATCAAGAACGTCCGCATCGAGGACGTACGGATCGAGGACTTCCGCTGGGGCCAGGTCATTTACATGAAGGTGATGTTCAACACGAAGTACAACACCTCGGTGGGCCGCGGCATCGACGGCGTCTACGTCAAGAACCTCAGCTACACGGGCACCCACGCCAACCCGTCGCTCTTCCTCGGCTACGACGCCGAACACGCCATCAACAACGTCACGTTCGAGAACCTGGTGATCAACGGGCTGGTCGTCGCCGACTCGATGAAGAAGCCGAGCTGGTACTACACCACCGACGCGATCCAGTGGTTCTACAACGAGCACGTCACCAACCTGAGGTTCCTCACGACCGCCGAGGCCGAGGCGGCTGCGGCGTCATGACGGAGCGCTTCGCTGGAAGGGCGGGGCGGGGTTGTCGGTCGGCTGCGGTGCCGTTGGGGCTGGTCGCGCCCCGCGGCGGAGCCGCTGATGAATACAGCCCCGCGCCCCTTTGGGGCGCTGTTGCAGAGCCGCAGTCGAATACACCGGGTCCGCTCAGCCGCCGGGGTTTCCTCGGTGGCGCCGCCCTCCTGTGGGCCTCGGGCGCGAGCGGACTGCTCGTGCCCGGGCGGGCCGCTGCCGTCCCGGGCGACACCGAGGTGACCTTCTCCCACCCCGGCCTGCTGCACACCGCCGACGACCTCGCCCGGATGAAGGCGGCGGTCGCCGCCAAGCAATCCCCGGTCTACGACGGCTACTTGGCACTCGCGGCCCACGCGCGCTCCTCTTCGTCGTACACCGTGCAGAACACCGGCCAGATCACCACGTGGGGCCGCGGCCCCGCCAACTACCAGAGCCAGGCCGTCGCCGACTCGGCCGCCGCCTACCAGAACGCCCTCATCTGGGCGGTCACCGGCGACACCGCGCACGCCGACAAGGCCCGCGACATCCTCAACGCCTGGTCCGCCTCGCTCACCGCCATCACCGGAGCCGACGGCCCCCTCGGTGCCGGCCTCCAGGCCTTCAAGTTCGTCAACGCGGCCGAACTCCTCCGCCACACCGGCTACGACGGCTGGAACGCTGCCGACATCGCCCGCTGCGAGGACTCCTTCCTCCGCGTCTGGTACCCGGCGCTCTCCTGCTACACCCTCTACGCCAACGGCAACTGGGACCTGACGTCCCTTCAATCCCTACTGGCCATAGGGGTGTTCTGCGAAGAACCCACCCTCTTCTACGACGCGCTCCGCTTCGCCGCGGCCGGTGCCGGCAACGGCAGCGTCCTCCACCGCATCGTCACCGCCGCCGGCCAGGGCCAGGAGAGCGGCCGGGACCAGGGCCACGAACAACTCGCGGTCGGTCTGCTCGCCGACGCCGCGCAGGTCGCCTGGAACCAGGGCGTCGACCTCTGGGGCTTCGACGACAACCGCATCCTCGCCAACGTCGAGTACGCCGCCCGCTACAACCTCGGCGGCGACGTCCCCTTCGTTCCCGACCTCGACCGCACCGGCAAGTACATCAAGCTGTCTGTCTCGGCCATTTCACGCGGCACCCTGCCGCCGATCTACGAGATGGCGTACGCGCACTACGCGGGCGTGCGCAGCCTCGACACCCCGTACACGAAGAACGCCGTCTTCCGTGGCACCGGTGGCACCCGGATAGTCGAGGGCAGCAACGACGACCTGCCGAGCTGGGGCACCTTCGCCTACGCCGGCGCCACGGCATCCGCACCGACCCTGCCGACACCGCCGGCCGGTGTCACAGCCGTGGGCAACGACCATTCCGTGCAGGTGAGTTGGCTGCCGTCGACCTGGGCCGACTCCTACACGGTCCTGCGGGCGAGCGACGTCGACGGCCGCTATGTGAGGGTCGCGTCCGGGGTCGGGCAGCCGACGTACACCGACCGGGACGTGCACGCGGGGCGTACCTACTACTACACGGTCTCGGCCTCCAACACCATGGGGGAGAGCGGCAGTTCGACATGGGCAGCCGCCTCCGCCGGTCTCCCCGGCCCCTGGTCGACCCAGGACATCGGGGACGTGAGGATCCCCGGTTCCGCCGTCTTCGACGGTGAGCGCTTCGTCCTGGAGGCGAGCGGCACCGCCGAAACCTACCGGCTCGTCCACCTCCCGCTGCGCGGCGACGGCACGGTCACCGCGCGGATCGTGTGGCCGCTCAGCTCGCAGTACTCCAAGATCGGCGTCACCGTCCGCGCTTCCCTCGATGCGGGCGCGGCACACGCCTCGATGCTCATCCAGGGCCTGCCGCTGCACACCTGGAGCGGGGTGTTCTCCACCCGGCCCGCTACCGGCGCCGAGGTCTCCGAGACCGGCAGCACGCCCGTGCCGCCCTCGCAGCAGCAGGCGATCACTGTGAACGCGTCCTTCCCGATCTCCAATCTCGGCGCGCTGCCCGAGTCGGCCACCCCGCTGGAGGCGCCGTACGTCGAGGGCGCGGGCGACGGCTACCGGCTGCGCAAGCCCTACTGGGTGCGGGTGACCCGCAAGGGTGCGCGCTGCACCGGCGCCATCTCGCCGGACGGCGTCCACTGGACCGAAGTCGGTTCCGCCGAGGCCGAGTTGGGGCGCACCGCCTACGCGGGCCTCGCCCTCATCTCCTGCCTCGGCGTCGACCAGGACTACACCGAGACCGGCACCGGCGCCTTCGACAACGTCGGCGTGACGTCCGCGAAGGGCACGGTCTGGCACGTACCCCGGCCGGCCCGCACCGCCACTGACCTGAGAGCCGAAACCGGTGCCGACGCCGTCGAGTTGGCCTGGTCCGGCCCGGACCTGTCCGCCGAGTACACGGTCCTGCGCGCCACCCGAGCCACCGGACCGTACAAGACCCTCGCCACCCGCGTCGGCCCGGTCGGCTTCGGCACGCGCATCCGGTACGTCGACGCGACGGGGACGCCTGGAACGGCGTACCACTACACGGTCGCGAAGACGAACGCCGATGGACGCGGGCCGCGTTCGACACCGGCGCGGGCCGTGATGCCGACCCCCTCCGTGCCCCAACTCACCTCCGCGAACGCCGTGTTCACGAACGACGGAGCCGACTTCCGCCATCTGCTGCGGGCCTCGCACGAGCCCGTGCGGTTCACCGCGGACGGCCTGCCCGCCGGTCTGCGCATCGACCGGCGTACCGGGCTCATCTCCGGAATCCCCACGGAGGCAGGGGAGTTCACGGTCGCGACCACTGCCGCCAACGCCTCAGGGACCGCCATCGGTACCCTCGCCCTCACCGTCGGCAGCGCGCCGCCCGCGCCGTGGACGTACGGCGACCTCGGCGACACCGTGCTCGACGACCGGGCCTTCGGGACGCTGGGCGTGGTGGCGATCACCACGCCGGGCAGCACGTCGTACGACGGCGGGACCTTCACCGTGCGGGGCGCGGGAGTCGACCTGAACGCCAATGGCCAGGGAATGACAGGGCAGTTCGTGCGGCGGCCCGTCAGCGGTGACTGCGAGGTCGTCGCCCGGCTCGTCTCCCGGACCGGTGCGACGGCCGACCGGGTGGGCTTGCTCATGGCGAAGTCGCTGTCGCCGTTCGACCAGGCGGCGGGCGTGATCGTCAGCGGTCGGACGACCGCGCAGCTCATGCTCCGCAAGACCGTGGCCGGTGCCTCCGCCTTCACCGGCGGTGCCGCTGTCACCCTCCCCGCCCTGCTGCGGTTGAAGCGTGCCGGGACCGTTTTCAGCGCAGCCCTGTCCACCGATGACGGTGTCACCTGGACCCCCCTCGCCGACGGAGAGATCCCCGGCTTCGGTGACGCCCCTTACTACGTCGGTCTGGTGGTCTGCTCGCGCAGTCAACCGGTCCGCTGCACCGCGGAGTTCGACGAGGTGAGCATCGCGCCCACCTGATCCTCCACGGATTGGAGATGCACAGCAATGAGCCGCACTTCCCCCCACGAGCACCTCCGCAGAACAGAGTTGAGCCGCCGCGGTCTGTTGAGGACCGCGGGCGGGCTCACCGCAGCCGTCGCTCTCGGCGGCGCCGTGGTGGCCACGACCGCGCACGCGGCCCCGGCCACCTTCACCCACCCCGGCATGCTGCACAACGCCGGAGACATCAACCGGGCCAAGGTCAGGGTCGCGGCGGGAACCGACCCCTGGCTGTCCGGCTGGAACAAGCTGACCGCCAACTCCCATTCGCAGTCGACCTGGACGAACCGGGCGACGGCGACGATCATCCGGGGCGGTGACGGCCAGAACTACAGCCTGCTCTACAACGACATCGCCGCCGCCTACCAGAACGCCCTGCGCTGGAAGGTCGGCGGCACCGAGGCGAACGCCGTGTGCGCCGCGAACATCCTCAACGCCTGGTCGTCGACGCTGACTTCGGTCACCGGAAACGCCGACCGGTTCCTCGCCGCCGGCCTCTACGGCTGGCAGTTCGCCAACGCCTGCGAACTCATGCGGGACTACAGCGGGTTCAACCTGTCTGCTGCCCAGCAGATGCTGGCGAACGTCTTCTACCCGCTCAACAACAGCTTCCTGACCAACCACAACGACGCCTGCATCACCAACTACTGGGCCAACTGGGACCTGTGCAACATGGCGTCGATTCTGGCCATCGGGATCCTCAACGAGGACAGCGCCAAGTACGACCAGGCCGTCACGTACTTCAAGTCGAGTGCGGGCAACGGCTCGATCGCGCACGCCGTGCCGTATCTGTACACCGACTCGGACGGCTACGCGCTCGGCCAGTGGCAGGAGTCCGGCCGCGACCAGGGCCACACCGTCATGGGCATGGGGCAGCTGGGCGCCGTGTGCGAGATGGCCTGGAACCAGGGCGACGACCTGTACTCGTACGACAGCCGCCGCTTCATGAAGGCCGCCCAGTACGTCGCGAAGTACAACGCGGGCAGCGACGTGCCCTTCACCACCTACACCTGGGGCACCGGGCAGAGCTGCGCCTCGTCCTCCCAGACGGTGATCTCCTCCGCCTCGCGCGGCCAGATCCGGCCGGTGTGGGCGATGCTCCACTTCCACTACAACCGGCGGATCGGCCTCGACGACAAGTACATCTCGGCCATGTACTACGACCTCGTCGCACCCGAGGGCGGGGGAGGTGACTACGGCTCCGACAGCGGTGGCTACGACCAGCTCGGCTTCGGGACCCTGATGTACGCGAAGTAGCGGCCCGGCATGTCCACGGGTCGGGACCTGTGCCCGACCCGTGGACGCCCTCTTGACCCCGGGCGACGGTGGATCGACACTCCAGTAGGGAATCCTAGTGAACAGGTAGGGAAACATGGGGCGCCTTGAGCCGGTCACCGCGAGCCGAGTGGACCGTTCGCCCCTTCTGACCTCCCGCCGTCACATCGATCTGCTGCGGGTCTGCAGCGCCATGAGCCCACTGCGCTGAGCCCCTCCACCGTTCGACGACGCTTCCGCCGCGCGTACGTCCACGCGCCCGTACCCGGGGAGTCCCATGTCCGTAACGCCTCTCGCCGCCGTCCCCTCACCCCGCTCCGCGCCACAGTTCAGGGGCCGGATCGGGCGCGACGCGCGCAGCGGGCACTACGCCGTTCCGCGCCGCTACCGCCTCCATCTGTCCACCGCCTGCGCCGACGGCCTGCGCATCGCCGTCACCCACAGCCTGCTCGGCCTCCACGAGAGCTGTCCGGCCGTGTTCCTGTCCGCCGTACCAGACTGTCCGAGTGGTGGACACTCCGCGCTGCGCCCGCTCTACGAGGCGAGCGCCCACCGCTACTCCGGACCGGCCGCCGCGCCCGTGCTCAGCGACGACTGGTCCGGCCGCATCGTCAGCACCCACGCCCCCGACATCACCCGCGACCTCGCCCGGTACTTCGGCGCGGGCGGACCCGAGCTCTACCCGTGCGGTGCCGAGTCGGAGATCGAGGCCGTCGAGCGGCTCTGCGCGCAGGGCATCGAGGACGCGGCACAGCGTGCCGGCGCGGTCGGCGGCGAACAGGCGGAGCGCGACGAGGCGCTGGAACGGCTGCTGGAGACGCTGGGCTCGCTCGACCGCTGGCTGGACGGCCGCGAGCACATGATCCGCGACGAACTCACCGCCGCCGACGTCGAGTTGTGGGTGACGCTGGTGCAACTGGACACCGTTCACCGCTACCACCTCGACGCCGCCGCCGTGCAGCGCATCGCCGACCACCCCCACCTGTGGGCCTACGCCCGCCGACTGGCCGCCCACCCGGCCTTCGGCACCCACCTAGACCTCGACGGCATCGCCCGCCGCCACCACGCCCGCTGCCAGGGCCTGGAGGCCGCCGGCGCCGCTGTCCAGATCCTGGACTGGGCGGCCCATGCGGCGGACGAAACGGGAGCTTGCCGCAGTTGAGCGGCGTCCGCGCCGTCCACTTGGTGGACGGCCGTTGACATTCGTTCGGGCAATTGTCTTAACTTGCGGCCAGAACGGTCATGAGTGTCAGCGACAAGCCCTGGCTTGCTGACCGGCAACCCTCGCACGCGGTGGGGTGCCCCAGGTGACGACCGGACCGGATGACGTTTCGGTAAGCGCGAGGCCCTGCGGGGTCGGAACAGTGACAGGTGACGCCATGTACGCAGCTCCCAGGACGGCCACATGCCGCCCGCAGGGCTGCGTACGGTCGTACGCCAACCTGTTCGTCGCCGACCGCGCTGTCGATCTGCTCCGGGTCAGCAGCGCACTGTGTACCGCGTCGGGCCACGCCCGCTGTCGGGCCTGACGACCAGTCGGCCGACGCATCTCTGACGCACACCCGATCCCGTCGGTGTGCCTGCCCCCTTCCCCGCCCCCGGTCCCGCGCACCGCGCGTGCCGCCAGCCGTCGCGCGCCCACCGCCACGGACCGGGGTCTGTGAACCTGCCGGAGCCCACCATGAGTGAACCCCCAGGCACCACCGTGTCCCTGGCCGACGCCCCCTCGGCCGACGCACCGTCAAAACCCCTCACGGCACAGCGAGTTCAGCCGCTGCGCCGCCCGGGGCGGTGGATCGTCACGCTGGTCGTGCTGGTGCTGATCGCCCAGTTCGTCCACGGACTGGTCACCAACTCCTTCTACCAGTGGGACCGTTTCGGCTACTGGTTCCTGCGCCCGACCATCCTCGACGGACTCGTCATCACCCTCGAAGTGGCCGCGCTCAGTGCCGTGTTGGGCCTCCTCGGCGGCATCCTGCTCGCCCTTGCCCGGCTGTCGAAGAGCCCCGTGCTGCGCGCCGCGAGCTGGACCTATGTGTGGGCGCTGCGCTCGATCCCGCTCATCGTGGTGCTGATCTTCCTCTACAACTTCAGCGCCCTCTACCAGACGCTCAGCATCGGCGTCCCGTTCGGCCCCGCCTTCTTCTCCTTCGACGAGTCGAAGCTCGCCACCGACATGGTCGTCGCCGTCGTCGGACTCAGCCTCAACGAGGCGGCGTACGCGGCCGAAGTGGTCCGCGGCGGCATCCTCTCCGTCGACCAGGGCCAGCACGAGGCGGCCTCCGCCCTCGGTCTCCCCAAGGGCTACCAGTTCCGCAGAATCGTCTTCCCGCAGGCGCTGCGCTCCATCACCCCGAACTATGTCAACCAGCTGATCGGCCTGATCAAGAGCACCTCCCTGGTCTTCTACGTCTCGCTGCTCGACCTGTTCGGCTCCGCGCAGACGATGGGCTCCACCTACCCCGGCGACATCGTGCCGCTGCTCCTGGTCGTCACCGTCTGGTACCTGATCCTGACCAGCGTGGTGTCCGTCATCCAGTTCTACGTCGAGCGCCACTACGCCCGGGGCGCCACCCGCTCCCTGCCGCCCACCCCGATCCAGAAACTCCGCAACGGTGTCACCGATCTGCGGGCCCGCATCCGCAGGGAGACCGCCGTATGACCACGAACACCGTCGAACCGCTGGCGGACATCACACCCGCCGCCGTAGAGGTGCACGACGTCCACAAGTGGTACGGCGCCCACCGGGTCCTGGACGGCGTCGACCTGACGGTACGGCCCGGCGAGGTCACCGTGATCCTCGGCCCCTCCGGTTCCGGCAAGTCCACGCTGCTGCGGGTCATCAACCACCTGGAGAAGCCCGAGATCGGCTACGTCAGCGTCAACGGCGAACTGATAGGGGTGAAGCAACAGGGCGGACGGCTCAAGGAGTTGAGTGAGCGCGCCATCCTCGCGCAGCGCAGCAGGATCGGGTTCGTCTTCCAGAACTTCAACCTCTTCCCGCACCTGACCGTGCTCGACAACGTGGCCGCGGCGCCCGTCGCCACCCGCAGGCTCGGCAAGCCCGAAGCCCTGGAACTGGCAAGGGAGTTGCTCGGCCGCGTCGGTCTCGCCGAGAAGACCGGCGCCTACCCGAGGCAGCTCTCCGGCGGCCAGCAGCAGCGCGTCGCCATCGCACGAGCCCTCGCCCTGCGGCCCGGCGTCATCCTCTTCGACGAGCCGACCTCCGCCCTCGACCCCGAGCTCGTCGGTGAAGTCCTGTCCGTCATCAAGGACTTGGCGACCAGCGGCACCACCCTCGTCATCGTCACCCACGAGATCGGCTTCGCCCGCGAGGTCGCCGACCGGGTCGTCTTCATCGACGGCGGAAAGATCGTCGAACAGGGCCCGCCCCACGAGGTCCTCGACAAGCCACAGCACGAACGGACCAGGGACTTCCTCAGCAAGGTCCTCTGAGCTTCACCTTCTCACCTTCAACAGCCCCGAACACCGAGCCTAGGAACAGCCATGTCTACGCCCAGCCTGCGCAGCAGAATCACTCGCGGACTCACCGCGGGAACCGTCCTCGCTTCCCTCGCCGGTGGTCTCGCGGCCTGCGGCGGCGACAGTGACGCGGCCACCACGTCCGGCAGTGCCGCCTCCGGCACGGTCACCGTGGGCGCCTTCTCCCTCGGTGCCGCCAAGCAGGCGACGCTCAAGGTCGCCGAAGTGAAGTCGATCAGCGCCGAGTTGCCCAAGGCGATAGCGAAGAGCGGCAAGCTGGAGGTCGGGGTCGGCTTCCTGCCCGCCGGTTCCCCGCCGCTCGGCTACGTCGGCTCGGACCAGAAGACCCTCACCGGTTCCGAGACCGACATCGCCCGCCTGGTCGCCGCCGTCCTCGGTCTCAAGCCGGAGCTGAAGAACTCCACTTGGGAGAACCTCTTCATCGGCCTCGACAGCGGCAAGGTCGACGTCGCCTTCTCCAACGTCACCGACACCGAGGAGCGCAAGGCGAAGTACGAGTTCGCCTCCTACCGCGAGGACAACCTCGGCTTCGCGGTGAAGGCCGACAACTCCTGGAACTTCGACGGCAATTACGAGAACCTCGCCGGCAAGACCGTCGCCGTGGGCGCCGGCACCAATCAGGAGCGGATTCTCCTGGAGTGGAAGAAGAAGCTGGCCGCCGAGGGCAAGAAGGCGCTCACCGTCAAGTACTTCCAGGACAACAACAGCACCTACCTCGCGCTGGCCTCCGGCAAGATCGACGCCTACCTCGCCCCCAACCCCTCGGTCGCCTACCAGGTCTCCTCGACCAAGGGCACGGCCAAGGCGGTCCGCAACGCGGGCACGTACTCCGGCGCCGGATCCACCCTCCAGGGCCTGATCGCGGCCACCGCGAAGAAGAACAGCGGCCTCGCCAAGCCCCTCGCGGACGCCATCAACTACCTGATCAAGAACGGCCAGTACGCCAAGTGGCTGGCCGCCTGGAACCTCTCCAACGAGGCCGTCGCCAAGTCCGAGATCAACCCGCCCGGACTGCCGAAGACCGACTCCTGACCCACCCTCTCGGCAAGGGGACCCCGCCGCGCCCCGGCGGGGTCCCCGCCCCGTGCGACCAGTACCGGAGCCGTCACCCGATGTCTTCCACCGCCAGTCTCGAAACGACCACCTCCCACGTCCTGGACAACCCGGCCTGGGCCGCGCTCACCGGCCCGCACGCCCACCTCGCCGAACGCGTCGGCCGCGCCGCCCGCTACCCCGTCGACGTGGCCGGCTTCAACGCCATCACCGACAACGACGACCCGCGCGCCTGGGCCGACCTGGCCACGCTCATCGGCCCCGGCGGCACCGCCGCGGTGCGCGGAGTGAGCCAGACCCCGGACGGCTGGGAGATCGTCCGTTCCGGACAGGGCGTCCAGCTCGTGGACACCGCTCTGCGGGCCGAGCCCGACCCCGAGGCCGTCCTCCTCGGCCCCGACGACGTGCCCGAGATCCTTGACCTCGTCGCCCGCACCGAACCCGGCCCCTACCTGCCCCGCACCGTCGAGATGGGCACCTACCTCGGCATCCGCCACGAAGGCAGACTCGTCGCCCTGGCCGGCGAACGCCTCCACCCGCCCGGCTGGACCGAGATCAGCGCCGTGTGCACCGACCCCGACCACCGCGGCCGGGGCCTGGCCACCCGCCTTGTCCGCGCCGTCGCCGCCGGCATCAAGGAACGCGGCGACCACCCCTTCCTGCACGCGGCGGCCACCAACACCAACGCCATCCGGCTCTACGAGTCGATCGGCTTCACCCTGCGCGCCCGTACGGTCTTCTCGCTCGTACGGTTCACCGGCCCGACTTCCGCCGCCGATCCGGAAGAAACGGCATAGCCGTGCGGTTGCCCCTGATGAAGCCGGAATCCGTGGAGGTGGAGCACATGTGTGGCGCCGCTGTCCTCCACGTGCGACTCACCACCCGCCAGCACATAGACCTGCTGCGCGTGGCCGGCGCGCTCTGTCGCCCCTGACCCCGTTGCTCCAGCCGCCGTGCGCCCGCTCCCAAGGGCCGGCGATCTCGTACGGACCTCCAGGAAGGCACCACTCGTGTCATCGACCTCACCTTCTCCTCTGCATCTCGCCGTCGCCCTCGACGGCACCGGCTGGCACCCCGCCTCCTGGCGCGAGCCGGTGGCCCGGCCCCGCGACCTCTTCACCGCCGCCTACTGGGCCGACCAGGTCGCCGAGGCCGAGCGCGGCCTCCTCGACTTCGTGACCTTCGAGGACGGCCTCGGCCTCCAGTCCTCGCACTACGGCGAGCTGGACGGCCGCACCGACCAGGTCCGCGGACGCCTCGACGCCGTACTGATCGCGGCCCGCATCGCACCGCTCACCAGCCACATAGGTCTGATCCCGACGGTGGTCTCCACACACACGGAGCCCTTCCACATATCCAAGGCGATCGCCACCCTCGACTACGTCAGCACCGGCCGCGCGGGTCTGCGGGTGCAGCTCTCCGCCCGGCCGCACGAGGCCGACCACTTCGGGCGCCGCACCTTCGAGCCGATCAGCTTGGAAAGCCTGCGCACCCCGGCCGGACAGGAGCGGCTCGCCGAGCACTTCGACGAGGCCGCCGACTACATCGAGGTCGTGCGCCGCCTCTGGGACAGCTGGGAGGACGACGCCGAGATCAGGGACATCGCCACCGGCCGCTTCGTCGACCGCGACAAGCTGCACTACATCGACTTCGAGGGCCGGCACTTCAGCGTCAAGGGCCCCTCCATCACGCCCCGGCCGCCGCAGGGCCAGCCGATCGTCAGCTGCCTGGCCCACCAGACCGTCCCGTACCGGCTGGTGGCCCGCGCCACCGACATCGGCTACGTCACCCCGCACGACTCCGACGACGCCCGGGCGATCGTCGCGGAGATCCGCGCCGAACAGCAGGCCGCCGGACGCGCCGACGAGCCCCTGCACATCTTCGGCGACCTGGTCGTCTTCCTCGACGACGACGAGGCCACGGCGATCGCCCGCCGCGAGCGCCTCGACACCCTCGCGGGAGAGCCGTACACCAGCGACGCCCGCATCTTCGCCGGCACGCCCGCCCAACTCGCCGACCTCCTCCAGGAGTTGCAGTCGACGGGACTCACCGGCTTCCGGCTGCGGCCCGCCGTCGCCGGACACGACCTGCCGGCGATCACCCAGGGGCTGGTCCCCGAACTCCAGCGCCGGAACGCCTTCCGCCGCGCCTACGAGGCCGACACCCTGCGCGGCCTGCTGGGGCTCGCCCGCCCCGCCAACCGCTACGCCGCTGCCGCGAACGCCTGAGCCGGAGGGACCGTACGACATGAGCAAGCCCCTGAAGCAGATCCACCTGGCCGCCCACTTCCCCGGTGTCAACAACACCACCGTGTGGAGCGACCCGGCGGCCGGCAGCCACATCGAGTTCAGCTCCTTCGCGCACTTCGCGAAGACCGCCGAGCGCGCCAAGTTCGACTTCCTGTTCCTCGCGGAGGGCCTGCGGCTGCGTGAACAGGGCGGCAAGATCTACGACTTGGACGTGGTCGGCCGCCCCGACACCTTCACGATCCTCGCCGCGCTCGCCGCCGTCACCGAACACCTCGGCCTGACCGGCACCATCAACTCCACCTTCAACGAGCCCTACGAGGTGGCCCGCCAGTTCGCCAGCCTCGACCACCTCTCCGACGGCCGCGCCGCCTGGAACGTGGTCACCTCCTGGGACGCGTTCACCGGCGAGAACTTCCGCCGCGGCGGCTTCCTGCCGCAGGACGAGCGCTACTCCCGGGCCAAGGAGTTCCTCGCCACCACCAACGAACTCTTCGACTCCTGGCACGGCGACGAGATCCTCGCCGACCAGGCCACCGGCACCTTCCTGAGCGACGCCAAGGCCGGAGCCTTCGTCCACCAGGGCCAACACTTCGACATCCACGGCCAGTTCAACGTCCCGCGCTCCCCGCAGGGCCGCCCGGTCATCTTCCAGGCGGGCGACTCCGACGAGGGCCGCGAGTTCGCCGCCTCCAGCGCCGACGCCATCTTCAGCCGGTACAGCACCCTCAACGAGGGCCAGGCCTTCTACACCGACGTCAAGGGCCGCCTCGCCAAGTACGGCCGCAGGTCCGACCAGTTGCTGATCCTCCCGGCCGCGACCTTCGTACTCGGCGACACCGACGCCGAGGCCGAGGACCTGGCCAAGGAGGTCCGCCGCCAGCAGGTCAGCGGTGCTACGGCCATCAAGCACCTGGAGTTCGTCTGGAACCGGGACCTCTCCTCCTATGACCCGGACGGCCCGCTGCCCGACATCGACCCGGACGTCAGCGACAACCACATCTCCAAGGGCCGCGCCCAAGTACGCATGTACCGGGACCCGTTGGCGACCGCCCGCGAGTGGCGCGAGCGGGCCGCCGCGAACGGCTGGTCCATCCGCGACCTGGTCATCGAGACCGGCAACCGGCAGTCCTTCATCGGCTCGCCGTCCACGGTCGCCAAGACCATCAACGACTTCGTGCAGGCCGACGCCAGCGACGGCTTCATCCTCGTCCCGCACATCACCCCGAGCGGCCTCGACCCCTTCGCCGACAAGGTGGTCCCGCTGCTCCAGGAACAGGGTGTCTTCCGCACCGAGTACGAGGGCCCGACCCTCCGCGACCACCTCGGCCTGGCCCACCCCGACGACGTGCGCGAGGAACGGGCGGCGTCGTGAAGTTCCTCGCGATCACGCTCATCGTCCACCGCCCCGACCCGGTCACGGGCATCCAGAAGTCGACCCACGAGCGTTTCCGCGAGGTCCTCGAAAACGCCGTACTGGCCGAGGAGTTGGGCCTCGACGGCTTCGGTGTGGGGGAGCGCCACGAGCGTCCCTTCATCTCCTCCTCACCGACCGTCGTCCTCAGCCACATCGCCGCGCTAACCCGCCGCATCCGCCTCTTCACGGCGGTCACCACACTGAGCCTCCTCGACCCGGTCCGGGCCTACGAGGACTACGCGACGCTCGACCATCTCTCCGGCGGACGCCTGGACCTGATCATCGGCAAGGGCAACGGCACGGCCCAGCGCGAGCTGTTCCATGTCACGCCCGAGGACCAGTGGGAGCGCAACGCCGAGAGCTACGAGGTGTTCCGGCAGCTCTGGCGGCAGGACAAGGTGACGGCGAAGACCCGGTTCCGCCCGGAGCTGAAGGACGCGGAGGTGTGGCCGCGGCCCTACCAGCGGCCGATCCGGGTCTGGCACGGCAGCGCCACCAGCAAGGAGAGCGTCGACCTGGCGGCCCGCTACGGCGACCCGCTGTTCTCCGCGAACGTCACCAACCCCATAGAGCCGTATGCCGAGTTGATCCGCTACTACCGGGACCGCTGGGAGCACTACGGCCACGACCCGGCGGACATCGCGGTGGGCGCGGGCACGGCCGGCCTCTACGTCGCTCCCACGACACAGGAGGCGCTGGCCGTCTACCGGCCCATCTTCGAGAGCAACCTCGCCTTCCAGAAGCAGGTGGGACTGCCCATCGTCTTCGAGACCCTGGAGGACTTCGTCGAGCGCAGCTCCGCGCTGATCGGCAGCCCCCAGCAGGTCATCGACAAGGTGCACCGCTACCACGAGCAGTTCGGGCACACCGTGCTCCATCTGCACGCGGACGCGGCCGGCTTGACGGATCGTCAGCACCGTGACTCGCTGGAGCTGTTCGGGTCTGCGGTGGCTCCCGTGCTGCGCGAGGACATCCCGGACCCGCCGTTCGTCTGGGGCCCGGTACTGCCGGAGGCGTCCACCACCGAGGAGCCGGCGCATGCCTGACATCCCTCTCGGCGTCCTCGACCTGGTCCCGCTCTCCTCCGGCTCCACCGCGCCCGAGGCCCTGCGCAACTCCATCGAACTCGCACGCAGAGCAGAGGAGTTCGGGTACACCCGGTACTGGTTCGCCGAGCACCACCTCAACCCCGGGGTCGCGGGCACATCGCCCGCGGTGGTCCTGGCGCTGACGGCTTCGGCGACCTCGTCCATCCGGCTCGGCTCCGGCGCCGTACAACTCGGCCACCGCACCGCGCTGTCCACGGTCGAGGAGTTCGGCCTGCTCGACGCGCTGCACCCCGGCCGCTTCGACCTCGGCCTGGGCCGCTCGGGCGGCCGGCCGTCGCCTCCGCTGCCCTCGGCCACCCCGGTCGTCGACGGCCGGGCCCCCAACGGCCTGCGCATCCCTCCCCGCTTCTCCTTCGAACGCCTCCTCGGCTCACCCAGGATCGCCCTGCAGCGCAAGCTGCTCCTGCTGCCCAAGGCCGAGTCCCAGGAGTACGGCGAGCAGATCGACGACGTTCTCGCGCTGCTGGCCGGCACCTACCGCTCCCCGGAGGGAGTCGATGCCCACGTGGTACCGGGCGAGGGCGCCGACCTGGAGCTGTGGATCCTGGGCAGCAGCGGAGGCACCAGCGCCGAGGTCGCGGGCCGCAACGGCCTCCGCTTCGCCGCGAATTACCACGTCAGTCCCGCCAGCGTCCTTGAGGCGGCCGATGGTTACCGCGCCGCTTTCCAGCCCTCCGACGTCCTCGACAAGCCGTACGTCAGCGTCTCCGCCGACGTCGTCGTCGCCGAGGACGACGAGACGGCCCGCGAACTCGCCACCGGCTACGGCCTGTGGGTGCGCTCCATCCGCACGGCGGAGGGCGCCATCAAGTTCCCGACCCCTGACGAGGCCCGCGCCCACATCTGGACCGACGAGGACCGCGAACTGGTCCAGGACCGCATAGACACCCAGTTCGTCGGCTCACCCGCCCGGGTCGCCGACCAACTGGAGCAACTCCAAGAGGCCGTCGGCGCCGACGAGTTGCTCATCACGACCATCACCCACGACCACACCGACCGGGTGCGCTCGTACGAACTCCTCGCAGAGGAATGGCGCCGCCGGGGTCACTCCTCCCAGTCGAGCTGATGCTCCGGGGTCCCCACGGAACGCCCGTACACAACCGCTTCGGCACGGCCCGCGACATCGCCGCGCCGATAGCGGAAGATCTTCCCCGCGAACACGACCACCCGCTCGTCGCCGACCGTGAAGTCGGCGTACCAGCCATGAGCCGGCTCCAGGGCGGCGGCGAGCGCGTCCGCGATCGGACCTGCGGCACTGTCGTCGTCGGTCTCCCACTCGACGAAGGTCCAGGCGTCGGGCTGCCCGGCCGTCGCACTCTCCGAGTTGTCGACCCGCTCGACCTTCCGGATACGCAACCCGTGCGGCGCGAACACGGCACCGGGGCGCAGGCTCTCGCCGAGAACGTAACCCGTGATCATGACCCATCTCCTTCTCGACTCCGAACGGCTCCCTGCCATGATCGATGCCATGACGGTCCGTATCGAACCCGCCGATGTCACCGACCTCCACCAGGTCCTGGAGGACCACGCACGCTACTGGGGCGAGCGTGACCTCCGCGCGCTCCATCTCAGCGCGCTGGTGCAGGAGTTCGGGTCGACCTGTCTGGTCGCCCGGGCCGACGACGGCATCCGCGGGTACCTCTTCGGGTTCGTCACGCCCGACCGCACCGGATACGTGCACTTGATCGCGACCCGGGACGACGCACGCGGCACCGGTCTCGGCCGCAGCCTCTACACCGCGTTCATCGCGGCCGCCGGACGGCAGGGAGCGGTCCGTCTCAAGGCCATCACCTCGGTCGCCAACGAGGGTTCGATCGCCTTCCACCGCACCCTCGGCTTCGACGCGCGTGTGGTCGAGGACTACGACGGGCCGGGCCGACCCCGTGTCGTCTTCACCCGCGAGCTGAGGCCGACCCGCTAGCGCCGCACAGGTCCAGCAGTCCGCGACCACCGTCCCCCGCGAACCACTCCGCGTGACCCACGTAATACTCGTACGCCAGCCGGGTGTTCTCCGCCGATCGCGTCACACCGTGGAAGTAGCCCAGCTCGGAGAGCGCGAACTCGGCGTGGACCAGGGGGAGTAGCGCGGGGAGGGCCTTCGACTCGGCCGGGCTGAGCGGGCGTACGGACCGGTAGCCGTCCAGGAGCGCGAGGGCGTCCTCCTCGCGGACCGGGAAGCCGGGCTGGAGCCACTGGACCGTGTTGCGTTCGATGGCGGTGGCCAGGTCGTGCACGGCCGTCGTGCGGTCGCTCATGCCGAAGTCCAGCGCTGTGGCGACCGAACCGTCCTCGTTCCAGAGGAGGTTGGAGGCGTGCCAGTCGTTGTGGGACCACAAGGGTTCCAACCCC
The DNA here is from genome assembly GCF_042751305.1 of Streptomyces hokutonensis. Classification (GTDB taxonomy): domain Bacteria; phylum Actinomycetota; class Actinomycetes; order Streptomycetales; family Streptomycetaceae; genus Streptomyces; species Streptomyces hokutonensis_A. Next base: position 393,434 of record NZ_JBHYWD010000001.1, read on the forward strand.
TGGAGGTGCGGGGCCAGTTCCTCGTGGAGCGGGAGCAGGACCCGCCGGGTGTCCTCGCGCCACGGGAAGTTCGCCAGCCCCTTTGCCAGTTGGGGGCGCTCCTCCACATAGCGCTCCAGTTCGGTCTGCGGATCGGCCGAGGCGAACACCGTGAACGACGCGACCAGCGGCTGCACTTGGCGGCGCGGTGCGTCGAAGCCCTCCGCCGCGAGGTGCAGGCGGGCCAGCGCCTCGCCGGCCGCGCGTGCGTGGGCGGAGGTGTGGAACGGGGACCAGGACAGGGCATCGCGGTATAGGTCCGTGCCGGTGCCGGTCGAGTGCACCTCGTACGTCCACTCGCCGAGCGTCGCCGCGTCCAGGACCTCGACCACGGGTGCGCCGCGCCGCCGTAGATGCCGTAGGAAGGCGTGTTCCTCGGTCAGGCCCTCCAGTGTGCGGACGGAGGCGTGGTGGCGTTTCACGAACAGGCGGCGGCCGTCCCGTTCCACCACGGCCGCCGCCGACAGGGGGCGTGGGCTGCGCCAGATCACCCGGGCCGGGCCCACGATGTCGGTCACCTCGGTGTCCGTCAGGGGTGGCCAGTCGGGGGCGACCGGGTCGGTCCCCAGGCCGTGGGCGAGGTGTGAACTCACGCTGTCTTCACCGCCGTTGTGCCGCGCAGGGCGTCCAGGACGCGGCGCTCGGTCGCGGCGAAGTCCGGGTTGGTGAAGTCGTCGGCACCGCGCGGGCGGGCGAGCGGGACCTCGACGTGGTCGACGATCGTGGCCGGGCGCGGGGACAGGACGTGGACCGTGTCCGCGAGCAGGACCGCCTCGCGGATGTCGTGGGTGACCAGGACGACCGTCCAGCGGTGGCGCTGCCACATGCTGGCCAGCCACAGCTGCATCTCCGTGCGGGTGAGGGAGTCGAGCGCGCCGAACGGTTCGTCGAGCAGGAGGACCGGTCGCTCCAGGACGACCGTGCGCAGCAGGGCCGCGCGTTGCCGCATACCGCCGCTGAGTTGGGACGGGTACGCCTTCTGGAAGCCGTCGAGGCCGAAGTCCGCGAACAGGGCGTCGGCCCGGCGCCGGGCTTCCTTCTTCCCAACTCCCCGCGCCTCCAGGCCGAGTGCCGTGTTGTCGAGGACGGTCCGCCAGGGGAAGAGGAGGTCCTTCTGCGGCATGTAGGCGACCTTGCCGGACTCCACTCCGGCCGGTTCGCCCTCCACCAGTACCTGGCCGGTGGTGGGGCGGTCGAGGCCGGAGACGAGATTGAACAAGGTGCTCTTGCCGCTCCCGCTCGGGCCGATGACGGCCGCGAACTCGCCCTGCTCCACGGTGAGTTCGAGATCCCGCAGGACTTCCAGAGGGCCGAAGGACTTACCGACGCCCTCGATACGCAGACTGCTCATGACGACCTGTCCTCCCTCAGCGCCCGTTCCCACGGGAGTACCAGCCGTTGCAGCAGATAGGTCGCGCCGAACAGGGCGATGCTCAGCGCGGCCGTCACCGCGACCGCCGCGAACACCAAGTCCGTGCGGAACGCGCTCTTCTGGGCCTGCATATAGATCCCGAGGCCCGCCTCCGCGCCCGCGTACTCGGCGAAGACGGCGCCGACGACGGCATAGGTGATGCTCACGCGGAGCCCGGCGAAGAAGTACGGCATCGCGCTCGGCACCCGGACCAGCCGGAACGTCCGCCGGCGGCCCGCGCCCAGGGAGCGCAGCAGCCGCATCGCCTCGCGGTCGGTCGCCGCGAAGCCCGCCGCGAGGTTCGCGGCGAGCGGGAAGAACGTCGTCAGCGTCACCACCAGCATCTTCGGCAGCAGCCCGAAGCCGAACCAGATGATCAGCAGGGGTGCCACGGCCACGATCGGGATGGTCTGCGAGGCGACCAGCAGCGGATACAGACCCCGGCGGGCCGCCGAGGAGAAGTCGAGGAGTACGGCGACCATCCAGGCCGCCGCGAACGACAGCGCGAAGCCGAGCAGCGTCTCCTGGAGGGTGGGCAGCGTCTGGTCCCACAGGTCCTGGCGGTTCAGCCAGCCCTGCTCCACCACCCGGGCGGGGGAGGGGAGCGTCGTCGGATCGACGCCGGCGGCGGTGACGTAGAGCTGCCAGCCGCCGAGGAGCACGGTCAGGACGAGGAGCGGCGGCCACAACGACCGCAGCAGCGGCCTCACTTGGCGTCCGGGAGATACGCGTTGGTGAAGAACGTCGATGCCTTGGGGGCGCTCGTCAGCTTCTTGCCGTTGGCGTCGACCAGCAGGCCCGCCTTGTACTCGAAGTCCGCGAAGGCCTGCCAGCGCTCCGCGCTCTGCGTGCCGATCGAACCGTCCGCGCCCTTGTAGTACTCCTTGGCCAGCAGCGCCTCGCTCTCCTGCACCAGCTTGGTGTTGGTGAGGACGCTCTTGTTCGCGGAGATGAGCAAGTCGGCTGCCTGGGAGGGGTGTTCTGCGGCGTAGCGGTAGCCCTTGTCGACGGCCGCCAGGAACTTCTTCGCGAGCTCGGGATTCTTCTTCAGGAACTGGTCCGAGGACGCGACGAGGGTCGAGTAGATGGCCGGGAAGCCGTAGTCGGAGAGCTGGAAGTTCTTGAGCGGCTTGCCGTTCAGCTCCGCCTCCAGGCCCTCCCAGGTCGGCATCGGCATCGCGAAGTCCGCCTTGCCCGCGTAAAGCGCCTGGTACGCCGAGGTGTTGAGGGTGACCTGCTTGAAGTCGCCCTTGCCGCCCGCACTTTGGATCACCTTCTCCAGCAGCGGCTTCTCGTACGGCGCGCCGAACCCGGCGTACGTCTTGGCGTCCAGGTCCTTCGGCGAGGCGATGTCGCTCCGGTCGGCGCGCACGGCGATCGTCACGTCCGTCTTCTGCGTGACCGCGTAGACGGAGGTGATGTCCTGGCCGGCCGCCCGCGCGGTGGTGATGCCCTCCTGGTAGGAGATCCCGAAGTCCGCCTTGTGGTTGGCGATCAGGGTCTCGGGCGCGGTCGAGCCGTACGGCACGATCTTCAGGTTGATCCCGGCGGCCTTGAACCAGCCATTGGCCTGGGCGACGTAGATGCCGGTGTGGTTGGTGTTGGGCGTCCAGTCGAGCGCGAGGGTGACGGTCGTGGTGCCGTCCTTGGCGGCGGCCGTGGAGTCGGCGGAGCAGCCGGTGACGGCGAGGAGGGCGGTCGCGGCTATGGCGGACAGGGCGGTACGGCGATGCATGTCGGGTCCTTCGAGGGGTGGGAGGGCTGGCGGGTCGGTCCGGTCAGGGCCGACACAGCGCGCTGCCCACCCGCATGAAGTCGACGGCGAGGCGCCGGGTGAGCGACCGAGCCTGGCAGGCCAGGGCTCTCATGTGGCCACGTCCAGCAGGCCGTTGGTGAAGGACTTCGCCCAGTCCCGGTCGTCCGGGATCGCGCCGTTCTCGGCGAGCCAGTGCGCGTACGGACCCATCCGGCCCTCGTCGATCACGCCCCAACGGCCGTCCGTGTCCGTCCAGGTGGGCGCGATCAGGGCCAGGGAGCGGGCGATCAGCGGGCGCGGGAAGTACGGGATGACGTGCTCCAGCAACTCCAGCGTGGCGTCCGGCTCTTGGGCCGCCGCCGCGTAGCCGCGGGCCGTGACGGCCAGGAAGTCCCGTACCAGGGAGGGGTGTTCGGCGAGCAGCGTCTCGTTCGTGCCGAGCAGATAGCTGTGGTAGCGCGGGGCGCCGATCTCGTCGACCGGCCAGGTCAGCCGCTGCTCCTCGGGCAGGTCGCCGCGCAGCGCGTCCCAGGACCAGTAGTTGCCGAAGGTCGCGTCTGCCTCGCCCGCCGCGATGTCGTCCACGGTCAGTTCGCGCGCACCGGCGTCGATCCCGATCACGGCGTCCGGATCGCCGCCGTCCGCCGCCACCAGGTGGCGGACCATGGCCCGGCCGCGCGGGGTCGGGTTGTAGGCGATCCGGCGGCCGGCGAGGTCGCGGGGGCGGGTGATGCCGGTCGAGGTGGTGGTCTGGATGGCCTCCAGGCCCCGGTGGTTGATCGCGGACACGGCGATCAGCGGCTGGCCGCGCTCCGCGCGCCGGGCCAGCAGCCGGTTCGGCGGGAAGATCCCGAAGTCCACCTCGCCGCGCGCCAGGTATTCGAGGGTGTCCCCGCGTCCCGGATCCTGGACCACCAGCTCGACATCCAGCCCGGCCTCGGCGTACCAGCGACGGGCGCGGGCGACGTACAGACCGGCGGAATTCGGCCACGGGTGGAAATAGTCCAGCATGACCCGTATGTGCGGCATGGGGGTACTCCGAAACGTGCGCAGGCGTGACGGCGCCTGAAGGGAGGGGAGGGGTGCGCGAAGGCGGTGGATCAGTGCAGGCGACAACAACAGGAGCGGCGCGCCGGGGAGTTGACCACCGGGTGCTGGGGCTCGACTGCTGAAGACACGTGAACTCCTACGCGGGCGCTGAGGCGCGAGTGGTGCGGTCGGCGTCCCCATGGGGGCCGGACTCTCGACGAGCCGGTCCCAGACGCCCTCTCAGCCCAACCGGGTAGGGGCTCCCGCGTAGATGGCCGAACGATAACCGCACCACCCGGATCCTGTGCAAGCTCCGTCCGAAATATGGGACCCCCATGCCCGATGGGTGAGACGCCCAGCTCGCGGGCGTACGATCGGCCGCCATGACCACCTCGCTGCTGCCCGGCCCCCTGGTCGACGACACCTGGCTCGCCGCGCACCTCGACAACCCCCGGCTGGTCGTCCTCGACGCCACCGCGCTGCTGCCCTCACCCCGTGAGGACGGCGACTACCGCTCCGCGAGCGGGCACGGGACCTGGGCCGAGCGGCACCTGCCCGGATCACGACACGCCGACCTGACCGGCGATCTCTCCGACCATGACGCGCCGTACCACTTCGCCGTGCCGTCCCCCGGCATGCTCGTCGCCGTGCTGGCCCGGCTGGGCGTGGGGGAGGGTGTCGACGTCGTCACGTACGACAGCGGCGGCGGTATCTGGGCGGCCCGTCTGTGGTGGATGCTCCGGGCGATCGGCGTACCGGCGGCGGTGCTGGACGGCGGTCTCGAAGCGTGGGAGGCGGCCGGGCGTCCGCTCGTCTCCGGCGACGACACCGGCCCGGCTCCGGTCGTCCGTCCCGTGACACCCGTCGTACGACCGGATCTGTGGTCCGGGATCGAGGACGTGGCCGCCATCAGCCGCGGCGAACGCCCCGGCACCCTGGTCTGCGCGCTGCCCCCGGGCGGCTACGACGGCTCCGCGCCCACCCGCTACAGCCGCCGCGGACACATCCCCGGCAGCCGCAGCCTCCCGGGACGCGGCCTGCTGGACGGCACCGGACGGATACTGCCCGAGCCCGAACTCACCGCCAGGATCGGAGCCGTCCTCGACACCGACGACTCTCCGGTCGTCCTGTACTGCGGCGGCGGAATCTCGGCCGCGGGCGCCGCACTCGCGCTCACCCTGCTCGGCCGTACGGACGTGTCCGTGTACGACGGTTCGCTTGAGGAGTGGTCCAAGGACCCTGCCCGGCCACTGGAGTTGGGCGGCTGAACGCGGTGGCGTGGGGGGGGGGGGGCGCGCCCCCCCCCCGGGGGGGGGGCGGCCGCGCGGGCGCCCCCCCCCGCGCCGCGGGCGGGGGGGAGCCGGGGGAGGTTTAAAAAAATAGCGA
>NZ_JBHYWD010000001.1:399064-582409 GCF_042751305.1 Streptomyces hokutonensis
CCTGTCTCTGGTGTCTGTTTGCGCTGGCCCCCCCGACCCCCCCCGCCCGGGGTGGGTGGGGCGCGCGGGGGGGGGGGGTCGGCGCAGACCAACACCCCCCCCCCCCCCCCCGCCGCCCCCCCCCCCGCTTCCCCCGGCGCCGGACCGTGGTCCGTCCGTCCGCGTGCGGCTGTACACGTGCTGTTACCAGCACATCACCGCGGTGTCCCCCGACCCCCAGGTGGAGTACAGGCGCACACGGACGAAGTAGCGGCGGCTCTTGACGAGCCTGACCTTGAGTGTTGCGTTGTGCGGGGTGCCCCCGTCGTCCTGACCGGCGAGGAAGCGCGGTTCGCCGTCCCGTTCCTCGAAGACCACGACGACCGTGTCGCTGTCCCCGAAGGTGCCGACGGCGTACTCGCGCGTCTGGGTCGGCTCGATCGTGAAGTCGGCCTGCTCGCCCGGTCCCAGCCGCAGCGGCGCCGAGCGGAACGGCACCAGCTCGGCCGGCCTGGGCGGGCCGGCGGGCGGGTACCAGCGGAGCACGAACTCCTTGTCCGAGGACGAGAGTCCGCCGTGCGGGCGCAGACCCGTGCGGTACTCCTCCGGCTCCAGGACCAGGCCCGACGCGAACGGGTACTCCATGATCGACTGCGGGTCCCAGACGGAGCCGTTGACTTCGGCGGGGTCCAGTTTGCGCAGGATGTTGAACAGGGTCTTGTCCCGGCTCCAGAAGTTCGGCGGGCCCGCCAGCTCGGCGTACACGGCCTCGTCGTCCCAGTGGATCCCGGCGAACGGGCTCTGGTGCTCGTGCAGCATGCCCAGCGCGTGCCCGATCTCGTGCAGCGCCGTGCCCCGCTGTCCGGGCGCGGTCAGATCCCAGCCGAAGTTCATGGTGCGGTCGCCCAGACCGACCGTGAGCGCGTCGCGTCCCACCGCCGACCAGGAGCCGTCGCCGGCCTGGAACCCGATGCGCAGCTCGGCCTCCGAACGGTCGGTCACCTCGGCGAAGTCGACTCCGATGCCGAGCCCCCGCCACTCACGGAAGCACTCGCGTACGACGTCCTGCTGCTCCTTGGCGCCGGCCCACGGCACCCGCCGCAGCTCGCCGGTCCCGGGCACCGGGATGACGGAGGTGTCGGCGGCGGCGGAGTTGTCGACGTCGAAGAAGTAGTAGTGCAGGACCGTGCCGTTGACCCACATCCGGCTGCCGCCGATGAGGGCACCGCGCCGCTCCGCGGCCAGTCCCGGTCCGAACTCCGGGGCCGGCTGCTGCGTGAGGGAGCAGTAGCGAGCGGTCATGCGACCAGAGTGCCGTCGACCGTACCCGGGCGCCTGAGTCGAGGGCTACTCAAGTCACCCTGTATCAGGCATGAGTAGCCCGGCTCATATCTGCGTGATGACTTTCGAACAGGACGCGAAGACCCTTGAACTGCCCTGGCCGTTCACCGGCCGGGAGGACGAACTCGAACTGATCCGCAGGTCGTTGACGGCAGGACGGCACGGCATCGTGGTCACCGGCCCGGCCGGCCGGGGCAAGACCCGGCTGGTCACCGAAGCCGTCCGGGGCGGCGACTGCGCCCGGATCACCGGGACGCCCGAGACCCGCGCGCTGCCCTTCGCCGCGTTCGCCCACCTGCTGCCCGAGAGCGTCTCCCTGCACCGAGCGGTCCAACTCCTGTCCGGTACACGCCTGTTGCTCATCGACGACGCCCACCTCCTCGACGACTCCTCGGCCGCCCTCGTCCACCAGCTCGCCGTCCACGGCCGGACCCGCCTGATCGTCGTGGTGGCCGACGGCAACCCGGTACCCGGCGCGGTCTCCCGCCTCTGGACGGGCGAACTGCTGCCGCGCCTCGCGCTGGAACCGCTGGCTCGCGAGGAGATCGCCCAGTTGCTGGCGGCGGGCGCGGGCGGCCCGCTGGAACCCCTCACCGTGAAGCGCCTCCACCACCTCTGCCAGGGCGACCTGCGCCTGCTGCGCGACCTGTTCGGCGCGGTGCGCGAGCGCGGGCTGCTCACGCGGGCCACGGACACCGACGAGTGGGCCTGGCGCGGCCCGGTGCCGGTCACCGCGACGGTCCGCGAACGCACCGCGCAGGTCCTCGCCCGCGGCAGCCTCGACGAGCGCGAGAGCCTCGAACGCCTGGCCTTCGCCGAGCCGTTGGCGTCCTCCCTGGACGACTTCGACCTCGACATCCTCGAACGCCTGGAGGCCGAGGACCTGATCCACGTCGACGACCGGGGCGCCGTCCACCTCACTCACCCCCTGCACGGCCCCGCCCTGCGCGCCGCCGCCGGCCGGCTCCGGGCCCGCCGCCTGGCCCGCACCCCCGACCAGTGCGTCCCGGCCCTCGCGGCCGAACGGGCCGCGCTCACCGACCGCATCGACCGGACCGACGTACGGCCGTTTCCGACGCCGGTGGGGGAGTGGCTGGTGGCCGAGGGCGCACCGGTACCGGCCGGGTACGCGGCCGTACGCGCCCGGTTCGCGAGGCTGCGCGGCGAACTGCGCGAGGCCGCGGCCTGGGCGCGGGAGGGACTGCGGGAGACTCCGGCCGACCGTGCCTGCGGGGCCGAACTCGCCCTGGCCGCCGCCCAGTCGGGCGACGTGCCGGACACCGGCGAGACTCTCGCCGACCGCCCCGCGAGCGGCTGGCTGGAGGCGGCCCGGGGTGATGTGGAGAGGGCCCGCGAGACGGTGGCCGAGGCGCTGACGCCGGACCGGCGGGAGGGCACCGCCGAGGACGGCAGGCCCGCCGCGTACGCCCTTTACGACGCCGTGCGACTCGGTGCTCCCGAGCGGGTCGTCGGCCGGCTGGCCCGGCTGCCCGGCGACGGACCGGCCGTGCTCGCCCGGCATGCCGAGGCGCTGGTCGACGGCGACGGGCCCGCGCTGGACCGGGTGGCGGGGGAGCTGGAGCAGCGCGGGTTCCTGCTGTTCGCGGCCGAGGCCCACGCACAGGCCGTACGGGCGCACCGCGACCCGCGCGCAGCCCGCATGTCCCGCACCCGTGCGGTCACGCTGGCCCGCCGCTGCCAGGGCGCGCGCACCCCGGCCCTTTCCGGTCTGGTGCTCGGTGAACTCACCGCCCGCCAGCGGCAGATCGTCACGCTCGCCGCCGCGGGCCTCAGCAACCGGCAGATCGCCGAGCGCCTCACCCTCTCGATCCGCACCGTCGGCAACCACCTCTACAGCGCCTACGCCCGCCTCGGCGCGAGCGACCGCGGCGCGTTGCCGTGGCTGGTGGAACTGCCGACGACGCAGTCGGCCTGACAGGTGGCCCAACGGGTTGGGCGTTCACGCCGCTCCGAACGCCGTGAACGCCCAGCCCGTCGCCTGGTGCATCGCGTCCCCCGGCAGCGCGGCCCGGGCGTCGCGCAGGGCCTCCGCCAGGGAGAGGCCCGCGCTGAGGCCCTTGTGCAGGGCGAGCATCAGCGGGACCACCGCGGCGTCGCTGACGGGCGCGCTGCTCGCCACCACGCCCGCCGTGCCCAGCGGGAGCAACGCCGTTACCAGGCCCAGGAGTTCGTCCGCGCCCACCGGGGCGAGGCGGGCCGTGTCGCAACTGGAGAGGATGATCCGGTACGGGCTGCGGGCGAGACGTTCGAAGTCGTGGACGATGAGCGGGCCGTCGGCCATGCGAAGGGCCGAGAACAGCGGGCTGTCCGCGCGGAACGTGCCGTGCGCGGCGATATGGGCCAGGGTCGCGCCGTCCAACTCGGCCAGCACCCGGGGGACTTCGGCGTCCTCGTGCTCCAGGACCGTGGGCCTGCCGTAGCGGTCGGCCAGGTCCGGGACCTCGGCGCCGTCGGTCGCGAGGCCGGGCCCGCGCACCAGGACATGCCGTCCGCCGGGCGGCGGCCGGGTGTCCAGGGCGCGCAGCCAACTGCCCGCCGACGGCGACACACTGAGCACCCGCTCGCGCAGCGAGGGCAGCAACGCCCAGGGAACACGGTGGAGTCGGCCCGGCGGGACCACCACCACCGGCCCGGAGCCCAGGTGCCCGGCCGCCTCACCCAGCAGTAGTTCCTCCAGACGCCGGCCCGCCGCCTCCACCACCGGCAGCCTGGCCTCCGCCCCGGGGTGCGCGAGGCGCCGCAGCCCGGCCTGTACGTGTTCCGCCTCGGCCATCGCCTCGGCGAGCAGGCCCGCCTCGAACCGTCGGACCCGTCCCTGGCCGCACAGCAGGGCGTGCACCCGGCCGTCCACGACGGCGAGTTCCACCAGCCGCCCCTCACCGAGCCGTGCCAGCAGCCGAGTCGGGTCGAAGCGCTCGCCCTCGCCGGGGGCATCGCCGCGCATGTGGAGGGTGCGGGAGCGGATCTCCCGTTCCAGGCGCCGCTGTTCGCGTTCCAGGGCCGGCACCGGGTGGCCCTCCATGCGGGCCTCCTCCGCGCGGGCGGCGATCTCGCGGAACGCCGTCAGACCGCTCAGCAGGGCCGGGTCGGCGGGCGGCCGGGCGGGCGGGGTGGACAGCGCGGTCGCCCGCCAGCGCTCGCTCCACGCCAACAGCCGTCGCGGACCACCGGAGTCGAGGCTCGCCCGCTGCGCGAGCGCCGCCAGCTCCGCGCCCTGCGCGGTCGCCCGGGCCCGCAACTCCGAGGCGCCCAGGGTCGTACGGTGGTCGTCCAGGACGTCGAGCCCGCGTCGGCAGGCCTCCAGCACTCCGCGTCCCGAACCGGCGGCCTCGGCGCGCAGCGCCTGCGCCGCCCAGCCGGTCATCCGGGCCAGCGGCGGACCGGCGCGTCTGCTGCGGGCGGCCACCGCCAAGTGCCGTTCCGCGTCCGCCGTCCAGCCCAGCGCCAGCGCGATCCGACCCGCGAGCAGCGCGGCCTCCGGCGCCGACGGGGAGCCGAACGCGGCCAGCCGGCCGGCCACCGCGGCGGCGTCCGCTACCAGCCTGCCCGAGGCCCGCCCGGCCGCCAACCTCGCCTCGATCAGCACCAGTTGGGCATGCGTCTGCCACCAGGTGCGGCGCTGCGCGGCGAACAGCCGTACCGCCACGGCCGCGCGCGCGATCGCCGTGGGCGGATCGTCCGCGAGCCGCGCCGCCCGGGCGGCCACGAGCAGCAGTTCCGCCTTGCGGGTGGACTGCCCGCCGATGCCGTCCAGCAGCCCGATCGCCGTGTCCGCCTGGGCCAGCGCCTCCGCGGCCAGGCCCGCGCTGAGCAGCACCTCGCAGCGGCGGATGGTGAGCATGAAGGTGGGGGTGGTCAGCTTGGCGTACATTTCCTCGGCCTCGTCGAGGAGCCGGAGCGCCACCGGGATGTCGCCCGAGCGGAACGCGGCCAGGCCCCGGCTCTCCACCGCGTCGGCCTTGTCGTGTTCCTGGCCGGTGGTCTCCCACAGCCGCTCGGCCGCCGTGAAGTCGGCGTCCGCCCGGTCCACCGCGCCGAGCGCCAGATGCACGGTCGCGCGCAGGGTCAGCGCCCGCGCCGTCCAGATCACGTCCTCCGTCTGCCGCAGCACGGGGATCGCCCGCCGTACGTCGTCCAGCGCCTCCTTGTGCCGGCCCAGCACCCACCAGGCGTAGGCCCGCAGGAACAGGACGCGCGCCCTGGACTTTCTGCTGCCGCGGGCGATGCCCCGCTCGAAGGCCGCCAGGCCCTGCCGGGTGCGGCCCGCGTGCACCAGGGCCACGCCGAGCGTGCCGAGAACGTCCGCCTCCCGGTCCGCCGACTCCGCGCGCGCCGCCAGGTCCCGGGCGCGCCGCAAGTGCTTGAGAGCGAGCCGGAGATCGCCGAAGTCCCGCTGCCAGATACCGATCACATGGTGGGCCACGGAGGCCTGGAACGGCGTCGGATCGCCGTCGAGAACCTCCCGCGCACCGGCCAGCGCCTCGCTCGGAGCCGCGAACACCATCGGCAGCAGTTCGAGAACCGGGTCGCCTTCCGCTGTCACTCCTCGGATGGTAGTGGCCCCCGGTGCACACCACACGTGTTTGGCGCTGTATCAAGTAACGGCCCGCGGGCTCTGATTGACGACCGCCGCCCCAGTGGGAGGACACGCCATGGCACCACAGCGATTCCACGAGCAGTTCGACCAGATCCAGCGCTCGATGCCCGACATCCCCCTCGCGATGGGGCCTGACGACTCCGCCGAGTTCTTCTACGAGAAGGGTGTCGTGCTCGCCCGCGACGGCGAGGAGGCCCGCCTCGTCGAGGACACCGTACGCACCCACTTCACCGAGGCCACCGGCCTCACCGCCGACTCCGTCCGCAGGGCGGGCCCCGAGACCAACCGGTCCGGGATCACCCGCATCCAGGTCGGCGACCCCGGCCACGGCGACCGGCGCGGCGACCGTGCCGTAGCCAACGCGCTGCGCGCCCTGCGCGAACCCGAGGGACGGGCAGGCCGCCGACTGGTCAGCCGCAACCACGTCGTGTCGATCGCCGTGAACGCCTGTCCCGGCGACGAACCCGTGCCCGCCCCGCTCGCCCAGGGCGCCAACCCCGCGCCCGCGGAAGCCGGTTACGACCCGGACACCGCCGTCGAGGTCCTCGTCATCGACACCGGACTCATGCACGACTACCGGTCCTATCCGCTGCTGGCCCACGTCCAGGGCGACCCGCAGATCAAGGAGACCGACGCAGCGGGAGTGCTCCAACAGTACGTAGGACACGGCACGTTCATCGCCGGGCTCGTCGCGGCCGTCTCGCCCAACACCGAGGTGACCGTCCGCAACACCCTCAACGACGCGGGCGCCATCCTCGAATCCGACTTCGGCGAGGCGCTGTTCGCCGCCGTCGACCAGAACGGGTGGCCCGACGTCATCAGCCTTTCCGCCGGCACCAGCAACGGCCGCACTGACGGACTCCTCGGCGTCGAGGGCTTCATGCAGGCCCTGCGCGGACAGCGCACCCTGCTCGTCGCGGCGGCCGGCAACAACGCCAGCGCCACCCCCTTCTGGCCCGCCGCCTACGCCGACCTGCCCGACTACCGGGACGTCGTCCTCTCGGTCGGCGCCCTGCGCGGCGACGGCGAGTACGGCGCCTGCTTCAGCAACCACGGCGCCTGGGTCAAGGCCTACGCCCCCGGCGAGCGGCTCGTCGGCCCCCTCACCGGCTTCGACGCACCCACGCCGTACACCTACCAGCACAGCACCTACGACGCCTGCCGGTTCGGCTTCACCTACTCCTGCACCTGCCAATACCCCTCCCACACCGGGGTGTTGAGCCAGCAGGGCGACAACTCGGCCGGCAAGCCCGACCAGGTGATGTTCGAGGGGTTCGCGCACTGGAGCGGGACCTCGTTCGCCACCCCCGTCGCCGCCGGCCTGGTCGCCGCCCACATGACCGCGAACAAGGAGAGCGACGCGCGCGCCGCCCGCACCCAACTCCTCGCGGCCAACACCGAGTACGCCGAAGTACGCGGGGCGCATGTACCGGCGCTGCGCCCGCCCACCTGGCGCCCGGTCCCCGTCGTGCCGCTCTCCGCTCCCGCATGAGGGCCGGAACCATCCCCTCCACGGCGTACGATGACATGCCGTACACGAGGGGTGGCACCGTGGAACGTGCAGAAGTCGGCGCGCTCGTCCGGTCGGCGGTCGACGGCGACGCGGCGGCCTGGAAGGCGCTCGTGGAAGGGCTCAGCCCACTGGTCTGGTCGGTGGTGCGCGCCCATCGGCTCTCCGACGCCGACGGCGGCGAGGTGTACCAGACCGTGTGGTTCCGCTTCGCCCAGCACCTGGGCCGGATCCGGGAACCCGACAAGGCGGGCTCCTGGCTGGCGAGCACCGCGCGCAACGAGTGCCTGAAGGTGATCAAGGGACTGCGGCGGCTCATGCCCACGGACGACCCTCAACTCCTCGACCGCGTCAGCGAGGAGCGCACCCCCGAGCAGTCGGTCCTCGACTCCGAGGAGGCGGCCTCCGAGGCCGAGCGCATCCGCAGGCTGTGGCAGGAGTTCGCCGAACTGGGCGAGCGGTGCAGGCAGTTGCTACGCGTCCTGATGGCCTCGCCGCCACCCAGTTATCAGGAGGTGTCCGCCGGTCTGGGCATCGCCGTGGGCAGTATCGGACCCATGCGCCAGCGCTGTCTGCGCCGCCTGCGGGCCCGACTCGACGCCGGGGAGGCGCTGTGAACGGCATGTACGGCGACGGTCCCGGAGGGTTCGACGCCTTCGGCCAGAACCCCTTCGACGACGAGGAGTTCGACGACCAGCAGGGCGAACAGGACGGCGACGGCTCGGAGTTCGACGACGCCCTCCTGGAGGAGGAGCTGCGCCAGGCGGCCGCCATCCTGGACCCGGTCCCCGCCGAACTGCGCCAAGTCGCCATGGACGCCTACGCGTTGTACGACATGGACGCCCGGCTCGCGGAACTGACCTTCGACTCCCTGGTCGACGCCATCCCGGTCAGGGGAGCCCTGGACGTACCCCGCATGCTGACCTTCACGGCGGGCGAGCTCAGCGTCGACGTCGAGGTGACCAGCGAGGGCCTGATGGGTCAGGTGATGCCGCCCCAGCCGGCCGGCATCGAGGTCCTGAACGGCTTGCAGGCCCTGCGCCCCACCACCCTCACGGCCGACTCCATGGGCCGTTTCACCAGCGACGTACCTCCGGCGGGTCCCTTCGCGCTGCGGCTGCGGACCGGCCGTGAGGTCGTCGTCACGGAGTGGCTGCGGGCGTGAGCGCCGGTGCGCGAGGAAGGAGAGCGGGACACCCCTTCCTCGCGCACCAACGAGCTACCAGGTCACCGGCAGTGTCTGCGGACCCCGGATCATAGTCTTCCGGCGCCAGACGATCTCCTCCGCGGGGACGGCCAGTTGGAGGCCGGGCAACCGGTCCAGCAGGGTGTCGACGAGGAGTTCGGTCTGCAGCCGGGCCAGCACGGCACCGGTGCAGTAGTGCGGGCCGTTGCCGAGGGCCAGATGCGGGTTGGGATCGCGGTCGACGTCGATGCGGTCCGGGTCAGGGAAGACGGCCGGGTCGCGGTTGGCGGCGAGATAGGAGACGTAGACCGGGTCGCCCGCGCTGATGCGGTGGCCGTGCAACTCGACGTCCTCCAGGGCGATCCGGGCCAGCCCGACGGAGGAGCGGTGCGGAATGTAGCGGAGGAGTTCGTCCAACGCGGCCTCCCGGCACTCCGGTTGAGCCCGCAGGCGCTCCAGCAGCTCGGGGCGGGTGAGCATCAGGTACAGCATCTGGCCGCAGTTGTGGGTGACCGCCTCCCCGCCGATCTGCAGCGGACCCGCGAGGCCCACCGCCTCCTGCTCGCTGATGTCGCCCCGGGCCACGGCGGTGCCCAGCAGCGAGTACACATCGGTGCCGTCGCTGTCTGCGCGGGCGCGGATGGTCTCGGTGATCCACGCGTACATGCCGTTCTTGGCCCGGTCGGCGGCCTCGGCGCCACCGGAGGTGGAGATGATCTGCCGGGTCCAGGCGTGCACCTGCTCCCGGTTCTCCTCGGGCACCCCCATGACCTCGCTGACCACCGCGAGCGGGAAGGGCTCCAGGACCCGCTCGATCAGATCCGCCGGCGGCCCGTCCGCCACGACTCCGTCCACCAGCGCGTCGAGCAGCGCCTGCGCCCGGGGCCGCAGCCGCTTCATCGCGCCGACCGTGAACGCGCCCGCGACCGGCTTGCGCAGCCGGTTGTGGTCCGGCTGGTCGGCGAACGCCAGTGACCCGGGGCGCGGCTTGAAGTGCGGGGCCATGCGCGTCACTTGACGGGTCGTCACCTCCGCGCGGCCGAATCGCGGATCGTTGGTGATCATCTTCACGTCGTCGTAGCGGGTGGCCAGCCACGCCCAGCCCTCACCGTGCGGCAGCCGGATCCGGTTCAGCGGGCCCTCGCGCATCAGCTCCGCGAGCACCGGGTCGAAGTCGGTCCCGGTCAGGTCGATCGGGGGCCAGTCCCGCACGGGTGGCTGCGGGGCCTGGCTGGTCAGCGTGGTGGTCTCCTCGGTCATGCGTCCACCCTCGTACGCCCCCGCCCGCCTGTCCTGCGGGAGTGCTCCAGCCGGTGGTCAGCCCGACACGGCGGCGACGAACGCCGCCAGCGCCGCGGCGAGCCGCGCGACCGAGATTCCGTCGGGCGGCCCCCCGGGCTCCGTCATGTACGTGTCCCGGCGCAGCTCCACCATCAGCGCTCCTACGGCCGGCTCCTTGCCGTAGAACTCGAGCGGGACGTAGGTCCCGATGAACGGGCTGTCGACGCCGATCTCCCCGCACCCCGCGAACGCCTCGCGCGCCGCCGCCGGCAGCGCGGGCGGCGTGTGGAAGGCGTCCGTGCCCAGGCAGACGGGCGGCCGGGGACCGGTGCCGTGCAGTTCGTAGGGGAGCGGGGCGGTGGGGTAGGAGTGCAGGTCGACGACGACGGCCCGGCCGGTCGCGGCCAGCCGGTCGGCCACGGCCTCCGTCATGGCACGGGCGTACGGGCGGAAGTAGCGGTCGATCAGCGGCTCGGGGTCGTGCTCGGCGGGCCGCAGCTCGGCGCGGTGCGTGGTGCGGGTGTAGACCGCGCCCATGCCCACGGCGAGCATCTCCTCCCGCTCGTCCGGGAACCGCTCCGGATCGACGACCAGCCGGGACAGCCGGTTCACGAACCGCCAGGGGGCGAGGGCACACGCGCGTGCCGCCTCTTCCGCGATCCGGGCGGTGTGGCTGTCCGTGATGTGGTCCAGCTCGCGTGCCAGCGCCCGGTCGTCCAGCACGATGTCCGCGCGGACGTCGTCCGGTATCTCCCGCGCGGAATGCGGGACATGAAGGATCACGGGCGAGTCGGCGGCGCCGGGCAGCAGCTCGAAGGACGGCGCGGAGGACGGCACGGAGAGGGACACGGGCGGCTCCCGGGGCGTTGTCAGTGGCGTGGTGCAGGATCAAGGTAGTCGCATCGACGATCACGAACCGGGGGAGCACCACCATGCCCGTCAGCAACCAGCAGATCACCGAGCACGCCTTCCTGCGCGCGCTGTACCGGGACGACTACTACCCCGACCCCGTGGTGGACCTCGGCAAGGCGATCCTGCTGCGGCTGTGCGAGCGCATCGAGACCGGGCGGCCCGCCGACCTGTCCGCGCTGTACGCCCTGACCGAGGTCGCCACCGAGGAGTTCAACGCCCTGCAGGACGACTTCGAGGCGGCCGGCAGCGAGATCGAGACCGTGGCGCGCGAGGAGATAGCCGGGGACTTCTGGTTCGTGGCCAAGGCGTACGGCTTCGCGGACGCGGACGTGGAGGAGCTGATCGCCGTACGGGACTGGTGACCGGCGGGCTGTCGCGCTGTCGCGTGGGGACGCAGCCGCCCCGGCCAGGAGGAACCCGGCCGGGGCGGAGTGACACGGAGAGCTTGCGTCAGCTCAGGGAAGCCAGCGCCTCGTTCCACGTCGTCGACGGGCGCATGACCTTCGCGGCCTTGGCCGGGTCGGGCTGGTAGTAGCCGCCGATGTCGGCCGGGTGGCCCTGGACCGCGAGGAGCTCCTCGATGATCGTCTGCTCGGCGCCCGCGAGGGTCTCGGCGAGAGAGGCGAAGGCCTTCGCGAGGTCCGCGTCCTCGGTCTGCGCGGCCAGCTCCTGCGCCCAGTACAGGGAGAGGTAGAAGTGGCTGCCGCGGTTGTCGATGCCGCCGACGCGACGGGTCGGGGACTTGTCCTCGTTGAGGAAGGTCGCCGTGGCGCGGTCGAGGGTGTCGGCGAGGACCTTGGCGCGGGCGTTGCCGGTGAACGTCGCGTACTGCTCCAGGGAGGGGACCAGCGCGAAGAACTCACCGAGCGAGTCCCAGCGCAGGTAGTCCTCCTTGACCAGCTGCTGCACGTGCTTCGGCGCGGAGCCGCCGGCGCCCGTCTCGAAGAGGCCGCCGCCCGCCATCAGCGGGACGACCGACAGCATCTTGGCGCTGGTGCCCAGCTCCAGGATGGGGAAGAGGTCTGTCAGGTAGTCGCGCAGCACGTTGCCGGTAACCGAGATGGTGTCCTCGCCGCGGCGGATGCGCTCCACCGACAGCTTGGTCGCCTCGACCGGGGCGAGGATCCGGATGTCCAGGCCCTCGGTGTCGTGCTCCGGCAGGTACGCGTTGACCTTGGCGATCAGCTGGGCGTCGTGCGCGCGGGTCTCGTCCAGCCAGAACACCGCCGGGTTCCCGGTGGCGCGGGCCCGAGTGACGGCCAGCTTCACCCAGTCCTTGATCGGGGCGTCCTTGGTCTGGCAGGCGCGGAAGATGTCACCCTTGGCGACCGGCTGCTCCAGGACGACGTTGCCGGCCTGGTCGACGAGGCGGACCGTACCGGCGGCCTGGACCTCGAAGGTCTTGTCGTGGGAGCCGTACTCCTCGGCCTTCTGCGCCATCAGACCGACGTTGGGCACCGAGCCCATGGTCGAGGGGTCGTAGGCGCCGTGGGCGCGGCAGTCGTCCAGGACGGCCTGGTAGACGCCGGAGTAGGAGGAGTCCGGGAGCACCGCGAGGGTGTCCGCCTCCGCGCCGTCCGGGCCCCACATGTGGCCGGAGGTGCGGATCATGGCCGGCATCGAGGCGTCGACGATGACGTCGGACGGGACGTGCAGGTTGGTGATCCCCTTGTCGGAGTCGACCATCGCGAGCGCGGGGCCCTCGGCGATCTCCGCGTCGAAGGAGGCCTTGATCGCGTCGCCCTCGGGCAGCGCGGCGAGGCCCTTGAGGATGCCGCCGAGACCGTCGTTCGGGGAGAGACCGGCGGCGGCGAGCGTGGCGCCGTACTGCTCGAAGGTCTTCGGGAAGAAGGCGCGGACCACGTGGCCGAAGATGATCGGGTCGGAGACCTTCATCATCGTGGCCTTGAGGTGCACCGAGAAGAGGATGCCCTCGGCCTTGGCGCGGGCGATCTGCGCGGTGAGGAACTCACGCAGCTCGGCCACGTGCAGCACGGAGGCGTCGACGACCTCGTCCTTCTGGACGGGTACGGACTCGCGCAGCACGGTGGTGGTGCCGTCCTCGGCGACCAGCTCGATGCGCAGCGCACCGGCCTCGGCGATCGTCGCGGACTTCTCGGTGGAGCGGAAGTCGTTCTCGCCCATGGTGGCGACATTGGTCTTGGAGTCCGAGGACCAGGCACCCATGCGGTGCGGGTGGGTCTTCGCGTACTTCTTGACCGAGGCGGGGGCGCGCCGGTCGGAGTTGCCCTCGCGCAGGACCGGGTTGACCGCGGAGCCCTTGATCCTGTCGTAGCGGGACTGGATGTCCCGCTCCTCGTCGGTCTTCGGGTCGTCCGGGTAGTTCGGCAGCGCGTAGCCCTGCTCCTGCAGCTCGGCCACCGCGGCCTTGAGCTGCGGGATGGACGCCGAGATGTTCGGCAGCTTGATGATGTTGGCCTCGGGCGTCTTCGCCAGTTCGCCCAGCTCGTGCAGGGCGTCCGGGATCCGCTGGTCCTCGGTGAGGTACTCCGGGAACACGGCGATGATGCGCCCGGCCAGCGAGATGTCCCGCGTGGTCACGGCGACACCCGCCTGCGAGGCGTACGCCTGGACCACCGGCAGGAAGGAATACGTCGCCAGGGCCGGGGCCTCGTCAGTGTGCGTATAGATGATGGTCGAGTCAGTCACCGGTGCTCCGCTCCACGTCTGCAACATTGCTCGACATCAAGATATCTCGTGATGGGATCCCACTCGACAGCGGTCCGTCCGCACTGCGCGAACAACAGTCCGCCGATCGTGGGCAACCGACCGCCCGGTCCGGCAGTCAGTAAGGGGTGGATCACCTTCACTGACCGACGGCCGGAGCTGACCACCCGGCCGCCCGAGCGAAAGCGGATCATGAGAAATCGCACCAGAGTAACGGCCCCGCTGGCCGCCCTGATAGGTACGGGCACGGCACTGACCATGGGTTCCCCGGCCTTCGCGGCCGGACGGGGGAACACCGACACCACGACCGGACGGGGATACGGCGATGAGGGCGCCGAGACCCTCGGCGACCCGGTGTACCCGGGTCTCGGCAACGACGGCTACCGCGTCCGCTCCTACGACCTCGACCTCGCCTACGACGCGACGACGAAGCTCGTCGACGGCACGGTCACGATAGAACTGCGCACCACCGAGGCCCTGACCCGGTTCTCCCTCGACGCCCTCGGCCTCGACATCCACGCGGTCCGCGTCCAGGGCCGCAGCGCCGACTTCGAGCAGGCCGGCGAGAAACTGCGAATCACGCCCGCCCGAACTCTCCCGGAGAGGGCCAGGGTCACCGTCCGCGTGGACTACTCCGCCGACCCGGGCCGCGCCGCCGCGCCCACCGGCGGCTGGGTCATCACCCCCGACGGTTTCGCGGTGTGCGGCCAGCCGAACCTGGCGCACACCGTCTTCCCCTGCAACGACCACCCCAGCGACAAGGCCGACTTCACGTTCCGGATCACCGTCCCGGACGGGCTGCGCGGGGTCGCGAACGGTCAACTGGTGTGCACCGAGCCGCTGGACGGCGACCGGACCGCGTTCAGCTACCGCTCGCGCTCGCCGATGGCGACCGAGCTGGTGCAGCTCACGGTCGGCGACTACGTCGTCAAGGAGCGCAGCGGCCCGCACGGACTGCCGCTGCGGGACATCGTGCCCACCGCCCGCGCCGCCGCCCTGGAACCGGCGCTCGCGCTGACGCCGGGCCTGGTGGACTGGCTGGAGCAGCGGCTCGGGGCGTTCCCGTTCGAGACGTACGGACTGCTGCCCTGCAACTCCGACAGCCCGACCGCCTTTGATTTCACGGGACTTGAGACCCAGACCCTCACCCTGTACAAGCCGAACTTCCTGCTCCAGGTGGAGAGCAAGATCGGCTCGCACATGATGCACGAGCTGGTCCACTCCTGGTTCGGCAACAGCGTCAGCCCCGCCACCTGGGCCGACCTGTGGCTCAACGAGGGCCACGCCGACTTCTACGGGCTGCTCTACCGCTACGAGCGCGGCTGGGCCGACTCCCTCGGGCTGACCACGATGGAAGCCCGTATGAAGGACACCTACGCGCGCGGCGACCAGTGGCGCCACGACTCGGGCCCGGTCGCCGCCCCGAACGCGGTGAACCTCTTCGACAGCCAGCGCTACCTGGGCGGCGTCCTGGTCCTGTACGCCTTGCGGGAGTTGATAGGCGAGGACGCCTTCCACGCCGTGGAGCGCGCGTTCCTCGCCCGGTACCGCGACTCCGCCGCGACGACGGAGGACTACATCGCCGTCGCGTCGACGGTCTCCGGCCAGGACCTGTCCGGCTTCCTGCGGGACTGGCTCTACGGTACGACGACGCCGCGCATGCCCGGCCATCCGGACTGGACGGTGACGCCGGTGAAGCCGTCGCTCACCGCCCCGCACAGCCGGACCGGCGGGCACTACCGCGACAACTCGGCGACCCTCTGAGGGAGTTGACCGAGCAGGTCAGTCGAGCCGGGCGGAGGAGACTTCGCCCGGCTCGTCCTCCGGGACCCGCTGCTGCGGTATGGCGATCGCGCCCTGCTGCAACGCCACGGTCCGCGTCGGCGCCGGGATCCGGATGCCCTCCGCGCGATACCGCTTGTGCAGGCGCTTGATGAACTCGTGCTTGATGCGGAACTGGTCGCTGAACTCGCCCACGCCCAGGATCACCGTGAAGCCGATCCGGGAGTCGCCGAAGGTGTGGAAGCGGATGGCCGGTTCGTGCTCCGGGATCGCGCCGGTGATGTCGGTCATGACCTCGGCGATGACCTCCATGGTCACCTCCTCGACATGCTCCAGGTCGCTGTCGTAGCCGACGCCCACCTGGACCAGGATCGTCAACTGCTGCTCGGGACGCATGAAGTTGGTCATGTTCGTCTTGGCGAGCTGGCCGTTCGGTATCACGACGAGGTTGTTGGAGAGCGCTCTGACCGTGGTCTGACGCCAGTTGATGTCCTCGACGTATCCCTCCTCGCCGCTGCTCAGCCGGATGTAGTCGCCGGGCTGCACCGTTTTCGAGGCGAGGATGTGGATGCCGGCGAAGAGGTTGGCGAGGGTGTCCTGGAGCGCGAGCGCGACGGCGAGACCGCCGACGCCGAGGGCGGTGAGCATCGGCGCTATCGAGATGCCGAGCGTCTGCAGCATCACCAGGAAGCCGATGGCCAGGACCAGTATCCGGGTGATGTTGACGAAGATCGTGGCCGAACCGGCGACACCGGAACGGGAGTTGGTGACCGCCCGGACCAGACCGGCGATCACCCGGGCCGCCGACACCGTCACCGCGAGGATGACCAGCACCCGGAGGGTCTGGTTGACCTGGTGCTGGACCGTGTGCGTCAACGGCAGCACCGCCCCCGCGACCGCCGCGCCACCGGCGATCGCCGACCACGGCACCACGGTCCGCAGCGCGTCCACGATCACGTCGTCGCCGCTCCACCGGGTGCGGTCGGCGTGCTTGCCGAGCCAGCGCAGCAGTATGCGCAGCAGAAACGCCGCCAACAGGCCGGACGCCAGGGCGATTCCGGCCAGCATGAAGTCGTCCAGGGTCGGCGTGCGGTTCATCGGTCACCTCCGGGGAACGAAGCTGCGGCGGAGAGGGCCGCCGACGGCCGGATGTGAAGTGTCGTCACGTTGCCACCTGCTCGAATTGCGGGCATTGCCGGTATTGCGCTCACACCGGCCGGGACGGGCCCGCACACCGGCGCGACCGCTCATCCTGCCGTATCCGGACGGGGAGTTCGTACCCGGTGCGGGGCTGTGAGCATGGGTTTCGGACGGTGCCCGTTGCGCCGTCGAGCGCGGAAAGGCGCACTTCCCGCTTCTCCGTCCTCCCCAACTCTGCAGATATATCTGCGAGTTGACTGAAGATCAGAAATGCTTGACGTGGTGTGCGGAGCGGCGGCAGGCTGGCGGGCGTTGATCTACGGGAGGGGTGGTATGACGGGTCCGGTACTCGCCGTCGACCAGGGAACATCCGGTACGAAGGCCCTGGTGATCTGTCCCGAACGCGGCGTGATCGGCACCGGGTTCGTCTCGGTGGGGAACCGCCGGCCGCCGGGCGGTCCGGTCGAGGCCGACCCCGAGGAACTGTACGAGTCGGTGATCGTCGCCGGGCGCCGCGCGCTCGCCGAGGCCGACGAACCCGTGACGGCGCTGGGCCTCGCCAACCAGGGCGAGACCGTGCTCGCCTGGGACCCCGACACCGGTATGCCGCTGACCGACGCACTCGTGCGGCAGGACCGCCGCGCCGAGAGCGTCTGCGCCGAACTCGCCGCACACGCCGACGAGTTACGAGCGCTGACCGGGCTGCCCCTCGACCCCTGCTTCGCCGCGCCCAAGATGGCCTGGATCCGCCGCCACCTCACCCGCGAGGGCATGGTCACCACCAGCGACTCCTGGCTGGTGCACCGTCTCACCGGCACCCATGTCACCGACGCCGCGACGGCCGGCCGTACCCAACTCCTCGACCTGGACAAGGCCGCCTGGTCGCCCCGCACCCTCGACCTCTACGGACTCCTGGACGAACGCCTCCCGGGAGTCGTCGACTGCGACCGACCCATCGGTACGACCACCGCGTTCGGCGCGGAGATCCCCCTCACCGGACTCGTCGTGGACCGGCAGGCAGCACTCCTCGCCCAGCGGATCACCGCACCCGGCGGCGCCAAGTGCACTTATGGGACAGAGGCGTTGCTGCTCGCCCACACCGGGGACACACCCCGGCGCGGGGACTCGGGCCTGGTGAGCTGTGTGGCCTGGCGGCTGGACGGGCGGACCGGTTACTGCCTCGACGGGCAGGTGTACACGGCCGCGTCCGCCGTGCGCTGGCTCACCGACCTCGGCGTCATCACCGGCCCCGCCGACCTCGACCGCGTCGGCGGCACCGTCCCCGACAACGGCGGCGTCACCTTCGTCCCCGCCCTCGCCGGACTCGCCGCCCCCTGGTTGCGCGGCGACCTGCGCGGCTCCCTCACCGGACTCGGCCTCGACACCACGGCCGGGCACCTGGTGCACGCCCTGTGCGAGGGCATCGCCGCACAGGTCGCCGAACTCGCCGCAGCCGCCACCACCGACCTCGGCATCCCCCTCGACGTGCTGCGTGTCGACGGTGGCCTCGCCCGCTCCGCCCTGCTCATGCAGATCCAGGCCGACCTGCTGCAATGCCCCGTCGAGGTGTGCGTGCTGCCCGACGCCACCGCCCTCGGCGTGGGCGCGCTGGCCCGACTCGGCGCCGAACCCGGACTGTCGCTCGCCGACGCGCTGCCGGACGGAAAGCCCTCCGCCGTCTACGAACCCCGTATCGGCCCCGACCAGGCGGCCGAACGCCTCGCCGCCTTCCGGTCCGAGGTCACCACCCTGCTCGACCGGACCCCCGGATGACCGTCACGGCCAACGGCCCCCGGCCGTCGTGGAGTTCCCACAGCAGGTGGTCCGACTCGCCGCAGTAGGAGCCCACTTCGGCGATTCCCCGCCCGCAGGACCCCGCCCGTGCGCCGATACGACGATGACCGACGCAACCGCGACAACGACCGTCCCGGCCGTTCAGGTGCGCGACCGGGCCACCTGGGCGGAGCTCTTCTTCGATCTGGTCCTCGCGTTCGGCGTGGGCCAGATCGCGCACCTGCTCGCCGGACACCCCACCTGGCCGGTCCTCGGACAGTGTCTGCTCGTGCTCGTCCCGCTCTGGTGGGCCTGGGTGGACGTCGTCATGGCGATGAACGCCGTCCACGAGACCAACCTGCAACGCGTGTTCCTCCTGCTGACCGCACTCGCCGTCTACGGCATGGCAGTTGCGGCGCCACAGGCACTCGTCGACCGGGAACAGGCCCTGCTGTACGCGGGCAGCTATCTCGCGCTGCGCCTGCTCATCGGCGAGGCCATCCGCAGGGAGTGCGCCCTCTACACCATCCACCCCTACCGCGCCGGACTCGCCTTCGCCCTGGTGCTGTTCGCCGCCGCCACCCTCCCCGCCCCCTGGCGCGAGGTGTGCTGGGCGTTCGCCGTGATCGCCGAACTGGCGGCGCCCGTGCTGCTCAGCGGACATCTGCGGCGACTGGCCTTCGGCGTCAACCATCTCCCGGAAAGGTTCGGCCTGTTCATCATCATCGCCCTCGGCGAGAACATCTTCTCCGTCGGCGCCGGGGTCGCCAAGGGCCCGCTCGACCCGGTCAGCCTGACCGCGCTCGTCCTCGCCTTCCTCATCGGCTGCGCCCTGTGGTGGCTCTACTTCCACCTCGCCGCCTCGGCCGTCGCCCACGCCCTGCGCACCCACCCCACCCCCGCCGTCGTCGTCCGAGACGTCCTCAGCTACGGCCATCTCGCCCTGGTCGCGGGCCTGTTGCTGGTCTCCGTCGGCGCCGTACGCACCGTCCACGACCCGCTGCGGGCCCCGCACTCCGGCGCCGCAGGACTGCTGCCCGTCGGCGCCGCCCTGATCCTGCTGACCTTCTGCTACACGCGCCGCCGGATGTTCGGCGCCGCGTCCGCCACCCGCTTCTACTGCGGGCTGGTCCTCCTGGCCGCCGCCGTCGCCGCGCCCCTCGTGCCGGCCCTCGCCGTGCTGGCCCTCACCACTCTGCTGCTCCTGCTGGTCAACGGCGTCGAGCACTGGCTCATCAGTACCGGCCGGAGCGTGCCGCTGGTGCTGCGCTCACGGTCCTTCGGCGCGACCTGACGTAGTGCGGGGACGGACCTCGGGCAGTGCCGCCGGCCTCCTCGCGGCGCGCGCGAGGGCCCGCCCGGCCCTCCTACGGTCGCCGTATGCAACTTTCCCGTTCGGAACGTTCGGAAGAGGAGGTGGCGTGATGCCGTCCCGCAACGCCTTACCGGCCTTGCTGTCGCTGTCACTCGGCTACTTCAGCCTGGGGACGATCTCGCTGGCGGTCGTCGGCCTCAACGGTCCGATCGGGGACGACCTGCACGTCCAGCCCGCCTCGGTGGGCATCCTCGTCACCGTCTTCGCGCTGACCTTCGCCGTCTGCGCGCCCACCGCCCCCATCCTGCTGCGCCGGTGGAACCGCAAGCGCGTTCTCCTGGTCGGCATCGGGCTGCTCACCGTCGGCGCCGCGCTCGGCGCAGTGGCGCCCAACTACGGCTTCCTGACGGTCACTCGGGTCCTCGCCGCGATGGGCGCCGCCGTCTTCGGACCCGGCGCCTCGGCGGCCGGGGCGCTCATCGTCCCGGCCGAGCGCCGGCAGCGGGCGCTGGCCACCGTCTTCGGCGGGATGACGGCAGCCGCCGTGCTCGGTGTGCCGCTGGCCTCCTTCCTCGGCGGCAGCCTCGGCTGGCGGCCGGCGCTGCTCGGTGTGGCCGCGCTCTCCGCGATCGCCTTCGTGACGGTGTTCGTGTTCGTCCCCGAGATCCCGGTCGGCGAACCGCCCACCCTGCGCGCCTACCGCGGCGCGCTGGGCACCCCCGCGACCGTGGCCACCGTCTCGACGACCCTGCTGTTCATGGCCGCCCAGTTCACCGTCTACGGCATCGCGGGCGCCTACCTCAAGGACCGCTTCGACGCCTCCTCCGGGCTGATCTCGGTGACCCTGCTCGCCTTCGGCGTGATTGGCGTCGCGGGCAACGCCTCCGCGCCGAGGATCGCCGAACGGCTCGGCGGGGACCGCACCGTGGGCCTCGCCGTCATCGGACTCGCCGCGGGCTTCGCCCTGTTGCTGGTCGCCCCGCACTCCCACGCCGGGCTGGTGTTCTTCGCGTTCTGGGCCTTCTTCAGCCAGCTCTACCAGGCCCCGCAGCAGGCCCGGCTGGTCGAACTCGTGCCCCTGCAACCGGGGTTGATCCTCGCCCTGAACGCCGCCGCGCTCTATCTCGGGATGAGCCTCGGCAGCTTCATCGGCAGCTCCCTGCTGCCCGGCGTGGGCGCGGGCCCCATCCCGGCCGCGGCCCTGGGCGTCCTCCTCCTCGCCGCGCTGGCCCATGCGCTGTCCGTCCGGCAGGCCTCGGCGGCGGCGTCCGCCGAGCAGCCCGCCACACCTGTACACATCAGTTAGATCAGTCAGTCAAGGAGAACTCATGAGCAGCCACCAGGTGCACCTCGTCAGCGAATACCTGGAGACCGTCTGGAACCAGGGGCAGACCGACCTGGCCGACAAGTACCTGGCCGCGGACCTCATCCAGCACAACCCGAACCTGCCCGACGGACGGGAGCCGCTGGTCGAGTTCATCAAGGGCTTCCGCAAGCAGCTCCCCGACGCACGGTTCGAGATCAAGCGCTCGGCGAGCTCCGGCGACCTGGTCTTCGTGCACACCCACTTCCGCGCCACCGCGACGGACCGGGGCTCGGTGGTCGTGGAGATCTTCCGGCTCGAAGGCGGACTGATCGTCGAGCACTGGGACGTCCGCGACGAGATCCCGGAGACCACGGTCAGCGGACACGACGTCGTCTGACGCCCCCTCAACTCCTGCCGCCCAGAAGGCTCCCGGCCTCCTGGGCGGCAGTTTTTTCACGAGATGCACCCTTCACGAGACAAAGGAGACAGCAGTGGCACGACAGCTACCGGACCGGCCTCCGTCCACCGGCCTCACCCGGCGCGGACTCCTCGGCACCGCCACCGCCGCGGGGATCGCCGCGGCCGCGGTCCCCACCCGCGCCCTCGCCGCCGACAGCAGCACCCCCGGGGCGGTCACGGTCAACGCGGCCGACTCCCGCTATCTCGACCTCACCTCCCGCGGCTACAACGCGAGATTCACCGCCGCCCCCGACTCGATACGCCTCGTCCACACCACCGCGCAGGTGGTGTCCGTCGTCCAGGAGGCGGTCGACGCCGGCAAACGCATCGGTGTGCGCGGCGGCGGGCACTGCCTGGACGGGCTCGTGGACGACCCGGACGTGCGGATACTCGTCGACATGTCGGAGATGGACGCGGTCCGCCACGACCCGGCCCGCCGCGCCTTCCTGGTCGAGGGCGGTGCCACCCTCGGCCACGTCTACCGCACCCTCTACCTGGAGTGGGGCGTGTCCCTCCCCGGCGGCACCTGCCCGACGGTCGGCGTCGGTGGCCATGTCACCGGGGGCGGCTACGGCGCGATGTGCCGCCAGTACGGCGCCGTCGTCGACCACCTCTACGCCGTGGAGGTCGTCGTGGTCGACGCGACCGGCACCGCCCGTGCCGTGGTGGCCACCCGCGAGGCGAACGACCCGCACCGCGACCTGTGGTGGGCCCACACGGGCGGCGGCGGAGGCACCTTCGGCATCGTCACCCGCTATTGGTTCCGCGCCCCCGACGCCACCGGCACCGACCCCTCGACCCTCCTGCCCAGACCGCCCAAGACGCTCCTGAAGTCGACGGTCGCCATCAAGTGGACCGACCTGACGGAGGCCGCCTTCACCGCGCTGATCGCCAACCACGGAGCCTGGCACGCCCGTAACAGCGTCGCCGGCTCCTCCTACGACAGCCTGCACAGCGTCCTGATCCTCTACAACCGCATCCAGGGCAGCCTGGTCCTCAACACCCAGATAGACGGCACCCGTTCGGACGCCTCGGCGCTCCTCGACGCCTACGTCACGGCGGTGGTCGGCGGCATCGGCGTCCCGTACACGGACGGCCGCTCCTCCTGGCCCTGGCTGAAGACGACCCTCAAAGACCCCTACGACACCGGCCTCTACAACCGCACCAAGTCCAAGGGCGCCTATCTGCGCCAGGGTTGGTCACCCGCACAGGCCAGGACGCTCTACGGCTACCTCTCCGACGCCGCCTACGACGGGCACGCCGGCATCCTGCTCTACTCCTACGGAGGCAAGGTCAACACCGTGTCGCCCACGGCCACCGCGCTGGCCCAGCGGGACTCGATCCTCAAGGCCAACTTCACGACGTACTGGCCCGATCCGACGCAGGACGACCGGCACGTGGCCTGGATGCGCGCCCTCTACCGCGACCTCTACGCGGACACCGGCGGTGTGCCGGTGCCGAACGACACCAACGACGGCTCGTACATCAACTATCCCGACACCGACCTCACCGACCCGGCCTGGAACACCTCAGGCGTGCCCTGGGGGACCCTCTACTTCAAGGGCAACCTCGCCAAGCTGCGCCAGGTGAAGGCCACTTGGGACCCGGGCAACGTCTTCCACCACAAGCTGTCCGTGACCGCGAACTAGCACCCGCACACCACGGAGCCCCCGCCTCGCGTGCACGAGGCGGGGGCTCGGTGTTGTCGCGGGCCGCTCAGCCGCTGAGGTCGGCCGGGAAGGTCACCCCGGTCAACGACTCGCTCAGCGCCCGCAGTTGGGCTCGGGCCTTCTCGTCGTAGGCCTGGGCGCCCGCCCGGGAGCGCTGGGTGCGGTTGAAGTAGGTGCCCGTGACGTCGTCGAGGGCCGGGTCGGTGATCAGGCGCAGGGTGCTGTGCACACCCTCCGCGACCGTGGACTGCGGGGTGAAGAGGTTGACCACCATCTTCGTCGGCATGTACGACGCCGGGTGCAGGGCGTTGGCCGTCACCCCGGTGCCGCGCAGCCGCTCCGCCAGGTCGATGGTCAGGCTGATCTGGGCCAGCTTCGCCTGGCAGTAGGCCTGCACCCCGTCCCAGTGCCGCTCCAGCATCACGTCACGGAAGTCGATCGGCGCCTGGCCCGCGGAGCTGACGTTGATGATGCGGGCCGGGGCCGAGCGCACCAGCAGCGGCGCCAGCCGGCAGCTGAGCATGTACGCCGCCAAGTAGTCGACCTGGAAGGTGAGTTCCAGGCCGTCCTGGCTCTCGTGGCGCACCAGCTCGACCCCGATGCCGGCGTTGTTCACCAGCGCGTCGAGCCGGTCGTGGGTGGCGAGGATCCGGTCGGCCAGCTTGCGGATGTCCTCCAGCGAGGAGAAGTCGGCCAGCTCGTAGCTGAGCCGGTCGTTGCCGGTGGACGCGCGCAGCTCGGCCAGCAGCTCCGCGCCCTTGGCCGCGTTGCGGCCGTGCAGGATCAACGACGCCCCCTGCGCGGCGAGTTCACGGGCCAGCTCACGGCCCATGCCGTCGGTGGCGCCGGTGAGGAGGATGGTCTGGTCGGGGACGGGCCTCATGGTGGTGCACTCTCCTGTCAGGCGTAGGTGGCCAGTTCGTCGGTGGTCTGATCGGTGTAGCCCTGGCTGACCTCCAGCACGATGCCGTCCGGGTCGGACACCCACACGGTCTTCCAGCCGGGGATGAACTCGTCGAAGGTCAACGGGCCGAGCAGCGGCTCCAGTTCGCCTCCGGCGGCGGCGAGGAACGCGTCCACGTCGTCGACCTGGAAGGCGAGATGGCGTGCCGTGCCGGGGTTGGCCGGGCCGTCCTTCGCCGTGGTGAACAGGGCGTCCGCGTCGGTCGCGAACAGCTCCAGATAGACGGGGCCGTTGCGCAGGAACACCACGCGGACCCCGTCGGCCTCCACCACCCGGGCCCGGGCGAACCCGAAGTGCCCGGTGTAGAAGTCCTCCGTGGCCTTCTGGTCACGGCAGTTGAGGCCGACGTGCGACCAGCGCAGGCCGGCCGGAGCTGCGGTCGTCATCGGTGAGCCCTCACTTCCCGGTGACCGCGGCGAACGGCACACTGTCGTGGAAGTTCGCGAAGTAGCTGATGAGACCGCCGGTGACGCGGAAGTAGTTGCACACCTTGGCCTCGACGGTGATGCCGTCGTGGGTGGTGCCGGTGATGTCGGAGACCACCGCGGCCTGCTCGCCGTCCACGACCACGTGCCGGGGCACGTTGGCGAAGGAGGCGTACATCTCCGGGAAACCCTTCATCATCTCCCGGAGGGTCTCGCGGCCCTCGACGTGTCCGGCCAGCTGCTCGTCCATGGTCTGGTCGATGGCGAACAGGTCGCACCAGGCGTCCCACTCACCGG
The DNA here is from genome assembly GCF_042751305.1 of Streptomyces hokutonensis. Lineage (GTDB taxonomy): Bacteria > Actinomycetota > Actinomycetes > Streptomycetales > Streptomycetaceae > Streptomyces > Streptomyces hokutonensis_A. The sequence continues at coordinate 423,711 of NZ_JBHYWD010000001.1, forward strand.
AGTTGGCCAGCCGGTAGTACGTGTCGACCACTTCTCGGGTGTTCATGCGCCCGTCCTTTCCGGTTGCTGTCTGGGGTGTGGGAACGGTCAGGGGAGGGGGACGCCGACCTGGCGCATCAGGCCCGCGGTGTCGGCCTGCACCCAGCGCTCGACGACCTTGCCGTCCTCCAGCCGGTAGACCTCAAGGCTGGTCCAGGAGACCTCCTTGCCGGTCGGCTCCTGGCCGAAGAACGGGGCGATGTGCTTGCCGTGGAAGGTGATGTGCATGATCACCTTGTCCGGCGAGGCCGGGTAGAGCGCGTCGAGGTGCACGCTGAAGTCGAGCCCGTCGTACGCGCCCTGGATGATGCCCTTCAGTTCCTCCAGGCTCTCGCAGCTCCACGCCGGGTTGTTGTCGTGGAACGTCGGCCCGAACAGGTCGTCGAGGGCGTCCAGACGGCGCTGGTTGACGGCGTCGCTGACCTGCTGGACGACGGCCAGGTTCGAGGCGTCCGAGGAGATCTGCTCGCGCAGCCCGAGCATGTCGTCCTGCGCCCACCGCTCCACGAACAGGCCGTCCTGGACCCGCCAGATCTCGGTGGTGGTCCACTCGACCTTGCGGCCCGTGGCCGGGAAGCCGAACAACTCGCCGAGGTGGGTGCCGGTCAGCTTGACCCGGGTCAGCACCCGGTCCTCGCCGAGCGCCGACAGCTCCTCCAACTCGCCCTTCAGATCAAGGGTGTTGTAGGCCCCGCGCAGCGCCTCCAGATAGGAGTCGAGGCCGGTGATGTCGAACCCGGGGTGGTGGTCGGTGAAGTCGGCGGCGATGACCCGGGGGATCTCCGCCTGGTCGCCGGCGTTGAACGCGTCGAGGAAACGCCGGTACAGCCTGAGGTTCTCCTGCTGGGACTGGTCGAGGTCGGACATGGTGCATCCCCTAGCTCAAGTGGACGTCGGACAGGGACGGTTCGGCGAGAGCCGGTACGGCGGCCTCGCGGACGAACGCCGCCGCACGCTCGCCGATCATGACGCTGGGCGCGTGCGTGTTGCCGGCGGTGATCGACGGCATCACCGACGCGTCGGCGACCCGCAGTCCCGCGATGCCGTGCACGCGCAGCTCGGGGTCGGTGACGGCGTCCGCGCCCGTGCCCATCCGGCAGGTGCCGGCCGGGTGCCACAGGGTGGTCGCGTTCGTGGCGACGTACCGGCGCAGCTCGGCGGCCCCGGTGATGTCCTTGCCGGGGCCCAGCTCGTCGCCGCGGAACGCGTCGAAGGCCCGGGTGGCGGCCAGCTCGCGCGCCAACTCAACGCCGCGCGCCAGGACTTCGAGGTCGGCGGTGGAGGTGAGGTACCCGGCGCTGACGACGGCGTTGGACCGCGGGTCGGCGTCGCGCAGCCGTATCCGGCCCCGGCTCTCCGGTCGCAGCGCGATGGGCGCGAAGGTGAAGCCGGGCCCCTCCCACTGGTCGGCGGGGGCGTCGGCCGGCAGGAACTTGATGGGCCCGAAGGTGAATTGAAGGTCGGGGGCGTCCTCCGGACCGGCCTCGCGGGTGTGGGTGAACAGCCCCGCCTCGGACAGCAGCGCCCCGTCCGGGTGCTCCTGGAGCGACTGGTAGCAGACGGGCGTGAACAGGTGGTCCTGAAGTCCGGCGCCGACCCCCGGCAGGTCCTGCACGCAGCGGATGCCGTGCTCCCGCAGATGCGAGGCAGGGCCGATGCCGGACAGCATGAGCAGCTTCGGCGTCTCGAACGCCCCGGCGGACACGATGACTTCGCTCTCGGCGCGCAGTTCGTGCCGGGTGCCGTCCTGGACGAACTCGACACCCGTGACCCGCGTCCCGGAGAGCAGCAGCCGGGTGGCCAGGGTGTCGGTCAGCACGGTCAGGTTGGAACGGTCCAGGGCCGGTCGCAGATAGGCGTCGGCGGTGCTGCACCGGCGGCCCGCGTCGTCGCGGAACGTCTGGTACAGGAAGCCGAAGCCCTCCTGCCGGGCGCCGTTGTAGTCCCCGTCGGTGTCCGTGGCGTACCCGAGTTCACCGGCGCCTGCCACGAAAGCCCGCGCGATGGGGGAGGGTCGATCGAGTTGCCGCACCCGGACCGGACCGCCCGCGCCGCGGAACTCGTCCGCGCCGCCCGAGTAGTCCTCGGCCAGCCGGAAGAACGGCAGGACCTCGTCGTACGACCAGCCGGTCGCGCCCTCGGCGACCCAGCGGGTGTAGTCGTGGCGGCTGCCGCGCACCCACATCAGGGCGTTGACGGAACTGCAGCCGCCGACGACCTTGCCACGGGCCACGGGGACTCGGCGGCCCTCCATGCCCGCCTCGGACTCGGTGACGTAGCCCCAGTCGATCTCGCTCCGCCACTCGGCGGTGAGCAGCGAGAGGACCGAGGCGGCGTCGGCCCGGTGGATCTCGGGGCGCTCGTCCCAGCCGCCCGCCTCCAGCAGGACCACGGTCGTGGACGGATCCTCGCTCAGGCGGGCCGCGACCGCGCAGCCGGCCGAGCCGGCGCCGACGACGATGTAATCGGCCCCGAGGGGCACCGACTTCGACGGCATGACAGCCTCCAAAAGGTGACGGGGAATCAGATCGCGGCCGGCTCGCCGACCCGGTAGTCGACGATCAGCGGGCGGGCGCCCGGCGTGGACCGCTCCAACTGCCACTTCTGGTTGATCCGGAAGGACGAGACGGACCCGTCGGCGGTCGACTTGGCGGTCCACACCACCGTGACGTCGACGTCGATACGGGCGCCCTCCTCGTGCGTGGTGACCTTCTCCACGGTGTGGCTCTGATCGGTGTAGGCCTCGCCGACGGCCGTGTACCAGTCGAGGAAGTCCGCGTGGCTGTACAGGGTCCGCTCCGGGAAGGCCATCACCAGGCCCTCGTCGGTGACGAAGGGCAGCAGCTCCTCGACCGGCGCGTGCGCGCTCAGCAGGTCGTACCAGCGCTGCACGAACTCGGCGATCTCCCGGTCGGAGCCGGTCTGTTCGCTCGGCATGTGTGTCTCCGCTCATCGGGGTTCCGCTCCCGGGGTCCGGAAGCGACACGGTCCGATGACCCCACATCCGCGCCCGCCCGGTCCGCTCGTGCGCGCGGACCGGCCGCACTGTGCGAAGTCGCGGCCCGAGCTGCGGCAACTCCCGTCGTACGCCGGTGGGTTCACGCAATGAAGACCGATGGCCACAACATGCCGTAGTGCGTTCGGCCACTTGAGGATGTGCCGCGACCGGGGCGCCGCCGGCGGCCGGGGCGAACGGCCCCGACGTAGACAGGAATCCGCCAGTTGGCACCGTCCCGCCGAACGGGAGGAACCCCATGAGCAGGCGCATTCTGGTCGTCCTGTCCGAACACGGCTACTGGGGCGAGGAGTTGATCGGCCCCCTGGAGACCTTCGACCAGGCCGGTTACCACCTCACCTTCGCCACCCCCACCGGCAAGCGCCCGCAGGCGCTGCCGCCGAGCATGGACCCCGAGTACATCGACCCGCCGCTCGGCCGCTCCGTCACCACCCCCGAGACCGCCGCCAAGGTGCGCAAGGTCGAGGACTCCGACCGGCTCGACAACCCGCTCGACCTGTCGTCCTGGCTGCCCGACCGGCCCTACCGGTCCAAGCCGTACTTCCTGCGCGACTGGGAGGCCTACAACACCCGCCTGGAGCAGGTGCGTTCACAGATCGCCGACCGCTACGACGCGCTGCTGATCGTCGGCGGCAGCGGACCGATCGTCGACCTCGCCAACAACTGGCGGGTCCACGACCTGATCCTCGCCTTCCACGCCCTGGACCGGCCCATCGCCGCCGAGTGCTACGGAGTCGCCTGCCTCGCCTTCGCCCGCGACCAGGAGACCCGCGAGTCCCTGATCCGCGGCAAGCACGTCACCGGCCACTGCATCGAGTACGACTACAAGGACGGCACCGGGTTCATCGGCACCGACTTCGTCATGGGGCCGCCGCCGTACCCGCTGGAGTACATCCTGCGCGACGCCACCGCACCCGGCGGCGCCTATCACGGGAACTTCGGCAAGGAGACCTCCGTCATCGTCGACTACCCGTTCATCACGGGCCGTTCGACGCCCGACTCCTACCTGACCGGACAGAAGACCGTCGAGGTCCTCGAACAGGGCCTGCGGCAGTGGGGGTTCAGGACGACCGCCTGACCCACGGCGACCGCCTGACGCTCCTCCGCCCCGACGAGAGGTGAGCACACGATGGACAGCAGGCCCGCGCGGATCGCGCTGCTCGAACAACTGCAGGCCGAAGGGGTCCGGTTCATGTTCGGCAACCCCGGCACGGTCGAGCAGGGGTTCCTCGACGAACTGCGCTCCTTCCCCTCGATCCAGTACATCCTGGCCCTCCAGGAGTGCACGGCCGTCGGCATGGCCGACGGCTACGCACGCGCCACCCGCACCCCGGCGGTCCTGCAACTCCACTCCGGAGTAGGGCTCGGCAACGGCATCGGCATGCTCTACCAGGCGATGCGCGGCCACGCCCCGATCGTCACCCTGGTCGGCGAGGCCGGGCTGCGCTACGACAGCATGGACGCCCAGATGGCCGCCGACCTGGTCGGCATGGCCAAACCCGTGACCAAGTGGGCCACCCGCGTGGTCGACCCCGACTCCACGCTGCGGGTGCTGCGCCGAGCCTTCAAGGTCGCCGCGACCCCGCCGTACGGTCCGGTGCTGGTCGTGCTGCCCGCCGACGTCATGGACCACGACACCACCGAGGCGGTGGCGCCCGTCTCCTACCCGGAGACCCGCAGCCTGCCCGCCCCCGACACCGTGGCGAGGGCCGCCGCGCTGCTCGCCGACGCCCGAAACCCGATCGTCATCGCAGGTGACGGCGTCCACTTCGCGGGCGCCCAGGCCGAGTTGGCGCGGCTGGCCGAGGTGTGGGGCGCCGACGTGTACGGCGCGGACTGGGCCGAGGTCAACCTGTCCGTCGAACACCCCGCCTACGCGGGCCAGTTGGGCCATATGTTCGGCGAGCAGAGCCGGAAGATCACCGGCGCGGCAGACGGTGTCCTCATTGTGGGCACCTATGTGCTGCCCGAGGTGTACCCGGCGCTCGACGGCGTCTTCGGGGCCGGTGTCCCGGTCGTGCACATCGACCTCGACTCCGGCGCGATCGCCAAGAACCACCCCGTCGCCCTCGGCATCGTCGCCGACCCGAAGGCCACCCTGGGCCTGCTCGCCGACGCGCTCGGCCGGGAGATGGGCCTCGGGCGGCGGACGGCGGCGGTCGAGCGGCTGCGCCGGCGCGCCGCGCAGCGTGCGGCCGCGCTCGCGGCGGCCGACGCGCGGGAGGAGGCCACGGCCGCCGCCCTGGAGCTGCCGACCATCGCCGTCGCCCAGGAGTTCGCGCGCCGGCTGCCGCCGGACGCGATCCTGTTCGACGAGGCGCTGACGGCGTCCCCGGAGATCTTCCGCCGGCTCGCGCCGACCGTGCCGGGCCAGTGGATGGAGACCCGCGGCGGCTCCCTCGGCGTCGGCATCCCCGGCGCGCTGGGCGCCCAACTCGCCCACCCCGACCGCACGGTGGTCGGCTTCACCGGCGACGGCGGCAGCATGTACACCTTCCAGGCGCTGTGGACGGCGGCCCGCTACGGCCTGCCCACCAAGTTCGTCATCTGCAACAACGGCCGCTACAAGCTCCTGGAGAACAACATCGAGGAGTACTGGCGCGACCAGCACATCCCCGCCCACGAACAGCCCGAGATCTTCGACTTGAGCAGCCCGGCCGTCGACTTCGTCTCCCTCGCCGGCTCGCTCGGTGTGGCCGCCGTCCGGGTCGAGAAGCCCGGGCAGGCCGAGGAGGCGGTCGCGCAGGCGCTCGCCCACCGCGGGCCGTTCCTCATCGACCTGGTGACCGCCAAGGGGAAGGGGTAGCCGCCGTGCGACTGACCGGTCACAAGATCGCCGTCCTGATGGAGAGCGACTTCTACGAGCCCGAGATCCTCTACTACCGCTACCGCTTCCCCGAGGAGGGAGCCGAGATTCACTTCCTGTCCCGACTGTGGGGCAACGAGCGGATGACCTTCCAGGGGCACGAACACCGCATGCCCTTCGAGGTCGACGAGTCCTTCGAGGACCTCGACGAGTTCGCGCTGAAGGAGTACTCGGCGGTGATCGTCCCCTCCGGGATGGTCGCCGACCGGCTGCGCTTCACCGAGGACCCCCAACTCCTGCCGCCCGCCTCCCAGTTCCTGCGCCGCGCGTTCGCCGACCCGGCGATCGTCAAGGGCATCATCTGCCACGGCATGTGGCTCGCCGCACCCGTGCAGGGCCTGATGCACGGCCGGCGCGCGGTGGTCCACAACAACCTGCTGGGCGACCTGCGCAACATGGGCGGCGAGTACGTCGACCAGGACGTCGTCATCCACGACGACCTGGTCACCGGCCGCACCGGCAACCACTGCCACCTCTTCGCACGGACCATCATCGACCTGCTCGCATCCCGTACGCCGGCCCCGACCGGGCTCCGCTGACGGGATCCGACCGGGAGGAGTCGACCATGACACCGGTGACCGGGCGCATCCCCGTCCTCGACGTCCGACCACGGGTGCGGGACGGGGAGTTGCCCGCCAAGGCCGTGACCGGCGAACACCTCGACATCACGGCCACCGTCTTCCGCGAGGGCCACGGCGCCGTCGCCGCGGACGTCGTCCTGCACGACCCCGCGGGGCGCCCGGCCCACCGGGTCCCGATGACCCTCGTCGACGAGGACGCCGACCGCTGGCGGGCGACCGTCGTCCCCGACACCGAGGGCCTGTGGACCTTCCGGGTCGAGGCCTGGGCCGACCCGCTGGAGAGCTGGCGGCACGACGCCGCGCTGAAGATCGCGGCGGACGTCGACACCGAACTCACCCTCACCGAGGGCGCGTTGCTGTACGAACGGGCGGCACTCGGCATCACCTCCACGGACCGCCGGGAGGCGGTCTCCGCGGCCGTGGCCGCGCTCCGCGACACCCTGGGTCCCCCTCCGGCCCGGCTGTCCGCCGTCACCGCCCCCCGGGTGACGGCCGCCCTGGGGCGCTACGCGCTGCGTGATCTCGTCACCGCCTCCCGGCCCCTGCCGCTGCGCGTCGAAAGGCGGCGCGCCCTCGTCGGCTCCTGGTACGAACTGTTCCCCCGCTCGGAGGGAGCGGTGGTGCAGGCGGGCAGCCGCCCGATCGGCGGCACACTGCGGACGGCCGCCGAGCGGCTGCCCGCCGTGGCCGCCATGGGCTTCGACGTCGTCTACCTACCGCCGGTCCACCCGATCGGCACGACTCATCGCAAGGGCGCCGACAACACGCTCCACGCCGGCCCCGACGACGTCGGCTCGCCCTGGGCCATCGGCTCCCGGCACGGCGGCCACGACGCCATCCACCCCGACCTCGGAACCGAGGACGACTTCCGCCACTTCGTCGCCACCGCAAGGGAGTTGGGCCTCGAAGTCGCCCTGGACCTCGCCCTCCAGTGCTCACCGGACCACCCCTGGCTCACCGAGCACCCCGAGTGGTTCCACCACCGCGCCGACGGCTCCATCGCCTACGCCGAGAACCCGCCCAAGACGTACGAGGACATCCACCAGCTCGACTTCGACGGCGACCCCGAGGGCCTGTACGCCGAGGCGCTGCGGATCGTGCGGCACTGGATGGACCTGGGCGTGCGGATCTTCCGTGTCGACAACCCGCATACGAAACCGGTGCAGTTCTGGGAGTGGCTGATCGCCGAGGTCGACGCCACCGATCCCGATGTGCTGTTCCTCGCCGAGGCGTTCACCCGCCGGGCGATGGTGCACGCGCTGGCACAGGCCGGCTTCCAGCAGTCGTACACCTACTTCACCTGGAAGAACACCAAGGCCGAGTTGACCCAGTACCTCCCCGAACTCGCCCGGGACAGCGCCGACTTCCTGCGGCCCAACCTCTTCGTGAACACCCCCGACATCCTGCACGCCTACCTCCAGCACGGTGGCAGGCCCGCCTTCGAGATCCGGGCCGTGCTCGCCGCGACCGCCGCGCCGAGCTGGGGTGTCTACGCCGGCTACGAACTCTGCGAGAACACCCCGCTGGCGGAGGGCACCGAAGACTACCTCGCCTCGGAGAAGTACCAACTCCGGCCCCGGGACTGGGCGTCGGCGGAGGCCGATGGCCGCACCATCACCCCCCTGATCACCCTGCTCAACCGGCTCCGCCGACTCCACCCCGCCCTCCAGGAGTTGCGCAACCTGCGCCTCCAGAACACCGACAACGACCAGATCCTCGCCTACACCAAACACGTCGAACTGCCGGACGGCGCAACCGACTTGGTGCTCGTGATCGTCAACCTCGACCCGCACCACGCCCACGAGGCCACCGTCACCTGCGACCCGGCCGTCCTCGGTCTGCCCGCCGACGGCACCCTCAAGCTGCGCGACGAACTCACCGGGGAGACCTACGCCTGGGGCGAGTCCACCTACGTACGCCTCGATCCGGCCCACCAGGTCGCGCACGTGCTCACACCCGCGGAGGGAACATGAGCGACGGCATCCTCGAACCCCTGCTGCCGGCCCTCGCACCATGGCTGGAGGGCCGCCGATGGTTCGACGCCCGGTACGGCGGAGCCCAACTCGCAGCCAGAGCCGCCACCGTGCTCGGCACGGAACCACCTCTGCTGCTGCACGCCGTGGTCTCGGCCCGGCGCGAGGACGGTTCCGTCCTCGACTACCAACTCCTGCTCGGCCTGCGCCCCCACCTCCCCACCCGCCTCGAACCGGCCGCCATCGCCACCATCCCCACCGGCTCCTACCAGGGCTGGCAGGTCTACGACGCCCTCGCCGACGGCGCCCTGCTGGGACTGCTGCTGCGCACGCTCGCGGGCCCCGGCACCGACCCCGGCCTGCGCCTGGAACGCACCGGCCGCTACCCCCTGCCCGTCGGCCTGGTACCCCACCCGCTCTCGGGCGAGATGAGCAACACGGCCGTGGCGTACGGCGGCCGGATCCTCCTCAAGATCTTCCGCCGCCCCGAACCGGGACCGCACACCGAGGTCGAGGCCCTGCACGCCCTCACCCGGCAGGACTGCGCCCGTACCCCGCACCTCTACGGGGCGCTGCACAGCGACGCCCCCGGCGCCGAGGGCCTGGTGCTCGGCCTGGTCGAGGAGTTCCTGCCCGACGCCCGGGACGGCTGGGAGGAGGCGGTGCGGCAGGCGGGCGACTGCATGGACGGCACCGGCCGCAGTGGCCCGGCCGGCGGCTTCACCGCGCACGCGCACGGACTCGGCCGGGCCGTGGCGGACGTGCACGGCGCGCTGGGCAAGGCGTTCGGCCGCAGCCGCCTCACGGCACAGGACGTGGCCGAGGAGGCGGCACGCATGAACATGCGGCTCAAGGAGGCCGCCGAGGAGGTCCCGGCCCTCGCCCGCTACAGCACCCGGCTCGGCGCCCTCTTCGACGACTACGCCCGGGTCGCCGGGCGCGGCAGCCCCGTCTTCGCCCAGCGCACCCACGGAGATCTGCACCTGGGCCAGGCGCTGCGCGCGGCGGACGGCTGGCGGATCGTCGACTTCGAGGGTGAACCGGCCCGGCCCGCCGCCGAACGCGCCCGCCCGCAGCCGGTGTTGCGCGACATCGCCGGCATGCTGCGCTCCTTCGACTATGCCGCCCGCACCGGCCTGGCCGTCCGCGAGTCCGGCGACCCGGGGGAGGACGGCTCGCCCGCGCGGCGACTGCGCCGACGTCGGCGCGCCTACGCGTGGGCGGTGCGCAACCGGCGGGCCTTCATCGAGGGATACGCGTCGGCCGGGCGGGAGGACCCGCGCTGCCAGCCGGTGGCCCTGCGCGCCTTCGAGGCGGACAAGGCCGTGTACGAGGCCGTATACGAATCCCGCCTGCGCCCCGACCGGTTGAAGATCCCGCTCGCCGCCGTGCACCGGCTGGCGAACACCTCCCGCTGAACTCCGCCGAATTCACCGCCCCGCCGGAATAGGAACTCCCGTGCTCTGTAAGGGAATTCCGGCGGGAATTCCGGTGAGGGGAGAGCGGGCGGAATTCACCGGCGGATTGCCCGCCCTCGCGTCCCGTCTAACGGAGACACGACGAACCCCCCGCCCCGGGCACTCTTCCAGGCGAGGGGTTCGGAGGGCTCGGATCCGGCCGGAAACGGAACCGGGGCGCCTGCCTCACAGGACCGCTCCACGGTGAAAGGTCCGGGTCTGTAACGGAGGTGAGGGCGAAAGGTTCGTACCGGATTCGGGGAAACGGCGGGCAGTTCAGGCGCGGTGCTGCTCGGAGAGGATCTGGCCGGGGTCGCGGTGCGGTGCCATACCGGCGGCCGACAGCGCCCGGTCGTACGCCTTGAGCGCCTCGGCGGTGTTGCCCTGCCGCTTCCAAAGGTCGCCCAGGTAACGCCAGTTGAGGGCCACCTGGTGGGAGGGGCGGAACTGGCGCAGCTGCCGGGTGGCGGCCTGCAGATACTGCGCGGCCTGCTCGTGGTTGCCGCGCATCAGCTGGATCTCGGCGAGCGTGCCGCGCGCGCCGACGGCCTGGATGCGGGACTCGGTGCCGGTCAGCCCCAAGGCCCGCTCCGCGTGCGCCGCGGCCTCGTCCCACTGTCCGAGCATCGCGTCCGCGTCGGCGAGACCGATCTCGCACTGGGCGAGCTCCGGCGCGTTGCCCACCTCGGCCAGGAGCTGCTGGGCCTCCTCCAACAGCTGCTTGCCGCGCGCCGGTTCGGGCTCGTCGACCTGGAGCAGCAGGGAGCCGTAGTTCATCTTGAGCATGGCGAGGTGACGGAGGTTGTCGTCCTCGGACATCAGCGCGAGCGCCCGCTCCACCAGGGCCAGCGCCTCGTTGAGCTGGCCGCGGGAGCGGGCCACCAGGCCGGCGTTCCAGTAGACGGCGCCGCGCGCTGCCCGCGCGCCCTGCTTCTCGGCGGCGTCCAGGAGCTTGCCGCCCATCAGCTGGGCGTGGATGAGGTCGCCGCGCATGTGGAACGAGCCCATGAGCGTGGCGCCGAGCTGGACGTGGTCGACCGTCACGTCCAGGCCGAGGGCGTCCAGCCGGGCCATGGCGCGCTCGCCGATCTCGATGCTGAGCGTGATGTCGCCGGCGTTGCGATAGCAGCGGCACAGGGCGACCGCGATCTGGCACCACTCGGCCGAGCCCGGCGCCAGGTCGGGGTCCCGCTGGAGTTCCTCCAGGACCGCGATGGCGGCCTCGGTGCGGTCGAGCTTCTCCAGCGCGGAGGCCTGCCCCATGCGCGCCCGCCGGGTCATCGGGACGTCCAGGAGGTTGGGCTTGGTCAGCAGCTCGCTGAGGGTCTGCAGGGCCTCGCCGTTGCTGCCGTTGCGCAGGGCCATCTCGCCGAAGGCCAGCCGCAGGCGCGCCTCTTCCAGCTCGTGGTCGTCCCGTCCGCTGCGCAGGTACTCGGCGGAGCATCCGAGGCGCTCCGCGAGGGCGGCGAGCACCGCGTCCGACGGTGCGCGCTTGCCGGATTCGATCAAGGAGATGTAGCTCGCCGAAATCTCGCTGGACGCCAGGTCCTGCTGCTTGAGGCCACGTTTGCCGCGCAGCAGCCGGATGCGGTCGCCCAGCCCTGTGGTCGTCGTGTTTTCGAGAGGGTCCATGTGGGCTCCTAGGAGGTGGCTTTGACCACCGGGATGACAGATCAACGTTACCAGTAAGTCGTCTGCGATCCAATGGAGTTTCCTTGATCGATTCGCTGGCGCGAAGTGGTCTGGGCAGGCATTTTCTGAATTGACGTTAATTCACACTTCATTTGGGTGTGGGCATTCCGCTTTTCGAGATCGTCTTTTGCAAGATTAATACTTGACTCATTGAGTAAGTTCTTGTTGACTCATCTTGTCAATGCGTCATCCGTAAATGCTCGGAGAGGAGATTTTCATGAGCATCAAAGTATTCACGCTCATAGCAATCGTCGTCTTCGTCGGTGGGCTTGTGACGAGCGGACTCTGGTTGAACGGTTCGGGTGCCACCACGCACCCACTGCGAGAGGGCATCGCCCAGTCGAGCGGTGCGAGCGGCGCCTGCTGCTGAGGCGGCCGTACGGACAAACGGCACACGAGGCTCAGCGGACCGGAGGACGGTCCGGCGGTCAGTTCCAGGGCCGGCCGGTCGTCCCCCGGTCTGTCCGTGTCTGCTCCCAGGGCAGTCCCCGGTGCGGGAAATGGCATGCCACCGTGTGGTTGCCGGCCGGGGTGACCTGCGACTGGCGCGGGATCTCGGTCTCGCAGCGCAGCCGCCGCCCGGCCGGGAGGTCCGCGGCCACGGGGCACCGGGACCGGAAACGGCACCCGGCGACCGGCGGCGCCCCGGCCGGGGGTTCGCCGGGCAGCACGATCCGGCGCCGGGCACGCTCGGCGACCGGGTCCGGCAGCGGGACGGCCGACAACAGCGCCCGCGCGTAGGGATGGCGGGGCCCGTCGAACACCTCGGCGACGGGCCCCGTCTCCACGACCCGCCCCGCATACATCACGCACACCCGGTCGGCGATCTGCCGGACCACCGCCAGATCGTGCGACACCAGCAGATACGCCGGCCCCAACTCCCGCTTCAACCGCAGCAACAGCTCCAGGATCTGCGCCTGCATGGACACGTCCAGCGCGGACACCGGCTCGTCGAGCAGCAACAGCGCGGGCTCCACGGCCAGGGCCCGCGCGATGGCGACCCGCTGCCGCTGCCCCCCGGAGAACTGATGCGGATAACGTTCCGCGTCCCCCGGATCCAGCCCCACCTGAGCGAGCAACCGCGGAACCCGCGCCTCTACGACACCCCGTGGCACCCGGTGCGCGTACAACGGCTCGGCGACGATGTCACCCACCGGCATCCGCGGATCCAGACTCGACATGGGATCCTGCGGAACGATCTGCACGGCCCCGCGCAGCAGCCGCGCCGTCCGCCGGCTCAGCCGCGCGACATCCTGCCCGAGAATCTCCACGGTCCCCGCCTCCGGGGCGGCCAGCGCCACGATCTCCATCAGCGCCGTCGACTTCCCGGCCCCGGACTCCCCGACCACCGCGAGGGTCTCCCCACGGCACACCTCCAGATCGACTTCCTCGACCGCCCGAACCGCCCGCTCACGGCGGCGCCGGCCGCTGACGGGTATGTAGGTCTTGGCGAGACCGGAGACCCGGAGTATGACCTCGGGGGCGTCCGGGCCCGGGCGGGAAAGCGGAAACTCCGTCGGCTGGACGGCACTTGGGAGGGCTTGGCCCGGGCGCGGGCCGGGAAGTGGGACCGTCGTCCACGGCGGGCCGGGTACCGATGACGCTGCCGGCCCCGGGACACTGGGAAGGGCGTGGCCCGGCTGCGGGCCCACGCGCCCGTCGGCAGGGAGGGCGTGTCGGCCGCTTCGCGTGGCGGGCCCCCGGCCGGGCCCGGTCGGCCCATTGCCCGGTGCCGGGGACCCCTCGCCCGGGGCAGTGGGATCTGCGCCGTGCACGCCCTGCACTTCATCGCGTCGGGCGTGCTTGCCGGCCCCGTCGGCCAGTGCCTCGCCGGGGCGGGTATGTCTCCCGCTTGCGTCGGCCGAGACCCTGCCCAGTCCGGCCTGCCCTCCGCTCACGTGGGTCGGTGGTCCGCCCGGCCGGGTGTGGTTCCCGCTCACGTCAGTGGATGTCCCACCTGCCCCGGGGTGCTCCCTGCCCATGGCGCCCGATACCCCACCCGGCGGAAAGAGCCCCGTCGCCCCCCGGTGAATGACCAGCGGGATCCGCCGGCACGCCGCCTCGTGCGCGGCGGGGCCCGCGAGGCCCGCCCGGGACGGGCTGTCCACGCCCAGGAGGGGGATGTCGGAGGTTTCGCACTCCGGCTGGGCCAGTGGGCAGCGGGGGGCGAAGGCGCAGCCGGCGCCAACCGTGCCCGGTGTCGGGGCCGTTCCCGGTATCGGGGTGAGGGGGACGCGGGCGTCGGCCCGCGGCACCGAGCCGACGAGGCCGACCGTGTACGGCATCCGGGGGCGGGTGAGTACCGTCTCGACCGGGCCCGTCTCCACCACCCGGCCCGCGTACAGCACGGCGACGCGGTCCGCCGTGCCCGCGACCACGCCGAGGTCGTGCGTGACCAGGAGCAGGGCCGCGCCGGTCTCGCGGCGGGCGTCGGCGAGCGCGTCCAGGACCTGGGCCTGGACGGTGACGTCGAGCGCGCTGGTGGGCTCGTCCGCGACCAGGACGTCGGGGCCGTTGGCCATCGCCATCGCGATCATCGCCCGTTGCCGCATCCCCCCGGACAGCTGGTGCGGGTAGGCGCGAGAGGCCCGCGAAGGCTCCGGTACCCCTACGAAGTCCAGCAGCTCCACCGCCCGCCGCAGCGCCGACTCCCTTGGCGGGCGGGGCCGTTGGTGGATGCGTACCGCCTCCGCGAGCTGGTCGCCGACCCGCCGCACCGGGGTGAAGGCGTGCAGTGGGTCCTGGAAGACCATGGCGATCCGGCGCCCGCGCAACCGCGCCAACTCCCGTTCCGGCAGCCCGAGTAGCTCCTCGCCCAGTAGTCGTACCGACCCGCCCACCGTCGCGTCCGGCGGCGCGAGCCCCATGAGGGAGAGCGCGGTGAGGGTCTTGCCCGTTCCCGACTCGCCCACCAGGCCCAGTACTTCACCGCGGCGGAGGGTCAAGTCGACGCCTCGCACCACGGGTACCGGCGGGCGTCGCCCTCCGCCGACGGCGACCGTCAGACCGCGGACCTCCAGTACGGCGTTCACCCGGACACCCCCGACGGCACGGCGGTGCGCGACGGTGCGACGCCGTCCGCCGTCGTCGGATCGAGCGCGTCCCGCAGGGCGCCGCCGACGAGATTGACAGCCAGCACGAACGCGATCAGCAGCCCTGTGGGGAAGAAGAACATCCACGGATACACCAGCGCCACGTCCGTCGCGTCCGCGATCAGCGTGCCGAGGGACACGTCCGGGGGCTGTACCCCGAGACCGAAGTACGACAGCCCGGTCTCGCTGATCACCGCCGCGCCCACCGCCAGCGTCGCGTCCGTGATGAGGAACGACGCCGTGTGCGGCAGCACGTGCCGCCACAGGATCCGGGCCGGCGAGACCCCCATCAGCCGTGCCAGCACCACGAACTGACGCTCCTTCAGCGATCGTGTCATCCCGCGTACCGCCCGCGCGGTGACCATCCAGCCCAGCAGCGCCAGCAGCCCGACCAGCGCGATCCAGCTGCGGTCGCGCAGCCGGGGCGCGGCCACGGACAGCACGAGGAAGGCGGGGAGGACGAGCATGAGGTCCACGACGAACATCAGCACCCGGTCCGTCCAGCCGCCGAAGTAGCCCGCGCAGGCGCCCACCACGGCGGCCAGCCCGGTGGAGAACACCGCGACCAGCAGCCCGATCAGCAGCGACTTCTGCAGCCCCCGCACGACTTGGGCGAAGACGTCCTGCCCGATCCGGTTGGTGCCCATCCAGTGCCGCGTATCCGGCGGCTGCCGCAGCGCCGTGTAGTCGACGTCCGTGTGCGTCCACGGGCTGAGGTACGGCCCCACGAACGCCAGGGCGAACAGCACCAGCAGGACCGCGAGCCCGCACAGCGCGCCAGGCCGCCGTACCGTCCGGCGCAGCACCGCGCGCCCCCGTCCGCCGGCCCTCATGGCTGCCGTACCCGGGGATCGAGCAGTGCGTGCAGGACGTCGGCGAGCAGCCCGGCGAGCAGGACGACGGCCGCGGCGAAGATGTTCACGGCCACCACCGAGTTCACGTCGCCCTTCTGCACCGAGTCGACGAGCCAACTCCCCATGCCGGGCCAGCCGAAGACCGCCTCGGTGAACACGGCACCGGTGAACAGGGTCAGCATCCCGAAGGAGAAGAACACCGACACCGGGACGAGCGAGATCCGCAGCCCGTGCCGCAGCAGCGCACGGCCCGGGGTGAGCCCCTTGGCGCGGGCGGTGCGCAGATGGTCGGCGCCCAGCACGTCGAGGGTGGCGGCGCGCTGGTAGCGGCTGTAGGAGGCGATCGCGGGGAGCGCCACACAGATCGCCGGCAGCAGCAAGTGGGCGGCGGTGTCCCGCAGTTGGACGGTCCAGTCGCCCTGCAGTCCCGGTGTGTGCTCGCCCGTGTAGAGGATGACCTGGCTCCCGGCGGCCCGGTTGACCGCCAGGGCGCCGGTCTTCAGCAGCAGCGCCAGCACGAACGTGGGCACGCACAGCACCGCGAACGAGAACACCGTCAGGATCCGGTCGCCCGGGCGGCCGTGGCGGACCGCCGCCCACACCCCGGCCAGCACCCCCACCGCCGTACCCACCACGGTGCCGACCAGTAGCAGCCGCACCGACACCCCGACCCTCCGGCCGAACTCGGCGTTCACGGACTCCCCGTCGATGGTCCGGCCCAGGTCACCGTGGAGGGCCCGTCCCGCCCAGTGCGCGAACCGCTCCGGCAGCGGAGCGCGGTCGTCCATGCCCAGCCGGGCCAGCTCCGCGTCGACGACCCGGGCGGGCGGGGGCGGCTGACGGCCCTCGAAGTAGGCGCGCGGATCGAGCGAGGTCGAGGCGAGCGCGTAGGTGAGGACGACGGAGGTGAGGAAGAGGATCGTGCAGTGGACCAGGCGCCTGAGGATCAGGGAGAGCATGGGCCCTCGTTCCGCTTCATGTGGGTGACACATCGTGATGTTAAGCTCCGGCTCCGCAATGCGCAGGACAGTTCGGGCAGTTGACGGTTCGTCCGTTCTGGGAGGGCCGCAGGGTGGAGCGATTAAGGCGCCGGCTCGCGCGCTCGCTGGTGTGCACGCTCGTTTTCCTGGCCATGGCAGGCTGCTCCGGTTCTCCCGGCACCAACGGCCGTCCGGCGCTGCCGACTTACGGCACCTACGACATCAACGCCCAGCCCGCGGACGCCCTCCGCGCGGGCGGCACGCTGACCCTGCCGATGGCGCAGATGATCACGCAGTTCAACTTCGACCACGTCGACGGCGCCCTGGACGACGTGTGGACCGTCGACAGCATGACCGAGCCGCGGCTCTTCGCCCGCGACGCCAAGGGTGTTCCGCACGCGGTACCGGAGTACCTGCTCTCCGCGTCCGTCACCGGCACCTCGCCCCAGGTCGTCACCTACCGGCTCAACCCCAAGGCCCGCTGGTCCGACGGAACGGCCCTGGGCTGGCGGGACTTCGCCGCCCAGTGGCACGCACTCGGCGGCGCCGACCAGCGCTATCTGGTCGCCGACACCAGCGGCTACGACCGTATCGCCGACGTACGCCGGGGCGCCGGCGCGCACGAGGTGCGGGTCACCTTCAAGCAGCCGTACGCCGACTGGCGCAGGCTGTTCACGCCGCTCTTCCCGGCCGCCGCCTACGACACCCCGCAGCGCTTCAACTCCGGCTGGCAGGGCCAACTGCCCATCAGCGCGGGCCCGTTCAAGCTCGCCTCGGTCGACCGGACCGCGCAGACCGTCACCCTCGTGCCCGACCCCCGCTGGTGGGGCACCCGACCCCGGCTCGACCGGATCGTCTTCCGCGTCCTCGACGCCGACGCCGCCCTCCAGGCCTTCCTGAACGGTGAGGTCGACGCGGTCAACGCGGCCACCAGCGAGGCCTACGCGCAGCTGAAGAACGCGCCGGACAGCGAGATCCGCATCGGCTCCGCCTGGGACGAGGTGCACATCACCCTCAACGGCGCGGGCGGCCCGCTCGCCGACCGAACCGTACGCAACGCGGTCCAACAGGCCGTCGACCGCACCGCGTTGGCCGACGTCGCCGCCGAAGGCCTCCCGGTCAAGGTGCCCTTGCTCGGCAACCACTTCTTCATGACCAACCAGCCCGGATACACCGACAACTCCCGCCCCTACGGCACCTACGACCTCAAGGCCGCCGAAAAGGCCCTGGACGCCGCCGGCTGGAAGAGCCCGGGCGTCGGCAGGACCCGCATGAAGAACGGCCGCAGCCTCACCCTCCGCTTCGTGCTCAGCGAGGGCACCAACCGGCTCGGCGAGGACCTCGCCCAGCTCGTCCAGCACATGCTGGCCCAGGCCGGCATCCGCGTCGACATCCAGAAGGTGCCCGCCTCCGCCTACGCGTCGCAGTACCTGGAGAAGGGCAACTTCGACCTCGCCATCTTCCGGTTCACCGGCCTGACGTACCCGAGCTCCGCCTACGCCATCTACCGCCGTCCCACGACGGGACAGCCGTACCAGAACTACGGAGGAGTCGGATCGGCACAGGTCGACCAGCTCCTCGGCCAGGCAGTCGGCGCCCTCGACGAACGGACCGCCCGGCGGCTCTACGACCGCGCGGACGCCGAGATCTGGCGGCTCGGCCACGACATCGAGCTCTACCAGCGCCCCCAGATCCTCGCCGTGCGCAAGGGCCTCGCCAACTACGGGGTACCAGGACTCGGCGACGTCGACTTCAGCAAGGTCGGCTGGCAGAAGTGAGCGCACGGCGGCCCCGTACGGACGATTCCGTACGGGGCCGCACTGACTCGCGGGTTCAGGCACGCGGGCGGCTCAGGGCTCTCTCGTCCGCCTGCTGGCGCACCATGTCGTAGCCGAGCGCCGCCGAGGCCAGCGTCACATGGTGGTGCCAGCCCCGGAAGGAGCGGCCCTCGAAGTCGCCGAGCCCGAACTCCTCGTGCATCCGGCCGAGCGCCCCCTCGGCGAACCGCCGCAACTGCGCCAGCGGCACGATCTCCGCAAGACGGCGGGCCGGGAGGTTCGTCAGCCAGTAGGCGCGCGGCCGGGAGCGGCCGTAGGGCCAGTCCGCGAGCAGGAGACGCGGCCGGGGAAGCGTGCCCGCGGCCGGGTCCGCGCGCAGGAGCACCGGGCCGGTCACGAACTCCGAGTGCCGCATGCGTTCGGTCACCGGGTCGTGCCAGGTCACCGAGGCCCGCTCACCGTGGCGCGCCGCGTGCGCGGCGAGTTCGGCGAGCGTGCCGCGCGTCCCGGGGGCGGCGGCCTGCCGCCGGGGCAGCAGCACCGGGGTGTGCGGTGCCGCCTGGACGAGATAGCCCAGGCCGCGCGCCTCCAGACCGCGCAGCAGCGGGTCCGGGTCGCTCTCGCAGCGCCAGTCGGCCAGCACCGGCAGCGGCTCGAGCGACCACTCGTCGAGCATCTCGTCGAGCGCCTCCAGTACGTAGCTCCAGCGCGGCCTGCACCGCTCCTGGGCCGGGACATGGGCCTGGCCGCGCAGCCGCTCGTCGCGGTCCCAGCGGGCCGGCAGCAGCAGCCGCCAGTTCACCGGGACCCCGCCCGCCTGGCCCACCAGCGAGGCGGCGAGCGCCAGTTGGCAGTTCACCGTCCGTTCCTGGGAGGCCGCGTACTGACGGGCCACGCCCACCGAGCGGTCGCCGTTCTTGGCGAAGACGACCTCGTCGACGGACCAGGCCTCGGCGCGGAAGGCCCGCACCACCTGCCGGGCGAGCCGCCCCCGCACGGGAGCGGACGCCCACGGACTCTGGTTCACGAACTGCTGGATCTGCTGCACGGCCCGCCTGCCGAGCACCTGCTCGGAGATCCGGGCGGGTGTCTTGCGCCCGGGCACGTCCAGCAGCCCGCGCACGTACACCTCGCCCCAGCGCCGCTGGTCGGCACGGGTGAAGTCGCCGAACAGCTCGCGGCAGTAGGCGGGGAGCCCGGCGGAGGTGCCCGGCGGTGCCCCCGGGGTGCGCATCGGGGGTAATGGGAGGGTGATGGTCGCGAGGTCACTCATGGTTGCACTCGTCACCCCCAGCCAGCAGGAAGGCGTCCGTCGCGAGCAGGGCGTCCGCCACGTCCGGCAGCGCGCAGCCCACGATGACGAAGTCGACGTCCAGGCCCGCCTTGGTGCGCTGGAACAGCAGCTCGTTGATGGCGGGCCGGCACATGCCCCCGACCTCGCACAGATGGAACTCCACGCGCTGCGGGGCCGCCGCCATGACCTCGGCCAGGACCCGGCGGAACTTGCCCAGTTCGGTCGCGTCGATCACACCGTGGCAGCTGACGTGTGCGGTGCCGCCGTCGAACGAGGTGCGCATCCGCAGCCGCATCGTGGCCGGCTCCAACTCGACGCGGACGCGCACGGGTTCGTCGCCGCGTGGCAGTACGACCGTCAGGTCCTTGCCGTCGAAGTTGTGGTACGGCTGGTCGTCGACCCACACCCGGGTCAGTTCCACCGAGCCGGCCGGCAGCAGATCGGGCGCCACCCGCAGCACCCGGTCCGGCAGGTCCGCCGGGCGGGGCTTGAAGTGCAGGGTGACCGGGTCGTCGCTGAGCAGCAGCCCGGTGTAGGCGGCCGACAGGTAGCACAGCTCCAGCGCGTGGTAACCGGCCATCGCGTGGCTGCCCTTGAGGCGCTCGGTGCCCAGCAGGTAGGGGATGCCGTTCGCCAGCACGTTGAAGTAGACGCCGCCGTCCTGGTAGTCGAGGAAGAAGGCGTTGTAGAACGCCGCCGCCTCGCGCGCCAGCCGCAGCTGCTCCGGGTCCCCGGTGGTGCCGGCCAGGATCAGATAGGCGAGGATCGCCTGTTCCTGCTGCCACCAGGCCTTGCGGTCGTGCCAGACCATGCGGTGGATGCCGCTGTCCGGGTCGGGCTGCCGCTCGACCACGTCGTACCAGCCGCCGCGCAGTCCGTCGCTGCCGACCGGCGGCATGATCTCGGCGATCCGCTCGGCGGTCGTGCCGTACTGGGGCTTGTCGTGCAGGGACTTGATGCGGGTCAGGTTCCAGGCGATCTTCAGGTTGTGGCCGACGACCGCCCGGTCCTGCTGCCAGCCCCAGGTCCGGTCCGGACTCCAGTCGGCGTGGAACCGTTCCTGCACGAACGGGCTGTTCGGCTCGTCCGGGAACCGCTCCACGATGGTGTCCGCGGTCTCCTCAAGGAGCGCGGCGAAGTCCGAACGGCCCGTCGCCAGATAGGCGTTGATCAGATACGCCGGGGCGTGGTCGCCGACCGAGTTCCAGTTCTTGCGGGACCGGTTGCGGCCCAGCGAGTCGGCGTTCGGGTCCAGGGTGATCGGGTCGAGGTGCGAGAAGAACCCGCCGCGCACGGGGTCGCGGAAGTACTTCTGGAACAGCTCGACCGTCCGGTCGATGTCCTGGAGGATGCGCGGGTCGCCGGTGATGCGGAACGTCTGGGTGGGACCGGCGAGCGCGTAGATCTGCTCGTACATCGGGATCGCGTCGAAGTCGTCGCCGAACTCCGAGGCGAAGACCGGGCGGTGGCCGGAGGACGTGATGTCGATGCCGTGGTACCAGTAGGTGATCCCGTCGGCGGTGTCGTCCACCCGCATGTGCTCGCGCAGGTACTCGGTGCCGGCCTCGGCCGCCTCCAGGAAGCGGTCCTTGCCGGTCAGCAGATACGCGGTGGCCAGGCCGTAGACCAGCCGGGAGATGGTGTCCGTCTCCTGGCGTACGTCCTTGCCCGCGAAGTCCGGCAGATGGGTGCCGCTGAGCGTGAGATGGGTGCGGAACCCGCGCCAGTCGTACACGCCGTCGGGGAAGTGGCCGCGCAGATAGAAGTCGGCGATGGCGGCGGCCTGTTGGACCCACCAGTTCGGGTGCTCGAAGACGTACTGGCCGCGGGTCTCCTCCGGGAAGGTGATCTCCTTGGCCTCGAACCGCGAGCCGCCCTCCCACTCGTAGAGGATGCCGTACGCGAAGACGTAGCGGCCCTCGGCCAGCATGTCGGCGGTGTCGGCGGTGGTGTCGCGGTAGTCGTCGCCGAGGTTGCGGACGATGCGCGAGACCGCGTTCGCGGGCAGGTGGACCGTGAACTCCCGTTCGTCCGAGGTGCGCAGGCCGAAGCGGCGGCCGGTGGGGCTGTAGTAGGTGATGTAGCCGGCGAGTGTGTCGGAGTTGATGCGTCGTTGCGCAGGTGCACTCATCTCAGGTGCCCTTCTCGTCGGGCAGGGACGCGAGCAGGACGACGCTGCGGCCCTGGGCGTGGTGGGTCGGACCGGCGACCAGCTCCTCTTCTCCGGGCGGAAGGATGTCGTAGGGGCCGGGGCGGGCCGTGTCGAGCACGCGGTGCCAGTGGTGGCCGGGGAGGTCGGGCAGCTCGAAGTCGAGCCCCAGGTGGTACATGTTGAGGATCAGATGCAGGTCCGGGTCACCGTCGAAACCGCCGTACGTGCAGGCCAGCACCCGGGCGTTGGGGTCGTCCCAGCCGGGTTGGTGGAGCCGGGTGCCGTGCCAGGTGATGTCGGGCTGGGATCGGGAGTTGAGGCGTTCGGAGAAGAACTGCGGTTCGCGCAGGGTGCGGTAGCGCTTGCGGAGCTGGACGACCCGCTGGGTGAAGGCGGTTGTCTCCTTCTCCTTCCTGGCCTGGTTCCAGTCGAGCCAGGAGGTCTGGTTGTCCTGGCAGTAGCCGTTGTTGTTGCCGCCCTGGCTGTTGCGGAACTCGTCGCCGGCCAGCAGCATCGGCACCCCGCGGCTCAGCATCAGCAGGGACAGCAGGTTCTTGATCTGCCGTACCCGTAGGTACTCGACGTCGGAGTCGTCGGTGGGTCCCTCGACTCCGCAGTTCCAGCTGTAGTTCTCGTCCGCGCCGTCGGCGTTGGCCTCGCCGTTGGCGTGGTTGTGCTTCGCGTTGTAGCTGACCAGGTCGTTGAGGGTGAAGCCGTCGTGGCAGGTGATGAAGTTGATGCTGTTGGTGGGGAGTTCACCCTGGGCGGCGAACAGGTCGGCCGAGCCGCCGAGCCGGGAGGCGACCTCGCCGACCATGCCGGCGTCGCCGCGCACGAACCGCCGTACGTCGTCGCGGAACGGGCCGTTCCACTGCGCCCAGCGCTTCCCCGGGAACCTGCCGACCTGGTACAGGCCGCCGCCGTCCCACGGCTCCGCGATGATCTTCGTCTCGGACAGCACCTGGGACAGTTCGATCGCCCACAGGGCCGGCGGCACCGCCATCTCGTAGCCCAGGGGGCCGCGGGAGAGTTCGGAGGCGAGGTCGAATCGGAAGCCGTCGACGTGGTGCTCGGTGACCCAGTACTCCAGGCACTCCACGATGAACTTCGTGACCATCGGGTGGTTGGCGTTGACGGCGTTGCCGCACCCGGTGAAGTCCATGTAGTGCGAGCGGTCCTGCGGCCACAGGTGGTAGTACGCCTCGTTGGCCGCGCCCCGGAAGCTGATCGTCGGCCCGAACTCGTTGCCCTCGCTGGTGTGGTTGAAGACCACGTCGAGGATGACCTCGATGCCCGCCTTGTGGAACGCCTTCACCATGTCGCGGAACTCGGTGATGTGCGTGGCGAGATGGGGACTCGAGCAGTAGCCGGTGTGCGGGGCGAAGAAGCCGTACGGGTCGTAGCCCCAGTAGTTGCGCAGCGGAGTGCCGTCGGGGGCGGTGCGCAGCACCTGGGTCTCGTCGAAGTCGAAGACCGGCAGCAACTCCACGGCGGTGACGCCGAGTTCGCGCAGGTGCGGGATCTTGTCGATGACGGCGGAGAAGGTGCCGGGCCGCGCGGTCTCCGAGGTGGGGGAGGCGGTGAGGCCGCGTACGTGCATCTCGTAGACGACGGTCTCCGCCATCGGGGTGTGCAGCGGGGCGTCGCCCTCCCAGTCGTAGTCGTCCAGGTCGACGACCAGACTGCGCATACAGTGCTCGACGTTGTCCCCGGGGCCGATGGCGTGAGTGCGCTCCCAGCGGCTGTTGACGTTGGCCCGCGCGTACGGGTCGATCAGCACCTTCCGCTGGTCGAACCGGCTGCCCAGGGCGCTGAGGTCGCGCGGTCCGTCGATGCGGAAGGCGTACACCTGGCCGGCGCCGATCCCGCGGACGTGGCAGTGCCAGAAGTGGAAGCTGCGGTGGCGGTCGGGGAGCAGCGGGATCGTGCGGTAGGGGTGCGGGCTGTCGCAGTGCTCGAAGAGCAACAGGTCGACGCGGGTGGCGTGTTCGGAGAAGAGCGAGAAGTTGACACCGTCGCTGTCGACGGTGGTCCCCAGCGGCTGCGGGCGGCCGGGGGTGACGTCGGAGGGATGGCCGCCATAGAGGTCGGTGGCCTGGTCGGGGCGTAAGGTCATCTGTTCCGTCATGGCATCTGTCGCAGAGTCGGTCGGAGTGTCGTACACATCGGTGGCCACCCTCAGGCGAGTGCGGCCCGGGCCGCGGTCGGAGTGTCGGCGCGGAGGCCGGTGAACAGTTCGTCCCAGGGCGGGGAGCCGGCGCCCGGCCCCACCTCGCTGCGCATCTCGAAGGTCACGCCCCGGGCGGCGGGCGAGTACAGCGACTCGACACAGGCGTCGGCCACATGCGGGCGGGCCACCCGGCCGTCGCCGACATCGCCCTGCTCCAGGTGCAGATGGCCGTGGCCGGGCTCGTCCGTCAGCCAGCCCGGGCGGATCACCGTGTACGGCAGCCCGGAGGAGCGGACCGCGTTCTCACCGGCGAGCCGCCAGTCCAGCATCCGGCCGTAGGCGTTCATGGGGTGGTCGCGGCGGGTCACATGGCGCTGGCTGACCAGCACGAAGTGCGGGTTCCCGGAGGCGGCGAGCAGGGCGTCCAGCACATGGCGGACCCCGGTGTGCAGGGTGGTCTCGGGGCTGTCGGGTCCGGCGTCGTCGGTGCCCGGCTCCACGATGTAGACGACCGCCGAACAGCCGTGCAGGGGTGTGCGGACGGTGGCGGGGGAGCGTACGTCGGCCGCGAAGAACTGTGCCTGCGGCGGATTGTGCCGCCGGGCGCGCTGGGTGCTGCGGCCGATGACCCGCACGCTCTCGTCACGGGCGAGCAGTTGACGGGCGACGAGCCGGCCGACGCGGCCGGTTCCTCCTATGACTGCGATCGAGCTGTCCATCGAGATCTCCACGGGGCTGCGGAAGAGCCGGAAAGGGCGGGGGAGTTGGCGGGGTGCGCTCAGATCCAGTGCAGGATGTCGTCGGAGCTGGTCAGATGGGTGCCGGTGGGCAGACCGGTGACGGCGGGCACCCGCAGCCGCGGATACACGCTCACCCCGGTCAGCCGGGTGCCGGGACGCAGGTCGGCGGCCTCGCCGATCGCGGAGTGCAGCAGCCGGACCGGGTTGTCGCGCTCGGAGTGCACCCGCGCCAGCGGCCCGACGTACGAGTCGGTGATACGGGCGTACGGCCCGACGACGGCGCCGTCGCCGATCGCCGTCCGGCTCAGCCGGGCGCCCTCGTCCACGTCGACGCCGTCGCCGATGTCGCTGAACCGCAGTTTCACTCCGGGACCGATCTCGGCGTTGCGCCCGATGCGGACGGCGGGGCCGATGACGACACTGCCCTCGGAGATCTTCTGGGCCAGGGTGGTGCCGGTCACGCTGTCCTTGGTGCGCAGGCTCGACTCGTGGATCCAGTACCGCGGGTCGGTGCTGGTCGGTTCGCCCAGGGCCTGGTTCATCCGGCGGTAGTGGCCGCCGAGCACATCGCCGAGGGTGGCGAGATAGTCGGGGATGCTGCCGAGGTCGCCGAGCCGGTCGATGGGGGCGACCGCGACCGGCAGTCCGCGCCCGACCAGCCAGGGCAGCAGGTCGCCGCCCCAGTCCAGGCGCTGCTGGGCGAGCCGGATCATCTCCGGGTTGCGCGCGGCCAGCCGCAGCCGGCCGCAGTCGACCAGGTACATCCCGGCGTTGGTGGGCAGAGTGCTGCGGGAGGCGGGCAGCGAGGTCTCGGGGAAGACGCGGTGGACGCGGTCCAGGTCGGGCTTCTCCAGGAATCCCGCGACCAGTCCGTCCGGGGAGGTCTGCATCACGCCGTACTTGCCGGCGATCTCCTCGGGGGTCCGGCCGACCGTGGCGACGGTCACGACGGCGTCGGCGGCGTCGTGCGTGTCGACCAGTGTGCCGAGGTCGAACTCGAAGACGGAGTCCACCGGCAGCACCAGGGCGCGGCCGGTCAGGTCCCACTGTTCGAGGTTGTGCAGGGTGGCGGCGCCCGAGCCGACGTTGTAGCGGTCGAGCCGCGCGCGGGAGTAGTGGATCTCCACGCCGAACCGTTCGCCGTGGCCGAGCACGAGCTTGATCTGGCTGTGGTTCTCGGCGCCCTGGGCGATCACATAGAAGCGGCGGATGCCCTGGTCGCGGCAGGACTCGACGAGCCATTCGACGACGGAGCGGCCGACGAACGGGATGAGGGCCTTGCTGCGGATGTAGTCGGACGAGGCGAGGGTGAGCGGCTTGGCGCGTTCGCCCCGGCCTCCCGCCAGGATGATGCCTAACGTCTCGTCCCCCATGACAGTCCTGCCTCCTCGGCTGACAAATCAACGCTCTTCAGTCAACTCGCGCTGTCATGTAGAGTCAAGTAAAAAGTAAAACAAGGGAGTTGAGGAAAACGCGAATCAGCCCTGGTCAACTGTTTGACCAGGGCTGATGCTTCTTTACAAGAATATCTGAGCGGTGTCGTATCTTAGATGACTCTCAGCCGGACCAGCGCGCCGAGCGTCAACGCGCCCGGGATGATCGGGATCCAGACCGTGATGATCCGGTACGCCAGCACCACCGCCGTGGCCACCGCGACCGGACCGCCCGCCGCGACCAGCGCCACGATCAGCGCGGCCTCCACCGAGCCGATCCCGCCCGGTGTGGGCACCAGCGCGACGGCCACCGTCGCCGCCAGATAGGCGAGAGCCATCTGCGCGGGCGGCACCGGCAGGTTCAACGCCTGCCCCACGGCGACCAGTCCGGCCGCCTGGAGCGCGGGGAACGCCAGCGAACCGCCCCACAGCGCGAGCGCCCGAGCCGGCCGGGTGTGCACGGAACGGGCCTCGCTCAGCGCGGTGCGCAGGAACGACAGGACGGCGGTACGCAGCCGCCGCACCAGCACGAGCACCACGACCGCCGCGCACAGCACGGCGCCGAGGATCATGAGAAGGGGACCAACTGCCCCTGCCGGAAGCAGAGTTCCCAGGCGCAGGGCGTCCGGGAAGGCGATCAGCAGGCCGGTGAGCAGCGTCAGCCGGGCTATCGACTCCGCCAGCAGGAACAGCGCCAGCGCGGCCGACGAACGGGCCAGCGGCAGCCCGCACACGGTCAGGAACCGCAGGTTCACCGCCCCCGCGCCAAGTCCCGTGGGCAGCAGATGATTCGCCGCGCCCGCCGCGAACTGCGTGGCCAACAGCCGCCGCGCGGGCAGCCGTTCGACGACGGCACCCTGTCGGGTGACCGCGGCGGCGACCCAGGTCAGACAGGTGGCACCGGCCGCCGCCACCAGCCAGGGCCACTCCGCCGCCCGCAGCTGGCCGAAGCCCGCGACGAGGACGGAGCGGTGTTGTACGGCGACGACGGCGACCAGAAGCAGTGGGAGCAGGCACAGGATCTGCCGGACGCGGATGTGTCTCACATCACTGGAGGTTCTCCGCGCCACGACAACTGCGGGTTGCGGCAGCGCGGACAGTTCCTTACACCCGTCGTTACACGAGGCTGTGGCGAACGCGTTGACCTCAACGCCGCTTGAGGTCCTACGGTCTCTCCCATGAGCATGGAGAGCACCGCCTGGACCCAACTGCACAGTGTCATGACCGCGGAACAGGAGCGCCGGCCGCTGGCCCGCGCCACACTCCGCCGCATCGCCGCGTTCGCGCGCCCGCACCGCCGCGAGATCGCCCGCTTCGTCCTGCTCGGGGTGCTGACGGCACTGCTCGCCGTCGCGACCCCCGTACTGGCCGGACATGTCGTCGACGCGATCGTGTCGGGCGGCGACGACGGCACCGTCGTACGCCTCGCCCTGCTCATCGCCCTGATCGCGGTCGCCGAGGCGGCGCTCGGCATCCTCGGCCGACGCCTTTCCGCGGCGCTCGGGGAGGGACTCATCCTCGATCTGCGGACAGCCGTCTTCGATCATGTGCAGCGCATGCCGGTCGCGTTCTTCACACGTACCCGTACGGGAGCGCTCGTCTCCCGACTCAACAACGACGTCATCGGCGCCCAGCGCGCCTTCAGCAACACCCTGTCCGGAGTGGTCAGCAACGTCGTCACCCTGCTGCTCACGCTGGCCGTCATGCTCACCCTGTCCTGGCAGATCACCCTGCTCGCGCTCGTACTGCTCCCGGTCTTCGTGGTCCCGGCCCGCCGGATGGGCAGCCGCATGGCCCGCATGCAGCGCGAGGCGGCCACACTCAACGCGGCGATGAGCACCCGTATGACCGAACGCTTCTCCGCCCCCGGCGCCACCCTCGTCAAACTCTTCGGCCGCCCGGAGGAGGAGTCCGTGGAGTTCGCCGAACGCGCGAGCCGGGTCCGTGACATCGGCGTCCGCACGGCCACCGCCCAGTCGGTGTTCATCACCTCCCTGACCCTGGTCTCCGCACTGGCCCTCGCCCTCGTCTACGGCCTCGGCGGCTGGTTCGCCCTGCACGGCACCCTGGAGCCCGGCGCCGTCGTCTCCCTGGCCCTGCTCCTGACCCGCCTCTACGCCCCGCTCACCTCGCTCGCCGGAGCCCGCGTCGAGGTGATGAGCGCCCTGGTCAGCTTCGAGCGCGTCTTCGAAGTGCTGGACCTGAAACCGCTCATCGAGGAGAAGCCGGACGCCCGCGAGGTCCCCGAGGGCCCGGTCGCGGTCGAGTTCGACGAGGTCCGCTTCGCCTACCCCTCCGCCGACAAGGTCTCCCTCGCCTCACTCGAAGAGGTCGCCACCCTCGACACCCGCGGTGGCGCCGAGGTCCTGCACGGCGTCTCCTTCCGCGCCGAACCCGGCCAGACCATCGCCCTCGTCGGCTCCTCCGGCGCCGGCAAGTCCACCATCGCCCAACTCCTGCCCCGCCTCTACGACGTCGACGAGGGCGCCGTACGCATCGGCGGCACCGACGTCCGCGACCTCACCGCCGCCTCCCTGCGGGCCACCCTCGGCATGGTCACCCAGGACGGCCACCTCTTCCACGACTCCGTCCGCGCCAACCTGCTGCTGGCCCAACCGGCCGCCACCGAGGACGAGTTGTGGGACGCCCTGCGCCGCTCCCGCCTCGACGATCTCGTACGGTCCCTGCCCGACGGCCTGGACACGGTCGTCGGCGAACGCGGCTACCGCCTCTCCGGAGGCGAGCGCCAACGCCTCACCATCGCCCGCCTGTTGCTGGCCCGCCAGCGCGTCGTCATCCTCGACGAGGCCACCGCCCACCTGGACAACACCTCGGAGGCCGCAGTGCAGGAGGCCCTGACGGAGGCACTCCAGGGCCGCACGGCCGTGGTGATCGCCCACCGGCTGTCCACCGTGCGCTCCGCCGACCAGATCCTGGTCGTCGAGGCGGGCCGCATCTCGGAACGCGGCACGCACGACGAACTCCTCGCCGCCGACGGGCGATACGCCGAGCTGTACCGCACGCAGTTCGCGAAGCAGGTGGTACCGGTACCGGACGCGGTCGTATAGGGAGCGCGGGGTCAGGGATCCGGGGTGTCAGGGCTCGCGGTGCTCGTGCGCCGCCTTCTCCAGCTCCTCGGCCTCCGCCTCGGCCACCCGGATCTCGGCCGCCACGTCGATCGAGCGGCTCAGCCACCAATACAGCAGGCCGGCCACCGGCAGTCCGACGAACAGGGAGAGGTCGGCGCCGTCCATGGCGTGGGCGATGGGGCCGACGTAGAGGGTGCCGACGGAGAAGAACGGCACCATCACACCGAAGCCGACCAGGTAGGAGATGATCCCGTGCCAGCCCCAACGGCCGTAGATGCCGTGCGGGTTGAAGATCTCCGCGATGGCGTAGTGGCCGCGGCGCACCACGTAGTAGTCCATCAGGTTGACCGCGGTCCACGGGATGAACAGATAGAGCACCAGCAGCAGGAAGTTGTTGAAGTTGGTGAGGAAGTCGGAGGTCGCGGCAAACGCGCCGACCAGCGAGAGCGCGGCGGTCAGCCCGATCGTCAACACCCGGACGCCCACGGTCGGTTGGACCTTCTTGAGCGAGTCGATCGCGCTGATCAGGGTCAGCGAACCGCCGTACATGTTCAGCGCGGTGACGGAGATCAGGCCGAGCGTGGCGAAGAGGAGGACGATCGCGCCGAAGCCGCTGAACACCTTGTCGCCCGCCGCGTTGATCGAGCGGATCGTGTCGAAGTCCTTGCCCGCCCAGGCCGCGAGCAGCGCGCCAAGCGTCATCAGCCAGACCCCGCCCAGCGCCGAACCGAAGTAGGTCCAGTAGAAGGTCTTGCGGACGGTCACGTCCGGCGGGAGATAGCGCGAGTAGTCCGAGACGTAGATCGCCCAGCTGATCTGGTAGCCGGCGACCACGCCGAACTGCGCCAGGAACGGCGTCCAGGAGAAACCGCCGAGGTCGAAGGAGCCCGCCGGGTAGTGCAGGGTCGCCAGCACACCCACGGTGAAGATCCCGAACACGACCAGGAAGGTGTACGTCAGGAACTGCTCCGCCTTGTGGATCACGTCGTAGCCCACCAGCGCGATCACGAAACCGACCACGGTGACCACGGCCACCCACATCTTGGTGTTGCCGTGCACCGTGGTGTGCAGGGCCTCACCGGCCAGGATCGTGTTGAAGACGTTGAAGCCCGCGTACTGCACATAGGCGAACAGCCACACCAACAGGGCGCCCACGTAACCGAATTGGGGCCGCGACTGGATCATCTGCGGCAGCCCGAGCTGCGGGCCCTGCGCCGAGTGGAAGGCCATGAAGAAGGTGCCGAGCAGGGTGCCGGAGACGATCGCGATGAGCGACCAGATGAGGTTGCCGCCCTCGGTGATGCTGATCAGACCGACCGCCAGCGTGGCGATCTGCGCGTTCGACATGAACCACAGGGGGCCGAGGTGCCACAGCTTGCCGTGGCGCTCGTTCAGGGGGACGTAGTCGATGGAACGTATCTCCAGCCCCGACACCCGGGGCTCTGATGCGGTGGTCACGGTGCCTCCCAGGTGCTGATCCAGCCTCTGTGGCCACATTCATCCCCCACGGGAGACCAGGCAACCGCAACGGATACTGTGAAACCAGCCCTTGACCCGCGACTGCGGGCAGGGAGCCGAGTCCCGGGAGTGTCCGATGCTGCGCACCATGTTCAAATCCAAGATCCACCGTGCCACCGTCACCCAGGCCGACCTGCACTACGTCGGCTCCGTCACCATCGACGCCGAGCTGCTGGACGCCGCCGATCTGCTGCCCGGCGAGCTGGTCCACATCGTCGACATCACCAACGGCGCCCGCCTGGAGACGTATGTCATCGAGGGCGAGCGGGGCTCGGGCGTGATCGGCATCAACGGTGCCGCCGCCCACCTCGTGCATCCCGGAGACCTGGTGATCATCATCAGTTACGCTCAGGTGTCCGACGCCGAGGCGCGGGCGCTTCGGCCCCGGGTCGTGCACGTGGACTCCGCCAACCGGATCGTGGGCCTGGGTGCCGATCCGTCCGAGCCGGTGCCGGGTTCGGAGCAGGCGCGCAGCCCGCAGGCCGTCACGGCCTGACCACCACACCAGGAGAAGGCCCATGAGCGAGATCGAGATCCGCGACGACCGGGCGGCGGGCCGCCTGGAGGCGATCGGCGACGGCGAAGTCGTAGGCCACATCGAGTACTTCGTCCTCGAATCGCCCCAGCGCGCCCTCGTCCCGGTCCACACGATCGTGGAACCGGCCCACGAGGGAAAGGGCATCGCGGGTTCACTGGCCCGCGAGCTGTACGGCATCGCCGCCCGCGAGGGCATCGTCGTCGCCCCGCTCTGCCCGTACGTCGTGAAGTGGGCGGCCCGCCACCCCGACGAGGCCCCGGCCGCGGACCCCGCGCTGCAGAAGGCGGCGATGGAGTGGCTGACGGCGCATCCCGGACGGTTCTAGAACCGAAGGCCCTGTCTTCGTGAGCATTCTGACGAAAGGTCCCGCCGGCGTGCTCGCCCTCCTGCACACCTCACCGGCCCACATCCCGGTCTTCGACGCCCTGCGCGACGAGGACCACCAGGGCCTGGAACTACGGCACTTCGTCGACGA
Source organism: Streptomyces hokutonensis (assembly GCF_042751305.1). Classification (GTDB taxonomy): domain Bacteria; phylum Actinomycetota; class Actinomycetes; order Streptomycetales; family Streptomycetaceae; genus Streptomyces; species Streptomyces hokutonensis_A. Next base: position 455,448 of record NZ_JBHYWD010000001.1, read on the forward strand.
GGAGCTGCTGGCGCGGGCCCGCCGCGAGGGCCCGGAAGCGGTGACCGACGCGGTACGGCACGCGCTTGAGGAGGCCGTCGCCCAAGGGGCCCGGGCGGTCCTGTGCACCTGCTCGACCATCGGCGCGGTGGCGGAGTCGGCCGGTGCCGATGTCGGCGTACCGGTGCTGCGCGGTGACCGACCGATGGCGGCCGCCGCCGTCGCCACCGGTACCCGGGTCGTCGTGGCCGCCACGCTGGAGAGCACGCTGGGGCCGACCGCGGCGCTGATCGAGGAGGAGGCCCGCCGCATCGACCGCCCCGTCGCGGTCCGCACCCTCCTCGTGGAAGGCGCCTGGGCCCGCTTCGAGACCGGCGACAACGAGGGCCGCGCCCGTCTGGTCGCCGACGCCGTGGATGCGGTCGGGGACGCCGACGCGATTGTCCTTGCACAGGGGTCCATGGCCGGCGCCCGGCAACTGACGACCACGACGGTGCCGGTGTTGTCGAGCCCGTGGCTGGGGCTGGGTGCGGGGGCTCGGGCGGTGCGGGTGGGGTGAGTTCGGCAGAGCCCGGGGACTGTGCGCCGGATGAGGCCGCCCGGGTGAGTGGCGGCTCGGGTGCTGGGTAGGCGGGGGAGTAGTCCAGAGCCGACGCACCCACTGGCTGGAGGACACCATGACCAACCCGTACCCCGACCCTGTACCACCCGGACCGACCCCTGGCCCTGACCCCGTACCCCCGGGACCGATCCCGGGCCCCGGTCCCGTACCGCCGGGCCCGACTCCCGGCCCCGGCCCCACACCGGGCCCGGACCCGGAACCGCCGACGCCCCGGCCCACGCCGGGCCCCGTCCCCGGCCCGGTCCCACCCCGTCCGACCCCGGAGCCCTCTCCATCGCCCATCCCGCCGGGCCCGGAACCCGTGCCGAACCCGGAGCCGGGACCGCCGCTCACCTGAAGCCGGCCGCATGAAGCCGGGCACCCGCAGGTCGCCCGGCCGGTCGGTCATGACGCCCGGCCCGACTGAGCCCGCCTGAGCCCGCCGTCCCGGCCACCCTCCTGGCAGGATGGCTGACATGGAACGTGTGCTTGGAATCGGCGGACACTTCATGCGGGCCGGCGACCCGGCGGCCCTGACCACCTGGTACCGCGACTGCCTCGGCCTGGACGTCGACGAGCACGGGTTGTGGCAGCAGGAGGCCGGGCCGACGGTGTTCGCGGCCTTTCCGGCCGACACCGACTACTTCGGGTCCCGGACCCAGCAGACCATGCTGAACTTCCGGGTCCGTGACCTCGACGCGATGCTCGCGCAACTGCGCGCCAAGGGCGCGGACGTGGACGCGGAGACACAGGACATGGACGGTGTCGGACGGTTCGGCTGGGTCACCGATCCCGAGGGCAACCGGATCGAACTGTGGCAGCCCGCCTGACCGGATCCCCGGCAGGCGGGCTCGGCACAGCAGTAGACGGGGTCAGCCCGAGACCTCCGAGCGGTCACCGCCCCAGAGGGTGTGGAACGAGCCGTCCCGGTCCACCCGGCGGTACGTGTGCGCCCCGAAGAAGTCCCGCTGTCCCTGCGTGAGCGCCGCGGGCAGCCGCTCGGCGCGCAGTGCGTCGTAGTAGGCGAGGGCCGCGGAGAAACCGGGCGTCGGGACGCCCTGGCGGGTCGCCGCGACGACTACTTCGCGCCAGTCGTCCTGCGCCGCCGCGATCTCCTGCGCGAAGGTCTCGTCGGACAGCAGGCTCGGCAGGTCCGCGCGGGCGTCGTACGCGGCACGGATACGGTCCAGGAAGGCCGCGCGGATGATGCAGCCGCCGCGCCAGATCGAGGAGACCGCGCCGAGGTCGACGTTCCAGTCGTACTCCTCGCTGCCCGCCGCGATCTCGTGGAAGCCCTGCGTGTACGACACGATCTTCGACGCGTACAGCGCCTGCTCGACCCGGTCCGCGAAGGCCCCCGCCTCGGCCTCGCCCAGCGGGGTCGCCGTCGGTCCGGCCAGACCCCGTGAGGCCTCGCGCAGTGCCGCGTGGCCGGAGATCGAGCGGGCGAAGACCGCCTCCGCGATCCCGGAGACCGGGACGCCGAGGTCGAGGGCGATCTGGACCGTCCAGCGTCCCGTGCCCTTCTGCTCGGCCTGGTCGACGACCACGTCCACGAACGGCTTGCCGGTGGCCGCGTCCACGTGGGACAGCACCTCGGCGGTGATCTCGATCAGGTAGGAGTCGAGCCGACCCGTGTTCCAGGTGCGGAAGATGTCGGCGATCTGCGCGGGGGAGTACCCGGCGACATCGCGCAGCAGCTGGTACGCCTCGCCGATCAGCTGCATGTCGGCGTACTCGATGCCGTTGTGCACCATCTTCACGAAGTGCCCGGCGCCGTCGGGACCCACATGGGTTACACAGGGCGCCCCGTCCTCCGCCTTCGCGGAGATCTTCTCCAGCATCGGACCGAGCGAGTCGTACGACTCCTTCGGGCCACCGGGCATGATGCTCGGCCCGTTCAGCGCGCCCTCCTCGCCGCCGGAGACGCCCATGCCGACGAAGTGGATGCCCTGTTCGCGCAGGTCGCGCTCGCGGCGGCGGGTGTCCGCGAAGTGCGCGTTGCCACCGTCGATGATCATGTCGCCGGGTTCGAGGAGCGGGGCGAACTCCTGGATCACCGCGTCCGTCGGCTCACCGGCCTTGACCATGATGACCAGCCGGCGCGGACGCTCCAGCGCGGTCACGAAGTCCTTGGCCGTCTCCGCCGCGATGAAGTCGCCCTCGCCGCCGAACTCCTCCACCAGGGCGTGGGTGCGGGACGCGGTCCGGTTGTGCACGGCGACCGTATAGCCGTTGCGCGCGAAGTTCCGGGCGAGGTTGCGGCCCATGACCGCGAGGCCCGTGACGCCGATCTGCGCTGAAGTGCTCATTCGGTTGGCTCCTAAAGATCAGGAAGATCAAGCCCAAAGATCAGGAAGGTCCTGAACATCGGTGGTACCGGTCGTGCTCGCCAGTATTGCCGCTCGGTCCATCCTGGCCTGCCGGTACCCCGCCCGCACGCGCTCACCGCAACCGGAGCGGCCCGCTCGCCACTTGAGCCACAGGGCGGCCGGTTGCCGTCTTGTCATGGCCTGTTCGTGGCGCTTACTTTTGGCCCTCCTGACATATGTCGAGGGGGATTCTCCATGGCCGTACGCGGCCGGCACCGCCGGTATCAGCCGAACAGGATCAACCGTTCCTCGCTCCTCACGGTCACGGCGGGCGGTGCGGGCATCGCGATCCCTCTCGTCGGTGCCGGTGCGGGCAGCGCCCAGGCGGCCGATGTGAGCACCTGGAACAAGGTCGCAGCCTGCGAGTCCAGCGGTGACTGGAGCATCAACACCGGCAACGGGTACTACGGCGGGCTCCAGTTCACCCAGTCCACCTGGGAGGCCTACGGCGGCAGGGCGTACGCGAGCCGCGCGGATCTGGCCACCCGGGACCAGCAGATCGCCGTCGCGGAGAAGGTGCTCAAGGGGCAGGGCCCCGGCGCCTGGCCGGTGTGCTCGGTGCGTGCCGGGCTCACCCGGGGCGGCGGCACCCCCGACATCCATGTCGGGGGCACGAAGACCGGCAGCACCAAGGCCGGCAGCACCAAGGCCGAGGACGCCAAGACGCAGACCGTCAAGCGGTCCGTGAAGGACGTACAGCCGCAGACCACACCGCAGTCCCGCGCGGGCACCGTCGAGATGTACACGGTCGTGCGTGGCGACACCCTCTCCGGGATCGCCGAGACCGAGCGCGTCGACGGCGGCTGGCACGGGCTCTACGCCGCGAACCGCACGACCGTCGGCGACGACCCGGACCTGATCCTGCCGGGCCAGCGGCTGAGCCTGCACGCCAAGGCCGAGGCGAAGACCCGTACGACGACGAAACCGGCCACCAAGGCAGCCACCAGGACCGAGACGAAGAAGACCACCACCAAGAAGTCGACGAGTCGCTCCCTCGTCGCCCCCGTCAACGCCCCCATCGGCACGGCGTACCACGCGGAGGGCTCCGCCTGGTCGAAGGGCTACCACACCGGCGTCGACTTCCTTGTCCCCACCGGCACTTCGGTCAAGGCCATCGAGGCAGGGCAGGTGGTCACCGCGGGCTGGGGCGGCTCGTACGGCTATCAAGTGGTGATCCGGCACGCCGACGGGCGGTACTCGCAGTACGCCCACCTGTCCGCGATCTCGGTGCGGGACGGGCAGTCCGTCGGCGCCGGGCAGCGCATCGGGCGGTCGGGGTCCACCGGCAACACCACGGGCCCGCATCTGCACTTCGAGGTGCGGACGGGGCCCGGCTTCGGTACCGACATCGACCCGCTCGCCTATCTGCGGGCCGGTGGCGTCACGATTTGACTCGTGTGCGATGCCGGTCGTGGACCGGCATCATCACGTACAGCCCGGCGTGGAACGGGCCGAAGTAGCTCGGCGCTTCGGCCGAGCCGGCCGGTTCCAGGGTCCCGTAACCCTCGTCGGCCGGGATCGCCGCCGGCGTCGGGACGAGAACGTCCCCGGCCGTGACGCCCAGGTCCACGTCGACGTTCGCGCTCACGTCGACGGGCTGTCCAGGGAGGGCGTCGAGCAACTCCTCGATGGGCGACGGCGCGACGGGAGCCGCCGTGGTGGACGGTGCGTGCTCGCTCTCCAGCCGCTCCGTGGTCAGCAGGATCAGGCCACCGGCGGCGACCACTCCGGCGCTCAGGGCGAGCAGGGTGCCCGTCGTGCCGTAGCGGAAGGTTTCGCCGAACATCGTGATGCCGACGACGGCCGCCACCACCGGGTTCACGACCGTCAGGATCGCCAGCGGAGCCGCGAGGCCCGCGCCCCGGTAGGAGGCCTGCGAGAGCATCAGACCGCCGACCGCGAACACGGCGATCACGGCGAGGAAGGGGATGTCGGTCGCCGATATCGCGCCGTTGTCCCAGTCGACCGTCACCGTCTTCGTGAACACCGAGGACATGCCGAACGCTATGCCGGACGCGGTCGCCAGCAGCACGCTGCGCACCGCCGGGTGCCGGTGTGCCGCGCGGCCCGCGATCATCAGGGTCGCGACCACCGCGCCGGTGAACACCGCCACGGACACCCGCTGGGCGGTGCTCAGCGAGTGGCTGTCGGAGGCGCCGACAAGGGAGAGCAGACCGGCGAGACCGATCGTCGCCATGATGGCGCCGCGCCAGGCGGTGGAACCGGCCTTGCGGCCGACGAAGAGGGCCGCCATCGGCAGCGCGAACACGATGGTCAGCGCGCCCAGCGGCTGCACCAGGCTCAGCGGGCCGTAGGCCAGCGCCACCACGTGCAGCAGACCTCCGGTGCCGTTCAGCGCGACCGCCGCCCACCAGCTCGGGCGGCGCAGCGGCGCGTACTCCTGGTCGGGGGAGGACACCGCGACCCGCTCCTGCACGATCGCTCCACCCGCGTAGGCCACGGCGGAGACGAGCGACAGCACGATGGACAACGCGAGGGCGCTCATCGGCAGCTCCTCTGCGTCAGGCGGGGGCCTCTGGCACCACGCGGCGAACGGTCGGCTTTCATACAGAACACGATGCCGGTCGATGTTCTTCCCGTCGTCGTACCTGAGCACCGATTGGGTAGTACTGCCGATGGAGTACGAAACCCCCCTTGTCCTCCCCAAGGTGGGTGACATCAGGGGGACACCCCCTGGGTGGAACCCCTAGAAGCCTTGGTACTACTGCTGTTCGTGGACCTCGACCCCGAACTCGCCGCGCTCCGCCCCCTCGGCGGCTTCTTCGTACTACGCACGGGCGCAGCCCCGGACGGCCCGCTGCCGACGCTCGCGACGACCTACGAAAACCCGGTGTCGGATGTTTACAGAAATTCCCTGACTTTCCGTGTCCATGACGTCGCGGAACGTCTCCAGGCCCCCGAGCTGCGCATTGCCGCCTCGATCGCCCAACAGGCCCTCGCGGCCCGCCTGTGGTCGGCGGCGCTCGGCTGCGCCGCCCTCTACGGCCGTATCCCGGACCTCGACCCGCACCTGCTGCACTGGGACGCGGGCAGCAGTGCCCCGGACGACCTGTGGCTGGCCGAGGTCCGCCCGCTGCCCGTCGACGCCCTGGCGGACGTCCTGCTCCACGGCCACCTGGAACCCCTGACCGCCGCCCTGGTCGCCCGCCACCGCATGTCCGCGGGCCTCCTGTGGGGCAACGCGGCCTCCGCGCTCGCGGGCGCGGCCCGTGAACTCGACCGCTGGGCACGCGCGCGTGGCCGTACGGAAGTGGCCACGCGCGCGCGTGCCCTCACGGCGGAACTCCTCGCCCACCCCCTCCTCGCCGGCACCGGAATCCTCACCGGAACCGCCTTCCGGCGCCGCAGCTGCTGCCTCTACTACCGGGTCCCCGGGGGCGGGGTCTGCGGCGACTGCTGCTTCACACAGCCGCCCGGCCCTTCCGCGAAAGCCGCTTCTGGGTGACCATGAGTGCAATCAGCCGCCGAGATCAAGGGGTTACGGGTGCGAGTGGGACTGCTGACCCGGGAGTACCCGCCGGATGTGTACGGCGGCGCGGGCGTCCATGTGGAGTTCCTGGCCCGGGAGTTGAGGCCCCTGGTCGACCTGGACGTGCACTGCTGGGGCGAGGGCCGCACGGAGGGCGTCGTGCGCCACCGCTCCTGGCCGACCCTGGACGGCGCCAACGACGCCCTGCGCACCTTCTCCGTGGACCTCTCCATGGCCGCCGCCCTCGAAGGCCGCGAACTCGTCCACTCCCACACCTGGTACGCCAACCTCGCCGGCCACTTCGCCAAGCTCCTCTACGGCGTCCCGCACATCATGACCGCCCACTCCCTGGAGCCACTGCGCCCCTGGAAGGCCGAGCAGCTCGGCGGCGGATACGCCCTCTCCAGCTGGGCCGAGCGCACCGCGATCGAGGCCGCGGACGCCGTGGTGGCGGTATCGGGAGCCATGCGCGAGGACATCCTCAGCTGCTACCCGTCACTGGACCCGGCCACCGTGCGGGTCATCCACAACGGCATCGACACCACGCTCTACCAACCCGACCACGGCACCGACGTGCTCACCCGGCTCGGCATCGACCCCGACCGCCCCTACGTGCTGTTCGTCGGCCGCATCACCCGCCAGAAGGGCGTGCCCCATCTGCTGCGCGCGGTGCGCGGTCTCGATCCGGCCGCGCAGGTCTTGCTGTGCGCGGGCGCGCCCGACACGCCGGAGATCGACCGGGAGTTCCGCGACCTCTTCGAGGAGCTGAGCCGGGTCCGCGAGGGCGTGCACTGGATTCCCCAGATGCTGCCCCGCCCGGAGGTCATCCAGCTCCTCACCCACGCCACCGTCTTCGCCTGCCCCTCGGTCTACGAGCCCCTCGGGATCGTGAACCTGGAGGCGATGGCCTGCGGTACCGCCGTGGTCGCCTCCCGGGTCGGGGGCATCCCCGAGGTGGTGGCGGACGGCGAGACCGGCCTGCTGGTGTCCGTCGAGGAAAACTTCGAGGAGAACCTGGCGACGGCCCTCGACTCCGTGCTCGCCGACCCGGAGACTGCGAAGCGCATGGGCGAGGCGGGGCGGAAGCGCGCGGTGGGCGAGTTCGGCTGGGACGCCGTGGCGCTGCGCACCGCGCGGCTCTACGCGGAGATCCTCAAACAGGCTTAGTGTGCGCTGCTCAGGGGCAGGCTGGGATCAACCAGGGTGAGGGGAGCGGCCATGCGTCGTGGTGGTCCTTCGGTGCTCGGAATCGTGCTCGCGGGCGGTGAGGGCAAGCGACTGATGCCCCTGACCGCGGACCGTGCGAAACCGGCGGTCACGTTCGGCGGGACGTACCGCCTCGTGGACTTCGTGCTGTCCAATCTCGTCAACGCCGACGTCCTGCGCATCTGCGTCCTCACGCAGTACAAGTCGCACTCGCTGGACCGCCACATCACCACCACCTGGCGCATGTCCAGCCTGCTCGGCAACTACGTCACACCGGTCCCGGCCCAGCAGCGCCTGGGCCCGCGCTGGTACCTCGGCAGCGCGGACGCGATCCTCCAGTCGCTGAACCTGATCTACGACGAGCGTCCCGAGTACGTCGCGGTCTTCGGCGCCGACCACGTCTACCGCATGGACCCCCGGCAGATGCTCGCCCAGCACATCGACAGCGGCGCGGGCGTCACCGTGGCCGGAATCCGCGTCCCGCGCGCGGAGTCCTCGCAGTTCGGCGTGATCACGCCGGGCTCGGACGGCCAGACGGTCGAGCGCTTCCTGGAGAAGCCCGCCGACCCGCCGGGCCTGGTCGACGACCCCGAGTGCGTCTACGCCTCGATGGGCAACTACATCTTCACCACCAAGACCCTGATCGAGGCCCTCCAGCGGGACGCCGAGGACATCGGCTCGGTGCACGACATGGGCGGCTCGATCCTGCCCGCGCTCACCGACCGGGGCGAGGCCGCGCTCTACGACTTCAGCGCCAACCACGTCCCCGGCGAGACCACCCGCGACCAGGGGTACTGGCGCGACGTGGGCACCCTGGACGCCTACTACGACGCCCACATGGACCTCATCGCCGAGCGCCCCGCCTTCAACCTCTACAACCGCAACTGGCCCATCTACACCCACTCCGGCCAGCTCTCCCCGGCCCGCTTCAACGCCGGCGGCATGGCCAGCGAGTCGATCATCAGCTCCGGGTGCCTCATCCGCGGCCAGGTCACGCGCTCGGTGCTCTCCCCGGGCGTGGTGGTCGACCCGGGAGCGGTCGTCCAGGGCTCGATCCTGCACGACAACGTCCACATCGGGCGGGGTGCGGTGGTCCGCGGCGCCGTCCTGGACAAGAACGTCGAGGTGCCGCCGGGCGCGACGATAGGCGTCAACCCGGAGCGCGACGCCGACCTGTACACGGTCTCCAAGGGCGGGGTCATCGCCCTCGGGAAGGGCCAACTGGTCACGTAGTCACGTAGTTGCGAACACCGGCCCCGGTGCGTCCCGACCGCACCGGGGCTTTGCCTTGTCGTGACGCAGGCTTGTCATGTCCCTGGACGGAAGGCGGAATCCGTGTTGTCATGCCAACTGCTGCCCATGACAACGTTGTTATGGAGGTTCCGTGCGCATCAGACGTCTCAGAGACCGACTCGCGTTACTGCTCGCGCTGGCACTCGGCATCGCCGCTCTGGCCGCCGTCCCCACCGCGACCGCCGCCGCCGACCCCGTCGAGATCCACGGCCTGAAGGGCGAGTACTACACCCAGTCCGCCCCCGGCGCCTTCGACTTCGCCGACCTCAAGGCCACGGGAGTCGACCCCAACCTCGACTTCGACAACCTCGAACCCCGACTCGCCTTCACCACCGGCCAGTCCGACGACGTCAGCATCCGCTGGACCGGAAAGATCGTCCCGACGAAGTCCGGCCCCCACACCTTCTCGATCATCGGCGACAACGGCTTCCGCCTCTGGATCGGAGGACAGCTCGTCATCGACCACTGGGTCGACGACTGGGACCGCGAACAGACCGCCGCCCCCGTCGAGTTGACCGCCGGCACGGCCTACGACATCAAGGTCGAGTACTTCGAGCACTACGGCGGCTCCAACCTCCACCTCCGCTGGACCGAACCCGGCGGCACCAAGGTCCCCGTCCCGCAGTCGGCCTTCCGCCTCCCCGACGGCTACGACTACGACGGCGCCCTCGCCGCCAAGGTCACCAGCACCGGCCGCACCCTCAAGCTCGACTTCGCCCAGCCCCTCGCCGCACCCCCGGCCGACCTCACCGACCACCTCGAAGCGGTGATCGGCGGCGCCAAGTGGCCCCTGGGGACGGCCGAGTTGGACCCGGCCGACCCGCGAACCCTGCTCGTGCCCCTCACCGAGCCGGTGGTCGGCAACAAAACCGGCACCGCGACCGGCACCGCGGACATCCGCTACGACGGCGAGGCGGGGCTTGCCACGGCCGATGGCAACGTTATCAACGCCTTCTGGAGTACTGGCCCGAACCGCTCCACCTACGAACTGCGCACCCAGTGGGCCGACCAGGTGGGCCCGCGCAACGCCCTCCCCGAGTACCCGCGCCCCCAGCTCACCCGCACCGACTGGCGCAACCTCAACGGGAGTTGGCAGTTCGCGGCGGCCGCAGCGGGCGAGTCCCCGCCCGTCGGCCGGACACTCGCCGAGCGCATCCTCGTCCCGTACCCCGTCGAGTCCCAGCTCTCCGGTCTCGAACGGCACGAGGACCGCATGTGGTACCGCCGCACCTTCACCGTCCCCGCCGACTGGAAGATCGGCTCGGGCAAGCGGCTGATGCTCAACTTCGGTGCCGTCGACTGGCGGGCCGAGGTCTACGTCAACGGCACGAAGGTCACCGAACACCAGGGCGGCTACGACAAGTTCAGCGCCGACGTCACCGACGCCCTGAAGCCCGGCCGCACCCAGGAGCTGATCGTCGGCGTCTACGACCCCACCGACGCGGCGAACGGCGAGAACCCCCCGATCGGCAAGCAACGCCTCGACCCGAGCGGCATCTGGTACACCCCGACCTCCGGCATCTGGCAGACGGTCTGGATGGAGCCGGTCGCCCCCGACCACGTCGACTCCCTCAAGCTCACCCCGGACGTCGCCAGGAGCCAACTCTCCGTCGAGGCGAAGGGAGTTCGGGACGGCGTACCGATCACGGCGACGGCGTACGACGGCAAGCGCGAGGTCGCGACAGCACACGGCCGCACCGGCGCCCCACTCACCCTGACCATCAAGAACCCCCAACTCTGGTCGCCCGACAACCCGTTCCTCTACGACCTGAAGGTCACCGTCGGCAAGGACCGCGTCGGCAGCTACTTCGGGATGCGTTCGATCGCCGTCGAGAAGGTCGACGGCGTCCCGCGCACGGTCCTCAACGGGAAGCCGGTCTTCATGATGGCCACCCTCGACCAGGGCTTCTGGCCGGACGGCCTCTACACCGCGCCGACCGACGAGGCACTCGCCCACGACCTCAAGGTGCACAAGGAGTTGGGCTTCAACGCGGTGCGCAAGCACATCAAGGTCGAGCCCGACCGCTGGTTCTACTGGGCCGACCGGCTCGGCCTCATGGTGTGGCAGGACATGCCCGCGATGACCGCCGGGGTGACCCCGTCGCCCACCGCCCGCGCCGAGTACGAGCGCGAGCTGAAGCGGATGATCGACCAGCACATCAGCAGCCCGTCGATCGTCATGTGGGTGACGTTCAACGAGGGTTGGGGCCAGTACGACGAGGCCCGTATCGCCGACCAGGCGAAGGCCTGGGACCCGACGCGGCTCGTCAACAGCATGTCCGGCATCAACCTGGGCGTGGACGGCGGTACCGGCGACATCATCGACGAGCACGGCTATCCCAGCCCCGCCCTGCCACCCCATCCGGACGGCCAACGCGCCCTGGTGAGTGGCGAGTACGGAGGTCTCGGGCTCGCGGTGCCCGGCCACGCCTGGTCGGTCCAGCAGTCGTACGTGGACGTCGACCCGGCCGCCTACACCGACGACTACCTCGCCAAGCTCGCCGAGGTGCACGCGCTGACCTGCCAGGGGAGCAACGGCGCGGTCTACACCCAGATCTCCGATGTCGAGGGTGAGTTGAACGGCCTGATGACGTACGACAGGCGGGTGCTGAAGCCCGACGCGCAACGGGTGAAGGCCGCTCAGCAGGCCCTGATCCGCGACGCCTCGCAGGCGACCCCCGCAGGGTGCCCCACCACCTGAACTCCCTTGGAGGACCCATGAGATGGACCCGGCGCCTGCGGTTGTGCATGGCGGGGGCGGTGGCAGTGTCCGCGCTGTTCGCCGCCCCCGCCGCAGCCGAGGCCTCTGCCGATGGTCAACTCACCGACCTGGTCAACCCGTTCATCGGCACCGAGAACGACGGGAACACCTATCCCGGTGCCGCCGTGCCCTTCGGCATGGTGCAGTTCTCGCCGGACACCGGCCACAACACCGGTTACGACTACTCCCGGAACCACATCCGCGGCTTCTCCCTCGTGCACCTCTCCGGCGTCGGCTGCGGGCTCGGCGGCGACCTGCCCGTACTGCCCACGACCGGTGAGGTGACACAGACGGACTACGCCCAGTACGCGGCCGAGTTCAGCCACGACGACGAACACGCGAGCCCCGGCTACTACCAAGTCGGTCTGAAAACCGGCATCGAGGCCGAACTGACCGCGACTGCCCGCACCGGCGTCCAGCGCTACACCTTCCCGGCCACCGACAAGGCCAACGTCCTGCTCAACGCGGCCCAGTCGCTGCACTCCGGCGTCTCCTCGAAGGTGGAGGTCCTCGACAACCGGACCGTGCGCACCACCATCACGGGCCGCGGCTTCTGCCAGGACACCAAGCCCTACACCGTCTACACCATCACCCGCTTCGACCGGCCTTTCGCCACCTACGGCACCTGGAACGGTCCAACGGTGACCGCCGGTTCCAGGACCGGGAGCGGCGGCGCGTACGTCCGCTTCGACACGAGCAAGGACCGTACGGTCGAGGCGACGACCGCCCTGTCGTACGTCGACGCGCACGGCGCGGCGGTCAACCTCCGTGCGGAGGGCGGGAGTTCGTTCGACGCGGTGCGCCACCGCGCCCAGCGGGCCTGGGAGGACCGGCTCGACGACGTGCGCGCGCAGGGTGGTTCCGACGGTCTGCGCCGGACCTTCTACTCGTCCCTGTACCGGTCCTTCCTCGCGCCCAACATCGGCAGCGACGCAGACGGCCGCTACACCGGCTGGGACCAACAGGTGCACCGGGCAAGGGACTTCACGTACTACCAGAACTGGTCCCTGTGGGACACCTACCGCACCCAGTCCCAGCTCCTCGCCCTGCTCGCACCCCGCGAGGCCCGGGACATGGCGATCTCGGTGATCAAGATCGACGAGGAGAGCGGCTGGCTGCCCAAGTGGGGCTACGGCACGGTCGAGACGAACATCATGACCGGCGACCCGGTCACACCGTTCCTGACCAACGCCTACCAGCAGGGCCTGTTGAAGGGCTACGAGGAGCGTGCCTACCGGGCGTTGAAGCAGAACGCCGACGGCGTGCCGCCCACCGAATCGGCGGCGGTCGGGCGGGAAGCCAACAAGGAGTACATCGCCGAAGGCTTCGCGCCGTACATCAAGGACCGCCCGCACGCGAAGCCCGGTGACTCCGACTACGACCACGGGGCCTCGGCCACCCTGGAGTACGCCCTCTCGGACGCGATGCTCGCGCAGATGGCCCGTGAGCTGGGCCATGGGGCCGATGCCGCACGCTATGCGGCCCGCGCACAGAGCTACCGGAACATCTTCGACCCCTCCACCGGCTTCTTCCGCGCCCGGGACGCCTCCGGCGCCTTCGTCGGTCCGGCAGACCCGGCGCAGAGCGAGGGCTTCCACGAGGGCACGTCGTGGCAGTACCAGTGGCTGGTGCCGCAGGACCTGCCCGGCATGGTCGACCTCATCGGCGGGCAACAGGCGGCCAACGCCCGGCTGGACTCCTTCTTCGCCTACGACCAATTGCTCGCCGACCCCGCGAAGACCGCCCGCGAGGTGTGGGTCAACGGGCCGTACGACTACTACAACGCGGACAGGTACAACCCGCAGAACGAGCCCGACCTCATCGCCCCGTACACCTATCTGTCGACCGGACAGCCCTGGAAGACGACCGATGTCGTGCATGCCGCGCTGACCCTGTTCACGGACGGGCCGACCGGTATGACCGGCAACGACGACCTCGGCACTATGTCCGCCTGGAACGTGCTGTCGTCGATCGGGATCTTCCCGGTCCAGCCCGGCTACGACACCTGGGGCCTGTCCACGCCCGTCTTCGAACGGGTCGACCTGACCCTGGACCGCCGCTACTACCCGCACGGCGCGCTCACCATCGAGGCGCCCGGCACCTCGGCCGGCGACCGCTACATCCAGGCGGCCCGGACGGACGGGACGTCGTACGACCGCACCTATCTGACCACCGGGCTGCTGAGGTCCGTAAGGTCGCTGGACTTCACGGTCGGCCCGCACCCGTCGGAGTGGGGTACGTCACCCCAGGCGGGACCACCGGCACTGAAGTGATCTCAGGCGCCACTGGAGTCCCGCCCCTCCCGCAGGGGCGGGACCTGGGCGAGTCGTTACCTGCTGTTAACTGTGCGTAGCTTGATCGTACTTGACCGTAATCGCTTGTCGGCGCTTGACTGCTTGCTCACCCCTAGTCGACGCGAGGCAAGCCTTTGACTTCTGACCTGCTCGCTCCTCTCGACCTGGCGTTCTGGAACATCGAGTCCGACCGGAACCCGATGCACCTGGGCGCGCTCGGCGTCTTCTCCGCGCACTCGCCGACCGCGGGAGCCCACGCCGCCGACCTCCTCGCCGCCCGCGCCGCCGCCGTCCCCGGGCTGCGCATGCGCATCCGGGACGTGTGGCAGCCGCTGTCCCTGTCCTTCGGGAGCGCCACCCGCGAGGAGGACCCCGACTTCGACCCGCTGCACCACGTCCGGCTGCACGCCCCGACCGCCGACTTCCAGGAGGTCGCGGGCCGGCTGATGGAACGCCCGCTGGAGCGCAGCCGGCCCCCGTGGGAGGCGCATGTGCTGCCCGGCGAGGACGGTGTCTCCTTCGCCGTGCTGTTCAAGTTCCACCACGCCCTGGCCGACGGACTGCGGGCGCTGACCCTCGCCGCCGCGATCCTCGACCCGATGGACATGCCCGAGCGGCGGCCCCGCCCCGAGGAGCCCGCGCGCGGCCTGCTGCCCGATGTGCGCAAGCTGCCCGGGCTGCTGCGGGGTGCCCTGTCCGACGTCGGGCGGGCCCTCGACATCGGGGCGTCCGTCGCCCGCTCGACCCTCGACGTCCGCTCGTCGGCGGCACTGGCCTCCGAGCCGTCGGGCACCCGCCGTACCGCCGGAGTCGTCGTCGACCTCGACGACGTGCACCGGATCCGCAAGACCGTCGGCGGCACTGTCAACGACGTGCTCATCGCCGTCGTCGCGGGCGCCCTGCGCCGCTGGCTCGACGAACGCGGCGACGGCAGCGAGGGCGTCGCGCCCCGCGCCCTGATCCCCGTCTCCAAACGGCGCCCGCGCAGCGCGCAACCACAGGGCAACCGGCTCTCCGGGTACCTGATACGGCTGCCCGTCGACGACCCGGACCCCTTGGCCCGGCTCGACTCCGTGCGCGCGGCCATGGACCGCAACAAGGACGCCGGACCCAACCGGGGCGCCGGCGCCGTCGCCCTGCTGGCCGACCACGTACCGGCGCTCGGCCACCGGCTCGGCGGACCGTTCGCCGCGCAGGCCGCCCGGCTCTGGTTCGACATCCTCGTCACCAGCGTCCCTCTGCCCAGCATCGGTCTCAAGCTCGGCGGCAACCCGGTCACCGCGGTCTTCCCGTACGCCCCGCTGGCCAGTGGTCAGTCCCTCGCGGTCGCGGTCTCCACCTTCCGCGGACACGTGCACTACGGGCTCGTCGCAGACGCCGAGGCCGTACCGGATCTCGATGTGTTCGCCCGTGCCCTCACCGAGGAGGTGGAGACACTCATCACCGCCTGCGGGTCGTGACGCGGAACGAGTTTGGTGCTGCGGCCCGGCGCTCCGTAAAATTCCCTGTTCGACGGCCGGTGCGCTCTGAGCGCCGCCGCGGACGACCCAAGGAAACGGCAGCGCGATGACGGTGACAGAGAACGGCTCCACGACCCCGGACGAGGTCGTGTACGGGCCCGGCATCGACCCCGAGCGGCTGGCCGTCTGCCTCAGCGTGCTCGACGAACTGGAGAAGATCGACGTCGACCACCCCGACGCGATCACCGTGCGCCGCGCCACCGCGGGCATCTACCGCAGCGTCAAGCAGCGCCGCCGCCAGGAGCGCCGGGCCGCGAAGACCGCGCACGACAAGGCCGTCACCGAGTCCACCGCGACCGGCTCCGCCCAGCGCATCGACGACGAGACCGAGGGCCTGCTCCCGTCGTCGGTGACGGAGGAGGGCCGGATCGCCGGGATACTGCAGCGCCCGCGCTCCTGCTACACCTGCAAGACCCGGTACGTGGAAGTCGACTACTTCTACCACCAGCTCTGTCCCGACTGCGCTCGCATGAACCGCGAGAAGCGTGACGTCCACGCCGACCTCACCGGCAAGCGCGCCCTGCTCACCGGCGGTCGCGCCAAGATCGGCATGTACATCGCGCTGAGGCTGCTGCGCGACGGCGCCCACACGACCATCACCACGCGCTTCCCCAAGGACGCCATCCGCCGCTTCAAGGCCATGGACGACTCCGCGGACTGGCTGCACCGCCTGGAGGTCGTCGGCATCGACCTGCGCGACCCGGCCCAGGCCGTTGCCCTCGCCGACCGGATGGCAGAGGCGGGCCCGCTCGACATCCTGATCAACAACGCGACGCAGACCGTACGGCGGCTGCCCTCCGCCTACGCGGCCCTCGTCGACGGCGAGAGCGCCCCGCTGCCCGCCGGTGAGCTGCCCGCCCACCACGTCATCGGCGCCTTCGGGTCCGGCGCGGTCGACGGCCTCGCCGCGCTGCCCGTCGGGATCTCCGGCCTCGACGCCCAGCAGGTCGCCGACCTCGCCCTGGTCGCGGGCAACGCCAGCGTCGCCCGGCACCTCGACGGCACCGCGATCGACGCCGGCGGTCTGGTCCCCGACGTGGTCGACACCAACACCTGGGTGCAGACCATCGAGCAGATCTCCCCGGTGGAGCTGCTGGAGACCCAACTCTGCAACTACACCGCGCCGTTCATCCTGATCAGCAAGCTCCGCCCGGCCATGGCCGCCGCCGCCAAGGCCGCGGCCAGCGAGCGCGCGTACATCGTCAACGTCTCCGCGATGGAGGGCGTCTTCGGCCGCGGCTACAAGGGCGCCGGTCACCCGAACACCAACGCCGCCAAGGCCGCGATGAACATGGTGACCCGGACCAGCGGCCAGGAGATGTTCCAGACCGACGGCATCCTCATGACCTCCGTCGACACCGGCTGGATCACCGACGAACGCCCCCACTACGACAAGCTCCGCCTCGCCGAGGAGGGCTTCCACGCCCCGCTCGACCTGGTCGACGGAGCGGCCCGGGTTTACGATCCCATTGTGCGCGGCGAGCAGGGCGAGGACCTGTACGGCGTCTTCCTGAAGGACTACGCGCCCGGCAAGTGGTAACCCGCCACCCCGGATCCGAGTCCCGGTGACCGCCGGGTCCCGGCCCTGGTGAGCACCGCGCGAGGAGTTCCCATGGCCAGTGCACACGGCATCGATCCGAGGGCCTTCGAAGACCCGCGCAACCACTACCCGACCGACGAACAGTTCTACGCGAGCGACCGACCGGCACACCCCGTGCTGCCGGAGGACCGCCCGCGCGGCGGCGGGCCCACGACCACGATCAAGCACCGCGGGACCTGGGCCACCGTCGCACTCGTCGCCGGGATCGTCCTGCTGGTCCTCGTGGGGATCGCCCTGTTCCCGTGATCCTCACGGAGACCGCTACGGCCGGGGCGGCACCGCCGACCTCAGCCGGTCGTGGACGGCGTACCCGCCCGACGTGTACGCCGCCCGCACCCGTGTCCCGCCGTCCACCAGCAGATCCGCCCCGGTGATCCACCCGGCCTGGTCGGAGGCCAGCCACAGCACGGCCCGTGCGATGTCGGCCGGTTCCCCGATCCGGCCGAGCGGCAGCCCTGCGGCGACCTCCGCCTCGCCCGGCTCCCATACGAAGCGCGCCATCTCGGTGCGGACGAGTCCGGGGGAGACGGAGTTGACCCGCACCCCGGGCGCCAGTTCCCCCGCGAGCTGCTGCGTGAGGTGAAGGAGCGCCGCCTTGCTGGTGGAGTACGCCCCCACGTTCGGCCCGACATGCCCGGCACCCTCCGTACACACGTTCACCACCGAGCCGCCGTGCTCCCGCATCCACGCCCGCCACGCGCACTGGGTCAACCGCAGCGGCGCCTCGACGTTCACCGCGAACGCCGTCCGCCAGGCATCCGGATCGGCCTCCATCAGCGGGCCGTACGGCTGGTTCGTCGCCGCGTTGTTGACGACCACGTCGATCCGCCCGAACGCGCGCAGCGCGAACTCGGCCAACTCCCGAGGGTGTTCGGGGTCGCCGACATCACCGGCCAGTCCGACCCCGCCCAACTCCTCGGCGGCGCGCGCCACTTCACCGGCGTCCCGCGCGCTCACGCACACCAGTGCCCCGGCTCCGGCGAACGCCTCGGCGACCGCGCGCCCGATCCCGCGCGTGCCGCCGGTGACCAGGACGGCCCGGCCCCGCAGATCGTACGACGACGACGTCATCGCCGTACGATCTCATGACGGACCGTCAGTCGACAGCCCCCAGACGGGAGTTGGGCAGCCATGAGTTCCGGGCGGCCACTATGCCCAGGACCGTGCGCCAGTCCTCCAGGACCCCCGCGTCGAGGCCGACGACCTTGGCCGCGTCGTCGGCCTGGCGGAGGGTGATCGCGTCGTCGGCGAGCGGATCGTGCTCGAAGGCGGCGGCCTCGGAGTGGGACATGGGGCCGCCCTGGGCACGAAGGGTCAGGGTGCTCTGCGCGGACAGGTCGTGGTCCGGTGAGACGGTGGCCAGGTAGCGCTTCGCGGGCACATGCAGCCGGACCAGGTGGGCGACGCGGTCGCCGAGCAGGGCGTGGACGGCGTCCGCCGCGTGGCCGGCGTGTCCGGCGTCGTCCCCGGGTTGCAGGAGATGCCCGATGTCGTGGACCAGGCCTGCGATCTGGAGTTCCTTGTCGGCGGGGCGACTTCGGCGCAGTAGCGCGGCCGTCTGCAGTGCGTGGTCGTGCAGGTCGACCGGATCGCCGCTCCGGTCGGGGGTGTCCCAGGCGCCCCGGCAGGCGTACAGCAGGTCCATCAGCTCCTCGACGCTGCGCAACTCCATGCGTCAGTCCTCCCGCGAGACAGCCTGTGCGGAACGCCAGGAGATCATGCGGAGCTTTCGGAGCGGCCAACGGGACCTGAACTGCGCGACGCCTTCAGTGACGCCGGTCTTGTCCGCGCCGGCGCGGGCGCCGGCGGCGCGGAGATCGTCACCGGGCTGATCGGGCACGCCCGGTCGCTGGGCAACGGCGTGGTCGCGCACCTGGGCATCTCGATGGGCGGATACTTCTCGGCCCGATCGGGTCTCGGGCGGTGAGGTCGACGCCGCAGTGGTGCTGGGCGGGCCGGTCGAGGCGGCGTTCACCGAAGTGCGGACGTACGCCTTCGGGATGGACGGGATCCTCGGCAACACGATGGGCTTCGACGCGCCGCCCACCCCCGACGAACTGGCCCTGCACCGGGCGGAGTCCTCCCTCCGCCCGCTGCTCGACCAGGACAGCAACAGCCCCATGCCGGTGGTCGACGGCGCCGACGACGTCCATGTGCCCCAGCACGACACCCTCGTCTTCCGGGGGCGCCGCGACACCGTCGTGAACCTCGTTCCCGACACCGGACACTGCGCGGTGAGCAAACTGCCCGAGGTGTTCCCGACCATCATTGTCTGGCTGGACCGTGCGCTGGCCGGTACCACGGAGACGGGCCGGTGAGCGGCGGTGTCCCGCCCGGTCACGACTTCTGGGTGGCCCGGTGTACGAACGCGGGTGGAAGGTTCGCCCACACCACGGGCGACCGTTCCAACTCGCCGAAGCGGAGGGCCAGTTCGGCGGTGAAGTGACGGGCGGGCGGGGTCCAGGACGCGTGCAGATAGGCGAAGGTGGTGAACCGGCCTCCGGGCGTGAGGACTTCGGCCACGGCGTCCAGGATGAGCTCGCGCTGTTCCCGGGGCATGACCGTCCAGGGGAGCCCGGAGACCACCGCATCGGCCGGTTCGCCTGCCACGGCCGCCAGTTCGGCGGCCGAACCCCGTACCACGGTCAGGCGTGTGTCGCGCCGGGTCGCCGACAGCCGTGCCGCGAGCACCGGGTTGAGCTCGATCGCGACGAGCCGTGCGGCGGGTGCGAGCCGGGCGAGGATCGCGTCGGTGAACACCCCGGTTCCCGGGCCGAGTTCGACCACGAGCCGGGCCTCCTCCAGACCGATGCCCTCGGTCATCGCGGAGGCGAGCCGTCGTGAACTGGCCGCCACGGCACCGGTCATGAGGGGCCGTCTGAGGAATTCGGTGGTGATCGACATGGCGGCCATGCTGGAAGCGCCAGGCGTGGCCGCACGTCGTGTCCCCGGCCGGTGCGTGTACGACCGTGGGAGGACCCCATGACGCCCGCCGGGACGATGTGGGGGAGCAGCTCCGGCCGTAGCGTGAAGTAGTGCTTCGGCTGATCGAAACCCTGTCCCGCCTGCGGCGGAGCCACCCGTGGCTGGCGGACGCCCTGCTGGTCGTGCTGGTGGCGGTTCCGCCGGTGATCCGCCCGGAGCCGGGGTGGCGGCCGGTGTGGGTTCAGGTGGTCGTCTACGTCGCCCTGGTACTGCCCCTGTTGTGGCGCCGCCGCCGGCCGGTGCTGGTCGCGGCCCTGGTGACGGCGGCGTTCTGGGCGCAGTTCCTCGGACACGTGTGGGGGCAGGAGCCGGGGCGCGGCGCCGTCGCCCTGGCCGCGGTCCTGGCCACCCTCACCGTGCGCGGCCTGCGCCGCGCTGCCGCGGTGACGGTGGTCTGCGCCGCCGCCTGCGTGCTGCTGTGGATCCCCGCGTGGCAGCGGGACTACGGCGGCCAGGGTGCCCGGGGGGAGTGGCTCACTCCGCTCGCGGTGGGGCTTCTGCTGGCCGGGGCCTGGGTGTTCGGCGAGTACGTCCGGGCCCGGCGCGCCTACGTCGCCGAGTTCGAACGGCGGGCCGCGCTCGCCGAGTCGGAGCGCCTCGCCCTGGCCAAGGTCGCCGTCGCCGAGGAGCGGGCGCGCATCGCCCGTGAGATCCACGACGTCCTCGCGCACAGCGTGAGCGTGATGGTGCTGAACGCCGAGGGCGGCAGGCTGATGCGGCACGTCGACCCCGCCGTCGTCGACCGCACCCTCGGCGTCATCAGCGCGACCGGTCGCGAGGCCCTGGGTGAACTGCGCCGACTGCTGGAGGTGTTGCGCACCCCCGACGCGGACGCCCCCGCCGACGACTCCGTCACCGGGCCCGGCGAACACCTCTCGGCCGATCTGCGGCGGCTGGTCGAACGCCTCAACTCGGGCGGCAGACGCGCCCAGTTGGACCTTCGCGGACAACGGGACGGCCTTCCGGCGGATCTCACCGCGCAGACGTACCGCATCGTGCAGGAGGCGCTCACCAACGTCGTCAAGCACGCCCCGCCGGACGCCACGGTCCACGTACGGGTCGACACCGGCAGCCAGGGGCCCGGGCGGCTCGTGCGCGTCAGGGTGGAGAACTCGGCCGGAGCCGATGGCCAATGTCCGGCTCCGCTGCTCCCGTCCGGTCGTGGACTCACCGGCATGCGCGAGCGCACCGCCCTGTACGGCGGCCGCGTCGACGCCGGCCCCACGCCCGACGGCGGCTACCGCGTCGTAGCGATCCTGCGCCCGGCCGAGCCCGAGCCCACCGCGGCAACCGCATGACCGACCTCACTCCGATCCCGCATCGCACCGCGCCATCGTCGTCCTCGTCCCGCGTGCTGATCTGCGACGACCAGGAGCTGATCCGGATGGGGCTGCGCATGGTCGTCGACAGCCAGCCCGATCTCACCGTGGTGGGCGAGGCCGCCGACGGTGACGCGGCGATCGCGGGGGTGGCCGCCCTGGAGCCGGACCTCGTCCTGATGGACGTCCGCATGCCCGGCCTGGACGGCCTCGCCGCGACCGAAATCCTCTGCGCGCTCCCCGATGGGCCGCGCATCCTCCTTGTCACCACCTTCGACCTCGACGAGTACGCCTACGCGGCGCTGCGGGCCGGCGCGAACGGCTTCCTCGTCAAGGACGCCCCTGCCGAGGAGATCCTGGTGACCGTCCGCGCGGTGCTTCGGGGCGACACCATGGTGGCGCCCTCGCTGACCAGGCGACTGGTCGAACGTTTCGTCCTGCACGCCCCCGCGACCGCCCCCGCGCAGCGCGACCGCCTGGCGGCTCTCACCGAGCGCGAACGGGAAGTCCTCGCCCTGGTCGCCAAGGGACTTGCCAACGGCGAGATCGCGGACCGTCTCTTCGTCGGGGAGACGACCGTCAAGACCCACCTCGGCCGGATCCTGACCAAACTCGGCCTCCGGGACCGTATCCACGCGGTGATCTTCGCCTACGAGAGCGGGCTGGTACGGGTCGGGGACTGAGCGGTCACGCACCGAGACGGCTCCGCGTACGGCAGCACCCAGACCGCGTACCTGTGCGCCGACACACCAGGACCGCGCGACACCGAGTTCTCACGTGCGCTCCCGTACGACCGACGCGTACCGCAGTGCCGGCGCGGAACCCGTAACGCGGCCGCGCGGACTGTCCGTCAGGCTGCAGGGTCTGCCGTGAACCCCGTTGTGGCGGCGGGGTTCTGCCCGCTCGCCGGGACGAGATGGTGGGCGACGCTGCGCAACTTCTCGCAGGTTTCCTCGTGTTCGCGTTCGGGCCGGGACTGCCGTACGACGCCGGCCCCGGCCTGGATCCAGCACCGTCCGTCCTGTAGGAAGACGCTGCGCAGCACGAGGGCGGCGTCGAGGGTGCCGTCGGCGTCGCAGGTCAGGACCGCGCCCGCGTACAGGCCCCGGGGCCTTCCCTCGAGGGTCCGGATCAGGGGATATGCCGGAGCCTTGGGGATACCGGTCGCGGTGACCGCGGGGAAGAGGGTCGCGAACGCGTCCCAGGGGCCGAGGCCGGGTCGGAGACGGCCGGTGACGGTGGAGGCCGGATGCTGCACGGTGCCGCGGTCGAGGACCGTCATGTATTCGCTGACACCGGTGTCGTCGCACACCGTGTCGAGCTCTTCCAGTGCGAGCCTGACCGAGATCGCATGCTTGTGGATCTCCTTGGGGTCGTCGAGGCACACCGAACTCCGCGAACCGCCGGCACCGGACGGCCCCCGCGTGTCGCCCTTTGCGTAGGCGGTCGTGGGCACGACAGAATCGCCATCGAGCGTGAGGACGGTGATCGCCGGCGCCCGCTCAAGGCCGTCGCGGACCAGCGCGGGCGACCACGGACGACCACGACGTCCTCGACACTTCGACGTCGTAGCGGCCGCGCAGGAATCCCCGACCCCAGTACCGGAAGGACGACATGACGGCCTCCTCCGAGGACCCGACGGCGGAGGCCGCCACGGCCGCCCGGACCGATCAGCCCGACACCGCGCCGCTGCCCCTGCCGCGCCGGTCGAGGGGACCGTCGGCGATCGCCGAGGCCGCCGCCGCGCTGGGACCCGCTCCCGCCTCGGGGGAGGGGCCCGTGTCCCCGCCGCCCATGTCCGCGGCGGCGGCCGAGTTCGCGGCATTCACCGAGCGCGCGCCGGACACCGGGACATCAGGGAGACGTACCGACTTCTTCGCCGGGGATTTGACCGACCGTCGAGCCGACATCACGACTGCTCCGAGCCGGTCCGTTTCCCGGCTCGCACAGCGCCGCAGGGTGCTGCTCGCCGTCGCCGCTACCGCCGTCGTCCTGCTGACCGGTGCCCTCTTCCTCATGGACGGCGACGACGGCAAGGGGCCTTCGGCGGCCGGCAGCGGTTCGGCCACCGTCCGGGGCAGCGGACAGAACGAGGACGTGACCGACTCGTCCGACTCCGCCTCGCCGTCGGGCGAATCCTCCGCGCTCGAAGCCGACTCCACCCGGCAGCCGACCCCGACGGCCGGTTCATCGGCATCAGGGAAGAACACCGCTGGTGCCAAGGCCACTTCGAAGGGCGGCGCCAAGAACGGCGGTGCGCCGTCCGGGAGTTCCTCGCCGGCCGCCGACTCCGCCGCCGCTGCCCAGGGCGTACTGATCCGGGGGCACGGCTCCAGTCGGTGTATCGACGTGACCGGAGGCAAGCCGGTGGACCACACCCGCCTGCAGATCTGGGACTGCACGGGCGCCGCCCGGCAGAAGTGGCGGTTCGGATCGGACGGAACGGTCCGCTCCCTGGGCAAGTGCATGGACGTCGACGGCGGTTCACGCACGGACGGCGCGTGGATCAAGCTCGTCACCTGCAACGGCACCGGGGCCCAGCAGTTCCGGCTCACCGCCGCGCACGATCTGGTCAACGTCCAGGCCGACAAGTGCGTCGACGTCACCGACGCGGGGACCGCCAACGGCGCGGAGCTGCAACTCTGGAGCTGCACCGGCGGGGACAACCAGAAATGGAGCACCGGCTGACGGCACGCCCCGTGGGTGTGTTGTCCGGAGAGGTCGGCTGACATGGATACGCGGGGGCCTGTAGCAGCGCGGACATGGTTCTCGAGCCCCGGACCACCGGCGGTACCTCGCCGAGCGGATCGGCCCCCGGAGCCCGGCCGAACAGCCGCCTCAGGACGCGTCCCGCACCGGGAACTCCAGCCGCAGTTCGTAGCCGCCGTCGAGTGTTGGTCCCGCGCTGACGCTGCCGCCGAGCAGTTCGGCGCGCTGCCGCAGGCCGACCAGACCGTGGTGGGAGCCCGGGAGGGGGAGCGCGGGGCGTTGCGGGGCGGAGTTGACGACCACGACGTGCACGGTCCCGTCCTCCTGCCCGATCCTGATCGTGGCCCTGGAACCGGGGGCGTGCTTGCGTATGTTGGTCAGCGCTTCCTGGACGGTGCGGTAGACGGCGCGCTGCACCGAGGGCGGGAGTTCCTGGGGCAGTTCGGCCCGCAGTTCGGCCTCGATGCCGCTGCCGTCGACCAGTTGCGGCAGATCGGCGAGCAACGGCTGCGGAGTCAGTTCGGTGGGGCGGCTGCCGGCCGCGCGCAACACGCCGACCATGTGCCGCAGTTCGTCCAGCGTCTGCACGGCGAGCCGCCGGATGTCGGCCGCGGCCTCCTTCACCTCCGGGTCCCGGTTGCCCACTTGAAGCGCGCCTGCCCGTACGGCGATCAGGCTGACCTGGTGGGAGACGACGTCGTGCATCTCCCGGGCCAGTTGGGCGCGTTCCTTGGCCAGCACGTTCTGGGCGAGCAACCGGCGTTCGTGCTCGCGCGCCTCGGTGATCTCGGAGAGGCGCAGACCGAGTTCGCGCCGGGCCTGGACGAGCTGACCGAGGAAGACGGGGGCCGTCGCCGTAGCCAGGCTGTAGGTGATCGTGATGAGGGTCGGGGCGTCCGTCGGGTCGGCGAACTCGGGTACCGGCCACGACCATGCGGTGGTGTCGCCGACCGTGAACACCGCCGCGCAGCAGGCCAGCAGGACGCGACGGCGGGAGAGCGAGGCCAGCGTGTACAGCGCGGCGAGGGTCGCGAGCACCGAGTCCGTGACGAACGTGGCCGGCAGCGCCAGCAGGTACGTCAGCAGCGGCAGCCGGTGACGCAGTACGAGGGAGAAGGCGCCCAGCAGGGCGCAGGCCATGGCGATGCGGTCGCCGGGGTCGACGTGGACCCAGACGTCCAGCAGTGCGGCGGCGAGCAGCGCGGCGTCGAGCCAAGGCGCGGTCGGGCGGCGGGGAGTCATCGGCCCTCCGGCGGCGATTCCCTGAGCAGGCCGGCACGGTCGGCGAGCAGCGCCGCCTGGACCCGGCTGCCCACCTCCAACTTGGCCAGCACGGCGCTCACATGGTCCTTGACCGTCGCGGAACTGAGGTGCATCCGCTCGGCGATCCCGGTGTTGGACAGCCCCTCGGCGACCAGGACGAGCACGGCCCGTTCGCGCTCGGTCAGCCGGCCGATGCCGAGGGCGGCCGGGCCGCGCGGATCGGCTTCCAGATAGCCGCCGACGACGGTGCGGGTGACCTTGGCCGACAGGACGACCCCGCCGTCGGCCAAGGAACGTATGAGATACGGCAGTTGCTCCGGATCGGTGTCCTTCAGCAGAAAGCCGGACGCGCCGGATCGCAGGGCCGCCGCCACGTACTGGTCCATGTCGAAGGTCGTGAGCATGGCGACCACCGGCGGCTCCGGCAGCCGGCGCAGCTCGGCCAGCACGGTGAGCCCGTCCACATCCGGCATCCGGATGTCGAGCAGCACGACGTCCGGACACGTCTCCCGCACGGTGCGGACCGCCGCGCCGCCGGACACGGCCGCCACCACCTCGATGTCGTCCGCGGCATCGAGGATGTGCCGGAAGCCCGTACGGACCATGGCCTCGTCGTCGACCACCAGAACCCGGATCATCCGTGCACCGCTCCCCGCCCGATCACTGCCGGATCGCTACGACGCCGGGATCCGCCCACCGGTTCCACGAGTGCTTCCGCGCGCCGCCGGTCGGCGGCGGTGCCCCGCCGGTCGGCGGGGTCAACTACGGTCACCTGCGGGATGGTTGGGAAGCCCGCCGCGCCCGATCCTGAAACGCATGACACAACCAGCGCCGCCGGTCTTACCTCATCCGCCCCCGGCACCGCCCTCGCACACACCGGACCCTCCGCCGCCCTCGCGCACCCCGCCGACGGGACGGCTCGTGGCCGTCGACCTGGCCCGCGGACTCGCGGTCCTCGGCATGTACGCCGCGCACGTCGGCCCCGATCCCGCCGTCGGCGGGCCACTGGGCTTCGTCATGGAGCTGGCACGCGGCCGTTCCTCCGCGCTGTTCGCCCTCCTCGCCGGCTTCTCGCTGGTGCTCATCACCGGTCGCCCGGAACCCCGCACCGGAAGTGCCGGCCGGCAGGCCATGGCCAGGATCGTCATCCGCGCCCTCGTCCTGATGGCACTGGGCTACGCCCTGACCGCGCTGGACACCGACGTCGACGTGATCCTGTCCTGCTACGGCCTTCTCTTCCTCCTCATCCTGCCCCTGCACCGGCTGAGCGCACGGACACTGGCGGCCGTCGCCGCCGCGGGCGCGCTCGTCCTGCCCCAAGTGCTGTATGCGGTGCGGCAGTTCATCGAGGGTGGCGACTGGGCCGACGCCGTCGTCGCCGCCGATCCACTCGCCAGGGTCACCGGCACGGACGGCCTCATCGAGCTGTTGTTCACCGGCGCGTACCCGGTGCTCACCTGGATGCCGTTCATGGTCACGGGCATGGCACTGGCCCGCCTCGACCTCACCCGCCCTGGCCTCCAATCCCGCCTGCTCCTCGCCGGCGGTGCCCTGGCCGTGCTCGGCTACGGCGGTTCCTGGCTGGCCCTGCACCTCGTCCCGCACGCGCTCACCGCGATCGGCGCCGCGACGAACGGCGGTCCCGCGTCCTCGGCCTGGTGGTCCGACACAGTAGGAGACCTCGGCGACAACACCCCGGCCGCCTGGCTGCTGGTGGCCGCACCGCACAGCCAGACGACGTTCTCCGTCCTCGGCAACACAGGCGTCGCACTCACCGTCGTAGCCCTCTGCCTCTGGACGACGCACCGGCTGCCCCGACTCACCCGACTGGCCGCACCCGTGGCCTCGGTCGGTATGACCGCGCTGACCGCCTACGTCCTCCACATCCTGGCCATCCGTGCCGTCGGCACGGAGGAGTCGACGGGCCCGGCACTTCTCTCCCTGCTCGTCTTCATCGCCGCCTCGATGCTCCTGGCGACCGCCTGGACCCGACGGTTCCGTCGCGGCCCGCTGGAACACCTGCTCCACGGCACGACCCGCATCGCCGACCGCATCAGGTGATTCCGCCGGCCGGCCGCGGTGGCTGAGCGTTGCTAATTTTTACTCCATGTTTTCAGCCCCATCGAGCGGCGGCCCGCTCATTTGGTTAGTCTGAGGCGGACGGGCAGCAACAAGGGGTCCCACCCACACCCATGGTCCGTCCCGGGGCAAGCCGTTCACAACGGCCTGCTCTCACACGAGTAACCGGCGCCACCGCGTCCGAACTGCCTTCAACCCACACCCGAGCGGGCCTCAGGTACCGGACCGGAGAACGGCCGGTATGCCCCGAGGGTGACCCGACACATAAGGAGTGCGCGGTGACACCGGAGAAGACGAATCGCGAGCAACGCCCCAAGGAACCCACGGAGCGTGCGGGCCACCGGTCCGACGAGCTCGGCAGCCTGGCCGTGTGGGCACGGTCCGCCCCCATCCGACTCGCGGGCTACGAGGACGACCTCGCCGAGCCCCACATCCTGCCCAGCGTGGACTGACCCCCCAAGGGCCCCCACGGGGCCCATCGCGATCGCCGACGGCATGGGCGTGCGAAAATCGCGCCCATGCTGATCAGAGAAGCCGCGGCCGACGACTGGCCGCGGATCTGGCCTTTCTGGCACCGGATCGTCGCCGCCGGCGACACCTACACCTGGGCCCGGGACACCTCCGAAGAGGCGGCCCGGGCCCTGTGGACGTCTCCGCCCAAGCGCGTGTACGTCGCCGAGGACGAGACGACGGGGACGATCGTCGGCTCCGCCTTCGTCACCCCCAACTACGGCGGCCCCGCCGACCGCATCGCCAACGCCGGCTTCATGGTCGACCCCGACCACGGCGGCCGGGGCATCGGCCGCGCCCTCGCCGAACACATCCTCGCCGCCGCCCGTGAACAGGGCTTCCGGGGCATGGTCTTCAACGCGGTCGTCGAGACCAACCCCGCGGTCAAACTCTGGCGCTCCCTCGGCTTCACGATCCTGGGCACGGTGCCGGACGCCTTCGACCATCCCCGGGACGGCCGCGTGGGCCTGCACATCATGTACCGCGCCCTCTGATCAGGACCTTCAGTCGAGCGGCGCGGTCCGCACCCACGGGCGCAGCTGCTCCAACTGCTCCGCCAGCTCCAGCAGCGCCGCCTCCGAACCGGGCCGCCCCACCAGCTGTACGGCACAGGGCGCGCCCGAGGGCAGCGTGCCGAACGGGACCGACATCGCGGGCCAGCCGGTGAGGTTCCACGGGGGAGTCATCGGCGAGTAGTTGGTATTGGCCAGCACATTCCGCAGCCAGCCCCGCTCGTGCCACGGCCCGGCCTTGGGGGAGCGGCGGGCCAGCGCCGCCGTCAGCAGGACGTCGTACTCGGCGAAGAACGGTGTGAGCCGCTCCTGCAGCTGCTCCCGGCTCCTCCCGGTACGGACGGTCTTCACGAACCGCCGCCCGATCGCCGCGTGCACCCGGGTCCGTCGCGCCAGCTTCCGCGGGTCGAGCCCCGCCGCGTCCACCGAGGTGCCCGCCGTCCAGTGTGCGAGCGAGGTGGTGCTCAAGGAGAGGGGATACGGCGGGTCGGCGCGGTGCAGCGCGTGGCCCGCCTTGGCCAGCAGCCCGGCCGCCTCCCGGACGGCGGTCGTATACGGCTTGCTGACGGCGACCCCGGCGAGCGGGCTGCGCACGGACACGGCCACCTTGCGGGAAGCGGACTCGTCGGGACGTACGACCTCGGTGTCCGCGATGACCGAAAACATCAGCCGGGCATCCTCGACGGTCGTCGCGAGGGGGCCGTTTTCGGACATTCCGAACCAGTCGCCGTCGCCGATGCCGGCGGGCACCACCCCGAAGCCCGGCTTGATCGTGACCAGACCGCAGTTGGCCGCCGGTATGCGCAGGGAGCCCATACCGTCGTTGCCGAGCGCGATCGGCACCATGCCCGCCGCGACCGCCGCCGCGCTGCCGCCCGATGAACCCCCCGCGGTGCGGGCGGTGTCCCACGGGTTGCGGGCGGTGCCGTAGACGCCCTCGGTGGTGCCGAAGACACACAGTTCGGGCACGTTCGTCAGCCCCACGACCACCGCGCCCGCCGCCCGCAGCCGGGCCACGGTGACATGGTCGTGGTCGGCGGGCGTGTCCGGGGTCGCGGCGGAGCCGACCCGGGTGGACTCGCCGGTCACGGCGAGGTTGTCCTTCACGGCCACCGGCACGCCCGCGAGCGGCAGTTCGGCCAGATCGGCCCGTGCGCCCACCGCGTCGGCCTCCGCGAGCGCGGCCTCGGCCCGCACCACCCGGAACGCGCCGATCCGCCCGTCGAGCCGCTCGATCCTGGCGAGATGCTCGGCCACCACCTCACGGGGCGTGGCCCGCTTCTCGCGTACGGCGGCGGAGATCTCGGCGGCGGTACGGCCGATCCAGCTGGTCACGGGCGCGCTCCTTCAATCTACTGGCGAGTATGTAGAGAGAACTGTGCCTCGGACAAGGCGTCGCGTCGAGAGGCCACGGAGCCTGGGCGGGAGTGGCGGTTCGTCTTGGACATTCGCGGCCGTCTTCTTGGACTTTTCACGAGCCGATGCCGGGCAGGTGCCGACTGATCTGCTGGTCATCCGATCAATGGCGCAACTCGGCTACTCCCGGTGCCCGTTGACAGCCCCCGAGCGCAGTCCAATCATCAGTCGTCCGATCAATCGCGACCGGTGGAGTGTCATGGCTGAGCGAGGGAAGAGACGGTTCCGGCTAGCCGGCTTCGCGGCGGTGTTCGCGCTGCTCGCGACGCCCGCTGCGCCGGCGGTCGCGGCGCAGCAGGAGCAGGCGGCACCCCCGGTGACCGTCCCCGCACTGTCCAACTGGACTCCGGAGTCCGGGAGTTACGACTTCGGCGCCGGGACCCGACTGGTGGCCGGCAGCGCGAGCGAACGCAGGGTCGCCGACACCCTCGCCGACGACCTGAAGGCGGCGGGCCACGGAACAGTGCCCGTAGTGCGGGGTGCTACCTCCCGGCCCGGCGACATCGTGATCGAAGTCCGGCCGAAGCAGGGCTCGTTGGGTGCGGAGGGTTATCAACTCCAGGCGGGCAGACGGCTGTCGGTCACCGGCGCGACCGAGACCGGCGCCTTCTACGGCACCCGCACCCTCCTCCAACTCCTCGCCCAGGGTGACCACATACCGGCCGGACGCACGGTCGACGTACCCCGGTACAAGGAGCGCGGCGTCGGCGTCTGCGCCTGCTACATCCACATCTCCCTGCCCTGGCTGGAGAACCTGGTGCGCGAGATGGCGTACCACAAGCTCAACCAACTTCTCCTGGAAATAAAGGTGAAGAGCGACGCGCACCCCGAGGCGAACACCTGGGGCTACTACACCAAGGACGAGCTGCGCCGCCTCGTCGCCCTCGGCGACAGGTACCACGTCGAGATCGTCCCCGAGATCAACTCCCCGGGCCACATGGACCCGTGGATAGAGAACCGCCCCGACCTCCAGCTCACCGACAGCGACGGCAACAAGCAGCCGGCCCGGCTCGACGTCACCCAGCAGGCGGCGTTCGACTACTACACCAGCCTGATGGACGAGTACGCGCAGGTCTTCACCGCTCCGTCCTGGCACATGGGCGCCGACGAGTACATGCTCGGCTCCGACTACTCCAAGTACCCGCAGATGCTGCGCTACGCCCAGGAGAAGTACGGCGCGAACGCCACCCCGCAGGACGCCTACATCGACTTCATCAACCGCGTCCGGGCCTACGCCGCGAGCAAGGGCAAGAAGCTGCGCATCTGGAACGACGGGCTCACCGGCGCCAACACCGTGCCCGTGGCGCCGGGCACGACGGTCGAGCACTGGCTCGACGTCCAGACGAAACCGAGCCAACTCATCGCCCAGGGCTACCCGTTGATGAACGCGTCCTACTCCCTCTACCTGGTACGCGGCGGCTTCCACAGCGACACCGAGTCGCTGTACGACCAGAGCTGGGACCCGCGCAGCTTCGAGGGCGAGAAGCTCACCTCCAGCACCGGTATCACCGGGGCGAAGATCAGCCTCTGGCCCGACAACGGGCGCGGCGAGACCGAGAACGAGGTCGCCGCCGACACCGAGCCCGCGCTGCGCCACCTCGCCCAGGCGACCTGGGGCGACCCCCACCCCGACGCCACTTACGCCCAATTCACCGCACGGGGCACGGCAGTCGGTCACGCCCCCGGATGGCGGGACCTGACCCGGGTGCCGGTGGCGGACGGGACGTACACCTTCCGGACGGCGGGTGCCTCCTTTGGCGCCACCGTGCAGCGCACGGCCGACGGCTACGCGACGGTGCGGACCGCCGACGGCTGCCTGGAGATACAGGGCGGCAAACTCACCCTCAACGTGCCGCTCCAGCCGGGAGTCGCGGCCACCCCGCAGCCCTGCGACACCGCGAACACCATGCAGCGCTGGGAGTTGGCACCCGAGGCGGGCGGCTACCGGCTCGTGAACGCCATCACGCAGATGGCGCTGAGCGTCGCCGACGACGGCCGGCTCGTCCAGTACCCGCCGGACCAACACCAGCCCGCCGTCTGGCACTTGACCGCCCCCTGACCAGAGGAGTCCCACCCCCATGGCCCTCTCCAGACGTCTCTTCGTCCTCTCCGCCACCGCGCTCGCCGCGACCGCCACAACAACCAACGCCCTCGCGACGCCCCTGTCTCCGTCCGACTCCCGCTACCGCATCCCCGTCAGTCCGGACGACACCGAAGCCGACCTGGTCCGCAAGGCCTCCCAAGTCCGGCCCACCGCACGGCAGGTGGCCTGGCAGCAGCTGGAGCGGACGGCGTTCCTGCACTTCGGCGTCAACACCTTCACCGGTCTGGAGTGGGGGACCGGCGACGAGGACCCGAACGTGTTCCAGCCGACCGGCCTCGACACCGACCAGTGGGCCCGCGCCCTGCGCGACGGCGGCTTCAAGCTCGCCATCCTCACCGTCAAGCACCACGACGGCTTCGTCCTCTACCCCTCCCGCTACACCAACCACACGGTGGCGTACAGCAGCTGGCGTGCGGGGCAGGGCGACGTACTGCGCTCCTTCGCCGACTCCATGCGACGGTACGGCCTCAAGGCCGGCGTCTATCTCTCGCCCGCCGACGAGAACCAGTACCTCCACGGCGTCTACGCCAACGGCAGCGCACGCGCCACACGCACCATCCCCACGCTCGTCGACGGCGACGACCGCACACCGGACGCCTTCTACACGCTGGACGCCACCGACTACGGCGCCCATATGCTCAACACCCTCTACGAAGTGCTGACCGAGTACGGCCCGATCGACGAGGTGTGGTTCGACGGTGCCCAGGGCCGCATCCCACCGGGCCACGTCGAGGACTACGACTGGGACAGCTGGTACACCCTGGTCAGATCACTCGCCCCGGACGCGGCGATCGCCGTGACCGGCCCTGACGTGCGGTGGGTCGGCAACGAGGGCGGCACCGCGCGGGAGGACGAGTGGAGCGTCCTCCCGGTCAAGGAGGAGCAGTACGGCCGCACGGACTGGGCGCTGTCCTACGACACCCCCGACGAGGGCAGTCGCGGCGCGCTCGTCGCGGCACAGCCGAACACCGACTACCTCCAGTGGTGGCCGGCCGAGTGCGACGTGTCGATCCACGACGGCTGGTTCTACCACCCGGGCCAACTCCCCAAGAGCGTGGAGGAGTTGATGGACATCTACTTCGGCTCCGTGGGCCGCAACGCGGTGCTGCTGCTCAACGTGCCGCCGGACACCGACGGCCTGCTCGCGGACCCGGACGTGGTGCGGCTGCGCGAGTTCCGTGAGCGCGTGGACCGGGAACTGCCCGAGGACCTGGCACACGGAGCCCGGACGGTCACGTCACCGGGGCGGGTCACCGTCGACCTCGGGACGCAACACGAGGTGGACCGCGTCCGGTTGGCGGAGGACATCAGGCGCTATGGCCAGCAGGCCGAGGCCTTCGTCGTCGAGGCGTACGTCGACGGGACCTGGACCGAGGTGACCCGGGCCGGGACGATCGGCGCCAGCCGCATCCTGCTGCTGCCCGCACCCGTACGCGCCCGGCGCTGGCGGGTCCGCGTGACGGCGGCCCGGGACACAGTGAGGATCGCGGAGTTCGGGCTGTACCGGTCCCGGACCTGAGGACTCACATGTCCCTGAGAAGCTTCTCCACGAAGACCACCGACTCGGGGCCGGGCAGCGCCACCAGGCTCAGCCGGTCCATGACCGCGAGATAGCGGTCGACCTCCTCCGCCTTGTCCAAGTACAGGGCGCTGGTGAGCTGTTCGAGATAGACGATGTCCGGCAGGTCCGGGACCGGGAAGCGCAGCACGGTGATCGGACCGCCGGCCGCCGCATGGCCGCCCACCTCGAAGGGCAGCACCTGAAGGGTGATGTTCGGCAGGGCGGCCGTCTCGACGAGATGCCGGAGCTGGTCGCGCATCACCTCGGCCCCGCCGAGCGGCCTGCGCAGCGCCGCCTCGTCCACCACGACCCACAGCCGCGGCGCTCCGGGGCGGGTCAGCAACTCCTGGCGGGTCATGCGGAGTTCGACGCGGCGCTGGATCGAGTCCGGGGAGTCCACGGGGCGGCCGAGCCGGATGACGGCCTCGGCGTACGCGGCGGTCTGCAACAAACCCGGGATGAACTGGACTTCATAGGTGCGGATGAGGGAGGTGGCCTCCTCCAGCCCCAGGTGCTGCTCGAACCAGGCGGGGAAGGAGTCGCCGTAGGCGCGCCACCAGCCGGGTTCGTTGGCGCGGCGGGCCGAGTCCAGGAACTCCTGGCGGGCGTCCGGCTCGTGGAGGCCGTACAGCGTCAACAGGTCGGCCACGTCACGCTCTTTGAAGCCGACGCGGCCCAACTCCATACGGCAGAGCTTGGCGTCCGAGGCGCGTATGGCCGAAGCGGCCGTGTCCCGGGTTATGTTCAGGGACTCGCGCAGCCGGCGGAGCCGGGTGCCCAGCATGATGCGCTGGACCGTCGGACCACCGCGCTGAAGGCTCAGCACGTCCGTACCCAGGGGGGCGTGTTCCGGTTGAGCTGCAGTCATGTTCATCCCCTCGGCGGTCGCGCCGATACTGCCCGCAGGAATTCGGGACTCAAAGGAGGATCGTAGCACCGAGGTTCCGGATAACTGCGGGGAGTGAAGGAGCCGGAAGGTGCCGGCCTGTGTCCGGCGCCTTCCGGCCATCCGCGGGTCTGCCTGACTTCAGCGGCCGGGGAGTAGGCCGTCGAAGTCGCCGTCCTTCACACCGCGGACGAACGCGGAGATCTCGGCGCTGGTGTAGACGAGCGCCGGACCTTCGGGATGGCGCGAGTTGCGCACGGCGATGTGGCCGTCGGAGAGCGCGGCCAACTCGACACAGTTGCCTTCGGGGTTGCTGTGGTGGCTCTTGCGCCACTCCGCGCCGCTCAGCAGGGTCGCCGCCATGCCGTTCCTGTGCTGGTTCTGAGGCCTCATCGCTCCCCCGGAAGATCGAATGCAATTGCAGCTTCAATTGCACCCATTGGTGATGTGGAGGACGATAGCCCTCGGGAGGACCGCTCGCAAGATCGACTGCAATTGCAGCGGTAATTGCCGATGCACTTGCGTTCGCAGGGTCAGTCGGAGGACCATGTTCCGGACAGGTGTAGCGCGCGCAGTTGTTCTCTTGGGGTCTCAGGGGTCGCGATGTCCGCAGAGCAAGTCGTACGGCCGGTCGACTCCCTGCGAATCGAGGGCACTTGGGAGTGGCTGTGCCGCGCCGTCGACGAGGTGGGCCGACCCGCACCGGGGCAGACCGTCACCCTGGTCCCGGCCGTCGGGGACGGGGCCGACCCGGCTCTCTGTTCCGTCCTGGTCGTACCCCCGATGCCTCAATCGGCGCACGTGGCACGGGACTTCACCCGCGCCGCGCTGGCCGACCGGGCCGGGGACGAAGTCGTCGACGACATGGCGGTCACCGTCTCGGAACTGGTGAGCAACGCGCTGCGCTACGGCCGGGCGCCCAACTCCCTTGCGGAGCCCCAGCCTTCGCTCTGGCTCGCGGTGTGGGACCGGCTGCCGTACGCGGTGTGCGCGGTCACCGACGACAGCGACCGCATACCCGTGGAGGGGCACCCGGACGAGTTCGCGGAGTCCGGGCGCGGCCTCCAGGTGGTCTCCGCGCTCAGCGACTCATGGGGCTGGAACCTGCGGGCGGGCGGCGGCAAGACGGTCTGGGCGCTGTTCCGGCTCTGACCCGACGGACAAGAAAAGAAGCGGGGTACCGGCCCAACGCCGGTACCCCGCTTCTGTGTTGCCGCTCAGACCTTGCGGCCGATGCCGCAGATCGTGTCCACGACGTCGGACGTGCCACGGCCCACGTCGACCGGCTCGGGCCGCCACCGTGAAATGGGGACGATGCCCGGCTCGACGGGCTCGAGACCGTCGAAGAAGGACGTCACCCGCGCGGGGCTGCGCAGGTAGTAGGAGCTGGCGGAGTTGGCGTTGTACACCGAGATCGCCTGGTTGAGCGCCGGGTTGGTGTCGGTGCCGTCGGTCAGCGCGAGATAGCTGCCCGGGGGCAGGGCGTCGAGGAAGCGGGCCACGACGGCCTCGGGCTCGTCCGAGTCAGGGATCTGGCCCAGGATGCCCAGCATCGTCAGCGCGATCGGCTTGCTGAAGTCCAGTGTCCTGGCCGCGGCTTCGAGGATCGTGTCGGGATCGCGGACATCGGCCTCGACGTAGGCGCAGGCGCCTTCGGGCGCGCTGGTGAGCAGCGCCTGCGCGTGCACCAGCACCAGCGGATCGTTGTCGACGTACACGATCCGGCTCTCGGGCGCGATGCGCTGCGCGACCTCGTGCGTGTTGTCGACGGTCGGCAGGCCGGTGCCGATGTCGAGGAACTGGCGGATGCCCGCCTCCTCGGCGAGATAGCGCACGGCCCTTACCAGGAAGCCTCGTTGGAGGCGGGCGAGCAGGGCGATGTCCGGGAACATCTTGATGATCATTTCGCCGGCTTCCCGGTCGGCGGCGTAGTTGTCCTTGCCGCCCAGGAGGAAGTTCCACACACGGGCGGAGTGCGGCCGGTCGAGCTGGAGCCGGTCGGCCAGCGGGTCTTCGGAGGTCATGGGCAAAGCCTCACACGAAGTACCCGGCGGTGTCCGGCGATTCGGGCCCGAACCGGGAGACACGGCACTTTCACACCCGTGCGGGTCCCGTACTGT
This sequence comes from Streptomyces hokutonensis, assembly GCF_042751305.1. Lineage (GTDB taxonomy): Bacteria > Actinomycetota > Actinomycetes > Streptomycetales > Streptomycetaceae > Streptomyces > Streptomyces hokutonensis_A. The sequence continues at coordinate 492,028 of NZ_JBHYWD010000001.1, forward strand.
CCCGCTCGATCAGCCGCGGCACCGGCACCCGCACCGTGCGCGCCGGTCCGCCGTCCAGCAGTGCCGTCAACTCCTGGGCCGCCGTACGGCCGAACTCCACACTGTCCCGCGACAGCGCCGACAGCCACGGCCGGACCATCCTGCACAGCGCGGAGTCCTCCCAGGCGACCACCGACACGTCCCCCGGTACGGAGAAGCCGAGTTCGGTCGCAGCGGCCACCCCGGCGACGGCCATCACGTCGTTGTCGTAGATCAACGCCGTTGGGGGAGAAGCGACTTCGAGGACCCGGCGGGTCACGGCGGCGCCCGCCGCGTCCGAATAGTCGGTCGTCACCGAGTGCACCTCGGTCAGCCCGCGCCGCGCGGCCTCGCCGCGCAGGGCGCGGATCCGGCGCTCGGTGTGCGCGAGGCCCGGCAGACCCGCGATGTGCGCGATACGGCGGTGGCCGCGCGCGTACAACTCGTCGACCACCGACGCCATCGCGCCCGCGTCGTCCGCCCACACCGTCGACAGACCGGGATGACGTTCGTCCGGCGCGCCCCCGATCACCACGGCGGGCAGGCCCAGTTCGTCGAGGAGGTCGGGCCGTGGATCGGAGGTGCGCGGGTCGGCCACCAGGACGCCGTCCACCCGGTGCTCGGCCCACCAGCGCCGGTACACCGCGCACTCGTCGTCGACGTCCTCGGCCATCTGGAAGAGCAGCCCGAGATGACGCTCGGCCAGTATCTCCTGGATGCCCGAGACGAGTTGGAGGAAGAAGGAGTCGACGCCGAGGGTGTCCGCGGGCCGGGCCAGCACGAAACCGACCGTCGCCGCGCCCTCCCCGGACAGCGCCCGCGCGGCCGTGCTGGGGCGCCAGCCGAGCTGTTCCGCGACCCGGCGCACCCGGTCGCGGGTGATCTCGGAGACGCCGGGACGGCCGTTGAGCGCGAAGGAGACCGCGCTCTCGGACACCCCGGCGCGCTGCGCGATGTCCTTCATCGTCGGCCGACGCGCGGGTGACCGCTTGCGTGACAAGCCCGCTCTCCATTCCCTCGGTGCCGTGCACTAAAGCGCTTGATCCAGCACACCCTAAAGCGCATTAGTGATCCACCGCAAGAATGCGAACACACCTTGCTGACCTGGGATGTTGGCCGGATCGGGTCAACTAATGAATTTAGCTGAGCGGAATCCATTGACGCGCCCCGCGAAGAGCGTGCAAGGTCTGCCCCGGCATGATTGGCCAACCCCCACTGCAAAGGAGCGACCCCGCCGTGCGCATCTCCCGCAGAGCCTTCGCCGCCGCTGCCGCCGCCGTAGTCCTCATGCCGCTGAGCGCCTGCGGCTCCGGAGGAGACGACGGCGGATCGACCGACGCCTCGGGCAAGGTCGAGGGCGACATCACCTTCCAGACCTGGAACCTCCGCGCCAACTTCAAGTCCTACTTCGAGGGCGTGATCTCCGGTTTCGAGAAGCAGTACCCCGGCACCCATGTGAAGTGGATCGACCAGCCCGCCGAGGGCTACGCCGACAAGATCAGCGCCGACGCGGCCGGCGGCACCCTGCCCGACGTCGTCAACGTCTCCCCGGACCTGGTCGCCCCGCTCGCCAAGGCGGGCCTCGCGATGGACCTCGACAAGGCGGCCGCGAAGTACAAGAGCGAGTACCTGCCCGGCGCCTGGGCCGGTCACCAGATACCGGGCATGACCGGGACCTACGCCTTCCCCTGGTACCTCAACACCGGCCCGCTCTTCTACAACAAGTCCCTCTTCAAGCAGGCCGGACTCGATCCCGACCAGCCGCCGAAGACGTACGACGAACTCTTCGCCCAGGCACTCCAGTTGGCGAAGAAGACCGATGGCAAGGTCGCCACCCTCGCCAACGTCCCCACCGTCGAGGACTTCGGCCGCTACGGCGTCGAGCTCATGAACAAGGCCGGCACCGCCTTCGCCTTCAACGACGCCAAGGGCATCGAACTCCTCACCAGGTACAAGGAGTTGTACGACGCGAAGGCCCTCGACCCGCAGGCGCTCACCGCCACCCCCGAGTCGTCCGGCAAGAAGTTCCTCACCGGGGCCGTCGCCATGAACCCGGGCAGCGCCCTGGACCTCGACAACTTCAAGAAGCAGGCGCCCAGCCTGTACAAGAACATCGGCATCACCGACCAGATCACCAGCACCGGCCACGTCAACATGTACGTGATGGGCGTGATGGTCAACTCCAAGACCAAGCACACCCCCGCCGCCGTGGCCTTCGCGCACTACGTCACCGACGCCCAGCAGCAGATGTCGTTCGCGAAGAAGGTCGCCATCTTCCCGAGCACCGCGGGCTCCCTCGACGACCCGTACTTCACCAAGGAGGACGGCACCGACGAGACCCGGGTACGGATCGCCGCCGCCAAGTCCCTGAAAAACGCGGTGAATTACACGCCGGTGCTGTTCAGTGAGCAGATGAAGACCGCGCTGCGCAACGAGGTGGCCAAGGCGTTGCAGGGCAAGGAGAGCCCCAAGACGGCTCTTGACAACGCTGTCAAGCAGTGCGACACGCTCCTCCAGCAGCAGGGGTAGTCCACGATGGCTCTCTCCACCGTGTCCCGGGTGCGGCGCCAACTACCCACCAGCCCCTGGCTGTTCGCCGCCCCCGGACTGCTGATCACCGGCGTCTTCATCCTCTACCCGTTCGGCGCGACGCTGGCCAACGCCTTCACCGACCGGCGCACCCTGCTCCCGGGCCACTTCGTGGGCTTCGCCAACTTCCGCGAGCTGTGGCACGACGACATGTTCTGGACCGGCCTGCGCAACAGCACGCTGTACATCGTCGGGGTGGTCCCCGCACTCGTCGTACTCCCGCTGCTGCTCGCCCTGTTGGTCCAGAAGAACATCCCCGGCATCACGTTCTTCCGGTCCGCCTTCTACACACCGGTCGTCGCCTCGATCGTCGTGGTCGGACTGATCTGGGTGTGGCTGCTGGACGAACGCGGCCTGGTCAACTCGCTGCTGGAGTCGATCGGTGTCGGCCGGATCGGGTTTCTGAGCGACCAGTGGCTGTTGCTGCTGAGCGCCATGGCCGTCACGGTCTGGAAGGGGCTCGGCTACTACATGATCATTTACCTGGCCGCGCTCGCCAACGTGCCGCGCGAACTGCACGAGGCCGCCTCGGTCGACGGCGCGGGCGCGGTGCGCCGCTTCTTCACGGTCACCGTGCCCGCCGTCCGCTCCACCATGGTCCTCGTCGGCGCCCTGTCCTCGGTCGCCGCCTTCAAGGTGTTCTCCGAGGTCTATCTGATGGCGGGCCCCAGCGGCGGCCCGGCCGGCGAGGACACCACCCTCGTGATGCTCGTCCAGCGCACCGGCACCGGCCTGACCGGCCGCGTCGGTTACGCCTCCGCGCTCTCGGTCGTCGTCTTCGTCGTCACCGTCGCGCTGATGCTGCTCGTCCTGCGGGCCGACCGGAAGGAGGACGCTTGAGCGTCATCGAGCGCACAAGACCCGTCCAGGCAACGGCGGTTCGCGAACCCCGCGTCACCGACGAGCACGGCCGCCGCATCCGCTTCTGGGAACTCGCCCTGCGCTACACGCTGTTGCTCGCCGTCCTCGCCATCACCGTCGGCCCTTTCCTGTGGCAGCTCGCCACCTCGCTCAAGGGCCCGACCGAGGACATCTACAGCTCACCGCCGACCTTCCTGCCCGAACACCCCACCCTCCACAACTACCAGCGGGTCGCCGACACCATCCCGGTGTGGGACTACGCGTTCAACTCGCTGAAGGTCGCCTCCGCCAACGTCGTGACCAACTGCGTCGGTTCGGCCCTCGCGGGGTACGCGCTCGCCCGGCTGCGCTACCGGGGCCGCCGCGTCGCCACCCTCGTCTTCATCCTCGCGATGCTCGTGCCGGTGGAGGGCATCATCATCGCCCAGTTCACCACCATGCGGGAGCTGGGCCTGAACAACACCCTGATCGGGGTGGTCCTCCCGGGTTGCATCGGCGCGATGAACGTGCTGCTGATGCGCAACGCCTTCCTCAACCTGCCGTACGAGATAGAGGAGGCGGCCTACGTCGACGGCGCCAACGTGTGGCAGCGGTTCCTGCGGATCGCCCTGCCGTCCGTGAAGGGAACCGTCGCCGTCGTCGCGATCTTCGCCTTCATGGGCGCCTGGGACGACTTCCTGTGGCCGCTCATCGTGCTCAGCGACCCGTCCAAGTTCACGCTCACCATCGGCCTCAACTATCTGCACGGCACCTTCGCCAACGACGAACGCCTTGTCGCCGCCGGCACGGTGATCGCCGTGGCCCCGCTGATCGCCCTCTTCGCCTGCCTCCAGCGGTACTTCTTCCGGGGCGTGGGCGAAGGCGCGGTGAAGGGCTGACGTCCCCTTGCCTTCGGACACGCACTACAGAACCAGGATCCCGATGTCTTCTGCCGTGCGCTTCGGCGTCAACTACACCCCCAGCCAAGGGTGGTTCCACCACTGGCTCGACTTCGACCTCGACTCCCTACGCGCCGACCTCGACTCGATCGCCGAACTGGGCCTCGACCACATCCGGGTCTTCCCGCTGTGGCCGTACTTCCAGCCCAACCGCACCCTGATCCGCCCGAAGGCCGTGGAGCAGCTCGTGCGGCTCGTCGACGCGGCCGGCGAGCGCGGGCTCGACGTCAATGTGGACGGTCTGCAAGGGCACTTGAGCAGCTTCGACTATCTGCCGGCCTGGACCCGCACCTGGCATCGGCGCAACCTCTTCACCGACCCGGACGTCCTCGACGGCCAGGCCGCCTACCTGCGGACGCTCGCCGCCGCCCTCGCCGACCGGCCGAACTTCATCGGCATGACCCTCGGCAACGAGATCAACCAGTTCTCGGCGGGCCCGCATCCGGACCCCGACGGGGCGAGCGAGGAACAGGTCGACGTCTGGCTGGAGCGCATGCTCGCCGCCTGCGTGGAGGGGGCGCCCGGCAAGCCGCATCTGCACGCCGAGTACGACGCGACCTGGTACCAGGACGACATGCCGTTCACCCCGGCCCAGGCCGCCCGCCGGGGCGCGATGACGGCCGTCCACTCCTGGGTCTTCAACGGCACCGCCCAACGCCACGGCCGTACGTCCGTGCCCAGTGAGCATCACGCCGCCTATCTCGTCGAGTTGAGCAAGGCCTGGGCCGACGAACCGCACCGGCCAGTCTGGCTCCAGGAGGTCGGCGCGCCCCAGCCGCTCGTACCAGCCGAGCACGCGGCCGACTTCGCCTCCGCGACCATCGCCAACGCCCTGGACTGTCCGGACCTTTGGGGCATCACCTGGTGGTGCTCGCACGACGTGTCGCGCGAGCTCGCGGACTTCCCCGAACTCGAATACGGGCTGGGCCTGTTGACCAACGACCGGCAGGCCAAGGACATCGCGCTCGTGCTGGCCGAGGCAGCCCGCGAGCCCACGTACGAGCCCGCCCCCCGCAGCACGGCGCTCGTGGTGCCCGCCGATCCGTCGGTCCGCTCGGTCTGCGGTCCCGGCGGGCCGGTCTTCGACGCCTACTTCCGACTCGTCGCCGACGGAGCCCGCCCGGCGACCGTCCTCGACGTGCGCGCGGACGACAAGGAACACCTCGCCGCGCGCGGCATCACCGAAGTCGTCACTCCCGATCAGGTACTCCCCACCCCACAAGGAGACACCAGCTCGTGAACCCCACCAGACGCACCGTCCTGCTCGCCGCCGGCGCGGCGGCCCTGCTGCCCCAACTGCCCCTGCCCGCCTATGCGTCAGGGCAGGCCGCGGCCACCGCGACCCAGCCGTACGCCAGTTACTGGTACCCGGACTCCCTGCCCTCCGGTACCCCGGGGACCGGCATCGCCTGGCGCAGCCTGAAGACCTGGACCGCCGCCTCGGACACGGACCTCGCCTTCAACGCCGCCGCCGTCCCGCTGGCCGCGCGCTTCACCCCGACCCCCGTGAACAGCACCGCCCGCTCCGGCCAGGCCCGCATCCAGTCCCTGGTCTCCTTCGGGCCGACGTCGAGCAACCCCTCCCAGGGCGCGGCCACCGCCGACTACTACGCGCTCACCCACTGGTCGTACCTCGACGAACTCGTCTTCTGGGGCGGCTCGTCGGGAGAGGGCATCATCCTCGCTCCCAACGCGCCGATCGTGGACGCCGCCCACCGGCACGGCGTACCCGTCCTCGGCAACATCTTCCTGCCGCCCGTCGCCTACGGCGGACAACTCCAGTGGACCCGCGACCTGGTCCAGAAGGATGCCGCCGGGCACTACCCGCTCGCCGCCCAACTCGTCGCGGTGGCCGCCGCGTACGGCTTCGACGGCTGGTTCGTCAACGCCGAGACCAGCGGCGGGAACACCGCGCTCGGCACCGACATGCGGGGCTTCGTCGGCGAGTTGAAGTCTCTCGCCGCCGCCCAGGGGCAGCGGGTCACCTGGTACGACGCGATGACCGTGAACGGCACGGTCAGTTGGCAGGGCGCGCTGAACACCTCGAACCAGGCGTTCTTCCAGGCCGCGAACGACATGTTCATCGACTTCCGGTGGAGCACGAGCACACTGGCCGCCTCCGGGACGAAGGCCGACGGACTGGGCCGCAGCCGCTACGAGTTGTGGGCGGGCGTCGACGTCGAGTCCAACGGGTCGAGTACGTCGGTGGCTTGGGACGCGATGGTGCCGACCACCAAGGCACACATCACGTCCATCGGCTTCTACCGGCCCGAGTGGACCCGCAACCACCTCCCCGCGACCCGCACCCCGGGTGACTTCCACGCGGCCGACGACCGCTTCTGGACCGGGCGTTCACTCGACCCGTCGACACCGGACAGCACCGATCCCTGGCGGGCACCGGCGGTGTCGGTCGCCGACCGGTCCACGGTGGGCGGCGCACTGCCGTTCGCCAGTGTCTTCAACACCGGGCACGGGCTGCGCTGGTACGAGGACGGAGCGGTCACCTCGGACGCGCAGTGGAACCACCTAGGACTCCAGGACCGGCTGCCGTCCCGCCGCTGGTCGGTGCGCACGACGGGCCAACGACCCACCGTGACCTTCGACTTCGCGGACGCGTGGCGCGGCGGCAGCAGCGTGCTGGTCTCCGGCGCACTGGACCAGCCGACGACGCTGGACCTGTACGCAGCCCGGCTGCCGATCACCGATGACACCGTGGTCGACCTGACCTTCCGCACCGACAGCGGCAGTGCGACCGTCGAACTGGCCGTCGCCACCGCCGAACCGGGCACGGCGGGTGCGACACCCCCGTACACCTATCTGCCAGTTGCTGCCTCGGGCAGTGGCTGGCAGACGGTGACCATGCCGCTCACCGGGCTCTCCGGCACACTGCACGCCATCGGGGTACGGCTCACCGCGACGCAGGGACCGGTCAATTGGCGGCTCGGCGGACTCGCCGTGCGCGATGGCGACGCGGCACCGACGCCCGCCGCTCCCGCCAACTTCCTTGTCAGCGCGGCCACCGGCGGCAACCTGCGCTTCGCCTGGGACGCCGCGCCCGGCGCCGTACGCCACTACACGCTGCACCGGCTGCTGCCGGATGGCACCCGGCGCTTCCTCGGCGGCACCTGCCAGCGTGCCTTCTACGTCGGCGGGCTGACGGCCGAACAGGGCGAGCAGCAGGCGTGGTTCGAACTGCGCGCGACAGGGGAGCTGTACACAGCGTCGGCCCCCGTGGCCGTCGCCTACGCCTGGTAACACCCGTAGTCCCACCCGCAACCGAGCCACGGAGCACCCCACATGCATGACGACCGCAGCCTGGTCGAAGCCCGCCTCAAGCGTGTTCTCGAAGAGCGCATCCGTCCCGCCGTGTACCCCGAGTCAGTGCCGCTGGAAGTGGCCGTCTGGCACGCGCCCGACGAGCCGGTGCCCGTGGCCGAGGGGCTCGCGGGCACTCCCGAACCGATCGAGGTGGGCGCCCGGTGGGGTGCTCCCTGGGGGACCAGCTGGTTCCGTGTCACCGGGACCGTCCCGCAGAAGTGGGCAGGGAAGACCGTCGAGGCGCTGCTCGACCTCGGCTTCGACGAGAACATGCCCGGCTTCCAGTGCGAGGGCCTCGTCTACCGGCCCGACGGCACCCCCGTGAAGGGCCTCAACCCACGCAACCAGTGGGTCAGGATCGGCGCGCCCGTCGCCGGCGGCGAGGAGGTGCGGCTGTACGTCGAGGCCGCGTCCAACCCGGTGGTGATGGACTACCACCCGTTCGTGCCAACGCAGCTGGGCGACAAGGAGACCGCCGGCAGCGAGCCGCAGTACACGCTCACGCGCATGGATCTCGCGGTCCTCGACGAGAACGTGTGGAATCTCGTCCTCGACCTGGAGGTGGTCGGCGAGCTGATGGCCGAGCTGCCGGTGGACTCGGCGCGCCGCTGGGACCTGCTGCGGGCCGTCGAGAAGACCCTCGACGCGGTGGACCTCCAGGACGTCAACGGCACGGCGGAGCACGCCCGTTCACAGCTGACGGCCGTCCTGTCGACACCCGCCGTCCCGTCCGCGCACCGCATCAGCGCCATCGGGCACGCGCACATCGACTCCGCGTGGCTGTGGCCGTTGCGCGAGACGGTCCGCAAGGTGGCCCGGACGACGTCGAACATGACGGCACTCCTTGAGGACGAACCCGACTTCATCTTCGCCATGTCCCAGGCCCAGCAGTGGGCCTGGGTGAAGGAGCACCGGCCCGAGGTGTGGGCGCGGGTCAAGAAGGCGGTGGCGGACGGGCGGTTCGTGCCGGCCGGCGGCATGTGGGTGGAGTCCGACACCAACATGCCGGGTTCGGAGGCGATGGCCCGTCAGTTCGTGCACGGGAAGCGGTTCTTCCTCGACGAGTTCGGCATCGAGAACGAGGAGGCCTGGCTGCCCGACACCTTCGGCTTCGCCGCCGGACTCCCGCAGATCATCAAGGCCGCCGGCTCCAAGTGGCTGCTGACACAGAAGATCTCCTGGTCGCAGACGAACAAGTTCCCGCACCACACCTTCCGTTGGGAGGGCATCGACGGCACCCGGATCTTCACCCACTTCCCGCCCGTCGACACCTACAACTGCTCCATGCAGGGCCGTGAAATCGCCCACGCGGCCCGCAACTTCAAGGACAAGGGTGTCGCCCGCCACTCCCTCGCACCCACCGGCTGGGGCGACGGAGGCGGCGGCACCACCCGCGAGATGGTCGCCAAGGCGGCCCGCCTGCGAGACCTCGAAGGCTCCGCGACCGTGGCCTGGGAGACCCCGAAGGAGTTCTTCGAGAAGGCAGAGGCCGAGTACCCCGAACCCCCGGTCTGGGTCGGCGAGTTGTACCTCGAACTCCACCGCGCCACCCTCACCAGCCAGGCCAAGACCAAGCAGGGCAACCGGCGCAGCGAACACCTCCTGCGCGAGGCGGAACTGTGGGCCGCCACGGCCGCCGTACGGACCGGATTCCCCTACCCCTACGAGGACTTGGACCGGATCTGGAAGACGGTGCTGCTGCACCAGTTCCACGACATCCTCCCAGGCTCCTCGATCGCCTGGGTGCACCGCGAGGCCCGGAAGACGTACGAGGGACTGGCCGCCGAACTGAACGCCATCATCGACGCGGCCCAGCGCGCGCTGGCGGGCGAGGGGACACGGGAGCTGGTGTTCAACTCGGCGCCCCACACCCGCGACGGCGTCCTCGCGGGCGGCGCCCAAGTCCCGGCGGTGGAGGGTGAGTCGGCACTCGCGACACGGGTCGGCGGCGGACACGTCCTGGAGAACGGCCTGCTCCGCATCGAGATCGACGCCCGAGGACTCGTCGTCTCCGCCTACGACATCGAGGCCGACCGCGAGACCATCGCACCCGGCCGGGCCGCCAACCTGCTCCAACTCCACCCGGACTTCCCGAACATGTGGGATGCCTGGGACGTAGACGAGTTCTACCGCAACACGGTCACGGACCTCACCGGCGCGGACGAGGTCGTCGCCGACGGGGACGCGGTGCGGATCGTACGGTCCTTCGGCGCGTCCAGGGTCACCCAACTGCTGTCCCTCGCACCCGGGGAGCGGCGGCTGCTCATCGACACCGAGGTCGACTGGCACGAGACCGAGAAGTTCCTCAAGCTCGCCTTCCCGCTCGACGTGCACGCCGAACGGTACGCGTCCGAGACGCAGTTCGGGCACTTCCACCGCCCCACGCACACCAACACCTCATGGGAGGCGGCCAAGTTCGAGGCCTGCAACCACCGCTTCGTCCACCTGGAGGAACCCGGCTGGGGCGTAGCCGTCGTCAACGACTCGACGTACGGCCACGACGTGACCCGTACGGTCCGTACCGAGGGCGACGCCGGTACGACCACCACGGTCCGCGTGTCCCTGTTGCGCGCCCCGCGCTTTCCGGACCCCGAGACCGACCAGGGCGTCCACCGTTTCCGGCACGCGCTGGTGCCGGGCGCGGGCATCGGGGACGCCGTGCGGGAGGGCTGGCGGATCAATCTGCCGGAGCGGCGGGTCACGGGCGGGCAGGAGGTCGCGCCGCTGGTGAGCGTGGACCGGGACGCGGTCGTCGTCACGGCGGTGAAGCTCGCGGACGACGGGAGCGGGGATGTCGTGGTCCGGTTCCACGAAGCCCACGGGGGACGGGCCAGGGCGACGCTGACGGTGGGCTTCCCCTTCGACTCCGTCGAGGTCACCGACCTGCTGGAACGTCCGTCGGCAGATGCCGCAGAGGTGACCCGTGAGGGTGAGCAACTGGCCCTGCGGCTACGGCCGTTCGAGCTGGTGACGCTGCGGTTCGGTCGGTCCTGAGCCGGTGCCGCTTCTCACGGCGGCCGTGATCCCCCGATGATGGGGCGATGAGACGAAGAACGGCCGCCGGACAGGCCTGGGCCTCGCAACCGGATCCGCTTCTGGCCCTCGCGCGGCAGGAGTTGGAGTTCTACGCGCGGGCGTGCGACCGGGCGAGGTGGCTGCACCACACGACGGAACTCGGCGCGCTCGCCGCCACGTCCGCGACGGTTGTGGCGGCGGGGCTGCACGCACCCGCCTGGCTCACCGCCCTGATCGCGGGCGGCGCCGTCTTCTTCACCGGCATGCGCCAGCTCTTCAGCCCGGGCTCACGCTGGGTCCTGGCCGCACAGGCGCGGGAAGGCCTGCGGCGGGCGATCGACCGCTACCTGCTGCTCCCGTCGGCCGAGCGCGACGCGAACGCGCGGGCCACGCTTCAGCGCGCGATCGAAGAGGTGGGCACCAGCGAACTACGGGGTTGGGCGGAGGTCCAGGGCCAGCGGGGCGAACCACCACTGCCCACCGGGGGCGCCTGAGTGCCGGGGCGGGGCGGCATCCTGTGTTGTCTGCCGCGGGCGCCTGAGTGTGGGGACGGTGCGGGTGCCTTTGTCGTCCGTTGCCGGGGTCTTCGTGCCGGGGCGGGCCGGTGTCCTGTGTTGTCTGCCGCGGGCGCCTGAGTGCGGGGACGGTGCGGGTGCCTTTGTCGTCCGCTGCCGGGCCTTCGTGCCGGATCGGGCCGGTGTCCTGTGTTGTCCGCCGCGGGCGCCTGAATGTCGGGACGCGCAGATACCCTCCGCTGTTTGCCGCAGGCGCCGGAAGGCCAGGACGGCGCGGATGATCTTCGCTGTTCGCCCCGGACCGCTGAACCCCCGCGGTCACGCCCCGAGTTGCGCCCGCAGCCACTCCTCGACCTCGCCCACGTGCGAGGCCGCAGCCGCCCGGGCCGCCTCCGGGTCGCGGGCCACCAAGGCGCGGTGGATGGCGGCGTGTTCGCGGCGGGTGCGGGTGAAGGCGCCCTCTTCCTGGTAGCCGCGCCAGACCCGGGCGCGGAACGTTCGCGACGACAGGCCCTCCAAGATCGCGGCCATGGTGTCGTTGCCCGCGGCGGCGGCGATCTCGCGGTGGAAGGCGAGGTCGTGGGCGAGGATCTCCTCGGGGTCGTCGGTGGCGTTCATCGCCGTGAGGTGTTTCTCCACCTCGGCCAGCTGGTCCGGAGTGATGCGGGCGGCGGCCAGGGCGGTCGCCGTCGACTCCAGGATGCGGCGGACTTCGAGGAGTTCCACCAGTTGCGGGCCGCGTGACAGGTCGGCGACGACACCGAAGGTCTCCAGCAGGTCGCCGGCCTCCAGCTGAGTGACGTAGATGCCCGAACCGTGCCGGGCCTCAAGGACGCCCAGCACCGTGAGCGCGCGGATCGCCTCGCGCATCGAGCTGCGGGAGATGCCCAGTTGGGCCGCGAGATCGCGCTCGGTGGGCAGCCGCTGTCCCGGCTCCAGACGGCCCTCGCCGATCAACGCCTTGATCGAGTCGATGGCGCGCTGCGTCACGGTGCCCTTCGGCGGAGCCGTCTCGTCCACGCAATCCTCCACTCAGCGGGTGCGCCGCAGTCTAACCGCTGAGGTGGTCCGACCACTACGGTGGAAATCCAGGAAAAACTGCCTCTGCGGGGTGTTGTTTCGGGGAAGTGGTCTGATAAATATGCGGTCATCTGCTCGGACACGCTCAACGAGGAGCCACCAAATGCTCGGCAGGACAGTGGGGATACGCAGCAGTTTGCGCATGGTCGGTGCGGTGGCCGCGGTCACGGGCACCGCGCTCGTGCTCACCGCGTGCGGCAGCACCAAGGACACCGGCGCGAGCAGTGCCGGCGGCAGCAGCGGCACCGGCAAGGTGGGGGTGATCCTGCCCCTGCTGACCTCGCCGTTCTGGCAGTCGTACAACGACTACGTGCCGAAGATGGCGAAGTCCGAAGGCGTCGACGCGCTGAAGACGGTCAACTCCAACAGTGACCCGTCGCAGCAGATCACCGACATCAACAACGAGCTGAACCAGGGCGTCAAGGGCCTGGTCGTCGCCCCGCTGGACAGCGCCGCCATCGAAGCCGGCCTCGACCAGGCGGACCGCAAGGGCGTGCCCGTCGTCGCGGTCGACGTGGCTCCCGACAAGGGCAAGGTCGCGATGGTCGTGCGCGCCGACAACGTCGCGTACGGCGAGAAGGCCTGCGAGTACCTCGGGGCGCACATCACCAGCGGCAAGGTCGTGCAGATCATGGGCGACCTGGCGTCCGTCAACGGCCGTGACCGGTCCGAGGCGTTCAGGGACTGCGTCAAGAAGAAGTACCCGAAGCTGAAGGTCCTGGAGATCCCCGCCAAGTGGGAGTCCGACACGGCGGCCTCCAAGCTCGACACGCTCCTCAACGCCAACCCCGACATCAAGGGCATCTACATGCAGGCGGGCGGCGTCTACCTCGCGCCCACCCTCCAGACCCTCAAGTCCAAGGGCATGCTGAAGACGGCGGGCCAGGCCGGGCACATCACGATCGTCTCGAACGACGGTATCCCGCAGGAGTTCGACGCGATCCGCAAGGGCGAGATCGACGCCACCGTCTCCCAACCGGCCGACGCCTACGCCAAGTACGGCATGTACTACATCAAGGCCGCCATGGCGGGGAAGACCTTCCAGCCCGGCCCCACCGACCACGACTCCACGATCGTCAAGCTGCCCAGCGGCATCCTCGAGGACCAGCTGCCCGCGCCCCTGGTCACCAAGGACAACGTCGACGACCCCAAGCTCTGGGGCAACACGGTCAAATGAGTACCCCACTTGTTGAGGCGCGGGGCATCGTCAAGCGGTACGGCCCGACCGTCGCCCTCGCCGACGGCCAACTGACCGTGCTGCCGGGCGAGTCCCACGCGCTCGTCGGCCGCAACGGCGCCGGGAAGTCCACCCTGGTCACCGTCCTCACCGGACTCCAGGCCCCCGACGAGGGCACGGTCCGCTTCGACGGCGAGCCCGCGCCCGCGCTCGCCGACCGCGACGCCTGGCGCGCCAAGGTGGCCTGCGTCTATCAACGGCCTACCGTGGTCCCCGAGTTGACGGTCGCCGAGAACCTGTTCATCAACCGTCAGCCGACCTCGCGCGGCGGAGTCATCAGCTGGCGCAGGCTCCGCACCGAGGCCGCCGAACTCCTCGACACCTGGGACGTGCGCGTCGACCCCGAGGCGCGCACCGCCGACCTCAAGGTCGAGGACCGCCAAATGGTCGAGATAGCAAGGGCGTTGAGCTTCGGCGCCCGGTTCATCGTCCTCGACGAACCGACCGCCCAGCTCGACAACCGGGAGATCGAACGGCTCTTCACCCGCATGCGGGCGCTCCAGGAGTCGGGCGTCACCTTCCTGTTCATCTCGCACCACCTCCAGGAGGTGTACGAGGTGTGCCAGACGGTCACCGTGCTGCGCGACGCCCGCTGGATAACCACCGCACCGGTCGCCGACCTCCCGCGCCAGGCCCTCGTGGAGGCCATGGCGGGGGAGTCGATCGCCGAACTGGAGGTGCAGCTAAGGGAGTTGGACGACGCGGCACCCGTCCTCCTCGACGCGCGCGGGCTCACCTCCGAGTCGTACGAGAACGTCGACCTCACCGTCCGTCGCGGCGAGGTCGTCGGACTCGCCGGATCCAGCGGCAGCGGCAAGATCGAGCTGGCCGAGTCCTTGACCGGGCTGTACACGCCGACCGGCGGGACCGCTCAACTCGACGGCGAGAAACTGCCGTTCGGGGATGTGCAGGCCGCGCTCAAGGCCGGTGTCGGGTGCGTGCCGCGCGACCGCCATGGCCAAGGTCTGGTCTTCGGTATGTCCATCGGCGACAACGCCACCATGACCGTCCTGGACCGGCTCGGCCGCTTCGGGTTCGTCGGCACCGACCGCAAACGCGGCTTCGCCACCGAGCTGATCGACCGCCTCGACATCCACGCCGAGGGCCCCGACCAGCCCGTCTCCGATCTGTCCGGCGGCAACGCGCAGAAGGTCGTCATGGCCCGCGCCCTCGCCTCCGACCCCAGGCTGCTGGTGCTCATCAACCCCACGGCGGGCGTCGACGTGAAGTCCAAGGAGTCACTGCTCGCCCGCATGGACAGCGCCCGCGACGACGGCACCGCCGTGCTCGTCGTCTCCGACGAACTCGACGACCTGCGGCGCTGCGACCGCGTCCTCGTCCTCTTCCACGGCCGTGTCGTCGCCGAGCACCCGGCGGGCTGGCGCGACCACGAGCTGATCGCCTCCATCGAAGGAGTGGACCATGGCTGACACCAAGGCGGCCCCGCCGCTCGCCGCCCCGCGCGCCACCGGGGCGGCCTCGGCCCGTACGGTCCTGCTCCGCCGGGCCCGTGAACTAGCCCTCGTACCGGCCCTGTTGGTGCTCCTGGTGCTCGGCGCGATCGTCAACGACTCGTTCCTCACCGAACGGAACCTGATCTCCATCCTCGGTGCCTCCGCCGCGCTCGCGATGGTGGTCCTCGCCGAGTCGCTGATCCTGATCACCGGAAAGATCGACCTGTCCCTCGAATCGGTGGTCGGCATCGCGCCCGCCATCGGCGCCCTGCTGGTCCTGCCGTCCGCCGAGTCAGGCTGGGGCACGGAGTGGTCGGCGCCGCTCGCCCTCGTCGCGATCCTCGTCGTGGGCGGGATCATCGGCGCCTTCAACGGCATCCTCGTGGTGAAGTTCAAGCTCAACGCCTTCATCGTCACCCTCGCCATGCTGATCGTGCTGCGCGGACTGCTGGTCGGCGCCACCAAGGGCAAGACGCTGTTCGGGATGCCCGACTCCTTCTTCACCCTGGCCACCAGCACCTTCCTCAGCGTCCCGATGTCTGTGTGGCTGGCCGCGGTCTGCTTCGCGGTCGCCGGGTTCGTGCTGAAGTACCACCGCGTCGGCCGCGCCCTGTACGCGATCGGCGGCAACCAGGAGGCGGCCCGCGCGGCCGGCATCCGCGTCGACCGCATGCTCCTCGGGGTGTCGATCGTCGCCGGCGTCCTCGCCTCGGTCGGCGGGATCATGCAGACCGGCTATGTCGGCGCGATCAGCGCCAACCAGGGCAACAACATGATCTTCACCGTGATGGCGGCGGCGGTCATCGGCGGCATCAGCCTCGACGGTGGCAAGGGCACCATGTTCGGCGCCCTGACCGGCGTACTGCTCCTGGGAGTTGTGCAGAACCTGCTCACCCTCGCCCAGGTCCCGTCCTTCTGGATCCAGGCCATCTACGGCGGGATCATCCTGGTCGCCCTCATGATCGCCCGCGTAACAACGGGCCGAGCCCAGGACTGACCGCCCGGCTTCCGGCACCCGCACGGCACCGGATCCCTGTACCCGACCGAAAGGCCTTCCGTGTCACCGATCCCCGCCCGCGTCACCGCGGTCGACACCTACGACATCCGTTTTCCCACCTCGCGCGAACTCGACGGTTCCGACGCGATGAACCCGGACCCCGACTACTCGGCGGCCTACGTCGTCCTGCGCACCGACGCGGCCGACGGGCACGAGGGGCACGGATTCAGCTTCACCATCGGGCGGGGCAACGAAGTCCAGGTCGCCGCGATCCACGCGCTGCGGGACCATGTGATCGGCCGGCCTGTCGACGAACTGTGCGCGGACCCGGGGACGTTGAACCGCGACCTGATCGGCGACAGCCAACTCCGCTGGCTGGGGCCCGAGAAGGGCGTGATGCACATGGCGATCGGCGCCGTCGTCAACGCCGCCTGGGACCTCACCGCCAAGCGCGCGGGCAAGCCGCTCTGGCAGCTCCTCGCCGACGCCGACCCCGAATGGCTCGTCAACCAGATCGACTTCAGGTACATCACCGACGCCCTCACCCCGGACGAGGCCCTGGACATCCTGCGGCGCGGCCGGGCGGGCGCCGAAGACCGCCGAACCCGCCTTCTGGAGCGGGGATTTCCCGCCTACACCACCTCCGCCGGCTGGCTCGGCTACGACGACGAGAAGCTCACCCGGCTCGCCGTGCAGGCCGTACGGGACGGCTTCCGGCAGATCAAGCTGAAGGTCGGCGCCGACCTCGACGACGACATCCGGCGCTGCCGCGCGGCCCGTTCGGCCGTCGGCCCCGACATCCGGATGGCGATCGACGCCAACCAGCGCTGGAACGTGGACGAGGCCATCCGCTGGACCAAGGCCCTCACCGAGTTCGACCCGTACTGGATCGAGGAACCCACCAGCCCCGACGACGTCCTCGGCCACGCCGCCATCCGCGCCGCCGTGGCCCCCGTGAAGGTCGCGACCGGCGAACACGTCCAGAACCGCGTCGTGTTCAAGCAGCTGCTCCAGGCCGGCGCCCTCGACATCCTCCAGATAGACGCGGCCCGCGTCGGCGGAGTCAACGAGAACCTCGCGATCCTGCTGCTCGCCGCCAAGTTCGGCATTCCCGTCTGCCCGCACGCGGGCGGCGTCGGACTGTGCGAACTCGTCCAGCACCTCTCGATGTTCGACTACCTCGCCGTCGCCGGCACCACCGACGACCGCGTCATCGAGTACGTCGATCATCTGCACGACCACTTCCTCGATCCGGTGGTGATCCGCGAAGGTCACTACATGGCACCCACCACACCCGGCTTCTCGGCCACCATGCGGCCCGAGTCCATCGCGCGCTACACGTTCCCAGACGGCACCTTCTGGGCCGCCGACCTCAACAGCCAGAAGGGACACGCGGCATGACCGACTTCGAGGGCCTCAAGGCCCTGGTCACCGGCGGCGCCTCCGGTATCGGCCGCGCGACCGCCGAACTCCTCGCCGAGCGGGGCGCGTCGGTCGCCGTCCTCGACCTGGACCCGAGCAGTGTCGAGAAGCCGCTGCTCGGCTACCGCGCCGACGTCACCGACGACGCCTCCGTACGGCAGGCCGTCGCGTCCGCCGTCGCCGACCTCGGCGGACTCGACATCGTCGTGAACAACGCGGGCATCGGCGCCCAGGGCACCGTCGAGGACAACGACGACGACGAATGGCAACGAGTCCTGGACGTCAACGTCATCGGCATGGTCCGTGTCACCCGCGCCGCGCTCCCGCAGCTGCGCGAGTCCTCTCACGCGGCCATCGTCAACACCTGCTCCATCGCCGCCACCGCCGGACTGCCCCAACGCGCCCTCTACAGCGCCACCAAGGGCGCCGTGCAATCCCTCACCCTCGCCATGGCCGCCGACCACCTCCGCGAGGGCATCCGCGTCAACTGCGTCAACCCCGGTACGGCGGACACCCCTTGGGTCGGCCGCCTCCTCGACTCGGCTCCCGACCCGGCCGCCGAGCGCGCCGCCCTGGCCGCCCGCCAGCCCTCCGGCCGACTCGTATCGGCGGCCGAAGTCGCTGGCGCCATCGCCTACTTGGCGAGCCCGCTGTCCGGCGCCACCACCGGCACCTCGCTCGCTGTGGACGGCGGCATGCAGGGCCTGCGACTGAGGCAGGTGGGCCAGTGAGCAGGCTCGGCGGCAGCGGGGTCGAGGTGGGCGGGCTCGGTCTGGGCGCCGCCCCGCTGGGCAACCTGTTCACCGAGGTCGACGACGAGCAGGCGTACCGGGCCGTCAACACCGCCTGGCAGCAAGGCATTCGCTACTTCGACACCGCACCCCACTACGGCATCGGCCTTTCCGAGCGCCGCCTCGGCGCGGCGCTGCGCGACCGCCCGCGCGCGGAGTACACGATCTCCACCAAGGTCGGCCGCCGCCTCGAACCCGTGGAGACGGTGACGGGCGACGACCTCGCCAACGGCTTCGCCGTGCCCGCCACCAGCCGCCGCGTCTGGGACTTCACCGCCGACGGGATACGGCGCACCCTGGACGCCAGCCTGGAACGGCTCGGCCTCGACCGCGTCGACATCGTCTACCTCCACGACCCCGACGACCACGCCGAACAGGCTTTCCACGAGGGTTATCCCGCCCTGGAGAAGCTCCGTGCCGAAGGTGTCGTCGGCGCGATCGGCGCGGGCATGAACCAGGCCGGGATGCTCACCCGCTTCATCCAGGACACGGACGTGGACGTGGTGCTGTGCGCGGGCCGTTACACCCTGCTCGACCAGAGCGCCCTCAGCGAACTGCTCCCGTCCGCCGTCGCACGCGGCAAGTCGGTGGTCGTCGGCGGCGCCTTCAACTCCGGCCTGCTGGCGGACCCGAAGCCGGACGCGACCTACAACTACGCCCAGGCACCGGCGGAGTTGCTGGACCGGGCGCTCCGCATGAAGGAGGCTGCCGAGCGGCACGGCACGACCCTGCGCGCCGCCGCCCTGGCCTTCTGCGCCGCGCACCCGGCCGTGGCGAGCGTCCTGGTCGGCGCCCGATCGGAGGCCGAAGTCCGCGACTGCGCCGCGCAGTTCGCGGCCGAGGTGCCGGGCGCGTTCTGGCAGGAGCTGCGGGACACGGGACTGCTGTCCACCGACGCCCCGGTCCCGACCGAGGAGCCGAGATGAGAGTGGCCCTCCACACCAAGGTGCGCGCCGACCGCATCGATGCGTACGAGAGCGCCCACCGCGAGGTCCCCAAGGAGCTCACCGCCGCGATCCGGGCCGCAGGGGCCACCTCCTGGACGATCTGGCGCAGCGGCACCGACCTCTTCCACGTCCTGGAGTGCGCCGACTACGCCCGCCTGCTGGCCGAGCTGGACCAGCTCCCGGTGAACGTCGCCTGGCAGGCCCGCATGGCCGAACTCCTGGACGTGGTGCACGACTACACGAGCGAGGGCGCCGACGCCGGCCTGCCCGTCGTATGGGAGCTGCCATGACCGTCGACGCCCACCACCACGTCTGGGACCTCTCCGTCCGCGACCAGGACTGGATCACCGGCCCCGAACTCCAGCCGATCCGCCGCGACTTCACCCTCGCCGACCTCGAACCCGAGGCGCGCGCGGCCGGCGTCGACCGGACCGTCCTCGTCCAGACGATCACCGTCGCCGCGGAGACCCCGGAGTTCCTCGCCCTCGCCGACACGCACGACCTCGTCGCCGGAGTCGTCGGCTGGACCGACCTCACCCGCCCCGACATCGCCGACGAACTGGCCCGGCTGCGCGAACTCCCCGGCGGCCACTACCTGAAGGGCATCCGCCACCAGGTACAGGGCGAACCCGATCCGAACTGGCTGCTGCGCCCCGACGTACGCCGCGGCCTCGCCGCCGTGGCCGACGCGGGGCTCGTCTACGACCTGCTCGTGCTGCCCCACCAGTTCCCGGCCAGTGTCCAGGCAGCCGCCTCCCTGCCCCAACTCACCTTCGTCCTCGACCATTTGGGCAAACCGCCCATCGCCTCCGGCCGGCTGGAACCGTGGGAGGCGGCCCTCCGCTCACTCGCCGCGCTCCCCAACACCCACTGCAAACTGTCCGGCCTGGTCACGGAGGCCGACTGGAAGAACTGGAGCACCCGGGACCTGCGCCCCTACACGGACGTCGCACTCGACACCTTCGGGCCGGACCGGCTGATGTTCGGCACCGACTGGCCGGTGTGCACCCTGGCCGCGAGCTACGGCGAAGTCGCCGCGGCGGCAAGTGAGTTGACCGAAGGTCTGAGCGAGGCGGAACGGGCCGGGGTCTTCGAGGGCACCGCAACCCGCGTCTACGGCCTCTGAACCACCTTCGCCAGCCTGGTCGGCGGGAAGTACTCCCGCACGAACGTCCGCTCCCAGCACGCGCCCGTCTCCCTCAACTCCCGCCAGGTCGTGTAGCGGTAGCGGAAGAGACGGGCCCGGACGTAACGCGGGGGCGCGTCGGTCGGGAACGGCGAGCGGCGCAGCAGCCGTAGTGTGTCCCGGTCGTTCTCCAGGAGCCGCTCCACCAGCGCGCCGAACCACGGCTCGGCGTAGCCGGGGGAGAGCGCCGCGAACCACATCATCCAGTCCAGCCGCAGGTGGTAGGGCGCGAACTGGCGCGGCCAGTGGTGCGGTTGGCCCGGCTTGCCCCTGAACTCGTACTCCCGCCAGCCGGAGTCCTCACGCGGGACGGCGTCCGTCGTGCCCTCGACGACCACCTCGTAGCGGATGCGGCTGACGTTGCCGAACGCGCCGTAGCTGTTGACCAGATGGAGCGGGTCGAAGGAACGGTTCATGATCTGGCGGCGCGAGAGCATGTTGCGGACCGGGCGGTGACTGAGCCAGAGCAGCAGGGCGGCGACGGCCAGGACGACGACCTCGTACCAGACGGGCGGTGGGCCAGGGGCGGACGACGGCGCGGTGTGGGGGAGTTGGACCGCCGAGAGGGCCAGCGCGATGGTGATCCAGTTCAGCCAGGCGAAGTTGCCGGACAGGACCAGCCACAGCTGGGTGGCGATCATCAGGGAGGCGGCGGCCGTCGCGACCGGCTGCGGGGTGAACAGCAGGACGGGCACGACGAGTTGGGTGAGGTGGTTGGCGGCGACCTCGATCCGGTGCAGCGGGCGGGGGAGATGGTGGAAGAACCAGCTCAGCGGGCCCGGCATCGGCTGTGTCTCGTGGTGGAAGTCCAGACAGGTCAGCTTCCGCCAGCACGCGTCGCCGCGCAGCTTGATCAGGCCCGCGCCGAACTCGACCCGGAACAGGATCCAGCGCAGCAGGAACAGCACCACGACGGGTGGCGCCACTTCGTCGTTGCCGAGGAGTACGGCCAGGAAACCGACCTCCAGCAGCAGCGACTCCCAGCCGAACGCGTACCAGGTCTGGCCGACGTTCACGATCGACAGATACAGCGCCCACGGCAGCAGCCACAGCAACATACCGCCCCAGAGCGGCAGTTGGGAGTCGAGCCCGGCGGCGAGTGCAAGCGACACCGCACAGCCCGTCCACGCGCAGAGCGCGAAGAAGCGGTCCGAGTAGCGGAGTTGGAAGAGGCTCGGGGCCTGCCCGAACGGCATCCGGCGGACGAACCGGGGGACCGGCAGCATGCCGTGCTCACCGATCAGCGCGCGGAACTGCAGCGCCGCCGTGAGGAACGCGACCAGATAGACACCGGCCAGGGCCCGCTGGAAGACCAGCCGGCTCAGCCAGTAGTCGGGTGCGGTGAACCATCCCACGACCGTGCGCTCCTCCCTCCATCGTCACACCTCGGCCTACCGTCACTCTGTGTCTTCCATGCCTCCGGTTGCGTAACCCGAGCGGGTGAAGCAGACAATAGTGGCGAATCACCCGGCTTGAGGCGGGAGAACACGGTGCGCACATCGACCGGAACCATCGCCACGGCCTGCGCGCTCTCGGCGGCGCTCCTCGTCGCCGGCTGCGGCGGCGACGGCGCCCAAGGCATGAAGTCGAGCGGCGAGGCCGCGAAGTCGAGCGGCGAGGTCTTCCTGCAGCCAGTCGCGGCACAGGGCCCCGACCCCTTCACGGACTCCACGGCCACCGTGCCGAGCGCCCCGCCGCGGGTCACCCGAACGCCGCAGTCGACGCCCACGGTGCCCGCGCCCGCGTCACCGACGCCCGCGCGGACCCTCTCCGGCGCCACACCCGGCCTCTACGGCGGCACCGCTCGGACCGGCAGCTGCGATGTCGAGCGGCAGATCGCCTATCTCACCCGCGACCGGGCCAAGGCCGGTGCCTTCGCGCAGGCCGAGGGGATCTCCCGGAGCGCGATTCCCGGCTATCTGCGCGGGCTGACCTCGGTCGTGCTGCGCGCCGACACCCAGGTCACCAACCACGGGTTCCGTGACGCCCGCGTGACCGGCTTCCAGTCGGTCCTCCAGGCCGGTACCGCCGTCCTCGTCGACAACCGGGGCGTGCCCCGCGTGCGCTGCGCCTGCGGCAACCCGCTCAAGGCGGGCGTGGCGGGCGGGAACTCCGGCAGCAGCGGTCAGGGCTGGTCCGGGTACCGGCCCGCCGAAGTGGTCGTGGTGACACCGGCGCCGCAGGTGATCACCAACATCACGATCGTCGACGTCGTGGACAACACGTGGATCGAACGGCCCCTCGGCCATCGCGGGCCGCACCACGACCACGTCGTAGGACCGCCGGACCATGTGCCGCCGACACGGCCCGGCACCACGCCGGCTCCGCACGGGAGCACGGCTCCGCACCCGCACGACCCGCGCCCGCACGACAGCGGGTCCAGCACCCCGTCCAGCGGGACGAGCACCTCACCGAGCCCTTCGTGGAGCACCTCGCCGGGCCGGTCGCCGGACCCCTCGCTGAGCGTCGGCCCGAGCGCCTCCCCGAGCGCCTCCCCGAGCGCCTCCTCGGGCGACGAGAGCGTGTCCCCTGGTGACGGCCGTACCGCCGCGCCGGACAAGTCCACCACCGGCTGCACACCCCCGACCGGCACCGTCACCCCGGGCGCGACCGGCGTCACGGGCTGCCCGACCGCCACCGTCACGGCCGCCCCGAGGACAATCGCGCCCCAGCCCTCCCAGGACCCCGGCTCCCCGGGCGAGATCGGCCCGCCGACCGTCCCGGGGACCACCGGCAGCATCCTCGACAGCCCCACGGACGTCGTCGCCGGCTGACGGCGCCCGCAGCGGCCGTGGCGGAGAGGGTGCCGTAGCGCTCGGACAAGTCGAATAATCGGGCAAATCCTGGCAAGGTGGGCCGCATGGTTGATCGGGGAGCGAGCGCCCTGTCACTCCCGGACGACTGGCCCGCCCACCCGGACCCGATCCTGGCGCTCAACCGCATGGGCAGCTTCGACTGGGACCTGGACAACGGCCTGTTCCACATGGACGCCCAGGCCCACGAGGTCTTCGACCTGCGCCCCGACGAATACGACGGACGGCCCGAGAGCCTCGCGATCCGGGTGCCGCCGCCGGAGAGCTACCGGCTCGACGGTCTCGTCTCCCAGGCGATGAAGGACGGCAGCGAGAACTACGGCGCCTACTTCCGTATGCGCCTGCGCGACGGCACCCTGCGCTGGACCCACACCCAGGGCTACATCCGGCGCGACGAGACCGGCCGCCCGCGCCGGATCATCGGCATCGTGCGGGACGCCACCCAGGAACTCGCCGAGAACGCGGCCCGCCGTGAACAGGCCGCACTGGACGCGGCCCGGCGCGACCAGACCAACGTCGTCCAGCTCACCACCGCCGCCCTCGCGCACGCCCGTACCGTCCAGGACGTCATCGACGTCCTCAAGGACACCCACGGTCTCGTCCACCTCGGCGCGACCAGCCTGGTCATGGGCCTGGTCGAGGCCGGCCGGATCCGGCTGGTCGCCGAAGGCCCCGAGGGCAGCTTCGTGCCCGGCACGGAGGTCACCCGGATCGACGAGCCCTACCCGATGGGGGAGGTCGTACGGACCCTCGCCCCGGCCTTCATCGAGTCGCCCGAGGAGTTCGCCGAGCGCTTTCCGCTGCTGTGGTCGGAGATCACCGACCTGAACATCACCGCCGCGGCCTATCTCCCGCTGATCGCCCAGGCGCGGCCGATCGGCGCGATGGGGCTGCTCTACAGCGACCGGCGCGGTTTCTCGGCGGAGGAGCGCAATGTCCTGGTCGCGCTGGGCAGCAGCATCGCGCAGAGTCTGCAGCGCGCCATGTTCTACGAGCAGGAGAAGGACCTCGCGCAGGGCCTCCAGCAGGCGATGCTGCCGCGGGCCATCCCGAGCGTGCCGGGCGCCGATGTCGCGGTCCGCTACCGGTCCGCGAAGCTCGGGCGGGACATCGGCGGTGACTGGTACGACCTGATCCCGCTGCCCGGCGGGCGGGTCGGCGCGGTCATCGGTGACGTCCAGGGCCACGACACGCATGCCGCCGCCGTCATGGGGCAGCTGCGGATCGTCCTCAAGGCGTACGCCGCCGAGGGGCACACCCCGGCCACCGTGATGGCCCGTGCCTCCGTCTTCCTGCACGAACTCGACACCGACCGCTTCGCCACCTGCCTCTACGCCGAGGCCGACCTGTCCACCGGAGTGGTCCAGGTGGTCCGGGCCGGTCACATCGACCCGCTGGTGCGGCAGTTGGACCGGACCTGCCGTCGGATGCCCGTCGTGGGCGGGCTGCCGCTGGGCCTGTCCGCCGAGTTCGGGCGGCTCGAATACCCCGTCTCCACTCTCGAACTCGACCCCGGCCAGACCCTGGTGCTGTGCACCGACGGCCTCGTGGAACAGCCCGGCGCGGATCTCGACGACGGACTGCAGACCCTCATCGCGCTCATCGCCTCCGGCCCCGACGACGTACGCGACCTCGCCGACCTGCTCATCGACGTGGCCGAGGAACGCGGCGGCGAGGACGACGTGGCGCTGCTCCTGCTGCGCCGCCGCGGCCTCGACACCCCGCGCTCCGGCGGCCGGCTCCAGCAGCATGTGGCGCCCGGCGACTCCGAGGCCCTCACCGAGGCCCGGCACATGATCCGGTCCGCCGTCCGGGCCTGGGGCGGGCGCGAGCGCACCGACGAGGTCGAACTCGTCGCCGACGAACTGATCACCAACGCCCTGATGCACACCGAGGGCGCCGCGATCGTCACCCTCAGGGTCCTCAACGGCCCCGACCGCCGGCTGCGCGTCGAGGTCGAGGACTCCTCCAGCGCGCTTCCGCGCCGCCGTGAGGCCGGTGAGGACGGGGTCTCCGGGCGCGGTCTCCTCCTCGTCGACCTGCTCACGGACGTGTGGGGTGTGGAGGCGCGCGGCAGCGGCAAGTGCGTGTGGTGCGAGTTCGTGGTGCCGGACCCGAGCTGACCCCACGGCCCTCCGATGGCACCCTGGACGTATGCCGGAACTCCCCGAGGTCGAAGCGCTGAAGGACTTCCTGACCGAACACCTCGTCGGCCACGAGATCGTACGGGTACTGCCCGTCGCCATCAGCGTCCTGAAGACGTACGACCCTCCGCCGACAGCGCTGGAGGGACACGAGGTGGTGGCCGTGCACCGCTACGGCAAGTTCCTGGACGTCGAGACGGACGGCGGCCCGCACTTCGTGACCCACCTCGCCCGCGCGGGCTGGCTGCACTGGAAGGACCGCCTCCCGGACGGCCCGCCCCGCCCCGGCAAGGGCCCGCTCGCGCTCCGCGTGGCCCTGGAGACCGGCGAGGGCTTCGACCTCACGGAGGCGGGCACGCAGAAGCGACTTGCGGTGTACGTCGTGACCGACCCGCAGTCCGTCCCCGGCGTCGCCCGCCTCGGCCCCGACCCCCTGGCCGACGACTTCGACGAACCGCGCTTCGCCGAACTCCTCAAGGACGAGCGCCGACAGCTCAAGGGCGCCCTCCGCGACCAGACCCTGATCGCCGGAGTCGGCAACGCGTACAGCGACGAGATCCTGCACGCGGCGAGGATGAGCCCCTTCAAACTGGCCGCGTCCCTGACCCCGGCCGAGACCCACACGCTCTACACGGCCCTGCGCACCACACTCCTCGACGCCATCGAGCGCTCCCGGGGCGTCGCCGCCGGCCGCCTGAAGGCGGAGAAGAAGAGCGGCCTACGCGTCCACGGCCGCACCGGCCGGCCCTGCCCGGTCTGCGGCGACACCATCCGCGAGGTCTCCTTCAGCGACTCCTCGCTCCAGTACTGCCCGACCTGCCAGACGGGCGGCAAGCCGCTCGCGGACCGCAGACTGTCGCGACTGCTGAAATAGCCGGAGCAACCGGCCGCCGCAGCGCGGGACTTCAGTGAGAGGTGAGCCGTACCAGCTGCCGGCCGTCGGCCGTGCGGACGTCGTAGTGGTCGATCTCGTCGGGGTGCATCGCCGCGCCGCCCTGCATCGTGATCATCGTGGCGTCGTGCGCGGGTACGTTCCAACTGGTCACGACCTGCTCGGAACCGTCCTTGCCGACGACCACGAGGCGACAGGAGCGGGGGCCCGCGCCGTCCTTGATCCTGAGGGACACGTCACTGCCGTAGTTCTCGTTCGCGGCCGTGACCTGTGCCCACACGCCCGACTTGGCGTCGGTCGCGGTGAGTTGCACCGCCCCGTCGCCGCCCCCGGCGAGCGTCGCCACCGCGGGGCCGCCCACGGCCAGTACCACCGAGGCGGCCACGGCGTACAGAAAACGCCGCCGTCCGGCCCGTTTACGGGCGGACACCTCGCCGAGCAACCGGTCGAGCAGCCGGGGCCCGGGTTGCGCCATGGGGTGCACGTAGCGCGGCGTCGCCCGCCGGTACAGCATCAACTGGCGTGACGCGGGACCGAATTCGGTCACATGAGCCGCGCAGCTGGTGCACTCCATGAGGTGATCCTCGAAGCGGAAGGCCTCCGCCTCGTCCAGCACGCCGAGCGCGTACGCGCCGACGTCGCGATGCCTTTCCAGGGACCTCATGACGAATCCTCGTGCCGTTAGGTGCGGGTGGGGTTACTCCTTGCTCCCATCGGTACGCACCAGCCCGTCGAATCACTCAAGGCGCACACAGAATCGCCATCACGAATTCGTAGCGGTCGAACCCGTGGATTGGTCCCTGTTTCAAAAAAGATGGATGGCGAGATGGCCGAGCGGCAGACCCAGCTGCCAGGCGGGCGTCCAGACCTTCGGGCCGTCGTCCTCACCGGTCACCGGACCGCCTCCCGGCACCGCGTCCAGATCGGGCGCGAGCAGCTCGGTCTCCTCCAGCCAGCGCCAGGCGTTCTCCGCCAGCGCGAGGTCCGGTGCGTCGACGCCGGCTTCGACCGCCTCCGCCGTCAACTTGGACATACGTTCGCCGACCCAGTCCTGCCACGGCTGGTCGTACGCCGTGAGCGAAAGCCAGGTCTCAAGTTGGGTGACCACTCTGATACCGGACAACTCGCCGTCCGTGTCGGACAGAAAGATGGTCAGCGCCAGCGCGTCCCGTCCCGCGCGGAACTCGAAGGACGTCGGCGGCATCAGGTCGCCGGTCCGCAGCAGTTCGTCGGCGATGTACTCGGCGTACAACCAGGCCATGGGGACGGTGAGTTCACCGCCGCCGGTGCCGTCCGTGCTCTCTTGACCTCTGTGCAGCATCCCTTCCTGCCTTCCTCCGGTGCGTGCGCGTCGCCCGGCCCGAGGCTCCGTCAGGAACCGCCGGGCCCCCCAGTCCGGAACACGGATGAGGACAGCCGATTACTCAACCAGGGTCCTGAGCAAGGCGCTTTACGGAGGTTTGACTAAGGAGTTGGTTTCACCGCAGGTCGGCCGCATAGCCGGGAAGCACCCGGCGCAGGGCGCGGAGCGCGTAATAGGCACGGGACTTCACCGTACCGGGCGGAATCCCGAGGGCCGCCGCGGCCTCCGCCACACTCGCCCCCTGGAAATACACGAGCACCAGGACTTCTCGGTGCTCCGGAGTGAGAGTCTTCACAGCCTCCCGCACATCGAGCGTCGCCGCCGACCGTTCCGCGTGATCGGCACACACCCGCGCGTTCTCCAGCACCGCGTCCCCGACCTCGGGCGGCCGCGCCTGCCGGGCCCGCCGCGCGTCGATGGCGAGCCGCCGCCCCACCGTCAGCAGCCAGGGCCGTACGGACTCGAAGTCGTCGGCGCGCAGGGCCTCGGGGTGCTGCCAGGCCCGTACCAGGGTCTCCTGGACGAGGTCCTCGGCGCGCTGGCGGTCGCCGTCGCAGAGCCGGAGCAGCAGCGCGAAGAGCGGCCTGCCGTGCTCGCGCTGCAGTGCGGCGAGCTCGTGCTCGGCGGTCGTTCCGTTGGTGAGCGTGGGTCCGGCCGTCATGGCCGTATGGCATCGCAGGGGGCCGTCCGGGGACAGAGGGCGCACGAGGGGCGTGCGGCGGACGGTCGATCGCGTCGGCGAACGGTGCGACGAACGGTCCGCGCCCCCGGGGATCCCCCACACGCGCACACCGGACGGGTCATCGGGGGCCGCAAGTCGTTTGCGGGGGCGCTGAGGTTCATACCTATCGGTGGGTAAATATGACCACAGTGGGGTGAATTGATGATCGCACGCAGACGACAGGTGGCCGTTGCCCTGGCGGGCATTCTCACCGCGGCCGCCGCCTGCCAGGCCCAGCACCACGACCCGAAGGCCGCCGGCCGCCCGGCACCCCCCGCCGCCCGCGGCTTCACCCTCGTCGCCGCCGGCGCCATCCTCCCGCACAGCGCCGTCCTCGACCGCGCCCGCTTCGACGCGGGCGGCACCGGCTACGACTTCGCGCCCATGCTCTCCGGTGTCCAACCCCTCGTCTCCCGGGCCGATCTGGCGCTGTGTCACATCGAGACGGCCTACGGCGACCGCACCGGTTCCCCGTTCTTCGACTCCCCGCCCGAGGAGGCCCGGGCCCTCGCCGCCACCGGCTACGACAGCTGCTCCACCGCCTCCGAGCACAGCCTGGACGACGGCCCCTTCGGCATCCAGCACACTCTCGACACCCTCGACGGCGCCGGCGTACGGCACGCGGGGACGGCGCGCGGCGACGTCGAGGCGCGCACGGTCACACTGCTGCGCGCCGGTCCGGCGAAGGTCGCCCACCTCGCCTACACCGCGAACACGAACGGCGTTCCGCTCCCGGCCGGCGAGCCCTGGTCCGTCAACCTTCTCGACCCGGCCCGCGTCCTCGCCGACGCCCGCAACGCCCGGCGCGCGGGCGCCGACGTGGTCGTCGTCTCGCTGCGCTGGGGCACACCGGGCCAGGACGCGCCCGACCCCCAACAGGTGGCCCTGGCCGGGGAACTCACCGCCGCCCGCACCGACGGCCGCCCCGACATCGACCTGATCCTCGGCACCCACGCCCGCACCCCGCAGCCGTACGAGAAGGTCAACGGCACCTGGGTGGTCTACGGGCTCGGCGACCAGGTCACCGGCGCGATGTACGACAACGCGGGCACCCAGGACCCCGGCGGCAACACGAGCACCCTCGCCCGCTTCACCTTCGTACCGCCCGTCCGGCCCGGCGCGCGGTGGGAGGTGGCCAGGGCGGAATTCGTCCCGCAACTCTTCGACGTCGACGCGGGCCGGGTCGTCGACGTCAACCGGGCGATCGCCCAGGGCGCCGAACTGACCCCCGACCGCGACCGCATCCGCGAGCTGGTGCTGAGCCGGGGCGCGGCGAAGGACGGGCTGGTGATGGGGAAGTGACGGACGGTCAGTCCGCGTCCACGTCCACGTGGTCGAAGGTTCTGAGGATCTCGGTGAGCACCCGCACGCACGCGCTCACCTCGGCGTCGGTCAGATCGCCGCCGACCTGGCGGTTCAGGCGGTGCTCGCGGCCGAGGACGGACGTGATGACGGACCGGCCCTCCTCGGTGAGCCGGATCAGTGAGGACCGCTGGTGCGCGGGGTTGGGCGTGACCTCCACCCAGCCATGGACCGCCGCCTCGTTGACCATGCGCTGCACGAACTGCCGGCTCAGGGCCAGGGTCCGGCCCATCTGGGGCACCGTCATGGGCCCGTGCTGTCGCAGCAGGTCCAGTACGGCGCGCACGCCGACGGAGACCCCCTCGACCGGTTCGCCCTGCTCGACCTTGCGCAGGGCGCGCCGGTAGAGCGGGCCCACCAGGTCGAACACCTCGGTGAGGCGGTGGCCGAGTTCGTCGGGGGACAGGGGAGCGGAGTCGTTCACGACCCCATCATGACACCTGGGTTGCCAACTCTCCCCAGAGATGACACCTTGGTTGTCATGACAGCTGCTTCGGAACTTGCTTCGGAACTGAGCTTCTTCGCATCTGCCGACGGGGACCTGGCCTACCTCGACGTGGGCACCGGCGACCCCGTGGTCCTCCTCCACTCCGGCTTCGCCGACCACCGCGTCTTCGACGACCAGATACCGGTCCTCGCCCGCGGCTTCCGCGTCATCGCCCCGGACACCCGCGGCCACGGCTTCTCCGCCAACGCGAGCAAACCGTTCCGCTGGGCCGACGACCTCGCCGCACTCCTGCACCACCTCGACCTGGGCCCCGCCGTCCTGGTCGGCCTGTGCAT
Source organism: Streptomyces hokutonensis (assembly GCF_042751305.1). Taxonomy (GTDB): domain Bacteria; phylum Actinomycetota; class Actinomycetes; order Streptomycetales; family Streptomycetaceae; genus Streptomyces; species Streptomyces hokutonensis_A. The sequence goes on from NZ_JBHYWD010000001.1 coordinate 522,474, forward strand.
GGGCGCGGCCGTCGCCACCGACACCGCGCTGGAACACCCCGAGCTGGTCCGGGCGATCGTCGTCTCCGGCGCGGGCACCAGCGCGTTCGAGTACACCGACCCCCAGCTGCTCGAACGCCAGGCCCGCAGCGGGCAGTTGCTCGCCGCCGGTGACTTCACGGGCTGGCTCGACCACTTCGCCCAAGGCGTGGCGGGCCCGCACCGCACGCCGGCGGAGGTCGCCCCGTCCGTCCTCCGCCGCCTGCGCCAACTGACCACGCACACGCTCCTCAAGCACACGCCCGGCGAGAAGGACTGGTACGTCCCGCTGGGCGATCCCTGGCCCCGCGTCCCGCAACTCGACGTCCCGGTCATCGCGATCAACGGCGCCCTCGACTGGCCCGACAGCCTCGCCATGGCGAACCGCTTCACCGACACGGTCCCGAACGGCCGCTCGACCACGATCGAGGGCGCCGCCCACTACCCGAACATGGAGCAGCCGCACGCCTTCAACGAGATCCTGACGGAGTTTCTCGGCACACTCTGACGAAGCGGGGCGACGGGCCGACCGGGGCGCGGCCGTCGGCGACTACAGGTACGACTGGCTACGGCACGGCCGCTGCCGCGCCAGGGCGTCACCACCCCACCCTCGCATCGCCGGCGGAGGTCAGGTCGTCATCGCCCGGCCACCGCCCAACACCGCCGCCGGCCGCCCCTCTCCGGCCCTCCCCGTGTAACCGCCGGAGGCTACGGCACCACCGTCACCGGCCACCGCCCCGCCTTCACCAACCGCACCGCGACCGACCCGACGATGCGGTGGCCGGCCTGTTCGGAGGCGCCGACGATGACCGCGTCGGCCTTCAGCTGGTCGGCGGCCTTCACCAGGCCGCCGTAGGGGTCGCCGCGGAACGTGTGGAACTCCCAGCGGATGTCGAATATCCCCTTCACCCGCTCGGTCTCGTGCCGGATCTGGGCGACCAGGTCCTCGGCGATCTCGTCGGTCGTCTCGGCGACCGGTGCCCCCATGGCCGCGCCCGCCGCCAGCACCGGCTGCACGTACACGATGGCGAGCAGCGCGTGCTGCCGCCTGGCCAGACCCGCGGCATATGCCGCGGCCCGCAGCGAGGACTCGGAGCCGTCCACTCCCGCCACGATGACCTTCGGCCCGTCCGTGCCCCGCTCGAACTGAGTTGAGTGCTGTTCCGTCACGGCTGTGAGGCTATCGGAACCCGCAGGTCCCGAACCCGCCCGGGAGTTCCCGACGGGCGCGCGGCCCGCCCTGTTCCTACAGTCGGAAGCATGACTGCCACCGTGGAGGCGCCCGGGTCCAAGGGCACCAAGGCTCCTGTACGGCCGCCCGGCCACGGCTTCCTCAGCAGGGTGCCGGAGGGCTTCGCGACCTTCTTCGGCGCCCTCGGCCTGCTCTGCGTCCTGCTGGCCTTCATCGCCCCGCTGCGCCGCGCGCTCCGCCCCGTCGTCCGCTTCCTGGACCTCCTCATCGTCCCGGTCAGCGCCAACCTCGCCTATGCGGTCTTCCTGTTCCTGCTGGCCGCCGCGACCGCCGCCCGCAAGAAGATCGCCTGGTGGCTGGTCGTCGTCTACCTCGGCCTGCTGGTCCTGACAGCCGTACTCGGCGTGGCCCTCGGCCTGTACGCCGAGTCCCTCCCGTCGCTCATCGTGTGCGGTCTGCTGCTCGTCCTGCTGATCGTCGCCCGCAGGCAGTTCTACGCCGCCTCCCGCCGCGCGGCGGTACGACGGGCCCTCGCCGTCCTGTTCGGCGGGCTCGCCGTGGCGATCCTCGCCGGCTGGGGACTGGTCTCCCTGTTCCCCGGCACCCTGCCCGAGAGCCAGCACCTGGCCCTGGCGGCCAACCGCGTCTGCGGCGGCCTGGTCTCCGACCGCTCCTTCAACGGCCGCCCGCCCCGCGCCGTGTCCTTCCTGCTCGGTCTGTTCGGCGCGCTCGCCCTCCTCAACGCGGCCACCGTCCTCTTCCGCTCCCAACGCCTCGAAGCGGCCCTGCACGGCGACGAGGAGGACCGCATCCGCGCCCTCCTGAAGGCCTACGGCGGCCAGGACTCCCTCGGCTACTTCGCCACCCGGCGCGACAAGGCCGTCGTCTTCTCGCCCAGCGGCAAGGCCGCCGTCACCTACCGCGTCGAGGCCGGTGTCTGCCTCGCCAGCGGTGACCCGGTCGGCGACCGCGAGGCCTGGCCGCACGCCATCGCCGCCTGGCTCGACCTCGCCCGCCGGCACGCCTGGGCCCCCGCCGTGATGGGAGCGAGCGAGGACGGAGCACGAGCCTTCGCCCGCGCCGGGCTCGGTGCCCTCCAACTCGGCGACGAGGCGATCCTGCACGTCACCGGCTTCGACCTCGCAGGACGCGACATGCGCGTCACCCGCCAGGCCGTGGGCCGCGTCCGCCGCACCGGTGCCACCTGCCGCATCCGCCGCCACGCCACCCTCACCGACGCGGAGATGGAGGAGGTCGTCGACCGCGCCGACGCCTGGCGCGACACCGAGACCGAACGCGGCTTCTCCATGGCCCTCGACCGTCTCGGCGACCCGGCCGACGGTGACTGCCTCCTTGTCGAAGCACTGGGCGAGGACGGCAAGTTGCTCGCCCTGCTCTCCCTCGTCCCCTGGGGCAGCGACGGCGTCTCGCTCGACCTGATGCGCCGCGACCGCACCGCCCCCAACGGCGTCATGGAGTTCATGGTCGCCGAACTCTGCGCCGCCGCACCGAAGTTGGGCGTCCACCGCATCTCCCTCAACTTCGCCGTGTTCCGCTCGGCCTTCGAGGAGGGCGCCCGCATCGGCGCCGGCCCGGTGCTCCGCCTGTGGCGCCGCCTCCTGCTGTTCTTCTCCAAGTGGTGGCAGCTGGAGGCCCTTTACCGCTCCAACGCCAAGTACCACCCCGAGTGGTACCCCCGCTTCATCTGCTACGGCGAGACCGCCTCCCTGGCCCGGATCAGCCTCGCCTCCGGCATCGCCGAGGGCTTCGTCTCCGTACCGTCGCTGCGCCAACTCTGGGGAAAGGGACACCAGAAGAGCGGACAGCGGCCCGCGACCACCGCAGGGCTGCCGTCCCTGTCGGCGCTCGGCCTCGACAGCGAGGACGAGGCCGACGGCCCGGAGAGCGGTCTGCCCGAACAGGTCCGCGTCCGGCACCACAAACTCGACCTGCTGCGCGCCGAGGGCACCGACCCCTACCCGGTCGGCGTCCCACAGCGCACCCACACCCTCGCCGAGATCCGCGCGGGGGACCAAGTCACCGTCGCCGGGCGGGTGATGAGGGTGCGCGACCTCGGCGGCATCGTCTTCCTCACCCTGCGCGACTGGTCCGGCGACCACCAACTCGCCCTCACCCGCGCCGAGTCGGGCCCCGCCCTCGACCGCTTCGTCACGGACACCGACATCGGCGACCACATCACCGCCACCGGCCGCGCGGGCACCAGCGACAAGGGCGAACCCACCGTCTTCGTCTCCTCCTGGCAGCTCACGGGCAAGTGCCTGCGCCCCCTGCCCGACAAACGCCGCGGCCTCACCGACCCCGAGGCCAAGGTCCGCATGCGCTACCTCGACCTGGTCGCCAGCCCCGCCGCCCGCGACGTGGTCCGCGCCCGCTCCACCGCCGTACAGGCCCTGCGCCAGGGCCTGTTGGAGCGCGGCTACCTGGAGGTCGAGACCCCGATGCTGCAACAGATCCACGGCGGCGCCAACGCCCGACCCTTCACCACCCACATCAACGCCTACGACCTCGACCTGTACCTGCGCATCGCCCCCGAGCTGTACCTCAAGCGCCTCTGCGTCGGCGGCCTGGAGAAGGTCTTCGAGATGGGCCGCACCTTCCGCAACGAGGGCGTCTCCTACAAGCACAACCCCGAGTTCACGATGCTGGAGGCCTACCAGGCGTACGCCGACTACGACGTGATGCTCGACCTCGCCCGCGAACTCATCCAGGGCGCCGCCACCGCCGCCTTCGGCTCGCCCGTCGCCCGCAAGGACGGCCAGGAGTACGACATCTCGGGCCCGTGGCCGGTCAAGACCGTCTACGGCGCCATCTCCGAGGCGCTCGGCGAGGAGATCGACGCCGACACCGAACTGGCCCGCCTGCACCTGCTGTGCGACCGCGCGGGCGTGCCGTACGGCGCCGACGACGGCCGGGGAGACGTCGTACTGGAGATGTACGAGCGGCTGGTCGAGGAGCCGACGCGGCTGCCGACCTTCTACAAGGACTTCCCGACCGACGTCTCCCCGCTCACCCGCCAGCACCGCACCGACCCGCGGCTCGCCGAACGCTGGGACCTGGTCGCCTTCGGCACCGAACTCGGCACCGCCTACTCGGAGCTGACCGACCCCGTCGAACAGCGCCGCCGCCTCACCGCCCAGTCGCTGCTCGCCGCCGGGGGAGACCCCGAGGCGATGGAGCTCGACGAGGACTTCCTCGACGCCCTCGAATACGCGATGCCGCCCACCGGGGGACTCGGCATCGGCGTGGACCGACTGGTCATGTTCCTCACGGGTCTGACGATCCGTGAGACGCTGCCGTTCCCCCTCGTCCGGCGCCGCTGAGGGCTCGAACGCTGGGCCGGGCGGGTGTTTTCCTGCCGCCGCACCGGTGTCGACGTGGGGCGGCGGTCTCCCGCCGGGCGACTGATGAGTCATGAAGAAGGATCAGTCGCTCACGCGCCGACGGGCCCTGCTCGCCGGCGCCGCCGCCGTCGGGGCGGCCGGCACCGCCGGTCTGCTGTACTCCGGACTCTCGGACGACGCCCCCGTCCGGGCCGCCGCTCTCGCCGCCGGACCCCCACCGCGCCTGGCGCGCAAGCCCTCCGCCTACCGCCTCCAGCCCGTGGCCGGCTACGGCGCACCCCACACCACCCTCGCCCACGTCCCGGTACGGCACGAACCCTTCCTGCGCATGTCCGGACGCGGCAACACCATGGTGCTCACCTTCGACGACGGACCCGACCCCCGCTACACCCCGCACATCCTGGACACCCTCGCCGAGTACGACGTCCGCGCCACGTTCTTCGTGTGCGGCGAGATGGCCGACTGGAACCGCGACATCCTGGCCCGGATGTCCGACGAGGGCCACGTCGTCGGCAACCACACCTGGTCGCACCCCCTGCTCACCAAGCTGACCCGGAGCCAGATCCGCTCCGAGATGGAACGCACCAGCGATGTCATCGAGGACGCCTACGGGGAACGGCCCCTTTGGTTCCGCGCGCCCTACGGGGCCTGGAACCGGGCCGCCTTCCAACTCGGCTCCGAGCTGGGCATGGAACCCCTCGCGTGGACCGTCGACACCCTCGACTGGGACACACCCGGCGTCCGCCACATCGTCAACGCGGTCGAGGACGGCGCCGCCCCCGGCGTCGTGGTGCTCTCGCACGACGCCGGGGGCGACCGTACCCAGAGTGTGAAGGCGCTGCGTGAGTATCTGCCGCACCTGCTCGACTCCGGCTACCACATGACGCTGCCGCGCCGCCGGACCACCTGACGGGTTGACGGGTCTTCGCCCGCCCGGCCGGGGAAACGCTCAGCGGACCTCGACCAGGCGGGCGAAGACGACGACATTCCCGTCGTAGCCGTTCTGCTTGGAGAAACCGCCCCCGCACGTGATGACGCGCAGTTCCGGAGTTCCCTTCGAGGCGTAGACGCGGTCGCCGGGGAAGTTGCTCTTCTCGAAGACCTCGATGCCGTAGATCTCGAACACGGCCGTCTTTCCGTCCTTGCGCTCGACCTCGACGCGATTTCCCTTCTTGAGGGCCCCGAGTCCGTAGAACACGGCGGGGCCCATTTTGTTGTCGACGTGGCCGACGACGACCGCGGTGCCCTTCTCGCCGGGCGAGACGGCGCCGGTGAACCAGCCCGCCAGGTTCGGGTCCTCCGGCGGTGGCGCGCCGACCCAGCCGTCCGCGTCCAGGCCCACCGGCATGACGGGGGCGTCGACGCGGATCGCGGGAATCCTGACCCGGTCGGCCACGGAGTACGGGAGCGGGGCCGGGGCCTTGCCGAAGGTGCCGACGCCGGTACGGCTGTCGGCGGCCGCCGCCGAAGCCGGCTGCGGCGGCCCCACATCGAACTCTCCCGAACCATTCCGAATGAGCGCGAGACCGGTCAGCAGAACAAGCGCTATCACTCCCCACGGGGCGCGCTTCTTCTGCCGCTCCTCCTCTTCGGCAAGCTCGGACAGCTCGGACGCAGACATTCGCCATCCCCTCTCGACGAGGCCGTCGCCACGTCAATCGCGCATACGAGAACGCTAAGTCCCGAATGCGGAACCGGCGACGGGGCAGGCGCGAACGGGTGGCCCGGTCATCCTTATGTGCGCCATATGAGGAAAGGGCGGCAGGAATTTTCTGACGGTCCGTGACCTGCGGCAATATCCGATTGTCCGGTTCTCCCTCGGCGTGTCCCCTCACCAGGACGGACCATTCCCGAAATGCGGGCGCGTGCAAGGCATCTGAGGGTGCGTCTGGGAGGCGTTTTCTCGCCGATCGACCGGGGACGGGTCCCGGGGCGCCTTCCGCGGAGGATGACATGCGTACAACTCGTGCCCTGGCTGCCGCCAGTGCCGCGGTGGCCGTTCTGGGGCTCGCCGCCCCTGCGGCCCTCGCGGACGGCATGGGGGAGAGCCCCAGCAACATCGTCGCCCTGCCCAGCGTGATCGCCCGCGGCGGCCAGCTGACCGTGACGGTCGACGGTTGCTTCACCGGCGCCACCGCCAACTCGCCCGGCTTCGAACGTCCCGCGAACCTGTCCTCGCTCGTCGGCGGCGCCGGCCAGACCGCCAGCGGAACGGCACGGATCAGCAGAAACGCCGGTCCGGGCCCGTACAGCATCACCGTGCGCTGCCGGAACGGCTCCGTGCTGACCCGCGACTCCGCCTACACCGTCATCGGCGGTGTCCGCGGCGGTCTCGGCGGCAGCAGCGCCAGCGGGGCGACCCCGACCGACATGGCGATCGGCGGCGGCCTGGTCGCCGCGGCCGTCGTGGGCGGCGGGGTGTTCTGGATGCGCCGCCGCAGCGAGCGCGTCATCTGACCTCCCCCCTTCGGAGGTCGCGGCGCACGCAACAGGCCTTCGCCCCGGACCCTTTCGGGTTCCGGGGCGAAGGCCTGTGCGGGTGGTGGTGCGGTCAGGCGCCGTCCTCTCCGGTACGGCGACGGGAGAAGTGGTACGCCGCCCCGACCGAGCCCGCGATGAGGGCCGCGCCGATGCCGAGTTCCTTGAGGTCGAAGCCGGCGATGCTGCCGCCCTCACCGGCCCGTACCCCTCGCGGCATCTGCTGCGCCGGCTGGAGTGGCTGGATGTTGTTGCTGTTGTTGTTCGTGCGGCCGGAGGCGATGGTCAGACCCGTGGAGCCGCTCTCGCCGTTGCACGTGAACGTCACCTGGTACACCGCGCCCGGCCTGGCGTCCCAGTCGACCATCGCGGTCGCCGAGGACTGGCCCGGCGAGATCCTGACGGTGTCGAAGACCCCGGAGGAGACCGTGACGGAGCCCTTGCAGCCGCCGCTGTCGCGGTCGACCTGAAGGGTCACCTGGCCGCCCGCCGCGATCGTCGAGGGCAGGACGCTGAAGCCGAACGGCGTGATGTTGTGGTTGCCGTCGCCCTTCGCGACGGCGGCCGGCGCCGAGAGGGCGAGGGCGCTGATGCCCAGCAGTGCGGCCGAGGCGACGCGTATCGCGCGCATGGTGGTTCCTCCGGGTCCCCGAGGAGCAGCCGCGGACCTTTTCCGCTGGCGCCGTAAATGCACCTCGATGTCCGAAACGCTAGGAACATGTGTGCGCTCCCGCGATCCCAGTCGCGCGAATGGGGCAACCGTGTGGGCCGCACAGGGGACGCCGTTCCTGCGACCGGGGGACGGCCGCGGCGTGGCGGACGTCCCCCGGCGGGTGACCCGTCGACAGGTCCCGGTGAGGGGCCGTCAGTCCTTGATGTGCGGGAAGAGGTTCAGGAACGGCTGCGCCGAGGCCGTGATGCCACGGCTGTAGGGCGCGTCGAAGTCCCAGATCAGGAACAGCAGGAAGGCGATCAGCGCCGAGAACAGCCCGGCGAGGACCAGCTCCCGTGGCGTACGCCGGATCTGCAGCGCGAAGACCATGCCGATGGTGATCACCGCCCCGGCCAGCAGCCCGAACCACACCACCGCCGGCATCGTCGCCCCGGTGGAGTCCGCGCGGGCGCTGCGGGCCAGGTCGGCCGCGGCGACCTGCTCGACGAGCGGCTGGTAGGCCTGCGCCTGGAAGTCCGTCTTCGGCTGGTAGTCCGTGACATCCGCGCGGATGCGCTCCAGGAGGTCGGTGCCGCGCTGAGTCAGCTTCTGGTGGTCCGCCATCGTCTTCCACTCGGTGTTGACGACCTGTGAGACATAGGCGTCGACATCCGCCCGGATGCGGTCGCGCTCGTCCGGCGGATAGGCCCGCACCCGCTCCGAGATCTCGTGCAGCGCCTGCGCCTCCGCCTGCACATGGTCCTGGGCGGCGCTGCGTGCCTCCCAGACACCGGCGATCGCCAGACCCAGGACGATGGCGTACACCACGCCGATCCACATCGTCATGTACTCGATGACGTCCGGGGTCTCGCTGGGGTCCTCGTCCTCGGACGCCGCGCGTTCGCGCAGGAAGGTGACGATGACGACGACGACACAGGCCGCCGCCATCGCGAGGGCGAGAACAAGCCATTCCGACAAGGGGTTCCTCCGGGGATCAGCGCGGACGCAGCGCGGCGATGGCGACCACCGCGGGCAGGGTGATGAGCAGGACGTAGACGACCGGCGGCGTCCGGCCGGTGGCGGGCCGCTGGCGCGGCTGGGCGTGGTACTTCGGATAACTCACCGGGGTCGCCGCGGGATGCGGGGCGGGCCTCGGCTTCGGGGCCGGTTTCGGCGGCGGGGTCGGTGTGGGCGTGGGCGTCGGGGCCTGCCGGGGCAGCGGAGCCGCGGGCGCGGGGCGCGGGGGCGCCGGAGCCGGCGGCGGAGGCGTGGGCCGCGGCTCAGGGGGCGGCGTCGGCCTGGGCGTCGGTGTCGGAGTCGGGGTGGGCTTCGGTTTCGGCGGGGGCGGCGGCGTCGGTTTCGGCGGTGGCGGAGTGGGTGTCGGCGAGGGGCAGGGCGGCGGGGTCGGTTTCGGGGGCGGCTTCTGACAGGCCGGGGGTGTCGGCCAGGAGCCGCTGCCGGCCACCGCCACCGCCTGCGTGCCGTCCGGCCCGGTGGAGGCGTACGCGCACGCGTCGGCCGCCGCCGGGCCCGCCGGTGCGCCCGTCAGCAGCCAGGTGAGCGTCACCAGGGTCAACACCCTTGCGGCGAGGGCGGTTCGGGTCGGTTCGGGTCCATGCACGACGGAGATCATGAGGCCTCGCGGGGCCGCGCACGCGGGAGCGCGAGGGGATTGCCCCGAAGGAGTGGAAGGCGCAGTGCGACGGTTTGACGATCCGACTGTCGGGGGTGGCCGGATGCGTACGCACATGCGACGCGGCCGCTGTGTCACAGGTGTCGGAAAGAAATTTGTGCGGCCGTTGAACACTTCCGTGGTCCCCACCCGTACCTAGGACCGTGCGGCGGCACAGACGGGCGCTGCAACATCCAGGTGATTATGGGGAGTTGACGATGAAGACCTCCTGGCGGAGCGCCTCACTCGCGGCGACGGCCGTGTCCGTCATGGCGTTGACGGCGGCGTGCGGTTCGGAAAATGTGACCACACCTTCCTCTGCGGCACAGAACGTCGGTGCCACGGCGGCGGCCGGAGGTTATGGCAGCGTGGGGGCCGCCACGTCGAGCCCCAGCGCTTCGAGCAACGGCTACGGCGCCGACGGCCAGCAGGCCGCGGCGGCCGAGCCCGCGGGCCAGCTGACCGTTGCCAACAACCCCGACCTCGGCAAGGTGTTGAGCGACGGAGCGGGTCTCACCCTCTACCGTTTCGACGCCGACACGGCCAATCCCCCCAAGTCGAACTGTGACGGCGCCTGCGCCACCACCTGGCCGCCGGTTCCCGCCGACGACGCCACGGCCGGCGCCGGTATCGACAAGTCCCTCCTCGGCGAGGTGACCCGCTCCGACGGCACCAAGCAGCTGACCATCGGCGGCTGGCCCGCCTACCGCTACGCCAAGGACGTCAACGCCGGTGACGTCAACGGCCAGGGCGTGGGCGGCAAGTGGTACGCGCTCGCCCCCGACGGCAAGAAGGCGTCCCTCGCCTCGCTGCCCGGTCTCTCCGTCCGCAAGGACGCCAAGCTCGGTGACATCGTCGTCGACAAGAACGGCCACACGGTCTACCGCTTCCTCAAGGACAAGGCATGGCCCAAGTCCGTCTCGAACTGCGTCGGTGCCTGCGCGGAGAAGTGGCCGGCCGTCGGGATCGTCTCGGCGAACGACACCAAGGGCGTCGAGAAGAAGGGCCTCATGGGCTTCACCCGGTCCGACGGCGCCAAGCAGATGACCGTCGACTGCTGGCCGATCTACACCTTCTCCGGTGACACGGCCGCAGGACAGACCAACGGTCAGGGCGTGGGCGGCACTTGGTACGCCGTCTCCCCTGAAGGGAAAGCGGTCGGCGCGCCCGCGGCGTAGCGAGAACCTCCCCAGGGTTGATCGCTCCCCGCCCACTCGGCAACGGATACGCGGAAGGGAGGGACGCGGGCAAGCGACAAGAGTGCCGATACACAGCAGCGCGTACGACTACAGGTCCGCCCCCTCCGCACCGCACGGAGGGGGCGGGCCGCTTTGGCATTTCCCGTACAGCAATTCCGGCATTCTGCGCGCCTCTCCGCGTGTCCCCGCACGTCAATTCGGCACGTGCCGCAGGCAGTGACCGGGAACGGACGGTCAATTTCCGTTTCCGCTCGCTCCTTTGGCGGGCGATCAGTAGCCTCAGCTCGAACACCGGATCGCCTACGCCTTGGAGAGATACATGGAGCGTCCCGCCTGGGCACCACGAAGCATCGACATCTCGGTGCCGAGCGTTTCGCGTATCTACGACTACTACCTGGGCGGTTCGCACAACTTCGAGGTCGACCGGGAGGCGGCCCGCAAGGCCATGGAGTTCCTCCCGGGACTTCCCAAGATCATGCAGGCGAACCGGGCGTTCATGCGTCGCGCCGTGCGCTTCGCGGCGGCCGAGGGCATCACCCAGTTCCTCGACATCGGCTCCGGAATTCCCACCTTCGGAAACGTCCACGAGGTGGCCCAGCAGGCCAGCCCCGGCGCCCATGTCATGTACGTCGACCACGACCCGGTGGCGGTCGCGCACAGCCAGGCGGTCCTCGCGGGCAACGCCACCGCGGGCGTCGTCGCGGCCGACCTCCGCAAGCCCCAGGAGATCCTGGCGAGCGCCGAGGTTCAGCGCCTGATCGACGTGAATCGGCCAGTGGCCCTCCTTCTCGTTGCCATACTGCACTTCGTGGAAGACGCGGACGACCCGTACGGAGCGGTGGCACAGCTGCGCGAGGCACTCGCGCCCGGCAGCCTGCTGATCCTCACGCATGCCTCGTACGAGGGAATCCCGTTGCCACCGGAGCGGGCGGAGGGCGCGGTCGACGTGTACAAGGACATTCGCAATCCGCTGATCATGCGCTCGCGCGACGAGATCGCGCGGTTCTTCGAGGGGTACGACATGGTGGAACCCGGACTGGTGCCGATGCCGGACTGGCGGCCCGACACCGCACCGGAGGACGAGGATCCGTTTTCCTTCTCCGGTTTCGCCGGCGTAGGACGCACGGCGTGATCGCGGAGCCGGACGGGCCGGAGGACAGACTGCGCAGGTTCGCGACCATCTGGAGCCGGGCGGTGTTCCCGGCGACCTCGACCTCGCTGACCCGCCCGGAGTTCGAGGAGCGACTCCTGCCGCTGGCACGGCGGTTGAGCGACGCGCTGCGCGCCAGGACCTTCGAGGCCGAGGAGGGCAAGCAGGTCGGCGCCGCCCTCGTCGCCGCCCACTGCACCGACCCCGACGCCCTCAGCCGCACCCTGGAGTGCGTCGACGCCTACCTGGTGCTCTACTGCGGCGGCGACGGCTCCCAGGAGGACCTGCGGATCCGCTCCGCCCGCCTCCAGCACGCCATGGCCGCCGGCTTCGCCCAGGAGCTGCGTGAGCGGACCCTCGCCGAGCAGGAGGCCATCTCGGTGGCCGCCCTCCAGGCCCAGGGTGTCGTCGCGCAGGCCCTGCACGCGACGGAGGCCCGCTTCCGCGCGGTCTTCGAGGGCGCGGCCATAGGAATCGGCATGGCCGACCTCGAAGGCAACATCCTCCAGGTCAACGGCGCGCTGCTGCGCATGTTCGGGGTCTCCGACCAGACCATGGGCGGACGCAACGTCCGTGAGTGGACCCATCCCGACGACGCGCCCCAGACCTGGACCCTCTACGACGAACTCGTCCGCGGCGAGCGCGAGCACTACCACGTCGAGAAGGCGTTCTACCGGCCTGACGGAACGGTCCTGTGGACCAACCTCACCGTCTCCCTGCTGCGCGACGCCGACGGCAACCCGCAGTACCAGCTCGCCCTCATGGAGGACACCACCGAGCGCCGGCTTCTCAACCTGCGGCTGCGCTACGAGGCGACCCACGACGCCCTCACGGGCCTCCCCAACCGCACCCTGTTCTTCGAACGCCTGGAGAAGGCGCTCGGCGCGGGCGACAACCAGCGGTTCGGGCTCTGCTACCTCGACCTCGACGGCTTCAAGACCATCAACGACAGCCTCGGCCACGCGGCCGGCGACCGGCTGCTCGTCGAGGTCGCCGACCGGCTCCAGTCCTGCGCGACCGCGCCCGGCGAGATGGTCGCCCGGCTCGGCGGCGACGAGTTCGTGGCGCTTACCACGGGCCCCGACACCGAGCGCGAGGTCGACGAACTCGCCGGCCGCATCATGAACGCGCTCATCACCCCCGTCAGCATCGACGGCCGCGACCTCACCGTGCGCGGCTCCATCGGCATCGTCGAGGGCCCGGCCGGCGAGCGCGGCCCGGCGGAGGTGCTGCGCAGCGCCGACATCACGATGTACCGGGCCAAGTCGGCGGGCGGCAACCGCTTCGAACTCGCAGACCCGGAGGCCGACGCCCGCGCGATCACCCGCCACGGCCTGACGACCGCACTCCCGGCCGCCCTGGACCGCAACGAGTTCTTCATCGAGTACCAGCCCCTGGTCCACCTCGGCGACGGCAGCGTGCGCGGCGCCGAGGCCCTGGTCCGCTGGCTGCACCCGCAGCACGGCGTCCTCGGCCCCGACCGCTTCATCCCGCTCGCCGAACACACCGGCCTGATCGTGCCGTTGGGCCGCTGGGTCCTCGACCAGTCCGTACGGCAGGCCAAGCAGTGGCAGGAACGACACGGTGGCAACGACGCCACCGGCCCGCTGCGCATCAACGTCAACCTCTCGCCCTGCCAGCTCAGCCACCCCGGCCTGGTGCAGGACACCGTCGACATCCTGGAGCGCGCGGGCGTCAGCCCCGACGCGCTCTGCCTGGAGGTCACCGAGTCCGCGCTCATCGGTGCCGACGACGACCTGCTCAAGCCGCTGCGGCGCCTCGCCGAGATGGGCGTCGACATCGCCCTCGACGACTTCGGCACCGGTTACTCCAACCTCGCCAACCTCCGCCGCCTGCCCGTGAGCATCCTCAAGCTGGACCGCTCCTTCACCCAGGGCATGCAGCAGTTCCCGGCCGACCCCGTCGACCTCAAGATCGTCGAGGGGATCGTCTCCCTCGCCCACAGCCTGAACCTCGCGGTGACGGTCGAGGGCGTCGAAACGGGCGCGCAGGCCGAGCAGTTGCGGATACTCGGCTGCGACACCGCCCAGGGCTGGTACTACGCCCGCCCCGGCCCGCCGGAGCGGCTGCACGAACTGGCGCTGGTCGACGCGACGGGCTGAGCGACCGCTGCCTCAGGGCAGCGGGATCGACCGCAGGCTGCGATGGGTGCCCGCCTGCACGACGACATGGTCCGGGTCACCCCCCGGCACTGCGAGCCTGGGGTATTCCCCGCCCCTCGCCTGCGAGTACCGCGGGGACAGGTGCGGCGCGGCGTCGCCGGTCCCCTTCGGACCGGCGTGCAGGTCGATCGAGATCACCCGGTCCCTGACGGCGGCGTCGTTGCGCGGGGTGAAGGTGAGGAACCGGTCACCCGCCAACTCCCCCTCCTCCGTGGTGTCGTAGTAACTCCACAGCCTCTTGGGGTGGACGAGGTCGTACGCGTTCCAGGAACCGGCGCTGGAGTCCTCCGCGTTGGCCTCGTACAGCACGAGCACACCGTCGGACGAGATCGCCCCGCGCTCGGGCTTGTCTCCCGTGTCCTCGGCGGTCTTCATCGGCCGGAGCGTGTCCGGGTCCAGCCGCTGGAGCGGCGGAAAGGTGTCCCCGGCGGAGATCGGGCTGCCGGTGCACACGAGGTACTTGCCGCCGGAGATGAGGTACGAGCACTCGACGCCCTTGGGAGTGGTCGCCACGGTGGCGCCGGTGCGGGCGTCGCGGGCGGTGACCTTCGTGCCGTCGGTGGTGTAGACGCGGCCCCCGAAGGCGGCCATGTCCCCGTACGGATCCACCGCGACGTTGCGGTGCCACAGCGTCTTGCCGTCGGACGCCCGGAAGGCGGCGAGGGTGATGATCTTCGTGCCCGCGGTCGGGGTTTCGAGAACGTAGACGGTCCCCTCCGCGACCCTGATGGCCACCGGGAAGGTGGAGCCGTCGGTCAGCGGGCGGGTCCAGGCGACCTTGCCCGTGCGCAGATTCGCCGCGCGCAGCGTCTTGCCGGAGTTGGTCACGGCCCGTTCGGTGGCCGGGTCGACGACCAGCTCCGCGTCCTTGCCGCGGCCGGCCGGCGGGACGGACCAGGTGACCTCGCCGGTGCTGCGGGACCGCCCGACGAACCCGCCGGAACCGGTGCGGCACACGACCTGGTGAGCCGTCGCCTCACAACGGCCCTCCGCCGCGGAGTAGGAAGCGGTCCACGCATTCCACCCAGGGCCGGAGACGGGGGTCGGCGAGGCGCTGGGCGACGCGGATGCCGAAACCGTCGTACGACTCGACTCGCCGGAAGGCGTACTGCCCGAGCCCGAGCAGCCCGCGAGTATCAGCCCGACCAGCGGCGCACCGGCCAGCCATGTTCTGCGCATCCTTGGTTCCCCCCTCGTACGAGAAGGGTTCATCGTACGGACGGTCAGCGCTCCAGCAGCATCCGCTGCAACTCCCTCGCCGCACGCGGCGGCGCCACATCGCTGCGATGTGCGAGCGCGATCGTCCGGTGCAGTCCGGGCCGCGCCAGCGGGGTCACCCGCAGCCCCCGCCCGGACCTCGTCGCGACCATGCGCGGTACTACGGCCACGCCGAGCCCCGCCCGTACGAAGCCGAGGACCGCGTCCATCTCGCCGCCCTCCACCGCGAAGTCGGGCTCGAAGCCCTCGGCGCGGCACGCGGCGACGGTCAGTTCGCGCAGGTCGTAGCCGTGCCGGAACATCACCAGGCGCGCGCCCTCCAGATCGGAGATCCGCACCGTCCGCCCGCGGCCCGGCGCAGGCTCCTCCGGTGACGACACGACCACCAGGTCCTCGCGCAGCAGCTCCACCGTGGTCAGGGCCGGCGACGGGGTGGGCAGCGGCAGCACCACCAGGGCCAAGTCCAGGGCGCCGCGCGCGAGTTCGCGTACGAGATCGTGCGAACCGCCCTCCTCGATCAGCAGCCGGATGCCCGGATAGCGGTCGTGGAAGGCGCGCAGCACGTCCGGCAGCAGCCCCGTGCACAGGCTCGGCGTCGCGCCCAGGCGGACCCGGCCGCTGCGCAGCTGGACCAGCTCCAGGACCTCGTGCCGGGCCGTGTCCGCGTCGGCCAGGATGCGCCGGGCCAGCGGCAGCAGCGCTTCGCCCGCGTCGGTGAGCGTGATGTTGCCCCGGGCGCGCAGGAACAGATCCGCCCCCAACTCCCGCTCCAGCGCCTTGATCTGCTGGGACAGCGAGGGCTGCGCGACATGGACGAGATCGGCGGCCCGGGTGAAGTGCCGGGTCTCGGCGACGGCCACGAAGTACTGGAGCTGTTGGAACTGCATACAGCCACGATAGTCATAGCCTATGGAATCCAGGTGGATCATGTCTTGGACCGATCGACCTTCCGGGACCTAACGTCCGTAGGCATGGCTCTGGCAACGCGGACGGACCGACGGCCGTCGATGGCGCGCACGGTGTGGGACAGCTCCGTCGGCAAGAAGACAGTGATGGCGGTCAGCGGCCTGATCATGCTGCTGTACCTGGTCGTCCACATGATCGGGAACCTGAAGATCTTCTTCGGCGCGGGGGAGTTCAACCACTACGCCCACTGGCTGCGCACCGTCGGTGAACCCTTCATGCACTACGAGTGGACGCTCTGGCTGATCCGGATCGTCCTCGTCGTCGCCGTGGTCGCGCACGCCGTCTCCGCGTACCAGCTCAGCCGCCGCGACATCAGGGCGCGCCCCAGCAAGTACGTGCACAAGAAGCCCCGCGCGACCTACGCGACCCGCACCATGCGCTGGGGCGGGATCATCCTCGCCCTGTTCATCGTCTGGCACATCCTCGACCTGACGACCGGAACCGTGCACTCAGGCGGCTTCCAGGAGGGCCACCCGTACCAGAACGTCGTGGACACCTTCTCCACCTGGTACGGCGACACCATCTACATCGTCGCGATGCTCGCCCTCGGCCTGCACGTCCGGCACGGCTTCTGGAGCGCGGCCCAGACCCTCGGCGCGGGCAGCCGCAGCCGCGACCGCGCCCTGAAGACCATCGCCAATGTCCTCGCACTGCTGCTCACGGCCGGCTTCATCGCCGTGCCCGTGGGCGTCATGACCGGAGTGGTGAGCTGAAATGGCCCTTGAATACGCCGACTTCACGACCGGGGAACCCGTCACCGACACCAAGGCGCCAACCGGCCCGATCAACGAGCGCTGGGACACCCGCCGTTTCGAGGCCAAACTCGTCAACCCCGCCAACCGGCGCAAACACACGGTGATCGTCGTCGGCACCGGCCTCGCGGGCGGCTCCGCCGGCGCCACCCTCGCCGAACAGGGCTACCACGTCGTCCAGTTCTGCTACCAGGACTCCCCGCGCCGCGCCCACTCGATCGCCGCCCAGGGCGGCATCAACGCGGCGAAGAACTACCGAAACGACGGCGACTCCGTCCACCGCCTCTTCTACGACACCGTCAAGGGCGGCGACTTCAGGGCCCGCGAGTCCAACGTCCACCGCCTGGCGCAGATCTCGGTGGAGATCATCGACCAGTGCGTGGCGCAGGGCGTGCCGTTCGCGCGGGAGTACGGCGGCCTCCTCGACACCCGCTCCTTCGGCGGCGTCCAGGTGTCCCGCACCTTCTACGCCCGCGGCCAGACGGGCCAGCAACTCCTCCTCGGCGCCTATCAGGCCCTGTCCCGTCAGATCGCCGCCGGGAACGTCGAGATGCACCCGCGCACCGAGATGCTCGACCTGATCGTCATCGACGGGAAGGCACGCGGGATCGTGGCGCGGGATCTCATCAGCGGCCGTATCGACACGTACTTCGCGGACGCCGTCGTCCTCGCCAGCGGCGGCTACGGCAACGTCTTCTACCTGTCGACGAACGCCATGAACTCCAACGCCACCGCCGTCTGGCGGGCACACCGGCGCGGCGCGCTCTTCGCCAACCCGTGCTTCACACAGATCCATCCGACCTGTATCCCGCGCACCGGCGAGCACCAGTCCAAGCTGACCCTGATGAGCGAGTCGCTGCGCAACGACGGCCGGATCTGGGTACCGAAGGCCAAGGGTGACACGCGCCCCGCGAACCAGATCCCCGAGGACGAGCGCGACTACTACCTGGAGCGCATCTACCCGTCCTTCGGCAACCTGGTGCCGCGCGACATCGCCTCCCGCGCCGCGAAGAACGTGTGCGACGAGGGCAGGGGCGTCGGTCCCGGCGGACAGGGCGTCTACCTCGATTTTGCGGACGCCATCAAGCGGATGGGCCGCAAGGCCGTCGAGGAGAAGTACGGCAACCTCTTCGACATGTACGCCCGGATCACCGCCGAGGACCCGTACACGGTCCCGATGCGGATCTACCCCGCCGTGCACTACACGATGGGCGGCCTCTGGGTCGACTACGACCTCCAGACCACGATCCCGGGCCTGTTCGCGATCGGCGAGGCCAACTTCTCCGACCACGGCGCCAACCGGCTCGGTGCCTCCGCGCTGATGCAGGGCCTCGCCGACGGCTACTTCGTGCTCCCGGCGACCATCAACGACTATCTCGCCCGGCACCCCGGACACGAGGAGATCGACGTCCAACACCCCGCCGTACAGCAGGTGTTGGCCGAGACCGAGGACCGCATCAACCTGCTGCTGGCAGTGGACGGCGACCGCACCCCGGACTCCTTCCACCGTGAACTCGGCGAGCTCATGTGGGAGTTCTGCGGAATGGCCCGCAGCGACAGCGGACTGCGCAAGGCGCTGGAGCGCATCCCGCAGATCCGCGAGGAGTTCTGGCGGCGGATCAAGGTCCCGGGCACCGGAGAGGAGTTCAACCAGTCGCTGGAGAAGGCGAACCGCGTCGTCGACTACCTCGAACTCGCCGAGCTGATGTGCCTCGACGCGCTCAACCGCGCCGAGTCCTGCGGCGGCCACTTCCGCGAGGAGTCGCAGACCCCGGACGGCGAAGCGGCGCGCAGGGACGAGGAGTTCAGCTACGCGGCCGCCTGGGAGTTCACCGGTACGGGGTCATCTCCCGTGCTGCACAAGGAAGACCTGGTCTTCGAGTACGTCCACCCCACTCAGCGGAGCTACGCATGAAGCTCACCCTGCGCGTCTGGCGGCAACGCAACGCCGACGCCGAAGGCGCCATGTCCACCTACCAAGTGGACGGAATCTCCGGCGACATGTCGTTCCTGGAGATGCTCGACACCGTCAACGAGGAACTCATCCTCAAGGGCGAGGACCCGGTCGCCTTCGACCACGACTGCCGCGAGGGCATCTGCGGCGCGTGCAGCCTGGTCATCAACGGCGACGCGCACGGCCCCGAGCGCACCACCACCTGCCAGCTCCACATGCGGTCCTTCCAGGACGGCGACACGATCGACATCGAGCCGTGGCGCGCCTCGGCCTTCCCGGTCGTCAAGGACCTGGTGGTGGACCGGTCGGCCTTCGACAGGATCATCCAGGCCGGCGGCTACATCACCGCGCCGACGGGAGCGGCCCCTGAGGCCCATGCCACCCCTGTCCCCAAACCGGACGCCGACTTCGCCTTCGAGCACGCCGAGTGCATCGGCTGCGGGGCATGCGTTGCCGCGTGCCCCAACGGCGCGGCGATGCTGTTCACTTCGGCCAAGATCAACCACCTCAACGTGCTCCCGCAGGGCGCCCCCGAGCGCGAGACCCGCGTCCTCGACATGGTGGCCCAGATGGACGACGAGGGATTCGGCGGCTGCACGCTGGCCGGCGAATGCGCCACCGCCTGCCCGAAGGGCATCCCG
This sequence comes from Streptomyces hokutonensis, assembly GCF_042751305.1. Classification (GTDB taxonomy): domain Bacteria; phylum Actinomycetota; class Actinomycetes; order Streptomycetales; family Streptomycetaceae; genus Streptomyces; species Streptomyces hokutonensis_A. The sequence continues at coordinate 541,911 of NZ_JBHYWD010000001.1, forward strand.
CTGGTCTCCATCACCAGCATGAACAAGGAGTGGCTGCGGGCGACGCGCAAGGTCGCCAAGCGCTGAACACCCCTACGAACTCCCTTGGGGGACAAGAACGTTCGCCGACAGGATGCGGACGGGCGGGACCGGGAGTGGTGCTCATCCCCGGTCCCGCCAGGCATCGTGGCGCTCGGTAGGCTGCGCGCATGATCTTCACAGGCAGGGGGAGGGCGCGGTTTCCCGACGCGGTGGCGGCCTTCGAGACCGCCGTGCGCCAGGGGGACGGTGAGCGAGCGCAGCAGGCGATGCAGGACATCCAGCGGCACTTCGAGCACGCGGGGGACGCCGACCTCGCCGAGGTCGGCCCGCGTCTGGCGGCACTGCTGCCGACGGTGCCGCCCGGACCCCGCGCCCTGGTCGCCGTACTGGTCGGCGCCTGTGTCGAGCGGGGCGCGGACGCCGGCGCCTGCGCGCCGCACACCTTCGAAGGACTGGCCGAAGTACTCGGTGTCGCCCAGGAGTTCTGCGCACGCTGGGCGGCGACCGGCGGCGGAGACTTCCCCGATCCCGACCCGGCCGCCCTCACCGAGGCCGCCCTCGAACGGGTCGGACAGGACGCCGCCGTCGGCTGGATCACCTTGCCGCAGTGGGAGATGGCATCCAACGCCATGCTCAACCACCTCGCGGTGCGCACCACCTTCCCGCCCGAAGTACGCCTCCGACTCCTGCGCGCCCTGCACGAGATACAGGAGGCGTCCGGCCACGACTTCAAATGCCTGCGCTACGCCCTCCTCGTCCTCGACGACGAACCCCTCCTCGCCCTGCACCGCCCCACCGGCACCGGCTATCTGCTCCGGATGACCGGCATCGGCGACAACTTCCAGCTGCACACCCTCCTCGCCGACGTCCTGATCGGCGGCGGACACGTGCCCGGGCAGGCGCCCTCCGCGCAGGAGGCGGCCGTGTGCCGGGACGCCCCGGGGCAGGTGCCGACCACCGGGGCCTTCAACCTCGTGACCCCGGGCGGCGATTGGGTGTGGAACGAGGGAACTCCCACCGACATCCCGGTCGTTGAAGGCGTACGGGTGGTGGTCCTCGACCCGCCGCCGTACAAGCGAGGGTGGCCCGCGGGCCGGTTCTTCCCAGGGATGACCGGTGACCTGGTGCTGGAGCGGGTGCTCGGTGCCGACGAGACCCGGGAGTGGCTGGGGCGGTGCGCCCCGCCGAAGTGAGCGGCACACCCTGAGGACCCGGGTGTGGGGACGCCGTTCAACAACCCCACATCCCGGCTCCGGGCACAGGTCACGCGCAGGACGCCCGGCGTAGGAAGAACTGTTGCGGCTGGACATACGGAACCGGCCAGCTTGTTCCTTCGCCGAACCCGGCCCGTGATCAGGGAGAGCCATGACCGGCGTTTCCACCCTCGACCGTCCCTCGCAGCCCGCCGCGCCGACCCGCTACACCGTCACGCTCGCCCGAGACGAGGACGATGTGCGTGCCGCGCAGCGGCTGCGGCACGACGTCTTCGCCGGGGAGATGGGCGCCCACCTGTCCAGCCCGCAGCCCGGCCTGGACGTGGACGCCTTCGACGCCTACTGCGACCACCTCCTCGTCCGAGACACGGTCACCGGCCAGGTGGTCGGCACCTACCGGCTGCTGCCGCCGGAGCGCGCCGCGGTCGCCGGACGGCTCTACTCGGAGAGCGAGTTCGACCTCGCCCCCCTCGACTCGATCCGCCCGGGCCTCGTCGAGGTCGGCCGCTCCTGCGTCCACCCCGACCACCGCGACGGCACGGTCATCGGTCTCATCTGGGCAGGCATAGCCCGCTACATGGTCGACCGCGGCCACGAATGGCTCGCCGGCTGCTGCTCCATCCCGCTCGCCGACGGCGGCGCCCTCGCCGCCGGCACCTGGGACCGGGTCAGCGCCAAGCACCTCGCCCCCGAGGAGTTCCGGGTACGCCCGCTGCTCCCCTGGAGCCCGGACGGCGTCACCCGCCCCACCGACCGCGTCGAACTCCCGCCGCTGCTGCGCGGCTACGTCCGGCTCGGCGCCTGGGTCTGCGGCGAACCCGCCCACGACCCGGACTTCGGGGTCGCCGACCTGTACGTGCTGCTGTCGATGCGCCGGGTCAACCCGCGCTATCTGCGGCACTTCCTCTCGCTCGTCCCGGCCTGATGAGCGTCTGGCTGCCCAGCGCGCCCTGCACCCCCAGGACGTGCATAGAGTCGACGGGGTCCGTCACGGCCGTACCGCGCGCCGTGCTGAGATTCGTGGCCGTACTGGTCGTGGTGGCCGCCGGGGCCGCCCTCACCCCCATCGGCGGGCGCATCCCGGCCCGCGCGGTGCGCTGGTGGTGCCGGACGATCGTCCGGGCCGCCGGCATCCGGCTCCGCATCACCGGAAGCACCACGCCCACCGGCGGACTGCTGCTGGTCGCCAACCACATCTCGTGGCTGGACATCCCGCTGATGGCCGCCGTACGCCCGGCCCGCATGCTGGCCAAGGCCGAGATCCGGCACTGGCCCGTCGCGGGGACGCTCACCGCGGGCAGCGGCGCCCTGTTCATCGACCGTGACCGGCTGCGGGCCCTGCCCGAGACGGTCGCCGCCATCGCGGGCGCCCTGCGCGCCGGCGGAGCGGTCGCCGTCTTCCCCGAGGGCAGCACCTGGTGCGGCCTGGCCCAGGGGCACTTCCGGCGGGCCGTCTTCCAGGCCGCGCTGGACGCCGGAGTACCCGTCCAGCCGGTCGGCCTGCACTACCGGACCGACGGCGGTACGGCCAGCACCGCGCCCGCATTCGTCGGCAGCGACTCGCTGCTCACCTCGGTGTGGCGGGTGGTGTCGACGCGCGGACTGGTCGCCGACGTCGAGGTGGGGGAGACCATAGCGCCCGGCAGCCACCCCGACCGCCGCTCCCTCGCCCACGCGGCGCAGACCGGGGTGTCGGGCCGGGCCCACCACCCGGACCACTGCACCTCGGTGGTGCGGACCCCGGCGAAAATTCGCAGGACGACGCGGAGGCGTCCTGCTAGCGTCGCGGCCATGAGGATCATCAGGCACACCGGCACCGCTACCGCGCGAGCGACCAGCTCGCCGGCCGCCGACGTCTGACCTCACCACCTCTCCCGGCGGCCGGAAACGGACCGCCGGGACGTGTCGTTTCCAGCCTGTTCGCAGGTCTCTTCGCGGTCCTTTTCCGGTCCCCATCAGACCCGAAGGACCCACCGCCATGAATACCGAAGACACCGTCCGCACCTTCCTCGACTTCTACCGCGAACGCGGGCACGAGCCGATCACCGGCAGCACCCTCCTGCCACCGCCGTCCGACCCGGTCCTTTTCACCACCTCCGGCATGCACCCGCTCACGCCGTACCTCCAGGGCCGCCCCCATCCACAGGGCCGACGCCTGGTCAACGTCCAGCGCTGTCTGCGCACCACCGACCTCGACGAGGTCGGCGACCCCACCCACCTGACCGTGTTCGAGATGCTCGGCTCCTGGTCGCTGGGCGACTACGACCATCCGCAGAGTCTGCGCTGGGGGTACGAGCTGCTGCGGGACGGCTTCGGCATCCCGCGCGAGAAGCTGTACGTCACGGTCTTCGGCGGCGATGGGCGGATCGGCCCCGACCTTGAATCCCTGTACACCTGGCGGGAGTTGGGCCTCCCCGTGGAGCCGACCCGGGACGAGAACTGGTGGTCCAACGGACCGACCGGCCCCTGCGGCCCCGACTCCGAGATCTTCTTCTGGTCCGGCGACGGCCCGCCGGAAGGGAGTCCGACCACCGACTCGCGCTGGGTGGAGATCTGGAACCACGTGCACATGCGGTACGAGCGTGGCGAGGACGGCGAGCTGGTGCCGCTGCGGCGGGTCAACGTCGACACGGGCATGGGGCTGGAGCGGTTCGTCTCCGTGCTCCAAGGGTGCCGCTCGGTATATGAGACGGATCTGTTCGAGCCGTGGATGCGGCTGGTTCCACGGCTGTGGGATCTGGACGAGGGGTCCGTGCGGGTGGTCTGCGACCATCTGCGGTCGAGCGTCGTGGTCCTCGGCGACGGGGTACGGCCGTCCAACACCGGGCGTGGGTATGTCCTACGGCGGCTGGTGCGGCGGTTGCTCACGGTTTTGCGGCGCGATGATCCTTCGCGCACGCTGGGTGATCTGCCGGGGGAGCTTGTCGAGTACACGCTCGACCATTTTCGGCAGTCGCTCGGTGTCGATGTCGTGCGGGGCGTGTTGATGGACGAGGAGCGGCGGTTCGATCAACTTCTGGAGCGGGGGCGGCGGGTGTTGTCCCGACGGGAGTTTCGAGGTCCTCTGAGTGAGGAGAACTACCACTACCTGCACGACACTCATGGGTTGCCCCGTGAACTGGTCGACGGCCTGTGGGGTCAGGGCGTTGCCAGCGCCCTTCTCAAATAAGGAGCCGTAGCGCTTCCTGCCACTCCCGCCACATCCCTCGGTGGGCCCGTTGCCACGATCCGGCCGGCGTCCAAGTCGATCACCCAGTCCGCGCCCGCCACCACCGCCATGTCGTGTTCGACCACGATCACGGTGTGGCCGGCGTCGACCAGTCCGTGGAGTTGGCGTAGCAGGACCTCGACGTCGGCCGGGTGGAGGCCGGTGGTCGGTTCGTCGAGGAGGTAGAGGGTGTGGGCGCGTCGGGTGCGTTGCAACTCGCTTGCCAGTTTGATGCGCTGGGCCTCGCCGCCGGACAGCTCGGTGGCGGGCTGGCCCAGCCGGAGGTAGCCGAGGCCGACGTCCAGGAGTGTGGTGAGGCTGCGGGCCACGGCAGGGGTGTCCGTGTCCGCGAAGAAGTCCGCCGCGGCCTCCACCGTCAGGTCGAGCACCTGCGCGATGTTCCGTTCCCGGTACGTCACTTGGAGTGTCTCGGGGTTGTAGCGGGCGCCGCCGCAGTCGGGGCAGGGGGCGTAGGTGCTCGGGAGGAAGAGCAGTTCGACGCTGACGAATCCCTCGCCCTGGCAGGTCTCGCAGCGGCCGCCCGGCACGTTGAAGGAGAACCGGCCGACGCCGTAACCCCGTTGCCGTGCCTCGTCGGTGGCGGCGAACACCTTGCGGACGACGTCGAAGAGGCCGGTGTAGGTGGCGAGGTTGGAGCGCGGGGTGCGGCCGATCGGTTTCTGATCGACCGACACCAGGCGCCCCACGCCCGGAAGTTCCTCGGAGATCTCGCCGATGAGGGTCGACTTTCCGGAGCCCGAGACGCCGGTGACCGCGGTGAACACGCCCAACGGGAACTCCGCGGTCACGTCCCGCAGGTTGTGCCGGGTGGCCGGCCCGACCTTCAACTCGCCCAGCGGGGAACGGACTTCGCGGGCGGGGACTGGTGAGTGGTCGAAGAGGAACCGGGCCGTCGCCGACTCCTTCACCTTCGCCAGGTCGGCCACCGGGCCGCTGTGCAGCACCCGCCCGCCGTGCTCGCCGGCCCGCGGGCCCACGTCCACCAGCCAGTCGGCGGCGCGCATCACGTCGAGGTGGTGCTCCACCGCGAACACCGAGTTGCCCGCCGACTTCAGTCGCGCCAGCACCGTGAGCAGGGCCTCGGTGTCGGCGGGGTGCAGTCCGGCGGAGGGTTCGTCGAGCACGTAGACGACACCGAAGAGACCGGAGCGCAACTGCGTTGCCAGGCGCAGGCGTTGGAGTTCCCCGGTGGAGAGGGTCGGGGTCGCGCGGTCAAGGCTGAGGTGGCCGAGGCCGAGTTCGAGGACGGGGGAGATGCGGGAGGTGAGGTCCTCGGTGAGGACGCGGGCCGCCTCCGAGGTACCGCCCAGCGCGCCCGCCAACTCCGCCAGCGGCAGGGCGGCCAGGTCGGCGATCGTGCGGCCCGCGACGGTCACCGCCATGGACTCGGGGCGCAGTCTGCTGCCTCCGCAGACCGGGCAGGGGGCGCTGGTCAGGAAGCGTTCCGCCTTGGCCCGGAGCGTGGGGCTCTTCGTGTCCGCGAAGGTCTTCATGACATAGCGGTGGGCGCTCATGTACGTGCCCTGGTACGGGCGTTGGATGCGGTCGGCGTCCCGGACCGGATGGACCGTGACCACCGGCTGCTCGTCCGTGAACAGGATCCACTCCCGCTCCTCGGCGGGGAGCTCGCGCCATGGCACGTCCACGTCGTGGCCGAGGGTGTCGAGGATGTCGCGCAGGTTCTTGCCCTGCCAGGCGCCCGGCCAGGCGGCGATCGCGCCCTCGCGGATCGAGAGGGAGGGGTCGGGGACCAGGGACTCCTCGGTCGTGCGGTGCACCCGGCCGAGGCCGTGGCACTCGGGGCACGCGCCCGCCGCCGTATTGGGGGAGAAGGCGTCCGAGTCGAGGCGTTCGGCGCCGGGCGGGTAGTCGCCGGCGCGGGAGAACAGCATGCGGAGAGAGTTGGAGAGGTTGGTGACCGTGCCGACCGAGGAGCGGGAGGTGGGGGTCGAGCGGCGCTGCTGGAGCGAGACGGCGGGCGGGAGGCCGGTGATCTCGCCGACCTTCGGGGCGCCGATCTGGTGGATCAGCCTGCGGGCGTACGGCGCGACCGACTCGAAGTAGCGGCGCTGCGCCTCGGCGTAGATCGTGCCGAAGGCGAGGGACGACTTCCCGGAACCGGAGACGCCCGTGAACACGGCCAGCACGTCCCGGGGGATGTCGACGTCGACGCCCTGGAGGTTGTGCTCGCGGGCGCCGCGGACGCGGACGTAGGGGCTGTGCATGACCCGGCGAGTCTATGCGACCGCGCCGGGTGACGCCCGCTGACCTGCGGGGGTGCGGTGGCGTCCGTGCTGTGCCACGTTGGAAGACACGGATACCGGCGTCGGCCGGCGCGGCAGACGGCCTACCACGGGTCGAGCTGTAGTCGCATCCCTCCGGGAGACAGGTATGAGCAGCTATCGAGTCGCGCAAGTCGGTGTCGCCGGCGGCGAGTTCGAGGTCGTCGAGCGCGATGTGCGGCAACCGGGCCCCGGCCATGTGCGGATCGCCGTGGAGGCCTGCGGGATCTGTCACAGCGACACCTTCTTCGTCAACGCCGGGGTGCCGGGCGTGAGCTTCCCGCTCGTCACCGGGCACGAGATCGCCGGACGGATCGACGCGCTCGGCGAGGGCACCTCGGACCGGGGCTGGCGGGTCGGCGACCGGGTGGCGGTCGGCTGGTTCGGCGGCAGCTGCGGCTACTGTCTCCCTTGCCGGCAGGGCGACTTCATCGTCTGCGAGAACCTGAAGGTGCCCGGCTGGGCGTACGACGGCGGCTTCGCCGAGATGACGATCGCGCCCACCGACGCGCTCGCCCGGATCCCCGAGAGCATGTCGGCCAGTGCCGCCGCGCCCATGGGCTGCGCGGGCGTGACCACCTTCAACGGGCTGCGGCACAGCGCGGCGGGACCGGGCGACCTGGTGGCCGTACTCGGACTCGGCGGCCTCGGTCACCTCGGTGTGCAGTACGCGGTCGCGATGGGATTCGAGACCGTGGCGATCGCGCGCGGCGCCGAAAAGGCCGACTTCGCCAAGCAGTTGGGCGCACACCACTACGTCGACAGCACGGCGGACACCGAAGTCGCCGAGGCGCTGCGGGCGTTGGGCGGCGCGAAGGTGGTACTGGCCACGGCGGGCAACGCCGGCGCCGCCGCGGCGACCGTGGAGGGGCTGCGGCCCCGCGGCGAACTGGTGGTCATCGGCGCGGACAACGCGCCGTTGGAGATCAGCCCGCTCCAACTCCTCATGAGCGCCAAGGTGGTTCGGGGCCATCCGTCCGGCACCGCCCAGGACGTGCGGGACACGCTGGCCTTCAGCGCCCTGCACGGGATCCACCCGATGGTGGAGACCGTGCCGCTGGACCAGGTCGGCGCGGCCTATGAGCGGATGCTGTCCGGCGCGGCGCGCTTCCGGATGGTGCTCACCCCCTGAGTGAGGCCAGCCGCCGGTAGGAGTCCAGCAGCGCTTCGCGGTCGTAGGTGCTGGTGGTGACGAGGACCTCGTCCGCGCCCGTCTCCTTCAGTACGGTCTCCAGTTCGTGGGCCACCTGCTCCTCGGTGCCCGCGAGCTGTCCGGTGAGCCCGGCCTCGTAGAAGCCGAACTCCTTGTCGGACATGGCCAGTTGCTCCACCCGCTCGGCGGGCGGCAGCGGCGGGAACGTGCCGTGGGTGCGCGAGTACGCCATCGACCAGGCCTCCGGGACGAGGAGCCGTCGGGCCGCCTCGGGGGTGGCGGCCACGGCGATCGTGCCCGAGACGACGACATACGGCTCGGCGGCCCAGGGGGAGGGGCGAAACCGGGCGCGGTAGTGGTCGATGCCGCGCCGCATCTTGTCCCGGTTGCGCAGGTCGCCGATCACCATCGGCAGCCCGGCCCGGGCCGCGATGTCGGCGCCCTCGCCCATCGCGAGCACGAACGGCGGGACGTTCAGCCCCTCCGAGGGGCGTGCGTGCGCGCCGGTCGGCGAGGCGCCCCGGAACCAGCCGAGGAGTTCGTCGAGCTGTCCGGCGAAGTCGTCGGCGTCGTCCTTGTCGCGGCCCAACGCCTTGCGCACGCCGTCGGTGAAGCCGACCGAGCGGCCCAGGCCCATGTCGATCCGGCCGGGGAAGAGTGACTCCAGCACGCCGAACTGCTCGGCCACGACCAGGGGTTGGTGATTGGGCAGCATCACCCCGCCCGTCCCCACCCGGATGTTCCGGGTGGCCGAGGCGACGGCGGCGGCCAGCACGGTCGGCGCGGAACCGGCGACTCCCGGCACACTGTGGTGCTCCGACACCCAGAACCGGTGATAGCCCAGCTCCTCGACCTCCCGCGCCAGCCGCACGGTGTCACGCAGCGCCTCACCGGCCGTGTGCCCCTCACGGGTGCGGGAGCGGTCGAGCACGGAGAACGGGGTCGAGGCGATCAAGGAGCTCACATGGTGTTCAACGCCCGCAGGCCCCCGGCATTCCCCGGGTCGGTCGGTGCCGTCACCGCCGGGACCGTACGCGTGCGTCCCGAGGCGGGTCGATGAACTGCAGCTCCAGCGTCACGGGCGGCTCCGCGAGCCCCGGCCCGCCCGCCGCCGCCCACTCCAGCACTTCCTCCGTGCAGTCGTCCTCCATCGCGAACCCGACCCAGGTCGGCCGCCCGCCGGCCCGCCGCCCCGCGGCCGACGGCTGGACCACGATCACGTTGGCCTGGTCGCACGGGCCGAGGCAGTCCGTCGTACGCACCGCGAAACCGTGTTCGGCCGCACCCGACCGCAGCCGTTCCAACTGCCAGACGTGGTCCGTGCCCGGGTGCTTGCGCGGGTCGCCGCAGCAGCATCCCCGGCAGACGACGAGAGTGCAGGGCCGTTCTCGGGCGGCGCCTATGAGGAACGTACGGGGAGCGGGAGTTGGGGCAGACATACGAGAAGCATGAGGCCAGGGCCTCGGACGCCCGCCGCCGGGGTGCGCGGGCTGTCTATGGTGGCCCGGTGACAGCAGACAGCAGGCGGCCCCTCGCCGTGTTCGACCTCGACAACACCCTCGCCGATACGGCCCACCGGCAGCGGTTCCTGGAGAACAAGCCGCGCGACTGGGACGGCTTCTTCGGCGCCGCGCCCGACGACCCGCCGCTGGCGCAGGGTGTCGCGCTCGCGCTGGAGAGTGCCGAGGAGTGCGAGGTCGTCTATCTGACCGGGCGGCCCGAGCGCTGCCGGCGCGACACGCTCGACTGGCTCGCCGCGCAGGGACTGCCCGAGGGGCGGGTCTTCATGCGGCGCAACGACGACCGCAGGCCGGCCCGGCGCACCAAGCTGGAGATCCTCAAGCGGCTCGCCAGGGACCGGGACATCCGGGTTCTCGTGGACGACGACGAGCTGGTGTGCGACGACGCCGAGCGGGCCGGGTTCAGGGTCGTACGGGCCCGCTGGACCGTTCCATCCGCCGCGCTGGAGGCGGCGCAGGAGGGGGAGGGCCGGACCTGAGAGGGCCGTACCCGCGTCGTCCGACAGGGCGCGCCAGGGTCCCGGTCCGCTTGACGCATTCCCATATCGGCATACGATGGCCGCATGGCACGAGCAGCGACGACGTCGGACGTCTTCAACGCGATCGCCGAGCCGCAGCGCCGGGAGATCCTGGCGCTGTTGCGGGCGGGCGAGCGGCCGGTGACCGAGTTGGCGCACGAGCTGGGGATGAGCCAGCCGGGGGCGTCCAAGCATCTGCGGGTGCTCCGGGAGGTAGGCCTGGTGCGGGTCCGCGAGGCGGGCAAGCAGCGGCTGTACGGCCTGGACGCCCGCGGGCTGCGGCCCGTCCACGAGTGGGCCGGCGGATTCGAGCGGTTCTGGAACGAGAGTTTCGACCGGCTGGACAGCTATGTGCAGGACCTCAAGCAGGCACGGCAGGAGGAATGACCGATGGCAGGGACAAGGCAGGAGACGGGGGCGGGGGCGGAGTCGGCCACGGACGACCGGGAGATCGTGATCTCCCGGGTCGTCGACGCCCCGCAGGAGCTGGTGTTCGAGGCGTTCACCGAGGTGCGGCATCTGTCGCGGTGGTGGGGGCCGGACGGGTTCACCACCACCACGCGGTCCTTCGAGTTCCGCGAGGGCGGGGAGTGGGTCTTCGTGCTGCACGGGCCGGACGGGACCGACTACTCCGAGTGGATCCGCTGGACGCGGATCGTCCCGCCGGAGCGGATCGAGCTGCTGCACGGTGAGACCCGCGACGACCCCAACGCATTCGAGTCGGTCCTGACCCTCGCGGCGGACGGCTCGGCGACCCGGATCGTCATGCGCACCCTGTTCCCCAGCAAGGAACTGCGCGACGAGGCGGCCGAGAAGTACCACGCGATCGAGGGCGGCGAGCAGACCCTGAGCAGCCTCGCGGCCTACGTCGCCGACCTCGCGCGGAAGGGGGCGGAGGGCTGATGGCCGGGAAGGTGTTCTTCAGCGTGTCGATGTCGCTGGACGGCTTCGTCGCACCCGAGCCCGTGCCCGACCCGGACACGCTCTTCGCGCCCGGGAGACGGGACGACCCGGATGTGCGGCGCTGGCTGGCGCAGTGGACGGAACTGCAGCAGTGGGTGTTCCCGCTGCGGTTCTTCCGGGAGAACCTCAAATTGGGCGAGGGCGGCGAGGAGGGCCTCGACAACGACATGGCGCGGGAGACGTTCGAGCGCACCGGCGCGAGCGTCATGGGCAGGCGCATGTTCGACCTCGGCGAGCGGTCCTGGCCGGAGGAGGCGCCCTTCCACACCCCGGTCTTCGTGGTGACGCACACCAAGCGCGACCCGTGGGAGCGGCCCGGCGGCACCACGTTCCACTTCGTCGACGACGGCATCGAGCACGCCCTCGACCAGGCCCGCGAGGCCGCCGGCGACCGCGACGTCCGCATCGCAGGCGGCGGCACGACGATCCTGGAGTACCTGAACGCGGGCCTGGTCGACGAGTTCTCGATCACGCTGGCGCCGGTGCTCTTCGGCACCGGCACCCGGCTGTTCGACGGCGTGGAAGCGTCCAGGATCGCGCTGGAGCCGGTCCGTTCGCAGCCGTCTTCGCGGGTGACGCACCTGACCTACGCGGTGCGCCCACGCTAGTTCCGGCCGTCAGTCCTCGTCCTCGATGCGGAAGCCGACCTTCAGGCCGACCTGGTAGTGCTCGATCTGCCCGTTCTCGATCTGGCCCCTGACCTGCGTCACCTCGAACCAGTCGAGGCTGCGCAGGGTCTGCGCGGCGCGGGCGACGCCGTTGCGGATGGCCTGGTCGATGCCCTCGTGAGAGGTGCCGACGATCTCGGTGACCCGGTACGTGTGGTTGGACATGCGGGTACTCCTCTCGGCCGTGACGGGCGCGTCACGCGTCACTCCACCGTGCCCCAAGGTGCGGCGGTACGCGAGACGGCCCGTCACCCGAGGTCAGCGCACCACGCTCAGTGACAGCGCGAAGCGGCCCTCCCGGTCGGTCCACCAGTGGGCCAACTCCAGCCCGGCCGCCGCCAGTTCGCTCCGCACACCCTCCTTGCGGAACTTCGCCGAGATCTCCGTGCGCAGTTCCTCGTCGGCCGCGAAGTCGACGGCGAGATCGAGCGCCGGGATCTTCACGGTCTGGTCCGTGCGGGACCGCAGCCGCATCTCGATCCACTCGTTGCCGGCGTCCCAGAGGGCCACGTGGTCGAAGGCGGCGGTGTCGAAGTCGGCGCCCAGTTCGCGGTCGACCACGGTCAGGACGTTCTTGTTGAACGCTGCCGTCACCCCGGCCGCGTCGTCGTAGGCCCTGACCAGGACCTGTTCGTCCTTGACCAGGTCCGTGCCCAGCAGCAGCGCGTCGCCGGGAGAGAGCAACGCGCGGAGACCGGCGAAGAACGTGGCGCGTTCGGCCGGCAGCAGGTTGCCGATCGTGCCGCCGAGGAACGCCAGCAGGCGCGGTCCCGGAGTCTCCGGGAGCGTGATCGCGCCGGTGAAGTCGGCGATCAGGGCGTGTACGTCGAGCCCCGGCCGCTCCTCGATGAGGGCGTGCCCGGCCTGGGTGAGCGCGCTCTCGCTGACGTCGACGGGCACGTACAGGGCCAGATCGGTGAACGCGTCGAGGAGGTGGCGCGTCTTGTCCGAGGAGCCGGAGCCCAGCTCGACGAGCGTCCGCGCGCCGGTCGCGGCGGCGATCTCGGCGGCCCGGTCGATGAGGATCTCCCGTTCCGCGCGGGTCGGGTAGTACTCGGGCAACTCGGTTATCCGCTCGAAGAGTTCGCTGCCGTGGGCGTCGTAGAACCACTTCGGCGGGAGGGTCTTCGGGGTGCGGGTGAGGCCGTGCAGGACGTCGGCGCGCAGGGCCGCGTCGGTGGCGTCCTCGGGCAGGGTGCGGGTGAGAAGGAACGGACTCACGTGCGGGGCTCCTTCGGTGGTGCGAGGTCTTTCAGGGGGGTGAGGAGGACCTCGGCGCGGTTCGCGGTGAGCAGAGTGCGGTCGGGGACCTCCTGCCAGTGCGGGTCGTCGTCGTAGGGCTCGGAGGCCACGACCGTGCGGCGGCCGGGCCCCGAGAGGTACCAGAGGGTGTCCCCCCAGGCCGTCGCGGCGATCGACTCGCCGTTGGTGACAAGGAGGTTGAGGCGCGAGCCGGGGGCGGCATGGGCCACCTCCAGCACCGTGTCGGCCAGCGCCTGGCTCTCCTCGTCGCCCGCCCGCAGCCGGCCGAGGACCAGTGCCCACACCAGCGCCGAGTCGCAGCGGGCCTCAAGGGACAACAGGTCGACCGGCGGCAGCCGTTGGGCGAGAGCGGCGAGCGTCTGGGGCCAGCCGGTGACGGCGCCGTTGTGGCTGAACAGCCAGGGGCCCGCGGCGAACGGCGCCGCCGCGGCCTCCCCGTCCGCACCCGCGAACGTCGCGTCCCGTACGGCGGCCAGCAGCGCCCCCGTACGGACCACGCGGGCCAGGTCGGCGAAGGACTGGTCGCCCCAGATGGGTACGGCCCGCCGGTAGCGGCCCGGCACCGGGTCGCCCTCGGCGTACCAACCCACCCCGAAACCATCGGCGTTGACCGTCCCGTGCTTCTGGCTGCGCGGTTCCCAGGACTGGCGGTACAGGCTGTGTTCCGGGTCCACGAGGAGCCGGCCGAGCGGCTCCTCGGGTCCCAGGTACGCCAGGTGACGGCACATCAGACGGCTCCCGAGCGGGCGGTGCGGAACCCGGAGAAGATCTGCCGCCGGATCGGATAGTCCCAGTTGCGGAACGTGCCCCGGCAGGCCACCTCGTCCACGGCGAACGAACCGCCGCGCAGCACCTTGTACTCGGGACCGAAGAACACCTCCGAGTACTCCTTGTACGGGAACGCCCTGAACCCCGGGTAGGGCAGGAAGTCGCTCGACGTCCACTCCCACACGTCACCGATCAACTGGCGTACGCCCAGCGGTGATTCGCCCGCCGGATAGCTGCCCGCGGGTGCCGGGCGGAGGTGCCGTTGGCCGAGGTTGGCGTGTTCCGGCGCCGGGTCTGCGTCGCCCCACGGGTAGCGCATCGAGCGGTCGGACGTCGGGTCGTGGCGGGCGGCCTTCTCCCACTCCGCCTCGGTGGGCAGCCGGCGTCCGGCCCAGCGGGCGTAGGCGTCGGCCTCGTACCAGCACACGTGCACCACCGGCTCGTCGAGCGGCACGGCCTCCGTGACACCGAACCGGCGCCGCAGCCACTGGCCCGCCTCACGGCGCCAGAACAGCGGCGCGACAACGGAGTTGCGGCGGATGTGCGCCCAGCCCTCCTTCGTCCACCAACGCGAGTCGTCGTAGCCGCCGTCCTCGATGAACGCCAGATACGCGCCGTTCGTCACCGGGGTCGTGTCGATGTAGAAGGGCGCCACCTCACGCCGGTGCGCGGGCTTCTCGTTGTCCAGGGCCCACGGCTCGGTGGAGGTGCCCATCGTGAACGGGCCGCCGGGGACGAGGACTTCGGCCGGGCCGGTGAACAGCGGTACCGGTTCCGGGTCCGGAGCCGTCAACGCCTGCGGCCCCGTACGGAGCTGATGGGTGATCAGCATCGTTTCGTCGTGCTGCTGTTCGTGCTGGGCGACCATCCCGAAGGCGAATCCCGCCTCCGTCAGCCGCGACCCGCGGAACGCCGAATCGGCGAGTACGTCCGTCACCCGGCCGCGCACCTCGGCCGCGTACTGCCGGGCCTCCGCGGGCGGCAGCAGCGGCAGCGAGGGGCGTTCGGAACGCGGGTGCTCGAACGCGTCGTAGAGGCCGTCGATCTCGGGGCGCATCGCGTCCCGGCCGCCGACGGCCCGCAGCAGCCACAGCTCCTCCTGGTTGCCGATGTGCGCGAGGTCCCAGACCAGCGGGGACATCAACGGCGAGACCTGCGCGGTGAGTTCGGGCTCGTCCACGCAGCTCGTCAGGAGTGTGGTGCGGTCCCGGGCCGTGGTGAGGGTGGTCAGCGCCCGTTCCCTGAGCGCCTCGATATCGATGTCATCAACGGTGGTGTCGGCGTCGGTCATGTGCGGATGTCCTTCCCGTGCGGGCGGCTGTCCGTGCCACGCACGCGGTCGAGCAGATCGTCGGCGGGGCAGCGGCCCCGGATGACATAGCGGTCGAAGTACGCGCGGACGGCGTCCACGACCCCGGCGCTCGCGCCCAGCTGGGGCAGCGCCTCCAGTGCCGTCGCGAAGCAGACGAGCGCCACCTCGTGCAGCTCCGGGTCGGACAGTCCGTAGCGGGCCGCGTCGATCCACAGCGGATTGTGCGGCGCGGGCAGCCCGAGGGACCGCTCGGCCAGCGGCTTCACGGCCCGGTACGCGGTCTCGGCGGCCTCCGGGTCGTCGAACAGCGCCGTCGTCACCGCCAGCGGCACGATCCAGCCGTCGTCCCCGGGCTGCGCGTCGATCATGCGCAGTTCGAGATGGCCACGCGGTCTGACCGGCGGGAACAGGGTCGTGAGGTGGTAGTCGAGGTCGTCACGGGTCGGGGGTGTGGACGAACGGGTCCACTCCCGGAAGGTCAGTCCCTCGGGCACGTCCCACGGGCCGTCCTCGCGCCGGACGCACATCACCGGCGAGTCGAGGACGTGCTCCGCCCAGGCGCCGCGCGGTTCCGCGTCCAGCGGGGGCGCGCCCGCCCGGCCGGGGCCGATCTCCATCCAGATCAGCTGCCGGGAGGAACGCCAGCCCGTGGGGCTGCGGCCGACCAGCGGGGAGTTGGCGAACGCGGCCACCAGCACCGCGCCCAGCTGGTGCGCCAGCCACCAGCGCCGCCCGTGGCCGAGCGGTCCCGGCTCCTCGTAGCCGGCGTCCAGGCACACCTGCACGGAGGCCGAGCTGCACATCATGCGGCGGCCGGCGGGGCCTGTGCGGTCGAGGTGGCGCTCCATCGCGTCGTAGCGCGGCTCGTGCAGGAACCGGCGCGGCGGGTGCCAGGGGTCGTGGCCGACGCCGACCAGCCCCAGGTTGTCGCGGGCCAGCACCGCGCGGACGGTGTCGAGGTCTTCGGAGACGGAACCGATGCACTCCATCAGGGAGGTGGCGGGCGACGAGCTCAGTTCCAGCTGGCCGCCGGGCTCGACGGTGAGCGCCGACCTCAGGTGCACGGTCTTCAACGCGGCATAGGCCGCTTCGAGTCGTTCGGGTGTCACAGGGAGCTGCGGCAGCCGCAGCTCGTGGACGAGCCATTCCACTTCGACCCCGAGCGTTCGGGGCGGACCGGTCTTGAAGCAGATGCCCCTGACCAGGGCCTCCACCTCGGGTTCGGTGACCGCGGTACGGGGCTCCGTACAGTCGCCACAGTCACTTGCCGTATCGGACATGTCGGGATCCTCCTGAGATTCCACCATGCCACCGGCCCGGTTTCGGTTGGGCCCGGGCCGGCACACCTGTCCCACCCAAGACCCTCGCGGCTGGTCGCACAAGGGTGCGTATTGCCACGTTCGGGATCGGTAATCTCCGGTTCGCCGACCGTTCGCGGAGCCCGGAAACTCCGTTGCACCGCACCACCAGCATCGCTCAGGATGCTGGTATGAGCACGACGGGGGAGAACACGGGGGAGATCGCGGGGCGCGCTCTCATGGCGTACACGGGGGTTATGCCATGAGCGCGCGCCTGCGCGGCATCGCGCACCAGACCGAGCAGATCGTGGCGGCCGGGGGGTACCGCACGGCGGACGGGCGCGAGGTGTCCGTCGCGGACGGGATCGAGACGGCCCGGGCGGGCACCGGCCTGCACGGACCGGAGCCGGTGCGCATACCGGCGTTCTCTCCGGTGGACACGTTCATCGAGGTCACGGGCGAGAGCAGCCTGGAGGCCGCCCGCCGGCTCACCGGCCCGGTCGCGGTACTCAACTTCGCCTCGGCCCGCAATCCGGGCGGCGGCTTCCTGAACGGCGCCCAGGCCCAGGAGGAGGCCCTGTGCCGCGCCTCCGCGCTGTACACCTGCCTGCTGGAGGCCCGCGGCTTCTACGACCACCACCGCGCCCACCGCGACCCGTTCTACACCGACCGGGTCATCCACTCACCGGCCGTCCCCGTCTTCCGCGACGACAAGGGCACTCTCCTCGACGAGCCGTACACCGCCGGCTTCCTGACCGCCGCCGCGCCGAACGCGGGAGTCGTGCTGCGCACGGCACCGGAGCGCGCGGCCGAGCTGCCGGGCGCCGTCGCCGTACGGGCGGAGCGGGTGCTGGAGACGGCCGTGGCGCACGGCTACCGGCGGCTGGTCCTGGGGGCCTGGGGCTGCGGGGTCTTCCAGAACGACCCGGCGCAGGTCGCGGGCGCCTTCCACGCGCTGCTCGGGCCGGGCGGACGGTTCGCCGCGGCCTTCGAGCACGTGGTGTTCGGCGTCCTGGACCGCACACCGGGTGCGACGGTCCGGGACGCCTTCGTACGGGCCTTTCCGGAGCGCCGGCTCCAGAGCTAGCCCGTCAGGTCCAGCCGTAGCGCTCGTGCAGCCGGTGGCGGACGAGGTTGAAGCGCATCTGGTCGATCGCGCACGCCTCGCGGCGCATGCCGTCCTCGTGCAGGCGCAGGACGCGGTCCACGTCGACCCAGGAGTCACGGCCCGACTTGTCCCACGGGCCGTTGCCGATCGCCACCCACTCGCGGTCGGCGTCGTGCCGCTTGCTGGAGAGCTGCACGGCCAGCAGCGTCCCGCCGGGCTCACGGGCCACGACGAGCACCGGGCGGTCCTTGCCCCGGCCGTCGTTCTCCTCGAACGGCACCCAGGTCCAGACGATCTCACCGGGGTCCGGGTCCCCGTCGTGCGCGGGGGAGTACTCGGTACGCACCTTGCCGACCTCGCGCGGGTCGGCCTCGGTGGTGGCGGAGGGGCCGAAGCGGCCCGGGACGTTCTCATCGGTAAACGCGGTCACGGGGGGCACCTTAGAGGGTGTCCCCCGTGACCCGTACGTCAGCCTCCCGCTGACGTCACTTCTCGTCCTTCTCCACCGGCACCTTCTGCGACGGCGGTGCCACGCTCCCGTTGAGGGCCGAAGTCCCGTTCGGGGTCTGCCCGTTCTGGTTCATCGTGGCGAGCAGCTGGCGGGCGAGCCCGAGGCCCGTGCCGCCCATGGTGAGCGCCTTGGCGAGCATCTCCGCCATGCCGTCGGCCCCGTTGAGGACCACCATGTTGTCGACGCTGCCGAACGCGGACGCGCCGGCCCGCACGATCTCCGGCCAGTTCTCGGCGAGTTGCTGCGCGACCACCGCTTCCTGGTTCTCGGCGAGGGCCGCGGCCCGCGCCTTGATGGCCTCCGCCTCGGCGAGACCCTGGGCCCGGGTCGCCTCGGCGGCGGCCAGACCCTTCGCCTGGGCGGCTGCGGCCTCGGCCTCACCGGTGGCCCTGGTGGCCGTCGCGGCGGCGGCACCTCGTGCCTGGGTCGCCTCGGCCTCGGCGTTCGCGGCCGTCTTGATCCGGCTCGCCTCGGCCAGGGCCGCCAACTCGGTCTCCTTGGCCTTGGCCTGCGCGGCGGAGATCCGCGCGTCACGCTCGGCCTCGGCCCGGGCCCGGGTCTCGTACGCCTGGGCGTCCGCGGGCTTGCGGACGTCCGCCTGGAGCTGCTGCTCCCGGCGCAGGGCGTCGAGTTCGGCGATCCGGGTCTCCTGTACGACGACGTCCTGCCGGGCGGCGGCGTCCGCGAGCGGTCCGGCCTGCCGGGCCTTTGCCGCCGCCTTGTCGCGCTCGGCCTGGTAGCCGGCCTGGAGGATCTCGCTGTCCCGGGTGGCCTCCGACATCCGTGCCGCGGCCTTCTGTTCGGCCTCGGTGGCCAGACGGTTCGCCTCGGCCTGCGCGATACGCGCGTCCCGCTGCACGGCCGCCGCGTGCGGCATCGCGAGGTTCTTGATGTATCCGGTCGGGTCCTCGATCTCGTGGATCTGCAGCGAGTCCACGATCAGCCCCAGCTTCTCCATCTCCGTACCGCACGCGGCACGGGTCTGGCCGGTCAGCTTCTCCCGGTCGCGGATCATGTCCTCGACCGTCAACCCGCCCACGATGGACCGGAGATGACCGGCGAACACGTTGTGCACGCGCTCCGACATCATCTTCTGCTGGTCGAGGAAACGGCGGCCCGCGTTGGCGATCGACACGAAGTCGTCGCCCACCTTGAAGATGACCACGCCCCGCACCTTGAGCGGAATGCCCTGGGTGGTCACGCAGTCCACGTGCAGTTCGGTCTCGTTGAGGTCCAGCGAGATCTTGCGCACCGCCTGCACACCCGGCAGCACCAGCGTGCCGCGCCCCGTGACGATGCGGAACCCCATGCCCTCTTCGAGGCCTTCGGTACGGTGTTTCGAGCCGGAGATGATGAGTGCCTCGTTGGGCTCGGCGACCCGCCACATCGACTTGAACAGACCGATCAGTACGAGAACGGCGAGTACCGCCACCCCCGCTACGACGCCGATGACCATCGGCATACGCCCCCTTTTGATGGTGCCCTTTCGGCACCGAACGAAGGGAGTGTGCGCCTGTGCGACACCGGGGTACAGACGCTGACGGATCCTTGTTGCAATCTTGACGCATACGCCGCTGAAACGCTCTCACCTGCGAAGGAGGCGGCTCAACTGTCGTATGCCTGCGTGACGTAGACCGTCCTCGGCGGCAGGTAGTCCACCACCATCACCACGGTCCCCCGCTCGATCCGGTCCGTGCCGGTGGCGGCGTACGCGAGGAAGTGCTCGGCGCCCCCGCGCACCCGGACGATCACCTCACCTACGAGCCCGGGTCCGACCGTCCCGGTGACCCGCCCCATCAGCCCGACCATCGACGCGTCTTCCATGGTCACAGGGTACGGGCCGAACCCGCCTGTGCCGCCGGGGAATCCGTGTCGATCGGCTCCGGCCACCGCTCGTGCCAGCGCAGCTCCGCCTCCAGTTGGGCGGCCAGCGACAGCAGCAGCGGTTCGCTGTTCGCCGGGCCCAACAGCTGGGCGCCGACCGGGAGTCCGTCCGCGACGAACCCGGCGGGGACGTTGACGCCGGGCCAGCCGAGGATGTTCCACGGCCAGGCGTAGGGGCAGGCGGCGATCATCGCGCGGTCGGTGGCCAGGCCGTCCAGGTCGAGCATCGCGCCGATGAGCGGCGGGGGAGCGGCAGTTGTCGGGGCGAGGACCAGGTCGTACCTCCCGAAGAACGCGCCGAACCGGTCGTGCAGGGTCGCCTCGGCGCGCCGGGCCGCCCGCAGCGGGGCCCCGCCGAGCAGCCGGCCGAGGCGGGCGGCCTCCAGGGTGCGGCGGTCGAGGAGTCCGGGGTGCGGTGCCTCGCGGACCCGCTCGGCGAGACCGACGGTGGCCCGGGGGAGGAAGGTCAGCCCGATCTGGCCGTAGGGCGGATCATCCTCTACGACCGTGTGGCCCAACTGGGCCAGTTTCTCGGCGAGTTCGAGGACTCGAGCCCGTACTTCCGGGCGCAGCCGGGCGGGTAGCGCGGTGAACGGCGGTTTCAGGGAGAGCGCGATGCGCAGTCGGCCGGGGTCGCGCCCCACGGCCTCGGACATTCGCAACGTGGGCGGCCGGTGCGGGTCCTGGGGGTGATTGCCGCTCGCCGCGTCCAGCAGCAGGGCCGCGTCCGCGACCGTACGGGCGAGGGTGCCGTTGACGGTGATGCCCTGGAAGGACTCGCCGCGCGGCCAGGTCGAGATGCGTCCGCGCTGCGGTTTGACGCCGATGAGGTGGGTCCAGGCGGCGGGGATGCGCACCGATCCGGCGCCGTCCGAGCCGAGCGCGGCCGGTACCAGTCCCGCCGCGACCGCCGCCGCCGAGCCGCCGGACGAACCCCCGGGCGTATGACGGGAGTTCCAGGGGTTGCGGGTCGCGCCGAACGCGGGTCCCTCGGTGAACGGCCACTGTCCGAGCTCGCAGGTGTTCGTCTTCCCGACGATGACGGCACCGGCCGCCCGCAGCCGCCGTACGGCTTCTCCGTCCTCGGCCGCCGGCGGGAACTCGCCCCGGCAGCCGAACGCGGTCGGCTCGCCCGCCACGTCCGTGTCGTCCTTGACGGCGACCGGCACGCCGATCAGCGACTTGCGTACTCCGGCGGCCAGTTCGCGGTCCGCGGCGTCGGCCTCGGCGAGCGCCGCCTCCCGCCGTACGATCCGAAAGGCGTTGAGGGAGGCCTGAGTTGCCTCGATCCGGGCCAGTGCCCGTTCGGTCAGGGTGCGTGATGTCACCTCGCCCGCGGCCAGCGCGCGGGCGGACTCGGCGAGGCCGGCGGAGCGGTCGGGCGTCATGGCGGCACCTCCGGAGCGGGTGGTCTGCCGAACGGTAACGGCAGTACGCCCGGTGTGGTGCGGTTGCGGCAACTTCCCCCGTGGCGTGCACGGTTGACGGATCGCCACAGGCTTCCCACAGAGATCGTCCGGCACTGCACAAACCATTGACGTGTTCCTGACTCACCCCTACCTTCTGATCGAATTCACGAACCACGTTCGACATGGCGAACGTCCGAGTCTCCGGGAGAGCCGCCCGTGACCACACGTCCCCCCACCCCGTCCCGCCGCGCCCTGCTGCGCGCGATGGCGGCCCTGCCCGTCTCGGCACTCGTCCTGGGCGAGGCCCCCGGACTGCTCGGCACGGCCCTGGCAGCCGCCCCCGCCGCCGGCTACGCCACCCGGTACACGATCGTCCCGTTCCTCAACAGCGACGACGGCACCGTCAACGTCTACCAGTCCGACGACGCCACCGACTTCCGCCTCGTCCAGGCCTCCGCCTACACCCCGCCCGGCAACCGCATCCGCGACGCCAGCGTGTTCAAGCACACCGACGGTTACTACTACCTGACGTACACCACCCACACCTGGGAGGACGTCAGCACCACCATCGGCTTCGCCCGCAGCACCGACCGCGTCAACTGGACGTTCCTGTACGACTACACGGTCCCGATCACCAACCTGTCCCGCGCCTGGGCCCCCGAGTGGTTCGTCGACAGCGACGGCAGTGTCAACGTCATCGTGTCCTGCTCCACCACCGACGACGAGTGGATCTTCACCCCGTACCGGCTGCAGGCCGCCAACTCCGCGCTCACCGCCTGGAGTTCACCGGTCGCGCTGTCCGGCATCGGCTCCAACCACATCGACACCTACATCGTGCGCATCGGCTCGACCTACCACGCGTTCACGAAGAACGAGACGGCGAAGTACATCGAGTACGGCACCGCCTCCAGCCTCACCGGTCCCTACACGATCTCCAAGACCGGCGACTGGGCCGGCTGGGGCAGCTACCGCGAGGGTCCCTCGGTCGTCCAGCTCGACAACGGCGGCTGGCGGATCTTCTTCGACGGCTACGGCGACGGCAACTACTACTACAGCGACAGCTACGACACCTTCGCGACCTGGTCCGCGCCGACCGCGCTGACCACGCTCTCCGGTACGGCACGCCACTTCACCGTCATCAAGGAGACGGTGTCCGGCGGCCCGAGCCTGGCGACCGGAGTCACCCGCTCCTTCCAGTCCGTCAACTACACCACCCGCTACTGGCAGGAGGTGTCCTCGCTGCTCAACCTCCCGGTGGTGACCAGCGCCGGCACCACCGCGCTGAAGCAGGCGTCCACGTTCACCGTCGTCGCCGGCCTCGCCGACGCGACCGGCTACTCCTTCCGGGACAGCGCGGGCAACTACCTGCGCCACTACGACTTCCGGGGCCGCTTCGACGCCAACGACGGCACGACGACGTTCGCGAAGGACGCCACGTTCTACGCCCGGACCGGCACCACGACCGGCTCGCTCCGCTTCGAGTCGTACAACTACCCCGGCCACTACCTGCGCCACTACAACTACCAACTGCGGGTGGACCCGACCGACGGCACGGACCTCTTCCGTACGGACAGCTCGTTCGTGCCGGTGACGGCCTGGGCCTGAGTGAAGGCGGTGCTCAGTCGGTGAGGCCCAGCGCCCCCGTCGCCTGGATCGCCGGCCAGACCTCGGCCAGCGCCCCCGCCGACGTCAGGTCGCGGTGGGTGAGGGTGCCGAAGCGGCGCAGCCGGTAGGCGAGGGTGTTCGGATGGATGTGCAGGGCCGCCGCGGCCGTGTCGGTGCGGCGGTCCCGCTCCACCCAGGTACGGGCGGAGACCAGCAGCTGCGAGTCGTGGGCCGCGTCGTAGCGCAGCACCTCGCCGAGCACATGCTCGACCAGCGCCGTCAGGACGGCCGGGTCGTCGGGCAGCCAGCGGCCGGTCGCGTCGTCGCCGTAGCGGACGACGGGACGGCCCGACTCCATCGCCTTGGAGACCGCCCAGAGCGCCTCGCGCTGGGCGACCCGCAGCGCGGCTCCTGGTAGGAAGGGGCGGCTCATCCCGGCCGCCACGCCCGGCAGTTCACCGATGGCGACGGTCAGCTCCGGCGCGCCCAGGACATAGCGGTCCTCGCCCCGGGTGAGCAGCAGATGGGAGTGGTCCGGCAGCGCAGCAACGCCTCGTCGGTGGTGTGGCGCACCACGAGGAGCACGGTGTCGCCGTCGATCGCGTGCCGGGCGATCCTGCGGCGCGCGGCCTCCGGGTCGAGGACCTCCTGAAGGAGTTCGGCCGAGGTTTCCGCGCCCTCGCGGCGCAGCGTCTCGCGTTCGTTGCGCACCATCGCGAGGCGCAGTGCCGCGACGGTGGCGATGTGCTGGGCGACGGCGAGACCGGCGGGCTGGGCGCCCTGCCGTTCGTAGGCGACGCGGAGGTAGCCGACCGCCAGCGCGGGACAGTCCTCGAACAGCTCGCCGTCGACCAACACCGTGCGGATGCCGGGCAGTTGCGAGGACACCCCCATCTCCGGGTCGTCGGCGAGCTGCCCCGCCACGGCTTTCAGCGCGTAGGGAGCACCGGCCCCGAACCCGGCGGCGGTGTCCCGCACGAGGGCGGGTATCTCGACGTCCACGGTCCGGCGCTCCTTGCGGTCGGGGAAGGGCGATGCGCCCCACACCCTGGGACGCCCACGACACTCGGGCCGCGAGCCCCGCCCAACTCATCGGGAACGCGCGGCCGTTGGCCACCGAACCGTGCGGTCCGGTCGCTACGACGGATCGTGCGGGCGTGGCGCTCCGGCGCGGGCGTCGCCGACGGTGACCGGCTCCCGGTGTCTGCGGGTCATGTCCTGGGGGGTGGCCCGCAGCGCGAGGGCGCGGGGGTAGACCGCCTGGAGCAGCGGGCCCGTCATGGCGGTGGTCAGTACCGCCATGACCACCATCAGGGAGTACAACCGCTCGTCCAGGATGCCGAGTTGGCGGCCGATGCTGAGGATGACGAGTTCGGTGAGGCCGCGGGTGTTCATCAGGACGGCCAGCGCGGAGGAGATGCGCCGGTCGAGACCGTTGGCGTAGGCGCCCGCGTACGCGCCGGCGAGCTTGCCGCCCACCGCCACCAGGAGGATCAGCGCCAACTCGCCGAGGTCGGACCAGCCGAGCCGGGACAGGTCCACCTGGAGGCCGGCGACCAGGAAGAACACCGGGAGCAGCAGCACGTTGTTGACGAGCCCGACCCGTTCGTGCAGATCGGCCCGCAGCCGCTCCGACCCCGAGCGCGGGACGACCGCCCCGAACAGGAACGCCCCGAAGATGAAGTGCAGCCCCATCCACTCGGTCGCGGCCCCCGACACCAGCAGCCCGGCGAACGCCGTGGCCAGCAGCACCGCGGTCGGCTGCCCGGTCACCCCCGGCCGCTTCAACAGCCGCCCCAGCAGCCACCGTACGGGGTAGAGCATCAGCAGCAGATACGGCAGGAACAGCAGCGCCCGCTCGGGATTCCCGCCCGGCGCGACGATCGCCACCACCACGGCCAGCAGCGACCAGGCCAGTACGTCGGCGAGCGCGGCGCAGCACAGCGCCAGCGCGCCGAGCGGGGTGTGGTCCAGGTTCCGGTCGGTCAGGATCCGGGCCAGCACCGGGAACGCGGTGATGGACATGGCCGCGCCCATGAAGAGGACGAAGCCCAGATGGTTGGGGCTGGGATGGTCCCGCAGGAGGCAGGTGCCGAGCGCCATGCCCAGGCCGCACGGCAGCAGCAGCGAGGCCAGGGAGACGGAGGCGGCGATCCGGCCGGTGCCGCGCACCATGCCGCGGTCGAACTCCAGGCCCACCAGGAACATGAAGACGGCGACCCCGACATCGGCGAGGGCCGTCAGGAACGGCCGGATGTCGGTCGGCAGCAGCGCCCGTGAGACGGCGCCGTCGAACAGGGTGGGGCCGAGCAGGATGCCGGCCAGGATCTCGCCGACGACCGGGGGCTGGCCGAGTCTGCGCGCGAGGGTGCCGAACAGGGCCGCGGCGACGATGACGACGGCGAGGCCGGCCAGTAACGCGGATGCTTGGGAGGAGGTCATGGCGCGAAGGACTCCTTGTGCCGGGGCGCCGCTACGGGCGCCGGGCGGTGTCGAAACGGAAGTCGACGACCTGGGCGTCCGGTTGTAGTGGCGGGCCGGGAAACACAATGACAACCCGCATGGTTTTCCTTCCCTGTTGAGGTCCGCGGTGGTGCCCTGGATTGTGTGGCGCCTTGCATCGGCAGGATTTCGCGAGGGTCGAATCGGTGTTTGGCCCGGCCGAAATCGTGCCACCTCAAACCGAAGCGACGGCGCCAGTCCTCCCACGACATCGGCACTGCGTTAAGGGGAGGGCAAGCGTGGACGGATTGTTCCCGAGCGCGTCGCCGCGTTTCGGCCAGGCAGGCGTCGAGGAGTTGACGGGTGTCGGTGCCGATGCCGTAGCGCTCCCTGCCGCTCTTGGCGACGGCGGGCAGGGTGCGGAACGACCGGGGCGCGGTGTCCACGGGGCTGTCGAAGGTCGGGCAGCGGCCCGGGGGCGGTCTGTCAGGGCGGACAGGTCCAGCGGATACGTCTCGAACCGACCCGCCAGCTGCTCCAGCCGGTTCCGCCACTCGCACAGCCCGGCGACCACCCGGTCCAGGGTCGCCTCCGGTGTGTCCACCGAGTGCGAGGGACAGCACCAGCTGCGGACCGGCCCGCCGTCGAATTCGCCCTCGTCGTGCGCCCACCGCCGGCCCACGGCCCAGCCGCCGTAGTGCTCCGCGAGGGCATGCGACATGGCGTCGGCCCTGGGCCGCGCCGCCGACCCGCTGCCGAAGGGGTGCCGGGCCGGGTCCGCCTCGTCCCAGCTCAGGGCTCTCGGGTTCAGCTCGGTCGGCACCGCGCAAGCCGCACACCCGCCCGGTGCGCGCTCAACCGAACTGGCTCCGGGCGCGGCCCGTCAACGCGGCGTCGCCGACGGCTCGTTGGGGAGGGCGGCCCTCGGAGGTCCGTCGGCGGTCGCGCGTAGCGTGGGTTCGTTGCGCAGTCGTACGAAGGTGATGGCCAGGGCGACCGCCTGGACGGCGGCGCAGCACAGGACGGCCGTGCCGAGGTGGGCCGGCGGGGTGAGGGCGACGAGGATGCCGGCCACCGGGAACGGCAGCAGCAGGAGCAGCATGGTCAGGGAGAGCGTGGTGCCGAAGGCCGTGGCAGGGATGACCAGGGAACGCAGGGTGCGCAGTACGACGGTGAGGCCGCCGTCGCCCGCCATGAACAGCGCGACGAGGACCGTGTACGCGGCGTAGGACGGGGCCTGCGGGAGAGCGAGGCAGGCCGCCGAAGCGAAGGTCGCGCACACCACCCCCACGCCCCACAGGTCGAGCCGGCTCAGCGCGAGCCGGCAGCAGGTGACCGCCAGCAGGGTCGCCGCCGCGGCGGCGGACCACAGGGTGCCGACATCGGCGGAGGAGCGGCCGAAGTTCTCCACCACGATCACGGGGCTGGCCGACTGGAGCAGCCCGAGCGCGAGATTGGAGCAGGCCAGACCCGCCACCAGCCAGCGCAGGGAGGGCAGTCGGCGCAGCATCCGCAGCCCGGTCCGCAGCCCGCCGGGTGTCCGCTCGCCGTCCGGCCGCGCTGAGCGCAGCGGGGTGGGCGGGGTCTGCAACCCGAGCACGGCGGCCAGCAGGGACAGCGCGGTCAGACACCCGAGCATCCAGCCCGGTCCGACCAGCAGCAGGAAGCCCGCGAGCAGGGGGCCGACCAGCATGGCGGTCTGGTCGATGCCGATGAGGACCGACTGCACTCCGTGCGGCCGGTGTTGGGCCCGCCGGGTCACGATCGCGCCCACCGCCTCGTTGGCGACGAAGCTGAACTGGGTGAGCGTGCCGGTCACCGCGGCCAGCACCAGCACGGTCACCGTCTCGGCGGTGCCGCGCGGCAGCACGGCCAGAGTGACCGCCGCCCCGGCCAGCACCAGGGCCCGCAGCAGCGAGGCCAGGAAGCAGACGATGGCCGCGCCGCGCCGGTCCACCACATTGCCGGCCAGCACGAACGCGGCGATCCGGGGAGTCCACTCCAGCGCGAACGCCAGGCCCGTGAGCGACGGGGACCGGGTGATCGTCAGGACGAGGAGCGGCATGGCGTATGTCGACATCGAGAACGCCAGGGCGTCACTGGTGCGGGGTGCGTATATCCGTCGGAAGAGACTGCCGGACGGAACGGCTGCATGGCGACCGGCGGGCGGCCGGTCCTCGTGCAGGGTCATGGCCACGGAGCGGAGGGCTTTCGGTGAGGCGTATCACGGAGGGGAAACGGGCGGCCCCCACCCACGGCGAAAGGAATTCACGGAGGGTGGGGGGCAGGGGAAAACGCCTACTGGCAACGGCAGTTGAGGCGTGAAATATATCGCAGCCGAGGGGATGGGCATATCCCGCGCGCACATCTCCGCACGTTCTGTGCAAGGGATTCGCGGCATTCCCGATGCCGATATCGGAAGTGTCCGCAGATTCGTGGCCCAGGGACCGAAAGGGAAGCCCTCACGCTCGTGTTTTCGTGGCTCCGCAGGCCTGGGAGGGTCCGGAGCGGAGCCTCTCCCGCAGAGCACCTGTCAATGAGGTGATGAAATCACGACGTACGGGCGTGTGGGCAGGGGAGATGTTCAGTTTCCCCACCCTGGACAGTGATGGTGTCACCTGTCAATATGGTCACGTGGATGAGTTCGTGTTTGTGAGCGGCCGGCTGTGTCTCGACCTGGCGGGCACCCGGCTGTGGCGCCGCAGTCTCCGTACCGAACTGCTGGGCTCTCCGGACGACTTGCGGCGCTGGATCGGCGCGGCGGGACTCGTCGACGATCCCGGTGTTGTGGACGCCCGGGCGCTGGAGCGGGTCCGTCGGCTGCGCGAGGCCGCCTACACGCTGGTCCGCAACTGGCCCCTGGGCGACAGCCCGGACAATTCCGTCGAGGAAGCTCTCGCGGAGGTGAACGAAGCGGCTCGGCTTCCGCTGCCCAGGCATCAACTCGACACGTCGGGGCGGGTGTCGCGCACCGGTGGCGTGGACGAGGTGCTCGGCGCGGTCGGCCGGGACGCCGTGGATCTGGTGGGTTCGCCCCAGTTCTCGCGGATGAAGGAGTGCGCCAACGACGAGTGCACGCGGCTGTTCGTGGACCTGTCCCGCTCCGGCGCCCGGCGCTGGTGCGGGATGGCGGAGTGCGGCAACAGGCACAAGGCCGCCAGCTACCGGCAGCGGAAGAAGGAGCGGTCCGGGGTGTGACCCGGCGTGAGGTCGTTCTGCTCCTGCGCGTTGTCGGGCGCGAGGGCACGGGTGAGGCCGGTCAGAATGTCCTCCAACACGCCGTGGGACGTGGCGAAGTTGAGCCGTAGAAAGCCGTCGGCGCCGGGTCCGAAGGGGCTGCCGCCGTCCAGGAGGACGCCGCCGGTCGCCAAGACCCGTTCCACGGGCGGTCGTTCGAGCCTCAGTGCGCGGGCGTCGATCCAGGCCAGATAGGTCGCCTCCGGCAAGTGGTGGCGCAGGTGCGGCAGTCGGGAGCGCAGCACCTCATGCACCCGGCGGCGGTTGCGGTCCAGGACGGTCAGCAGCTCGCGCTGCCACGCGTCGCCGTCCCGCCACGCGGCCTCGGTCGCGACCACGCCGAGCGGGGACACCGTGCCGTACAGGTCCGGGGGTGGGCGTCGCGCAGCGCGAGCAGCCGGTCCGGGCCGTAGTGCGTGACGGCGCAGCGGATCGCGGCGAGGTTGAACGACTTGGTCGCGGATGTCAGTGTCACGGTCCTGCGGGCCGCGTCGGGGGAGAGGCTCGCGAACGGGATGTGCCGGTGCGGGGCATGGACCAGTTCGGCGTGGATCTCGTCGCTGACGACCAGCAGGTCGTGCCGCCGGGCGATGGCGGCGGTCTCCTCCAACTCGGCGCGGGTCAGGACCCGGCCCGTCGGATTGTGCGGGTTCACCAGCACCAGGACCTTGCAGCCCGACCGTTCGACCGCGGCGTCCAGCGCGGCGAAGTCCATCCGCCACCCCTCGTCGGTGTCCTCCATCGGGACGGGCACGGCCACGCGCCCCATGGTCGTCAACGTGGCAAGGAACGGCGGGTAGTTGGGGGTCTGGATCGCGACCGCGTCGCCCGGGCCCGTCGCCAGGTGGAGGACGAGCTGGAGGCACTGGATCAGGTCGGTCTGCTCGCGTACCCGGTCCGCGTGCGCTGTCCAGCCGTAGCGGTCGGCCATCCGCCGGGCGAAGGCGGTGCGCAGCGGGCTGCCGTCGGGCCAGTCCGGGTAGCCGAGGTCGCGCCGCTCGACGGCGGCGCGCAGCGCGTCGGTCACGGCCGGAGGCACCGGGAAGTCCATGTCGGCCACCCAGGCGGGCAGTACGTCCGGCGCCGGGCGGTGCCACTTCACACTGGAGCGGGCGCGCAGCCGGTCCCGGTCCAGGTCGTCGAAGCCGGGCAGCCGGAGAGTCTCCGTGCTCATGAGGAAGCTCCCTGCTTCAGCAGATCGCGGGTGATCTGTATCTGGCCGTGGTGCTGGGCGAGTTCTTCGAGGACGTGCAGTTGCACGCCCGCCACGCTCAGCGGGCGGTCCGGCCCCTCGAAGTCGGCGGGCGGTGAGTTGCGCGGCACCGACGTGGGGGTGACTGGAGCGAGGTCGGCCGCCAACTGCTCGTGCAGCGCGTCGACTTGCCTGCGCAGGTCGCCCACGCGTCCCGTGGCCGTGAACTCGGCGGCGCGGTCACGGTCGACCTCACGCCCCGCGACGACGTGACCGGTCCAGTAGTCGGCGACCGCCGCACAGTGGTAGGCGATCGCGTAGACGGAGTTCGCGCCGGGCAGCGGCGGGCGGGTGTTCCCCAGGTCGTCGCCCAGTTCCTCCAGCACGCCGAGCATGCCGTCGAAGACGCGCCGCAGGAAGTACAGGTACTCGTTCTGATCGTGCACGGCAGGGATTCCTCATCGATGGGCCGTGTCACCGCTCTGTGTGGTGACGTCGTCAGGGTGATGCATGCCGCGTCACCTGTCAATGAGGTAACCGATGCGAGAAATGTGCAGGCAGGTGCGAGATGGGTGGGTGTATACGTGTGGGAACGCGAGATGCACTCACCGCATTGACAGGTGATTTGCGCATCAGTTCAGAGGGGAAGGCTCTAGACGAGCAGCAGGTGCACACCCTGATGTGGCCCACCGCGTCCGGGCTTGTCGTGGGGCTCCCCTGTCATGGGCTGGCCATGTCCCGCCCACCGCCTGGCTGTCTGTTACGCCTCGGATGTCCCCAGCGGCCGGGTGAAGTGCCTGGCCCCGGCCGGCACGAGCAGCGCCAGCGCGGCCGGTGCCGCGTACGCGAGCCGGAACTCGCCGGTGGAACCGAGGAGTCCGCTCACCGCGCCGCCGATGAGGACGCCCGCGTAGTTGAAGAGGTTCAGCCGGGCCAGGACCGCTTCCGCGGCGGCCGGGCGCAACCGCGCGGCGGAGGCCAGACACAGTGGGCCCAGCACCGACGCCCCCAGGCCCACCACCCCGGCCGCGAGCACGGCGAACGGCCAGCCCGGAGCCATGGCCATGCCCGCCAGCGCACCCGCCACCACCAGGGCGGCCGTGCGCACGACGGCGACGGTCCCGACCCGCTGCACCAGCCGGTCCACGCTCGCGCGGCCGACGACCGTGCCGGCCTGGTACGCCGCGTACGCCATCGGGGCGACGGTGAGCGACGCGGCGAGGGTCCCCCGCAGATAGACCGCCGACCAGGCGGAGACCGTCGAGTCCACGACGTAGACGACCAGCAGGACCAGACCGAAGGGGAGCAGGCGCAGCCACAGCCTGCGCCCCAACGGCGGTTGCACGGACGGCACTTGGGAGGAGGGAAGGACGTGCGTGCGCAGACAGCAGGTGACGAGCAGCAGGATGCCCGCCTGCACTGCCAGGCCGTCGCCCACGGGCAGGTCGAGTCGGGCCGCCCCGGCGGTGAACAGGGCCGCGAGCACACCGCCGACGCTCCACGCCGTGTAGAAGGACCCGAAGACGCTCCGGCCGTAGGCGCGTTCGATCGCGGCGGCCCGGGTGTTGATCCCGACGTCGAGGCCGCCGATCGCGAGGCCGAAGAGGACGTACGCGCAGACGGCGGTCTGCGGGCCGGGAGCCCAGCCGATCAGCGTGAGCGCGACGGCCGCCGTCAGCAGGGCGCCACGCATCGTGGCGACGGGACCGGCGACACGGACCGAGGCCAGTCCCAGAAAGCTGCCGGCACCCGCCGCCAGGGCCACTGCGACCAGCGTGCCGGTCGTCACGAGCGGGGACAGCCGCAGATGTTCGGTGACGGCGGGGACGGTCGTGTACACGGCGGCGACGGACACACCCTGCGCGGCGAACGCGAGGGTCGCCACCCTTCTGGCGGCGGGGTGCTCGACCCGCGCCCGGCCTGGAGCGCTGACTGACATGCAGGGACCGTAGTCAGGCGGTGCGGGACGGACGCAGGACACCGGGGGCCGTTGAGGGGACCTCGGCGGCCAGCGGACGCGACCGGTGCGGCCCGCGTGCTTACGGTGGTCGCCCACGAGGAGGTGAGTGCGATGTTCCCCGACCCCGCCCCGGCGGACCCGCACGGGACCAGCCGCAGCACATCGGCGACGATCCAGCCGAACATCCTGCGCTATCTCGTCACCGTCGCCGACGAACGCGGCGTCGACCTGCGACCCCTGCTGAGCCGGGTCGGACTGGACGAGACGCTGATGCGGTCCGCCGCGCTACGGGTGTCGTACCGGCAGGGCAGCGCGGTGATCCGACGCGCGGTGGAGCTCACCGGCGACGAGCGGCTGGGCCTGAAGGTCGGCGCGGCGCAGCACCTCACCGCGTGGGGCCTGCTCGGCTTCGCGCTGCTGGCCGCCGACACCCTGCGCCACGCCATCGAGACCGGTGTGAAGTACCAGAACCTCTCCGGCGCGATGACCGTGTGGTCGACCGGCGTCGACGAGGACGGCGCCTTCGTGCTGCGCGCCGACCTCCCCGATCCCGCCGTCGAACCGAGCGTGGCCTCCTTCCTCCTCGAGGAGGGGCTCGCCTCCGTGGTCACCTTGTCCCGACTGGCCATCGGCCCGGACTTCGCCCCGCGCGTGGTGGAGTTCTCCGCCCCGCCACCCCGTCAACGCGACCTGTACGGCACCCTGTTCGGCTGCCCGGTCCGCTTCCGCGCCCCGGCCGACCGCATCGTCATCGACCCCGCGTGGGCCCGCGCCCCGATGCCCGGCCGCGACCCGGTGACGTACGCCTCGACCCTGGAGACACTCGATGCCCAACTCGCCTCCCGCACCGGGCAACAGGACCTCCTCGAAGTGCTGGAGGTGTCCGTCGCGCAGAGCCTCCCGGTGATCCCGTCCTTCGGCGAACAGGCACGACGGCACGCGACCAGCGAGCGGACCCTGCGCCGACGACTGGCCGACTGCGGCACCACCTACGAGGCACTGACCGAGGGCGTACGCCGGGAGCGTGTCGAACAGCTGCTGCTGCGCCCGGAGTTGACGCTGCGTGACATCGCCCACCGGGCGGGCTTCTCCGACGAACGCGCCCTGCGCCGCGCGGTACGCCGCTGGCACGGCACCTCCCCGGTCCAGCTGCGGGAGCGGCTGCTTTGGGCGGCGGCGCACCGCGCATGACGGGTCAACGGGTGCGGATCCAGACCGTTTTCTCCCGCGTCCACTGGTCGAAGGCGTTCGTCGACTTCTCCGCGCCGCCGAACCCGGACTGCTTCCAGCCGCCGAACGGGGTGGTGATGTCCCCCTCGCTGTAGGAGTTGACGGAGACCACGCCCGCCTCGATGCCACGGGCCAGCCGCAGCGCGGTGTCGAGATCGCGGGTCCAGACGGAGGCGGCGAGCCCGTACTCGGTCGCGTTCGCCATCCGTACCGCCTCCTCCTCGGAGGCGAAGGTCTCGACGGTGACCACGGGACCGAACAACTCCCTTGTGAGTACGGCGCTTTCGGCGGGGGCGCGGGTGATCACGGTGGGCGGGTAGTAGGCGCCGCGCGCGGGGAGCCCGTGGGGGAGTCCCGCCGTGTGGATCTGGGCTCCGGCCGCGCGGGCTGCGTCGACGGCTCCCGCGACCCGGTCGAAGGCGGCCCGGTCGATGAGCGGCCCCTGCTGGGTCCGCGGATCGGTCGGATCGCCGACGACAAGGTCCCGCGCCGCCGCGGTGAACCGCTCCACGACCTCCTCGGCGATGCTCCGGTGCACCAACACCCTTGAGCCGGCAGTGCAGTTCTGCCCCATCGTCAGGAACGCGGCCTCGATCATGTCGCCGATCAGCTCGTCGCCGTAGGAGAGCGCGTCGGCCATCAGCACCTGGGGGCTCTTGCCGCCCATCTCCAGGGAGACGCGTTTGAAGTTGCTGTCGGCGGCGGCCCTGAGGACGCGGCGGCCGGTGGCGGTGGAGCCGGTGAAGGAGAGCGCCCGGACGAGGGGGTCGTGGGCGAGTGCGGCGCCGGCCTCCTCGCCGTAGCCGGGCAGTACCGTGAGCACGCCGTCGGGCAGGCCGGCCTCGGTGGCGAGAGCGGCCAGGTGGAGGGCCGAGCGCGGGGTGGCCTCGGCGGGCTTGACGAGGAGGTAGTTGCCGGCGGCCAGCGCGGGGCCGACCTTCCAACTGGCCATCGCCAGCGGGTAGTTCCACGGCAGGATCGCCGCGCCGACACCGACCGGCTCGCGGGTGACCAGACCGAGGCCGTCGGGTCCGCCCGGCGCGAGGCGGCCGAAGACCTTGTCGGCCGCCTCGGCGAACCAGCGGACCGCCTCGATCGCCCCCGGCACGTCCCCCGTACGGCACTCCGTGATCGGCTTGCCCGCGTCCTCGCAGTCCAGCCGGGCGAGGAGTTCGGCGTCCCGTTCCATCAGGTCGGCCAGCCGCAGGAGTACGGCGCTCCGTTCGCGGACCGGCAGCCGCGACCACACCCCGGAGTCGTAGGCGAGCTGGGCCCGTTCGGCGGCCTTGGTGACGTCGTCGGCGCTCGCGGCGGGCAGGGTGGTGAGCGGCTCGCCCGTGGCCGGGTCGACGACGGTCAGCGTCTCGTTCCTGGTCATGCCTCCTCCACCAACTCCCAGCGCCCGTCGGTCTGTCGGGCCAGCCCGCGCCTGCGGAGTTCCTCCAGATAGCGGGCCATGCCGCGGTCGCCGCGCTTGCGGAACAGGGGGAAGATCCGGGGCAGCAGGTTCGGTACGAGCATCGCGCACCGGACCAGACGCGACTCGCCGGACCGGGGGTACGCCTCGAGGCGTGGCCTGTCCAGCAGGCTGACGACGGCCGCGACGACGTTCGCGGGCTGCTGTGGCGGATCCTGGAACTGCATGGAGTTGCCGCCGTCCACGGCCTCCTGGCGCAGCATTCGGGTGTCGGTCGCCGAGGGCAGCACCGACCCGGCCAGGATGCCCTTGCTCCGCAGATCCAGGCCGATGGCGAGCATTGCGCCGCGCAGCCCGAACTTGGACGCCGTGTAGATCGGGGTCTCGCCCAGCGGGAAGATCCCGCCCAGGGAGACGGTGGTGACCACCCGGGCGTCCCGCGAGGCCTTCAGCAGGGGGATCGCGATCCGGGTGGCGACCAGCGGGGAGGTCAGATTGAGGGTGATCTCCTGCTCGATGCTCTCGACACTGCGCGCGTCGAAACGCTCCGAGCTGGTCATGCCCACGTTGTTCACCAGCACGTCGAGCCGACCGTGGACCTCGGCGACCCGCTCGAACAGCCCCTCCAGCTGGGCACGTTGACTCAGATCGCAGCCGATGCCCGCGTGCCCGGCACCGGGCAGTGCGGCGGCCACCTGCTCGGCCCGGACCCCGTCGATGTCCACGACGACACAGCGCGCGCCGCCCGCCGCGAAGCGTTGGCACAGCGCGCTGCCGATACCGCCCGCGCCGCCGGTCACCAGCACGACCTTGTCGGTGAAGTCGAACCGCCTCATGCCGCCGTCCCCACCCGTCGCGGGGACCGCACCGGCGGCGCCTGGCCCTCGGTGCGCCAGCCCAGCTGCCGGGCCACCCTGCCGAGGTACTTCACGAACGCCCCGCTGTCGACATAGCCGGTGTGCCGGGGCGAGGCGACGAACTTCAGCCCGCCGGACAGATCCGGCCGGTCGGCGCGGATCATCTGCGTGAACCGCTCGGCGTTGGCCAGCCCGTGCCGCGCGTCGTGCAGATACCCGGCGATCAACTGCGCCTGCATGTCGAAGAGTTGGTACGCCCCGGAGTTGGTCTCCACGAACCCGATGCCGAACAGGCCCAGGTGCTCGCGCGAGAACGACGACAGATACAGGTCGGGATGCTGTTCGTCGCCGAAGTACCGCTGCGCGACCGGGACTTTGTGGACGAAGCCGGTGGCCAACAGGATCAGGTCGAAGTCGTCGCTCGTGCCGTCCGTGAAGTGCACGGTGCTGCCCTCGGCACGGGCGATGCCGGGCCGGGCGGTGATGTCGCCGTGCTGGAGATGGTGGATCAGCATCGAGTTGATGGCCGGGTGCGTCTCGAACAGCTTGTGGTCCGGCTTCTGCAGGCCCAGCCGCGTCGGATCGCCGTTGACGATCCGCAGCAGGCCGCCGAAGACCCGCTGCGCCAGCCACATCGGCAGATGCGGACCGCTGTTGGCGATGGTGTCCACCGGCCGCCCGAAGAGATGCTTGGGGATGAACCAGTAGCCGCGCCGCATGCTGATCACCGCACGGTCCGCCGCCCGGGCCGCGTCGCACGCGATGTCACAGCCGGAGTTCCCCGCACCCACGACCAGCACTCGCCTGCCGCGCAACTCCTCCGCGCTGCGGTAGCCGACCGTGTGCCGGATCTCCCCACTGAACTCCCCAGGGATTTCAGGGATGTTGGGATGCCACTGCGAGCCCGTGCACACCACGACCTGACCGTGCAGGCTCTCCCGCCCGTCGGCCCGGAGGACCGTCCAGGTGCCGTCCGCGTTCTTCTCGACGCTCTCCACCCCGACACCGAACTCGATCCGCTCCGTCAGCCCGTAGGCGTCGGCGAAGGAGCGCAGGTACGACAGGATCTGCCGGTGCGGCGGATAGTCCGCGAAGTGCTCGGGCATGGGGAATCCGCTGAAGCCCGACAGGGTCCGGCTGGAGATGAAGTGCGCCGACTCGTACATCGGGCCGCCCGGATTCTCGATGTCCCAGATCCCGCCGAGACCGGTGTGCCGCTCCAGATGCGTGTACGGCAGCCTCCGCTCGCTCAGCGCCCTGGCGACCGCCAGCCCGGCGGGCCCCGCCCCGATCACACACGTGTCCAACTGGCTTTCCGTCACGAGCCTGCCTCCTCGGTCGTCCCGTTTCGCGGGTGGTGCAGGAAACGTATGCACCCGTCGTCCTGCGGGAACTGACCCGCGCGGCCAGGGACGGGACCTCGGCGGCCGGGGACCTCGGACCGTGCCGGATACGGGTGGGGCGGATGGGAACTCCGGGCAGTGACGGGCCGTTACGCGAAGACAGATTCCCCCACCGCATCGCCGCCCCCGCTCACCCCCTCGTCCCGGAGGCCCGAACGATGACCCGGATCCACCCCCAGCCCAGCCGGCGCGCCGCCTTAATCGGAGGCGCCGCCCTGACCGCCCTCGCCGTCACGGCCGGCACCGGCACGGCACGCGCCAACTCGTCGACCACCGGGGCCAGTTGGCCGACGGAGTTCCCGCTGCCCAACGGCTGGCTCCCCGAGGGCATCGCCATCGGCAGCAGGCCGTACGCCTATATGGGCTCCCGCGCCAACGGCGCCATTTACCGCACCGACCTGCGTACCGGCGAGGGCAAAGTCCTCTCCGAGGGCGCCACCGGCCTGGTCTCCGTCGGACTGAAGCTCGACCACGACGGCCTGTTGTACGTCGCCGGCAGCACCGGAGCCGCGCGAGTCGTCGACTCCCGCACCGGCGAGATCCTGACGACCTATCAACTCACTGCCACCACCGGCCACTTCATCAACGACATCACCCTGCTCGGCGACCGCGCCTGGTTCACGGACTCCCTCGACGCCGTGCTCTACGGCGTCCCCCGCGGCCGCACGGGCGAGGTCACAGCCCTGCCGCTCTCCGGCGACTGGGTGCAGACTCCCGGGGTGAACAACGCCAACGGCATCGTCGGCACCCCGGACGGCCACAACCTCATCGTCGTCAGCAGCACCCCCGGCAAGCTCTACCGGGTGTCCCTCAAGACCGGCGCCGCCACGGAGATCGTCCTCAGCGGGGCGACCGACGTGGCAAACGGCGACGGCCTGTTCCGGATCGGCCGGACGCTGTACGTCGTCCAGAACCGCCTGAACCGGATCAGCGTGTTCGACCTCGACGCCGAGGTCAGCACCGCGACCCTGCGCACTACGATCACCGACCCGCGCTTCGACGTCCCCACGACCGCCGCCCGCTTCGGCAACCGGCTCTATCTGGTCAACGCCCGCTTCACCAGCCCGCAGACGCCCGACACGACGTTCACCGCCGTCGCCGTGTCGCTCTGACGCGACAGCGGGCGGGGCTCCCTTCGCGAAGAGGTGCGAAGGGAGCCCCGCCGCTAGGTGAATCAGCGGTTCGGTGTCGGGTCAACCGCCGCTTCGACAACCGCCGTTGTGGTGGCCGTGCCGGCGACCGGAGTCGTCGTAGAAGCAGCCGTCTGCCGCGGGCGGAGCAGCAGCACGCAGACGAGTGCCGCGAGGAGCGTCAGCGACCCGGCCACCACCAGGCACAGCCGCATGCCGTCCAGGAACGAGTCGCCGAGTGCGCCGAGCGCCCGCCCGGTGTTCACGCCGAGGTTCATATGGGCGACGGCGCCCAGACCGCCGGCGTCGGCTGTCTCCACGACGCTGCGCTGCGTCGCACCCGTCACCCCGGCGTCGGCCAGGTGGCCGGGCAGGGTGTCGAGCGCCTTGGTGGTGAGCAGGGCGCCCAGGACGGCCGGGCCGAGCGCGCCGCCGACCTGCCGGAACGCGTTGTTGCCGGCCGCCGCCATCCCCGCCTGCTGATACGGCACGGAGGCCACGGCGGTCGCGGTCATCGGCGTCAGGACGGTCCCCATGCCAAGACCCAGCAGCGCCAGCCGCCAGGCGATGGAGCCGAACGAGGTGCCGGCGTCGACGCCGGTCAACGAGAACAGCGCGCCGGAGATGACCAGCAGCCCACCGGTGATCAGGACGCGCGGGGCGACCCGGTGCATGAGCCGCCCGACCGGCTGGCCGACCACGATCGCCGCCGCGGTGACCATGAGCAGCCGCCAGGCCGCTCCCAGCGTGTCGAGCTGCTGCACCAGGCCGAAGTACAGGCTGAGCAGGAAGAAGAAGCCGATCAGCGCCAGGAAGGTGATCATCGCGACCAGGGTGGTGGCGGTGAACGCCGGGCTGCGGAACAGCGTCAGATCCAGCATCGGACTCTCGCTGCGCCGCTCCGCGAACACGAAGGCGGCTGCGCCGGCCACCGCCGTGAACAGGGCCACCATGACCTTGACGTCCGTGAAGGAACCGGCGCCGCCCTCGATCACGCCGTAGACGAGCGCGGTGATGGCGAGGGTCGCGGTCAGCTGGCCGGGCCAGTCCAGCTTCCGGCCGTGCGGGACGCGTGAGTCGGGGAGCAGCCGGGCGGCGAAACCCATCGCGATCAGCGGGACGGGGACGGACAGCAGATAGATCCAGCGCCACGAGGTGTGGTCGAGGATGACGCCGGCTATCAGCGGGCCGATCGCCAGCGCGGCCATGAGTGCGGTCGCCCACAGGCCGATGAACTTGCCGCGTTCCCGGTGGTCGGGCACCGCGTGGCTGATCAGCGCGAGTGTGGTGGGCAGCAGGGTCGCGGCCCCGAGACCGGCGAGCGCCTGGCCGATCCAGAGCACCTGTACCGACTGCGCGCACAGCGCCACGGCGGCACCTGCGGCGGCGAACAGCAGGCCCGCCTGGAACACCTTCTTGCGGCCGTGCACATCGCCGAAGACACCGGCGGTGAGGATGAACGCGGCCATGGGCAGGACGAACGCGTCCTGGACCCATGACAGTTGGGCGGTCGACGCGTTGAGCGCCGCCTGGATCGCGGGCAGGCTCACGGCGACCGTGGTCACCGGCAAGTAGGCGACGAAGACGCCGAGGCAGGCCATGACGAGGGTGGCCGCCCGTCGGTCGGCCGTCCCGCTCGCCGGGGTCGTGACGTTCACGGAGAACTCTCCTTCTCGACTGCGGTGCTCTCGAACGAGCACGCGCCTCAGGATCGGCTCCGCCATGGACAATCACCAACGTGCGATCGAGAGGCGACCGGAAACCTCCAAGTCACTCGGGATCGGTGTCAGACTTTCCCCATGACAGACGCAGTCGACGGAAAAATCCTCCGCGCCCTGCAGTGCGCGCCACGGGCCTCGTTCCGGCTGATCGGCGAGGTGGCCGGGGTCTCGGAGCAGACGGCGGCCCGACGCTTCCACGCGCTGCGTCGTGCCGGGGTGATGCGGGTGGTCGGCCTCGTCGATCCTGCCGTCCACGGCGACGCGCGCTGGGTGGCCCGGATCCGCTGCCGCCCCGACCGGGTCGGCCCGCTCGCCGACGCGCTCACCCGACGGCCCGACATCGCCTACGCGGGGCTCGCGTCCGGCGGTTCGGAGATCATCTGTGTCATCAGCGCACCGGTCCACGTACCGCGCGACGACGTCCTGCTCCGCCAACTGCCCAGGTCGGCATCCGTGTTGGACGTGAGCATCGACCTGCTCATCCATCCCTTCGGCACACAAGGGCGAAGCGACTGGACGGGATACGGCGGCCACCTCACGCCCGATGAGGTGCGACACGTCATGGGCGACCGGCCTTCCGCTCCCGCCGGACCACCCGTGCGCCTCACCGAGGAGGACACTCCGCTGCTCGACGCCCTCGCGGAGGACGGGCGCGCCACGCACACCCAGCTCGCCGACGTCACCGGTTGGTCCACGGCCCGCGTGGCCCGCCGCCTCGACGCCCTGGAGAGCTCGGGTGCCCTCGTCTACGACGTCGAACTGCTCGCCGCGCGCCTCGGGTTCGCGCTGAACATCACCCTGTGGCTGCGCGTCGCCCCGGCCCGCCTCGAACGCGTCGGCGAGGAACTCGCGGGCCACGACGAGGTCGCCTTCGCCGCCGCCATCAGCGGCGACTCCAACGTGATGGCCATCGTCGTCTGCCGCGACACCGAGGACCTGTACCGCTACCTGACCACCAAGGTCGCCGCCGTCCCGGGCATCGACGGCTACGGCGTGAGCATCCGCGTCCACACCCTGAAACAGGCCACCTCGCTCATCTCACGCGGGCGGCTGGTGCCCCCGGCGTTCGCGTAGGGCGGCCCGGGCGCACCGGCCCGGGGGGGGCCGCCGGGGGGGGGGGGGGGCCGGCGCCGGCCGCGCGCGGCGACCTCGCGGCGCACGTCGAGGGGGTGGGTGGGTTAAGT
>NZ_JBHYWD010000001.1:582419-597898 GCF_042751305.1 Streptomyces hokutonensis
CCATCCGCGACCACCGCATTAAGCGGCCCCGCACGCCCTTGGCGGGGGGGGGGGGGGGCCGGGGGGGGGGGGGGGGGGGGGGCGGGGGGGCCGGGGCCCCCCCCCCCCGGGGGGGGGGGTCCCCCCGCGGCCGGAAGCCAGGCGCTACGACGGTCAGCGCTTCGTGTAGATGAAGCCGACCTTGTCCAGTTCGTCGCCGGAGCGGCCGTGGAAGCCGGCGATCTGCCAGCCGGACGGGGCGGTGCGGGTCACACAGTCCGAGGTGGTGGTGCCACCGGCCAGGGTGTTGCCCAGGTTGGTGGTGAACTTGGCGTAGAAGATCCGCGTGGTGTCGTTGTACTTGCTCTCGCACAGGTACGCCGACGTCACGTACTCGCCGCTGCCCAGCGTGAGCGAGGACGCGGTGCCGCCGGTCCCGCCGTGGGTGAGCGTGGTGCCGTTGGCGAGGGTGATGCCGACCTGGTCGACGCGGGAGCCGGAGCGCAGCGAGATCTTGGTGGCGCGCGCGGCGGCCGGGACGCTGGGGAGGTCCTGGTAGTAGTCGCCGTGCGGGCCGCCGAACTGGTCGCTGAGCTGGAAGTCCGCGTTCTGCGACCAGGTGAAGCCGACCGTGATCGGGTCGTGGTCGGAGAGCATCAGCCCGTCCGAGGTCAGGAACTTGGCGTGCTCGTTGTTGTACGAGGTCGCGTTGAGCGTCACCAGCTTGCTGCTGCGGTAGAGGACCTTGTCCACGACCTCGCAGGTGTTGGGCACGGTCGCCCCGGTCTGGTCGCACACCAGCGCGTCGCTGCCCTTGGCCGGTGCGACGCCGCCGCGGATCAGCTTGACCCAGGCGTCGGTGAGCCCGTTGTTCGAGGCGAACTCCGCGATCGTGTCGGCGGAGCGGGTGTAGCGGGTGTTCGTGTCACCCATCACCACGACGGCGTTGCCCGCCGAGTGGGTGCTGATGAACGAGGTCAGCTGGCTGAGGTTGTCGGCGCGGGAGGCCTCGTCGCCGTCGTTCGTACCGGCGTTGGTGTGCAGGTTGTAGAAGTCGACGTACACGCCCTCGGAGAGGCGCTCACGCATGAACGTGAAGCCCTTGGGGGTGAGGCAGTCGCCCGAGTCGATCTGGCAGGAGTTCCAGTGGACGCGCTCGAAGTCGTCCCCGTCCCAGGCGTAGTTGGAGACGGTGTTGAGCCCGCTGCCGATGCCCGCGCCGCCGCTGGTCGCGGTGCGGTAGGGGTGGGTGTCGGTGGAGTACAGGTAGGCGTGGTAGTTGAAGTCCTCCTGCACGTTCACGATGTCGTACGGGGCGATGCGCGTGCCGATCGCGGTGGTGCTCGTGTCGCGCGGCGTCGAGGCGCTGGACAGCGACTCGGGCAGCCCGGCGACGTTGTAGCTGAGCACGCTGAAACTGCCCGAGGTCGCGGCGGCGGCCGGCGTGGCGGCAGCCACCGTGAGCCCGCCCAGGGCCGCGGCAGCGGTCGCCAGACAGGCGAGAAGTCTGCGCATGGGGAAGTGCCTCCTGCGGAGTGACAGAGGGGGAGGGTGGTGCGGCGGTCATGTCGCAATGT
This sequence comes from Streptomyces hokutonensis, assembly GCF_042751305.1. Lineage (GTDB taxonomy): Bacteria > Actinomycetota > Actinomycetes > Streptomycetales > Streptomycetaceae > Streptomyces > Streptomyces hokutonensis_A. The sequence continues at coordinate 583,976 of NZ_JBHYWD010000001.1, forward strand.
AGCGACAAGCGCTTGCTGTGGCTCCCCTCCGACCGCACTGAATCGGGAATTCCGCGTGACGCGGGGATGGCCAAGTCCCCTTGTGCGCCCGTTTGTTGACGGTGCGGGCGGATAGCGCCCGGGGCATGGACCGCCGGTAACCGCTCAACCGGCCCGGCTGCTACGGCCGCGCCAAATGCCGCATCGTCAGCGCCAGTTGCAGCCGCAGCCGCCCCTGCGGAGTGCGTACCGGCCAGCCCAGCAGGGACTCCGCGTGGGTCAACCGGTCCTGGAGCGTGGAGTGATGGACGTTGATCTCGGCGGCCGCCGCGCGCAGGCTCGTGGTGGCGGCGACCGCGTGCAGAGTGGCCAGCAGCCAGGGCGCGTTCGCCGCCGCCGCTTCCAAGTCGTGGACGTCGGGCGGCGGTTCGGCACCCGGTACGACCAGGTCGGCGAGGAGCGCGATGCCGCCGAGCGCGTCGGCGTGCACGATCCGCTCGCCGGGGTCCTGCGCGGTTCCGTCGGCGGTGAAGCGGAGGGCGGTGCGGGCGGCGGCCCACGAGCGGGGCAGGTCCAGTACGGGGACGGCGGGCCCGATGCCCAGCCGTCCGGCGGGCAGCTCGGTGTCCGGCGGGAGTGGTTGCGGGTGTGCCGGAGTCGGCTGCGGGCCGCCGTCAGGGTGCGGCGCTGCCGACGCGGGCCGCCCGCCGCCGTGCGTACCGGTGTCCCGCGGCGCGACGACGACCCGGGGCGGCCGGTCCAGCGGGGCGACGACACGGGCCCGGGTCGCGGGGTCGGCCACGTCCAGGCCGAGGCGGCGGGCCGCGTGCAGCCGGGCCGGTTCCGGGGCCGTGGCGTCGAGCAGCGTCTCCACCAGCTCCGGATCGTCGGCGGGCACCCGGCCCCGGGTGCGGTCGAGCACGAGCCGTGCAACGCCGGCCGCCCGCTCCAGGATCACCGCGTCGACGACACTGGGCGCCGCCTCCGCCGTACGCTCCAGCCACAGCGCGGAGGCCCCGCCCGGGGTCAGCGCGAAAGACGGCCAGGAGGGATCCGGCGGCGACTCGCTGTCCCTGCGCGTGCCGTCCGCCTCGACCCGCACCCGCACCCGCCGTTCGGCGTCGACCAGTCGCGCGGCACACCCGGCCAGCACCGCCGCGCCACGCACCAGCGCCTCGAGACCGGCCCGCGACTCGGCGAGCCGATCGAAGTACCCGATGACCTGGACGGCGGCACCGGCGTCCGGATCCAGCGCGGTCAGGCGCCCGGCCAGCTCTTTCATATCTCCATGGTGCGTCATGGAACGGGTGTGGAGGAGTCCGCGGACAAGGTTCCGTCGAGGACGCGGGGCGCGGGGGAGTGCGGAGGCGACGGGTGGAATGCCTCCGGACTCCGGGAGACGCGGGCCACCGGCGCCGACCGGGACGACCCGTCACCGTGCGCGCGCCGACAGCGGCCTCCGATCGCTCCCCCCGGGCCTGCGGCCTCGTACGGAGGCCGCCCGCCCGCCTATGCCCCCAACAGCCGCCGCAGCCAGGCCAGATGGGCGGCCCGGGCCGCCTGCGACAGTGCCGCCTGCGGGGCGAAGCCGTCGAAGCCGTGGAAGCCGCCGGGCCAGACGTGGAGTTCGGCGACGCCGCCCGCCTGCCAGAGACGGGACGCGTAGGCGACGACCTCGTCGCGGAAGGTCTCCGCCGAGCCGACGTCGAGGAAGGCCGGGGGCAGGCCGCTGAGGTCCTCGGCGCGGGCCGGTGCGGCGTACGGGGACACGTCGGGGCCGCCGCGGCGGTCGCCGAGGAGCGCGGTCCAGCCGGTCTCGTTGGCCGTGCGGTCCCAGACGCCGACGCCGGCCATCTGGTGCGCGGACGGGGTGTCGTTGCGGTCGTCGAGCATCGGGCACAGCAGCAACTGGCCGATCGGGCGCGGGCCGCCGCGGTCCCGGGTGAGCAGGGCAAGCGCGGCCGACAGCCCGCCGCCGGCGCTCGCGCCCATGATGACGATCCGCTCCGGGTCGCCGCCGATCTCCTTCGCGTGCTCCGCCGTCCACAGCAGACCGGCGTACACGTCCTCGATCGGCGCCGGATGCGGATGCTCGGGCGCCAGCCGGTACTCCACCGACACCACCACCGCGTCCAGCTCCCGCGCGTACTCCAGCGCCCCGGTCACCCCGACCCGCCGGTCGCCGAGCACCATGCCGCCGCCGTGCACGTGGTAGATGACGGGCAGCGGTCCGGCCGTCGCGGGCGCGGTCGGGCGGCCGATCAGCAGCGTGACGGCGGGCTCGCCCACCGGACCCGCCACCTCGCGGTCCTCGATGTCGAAGGCCCCGTCCAGGGTCAGATCCATCGCGGCCAACTGTGCGATCCCCGGACCCCGGCGGACCTCCTCGATGTCCTCCAGCGACATCCCGGGCGAGATGAACTCCTTGATCAACTCCAGGGCTGCGGCGAGTTCGGGGTCGAACGGGGGCGGGGCTGACGTCATGCGCTTCTCCTGACGCTGGGTGCGGCGGCTCGTACGGTCATACTCCGCGCGTCTACCCCCGATCCACCCGCCGCCGTCCGGCGGAACCTCTCCGCCGGACGGCGGGTGCCCGGCCGTTCCGTCCGCCGCAGAGCGCTTGACTTCGAGAACGCTCGAAGACCTACCGTCACGAAGGACGGTGAAGGTCCGGGCGAACTGTGGAACGGAGTCGGACATGCGGGTCGGTGTGCACATCAACCGGTTCAACCATCCCGGAGGGCCCGCGGCGATCGGGCCCGAGCTGGCCGCCGCCGGCGCCGCGGCCGAGGCGGCGGGCGTCAGCTGGCTCTCGGTGATGGACCACTACTTCCAGATGGAGTTCAACGGCGGCGCCGAGGACGCCATGCTGGAGGCCTACACGACGCTGGGATTCCTGGCCGGCCACACCTCCACCGTCCGGCTCGGCGCGCTGGTGACCGGTGTGACGTACCGGAATCCGGGGCTGCTCGCGAAGATCGCCACCACCCTCGACGTGCTCTCCGGCGGCCGGGCCACGCTCGGCATCGGGGCGGCCTGGTACGACCGTGAGCACCACGGTCTCGGCGTGCCCTACCCGCCGGTCGCGGAGCGTTTCGAGCGGCTGGAGGAGACCCTGCGGATCTGTCTGCAGATGTGGGACCCGGAGGCCAACGGCCCCTTCGAGGGCAAGCACTACCGGCTCGCCGAGACCCTGTGCGTGCCCGCGCCGGTCAGCAGCCCGCACCCCGAGATCATGATCGGCGGCGGTGGAGAGAAGAAGACCCTGCGGCTGGTCGCCCAGTACGCCGACGCCTGCAACCTGATCGTGTCGACACCGGACGAGCTGCGGCACAAGCTGGAGGTGCTGCGCGGGCACTGCGACCGGCTGGGGCGCGACTACGACCGTATCCGCAAGACGATCGTCCACACCGGGGAGTCCGTCACCACGGGGGACACCGACGCCTTCCTGCGGGAGATCACCGGCTTCACGAAGCTCGGGATCGACGCGGTGATCCTGGGCCCGCGCACGGGCGAGCCGGCCGAGTGGATCGAGCGGTTCGTGGCGCCGGTGGTACCGCGCCTGGCCGAACTGGACTGACGTCAACCGACATGAAAGGGGCCGGAGTTCATAGGAACTCCGGCCCCTTTCACGGTGCAGCAAGAGGCCTCGATCAGGCGGCGACGGCCTCGCCCGCGTGGCCCTTCAGCTGGGAGAGGACCTCGGTCAGCTGGGCGACGACCTCGGCGTCCTCGGACGGGTGGGTCTCGGCGAAGCGGACCACGGAGCCGGGGATCGAGAGCTTGAGCTCCTCGATCACCTTGCCGCCGGCGATGCCCACGGCCTTGCGGGCCTCGTCCTGCGCCCACACACCGCCGAACTGGCCGTAGGCGGTGCCGACCACGACGACCGGCTTGCCGCCGAAGCCGCTGGCGCCGTAGGGGCGGGACAGCCAGTCGATGGCGTTCTTCAGGACGGCCGGGATGGTGCCGTTGTACTCGGGGGAGAAGAAGAGGAACCCGTCCGCCTCGCCGGCGGCGGCGCGCAGCTTGGCGGCGGCGGCCGGGACACTGCCCTCGACGTCGATGTCCTCGTTGTAGAACGGGATGTCGGCGAGACCCTCGAAGATCTCGATGTCGGAGCCCTCGGGCGCGAACTTCACGGCGGCCTCGGCGAGCTGGCGGTTGTGCGAGCCGGCACGCAGGCTGCCGACGAGCGCGAGGATACGAACAGACATGGGAACTCCAAGGGGGACTGAAACACTGCCGTTACGATCCGGACCGAGGTCCGCTTAAAAGTTGTACCAGCCTAAGCGGACCGCGGTCCAGTTTCATTCCCGGTGCTTTACGCTGTCTTCATGTCCAGCGCTCTGCCGCCCTTTCCGAAGCCCGAGGAGTCCATACGCGAGCCCCAGTTGCTGGAGGTCCGCTCCTTCGGCGACGAGCCGTGCCTGCGCGCCGACGCGGCCCGCAACCGCGCCAAGCTCCTTGAGGCCGCCGCCCGCCTGATCGCGGAGCACGGAGTGGCCGGCGTCACCATGGAGGCGGTGGCCACCGCGGCCCAGGTCGGCAAGGGGACCGTCTTCCGCCGTTTCGGCGACCGCACCGGCCTGCTGATGGCCCTGCTGGACCACTCGGCGAAGACGCTCCAGGCCGATTTCATGGGCGGCCCGCCGCCGCTGGGCCCCGGAGCGCCCCCGGTGGAGCGGCTGCGGGCGTTCGGTGCGGCGGTCCTGTACCGCTCGGCGGAACAGCTGGACCTGGAACTGGCCGCACAGCCGGACCCGGCCCGCCGGTTCTCCCACACCGCGCTCCTGGCGCTGCGCACCCACGTCACCATGCTGCTCCGGCAGATCCTGCCCGACGCCGACTGCGAACTGCTCGCCCAGCCGCTCATGGCGTATCTCGACCCCGCCCTGATCAACCATCTGACCAGGCAGTGCGGGATGCCCATGGAGCGTCTCGAGGCCGGCTGGCTCGACCTCGTCGCCCGCCTGACCGCCACGCCCCCGCCCTGCTGAGCCCGCCTCAGGCGTGACCGGCGAACATGTCGAGGATGCCCTGCGGGGCGTCGGCCCGGAACATCAGCTCGCCGTTGGCCGCCGAGTCCGCCGCGGCCTCCTCGCCGCGCGGGAACAGCTTCTCCTCGTAGGCGGCGAGCGCGGCCTCGGTGTCGCCCGGGTGCGCGGCCAGCGCGAGGCCCAGTTCGGCCCCGTCGAGCATCGCCAGGTTGGCGCCGACGCCCGCGAACGGGGACATCAGATGGGCCGCGTCGCCCAGCAGCGTGACCCCGGGCACCCGGTCCCAGCGGTGCCCGATCGGCAGCGCGTGGATCCGCCGCGGGGTCAGCGGCCCGTCCGCGTCACCGAGCAGCGCCCGCAGGCTCCTGTCCCAGTCGTCGAAGTGTCCGAGCGTGTACGCCTTCGCCGCCTCGGTGTCCGTGAAGTCGACGCCGTCGAACTCGTCCTCCGGGACGGCGAGCGCCGCATAGATGTGCAGGCTTCCGTCGGTCTCGCGGTGGGCCAGGAAGCCCTTGCCCGCGCCGAGCGCCATCAGCATGCCGCCGCCGACCACTTCGGCGCTCACCGGATGCCGTAGGTCGGCGTCCGGCAGGTCCGCCTCGACGAACGAGATACCGGTGTACGCGGGCCGCGCGTCCGAGAGCAGGGCACGCACCCGGGACCAGGCGCCGTCCGCGCCGATCAGCAGGTCGGTGGTGAAGGAGGTGCCGTCCGCGAGCGTCACCTCGTGCCGGCCGCCGTCCAGCGGGCGGGCGCCGGTGACCTTCGCGCCCCAGCGGACGGTGCCCTCGGGCAGGGAGCCCAGCAGCAGGTCGCGCAGTTGACCGCGGTCGATCTCGGGGCGTCCGCTGGTGCCGTCGTCGGGATCGTCCAGCAGGACCGTGGCCGCCTTGTCGAGGACGCGGGTGGCCTCGCCGCCCGGGTGGACCAGGGCCCGGAACTCCTCGTACAGGCCTGCCGCGCGCAGCGCCGGCTGTCCCGAGTCCTCGTGGATGTCGAGCATGCCGCCCTGGGTGCGCGCGGCGGGGGAGGCGTCGAGGTCGAGGACGGTGGCCTCGACGCCGTTGACGTGCAGGACCCGCGCGAGTGTGAGCCCGCCGAGTCCGCCGCCGATGATCGCGAGGGGGTGGTGAGGGGTGGTCATGGTGAACCTCCTTGAAGAGGAAGGGAGTCGGGGTGTCAGTCGGGCACGGCGGTCCGCTCGATGCCGGTGATGAGCGTCTGGAACATCCAGGACAGCCGGGCCTCGGGCGCTCCCGCGAGCAGCTCCGCCGAACGGGCCGCGATGTGCGGGTGGGTCCGGTCGGAGACAGTGCGCAGGGCTTCGGTCAGGGCGTCCCAGTCGTCCCGGGCGGTGTCGTCGGCCGAGTGCTCGGCGGCCGTCGCGGTGGCCTGCTGGAGCAGCAGGTCCACGCCCCACGCGGCCTGCGCGGGCGGGACGCCTCCCTCGTCGAGCAGGGCGAGCAGGGTCTCGATCAGGTTCAGGTAGTGCGGCCCGCTGGGCCAGGCCGTCAGTGCCGAGCGGGCGAGGCTCGGGTGCTGGAGGAGCATCGCGGTGTACGCGGTGAGGACCTGTTCCAGGCGCTCACGCCAGGAGCCCTCGGCGGGGACGGGCCCGATCGTGCCGAGCAGTTCGTCCAGGACCGCCGCGTGCAGCTCCGCGGTGTTGCGGACGTACACGTACAACGAGGCCGGACCGGTGTCGAGCTCCTGGGCCAGGCGCCGCATGGTGACCTTCTGCAGACCTTCGGCGCGCAGCACCGCCACCGCGGCGGCGACGATGCCTGCCCTGCTCAGGGCGGGTTTCGCCGGGCGTTCGCGGCGGCTTCGCGGGGTCTCGGGGCGAGCTGTCATGCCTCCACCGTAACGAACATGTTCGCTACGAACAAGGTCGTGACGAACATGTTCGTAAAATCCCGGACCATGTCGCTGTCGTGACGACCGTTCCCCCGCCGCGCTGCCCGGTCCCGGCTTCTGCCAAGATGCCGTACGTCATGGTGCAGATACCGAAAACGCCCGCAGCCCCGTCGCCCGCACCGCGCTCCGTGCCCACGAGCGCCGATGTGGCCCGCCTGGCCGGCGTCTCACGCGCGACCGTCTCCTACGTCCTCAACAACACCAGCGCCGTACGGATCAGCGAGCCCACCCGCCGCCGCGTCCACGAGGCCGCCAAGGAACTGGGGTACGTCCCGCACGCGGCGGCCCGCAGCCTGCGCGCCGGACACAGCCGGATGGTGCTGATGCCGGCGCCGCCCATGCAAGTGGGGCTCCTCTACAGCCAGTTCATCAACGAACTCCAGTGGGCGCTCAGCCGCCTCGACTACACGGTCGTGCAGCACGGTTCCGTCGGTCTGCGCGGCGACGAGGCCGCCCGCGCCTGGGCCGAACTCCGCCCGGTCGCCGTCCTGGTGCCCGGCGCCGGACTCGGCCCGCAGGGCGTCGCGGTCCTCAAGCGCTCCGGGGCGCGCGCCGTCCTCACGCTCGGCTCGGAGCCGATCGAGGGCGCACACGTCATGCTCCTGGACCACGAGGGCGTCGGCCGCTGCGCGGGCGAGCACCTCTACGACCGCGGCCGGCGCCGGATCGGCGTGGTCGTGCCCGAGGAGCCTGGCATGGGGGTCTTCTCCCGGCCCCGCCTCGAAGGAGTGCGCCGCGCCCTGTTCGGCACGGACGCCACGGTGACCGAACTCCCGCTCGCCTACAGCGAGGAGAGCGCCGCGAAGACCGCAGCCCAGTGGCGCGCTCTCGGCCTCGACGCGGTGTTCGCGTACAACGACGAGTACGCGATGCTGCTGATGCGCGCCCTCCAGGACGAGGGCGTCCGCATCCCCGAGGACACCGCCGTGGTCGGCGCCGACGACCTGATGATCGGCCGGCTGCTGCGACCGCGCCTGAGCACCGTCCACATCCAGCTCCCGTCCGGCCGTGACCTCGCCGAACTGGTCGACAACGCGGTACGCGACCCCGGCTCGGTGCCGGCCGTGCACGAACTGCTCGGCGCCAAGGTGGTGCACCGCGACTCCAGCTGAACCGGATCCGGCGAACGCGGGCCGGGGCGAACCCGCCGTACGCGACTAGAATGTTGCGTGCTCAACCAGACGGGGGTGCGTTCGATCACGGATGCGGTCTCAGACGTCTGCGCCGGATCACCGCATCCCGTCACGCGAGCGCCCCGGGACTCCAACTACCCGCGCGGGTCCCGCCGTTGACGGATCGGAGAGCCGCCATGCCCCTGCTCGACCCCAAGATCTGGCAGTCCCGCCCCCTGTCGGGCCCCGAGTACCCGGTCACCGAGCCCGCCACCGGCGACCAGCTCGCCACCGTCACGCTCGCCGCGGCCGAGGACATACGCCCTGCCGTACAGGCGGCCTCAGCCGCGCAGACCGAGTGGGCGCGCGTCCCGCACTTCGTCCGCGCCGGAGTGCTGCGCAGGGCCGGCGACCTGTTCGCCGCGCACGCCGAGGAGCTGCGCGAGTGGCTGGTGCGGGAGTCCGGGTCGATCCCCGGCAAGGCGGACTTCGAACTGCACGTCGCCGCCCAGGAGTGCTACGAGGCCGCCGCGCTCGCCTCCCGCCCCGCAGGCCAGGTCCTCCCCTCGGAGGCGCCCCGGCTGTCGTACACCCGGCGTGTCCCGGTCGGCGTCGTCGGCGTGATCGCGCCGTTCAACGCCCCGCTGATCCTCTCCATCCGCTCGGTCGCCCCGGCGCTCGCCCTCGGCAACGCGGTCGTCCTCAAGCCGGACCCGCGCACGGCGGTCTGCGGAGGGCTGGCCCTCGCGGCGGTCTTCGCGGAGGCGGGCCTGCCCGAAGAACTCCTCCAAGTCCTGCCCGGCGGCGCGGAGGTGGGGGCCGCACTGGTCGCCGACCCGCAGGTGCCCGTCATCTCCTTCACCGGCTCAACTGCCGCCGGGCGCGCGGTCGGTGAGGCGGCGGGGCGTCATCTCAAGCGCGCACACCTGGAGTTGGGCGGGAACTCGGCCCTGATCGTGCTGGCGGACGCGGACCTGGACGCGGTGATCTCGACGGCGGCCTGGGGTTCGTTCTTCCACCAGGGCCAGATCTGCATGACGACCGGGCGCCATCTCGTCCACGAGTCGCTCTACGAGGAGTACGTCGAACGCCTCGCCGCCAAGGCCGAGTCGCTGGCCGTGGGCGACCCGCACCGTGCGCAGGTCCACCTGGGCCCGATCATCGACGGTGCCCAACTCGCCAAGATCCACGGCCTCGTCGAGGCCAGTACGGCGAGCGGCGCCAGGCTCGCGGCGGGCGGCACGCACGAGGACCTCTTCTACCGGCCGACCGTCCTCGCGGGCGTCGACGACGACACCCCCGCCTACGCGGAGGAGGTCTTCGGCCCGGTGGCGCCGGTACGGTCCTTCGCCACCCCCGAGGAGGCGGCGGCGCTGGCCGCGACCGGACCGTACGGCCTGTCGCTCGGCATCGTCACGCGCGACGCGGCCCGCGGCCTGGACCTGGCGGAACGCATCCCGACCGGGATCGTCCACATCAACGACCAGACCGTCAACGACGAGGCCGTGGCACCCTTCGGCGGGGTCGCCGCGTCCGGCACCGGCGCCCGCTTCGGCGGCGAGGCCAATATCGAGGCCTTCACCGACGTGCGCTGGACGACGGTGCGCGCAGACGTGGCGTCGTACCCGTTCTGAGAGGGCTGCTTACTTGCCGTTCTGCTCGGCCTGCGCCTGCTGCTCGGCGACCGACTTGCGGACCTCGTCCATGTCGAGCTTGCGGGCCTGGCCGATGACGTCCGTCAGTGCGGCCTCCGGCAGCGCGCCGGGCTGGGCGAACACGGCGACACGGTCACGGACGATCATCAGCGTGGGGATCGACTGGATGCCGAAGGCCGCGGCCAGCTCGGGCTGGGCCTCGGTGTCGATCTTGCCGAAGACGAGGTCGGGGTTGTCCTCGGCCGCCTTCTCGTAGACCGGGGCGAACTGACGGCACGGCCCGCACCAGGACGCCCAGAAGTCGATCAGGACGAAGTCGTTGTCCGTGACCGTCTGGTCGAAGTTCTCCTTGGTGAGCTCCACGGTGCTGCTGCTCATGACCTGATTCCCTCTTCCTCGATGTGGGGGCGAAGCCGTCCCGGACAACACGGTCGTCCGGGCCCGTATTCCGCGCCCCTACCCGTGTGGCCTCAGCGCACACCACCCAGCAGACTGGCCCCATGACGGAAACGGAATCCATCGAGTACGACGTCGTGGTGGTCGGGGCCGGGCCCGTGGGGGAGAACGTCGCCGACCGCACCCGTGCGGCCGGTCTCTCCACCGCGGTCGTGGAGAACGAACTCATCGGCGGCGAGTGTTCGTACTGGGCCTGCATGCCCAGCAAGGCCCTGCTGCGCCCGGTGATAGCCCGCGCCGACGCCCGCCGCGTGCCCGGCCTCGGCCATCTCGTCCAGGGCCCCCTCGACACCGCCGCGGTCCTCGCCCACCGCGACTACGAGGCCTCGGGCTGGAAGGACGACGGCCAGGTCCGCTGGCTCGACGGCATCGGCGCCGACCTCTACCGCGGCCACGGCCGCCTCGACGGCCCCCGCCGGGTGACGGTCACCGGCCCCGACGGCGTACGGCACGTCCTCACCGCGCGGCACGCCGTCGCGGTCTGCACCGGCACCCGCGCCCTCCTCCCCGACCTGCCCGCACTCGCCGACGTCAAGCCCTGGACCAGCCGCGAGGCCACCAGCGCCCAGGCCGCGCCCGGCCGGCTGATCGTGGTCGGCGGCGGGGTCGTCGCCGTCGAGATGGCCACCGCCTGGCAGGCCCTCGGCTCCCGGGTCACCCTCCTCGTCCGCGGCAAGGGCCTGCTGCCCCGCATGGAGCCCTTCGCCGGCGAACTGGTCGCCGACGCGCTGAGCGAGGCAGGCGTAGACCTGCGCACCGGCACGTCCGTCACGGCGGTGACCCGCGAGAACGGCTCCGTCGTCGCCGTCACCGACAGCGGCGACCGCATCGAGGCCGACGAGATCCTCTTCGCCACCGGACGCGCCCCGAAGACCGACGACATCGGCCTCGACACGATCGGCCTGGAGCCGGGCTCCTGGCTGCCGGTGGACGACTCGCTGCGCGTCCAGGACAGCGACTGGCTGTACGCCGTCGGCGACGTCAACCACCGCGCCCTCCTCACCCACCAGGGCAAGTACCAGGCACGCATCGCGGGCGCCGCGATCGCCGCCCGCGCCTCCGGAGTGCCGCTGCTGGAGACCGACCCGTGGGGCGCCCACGCGGCCACCGCCGACCACGACGCCGTACCCCAGGTCGTCTTCACCGACCCGGAGGCCGCGGCCGTCGGCCTCTCCCTCGCCGAGGCGGAGGCCGCCGGCCACCGCGTCCGCGCCGTCGACGTCGAGTTCTCCTCGGTCGCCGGCGCCGGCCTCTACGCCGACGGCTACCGGGGCCGCGCCCGCATGATCGTCGACCTCGACGACGAGACCCTGCGCGGCGTCACCTTCGTCGGCCCCGGCGTCGGCGAACTGATCCACTCCGCGACCATCGCCGTAGCCGGCCAGGTCCCGATCAACCGCCTGTGGCACGCGGTCCCGTCCTACCCCACGATCAGCGAGGTGTGGCTCCGCCTGCTGGAGGCCTACCGGGGCTGAACACCCCTGCTGCCCTACGGCAGTTGAAAGCCGAGCGCAGCCGACGCCTCGACCGGTGCCGGCTGCGCCCAGCGCTCCGCCATCGCCTCGTTGGACGACAGCGAGCGCAGCTCGGCCCGGTCCAGATAGAGCATGCCGTCGAGATGATCCGTCTCGTGCTGCACGATCCGCGCGGGCCACCCGGTGAACACCTCGTCCACCGCCCGCCCGTGCTCGTCCTGCCCGGTCAGCCGCACCGAGGCGTGCCGCGCCACCACGGCCTGCCAGCCCGGCACGCTCAGGCATCCCTCGAAGAACGCGGCCCGTCCGTCGCCGACCGGCTCGTACGCCGGATTGACCAGCACCCGGAACGGCTGCGGCACCCGCCCGCGCACCACCCGCACCTCGTCCGGCACCGGCGCCGGGTCCTCGATCACCGCGATCCGCAGCTCCACCCCGACCTGCGGGGCCGCGACGCCCACACCCGGCGCCGCGTGCATGGTCACGCGCAGCGCCTCAATGAACCGGGCGAGCAGCGCGGGCTCCAACTGGCCGTCGAACGGCTCGGTTCCGTGCCGGAGCACCGGGTCACCGGCCGAGACGATGGGCAACGGACCGCCGACGGCGAGGAGTTCCTCGACTCGGTCGGCCAGGGGCGCGCGATCACTGAGAAGTGCCATCGCGCCAGGATGTCATGACCTCCACCGCGACCCGAACGTGACGCACGCCACTCCAGCCCGCGGGAACTCGGCGCCTCCGCCCGCCGACTACTGGACCACTACGGCTACGACACACCTCCGCCCGCCTCCTCGTCCCCTGCCACCCGGAGAAGCCCGCTCATGTCCACCGCTCCCTCGACCGCTCCGGCCGAGGTCCCGCAGGAGCCCGCCCCGGCACCGTCCGCCAGCCGCTGGGCCCCGCTCCGCCCCCTGATCCTGCGCCTGCACTTCTACGCCGGAGTGCTCGTCGCCCCGTTCCTGCTCGTCGCCGCGACCACCGGCTTCCTGTACGCCGGTGCCTTCCAGGCCGAACGGATCGTGTACGCCCATGAGTTGACCGTCCCCGTCGGTGACCGCGAGCTGCCGATATCGGAGCAGGTGGCCGCCGCCCGCAAAGCACACCCCGAGGGCACGGTCTCGGCGGTCCGGCCCTCCCCGGAGGCCGGCGCCACCACCCGCGTCATGCTCTCCGGCGTCGAGGGCGTCCGCTCCGACCACACCCTCGCGGTGTTCGTCGACCCGTACACCGGGAAGGTGCGCGGCGCGCTGGAACAGTACGGCTCGACCGGCGCGCTCCCGCTGCGCACCTGGATCGACGACCTGCACCGTAATCTGAACCTCGGCGAAACCGGCCGCCTGTACAGCGAGTTCGCCGCGAGCTGGCTGTGGGTCATCTCGGCCGGCGGCCTTGTCCTGTGGTTCTCCCGCCGCCGCGCCCTGCGCAAGGTGCGTGGCACCAGCGGACGGCGCCGCACCCTCGGCCTGCACGGCACGGTGGGCGTCTGGGCCGCCGCCGGTTTCATCTTCCTCTCGGCGACCGGACTGACCTGGTCGACGTACGCGGGCGCCAACATCGACGAACTCCGCACCTCCCTGGGCCAGTCCACGCCCTCCGTGTCCGCCGCCGCGAGCGGTGAACACGCGGGCCACGGCGGCTCCACCGCGACCGGCGACGCCGAACACGGAGTCGGCCTCGACAAGATCCTCGCCGCCGCGCGGGCCGAGGGGCTGGGCAACCCCGTCGAGATCGTCCCGCCCGCCGACGCGAACTCGACGTACGTCGTCAAACAGGTCCAGCGCAGCTGGCCCGAGAAACAGGACACGGTCGCCGTCGACCCCACCACCGGCAAGGTGACCGACGAACTCCGCTTCGCCGACTACCCGTTGCTCGCCAAACTGACCCGCTGGGGCATCGACCTGCACACCGGCGTCCTCTTCGGCCTGGCCAACCAGATAGCCCTGATGCTGCTCGCCGCCTCCCTGATCCTGCTGATCGTGTGGGGCTACCGTATGTGGTGGCAGCGCGGCCGGGGTTCCTCCTTCGGCCGCCCGATCCCGCGCGGCGCCTGGGCCCAGCTGTCCCCCCTGGTCCTCGTCCCGTGCCTGGCGGTGATCGCCGTACTCGGCTATTTCGTCCCGCTGTTGGGTATCCCGCTGGCCGCGTTCGTCGCGGTGGACGTGGTGCTGGGCGAGGTGGCCCACCGCAAGGGCCGCCGGACGTACGCGAATTGACGACACATGCGGAGGGGGGCGGGGGGGGGGGGGGGGGGGGGGGGGGCGCGCGGGGCGGGGGCCCCGGCGCAATGAGCGATACAAGAACAGGCGCGCCCGGCCCGCCGCCGGGGGGGAGG
>NZ_JBHYWD010000001.1:597908-615330 GCF_042751305.1 Streptomyces hokutonensis
TAGTAATTGCGACACCACCAAATATACTTAATCGGACACATAACGCCCATATCCCCCCCCCGGGGGGGGGGGCCGGTTTCCTACCCGCACCCGGGCCCCTTCATGTGCGTCAACGCGTCTCAGACCTGCTCGAAGTCACCCGCGAGCGCCGAGGCGATCCGCAGATGCGAACCCGCCTCCTCGTGCCGGCCCTGCCGCTCCAGCGTGCGGCCCAGCATCAGCCGCGCGTAGTGCTCGACCGGGTCACGCTCCACGAGGACCCGCAACTCGGTCTCGGCGCGCCGCAGTTGGGCCGAGTGGTAGTAGGCGCGCGCCAGCAGCAGACGCGGTCCGGTCTGCTCCGGCACCTCCTCGACCAGCCCGCCCAGCACCCGGGCCGCGGCGGCGTAGTCCTTGGCGTCGAAGAACATCTGCGCGCGCTCCCAACGCTCCGCCGGTGTTCCGTGGTCGTAGTACGTCATGTCCACTTGACCTCCTTCGACGCCCTCAACGGACCATGTTGGTTGAATATTCCACTACTCCGCTACGGCGGCCAGCTCGGCGTTGGCCCGCTCGGCGACCAGGGTGAGAACGCGACCGGCGGCCAGCAGGTCCTCCTCGGGCAGGTCGCCCCAGATCCTGGCGCTCGCCGCGCTCGTCTCCTTCGTGATCCGCTCGAACAGCTCCCGGCCGGCGTCAGTGATCCGCACGTCGGACGCGTCCGTTTCGACCAGTCCGGCCGCGATCAGTTCGTCGATGGTGCCCTGCACGGAGTCCTCGCCGACCTTCAGGGACGCCACGGTGTCCGCGGCGAGCTGCCCGCGGTCGACGGGCCCGGCGGCGAGGGCGAGGGGCCGCAGGACGATCTGCTGCTGGAAGCCGAGGCCGTGGCGGGTGAGGACGCTCTCCAGGACGGCGCGGGCCGCGTAGTGGGCCAGGCCGAGCATGCGGGCGTTGGCAGGGGGCGTGGTGGTGGCGGTGGTCATGACTACTCCTTCTCGTGCTCACTCGCGGGGTTGAGGGGTGTGTCGAGCAGAATCGCCAGGTCCCGGCTGAACTCCCGGGTCCGTTCGCTGTCGAGGCCGCCGAGCGGCTCCAGCAGCTGCTGCAGGAGACCTTGTACGACCTTGATCGCCTGCCGGGTCACTTCACGGCCCTCGTCGGTGAGGGCCAGTTGGACCGCGCGCGGATCGCGGGGGTCCCGGGTGCGCTCGACGAGGCCCGCGGACTCCAGGGCGCGGGCCAGCTTCGACACATAGAGGGCTTCGAGTCCGGTGCGGTCGGCGAGGTGCCGCTGGCTGGGGCGCAGCCCGGAGCGCTGCATGCCGTACAGCGACGCCACCAGGGAGTACTGCGCATGGGTCAGTCCCAGGGGTGCCACCGCGCGGTCGACCGCCACACGCCACTTCATCGACAGTCGCCAGACCAGAAAACCGGGCGTCGCGCCCTCGGATGCCGTACTCATGACCGATACAGTACATGGCTACTATGTCCATGGCTACTATTTTTGAACAGGGGGCCAATGGCGGGGGAGAGGCCCCGGGAGGCGGACCGGCGCTTGACGGACTGACGGAACCGCCCCGACGGGACTAGGTTGTCGCCATGAGCAATCTTGATCGCGAAGCGGTTCCGGCCCTGTGCGGCGGCCGCGGTTTCGTGGTGGCGGAGCCCGTCCGTGAACTCCTCAGCCCTCGCAAGGTCCAGCTCGGCGAGTCCACCGAAGTCCGCCGGCTGCTGCCCAACCTGGGCCGCCGTATGGTCGGCGCCTGGTGCTTCGTCGATCACTACGGCCCCGACGACATCGCCGACGAGCCCGGCATGCAGGTGCCGCCGCACCCCCACATGGGTCTGCAGACCGTCAGCTGGCTGCACGAGGGCGAGGTGCTGCACCGCGACTCGACCGGCAGCGTCGCGACGATCCGCCCGCGCGAACTCGGCCTCATGACGTCGGGCCGCGCGATCAGCCACACCGAGCAGAGCCCCAAGACGCACGCCCGCTTCCTGCACGGCGCACAGCTGTGGGTCGCCCTGCCCGACAGCGACCGCCATGTAGAGCCGCACTTCGAGCACCACGCCGAGCTGCCGGTCGTCACGGCACCGGGCCTGCGTGCCACGATCGTCCTCGGCGACGTCGACGGCGCGACCTCGCCCGGCACGACGTACACCCCGATCGTCGGCGCGGACCTGGCCCTCGCGGCCGGCGCGGACGTGCGCCTGCCGCTGGAACCCGACTTCGAGTACGCCGTCCTGGCCATGTCCGGCGAGGCCCACGTCGACGGCGTCCCGGTCCTCCCGGGCTCGATGCTCTACCTCGGCTGCGGCCGCACCGAACTCCCGCTGCGCGCCGCGTCGGACGCCGGCCTGATGCTGCTGGGGGGCGAGCCGTTCGAGGAGGAGCTGATCATGTTCTGGAACTGGATCGGCCGCACCCAGGAAGAGATCGCGCAGGCCCGCGAGGACTGGATGACGGGCTCGCGGTTCGGTGAGGTCAAGGGGTACGACGGGGCGCCGCTGCCGGCTCCCGAGCTGCCGCCGGTGGGGTTGAAGCCGCGGGGGAGGGTGCGTTGACCTGTTGAGGTGCGCCAACGGGTCTGCGGAGCTCGATGCAGGCACGGCGTCCATTCCAAGGTGTGGCCGTGTGCGGGCGGCTGTGGCAGTCCGCCTGCCGACTTTTGCCGACTTTCCTGATGGTGTGTCAGTCGTCTGCTGCAGCTTGTGAACGGAAAAGGACGGTGTCTCGGTGTCTCGCGATTGGCGGGTACTGACAAGACACGAGGACGGTGGTGACTTGGCTTGGTAGACCTCGGTGCCCGCTCCGGTTGTTGCGCAACAGCAGGTTCTTCGTCTGCTGGTGGTGCACGAGCTGCACGGCGGTGAGGACGGCGCGCCGAGCAGCAGGCCGGCGATGAGCGCGACGGTGAGCTGTGCGGGGTCGTCGTGCTGCACGATGTGGGTCGACCAGTGGCCGAGCGCGGCGAGTTGCGGGATGCGGATCAGGCCGGTGACGGTCAGCAGGCCCGAGGAGATCGTGCTCGTCCCGCCCAGGATCAGCGCCGTGGCGGTCAACAGTCAGGTGTCCAGGCGGAGTTCGCAGCGCTAGGACAGCGGCCGGGCGGCGAGCGGGGCGATCAGCGTGAGCAGCAGCGGGAGGTAGACGGCGATGCGCATCCGTACTTCGCCTCCTACCGGTCGGTGTCAGGCCCGGGGCCGAGCAGGCGGCGCAGCAGGTCGGCGTCGGTGTCGGTGTCGGTGTCGGACAAGGTGTCGGCGCAGCGGGCGGGGACGACCTCGCGTTCGGGCCGCTCCTCCAGGACGATGCGCATGCGGCGGGCGGCGAAGCCGGCGTCGTCGGTGACGGGGGCGTAGGCGCGTCCGCGGAGGGTGCGGGTGAGCAGGCCCTGGTGTGCATGCGGGTGAGGATCGTCACCAAGCTGCTGTAGGTGAGCTCGCCGCCCTGGTGTTCGGCCACATCGCCCTGGGTCAGGGCGGTGCCGGCCTGCTGGAGGAGGTCGAGGAGCTGGGTCTCGCGGACGCCGTTCGCCCGTTTCGGAGCGCGCCCCGCTGTGTCGGCTGCCATGGCCAGGCCGCCGTCCTCGGAGTCGTCGAGGGGGTGACCGATTTCCTGCCCGTCTCCTCCACCAACCACCCGAAGCTCACCGAGGGTTCGTGAGCATTCCGGTCGACGACACCTCCTTGGTCGGCTTCACCGCCGTCATCCAGGTCGGCGCGATCGCCGCCGTCCTCGTCCACCTCTTCAAGGACATCACCCGTATCGTCTCCGCCTGGGGGCGCGGCATCCGCAACCGTGAGGAGCGCCAGAGTCACGACTGCAAGTTCGGACCCCCGTTGATGTCTGTGCACCTCAATGGCTGATGGATCCGGCCAGCACGTTGAGGACGGGGCCTCCGGCAAGACCGAGGCCAAGGGAGATCGCCGCGGCGGCGTACGCCGTCACGCGCGCCGCACGGTCGCCGTCGGCGGGCATTCCGGAACCGCCTCGCGAGACCGCGGGCAGGATCCAGCGTAGGTAGTAGAACAGCGACGCCACGGTGTTGGCGGCGGCCAGGACGGCGAGCCACGCGTAGCCGCCGTCGAACGCGGCGCTGAACACTTCGAGCTTGCCGAGGAAGACCGCGGTGGGCGGGGTGCCGACGAGCCCCAGCAGACAGATGACGAGGCTGGCGGCGAGCAGCGGACGTTGCTTCGCGAGTCCTTGGTAGTCGTCCAGGGTGTGCGCGTGGGGGAGTGCGCAGACCACGGCGAAGGCGCCGAGGTTGGTGACCGCGTACGCCGCGAGGTAGTAGAGCAGTGCCTGTTGGGCCAGGTCCGAGCGGCCCGCGACGGCGACCGGCATGAGGAGATAGCCGACCTGGCTGATCGTCGAGTAGGCGAGCAGCCGCTTGACGTCCTGCTGGAAGAACGCGCCGAGGTTGCCGAGCGTCATGGACGCGGCCGCGAGGACGGCGATGAGCGCGGGCCACGGCAGAGTGCTGTCGGCGAAGACCGCGTCGCCGAGCCGGAAGAGCGCGGCCAGTGCGCCGATCTTGGGAATGGTGGTGAGCAGTGCCGCGACCGGCGGGTTGCTGCCCTGCACGGCGTCGGGCACCCAGAAGTGCGCCGGCACACCGCCTGCCTTGAACAGCACGCCCGCCAGCAGCCCGATGGCCCCGGTGGCGACCAGCACCTTGGGTGCGTCGCGGAAGGCGTCGCCGAGCATCGGGTATCCGGTTCCGCGACCGGTGGCGTACAGGACCGTGATGCCGGTGAGCATCAGAACGCCCAACAGGGCACCGATCACGTAGTACTTGAGGGCGGCTTCGGTGCCTGGCCCGTCCTTGCGGAACCCGGCGAGCGTGTAGGCGGGGATGCTCGCCAGCAGGTAGCCGGCCGCGAGCAGCAGCAGATCCTGTGTGCCCGCCATCATCAGCGCGCCGAGGGCCGCCAGTTGCACCAGGACGTAGAACTCGCTCTCCCGCGGGTCTCCCCGCAGAGGTCCGAAAGAGACCCCGAGGACGAGAAGGGTGCCGCCGAGAACCACGATCCGGGACGTGCTGGTCACCGGGTCGATGGCGAAGGCCTCGCCGAAGGCGGTCGTGGCAGGGTCCGCCGCGGCCACCGATGCCGCGGCGAGCCCGGCCACACACGCGACGCAGGCCAGCAGGCCCACGGCCCACTGCCGTGCCCGCGGCAGCCAGGAGCCGAGGAGTAGGCCGAGCACGGCCGACGCGGCCAGCAGCACCTCCGGGAGGAGGTCGAGCGGGTTTTCGTTCATCTCGGTCATCGGGTGAGCAGCTCCAGGACGGAGCGGGAGGCCGGCTCGATGATGTCGAGAAGGAAGCGCGGTGCCACTCCGAGCACCACGGCCAGCACGAGCAGTGGCACGACGGCAAGGCCCTCGTGGAGGCGAATGTCGGGGAACGCACGCGGCGTACCCGGTGCGTCGGGCAGGTGGAGTGGTCCCATGAGGAGCTGTCGCAGGGCGCGCAGGAACAGTCCGGCGGTGAGGAGGATGCCGATGACCGCGAGTGACGTGGCCACGGGGCGTGGTCCGAGGCTTCCGGTGAAGATCTGGAACTCGGCGATGAATCCGGAGAAGCCCGGCAGGCCGAGCGAGGCGAAGGCCGCGATGCCGGTCATCGCCGCGAACGCCGGTGCTACGGCGGCCAGTCCGGAGTAGGCGCCCATGTCGTACGTCCGCCCCCGTTCGTAGAGCACCCCGGCGAGGAGGAACAGCGCGCCGGTGAGCAGGCCGTGGCTGACCATCTGCGTCACCGCTCCGGTGACGGCGAGGGAGCGGGCCTGCGCGGAGCTGTCCGAGGTCGCGGCGGCGGCGCCGATCGCGAGCACGATGTAGCCCATGTGGTTCACGGAGGTGTAGGCGACCATCCGTTTGAAGTCGGTCTGCGCGAGGGCGACGAGGGCGCCGTGGAGCACCGAGAGTACGCCGATGACGACGAGGACCAGGGCGTAGCGCCGCCAGGCCTCAGGGAGCATCGGCATGGCGATGCGTACGAAGCCGTACGTGCCCATCTTCAGCAGCACCCCGGCAAGGATGGCCGAACCGGCCGCGGGCGCCTCTACATGGGCGAGCGGCAGCCATGTGTGGAACGGCACGGTCGGTGTCTTCACCGCCAGGCCGACGACGATGGCCAGCAGCACGAGGCCGCCGTAGACGGAGCGTCCGGCGAGCGGGTTCTGCTTCGTCAGCTCGACCATGTCGAAGGTGTGCGGGGACGCGGCGAGGTAGAGGCCGATGAAGCCGAGCAGGAGCGCGAGCGAACCGATGAACGTGTAGAGGAAGAACTTCAACGCGGCGCGGGCCGCCTGCCGGTGGCCCCATCCGGCGATGATGAAGTACATCGCCACGATGGACAGATCGAAGAAGACGAAGAAGAGGATCAGATCGAGGGCCGCGAACAGCCCGAGACACGTGGTCTCCAGGAACAGGAACAGCGCGGCGAACTCGCGGATACGGCGCTTCTCGCGCAGCGAGTACAACGCGCAGGCGAGGAACAGCAGACAGGTGAGAGCGAGCAGAGGCAGCGAGAGCCCGTCGACGCCGACGTGGTAGCCGACACCGGCGCTGGGAATCCAGCGGGCGCGTTGCTCGTACTGCATTCCGCCGTTGGTGCTGTACCCCGCCCACATCGCGATGACCAGGGCGAGTTCGAGCGCCGACGCCATGATCCACACGATGCGGACGACCGTCGGAGTCGTGCGCCCGGGCAGGGCGAACAGCAGCAGTGCGACTGCTACGGGCACGAAGACGAGCGCGGTGAGCAAGCGGGTCACCTCACGAGGACGAGCACGACGGCGAGGACGGTGAAGGCCGCGACGGCCTGGGCGAGGTACTGGTGCAGCTGGCCGGTCTGTGGGCGGCGCGCCAGGCGGCCGAGGGCGCGTGTCCCGGTGGCGACCGAGGTGACCGCGCCGTCCAGGGCACGCTCCACCACGTCGTTCGTCCAGTGGGCGAAGCGAACGGCTGACGAGGCCGCCCCGTCGACAGCCCGGTCCAGCCCGCGGTCGTCGAACGCCGCGGCGGCGCGTGCGAGGCGCATGACGGGGGCCACCAGCAGCAGGTGGGCGGCACGTTCGAGGAGGAGCCAGTCCGTGAAGCCCGACTTCGCCCGTTCAGGCAGGGGCAGCGGGCGCGTTCCCCAGGACCAGGTGACTGCGCCCGCCAGCAGAGCAAAACCCCCGGAGAGCGCGAACTCCCAGATATCCGGGGCGGGTTGACCGGTGTGGGCGAGGACGCGTTCGACGCTGTCGCGCAGCGGCGGGAAGGCCAACGGCGTCAGCGCGAGGCAGGCCACGGCCAGCAGAACGAGTGTCGCCACCGCGCCCTCCGGGATCCGGCGGGCGTCGGGTCGTGGCACGGCGGCCCGCCACAAGTACCACAAGGCCTTGGTGCTGTAGACCGCTGACAGCAGCGCGGCGGCCACCCCGGCGGCGTACAGCCAAGGGTCGGCTTCCAGGGCTCCCGCGAGCAGGACGTCCTTTGCGGCCCACAGCGAGAGCGGTGGAAGCCCGGCCAGGGAAAGCGCGGCCACGGTGAAGGCCATGCCGACCGCCCGCTGGTGGCGGGCGGCGCCGAGCAGTTCGGGGAGCCGCTGCGTGCCCAGCGCGGTCAGCCAGGCGCCCGCACCGAGGAAGAGCAGGCTCTTCGCCGCCGCGTGGGCGATGAGTTGTAGTGTCCCGCCGGAGGTCGCGCCGGTTCCGGCCGCGAGCACCATGAAGCCGATCTGCGCACAACTCGACGCGGCCAGCAGTTGCTTGAGATCTGTCTGCGCCACCGCGACGAGCCCCAGGCAGACCGCGGTGGCCGCTCCTGCCCACGCGACCGTGTCGTCGCCCCAGGCGGAGGCGTCCAGCAGCGGCCCGGTCCGCAGCAGCAGATACGCCCCTGCGACGACCATCGTGGCCGAGTGCAGCAGCGCGGAGACCGGACTCGGCCCCTGCATCGCCTTCGACAGCCAGAAGCTGAAGGGCAGCTGGGCGGACTTGCCGAGGGCGGCGGCGATAATGCCGGCGGTGACGAAGGACAGCCACGGTTCGTCGATGCGTCCGAGCCCGCCGAGCGAGAGCGTCGAATCCTGACGGCTCGCGAGCGCGGCACCGGCCGCCAGATAGAGACCGAGGTCCGCGGTACGGGTGGTGAGGAATGCCGTGTTCGCCGCGCTCGTACGCTGCGGATCCCGCCACCAGTAGCCGATGAGCGCCCACGACGTGGCGCCCATGACCTCCCACCCCATCAGGAGGACCGGAAGGGTCGCCGCGGTGACGGTCACGAGCATGCTCCCGGCGAACAGCAGCATCAGCCCGAAGAAGCGGGCCCGTGCCTCGTCCGCGCCGAACTCCGCGGCGCTGAAGAGGAGTACGGCGAGGGTGACCGCGGTGACCGTGACGGCCAGCAGTCCGGACAGCCCGTCCACCGCGAGCCGTACCGGCAGACCGTCGAGAAGCGGGGCCCGTACGGTCGGGTGCCGAAAGGCCGCCGTGACGGCGAGTCCTGTCGTGGCGACCGCCACGGTGAGGGCGATACCGGGTGCCTGCCGGTCGGCCTTGCGCCCCGTTACCAGAAGCAGGACCCCGGTGCCGAGCGGTGCGGCGACCAGCGCCCACAGCAGGGCGCTCACTCCCTCAACTCCGCTGCCATGTCGGTCAGGTCGATCTCCCGCGATCGGAACAGGGCGGTGACGACGGCGAATCCGATAGCCATCTCCAGGGCCATCGCCGTGACCGCCACGACGATCAGGACCTGTCCGTCGGCGGTCGCCGGCGCGATGTAGTGCCAGGCCGCCGCGGCGGCCAGGATCACGCCGCCCAGCATCAACTCGATGCCCATCATCAACATCACGATCGACTGCTGGGTCAGCGCCCCGAACAGCCCGATGCAGAAGAGTGCGGCGGCCGGCAGCAGAAACAGCTCCAGACTCACCGGCCGACACCGCCTCGTACGGGATCGTCCGCGCGGCGAGCCCGCAGATCGTCGCCGAACCGGTCGTATCTCCCGCGCCGGGTGGCCAGCACCACGGTCGCCACGATCGTGGCGAACAGAGCCATGCCCAGGGTCATCATGGTGAGCATCTGCGGCCCCATGAGTGACATACCGAGATCCATGGTCGGATCGGCGGGAGCCCTGCCCTTGCGCGCCGGCCAGGGCGCGAACAGGATCCCGCCGGCCAAGAGCGCGAACACCAGCCCACAGAGCACGGCCGCACCCTTCTTGTTGTGGATCATCGTCATCGGCATCAGCCCGGCCGGATTCATCATGTACATCACCATGAAGACAGCCATGATGGCCATCTCGATGGTCATCATCAGCACGATGACGATGCCCAGGTAGTCGAGCCCCAGCAGTACGACGAGCCCGCCCACGCACAGCAGCGAGGTCAGCAGGGAGAACGTCGCGCGGGCCATGGAGTCGAAGCGGAACACCATCGTGCCGCTGACGACCGCGAGGACGGCCAGCGCCCAGAAGACCGCGACACCCATTACGTACGACACCTCGCTCTCGTCATTGCCTTCACCGGTTCAGCACCACCACTGCCACGACCAGCGCCTGCACGATGGCCAGCGGGGTCAGTACGACCCAGGCCAACTCCACATAACGCTCCATCCGCAGCGTCGGAACCCTGCGCCGGACCCAGACCAGGAACGCCAGCACAGCCGTCGTCTTGAGCACGGTCCACGCCCAGCCGGGCAGCAGCGGACCGTGCCCGCCGCCCAGGAAGAGCGGCACACTGAACGCCGCGGCGACCACCAGCAGCAGCCACCGGCCACCGAGGAAGAGCGCACGGTCCGCCCCGGACAGCTCGGAGGCCGCGCCGCCGGCCACGTCCCGCCCGACGGGCTGGTCGAACGGCCCCCAGAACGCCATCGCCATGGCGCTCAGCAGATAGATCCCGAAGGCCACCGGCATCCACACCGCGAACCACAACCCGGCCTGGGCGTCCACGACTTCACCCACCCGCAGTGACTCGGCGCCGAGCGCAGCCGTGGTGATCGCGAGCATGTGCGGCAGTTCGTACGCCAGCCCCTGCGCCAGGAAGCGGTAGCCGCCGATGAGCGACAAGGCGGAGTTCGGTCCCCAGCCCGCCAGCCACACCGCGGCCCAGGCCAACGCCTCCATGGCGTTGAACCAGACGATTCCTTCCGGCAGATCGCTCAGCGACCGGAAGCCCAGCGGCAGTACGACGGCGGCGAGAACCGCGGCAACGGGCAGGAGAGCGGTCCCGATCCGGGTCAGCGGCACGTCCGACGCCCGAGTCCGCCGCGGTTGCTGCACGAGCTGCCGCAGCACCTCACGACCGGGACTCATGGCTCGGACAGATGCCTCACGGAGCGACCCGGACCGTCCGCTTCGAGCCCCGGCGGACAGCAGGGCATCGAAACCGGCAGTCACCACGGCCACGGCGACCAGGAGCAGGGGAAGCACGAAGACCGCCCACAGCGGAGCGCGCTCAGCCATGAACCATCCCCGTCACGGATACAGGCACGAGTTCGTCGAGATCCGGGTCGAGGCTCGCGACGATGGTCCGCGCGCACGCGAACTCGGCGCCCTCCAACAGACCGGGCAGGACGTCCAACAGCGCCCGTGAGGGTGGTGGCGAACCGAAGACTCTCCCGCGCGGTCCGACCGCCTGGGACATGTCCAGAGCCCGGGAGTCGTCAGCCGCGGCGGCACTGCGCCCGACCGCGTCCAGCCACACGAGCATACGGCTGTGCGCGTCCCCGTCGGCGACCAGCGCGGGGCCCGTGACGCCGTGATGCCGCGCATGCCCGGCAGGCAGCGGCCCCAGCCCGGCAGTCAGCCAACGCAGCGTCCGTGAACGCTCGGCGCGACGGACCAAAGGCCGTACGACAGCGGAGAGTTCAGTGGCAGAGGCCCCCGCGAGGGCCCGGTCCCGTACGTGCCGGGCACGGGCGGCCATGTCACTCCACCCGGCCACGGCGAAGAACCTGCCCAGACTGTCCAGGTGCGCGGCACACAGTCGGCGTGCCGCCTCGCCCTGAGAAACCTGCTCGCCCGTGGCGGCGCGCAGGAACGGCTCGTTCCAGAAGGGCAGTTGTGGCGATGGGGGAGGGGCCGACCGTTCAACGGTGGCCTCTTGAACGATGTCGCCCTGAAGGGAAACCCTTAGAACCAGTCCCGCGGGCCAGTCGGCCAGTGCAGGCCCCAGGGGCACGTGCAGGCGGTCGAGCCGCAGCCCGTCCCGGTCGTCGGCGCGCTCCGCCATGGGCAGACCGTCGACTACGCCCATGCCGTGTCCGGCGTGACCGTGATGACCGCCGTGCATGTCGTGACTGCCGTGGCCATCGTGCGCCTCGTGTCCGCCGTGCTCGGTGTGATCCTCGTGGCCGGCATGGTCCTTGGGTGCTTCCTGGTCTCCGTGTGCTCCGTGCCCCTCTCGCCCGCCGCCGCCATGTTCGCTGTGTTCTGCATGGTCACGGTGGCCGTGCTGTTCCATGTCCTCGGAGACCGGCGGAGAGTGCTCACCGCCATGACCATGCGCTTCATGTTCTGGGCTGTCGTGGCGACCGGGATGCGGAGTGCCATCACCGTGTTCGTGGTGAGCTGTGTGTTCCCCGCTCGAACCATGGCCGTCATGGACCTCGTGCGCCGAGTGCTCGCCGTCCTCTTCGTGACTGCGGTGACCTTGCTGACCGTTGCTCTCACCGTGGGCGACCGGAAGCCCTCCACCCGCGAGTTCAAGCAGCCCGCGATCCAGCGCATCGGAGGCCTGTTCCGCATCCGTGATCTGTATCCGGGCCTTGGGCGCCGGAATGCCGGCCCACACGGTCGCGACCCAGCCGTTCCCCTCGTCGCCGGGTTCGCCCGCGATTACGAGCAGATCAGTGTCCGCCGGCACGACCACGCACGGCCATCCCCGCCGTACCAACTCGGCCTCGACCGCCAGCCGTTCGCGTGTCGCCCCGGGACACACCGCCAGCAGCACTCCCGGCCGGGACATTGCCGCGCGCACCAGCGTGCGTTTCAACTCCACCGGAAGGCTCCCTCTCGCCAGGCGTACCCGACACCCGCGAACAGCACGCCGAGGAAGAGGAACATCTCGACGACCGCGCTCGTACCGACCGCCGAGACCACCTTCGTCCACGGATACATGAACAACATCTCCATGTCGAAGGCGAGGAAGATCATCGTGACCGGGTACCAGCGAACGTGGAACCGGGACAGAGCGTGCTCCTGGGGTTCGAGCCCACCGCCGAACGGACCTGTGTGCAAGGGCTCGCGGATCGCTCGCAGCGCGATCGAGACGGCGTGCAGCAGGACGACCGCCGCGACGAGAAGTACGAGAAGCGTCAGCACTGGTTGCCAGTCGGAACTCTCGGAACTCTCCACTCGGTTCCTTCCCCTGATGGACCCCGAACCCGGCTACCGCCGCCAGGCATCATGCCAACCACGTGCCGCGGGCCGAATGCGCGACACCGCGATCAGTGGTCGATTCTCCTCAAATCCCGTGAGGCGTTGGCCGACGCGTCTCAGCCGACCACGGACCCGCTCGACGCGGCCACCGGGCTGTCGGTCTCCGGCTCAAGAGTCAAGCCCCCTTTGTGAAGACAAGCACCTCCGTAGTGGCGACGCCCATGGGCGCCAGGAAGCTGGCCTCCAGGCTGCAGCCGAGGGTCGCGAAGAGGTCCACGCATGTCCGGCGAGGCACGGCGGCTGGGTAGGAGCCGTGCCCCGTGCCGCCCTGCGTCGCCCAGGCGCTCACCGCGGCCGGGTTCAGGCAGGTCTCTGTCATGACGTCGAAGACGATCCGGCCGCCGGGTCGAGTGACGCGTGCCATCTCGAAGAAGTAGCGGGAGGCGCAGAGGAAGGTCACGGTGTTGAAGACCTTGTGGGCCTGAACGAGGTCGATGCTGCCGTCGGGTGTCGGGGAAAGACTGCATCCTGCGGTCGGTTGGGCGATCACGCTGAATGTGTCCACCAGGTAGTCGGCCCAGGGTGCTGCCGTCTCGTAGATCTCGTAGCGGTCTGGTGAGCACTCCTTCAGCGTCTTCTCCAGATACCGTCCGGACCCGGGGCCGATCTCCAGCACCGTGTTCGGGTTGGCGGCGAAGACGCCGAGAGCGCGTAGCTCGTCGATGGTGGACTGGGTGGCGCCAGGCGTCCCGTTCATCACCTCGTCGATGTGGTCACCGACCGACAGGCCGGCTGCCCGCGCAGCCCGCATCGTTGCCTCGAACGGGATGAAGTCGTCGACGCCCCCCAGGTTGTTGGCGCTGCGCACGATGTCGAATCCAGCATGTCCCAAGAGCCGCTTGACCCCCGACTTCAACACTGACGTCCTCCTTTCTGCTGCCCTCGTCAAGCAGTCCCACGTCTTCACACGATCACGTTCGGAAGGCGGAAGCCTTCTCAGTTCCGCAGCGGTTGGCCGGTTTCCTCACTGGTGGCGCGCAACGCGGCGAGCTTCTTGCGCAGCTCGTCCAGTTCCGCCCGGGTGGCGGACGATTCGGTGCGCCGCGAGGTGTCCGAGCCGCCGCGCAGCATCAGCCAGGTCATCAGGCCCACGCCGAGCGGGCAGGCCAGGAGCAGCAGCGGATACAGGAACTGAGGCATGTGGGACCTCCCGGTGGGCGGAGGGTCGCGCGTGGGGCCGCCGAACGACTCTTCTACTAAGTAATTTAGATCAATCTGGGAGTCGATGCCACCCTGAGCAGGGCGGTCCGCGGGTCACGATGGCAGTTGAAAGCCGGTGGTCAGCGTCTGGAGCCGAGCGATCAGCTGTCCCCACCAGCGGGTCACCTGCATGACGCCCACCGCCACCAGCAGCACTCCGCCGAAGTGCGTCACAGCTCGTACGTGGCGTCGTGCCCAGGTGAAGCGGCGCATCGCGCCGGGACGGAAGGTGGGTCGCCGGCTGAAACCGGCCCACGGCACCTACTCGAGCAGCCCGGCGAAGACCAGGCCGAGCGCGATGGTGAGCGAGCCGGAGCGCGATGCCAAGCGTGCGTTGGTGTACCAGCAGTGCGGAGACTGCTCCGCCGGAGAGTGCGCCGTCGCTGGTGACGACGACGGCGAAGCCGACCACGAAGAGAAGCCGACCGGCCGGGACCCGCCATCGCGCCGTGCGTCTGTCGGCCTCGGCGGCACCCGCGCCGGACATTCCGGCGACGTACGAGAGGTGGCCCGGGACCAGGGGGAGACAGCAGGGAGCGCAGAAGGGCAGGCCTCCGGCCGCGAGGGCCAGGACGAGGGCGAAGGTGGGCAGGCCTGCAGTGACCATTTCGCCGACTGCGGCGAGCATCGCTGGGCCGCACATCCGTCGCTCTGCCTCGCCTTCTCCGCGGCGAGATCCTTCAGTAGCTCAGTCAGTGTCGTGTAGGTCGTCGGGTCGATGATGCGGGCGGGGATCCGTCCGTGGCGGTCGGTGAACACGGTGCTGGGAACGGCAGACCCTGAAGTGCGGCCGTTGAAGCCCAGGAGCAGCTTGCCGTCGGGATCGCGGAAGCTGGGGTACGTGATGCCGTAGTTCCGTGAGCATCGCCGCGAACGCGCCCAGGCCGGTCCGTCTGTGGGGTTTGCGCATGGTTGACCGCCACTCGTGCGGCCGGGATCGCCGGCCCGTGACGAGACGATGTCGGTCATCAGCTGACCGGCATTGCGAAGGTACTTAGTGGAGATGCGCGGGCTGCCTGCGGTGCAGAGGTCCGTTCGCCTTCCGTCCGACGTCGATATGTAATACCCTCGGGGGGTATGGAGCAGCTTGAACATGCCGAGGCCGAGCAGGCGCCGCCGGGCTACCACGACGAGAAGGACGCCGTGCTCAAGCGCCTCCGCCGCATCGAGGGGCAGGTACGCGGACTGCAGCGCCTGGTGGAGGAGGATCAGTACTGCATCGACGTGCTCACCCAAGTGGCAGCCACTACCAAGGGTTTGCAGGCCGTGGCGATGCAACTGCTCGAGAAACACCTGGACCACTGTGTGCGCGAGGCCATGGTGGCCGGAGGGGATACGGCCGAGGAGAAGGTCGCCGAGGCTTCGCGGGCCATCGCCCGGCTGCTGCGCACGTGATCCCGACCTTGTGTTCGGTGTGTATTCGGCGAGCCCTGACTCCTTCCGGTCGCCGGTCGACCGGGCCTCGAGCGGCTCGGGCGGCCTGATCACAACGGCGGAGCCGGCCTGGAGCCTGCCGGGCGAGGAGTGCCGCAAGTCGGACAGTGCCTCTTCCCCCGTCGGGGATCGTGGAACCCGCGGGCGAGGAGGTCGACGGTATCGGCCGAAGGGCTGACGTCGTCCCGGCCGGCGGGGCGACGCCAGCCAACTCCGCAGCGGGTGGGGTGGGGGCCATGGATGAGCGCCCTGTTCCCGGTTCCTGACGAGCTCATGCAGCCGGCGGTGAAATGCATCAACTTCGGTCGCCGCTGTGTCTGATCCGGCAACCCCGCCTCCTGTCCTGCCCCGCCGTGTGCCGTACGGATCGGTGGGCCGAGGCTCGGAATCGGCGGCCTGGAGTGCGAGCATCCATTAAGCAAGTTAGTATATCCGGGCGTAAGAGGGATGGGACGTGCCCCCATCGAACCGCACTGTTGTGTCATTCCTGGGCTCTGGAACTCTCCGGCGACGCAGCGGCGCGGTGTCTGCGGCGAAAGGCACCACCAGCCGCGTGCACGGGCAGGGGGGCAGTGAGGTGGCCCCCACGGACCGCTGCCCGTGCACGCACTCCTCGGCCCCCGGCAAGGGGGATGACCTGTGCCGCCCTCCCGCGTCCGTGTACCCTCGCCGACGCGGACGACTCGGCCAGGCCCGCCTCTTCCGCTGGCGGCGCGTCAATCGGGCGGTGAAGAAGAGGGTCTTCTCCCTGCATGGCCGTCGTCTCCACTGCGTCGACCACGGGTCGGGCACGGAGGCGTTCTGTGAGGTTTCGTCGAGCGCCGACCGAAACGGCACTTCCCCTGGAAACTCCAGCAGTGAGCGGCCGCTGCGTTGATCGAACCCAGGCGACGCACTCCTCGTAGGGGCTGTCCGCCCCTCGCATGCCGCTTCCACGTCGAAGCCAACTGCGGCGGGAATCCGCTCGACACGATCTGGGCCCCTGACCCGGCTGCTCTCCACTGTCGCGTCGAGAGTGAGCGCCTTCGCGGAACGGGGACATGGTCGATCAATGTGGAAAAGACTACTGTTCTACTTAGTAGCTTCTGTATTGCGATTGCTCGGACAGGAGGTCCACGTGGGATATCGCAAAGAGAACTGGGGCGTCGTGATGGCCGGTTCCGTCGAGATGCGTTCGACGGTCGCGGATCCAGAGGCATCCGCTCATGACGACCGTGTTCAGTTCGATGATCCGTCTCTCGCTGCCTCCTATGTCGCCTCGTATCAGGGCGCGGGGCCCGCGAGGCGGTATTTCTCCTCCAGGCTCTATGCGGTACTCCAGATCCTGGATCGATGTCCTGGTGGCGATCTTCTCGATGTCGGCTGCGAGCCAGAGATGTTCGCCCGGCGTGTGCTCGACACTCGTCCCGGTGTTTTCCGGATCACCGCCGTCGACCGGGCGCCCGCGATGATCGCCGAGGCCGTGTGCCGCACGACGGGTGCCGAGGTCGAACTGTCTGTCGGAAAGGCAGAGGCGCTGCCGTTCCCGGATGCGAGTTTCGACGTCGTGGTCGCGATGGGGGTGCTGGAGTACTGCGACCCTTCCGTGGTCTTGCGGGAACTTGGCCGCGTTGTGCGCCCGGACGGGCTCGTTCTCGTCAGTATGCTGAACCCGCTGAGCCCGTACCGCCTGTTCGAATGGGGGGTGTACTGGCCACTGCTCCGTCTCCTCGGCCAGGTCGAGGGTGTGCTCGGCCTGCCCCCGGAGCGAAGGCACGGTGTGCCGAAGTCCGGTATCCGGGCGCTCCCGGCTGGGCGGTTGCGGCGGCGGATGAGGGGAGCCGGACTTTGTCCCGTCGACCTCGTCCACTACGACCTGACCCCCTCGGTCCCGCCATTCGATCGGTTCGTGTCCCGGTGGACGCGTCGACACCAACGACCGGCGGACACCATCGGTCGGGGTCTCTGCCGCTGGCCGGGGACGGCTTACCTGGTCGCCGCCACTCGTTCCGGATGAGGGGCGCGTCGTCGGCCGAGGTCGCTCGATGTGGGTTCGGCTGAGGCCAAGGCGACTCATGCACGGCCCGGCCATCGGCGCGGCCTGTTCGGCGAGTGTTGCCGGAGGAGGGCCGCCGGATCTTGCAGGTGATGAGGGCCGCGGACGGGTCGGTGATGGCCAAGGACGTGTGCACCGCCAGTCTGTGACATCAGTAGAAAGGGTGTAACCAAGTTGCCCCTGGCGGTAGTTGGGATTGGGGTGAAGAAGACCAGCAGTCCCGCCGCGCCGAGGGCGCCCGCGCCCGAAGGCCCCGGGCGCCGGGAACAACCACGCCGCCCCCCCCCCAAGATAAAGCCCCAGCCACAACGGGTTGTGGACAACAA
>NZ_JBHYWD010000001.1:615340-626786 GCF_042751305.1 Streptomyces hokutonensis
TAGCGAGTCCTCCGATCACTCGCAAACCCGTCGCGCGGGCCGGTGTTGTTGTGTTTTGTTCTCAACGCACCCTCCCGCCCCCCGCGCCCCGCCCCCCCGCCCGCCCCCCCCCCCGCGCCTCGGTCAACCGTGCCGCTCGCGCACCTACTTGAAGGACCGCAGCCGAAGGCTGTTGGTCACCACGAAGACCGACGAGAACGCCATCGCGGCTCCAGCGATCATCGGGTTGAGCATCCCGAATGCGGCGAGGGGGAGTGCGGCGACGTTGTAGCCGAAGGCCCAGAAGAGGTTGCCCTTGATGGTGGCCAGCGTGCGGCGTGAGAGGCGGATCGCGTCTGCGGCCACGCGCAGGTCTCCGCGTACGAGGGTCAGGTCGCCCGCCTCGATCGCCGCGTCGGTTCCGGTACCCATGGCCAGGCCCAGGTCGGCGGTGGCGAGAGCGGCAGCGTCGTTGACACCATCACCGACCATCGCGACCGTACGGCCCTCGCTCTGCAGCCGCTTGACGACGTCGACCTTGTCCTGGGGGAGGACTTCGGCGATGACCTCGTCGATGCCGACGGCCCTGGCAACGGACTCGGCGACGAGCTGGTTGTCGCCGGTCAGCAGGACCGGCTTCAGGCCCAGCCGGCGCAGTTCGGCCACCGCCTCGGCGCTGGTCTCCTTGACGGCGTCGGCGACGGTGAGCACGCCGCGGGCCTCGCCGTCCCAGGCGACGGCGACCGCTGTACGTCCCTCGGCCTCCGCCGCGGCCTTGGCCTCGGCCAGCTCCTGGGGCAGATCGATCGCCCACTCCTTGAGGAGCCTCCCGCGGCCGACGAGTACGGCGTGTCCGTCGACGACGCCCTGGACGCCGAGGCCGGCGACGTTCTCGAAGTTCTCCGGAACGGGCAGGCTTCCCACCAGTTCGGCGGCACCGGCCGCGATGGCCTGGGCGATCGGGTGCTCGGAGGCGTGCTCCAACGCGCCTGCCAGCCGTAGCAGTTCGTCCCTGTCCACGCCCTCGGCTACGTACACGTCCTGGAGCTGCATGCGGCCCGTGGTGACCGTGCCGGTCTTGTCGAGGACGACGGTGTCGACGCGGCGGGTGGACTCCAGGACCTCCGGGCCCTTGATGAGGATGCCGAGCTGAGCACCGCGGCCGGTGCCGACCATGAGGGCGGTCGGGGTGGCCAGGCCCAGGGCGCACGGGCAGGCGATGATCAGGACCGCGACGGCCGCGGTGAAAGCAGCGGTGGCGTCGCCGGTGACGACCAGCCAGGTCAGCAGGGTGCCGAGGGCGATGAGGATGACGACGGGGACGAAGACGCCGGAGATCCGGTCGGCGAGCCGCTGTACCTCGGCCTTGCCGTTCTGCGCGTCCTCGACCAGCCTCGCCATGCGCGCGAGCTGGGTATCGGCGCCGATCCGGGCAGCCTCGACAACCAGGCGGCCTCCGGCGTTGACGGTCGCCCCCGTCACGGCATCGCCGACCGTCACATCAACCGGCACGGACTCGCCGGTCAGCATGGAGGCATCCACCGCCGACGCACCCTCGACGACGGTCCCGTCGGTGGCGACCTTCTCGCCGGGTCGTACGACGAAGTGGTCACCGACGCCCAACTGCGCGACGGGAATGCGTACTTCCCTGCCGCCCCGCAGTACGGAGACGTCCTTCGCGCCCAGCTCCAGCAGTGCCCGCAGCGCCGCACCCGCCTTGCGCTTGGACTTCGCCTCCAGGTAGCGCCCGGCCAGGATGAACGTGGTCACACCGGCCGCGGCCTCCAGGTAGATGGAGGAGGAGCCGTCGCTGCGGGAGACGGTGAACTCGAAGGCGTGCCGCATGCCCGTCATGCCCGCGTGCCCGAAGAACAGCGCCCACAGCGACCAGCCGAACGCGGCGAGTGTGCCGATCGATACCAGTGTGTCCATGGTCGCGGCGCCGTGCCGCGCGTTCGTCCAGGCGGCCCGGTGGAAGGGGAAGGCACCCCAGACGACGACGGGAGCGGCGAGGGTCAGCGACAGCCACTGCCAGTTGTCGAACTGCAGGGAAGGAACCATCGCCATCGCCACGACGGGCACGGTGAGCACCAGTGACACGAACAGACGCTGCCGCAGGGACATCAGCTCGCCGTGCGCCGCCTCGGCACCCTCGCTCTCGTGGGTGGGGGCGGAAGCGGGTGGGGGCGGTTCCTCGGCGGTGTAGCCCGTCTTCTCGACGGTGGCGATGAGCTCGGCGACCTCGACACCCGCCGGATAAGAGACCTTCGCCTTCTCGGTGGCGAAGTTGACGGTCGCGGTGACGCCGTCCATGCGGTTGAGCTTCTTCTCGATGCGGGCGGCGCAGGAGGCGCACGTCATGCCGCCGATGGAGAGCTCGACCGCGTTGGCGGGCGCGGGTGCCGCCTCGGGGACTGCCTTCTCGGGAGCCGTGCTGGTCATGGGCGTATCTCCAGGGGGAGGCCGGGACGCACGGCGTCCGTATCAGCGGAGCGGTACGTCCCGGCGCGGGGAGGGATTCGCAATGCCGGGGAGGGCCCCGACGGAGTCGTCAGGCGCGGCCGACGAGTTCGTACCCGGCCTCGTCGACGGCGGCACGGACGGCCTCCTCGTCGAGCTGGGCGGTGGAGGTGACGGTCACCTCGCCGGTCTTGGCGACGGCCGTGACCGCGGTGACGCCGTCCAGGGCGGAGATCTCCTGGGAGACGGCGCCCTCGCAGTGGCCGCAGGTCATGCCGGAGACCTTGTAGACGGTGGTGACGCCGATGCCGTGGACGTCGACGGTGGTGCCGGAGCCGCAGGAACCGGTGCCGCAGCAGGAGTCGGAGTTCGTCTCGGTGGTCATGGCTCATTCCTCAGGTGTGGATGCATGGGGTGGTTCGCCGGGAGGGGTGTCGTTCCTGGCCTATCCGCCAGAGGGCAACGGTATACCCCCTAGGGGTATTCCGCCACCTGTGGCGCTACACGCGCGGCTTCATCCGGTGGACGCACATCTCCCTAACGTACTTAGTAGAACCTGCGGTTTGGAATGGCGACTTCGCATCGAGGCGCGGCCCGAACTCGGACGGTGGCGCGCATGCCCCTCGACGCCTCAACTGACGTTCAGTGTGCCCCTCATGTTCGTGTCGAAGGTGCAGTGGAAGGCGTTACGACGGGCCTTCGGCAGCGCGGTTGAACGTTCTGGACCTGCCGCCGGAGACGCTTCCGGTGCCGAAGGTGCTGCCCTCGATGCTGTGACGGAGTGCCTGGAGTCCTTGTTGGTGAAAATCGCGGCAGAGCCACGTCAGGGGTGTGTGGACAGCGCCCGCCGACGTCCCGCGCTGGGGATCACGGGCTTCGAGTCCGCCCGGGCACCTGGATTGCGCTGATCCGTTCTCGGGCGTCCTGGACGCCGAATACGAAGCACCTTCGAAGGTGCGGGGGTCATGGTGATGTCGACGCCCACTGCGCTGCTCTGCGCTCCGGGCGGATGCGTGCTGTCGCCGTCGCGCCGATCAGTCGTCCCCGACTGTCACGCGACCATCATGAGCAGCATCGTGGACATGGTCCCGCCCATGCCGACGTGCGCCGCCAGCGCCGCGTCCGGCGTGGCTCCCGGCTTGCGGCGCCGACCGTGGCCGGACCTCTGCGCCATCCCGCTCCTGTCCCACACCGAGATCGTCAGCGATGCCAGGAATACGAGCACTGTGTCCGGCATGGCGAGCAGCCAACGGCCCCAGCTGAACTGTGAGCCGGCATCCCCGCCAGTTCGGTCGGTGCCCCGGACCCTTGCCCACAGGGACGCGCCGACCGACATCAGGAAGTACACGGCGAGCGTCGCGATCACGAACCGCCATACGGAAGAGGACCCGCTGTCAGTAGCGGCCTGCGCCATGTCGGCCATGTCCATCCCTGGCATCGACTCCATGCCGGCCATCTGGTGCGTGCTCGTCGTGCTTGCCATGTTCTCCATACCCGGCATGTTCGTCATGGCGGAGCCGCCCAGGGCGAGCACCGGTCCGGACGACGTGGTCGTCATGGCCAGCGTCATGATCACCATGCCGGAACTCCCGACGACGAGATGCACCCAGTGGCGCCCGTGCTTCCATCCGTACGTGCGGGTGTGCTTGACCGCCATCGCGGCGGCCCCGAGCCCGAGGAGGGCGAACGCCGCCGCCCACCACAGGCCGTAGCCCGCGTACCAGCCCACCGTCGCGGGCAGGGCCATAGCGGCCATGCACAGGCCCATCAGAAGGTCGCCGCCCGCCGCGAACCGAGTCTCACCGTCGGTCGTCGCCACTCGGACCACGCTGACGGCAGCCACTAGGACGGCGATCCCCGCCACGGCCCAACTGAGCGCCAGAGTTCCCATCTTCACCTTCTCGATCGTCCGAGCGCGGCGGGTCCGCTCCGCCGACGCCACCTCGTCGTACGGACCGCCCTGGGGTAGTCGCGTGGGCATTGACTGCTAGGCCCCTTAGTACGTTGAGTGGCCGGATGGTGTTCAGGCGACCGGTGGGATTTCGCGTCGGGTCCGGCGGCCCGGACCGCTGCTGGGGTGGCCCCCGTGAGGGGCGCGTCGGTCGGCGCTGCTAGCGCCCGCCACCGTGCTCGTGGGCGCGGACCCGCTGGTCTCCGTAGCGCACCATCTTGTACGTGATCACGCCGATGGGCGCGGCCTCTTCACACTCCTCCTGCTCGCGGACGCCTCGCCGCCGGGCGGCGGCATCGTCGCCCGTACGAGGTGCTGGCCCCGCTGACCCTCGCCGCCGGATTGCTGGCGCTGGTACGGCCCTGGTCTGCCCCTTCGAGATGGACGCCGTGGCCTCCCTGTTCGGCGGGCGGCTGGTCGCCACCCACTGCGGCCTGTACAACCCCGTCTCCGGCATCGCTATCGCCCTTGGCAACCTCGCCGACACCTCCGCCGGCCAACCCAGGCTCCTGTGGCGGGCGTTGAGCGGGGTGGGTGCCGCCTGCCCGCCGCCGTAGCAGCGGTGACCCGCACTACGGGGCGGTTGCGGCCCGCCGACCCCCGGACGGCAGCTGAGCCGGCCGCCGTGGGCTGATCGTTCAGTGGTTGTGGATGTGCTGCCCCACCCCGGTGGTCATTGCTAGAGCTTGCCGAGGAGGAATTCGTCGATGAGGGCGGCGGTCTCGTCGGGCTGGTCCTCGGTGACGAAGGGGCCGGAGTCCTCGATGATGCGCAGCCGGGCGTCGGGGATGAGGCCTGCGAGCCGCTCGCCGTGGGCGAGGGGGAAGAAGTTCTGGCGGGCCCAGGCGATGAGGGCGGGGTGGGGGAAGGTCCGCAGGCCCTCGGCCGCTTCCTTGG
Source organism: Streptomyces hokutonensis (assembly GCF_042751305.1). Classification (GTDB taxonomy): domain Bacteria; phylum Actinomycetota; class Actinomycetes; order Streptomycetales; family Streptomycetaceae; genus Streptomyces; species Streptomyces hokutonensis_A. The sequence goes on from NZ_JBHYWD010000001.1 coordinate 620,628, forward strand.
TGAAGGTGGTGGAGATGGCGCGTACCAGGCGGGCGAAGTCCTGCCGGGTGGTGGGGTGTTCGCGGAGCGGGCCGGTGTAACTGGCCATGATGTCGGCGGGGATGGGGCGGCGGGTGAGCAGGCCGAAGGCGATGGGTAACCGTTGGACGGTGCGCAGCCGCATCGACTCGGCGAGGATCTTGAGTCCGGCGGGGGTGCGGCCGAACACCTGCAGGTGGCGGATGGGCAGCGGCAGGAAGTTGTCGAAGGCGTCGCAGGGAGTGAGAACCAGGGACCCGATCTTTTCGGGGTGGCGCGCGGCCACGGCCTGGCAGATGGCGCCGCCGGTGTCGTTGCCGACCAGGGCGGGTGCCTCCAGGCCGAGCGCTGTGATGGTGCGCTGGACGAGGTCGGCGAGGCCGAACAGCGTGAAGTCGGTGCCCGGACGCATGGGCGCGGTGTGCCCGCCCAGCGGCCAGTCCGGGGTGATGCACCGGTAGCGGTCGCTCAACCGCGCGACAACGCCGCGCCAGACGTCGGCGTTGGCGATGATGCCGTGCACGAACACGATGGGCGGCCCTGTGCCCGTCTCGTGGTAGCGGATCACTCCCTCGGGGAGTTCGACGTCGTGCATGGGGCCCAGTTCGGAGACTGCGGTGGCCATGGCTACTCCTTGGTCTCTGCGGTGGGATCCGCGGTGGTGGTTGTGGCGGTGTCTGCGTCCGCGGCGCTGGTCAGGAGCCCGGGGGTGATCAGGTCCAGCAGGGAGTCGGCGGCCCGCTCCGGCGGCCAGGCGTGGCCGGCCCGCATGTGCAGGTAGGTCCTGGTGATCACGTTGAACAGCAGCGTCGCGGTCTCCTCGGCGTCGAGGTGCGGCTGCACGCTCCCGTCGGTCTGGCCGTCCTGGAGCAGTCGGCGGAACGGGGCCACGTAGACGTCCCGGGTGGAGCGGCCCGTACGGTCGCTCTCGCCGAAGTGGAAGACCGGGTCCGGCACGGTGGAAAGTCCCGTGAGCAGCCGGAGGTGTTCCTCCACCACCGCGCAGGCGGCGCACAGCGCGCGCAGCAGCCGGTCCCCGCCGCTGCCCGGTGCGGTCATGGCCGGCCAGATGGCGGCCTGCCAGGCCTGCGCGGCGCCCACCACCAGGGCGTCGACCAGTACGTCCTTGGTGATGCCACGCCGGTAGAGCGTCACCCGGGAGATCCCCGAGGCCTCCGCCACGCGTTCCAGAGTGAAGTCGTGCCAGCCGTGCTCGGCCAGGACCTTGGCGGTGGCGGCGAGGACCGCCTCGTCCAGGACCGGACTTCCGGTGTTCGCCGTGCTTGCCACGTGGCCCCCCAAGGATGCAACACTTGCGTTGCAATAACGATACACACCTAGTTCAGGAGTGGGCGATGGGTACGTGGCAGCACGGTGCGGCCGCCGCACTGTTCGGGGTGGGAACGGCCGAAATCCTCGCGGCGCTGTGGCAGACCGGGTCACCGGTGGACGCCGCGGGCAAACTCGTCGTGGACAGCGGCCCCCGGCCCGTGGTCGAACGCACCGTCAAGTACTTACGTGCTGCGGACAAACCGGCGATCCGGGCACTGGTCGCCGGAACGGCCGTCGGGGCCGGTGCGGTACTCGGCCGGGCCGACCGCAGCCTCCCCAGGGACCTGACGGTCACCGCCGCGGGTGCGGTGGGCTCGGCCCTCGCACTGCGGCGACGGGGCGCGTCGGACCCCACCGGCGGTCCCCAGCCGGCCCGGGCGCTGAGCGCGGCCGCGGCGGGAGGCCTGGCCACACTGCTGGCGCTGTCCGCGCCCCCACGCGGCGCACCCGCCCTCGCGCTGCTGGGCGGCGGCGCACTGACGGCGGCCTTCCGGGCCCGGAAGCGGCAGTTGTCCCGGCACGACGCCACAAGGGGAGCCGGTGAGCTGAAGGTGGCGCGCCCGCTGCCGCCCCCGCGTGACGGTGCCGAGTCCTGGGCCGGCGTCAGCCCGCTGATGACCCCGCCACAGGACTTCTACGTCACCGATGTCGCCATGCGGCCGCCGCTGGTCGACCCGGACACCTGGCAACTGGACATCACCGGCGCATGCGCCTCGCCCCTGCGGTTGTCGTACGCGCAGTTGCTCGCCAGGGACCTGGTCGAGTTCGACGCGGTTCTTTCCTGCGTCCACAACCGACTGGGCTGGGGCCGGCTGGGCAACCAGCGCTGGACGGGGCTCCCGCTGCGGGACCTGATCGACGAGGCCGTACCGCACGCCGCGGCCGGCTTCCTGGTGACCCGCGCCACCGACGGCTGGGAGTGCACCCTGCCGCTGGACCTGGTGCGCACGCTGGACGCCTATGTGGTCGTAGGCATGGCCGGACGCCCGCTCAGTGCCGCGCACGGCTTTCCCGCCCGGGTGTTCGTGCCCGGCATCTACGGGCAGTTCACCGGCGCCAAATGGCTGACCGAACTGCGCCTGACCGAGCACCCGAACCGGGACTACTGGCTCCCGCGCGGCTGGCCGCGCGAGCCGGTGCCGGTACGCCCCACGGTACGTATCGACACACCGGCCGCAGGCCGCCTGCCGGGCACCCCGGTGGTGTGCTCAGGAGTGGCCTGGGCACCCCCGCACGGTGTCGAGGCGGTCGAGGTGAGGGTCGACGGCGGCTCCTGGCAGACCGCCGAACTCGCCGCCGAACTCGCCCCCGCGGCCTGGCGTCGCTGGCGACTGCCGCTCTCCCCGCCCCCGGGCCCGCACACGATCCAGGCCCGCTGCGCAGGGCGGGGCGGAGTGCTGCAGAGCGCGGTTCCCCGCGAACCGTTCCCGACCGGTGCCTCCGGGTATCACACGGTCGCCGTCACCACGACGGCCTGACACAGCCGCAGCAGGGCGGTGCCCGGCCGCATAACGGCCGGGACAGCGATGCCGCGTACGAGCGCGGCATCCACGGGCACGGGCAGAAGGCGAGAAACGCCCGCGTCTCGGGGCAGCGCGCACGGCGCAGAGCGGCCCCGCCGTCCCCAACTCGCCCTCCGCCGCGATTTCTTAACGTTCTGCTGCATCGCCCCTTGGCTGCCGCTGCCGATGGCGTCCCTAGCGTGGAAGACGCCGACGACACCGCCGGTGTACGCGCACATCCCGCCGCCCCTGCCCCGGAGTGCACCTGACATGGCCGACCACAGCGACAACACGACTGTCCCCCCGGATCACCGGCCGGTACCGTTCGTGCGCCCCAACAAGTGGTGGATGCTCGCTGCCGTCTCGGTGGCGACGTTCATGCTGCTGCTCGACGTCACCGTCGTCAACGTGGCGCTCCCCGACATGCAGAAGTCCCTGGGGGCGAGCTTCTTCGACCTCCAATGGGTCGTCGACTCCTACGCGTTGACCCTCGCGGTGTTCCTGCTGGCCGCCGGGACCCTGGCCGACCAACTCGGCCGCAAGCGCGTCTTCGTGATCGGCCTGGGCATCTTCACCGTGGCGTCGCTGCTGTGCGGGGTGGCATCCAGCCCCCTGACGCTCAATCTCGCCCGGGCCGTCGAAGGCGTCGGCGGAGCCGTCATGTACGCGGTGTCACCCGCGCTGATAGCCAACGACTTCCACGGCAAGCAGCGCGGCATCGCCTTCGGCATCTCCGGAGGTGTCACCGGCCTGGCGGTCGCCGTCGGCCCGCTGCTCGGCGGCGCGCTGACGGCAGTCAGCTGGCGGTGGATCTTCCTACTCAACGTGCCTATCGGCCTGCTGGTCGCGCTGGTCATGGTCACCCGCGCCGCCGAGTCCCGCGACCCCGAGCGCAAGCGGATCGACTGGCCCGGCCTTGCGCTGTTCTCCACCGCGCTCGCGCTGCTCGTCTTCGGGCTCATCCGTGGCGAGTCGCAGGGGTGGACGCATCCGCTGATCATCGGTCTGTTCGCCGGCGCCGCCGTCCTGATGACGGCCTTCGTGGCAGTGGAGCGGGTACGTCCCGATCCGATGCTCGACCTGGCCCTGTTCCGCAACCGGTCCTTCAACGGACTGTCCATCGCGACGCTCGCCGCGAACGCGGCACTCAACGTGGCCATCCTCTTCCAGGTCCTGTACATGCAGTACGTCCTGGGGTTCTCCGCCTACGGCACCGGGGTCCGCTATCTGCCGCTCACCGTCGCGGTGTTCATCGCGGCGGCCGTGGCGGGTACCTACTCGACCCGCATTCCCGCCCGGCTGCTCGTCGGGGTCGGCTGCGTCGCACTGGGCATGGGACTGCTCGCGACCGACGGCCTCGACACCAACTCCACCTGGACCGATCTGCTGCCCGGCATGCTGCTCGCCGGTTTCGGCGCGGGTGTGTTCAACCCGGTACGTGCCGCCGCCGCCGTCGCCCTCGTCCCGCTGCGCAGGGCAGGGATGTCCTCCGGCATCAGCGAGACCTTCCAACAGGGCGGAGTCGCGCTGGGCGTCGCGGCACTCGGCTCCGTGGCCCACAGCCAGACGAAGGAGAACTTCGCCGCGGCGATCAGCGCCTCCGGCGAGCTCACCGGCCGCCAGGCGAGCGAACTCGCGAAGATGGTCTCCGCGGGCAGGCTGACCGAGGTCGCCGGCACCGTGCCGGCCGCCCAGCGCGCCCTCGTCGCCCGGACCGCGAACGACGCCTTCATCGCGGGCCTCGACATCGTCATGCGGGTCGGCGGGATCGTCGCGATCGCCGGCGGGATCCTCGGCTTCGTCCTCATGCGGCAACGCGACTTCCCCGACGAGTCCCCAGTACCCGGCCCGGAGCAGCCCGGCGCGGATCAGCCCGCCGAGCGAGCGCCCGCCCGCTGAAGAAGCGCATCCCGAACAGCACCACAGCCCATCCACCCCCGGAAGAGGGATCCCCGCCATGAGCCGCTATCTCGTCTACACCGCCCCCGGAAGCGGACACATCTACCCGCTGATCCCCACCCTGTCCGAACTGCGGCGGCGCGGCCACGAAGTGATCGTCTACGCCGAGGAAGCGGGCCTGGAGACTCTGCGCCGGCAGGGATTCGAGGCCGACGCGATCCACCCGGCCATCGAGCGCCGCGAGGACGACACCTGGAAGGCCCGCACTCCCATCGGCGCCCTGCGCCGCTCGGTGGCGATGTACTCCGACCGGGCCCGCTACGAGGTCACCGACCTCCAGGAGGCCGTACGGAAGTGGCAGCCGGACGCGATCGCGCTGGACAACAACTGCTGGGGGGCAGCCGCGGCGGCGCAGGCGTCCGGGCTCCCTTGGGCGCAGATCGCCACGTTCCTGCTGCCGCTGACCACCAGGGACGCGCCGCCGTTCGGACTTGGGCTCACGCCGCCGACCAGCTGGGTGGGCCGGCTGCGTGACGACATACTGCGGCAGAGCGCCGTCCCGCTGTTCGACATCTCCCTGCCGCCGATCAACAAACTGCGGCGCGGCCTGGGCATCCCGCGCGTCAAGCACGTACCGGACCTCTACATGACGGCTCCTCTCATCCTGTCCTACACCGCGGAGCCGCTGGAGTACCCCAGGACCCAACTGCCCGCGTCCGTAAGGATGGTCGGGCCCAGCAGCTGGGATCCCGCCGCGGACGAGGCCGAGCCGGAGTGGCTGGCCGCGATCGAGCGGCCGATCGTCCTCGTGACGGTCTCAACGGTGTTCCAGGACGACGCGAAACTCATCCAGACCGCCTTGGACGCGCTCGCCGACGAGCCCTACGACGTCGTCGTCACCACCGCCTCCACCGACCCCGACACCTTCCGCGCGCCTGCCAACGCCCACCTCCACCGGTTCGTGCCGCACAGCCTGGTCCTGCGGCGGTCCGTCTGTGTGGTGTCCCACGGCGGGATGGGGATCACCCAGAAGTCGCTGCTGGCCGGTGTCCCGGTGTGCATCGTGCCCTTCGGCCGTGACCAGCTGGAGGTCGCGCGCCGGGTGCAGATCGCGGGCGCCGGGACTCGGCTGCCCGCGGGACGGCTGAACGCACGCCGACTGCGTGACGCGGTGCGCGAGGCGGTGACGAAGAAGGCCGCGGCCGAAGATGTCGCGACCCGGCTGCGGAGCGCCGGTGGCGCGGACAGGGCGGCCACCGAGCTGGAGGGACTGCTCGCTGGTCCGGTGGCCGGTTCGTCCTCGATCGCCGGACGGGCGGGGGGGGTGGGCAGGCGGGGCGGCGGGTCGCGGGCGGGCGGGGTGTGGGGGGGCGGGGGGTGGGGTGTGTGGCGCGCGGGGCGGGGCGGG
>NZ_JBHYWD010000001.1:626796-798926 GCF_042751305.1 Streptomyces hokutonensis
GGTCGGCTTCGCCGAGTGCCACGGACGTCCGCTCACCGAGGCGAGGGGGGACCGGCCGGGGGGGGGGGGGGGGGGGGACAATAAACAACCCGGGGGGGGGGTGGTGGGGGTTGTCCGCCGCGCCGGGCCCCTCGCCCCCCCCCGCCCCCGGCTCTCGCACACACCCCCCCACCGCCCACCCGCAGCCACCAAGGCGCGGCCTGAGGCTGCGCGCCCCGGTGAAGTTCATGCCGCCGCCGCTACGTCCTCGCGGAGTTCGACTCCGCCTCGGCGGCATCGCGCAGCGCCGACGCCGGCACAACCCGGGGCAGGACCGCTCGCGCGATCAGGCCGTGCGGTGCGGCGTCCTCGAGTTCGAGCCGGGCTTCGCCGGCGGTGAGCAGGGCCTTGGCGATGGCCAGGCCGAGGCCCGAGCCGCTTCTGCCGACGGGCTGTCGTCCGCGCCAGAAGCGGTCGGCCGCCCGGTCTTTGTCACCGCCCGTCATACCGGGGCCCTCGTCCTCGACCTCCACGTACACCCAGGTGTCGTCGGAGCGGGTCCGGATGGTCACCCGGCCGCTCGGCCGGGAGAAACTGATGGCGTTGTCGAGGAGGACGTCCAGCACCTGGTCCAGGGCCCCGGGCAGGCAGACCGCGGCAACCGGACGGCCCTGGACCGCGATGGTGACATCGGCCTCCTCCGCCCGGTCGCTCCAGGCCTGGGCGCGGGACTCCACGACCGAGCGGACCTCGACCGTGATGGTCCCGGAGCCTGCGGCCGAGGCGTTGGCCAGGGCGAGGAGTTCGTCGAGGATCCGGCTGAGGCGGTCCGCCTCGGTGATGGCCACCACCAGGTCCTTCTGCCCCTCCTGCGGGACGACCGTTTCCAGCGCCTCCACCCGGACCCGAAGGGCGGTCAGCGGATTGCGCATCTGGTGGGACGCGTCGGCCACGAAGCTGCGCTGGGCTTCCAGGACCGAGACCAGTCGGTCCGTCATCGCGTTGACGGCTTCGGCCAGGTCGCGCAGTTCGACCGGGCCGCGGTGGGCGGGAGCGCGTACCGAGTACTGGCCCTGGGCGATCTTCCGAACCGTCTCGTGCAGTTTCCGGGCCGGACCGAGGCTCCACCGTACGAGGGGTATGGCCACCAGAGCGGAGGCCAACAGCCCTATCAGGCCTGCTCCCAGGAGCAGTAGGAAGTCTTCCGTCACCTCCGAACGCAGGGACGAGGTGGGCGCGATCGTCGCCACCGCTCCGGCTGGTTTCCCGTGCTGAAGAATCGGCTCCGCCACGAACAGGGGCCGTGCCCTCACGTTGAAGGAGTAGTCCAACGGGACCGTGCTCCGTCCCCCGAGCGCCTTCTCCAGAACGTCCTCCCACTCGTCCTCGTTCACCAGCGTGCCCGGGCGTGTGCTGCGAATCTGCTTTCCCTGGGTGTCGAACAGGAGGACCACGGTGTCGTGGTCGCGGGCGTAGGCGTCGGCTCTGTTGGCCCAGGCCTGTTCCGGCTCCGGATTGTCCGCGTCGGCTGCGGCGGCGGAGGCGAGCACAAAGGTGTCCGAAACCTGGCGGATCACCAGATGGTGATAGGTGTTCATGGCCAGGCTGATGCCAAGAGGAATCTCCGTGGCCAGCAGGAGCAGCGCGGTGAGGGTCAGGTATGTGATCAGCAGACGGCGGCGCACGAAGGATGCCTCCAGACGGGGGTGGTCATCAGGGCCTGGCGGGTGGATCCCCGTGGAGGAACGGGCGAGGTCTGGCGCGTGCGATCACAAGGCGGAGGAGGGAGGCAACGCGAACGGGGTCTCCCTGATCGGGCGAAGCCGAGAGCTTGGGGGAGTTGTCGACTGACGACAACGCCGTGAGTGCCGATGCCAGGGCCCGTGCCGCCACGGAGATCCACACACCACGCTCTAAGCGGCAGGAGGAGTGCCGAGGCGGAATCCGACGCCGCGCGTCGTCTCGATCCACTCGTACGATCCGAGTTTCTGGCGCAGCGCCCCGATGTGGACGTCCAGGGTGCGCGTCGAGCCGAACCAGTTCTCGTCCCACACCCGGGCGATGATGGCTTCCCGGGTGTGGACGGTGTCCGGCTGTTCCATAAGCATTGCGAGCAACTCGAACTCCTTGCGGGTGAGTTGGACCGGCAGTCCGTCGAGGGTGACGTCGCGGCTGCGGAGATCCAGGGAGAGGGGGCCGGCGGTCACGATCTCCTGGGCGGTGGCGCCGCACGACGGGTCGTGTCCTCCCGGGCCAACCCCGCAGCGGCAGGACCGGCGCGTCACCGCCTCCATCCGCGCCCGCAGCTCGTGGACGGAGTACGGCTTGACGACGTAGTCGTCGGCTCCGGCGTGGAGGCCCAGCACCTTGTCGATCTCGTCGGTCCTTGCGGTGAGCACGATGATCGGTACCGAGGTCCGGGCCCGCATCCGTTTGCACACCTCGATACCGTCCAGGTCCGGCAGACCCAGGTCGAGTAGGACCAATTCACAGCCGTCGAGGCTGGCCAGTGCTTTGGCCGCCGTAGGCGCGGACACGATGTCGTGCCCTTGCTGGCGCAGCGCCGCGCACAGTGCATCGGCCACATGCTCGTCGTCCTCGACCAGCAGAACACGCATAATTCCCCCATGAAGGGTCCAATTTCACACTCCACACAGCGGAGTGGACAGTTTCGAGCTTAGTTGAACCCCGGCACGACATACAGAGCTACAGACTTGTCATTCATTTGAACGTCACCTGCAGATCCGATGCATTCCCGGCCGGTAACGTCGTACTCGACCACTGTGCACCGGTTCCGACGATCCCGCCGGAGCTGGAAATGGAATGGTGTCTTCCGTAGCCGCGTTCCCCGACGTGGCCTGTGCGGCAGCGAGCGATCCTCTCCTGGCCGGCCCATCTGATCCTGAGCCGGAGCGTTCGGATCGAGGAGTGAGAGCGATCGGCATCGGAAGGAGCCGCATGCGCCAGCCGACCATCGTGGGAAGCATCGAGATCGCTGCCCGCCCGGCCACGATCTACGGCCTCATCACGGATCTCTCGCGCTGGGACCGGTTCGTCGTCGAGACCCGCGTTCCCGCCCGGGCCGTCCCTGACGGCCTTGCCCCTGGTACGACGTTCCGTGCCTGGAACCGGAACGGCCTGTGGCGCTGGCGCACGACCACCAGAGTGCTGCAGGCAGTGCCGCCCCGAAGCCTGGCCTTCGAGGTCACGTCATTAGGCATGCCTGTGGCCACTTGGCGTTACGACATCGTGCCCACAGCTCGCGGTAGCCGGGTCACCGAGAGCACCCGTGACATGCGCGGCAGGACCATGTGCCTGGTGTCCGTGGCGGCCACCGGGGTGGTCGACCGCATCGCCCACAACCGGCGCAATATCGAACGGACCCTGGCCCGGCTCAAGGCCGAGGCAGAGAAGCCGGCATAGCTTCATCCGGCGTTTCCCTCTTCTCTTTCACGCACCCTGAAACGGTTGTTACTTCCTCACGCCTTCGTTCATGGGATGTCCAGCGCGGATGCCATTCGTGGCGGGGAAGACCTGACATCCAATTGCAGTCCACTTGAACCGTCGTTGTATCACAGGTGTTTAGTGTTGGGAGCGTCGCAGCGGCGAAGGGGAACCTCCTCGCCGCCCCGTATCCAGAAATTCCAGCGATCTGGCCAACCGACGTGAGGGCTCGCGGAAAATGATATATCTGGAACATGAACGCGCAGTTCTTGAAAACCTTCTTCCCGGGCTCGATGGCGCCCTGACCGCTTCCCCATTGCACACCTGGGAATCACCGGACAATCCAGGGTTGAAGGAATTTCGCAAAGCCGGCGGTCCCGCCCTGCTGGTGCCGGTCGAACACGGTGGCAAGGGCGCCGACCTGCTCACCGCGGTGCGTGTGCAGCGCGCGGTGGGCTCGCGGTCCCCGTCCCTGGCGGTCGCCACCACCATGCACCACTTCTCGGTGGCCTCCCTGGTGGAGACCGCGGCCCAGAGCGACGGCATGGAGTGGATGCTGCTGGCGGCGATCGCCAAGGACAACCTGCTGCTCGCCTCCGCCTTCGCCGAGGGCCGCACCGGCCAGGGCATCCTCAACCCCTCGATCACCGCACGGGTCGACGGGGACAAGGTGTGGCTGACCGGCACGAAGAAGCCGTGCAGCCTCTCCAGGTCCATGGACCTGCTCACCGCGTCCGTCGCCCTGCCCGACGCGGACGGAACACCCCGGCTGGCCGTCGCCGTCGTCCCGGCCACCGCACCCGGCCTGGAAGTGCGGCCGTTCTGGAACAGCCCGGTGCTGGGCGGCGCGGAGAGCGACGAGGTCGTGCTGTCCGACGTGGAAGTGCCCGCCGATCTGCTGGTGCGTACCGACGTCACCACCGACGGCGAACTCGACCGCCTCAACACGGTCGGGTTCCTGTGGTTCGAGGCACTCATGACTGCCAGTTACCTTGGCGCCGCCTCGTCCCTGGTGGAGCGCACCCTGGGCAACACCCGGATCGCCCCGGCAACCCGGGCGCATGCGGTCACCGCCGTCGAAGGCGTCGTCCTGATGCTGGAAGGGCTCGCCGCGGGAGCCGCTGCCGGGCCGGTCGACGAAGGGACGCTGGCCCGGGCCCTGGTCTGCCGCTACGCCGCCCAGGACGCCATCAGCCGCGTAATGGAACTGTGCGTCGAGGCACTGGGCGGGATGGCCTTCATCTCCTCCGGTGACATCGCCTACCTGCACTCGGCCTGCCGCGCCCTGGCCTTCCACCCGCCCGCCCGTGCCCGGATGTCCGAGCCGCTGGTCGAGTACTTCGCGGGCAGCCCGCTGCGCATCCCCTCCTGACGGCACGCCTCTACGCACAACCTGCTCTGTCCGGCACGGCGGGCCCAACCGAGGCCAAGCCGTCGGTGGGCACTGCCCCTGTACGGCGTCCTGCCGCACGACCGCCGGCGACGGACCGCGCCGTAATCCCTGTCGACCGACTCCCCGAGGTGCACCATCGTGTCTGCTTCCCGTCCCAACGTCCTACTCACCGGCGCCTCGGGCGTCCTCGGCACCGCCCTGCTGGCCGAGCTCCCCTCCTCCTGCCACGTGACCGCCCTGGTCCACCACTGCCCCTGCCCGGTCGCCGACGACCAGCTCACCGGCGACCTGACCGCCCCCGGCCTCGGTCTGAACCGTGAGACGTACCAGGCCCTGGCCCGCCAGGTGGACGCCGTCGTGCACTGCGCCGCCGTCACCGACTTCACCCGCGGGCCCGAGGCCACCCACGCCACGAACGAGGCCGGCACCCGTGCGGTGGCCGAGTTCGCCGCCGACGCCGGTGCGACGCTCTACCACGTCTCCACCGCGTTCGTCGCCCGGCACGAACTGACCCGCTCCCGGCTGGGCCGTGACACCGGGGAAGCCGCCGCCCGGCCGGAGGACTACCTGGACTCCAAACGCGCCGGCGAGCAGGTCGTGCGCGACTCGGGCATACCGGCGGTGATCATCCGTCCGTCGATCGTCATAGGCGACTCCCGTACGGGGGAGATCTCCGCGTTCCAGGGACTGCACAACATCCTGCAGATGCTGCTGCGCGGTCTCATGCCGCTCGTCCCGCTGCCCGCCACCTCACTCATCGACTTCGTCCCGCAGGACCTGGTGGCCCGAACCATCGCCGCACTGATCGCCGAGGAACGCCGCGACGGCGAGGTCTGGGTGACCGCCGGGCCGCAGGCGCTCCGCGCCGAACAGGTGATGGACGTGGTCGCCGACACCTGCGCCGAACTCGGACTGAACCGGAAGATGCCCCGCTTCGTCGGCACCGACATGGTCGACCGGCTGATCCGGCCGGTCTTCCTGGCCGACGGTCTCCCGGACCGTATGCTGCGCCGCTTCGACGACATGCTCGCCATGACCGCGCTGTTCGCCGACGCACCCACCTTCCCCACCTCGCTCGGCGAACTGCCGGGCGGGCCGCCGCCGGTGACCCGGTCCAGGTCGGACTCCGCGCTGCGCAGCTCGATCCTCTACCTCGCGGAGACCAAGCGGATCGGCGAGGTCACCGCCACCGGCAGCCCGGTCCGGACGGCCCCGGCGGGGGTGCCCGCATGACGCCGGTGACCGCGCCGACCGTACGCGGTACGGCGCCGCAGGAATCGTCGGTGGCCGACGTGCTCGACGCCTACCGGAAGCACCTGGGCCGGGGGAGGGCCCGCCTGGCGTCCATGACCGGCGGCGTGATGGAGATCGCCTCCTACGGCGCCCGGGTCTTCGCCGCGGACGGCAGGGAGTACGTCGACTGCGGCGGCTACGGGGTCTTCCTCCTCGGCCACTGCCACCCCCGGGTCGTCGAGGCCGTGGTCGCCCAGGTCCGCCGCCACCCGCTCGCCTCCCGCCTGCTGCTCGAACCGGTGGCGGCCGCCGCCGCGACGGCGCTCGCCGAGATCACCCCGCCCGGACTGGACTACGTGCACTTCGTCAACTCCGGTGCGGAGGCGACCGAGACGGCCATCAAGCTGGCGCGCGCCCACGGACTGCAGCGACTCATCTCCGCTACGGGCGGCTATCACGGCAAGACCACCGGTGCCCTCGCGCTGACCGCCAAGCCGTTCTACCAGGACCCCTTCCGGCCGTTGCTGCCTGCCGAACACATCCCCTACGGAGATGCCGAAGCCCTGGCCTCCGCTCTGGCCGCCGGGCCCGCGGCCTGTGTCGTGATCGAACCGGTGCAGGGGGAGGGCGGAGTCGTCCTGCCGCCTCCGGGCTACCTCCGCGATGTCCAGCTGCTCTGCGTCCAGTACGGAGCGTTCTTCGTCCTGGACGAGATCCAGACCGGCCTCGGCCGCCTGGGCACTTGGTGGGGCGCGGACACCGAGGACGTACGCCCCGACGTACTCCTGGTCGGCAAGAACCTCAGCGGCGGGGTCATCCCGGTGGCCGCGGCGGTAGCCACCGCCGAGGCGTACGCGCCCTTCGACCGCGACCCGTTCCTGCACACCTCCACCTTCGCCGGCGCCCCCGTAGCCATGGCCGCCGCGCACGCCGCGGTGAGGACCATCGCCGAGGAAGGCCTCGTGGAGCAGGCGCACCTGCTCGGGATCGACCTCATCGACCGGGTCCGCGACACCCTCGCACCGCTGGGTGACGCCGTCGCCGACATACGCGGCAAGGGACTGCTCATCGGCATCGAGATGCGCGACGAGGCACTCGCCGGCGAACTCGTACTGCACCTGCTCGAAGCGGGGCTGCTGGTCAACCACTCCCTCAACGCGCACCGCGTGGTGCGCCTGACCCCGCCGGCGGTGCTCACCCGCTCCGACCTGGACCGGATCTCCGAAGCCTTCACCGCCGCGTCCGCCGCCCTATTGAAGGGACTCCACTGACATGCCCGAGGTCACTCTCGACGTCCACGTGCCCGATACCGCCGCCCCGGAAGTCTTCGGCCTGCTGCGCGACTTCGCCGCCTACCCCAAGTACACCGACGCCATCCGCGAGGTCCGCGTCACCGAGGTCGACGACCGCACCGTGGACTCCCACTGGTCGGCCAACTTCCGTAACGGGGTGCTGTGCTGGTCCGAGCGCGACCGCATCGACCCGGCCGCGCTCACCATCGAATTCACCCAGCTCGACGGCGACTTCGAGACCTTCGAGGGCGGCTGGTACGTCCAGCAGGAAGGGCCCGACACCCGCGCCCGGTTCGCAGCCGCCTTCGACCTCGGTATCCCCAGCCTCGCCTCGCTCATCGACCCCATCGCGTCCCGCACCCTGCTGGACACCATGGCGCTGATCGCGCAGGGGCTGTTCGGGTCCCGCATCACCCTGCACGAGCCGGAGCCCGTCGCGGCCGATGCCGGCGGTCGGCCGTGACCTGGCACACCCCCATCGCCCTGCCGCCGCTCCCCGGCTCCGCCCCCGCAGGTCCCGGCGGACCCTGCGCACAGCCGTCAGCCCAGGCGTTCCGCGACGTCATGGCCCACCTGCCCGCCGGGGTGAGCGTCATCACCACCGACGGAATCCACGGCCCGGCCGGCATGACGGCCAGCGCCGTCTGCTCCCTGTCCCTCGACCCGCCCCTGGTCCTGGTGTGCGTCGACAACAACAGCCGCACCCTGGTCCGTATCCGCGACCACGGCACCTTCGCCGTCAACGTGCTGCGCCAGGACCAGGCGAACCTCGCCAAGGACTTCGCCGACCGCGACACCGACCAGCGCGAGCGCTTCGACGCGGCCTCCTGCCGGCACGAGGCCGACGGGTCACTCGTCCTCGACGGGGCACTGGCCTGGCTCTCCTGCCAGGTCCAGGACACCTATCCCGGCGGCGACCACACGATCCTCACCGGCCGCGTCAACGCTCTCGGATACACCCACAGCCAGCCCCTGATCTGGTACTCACGCCGCTTCCACGCCCTCGCCTGACCGCCACCCGAACCCCAACAGCTCCCCACCCAGGAGGACCCGTGTCGAGGAAACTGACCAACCAGGTCGTCGCCATCACCGGCGGCAGCCGCGGCATCGGCCGCGCAACCGCCGAGGCATTCGTCAAGCAGGGCGCCAAGGTCGCCATCGGCGCCCGCAACCACGACTTCGCGGCCACGGTCGCCGACCAGATCGGCGCCCACGCCTACCCGCTGGACGTGACCGACCCGGCATCCGTCAAACAGTTCTGGAAGACGGTCGAGGCCGACCTCGGCCCCATCGACATCTTCGTCAACAACGCGGGCGAAATGCTGGTCAGCCGCTTCGAGAACGAGAGCGACGAGGCCACCCTCCACCAGATCAACGTCAACCTGCTCGGCACCATCAACGGCATGAAGTCCGCGCTGGGCCCGATGCGCGAACGCGGACACGGCCACATCATCAACATGGTCTCCGCCGTCGGCATGATCGGTCTGCCCGGCTGCGCCACCTACTCGGCCGCCAAGCACGCCGTGGTGGGCCTGTCAGAAGGTGTACGCGCCGAACTGCGCGGCTCCGGCGTGGACCTGTCGATCATCCTGCCCATCCCCGCCCAGACCGAACTGACCTCAGGCGTCAGCAAGGGCCGCTTCGTCCCCCTGCTCACTCCCCAGGACATCGCGGCGGCCGTGCTCCGCACCGCCCGCCGACCCCGCTACAACGTCTACGTCCCCGGCTGGACCAACCCGGTCACCCGCTCCCTGTTCCTGCTGCCCCAGCCCTGGCGCGACGCCATGGGACGGCTCCTGAAGGCCGACCAGCTGCTGCGCACCACCGACTACCAGGCCCGTATCGGCTACGAGGCCCGGCTGGGCCACATCGGGCCGAGGGAGGCGAGTCTGTGAACGCCCCGACCAAGCCGAGCTCCGTCAGCAAGGGTGCCGTCCGGCGGGGCAACGCCCCCTCCGTGACCGGCATTCGGCTCCTTGACAAGATCATCCACGTCAGCCCTGCCACCACCGTCATCATGTTCGCGCCCATCGCCATCGGCGCCACCGTCGTCTCGGTCGGCCGCGGCGGCGGCTGGTCCCTCCTCGGCTGGGGGCTCGCCGGCTACGTCTACTGGACCCTGTCCGAATACTGGGGCCACCGGATCGTCCTGCACTACGAACCCGAGCGCGGTTTCGGCGCCAAGCTGCACTACCTCCTGCACGGTGTCCACCACGAGTACCCGCAGGACGCCCGCCGCTCCATCCTCAGCCCCCTGCTGAGCATCCCCATGGTCGGGTCGGCCTTCTACTTCTCCAGCGGCCTGCTCGGTCTGCCGCTGGTCTTCGGAGCCGGCTACATCGTCGGATACCTCGCCTACGACCTGATCCACCTCTACCTGCACCACGGCAAACCGAAGAACCGCCTGCTGCGCACCCTGCGCGAGTACCACATGCGCCATCACTTCCGCGATGACACCCGGGGTTTCGGTATCAGCGCCCCCTACTGGGACGAACTGTTCGGCACCTCCATCGCCCGCTCGCCCCGGACCGGGCAGTCCGTCGGCGCCGCACCCGGCAGCAGCGCCTGACGCCCGGCCGCCCCCAAGAACCGCGTGGGCGCCCCGCCGTCACCGGGACCACAACCTGTCGTCGGTGCCCGGCCCCGGTGACCGGCGCAGGCGCCCACGCGCACGACAGCGGGCGGCCACCGGCCGCTCCTCCCGACACCCGCCGCCCCGGGCCGAGCTGCCCCCTTCCGAGGACAGGCCATGAACCCTTCCGACACCCTTGCCGCACGCCTCGCGCCCCACCCGCCCCCGCGCCCCCAGCCCCCCTACGAGGACCCCGCGTCGCTCCCTGTCTCCGGCGGGGCAGGCCAGGCCGACCCCGCCGAAGCCGAGGACTTCATCCGGATGCACCACCGCGAACACCCCGACCAGCCGCACTCCCTCCACGCGCGGCTCCAGGAGATACAGCGGCAGATCCGCGACACCGGCACCTACCGCCACAGCTCCGCCGAACTCGCCTTCGGCGCCCGGGTGGCCTGGCGCAACAGCAGCCGCTGCATCGGCCGCCTGTACTGGAACAGCCTCCAGGTCCTGGACCGGCGCGACGCCACCGCCCCCGAGGAGATCCACCAGCACCTCATCACTCATCTCCGCCAGGGCACCAACGGCGGCCGCATCCGCCCGGTGATCTCCGTCTTCGCCCCCGACGTCCCCGGCCGCCCCAGCCCGCGGGTATGGAACGACCAGCTCATCCGCTACGCCGGCTACCGCCAGGAGGACGGCAG
Source organism: Streptomyces hokutonensis (assembly GCF_042751305.1). Lineage (GTDB taxonomy): Bacteria > Actinomycetota > Actinomycetes > Streptomycetales > Streptomycetaceae > Streptomyces > Streptomyces hokutonensis_A. The sequence goes on from NZ_JBHYWD010000001.1 coordinate 637,411, forward strand.
CGTCACCGGGGACCCCGCGTACGCCGACTTCACCGAACTGGTCCAGCGGATGGGCTGGAACGCCCCCGGCGGCGCCTTCGACGTCCTGCCCCTGGTCATCAGCACCCACGACACCAAGCCGCAGCTCTTCGACGTCCCCGCCGACGCCGTCCTCGAAGTCCCGCTCAGCCACCCCGAGCACCCTTGGTTCGCCGACCTGGAACTGCGCTGGCACGCGCTGCCGGCCATCTCCAACATGCGGCTGCGCATCGGCGGCCTCGACTACCCGCTCGCCCCCTTCAACGGCTGGTACATGGGCACGGAGATCGGCGCCCGCAACCTGGTCGACGAAGGCCGCTACGACCTGCTGCCGCTCATCGCCACCCGCCTGGGTCTGGACACCGACAGCGAAACCTCCCTGTGGCGCGACCGCGCCCTGGTCGAACTCAACGTGGCCGTCCTGCACTCCTTCAACGAGGCCGGCGCCCGTATCAGCGACCACCACACCGAGTCCCGGCGCTTCCTGACCCACCTGGAGAAGGAACAGCGCGCGGGCAGAACCGTCCCCGCCGACTGGACCTGGATCGTCCCCCCGCTGTCCGGCGGCATCACCCCGGTCTTCCACCGCTACTACGACCAGGCAGACCAGCGCCCCAACTTCTACCTCGACGACCAGGCCCGCGACCTCGGCCGCGGTCAGTGCCCGTACCACGGCGGATGAACCGGACGCCGTCCCACAACAGAGTCACGGCGACACGCGCGCGCCGCTTCGACGGAGGTCCGATCCAGTGACGAGTCAGGTCAGCAGCCCGGCGGCCGAACAGCCGGTCCTTGGTGAGCAGCGCCGTCCGGCCAAGGAGATCCGGCGGCTGGATCGGGTGATCATCCGATTCGCCGGGGACTCCGGAGACGGGATGCAGCTCGCGGGGGACCGGTTCACCTCGGAGGCGGCGTCGTTCGGGAACGATCTGTCGACGCTGCCGAACTTCCCGGCCGAGATCCGGGCCCCCGCAGGCACCCTGCCGGGAGTATCCAGTTTCCAGCTGCACTTCGCCGATCACGACATCCTGACTCCGGGCGACGCCCCCGATGTTCTGGTGGCGATGAACCCGGCCGCACTGAAGGCGAACATCGACGACCTGCCGCGCGGTGCGGAGATCATCGTGAACACCGACGAGTTCACCAAGCGCGCACTGGCCAAGGTCGGTTACCCCGCCAGCCCGCTGGACGACGGCTCGCTCCAGGGCTACGCGGTGCACCCGGTGCCGCTTACGGCCCTGACCGTGGGCGCGTTGAAGGATTTCCCGCTGTCGCGGAAGGAGGCCGAGCGCAGTAGGAACATGTTCGCGCTCGGGCTGCTGTCCTGGATGTACCACCGGCCGACGGAGGGCACCGAGGGCTTCCTGCGGAAGAAGTTCGCGAAGAAGCCGGACATCGCCGAGGCGAACATCGCGGCGTTCAGGGCGGGTTGGAACTTCGGCGAGACCACCGAGGACTTCGCGGTCTCCTACGAGGTGCAGCCGGCCGCGGCGGCCTTTCCGGCGGGCCGGTACCGCAACATCTCGGGGAACCTGGCCCTGTCGTACGGCCTGATCGCCGCGAGCAGGCAGGCAGACCTGCCGCTGTACCTGGGCTCGTACCCGATCACCCCGGCGAGCGACATCCTGCACGAGCTGAGCAGGCACAAGAACTTCGGGGTACGCACGTTCCAGGCCGAGGACGAGATCGCGGGCATCGGCGCAGCGCTCGGCGCGGCCTTCGGCGGCTCGCTCGCGGTGACCACCACCTCCGGTCCCGGCGTCGCGCTGAAGTCGGAGACCATCGGCCTCGCGGTCTCCCTCGAACTGCCGCTCCTGGTGATCGACATCCAGCGCGGCGGCCCGTCCACCGGTCTGCCCACCAAGACCGAACAGGCCGACCTCCTCCAGGCGATGTACGGGCGCAACGGCGAGGCGCCGGTACCGATCGTCGCGCCGCGCACCCCCGCGGACTGTTTCGACGCCGCGGTCGAGGCCGCCCGCATCGCACTCGCCTACCGCACCCCCGTCTTCCTGCTCTCCGACGGCTACCTCGCCAACGGCTCCGAACCCTGGCGGATCCCCGAGGCCGACGAACTCCCGGACCTGCGCGTCCAGTTCGCCACACGGCCGAACCACACTGCTGCCGACGGCACTGAAGCCTTCTGGCCGTACAAGCGGGACCCGCAGACCCTGGCCCGGCCCTGGGCGGTCCCCGGCACACCGGGACTCGAACACCGCATCGGCGGCATCGAGAAGCAGGACGGCACCGGCAACATCTCCTACGACCCGGCCAACCACGACCTGATGGTCCGCACCCGGCAGGCGAAGACCGACGGAATCACCGTCCCCGACATCGCGGTCGACGACCCTTCCGGGCAAGCGCGCACTCTGGTGCTCGGCTGGGGTTCCACGTACGGGCCCATCACCGCGGCCGTCCGGCGCATCAGGCGTGCCGGCGGCGCCGTCGCGCAGGCGCATCTGCGCCACCTCAACCCCTTCCCGGGAAATCTCGGCGAAGTGCTGCGCTCCTACGACCGCGTCGTCGTCCCGGAGATGAACCTCGGCCAGCTCGCCCAACTGCTGCGGGCCAGGTACTTGGTCGACGTGCGTTCGTACACGCAGGTCTCCGGCCTGCCGTTCAAGGCCGAGCAGCTCGCCCGCGCCATCACCGCCGTGCAGGAGGAGAGCGCAGATGTCTGAGGCACCCGTCGTCGACCACCCGACGCAGGGGATCACGGCACTCTCCCTGGTCCCGAAGGCCGACGCGAAGCAGTCGATGAAGGACTTCAAGTCGGACCAGGAAGTGCGCTGGTGCCCCGGCTGCGGCGACTACGCGATCCTCGCCGCGGTACAGGGCTTCATGCCCGAACTCGGCCTGGCCCGCGAGAACATCGTCTTCATCTCCGGCATCGGCTGCTCTTCCCGCTTCCCGTACTACATGAACACCTACGGGATGCACTCCATCCACGGCCGCGCCCCCGCCATCGCCACCGGCCTGTCCACCTCGCGCCGCGACCTGAGCGTCTGGGTGGTCACCGGCGACGGCGACGCGCTGTCCATCGGCGGCAACCACCTGATCCACGCTCTGCGCCGCAACGTCAACCTCAAGATCCTGCTCTTCAACAACCGGATCTACGGCCTGACGAAGGGCCAGTACTCACCGACCTCGGAGGTCGGGAAGATCACCAAGTCGACGCCGATGGGTTCGCTGGACGCCCCCTTCAACCCCGTGTCGCTGGCGATCGGCGCGGAGGCGTCCTTCGTGGCCCGCACGATCGACTCGGACCGCAAGCACTTGACGGAGGTCCTCCGCCAGGCGGCCGCCCACCCCGGTACCGCGCTGGTCGAGATCTACCAGAACTGCAACATCTTCAACGACGGCGCCTTCGACGCACTCAAGGACCAACAGTCCGCCCAGGAAGCCCTCATCCGCCTGGAACACGGGCAGCCGATCCGCTTCGGGGTCGACGGTTCGCGCGGTGTCGTACGCGACCCGGCCACCGGCGACCTGCGGGTGGTCGATGTCACCGAGGCCAACCAGTCGGACATCGTGGTCCACGACGCGCACGCGGCCAGCCCCACCAACGCCTTCGCGCTGTCCCGCCTCGCCGACCCCGACACTCTGCACCACACCCCGATCGGCGTACTGCGCGACATCGACCGCCCGGTCTACGACGCCGACATGGCCGACCAGCTCGAACGAGCCGTCGAACAACAGGGCAAGGGCGACCTCGGCGCACTCCTCACCGGAAACGACACCTGGACCGTCACCGGGCCGGCACGCAGATAAAGCCACTGTGGCGCAGATGCGTTGCCGGCCGACAACAAGAGGAATGCACTGTGCATCCGAAAACAGACCGCAAGTTGAATTCCAGCGAATTCGCCGATCTGCGACGCACCGTCGCCATTCGCTCCGAGACCCGGAGAAACCTCGTCCTCGATCCGGGATACGCGACGCCGATGCCGCGTGAGGTGAGCATGCAGCTCACCTATCGGTGCAATCTGCGATGCGACCACTGCTACCAGTGGAGCGATCAGGGTTTCTTCCACGACTTCAGCAAGGAGAAGCAACGCACCGAGCTGGACGTGGACGTGATCGACCGGGTGCTGCAGGCCACCGAGGAGACGCGGGCCAAGGTCTTCCTCTGGGGCGGCGAGCCGCTGATGCACACCCGCTTCGCGGAGATCTCGGAGCTGCTGGCGCGGACCCCGCGCACCATCAACATGTGCACCAACGGCCTGATGCTGGAGCGCAATCTGCCCCACCTGCTGCCGCTCGGGCCAGGCCTGAATCTGCTGGTGAGCCTGGACGGCCTGGGCGGCGACCACGAGGCGCTCCGCGGACGCGGCACCTTCCCGCGCACGATCCGCAACATCAAGACGATGCTCGACCTTCAGCGCTCAGGAGAATTCCAGGGAGAGATCTCGATCTCCTGCATGGTGAGCGACCAAACCGTGGGCGGCATGTACGAGTTCATGGAGTGGGCCGAGGAACTCGGCGTCAACTCCGTCTACTTCCAGTTCCCCTGGTACATCAGCCCGCCTGTGGCCCAGTCCATGGACGAACTGTACGAGAAGTCCTTCAAATGGCTCGACCAGCCGTCCCCCGGCGCGAAACCGACCTGGCACTCCTACACCTACCGCCTGAACCCCGACCTCATCGAGACACTGCGCCGGTCCATGGCCAAGCTCGCCGAACGGACATGGCGGGTGCGCATCCGCTACCAGCCGCAGCTGGAACCCGACGAGGTCGCCGACTTCGTCCTGGGAACGCCGCAGCCGGCGCAGCAGCGCAGCCGCTGTCTGGCGGTGTCCAACCGGCTGGAGGTTCACGCCGACGGCAAGGTCAGCTCCTGCAAGTTCTTCCCCGAGTTCGTCATCGGGGACCTCTACGCGAACAGCGTTTCCGAGGTCTGGCAGGGCGAACCGTTCCGCCGGGTGCGAGAGGTACTCAGCGGCACCGGACTGATGCCCGTCTGCTCCAAGTGCATCCTTCTCTATCTGAACGGAGTGTGACCAGGTGAACGGTTATGGATCGGGTGCCTCGGTCCAGGAGCGGGTCAAGGCCGTCCTGGGCGGGATCCTCGGACAGGATCTGGTGGCCGATATCACCGACGACACCGGAATCGTCAACGACCTCGGGCTCGACTCGATCCAGATGATCACGTTCCTGCTCCGCATCGAGGACGAATTCGACCTGGAACTCGACTTCGAGAGCCTGGAGCTCGTACAGCTCGACTCGGTACGGCAGTTCTGCGAATTCGTGACGGCCGACGCGCGCCAGCAGCATCAGCGTCGGCCGATATGAGCGAGAGCAAGCTGATCCGGCTCGGCACGTTCGACGCCGAGCGCAGCTGGCGTCCGAGCGGGCTGGCCACGCTCCCCAATGTCCGCAGCCCGGGCGGCGACCGGGTGGTCGCTGCCATGGATGAGTTGCTCGCCGTACTGTGCGGCCCCGATGACCTGCTGATTACCGGGTCAGCCCTGCCGGACTCGTTCATCGGCGCCCTGGCCGGAGCCGGCATCGCGCTGCGGTACCGGGCAGTGCCGCCCGCCGTTACCGACGACGACGACACGCACCTGACGGTCGAGCAGCGGCTGCTGCACGCGCCGCCCGGAGACCTGGCCGGCTACGGCCTGGCGCCCTACGCCGTCCTGCCGGAGACCGCACCCCTGATCCGCGCCTGTGGTCTGCGGGCGGATCTGCCCGGTGTCGACGTGGTGCGCCGGGTCTCCTCGAAGACGTGGTCGAACGCGCTCGTACGGACGATGGGACTCCGCGGCGCCGGCACGGTGGCCAGGTCGGTACCGGAACTACTGGCGCAGGTGAAACAACTTGGCACCGCTGCGGCAGTGATCAAGGACCCCTACGGTGTGGCCGGTCGCGGCACCATCGCGGTGTCATCACCACGGATGCTGGCCACCGTCGCCCGGGTCCTTCAACGGCAGGTGGACCGGGGCGCGGCCGTCGAGCTGCTCGTGCAGCCCCACTACGACCGGGCCGCCGACTTCTCGGCGCAGATCCACGTCACCGGGGACGGCGAGATCCGCTGGGGCGGCATCAGGCTCATGCAGAACGAGGAGTTCTCCTACATCGGATCACGTCCCATCCCGGCAGCTTTGGAACAGCACCTCGCCCAGGCCCGCTACCGGGAGTTGATCAACGGCGTCGGTGCGGCCCTGGCCGCCGAGGGGTACCACGGTCCGGTCTGCGTCGACTCGATGCTCCTGCGCGACGGTTCCCTCGTCCCGGTTCTCGAAATCAACCCCCGGGTCTCGATGGGCCTGATCAGCCTGGCCCTTGAGCGGCGGCTGGCCGGCCCGGGCACGACGGCCCGGATGTCCGTCCGTACGGTGCGCCTGCCCGAACCGTCCACGGCCTTCCGTGTCTTCGATCAACTGACGACCGTCCTGGACGAACGTGGCGCACTGCTCCGGGCGGACCGTCCAGGGCTGCTCCCGCTGACAGCCGGAACACTGCGGCCGCCGCGAGGCCGTCTTTTCTACGCCGTGGTGGCCCGCAGCCAAGAAGAGGACCGACTGCTGGACGAGACCATGGGCGAGGCCCTGGACCTGATGGGCCGACAGCCCACCGAGGTGTCACATGCCCCATGAAATCGGGCTGCTCGGCGCAACCGGGATCGCGGAACGGGCCATCGTGCGGCCCTCGGCCGGGCGGCCCGGCGTACGGGTGCGGGCAGTCGCCGCCAGTACCGCCGACCGGGCCGAGACCTTCCGCGCGGCCCACGGGATCCCCGTCGCCCACCGCAACTACCGGGCATTGCTCGCCGACCCGGGCATCGACACCGTCTATGTGTCGCTGCACAACTCGGCTCACGCCCAGTGGGCTGCCGAGGCCGCCCGTGCGGGCAAGCACGTGATCGTGGAGAAGCCGCTGTGCCTCGGACGCCACGAGTTGCACACGCTGCGGACCGCTGCGGTGGTCGGCGGTGTCCACGTCATTGAGGCAGTCATGACCGCCCATCACCCCTGGCAGGCCGTGATCCGAGCCCTGATCGCATCGCGGGAACTGGGCGAACTGACCGGGATCCGCTCCCGGATCGCCTTCGACGTCCCGGCCGGCTCCAGCTACCGCTTCGTGCCCGAGCTGGGCGGCGGCGCGTTTCTCGACACTGCGAGCTACTGGCTGCAGGCCGTACAGGCCACGGTCGGTCTCGCCGAGGCCATCGCGGGCGGCCACTCCGGCTTCAGCGGTCCGGGCGGTGTGGACCTGGACTTCACGGCCACGCTGACCTGGCCGTCCGGTCTGCGCGCCACACTTGACGCCGCCCTGGCCGAGCAGCATTGCGCGAAGCACGAGTTCATCTTCACCGGCGGCCGGGTACGGCTGAACAACTTCCTGCGACCGGCTGCCGGACCGTTCCCCGTCAATCTGGTCATCGCCCCTCAGGACGGCCGACCCCGGGTCGAGTCCTTCGCACCGTCCGTCTACTACGACGATCAGCTCTCCCGGATCCTCCGCACACTGGACCAGCCAGGCGCTGTGGGTTGCTCGGATGCCGCCGCCGAGCGGATCGCCGTCATGGAGGACGTCTACCTCGATGCCCTCAGCGGAAGGCCCGGACGATGACCGGAGCCGTCGGAACACCCATCAACGCGGGCCCATCTATCCGTGCGCGCAAAGGACCGCTGCGCAGGATCACCGGCGCTTTGGCCGCAGCAGGCGCCGCGGGTGCGATCTGCTGGTGGGCACTGCGCGGAGTCGACCGGACAGCTCTGGCCCGAGCCCTCCACGAAACCCACCCAGGGTTGATCGCTCTGGTGACCCTGGGCTACACCGTGGCGTTCTACGCCCTGGACACCACCGGGTTCACACTGGTCTACCGCCGCCATCTCGCCCCTCATGTGCCCATCCGTGACGTAGTGACGATCGTGTGCGGCAAACAGCTTCTCGGGCTGATCTTCCCGCCTCTCACCAAGCTGATCGCCCCGGTGTACTTTCACCGCCACTGGCGGGTGGGGATGGCACGGACCCTTGGAGCCACCGAGATCCTGACCATCGCCGACGCCGCCGCGGTGATCGCATTCGTATTGGCCGGCGCGGCGCTCGGCAGTACCGGACTGTCCGCAGACGTCGTGCTGCTGGGCATCAGCGCGTGCCCGGCACTGGCTCTCCTCCTGTTCTGGGCCTGGCTGCCGGCGGCACGTCGGGTCTTCCCCCGGATACGCGGCAGTGAGTTCCTTGCCGCCTTCATCCGTAGCAGCCCCGCCCAGATGACGATGCAACTGGCGCTGCGGCTCGCCCTGGCGCTGGCAATGATCGCCGCCTGGTGGCTGTTGCTGCTCGACTCGGGCCACCGCCTCGGCCCGGGACACCTCGCGCAGTTCGGCGCGTTGTTCCTCCTCGCCACCCAACTGCCCGTCTCCGTCGGGGGGTTCGGCGGTCCGCAAGGAGTCTGTGTCCTGCTGCTCACCGACACGTGGAAGCTGCTGCCCCGCTCCGACGCGGTCGCCCTGAGCCTGCTGTGGTCCACCGCCTACCTGCTCTCCCGGGCCTTGATCAGCGCGTTCTTCGCGGCTTCCATGATCCGGTTGCTGCGGTCCGGCACCGGCCACACAACCAAGGAGTGAGTGCCGTGCACAATCGGACCAGGCAAGCGGTGAGCGGCGAGGAGCTGTCCGAAGCGGTGAGCGACGGCTTCGGCCAATGCACCGCCGTCCTGGCGACCCGCGAACTCACCGACGGGATGTTCAACGCCGTATGGCTGCTTGAGCTGGACCGCGTCGGCGCGGTGGTGCTGAAGGTCGCGCCGCCCCCGGACATGCCACTGCTCACCTACGAGCACCACATCATGCGGACCGAGGCGCTCTTCCTCCAACTGGCCGCGAACACCGCACCAATACCCGCGCTGCACCACGCCGGATTCGACCGTATCCGCATCGGCCGCGACTTCCTGGTCACCTCCGCTCTGCGAGGGACGTCGTGGCATCGCGCGCGCAAGGAGCTGACCGGCCCGGTGCGCCGCCGACTGCGGCACGAGCTCGGCCAACTGGTGGCCGGTCTGCGCCGGATCCACGGGCCCGCCTTCGGCTACCCGCAGCCGGAGACCGGACTGCACGGGAACAGGTGGGCCGAGGTCTTCCTCACGATGCTCGACGCGGTACTCGCCGACGCCGAACGCTTCGAGGTGTCCGTGCCCGTGCCACCCGGCCACGTCCGCGAGCTCGCCGCCGCGCAGATCCCGGCCCTGGACGAGGTCATCACACGGACGCTGGTCCACTTCGACCTCTGGGAGGGAAACATCGTGCTGGACACCGGCTCGGCAGGACCGCGCATCGAAGGACTCGTCGACGCCGAGCGGGCCTTCTGGGGTGACCCGCACGCCGACTTCGTCTCACTGGCCCTGTTCGACGACATCGAGAAGGACGCCGCGTTCGTGGCCGGCTACCAAGAGGCCGTAGGGCAGGTCGACTTCACACCTCGGCTGCGCCGGCGCCTCACCCTCTACCAGGCCTACTTGTACCTGATCATGATCGTCGAGGCGGTGCCCCGCGGCTACGCGGGTCCCCGGCATCTCGTCACCCAGCGCTTCTGCCGCCACAAACTCAAGGACGCGCTGCCTACCCTGGCCCTCGCCACCGGGGCCGATCGATGATCGCCGTGCTCACCTCGGGCGTGGCACTGGGAGTGCACGTACCGGGACTGCTGCTGGCCCGCCGGCTCACCGAGTGCGGCCAACCGGTCCGCGTCGACGTGCTCGAGCGGTTCCTACCGCAGGACAGGCGCAGCCGGATACCCGCGTCCAAGCACGCCTTTCACCGCGACTTCCGATTGGCACTGGCCGGACAGCGGCTGTCGAACCAGAACTCCGCGGGCCTGGACGAGGAAGCCGTCCGGGCGCTGCTCGCCGAGTGGACGGCCGCAGAGGTGGACCTGCTCGTGGTGCTCTCCGGATTCTGGCTGCCCACCGCCCGGTGGTACGCAGCACAGCGCCCCGGCGTCCGGGTCCATGCCTGCCACGTCGACTCGGTCGCGTCGCCCTCGTTCACGTCTGCCGCGTCGTCGGACACGGGAGCAGACGGGACGCGGACAGGCTGCCGGCGAGTCTGGCTGCTGGAGGAACACGCGGGTGCGATCGCCCGGACCATCCCGGTGAGCCTGGCCGAACCGGTCGGCTGGGCGCACCGGGAACCCCGCTTCCTGGTCCATGGAGGTGGCTGGGGCATGGGGACATACGCGGCCCGTGCCCGCGAACTCGCCGATTGCGGGCTGGCGTTGGACATCATCGCGTACGAGCGCGGAGACATCCCCGGCGCCGGAGCCCAGTCCCGCGCCCCTGACTGCCGGTATTTCATGATCGACCCGAGCTGGCACCCCTGGCACGACGACGGATTCCCGCCGTTCGGCCAGGTGCGGTCCGACGGCACGGCCGACTTCCGGCGATCCGTGGCGCACCACGATTCCTTCCACCTGGCCCGCAGCGCCTTGGCGATGATCAGCAAGCCCGGCGGCGGCACCCTGATGGACTCACTGGCCGCAGCGACCCCCGTCGTCCTGCTTGAGCCTTTCGGAGCACACGAGGCGCACAACGCCCGCCTGTGGGAGCGACTCGGCTTCGGGATCCCGTACGCCGCCTGGCAGCGGAGCGGGCGGTCCCCAGCGCTCCTCGAAGGCATGCACCACCGCCTGCTCGACGCCCGAGCCCGCGCCACGAGCTACCCGGACTCCCTGATCAAGGAGAGCGCACGATGAGATGCGAGATGTCCCTTTCCCAGAGGAACGCCATACAGGCGGAGGAGATCCGGCCCGGCGCCGTCACCAACCCCCGGAACACCATGAACATCGTCGTCGACGTGCAGGGAGCACTGGACCCCCAGGTCCTCGACGCGGCGTTCCGGGACCTGATCGCGCGGCACGAGCCGCTCCGGTCCCAACCGGTGGCAGGTACCACCCAGATGGAGATCGAGTCCGTCGAGGACGCCTCGCTGGAGCCGCTCGACACGTCCGGCGATCCCGCAACCGACGCGAACCGGCTGGCGGCCCTCCTGGAAGAGACTCCGGTCGATCTCGGCTCGCCCCCGTCCGTCCGGGGTTTCCTCATCACCTGCCACCCGCAAAAACACCTGATCGGTCTGGTCTTCCACCACTTCGCCGTCGATCCGACGTCCCTGCGGCTGGCCGTCACCGAACTGGCCGCGCTGTACACCGCCCGGCTGCACGGACAGCAACTGCCGCCCAACACGATGCAGTACGGCCAGTACGCGCGTTGGCAGGTCGAGCGGCTCGCCGACAGGGCAGCATCCGATCGCGAGGCATGGCAGACCGCGCTCGCCGGCGTCCACCCACCCCGGTACGAACGCGACATCTCCTTCCGACCGGGGTCGTCTCCCGCCAGCCGGGTGCTGCGTACCGAATTGCTCGACCACGCCGAAATGCGCACGGTGCTCGCCTGGTCGCGACGTCATCGCAGCACGCCGTTCACCACGCTCCTGGCCGCGTTCGCCCTCGCACTGCGGGCCCGCACCGACACCGATGACCTGTTGCTGGCCACTGTCTTCGAGCAGCGCGACCGTAAGGAAGCCCGGCAGTTGATCGGCCCTTTCATCTATCCCACCGTGCTGCGGTTGCGCACCAGGTCGGGCGAGTCCGGGCCCGACTGGGCGACCAGGGTCCGGACCTCCGTCACAGGCACTTACCAACGGGCGCAGTTCCCCCTGCGAGATCTTCTGGGAACCGTCCCCCAACTGGTTCCCGGGCTCACGGGCCAGGCGCCGACCTGGTACCGCATGTTCGAGTACCTCCCGAACGTCGACACCGGCGGTTTCGCCTTCGGCCAGGCACACGGCAAAGTCACCCACTCCACCGGCACCGAGCAGGAAGACAACCACATGGGCTTCTTCCTGCGGGTCCGACGCACCCCCCAGGGAGCTCTCGTGGGACGGACCGCCTACGACGCGGGCGAGTTCAGCGAGGCCGGCGCCCTGGCGCTGCTCGACGACTTCCGTTCACAGCTGGCACGGCTCTGCGCGACACGGGAGACCGCCTCGCGGTGACCGAGTCCCCCGACTTCTCACCGCGCCGCCAAATGCCATCGGTGACGCCAACTGCCCGGCCGGCTCGCCCCGTTGGGCACACACTCACCCCGTCGAACCCGATAGGAATCCCATGATCCGCAAAGCTGTGATCCCGGTCGCCGGCCTGGGCAGCCGCCTCCTCCCGCTGACCAAGGCCCTGCCCAAGGAGATGCTTCCCATCGGCGACAAGCCGGTGATCGAGCACACAGTGCGAGAGCTCGTCGCCTCGGGGATCAGAGACATCACCATCGTCACCTCCAGCCGCAAGACCCTGATCCAGCAGCACTTCGCCCCCGACACCGACATGGAGCTGCAACTGCGGACCACGGACAAACACGCACTCGCCGACACCGTGCGCGAACTCTCCGACCTGGCCGCGCACGTCAGCTTCATCCACCAGAACGGGCCGTACGGCAACGGCACCCCCATCCTCAACGCCTCCCGCATCATCGGCGACGAGCCGTTCATGGTCCTGTGGGCGGACGACGTCTTCGTCGCCGACGTCCCCCGTGCCCAGCAACTCATGGCTGCGTACGAAGCCACCGGCGCCCCCGTCCTGGCGCTCATGCCGATGGACCCCGCCGATGCCTCGCGCTACGGCGTCCCGGTCGTGAAGGAAGATCTCGGAGGTGGCCGACTACGCATCTCCGGACTGTATGGAGAAGCCGAAGCCGAAGGATGCACCTTCGCCGTACGCCGCGATCGGCGGATACGTGATCACTCCAGGCATCGTCGCCGAGTTGGAGGAGCAGACCCGCCGCTGGCACCTCAACCCGCAGGGGGAGATCTACCTCTCCGACGCCCTGCACACCTACGCCTCCGCCAATCCGGTCTACGGGCAGGTCATCGCCGGTACCTGGTACGACACCGGCTCCCCGCAGGCGTACCTCGAAGCCCAGTTCGCCCACGCCCTCACCCACCCCGAGTACGGCCCGGCACTGCGCCGGCTCGCGTACGGCCTCGACGTCGACGCCGGGACGAACCAGTCCGGCTGAACCCCGCGAGGAGACCGGACAATGCGCTATGGCCTCCGGGGATCTGCAGATTCCCTTTCCAGGCCAGCGGATCCACGGGGGCGCCACCGCCCGGGTGGACCTTCAGATGGAGGTGGGGGCCTGACGAGTCGCCAGAGCTGGGGTACACGGAAACGGGCGCCTCAACTCACGGCGCTGCCCTTCTTTCAGGTGGTCCAGTCGACGTTCCAGTCGCCGTAGCCATTGTTGGTTGCAACTGTGTCGACGGAGTTGAAGACGGTGACCGGGTCGCCGAGGTGGACCTGGTCGTAGAACCAGTTGGCGTCACACGTGCTCATGTCGATGCAGCCGTGACTTCCGGTGACCACGCCGAACTTGCCCGTGTTCTACGGCGCCATGTGGACGTACGTGCCGGACGGGTGAGCTGGACGTCCCACTTCACCGATCCGAGGTTTTACGCCTCGGGACCGAAGATGCCGACGGCTGAGGAGTTCATGCGGATGGTCGGGACTTGGCCCAGCACGACCACCGTGCCGTTCCAGGTCTCGAAGCCCTTCTCGCCGGAGGAGATCTGCAGGGTGCGCAGCGTCCGGCCGTTCTTCGCGACCGTCATGGTCTTCTTGTTGACGTCGAGGTGCTGGTCACGGCGTCGCCGATAGTGCAGTTCACTACGCAGTGCTGAGTGCCGCACACGCCGCCGCCCGCGGCAACGCCCGCGAGGTTCATGCGCGCATTGACGTTTGTGCCTGCCTTCTCCTCTTCTTTACCTAATGGTCTAAGTGTGTTCGTAGATGATCGAGGCCCTTTCGGTTCCCGTGCGTCGGCGCGCTGCCGGTCCGATTGTGACGTGTGTCAGACTTCTCCGAGGTCTACTAAATATTTTCGTAGTCTCACTGGGTCGGGAACCCAAGGGTGAGTATCCGGGTACCCCCCGGGGGTAAGATGTCGATTCCTGCGATCGGTAACCACGACACAGGTGGAGATCATGGCGATACGGGCAGCACACAGCGGAGGCGGCACAGTCGTCCGCTGGACGTACGGGGTGTTCCTCACCCTCTGCGTTGCGCTGGCCGTGTTCGTCCACCACGAGACGTCCGCGATGGGCACCTCCTCGTCCATGTCGATGCCGGGCCATGCCGGGCACGTGATGCCGGGTTCCGCACAGGCTGTACACGTGATGGGTGGCGATGCGTCGACGTCGGTCTCGGACGACTCCTCGCACGACGTCGAAGACGGCGGGTGCGCCATGCCCGGCATGCAGCACTGCACCTCGGCGAGCGTCGACACCGTAGAGCTCGCCGTACCGGGCCAGAGCTCGTTCGACGCTCTGGTGAACCTGAGGCAGGCCGCGGCGGGACGCACACCCGGTGCACTGATCGGCCGCGCTCCGCCAGACCTCTCCGTCCTCTCTCAACTGCGCCTATAGGCCGCGCCGGACGGCGCGCGATGTGCCGTCCCTCCGTGACCACATCGGCAGTTGCGAAACAGAGGACACAACGCAATGAACAGCATCAACCGACGCTCCGTCCTGCTCACCGGCCTGGGAGCCGCCGGAGCAGGCGTACTTGCCGCCTGTACCAATGGCTCCGGCTCCGGCGGTGGCAACGCCCTGGTCAGTCCCACCGCCTCGGCCGTCACCGCCGCCGACATGAAGCGCAAAGCCACGGGACGGCGGAAGAAGGTCGCCCTGACCGCGGCACCCGCGATGATCGACCTGGGTGGCGGGGTCATGCCCAAGACCTGGGCCTTCGACGGCCGCACCCCCGGCAAGGAGGTCCGCCTCTCCGCCGGTGACACTCTCATCGCCGAGTTGTCCAACCAGCTCCCGAACAAGACCACCACGTCGATCCACTGGCACGGCATCGCGCTGCGCAACGACATGGACGGAGTGCCGCCCGCCGTCCAGACCGCCGTGCGGGCCGGTTCCACCTTCACGTACAGCTTCATCGCCCCCGACCCCGGCACGTACTTCTTCCACCCCCACGTCGGCGTCCAGCTCGACCGCGGCCTGTACGCCCCGCTGATCGTCGAGGACCCCAAGGAGCCGCTGTCGTACGACGACGAGTGGGTCGTCCTCCTCGACGACTGGCTCGACGGCGTCACCGGCACCCCCGACGATGCCTTCGCCGAACTCAAGCGCGGCATGGCCGACATGGCCGATATGGGTGACATGGGCGGCATGGACATGGGTGGCAGTGCGAGCCCCAGCAGTTCGGATACCGGCATGGGCAACATGGGGGACATGGGCGGGATGGACATGGGCGGTTCCGCCTCTCCGTCCGCCTCGGTCTCCTCGTCCGGCGACATGTCCAAGAAGTTCATGCTCACGGGCGCCACCAGCACGCTGCTCGGCGGCGACGCCGGCGACGTGAAGTATCCGCACCACCTCATCAACGGCCGGGTGGCCGCCGACCCCGACGTCTACACCGGCAAGCCCGGCAAGAAGGTGCGCCTGCGGATCATCAACGCCGGCTCGGACACCGCTTACCGGGTCGCCCTCGGCGGCCACAAGCTGACGATCACCCACACCGACGGCTTCCCGGTCCGGCACCAGGAGGTGGACGCCCTGCTGGTAGGCATGGGGGAGCGGTACGACGTCCTCGTCACCCTCGGCGACGGCGTCTTCCCGCTCGTCGCTCTGGCCGAGGGCAAGAACGCCAGCGGCCTCGCCCTGGTGCGCACGGGCTCGGGGAGCAAGCCCTCAGCGACGGTCCGCCCGAGGGAACTCAGCGGCATGATCATGACGGCGTCCCAGCTGCAGGCCGCCGACGACGTGCGGCTCAAGTCCGCCAAGACCGACGTCACGCACCAGATCAAGCTGACCGGCGACATGATGAAGTACAACTGGTCCATCAACGGCAAGCAGTTCGACATGGCGAAGCCCGAGGCGTACCCGATCGTCATCGAGGAGGGCCAGCGCGTAAGGCTCGACTTCGTCAACACGACCGAGATGTGGCACCCGATGCACCTGCACGGCCACACCTACCAGCTCGGCACTTCCGGCCCGCGCAAGGACACCGCGATCGTGCTCCCCAAGAAGACGGTGTCCGTGTTCCTCGACGCCGACAACCCGGGCCAGTGGATGCTGCACTGCCACAACGCGTACCACGGTGAGGTCGGCATGATGGCGAACGTGGCCTACAAGGCCTGACGCTCTCCGCTCATCGCCTGGGTGCGCTCATCGGTTCGCGGTGGGCGCGCCCGCATCCGTGCGTATACGAAGGCTGAGTCCAGGAGACGGGCGTGAAATCCCCCTGGCGGGCGGCGAGTTCGCGGCGACGACCGTAGCCGCTGGTTCACAGCCCATCGACGGGCGCGGTAACACTTGACAACGTCGGACGCCATCGGCGCTGCCTCAGCATGAGCGAGGGCCACCTTCCCCGGACGCAGTATTGTCCGGGGAAGGTGGCCCGTTGTGACATCGGCGCGCGTCAGAGCACGCGTACCGCCCCGGTCGGCGGGTCCCAGGAGAGGGGCCTTTCGACGATGCCCGTGGACGGGTTCTCAGCCCCTACGAAGTTGCCGCCGCCCACGTAGAGCGCCACGTGGTAAGCGCCGCTGCCGGCGGAGCCCCAGTAGAGGATGTCGCCCGGCTGGAGGTTGCTCAGCGAGACCGGGGTGCCCGCGGTCGACTGGTCCTGCGACACCCTCGGGAGGCTGATGCCCGCCTGCTTGAACGCGGCTTGGAGCAGGCTGGAGCAGTCCCAGGAGTTGGGGCCGGTGGCGCCGAGCACGTAGGCATCGCCGATCTGTGCCTTGGCGAAGGCGATGACTGCGGCCGCCGAACCATTGGCAGTCGACGAGCTCGTCGAGGCGCTGGAGGTCGTGGAAGTTGCCAGGGTGGTCCGCTCGGTGTTGCGGGAGGTGGCCAGCTCGGCGGCGGCCTTGCGGGCCGTCTCGGCCTTCTGCTTGGCCTCCGCCTTCCTCTGCGCGTCGGCGAGGTCCGCCTTGGCCTGCTTGGCGGCACCGGCCGCGGCCGCATCGCGCTCCGCCTGCAGTTCGTAGTGCGCGGCGGCCTGCTGTGTGGCGTCCGCGGACTGGGCGACCTGAGCGGCCAAGTCGGCGGTGAGCGTGGGCAGTTCGAGGGTCTGCGTCACCGGCTCGGAGGCGTTCGCCGCGCCGGACGCTCCGGCCATTGCCAGGGTGCCGAGGACGCCACTGGCAACTCCGGCCCGCACTGCCATTCTCGACGTGTTGCGGCTGGGCTTCCTGTGGCTTGGTATCTGAGCGGTGTGGGGCATGGGGACAACTGGTACCAGGGTCTCCCCCGAATCTTCAAGGAACGTGTGGTGCGCCACATGTGTCCAGCGTGCACCCCGAATTCCGGGTGCGTCGCACCTTGTTGGCGCCATAACGGTCATTGCGGGCCTCGCGTGCAAGCCTTCAACTAAGCACCTTCGTTGTTAAGTCCGAATTGCGACTGCCTTGTCGCTGGCCAGGGTTGGTGGCCAGGCCTGGTTCCCTTGAGCGCGAGGGTCGTGTGACGCAGGTCACGAATTGCAGCTTGTTGTGGCCGTGAATTGTGGAGACGTTCGGTCGCCGGGTGGGCTCATCGGTTGGCGGGCCTCTCTGGAGCGGTCGACAGCAGCGGTGGGAACCCGACAGACCTGTACGCCCTTGCAAGCGAACCTGGATCAGACCCGGACCCCGAACTCGAACGCGCCGCCGATAGTGCTCATCGACTCGTACCGGACGACCGTGCCCGTCCGGGGGGCGTGCAGGATCTGCCCGTTGCCTGCGTAGAGGCCGACGTGATGCAGATCGCCGAAGAAGAACACCAGGTCACCTACCTGGAGATCGCTCTGTGAGTAGATACGCGTACCGATGTTGGCTTGCTCCTGCGACGTGCGCGGTATGGAGACACCGGCCTGCGCGTACGCCCAGGAGGTGAGGCCCGAGCAGTCGAAGGAGCTGGGGCCGGAGGCACCGTACACGTACGGCGTGCCGATCTTGGTCTGTGCGGCCTGGAAGGCGGCACCCGCCCGGCCGGAGGCCGGCTTCGCGTCGCTGAGCACGCTGCGTGCGCTGTCGCGGCTGGCTCGTTCCTCCTTTGCGGCCAACGTCGCCTTCTCCTGGGTGGTCAGGGTGTTGAGGAGCTTCTGCGCCTGGCCGAGCTTCGCCTGGACCTCTTTCTTCTTCTTGCCCAACTCTGTGCGGGTGTCCGCGAGGTCCTTGAGCTTGGTGGCGGCTTCCTGGCGCTGTTGGGCGAGTGCGCGTTGCTTCGCTTGGACCTTCTTCAACTGCTCGATCTGCTGGGCGCTCAGCTGGTCGAGTGTGGACGCCTTGTCGAGGTAGTCGTCCGGGTCGGAGGAGAGGAAGAGCTGGACCGACGGGTCGATGCCGCCGGTCCGGTACTGGGCGCTGGCCAGCGAGCCGAGGCCGTCTCGCAGGGTGTTCAGGTCGCTCTGGCCGCGCGCGACCTTGTCCTGGAGATCGGCTATCTCCTTCTCGAGCTTCTTCTGCTTGTCCTTGGCCCCGTCGTATTCCTCGGTGGCCTTCTCCGCCTGCTCGTAGAGGGTGTCGGTCTTCGCCTTGACCTGGTCCTTGCTCGGTTTCGGTGCGGCCTGGGCGGCCTGGGACGTCAGGGCCACGGCTGCTGCGGCGGTCGCGGTGAGGACGGTCACGCGGGTGCGGCTCGGCTGCTTTGGTCGACGGTGTGACGCCATAGAGGCGAGCTCCTTCTTCCTTCTTCCTTCAGCCGCCTGCCAACGTGCCGGAGGGCGGGACCCTCCGCCGTCACTCCTCATGAGTGAACACCTGAGCGGAGGTTCGAAGCCAGAATCTACTAACCTTCTTACGAGTAGTTCAAATCCTCGCGGGGGCCTTCTTGTCCCCGGCTGCAATCTGCCCGTTCAACTCGCCTGAGGCGCTGGCGTGGTGACGATGCGCCGCGTGACGGGGTTCGCGAATCGGGGCGTCTTGCGTGTTTGCTGTGATCGGTGCCTAATACTGCAGCCGCAGTTACGGGTGCCGGTGGCTGCTGCGGCGGCCTGAGGGCGGGCATGCGGCGTGTCGAGCTCGGCCACCGAGTGGCCGTAACTCGTCACCCGTGACGTCACCCAATCGGCAGCGCCGGAAAACGGTTCGCGCGAAGACCAGGCAGTCGGCACCCTGGTCCTCTATGTCGAAGGGGGCCGGGTGGCGGCAGCACAGGGATTTACATACGAGGGACGGGGCGACGGCTCCGTAGTGATCCTGCACCGAGGCCGCGTGGCGACGGTACTGCGCGGGAGCCGGAAGGCACAGTTCGTACGGGAGGTAGCGGATGGGGATCCACAGCTGGTGATGGCCCGCTGGACGGGTAACTACCGGCGCGGCAACGAACGGACGGCGCGCCGGCATCCGCGCAATGCGTGCTGATAGGGCAGGTGGAGTTACGGAGGTCGGTGGCCTCGGCGGCGGTAGTGGCTGAGGCGGGCGCGGTGTTGATGGCGGCGGCGCCAGCGTGACCAGTGCAGGATGTGTCCGGCCTCGTGCCGGACGCCGTGGGGGAGTCTGCTCAGCAAGCGGCGGATTTCGTTCACGCTCAGTCGGATCAGGTCGCGGTTGCCTCCCCCTTTTCGGCGGTGGCAGCCCGCAAGGGGGTCAGGTGGGCGGCGGCGGCCGTGGCCAGGGTGATAGGTCGGTACCAGGCCGGGTAGTGACGGACCTGGTAGTGATCCAGGCCGGCTTCGTTCTTCGCGGCCTGGAAGCACTCCTCGATCGCCCAACGAGCGCCGGCGGCCCGCGCAATCTCCGCCGTCGCGGTACCCGCCGGCGTGTGGGTGAGGTAGCAGGCGCGCTCACCGTCGGCGAGGCTGCGGCGGATCAGTAGGGCGTCTTCGAAGCCGTCATCACTCGCCCCGGGAAGCGGGACCAGGGCCCAGGCGTATTCACGCAGACCGTGGGCACCCTCCCCGGCCGAGCGGATCTCCCGGGCGTGCTCCGGCAGGATCGCCGAATCGGTGCGGGCGTTCTGCCCGCGCGGCCCGTACTGGTGCTTGCAGGCGATCGCCAGCACGTGGCTCAGGCGCTGCCCGGCCAGCCAGCCGCGCAGGACGGGGTCCTGGCCGTAGACCTCGTCGCCGGTCACCCAGCGAAACGGCACCTTCGCGGCAACCGCCCGCTCCAGCATCGCGCGGGCCAGCGCGGGCTTGGTGCGGAAGGTGACCTCGTCGCCGACCCTCGCGTCCGCCCGGCGGGCCGGATCCTCCATCCAGGAGGTCGGCAGGTACAACTCCCGGTCGATCAACACCCGCCCCCTCGTGGAGGCGTAGGCCAGGAACACCCCCACCTGGCAGTTGTCGATCTTCCCGGAGGTGCCGGTGTACTGCCGCTGCACACCGGCCGACCGGGTGCCCTTCTTGATGAACCCGGTCTCGTCCACGGCCAGCACACCGTCCTCGGCGCCCAGATGCTCCAGTACGAAACCACCACGAACCTCGTCACGGACCGCATCCGCATCCCGGTCGGCCTGGTTGAGCAACCGCTGCATACCGTCCGGGCACAGCTCACTGGCCTGCTCGGCCAACGGTCCAGCCGTTCTTGCGCTCCAACGGCGCAAGCAGGCCCCGCAGACACTCCCTCGCCCAGTCGCCGGACTGGACGACCGTCGTCAAGCGGCCCGGGCCGGGGGAGCGCGACACCGGTGGGGCGGGATCGCCGCACAGTACGGAGCTTCTGCCGACTCTTCGGCAGGAGCTCCGTCGCCATTGAGTGGCGGACGGTCGTCTGTTGACTCGTGCAGCGCACGCCCCGAGGCCGCGGAACTTCGCTCAGCCTGTCATGGTCGACTTCTTGCCGGACGGGGTGACGGCGAACCACATCTTTTCCTTGGCCTGGCCGTTCATCTGTCCGGCCTTCGTGTCGCCCATGTACCGGTACAGCGGCCAGCCCCCAAGGGTGAGCTGCTTCATGCCGTCCGAGCGGTCGACGGAGCCGAGGAGGCTCTCTTCCACCCCCATCGTCTGGACGGAGTCCTGTGCCATTACCGGCATCCAGGTCTTCGCGCAGTCACCGGTACACATCGACATGGACGGGGTCGGCTTGTCCATGTCGTAGCGGTAGAGGGTCATCCCCTTGTCGTCGGTGACCACGCTGCCCATGCCCTGGACTGTCTTGGCCATCAGCATGGTCGTGGTGGCCATGTGTCCGCTGGCGGAGTCACCCGTGGCGGCCGGTGTCGACGTCGCGGGAGCCGAGGTGGCCGTGGTGACCGGAGCGACGTTGGCTGGGCTCGAACTCGAGGAGCTGTCCTTCGAGCCGCCGCACGCCGCCAGCAGGAGCGTCGAGGCGAGCCCTGTGGCCGCGGCGAGGACGATACGTTGCCGGATCACGGCGTTTCCCTTCGTCGGGGGCTGGTTCTACTTACTCACTTAGTACGTCGGGCAACTCCGTTCCGCTCAGGCGCTGATGCCACATGACCCAGTCTTGACTCTTGATCGCGCGCCCGATCGGCGGGTCGCCGTCGAGTCGCCTCAATCCGGGGCGCGGGCCAGGGCCTCGATGAGGTGCGGTCCCTTGCCGAACCGCACGATCGCCTCCCGGTTGGCCTGGAGTTCGCAGTACGGCAGGTGCCGCACCTTCAGGTCCGCGACCCGTGCTGCGGCCGGGACCGGAGGGAGCACGTCGGGTTGCCCGCCGGGCGCGACCATGAGCTGCTGCCGCGTCCTGCCGTCATCCGCGCTGCTCAGGCCGCCAACGGCCCTTTTTCCCGGGCGGTTCGTTGATCTCCTGCTGCTTGGGGCCGCAGTCGTGCGCGCCGTCGACCTCTGGGAGCGGGTTCTTCTGGTTCTCGCGGATGCCGTTGCACTCCTCGGTGGGAGTCTCGGTCTCCGCGTAGGGCTTCTCCACCCGCTCGCGCACATCGTCCACCGAGGGGCTCCGGCGCCGACTGGCTCTGCGGTGGCAGGCGGCTCATGGCGCCGGTCGCTACGCCGAGGGTGGCGATCCGTGTGCGACCGGGTGGTTCCGGCCGTCGGGTCGGTGCCACCGGCGGCGGCGGGATGTCGGTGAGAACTTAGTAGATTCCTAGTTCGTGTCGCAATCGGGTCTGAGGCACAGTGATCACGCACCCGGCCTGTCGGTCAAGGCTGCTGAGCGGGTCAGCCGAGGCCGGGCGGGCAGGCGACCAACAGCGGCAGCAGCGGGACCACCAAAGCCGCGGCGGCCACGGATCCCCACAGGACGGGGTGCGCGGTCCTGCGTGGACCGAGGACCCGCTGCAGGCGGATGAGTACCGTGTGGCCACCCGCGGCGAGGGCACCCTTCGGGGCGCGCGCCGCGGCCATCTCGTACATGGCGGTGGCCAGCACCTCGTGGGAGTGACGGCGCAGCGCCCGGTCGTCGGCGATCATCTCCAGCAGCAGTGCCGTCTGCTCCCGGGCGTGGCGGGCGAGCGGCACCCATGGGAAGACCGTGTGGAACGCCTCGACAGCGGCGAGGACCAGGTGGTGGCGGCCGGCGATGTGGGCCTGCTCGTGTTCCAGGACGGCGCCGAGTTGGTCGGGCGTCAGCTGGCGTACCGCCGCGTCGCTGATCACGATCCGGGGGTGACGGCCGGGCAGGCAGTAGACGGCCGGGATGTCGTACGGCAGGACGGTGGCGCACAGGCGGGCCGAGTGGCGCCCCACCAGGTCCACGGCTTCCCGGTGTTGTGTCCGCGCCCGACGGGCTCGCACGACGTGGAAGGCGAAGCTAGCGCCGAGGGCGATCCCGATAGCCACCGGGAGGCCGACGGCCAGCCGGTCGGCGGTGTCGGGACTGGGCTGTTTCGCGCCCTCGGTCAGTCCACAGTTGTGCAGCAGGCCCAGGAGTCCCGCGTGCAGATGCTCGGTTGGCGTGGCCAGGGTGGCCGCGGTGAGCGCGGTGGCGATCGAGAACGAGACCGCCAGCGCGTGCCACACCGCCGCGGCCAGGGCGGGGGCCCGGTGCGTCCAGCTGCCGCGCAGCAGCACGTGCGGGGCTGCGAACCCCACCGCTGCCGTGTAGGCGACCAGGGCGGGGACCGCGTTCACGGCTTCGCCTGTCGGCTCACGTTCCGCAGGGCCCTGCGCAGGGCGGCGACCTCTTCCTCGGACATGTTCTCGACGAAGTGGACCAGCGCGGCCGGGCGGTCCTTGCTCTCGCCCAAACCGTCCTCCATGAGTGCGGCCGAGTAGGCCTCACGGCTGCGGACCGGCGAGTACAGCCATGCGCGACCATGCTTGCCGCGCAGCAGCCAGCCCTTGTTGTACAGGATGTTGGTGACGGTCATCACGGTGGTGTAGGCGACCGGACGGGTCTTGTTGATGTCGTCGACGACCTCACGCACCGTCGCCGGACGGTTCCACGTCCAGAAACGATCCATGATCTCCGCCTCAAGGTCCCCCAGCCGTCGCATGGCACTGACTCCCTTTCGCCACCGAATACGCAAGCACATAGTAGACGGCTGGCCTGTGGGGCTTGCGCGGATCCCACGGCGTTCTCGCAGTGGCCGCACGTCATGCCGGACACGTAGTACCGGGTCGTCAGTACGTCGGGCACGGGTTCCTCCTTGTTGGGAAGCCTCAATACCATGGGCGGGTACCGCCCGTCCGCGGGTATTCCAGTGATGTGCGGGATGCAAGGGGCCGGTGGTTCATGCCTACGATGGAGGCGTGGCAGGCTCCGCACAGCTCGCCCGACCGCAACGGACGTTGCGGTTCTGCGAGTTGCTCGTGTGCGCCTTGCTGTTCGGCCTGATCGGCACGCACGGTCTGGGGCCGGTGCCTGCGGCCTTTGACTCCGGGCATGGCGGGATGGCGGCGTCCGCGCACACGGATGTCATGGCCTCCATGCCGGACGAATGCGATCCGGGCGACGGCGGCTGCACGGGCCATGTCGGTCATGCGGACCCGACCTCTGCGTCCGCGTCCGTCGCCGGGGCCCCTGTGTTGGTGCCGGTACTGCTGCCCGATGTAGTGGAGTGCTTCGAGCCGGCGGACGTAGGTACCTCGCCGTTCGGCAGCGGCCCTGACGGCGGCCGGGCCCCGCCCTCCCTCTCCGAACTCCAACTCCTGCGGATCTGGACCGTCCCGCGCGTCGCCGCCCGCCCCGCTGATGCGGCGCCGTGCCTCGGCATGCCCTTTACGGATCCGAACACAGGAGCTCAACCATGACCGCCCACAGCAAGCTCATCCGTCGTACCGCCCTCGCTCTGCCCGCCGTTGCGGCCGCTCTCGTGCTGACCGCCTGTGGCGGCGGCAGCGGTGGTCACGACATGGGGTCGATGAACTCCGACTCCAGCCCGTCCGCGACCGCCTCGGCGAAGGCCGGCGCCCACAACGCCGCTGACGTCTCGTTCTCCAAGGAAATGATCCAGCACCACCGTCAGGCCATCGATTTGGCCGATCTCGCTGACAGCCGCGCCTCCTCGCAGGAGGTCAAGGACCTCGCCACGAAGATCAAGGGGGCGCAGGACCCGGAGATCAAGACGATGTCCGGCTGGCTCACGTCATGGGGTGAGGAGATCCCCGCGGACATGTCCGGCATGAGCCACGACATGTCGTCCTCCATCTCTGGAATGATGAGCAGCGACGACATGCACGAGCTGAAGAAGGTCTCCGGCACCGAGTTCGACAAGATGTTCCTCGACATCATGGTCCAGCACCACCAGGGCGCCATCACGATGGCCACGGCCGAGAAGGCCGACGGCAGGTACGCTCCCGCCACCAAGCTCGCGGATGACGTGATCACGGCCCAGGCTGCCGAAATCAAGGAAATGAACAAGATGCTCGGCAAAAGCTGACGTATCGGCAGGAGTGGGTGTGGCCGACCGGGAGGCCGGTCGGCCACACCTTTCCGCCCGCTCACCGGGTCGCAGAGGTCCGGTCGGCCTTCCACTTGAGGCGTCAGACGGGGGCGGGTTGAGGTTCCTTGCGCACAGTCAGGCGTCCGCTGCGGGCTAGAGCGGCGACGGAGGCGGCGCACACGAACCCGGTGACGGTCAGCGCGCACCACGTCAGCCAGAGAGCCTTGTGCCGTTCGGCGAAGTCCCAGAGGGCGCCGGTGGCCAGGTTGCCGAGGGTGATGCCGAGGCCGGAGACGGTGTTGTAGAGGCCGTAGTGGGTGGCGACGAGGCGGTTGTCGGAGAGCGTGACGACGGTGTCCATCTCGAACGGGTAGACCACTGCACTTCCGGCCGCGAGCAGCGCCACCGCCATCACCAGTGCGGTGACGACAGCGGCGGTGGCGTCCGGTGGAGTGAGGGCCAAGGGCAGGAAGGCGAGGCCCATCGCGGCCAGTCCTCGGACCAGTGCCTGCGCGGGGCTCCACCTTTTTTCTGCCCAGCCGGTGAGCCGGAGCTGACCCAGGACAGCGACGGCCGCCGAGACGACGAACAGTCCGCTCGTCGCCCAAGTCCCCTTGGATCCCAGGGCGTTCGCCGCGGCCAGGGGCAGTGCCAGGTAGACCTGGAAGGTCAGTACGTACGAGCCGATCATCGCGACGGCGAAAAGCAGGAAGGGCCGGTTGGCCACAACCGTGCGCCACTGACCCAGCACGCCGCCCGGCGTCGACGCCGTGGAGTCGCCGCGACGTGCGGGCAGTGCGTGCCACTGCATCACGGTCAGTGCGGCGAAGATCGCGGCGGCGACCGTGCAGACGAGGCGGAAGTCGGCGGCCAGCAGGGCGAGTCCGACGAGCGGGCCCAGCAGCATGCCGGCCTGGTAGTAGACGTTGAAGGTGGCGAAGGCGTCGACGCGTCGCTCACCGGCTTCGGCGGCGAGGTAGGCGCGGACGGCGGGGTTGAACAGGGCGCCCGCGAAGCCGGTGGCCGCGGAGGCGACGATGAGGGCGGGGAGGTTGTCGACCCACCCGAGAAGGCCGAAGCCGACCGTGCGCAACAGACAGCCGGCCATGATCGGGAACTTGTAGCCGAAGCGGTCGGCGATGGTGCCGCCGACGAGGAACATGCCCTGCTGGGAGAAGTTGCGTACGCCCAGGACGAGTCCGATCGCCCAGGCCGCCAGGCCGAGTTCGCCGGAGAGGTGGGCGGCGAGGTAGGGCATGAGCATGTAGAAGGCGAGGTTGATGGCGAACTGGTTGGCCATCAACATCCGCGCGGCGGGCGGGAAGGAGCGGGTCTGCCGCCACAGGGTGTTGTTCATCGGGCAGCTCCTGCCAGGGCGCCGGAGTTGACGTCCCTTCGGCCAGCCGTGGCGAGGGGGTCGATGATGCGGGTGCAGCGCGTCCAGCGGGTGACGGTCCGGTCGCCGGGGTGGGCGATCTCGTCCGGGTCGTCTGCGGGCAGGTGGCCCAGGAGGCCGTGTTCGTGGCAGTAGATGTCGTCGAAGACCGTGCCGACGTAGCGTTGCGGGCCGTCGGGGAAGACGGCGATGATCCGGTCCTCGGCAGGCTGGGTGCGGGCCAGCCAGCGGGCGACGAGCGCGACTGCTCCGACGCTCCAGCCGCCGGTGGCGTAGTGGTGCCGGGCGAGTTGGCGCGCGGCCCACACGGACTCGGGCGCGCCGATCCAGTGGACCTCGTCGAACAGGTCGTAGGCGACGTTGCGGGGGTAGATGCTGCTGCCCAGTCCGCGCATCAGACGGGTCGCCGGGGGCTGGCCGAAGATGGTCGAGCCGGTGGTGTCCACGCCGACCACTCGCAGGTGGGGGAAGTATCCGCGCAGGACGGAGGCGATGCCGGCCGAGTGGCCGCCGGTGCCGACGGAGACGACGAGCGTGTCGATCCGGCCGAGCTGGGCGATGAGTTCGTGGGCGAGTGGGGCGTAGGCGGCCACGTTGTCGGGGTTGTTGTACTGGTCGGGACACCAGGTGTCGGGGTGTGCGGCGAGGAGTTCCTCGACGCGTCGGCGGCGGGCTTCCTGCCAGCCTCCGGTGGGGTGCGGGGTGTCGACGAGGTGGACCTCGACGCCGTACGCGGTGAGCAGTCCCGTCATCAGGGGTTCCATGCCGGGGTCGGTGACGACGGTGACCGGATGGCCGTACGTGGCACCGGCGAGGGCCAGGCCGAGGCCGAGGGTGCCGGAGGTGGACTCGACGATGCGGGCCCCGGGCAACAGTTGTCCGCGTTCGTGGGCGGCTCGCACCATGTGCAGGGCGGTGCGGTCCTTGATGCCGCCGGGGTTGTGGCCTTCGAGCTTGGCCCAGAAGCCGCGGCCGTCGGCTGTGAAGGGGGTGCCGATCCACAGGACGGGGGTGCCGCCGACCAGTCCGGCCGGGGTGAGCGTCGGGCGCTTGGCGTCGGCGAGGAGCTGGGCGGGCGAGGTCAGGCCTGGCGTGGGGGTGGTCTGGTTCATGGCGTGCTTCTCCCGCGGCCGGCGGCGTCAGCGGCTGCCGGCCGTTGAGTGGTGGAAGGAGGCTGGACTGATCGGGAGCCGTTGCCAGACGTGCGGGTGCTGTCCAGGGCTGCGGCTCAGGCGGCGATCAGGTCCGCCACACGCCCAGTTGGGACCGTTCCTGCTCGACGGAGGACGCTGCGGGATCCGGGAACCGTGGTGGTCGCTTCTGCGCGCCTCCGGACAGCGCGTCGATACCTTCGGCGGGCAGCACATGAGCGACCGCTACGGCGAGCGGAGTGATGTCACGCGGCGGCTGCGTCGTCGGCTCATCCAGGTTCGAGCAGTGGTGCCCGCCACCTTCGCCGGGATCCTGTCCCTCGGCGGACGCTTCGTCAGCCGACTCGGAGGACTGGCCCAGAGAGGCGGCGGAGACGACGCGGATGGCGTCGGCACCCGCCGGGCCGGGGCCATGGGCACACGCCAGCAGGTGCATCAGCGCGGCCAGCAACACCACGAGGGCCGCCCCGGTTCGTGCCCCGGGGCGGATGTTGCGGCGTACCGACCAGACCTTCATCAACACAAAAGGTAGTCGATCATGTACATAAAGTGCGTTTAGGGAGGTGTGGCCGACGCGCACTCACGCAAGGCTCGCGTCCGCCAGGCGCCTTCCTTGCAAGCCGGAGCGGGGGCCGTTGTGGCCGGTGTGCTCGGCCGGCTGCCAGCTGTTCTTGCGGCCGGCCAGCCCCAGCGGGCCCCGGACACAGTCCCGCATCCTGCGCCGTACCTCGACCCATCTTCACGTGGCCCAGGGGACCGACTTGCACCGGGACCGTCAGCCGGGCCGTCGGTTCCGGATCCGGTGCTCCACCGCCCACAAGGCGAGGCCGATGAAGGCGAAGGCCAGCCAGGTGCCGACGAATTCCAGCGGTTCGCTCTAGTGTTCGCCGGAAGCGGCGATGCCGGAGACGACGGTGACCACAAGGGCTCCGGCGATCAGCTTGCCGGTGAGCGGGAACCTCTCTGCGGCGCGGCGCCGGGCCGGCTCATGCGTCCCACGGCGCAGCCGAACGGCGGTGTACAGCGCGAGCACCCCGCCGGCCGGCATGCTCAGGCCGACGCCGAGCCAGAGACCCGGATTCGTCGTCGGCGCCTCGACCGTCTGCTGAACGCGCCCGTCGAAGGTGATGTCGGTGCGGCGGCCGTGCCAGACGACCACTCCGATGCGGTCGCCCTTACGCAGCCTCGACAGCACGGGGCCGGAGTCGTCAAGGCTGATCCTGCCGGATACCGACGGGGGACCCGTGACCTCCAGCCAGTAGTGGCCGCCACGACCGTTGGAGTAGTCCTCCAGCTTTCCGACCACGGCAGGGATGCCCAGGTCTTTGGTGCGGCCTCGTAGGCTCGCACGGTGGAAAGGCTGTGGCGGCAGGGCACCGCGAGCACGGCAGCTCCGCCGAGGACGAGGAGCAGCGCCAAGGCCGCCAGGCCCCACGCCCGTTGCCCGGCTTCCCAGGACCTGCCCATCATCGACTCCCCGGGAGGTTCGACTCGAAACAGTCGGGGAGGGTTGTGCCCACTCACCGCAGTGGCACGTTCGGCCGTGTTCAGTTCCGTTTCGAGGGGAGCCGGGTGAGAGTCAACTCGTAGGGAGAGTCGGTCGTTGGAGACACGGGCGTCAGATGAACGGCTTTGCCTCCGCAGCGGAAGCGATCGGGGGAGAAGGACGCGGTGAGTTTCTCGCGGACGACGTAGGTTTCGCCCACCCGGAGACTGAGCTCGCCGGGGTGGCGTAGGGCCGGACTGTAATAGCCGATCTTGCCGTTTGCCGTCCGGTACCGGGTGGTGACGCTGCCACTCGCGTGAAGAACCACGGGGCGGCCGTGGAGAGTTGCCGCCTCCGAGACGCCCTTGCCGTAGTCGATGACCAGGGTGCCGTCGGGCCGGAACGTCCAGGTGCCGCCCTCGCCGGACAGCCACACCCTGCTCCCGTCGACGCGTACACGCTGCCTGGCCGGGAACGCACGCCAACCACCGAGGAGACAGGGGTCGTTCCTCCGGCCGGACGAGCCTGGGGCGTCCTGGCCGTTCATGGGGGGCTGCGCGGCCACC
The DNA here is from genome assembly GCF_042751305.1 of Streptomyces hokutonensis. Classification (GTDB taxonomy): domain Bacteria; phylum Actinomycetota; class Actinomycetes; order Streptomycetales; family Streptomycetaceae; genus Streptomyces; species Streptomyces hokutonensis_A. The sequence goes on from NZ_JBHYWD010000001.1 coordinate 666,768, forward strand.
GCGGGAGCAGCAGGTCGCCAGATGAGGTAGTCCTGTGGAACCCCCGCAGCCGCGCCCGCGAGAGGAAGCGCCGCCAGGAGCCCCAGCGTCGTCGGCAGGAGCGCCGGGCGGCGGGTTTCCCCACGCGCGGTGTCCTCCTCACCGTCCGACGGTCGCCGACGGTGTCCGGACAGTGCCGCGACCGCGGCGCCGAGCAGTCCGGCGGGTACCGAGGCGACCACTCCCCAGGCGACGACTTCGTGCAGATGGAAGGCCACGTCGGCATCGGGCATGAACTCCCTCGCGCCGCAGACGTCCGGAGCGACGCCGGTGACGGCGACGCACAGGGATGTCCCATGGCTGACGTAGAAGCCCAGAGTGCCGAGGACCGCGGTCACGGTCACGGCCAGCGGAACCAGCACGGGCCGCAGCCTGCGGCAGATTAGAGCGGTCCCCGCCGCCGCTGCCGCCTGGAGCAAGGCGGTGACCGCCAGGTACGTGCTCGCGCGCACGACGGAGAACGGCAGGGTCCCCAGGACGGCCGACGGGTCGGCGATCCGGCGGACCTCGGACGGCAGCGCGCTCCGGGCGGCATAGGGCAGAGCGATCCCGGCCGCGACCGCCGCGAGGCCCGCGATCATGCCGACCGCCAGAGCTCTCCCGACGCCTTCGGTCGCGGCGAGGGACCCGCGCCGCCGGTAGAGCAGCAGCAGCGGGACCGCCCAGACGAGGACGAGTCCGACGGGTAGGAAGGGCGTGGCACGGACGAAAGTGAGCGGGACGTAGAAGTAGGCGTCGGCGAGGCCGCCGGTCAGAGCGGAGTACCAGCCGATCGTCCGGCCGGCGGCCGGTACCGCGTGCAGGGGCGTCGTCGTGAGGACGGCCGGGTCCAGCTGAAGGCTGTTGCACAGGGCCACGAGCGGTCCCCAGACGGCCCCGGCCGTGGTGACGATCGCGCGTCGGCGCAGCCCACGGGGCACACCCGACTCCTCCGGGGAAACACGGCGGCGCACCGACCGCGTCCACAGCGCGAGCGGGAGCAGGATCGCCAGCTGGACGAGACCGATCAGCGCGTACTGGCCGAGGGTCGGGTTGACCGCCGTCAGGTCGGCTGTTCCCAGCGAGATCTTCCCGCTGCACACCATGCCGCCCGTGAGTGCGGCCGGCAGGACGACGACGTCCCACCGGGAACGGGCCGTCTCCGGGGCAACCGGCGTGTGGCGGCCCGCCGTTGCGACCAGTGCCGAGGCCAGTGCCAACGTGGCGACGACACCGACGGGCAGCGCGAGCAGCGTCAGGCCCACCGTGACGAAGCGACCGGTGACATTCCCTGTCAGCAGTGCGAGATTGTGGAGGACCAGGCCGGTCAGGAGTCCGATTCCGGCCATCTCCCAGCCACCGGTGCGCAGCAGCCGTACGGGGTCGAGCATTGCAGCCACCCGCTGACCGGGACTGGGATGTGTGCCGGCACGAGCTGCCCAGCGCATCCATCCGGCCGGAACCCACCGCCACGCCGCGCGCCTGCACGGCCAAGGCAGCTCGGCGACCATCCGGGGGAGGGAGCTCCGGGGGGAGCCCCAGGAGTGGGCGACCGCGTCGGCGTGCAGTTCCCGTGCACGCAGGATCATGTTCCTGGCCAGGTAGGCAGTGACACTCAGCACCAGCAGGGCGACCAGCCGGTACGCCAGTTTCGCCTCGCCGCCCGGCGAGGTGGTGCCCAGCGGGCCGTCTGCACCTCCGGCATTCAGCAGCGCCCCCGGATACACCGACAGCAGTACGCAGGGTACGAGTGCCGTCGCGACGAACGACCACCAGAGCGCGACCGTCAGATAGGTGCGGCCGACATCGCGATGGCGATGGTGGGCCAGTTCGTGTCTGACGACGGCGCGGAAACCGTTCCGGTCCAGGTCGTAGCGGACCAGCAGCCCCACGTCGAGACAGATCCGGGGACGTCCTGGCAGACCGTACGCCCGGCCGCCCGTCGTGGTCGCGTAGGGATCGACCAGCCAGAGGGGAAGCTGGGACAGCCCCGTCGCGCGGGCCAGAGAGTTCAGTTCCTCCAGCACGTCGGCGTTGTCGTCCCCGGTCAGCTGGACCTTCCCGGACCATTGAGGCAGACGAAAGCTTCCGGCCCGGCGCCACCGCGATCCGGACTCGCCGCGCGAGGTCGGCCGCCGCCTGAGCCGCGGCCACCAGGGGTGGAGCGCGTACAGCAGGACGGCGACGGCCGCTTCGGCCATGAGCCCGGTCGCGATGCACCCGGCCTCGTGCAGGAAGTACGGTCGCTCGCACGCGTTGGCCATCGTGATCTGTGTGTTCAGACGGTCACTCCGCTCAACGATCCAGGCGGTCGCCGGATCGATCCGGGCCAAGCAGGGACTGACCTGAACCCGGGAAAGGCGCTCGGAGGACGGCAGCGTGGCGCACACCACGCCGAACGCCACGACACTGGACGCCAGCACCGCACTCACCAGGACCGCGAACCGCAGATCCGTTCTGGCCCGCAGTAGCCGCCCCGGCACCGTGGCAGGACCGGGCGGAACCGCGTTGGGAGCCATGCCTTCGAAGACCCCTGCACGTTCGGTCACTGCGGGATCTCCCCAGCCAGCCCATCACCCACCACCGCCGCGGCCATGAGCTCTGCTCTGTCCTGCGGCATGCCACCGTGGCGAACCAGCGTGCGCAGCACGATCCGCCGTACCTCGCGCCACTGCTCGGGCTCCAGCCGCACCACCTCGGTCGGTTCTCCCGCCGAACCGGCATCCCGCGCTCCCTCCTCCGCGGAGACGTCGGCGGTCGGTCGGGCGAACATCCTGCGGATCACATCCCGTGACGCGCCGACCGCCTTGTCACCCAGATACGCCCCCACAGCGGACGCCGCAGCCAGGAACACGGGCGTCAGCAACTGCTCCGCATCCGGCCCGCCGAACCCGAGAGGCCCGCTTCCGCGCGCCTCGGCGCAGGGCGCCAGCGCCTGCTGCGGATCACTGAAGTAGGCCGCGCACAGCATGTCGAACGCCCGGCGTTCGGCGGCGACCCGTTCCGGTGCCACGCAGGCGGCCCGATCGAGCATTGCCCGCGCCACTGCCGCCACGTCCACCGCTTCGGAGTCGTACACACGACGTGATGTCTTCACGCCACCCCCAGACCGGAGTTACCACGAGACCCCGCAGACGCGTCCCTGACACGGACCGTCCGCTCAGCTCCTATGCCGCCTGACGCTAGGGGAATTGCGGTAATACGCCGTGAATATCAGCAAATAGACAGTGATGTGCGTTGCGGTGGTGTAGGGGATGGACCCGGGCCGCCGTTCGGTCTTCCGGTTCAGCCGTTCCAGCGGGTTGAACGCGGTCAGGCGGGCGGTTCGCCGCGGCCGGCTCTGGACGGCCGCTGTCGGTGCCTCACCCGGCGCCGATCGGGCCGCACATCAGGTTGCCGGGTTCGGCAGGGTCGTCGCTGGTCCAGAACTGGGTCCACAGCGCGGCGAACTCAGGGCGGCTGAGGTAGCCGTCGGCGTCCTGGTCGAGCCGGTCGAAGGCACCGCCGGTCTCCACGGGCCGTCCGTGCCAGGTGTCGACGAGACGCTGGTGCTCGCCGCGCGAGATACGCCCGTCGGCGTTCTCGTCGACCGCGTCGAAGATGGTGTCGGCGGTGGCGGTGACGGCCTCGGGCATGGTCTGCAGCAGGTCCACCATGGCGAGGAGGTCGTCCAGGTCGATCCGGCCGTCCCGGTCCGTGTCCACGGCATCCGACAGATGCTGCCACCAGCCCCTCAGTACGCCGTCCACGCGCACGGCCAGTTCCGATCCCTCTCTCACTCGCGGCAGTCGGCCCCAGCGGTCCGCCAGGGCCACGAAGTCCGCCTCCTCCAGATAGCCGTTGCCGTCCGCGTCGAACGCCTCGAACATGGCCTGGAGCTTGGTCCGCTGGAACTCGCTGGACATCACATGTCTCCTCACGCGCAGTACTGAGGACATGCTTTCCGCGGCCGGCCGCCCCGCAACGGCGCTCGCGCTCACCGCGGCGGGTGCCCGTGCGCCCGCGAGCCCGCCCAGTGCGCCGTGCGCCGGTACTGGGCGTGCAGCCCCTCGGGCCGACGCCTTCGGGCGGGCCCGCTCCGACGCGGGACACCTGGCGGTGGCTGCCTTCGCCCGCGACGCCCGCGTCCCGGGCGTGATCACCCAGAACGTCGACGGCCTGCACCAGGCCGCAGGCAGCGAGGACGTCGTGGAACTCCAAGGCAGCCGGGACCGGGTCGTGTGCCTCTCCTGCCGAGCCGTCAGCCCGCGCCGTGAACTCGCCCGGCGCCTGGAGGCCGAGGACCCGGGCTTCGACCCGGTCGCCGCCTGGATCAACCCGGACGGTGACGTTGACCTCACCGACGTGCAGGTCGGGGACTTCCGCGTCGTGTCGTGTGCCGACTGCGGGGGCGTGCTCGAACCGGACGTGGTGTTCTTCAGTGAGGCGGTTCCTCCACAGCGCGTCGAGCACTGCCGACGGCCGGTCCACCAGCGGACCGCGCTGCTGATCCTCGACTCGTCGCTGACGGCGGTGTCCAGGCTGCGGTTCGTCCGTCAGGCGTCGCAGGAGGGCAAGCCGGTGCCGATCGTCAACCGGGACCCCAGCCGGGGCGGCCCGCACGCGTGCATCCGGGTCGCGCTGCCGCTGGGAACGGCCCTGACGGCCGTCGCCGACGACTCGGCATCCCGGTCGGCGGGCCGGCGGGCCGAGGAACAGGTCTGGATGACGGCCTTGAACGAAGCGGGGTTCAGAGGACCTCGCGTATGCCGGGAGGGGAGGGGGGCGACGGGGCGCCGCCGTCGGCTCTTGAGCTGCCGCCGGCGGCGTTGAAAACCGCGATGGAGGGTGCGTTGACTGGGGTTACAGCGCGACGGCCGCCTGCGGTGAGCGGAGCACGAGCAGGGTGATCTCGCTGGGGGCGAAGACGCGGAACGGCGGGCCCCAGAAGCCGGTGCCTCGGCTGGTGTAGAGGAGGGTGCGGTCGCCGTGGTTGCTGAGACCGGCCAGCGCGGGCTGGTCGAGGCGGACCAGGTGGTGGAAGGGCCAGATCTGGCCGCCGTGGGTGTGGCCGGACAGCTGGAGGTCGATGCCCGCGGCCGCCGCCCGGTCGACGAACTTGGGCTGGTGGGCCAGAAGCATGACGGGCAGGTCGGGGTCGGCGCCGTCCAGGGCGCCGGCGAGGTGGGCGCGGTGGCCCGCCAGGCCGGAGGACTCGGCGGTGACGTCGTCGACGCCGGCCACCACGAGGGTGTCGCCGCCGCGTTCGAGCAGCAGATGGCGGTTGCGCAGCGGCTCCCAGCCGAGCTCGTCCATCAGGTCGACCCAGCCCTGGGCCTCGCTGTAGTACTCGTGGTTGCCGGTGACGTAGACCCGGGCTTTGGCGGCTCGCACGGTACCGAGCGGGACCGCCTGGGCGCGGCGGCGCTCGGCCGTGCCGTCCGCGATGTCGCCGGTGTGACAGACCAGATCGGCCTCCAGCGTGTTCACGGTCTCGCACACCCGCTCCGACCAGCGGGCGCGGTCGAGCGGGCCGTAGTGGGTGTCGGTGATGAGGACGACCCGGGTGCCGTCCAACCCGGCGCCCAGCCGGGGGAGTTGGACGTCGAGGCGGCGCACGCGCGGCACGCGGCGGGCTTCGGCGTACCCCCAGACGAGCAGTACGGCGGTGGTGCCGAGGACGGCCCAGGCGACGATACGGGCCCGGTCCTGGCTCTCGCCGACGCCCGCCAGGGTCAGGGCGAGCCGCAGCAGGATGCCGAGCAGCACGGACCAGGTGAACAGGATCCAGCTGCCGCCCAGCAGGGTGTCACCGACGATCGCCGCCCGATCCTGCTGACGCCGGCCGTGACCGCGCCCCATCGCGAGCGGCATCCCGACCAGACCGAGGACGAACAGGGCGGTGCCGGCGAGCGTCACGGGCAGCGGCCAGTGCTGGCCGGTGTACAGCAGCACCCCGCAGGGCACGGCCCACAGCAGGACCGGTGCGATCAGGGGGAGGTAGCGCATCAGGCGGAGCAGTGGGCTCCGCCGTGGAGCGTGCGCCTCGCTGTCGGCGGGGAGGGTTTCGCTGGTGTCGGTCACGCCTCCCACTCTAGGTATGGCCGCCGCCACCGGACACGCCCAGGGTGATGTCGTCGGCGTAGTAGTCGCCCTGCACGTACCAGCCGTGGACGTAGATCGTCGCGCTGGTCTGGGACGGGCCCGTGGTGAAGGAGACGGTCAGGGGGCTGTAGCCGGCGGGGGAATTGGTCCAGGTGGAAGTGCCGCCGTTCACGCCCAGGTAGACGTAGGAGCCGCGGACCCATCCGCTGAGCGAGTAGGTGGTGTTCGGCCGTACGGTGACGGTCTGGTCGCACTGCGCGGTGTCGCTCGAACTGACCGTGCCCTTAAGGGCTTTGGAGCCCGAGTGGACGGGGGAGGAGACGATCGAGCCCGGGTTTCCGGCACAGTTCCACGGTGAGACGGCGCCCGACTCGAAGCCGGGGTTCGTCAGCACGTCGGGAATCCCAACTGCGCTCGGGGCTGCGGACGTCGGAGCGGTCGACGCGCTCGCCGAAGACGCGGGCGGGGTGGTGGCTTTGGTGGCGCCGGGGATCAGGAGGGAGCAGCCGAAGCCGGCGACCGCCGCCGCGGCGACCGCGATCACTACGGCCGCCCGGCGCTGACCGGGTCCAAAGCGCGGGCGGACCGCGGGGAGTTCCTCCGTCTCGCCGTCGGGCGGGGTCTGCGGGACAGGTACGGTCTCGGTCGCGTGGCCGCGGTAGTGCTCGTCCTGGCGTATGTCGTCGAGGAGTTGGGCCAGCGCGGCGGTGCTGCGCGGGCGCAGTACGCGAATGGGTTCCAGCGCGGTGCGGTCGTCCCCCGAGTCGGACACGGGCGGTATGGGCACGGCGCTCTCCTTACGTCACATCCCGTGGCAGAGACCGGAGTTGTTCCTGCGGATGGATACGCACCGCCTGCTGCGGAGGTTCAGCCAGAGTCTCTGAACGCCGCCGCGCGGGCCGCGCCCACCAGCGCGGCGTCGCCCGCGGGGTCGGCGGATTTCATTGCGCGAGGGGGTCGGAGCCCGGCCGCACTCTCGGCACGCGAGTCGTCCGGTGTCCAGCCCCCGACCCCGAGACCGGCGGTCAGCGCCGGGGCGACGAGGTCCCAGGAGCGGGCCATTGAGCCCCCGACGACCAGGGCGGTCGCGCCGAAGTCCAGCAGGCGCGGGCCAGCACGGCGCCCAGGCCGGTGAATACGTCTGCCGGCAACCGCCGGGCCGACTCCTCTCCCGTCCTGGCGCGGTCGGCGATGTCGCGCACACCGGCGGCGGGGTCGCCGTAGCGGGGGGCGATCGCCCGGCGGGAGACGGTGTCCTCCAGCAAGTCCCGCACGATCCCGGCTAGTTCGATCCAGGCCTCCACATGCTCGGTGGACGGCTCCTCGGGCAGCTGCGGCCGTCTGCCGTGCAGCTGCTCGATGGAGGAGGGATGGACGTCCAGGCCCTCGGTCACGTAGTCCCAGAACTCACCGATGAGCCGGTCGCGGTTCGTCGTCGGACATCGACACCAGCTTGTGCATCAGGCTCACCCGTTCCGTCGTGGTGTGCTGCCGAACGATGGTCCGCAGCACGGCCGAGCGCGCCCGGAACTGCCGTAACTGGTCCTCGACCAGGCGGAGATGAGTGACCGCCAGGTCGTGCAGCGTGGTCTCGGCGCCGAGTACCCGGCGGATGTCGTCCAGGCCTGCGCCCGGGTCGCGCAGGGTCCGCACGAGTTCGAGCCGGGCGATGGCGTGCACGTCGTACTGCCGCAAGCCGCCCCCGGTGAGGCCGGTGGGCGTGACGACGCCCTCGTCGGCAAGGGAACAGCCTGCAAAGTCCGCGTGGGTAGAATCTGAGTATAGTGTTTGGACTGTCTGTCTAGGTTCGGGAGAGGGGAAGCGTGGACAGCAACCCTGCCCTGGATGCCCAACGAGACGCGATCATCGGTGCGTTGGGGTCCGTCGTCGAGGGCATCGCGGCGACCTTCGGGCCGGTCTGCGAGGTCGTGCTGCACGACTACCGGCACCCGGAGAAGTCCGTGGTCGCCGTCGCCGGAGCCGTCACCGGGCGCTCGGTGGGTGGCGCGATGAGTGAGATCGGGCTGCGGGTGCTGGCGCGCGGGGATGAGGCCGGCGACGAGTTGAACTACCTCACCCGGACCAAGGGCGGCCACCTGCTCAAGTCCTCCACGATGGTGCTGCGGGACTCGACGGGCGCGGTGTTCGGCGCGCTGTGCGTCAACGTCGACGTCACCGCCGTACAGCAGGCGCAGGCCGTGCTCGCCGGGATCGGCGGGGGAGTCGGGGCCGGGACGGGCGAGGCGTCGGGTACGACCACCTTCGGCAACGACATCGACTCCGTGGTCGAGGCCATCGTCGACGCCCATCAGCTGCGGCAGAGCAGGACCTGGGTCCAACTCGGCCGCGCCGAACGGCTGGAGCTGTTCCGCAGCCTCGACGAGCACGGGGTCTTCGCCGTGCGCCGGGCCGTCGAACAGGTCGCCGCCCGGCTGGGCATCTCCCGCGCCTCCGCCTACAACTACCTGTCCCAGGCCCGCGCTGAGACCGGCTCCCGCGCTGAGACCGGCTCCCGCGCTGAGACCGGCTCCCGCGCCGAGACCGAACCCCCCGCCGAGACCGGCACCCCTGCCACATCCGGCGGCCCCGCCGACTCCGCTCCCGATGGAGGATCCGCGTGACGACCACCACCCCGCCCATCACCCTCGACGACGTCCGTGACGCCGCCGCGCAGATCAAGGGTGTCGCCCACCGCACACCGGTGCTGCGCTCGCGCACCCTCGACGAGCTCGTCGGCGCCGAGGTGTTCCTGAAGTGCGAGAACTTCCAGCGGATCGGCGCCTTCAAGTTCCGCGGCGCCTACAACGCGGCCTCCCGGCTGACCCCGGAGCAACTGGCCCGGGGCATCGCCGCCTACTCCTCCGGTAACCACGCCCAGGCCGTCGCCCTCGCCGCCCGCGAACTCGGCACCACCGCGGTGATCGTCATGCCCGAGGACACCCCGGCCTCGAAGCTGGCCGCCACCGCGGGGTACGGCGCCGAGATCGTCACCTACGACCGCTACACCGGCGACCGGGTGGCCATCGGGGAAGCCCTGGCGGCCGAGCGCGGACTAACCCTCATCCCGCCCTACGAGCACCCGCACGTCATGGCGGGGCAGGGCACGGCGGCACTCGAACTCGTAGAGGAAGTGGGGGAGTTGGACGCCGTGCTGACGCCCGTGGGCGGTGGCGGGCTGATCGCCGGGACGGCCACCGCCGTCAAGGGGCTGCACCCGGGCACCCGCCTGGTCGGCGTCGAACCGGAGGCCGGGGACGACACCAAGCGGTCCCTGGAGGCGGGTCGGCGCGTGACCATCGCGGTGCCGCGCACCATCGCCGACGGGCAGGCGGCCGAGACGCCCGGTGAGCTGACCTTCTCCGTGAACCGGCGGCTGGTCGACGAGATCGCGCTGGTGAGTGACGAGGAGATCAAGGAGGCGATGCGGTTCGCCTTCGAGCGGCTGAAAATCGTCGTCGAGCCGAGCGGCGCCACCCCGCTGGCCGCACTCCTCGCCGGGCGCGCGGGCCCGGTCACCGGCCGGGTGGGGCTGATCGTCTCGGGCGGCAACATCGGCGCCGAGCGCTTCGCGCAGTTGTGCGGAAGCGGCCCGGCGTGACAGTGACCGTGACCTGGGGCCGGTCCGGCGGGGCGTGTCGCAGCCGCGGGCGCGCCCACTTCCTGTGACCTGACCCGCCGGACGGGCCCCGCGGCCGTTCCCCCGAATGGCGCTCCCGGGTGGGCAGGAAGACGATGGAGTGGTGGGGCGCGGCCCCCGCCGGAGCGCCGGTGCCGTTCGGGGTCGCCGGGAGACGGAGACCGGCCCCGGCCGTGCTGCGCGCGGCCGGAATGGAGGCAGCCGTCATGCTGGAAGTGAAGACGGTCGAGAAGCCGGACGAGCGGCGTGACTTCCCGCGCGGCCACCTCGAAGCGGTCCACCTGACCGGACTCGACTTCGCGGTGGGCACGTTCGAACCGGGCTGGCGCTGGTCCGAGTCCGTGGCCCCGATCGCGGGCACCAAGAGCTGCGAGATCCATCACAACGGTTATGTGGTCCAGGGGCGGATGCATCTCCGCATGGACGACGGCGGAGAGAGTGAAGTGGGCCCCGGTGACGTCTTCGTGTGTCCGCCGGGACATGACGCGTGGGTGGTCGGCGACGAGCAGGTGATCGTGTACGACTTCGCCGGCGGCATGGCCACGGACTACGCGAAGGCTCCGTAGCCCTCCGGACATACGCGCCTCGCGGCACCGCACCCGCCGGGCGCGTATGTCATGCCCGGTACTCGACGACCTGCCCCTCCGCGTACGCGACGCCCTCCCCGTGCCCGAACAGGCCGGGCAGCCCGCCCGTGTGCACGAACACGGTCCGCTCGCCCGGCCTGATGTCACCGTCCCGGACGGCCGCGATCAGACCGGCCATCGCCCGTCCCGTGTACGTCGGGTCGAGCACGAGCCCGGTGGTCCGGGCGGCCAGGGTGAGCGCTTCGGCGGTCGGCGCGGTGAGCGAGGCGTACCCGTCACCGACCTGGTCGCGTCGGATCCGCAGTCCGTCCGGTGCGGTCAGACCGGCGAACTCGCTTACGGCGGCGGCCGGTTCGGGCAGTGCGCCCACGTCGACGCCGAGCACCGCCGCCACCCCGAGCGAGATCACCAGCCCCGCCATCGTGCCGCCCGAGCCGAGCGCGACCACGGCGGTGCGGAGATCGGGGAGCTGCCCGCGCAGCTCCTCGCCGCAGCGTGCGTACCCGCGTGCGCCGAGCGCGCTGGAACCGCCGAACGGGATCAACGCGGGGCTGGCGCCGGTGGCGCGGAGTTGCTCGCACACCTCGGCCGCCGCCCGGTCGAGTCCGGCCTGGTCCACCTCGCCCGCCCAGGCGATCCGGGCGCCGAACAGCCCGTCGAGGGCGAGGTTCCCCGAGCGCGACACGCCCGGCGATCCGCGCAGCACCAGCACCACGGCAAGCCCCAGCCGGGCTCCGGCGGCGGCCGTCAGGCGGGCGTGGTTGCTCTGCGGGGCGCCCGTGGTGACCAGGGTGTCCGCGCCCTCGGCCAGCGCCGCACCCACGGTCCACTCCAGCTTGCGGATCTTGTTGCCGCCGCCTCCGAGGCCGGTCAGGTCGTCGCGCTTGATCCACAGGTCGTCCGGGCCGAGCCCGATCGCGGTGGCCAGCCGGGGCGCCGGTTCGACGGGGGTGGGGAAGGTGGCCAGTTCCACGCGGGGGTCGCTCATGGCGTACATCATCGCGCGCTCCGGAAGTTCACCGGCGGTCGGGCTTGCTCTTGGAAACCGATCGGTTTACTGTGGTCGGCGTGAGGGAACCGATCGGTTTCCACTCTGTGTCGGATGCTCTACGGCATCCCCTCATCCCGGAGATCTCCATGACGAACATCGAAGGTTCCGTCGTCCTCGTCACCGGCGGCAGCCGTGGCATCGGCCGCGCACTGGTGGAGGCCCTGTACGAGCGCGGCGCCAAGAAGGTGTACGCGACCGCCCGCGACCCGAAGACCGTCACCCACCCCGACGCCGTACCGCTGGCGCTGGAGGTCAGCGACCCCGCGTCCGTCGCGGCGGCGGCCGAGCAGGCGCAGGACGTCACGATCCTGATCAACAACGCGGGCGCGGCCGTGAGCGCGAACTTCCTGGACTCGCCCGTCGAGGACATCCGCCGCGAGTTCGAGACCAACTTCTACGGCCCGCTGCTCGTCACGCGCGCCTTCGTGCCGATCATCGAGCGCAACGGCGGCGGCCACATCCTGAACTTCCACTCGGTGCTGTCCTGGGTCGGCCTCGCCGGCTCCTACAGCGCGTCCAAGGCCGCCTTCTGGTCGCAGACCAACTCCCTGCGCCTGGACCTGAAGCCGCGCGGTATCGAGGTCACCGGACTGCACGTCGGCTACGTCGACACCGACATGGCCGCGCATGTCGACGGGCCCAAGTCCACTCCCGAGAGCGTGGCGGCACAGGCCCTCGACGGCATCGAGGCCGGCGCCTTCGAGGTACTCGCCGACGACCTGACCCGGCAGGTGAAGGCCGGGCTGTCGGCCGAAGGCGGGGCGCTCTACCCGCAGTTGGCGACCGCCTAGTCGGAACCGTCCGGTCAGATCGGCAGCAACCGGCCGACCAGCGCGCTGAGTTGCTTCGCGTTCCGGCACTCGTGCATCTCGACCAGTTCCGCGTAGTCGGGCGCGGCCGAGTCACCGGTGCCCCACCGGGAGCGCTGCTCGGGGTTCAACCAGTAGACGCGGCGGGCCCGTTGGGCGATGTGCCGGACGGCCGGGAGATTCGGGTCGCTCATGTTGGTGCGGGCGTCGCCGAGGACGAACACGGTCGTGCGCGGGCCGACCGCGTCGCCGTAGCGCTCGGCGAACTCGCCCAGGGCGACGCCGTAGTCGCTGCTTCCGTGCCAGCCGGTGAGGGTGGCCTCGGCGCGGATGCGGGCGCCCAGGCCCTCGGGGTCGGCCGTGCCGTGCGCGAGCAGCGGGGTCACCTCGTCGAGGCGGTTGACGAAGGCGAACACGCGGACCTTGCTGAACTGGTCGTGCAGCGCCTGCACCAGCAGCATCGTGAAGTCGGAGAAGCCCGACACCGAGCCCGACACATCGCACAGCAGCACCAGTTCGGGCCGGACCGGCCGACGCCTGCGCAGCACCGGCCGCATCGGCACCCCACCCGTGGACAGCGAACCGCGCAGGGTGCGCCGCAGGTCGATCGTGCCCCGGGAGGCGCGGCGCCGACGGGCGGCGAGGCGGGTGGCCAGCTTCCGGGCCAGCGGCTGAACAGCCCTGCGCAGCTCGGCCAGTTGGGCCCGGCCCGCGAACAGGAAGTCGACGCGGTCGGCCGTCGGCGCCACCGCCCGGCGGGCGATCTCGTCCCGGCCGCGCCGCTCGGCGACCCGGCGCCGCGCCTCCCCGGCGACCTGCCGCCGGAAGCCCTCGATGCGCTGCCGGATCTCGTCGTCCAGCAGCCGGTCGGTGAACCCCGTGTCCCCGCCCTGCGCCCGGATGCTCGTCCGCACCCGGGCCAGCAGCGTCTGCGGGCGCAGCCACTCCAGGGTCTGGTGCGAGGACCAGCCGTCCGTCGTGGGGGAGTTGCCGTAGCCGCCGAAACCGTCGACGGCCTCCGCCGCCAACTGCCCCATCAGAGCCCGGTCGTTGGCGGCCAGCGCCGCCGCGAGCCGGTCGCGCAGGTCGTCGCGGCCGGTGGGCTCGCCCTGCGGTGCGCCGATGCCGCGCGGGAAGTAGAGGTCGAAGACCGGGTCGAACACCGGGCGTTGGGCCGTCCCGTGCAGCAGTGTCGCGGCCAGTCCCTCGCGCAGCAGCTCCCGGTCCGTGAACCCGAGCGCCTCCATCGCCAGCGCCGCGTCGACGGTCTCGCCGGTCCCGATCCGCAGACCGTGCGCGCGCAGCGCCGCGACAAGGCCCGTCAGCCGCTCGGCGACACCGGTGGCGGTCACACCGCGTCCAGGTCGAGCTTCGCCGCCGCCCTGAGGATGTCGTCCTGGTGCTTGAGGAGTACGCCGAGGGTGTCCCGTACGACCGTCTCGTCGAGCGTGTCGGCGCCGAGGGCCAGGAGGGTGCGGGCCCAGTCGATGGTCTCGGCCACCGACGGCACCTTCCGCAGTTCCATCTCGCGCAGCGCCCCGACCACCCGGACCACCGACTCGGCCAGCGCCTCACCGAGCCCCGGCACCTTCAGCCGTACGATCCGACGCTCCAACTCCTCGTCGGGGAAGCCGATATGGAGGAACAGGCAGCGGCGGCGCAGGGCCTCGGAGAGTTCGCGGCTCGCGTTGGAGGTGAGGACCACGAAGGGGCGGCGGGTCGCGGTGATGGTCCCCAACTCCGGGACGGTGACCTGGAAGTCGCTGAGCACCTCCAGCAGCAGGCCCTCCACCTCGACGTCCGCCTTGTCGGTCTCGTCGATCAGCAGGACCTTCGGGGCGTCGCCGCGGATCGCCGTGAGCAGCGGGCGGGGGAGCAGGAACTCCTCGCTGAAGATGTCGGTGCGGGTCTCGTCCCAGCTCTCGTCGCGGCCCGCGCTGATGCGCAGCAGCTGCTTGGCGTGGTTCCACTCGTACAGCGCACGGGACTCGTCGACGCCCTCGTAGCACTGGAGCCGGACCAGCTCCGCGCCGGCGACCTCGGCGACGGCCTTCGCCAGCTCCGTTTTGCCGACGCCGGCCGGGCCCTCGACGAGGAGCGGCTTGCCGAGGCGGTCGGCGAGGAACACGGTCGTGGCGACGGCGGGCGAGGCCAGATAGCCGGTCTCGGCGAGGCGCGCGGCGACTTCGTCGACGGAACGGAACAACGGGGCCTCCGGCGGATCGAGGGCGGTGCACTGCATCGAGGACGGATGGTGCATCGACATCCAGCTGCATGTCTAAGTCCGGCTACATGTCTAAGCGCTTGTTCACCTCCACTGTCACCCGTGATCGGGCCGTCGCGCAAGCCTGTATACCGATCGGTTTCCTCTTGGCTTCAGGCGCGGTAACCTCGCAGTATGGCCACGACAGACAGGGCGTCCCCCCGAGACCGGCTGCTCGACGCGGCGGCCGAGCTCTTCTACCGCGACGGCATCTCCATCGGCGTCGAGGCCCTGTGCCGGTCCGCCGGAGTCTCGAAGCGGTCGATGTACCAGCTCTTCGACAGCAAGGACGAGGTCCTGGCCGCGAGCCTGGAACGCCGGGCCCCCGGCTACGCGGCGCGGCTCATGCCCGGCCCGGACGACGCCGGTACGCCACGCGAGCGCATCCTGTACGTCTTCGAGCAGGTGGAGCAGGCCTCGACCCAGCCCGAGTACATGGGATGCCCCTTTCTCGCCGCACTGGTCGAGCTGAAGGACCCCGAACATCCGGCGAGTGTGGTCGCCCGTGCCGCGAAGGAGACGTTGCAGGAGGCCCTCCGCGCACAGGCCGAGCTGGGCGGCGCACACGATCCCGCCCTGCTGGCCCGCCAGTTGATGCTGATCTTCGACGGGGCGAGCGCCCGCGCCGGAGCCAAGGTGGAGACACTTGACGACGGGCTGACGACGCGGACCGTGGCGGTCCTGCTGGACGCGGCGGGCGTGAAGTAGACATGCGGCAGGGGCAGTTGCCGTAGCGACTGCCCCGACCGGACCGGCTGTGCTCACGCGGCCAGTGCCACCGCCTCCACCGCCGGTGTCCGCAGCACCCGCCGTGCCGTCAGCAGGCTCGTCCCCAGTGTCACCGTCGCCGCCACCGCGACGACCGCCAGCCAGATCCCAAGCCCCTGCTGCGGCACCACCGAGTCCGTGCGGACCATGGTGAACGGGATGATCCCCGCCAGCGCGGCGACCGTGCCGGACAGGACTCCGGTGACCGTGAGGATCGCCGTCTCGGTGCCCACCGTGCGCAGCACCTGCCCCGGAGTCGCACCCGCCAGCCGCTGGCCGCCGAACTCCCGGGCGCGGTAAGTCGTCGCCGCGTACAGCGAGTTGACCAGCATCACGCAGACGAAGACCACGATGATGCCGACGACCGTGAAGTTGAGCGTCTCCAGGTTCTTCGCGTCCACCGACTTTGTCAGCCCCGAGGCCTTCACCGCGTCGCTCTCCACCGCCTGCATGTACAGCGTCGCCGTGGACACCGCCGTGAACAGGATCAGCGACATCAGGATCCCGGTCGGCTGGTCGGCCCGCTCGCGCAGGTTGCGTACGGCCAACCAGCCGCTCGCGCCGGCCAGTCGGAGCCGGTCGAGCACCCACTTCAGCAACCGTGGGGCGAGCAGGGCCAGCCCCACCGAGAGCAGGATCGCCCCGTACGCCGGTGCCGCCATCAGCGCCGCGTCCGTCGCGGAGAACGCGAAGGTCGACGACACCGACACCACACCCGCGACCAGCGCGCCGTACGCGAGCAACGTCCGGGCCCGGCCCGGCTGTTGGCGTCCGCGCGTCGCCCGCCGTACGGCCAGGAACGCGGCGCCCGCCGAGGCGAGCAGCGTGATGCCGAGGCCCGATTGGAGGGCGAAGGGACCGAAGGAGTAGTCCACGGACCGCGCCACCTGGCCGCTGTCCTGGAACACCCCGAGCAGCGCCCGTCCGCCGAGCATCGCCGGACCGACGGCGAGGATCGCGCCCAGTAGGGCGACGGCCACCGCCTCACCCACGACCATCCGCTTCAGCTGCGCCGGGGTCGCCCCCGAGCAGCGCAGGGTCTCCAACTCCCTTGACCGTTGCCGCACGTTGACCGTCAGCGTCGAGGCGACCGCGAAGAACACCAGCAGGGTGCCGTAGCCGCCGACGACGCTCGCCGACGTGGACAGCGTCTCGGAGCTGACCGAGTCGATGCCGTGCTGTGCCGCCGTGTCGTGCAGCGAGTTGAACGTCATGATGATCGTCGCGCCGAGGAACGCGGCCAGCAGTGTCGCCAGGAAGCGTCCCGGCCGCTGCCGGATCGAACGCATCGCCAGTACGAACATCGCTCACACCCCCACCGTCATGTCGTCGCCCAGGTGCGCCAGCCGCTCGGCGACCGCGTCGACCGTCGGCGCGTGCATCCGGCCGGCGAGCCTGCCGTCGGCGAGGAACACGACCGAGTCGGCGTACGAGGCCGCGACCGGGTCGTGCGTCACCATCACCACGGTCCGCCCGTGCACCCGCACCGCCTCCCGCAACAGCAGCAGCACGTCCCGTGCGCTGCGCGTGTCCAGGGCGCCGGTCGGCTCGTCCGCGAAGATCACCCGAGGCTCGGTGACCAGCGCGCGGGCGATCGCGACCCGCTGCCGCTGACCGCCGGAGAGCTGGTCGGGGCGGTGGCCGAGCCGGTCCCCGAGACCGACCGCCGTCAGCACCTCCCGGGCCCGCTCCCGGTCGACGCGCCGCCCGGCCAGCTTCAGCGGCAGCACGGTGTTCTGCGCCACGGTGAGCGTGTCGAGGAGGTTGTACTGCTGGAACACGAACCCGATCCGCCCCCGCCGGAACCTCGTCAGCTCGGCCTCGCTTCCGCCCGTCAGCTCCGCGCCGTCGACCATCACGATCCCGCCGTCCGGCCGGTCGAGCCCCGCCGCGCACTGCAACAGCGTCGACTTGCCGGACCCCGAAGGCCCCATCACCGCCGTGAAAGTGCCGCGCTCCAGGCTCAGCGTGACCCCGTCCAGCGCGGTCACCGCGCTGTCGTCATGGCCGTACGTCCTACTGACCTTGACCAGCCGCAGCGCCTCGGCGGCGGGTCCCTTGTCGTGTGTCCGTCGTGCGGTGCGAAACATCGCCATCACCCTCCGTGCGGCACGCCCTGTGCCTCGCCGACGACGCTACGGAGAGGACGGCCAAGGCACATTGGGCGCAGAACCCGTATCCCGGGGTGTACCCAGCGACACCCCGTACGGGTCACCAGAACGAGCCGCCCCACGGCCCGCCCGATGCAATGGTGAGGTGACCGCGCCCCCGGACGACTGCCTCGCCCGCAACGAGTGGATCTGCGGCGAATACCTCAGCACCCGCCGCCACATCCTCCTCGACGCGGTCGGCCAGCACCTCCAGTTGACCGCGATCTCGGTGCTCATCGGTCTGGCCGTCGCCCTGCCCCTCGCGGTGGTGGCCCGCCGCTGGGGCTGGGCCGCGGGACCCGTGCTCGCCGTCACGACGATCCTCTACACGATCCCGTCCCTGGCGATGTTCTCCCTGCTCCTGCCCGTCTACGGCCTCTCGGCCACCCTCGTCGTCGCCGGACTGGTCCTGTACTCGCTCACTCTGCTCGTCCGCAACATCCTCGCGGGCCTGCGCGCCGTACCCCAGGAGACCCGACAGGCCGCACGCGGCATGGGCTACGGCCCGATCCGCCTCCTTCTCACCGTGGAACTGCCCCTAGCGCTCCCCGCCGCGATGGCCGGTCTGCGCATCGCCACCGTCTCGGCGGTCTCGCTGGTCACGGTCGGCGCGATCGTCGGCTTCGGGGGACTCGGCAACCTCATCTACGCGGGCATGAACACCTACTTCAAGGCACAGGTGCTCACGGCGTCCGTGCTGTGCGTGGTGATCGCGATCGTCGCCGACCTGCTCCTGCTGCTCGTGCAACGACTCATCACCCCCTGGACCAGGGCGGTGCGCGGATGAACACCCTGACCGACGCCTGGCACTGGCTCACCGACCCCGCCCACTGGTCGGGCGACGACGGCATCTGGCACCGGCTCGCACAACACCTCGTCCTCACCGTCGTCTGCCTGGTCATCAGCTGTCTGATCGCGCTGCCGGTCGCGCTCGTCCTCGGGCACCTCGGCAAGGGCGGCGCGCTCGCCGTCAACATCTCCAACATCGGGCGCGCGGTGCCCACCTTCGCCGTCCTGGTCCTGCTGCTCCTGACCCCGATCGGCAAGTGGGGCGAGGGGCCCACGGTCGTCGCCCTCGTCCTGTTCGCCGTACCGCCGCTGCTCACCAACGCGTACGTCGGCATGCGCGAGGTCGACCGCGATGTGGTGCGGGCCGCGCGAGGCATGGGAATGACGGGACGTCAGATGCTGTTCCGCGTCGAACTGCCGCTCTCCCTGCCGCTGTTGATGAACGGCGTACGGATCGCGGCCGTCCAACTCGTCGCGACCGCCACGATCGCCGCACTGGCGGGCGGCGGCGGACTCGGCCGTATCATCACGGCCGGCTTCAACCTCGCCAACACGGCACAGGTGGTCGCCGGAGCCATCCTCGTCGCCGTGTTCGCCCTGCTCGTCGAAGGCGTCTTCGAGGTCGCCGAGCGACTGTCCCCCCGCTGGGCGAGGGGAGCGCGATGAGGCGGCACATGGCCGCGGCGGCCGTGCTGCTCCTGGCCGCCACCGGCTGCTCGACCGGACCCTCCCTGGAGAACCAGGGCGCCGTCACCGAGCCACCCGGCGACAGCCACCACCTCACCATCGGCTCGGCCGGATTCACCGAGAGCGACCTGCTCGCCCAGATGTACGCGCTGCTCCTGAAGCAGGCCGGCTACAAGACCTCCCTGCTCACCGTCGCCAACCGCGAACTCTACGAACCCGCCCTGGAATCAGGGCAGATCGACGTCGTACCCGAGTACGCGGCCACCTTCGCCGACTGGCTCAACGCCAAGACCAACGGCCCCGACGCCCCGGCCGTCGGCTCACCCGACCTCGCCACCACGGTGAAGGCACTGCGTCAACTCGCCACCCCACGTGGGCTGACCGTCCTCGACCCCGGAAAGGCCGTCGACCAGAACGCCTTCGCGGTGGCCCGCTCGTACGCCCGCGAGCACCACCTCAAGACCCTCAGCGACCTCGGCGCCTCGGGACTGAAGGTGCGGCTCGCGGCGGGCGACGAGTGCGTCCAACGGCCGTACTGCGAACCGGGGTTGAAGAAGACCTACGGCATCGACGTCGCCGCCGTCGATCCCAAGGGCGTCGGTACGACCCAGGCCAAGAGCGCGGTGCAGAGCGGTCAGGACCAGATGGTGCTGACCACGACCACCGACGCCACCCTCGACGACTTCGGCCTGGTCCTCCTCGCCGACGACAAGCACCTCCAGAACGCCGACTACGTCGTCCCGGTCGTCAACCGCTCCCGCGCGGGCAGCCCCGGCGTGACCAAGGCGCTGGGGAAGCTCAACGACGTCCTCACCACGGCCGACCTGGCATCGATGAATCAACAGGTCGACAGCTGGCGGCGGTTGGCGCAGGACGTGGCGCGGACGTATCTGAAGGACAAGGGTCTGTTGAGGTGAAGCTCGGAGGATTGTCAGTGGTGGCTTGTACCGTTCGGGCATGGGTGTCTATCTGATCGATGTCGGTGTTGGAGAGTGGCTGCGTGAGGACACGGGGGAAGGGGGAATGGGTGCGATCGCCAAGGGGCTCGACGCGGAGTTGGCCCGGCGAGGGCTGCCGCCGTACGCAGCCGCGCCTGAGCGGGACGGGCTGGGCTTCGAGGAGAAACTGAGCCCTTCCATGAAGGGTTTCGACGCGCTCTGCCGTGCTCGACTCACGCCTGGGGAACGTGAGTTGATCGGCGACTGGACGGTGCTGGTGCCGGTCTCGCTCGACGCGGAGATACGACTGCCGATCGGCTCCGCGTACGCGGACGAGACGGTGATCGCGGGAGCGCCCCAGGTGCTCGCCCTCGCCGAACGACTGGCGGCGGCCCTGGAGTTGCCCGCCGAGGTACCGGAGGCGACCGAGAACCTCGCGCTCACCTTCTGGTTCCTGGAGGGCGAGGCGGAGGAACTGGCCGCCACCCGCCCGGGCCGCTGGAGCGAGGACCTGGACACGGCCTTCTACGTGGCCCTGTACCTGCGAGCCGCCCAGCACTCACTGCGACTGGGCTGCCCCATCACCTACTCCTGAGCCGCGAAGCGACCCTCACGCGTCGGCCACCGAGTCGAAGTCCACCTGCCCGCGCGGCACTCCGAGTGCGTCCGCGTCCACGGAGCGCCGCAAGGCCTCGTGCAGCTTCGCCGGAGTCAGCACACCGAGGAAGCGCGCCCCGTCCAGCACGGCGACCCACCCGGCGTCGTGCTGGAGCATCACACCGAACGCCTGCTTCAGCGGGGCGCCCACCGGCACCCACGCGTTCATCCGGTGCGCGCGTTCGCCGACCGTGCCGCCGGCCGTGAGTTCGTCGGCCTTGACCCACCCCTGCAGTTCACCCTGCTCGTCGAGGACCACGGCCCACCGCGCGCCTTCGACCCGCAGGCGCTCGGCCGCCCGCGAGGCCTGTTCGTCGACCCGGGCGACCGGCGGCTGCTCCAGGTCCTCGGGTTCGATCGCGGTGACCGACAGCCGCTTCAGTCCCCGGTCCGCGCCCACGAACGACGCGACATAAGGCGTCGCCGGCTTGCCGAGCACCGCGCCGGGGGTGTCGTACTGCTCGATCCGCCCCTGCCCGTACACGGCGATACGGTCCCCGAGCCGCACCGCCTCCTCGATGTCGTGCGTGACCAGCAGCACCGTCTTGCGCACGGTGGCCTGCATCCGCAGGAACTCGTCCTGCAACTGCTCCCGCACCACGGGGTCGACGGCGCCGAACGGCTCGTCCATCAGCAGCACCGGCGGATCGGCGGCCAGCGCCCGGGCCACCCCGACCCGCTGCCGCTGACCGCCCGACAACTGCTCCGGGTAGCGCGATCCGTACGTCTTCGGGTCCAGGCCCACCAGATCGAGCAGCTCGGCGGCCCGCGCCCGCGCCTTCGCCCGCTTCCAGCCGACCAGGGACGGCACGGTCGCCGTGTTGTCGAGCACCGTGCGGTGCGGGAAGAGCCCCACCTGCTGGATGACATAGCCGATACGGCGGCGCAGTTGCACCGGGTCGACGGAGGCGATGTCCTCGCCGTTCACGAGGATCCGGCCGGAGGTGGGCTCGATGAGCCGGTTGACCATCATCATGGTCGTCGTCTTGCCGCAGCCGGACGGGCCCACGAGCGTGACGAGTTCGCCCTCGGACACCTCGAAGGACAGCCCGTCCACGGCCGTCGTACCGTCCGGATACCGCTTGCTGACCTGCTCGAACCGGATCATGACCTCACGCTAACGGCGCCGGTCCGACACCGCCCATCAACAGGGGCCTACTGGCTGGTGAGGTACTCGCTCCGGTTTTGAAATGTTTCAAATCCTGTGCCGTCAGGGATGTGGACACCTACCTTCAACCCCACTATTTTCGACCATCGAGCGAACTGAACCGATACAACTCCAGCGCTCGGCGGGCCGAAGGGACAGGGCATGAACGACGGAGTCACCGTTGCCGCCACCACGGTGTCGGGCCTCACGGTGGAGCACCGCACCGACCCCCTCGGCGTGGACGCGGACCACCCGAGGTTCGGGTGGCGCATGACGTCCGACGCGCGTGGCCGGCGCCAGACCGCGTACCGCATCCAGGTCGCCTCCTCACCCGCGCACCTGGCCGACGACCGGGCCGACGTCTGGGACAGCGGTCGCGTCGACTCGGCGGACTCGGTCGCGATCCGCTACGCGGGCCCCGGACTCCAGGCCTCGACCCGCTACCACTGGACGGTGACGGTGTGGGACGAGCACGGCCGAGCCACCCCCGCCACCGCCCATTTCGAGACCGGCCTGCTCAGCACCGACGGAGTCACCGGCTGGGACGGCGCACGGTGGATCGGCATGGCCGGCAAGTGTCCGAACAGCGCGGGCGCGCCCCTCCTGCGCCGCCAGACCGCGCTGACCGGCGAACGGGTGAGCGAGGCTCGGCTGTACGTGTCCGCACTCGGCGTGTACGAGGCCTACGTCAACGGCCGAAGGGTCGCGGTGCCGCACGACGGCGGCACGACCCACGAACTCCTCACCCCCGGCTGGACCAACTACGAGACCACCGTCGACTACTTCACCTACGACGTCACCGACCTGCTGACGGACCCGTCACAGGACCCCTCCCAGGTCACCCTCGCGGCCGTGCTCGGCAACGGCTGGTACAACAGCCGCATCTCCGAGAACAGCCCCTACTACTCGGCGGACGGCAACTCCCTTGCCCTGAAGGCGAAACTGCTCGTCCGCTACGCCGACGGCTCCACCCGGACGATCGTCACCGCACCCGGCGAGGACTGGCGAGCCACCGACACCGGCCCCTACCGCGCCGACGACATCTACGACGGCCAGACCTACGACGCCCGCAAGGAACTCCCGGGCTGGACGGCCAACGGCTACGACACCACCGCCTGGTCCGCCGTCGAGGAGCACAACCACCCTTTCCCCGAAGCCCGGTTGGTCGCCCATTCCGGCGAGAGTGCCCGCCTGGTGCCGAGTTGGGACCGCGAGCCGCGCTCGGTCACCGTCTACACGGGTGTGACCGACCAGCAGGGCAGCGCGAACGGCAGGGGCCGGATCGTCGTCGACCCCGCCCGCACGGTCACCGACCCCGACCTGGCGGCCACCGCCTCCGTCACCCTGCACCCCGGCGACACCGCCGTCATCGACCTCGGCCAGAACCTCGTCGGCGTGCCCCGCTACACCCTGCGCGGCCCGGTGGGCGCCCAAGTCGTCTGCGAACCGGGGGAGATGCTCAACGACGACAGCGCGGGCGCCGACGGTCCAATCGGTTCGGTCTACCGCGCCAACCTGCGCACCGCCCGCGCCACCAGCACCTACATCCTCAAGGGCGACCCGGCCGGTGAGACGCACGAGGACTCGCTGACCTTCTACGGCTTCCGCTATGTCTCGGTCACCGCGACCGACACCGTCACCCTCTCCGGACTCACGGGCCGGGTCGCCACCTCCGCCCTCCGTGACATCGGCACCGTCACCACCGACGACACCGACGTCAACCAGCTGATCAGCAACGTCCGTTGGGGCCAGCGCGGCAACTACCTCTGGATCCCCACCGACTGCCCCCAGCGCGACGAGCGCCTCGGCTGGACCGGTGACACCCAGCTCTTCGCCAACACCGGTCTCTACAACGCCGATTCGGTCACCTTCCTCAGCCACTTCCAGGACACCCTGATCGACTCACAGCACCGCTACGGCGCGAACGGCGCCCAGTTCCCCTGGGTCGCCCCCGGCCACCGCTACAGCCAGCCGCTCCCGGCGAGTGGCTGGGCGGACTGCGGAGTGGTCGTGCCCTGGACGGTGTGGCAGATGACCGGCGACACCTCGATCATCGACCGCAGTTGGGCGGCGATGACCAAGTACGTCGACTGGATCCGGCACCGCACCGGCGACACCTATGCAGGCCAGGGTGCGATCTTCGGCGACTGGCTCGCCTTCCAGATCACCAGCACCCAGCTCATCAGCGACGCCTACTACGGCTACAGCGCCCGCCTGATGGCCGACATGGCCCACGCCACCGGCCGCACCGCCGAGGCCGCCGCCCACGAGGAACTCTTCACCCGCATCAAGCGCGCCTTCATCACCAAGTACCTTGCGACCGACCCCGGTTCGGGCCGGATCACCGTCCGCTCCAGCCTCGGCGGCCCACCGCCGTACACACCCGGCAACAGCGCGGGCAAGACCGAGGACGACACCCAGACCGCCCTCCTCTGGATCCTCAAACTCGGCTTCTACGACACGGAGGACCAGCACCGCCAACTGGTCGCCCTGCTCGCCGACAACATCGGCAACAGCGAGGCCTACAAGGCGGCCCACCCCGACAGCACCCGCGTCGAGTACGCCGAGAACACCCTCTCCGTAGGCTTCCTCGGCGTGAACGTCATCGCGCCCGTCCTCACCGACGAGGGCCGCGTCGACCTGGCGTACCGGCTCCTCCACCAGAACGCGATGCCGTCCTGGCTCTACTCGGTGGCGAACGGCGCCACCACCGTCTGGGAGCGCTGGAACTCGTACTCCGAGGAGGACGGCTTCGGCCCGGTCGACATGAACTCCTTCAACCACTACTCCTACGGCGCGATCATGGAGTGGATGTACGAGAGCATGGCCGGCATCGCCAAGGACCCGACCCACCCCGGCTTCCGCCACTTCTTCCTCCGGCCGCACCTCGACCCCACCGGCAGGATCACCCATGTGACCGGATCGCACATTTCACCCTACGGCGAGATCTTCAGTGAATGGGCAGTGAGGGAGGGGGAGTTGGCGTACCGAGCGGTCGTCCCCGCCAACAGCACGGCGACCCTGCGCATCCCCGCCGCCGACCCGTCCACCGTCCGTGAGCACGGAACGCCCTTGGCCGAGGCAGCGGGCGTTCAGTTCCTCGGGTTCGCGGACGGCACCGCCTGCTTCGAACTCCCCTCGGGGCGCTACGAGTTGACCTCCGCGCTCGGCTGATCGCTCACCAGCACCACCTCCAGGGTGCGCGGACCGTGCACCCCCTCGACCCGGTCCAGCTCGATGTCACTGGTCGCCGACGGACCGGAGATCCAGGTCAACGGGCGGGTGGGGTCGAGGCGTTGGAGCGCCTGGGGCACCGAGGAGACCACCTGGTCCGGGACCCGTACGACACAGATGTGGTGGTCGGGGACGAGCGTGATCCGGCGGCGGCCCTGGTCGGGGCCGCCGTCCAGGACGATGGTGCCGGTCTCGGCGGCGGCCACCGCGCATGCGGTGACCACACTGTCGATCCGGTCCAGCTCGTGCGGGGTGTTCTCGGCCCGGTCCTCGATCTGCTCGACGTCGGAAGCGGCGAGCCAGGAAGGCTCCAGACCCGGCGGCACGACGACCGTCCTCGAACCCCGTCCGGCGAGCAACCCGGCGATCGTGGCGGCCAGTTCGGCCTCGGTGCACCGGTGCACGAGAGCCCGGTAGTCTGCCAGGTTCTCGGCGAGCAACTCCACCGTCTCGGCGACACTCCGGTCCCCGTGCTCCCGCAGATAGTCCCGCCGAACCGCCTCCTCGTACGGCGTGTCGTCCTCGCGCACATCCCCGAGCGCGCGCTGCACACGGCCCAGAATCCGTTCCCGGCTGCTCACTTGGCACCGTCCTTTCCGCCGTGCGTGCGCTGCCACCAGTCGCGGAACGGCTCCGCGGGCACGGCAGGCAGCTCCCGGGTACCGCTCCACGCCCTGCCGGGGCCGGGCAGCGTCCGGGGATGAAAGCGGCGGGTGCGGGAGGCGAGCCGCTGGCCGGTGCGCAGGGCGCCCGGGCGGGCGAACGTCCAGCGCGCCGCCCGCATGGCGGCCCGTTCGGCGGCATGCCCCTTCGCGGGCCGCAGCACCACCCTGTTCCCCTCGCGGGTGACCGGCCCGCCCTCCACGACCCGCTCCCGCAGATGCACCAGCACCTCGGGGATGTCGATGGCGACCGGACACACCTCGTAGCAGGCACCGCACAGCGACGAGGCGTACGGCAGCGAGGCGTCGATCTCGCTTGCCGTGCCCCGGAGTTGGGGGCTGAGGATCGCACCGATCGGCCCGGGGTAGACCGAGCCGTAGGCGTGGCCGCCGGCCCGCTCGTACACCGGGCAGACATTGAGGCATGCCGAGCAGCGGATGCAGCGCAGGGCCTGGCGGCCGACCTCGTCGGCCAGGGTGTCGCTGCGGCCGTTGTCGAGCAGCACCAGGTGGAAGACGCGCGGTCCGTCGCCGTCGGTCGTACCCGTCCAGGTGCTGGTGTACGGGTTCATGCGCTCGGCGGTCGAGGAGCGGGGGAGGGTCTGCAGGAACACCTCCAGGTCCTGCCAGGTGGGCACGATCTTCTCGATGCCGACGACCGAGATCAGCGTCTCGGGGAGGGTGAGGCACATCCGGCCGTTGCCCTCGGACTCGACGACGACGAGGGTGCCGGTGTCGGCGACCATGAAGTTGGCGCCGGAGACGCCGACCTTGGCGCGCAGGAACTTCTCGCGGAGGTGCAGGCGCGCGGCCTCGGCGAGTTCGGCCGGTGTGTCCGTCAGGCCTTCCGGGGCCGGGCGCCCCCACTCGCTCATCTCGCGGGCGAAGATCTCCCGGATCTCCCCGCGGTTGCGATGGATCGCGGGGACCAGGATGTGCGAGGGGCGGTCCTTGCCCAACTGCACGATCAGCTCGGCGAGATCGGTCTCGTAGGCGCGGATGCCCTCCGCCTCAAGCGCCTCGTTGAGCCCGATCTCCTGCGTGGCCATCGACTTGACCTTGACGACCTCCGACTCGCCCGTCTCCTGGACCAGTTGGACGACGATCCGGTTGGCCTCCTCCGCGTCGGCGGCCCAGTGGACGACACCGCCGGCCGCCGTCACCGACTCCTCCAACTGGACCAGATAACGGTCGAGATGACGGAGCGTTTGGTCCTTGATCTGCTTGCCGGCCTCGCGCAGCTCGGCCCAGTCCGACATCTCCGCCACGGCCTTGGCGCGTTTGGCGCGGATCGTGTGGGTGGCGTGCCGCAGGTTTCCGCGCAGGGTCTGGTTGTTGACGGCCTCGTGCGCGGCCACGGGGAAGGCCGGGAACGCGGGCATACCGACGAACGTGCCGCTCATGAGCGTGAGTCCTCTTCCGTGGCGGCCAGGATCTCGGCGATGTGCACGGGCCGCATCTCGGTGTGGAGCCGGGCCATCGTGCCCCCGATGTGCATCAGGCAGGAGTTGTCCGCGGCGCACAGCACCTCCGCGCCCGTCGACTGGGCATTGCGCACCTTGTCGGCGCCCATCGCCGCCGAGACATCGGCGTTCTTCACGGCGAACGTCCCGCCGAAGCCGCAGCACTCGTCGGCACCCGGCAGCTCGACCAACTCCAGCCCCTTGACGGCCTGGAGGAGCCTGAGCGGCCGGTCACCGAGCCCCAGACTGCGCAGCCCGTGGCAGGTGGGGTGATAGGTCACCCTGTGCGGATAGCAGGCACCGACATCCGTCACCCCGAGCACATCCACGAGGAACTCGGTCAGCTCGTACGTCTTCGGCACGACCGGCGCCAACGTGGCCGCGAGGGTGTCCCCGCGCCCCTCGGCCCGGGCCCTTTCCCCCATCCGGGGATACAGCTCCCGCACCATCGCCCCGCACGACCCGGACGGCGTGACGATCGCCTCGTACTCCCCGAAGACATCGGAGAAATGCCGGGCGAGCGGCTCGGCCTCATGGCGGTAGCCGGTGTTGTAGTGCGCCTGTCCGCAGCAGGTCTGCGCCATCGGGAAGTCGACCTCGACGCCCAGTCTGGTCAGCAGTTTCACCACGGCGCGCCCGGTATCCGGATACAGCGTGTCGTTGACGCAAGTCAGGAACAGGGCGACACGCATCGCGGCTCCTTAGTGGTCGATCATCGGATGGATGCAGCGTAGTCGGAGGTCGCCGTCTGGGGGAGCCCCCGGCCCAGCGAACGGCGAGCCGGAGGGCGTTGTCCCCGGGCCCTGATTCACCGCGCGGCGAGCCGGGCCTCCGCGGCCCGCCAGCGGGCGGTGTCGCCCTGCGGTTCGTACCGGGTCGACGGCTGGGTACGGGCGAGCAGCCCCCGCATCCCGGCCAGGTCACCGACGAGCCCGTGGGCCCGCGCCTGAACGAGCACGTTACCCAGCGCGGCGGCTTCCGTGGGCCCCGCCACCACAGGCAAGCCGCAGGCGTCGGCGGTCAGTTGGCACAGCAGCGCGTTGCGCGTACCGCCCCCGACGATGTGCACGACATCGACCGGATGGTCGGCGAGCACCCGGGCCTCGTCGACCGCTCGCCGATGAGCGAGCGCGAGCGAGTCGAGAATGCAACGTGTGATCTCGGCCCGGGACTCCGGCACCGGTTGCCCCGAGCCGCGGCAGGCATCCGCGATCCGCTCCGGCATCCGCCCCGGCGCCAGAAACACCGCGTCACCCGCGTCCACCACCGACCGCAGCGCCGGCACCCCGGCCGCCGCGCGCAGCAACTCGCCCAACTCCGGCTCGCCCCAGGCCCGTACACACTCCTGAAGCAGCCACAGCCCCATGATGTTGCGCAGATAGCGGACCGTACCGTCGAGCCCCAGCTCGTTGGTGAAGTTGGCGGCCCGGCTTGCTTCGCCGAGTACGGGCGCGTCGAGCTCAAGACCGGCCAGGGACCAGGTCCCGGTGCAGATGAAGGCGAACCGTTCCTCAACCGCGGGGACGGCGGCGACGGCTGACGCGGTGTCATGCGACCCGACCGCCGTCACCGGCACCGGTCCGCTCAGTCCCGTCTCCTCCAGCACCTCGGCCCGCAACACCCCCGCCGGATCGCCCGGCTGCCGCAGGGGCGCGAACAGCCCGAGGTCGATGCCGAGCCGCGAGGCGATGTCGTACGACCAGTCGCGCGTCCGGGGATCGATGAGTTGGGTGGTGGAGGCGTTGGTCAGCTCGGTGCCCTGCTCCCCGGTGAGCCAGTAGGACAGCAGATCGGGAATGAGCAACAGCCGATCAGCATAAGCGAGTTGAGCCGAATCACGAGCGGCCGTCAGCTGGTACAGGGTGTTGAAGGGCGCGTACTGCAGCCCGGTCGACGCGTACAACTCGCCCGGGGGAACGGTCGCCCAGACCTTCTCCGCGATCCCCTCCGTGCGAGGGTCCCGGTAGTGCACGGGATTGCCCAGCAAGGCCCCGTCCGTGTCCAACAGCCCGTAGTCCACGGCCCAGCTGTCGATGCCGACGGAGTCGAGAACCGGTCCCGCCGCCCGGAGCCCGTCGAGGACCCCCGCGTACAGCGCGAGGATGTCCCAGCGGAGCCCCTCGGGAGTGCGGACGGGCCGGTTGGGAAAGCGATGGGCCTCCGCCAACTCCAGGGAGTCCGGCCCCACACGGCCGACCATGACCCGCCCACTGGACGCACCGAGGTCGACCGCGGCGTACGTCTTCACGTCGGCGCTCACCGAAGGAAGGCTGCCGCAACGCCGGCGTCGACCGGGACGTGCAGTCCGGTGGTGTGGGTCAAGTCCCCACCGGTGAGGGCGAAGACGGCGTTGGCGACATGCTCGGGCAGCACCTCCCGCTTGAGGATGGTGCGCTGGGCGTAGAACTCGCCGAGCTTCTCCTCCTCGATCCCGTAGGTCGCCGCCCGCTGCGCACCCCAGCCGCCCGCGAAGATGCCCGAGCCGCGCACGACACCGTCCGGGTTGATCCCGTTGACCCGGATCCCGTGTTCGCCCAACTCGGCGGCCAGCAGCCGTACTTGATGGGCCTGGTCGGCCTTGGTGGCGGAGTAGGCGATGTTGTTGGGACCGGCGAACACGGCGTTCTTGGACGCGATGTAGAGGATGTCGCCGCCGAGCCCCTGCGCGATCATCGCCCGCGCAGCCTCACGCGAGACGAGGAACGAACCCCGCGCCATGATGTCGTGCTGCAGGTCCCAGTCCCGCGCCGACGTCTCCAGCAGGGGCTTGGAGATGGAGATCCCCGCGTTGTTGACGACGAGATCGACTCCACCGAAGGCGAGCAGCGCGGCCTTGAAGGCGTCGGCGATCTGCCCTTCATCCGTCACGTCGACAGTCACGGCGACGGCCTTGTCGGGCCCGCCCAACTCCTCCGAAACGGCCTGCGCACTCTCGGAGTTGAGATCCGCGACGACAACACACGCGCCCTCGTCGACCAGCCGCCGGGCGATCGCCTTCCCGATCCCACTCCCGGCACCCGTGACGAGCGCGACCCGAGTGGCGAGCGGCTTGGGCTTAGGCAACCGCTGCAACTTGGCCTCTTCCAGGGCCCAGTACTCGATGCGGAACTTCTCCGACTCCTCGATCGGCGCGTACGACGACACCGCCTCGGCTCCGCGCATCACATTGATGGCGTTGACGTAGAACTCGCCGGCCACGCGCGCCGTCTGCTTGTCCTTGCCGAAGGAGAACATGCCCACGCCCGGGATCAGCACGATCGCCGGGTCGGCGCCGCGCATCGCGGGGGAGTCGGGCAGGGCGTGCCGCTGGTAGTAGGCGGCATACTCCTCGCGATAGGCGGCGTGGAGTTCCTTCAGCCGCGCGATCGCCTCGTCCAGCGGAGCGGTGGGCGGCAGATCGAGAACGAGCGGCCTGACCTTGGTCCGCAGAAAGTGGTCGGGGCACGAGGTCCCGAGCGCCGAGAGTCGGGGGTGCTCGGCCCGCGCGAGGAAATCAAGCACGGCATCGGAATCGGTGAAGTGCCCCACCTGCGGCCGGTCTTGAGAGGCGACAGCACGAACGTACGGCGCGAGCGCGGCGGCCCGCTCCCGCCGCTCACCGTCGTCGAGCGGACCGTACCCCTCGACGACAGGCCCGAAGGGCTCGGGCCTCCCGCGCTCGACAAGGAACGCCTCGGCGGTACGAATGATGTGCAACGAGTTCCGCTCGCACTCCTCGGAACTCGCCCCCCAAGCGGTGATCCCATGCCCTCCGAGCACACAACCGATGGCCTGCGGATTGGCTTCCTTGACGGCGGCGATGTCCAGCCCCAGCTGGAACCCGGGCCGCCGCCACGGCACCCACACGACCGTGTCCCCGAAACACTCGGCGGTCAGCTTCTCCCCGTCGGCGGCACAGGCGAGCGCGATCCCGGAATCGGGATGCAGATGATCGACATGAGCCGCGTCCACGAGCCCATGCATGGCGGTGTCGATGGAGGGCGCCGCACCCCCCTTGCCATGCAGGCAGTAGTCGAACGCGGCGACCATCTCGTCCTCGCGGTCCACACCCGGGTACACGTCGACGAGCGCCCGCATCCGGTCCAGCCGCAACACGGCTAGCCCGCCCTCGGTGAGCGTCCCGAGGTCACCCCCGGACCCCTTCACCCACATCAACTCGACATCACCCCCGGTGACGGGGTCCGTGTCGGTGCCCTTGGCGGAAGCGTTCCCGCCGGCGTAGTTGGTGTTACGAGGGTCAGCGCCAAGCCGATGAGAACGGGCGAGGAGGTCGGCGGCTTCGGGGTGCGGTGCCATGACGTTCGGTCCTTTTCGAGAGAGGTGAGTCTTGTCCCCTAGGGGCGCGGGGCTGTATCTGTATGCGGCTCCGCCGCGTGGGCGCGACCAGCCACAACGGGCCCGCACCCGCAAACAACGAATTGCCGGCAGACGCTTACGCCCCCCACCCGGCCTGCTGCCCCCCAACCCGCTCAGCGACAATCCGCTCCTGCCACCCGCTGGAGCGATACGCCGCGATCGGGTCAGGGGCAAGTCCCTGCTCCTCCCGCAACTCCCGCAGCAGAGGCCGTACATCCGTGTTGTACGCGTCCATGATCACGGCGTTCGCGCCCAGCACATCCCCAGCCCGCTGCGCCGCACCCAGCGCATCCCGGTCCACAAGCAACGCCTTCGCCGTCGCTTCCTGCACGTTCATCACCGACCGGATGATCGCCGGAATCTTCGCCTCGATGTTGTGGCACTGATCCAGCATGAACGCCACATCGGCGGTGAACCCCCCACCCCGGATCACCTCGTACATGATCCGGAACAACTGGAAGGGATCCGCCGCCCCCACCATCAGATCGTCGTCCGCGTAGAAGCGCGAGTTGAAGTCGAACGCCCCGAGCTTCCCCTCCCGGAGCAGCGTCGCCACGATGAACTCGATGTTCGTGCCGGGCGCGTGATGCCCCGTGTCGACCACGACCTGTGCCTTCGGCCCGAGCTTCAGGCAATGGGCGTAGGCCGTCCCCCAGTCGGGAACATCGGTCGCATAGAACGCCGGCTCGAAGAACTTGTACTCCAGCAGCATCCGCTGCCCGTCCCCGAGCCGCTCGTACACCGCGGCCAGCGCCTCCGCCAACCGGTCCTGGCGCGCGCTCAGATCGTCCTGCCCGGGATAGTTCGTCCCGTCCGCGAACCACAGCTTCAGGTCGGCGGACCCCGTCGCGTCCATGATGTCGACGCACTCCAGCAGATGGTCGAGCGCCTTGCGCCGCACCGCCGCGTCGGGATGGCAGACGCTGCCGAGCCGGTAGTCGTCGTCCTGGAAGGTGTTGGAGTTGATCGCGCCGAGCTTCAGCCCGTGGTCGTCCGCGAACTTGGCCAGCGCCCCGAAGTCGTCGACCCGGTCCCAGGGAATGTGCAGGGCCACCGTCGGCGCCACGCCCGTGAACTCGTGGACCTTGGCGGCGTCCTCCAGTTTCTCCTGCGGAGTCCGCGGAACGCCCTCCTGGGCGAAGACCTTGAAACGGGTCCCCGAGTTCCCGTACGCCCACGACGGCGTCTCGACTGCCTGGGTCCTGAGAGCGGCCTTCACCGCGGCGAGATCGGTCACTTGTGGGCTCCTGTGACATGCGACGAAACGACGTGTGTATGAAACGATTCAGAGAGCGAAGTTATGAGCCTCCCGAAGGGGTGTCAAGCCCTACGGCGAAGCCCGTGCTCCGTGACTCCAATGTGACCTTTGGCTATCGAAAGTTTTTCGATGCGGACCCATTGACGTGACAAGGCTGGCGCGCCTAACGTCCCGGCAACCAAGTTGAAACCTTTCACGACGTCTGGACGGCTCTCCGCCGACGTCGTCGAGGAGCCCCTCATGACCCACCCGTCAGACGCGGGTCCGGCCCCGGTGCTCGCGCTCAAGGGCATCTCCAAGTCCTTCGGCGCGGTACGCGCCCTGCGGGACGTGTCCCTCGAACTGTTCCCAGGTGAGGTGCACGCACTCGCCGGTGAGAACGGCGCGGGCAAGTCCACTCTCATCAAGACCCTCGCCGGTGTGCACCGGCCCGACGCCGGCCAGGTGCTGCTCGACGGCGAACCCGTCCTCTTCCACGGCCCCGGTGACGCCCGCGACGCGGGAATCGCCGTGATCTACCAGGAACCGACCCTCTTCCCCGACCTGTCGATCGCCGAGAACATCTTCATGGGCCGCCAGCCCCGCCGCGCGCTGGGCCGGATCGACCACAAGGCCACGCATGCGGCGACCGCGGAGCTGATGAAGCGGCTCGGGGTGGAGCTGGATCCCGACCGCCCGGCGCGCGGCCTGTCCATCGCGGACCAGCAGATCGTGGAGATCGCCAAGGCGCTCTCCTTCGACGCCCGCGTCCTGATCATGGACGAGCCGACGGCCGCCCTCACCGGCAGCGAGGTGGCCCGCCTCTTCGGTGTCGTCCGCACGTTGCGCGAACAGGGCGCCGCCGTCCTGTTCATCTCGCACCGCCTGGAGGAGATCTTCCAGATCTGCCAGCAGGTCACCACCCTCCGCGACGGCGCCTGGATCTCCAGCGAGCCGGTCGAGGGAATGACCGAGGACGATCTCGTACGGCGCATGGTGGGCCGCGAGCTCGACGAGCTGTATCCCAAGCAGGACGTCGAACCGGGTGAAGTCGCCCTGAGCGTCAAGCGGTTGACCCGCGAGGGCGTCTTCACCGACGTCTCCTTCGACGTACGGCGCGGGGAGATCGTCGGTCTCGCCGGGCTGGTCGGCGCCGGCCGGACCGAGGTGGCGCGAGCCGTCTTCGGCATCGACCGCTGGGACGCCGGCGGCGTCGAGGTCGACGGGAAGGCGCTGACGAACGGCGCCCCCTCCACCGCGATGGCCGCGGGGCTCGCCCTGGTCCCCGAGGACCGGCGGGCCCAGGGCCTGGTGATGGACATGTCGATCGAGCGCAACATCGGACTCACGGGGCTTCGTACGACCGTGAAGGCCGGCCTCGTGGACCGGGGTGCCGAACGCAGCCGTTCCCTCGACTGGGCGGTGAAGCTGCACGTCAAGTACGCGCGGATCGCCGACACCGTCAACACCCTGTCCGGCGGCAACCAGCAGAAGGTCGTCCTCGCCAAGTGGCTCGCCACCGGCCCCAAGGTGCTGATCGTGGACGAGCCGACCCGTGGCATCGATGTCGGCACCAAGGCCGAAGTGCACCGGCTGCTCAGCGAGTTGGCCGCCGACGGCGTCGCCGTCCTGATGATCTCCTCCGATCTGCCCGAGATCCTCGGCATGGCCGACCGCGTGCTGGTGATGCACGAGGGCCGGCTCACCGCAGAGATCCCCCGTTCCGAAGCCACCGAGGAATCCGTGATGGCCGCAGCCACCGGGAGGGCCGCCGCATGAGCACGGCCTTCACGACGATCGAGTCCTTCGGGAGGGCCGCCGTATGACGGTCACGGCTCCCAACCCCGCGCCCGCCGCCGAGGCCCCAGGGTCGAGCGGTACCCGGCTGGTCGACCGGGTCTTCAAGATGCGCGAACTCGCCATCCTGGTCGTCTTTCTGGTGATGATCGGCATCACCCAGGCCGGCAACAGCCAGTTCCTGTCCGAGCAGGGCATCAAGGACCTGCTCCTCAACGCGACCATCCTGGTCCTGGTCGCCACCGGCCAGTCGCTGGTCGTCATCACCCGCAACGTCGACCTGTCGGTCGGCTCCACCCTCGGCATCACCGCCTTCGCCACCGGCGACTACCTCCACAGCGGCGGCAACGCGGTCGTCGCGATCCTGCTGGCGGTACTGCTCGGCATCGGACTCGGCCTGGTCAATGGGCTGTTGGTGAGTCTGGGGCAGGTGCCCGCCCTGGTCGTCACGCTCGGCACGCTCTACATCATCCGGGGCGTCGACTCCATCTGGGTCGGCTCACGGCAGATCACGGCCGCCGATCTCCCGGGCGGATTCGTGGACTTCGGCTCAGGCGGCCTCTCGGCCGTGCCCTGGCTGGCGCTGATCGCGCTCGCCGTACTCATCGTCACCGCCTACTACCTCAAACACTTCGGCAGCGGACGGGAGTTGTACGCCCTCGGCTCCAACCCCGAGGCCGCCAGACTCGCCGGCATCCCGGTCCGCAAGCGGATCCTCGCCGCGTACACCTTCTGCGGCGGGCTGACCGGACTCGCCGGCGCGATGTACCTGGCCCGCTTCGGCAACGTCGACTCCGGCACCGGCACCGGCTACGAACTCACCGTCGTCAGCGCGGTGGTTGTCGGTGGCGTGGTCTTCACCGGCGGCTCCGGCAGCGTCTACGGCGCGGCCCTCGGCGCGCTCCTGCTGACCTCCATCAACAGTGTGCTGCCCGCCCTCGGCGTCAGCTCCGTCTGGGTGCTCGCCATCAACGGCATCCTGCTCATCCTCGCCATCGCCGTCGACCGGATCGTCGCCCTGCGCGTGGCCACCGCACTGAAGAAGAGGAACGCCCGCCATGCCTGAGTCGTTGACGCGCGCGATCCGCTGGGACACGGTCGTCGGCGCCCTCCTCGTCGTCCTGCTGCTGTTCTCGTTCACCTCCGTCGACGGCTTCGGCAACGCGCTGAACCTGTCGTTCCTGATCGGCAACACCCTTCCCATCGCCCTGGTCGCGCTCCCGATGACCCTCTTGGTCGTCTCCGGCGAGATCGACCTGTCGGTCGCCTCCACGGCCGGCCTGTCCGGCGCGGTGATGGGCAAACTGTGGAACGACGGCATGGCGATCGAGACGATCATCCCGATCTGCCTGCTCCTGGGCCT
Source organism: Streptomyces hokutonensis (assembly GCF_042751305.1). Lineage (GTDB taxonomy): Bacteria > Actinomycetota > Actinomycetes > Streptomycetales > Streptomycetaceae > Streptomyces > Streptomyces hokutonensis_A. The sequence continues at coordinate 702,465 of NZ_JBHYWD010000001.1, forward strand.
GGCCTGCGGCCTGGTCAACGGGCTGCTCGTCACCCGGCTCGGACTGCCGTCCCTCGCCGTCACGATCGGCACGCTGGCCGCGTACCGGGGCATCGCGCAGATCGTGCTCGGTTCCGACGCGGTCACCGACTTCCCCACGCAGTACCTGGACTTCGCGGCCGGACGGCTCGGCAACACGTTCCTGCCGCGGGCCTTCCTGCCCTTCCTGGTGCTGCTCGCCATCGCCGTCGTGGCTCTGCATGCCACCCCGTTCGGGCGGTCGTTGTTCGCGATCGGGGCGAACGAGGAGGCGGCGCGGTTTGCCGGTATCCGGGTCAAGCGGCAGAAGCTGATCCTGTTCACCGTGACCGGGCTGATGGCTTCTCTCACCGGGATCTTCTGGGCGCTGCACTACGCCAGCGCTCGCTATGACAACGCGACCGGCCTCGAACTGTCCGTCGTGGCCGCGGTGTTGCTCGGTGGGATCGACTTCGACGGCGGGAAGGGGACGCTCGGCGGGGCGATCGCCGGGGTGTTTCTGCTCGGTGCGCTGCAGAACGTGATGAGCCTGCTGAATGTCTCCGCGCAGTCGCAGATCGTCGTCACCGGTGTGTTGCTCGTTGTTTCGGTGCTTGGGCCTCGGGTTGCTCGGCAAGTTGCTGTCGCCAGGGCCGCGGCTCGTTCCACTGGATAGGCCGTATCGCGGCTGCCGGCCTGTTGTGGCTGGTCGCGCCGTTCCCCGCGCCCCTTCGGGGCGCGCTTCCGCTCACCTTCGTATCAAAGGACCCCATGCCATGCGCAAAGCATCCCTTCGTCGTGCCTGTGCGGCCGTCGTCGCCGTCACTTCGCTCACCCTCGTCGCCACCGCCTGCGGTGGTACCACCAAGAAGGATGTGAAGGACGAGAACACCGGGTCGGCCGTCACCGGGGGCAAGGCGGACCCGAATGCCGCCCTCAAGAAGGGGCTCACCGTCGGGTTCCTGCCCAAGCAGGTCAACAACCCGTACTTCACCACGTCCGACAAGGGCGGCGAGAAGGCCCTCACCGAACTGGGCGAGAAGTACAAGGAGGTCGGACCGAGCAGCGCCACCGACACGGCGGGACAGGTGAGTTACGTCAACACGCTCACCCAGCAGCAGGTGAACGCGATCGCCGTCTCCGCGCAGGACCCGGGCGCCCTGTGCACCGCGCTCAAGCAGGCGATGAGCAACAAGATCAAGGTCGTCACCTACGACTCCGACACCAACCCCGAGTGCCGCAACGCCTTCGTCTCGCAGGCCAGCGCCGAGGACCTCGGCCGTACCCAGGTGCAGTTGCTCGCCCAGCAGATCGGCTACAAGGGCGAGATCGCGATCCTGTCGGCCGCGCAGACCGCGACGAACCAGAACACCTGGATCGGCTTCATGAAGGACGAGCTGAAGGACCCCAAGTACAAGAACATCAAGCTGGTCAAGGTCGCCTACGGCAACGACGACGCCCAGCAGTCCTTCCAGCAGACCCAGGGCCTCCTCCAGGAGCACCCGAACCTGAAGGGGATCATCTCCCCGACCACCGTCGGCATCAAGGCCGCCGCCCAGTACCTGTCCGGCTCCCAGTACAAGGGCAAGGTCAAGCTGACCGGCCTCGGCACCCCCAACGACATGCGCAAGTACGTCAAGAACGGCACCGTCGACGGCTTCGAGCTGTGGGACCCGGCGAAGCTCGGCGCCCTCGCCGCGCAGACGGCGGTGGCGCTGGTCTCGGGGCAGATCACCGGCAAGGAGGGCGAGACCTTCAAGGCCGGCGGGACGTCGTACACCATCGGCAAGGACGGCGTGATCAACCTCGGCAAGCCGACCGTCTTCGACGCGAAGAACATCGACCAGTTCAACTTCTAGCATTCATAGGGGTGTTGATGCAGCGCGTGTGTTTCCTGCTGAAGGTCCGGGCGGACCGCCTCGACGAGTACCGCGAGCGGCACGCCACCGTGTGGCCCGAGATGCTCGACGCGCTCTCGGCCACCGGCTGGCACAACTACTCGCTCTTCCTGCGCGAAGACGGCCTGCTGGTCGGCTACTTGGAGACCGAGGACTTCGCCGCCGCCCAGGCCGGCATGGAAGCCACCGACATCAACTCCCGCTGGCAGGCGGAGATGGCGCCGTTCTTCGAGTCCCTGGACGGCGCCCGTCCCGACGAAGCGATGAAGCCCCTCACCGAGGTCTTCCACCTCGCGTGATCCCCCCCACAGGAGCCGCTCACATGAGAAGACGCGCCGTGCTCGCGACCGCCATACTTGCGGCCGTGGCAACGCCGGGCATCGCACGGGCGGCCGACCCCGGCCCGTCCGTCACCAAGAAGAGCACCACCCAACTCGACGCCCAGGCCGTCTACTTCGTCTCCTACGACGGCCTGGTCAACAACAACTCGTTCCAGAAGAACGGCCTGTTGACCTACAAGGGCTACCAGTACGCGGCCTGGTACACGTCCACCAAGTACGCCGTCGTCGCCCGGCGAGTGCTCGGCGCCACCACCTGGTCGACGATCACCCTCTCGCACCAGCTCAAGAGCGACGACTCCCACAACGTCATCTCGATGGGTGTCTCGCGGGTCGACGGCCGTCTTCACCTCAACATGGACTCCCACAGCGACGGCTTCTTCTACGTCAAGTCGGTCGCCGGCCTCCTCGACAACCCGGCGTCCACCGCCTGGACTTCGGCCGTCCTCGGCGCCGTGCAGACCTCGCTGGACGGTGTGGCACTCACCTCGCAGTTCACCTACCCCCAGTTCATCGCCACCCCCGAAGGGGGGCTGCAACTCAGCTACCGCGTCGGGATCTCCGGCAACGGCCGCAACGCCCTTGCGGAGTACGACGGTTCGGCCTGGACCGCGCTGGGGGAGTGGAGTGCCTCGACCGGCACCTACACCAGCACGCACGGCTCCAGCACCGCCCGCAACATGTACCTCCACGGCATCGACTACGACGTCAACGGCCGCCTGCACTCCTTCTTCACCTGGCGCGAGCAGTCCGCCGCGGTGATGTGCAACAGCGGCGGCATCACCAACCACGACACCGGCTACGTCTACTCGACCGACCGGGGCCGCAGTTGGCGCAACGACGCCGGAACTGTCGTAGGGACGACAGGCAGTTCGGACACCGTCGCCGTCACGGACGCCGGACTCGTCGTCGACTCCCTCAACCCCGACCACTCCCTGATGAACCAGGAGAGCCAGACCACCGACTCGGCCGGCCTCCCGCACGCGATCATCAGCTACGTGCCCGGCCGCTTCGGCCAGTGCACCACCAACTACGTCACCGACCGCACCGCGAACGGCCGCGCCTTCCACGTCCGCAAGAACGCGTCGGGCACCTGGCAGAAGACCGAGATCCCCATCGCCCTCAACTCCAGCCAGCGCACCAAGCTGGTCCTGGACAAGTACGACAACGCCTACGCGGTCCTGCCCTACGGCCGTATCGCCGCCGCCTCGAAGGCCTCCGGGTACTCCGACTGGGCGCTGCTGTACGACGGGAGCGACCTGAACGCGTTCGGCGAGGTCGTCATCGACGAGCTGCGGGTGAAGGCGGACAACGTGCTGTCGTTCATGTACCAGGAGAAGTCGAGCGGTACGACCCCCTCGGCACTCCACGTCGTCGACTTCGCCCTGCCCGCGTGACCGGGACGGTCGCCGGAGTCGGCGAAGGTCATGACGGTAATGTGAAGACCTTCCCGCCGTCCCACGTCACCCTGGAGGTCTCCGCCTGATGGCCCAGCCGGTGGGTATCAAGGACGTCGCCCGCGCCGCCGGAGTCTCGGTCGGCACGGTCTCGAACGTCATCAACCGCCCGGACACCGTCGCCACGGAGACCCGGGCCCGGGTGCTGTCCGCGATCGACCGGCTCGGCTATGTCCGCAGCGAGTCGGCGCGCCAGCTGCGCGCGGGGCGCAGCCGGATCATGGGGCTGCTCGTCCTCGACATGGGCAACCCGTTCTTCGTGGACGTCGCCCGCGGCGCCGAGCGGGCCGCGCGCGAGGCCGGGCTCGGGGTGATGGTCTGCAACAGCGCGCAGAGTCCCGGCGAGGAGGCCGAGTACCTGTCGCTCTTCGCCGAACAGCGGGTGCGGGGCGTGCTGTTGACCCCGGCCGACGCGACCGGACGCAACATCGAGTCGTTCCGCCGGCACGGCATCCCCTTCGTGCTCGTCGACCGCGTCGCCGAGGGCACCACCGAGTGCTCGGTCTCCGTCGACGACGTCGCGGGCGGTGCGCTCGCCGTGCGGCACCTGATCGACGCCGGGCACCGCTCCATCGCGTACGTGAGCGGTCCGCCCGGCTTCAACCAGGTGCGGGACCGCCGTACGGGCGCAAAGAACGCGCTCGCGGAGGCCGGTCTCGACCCCGGCACGCTGCGCGAGCTGCCCACCGACCGGCTCGACGTGGCCGCCGGGCGGGACGCCGGCGCCCGGCTGCTGGGCCTCGCCGACCGGCCCACCGCCGTCTTCTGTGCCAACGACCTGCTCGCCCTCGGCGTGCTCCAGGCCATGTTCGCGGCCGGGGTCGGCGTCCCGGACGACCTCGCGATCGTCGGCTACGACGACATCGAGTTCGCCGCGGCGGCCGCCGTACCGCTCACCTCGGTCCGGCAGCCCGCCGTCACCATGGGCGCCCTGGCCGCCGAACTGCTCCTGGAGGAGACCGAGGCGGAGGCGGACACGACGGCTCGCCCGCACGAGCACCGGCGGGTCGTGCTCCAGCCGGAACTGGTGGTGCGCCGCTCCAGCCTCGCCGCCCGCTGATCCACCGGTCAGTAGGATTTCATGATCCAGGGGGTCGGATATCGGACGCACATGTGCTGGACTGTGACGCGGCCCGTCATTCGTCCGTACCAGGAGTCGCGTTGTCCGTCAGCTACCGTCAGCCCGGCGTCGTCCTCACCGACCGCCGCTTCACCGTGCCCCTCGACCACGAGGACCCCACGGGCGAGACCATCGAGCTCTACGCCCGTGAGGTCGTCGCGAGCGACAAGACGGACCGGGAGGACCTGCCGTGGCTGCTCTACCTCCAGGGCGGACCCGGATTCGGGGCGAATCGTTTCGTCGGGAGACAGGCCTGGCTCGGCCGCGCGCTTGACGAGTACCGCGTGCTCCTTCTCGACCAGCGCGGCACCGGTCACTCCACCCCGCTCAACCGGCAGACGCTCCCGCTGCGCGGCGGCCCCGCCGAGCAGGCCGAGCACCTCACGCATTTCCGCTCCGACTCCATCGTCAGGGACTGCGAGACCATCCGCCCGGCCCTCACCGGCGGCGCGCCCTGGACCGTCCTCGGCCAGAGTTTCGGCGGCTTCTGCACGGTGAACTACCTGTCCACCGCCCCCGAAGGCCTGCGCACCGCCCTGCTCACCGGCGGCCTGCCGTCCCTCGACGCGCACGCCGACGACGTCTACCGGGCGGCCTACCCGCGCATCGAACGCAAGGTCGCCGCCCACTACGACCGCTACCCGCAGGACGTGGAGCGCGCCCGCCGCATCGCCGAGTACCTGCTGAGCCACGAGCCGGTCCTCCCGAACGGCTACCGGCTCACCGCCGAGGCCTTCCAGTCCCTCGGCATCATGCTCGGCGGCAGCGAGGGCAGCCACCGCCTCCACTTCCTCCTCGAGAACGCCTTCGTCCGTACCCCGCAGGGCTTCGAGCTCTCCGACGCCTTCCAGGAAGAGGTCCAGAACTCCCTGTCGTACGCCGGGCACCCCCTCTACGCCCTCGTCCACGAGGCGTGCTACGCCCAGGACGCCCGCCCCACCGCCTGGTCGGCGGAGCGCGTCCGCGGCGAGTTCCCGCAGTTCGACGCGGCCAAGACCCTCGCGGGCGACGGCCCCCTCCTCTTCACCGGTGAGACCATCCACCCCTGGATGTTCGACTGCGACCCCGCGCTGCGGCCGCTCCGCGAGACCGCCGAACTCCTCGCCGCCCGCACCGACTGGCAGCCGCTCTACGACCCGGCGCGTCTCGCCGCCAACGAGGTGCCGGTCGCCGCGGCCGTCTACCACGACGACATGTACGTCGACGCGACCCACTCGCTCCGGACCGCCCGCTCCATCCGGGGCCTGCGCACCTGGGTCACCGACGAGTTCGAGCACGACGGCGTACGGGCCGGCGGCACGCGTGTCCTGGACCGGCTGCTGGCCCTCACGCGCGACGAGGTCTGAGTCCGCCGACGGGAGGTGGGTCCGGCGACGAGATGTGACTCGGTGATTTCCGACATAAGGTTCATTTCGATGAATACCAAGTCACTCCGCCGGGCCCGCCCGGCCGCACTGGTCCTCGCCTTCGTCGCGGTGGGCACCGTCGCGCTGGTGTCCTGCGGCGACGACAACAACAGCTCCGGCAGCAGCTCAGGGACCCCGACCCCGGACAAGGCCTCCTTCTCCGGAATGACACCGTCGGCCCTGAAGTCGGCCGCCTCCTCGGCGGTCGCGTCGGCCCGAGCCCAGGCCTCCGCGGCGGCGTCCTCCGCCTCGGCCGCCGCGTCCTCCTTCGAGGCCTCCGTGTCGGCCGAGGTCGCCCGCGCCGGCAAGGACGCGCAGAACGAACTCAAGAACGTCACCGGCCAGGGCAACGCGATGTCGGAGGTCGCCCTGACCGGCAAACCGCGCGCCCAGACCGGCGGGCTCCTCGCCGCCCTCGTCACCATCACCAACAAGACAGACAAGAAGGCGTCCTACGCCGTCCAGGTCGACTTCCTCGACTCCTCGGGGAAGGTGGTGGAGACGCGCTATGTCGGCGCCGAGAACCTCGCCCCCGGCGCGAAGGCCCAGCCGGTCGCCATCAGCACCAAGCCGCCGGAGCCGGTGCTGACCCCCAAGTTGGCCAAGGCGCAACGCTATTGACCAACGGGCGCTTCACCGCTCGGAGTTGAGCGCCGCCACCGCGCCGCCCGCGTCCCCGATCGTCGCGTAGTCCACGGCGACGAAGTTCACCGGCCGACCGCGCTCCCGCTCACAGCGGTGGACGCGGTCGAGCACGAACTGCCGGGCGTTGACCTCGCCCGCGTCCAGGCGGCTGCCGCCGTCGATGGTGATGAAGTGGTTGAGCAGGAACAGCCGTTTGTCGCTGCCACCGCGATGCGGAACGCAACTCATCGCGTCCGGCGTGCGGAACGCGAACGGGGTCTCCATGCCGTAGTCGTAGAAGTTGCGGTACCAGGGCGCCGGACCGTCGGCCTGCTCGGCGAAGACCACGAGCCTTCGGCCGCTGTCGATCAGGTCGCCCAGGGTCGGCCACGGCTTCGCGGGGTCCGGGTCGGGGGTGTGCAGCAGGTCGCTCAACCCGGCCTGCGCGAAGGCCCGTTGAGTGTCCTCGCCGCTGATCTCGTCCTGCACGATCAGGGTGATCACCTCGGTCGGATGGGCGCGCATCCAGTCCCCGATCTCGCGCAGCTCGGGCACCAGCGCGATCGCCCCCGCCCGGCACACCGAGTGGCACAACCACAGCCCCTCGCGCGGCGGGTTGACCTTGTTGACGGCCGCGGCGATGAACTTCCGCTGTTCCGCGGTGAAGTCGGACTCGGCGAGCCGAGCGGTGATCTCGTCCGGGCGCTCCCACCGGTAGGTGTCGATCTGCAGGGCGCGCACCCCGTCGTCCAACTGGGCGGTGATTCCCGGGTCCTGGAGCGGGCCGATGAACCGGTCGACGGTGGTGGACATCGCGTTGTGCGAGGTGAGGTAGGCGACCTCGTCGTAGGGCCGGTCGCAGAGGTCGGCGCCGCCCTCGCAGGTGCGGGACGCGGTGGGTGTGACGGCGTAGGGGATCAGCAGGACGCCGGCGACGGCGGCGCCGCCCGTGGCGAGGGCCAGCCGGCGGAGGCGGGGGAGGGCGGGGACGTGCGGCCGGACCTGGAGGGCCCAGCCCACGCCGGTCAGGAGGGCACCGGCCAGGACGGGGACGAGGGCGGTCGCCAGGGCGGTGGCCGTGAGCCGGTCAAGGGCGGTGCGCTGTACGTCGTCGACCAGCCGGGCCAGGCTCGGCGGCCAGGAACCCGGCGGATCGATCACCCGCCCCCCGCTGACCAGCCGGAAGAGGACGGCTATGAGACCGGCCAGCAGTCCACCGGCCGCGAGCGACCAGCCCACGGGGAGGAGCCGGCGGCCCGGGGACGTCGAGCCGCCGCCGATCCACAGCACCGCCAGCGCGGCGACGAGGAGCGCCGAGGCCAGGGCCTCCGCGAGGCCGAGGCCGACCGCCGTGTAGGTGTGGGCGCGGTGGATCGCGGCCAGGTCGAGGGTGCTCGTGAGGTTCCAGGTGCCGCCGCCCACGCTCGCCCGCAGCCGGTCGGCGGCCGTACGGGTGCGGTCCGACACGGCGGCGGGGGCCACGGTGGCGAGCGCGGTCGCGACATCGCCGTCCCGCAGCGCGGCCTCGACCGCCGGGCGCAGGGCGTCCCGGCCGGCGGCGGGCAGTCCGCTCACCAGCGTCGCGGCCGCCTGCTCCGCCTGTGCCTCGGACAGCTGGAGGGCGGGCAGCCCCTTAGGGATGTGCCCGGCGGTCACGGCTCCCAGGGCGGTGGACAGGTCGGCCGAGAAGCGCTCGAAGTCGGGCTCGGGCCGGTTCTGCACCGAGGCGACGAGATCGCCGAAGTAGATCTGCGCGAGGTCGTTGAGGTTGGCCAGCACCGGCCGCAGATCGACCTTGAGGACCAGCGAGTCGCGCTCGCCGCCCAGATAGCCCACCACGGCGTCGATCTGCTGCTGGGTGAGATCGCGGACCGTCTCCGGCGGCAGGACCAGCTTGAGGTTGGAGGTGACCTGCGCCTCCGGCACGGGCAGCCGGGCCAGCAGCCCCCGGGTGACCGCAGCAGTGCGTGGATCCACCAGCACCTGGCTGTAGAGCCGGTCGTAGGCCTTCTCCTCGTCCAGCGCCGACCGGTAGAAACCCGGTGAGACCACGGTCGAGCGGGCCGTGGCCGCGAGGGTGAGGACCGCCGTCGCGAGGACGGCCAGGACCAGGGCCGCGACACGCGGCAGTCTGCGGGACGCGATGCCGACCGGGTCCATGATTTCCCATCGTCGTCCCGCCCCACCCGCCCCGCAAACGGACACGGGACGCCGGAAATGGCGTGGCCGTGGCAGGGGGTGGACGTGTTGGGTGGGCGGTATGAACGACACGGAAGTCCTGGCGGACCGCTTCGAGGAACACCGCGGCCGGCTGCGCGCGGTGGCCTACCGCATGCTCGGCTCGCTGCCGGAGGCGGAGGACGCCGTCCAGGAGACCTGGCTGAAGCTGAGCCGCACCGACGCGGACGAGATCAGGAACCTCGGCGGCTGGCTCACCACGGTCACCGGCCGGGTCTGCCTCGACCTGCTGCGCGCCCGCACCGCGCGCCGCGAGGACCCCATCGACGAGACCTTCGTCCCGGACCCGCTGCTCAGACCCCTGACGGACCTGGACCCCGAGGAGGAGGTGTTCCAGGCCGACTCGGTGGGCCTTGCCCTCCTCGTCGTCCTGGAGACCCTGGAGCCCGCCGAACGGCTCGCCTTCGTCCTGCACGACCTGTTCGCGGTGCCCTTCGACGACATCGCCCCGATCGTGGAACGCAGCTCCGCCGCCACCCGCCAACTGGCCAGCAGGGCCCGCCGTCGGGTCCAGGGCGCTAGTCCGTCGACCGACCCGGATCTCGGCCGGCAGCGCGAGATCGTCGAGGCGTTCCTCGCCGCCGCACGCGAGGGAGACTTCGACGCCCTCGTCGCACTTCTGCACCCGGACGTGGCACTGCGCGCCGACTCCGGGGCCCTGGTGCGCGGCGCGGCGGCCTCCAAGGCGATGCGCGGAGCGCGCGCGATCGCCGAACAGGCCCTCATGTTCGCGCCGTTCGCCCGCCTCACCCAACTCGCCCTGGTCAACGGCTCGGTGGGTGTCGTCAACGCCCCCGATGGACAGCTGCTCTCCGTCATGGGCGTCACGATCGCCGACGGCCTGATCACCGAGATGTACATCCTGTCCGACCCGGACCGGCTGGCCCGCCTCGATGTGAACGGGTCAGTACGCTGAACGGCATGGAAGATCACATAGTTGACCGGGCCGAGCTGCGCGGCGACTGCGAGCGGTGTTTCGGGCTGTGCTGTGTCGCGCTGCCCTTCACCGCCGCGACGGACTTCGCGATCGACAAAGCGGCGGGGACACCGTGCCCGAACCTCCTGGGTGATCACCGCTGCGGAATCCACGCGAAGCTCCGGCAGACCGGCTTCACCGGCTGCACGGTCTACGACTGCTTCGGCGCCGGCCAGAAGGTCTCGCAGGTCACCTTCGGCGGGCGGGACTGGCGCACGGTCCCGAAGGCGGAGTCCCGTCGGATGTTCGACGTGTTCCCCGTCGTACGACAGCTGCACGAACTGCTCTGGTATCTGACCGAGGCGCTCACCCTGCCGGCCGCGGCGCCGGTCCACCCCGCGGTGCGCGAGGCGCTGCGCACGACCGACGCGCTCACGCGCGGCACGCCCGAAGAGCTCGGCGCGCTCGACGTGGGCGCCCACCGGCAGGAGGTCAATGTGCTGCTGCTGCGGACCAGCGAGCTGATGCGGGCCGGCGCGAAGGGGAAGAAGAAGGACCGGCGCGGTGCCGACCTCATGGGCGCCAGCCTCAAGGGCGCCGATCTGAGCCGGGCCAACCTGCGCGGCGCCTACCTCATCGCCGCCGATCTCACCGGGGCCGACCTGCGCGGCGCGGATCTGATCGGCGCCGATCTGCGGGACGCCGATCTCACGGACGCCGACCTGACCGGCGCGTTCTTCCTCACGCAGCCTCAGGTCAACGCGGCCCGGGGGAGCGCGGGGACCAGGCTGCCGGGGTCAGTCGTCCGCCCTGTGCACTGGGCAGCGGGCCTCTGAGGGGACCTCGTCCGGGACCGTGACCGGCGCGGTCACCGGCCCGGACGGGGTGCGCCGGTCCAGGTGGAGCCGCAGTCCCTCCGGCATCAGCGTCAGGCGCTCGGCCACGCGCAACCGGTAGGCGGGGTCCGGGCGCAGTTCGTAGCGGCGCAGCAGCAGGCCCAGGACGAGCGTTGCCTCGTGCAGCGCGAACTGGCGGCCGATGCACGCCCGCGCTCCCGTGCCGAACGGCTTGAAGGTGTGCGGGGCGCGGGAGCGGACGGCCTTGGCGTCGAAGCGGTCCGGGTCGAACTCCTCGGCGTCGGCGCCCCACACCTCGGGGTCGCGGTGCAGCATCGGCGTGAGGATCAGCGCCCAGGCGCCCCGCCGCACCGGGTGGTCCCCGGCGAGCTCGGTGTCGCGGGTGGCCTCGCGGGCGTAGGCGGGCGCGGTCGGCCACAGCCGCAGCGACTCGTCGAGCACCCGGCGGACGTAGCGCAGCTTGGCGACCTGCTCGTAGCCCGGCACCTCCGCGTCGCCCCAGACCTGGTCGATCTCCGCGCGGGCGCGGGCCGCGACCTCCGGGTGGCGGGCGAGGTAGTGCAGCGCGAAGGACAGGGAACCCGAGGTCGTCTCGTGGCCGGCGACCAGGAAGGTGATGACCTGGCGGCGGACGTTCTCGGCGGACAGCCGCTCGCCGGTCTCCGGGTGGGTCGTCTCCAGCATCCGGTCGAGCAGGTCGCCGTCACCGCCGTTCGTCGTACGGCGGGTGCGCACCATGTCGTCGACCGTGCGGTTGAGGTAGGCGATGTCGGCCTCGTTGCGCCGGGTCGCGGTGCGCAGGAGGAGCGGGGCCAGCGGTCCGGGCACGGAGTTGAGGCGCTGCGCGTAGCTGAGGGTGCCCACCATCGAGGTGACGAAGGGGTGCGGGCGGTCGCGTTCGAAGGAGCCGAAGTCATGGCCGAAGCCGGTGCGCGCGATCGTCTCCAGGGTCAGCTTGGTCATGTCGCCGGGCACGTCCACCGAGCGTCCGGCGGCCAGTTCGCGGTCCCAGTGGTCCGTCAGGCGCTCGGCCACGGCCAGCATCATCGGGTGGTAGCCGGCCATCGCCTCGCGGCTGAAACCGGGGGCCAGGACGTCGTGCGCCAGCTGCCAGTTGGGCTCGTGGTTGTACGCCGTGAACAGGCCGTCCCCGGCGATCGGCCGCAGATTGGCGACGCCGAGGCCGACGTGTTTCGCGAACCGCGACTCGTCCGCCATGTCGGCCACCAGGTCGGCGCCCCACACGAACACGAACTCCTTGCCGAAGGCCCTCCGGCGGAAGATCGGGCCCAGCTGGCGGGCGAAGCGCAGCGAGTCCTGGAGCGGGGTGCGCCGGTCGGCGCCGATGACGTCACCGAGGAACGGCAGCCGACGCGGCGGATGCGGGATCCGGTCCAGCTGGGGCCAGCCCTGCTCGGCGCCCCGGAATCCCTTCGGCAGCGCGGTCGGCGTCACCGTCGTCGTCTCCGCCATGACGCGATCTCCCTTGATCCACTCGCGGGTTCAGCCTGTTGTACGTGGGTTCAATAGCGGGTTTCAGTGTGATCCCGCTGTTGAACCGACGTCAAGTAAAGTGCGGGAATGGCCGCCAACCAGGGAGAGCGCACACGCCGCCGGCTCAGCACCGGTGAGCGTCGGGAGCAACTCCTCACGGTGGGCGCGCGGTTGTTCTCGGAGAGCCCCTACGACGAGGTGTGGATCGAGCAGGTCGCCGAGATCGCCGGGGTCTCCCGGGGGCTGCTCTACCACTACTTCCCGACCAAGCGGGACTTCTTCGCGGCCGTCGTCGAGCGCGAGAGCGAGCGGATGCTGCAGATGACGGCGGCCGTACCGGGCGTACCGGCCCGCGAACAGCTCGCCGCCGCCCTCGACACCTATCTGGAGTACGTGCACGCCCACGCCCACGGCTACCGCGCCTTCCATCGCGCCGACGCGGCCGGGGACCAGACCGTACGGCGGGTCTACCAGCGGGCGCTGGCGGCGCAGGAGCGGCAGATCCTGGCCGCGCTCGCCGCCGATCCCGAGTTCGGTCCTGCCGTGGAGGAGCGGCCCGACACGAAGCTCGCGGTGCGCGGCTGGCTGGCCTTCACCACCGCCGTCTGTCTGGAGTGGCTGCGCGGACCGGAGTTGAGCCGCGAGCAGGTGCGCGATCTGTGCGCGCGGGCGCTGTTGGGCGTCCTCGCTCCCTGAAGAGCGGTTGTGGAAATCGCGTGGCGTGGTTGGCGCGCGCCCCGATCTTCGGTAAGTTAGGCAAGGCTTACCTAAGGAGGTTCAGGGATGGGTGACAGCCAGACGTGGACGGCCGTGCCTGCCGCGGCCGAGCGGGCCCGCTCGGTGCTCGCCGCCGCATGGTCCTGCGCGGTGACCGCGGAGGGCGGTCGCGAGGAGTTCGTCGGCGCCCACAGCGTGGACGACGACGGCCGGGTACTCCTTCAAGTGCCCGAGGACAGCGCCCTGTTGGCCGCCGCGATCTGCGCGCCGCGCGGCGAGCCGTCCGCGGTGCTCGAGTTCGCGGACGTCGCACCCGTCCCCGTGCGCAACCGCATCCGGGCCCGGCTGTGGCTCGCCGGCTGGTTCGTCCCCGAGGACGGCCGACTGGCGTTCAGCCCCACGCGCGTGGTGCTGCGTCCGGCGACCGGCGCGGTGGTCATCGACCTCGACGAGTTCGCCGCCGCCGAACCCGACCCGCTGGCCCTCGCCGAGGCCCAGCTGCTGACCCACCTCGCCGACTGCCACTCCGACGCGGTCGAACGGCTCACCCGGCTCGTCGAGCCCGACAGCCTGCACGGCGCCGTCCGTGTCCAGCCACTCGCCGTCGACCGGCACGGACTGACCCTGCGCATCGAGCGCGCCCGCGCCCACGGCGACGTACGACTGCCGTTTCACGCGCCCGCCGACACGGTCGCGCACCTCACCGAACGGATGCATGTGCTGCTCACCCAGGCCAGTGCCGCGTCCTGCCCGCGTCCCCTACAGCGGCAGCGCACAGACGGCGACCGGTGACGCGAACGGCTCGCCCGCGAGCCGCAGTTGACCGGTCGCGCCGTCCACGTGGAACACACTGACCGTGCCCGACTTCTGGTTCGCGGCGAACAGCAGTGTCCCGTCCGGCGAGAAGGCGATCTGCCGGGGGAAGTCGCCGCTCACCGGCACGGTGTCGAGCAGTCGGAGCCGGGCGCCGTCCGCCTCGACGGCGTACCGCGCCAGGGTGTTGTCGCCCCTGTTGGCGAGATAGGCGTACGAACCGTTCGGCGTCACCAGGATCTGCGCCGGGTAGTTGGTGGTGCTGCCCGTGCTCCCGCTGGACTGCGGGCCGCCGATCGTGAGGGCGCCCGTGGCCGGGTCGTAGGCGCAGACCGCGACGGTGTCGTCGACCTCGTTGGCCAGGTAGGCGTACCGGCCGCCGGGGTGGAACGTGAGGTGGCGCGGGCCCGCACCCGCGCGGGTGTGCGCCTGGGAGACCTCGGTGAGCGTGCCCTTCGTGGTGTCCAGGCGGTAGGTGTAGACCGTGTCGGTGCCCAGGTCGACGGCGAGGACATGGCCGCCGTCGGGACTCGTCACGAACTGGTGCGCGTGCGGGCCGTCCTGGCCCGGGCCCGGCTGCGGACTGGAGTGCTTGACCAGAGCCGTGCGCTCGCCGAGCGCGCCCGACGTGCCGATCGGGTGCACGGCCACGCTGCCGGACGTGTAGTTGGCGCTGAGCAGCCAACGCCCGGTGGGATGCACCGAGAGATGGCAGGGGCCCGCGCCGCCGGTACTCCGCGAGCCGAGCACCTTGCGGTCCGCCAGGCGTACGGCGGTCACCGCGCCGGCGGTCTGTTCGTCGACCGCGTACAGCGTGCGGCCGTCGGGGTGCACGGCGAGGTACGACGGGTCGGCGACTCCGGTGAGCGTTCCGGCGCCGGTGATCTGGCCGGTCGCCGGGTCGTAGGTGGCCAGGCCGATGCCCGTGCCGCCGCCGTCGACCGAGGTGTAGGTGCCGAGGTAGAGGGGGTGGGGGCCGCCGGCCTTGCCGGCGGGGTGGGTGCTGGGGGCCGGCGCCGGGGTCGCCGCGGGAGTGGATTCGGGGTCTGCCGGGGCCGAGGCCGGTGCGGGAACCGCGACCACGGCCGCGGTTCCGCCCAGGGCGCCCAGGAAACGGCGTCGACTCCAACCGCCCTGTGACGCGTCCGCACCACTGCTCATGCCCACACCCTCAGGTCGTCGCTTGCCCCGGTCGTCACAGCAACCTTGGCTTGTGCGGCCCATCGAGCGCAAGAACGGCAACGTGCGTTGCGCAGGGTGCAATGAATGGGTGGTCTACCAGTCGCCGTCCTCCACCGGCTTGCCCTTGGCGTCCTTGAGAGGCTGCACCTGGCCGGGCGCGGGTTGCTGCCAGGGTTCGTGGTCGTCGCCGAGCCAGTCGCCCACCGGTTTCACCGCCCCCAGGGTGTCGGTGGGGGCGAGGTCCTCGGCGTCCTCGTCGTAGTAGTCGAACCAGGGCAGGCCCGCCTGGGTGTACGCGGCCCGGTCCACCGGAGACCGCGGCGGCTCCTCGCCGGTGATGCGGCGCCACTCCGGGGGCGTCACGAGGTGCACGAAGACCCGTCCGGCGGGCTCCTTCGCCCAGGACGTCAGCGGGCGGTCGTCCTCGTAGACCTCCTGGCGCATCGAACCGCCGACGCCGAGACCCATCCGAGGAGAGGCCCCCGGAGCGCTGCGCATGGGGGCGGCCGATGCGGCCATCGGCATGGGGGGTGCGCCGTAGCGTCCGGACGGCATGGTGATCGCCCTTGCCCTCTCCGACCGGCGCCGCTCGTCCTCGCGCCACTTGGCCAACTCCCGCTCGGTGAGCGGGAAGGACTGGAGCTGGACGCCGCCCCACACCTCCTCGCCCGTGACCTGCCCCTCGACCGTCGCGCCGAGGCCCAGCGGTACGGCCACGAACTGGCGGACCGTCCCCTTGCCGGAGTTGATGCCGTCGAGCCAGGGCTGACGCGGAAGTACGAGGTAGTTCTGCGGGTCGCGGGAGAGCCGGTCGCTCCACGGCTTCCCGGAGATCGCGCACACCTTGCCCACGCCGACCTGGAGGGCGGCGGGCTCCGCCGTGCCCGCGAAGCTCAGCCACATCGCCTCACGCAGATACACCGGCAGCATCACCCCGCCCCGCGCCCGCCACTCCTCGGGCACCGTGTCAGGGAAGTCCGCGACCCGCCGGACCGGGAACTCGCCGAGCCCGGGCGGCAGCGGATGCGTGCCCGTCTCGGGCAGGCGGAGCGTGCGGATGAACCGCACCGCCACCCCACCGGGCAGCCGCAAGGTGTTCCCGTCGATCCGTACGGTGCTGTCGGTCATGCGTCCGCCCCCGTCGCCGCGCTGCCGGAGGCGGTCCGCCCCCGGGTGACTCCGTCACCTAGAACGTTCGGCGCCCGTGCCCCGGTTCCTGCGCAGCCGCTCCGGCACACCCACCCGCTCCCGTAGCCACATCAGCCACGGCAGACGTTCGCGCTGCTCACCGGCGCACCGGTCGAGTTCCTCCAGCAGCCGACGAGACCGGTGCTCGGTGTCCAGTTCGTCCAGCATGCGGTTGACCTCGGTCAGCATGGCGCCCAGCAGCTGCCACTGGGCCGCGTCGCGCTGGACCTCCTCCAGGAGCAGCTGCGCCAGCTTGTCGCGGGTGGCCGCGGCCGTGTGCAGCTCGGCGGTGAGCCGTGACTCCGCCGACTCGGCGCTCACACTCACATCGGTGGTCACCAGCACCGCGAAACTGACCACGGCGTCCCCGACCTCGGACAGCAACTGTTCTACGGCGGCGCCTGTGGGCGGCGTGAACAGCGGCTCGGGGTCGCGCTGCTTCGCCAGGTCGGTGAAGGTGCGCGCGAGGACCCGCAGCACTACCGTGCAGATCTCCAGGGTGTCCAGGCCGGTCCGCAGCACCACCCGGTGCAGCAGCCCCTCCCGTACACGCGGATTGAGCCGCAGGCTGTCCTCGGCCTGCCGCAGGGCCGCGTCGACTTCGACGATGTCGTGGTCGAGACGGCGGGCCTCGTGCAGCCGCGCGGTGGCGTGGTCGACGGGGGTGCGGCCCGCCGCCTCCTCGCCCATGCGCCGCATCAGCCGCCGCAGCCGACGGGCCAGGCCCTCGATGGACTCGCCGGCCTCGTCCACCCACACGGGGGGAGCCAGCAGCAGATTGCAGCCGAACCCCACGACCGCGCCGATCAGGGTCTCCACCACCCGCGCCCACGCCGTGTTCCCGACCGTGGTGACCCCGAGGACCAGCATCGCGCTGATCGCCACCTCGGGAACGTACTCGTCAACTTTGACCAGTCGGCCGACGACCAGCGAGGCCACGATCAGCAGCGCCAGGCTCCACCAGGTCAGACCGACCAGCAGACTGAACGCGATGGCGACGAGCACGCCCGCGACCACGGCGTTCACTCGGCGGATGCCGTTGGTGAGGGTGGCGTAGAGCGTGACCTGGACGACGAGGAGTGCGGTCAGGGGAGCGGTCAGCGGGGCGGGCTCCGGGCTCAGGCGCAGCGCGACGACGTAGGCGATCGTCGCCGCGATCGCCGACCGCAGCGTCTGGACGATCACCGGGTCCCGGTACCGCCCCACGAACCGCACCAGTGGCGCGGTCCACTCCCGGACATCTCGCATCCTTGGCCTATTCCCTCCTCGCGGATCCGCTGAACGTACCCATTGCGGACCGAAACTGTCCGCATGACCTCCTAGATTGTCAGCACCGGACGGGACGAAGGGGAGGCCGACAGTTATGACGAACATCCAGGGCATCGAGGTACTGACCCGCTCGCACGACTACCTGCGCGAGGTGATCGCCGCCGTGCCCGGAAGCACGTGGTCGGCACCCACGCCGTGCACCGAGTGGACCGTACGCCAGGTTCTCAACCACGCCCGCATCGACCAGCAGGCCTACGGCCTGGTCCTCACCGGCGACCGGCCCGACTCCGACCCCTTCCACCCGGCGGACGCCCTGGACGGGGACCCGGTCGCCGAACTCGACCAGGTGCTCCGCGCGGTCGCCGAGGGCTATGCCGCACTGCCCGCCGACGCCGACCGGGTGCCGACCCCGCTCGGCCCGATGCCCCTCCCGATCGCCGCGGCGACAGCCGCCATGGACGCGGCCGTGCACGCCTGGGACATCGCCGTGGCCACCGGCCAGAACCGGCCACTGGCGGCGGACCTGGCGGAAGGCATCTGGCCGGCCGCGGACCGACTCGTCGACCAACTCCGCGACGCCTACCGGGTGTTCGCCCCCGCGCTCGAGGTGACGGCCGAGTACGACCGGGCCGAGACACTCCTCGCCTTCCTCGGCCGCGACCCGCACTGGACGCCTGCCGCGTCCTGACCCGGCTTCACCTGGTCACGGCCGCCCGGCTGCGCGACCGATAACCCGCGATCTTCGCGAGGTTGCCGCAGCGGTCCATCGAGCACCAGCGGCGGCGGCGGGCCTGGGAGTCGTCCAGGAACAGCAGGGAACACTCCGGGTTCTCGCACTCCTTGACCCGCTCCAGCAGCGGACCGCCCACCAGCAGGACGCCGTCCCGGGCCACCGTCGCCAGCGCCGCGCGCGCCGGATGCGCCGACTTCCAGCGCCGCTCGCCCAGTTGGGGCGCGAGATCCGGCCGTGCGGCGGCCTCGTTGACCCGCTCGACATCGGCCGCCGCCGGTTCCCGCCCGGCCATCGTGTCCCGTACGACCCGGTAGAGCGCCTCGCGCAGGATGCGCGCGTCGGCCAGCTCCCGGGCCGTGACCCGCACCGGATCCGTGTCCGTCGACAGCTCCGCCTCCGTGATCCAGGCGGCCAGGGCGGCCGGATCGGCGAGCCGTTCGACGGGGGTGGCGTGCCGTTTGCCGAGCGTCGCCACGAAGTTCAGGCACGGGCGTCCGCCGATGAACGGGAAGACGGGCGGGGTGGTCATGACAGCGAGGCTACCTCGCGCACACCGGTTCATGCGGTGTGTGCGAGGAATGTCGGCCGGCCTTGACACCGGTTCGTCCGGTGTCGCATGGTGACACCAGTTCAAGCGGTGTCGGCCGGGTTCGGTGGCCGCGACAGGGAGTGGGTGGCGGTATGCGTGCGGTACGGATCGACGAGTTCGGCGGGCCCGAGGTGCTGGTGCCGGTCGAGGTGCCCGACCCGGTCGCGGGTCCGGGCCAGGTGCTGGTGCGGCTCGCCGCGGCGGGCGTGAACCGCGCGGACGCCCTGATCAGGTCCGGCAATTACCACCGGGCCGGGCGCCCGCCGCTGATCCCGGGTGTCGAAGGGGCCGGAATCGTCGCCGCGTTGGGGGAGGGCGTCACCGGATTCTCGGTCGGTCAGCGGGTCGTGGCCCTCGACGGCGTGAACTCACCCGGTTTCTACGCCGAGTTGGCGGCCGTGCCCGCGACCCAGGTGGCCACCCTGCCCGACGGGATCGAGCTCGCGCACGCCGCCGCGCTGCCCGTCGCCTGGCTGTCGGCCTGGTACTGCCTGCGGCATCTCGCCCGGGTCACCAAGGAGGACACGGTGGTCGTGAAGGCCGCCGCGAGCGGGGTCGGCAGCGCGGCCGTACAGATCGCGGCCGAGGCCGGCGCCCGGGTTGTCGCACTCGCCGGATCACCCGAAAAGGCCGCCTGGGCGGGGGAGTTCGGTGCCCACGCGACCATCGACACCTCGGCGCACCCGGACGACGCCGAGGTCGACGAAGTGCTGCGGCTCACCGACGGGCGCGGCGCGGACGTCGTCCTCGACACCGTCGGCGGCCGGGCCTTCGGACGCAGCCTGCGCGAGATCGGGCACGGCGGCCGGGTCGTCGCCCTCGCCAATGTCGCCCTGGAGGCAAGCACCGTCGACACCCGCGACTTCTACCCGAAGAACGCGTCGATCCTCGGCTTCCAGCTCACCAACCTCCAGGTCCACGGCGGCTACGACCCCCGCCCCGACCTGCGTGAACTGGCCGAGCGGGTCGCCGCCGGCACCTACCGAGTGCCGATCGAGACCGTCGTACCCCTCGCCGAGGCACGTGCCGCCCACGAGCGGCTGGAGCGCCGCGACAACCGGGGCAAGATCGTCATCGCGGTACCGGGCGACTGACCTCAGACGTACAGCTTGTCGAGGAAGGCGGTCAGATTGCCCATCGTCCGCTCGATCTGCTGCTCCACGGTGAGGCTCTCCTCGATCCGGATCCCCGACTCGGGGATCTTCCGGCCGCGCACATAGAGGGAACAGGCGAGGTCGGTGCACATGTACAGGCCGACCGAGTTGCCCTCACGGCCCGCCGGGCCCGCCTTGCGCGCGGTCATCAGGGAGACGCCGCCGCCCGGGTGGGTCGTCACGCACAGCGAACACATGCTCCGGTGCAGAAAGCCGCGCTGCGCGGACGGGAACCGCAGGGTGACCCCGACCGGCCCGTCCGCCCGCTCGGCGACGAGACAGCTGCGGTCGGGCGCCCCCGGATCCCGCCAGCCCAGGAAGTCGAGATCGTCCCAGGGGCGGCTCTCGAGATCGCGGGGGACCGCCAGCCGCTTCGCCTCGCCCTTCGAGCAGTTGACAAATGAGTTGCGGATGTCCTGCTCGGTGAGTGATCTCATGGGGGAGTCTCCTGGGGCGGTGGCCGTAACCGAAACCTAGGGGGTCTAGGTTTCGGTCCAGGGTAGTGAGGTGAGCGGTGGGGGAGCCAATGGATTTCGGGGACGTCGGGGCACGCCGGACGCGGGCGTTGAGCCATGTCGCGGCCAGGTCGTCGGGCCCGGCCGTCGACTCGCGACTGCGCATCACCCTCAACTTCCACCCCGACCGTACGGCGGCCGGACGCCCGATCCTCGACGCGCTGGCCCAGGAGGGCACGTACCACTCGCAGTTCGTGACCGGCACCAGCAACGGCGGCCTCACCGCCCGCCCCGGCGGCGATCGCTGGCGCTGGGAGAGCCGGATCTTCGGCGGTGCCTACGACGGGGCGCCCGCCGCCGAGCGACCGGTGTACGGCGCGCTGAACTTCCGGCGTCAACTGGTTGGCGCCGCCCCGAGGTTCGGCTCCTCGCACCTCCGGCTGTCCGGCGCGGCCCTGGCCCGCGCCACCTTCTGCTACCCCGACAGCGCCGCCGGGCCGACCGACTTCGGCGTCGCCGCCGGCATGTCGCTGATCGCGCTCGCCGAGGCGGACGAGCAGGACGCCCTCAACGACTACATCGAGGCACAGGTGCACGGCGGTGTCGTTCTCGCCAGGGACGCCGAGGCCCTTGTCCTGGACGCGAGTTACCGCGGCACCCCCGTCGAGACCGCCGCCCGCCGCCTGCCCTGCCCGGTCGAATGGCACCCCGGATACCGGCTCACCGTGGGCGAGTTGAGGCGGCACGCGGACTACCGGGGCCAGGAGTACGCCGAACTCGGCGCCCGTATCGCGGAGAAGGGTGTCCTCGACCCCCGGATCATCGGGGACGCGGCCCGCACCGGCCGCCATGAACTCCAGGACCTGAAGATGGTCTGGCACACCCTGGCCCGCTTCGGGGCGCCGGCGGGAGCGGGGACCGCGGTGGACGAGGTGGACGGGCGCGGTCAGCCGGTGGCGTAGACGCGTTCGTGGATCCGCTCGGCGACCATGATGACGGTGACGTTGGTGGTGGACGAGGGCACCTCGGGGATGATCGACGTGTCGACGACCCGCAGTCCGTCCACCCCCTTGACCGCGCCGACGGAATCGACGACGGCCCGCGGATCGCCGGGCCCGCCCATCGGCACCGTCGAGGTGGGGTGGCCGTAGATCGCGGGGTTCGCGGCGATGATCCCGGACAGCGCCTTGTCGTCGGTCGCCGTGTCGCCGGGGCCGGCTCCGCCGCGACGAAGGGCGTGAAGAGCGGGTCGCGGGCGTTGGCGCGGCCGAGCTTGACGCCTTCGAGCAGGCGGCGGGAATCGCGGGCGGTGCCGAGGAAGTTCGCGTCGATGAGCGGGGCGAGGTCCGGGTCCCGGCCGGCCGGTTTCAGTGTTCCCGTGGACTCGCCGGCGGCTTCGCCGGAGGCGGTCCAGAGGAGGGAGCCGACCGCTCGGGCAAGGGCGTGTACCGGGGGACCGGTTCCGGCCACCTCGCTACCACTGCGGTGGGCGACACCGTGTACGCCCGCGTCCAGCCGTGCTGCGAGGCCTTCCGCATCGACGGCTCCACCCCGGTCGTGATGATCGCGGCGGGCACCGGGCTGGCCCCCTTCCGCGGCACCATCGCCGACCGCACGGCCGCCCTCGCCGGCGGCGCCCAACTCGCCCCCGCCCTCTGCTACTTCGGCTCCGACGCCCCCGACGCCGACTACCTCCACGCCGCCGAACTCCGCGCCGCCGAGGCCGACGAAGTGTGGGCCCTGCTGGACAAAGGTGCCCGGGTGTTCGTGTGCGGCGACGGAGCGCGCATGGCACCGGGCGTGCGGGAGGCGTTCCGTACCCTGTACCGGGAGCGCACGCCCGGCGCCGACGACCCGGCCGCCGAGCGGTGGCTCAACGGACTGGTGGCGGACGGGCGTTACGTCGAGGACGTGTACGCGGCCGGCTGACCGAACGGGAGAGGTGGGCGCACGGTGACGGACTCCTGGGAGCGGGCCCGGAGGATCCTCGGCGCGGCGGGCATCCCGCCGGACCGCCTCGCCCGCCTCCGCCCGATGGGCGGCGGCACCTACAACACCGTCGAGGACCTCACCCTCACCGACGGCACCCGCTACGTCCTCAAGACCGCCCCCACCGCCCCCGGCCTCGCCCACGAGCGCCAACTCCTCGTCTCCGAGGCCGACTTCTACGGAGCCGCCGCCAAGGCCGGGGTGGCGGCGCCGCGCGTGGTGGTCCTGGACGGCGACACCCTGCTCATGACGCTCTGCCCGGGCGAGCCCTGGGACGACTCCCTCACGGACGCCGAAGTACCACTCCTGCGCACGGAGTTGGGGCGACAGCTCGCCCGCCTGCACGAGATCACCGGCCCCGGCTTCGGCTACCCCTCCGGTGCCCTCGGCCCTCTCGCCCCCGACTGGCGGACCGCGTTCACCACGCTCTACGACGCCGTCCTCGACGACGCCCGCCGCTACCGGGCCTGGCTGCCGCTCCCCGCCGACGACATCGCCGGCACGGCCCGCTCCGCCTACGCCGCCCTGGACGAGATCACCGTCCCGCGTGCCGTCCACTTCGACCTCTGGCAGGGCAACATCCTGGTCGACCGCGCCTCCGGAACGCCCCGGATCGGCGGACTCATCGACGGCGAGCGCATGTTCTGGGGCGATCCCCTCGCCGACTTCGTGTCCGTGGCGCTGCTCGGCGACATCAGGAAGGACGACGCGTTCCTCGCGGGCTACCGGGAAGCGGGCGGCCGGGCCGAGTTCGACCGGCCTGCCTGCCTGCGCTACGCCCTCTACCGCAGCTACCTCTACCTGATCATGCTCGCCGAGGCGGTCCCCAGGGAGTTCGGCGCGGAGGAGAACCGCTGGCGGCGCGAGCGGGTCGGCCCCGAGCTGCTCGCCGCCCTCGGAGAGATCGACGGGACGGCTTCCACCACGTAGTGTGCATTCCACCGCCCCTTAGTTCAGGGCGTGAATTAAGAGGGTGCAGGGTTCGGAGGGAGCCATATGGCGGGGCGGAACGGGCGCACGGTACGCGACCTGAGGCGGGCCAACCGCACGGCCGTGCTGCAACGGCTGTACTTCGACGGACCCCTCAGCCGCTTCGAACTGGGCCCGGTGACCGGACTCAGCTCCGGCTCGGTCAGCAATGTCGTCGCGGACCTCGTCGCCGACGGCCTGGTCGAGGAGGCCGGCAGCGTCGACTCCGACGGCGGCCGTCCCCGCACCCTCCTCCAGGTCGCCCCGCACAGCGGCCACATGATCGGCGTCGACGTCGGCGAGACCCGGGTCCGCGTCGAGCTGTTCGACCTCACCCTCACCGAACTCGCCCGCGCCGAACGCCCGTTGGAGCAGCAGCGGTACGAGGTCGAGGTCATCGTCGGCCACATCCGCGACGGCATAGCCGAAGTCCTCGCCGCCGCCGACATCGCACCCGGACAGCTCCTCGGCGTAGGCATCGGCGTCCCCGGCATAGTCGAACACACCCCGGACCACGGCGCGGTGGTCCATGGCCAGACGATCGGCTGGGACGCGGTCCCCCTCGAGGAACTCCTCCGTTCCACCTCCCAACTCCCCGACGCCGTCCCGTACTTCATCGACAACGGGGCCAAGACCCTCGGCCAGGCCGAGATGTGGTTCGGCGGCGGGCGCGGCGCGCGCAACGCGATCGTCGTCCTCTTCGGCTCCGGCGTCGGCGCCTGCCTCGTGACCCCCGAGGTGGAGAACGGCCGGGCCGTCGAGTGGGGCCATCTGACCGTACGGGTCCGCGGTCGCCGCTGCCGCTGCGGAGCGCTCGGCTGTCTGGAGGCGTACGCGGGCGCCGAGTCGCTCCTCGACCGCTGGCGCGAGCAGGGCGGACGCCCGCCCGAGGGCACCGACGAGGAGACCGCGATGACCGCGCTGCTGGTCGCCGCCTACCCGGCGGACGGCGCCGAGGCCGACCCCGTCGCGCTCGCCGTCCTGGAGGAGACCGCCGAATACCTCGGCGCCGGCCTCTCCGATCTGATCAACCTCTTCCAGCCCGAGCGCATCCTCATCGGCGGCTGGGCCGGACTCCAGCTCGGCTCCCGCTTCCTGCCCGCCGTCCGCCACCACGCGATGGCATACGCCCTGCGCCATCCCGCCGGCCGCGTGACCATCGACCTGGGCCGCCTCGGCCCCGACGCGGTCACCGTCGGCGCCGCGATCCTCCCCCTCGCCGACTTCTTCGCCCGAGGCGGCCGCCGAGCCGAGCCCGAACCGGAGGGCCCACCGCCCGCCTGGCGCACGGCGCTGGAGGAGCGGGCCCCGCACTGAGGCGACGGCGGGTCGGGGGATGATCACCCCATGCGCGAAATCATCCTGATGTCCGACGCCCGGGTCGCCGCCGTCCCCGTCGAGGAGTGCGGGGAGGCCCTGGTGGACGTGAGCGGCGTACTGCTGGTCGACGGCCGCAAGAACAAGGACTCGGACAGCGGCGCCGAACTCCTCCTCCGCCGGGGCGTGTTGGACCGCCTCCTGAAGGCGGAGGCCCTGCTGCCCGCCGGCCTGCGCCTGCTGTTCGTCGAGGGGTACCGGCCGCCGGCCCTCCAGCGTCGCTACTTCGAGAGCTACGGCGCCGAGCTGCGCGCCGCCAACCCGGACTGGTCCGCCGAGCGGATCCGGACCGCCGCCAGTCGCTATGTGTCGCCGCCCGAGATCGCCCCACACACCGCCGGCGCGGCCGTCGACCTGACGCTCGCCGGTGCCGACGGGCGCGAACTCGACCTCGGTACCGCGATGAACGCCAACCCGGAGCAGAGTGACGGGGCCTGCTACACCGACGCCGAGAACATCACCGCCGAGGCCCGGGCCAACCGCACCGTACTGGGCAAGGCCCTCGGCGCGGTCGGTCTCGTCAACTACCCGACGGAGTGGTGGCATTGGTCCTACGGGGATCGCTACTGGGCGCTGGCGACCGGTACGCCCGCCGCCCTGTACGGGCCGCAGTAGACCCCGTAGAAACGGTGTGCTCGGGACTAACCCGCGAAAGCGTCCACACCGGTTAGGTCGGCGGACAGCTTCCAGAGACGTGCCGCCTGCTCGGGGTCGGTCGCCCAGGACTTGACGCCGGAGCGCTCCTCGCCGTCGGGGGCGGGCTCCGCGATGTCGCAGTCCTCGAGGTAGACGCCGCCCATGTCGGCCAGTTGGGGCGAGGTCGCCGCCCAGACCTCGGTGGCCGCGCCCTGCTGCGGGGTCTTGAAGCCCTCGGGGTTCAGCACGTTGCCCTGCTCGTCGATCCAGCCGCGCTCGACCATCTCCTCCTTCGGGAGGTGGCGCTGCAGCGGGGTGATGATGCCGCCGGGGTGGAGCGAGAAAGCCCGGACGCCGCGGTCGGCGGCGAGCCTGTCGAGGTGGACGGCGAAGAGGACGTTCGCGGTCTTCGCCTGGCCGTACGCCTCCCACTTGTCGTAGCCGCGGTTCCACTGGACGTCGTCCCAGCGCATCCCGGAGAAGTGATGGGCGCGCGAGGACACCGAGACCACGCGGGCGCCGCCCGGCTCGATGGCCGGCCACAGGCGGTTGACGAGGGCGAAGTGGCCGAGGTGGTTGGTGGCGAACTGCGCCTCCCAGCCGGGCCCGACCCGGGTCTCCGGGCAGGCCATGATCCCGGCGTTGTCGATCATGTAGTCGACGGTGCGGCCGGAGGCGAGGAACCGCTCGGCGAAGCCGCGCACGCTCTCCAGGTCGGCGAGGTCCAGCTCGTCCACCTCGACGCCGGGCAACCCGGCCACGGCCTCCCGGGCGGCGTCGGGGCGGCGCGCGGGGACGACCACGCGGGCTCCCGCCTTGGTGAGGGCGCGGGTGGCCTCCAGGCCGAGGCCCGAGTATCCGCCGGTGAGGATCGCGAGCTTCCCGCCGAGGTCGAGGCCCTCCAGGACGTCGTCGGCGGTGCTCTGCGCGTCGAATCCGGAACCGATCTTGTGCTGTGCAGTGGTCATACCTGGAACGCTACGAATTGAAGTGCGCTCGAAGTCAAGCGGAGCAGCCGCGCGCACCCGGACATGGGGAAGCCCCGACCGCGACGGGGGAATCACGGCCGGGGCGGCCAGGTGGTGGGCACGGAAGGCGGTCGCCTCGCGGCGAAAGGCTCCACAGGGCTTCAGCCGAACGATCTTCCCTGTGGGCGGAGGTTGAGGCCCGGGGACACTGTTCCCTCCGCACCCACGGTCTGTTCAACGGTGAACTGCCGACGAGTGTTCCTGTGCGGTCCGCCATGAGCGGTGATGTGCATCACTTGCCAGTGGTCCAGTCCAGTAGCTCGTCCGCGGACCAGGTCGTCAGCACCCGTTCGGCGGGCACTCCGCACTCCTCCGCCCGCGCACAGCCGTTGATCTGCCAGTCGAGCTGACCGGGCGCGTGCGCGTCGGTGTCGACCGAGAACAGCGCGCCCGCGTCCACCGCCTTTCGCAGCAGCCGCCGCGGCGGGTCGAGCCGCTCCGGACGGCTGTTGATCTCCACGGCCGTGCCCGACTCGGCACACGCGGCGAACACCTCGTCCGCGTCGAACGCCGACTCTGGCCGCGCGGCACCCCCGTCCCGCCCGACGAGCAGCCGCCCGGTGCAGTGCCCGAGGATGTCCGCGTGCGGATTCCGTACGGCGGCCACCATGCGGCGGGTCATGGCGCGGGCCTCCATACGCAGCTTGGAGTGCACGGAGACCACCACCACGTCGAGCCGCTCCAGCAGCTCCGGTTCCTGGTCCAGCGAGCCGTCGTCGAGGATGTCGCACTCGATGCCCGTGAGCAGCCGGAAGGGTGCCCAGGTCTCGTTCAGCGCGGCCACCGCGTCCAGCTGTTCGCGCAGCCGCTCGGGGGAGAGTCCGCGGGCCACGGTCAGCCGGGGCGAGTGGTCGGTCAGTACGGCCCACTCGTGGCCGAGCCGGGCCGCCGTACGGCCCATCTCCTCGATCGGGCTGCCGCCGTCCGACCAGTCGGAGTGGAGGTGGCAGTCCCCGCGCAGCAGGGCCCGCAGCTCTTCGCCGCCGGGCCCGGCCGGCGCGGGGGCTTCGGCCTCCAGTTGCTCCAGATAGGCGGGGACCTGTCCGTCCAGGGCCTCGCGGGTCACCTGCGCGGTCTTCGGGCCGATGCCTTTGAGGGACTCCAGCGTCCCGGCCGCCGCGCGTTCGGCGACCTCGCCCTCGGGGAGCTCCGCCAGGACCCTGGCCGCCGTACGGAAGGCGCGTACGCGGTAGGTCGGAGCCAGGGAGCGTTCCAGCAGGAAGGCGATCCGGTCCAGCGCCTGCACGGGATCCATCGGGCCTCCTCCCGCGAGAGGCCCCTGGCCAGGCACCTTGGACCACTCGCGACCGCGTGATGCGTTCTAGGCTCTATTGCATGACCGAAATCGCCAGCCCGCACATCTCGACTCCGCGGATCATGGTGCTCAAGGTGCAGCCGGGCACCCCGCCGTTCCGCATCGTGCAGATCGACGGGGAGATGGTCTGCGAGGCCACCGGGATCACCGATGTCCTGGAGGTCGCGGCCGTGTGCGGCATCACGGTCCGCGACCTGGACGACCCGGACGTGGTCCGCTGGGTCGGCGGGGACAAATTCACCTGGTTGCCGCACTAGCCCCTACGGATTCAGCCGACCGTCCACTTCTGGTTGGCGCCGCCGGAGCAGGTCCAGATCTGCAGCGGGGTGCCGTTGGCCGAGTTGTTTCCGGTGACGTCCAGGCACTTGTTGGCCTGCGGGTTGACGATGTCGTTCGCAGAGCTGACGGCCCACTTCTGGGCGGCGCTGCCGTTGCAGTCGTAGAGCTGGACCTTGGTGCCGTCCGCGGTGCCGCCGGCGTTCACGTCCAGGCACTTGCCGAGCGCGCGGATCGTGCCGTCGGAGCCGACGGTCCACTGCTGGGCGGCGGAGCCGTTGCAGTCGTAGAGCTGTACGGCGGTCCCGTTGGCGGAGTTCGCGCCGTTGACGTCGACGCACTTGCCGGCGAGGCCCTTGATCGCCACCCCGGTGGCCGTGTCGCTCGTGGTGACCGATACCGAGTCCACCACCAGCTGGGCCGGGAAGGCTGTGGCGCTGTTCGGGTCGCCCGGCCAGTCGCCGCCGACCGCGAGGTTGAGGATCAGGAAGAACGGCTTGTTGAACGCCCAGGTGTTGCCGCCCACGTCGGCGGGTGTGCGCGTCTCGTAGACGACACCGTCGACCGACCACTTGATCGAGTTGGGCGCCCAGTCGACGGCGAAGGTGTGGAAGGCGTCCGCGAAGGCGGCGCCGTTCGCGAGCGTGTAGGCGGCGCCTATGCCGTTGGCGCCGGAGTAGCCCGGACCGTGGATGGTGCCGTGGATCGTGGACGGCTCGTAGCCGACGTTCTCCATGACGTCGATCTCACCCGAGTTGGGCCAGCCGACCGAGCCGATGTCGGTACCGAGCATCCAGAACGCGGGCCACATGCCCTGCCCGCGCGGGATCTTCATCCGGGCCTCGACATGCCCGTACTGCGCGCTGAACTTCCCGGAGGTGTTCATCCGGGCCGAGGTGTACTGACAAGTGCCGTACCAGCACTGGTAGTTGGCGGGGTTCTCCTTCTTGGCCGTGATCACCAGATGGCCCTGGCCGTCCAGGGCCGCGTTGTTGGTGCCGGACGTGTAGTACTCACGCTCGTGGTTGTTGACGTTGTCGCCGGTCTCCAGTGTCCACTTCGAGGAGTTGACGGCACTGCCGGCCGCTCCGTCGAAGGTGTCGGAGAACGTGACGGCGTCGGCCTGCGCGTCCGACGTGGAGGCCGCCTGCGCCGGACCGATCGCGGCGGACGCGACCAGTACGGCGGACAGGGCGGCGAAGAGGCATCTGCGGAGTACGCGTGGGGAGGCCACGGCATTCCCTTCTGTGCGGCGGACGTGGGGACCGACACGCCGACTGAGGTGGGGGGTGAAAGCGTCGCCTCTTGATTTAAGGAGTGAGATAAGAAGAGCGTCAATACCTTGGTACGGACCAGTAGTTGAAAGTCACGGGCCAGTAGTTGATCGTTACGAAGCGGCCTTCGGTGCTTTGGGCGCCTTCGCTGCCTTTGACGTCCTCGCCGCCTTCTCGGCGGGCTTCCGCGCGTGTACCGCCCGGCCGAGCCGGCGCCCCAGCAGGACCCAACCGATCAGCGCGCCAGTGGTGTTGAGGATGACGTCGTCGATGTCGAAGGCCCGCCCGGTGATCAGCGCGCCCTGCGCGAACTCCACCAGGAGCATCACGGTCGCCGTCAGCAGCAGCACCTTCAGGATTCCGCGCGCCCGGGGTGCGAACACGGGCACCAGCACGCCGAACGGGATGCCGAGCACCACGTTCCCGCCGATCTGCTTGATGGCGTCGCGCATGGCCGGCTGGTCGAGATAGGCCTTCAGGGAGCGGCCGGGGTGCAGATTGGTGTGCACCAGCGCCTTCGACGCGGGGGACGGCTCCAGGGTCAGCTTGGCCAGTACGACGGCGAACGCCACCATGAAGACGAAGCCCAGCAGCATGGCCAACAGGCGGAGCGGGAGGGGGAGTCGGTGACGCTGGGGAGGTTCGGGCTTCGACTGTCGCGGGGCGCGGGCCGCTTTCGGCCCGGCCTCGGTCTTCGGCTCGGTCCTGATGCGGCGCAGACGTGCGGCGGTACGGCCCATGCGTGAGATCCTCCGGTCTTCAACTGCTCTGTCTCGCAGGGCGGTTACCCCCGATTCGGCGGAGGATGCGGTGGCGGGCGGACGGAACCCGTGTGCGGCGGACGTGCCCGCACACGGGTCTCCGGCGGCTGTTCAGGACGCGTACGAGATGGTCACGGTCGTGAAGCCCAGCGAGCCGAGCAGGCCCTTGAGCATGTTGGTGGTGTTGGTCTCGGCGCGGGTGGTCAGACCGCTGGTCTTCGCCGCCTCGGCGATGTGCTTGGAGGCGAGCTTCTGCACGGCCTGCTCGCTGTTGGGGTTGTCGGAGAAGATGTCGCCCAGGCGGTCCAGCAGACCGCGCTGCTTGGAGACCGTGTACGAGTGGTCCGGGTCCAGCGCCGGCTTGCCGAGCGTCGCGTGCGGCAGCTTGATGCTGGCCGAGGTGCGGTCGCCGTTGACCGTCACGTCCTGCTTGCCGAGCTTGCCCAGGTCGACATAGCCCTCCACGGTGCCCGCGCCGACGTACAGCGTGCGGGTGCCGCGGATCGCCTGGGGCAGGAACTTGGCGTCCTTCTCCAGGTCCACCACGACCTGGAAGTTGCCTGAGGCCGCGTCGTAACGGCTCATGTCCTGGATGGACTTGAGCAGCGCCGGACCCGAACGGTCGTGGGTCTCGGTGCCGAAGATGTCCCGCAGGCCCGGGAGCACGGCAAGCCGGAGCCCCGCGAACAGCACGGCGATCACAACGACGACGGCGGTGAGCACCTTCGCCCAGCCCGGCATGCGCCGGGTCGTACGGCTGATGGAAGTCGTCATGGGGACGGCCCTCCCTTCCTCGGTATCCGCATGCCCCTCAAATGCCCTGTCAGACCGACGCGTTGGTGGATCGGTCGCGCTGACGGGGGCACGGAGGGCGCACAAGCGGGAAAAGTCACTGTTCCGGCCCGCCAGGAGCCCTGGTCGACCGCGCAGACAGCATTTCCCGGCCGCCTCACCCCATGCGTCCCGTGACCTTTCCGGATCACGGTCCGCTCCATGTTGTGACACTGGCCGCGGACACCCCCAACACCCCTCAGTGCGAACGCAGTTCACGGTCACCGGACGGACGCGACCACCACACCCCCTCACCGTGCGTGAGACCGGGCAGGGCCGACTCCACGTCCCGTACCCGCCGGGCCGGCAGCTCACCGGTGATCAGCCAGGAGCCGACGCCCCCGGTCGTCCCCGTGAACTCGGCGCGACAGGACGCGAGGTGCGAGGTCACCGGCGCCAGCGCGTCCTGCGGGACCTCCGTCTCGAACGCGACGTACGGCTCGTACAGCCGCGTCCCCGCCAGCCGCAGCGCCCGGCGCAGCACGATCGGGGTGAGGCCCCGGAAGTCGCCGGCCGTGCTGAGCGGGCCGACGAAGCCGGACCGGGTGAGGGTGACCCGGTAGTCCGTCACGGGCGCGCCGTGCAGCCCGCCGAGCAGGGTCGCGTGGACGGTGTCCTCGACGGCCTGGTGGAACGCCCGGGGGAGCGCCCCGAGCTCGGTCTCGTACGCGAAGACCCCGCCGGAGCCTTGCTCTCCCGGTTCGACGCGCAGCCCGATCGTCGCCCAGTAGCGGGTGCCGTCGTGCCACGGCAGCTCGTCGCAGGCCTCGCCGGTCCCGGCCGGGCGTTCCAGGAACCGCACCCGGCTCGGCTCGAAGTCGGCCTCGACGCCGAAGTCCTGCACGAGGGTCGCCGCCAGGACCTCCTTCTGGACCTCGCCGTACAGCAGCAGCACGGTCGCCCCGGAGGCGGCGGGCCGCGCGTGCAGCAGCGGGTCCTGGTCGGCCAGCGCCAGCAGCGCCGAGCGCAGCGCCGCCGCCTGTTCGGGCCGCCGCGCCCGTACGACAGTCTCCAGCGTCGGCGGCGCGAACTGCGGTGTCCGTTCGGTGAGTTCGCCGAGCCGGTCGCCGACCCGGATGTCCTTGAGGCCGGTCAGCGCGCCGATGTTCCCGGCGGTGAGCGGGCCGGACCGGCCGATCACGTCGAGCCGCGTGACCCGTCCGGAGACCTCGACGGTCCGGCCGTCCGCCCCGCGCCGGCGGAACGTGAGCCGCTGCTGTGGGGCCACCTCACCGTCGTAGAGCCGCAGATACGCCGTCCGTTCGCGGCCGGGACCGGGACGGACCGCGAACACCGTGCCGCGAGGGGTGCCCGGGCGGCCCGGTGCGGGCGGGATCAACTGGACCAGTCGCGCGACGAGTTCGGGGATTCCCTGGCCGCCGAGGGCCGAGCCGAAGAGGAGTGGGTGGATCGAGCCGTCGGCGGTGCGGGTGGCGAGGACCTTGGTCAGGTCGTCCGGTGTGGGGTGCGGGCCGTCGACGACCGCCGCGAGGACGGACGGGTCGACGTCGGCGAGCGCCTCGGCCAGGCCCGGGTCGCCTGGCGGGCGCGGCAGCACGCGGGCGCCGGGTGTGCCGAGGCCCGTGACGTCCGTCAGCGGTACGACGTGCGGGGTCATCCGGCGCCGGATGTCCGTAAGAAGGTCCTCGGCGCGGGCGCCCGACCGGTCGATCTTGTTGACGAAGACGAGCGTGGGCAGCCTTAGCCGCCGCAGGGTCCGCAGCAGGACGCGGGTCTGCGCCTGGACACCCTCCACGGCGGACAGCAGCAGCACCGCGCCGTCGAGGACTTCCAGGGCGCGCTCGACCTCGGCGACGAAGTCCGCGTGGCCGGGGGTGTCGATCAGATTGATCTGGGTGTCGCCGACGGTGAACGCGGCGACGGCCGAGCGGATGGTGATCCCGCGCTGTCGCTCGATCGCGCCGTCGTCCGTACGGGTGTCACCGGTGTCGACGCTGCCGAGCCGGTCGATCGCGCCGTGGTCGAACAGCAGCCGCTCGGTGAGGCTGGTCTTACCGGCGTCGACGTGGGCCAGAATTCCGATGTTCAGGGTGTGCATGCGTGGTCGAGTCCTCGAGAACCGTCGTCCAGTGGGAAGGCTGGTGGATTCCGAGGCGTCGGCGCATCTGGGGCTCCTGACATGCGGGGGAATACTGGCGCCGCCATCATGGCGTGCAGGAGTGGGCGGCACGCAACCCGTTTTCGCGGGTCAGTAGCATGAACCACGGCCGGGAATGATCATGCGAGGAGCAGATCGTGCGAGACATCGCCGTGTTCAGCGGGAGTGCCCATCCCGAGTTGGCCAAGGAGGTCTGCGCGCATCTCGGTGTTCCGCTCAGTCCCACCCGGGTCAGCCGGTTCGCCAACGACTGCCTGGAGGTACAGCTCCAGGCCAACTGCCGGGAACGGGACGTCTTTCTGAT
The DNA here is from genome assembly GCF_042751305.1 of Streptomyces hokutonensis. Taxonomy (GTDB): domain Bacteria; phylum Actinomycetota; class Actinomycetes; order Streptomycetales; family Streptomycetaceae; genus Streptomyces; species Streptomyces hokutonensis_A. The sequence continues at coordinate 735,789 of NZ_JBHYWD010000001.1, forward strand.
CCAGCCGCTTGTCAAACCGGTTCAGGAGAACCTGGTGGAGCTGCTGTTGATGTGCGACGCGGCGCGCGGTGCCTCCGCCGGGCGGATCACCGTCGTCATGCCGCACTACTCCTACGCCCGCTCCGACAAGAAGGACGCCCCGCGCATCTCGCTCGGCGGACGGCTGGTCGCCGACCTGATGGTGGCGGCGGGCGCGAGCCGCGTCCTCGCCATGACCCTGCACTCGCCGCAGGTGCACGGCTTCTTCTCGGTGCCGGTCGACCATCTGCACGCGCTGCGCGAACTCGCCGCGCACTTCCGGCAGTACGACCTCTCCCGCACCACCGTCGTCTCCCCGGACCTCGGCAACGCCAAGGAGGCCGCCGCGTTCGCGCGGCTGATCGGCGCCCAGGTGGCGGCCGGCGCCAAGCAGCGGTACGCCGACGACCGGGTCGTCATCAGCTCCGTCATCGGTGAGATCGCCGACCGGGACGTGATCGTCCTGGACGACGAGATCGCCAAGGGCAGCACCGTGCTCGAACTCCTGGACCGGCTGCGGGACTTGGGCCCGCGCTCGATCCGGGTGGCCTGTACCCACGGCCTGTTCGCGGCGGGCGCGCTCAAGCGGATCGGGGAGCAGCCCGACGTACTGGAGATCGTCTGCACCAACACGGTGCCGGTGCCCGAGGAGGAGCGCACCGAGAAGCTGCGCATCCTGTCCATCGCCCCCGCGCTCGCCGAGGCCGTACGCCGCATTCACAACGGTGAGTCCGTCAGCGCCCTGTTCGACGCGCCGCCGAACGAATAGACATGAGGGGACGGAGCAACGCTCGGCAGCACCGAGGTGATCAGGAGGACTCGCCGTGGCGAAGGCGAAGTTCGAGCGGACGAAACCCCATGTGAACGTCGGCACCATCGGTCACATCGACCACGGCAAGACCACTCTCACGGCGGCCATCACGAAAGTGCTGCACGACCGGTTCCCCGACCTCAACCCCTTCACGCCGTTCGACCAGATCGACAAGGCGCCCGAGGAGCGGCAGCGCGGCATCACGATCTCGATCGCCCATGTCGAGTACCAGACCGAGCGCCGGCACTACGCGCACGTCGACTGCCCCGGGCACGCCGACTACATCAAGAACATGATCACCGGCGCCGCCCAGATGGACGGCGCGATCCTGGTCGTCGCTGCCACCGACGGACCCATGCCCCAGACCAAGGAACACGTGCTGCTGGCCCGGCAGGTCGGAGTGCCGTACATCGTCGTCGCCCTCAACAAGACGGACATGGTCGACGACGAGGAGATCCTGGAACTGGTCGAGCTGGAGGTGCGGGAGCTGCTCACCGAGTACGAGTTCCCCGGCGACGACCTCCCGGTGGTCAAGGTGTCCGCGCTGAAGGCCCTTGAGGGGGACCCCGAGTGGACCGCCTCGGTGCTCGAACTCCTCGACGCCGTGGACGAGTTCGTGCCCCAGCCGGTACGGGACGTGGACCGGCCGTTCCTGCTGCCGATCGAGGACGTCTTCACCATCACCGGACGCGGCACGGTCGTCACCGGCCGGATCGAGCGCGGGGTGCTGAAGGTCAACAACGAGGTGGAGATCATCGGCATCCACCCGCAGAAGACGAGGACGACCGTCACCGGCATCGAGATGTTCCGCAAACTCCTCGACGAGGGCCGGGCCGGCGAGAACGTCGGACTGCTGCTGCGCGGCGTGAAGCGCGAGGACGTGGAGCGCGGCCAGGTCGTCATCAAGCCCGGATCGGTCACCCCGCACGTGGAGTTCGAGGCCCGCGCCTACATCCTCTCCAAGGACGAGGGCGGCCGGCACACGCCCTTCTTCCACAACTACCGGCCGCAGTTCTACTTCCGCACGACGGACGTGACCGGTGTGGTGACCCTGCCGAAGGGCACCGAGATGGTCATGCCGGGCGACAACACGACCATGCACGTCGAGCTGATCCAGCCCATCGCGATGGAGGAGGGGCTGAAGTTCGCGATCCGTGAGGGCGGGCGGACGGTCGGCGCCGGTCAGGTCACCCGCATCGTCAGGTAGGCGTGGTCTCCGTCTGCTCCAGGGCCGCGTCCAGCGTGGGACGGGGCGGCAGGAGCTGCGCGAGTCCGGTGATCCGGAGGATGCGCAGCGTCAGCGGATGGGTGCAGACGAGGTGCAGCCTGCCGCCCCGGTCGAGCACCCGGAGCCGGGCACGGAAGAGCAGGCGGAGGCCCGAGCAGTCGAAGAACTCGACCTGCCGCAGGTCCAGCACCACACGTGCGCCCGGCCTGCCGGTCACCCGGTCCAGATACGGGATGATCTCCATCGCCGCGGCGATGTCGATCTCCCCGCGGAACTCCAGCACCGTGAACCCACGATCCTGGTGGATACGCAGATGCCGGGTGAGCGGCGCGGGTTCCTGCTGCACGACCACATCCCCTCCAACCGGCCCTCGGTGAAGCGGGGTTGAGCACAAAACCGTTCCCCGCCCTGCAAGTTACCCTCGATGGAGTGAATTTGAGCATGTTCGATTGACATATGTCTTCGAATCGAGCCAGAGCTTTCTGAGATGTTCCCGGTAGCCCTACGACAGCGCGTGCCAGGCCTTGGAAAGTGCCTGGCGGAACTGCTCGCTCTGGTGCGCTGTGAGCTCGCGCACCATCCGCTCCTCCAGCTCCCGCACCGGCCCCGCGCAACCCGCCAGCAGCTCGCGCCCCTCGCCGGTCAGCAGGATCAGCAGCTCCCGCCTGTTGCGCGGATTGCGCTCGCGGCGGATCAGTCCGCGGCCCTCCAGTGAGCGCACGAGGTCGGCGATGGACTGCGCGGTGACGAAGGAATCGCGGGCCAGCTGCGCCGCCGACAGGCCGTCGTGTCGCTCCAGGACCGTGAGCGCGGTGTACTGGAGTGCGGTGACGCCGTAGGGCCTGACCAGCTCGTCCAGGCGTGAGCGGACGACCAGCTCCACCTGCTTGATCATGTACAGCAGGGACGGGAGTGTCTTCGTCGCTTGCGCGCCAACCAGGGATTCAGCCATGGATTCACCCTAGAGCATTGACAGGAAACCTGTCCGTAATGAGACTGCGGACCAGACGAGAAACCAACAGGAATCCTGTTGGTTGAAATCTTGGCAACGATGCTGAGGAGTGGCGATGACCGCCTTCGAGATCGAACCCGGCCGCCTGTTCGTCGGGGGGCAGTGGCGCGAGGCCGCCGACGGAGCGCGCACCGAGGTGGTCGACCCGTCCCGGGGCCGGGTCGTCACCACCGTCGCCGAGGCCGGCCCCGCCGACGTCGACGCGGCCGTCCGCGCCGCCCGCGAGGCCTTCGACAGCGGCCGGTGGTCCGCGCTCAGCGGTCGCGAACGCGGCCGGATCCTGCACCGCGTCGCGGAACTCATCCGCGAGAACGCCGACGAACTCGCGCGGCTGGAGAGCCTCGACGTAGGCAAGCCCATCACTTTGTGCCACGCCGTCGACGTGACCAACGCGGCCAACGACTACGAGCACTACGCCGCCCTGGCCTTCTCCCTGGACGGCTCGACCCGCGACACCCCGCTCAACGCCCTCGCCTACACCAAGCGCGAACCGCTGGGCGTGGTCGCCGCGATCACCCCCTTCAACTTCCCCCTGATCCTTGCCGGTTCGAAGCTCGCCCCCGCCCTCGCGGCCGGCAACACCGTGGTCCACAAGCCCGCCGACGAGACCCCGCTCAGCGCCCTCTACATGGCCGGACTGCTCCAGCGCGCGGGCGTCCCGGACGGTGTCGTCAACGTCGTCACCGGTACCGGACCGGTCGCCGGAGAGGCCCTGCTGCGGCACGCGGGCGTCGACAAGATCGCCTTCACAGGTTCCACCGCCGTCGGCCGGCACGCCGCGAGCGTCGCCGGCGAGAACCTCAAGCCCGTGACCATGGAACTCGGCGGCAACGCGGCCCACATCGTCTTCGAGGACGCCGACCTGGAGAAGGCCGTCGGCGCGGTCATCAAGGGCTTCGTCTTCAACACCGGCCAGTTCTGCATGGGCGGCCCCCGCCTCCTGGTCGCCCGCCCGGTCTACAGCACCCTCCTCAACATCCTCGCCGAGGCCGTCCCCGGCGTACCGCTCGGCGACCCCCGGCTGCCCGAGACCGTCGTCGGCCCGATGGCGGGGGAGAGGCACCTCCACAAGGTCGAGGAGTACGTCGACCTCGCCCGCAAGGAGGGCGCCCGCATCGTCTGCGGCGGCGAACGCCTCGACCTCGACGGCGGCTACTACTACAAGCCCACGGTCATCGCCGACCTCGCCAACGACTCCCGGGTGATCCAGGAGGAGATCTTCGGCCCGGTCCTCACCGTGCAGCCCTTCGACACCGAGGACGAGGCCGTCGAACTCGCCAACTCCACGCCCTACGGCCTGGCTTCGGGCGTCCAGACCGGCAACCTCGCCCGCGCCCACCGCATCGCGGACCGCCTCCAGGCGGGCATCGTCTGGGTCAACGACTGGGCGATGCTCGACCCCAACGTCCCCTTCGGCGGCGTCAAGGACTCCGGCTTCGGCCGCGAGTACGGCCCCGAGGGCCTCGCCGCCTACACCCGGACCAAGTCCGTCGTCGTCTCCCTCGACTGACCACGCCCACCAAGGAGTTTCTGCGATGTCCACCACCACGCGCGCGGCCGTCGTCGAGTCGGGCGGCGCACCCTTCACGCTCACCGACGTCGAACTGGCCGAGCCCGGCCCGCACGAGGCGCTCGTCCGAGTCGTCGCAACCGGCCTGTGTCACACCGACCTCGGGGTCGCGAGCGGCGGACTGCCCTTCCCGCTCCCTGGAGTTCTCGGTCACGAGGGCGCCGGTGTCGTCGAGGAGGTCGGCTCCGCCGTCACCGGTGTCGCACCCGGCGACCATGTCGTGCTGTCCTTCACGTCCTGCGGCGACTGCGGCAACTGCCAGGGCGGGCACCCCGCCTACTGCGCGACCTGGCTGCCGCTGAACCTCATCGGCGGCCGCCGCGCCGACGGCAGCAGCACCATCAGCCGGGACGGGGAGCCGCTCGGCGGGCACTTCTTCGGTCAATCCTCGTTCGCCGAGCGGGCGTTGGTGGACGAGCGCAGCCTCGTCAAGGTCGACCCGGAGGTGCCGCTGGAGTCGATCGCCCCGCTGGGCTGCGGAGTCCAGACGGGAGTCGGCGCCGTCTGGAACGTCCTCAAGCCCCGGCTCGGCGACACGGTCGTGGTGCTCGGTGCCGGGGCGGTCGGCCTGTCGGCGGTGATGGCGGCCGCGCTCACCCCGGCCACCAGGATCATCGCCGTCGACCGGGTTGCCGAACGCCTGTCGCTGGCAAAGGAGTTGGGCGCCACCCACACCGTCAATGCGGCCGAGGCCGACCTCGGCGAGACCCTCGCGCTGCTGACCGACGGGCAGGGTGCCGACGGCATCGTCGAGACAACCGGCAGTGTCGCCGTCCTCCGCCAGGGCGCCGACGCGCTCGCCGCCCGGGGCACCCTGGTCGTCGTAGGAGCACCGCCGTTCGGCAGTGAAGTCGCCCTGGACGTCAACGGGTTGATCCCCGGGAAGCGCATCGAGGGCCTCACCCTCGGCGACAGCGAGACGCAGAGTTTCATCCCCGCGCTCGTGCAACTGGTGAAGGAGGGGCGGCTCCCGCTGCACCGCCTGATCAGCACCTATCCGTTCGCGGACATCGACCAGGCGGTACGGGACATGAGCGCGGGCAAGGCGATCAAGCCCGTGCTCACCTTCTGATCCGACCTGCTCAGTCGACCGTCAGCACCAGCTTGCCCGAAGTCCGGCCGGTGCCGCCGAGCCTGTGTGCCTCGGCGGCCTCGGCCAGCGGGAACGCCCCGGCGATCGTCGGGCGCAGCTTCCCCGCCTCGACGAGTTCCGCGATGGCCTCCATGTCGGCGCGGTCGGCGTCCACGAGCATCCGGACCGCCCGGACCCCGAGCCGCTCGGCCTCCTCCGGGAACTCCGCCGTACCGATCGGAATGATCGACACCACGACCCCGCCCGGCCGCAGCACACGCAGCGACTTGAGTCCGGTCTCGCCGCCGAGCGTGTCCAGGACCACGTCGACGTCCTTCACGGCCTCGGCGAAGTCGGTCTCGTGGTAGTCGATCGCCTCGTCCACGCCCAGCTCGCGCAGGAACTCGTGCTTGCCCGCGCTCGCCGTACCGATCACGTACGCGCCGCGCGCCTTGGCGATCTGCACGGCCACATGCCCGACCCCGCCGGCCGCCGCGTGGACCAGCACCCGCTGGCCCGGCCGGACGTCCGCGTTCTCCACCAGGGCCTGCCACGCGGTCAGCGCGACCAGGGGCAGCGCGCCCGCCTGGACGTGGTCGACCGCGGCCGGCTTGTGGACGAAGGCGCGGGCCGGAGCGGCGACGTACTCGGCGTGCGAGCCGTGGCCCCACGGGTAGGACAGCATCCCGAAGACCTCGTCGCCGGGCTGGAATCGGGCGACGCCGACACCGACGGCCTCGACGACACCGGAGACGTCCCAGCCGAGGACGAAGGGCGGCTCGCCGAGGAATCCGCCGGTCTCCCGGTGCTTCCAGTCGGTGGGGTTGAGCCCGGCGGCCCGCACCCTGATCAGGATCTCGTTGGCGCGCGGCGCAGGCCGCTCGACCTCGGCGACTTCGAGGACCTCGGGACCGCCGAGGACGTGCTGCGTGATGACGCGCATGGTGTTCACAGTGCTCATGTTCATTGAGCCTGCCGGGTTCCGCGCGGCAAGAAAATGGCACGATGGCCAACCTTCGATAGAATCGTGCCATGCAGCATGTGGAACGGGTCGTGGTCCTGGCGCTCGACGGCGTCTACCCCTTCGAGCTGGGCATCCCCAGCCGTATCCTCGGCGCCGCCGACGGCCGCTACGAGGTGCTGACCTGCACGGTCGACGGCCGCCCGGTGCGCACCAGCGCCGACTTCTCGGTCACGGTGGAGCACGGGCCGGAGATCCTCGAAACGGCGGACACGGTCGTGGTCGCCTCCATGGAGACCCCGCGCATCCCCGAGGGACTGCCGGCCGAGATCGCCGACGCCCTCGCCAGGATCCGCCCCGACGCCCGCATCGTCTCCATCTGCACGGCCGCCTTCGTGCTCGCCGCCGCCGGACTCCTCGACGGCCGCCGCGCCACCACCCACTGGCAGGTCGTGGACCACTTCCGGGCCCTGTATCCGCAGGTCGAACTGGACCCGGACGTGCTCTTCGTGCACGACGGCCGGATCCTCACCTCCGCGGGCGCGGCCTCCGGAGTCGACATCTGTCTACACATCGTGCGCACGGACCACGGCAGCGAACTCGCCAACACGGTCGCCCGCCGCTGTGTCGTCCCGCCGTTCCGCGACGGCGGCCAGGCCCAGTTCATCCAGCAGCCGGTCCCGGACTGCGGCGCCACCAGCACGGCCGCCACCCGTGACTGGGCCCTCGGCCACCTCGACGAACCCCTCGCCCTGAACGACCTGGCCCGCCATGCCGGGATGAGCCTGCGCACCTTCGCCCGCCGCTTCAACGACGAGGTCGGCCTCAGTCCCGGCCGCTGGCTGATCCAGCAGCGGGTCGCCCGCGCCCGCGACCTTCTGGAGGCCAGCGACCTGTCCGTCGACCAGATCGCCGGCCGCGTCGGCTTCGCGACCGGCGCCTCCCTGCGCCAGCATCTGCACGCGGCGATCGGGGTCTCCCCGCAGGCCTACCGGCGCACGTTCCAGGATGCTCGCTGAACCCAAACGTTTTGGCCCGCCCCCGCGTCGTAGGAACGACACACGAGGGGGCAGGGCATGCGCAGAGGGCTCACGGCGGTCGCCGTGCTGGCGGCCGTGACGGCGGTGGGGTGCGGTGACGGCGGGGGCGGGAAGGACGTCGTGGTCGCGGGCACCCCGCCGGCCACGCCTTACAGCGGACCGCTCTACATACCGGCCACCCCCACCGACAAGTCGGGTGCCGCCGGCCGGGCGCTGGAGTGCGACGGCGCGATCTACGAGAGCGGAGGTGCCGACGCCTGGAGCGAGGGCGACGGCGGCAAGACTCCGGAGGGCGGTCTGCGGGCGTACTTCAACATGGAGCAACCGGACGTGCCGCGCACGGGCTACCGCGTCGAGCGCAGGTCGGACGGGCGCGTCCTGTTCTCCTACGACGTCGACGGCCGCACGAAGGTCGCCGTCGTCGTCGCCAAGGACCGCGAGAACAGGCCGGGTTGGGGCCCGGAGAGCAGTGCCTCCTGCGATCCGGCCGAACTCCCGGCGGGCTTCGCCGAGGCGCAGGGATACGAGATCTGGACCGACCGGGACGGCCGTCGCGTGCCGACCACGGTGGTGAGCAGCTCGGTCGGGGCCGCGCACTGCGACTGGCAGAAGGCGCACTTCCTGCAGACCGGCGAAGGCAAGAAGGGGAGGCTGTATGCCCGCGATCCGGACAAGGTGCTCCCGTCCGAGATGCTCACCGCCCCGTACGACGGTGACGTCCGCATGCCGGCGAACGCCCGCGACACCGGATACCGGTACCACGACTGGCGGTTGTGGCTCACGGCCGACGCGTCGAAGGCGTACGTCCGCACCCCGCACGGCGTGGAGGCCTGGCCGGCGGTGAAGGACGGCCAGGGCTGTCAGTGAGCCGTCGTCACCGGCTCATGTGCAGCGCGACCAGCAACTGCCATACCTGGTCGGCGATCTCCTCCGGCGTGCCCTCCAACAGCCCGTGCAGCCAGTCGGCCAGGACCCCGCCGAAGGTCCCGGCGACGGCGGAGGCGACCAGCGGGGCGTCCGCAGCGCCCGCGAGTTCGCGCTCACGGAGGCTGTAGGCGCGCAGGTCCCGGTGCAGGACGCGGCCCAGCGGACCACCACCGCCGGGGCTCAACAGGGTGCGGTACAGGGCCGCGTGGGGGAGCAGGCCGGCGAAGAACTCCGGCAGCGCGGGTGGCGCGTGCACCGGGTCGGGCCGGCCGCGCCAGGCGTGCAGTGCCTCCACCGCGTCCCGTACGACATCGGCGCAGGCGTCGACCGCGAGCGCCTCCAGGCTGTCGTAGTGGACGTAGAACGTGGCCCGGCCGACCCCGGCCCGGCGCACCAGGGCGGCGACGCCGACCTCCTCCAGTGGGTGTTCGGCGCACTCGTCCAGGAGGGCCTGGCGCAGCCGTGCCCGGGTGCGGGCGGCCCGCGGGTCCCCGGGTTCGGCGCGGCTCACCGGGCGATCAGGACGGCGGCCAGGGCCAGCGCGCCGGGCAGCGCCTGTGCGAACAGGATGCGCCGGTTCGCCGTCACCGCGCCGTAGACGCCCGCGACCACGACGCAGCTGAGGAAGAACACCTGGGCGCGGAAGCCGGTCGGGTCGGCGGCGATCAGGCCCCAGATCAGACCCGCGGCGAGGAAGCCGTTGTACAGCCCTTGGTTGGCTGCCATGGGCGCGGTGGCTCTGGCCATGTCGGGATCGAAGCCGTGCAGACCCCGCCCGGGCTTCTTCTGCCACAGGAACATCTCCAGCACCAGGATGTACAGATGCAGCGCGGCCACCAGGCCCACCAGCACGTTCGCGAGCGTTTCCACGATCAGCCGACCCCTCGTCGTATTGGACAGGTGTCCACTATAGCTGGACACCTGTCCATCAGTGACCGCTTCAGGCCGCGTACACCTCTGTCCCTCCCACATAGGTGAGCGCCACCCGCGTCTGTGCGATCTCCTCCGGCGGAGCGGCGAACGGGTCGCGGTCCAGGACCACCAGATCCGCCAGCGCGCCCGCCGCGACCCGCCCGGTGTCGTCCAGATGGTTCGCGTACGCCGAACCGGCCGTGTACGCCGTGAGCGCCTCGGCGAGCCCGATCCGCTCGCCGGGCAGGAACACCGGCCCGGCGCTTCCGGGTTCGACCCGGTTGACCGCGACATGGATGCCCTGGAGCGGATCGGGACTGCTCACCGGCCAGTCGCTGCCCGCCGCGAGCGTGGCCCCGGACCGCAGCAGCGCCCCGAACGGGTACTGCCACAAGGCGCGTTCGGGCCCGAGGAACGGAATCGTCAGCTCGTCCATCTGCGGTTCGTGCGCGGCCCACAGCGGCTGGATGTTCGCGACCGCGCCGAGCCGCGCGAACCGCACCACGTCGTCCGGGTGCACCACCTGAAGGTGCGCCAGATGCGGCCGGGTGTCACTCGGCCCGTTCGCCTCCCGCGCCGCCTCGACCGCGTCCAGCGCGTTCCGTACGGCCCGGTCGCCCAGCGCGTGGAAGTGGCACTGGAAGCCGAGCGCGTCCAACTCGGTGACGTACTTGGGCAGTTGGTCCGGGTCGATGAAGCTGGTGCCCCGATTGGCCGTGGCGCAGCCGCACTTGTCGAGGTAGGGATCGAGGAGGGCGGCGGTGCCGGTCTCGGCGACCCCGTCCAGCATCAGCTTCACACTGCCCGCGCGGAACCGGCCGTGGCTCAACGCGGCCCGCCGCTCGGCGAGTTCGGGGATCTGCTCGGCCCCGCGCTCCCGGTCCCACCACAGCGCGCCGACCACGCGCGCGGTGAGCGAGCCGTCCCGGGCGGCCGTCAGATACGCGTCCGACGGATCGGCCATCCCCGCGAACCTCCCGACGATCGCGTCCTGCCAGGCCGTGATCCCGAGCGCGTGCAGATGCCGCTGGGCGTGCAGCAGCGCGGCCAGCCGGTCGGCGGGTGTGGTCGGTGGCGTGTGCCTGCCGACCAGCTGCATCGCCCCCTCCTGGAGCGTCCCGGCCGGCTCGCCCGACGCGTCCCGCTCGATCCGACCGTCCGCCGGATCGGGCGTGTCCCGCGTGATGCCCGCCAGCTCCAGGGCCCGGCTGTTGACCCACGCGCCGTGATGGTCCCGGTTGGGCAGATACACCGGCCGGTCCGGTACGACCGAGTCCAGCAGCTCCTTCGTCGGCGTACCGCCCTCGAACGCCTCCATCGACCACCCGCCCCCGGTGATCCACTCCCGCTCGGGATGCGCGTCCGCATAGGCCCGCACGGCGGCGAGCGTGTCCGCCGCGGTCTTCGTCCCCGTCAGATCGCACTGGGTGAGCTCAAGCCCCGCCGGCACCGGATGCACATGCGCGTCCTGGAACCCGGGGAGCAGCAACCGCCCCGCCAGATCGACGACTTGAGCGCCCGGCCCGGCGAGGTCGCGCACCTCGGCATGTCCTACGGCCGTGATGCGGTCGCCGGTGACGGCCACGGCGGTCGCCGTGCGGCCCTCGGGGGTGAGGACGGGGCCGTTGGTGAAGAGGAGGTCTGCGTGCATGGTCCGTTTCCTTGCGGGGGTCATGAAGAGGTGACGAGCAACTGCGGGGCGTCGGCGTCGGTGCCCCGACCGGACTGGAAGTAGGGCGACTTGCGTACCCACTTCGCCCAGGCGGCGGCCACGAAACCCGAGGCGATCATCACGGCCGGGGTGAGCAGCAGGAACCAGCCGTTGTCCGCGCTGACTTCGAGGTGGTCGGTGGAGGTGTAGAAGGACCAGGCCAGGTAGCCGCCGAGCCCGAGCAGGGCCACGGCGCTCAGCGCGGGCAGCACCACCGCGCGGATGCCCTGCCGCCAGTTCTCGCGGAGGAGGGAGCGGAAGCGTACGGCGGCGGCGAGGGCGGTGAGCGCGTAGGAGAGGGCGACGACGATACCCACGGCGTTCACCGTCGCCATGATCATGTCGGCGAGACGGGGGATCACCAGCGCCAGTGCGGCAACTGCCGTTGCCAGCGCGCCGATCAGCAGCGTGCCGAGGGCCGGTGTGCCGTAGCGCGAGCTGACCTTGGACCAGACCGGTCCGAGCGTGCGGTCGCGGCTCATCGCGAACATGCCCCGGGCGGTGGGGATCACGCCGGCCTGGAGCGAGGCGACCGCCGAGAACATCAGCGCGACCAGGGGGAGCGCGGCCAGCGGCTGGGACGCGAGACGGTCGCCGAAGTACGCCAGGCCCTGGGCGCCGTGGCCCGCCAACTCGCCCTCGGACAGCACCCGTTGGAAGGCGATCGAGCCGAGCAGGAACAGCCCCAGCATCGTCACGAGAGTGATCAGCCCGGCCCGGGACGCGTCGCGCGGGTCGCGCACCTCCTCGTTGACGGTGAACGCGGCCTCGAAGCCCCAGTAACAGAACACCGAGAGAAGCAGGCCCTGCGCGAGCGCCGACGCCGAGGGGATCGCGAAGGGGTCGAACCAGCTCAGGCTGAAGGAGTGCGGGCCGGTGACGATGCCGTAGCCGCAGAACCCGAGCAGGACGACGTACTCGAAGATCAGCAGACCGGTCTGGAGGCGGGCGGCGGTGCGGACGCCGGTGACCGCGGTGACGGTGACGGCGACCAGGACCACGATGCCGACCGCGGTCGTCTGCGCCGTCGAGCCGGGGTCGAGAGCGAGGCCGGCCAGCCGGTGCAGTCCGGCCTCCCCGGCGAGCTGGATCATGGCCGAGCCGGTGACCGCCGTGGTGTACGCGAGGAACGCGATCGTCGCGACGATGTTCACCCAGCCGACCAGGAAGCCGAGCCACGGAGTGAGTGAACGGCCCACCCACACATAGCCGTTGCCCGCGTTCGGCTCGACCTTGTTCAGCCGGGAGTAGGCGCCCGCGATGCCCAGGATCGGCAGGAACGCGAGCAGCATGATGGCCGGCAGATGCAGCCCGACCACCCCGGCGGTCACGCCCAGGCCAATGCCGATGCTGGTGGTCGCGGCGGTGCTGGACGCGGCGATGGCGACGCCGTCCAGCAGACCGAGGGACTTGCGCAGTGCGGGCCCCGACGGGGGTGGCGTGTCGATCATGGCGTGCTCTCCGCTCGCACCGGGGGGCCCGAACGGCCCCGGTGAACGCACATGAAACTGCGCGGGCCCTTAACAGGTCAACGGTGTTGTCATAAGGTGCGGGCACCACCCGGAATCGGGCATTGAGGAGGTGCCGTATGAGCGAGCGTGTCGTCCCGGCCGCCGACCGGCGGCGCAGACGCCCCACCAAGCAGGGCGTGGTGCTGTCCGAGGAACTGATCGTCGAGACTGCCCTCAGACTCATCGAGGAGCACGGCGCCGAGGCCCTCTCCGTGCGCCGGCTCGGCCGCGCCCTCGGCGCCGACCCCAGCTCCCTGTACCGCTACTTCCGGCACACCGACGACCTGATGCTGGCCGTCGCCGACGAGCTGATCGGCCGCACCCTGCGCACCTGGCACCCCACCGGCGACTGGCTGGCCGACCTGCGCGACCTGGGCCTGCGCATGCACGCGGGCGCGCTCGCGCACCCGCGAGCCGCGATGCTCAGCTCTTACCGGGTGACCGGGCGGGTGTACGAGATCCAGGCCGTGGAGACGATCCTCGGAGTGCTGCGCGGGGCCGGCTTCCCCGACGCCGAGGCGGTGCGGATCTACCACGCCTACGTCGACCAGGCCCTTGCCTTCGGCGCCCTCGACTCCGCGAACACGGCACTGCCGAAACCGGCCCGCGACGCGGAGGCCGCCGTATGGCAGGCAATGTACGCCCGGCTGCCCGCCGACACGCACCCGCACATCGCGGCCACGGCCCGCCACCTCGTGGCCACCATGCGGCACAGCTCCTACCCGGCGGCGCAGGACCTGCTGCTGAGCGCGGCGGCGGCGCGGCTCGCCGAGATCCGCCCGCCGTCGTGAACGTCGGCATCAACTGGCCGAACGGGGATACCCGTTGGGTGCGTGGCAACCGGACTCGACCCTTGCGCGCCTGAATTCTCGGAGGAACCATGGCACTCGTGACCGCAAGCTTCGTGGTGCTCGACGCGGGCGAGCCGGAGAAACTCGCCGTGTTCTACACGGAGTTGCTCGACGGCGAACAGACGGACATCTCGCTCGACCAGGTGGAGATCAGGGGCGCCGACGGCACCCGGCTGGCGTTCCGCCGCGACGTCGGCGCCATCCCGCCGAGCTGGCCCCGCGCCGAGAACAACCAGCAGGTCCACCTGGACTTCCTGGTGGAGGACCTGGACGAGGCGGAACGCAGGATCATCGGCCTCGGCGGACGCGCGCTGGAGACCAAGGACATGCCGGGCCCGTACCAGGAGCGCGTGTACGCGGACCCGGCCGGCCACTCCTTCACCATCCGCCCGGTACCGTCCACGACGTCCGAATAGCGCTGAGGTCTCTCGAAGCCGACGGGAGAATCCCAAGAGGATCCCTCGACTCCCCTACTCCCGGCCGCCCTTGTCCTTCGCCGGCCAGACACCGGTCGAACGCTCGATGGCCTTCGCTCCCGTGCGGTCCGCCGCGCTGCGCGCCACCGCGAACAGGGCGCCCTGGAGCGCGGCGGCGAGCAGGATCTCGCCCCAGCCGCGGTCCCGGTCCAGCGGATCGGGGGCGTCCTCCTCGTTCCGTATCGCTTTCCACGTGGCCCGGAAGGCACGGCCCGCGAGGGCGCCGCTCACTATGCCCAGGACGAGGCCGACGGGCTGGTAGACGAGGGGGAGTTTCTTCTTCTTGGTCTTGGCCACGGGGGTCTCCTTCTGTGCATGTGCCGGTCGGCACCCTGACGGTGCCATTGAAACCGGGGGTTCGGTAGAGGGTGTGAGCAGCACCCCGAGGGGCAGTCGGCGTAGATGAGCGACACAGCGTCCGACCGTACGACAGAGCAGGAACCCGACGGCGCCACGGACCGGAAGACCCGGGTCACCGTCCTCGTGGCCCTCGCCGCCAACCTGGTCATCGCGGCCGCCAAGGCCGTCGGCGGTCTGGTCGCGGGATCGCCCGCGCTGCTGTCGGAGGCCGCGCATTCGGTGGCGGACAGCCTCAACGAGGTCTTCCTCCTCGCCGCCCTGCGCCGCAGTCGTCGCCCCGCAGACCAGCGGCATCCCTTCGGCTACGGCAAGGAGCGGTTCTTCTGGTCGCTTCTCGCGGCCGTCGGGATCTTCGTCATGGGCGCCTGCTTCTCGGTGTTCCAGGGGATCGAGGCCCTGCGCAACGGCGCGGAGGAGACGTCCACCGGATATGTGGTCGGCCTGGTCGTGCTCGCCGTGTCCCTCGTCGTGGAGGGCGTCTCCCTGCTGCGGGCCCTGCACCAGGTGCGCGCCCAGGGCGGCGGCATGGAGGCCCTGCGCGACCCCGCGCTGCGGACGGTCGTCGCCGAGGACGGCACAGCCGTGCTCGGCGTGACCCTCGCGATCATCGGCATGGCGCTGCACATGATCACCGGCCAGGTGGTGTGGGAGGCCTCGGCGTCGATCGCGATCGGCATGCTGCTCGGCTACGTCGCCTACCGCCTGGGCCGTGACGCCCGCGACCAGCTCATCGGTGAGGCCGTCGACCCCGAACTGAGCGACAGGATCCGCTCGCTGCTGGCTGCGGAGCCCGAAATCGACAGCGTGGAAGCGCTGTTCACGATGCGGATGGGGCTCGACTCGACGATGGTCGCCGCCCGCGTCGACCTGGTACCCGGCATGGACAGCGAACGGGTCGAGGAGGTCTCCATGCGCATCAAGCGATCGCTCGGTCGGGCCGTGTCCGAGACCGGCGAGATCTTCCTCGACATCACCGACCGGCCCGCGCGCGAGGCAGCGGAAAGCCCCGCCGCGACGGGGGAGCGCGGCGGGGCCTGAACATCGGCTGCCCGGTGGGCAACGGTTCATGCGCCTCGGAACAAGAGATTTCCTCCCGGGCGCGGAACGGCTTCCGGCGTCAGCTTCCGTCGGCCGGTTCGAGGACGAACACGGGGATCTGCCGGTCCGTCTTCGTCTGGTACTCGGCGTACGGGGGATACGCGGCGACCGCCCGCTCCCACCACTCGGCCTTCTCCTCGCCGGTGACCTCACGGGCCGTCAGGTCCCACTTCTGCGGGCCGTCCTGAAGTTCCACCCGGGGGTCGGCCTGGATGTTGAAGTACCAGACCGGGTGCTTGGGCGCGCCACCCTGCGAGGCGACCACGGCATACCGTCCGTCGTGCTCGACCCGCATCAGCGGGGTCTTGCGGAGCTTCCCGCTCTTGGCGCCCACCGTCGTCAGCAGGATCACGGGCAGACCCGTGTCCATCAACGTCGTCCCCTTGGTACCACCGGAGCTCTCGTACAGCTCCACCTGGTCGCGCACCCACTGCGCCGGGCTGGGTTCGTACTCACCCTCAAGAGGCATGGCATCCGTCCCATCTCGCGTTCTACGACTGTCTGGCACCCGGATTCAACACCAGCCGACCCGCGATTCATCCACACCGCGACTCTCTTCGGCCAGGGCCCCTCGACCGGGTGACGACGTCAGAGGCAATCGCGCCGACGGTGGCGAGATCCGGCTGACCGCGAGGTCCACCGGACGGCCGTATCGCGCCAGACTCGCCCTGCACTTGACCGTTCGGGAGGGGCTGATCGTCCGTCACCGCATGTACGAGGACGGGGGCCGTGCGAAGCGGACCGTCAGGTTCAGCCAGATTGTAGGGACCACCGATCTGGCCGAACTTAAGGTGGCTCCATAGGTGCCTCGGGCATCTAATGAAGATCGGTACGACGCACTCTTCGTCTGCGAGGTCTTCCATGACGGATCTGACGGATCTGACAGCTCCGACCGACCTGACCGAACCCGTCGCCTTCCCCCAGAGCCGCACCTGCCCCTACCACCCGCCCACCGGCTACGACCCCCTCCGCGCCGCCCGCCCGCTGACCCGCGTCACGCTGTACGACGGCCGTACCGCATGGCTCGTCACCGGGCACACCGCCGCCCGCGCCCTGTTGGCCGACCAGCGGCTGTCCACGGACCGCACCCACCCCGACTTCCCCGTGATCAACGAACGCTTCGCGGCGGTCCGCGACCGGAGGGTCGCCCTGCTGGGTGAGAACGACCCCAAGCACCGCACCCAGCGGCGGATGATGATCCCCGGCTTCACCGTCAAGCGCGCCAACGAAATGCGGCCCGGTATCCAGCGGATCGTCGACGACCTGCTCGACGCGATGATCGCCCAGGGCCCGACCGCCGACCTGGTGTCCGCGTTCGCACTGCCCGTGCCGTCGATGGTGATCTGCGCACTGCTCGGCGTCCCCTACGCCGACCACGAGTTCTTCGAGGCCCAGTCCCGGCGGCTGCTGCGCGGCCCGAAGGCCGAGGACAGCCAGGACGCGCGCGATCAACTGGACGCGTATCTCGGTGAGTTGATCGACCGTAAGCAACAGGATCCGGGCGAGGGGCTGCTGGACGACCTCGTCCGCGAGCAGTTGAACGAAGGGGCCCTGGACCGAGCCGAGTTGATCTCCTTCGCGGTCATCCTCCTGGTCGCGGGCCACGAGACGACCGCCAACATGATCTCCCTGGGCACCTTCACCCTGCTGCAGCACCCCGACCGCCTGGCCGAACTCCGCGACGATCCGGGGCTGTTGCCGGACGCGGTCGAGGAACTGATGCGGTCGCTCTCCATCGTGGACGGTCTGACGCGGCTCGCCGTGGCGGACATCGAGGTGGAGGGTACGACGATCCGGGCCGGCGAGGGCGTCCTCTTCTCGACCGCCGTCATCAATCGCGACGAGGGCGTCTACAGCGCCCCGGACACCCTGGACTGGCACCGGCCGACCCGTCATCACGTCTCGTTCGGCTTCGGCATCCACCAGTGCCTCGGCCAGAACCTGGCCCGCGCCGAACTGGAGATCGCCCTGCGCAGCCTCTTCGACCGGCTGCCCACGCTGCGTCTGGCCGCACCGGCGGAGGAGATCCCCTTCAAACCGGGCGACACGATCCAGGGGATGCTGGAACTCCCCGTGACCTGGTAAGAGGCTGCGTTCCATGCACACCGAAATCCACATCGACAAAGACCTCTGCATCGGGGCGGGCCAGTGCGCCCTGGCCGCCCCGGGTGTCTTCACCCAGGACGACGACGGCTACAGCACGGTGCTGCCCGGCAAGGAGGACGGCGCCGGCGATCCGATGCTCCGCGAGGCGGCCCGCGCCTGCCCGGTGACCGCGATCACGGTGACCGAACCGACGGGCTGACCGGGAGCCGTCGTACGAGTCGGTCAGCCCGCCATCCCCAACACCGCCACCTCGACACCCCGCAACCGCCCCCGATCCGCGATCACCTCGTACGCCGCGACCCGCCCGCCCTCCACGGTCATCCGGAGAGCGAGCAGCAACCGTCCGCCCGGTGCGACCACGATGCCCACGTCCCCGCCGACGAGGGCGAGCGCGGCGAACCGGGCGCGGTCGCGCAGCCCCTCGTCGCCGCCGAGCTGACCCGGGGTGATGTCATGCTTCCACCTCGCAGGCCTGGAGGACCTGGCGGCGGCCTCCGTCGCCCGGGCCCGCGCCACGCTGACGGCACTCGCCGCCGCCTGGCCTCAGCCGGCCCGCAGCAGCGACCGGACCGCCTCGCGCGCCTCCGCCGCCGGTTCCGCGCTCCCGGTGATGCCCGCCGTGACCATGGCGCCCTCGGCCAGCAGGAACACCTGTCCGGTCAGTACGGCGGGCAGCCCGGCGTCCGAGACGAGACCGGCGAGATAGTCGCGGAACGCCCGCTTGTGCGCCCGGACTTGGGCCACCACCCGCTCCGAGCTCGCGCCCAGCTCGCCGTAGGAGTTGATCCACGCGCAGCCCCGGAAGCCGGCCTCGCCGAACCACTCCTCCAGCCAGTCGAAGACGGCCGGAATTCGCTCCCGTGGATCATCGTGCCGCTCGACGTGCTCGGCGAGGCGTCCGCGCCAGCGCAGGTCACGCCGTTCGAGATACGCCTCCACCAACTGGTCCTTCGCCGGGAAGAGTTGGTAGAGCCGCTTGAGGGAGAGCCCGGAGGCGGTGCGGACGGCGTCCATGCCGACGGCCTGTATGCCCCGGCCGTAGAACAGCGTCTCGGCGGCGTCCAGCGCCTGTTCCCGGGCGACTGCGCTGTCCATCAAACGACCCCTCCTTGACGTGAGAACGACCGTTCTCTAGGTTAGCAGTCGTCCGGAGAACGCTCGTTCTCGCTCTTTCCCTGCTCTGGAGACGACCATGGCCGACCGCCCGCCCCTTCCGCCCTTCACCCGCGAGACCGCTGCCCAGAAGGTGCAGGCCGCCGAGGACGCCTGGAACACCCGGGATCCGCGGCGGGTCGCGCTCGCGTACTCGGAGGACTCCGTCTGGCGCAACCGCGACACCTTCGTCACCGGTCGCGCCGAGATCGTCGACTTCCTCACCGCCAAGTGGGAACGCGAGCACGAGTACGCCCTGCGCAAGGACCTCTGGGCCTACGACGGCAACCGCATCGCGGTCCGCTTCCAGTACGAGTGCCGGGACGCCGACGGGCAGTGGTGGCGGTCGTACGGCAACGAGCTGTGGGAGTTCGACGAGCACGGGCTGATGACCCGGCGCGAGGCGAGCATCAACGACACGCGTATCGAGGAGAAGGAACGGCGCGTGTTCGGGGCACGCCCGGAAGCCGAACGCGGGCGGTCGTTCCCGCTTCAGTAGGGTTCCCGGATGACCGAACCGGACGGGAACCCCTTTCTCTACGTCGTCGTCTGCGCCGCCGGTGTCGCCGTGGACGTCGGCAGGCTGATAGCCGCCGCGCAGGAGCGGGACTGGGAGGTCGGCGTCTTCGCGACCCCCGTCGCGATGGGCGGCTTCTTCGACACGGCCGCCGTCGAGGCGCAGACCGGCCGCCCGATACGTTCGGCATGGCGAACTCCCGGGGATCCGCGGCCCTTTCCGCCCCCGGACGCCGTGGTCGTCGCGCCCGCCACCTTCAACACGATCAACAAATGGGCGGCCGGTACGGCGGACACCCTCGCCCTCGGCACCCTCTGCGAGGCGTACGGTCTCGGGGTCCCGACCGTCGTACTCCCTTGTGTGGGCGACGCGTTGGCCGCCCACCCCGCCTACCGGGCGAGCCTGGCCCGGCTGCGCGAGATGGGCGTCCGCTTCGGGGAGCCGTACTCCGGCGCGGCCCAAGAGGACGGCGGGCGGCCGGAGTTCGGCTGGACGAAGGCGCTGGACCTGCTCTAGGAACAGGTCACGGTCGGGCCGGCCAGCATGCCCCCGGTGTAGAGCGTCTGGCCCTGGGGCATCCAGTAGCCCAGCTTCGAAACCACCGTGGAACAGCGGGACTTGAGGGCGACCCGGACCACCACCGTGTCGGGATGCCCCGGCTGGAGATCGGTGAGCGCGCAGTCCAGGGCGTGCGGGAGCCGGTCCTGCGCGGGGTGGCGGCCGATCAGCGGGTTGACGCACCGGGTGTCGGTCGTGGTCAGTTCCGCTCCCGTGCCCTCCTCCGCGATGAGCCCGAACCGCGCGCTGCCGTCGCCCTCGTCGCTGTGCCGGTGGACCGTGTAGGTCAGCGTCGTCACGGAGTCCGGCGCCAGCGTGCTCCGGTCCACCTCGATGCCGTGCGTCGCCTTCGGCCTGGGCGCGGTCAGCGTGAGCGTCGCGTGGACCGTGCCCTCCACATCCACCCCTTCGGGCATCGAGCGGACGCGCACGGTGGCCGTGAAGTCGTACGTCCCCGGCCCCGGATACTGCCCCGACCCGGGCAGCGTGCCGGACGCGACCGTCTCGCCGGCCTGCCGCGCGGTCCAGGTGCCCGCGGTGCGGCACGCGTACTGGACGGTCGCCCGGAGCTGCCGGCAGGTCGCCGGCGCCGAGACCGCCATGGTCGGGGTGCCGCTGCCCGCGCACAGGCTGACCATGACATGCGCTCCACGCGGGCCGTGCAGGGTGCCCGCGGGCGCGCACAGCGTCGACGGCGGTTCGGGCGGGGGCGGCGCCGGATCCGTGTCGCCCCACGCGGGCGACACCAGGGCCAGCGGCAGCACGGCCACCCCCAGCAGGGTCCTCAGTCCGGTCCGACGTCTCGGCATCGCGTTCCTCCCGTACGGCCACGACCGGCCGGGCGCCGGTCGTCCGCACCGAGAATGCGCACCCGCGCAAGCCGCCCGACCGCTCCCACGCCGCGCGGCCGGGGCCGGTCACACCAACGCCGGACGCCGGTCGCTGCCCGAGGAGGGCGGCGCCCGCGGCTCTCCGAGTGCCCGCACCACGAGGCCGGGGACGGAGACGCAGGCAGCGTCGAGGGTCACGCACTTGCCCGACTTCGAGCACCCGCGAAGTCGTACGCTCCAAAGCGGTACCGAACTCGAAGGCAGGAGCAGCAACGATGCAGTACGTGAAGCTCGGTTCGACCGGCCTGGACGTCTCACGGATCTCTCTGGGCTGCATGACCTACGGCCTCCCGGACCGCGGCACCCACGAGTGGACCCTCGACGAGGAGGCGTCGCGCCCGCTGATCCGGCAGGCGCTGGAGGCCGGGATCAACTTCCTCGACACCGCGAACGTCTACTCCGACGGCACCAGCGAGGAGATCACCGGCCGGGCACTGCGCGACTTCGCCCGCCGTGACGAGGTCGTGCTGGCCACCAAGGTGCACGGCCGGACGCACCCGGGACCCAACGGCGCCGGACTGTCCCGCAAGGCGATCATGGCGGAGATCGACCACAGCCTCGAACGCCTCGGCACCGACTACGTCGACCTCTACCAGATCCACCGCGCCGACCCGCACACTCCCGTCGAGGAGACCATGGAGGCGCTGCACGACCTGGTGAAGGCGGGCAAGGTCCGCTACATCGGGGCGAGTTCGATGTTCGCGTGGCAGTTCGCCAAGCACCAGCACATCGCCGAGCGGCACGGCTGGACCAAGTTCGTGTCCATGCAGAACCACTACAACCTCCTGTACCGCGAGGAGGAGCGCGAGATGCTGCCGCTCTGCGCGGACCAGGGCGTCGGCGTGCTGCCCTGGAGCCCGCTGGCCCGGGGCCGCCTCACCCGGGACTGGGGCACCACCACCGAGCGCAGCAGCACGGACAACTTCGGCAACCGCCTCTACCAGGAGGGCGACCGGACCATCGTCGAGGCGGTCACCCGGATCGCCGGCGACCGCGGTGTCCCGCGCGCCCAGGTCGCCCTCGCCTGGCTGCTGCACCAGGGCACGGTGGCCGCACCGATCATCGGCGCGGCCAAGCCGCAGCACATCGAGGACGCCGTCGCCGCAGTCGAACTGGAGCTGAGCGACAAGGAGATCGAGGAGCTGGAGCGGCCCTACGTTCCGCACGCGATCAGCGGCCACTCCTGACGCATCGTCAACAGCCTTGGTTTCAGGCTGAGTTGATGTGGAGCGTCAGTGCGGGCCGGGCGGTGCGAACTCCGTGCCGCACGGTCCCGCGCCGGCGCTCTCCGCGAGCGGCACCCGTTCGCCGCTCATCGTGATCGTGCGGTAGAAACTCCCGATCCGGTCGGCCGAGCGGCCCACGTAGTGCCCGATGAACGAACGGCGGAAGCGGTCCGCGCTGCGATTGGGCTGCGAGCCGTGCACCAGACTGCCGTTGAAGAACAGGACGTCCCCGGGCGCCATGTCGACCGGCACGGCCGAGAGCCCGGGCGGCGGGGGAACGTACTCTCGCGCGAAGGACACCCCGGGATCCGCCTCCTCCGGGCAGAACACGTCCATGCGATGCGTGCCGGGCACGACCTCCAGGCCGCCGTTGTCCCGGTCGATCTCGTCGCAGGCGATCCACGCGGCCACACAGGTACCGGGCTCGGCCCGCAGATAGAAGTTGTCCTGGTGCAGCGCCTGGCCCCGGGCGCCGGGCGGCTTGAAGTAGAACATGCTCTGCGCGGCCAGCACCTCTTCGCCGAACAGGGTTTCCAGGACGTCCCGCAACCGCGGGTCCAGCAGGAAGCGCAGGGCGAGGTCGTCGATCTCGTGCGGGTGCATCACCCGCGGATAGGCCAGCAGCGGATCGTCGGAGGCGCGCGGCGCGAAGTGGCCGGGCACCGGACCCGCCGCGTGCAGCGCCGTGAACCGGTCGCGGAGTCGGTCGATTTCGTCGTAGCTGAACAATCCGCGCGCGACCGTGAACCCGTCCTCCTCGAACGCGCCGATGTCCGTGACTGTCATGCGGGACCTCCTCGGTGTGGTGACACTCCCACAGTGTCAGGCGGCCGGGCGCCCGCCTATTGGTTGGCCGTGAACGCTCTCGTCGGTGCCGGAGTGGCAGGTGTCAACTCCCGTGGCGGCAGCGCCCGGTCGGGCAATGGGCCCGGTGGCTCGAACATGACCTGGGAAGACGGGAGGAGTGGCGGTGTGCGCGCCCGAGGCGCCGGACGCGCCCGGCTGCCTCCGGCCAATGGTTTGGGGATTTCCCGTGTGGATACGGTGGCAATCCCATAACGGGCCCCATTGACGAATCGTCAAATGAAGGGTGCCGGAACGCAATGCACAAAACCACGGAAGACCTTGTTCCGTCTCGCTGACCTGTGCAAAGGTGTGCCTGTCGGCGTGCGGACATTAGATGATTCCCCTCTGCACGCACGAGGCTGCTCCCGTACGCCACCCCCCTTGCTTCAAAAGAGCTGCCCCAGGCGGATGTTGGAGATGCCATCAATCGGACGGGCGGACCCTGTCGGCTCGTCGGCGCAGTCGCATACCCGCCGGTATGGACTATATTCCGCGTTTCACCTGGAGGAATGCAGCCGTGACGGACCCAGGTCCCTCGAATTCCCCGACTTCCGCTCACCACTTCGAAGTGACCGACGAGCAGCTCAGCGCCGAGCTGAAGAAGTGGACGGGGACGACGCCAGCGCTGCAACCGGTCGGCGAACTGCTGGACCGGCACTGGGAAGCCGCCTTCGCCTATGCGGGGCTGTGCACCGACGGGCCGCACCACGCCGGAATGCTCACCACGGCCGCATTCACCCGGCTCTTCGGTGAATCCCTGCGGCAGTCCGGACCGACCGCCGCCTGGCGACCCCAGGTACTCGTCACCGTCCGCCGTATCGCCGCGGAATGGGACACCGACCGCCGGCAGGAAATGCTCCACCCGGACCTGCGCTCGGCGGCGGGCGACGGCGACCGCGTCGCGGCCCGGCTGCTCCCCGTGCCCGAACGGCGCCTGCTCTCCCGCGCGTTCCAGCGGCTGCCCCAGACCGCGCGCACCCTTCTGTGGCACCTCGAGGTCGAGAACGAGCCGGCCGCCATAGCCGCCGGACTCGTCGGCCTCGACGAGGAGGGCGCCCGTATCGAACTCGGCCGCGCCGTCGTCCGGTTGCGCGAGGAATGCCTCCTGGTCCACCGCGAACTCGCCCACGACGACGAGTGCCAGCTCTACATACGGCTGCTGGACGTCACCTTCCGGCGCGGCGGCGCGGAGGTCGACCCGGACCTCGGGATGCACCTCACGGTCTGCAAGCACTGCCGGTACACCGCGGACCAGCTCAACCAGTTCAACGCCGGACTCGGCGTGGCGCTCGCCGAAGCGGTGCTCGGCTGGGGTGCCCGCGCCTACCTGGAGGTCAGGGCCGGCAGCCGCAACCTGCCCGCGCAGATGTCGTCCGCCTCGGCCGAAGTCGCCCTGCGCTCCGGCCCGCGCCGCGGCGAACTCAGATCGGCCCACAAGGCGGCCCGGCGCGTCCGCCGCCGCAACCTCACCGCGGCCGTGCTCACCGTCAGCGGACTGGTCGTCCTCCCGCTCGTCCTGTGGTCCGCGGGCGGCTCCGACGGCGCCAAGAGCACCAACGAGAACAAGGCCGCAGGCGCCTCCGGCACCGGCAAGGAGTCCGCCAACCCCTCCTGGGTCGGCGCTGACGACACCACGCAGGGCACGCTCAGCGGCCGGCTGCACAACGTGGACTCCGGTCTGTGCATCGGCATCAAGGGCAACAAGCCCCTCAAGGACGCCGAGGCCGAACTGCAGACCTGCTCGTCGTCGGCCGGCCAGCAATGGTCGTACGAGACCGACGGACAGCTGCGCAGCACCGCCGACCCCGGCCTCTGCCTCGACTCGCACCTCGCCTACGAGGTGACGCTCGCCCCCTGCACGAGCGCGACCTCGGCGACCGCGAAGAACATCCGCTACGACTTCACGCTTCAGGGCATCCTCGTACCGCGCTGGAACCAGGACCAGGCGCTGACCCCGGCCTCCACCGACGGCGGCGGCGCGCTCGTCCTGAAGACGCGCGCGGACGGCACGACCCAGCGCTGGGTCTTCGACACGTCCAAGGCCGACCCGCAGATGCAGGTCGTCAACTGGGACACCGACAGCACCGACTCGCCGACCCCCACCACCAAGAAGGCAGCCCCGATGGCCACGCCCACCCCTTCGGCGACACCATCCCCGACGCCGAGCGCGTCGACCCCGCAGTCCACGCCGACGTCATCGTCCCCGACCGACTACTGCGAGGCCTACCCGACCTACTGCTCGGGCGGCGGCTGGGGCGGAGGCGGCGGATACGGCGGCGGGTACGGCGGTGGCGGGTACGGCGGCGGGTATGGCGGTGGCTATCCCGGCGGCCACTGAACCTCAGTGGTGCGGCGGTGGCGGAGGCGGCAGGGTCGAGATACCCGGCGCCGCCTCCGGCCAGACCAACAGCACCGGACAGGGCGCGTGATCTACGGCGAACCGCACGGCGGGCCCGAGACTGCGCGGGCCGAGCCGGGCCCGGTCGCCGTCGCGGGCCAGCACCAGCAGATCGGCGTCCCCGGCGGCGGCCACCACCTCCCGCTCCACCCGCCCGGCCCGCTCCAGCCGTTCGCACGGCCGCCCCAGCCGCTCGGCCGCCGCGTCCAGCAGCTGTGCCGCGGACGTGCTGCCCAGGTCCTCCAGCCGGGTCCCGGGATCACGCCCCGGACCGCCCCGCCCGAGCAGCCCGGCGAACGCCCCGTGCGCGACACCGGGCACATCCGGCCCGCTCACGTGCAGCAGCACCACCTCGGAATCCTCCGGCGTGTGCGTCCGTACGGCGTCCACACAGGCGGGCCAGGTGCCCTCGACCAGCCAGGCGATCACACGCATTCGGTCTCCCTCGGTGTCAGAGAACCTGGAGCGACAACCACAGTGCCACCGTCGCCGGTACGAGCGCCGACGGCACGGCGAGCAGCCCCAGCTTCGTGAACTCCTTGAGATCCACGCCGTGTTCGTGCTGATGCACGATCCGCCGCCACAGCAGCGTCGCGAGCGACCCGGCGTAGGTCAGGTTCGGCCCGATGTTCACCCCGAGCAGCACGGCGAGCACGGCCCCCGGCCCGGACTGCGCGGTCAGCGGCAGCAGCACCAGCACGGCCGGCAGATTGTTGATGAGATTCGCCAGTACGGCGGCCAGCGCGGCGATCCCGAGCAGGGCCGCGATCCCGGTCCCGCCGGGCAGCACGTGCCCGAGCGCGTCGGAGAGCCCGTTGTCCACCACCGCCCGCACCACGATCCCGAGCGCCAGCACGAATGCCAGGAAGGACGGCGCGGCGGCCTTCACGACCGTCAGCGGTGTCGCCTGCCGTCGCAGGAGCCCCCGGCCGGCCATGACGAGCGCCCCCGCGAACGCGGCCCACGCCGGGTCGATGCCGATCGCCGAGGTCAGCACGAACCCGGCGAGCGTGCAGGCGACGGTCGCCAGCGCGAACACCGGCAGCTCGGGTGTGTCGCCGGAGACCGTCGAGGGCGCTGCCGCCGCCAGATCGCGGGCGAAGAACTTCCGGAACACCAGGTACTCGGCTCCGATCGCGACCAGCCAGGGCAACGCCATCAGCCCGGCGAACCGGGTGAAGCTCAGGCCGCTCGCCGCGAAGGCGAGGAGGTTCGTGAGGTTGGAGACCGGCAGCAGCAGCGAGGCCGTGTTCGACAGATGCGTACAGGCGTAGACGTGCGGCTTGGGGCGCACACCCATCCGGGACGCGGTCGCGAACACGACCGGCGTCAGCAGCACGATCGTGGCGTCCAGACTCAGTACGGCCGTGATCGCGGAGGCCAGCGCGAACACCGCCGTCAGCAGCCGCCCCGGGCTGCCCTTCGCCCACTCGGCCATCCATGCCCCGCAGGCCCGGAACAGGCCCTCCACATCGCAGAAGTGGGCGAGCACCAGGACCGCGGCGAGGAACCCGACCACCGGCCCCAGCTGCTCGGCCTCCGCCCGCGCGTGGTCCAGCGAGATCGCCCCGGTCGCCACGGCGATCCCGGCGGCCGGGACCGCCATCACCGCCTCCGGCCACCCGAAGGGACGGACGACGGCCCACACCAGGACGGCGACGAGCAGGACGACGGACAGGGCTTCGGCGAGCGGGGTGTTCAGGGGACGGTCCTCCGGGACGCGGGCAAGTGTGCCCGCCCCATGTAACCAGGCCCCGGTGCCAAGCCCGCGCTCAGGCGCCCGTACCCGCGCTGAACACCGTCAGCCGCACGGAGGACGAGTTGCCCGACACGGGCACCGCGCCGGCCGTCCACGTCACCTTCAGCGGGTCCTTCTCGTCGGGCGGGGTCACCACCAGCGTGGTGGGGGTCGCCGTCTTCGCGCCGCTGATCTCCGGGTTGGAGAAGGTCAGCCCCGCCCAGGCGCTCTGCCCCGGCTTCAGCGTGACCGTGGTGGCGGTGCTGCCCGTCTCGCGCACGGGGTTCGGGCCCAGCTGGGTGCCGGACGCGTTCACGAACGCGGCGCCGGGGTAGCCGCGCACCGTGCAGGTACGGCCGGAGGAGTTGGTGAGGACGATCGGGAAGTTCTCCTGCCCGGCGCCCGGGTCGTTGCCGCCCACCGTGGCCTTCAGCTCGGAGGTGTGGCACCGGCTGCTGCTCGTGACGCCGGAGCCGGACGAGGCGGACGTGGAGGCACCCGACGAGGTGGAGGCCGAGTTCGAACCCGTGGCGGTGTCGGTTTCGGAGCCGGTCGAGGAGGTGACCGGCGTGCCGGATCCGTCGGCCGAGGGGTCGCCGCCGGCGGGGGCGGCCGTACCCGACTGGGTCTGCGGGCTGCTCACCGTGCCGCTCCCGCCGCCGCAGGCCGTCGTCAGGCCCAGTACGGCGACCGCGCTCACGAGCAGAGCCGCCCGGCGCAGGGACTGGGACGTGTTCGCCATCTTCAACACTCCTGGAAGTTCACCCCACAGCGCCTCGCGCGCTGTCACAGGGTTCCGATGCGCGTGCGCACCGAAAGGTTCGAGGGATCGACGAGTTCTTTTGCGACAGTGACTACGACAGTGGATCAGCTGACCCGGAGCGAGCGCAGTATGCGCGAGGTCGCGTCGCCGCTGTGCTGCCGTATCTGGACGTACACCTGGGGCTGCGCGGCCCCGCCCACCATGCGCAGCGCGGTCTCCGAGAGGGTGCCCGTACCGCCGGAGCAGTCGCTCCAGGTGCGGATCGTGCCGCTCCAGGTGGCGCTGGAGTAGGCGCGGCTGCCGTCGTAGTGGCAGCCGGAGTGGGCGATGCCGTCCACCTTGGCCGCAACGCTGCCGTGCTCGCTCAGCCCGACGAACACGCCGTTCACGTTTGCCGAGAGGTCCGGCCACTTCGCCAGGTCGTCGGCGACGGCCAGCCCCGGTTCCTGCCCGGCCGTGAGTCCGATCGAGTGCGGATTCCAGCCCGAGTCGCGCAGCTGACGGCCCCACGCGCCCGGCACCTCGACCACCACGCGCCCGGTGCTGTCCTTGACCGTCAGTACCGAACTCCCGGACGACGACGACAGGTTGAGCACCGCGACCGCTGTCCCGGCGGCCACGACGACGAACAGCCCCGCCATCAGCGCGACCCCCCGGTGCCGGCCGCGCGGCCTGTGCACCGGGGCGGCCTCGGCGGCCAGCCGCTCCAGCTCCTCCGCGAACGCCCGCGCCGTCGGCCAGCGCCGCGCCCGGTCCGGCTCCAGCGCCCGCAGCAGGGCCCGCTGCACCTCGGGGGAGAGGTCGGGCCGCAGCCGGTCCGGCCGTACGACCTGACCGGGAGCCCCGGGAACCGTGCCGGTGGCCAGCTCGTAGCCGAGCGCGCCCAGGCTGTACACGTCGGCCCGCTCGTCGATGCCCGAGCCGGGCTGGGCCTGCTCCGGCGGCTGATAGCCCGCCGAACCCGCGGCCAGGGTGAGACCCGAGGCCTGCGCGAGGCTCTTCGCCAGGCCCAGGTCGGCGAGCAGGACCCGCGCGGTGCCGTCCGGGGCGGTGCGCAGCAGCACATTCGTCGGCTTGATGTCCCGGTGCACGATCCCCGCCTCGTGCAGCGCGGCGGCGCCCCGGGCGGCCAGGGCGGTCAGCCGCAGAACCTCGGGCACGGGCAGCGGACCGGCGGCGAGCAGATCGGCGAAGGTGCCGGCGTCGGCGTACTCCATCACGAAGTACGGCCGTCCGTCGGGGAGTTCACCGATGTCGTAGACCTGCACCACACGGTTCGAACCGGCCCTGCGCAGCAGCCGGGCCTCGGAGAGGAAGCGCTCGCGGATGTCCATGCGGTGCGCCCAGTTCTCGGCGAGGACCTTCACGGCGACCGGGGCTTCGAGCTCGTCGTCGTGCGCGAGCCAGACCGTGCCGAACGCGCCGCTGCCCAGGCGGCGTTCAAGGCGGTAGCGGCCGATCTGTTCGACGTAGTGCATGGGACTATCATGCCTGCTCGGAGATCGAGGCGGAGGAGTGGATCCAGTGCAGGACACGGCGCCGACCGAGGAGCTGGCCAGGCGCGCGGCAGCCGGTGACTCGGCCGCTCTCGACGCGCTGCTCAGGACGATCCAGCCCGACGTGGTACGGCGGTGCGGGCGGTTCCTGCCCTGCCGGGAGGACGCCGAGGAGGCCGCGCAGGACGTACTGCTGCAAGTCGCCCGGAAGATCGGCACGTTCGAGGGCCGCAGCCTCTTCAGCACCTGGCTCTACACGGTCGTCGCCAACGGCGCCCGGCAGAAGTACCGCGAGCTGAAGCGGCGGGCCGCCGAGCAGCCGGCCGTGATCGACGTGTCGCAGCATGTCGACCCGCGCACCACGAGTGTGATCGCCGGATCGAAGATCGATCTCCTGGAGGCGATCGAGCGTCTTGAGCGCGAGTCCCCGCACCTGGTCGAACCGCTGGTGTACCGGGACATCTGCAAGCTGGAGTACGCCGAGATCGCCGAGCGCCTGGGCATCCCGCTCGGCACGCTGAAGTCGCGGCTGCACGAGGCCCGCCGCCAGGTCAGACCCTGGCTGACCTGACCGACCTCTCCTGACGTTCAGCCCTCGTCGAGCAGCGACAGCTCCGCCCAGATGGTCTTGCCGTCGGCCGTGTGCCGGCTGCCCCAGCGCTGGGTGAGCTGGGCGACCAGCAGCAGCCCGCGCCCGCCCTCGTCCCAGGTCTTGGCGCGGCGCAGGTGCGGGGCCGTGTGGTTGGTGTCGGACACCTCGCAGATCAGCGTGGTCGCGTCGTGGATGAGCCGGAGCCGGATGGGGTGCGCGCCGTAGCGGATGGCGTTGGTGACCAGCTCGCTGACCACCAGCTCGGCCGTGAACCCGGCCTCGCTGAGGTTCCAGGTGTCGAGCTGTTCGACGACCTGTTTGCGGATCGGGGCGACGAGTGACGGGTCCGCCGGGATGTCCCAGGTGGAGACCTGCTCGGCGGGCAGGCCCTGGGTGCGGGCCAGCAGCAGCGCCACGTCGTCGGCGGCTCCGCCCGGCGGGAGCACGGCGTGCAGGATCCGGTCGCAGGTCTCGTCCAGGGAGTCCGAGGAGGCGTACAGCGCGTCGAACAGCAGCCGGTGACTGTCGTCGAGGTCCCGCTCGCGGTTCTCGGTCAGCCCGTCGGTGTACAGCGCGAGCACGGTGCCCTCGGGCAGCTCGAACTCGGTTGATTCGAAGGGCAGTCCGCCGAGGCCCAGCGGTGGGCCCGCGGGCAGGTCGATGTGCTCGGGCGGGCCGCCGGGCCGGATCATGATCGGCGGCGGATGTCCGGCGCGGGCCAGCGTGCACCGCCGGGACACCGGGTCGTACACCGCGTACAGGCAGGTCGCCCCGACCTCGCCCGGGCTGCCCTCGCCGCCGGCCTCCGCGGACAGCCGTACGACCAGGTCGTCCAGGTGGGTCAGCAGTTCGTCCGGGGCCAGGTCGATGTCGGCGAGGGTGCGGACGGCCGTGCGCAGCCGGCCCATGGTGGCGGAGGCCTGGATGCCGTGGCCGACGACGTCCCCCACGACCATGGCGACCCGCATCCCGGACAACGGGATCACGTCGAACCAGTCGCCGCCGACTCCGGCACGCGCCGCCGGCAGATAGCGCGAGGCGGCCTCCAGGGCGGCCGTGCGCGGCAGTTTGCGGGGGAGCAGGCTGCGCTGGAGGGCGAGCGCGGTCTCGCGTTCGCGGGAGAAGCGGCGGGCGTTGTCGATGCAGACGGCGGCCCGGGCCGTGACCTCCTCGGCCAGCAGCACATCGTCCTCGGTGAACGGGTCGATGCGCCGGTACCGGGTCAGGACCGCCACGCCGAGGGTGACGCCCCGGGCCTGGATCGGTACCGCCATCGAGGAGTGGATGCCGTACTCCTGGACGCGTCTGGTGCGGGTCCCGTCCCAGGCCAGCCAGAGTTCGAGGTCGCGGCCCGAGGCCACCAGGGCGCGGCCCGCGACCAGCGCGTCGGCCTGCGGGGACCGGGCGGGGTACAGGTCCGACTGGCCCGGCTTGGCGACGGCCTCGGGGCTGCCCTGCTGCACCGAGGTGTGCGCGGTCCGGCGCAGCCGCACCGGCGCGGTGATCGCCGTCGGGAGCTCGCCGCCGTGCTCCTGCGGGTCCAGCAGGTCGATGCTAACGAAGTCGGCCAGCGCGGGCACGCAGACATCCGCGAGCTCCTGGGCCGTACGGGTGACGTCGAGGGTGGTGCCGATGCGGACGCTCGCCTCGTTGACCAGTTGCAGCCGCTCGCGCGCCAGGAAGTTCTCGGTGAAGTCGTGCGCGGCCAGACACACGCCTCGCACCCGGCCCTCGGCGTCGGTGATCGGCGCCATCCGGGCCAGCCAGGCGTGCGCTGCGTCCTCGCCGCCGGTTCGCATGTAGATCTGGAAGTCCTGGGCGGTGCCGGAGGTGAGCACGCGCAGCATGTACTGCTCGAGCTCCGCGCTCTGTGTCTTGCCGCCGATCTCGGTGATCCGCAGGCCCTGGATGCGCGCCTCGGGCAGACCGATCACCTCGGCCATCGCGTCGTTGACCCGGCTCAGCCGCAGGTGCTCGTCGTAGACCGCGATGGCGCACGGCGACTGGGTCAGCGCGGCGGTCGCGAGGGGGTCCTCGTCGGCGCGGGGGATGCCGCCCTCCAGCGGTGTCACGACGAGCCAGTCGCCCGGTCCGCCGTCCCTGGGGCGCCGGTGGTGGGCCAGCAGCCACACCGGCACGGCCCGGCCGTCCCGGTGCCACAGCGTGACCGTGCCGTCCCAGCGGGCACTGGAGGGAACGGGGAGGGCCCCGGTGCCACCGGCCAGCAGCCGTACGGCCGGGCGGCCCACGACCTCGCCCGCGGTGTGGCCGAGGAGTCGCTGTGCCCCCTCGTTCCACTCCACCAGAGTTCCGGCATCGTCGATGACAACCCGCGCCGTCGCGGCATCGTCGAACGGGTAGACCGGACTCATCCTCGCCACTCCATCGCGCGCACTCACAGTGAACAACCAGGCCACTTGTGTTCCAGCCTAGTGCGTCACAGCTCAGTGCGGACGAGAACCCCCAGGCCCGGGAAACCGGACGGTCAAGGGGGAAATCCGGTCGAAATGGCGCCAGGGACGCCTGGCCGCCCCCGCACCCTTGACGTTCCGGCCTGGCACCCCGTCAGAATCTGTTTGGTCACGATCAGTTGTGAGTACTTCTGGGCCCTGATGAGGGAGGGCCCCATGACGGTCACTCGCAGATCGGTTTTGATCGCCTCTACGGCCGAGCCGACGGCCGGGTCATTCCTGGCCGTCCCGGCCGCACGCGCCACCGGCGCCACGGCGGGCACGTCCGGCCGCCACACCGTCGCGCTGCGGGACGGCCGGCGCTTCGCGCTGGTCAAATCCGGGCCGCACGGTGACCGTCCGCTCGACACCCGCCCGGGACGTGGCCGAGACTCCGGCGCCGCGCTTCGGGGCCGACCACCCGGCACCCCCGAACTGCCCTGTGGCGGACGCCAGTTACTCGGGCCGCCCCGACTCTCCCGGCCGCCGTGCTCGACGGCGATCCGGCCACCGGCTGGTCGAATGCCTTCGCCGAGTCGGCCACGGCTCTGCTGCCCGCCTTCAGTGGTGCACGTGAGGAGGACTGGGTGCCGGTCGAGGGGATGGTCGTCGGCTGGGCCGCAGCCTCGGACGGTCCGACCGTCGTCGCCTTCGATGCGGTGCGGATCGGCAAGTTGGAGGCTCCCGCCGGACAGCGGCAGGCGCGCGGTCGCGGTCCGGACGGGAATCTGGCCTGTCCGAACCGTTGACGGGATGTCATGTCTCGAACAGCATGGCCTGGGTCCGCATCTGGGAGCGCTCCCATCATGCATGGCGTCGGAGCGCGCCCCCACCTCCCCGAGGAGCCCAGACGTGAAACGACGCAGAACGACCCTGCTCGCCGCCACGGCCCTCCTCGCGGCGGCCCTCACCGCCCTGCCGGCGGGCCCGGCCGGAGCCGACGAGGTCGAACAGGTCAGGAACGGCACCTTCGACACCACCACCGCACCCTGGTGGACGACGAGCAACGTGACCGCGGGCCTGTCCGGCGGACAGCTCTGCGCGGACGTGCCCGGCGGCACGACCAACCGCTGGGACGCCGCCGTCGGCCAGAACGACATCACGCTGGTCAAGGGCGAGTCGTACAAGTTCGCCTTCACGGCGTCGGGTTCACCCGAGGGACATGTGGCGCGGGCGATCGTCGGGCTGTCCGTGTCGCCGTACGACACCTACTACGAGATCAGCCCCGAGCTGAGCACGTCGGGCAACTCCTATGCCTACACGTTCACTTCGCCCGTCGACACCACGCAGGGGCAGGTCGCCTTCCAGGTTGGCGGGAGTGCGGACGGCTGGCATTTCTGCATGGACAATGTGTCCTTGCTGGGCGGTGTGCCGCCGGAAGTGTACGAGCCGGACACCGGGCCGCGTGTGCGGGTGAACCAGGTCGCGTATCTGCCGGGTGGCCCGAAGAATGCGACGCTGGTGACCGCGTCGACGGCCGTGCTCCCCTGGGAGTTGAGGAACGCGGCCGGGGCGGTGGTCGCGCACGGGCGGACCGTGCCGCGTGGCACCGACGTGGCGTCCGGGCAGAACGTGCAGTCCATCGACTTCGGTGCGTACCGGGGGCGCGGCGAGGGCTTCACGCTGGTGGCGGACGGGGAGACGAGCCGGCCCTTCGACATCGGGACCGCCGCCTATGAGCGGCTGCGGCTCGACTCGTTGAAGTACTACTACACGCAGCGCAGCGGCATCGCGATCCGCGACGACCTGCGCCCCGGCTACGCCCGCCCGGCCGGTCACCTGAACGTCGCCCCCAACCAGGGCGACGCGAACGTGCCCTGCCAACCCGGCCTGTGCGACTACACACTTGACGTCACCGGCGGCTGGTACGACGCGGGGGACCACGGCAAGTACGTCATCAACGGCGGTATCTCCACCTGGGAGTTGCTGAGCACCTACGAACGCTCACTGCTGGCCCGCACCGGACAGCCGGCCGAGCTGCGCGACGGAACCCTCGCCATCCCGGAGAGCGGCAACAAGGTGCCGGACGTGCTCGACGAGGCGCGCTGGGAGCTGGAGTTCCTGCTGAAGATGCAGGTGCCGGACGGACAGCCGCTGGCCGGTATGGCCCACGACAAGGTCCATGACGAGCAGTGGACCGGGCTGCCGCTGCTGCCGAGCCAGGACCCGCAGAAGCGCGAGCTGCACGCGCCGACCACGCAGGCGACGCTGAACCTGGCGGCGACGGCGGCGCAGGCGGCCCGTCTGTACCGGCCCTACGACCGGGAGTTCGCGGCGAAGGCGCTCAGGGCGGCGCGGAAGGCCTGGGCGGCGGCGCTCGCACACCCGACGGTGTACCCGGACCCGAACGACGGCACCGGCGGCGGCGCGTACCCCGACGACAACGCCACCGACGAGTTCTACTGGGCGGCGGCCGAGCTGTATCTCACCACCGGGGAACGGCAGTTCGCGGACCACGTCGTCAACTCGCCCCTCAACACAGCCGACATCTTCGGCAGCCTCGGCTTCGACTGGGCACGGACGGCCGCCCTCGGCCGACTCGACCTCGCCACCGTCCCAAGCCGGCTGCCCGGCCGCGACAAGCTCCGCCGCTCGGTGATCGAGGGCGCGGACACCTACCTGACCACGCTGCACAGCCAGCCCTACGGCATGCCGTACGCACCGCCCGGCAACCTCTACGACTGGGGCTCCAACAGCCAGATCCTCAACAACGCGCATGTCATCGCCACCGCGTACGACCTCACCGGCGCCGCGAAATACCGTGACGGCGCGCTCCAGAGCATGGACTACATTCTCGGCCGCAACGCCCTCAACATGTCGTACGTCACCGGATACGGGGAGGCCAACTCCCACAACGAGCACAGCCGTTGGTACGCCCACGAACTCGACGCGAGCCTCCCGAACCCGCCGAGCGGAACCCTGGCGGGCGGCCCCAACTCGTCCATCCAGGACCCCTACGCACAGAGCAAACTCACCGGCTGCGTCGGCCAGTTCTGCTACATCGACGACATCCAGTCCTGGTCGACGAACGAGACGGCGGTGAACTGGAACGCGGCGCTGGCCTGGATGGCCTCGTTCGCGGCTGATCAGGGCTGACGTTCGCGTTCCACCAGTTCCCTCGGGCGCTTGTGCGCGGTGAGTGTGTGGAGTTCCGCCGGGTCCAGTGGCCGGTGGACCTCCACGTACTCGCCGTGCGGCAGCCGCTTGATCACGCCCGTCTCGCGGCCGTGCAACACCAGTTCCGCGTCCCGGAGTTGGAGGCCCAGGCAGATGCGGCGGGTGACGGCGAACACCGCCACCCGCACCATCCATGTCACCGTGTTGATCGACAGATGGAGGCGGGTCGCCACGATGTCGTTGCCGCCGCCTGCCAGCAGGATCAGGTAGAGGCTGATCCACGCGACGCCCAGGCCCGTGCGGTTGGGGCGGTTGCGGGGCCGGTCCAGGAGATGGTGCTCGTCTTTGTCGCCCGTCCGCCAGGACTCCAGGAACGGGTAGGCGCCGATGAGGACGAGGAGGAGCGGGAAGACCACGATCGGGATCAGTACACCGAGCACCAACGTGTGGCCCCACAGAGTGACTTCCCGGCCCGGCATCACACGGACCAGGCCCTCCGCGAAGCCCAGGTACCAGTCGGGCTGGGCGCCCGTGGAGACCTGGTCGGCGCGGTAAGGGCCGTACGACCAGACGGGGTTGACGGAGGCCACCGCCGCGAGGAGGGTGAGCGCGCCGAAGACCAGGAAGAAGAAGCCGCCCGCCTTCGCCAGGTACACCGGCATGAACGGGGAGCCCACCACGTTGCGTTCGGTGCGGCCCGGGCCCGCGAACTGGGTGTGTTTGTGGTGGACGACCAGGATGAGGTGGACGACCACGAGGGCCGCCATGATGCCGGGGATCAGCAGCACGTGCAGTGAGTAGAAGCGGGACACGATGTCGTGGCCGGGGTACTCGCCGCCGAACAGGAACGTCGACAGATACGTCCCGACGACCGGGACCGAGAGCAGCGCGCCGTCCACGAAGCGCATCCCCGTGCCCGACAGCAGGTCGTCCGGGAGCGAGTAGCCGAAGAGGCCCTCGAACAGGCCGAGGAACAACAGGGTCCAGCCGAACAGCCAGTTGAGCTCGCGCGGCTTGCGGAACGAGCCCGTGAAGAAGTGCCGCATCATGTGCGTCAGCATCGCGGCGATGAACACCAGCGCCGCCCAGTGGTGCAACTGCCGGACCAGCAGCCCGCCGCGCACGTCGAAGCTGAGGTGCAGCGTCGAGGCGTAGGCGTCGGACATGCGGATGCCGTTCAGGGGGACGTAACTCCCGTGGTACGTCACCTCGTTCATGGACGGGTGGAAGAACAGGGTGAGGTACACGCCCGTGAGGATCAGCACCACGAAGCTGTACAGGCAGATCTCGCCGAGCAGGAACGACCAGTGGTCCGGGAACACCTTGCGCAGGTACTGCTTGCCCAGCGCGTAGATGCCGAGCCGGCCGTCGAACCAGTCGGCGACGCGCTCGCCCCGCGAGGACTCGGAAGGGCCGGAAGGGGTGGTCACCGGTCCTCCTCGTCGTCCTTGTGAACGTGCGTGAGCTTCTCCGGGTTGGTCACGATGTAGACCCCGGACACCTGGTCGCCCTCGGGCGTGAGGTCCATGACCATCACCGCGTACGGCGCGTCACCCTCGAACAGCACGGCCGCGTCGTCGCCGTTGACCCGTCGGAAGTGGAGCTCCAGATCCTGCGGACGGCGCCTGCCCGCGAAGGAGTTGATGAGGCGGACCGCCTTGTCGCGGCCGTGCACCGGGCGCAGTCCCGCCGGCTTCCGGTTGCCCCCGCTGTCCGTCCAGACCGTGACGTCCGGCGCGAGGATCTCCATCAGCGAGGCGATGTCCCCACCGATCGCCGCCCGCACGAAGCGTTCCGTCGCCTCCCGCCGCACCCGGGGATGCGCCTCGTACAACGGCCGTCGCGCGTGCACATGGGCCCGCGCCCGGTGCGCGAGCTGCCGTACGGCGGCCGGGGTGCGCTCGATGATGTCCGCGATCTCCGTGTGGGCGTACCCGAACACCTCGTTGAGGACGAAGACCGCGCGCTCCAGCGGGCTCAGCGACTCCAGGACGACCAGCATGGCCAGCGAGACCGACTCGGCGCGCAGCGCCGGATCGACGGGATCGTCGGCCGGGCCGAGCAGGGGTTCCGGCAGCCACGGACCGACGTATGTCTCGCGGCGGCGGCTGATCGTGGCGCGGCGCTGCAGCGCGTGGTTGACGGCGATCCGGACGAGATAGGCGCGCCGGTTGGTGATGGTGTCGAGCGGGGAACGGCGGGCGCGCGCCGTCCAGGACAGCCAGGTCTCCTGGAGGACGTCGTCGGTGTCGGCGACGCTGCCCAGCATGTTGTAGACGAGGCTGAACAACAGCTCCCGATGGTCCATGAAGTCATCGGTCGCCTCTTCGGTGACAGCGAACTCGGACATACCCGCGCCTCCCCAGTGCGTGCTCACTACTGCGAGGGCTGCCGGGGGCCGGAATGTGACAGCCGAGCGGGCGAATGTGACGTACGTCTCTGCGCATCGGCGCCGTGTCACACCTGCCGGCCGCCCCGGCCTCTTGACCGCGAGTCCTACGCAAGGAGACCGACATCGTGTTCAAGAAGTGGCACGGCAACCCCTGGGCGATCCTCGTCACGCTCTCGCTCGGGTTCTTCATGACCCTCCTCGACCTGACGATCGTGAACATCGCGATCCCCCGACTCGGCCAGGATCTGGGGGCGTCCCTGGACGAGATCCTCTGGGTCGTCAACGCCTACACCCTGGCGCTGGCCGTCCTGCTGATCACCGGCGGGCGCCTCGGCGACCTGCGCGGCAAACGCAATCTGTTCGCCGCCGGAGTCGCCCTGTTCACCCTGGCCAGCCTCGCCTGCGGGCTCGCGCAGGATCCGGCGCAGCTCATCGGGTTCCGCGCGGTGCAGGGCCTGGGCGCGGCGCTGCTCATGCCGCAGACCCTGTCGATCATCACCGAGGTGTTCCCGGCCGACCGGCGCGGTGTCGCGATGGGCATCTGGGGCGCCGTCGCCGGTGTGTCCGGCGCGCTCGGCCCGATCCTCGGCGGGGTGCTCATCACTCATCTGTCCTGGCGGTGGATCTTCTTCGTGAACCTGCCGATCGGCGCGCTGGTGCTCCTGCTGACCATGGCGATCATCCCGGGCGCCCAGCGCACGGTACGGCGCCGCTTCGACACCCTCGGCGTCACTCTCGCCTCAACTGCCCTGTTCTGCCTGGCCTTTGGGCTGACGGAGGGGCAGCGCTACGACTGGAACGCCTGGATCTGGGGCCTGTTGGGCGCGGCGGCCGTGTTCTTCGCGGCCTTCCTGCTGCACGAGCGCGGACAGCAGACCGGCGAACCCCTGGTCCCTTTCTCGCTGTTCCGGGACCGGAACTTCACGCTCGTCAACTTCGTCGGCGTCACCGTGTCGTTCGGCGTGGTCGGCATGTTCCTGCCCCTGACGATCTATCTCCAGTCCGTGCTGGGCTTCAGCGCCCAGAAGGCGGGCCTGGTCCTGCTGCCCGTAGCCCTCGGCTCGTTCGTCATGGCGGGACCCGCCGGAGCACTCGCGGACAAGCTCGGCGGCAAGTTCATCCTGATGGGCGGGCTGCTCGCCTGGGCAGGCGGTCTGATCTGGATCGTCGGAATCGCGGACGTGGGCACGGGCTGGCTGACCATCGCCTTCCCGCTCTTCCTCACCGGCCTCGGCGTCGGCTGCACCTTCGCCCCCCATGGCCACCGAGGTCATGCGAGGCGTCCCGCCCCGGCTCGCCGGCGCTGCCTCCGGAGTCACCAACGCGCTGCGCCAGGTCGGTTCGGTGCTCGCCGGTGCCGTCATCGGCGCGGTGCTGCAAGCCCAACTGGCCTCTTCCCTGACCGAACAGGCACAGGCCCGGGCCAGTCAACTCCCCGCCGCCTACCGGGAGTCCTTCGTCTCCGCGTTCTCCAGGTCCGAGTCCGACATCGGCGCCGGGCAGCAGGGCCGCGCCCCGTCCGGTGTCCCGCACGGCATCGCCGAGCGCATGCGCGCCCTCGGCGGCCAGGTCTTCGGCCACGGCTTCGTCCACGCCATGGGACCCGCCGTGTACGTCGCCGTCGCCGTCCTGCTGACCGGCGCGCTCGCCTGTCTCGCCGTACGACGGCACCAGGGGCCGTCCGCCAACCCGCACGCCCTGCCCGTGTCCGGGCCCGAACTGGAGGAAGCCGCACGATGACCATCGACTTCACGCCCATGTACGCCTCCCACGACGCCTTCCGGCGCGACCTGGAGCGGCTCGCCGGGGCGATCGCGGTCGGCCGGGCGCACACCGCCCCGGTCCTCGCCGGGTGGGAGAACTTCAAGCACCAACTCCACGTCCACCACACCGCCGAGGACAGCGACCTGTGGCCGCGGGTCCGGACGCGGGTCGGCGGGCGTACGCGCGACCTCCGGATGCTCGACGAGATGGAGGCCGAACACGCCCGTATCGACCCGCTGTTGGCCGCCGTGGACGCTGCGCTGGCCGACCGGGCCTTTGAACTCGCTGATCTGGTAAGGGCGTTGTGGGCCACCCTTGACGATCACCTCAAGCACGAGGAGGACAGTGCGCTGCCGTTGATGGGGGAGGTGCTGACCGACGCGGACTGGGCCGCGTTCACCGGGCGGCTGCGGGAGACGCAGGGGCTGCGTGGGGCCGCGGTGTTCGTGCCCTGGCTCGTGGACGGGGTGTCGGCGGGGGATCGGGAACGGTTCCTGGGGGCGTTTCCGCCGCCGGTGCGGGTACTGAACCGGATTTTCTGGGAGGGGAGTTATCGGCGGCGGGGACTTTGGGGCGTCCGGAAAGTGCGGGCCGGTGGGGGCTGGTCGCGCAGTTCCCCGCGCCCCTAGAGGACCTGGCTTCGCCGGTCCATCTCATGACGCGTCGTGGAACACCAGGCCCAACGCGCACCGCCTGCCGGACCGTACCGTGCTCACCCCATGGCGCATCGCCCCCGCCGACCAGCCGCGCTTCGACCGTACCGGGCGGTCCCTCGTGGTGAACACCAGGCCGTGGCCCTGCCGCAGCGGGGTCGCGGTGCCGCGGGACTGGGCCCGGGGCCGCTGTTCGACCATCAGGAACTCGCCGCCCGTGTAGTCGGTGCCGTACTCGTCGAGACCGATCACCACCTGGAGCGGGAAGACCAACTCGCCGAACACATCGCGGTGCAGGGCGTTCCAGTCGCCCTCGCCGTAGCGGAGCAGGATCTGCGCCGAGCGGTCCTGACCGGCCTCGTGGCAGCGCGCGAGCCACTCGTCCAGGTCGTCCGGCCAGGGGGCCGGGCGGCCCAGGCGGGCCGCCCAGTCGCGGGCCATCGGCAGCAGCCGCGGGTAGAGCGCGGCGCGCAACGCGGCCACCGGTGCGGGCAGGTCATGCGTGAAGTAGCGGTACTCGCCGGAGCCGAAACGGTGCCGGGCCATGTCCACTGTGGTGCGGAACAACTCTGGTTTCTCGTACAGCGCGGACACGTCCCGGCACTCGGCGGGCGTCAACAGCTGCGCGGTCGGCGCGCTGCCGTACAGGTCCAACTCCTCTTTCAGAGCAGACCAGTTGGTGACATCCACGGGTACTTCCTCCCTCAGCCGAGCATCGGTTGCAGCGCACCCTCGTGCGTCAGCAGCAGCACCTTGTGCTCGACACCGGCGGCGTACCCCCGCATCGAGCCGTCCGCGCCGATCACCCGATGGCAAGGGCGCACCACCAGCAGCGGGTTGGCGCCGATCGCCGCGCCCACCGCCCGGACCTCGGCGCGCGGCACCCCCAGCCGCTCGGCGAGCGCGCCGTAGGTCGTCGTGGTGCCGTAGGGAATCTCGTCGAGGGCCCGCCACACCCGCTGCTGGAACTCCGTTCCCTCGGCGGCGAACGGGAGTCGGAAGCGGGTGAGGTGTCCGGCGAAGTAGGCCGAGAGTTGCCGGGCCGCCTCGGTGAAGGCCGGGTTGTCGCGGTGCTCGTCGGCGCCGGTGCCCGGGCGGTCCGCGAGCCGGAGGGAGGTGAGTTTCGTACCGTCGGAAGACTGTTCGCCGGTGAGGAGCAGTTCGCCCAGTGGGCTGTCGAGGCGTGTGCGGATGGTGTTCATACGGTCGAGTCTGCTCCGGGACGGCCGTCGGGTCCGGCGGTATTCGGACATGGCGCTGAGGCCCGCCCGGTACCGTCAGGCGTACCTCCTGACCTGGCGGTATTTACTGGTAAGTACCTGAGCGGTACCGTGAGGTCATGCCAGCTCTCAACGTGGAGTTCAGCGATCGCGAGCTAGAGGACCTGCGGCAGATCGCCAAGGAGCGCGGTACGTCGATGAAGGCCCTCGTCCGGGAGGCCGCCGCCGCCGACATCGCCCGGCACCGGGCGCTGCAGGAGGGCGCGGAGGCCTTCCGCCGTTTCTTCGCGACGCACGCCGACGAGTTCGCCGCGGCCTTCCCGGAGGACGAACCGGCGGCCAAGGGCGAGGGGCGGGTCGCCTGACGCATGCCCGCCATCCATATCGACGTGCCGTGGCTCCTCCAGCGCCATGAGGAGGTCCTGCCGGACCAGCCCACCATCAACGACTTCTCGGCGTTGGTGGCGGCCGTCGCCCGGCATCGCGTCGACCCGCCCCGCCTCGGTGTCGACTCCGACCCCGCCTGGCGGGCCACCGCCCTGCTGCACACCCTCGCCCTGCTCAAGCCGCTGCCGTCCGCCAACGCCCGCTTCGCCTGCGCCACGGCGGTCGCCTACATGTTCGTCAGCGGCGTCGGCATCGATCCGCCCTACGGCGCCCTCGTCGACCTGACCCGCGATCTCATCTCCGGGAAGACGGACGTGTACGGGGCGGCGGAACGGCTGCGCTCCTGGCAGATCTGAGCGTCACCGGTCCTCGTGCGCCGGTGACGTCTCCCCGGGTACGCCGTCTCCGGACGCGGCGAGGCTGCCGAGCAGGCTCAGCAGTTCCGCGCTGCGGCTGCCCGGCTCGGCGTGGAAGACGACCACGCTCAGGGCGTCCGTGCCCGGGATCTCGAACTTGTTCGACCGCAGCTCGAAGTCGCCGACCAGCGGATGGCTGAGGAGACTGGTCCGCCCGACCATCGGCCGTACCTCGTGCCGGCTCCACAGCAGCCGGAACCGCTCACTGCGCACGGACAACTCGCCCACCAGCTCCACCAGCCGCGGATCGTCGACGTCCGGACCGATGTGGCCGCGCAGCGTCGCCACGCCCTCGGCGGTCAACTCCTCCCAGTCGCGGCGCAGTTCGTGCTCGGCGGGGTCGAGGAACACCGCCCGCAACAGGTTCACACCCGGTACGTAGTTCGGGGACAGCGCCCGGGCAAGCGCGTTCGCCGCCAGACAGTCCGTGAACCGGTTCTGCACATACGCGGGATGACCCGACCAGGTGTCCAGCAGTTCGCGCACGCTCGCCGGCACCGCCTCCGGCTTCCTGGCCCGTCTGCGCGACGCGGCCGGCCGATCCGGCTGCGCCAGGCTCAGCAGATGGGCACTCGCGGCGGCGTCCAGGCGCAGCACCCGGGCCAGCGCCTCCAGCACCTGCGCCGACGGATTGCGGTCCCGGCCCTGCTCAAGCCGCAGGTAGTAGTCGGAGCTGATGCCGGCCAGCAGGGCGACCTCCTCCCGGCGCAGCCCCGGCACCCGGCGCAGCCCGCCGCCGCTCAGGCCCACGTCCTCGGGCCGGACCCGCTCCCTGCGGGCCCGCAGAAACTCACCGAGCGCGTTCTTACCGTCCACACGACCACCGTAGATCCGAATCCGCGCAGGTGGGTGTCCCCGTCACTACCAGGAACATCCGGGTACTGCCTGCCCGGCCGCGACGAGCGCAGAGTCGGTCACAGGACACCCCACCTACCGAAAGGCGCGCCACCATGGCCGACACCGTCTCCGGCGGCACCCTCACCCCCGCCGAGGGCCTCACCCTCACCCGCATGGGATACGGCGCCATGCAACTGGCCGGCCCCCACGTCTTCGGCCCGCCGAAGGACCGCACCGAAGCGGTGGCCGTCCTCCGCGAGGCCGTCGAGCGGGGCATCACCCACATCGACACCAGCGACTTCTACGGCCCGGTCGTCGTCAACGAGATCATCAAGGAGGCCCTCCACCCCTACCCCGACGACCTGCACATCGTGACCAAGGTCGGCGCCCGGCGCGGCCCCGACGGCAGCTGGATCATGTCCCGCCACCCCGAGGACCTCAAGGCGCAGGTCTACGACAACCTCCGCAACCTCGGGCTCGACGCGCTGGACGTGGTCAACCTCCGGCTCGGCGACCACGACACACCGGACGAGGAGTCGATCGGCGAGAAGTTCGGCGCCCTGGCCGAGCTGCGGAAGGCGGGGCTGATCCGGCACCTCGGGCTCAGCGTGGTCTCCGCCACGCAGCTGGCCGAGGCACAGGCCATCGCGCCGGTCGTGACCGTGCAGAACCTCTACAACCTGGCCAACCGGCAGGACGACGCCCTCGTCGAGCAGTGCGCCGCGGAGAACATCGCGTTCGCCGCCTACTTCCCGCTCGGCGGGTTCACCCCGCTGCAGTCGAAGACCCTCGCCGAGGTCGCCGCCCGGCTGGACACCTCGCCCCAACAGGTCGCCCTGGCCTGGCTGTTGCAGCGTTCGGCCACCACCGTCCTGATCCCGGGCACCTCGTCCCGCGCCCATCTGCGCGAGAACATCGCCGCCGCGGATCTGGTGCTGCCCGCTGACGCGATCGCCGAACTCGACACCATCGGCGGCGAGGCCGGGAACCGCTGACGGGAGGGCGGGGGTGGGCCGCCCCCGCCCTCGGGGCCGCCGACCGAGGGCGGGAGGAGCAGGGTCGGCGGCCGTTTGGCGCGGGAGAGCCGCCGTCCAGCGCGTGGCCTCCGAGAAGGGCCGGTTCCAGTGGACCGCGCGGTGCCGTGCGCCGGGAGCGTGCGCGACGCACCGGAGTGTGCGCATGGTTCACACGGGGCGCATGGAAAGCCGAAAGCCGGTGCCGGTGAACCGAGTTGCCGGCGCATCTGACTTTCTTTCAAAGGTATGGATGTTGCCCAAGTGCCTTGTTGGGTTCAGTGGGTTGTGCAAGGGTGAAACGCCCGCGCGAGGGTAATGCCCGGGGCTCATTCACCTGTTGATGAACCGAATCCGAGGAATCCACTCCGTGTCCATCCCTCC
Organism: Streptomyces hokutonensis; assembly: GCF_042751305.1. Taxonomy (GTDB): domain Bacteria; phylum Actinomycetota; class Actinomycetes; order Streptomycetales; family Streptomycetaceae; genus Streptomyces; species Streptomyces hokutonensis_A. The sequence goes on from NZ_JBHYWD010000001.1 coordinate 780,262, forward strand.
CCCTCCTCGTCCTCCTTACCCTCCGCCGGACGGCGGGGCTCCCGAGGAATCCGACGAGACCCTGGCCGCGCGGCTGCGGGGCCGTCCGGAGGGTGAGGCCGCGCATTCCGTCGCGCTGCTGATGGCGCGGCACTGGCAGCCGGTCCAGGATTACGCGGGAGTCTGCCTCGCCGCCACGGGCAGTGTCCCCGCCATGGCCACCGCGGCCGCCTTCCACCAGGTGTTCGACCGGCTGACGTTCGGCGAACACGGCACGGCCCTGCGGCCCCGGCTGCTGCTGACCGTGCGCGACACGATCCGGGAGTGGGCGGCGGAGGAGCGAATAGCCGGTGTTCTGCCGGACCTGGAGAAAGCCTCCGGGGGCCGCGCGATGCGTTCTGCCAAGTCCATGACAGCCGAAAATCGCAAGCTCGCCGAGCGGTCTTTCCAGACCCTTCAGCCCTTCGCCCAGTGTCTGCTGTGGCACACCGAGGTCGAGGCCGAGTCGATAACCGTGCCGGCGGCACTGCTCGGCATGGATACCGACACCGCGTCGGCCGCTCTCCAGCAGGCGCGCGAAAAATTCCGCGAGGGCTGTGTACGCGCCCACCGGGAACTCGCGCCGACCAAGGATTGCCGCTTCTACAACCGTCTCCTCGACGTTCCGATTCGACGCGGCGGCGCACTGCTGCCCGATGTCCAGCAGCATCTGTCCCAGTGCCGCTACTGCCGATTCGCCGCCGAACAACTGAGTTATTTCGAAGGCGGACTGGGAGTCCTCCTCGCAGAGGCGGTCCTCGGCTGGGGAGCCCGCCCCTACCTCGCCTCGCGCCCCGGCCGCGCCCGCCCCGACACCCGGACGCGGACCGCCGCCCGGCACGGCGGACACGGCGGCGGCTCGGGACGGCACCGTCTGCTCTCCCGGCTCCCCGCGCCCGGCCGCCGCATCGTGGACGCGGCCAGGTCGCCGCGATCGTCCCGCTCGTTCTTCGTCGGTGCCGGACTGATCGGCGCCGGAGTCGTCGCGAGCGTCGTCGCCGTCAGCCTGTGGCCCGACCACGGCGGCACCGCCGACCCGGTCGCCTCCACCAGCGGGAGCGGACACGTGTCAGCGTCGGCGCCCGGCACGGCCCGGCTCCCCGCCGTACCCCGGGAGACAAGGCTGCGCAACGCCGCCGCCGACCTGTGCCTGGACATCCGGGGCACCGTGAAGGCCGGCGCCGACACCGTTCTCGCGACATGCTCCTCGGCCGGGACCCAGGAGTGGTCGTACGGGACCGACGGCCTGTTGCGCAGCGTGGCGGACTCCGGGCTGTGTCTGGACTCGCACGCGGACGCCGGTGTCGTCGTCCTCGGCACCTGCGCGGACGCGGAGGCCAAGCGAGGCAACGACGTCCGCTACGACCTCACCGTGCAGGGAGAGTTGCTGCCCCGCTGGGACTCCGGGCTCGCGCTCACCTCGACCACCAAGGACCCCGGCGCCGACATCGTCCTCAAGGTCCGAGACGGCTCCACCTCACAGCGCTGGCTGACCGACTCGGTGTCGGCCAGCCCCGGTTCACTGTCGATCGCCGGCACGGGAGCCCCGTCCCCGCGCCCCGCGCACAACGCGGACCGGCTCAGCTGACGACATCACGCGGCCGCCTACCCGTCAGGAAACCGGCCGCGTTCTGTACGGCGGCCAGTGCGATCCGGACGACGGTCTCCCGGGTCACACCGCCGACGTGCGGCGAGAGCACTACGTTCGGCGCTTTCAGCAACCGCAGTGCGGGGGTGGGCGGTTCGGGGTCGAAGACATCGAGTCCCGCACCTGCCAGGGCGCCCGCTTCGAGGGCGTCCGCCAGCGCGTCCTGGTCGATCAGGGCGCCCCGCGCGGTGTTGATCACGAACGCGGTCGGCCTGAGCAGCGCCAGCCGTTCGGCGTTCAGGAGATGCCGGGTCTCGTCGGTGAGCGGCGCGTGCAGGGTGACGTAGTCGGACAGGCGCAGCAACTCGTCCAGCGGGACATGACGGGCGCCGCCGAGCCGCGCCGTCGTTTCCTCGGGAACGGGACGCCGGCCGGCGTAGACGACGGTCATGTCGAACGCGGCTGCCCTGCGGGCGACTTGCTGTCCGATGGCACCCAGTCCCACGATGCCGAGCGTCTTGCCGGACAGCTCGGTCAGCGAGCTCTGCAGCCGGGGCAGCGCCCAGTCGCCGTCGGCGAGCGCGGTGTGCGCGGGGACGATCCGCTTGGCGAGCGCCAGCATCAGGGCGAAGGTCTGCTCGGCCACGTTCTGTTCCTCGGCGCCGCTGGAGCCGATGTTGCAGACGAGCACGCCTTTGGCCCGCGCGGCGTCAAGGTCGACGTAGTCGAAGCCGTGGCTCGCGCACTGCACCAGCTCCAACTCCGGCGCTGCGGCGAGGTGTTCGGCGGTCACGGGGGAGAGCGCGGTGATCACGACGTGCGCCGCGCGCAGGGCCGCAGGGTCCTCGTCCACCGCCTCCACGACGGTGACGTGTATTTCGTCGGGCAGCAGTGTCGCCAGTCCGGCGCCCGCCGTACGACCGCCGATGTGGGGTGGGACGACGGCAAGGACGTTCTTTGTGGGGGGCATGCGGAATCCTCGTCGCGGTCGGGGTGTGTGCCTCAGGAGCGGGTGGTCGACTCGTCCAGGACGCGGGCCAGTTCGCGGGGCCGGGAGAACATCGGCCAGTGGCCCGTCTCCATGCGGACCAGCTTCCAGCGCCCGCTCGCGACCAGTTCGTCCGCGGGGGTCGGCAACTCGTCGCCGTCGAGCAGGCACTTGACGTAGGTAGCCGGGAGGTCTGCCAACGGGCGGGCGAGGACCGCCGGTTCGGTGAGGGTGGCACCGGGGTGCGGGGTCCCGTCGGTGACGATGCGGGCGATCTGCTCGTCCGTGAGGTCCTGACCGGCGAAGTCGGCCGGGTCCGGGGGCGGCCAGACACCACTGTTCTCGGCGAGGGACTTTGTGATGTGGTCACTCGGGAAGCTGTCCAGGAACGACTCTCCGTCCACCGGCACGTTCGAGTCGACGAACACCACACGGGCCAGCCGGTCGCCGATCCGCTCGGCGGCCTGGCCGACAGGGACCCCGGAGTAGCTGTGCCCGACCAGGACGACGTCCCGGAGATCGAGGCGCTCGACCTCGTCGACGATGTCCTGGACATGGGTCTGCTGCCCGGCCGGAACGCCCTGCTTCTCCGCGAGCCCGGAGAGGGTGAGGGCATGCACCTCGTGCCCGGCCGCGCGCAGCTCGGGCACCACCTCGTCCCACGCCCACGCACCGAGCCACGCGCCTGCCACCACAACGAATTGAGTCATGGGGCAAACGTAAACGGTGGGTCTGACAACGGCTCTCCGGGGCGGATCAGAGGGCCCGCGCGACAGCCCGGACCGGCGCGCCGTCCGCCCCCGGCAGCCGTAGCGGAAACAGGAACAGCTCCACATCCGGGACAGCCACCAACTGCTCAAGCCCCGTGAGGTTCTCGGCGATCACTCCGCCCGCGCCGCACAGCACGCGATGCGCGGGCAGGCCGAAGTCGGCCGTCGTATCGCCTGGTTCGGGCGTCGGATCGACACTGAGCGCGTCGACCGCGACCGTACGGACGCCCGCGCCGACGAGGACTTCGGCGGCCTCCGGGGTGAGCCACGGGTGGGCGAGGTAGTGGTCGGTGCCCCAGTGTGCCGACCAGCCGGTGGCGAGCAACAGCGGCGAACCCGGGCGCAGTCGACTCAGCGCAGGCACCAGCAGTCCGGGCGTGATCGGCGCCCTGGCCGGCAGCCCCCGTACGTCGGCCACCACCGCGTGTCCGGCGAAGCGGTCCAGGGGCAGTTCGTCGAGGCGGGGCCAGCTGTCGTCCACGTGGTAGGGGGCGTCGACATGGGTGCCCGACTGTGAACCCAGGTGCAGGCGAAGGACGTTGACGCCGTCCTGGGGGACGGTCAGGGCGGGGGAGACCTCGACGGCCGGGTCACCGGGATACACGGGCATCCCGGTGACGACGGGCACCGACAGGTCGATCCAGGCCGGCATCAGCTGCTCTCGGCGGCCAGCGCGGGAGCCACCGGTGTCGCTCCGGGTCCGGTGATCGGCGGTACCGGAACCTCGACGGTACGGGCCAACCGAGCCCCTTCCGGCCCGTACACCGCGCGGGGTTCGGGGAAGAGCCTGAGCAGCGACAGGAACAGCACGGCGGCCACCGCAAGAGACAGCGGCAGGCTGATGTCGACTCCGTTCGCCAGGTCGCCGAGCGGGCCGACGAACTGCCCCGGGATGTTGGTGAACAGCACGCCCACCACGGCGGCCACCCACCAGGCGGTCATGCCGCGCCAGTTCCAGCCGTGTGAGAACCAGTAACGCCCGCCGCGCTGACGGCGGTTGAAGACCTGGAGGGCGTCCGGGTCGTACCAGCCGCGCCGGGTGTAGAAGCCCAGCATCATCACGACCATCCACGGGGTCGTACAGGTGATGATCATCGTGGCGAAGGTGGAGATCGACTGCACGAGGTCGAGGCCGAAGCGCCCGATGAAGATGAACGCGATGGACAACACGCCGACCAGCAGTGTCGCCTGGACCCGTGACAGCCGGGGGAACACGGACGAGAAGTCGAGCCCGGTGCCGTAGAGCGAGGTCGTGCCCGTCGACATGCCACCGATCAGGGCCAGCAGACAGACCGGCAGGAAGAACCAGCTCGGCGAGATCGCGAGCAGTCCGCCCACGAAGTCGGGGGCCGACGGGTCGACGTACTTGGGTGCCTTCGTGGCGATGATGCTCGCGGTCGCCAGACCGAAGACGAACGGCAGCAGCGTCGCGATCTGGGACAGGAACGCGGCCCCGATCACCTTGCGGCGCGGGGTGTTCGCCGGGATGTAGCGCGACCAGTCGCCGAGGAACGCGCCGAACGACACCGGGTTGGAGAGCACGATCAGCGCCGCGCCGATGAACGACGGCCAGAACAGCGACTGGGTCGCCGCGTCCGCCGAGGACGTGAAGACCCCGGCGTACGACGGGTCGAAGTCACCGGCGAAGGCGATCGCGCCGAGGAGGAACAGGACCGTCGCGGAGGTCACGGCGATCTTGTTGACGAACAGCATGAACCGGAAGCCGTAGACGCAGACCGCGAGGACAAGTCCGGCGAACAGCGCGTACGCGACGACGTATGACAGCGTGCTCTGCTCCAGGCCGAACAGCCGGTGCGCCCCGCCGACGAGGGCGTCGCCGGAGCTCCACACCGAGATGGAGAAGAACGCGACGGCGGTGAGCAGGGACAGGAACGAACCGACGACCCGGCCGTGTACGCCCAGGTGCGCGGAGGAGGCGACCGCGTTGTTCGTGCCGTTGACCGGGCCGAAGACCGCCATCGGGCACAGGATCAGGGCGCCCACGACGACTCCGAGGAGCGTGGCCGCGAGGCCCTGCCAGAAGGAGAGGCCGAACAGGATGGGGAAGGCGCCGAGGACGCAGGTGGAGAAGGTGTTGGCGCCGCCGAACGCGACCCGGAACAGGTCGAGCGGGGTGGCGGTGCGGTCCGCGTCGGGTATGCGCTCGACGCCGTAGGTCTCGACCTCGGTCAGGGACTGGCTCGGCGCGGCGGGGGAGGGGGCGGGCTGCGAGGACAAGGGGGCTCCAGCGGGGGACGGCGGTGGAGCGCGGGTTGGCGCGGTGGCGGTGGGACGGCTGTTCACGCGCGCGGGGTGGGCGGGGTGAGCGGATGCCGTCCTCAGGGTGTCCGGTGACGCTACGGTCGGCCGCGATGCCCGCGCCAGAGGACGGTTCATCCATCTTTCGTTCCGTGGGTGGAGGAATCGTCCACCCTGATGTCACTCGCTGTCGGTCGGGGTGTCCTCCGGTTCGGTGTCGGGGCCCTGGGCGCGGACGCGCTGGACGTGTTCGAGGGAGTCGCGCAGTTCGGCGAGCCAGTCGTCGGTGTGGCGCTGGACGAGGCGCACGCACCAGGCGAGGGCGTCGCTGCGGCTGCGGGCGACGCCGGCGGCGATGAGGGTGTCGAGGACCTGGCGCTCGGGCTGGCGCAGCCGGGTCATGACGGGGGCGGAGATGTGGGTGAACAGGGAGCGTTCCCCGGCGCACTCCACACCCCACGAGACCTTCCTGCGGAACCGGTGCTCGGCCTCGCGGGCGACCGCGATCCGGGTCTCCCGGGTGCGCTCGCGGAACTCCTGGACGCGGCCCTGGACCGCCGCCTCCTTCTCGGCGTCCGAGACGCCCTCGGCGAGCTTGGGCGCGGGGATGCGGCCGATGACCGTGACCTCCTCGCGGTCCGCCGTGACCTCGACCAGCTCCTCGAAGAGGTCGTCGGGCAGACGGCCGGTGAACCAGCCGCGAAGCTTCTCCTGCTGCTCTGTCGTAATCATGTAATGACGATTACTCGCGAGCAGTCCGAACGCAAGGGGCTGCGGCGGAGTGCGCCGAGAGCTGAAGCGGAATGTTTCGGGACTGTTTCAGGACGATTGGCGAGGGCGGGTAAACCGGCCAACCGGCCCGATTCGGAGATCGGGAAGCCCGTGGTTCCGGGGTTCGCGCGTTCGAATTCTGTGACTTCGCGCCACTGATTCAACACGCAAGGTTACTGAAACCTGTGGGTCTGATGTGTGTTCCGGCGGCGGACTCGGCAGAGTGGCGCCCGCCGGTTCGGCACCGACCGAGCGGGACCGGCATCTAGCGGAAGGATGCACACAATGCGGAACACCGCGCGCTGGGCAGCGACTCTGGGCCTGACGGCCACCGCCGTCTGCGGGCCCCTCACCGGGACCGCCCTCGCGGCCCACGGCACCGGCCCGTCCGCGCTCTACGCCCCGTCGGCCCTGGTGCTGACCGTGGGCCACGGGGACGACGCCGCCCTCGCGACACCGGAACGCGCCGTGACCCTCACCTGCGCGCCCACCTCCTCCGGCACCCACCCGTCGGCCGCCCAGGCCTGCGCCGAACTGCGCGGAATCGGGGGCGACTTCGACGCCCTGGCCGCCCGGAGCGATGTGCTCTGCAACAAGCTCTACCGTCCCGTCGTCGTCACCGTCGAGGGTGTCTGGCAGGGCAAGCGCGTCTCCTACGAGCGCGTCTTCTCCAACGAGTGCGTGAAGGACTCCTACGGGTACGGAGGTGTCTTCACGTTCTGAGAGACCGGGGTCGCACGGTCTCCGTGAGCATCAGGAAGGGTCCGTAGCTGGGGAGTGCGCGCCCCTGTCGCGGAGTACTGCGATCCCGCAGCAGGGGTCGGCCGGGCGGTGTGGGGTCGCCCGAGCCGGCCCCTGCTTTCATTGCGGTTTCTCCGTCTCGGCGGGCATGGCACGCAGCGGCGGAAAGCGGCCGAGCAGACCCGAGGCCCGCAACAGCCGGTCGATGCGCGGCCCGTCGGAGACGATCCGCAGCCGCCCGCCGCGCTCCCTCGCCCGCCCCTCGGCCCGGCACAGGACGCGCAGCCCCGAACAGTCCAGGAACTCGACGGGCCGCAGATCCACCAGTACATCGGGCTCCGCGACCGCCGTCGCGGCGTCCAGGTGCTCGACGACCAGACCGGCGGTCGCCATGTCGATCTCCCCCGAGACCTCGACCACCGTGAAGGGGCCGTACGACCGCGTGAGGGCACAGGAGTTGGCCGCGGGACTGTCGCGTTCGTCCGCTTCCGCTGTCATGGCCGCTCCACCTCGGCACTGGGCGCATTCGGTCTCGGTAGTTACCCCGGAGAGGCCCTGAGCATCCATGACACGCCGCCCGCAAGATCTGGTTCACTCGACATGGTGAACTTCGGTCAGAAAGGTTGACTTTCTGTCAATAGGCGATCGAGTCCTGGCTTCAGGGTCGAAGCCGCGGCCACCACCCCGGCACCGCCTCGCGGTAACGGTCGTAGTCGGCTTCGAATCTGCGCCCCAGGTCGGGCTCCTCGTACCAGCGCGCGAACGCCCACATCAACAGCCCCGCGCAGCCGCCGTAGACGAACAGGACGGGCCGCGCGAGCAGCAGGGCCTGGCCGGCGATCGTCGCGTCCACCGCCACATACATCGGGTTGCGGACGTAGCGGTACAGGCCGCCCACGACCAGCCGCTCCGTCGGCGCGACCGGTGCCGGAGTGCCGAGCCCCTCGGTCACGAACCGCGCGAAGGCCGTGAGCAGTACGGCCGCGCCGGCCGCGAGCGGTACGAGGCCCAGCAGCCGCAGCGGCTGCCACCAGTCACCGGCCCGCCACCCGGTCAGCCACCACGGCAGCAGGACGGCCACGGTGCCCGGGGCCAGCGCCAGGAAGAGCGAACTGCCGTATGCGGCCACCGATTTACGCATACCGCCACCATCGCGTCGTAGCGGAGCCGAAGAGAAGAGGGGCCGCCGTCTCCCTGCGGACGGCGACCCCTCGGTCCTTTGCGGCTCACCTCTCGGCGGAGCCGATCACATGTGGACGACCGGTGCGGCGTCCGCGTCCTGCTCCGGAACCCCGCGGCGGTAGAGCGCGAGTGCGATCAGCGTGCCCGCGGCGAAGAAGCCCGCCGACCACCAGAACGCGGTGGTGTAGCTCTCGATCGTCGCCTGCGCCTGGACCAGCTTGCTGGACGCGTCCTTCCCGGCCAGGTAGTCCGTCGCGGCGCTCGCGGCCAGCGTGTTCAGCAGTGCCGTACCGATCGAACCGCCCACCTGCTGCATGGCGTTGACCGTCGCCGAGGCGACGCCCGCGTCCTCGGCGGCCACCCCGCTCGTGGCGAGTTGCATCGCCGGCGGCATCACCATGCCGAGGCCCGCGCCGATCACGATCAGCTGCGGCAGGACGTGGGTCGCGTAGGAGGAGCCGACCCCGATGCCGGTCAGCCAGGCCATGCCGACCATGGCGATGGCGAAGCCCAGCGGAATGACGACCTTCGGGCCGAGACGCGGCACCAGGACCGTGGTGCCCACCTGCGCCATGACCATCAGCGCGCCGATCATCGGCAGGAACGCGACACCGGTCTTGGTCGGGCTGAAGCCCAGGTTGAGCTGGAGGTAGTAGGTGAGGAACAGGAACACACCGAACATGCCCGCACCGGTGATCAGCACGGCGAGGAACGAGGCGCCCCGGTTGCGGTCGAGCAGGATGCGCAGTGGCAGCAGCGGGTGCTCGGCGCGGTTCTGCCACCACACGAAGGCCGCCAGCAGGACGACACCCGCGATCAGGAAGCCCCAGGTCTGCGACGAACCCCAGTCGTGCGTCTCGGCGTTGGAGAAACCGTAGACGAGGGAGAACAGACCGCCGGCGACCAGCACCGTGCCCGGCACGTCCAGCTTGGAGCCCGCGGCGTCGCGGTGGTTGGAGAGCAGGAGCCAGCCGCCCGCGAAGGCGACGAAGGCGATGGCGACGTTGACGTAGAGCGTCCAGCGCCAGTCGAAGGCGTCGGTCAGCAAACCGCCGAGCAGCAGGCCCACCGCACCGCCGGCGCCCGCGATGGCGCCGTACACGCTGAAGGCCCGGGCGCGCTCGCGGGCGTCCGTGAACGTCGTGTTGAGCAGCGAGAGGGCGGCCGGCGCGAGCAGCGCGCCCGCGACACCCTGGAGGGCGCGTGCGGTGACCAGCATGCCGAAGCTGTTGGCGGCACCGCCGAGGGCGGAGGCGCCGGCGAATCCGACGACGCCGACGAGGAAGGCGGTCTTGCGCCCGAAGAGGTCGGCGATCCGGCCGCCGAGCAGCAGCAGGGAGGCGAACGCCAGGGCGTACGCGGTGACGATCCACTGCCGGTTGCCGTCGGAGAAACCGAGGTCCTTCTGGGCGGACGGCAGGGCGATGTTCACGATGGTGGCGTCGAGGACGACCATCAGCTGAGCCACGGCGACGGTCGCGAGGATCCACCACCGCTTCGAGGAGGGCGCGGGATGCGCCTCCGTGACACCTGACTGGGTGCCTTCGGTCAGTGTCTTCTGGGACATCGGGAACCACTCCAGGGAAGTCGTTCGGGGTTTACCAAAACGTAAACGAAACGGTTTCGTACACATCGACACTAGAGCACTTTCAGCGAAACGGCAACGTTTCGCTGGGGATGGGGATCCAGGCATGCGCTAGGGCAGGTTCGAGGTCGACGGGGCCGGGCTGTACTACGAGGTGCGCGGCAGCGGCCCGGCGTTGTTGATGGTCGGCGGGGCCGGGGGAGACGCCGGCTACTACGACGGCGTCGCGGAGATCCTTTCCGACGCATTCATGGTGATCTCCTGCGACCGGCGCGGCAACTCGCGCAGCACCGGCCGGTCATCGACACCGATGGACCTCGCCGTGCAGGCGGCCGACGCCCGCGCGCTCGTCGACGGCCTGGCCGGCGGGCGGGCGCTGGTGTTCGGCAACAGCGGGGGCGCGATCATCGGACTCACGCCGGCCGCACCGCACCCGGAGGTGATGACGGGCCTGATCGCCCATGAACCGCCCGCCGTGAACGTCCTGCCCGAAGACGACCCCGGGCGCGGCTTCTTCGCCGAACTCGCCGAACTCGCCGCGCTGTACGCGCAGGGCGGGGCGCCGGCGGCGGGGCGCCGGTTCGCCGAGGCCACCCGCGGCGAGGGCACGTACCGCTGGCCCGCCGAGCTCTGGAAGCGGTTCCTGGGAAACCAGGACCACCTCTTCGGCACGGAGTGGTCCGGCTTCGCCGGCTTCCGGCCCGACGAGACCGCGCTCAAGTCGGCCCCGTTTCCCATCGTGTTGGGCGCGGGAGCCGGGGACCGGGGCACGTACTACGCCCGCCCGTCGATCGAGATCGCCCGCCGGATCGGGGCGCCATGGGCCGAATTCCCCGGCATCCACATGGAGTTCCTGCGCCACCCGGACCGATTCGCGGCGGCGGTACGGGTGTTGGCGACCCAGCTGCACAGCCGTGGTGGTGACGTCCCTGAACGCTGGGAGTGCGCAGGTCGGTGAGGGTGGGGCGGTGGTTAGGATCGCCGGCATGGCGCTACGACCTGTGCATGTGACCGTAAAGGCCCTCGACGCCCCGGCGGTCGGCCGGTTCTGGGCTGCGGCGCTCGGCTGGAGTGCCTACAGTCCCGGCGCCACGACCTACGTCGGTCCCGCCGGCGGTCTCGTCTGGCCGGACCCGGTTTTCCTCGGTATCGATGTCGTGCCCGTGCCGGAACCCAGGACGGCGACGAAGAACCGGGTCCACCTGGACCTCGCCACCACCTCCGCGGCCCATCAGGCGGAGCTGGTCGCGCGCCTGAAGTCGCTCGGCGCGACACCTGTCGACGTGGAGCAGGGTGAGGTGCCGTGGACCGTGCTCGCCGACCCGGAGGGCAACGAGTTCTGTGTGCTGGAGCCCCGGGACGTCTACCGGGACACCGGGCCGGTCGCCGCGGTGGTGGTCGACTGCGAGGATCCGTTGGCCACGGGCAGGTTCTGGGCCGGGGCGACGGACTGGTCGCCGCACGGGCTCGCCGACGACCACACGGTGCTGCGCTCCGCCAAGGGGCCCGGCAAGGATTCCGGTCCGTACCTGGAGTTCCTTCGCGTGCCGGGTGCGAAGACCGTGCCGGACCGCGTCCATCTCGACCTGCTGCCGTACCCCGGCGACGACAGGGCGGCGGAGGTGGCCCGGCTGCGGGCGCTCGGCGCCACCGACCTCGACGTCGGCCAGGGCGACGTCCCGTGGACCTGCCTGACCGACCCGGAAGGCCACGAGTTCTGCGTCCTCGCGCTGTCCTGACCTGGACCGTCTTGGCCCAGGCCGGCGAAGGCCCCTCGTCCGTGGCCTGCCGGAGTCATGTATGCCTTGACGGGCATATAACCGCAGGGGCATATTGGCGAGCATGTTCGACGCCTCGCTCTGGACCGCCCTCGCCGATCCCCACCGGCGGGCCATCGTCGCCCTGCTCCTGGAGCGGCCCCGGCCCGTCGGCGAGATAGGGGAGGCCTGCGGTCTGAGCCAGCCCAGCACGTCGAAGCACCTGCGGGTGCTGCGGGACGCGGGCCTGGTCCGGGTACGGCAGGACGCGCAGCGCCGCCTCTACGCCCTCGACCCCGCCCCGATCGCCGCACTCGACGCCTGGCTCGCCCCCTACCGCGAGCTGTGGAACCGCAGCCTGGACCAGCTGGGCCGGCGCCTCGACGAGACGTCGGACGACGATGCCCGGAACCCCGTCCCGAAGGACTGATCCACCATGTCCGTCGTTCTCACCGGCACCTATCTCACCCTCGAAGACGGCCGCCCCGCCGTCCGTTTCAGCCGCGTCTACGACCAACCCCTCGACCGCGTCTGGCAGTTCGTGACCGACCCCGACGAGCTCGCCCAGTGGTTCCCCTCACGCGCCGAGTTCGAGCTGCACCCCGGCGGCACGGTCACTTTCAGCGGCGACCCGAACATGCCGGAGTCGACCGGTCGCGTCATCGCCGTCGACCCGCCCCGGCACCTCTCCTTCGAATGGGGTGGCGACGAGCTGCACTTCGACCTGGAGGAGATTGAGGAGAAGCGCACCCGCTTCACGCTCACCAACGTCCTGAGCGCCGAGGACACCGCGTCCCGGAACGGGGCCGGGTGGGAGGTGTGCTTGACCGCGCTGGACGCGAAGGCCCGCGGCGAGCGCGTCGAGGGACCTCACGCGGGGGCCGGGGCACCCTGGAAGGAGTTCTACGACGGCTACTTGGCGGCCGGGATTCCCTCCGGCGCACCTGTGCCGGGCCTGGACTGACCCGCTCACGCCATCTGCCGCCGCACCAGCTCGTGCAGCCGGCCGCCCGTGTCCGCCAACAGCTGCGCGGGCGGGCCCTGTTGGGCGACCTTGCCGTCCTCCATGACGACCACGCGGTCGGCGTCCAGGACGGTCGACAGGCGGTGCGCGATGACGATCCGGGTGGCGTTGAGGGCCTTGGTGCTCTCGATCACCGTGCGCTGGGTCTCGTTGTCGAGTGCGCTGGTCGCCTCGTCGAAGAAGAGGATGCGCGGTCGGCGGATCAACGCCTGCGCGATCATCAGGCGTTGACGCTGGCCGCCCGAGACCGCGCCGCTGCCCGCGACGATGGTGTGCAGGCCCATCGGCATCCGCTTGATGTCCTCGGCGAGCCCCGCCATCCTGGCCGCCGCCATCGCCTCCTCCGGCGTGAACGGCTCGGTGCCGCAGATGACGTCCAGGATGGAACCGGTGAACGGCTGCGCGTGCTGGAGCACCACCCCGCACTGCCGCCGTACCGCCGACTGGTCGAGGGCGCCCAGGTCCTGGCCGTCGTAGAGGACGCTGCCGGAGACCGGTTTGTCGAAGCCGATGAGGAGGCGCAGCAGGGTGGACTTGCCGCAGCCGCTGGGACCGACGATCGCCACGAACTCGCCCGCGCGCACCTGGAACGACACGTCGTCGAGGACGAGGGGGCCGTCGTCGGCGTAGCGGAAGGACAGGCGGCGGGCCTCGATCGCGCCGGAGAGCTGGCCTGGGCGGGTGCTCGCGGTGCGGACCTCCGGGGCCGCGTCGAGGACCGGCCTGATCTCCTCGAACAGCGGCAGCGCGGAGACCACCGAGACGAAGGCGCCGGTGAGTTGGGTGACGGAGGTCAGGACCATCGTCACCGAGGTGTTGAAGGTGAGGAAGGCGGCGGCCGACATCGAGCCGCGTGCCGGGCCGGCGAGCAGCATGAACATCAGCAGGGTGCAGACGGGCAGATACACCGCGCCCATCACCGTGGTGAGGTTCTTGATCCGGCCGACCTTCTGCTGGAGTTCACGGCTGCGCGCGAACTCGGAGGCCCAGGCCGCGTAGGCGTAGTTCTCGGCCGCCGCGACCCGCAACTTCGGCAGTCCGCGCAGGGTTTGGAACGCCTGGTTGTTCAGCTTGTTGCCGAGCACGACCAGCTTGCGCTGCCAGCGCACCTGCCACAGGCCGAGGCCCAGGAACACGGCCGCGATCACCACGAGCATGCCGATCGCCGCGAACGCCATCGACGGGCTGTACCAGAACAGCAGCCCCAGGTTCATCACGCCGACCGTCACCGACTGGGCGACGACCGGGCCGACTCCCGCCAGCAGACGGCGGATCGAGCTGATGCCCATCGCCGCGCTCGCCAGCTCACCCGTCGAGCGTTCGGTGAAGAACTTCGTCGGCAGCCTCAACAGGCGGTCCCAGACAGCCGGTTGGAGCGTGGCCTCGATCCTGCCCTCCAGGCGGAGCATGGTGAGGTTCTCCAGCAGCATGAAGGCTGCCGCCACCACACTCGTCACCATCACGGCCAGACAGACCTGCACGATCAGGCCGGTCTGCGCCTTCGGCACGAACTCGCCGAGCACCTTGCCCGTCGCGATCGGCACCAGCGCCCCGATCGCGACCGTCACCAGTCCGCTGATCAGCAGGTTGGAGATGTCACTCCCGGTGCCCTGCATGCTGAAGCGCAACAGCCTCAGCGGGCTGAGCCGGCGCTCGGGCAGCGGGCGGTAGAACATCACCGCGCGCGGCTCGAACTCCTCCGCGTTCGCCTTCTCGATCGGCGTCTCGCGCCCGGTCGCCGGATGGACGGCGACATAGCCGCCGCGCCGCCACAGCAGCGCGACCGGCGCCCCGGACAGCGCCCGACGGCCCACCAGCGGACCGACGTTGTCCCGCCACCAGCGCCCGTCGAGCCGTACGGCCCGCACCCGGACCCGGGAGGCGAGGGCGATCCGCTCGACCGGGTCCAGACGCTCGCTCTCACTGCCGCTCTGCGCGGGTTCGGCGAGTGTGATGCCGGCCGCCTCGGCGACCAACTTGCAGGCCGCGTACGACGCGTCGGCGTCGGCGGCCGTCGTGCGCCGCGGCGAGGACTTGCCGATCGACGCCAGCAGCGTCCGGTCGGCCTGGGCGCGCACCGCCTCACCGGCCTTGATACCGGCGGCCGTTCGCGTCTCGTGGGTGCGCTCCAGCTGCTCGATCCACTTGTCCAGCGTGGAAAGGAGGCGGTACTGCTGGTCGACCATGCCCTGCCAGACACCGGGGTCCATCAGCAGATCGACCGCCGCCTCCGCGCCGTACATCGACCCGTACTGCACGCTGCCGGGCGGCACTTGCATCCAGAACACGTCGTCGTCGGTGAGCGCGGCGGCCCGTTCGCCGGCCATCGGGGCCTGGAAGAGGATGGAGAGGCCGCGGCCGACACCGAGGGCGAGGGCGTATTCGAGCGGGCTCGAAGTCGGCGGCACGTACTGGGGGTTGCCGTACTCGTCGTACGACCAGGTCTGGGTGTTCGCGGGCTGGTACAGCTCCCGCAGGTTGATGCGGTGCACCACGCAGTCCCGCAACGGGCGTGCCACCAGCGTGTGTTGGGGGCCGGTGACCGGACCGAGCAGCAGCGAGCCGGCCTCCAGCCGGCCGAGGTGGTGCCAGTGCCCCTGCTGTACGGCGTCCACCGCGAAGAGGTCGATGGCGCCCGACGCGACCAGCCAGAGCACCTGCGGGCCTTCGAGGTCGAGGCGGTTGAATCCGGTGCAGTCGATCGGCGTGCCCAGGGACCCCAGCGCGCCGAGGACCAGGTCGCCTTCGTGAACGGACGTCATCTCAGCGCTCCTTGACCAGCGTGGCGTAGGCGCCGCCGGCCGCCACCAGGGCGTCGTGCCGCCCGCGTTCCACGATCGTGCCGTGTTCGAGGACGACGATCTCGTCGCTGTCGCGCACCGTGCTGAGCCGGTGGGCGATCACCACGCAGGCGCAGCCGCGCTTGCGGAGGTTGTCCATCACGACCAGCTCGGTCTCCGCGTCCAGCGCGCTCGTCACCTCGTCGAGGACGAGGATGCTGGGCCTGCGCACCAACGCCCTTGCGATCTCCAGGCGTTGACGCTGACCGCCGGAGAAGTTGCGCCCGTCCTGCTCGACCCGGCTGTGGATGCCGCCGGGCCGCCGCATGACGACGTCGTACAGGGCGGCGTCCCGCAGCGCTTCCGTCACGGCCTCGTCGGGGATCGACGGGTCCCAAAGCGCCACGTTGTCGCGTACCGAGCCCTCGAAGAGGAACACGTCCTGGTCGACGAAGGAGACGGAGGCGGCGAGCGCGCCGCGCGGGATGTCCTCAAGGCGGTGGTCGTCGATGCGGATCACGCCCTCCCAGGGCGTGTAGAGACCCGAAATGAGCCTGGACACCGTGGACTTGCCGCTGCCGGAGCCGCCGACCAGCGCCACCTGCTGGCCCGGTCCGACCATGAGTGAGAAGCCGGTGAGGAGGGGCTTGTCGAGGGGGCTGTAGCCGAAGGTGATGTTCTCCAGCTCGACGTGTCCCTGCAGCCGGCGGGTCGAATCGGCGCCGCCGGCACGGGAGTAGAGGGGATCCGCCTGGAAGTTCTCGACGTCCTTGAGGCGGGCCACGTCGGCCGCGAAGTCCTGGATGCGGCCCGCGACGCCGTTGAGCCGGGTGATCGGCGCGGTGAAGCGGGTGACCAGGGCCTGGAAGGCGACCAGCAGACCGACCGAGATGCCCCCCTCCACGGCCCGCATGCCGCCGATCCACAGGATCAGCGCGCTGTTGAGGGAGGCCAGCGTCGGTGCGACCACGCCCAGCCAGGCGCTCGGCACCCCGAGCCGCTGCTGCTCCTCCAGGGTGGTGGCGTGCTGTCCGGCCCACTTACGGAAGTAGCCGTCCTCGCCGCCGGTCGCCTTCATCGTCTCGATCAACTGGAGCCCGGTGTAAGCGGTGTTGGTCAACCGGGCGCTGTCGGCGCGCAGTTTCGCGGTGCGGGTCGCGCGCAGCCGGATGACGACCCGCATCGCCACCACGTTCAGCAGTGCGACGCCTATGCCCACGTAGGTGAGTTGGGGGTCGTAGGTGTAGAGGAGCACCGCGTAGAGCACCACGACCACCGCGTCCACGCCCGCCGCCGACAGGTCGCGGGCCAGGGTCTCCGCGACGGAGTCGTTCGACTGGAGGCGCTGCACCAGGTCGGCCGGGCTGCGCTGGGAGAAGAACGTCACCGGCAGCCGCAGCAGATGGCGCAGGAAGCGGGCGCTGGAGAGCGTGGAGGAGATGATGCGGCCGTGGAGCAGGTTCGCCTGTTGCAGCCAGGTCAGCACCAGGGTGAGCAGGACGCAGGTGCCCATGGACGCGAACAGCACGCCCAGCAGGGAGGTTTGACCTCCTATCAGGAACATGTCGATGTAGGTCCGGCTGAGCGCGGGCATCGCCGCGCCGACCAGGACCAGCAGCAGGCTGGAGAGGACGGCGGCGGGCATCGTGCCCGCGGTGCCGCGCAGCCGGGCGGGCATCGCACCCAGGACGCCCGGCTTGCGCCCGCCCTTCTCGAAGCCGTCACCCGGCTCCATGACGAGGACGACTCCGGTGAAGCTGGAGTCGAAGTCCTCCATGGGCACGAACCGGCGGCCCTTGCCGGGGTCGTTGATGTACACCCCGCGGCGGCCGAAGCGGCGGCCCATGCCGTCGTAGACGACGTAGTGGTTGAACTCCCAGAACAGGACGGCGGGGGACCGGACTTCGGCGAGGGCGGCGGTGTCCATCTGCATGCCCTTGGCCGTGAGGCCGTAACTGCGGGCCGCCTTCAGCAAGTTGCTGGCACGCGAGCCGTCGCGCGAGACACCGCAGGCGATGCGCAGTTCTTCGAGGGGGATGTGGCGGCCGTAGAAGCCGAGGACCATCGCGAGGGAGGCGGCGCCGCACTCGACGGCCTCCATCTGGAGGACGGTGGGTGAACGGACCGTCTTCGCACGGCCCGTGGGCACCGGGCGCTTCGGTGGCGCGGAACGGCGCCGGGAACGGGTGTCCTGTGCGGGGCTCACGGCAGCAGCCAATCGAGGGGACGCTGATCGGCCAGCCGGATCGAGGCCGAGGCCATGGTCATGGAGGTGAGCGCGAACGGCGGCCCGTCGGCGGACGACCACTTGTAACCGCTCTTCGTCCGCGCCGACTTGTCGAGCTTCACCATCACGGCCACCGGCCTGCCCTTCTTGGTGAACTGCTCGCCGAGCTGGCTGTCCCCGAGGAACGCGGCGATCTGCTGCGCCGACTGGGCGGACCGGTCCACCGCCTTCACATGGCCGCGCAGCACGCCATAGGTCTGCGTCGGCACGGACGAGACGGTCAGGTCGACGGCGGCGTTCGCGGGGATGGAGGCCGCGTTCTCGGCGGGCACGTACACCGTCGCGTACAGCGGATCGTTGGCGCGTGCGACCTTCTCCACGGCGGCGACGTTCGCGCCGGTCTGGATGATCTGGCCGATCGTGGCGGCGAGTGCGGTGATCCGGCCCGCGGCGACCGTGCGAACGACGGAGTCGCCGTCGGCCGTACGGACCTGTAGGACGGGGGAGTTGGCCGGCAGCCGCTCGCCCTCCTGGGCGACGACAGCCGTGACCTGGCCCGCGACCGGGCTCTGCAGGATGTAACTGCCCTCCCCGTGCGTGAGGACGGCGGACGCCCCGACCGTGGACGCCACGGAACCGGTCACCGCCCACACCGAGGCGGCGGCCACGACGACCACCGTCACACAGAGCACGAGCCAGCCCTGCGGACGCGCGAAGCGCACCGGAAGATCGAGCTCCTCGGGCGACTGGAGCTTGGCGAGGGCCTGTTGGCGGAACTGCACGGAACTTCCCTCACCTGTGGGAGAGATCTTTTACGGCACCGGAGTACGGCACCGGAGTACGGCACCGGAGTACGGCACCGGAGTACGGCACCGGAGTACGGCACCGGAGTACGGCACCGGAGTACGGCACCCCAAGAGTCCCCGGGGGCGGGTAACGCCGCCGCGCACCGGCGGGAAACAAGGCGCGCACGGA
>NZ_JBHYWD010000001.1:798936-828201 GCF_042751305.1 Streptomyces hokutonensis
CAACCCGACCCCCCCCCCCCCCCCCACCCCCACCCCCCCCCCCCCCCCAACCCCCCCCCCCCCCCAACCCCCCCCCCCCCCCCACCCCAACACCGGGCGCCCCCACGGGCTCGGCCGAGTCACGCGCCCCCCCCCCCACGCCCCCCGCCGCCCCCACCCGCCCCCGGGACTCGGTGGAACAAGGCGCGATCAGAGACCGGCGACCAGGTTCGTGACCGGGGCCACGTTCAGGCCGGTGACACCCTCGACGGTGCCGACGACCGTGTCGACCAGGCCGGAGACCGGGGCGACGCCGTCCACCAGGCCGGTGACGGTGCCGAGGGCGTTCACGGACAGACCACCGGAGACGTTGTCGAGCTCGGCGTCGGAGATCTCAACGGTCTCGACCTGGGGGGTGGAGTTCATGGGGGAACTTCCCTTCATATGGATATTCACAAGGGGGGAGCGGCCCCCTCTGGGGACAGACGACGGCCGCGACCGCAGGCGCCGGGCGCCGTTTCCGGAGCCCTAGCGGCTCCTGCGGTGCGATGGATCAAAGCACGCCGCTGACGGGCGCAGCCAATCAAACTCCCGTCCCACCAGGGCACTTGAGCCCCAGGAGGTGCGAACCGTGCAGGCGTGGGCACGAGGTGTCGGCGAGTTCTTCACACGCTGCACGGCATCGCTCCGCAGGAGGGCTTGCGGCGCCGAAGCGGAATCGGGCACTCCCCACCAAAGACGTTTCCGAGGGTGTGTGCATGTGCAGATCCGTCGACTCCAGTGACTTCGATGGGTACGCGCTGTGCAGATTCCCTGAAGCCAGGATTCCGCCGACCTTTCTCGACGGACCGTTACTGATCGATCGCGCTCTGTTCCGGTTCGGGAGTCGGTCAACTGAGCGTGTGCGCACTGCGGTTCGGACGGCCATCGATCCGATCAAGACATCCGGCCGTTCGCCGGACACCGGACGCGCAGGGCCCGAGGCGCCGTGCGCACAGGCCCGCAGCCACCTCGTACCCGCACCGGGTCAGGGCTTGCACATGGCCGATTCGCGTTTTCGCAAAGGAAGTTGAGAAACGGAATTGAACACCTCACGTGACACGTGCGTATCAACGGGCATCCAGGCGCCCCCATAAGCCGCCACCCCCGGCGGCACAGACCCCGGTCCCCAGGAGGTCGAGAAGTTTGAGTCACAAGCGAATTCCGAAGCGCAAGGCCGCGATAGCTGTCGGCGGTGTCGCTGCACTCGGAGCGGCGGCGATCCTGCTGCCGAACGCCAACGCGTCCCAGGACAACTCGGCAGGCGCCGCCACCCCCAAGACCCTTAAGGCGACGGGCGCCTCGGACCTCTCCTCGCAGATCGCGGGACTGCTGGGCGACGCCTTCGCCGGGTCCTACTACGACAGCGCCACCCAGCAGCTCGTCGTCAACGTGATCTCCGGCGACAACAACAACGTCGTCGTACAGGCGGAGAAGGCCGGCGCCAAGGTGCGCGAGGTGCAGAACAGCACCGCCGAACTCGCCGCCGCCGCCAAGGTGTTGAAGACCAAGGCCACCATCCCCGGCACCGCCTGGTCCGTCGACCCGAAGACCAACAAGATCCAGGTCCTCGCCGACAGCACCGTCACGGGCAGCAAGTGGGACACCGTGCTGTCGACCGTCAAGAGCCTCGGCACCGACATGGCCACGGTCAAGAAGACCGGCGGCTCCTTCAAGACGCTGGTGTCGGGCGGCGACGCCATCTTCGCCCAGACCGACCAGGGCGGCGTCCGCTGCTCCCTCGGCTTCAACGTCACCGCGAGCGACGGCACCCCCGCCTTCCTGACCGCCGGGCACTGCGGTGTCGCGGCGAAGCAGTGGTCGGACACGCAGGACGGCCAGCCGATCGCCACGGTCGACCAGGCAGTCTTCCCCGCCAACGACTTCTCCCTGGTGAAGTACGACGACCCGGCCACCCAGACCACGAGCGACGTCAACGTGGGCAACGGCCAGACCGTCCAGATCACCCAGGCCGAGGACGCCACGGTCGGCACCCAGGTCTTCCGGATGGGCTCCACCACCGGTCTGCACGACGGCACGGTCACCGGTCTCGACGCGACCGTCAACTTCCAGAGCGAGACCGACCCCAACGGTGTCGACACCGTCAACGGCCTCATCCAGACGGACGTCTGCGCCGAGGCGGGTGACAGCGGCGGCTCCCTCTTCACCCAGGACGGCGGCGCGGTCGGCCTCACCTCCGGCGGCAGCGGCGACTGCACCAGCGGCGGCGAGACCTTCTTCCAGCCGGTCACCGCCGCGCTCACGGCGACCGGGGCCACCCTTGGCGACGCGGGTGCCGGCGCGGGTGCGGGTGCGGGTGCGGGCGACACCGCGACGGCGGACCCGTCGGCGACCGCGGCCGACCCGTCGGCCACCGACGGCACCGGCGACCAGTCCGGAGCCGTGGACCCGTCCGCGACCGACGGCACGGGCGACCAGTCCGGCGCCGTCGACCCGAACGCGACCGACGGTACCGGCGACGCCACTGGAGATGGGACGGGCACCGGAGCCGACGACGGCTCCTCGCTCACCTCGAACCACTGATCCGACCCCTTCCAGCGTTTCAGGTCGGCGGTGGATCGGTCCGGCCCTCCGGCGGGAGGGCCGGACCGCCCTGCGTATACGTCAGTTCGGGCCCGGCTTCCGGGCCCGCAGCAGAAGCAGCGCCACGTCGTCGGCCCGCTCCTGTGCCGCGGCGCTGTGCCGCACCAGTTCGTCGGCGATCTCCTCCAGCGGCAAGTCCCCTGCCGCTGCGAGGCGTTGCCCCAGTTCGGCCAGGGCATCCTCGATGTCGACACCGGGGGACTCGATGAGCCCGTCGGTGTAGAGCGCGAGGACCGAACCGGGCGCGAGATCCACCTTCGTCGTCGGATAGGTCGCGTCGGCGTCGATGCCCAGCAGCGGACCACCGGCCAGGTCCAGCACCCGCACCCGCCCGTCCGGACGGCGCAACAGCGGCGGCGGATGCCCGGCCCGCGCCATCACGGCCGTACCGCGCGCGGGATCCAGCCGTAGATACAGACAGCTCGCGAACAGCTCCACGCCCAGGTCGATCAGCAGCCGGTTGGTGCTGCGCATGACCTCCTCCGGGGCCTGGCCGACCGTCGTGTACGCGCGGACGGCCGTCCGGATCTGGCCCATCAGCCCGGCCGCGGTCACGTTGTGCCCCTGGACGTCGCCGATCACCGCCGCCGGACCCGAGGTGGTCACCAGGTCGTAGAAGTCGCCGCCGATCTCCATGCCCTGAGTGGCCGGCAGATAGCGGGCGGCGGCCTCGATCCCCGGCAGCGAAGGCAGCGAGTGCGGCAGCAGCGCGGCCTGCAGTCCGTGGGCCAGCTGGTGTTTCGCGTCGTAGAGCAGCGCACGCTCCAGAGCCTGCGCGATCAGCCCGCCCAGACTCGTCAGCACCGCGCGCTCGTCGGCTGGGAAGACATGCGGTTCGGCGTAGGCCAGCACACAGGTGCCGACCGGCCGTCCGGACGCCACCAGCGGAAGATACGCCCACGCCTCGAACCCGTCGGGGGTGGCGTTCCGGCTCGGATACAGCCGCTCCAGGTCCTGCCGTGAGTCGAAGAACGCGGGCACACCGCTGTTCAGCGCGGCCGTCCCCGGTGTCGACTCGGTCAGCGCCATCCCGTCGAAGCGCTCCACCACATGCGGATCGGGATAGCCGCGGTGCCCCAGCACATGCAGCCGCCCGCCCCGCGAACCGAGCACCACCAGCGCCTGACTGCCCACGGCCGGCGCGACCTCGTCCGCGATCAGCTGCACCACGTCCTCCACCCCGACCGCCTCGGTCAGCGCCCCCGCCAGACTCAGCACCTGGGAGATGGTCACAAGCCGCGACGGCCCTTCTCCCGCCCTCGGCGCCGCGCGGCCCAGCTCCGTCACCGCCCGCGCCCGGCTGATCCGCACACTCAGCCCGATCGTGTTCGGATACATCCGGAACGACAGCCACTCGCCCGGCGGCCGCAGCGCCACGAAGGACGTGACCTGCTGACTGAGCAGCGCGGCCCGGTAACGGTCCTCGTACACCGGGTCGTTGAGCCAGGGCACCGCCGCCCACAACTGGGTGCCCAGCAGACTGCTCACCGAGATCCCGAGCAGCTCCCCGGCCGCCGCGTTCGCGAAGCCCACCCGCCCGTGCAGATCCAGCGAACACAGCCCGTACGGCAGCCGGGCCACCATCCGCGCCGCCTCGACCGTGCCCAGCGTCCCGGCCACACTCGTCGCGGGCCCCGTCGCCAGCAGATCCGGCTCCGCACGCGCCGGCCGGCGTTCCTCCACGGCCTGCTCCAGCCGCACCGCGAGCCGTCCGCAGGCGCTGGTCAGCTGCTCCCGGTCCCGGTCGGACAGCACCGGCGGATGCGAACCGGGCCAGGTCACGAACACCGAGCCGTAGACCGTGGACCCGGTGGCCACCGGCACCGCCGCCAGCGCGAAGGGATACGGCAGCACGACCGCGATCCGCGGATAGCGGCGGGCCATGTCCTCCTCGCCGCCGACCCAGATCAGCCGCCGCTCGCGCACCGCCTCGGCGACCGGGATCGGCGCGCTCAGCCCCACCCGCTCCCACGGCGCGGCGAACGCCCGGGGCAGGCCCGCCATCACCGCCATCTCCAGCACCGGTTCGTCGGGCGTCAGCAGATAGACCGCGCCCGAGTGCGCGTGGACGGCGTCCATCATCGCGGCCAGCGCGAGCGACAGCATCGGCCGGCCGTCCGGTGCCTGTCCGGACACGTGCCGGGACAACTGCCCGTCGGACACGCCGACCACCTCCTCGCCCGGCCGTGCCGTTTCGGGGCTCAGGCTCAGGCTCCACCCTGGCGGCCCGGCGCGCACGGCGAGCGGGGCCGCCGCCGCCGGACAGGCCCCGGGCACTGAGGGCCATCCGGCCCCTCATCTCCACGGAACGGTCACAGGGGCTGCGCGGCAGCCGCATAAGCGCTGTAATTGCGGACGTGGTCAGTGAGGGCGCTGAGGGACGCAGAACGAGAACGCTGCGGGCCGAACTTGCCCTCAAAACGCTCACCACCGATCTCGACTCCCGCGAACGGCTGCGCCGGGTCCTCGAACAGGCCCTCGTCTTCGCCGGTGCGACCTTCGTCGGGGTGTACACGCCCGGTGACAACGCCGACCTCCTGTGTCTCGTCGAGTCGGTAGGTGTGCCGCGCACGCTCTACGGACTGCGGGACGGCTATCCGGCGTCCGGGGGAGCACCGGTGGCCGAGGTACGGCGGTCCGGGCGCCCGGTGTGGCTCGGCCCCGAGGAACTGGCCGTCGGCGACGACTCGCGACGGCTGCCGACCGCGGAGTTCCATCTGGCCGTCCTGCCCGTGCGCGGCGACCGGAGCGGCGGCTCCCTGCTCGCGGTGAGCGAGCACCCGGCCGGGTTCGACACCGAAGACCGCGCCTGCCTCACGCTGATCGCCGAGGCCGTCGCGATCCCGGTCCCGGACGAGGCCGTGGCGGGCGAGGAGCTGCCCGCGGGCTCCTTCGACCTGGCCATGGACACCGGACGCGTCGAGGTCGGCGGCGACATCCTGACCCTGTTCGGGCTCGGGCCGGACGAGTTCGACGGCAAGGTCGAGACCCTCCTCGGACTGACCGTGCCGGAGGATCTGCCCTCGCTGATGTCCGTCGTGGAGGCCGACCACATGGCCATCGGCGACCGCGAGCTGGAGTTCCGGGTCCTGCAGCCCTCGGGACCGCCGAAGTGGCTGCGGCTGCGCGGTCGGCTCCTGCCCGGCGGCGACGGCCGCCCCGCCCGTCTCGTCGGCACCGTCGGCGATGCCTCCCAGCTGCGCTCCGGCGTCAACGACGTGGCCCGCGTCCAGCGCCTCGCAGCCGCTCTCGCCATGGCCGGCACGGTCCGTGACGTCAGCCAGGCCGTGGTCGCCGCCCTCCGTAAACCGCTGCGCGCCGACCGGATCGCGCTCGCCGAACTGGAGGGCGACCGGCTCGTCGTCACCGTCCTCGACCCGCCCGAACCGGAGTCCTGGCCCGAGCTGTGGCGCCAGGAGTGGCGCAGCGAATGGCCCGACGCGCCCGTCCGCACGATGCCCACCCTCGCCGCCGCCCTGCGCGAGGGCCGCGCCGCGATCTGGCCCGCCGGCACCGACCTGGAACCCGCCCTCGCCGAGGTCGGCCCCGGCGGCCTCGCCGTGCTGCCGCTGTCCGCCGGCGGCCGGGTGTCCGGGGCCTGTCTGATCGGCTGGGACGACCCGCACGTCTTCGGACCCGACGAACGCGCCCTGCTCACCGCATCCGCGGGCCTCGCGGGCCAGGCCCTGATGCGCGCCCACGCCTTCGACGCCGAACACGAGCTCGTCGGCATGCTCCAGCGCCAGCTGCTGCCGCGCCGGCTGCCGAAACTGCCCGGCGGGGTCGCCGTCGCCCGCTATCTGCCGACCACGGCCGGTCTCGAGGTCGGCGGCGACTGGTACGACGTGATCCCGCTGCCCGACAACCACGTGGCGCTCGTCATCGGCGACGTCCAGGGCCACAACGCGGGCGCCGCCACCCTCATGGGCCAGATGCGCACCGCGCTGCGCGCCTACGCCGTCGAGGGACACCCGCCCGACGTCGTCGTCTCGCACGCCAACCGGCTCCTCATCGACCTGGAGACCGACCTCTTCGCCACCTGCTGCTATGTCGACGTCGACATGGAGGAGGGCTCCGCCTGGTACGTGCGGGCCGGGCATCTGCCGCCCGTCCTGCGTCACCCGGACGGCGGCACCGAGATCCCCGACTTGGACGGCGGCCCACCGCTCGGCGTGGTCACCCAGGCCGACTTCCCGATGAGCCCGCTGAGGCTCCAGCCCGGCACGGTCATCGCGCTGACCACCGACGGCCTGGTGGAGTCCAAAGAGGCCGACATCGACGAGGGCCTCGACCGCCTCGCCCACGGCCTCGCCGTCTCCGACCCAGCCCACCTCGGTCTCGTCGCCGACGCCCTGCTCGGCAACGCCCGCCGCGACGACGACGTGGCCCTGCTCCTCATGCGCTACGACGGCCTCGCCACCCGGCCCCGGCGCGAGAACTGGACGGTGTGGCGCGTCCCCGAGGCGGCCCGGCACGCCCGCCGCTTCACCAAGCGCACCCTGAGGGTCTGGGGCGTCACCGACGAGGTCGACACCATCCTCCTGGTCGTCTCCGAGCTGGTCACCAACGCCCTGGTGCACACAGACGGGCCGGTCCGCCTCGACCTCACCCTCGTCAACCACCGGTTCCGCGTAGCCGTCGCCGACTCCTCGCCGCGCACCCCGGTCAAACCGACCAGCATCGGCTGGGAGGCCACCGGAGGCCGCGGGATCCTCCTCGTCGAGGCCATGTCGGCGGCCTGGGGCACGGTGCCGGTGAGCGGCGGCAAACAGGTGTGGGCCGAGATCGCGCTCGACCGGTAGACGGCCGCACGGGTGCCCGTCGGGGCACGTAACGGCAGGTCGCAGCGGTTGCGGGCGCTCCCCGTGATGGGGTGCCTGCTTGTGGCACACACCTTCGAAGAACTGGTCGAGAAGCAGCGCGCGGCCGACCAGGCGCGCGCCAGGGTCAAGGAGATGCGGGACGCTCTCGGCGCCCCCGCCCACGAACCCTGGACCGAGACCCAGACCGAGACCTACGAGACCGCCTGGCGGGCCTGGCGCGATCTGAGCCGTGACGCGCAGGCCGCGGTGGGCGAGTACGCGAAGGACGAGGGCCTGGACCGGGCCGAGGTCGTCGCGGACGTGGAGCGCGTGGCGGGTGATTTGTCCGATCCGCCGGGCGTTTAGACACCTCCCGTCCCACCTATCGTTGGATGGTCGTAATAAACGAACATAGGGAGGAACGATGCATGTCCAAAGATGACGCTAAGGTGAAGCGATGAAGGCTCTCGTTCTCTCCGGCGGCACTGGATCCCGCCTGAGGCCGATCACACACACATCGGCAAAACAGCTCGTCCCGGTGGCCAACAAGGCCGTCCTTTTCTACGGGCTCGAATCACTCGCCGACGCGGGCATCACCGAGGTCGGCATCATCGTCGGTGACACCGCGGCGGAGATCGAGGAGGCGGTGGGTGACGGGTCGAAGTTCGGCCTGAAGATCACCTACATCCCGCAGGACCGTCCCCTCGGACTGGCCCACGCGGTTCTGATCGCGCGCGAGTACCTCGGCGACGACGACTTCGTGATGTACCTCGGTGACAACTTCATCGTCGGCGGCATCACCGGTCTCGTCGAGGGCTTCCAGGCCAACAAGCCCGACGCGCAGATCCTGCTCACCCACGTGCCCGACCCGCGCTCCTTCGGCGTCGCCGAACTGAGCGAGTCCGGCCAGGTCATCGGCCTGGAGGAGAAGCCGGAGCACCCCAAGAGCGACCTCGCTCTGGTCGGTGTCTACCTCTTCACGCCCGCCATCCACGACGCCGTGCGCGCCATCAAGCCGTCCTGGCGCGGCGAGCTCGAGATCACCCACGCCATCCAGCAGCTGATCGACGACGGCGCCGACGTGCGCTCCTCGGTCATCCACGGCTACTGGAAGGACACGGGCAACGTCGTCGACATGCTCGAGGTCAACCGGACCGTCCTGGAGTCCATGGACCGCCGCATCGACGGCGAGGTCGACGACGCCTCCGAGACCATCGGCCGCGTGGTGATCGAGGAAGGCGCGCGCATCGAGCGCTCGCGCATCGTCGGACCCGTCGTCATCGGGTCCGGAACCGTCGTGAGCGACTCCTACGTCGGACCGTTCACCTCGGTCGCGGAGAACTGCAGGATCACCGACAGTGAGCTGGAGTTCTCCATAGTGCTGCAGGACTCGTCCATCGCCGGGGTGGGCCGGATCGAGTCCTCGCTCATCGGCAAGCACGTCGAAGTGACCCCCGCTCCGGGGGTACCCAGCGCCCACCGCCTCGTTCTCGGAGACCACAGCAAGGTGCAGATCCGTTCATGAATCTCCTCGTCACCGGCGCCGCCGGCTTCATCGGTTCCACGTACGTCCGCACGCTCCTCGCCTCGGACGCGCCCGACGCGCCCCGCATCACGGTGCTGGACAAGCTCACGTACGCCGGCACGCTCGACAACCTGGACATAGGCCACCCGCGCCTGGAGTTCGTCCAGGGCGACATCTGCGACGCCGAGCTGGTCGACAAGCTGATGGCCGAGGCGGACCAGGTGGTCCACTTCGCCGCCGAGTCCCACGTGGACCGTTCGATCAACGGCGCCGCCGACTTCGTCCGCACCAACGTGGTGGGCACCCAGGTCCTGCTGGACGCGGCCCTGCGGTACACCGTGCCGTTCGTGCACATCTCCACCGACGAGGTCTACGGCTCCATCGAGTCCGGCTCCTGGCCCGAGACCCACCCGCTGGCGCCCAACTCGCCGTACTCCGCGTCGAAGGCCTCCTCCGACCTCCTCGCCCTGGCCTACCACCGCACCCACGGCCTGGACGTGCGCGTCACCCGCTGCTCGAACAACTACGGGCCGCACCAGTTCCCCGAGAAGGTCATCCCGCTGTTCGTCAGCAACCTCCTCGACGGCAAGAAGGTCCCGCTCTACGGCGAGGGCCTCAACGTCCGCGACTGGCTGCACGTCGAGGACCACTGCCAGGGCATCGAGCTCGTGCGCACCAAGGGCCGGGCCGGCGAGGTCTACAACATCGGCGGCGGCACCGAGCTCAGCAACAAGGAGCTCACCGGCCTCCTCCTTGAGGCCTGTGGCGCGGACTGGGACTCGGTCGAGCGCGTCGAGGACCGCAAGGGCCACGACCTGCGCTACTCCGTCGACTGGTCCAAGATCCACGACGAGCTCGGCTACACCCCGAAGCACGACTTCGCCACCGGCCTCGCGGACACCGTCGCCTGGTACCGCGACAACCGCGCCTGGTGGGAGCCGCTCAAGGCAAGGGTGGAGCGCGGCTGATGAAGTGGCTGGTCACCGGTGCCGGCGGGATGCTCGGCCACGACGTGCTCGACGAACTCGCCCGGCGCGGTGAACAGTTCGTCGGTCTCGACCGCACCGCCCTGGACATCACCGACCCCGCGTCGGTGGACCGGGCGTTCGCGGAACACCACCCCGACGTGGTGGTGAACTGCGCGGCGTACACCGCCGTCGACGACGCCGAGACCGACGAGGAGCGGGCCCTTCGCATCAACGGCGAGGGGCCCCGGCTCCTGGCCCGCGCCTGCGCCGCCTCGGGCGCGCGGCTGGTGCACGTCTCCACCGACTACGTCTTCGACGGCGAGGCCCGCAGCACGCCGTACCCGGAGGAGTACCCCACCGCCCCGCGCACCGCGTACGGCCGTACCAAGCTGGCCGGCGAGCGGGCCGTCCTGGAAGAGCTTCCCGGGGCGAGCGCGGTGGTGCGCACGGCGTGGCTCTACGGAGCCCACGGCCGCAATTTCGTGCGCACGATGATCGAGCTGGAGGCCCGTCGGGACACCCTCGACGTGGTCGACGACCAGTGTGGTCAGCCGACTTGGAGCGCGGACGTGGCCCAGCAAGTCGTGCTCCTTGGCGCAAAGCTGTCACACAGGGACGGCTCGCACGGTATCTTCCACGCCACCAGCTCCGGTGAGGCGACCTGGTTTGAACTGGCCCGAGAGGTGTTCCGACTGATCGGGGCCGACCCGGACCGGGTGCGTCCCACCAACAGCGAGGCGTTCGTGAGGCCGGCGCCGCGGCCTGCGTACAGCGTCCTCGGGCATGACAGGTGGAAGGAAGCGGGGCTGGAACCGCTCCGGGACTGGCGAGAGGCGCTGGCAGCGGCTCTGCCGTCCCTGAACTGACTATTTCGGAGGGTGATTTCGGAGCATGTCGATCCAGTCTGTCGTGAAGAAGGTCGTCAAACCCGTTGTCGGGGAGCGCGGCTGGCAGGCGCTGCGCCGGGTCAAGCGGAAGGCGGTCGGTAATAATCGGCCGAAGGCGCCTGTGGCTCCTCCGAAGCCCACGGGTGTCGCCGCGATCTCCGACGATCTGTGCAAGCTGGCCGCACACTTCAAGACCGACAAGTGGGGCGCCCACAAGTACGCGCAGCACTACCAGCGTTACCTGCAGCACCTCAGGGGCGAGGAGTTCAATCTGCTGGAGATCGGCATCGGCGGCTACAACCGGGCCGGTGAGGGCGGTGCGTCGCTGCGGATGTGGAAGCACTTCTTCCCGCAGGCGCAGATCTACGGCATGGATATTCAGGACAAGTCGTTCGTCGACGAGGACCGGATCACCACGTTCATCGGCGACCAGTCCGCCCCCGAGTCGCTGCTGTCCATCGCCGAGAAGATCGGCAAACTCGATGTGATCATCGACGACGGCAGTCACCGCAGCCCGCACGTCATCACCACGTTCCACACCCTGTTCCCGCTGCTCA
This sequence comes from Streptomyces hokutonensis, assembly GCF_042751305.1. Lineage (GTDB taxonomy): Bacteria > Actinomycetota > Actinomycetes > Streptomycetales > Streptomycetaceae > Streptomyces > Streptomyces hokutonensis_A. The sequence goes on from NZ_JBHYWD010000001.1 coordinate 810,298, forward strand.
GCGATGGCGGGATCTACGTAGTCGAGGACACCCAGAGCTCGTACTGGCCCGAGTGGATGGGTAGTGAGGACCTCGACTCGCCGGACACCAGCATGGGCCTGCTCAAGCGGCTGACGGACGGGCTGAACTACGAGGAGTTCGTCACCGAGGGCTACGAGCCCACGTACTACGACCGCAACATCCGCGGTGTGCACTTCTTCCACAATCTCGTGATCATCGAGAAGGGTGTGAACGCCGAGGGCACGAACAAGAAGCGGGCACTGAAGGCCCGTTACGGCACCTCGCCCGCGAGTACTTCGTAGGACGACGAACGGAACACGGCACTCTCCGAAGATGGTGGAGAGTGCCGTGTTCCGCTGTGTCAGGCCTACCGGATGGGCGTGTAGGCGCAGTACGTCACGACGTCACCCGCGTACTCGCACACCTTGATCGAGATGTGGATCGTCTCGCTCAGGTTGGCGGCGAAGCTCGCGCAGTTGTTGTCGGAACTCGGGTCGTTCCCCTTGATGAGGACCGTGCCGTTCTGCGGGGCACTGGCGTAGGGCGTGTAGATGTAGCCACGCACACCGTAGCCGTCGCCGTCCAGATCACAGACGGTCAGGGTGTCACCGTTCTCCGTCCATGCGGCATAGCCCTTTCCGGTGGTCGTGAAGACGCCCGCGTCGGCCGCCGAGGAGGTTCCCGCCCCCGCGAAGATCCCGGCCGCCACCAGTCCGAGCACGGTGATCAGCTTGCGCTTCATCTGTCTCCTTTGATGAACGTGGTGCCTCTAGTGGAACGAGTCCATCCAGATTCGGATATGTGTTCGACTCCTGAGCGACAGTAGAGGATGAAGCGATCAAGGCGTAGAGGCATCGTGGATGTTGACTTGAAGCAGCCGAGCGACGACTTGTTCGATCCTCTTGACGCTTTTCCGCGACAACACCTGGCCAGAGAGCGCAGTTCGGCAGCGGTCCGTGCGGGTTTCCGGGGGACAAACGACGGGGGCTCCCCGCCGTCGGACCAAGTGGTCCTGCGGCGGGGAGCCCCCGTCGGCGCTCAGTGAGGCAGCTCGGCGTCAGTCGCCGAGCCGGCCACCGCGCAGTCGCTCGTAGTAGGCGGAGCAGTCCGCGTAGGACGGAAGAAGTCCTGACTGCTCCGCCTCTGCCAGTGTCGGAGCCTCCGCGTCCTTCTCCGACAGCACCGGCTCGAACCCCTCGGGCCACTCGATGCCGAGCGCCGGGTCGAGCGGGTTGATCCCGTGCTCACGGCCGGGCGCGTACCCCGTCGAGCACAGGTACACCACCGTCGCGTCGTCGGTCAGCGCCATGAACGCGTGACCGAGACCCTCCGCGAGGAACACGGCGTGCTTGCTGTCGTCGTCCAGCCGGACGGCCTCCCACTGACCGAACGTGGGAGAGCCGACGCGGATGTCCACGATCACGTCCAGGACGGCGCCCCGCACGCACTTCACGTACTTGGCCTGGCTCGGCGGCACGTCGGAGAAGTGCACTCCGCGCAGCACACCGCGCCGCGAGACCGAGCAGTTGGCCTGGGACAGGGTCAGGTCGTACCCGGTGGCCTCGCGGAACTCCTCGCCGCGGTACCACTCGTGGAAACTGCCCCGGTCGTCGGGGAAGACCTTGGGTTCCAGGACCCAGGCGCCTTCGATTCCCAGTGCTCGCACGTTCTTCCGTCCTCCAAAATGGCTTGCTTGCGTGGTGCTACTTGTTCAGCGCGCGCTTCAGCTTGCGCGCCACCCGGCGGGCCAGCCCCGGCTTGGGCTTGGCGGCCACCGGCTTCGGCGCGGGCTTGGGCTCGGTGGGCTTGGCCTTCGGCGCCGCCTCCACCCGGATACCGCCGGCGTCACCGGCCAGCCGCACCGGCAGCGCCAGGAAGCGCTGCCCGGTCGCGGTCGGGGTCAGGCACACCGAGGCACCCCACGCGAGGTCCTTCAGCTCGGTGGCGGGCACCTCGGCCGCCAGCCGCGCACCGGAGGACTCGGGGGAGACCACACCGGGCACGTCCAGGGTCGTACCGGACGCCTTGTGGGTCAGGCGCAGCAGTACGTCGGTGGCGGCGGGGACGTAGAAGGGGAGCAGTACGCCGACGCGGGCGCCGGTGACCGTGAAGTCGCCGGGCTTGAGGTCGGCGAGGCCGAGGCGCTTGCTCGCCTTGTCGACGTCGAGGGAGAAGTTGCCGTGCGGCTCCGTGTAGTACGGGAGCAACACCTGGCCGGCGACGACACCGGCGTGTCCGGCGTTCTCGCCGTGCTGCGGGACCGGGCCGAGGCGGGTCTCCTTGTTCCAGGAGCCGATGACGACGCGGACGTAGGTGTCCCAGAGGCCGCCGGCCAGCGGGGCGCCGCCGGCCGCGGTGGCGGGGTCGACGGTGGCCGTGGCGTGCAGCACCAGGCGGACGCCGTCGCCCTCGGGGACCGCCTCGTGCGAGATCTGCACGGGCTGGAAGTGCGAGGCGGCGCTGGTGCGTTCGCGGACGACGAGGTCGGCCGTCGCCTTCTTGAAGACGTGCGTGGCGTCGGCCGTCAGCATGGCCGTCGCCTCGGCGAGATTCTTCGGCTCCGGGTGCTTGGGGGCGGGCGCGCCCTGGGCCGGGAAGATCGCGGGCTTGCCGTCGATGACGAACTCGGCCCGGTAGTGGACCAGCAGCTTGCCGTCCCGCCACTCGATCTCGCCCGGGGCCGCCTGCGGCTTGAGGGAGGCCTCCCACTCGGCGAGCTCGACCAGGTCGTCGTAGCGGTCGGCGGCGGCGAGGGCGGCGACGACCCGCAGCCGCGGGCCGAGACCGGCGGCGACGCCGGGGCCGAAGCGCTCGGTCATGACACCGCGGATCTCCTTGAGGAGCTGCCGGCGATAGTCGTCCGGAGCCTTGAGGAGACGGCCGCCGCCGAGGCGCTCCATCATCTCCACGCGCAGCCAGCGGCGGTAGATCTTGTCGCGGGCCGGACCGGGCTCGGTGTACTTCTCGACGACGTCGAGGGCCTCGCGCAGGTTCTTGAAGTAGCCGACCGGGTCGAAGCGCTGGAAGCCGGCGTTCGAGGCGTCCTCGCGCTTGATGTGGTAGTAGCAGACGTAGTCGCTGAGCACGGCGACGTTGTCCGCGGCGAGGTAGGCCTCCGTCACGAAGACGTGGTCCTCCAGGCGGCGGCGCCCCTCCGGGAACCGCAGGTTGATGCGGTCGAGGAACGCGCGGCGGAGCATCTTGTGCGGGGTGAGGCTGTCCATCAGCGGCGCGGTCTCGACCGACGCGTGCGGGTAGTTCTTGCGGAACAGCTCCACGGGCACGGCACGGCCCTTGCCGGCCATCTTGCCGACGATGACGTCGGCGCCGTTGGCCACGCCGTACTCGTACATCCGCTCCAGGGCCTCGTCGCCGAGGTAGTCGTCGTTGTCGACGAACATGACGAACTCGCCCTTGGAGGCGGCGATGCCGACGTTCCGGGGCTTGCCCGACCAGCCGGACGCCTCCTGGTGGATGACGTGGATGTGGGGGTGCTGCGCGGCGACCTCGTCGAGCCGCGCGGGCGTGCCGTCCGTCGAGCCGTCGTCGACGAAGATCGCCTCGTACTCGTCGTTAGGCAGCGACTGCCTGAGGAGAGAGGAGATGCAGTCCTCGATATAGGGCCCTGGGTTGTACACAGGGACGACGACACTGACCTTGACCGACATCCGGCTTCTAGCCCCCTTGTTTGCGCTGACCGTTGCCCGATGCGGAACGGCGCGAGTGGGGTGATGCTAACCCGGTCTGTCTCGATGCCGCCCATTGGGCTGGTGTTGGGCAACGGTTAACCAACAGTAGGCCGACGTCGGCTCCCGTCGTGGGTCTTGGCCAGAAGTTCCAGGATTTCCGCCGTTGTGCCCGTTTCGCCCGAGCCGGGAAGATCCACTCGATGCTGTGGGCGTGCGAGACGGGTCCAGGTCGCTCGTCGTGTCCGTGGCCAGGGTCATGTGACAGCCGTGCTCGTGGGCCGCGCGGGCGGTGTCACTGCTCCGACAGCCGTTCCAGCAGCGTCAGCGCGTCGACGATCGTCCGCCGTTCCCGCTCGGTGTAGCGGTCCTCGAAGGCGCGAGCGAGCCACTCCTCGCGGACCTGCCGGTTGTCCGCGATGCGCTCGCGGCCCGCCTCGGTGAGGGTGACCAGTTGTCTGCGGCCGTCCTCGGGGTCGGGGCCGCGCCGGATCAGCCCGTGCCGGTCGAGGGCGGCGAGGGTGGCGGCCATCGACTGGGGCCTGACCCCCTCGGCCGACGCCAGCGCGCTGGCCGTGGCCGCGCCGTGCTTGCCGACCAGGGTGAGCGCCGACTCCTGCGAGGGCGTCAGGTCCTCGTCCGTCGCGACCTCACGGATCCGGCGCCGCAGCCGGCTGAACACGACCCGCAGATCCCGCGCGGAGCGGGCGGCGGAGTCCGAGATGTCGGCCGGTGTCCGGGAGCCGTGCTGATCCATGGGCGCCACCGTAGAGCCGGCAGCGGAAACCATCCAGTTCTGACTGACCAGTCTGACCTGAAGATCCCTCCGGGCGTACTGCTCTGCGCGCAGGCAGCACGTCCATAACGCCTGGCTCGGCGGCAAGGACAACTACCCCGTCGACCAGGAGGCCGCCGAGGCCCTCGTCCTCTCCCACCCCGCGGCCGACATCGGCGCCGAGTCGATGCGCGTCTACAACGAACGCGCCGCCGAACACGCGGGCGCCACCCCACGCCCGCACGCCGACGTCACCCGCTTCTTCGACGGCACGCAGATCCTCGACCCCGGCGTCGTCCGACTCCCCGCCTGGCGCCCGACTCCGAGGACACCCCGACGCCCGGCCCCCTCCCCATGTGATGCGGGGTGGGCGCCAAGCCCTGACGGCACCATGAACTTAGGCTGACCCCGTGCGTCTGCTCCTGATGTCCGACACCCATCTCCCCAAGCGCGCCAGGGAACTGCCCGCGCAGATTCTCGCCGAACTCCCGCGCGCCGACGTCGTGTTCCACGCCGGCGACTGGGTCGACACCGCCACCCTCGACCTGCTGGAGAGCCGCAGCCGTCGACTCGTCGGGGTGTACGGCAACAACGACGGCCCCGAGCTGCGCGCCAGGCTCCCCGAGGTGGCGTACGCCGAGCTCGGCGGCCTGCGCTTCGGTGCAGTGCACGAGACGGGCCCCGCCCAGGGCCGTGAGGAGCGCTGCGCGGCCCGCTTCCCGGACCTGGACGTGCTGGTCTTCGGGCACAGTCACATCCCCTGGGACACCACGGCCCCCACCGGTCTACGGCTCCTGAACCCGGGCTCCCCGACCGACCGCCGACGCCAGCCGCACTGCACCTATCTCACGGCGACGGTCACGGACGGCACCCTGACGGATCTCGTACTGCACCGGCTGCCGCCCAGGTGACCCACCGTTCACCCGGACCGCGCCCGGTGGATCGCCCCCGCCACCCCGGTCAACGGCATCCCCGTGCCGCTCCACCGCAGCGCGACGATCTCGGCGGCCACGGACACGGCCACCTCCTCGGGCGTACGGGCGCCGAGGTCCAGGCCGATCGGTGAGCGCAGGCGGGCCAACTCGCCCTTGTCGAGGTCGGATTCGAGCAGCCGCTTCATACGGTCGTCGTGCGTACGGCGGCTGCCCATCGCCCCGATGTACGCGGCCGGCCTGCGCAGCGCCTCCTCCAGCAGCGGTACGTCGAACTTCGGGTCGTGGGTCAGGACGCAGATCACCGTCCGCTCGTCGGTGTCCGTGGCGGCCAGATACCGGTGCGGCCAGTCCACGACCACCTCGACGCCCGCCGGGAAGCGCTTCGGCGTCGCGAACACCGGGCGGGCGTCGCACACCGTGACCCGGTAGCCGAGGAAGTCACCGATCCGGGCGACCGCCGCCGCGTAGTCGATGGCGCCGAAGACCAGCATCCGGGGCGGCGGCGCGAACGAGTGCAGGAACACGGTGACGGAGTCCTCGCGTCGCTCACCGCGCGGCCCGTAGTGCCGCAACCCCGTTGCCCCGAGGGCGAGTTCACCCCGTGCGTCGGCGGTGACCGCCACGTCGAGGCCGGTCGAGCCGAGGGTGCCGCCCACCGTGTCCGGCCAGACGGCGAGGGTGGCTCCGCGCGGTGCCGGGCCGTCGATCACGGTCGACACGGTCACCGGTTCGCGGGCGGCGACCGACCGCGCGACCGCCCCGAACGCGGGATCGGCCTCCGGTGTGACGGGCCGTACCAGCACGGTGATCTCGCCGCCGCAGGTGAGCCCGACCGCGAAGGCGTCCTCGTCGCTGTACCCGAAGGTCTCGAGCCGGGCCTCGCCGCTCGCCACCACCTCCCGCGCCAGCTCGAAGACCGCCCCCTCCACACAGCCCCCGGACACACTGCCCACGACCTCGTCGTCCGGGCCCACGGCCATGGCCGCACCGGGGTCGCGCGGCGCGCTGCGGCTCACCGCGACGACGGTGGCCAGGCCGAACGGTTCCCGGGCCGCGTACCAGCGCCCGAGCTCCGGGAGGATCTCCCGCACGCCGTGCTCCTCTCACCGCCACAGTCCCTTTACGGACGTTAATCCGTTGCCGCCGCACCCGCCGCTCTGCTGCACTGATCGGCGGCAGTCACCGACGACCGAGGAGCACCGAGATGCGCACACCGTTCATGTCCACCCAGGAAGGAAGGCCCTCCTCAACAAAGGACATGACACCAGGTGCACTTGCTCAACCTCGGAATCCTCGCGCACGTAGACGCCGGTAAGACCAGTCTGACCGAACGGCTGCTGCACTCGGCCGGTGTGATCGACGAGATCGGCAGCGTCGACGACGGCAGCACCCGCACCGACACGCTCGCGCTGGAGCGGCAGCGCGGTATCACCATCAAGTCCGCCGTCGTCTCGTTCCCCGTCGACGACGTGACCGTCAACCTCATCGACACCCCGGGCCACCCGGACTTCATCGCCGAGGTGGAGCGGGTGCTCGGCGTGCTGGACGGCGCCGTCCTGGTCGTCTCGGCGGTCGAGGGCGTCCAGCCGCAGACCCGCGTCCTGATGCGCACGCTCCAGCGGCTGCGCATCCCGACGCTCCTCTTCGTCAACAAGATCGACCGCCGCGGGGCACGCCACGACGAGCTGCTGCGGGAGACCTCCGAACGACTCAGGGCAGCGGTCGTACCGATGGGCACGGTCGAGGACATCGGCACCCCGGCGGCCGGATTCCGGCCGGGCCTCGACCCGGGCGCGGCGGCCGTCCTCGCCGAGCACGACGACGAACTGCTCGCCGCCTATGTCGAGAACACCGTGTCGTACGACCTCCTGCGCACGGCCCTCGCCGCGCAGACCCGCCAGGCCCTCGTACACCCGGTCTACTTCGGCTCCGCCATCACGGGCGCCGGCGTCGACGCGCTGGTCACCGGCGTCAAGGAGCTGCTCCCCGCCGCCGAGGGCGACCCCCAGGGCCCGCTCTCCGGCACGGTGTTCAAGGTCGAGCGCGGTCCGGCGGGGGAGAAGGTCGCCTACGCGCGGATGTTCTCCGGCACCCTCCGCACCCGCGACCGGATCACCTTCGGCGAGGCCGGCGAGGAGGGCAAGGTCACCGCGATCAGCGTCTTCGACCACGGCACGGACATCGGTGCCGACGCCGTCCCGGCGGGCCGGATCGGTCGTCTGTGGGGCCTGGGCGAGATCCGGATCGGCGACGCGATCGGCACACCGAGGAAGGCGTACGAGCACTTCTTCGCACCGCCGACCCTGGAGACCGTCGTCGTTCCGGGCCCCGACGCCGACCGGCGCGCCCTGCACCTCGCCCTCACTCGACTCGCCGAACAGGACCCGCTGATCGGCCTGCGCCACGACGAAGTAAGGCAGGAGACGGCGGTCTCCCTCTACGGCGAGGTCCAGAAGGAGGTCATCCAGGCCACGCTGGCCGACGAGTTCGGGGTGCGGGTCACGTTCCGCGAGACGACGCCCCTGTGCATCGAGCGGCCGGTCGGCACGGGCACGGCGGCCGAGTTCATCAAGAAGGACGAGAACCCGTTCCTCGCCACGGTCGGCCTGCGCATCGACCCGGCGCCGGTCGGTTCGGGTGAGCGGTTCGCGCTCGAGGTCGAGCTGGGTGCGATGCCGTACGCCTTCTTCAAGGCCGTCGAGGACACCGTGCGCGAGACGCTCGGGCAGGGGCTGCACGGCTGGCGGGTCACCGACTGCGTGGTCACCATGACGCGCTCCGGGTACTGGCCCCGGCAGAGCCACGCCCACCAGGGCTTCGACAAGAGCATGTCGAGCACCGGCGCCGACTTCCGGGGACTGACCCCGCTGGTCCTCGTCGAGGCGCTGCGGCGGGCCGGGAGCCAGGTGTACGAGCCGATGCACCGGTTTCGCGTCGAGGCTCCGGCCGACACCTTGGGTGCCCTGCTGCCGGTCCTCGCCGCGGTGCGGGCCGTGCCGGGCAGCACCGAGACCCGGGGGCAGGTCTGTGTGCTGGAAGGGACGGTCCCCGCGGCCCAAGTGCACGGTCTTGAGCGGCAGTTGCCGGGGCTGACGCGCGGGGAGGGGGAATGGGTGAGCGCCTTCGACCACTATGCGCCCGTCGCGCACGGGACGGTTCCGGAGCGGGCACGCACCGACCACAACCCGCTGAATCGGAAGGAGTACCTGCTGAGCGTGACGCGCCGGGTCGGCTGAGAATGTTTCAACAGGGCTTGCAGAGTGGGAACTTACTCGTGAGTCAGAAGTGTTGACAGTGTCCGGAAAGCACCGGACTGTAGTGGACATGACGAATGTCCGGGCGCGTTTGATCGTTGTCCTGGTTGTCCTCTGCGGATTCCTGTCGGTGCTGGGTGCCGGGCCCGCCACCGCCGCCACCCCAACCGACTCCCTCTGGTTCGACGGATCGGCGCTGACCGTCCAGAACGGCAGTTTTGTCGACAGCTACGGCCGCCAGGTCGTGCTGCGCGGCTACAACGTCTCCGGCGAGACCAAGCTGGCTGAGAACGACGGTCTCCCCTTCGCCTCGGTCGCCGACGCGAAGAAGTCCGCGACCGCGCTGCGCGCCCTCGGCGGCGGCAACTCGGTCCGCTTCCTGCTCTCCTGGGCCTACGCCGAACCCGTCCGGGGCCAGGTCGACACCACGTACCTGGCCGCCGCCACCGCCCAGATGCAGGCGTTCCTCGACGCCGGCATCCGCGTCTACCCCGACTTCCACCAGGACCTCTACTCCAAGTACCTGTTCAACAGCGGCAGTTGGTACACCGGCGACGGCGCGCCCAAGTGGGCCGCCGCGCTGGGGAGTTACCCCCAGGAGTCCTGCGGGATCTGCCTCTTCTGGGGCCAGAACATCACCCAGAACTCGGCCGTCACCAAGGCCCAGTACGACTTCTGGCACAACAACTACGGCCTCCAGGACTCCTTCCTCGCCACCGCCCAGTCGACCATGACATACCTCCAACAGCACCTGACCACCGACGAGTTCGCGGGTGTCGTCGGCTTCGACCCGTACAACGAGCCCTTCGCGGGCACCTACGACTCGGGCCAGACCAGCCGTACATGGGAGCAGAACCTGCTCTGGCCCTTCTACGTGAAGTTCCGCGCGCGGATGGACGCGGCCGGCTGGAGCGCCAAGCCCGCCCTCGTCGAGCCGAACCTCTTCTGGAACTCCAACATCTCCAGCCAGGTGCAGGAGGGCGGACTCCTCGACGCGGGCACACTCGGCTCGCGCTATGTCTTCAACACCCACTTCTACGACCAGAAGGCGATCTCCGGCATCCTGATGTGGGGGAACGCGGCCGACGGTCAGTACTCGACCGACTTCGGTACGGTCCGTGACCGCGCCTCGGCGGCCGGCACCGCCGCCATCGTCAGCGAGTTCGGACATCCGCTGTCCGGCACCGTCGCGGGCAAGGCGCCGACCGTGCTCAAGGCGATGTACCAGGCGCTCGACTCCCGTCTGCCGGGGGCGAGTTGGTGGTCCAACCCGAGCGGCTCCGGCCCGGTCCTGTCCGGTACGCAGTGGCAGTGGGACATCTACAACGGCCGCCACAACGAGCTGATGAACGACAACCCCGACAAGGTCCTCACCTCCGGCGACGCCTGGAACGACGAGGACCTCTCCGCCGTCAACATGACCGACTCCGGCACGGTGACACTCCGTCAGGACGCCCGCCTGCTCGACCGGATCTACCCGAGCGCGACCGCCGGCACCACGGTCGCCTTCACCTACGAGGACCGCTCCCGCGACGGCTCCACGACCCTGACCTGGAACCCGGTCCCCAGCACCCTCCCGAACGTGTCCTCGCTGGTCGGCTCCGGCCAGTACGGCCTGCTGATGTGGCGCTCCAACAGCTCCACCGCACCGACCGAACTCCACCTCCCGGCGTCCTTCCCGGCCGCGTCCACCACCGTGGTCTCGGACCTGGGCGCGATCTCGGGGGTTCCGGCGTACACGTCCTCCACCGCGATCGGCTACGCCAACGAGCCCGGCGGCACCGGCAGTCACCGCCTCCTGCTCTCGGCCACCGGCTCGGGAACCCTGCACTACGCCCTGATCACCAACGGCGCGTCGAGCCCCTCCTCGACGCTGCTGAGCGCGGCCAAGTCCGAACTGGCCGCGTGGGCGGCAGCGCACAGCTGACAAAGACAACGGCACCGATCCCCTCGGGGACCGGTGCCGTTGCCGTTCGCTCAACTCGCGGACGGGCTCGTCCAGTCGGCCTGCACATGACCCAGCCGTACGCGCTGCGGATGGTCGCCCACCGGGACGGAGAGCACCTTCTGCCCGGTGGCGAAGTCGATGGCCGTCACCTGGTCGGCGCCGGCCTCGGAGATGACGCAGTCCTTGCCGTCACCGCTCACAGTTGCCCAGTACGGTGTGGACGCCGTGACGAGCGGACCTTCCTGGAGCGTGGCCCGGTCCACGACCGTCGCGTAGTTGTCCATCGTCCCGGCGACGCACAGCTTGGTGCCCTCGGGGTTCATCGAGATGCCGTGATGACGCGAGTCGAGCAGCCAGGTGGTGCGGTCGGTGCTGGTCGCGGGGTTCGCCGGGAGCGTCTTCACGCGGGTGATCTTGTCGGTGGCGACGTCGTACTCCAGGAAGCCGTTGAAGAACGACACCTGGAAGTACAGCTTGGACCAGTCCGGTGTGAAGGCGGCGGGGCGGACCGCGTCTGAGAAGTTCGTGAGGCCGATCGCGTCCAGCCGGTCCCGCATGTCGATGATCCTGACCTGCTTGAACGTGGTGGCGTCGACGACGGTGATGTGCCGGTCGCCCTTGGTCCAGTCCCAGGCCGGATCGTCGAGGGAGGTGGTGACCTCGCCGATCGCCATGTTCCAGATGTACTTCCCCCCGTTGGTGAAGAAGTTCTCGTGCGGCTTGTCGCCAGTGGCGAACTCACCCAGTTCGGCGCCGGTGTTGATGTCCAGCACCTGCACCTTGTTGGCGGTCGAGGCGGAGACCGCGACGCGGGTGCCGTCGGGGGAGACCGCCATGTGGTCGGCGCGGTAACCGGCCACCGGGAAGCGCCAGTTGATGGTGTCGGTGGCCAGGTTGATGGACACTACGTCGGCGAAGCTGGGGCGGGAGACGACGAGGGACTTGCCGTCCGGTGTGGAGTACATGTCGTCCACGTACTGGTCGTGTCCCTGTCCGACCTCGTTGTGGATGGACGTGTAGTAGATCCACTTGATCGGGTCGGCGTTGATCTCCGCCAGCCGTGCCGCCTTGTCGGGGACGATGTTGATCTCCCCGATCTTCGCGAAGTCGCCGGTGGACTTGATGACGTCCGCGGTGCCGTCCCAGTTGTTGCCGACGAACAGCACCTCGCGCAGGGCGGCGGAGGAGTCGGCTGTGGCGGCCGTCGCGGGAGCGGCTACGGTCAGGACAAGGGCGGCGGCCATGGAGCAAAGGTGCCTGGGTCTGAAGGCAGGCATGACTGCTCTCTTCTGTGAGGTGAGAGGGGTGCCGGGGTGGCGTGAAGGAATCTGAACACGCGCGAATTCAGAGTGAACTTACTGAAAAGTAAGGAAGGGCCCTCTTCTCCGCAAGACTGTGGACACGACAAGATTGGCCAATGGTCGAGAAGATAGAGGTGTGACAGTGGCGGGCAGGCTCAAGGCGCCGACCGGTCGTTACGGCGGCAAGTCCGCCGAGCAGCGGCAGGCCGAGCGACGCGGACGCTTCCTGGACGCCGCGCTCCAGCTCTTCGGCGACACCCCCGGCTACCGCGGCACGACCGTCGCCGCGCTCAGCGAGGCCGCGGGGCTGTCCACCCGGCAGTTCTACGAGGAGTTCCGCAGCCTGGAGGACGTGCTGGCCGCGCTCCACCTCCAGGTCAACGACTGGGCCGAGAAAGCCGTACTGATCGCGCTCGACGACGCCGACGGCCTGCCGCTCGTCGAGCGGGCGACCGCGATCTTCCACGCCTACGCCGCGAACGTCACCGGCGACCCGCGCCGCATCCGCATCACCTTCGTCGAGATCGTCGGCGTGAGCCCGCGCCTCGAGGAACAGCGGCTGGCCCGCCGCGCCCGCTGGATCAACCTCATCCGCGGCGAGGCGAGGGCCGCGGCCGAGCGCGGGGAGGCGGCGCGGCGCGACTACCGCATCGCCGCGACGGCGTTCATCGGCAGCGTCAACGGCCTGCTCCACGACTGGAGCGCGGGCTGGGTGGACGCCACGCTGGACGAGATCGTCGAGGAACTGGTCCGACAGCTCGTGGGCATCATGCAGCCACCGGGCTGGAAAGGTCAGGACCAGCCCTAGGCCGTGTCCGCGAAGTCCCTCCCCCAGAGGGGGTACCCCCAGCCCCGCGACGTTCGGCACGCTCCCCCACTGCCTCAAGGGCGTGGGAGGTGCTCCCATTCGCCGCACCGGGCGAAAGCCCACGTACAACCAGTACGAGGACTTCCCCCCGGCACTCCCCCAGCCTTCGGCCGGGGGACCCCCAGAGCACGCACCGAACGCCGCAGGGCCCGCCCTCCGGGCGGACGACGGGACTTCGCGGACACGACCTAGGCCGGCTCGTCGGTCGCGTACTCGTCCAGGCGGCGGGCCAGCGCGCGGACGAGATCGCGCAGGGCGGCGGGCCGTTCGACGACGAACGGGCGGTCGAGGGCGGCGAGGACGGGCGGGATCCACTCCAGTCGCTCGGCCCGGATCCGGACCTGGACCCAGTCGGTGTCCTCGTCGGGCGTGGTCACGGTGGCGATCGAGGCCGGGAGATGCCCGCGAACGTGCCGCACACTTCCCCGGATCCGCAGTGACACGTCATGCGTCCACGGCGTGCGCGCGAGGCTGTCCAGCACCGTGGCCGCCGGGTCGAAGTCCGCCGGCACGTCGAACGAGCCGGAGCGCACGCGCAACGCGCTGACGCGGTCCAGGCGGAAGGTGCGGACCTCGCCGTCGTCCGGGTCGGCGCCGGTCAGATACCAGCGTCCGGCATGCGCGACCAGCCCGTACGGCAGGACCATACGGTCGCTTTCGCGGCCCTTGCGGTCGGTGTAGCCGAGCGCCACCGGCCGCCGATGGAGCGCGGCCTCGGCGAGTTCGAGCAGTACCTCCGTCTCCGGGGCCGTGGCGGCAGGCGGTCGCGCGGTGAAGTCGGCGGTGTCGAGCAGGGCGTCGAGCCGTCGGCGCAGAGCGGCGGGCAGGACCCGCAGCAGTTTCGCCGTGGCGCTCTCGCCCGCCGCGGCCGACGTGGTGACGAGCCCCGCCCTCCGGCCGGCCAGCAGCCCGAGCACCACGGCGAGCGCCTCCTCGTCCGTGAGCATCAGCGGCGGCATCCGATAGCCGGGAGCGAGCCGGTAGCCGCCGTAGCGGCCGCGTACCGAGTCGACCGGTACGCCCAGCTCCAGCAGATGGCCGACATAGCGGCGGACCGTGCGTTCGTCGACGCCGAGCCGCGCGGCCAGGTCGGGGACGGTACGCAGGCCGCCGCCCTGGAGGATCTCCAGCAGGGCCAGTACGCGGGCGGTCGAGGTGGTCACCCGGAAAGTCTGCCTCGGATACCGGGCGGAAGCTGTCCGGTATCGGTCCTAGCGTGAGGGACGCCGCTTCGTCCGGCACCGCACACCACCTCCGACAGGAAGCCGCCATGAACTTCGTCTCGATCCGCGTCATCACCGACGACGTCTCCCGTCTCGTCGGGTTCTACGAACAGGTCACCGGCGTCACCGCCACCTGGTCGACCCCCGACTTCGCCGAACTCGTGACCCCCGCCTGCACGTTGGCGGTCGCGAGCACCCGCACCATGGCCCTCTTCGGCACCGGCTCCGCACAGCCCGCCGCCAACCGCTCGGTGATCACCGAGTTCCGCGTGGCGGACGTCGACGCCGAGTTCGAGCGCCTGGCACCGCTCGACGGCGAGATCGTCCAGAAGCCGACGACGATGCCCTGGGGCAACCGCTCCCTCCTCTTCCGCGACCCCGACGGGAACCTGATCAACTTCTTCACGCCGGTCACCCCCGAGGCGGTGGCACGACAGCAGCGCTAGGTCAGTGCGTCCAGGGCCGCGAGCACGGGAGCAGTACCGTCCTCGGCGCGCACCCGGGCACCGAGGGCCCGTGCCCGCTCGGCGTGGGCGGGGTCGCTGGTGGCCCGTACGAATGCGGCGGACAGGGTGTCGGCGGTGAGCCCCCGCAGCGGTACGGCGCGGGGCGCCACGCCCAGGGCGACCAGACGGGCGGCCCAGAAGCCCTCGTCGAACTGGATCGGCACCGGCACGGCCGGCACCCCGGCACGCAGCCCGGCCGCGGTCGTGCCCGCACCGCAGTGATGGACGACGGCCGCCATCCGCGGGAACAGCGCCGCATGCGGCACCTCGCCGATGCTGAGGACATCGTCACCGGCCGCTTCGAGGCCGCCCCAGCCGCGCTGGATCACCCCGCGCAGCCCGGCCCGCCGCAGTGCGCGCACGATCTCGGCGCTGAGCCGCTCCGGGTCGGGCACGGTGGCACTGCCGAGCCCCACGAAGACCGGAGCGGGCCCGGAGTCGAGGAAGTCCCGCAGTTCGGGCGGGAGTTGGGCATCCGTGTCGTACGGCCACCAGTAGCCGGCCACCGTGAGCCCGGGCCGCCAGTCGGCCGGGCGGGGCACGATCAGCGGGCTGAAGCCGTGCTGGACGGGCCAGTTGCGCGCTTCCCTGGACCGGAGCGCGGTGCCGGGACGGGTACGGGCCAGGCCCAGGCGGGAGCGCACCTCCGGTACGGCGGTGGCGAAGACGTGCTCCACCGCCCGGTTCACCCCGTGCCCGGCGACGCGGTTGCCGACCGTGCCCCAGGAGCCGCCGCCGAGCACCGGCGGCGCGAACTCCCTTGTGGGCGCGAGGGGTTGGAGGTACACGCCCATGCTCGGCAGCGACAGGCCCTCGGCGATGGCGTGCCCCAGCGGTCCCAACGAGCTGGACAGCAGCAGCACATCACTCGCCCGCGCGGCCGTCAGCAGATCGTCGGTCATCCGCCCGACCAGCGCCCGCGCCATCGCGACCACCCGCAGCAACTTGCCCCCGCCCGAGGCACTGCGGTGCAGCCCGCGCCCCCGCGAGGACTCCAACTCGGCCCGGGGATCGACCGGAAGAGGATGGAAGCCGACACCCGAACCCGCCACCAGGGGCGCGAAGCCTCCGTGGGTGACGAGGGTGACCTCGTGTCCCGCCCGGACCAGGGCATGCCCGAGTCCGGTGTACGGGGCCACATCGCCCCGGGATCCCGCCGTCATGATCGCTACGCGCACGCCGGTCAGTATCGCGCCCGCCGGCCGACGAATGGGGGATTCCACGGGGATTCCAACTGCCCCTCGTGTCACAGCCGTTGACTTCGTCCTCTGCTGGCTCTACTTTCAGCGCGCCGTTTCGTTCGGCGACCCGATCCTTGTTCGGTATATCGGCAAAGGAGCCGCATGTTCCGCGCCCCCCTCCTGCGCGCCCTCGCGATGGCCGCAGCCGCAGTCACGCTGCTTCTCTTCACCGGACCAGCGCCCGCGGACCCCCTCCCCGCCGCCCCGGTCGCCTCGACAACGCGGCAGACAGCAGTACCCACCGCCCCGATGGGCTGGGCATCCTGGAACAGCTTCGCATCGAAGATCGACTACAGCGTCATCAAGGCGCAGGTGGACGCGTTCGTCGCCTCGGGCCTCCCGGCGGCCGGCTACAACTACATCAACATCGACGAGGGCTGGTGGCAGGGCACCCGCGACAGCGCGGGCAACATCACCGTCGACACCAGCGAGTGGCCCGGCGGAATGAGCGCCATCGCCGACTACATCCACAGCAAGGGCCTCAAGGCCGGCATCTACACGGACGCCGGCGCGAACGGCTGCGGCTACTACTACCCGACCGGCCGACCCGCCGCCGCCAACACCGGCAGCGAAGGGCACTACGCCCAGGACATGCTCCAGTTCTCCCAGTGGGGCTTCGACTTCGTGAAGGTCGACTGGTGCGGCGGCGACGCCGAGGGCCTCGACGCGGCCACCACGTACAAGTTGATCAGCTCGGCCGTCGCCGCGGCCGCGGCCACCACCGCCCGCCCGCTCACCCTGTCCATCTGCAACTGGGGCTACCAGAACACCTGGAACTGGGCCACGGGCCTCGCCCCCATGTGGCGGACCAGCACGGACATCTACTACTACGGCGGCACGGCGTCCCAGGCGAGTGTGCTCTCCAACTTCAACCAGACCCTGCACCCGGCCGCCCAGCACACCGGCTACTACAACGACCCCGACATGCTCACCGTCGGCATGACCGGCCTCACGGCGGCCCAGAACCGCACCCACATGGCCCTGTGGGCGATCTCCGGCGCCCCGCTGCTCGCCGGCAACGACCTCACCACGATGACCAGTGAGACCGCCGCGATCCTCAAGAACTCGGACGTCGTCGCCGTCGACCAGGACACGCGCGGACTCCAGGGCGTCAAGGTCGCCGAGGACACCACCGGCCTCCAGGTCTACGGCAGGGTCCTCTCCGGCACCGGCAACCGCGCGGTCGTGCTCCTCAACCGCACCTCCTCCGCCCAGAACATCACCGTCCGCTGGTCCGACCTCGGCCTGACCAGCGCCTCCGCCACGGTCCGCGACCTCTGGGCCCAGTCGAACCTCGGCTCGTACGCCACGAGTTACACCACCGGCGTCCCGGCGGGCGGCTCGGTGATGCTGAAGGTGAGCGGCGGCACCGAGGCGGCGAGCACCAACTACACGGCCACCTCCACCGGCAAGTACACCGGCGTGAGCGCGGCGAGCACCGGCCTGGACGTCGTCGACATCCCCTACACCAACACCGGTTCCACCGCCGTCACCGGCACCCTCCAGGTCAACAGCCAGACCGCGACCACGGTCTCCTTCCCGCCGACCGGCTCCAGCCAGGGCACGGTCTCGGTCCAGGTCGACCTGTCGAAGGGCTCCGCCAACTCCCTCACCTTCACCGGCAGTTCACTGCCGACCCTGGGAGCGGTCAACGTCCAGCCCATCCCCGGCACGAACGGAAACCTGGTCGTCGGCACCGGGTCCGGCCGCTGCGCCGACATCTACAACAACACCATCACCAACGGCACCCAGGCCGAGATCTGGGACTGCAACGGCGGCCAGAACCAGGCCTGGACGTACACCTCCCGCAAGGAACTCGTGGTGTACGGCAACAAGTGCCTGGACGCCTACAACAACGGCACCACCAACGGCACCAAGGTCGTCATCTGGGACTGCAACGGCCAGAACAACCAGAAGTGGACCGCAAACTCCGACGGCACCCTCACCAACGTCAACGCGGGCCTGTGCCTGGACGCGTCCGGCGCCGCCACGGCCAACGGGACCCTGCTGATCCTGTGGACCTGCGGCACGGCGAGCAACCAGAAGTGGACGCTGACGTAGTCGTAGCGCGTCGGTCCCCCCCGGGGGGACGGCCGGGGGGCCGCTGGGGCGCTGGCGGGCCGGTTGGCACCCCTCCCCGGCCCCCGCACAAGGGCCCCCCCCACCC
>NZ_JBHYWD010000001.1:828211-874674 GCF_042751305.1 Streptomyces hokutonensis
GGACCGTGTTTGATGGTGTGGTCGCGGGCCCGGAGCACCTCCATTTGGTGTTCGAGTAGTTGTTGGGGGGGGGCGGGCCGCCGGGTTGGGGGGGGGGGCGGCACGTCTGTGCCTAGGCGAGCGCGATGGCGACCAGACCCGTCGCCGCGAACAGGGCGCACGCCAACAGACAACAGGCGAGGGCGCGTTGCCGCAGTCGGCGGTACGCGCCCTCGTACTCGTCCCGCAGCTGACGGCTCCGTGCGGCGGTGCGCTGCCACGACTTCCGGGTGAGCGCCAGGTACTCCGCCTCGAACTGCCGCGCCACCTCCGCCCGTTGGCCGTCGGTGAGCCATTCGAGCCGGGCAGTGAAGCGTGCGGCGGCGGCTCGACCCTCCGTGTGGGTGGCCGCGATCAGCAGGTGTCCCTCGATCTCGTTGAGGAACGACCCCGGGTCCAGGGAGTGTTCATCCATGGCGGTCACCGCGACGTCAACTCCCGTTCCAGGGCCGGGACATCGGGGTGGTGGAGATCGAACGCCGGGGATTCGCTGCGGATGCGGGGGAGGGTGAGGAAGTTGTGCCGCGGCGGCGGGCAGGATGTCGCCCACTCCAGTGAACGGCCGTAGCCCCACGGGTCGTCGACCTCGACCTTCTTGCCGTACTTGGCCGTCTTCCACACGTTGTAGAGGAACGGCAGGATCGACACGCCGAGCAGGAACGAGAAGATCGTCGACACCGTGTTGAGAAACGTCAGGCCCTCCACCGCGAGGTAGTCGGGAATCCGGCGCTGCATCCCGTTCACACCCAGCCAGTGCTGGACCAGGAAGGTGCCGTGGAAGCCGATGAACAGCGTCCAGAAGGTGATCTTGCCGAGGCGCTCGTCGAGCATCTTGCCGGTCATCTTCGGCCACCAGAAGTGGAAGCCGGAGAACATCGCGAAGACCACGGTGCCGAAGACGACGTAGTGGAAGTGCGCGACCACGAAATATGAGTCCGAGGTCGAGAAGTCGAGTGGCGGGGACGCGAGCATCACGCCGGTCAGGCCGCCGAACACGAACGTGATCAGGAAGCCGGTGGCCCAGAGCATCGGGGTCTCGAAACTCAGGGACCCCTTCCACATCGTTCCGATCCAGTTGAAGAACTTCACGCCGGTGGGTACGGCGATGAGGAACGTCATGAAGGAGAAGAACGGGAGGAGGACTCCGCCGGTGACGTACATGTGGTGGGCCCACACGGTCACGGAGAGGCCGGCGATGGAGATCGTGGCCGCGACCAGTCCCATGTAGCCGAACATCGGCTTGCGGGAGAAGACCGGGATGACCTCGGAGATGATGCCGAAGAACGGCAGCGCGATGATGTACACCTCTGGATGCCCGAAGAACCAGAAGAGGTGCTGCCACAGCAGCGCACCGCCGTTTGCGGCGTCGAAGACATGTGCCCCGAATTTCCGATCCGCCTCCAGCGCGAACAGCGCGGCGGCGAGGACCGGGAAGGCCAGCAGAACGAGGACGGCGGTCAGCAGCACGTTCCACACGAAGATCGGCATGCGGAACATCGTCATGCCCGGTGCGCGCATGCAGATGATCGTGGTGATGAAGTTGACCGCACCGAGGATCGTGCCGAAGCCGGAGAAGGCCAGACCCATGATCCACATGTCGGCGCCGATGCCCGGCGAGCGGACCGCGTCCGACAGCGGGGAGTAGGCGAACCAGCCGAAGTCGGCCGCGCCCTGCGGGGTGAGGAAGCCGCCCACCGCGATCGTCGAGCCGAACAGGTAGAGCCAGTAGGCGAACATGTTGAGGCGGGGGAAGGCGACATCCGGGGCGCCGATCTGGAGCGGCATGATCCAGTTGGCGAAGCCGGCGAACAGCGGCGTCGCGAACATCAGCAGCATGATCGTGCCGTGCATCGTGAACGCCTGGTTGAACTGCTCGTTGGACATGATCTGTAGCCCGGGTCTGGCGAGTTCGGCGCGCATCAGCAGCGCCATGACGCCGCCGATCAGGAAGAACCCGAACGCCGTGACGAGGTACAGCGTGCCGATCGTCTTGTGATCCGTGGTCGTCAGCCACTTGATGCTCTTGAGGTCTCTCACGCCCCGCCTGTGTCCGCGCCCCGCCCGCCCGTCACACTCGACGGGCGCGACGAGAATCACGAAATCGGGTGTGACGATCGCCCGGGTGCCGGACACGAACGGAACATGAGCAACGACGAGATCTTCGCCGCTGCCTATCGCGAGCACTACTGGGCGGTCAGCCGCTACGTTGCCCGGCGACTGGACGGGCGGAGCGGTGAGGTGGAGGAAGTGGTGGCGGAGGTCTTTACCGTCGCCTGGCGCCGCCGTGCGGATCTGCCGCCGGCGCCGCTGCCCTGGCTGTACGGCGTTGCCCGCAACTGCCTGGCCAACGCGGTGCGGGGGTATGGGCGCCGGCGCCGGCTCGTCGAGCGGGTGGGCAATGACGAGAGCGCGCATCGGCGGCAGGTTGCGGCGGGGCCGGACGCGGAGGCGCCCGGTTCCTGGGTGCACGAGGCGCTCGCGCGGTTGTCTTCGGCCGATCAGGAGGTGCTGCGGCTGACTGCGTGGGAGGAGCTGGGGGTGGAGGAGGTTGCCGTCGTTCTGGGGTGCGGGACGCGGGCTGCGGCTATGCGGTTGCATCGGGCGCGGCGGAGGTTGAGAGCGGAGATAGAACGGCTGAGCGTGGTGGCCGGAGGAGTGGCGTGATGTGTTGTCGATCGGCTGCTGCGCCGTCGTGGCTGGTCGCGCAGTTCCCCGCGCCCCTATGGGGCGCCCCAGCTGAGGCGCATTTCATGAACCGACCCTCTAAGGACCGTCGCCATGGCTGATGACCTTGAACTCCTGCGTGGCGCCAACCCGTTCACGGCCGATGGCCCCGTCTACGGCGACGGGCCCCTTGACCACCACGCCTCGCGTCGGCTCAACCGGCTGCTGCACGAACGGCGTCGTCGGCTGCACTTGAGTCTCGTGGCCGGAGTCGCCGTAGTGGCGACCGTGTTCACGCTGCTGCTGGGTGGACCGAGCGGCACTCCCGCCGTGGCGGCGCCCCGTCCCCTGGTCGTGCAGGCGCACTCCACGCCCGTGTCCCTGAAACAGCTCGCCGCACTCGCCGCGGCGGTCGCGGTCGACGGAACTCCCGTGCTGCGCAAGGGAACCCACGTGCAGACGTGGAGTCTCGGCATGTCCGACAACAAGCCACCGGTCACCATCCCGGAGGAACGCATCGTGCGCTGGAACGCGGACGACAGTCACACGGAGCGTGTCGTCGAGGACGGGCATGTCGTCAAGGAGACTACATATCCGCCGAGTTGGAGCGATGTCCCGCCCGAGGCCCGGCCCCCGCACGACGTGGCGGGACTGCGGGAGTATCTCCAGGAGACCGCGTACAGCAAGACGGCGTTGACCACCCCCGAACTCCTCGCCGCCGTGGGGGAGTTGCTGGACCACTGGACGCTCGGGGCGCGTGAGTCGGCCGCTTTGGCGCGGCTGCTCGCGGGCGCGGACGGGCTGCGGCCGGCGGGGGAGGTGACCGACCGACTCGGGCGGCGCGGGGAGGCCTATGTGTACCGGCAGTCGGACAGCCGTCTGATGCTGATCATGGATCCGGCCACCGGCGCCGTCCTCGGGACGGAGAGCACCTTCACGAAGGACCAGCCCGAGTACGGCGTCAAGGCCGGGGACGTCATGGACTACAGCGCGTGGACGCGCTGATCACACCCCGAGCTGCCGGGCCGCGGCCGTCACGGTCTGTTCCAGGAGCGTGGCGATGGTCATCGGGCCGACGCCGCCCGGTACCGGAGTGATCAGCGAGGCGCGCCCGGCGGCGGAGTCGAAGTCGACGTCACCGACGTTGCCCGCGTTGTAGCCGGCGTCGAGCACGACCGCGCCCGGCTTGATGTCCTCGCCGCGGATCAGCCGGGGGCGGCCCACGGCCGCGACCACGATGTCCGCCTCGCGGACCGCCGCCGACAGGTCGCGGGTGCGGGAGTGGCAGTAGGTGACCGTCGCGTCGCGGGCCAGGAGCAGCATGCCGGCCGGCTTGCCGAGGATCGCGCTGCGGCCCACGACTACCGCCCGCTTGCCGGACGGGTCGACGTCGTACTCGTCGAGCAGCCGCATGATGCCGCCGGGCGTGCAGGACACGAAGCCCGGCAGGCCGAAACTCATCGCCGCGAAGGACGCGAAGGTGACGCCGTCGACGTCCTTCTCCGGCGCGATCGCCTCGAACGCGGCCCGCTCGTCGATGTGTTCGCCCATCGGGTGCTGGAGCAGGATGCCGTGGACGGTGGGGTCGGCGGAGAGCGCGGTGAGGGCGGCGACCAGTTCGGCGGTGGTCGTGGCGGCGGGGAGTTCGACATGCCGGGACTCGATGCCGGCCTTGCGGCTGCGGTTCTGCTTCATCCGGACGTAGGTGACGGAGGCCGGGTCCGCGCCGACCAGGACCGTCGCCAGACAGGGCGCCGTACCGGTGCGTTCCGTGAGGTCGGCGGCCTGCTTCGCGGTGTCCTCGACGATACGCCGCGCGAGCGCCGTACCGTCCATGAGCCGTGCCTGAGACATGATCCACTCCTGAGCTGGTTGACCGATCGCCCAGGCGCACGGCATTCACTCCGCGTGGGCCGCTCCACGGTGGTGCTCCACCTCAGCGCCAGTCACGGCCCACGAACAGCCTAACCGAGAGAGTTCTACGGCCGTCAGGACCCGTTCTCCGCAGGCGGTGCCGTCGGGTCGACGCCGGTCAGGAAGTCCCGGGCCTGCGCGGCGAGGCGTGGCGCCCCGATGGCCTCCGCCCAGCGGGCGACCTCCGTCGCGAGCGCCCTGGCCCCGGCCTCGTCGCCGGAGTCCCGGGCCAGCACGGCGAGCAGCAACTGCTGGGAGAGCGTGCCGGGGACCGTGCCCGCACCTGCGCCCAGCGTGGTCGCCCGGCGCCAGCGCTCCAGGGCCAGGTCGTGGTCACCGGCGTCGTGGTCGTGATCGCCCAGGTGGCGCAGGGCCTCGCGGGCCAGCAATGGGTCGTCGCCCGATTCGGCGGCGCGCAGCGCGGACTCGTAGTGCGGGGGTGCTCCCGCCAGGTCGGCGAAGTGGTTGTCCGTGATCAGGCCGAGGTACATCTCCGCCCAGCCCCGCCGCCCCTCGTCCGGGGCGCCGTCCCGCAGCGCCTCCGCCTCGCGGAGCAGGGATGCGAGGGCTTCCGGTTCCTTCCCGGCCGGGCCCAGCCGGAGCCGGCCGTCGACGACGAGCAGCCGTCGATAGGTGTTCCGCAGCCGCGCGAACTCCACGTCCCAGTCGCCGTCCGGGAACTCCTTCCCGGCCGCCTCGATACGTGCCGTCGCGGTGTCCGTACCCGCGAACCAGTCCTGTTCCAGGGCGACTTGGGCGGCGGCGCGGGCGATCCGCGCCCGGAGGCCCGGTTCGTCGGTGGCGCATGCGTCCAGCAGACGGGAGGCGCGCTCCCATCGTCCTGTAACGCTCAACTCGTGGGCGGCGGCGATGAGTTCTTCGACGGGGACGACCGCGTTCGCTGTGGATGTCATGACGCGGAAGGTAGTTATGCGAAAAACTATCCACAAGAAAACCACTGCGGGAGGCAGGCATGGAGGACTCGGTCGACCGGCACGTGGCGCTCTGGGCGAAGGAACTCTCCTGGATGGACCCGGTGAAGGAGCAGATCTTCTTCCGGCTGGCGATCCTGGCCCGCCATGCCGGTCAGGCGCGGCGGGACGTGCTCGACGCCGACGGGCTCAAGCAGTGGCAGTTCAAGGTGCTGCTCATGCTGCGCAGGCTCGGGCCGCCGTACGAGACGAGCCCGTCACGGCTGGCGGAACTGCTGGGACTGACCCGTGGGGCGCTCTCCGCGCGGCTGGCGGCCGTCGAGGAGGCGGGGCTGATCGTCCGCACTCATGAGACGAGGGACCGCCGGCGGGTGCGGGTGCGGCTCACCGACGCCGGATACGCGGTCCTCGATGAGCACGTGGCGGCGGAGGAAGCGGGCGAGCTCGCGCTGCTCGCAGCGCTGAACCCAGCAGAGCGGCGGACGCTCGCAGACCTGCTGCGGAAACTGGTCCTCGCCGTCGAGTCCTAGCGGGGCCCGCGGGTACCGTACTGGCCGAGAAGGTCCAGGTCAGCCGGGTGTTGACCCGGACCTTCGGCACCAGTCTCGCTAGCCGTCCCATGCCTGGATCATGGTCTGCCGGGCGATCTTGCCGTCGTTCAGCACGAGCATCGACTCGGCCAGGACCCGGGTCCCGTCGGCGTACTGACAGGACTCGCTGTAGGCGACTCGGTCCCCCTGTACGACGCACTCCTCCAGTTTGTGCGTCATGTCGCGGCTGTAGACATCGGCGAGCATGGCGCCGATCTCGTCCCGGCCGTGCAGGACCTTGGGGTTGCTGGGCTGGGTCTGGTGGTCGACGACGTGGATCTCCGCGTCGTCGGCGTAGAGCGACAGAAGTGTCGCCGCTGTGTGATCTTCTATGCCCCGGCGCAGGGCTTCGGTGTCGAAGCCGGGGCGTGCCGCGGTGCCCATAGTGACCTCCTCCGAGGGCCGCGGCCCGAACAAGAGCGAGCCGCGCGGGCCTCTACTACGAGACTCCTCCGCCTCGCCGGGGTCGGCAAACCGAGCGGCGCGCTCCGCCTCACGGGTGAGTGGTGACCGGTGCCCGTGACCGTGCGGCTACCGTCCGCGTTGCTGGAAGCATGATCTCAACACGACGTATCGCCGCCGCCGTTGGTCTCGCCGTCGGGGTCACCGGCCTCGTCGCGCCGATGGCGAACGCCGCCGACGCGCCCGCCCTCAAGGACGGCAAGGTCAGCCCCGTCGCCCTGCTGGACTCCCTCGCGGTGAGCGAGATCCCCGCCGAGCACCAGGCGCAGATCCCGAAGGTCGCCGACCAGATGAAGGCGCTGAACCACCTCAACGACCTTCAGCAGCTGCACCAGGTCACCGACATGGCCGCGCCGGTCACGGGACTCCTTCCCGCCGTCGGGTAGCGAGGCCGCGCAGACCTTGAGGGCCGTCCGGAAACGGGCGGCCCTCAGTCGTGCGGCGGGATCAGCCCGCCGCCGCCAGGAACTGCGTGGCCGCCAGCTCCGCGTAGAGCGGATCCGCGCTCACCAGCTCCCGGTGCGTGCCCACCGCGCGGACCCGGCCCGCGTCCATGACGACGATCCGGTCGGCCATCGTCACCGTGGACAGCCGGTGCGCGACGACCAGGACCGTCGTCGTACGGGCCACATCGGCGACGGTGTCGCGCAGGGCGGCCTCGTTGACCGCGTCCAGCTGCGAGGTCGCCTCGTCCAGGAGCAGCAGGCGGGGGTGGCGCAGCAGGGCGCGGGCGATCGCCACACGCTGGCGTTCGCCGCCGGAGAGGCGGGTACCGCGGTGGCCGACCAGGGTGTCGAGGCCCTTGGGGAGCCGGGCGACCAGGCCGTCGAGACGGGTCGTCTTCAGGACGCGGGTTACGTCGTCCGCGCTCGCGTCCGGGTTGCCGAGCAGCAGGTTGTCGCGAAGGGAGCCCGACAGGACCGGGGCGTCCTGTTCCACGTAGCCGATGGCGGAGCGGAGTCCGGACAGCTCCCAGTCCGCGAGGTTCCGGCCGTCGAGGGTGATGGCGCCGGACTCGGGGTCGTAGAACCGCTCGATGAGGGAGAACACGGTGGTCTTGCCCGCGCCGGACGGGCCGACGAACGCCGTCATGCCCTGGGCCGGCACGGAGAAGGTCACGCCGTGGTGGACGTAGGGCAGGTCGTCGGCGTAGCGGAAGCGGACGTCGTCGAAGGCGAGGGCCGCGGGCTCGGCGCCGGGGGAGGGCAACTGGGCGGGCAGGGACGGGGGTTCGGCGGGGAGCTGGAGCGCTTCCTGGATGCGGGCCAGGGCCGCGGCGCCCGTCTGGTACTGCGTGATCGCGCCGACGACCTGCTGGATCGGCATCATGAGGTAGAAGACGTAGAGGAGGAAGGCGACCAGCGTGCCGACGTTTATCGCGCCCGTCGCCACGCGCGCCCCGCCCACCGCGAGGACGGTGATGAACGCGATCTGCATCGACAGACCGGCCGTATTGCCCGCCGCCGCTGCCCACTTGGCCGCGCGGATGCTCTGCCGCCACGACTCCTCGGCCGCCGCGTGCAGGGTGCGCTCCTCGCGGTCCTCGGCGCCGGACGCCTTCACGGTGCGCAGCGCGCCGAGGATCCGCTCCAGCGAGGCACCCATCACACCGATCGCGTCCTGCGCCTGCCGGCTGGCCCGGTTGATGCGCGGCACGATCACACTCAGCACGGTGCCCGCGCCCACGATCACGCCGAGGGTGACGGCAAGCAGTACGGGGTCGACCAGCCCCATCATCACCACCGTCGCGACGAGGATGAGCCCCTCGGTGCCGAGCCCGACCAGGGAGTCGGTGGTGACCTCGCGCAGCAGCGTGGTGTCGGAGGTGATGCGGGCCATCAGGTCGCCGGGCTCGCTGCGGTCCACCGCGCTGATCCGCAGCCGCAGCAGATACGACGACAGGGCGCGTCGCGCACCGAGCACCACCGACTCGGCGGTGCGCCGCAGCACGTACGAACCCAGCGCGCCCACCGCCGCGTTGGCGACCACCAGCGCCGACATCGCGAGCAACGCCTTGGTGATCGTCCGGTCGTGCGAGAGGTCGTCGATGAGTCCCCGCGCCACAAGTGGCAGCAGCAGCCCGGTGCCGCCGGTGACCAGCGAGAGCAGCGCGCCCGCCAACAGGGCCCAGCGGTGCGGCCGTACGTAGTCGAGGAGCAGCCGCCAGGCCGGCGGGTCGCTCCGAGTCCCTGCGATGCTCACGGCGCTCCCCGGGATGCGGTCGGAGCATTCAGGCTACGTCGGCCGCCGCCCATGGTGTCGAGCCTCCGTCGTGCCCTTACCGATCAGTCACGCGTAGGGTCTCAGGCAGGGACAACGATCGACGAAAGGGTTCAGGACCATGGCACAGGAAGTGCGCGGCGTGATCGCGCCGGGAAAGAACGAACCGGTCCGGGTCGAGACGATCGTCGTGCCCGATCCCGGACCCGGTGAGGCCGTGGTGAAGGTCCAGGCCTGCGGGGTCTGTCACACCGACCTGCACTACAAGCAGGGCGGCATCAGCGACGACTTCCCCTTCCTGCTGGGGCACGAGGCGGCGGGGATCGTGGAGTCGGTCGGCGAGGGCGTCACCGATGTCGCCCCCGGTGACTTCGTGATCCTCAACTGGCGTGCGGTGTGCGGGAATTGCCGGGCCTGTCTGCGCGGCCGGCCGCAGTACTGCTTCAACACCCACAACGCCGAGCAGAAGATGACCCTCGCCTCGACAGGGCAGGAACTCTCCCCGGCCCTCGGCATCGGCGCCTTCGCCGACAAGACGCTGGTCGCGGCCGGGCAGTGCACCAAGGTCGACCCGACCGTCTCCCCGGCCGTCGCCGGTCTCCTCGGCTGTGGCGTGATGGCCGGTATCGGCGCGGCGATCAACACCGGGAACGTCGGGCGCGGCGACACCGTCGCCGTCATCGGCTGCGGAGGGGTCGGCGACGCGGCGATCGCCGGGGCACGCCTCGCGGGCGCGGCACGGATCATCGCCGTAGACATCGACGACCGCAAACTGGAGAAGGCCCTCTCGATGGGCGCCACCCACACCGTCAACTCCAAGACGTCCGACGCCGTCGAGGCGATCCGCGAACTGACCGGCGGCTTCGGCGCCGACGTCGTCATCGAGGCGGTCGGCCGTCCCGAGACGTACAAGCAGGCCTTCTACGGCCGTGATCTCGCCGGCACGGTCGTCCTCGTCGGCGTTCCGACGCCCGAGATGAAGCTCGAACTCCCGCTCCTGGACGTCTTCGGGCGCGGCGGCTCGCTCAAGTCGTCCTGGTACGGCGACTGTCTGCCCTCCCGCGACTTCCCGATGCTGATCGACCTGCACCAGCAAGGCCGCCTGGATCTGGGCGCGTTCGTCACCGAGACGGTCCAACTCGACGAGGTGGAGAAGGCGTTCGAGCGGATGCACGGCGGCGACGTGCTGCGTTCGGTGGTGGTGCTCTGATGGCCACCCGCATCGAACACCTCGTCACCTCAGGGCAGTTCACGCTCGACGGCGGCACCTGGGACGTCGACAACAACGTGTGGATCGTCGGCGACGACCACGAGGTCGTCGTCATCGACGCCGCCCATGACGCCGACGCCATCCTCGAGGCGATCGGCGACCGCAGACTGACCGCCATCATCTGCACCCACGCCCACAACGACCACATCGACGCCGCCCCCGCCCTCGCGGACCGCACCGGCGCCACGATCTGGCTGCACCCCGACGACCTGCCCCTGTGGAAGCAGACCCACCCCGACCGCGACCCCGACGCCCATCTCGCCGACGGCCAGGTCATCGAGGCGGCGGGCGCCGACCTCAAGGTCCTGCACACACCCGGGCACGCGCCCGGCGCGGTCTGCCTCTACGACCCCGGGCTCGGCACGGTCTTCACCGGAGACACCCTCTTCCACGGCGGCCCGGGCGCCACGGGACGGTCGTACTCCCACTTCCCGACCATCATCGACTCCATCCGCGACCGCCTCCTGACCCTCCCGCCCGAGACGAAGGTGCTCACCGGACACGGCGACTCGACCACGGTCGGCGCCGAGGCCGCACACCTGGAGGAGTGGATCGCGCGGGGCCACTGACGCCTCGGCCGCAATCCCGACAGAAGATGTCCGGCTTCCCGTGCACGATCGACACGAGACACGTCGAACGAACACGGGAGGTCGGACATGCCGGGCCCACTGGAAGGCAAGGTCGCGCTGGTCGCCGGGGCGACACGCGGGGCGGGACGCGGGATCGCCGTGGAGCTGGGCGCGGCCGGCGCCACCGTCTACGTCACCGGCCGTACCACCCGCGCCCGGCGTTCCGAGTACGACCGGCCCGAGACGATCGAGGACACCGCCGACCTCGTCACGGCGGCCGGCGGCCGGGGCATCGCCGTACCCACCGACCACCTCGACTCCTCGGCCGTACGAACCCTCGTCGACCGCATCGACGACGAACAGGGCCGCCTCGACATCCTCGTCAACGACATCTGGGGCGGCGAACACCTCTTCGCCTGGGACACCCCCGTCTGGGAACACGACCTCGACAAAGGGCTCCACCTCCTCAGGCTCGCGGTCGAGACCCACGCGATCACCAGCCACCACGCCCTGCCCCTGCTGCTGCGCCGCCCCGGCGGCCTGGTCGTCGAAGTCACCGACGGCACCGCCGAGTACAACCGCGACACCTACCGCGTCTCCTTCTTCTACGACCTCGCCAAGTCGTCCGTCCTGCGCATGGCCTTCGCCCTCGGCCACGAACTCGGCCCGCGCGGTGCCACCGCCGTGGCGCTCACTCCGGGCTGGCTGCGCTCGGAGATCATGCTCGACCAGTTCGGCGTCCGCGAGGAGAACTGGCGCGACGCCCTCGACCGCGTCCCCCACTTCGCCATCTCGGAGACCCCGCGCTACGTCGGCCGCGCCGTCACCGCCCTTGCCGCCGATCCCCAAGTCGCCCGCTGGAACGGGCAGTCGCTGTCGAGCGGGGGGCTCGCTCCGGAGTACGGCTTCACGGACCTCGACGGGAGTCGGCCGGACGCGTGGCGGTATCTGGTGGAGGTGCAGGACGTGGGGAAGGCGGCGGATGTGAGTGGGTACCGGTAGCTCAGGCGGGGTGCACGGGCGGCAGTACCCAGGCGGCCGAGTGACCTGGTGGCAGGGCCAGATCGTCACGTACGGCCGCGTAGTAACCCTGACGGCCTTCCCGCTGTCGTTCCAGCAGGTCCTGCCAGGTCTCCGGATCGTGCCTGCCCTCGCGCAGGAACCGCTCCATCGCCAGCACCGAGGTGACCCATACCCGGGCCTTCGCCACCACCTCCGGGCTGCCCAACATGAGCAGAGTCTCCCCGGCCGGGTCGCGGGCCAGCGCGGCGTCGGCGATCATCGGTGCCGCCTCCTCGGGCGTAAGCGGGTGGGGATGCGGGTCGTTGCGGAAGTGGGACGCGACCCGATAGGTGAGCGTGACCGTCTGCTTCAGGACTCGTGCGTAGTCGGTGTACACCGCGAGCCGCCGCTCCTCCCAACGGGCCTCCCGCTCACGGTGGAACCTCACCCGCTCACCCCGCACGATCGCCACGTACGAACCGAGCGCGCCGATCACCACACCGATCAGCGCAGGCAGTTGCTGTACAAACGCGTTCATGTCCGCACGCTATCTGCCGAGTTGATCGTTCCGGCAGTAGGTTCGCGTCCATGACTGACACAACGCGCTTCGAGGGGTACGGAGTTCTCGTCACCGGTGCGGCCCGCGGCATCGGTGCGGCCGTCTCCCGGCGGCTCGGCGAGGAGGGCGCGCGGGTCCTGCTGACCGACACCGATCTGCCAGAGGCGGAGAAGACGGCGGCGAACCTGCGTGAACTCGGCCTGGCGGCACAGGGGTTGGGCTGCGACGTGGGGGACCAGGGGGCGGTCGATCGGGCCGTCGCGCACGCCGTCGACAGCTTCGGGTCGCTCGACGTCCTGGTCAACTGCGCCGCGCACTGCACGCCCGACGTCCCGCGCTTCGAGGACGAGCCGGACGACGAGTGGGCGCGTGACCTCGACATCACGCTGACGGGAACGTTCCGCTGCTGCCGCGCCGCACTCCCGCACCTGGTCGCCTCCGGACGCGGGGCGATCGTCAGCATCGGTTCCGTCAACGGGGCCCAGGACTTCGGCAACCACGCCTACAGCGCGGCCAAGGCCGGACTCGTTTCGCTCACCCGCACCCTCGCCGGACACGCCGCCCGGCGGGGTGTGCGGGTCAACCTGGTGGTGCCCGGCACGGTCCGCACCTCCGCGTGGGAGGGCCGGGACGACGACCTCGACGCGGTGAGCGGGCTGTATCCGCTCGGCCGGGTCGGCGAGCCCGAGGACATCGCCGCGGCCGTCGCGTTTCTCGCCTCGCGCGACGCCTCCTGGATCACCGGCACCACCCTCACGGTCGACGGAGGGGTCACCGCGGTCAACACCGGCTTCCGGCAGGCCCTTTCAGAGGGTCGCTGAAGCCAGCGCCG
This sequence comes from Streptomyces hokutonensis, assembly GCF_042751305.1. Lineage (GTDB taxonomy): Bacteria > Actinomycetota > Actinomycetes > Streptomycetales > Streptomycetaceae > Streptomyces > Streptomyces hokutonensis_A. Next base: position 841,265 of record NZ_JBHYWD010000001.1, read on the forward strand.
CCAGCACCCGGTCCGTATCCGCCCCGGACGTACGCCAGTTGCTGAACGCGGCCCGAAGCGCGGGCGTCCCGTCGTACACGGTCGGAGTCAGGAACGTCTCGCCGGTCGCGGCGACGGCCTCCGCCAGCGCGGCCACCCGTTCCCGCGTCGGGTTCTCGGCGAGCGTGAAGCAGACGACGTTCAGTCGGACCGGCGCCGACAGCCGCAGGCCCGGAAGCGCGGCGATGCCCTCGCCGAGGCGGTGCGCGAGGGCGACGTTGCGCTCGACGATCTCGCGGTGCCCGGCGCGGCCGTAGGCCAGGAGGGAGAACCAGGCCGGGAGGGCGCGCAGCCGCCGGGAGTTCTCCGGGGTGAGGTGGAGGAAGTCCGGGTCGCCGGTCGGCAGGCCGAGGTAGGGGGAGGAGTTGTGGAACACCCTGGTCTGGAGGTCGGGGCGGCGGGTGAACTGGACGGCCGCGTCATAGGGCACGTTGAGCCACTTGTGCAGGTCGACGCAGACCGAGTCCGCCGCGTCGAGTCCGTCGACGAGGTGGGCGTGGGCGGGGGAGAGCGCGGCGAAACCGCCGAACGCGGCGTCCACGTGCAGCCAGAAGTCGTGGCGCTCCTTGAGGGCCGCGATGGCCCGGAGGTCGTCGAAGTCGACGGTGTTCACGGTGCCGGCGTTCGCCACCACGATCGCCGGACGGCCGCCCGACTCGGCGAGGGCGGCGTCGAGTTGGGACACGTCGACGGCCTCGCGGTTTCCGGCGAGCACGGGCACCTGCCGCAGCCGGTCCCGCCCGATGCCCAGCACGGACAGCGCCTTGGTGACGCTGGAGTGCGGGCTGCCGGAGAGCACGTCGACCGGGCCGAGCGCGGAGACACCCTCCCGGGACACGTCCACTCCCAGCCGCTCGCCGAGCCATTCGCGGGCGACGGCGAGCCCCACGGTGTTCGACACGGTCGCGCCGGTCACGAAGGCCCCGGAGTGTGCCTCGCCCAACCCGAACAGCTCGCGCAGCCAGCCGACCGTCTCCCGCTCGAGCGCCGCCGCCCAGGAACCGGCCGCGCCCGAGACGTTCTGGTCGTACGCACTGGTCAACCAGTCCCCGGCGACTGACGCGGGCGTCGCACCGCCCGTGACGAAACCGAGGTAGCGCGGACCCGCCGACCCCGAGAAACCGGGCGCCCACCGCTCGGCGAACCGCGTGAGAGCCCCCTCGGCACCGGTCCCGTCGGCCGGAAGCGGGTCGTGATCGGGCGCCTTCCCGGGGTGAACGACCGGCCGCTCGGCCACACCGGCCAGCTCACGGGCGGCGAAGTCACGGGCGGACTGCAGGAGTTCGGGGAGCCGGGCGAGATCGGCGGCGAGAGTGCGGTGCATGGGCGGCAGCGTAGGGCGAGGGGGCGGACCGGGTATCGGTCCACTTCGGAGAAACTGGACCGGTGGGGCGGGATTCACCACAGTGGTCGGCGCCTCGAAATTTGTTGGGCGGCGTCGGGGCCGTGCTGGAGGATAGGGAGGTGCAACTCCCCTACGTCTACCGCGTCACCAAGTACGACCCCGCCGATCGTGACGAACACGGGCACTACACCGGCACTGAGGACGTTGCCAGCGATCACGGTGAGGTAGAGGCCGCCTATCTTCGGGCGGTCGAGGCGTTCGCCGCGGAAGTCGGTATCGATCGTCTGTCCGTCCGCGAGCCGCAGGTCGCGTCCCTCGCACACTTCGGCGTCGAGCCGCCCCTGGAGTGCTTCGGGCTCGCCGGAATCTTTCCGACGGGCCTCACCGGCTTCCATGACGGGGCAGAGGTGCCGCTCGAAGCCGGGCTGGAGCTGGTGCGGCTCATGCTGCGCGACAGCGGCGCCTGGTGCCGGCTGGAGGCGGAGGGCACACTCGCAGTGCACGTCGGTTGGGACCAGTACCTCTACGTCGGCAGCACCCGGCCCTGCGAGGAGACGCTGGCACGAACCCGCGCGCTCGGGCTGTTCCCGGAACGGATCGACGCCTCTCCGTACGAGGTGGAAACCAACAGCGAAAACATCCAGCGGCCGGGCGACGACGATTTCTGGGCCGATCTGCACCGGGCTGTCGCCACGGGCCGCGCCGGACTCCTGGAGGAGAGGTACATCGAGGGCGCCTCAAGATGGCACCGCCTCAGCGCCGACATCATCGACACGGTTCGTGCCGGGATCACTCCCCGCGCCCGGCTGGCCGTATGGCCCGACCTGTCCTCCGACATCGAAGCGGTCCTGGGCAACCTCCCTGCCTACGGCCTCGTCGAATGCGTCTGGCAGGACAAGGACGGCCGGATCCACAGTGTTATCGCTGACGAGGACGACTTTCCGGAGCTGGCCGCCCGGATATCCGGTGCCGACGCCGCAACGCTCCTGTCCATGTACGCCGATGAACGCGCGCCTCTGCTCACCGCTGTCATGCCCGACGGCGACGGAGTGGTACGAGCTCGCTGGTAGCGGTACCGGCTCCGGGAATGTCACCGGGTGGCTCGGAAAGTCACCGTTTCGTCGCAGCGTGCCCAGGACTACAACCCGCACCCCCAGGTACCGGTCTAGCTGGCAGAAATCACAGGGACCGTAGGGATTACGGCATACGGCAAGGGGAAAGGGCAGGCCATGGGGGACATACGCAGACGAGGTGCCGTAGTGCTCGGGCTCACCGGGCTGGTCGCGCCGCTCACGCTCGCGCTGGGCAGCATGCCGGCGCAGGCGGCGGCGAGTTGTACGACGCAGGCGGGGCCGTACCAGAAGCAGGTGGAGAAGTTCCTCGGGCGGCCGGTGGACGGTAAGCAGTCGGCCGCCGACTGCAAGGCCATCCGGGCCTTCCAGACCAAGCACGGCATCACGCCGAACATCGGCTACGCGGGCTCCGTCACCTGGGGTGTGATGGACCTGATGAACAAGCAGAAGGCCGTGGGCAACAAGCCCAACGCGGCCGGCAAGTGCCCGACCAACAAGGGCCGGATCGCCTGCGTCAACCTCACGCTCCAGATCAGCTGGATCCAGGACGGCAGCCGGCTGGTCTACGGCCCGGTCCCGGTGCGCACCGGGCGCAACGGCTACGAGACCCGCACCGGACTGAAGAAGATCTACTGGCGGGACATCGACCACGTCTCGGACATCTACAACGTGCCCATGCCGTACAGCCAGTTCTTCGACGGCGGCCAGGCCTTCCACTCGGTCAACCTCAGCATGTGGAACCCGCCGGGCTCGCACGGCTGCGTCAACATGACCCCGGCCACCGCGAAGAAGTACTGGTCGCTCCTGAAGAACGGCGACGACGTCTTCGTCTACGGCCGCAAGCCGGGCACCTGACAGTCAGTCACCCGGCTTGCGCACCAAGCCCGTTACTCGGGCGCGTCCCCGAAGTCCGGGATCTCCAGCCTCACCCCGCCCTGCCGTGCCGAGTCGTGCGCGACGATGCCCGGCAGGGTGTAGCGGGCCGCGACCCACGCGTTCACGGACGGCAGGGTGCGGGAGTTGACCGCGGTCACGAAGTCGTCCGCCAGGAAGTGGTGGCTGCCCTCGTGGCCGTTGTGCAGGTTGTCGAACTCCCGCGGCAGCCGCGACCGGTCGTGCACCGGGGCCGAACCGGAGGTGAAGGCGGCCCGGAGGTCCGGCGCGATGTGCTGGAGTGACGGATCGTCAGGAGACATGGTGGGCTTGGGTTCGAGTAGCTCACTGATGTCCTTCACTCCCTTCTTGTCCTGCCAGAAGGCCACCGTCGCGAGCTGCTCCATGCTCGCGTCCGTGCCGAAGAACCGGAAACGCGACTCCCGGATCTGCGAGGGATAGCCCACCCGCCGGAACTCGTTCGTACGGAACGAACCGCCGCCCGCCACCTCGAACAGCGCGGTCGCGTTGGAGAAGTCGTTGCCGAACTGGCTGACCTCCCGGTCGAAGACCCCGTCCCCACGCTCGTCGACCACCCCGATCGCGGACACGCTCACCGCGTGCGTCTGCCAGGCGCCGAGCACCCCGCCCACCGAGTGCGTCGGGTAGAGCAGCGGCGGATAGCTGGCGGTGGCCTTCCAGTTGTCGCCGCCGCTGTACTGGTACGCCTCGTAGAACCCCAGATCCATGTCGTGGACGTAGTCGCCCTCGGCGTAGAAGATCCGCCCGAAGGCGCCCTCCGCGATCTGGTTGCGGGCGTGCACGGTCGCCGGGTTGTACTGGCTCGTCTCGCCCATCATGTACGTCAACCCGGTCGCCTTGACCGCGTCGATGATCGCCGCGATCTCCTCGGCGCTGATCGCCATCGGGACCGCCGAGTACACGTGCTTGCCCGCGCCGAGCCCCTGGAGGACCAGCGGGCCGTGTGTCCAGCGCTGGGTGAAGATCGCGACGGCGTCGACGGCCTTCGACTCCAGCATGGCCTCGTAGGAGGGGAAGGTGCCCGCCAGCCCTTGTTCGGCGGCCAGTTGCTCCGCCCGCTCCGGCAGGAGGTCGGTCACATGGACCTCGCTCACGCCCGGGTGGGCCTGGAACAGTCTGGCGAACTGGCCCGAGAACTGGCCTGCTCCGACGATGCCGAGGGAGAACGTCATAGGTGCGTGTCCTTCTCTGACGAGGATGTCGCTGACGCGCCGGTCGTCGACCGATGCGTCACTGACCGAGGATGAAGTTGATCTGCTTGTTCGTCCTGCCCAGGCCGCTGACGGGTGTGTCGTTGGCGTAGACGTCCTGCATGGCGGGGTGCATCAACGCGTACACGTCCGCCGCGTAGTTGGTGATCGGATAGGAGAAGGTGGTGAAGTCCTTCTTGTCGGCGACCGACCTGGTGAAGGCCGTGACATCGATGCCTTTCTTCTTGTACGCGGCGACGGCGGTGTCCGTGCCGTCGGGGGTCGCAGGGAACACGATTCCGTAACCGCCGACCGTTTTCTGGCATTCGTCGGAGGAGAGGTACTTGACCCACTTCTCCGCGCCAGGTTTGTTGTGCGCCTTCTTCGTGATCGAGTCGGCGAGACCGTTCATCATGGTCGCCCGCTCACCGGTCGGACCGGCCGGCGTGAACGCCGTGCCGACCTTGACGCCCTTGGCCGCGTAGTACGTGGAGATCATCCACGCGCCGTCGAAGGAGGTGGCCGCCTTGCCCGAGGCGATCTGCGCGTTGGCCGGGTTGGCGCCGTCGCTGTAGTCCGTGTACGGCGCGAGATAGCCCTTCTTCGCCAGCCCGAAGTACCACTTGATCACGGACTGGAAGGTCTTGCTGTCGTACTGGTACTCGGTGCCCCAGCGCTTCTTGTCGGTGTAGTTCCAGCCCGCCGAGCCGGTGAAGGGGCTCCAGGTCGTCTGGCCGTCGGCGTCGCCCGCGCCGCCGCTGGCGAGGCCGTACGTCTTGACGTGCTTCTTGTCGAAGCCCGGTTCGTCGCCTCGCCTGCCGTTCTTGTCGACGGTCAGGTGGGCGATGGCCTTCTCGAAGGTGCCGCCGTCCGTCGGGTTCCAGGACAGGCTGTTCAACTGGTCGGCGCTGAGACCGGCCGACTTGGCCATCTTCTGGTTGTAGAAGAGGGCGACCGTGTCCCAGTCCTTCGGGGCGCCGTAGCGATGACCGTCCTGGCCCACCCAGTTGGCGGCGAGTCCCGGCTGGTAAGCGGAGTCGTCGAGACCGAGGTCGTCGAGCGGGGCCAGCACCTTCAGGTCGGCGAACTGGCCGAACTTCTGGATGTGGTCGGTGAACACGTCCGGCTGCGTGCCAGCGATGAAGCTCGCGGTGAGCTTGGTCCAGTAGTCGCCCCAGCCCAACTGCGTGATCTTCACCTTGAGTCCGGGGTTCCGCTGCTCGAAGCCCTTCGCGCAGGCCTGGTAGGCGGGGAGCTGGTTGGAGTCCCACAGCCAGTACGTCACCGTGTTCGAGGCCGACCCCACGGAGTCGCCCTTCGCGCAGCCCGCCGTCAGTGACAGCGCGAGCGCCCCGGTCAGTGCCATGACCGTACGAAATCGCATGCCCTGCCCCTTACTTGATTCCGGTGAAGCTGATGGAGCTGACGATGCGGCGCGCGAACACCGAGAACAGCACCAGCATCGGGAGTGCGGCGATGAGGGTCGCCGCCATCAGGCCCGACCAGTCGTAGCCGGTCTGCGGGGTCTGCGAGCGGAAGATGGCCAGCGCCACCGACAGCACGCGGGAACTGTCGCTGTACGACACCATCAACGGCCAGAAGTAGTCGTTCCAGGACGTGATGTACGTCAGCACGCCCAGCGTCAGGATCGGCGTGGACGCCATCGGCAGCAGGACCCGGAAGAAGACGCGGACCTTGCCCGCGCCGTCGAGCAGGGCGGCCTCCTCGACCTCGCGCGGGATGTTCATGAAGAACTGCTTGAGGAAGAAGACCGCGAACGGCGTCATGAACATCGTCGGCAGCGCGATCCCCAACAGGGTGTCCACTAGGCCGAGTTGCTTGATGAGCACGAAGTTCGGCAGCAGGGTGAAGATGGCCGGCACCATCAGTCCGGCCAGGAACAGCCCGAACATCCGGTCCCGGCCCCGCCAGCGCAGCCGGGCGAAGGCGTAGGCGGCCATCGCGGAGAAGAACACCTGGCAGACGGTGACCAGGGTCGAGACGATCACCGAGTTGAGCAGATAGCGCCAGAAGGTGAGTCCGCCGCCCGAACCGCCTTGCGCGATCGCCTCCTTGGTCGACTGGAGGCCCAGTGCCCGCTCGAAGCCGCCGGTGGTGAAGTCGACCGGGAGTGGATCCGAGGGGTGGGCGGCGAGCCCGGTGTTGGTGGAGAGCGCGGTGCGCAGGATCCAGAAGAAGGGCAGCAGGGTGATCAGCACGATCGCGGTCATCGCGGCCCAGGCGGCGACCTTGCCGACGGAGATCCGGTGCCGGGGCGGCCGTGCGATCGCCTGCTCGGTCGGCGTGGGTGTGCGGGGCGTGGTGGTCAGGGTGGCCATGTCGTCTCCTCCGGTCAGCCGAGGTCGGTCTGGCCGGCGCGGGTGAGCCGGTACTGGAGGAACGTGATGGCGCTCAGCACGATCAGCAGGGCCACGGACATCGCGGACGCGTAGCCGAACTGGAAGCGCCCGAAGGCGGAGCCGTAGATGTAGTACTGGAGGACGTTCGTCGCGTTCGCCGGGCCGCCCGCGGTCGTCACCGCGACCGTGTCGAACACCTGGAACGAACCGATCACCGTCATGATCAGCACGACCGCGAGGACCGGCCGCAGCAGCGGCATCGTGATCCGCCAGAACATCCGCCACTCGCTCGCGCCGTCCACCTTCGCCGCCTCGTACATGTCGTTCGGGATGGCCTGCAGCCCGGCGAACAGCAGCAGCGCGGTGTAGCCGACGTGCCGCCACACGTTGATCAGGGCGATCGTCGGGATCGCCCAGGTCTTGTCGGCGAGGAAGGGGATGCGGTCGAAACCGAGTCCCCCGATGATCTCGTTGCCGATGCCGAGCTGGGTGTCGAGGATCCACAGCCAGACGATGCCGGCGACGACGTTCGACATCAGGTACGGCGTCAGCACGATCCCGCGCAACAGGGCGGACTGGGTGAGCCGTTGGAGCAGGACGGCGATGGCGAGGGCCGCCACCGTCTGGACGCCGATGTTGATGAACACGTACTCGACGGTGACCTTCAACGACGACCAGAAGATGGGGTCGTGGACCATCCGGTCGTAGTTGTCGAGGCCCACCCACTTCGCCGGTGTCAGCAGGTTGAAGCGGGTGAAGCTCAGGTAGATGCCCCGCAGGGTCGGCCAGAGCAGGAAGACCAGGTAGCCCAGCAGGGCCGGGGCGATGAAGACCGCCGCCAGCCGTCCGTCGCCCCCGCCTTCACGGGCCCGCGGTGGGCGCAACGGGGGGCTGCTTGAGGCGGTGGTCATCTGGAGACTCCTTCGTCTGCGACGGCTCGTCCTCGGGTGACTTACTTTTGACGCGAAACAATCGTGGCGTCAATAGCTGTGCGAGCATCTCTTCCGCGCGGGATTTCGGTCGTAGGATGACTTAGTTAGTTCTAGAGCAAAAAATATCTTGCTTGTGGGAGTCTGACGCCCATGACCACACGTGCCGCCAGCTGGCAGCCGCTGAGCCCCGGCGAACGCTCCGTGGCGATCGAGGTGCTCGTCCACGGTCCGCTGTCGCGCACCGACATCGCGCGGCGCCTCGACCTCTCGGCGGGCAGCCTCACCCGCCTCACCAAACCGCTGATCGAATCCGGCCTGCTGGTCGAGGTCCCCGACGGCGGCGGCCCGGCCGAGGTCCGCCAGGGCCGCCCCTCCCAACCCCTCGACGTGGTCGCCGAGTCCCGCACCTTCCTCGGGTTCAAGGTCACCGAGGACATGGTCTACGGCGTCGTCACCACCCTCAGGAGCGAGATCGTCGCCCGCCTCGACCGACCGCTCACCACCCACGACCCCGCTGAAGTCGCGGACCTGCTCGCCGGGATGACCGGCGAACTCACCGCCCGGTTCCCCACCCTCACGGGCATAGGTATCGGTGTCGGCGGTCTCGTCCGGAACCGTGCCGTGGTGGGGGAGTCGGCCTTCCTGCGGTGGAGCGACGTTCCGCTGGCCGAACTGGTCGAGGAGCGCACCGGGTTGCCGGTCGTCGTGGAGAACGACGTGGCCGCGTTCGTCGAGGCCGAGACCTGGTTCGGTGCCGGGCGCGGCCTCGAGCGCTTCGTCGTCCTCACCATCGGCGCGGGCGTCGGCTACGGCCTGGTCCTCGGCGGCAGGCGGGTGCCTCACGCCGAGGAGGACCGCGGCTTCGGACGCCACTGGATCCTGGACCCCAACGGCCCGCTCACGCCCACCGGTGAACGCGGCAGTGCCGTCTCGCTGTTGACCATCCCCAGCATCCGCTACCAGGTCCAGGCCGCCACCGGTCGGGACCTCACGTACGAGGAGATCCTCGCCGGTGCCGCGGCCGGTGAGCCCATGTCCGCCCGGGTGATCGGCGAAGCGGCCCGCGCGCTGGGTGTGTTGGTGGCCCAGATCGCCAACTTCGTGCTGCCGCAGAAGATCCTGCTCGCCGGTGAGGGGGTCGGCCTGATGGACGTGGCCGGGCAGGCGGTGGAGGACACACTGCGCGCCCACCGGCACCCGCTGGCGGCACCGCTCGACGTGGAGACCAAGGTCTCCGACTTCCACGACTGGGCGCGCGGGGCCGCGGTGCTGGCGATCCAGGTGCTGGTGCTGGGTGTGGCGGAGGTGTGAAATGCGTTACGGGGCTTGACAGATGGACGTGATCAGTAACGCGGTCCGATATGTCCGATTGGCTCGTGATTACTCACATCGCCTTCACCTACGGCGACGTATGCTTCACACCATGTCCACCCGTGTTGAATCAGCCACCGAGCGATCGGCAGCCGAGGTCAACGAGGAGATCAGAGCCCTGTGGCTCCGATCGGGCGGGACACTGAGCGTCGAACAGCGCGAGGAGTACCGGCGGCTGGTGATGGAGTGGGCCACCGCGCCTCCTCAGCCGGCCACGGCGGCCTGAGAGCAGCCGTCCGGCCCGGTGCGCAGCTGTCGTTCGGATCCCGTCGCCCGGCCTTCCTCGTGACCCTCGGTCCAGCCGGTCGAGCCCCCGTCGACCCGACCCGACCCGACCCGATAACCCACGATCACCCGCGACGAACTCCCCGCGTGATCAGCCCCACATCGCCGAATAGTGCCGCTGGAAGGCCTTACGGTCCTGCTCCGCGCGGATCCAGCGCGTCGCCACCAGCGCGATCAGGCTGCCCGCGATCACCAGCAGGCCCGGGCCCACGTTCTTGGGGTCCGTGAGCCGGGACGCCAGAGTCGTCGTGCCCGCCGTGGTGTTCGTCGCCGGCGCCGACGTCCCGGGCGTGACCGAGCCGGTGCCCGCCGCGCTGCCTGCCGCCGAGGCGGACGGCGCGGGCGAGGCAGCCGTCTTCGGCGCCACCAGCAGCTTGACGTTGAGCGCGGCCAGCGCCTTGGTCAGCGGCTGGAAGAACGTCGTACCACCCGCCTTGCAGTCACCGCTGCCACCCGAGGTCACCCCGAGCGCGATGCCGTTGGAGAACAACGGGCCGCCGCTGTCGCCCGGTTCGGCGCACACCGTGGTCTGGATGAGACCGGTCACCGTGCCCTCGGGATAGTTCACCGTCGCGTCGAGCGCGGTCACCTCGCCGTCGTGCAGCCCGCTGGTGCTGCCGCTGCGGAACACCTTCTCGCCCACGGCCGCGTCGGCCAGGCCGGTGATCGTCACCCCGCTGCCGTTGCCGATCGCGACGACGTCCGCGCCCTCGCCCGCCGAACCGCTCGCGTACTGCACCAGGGAGAAGTCGCTGCCGGGGAAGTTGTCGGAGACCGTCTTGCCCAGCTGCTGGTCGCCCTGGTTGTCGGCGAACCAGATCGAGCCGACCGGGCCGCAGTGCCCGGCCGTGAGGATGAATTCGGTCTGGCCGTTGGTCACGTTGTAGCCCGCCGAGCAACGGCCGCCGGTCGACAGGATGGGCTGCGCCCCGTTGATCCGGGTGGTGAACTTCCCCTGCGTGCGCTGCATCTCCACCGAGGCGCCGATGCTCTTCGCGACCTTCGTCATCGCGGCCCAGCTGGTGGCGGAGACACTGCTGTCGGCCTCCACCAGCACCTTGTTGTTCCGGTAGTCCATCGCCCACGCGGTGCCCGGCACCTTGGGCGCCGAACTCAGCGTGCTCGCGGCCGACTTCAGCTGGTTCATGCTGTACGGCACGACCTTCGCCTCGGCGCCCGCCTTCGTCACCTCGGCCGCCGTCGCCTTGTCGGTCACCGCGACGACCGTACGGCCGCCGGAGTCGACCCAACTGCCCGCCGTGCGGGCCGAACCGAGCTTCGCCACCAGAGCGGAACCCTTGTCCGCGGGCGTCTCCGGCGCGCTGAGCGTGGCGGCGTCCCTGCCCGGGGTGTCACTCGCCATGGCCGCCTGGGTGACCATGGCACCTCCCAGCAGGAGTCCGCCGACGGCCGTCAACCGTGTCACTCGCCGGACGACCCGTCGTCGTGCGTGCCTCATGCCTGGCTCCCGAACCCCGAACGTGCGGTGCCGAACACCGCGAGGACCTCTGGTCGTTGAGGTGCCCTTCCTCCATACGTGGCCCGGCACCGTCCCGTTCACCCGATGGAAGATCGGCTTCGGCCGCCGGCCACAACAGGCTCTCCGGACCGCCGAGTTGGCCTCGGCGCGGCCCGTCGCCCACGGGCCGTGGTCCCCCTATCTTGAGCCCCATGACCAGGAACCCGCAGGCCGCGGCCGGTGAACCGAATCCCCTGCGCGCGCTCACCCTCGACCGCCTCCGACGCCGAACCAGCATGAAATGGCGCACCTACCCCGAGGACGTGCTGCCGGTGTGGGTGGCCGAGATGGACGTGCCGCTCGCCGACGCCGTGGTCAGCGCGGTCACGGACGCGCTCGCCCTCGGGGACACCGGCTATCCCGCCGGTACGGCCTACGCGGAGGCGCTCGCCGCGTTCGCGGAGAAGCGGTGGGGCTGGGACGGGCTCGCCGTGGAACGCACCCGGATCGTGCCGGACGTCATGCTGGGCGTCGTCGAGATGCTCCGGCTGGTCACCGGGGCGGGTGATCCGGTGGTGCTGAACCCGCCCGTGTATCCGCCGTTCTTCCAGTTCGTGACCCACCTGGACCGGCAGGTCGTGGAAGCGCCGCTGGGCGCGGACCTGCGCCTCGACCTCGGCGCCCTGGAGGACGCGTTCCGGCGCGCGGTCGAGGGAGGGCGGCGGGCCGCGTATCTGCTGTGCAGCCCGCACAACCCGACCGGCACCGTACACACCGCCGCCGAACTGGCCGCCGTCGCCGCCCTCGCCGAGCGGTACGGCGTGCGGGTCGTCGCCGACGAGATCCACGCACCGGTCCTCGCCGCGGGCGCCACCTTCGTGCCCTACCTGAGCGTCCCGGGCGCGGAGCGCGGGCTGTCGCTGATGTCGGCGTCGAAGGCCTGGAACCTCGCCGGCCTCAAGGCCGCCCTGGCCGTCGCGGGCCCCGCGTCCGCCGCCGACCTGGCCCGCCTGCCCGAGGAGGTCGGCCACGGCCCCAGTCACGTCGGCGTCATCGCCCACACCGCCGCCCTGCGCGACGGCACGGCCTGGCTGGACGCGCTGCTATCCGGCCTCGACGACAACCGCCGACTACTGACCGAGCTGCTCGCCGAGCATTTGCCCGCCGTGGGGTACCGACCGGGCGACGCCACCTACCTCGCTTGGCTGGACTGCCGTGAACTCGGCCTGGGCGGCGATCCGGCGGACGTCTTCCTGCGACGGGGCCGGGTCGCGCTGAGCCCGGGTGTCGACTTCGGCACGGGCGGCACGGGGCACGTACGGCTCAATCTGGCGACGTCCCCGGAGGTGATCACGGAAGCGGTACGGCGGATGGCGGCGGCGCTGGGGTGAGCAGACGGCCACGACGCTGAGGCGAGCCGGGCCGGGTCCTGTGGGAGAGCGGCTGGGCCATGTGGGATGGGGTCGCCGGGGCGTGGCCTGGGGTGGAGTCGCCGGGAGGCGCGGGGCAGAACCGCCGGGCCATGCCGGACGGAGTCGCCGGAGGTCCTGAGCAGTCGACCCCGCTGCCATGATGAGCCCATGCGCGTGCTGATGCCGGTTCCCGACCGCGACTTCGACGTCACCGAGGTCGCCGTGCCCTGGCGGCTGCTCACCGACGCCGGGCACGAGGTCGTGCTCGCCACCGAGCGGGCCGGGACGCGGCCCGCCGCCGACCCCCGGCTGCTGACCGGCGTCCTCTTCGGACAGCTCGGCGCCGAGGACGAACCGAAGCGGTTCTACCAACAGCTCACCGAGGCACCGGAGTTCGGCGCGACGGTCGCCTGGGCGGACGTGGACGTGACCGGGTTCGACGGACTGCTGCTGCCGGGCGGCCACGCGCCCGGTATGCGCCAGTACCTCGGCTCGGCCCAACTGCGGGCGAAAGTGGGGGAGTTCTGGTCCCTCGGCCGTCCGGTCGGCGCGATCTGCCACGGTGTCCTCGTGCTCGCCCGCACCCAGGACCCGGCCGCCGGGCGCAGCGTCCTCGCCGGACGCCGTACGACCTGCCTGCCCAAGTACATGGAACGCACCGCCTACTTGACCACCGCCTGGCGTCTCGGCCGCTACTACCGCACCTACCCGGCCTATGTGGAGGACGAGGTGCGGGCCGCCCTCGACGACCCGGGCACGCAGTTCGAACGCGGCCCCAGGGAGCTCACCCGGCGCGGCACGGCGAGCGACGACACGCACGCGTTCGTCGTGGAGGACGGCAGCTACCTGTCGGCGCGCTGGCCCGGAGACGCATACCTTTTCGCCCTCCGGTATCTCGAACTCCTGCGGGCACCCTCGGGTGCTTAGACTGCCGACCATGGACGAGACCCCGCTGGACCGGCTCGGCGCAAGCCAGTACCTGCTGATCACCAGTTACCGCAAGAACGGCTCCCCGGTCCCCACCCCGGTGTGGGTGGTGCGCGACGGCGACACCCTCGGGGTGTGGACGGTCGCCGACTCCTGGAAGGTCAAGCGCATCCGGGCCCGCGCCGATGTCCTCGTCGGCCCCTGCGACCTGCGCGGCAACCCGACCGGCGACCAGGTCCCCGCCACCGCCGAGCTCACCGACGCCGAGACCACCACCCACTACCGCGCCCTCATCAAGCGCAAGTACGGCCTCACCGGCCGTCTCACGCTTCTGGGCAGCCGGCTGCGCCGCGGGCTCGACGCCACCGTCGGCATCCGCGTCACCCTCAAGGCCTGAGAACGGACCCCGTGCACACCGAACCCAGGGAGCGCCCGTGGACCCCGCGCTGACCCCGGCCGAGCTGCGGCTGCGGCAGGAGCGGATCGTCTTCGCCCGGATGCGCAGCACCCAGGATCGGGTCGCCGACGCCATCACGGCCTTCGCCGGCACCATGCTCTTCGTCTATCTGCACGCCCTGTGGTTCGCCGTCTGGATCGCCCTCAACGAAGGGCTCCTCGGGCACGCCGGGATCTTCGACCCGTACCCGTTCGGACTGCTCACGATGATCGTCAGCCTGGAGGCGATCTTCCTGTCGACCTTCGTCATGGTGAGCCAGAACCGGCAGGCGACCCGCGAGAACGTCCGCGCCGACCTCGACTTCGAGACCAACCTCCGCTCAGAGGTGTGGTCGGCCCACATCGGAGCCGCCCTGGGCCTGGACCCGCGCGAGATCGAACAACGCGTGCAGCAACTCCTCACCGAGAACCGCGCCAAGATGAACGGCGGGACGAAACAGGGGAGTTGACCCACCGCACGGCGAAGGGGCCGCGGCCTTCGGGCTGCGGCCCCTTCGCTTCGTACGGCGTCCCGTCCGGCTACGACGCGTCGAGCACCGTGCCAGTCAGCACCGGGCCGTCGGGCAGCGGGTTGCCGTTGTCGTCCATGGCCCGGAAGAGCACGGACTCGGGCTGTTCGGTCACCTGGTCGGTGATGGTGGGCAGGCTGACCTCCGCGCTCGGCCGACCCGCTGGAACGGTCGTCCAGAGGGCCAGGTTCGGCACCGTGGACAGGGGCCGCTCCGGGGTGGGCTCCTCTCCGGAGTTCTCGCGGAGCCACTGCGCGTCGACGTCGAGGGTGGACAACTCCGGCCCCGTGGCGACCGGTTGGACGGCGAACACGGGGTTGAGCTCCACGTCGGCGGGCGTCGAGAGCGTCACCTTCCACTTCAGGGGCTGTCCCTCGGTGACCCGGTCGGCGACCGGGGTGACGGTGTACGTGGGCATCGGGTCGTCGTTCTCGGTGGTCACGCCACCGTGATGCGCGCCGACCACCACGCCGTGCACCGCCTTCACGAACAGGTCGTGCTGGGTGCCGTAGTCGAAGCGGGTGTTGCCCTTCACCTCGACCGATACGTCGAGGTCGTGGCCGCCGGGGCGCACCGTGACCAGACGGGATGTGTCCTGGCCGGTGGCCGGGTCGGACACGTAGACGCGCACCTGGCCGCTGCCCCGGCCGGACACCTGGACGGGGACGCGGTACGTCTTGACGCCCGAGTCGCCCTCCTTGACGGTGAGCCGGCCGATGTCGACGCGCGGGAGCGGGGCCGCGACGGCCGCCGGAGTGCCGGGGCGCCAGCCCCAGGCGTCCATCAGCCACGCCTGACCGGAGCGCGAACGCGGGGTCAGGGCAAGGGACTTGACGTGGCGCAGGTCGATTCCGGCGCGGGTGGCGGCGGTCAGCGGTACCCGGACCTCGCGCGCCCAGTACGAGGCGGTGCGCTCGGTGCCGGGCAGCCCGTCGACGCGGACCCGGCCGAGGGTCGAGCGGTGGCCCGACGTGTCGGTGAGGGAGACGTCGAACTGGGTGCCGGTGGTGTTGGGCGGCACGATCACCCGCAGGGCGAGGGACTTGGCGCCGCTCAGGGAGACCGGCTTGGCCGGACGTACCGTCGTCGGCGAACCGGCCGCGGACCAGCGCAGCGCGACGGCACGGCGGCCGATCTCCTTGCTGGTGTCCCACTGAGCGAAGTGCGGCGAGAGGCCCAGGCGGCTGTCGCTCAGGCAGGCGACCGCCGGAGAGGGGTCCACCGCTGAGCACAACTTGCCGCCGGACACGGTGACTTGACCGTCCGGCAGGAAGCCGGCGCCGCGGTTCGCGCCCACCGCGTGGGTGAGGACCCGCGCGGGGTCCGCCGAGGGCGCCCGGCGGCCCGAGCCGTCGAGCAGCTCGCGCGCCCGGTCGTCACCGGCGACGAACAGCCGGGCCGCGGTGGCGATGTAGGTGGAACCCGCCTTGTGCTGCTGGTCGGCCGTCAACCGGGTCGCGGTGCCCGGCGAGCACACCGCGTCCCGCTGGTCGGGATCGTTGTAGAAGTCGTCCTCGGCGGGCGCCTGGGCCTGGCCCGGCGTCCACTCGGTGTTGAAGAAGTTGTGGTCGGCGCCCTCGATGTACACCGCGCTGTGCAGCGCCGTGCCTCGGCTGACGCCGCGGGTTCCGTCGACGTACACCTCGCCCTGGAGGTCGGAGACGTCGCCGTCGCAGCCGGGCAGCAGGGTCACCGACGGCACATCGGCCACCGGGTTCTGGCCGAAGATCGTCGGGCCGATGAGGACGGTGCCGCGGATCTTCCAGCGCACCGGGCCGTGATAGCCGTCCTGCGCGGCCGGCGGCGGATAGAGGCTGTCCATCGCCGCCCGGTTGACGCCCTCGCCGCCTCGCGAGTGGCCGATCAGCAGGACGCGGGAGAGGTCGGCCGGCGGCACGTCGCGGACGACCGCCGGAGCGGTCCCCGGGTGGGCGGACCAGTCCGCCCAGTGCGCCAGGTGGAGCCGGATCAGCGACGAACGGGCCTGCGCTCCGGCGTCCTCGGCATCGGCGTCCTGGGCGTTGATGCCGTTCGCGGAGATCGACACCGTCACATAGCCCTGGGAGGCGAGGAGTTGCTGGTCGCGCAGGTAACCCCGGTAGCTCGGAACGGACTTGGTGCCGGTCGGACAGGGCCAGTCACCGGTGATGTCCTCGGTGCCCGGCTTGTAGCAGGTGTAGTGCCGGCCGTGCAGGAACAGCGCGAGCGGCCGCTTGCCGGTGGCGCCCTTCGGCGCGACCACGACGGCCTTCATCTCGATCGGCGCGGGATACCCGGGCAGCCGGACCGAGTCGAGCGTGTACTCGCCGGTCGTCGTACGGTACGCACCCGGCTTGCCGGGATCGACGGCGGCGGCCGGGAGTTGGGCCGCGGGGCGGGCGACGGCCCCCGAACGGCCCGTGTCGGAGCCGCTGTTGTCACCGGCGGCGTCCAATCTCCGTCCGCCGGCCACTACTTGAAGGTCCGTCAGTTTCCCGGGCACGGTGGCGTCGAGGCCGAGCCGGAAGGTCCGTCCGTCCTTCGCCGGACTCGGTACGCCGAGGAGCCGGCCACCGGCGTGGAACTCGACCCGGGCGTCCCCCATGGGCACCTGCCTGCCCGAGCGCCACACCAGCTGCTGCGCGGATCCCTTCCCGGTGATCCGCCAACCCGGGGGCAGAGTGCCGTCGTCGGCCGTCGCCGTGGTCGTGAACGGTCCGGTGTCCGAGGGCGGTACCGCCTGCGCGGACCCGGACACCCCACCCGCCACCGCGAGCACCGCCGCGGCCGTGACCCATATTCGCCGGGCACGGAACAATGTGTTCTCCTCCTCGAACCCCAGACGCGGGCGTCCCGTCGGTCCCGGGAGCCCCTCGCGCCCCGGAGGACGGGAAGCACAGCCTGTGGGTTGCCTGTGGAGGAGGAATCGGCCGATCTTCGAGGGCCGGCCCCGAACTCGGCCGCGCGGCACGGCCGTTCAGGAATCCGTTGCCGACCGGTGCCGGAGGTCAGTGCCAGGCGCGGTACGGCTCGTCGAGGAGCTGGAAGACCGGTTCGCCGCGCACCGGGTCCTTGGCCGTGGACAGCCGGACGCGGTCCCCGCTGTGGATGCCCATGGGGTGACCGATGACCCGGCCCCGCACCACGAAGCCCTCGGCCATCTCTATCAGCGACACATTGCGGGCGGCCGGGGTGTTGCGGTGCACGACCGTCGAGTGGCGCACCGTACCGGTGCCCTCGCTGCGCTCCGTGCGCAGGTCGCCGCCCTGGCAGACCGGGCACAGGAGCCGGTGGTACATCGAGGTGCCGCACCAGGTGCAGCGCTGGAAGAGGATGGTGTCCCCGTCCGGGCTGTGCGGTTCGAGTACGCCCGCCGGGGAGCCGACTGCCGGACGGGTCGCGAATCCTGAGTGGTGGTACACGCTGTCAACTCCCTGCGCTCGGCCGGAATCCCGCGTGCGCGGCCGAGCCGGGCACGCCTGTGCGCGGTTCACCGTGCCACCGTGCACGACCACAGCGTATGGCACTCAGTGCCAAGCGTAAAGATACTGCGTACCCTCGTATTTTCCGGTTCAGCCGCGACCGAGCGCGGACTCTATCTCCTGGACCACGCGCCACAGCGGTGCGTCACGCCGGGAGACGACCACCACGACGTCCTCGGGCCGCTGTTGCACCTGCACGGCCACGGCTGCCGGCGGATTCCCGAAGGCGGACTGCACATACCCCAGGGCGTGGTCCACCTCGGTGGCCGCGTCGCGCTGCCCGTCCGAACGCAGCCAGGAACGCAGCGCGTTGTTGTGCGCCGCGACCACGGCGGCGGCGATCACATCGGCCTGGAGGGTGCCGTCGGGGCGCCCGGCGAACCGCCCGCGCA
Organism: Streptomyces hokutonensis; assembly: GCF_042751305.1. GTDB lineage: Bacteria > Actinomycetota > Actinomycetes > Streptomycetales > Streptomycetaceae > Streptomyces > Streptomyces hokutonensis_A. The sequence continues at coordinate 859,391 of NZ_JBHYWD010000001.1, forward strand.
GATAGTCGGCGAGGGCGCGTTCGTAGCGCCACACGACCGACAGTTCGTACGCGCGGAGGCCCGGCACCTTCTTGGTGAGGCGGTAGCGCTGGACCGAGAAGGTCGGGTTCTCGTTGTACATCCGCAGCACGAGCCGGGCCGCGTCGCAGACCCGCCGCACGGGTTCGTGCTCGTCGCCGCCGGACGCGAGGAACGCCGTCATGTCGGCGAGGCAGCGCTCGTGGTCGGGGAAGACGACGTCCTCCTTCGACGGGAAGTAGCGGAAGAAGGACCGCCGTCCGACCCCGGCCAGTGCCACGATGTCGTCGATGGTGGTCTGTTCGTAGCCCCGCTCCAGGAACAGCTGGAAGGCGGCCGCGACCAGGGCGTCCCGCATGGGCGGCTTGGAGCTCATGGACGGGAACGTAGCACCAGGCCGACACGGATGGCACTCAGTGCGCAGCCAGGAGGGAACTGAGTCCCCTGAATCTCATGACGGAGCGCGACCACCGATGCGGTCGAGACGATCGAGACGGTCGATACGGTCCGCGGCATAGAGTGACGGCGACCGGCAGTGCCATCAGGGGGACCCATGCGACTCCACGTCGACCAGCGCCACGAGCGGGTGCTCGAACTCGTCCGCGAGCGCGGCAGCCTGCGGGTCGCCGAACTCGCCGCGGAACTCGGCGTCTCCGCCGTCACCCTGCGGCGCGACGTGGAGGCACTGGCCGGCCAGGGCCGGGTACGGCGACTGCACGGCGCGGTGGTGTGGCCGGGCGAGAGCGTCGTGGAGCCGCCGGTGCGGCGGGAGCCCGCCGAGGGCCCGGTGATCGGAATGATCGTGCCGACCACCGCCTCGATCTTCGCCGACATCGTGCGCGGCGCCCGCGAGGCCGTCCGGGCCCGGGGCGGCCGGCTGGTGCTCGGGGTGTCCGGATACGTCGACACGGAGGACGCCGTACAGGCCGGGCATCTGCTCGCGGGCGGCGCGCAAGGACTGCTCGTCGCGCCCAGCTGGTCCGGCGGTGTGCCCGTCGGCGGCCAGGAGCGGTGGCTCGTGGACCGGGGCGTGCCCACCGTCCTGGTCGAACGCTCCGCCCCGCCCGGCAACCCGGCCGCCGCCCTCGACCGGGTGCGCACCGACCGGGCCCACGGCGCCGCGGTCGCCGTCGGCCACTTCGCCGCCCTCGGCCACCGCAGGATCACCGCGGTCCTCCAGGAGGGCCCGCACGCCGCGCAGATCACCGCGGGCTACGAGTCGGCCGTACGCTCCCTCGGCCTCGAAACCGCCCCGGGCGCCCCCTCGGTCCGCGAACACGGCGACTACGAGGCGAGCGTGGACTTCCTGGCCGACGCGGTACGCCGACGCGGGGTCACCGCCGCCCTCGTCCACGGCGACGAGGACGCGATCGTGCTCGTACCCCGGCTCCAGGCCCTCGGCATCCGCGTCCCCGACGACCTGGCACTCATCGCCTACGACGACGAGGTCGCCCCGCTCGCCGACGTCCCGCTGACCGCCGTGGCCCCGCCGAAGCGGTCGGTGGGGGAGCTGGCCGCGAAGCTGCTGCTCGGCCGGCTCGCCGAGCGCGGGAACGGAGCACGGCCGGCTCCTCGTCAACACGTGGAACTCCTCCCCGAGTTGAGGATCCGTGCCTCCTGCGGAGGCGGGCCGCCCACCCGGTGAATCCGGCACGACCGTTTTGATCATTACGCGCGAACGCTCTCCCCACCTCAGCCAACTCGACACCTTCAGCCAAGGAGAACCGACATGCCCTCCCCGCCTCCGGCCCGCCCCCGCATCCTGTACGTCACCGACCTGGCGTACCAGGCCCGCGGGCGCCGCTACTGTGACGAGGACATCGACCTGACCTCCCGGCTGCGCGAGGACTTCGACCTGGCGCTGTGTCATCCGCTCGACGCGGCCGGACTGATGGACGCGTTCGACGCGGTCGTGGTCCGCAACAGCGGTCCCGTCCTCGGGTACCAGAAGGAGTACGACGCGTTCCGCGAGCGCGCGACCGAGGCCGGAGCCCGCGTCTACAACCAACTCTCGGGCCGGGCGGACATGGCCGGGAAGCAGTATCTCCTCGACCTCAGCGCCGCCGGATTCCCCGTCATCCCGACCGTCGACCGGATCGAGGACCTGGACCGGCTCCCGCGCTCGGACCGGTACGTGGTCAAGCCGAAGCTCGGCGCCGACTCGATCGGCCTGCAGATCGTCACGGCGGACCGCCTCCCGGCCCTCGCCGACGGGAGTGTCCTGGTCCAGCCGTGCGTCGACTTCTCGTACGAGGTGTCCTTCTACTTCGTCGACCACGACTTCCAGTACGCCCTGTACGCGCCGGACACCAAGCAGCGCTGGCGGCTCGAAACGTACGAACCCACCGCCGCCGACCTGGAGTTCGCGCAGCGGTTCGTCGACTGGAACACCATCGACCACGGCATCCAGCGCGTCGACGCCTGCCGTGCCCCCGAGGGCGGACTGCTGCTGGTCGAGCTGGAGGACCTGAACCCCTACCTCTCCCTGGAGGCCCTCGACGACACGCGCCGGGACGCGTTCGTCGCCGCGCTGAAGGCGTCCCTGCGCCGGTTCGTCGGAGCGTGACCTGAACTCCTGAGGCCGTGCGCGCGTATCTCTCCAGGGGATCGGCGGAGATCCGTGCGCGCGGAACGGAAGGAGAGCAGTGTGTCTACACCGCCCGAACCGGGGGCCTCGTCCGGCGGCCCGGTCCTGGAACCCGCACGCGTGCTGCGCCGCCGCCGCTCCGACAACCTCGCGGAGTTGATGCGGGACACCCGCCGGGACTCCTCCGTCTTCGAGTCGGTCCTGCTGCCCCGGTCGTTCTCCGGCTCGGACGACGAGACACAGGAACTGCCGCCCGTACGGGGTGACTTCCGCCCGGTACCGAGCGACAGCCCCTTCGGCCCCGGTCTCCGCCGGGCCGCCATCACCATCGGCGTCAGCGCCGCGGCCCTGGTCGGCTTCGCCTGCGCCCTGCTGCTGCCCGGCAGAGGCGAGGCCAGCACCGTGCAGCCGGTCACCACGCCCACCCCGGTGACCTCCGCGACCGCCACGAGCACTGCCGACCCCGACGGCGCCGGCACCCTCCGCGAGGGAGACAGCGGCCCCCAGGTGACCGAGCTCGAACAGCGGCTGCTGCGCATACCCAACGTCTACGAGAACGGCTCCACCAGCGGCCAGTACGACGCGACCCTCAAGGAGGCGGTCGCCCGCTTCCAGCTCTGGTACGGCATCCGCGGCGACGAGAACGGCGTCTACGGCGACGACACCCGCAAGGACCTGGAGTCCCGCACGACACTCGACGGCCAGTAGGCCTGCGGCGCGGACGGGCCGCTCAGTCGTCGTCGCGGTGTCGCCAGTACCAGAACGCGCCCACGACGAGGGCCAGCAGAAACACTCCGGGCAGTACGAGGCCCGGAATACGGGAGCCGCTCATCGGCATGGCCTTCGGTTCGCAGGGGGCGCGACGCCGTCGTCCAACGACGCCGCGCCGTCCATGGTGAACGCCCGCGCTTTCGAGGCGCCGGTCAGCGTCCCGTGCTGTGTCCGACCAGTGCCTCGGTCACCGCGCGGACGCTGCGCGCGATGTGCTGCAGTTGGAGGAGCTCGGCGGCGTACAGCTTGATGGTGTGCTCGATGACCGACTCCGGCAGGCCGAGGCCGGGCAGGTCGGCGCGTGCGGTCTGCAGGGCGGTGCGGGCCACGCGGATCTCGTGCTGGACCTGGATCTGGGCGTGGCGGGCGAGCAGCACGGGGTGTCGGATGAACGCGGGGTAGCCGGCGTAGCGGGCCGGCACCAGCTCGCGCAGCCACTTGGCGGCCGAGCGCTCCCAGTCGTAGCTGCCGGGTGTCTTGACCTGGCAGGGCCAGTCCTGGCTGATGCGGGTGGTGGTGAGTTGCATGTCTTCGCTTCCCGGGGTGCGGCGTCGCGGGGGGTGGTTCGACGGTGTGGGGCGGCCCCGGTCTAGGGGATGACCGGGGCCGCCCTGGGCGCTCGCGCAGGCGATGCCCGACCGAACACCCCTGGCGCCGACGCGGGTAGGAGACGGCGGCTGGGGGTGTCCGTGCAGGAGCCCCGGAGGGACGGGTGTCGCCGGCGCGGCAGGTGGAGCGGCGTGCGCATGGGCGGACCGGTGCTTTCTCGGGGCGGGTGCGAGCGCTGGGCTCACGGGTGCGGAACGGGTCAGGAGTGGGCCGGACGCGATCCGTGAGCAGTATTTATATATGCCGTCCGCTTTGCAAGACGTATGAAAACATTCATGCGTGAAATAAGTAGAACTGTCCCCATTTGAAATGATCTAAGGGGGGAGTGGCGGGTCAGTCCCGCATGAAGAACTGGTGCTGCTCGGCGATCTGCTCGTAGTCCTCCAGGCGGGCCTGGGTGCGCTCGGGATCGGCGTCCGTCATGGCCTGGAGCAGCGCCGAGGCCATCACGCCGGGTGCCGCGTACGAGTCGAAGACCAGGCGGGAGCCGGTGCCGGTGGCGAAGGTGACGTCGGCCTCGTCGGCCAGCGCGCCGAGCGCCAGATCGGTCACGAGGGCCACCTTGAGCCCGGCGCTGCGCGCCACCCGGATCGCGGTCAGCGTCTCGTGCGCGTGCCGCGGCATGTCGAAGGCCAGCAGCCAGGTGCCGCCCGCCTCCCGGGACTGCAGGATCGCGTCGTAGGCGACGCTGCCGCCCCGGGTCACCAGCCGTACGTCGGGGTGGATACGGCGTGCGGCGTACGCGAAGTACTCGGCCAGCGAGACGGAGATGCGCAGGCCGAGGACGGTCAGCGGGGTGGACGCCGACAGTTCGCGGCCGACGTCGATCAGCCGGTCGGGGTCGGCGAAGTCCCGGCGCAGGTTCTCCAGGTTCTCGATCTCGGCGTCGACCGCGGCCTGGAGTTCGTTGCTGCGGTTGACCTCGGCCGCCGCCGGGCCGCCCGCGAGGGTGCTCAGGGCGATCGCCTGGAGCCGTTCCCGTAGCGCCGGGTAACCGCTGAAGCCGACCGCCGCGGCGAACCGGGTCACCGAGGGCTGGCTGACGCCGACGCGTTCCGCGAGGTCGGTGATGGACAGGAACGCGGCCTCGGTGATGTGCTCGATCAGGTACTGGGCGATGCGCCGCTGACCCGGTGACAGCCGTGGCCCGTCGAAGAGTTCGCGGAGCTGGGAAGTCGGCGCCGCCCCGACTTCCGGGTCGGTCTTTCCCGAGGTGATCGCGGATGCCTGGGCGCGTGCCTGCTGCGGCGATGGCACGGATCCGCCTCCTTTGTCTCCCACGGTCACTCAACATAGCTCACAGAGCGTTGTGACCAGCGGGCGATCAGCGCCGGTAAATGGTGATCGAATGACCGACCTGATCGATCGGGCGACTGCTGTCGATCAACTCGGCCAGTTTCCCCTGAGCTTTGTCGATCGAGGTGTCCGAAACGACCAGCAGACCGTGCACCTCGCGCACGCCCACCTTGCGCGGATCGGACGACTGGATGCCGTAGTACGACGGCACCCCGCTGCCCTTGTAGACCAGCCAGATCCGCTCGCCCTGGTAGCGCTCATGGAGCCGGTCGGCGAGCCGGCCGAGGTCCTGGCCCCAGTCCACGTTGGAGTCGTGCAGCCGCAGATAGGTCTTCGCCGGTCCGCCGAACGCCTCGTTGGAGTACGGCAGATAGTAGGGGAACGTCCGCAGCGAACTGACCGCGACGAACGCCACCAGCACCGCCGTGGACAACGCGGCCCACCGCCACCGCAGCAACGGCACACAGGCCGCCGCGACCGCCAGGAACATCGGCACGAAGATCGCGTACCGCGTACCGAAGTCCCGCGAGCCGTCCATAGCAGCGGCCAGCAGTACGGCCGTAGGGACGAGCAGATAGGGCGCCGCCGGCCGCAGCCGCCGTACCGCCACGACCGTGACGGCACCCGCCGCCCACAGGGCGAGCATGCCGAGCGGGGTCTTCACCAGGAGCGCGGCGGGCAGGTAGTACCAGTGGGACCCGGTGTAGAGGTGCCCGAACAGGAAGCCCTGCCACGGGTAGTCCTCCAGGCCGAACTGGATGCGCATCCCGTCGAGGAACGCCCGCGGGAACGGCAGCAGCTCGACCACCCGCCCCCGCAGCCCGTGCACGGCGGGCACCGCTTCCGTGGACGCGAACCGCAGATGCGGGTCGACCACGAGGTACGACGCCCAGACGACGGCGACCGTCACCACCGCGACGACCACCGCGCCCGCAGCGCCGAGGAGCAGCGTCCGCCGCCGGGCGTCACGGTCGGCCGGACAGCGGCCGGACCACACCGACGCCACTGCAAGGAGCATCAGCACGGGTACGGCGGGCAGGGCACTCATCTTGGTCGCCACGGCCGCACCGAGCGCGGCGCCCGCGAGCGGGACGTACAGCCGGGGCCGCCGCCGGGCCCGCCACAGCAGCCACACCGACGTCAGCAGGAAGCCGGCCTCCGGCACGTCGAGGGTGGCGAGCGAGCCGTGTGCGATCACGTCGGGGGAGAACACGTAGAGGGCGAGTGCCGCCAACCCCCGTGCCGCGCCCACGAGTTCACGGGCGAAGGCGAACACGACCAGCCCGAACAGCAGCGTCAGCACGATCACCGGCAGCCGGGCCCAGAACATCAGCCGCCAGGGGTCGTTCCCCGACTCGTACAGCAGATGGCGGCCCAACTCGCCCTGGTCGCCCTTGTAGGAGGCGTCGAAGTGCGGGTCGGCGAGGGCGATCCCGGCGGCGATCACCAGCTTCCCGAGGGGCGGGTGCTCGGGGTTGTAGTCGAGGCTGTGCTCGCGCAGATAGACGGTGGCGGTGGCCACGTACACCGGCTCGTCGATGGTCGGTGTCTGCTGGACGGCGGTCGTGACCATCACGGCGGCCATCTGCGCGAGGAGCAGCGCCACCATCAGCGGCAGCAGCCACCGCCGGTGGCGCCGCAGCCCGGTGCGGAGGCGGGCCGGCCGGCTCTCCGTCGCGCGCGGCAGCGGAGGACCGCCGTCGTCGAGCGTGCCGGGGTCGAGGACCGAGTGCTGTTCGCGCGCCATCATCCGCCCTGCGGTGAGGACGGCCGCTCGGTGGCGGGAGCGATGCGGGGCCGGGTCATGGCCCTACTGTCGCATCGCTCCCGCCACCAGGGGCGTCACCGCTTCAGGAGTCGTACCGACAGACCTTCCGCCGTATACACGGGTACGGCCCGCAGCTTGTCCGAGTTCAGCGTGATGCTGTCGAACTGGCCGCGCAGCGCCGAGGCGCCCAGGACACGCACCGTGGAACCGGCGGCCGGCGGGTGCTCGGCGTCGAGCCGCAGGGACAGCGCGCTGCCCTTGCCGAGCGTCGCGCGCCGGGTGACCTCGACGGCGGGCTGGTGGCCCGAGCGCAGCGTGACCTCCAGCGTGGCGGACTGCTGCGCGTAGGTCCCGTGGATCTGCACGGACTCGGAGACCCGCAGCGAACCGCCGAGCACGCTCACGTCGCCGTGGCCGAGCGCGTGCGCCGAACCGGCCACCAGCGCACCGGACTTGAGGACGGTCCCGCCGGTGTACGCGTTGTGCCCGGTCAGTGTGAGCGTCCCGGTGCCCTGCTTGGTCAGGCCGCCGCAGCCGTCGATGTCGTTGCGCCAGGCGTCGGCCGCGCCGAAGCCCCCGGCCGCCGCGTCGAGCGCGACGACGACATCGGATTCGAAGGAGCCGTAACCGTCCGCCGCCGCGAAGAGGTTGAGGCGCCCCCACTGCTCGAAGCCGTCGAGCAGGACGTAACCGGAGGGCAGCGCGGTGGTGCGCAGTACCTCGCGCCGCTGGGCCGCGTCGAGGTACGGCAGCCGGGTCTCCAGCAGGACCTCCGCGCCCTTGGGCACGGTCAGTGCCGTGTCACGGCCGCTGCGGGTCAGGACGTAGGTGAACTTGGGCTCCACCAGACGGGAGTTGGCGGTCCGGTCCGCGTACGGGTCGGTCGCGGTGGTCGCCGAGTGCGCGTAGGCGTACAGGGTGTCCGCGGTCGTGCCGGTCTGCGCCTCGAAGTAGGCGAGGGCCTGGGCGCGGGCCGCTGCCTTGAGTTCGGCGTTGGCCGGGTCGGCGAGGGTGGCGGCGGCCAGCGCGGTGGCCATGATGCGACCGCCGATGACGTCGACCGTGGAGTGCATGCCGGCCATGATCCGGGTGTGGCTCAACTCCAGGGTGCGGGTGACCAGTTCCTGGAAGCGTTCCGGTACGGCGTAGGCGTAGGCGAGGCCCGCCAGGTGGAAGGCGTTGGTGTGGCCGCTGGGGAAACCGGCGTCGTCGGTCGGTGACGTGCTGCGCTGGCGCAGGAGTTGGGGCGCGACGATCACCTTGGAGTCGTAGACCGGGTAGCCGAGCGCGTCGACCGTGCCGGTGTCGACGACCTCGCTCTTCTCGTTCATGCGCCACGGGCGCGGGTACTGGTAGGCGTACTTGCCCGGGTTGCCCGACGCGTAGTTGCCGCGCAGGGTGTCGACGAGTTCGGCGACCTTGCCGAGCGCGGAGTCGTGCGAGCCGGCGCCGAGCGCGGAACCGGCGGGGGCGCCGGCCGGGACGGCGTCGCTGATCGTGGTGGCCGGGGTGGAGTCCGGGGCGCTGGTGATCGAAGTGACCGCCAGGGCGCCCGACTTGTAGAGGTCGGCCAGCGGACCCAGGCCCGCGATCATCGCGTAGCTCTGGTGCTGCCGGTCGTAGAGGAACGCCTCCTTGGCCTGCGCCTGGGTGCGGCGGGCGGTCAGGTCGATGGAGTACCGCATGTTGGCGCGCAGGATCTCGGGCCGCAGCGGGGTGCCGGTGTTCCAGGCGGCACCCGTCTTCCATATCCGGGCCATGCCGCCGAGGATCCGGACCACGGCGTTGGTCTCGGGGGTGAGGTTCGTGATGACGTTCGTCTTGTAGTCGTCCACGAACGCGAGCGGAGCCGTGGCGGCCTTGGCGTCCGCCGCTGCCAGCCAGCCGACCAGCGTCGGCGCGGCGACCACACCGGCCGAGGCGCCGAGCGAGGTCTTGAGGAATCCACGTCTGTTCACGGCGAGACGACCGGCGTCCGTGCGGTGCCCGGCGGGTGACGGCATGGGTGTGTGCCTCTCTTGAGTTCTACGGCCCGTGGGGCCGGTGGGGTCGTGCGATCTGCTGTGGTTCGGGGTGCGCGTGTGACGTATGAAAGCGCATACGTCTACTGACGCGTATGTGCGAAGGCTTACGGCGAGCCGTGTCCCTGCGGAGGGGGTTCGGCGTCCGTCACATGACCCCCGGGTGAACGGGAGTTGCGCGGTTCACAGGATCGAACGGGCCAGCGCCACCGCGCCCTCGACGGGCGGTACCCGGATGGGCTGCGGCCGCGCCCCCGGTACCCGCTCGGAGAGTGCCGTGGTGAAGGCGTCGTACAGGCGGGGCTGGGCGAGGACGGTGCCGCCCGCGACCACCACGTCGTCGACGGGGACGCCGCGTTCGGCGAGCCGTACGACGAGTTCGGCGAGCGACCGACCCGCCTCCGCTATCACCTCGCGCGCGAGGAGCGAGCCGGTGTCGGCGGCGGTGAAGACCGCGCGGGCGTGGCGGCCCCAGTCGGCGGAGACGTCGGAAGCGCTTTCCAACGCGGCGCCGAGCGCGGGCACTTCGGCCACGGCGAACGCCTCGACGAGTCCCAGGGCGAGGGGGTCCGGGGCCTCGCCCCGGTCGTGCGCGGCCCACGCGGCGCGGGCCGCCTCGCGGACGAGACCGGCGGCTCCGCCCTCGTCGCCGAGTACGGCGCCCCAGCCGCCCACTTGGAGCCGGCTGCCGTCGGTGAGCAGGCCCACCGCGACGGAACCGGTGCCGGCCACCAGGCCGACGCCCTTGTCCAACCCGGCCGCGGGGACGAGCAGTTCGGCGTCCCCCACGACGAGCGCGGGAATCCCGAGACGCTTCTCCAGCGCGTCCCGGATCTCGGCGCACTGGCGGGGCGTCTCGCACGCGTGCCCGCCCACGGCGACCGCGGACGGGCGCGCGTGTGCGGGCAGGGCGTCATGGACGAGTGCGGTGAGCCAGTCGGCGGCAGTCGCGATGTCGTGCGGCCGCCAGCCGCTGCTGGCGCGGATGTGGTCGGCGACGACATCCGGGCCCGCGCAGGCGCGCAGATGTGTCTTGGTGCCACCCACGTCGATGCCGACCACGAGGGGCGTGGAGTCCTGCACGGAACCTCTTTCGTCGTTGCGCTGTGCTGCGACGGTGGGCGAACCGTGTCCGGGGGGACGGAAGTTGAAGCGCTAGGGAAGCCCCGGGACGGGCTTCTGACGGACCACGGCAGGCGAGTACCGTGACGTTCGTTAGGAAGTTAACTAACGAAGTACAGTGCGTCAAGAGGCATCGCGTATCAGGCAACGGGAACCACAGTCCGGGCCCGCGTGACGCCAGGACATCCCATCGCCGCGGCCCATGGAAATCCTCCGGGCGCGCGGCCTGTGAACTGGGGGAAGTGTGGAACACGTCGTGGCGCCGGCGGCTCGGCTCACCGAGAGCGCGAGCGCGGTGTTCGAGGTGCTGGCCAGAGCCGGCAGCGCGACCCGCCCGCAGCTCGCGAGCCTGGCCGGCCTGTCCAAGCCGACGGTGTCCTCCGCCGTCGTGGAACTGGAGAGCGTCAACCTCGCCGCCCACTCCGGCACCGCCTCCGGCGGCACCGGCCGCAACGCTGCCGTCTACCGGCTCGGCCCGGCCGCCGGCGCCGTACTCGCCGTCGACCTCGGCCCCGCCCTCACCCGGGTGCGCGGCTGCGCCCTCGACGGCACCCTGCTGGCCGAGGCCACCGAGTCCCGCGAGGACGCCGCCGACGCCGTGCGCGAGGCCCTCGACGCGCTGCCCGCCGGCACCCCGCTGCGCACGGTCGTCGTCGCCGTCGGTGACGTCGCCGCGCGGAACCGGGCCGGCGCCGGGATGCGCCCCGCGACCGCCAAGGCGGGCCCGGTGTTCGACGCCATGACGGTCGCCCTGCCGCCCGGTGTGCCCGTCCACCTGGAGAACAACGTCAACTGCGCCGCGCTCGCCGAACTGCACGAGGGCGCCGCGCGGGGCCGCGACACCTTCGGCTATCTGCGGATCGGCGTCGGTATCGGTCTCGGCATCGTCGTCGGCGGCCATGTGCTGCGCGGCGCGAACGGCGCGGCCGGTGAGCTGGCCCGGCTGCCCTACCCCTGGGACGACGCCGTGGAGCCCCGCAGAGAGGCCCTGGAGGAGTACGTCGGCGCCCGCTCGCTGCTGCGCCGGGCCGCGGCGGCCTGGCAGGCCGACAAGAACGCGGACGGGCCCTGCCCCGACACCGCCGACCAACTGTTCGCGCTGGCCGCGCGGGGACAGCGCACGGCGTCCGAACTGATCGGCCGGCACGCCGCCGACGTGGGCAGACTCGCCGCCGCCGTCGCCGCCGTACTGGACCCCGGACTGATCGTCCTCGGCGGCAGCACGGGCACGGACCCGCAGCTGCTGCCCGGGGTGCGGGCCGAGCTGGGGCGACTGAGCTGGCCCACCGAGGTGGTGAGCAGCACGGTCGGTGATCTCGGCACCGTGGTGGGGGCCGCGCGGCTCGCGGTCGCCAGAGGAGTCCAAACCGTGACCGATGCCGCGGGGGTGAAGGATTGACGGCCTCGGACTCGGTCTGCCAATGTCCGGACAAGCGCTTTCTAAGTCGGCCGGGACGTCGACTCGGAGTGAGCCTCCCGCCCGTACGAGACGTACGGCAACCGCACCAGGGTGTGCTTGTGCGGCAGCGGCCGAGAGGGCCGGGGATGCCACCCATCAGAACGGCGGGGCCGGGCGAGGCCACGCCCCCGGAAAGCGAACCTTTCTGCAGAATGCACCTGTGCCGCCTCGGATGGCGCCGTGCTTCCTCCGCTACGAAGAAAAGGGATCGAAGATGACCAGAGTGAGTGCGCGGCGCTCCAGCCGACTCGTCCACGGCGGCGTGCGCCGCATGGTTCCTCTCGCTGCCGCGGCCACGGCAGGAGCCCTGCTCCTCTCCGCCTGCGGGTCGGGCTCCAGCTCCGGCGGCACCTCCAAGTCGCTGACCTTCTGGATCTCCACGGTCCCGGGCCAGGACGCGGGCTGGAAGAAGCTGGTGGCGCAGTACAAGAAGGAAGAGGGCGTCAGCGTCAAGCTCGTCAACATCCCCTACGACGGGTACCCGACGAAGCTGCACAACGCCGCGCAGGCGAACTCGCTGCCGGATGTCGCCGACGTGCCCGCCCTCGACCCGATCTGGTCGAGCAAGCTGATCGACCTCAGCTCGATCACCGGCAACAAGGCCAACAACATCAACTCCAACTTCCTCGCCAAGGACTCGTCCGGCAAGGTGCTGGCCATCCCCTCGGACGTCACCGCGTCCGGCCTCTTCATCAACAAGTCGCTGTTCGAGAAGGCCGGCGTCGCCGTCCCGTCCTCGCCCACGAACACCTGGACCTGGACCGAGTTCATCGCGGCGGCCAACAAGGTCCGCGAGAAGACCGGCGCCAAGTACTCCCTGACCTTCGACCAGTCGCCGTCCCGGCTGCGCGCCATGGTGTACGAGATGGGCGGCAAGTACGTCCACGCGGACTCCTCCGGCAAGTTCTCGGTGGACGACGCGACCAAGAAGGCCGTGAAGTACTTCGTCGGTCTGAACGACGACAAGACCATGCCGAAGTCGGTGTGGACGAGCGGCGCCGACCCGTCCGCCATGTTCCAGAGCGGTGACGTCGTCGCCTACTGGTCCGGTGTCTGGCAGGTCGCCTCCTTCGCGGACAGCATCAAGAAGTTCGACTGGGCGAGTGTCCCGACCCCGGCCCAGCCGGTGCAGGCCAGTGACGTCAACAGCGGCGGCATGATGGTGGGCTTCAATAACAACGGCGCCGCGTCCGCCGCGGCCAAGAAGTTCCTGTCCTGGGTGTACGAGCCCAAGCAGTACACCGAGCTGGTCGAGACCTCCGGCTTCCTCCCGGTCGAGAGCGGACTGAGCCCGAAGTACCCCTTCAAGTCGGCTGCGGCGCAGGCGGCGTTCAAGCTCTACAACGAGGAGATCCCGCTGTACGCGCCGATCTCGGGCTACTTCAACAACGCGCAGACGAACTGGGTGCTGAAGGGCAAGAGCCTCGCCACCGACCCGACCAAGACGGAGCTCGGCAAGGCGATCAACGGCCAGCAGTCGGTCGACAAGGCCCTGCAGAACATCGTGGACGGCTACAACACGGCGGTCGGCGGCTGATCGCAGGCCCAGGGGCCCGGGCGGCGGGATCGAGACACCGCCGCCCGGCCCTGGCCGCCCACGTGATGCCGGGCTCACGGTGTGGGCCCACAGCAATCCATCCACCAGCACGGAAGTCAGGAAGATGACAAAAAGCGCCGCGGACGTGTCCGTGAGGCCGCCCAGGAAACGACGCAGCACCTACACCCTCGCGCCGCTCGTCCTCATCGCGGCCAACGTCGTGCTCTTCGCGCTGTTCTTCGTGTGGCCGGCGGTGATCGGGCTCGTCTACTCCTTCACGAACTACACCGGTGTGGGGGCCTTCCAGTTCATCGGACTGGACAACTACCACAACCTGTTCGGCGACTCCACCTTCTACGACGCGCTGACCCGGACGCTGCTGTACGCCGTCCTCTTCGTGCCGCTGAACTTCGCGCTCTCACTGCTCGCCGCCAACCTGGTGGTGAGCAAGAACGCTAAGGGCGCGTCCGTCGCCCGGGTCATCTTCTTCATCCCGTGGCTGCTGTCGCCCATCGTCGTGGGCGTCCTGTGGCGGTGGCTGTTCGGCGAGAACTTCGGTCTGGTCAACTACGTCATCGAGAAGTTCGGCGGTTCGGCCGTTCCGTGGCAGTCGAACGCGGACCTCTCGCTGATCGTGGTGGTGTTCGCGGCGTCCTGGGCCTGGACGGGCTTCTCGATGCTGCTGTTCATCGCCGCGATCAAGAACGTGCCGGTGTCCTACTACGAGGCCGCCTCGCTCGACGGAGCCGGTCCCTGGCGCCAGTTCATCAGCATCACGCTGCCGAGCATCGCGCCCACCTCGTTCATCGTGATCCTGCTCAACACGATCAACGCGATGAAGGAGTACCCGGTGTTCGTCTCCCTCAACAACGGCGGACCCGGGACCTCGAACAACCTGCTGGTCCAGTACATCTATCAGACCGGCTTCCAACGGGGCCAGATCGGCTACGCGAGCGCCGCGTCGTTCGTGCTCATGCTCATCCTGATGGCCGTCGCGATCATCCAGCTGATCGTCAACCGGCGGGTGGAGAACCGATGACAACCACAGACATGCCGCGCAAGGTCGACGCCGGTTCCGGACGAGCCGTTTCCAAGAAGCGACCCCGCGGTGCGAACAGTGGTGGTCTCCGACGGGCCGTACCCGCGACGACACTGCTGTGGATCCTGGCCTGCCTCTACGGGCTGCCGGTGCTGTGGTTCATCCTCAGCTCCCTGAAGCCGGCCAGCGACCTGTTCTCGTATCCGCTGACCTTCATTCCGCACAACCCCACCTTCTCGGGTTACTCCGCGGCGTGGCGCAGCGCCAACTTCTCGCAGTACTTCATCAACACGGCCATCGTGTGCGTCATCACGACGATCCTCACGGTGGGCGTCAGCTGCTGCACCGGTTACGCGCTGGCGAAGTACGACAACAAATGGCTCAAGGCGTTCTTCATCTGCATCCTGGCCACCACGATGCTGCCCGGCGAGGTCATGCTCGCCCCCGAGTTCCTGGTCGTCCGCAACCTCGGCCTCTACAACTCGTTCGCCGGCATCATCCTCCCGGCCGTGCTCACCGCGACCGGCTGCTTCATGTTCCGCCAGTTCTTCATCACGGTCCCCGACGAACTGGTGGAAGCCGCCCGCATCGACGGCGCCCGCGAACTGTCGATCTTCCTGCGGATCATGGTGCCGATCTCCCGGCCCATCATGCTGACCCTCGCCATCCTGTCCTTCCAGTGGCGGTGGAACGACTACATCTGGCCGCTGCTGATGCTGAACGACCCGAACAAGTTCACCGTGCAGATCGGCATCCAGAGCATCGTCGGCGCGCAGAACATCAACTGGTCGGTCCTGCTGGGCGCTTCGGTCATCTCGATGATCCCGCTGATCGTCATCTTCCTGGTCTTCCAGCGCTACGTCATGGGCGCCGACATCAACGCCGGCCTGAAGGACTGACCTTGTCCACCCCGCTCGACCACGAGTTCGTCCGCGCGGTGGCCGCTGCCGCCGACCGGGGGGGGGGGGCCCCCCCGCGCCCCCCCCCCCCCGCCCCCCCGCGGGGGGGGCCCCCGCCCCCCGCGCCCCCCCGGCGGCTAGGGGGCGGGCGGCCCCCC
>NZ_JBHYWD010000001.1:874684-949486 GCF_042751305.1 Streptomyces hokutonensis
CCCCGCCGCGGGTGCCACGCCGCTCTCCCCCCCCCCCGCGCGCCGGGGGGGGGGGGCCGGGGGGGGCGCGCCCCCCCCCCCCCCCCCCCCCCCCCCCCCCCCCCCCCCCCCGACGGGCAGCTCGCCGGTGTGACCCACCGTGCCCTGGCCCGCCGGGTGAAGACTCTGGTCGCGGCCCACCGTTCCCCGGACTCGGCCCTGCACGGCAGCGGGTACGCCGTGGCCGCCGCGCTGGCCCACCTCGGCGCCCTCCGGACCGCGCAGACCGCCACCGGTCTCTTCGCGGGCGGCGACAACGTGCAGTCACCGCCGGACTCCGCGTTCACGGTCAACGACGTGTGCGACGCGCACGTCCTCGCCGCGGGCGGAGGCCCGGAACTGCGCGACGTCACGGCCGCGCTCGCCGAGATCGCCGGCGCGGCGTCCGAGAGCCTCGTGGCGGGCGGGGTGCACACCCCCAACCACCGCTGGGAGCTGAGCGCGGCGCTCGCCCGTCTGCACCGGTCGTTCCCCGACGACCGGCTGCTGGACCGTGCAGAGGAGTGGCTCGCCGAGGGCGTCGACATCGACGCGGAGGGCCTGTACTCGGAGCGCAGCGCCGTCTACGCCTCCCACGTCTCCAACCCCTCGCTCCTGCTTCTCGCCGGCGTCCTCGACCGCCCCGAGCTGCGGGCCGCCGTCGAGCGCAACCTCACCGCGACCCTGGACCTCATCAGACCCGACGGCACGGTGGAGACCGTCCACTCGCGGCGTCAGGACCAGCATGGACGCTTCCCGCTGGCCCCCTACCTCCCGCACTACCGACTGCTCGCGATCCGTACCGGCCGGGGCGACTTCAGCCGAGCGGCGCACTCGGCGGCGGCAGGCGGCATCGACGACCCCGACCTGCTCGCCGCGACCTTCCTCACCCCCGAGCTGTGCCGCGAGCTGCCGACACCGGAGCCGGAACTACTGCCCCGCCACCGGTACTTGGCCACGGCCCGCCTCGCCTCCCGGGTCTCCACCACCGCGCACAGCGTCCTGTACGGCGGCTCGGACGTGCCCGAGCAGCGCCGGATCCGCTCGGGCCTCGCCTGCAACCCCACCTTCCTACGGCTGTTCGCGGGCGGCGCGATCCTCGACGCGGTCCGCCTCTCCCGGGGCTTCTTCGACCTGGGCCCGTTCCGCGCCGCCGACATGGAACAGCTCGCCGACAATCGGTACCGGCTCACCCAAACCCTCACCACCGCCTACTACCAGCCGCTCCCGAAGGACCTGAGGTGCGACGACGGCGCCTACCGCCTGGTGGACGAGGGCCGCTTCTCCGCGGCGATGGCCTTCCCCGACCGCCCTCAGGACGAGGTCTCCCACACCACCCGCGTCGAAGCGGACCTGCGGGAGGACGGCGCCGATCTGCGGATCGACATCAGTGGACCACGAGTGCCCTGGTCCCTCGAACTGACCTTTCGTCCAGGGGGAGTTACGAAGGGTGCCGCCCCGATCGGCGACGGACGCTGGTGCCTGACGGCCGGGCCGTTGACCTATCGGGTCGGCGACGACGAGATCCGTGTCGAGGTCGACGTCGAGGCGGGCGAACCCCTCGCCGGTCCGGACCGCGCCGACGTACTACGGTACGACCCGGGCCAGGACTACACAGTGGTGGGCGGCACCGACGCGACGACCGGCAACCGCGTCTACATCGGCGGAAACGGCCCCCAGAGACTGAGCGTCGCACTGCGCACCAGCCGTCCCGCCTCCGCCTCCTGACCCCGACGACCCACGCCACGGCCACCTCCGGCATGAAGGGCTGATCCACCCGTGCACCTCCTCCACCAGCGCGGTCCGCTGCACAACCTCCCCGACACCCCGGAGGCATACGACGCGGTCCTCGCCGACGTCGTCGAGCAGGCCCTGCGGCGCATCACACCGGAGGGCAACCTCGAACACCCCGACTGCTACGACGACATCGGGGACACGTCGCTCGGGATCACGTCGTTGTTGGCATTCGCCTGGCAGCGCGGCAAGGACCCTCGGCTGCCGGAGGCCGTGCGGCGCAGCCTCGCGTTCCACCTCCGCGAGCGCGTCTACACCGAGGACAACCCCGGCTACCCGAACCTGAGGGTGCGCAACTCCGGCCTCCCGTACGCCCGTTACGTCCTGGAGGCGGGCGCGCACCCCATCGGCGACTGGCCGAGCACGGTGTGGGCGCTGCTCCAGGCGGTCAACATCCTCGACGCGACGGACGGACTCGTCGACGACGAACAGCGCACCGCTGTCGTCGAGTTGGCGCACGGCTACTGGCGCTGGCTCACCGAGGCGACGTTCTTCAACCCGCAGGAGGCCGGCAACCAGGCGATCGGCTGTGTGGTCGGCGGCTTGATGCTGGCCCGCCATCTCCCTTCAGTAGAGGGGGAGTTGGTGCGCGAACGCGCGCTCACCGTGTACGCGGACGAGATCCGCGCCCACCGCGTGAGCGACCGCGGCGCCCTCCTCCCGCCCGAGCACGGCGGCGCGTACGACAACAACTACGGTCCGATCTCCCTCTCCTTCCTCGCGCAGGCCCACATCGTCAGCGGCGAGGACGTCTTCGCCGAGGACGGGGAGGCGCTGGCCCGCTACATCGACGCCCGCCTCACCAACGGCGGCTTCGACAACGGCGGTCCGCGCTACAGCGAGCAGCACTCCGCCTTCGAGTCGGTCCTCGGCCTGCGCTACTTCGGCGCCCGTATCGGCTCGGACATCGGCCGCTACCGTGGCGACAGCCGCTGGGCCCGGCACGCGGTCAAGCCCGACGGGGGAGTCGACGGGCACTTCGCGTGGATGCTGGTCTGGCAGATCCAGGACGCCACGCCCTGGCACCGCACCCCGTCCACGGAGCCGGTCCGCCATCAACTCCGCGCCGGCACCGTGTCCGTGGCCTTCGACAAGAAGATGACTCCGTCAGTGGTCGAGGCCGACAGCACGTACTACCTGCCCGCGGCCGTCAACCGCCAGCACGGCTTCGGCCCGGTGCTGGACGGTTTCCTGTTCTGCCGCCCGATGGGCGAGGTACGGGTTCGCGACCTCCGCGCCGACGGCCTCACCGCCAAGCTGGTCACCAAGCCGGTCGTCGGCCGCGACCACGTGCTGCGGCACATCCGTTCCCTGTACGTCACCGACGGCACGAGCCTGTGGACGACGGTCGCCGTCGAACGGCTCGACGGAGCACCGTACTTGCTCGCCGGACTGCCCTACGCGGCGGACGACGGCGACCGGGTGCGCAGGACGGCGGAGGGCGACGTCACCTCCGTGGGAACCCTGCGCCTCACCCACCCGACCGGCGACGGCGCCGACCACTTCGACGCCCGCTCCGAACTCTCCCAGCAGGAGGCGGCGTTCGCCCTCGCCGCCGACCCGCGCGGCTACGGCAACCCCGACGAGGGCTGGAGCCACCTGGTCACCTCCACGGCCCTGGAGGCCGACCCGGCACCGGGCGCGCCGGAGGACCTGAATGTGTTCCTCGTCCGGTACGGCCCCGGAACCGGGCCGCTCACGGCCGAGTTCGCCAGCGGCGAGAACGGCGAACTGACCGTCCGCACCGAGGCGTTCACGGCGGTGATCGGGGACGCCGCGGGCGACGCCCACGGGGAGCCGGAGCTGACGCTCCACGCGTGAGCCCTCAGCTGTGGGGCACGCCGTACGGCGAGGGCAGCGCGGCCGGGGGGATCACCAGATCCGCCCGGCCGCGTGTAGCGGCGACGAGGTCGGCGTTGCGCTGGTCAGTCCCCAACACCCAGGCCACGGCGGTCTCGTGGTCCTTGCCGAACTCCTCGTGCCGGGCGACGAGCCGGCGGACGCGTTCTCCTTCGTCGGCCTCGCAGAACCACACCTCGTCCAGACACGGCCGCACTCGCGCCCATGACCCCGCCTCCAGCAGCAGGTAGTTGCCCTCCGTCACCACCAGCCGGGCCGCGGGCGGTACGGGGATCGCGCCGGCGATCGGCTGCTCCAACACCCGCTCGAAACCCGGCGCGTAGACGATCTCGTCGGTCTCCTCGCGCACCCTCCGCAGCAGTGCCGCGTACCCTGCCGCGTCGAAGGTGTCGGGCGCGCCCTTGCGCTCGCGGCGGCCGAGCCGGTCCAGTTCGACGTCGGCGAGGTGGAAGCCGTCCATGGGGACGTGCGCGACCCATGGCTCCCCGGTGCCGTTGAGGTCCCGCACCAGATGCTCGGCGAGGGTCGTCTTGCCCGCGCCCGGGCTGCCGACGATGCCGAGGACGGCACGCCGGCCGGGGCGGGCGAGAGCGGTGGCACGGGTGAGGAGGTCGTCGAAGGTCAGCGGCACACGGAGAGTGTGCCATCCGTCTCGGTCGCCGGGCAGGGGCGATGATGCGCCGAAGATCGGGGATTCGGTCAACAGAGAGACCATGGAGTGGGGGACAGGAACAGGAGCCGCCCATGCCCGACGACGCGACACAGATCCGAGCCCTCATCACCGACTGGGCCGAGGCCGTCCACCGCGGCGACCTCGACGGCGTACTGGCGGACCACACGGACGACCTCGTCATGTACGACGTCCCGCCACCCCACGCCGGCATCCACGGTCTCGCCGCCTACAGCGCCAGCTGGCCGCCGATCTTCGAGTGGCAGGCACAGGGCGCCCGCTTCGACATCGACACCCTGGACATCACGGCCGGTACGGACGTCGCCTACGCCCACGCCCTGCTCCGCTGCGGCACCCCTGAGGACCTCGCCGAAGACCCCACGCTGCGGCTGCGGCTCACCTTCGGCCTGCGCAAGGAGCACGGCCGCTGGCGGGTCGCGCACGAACACCACTCGTTTCCGCACGACTGATGGGGCGGGAGTCTCAGGCGGTGCCGCGGATCAGCTCGTCGGCGACCCAACGGGCGACACCGGCGGGGTAGGGCGCCGACAGTCCGAGGACGACGTGGTGGAAGCCCGCGTCGATCGCCTCGCGGATCGCTTCCCCGGTGGCCTCCGGCTTGTCGTACGACACGGAGAGGTGGATCGAGCGCGTGACGGAGGCGGGGTCGCGGCCGATCTCGGCGCAGTAGCGGTCGAGGAGCGCGCTGCGGGCGACGGCGTCCGCGATGTCGCCGCCGGGGATGTTCCAGAGGTCGGCGTGCTCGGCGGCCACGCGGAGTGTCGCGGCCGAGCGTCCGCCGATGAGGATCGGCGGGTGGGGGCGCTGGACGGGCTTGGGGTTGCCGAACGCGCCGGTGAGGTGGTGGTGGGTGCCGTGGAAGTCGAAGGGGCGCTCCTCGGTCCACAGCCGCCGGATCACCGTGCAGGCCTCGGCGAGGCTCGTCACGGCGTGCGCGGAGTCGTGGAAGGGGAGGCCGTGGGCCGCGTACTCGCGCCGGGCCAGCGGATGGTCCGGGCGGGAGCCGACACCGATGCCGAAGTCGAGCCGGCCGCCGGAGACGAGGTCGACGGTCGTGGCGATCTTGGCCAGCAGCGCGGGCGGCCGGAAACGGTTGCTCGTCACCATCACACCGAGCCGCAGCCGGCGGGTCTGCGCGGCGAGGGCCGAGAGGAGCGTCCAGCCCTCGTAGGCCGGTCCGTCCGGGTCGCCGCCGATCGGCATGAGGTGGTCGAACAGCCAGGCGTGCTCGATCTCCGGGACGGTGTCGGCTTCCTGCCAGACGCGGAGGATGTCGTGGTAGTCGACCTGCATGGGGGCGGTCATGATTCCGAAGCGGGTTCGGGGTGTGCGGGGCATGGCGCCTTCCGTCCTTCGGCAACACGTGGTGGCAGGCATGGCTTGGTCGTCCGGCTTGTGCTCTGGCATCATAAGCAAGCGGAACGATGTTCCGGAAAACGATACGGAACCTTGTTCCGCTTAGCAAGCTCTAGTGGTGGAGGAACTGCGCGGTGAGTGACAACGAGGAAGGCGTGGGCGGCGCGGCCCAGTCCAAGCGGGCGGACGCCCGGCGGAACAAGGAGACGCTGCTCGATGCGGCGGCCAAGGTCTTCGTCGCGTCCGGTGTGGACGCGCCGGTGCGTGACATCGCCCGCGAGGCCGGCGTCGGACTCGGCACGATCTACCGCCACTTCCCGACCCGCGCGGATCTCGTCATCGCCGTCTACCGGCACCAGGTCGAGGCCTGTGCCGAAGCCGGCCCGGCGCTATTGGCGAGCAGCACCAGTCCGTACGCGGCACTACGGGAGTGGATCAATCTCTTCGTCGACTTTCTGGTCACCAAGCACGGACTCGCCTCGGTGCTGCGGTCCGACAGTGCCGGTTTCGAGTCGCTGCACTCCTACTTCCTCGACCGCCTCCTGCCCGTGTGCGCCGAACTGTTCGACGCGGCGGCCGCGGCCGGTGAGGTCCGGTCCGACCTGACCACCTACGAACTGATGCGCGGCGTCGGCAACTTGTGCGTCGGCGCGGAGGGAGACGACCGCTACGACGCCCTCCGGCTGGTCGACGTCCTCATCTCGGGACTGCGCCCGCCGGGCTGATGCCGTGCCGGTTCATCTGCGGGTGGCCGGCATGTCACCTCTCGCTCATCCGGCGCTGAGACCTTCGCTCTGTCCCAAAAGTTGGCTGTACAACTTGGTGAGAGAGTGATGGCGATGTCACAGTCCGTAGAAGACCTGCCGCTCGCGTGGCTGCGGGACAACTGTCCCTGCCCCCGATGCCGCGACCCGCGCAACGGTCAGAAGCTGTTCCAGATCACCGAGCTGCCCCCCGACCTCGCGCTGGACGCCGTTCGCCGGACCGATGACGGCGTCGAGGTCGACTGGGCGCCTGACGGCCACCGGTCCACGTACTCCGCGAGGTGGCTGACCGCCAACGCGCCCGGCGCAGGGGGCGGCCCCGGCGACCGGCGTAGCGAGAACGGCAAGACGCTGTGGACCGCCGCCGAACTGAACGGCCGTCTCCCCGAGGCGAGTTGGACGGAGTATCTGAGCGACCCGGTGGTCAAGGCGCGGGTGCTGGAGTCGGTTCTCGGGCTCGGCTTCGCCCTGCTGCGCGAGGTGCCGTGCCGCGAGGGCCAGGTGTTTGAGGTGGCCGAGACGTTTGGCTACGTCCGCGAGACCAACTACGGCCGGCTCTTCGACGTACGGGTCGAACCGGACCCCAACAACCTCGCCTTCACCGGCGCCCGGATCACTCCGCACACCGACAACCCGTACCGCGACCCGGTGCCGACCCTCCAACTGCTGCACTGCCTGACCAACGGGGCGGCCGGCGGCGACTCCGGCCTGGTGGACGGGTTCAAGGCCGCCGCACTGCTGCGTGCCGAGGATCCGGAGGCGTTCGCGTTGCTGACCCGTACGCAGGTGCCGTTCCGCTTCGGCGACGCACACACCGAACTGGCCGCCGACCGCCCGCTGATCGACGTGGACGGCCTCGGCCGGATCCGCGAGGTGCGCTTCAATAACCGTTCCATCGGCACCCTTTTGCTCCCCGCCGACGAACTCGATTCCTTCTACCGTGCCTACCGCACCTTCGCCGAAATCACCCTCCGCCCCGAACTCCAGCTGGAATTCCGGCTGTTGCCCGGAGACTGCCTCATCTTCGACAACGTACGACTGCTGCACGCACGCACCGCCTTCGAGGAGAGCGGCGCCCGACACCTCCAGGGCGCCTACGCCGACCTCGACGCACTGACCGGCACGTTGGCCGTACTGCGCCGCCAACGGGCCGTAGCGGGCGATGAGTTCGTCGACGGGCTGGCCGAACTCTTCGAGGGGGAGGGCGCGGATGCCTACCTCGGTGAGCAAGTGACCATGGCGCAGCACATGTTGCAGGCTGCCGCCCATGCCGAGGAGGCGGGCGCGCCCGACGCGCTGGTCGTCGCCGCGCTGCTGCACGACCTCGGCCACTTCCACGGACCGGTCAGCGGCGCGGAGTTGATGGAGGAGGGCATCGACAACCGGCACAGCCACACCGGGGCGGACCGGCTGGCCGAGTGGTTCGGCCCCGAGGTCACCGAGCCGGTCCGGCTGCACGTGGCGGCGAAGCGGTACCTGTGCGCGGTCGAACCGGACTACTTCGGCCGGCTCTCCCCGGCCTCGGTACACACCCTGGAGGCGCAGGGCGGTCCGATGTCACCGGCCGAGGTCGCCGAGTACGAGGCGAATCCCTACGCGGCCGACGGGGTCGCGGTGCGCCGCTGGGACGACGAGGCCAAGGACCCCGAGGCACCGGCCCCGGAGTTCGCACACTTCCGGCCGCTGCTCACGGGCCTGTTGCGAACCGGCCAATGACGTAAGGGAGTTGCTCGGCAGTTGATCGTCGGCCTTAGGGTTGCCTTCTGCGTCGAGAGGCTGGGGGACCGGTGGGGTGGGGACGGGTATGGCGTATGTCGACCTGTGCGGGGTTGGCGGGAGTTCTCGCGGCGACGGGATGCACGAGCCGTTCGCAGGGTTCGACGGACGACGACATGGCGCCCGCGGCGCGGACGTATCTGTCGAAGGCCCTGGACATCATGGAGGAGCACTCGCTTCTTCGGCACGAGGTCGACTGGACGGACCTGCGGAACAAGGCGTACACGCAGGCACACGGTGCACGGAAGCCGGCGGACACCTACGGGGCGATCAGTTCGGCACTGCGGCGTCTGGGTGACGCACACAGCAGCTTCATGGAGCCCGAGCAGGCCAAGGAGAGCGCGGAATCCGCGGCCTATCTCGATGAACTGGAGGGCCGTTCACTGAAGAACGGCGTCGGTTACCTGTCCCTTCCCGGGGTGCAGGGATCCCAGGAGGCCTACGACAAGTACGTACGGCTGGGCCGAGCGGCCGTGACGAAGGCGGGCGGGACCGGCGCCTGTGGCTGGGTGGTGGATCTGCGCTCGGACTCGGGCGGCAACATGTGGCCGATGCTGGCCGTCATAGGACCCATCCTGGGGGACGGCAACGTCGGCATGTTCGTGGATGCCGACGGCAAGAAGTACACCTGGTCGGTCAAGAACGGTGCCCCCTACGAAGATGGAAAGTCGCAGGGCTGGAGCGACGCCCCGCCCGTCGCGAGGAGCAGCCCGCCGGTTGCCGTTCTGACCGGTGGACGAACAGCCAGCGCGGGCGAGGCGATGGTGGTGGCCTTCCGCGGGCGTCCCCACACCCGCTTCTTCGGTAAACCGACCTACGGCGTCCCCACGGGCAACAATGCGTACCGTCTGTCCGACACCGCCCTGATAAACCTCACGGAAGCCAAGGACGCGGACCGAACAGGCCGTACCTACGACGAGGCGATCCCACCGGACGAGGAGATAGCCAAGGACCCGCGGGATCGTGCCCGGGACACCGTCCTGCAAGCAGCGCAGGACTGGCTCCTCAAGCAGTCCCCCTGCGCACGACCGTGATCCGCTCCGGCGTTCGCCATGTCGCCGGGGCGCCAGTCACGCCTCGCCCGCCGACCGCCGGGCCAGTGACCCGGACGTGGCCGAGCTGTGGACGGTGAAGGCCACCGTCTCCGGCAGATAGCGGTCCTCGGACCATTCGAT
This sequence comes from Streptomyces hokutonensis, assembly GCF_042751305.1. Lineage (GTDB taxonomy): Bacteria > Actinomycetota > Actinomycetes > Streptomycetales > Streptomycetaceae > Streptomyces > Streptomyces hokutonensis_A. The sequence goes on from NZ_JBHYWD010000001.1 coordinate 884,119, forward strand.
GGGGGTGCCCGCCGGGTCGGTGCTGCAGCGCCGCTCGCGCAGCAGCGGGTCGCCGGGCCGGCAGCCGAGCAGCCGGGCGTCCTCGGTGTCGGCCGGGCACAGGTCGATGGTGTGCTGGGCGTCCGCGAACAGCACCCCCGACTCCTCCAGGGCCACGGTGTGCGACACGGTGTCCGGGGGGAGCGAGGCGATCAACTCGCCCACGGCGGACGGGTAGACGGTGCGTTCCACCATCACCGGTCGCCCCGAGAGCGTCCGCAGCCGCCGTACCGCGTGGATCTCGGCCCCGGCCGGCAGCCGCAGTCGTTCGCGCTCGGTGGCGTCGGCGGGGCGGGTCTCCGCGGTGACGATCCGGCCGCCCGGTTCCTCGCCCGTCGAGCGTGCCCAGCGGGTGAAGCTGAGGAGTTCGCCGAAGCTCTGTGGCCTCGGCGTTCCGATCACGACCCGTCGGGTGCCGCGCCGTGAGGCGATCAGGCCCTCGGTGCGCAGCAGGGCCATCGCCTGGCGGACCGTGCCGCGGGAGACGCCGTAGCGTTCGGCGAGTTCGCCCTCGGCGGGCAGCCGTCCGCCGGAGCCGTAGCGGCCCTCGCCGATCTCCCGGCCCAGGTCGGCAGCCACCTTCCGGTACAACGCGAGGGGCTTCCCCGTCCCGGCCGGGCCGTCCGTCACCGTGCGCGTCTCCGTCCTGAGCGCCTTCGCCCCGCGGCCGTCAGTCGTCGTCGGCGTTCTTCTTGTTCTTGATCCGCTCGGCTTCCTTGCGGACCTCGGCCTGCGTGGCGCGCTCCTTCTCCAGCCACTCGGGGCCGTCCTTCTTCAGCGCCTCGATCTGCTCGGTGGTGAGCGGCTCGGTGACCCCGCCACGGGCGAGACCGGCGATGGACACGCCGAGCCTGGCCGCGACGACCGGGCGCGGGTGCGGGCCGTTGGCACGCAGCTCGCGCAGCCACTCGGGCGGGTTCGCCTGCAGCTCGTTCAGTTCGGCGCGGGAGACGTCACCCTCCTGGAACTCGGCGGGTGTGGCCTCTAGGTACACACCCAGCTTCTTCGCCGCCGTGGCGGGCTTCATCGTCTGGGTGGTCTGGTGCGACTTCATACCGTCAAGAGTATCGACCGCGTCAGAGGCCCCCGACCACGGCGGTTAACCTTGCGGGGTGACTGGCTCGGAAGCATCCCCCACGTTCCGGCTCGCGTACGTCCCCGGGGTGACGCCCGCCAAGTGGGTGCGGATCTGGAACGAGCGCCGGCCCGACGTCCCCCTGACCCTCGTACCGGTTCCGGCCGCCGAGGCGTCCGACGTACTGCGGCGCGGCGAGGCAGACGCCGGACTCGTACGGCTGCCGGTCGACCGTACGGTCCTCAGCGCGATCCCCCTCTACACCGAGGCGACCGTGGTCGTGGCCCCCAAGGACCACGTCGTGACGGCGGCTGAAGAGGTGTCCCTCGACGAACTCGCCGACGAGGTGGTCCTGCACCCCCTCGACGACGTCCTCGGCTGGCAACAGCCGCCCGGGGAGCCCGCGTTCGAGCGTCCCGCGACCACCGAGGACGCCGTGGAACACGTGGCGTCGGGCATCGGCATCCTCTACGTCCCCCAGTCCCTGGCCCGGCTGCACCACCGCAAGGACCTCACCTACCGGACCGTCCTGGACGCCCCCCAGTCGGACGTCGCCCTGTCCTGGCCCGAGGAGGCGACCACCGACCTCGTCGAGGACTTCATCGGCATCGTGCGCGGCCGCACGGTCAACAGCACCCGGGGCCGCACCCCGCCACCGGCCCAGCCGAAGACGAAGGGGAAGCGCGCCGAAGCCCCGGCGCGCCGCAAGCCCGCCGCCGGAAAGACGACCGGAAAAGCGACCGGCAAGACCGGCACTACCGGGAAGAACCCGCGCGGCTCCTCCGGCGGCGCCAAAGGAACCAGGCGCGGCAAGCCCCGAGGCCGCTGAGGCCACCTCCCCCTCGCCGACTAGACGAGTACCCCCGCCAGTATCCGGAACAGATCGTCCGTCGCGTCGGCCGCGCCGAGCGCGGGCAGCGCGCCCAGTGCGAGGACAGCTGCCGCGAGGGGCCAGAGGCGTGGGGGTGGGGTCGTCTGCAGCGCCGCGATCCGCCGGGTGACCGCACGGTCCGTGAAGCCCAACGCGCAGGCGGGACGCGGGCGTTCGGCGCTCAGGGCGGCGCGGGCCAGGGCGCGGGCGGTGGTGGCACGGTCGCCGACCGCGTCCGCCGCCCGCTCGTCCGCCCACCGCTCCACCAGGAACGCGACCGTGCCCCGCACGGGCCGCAGCAGCGGGTTGGCCGCGGCGGCGAGCGTCGTCGCGGTCACCAACAGGGCATGCCGGTGGGCGAGATGGGCGCGCTCATGGGCGAGCAGGACCCGCCGCTCCGCCGGTTCGAGGGCGCTCAGCATGCCGGCGGTGACCAGGATCCGGCCGGGTGTGCCGGGAATGGCGAACGCCTGCGGCTCGGGGGAGGCGGCGACGATCAGCTCGGTGTCCGCCGGGTGCCCCTCGCACAGCCGCCGCAGCGCCCGCCGCGTACGGCGATCGGCCCGCAGCGCACCCTGGACGGACACGAGGAGCACGGCGAGGGCGACACCGGCCGCGATCCCGATCACCTCGGGCACCGGTTCCGCCAGCCGGTGCCCGTCCTGCCGGGCCTCGGCGACGACCGGCGGCGCGTCCCCGACGAGCGTCGCCGCCAGCAGGAACAGCGACCAGCAGGTGGCCGCCGCGGTCACCACGCCGGCGGCTGTGAGCACCCGTGCGGCCAGCGCCGGAGCCACCCGGCCGGCGATCGCGGGGCTGATCACGGCGAGCAGCAGCGACAGCGGCAAGGGCGTGTAGACGTCGAACCTCATCCCGCGCCCCCGGCCAGCAGGTCGCGCAGCGCCTTCTCCTCCTCCGGCCGCAGTCCGCTCACGAACTGCTGGAGCGCGGCGATCGGATCCGGGCCCCGGTCCAGCGCCTCGTGCATCGCCTCGGCGGTCAACTCGGCCGCGTTCTTCGCCGGCCGGTACGCTCCGCGCCGCCCGTCCGCGTCCCGCAGCACGAGGCCCTTGTCGTAGAGCCGTTTGAGGATGGTGTGCACGGTGTTGTAGGCGAGCGGGCCGTCGATCTCGGCCTGGATCTCCCCAGGTGTCAGCGGACGGTCGGTAGCCCAGAGCGCGGCGAGGACCTCGCTCTCCAGCTCACCGGCGCTGCGCCGTTCCGCCCGGGCCCGCGGGTCTGTGGCAGCCATGGGCGTCACCTTACAGCTTGTAGGGTGCGCCAGGCATCGCCTACCGGCGAAGGCGTTTTCCGGATCCGGCCGGCGCGACCGCGCCGGGAGAACGCGCGGGAGCGGGACAGGCGGGCCAGGGTCGTGGGGGAGGGGCGTCGGATCCCTCGGATCCCTCGGATCCCGCGGACTCCGCCGACTCCTCCGACCCCTCCGACTCCGAACCCGGCACCTCGATCAGGAACATCGCCGTCACCACCAGCGCCCCGCCGACCAGCGTGGAGACCGTGAGGCGTTCGCCGCCGACGAGTACGGCGAACAGGCCCGCGAAGACCGGCTCCATGGTCAGGACCACCGCGGCCTGTGTCGCGGTGACATGCTTCTGCGCCCACGTCTGCACCATGTAGGCGAACGCCGAAGCCAGCACCGCCGTGACGAGGACCGCGGTCCAGGTGCTGCCGTTCTGGGGCGGTCGTACGCCGTGCGGGACCGCGCCGATCAGGCACATCAGCGACGCCGTCGTCAGCTGGACCAAGGTGAGGGCGTAGGCGTCCCGGCCCGGGGACCAGCGGCCCAGCGCCAGCAGGTGCAGCGCGAAGCAGACCGAGCACAGCAGGGTGAGCGCCTCCCCCGAGCCGAACGAGACCCCGCTGAGCGTGATCAGCGCCAGGCCCGCGGTCGCCGTGGCGGCCGCTGTCCAGGCCGTCGGGGACAGGTGCTGGCGGAACAACGCCCAGGCCAGCAGTGGCGTGATCACCACGAACAGACCGGTCAGGAATCCGCTGACGGCCGCCGATGTGTGCTGTAGGCCGAGGGTCTGGAGGATGTACGACATCCCCAGCAGGGAACCCGCCCCGGCACCGCGAGCAAGCGTGCCCCGGTCGATTCGCCGTACGACCGACGGGCGGATCGCCGCCATCACCACGGCGGCGAGCGCGAACCGCCAGGTCAGGAAGTCGAAGACGGGCATACCCACGGTGGCGTCCTTGACGACCAGGAACGTGGCGCCCCAGATGGCTGTGACGAGCAACAGCCCGACCACGGCGGTCAGCCGTAACCTGCTGTGCGCCGGGTTGTCGCGCGCCGGCCGGAGCCTGTCGCTCATGACGCCGTTCATGACGGTCCTTTCGTCCGGATGTCGACCGCGCTGTCGGCCGCCGTGTCGACCGGGCACGACTGCTTGGGGCACTCGTCCAGGGCGCACATGCGGCAGATGCGCTGTCCGTGATCGGCGTCGGTCGTCAGATGGGCCAGCATCCGTTCCAGGAAGCCGGTCAGCACCGTTCTCTCGCGCGGCCCGAGCACGGACATCGCGTCATCCATCAGGCCGCCGCGCAGTTCCAGCAGCCGCCTCGCCTCGCGTGTTCCCTCCGGAGTGAGGAAGATGGCCACCTTGCGGCTGTTGGCACCCGGTTCCCGGCGTGCCTTGCCGTCGCGTTCGAGCCGGTCCACCAGGCGGGTGGCCGCGGACTGCGTCAGACCGAGCGGCCCGGAGATCCGGTCGATGCCCGCGCCGGGCTCCTGCAACAGGTACGTGAGCGCGGCCGGCGTGGCCCCGCTCTGCCCGGACGTGCTCTCGCTCGCTGCCCGCTGCGCGTCGCCCAGCGCGGTGACCAGAGCTCCCAGCAGATTGCCGGTACGACCGTCCGATGAAGTGTCCATACCATCAACCATGCATGACTCATGCATGAGTGTCAAAGGCGGTGTCCGCCCCGCGGTGACAGACGGTCCCGGTACAGGTCCTCGTAGTACGGCAACTGCCGGCGGTGGAAGTCCGCCGGTGCCGGATGGTTGTCCACGGTGATTCGCACTCCCGGGCAGCGCACGTGAAGCCGGCGCTCCGGCCCGCGTGGGAGGCCCACCCGGTCGCGGGGCGACACCGAGCGCGGGCGAGGGACCCAGCCGTGACGGCGGACGTCACGCGGCCAGGAGGCCGGTGCGGAGTTTGCTGAGGGTGCGGGTGAGAAGGCGGGAGATCTGCATCTGCGACACGTGCAGTTCGCGGCCGATCTGGGCCTGCGTCATCTCCTGGCCGAAGCGCATCTCGATGATGGTCCGCTCCCGCTCGTCGAGCCGTTGCAGCAGCGGGGCGAGCGTGTGCAGGTCCTCGAACAGTTCCATGGCGGGGTCGGCGTCACCCATCGTGTCCGCGTACTTCGGCGCGCCCTCGTCGGTCTCGGCTTCGCCGCCCGGGGTGTCGATGGAGCCGGCGATGTAACCGTTGGCGGCGACGAGACCCTCGATCACCTGGATGTCGGTCAGGTCCAGGTGGGCGGAGAGTTCCCTCACGGTGGGGGTGCGGCCCAGCGTGGCGGTGAGCGTCTCCTTGCTCTTGGCGAGGTCGACGCGGAGTTCCTGGAGGCGGCGCGGGACGTGCACGGCCCAGGTGGTGTCGCGGAAGAAGCGCTTGATCTCGCCGACGATGTAGGGGATCGCGAAGGAGGTGAACTCCACCTCGCGGGTCAGGTCGAAGCGGTCGATGGCCTTGATCAGGCCGATCGTGCCGACCTGGACGACGTCCTCCATGTCGCCGTTGCCGCGGTTGCGGAAGCGGCGCGCGGCGAAGCGCACCAGGGACAGGTTCATCTCGATCAGCGTGTTCCGCGCGTACTGGTACTCCTGAGTGCCCTCTTCCAGGACCTGGAGCCGGTCCAGGAACAGCCTGGACAGGACGCGTGCGTCCTTGGGCGCTACCTGGGCGCCGTCCTCGATCCGCGGCAGGTCACTCATGACGGCGGAGGTTTCCAGGGTGACGGCTGTGGTCGGTCGGCGGGCATTCACGGGAAGGGTCACGGTGCCGCCTCAGGTGGAAAACAGGATGCAGAGCGCCTGCCCTCTCTCACCGGATCCATGTTGACGTCTCCCGGGTATCTCGGCGGGCCGCGGCGGCAGTTACGTCTTGGGGGGCCACCTCGAGTGCCCCCGGGGTGGGCCGGGTTCGCCCGTTGACCCCGGGGTACCCGGCGGCGATGAACACACCGAGCATGGATGTGGCCGCGTCGAGCGGAGTGGCCCTTGGAGTCTTTCCGGTGGTGGCCGGCTTGGTCCTCGTCGTCGGGCTGGTCTGGGCCGTGCGGCTGGGGATGAAGGCCCGTCGGCGGGAGTCGGTGCCGCCGCGTCCGGAGGAGCAGCCCCGGCTGCCGGAGTCCGGGCCGACCGGCGAGATTCAGGAGATGCGCGAGCCGGAGGAGGTGCCGCGCGCGAAGGACGGGAGTGACCGGCTCACCCCGCATCAGCTGTCCGGTGGCGGGACGTCGGGCAGCAGGCGCAGTGAGGACCAGAAGCGCCGGCGTTGGGGCTCGGGTTCCGCCTGATCACGGGTTCCGCCCAGCAGCACCCCCGTGACCCAGACCCGGATCGGCGACACCTTCCGCGGCCAAGGGCGCCGGGCTCCCCGCAGCCCGGCAACCAGGCAGGTCAGTGAGGCCGGGCAGGTCAGGGATGCGGCAGGAGGCCGGTCAGTCCTCACCCCGGACGATGTTGCCCTCCGCGCTCGTGCGCACCGCCGCGGGGGATCCGCTGCTCTCCACCGCGCTGACGCACGTCCGTACGCCCTTGCCCCGGCGGTCACGGGCCTTCGACCAGCCGGTCCTGGCCACGTTCAGGACTTTCTGCTTCGCGTTGCGCGCGGTCACAGCGGTTCAACTTCTCTCTGCGTCGGTCGAGCTCTCGATGGGGTGTTCTCCGGGTTCCCGTGGGCAACGGGCGTGAAACGCCGTGCCGTTCGGATGCCGCGCTTGTCCAAGGGGACGCATCGCTCCGGCGGCTGTCAGTCGCGTGGCCCAATTCCAGTCCGCGACCACTCCCACGTCGGGATAGTTTGTCCATGTTTTCCCCGGCTCCCGTCTCCACTCCTACAGGCTGTAGGGTGCCGGTAACCCTACAAACTGTAGGGGGGAGGGTGGGTCATGTCCGGCAGCACGTACGCCACACTCGCCGGGACCCGGCGGCCCGGACCGCCGACCGCGTCCGGCCGCTCGGCGTTCCCCCTTGCGCTGGTGGCCGGTGCCTTCACCCTGGCCCAACTGGTGCTCGTACGGCCCGGGTTGGGCCTCGGCTGGGACGAGACCGTGTACGTCAGCCAGATCAGCGTGCACGCCCCCGCCGCCTTCTTCAGCGCACCCCGGTCCCGTGGCATCTCCCTCCTGGTCGCACCCGTCACCTCCTGGTCCTCGTCCACCACCCTGCTCCGCGTCTACCTCGCCGCCCTCTCCGGCCTCGCCCTCTTCCTCGCACTCCGCACCTGGCGCACCCTGTTCCCCGTCCGCGTCCTGGCCCTGGCGGGCACCCTCTTCGCCTCCCTCTGGGTGACCCTCTTCTACGGCCCGCAGGCCATGCCCAACTACTGGGTCGCCGTGGGCGCCCTGGCCGCGACGGGCTGCTTCCTGCGGGCCCGGACCGACGACGCCGACCGTTCGGCCCTGTGGGGACTGGCGGCGAGCGCGTCCCTCATGGCCTGGATGCGGCCGACCGACGCCGTGTGGGTGAGCCTGCCCCTCCTCGTCCTCTGCCTCTTCGCCCGACACTGGCGGCTGCTGGCCGTCCTCCTCGCCGGGCTCGCCTCCGGCGCCGTGGAATGGGTGATCGAGGCGTTCGTCAGTTACGGCGGTCTGACGCAGCGGCTGCACGACGCCTCGGCGATCGAGGGCGGACTCGGCTTTCACCTCGCGGTCACCGACCAGCTGCGCAGCCTGGGCGGACGCGCCCTGTGCCGCCCGTGCACGGGTGCCCTGCCCAACCCGGTGGTCGACGTCTGGTGGCTCGTGCTGCCCGTGCTCGCCGTCGCCGGAGTGGTCGTCGCCATCCGCGCCCGGCGCACCGCGCCCACCCTCGTCCCGTTCGCCTGCGCCGCGACCGCCGCCTTCCCGTATCTCTTCATGATCGGCTACGCGGCTCCGCGCTTCCTGCTGCCCGCCTACGCGCTGGCGGCGATCCCCGTCGCCGACGCGCTGATCCAGCTGGCCACCAGGCCGACCGGAGCGTGGCGGCCGGTCGCGGTGACCCTGCTCGCGGTGGGGCTCGCCGGGCATCTGGCGGTCCAACTCGCCGTCCTGGAACGGACGGTGAGCCGTACGAACGCCCAGCACCGCGACTGGTCCCGCACCGCCGCCGAACTCCACCGCCTCGGCGTGCGCAGACCCTGCCTGCTCACCGGCCAGGACGCCATCCCGGTCGCCTTCTACACGGGCTGCGCCTCCGCCTCGACCGCGGGACACAACGCCAACTCCAGCCGGACCGCCATCGACCGGACCGCCCGCCGTATGCCCGTCGCCGACATCACACCGGCCGGCAGCCGCCCACCCGCGTACGCCCACGACTGGACCGTCCACCACTACGGCACACTGGATCTGCGCGTCGCTCCGATCATCGAGAGGGACGGAGGCGCATGACGGCACCACCCGACCTCGCCGCGGCGACCCGCACCCGTCGCGGACGTGCCTACTGGCAGGGCGCGTTGACGCTCTGTGTGCTCGTGGCCGTGGTCTGTCTGCTCCGGCGCCACTGGCCCGTGCTCGCGAACGGCGCCGGGCGGCTCGCCGTAGCCGATCAGGGCTGGCTGCTGGTGGCGGGGACGGCCGCCTTCGGGACCTGGGTGTCCTCGGCGCTCGCCCAGCAGGGCGCTGTGCCCCAACGGCTGCCCGGCGGACGGCTGGTGGCCGCGCAGTTCGCCGCGTCGGCCGCCAACCACGTGCTGCCCGCCGGGCTCGGCGCCGGTGCCGTCAACCTGCGCTTCCTGATGCGCTGCGGGCTCCCGGTCGGACGCTCGGCCAGCGCCCTCGCCGTGAAGGCGACCGCCGGCGTGGTCGTCCGGATCGTGCTCATCGGCGTCCTCGCCACGGCCTGCCCGGGCGTGCTGCGCGTCCCGCACATCTCGGTCGGCGTGGTGGGCATCGTCCTCGCGGTCGTCGCGCTGGTCGCCGTACTGCTCAACTGCCCACTGTGGCCCCGGTGTCGGCGTGCCCTCGCGACGGTGCTGACGGACATCCGGGCCGTGCACGCCAGGCCGCAGCGGGCGGTGGCCCTGTGGGGCGGTTCACTGGCCTTCGCCGCGCTGCACTCGCTGGTACTGATCTGCGTCACGCAGGCCGTCGAACTGCCGCTGTCCCCGGCCCGGGTGGCGCTGCTGTACCTCGCCGCGAGCAGCGCCGCCGCCCTCCTGCCCACCCCGGGCGGTATCGGCTCCCTCGACGCCGCCCTGGTCTTCGCCCTCACCGCCTCGGGAACCACGGCGTCCGCCGCCGCGTCCGTCGTCCTCGGCTACCGGCTGCTCACCGTGTGGCTGCCGCTGATCCCCGGCCTGCTGGTCCTCGGGGTACTGGTCCGCCGCAAGGACCTCTGACGCCGAACGGCGTTTCCCGTTCCGCCGGTTCAGGTAGGACATCGTTGTTGACCCACGGGCGAGGGGGAGTCGCATGGCAGGGAACGAGACCGACGGCCGGCTGGCGGAGGAGTTCTTCACCCCCGGAACCTCGTCCTTCACCGACTTCCTGGCCGCCCACCGGCCCGCGCTGCTGCCCACCCGCCGCCCCTTCCCGGACGGCGTCCGCGCGAAGGACGGTCAGTTCCCGCACGGCACCACGGTGTTGGCGCTCACCTACCGCGACGGCGTGCTGATCGCCGGCGACCGCAGGGCCACCATGGGCAACGTCATCGCGCAACGCGACCTGGAGAAGGTCCACCCGGCGGACGACTACACCGCGGTCGCCTTCGCCGGCACGGTCGGACTCGCCGTCGACATGGTGAAGCTGTACCAGGTCGAACTGACCCACTTCGAGAAGATCGAGGGCATCCCGATGACCCTCAACGCCAAGGCCACCCGCCTCGCCGGCCTGATCCGGCAGAACCTCGGCCAGGCCATGCAGGGCCTCGCCGTAGTACCGCTCCTCGTCGGCTACGACCCCGCCGCCCCCGAGGGCGCCAAGGGCCGTATCTTCACCTTCGACGTCGTCGGCGGCACCTACGAGAAGCCGGACTTCCACGCCGAGGGCTCGGGTTCCCCGTACGCCAGGGGCTCCTTGAAGAAGCTGTTCCAGCAGGGCATGTCCCGGCGCGACGCGGCCCTGGCCGCGCTGCAGGCGCTGTACGACGCGGCCGACGACGACTCGGCCACCGGCGGCCCCGACATCAACCGCCGTATCTTCCCCATCGTGTCGGTCATCACCGAGGACGGCTTCGAGCGACTGCCGGAGCCGGAGACCGAGGCGCTGACCCGCGAGATGGTCGAACAGCGCCGGAGCCACCCGGACGGACCGACCGTCGCACCCTGAGCGGGACTGTCCGGGTGGAAGCGGAGAACGCGTTGACCAGTACACCGGACAGCCCGTCAGGACGACGAGCTTCGTCGGCCGACGCCAGGATCCCGCCGAGGTCAGAGGCCTGGTCGCCGCCCATCGGCTGGTGACCCTGAGCTGAGCGCATCCTCGTCGACCACCTCCAGGACCGGGAGTCGCTGCTCGTCCTCGACAACTGCGAACACCTGGCGCACGCGTGCGCCAGGCTCGTCGAGACGCTCCTCGCGAAGACGACGAGGGTGCGCGTACTGGCCACCAGCAGTCGTCCGCTGCACGTCCGTGCCCAACACGTCCTGGAAGTAAAGCCGTTGCCGACCCCGTCCGACTCGTCGAGGAGGGCAGGGAAGTCTGGTTCGAGCGCGAACTCGACGCGCCGGACGGCCCGGAGGACACGGAGGAGTCGAGGGCGCACCGCCCGGCCCCGGTCCGGCCCCGGCTGGAGACGGCCACCGGCTACGACGCGGAACCCCGGGACGCGTGTTCTTCCCGTGGCGGTGCGGCTCCGTCGGGCGGGTCCGTGAGCAGCCACGAGGGCAGCCACCAGGCCGCCGCGCACAGGCACACGCCGAGCCAGCCGACGGCGAACAGCCAGCCGCCGAGCACATCGGTGAACCAGTGCACGCCCAGATACACCCGGGTCAGCCCGACCAGCGCGCCCCAGCAGCCGACGGCCAGGCAGAGCGTGGTCCGTCCGTGCGGGTTGCGCACGCCTATCGCGAGGATCACCAGCCCGGCGGTGACCGCCGCCGTGGTGGTGTGGCCCGAGGGGAACGACCAGCCCGAGGCGTGTCCGGCCCAGTCGGCCAGCGGCGGGCGGGGCCGCGCGACCCACGTCATCACGCCGTAGCGCAGTCCTTGTCCGGCGGCCAGGCAGGCCGCCGCCAGGGCCGCGGCGAGCAGCCGCCGGCGCACGGTGCGGCCGGTGAGGAGTCCGGCGAGGACGACGAGGGCGTACGGGACGAAACCCGTGCCGGTCGCGCTCACACCGCGTGCCACCGCAACCGCCACGTCCGGGCGGTGGGCGACGGACCACGACAGCAGATCCTCGTCGGTGAACAGCGGAACGCCGTCGCGCCCGATCACGACCATGCTCAGCACACCGAACGCGGTCCAGGCGCCGACGCCCACGCTGCCGGCCAGCTCGGCGACGTCCTTGCGGTTCATGACACCACCAGCGGTCGCAGCCGGCCTGACGTGATCCGCCGTGCCAGGGACTTCGGCCGGCGCCGCACCAGGACCATCGCGCCGAACGCGAGCGTTGTGCCGACCAGGACGCCCGCCACGACGTCGTGCGGATAGTGGACCCCGACCCACACGCGCGACACCGCCATCGCGAGCGCGGCCACCGCCGCGAGCGCGCCGAGCCGGCGGGAGACGAAGAACAGGGCGACCGCCGCAGCCGCCGCGATCGTCGCGTGATTGCTGGGGAAGGACCAGTCGCCCCGCGCCGGACACGCCTCCAGCGTGACCACCCGCAGGGTCTGGCAGGGGCGGTTCTCGTGCACCAGCGACTTCAGCAGGGTGTCGATCCCGTACACGGCCACCACGACCAGCGGCACGGCCAGCGCCGTGAGCGCGGCCTCGGCGCCCACCCGGCGCGCCCGCCACCAGCCCACGACCATCAGGAGGGCGAACACCGCGAGCCCGTACGCCGACCAGGCCGAGACCGTGTTGTCCAGCCAACCGGGCGCCTGCTGAGCCGAGTTGACCACGTCCTCGTAGGCCGAGCCGTCGATCGAGGACCCCTGGAAGGCGACGAGGATCATCCGTGCGCCTCCCCGGCCTTCGCCGCCCGGGCCGCCCGGCGGGAGCGGCGGACCTCGACGGCGAGGGGGAGCAGGGACACGACCACGATCACCGCGACCATGGGCAGCAGGTACTTGTCGACGTTCGGGACCGAGGAACCGAGCGCGTAACCGGCCAGCGTCAGTCCCAGGCTCCACACCAGACCGCCGACCACCTGCCACACGGTGAACGTCCGGACGGGCACCCCGAGCGCGCCCGCCATCGGGTTCAGCACCGTCCGCACCACGGGCACGAAACGGGCCAGCACGACCGCCTTCGCGTGGCCGTACCGGTCGAGCAACTCCTCGGCGCGCCGGGCGCCTTCGTGCAGGCGGGTCGACCGGCTGCGGGTGAGCAGCGCGCCGCCCGCCTTCCGGCCGAGCAGATAGCCGCACTGCGCTCCGGCGAGCGCGCCCACCGCCGCCGCGACCAGGAGCGGCGGGAGCGACAGCTTCACGGCTCTGTCCGCGCCGCCCGTGCAGAGCAGGCCCGCCGTGAACAGCAGGGAGTCGCCGGGCAGGAAGAACCCGATCAGCAGCCCCGTCTCGGCGAACATCACCACGCCGACTCCCAGCACACCGAAGGCGGCCAGCAGCGACTTGGCGTCCAGCACGTTCACGGCGAGCTGGGACGCCAGGTCCAAGGGTGTGGTCATCGTCGTGGGCCCCTTCGCCGGTATGACTACAAATCTGTAGACGGTCTACTCAACTGTAGACGATCGCGGCACGCGAGGAGTTCCGCACTTTTGCCCGGTCGTTGCCGATTCATGACCGACGGACTACACGCATGTAGTCATGATGGTCCGCGAAGTAAGGCATGCCTTCACTAACCCAGGAGGAGTCGCACCCAATGTGGGACGACGCGTTTCCCAGCTTTCTGATCGGGCTGCGGGAGGGGCTGGAAGCGGGACTCATCGTCTCGATCCTGGTCGCCACCCTCGTCCGCGCCGATGCCAAGTCCCGTCTGCCGCAGGTGTGGACCGGCGTGCTGGCCGCGATCGCCCTCGCGCTGAGCTTCGGCGCCGTGCTCACGTTCACCGCGGCCAACCTCTCCGCCACCGCCCAGGAAGCGTTCGGCGGTGTCCTCAGCGTGATCGCCGTCGCGTTCGTCACCGCGATGGTGTTCTGGATGCGCCGCTCGGCCCGCACCTTCTCCGGCGAGATCAAGGAGAAGGTGACCGGCGCGCTCGGCATGGGCGCGGGCGTCCTGATGCTCACCTCCTTCCTCGCGGTGGGGCGCGAGGGCCTGGAGACGGCCCTCTTCCTGTGGACCACCGCCCGCGCGGCCGGCGAGTCCTCCGGCCCCCTGGCCGGCGCCGCCATCGGCCTCGTCCTCGCGGCGGGCCTTTGCTGGGGCCTGTACCGCCGGGTCCTCAGGATCAACCTGACGAGGTTCTTCACCGTAACCGGCGCCGTCCTCGTCGTCATCGCCGCCGGCGTCCTCGGCTGCGGCCTGCGCGACCTCCAGGAGGGCGGTGTCCTGCCCGGTCTGACGACGTACGCCTTCGACCTCAGCGGCAGCGTCGACGCCGGCTCCTGGTACAGCACCCTCATCCAGGGCGTGTTCAACCTGATGCCCACGATGACCTGGCTCCAGGTGGTCGCCTACGTCGGCTATCTCGCCGTGGTCCTGCCGCTGTTCGTGCGCGGCGTACGGACCAGGACGCCCGCGCCCGAACCCGCCGAAGCGCGCGCACCCGAGGCGTCCCCGAGCCGCCGCCCGGTCTGGGTCGTCCCCGTCGCCGTGGTCGCCGTACCCGCCGTCGTGGCCGGGCTCGTCGTCGCCTTCGCCCGCCCCAAGCCCGCGAGTTCCGAGACGGTCGCCGTCTCCGAGACGGAGTGCGGCAAGGGCTTCACCGCGCCCGACACCGGACGCCAGACCTTCCAGATGCACAACACCGGCGACAAGACGTCCGAGGTGTACCTCATCGACCCGGCCACCGGCGCGGTGTACGGCGAGGTCGAGGGCCTGGCACCGGGCACCACCCGGGACCTGGTCGCCACCGTCGCGGGCGGCTCGTACGCCTGGCGCTGCGTCCCCACCGGCGCGAAGGCTGTCACCTCGGCCACCGTGCACGTCAGCGGCGGGGGAGGGACGGTGAAGGCGGTCGTCCCCGTCTCCGAGAACGACCTCGCCGCGCCCCTCAAGGCCTACAAGGTCTACGTCGACCAGGGCCTGGCCACCCTCGAGACCCAGACCCGGCAGCTCAGCGCCGACATCGCGGGCAACCACCTCGGCAAGGCGCGCACCGACTGGCTGACCGCGCACCGCACCTACTCCTCGCTCGGTGCCGCCTACGGAACCTTCGAGGATTTCGACCAGAAGATCAACGGCCGGGCCGACGGGCTGGCCGGGGGAGTCGACGACAAGGACTTCGCCGGCTTCCACCGCATCGAGTACGGGCTGTGGCACGGGCAGCCGGCAAGCGAGTTGAAGGTGCCCGCGCAGCAACTCGCCACCGCCGTCGTGGGGTTGCGGAAGGCGTTCCCCACGCAGGACTTCGACCCGGGCGACCTGCCGCTGCGGGCCCACGAAATCCTGGAGAACGCCCTGCAGTTCGAGCTCACCGGCGATACCGACGGGGGCAGCGGCACCAACCTCGCGACCGTCGACAGCAACCTCGCCGGCACCCGTGAACTCCTCACCGTACTCAGGCCGTTGCTGACCAAGGAGTCCTCGACGCTGCTTTCGACCGTCGACACTGCCGTGGCCCGGCTGCAGAAGCTGCTCGACTCGGCGCACCACGGCGGCAGTTGGACGCCCATCGAGCAGCTCGACCCGGCGACCCGAGCCCATCTCAACGGTGCCACCGGGCAGTTGCTGGAGGATCTGGCCCCGGTGCCGGACCTGCTGGAGATCAGGAAGTCCGCGTGATGAGCGCCGAGAACACGAACAGCACTGGCCGTAGTGAAGGGAACCGTCCGATGTCCACTGCCGAAACCCCGGGCTGCCCGGCCGGAGCCGGCCGCCGCTCCTTCGTCCGGACGGCGCTCGGCGCCGGGGCCGCTGGCGCGGTGCTGGCCGGCGGGGCGTTCGCGCTCGCGGAGACCGGCGGCACGGCCCAGGCGCAGGCCGCGGACACCACGAACGCGGCGAAGGTGCCGTTCCACGGCACCCATCAGGCGGGCATCCTCACCCCGGCGCCGGCCGCCGCGACCTTCGTCTCCCTCGACGTGATCGCCGACAACCGCGCCGAACTGGCCGATCTCCTGCGCACGATCACAGAGCGGGCTCGCCTCCTCACCTCCGGCGGCACCCCCGCCGACCTCGGCGTCGGCGCGCCGCCCGCCGACAACGGCATCCTCGGACCGGAGGTCCCCGCCGACGCCCTCACGGTGACCGTCGGCGTGGGCGCGTCCCTCTTCGACGACCGCTACGGCCTCGCCAAGGCCAAGCCGAGCCGGCTGACCCCGATGAGGACCTTCCCGAACGACAACCTGCGCGCCGCCGAGTGCCACGGCGACCTGTCGCTCCAGGTGTGCGCCGCCCGGCAGGACACGGTGCTGCACGCCCTGCGCGACATCGCCCGGCACACCCGGGGCGGCATGCAGATCAAGTGGCGTATCGACGGCTTCCAGAACACCCCGCGTCCCACCGGCGCCCAGCGCAATCTGCTCGGCTTCAAGGACGGCATAGCGAACCCGGACGTGAAGTCGGCGCGCGAGACCGACCGGCTGATCTGGGTCGGCGACGGACAGGGCGAGCCCGCCTGGGCGAGCGGCGGCAGCTACCAGGTGATCCGGATCATCCGCATGCTCGTCGAGTTCTGGGACCGGGTCTCGCTCAGCGAGCAGGAGCTGATGTTCGGCCGCCGCAAGGACACCGGCGCCCCGCTGGACGGTGCCAAGGAGACGGACGTCCCGCAGTACGCCAAGGACCCCAAGGGCACCGCGATCCCGCTCGACGCCCATATACGTCTCGCCAACCCGCGCACCACGGCCACCGACACCTCGCGCATCCTGCGCCGCGGCTACAACTACGACCGGGGCATCGACACCGTCGGCAACCTCGACATGGGCCTGGTCTTCTGCTGCTACCAGCAGGACGTGAAGCGGCAGTTCGAGGCGACCCAGACCAGGCTGATCGATGAACCCCTGGTCGACTACATCTCCCCGACGGGGGGCGGCTACTTCTACGCGCTGCCCGGGGTGAAGGACGCCAAGGACTGGCTGGGGCGGGGTCTGCTGGCGACCTGACCAGGAACTTTTCCTTCCCTTGGGCAAGACCTGCCGTGGGCTTTGCCGACCGTTACTGCGAATGGGTTGCAGGTACGGGAGGATGGCGCGTGGTTGCATGCCGCAACCGCGTACCCGGAAGAAAGACCCTCCTTGATGACGGCCGTCCCCGACACCACTTCGCCCCGCGCCGCCAGGGCATCGGTCTGGTACCGCGTCCGTACGTCCATGACGCGGCAGGAGTGGACCAGGGTCGGGGGCATGGCCGGCTTCATCCTGGCGCTGCATGTGATCGGCTGGTTCACGCTCGTGTGGATCGTCGCACCGGGGCACTACAGCGTCGGCCAGAAGTCGTTCGGCATCGGCATGGGCGTCACCGCGTACACCCTCGGCATGCGGCACGCGTTCGACGCGGACCACATCGCGGCCATCGACAACACGACCCGCAAGCTGATGAGCGAGGGGAAGCGGCCGCTGTCGGTGGGCTTCTGGTTCTCGCTCGGCCACTCCAGCATCGTCTTCGGCCTGACCCTCCTGCTCTCCCTCGGCGTCAAGGCACTCGCGGGCCCGGTCCAGGACGACAACTCCCAGCTCCACGACGTCACCGGCCTCATCGGCACGACCGTCTCGGGCACCTTCCTCTACGTCATCGCCGGCATCAACCTCGTCATCCTGGCGGGCATCTGGAAGGTGTTCCGCCAGATGCGCTCGGGCGACTTCGACGAGGCCGCGCTGGAGGAGCACCTGAACAACCGCGGCTTCATGAACCGCATCCTGGGCCGCTTCATGAAGTCCATCACCAAGTCCTGGCAGATGTACCCGCTGGGCCTGCTCTTCGGCCTGGGCTTCGACACCGCGACCGAGATCGCGCTGCTGGTCCTCGCGGGCTCGGGCGCCGCCTCCGGCCTGCCCTGGTACGCGATCCTGTGCCTGCCGGTCCTGTTCGCCGCGGGCATGTCGCTGCTCGACACGATCGACGGCACCTTCATGAACTTCGCCTACGGCTGGGCCTTCTCCAAGCCGGTCCGCAAGGTCTACTACAACCTCACGATCACCGGTCTGTCCGTCGCCGTCGCCCTGATCATCGGCACGGTCGAACTCCTGGGGCTGTTCGCCGAGAAGCTCGACCTGCACGGCTTCTTCTGGGACTGGATCGCGGGCCTCGACCTCAACATCATCGGCTTCGTCATCGTCGGCCTCTTCTTCGCGACCTGGGCCGTGGCCCTGCTGGTGTGGAAGTTCGGCCGGATCGAGGACAAGTGGACGGCGGGCCTCGCCCAGCCGGCGGAGCAGCCCGCCGAGTAGGCCGTCAGGAACGGACCCCCAGCTCCTTGCGCGACTTGACGATCTGCTTCTCCGCGTCCCCGGTGTACGACCAGGGCGTCGGCGTCGCCCGGCGCCCCATCATGCCGAGCACGGCCGCCGCCACGTCCTTGGTCCCCGCGTAACAGGCCGCGTGCGCAAGGTAGTTGAGGTCGCGGAGTTCGCCGGGCTGGATCATGCCCTCCTCGCGGGCCGCGATCCAGCGCTGCCAGGTCCGCCGTACGTCGCTGACGGCGCCGTCGTGCGTCCAGTGCTGGCCGAGGCCCACGGCGGCCTGCTGGCCCAGGGCAGAGTTGAGGGCGAAGCGGTACTCCTCGACCCGCGCGTACTGCACCAGCACCGGCAGCGCGCACCCGGGCGGTGCCACGCCCGCCGCGTCCCGGGCGAAGTCGTACATCAGGCCGTGGCTCCCGTGCCAGCGGGAGGAGTAGTAGTGCAGGACCTGGAGGTGGCCCTCGACGCTGTAGGGGTCGCGCCGGTGCAACTCGTCCCACCAGCGCGCGAGTTCCTGCCGCCGTACGCCCGCCGGGTACAGACGGGCGACGGAGATCAGGGAGATCCACGGCGTGGGGTCGTCCGGATAGGTCTCCGCGGCCTGGAGGCAGGCCATGACGGCGGCGTCGATGCGGTTGCGGTCGACGGGTACGCCCCGGCCCGCCGCGATGGCCAGGTTGAAGGCCCGGGCGGTCTCCGTGGCCGCCCGCAGGGTGAGCGCGTCGCCGCTGCCGGGCTCGGCGGCGAGCCACGACTCCACCGTCGAACTGCTCGCACAGGCCTGCGCGAGCATCCGGACGCGGTGGCCGCGGGCGAGCCAGTGAGCGCCGGTGTTCCGCAGCAGGTCCCGCAGCCCCTGCCAGCGGCCGATCACGATGTCCTGCCGGGCGGAGCTGAGGGGCGCGTCCCCGCAGTCGGGGTCGAAGTCGGGGGTGTAGCGGTCTCGCGCCATCGGGTGCCCCTCAGAAGTCCGTCGGGAGACCCTGGTGGACCCGGGACTGTTCGGGCGCGAAGTCGTCGGGGACGTAGTCCGTCTCCACGGTGCGTGTGGCGTCGAGCCGCGAGGGCCGGTAGTACTCGCTGCCCTGCCTCCAGTACCAGAACATCGGGATCAGGCCCGCGGCAAGGCCGCCGATACCGATGGAGATCGCGGCGGTGCTCAGGCTGCTCAGCGACTCGACGAAGATCCAGAACATGAACAGGGCGCCGAACAGCGGCCACAGCCCGCCGAAGAGGAAGTTCCCCGCCGACTTGAACAGCATCTTGCGGTAGGCGACGACCACCGCGAGGCCCGCAAGCCCGTAGTACACGGCGATCTGCAGACCGATCGCCGAGATCGCGTCGGCGAGGATCTCGCCCACCGAACCGAGCGCGTTGGAGGCGATGAACATCGCCAGCGCCACCCCGCCCACCACGACGATCGCCACCCAGGGCGTGTTCCAGGTGCGGTGCACCCGGCCCAGCGCGGATGGCATCGTACGGTCGCGGCCCATCGCGAACAGCGACCGCGTGACCTGGATGAGCGTGGTCTCCAGGGTGGCGATGGTGGACAGCATCACCGACACGATCAGCAGCTTGCCGCCCCAGCCCGGCCAGATCTCGTCGCCGAGCACGGCCAGCACATTGGCGTCGTTGCTCTCGATCTGTCGCGAGGACAGGATGACGTTCACCGCGATGGTGAACACCTCGAACAGCAGGAACACGATGCCGACGCCGATCAGGCCCGCGAGTCCGGTCGTACGGCGGCTGTTGCGGGTCTCCTCGCTGAGGTTGCTGGTGACGTCCCAGCCCCAGTAGTAGAACGCGGCGATGAGCGCGCCCGACGCGAAGCCGGACACCCCGTCGAAGTGGCTGAAGCCCAGCCAGGACCAGTCGAAGACACGGGCGTTGCCGGTGTGGACGACGGCCAGGGCCGCGAACAGCGCCAGAATCCCCAGCTCCACACCGGACATGACGAGCTGGGCCCGGACCGTGAGCCGGGCGCCGCCGAGCACCACGAGCAGCATGATCACGAACCAGGCGGCGCCGACGACCGTCGACAACGCCGTGTTGTCCGCGAGACTTTGATCGAACAGTGACAGGGTCATCGACCCGGCGGGCAGTGACCCGGCGACCATGAAGATGGTGGCGGAGATCACCAGCGCCCAGCCGCTGATGAAGCCCAGAAAGGGGTGCAGGGTGCGCCCCACCCAGGAGTAACTGGCGCCCGCGTTCACGTCGATACGGCCGAGGTAGCTGAAGGCCAGCGCGATGCCCAGCATGGGTATCGCGCAGTACAGGAGGGCGGCCGGACTGGCCAGCCCCACCGCGCCGACGAGGACCGCGGTGGTCGCCGCGATCGAGTACGCCGGGGCGCTGCCCGCCACGGCCATCACGACGGTGTCGAACGTTCCGAGGGCGTTGGCCTGTAGCCCTCTGCCCCTGTTGTTGCTCATGGTTGCGCTGCTTTCCGTCTTGCACGACGTGCGGAGTTGAGCGGACCGGCCCCGGACCCGGAGAGGGGTGGCCTCGGGTCCTTGGCCGGTCGGAACAACGAAAGGGAATGGTGGATACCGCTTAACCGCTGCGTCGGCGGACGGTCACACCGTGTGTGGGTGTGATGATAGCCGTAGCTCTTGACCTTTCAAGATTGACCAGCGAGTAATCTCCTGTGAACGATCAGTCGCCGAGTCGGTCGATCTGCCGCAGTTTGTTCGTCGCGTCGAGGGCGGCGACCTTGTAGGACTCCGCCAGCGTCGGGTAGTTGAAGACCGCGTCCACGAGATAGTCGACCGTTCCGCCACAGCCCATCACCGACTGGCCGATGTGAATGAGCTCCGTCGCGCCGGTACCGAAACAGTGCACGCCGAGCAGGGTGCGGTCGGTGGGGGAGACCAGCAGCTTCAGCATGCCGTGCGAGTCGCCGATGATCTGGCCGCGCGCGAGTTCGCGGTAGCGGGAGATCCCGACCTCGAACGGCACGCACTCCTCGGTGAGTTGGTCCTCGGTCTTCCCGATGAAGCTGATCTCCGGAATGGTGTAGATGCCGATCGGCTGCCGGTCGTCGATCCGGTGCACGGGCTCACCGCAGGCGTGGTAAGCGGCCGTACGGCCCTGCTCCATCGAGGTCGCCGCGAGCGCCGGGAAGCCGATGACGTCACCGACGGCGTAGATGTGCGGGACCGCGGTGCGGTAGTTCTCGTCGACATCGATCCGGCCGCGCCTGTCGGCGGACAACCCGGCCTTGTCCAGGTCGAGTTCGTCGGTCAGACCCTGCCGTCCGGCGGAGTACATCACCGCGTCGGCCGGGATCTTCTTGCCGCTCTCCAGGACCGTCAGCGTGCCGTTCGAGTGCCGCTCGACGGCGGCCACCGTCTCCCCGAAACGGAAGGTCACGGCGAGGTCCCGCAGGTGGTACTTGAGCGACTCGATGACCTCCAGGTCACAGAAGTCGAGCATCCCCGCGCGCTTCTCCACCACCGTGATCTTGCTGCCGAGCGCGGCGAACATGGAGGCGTACTCCATGCCGATGACCCCGGCCCCGACGATGACCATGGACCGGGGGACCTTGGGCAGGTCAAGGACGTTGTCCGAGTCCATGATGGTCTGCCCGTCGAACTCGACGGTGTCCGGCCGCGCGGGACGCGTACCGGTGGCGATGATGATGTTCTCCGCGGTCAACAGCCGTTCGTGGCCCGTGACATCGGTCAGGGCGATGGTGTGCGGATCGACGAAGCGGCCCGTGCCGGCGAACAGCGAGACCTGGTTGCGGGACAACTGGTTGCGGATGACGTCCACTTCACGGCTGACCACGTGCTGCGTGCGCGCGGTCAGGTCGCCGACGGTGATGTCGTCCTTCAGGCGGTAACTCTGCCCGTACAGATCGCGCTGGGTGAGACCGGTGAGATACAGCACCGCCTCGCGCAGCGTCTTGGAGGGGATGGTGCCGGTATGGATGGAGACCCCGCCGACCATGTCGGGGCGGTCGACGACGGCGACCCGGCGGCCGAGCTTGGCCGCGGCGATGGCGGCCTTCTGGCCGCCCGGTCCTGAACCGATGACAAGCATGTCGAAGTCGGGCACCTCCGGAGTCTGTCAGCCGGAGCGCCCTCTCCGAAAGGGTGAACGGGTAACCAGGTGCGCACAGGACGGCTAAGGGAGCAGTTTGTCCAGCGCGGCCGCCCCCTCCGTCTCGATCTTCCGCTTGGCCCACTCCAGATTCTTCGGGGTGACGTCCCGGCCGGCCGCCAGGACCACGTCCTCCGGGGCCACCTCGGTACCGGTGCGCGTGTGCAGCAGCGCGTCCGGGGTGGCGCGGTCAGCGTCTTCATCGGGTTGTGCTGTGGACATGGTGCCTCCTCGACTGGGACCGGACACGTGCCGTAGATCCCATTTCCCACGATTCCCTGCCCACCCCCAGTGTGCATCCGGAAGAGTGGCCGAACGAGAACGTGAACCTAAGCTGGAACCGGCCCGCGCGGGCCCGAACCAGGGAGGCTGCCGCGATGGTCGAGACCCCGCCCGAACAGGACACCCCCACCGGACCCGGATATCTGCCCATCGCCGAGCACGGACTGATCGGCGATCTGCGGAGCGTGGCCCTGGTGGGCACCAACGGCACGATCGACTGGTACTGCTGCCCGTCCTTCGACGCCCCCAGCGTCTTCGCCGCGATCCTGGACGCGGAGCGCGGCGGCTCCTTCGAACTCGCCGCGGCCGTGCCCGCCCGCACCAAGCAGTTCTACTTCCCCGACACCAACGTCCTGATCACCCGGTTCTTCACCGAGGACGGTGTCGGCGAGGTCCAGGACTTCATGCCGGTGACCAGCGAGACGGACGAGTCCGCCCGGCACCGCCTGATCCGGCGGGTGCTGTGCGTGCGCGGCACCGTCCCGTTCCGCACCCGCGTCGCCCCCAGGTTCGACTACGGCGCCAGCCCGCACACCGCGCGGATGGTCGGCGACGTGGCTCTCTTCGAGTCCGCCGAGAAGTCCCTCGCGCTCACCGCAACCGTCCCCCTGGAGTGCGACGAGGCCGACGTGTGGGCCGACTTCAAACTCGACGAGGGCGAGTCCGAGGTGTTCGCCCTCGACCAGGTCGACGGCGAGGTCACCCCCCGGAACTGCGCGCGCATGGAGGCCGAGGAGGAGTTCAACACGACCGTCGCCTACTGGCGCCGCTGGCTGTCCCAGTCCCGCTACCGGGGCCGCTGGCGCGAGATGGTCCACCGCTCCGCCCTCACCCTCAAGCTGCTGACCTACGCCCCCACCGGCGCGATCGTCGCCGCCCCCACCACCAGCCTTCCCGAACAGCTCGGCGGCGAGCGCAACTGGGACTACCGCTACGTCTGGATCCGCGACGCCGCCTTCTGCGTCTACGCGCTGCTGCGCCTCGGCTTCACCGGCGAGGCCAAGGCGTTCATGCAGTTCGTGTCCCGCTACATCAGCCCCGGCGACGGCAACCCGTCGGGCCCGCTCCAGATCATGTACGGCATCGACGGCCGCACCGAACTCACCGAACGCGAACTCCCCCACCTCGAAGGCCACCAGAAGTCCGCCCCGGTCCGCGTCGGCAACGCCGCCGCCGACCAGCTCCAACTCGACATCTACGGCGCCCTGATCGACTCCATCTACCTCTACGACAAGTGGGCCGAGCCCATCTCCAGCGCCCAGTGGGACGACGTGTGCGCCCTGGTCGACTGGGTCTGCGTCAACTGGGACCAGCCCGACGAGGGCGTCTGGGAGACCCGCGGCGGCCGCAAGAACTTCCTCTACTCACGTCTGATGTGCTGGGTGGCGATCGAGCGCGCGATCCGCCTCGCCGGCCGCCGCGGCCTGCCCGCCAACCTGCCGTACTGGGGCGGCTGTCGCGACACCATCTACCGCCGCATCATGGACCGCGGCTGGTCCGAGACCCGCCAGGCCTTCGTCCAGTACGAGGGCAGCGACGTCCTCGACGCCGCGCTGCTGATGATGCCTCTGGCGAAGTTCATCGCCCCCACCGACCGCAAGTGGCTCTCCACACTGGACGCGTTGACCGAGGAACTGGTCTCCGACTCCCTCGTCTACCGCTACAACCCGCAGGCCAGCCCCGACGGACTCCGCGGCGACGAGGGCACGTTCTCGATCTGCTCCTTCTGGTACGTCGAGGCCCTGGTCCGGGCCGGCCGCGTCGACGAGGCCCGCCTCGCCTTCGAGAAGATGCTCACCTACGCCAACCACCTCGGCCTGTACGCCGAGGAGATCGGCCGCACCGGCGAGCAACAGGGCAACTTCCCCCAGGCGTTCACCCATCTCGCCCTGATCAGCGCCGCGTTCAACCTGGACAAGGCGCTCGGCTGACCTCGTCTGTGCCACGCAACAGTTGTCACCGAGGTGTCACAGCACACCGAGGCACCACAACTCCCGCGTCATGTCCCGTGTCGAACCCCCTGACCGCAACAGATTTGACCCACGGGGGAACACATCATGACGAACGTGTCACGCAAGAAGGTCTCCGCCGCAGTCGCGTCCGCGACCTTCCTGCTCCTGGCCGGCGCCGGCATCGTCGCCGCCCCGGCCAGCTACGCGGGCGTCCCGGGCGGCACCAGCGCCGTCGACCGCAACAGCGACTTCAACGGGGACGGCTACGACGACGTCCTGATCGGCGCGCCGGGCGGCACCGTCGACGGCAAGGAGGGCGCCGGCTACGTCACCGTCCAGTACGGCGCCCCGAACGGCATCGCCACCAACAACACGGTCCCCAAGGGCCGTACGGCCGTCATCAGCCAGTCCACGCCCGGCGTCCCCGGCACCTCGGAGACCTACGACTCCTTCGGCCAGGCGATCGCCACCGGCGACCTGGACGGCGACGGCTGCGACGACGCGATCATCGGGGCGCCCGGCGAGGACGAGGGCACCATCGAGAACGCGGGCCGCGTCACCGTCCTCTACGGCTCCAAGGCGGGCCTCGGAGCCGAGACGAACGACTCCTTCACCTCCGCCACCCCGAAGGCGGGCGCCCGCTTCGGCCAGTCCGTGGCGGCGGCCCGCTTCACCGGGGCGACCGACACCGACGAGATGGCCGTACTCGACGACAACGGTGCCCAGATCTTCACCTACCACACCGGCATCCTGCACACGATGGGCGTCCTGAACACGACCACCCACCCCGGCGGCCACCGCCTCCAGCCCGCCTACCTCACCACCGGCGACTACGACCGCAACGGCTTCGCCGACCTCGTCATCTCCGGCTACAGCCCCGACGACGACTACCAGCAGGGCTGGTCGGCCCTCTACACGGGCGGGGAAACCTCGCTGACGTACCGTCAGGACCTCAACGGCGGCCTCGGCACCGCCTCCGGCGACATCAACCACGACGGCTACGACGACCTGGTGCTCGGCCAGCTCAGCAGCGCCGACGACAAGGCCGAGGGCGACGACGGAGGCAAGATCGCTGTCTACTACGGCAGTTCGGCAGGCCCCACCGGCCCCGCCGACTGGTGGTCGCAGAACTCCCCGGGCGTGCCCGGCACTTCGGAGCACGGCGACGCCTGGGGCAACGACCTCTCCGTCGGTGACGTGGACGGCGACGGCTACGCGGACGTGGCCGTCGGCGCGCCCGGCGAGGACATCGGCACCGTCCAGGACGCGGGCGCCGTCTGGCTGTTGCGCGGTTCGCGCGACGGCGTGACCGCGACCGGAGCCCAGTCCTTCGACCAGAACACCGCGAACATCCCCGGCACCGCAGAGGCCGACGACGCCTGGGGCTCCCAGGTCCGCCTGGCCGACACGAACCGCGACGGCCGTGCCGAACTCGTAGCCTCCGCACCGGGCGAGAACTCCGGTGACGGCTATGTGTGGTTGCTGCCTGCGGGTCCGGGCGGCCTGCTCGCGGAGGGCTCTTCGCTGTACGGCGCGGCGGACCTCGGCGGCGCGGCGAAGGCGGCCCGGTTCGGGGCGGCGATCGACGAGTAGGGGAGTGTGGCGGCGCCCGTGGTCGGTGCGGGCGCCGCGTGCGACCTGGTTTGATGTGCGCATGGTGGTAGCACTGGTGGTCCTCGTGCTGGGCGGTTTCGTCACCGACCGGATCACGCGCAGTGTGCGACTGCGCCGGGCCCTGACGTCCGGACGAGGACCCGTCTGCATGCTGAAGTGGCCCGAGCGGGAGGGCCGTTGGCGACCCGGACGGCTCGCGAGGGACGCGGACGGTCTGTTGACCTGGACGCCCGCGCGGCGCGGAACCGAGGTCGCCCTGCCGGCCGAGCTGCGGCGCACCGGGACACGCAAACCGACCTGGTGGCGCGAGGCGCTGGCCGTCAACCCCTCGTCCCGGATCCTGGAGTACGTCGCGGCGGGCGAGCCTCTGTTCATCGCCGTCTTCGCGAACGACTTCGACGTGATGGTGCCGATTCTCGGCGAAGTCTAGGACTCACAACGCCTGTTCGGCCCAGATGACCTTTCCGGCCGGGGTGTACCGCGTACCCCACCGCTCGGAGAGCTGGGCCACCAGGAACAGGCCCCGGCCGCCCTCGTCCGTCATCGCCGCGTACCGCAGATGCGGTGACGTGGTGCTGCCGTCGTAGACCTCGCAGATCAGGGTGCGGTCGCGCAACAGGCGGACGCGGACGGGGTCGTTGCCGTAGCGGATGGCGTTGGTGACCAGTTCGCTGAGGATGAGTTCGGTGGTGAAGGTCAGCTCGTCCAGGCCCCAGTGGGTCAGCTGGCGGGTGACCGAGGCGCGCATGTCGGCGACGGCGGCGGGGTCGGACGGTACGCGCCATTCGGCGATCCGGTCGGCGCCGAGGGCGCGGGTGCGGGCGACGATGAGGGCGATGTCGTCGCTCGGGCGTACCGACAACTCCGAGTCCAGGACGGCCCGGCAGGTGTCCTCGGGGGAGTCGCCGGCCCGGGCGAGTGCCGTGCGGAGCATCTCCAGGCCCACGTCGATGTCGCGTTCCCGGTCCTCGACCAGTCCGTCCGTGTAGAGGACCAGCCGGCTGCCCTCGTCGAGCTTCAACTCGGCGGTCTCGAAAGGGAGTCCGCCGAGACCGAGCGGGGGGCCGGCGGGGACGTCGGGGAACTCGACGGTGCCGTCCGGGCGGATCAGCGCCGGCGGCGGATGCCCGGCGCGGGCGACGGTGCAGCGCAGGGACACCGGGTCGTAGATGGCGTAGAGGCAGGTCGCTCCGGTGACCGCGGCGCCGCTGTCCTCGGTCGTCTCGTCCTGGTCGATCCGGCCGACCAACTCGTCCAGCAGGCCGAGGAGTTCGTCCGGCGGCAGGTCCAGCGCGGAGAAGTTGAGGACCGCGGTGCGCAGCCGTCCCATGGTGGCCGCCGCGTGCAGACCGTGGCCGACGACATCGCCCACGACCAGCGCGACCCGGGCACCGGACAGGGGCAGGACGTCGAACCAGTCGCCGCCGACCCCGGCCTTCGCGGGCAGATAACGGTAGGCGACGTCGAGGGCGGTCTGCTCGGGGAGGCGGCGGGGCAGCAGGCTGCGCTGGAGGGTCACCGCCATGCCGTGCTCGCGGGTGTAGCGGCGGGAGTTGTCGATGGAGACGGCGGCGCGGGCGACCAGCTCCTCGGCGAGGGCCAGCTCCTCCGAGTCGAAGGGCTCGGGCTTGTCGGAGCGCCAGAAGTTGACCACGCCGAGGATCAGGGCACCGGCCCGCAGCGGCACGGTGATCAGCGAGTGGATGCCGTACTCCACGACCTGCGCTGTGCGCTCCGGGTCCTGGGTGAGCCAGCCGGGGGCCTCGCCGAGCCGGGGTTCGACGACGGCGTCACCGGTGTCGAGGCTGCGTGCCTGCGGGGCGGACTCCACGAACTGGATCTGTTTCCCGACCGGGTAGAGCGGCGCGTCGTCCCGGACCCCGCTGTAGGCCGTGCGCCGCAGCTCGGTGCCGGGCTGGGGTTCCTCGCCGCTCAGGACGGCGTCGTAGAGGTCGACCGTGACGAAGTCGGCGAAGCGGGGGACGGCGAGTTCGGCGAGTTCCTCCGCGGTGCGGGTGACGTCCAGGCTGGTGCCGATGCCCACTCCGGCGTCGTAGAGCATGTTGAGGCGTTCGCGGGCGATCTCGGCGCGGCCGGAGAGGGCGCGCAGTTCGGTGGAGTCCCGGAGGGTGGTGACGCTGCCGGGCGGGCCGCCCTCCAGGTCGGTGGGGCGCTGGTTGACGGCGAGGAGCCGGCCGCCGACCCGGTGCACCTCGTCCGTCGCGACCCGCGCGGAGGCCAGCAGGGCGGTCATCTCGGCGTCGAGTCCGAGGTCGAGGACCAGGCGTCCCTCGCCGTTCTCGGGGAGGTCGAGCAGCTGGCGTGCCTCGTCGTTGGCGAGCAGTAGCCGGCCCTCGCCGCTGACGATGATCACGCCCTCCCGCACGGCGTGCAGCACCGCGTCGTGGTGCTCGTACATCCGGGTCATCTCGTGCGGGCCCAGGCCGTGCGTCTGGTGCTGCAGGCGTCTGCTGACCAGGGCGGTGCCCCCGGTGGCGAGGATCAGGGCCGCTCCGGCCGCGGCCAGCAGGAGCGGCAGCTGCTGGTCGGCGGTGCCGCCGACGTTCGCCTTCGTCACCCCGGCCGACACCAGGCCCACGACCTTGCCGCCGGGGCCCTTGACCGGCACCACGGCCTGCACCAGGGGCCCGATGGTGCCGGTGATCTCCTCGGTGACGACGTGCCCGGCCAGCGCGGGGGCGATGTTCCCGACGAACTTCTTGCCGATGCGGTCCGGCTTGGGGTGGGTGTAGCGGATCCCGTCGGTGTTCATGACGACGATGAAGTCGACCTTGGACGTCTTGCGGGCGGCCTCGGCGCTCGGCTGGAGGATCGCCGTGGGGTGGGCGCTCTTCAGGGCCGCGACCGTGCCCGGCGCGTTGGCGAAGGTCTCGGCGACGGCCACCGACCGGTTGCGGGCCTCCTGCGTGCTGTCGTGCCGCACCTGGAGGACCTGCGCCACCACCGCCGACACGACCAGCAGCAGCACGATCACCACCTGCAGCACGAACACCTGCCCGGCGACGCTGCGGCCGGCCAGACCGGTCCGCCGGTGCCGGTGTTCGCGCGCCCGACGGGCACGGTCGTACGGGCGCTGCGCGCGCAGACCGTCGGGGCGGTGGGTCGACCGGGCCCTTGGCCGACCCGTCAGGCGGACCATGAGCCCATGTCTACACTGCCCGACCTCAGGAGGCGAGGGGCGTCACGCCCGGTGACAGGCCGGGGCCGAACCGGGATCAAGGGTGCCTGCCGGGCTTGGCGCGCCGGGCCGCGAGCAGCAGCGCGATGTCGTCGGGGCGGTCCGCCGTGTGCCGGGCCGCTGTGGTGAGCCGGTCGGCGACACCGGCCAGCGAGCGCCCGCCCGGCCGTGCGGCGGGACCGCCCGCCTTCGCGAGGGCGACCCGCAGGGCGGCGATGCCGTCGTCGATGTCGACGCCGGGCCGCTCGACGAGGCCGTCGGTGTAGAGCGCCAGGATGGAGTCGGGCTCCAGCTGGAGTTCCGTCACGGGGTACTGCGCGTGCGGGTCCACCCCGAGTACTACGCCTCCGGGAATGTCCCAGACCCGGGTACGGCCGTCCGGGGTACGGATCAACGGCGGCGGATGCCCGGCCCTGGCGACCTGGACCAGCCCGCTCGCCGGGTCGAGACGGAGGTAGCAGCAGCTGGCGAACTGGCCCGGGTCGAGGTCGATGAGGAGATGGTTGGTGCCGCTCATCACCTCGTCGGGCGGCCGGTCGCCGAGCGCGAACGCCCTTACCGCGCTGCGGAGTTGACCCATGGTGGCGGCGGCCTGGACACCGTGCCCCTGGACGTCGCCGATCACCAGCGCCAGACCGTCGCCGGACTCCACGACGTCGTACCAGTCGCCGCCCACCTCCATGCCCTGGGTGCCCGGCAGATAGCGGCCGGCGGTCTCCACCTGCGGGTGGACGGACAGCCGGCGGGGGAGCAGGGCCTGCTGGAGGCCGCGGGCGAGGGCGGCCTCCGAGTCGTAGCGCTGGGCCTTCTCCATCGCGTGGGCGATCAGTCCGGCGAGGGCGGTGAGCACCGCGCGCTCCTCGGAGCTGAAGCTGCGGGACCGGTCGAAGCCCAGGATCGCCGAGCCGACCGGGCGCCCGGACGCGATCAGCGGCAGGAACGCGCGGGCCCCCACCTCCGCGTCCAGCGCAATGCCCGGGTAGGCCTCGGCGAGCTGCTGCATGGAGTCGAAGAAGAGCGGCCGGCCGGTGGTGAGGGTCTCGACACCGGGCAGCCGGGTGTCGAGCCCGACCCCGTCGAACGGGGCGAGGAAGCCCTGCGGGAAACCGGTCTCCCACGCCAGGTACAGATGCCGTTCCTGGAGCAGGTAGATCGCGAGGCGCCGGCCGCCGAACGCGGGCAGCAGCTCCTTCATGACCACCGCCGACACCTGGCGTGCGGTGACCGCCTCCGTCAGTGCGATGGCGAGCACGATCGGCCGGTACAGCGGAGCGAGCGAGGTGACACCGTTTCCCGGGGCGTCGGCCCCCTCCGGGTGCACCGGCACCAGCGGTATCGGCGGACCCGACACCCGGGTCGACGGCGCGACCGTGCAGGTCAGCTGGTCGTGGCCCGGATGGACCGCCATCGCGAGCCAGTCGCCCTCGTACGGCTCCGGCGGCTGCTTCTGCCCCTCCGGACGCCGGACGTGGAAGTGCACCGACCCCAGCGACAGCAGGGCGCCGCGCAGCTGGTCCTCGCAGCCGATCTGGTTCAGCCAGGGCACTCCCTCCCACAGCGGGCGGCCGAGCAGCTCCTCGCGCGGGCTGCCCAGCAGCTGGGCGGCGCGCTGATTGGCGTAGGTGACCAGCCCCAGCCGGTCCAGGCAGAACACACCGTCCGGCAGCAGATCGGCCGCGCTGTCGGCGACCGGGGCGGGGCCCGGGTCCAGGACGACACCGCTGACCGGGTGCCCACCGCCCGGCGGGACGGGGCCGGTGGCGGGCGTCCACAGGTCCAGCAGCCGGACCGAGCCGTCCGCCGCCCGCACCCGCAGGGGCAGCGGCGGCGGCTTCCCGGCGGCGGCCGCCCGCAGCGCCGCCATGACCTGGTACGTGTCGCCCGGCGCCAGGGCGTCCGCGATGGCCTGCGCGGTGCCGGGGGACTCGCCCGGTTCGACGCCCAGCAGGGTGTGCAAGGCGCTGTCCCCGGTGACGACGGCCGTCGCCGGGTCCCACACGAAGCGAGCCATCCGGCCCTCGGGGCGGTGCGTGGCCGCCGTCCGGACGCAGACCGGCTCGCCGTCCCAGGCGACGAAAGGCCCCTCCTCGTCCTTGTGCTCGTCCTCCAGGTCCCGCAGCGCCGCGCCCAGCTCCTCGGCCAGCCGCGTCATGCGGTCGAGGCCGGCCAGCACCTCGGTGGTGTCGGCGGCGGACGGCCGGAGCACGGTGAGGACGCCGTACGTCGTCGACCCGCTCATGACCGGCACGTACTGCGAGCCGAACTGGAAGGGCAGACTCGCGGCGAACTGGGGGTAGCGGCGCATGCACTCCGTGGCGTTCGGCAGGACCACCTGGACGCCGAGCCGGAAGGCGTCCGCGACGGGGAACTTGTTGTCGACGCTCAGCCGGTTCCAGGGGCGGAACAGTGGCCCGGGCAGTCCTGCCAGCACCGCGAGGCGCAGCAGTCCGGGCGTGCTCGACCGCAGGTAGACGCCCCCGGAGTGGCCGCCGGCCGCGTCGATCGCCTCCGTCGAGGCGTCGATGAGCAGCTCGGCGAGCCGTCCGGGCGTCCCCTTCTCGCGCTGGGCACTCCCAGTCATCGGGGCTCTACCTCGTCCCTGTGGCGCCGGGTGGGTGACACAGCAAGAATGCGCCAGGACGCGGCCGGGGTCACCTGGGCGGACGGGATGGGCTGGAGGGGCACGGGTATCGCCGGTCCGTCGGTGTCTGATGAAGTGATCAAGAGTGACTCAAGTGTCGGTGTCGGTTGCGGTGCCGTCTGGTCGGGCCGAGAGTGCCGGATCGGCACGTTGAGCGGGCGGTCGGAACGAGGGAGTTGAGGCCCGGTGTGCTTCTGTGACCGGGTCCGCGTCTCGTGGCGTTCAGGATGGCGCAAACTCCGCCTCGCGCGGGGCGAATTCGATCTGTTGCCCGTATTCGTCGGCGGTGACCGAGAGTCGCCGGGACACAGGGCGACCGAGGGGTGGCAGGTGGTGACGGCCGTCTCGCCGTACGGTCCCACCCGCGGTGGTCCGCGCCTGAATTGTTAGCCTCGGCCATGGCCAGTTTCCCTCTGCCCCGACCTGGAACTCGATGAGTACGGTCGCCGCCCACCCGCTCGGCGCCGGGACCACGCTCGCCGAACTCGCCCAGGACCCGCATCCACGGCTGGCGCGGCTCCGCGAGAGCGAACCCGTGTCCTGGCTGCCGGAGTTGGACGGCTGGCTGGTGACCCGGCGCGACCTCGCGCTCACCGTGATGCGGGACGCGGCCACGTTCACGGTGGACGACCCGCGCTTCTCCACCGCCCAGGTCGTCGGCCCGAGCATGCTCTCCCTCGACGGGGAGCGGCACGCCCGCCACCGCGAACCCTTCACCGCGCCGTTCCGCCCGCGCGAAGTACGGGACGGCTTCGCCTCGTTCATCGAGCGGGAGACCGACCGGCTCGTCACCGCGCTGCGACCGACAGGCGCCGCCGAACTGCGACGCACCTTCGCGGGCCCCCTCGCGGTCGCCGTCGTCACCGAGGCACTCGGGCTGACCGGCACCACTCCGGACACGGTCCTCTCCTGGTACGACGCGATCGTGCGGTCCGTCTCGGACATCACCGCAGGACACACGGCGGGAGCCGCCGGTACGGCCGCCTACGCGGAACTGCGGGCGGCCGTCGAGGCAACCGTCGCCGACCGGGGCGAAGCCTCACTCCTGGTCTCCGCCGCCGGACAGCTGACCGTGCCCGAAGTCGCCTCCAACGCCGCCGTGTTGATGTTCGGCGGCATCGAGACCACCGAAGCGATGATCACCAACGCGCTGCTGCACCTGCTCCAACACCCCGACCAACTCGCCCTCGTCCGCGCCGACATGGGCCTGCTGGACGGCGCGATCGAGGAATCGCTGCGCCTCGAACCCGGCGCCGCCGTCGTGGACCGCTACGCCACCCGCGACACCGTCCTCGGCCCGGCCGCGATCCGTGAGGGCGACCTGGTCACCGTCTCCCTCACCGGTGCCAACCGCGACCCGGCGGTCTTCCCCGACCCCGACCGCTTCGACGTCCGCCGCGAGAACGCCCGCCTCCAACTCGCCTTCGCCCACGGCCCGCACTACTGCCTCGCCGCGCACCTCGCCCGCCTGGAGACCCGTATCGCCCTCCACCACCTGCTCGAACGGCTCCCGTCCCTGCGCCTCGACCCGGACCACCCGACGGCTCCACAGGGGCTGGTCTTCCGCAAACCGCCGACGCTTCATGTGCGGTGGGACGCCGCGTTCTGACGGTTCGTCAGGATCCTTCACTCGCGTCCGACTTGGCGCTCCATGGCCTCCACGAGGCGCTCCAGCGCGTTCAGCACCCGGTCCCGGTCCTTGCCCAGGCCCGCCAACAGGTTCACTTCGGCGGCCAGTTGGCGGGGGAACAGCTCGTCCACTGCCTTGGCTCCGGCCGGGGTGATGGTCACCAGCGCGGCCCGCCGGTCGGCCGGATTCGGAGTGCGGGCGATGAAACCCCGCTTCTCCAGCTTGCCCAGGGCCTTGCTGACCCCCGCACGGGACAGGCCCAGCCACTCGGCGAGCCGGCGGGCGATCACCGGTTCGGTGGCGTGGCGCAGCGGGATCAGCATGTCGACCTCGGGAGCGGTGAGCACGGCGCCCGCGTAGAGGGGTTCGACCGCCCGGTTCAGGAGCCCGGTGGCGTGCTTGAGCAGGCCGATCAGCTCCATGGGGGACGCGCTCGGCGCGAGCAGCTCGGCCGTACAGCTGACGATGACCGCGTTCCTGGCCGGACTCGTCGTCGGACAGCTGCTCATCGGCCCGATCAGCGACAGCCTCGGCCGTCGCGGACTGCTGCTGTCCGGGACGGCCGCTTTCACGGTCTTCTCCGTCGCCTGCGCCCTCGCGCCCAATGCCGGTCTGCTCGCCGGCGCCCGGTTCCTCCAGGGCCTGGCGGGCGCGGCCGGCATGGTGC
Source organism: Streptomyces hokutonensis (assembly GCF_042751305.1). Taxonomy (GTDB): domain Bacteria; phylum Actinomycetota; class Actinomycetes; order Streptomycetales; family Streptomycetaceae; genus Streptomyces; species Streptomyces hokutonensis_A. The sequence continues at coordinate 917,996 of NZ_JBHYWD010000001.1, forward strand.
TGGCCCGCGCCGTGCTCACCGACCGCTTCCACGGCGCGGAACTGCCGCGCTACTTCGCGGTGCTCTCCCAGATCATGGGCGTCGCGCCGGTCGCCGCACCGGTGCTCGGCGGGGCGATCCTGGCCGTGTCGACCTGGCGCGCGGTGTTCGTCGTACTGACCGTGATGGGCGGCCTGTTGCTGCTGGGGGTGCTCCGCAAGGTCCCGGAGTCCCTGCCGCCGGAGCGACGGCACGCGGGCGGGATCGCGAACACCTTCCGCGCGATGGGCCCACTGCTCGGCCGCCGTACGTTCATGGGGTACGTCCTCGTCCTCGCGTTCACCTCGGCGGCGCTGTTCGCCTACACCAGCGGCTCCAGCTTCGTCTTCGAGGACCTGCACGGGGTCTCGGCCACGACGTACTCCCTCATCTTCGCGAGCAACGCCGTCGCCATGCTGATCGCCGGCGCGGCCTTCTCCCAACTCGCCGGACGGGTACGGCTGAACGCCCTTCTCGTGGCAGCGGTCGGCGTCGCCGCGCTCGGTGCCCTCACGCAGGTCGTGCTGGTGCTGGCCGTGGGGGAGACACTCGTCGGCACCTGGATCAGCCTGTTCGTCACCGCCGGCGGCATCGGCATGGTCTTCCCGTCGACCCTCAGCATCGGCCAGACCCTCGGCCGCGGTGCCCCCGGCGCGGCCTCCGCCCTCCTCGGTGGCCTGCAGTTCCTGTTCGGCGCCCTCGCCGCGCCCCTGGTCGGGCTGTTCGGGGAGGGCAGCTCCCTGCCGATGGCGGTGATCATGCTGATCGCGGTGGCGGCCGCGGGAGTTGCGCTGGGCGTGCTGGCCAGGCCCTGGGAGGGGCGGGGGGGGGGAGCCGACGGCGTCGGCGTAGCGACGGCCGGCGCGGCCGGACGTCGCCGGCTCCGTGGGCAACAGATTCACCGGGGCGGCCTGAAATGCTTTGTCGGGGGCACTCGGGTTTCTGCGGTGCCGGTTGGTGCCGCTCCCCGACGGAAAGAGAAAACCGTGTACATAGGCCTGGGTACTGTCGTCCTCATCATTGTCATCGTCGCTGTCGTCATGATGCTGCGCCGCCGCTGACCCGTGCCTTTTGTACCGCACGGTCGGCCATGACCACAGCCCGCCCCGGATCGCTTTTCTCGGATCCCGGGCGGGCATGGTCATGACCGGTGGGTGAATTCAGATGGTGAAGTGGTCGGGGTCGGCGGCCTTCCAGTCGGCCGCCCAGTCGGCGGGCGGCTCGACCAGCAGCTGGCCGGGGGAGAGCCACTCGTACAGCACGTCGTAGGAGCGCACGGTCTGCGGGTCGACGCGCCGTCGCAGCATGTGCGGGTGGAGCTGGGCGGGGTCGGTGACTCCCATGGAAGCCATGATCTGGAGGGCGCTGCCGACGGTGGCCTCCTGGAGGCGGCGTACGCGCGCGGCCTTGTCGCCGACGTCCAGCGCGCGGGCCCGGCGCGGGTCCTGGGTGGTGACGCCGACGGGGCAGGTGTTGGTGTGGCAGCGCTGGGCCTGGATGCACCCGACCGCGAACATCATGGCGCGGGCCGCGTTGCCGTAGTCGGCGCCCTGGATCAGACGTTTGACCAGGTCGGCCCCGGTGGCGATCTTGCCGCTCGCGCCGATCCGGATCCGGTCCCGCAGGCCCGCGCCGACCAGCGCGTTGTGCACGGTCATCAGGCCCTCGGTGAGCGGTGTGCCGATGTGGTCGGCGAATTCGAGCGGCGCCGCACCCGTGCCGCCCTCCGCGCCGTCGACGATGATGAAGTCCGGCGCGGTGCCCTCCTCGACCATCGCCTTGCACACGGCCAGGAACTGGCGCCGCGACCCGGCGCACAGCTTGAAACCGGCCGGCTTGCCGCCGGACAGCTCCCGCATCCGCGCGATGAAACGGACGAGTTCGCGGGGCGTGGAGAAGACCCGGTGGTACGGCGGTGAGACGACCGTCTCTCCCTCGGGGACGTCCCGCACCCGGGCGATCTCCGCGTTGACCTTGGCGCCGGGCAGTACACCCCCGATGCCGGGTTTGGCCCCCTGCGACAGCTTCAGTGACACGCACTTGACGCTCTCGCCCGCTGCCTTCTCGGCGAACTCCCCGGCATCGAAGTCACCGTCGCGGGTCCGGCAGCCGAAGTAGCCGGTACCGATCTCCCAGACCAGGTCACCGCCCGGGCGCAGGTGGTACTCCGACAGCCCGCCCTCACCGGTGTCGTGCGCGAAACCCCCCGCCGCGGCACCCCGGTTGAGCGCCAGGACGGCATTCGCGGACAGTGAGCCGAAGCTCATCGCGGAGACGTTCAGCAGTGCCATGTCGTACGGCCGGGTGCAGTCCGGACCCCCGATCCGTACCCGGGGCGGCTGTTCGGGCACCGGGCGCGGCGCCATCGAGGGCACCAGGAACTCGTGTCCCGCCTGGTACACGTCGCGTTCGGTACCGAACGGCTCCTCCGCGGCGGTGCCCTTGGCCCGTTCGTAGACGATGCTGCGGATGTCCCGGTCGAAGGGGCGCCCGTCGAAGTTCCGCTCGACGAAGTACTGCTGGAGCTCGGGACGGATGCGCTCCAGCAGGAAGCGGGCGTGCCCGATCACCGGGTAGTTGCGCAGCACCGAGTGCCGCCGCTGGGCCAGGTCCCACACACCGATCACGCCGAGCGCGGCCAGCGGTACGGCCGCCGACCACCACCAGGGCGACACCACTACGGCCACACCGGCCACTGCGAGGGCGGCGGCCACGACCACCGCGACGATTCCGGTTCTCAGCACGCCCCCCGGGTAACCCGCTCGGGCCGTCTCATGCGGACCGACCGCGCGGACCGGGCGTTCCTGGCCGTCAAAACGGTTGTGTTGATTCTTGTACTTTTCCAGTCCTGATATTCGGTGGCGCGGGGTTCGCCATTAATAAATGAATAGGGGTGTGGGACGGAAAACGATGGGCACCCGACCTGCCGAGGGTCGCCCACCGAAATACTGGACGGGCTTCCTCGGTATTCACGCACAGCAAGGGGAGGTTTTGTATGACGGACAACATGTGGGGTTATCAGGCCGAGTCCGGCCACCAGACCGGGATGGACCTGACCGGGTTCAAGGTCGAGGCGAGCGACGGCTCGATCGGCAAGGTCGACAAGCACTCCGAGGATGTCGGGGCCGCGTACATCGTCGTCGACACCGGAGTGTGGATCTTCGGCAAGCAGGTGCTGCTCCCTGCCGGTGTCGTCTCGTCCGTCGACGTGGCGGAGCGGACGATCCACGTCGGCCGCACCAAGGACGAGATCAAGAACTCCCCCGAGTTCGACAAGGACAAGCACGTCGGTGACGCCGGCTACCACGAGCAGGTCGGCGGCTACTACGGGGACCACCGAGCCTGACCGGCGCTCCGTGGCACACAAGGGCGGGCACCGGCGTACTGCCGGTGCCCGCCCTTCGCCCTGTCCGGTCCGGGACCCCGGGGTCCGGAACGCCTGGGTCCGCATCATCGTCGGCCGTCGGGGTACCCGCGTCTGACACCCATCCCGTGCGAGGAAGCGAGAACGCCGTGAGCGAGCGTCGCCCGGAGGCCCCCGCGAACAGAGGGGGGCCGAAGCCGAAGCCGATACCGAGGGACATGCCCGATCAGCAGGCCGGCGCCGAGGACGAGCACGAGCCTGAGGGCCGTGCTCCGCAGAACCCCGACCCGGGGATTCCCGGCACGGACGAGGCCGGCACCGGGCGGAGGGGCGCCGCGCAGTCCGGCAGCGCACGTCCGGGGCATCCCGTGCCCGACGAATCGACGGATTGACGCCCCGAGCGCGCCGGGAAGCCGAGGCGGGCTCCGCTCGGCGGTGTGCCGTGGCCACCCGTGGACGGATGCCGCTGATCCCTCATGTCCCGCCGTATTCAAGTTTCAGGAGAGTGAGTCCAATGGCCACCGTGTCCCTCACGGGAGCGTCCAAGGAGGACGCCGCCACTGTTTTCGAAGTCCTGCGCATGGCGTTCCCGACCGACCGTTCCTCCCACGACATGCCCCAGGAGCAGCCGGGCGACCACTCCCCGGTGTGGAGCGCGGAGTTCGAGCCGGCGAGGGAGCGGATCCCGACCGATTCCGTTCCGCTGGAGGGCTCGGTCTCCGCCACACTCCAGGGCGGCTATGTCGCCGTGGACCAACTGTTCGAGGCCCTGAGCACGGCGTTCGCTGTGGACCACTGGGGTGCCGCGTCGGGAGACCAGGAGAAGGAGGTCGACCTGCGGCTCACGACGAAGCGGTGACGGGACAGGAATCCGTCCTCGCGCGACTCCGACCCACGAGGAGATGAGCGACATGGTGCAGATCGGCTACACGATGATGACCGAGCAGGCCGGCCCGCGAGAACTCGTCGACCACGTGGTCGGCGCCGAGCGCGCCGGCTTCGACTTCTCGGTCACGTCCGACCACTACTTCCCCTGGCTCGAGTCCCAGGGCCACGCCTCCTACGCGTGGAGCGTGCTGGGTGCCGCCGCGCAGGCCACCGAACGCATCCCCCTCATGACCTACGTGACATGCCCGACGACCCGCTACCACCCGGCCGTCGTCGCCCAGAAGGCCGCCACCCTGCAACTCCTCTCCCAGGGACGGTTCCGACTGGGCCTGGGTTCCGGCGAGAACCTCAACGAGCATGTGGTGGGCGGTGGTTGGCCCGCCGCGCACATCCGGCTGGAGAAGCTGGAAGAGGCGGTGGAGATCATCCGTGCGCTCTTCACCGGGCAGAACGTCAACCACCACGGCGCCCATTTCGACGTGGAGAACGCCAAGTTGTGGGATCTGCCCGACGCACCCCCGCCGATCGGTGTCGCCGTCTCGGGCGACCGCTCGTGCGAACTCGCGGGCCGCATGGCCGACTTGCTGATCGCGACGGAACCCCGGCCGGAACTGATCTCCGCGTTCGAGGAGCACGGCGGCACGGGCAAGCCCAAGGTCGGTCAGCTGCCGATCTGTTACGACACCGACCGTGACGCGGCGATCGCCCGCGCCCACGACCAGTTCCGCTGGTTCGGCGGCGGCTGGCCGGTCAACTCCGAACTCCCCGGGCCCGCCTCGTTCGAGGGCGCCACGCAGTTCGTACGACCGGAGGACGTGGCCGAGTCGATTCCCTGCGGCGACGACGTGGAAGCGGTGGTCGAGGCCGTACGCCCTTACGCCGACGCCGGGTTCACGGAGGTCGCGCTCGTCCAGATCGGTGGCGAGCACCAGGAGCCGTACCTGGAATGGGCCGAGCAGAAACTGCTCCCCGCCCTCCGGGAGTTGTGAGCGCGCGATGACCACGAAACGTGCCGCGATCTTCGATGTCGACGGAACGCTCGTCGACACCAACCACCTGCACGTCGTGACCTGGTGGGAGGCGTTCCGGCAGGCGGGCCACCGGGTCCCCACGCGGGACATCCACCGGGCCGTGGGCCTCAGCGGCGGCGACCTGCTGGACCACCTCCTCGGCGACGACCGCGATCCCGACGAGGACGAGCAGCTCATCGCGGCCCATCACGCCCTGTACGCCACGTACTTCGAGCGGCTCCCGGCGCTGGACGCGGCGGGCGACCTGCTGCGCGCCCTGGCCGGGCGGGGCTGGACGATCGTCCTGGCGACCTCGGCGAGCGGCGCGGAACTCTCCGCCCTGCGGCATGCCATCGACGCGGACGACGTCATCCTCGGAGCGGCCAGCGCGGACGACGTCGCCGACGGCAAACCCGCACCCGACCCCGTCCGACAGGCGAGAGAACTCGCGGGAGCAGCGAGCGAACGGGCCGTGTTCGTCGGTGACACCGTCTGGGACATGAAGGCGGCGGAACGGGACGGAGTGCTCCCGGTGGCGCTGCTGTCCGGCGGCATCCCGCGCGCCGACCTGGAGAGTGCCGGTGCCCGCGCGGTGTACCGGGACCCGGCCGACCTCCTTGGGCAACTGGACTCCAGCGTCTTCGCCGACATGGAGTGACCCGGTCCTTCGGGGTCTTGCTGGAAGTCCTCGCCTCGCTGGGGCGGGCGCGCTCCTTGTTCACTACGCCCGTCCTACGCCGGGCGTGAGACCTCGGCGACGGCTGTGGAGATCCGCTGCTTCACATGGTCGGCCAGCGGTGGCCCGCTGACCGAGTCGACGAGTTCCTCGGCAAGCCGGTGGAGTTTGGTGTTCGTGTGCTGCGAGACGTCGACCAGGACACTCCAGGCGTCCTCGGCGCTGAGGCCGAAAGAGGCCATCAGTACTCCGCGGGCCAGGTCGATGACCGGCCGGGTCACCATGGCGCGCTTGAGCTGGACGACTTCGAGGCGCAGTTCCTCGGCCTCGTCGGACACCTCGTTCTCCTCCGTACGGTCGTGCGTCGTCGCGGAATGGTCGTGCCGGTCGTGGACGATCACCCCGTTGGCAGGGGCAGGGGCAGGGGCAGGGGCGGGTGCGAACAGCGATGACGTGTCGGTCACGGCGAACAGTCGCTCGACCCCCGGGCTCGCGGTCCGGACAGTCACCGTCTTGCCGTCCGCCAGGGCGATGCGGCGTACGCGGAGCAGGGCGTTGAGACCGGAACAGTCGCAGAAACCGACCCCGGCCAGGTCGAGGTCCACGCCGTGGGACGACCGGGCCAGTGCCAGACGCAGGGCGCGTTGCATCGTCTGTTCCGTGTCGATGTCGATCTCTCCGGAGACCGCCACGACTGTCCGGCCCCCGGCCGGACGCGTCACGATCTGCAGGAAAGCCGACGGGTCAACCCCGGAAGGCTCGTGTTCCGGCATGGCAGTCGCTCCCGAAGCGTTCGTCTGTCCTCTGCCGGTACAAGTTTCATCCGGCCCCTGAAACGCGTCAAGAGATACATGAAATCTGTTTCGCGTCTTTGGATGCGTGAACATCACGCCCTATGCTGGGCTGCATGGGTGGAGTAACCGAAACGCACACAGGATGGACGTTCCTCACCAGCCATGCCCGGGTGCTTGCCGCGATCGCCGAGGACCACCGCACCCGCATCCGGGACATCGCCGCACGGTGCCGGCTCACCGAGAGAGCGGTCCAGAAGATCATTTCCGATCTGGAGGAGGCCGGCTATCTCTCCCACACCCGGGAGGGGCGGACCAATGCGTACCGCATCGTCCCGGGGACCATCCTGCGGCACCCGGCCGAAGCCGGGATGACCGTCGAAGCGCTGCTTTCCGTGCTCGCGCAGCACGACGCGCAGCGTGACGGACAGCCACGGTCGACCGGCTCGGTGCCGTCGTAGGCACGCGCCTGTTTCGGCACGCGCGGTGCGGGAAGGCGCAGAGTCGAGTGCTTCGGACAGGAGGCACGTCCGTGGGAGCCGGCGTACGCCGGATCGCGGGTGTGTTCCGCCTGCTCAGTGTGTGCTCGCTCCCATGGGGACCGTCCGGTCGACGACCCCTGGAGGGCGTTGTGAGCACCACGGACACAGTCACCAGGAAGCGCCATCCGCACGACGACGCACCGCGCACCGCCACGGCCTTCGCACGCCTTTCGCACCTGCCGGACGGACCGGAACGGGACGCCCTGCGCGACGAACTCGTCCGGGCCTGGCTGCCCATGGCGGACCGTATCGCCGGCCGCTACCGGGGGAAGGGCGAGCCCTTCGAGGACCTGCGCCAGGTGGCCGCGCTCGGCCTCGTCAAGGCCGTCGACGGCTACGACCCCGATCGCGGTCACGCTTTCGAGAGCTATGCCGTCCCGACCGTCACCGGCGAGATCAAGCGCCACTTCCGCGACCACATGTGGGCCCTGCACGTCCCACGGCGCGTCCAGGAACTCCGCAACAGGGTGCGGGGCGCCCTCCAGGACCTGTCCGCGACGGGTGCGGAGCGGCGCCCGTGCATCGCCGAGATCGCCGCGTGCGCGCAGCTGAACGAGGAGGACGTACGCGCCGGTCTGGAGGCGCTGGACAGCTACGCCGCCCTCTCGCTCGACGCCGAGTCGCCGGGCGAGGACGCCGCGGTGACGCTCGCCGACCTGCTGGGGGAGTGGGACGCCGGATTCGACCTGGTCGTCGACCGGGAGGCGGTCAAGCCGGCCCTGTGCACCCTGCCCGAGCGCGAACGCACCATCCTCTACCTGCGCTTCTTCCGCGGTATGACGCAGAGCCGCATAGCGGAACAGCTCGGTGTCTCCCAGATGCACGTCTCCCGGCTGATCAGCAACTCCTGCGCCACCGTGCGCGAGAAGGTACTCGCCGATGCCGCCCAGCGTGCCGGGAGCAACAGTTCGAGGGGCAACGCCGGATCAGTCGGGGTGCCGATGCCGATGCGTGGCCGGTGACGTACCCGACCGCTGGATCGCGGAGCGTGTCGCGAACGACCGCGGCTGCGCGCCCCGGGGCCACGCGTTCCTCGGCTGAACATCATCTCCGTAGCCCGTCTCGACGGAGAGGGTCCGGCCGGCGAGCCCGTCCACGCATGCTCACGCCGCGGTTCGGCGCCTGTCGCGGTCGGTTCGGGCCGCGGTGATCAGGTTGTCGAGTGAGTCGCGGGTGTGCAGCAACTCCGTGATGTGGGCGGAGAGTCGGTCGCGCTCCTGGGCCATGCGTTCCAGCGCGGCGTCGGAGTTCTCGTCGCTGGGCGCGTAGCGGCACGGCATCAGTTCGAGGATGGTGCGACTGGACAGCCCGGCCACGTACAGGCGCTGGATGAAGTCGACCCGCTCGATGGCGTCCTCCGTGAAGTGCCGCTGCCCGCCGCCGCTACGGACGCTGACGAGCAGCCCCTGCTCCTCGTAGTAGCGCAGTGAACGGACACTCACTCCGGTGCGCGCCGCGAGTTCGCCGATCCGCATCTCAACTCTCCTGATGGTGACGTGGGTTCAGGACTTGCATCTCACATTGATGTCAGGTTTTAGCGTACCGGTCGGGCCCGTTCTCCCCGGGTCTTCGGTACGGAACGTACGAAGGAGTTGCCGCATGACCACGCTGTTCGACCGTCACCGCCTCGGCGGTCTGGAGCTGCCCAACCGACTGGTGATGGCTCCCATGACCCGGGGCCGGGCCGCGGCCGGGGGCCTCGCCACCCCGTCCATGGCGGTCTACTACGCCCAGCGGGCCAGCGCCGGACTGATCGTCACCGAGGGAGTGCAACCCAGTCTGGTCGGGCAGTCCAACCCGGGCACCCCGGGGCTGTACGCCGACGACCAGGTGGCCTCCTGGCGGCCCGTCACCGACGCCGTGCACACCAACGGCGGGCGGATCTTCGCCCAGATCATGCACGGCGGCCGGGTCTCGCACCCCGACACCACCGGCCTCCAGCCGGTCGGACCGTCCGCCGTCCCCGCGACCGGCGAGGTGTTCACCCCGACGGGGCCGCAGCCGGCGCCGCTCCCGCGCGCCCTGGACCTCTCCGAGGTGCCCGAACAGGCTCGCTCGTACGCCGAGGCCGCCCGCCGCGCCGTCGACGCCGGCTTCGACGGAGTCGAACTGCACGGCGCGAACGGCTACTTGATCTCACAGTTCCTGTCGTCCAACGCCAACCTGCGCACCGATTCCTACGGCGGCCCCATCGCCCACCGCATCCGCTTCGCCGTAGAGGCGGTCGCCGCCACGGTCGACGCGGTGGGCGCGGCCCGCACCGCGATCAGGCTTTCCCCCGGCGGCACCTTCTGGGGCGTCGAGGAGAGGGAAGTGCCGGAACTGTACGCGGCTCTGCTCGCCGAACTCGCCCGCTTCGACCTCGCCTACGTCCACCTGGAGGCGACCGCCGAGGAGGAGGTGCTGGTCGGGCTGCGCCACGCGTGGCCGGGCAATCTGGTCGTCAACCCGGTGCTCCCGATGGGCCCCAAGCAGACCGACCGGGCCGCCGCCGACCACTGGCTCGGCCTGGGCGCGGACCTGATCAGCTTCGGCCGCGCCTTCCTCGCCAACCCCGACCTGGTGGAACGGCTCCGCACCGGCCTGCCGCTCGCACCCGCCGACCAGGCCACGTACTACCAGGGCGGCGACACGGGCTATCTCACCTACTCCGCCTACCAGTACGCCGCCTGACCGCGCACGAGGGACGGGGAACGGCGAGGCACACCGATGAACACGCCGAACACGCTTCAGGACGAAGCCCGGACGACCGTCATCATCGTCGGCCGGGTCCACGTCCCCGCCGAGGACGTCTGGACGTTCATCGCCGAGGCGCGGGCGACGTCGTACCCACTCGCCGCCGCGAACCCGGGGAACGTGATGATCTCGTTCAGCGTCGAGGACGCGGCGACCGGAAGCGTCACCGTGCTCGAACAGTGGGCGTCCCAGGAGGCCCTCGACCGGCATGTGGCCACGCCGGAGATCACGGCCCTCCTCACCTAGTGGGGCCCGCGCATCCGCAGTGAGGTACGCAGATTCGAGGTCGACGAGAAGGATGCCCGGGCCTGAGCCGACTTCGTCAACGGACGCAAGGCGCCCCAGCCGGAGCTTGGGCCCCGCCCCCCACCCACGCAGGGGCGGTGGCCTCATCGGCCGCCCCGCGTCCGCGACCTCCTCGCCGTCAGGAACACGAGCGCGCCGCCCGCCACCAGCAGGGCGGCGCTGCCCGCCCGCAGCAGGACTCCGTCCGCGCCCGTGGCGGCGAGCCCGCCGCCGGTCGTCGTCCCGCCGCTGGTTCCCGCCCCGGAGCCGGACGGGCTCGCGGTGGCCGTGGCCGACGGGGAGGCGGAGGCGCTGGGCGAGGGGCTGGACGTCGCCGAGCCGGTGGCCTTCACCGCGATCGCCGCGGTGTCGTTGGCCGTGTCGTCGTCACGGTTGGGGTACTCGGGGTTCCCCACCGCCCGCACGCTGCCGGTCGCGCCGGGGACGACCTTGTCGATCCGCACCGTGAACTCCTGGGTCACGGAGGCGCCCGGCTTGAAGTCCGTGCTGGCGATGTCGCAGGTGTAGCTCTTCGCGCCGGCCTTGCGCGGTGTGCAGTTCCACAGCGGACCGGGGTCGCCCTGTTCGCCGGGACTGGGCGCGCCGGTGATGGTGGTGCCGGCGGGCGGGGTCACCACGAACGTGCCGGAGTTGTCGGCGTCCATCCACCGGAAGTTCATCCAGCCCGGCCCGTTGTTCCGCACGCCCAGGGTGATGCTCACCGTCTCGCCGACCTTGCCCTCGACCGTGTCACCGAGCGCCTGGAAGTCGGCGTGCTGGGTGGTGGCGAAGGTGCCGTACCCGGAGCCGGTGAATCCGGAGCCGGAGGCGACGGGCTTCAGGCCGAGCGGCGTACCGGTGCCGGTCCCGGGGAAGTCGGACGGGTCGAAGGAGCCGGGCGCGGTGCCGCCGACCGGCCACACGACGTAGGAGTTGTAGCCGTACATCGTGTCCGGGGAGGCGGTGTAGCGCAGCGGCACGTCCGTCTCGTAGGCCGCGCCGGGCGCGACCGGGGTGTCGAACCGGCACCAGGCGCCTACGTCGGGGCGGTCCGAGTAGTGGCAGTTGGAGTGGTCATGGGCGAGAGAGACGCCTTCGGAGTCCTGCACCAGCAGGATGACGCCCTTGTCGGTGGGGGCTGTACCGGTGTTGGCGAAGGCCGGGGTGCGCTCGAAGACGGCGCCGGGCGCGATGCCCTTCAGCGCCGGGTAGGGCCGGGCGGCGAGCTTCGGCCCGCCGACCAGGACGTCCGTCTTCCCCGTCACGGTGGCCGCGTCGGAGGCGGTGGCGGTGTAGGTGATGGCGCCGGTGTCGCCCGCCTTGGCGGCCGCGGTGGGCTTCAGGAGGAACGGATCGATCGACTCCTTGCCCGACAGCGGGCCCACGTCGCACCTCACCTTCAGGGTGCCGGTGCTCACGCAGTCCCCCGTGACCACCATCGTCGCCTTCCCGGCGAGGGACGACGCGTCGACCGCGACCGAGACGTCATGGGCGTCCCCGCCCGAGGCGGTGATGCCGAGGCCCAGGTTCGGGCCCTCGCCCCCGGCGGGGAGGTAGTAGTTCTCCTGGGCGTCCAGGACGAGCGTCGTTGCGGCGGCGTGCGCGGCCGGGGTCGCGACCGCCATGGCGGCGGTCGCGAAAGCGGCGGCTGCCGCTGTTCGCCATGTTCTGCGTATCGTCAGCACGCTACGTGGACACGTCAGAACACCGGAAGGTTGCGCCAAGGCGTCTGCCAGTTGACGTTCAGGTGCTCTGGACGCGGCAGTAGCTTGAAATGTGGTGCAGCGTCCCAGCGGAGGACCCGCATCGAGACGGCCCGTACGGCCGGCTCAGGGAAGTGATCCCGGTGACCGGTGATTGGGGCGGCCCGGACGATCGTCCTTCCACGGCGCCGGCGACGACTGGCGGGAACAGGCCGGGAAGAGCCTGCCCATGGGCCGCCTGGGCCGGGCGGACGAGATCGCCGACTTCGTCGTCTTCCTGCTCTCCGAGCGCAGCGGAGTGGTCACCGGGTCCGTCATCGACTGGGACCAGAACGTCATCGGCGCCATCGACTGAAGGCACGCACACGCCATCCCGGCGTGAACACCGCCCGGTCCGCGTGGCGGAAGTGCACCCGTGACGGTCGGAGGTCGTGGAGGAAGCAGTTCCTCAAGGACACGGCCCGGTGCGCCGCGCGAAAGTCACTCAGCCACCCGCTCTCCTTTTACCCGGAAGGCTCCTGACGTGAGCGCTCCTGTCCTGTGCCACATCCCCGTGCGTCGCCTCGCCACAGCCCTGACCGCCTCGGCGTCGGCCCTCGTGCTCACCGCGTGCGGTGCCATCGACGGCATCGGGGGAAGCGGCAGTTCCGCGTCGCCCGAGAAGGGCGACGACATCACGGTGGGGCTGCTCCTGCCCGACAAGGACACCGCACGCTTCGAGGACTTCGACCACCCCGTCATCAAGAAGGAGGTCGCCACCCTCACCCACGGCAAGGGCAAGGTGGTCTACGCCAACGCCGAGGCAGGCCAGGACAAGCAGAGCCGGCAGTTCCGGCAGATGGTGGACCAGAAGGTCGACGTCATCCTGGTCGACGCGCTGGACGCCAAGGCCATCGCCCCCGACGTCCAGAAGGCCAAGGACGCCGGCATCCCCGTCATCGCCTACGACCGCCTCGCCCAGGGCCCGATCGCCGCCTACGTCTCCCACGACAACGAACTCGTCGGCGAGGTCCAGGGCCGCGCCATCCTCGAGGCGCTCGGCAGCAAGGCGGCGACCAGCAGGATCGTCATGATGAACGGCGACCCCGAGGACACGAACTACGCCAGGTTCAAGCAGGGCGCTCTCAGCGAACTCGAGAACAAGGTCCGGACAGCCAAGGAGTACGACACCACCGGGTGGTCGCCGAAGGTCGCCGAGGCCAACATGAAGAAGGCGATCGAGGCGGTCGGCCTCGACGACATCGCCGCCGTCTACGCGGCCAACGACGGCCTGGCGGGCGCCGTCATCCAGGCCCTCAAGGACGCGGGTGCCACGAAGATCCCGCCGGTGACCGGCCAGGACGCGAACCTGGACGCGGTCCAGCGGATCGTCTCCGGCGAGCAGTACATGACCGTGTACAAGCCGTTCCTGGAGGAGGCCACCCGCGCCGCGGAGATGGCGGTGTACAAGGTCCAGGGCCGCGACATCCAGTTCGACGCGCTGACCCGGGACACGGTCGACAGTCCCACCGAGAAGAAGATCCCCGCGATGCTGGTACCGGTCGTCGCCCTCACCAAGGACAACATCAAGGACACGGTGATCGCGGACGGCGTCTACTCCGTCAAGGACATCTGCACCCCGAAGTACGCGACGGCCTGCGCCGCGATCGGCCTCCGAGGCTGAACACCGTTCGCGCGCCGCGGCACCGCGCGCCGTCTAGTAACTGTCGTAGCTGGGCCTGCCGTTCGGCCGGTAGACGCCGACGACGGTGCCGCCCTTCGTCGTAGAGACGCTGACCGGCTCCAGCGCGGTGGGGATGGCGCCGTCGGCGAACAGCCGTTTGCCGGTGCCGATGATCACCGGGTGGATGGTCAGCCGGTACTCGTCGACGAGGCCGTGCCGCATCAGGGTCTGGGCGAGGTCACCGCTGCCGACGACGTTGATCGGGCCGCCGTCGGACGCCTTCAGCTCGCGCACGGCATCTACGGTGTCGCCCTCCAGCAGCGTGGAGTTCTGCCACTCGACCGACGTCAGGGTCCGGGACGCCACGTACTTGTGCATGCCGTTCATCCGGTCCGTGAACGGGTTGCCGGGATCGGCGGTCGGCCAGTACGACGCGAAGATCTCGTACGTCTTGCGCCCGAGCAGCATCGCCTCGGAGCCCTCGTACCAGCCGGCGATGGCCGCGCCGACCTCGTCGTCGTCCACCGGTTTCTGCCAGCCGCCGTGCTCGAAGCCGCTCTCCGCGTCCTCGTCCGGCCCGCCCGGCGCCTGCATGACGCCGTCCAGCGTCAGAAACGTACAAACGATGATCTCGCGCACGGTGCGCTCCTTTCGTCGACAGGTAGACCGCACGACCGCCGAAAACTCATCGGTGGGGGGTCGCCCAGCAGCTCCTCCAGGTACGTCCGGTAGAAGGCGGCGATCCGCAGCCCGACTCCAGCAGCCGCGGACGTACCGGATCGGCACCGTTCCACCAGGGTCGGACGTTAGCCGCCCCGATCACCGGGAACCCGTCGAAGGCATCCGGGTGGTCCTCCGCGTCAGGGCGCTCACAGAGGGGAGCCGATGGTGACCGAGGCGGCGGATCGGTGACGGGGCCGGACGTACGCGCCCTGGAGCAGGCGCTCCGCGCAACCGGAAATCAGCGCGATGAAAGGAACTCCCGTGTCCATCAAGGTGTCCGACTACGTTCTCCAGCGGCTCCGCGAGTGGGATGTCGACCATGTCTTCGCCTACGCGGGCGACGGCATCAACGGCCTCCTCGCCGCCTGGGGCCGCTCCGACAACAAACCGAAGTTCGTGCAGTCGCGGCACGAGGAGATGTCCGCGTTCGAGGCCGTCGGCTACGCCAAGTTCTCCGGCAAGGTCGGTGTCTGCGCGGCGACTTCGGGCCCCGGCGCGATCCATCTCCTCAACGGGCTCTACGACGCGAAGCTCGACCACGTCCCGGTCGTGGCGATCGTCGGACAGACCAACCGCAGTGCCATGGGCGGCAGTTACCAGCAGGAGGTCGACCTGCTGAGCCTCTACAAGGACGTCGCCTCCGCGTACTGCGAGATGGTGACTGTCCCCGAGCAACTCCCCAACGTCATCGACCGCGCCATCCGCACCGCGTACGCCAAGCGCACCGTGACGGCGGTCATCATCCCCGCCGACGTACAGGAGTTGACCTACTCGGAGCCCACCCACGCCTTCAAGATGGTGCCGTCCAGCCTCGGCCTGACGCACTCCGCGCCGGTCCCGCCCGCGGCCGAACTCGCGCGTGCCGTCGAGGTGTTGGACGAGGGCGAGAAGGTCGCGATCCTGATCGGGCAGGGCGCGCGCGGTGCCCGGGCCGAGGTGGAGGAGATCGCCGAGGTGCTCAGCGCCGGGGTGGCCAAGGCGCTGCTCGGCAAGGACGCCCTGCCCGACGATCTGCCGTACGTCACCGGATCGATCGGTCTGCTCGGCACCCGCGCCTCCTACGAGATGATGCGGGACTGCGACACCCTGCTCGTGATCGGCTCCAGCTTCCCGTACACCCAGTTCCTGCCGGAGTTCGGGCAGACCCGCGCCGTCCAGATCGACATCGACCCGTTCATGATCGGGCTGCGCTACCCCTTCGAGGTCAACCTCGTCGGGGATGCGAAGGAGACGCTGCGGGCCCTGCTGCCGCAGCTGAAGCGGAAGAAGCACGGCTCGTGGCGCAAGAAGACCGAGATGGCCACGGCCCGTTGGTGGGACGTCATGCAGCGGCGGGCCGCCGTGGACGCGGACCCGATCAACCCCGAGTACGTCGTGCACACCCTCGACGCGCTCCTGCCCGACGACATCATCCTGACCGCGGACTCCGGCTCCGCCGCCAACTGGTACGCACGGCACCTGCGGATGCGCGGAAACATGCGCGGCTCCCTGTCCGGCACCCTCGCCACCATGGGACCCGGCGTGCCGTACGTCATCGGCGCCAAGTTCGCCCACCCCGACCGGCCCGCGCTGGCGATCGTAGGGGACGGGGCGATGCAGATGAACGGCATGGCCGAACTCATCACGGCCGCCAAGTACTGGCCCGAGTGGGAGGACCCGCGGCTGATCGTCGCCGTCCTCAACAACCAGGACCTGAACCAGGTCACCTGGGAGATGCGCGCCCTGGCCGGCGCCCCGCAGTTCCTGCCCTCCCAGGCCCTCCCGGACGTGCCGTACGCCGACTTCGCCCGCTCGATCGGCCTCGACGGGGTACGGGTCGAGAAGCCTGGGGACGTGGAGGACGCCTGGCAGCGGGCGCTCGCCGCCGACCGGCCGTTCGTCATCGACTTCCGCACCGACCCCGCCGTACCGCCGATCCCGCCGCACGCCACGCTCGAACAGATCGAGGCCGCCGCCTCCTCCGTCCTCAAGGGCGACAGCGACCGTGTCGGCATGATCCGCCAGGGCCTGAAGGCAAAGGTCCAGGACATGCTCCCCGGCGGCAAACAGCGCCAGGACAAGCCGGGGGAGTGACGGCCCGTCGCCTCCCGCGATCGCCAACCCGCGCCGTCTGGAGTGGTTCCACGACCACACACGATCCACCGGCCCGGGGTCGGGAGCGGCAGCGGCGGGTCTTGGAGGGGTGATTCGGCGCAGGCGACCGCGCCGGCTCGGGCAGGGAGGCTGCTCAGTCCACCGAATGGCCGGGCGTGATGCCGTGGGCGTCGTGGAGCGTCAGCAGAGTCGCGCGGTCGCCCACGAGGTTCTCCGCCGCCTCAGGAGCGAGCAGGAAACCCACATGGTCGCCGCCGTCCACTCGGTTCTCCACACGGCCCACGAACCAGGCGGGTGCCTCGTCGAGGATCAGTGATCCGGCCGGTCCCCGGTGCCACGGGACCTCGGTGAACTTGTCCGTACGGTCGCCGGTCTCCCCGCCGAAGAGCCGGGCCAGCCGGTCCTGGTCGCGCCCGAGGAGATGGACCGCGAGCCGTTCGGCCCGCTCGGCGACCCGGTAGGTCCGGTTGGCCCTGGACAGCCAGACCATGAACCGGGCGGGCCGGATCGAGCACTGCGAGGCGAATCCGACCAGGCAGCCGGCTCGCTCCCCGTCGGCCTCGGCGGTCACGACGTACATCGGGTAGTCGAGCAGGTCGGTGAAGGGGTCGAGATCGGTCACGGCGTTCGGCTCCTGCCTGAAGGGAACGGATGTCGGCCCAGCGTTCAACGGTTCCAAGCCCCGGTCGGCCCACGACGCGCCACGCGGTCGCGGTACGAGCCGAATGCCTGGGTACCCGGGACACCCCCGCCCATTCGAGGCCGTCGAGGAGAGTGGTCGTGATGTCCGCGCAGTCGGAGCCCGAGTCCGCCCGGGACGAGCACGGTGACCCGGAAGGGGTCGGCGTGAACGGCTCCGGCCCGTCGGACGCCGTACAGGAGTCTCGGCGGCCGCCACCCGGAGATCCGGGCGGCGGGCGCAGACGGTCGTGGGTGACGGTGGGGTTCGCGCTGGGACTGGGGGCGAGCCTGGCGTGGCTCGCCGTGCAGACCGTGCTGCGGGTCAGCTCGATGCTCACCCTGCTCCTGCTGGCCGTGTTCATCGCGATCAGCCTGGAACCGCTGGTCGTGTGGTGCACGCGCCGGGGTCTGCGGCGCGGCTGGGCCGTCGCGGTCGTACTGACCGGGTTTCTCCTTGTCCTCGCCGGATTCCTGGCCCTGGTGATTCCGCCGGTGGCCAAGGAGATCAGCGCACTGGTCGACGCCGTGCCCGGCTGGCTGGAACAGGTCCACAATCACCAGTCCACGATCGGCCGCCTGGAGGACCGCTTCCACCTGGTCGAGAAGGCCAAGGAGCAGATCGCTTCGGGAGGCGGGGCGTCCGGTCTGGCGGGGGGCGTCCTGGGTGCCGGGCAGGTGGTCCTGAGTACGGTCACGTCCACGGCGATCGTGATCACGGTGACCCTGTACTGCATGGCGGCCCTGCCGGCCATCAAGCAGTTCGGCCTGCGTTTCGTGGCGGTCAGCCGGCGTGAGCGCGTCGCGGGCGTGGCCGAGGAGATCATGGACCGGATCGGGAAGTTCATGCTCGGCAACCTCGCCACCTCGGGGATCGCGGGCGTGGCGACCTTCGGCTGGTGCGCGGCCACCGGTGTCCCGTACGCCGCCGCGCTGGGCGTCTTCACCGCTCTGATGGACCTGATCCCGATCGTGGGTTCCACGCTCGCCGGGATCGTCGTCAGCCTGGTCGCGCTGTCCGTGTCCCTGCCCATCGCGATCGCGACCGCGGTCTTCTACATCGTCTTCCGGGTCGCCGAGGACTACCTCATCGTGCCCAGAGCCATGAAGTTCGCCGTCGACGTCCACCCGCTGGTCACGGTCCTCGCGGTACTGGTCGGCGGGGCGCTCCTGGGCATCATCGGCGCCCTCGTCGCCATCCCGGCGGCCGTCGCCGTCGGTCTGATCCTGGACGAGTACGTGTTTCCCAAGAAGGAGCGGAACTGACGCAGGGCTTCCCGCCTCCGGGGAGCCCTCCCGACCGTTGCCGGGTCGGCCGCAGCAAGCCGCCGGCGGTCCTCGCTATCGGATGTCGTGGTCGGGGTGGGTCCGGTCGTACTCGTGTCGCGCCTCGGCGATGACGGCACGATGGGTGAGGGACCAGTCGGCGAGCGCCTTCACCAGGTGGGTCAGGCCCGCCCCGGTCCCGGTCAGGCGGTAGTCGACCTGGGCCGGGACGGTCGGGTACACGGTGCGCAGGACGAGCCCGTCGCGTTCCAGCCTGCGCACGGTGAGGGTGAGCATGCGCTGGGAGATGCCGTCGATCGCCCGTTGCAGTGCGCGGAATCGGCGTGGCCCGCCGGCGAGTTCGACGATCACGAGCACCGACCACTTGTCCCCGATGCGGTCCAGGACGTCGCGGATCCCGCAGTCCGGGTGATCCTCCCGCCCGCAGGGATCGAGGTCGGCGGGTGCGGCGGTTACCCCGGTGTGCGTGGGTGACATCGAAGTGCCTCCTTGTGGCCGGTGTACGGGCGGATCAGGATCAAGCCTAGTTACCGAAGAGAACCACTACGGAAGACCGTGACTGACATGATCTTGGTGACCGGAGCGAACGGGAACCTCGGCTCGGCCACTCTCGCGGAGCTGCGCACGCGCGGTGCGAACGCCACGGGCGGCAGCCGCACTCCCGGCGAAGGGATGCGGCGGCTCGATTTCGACGACAGCTCGGGCATGGATCTCGCCGGTGTGTCGACCCTGGTGCTGATCTCCGCCGGATACGCCGAGGACGACCAGGTCATCGGCCGGCACGCGGCCGTCCTGGATGCCGCGGCCCGAGACGGCGTCCGGCATGTCGTCTACACGAGCCTCACCGGAGCCGGTGACCATCTCGGTTTCGCCCTGGCCCACCGCGCGACCGAACGGCTCGTGCGGGCCTGCGGCCTGCCGTGGACGATCCTGCGCAACGGTCTCTACGCCGAGCTCTTCGGCGGCCTGATGACGTGGGCCGAGGACGGGTTGGAGTCCGCGTTCGGCGACGGCGCCCTGGCCGCGGTCGCCCGCGCGGACCTCGCCGAGGCCGCGGCGGTCGTCGCCGCTGATCCGGCCCAACACACCGGGCACACCTACGATCTGACCGGCACACCCGTCACGGCAGCGCACGTGGCCGACCGGCTCGGAGTCCCGCACCGCGCCATCGGCATCGGCGAGTACCGGCGCAGGCTGCTCGACGAGATGCCACAACTGCTGCCGTTCCAACCGCCCATGCTCGCCTCGATAGCGACCGGCATCCGGCACGGCTTCCTGGCCGACACCGGCCCCGACCTCGCCGACCTCCTCGGCCACCCCGTTCGCGACCCCCTGGCCGCGGCCGTCGCAACCGCGGCCGCCTCAAAGCTGTAGAGAGCCGCGCAACGGCAGGCGACACGCACCCGTCAACGACACGGGTCCCTCGCGGCGACGTGATTCCACTCATGACCTCCCGAATCCACGGCTGCGTTCCACCTTCGCCACATGCAGCGTGTACGCCTCGTACCACTGGTCCCGCCCGCGCTGTTGCGCCGCGCGATGCTCGACGTCGGTCCGCCACTCCTTGAGCGCGTCGGCATCACGGAAGTAGCTGACGGTGATGCCCAGCCCGCCAGGAGTCTGCGCGTGGTCCATCCCCAGGTAGCCGGGGACGTTCTTCACCGACTCTTCCAAGTGCGCGCTGGTCTCGCCGTAGTCGCTCTGGTCCTGGGTGCGCACCGTGGTGAAGACGGCCGCGTAGTAAGGGGGTTCATGGGCCGCGACGGGCACGACGGGCACGATGGTCGCTTCCGGGAGGGGCGGGGTGGGCCGCCGCGCGTCCACCTCTATCTCGATCTTCATCCGCGGATCCGAGAGACCGCACACGAGCATCGTGGCGGCGGGCCGAACGTCGCCGAAGCAGCGGCGCAGGACCGGCCGGCAAGGTGCGAAGTCCGCGCGGTCGGGCAGCAGGTAGCGCACCCGCACCACGTCCGCGAAGGTGCACTCCGCCTCGGCCAGCGCGGCCCCGATGTTGCGGAGGCACTGCTCGGCCTGCTCCACGACGTCGTCGGAGATCGTCATGGTGGTGTAGTCGAACCCGGTCGTCCCGGACACATGCACCCGGTCACCGTCGACCACGGCACGGGCGTAGCCGATCCGCTCCTCGAAGGCCGAGCCGTCGAGGATCGCGCGTCGCTCTGTCATGCGCCGAACGCTAAGTGGCCGTCACCGATACGTCTAATACGGCCACTTGCATGATCTGATATCTCTGCGCGTATGGAACGCCCCGAACTTCCCCTGCCGCAGCTGCACGCCTTCGTCGTGCTCGCGGAGGAACTCCACTTCGGCCACGCGGCCGCCCGCCTGGGCATCGCCCAGCCGCCGCTGAGCCAGCAGATCCGCCGCCTGGAGGACAAGGTCGGCCACGAGCTGTTCACCCGCGCCCCGGGGCGCGTCGCCCTGACCCCGGCCGGCAGTGAACTGCTGCCCGCCGCCCGGCGGGCACTCACCGATCTCGCGGACGGGCTGGCCGCGGCCAGGGCCGTCGGCGGTGGCCGGGCCGGACGGCTGCGGATCGGCTTCGCCGCCTCCCTCGCACTGACGGTCCTGCCCGGCCTGCTGCGCACCTTCCGCGACCGGTTCCCCGGCGTGGACCTGGACATCCACGAGATGACCACCGCTCCCCAGCTCGCCGCCCTGCACGACAGGACCATCGACATCGGCCTGCTGCGGGAGCCTCCCACCGAGGAGACAGAGCTCGGCTTCGCCACGGTGCTCAGCGAGCCCTTCGTCGCCGTGCTGCCGTCCACCCATCCGCTGGCCGCCCAACGGACCGTCCGGCTCGCGCAGTTGGCGGACTCGCCCTTCGTGCTGCTGCCCCGCGCGGTCGGCCCGACCCTGTACGACCAGATCGTCGGCCTGTGCACCGCGGCGGGGTTCGCACCGCGGATCATCCAGCACGCGGTGGAGTGGCAGACCGTCTGCGCCCTCGTGGAGACCGGTCTGGGAGTCTCCCTGGCTCCGGCGAGCATCCGACGCATCCGCCTCAAGGGCGTCGCCTTCCGCAGGATCGACCCCGGCACCTCCCGCACCCGAGTGGCTGTCGCCTGGCGCAAGAACGACCGGAATCCCCTGGTCGGCCGCCTGCTGGCGACCATCGGACAAGATCCGCCGGACAGCCCCGCGTGGTCCGGACGGTGAGACGGTGCTCTGCGGCTCTGGGGCGCCGCCACAGGTCGAACGTCCCTCTCACGGTCCCGTAAGCCGGAGCCACTACACTCGCCTCCCCTGACCACTCACGTGTGCGCGGTCGGCTCCCGCTGCCGCGGGCATTCATTCATCGGGGGAGACCCATGCGGGATCCAGGGCAATCCGGGCCGGACGCCGGCCCGGCTTTCGAACGGCTGCTGTGCCGGGCGCTGGACTCCGGGCGGGTCAGGGAGGCGCTGGGCCGGTCCTGCGGGAAGCTCGACCGTGAGCGTCTGCGGACGCGCGCGCTGCGGGAGCGGGCCGCGATCGCCGAGGCGGCCGCCGCCGAGTACCGCGAGTACGTGGAGGCCGGCGGCCGGCAGGATGCCCGCGGGGACACCGGCGCACCGGTCACGGCCGGGAAGCGGGGCGGTGGCTGGCTGATGGCCGCGCTCGCCTTCGTGGCCGTCGTCGCGGTCGCGTTGCTGGCGCTCGGCTTCGCGCTGCGGGCATTTGTCGGGCGGCCGTACGTCGGCGACGGCGTGATGACGGCGGGTCTGATCGTCGGTGCCGTCGCCGCCGGGGCGATCGTGGGCGACCTCGTCTGGTCGTGGAAGGCACCGGCCCACGACCGCCCGGCCGCGGAGGACGCGTCGCCCGGCGAGGGAACGGCCGAGGGCGGCTGGATACAGGAGGAGTGGGAACTCGCCCTGCTGGAATGGGGATTGGTGCCGTTCCTGCTCGACTGCATCGAGGAACCAGGACTGCTCGAACAGGACAACCGGCCCGCGCGCTGACGCGTACGGGCCGGTCGGTGGGTCAGGGGCTTGCGGCGCCGGACGGGTTCGTCCCCGGTGTGTCCGCCGAGCTGTGATCGGGCGAGAACAGCGCCACGCCGACCAGCACTGCCCCGAGGAAGATCAGCACGGCGGCTACGGTGCCCACCGTCCGCGAAGTGCGCGATGTCCCCGACCGGCGTCCTGCGGTGGTGCGGACCCCCTCGCGCGGGCGGCGCCGCGAACCGTGGGCCGGAGCGGTGGTGGCGGAGGTCGGGAAGGCGTACGTGGTCACGGAACCGGAAGCCGTGTTCGCCCTGGGCTCGCCGAACGTCGCCCGAGGGGTCGCACGCGGCGCCGGCTGCGGAGGCGGCGCGGCTGCGGGGAGGGGCTCGGGATGTCCTTTCCAGGCGCCGCCGGCGAACCAGTTGGCCGCCTGACCCGCCGTGGGGCGGTCCTCGGGCCGCTTGGCGAGCAGCCCGAGCAGGTAGTTCTCGAAGGCGGGCGGCAGACCGACGCCCAGCTCCCGTGGCGGTACGGGGGGCGTGTCGAGGTGGTGATGGAGGACGGCGATGGCGCTACTGGCGCGGAACGGCGGCTGTCCGACGAGGAGTTGGTAGAGCACACAGCCGAGCGAGTAGACGTCCGACGGCGGTCCTGCGGGCCGGCCGAGGGCACGCTCGGGGGCGATGTACAGGCTCGTCCCGACGATCTGGCCGGTCGCGGTGAGCGCGCCGCCGGGGTCGTTCATGAACTGCGCGATCCCGAAGTCGGCGATCTTCACCGACCCGTCGGCGTCGAGGAGCAGGTTGCCGGGCTTGATGTCCCGGTGCACGATGCCCTGTTCGTGCGCGGCGGCCATCCCGGCGGCCGAGTGGGCGGCGATGCGGGCCACCTGCTCGGCAGGCAGGGAACCCGCCTGGGCGAGCACATGGGAGAGGCTGTCGCCCTGGACCAGTTCCATCACCAGGAACAGCCGGCCCTCCTGCTCGCCGAAGTCGAGGACGCCGACCACATGGGGATGGCTGAGCCGGCCCGCCGTCTGCGCCTCCAGCCGGAAGCGGGCGGCGGCGGTGGGTTCGGAGTTCTGGGCGTGCAGGAGTTTGACGGCCACGGGTCTGCCGCCCACCTCGTCGTACGCCTGCCAGACCTCGCCCATCGCGCCGCGTCCGATGGCGACGTGCAGCCGGTACCGGCCCGCTATCAGCACCTGTTGTTTCATCCTCACGCAGTGAGACCGACTCGACCGCTGCGGCCCATGTCCCTTTGCAGGAACGGGTGTTGGTGGGGAGGCCGCGGCTTCCCTACCCTACTGGCGGGTCGGGGGTGTTCGCCCACGATCGGGGATCGGCGGTCGGACCGATCGGGCCGGGCCCGGTGTCAGCGGCGGCCGGCAGCATGCACTCCATGACCACAGCCACCGCGGCCGACTACGGCTGGATACGTTCCGCGACCTCACCGTTCCGCTATGCGCTGGAGAGCGGGTACACGCTGGTTCTGGTGCGGGGAGTGTCCCCCGCGCAGCTGCTCGCCCTGGCGGAAGCGGAGGGGAGGGGCGTGTGCGCGGGGCTCGACGAACTGAGCGAGCAGCACGAGGCGTTCCTCTGCGAATCCGATGGCTGGGACGCCTGCGTCCTCGCGGGAGTGTGCACCGTCCCGGGCGACGAAGGGGAATGGACCCTCGCTCTGGCCCTCGGTGGGGATCTGGGTTCGTCCGGTTTCATGGAAACCCTTTCGGCCGGGACCCGTGTCGTCTCCCATGCGAGTAATGGCGGGAAGCCCATGGAGTTCTTCCACTGGTACGAGAACGGTGAGCTGCGCACCGGCTTCGAATGGCCCAGGGTCAGAACGGGCAGCACTACGGACGAACTCAATTCCCTCATCTGCCAGGTCGGTCTCGGCCTCACCGACGAAGACATTTCCCGTGCCGATCGCAAAGCGGCGGTCTTCGCACTGACCGAGCGCCTCACCGGAGTGCGGGTGACCCCGGAACTCCTGACGTCGGCCGCCTATCGGACGGCTGAGGTGTTCGAGGAGCCTGTCGAGGAGTGGACGGGCATCGTCATCGACATCACGGACGCGCACGGTGTGCGGACTTACGTGGAGGTGCGAAATGATGAGCTGTGAGCGGAAACATATATGTGGGAAACGCGGGCAAGGACGCGGCGCTGGACAGGGGTTGGCTCCTCGGGCATTTCAAGGGTGCCGGTGACCCTCGTCACAGCGACGCCGTCGAGGTCAAGTGGGGTGTCCATCCGAAGGGTGACGAACGGCTGGAGTGGGTGAGAGGTGACGAGCGGACCGCTCTTCTCGTGCTCGTCAGCGGCCGGTTCCGTGTCGAATTCCCGGAACGTGGCGTTCTTCTGGAACAGCAGGGGGACTACGTCGTCTGGGGCCCCGGAGTCGACCATTCCTGGTTCGCGGAAGAGGAATCCGTCGTGCTGACGGTTCGCTGGCCGTCCGTCTCCGGCTATGCGGTGACACGGGAATAGCGAAGAGGAACAGTCCGCATCCGGAGCCCGTCAGGCGGCGGGCTCCGGGGCCGGGTTGCCGTAGTAGGCGTCGGGGCCGTGTTTGCGGGTGTAGTGGTGGGCCAGGAGGTGCGGGGGCGGAGGCGTGCGGGCGGCCCGCGAACCGGGGCAGTTCACACAGGGGCGTGCCGTCGGCGAGGACCGGCAGGACCGTGCAGGCGGTGAAGTCCGTGCCGATACCGACGACTTGGTCAGGGCGAACGCCGGAACGGGCCAGCGCCTCGGGTACGGCGATGCGCAGCACGTCGATGTAGTCGGCGGGGACCTGGAGCGCCCAGTCGGGCGGCAGCGGGGTGCCGTCGGGGAGGGCGCGGTCCAGGACGGCGTGCGTTTACGGGTGCTCGCCGACGGCCAGTTCGGCGCCGTCGGCGACCCGGACCACCACGGCCCGCCCCGACAACGTGCCGTAGTCGACTCCGATGACGTAGGTGTCGAGGTTCGCGCGGTCCTCGTGCGGTGCGTTCACAACCGGCCGTCCTTCTGCTGATCGGTGATTCGGTGTGCCCTGTCGGGCCCGGCCGACGGAGGCCAGGCCCTGTCTCAGGTGGGCCTACTGGACGAGCTTCCAGTCCTGCGAGCCGTCCGTGAGCGCGGTCTGCAGGGTGAGTTGCGCTCCGGCGGTCGCGCCGGTCAGGTACAGGCTCGTGTTCTTCACGGACTGCAGTGTGTAGAACCCGTCGCCGGTCTTGACGAGGTTCCAGCTGCCGGTGGTGCTGTTGTCCACCCACTGGCCGATCTTCTGGCCGGCCGTCGCGTTGCCCGTCCAGATGGCGGCCGCCCTGCCGCCGGACTTGTTGAGCAGGGTCGTGCCGCCGTTGGGTTCGGTCACCACGTGCCAGTACTGGGTGTCCGGGTCGGCCGCCGCGCCGGGGTCCTCCAGGACCACGTCGGGCACGTTCCCGTTGCCGAGGTTGGCGTCGTTGGTCCTGTTGCCGGTGCCGATCACCTGGCCGGTCCTGCGGTTCACCAGCTTGTAGTAGGCGCCGTCCGAGTCCCCGAGGTCGACCTCGGCGTAGGCGATGGTGGACGTGCCCTGGTTGTTGAGGATCGCGACGCGGCCGGTGCCGTCGACGTACTGGAGATTGCGGCTGTAGCCGGCCGGAGAGGTCGTCTGGTACTCGGTCCACACGCCGTCGCTGCGCCCGCTCTCGTCGACCCAGACGTCGCCGCTGCCCGCCGCGTTGTAGACCAGGCGTCCGTCGGGGAGCCGGACGATCACCGGGCTGCCGCCGCCCGGGAGCGGGCGGGAACCCGCGACGACGGGCAGCGAGCCGACGGACATGCCGGTCTGTGTGCCGCGGAAGAACTTCAGGGGGTCGTCGGCGATCGCGTACCTGGTGTTGGCCCCGCCGCCCCAGTACTCGAACGTCAGCATCCAGCGGCCGTCCGTCGTGGGGACGACATTGGTCATGCCCGGCCGTCCGCCACCGATCTCCGTCTTGCCGCCGCCCATGTCCTGGCCGGCACCGGAGATGTCGACGACCGGGTTGCTCCACGTGCCGTCGCCGCCGTCCCAGGTCTTGTGGACGAGGATCTGACCGTGCGAGTCGGCGGCGGTGTCATTGGCGGGGTCGAGCGTCGGGACACCGGTGACCGGGTCGAAGCCCGTGTAGTCGTTCTCGTCGGAGTAGTAGCAGACGAGCTTGCCCTTGTAGACCATCAGGTACGGCTCCCACAGGGGGTCGACCTGCTTGTCCGTGTTGGCGCTCGCGACGTTCTGGCCGATGGCGCCCGCGCTGCCGCCCTGCCACCCACCGGTGGCGATGACGTTGACCACCTTCCAGGTCCTGCCGTCGTCGGCGCTCGAATACAGGGCGATCGCCAGGTCCTTGCGGTCGCCGTCGTTGTTCGGCGTCCAGCTGGGGTCGGCCGCCTTGTGCTCCTTGTAGTAGTAGTCGTCGCCCGACACGACACTCGCCAGGAGCAGCGTGCCCTTCTTGAGGCTGCCGACCTTCTGCGGAAGGACGTAGAGGTAGGGGTTGGTCCAGTTGCTCGTGTACTTCGCGTACCGGGGATCCTTGGAGAGGTACGCCGGAGCCTTGACCTCCGACAGCGGCTGCCAGCTCGTGCCCTCGTCGTCGCTCTTGTAGACCGGGAGGGTCTGCCCGTCGGCGCTGCCCGACGCCGTCACGACCGTCGACTTCTCGAAGGACGCGACGAGCCGGCCGCTCGGCAGCTGCGCCGACTTCGGGTAGATCGCGCAGTTGCCGCGCCCCTTCAGGCAGGCATCGCTGCCGAGTTGGTAGAGGGTCCCGCCCGTCGGGTTGTACGCCTGCGCACTGACCATGGGTATGGCGAGGATCGCGGATGTAGCGGCAAAGGTTCCGAGGGCTCGTCCAAGCCGTCTTCTCTGCATGGCCCCTCCTCAGGGGAGTCGGTTCACGATCGGGTGGCTGTCGCGGAGACGAGGACGCGTACGTCCCAGGCGCCGAGGTCCAGGGCCGAGCCGGCGACGACCGCATCGCCGGCCAGTGCGTCGGTGAGGTCCGCCGGGGAGAGGACGCTCGCGGGCTCCCAGCTCCAGTTGTGGACGATGTGGACACGGCGGCCGTCGGCCGCGGTCCCGGTGGTCGCCGTGACGGTCGCGGGGAGGTGCCGCCAGCCGCTGGTCGCGGCCGGGGACAGCCACTCGGCCAGCGCCCGGGCGAGGTCACGGTCCGGCGCCGTACCGACGCAGGTGATCCGGCCCGCGCCGTGGCTACGGGTGGTCACCGCGGGCCAGCGGCCGTAGTGCGGGTGCTCGTAGGCGACGAGGACCTCGGCGTCCAGGGCCGTGAGGCCCTCGATCCACCGTGTGGCATTGGCGGTTGCGGGTACCTCGAACGGGCCGCCGGGCACCGCGCGGACCGGCACGTCCTGGGAGAGATTGCCGAACTCGTCGTACCGCACGCCCGCCGCCGCGACGAGCCGTCCGGGCGCGGGCTCGTGGCGGGCCCGTGCCTCGTGGTCGGCGTAACCGGTGCGCGGACCGAGGACCAGGTGGCCGCCGGCGTGGGCGTACGCCTCCAGCCAGTCGAGCGTGGAGTCGTCGACGACATACAGGGCCGGGGCGACGAGAACCGGATGGCGTTGTACGGCTTCCTCCGGTGTCATGCCGTCCCGCTCGCCGCGCGGATCGTGCAACTGGCGGGCGTGGACGATGCGTACCTGGCGGCCCGCATCGAAGGCGCCCCGGTAGAAGGGGTCGAAGAACCGGTGATAGGCGGCGGGGTCCGGCTCGCCCTCGGCGTTCGCGAGCGGCGGGTACTTCTGCATCAGCCACTTGCTCGGCATCGAGTAGACCATCGTGATGTCCGCGTCCGGCTCAAGGCCGGCGACCAGCGGGCCCGCCGTGTCGAACTCCGCGCCCAGACGGGCGATTTCGGCATACGTACGGCCGGGCAGCCCGCTGTGCGGGAGAACTCCGCCCCAGTAGGTCTCCGCGCCGAAGCGCAGGGTCTGCCACTGCCAGTACTCGATCATCCGGGCCCCGCGCGCGACATGCGCCCAGGCGGCCTGGCGCCACTGGCCGTCGTAGCCGGGCCGGTTGTCCCACGGGAAGCCGATGCTCTGGGCGTTGGTCTCGGTGACGAGGAACGGCTCCTGGCGCGAGGAGAACATCCAGTCGGCGGTCTGGTACATCGACCAGACCCCGGTGGTCTTCCACTGCTGCTCGTGGTCGTCAGGGGTGGGGTCGGGCAGGAGGAGGCCGTCCTGCATGTCGTAATACGGGTTGCCGGAGGCGATGTCGAGGCGGTCCGACAGTTCGTCGTCCTCGACTCCCTGGCGGGTGTAGGAGATACAGGTGGTGACGAACTGGCCCGGCTGCGCGTACTCGCGGACGAGGTCGGCCTGCCAGCCGATGAACTCGGTTACCTGGCGGGCCTGGAACTCCCGCCAGGCGACGTCGTATTGGGGCTGTTCGTTGCCGTCCGGGGTCCACAGGTCGGCCCAGGTGGACAGGCGGTGGGACCAATAGACCAGTCCCCATTCGCGGTTGAGGGTCTCGACGTCGCCGTACTTCTCCCGCAGATGGTCCACGAAGCGCTGGAAGACGCCGTTGTTGTGGAGGAGGTGCAGGCCCGGCTCGTTGTCCACCTGCCAGCCGATGACCGCCGGGTGGTCGGCGTACCGGGCGACCATCGCACGGATGAGCCGCTCGGCGTGGAAACGGAACGCGGGGTGGGTGAAGTCGATCTCCTGGCGGGCGCCCCAGCCGAGCCGCTGCCCGGTGGCGTACTCGGCGGTGATCTCCGGGTAGAGGCGGACCAGCCACTGCGGGGCGGCGTAGGTCGGGGTGCCGATGATCACGGAGATGCCCCGCTCGTGGGCGCCGTCCAACACCGGTTGCAGCCAGTCGAGTTCGAACCGGCCGTTCTCGGGCTCCCAGGTCGACCAGACCGACTCGCCGACCCGGATCACGGTGAAGTGCGCCTCGGCCATCAGGTCCAGGTCGGTCTTGAGCTGTTCCTCGGGCCGCGCGGTGGAGCCGTAGGCGGGCGAGTACTCGTGGTAGTACGCGGCACCGAACAGGACACGGGCAGGCAGAGCCGCCATGGGGGGAAACCTCCGGGGAAACGGGAAGTGGTACGAGGGACGCGGACGCGCGCTACTGCTTGACGCCGCCGGACGCCAGGCCGCTCTGCCAGTACCGCTGGAGCATCAGGAACGCCACGACCAGCGGGACGATCGAGATCAGGGAGCCGGTCACCACCAGCGCGAGCATGTCGCTGCTGGAGCCCGCCCCGCCGTTCTGGGCCTGCGCCGCCCAGGAGGAGAGGCCGACGGTGACGGGGTACAGGTTCGGGTTGTTGAGCATGATCAGCGGCAGGAAGTAGTTGTTCCAGGTCGCCACCAGCGTGAACAGCAGGACGGTCACCAGTCCGGGGCCGAGCAGCCTGAGCACGATCCGGAAGAAGATCCGCGCCTCGCCGGCGCCGTCGATCCGGGCGGCCTCCAGGATGCTGTCGGGCACGGCGTCCTCGGCGTACACGCGCATCAGATAGAGGCCGAACGGGTTGACCAGGGACGGCAGGATGACGGCCCAAGGGGTGTTCACCAGGCCCGCCTTGGCGAACAGCAGATAGGTCGGGATCGCCAGCGCGGTGGCCGGGACCATCACCGCGCCCACGACGAGGTTGAAGGCGACCCGGTCGCCCCGGAAGCGGAACTTGGCGAACCCGTAGCCGCCGGCCGCTGCGAGCAGCGCGGCCCCGACCGAGCTGACACCCGCGTACATGACCGTGTTGAGCAGCCAGTGCACGAAGACACCGTCGTCCTGGGTGAAGGTGGCCCTGACGTTCGTCAGC
This sequence comes from Streptomyces hokutonensis, assembly GCF_042751305.1. Classification (GTDB taxonomy): domain Bacteria; phylum Actinomycetota; class Actinomycetes; order Streptomycetales; family Streptomycetaceae; genus Streptomyces; species Streptomyces hokutonensis_A. Next base: position 948,220 of record NZ_JBHYWD010000001.1, read on the forward strand.
AGCTGCGGGGCGTGCGAGAACCACAGGCCGAAGGTGTTGAACAGGTCCTGGGTGCTCTTGGTCGAGGCGACCAGCAGCCACAGCAGCGGCAGCAGGAAGTACGCCAGGACGGCCAGCATGGCGATCGTCAGCGGGGTGCTGTGGCGCTTCCTGCGCCGTCCCCCCGCGGTGGCCGGAGCCTGCTTCGCCGGCGGAGCGAGCTCGGCCGTGGGAAGGGTGGTCGTCATGATGTCCTCCTGCGGTTGGCGGTGAGCAGGACGGCATAGGAGACGATCACGATGACGAGGCCGAGGAGGAAGGACACCGTGGCCGCGTAGTTGACCTGCTGTCCGGTGAACGCGAGCGTGTAGGCGTAGAGGTTGGCGGTGTAGGAACTGCTGATCACGTCCGGGGCGATGCTCATCAACAGCTTCGGCTCGTTGAAGAGCTGGAAGCTGCCGATCACCGAGAAGAGCAGGGTGAGCATCAACGCGGGCCTGAGAGCGGGCAGTTTGATGGACCAGGCGATGCGCCAGGCGCCCGCCCCGTCCATCGCGGCGGCCTCGTACAGCTCCTCGGGAATGGTACGCAGCGCGGCGTACAGGATGATCATGTTGTAGCCGACGAACTCCCAGGTCACGATGTTCGACAGGCTCCCGAGCATCCAGCCGTCGCTGAGGAAGGCCGGGGCCGGCAGATGGAGATCGTGGCTCAGCTGGGCGAACGGGCCGAAGTCCGGTCCGTACAGATAGCCCCACATGAGCGCGGCGACCACGCTCGGCACGGCGTACGGGACGAAGATGCCGAGCCGGATCACCTTGGCGAACCGCAGCAGCCCGCTGTCGAGGGCGAGCGCGAACAGCAGCGCCAGCAGCAGCATCAGCGGGACCTGGATCACGAAGAACAGGGCGACCCGTACGACACCGTGGATGAGCTGGGGGTCGCCCAGGGCCCGGACGTAGTTGTCGAGTCCGACGAACGCCGTTCCGCCGATGAGGCGTTCCTGGAAGAGGCTGAGATAGGCGGCGTAGCCGAGCGGGGCGAGGAAGAGCAGCAGGAACAGTGCCATGAAGGGTGCGACGAACAGTGGCCCTGCCGACCGGCGGCGGCGCGCGCCGCCGCGCCGGCCCTTGGGGGAGGCCGCGGTTGTGGCAGTCATCATCGGGCCTTTCTGAGGGGTGGGGTGTGCCGGGGACCCGGGGCCCCCCCGCGCCGCCGGGCACCCGCGCCCCCCACCCCCACGGGAGCGAGACACCCCCCGCGGGTTGGTGACTCGGGTGGCGCGCGC
>NZ_JBHYWD010000001.1:949496-1018690 GCF_042751305.1 Streptomyces hokutonensis
GCCGGGGGCGGGGGGGGGGGGCGGGGTTGGGGGCTGACTTCGGGGGGCGTTGGGGGGGGGGGGGGGGGGGGGGGGCCGGGGCCCCGCCCGCGCCGGGGGCCCCCGGCGCGCGCTCAGGCCGAGTGGACCGTGAAGCCCTGGGTCTTGGCGTACGTGGTGAGCCGCGACTGCCAACTGCCCAGCGCACGCACGGTGTTCGTCTTGTCGGCGAGGGACTTGCCGACGGTCTCGGTCCAGTCGGTCGCCGCCTGGTCGAGGAACGGCGGCCACTGGAAAGAGGAGTTGACCGTGGAGCTGATGTCGGCGAAGACCTGGTTGACCTTCTGGCCGCCGTAGAAGGTCGGCGCGTCCGACACGAAGTCGGCCTCCGTGAGCAGGGCCTTGGTCGCCGGGAAGAAGAACTGCTCGGTGGCGAACATCTTGGCGCTGGCCGGGTCGGTGTTGAGGAACTGGGCGAACACCGCTGCCTGGATGGGGTTCTTGGTGGAGCGGATGACCGCGGTGGTCGAGCCGCCCCAGTTGCCGGAGCTGGGCTTGCTCGCGTCCCACTGCGGGAGCGGGGCCGCGCGCCACTTGCCGGCGGTGGCCTTGGCGGAGCCGGACAGGAAGACCGGGCCCCAGGCGGCGGTCAGCCAGGTCGCGTACTTGCCCTTGTTGAGGGCCGCGTACCAGGAGTCGGTGAAGTCCGGCTCCACACCGATGACTCCCTCCTTGGCGAGTCCGCCCCAGTACGCGCCGAGCTTCTGGGAGACGGCGTCGTCCACGCCGATGGTGATGTCGCTCTTGCCGGACAGGGAGTACGGCTTGGCGCCCGCCTGCCACAACAGGCCGTGCCAGGCGGCGACTTGGTTGGCGGCGAGGTTGGTGAGATAGATGTCCGGGTCGGCCTTGTGCAGCTTGCGGGCCGCGGCGGCGAACTCGTCCCAGGTGGTGGGGACTTCGATGCCGTGCTTGTCGAAGATGTCCTTGCGGTACAGCATGCCCATCGGGCCGGTGTCCTGCGGGATCGCCCAGATCTGGCCGCCGCTGCCGCTGACCTGGCCCCAAGTCCAGTCCACGAACGTCGACTTGAGGGCGGAGGCGCCGTAGGGGCGCAGGTCGAGGAGGCTGTCGGTGATGGTGAAGGTCGGGATGGCCTGGTACTCGATCTGCACCATGTCCGGGGCGCCGCTGTTCGCCTTGAGCGCGGTGCGCAGCTTGGTGTACTGCGGGGTGCCCTGACCGGCGTTGACGACCTTGACCTTGACGGCCGGGTACTTCTTCTCGAAGAGCGCGACCTCCTTGTCGATGTTCGGGACCCAGGTCCAGAACGTCACCTCGGTCGGTGTCTTCATGGCCTTGTCGATGTCGGCCTGGCTGACCGGCTTGGTGGAAGCGGTCGAGCCTCCGGAGCCGCTGCCGCCGCAGGCGGTGAGGGCGGCACCGAGCGACAGGGCGCCGGTAGTGGCGAGGAAGCCCCGACGGCTGATCGGGAAGGGGCCGGGCATGGACGAAGAGGTGTTTCTGGGCATGGTGAACTCCCGCCGGTGGCGAAGGTGACGGCACGCCTGGCAAGGGCGTGCGGAGACGTGATGGAGGAGGGGCGCGGACGCGCCGGCCGAGGCACGGACGCCGACGGGGGTCGGGCACGCGTCCTCGCGGACCGGGCCGACGACTTCTCCGTATACAGAAGAGGGAGGTCGTGGCCGAGGAAGGAGGTGGTGAACCGGCGACGGAGGCGGTGGGGGAGAGTCGGCTCGCCGTCTGCCGATTTCGGGAACGGCCTTACGTGGCAAGGGCGTTCGGAGGGGCGGGGCGTGACCGGGACCTGCGGCTCGTCCTGGGGTCACGCGCCGGCCGTGCGCTCGTGCTGTCCGGGCTGACCGGCGTCGTCAGTGGTGGGTGGCCGGGCCTCCGTTCGGCGGCGGGGCGTGATGCGCGCCCTCGCGGGAACGGGCGGCGGTACGCCGGCCACGGACCGGGGTCGTCCGGCCGGGCGGTGGCGCGGTCGAGGTACGGATGACGAGGTCGACCGGCGGAGGGCTCGACGGCAGGGGAGCCGCGTCCGGGTTCTCGATGGCGTGCACCAGACGCTTGAGCCCTTCCTGCGCCACGGCGTCGAACGGCTGCCTCACCGTGGTCAGCGGCGGAGTCACATAGGCGGCGACCGGGATGTCGTCGAATCCCACGACACTGACGTCCTCGGGGACCCGCAGCCCTGCCTCCGTCAGCGCGCGGATCAGACCGATCGCCATGTCGTCGTTGGCGGCGAACACCGCCGTTACCCCACCGTCCTCGGCCAGTTCGCGTCCTGCCCGGTACCCGGACGCGGCCGACCAGTCGCCTTCGACGGGCGGCGGTACGGCCCTGCCGTGCGCGGTCAGGGTGGCCCGCCAGCCGTCGAGACGGTCCCGCGCGGCATACCACCGCTGCGGGCCCGCGAGGTGATGGACCGTCATATGACCGAGTTCCAGGAGGTGTTCGGTGGCGGTGTGGGCCATCAGGTCGGCGCCGTCGCCCGCGGTCAGCACGAGCGGCGCGGAGACCGGGGAGGGCGCTCCGAGGACGAGGATCGGAACGTTCAGACGCGGGGCGGCACTTCCGTCGTCACCGGGGATGCCCTCCTCGTCGATCGGTTCGGAGATGACGATGCCGTCCACGCCCTGATCGAGGAGCGAGTCCACGGCACCGGCCATGCCCGCCGGGTCGCCTTCCACCGTGTTGACCACACGCAGCGCGTAGCCGGTGTCCCGGACGACCCGCTCGACACCCATGAGCAGCGAGGCCGGACCGTACAGGGCCGTGCCGAGTGTCACGACGCCGATCGAGCGGGTGCGTCCGGAGGCCAGTGCCCGGGCGGCGTTGTTGCGCCGGTAGCCGAGCTCCTCGGCGGCCTCGAGAACGCGCCGGCGGACCACCGCGGAGACGTACTGCTCGTCGTTGAAGACCCGCGACACCGTCTTCTGCGAGACCCCGGCCAGACGGGCGACATCCACGCTGCGCGGAATCGCGGTGTTCCCGCTCCGTCCTGTCCCGCGCGTCATGGTGTCTCCAGATGGCCGGTCGTCCGTGTCTGTCTACGCAGTCATGTCTGCGCTGTCATGTCTACGCAGTCATACGGCTGTCGTCAAGAGTCCGGAACGTATCCGTAACTTCGCGCCTGATGGAGCGCCTCGCTTACGTGCCCCTGGTGCAGGCCTACGACCGTCAGCGGGCGGAACGCAGCAAGGTGCACCGCGAGTGACGCCCCTCGTCCATCTCGATCTCGTTGCGGATCCCCCTCCGTGACGGCAACTCCCTTGTGTCCAGGGCAAGATCCGGATGATCCCGGTCAACGACCGTGACGCCGACGGGCGGACGGTTGCCGCTTCCCAGGAGACGCCCTTGCCGAAACTCGAAGTCGACGGCGCGGTACTCGTGTACGACGACGAAGGCCCCCGGGACGGAGGGGGTGTGCCGCTGGTGTTCATTCACGGGTGGACGGCCAACCGGCACAGGTGGGACGACCAGTTCGCGCACTTCGCGCGTGAACGGCGGGTCGTGCGGCTCGACTTGCGGGGGCACGGCGAGAGCACCGGGGCCGGGGCGCGGACCGTCGACGAGTTGGCCCGCGACGTCGTCGCCCTGCTCGACCAGCTGGGGGTCGAGCGGTTCGTGCCGGTCGGGCACTCGATGGGCGGGATGATCGCGCAGACCCTGGCCCTCGCCCACCCCGAGCGGGTGGAGCGGATGGTGCTGGTCGACTCGATCAGCCGCATGACGTACAGCTGGGCGCGAGGTCTGCTGCTGGCGGTGTCCACGCTGTTGCCGTTCAAGCTGTTCGTCGCCATCAATATCCAGCGCGCCTTCGCGCCCGGTTACCCCAAGGACAAGATCCGCCAGTACATCGACGCCTCCGCCGCCACACCCCGCGAGGTCGTCATGACCTGTTACGGCGCGATGCGCGCCTTCGACGTCCTGGACCGGGTCCACGAGATCGCCGCGTCCACGCTGATCGTGCATGGCTACCACGACATCCAGTTGCCGCTCTCCCAGATGCTGCGGATGGCGAACGCGTACCCCGACGCGGTCGTCCGGATCGTCGACGCCGGTCATGAACTGCCCGTGGAGAAACCGGCCGAACTCACCGCGCTCCTCGGCAAGTTCGTGACTGCGCCGACGGCCTGAGGGGGCAAGACCTCAGGCCGGCCGTACCAGTCCCGCGTCGTACGCGAAGATCACCGCCTGGACCCGGTCCCGGGCGCCGATCTTGGCGAGGATGCGGCTGACGTGGGACTTGACGGTGGACTCGGCGAGGCAGAGGCGTTCGGCGATCTCGGTGTTGCTCCAACCCGAGGCCATCACGGTGAGGACCTCGCGCTCGCGGTCGGTGAGGGCGTCGAGGCAGCGGTCCTGCTCGGGGGTGCGGCCGGGCATCCGGTCGCCGAAGGCGTCGATGAGTTTGCGGGTCAGGCCGGGGGAGATGACCGCGTCCCCGGCGGCCACCGCCCGGATGCCCGCGACGAGTTCCTCGGGCAGCGCGTCCTTGAGGAGGAAACCGCTGGCCCCGGCGCGCAGCGCGGCGTACGCGTACTCGTCGAGGTCGAAGGTGGTCAGGACGAGGACGCGGGAACGGCCCCCGGACTGCACGATCCGGCGGGTGGCCTCGATGCCGTCCATGCCGGGCATCCGCACGTCCATCAGGACGACGTCGGGGCGGAGTTCGGCCGTCAGCCGGACCGCCTCGACGCCGTGCGTGGCCTCGCCGACGGTGCTCAGATCGGGGTACTGCTCGATGAGCATGCTGAAGCCGAGGCGTTGCAGGGCCTGGTCGTCGACGATGAGGACGGTGGTCATGCGGGGTGCTTCTCCATGAGGTCGGGGGTGGTCGAGGTGGGCAGCAGGAGGGCGCGGACGGTCCAGCCGCCTCGGGAGTTGGGACCCGCGGCGACCTGTCCGCCGTAGAGCGAGGCCCGTTCGCGCATGCCGACCAGGCCCTTTCCCTGCTCGTCGGTGGTGGGGGTCTGGTGCGGGCCGGTGTCCTCGACGGTGACGTGCACGGCCTCGGGGCCGGCCGCGACGGTGACCTCGACGGTCGTGTCCGGTGCCGCGTGCTTGAGCGTGTTGGTGAGGGCTTCCTGCACGATGCGGTAGACGGCGAGCTGAAGTCCCGGCGGGAGACCGGTGAGTTCGCCCTTGAGGCGCAGGGTGGCGGCGGGGCCCGCGGCCCGGATCCGCTCCATCAGGGCGCCGAGGTCGGACAGCCCGGGCTGGGGCGCGAACGGGGTGTCGTCGGGTTCGTCCTCGTGGACGACGGCGAGCAGTCTGCGCAGTTCGGCCAGGGCGCCGCGTCCGCTCTCCGCGATGATCCGCAAGGTGTCCGCGCCCCGCTTGGGTTTGCTCTCGGCGAGCCCTGCGGCGCCGCCCGCGAGACCGACGATCACGGCGAGGGTGTGGCCGAGGATGTCGTGCATCTCCCGTGCCACCCGGGCGCGTTCGCCGGCGGCGGCCAGCCGGGCCCGCTGGTCGCGCTCCACCTCGAGACGGACGGCGTGGTCCTTGAGCGCCTCGATGTAGGCGTTCACGAGTTTGCCGGCCAGCCCGAGCGCGGCCATCGACAGGATGGCGACCACGGCCAGGAACGCCAGCACCGGGGTACTGGCCTGTTGATCCGACGACTTGAGGCTGTTGAAGAAGACGATCGACACGAACGTCTGCAGGAGGTTGTACACGACGCCGACGGCCAGCTGGCTCGGAGCCCCGTAGCGTCCCAGATTGAGCAGCGCCACCAGCTGGGTCGCGCTCGAACCCGAGTCCACCCTCAGGGCGAGGCACACTTCCGAGAGGACGACCAGGGCGGCGAACACCAGTACCGGCCGCTGCCTCCGCCACAGCAGTGGCACGGTGAACCCCGCGGTCACCGCCAGCATCAGCACGAACGCGGGGACGGAGTCGTGGGCCGCGCGCACCAGGCCCGGAATCCCGGCCAGCGCGTAACAGGCCGGCACTCCCCACAGCCTGACCCGCGGATGGGCCGTGTCGGCCTGCCGCACCCGCCCCAGCCAGGTGAGGAGCCCGACGACCGCGCGGTACTCGGAGTCGCCCAGCCGGGCCCCGCCCATCAGGCTCTCGGGCATGAAGGACCGGGCCGTCATCGGTGGTGAGGTCACGGGATACACCCTCCCTGGTGCAGGCGGGCCGCCCGCCGGTCCCGGGGGGAGGGGACCGGCGGGCGGGGACGGTGCGACCGGGGCGGGTCCCGGACCGGCGTCCTGGTGTGGATCGTACGGCCGCTGCCTCAGCGCTTCCCGGCGGTGACGGGCGACACGGGGGCCCGGTCCGGGCCGCCGGAGCCGTCGTCCGGGATCTCGGCCAGCAGGTGGCGCAGGCGTTCGCCCTCGACGTCCACGTTGGGCAGGATCCGGTCGAGCCAGCCGGGCAGTGCCCAGGCGCGGCGGCCGAGCAGGGCCATGACCGCCGGTACGAACGTCATGCGGACGACGAACGCGTCGAAGAGGACGGCGGAGGCGAGGCCCAGGCCGATCGACTTGATCAGGGCGACGTCGTCCAGCAGGAAGCCGGCGAACACCGAGATCATGATGACCGCGGCGGCCGTGACCACCCGGGCCCCGTGCCGGAAGCCCGCGATCACGGCCTCGGTGGGTTCGGCCCCGTGGACGTACTCCTCGCGCATCCGGGTCACCAGGAACACCTCGTAGTCCATGGCGAGTCCGAACACCACGCCGATCATGAAGATCGGCAGCACGCTCACGATCGGCGAGGTCCCGTCGACGCCGAACAGGTCCGCCAGCCAGCCCCACTGGAACACCGCGACCACCACACCGAGCGTGGCTACCACGCTGAGCAGGAAGCCCAGGGCGGCCTTGAGCGGGACCAGGATCGAGCGGAACACCAGGAGCAGCAGGACCAGGGCCAGGCCGACGACCACACCGAGGTAGGGGATCAGGGCGCCGCTGAGTTTCTTGGACACGTCGATGTTCAGCGCGGTCGTGCCGGTCACCATCAGCTCGGAACCGGTGTCGGACTTCAGCGCCGGGCCCCGGTCGCGGATCTGGGAGACCAGGTCGACGGTGGCCTGACTGCTGGGGGCGCTCTTCGGGACGACGGAGATCAGGGCCACGTCGCCGTTCTGGTTGAACACCGCGGGGCGGACGGCGGCGATGTCGGACAGCTTGCCCAGCTGCGTGACCGTGTCCTGCGCGGCGGTCTTGGCGTCGCTGCTTCCCCGGCCGTCGACGACCACCGTGAGCGGGCCGTTGTAGCCGTCCCCGAAGCCCTTGGTGATGGTGTCGTAGGCGATGCGCTCGCTGGTGCCGGGCGCGGACATGCTGTCGTCGGGCAGGGACAGCCGCATCGACAGGGCCGGGATGGCGAGAACGCCGAGCCCGACGACCGAGACGAGCAGCATCTTCACCGGGTTGCGGGTCACGAACCGGGCCCAGCGCACGCCCGTCGTCTCGCCCTGGCCGCGCTCCTGGAGGGCGCGCATCCGGCGGCTGGTGAACCGGCCGCTCATGATCCGCATCCCGGCGAAGCCCAGCATCGCGGGCAGCAGGGTCAGCGCGATCAGTACGGCGACGACGACCGAGAAGGCGGCCCCCAGGCCCATGCTGGTCAGCATGCTGATGCCGATGATGCTCAGGCCGACCAGGGCGATGACGACGGTGAGACCGGCGAACACCACCGCGGAACCGGCGGTGCCCAGCGCGCGGCCCGCCGCCTCCTCCGGTTCGTGGCCGTCGCGGATCTCGCTGCGGTAGCGGGAGACGATGAACAGGGCGTAGTCGATGGACACCGCCAGGCCCAGCATCAGCGCCAGCGTCGTGGCGGCCGAGCTGAGGTCGAAGAAGGCGCTAGCGACCGTGATGGCGGCCACGGCCGCCCCGACCCCGAAGATCGCCGTCAGCAGCGGCAGTCCGGCCGCGAGCAGCGACCCGAACGTGATGACCAGCGCCACGGCCGCGATCAGCAGACCGATCAGCTCGGTCGCACCACCACCCGCCTTCTCCTGTACGGCGTTGCCGCCCAGGCTGACCGCGAGGCCCGCCTTCTCGCCCTTGTCGGCCACGGAGTGCAGCGCGTCGCGGGCCGCGGCGCTGACGTCGGCCTGGGCGACCTTGTAGGTGACCTGGGCGTAGGTGATGGTGCCGGACCTGCTGATCAGACCGCTCTGGTACGGGTCGCTGACGTTCGCGACCTGGGGCGCCTTCTTGAGGTCGGAGATCAGCGACTCGACCTCGGTCTTGTTGGCCCCGGACTTCAGCTGTTGCCCGTCGGGCGCCTCGAACACCACGCGGGCGGTGGCGCCGGCGGCCGACGCCTGCGGGAACTCCTTGCCCAGCAGGTCGATCGCCTTCTGCGACTGCGTGCCGGGCAGGGTGAAGCTGTCGGACGTGCTCGACGACACGCTCGCCGCACCGATACCGACGGCCGCCAGAACGGCGATCCACAACATCAGGACGAGCCGTCGGCGCCGGAACGAGAACCGGCCCAGTCGGTAGAGGAAGGTGGCCACGGAGTACTCCCACCAGGTTCGAGAGAAAGAGGTTCGAGAGGAAACAGGGCCTTCGCGACCCACGACTTCACGCTAGGAGCGCCCTTCCTCCCCTCCGCAGCACCGGGGAAGTGAAAACGGCCCCGGTGACTAGTACCGGGGTACTAGGCCCTCTCCACCCTCCAGTCGAGGTGGGCGGCCCTCCGGTCCGGGCGGGTGCCATGATCCGCCCCACACGATCCGGGACAAGAGCCGGTTATGGTGACCAGGCGAAACGAACAGGGACAGAACCGGCGCAGGACACCGTTTCGGACGAAGGGCGTCGCATCGCCGGGCGCTACCGGCTGGCCGAGCAGATCGGCCGCGGCGGCACGGGCACCGTCTGGCGGGCCGACGACGAGGTCCTCGGCCGGCAGGTCGCGGTCAAACGGCCCCACGCCCGGCCGGAACTCTCCGCAGGCGAACTCGTCACCCTCTACGAGCGCACCCGCCGCGAGGCCCGCAGCGCCGCCCGGATCCAGCACCCGAACGTGATCGTCGTCCATGACGTGGTCGACGACGGCCGCCCCTGCATCGTCATGGAGTACGTCCCCGGTCCCACGCTCGCCGACCTCCTGAACGACGGCCGGCCCCTCCCGCACGAGGAGGCCGCCCGGATCGGCCTCGACATGGTCGCCGCCCTGCGCGCGGCCCACGCCGCCGGTGTACTGCACCGCGACGTCAAGCCCGGCAACGTCCTGCTCGGCACCGGCGACCGGACCGTCCTCACCGACTTCGGCATTGCCATGACGGACGGGGCGTCGACGCTGACGAAGACAGGCGAGATGGTCGGCTCCATCCACTACATGGCCCCGGAGCGGATCCGCGGCCTCACCCCCGGCACCGCCTCCGACCTGTGGGCCCTGGGCGCCACCCTCCACCAGGCCGTCGAGGGCCGCCCGCCGTTCCGCCGGGCCACCGCGATGGAAACCGCCTACGCCATCGCCGTCGACCCCCTCGAACCCATGAAGCAGGCCGGACTCCTGGAGCCGCTGATCGAGGCACTCCTGATCAAGGAGCCCGGCGAGCGCCCGACGGCACAGCAGACCGAGCGCGCCCTGCAGAAGGACAAGCACGGGAAATTCCTCGGTTACGAAACACTTTCGTGGAGGTGGGGGCGCCATTGCCCCGGACGCTCAGCGGAACTCGTGCACCACGCGGATCTCGCCGACGATGTGGGCGTTGAACTCGTCGAGCTCCTCGGCCGGCACCCACAGCTCCAGAATCGTTCGCCCGCCCGCCTGTTGGACCGGATAGCGGGCCAGGAACTCCGTCTCCACCTCGAACCGCGTCACGAATCCGGCGCCGTCGTGCTTGACGTTCCAGTCCCGCGCGATCCTGATCGCGTAGTCCTCGTTGAGGACGGGGTAGAAGATCGGCTGCTCGGGCAGCCGGGGCGGCCAGGCGCGCCAGTCCAACGCGCGGACCAGGTCCAGCTCTATGGGGCCGGTGGGGCGCCAGAGGGTGGTCGTCGGTGGCTGGTTCGTCATCGGAGTCGCTCTTCGCGTCGGTGATCAAGGGGACGCAGTGGACGATATCCGCCGCATCAAGAGCCCGGCCACGGAGTTTCTGCCCCCGCCCCCGACCCGATCGCACCCCACCACGGGTCGCTACCGCCCGAACGCCCGCGCGGGTGTTGGGATGGAGGTGGCAGAAAGGGGCCGTGGTGGACGGCGACGACGAGGTATCCGGGTCGGAGCAGGGCTCGGCGGATCGGTTCGTGCTCGCGGGGCGGGCGGTCTCCGCGATCGGGTCGACGCTCGACGAGCGCAGGACCGCGGCGGAGTGCGCGAGGTTCCTCGTCGACGAGCTGTGCGAGGCCGCGGCCGTCGACCTGTTCGCGCAGGACGAGGCGCGCCCGGCACCGCACGGCATGCTGCACCCCATGGCTGCCGTCGGCCGCAAGGAACTCCTGGACAGCCTGCGCAGCGCGCCGCGCGAGGACGTCATGGTCCGAGCCCTGGACGCCGGCCACCCGATCACCACCTCCTTCACCACCAACGACCACGGCGTCCTGGCCGCCCTCTCCGTGCCGCTGACCGCCTGGGGCAAGGCCTACGGCGCGCTCCTCGCGATCCGCGCCGGACGGACCTTCGGCGACGACGAGGCCGCCGCCGTGCACTACGCGGCCCGGCTCACCGCCGCCCACCTGCACCACGCCGTCGAACACCACCGACTGCGCACCACCGCCCTGAACCTCCAACAGGTCCTGCTCACCGAACCCAGCCGCCCCCATCCCAACATCGAGATGGCCACCCGCTACCTCCCTGCGGGCAGCGGCACCCTCGTCGGCGGCGACTGGTTCGAGGCCGTACGACTGCACTACGGCCGCACCCTCCTCGTCATCGGCGACGTCATGGGCCACGGCCTGGACGCGGCGGTCGACATGAACGCCTACCGCTCGATGCTGCGCTACGTCGCCTCCACCGACCTGCCGCCCCACCGCATCCTGCGCCAGATGGACACCGCCATGTCCGAGGAGCACAACCGCCGCCCCGCGACCTGCCTGCTCGCCCTCCTCGACCCGGACCGCGGCACCGCCGCCTTCGCCAGCGCGGGCCATTTGCCGCCCGCCGTCTTCCACCGCGACGGCGCCGGCGAACTGATCCCCGTCCCCGTCGGCCCGCCCCTCGGGACCGGCTCCGCCGACTACGACATGACCACACTCACCCTCACCCCGGACGACACCCTGGTCATGTACACCGACGGGCTGGTCGAGCGGCGCGGCGAGGACATCGACGTCTCCCTGTCCCGCCTGGCCCGGCTGCGCCTCCACCCCGGCCAGGGCGTCTCCCGCCTCCTCGACGACATCGTGCTCCGCCTCCAGGTCCAGGAGGCGGAGGACGACGTCGCCGCGATCGCCGCCCGGCTGCGCCCCAGAGGTTCGGTTCCCGGATAACTTCGCAAACAGGAAACAGGGGTACGGCGCCGGTGTCCTCAGCCGGTCGGATCACGCCCCGGCCGGTCGTCCCCCAAGGTTCGGCAACACCCCGGCAACGCCCGGGTGTTGCCGGTCACGGCTTGGCCAACCCTTTCCGCTCGTTGGCCGCAAACTCACCGCACGCCCCTGACACCCCTTGCCGAGCAAGGCGGACCGGACGCCCCAGTCACGGGCGGCCCTGGCCGGTGTCACTTGGCCGGGGCCGCCCGCGCCGCTGGGATGGTCTGTTTGGCGAGGCCGCATCCGTACAGCGGCGCGTGGGTCGGCAGCGTCTGATGTGGACTGGAGCGATGGGCGGCCTTGCCTGGTGTCATCGGGCCGGGGTCGCCCGTGCGGCTGGGATGGCCCGCTTGGCGAGGCCGCATCCGTACAGCGGCACGTGGGCCGGCAGCGTCTGACGTGGACTCCAGCGATGGGCTGCCTCGCCTGGTGTCACCGGGTCGGGGCCGCCCGCGTGGCTGAGGTGGTCCGCTCGGCGAAGCCGCAGCCGAACAGCGGCACGTGGGCCGGCGGCTTCCGACCTGGACTGTAGCGACGGGCGGCCTCGCCCGGCGTCACCCGGCCAGGGCCGCCCGCGCCGCCGACAACGCCTGGTCGGCATAGCCGCGCCCGAACAGCACCACATGCACCAGCAGCGGAAACAGCTGGTGCAGCGCGACGCGGTCGGTCCAGCCGGGGGCTGGCGGCGCGGTCTGCTGATATCCCTCCAGCACCTCGGACAGATGAGGACAGCCGAAGAGACGCAGCATCGCCAGGTCGGTCTCGCGGTGTCCGCCGTGCGCGGCCGGGTCGATCAGCCACACGTGTCCGTCGGCGCCCCACAGCACGTTGCCGTTCCACAGATCGCCGTGCAGACGGGCGGGCGGCTCGGCGGGACCGGCGAGTTCCGGCAGCCGTTCGCAGACCCGCTCCACCACCGCGGCCTCGGCGTGTTCCAGGGTGCCCTTGTCGACCGCGCTGCGCAGATAGGGCAACACCCTTTGTCCGGCATACCAGTTGGGCCAGTCGGCGGCGGGAACGTTACGCATCGGGGCGAGCCCGATGTACGCCTCTGTGGGCCCGCCGGGCGGCGCCGCGCCGAACGCTGGTGCCCCGCAGGCGTGCAGGGCGGCCAGCTCCCGGCCGAACCGTACCGCCGCTCGCGCGCTCGGCGGACCGGTGCGGACGCGATCGGTGATCAGCCACCGCTCGTCCAGTCCGCGCACGGCGGGCACACGGACCGTACCGGCGTCGTCCAGCCAACGCAGCCCCGCCGCCTCGGCCCGCACCGCGCCGGGGGCCGCATCGCCCTTGACGATCACCAACTGCCCACTGTCAAGCGCGACTTCGGTCACGGTCCCGGACAACGGACGCTCGCCGGTCACCGCGCACCCGGTGAGCCGGGCCGCCGCCGCACCCGGAGTCTCGCTCTCGATCACGGGGCCGGCGTACGACCGGTCGCCGAGCAACCCCCGCCCCACAGGCCGGACTCGCACAGGACCCGGTCGACCGTCTCCTCCAGCGGGCTCGACGCCGGGACCACCGTCTCTACGCCGTCGGGTAGCACGTCCAACGGCCGGTACCACTCACGGAGTTGGTGCTCGCTCACCTCTTCCGCGATGGGTTTCGTGGCGTGCCGGGCCAGGGTCTCCTCGAACGGCACGTCGAGGTAGTAGCAGTGCGTGCGCCCCGGATGGTCGGCGAGCAGCCCGGCCAGCATCTCGCCGTAGTGGGAGGCGTAGAGCAGGCCTTCCAGCACGGTGTGGAATCCGTGCGCCAGGGCGTGGCGCACGGTCAGGTCGATCAGGCCGATGTTCGCGCCGCCGGGGACGTCGTGCTCGCGCAGCACCTCCCGGCGAAGGACGTCCTGACGCACCAGCGCGATACCGCGCCCGTACCGCTCGCGCAGCGCGGTGGCCACCGTGCTCTTGCCGGAGGCGCTGTTGCCGCGCAGCACGATCAGCCGGGTGGGGGAGGAGGAGGGCGTGGTCACCGGGGCACCCTACTCGTCCCGTGCCGCACAGTGACGGGATTGCCACATTGCGTTCCCTGGGCCCGCTCGATCTGCTCATATCGTGAGAAAATGGTGTGACGGCGGTGATGGGTGGCAGGGCCATGATGCACGCGACGATCGACTACGCGGCGGTGTTCCAGGGGCTGCCGGGCATGGTGGCGCTGCTGACACCCGACCTGGTGTACGCGGACGCCAACGAGGAGTTCCTGCGCATGTCCGGCCGCACCCGCGAGCAGGTCGTCGGACGTTTCCTCTTCGACGTGTTCCCCGACAATCCGAACGACCCCGCCGCCACCGGCATGCGCAACCTCGAGACCTCGCTGCGCCGTGTCGTCGCCACCGGCGAGCGGGACACCATGGCCCTCCAGCGGTACGACGTCGAGTCGGCGGCCTGCCCAGGGCAGTGGGAGGAGCGCTACTGGAGCCCGGTCAACACACCGCTCCTCGACCCGGACGGCAAGGTCGTCCTGCTGGTCCACCGCGTCGAGGAGGTCACCGAGCTGATCCGGGCCCGCGGCCGCTCCGGCGGCGGTCGCGCCCAGGTGCTGGAGGCCGAGCTGTACACCCGCGCCCGCGAACTGCAGGAGGTCAACGAACGCCTGCGCGGCGCCCACGCCCGTGAACGCGAGGTCGCCCTCGTCCTCCAGGAGGCGATGCTGCCCACCAGCCGACAGAGCACGGGCCACCAGATCGCCGTACGCTACCGGCCCGCCGTCGGCTCCCTGAACGTGTGCGGGGACTGGTACGACGTGGTCGACCTGGTCGGCGGCAACCGTATCGGCGTGTCCGTGGGGGACGTCGTCGGCCACGGACTGGCCGCCGCCGGCGTCATGGGCCAGCTGCGGAGCGCCCTGACCGCCACCTCCCGGGTCGCGGACGGCCCCGCCCAGGCCCTCGACGTCCTGGGCCGCTACGCCCATGTCGTCGACGGCGCCGAATCCGCCACCGTCGTCACCACCTTCGTCGACTTCGACGACCACACCATCACCTACAGCAGTGCCGGACACCCACCGCCCGTCCTGGTCCATCCGGACGGCCGCGTGGAGTTCCTGGACCGGGCCACCGATCCGCCCCTCGACGCCCGTCCCGCCCCGACACCGAGGCCACAGGCCGGCATCGCGTTCTCACCCGGCGCCACCCTGGCCCTCTACACGGACGGCCTGATCGAACGCCGCCACGAGGACATCGACAGAGGCCTGGTCCGCCTCGCCGACTCCCTCGTCCGCCACCGGAACACCAACCCCGAAGCCCTCGCGGACGCCGTACTCCTCGAACTCCTCCCGCACGGCGGCGCCACCGACGACACGGCCCTGATCATCGTCCGGCTGTGACCGGGCGGCAGGGCAATCGCGGTCATACGACGACGCAGGTGAGCGCCGCCCACAGCAGAGGCGAAGCTGGTCGGCAGCACCCAGCGGGTCGCGGTGACCAACTCGGCACCGTTGCGCAGCAGCGCCGTCGCGGGCCCGAACGACTCCGCAAGCGCCACCTGCGCAGGGTCGCGGCCAGGGGGACGCGGGTGGTCGAGGACCACGCCGACCCCCGCACCTGTGCATGATGTGCGCTGTGGATGGTGCGAACGGCGACAACGAACAGCGACCGACCCGAACGGGCCGCCCGCCCGCGACCTCGCGGGCCGTCCTCGAACGGGTGGGCTTCGAGCTGTTCGCGCGGCGCGGCTTCGACCGTACGACCGTCGACGACATCGCCGCCGCGGCAGGCATCGGCCGCCGCACCTTCTTCCGCTACTTCGCCTCCAAGAACGATCTGGTGTGGGGCGACTTCGCGGCCGAACTGGTCAAGCTCGACGCTCTGTTGGCGGCCACCGATCCGGCCGCCCCGATGATGGACGCGCTGCGCGGCGCGGTCGTGGAGTTCAACCGCTTCGACCCGGCGGTGGTGCCCTGGCACCGGCAGCGCATGGCGCTCATCCTGCGGGTGCCGACGCTGCAGGCCGACTCGACCGTGCGGTACGCGTCGTGGCGGACACTCGTCACGGAGTTCGCCGCCCGACGCACGGACCGGGCGCCCTCGGACCTGCTGCCCCGGCTGATCGGCCACACCGTCCTCGCCGCGTGCATCGCCGCCTACGAACACTGGCTGACCGACGAACAGGCAAGTCTGGCCGACCTGTTGGACCAGGGACTGCGGCAACTCGCGGCCGGTTTCGAGGGGCAGGCCCCGGCCCTCGTCTGACCCCTCTCACGGCAGATCGCGCCGCATGGCGTCGGCGACGAGCTCGCCGATGAGAACGGCGGAGGCCGCCGGACCGCGCAGGGGCGGAGTCGGCAGGATCGACGTGTCCGCGACGCGCAGGCCCACGACACCGTGCACACGCCCGTAGTGGTCTACGGCTGCCCCGGGATCGTCGGCCGGGCCCATGGGAACCGTGCCGCAGGTGTGCTGCGAGGTACCGAGCCGCGCCTCGATCCAACGGTCGAGCAGCCCGTCTTCCGCCAGCACCTCCGGCCCCGGCTCCACGAGTCCGCGCGACACCTCCTCGAACGCCTCGGCGGCGACCAACTCGGCCGTGGTACGGGTCACTTCACGCAACCGTCGCCGGTCCTCGCCGGTCTCCAGATATCCGTAGTCGATGCGCGGGGGAGTGGCCGGGTCGGCGGACACCGTGCGCAGTCGGCCACCGAGCCGGGGCGACAGCACGGACGCCAGGAACGCGAGGGGCGCGCCTGGGACGGACGCGGTGCCACCGGTCAGTCCCGCCATCGGCACGAGCGACTGGAGAATCTCCAGGTCGCCGCCCGGGTGGTCGCCGTCCGACGCGGACAGATGGAGACAGCCGCCGAGCCAGGAGCCGACGGGCGCGGGCAGCGGCCGCCGGGGCAGCCACTCCAGCACCAGTTGCGGATGATCGCCGAACCGGGCTCCTACGGCGGGGGAGTTCACGGTCACGGGAATCCCCAGACGCGCCAACTCCTCGCCCGGCCCGATGCCCGACAGATGCAGCAACTGCGCGGAGCCGAACGCCCCGGCGCACAGCACGACTTCGCCGCCCTCCACCTTCGTACGACGCCCGTCGCGCTCGACGACGACACCGGTCGCCCGGCCCCGCTCGATGACCACCCGAGTCACCGAACTGCCCCCCGTCACCGTCAGGTTGGGGCGATCGAGTGCCCCCAGCAGATATCCCGCACCGGTGTTGACCCGTATCCCGTCCACGGCGTTGGACGGCACCGGCCCGAACCCGGGTGTGCCCTGGGCGTTCTTGTCGGGATCCTCGGGAAACCCCAACCCCCGTGCGGCGGACCGGAATGCCGCGGCGGCGGGGTGCCGCAGGTCGATACGCCGGATCCGTACCGGACCCTCGGCGCCGTGCGACTCGTCCTCGCCGTGGTCGAGATCGGTCTCCAGGGAACGCAGCAGCGGAAGCACCCGCTCGTACGACCAGGCGGCGCCTCCCACCGCCGACCACCGCTCGAAGTCCTCGCGCCGGGCTCGCACGAAGTATCCGCCGTTGACGGTGGTCGATCCGCCGAGAACGCGCCCCCGCACGACCGTGTAGGGCCGTCCCGGTGTGAGGTGGACGGTGTACGGCTGGATGGCGGGATGCCCGGGCTGCGCACCCGGCACGAGTCGCGCGTCCAGCAACTCCCTTGCGAATCGCGGACGTTGGCGCGGCACGGACCCCGCCTCCAGCACCAGCACACTGCGGTCGGAGTCCTCACTCAGCCGTGCGGCCAGTGGGGCTCCGCTGCCGCCCGCGCCCACGACGATGACGTCCGGGCGGCTCAACCGGACCTCGGCGTCGATATAGACCGGCCGGTCGAATAAATCATGGCGGCTTCCTCTTCACTTTCGGCACCGAGTGCCATTACTGTCTACCGCGCAGCCGCCCGTATGCCCAGCCGGATGCCCAGGGAGATTCGCATGAACGAGCTCCATGCCGTACCGACCGTCCCGGCCAACGAGAACAAGGCCGAGGAACCCGTCACGGAACAGCAGTTGATCGAGGCCGACGACCTCATCGAGGAGATCTCCATCGACGGCATGTGCGGTGTCTACTAAGCCGCCCGCATGACCGCGCCGACTCTCGACCGCGCCCTCAACCTGCATCCTCAAGTCTCGGTGCGCCCAGAACCGTTCGGCGCGCTGCTCTACCACTTCGGGACCCGCAGGCTGACGTTCCTGAAGGACCGCAGGCTCCTGGCCGTCGTCCAGTCCCTCGCGGGCGCTCCCACGGCCCGCGCCGCCTGCCTCGCGGCCGGTGTGCCGGAGGCCGAACTGCCGCGCTACGACAGGGCGTTGGCAGCCCTCGCCGAGTCCTCGATGCTCGTCGGAAGGACCCCATGACCGCCACCGCCGCCGGAACACGGCTGGTCGACCTCTTCGAATCCGGACTCGACGCGCCGATCTGCCTCACCTGGGAACTGACCTACGCCTGCAACCTGGCCTGCTCCCACTGCCTCTCCAGCTCCGGCCGCCGTGACCCGCGCGAGCTGTCCACCGCCGAAGCCAAGGCGGTCATCGACGAGTTGGAGGCCATGCAGGTCTTCTACGTCAACATCGGCGGCGGAGAGCCCACCGTCCGCGCCGACTTCTGGGAACTCCTCGACTACGCCACCGCCCACCACGTCGGCGTGAAGTTCTCCACCAACGGCGTCCGCATCACCCCCGAAGCAGCCCGCAAGCTCGCCGCCAACGACTACGTGGACGTACAGATCTCCCTCGACGGCGCGACCGCGGACGTCAACGACGCGCTACGCGGCCCGGGTTCGTACGCCATGGCGATCAAGGCCATGGAACACCTCGCCGCCGCCGGCATGCGCAACTTCAAGCTCTCCGTCGTCTGCACCCGCCACAACATCGCCCAACTGGACGAGTTCAAGGCCCTCGCCGACCACTACGGCGCCCAACTCCGCCTGACCCGGCTGCGTCCCTCCGGCCGGGGAGCCGACGTCTGGGACGACCTCCACCCGACGGCCGGCCAGCAACGCGAGCTGTACGACTGGCTGTTGGCGCACGGAGACAAGGTGCTCACCGGCGACTCCTTCTTCCATCTCTCCGCCTACGGTGAGTCGCTGCCCGGCCTCAACCTGTGCGGCGCCGGACGCGTGGTCTGTCTGATCGACCCGGTCGGTGACGTCTACGCCTGCCCGTTCGCCATCCACGACGAGTTCCTCGCGGGCAACGTCCGCACGCCCGGCGGCTTCACCGAGGTGTGGCGCGGCTCGGAACTCCTCGCGCGGCTGCGCACCCCGCAGCACGGCGGGGCCTGCGCCTCCTGCGCTTTCTACGACACCTGCAAGGGCGGCTGCATGGCCGCCAAGTTCTTCACCGGCCTGCCCCTGGACGGCCCCGACCCCGAGTGCGTGCAGGGCTACGGAGAACAGCAACTCGCCAAGCGTGCCAAGGGCGGAGCTGACCTCCCCAAGCCGTCCGGCGACCACTCCCGCCGCCGGCCCGTGGACCTGGTCCTCACCCGACGCCGGGACCTGGAACGGCCCCCGGTCGGCGAGTGCGCCGAGGACCCGCTCGCCGGCCTGCGCCTCACCTAGGACCTTCAGAGAAGAGAACACGTCATGGGCAGGAACCCCTGGTTCGAGACGGTCGCCGAAGCGCAGCGCCGAGCGAAGAAGCGGCTGCCGAGCACGGTCTACGGCGCGCTCGTCGCGGGCTCGGAACGCGGCCGTACGATCGACGACAACACGGCGGCCTTCGCCGAACTGGGCTTCGCACCACGGGTGGTTGGCCACCACGCGGAGCGGGACCTGTCCACGACCGTGCTCGGGGTGCCCATCTCCTTCCCGGTGCTCATCTCGCCCACCGGGGTGCAGGCCGTGCATCCCGAGGGCGAGGTCGCCGTGGCCCGCGCGGCGGCGAGCCGAGGTGTCGCCATGGGGCTGAGTTCCTTTGCCAGCAAGGCAGTTGAAGAGGTCGCCGCAGCGCAGCCGGACCTCTTCTACCAGCTGTACTGGAGCGGCACCCGCGCCACCATGGTGCAGCGCATGGACCGGGCCAGGGCGGCCGGTGCCAAGGCGCTCATCGTCACCCTCGACTGGTCCTTCTCCCACGGCCGCGACTGGGGGAGCCCCGCCATCCCGGACAAGCTCGACCTGAAGACCATGCTGAAGTTCGCCCCCGATGTGCTGCCCCACCCCGGCTGGCTGCTCGGATTCGCCAAGTCCCGCCGCCTGCCCGACCTTTCGGTCCCCAACCTGCGGCCTCCGGGTGGCGAGGCCCCCACCTTCTTCGGCGCCTACGGAGAGTGGATGCAGACCACGCCCCCGACCTGGGAGGACGTGGCATGGCTGCGCGCGGAGTGGGGAGGCCCCTTCCTGCTCAAGGGAGTTACCCGCGTGGACGACGCCAGGCGGGCCGTCGACGCCGGAGTCTCCGCGCTCTCCGTCTCCAACCACGGCGGCAACAACCTCGACACCACCCCCGCCACCATCCGGGTCCTCCCCGCCGTAGCCGACGCGGTCGGCCACCAGATCGAAGTCCTCCTGGACGGCGGCGTCCGCAGGGGCGGCGACGTCGCCAAGGCCCTCGCCCTCGGCGCCCGCGCCGTCCTGATCGGCCGCGCCTACCTGTGGGGCCTGGCGGCCAACGGCCAGGCCGGAGTGGAGAACGTCCTCGACATCCTGCGCGGCGGACTCGACTCGGCGGTACTGGGGCTCGGGCACTCCTCCGTCCACGAGTTGACGCCCGACGACCTGGTGATACCGCCGGGCTTCCGCCTGGAACTGGGCGCCCGCTCCGACCACGACGCCCCGGCCGCCCGGGCGGCACGGTGACCGAACTGGCCCGCGCAGCCTGGCCGGACGTCCCGTCCGACGCGCTCGTCCTGCTGCCGATCGGCTCCACCGAACAGCACGGCCCGCATCTACCGCTCGACACCGACAGCGTCATCGCCCAAGCCGTCGCCCGTCGAGCCTCAACTGCCCTCCCCGACACGCTGGTTGCACCGACCCAGCCCTACGGCGCCAGCGGCGAGCACGCCGGCTTCCCCGGAACCGTCTCGATCGGCCACGAAGCACTGCACGCGGTACTCGTGGAGTCGGTGCGCTCACTGTCCCTGTGGGCCGCGCGGATCGTCCTCGTCAATGGCCACGGCGGCAACACCGCCACCCTCGACACCGCCGTCCGCCTGCTGCGCGCCGACGGCCACGACGTGGCCTGGACCGGCTGCTCCATACCTGGAGGCGACGCGCACGCCGGCCGTACGGAGACCTCGGTGATGCTCCATCTCGCCCCGGAACACGTGCGGTTGGCGGCGGCGGTCACCGGCGACACCCGGCCGCTGTCCGTCCTCCTCCCGGAACTGATGGCGCACGGCGTCCGCGCCGTCTCGCCGTCCGGCGTCCTCGGCGACCCGACCGGCGCCTCGGCGGGGGAGGGCCGTACGACTATGGACGCGATGGTGTCGACAGCGGTACGCCGGATCACCGCCTGGAGCGTGGACGACCGGGGCCGCCTGACCGATCCGGTCCACCAGGCCGTACGACCATGACGCTGCCCGTCGGCTTCCTGGTCGAACTCGACCGGCACACCCGGATCGTGGACGGCGGCCGGGCCCTCGTCGGCGGCTTCCCGACCCGACTGATCCGGTTGACGCCACGGGCCCAACGGCTGTTCACCGGACGGACGTTGAAGGTGCGGGACGCGGCAGGCGCGCTGCTCGCGGACCGACTGCTCGACCTCGGTATGGCCAATCCGGTCGTCGACGCACTGCCCCCGCCCGCCGACCCCCGATACACCGTGGTCGTCCCGGTCCGCGACCGACCGCGCCAACTCACCAGGCTGCTCAGCAGTGTTGGCGGTGGCCCACCCGTGATCGTGGTCGACGACGCGTCACGGAACCCGAAGGCCGTAGCCGCCGTGGCCGCCGAACACGGCGCCAGACTCCTCCCCTTGACCACGAACGTTGGCCCGGCAGGTGCCCGCAACGCCGGACTGCGGCTCGTCACCACACCGTTCGTGGTGTTCGCCGACTCCGACATCGTGCTGGCCCCCGACACCGTGCCCACCCTGCTCCGGCACTTCGCCGACCCCGCAGTCGCCATGGCCGTACCCCGCATCACCGGACTGCCCTCGGCCGCCCCCACCTGGATCGAACGCTACGAGAACGCCCGCTCCTCCCTCGACCTGGGCGCCCACCCGGCCGGAGTACGACCCGGCAGCCCCGTCTCCTGGGCCTCAACTGCCTGCGTCGTAGCGCGAATCGACACCCTCGCGGAGGGGTTCGACGAAGGGATGCGGGTCGGCGAGGACGTCGACCTGTGCTGGCGACTGATC
The DNA here is from genome assembly GCF_042751305.1 of Streptomyces hokutonensis. GTDB lineage: Bacteria > Actinomycetota > Actinomycetes > Streptomycetales > Streptomycetaceae > Streptomyces > Streptomyces hokutonensis_A. The sequence continues at coordinate 971,196 of NZ_JBHYWD010000001.1, forward strand.
GAGCGAGGCCGACGGGTGCGCTACGAACCGGCCGCCGAGGCGGCCCACGAGCACCGGACGCGAGTCGACGACTGGCTGCAGCGCAAGGCCGTCTACGGCACCGGGGCCCACCCCCTCGCCGAACGTCATCCACAGTTCATCGCCCCCGCCGTGTTCGCCCCGTGGAGCGCGGCGCTCGTCACCGCCCTGCTCGCCCAGCGCCGCTGGTCGGCGCCCGTCGCCGGGGCCGTCCTAGTCGGCGTCACCTACCGGATCGGCCGCCGGCTCGGCGACACCCGGGACCGCCACCGGCTCGCCGCGCGGCTCACGGCCAACGGCGCGCTGGCCGCGCTGGCCCAGACCTCGGCACTCCTCAACCGGCACTGGTGGCCCCTCACGGTCGTCGGCTGTGTCGCCTCCCGCAGAATGCGTCGGGCCGCGGCGGTGGCCGCGCTGGCCGACATCGCCCTGGAGTACCGCCGGGACCGGGCCGATCTGGACCCGGTCCGCTACGGCCTCGCCCGCCGCCTCGACGACCTCGCCTACGGGGCCGGTGTCTGGCTGTCCGCCCTCAAGGGACGCTCCACCACCGCGCTGCGGCCTCGCATCACTCGCTGATCCACAGTCCCGGTCAGCGGAAATCGGTCAGCGGGCGCTCGGTTCCGGAAATGACACTGGGACCATCCCGCCGCGTGTGTGCGGCACTTGCGAGGTACCAGCCAGCAGGAGGTGTGCGGCGTGACGCACGAAGTGGTCAACCGTGTCGAGGAACTCGGGCCCGAACTGGCCGCACTCGCCGAACAGAACGAGAAACTGGGCAAGTTGAGCGACCGCACCGTCGAACTGCTGCGTTCCGCAGGGGTGATCCGGCTCCTGCAGCCCAAGGAGTTCGGCGGCTACAGCGCCCACCCCCGCGACTTCGCCGAAGCTGTCATGGCGGTCGCGCGGTACGACGGAGCGGCGGGCTGGGTGTCCGGAGTCGTCGGCGTACACCCTTGGGAACTGGCCCAGTTGGACCCCCGGCTCGCGCACGAGGTGTGGGACGACGACCCGGACACCTGGATCGCCTCGCCCTACATGCCCAACGGCATCGCGGAACCCGTCGACGGCGGATACGTCCTCAGCGGTCGCTGGCCCTTCTCCTCCGGGAGCGACCACTGCAGCTGGGACTTCCTCGGCGCGCTCGTCGGGGACGGCAAGGGGAAACCGGCGGGGCCGATCTCCGTGCTCCATGTCGTACTGCCGCGCTCGGACTACGAGATCATCGACGGCACCTGGGACGTCATCGGCCTCGCCGGCACCGGCAGCAAGGACGTCGTCGTCGACAAGGCGTTCATCCCCGCCTACCGCACCATCAGGCAGGAGGTGGTCCAGGAGGGCAGCGCCGCCGAGGCGGTCGGACTCACCGACATCCTCTACAAGTTGCCCTTCAGCTCCATGTTCCCGCTCGGGATCACCGCCGCCGTCGTCGGTATCTGCGAGGGCGCCCTCGCACTGCACCTGGACCAGCAGCGGGACCGGGTCGCCGTGACCGGGGTACAGGTACGCGACGACCCCTATGTGTTGTATGCCGCCGGGGAGGCCGCTGCGGAGATCGCCGCCTCCCGGGTCCAACTGATCGACGGCATCAGCCGGTTGTACGACCAGATCGAGGCCGGAAAGCCCATCAGCCTTGAGGACCGTTCCAACGTCCGCCGCAATCAGGTGCGTTGCGCGTGGCGGGCGGTCGCCGCCCTGGACGAGATCTTCGTACGGTCCGGCGGCAACGCGATCCGGCGCGGCAACCCGCTCCAGCGGTTCTGGCGGGACGCGCACGTGGGGCTCCAGCACATGATCCACGTCCCGGGGGCGGCGTACCACGCAAACGCCCTCGCCCAGATGGGACTTGAGCTGCCCGAGCCGATGCGCGTCCTGATCTGACGGGACGTCAAAAGAGTGGGCGAGCAAGGAGGGGCCGTGTCGGACGCGGTCGAGGGGCGCTACTTCCGTGAGGTGCTGGGGCACTTCCCCACCAGCGTGGTCGCGATCACCACGACGGACGGCGACCGGCAACCACAGGGAATGATCGTCGGAACCTTCATGTCCGTGTCCCTGGAACCGCCCCTGGTGTCCTTTCTGGTGGACGGTTCCTCCAACACCCTGCGGACGATCCGGACGGCCGGGCGGTTCTGCGCCAACGCGCTCGCGGGCAACCAGGAACGTCTGTCCCGGCGGATGGCCGGCGGCCCGAACCGTTTCGAGGGAACCGAGTGGGAGGAATCCCCGCTCGGCAATCCCGTCCTCGCCGGAATCGTCGCGTGGGTCGACTGCACGGTCGAGAAGATCGTCGAACTCGGCGATCACCAACTCGTCGTCGGACGGGTCCGCACGCTTCGCGTCGAGTCGATGAAGACCCCACTGCTCTTCTTCCGCGGTGGATACGGCGACTATCTGTCCAGCGCGGGACTGCTGCTGGACAGGCTCGTCGGCTGGTGAGAGAGCGAAGAACACAAAGAGCCGTGAGATCGAAGGAGTTCCGTTGATGCGCCAGGACCTGCATTTCAGATTGGAACGCATCTCCGCATGGTGCGGATTTGTACTGCTGCTGGGATTCGCCGTGGCTTTCTCCGTCGGCCATCTCATCACGCCGATGGACCCGACGGAGAACGCGCAAGGCGTCGTCGAATTCCTCACCGACCACCAGACGGGCATTCTCGCCTGCGCCGCGATCATGGTCCTTGTCGTGCCGTTCGAGTACCCGTTCGTCGTCCTGACCAGTATGCAGATGCGCCGTATCGAAGGCGGCTGGGGCCTGCTGTCCATGGTCCAGCTCACCACCGGTGTCGTCGCGCCGATCGGCTTCTTCTTCCCGATCGCGATACTCGCCGCCGCTGCCTACCGACCGGAAAGCCACTCGCCCGACGTGCTCTACGCGATGTCGGACATCTACTGGCTCATGCTGGTCGGCAACGCCTGCATATTCGTCCTCCAGGTCTGGTCGATCGGATACGCGGCACTCGTAGACGACCGGGCGAAGCCGGTCTTCCCGCGCTGGTTCGGATATCTCAACCTGGTGCTCGGCGTGCTGCTCATTCCGGGTGCCTTCGTCTTCCTGACCAAGACCGGACCGTTCGCCTGGAACGGAATCCTCGCGAACATGCTGCCCACGCTGGTGTATTTCATCTGGAAGATCGCCACCCCGATCGTGCTGCTGCGCGCCGTGAAGTCCGAGGAGGAGGAAGCGGCGGCGAAGGCCGCGGAACCCTCCGCGCTCGCGAGCACATAGCCGGCCGTCGGTCGAGCCCCCGGGAGCCGACGATACGGAACGTGGGATGGTCGGCGGGCGGATCAACGGCGCGCTCCGCCACCGGCACCTCGACCGCGTCGAACTCCTCGCCACGGCCCAGCGGTTCCTTGCCGCGGTCGACTCCCGGAGCCGCGCGACACGACCGAGAGCGACGAGGCGCCCGGTCAACTCGCCGCAGATGTCAGCGCACGAGGCACGCGGGCCTTCGCCCTTCTTGGGGATGGGCCGGCCAAGTACGGGGTACGGACGGTGAGTTCACCGGCCGACCGATGACCTGCCCCAGCACCGCTACGGGCAGGACTTTCGCCAACAAGGAGGAGCTGGTCGACGCGGTCTTCGAGGACATGATCGACCGGGTCGAGGCGTGCGCGCGGGAAGCCGTCGCCGATCCCGATCCATGGCACGGGCTGGCGGTCAGCCTGGAGAAGGTGTGCGAACTCCAGGCACACGATCGCGGGCTGCGCGAGGTCATGCTCGGCACCGGCAAGGCGGCCCAGCGGCGCGCCCTCGTCGACCTGCGGATCAAGCCCCTTGTCGATCCGCTGATCGACCGCGCCAAGGAGCAGGGGGCGCTGCGGGCCGATGTGGAGCCCCTGGATCTGCCGAAGATCCAGTTGATGGTGGGGGCGGTCACCGACCAGACCGGAGAACCCGACCTGTGGCGCCGCTATCTGCGGATGCTGCTGGACGGCATGCGTACCCGGCCGGACGGCACCGAGCCACTGCCCCCGGGCCCGCTGTTCCAGCCACTGTGACTCGGGACGCTGGACACTCCGACTCGGGACGCTAGACGGAGAGCGCGAACCCGCCCGTCACCCGCAGCGTCTCCCCCGTGACGAACGACGCCTTCGACGAGACCAGATACAGCAGTGCCTCGACGATGTCCCGTTCCTCGCCCTCCCGTTGGAGGATCTGCTCGCCCAACACCCGCTTCGCCTCGGCCTCGGGGAGTTGGGCACGCACGGTGTCCGTGAAGATCAGGCCCGGCGCGATCGCGTTGACACGGATGCCGTCGGCGGCGAACTCCCGCGCGAAGGACACCGTCAGACCGCGTACGGCGAGTTTGGAGACGCCGTAGATGCTCCGGTTGGCGTAGGCCGCCGACGACGAGATGTTGACGATGGCGGCACCGGAGCGTCCCCGCATGGCCCCTTGGGCCGCGAGGGAGCAGATGACGACGCCCATGACGTTCACGTCGAGCACGCGGCGCACCTTGGCGAGGCCGAGTTCCGTGAACGGCCGGTTGTAGGCGGCGTGCAGGCCCGCGTTGTTGACCAGGATGTCCAGTCCGCCGTGGCGTGCGACGACCTCGTCCATCACTGCCCCTACGGCGACCTCGTCGGCCACGTCACAGGCCACACCCGTCACGCTGCCTCCGGCGGCGGTGAGTTCGGCCGCGGCGGCCTTCGCCACGTCACCGTCGATGTCCGCGAGCACGACATGCGCGCCCCGCGCCGACAGCGCGGCGCCGAACGCCTTGCCGAACCCGCGCCCGCCCCCGGTGACGAACGCGACCTTGCCCTGGTGTTCCTCGTCGTCCGGCATACGGCTGCTCCTGTCGTCGACTGTCGTCGTCCTGGTCTCAACGGGCTTGCCGCGCCAGTCACTTGGGGGCGAACCGCTGCCCCGCGTCGAGCCGCAGGCACTGGCCGTTCAGCATCGGGTTGTCGACGACGGCGAGCGCGAGCTTCGCGTACTCCTCCGGCCGGCCGAGGCGCTTGGGGAACGCCGCGTCCTTGACCAACTCGGCGCGCACCTCGTCCGGGATCTTCTCGACGGCACCCGTGTCGAAGAGGCTGGGCGCGATGGCCAGCACCCGGATGCCGAACGGGCCGAGATCGCGCGCCATGGTGAGACACATGCCGGCGATCGCTGCTTTGGCGGCCCCGTAGGCGACTTGGCCGATCTGCCCCTCGAAGGCCGCGATCGACGAGGTGTTGACGATGACACCGCGCTCGCCGTCCGGGTCCTCGGGCTCGTTGCGGCTCATGTGTGCGGCGGCGAGCCGGCTGATGTTGAAGGTCGCGACGGTGTTGAGGTCGAGGATGCGGCGGAAGGTGTCGAGGTCGTGCGGTCCGTTCCTGCCGAGCGTCCGTTTCGCCGTGCCGCCACCGGCGGTTGTGATCGAGACATGCAGTCCGCCCAGCGCCTCGACGGCGGCGGCAAGGGCGCTCTCCGTCGCTTCGAAGTCGGTGACGTCGACCGGTTCGAAACGCCCGCCGAGCGCTGCGGCGACCTCGGCACCGGCCGACGCCGGACGGTCGAGTACGACGACATCGGCGCCGCGCGCCGCGAGCAACTCGGCGCTCGCTCGGCCCATTCCGGAGGCCCCGCCGAACACCACGGCCTTCTTGCCCTTGATCTCCATCGCTGTCGCTTCCCTTTCGCTCAGGCCGACTTGGCGCACTGCTGAAGGAGGGTGCAGAGCCGGTCGCGGTGGACGGCGGTGTCCCCGTACAGCACCCGGTCGGCCCTGGCCCGGCGCAGATGGAGGTGCAGGTCGTGCTCCCAGGTGAAGCCGATGCCGCCGTGCAACTGGAGGGCACGCGCGGCGACTTCACCCGTACCGGCGGTGGCGTAGGAGGCGGCGGCGCAGGCCGCGCGGCCGGTGTCATCCGCGCCGGCATCGGCGGCCATCGCCGCGTAGTACGTCGCGGCACGGGTGCCGTGCACGATCAGCGCCATGTCGGCGCAGGCGTGCTTGACGGCCTGGAAACTCCCGATCGGCCGCCCGAACTGCACCCGGTTCTTGGTGTGTTCGACCGTCAGCTCCAGCATCCGTTCCATCACGCCCAGCGCGTCGGCACACCGCAGGACGGACGCCTCGTCGAGCAGGGCCTGGATGTCGGCCGGCCCACCGTCGAGCCGCGCGTCGAGCGGCACGCGTACGGCGTCGAGGCGGACCTCGTGGAAGGAGCGTGTGGGATCCAGGACGCGCTGCCGCCGGACCGCGACTCCATGATCGGCGCGGTTGACGAGGAAGGACGCCGGTTCGCCGTCGTGGAGTGCGGTGACGAGCAGCCAGCGGGCACCGCCGGCATCCTGTACCACGGTCTTGACCCCGTCGAGGACGATCCCGTCGCCGTCGCTGCGTGCGGTGGCGTGGATCCCGTCCAGCGTCCAGGGCGCGTGCGGTTCGGCGAAGGCCCAGGTGGCCCAGCCCGCCCCGGCGGCGAGCGCGGGCAGTACCTCGGAGCGCAGCCGCTCGGAACCGCCGTAGGCGATCGCTCTGCCGACGACCGCCGTCGGCAGGAACGGGCCCCGGCCGAGGGTGCGCCCGATCTCCTCGGCGACCAGGGCGAGTTCGACCAGTCCCTGGCCGGATCCGCCGTACTCCTCGGGCAGGGCCAGGCCGGGCCAGCCGAGGTCGGAAGTCAGGCGCCACAGCTCGGGGTCGACGTCCTTGGAGCGGTCCATCGAGGCTCGTACGACGGTCATCGGGGCCAGGTCGGACAGCAGGTCGCGCGAGGCCTCGCGCAGCATGGCCTGCTCCTCGCTGAGCTCGAAGTTCACCAGCCACCACCCGGTCCACAGCGGATCAGTACCTCGAAGAAGGTATCCTCTTTTTCCTCGTCGGTCGAGATCCAGTGCTGATTCAGGGCATCCTTACGTCCACATCGCCAAGTTGAGTATCATCAATTGCATGACTGATGCCGTTCTGCTCGCCGCCTGCCGCACCGCGATCGGTACCGCTCGGAGGGGGACGCTCCGCGACACCAGCGCCTTCGACCTCGCCACCGTCGTCGTACGGGAGGCCGTGCGTCGGTCGGGGCTGCCGCTCGACCTGATCGACGATGTCGTCCTCGGCGAGACCCTGGCCGGAGGCGGGGACATCGCCCGCTACGCGGCCCTCGAAGCGGGGCTGACCCATGTGCCGGGGCTCGCCCACAACAGGCACTGCGCTTCGGGGCTGGCCAGTGTGGCGACCGCGGCGGCGGGGGTGCTGGCCGGTATGGACCGTGCGGTCGTCGCCGGCGGTACCCAGTCCTCGTCCACCAATCCGCAGGCCCGGCGCCGGATTCCGGGCACCGACGACTGGCAGGACCCCTGGATGTCGCCCTCGCACGTGCCGACCCGCGAGGCGCCCAACGACGACATGGCCACGCTCGTCGGCTGGAACACGGCCCGGCTGACCGGCATCTCCCGCCAGGACATGGACAGTTGGGCCCTGCGCTCGCACCGGCGGGCCGTGCGGGCGATCGACGAGGGACGTTTCGCCGACGAGATCGTCCCGGTGGAGGTCACCGACCGCGCCGGCCGGGTCTCCGTGTTCGACACCGACGAACATCCGCGCCGCGACACCAGCATCGAGAAGCTCGCCGCGCTGAAGGTACTGCGCCCCGAGATAGAGGGTTACTCCATCACCGCGGGCAACTCCAGTGGGGTGAACGACGGTTCGGCCGCGGTCGTCGTCGCGTCCTCCGAGATCGCCGCCCGTCATGGGCTCACCCCCCTCGCCACCGTACGTTCGTGGGCGAGCGTCGGCGTCGACCCCGTCGAGACGGGACTGGCCCCGATCGCGGCCATCCGCAAGGCACTTGACCGGGCCGGGCTGCGGATCGAGGACGTCGACCTGTTCGAGATCAACGAGGCCTTCGCCGCGGTAGCCGTCGCCGCCACCCGTGAACTGGGCGTGGATCCGGAGCTGGTGAACCCCTTCGGCAGTGGGTGCAGCCTCGGCCATCCGATCGCGACCACCGGCACCCGGATGATCGTCACGCTCGCGCACGAGCTGCGCCGCCGTGGCGGGGGCGCGGCGGTCGCGGCCATGTGCGCGGGCGGGGGCATGGGGTCGGCGATGGTGCTCACCGCCTGACGCGCGGAGCACCGGTCAGCGGGCCGCCCAGCTCACCGTCTTCGTCTGCAGATACTCGTCGAGCCCGAACTCGCCCCACTCCCGGCCGAGTCCGCTCTGCTTGTAGCCGCCGAACGCGGACCGCGGACTCACCCCGGCACTGCCGCCGTTGATCGTGACCCCGCCCGTGCGCAGCCGGGTCGCCATCTCGTACGCGGCCACGGTGTCGGCGCTCCACACCGCACCGCCCAGACCGTACGGACTGTCGTTGGCGATGTGTACCGCCTCCTCGTCGGTGCGGAACGGGATGACGACGCCGACCGGTCCGAAGAACTCCGTCCGGGCGACGGCCATCGCGTTGTCCACGGCGGCGAAGAGTGTCGGCTCCACGAAGTAGCCCCGGTCGAGCCCGGCCGGCCGCCTGCCACCGCACACGATCCGGGCGCCCTCCTCCTCGCCGACCCGGATCAGCTTCTCCACCTTGTCCCGCTGGGCCGCGCTGATGAGTGGTCCCATTGTGGTGGCCGCGTCGGCGGGGTCACCGACCCTGACGCCGGCGAGGGCGGTGCTCAGCCGGTCGACGAACTCGTCGTGGACGGACTCGTGCACCAGCGTGCGGGTCAGCAGCGAACAGCCCTGTCCTGCATGGGTGGTCATGCCGGAGAACGCGGAGCGGACGGCGCCGGCGAGGTCGCCGTCGGCGCGCACGATGTTGGCCGACTTGCCGCCGAGCTCCAGGACCACCTTCTTCATGGAGGCCGCGGCCTGGGCGTACACCGTGCGGCCCACCGCGTCCGACCCGGTGAAACTGACGAGGTCCACCATCGGGTGCGTGGTCAGCTCCCGGCCCGCCTCCACATCGCCGGTCACGATGTTCAGCACCCCCGGCGGCAGCCCGGCCGCGTCCGCGAAGTCGCCGAGCAGCAGCGAGTCGAGCGGGGTCTGCGGCGCCGGCTTCAGGACGACGGTGCAGCCTGCGGCGAGGGCGGGGATCACCTTCATCATGCTGAGGAAGAAGGGGAAGTTGTACGCCGAGACCAGCGCGCACACCCCGAACGCCTCGCGGCGCAGCACCCCTTGGAAGACGCCGGCGCCCGGCGCGATCGTGGGGTCCATCGGACGCTCCCACGCGAAGCCCGGGATCACCCGCTCTGCCATGTCCCGCAGATGCGCCACCGGTACCCGGGTCTGCAGTGTCTCCGCCAGCTCGCGCACCGAACCGGCCTCGGCCATGTTCACGGCGACGAGCTCCGGCAGCCGCCGCTCCAACTCCTCGGCCATACGCAGCAGTACCGCACCGCGCTCGGCGGGCCTCAGCCGCGGCCACGGCCCCTCGTCGAAGGCTCGCCGCGCCGCCTGCACCGCCCGCCGCACATCCCCCAGCGAGGAGTCCGGCACTTCGGCGACGGTCTCCTCCGTCGCCGGATTGCGTACGACGATCCGCGCGTCCGAGGTGCCGTCGGTGTACCGCCCGTCGATGTAGAGCCGCGAAGAGAACGAGTACGTCGTCGTCATGTGCCGTCTCCTCATCAAGTGTGTCCCAGGATGAGTGTACTGAATTACATGGGTCGGGTCAGGAGTGTGCGACTTTTGTTGACTCGACCGGTCGGTACAGCTAACTTCGCAGATATCTGGGGGTCGGCCTTCTGGCTACGAACGACGGAGTTCGAAAAGAGGTACCGCCTGTGTTCAAGGAATTTGTCGTGTCCGGCGATTCGCACATCATCGAGCCGGTCGATCTGTTCAAGACCCGCCTGCCCAAGGAGCTCCGCGAACGCGCCCTGTGGGAGGAGGAGTTCACCCTCGACGAGCCGATCGTCCCGGGCGGGCACACGGAGTTCAAGAAGCTCCACACCATCGGGTTCGACGGCTGGACCATCTCCAAGTACCGCCAGACCGGCGGGGAGACCCCGGACGGCGATCCCGACCACATCATCCGGGACATGAACTTCGACGGCGTGGACGCCTCGGTGATGTTCCCCAACCTCTCGCTGTTCGTCCTGTTCACCGACGACCACGAGCTGTCGATGGCACACGCGCGCGTGTGGAACGACTACCTCGTCGAGCGTTACCTCCCCTACAAGGACCGGCTGCGCCCCACGGCCGCGATCCCGATCACGGACGTCCCCGCCGCCGTGGCCGAGATCGAGCGGATCGCGAGGCTGGGACTCGGCGCGATCCTCCTCCCGGAGATCCCGCCGCTGCCGTACTACGCCCGCGAGTACGACCCGATCTGGGCCGCGGCGCAGGCACACGGCCTGCCGGTCTTCATCCACGTGGCCACGGGCGGGGTGAAGGTCAAGGAGGAGATCTCCGGGACGGCGCAGACCGTCCGGGGTCTGATGACGGCCATGAACATGGGCAAGGGCAACCTGACCGACGACATGGTGGCGGGCCGGACCATGGGCTTCGCGGCCGGCGCCGGTGTGGCCGGTCCGCAGGGCATCATCGCCAGCCTGGTCGGCGGCGGGGTCTGCGAGCGCTTCCCCGACCTGCACTTCAACCTGATCGAGTACACCGCCGGCTGGCTGGTCTCCTTCATGGGCTACATGGACAAGGCCTGGAAGACGGGCACCGGCCAGGACCCCGACTGGTGGCTCGGCTTCTGGGACGACAACCGTCCGGCGACCGAACAGCCCACCATGGGACGGCTGTTCGCGATCAACGACAAGTGGCCCTACCCGCTCAAGCCCACCGAGTACGTCCAGCGCCAGATCCATGTGCAGTTCGCGGACGACCCCACGGCCGTCAAGGCGCGCCACATCACCGGCCTGTCCACGGTCATGTGGGGCAACGACTACCCGCACGCGGAGGGCACCTTCCGCAGCAGCGCCGAGTGCATCGCCGAGAACTTCGAGGGCGTGAACGACGAGGACCGCGCGGCCATCCTGGGCGGCACGCTCGCCGACGTCGTGCACTTCGACAAAAGCAGGAAACTCGCCCCGGTCACCGAGAGCGCCTGACCATCGGAACGGCGTTTCAGGGCACTGAAACGCGATGACAGCGGCGGGCGGTCCGAGGGTGCCGTCCGCCGCTTCTCCTGTCACGCGGTGGGCAGCTCGCCGATCAGGGCGAGGGAGGCGCGGGCGTACGCGGCCCGGCGCCGCCGGCTCACCAGGAAGCTGGGCGGTGCGAAATAGCCGACGTCACGAGGGAGCGAACCGGCGCGAGCGGCGAGCATGTCCTTCGCGTCGGCCGTCGTCCCGCACACCGCGATCGAGGTCAGCATCTCGTCGGTGACGGCGGCGGCCATCGCGTCCGTGTCCCCGTCCCGGAACGCCTTGCGCAGCTGCGCCACCGGGCCCTCCCAGCCGTGGTGCGCGACGAACGGGTCGTACGTCTTCACCGTGAGGTAGAAGGCGATCATGCGGCGGGCGTCGGCCACCGCGCGCTCGGGCGCCGAGTCGTCCACCGCCGTGATGACCCAGCCGTGTTCCAGCGGCGGTTCGGTGCGTCCGGCGGTGGCGGTGCCGCGCTCGGCGGACGGCCGTACGACGTCGTTCCACCAGGAACGGGTGAACAGGCCGTGCCCGATGACGCCGTCGGCGACCCGGCCCGCCGTGGCGGCCATGCGCGTGTTGAACGCGGCGAGCAGCACGGGGATGTCGAGCCGGCCGAGCACCGGGGCGCGGACGTCGGCGTCCAGCGAGTAGAACTCGCCGGAGTAGCGCACCTTTTCGCCGTTCTCCGCGTGCAGCCAGGCGCGGACGGCGCCGACGGTCTCCGCGATCCGGTCCACCGGGCGGTCGGCGGGTACGTCGAGCCAGTCGCGGTTGATGCGGAACGCGGCGCTGCCGAGACCGAGGAAGAGCCGCCCCGGCGCCTGGGCGTGGAGCTGGCGCAGCGCGGTGGCGTGCGCGTACGGAGTGCGGGCGAAGGCGTAGGCGATGGCAGGCCCCGCCAGGGCGTGTTCGGAGTTCGCCACGATCTCGGCGAGGGTGAGGTAGGCGTCGTGGTCGACGAACTCGCCGGCGCAGAAGGCGCCCGCACCGGCCTCCTCGGCCTCGCGCGCCACCTCTCGGCCCGGCCAGGGCATGCCGAATCGCATCAGAGCCAGCCCTTCATGGGACTTCGTAGCAGTTCGTAAAAAAGGATACTGTTTTATGGAGCGTAGGGGAGCGTCAGCGCAGTGTCCACCGTCCCCGGGGCACCGCGGCGCGGTCCACCTCGGCCTTTCCGACCGGGTTTCCGATCTGCGTGTACGACAGCCCGGTGCGCAGGGCCTGGGTGCGGGTCGCGTCCAGGGACTCCCAGATCGCGCGGACCGTGCCCTGGATCGCGGCCGGCGGCTTGGCGGCGATGACGCGCGCGATCTCGTCCGCCCGGTCCCAGAGCTGCCCGCCCGGCAACACCTCACTGACCAGGCCGATTTGGAGAGCACGCGCCGCCGACACCCGCTCGTCCAGGCCGAGCAGCGCGATACGCAGGGTCTCGCCGAGCGGGATGCGGCGGGCCAGCCCGATGGGTTCGAGGGCGGCGGTGAGTCCGTAGCTGACATGCGGGTCGAAGAAGGTCGCGTCGTCCGAACAGATCAGGATGTCGGCCTCGTTGAGCCAGTAGAAGGCGCCACCCGCGGCCATCCCGTGCACCGCGCAGACCAGCGGCTTCCACACCTGGTTCAGCTTCGGCGACAGGAACTCCCCAGGATCGGTCTGCGACCAGACGTTGGGATGCCGGTCGATGCCCTCCTTCACGTCCATCCCGGTACTGAACGCACGCTCGCCCGAGCCGCGCAGCACGACGACACGCACGTCGTCGTCGGTCTTGACCCGGTCCCAGATCGCGGAGAACTCCTCCAGCATCCGCTGGTTGAAGCTGTTCATGGCCTCGGGCCGGTTCAGTGTGACGGTGGCGACATGGTCGGTCACCTCGAACAGGACGGTCTTGAGATCCATCCGGCGACTCCGTTCGTCGACTCGGTACGTCATCTCGACGTGATCGAGGTAAGTAGTATACTTTTTTCTGGTCTTTGGGCGCCCGGAACGGAACAAGATCCGCGGAGGAACCTGCGATGAGGCCACGAGTGGGACAGATGCTCGCCAGCACGGTGGACACGACGGCGGCGGTGGTCGTGCGCTGCCCCGACAGCGACCTGGACATCACCTGCGGCGGTGCCGCGATGGCCGAGGGGCCGGCAACCGGGTCCCCCACCGGTACCCCAGATCCGGACCGGATGGGCGGTTCACTGCTCGGCAAGCGCTACGCCGACGAGGACCTCGGCCTCGAACTCCTCTGCACCAAACAGGGACCGGGCACCCTCGCGGTGAACGGCGTCCCGCTGCCGGTGAAGACGGCCAAGCCGCTCCCGGCCTCGGACTGAGAAGAGGGAATGCGCGCCGATGAACGTGTCGATGATCCTGGACATGGCCGCCGAGGGCTTCGGCGACCGGATCGTGATCGGACGCGCACAGGACGGGCTCACCCCCGTACGACTGCGCGAACTGGCCGTCGGCGGAGCCAGGTTGATCCGCGCGGCCGGTGCCGACGCGCTCGTGTACCTGGCCACGAACGGCCCCGCCCTCGCCGTCGCCCAGTTCGCCGCGGCCCACGCCGGAGTCCCGCTGGTCCCGGTCAACTACCGTCTGGGCGAAGAGCAGTTGGACGCCCTGCTCGCGAACCACCCGGGCGCCCTGGTCATCGCCGCTCCCGACCAGGACGCGGCCCCGCGCCGCGCCGGACTCCCGGTACGCAGCCCGGCCGAATGGCTCACGGGGGCCGCCGCACACACCGACGGCGACACCGAACCGGCGCCGCCGACCGCCGCCCCCGCCGTGCTGATCTACACCAGCGGCACGACCTCGGCCCCGAAAGGTGTGGTCCTGCGCCACCACAACCTGGTGTCGTATGTGCTCGGCACCGTGGAGTTCGCAGCAGCGGACCCCACCGAATCCGCACTGATGAGTGTGCCGCCGTACCACATAGCCGCCGTCTCCAATGTGCTGACGAACCTCTACGCCGGCCGACGCACCCTCACCCTCGACCAGTTCACCCCCGAGGCGTGGCTCGCGCTCGTCCGGGAACAGCGGATCACCCACGCGATGGTCGTCCCCACCATGCTCGCCCGGATCATGGACACGGACGGCCTGGACCTTTCGGTGCCCTCAATGCGCTCGCTCGCCTACGGCGGCGCCAGGATGCCGGCGCGCGTGATCGAGACGGCGTTGCGCAGCTGGCCGGACGTGGACTTCGTCAACGCCTATGGCCTCACGGAGACTTCGTCCACGATCTCCGTGCTCGGCCCGGCCGAACACCGCGCGGCGGTCGCCAGTGACGACCCCGTCGTACGGGCCCGGCTAGGCTCGGCCGGACTGCCGGTGCCCGGCATCGAGATCGAGATCCGTGACGCGACCGGGGAACCCCTCGGCGCCGGGGAGACCGGGCAGATCTGGGTCCGCGGCGAACAGGTCTCGGGGGAGTACGCCGGTCAGGGGTCCGCCGTCGACGAGCGCGGCTTCTTCCACACCCGCGACCGGGGTCGCCTCGATGCCGACGGCTACCTCCACATCGAGGGCAGGACCGACGACACGATCATCCGCGGCGCGGAGAACATCGCGCCCGCGGAGATAGAGGACGTGCTGCTCCGCCACCCCGACGTGCTCGACGCCGTCGTGGTCGGTGTCCCCGACGAGGAGTGGGGCCAGCGCATCGAGGCCGTGGTCGTGGCCCGCGACGGAGCCGAGGTCGACGCCGGAGCGCTGCGCGCGGCCGTGCGCGGCACCCTGCGCGGTTCGAAAACCCCGGAGCGCATCACGTACTGGACCGAACTCCCGCGCACGGTGACCGGCAAACTGGTACGCCGCGACATCGTGGCGGCACTCACCGCACCCGAGAACGGGACGAAGGGGCAGGCATGAGCGTCGTTGCCACCAACAACCCGGCGCTGGTACGGGAGTTGACGGACCGTACGGCCTCCGTGGTCGGCGGCTGGATACCCGGCGCCACCGTCGACGGCGTCGAACCGCTCACCGGCGGCACGTCGAGCCTGACGTATGTCGCCGCCCTGTCGGGTGTCCCGGCCGGCTACGAACGTGTCGTCCTCAAGGTGGCCCCGCCCGGCCTGCCCCCGGTCCGCAACCGGGACGTGCTGCGCCAGGCACGGCTCATGGCGGCCCTGGCCGGACAGCCGGGCGTGCGGGTGCCCAAGGTGTTGTTCTGCGACGCGGGCACGCCCCCGGACGTACAGCCTTTCGTGGCAATGGAGTTGGTGCCGGGAGAGTGCGTCGAACCGGTGCTGGTGCCGCGCGGCACGCTCACGCCGGAGGAGGTGCGGGCCCGTGCCCTGGACGCGGCCCGGATGCTGGCCGACCTGCACCGGGTGGATCCGGCGCGTACTCCGCTCGCGGCGGAACCGGCCGTGTCGCTCCACGCCGAGATCGACCGCTGGACCCGGGCGTTCGGCACCGTCCCCGACGACCTGCGCACCGGGCACGAAGAGGTTGCCGAGCGGCTGCACGCGACCGCGCCCGCCGCGATGGCACCGGTGTTCACCCACGGCGACTACCGGCTCGGCAACACCTTGTGCGCGGACGGTTCGGTCACGGCGATCATCGACTGGGAGATCTGGTCGCTCGGCGATCCCCGCGTCGACATGACCTGGCTGACCTTCTTCACCGACGAGGCCCGCCACCCCGCCGCCGCGTCGGACGAGCCCACCGGCATGCCCAGCAAGGCCGAACTGGTCGACGCCTACCAGGAGTTGCGCGGCGAATCGCTGCACGACCTGCCGTGGTTCGAGGCGCTCACCAAGTACAAGGAGTCGGCGGCGACCGCCCTGCTGATCAAACGGGGCCGTAGATCAGGGCAGTTGAACGCCATGCATCAGCGGATGCTGCCCGCGCTCCCGGTGTTGCTGGACGACGCGGCCGAACTGCTGGGCACAGCCCGAAGTTGACGGATGCCCAGATCGAGGGCCGCTTCGAGATGTGCCGGTGAGCCGGTGGACATCATGATCAGGACACCGCCCTGGATACCGGCCAACAGGGCCGCCGCGGCCTGGTCGGCGTCGAGGCCGGCGGGGATCTCGTCCTGGTCCTGCATGGCCCGGATGCCGACGGCGAGCTTGGACTGCCACGAGGCGACGAGCTGCCTGGTGACGGCCTGAGCGCCGGGAGTGGCGGGGGTCAGCTGGGACATGAGCGCGTTGAGCGGGCACTGCTGCCCCTGCCGGCGGTATCGCTCGACGACCGCGTCCCGCCAGTCGTGCCAGGCCCGCCACGAGGTGAGCGCATTGAGGTGGGGCTGCTGGTCGGACAGGACCCGGTCCGCCTCGTGCTGGGCCACGGCGAGCAGGAGCTCTTCCTTTCCGCCGGGGAAGTAGTGGAAGAGCTGGCTCTTGCTGGTGGACGTGCGGGCGCGGATGTCGTCCAGGGTCGTCTCGGTCACACCGCGTGCGCGGATCTCCGCCGCGGCGCCTTCGACGACGCGTTGCCTGGTGGCCGCGCCCTTCGGTGTCAGTCGTGGTGCCATGCCCTCACTGTGTCACTTTCTGGACTTGCGGGTCCATTTTCCGAGTGGCAGCTTTGCCGTCCCCAGCCGGTTCGGTACGGAAAGGCACGGCATCATGACCAAGCGACTCACCGGGCGGAAGGCCCTGGTCACCGGTTCCACGACGGGTATCGGTGCCGCCATCGCGGTGGCCCTCGCCGCCGAGGGCGCGTTCGTCGTCGTCAGCGGACGCGACGAGCGCCGGGGCTCCGAGGTGGTGGCCCGCATCGAGAAGGACGGCGGTACGGCGGCCTTCGTCAGGGCGGATCTGTCCGCAGGCGCCGAGGTGATCGACCGCTTCGCCACCGACGCGCTCGCCGCGGCCGGCGGGCGGATCGACGTGCTCGTCAACAACGCGGCGCTGCTGCTCTCGCCCACCCCGACCGCCGAGGTCGCCCAGAAGACCATCGACGAGGCGCTGGCCGTGAGCGTGCGGTCGGTGTTCCTGCTCACCGGCCTGCTGGTACCGCCCATGGCCGAGCGCGGTCAGGGCGCCGTGGTCAACCTGGGCTCCATCGCCGGTCTGCGGGGCAACGCGCAGTCGGCGCTCTACAACATGACCAAGGCGGCCGTGCACTCGCTCACCACGTCGTGGGCCGGGGAGTACGGACCGCACGGCGTGCGGGTCAACACGGTTGCCCCCGGCCCGACTTTGACGGAGAAGGTTGCGTCGATGGAGGAGCGCCTGGCGCCGATCATCGCGCGCGTGCCCTCCGGCCGCGCCAGTACACCGGCCGAGGTCGCCTCCGCCGTCGTGTTCCTCGCGAGCGACGAGGCGTCCCAGATCCACGGCGCCACGCTCACCGTCGACGGCGGATTCGCGGCGGTGTAGGTGGTCAGTACAGGCCGCCGTCCACCCTTATGAGTGCCCCGGTCGTATAGCTGGACGCGTCGCTCGCCAGATACAGCGCGGTGCTGACGATCTCCTCGGGCTGTCCGGGACGCCCGATCGCGCTGCGTGTCGTGTGCCGTTTCTCCGGCGCCCAGGCCTTGGAGATGTCGGTGAGGAACGGCCCGGCCGAGATCGTGTTGACGCGCACCTTCGGGCCGTACTCCAAGGCGAAGACCGTAGTGAGTGCGTTGAGGGCGGCCTTGGCACCGGCGTACGGGCCGAAGCGCGGCTGTGGCATCAGCGCCCCGGACGACGAGACGTTGATGATGGAGCCCCCGTTCTCCGAGTCGGCCATCCGCTGACCGACCAGCGAGGCGAGCCGGAACGGGCCTTTGAAGTTGACGCCGATCACCTTGTCGAACAGCTCCTCGCTGGTGTCGGCCGAGGAGGGGGCGAGGGGTGACATGCCGGCGTTGTTGACCAGGACGTCGACCCGGCCGAACTCTCCGTAGGCCGCGTCGGCGAGGCGGGCCAGGTCGTCCCAGTGGCCGACGTGGGCGGCGACCGGCAGCGCGCGGCGGCCGAGGGCGCGGACCTCGGCCGCCGCGGTCCCGCACGCGTCGAGCTTGCGGCTGGCGATCACGACGTCGGCGCCCGCGGTCGCGAAGGCGCGCACCATCGCGAGCCCCAGGCCGCGACTGCCGCCGGTGACGAGCGCGACCTTGCCGGAGAGGTCGAACAGGTCCGCTGGAGCAAGGGACTTGGTGTCGCGTGCCTCGCTCATGCCTGCACCCGGCCGCTGAGGCTGTCGTCCTCGACGATGTGCGCGTACCGCTTGCGGGCGGCCTCCAGCTTCGGCGGGATGTGCTCGCTGGGGAACAGGCCGTCGGCCGGACGGCGGTTCTTGAGCAGCTGCTTGGCGATCGTGGTGCGGTGTACCTCGGTGGGGCCGTCGGCGAGGGCGAGGTTCGGGGCGGCCATCCACCATTTGGCGAGCGGGAGTTCGTTGGTGGTGCCGAGCGAACCGTGCAGATGCAGAGCGCGCTGGATGACGTCGTGCAGCACCTTCGCCGTCTGCACCTTGCACATCGCGATCTGGGTGCGGGCCGCGCCGTGCGGCTGGGTGTCGATGACCCAGGCGGTGTGCAGCACCAGCAGCCGGAACTGCTGCAACTCCACCCAGGAGTCCGCGATGAACTGCTGCACGGCCTGCTTCTCGGCGAGAAGAGTGCCCTGAGTACGGCGGGACAGCGCGCGCTCGCACATCATGTCGAAGGCGCGGGCGCACTTGCCGACCGTGCGCATCGCGTGATGGACGCGGCCCCCGCCGAGCCGGGCCTGGGCGACCTTGAAGCCCTCGCCGGGACCGCCGAGCATGGCGTCGAGCGGCACCCGCACCTGGTCGTAGCGGATATAGGCGTGGATGCCCTCGTCGAGGGAGTCGCGCTCGTCCATGGTGCCGACGTTGCGCTTGATGTCGATGCCGGGTGTCTCGGCCGGGACGATGAACATCGACATCCGGGCGTGCGGCGGCGCCTGAGGGTCGGTGACGGCCATGACGATGAGGAAGGCGGCGTACCGGGCGTTGGAGGAGAACCACTTCTCGCCGTCGATCACCCACTCGTCCCCGTCCCGCCGCGCGCGGCACACGAACTCCTTCGGATCGGCCCCGGCCTGCGGTTCCGTCATCGAGAAGGTGGAGACGATGTCGCCGTCGAGCAGGGGCTGCAGGTAGCGCGCCTTCTGCTCCTCGGTGCCGAACATGGCCAGGATCTCCGCGTTGCCGGTGTCCGGTGCGGCGGTGCCGAACACCGTGGGGGCCCAGTAGGAGCGGCCGAGGATCTCGTTGAGGTAGGCGAGCTTCACCTGGCCGTAGCCCGCGCCGCCGAGCTCCGCGCCGAGGTGGCAGGCCCACAAACCCTGGGCGCGGACCTGGTCCTGGAGCGGCTTGAGGATCGCGCGGGCCTTCTCGTTGCGCGTGTCGTACGGGTCGCCGCCGTGCGGGAAGAGGAGGTCGAGCGGCTCGACCTCCTCCCGTACGAAGGCCGTCGCCCAGTCCAGCTTGGCCTGGAACTCGGGTTCGATCGAGAAGTCCAGCATCGGCCCTCCGGAAGGTGCGGGTTGGTCGGCGACAGCAAAACAGTATACTTTTTAGCGAGGTTCGGTCCATACTCGGAGTGCGTGACGGCAGATGAGTATGAGGAGTTGGTCGATGCGCAGGCCGATGGAGGGCGTACGCGTCCTCGAAGTAGCCCAGTTCACCTTCGTCCCGGCCGCGGGCGCCGTGCTCGCCGACTGGGGTGCCGATGTGATCAAGATCGAACACGCCGAACGCGGCGACGGGCAGCGGGGGTTGGTCCGAGTCCTCGGCTACGACGCCACCAGCGCGGGCTCGTCGTTCTTCCCGATCGTGGAGGGACCCAACCGGGGCAAACGCAGTGTCGGTCTCGCCCTGGAGAAGCCGTCGGCCCGCAAGGCCTTCGAGGAACTGGTCCGCCGCAGCGATGTGTTCCTGACCAACTTCCTGCCCGAGGCGCGCGCGAGACTGCGCATCGAGGTCGAGGACATCCGGGCCATCAATCCGGACATCATCTACGTGCGCGGCAGCGGTTTCGGTCAGCGCGGCGACGAGGCCACGAAGGGCGGCTACGACAGCACGGCCTTCTGGGCGCGCGGTGGCAGCGCGGCCGGTGTCACACCACCGGGCGCGGACCGGATGATCCGAATGCCCGCTGGCGCCTACGGCGACGCGATGGGCGGCATGACCATCGCCGGCGGTATCGCCGCCGCCCTCTACTCCCGCGCGACCACCGGCGAACCGTCCGTGGTGGACGTGTCGCTGCTGGGCGTCGGCGCCTGGGCGACCCAGTTCACGGTCAACATGGCGCTGATGAACGGCGGCCCGCTGCCGGCGAACGTCCAGCCCCGGCACGGATCGCGCACCAACCCCCTCATCGGGGCGTATCTGACCTCGGACGGACGCTGGATCGAACTGTCGATGCTCCAACCCGGCCGCTACTGGGCCGAGTTCTGCAAGCTCGCCGGACGCGGTGAACTCGGCACCGACGAACGCTTCGACAGCACCGAGAAGTTGATGGCCAACGCGGCTCAGGCGGCCGGCATCGTCGCCGAACTCATCGCGTCCCGCCCCTTGGAGGAGTGGGTCGAGATCCTCTCCCGCGGCGAGGGCCAGTGGTCGGTGGTGCAGAATGCCTGGGAAGTCGGCAAGGACCCCTCGCTGCGCGCCAACGGACTCATCGCCTCCGTCGTCGACGCGGACGGCGTCGACCGCGAACTCGTCGCCAGCCCCGTCCAGTTCGACGAGACCCCGGCCGACATCACCCGGGCACCGCAGTTCGCGGAACACACCGACGAGGTCCTGCGCTCCCTCGGTCTCTCCGACGAGGAGCTGATCGCGCTGAAGATCGACGGCGCGGCGACATGAGCGCCGTGGGCGAGGCCAAGACCGTACGGAAGGAGCCGTGATGAGCGCGACACTCGAACCCGACGGGACCCACCAGGGCGTCCCCGCCTACCACTTCGACAACCGGCTCGGCGGCCCGGTCCTCAGCCATCAGGAACGCTGGGACGAGATCGCCCGCACCCACTCCGGATTCCGCAGCACCATCGCGCGCGGCTACTGGGTCGTCACCGAGGGCGAGGCCGTCCAGCAGGCGCTTCAGGACTGGCGGACCTTCTCCAACCAGTCCGTGACGGCGCTCGATCCGGACCCCAGGTTCCTGTGGATCCCGGAGATGCTCGACCCGCCCCAACACACCGCGTGGCGGCGCCTGTTGGGCAGCGCCTTCTCGCCCAAGACCGTCGCCGCCCGCGAACCGGAGATCCGCGAGGTCGCGTCCGGCCTGATCGACGAGCTGAAGGACAGCGGCTCCGCCGACGTCCTCGACTCGTTCGCCCGCCGCTTCCCGACCCTGATCTTCATGCGCCTGATGGGCCTGCCCGAGCAGGACCTGGCGCAGTTCCTCGACTGGATCCACGATCTGCTGCATCTCTCCCACGGCGAAGACCCGCACGGCGAACGGCAGTTGAGCGGTATGAACGCCGTGTCGGAGTACTTCGAGCAACAGATCGCGCTCCGCCGCGAGGCTCCCCGCGACGACCTGTTGTCCCGCGCGATGACCTGGACGATCGACGGCGAGCCGATCAGCGACCGGGACATGCACGCCTTCTGCATCCTGCTGTTCCAGGCCGGCTTCGACACCGTCCCGATCTCCATCGGCTGGGCCCTCTACCACTTCGCCACGCACCCGGAACAGCGCAGGGCGATCGTCGACGACCCGTCGCTGATACCGACGGCGGTCGAGGAGATCCTCCGCGTCTACTCGTTCGTCGTGCCCGCCCGCAAGGCGACCCAGGACGTCGAGATCGGCGGCTGCCCGGTCAGGGCGGGGGAGATGGTGATGCTCCCGCTCGCGGTCAGCAACCGCGACCCCGAGCGCTTCGACCGCCCCCTCGAAGTCGACCTGCGGCGCAAGGCCACGAACCACATCGCGTTCGGCTCGGGACCGCACCGCTGCCTCGGCTCCCACCTCGCCCGCCTCGAACTCAACGTGGCCGTCGAGGAATGGCACCGGCGCATCCCCGACTACGAGATCACCCCCGGCCAGGACCTCGAACAGCACGGCAACATGTACGGCATCAAGCAGCTCCGGCTGGAGTGGTGAACGACGCCATGACGACGCACCCACTCAGCCCAACGGACCTGTACCACACGGGAATCGTGGTTCCCGACATCGAGGCGTGGAAGATCCGGCTGACCGAACTCGCCGGCCACCGCTGGACCGGGACCATGGCAGCCGACCTGCCGGTCCGGACGGCCGACGGCGAGCGCGTGCTCCCGCTGCGCTACGCGTACTCGCTGGACGCCCCGCACCTCGAACTCGTCCAGGAGATCCCGGGAACACCCTGGACACCGGCCCCGAACCTGTCCGTCCATCACCTCGGCTACTTCTGCGACGACCTGCAGACGACCTCCAAACGGCTGGAGGAGGCGGGTTTCCCGCTGGAGGCCTGCGCGCTGGTCGACGGCAATCCGGCGCTCTTCGCCTACCACCGCGACCCGTACGGCCTGCGCATCGAGATCGTGGACCGCACGCTCATCCCGGACTTCGACCTCTACCTCCGCGCCAAGGCACCGACGTGGCACTGACGTTCACCGAGGAGCAGGAGGAACTCCGCACGACACTACGGCGCTTCCTCGCCGACAAGGCACCGAGCGCCGCCGTACGCCGCGCGATGGACTCCCCTGAAGGGCACGATCCCCTGCTGTGGCGCCAGATGGCCGACCAACTCGGCCTGCACGGGCTGGCGTTGCCCGTGGAGTACGGCGGGTCCGGCGGCGGACCGGTCGAGTTGGGGATCGTACTGGAGGAGACCGGCCGGGTCCTGCTGCCGTCGCCGTACTTCGCGACCGTGGCACTCGCCGGCCAGGCCCTCACGGCCTCCGGCGACGAGGCGGCGAAGGCGCGCTGGCTGCCCGCGATCGCCGCCGGAACGCTGACGGCCACCCTGGCGCTCGCGGAGGAACGCGGCTCGTGGCGACTGGAGGACGTCGAGACCTCGGCCGCGAACGGGACGCTCTCCGGCACCAAGATGTTCGTCGTCGACGGCCACACCGCCGACCTGATCCTCGTAATGGCCCGCGCCGACACGGGACTTGGGCTCTTCGCCGTCGACGGTGACGCCCCCGGAGTGACCCGAACCCGGCTGGAGACCCTCGACCCGACCCGGCGCCTGGCTCGCGTCGACCTCGACGGCGCGCCCGCGCTGCGGGTCGGCCCGAGCGGGGACGCCTCCGCCTATCTGCGCACCGTGCTCGACCTCGTGGCGGTGGCGCTCGCCGCCGAACAGATCGGCGGGGCACAGGCGTGTCTCGACGCGGCCGTGGCGTACGCGAAGGTCCGGGTGCAGTTCGGGCGTCCCATCGGCTCGTTCCAGGCGATCAAGCACAAGTGCGCCGACCTGCTGGTCGCCGTGGAGGGCGCCCGGTCGGCGGCCTACCACGCGACGGCCGTCGCCGCTGCCGAACCACCGCTGTCCGGCGAGCAGTTGATGCCCGCCGAACTGCCGGTGTCCGCCGCCCTGGCCGCGGTCTGCTGCGCGCAGGCCTTCACCCACGCGGCCAAGGAGAACATCCAGATCCACGGCGGCATCGGCTACACGTGGGAGCACGACGCACACCTCTGTCTCAAGCGCGCCAAGTCGTCGCAGCAGTTGTTCGGGAGCCCGGCGACACACCGGAGCCGGTTGGCCGACCTGGTCGGAATCTGAGACCGACGTCCTGTCGAAAGGTTCATCACGTGGGAATTCGCGACCGCCTGTCCCGCCTGCTGGCGGAAGCGCCCGCGGCTGCCGAGGCGATCGAGTACGACCGGAACTGGTGGACCTGGGGACAGGTCCAGCGCACCGCGCGGGGCCTCGGCGACGCGCTCGACGCACTCGGCCTGCCCGCCGGCGCCCGCGTCGGAGTCGTCCTGGAGAACCGGCCCGAGCACGTCGCCGTGGTCGCCGCGGTGATCGCCTCCGGCCGCTGCCTGGTCATGCTCAGCCCGCTCCAGCCAGCCGCCCGCCTCGCCGCCGACATCGCCCGCTGCACCCCACCCGTGGTTGTGTCCGGAGCCGAAGTCCTCGCCCGCGAGGGCGTGTTGGACGCCGTGACCGCACAGGGCGCGGCCCTTGAACTGGACACCGAGGGGGCCCTACGACCCGCGATCGGCACGGCATCCGCCGGGGCACCGACCCGTCCGGGCATCGCCGTCGAGATGCTTACCTCCGGTACCACCGGCCCCCCGAAACGCATCCACCTGCGCATCGGCCAACTGGATCAGGGCCTTGTCTCCGGCGGACAGACACGCAAGGACGACCGGCTCCTGTCGGAGTCGGCGTCCCTGGTGGCCACCCCGCTCGTGCACATCGGCGGACTGTGGCGGGCCCTCGCCTGCCTCGCCACCGGCCGCCGCATGCTCCTCATGCCCCGGTTCGCCGTCGAACCCTGGGTGAGCGCCGTCGAACGCCACCGGCTTCGCGCGGCGAGCCTGGTCCCGGCCGCGATTCGCGCCGTACTCGACGCGCGGATCCCGAAGGAACGCCTTGCCACCCTCCAGGTGGTCACTTCAGGCACGGCACCCTGCCCGCCGGAACTCGCCGACGCCTTCTTCCGCACCTACGGCATCCCCGTCCTGATGACCTACGGCGCAACGGAGTTCGCCGGAGCCGTCGCGGGCTGGACCCTTCCACTGTACGAGCACTGGTGGCAGCGCAAGGCGGGCAGCGCCGGACGCGCCTTCGCGGGCGTCGAGTTGAGGGTGACCGGCGAGGACGGCACCGAAGTGCCGCCCGGCCGGACCGGCCGTCTGGAGGTCCGCACCGAGCAGAGCACCCACGGCGGCCGGACCTGGATGAGGACCAGCGACCTGGCCCGGATCGACGCCGACCGGTTCGTGTGGATCGAGGGCCGCGCCGACGACGCCATCATCCGCGGCGGCTTCAAAGTGCAGCCGGAGACCGTCAAGCGTGTGCTGGAGACCCACCCGGCCGTGCGCGAGGCGGCTGTCGCCGGACTGCCCGACCCACGGCTCGGTGAAGTGCCCGTCGCCGCCGTCGAGTTGGAACCGAGTCAGCAGCCCGCACCGGACGCGTCGGAACTCACCGCCCTGTGCCGCACCCACCTCACCCCCTACGAGGTGCCGGCCCACATCGTCGTCCTGGATCACCTGCCCCGCACCCCGTCGAGCAAGGTCAGCCGCGTCGAACTCCTCGACCTCGTACGGGTCCGGCTCGCCGAACCCGCCGGTGGAGTAGCTGCGGTTTCCAGTAAGGAGGCCGACCGTTGAGCGACACCGAGCAGAAGCCGGCCGAGCAGTTCGGCGTGCTCACGGACGAGGCGGTCGAACGCTCCCGCCGCCGCCTGGGCGTCCCCCAGCCGCAGCGCAACCCTCCGCACAACTACGAGGTGACGTGGGACGGTTCACGCCACTTCGCCTACGGCTACGGCGACGCCAACCCCCTGTACTGCGACCCCGAGTACGCGGCGAAGACCCGTTGGGGCTCGCTCGTCGCACCGCCCACCTTCCTCTACACGATGGGGGAGGACGCTGCCCCGGCACCGGACCCGGTGACCAAGGCGCTCCTCAAGGGCGACCCCTTCGCGGGCCTCGGTTCCTACCAGGCGGTGATGGAGTTCGAGTGGTGGCGGCCCCTCCAACTGGGCGATCGCTGCCGGGTGTTGCAGACCCAGGTCGGCGTCGAGCTGAAGCGCAGCAGCTTCGGCGGACGCACCGCACACGTCGTCCGCGACTACCTCTACGCCAACGGACGCGGAGAGATGCACGCCCTGCGCCGCGGCACCTGGATCAACGCCGAACGCCACACGTCGAAGAAGCGCGCCAAGGAAGCACTGGAACAACAGCCGTACTCGCCCGAGCAACTGGCCGAGATCGATGCCGCCTACGCCGCCGAGACCAGGCGCGGCGCCGAACCCCGCTACTGGGAGGACGTCGAGGTCGGCGAGGCCCTGCAACCCCGGGTGAAGGGCCCGTTGACCACGACGGACGTGGTCGTCTGGCACCTGGGCTGGGGCATGCAGCTCACCCCGCCCGGCGCGTTCGGTATCGCCGCGGCCGTACGGCGCAAGGCCCCCGGCCTCTACCCGCCCAACCGCCTGGGCGTCCCCGACACCGTGCAGCGCCTGCACTGGGAACCCGAGCGGGCCCGCGAACTCGGCCTCCCCAACCCCTACGACTACGGCGGCATGCGCGAAACCTGGCTCTGCCATCTCCTCACCGACTGGATCGGCGACGACGGCTGGCTGTGGCAACTGCGCTGCGAGCACCGCAAGTTCAACTACCTCGGCGACACCACCTGGGTGCGCGGCACGGTCGTCGACAAACGGCAGGCGAACGGCCGGAGCGAGGTGCACATCGAGGTGCGCTGCGAGAACCAGCGCGGCGAAGTCACCACACCCGGCAGGGCGGTTGTGCTGCTGCCGACCAGGGAGCGGGCCGTCGAACTTCCCGAGCCGCCCGCCCCGGACCTGGACGGCATGGTCGCCCACGAACTGGAGCGGTTCGCGGTCAAGTGAGCGGCAAGTGAGTGGCAGTCGAGAACGAGAACTCAGGAGGCACAGTGTCCGACGAGGTACTGGTGGAGCGCCGTGGCGCGGTCCAGGTCATCACGATCAACCGTCCCAAGGTCAAGAACGCGCTGGACGCCGGGGTGGCAGCCGGAATCGCCGCCGCCGTCGACGAGTTGGACGAGACCGACGAGCTGCGGGTCGGCGTGCTCACGGGAGCGGGGGGCACGTTCTCGGCGGGCATGGACCTCAAGGCGTGGCTGCGCGGTGAGAGCCCCGCGATCGAGGGCCGGGGGCTGTGCGGGATCACCATCACCCCGCCCCGCAAGCCGCTGATCGCCGCGGTGGAGGGCTGGGCGCTGGCCGGCGGCTTCGAGCTGCTGCTCGCCTGCGATCTCGTCGTGGCGTCGCGCGTCGCGCGGGTCGGCGTGCCGGAGGTGACGCGGTCCCTGGTCGCCCGGGCCGGTGCGGCACTGCACCTGCCCCAACGAGTCCCGTACGCCGTCGCGTTGGAGCTGCTCCTGACCGGCGAGCCCATCACCGCCGAACGCGCGGCCGAGGTCGGACTGGTCAACCGGCTCACCGACGAGGGCGGAGCGCTCGCCGGCGCGCTGGAACTCGCCGCCACCATCGCGGCGAACGGCCCCCTCGCCGTCGCCGCCACCAAACGGATCGCGCAGTCCGCCGCCGACTGGACGCTGGAGGAGGGCTGGATCCGGCAGGCCGAGATCGCCTCGCCGGTGTTCTCGTCCGAGGACGCGCGGGAGGGCGCCGCCGCGTTCGCCGAGAAACGCCCGCCGGTCTGGAAGGGACGCTGACTGCGCCAACGAAGTATCGGGATTCTCAACTCGGGCTGCCAGGGAGGGTGTTGTGACCACAGGACCGCTGTCGGGCTGCCGCGTGGTGGAGCTGGGCGGCATCGGGCCAGGCCCGTTCGGCGGGATGCTCCTCGCCGACCTCGGCGCGGAGGTCGTCCGGGTGGACCGGCCCGAGCGTGCGGCCGAGTCCGATGCGGGCGGCTCCGCGGACGTCCTCAACCGGGGCAAGCGATCGGTCGTACTCGACCTGAAACACCCGGAAGGACCCGCCGTTCTCCTCCAACTCGCCAAGCGCGCCGATGTGTTGATCGAGGGATTCCGCCCCGGCGTCACCGAACGCCTCGGCATCGGACCCCACGAGTGCCTGGCCCGCAACCCCCGCCTGGTCTACGGCCGGATGACCGGCTGGGGCCAGACCGGACCGCTCGCCGCAGCCGCCGGACACGACCTCACCTACATCGCCCTCACCGGCGCGCTCGGCGCGATCGGCGATGCGGCGGGACCCCCGCAGATACCGCTCAATCTGGTGGGCGACTTCGGGGGCGGCGGCTGCTACCTCGTGATCGGTGTGCTGGCCGCCCTGTATGCCGTAGGGCGTACGGGAGTTGGCCAGGTGGTCGACGCGGCCATCGTCGACGGGACGGCCCATCTCCTGGCGAGCACCTTCGGTAAACTCGGGCGCGGGGCCTGGACCGACGAGCGGGGCGTCAACCAACTCGACGGCGGCTGGCCGTTCTACGCCGTCTACGAGACCAAGGGCGGCGGACATGTGGCGGTCGGCGCCCTCGAAGCCAAGTTCTACCGGCGCCTGATCGAACTGCTGAAGCTCGACGTCGACCCCGGACTTCAGCACGACCGGTCGACCTGGCCGGAGCTGCGCCGCCGGCTGGCCGAACGCTTCGCCGAGCGCACCCGCGACGAATGGACGGCCCTGTTCGAGGGCACCGACGCCTGCGTCGCACCCGTTCTCGGCCTCACCGAGGCTGCGGCACACCCCCAACTGGCCGCGCGGGGAAGCCTGTTCACCCGCGACGGCGTCGTGCAGCCCGCCGCGGCACCCCGCTTCTCGGCGACACCGTCGAGCCCCGGCCCCGCGGCCCCACCCGTGGGCGCCGACACGCTCGCCGTCCTCCGGGACTGGGAGATCGCCGACGCCGACGGACTCGTCGACAGCGGCGCCGCCGTCCAGTTCCCCCACTGACCGAAAGGACCCTGCCATGCCCGAGGCCGTCATCGTCGACGCCGTACGCACGCCCATCGGCAAGCGCAACGGCTCCCTGGCCGCCGTGCACGCGGCCGACCTGTCGGCACACGTACTGACCGCCCTGGTGGAACGCACCGGCGTGGACCCCGGCACCGTGGACGACGTGATGTGGGGCTGTGTCACCCAGATCGGCGACCAGTCGAGCAACATCGCCCGCTTCGCGGCACTGGCCGCGGGCTGGCCCGAGCACGTGCCCGGGGTGACCATCAACCGGGCCTGCGGTTCCAGCCAACAGGCCGTCGACTCCGCCGCGCACGCCGTGATGGCAGGGCAGTACGACCTCGTGGTGGCCGGGGGAGTGGAGACCATGACCCGGGTCCCGCTGGGCTCGCACCGGACCACCGGACAGCCGTACGGACCGAAAGTCCTGGAACGCTACGCCGGGTTCCAGTTCAGCCAGGGCGTCGGCGCCGAGCTGATCTCGGAGCGGTGGGGCCTCACCCGCACCCGCCTGGACGAGTTCGCCTCCGAGTCGCACGCCAAGGCCGCCGCGGCGATCGACTCGGGGATCTTCGACGACCACATCGTGCCCATCGAGGTCGACGGCACCAAGTTCACCGTCGACGAGGGCCTGCGGCGCGGCACTTCGGTCGAGACCCTCGCCAAACTCAAGCCGTCGTTCAAGGAGGACGGTGTGATCCACGCCGGGAACGCCTCCCAGATCTCCGACGGCGCCGCCGCGCTCCTCATCACAACTCCCGAACGGGCAAGGGAGTTGGGCCTCAAGCCGATCGCCCGCTACCACTCCGGCGCGGTCAGCGGCGCGGACCCGATCATGATGCTGACGGGGCCGATCCCCGCGACGGAGAAGGTACTGCGCAGGTCCGGGCTCGGGATCGACGACATCGGGGCCTTCGAGGTCAACGAGGCTTTCGCACCCGTTCCGTTGGCGTGGCTGGCCGAGACCGGCGCCGACCCCGAGCGGCTCAACCCCCTGGGCGGAGCGATAGCGGTCGGCCACCCGCTCGGTGGCTCAGGAGCCATCCTGATGACCCGGCTGCTCGCCCGGATGCGGCAGCGGAACCTGCGCTACGGCCTCCAGACGATGTGCGAGGGCGGCGGCACCGCGAACGCCACGATCGTCGAACTGCTTCGCTGACCCGGAGCATCCCTCACCGAAGCAGGCGCTGATGGATCTCCTTCCGTAGCAACTCGTCCTCCGGCAGGCCCAGTTCGTCCGTGATCGCCAAGGCCTGGGCCCAGGTTTCCTGCGCGGGGGCGGGCTGGTGGGTGCTGTCGTAGCAGTCGCCCAGGCAGGTCAGGCATCTGGCCTCGTGGATGCGTTCCCCCGTGGCGTGGAACAGCTCCGTCGCCTGCCGATAACACTCCACCGCCCGCCGATCCTGGCCCAGTTGACGGTGGATGTAGCCCAGGCTGTCCCAGGTGTGGGCCAGTCCGTTGACGTCCCCGGCCGCCTGGGCCAGGGCCAGGCCCTGTTCACAGTGAGCCAGCGCCTGGTGGTGCTCGCCCAGGTGCGCCAGCTGCCAGCCGATGTGGTTCAACGCGGCCGACTGGCCGGCGCGGTCACCCGCCGCGCGATAGTGCCGCAGACTGCGACGGGCCAGTTCAAGGGCCTGCCGGCGGTCGCCCTGCGTTCCCGACAGACGGGCGAGATGCTGGTACGTCCTGGCCTGCCCGGCGTCGCTGCCCAGCTCGGCGAACAACTCCAGGGCCCTCGCGTAGTGTTCACGGGCCGGATCGGGATGCCGTAAGCGGTCCAGGGCCAGTCCCAGACTGCGGTGGGCGCAGGCCTCCCCGGCGCGGTCGTGGTGCAGGCGCGCCGCCGCCAGCGCGCGGCGGCCGACGTCCTCCAGTGCCGGCCAGTAGCCGTTGCGGTCCAGGTAGGTGGTGAGGACCGCGGTGAGCCGCCAGACATGGCCCTCGAAGCCCTCCGGCGCCTGGCGCACGACCTCCAGGAGCACCGCGCATTCGGCCGTGAACCAGGCCAGCGCCCGGTCGTAGTCGACCGGCCTCTCCACGTTGGCTCCACGCCTGGCCGCCGGCAGGGAGACCGGATTGGGCTGCGGGGTCACCAGCGCGTCGGCCGCTCGCGCGGTGTGCAGGTAGTGGTCCAGCATGCGGTGCAGCGCCGCCCGCCGTATCCACGCGTCGTCCTGCTCGGCGAGGAGTTCTCCCGCGTACACGCGCAGCAAGTCGTGGAACGTGTACCGGCCCGGGGCGTGTTCGGACAGCAGGTGCCCTCTGGTGAGTTCGGACAGCAACTCCCGGGTCTCCTGCGGTGGTCTCCCCGCCAGTGCGGCGACCGCGGCCAGTCCCGCGTCCGGTCCCGGGTGCAGCACGAGCAGCCGGAACAACCGCGCGGCACCGGTGCTGAGAGCGCGGTAGGACCAGGAGAAGGCGGCCCGCACCTGGCTCGCCGACTCGCCCGCGTCCAGTGCGTCCAGCCGGTTCCGCTCCTCCCGCAACTCCCGCACGAGCGTGCTCAGTGGCCGGTGCGGCTGTGCGTCCGCCCGAGCCGCCACCACCGCGAGGGCCAGCGGCAGCCCCGCACAGCGGGCAACGATGTCATTCACGGCATCGGGTTCGGCCGTCAGCCGGTCCCTTCCGATCCGCTCCGCCAGTACGTCCCTGGCCGCGCCGGGACCGAGCACGTCCACGGACAGCATGTGGGCCCCCTCCGAGACGGCGAGTCCGGTCAGCCGGTTCCGGCTGGTCACCAGCGCCATGCAGCCCGCCGCCCCCGGCAGCAGCGGCCGTACCTGCTGCTCGTCCAAGGCGTTGTCCAGGACGACGAGGACCCGCCGCCCCGCCAACAGGCTGCGGTACAGGCCCACTTGGGCCTCCAGGCCGAGCGGGATACGTTCGGGGTGTACGCCGAACGCGTCCAGGAACCCCCGTACCGCCTCCGTCGGAGTCACCACCGAACCCCGGGGATCGAACCCGCGCAGGTTCACGTAGAGCTGCCCGTCGGGGAAGGCGCTCTCCATCTGGCGCGCCCAATGGACCGCGAGCGCCGTCTTCCCGACTCCCGCCATACCGGAGACAGCCGATATCACCACCGCGGGGGATTCTCCCCGGGCCGCGTCGAGGATCGACAGGAGCCGGGTCATCTCCTCGTCGCGGCCGGTGAAACCGCGTACCGCGACGGGGAGTTGGGACGGAGTCTCGGCCGCCTGCCGTCTCGCCGACGCTTCGGGCTCCGGGGCCGGGCGCGGCTCCGGAAGAAGGCGCAGCACTGGGGGCGCGCCCGGCGCTGTCACCCGACGGGACGACGCCCCTGCCGGTCGGGGGCCGGCGGACAGCGGCCGGTGACCGCGGAGGATCGCCTGGTGAAGCGTGCGCAGGGCCGGTCCGGGTTCCGCGCCGAGTTCCTCCGCAAGCCACCGCCGTACGGTGGCGTAGCGGTCCAGTGCCTCCGCACTGCGTCCGGCGTCGTACAGGGTCCGCATCAGCATTTCGGCCAGGGGCTCCACCAGCGGGTACTCGGCGAGCAGGTCGGCCAGCGGGCCGATGACGGCGGCAGGGTCGCCGCGGCGCAACTCGACACGGGCCCAGCCGACCACGGCGTCCACCCGCCGGCGCTGCCAGGTCTCGCGCATGCGCGCGGCCCACTGCCCGTGCAGGCCGCTGAGCGGCTCCCCGCGCCACAGACCGAACGCCTCGCGCAGGAGTGAGGCCTTCGCGTCGTCCGTCTGCTGCGCCTGCTGGGCGCGGTCGACCAACTGCCGGAACCGGTGGACGTCGACCTGCCGCGGGTCGGCGTCCAGCACATAGCCGCCCGAACGGCGCACCAGGCGCAACGGCTGCGCACCACGGTCGGTGGCCTGCTCGCACACTCGCCGGATCATGGCGATGTGGGCGCGCACCGCCCGTCGTGCCGCGTCCGGCGGGTCGGCGTCCCAGACCCGGTCGATGAGCGTGGCCACCGTGACGGGCCGGCCGACCTCGACGGCCAGGGCGGCCATCACCGTACGGCGCTGCGGCGGTCCCACTTCCGAGACGCGCCCCCCGATCGACAGTTCCACGGGCCCCAGCAAGTGAACATGCACCATGGCGTTCGCTTCCCCCAACCCGCTCAGCGACTGGACCCATCTTTCACCGTCGCCCGTGATTTCCGACAAGCATTCGACAGCGTTTCGTCCGATGTCCTGATGTGAACCTTCTGCTGTGTCGTCGAGCGGTTGTTCGATGCCGGGGTGCAGGGGGTGCAATGGGGATGAAGGGCATGAACGGACGCGGAGGGGTCGTGGCGCCGCCTTCGACCGGGAGGAACCAGTCGGCGGCGTCGGTGCCGCAGATGCCGCCGTCGCGGAGCCCGGCTCCGTGTACGGGCGGCGAACTACCAGGCGACGGGCAACTCGTAGATGCCGTAGGCCTGCGAGTCCTCCTTGAACTTCAACTCCGAGACGTCCACGGCGAGTTGCAGCGTCGGGATCCGGCGGAACAACGTGCTGAAGACGACGTGCAGTTCGATGCGCGCGAGCTGCTGGCCCACGCACTGGTGCGGGCCCCAGCCGAAGGCGTGATGGTGGGCCGCGGCACGGGTGAGGTCGAGCTTCTCGGGGTCGGGGAACGCCTGCGGGTCCCAGTTGGCGGCCGGCAGCGACGCGATCACGCCCTCGCCCGCGCGGATGACCTCACCGTCGATCTCGATGTCCTCGACGACGGCCCGGCGCGCCAGCAGATGCGGGATGGTGAGGTAGCGCAGCAGCTCCTCCACCGTGCTCGTCACATACTTCGCGTCGTCGGAGTGCTCGCGCAGGCCCGCGAGTTGGTCGGGATTCTGCAGCAGCAGCGCGGTGCCCAGCGTGATCATGTTGGCGCTGGTGTCGTGCCCGGCGACGAGCAGGATGTGCCCGAGAGGGGCCGCCTCCTCCATCGACAGCTCGCCCGCCTTGATGCGCGCGCCGAGGTCGGAGAGGACGTCCTCGCCGGGATCCTCCATCTTCGCCTCGATGAGCCCGGCGATGTAGCGGCGCACGGCCGCCGTGCTCTCCGCCGCCCGCTCCGGGGTCTTGAAGCGCGCGTTGGTCACACCCGCGTGCTCCTGGAAGAAGTCATGGTCCTCGTACGGCACCCCGAGCAGCGCGCAGATCATCAGCGACGGCAGTGGGAGCGACAGCGCCTCGTTCAGCTCGGCCGGGTTGGGGCCCGCCAGCATCTTGTCGATGAGGTCGTCGGTGATCCGCTGGATCTCCGGGCGGATCTTCTCCATCCGGTGCCGGGTGAACGAACTCGTGAGCATCCGCCGCCACCGCGTGTGCTCGGCCCCGTCGGTGTTGTTGATCGACGGCTGGATATGCGCCGCGTGCGCCTTCATCGCCTCGGTCGTGTGCGGATATCCGGGCGCCCCGATATTCGCGCTGAGCCGGGGATCGGTCAGCAGCTGCCGCTGGGCCGCGTGCGTCGTGACCACCCACGGGGTCGTACCGTCCCATGTCCTCGCCCGCACCAGCGCCTTGCCCGAGTCGTGCAGCTTCAGCAGCCCCGGCGGCGGAGCGAAGGGGCACTCGCCCGATCGGGGCGACGGGTACTCCGGCAGGTCCTCGGAGACGTCGGTTCCGGCCACGCTCTCGGTCATGGTTCTGTCGTCCTCTCGTCGGCCCCACACCTGACGGAACCATACGTCGACCGATCGGTACAATCAATCTCCAGGAAACCTTCAAGGAATGTGAACTCTATTTATTGACCGGATGGTCTATTTGACGTCTGGGCGGGTCGGCGAGGCTCCCGCGGCATACCGAGCCCCCGCTCGGCCACCTGCGTCCGCAGCACCTCGTTCGCCCCGCCCGCGATCGTGTACGCTCGCGAGTACAGATGCGCGTCCTGCCACCAGCCGTCCGCTACGGCGTCCTCGTCGCCCTCGATCAAGAGCCCGTCCGTGCCCTGGAGGCCGAGGCCGAAGTCGACCAGGTCGTGGTTCAGCTCGCTGAAGAAGATCTTGCCGAGGAGAGCGTCGGCAGGTCCTTCCGTGTCGTGCAGCATCCGAGACCGGGCGAGGTCGAGCAGCGCGGCGTTCACGTGAACCCGCGTGGCCAGTTCGCCGATCGTCTGCCGGGTCGCGGAGTCGTCCAGCGCGGGCCGGCCGTTGACCGACGTGCGCGCCGCGAGGCTCAGCAAGTCGTCCAGTACGGCGGTCAGTTCGACACCGCGGGCGCCCACCCCGGACCGCTCGTGACCGAGGCTGCTCATCGCCACCCGCCAGCCGTCGTTCACCCGCCCGATCACGTTCGCGGCCGGGATGCGCACGCCGTCGAGGAACACCTCGTTGAAGTCGGTCGTCCCGGTGATCTCCCGCAACGGGCGGATGTCGACGCCGGGGCTGCGCAGATCGAGGGCGAAGGCCGTGATGCCCTTGTGCTTCGGAGCCTCGCGATCGGTGCGCGCGAGCAGATAACCCATGTCGGCGTGCTGGCCATTGGTCGTCCACACCTTCTGGCCGTCCACGACGAACACCGCGTCGTCGCCCTCACCCTCGCGGACCGCCCGCGTCCGCAGCGCAGCCAGGTCGCTGCCCGCCTCCGGCTCGCTGAACAGCTGGCACCACACGTCCTCGCAGGAGCGGATGCGGGGCAGGAAGCGCGCCCGCTGCTCGTCGGTGCCGAACTCCAGCAGCGCGGCCGAGGCCAGCGAGGCGGCGCCGATCGGCTGCCAGGTGCGGGCGCGGGCGATCTCCTCGGCCACGACGGACGGCTCCAGCGGATGCGCGTCGGGCCGGCCTCCGTACTCGGCAGGCCAGTCGATGCCGAGGAAGCCCGCCTCGTACAGTTTCGCCGTCCACTTCCGGATCGCCGGCATCAGTTCGGGCTCCGGCGCGCGCACCCCCGCATGGGTCTTGGTGCCGGGAGCGTGCTCGGCGACGAACGCGCGCACCTTCCTCCGGAACGCTTCGAGCTCGGGCGTGGACTCCAGACGCATCGCTGTCGGCTCCCTGTTCTCATGCCGCGGCCCTGAAATGAGGCCACTTTAACCAGGCCGATCACCCACCTGCCAAGGGCCGGGACCAGAAAAAGTGGCCTCATATAGGTTCCAGGTGCTCGAAGCGCACGCCTCCGGCCCAGGTGACGAATAGACTGGGGATCCGCAATATCCGCCCCAGAGGAGTTGGCCATGGCGACTGCCGTCGACCGCGAGCCCGCCGACGGCGAGACCGGCATCCCGGTCGGCAAGCTGGCCGCGCAGACCGCCCGCCGTATCGAGGCGACCGTGATCCGCCAGGGCTGGCCGGTGGGCGAGTCGTTGGGCTCCGAGGTGGACCTGCGGGAGCGGCTCGGGGTGAGCCGTGCGGTGCTGCGCGAGGCGGTACGGCTCGTCGAGCACCACCAGGTGGCCAGGATGCGGCGCGGCCCGAACGGTGGCCTGATCGTCTGCGCACCCGACGCCGGACCGGCCACCCGTGCCATGGTGATCTACCTCGAATACGTCGGCACGAGCGTCACCGACCTGCTCCAGGCCCGCCTCCTGCTGGAGCCGATCGCCGCCGGACTCGCCGCCGACCGCATCACCGAACAGGGCATCGACACCCTCCGCACCACGCTCGACGCCGAACTCGATCACTGGGACGACCCCGGCGTCCACTCGCAGGACCCCCTCCACCCCGTGCTCGCCCAACTGTCGGGCAACCCGGTACTGCACCTCTTCGTCGACGTGCTCACCCGGCTCACCGCCCGCTACGCGCACACCTCCCGCCGTGTCTCCAAGACCGAGATGCATGCGGCGAAGGACACCTCGCACCGTGCGCACAAGGCTGTCGTCGACGCGGTGATCGCCGACGACGGGGCCCGCGCCCAGACGGAGTTGACCGCGCATCTGGAGTCGGTGGCCGGCTGGATCGAGAAGCACCGGGTGCGGCGC
The DNA here is from genome assembly GCF_042751305.1 of Streptomyces hokutonensis. Lineage (GTDB taxonomy): Bacteria > Actinomycetota > Actinomycetes > Streptomycetales > Streptomycetaceae > Streptomyces > Streptomyces hokutonensis_A. The sequence continues at coordinate 1,007,560 of NZ_JBHYWD010000001.1, forward strand.
GGGCAGCGGATCGCGGGCAATGTGGTCGAGCCCGAACTGGTCGAGGGGCCGCGGGCCAAGCTCGCCGAGGTGGTCGCGGCGCGCATCCACGACGACATCGCCGCGCGCGGCTGGCAGACCGGCATGGTGCTCGGCTCGGAAGCGGATCTGCTGGCCCGGTACTCCATCAGCCGGGCCGTACTCCGGGAAGCCGTACGGCTGTTGGAGTACCACTCGGTCGCCCGGATGCGCCGCGGCCCCGGCGGCGGCCTGATCGTCACCGAACCCGAACCGCAGGCCAGCATCGACACCATGGCGCTCTTCCTGGAGTACCAGGGCGTCACCGCCGACGACCTGCGGATCGTCCGCAACGCCATCGAACTGGGCATCGTCGCCCGGGTCACCGCCAGAGTCGCGGAGGGCGACAAAGAGGTGACCGAACGGCTGGGCAAGGCCGTCCGCTGGAGCACGGAGGGCCCCGCCGACGACCCGCGCAAGGCCGACCTCTTCCACACCGAACTGGCCGCGCTCTCCGACAACCCGGTGCTGTCGCTGTTCCTGTCGATCATCACGGAGCTGTTCCGCCGCCACGCCTCCGGCCACGACCGGCCGCTGCCCGGCGACACTGCGGCCGAGGAGGTCCAGCACGTCCACCAGCGGATTCTCGACGCCATCGTCGAGGGCGACGCCGGAGTGGCCCGGCACCGGATGCGCCGCCACCTGGACGCGCTGATCCCCTGGTGGCACTGATTCCCTGACGCTCAACCTGCAACGCCCCATGCGGCCTTCGGGCTCATGGGGCGTTCTGCTGGATCAGCCCTGTGTGCGACGAGACTAATTAGGTATACTGAATAGGTCGAGCCGAAGGAGATCCGATGCGCCGGACCCTGTTCGAAGAGACCCATGAGGACTTCCGTCTGCTGGTCCGTGACTTCATCGCCCGCGAGGTCGTCCCGTCGTACGAGGACTGGCGGCGCGCCGGACTCGTCCCCCGGGACCTGTTCACCGCACTGGGCAAACTCGGCATCATCGGCACGTCGATCCCGGAGAAGTACGGCGGAGGCGGTCAGGACGACTACCGCTACAACGCCGTGATCCAGGAGGAGTGCGCGCGGGCCTGCGTCACGCTCGGCGGCCTGCGCACCCACCTGGACATCGTCGTCCCGTACTTCACCGGCCTGGCCAATGCCGAGCAACGGGCGCGCTGGCTACCGGGGTTGGCCTCCGGCGAGCTGTACACCGCGATCGCGATGAGCGAGCCCGCCACCGGCTCCGACCTCGCAGGCATCACCACCCGGGCGGTCCGCGACGGCGACCACTTCATACTCAACGGTGCCAAGACCTTCATCACCGGCGGCCACCACGCCGACCTGGTGATCGTGGTCGCCCGCACCGCCGTGGACCCGGACAACCGGCGCGCCGGTCTCTCGCTCCTCGTCGTGGAGAAGGGCATGCCCGGCTTCACGGTGGGACGCAAACTGGAGAAGATCGGCCTGGCCGTCCAGGACACCGTGGAACTCGCCTTCGACGACGTCCGCGTGCCCGCCGCCAACCTCCTCGGCGAGGAAGGCGCGGCCTTCACCCTCCTCGGTCGCAACCTCGCCCAGGAACGCCTGGCCATCGCGGTCGGCGCGGTGGCGCAAGCGCGGACCGCGATCGACCTGACCGTCGCCTACGTCCGCGACCGGAACGTGTTCGGGAAGCCGCTTGCCCAGTTCCAGAACACGAAGTTCGAACTCGCCTCCCTGAACGCCGAGTTGACGGCCGCGCAGGCGCTGCTCGACGCGGCGATCACCGCGCTCGTCGCCGGCGAACTGGACCCCGTGGACGCGGCCCGCACCAAGCTGGTCTGCACCGAGACACAGGGGCGCGTGGTCGACCGCTGTCTCCAACTGCACGGCGGCTACGGCTACATCCTCGGGTCCCCGATCGCCCGCCTGTACGCGGACGCCCGGGTGACCCGCATCTACGGCGGCACCAGCGAGGTCATGAAGCTCATCATCAGCAAGTCCCTGGGCCTCTGAGACCCAGCAGAACGCGCCTTCAAAACCCCGCAGTCCATGAGGAGTTGGGTGTGAACATCGACGGTTCAGCGGCACTCGTCACCGGCGGCGCCTCCGGGCTCGGTCTCGCCACCGCGCGCCGCATCATCGAACGCGGCGGACGTGTCGTCCTCGCCGACATCTCCGAGGAGCAGGGCGTCAAAGCCGTCGCCGACCTCGGCGAGGCCGCACGCTTCGTCCGCGCCGACGTCACCGACCCGGCCGAGGTCACGGCCGCCCTCGAAGAAGCCGAGCAACTCGGCACCCTGCGCGCCGTCGTGCACTGCGCGGGACGCGGCGGCGACCGCACCCGGATCATCGACCGCGACCGTACCCCCGGCGAACTCGACACCTTCGCCGAGGTCATACGTGTCAACCTGATCGGCACCTACAACGTCCTGCGCCTCGCCGCCGCCCGTCTCGCCGGCAACGAGGTCGTCGACGGCGATCGGGGCGCCGTGGTGCTGACCGCGTCGGTCGCCGCGTTCGACGGCCAGATCGGTCAGACCTCATACACCGCCGCCAAGGCCGGAGTCCACGGCATCACCCTCGTCGCCGCCCGCGACCTGGCCAGCTGGCAGATCCGGGTGAACACCATCGCCCCCGGCATCATGGACACCCCGATGCTCGGCCGCCTCCGCGCCGACATCCGCGACGGCCTCGCCGCCTCCGTCCCGCACCCCAAGCGACTCGGCGACCCGGACGACTTCGCCCGCCTCGCCGTGGAGATGCTGGAGAATCCGTACCTCAACGGCCAGACAGTCCGCCTCGACGGCGCCATCCGCATGGCACCGCGATGACAGCCGACGAGACCGACGAGCAGTTCCGCGCCCGGCTGCGGGCCTTTCTGACGGAGCATCACCCCGGGCGTCACCCCAAGGACCCCGTCGAGCGGGTCGCCTGGCAGAAGAAATGGCTCGCCACGCTCTACGACGCCGGTTACGCAGGCCCGAGTTGGCCGCGTGAGTACGGCGGCATGGACCTCTCCTTCGCCCGCCAGGTCGGCTACCAGGAGGAGTACGCCCGCGCCCGCGTCCCCGGACCCCTGGGTACCGGACTGGGCATCGCCGCGCCCACCCTCATCAAGTACGGCACGCCCGAGCAGAAGGAGCGCCACCTGCGCCCCATGCTGCGCGGCGACACGGTGTGGGCCCAGGGCTACTCCGAACCGGAGGCGGGCTCGGACCTCCCCGCGTTGCGCACGACAGCACGGCGAGAAGGCGAGGAGTACATCGTCAACGGGCAGAAGGTGTGGAACAGTTCGGCCGACATCGCCGACATCTTCTTCACCCTCGTCCGCACCGGACCGCCCGACTCCCGCCAGGACGGCATCAGTTACCTCCTGATCGACGCCCACGCCCCCGGAGTGACCGTACGGCCGCTGCGCGACCTGACCGGCGACGCGCACTTCTGCGAGATCTTCTTCGACGACGTCCGCGTCCCGGTCGCCGACCGCGTCGGCGAGGAGAACGGCGGCTGGCCGCTGGTGCGCACGAGCCTCGGACACGAGCGCGCGGCCGGGGCGATGAACCAAGCGGCCCTGTACCGCCGGGTGTTGGACGAGCTGATCGAACTCGCCCGTGAACGCGGGGCGACGGCCGACCCGATCGTCCGCGACCGGCTCGCCGACTTCGAGATCCGTGTCCGTGTCATGCGGCTGACCGGTATGCGCACGATCGCCGACATCATGGCCAAGGGCGAACCGGGGCCCGCCTCTTCGACGGCACGGCTGTCCATCGTCACCTTCGAGCAGGAACTGCACGAGTTCGCGGTCGACCTGCTCGGACCGTACGGCATCCTCGGCCGCCGCGACCCGCATGCCGTCCAACGCGGGCGCTGGGTATGGGGGTTCCTGCGCACCCGCGCCTCGTCGATCGGCGCGGGCACCGCCGAGATCCAGCGCAACACGATCGCCGAACAGGTGCTGGGCCTGCCCCGTGACCCGGCGATGCCGACCGTGGAGAGGACCCGATGAAGGCCGCACGCTGCACGGAGTACGGGCCGCCCGGCGGCCTCTCGGTCGTCGAACTGGACGACCTCCTGCCCGGACCGGGCGAGGTGCTGGTCCAGGTGCACGCGGCGGCGGTGAACTTCCCTGACGTGCTCCTCGTGGCGAACCGCTACCAGGTTCCCGCGCCGCTGCCCTTCACACCCGGCAGCGAATTCGCGGGTGTGGTGGCCGAGTTGGGCCCAGGAGCGTCCGGTCCCGCCGTCGGCTCACCCGTCGCCGGAGCGGTACTCACCGGCGCCTTCGCCGAACAGGTCGTCGTGCCCGTCGCGGGCCTGCGCCAGGTGCCCGAGGGCCTCGACATGGTGCACGCCGCCGCGTTCCATGTCACGTACGCCACCGCCTATCACTCCCTCGTCACCGTCGGACAGGGCAGCGCGGGGGAGTGGGTGGCGGTGCTCGGCGCGGCCGGCGGGGTCGGTTCGGCGGCGGTCGACATCGCGACGCGGCTCGGTATGCGGGTGGTCGCCGCCGCGTCGAGCCAGGAGCGGCTGACGGTCGCCCGCAAGCTCGGGGCCGAGGCCGGTGTCGACTACGTCCACGAGGATCTCAAGCTCCGCACAAGAGAGTTGACGGGTGGCGAGGGCGCCCACCTCGTGATCGACCCGGTGGGCGGCGACCACGCGGAGGCGGCCCTGCGCGCGCTGCGCCGGGGCGGCCGGTTCGTCACGGTCGGGTACGCCGACGGGAAGATACCGCGCATCCCGCTGAATTTGGTGCTGCTCAAGGACCTGGTCGTCCGGGGCTTCGAGATCCGTACGGTACGGCAGTACGCCCCGGATGCCGTGGCCGCTGCCGACCGTGCCCTCGCCGGGATGGTCCGGGACGGGATGCGCCCGCTGGTCTCCCGAGTCCACCCCCTCGCGGAGGTCGCTGACGCCCTCACCGATGTCGCCGAGCGCAGGACCACCGGCAAGGTGGTCCTGGACCTCATGTCCTAGCAAACACCGTCAGAACGTGGGGAGTTGAGGGCGCTTGCGGACATAGCCGCCGGCGTCCACCCGCATCTGCATCCCGGTGACGTAGCGGGACTCGTCGGAGACCAGGAAGAGCACCATGTCGGAGACGTCCTCCGGCTCGACATACGGGATGTCCATCCCGGTCGTCGCGGGGAAGGACTCCAGGGCGTCCTCGCGGGTCGGGTTCTCGAGGTCCGGCCGGAACGAGCGGTACATGATGTCGCTGTTGAGCATGTCCGTGTTGACGTTGGTGGGATGCAGGCCGTTGACCCGGATCCGCCGGGACAGCAGCACCGTCGCCAAGTCGTGGACGAACGCGGCCACTTGGCGCTTGGCGAAGGAGTAGCCCAGGCCACCGGGGCCGTTGGACGGGTTGTCGACCGTCGCCGGGGTCAGGGCCGCGATGGAACCGGTCGCCACGATCGAGGCGCCGTCGGGCAGATGCGGCAGCGCGGCCTCGACGGCGTGCACGACTCCGTTGAAGTCGACGGTGACTGCGTCGACGAAAGCCTGGACGCCCTGCTGGGGACCGAGCGGGGCGATACCGGCCTGCGCCACCACGGCGTCCAGCCGCCCGAGTTCGGCCACCCCGTCGGCCACGGCCGCCTTCAGCGCCGCCGGATCCCGTACGTCCGCCTTGCGCGCGACGATGCGCCGCCCGAGCTTCTCGACCTGCCGCACGGTCTCGTCCAGGTCGTCCTGGGTGGCCAGCGCATACGCGTTCGTCGCGATGTCCTCGCACAGGTCGACGGCGATGATGTCGGCGCCCTCCGCGGCCAGCCGGAGCGCGTGGGCACGGCCCTGTCCGCGCGCCGCCCCGGTGATGAACACGACCTTGTCCTGTACTCGGCCCATCCTGGGGCTCCTTCCGCCGGAGATAAAAGAGTAGCCTGAATACTGTCCGATGGTGCTGTTCGTGATCCATGATCGGTATCAAGTCTGCTGACTGCTGGTCGGTTTCCGTTCAGTGGGATCTGAACAGTGCACACAATTCGGCCGGTGCTAGAGAGTCCATGAGATTCGAGGGAGCACATCGATGCCATTGCAGCCATGGATGAAGTTGCTGTCGACCGACGACCACCTGATCGAGCCGCCGCGCCTGTGGACGGACCGCCTGCCGGCGAAGTACCGGGACCTCGGGCCGAGGATCGTCGAGCAGGCGCGGGGAGAGGGCCAGGCCCCGGCCGAGGTGTGGAACTACGAGGGCCGCATCTACCCCTACATCGGTCTGAACGCCGTGGCGGGCAAGTCGCCCGAGGAGTTCGGCCTCGAACCGACCCGCTACGACGAGATGATCCCGGGCTGCTACGACCCGAAGGCCCGGCTGCGGGACATGGACCTGGACGGCGTGTGGGGCGCGCTGTGCTTCCCGTCGTTCCCCCGCTTCGCCGGCACCGTCTTCCTGGACGGACAGGACCGCCAACTCGCCCTGCTCTGCGTGCAGGCGTGGAACGACTTCGTGATCGACGAGTGGTGCGCCACCGCACCCGGCCGCCTCATCCCGCTGGTCATCCTGCCGCTGTGGGACGTCGACGCCTGCGCGGCCGAGATCCGGCGTACGGCGGCCAAGGGCGCCAAGGCGATCTCGTTCCCGGAGAACCCGGTCCCGCTGGGCCTGCCGTCGTTCCACACCGACCACTGGGACCCGGTGTTCACGGCGGCCGAGGAGACCGACATGCCGCTGTGCCTGCACTTCGGCACCTCGGGCGCGGCGCCCAGGACAGCCCCGGAGGCGCCCTTCGCGGTGACGATCACCCTGTTCGCCACCAACTCGATGTACGCCGCCGCCGACCTGCTGTTCTCCCCGGTCCTCCACAACCATCCGCGGCTGAAGATCGGCCTGTCCGAGGGCGGGATCGGCTGGATACCGTACCTGCTGGAGCGCGCCGACGGCACCTGGGAGCGGCACCGCTTCTACCAGAACGTCAACCAGACCGTGCGGCCGTCCGACCTGTTCCACAAGCACTTCCACGGCTGCTTCATCGACGACCGGTTCGGTGTGGAGGTACGCCACCACATCGGCGTCGACAAGATCACCTGGGAGTGCGACTACCCGCACTCCGACTCCTACTGGCCCAAGAGCCGCGCCTACGCGGCCGAGGTCCTCGCGGACGTGCCGGACGACGAGGTGCACAAGATCGTGGAGTTGAACACCCGCCGCCTCTACAACCTCCCCGCATGAGCAGGCGCCCGGAGTCCGAGCGCTCCGACTGGACCGACCTCGACCTGCTGACCCGCGACGAGGCGTACGGCCGTCTGCAGGAGGAGATCGGCCTCACGGTCGGCCGTCTCGCCGAACTCGGCGCGGACGACGAGGCCGAGCGCGAACTTCTCGACTCCCGGCTGCGCGCGTTGCGCGATGCCGCCGAGGACCTGAATGTCCGTTGAACGAGAGGGAGTTGGCGTGGGGCGTGTGGAGGGCAAGGTTGCGCTCATCACGGGGGCGGCCCGTGGGCAAGGTCGGTCGCACGCCGTGCGGTTGGCGGAGGAGGGCGCCGACATCGTCGTCACCGACGTGTGCCACGACATCGGCGACGAACTGCCCTACCCGCTGGCGTCGAAGGAACAGCTGGAGGAGACCGCGGAGTTGGTGCGAGCCACCGGCCGTCGATGCGTCGCCGTCCAGGCCGATGTGCGCTCGGTCGTGGAGATGCGGGCCGCCGTCGACGCGGCGCGGGAGGAGTTCGGGCGGCTCGACACGCTCGTGGCCAACGCCGGGGTGATGAGCATCGGCGCCGCCTGGGACCTCTCGGAAGAGGCCTGGGACGTGGTCATGGACGTCAACCTCAAGGGCCCCTGGAACACGGTACGGGCCGCGATCCCGGGGATGATCGAGGCCGGGCAGGGCGGTTCGGTCATCATCACCAGCTCGGCCGCCGGCATCCGCGGCCACGTGCCGTACGCCCACTACACAGCCAGCAAACACGGTGTGGTCGGCCTGATGAAGGCGCTGTCCAACGAACTCGCCCCGCACCGCATCCGGGTGAACACCGTGCACCCCACCGGAGTCAGCGACACCGGCATCACCGTCGGCGTCCCGATCGAGGAACTCGCCGCGCGGGAGCCGCTGTTCGCGCTCGCCGCGATGAACCCCCTCGCCCCGTACGTCGAGCCGCGCGACGTCTCGAACGCCGTCCTGTTCCTGGCCTCGGACGAGTCGCGATACGTCACCGGCCTCCAGTTCACCGTCGACGCGGGCTCGACGAACAAGCCGTAGAACGGAGTTGTGCATGAAGATCACGATCGACTCCTCGCTGTGCTCCGGGCACGCGAGGTGTGCGGCGGCGGCGCCGGAGGTGTTCCGGCTCGACGGCGACGGCTATGCGCTGCCCTACGACGGCGAGGTGCCGCCGGAGCTGGAACAGGCGGCCAGGGACGGGGAGTTGGCCTGCCCGGAGCGGGCCATCACTGTCGAGCGCTGACGTGGAGGAGCCCCACGGCCGTAGACCGTGGGGCTCTTGTCGTGTCTGTGCTGCTCAGCCGGCGGGCTGCGGCGGCGGGGTGAAGTGGTGGCCCCAGAACGCGCCGTCGGTGATCTCGTAGACGGGCACCGGCTCCGGGACCTTGAGGCCGTTCCAGCCGAACTCGACGGCGTAGTTCTCAGGCGACCACACGTAGAACGACACCATGTGGTCGTTGGTGTGCTTGCCGAGCGAGTGCATCATCGGGACCTCGAGCTTCGCGGCCCGGTCCAGGGCGCGGCCCACGTCGTCGAGCGTCCTGCCCTCGACCATGAAGTGCAGCAGCCGCCCGGGGCCCGGCGCCGGGGTGACGCCCAGGGTGTGGTGGCGGGGGTTGCAGCCCATGAACCACGTCGTGCCGCCCGGCGAGCGCATCGTGTTGCGCTCGATGAAGCCGAGGGTGTCGACGTAGAAGTCGAAGGTGCCGCGCGCGTCCTCGGCGGAGACGATCGCGTGCCCGAAGCCCATGTCACCGGTCAGGAAGCCCGAGACCAGGGGTGTGTGCACCGGGACGTGGTCGAGGATCGCGCCGTAGAACAGCTCGACCGGGTTGCCGCCCGGGTCGTTGAACTTGACGAAGCCGGTGACCCTGCGTTCCGCGGCCTCGTCCTCGGTGCCGGCGGTGACCTTGATGCCGGTCTTCTCGACATCAGCGACCAGCCTCGCCAACTCCCGCTCGTCGATGACCTCGAAGCCCAGAGCGGTCATCCCGCTCTGCGAACCGGGGGAGACCACGATGCGGGCCGGATAGTCGTCCATCCGGTAATACAGGGATTCCGGGTCGCCGCCCGCAACAGGCATCAGGCCGAGGAAATCCGCCCCGAACACCTTCCATTTCTCGATGTCACTGGATTCCAGCCGTACATACCCGAGTGAGCGCACACCCATCAGGGTTCTCCCATCACCGTCGTCAAGTCCTTGCGGTCCGACGCTAATCAGGCGGGCGGACCAGGAGTCGTACACGTCCCACTGATCGGGAGAAGTACGACACCTGGTTGGGACGCGGTGGCACGGTGACTGTCGCCCGTCACCCCGCGACCGGAGGCCACGCACCGCCATGACACTCACCGCTGAGGACACCCTGCGCGAACTGCGCACCGACGAGGGCACGTTGCGCTATCACGAGGCAGGTGACGGGCCGCCCCTGCTCCTGCTGCACGGCTCCGGTCCGGGCGTGACCGGCTGGCGCAACTACCGGGGAAATCTGCCCCTGTTCGCGAAGCACTTCCGCTGTCTCGCCCTGGAATTCCCCGGGTTCGGGATCAGCGACCCCACCGACGAGAACCCGATGATGGCGGCCCCGAAGGCAGTCCTGCGCTTTCTCGACGGCCTCGGCCTCGACCGCGTCGACGTCATCGGGAACTCCATGGGCGGCTTCGTCGCCGCCGGACTCGCCGTCGCGCACAAGGACCTGTTCCGCCGGGTCGTCACCATCGGAGGCGTCGGCCGCAACATCCTCTCGCCGGGTCCCAGCGAAGGGCTCAACCTGCTCGTCGAGTTCGCCGAGAACCCGACCCGCGAGAACCTCGTCCAGTGGCTGCGGTCGATGGTCCACGACCCGTCCCTCCTCACCGAGGAACTCATCGAGGAGCGCTGGGCGAGCGCCACCGAGCCCGCGACCCTGGAGGCCTCCCGGCGGATCTACGGCCGGCAGGCCATGGCCGCCATGCAGGCCGCGCAGGCCCACTCCGACCAGCCCATCTGGGCCGCCCTCCACAAGATCACCGCGCCGACGCTGCTGACCTGGGGCCGTGACGACCGGGTCACACCGCTGGAGAGCGCCCTGATTCCGATGCGTACGATTCCCAAAGCGGAACTGCATGTGCTGCCCGACTGCGGACACTGGGCCATGATCGAGCAGAAGGAGGCCTGGGAGAGCGCGGTCCTGGCCTTCCTGACCCGCCCCGAGGCGTCCTGAGCGTCGGCGGGAGCACCCAACGACCGGGGGGACGACGTGGCGAGACCCGCTGAGGGACGGCAACCTGCGGCCCCGATGTCGAGCGGCCAGGCCGCCCGCCGGGTCCGCATCCTCCGCGCCGCCTCCGAACTCGGCGCCCGCGAGGGACTGGCCAGCGTCCAGATGCACGACGTGGCCAAGGAGGCCGGCGTCGCCATCGCCACGCTGTACCGCTACTTCCCGTCCAAGCCGTATCTGTTCATGGCGGTCCTGGAGTGGCACATCGAGCAGTTCGTCGGCGGCCACGGGCACACGGCCGCCGCGGAGGGCACGGACCCGGCCGCCGAGATCGCGGAACTCCTCATCTCGCTCAGCGTGAAGCTGCTGGACAGTCCCCTGCTCGCGTCGGCGGTGGCACTGTCGTCGTTCACCGAGTACACGAGCGTCGTCCAGGCCCGCACGGACCTCGTCGACAACCCCCTGGGCCAGGCCATTCTGCGCCTGCTCCGCGGCGGTGTCCGCGAGGCCTCGGAGACCGACCGCAGCCGGGCCCGTCTGCTCATCTACGGCTGGTGGGGCCTGTTCGTGGCCATGCTCACGGAGGAGCTCACCACCGAGGAGGCGGAGACCAACATGCGCCTGGCCGCGCGGCTGCTCCTCACGCCGTAGGACATCATGAAAGTGGGGGGGGGCGGGGCCCGGTCTTTTGAGGTGCTTGAGGGTGTTGTGTATGTTTGTGTTTGTGTCGGGGGTTGTCTGTGTCTCTAGGAGATGAAGCAACCAGA
>NZ_JBHYWD010000001.1:1018700-1027030 GCF_042751305.1 Streptomyces hokutonensis
TGTTGGGGCCATTGCTCAGGGTGGAGCTCCCCACCGTGGTGGCGCAGACAAAATTGCGCGGGGCCGGGCGGCGGCCAACCCCGCCTTCGCAATACCTGAAGGGGCCCGGAACACCCTTGGTGTTCCGGGCACTTGACGTTGTGTCAGTTCTTTGCGTCCGCGATGTCGAGCACGGCCAGATACGAGAACGCGACGCTCGAACCGATGGGAGCCCCCGCACCCGGGTACACGCGGCCCGTCATCGCGGCGGCGGTGTTGCCGGCCGCGTAGAGCCCTTCGATCGGGCCGCCGTCCGGGCGCAGCACCCGCGCGTGCTCGTCGATCCTCAGGCCGCCCTTGGTGCCGATGTCGGCCGGGACGATCGTCGCGACGTAGTACGGCGGGGTGTCGAGCGGGGGCAGGATCGGGTTGGGCCAGTCGTTCGTCGGCAGTGGTGCCGGGTAGTTCAACTGGGGCAGGGCCGGGAAGCCCAGGACGTACTGGGCCATCTGGTCCCAGGGCGTCTCGCCGCGGTGGAACTTCTCGTCGACCCCGGTCTGCGCATAGCCGTTGTACTCCTCGACGGTCTTGCGCAGGGCTTCAAGAGGTACGTCGATCAGCTGGGCCAACTCCTCGAGCGTGTCGGCCTTCTTGAGCGCGCCCGACTCGAACCACTCGGGGCGGACCGGCTCGTCGTAGGGACCGCCGAAGCCGTCCCGGTCGAGCTGGCGCTGGTCGATGATCCAGTGGGCGGGGATGTGCGAGACGCCTGAAGTGGCGTGCAGGCGGACTATCTCGCGGCCCGCCTGGTCGTAGGGGCGGGTCTCGTTGACGAAGCGTTCGCCGGCCGCGTTGACCCAGATTCCGCCACGGGTGCCCGTGTGGAAGAGCGGCAGACCGTCCGGCCACACGAGTCCGGGGGTGAACCAGGCCGCGTCGAGCAGATCGGTGGCGGCGCCGACCGCGATGCCGGCCTGGAGCGCGTCGCCCGTGTTGCCCGGGGCACCGTGGGACCATTCGCTGCCGCGCTCCGGAACCGGCTGGTACTTCTCGCGCAGCTCGCGGTTGCGCTCGAAGCCGCCGGCCGCGAGGATCACCCCGCCCGTGGCGCGGAACGTGACCCGCTCGCCGTCGCTCACCGCCTCCACGCCGACGACCCTGCCGTCCTCGACGACCAGGCTCTCCAGCGCCGTGTCGAGACGGAGCGTGCCGTGGCCCGTCTCCAGGAACGCGGCCAGCGTCCTGCCGATCAGCGCGCGGCCCCCGCTCAGGACCGGACCCTCGTCGTGCCCCCAGCGCTGGGTGGGCAGGCAGGCGCGGACCAGCCGGGCGTGTTCGCCGAGCTCGGCGACGGTGACCTGCGGCGGAAAGATGGTGTGGCCCGTGGGGGACGAGCCGGCGACCGACGGATAGTAGTCCGGCACCGGGAGATGCTCGAACGACTGGAACCACGGGTTCCGCTCCAGCTCGTCGATCAGCTGTGCGCCGGCCCGCAGATAGGCCTCCTGGAGCGGCTCGCGCGACTCGTCGTCGACGGTGTCGCGCAGATACGTCCGCGCGTCCTCGATGCTGTCGTCGAGCCCGGCCCGCCGCATGGGCGCGGAACCGGGGTACCACAGACCGGAACCGGAGTAGGCGGTGGTGCCGCCGACCCGGTCGGTCTTCTCGATGACGAGGGTGCGCAGTCCGCGCGAGGCGGCGGCATAGGCGCCGACCAGACCTCCGCCCGACCCGACCACGATCACGTCGTAGACGTCCTCGTTGCTGGCCAAGATGACCTCCTCAGGTGTGCTGACGTTCTCGACGGCCGAGCGCGGCTCAACGCCACAACCTCAAGCAATGTGCGGGCGACGGTATCGAGCCAACTCCCCGGCTCCGACCGGCCATCTCGCTCAGCGAGACCATGTGTCCACGCCCGGACCGAGTCCCGGTGAGCGGAACGCGCGGGCCCGTGAAAGGGCACTGATGCCCAGGCTGGAGACCATCACGAGTTGAGGATGCGAATGACAGACGTTTGGGAACCGAGGGCCGTGGCGGACCGCGAGGCGGCGGTGGCCGAAGCGGTCGTACGACTGACGCGCGCGGCCCGCGACCGTCAACCGTGCGCTCCCGTACGGGACTTGCTCGGTGCCACCGACATCAGCCTCGCCTACGCCGTCCAACAGCGCGTCGTCGCCGACCGGATCGAGGCCGGAGCACACGTCGTCGGCCGCAAGATCGGACTGACCTCGGAGTCGGTGCAGCGCCAAGTCGGCGTCGACCGGCCCGACTTCGGGGTGCTCCTCGCCGACATGGACGTCAGCGCGCTGCCCGCCGTACCGAGCGAGCGGCTGCTGCAGCCCAGGGTCGAGGCGGAGATCGCGTTCGTCCTCGCAGCCGACCTCGACGACGACGATCTCGACATCGAGCGGGTCCGGTCCGCCGTCGCCTACGGCGTCGCCGCGCTGGAGATCGTGGACAGCCGGATCGCCGACTGGGACATCGCGATCACCGACACCGTCGCCGACAACGCGTCCAGCGGACTGTTCGTACTCGGTGGCGAGCGGGTCGAGTTGAAGGCCTTCGAACCCCGGGACGTGCGCATGCGGCTGTACGCCGACGGGCGGCTCGCGTCCGAGGGCGACGGCACGGCCTGCCTCGGCGATCCCCTCGCCGCGCTGCTGTGGCTGGCGCGCACCGCGCGGGAGTTCGGCGATCCGCTGCGGGCAGGCCAGGTCGTGCTCTCGGGCGCCCTCGGTCCGCTCGTCCCCACCCCGCCAGGAGTCACCGTACGGGCCGAGATGACGGGCCTCGGCTCGGTGACCGCGACCTTCTCATCGAACCCAGCGAAGGAACAGGGATGACGAAGACCAAGGTGGCCGTCATCGGCTCCGGGAACATCGGGACCGACCTGATGATCAAGGTGCTGCGGCTGTCCGACACCCTGGAGATGGCCGCGATGGTGGGCATCGACCCGGATTCGGACGGCCTCGCCCGCGCCGCGCGTCTGAAGGTGCCCACCACCCACGAGGGCGTGGACGGGCTGATCCGGATGGACGGTTTCGACGACATCGGGATCGTCTTCGACGCCACGTCCGCGAAGGCACACGTCGAGAACGCCAAGCGCCTCGCCCCGTACGGCAAACGGCTCGTCGACCTCACACCCGCGGCCATCGGCCCGTACGTCGTGCCGCCGGTGAACCTCGACGAGCACCTTGCCAACGATGTCGACAACCTCAACCTGGTCACCTGTGGCGGCCAGGCCACCATCCCGATCGTGCACGCGGTCAGCCGGATCACCCCTGTGCCCTACGCCGAGATCGTCGCCTCGATCGCCTCGAAGTCGGCAGGACCCGGAACCCGCGCCAACATCGACGAGTTCACCGAGACGACGTCCGCCGCGATCGAGAAGGTGGGCGGTGCCCGGCGGGGCAAGGCGATCATCGTGCTCAACCCGGCCGAGCCGCCGCTGATCATGCGGGACACCGTCTACTGCCTGATCGGCGACGCGGACCAGGAGCAGGTGCGGGCCTCGGTGGAGGGCATGGTGGACGCGGTCGCCGAGTACGTGCCCGGCTACCGGCTCAAGCAGCAGGTGCAGTTCACCCCGATCCCGGCCGGCGATCCGGTCCACACCCTCTTCACCGGTGACGTCTCCGAGGTCACCACCAAGGTGTCCGTCTTCCTCGAAGTCGAGGGCGCCGCCCACTACTTGCCCGCCTACGCAGGCAATCTCGACATCATGACCTCGGCCGCCCTGCGGGTCGCCGAGCGCATCGCCCAGCGCTTCTCCAGCGAGGTGACCCGGTGACCCCCAGGCTCTATGTGCAGGACGTCACCCTCCGGGACGGCATGCACGCCATCCGGCACCGGATCACGCCCGAGAACGTGGCCGCCATCAGCGCGGCCCTGGACCGGGCGGGCGTGGACGCCATCGAGGTCGCCCACGGCGACGGACTGGCGGGCGGCAGCCTCAACTACGGCCCCGGCAGCAACACCGACTGGGAGTGGATCGAGGCCGCCGCCGGAGCCATCCACCGGGCGACCCTCACGTCCCTGCTGCTGCCCGGCATCGGCACCATCGCCGAACTCAAGCGGGCGTACTCTCTCGGCGTCCGCTCGGTCCGGATCGCCACTCACTGCACCGAGGCCGACGTGGCCGCGCAGCACATCGCCACCGCCCGCGAACTCGGCATGGACGTCTCCGGCTTCCTGATGATGGCCCATATGACCGACCCTGCCGAACTCGCCCGTCAGGCACGCCTGATGGAGTCCTACGGCGCGCACTGCGTCTACGTCACCGACTCCGGCGGCCGGCTGACCATGGACGGCGTCCGCGACCGAATCCGCGCCTACCGGGACGTCCTCGACCCGGACACCCAGATCGGCATCCACGCGCACGAGAACCTCTCCCTGTCGGTCGCCAACTCCGTTACGGCGGTGGAGGAAGGGGTGACCCGCGTCGACGCGTCCCTCGCCGGGCAGGGCGCGGGTGCCGGCAACTGCCCGATCGAACCGTTCGTCGCCGTGGCCAACCTCCTTGGCTGGGAGCACGGTTGCGACCTGTTCGCCCTGCAGGACGCCGCCGACGATCTGGTACGGCCGCTGCAGGACCGCCCCGTCCGCGTCGACCGGGAGACCCTGACCCTCGGCTACGCGGGCGCCTACTCCAGCTTCCTGCGGCACGCCGAGACGGCGGCCGGACAGTACGGCCTCGACGCGCGCACGATCCTCCAGGAGGTCGGGAGGAGGGGGTTGGTCGGCGGGCAGGAGGACATGATCGTGGACATCGCGCTGGACCTCACGCGCGGCTGCTGAGCGCACATCTCCGCAGAGCCGCTCCCCGGACCACGCACCGGGGAGCGGCGCTTTCGCGCGTTGATTAGACCGGACGTACCAATTAACCCGTGCACGCCTCTTGGCCCGCGTCCGACGCCGTTGGTACGTTGACGAAGGCGCCGAACTAGAATTGATTTCAGTTTGAGCAGAGAGGCATTGACGATGACGTCTGCCCTTCGACTGGAGCCGCGATACGAGGCCGACCGGCATGCGCTGCCACCGTCGATGATGGAGCGCGTGACGTTGATCATGGACCTTTTCGAGCGGCCCCAGACACATCTCACCCTCGAAGTGGTCTCCCGCCGGACCCAGTTGCCGCGTTCGACCACCCACCGGATCCTCGACCAACTGGTGCGCCTGGACTGGCTGCACCACACCGTTGCCGGGTACGCGCTGGGACCGCGCGCGCTCGGCCTCGGCGGACGGGAGATCGGGCACAGCACACTGCGCGCGGCAGCCGCGCCGCAACTCCTCGACCTGGCCGTCCGGACGAAGATGGTCGTCCATCTCGCCGTCCTCGACGGACCCGAGATCTACTACCTCGACAAGGTCGGCGGCCGGGCCGCGGTCGACATCCCCTCACGGGTCGGCGGCCGGGCGGTCGCCCACTGCACCGGCCTCGGCAAGGCGATGCTCGCCTGGCTCAGCCCGGAGGAGATCGACGCCCGCTACCAGCAGTCGATGGAGTGCCGCACCTCCCACAGCATCGGCCGACTCGACCTGCTCCACCGGGAGTTGAGCACCGTACGCCGACGCAACGGCCTCGCGATCGACCGGGGCGAGTGCTTCCCCGACCTCGGTTGCGTCGGCCTCGCCCTGCGCGGGCCCGACGGCCCGGTCGGCGCGATCTCGGTGGTCGGCGACGGGCGGGCACCGCTGGAGCTGGTGGCTCCGCTGGTGGTGAACGCCGTACGGGCCGTGTCCGAGGAGCTGTTCGGGGGCGGGGAGTCCTATCGGCGGGACGTGCCGGAGGCGGTGACCCTGTAGGCGGGTGGTGTCAGGCCGCGGTGGGGTGCGCGGAGAGCAGGTCCGCCAGGTCGACGCGCGTCAGGAATTCGCGGCGGATGCGGTCGGCCACGACGGAGACCACCTCGGAGCCGTCGTCGGCCGGGTCGATGTGCACCCGGTACGGACGCTGCCCGACGGGAAGCGCGACGATGCGGGCGATCTCCGCGGAGACCAGCGAGGCGTCCGCGCCCTCGGGCGCCAACGCGGCGAGTTTGTCGGCGACTTGGGTCATCAGCCCCGGGTACCGCGTCTCGTACTGCGCCTCGACCGCACTGTCCGTCGGGCGCCCGGAGTGGGCGAAGTGGTTCGTGCCGCCGGTGAAGGAACCGGGCACCACGATGGAGGTCTCTACACCCCAACGGGCCAGCTCCGCCGCGTAACTGACGGCGAGTGAGTCCATCGCGGCCTTGGCTGCGAAGTACGGCGCCAGATATGGCGGGGTGCCGCCCTTGACGCTCGAACTCGACACCCAGATCACCAGACCCCGGCCGGCCGCGCGCAGATGGGGCAGCGCGGCGCGGTTGACACGCTGGGTGGAGAGGACGTTCACGTCGTACAGCTCGGCGAGCTGCTCCGGGGTGAAGGCCTCGGCCGGTCCGGTGACCATGTGGCCGGCGTTGTGGATCAGTACGTCGATACGGCCGTGCTCGGCGACGACCCGGTCGATCGCCGTGTCGACGGACTCCTGGGCGTTGACGTCGAGTTCTATGGAGCGCAGGTCGACGCCGTGTTCCTTGCTGTAGTCGGCGGCGGCCTGCACCTGCGGCGCGTTGCGGGTGGTGGTGTTGCGCATCCCGGCGTAGACGGTGTCGCCCTTGTCCGCGAGGACGCGGGCGGTGAGGGCGCCGAAACCGCTGGAGGCGCCGGTGATCACGACGATGTTGTTCATGGGACTCCTTGAGTGGGCGGGACGGCTCAGGCCAACCCGCCGTTGGCGAAAAGCACTTGGCCGTTGATCCAGCGGGCGGGGCCCGCCAGGAACGCGACCGACTCCGCGATGTCGTCCGGGGTGCCCAGACGCTCCAGCGGGGCGGCCTTGGCCAGGTTCTCGACCGTGGCCTCGTCCTTGCCGTTCAGGAACAGGGGAGTGGCGGTGGGGCCGGGGGCGACGGCGTTCACGGTGATGTCCTTGCCGCGCAGTTCGCGGGCCAGCACGAGGGTCATCGCCTCGACCGCGGCCTTGCTCGCCACATAGCCGCCGTACGCCGGGAACTTGGTGCGGGTCACGGTGGTGGAGAAGTTGATGATCGCGCCGCCGCCGCGCACCCGCCGGGCCGCCTGCTGGGAGACGACGAACGTGCCGCGGATGTTGACGCGGTGCATGCGGTCCAGGTCGTCGAGGTCCAGGGTGGCGATCGGGGACAGGAGCATGATCCCGGCGGTGTTGACGACGACGTCGATCCCGCCGAACTCCTGCTCCACCGCGCCGAACGCGGCGGACATCGCGTCCTCGTCGGCGACGTCACCGCCGACCGGGATCGCCCTGCCGCCGGCCGCGACGATCGCGGCGACCGTCTCGTCGGCCTTCGCCTTGTTGCCGGCGTAGTGCACGCCGACCGCGATGCCGTCCTTGGCCAGTCGCTCGGCGACCGCGCGGCCGATGCCGCCGGAGCCGCCGGTGACCAGGGCGACGCGGGTGGTGGTGTCGGTGTCAGTCATGGTGGAGGTCCTTCCGTGAGGTGGGGATCTGCGTGAGCCACTGCCCGAGCAGGGCCGACTCCGCGGGGGTGAAGGGTTCGGGGGTGAGGTCGTCCAGGGACGAGAGCAGCGTGGTCGCGGCTGCGGCGCGGACGTCCGTGGCCGTGGTGTCCGCCGCGGGGTCGAGCAGGATCGCCTGGTGGATCGCGTCCCGGACCAGCCTCGACAGGGCGGAGTCCGGATACAGCGTGGGACGGGTGATCAGCGCCAGGGACACCCCGGTGTTGGCCGACATGACCATGCGTGCCGCGATCTCCGGTGCGATACGCAGGCGGCCCTGCGCGGCGAGCCGCTCCAGGTCCCCGCGCAGGATGCGCATCGCCTCCGCCGCGGCCTCGGGCACGGAACGGAGCGCCGGGGAGAACATCAGCTTGTAGGCGTTGGGGTGCGCCAGCGCGAACGCCGTGTGGCTGTCCCAGCCGGCCCGGAGGTCCCGCAGCGGGTCCTCGGACTTCTCGGCGGCGCGCTTGGTCTCCAGGTACTGGTCCCAGACGTGGTCGACCGTGGCCGCGAGCAGCCCGTCCTTGTCGCCGAACAGTCGATACAGCACCGGCTGCTGCACACCGGCCGCCTCGCACACCGCGCGAGTGGACACGTCACCACTGGGTGACTGGGCGATCAGCTCGGCCGCCGCTTCGATTATCAGCGATCTGGTGTTCATGTAATCGACGATAACAGGAATATGTATCGCTGACAACGGTCTGCTGTTAGCGGTGAAAACAAAGGCGCCTCCCACCGCCGCGCCGGGGGGGGATGGGCCCGAGTTAGTCCGTGGGGGGGGTGAGGTATGCCCCGGCCGGGGATATGTAGACGCCGGGGGAGCGTCA
>NZ_JBHYWD010000001.1:1027040-1130368 GCF_042751305.1 Streptomyces hokutonensis
ATCAGATCTCTTTTTTTTTATATATACTCCACAAAAATTTATTTTGTCATCGCACCCGCGGTCTTTTTTTGGCCGAAAAAAACACCCCCCCCCCCCCCCGCGCGCGCGGGGGGGGCGCCGCCCTTGTTCTGCCGTGCGGTGGCTCAGGACTGCACGGCGAGTGAGAAGGACTGCGCGGTCGAGCCGTCACAGGTCCGCTGGGTGAGCTGGACACTGTTGGTCGCCGCCGTGGCGGCGCTCAGGCACTTGCCGCTGTGTCGGGCGACGAAGTGGTAGCGCCCGCTCGTCTCCCGCACCGGCTGCCACTGCTGGTTCGTGCCGCCGGAGTAGGCCCACAGCTGCAACGGCGCGTTGTCGGCCGTCGAGCGGTCGGTCACGTCGATGACCTGTGCGGGGTTGCCGCGCGCGGTGATCTCCATGTACCCGCTGTCGGTGGAGCGGAACTGGTACTGCTGCGCCGTCGTGCCGTTGCAGGCGTACTGCTGGATCGCCGTCCCGTTGGCCGTGGCCGCCGAACGGGCGTCCACACAGGTGCCGTTGCCGCCGTTCTGCACGGAATACCAGGACGTCTCGGAGATCGGGGTGTCCGTCGGCGGCGTCGAAGTGTCGCCCACGCCCAGCCACTTGAGCCCGTTCAGCAGGAACTGGTTCTGCGTGGCGCTCGCGAACGTCGACGACAGTCGCGTGTTGGTCGTGTAGTTCATCGCGTTGTGGCCGAAGTTCGCGTACAGCATCTTGTACTTCGTGTTGGTCCAGATGATGGGGTAATACCCGCTGTACCAGGACTGGTTGGGATCGGTGCCGACCGGGAAGCTGCTCGGGTCGATCGACGCCAGGATCTTGATGTCCGGGTTCTGCCGCAGATCGTTGGACCAGCTGTACCACTCGCTGACCGACGAGGTGAACGTGGCCGGCAGGGCGGCGGTGGGCGGGATCGAATGGTCCTCCACCTTCAGGGTCACCGAGGTCGGACCCCAGGTGTTGGACACGAAGTTCCCCGAGCCGAGCAACGTGTTGTGGTACCAGGACCAGCTCGCCGCGTTCGTCGTGAAGGCGGAGACGTGGAAGCCCATGAAGCCGCCGCCACCCCGCATGTACGCCTCGAATCCGCTGCGTTGGGCGGCGGTCTGCGGCAAGTCGTCGAGGAACAGGACGACTTGGTACGCGTTGACCCCGCCGTTGGCGAGCAGATCCCAGTTGGTGCTGGCCGTGTAGGTGTAGCCGTTCGCCGCCGCCTGCTGCGGGAACCAGACGTTGGCCTCCTTGTCGAAGTCGATGTGCGCCGCGTCGTAGGTCCCGCTGTAGAGCGCGAGGATCTTGAACGGTGTTGCCGCGGTGCTCGCGTGGGCGGCGGGCGGTACGGACGCGAGGCCCAGCAGCGTCGCCAGCAGGAGGAGGACCCGCAGGAGCGCGCTGGTGGAACCGGATCTGATGGTGTTCATGTGGGTGATCGATCCTTTCCGTGCGGTCTACGGGTAGTTGGTCAGGTAGGCGACATTGGTGCTGGAGTTGGACGGCCCGCCGGTGCTGTTGATGATGTGGCTGATCGTGCCGACCCCGCCCAGCGAGACGGTCACCATGTCGTGGAACTTGACCCCGGACACGCTCGGCACCTCGAAGGCGTGATCGGCCACCACGCTGGAGTTGGAGCTGAAGTAGCAGTAGCTGCCAAGTCCCCACGCCTCATGGGTGGTTACGCCCGCGGCGACCTTGTAGGCCGGATAGCCCTTGCCGCTGCCGTTCATCCACGAGGCCTGGTTCGGCGGGTCGTAGGGCATCTCGTTCTGGAAGAAGTACGTTCTGCCTCCGTTGCCGTTCCAGACGACCTGGGTCTTCTGGAAGTGCTCGACGAACAGGCCGTACGCCGTCACGTTGGCGCCGTTGACGATCAGTCCGGTGTCCGCCGTGTTGGTGGTCCAGCCGACCGTGCCGGAGTTGCCGTGGTCGGCCCGCCAGATCCAGGTGTGGTCGATGATCGTGTTGGCGCTGTTGATGACAAGGGAGTTGGTGGCCTTGCCGACGGTTGCGCCGCCGATGCGGACGAAGACATCGGACAACTGCGTCGGGTCGGACGCGTGGGTGGCCGTCGAACCGGACGGGCCGATCTGCACCAGGGTCGCGGAGTTGGTGGCGCCCGCGTCGATCAGCAGGCCCGCCAGCTCGATGCCGTCCACGTCGGCCGTGGAGATCGCGGTGATCCCGCCGTCCGGCACGAGGGTGGCGAGGCCCATGCCCAGCACGACCGTGTCGGGGCGGGTGATGTTGAGCGTCTGGTTGAGGTGGTAGACGCCCGGGGTGACCAGGAGGTTCTTGCCGGCCGCGAGGGCGGTGTTCATGTCCGCCGCGGTCGCGCCGGGCTTGACGATGTAGAACTGGTCGATCGGCAGGGACTTGCCCGCCGGGGTCTTCCCGCTCCACGTCGTACCGACGGCGTTGGACTGCAACCCCGGCACGAACACCTGGTAGTTGCCCGCGCTGTCGACGTAGAGGAAGGGCTTCTCGCGGATCGTCGGGGAGCTGGCGACGTTGGTGTACGTCGGGAAGGACTGGGCGGGCGCGCCCTGGTCGCCGACGAAGACCATGTTCCAGTTGGAGCCGGACCAACTGCCCATCGTGGAGTTCCGGGTGAGGAACTGCTGCTGGGAGCCGGACTGGATCTGGCCGTCGACCTTGGTGTCGGAGATGAAGCCGCCGCTGGACCAACCGCCGTCGTCCAGCGCCAGGTTGCCGCGCACGTGCATGCGCCGGTAGGGCGCGGCCTGCGAGACGGCCCAACGGTCGGTGCCGCCCGTGGGGTTGACCGACAGGTTCTCGGCGTCGCGCCAGAAGTTCTGGGTCGCGTTGCCCTGGAACCAGTCGGCCTCCGCGTGCACCGCGCCGTTGATCGTCACGTCGTCGGGGGAGAAGCCGAGACCCGCGACCTGCGTGTAGAAGCCGACGTTGGCGTTCGCGCTGTACGTGCCCGGCTTGAACAGCAGGGCCTGGCGGGCCGAGCCGAACTGGTTGCTCTCCTGCTGGGAGAAGACCGAGTCCAGCTTGGACTGGATGCCGGCCGCCGACATCGATGGGTCGAACACCGTCACGTTGGGGCCGAAGTCCGGGGTGCCCGGCGGGTTGGTCGTACCGCCGCCGCTCAGCGTGAAGGACTGCGCGGCCGTGCCGTTGCAGGTGTACTGCGCCAGCTGCACGCTGTCGGCGGTCGACGCGCTCGGCACGTCGAGGCACTTGCCGCTGTTGCGGTTGACGAAGTGGTAGGAGCCGTCGGACTCGGCGACCGGCAGCCACTGCTGGTTGTTGCCGCCGGAGTACGTCCACAGTTGGATCGGCGCGGAGTCGGCGGTCGAGACGTTGGTGACGTCCCAGGCCTCGGCGCCGTTCAGGTTGCTGTTGACGCGGTAGTAGCCGCTGTCGGTGGCGACCAACTGCCAGTTCTGCGCGGTGCTTCCGTTGCAGGTGTACTGCTGTACGGCGGTGCCGTCGGCGCTCGCGGCCGAGCGGGCGTCGACGCACTTGCCGCTGCCCTTGTTGACCACGGTGGTGTAGCCGGTCGGTATCGCGGCGGCGGCCGAGTTCGCGGCGCTCGCGGAGCCCTGCGCGGCGAACTCGATGCCGGTCACGGTGGTCGCCACGAGCGCGACAGCCGTGAGCGCTCTCGGAATGACGTGGCGGCCGGACGGCCTTTTCCGTCTGAGCACGGATTCTCCTGTGGTGATGGGGGGTTGGGGGGAAATGGTCGGAGGGCGTCCGTCAGCCGGTGTACTGGGCGAAGATGCTGGTGAACTGCCAGTTGCTCTGGCTCACGCCCGAGCAGGTGTCGTCGTTCGGGTAGGCGCCGGGGCAGGGCCGGTCACGGTTGGCCGACCAGAACGTCAGCCGCGCCAGGTGGTGCGCCTGCGCGTAGCTCAGGATGGTCTGGAAGTCGGCGGTGGTGACGGTCTCGTTGTTGTCGGTGATGCCGTTCATCGACGAGATGCCCATGTCCCGGTAGGCCGCGTCGTCGCTGTAGCCGTACGCGTTCTTCAGCGCGGTCTTCAGGCCCTCGGCCGCGCGCTGGGTGAGCGTGCCCATGTTCTGGCCCGCGCCACCGAAGTCGAACGGCATGATCGTCCAGGCGTCGACGGTCAGCCCGGACGAGGCGGCCCGGTTGATGAGGCTGGTGTCGGGCCCGCTCTGCCCGGTGCCGATGGTGACGTACACCTTGATGCCCGGGTTGTTGGCCTTGACGGTCTTGAGCGCGTCGACCGTCCGCTGCTGCACGGTCCCGTTGCTGTACGCGTCGGCCTCGATGTCGATGTCGATGGCCTTCAGCGAGTAGGCGCTGATGACCTTCTGGTAGGCCGCCGCCAGTTCGCTCGCGCTGGAGCAGGAGCTCTCCAGCTTGTTGCCGCTGTAGCCGCCGAAGGACGGGACGACATCGCCGCCGTTGGCGCGCACCGTGTTGATGGTCGACTGGTCGACCCCGCCGGTCAGCGCCCGGCCGCCGTCCCACTGCGGGTTGCAGTAGCCGTTGCTCAGGACGAACGCCAGCGTGAACCACTTCACGCCGGTTGCGTTCATGACAGTCGTGGGGCTGGGCGGGTTGCCCCAGCCGTTGTAGAGGTACGGCGCCACGGCCATCGGCGCGGTCGTGGGCGGGGTGGTGCCGCCCGCGGCGGGGGCCGTCCACTTCTGGTTGGCGGCGCCGGAGCAGGTCCAGATCTGGGTGCGGGTGCCGTTGGCCGTCGAACTCCCGGTGACGTCGAGGCACTTGTTGGCGGCCGGGTTCACGATGTCGCGCGCGGCCGTGACCGTCCACTGCTGGTTGGCGCTGCCTGCGCACGTCCAGAGCTGGAGCTGGGCGCCGTTGGCCGTCGAATTGCCGGTGACGTCGAGGCACTTGCCGAGGGCTCTGATGGTGCCGTCGGAGCCGACCGTCCACTGCTGGGCGGCGGTGCCGTTGCAGTCGTAGAGCTGTACGGCCGTGCCGTCGGCAGAGCCGGCGCCGGCCACGTCGAGACACTTGCCGCCGAGGCCGGTGATGGTGCCGGTCGCGGCCGAGGCGGAGGGGGCTGCGAGGGTGCCGACGGCGGTGAGGCCGAGGGAGAGCGCGAGGGCGCAGCGCAGGGCGAGGCGTTGCATGACGAGGGAGCCTTTCGTCCTGGGGTGGGGGGTGGACGCCGCCGGCGTGAGGGCGGTGAGAGGTGAACACGCGCGTTCACATATGTGAGCGTGGAATGCATTCATGGGAGGTCTGTTGGCTGGTGAACCTAAAGGTCTGCACCAAAGCCGTCAAGAGGTGCGACCGGAGAAGTCCCGCAGGTCGTACCTGAGTTGAGAAGTTGTAGGCGAAGGAAAAGAAATCACCAGGACCATTGAGCGGCCGGTTCCCACAGGTCACACTGTGCGAACTTCGTGATGATCGTCAGGGTGCGTGTCGGAGGAACCATGAACACAGCGGGGACCGCGGAGGTCGCAGTCCGGCACATACTCAGTGACAAGGTCACGGGAGGCTTCCTCGCGCCGAGGACGCGCACGATCACCTGGTCCGCCGCCCACTACGTGGTTAAACGGCCCCCGTCGGGCAAGCAGACGGTGGAGCTGACCTGCACCGAGTGCTCGGCGTCCCTGCTGGCCGAGGTCCGCGACCAGTCCTTCACCCGCACGCTCTCCGCCGTCCTGAGGGTCATCGGCGTGGTCTGCGCCGTCGTCTTCTTCGCCGCGTTCGCCTACGCCGTCCACGAGGGCGGCAAGACCCTCCCCGAGGGGCAGTCGCTGCCGGTCCTCTTCCCGATCAGCGTGATCGCCATCGCCGTCACCTTCGTCGCCGCGCCCACGTTCTACGTGCACGGCCGGAACTACAACGGCGTCAGCATGCTCGACGCCCCCAAACCGCGCCGCCGGCACCAGATCAGACCGGTCCGGCCCGGACAGCGGGGTGCGCGAACTACCCGCTGAGCCGGTCGGGTCCGGTTCCGTGGGCGTCCGGACTCAAGCGGGCGGCGCGGGTCCGGAATGTGACACCCGTACGGGATTTCCCCTCCGAGTGGCAGAATCGACGCCGTGGATCGGGGGATCCTGGAACGCGAGCCGGAGCTGGTACGGCTGGCCGCGGCCGCGCGTGAGGCGGCGGACGGGGCCGGATCCGTCGCGCTCGTCTTCGGCGAGGCCGGCATCGGCAAGTCGAGCCTGATCAGGGCCATGCCCGAGCGGCTGCCGCAGCACACCCGCATCCTCCTGGGCCAGTGCGACGACCTCGCCACCCGCCGCCCCCTCGGCCCCTTCCGCGACCTGATCGGCAGCGTCGGCGCCGAACTCGCCCGGGCCGTCATGGAGGGCGGCGACCGCCACCGCGTCTACGAAGCCCTGCAAGGTGAGCTGTCCGGTGTACCGCATCCGGCGGTGCTCGTCGTCGAGGACGTCCACTGGGCCGACGAGGCCTCACTGGACGCACTGCGCTTCCTGGTCCGGCGGATGGCACAGCTGCCCGCCGTACTCGTCCTCACCTACCGGGACGACGAGTTGAGCCGCGAGCACCCCCTGCGCCATCTCCTCGGGCAGGTCTCCCGCGCGGACCGCGTGCACCGGCTGCCGCTGGCCCGCCTCTCCAGGTCGGCCGTGCGCACGCTCAGTTCGGCCAGCCGGCTCGACCCGGCCCAGGTGTACGAGGTGACCTCCGGCAACCCCTTCTTCGTCACCGAGATCCTCGCGGCCGGCGGCACCGGGACCGTGCCCCCGACGGTCGTCGACGCGGTGCTCGCCCGGCTGCGCGGACTCTACGGCCGCAGCGTCGACGCGCTGGAGCAGCTCGCCGTGGTCCCCTCCGCCGTCGAACGCACCCTCGTCGACGCGCTGTTGGCGGACGGCGTGGCCGGGCTCGCCGCCGCCGAACAACGCGGACTGCTCACCGTCACCCCCGAACGGGTCGCGTTCCGCCACGAGTTGATCCGCCGGGCCGTCGCCGACTCACTGCCCACAGCCCGCCGAATCGACCTCGACCGGCGGGTGCTCACCGCGCTCGTGGCCCGGCCCGGCTCCGACCCGGCCCGCATCGTCCACCACGCCGCGCAGGCCGGCGACCAGGACGCCATCGCCCGCTACGGCCCCGACGCCGCCCGCGACGCCACCGAGGCCGGCGCCCACCGCGAGGCCGCCGCTCATCTCCGGCTCGTACTGCGACAGCGGCACCGCTACACCCCCGCCGAACTCGCCGACCTGCTCGAACGCTACGCCGTGGAGTGCTACACCCTCGCCGACTCCGTCGAGGCCGTCGCCGCCCAGCGCGAGGCCGTGGCCCTGCGCCGCTCTCTCGGCGACACCCTCGCGCTCGGCGCCGACCTGCGCTGGCTCTCCCGCATCCACTGGTGGGCGGGCCACGCGGAGGAGGCCCAGGAGGCGGCACGCGAGGCCATCGCCGTCCTCGAACACGCCGGTGACGACAGGCTGTTGGCCCTCGCGCTCAGCAACACCGCTCAACTGCGGATGCTGTCCGACCGGTACGCCGAGGCCATCGCGCACGGCGAGCGCGCCATCGCCCTGGCCCGGCGCGCGGACGACGCCGCGATCCTGGCCCACGCCCTCAACAACGTGGGCGCAGCCCGCTGGCGCGGCGGAGACCCGGACGGGCGACGGCAGCTGGAGGAGAGCCTCGCCGTGGCGCTCGTCGCAGGGGAGGTCGAGCACGCCTGCCGGTCCTACGCCAACATCATCTGGTCCCTCCTCGACAACCTCCAGTACGCCGAGGCCGACCGCTTCCTGCCCCCGGCCATGGAACTCGCCGACCGCGCCGAGCACTTGGGGTTCCTCAACTACCTGCACGTCGAGCAGGCCATGCGCCGACTCGCTGCCGCCGACTGGGAGGACGCCGAGCGGCACGCCGAGTACGGGATGCACGAGTTCGTACCGGCCCGCTGTCCCGCGCTGACCGTCCTGGCCCGGGTGCGGGTCCGCCGCGGCAGGCCCGGCGCCGGTGAACTCCTCGACCAGGCCTGGGAGATCGCCGTACGGACCCAGGAACTCCAGCGCACCGGACCGGTGGCCGCCGCACGGGCGGAGGCGGCCTGGCTGCGCGGCGACCACGCGGCGGCGGCCGAGGCGGCGGCACCGGTCCACGCGCAGGCCGGGCGGCTCGACTACGGGCCCTACCGGGCCGAACTCGGCTACTGGCTCACCAAAGTCGGGCACGCCGTGCCCGCAGAAGACAGTGACCACCCATACGCGCTGCAGGCGGCGGGGGAGTGGAAGCGGGCCGCGGACCTGTGGCAGCAGGCTGGCTGCCCCTACGAACACGCCTCCGCGCTGGCCGAGAGCCCCGACCCGGCCGACAAACTCACCGCCCTCGCCCAACTCGACGCACTCGGTGCCGAACCCCTCGCCCGCCTCGTCCGCACCGAACTGCGAGGCCTCGGTGTGCGCCGCATCCCGCGCGGCCCGCACGCGGCGACCAGGGGCAACCCGGGCGGTCTCACGGAACGGCAGCTCCAGGTCCTGCGACTGCTTGTGAAAGGCCTCACGAACCCCGAGATCGCCGACCGGCTCGTGGTCTCCGTCCGGACCGTCGACAACCACGTACACGCCGTCCTGGAGAAGCTCGACGCGCCCACCCGGCGACGGGCCGCCGCCCGCGCTGCGGAACTCGGGCTGCTGCCCTACCGTGAAACGTAGGTACCCGACATCACCGAGCTGGGTGACGGGCACGGATGCCCGCACAGGTCCGGGCGAAATAGAACATGCAGGTCACCCAGAACACCAGGAACGGGGAACCGCATGTCCAGCACGCCCGCACAAGCCGCATCCCGTGAACTGACCGACTTCAC
The DNA here is from genome assembly GCF_042751305.1 of Streptomyces hokutonensis. GTDB lineage: Bacteria > Actinomycetota > Actinomycetes > Streptomycetales > Streptomycetaceae > Streptomyces > Streptomyces hokutonensis_A. The sequence continues at coordinate 1,035,833 of NZ_JBHYWD010000001.1, forward strand.
CGGAGAGTTGATCGGCCCCGAGGACTCCGCCTATCCGGAGGCCCGCGCCGTCTACAACGCGATGATCGACAAACGGCCCGCGCTGATCGCGCGCTGCGCCGACGCGGACGCCGTGGCCCGCGTGATCGCCTTCGCGCGCGCCCACGACCTGCCCCTCGCGGTACGCGGCGGTGGCCACCACGGGGCCGGACTCGGCACCGTCGACGGGGGAGTGGTCGCCGACCTCTCACCGCTGAAGGACATCCACGTGGACCCCGAGGCCCGTACGGTCCGGGTCGGCGGCGGCTGTGTGTGGGGCGAGGTGGACCGTTCCACGAACGCGTACGGGCTCGCCACTCCCAGCGGCATCATCTCCACCACCGGCGTCGGCGGCATCGCCACCGGCGGCGGGCTCGGCCACCTCACCCGCAAGTGCGGGCTGACCATCGACAACCTGCTGGAGGCCGAGCTCGTCCTCGCCGACGGCAGCCGGGTGCGGGCGAGCGCCGACGAGAACACCGACCTGTTCTGGGCGGTCCGGGGCGGCGGCGGCAACTTCGGCGTCGTCACCTCGTTCCTGTTCCGGCTGCACGAGATCAGCACGGTCGTCGCAGGACCCACCTTCTGGCCGGTCGAGATCAGCGCCGAAGTCCTCACCGCCTACCGGGAGTTCCTGCCCGGCGCACCCCGCGAACTGAACGCGTTCTTCCTCTACGGCACTGTCCCGCCCGCCCCGCCGTTCCCCGAGGAGATCCAGCTGCGCAAGACGGCGGGAGTCGTGTGGTGCTGGACCGGCGGCGACACCGAGGCCGCCGCACACGAGATGGCCCCGCTGCTCGACGCCCTGCCGGCACCACTTCTGCACGCGCCCGGACCGATGCAACACCCTGACATGCAGGGCATGTTCGACGGGCTCTACCCGCCCGGCGACCAGTGGTACTGGCGCGCAGACTTCGTCAACGAGATCTCCGACGAGGCCGTGCAACTCCACGCCAAGTTCGGTGCCGAGGTCCCCACCCCGCAGTCGACGATGCACCTCTACCCGATCGACGGCGCCGCCCACGACGTCGGCAACGACGAGACTCCGTGGGCCTATCGCGACGCGACCTGGGCATCCGTGTTCGCCGGCGTTGACGGGGACCCCGCCAACGCCGACCTCATCAAGAGGTGGACCGTCGACTACCAGGAGGCCCTGCACCCGTACTCGGCGGGCGGCGCCTACGTGAACATGATGATGGACGAGGGACAGGAACGCGTCCGGGCCAGTTACCGGGGCAACTACGACCGGCTGGCCCGCATCAAGGCCGACCGCGACCCGGACAACGTCTTCCGCCTCAACCAGAACATCCACCCGGCCCCGAAAGCGCGGTACGAGACCCGCCCATAGCCACGATCCCGAGGCCGGGCCGGCATCACGCGTTCGGGTCGAACGAGATGCCGGACGGCTTCGCGATGGACAGGGCGTAGTCGAAGTCGCTGTCCCTGATCTTCAGCGTGGCCGAACCGAAGTCGGCGGCCAGAAGCTTGTCCTTGAGGCCGGCCGGGTAGCCGTTCCAGCCCACCAGACGTGGGTAGAACCAGTTGCCGGTGGCGTTCTCCGCGGGCTCGTCGTTGGTGTTGGCGAAGCGGAAGTCGTGCGAGCCGATGCCGTCCTTGTGGTAGACGATCTTGGGGTGTGTGCCGTCGAAGCGCACCCCCGAGGCCGCCGACACCTGGTAGGCGGAGTGCTGCGACACCGACACGTACTGGACCGTGTTGTCCTTGATCCACACCACGACGTGCTCCCAGTCGTGGGTGTGCCCGATCGCCGCCGGACCCAGCGTGACCTGGTCCTTCTCGAAGTAGCTGGCGTACATCACCGCGCACCAGTCGTTGTTGCACTTCTCGCGGGAGTACGTGTTGGCGTTGTTCAGCTGGGCCATGTCGTGGCAGTGCCCGTTGACGTCGCCGCCGAGCTTCAGCCCGGGGTTGATGGTGCCGTCCAGACCGATGGCGGCCGTGGCGTAGCAGCCGTCGCCGTCGTAGTCGTAGGCCGGGGAGAAGGTCTGCTCCAGGCCGTCGGCGTTCTGGGGGAGCAGGGTGAGGACATTCGCCTGGGCGGCCGTCGCCTGGCCGACCACGAGGGCCAGCGCACCGAGGACGGTGACGACGGCGGAGCGGCGCAGGCGCCGGCCGCGGGACTTCGGAGTTCTCGCCGGGCTGTCGGTGGGGGGTGTCAGTTCGGGCACGCCGACTCCAGTTTCTTGGCGGTGGGGGGCGCTACTGGATGCGCCAGGTCCAGACCATCGCAGTCCGGTGTGTGCACGTCAACACCCTTGCGATGTACGGGCCTTGACCCACCGCTGAACTCTCCAGCCTGTGCTTTTCCTGTGTTCGCACGGCTCTCGACGCGACCATGACTCTCGGCGAACAGGTGCGCTTGTCTCCCGGGTGACCACTTCGCCGTTCACAGTCATGCTCACCTGCACGATCACACCTCCTGTCCGTCGATGCGGGCCACGGCCCGGCGCAGCACGCGCACGGTCAACTCCCGTGCCGGATGGCGCTTGTACTCGGCGCTGCCGCGCCGGTCGGTCACGGGGGAGCCGGCCTCGCCGGCGAGGTCCCCGGCTCGTCCGTACAGTTCCTCGGTCGGGCGCCGGCCGCGCAGGGCGTCGGCGATGCCGGGGATGCCGGCCGTGTTGGGTCCCACGGCGGCGAGACCCACCCGGGCGTCGGCGATCAGTCCGTCACCGTTCAGCCACACTGCCGCGCCGGCCGACACCACCGCCCAGTCCCCGGCCCGCCGTTCGACCTTCTCGTACGCGCTGGACCCGTTCGGGCGGACCGGGAAGCGGACCTCGGTAAGGATCTCCGCGTCGCCCACGGCAGTCTCGAACGGTCCCCGGTGGAAGTCCTCCATGGACACCACCCGTTCGCCGTCCATGCCCTGGATCACGCAGCTCGCGTCGAGCGTCGTGCACACGGCGGACAGGTCTTCGGACGGATCGGCCTGGCACGGCGAGCCGCCGAGCGTGCCCCGGTTGCGTACCACGGGGTCGGCGATGACGCGCTCGGCGTCACGGAACACCGGGAAGGCGGCGGCGAGTTCGTCCGACTCCAGCAATTCGCGGTGCCGGGTCATCGCGCCGATGCGGATCAGCCCGGGTTCGACGCGGACGTAACCCAGCTCGTCGTGCAGGTCGTTGATGTCGATCAGGTACCCGAAGTTGGCCGGCCGCAACTTCATCATCGGGATCAGACTGTGCCCGCCGGCCACCAGCCGTGCCGTGTCGCCCAGCTGGTCGAGCAGCGCGACCGCCTCGCCCACGCTGCCGACCCGCTGGTACTCGAACGGAGCGGGAACCTGCATACCGCAATCCCCCTGTCCTGCACGGCAGTTGGCCGGTCGGCCGGGTGCCGTGTCCGGGCCTCATTGGGCGCCCGGCGGACAGGGGTGTCAACGGCTGGTCAACCGTTCACTTAAGTTGGCTGTCCTGGAGAGGCGGGCAGGTCCTCCAGGAAGTCCGCCGAGGGGACGAAGAAGAGACTCCCGGTGACGGCCGTGGAGAAGTCCAGGATGCGGTCGTGGGACGCGGAGTCGGTGCCCAGGAACATGTTCCGCAGCATCTGTTCGGTGACCGAGGGGGTGCGGGCGTACCCGATGAAGTAGGTGCCGAACTCGCCCTGTGCCGCGCTGCCGAACGGCATGTTGTCGCGCAGGATCTTCCGCTCGGTGCCGTCCGGGCCCGTGATGACGTTGAGCGCGATGTGCGAGTCGGCCGGTTTGACGTCGTCGTCCATCTCCATGTTGGTCAACTTCGTGCGTCCGACGGCCCGTTCCTGCTGCTCGACCGTCAACGCGTTCCAGGCCGCCATGTCGTGGACGTACTTCTGCACGATCACATAGCTGCCGCCCGCGAACTCCGGGTCCTCGCCGCCGACCACCACCGCCTGGCGGGCCGCCTCCCCGACGGGGTTCTCGGTGCCGTCGACGAAGCCCAGCAGATCCCGTACGTCGAAGTACTGGAACCCGGACACCTCGTCGCGCACGGCGACCGCGCCGCCGAGCCGGCCCATGATCTCGGTGACCAACTCGAAGCAGAGGTCGGCCCGTACGGCCTTGATGTGGAACAGCAGGTCGCCGGGGGTGGAGACGGCGGTGTGGCGGGAACCAGTGAGTTCCTGGAACGGATGCAGCTCGGCGGGGCGCGGCCCGTCGAAGAGCCGGTCCCAGGCCTCCGATCCGACACCGGTCACGCAGCTGAGCCGCCCGTCCGGGGCGCGGAAGCCGATGGACCGGATCAACCCGCCCAGATCGCCGAGGAGTTGGCGCACCGCCTCCTCGCCGCCCGGCTCCACGGTGACGACGAGGAAGGTCGCGCTGGGAGTCAGGGACTCCAGCACCGCCTGCGTGGTCGGGGCCCTCTCGCCGCCGCTGGTGCCGTCCAGGTGCTCGACCGAGCCGTCAACTGTCATGTACTCCATGCCTCCGCTGCGTCCTGCGAGGCACCCGGCGGCACCTCGGAACTCAGCCGAGTTTCCCAGTCCGCGCGTCCTGCCACAGATCCACCCCGCCGTCGACGGCGTACGAGTCGATCTCGGCCAGCTCCTCGGCGCTGAAGTCGAGGTTGTCCAGCGCGGCCACGTTCTGTTCGAGCTGCTCCGCGCGCGAGGCGCCGATGACCAGTGAGGTGACCCGTTCGTCGCGCAGCGCCCAGGCGAGCGCCATCTGCGCCAGGGTCTGACCGCGCTTGGCCGCGATGTCGTTCAGCGCCCGCAGCCTGCGCACCATGTCCTCGGTCAGCCAGCCCGCGTCGAACGACGTGCCCTGCGCGGCCCGCGACCCCTCCGGAATACCGTCCAGGTACCGCCCGGTCAGCAGCCCCTGTGCCAGCGCGGTGAAACCGATGACCCCGAAGCCCTCGTCCCGTGCGGCGTCCAGCAGCCCGTCGGTCTCTATCCAGCGGTTGAGCATGCTGTACGACGGCTGGTGGATGAGCAGCGGAGTGCCCAGCTCGCGGAGGATCGCGGCGGCCTCGCGGGAGCGCTCGGCGTCGTAGGACGAGATGCCGACGTAGAGCGCCTTGCCCTGGCGGACGGCGGTGTCCAGCGCGCCCATTGTCTCCTCGAGCGGGGTGCCGGCGTCGAGGCGGTGGGAGTAGAAGATGTCCACGTAGTCGAGGCCGGTCCGCTTGAGGGACTGGTCGAGGGAGGCCAGCACGTATTTGCGGGAGCCGCCGCCCTGGCCGTAGGGGCCGGGCCACATGTCCCAGCCGGCCTTGGTGGAGACGATCAGCTCGTCCCGGTACGGCGCGAGGTCCTGCTTCAGCAGCCGGCCGAAGTTGGACTCGGCGGCGCCGTAGGGAGGGCCGTAGTTGTTGGCCAGGTCGTGGTGGGTGATGCCGAGGTCGAAGGCGCGCAGCGCGATCTCGCGCTGGGTCTCGAACGGCCGGTCGTCACCGAAGTTGTGCCAGTAGCCCAGCGACAGAAGAGGCAGGTCGAGCCCCGAGCGGCCCGTGCGGCGGTAGCGCATCGTGCTGTCGTAGCGCCCCGGATCTGCGATGTGGTTCACCCCGCCCACTCTGCCCGCGCCCGCCGCACGCGTCCAACCGATCGCGGTCATCGCATTCAGCAGCACCGGCGCATAATCCGGCAGCGGATCGCTGAGCGGACCGCTGCTGGTAGATGGCCTCCGGCTCGTCCCGAGGGTCCTTCTCATGAACTGCGACATATCGGTGGGCGTCGACCCGGTGGGCGTCGGCGCGGAACCGCTGCGGATCGGCGTGCGCGTCCCGCCCTGCGACCGGGCGGACCGGGTGGCCCGCACCGTACGGCGGGCCGAGGAGCTCGGCTTCGACCAAGTGTGGTTCCCCGACTCGCAGTTGCTGTGGCGGGACGTGTTCACCACCCTCACCGCCGCGGCCTTCGCCACCGAGCGGATCGGCCTCGGCACCGCCGTCACCAACCTGGCCACCCGGCATCCGTCCGTCGTCGCGCCGGCCGCGCGCAGCGTCGCCGAACTCGCGCCCGGCAGGCTCGCCTTCGGCCCGGGCATGGGCAACAGCTCCGTAGGACCCGCGGGACTGCCGCAGACCGGCTCGGCGGCACTGCGCGAGGGGCTGACCATGCCGCGCGCCCCGCTGGACGGGCGCGAGGGGGACTTCGAGGGCTAGGTCCGCTCCCGGCCCCGCGACCCGCAGCCGTCCGTGCCGCTGCACCTGGCGGCCGGCGGACCCCCGGAATCTGCGCCTCGCCGGGAGATCGCCGACTGGGTCATCCTGCTCAGCGGTGTCTCGCCGCGCACCCTGGCCGCCGCCACGGCCCGGGTCGGGGAGGGCGCCGATGCGGCCGGCCGGAGCGCCGGGAAACTGCCGGTGACCGTGTCCGCGCTCTGCGAGTTGACCGACGACATCGAGGCCGACGCCCGCCTGATCAAACCGATCTGCGCCTCGATCGCCCAGAACGACGGCGCGTTCTTCCTCGCCCTCGTCGGCATCGACGGGGACGTCCCCGCGATGGTCGGGGGCGGCTACCCGGACCTTGTGCACGCCGAGGAGCCGAGGACCGGGACGTTTCCCCGTGGCTTCCGGGCCGGCGGAGGCGGAGGAGCTGCCCCCGTTCGCGGTGCCCCGCTACCTCGACACCGTCCGTGAGCTCCCGCTCACCGAGACCGGCAAAGTTCGCAAGACCGCATTGCGGGAACGTTGGGGTCACCGCCACCACCTGGGACCGTTCCACATCGGCCACCCCGGCACGACATCTAACTTGAACCGTTTGTTTTCTTGAATCACTCGTGTTTATGGCTGTAGGTTGAGCGCCATGACCGCTTCCCCGCCTCCGACCACCGCCGAGGAGCTGCGCGGTGCCGGCCTGCGGGTGACGGCAGCCCGCGTCGCGCTGCTCGAGACCGTCCGGCACGGCGACCACCTCGATGTCGAGGCGGTCGCGTCCGGGGTCCGTGACCGCGTAGGACACATATCGCTCCAGGCCGTGTACGACGCCCTCCACGCGCTGACCTCGGCCGGACTCATACGCCGTATCGAACCGGCCGGCAGTCCCGCCCGCTTCGAAGGACGCGTCGGCGACAACCACCACCACCTCATGTGCAGGTCGTGCGGTGTCGTCGCCGACGTCGACTGCGCGGTCGGCGAGGCACCCTGCCTGACCGCCTCCGACGACCACGGCTTCTCGATCGACGAGGCCGAGGTCATCTACTGGGGTCTGTGCCCCACCTGTACCGCTGCCCCCAGTTCCTGAGTCACGTGATCCACCCCGTTTGGAAGGATTCCCATGTCTGAGAACCACGACGCAATCGTCACGGACGCGAAGTCGGAGGATGCCGGGGGCTGCCCCGTCGCGCACGGACGCGCCCCGCACCCGACCCAGGGCGGCGGCAACCGTCAGTGGTGGCCCGAGCGGCTCAACCTGAAGATCCTCGCCAAGGACCCGGTGGTCGCGAACCCGCTCGGCGCGGACTTCGACTACGCCGCTGCCTTCGAGGCCCTCGACCTCGCGGCCGTCAAACAGGACATCGCCGAGGTGCTGACCACCTCGCAGGACTGGTGGCCGGCCGACTTCGGCAACTACGGCCCGCTGATGATCCGCATGGCCTGGCACAGCGCCGGCACCTACCGCATCAGCGACGGCCGCGGCGGTGGCGGCCGCGGCCAGCAGCGCTTCGCCCCGCTCAACAGCTGGCCGGACAACGGCAACCTCGACAAGGCCCGCCGTCTGCTGTGGCCGGTCAAGAAGAAGTACGGCCAGTCCATCTCCTGGGCCGACCTCATGATCCTCACCGGCAACGTCGCGCTGGAGACCATGGGCTTCGAGACCTTCGGCTTCGGCGGCGGCCGCGCCGACGTCTGGGAGGCCGACGAGGACGTCTACTGGGGTCCCGAGACCACCTGGCTCGACGACCAGCGCTACACCGGCGACCGCGAGCTGGAGAACCCGCTCGGCGCCGTCCAGATGGGCCTCATCTACGTCAACCCCGAGGGCCCCAACGGCAACCCGGACCCGCTGGCCGCGGCCCGCGACATCCGTGAGACCTTCCGCCGCATGGCGATGAACGACGAGGAGACCGTCGCCCTCATCGCCGGTGGCCACACCTTCGGCAAGACCCACGGCGCCGGCCCGGCCGAATCGGTCGGCGACGACCCCGAGGCCGCCCCGCTGGAGCAGCAGGGCCTCGGCTGGAAGTCCACCTACGGCACCGGCAAGGGCGGCGACGCCATCACCTCCGGCCTCGAGGTCACCTGGACCACCAAGCCCACCCAGTGGAGCAACGACTTCTTCGACATCCTCTTCGGCTACGAGTGGGAGCTCACCCAGAGCCCCGCCGGCGCCAACCAGTGGGTGGCCAAGGACGCCGAGGCGATCATCCCGGACGCCCACAGCGACGCCAAGAAGCTCCCCACGATGCTCACCACCGACCTCTCGCTGCGCTTCGACCCGATCTACGGTGAGATCTCGAAGCGCTTCCACGAGAACCCGGCCGAGTTCGCGGACGCCTTCGCCCGCGCCTGGTACAAGCTGACCCACCGTGACCTGGGCCCGAAGTCCCTGTACCTCGGCCCGGAGGTCCCGTCCGAGACCCTGCTGTGGCAGGACCCGCTGCCGGCCGCCGAGGGCGAGGCCATCGACGCCGCCGACATCACGGCCCTCAAGGCGAAGATCCTCGCCTCGGACCTGACCGTCTCGCAGCTCGTGTCCGTCGCGTGGGCCTCCGCCTCCACCCACCGGGGCAGCGACAAGCGCGGCGGCGCCAACGGTGCCCGCATCCGCCTGGAGCCGCAGCGCGGCTGGGAGGCCAACGACCCCGACCAGCTCGCGCAGGTGCTGCGGGTCCTCGAAGGCATCCAGGCGGAGTTCAACTCCGGCGCCAAGAAGGTCTCCCTCGCCGACCTGATCGTCCTCGGCGGTGCCGCCGCGGTCGAGAAGGCCGCCAAGGACGGCGGCGTCGACGTGGAGGTCCCCTTCACTCCGGGCCGTGTCGACGCGACCGAGGAGCACACGGACGTCGAGTCGTTCGCGGCGCTGGAGCCCACCTCCGACGGCTTCCGCAACTACCTCGGCAAGGGCAACCGCCTCCCCGCCGAGTACCTGCTGCTCGACCGGGCCAACCTGCTCACGCTGACCGCCCCCGAGCTGACCGTCCTCGTCGGCGGCCTGCGGGTCCTGGGCGCCAACCAGGGCCAGTCCACCCACGGTGTCCTCACCGACAAGGTGGGCACGCTGACGAACGACTTCTTCGTCAACCTGCTCGACCTGGGCACCACCTGGTCCTCGACCTCCTCGGACCAGCAGACCTTCGAGGCCCGTGACGCCTCCGGCGCGGTCAAGTGGACCGGCACCCGTGCCGACCTCGTCTTCGGCTCGAACTCCGAGCTGCGCGCGCTCGCCGAGGTCTACGCGAGCGACGACGCGAAGGAGAAGTTCGTGAAGGACTTCGTCGACGCGTGGGTCAAGGTCTCCAACCTGGACCGCTTCGACCTGATCTGAGCAGTCCGCACCACCTGACGTCCGGGTCGGCCCACGCGGGTCGGCCCGGACGTTTCTCAATCACCGAACGCGCGGCACAGGAGTGCACGTTCGTCACATAAGCTCCTCCGCATGAACGAGGGGGAGCCCGACAGACGGGTTGTCGACGGCCGCTTCGAGCTGGAGTCCCGGCTGGGCGGCGGAGGCATGGGCACCGTGTGGCGCGCCCGCGACCTGCTGCTGCACCGTTACGTAGCCGTCAAGGAGGTCCGGCCGCCGGACCTCGACCTCGCCGAGTACGACCCCGGCGCCGCCGAGATGCTGCGCCAGCGGGTCCTGCGCGAGGCACGAGCGCTGGCCCGGGTCGAGCACCCGAACGTGGTGACGATCCATCACATCGTCGACGGCGGCGAGGGCACCTACCCCTGGCTCGTCATGGAACTCGTCCAAGGCGGCTCACTGGCCGACCGGTTGGAGCGCGGCCCCATGGCACCGGCCGAGGCCGCCCGGCTCGGCTCCGGAGTGCTCGACGCCCTCAACGCGGCACACGCTGCGGGCGTCCAGCACCGCGACGTGAAACCCGCCAACGTCCTGCTGCGCACCGACGGCCGCCCCGTCCTCACGGACTTCGGCATCGCCGCGATCCGCGACGCCACGGCTCTCACCGCCACCGGCTCCATCATCGGCACCCCCGACTACATGGCCCCGGAACGCGTCTCCGGCCACAGCGGCGGCCCCGCCGCCGACCTGTGGTCCCTGGCGATGATGCTCTACGTCGCCGTCGAGGGCCACCACCCGCTCCGGCGCGGTACGACACTGGCCACCCTGGCCGCCGTACTCCAGGAGGAGGTCCCGCCACCGGTACGGGCCGGGTCACTGACACCGATGCTGTCCTGCGTCCTGGTCCGCGATCCCGAGGCACGGCCGGACGCCGGGACGGTGGGCCGGATGCTGGCCGCGGCGGCTGTCCAGCCGGTGGCCCGCGGCCCCGAGACCACGTCCTACCCGCTCGCACCTCCGGCCCCGCCGGCGCTGCCGCCCACCGACGACATGCAGGCGGTACGCCAACGCGGGCGACCGGGCGTCGCGGTCGCCTCCAGCGTCGTGGGCGTACTGCTGATCGGGACGCTCGCCTGGAAGGTGCTGCCGGGCGGGAACAGCGACGACAAGGGTGCGACCAAGTCCCCGGGCGCCACCGGACAGACACAGCAGAGTTCACCCACGGCCACGCCTTCCAACTCGGGCTCCGCGAAGACCACCGACCTGCTCACCCCCAATGGCATCCGTACCGCGATCAAGGCCATCGAGAAGGAGACGGGGCGGGACAGCTTCGGCGACCTGAGCGTCTATCCCGGATATGTCATTGCAGAGGTAATGGTCGAGGGCAGCAAGACCAAGTACGACACGTACACCTACCGCCCCGGTAGCGGCGTGGAGAAGGGCATCATCAACGGCAAGTTGGGGGACGGGTGGGAGCCGGTGGACTTGCGGAAGTTCCAGTGGGACGCCGTTCCGGCATTGCTCGCCCGTGCGGCGAAGGTGCTCAATGTCAAGAATCCGACGTCCCGCTACTTGTTGGTCAAGGGCACGTGGAAGGTCTTCAACGACCCTGCACACATGTCCGTCTATCTGGGTGACGACTACGGGAGCGGTTATCTCGAGGCCGATCCGCAGGGCAAGGTGACCAAGGTGTACCCGGCCGAAGGGTAGGTTCACCCCGTGCCCACCCTCCTGATCGTCCATCACACCCCCTCGCCCAACTGCCAGGCGATGTTCGAAGCCGTCGTCTCCGGAGCCACCACGCCAGAGATCGAGAACGTGCAGGTCGTACGGCGTGCCGCCCTGTCCGCGACCGCGTCCGACGTGCTGGGCGCCGACGGGTATCTGCTCGGCACGCCCGCGAACCTCGGCTACATGTCCGGCGCGCTGAAGCACTTCTTCGACCAGGTCTACTACCCGTGCCTGGACGAGACGCGCGGCAGGCCCTTCGGGTACTACGTGCACGGCGGGAGCGACGTGACGGGAGCCGTGCGCGGCATCGAGTCGATCACGACCGGGCTGGGCTGGCGGCGTGCGGCGGAGCCGGTGACGCTCACCGGGGAGCCCGACAGGTCGGGTATCGAGGCCTGCTGGGAACTCGGGGCGACGGTCGCCGCCGGGCTGACGGGCTGAGCGGGCGGCCTGGAGGGACGGCCTGGAGGACGGCCGCCACCCGTTCGGACGCCGAAGAGTGTCGTCACCCCCGGGAGCACCCTCAGCGTGGAGGGACATGCCCCCCGAGTGACAGGAGTTCTTCATGAGGAAGCGTCTGACGGCCGCGGTGGGTCTTGCCGGAGCGGCGTTGCTCTTGTGCGCCGGTACGGCGAGCGCGGACCCCGACCCCGTCGGTGTCGCCGTCGACAGCCCGGGCGTGCTCTCCGGAAACGTCGTCCAGATCCCCATCGACCTGGACCTCAACGTGTGCGGCAACTCGATCAACGTGATCGGTCTGCTGAACCCGGCGTCGGGCAACCACTGCGAGGGCTGACGAGCCGTACCGTGAACGAGTCGTGGGTGTCGTGCCCGCGGCTCGTTCCGCGTTTCACGGGACGTCGGTCAGCCGGTGCAGGGGAGTGCCGTGGGCCCAGCGCCGTAATCGCGTGCCGTCGATGAGCTGGACGCCGCCCTGTCGGCGCGCCCACTGCACATCACGTCCGCTGAAGGTCCCCCGGTGGACGACGAGCCGTAGGTGCGGCCCGGAGCCGGCCGTGCGCCCCGAGCGCGCCGGCGCCTCCTCGTCGGGCAGCGGTTCGGCGACCGGCCGGAAGGCCACCTCCAGACGGCGACCGCGCCGGTCGCGGGCCCGCACCCGCGGTTGGCCCAGTGCGTCGGGCCGGGCGAGCGCCCGCCAGCCGTCGCGGCGCAGCATCCGGGACACGGCCAGCGCGAGGCCCTCCACGTCCAGGTCCGCGATCTCCTCGGGCGTGTAGAAACCCAGGCGGCGACGGGCCAGCGGCCGGTGGTGCACGACCGCGGCCACGGCGATCACCCCGAGCAGCGCCAGACCGCCGACGAGCGCGCCGGTGCCGAGGGCGCGGTACGCCTCGGCGAGGCCGGCCACGATCCCGCACACGAGGAGGGCCACGACCATGAGCGCGGGCAGCACCTCGCGCAGTCCGGGGCCGTAGAGTCCCTGGGCGCGCAGCGCGCGGATCGTCTCCCGCCGCCGCGAACGGCGCGACGCGCGCTTCTCGTTCCTCCGCAACCTCTGCGTCAACAGCGCCAACTCCCCCCACCCCCAAGCGCGTTGGTGCCTGCCGTAGAGATACCCGGCGGAGGCGGTCCATGTGCGTTGCGCCGGGAACCGGCCACCGAACCGGCCGAACCATTTCGGCGGGCCTTGCCTCCGGGGGCAGCGAACTCCTCCCTTCCGACCTCTGGCACCTCGGGACTACCGACCGGTATACAAGGCCAGTTGAAGGAGAGACGACCACGTCGGGGTGTCCTGTCGCGCCGTCTCCTACCTGGGGGAGGAACTCCATGAACCGTGAGACGCATCCGGCAGCGTCGGCGCACCACCGGGGCAGGGCCGTGGCGGTCGCGGCGGCGGTCAGCGGCTGCGCCCTCGTCGTCGCGTCCGCGGCGCCCGCGGCGGCACACGACTCGGGCCACGGCCACGACCGCACCACGCAGTACGTGGCGCTCGGGGACTCCTACACGTCGGGCCCGTACATACCGACCCAGGTGGACGCCAACTGCGCCCGCTCCGACCACAACTACCCCTCGGTGGTGACGGCCGACCAGAAAGGGACCGTCCTCACGGACGTGAGCTGCAGCGGGGCGACGACCGCGGAGATGTGGCAGGCGCAGGGCACCAACCCGCCCCAACTGGACGCCGTACAGCGGGACACGGACCTGGTGACCGTCCAGATCGGCGGCAACGACATCGGGTTCAGCACCATCATCGGCACCTGCGCCAAGCTCAGCGCCACGGACCTCACGGGCAACCCCTGCCAGCGCTACTACAACTCCTCCGGTGTCGACCAGTTGGTGCTGAACATCCTCAACACCGCGCCGAAGGTGACCAAGGTGCTGCGCGCGGTCCACAAGAAGGCACCGCACGCGCGCGTGCTCGTCGTGGGCTACCCGGACCTCCTGCCCGACGACGGCAGCGGCTGTTATCCCTCGGTGCCGTTCGCCGCCAAGGACTTCCCCTACCTGCGCGACACCGGCAAGCGCCTCAACCTGATGCTCCGTCTGGTGGCCGCGCTCAACGGCGCGGAGTACGTCGACACCTACGGCCCGACCGTCGGCCACGACATGTGCAAGGCACCCGCCGACCGCTGGATAGAGCCGCTGCAGCCGGCCTCCCCGGCGGCTCCGGCGCATCCCAACGCGAAGGGCGAGGCGGCCATGGCGGGCGCGGTCCTGAAGCGACTGGACAGGCGACACCGCTACTGACGGACAGCGGAGGCCCGGGTTTTCCACAGGCGGCGGGGGTGTACTCGCGAAAGGCGCCCCTGACGAGCAAAGATGGGGCCGTACGCGAAGTCGGTCGACACGGAGGAGCGGGCAGATGCCATACGAGCGAGCGGGCGAACAGGCCCGTGCAGAGGATCTCGTAGACGTGGCCCGACTGGTCACCGCGTACTACGCGCTGCACCCGGACCCCGCCGAGCCGGGGCAGCGCGTGGCGTTCGGCACCTCCGGGCACCGCGGGTCCTCCCTGAACACGGCGTTCAACGAGGACCACATCGCCGCCACCAGCCAGGCCATCTGCGAGTACCGGTCCGGCCAGGGCACCGACGGCCCGCTCTTCCTCGGCGCCGACACCCACGCGCTGTCCGAGCCCGCGCAGGTCACCGCGCTGGAGGTGTTCGCCGCCAACGAGGTCACCGTCCTCATCGACAGCGCGGACGGCTACACACCCACCCCGGCGGTGTCGCACGCCATCCTCACCCACAACCGCGGCCGGACCTCGGGCCTCGCGGACGGCGTCGTGGTCACCCCCTCGCACAACCCGCCCGCAGACGGAGGCTTCAAGTACAACCCGCCCAACGGCGGACCGGCCGGCTCCGAGATCACCTCCTGGATCCAGGACCGCGCCAACGAGATCATCGCCGGCGGCATGAAGGACGTCCGCCGTGTCCCGTACACGCGGGCGCTCGCCGCCCCGGGCACGGGCCGCTACGACTTCCTCGGCACGTATGTCGCCGACCTGCCGAGCGTCCTCGACCTGGACGCGATCCGGACGGCCGGGGTGCGGATCGGCGCCGACCCGCTGGGCGGGGCGTCCGTCGCCTACTGGGGCCGGATCGCCGACGAGCACCGGCTCGACCTGACCGTGGTCAATCCGCTCACGGACCCGACCTGGCGGTTCATGACGCTGGACTGGGACGGCAAGATCCGCATGGACTGCTCGTCGCCGTACGCGATGGCCTCGCTGATCGCCCAGCGCGACCGTTTCGACATCGCCACGGGAAACGACGCCGACTCCGACCGGCACGGCATCGTCACCCCGGACGCGGGCCTGATGAACCCCAACCACTATCTGGCCGTGGCCATTTCGTACCTCTACGCCCACCGTGAGCAGTGGCCCGCGGACGCCGGGGTCGGCAAGACGCTGGTGTCCTCGTCGATGATCGACCGGGTCGCCGCCGACCTCGGGCGCCGGCTCGTCGAGGTGCCCGTCGGCTTCAAGTGGTTCGTGGACGGCCTGGTCGACGGCTCGCTCGGTTTCGGCGGCGAGGAGTCGGCCGGCGCCTCCTTCCTGCGCCGGGACGGCTCAGTGTGGACCACCGACAAGGACGGCATCATCCTCGCCCTGCTCGCCAGCGAGATCACCGCCGTCACCGGGAAGACGCCTTCGCAGCACTACGCCGCCCTCACCGACCGCTTCGGCACCCCGGCCTACGCCCGGATCGACGCCCCCGCGTCGCGCGAGGAGAAGGCGCTGCTCGCCAAGCTCTCGCCCGCGCAGGTCACCGCCGACACCCTGGCCGGCGAGCCCGTCACCGGCGTGCTCACCGAGGCGCCCGGCAACGGCGCGGCCCTCGGCGGCATCAAGGTGACCACCGCCAACGCCTGGTTCGCGGCGCGGCCCTCCGGCACCGAGGATGTGTACAAGATCTACGCCGAGTCCTTCCTCGGCCCCGACCACCTCGCTCAGGTGCAGGAGGAGGCCAAGGCCGTGGTCGGCGCGGCACTCGGCGGCTGACCGCGCTGGTGGCCGTGTGCCGCCCGTGGCCGGAATGAACGGTGGGGCGGCCGGTGTTGGGCCGACACGTGAGTCACGACGCCAGGTGGAGTTGAACCCCGTATGTCCCTCGAAGCCACCGACTACACGGGGCAGACGTCGTGCGGCGACGAAGCCCGCACCCCGCTGCGCGACTTCCTGCGGACCGAGACCGGAAGCGCCGCCGTCCTCGTGGCGGCGGCGCTGGTCGCCCTCGTCTGGGCCAATGCCGCGCCGTCGGCGTACGAGTCGTTCTGGGGGACCCACCTCTCCGTCCGGCTCGGCGCGCACGGGGTCTCCCTCGATCTGCGGGAGTGGGTCAACAGCGGGCTGATGACGCTGTTCTTCCTCGTCGTCGGCCTGGAGGCGCGCCGCGAGTTCGACATGGGCGAGCTGCGCGAACGCAAGCGACTGGCCCTGCCGCTCGTCGCGGGCCTGAGCGGCATGCTGGTGCCGATCGGTATCTACCTGGCGATCAACGCCGGCCACGGCACGGCGGGCGGCTGGGGCGCGGCGATGTCCACCGACACGGCGTTCGCGCTCGGCATGCTGGCCGTCGTGGGCCGGGACATGCCGCCGGGACTGCGCGTCTTCCTCCTCACGATCACCGTCGTCGACGACTTCCTGGCGCTCGTGGTGATCGCCGTCTTCTACAGCGACCACATCGCCGTACCGGCGCTCCTGGTCGCGGTGGCCATGTTCGCCGTCGTCATCGTGCTCCGCCGGTTCCAGGTGCGCCGGGGACCCGTGTACGCGCTGCTCGGGGTCGTCGCCTGGGTCGCGCTGCTCAAGTCGGGCGTGGACCCTGTCGTCATCGGGCTCGCCATGGGGCTGATCACCTTCGCCTACCCGGCGGGACGCGACGACCTGGAACGCGCCACCGGACTGTTCCGGCTCTTCCGCGAACAGCCCACCCCCGAACTGGAACGCGACGTGCGGGCCGGTATCGCCGCGTCCATCTCCCCGAACGACCGCCTCCAGCGCATCTACCACCCGTGGGCGAGCTATGTCGTGGTCCCGCTGTTCGCGCTGGCCAACGCCGGACTGCAGATCAGCGGGGAGCAACTGGCGAGAGCCTTCACCTCGCCCGTCGGGCTGGGCATCCTCATCGGGTACGTCGTCGGCAAGCCGCTCGGCATCATCGCCTCGACGGCGCTGACCAGCGTCCTGTCCCGGGGCCGGGTCCGGCCGCCGGTCGGCTGGGGCGCCGTGACGACGGGCGGCACCCTGGCGGGCGTCGGCTTCACCGTCTCCCTGCTGATCGCGACGCTCGCCTTCGACGGGACCACCCTGGAGGACGCGAAGACGGGCATCCTCAGCGCCGTCGTCGGCTCGTTCCTGGTATCCCGGCTGGTCACCGCGGTGATCGGACTGCTGCCGCCGCAGATCAGGCCCAGGGTGCTGTTCGGCCGGGCGGAGACCATCGTGGACCTGTCCGTCCCCGTCGACCCCGACCGCGACCACCTGCGCGGCCCGCGGCACGCCCCGGTGACCGTCGTGGAGTACGGCGACTACGAGTGCCCGTACTGCGGCCAGGCCGAGCCGGTCGTCCGTGAACTGCTCGGCGACTTCGGGGGCGAGGTGCGCTACGTGTGGCGGCACCTCCCGCTCACCGACGTCCACCTGCACGCCCAGCTCGCCGCGGAGGCCGCGGAGGCCGCAGCGCTCCAGGGCGGCTACTGGGCCATGCACGACCTGCTCCTCAGCCACCAGGGCGCCCTGCGCCTCAAGGATCTGCGGGGCTACGCCGAACAGATCGGCCTGGACATCGCCCGCTTCGAACGCGACATGCGGGCCCACGCCGGGGCAGGTCATGTCGCCGAGGACGTCGAGTCGGCCGACCTCAGCGGGGTGGCGGGCACTCCCACCTTCTTCGTGAACGGCCGTCGGCACTACGGCGCCTACGACATCGAGGGCCTCTCCCAGGCCGTACGGGCGGCCCGGCAGAAGGCCGCGCTACGGGTCTAGGCGGCGGGAATGCGCCGAGGGGTGCCGGTGTTGGAACGCATGTAGCTGACATGCTCGGGACAAGATCCCGGGATGTGGGCGGAAGGAGGTCCTCATGGCACGCGCAACGAACCGTCCCGTCGTCACCCTCAGGTCGACGGCCGGGACCGGCGTCACCTACGTGACACGCAAGAACCGTCGCAACGACCCCGACCGGCTGGTCCTTCGCAAGTACGACCCGGTCGCCGGCGAGCACGTCGAATTCCGCGAACAGCGTTGAACCCCGCAGAGCGGCCGTCCCTCCGGGGACGGCCTGAGGAAGGAAACACCATGAGGTCTGGCATCCACCCCGTGTCCCGTCCGGTCGTCTTCCGCGACCGCGCCGCGGACACCGCGTTCCTCGCCACCTCGACCGCGCGGTCCGCGCGCACGATCGAGTGGGCGGACGGGAACACCTACCCGCTGATCGACGTCGAGATCTCGTCGGCCAGCCACCCCTTCTACACCGGCAACACGCGGGTCGTGGACACCGCCGGCCGGGTGGAGCGCTTCGAGCGCCGCTACGGGAGGAAGTCATGAAGGTCCGCAAGTCCCTGCGCTCGCTGAAGGCCAAGCCCGGCGCGCAGGTGGTCCGCCGCCGCGGTGTGACGTTCGTCATCAACAAGAAGGACCCGCGCTTCAAGGCCCGCCAGGGCTGACCCAGCGCATACGACCCATCGGCCCGGCCCCGCTTCGGCGGTGGCCGGGCCTTTGCCGTACCGTCCCCGTCTTCACACTCCGGGAGGAGGAAAATCGGTTCTTTATGCTTATAGCGGTACCAACCCCCTTTGGAGTGGTCGATGTCCCGGATACGCCCCACGGACGACGGCGACGAGCTGCTGGCCAGGCTCGGGACGCTGACCGCCCAGGCGCGCGAGCGGGCGGAGCTGCAGCGCTCCCTGCTGCAACTGGCCGTAGCCCTGCAACGCGGCATGCTGCCCGGAGACATGCCCGTCACCCCCCGGTTCCACCTGGCGGTCAAGTACTCGCCCGCCAACCACGGCCTCAACGTGGGCGGTGACTGGTACGACGCCTTCACCATGCCCGACGGGCGCATAGGCCTGTCGATCGGCGACGTCCAGGGCCACAACATCGAGGCCGCCGCGTTCATGGGGCAGGTCCGGGTCGGTCTGCGCGCCCTCGCCTCCGTCACCAGCGAACCCGGCGAACTCCTCGCCCTGACCAACGACCTGCTCCTGTCGCTGGGCACCGAACTCTTCGCGACCTGCACCTTCGTACGGCTCGACCCGGCCACCGGGGTGCTGGAGAGCGCGCGGGCCGGACACATACCCTCCGTCTGGGCCACCGCCGACGGCCGGTGCGGCATCGCCGACGACGAGGGCGGGCCCCCGCTCGGCATCGTCGCCGGACAGCGCTACCCGGTGACCGAGCACCGGCTCACCGCCGGCGGAGTCTTCGTCCTGGTCACCGACGGCGTGGTGGAGGGCCCCTCCATGAGCGTCGACGAAGGCCTCGACCAGGTGATGCGCCTCGCCGGAATCGCCGCCGTGGCAGGCATGGAGGCGGGCTCGCTCGCGGCCGCTGTGATCAAGGGAGCCGAGCGTGTGGGGCACGAGGACGACGCGGCCGTCCTGGTCGTGGGACACGACGCGCCCGAGACCGGCCCATAGGTCCGGCCGCCGTCGCTCGCCTCGCCGACAGGGCGGGGTCGGTGTCTGATGGCAGCTGTGGTGGGTTTCGATGATCTGCGGCGACCGGCCGGGTACGCACTCCTGACGCTGGCCGTCGCCGGCTGCTACTTCGCGGCGGGACGGCTCGGTCTGCTCCGTGAGCTCGTGGTCGAAGGAGCCGTGTTCACCCCGATCTACCCTCCCACCGGCGTAGCGGTCGCCGCCCTGCTGATCTTCGGGCTGCGGGTCTGGCCCGGCATCGCCCTCGGCATCCTCTTCGTGATCATGTCCCTCACCTCGCTCCACCCGACCGCGCTCGTCGTCCTCGCCGGCAACACCGTGGCCCCCGTCTGCGCCTGTCTGATGCTGCGCCGGGTGGGCTTCCGCACCGACCTCGGCAGACTCCGCGACGGCCTCGCCCTGGTGTTCCTGGGCGCCCTGGCCGCGATGCTGATCAGCGCGAGCTGCGGGGTCGTCCTGCTCCTCGTCACCGACAAGCTGGCCTCGCACTCGTTCTGGCCGGTCTGGCTGGGCTGGTGGGTGGGCGACGCGATGGGCGTCCTCATCGTCACCCCGCTCCTGCTCATGCTGCGTACGGTGCGCTTCCCGCTGGACCTGCACCGCTGGAAGGAGGCCCTGCTGCTGGCGGCCACCATCGCCGTCATCGTCCCCCTGGTCACCCACAGCCACATCAGCCTGCTGTTCCTGATCTATCCCATGCTGATCTGGGCCGCGCTGCGGTTCCGGTTCGCGGGCAGCATGCTGTGCGCCCTGTTCGCCTCCGTGATGGCCACCATCGCGGCGACCCGGGAGTCGGGTCCCTTCGCCGACCTGACGCATGTCGAGGTGATGATGAAACTCCAGGCCTTCAACGGCACGATGGCCCTCACCGCCCTGCTGCTCTCCTCCGTCATCACCGAGCAGCGCAACACCAGACTCTCGGTGGAACAGGCCTGCCAGGAACTGGCCGAGGTCCTCGAACACCTCACCGCGGGCGACCCCCGCCAGGGCGGCCGGCCCTGACCGGCCCGTTCAGTCAGAGAAGGCCCGCGTCGCCCCTGCGGCGCAGCACCAGCAGCGCGGTGTCGTCGCGTGGCGTTCCCGCCGTATGGCGGCGCAGATCGCCGTAGACGGTGGCCGGAACGTCCTTCGGGAGGACATCGGCCCAGGCCGCCGCCCGCTCCTCAAGGGGGTAGAAGGCCCCCGCCGGATCGCGTGCCTCGGTGACGCCGTCCGTGCAGAGCAGGAGCGTGCCGTCGGCGGGGAAGGCGAACCACTCGACGGTACGGGGTTCGGGGGCCAGCGCGTCCAGGCCCAGCGGGACGCACGGCTCCTGCCGCAGCACCGGATCGGCCCGCTCCTCGCGCAGCAGCAGCGGCGCCACATGACCGCAGTTGATCGCCTGGACCTCCTGCTCGCCGTCGACGCCCAGGACGATCGCCGTCACGAACCGCTCCCGCTCACCGGTCTGCGCCGCGAAGGAGTTGTGCCGTAGCACCGCCTCCTCCAGGGCGTCCACCACGGCGGTGAGCGTGGGCTCGGCCACGGCGGCCTCGCGGAAGGCGCTCAGTACGGCGAAGGCCGCGCTGATCGCCTGGAGGCCCTTGCCCTGGACGTCGGCGATGAAGACGCGGGTGCCGTAGGGGGAGGCGACGACCTCGTAGACGTCGCCACCCACCCGGCTGTCCTCCTCCACCGGCCGGTACAGGCCGTGGACCAGCAACTGGTCGGTCATCAGCGGGAACGGGCGCAGGATCTGCCGTTGCAGGGCCACTGCCGCCGAGCGCAGCCGGGCGATCTCGCCCTCCCAGCGGATCCGCTGCGCCGCCCGCGCCACGCTGAGGCTGTTGAACACCAGGGCGAAGGCGATGACCGCCGCGTCCGCCCCCACCGTGTGCAGCGGGCTGTCGAAGAGGGAGCCGACGATGACGATCGTCACCCACACGGACGCCACAGTGGTCTGCCGCACAGTCCCGCGCCCGGCGATCAGCGCGGGCAGCACCACCAGGAAGGGGGCCGGCCGGGTGTCGCGGCCCAGGACGATACCGGTCAATGCCACCAGTGCGGTGATGCTGACCAGCCAGAACACCACCGCGGCCCAGCTGAGTGGAGGCGTGGTCCGCTGCCCGGGGTCGGCCGCGGTGGAACCGGCCAGATCACCAGAGATACGCACCGGCCCTCCCACTGACTGCGGTCGTCGGCCAACCGTCGGGAACACTTCCCACTCTTCAATATCAGCCCCACGTGTACCGTCCGCGAGCCGCAACACCACTCCGGCCCGAGCCGGGACGCATCTGACCCGTCAGGGGGCTAGATTCCGATCCGTGTGTTCGTCCAAGGGTGGGGGAGTGGGGAGAGCGTGTTCATCTGGCGCACACTGCGGGGTGAATGGCAGGGCATCGTCGTCGATCCCGTACGACAGCTGCTGCGGCGCGGACTGCCGGGTATGTCCCTGGCGTTCGTCGCCGCCTTCGGCGTCATCTTCTTCCACGCGCTGGCGCAGCGGCCGGGCGGCGCGGCGATCGTCCGGGACATCGGCGGCGTCCAGGGCGACCTGCCGCTGTGGCTCGCCCTGCTGCGCACCCCGATATCGCTTTACGTACCCGCCCTGGACCTGCCCGTGTGGGCCGGCATCACCCAGTTGTTCCTGGCGTTCGCGCTCGCCGAACTGGCACTGGGCCGGGTCCGTACCCTGGTCGTCGCCTACGCGACCACACTGGCCGGCACCCTCACCGTGCGCGTCATGCTCCTGATCGGGCCCGGCTGCGGGGGCATCGGACTGCGCCCCGAGATCGGGCACGTTCTCGACACCGGGCCGTCCGCAGCCGTCGTAGGACTCTTCACCTATCTCGCCGTCGTCCGCCGGGCGCCCGTCGTGTTCGTCCTCACCGGCGGTTCGATGGTGTGGGAGTCGATCGTGAAGCCCAATCTGGCGGGCCGCGAGCACCTCGTCGCGGTGGGCACCGCCGTCGTCCTCGGCCTGGTCCACGAACTGCGCCACAGGCGGCCGACCGCCGTGGCGCTGCTCCCGCACTTCAAAGCGGACCGGCCGGTCAGGCCTGAGGCACGCTGCCCATCTCCGCACTGAAGCCGAGCGGCTCGCTGTCGAACCCGCGCACCATCGGGCGGAACTCCCAGTCCCCGGCGGCGTCCTTGGTGAACTCCCCGACGGTCGCCGCGGTGGACCCGCTCACCTTGGCGAAGTCGTCCGACAGCAACTCCTTGTACCCCTCCACGACCTGCGTTCTGGCGTGCGACAGATCACCGAAGATCCGGGCACCGCCGTTCTGATGGATCGCCACCCCCACGACCACCCGCCCGAAGGACGCGGCCAGGCGGTCGAGTTCCAGCACCATCACCTCGATGTCGCCGTACCCCTGACCGGTCTCGCTGTGCCGGCTCATGTTGATGGTGCCGTCCGGCGAGCGGCTCTCGGAGTTGACGACGTACACCGGACGTCCGTGCGGGGCGTCGGCCGTGTAGGTCGCCGCGATGATGTCCAGCCGGCACGGCCGGCTGCCCCAGGGACTGGGATCCCAGCGGAGCCGTACCTCGACCTTGCCCGCCACCTTGCTGATGCTGCTCACCGGATGCCGCTCTCCCGATTCAGGCCAGGACGGGACAATGCCCCGTATGGTCAAGTATGGCTCTTCGCCGGTCGGTTGATGCCGTCCGAGCGGTTCTGACATGACCGGGATCAAACACTCCGGATCGCGTCCACCAGCCCGGCGACGAGCCACGCCCGCTCGGCCATCGACGCGACGACCAGATACTCGTGGTCGGCATGCGCCCCGCCCCCGACCGCGCCCAGCCCGTCGAGTGTCGGCACTCCCAGCGCGGCCGTGAAGTTGCCGTCGCTGCCACCACCGACCGCCCTGCCTTCCAGACCGGGCAGCAGCCGCCGCGCCACCGCGAACAGGCCGGCCGCCGCCGACTCGGGCATCGGCGGCCGGCCGACACTTCCCCGTACGGTGATCACGGCCTCGTCCAGATACGGGGTCAGCGCCGCGAACGCGGACTCGATCCGCTCCTTCTCCTCGGCCGACTCGACGCGGACGTCCACGACGACGGTCGCCGCCGCCGGTACGACGTTGTCCAGCGTGCCCGCAGACGCGACGGTCGGCGTGACCGTCGTACCGACCTCGGGCCGCCCCAACTCCGCGATGGCCAGCACCTGATGGGCCGCCTCGACCAGCGCGTTCACCCCGGCGGCGGGCTCCAGCCCGGCGTGCGAGGCCCGGCCCGCGACGGACACCTCGAAGGTGCCGCAGCCCTTGCGGCCGGTCTTCACGCCCCCGCCGTCGGCGGCACCCTCGACCACCAGCACGGCACCGCAGGCGAGCGCGCGTTCCTCGATCAGGGCCCGGGAGGAGTGGGAGCCGACCTCCTCGTCGGCGGTCACCAGGATCTCGACGCCGGACCGGTCGTCGAGCGACGCCAGCCCGTGGACCGCCTGCACCAGACCGCCGAGCATGTCGAAGACACCGGGTCCGGTGGCGTGACCGTCCTCGACCTCGAACGGGCGGCGTTCGAGGGTGCCCAGCGGGAACACCGTGTCGTGGTGACCGAGGATCAGCACGCGGGGTGTGCCACCGCCGGACCAGTGGACGTGCGGCCCGCCCTCACTGTCGACGAGTACGGCCCGACCGCCGAGCCGCCCCTCGATCACGGCGGCGACGGTCTCGGCCGACTTCCGCAAGGCGTCCAGATCGCGGGAGGGGGACTCGACCTCGACCAGGGTCCGGAGGTCATCGATCATCGCGTCGACACTCATGCCGACCGGCTCGCTTGTGGTCACGGGGGAAGGTTACGCGGGCCCTGTGTTGACTTCGACCGACGAAGGGCCGGCCCGACGGCGAACGCGTCGAACCGGCCCAACGGCGGTGCTGTGTCCCGGAGTTCGGTCAGTCCGTGCCGGACTCCATCGCGGCGCGGTCCAGCAGCGCCTCGTCCTCGGAGACCTCGCCACGGGAGGCGATGGCCTCGGCGCCGCCCTCCGGCATGCTGCCGATGAGACCGGTCGCGGCGGCCTGCGCGGCGCCGATCGCCGCGTTGCCGCTGCCGATCAGACCGAGCACGGCGTACTGCTCCAGCTTGGCGCGGGAGTCGGCGATGTCGAGGTTGCGCATGGTCAGCTGGCCGATCCGGTCGACCGGGCCGAACGCCGAGTCCTCGGTGCGCTCCATCGACAGCTTGTCCGGGTGGTAGCTGAACGCCGGGCCCGTGGTGTCGAGCAGCGAGTAGTCCTCGCCGCGCCGCAGCCGCAGGGTGACCTCACCGGTGATCGCCGAGCCGACCCAGCGCTGCAGGGACTCCCGGACCATCAGGGCCTGCGGGTCCAGCCAGCGGCCCTCGTACATGAGGCGGCCCAGGCGCCGGCCCTCGTTGTGGTACTGGGCGACGGTGTCCTCGTTGTGGATCGCGTTCACGAGGCGCTCGTAGGCGGCGTGCAGCAGGGCCATGCCGGGCGCCTCGTAGATGCCGCGGCTCTTGGCCTCGATGATCCGGTTCTCGATCTGGTCGGACATGCCCAGGCCGTGGCGGCCGCCGATGGCGTTGGCCTCCATCACCAGGTCGACGGGGGAGGCGAACTCCTTGCCGTTGATCGTCACCGGGCGGCCCTGGTCGAAACCGATCGTCACGTCCTCGGTGGCGATCTCGACCGACGGGTCCCAGAAGCGGACGCCCATGATCGGCTCGACGGTCTCCACGCCCGTGTCCAGGTGCTCCAGCGTCTTGGCCTCGTGGGTGGCACCCCAGATGTTGGCGTCGGTGGAGTACGCCTTCTCCGTGCTGTCGCGGTAGGGCAGCTCGTGTGCGAGCAGCCACTCCGACATCTCCTTGCGGCCGCCGAGCTCGGTCACGAAGTCCGCGTCCAGCCAGGGCTTGTAGATCCGCAGGTGCGGGTTGGCGAGCAGGCCGTAGCGGTAGAACCGCTCGATGTCGTTGCCCTTGAAGGTCGAGCCGTCGCCCCAGATCTGGACGTCGTCCTCGAGCATCGCCCGGACCAGCAGGGTGCCGGTGACGGCACGGCCCAGCGGGGTGGTGTTGAAATAGGCGCGCCCGCCGGAGCGGATGTGGAACGCCCCGCAGGTCAGCGCGGCCAGACCTTCCTCGACCAGCGCCGCTCGGCAGTCGACCAGACGCGCGATCTCGGCGCCGTAGGCCTGCGCGCGGCCGGGCACCGAGGCGATGTCGGGCTCGTCGTACTGGCCGATGTCGGCGGTGTAGGTGCAGGGGACGGCACCCTTGTCGCGCATCCAGGCGACCGCGACGGAGGTGTCGAGTCCGCCCGAGAAGGCGATGCCGACGCGCTCGCCGGTGGGGAGGGAGGTGAGGACCTTAGACATAGGAAGATTATGCACGCTCGCGCATGGTCATGCAAAGTCCCTCTCCTGGAGCAGTTCTGCCGGGCACCCCGGAAGCGCGGGAGTGCCCGGCAGAACCTGTGGTCGCGGTCCGGTCAGCAGCCCGCCTTGTAGAAGTACTTGCTGATCTCGGGCTGGTCCATGTTCGCCTTGGTGATGGCGACCATGTTGGTGCCGATCGACTTCTGGACCGACTTGCCCTCGAAGGCCGCGGCCAGCTGGTCCACGGCCTCCTTGCCGATCGCCGCCGGGTCCTGCGCGACCAGCACCTGGAGGGTGCCCGCCTTGAGGGAGGCGACCTCGTCCGGCTCGGCGTCGAACGCGGCGACCTTCACGGTGCCCTGCTTGCCGGCCTGCTTGAGACCCGTGGCTATGCCGGTACCGGTGTTGGTGTTGCCCGCGAAGACACCGCCCAGGTCGGGATGGGCCGCCAGCGTCGACTGGATCTGCGAGGCCGCGGTCGCCGGCAGGTCGTTGTCGTAGAGCGTGGGCAGCATCTTGATGTCCGGGTACTTCTTCATCTCCTCGGTGAAGCCCTTGATGCGGGCGTCCGTGGTGGAGACACCGGGTTTGACGCTGATGACGATCGCCGAGCCCTTCTCGTTCATCAGCTTGGCGAGCGCGTCGGCCGCCACCCGGCCGCCCTTCTCGTTGTCCGACGAGATCCGGGTCATGCCGATCGAGGGATCGGTCACCGTGGTGTCGACGAGGGCGACCTTGGTCCCGGCCGACTGGATCTGCTTGAGCGACGGGGTGAGCGCGCTGACGTCGACCGGCGAGATCAGCAGCCCGTCCGGCCGGGAGGCCGCCACCGAGTCGAGGAGGGGCCGCTGCACCGACACGTCCCACTGCGCGGAACCGTCCGCCGAGAAGTCCATGCCCTTGGCCTTGGCCTCGGTCTGCGCCGCGCAGGTCATGGTGATGTAGAAGGGGTCGCTCTTCACACCGGTGATCAGCCGGACCTTCTTCCCGGAGGCACCCCCCTTCGACCCCGAACCGCCGCTGTCGCTCGACGAACTGCAGGCGGCGGCACCGGTCAGGACCAGCACGGTGCCGGCGGCGACCAGTGCTTTGCGCGTGATGCGAATGCTCGACATAAGGCTGTCCTCCAGAGTCGTACGAGGGTGGGGGCGAAGGTCGGGGAGGGGGTCACGCACGCTCTCGGGTCTTCCGGCGCATCTGGTCGATGTAGACGGCCGCGACCAGGACGACACCGACGGCGACGTCCTGCCAGTACTGCTGCACACCGATGACGATCAGCCCGGTCGTCAGCACGGCGGGGATGAACACACCGATCACCGTGCCGAGCACGGAGCCCCGCCCGCCGAACAGGCTGGTGCCACCGAGGACCACGGCGGTGATCACCTTCAGGTTGTCGGTGGAGTGCCCGGCGATGGACGTCGTCCCGTACGAGGCCAGCCACATCACCGCGCCGAGACCGGCCAGCAGGCCCATCAGGCCGTACACCATGATCAGATGACGGCCCACCGGGATGCCCGCGCGCCGGACGGCGGTCGGGTTGGAGCCGATCGCCAGGGTGTGGCTGCCGAACCTCGTGGCGCCGAGCACCGCGCCGAACAGGGCGGTGACCGCCGCGGCCAGGATCACCATCCACGGGATGCCGGCCAACTTGCCGAAGCCCAGGCTGTTCTGGAGGTGGGTGGCGGCGGCACCCGCCGGGTCCTGGCCGCCGGTGGCGAGTTCGGCGATGCCCAGCGCCGCGCCCAGACCGCCCAGGGTCACGATCAGCGGGGGCACCTTCCCGGTCGCCACCACCGCCCCCTGCAACGCGCCCCAACCCGCGCCCACCGCAAGGGCGATGACGACACAGACGGCGACCGTGCCCCAGCTGGAGGCGGGTCCGCCGTGGTGGATGTTGTACTCGCCCGCCGCGACCGCCGCCAGCACCAGCACCGAGCCGATCGACAGGTCGATGCCCGCGGTGATGATCACGAACGTCATGCCGACACCGAGGACAAGATAGATGGCCGCGTTCACGGCGATCTGCGTGAGGTCGTACTGCGTGAAGAACTTGCCCGGCGCCGCGATGGTGAAGAACGCGACCAGCGCGAGAAGGATCACGAAGGTCCACAACTCGCTGATGCCGGCGGCCCGTCGCAGCCACGGGGGTACGGCGAACCTTCCACCGTCGGACGGGGACACGTCCGGCGCCTTGGCCGCCGGCTTGATGTCCTGGCTGTTGGCGCTCATCGGCCGTCCTCCGCTTCGGTCGCGCCGAGGTTCCCGTTGTGCGCGGGCTCGTCCAGCGATCCGGTCATGGCGCCGACGAGTTTCTCGATCGTGGCGTCGGCCGCGGTGAACGAGGCGACCCGGCGGCCCAGTCGCAGCACCTCGACCCGGTCCGCGACCGACAGCACCTCGGGCATGTTGTGGCTGATGAGGACGACGCAGATGCCCCGGTCGGCGACCCTGCGCACGGTCTCCAGAACCCGGGCGCGCTGGACGACGCCCAGGGCGGCGGTCGGCTCGTCCATGAAGATGACCTTGTTGGCGAAGGCCACCGCGCGGGCTACGGCAACCGACTGCCGCTGCCCTCCCGACAACGTTGTCACAGGAGCCGTCACATCTTTCAGTTCGACTCCCAGTTCACCGAAGGCCGCGATCGCCTCGCGCCGCATCGTGGGCCGGTCGAGCACGCCCAGGCGGCCGAGCAGACCCCCGCGCACGAGTTCCCTGCCGAGGTAGAGATTGGCCGCCGCGTCCAGATCGGGCGCCAGCGAAAGATCCTGGTAGACGGTCTCGACTCCGTGCCGTTGCGCGTCCATCGGGCCCGTGAACCGGACCGGCACTCCCTCCAGGCGCACTTCGCCCTCGTCCGGGGTGAGCACACCGGAAAGTACGTTCACCAACGTCGACTTGCCGGCACCGTTGTCACCGATCAGTGCGACGACCTCACCGGCGTACGCCGTGAAGTCGGCGCCCTGGAGCGCCTGGACATGGCCGAAACGCTTGACCACACCATGTGCCGCGAGAAGTGGTTCCCTTGCAGAGGCCATGCTGTGCTTTCTGGTTGGTATCGTTAACAGTTCGTCGATTCTGGGAGGCCCATGAGTGGGCGTCAAGGGTCGTGACGGACACGGTTCGGGCGCACGCCGACGGCCGTCGGTCTCGTCGCGCGCGACGAGATCTGGAGGACGCGGCGTGACCGGTCGTCCCAGGATGAAAGACGTGGCCGCGGAGGCGGGCGTGAGCGTGATGACGGTGTCCCGGGTGGTCAACCGCGAGGCGGGCGTGGCGCCCCGCACCGCCGCTCGCGTCGAGGCCGCGGTCCGCAAACTGGGCTATCAACGCGACGACGTGGCACGGCAGTTGCGCCGCACGGACCAGTTGAGCCAGACCATCGGACTGATGGTGGACAACGTTGCCGACCCCTTCATGGCCACCGTCGCCTCGGCCATCGAGGACATCGCCCACCGGCGCGGCAACATGGTCCTCATCGGCTCCAGCCGCGCCGACCCGCACCGCGAACGAGAGGTCGTCGCGGCCTTCACCGCCCGACGCGTCGACGGACTGATCCTCACCCCGGCCGCGGGCAGCCACCGCTTTCTGCGCCCGGCGCAGGCGCGGGGCACGAAGATCGTGTGCGTGGACCGGGCTGCACCGGGCCTGGACGTGGACACCGTCGTGGTGGACAACTTCGGCGCGGTGGAACGGGCCGTACGCCATCTCGTCGCGTACGGCCACCGCCGGATCGGCTACCTCGGCGACAGGCAGGAGATCTGGACCTTCGGCGAACGCCACCGCGGCTATCTGGCGGCCCTGAGCGCCGCGGGCATCGACGCCGATCCGGCGCTCGCCCGGCACGGACTCGGCTCCGGCGCGGACGCCGCCCGGGCCGTCACCGCGATCCTCTCCGCACCCGAACCGCCCACGGCCCTACTCGCGGGCAACGAGGTCCTCGCGCTGGGCGCACTGCCGGTGCTGCCCGCCGGCGTCGCGTTCATCGCCTTCGACGACTTCGCGCTGGCCGCGCAGTTGACCCCGCCGGTCACCGTCATCGCGCAGGACCCGGTCGCCCTCGCGACGAGCGCCGCGCACCTGCTGTTCGCCCGCATCCACGGCGACATGTCACCACCGCGCCGGGTCGTCATGCCGACCGAACTGATCCCGCGCGGGTCGGGGGAGATCCCGGGGCCCGGTACGCCGCCCACGACTCCCCGGCGCTGACCGCTCCCGGCCTGTCCGGACGGATCATGCCGCAGACGCGGAGCCCGGCACGCCCTCCTCCGCCTTACGGCTGGACGAGCCGAGCCTCGCTCACCGGCACCGGTCGGCCGCCGTTTCCAGCCGCTACGCGCGGGGCCGCTCGAAGGTGAGGAGCAGGCCCTCGACCGCGCCGGGACCGATCCGGCCCTTGACGTCGGCGGCCGTGATCGCCTTCAGGCCCCAGCCGTCCTCGGCGTGCTTGTTCAGGACCTTCTCCAGCTTGTCGCCGTCCAGCGCGTCGCCGATCAGCGACTCCCGGAAGCTGACGACCTTGTACTCGAACGTGTAGGCGTTGCTCATGGCTGCGATGTCCTCCTGTGCGTGCGCACGGTGTGCGGTGGGCGGGCTCAGCCAATCACGGGAGGACGCTCGCGCGCAGGCCGGGGGTGGTTTCGGGGCCCGGCCGTCAACTGGGCCGGGGGACGGGTGCGTTGAACGGGCGGGGGATCGAAAGGGCGCGCGCGGGTATGTGATCACGGCACGCCGCGCCTGCGATGTCACCCGGCACACGGCGGGGTGGAGACGTAGCGTGAAGGTGGCGCAGGCGGACGCGGACCGATCACGTGGGGGAGCGATGTGCTGGAGTGCGAAGGCCGATCTCGTCGCGGGCGCCGGAGTACTCGCCGTGGGGGTGGCCTGTGTGGCCCGGACCCGCCGGCCGGCCGATCTGCCCATGGCCGCCCTGCCGTGGGTGCTCGGTGTCCACCAGATCGTCGAATCGCTGGTGTGGGCCGCCGGCGGAGGCACCGGCGCGGCCACCGTCACCTGGGCCGTCATCGCCCTGCCGCTGCTGGCGGTATGGGTCCCGGCGGGGGTGTGGTGCGCCGCGCCACCACAGGCCCGGCCCCGGATCGCCGTACTGCTGGCGATCGGGGCGGCCACGGCCGCGGCACTCGCCTACGCCCTCGTCGTGCACCCGGTGACGTCCGAGATCCGCGGCCACACCGTCGGGTACGTCGTCGACCTTGCCCACCCCCAACTGGTCATCGCCGGCTACCTCGTGGCGACGGTCGGCTCGCTGCTGCTGTCCGGTGACCGCGGGCTGCTGGTGCTGGGGGTCCTGGTCACGGTCGGCGCGCTGATCTGCTGGACCTTGTGGGAGCTGGAGTTCGTCTCGACCTGGTGCGCGGTCGCCGCGGTGTCCTCGGTGGTTCTGTTCTTCTGGGTGCGCGGCCGGGGCGGGCAGTCGGGGAAGCGGTCGTACGCCGGTGTGGCGGGCGGCGGATCCGCGCGACCGTGACGAGGACGGGACGAGTCGCGCGGGGGCTCAAAGTGCGCTGTGTACAACTTCGTTGATGTCGGGCGGTGCTGTCCGGTTGGATGGCGCCATGGAACACGTTGACGTAGAGCTGTTCACTGACGGCGGGAACGACGCCGTGGTCCGTCTGCCCGGGCGCCGGTTTCCCGGTGTGCTGATCCAGGGCGACTCCCTGCACATACTCCGCAGCGATGTGGCCGAGGTGGTCGAGGCCTGCGAGCGCGGCGACCTCGCCGAGGCGGGGGAGTCCGCGGGATTGCTGCTGGCGGGCCTCGACGCGCTGCTGACCCGCTACTCCGTGGCGCTGGCGAACCACAGCATCCAGGCGCCCTACTGACCCGGCCGCCCTCACACCTCCCGGTGTTCGATGCCCAGCAGGCACGCGGCGGCGCGGAAGTCGGCGGAGTGGTGGCCGAGGGCGAGGGACCAGTGATGGCCGACGCCCGTGGCGCTCCACGCGTCGACCCACTCGCCGGGATCGCGGCCGAAGTCGACGCGGCTGGTGGTGTTGCCGATCGCGAGCAGCGGTCCGGGTACGACGCTGCCCTCGGACGTGATGAACGACAGGGAGCCGTCGGCGTCCTGGCCCAGGCCGAGCAGGGTCACGGGACCGCGCTGGACGTCCAACTCCACGCTGACGCCCCACCCACGCTTGCCGTGGTAGACGCCCAGGCCGCGCAGCAGCGGGTCACGGGCGCCGACCGCGAGGTGCGCGGGCCCGTCGTGCCCCATCTCCACGACCCCGTCCTCGAAGTCGAGGGCCTGGATCTCGGTGAAGGAGCCACCGGCGCCGATGCTCTGCGTCACCAACTGGGCCAGGCTGGTGCGGAGTTCGTACTCACCGGCGGCCGGCACACCCCGGGCGGTGAGCAGGGAGGCGCCCAGGATCATGCCGGCGCCGAGCCGTTCGTGCAGTTCGCCGTCGAGACCGCGGTGGTAGTAGGCGAGGGTGTCGAGGCCGAAGTCCTCGACGAGCCGGTCGAGCGCGACCGAGACGGTCGCTCCCCACGCGAGGTCCTCGTCGACCACGCTGTCGTCCACGGCGAAGATCCGCCGGGCGAGAGCCGTCCGCTCACGGGTCTCGGCCTCGCTCACCCGCTCCACCCGTTGCCGTAGATCGTCGAACTCCAACACCTCGACATGCGAGCCGAAGGTCGCCGGGAGCAGCGTCAGGTCGGTCGACACGTCGAGCATGCCGGGATACAGATGCCCCATCAGGCCGTGCCGGGCGTGTCGGAGCGCGGCCCGGACCCGGGCCGCCCGGACCCACTGCTCGATGCGCCGCCAGGCCGACTCCTGGCGCAGCCAGCCCGACACCGACCGGAAGGGGATGCCGGCCCGGCGGAAGACATTGCCGACCTCGGGCACCGGGCACTGTCCGCAGTACGCGAGCCAGGCGCCCGTGTCGAAGGAGGCGTGGTCCATCCGCTCGGACGGCTGGAGGTCGATGACCAGGACGGGGGTGTGCGAGCGCTGTGCGATCGGCAGCACCATCGACGAGGTCAGGTAGGTCGTCAGGAACAGCACGATCAAGTCGCAGTCCGCGTAGCGCAGCTGCTCCGCCGCTGCCGCTCCCTCCACCGCGTCGGAGACGAAGCCGACGTCGGTCACCTCCGCGTCCAACTGCTGGAAACGGTCGGCCACATAGGCGGACGACTCCTGCAACTGCGGAAGGAGGTCGGGGAATTGCGGCCAGTAGGTGCCGAGTCCGCCCGCCACCAGTCCGATCCGGGTCCGACGACGGGTCACCGGGGGCAGCAACTCCCGCAGGGCGGCGGCGCGTTCCGCGGTCGCGGTCAGGGGGTCGGTCGTTGTCATGCGGGGTGTCCCTTCCGGGTTCCGGTGCGGACTCAGGTCCGGGCCACGCCGAGTCCCTCGACCCGGGCGGCCGTTGTCTCGGGGGAACGCCGGATGAGGACATGGATGACGTACACGCCCGCGACGCCCGACGCCGCCATGCAGAGAGTTATCGACCAGAGCAGGACCGAGGCGCTGTAGTCCATCAGGGCGGGCGTGACGAACGCGACGCCGGCGAAGACCCCGCGCGACAGGGCGTAGGTGAGGCCCTGCGTGGTGCCGCGGGTGTCCGGGGGCAGGGTCAGCTGCGACCACACCTTGTAACTGGCCTCCCCGGCAAAGGGGTTGGAGATCTGGTACAGCACGAAGAAGACGAGCATGCCGACCAGGGCACCGGCCGTGAGGGAGGCGATGCAGAAGGCGACGACCTGCACGACCGTGAAGACGTAGAAGAGCCGGTCGCGCCAGGGGGTGTCGGCGAGCCGGACGAAGACGAACGTCAGCACCAGCGCGATGGGCAGGAACGCCAGGTTGATCCCGGTGGCCAGGCTCTGCGAGGCACCGCTGACCGTGACCAGCAGGTAAGTGCCGAACTGGCCGAAGGTGTTGGCGCCGATGCCCCAGGTGACGTAGTAGACGAAGGTCGCGGCCATCGGCAGCAGCGTGGCGCGGTTGCAGATGTTCCTCAGCTCGATGCCGCGCGGCACGACCTCCTGCGGTACTTCCTCCTCGGCCGGCTCGTCGGGCAGTTCCAGCCGGGAGCGGAGCTGCCAGGTGACCAGTGCGGCGACGACCAGATGGCCGGTGATGAACCGCGCCCCGGTCAGGCCCGTGTCGGACAGGAGATAGCCGAGGAAGATCACGACGACGATGCCCAGCACCCACATGACCTGGGTGAAGGACACCAGCCGCGCCCGGCCCTCGGGGGGCGCGGCGTCCGAGACCACGGCCAGGGACGTCGGCAGGTCCGCACCGGCCGCCAGTCCCGCGACGAGCACGCCTACGAAGAGCACGATGTCGTTCGGCGCCAGCGTGATGACGATCGCGCCCACCGCGTAGCAGAGGATGTCCAGGTTGTAGACGCGGCGGCGCCCGAACAGGTCGGCGAGGCGTCCGCCGACGAGGGAGCCGACGGCGATGCAGCCGGTGACGATCGCGCTGATCGCCCCGGCCATCCACACGCCCATGTCGTAACTGTCGCGGTAGATGGCCAGGTTGACGGCGATGCTGACGATGAGCGCGGCGTCCAGGTAGGAGGCCATGCCCGAAAGGGCGGCGACCTTCCACAAGTGCTTCGGGATGGGCTGCTCCGGGTGGGCCTGGGCAGCGGGTAGGAATCGGCTCATGATGCGGCTCCTCACGGCTCCGGGGCCGGGGTCGCAGTGAATATAGGGTTCGGAAAACGTTCCAACAAGTCCCCTTGCGCCATTCGACGTGAAGAAGTGTCAGCCTTCTTCCCGCTCCCCGTCACCGGTGCCAACATTGCAGGTGGCAGACGACTGAGTCGACCTAAAACGTTTTTGATCCATGTGGGTGACCGAGCCGCACTCGGAAGGACCGCCGACGTGATCTCTCCCGCGCTCCAGCAGCTCTTCGACGCCCCGCCCCGCGACTTCGGCCCCACCCCGCTGTGGTGGTGGTCCGGCGCCAAGGTCACCCGCGAGCGTCTCGACTGGCAGCTGCGCAGATTCGCCGACGGCGGTGTCCACAACCTCGTGGTGATCAACCTGGCCCCGGCGGGCCCGAGTTTCGGCGCCCGGACCGACGACCCGCCGTGGTTCGGCGAGGAATGGTGGGACCGCTTCACGGACGCCTGCCGGATCGCCCGGGACATCGGCACCCGCCTGTGGTTCTACGACCAGATCGGCTTCTCCGGCGCCAACGTCCAAGGAGCCGTCACCCGATGGCACTTGGCCGCCACCGGCCGCGCACTGCGCTCCCGCCGGGCCACCGTCTCGGGCTGCACGGTCGCCCCGCACGGTGCCGAAACCATCGTCGCCGCCTACGACTTGACGGGCCGTCGGCTACAAGTGGCCCTCGACTCCGACACCTTCCGGATCACGGCCGCCGACGGCACGGACGTCCGGCTCGTCGTCGCCGTCCCCACCGCCTTCGACTACCTCTCCCCGCACGCCGGGGAACTGCTGCTGGACGCCGTGCACCACGGGTACGACCGCCGCGTCCCCGAGTACCTGGGCAACGTGATCGCGGGCAGCTTCCAGGACGAACTGCCCGCCACGAACTCCTGGAGCCCCGGCTTCCCCGAGGAGTTCCGCGCCCGCCGCGGCTACGACCTGCTCGACCACCTGCCGGCCCTGTTCGGCCCGGCGGACGCCCGCGCGTCGAAGATCCGCGGCGACTACTACGCCGTCCGCGCCGAACTCACCGAGGAGGCTCTCTTCAAGCCCCTCGCGGCCTGGCACGAGGAACGCGGCATGCTCATCGGGGCCGACCAGAGCAACCCCGCGCGAGCCGGATTCCCGGCCCAGTCGACACAGCTCTACACCGACTACTTCCGCACCCACCGTTGGTACGGCGCCGTCGGCAGCGACCACCACGGCGACTCCAAGGTCCACTCCTCCATGGCCCATCTCTACGGACACGAGCGCGTCTGGATCGAGGCGTTCCACTCCTCCGGCTGGGGCGGCACCCTCGCCGACACCTACGACTGGCTGCTGCCCTTCCTGCGCAGCGGCGCCAACCTGTACAACCCGCACGCCAGTTACTTCGGCACCGCGGGCGGCTGGTTCGAGTGGGCACCGCCGTCCACCGACTGGCGTCAGCCCTACTGGCAGCAGTACCCGGCGTTCGCCCGCGCCGTCGCCCGGATCTGCTCGATCATGTCCTGGGGCACCTACAGCGCCGACGTCGCGGTCCTCCACCCCACCGCCACCATGCAGGCCCTTCTCCCGCTCGACGCACCCGTCCACCACTTCGGCGACGGCCGCCTCGGCGACGACCACGCCGACGTCGACGAGACGCAGGAGCACTACCTCGGCCTGTGCGGCACGAACAACTGGCTCGGCCCGCGCGTCGGTTCACTGGACCGCCACCGCATCTCCTACGACATCATCGACGACGCCTCCGTGCAGCGCGCCACGGCCACCGAAGGCGCCCTGAGAGTAAGGGACTTGGCGTACCGCGCCGTTCTGCTGCCCTCGGCGGGCGTCCTGGAGGAGGAGACGGCACACCGGCTGACCCAACTCCTCGACGCGGGCGGCCGGGTGGTGGTCGTGGGCCGTCCGCCCGCGTCGGCCGCAGGACTGGCCGGCGACGACTCCGTGGTCGCCGCCCTACTGAAGCACCCGCGACTGGAGCGGGCGAGCGACGCGGAGGACGGCGCGGCGACGGTGGCGGACAACGCCGGACACGCGACCGGCGAGATGCCACTCCTCGTCAGGAGAAAGGGAGTCGAGGCGGTGGCCCTGGTGACGGGGGCCTTCCCCGACGCCCGCAAGCAGCCGGGAGACGCCGACCACGAGGCGGACCCCGCCCGTTACGCCCGCCACTCGACCGTCACCGTGCACGCCGAGGTCGCCGAGGCCGAGATCTGGAACCCTGCGACCGGCACCCGGCAGCGGGCGGACATCACGGTCCGGGACGGCCGCTCGACCATCGCGGTGCCACTGGAAGGCGCCCCCGCCGTCCTCGTGGTGTGGCGCGAAGGCACCCCGCAGACACCCCGGACGGCCACGCCGCCGCTGAGGCCGGAGCGGACGACCGACATCTCGGACGGCTGGGAAGGGCGCCTGGTCTCCACCATGGACAACACCTGGGGCGACCTGGCGCTCCCGGCGGGCTCGTCCGTCGCCGCACCGCAGATCTGGACCATGCGCTGGACCGAGACGGAGGGACCGGACGCCAACTGGCAACCCACACGGGCGACTTACGGCAACCTTGTCCGCGTCCTGTCTCCGACACCCGCCGCCCAGGCCCCCGAACCGCTGGACGGGCCCGACGTCGAACGAGTCCTCGCCGGTACCCTCCCCCTCACCCTGTCCGACGAGGACTGGCGGGTCTCGCTGTACTCGTCGAGCCGGGGGATCCCGGAACCGGATGGCCTGCTCGGCAACAAGGGGCTGGTGCCCGAGGAGTTCGTGCGCGTCCCCGTGCCCGGACCCGGCACGGTTGCCAGGGTCCGGGCGATCGCCGAGACGGACCACCGCGGACCCGCCGATCTGCATGTGGGCGCCGCGGCCGTCAAACGGGTGTGGTGGAATGGCGAACTCCTCGACACCACCACCGGATACCTCACCACCGCACGCGTGACGGTCGAACGGCCCCGCAACGTCCTCGAATACGAACTGGCCGATGCCCAGGACAGGCCGCTGCTGATCTCCGGCACCGCGGGCACCCCCCTGGGCAGCTACTTCTGCCTGACCCGCCCGGACGGATTCACCGCGCGCCCACAGTTCATGTGCCTGCCCGAGGACGTACGACCGCACGGCGGCGTCACCTATCGAGGCCGTCTGCACGCCTCTGGAGAGGCGGTACTCGTGGTGGGCGCCGCGGTGGGCGTCACCGTGCTCCTCGACGGGTCGGTCGTGGCACGCCAGGAGAAGGCGGAGTACTACGAGTCCGACTGGGGCGCCGTACCGATGTTCTTCCGCCACCAACTCGCCCTGGAAGAAGGCGAACACGTTCTGGAGGTGGTGGCCGACGCCGTGCACCCGAGCGAGGCGGTGTTCGTCGACTGCGTGGCCCGCACAGAGTCGGCGGTGAACTCTCTGACCAGTGGGGCCGGTTGGGAGGCCGAGACAGGGGAGTGGCACGGCCGGACCGTCGAACATGACGGCCGTTGGGGCGAGTTGCAGCACTGCTACGCGGCCGTACGACCGCACCCGTTGCCGGAGACCGAGTGGCTGAGCGGCGCACCGGTGCTCGGCACCGCCGTACTGCCCCTGCGGTCGACGGACACCGTCCGGCCCCGCGCGCAACGGTTCCGCTTCACCGTGCCGCCGGGCACCGTATCGCTGGATCTGCCGCTGGAGTTGGCTGCGATGGTGCGGGTCGGTGACGGTGGCCAGATGTCCCTCGACGGTGAATCGCTGACCTTGGATCAACCGCTGGCACAGGCAACGGAGTTGGAGATCGTCACCGAGCCCGCGGCGGCCCTGCGGGGAGGGTCCGCATGGCGCGGACCGGTGCGCGTCCGTACCGTGCCGGCGCGATATCCGCTGGGGGACTGGCAGTTGCTGGGGCTGGGCGGCTGGAGCGGTGGGGTGACGTACTCGCGGGAGGTGGCGGTGCCGGCCGGGGCGGACCCGGTGCTGGACCTCGGGCGGGTGCGCGGCAGCATGTCGGTGGCTCTCGACGGGGAGTGCGTCGGCGAGGCGTTCTGTCCCCCGTACCTGTTTCAACTCCCGGGCGCCGCAGGGCGGACGGTCCGTGTGGAGGTGACGGTCAACAACACCCTCGCCCCCTATCTGGCGGAAGCCACCCCCACCGCCTGGGCTTTCCCGTCCCAGTTCGCGTCGGGGCTGATGGGGCCCGTGACGCTACGAACTCGGGTCTGACGGGGGCAGCGTGGAGTCGCGCAGGACGAGGTCGGGGGCGAACACCCTTGTCTCGTGGGCGTGTTCGGCGCGGGCCTCCACCTCGTCGAGCAGCATCCCCACGGCTGCCCGGCCGAGCTCCTCGACCGGTTGCCGAACCGTCGTCAGGGTCGTCCCCACGAAGCTCGCTATGTCGAGGTCGCCGTAGCCGACCACCTGCACTTCCTCGGGTATGCGCACTCCACGCTCGCCCAGTCCCCGGCACAGCCCGGCGGCGAGGAAGTCGTTGGTGCAGAAGACGCCGTCGGGCAGTTCGTCGAGGCCACGGGCGATTTCCAGGCCGTACGCCACCGTCATCTCGTCGGCGACGATCTGGCGCAGCCGCGCCTCGCGCTGGGTGCGGACGGCCTGGCGCGCGCCCTGGTGGCGGTCCGCGCACTGTACGATCCCGCGCTCGCCGTTCACGACGAGGATGTCGCGCGCCCCGCGGTCCAGGAGGTGCTGTACGGCGATCCGGCCGCCGGCGATGTCGTCGACGGAGACGGAACAGCCGTCCTGGGACGGCAACGCGCGGTCCGCGAGCACGAGTGGGATGCCGCGTTCGCGCAGCCTGGTGAGCCGGGTGGGATCGGCGCCGAGCGGGACCACCACCGCGCCGACGGCCCG
Organism: Streptomyces hokutonensis; assembly: GCF_042751305.1. Lineage (GTDB taxonomy): Bacteria > Actinomycetota > Actinomycetes > Streptomycetales > Streptomycetaceae > Streptomyces > Streptomyces hokutonensis_A. Next base: position 1,074,916 of record NZ_JBHYWD010000001.1, read on the forward strand.
TTGCTCGATGAGCATCGTGAAGTAGCCCTGCTCCCGCTCGGGGTCGTCTCCGCTGTCGCAGAGCACGAGCGAGTAGCCGTGGTCGTAGGCCGCGCTGGCCGCGCCCCGCGCGATGCGTGAGTAGAAGGAGTTGGCAACGTCGGGCAGTACCAGCCCGATCGAGGAGGAGTGCCCCGTGCGCAGGCCGGCGGCTCCCGGATGCGGCACGTAGTCGAGGGCGGCGACGGCGTCACGGACCCGCTCGGCGGTGCGGGCGTTGACCCGCTCCGGCCGGTTCAGGACGTTCGACACCGTGGACACCGAGACTCCCGCGGCGGCCGCGACATCCTGGATACGGGCGGGGCGAACCTGGATGACGTCCACCCCCCTCGCTCTGACAGCCGCGCGACCAGGCACGACACGGTCCTCATGGGCGCGGAAAGTCTACCTCGACGGGTCTTGGAACGTTTTCCGCGGGTGCGGGACACCGAACGCAAACCCGGTCGTGATCAACGGAGCTAGCATGTCGGCATGGCTGAGGGTGCTGGGGCTGATGGTCCGACGGAGGGCGACCGCCCGCTGAGGCGCGATGCCGCCCTCAACCGGGAGAAGATCCTGCGCGCCGCGCGGGAGGTCTTCGGTCAGTACGGGCTGGGAGTCACGCTCGACGACGTGGCCCGGCACGCCGGCGTGGGGGTCGGCACCGTGTATCGGCGCTTCCCCGACAAGGACTCCCTCGTACGGGCCCTGTTCCAGCAGGATTTGGAGATCCGCCAGCAGTCCGCCGAGCGGGCGCTCGTCCATCCGGACCCGTGGCAGGGGTTCGTCGATTTCCTCACGGAGATGGGGGCCGATCTCGCCGAGAACCGTGGCCTGCACGAAGTGATCATGCTGGGCAGTCACAGTTCCGAGCCCCTGGAGACCGCGCGGGGCGGCATGCTCCCCTTTCTGGAGGCCTTGATCCGGCGGGCCCAGGAGAGCGGGGACCTGCGCCCGGAGATCACTCCCTCCGACATCCCGGTCATGGTGGAGATGCTGAGCGCCGCCAGTCGGTTCACCCAGGGCAGGCGGCCCGACATCTGGCGGCGCTGTATCGAGATCCTGCTGAACGGCGTCCGGCAGCGGCCCGACAACCTTCCCCTGACGACACCGAGCCTGGGCAACGAGACGGTGGAGCAGATGATGGGGCTGGTCCGGCCGGCCCCGACGGAGGAGTAGCAGGTCTGCCGTACGAACAGACCTGCCCTCCGTGTGGTCAGGAGGACGGTCCCCGGTCCTCGCCGCTGGGAGTCGCCGAACTCGGCGTCGTCAGAGGCAGGTTGACGAATGAGGCGGCCTGTGGGGAGCGTTCGATCGTGTAGACGCCCCCGGCCGGGTTCGCCGACTCCTGCGGGGTCGGGGCGACGGGGAAGTGGAAGTCCGCCGGCGGCTGGCTGTTGATGCTGATCTGAATGCGGTAACCGGCCGGAATCCTGGTGCAGTTGGACAGCAGAGAGACCAGCTGCTGTCTGCCGGAGCGCAGAGCCTTCCTGCAGTGGCTCGGAGCCACTTCCGAGGCCGGTCTGAGGGCGGCGGCGGAGGCGGTGCTCGCGGGACCCCGCCACCCCTTGGGAAGAGTGCGGCACACATGGGTGTCGGACGGCCCGGCCGTGCTCATGGACTCCGCCGAAGCGGGTGCCGACCTGGGCGTCGAGTATCCCGGTGGCGGGTTGCCCGCCGAGGCGCCGGTCCCGCTGTCCGCCGGCCGCTGGAGAGTGCGGGCCGTCCACATCAAGGCGGACGAGGAGAACCGGGTCGGCCTGGTCCACCTGCTGCCCGCCGAGGAGGTCTCCGCCTGAGGGGCCGGGCGCTATGGCGTGTCGCACCGTCTGCGTCAGGGGCGTCCGCGCAACAGTGTGCGCCGGGCGGTACGCCCTCACTTGCCCGCACTGAGAGTGCGGTATGTGAATTTTTTGACGGCTTTGTCGTCACCTGAACGAATGGGATTGCGGTATCCGGGCCGGTCGGTGGGCTCGGGCGTGCTGGGCTGAACACCGTGAGCGAGCGCAAGCCCTACAAGACCGACCTGTCCGACGAGCAGTGGGCGCTGGTCGAGCCGGTGATCGCCGCGTGGAAGGCCGCGCACCCCTCGGTCAGCGGTCAGCGGTCACCGGGGCCGGTACGAGATGCGGGAGATCGTCAACGCGCTGCTCTACCAGGGCCGCACTGGCTGCCAGTGGGACCTGCTTCCGCACGACCTGCCGCCGCGCGGCGCGGTGATGTACTACTTCACCAAGTGGCGCGATGACGGCACCGACCGGACCATCCACGACCTGTTGCGCTGGCAGGTGCGGGAGAAGGCGCGGCGGAAGGCGGACCCGAGCCTGGTGGTGCTCGACACCCAGAGCGTGCACGTGGCGGCCGGGGTGCCCGCGGAGTCGACGGGGTGTGATGCGGCAAAAAAGTACCGGGCCGCAAGCGCGGTCTGGCCGTTGACGTATTAGGTCTGGTGATCGCGGTGGTGGTGCTCGCTGCGTCCGTGTACGACAACGCTGCGGGCATCGCGTTGCTGGACCAGGTCGCCGCCGACACCGACACCGTTCAGAAGGCTCTGGTCGACCAGGGCTTCAAGAACGCCGTCGTCATGCACGGGCAGAAGGTGGGCATCAAGGTGGAGATCGTGGATCGCAACCCGGCCCGGACCGGGTTCGTGCCGATCCCCAAACGGTGGATCGTGGAGCGCGCCTACGGGATCTTGATGCTGCACCGCAGGCTGGTGCGCGACTACGAGCACCTGCCGCGCAGTTCGGAGTCGCGGGTGTACTGGGCGATGACCGCGGTGATACTGCGCCGGCTGACCGAGGCCGCCGCTCCGTCCTGGCGCAGCACATGACCGGCGGGGAGCTGACCCTCGGGGCGGTACTTGCGCGGCTGGAGGAGCAGGAACGGCAGATCGCCGGGCAGGCCGAGACGACCAGGGAGCAGATCGCGCAGCTGACCGCACGGCTGGACGAACTCAGCCAGGCCGCCGAGGAGGTCCGGATCACCCGCAAGACGTTGCTGGAACTGCCCGACCCGGCCTCGCCCGCGCCGCCAGCCCCGAAGCTGCCGGACCATCCGGCCTAGCAGCAGATCATGGCGGTGTTCGCCGCGGCCGATGCGCCGCTGAGGGCGCGGCAGGTGTGTGAGGCGATGGACCTGGAGATCGCACCCAACAACATCAACAACACCCGCCTGAAACTCAAGCGGCTGACTGAACGCAGAATCCTGGTCGAGACTGAGCAGGGCTTGTTCACCCAGCCGCGGCCGTAGCCGTCCGCCGACACCGTGGCCAGCCCGCTCGCCCCTCCCGAAAACGCGAAACGGACATCAACTTACGCACCGCCTCTCAGCTCCTGAACTGCATCGACCACGCTGTCCACCACCTCGGTCACCGGCTTGGATGCATCGATGATCGTCGCGCCGAGGCGTTCGTAGATCGCTCGCATCCGAGGATTCCACTTCAGGGCCGCTGCGAGCTCTTCGGGATGTTGACCGAATGCGTTCGTAGTGCGGGTCGCGAGCCGGTGACGGAGGTTGTCCTCGTCGATCACCAGGCACACGATGACGTCGAAAAGATCGCGGACGTCTGCCTCGTTCTCCGCCGACCCACACAAGAACGCGATGCGGAAACGAGACTCCTCGACGAGGGTCTCAACGCGCTCACGGACGATCGCCCACCCGTATCGATCGAGCCAGCCCCTGGGAACCGGATACGGAGGATCCATCACGACCTCGCCCTTAGCTCGGTCGATCCAGCGACTGAAGCCGTCCTCGTCGGCGTCGAGCGCAACGTAGCCACGTTCTCGCAACACCCCGCAGACCGTGGACTTACCAGCCCCTGAATTACCCGTCACCCACACCAATGTCACGCCGCCAGCGTAGACATGACCACTCCGGGCCAGCGACGCCATTGCCGCGATCAGGCCAGGTGTAGCTTCGACCGAGTGACTGCTCCGGCACAGCCTGCAGACGGCCAAAGCCCCAGCTCAGCTACCAATGCCACGTCCGCCAAGCACGCCATCGCGACCGGTCGCTCAGCCAGAGCTGCACCCAAGCCGAGACAGGCAATGACTCACATACCGCCGTCTGAGAGGGCGTTTATGCAGGTCAAGGCTGCTATGCGGCTTACGTGAGCGCCCCGCTTCGACATAGTTCGCCTTGTGAGTGCCGAATATCCCAGGAGCGGACGTGAGCCCGGGTGCCCGTCTCATCCGCTTCTACGCCCGGAAACCCGTCTGACGTGGAGACGCGGCAGAATCTCCCGCTCTTCTGCGGAGCAGAGCCTTCCGCCTCGATCGTGATCACGCTGTGCCGTGAGTGAGCGCAAGCCGTACCCCAGCGACCTGTCCGACGCCCGATGGGCCCTGATCGAGCCGACGTTGACGGCCTGGCGGAACGCCCGGCTCGAACGCCGACCCACCGGAAAGCCGGCCCAAGTCGACTCACGTGACGTGTTCAACGCAATCCTTTATCTCAACCGCACCGGAATCCCCTGGAAATACCTCCCGCACGACTTCCCCGGCCATGGCACCGTCTACTTCTACTACGCCGCCTGGCGCGACGAGGGAATCTTCGCCCAGCTCAACTACGACCTCGCCGCGCTCGCCCGCGTGAAGGAAGGCCGCAAGCCCGAGCCGACCGCCTCCGTCATCGACACCCAGAGCGTCAAGACCTCCACCAACGTGCCTCTGGCCAGCCAGGGAACCGATGCCGCGAAGAAGATCGTCGGCAGGAAACGGGGGATCCTGACCGACACGATCGGCCTCATCCTCGCCGTGACCGTCGCCGGTGCCGGCCTCTCCGAGAACGCCATGGGAATACGCCTCCTCGACCAAGCGAAACAGACCTACCCGACCATCGCGAAAAGCTGGGTCGACACCGGGTTCAAGAACGCAGTCGTCGAGCACGGCGCCACCCTCGGAATCGACGTCGAGGTCGTCAACAGAAACCCCGAGAAGCGCGGCTTTCATGTCGCGAAAAGGCGCTGGGTGGTAGAGCGCAGCATCGGATGGATCATGAGGCACCGTCGCCTCGCCCGCGACTACGAGACCCTTCCCGCCAGCTCCGAGGCCATGATCCACGTCGCCTCGATCGACAACCTCGCCAAGCGCATAACGGACGAGACCACCCCGACCTGGCGAGGAACTTACTAGGAGATAAGGGGCAATCTTCCCAGATCAAACGCCCTCTGAGAGGGAGGCGGATCGTTTCTCGCCGGCACAGCCCGCGGTCTCGTACCGCGAGGACGAGCCAGGCAAGCCCATCCATCACGGCGACCGCGGCTGTCGGTGCACGGCTTCGCCGACCTCCACCGGCGCGCCGCCCGCGTCTGGATCAACGACCGGCTGAACGCAACCGCCGATCACCACATCACCCAAGCCCTGGGCGACGGGGTCCAGGTGGAAGCTCGCCTGCGAGGCCCGGCCATCCTCGGTGCGGACGATGACGACACCCCTCATCAACTGGGGCGTTCTGCCGACAGGGGTGCCGGACATCTCCCACCCGCTCCAGATGACGTCGCCGTTCTCGACAACCTGCAGTACGCGCGCCTCGATGTCCGGCACACGGGCGAAGAGGCCGACCCATCCTTGCCAAACGGAACGATGTTCCGTATCGTCGTTCCGGAACGACGTTCCGCTTGTCTGCGACGGCAGAACACCGGACCGGCAGCCCATCCACCTTCCCGGCGTCGATACCCCGCCGGCACCTCTCTACCCGACACCGCGCAGCCGCTGACGTCCGGGGCCGCCGCGCCCGTCATGCGATGAGACCGAACGAAAGGCACTTCCCATGTACGACTCGAACACCGCCGACTCGAACACCGCCGACGCGGTCGGGGCCACTCGTGCGCCCGCCACGGTGGTATCCGCGAAGCCGGTCGTCCTGTCCGCCGGCCCGGGCCGGGGTGAGGATCTTCAAGTCCGCGTCTCCGCCCCCGCGACCGGCAGTGATCTGCCCGTCGTCGTCTTCTCGCACGGTTTCGGCTGGTCGATGGACGGCTATGCCCCGCTCGCGGACTTCTGGGCCGCTCATGGCTTCGTGGTCGTGCAGCCCACTCACCTCGACTCCAGGACACTGGCCATTCCGCACGAGGACCCCCGTTTCCCGCGGATCTGGCGCTTCCGTGTCGACGACCTCAAGCGGGTGCTCGACGATCTCGACCTGATCGAGGACTCCGTGCCGGGCCTCGGCGGGCGCATCGACCGCAGCCGTATCGCTGTGGCCGGCCACTCCTGGGGAGCCCAGACGGCGAGCACACTGCTGGGCGCGCGTGTCCTCGACCCGGACGGCGTGCCCGGCGAGGACATGTCCGATCCCCGCGTCAAGGCGGGTGTGCTGCTCGCACTGACCGGCCTCGGCGACCGACTGACCCCGTTCGCCGCCGAGAACCTCCCCTTCATGAAGCCGTCCTTCGACAACATGACCACAACGGCCCTCGTCGTCGCCGGTGACCACGACCAGTCCGCGCTGTCCACTCGCGGACCGGACTGGTTCACCGACCCTTACACCTACAGCCCGGGTACCAAGAGCCTGCTCACGCTGTTCGGAGCAGAGCACTCGCTCGGTGGCATCCCCGGCTACGAGGTCGCCGAGACGACGGACGAGAGCCCCGCGCGCGTCGCCCTCCTCCAGCGGCTCACCACGGCCTTCCTGCGCAGCGCCCTCTACCCCGGGGACACCAGTTGGAAGGCAGCGGCCACCGCGCTGGAAGAAGATCCCAACCCGTTGGGGGAGCTGCGGAGCAAGTGAGCGATCCGGCACCCGGACCCGAGCCGCACCAGACGGCGACGCACCTACCAGTGGCCCTCTCACACAGCCATGACTCGGCATCACGCCGGTGTGCCTCCGCGGACGCCGGGCGCGTTGTTCAAGGCGGTCGCGGGATCGGTCGGGAACCGTGCGGCGACCCGGGCGGCGGTGGCGGTGGCGCGGGGGGTGGTGGTCGCCAGGCCTATCAGCGCGATCAGCAGGCCGCATGCCGTGAGGATCCACCAGGCGGGATGGCTGGCGGCGGCGAATCCGGCCCGGCCCGGGGAGTGGATGCGCGCGGAGGCGATCGCGCCCAGCACGGCGACGCCGAGGTTGTTGCCGACCTGGCGCCCGGTGGTGGTGATCGCGGCGGAGACCCCGGCCTGGGCGCGTGGCATACCGGCCACGGCGGTGCTGGTGATCGGGGCGTTGACCAGGCCGAATCCGATGCCGAGGAGCACGTAGGCGATGAGCAGGACCGCCCATGGGGTGGTCGGTGTGAGCCTGGTCAGGGTCAGCGTCGCGGTGGCGATCAGCAGGCCCGCAGCGACGAGTGGCGGGCGTGGACCGCGCAGGGCGGTGAGGCGCCCGGACAGTGGTGAGGCGAGCGCGGTGCCGACGGCCAGCGGCATGGTCAGCAGGCCGGCGTGCAGTGCGCTGTAGCCGCGTACGTCCTGCAGATACAGCGTGTTGAGGAACAGGAAGCCGGACAGGACGAGGAACGCGGTGACGGCGGCGACGAAGGAGCCGGTGAACGGGACCGAGCGGAAGAACGCCGGGTCGACCAAGGGCTGCTCGCGGCGTCGTTCGTAGCGGGGCAGCGCCACGAGCGCGGCTGCCGACAGCGCGAACAGGGCGATGATGGGGGTGCTGCCGTAGCCCTGGTGGGAGCCCTCGATGATCGCGAAGATCAGCGAGGTCAGGATCGTGACGACCAGCAACTGGCCGACGGGGTCCGGTCGTCGTGCTGTCGCGGCCCTGGACTCGGGAACGAACACCGCGGTGAGCACCAGGGCGGCCAGCCCGATCGGGATGTTGATCCAGAAGATCGAGCGCCAGCCGGCCGAGGCGACAAGCAGGCCGCCGACCACCGGGCCGGCGGCCAGGGACAGGCCGACCGTGGTGCCCCACAGCCCGATCGCGCGGGCGCGCTCGCGGGGATCGGGGAAGGCATGGGTGATGATCGACAGGGCGACCGGGTTGAGCATGCTGGCGCCCAGCCCCTGGGTGACACGGAAAACGATCAGCCAGCCCAGGGTCGGAGCCAGGGAACAGGCCAGCGAGCCCACGGTGAACAGGGTCAGTCCGGCCTGGAACACCCGGCGCCGTCCGATCCGGTCGGCGGTCGATCCGGCGAGCATCATGAAGGCGGCGACGACCAGCGTGTAACCGTCCACGGTCCACTGCAGGCCGCTCACCGAGGCGCCCAGATCGTGGCCGACGGCGGGCAGCGCGACGTTCACGGCGGTGGTGTCCAGGGCGGTGATCAGCAGGCTCAGGCAGCACACGGCCAGAATCACACCCGCCCGCCGACGGCCGCCGTCGGCCAGGGACTTGTGCGTCGTCATGTCCATCCTCTCTGTGGGCGGTGGTGTGGGTGCCGAAGGAGTCGCCAACTACGGCTGGTCGATGGGGAGTTCGTTCAGCTGGACGAGGCTCTCCGGGCCGCCGGTGCTGAGCTCGGGTATGGCGGAGAGGAAGCGGCGGACGTGCTCGGTGCGGAGGTGGGCGTCGAACGCGGCGGCGTCGGTGTAGACCTCGTGGAGGTAGAAGCGGCCGGGGACATCACGCGCTTCGTAGGCGGTGAAGGTGACGCAGCCGGGTTCGCGGCGCACCTCGCGGACGAGTTCGACGATCCTCGCGCGGAAGCTGTCCTCCAGGCCGGGCCTGGAGTCCAGAACGGCGATCATCGGGCGGGGGTTCGGGTCCTCCGCGTCGACCCGGAGGCTGTCGTGGTCGAGGCTCGCGGTGAGGAAGTCCTCCGTGTCGGTCATGGTTCAGAGCTCGATCCTGATGCCGGGTTCGACGATGCGGACGCTGGTGTCGGGGGCCAGGTCGTGTGCCGCGTCCTGGTAGCGCAGCGGGTTCTTGTCGCTGTGGGTGATCAACCGGTCGCCGAGGAAGCCCTTGGTGAAGGCGTAGTGGTGGGGGACGGCCAGCTCGGGCTTGAGGACGGCGGTCAGTTCGGCCGCCTCGTCGGCGTTCATGACGACCTGCATGTTGTCGGCCGGCCGGATGTGCAGGCCGTCGGTGGGCAGCAGGGCGAGGGATATGTGCCCCAACCGCTCGGGGATCTCGGCCAGTTCGGGGATGAGCAGGGAGTCTCCGGCGAAGTACACCGCGTCGGAGCGGGCGCGCAGGACGAAGGTGACCTCGTAGACACCGTGCTTGGCCGGGGCCGCCGCGATGGTGACGCCGCGATGGTGACGCCGCCGACCTCGGCCTCCTGCCAGGGTTCGAGGGCCGTGACGTTCGTGAAGCCGTGCTTGCGTGCCGTCTCGACGACGGTCCCGGCGACGAACAGCGGGACTGTCCGGTCCCGGTACGCGGCGAAGGCGTCCAGGTCGCAGTGGTCGTAGTGCTCGTGGCTGATCAGTACGCCGTCGAGCCGGGGCAGGTCGGGGATGCGGATCGCGATCGGCTCGCCCTGGTGGTAGCCGGGCCGGGTACTGAACCACGGGTCCGTCAGGAAGGTGCGGCCGCCTATTTCGATCAGGTGGCAGCTGTGCGTGATGCGGGTGACCGCGGTCTTGGGCATGGCGGGGTCTCCGTGGCGGGCGGGGGTCGGCAGGTGGTCCCGGCTCAGCGGGCGAAGGCGGAGAAGTCCGTGTCGGCGCTGTCCCAGATCGCGTGGTCGACCTGGTCGGGGGTCTCCAGCTGCGGGGAGTGGCCGGTCCCGGGGAGCAGTTGGAACCGGGCCAGGGGGATCGCGGCGGCGTAGGCGCGTCCGTAGTCGACGTCGACGATCCCGTCGCTCTCGCCCCACAGCACGAGGGTGGGGATCTCCAGGGACCCGAGACGCCCGAGGAGCGTGGGGTCGGTCATGGCGGAGCCCGCGTAGACGGCGATCGCGGCCCGGTTGCCCGCGGCGATCGCCTGCGCCGCCGGGGGCAGGGTCGCGGGGTCGATACGGAAGGGCTCGGGATCGTGGAAGCTGAGCTCGAAGACCTGATCCATGGTCAGGGCGAAGAAGTCGGCCACCGGGTGGCCGGTCACCTCGATCCCGACCGCGTCGACAAGGACGATGCCGCTGACCCGGGGCGACTTCAGCAGTGCGATCTCGGCGGTGATCCAGCCGCCGATCGAGTTGCCGATGACGGTCACGTCGGTCAGGTCGAGCTGGACCAGCAGCGCGCCGTAGAGCGCGGCCAGGCCGGAGACGGAGGCCAATGACTCGGGTCGTACGGTGCCGCCGAAGCCCGGGTGGGTCGGGACCAGCACGCGCACGCCGTGAGCGGCGGCGAACTTCTCGGCGAACCCTGTCACCGACTGCGGGCCGGCTCCGCCGTGCAGCAGCAGGAACGGCTGTCCGGAGCCGTATGCGGCCACGGACACCTCGACCGGGCCGACTTCGCCGAGGCTGACGGTGTACTGAGTGGTTGTTCCCATGGCCTTCTCCTTGATAGCAAGTGCAGTTACAGGTGCGGGTGTTCAGGCGAAGTCGGTGGACGGTTCGGTGGAGTACCGGCTCATCGCCTCGACCGTCGCCTCGTCGGTGAGCGGCCGGCCGCCGGCGATCATGTCGCGCAGGTCCCGGAAGTAGTTGACGTACAGATCCGGGGTGAACGTGTTGAGCAGGACCGTGGTGCCGTCGGTCGGGTTGGCGAAGGTGTGCGGGGCGCCGGGCGGGATCATGACCAGCGTTCCGGCGGGCGCGTCGTACACGGTCTCGCCGACGGTGAACCTGGCCGCGCCGGAGACGACGTAGAAGCCCTCGTCGTGCCGGGCGTGCCGGTGCTGCGGCGGACCGTCGGTGTGCGGGGCGAGCGTGATCTCCCCGATGCCGAGGCGGTGATCGGTCGTGGTGCCGTCCTCGAGGATCCGCATCCGGGTCGGGCCGAGCTGGATCGACTCACCGTCGTCCGGACCGACCACTGAGACGTCCGTCATCTGATCCTCCAGGGAGAGAGACCGCTGTGTTCATTGGGGTTGACTCTCATGAAGTTAGACGGTCAGCTCTCTTTATGTAAGTGAACTCTCATTATGAGGGCATGCCTGTTTCGAGGCCGTGGCAAGCAGCCGGGTGCGGGGCGCAGAGCCGCTCGGAGCGGTCGGCCGCGAGGTCTCGCGCGGCCCGTTCGCCGCTGAAGTCGACCGAAGTCCTCGCCGCAAGGCTGAGCCGAACCGAGCGTCCGGACCACGCCTGCCCGCGGCTCCCGACGTCCGCCTCGGCGCACCCGCCCCACGCGTGCCGGGGCAGACCCGCTCGCGGCGGATGCCGACGGATATGAACGGCGGGGCTTGACAACGATGTCGGCCGACGGCAGGTTCCACCAGGCGTGCACGGCGACCGACGCACCCGCTTCAGGACGGAGCTGTCCATGAGAAGAAGATCAGCGTTACGCGCGACGCGCTTCCTGCGAAGACGTCTCACGGGCATCGCCCTGGTGAGCAGCCTGGCGGCCATGACACTGACCGGTACGGCACGGGCGTCGGCGGACGCGCCGGCCAACCACCGCACCGCGTCGGTGACTTCAGGCAACGCGCGCTTCCAGGTCCTGTCCCCGACCCTGATACGCACCGAGTACGCGCAGGACGGGAAGTTCACCGACAGCGCGACGTTCAACGCGATCGGCCGCACCGCGTTCGCGCCGGCCTCGTACACCTCCAGCACGTCCGACGGCTGGCTGACCATCAGCACGAGCGCGCTCACCCTGCGATACCAGGTGGGTTCCGGGCCCTTCGACGCCCAGAACCTCTCAGTGCGCCTGTCGGCCGGCGGGTCGTCCGTCGACGCCACGCCGTGGCAGCGACTCACCTGCGGCCCGGGTGCCCTGTGCGAGGCCGAGCAACTGCCGCACAGCGGGCCCGGCGTGGCCTCGGACCACTCCGGTTACACCGGCTCCGGATTCCTGGCAGGCTTCGAGGGGACGGGCGACTCCCTGTCGGCCGACGTCGATGTCGCCACGTCGGGGACGTACCGGTTCGACATCCGCTACGCCAACTCCCTCGGCGGCGACGGCCAGAACACGGCGCGCACGCTCACCCTGTCGGTGGACGGCGGCGCGAGCCGGCCGGTGAGCCTGCCCGTCACCGCGAACTGGAACACCTGGGGTCTCGCGAGCAGCGCGGTGCAACTCGGCGCAGGCCACCACACCGTCACGCTGGCCAGGACCGCCGCGGACTCCGGCGACGTCAACATCGACAGCGTGGCCCTGGTCGACGAGGGCGACGGCTATCCGCCGACGTCGACAACCGCGATCACCGGCTGCGCGTTCGGGGCCAACTGCGAGGCCGAGGCCGACCGCGCCTCCGGTTCGGCGATCACGGCCACCGACCACACCGGCTACTCCGGCAGCGGCTTCCGTGCCGAACTGAACCAGGGGGCAGGCCTGTTGACCCACGTGGTCGGCGTACCTGCCGACGGCACCTACGCGTTGCAGGTCCGCTACGCCAACGCCACCGGCAGTGACGGACTCAACCAGACGCGTACAGCGACGGTGTCCTCCGGCGGCACCACGGGGACCCTGTCGCTGCCCGTCACCGGCAACTGGGACACCTGGAAGACCACCTCTGTTCCGGTCGCCCTCAAGGCCGGAGCGAACGACATCTCCGTCGGCTGTCCGGACGCGGCGAGCTGCCACATCAACCTCGACACGGTCTCAGTCACCGCCGCCAACTCACCGCCCCCGCAACCGCACTTGGCGCTCGGCGGCTACCGCCGCAGCCTCGACGGCTTCAACGGCGACAACGGCACACCGGCCACCACGCCCGGCCTGCTCTACAAGGACGGCTGGTACCTGCTCGACGACACCGTCTCGGCCCTCTATGACACCGGCACTCGCCAGGTCACCCCACGCCTGTCCCACGGTGGCACGCCGTACCAGGACGGCTATGTCTTCGGCTACGGCCACGACTACAAGCGAGCCCTGTCCGACCTGGCCACCCTCACCGGGCCGCCCCAACTCCTTCCCCAATGGGCCTACGGCGTCTGGTACTCGGAGTACATCGACCGCACCGCCGCCGACTACGAGAACAGGATCCTGCCCGCGTTCCGCGCCGAAGGTGTGCCCCTGGACGTCCTGGTGACCGACACCGACTTCAAGTCGCCCAACACCTGGAGCGGTTGGGAGATCGACACGTCCAAGTTCCCTGATCCGAAAGGGTTCTTCGACTGGTCCGCCGCCCAGGGACTGCACAACACCCTCAACGTCCATCCGAGCATCCTCAGCGGCGACCCGCAGTTCGCCCAGGCCCAGGCGACCGCCAAGGGCAAGCTGCACAAGGGCGGTTGCGCCCCTTCCGCGAACAGCGGCCCGGGGGACTGCTACACCTTCGACTGGGGCGATCCCGACCAGCTGAAGGCGTACATGGACCTGCACCAGACCATGGACCGGCAGGGCAACGACTTCTGGTGGCCGGACTGGTGCTGCGACAACTCCCAGTCCTCGCTGCCCGGCGTCACGCCCGACGCGTGGATCAACCAGCAGTACGCCACTGACGCCGACAAAACCGTCGGCCGAGGCTTCGTCGTCTCGCGTGCCTACGGCTCCCTCCAGGCGGGCGGCTACAGCGGCCAGCAGGGTTTGCCGACCGGACCGTGGGCCGACAAGCGCACCACCGTCCACTTCACCGGCGACACCTCCTCCACCTGGGGCACCCTGAAGGCGGAGGTCGGCTACACCCCCGGCGAAGCGGCGGCCACCGGCCTCTCGGCGATCAGTCACGACATCGGCGGCCACAACGACACCACGAACCTGACCGGTTCGGAGACCTACACCTCCGACGGCACGACCCACACCACGCACAAACTTCCCGACGACATGTACGCCCGCTGGGTCCAGCTAGGCACCTTCCAGCCCGTCGACCGCCTGCACAGCAACCACAGCGACCGCCTGCCCTGGCAGTACGGCACCGCGGCCCGCGCCTCGGCGGACAAGTTCCTCAACCTGCGCGAGAACCTGGTGCCTTACACCTACTCACTCGCCCAGCAGGCCAACGCGACGGGCGTCCCCGTCACCCGCGCGACCTACCTGGAATACCCCAACGAGCCGCAGGCGTACGCCACTTCGGGCAGCGAGTACTTCTACGGCCCCGACCTGCTCGTTGCCCCCGTCACCACACCCGGCACCACGGCCACGACCTCGGTGTGGTTCCCGCCCGGCACTCAGTGGACCGACTACTTCACCGGACAGACCTACGCCGGCGGCACCACCCAGAACATCACCTCCGGCCTCGACACCATGCCGGTGTTCGTCAAGGCGGGCTCCGCCGTCCCGACCCGCACCAAAAACGTCACCAGCGACGACAAGGCCCCGCTGACCAAGGTCACACTCACCGTCGCCGCGGGCGCGTCCGGCTCCTCCTCCCTCTACGAGGACGACGGAACCACCACCGGGCGCGGCCACACGGCCACCACGAAGATCCGGTACCGGGAGAACGGCGCCCGGCGCACGCTGACGATCAGTCCCACCACCGGGACCTTCCACGGCCAGGTCGGAACCCGGCAGTGGACCGTCTCCCTGCTCGGCGTCACCGCCCCGAACACCGTGCGCGTAGGAGGGTTCCAACTGTCCCCCGACAACTACCACTTCGACCGAACGACCCGCACACTGACGCTCACGCTGCCGCCGCGCAGCCGGCACGCGGCGATCACCGTGACGTGCAGTTGATCACTGCGAGGGAGGGCGAGCGCCGGCCCGTCATTCCGCGAAGTAGTGGCCCTCTTCGATGTCCGGGACCAGCGCGGGGTGCGTCGGCTTCCATCCGGTGCGTTGCCGGGTCAGCGCGCTCGACGCAGGGTTGTCGAGCGGGACGAACGCGGCCAGGAAGCCGGCGAAGTGCCGGTTCGCCTCGTCGGGCGTCAGGCTGACGGCCGGGACCTGCAACCGGCGGCCGATGGCCCGCGCGACCTCCCGGAACGGCACCCCCTCCTCGGCGACCGCGTGGAGGCGGGTGCCGGCCGGGGCGGATTCCAGGGCCAGCCGGTACAGGGTCGCCGCGTCGCGTCGATGCACCGACGGCCACCGGTTCGAACCGTCGCCGACGAACGCGGACACACCCGTCGTACGGGCGACGCCGATGAGAGCCGGGACGAATCCGCGTGCGTCCCCCAGGCCGTGCACGGTCGGTGCCAGCCGTACGGAGGACGAGCGCACCCCGAGCTCGCTCAGCGCGAGGACGGACAGTTCGACCTGGAGCCGTGGTGCGGTGACGACGGTCGGGACAGTGGGGGTCTCCTCGGTGAGCAGCTGCCCCGGGGTGCGGCCGAGGATCCCCGAGGTCACCACGAACGGCCGGTCCGTGCCCGCCAGTTCGGCGCCGATCGCTTCCACCGCGGCCAGCTCGGCCTTCGCGCGGGCGGTCGGGTCGGTGGTTTCGGAGATGTGCTGGTTCGCGGCGTAGACGACACCGTCCGCCGCCGCGGCACCGGCGCGCAGGCTGTCGGCGTCCGTGATGTCACCGCGGTGCACGGCGGCGCCGGATCGCGTCAACGCGTCGGCGGCAGAGTCCGAACGGGCGAGGCCGACGACCTGGTGCCCCGCTCCGAGGAGTTCGCGGACGACCGCGGATCCGACGTAGCCCGTGGCGCCCGCAACGAAAACACGCACAGTGGAGATCCCTCAGATCGGTCCGGGTCGACCCGGCGCCGGAGGGCGGCGGGCTCGCGGACCACGTTAGGAACGGAGATGCCCGGGTGTCCAAGGCCTGTGCGGCATACGGCGATACGCGGCAGGCATGACCTGGAGGAGAGGACAGCGCGAGACGGCTACGGCGCCGGGACCCATGACCTCGGGTCCCGGCACCGCGTCGTCCTGTCCCCGGCGATCAGCTGATGTGGTAGCTGTCTCCGTAGACCTTCCAGGACAGCGGTGTGTTGAGGTCGAGATTGCCGTTGCGGAGGAAGACGCGCTGTTCGGTGTCGACGCGGGTGGTGTCGCTGTGCGCCTCCTCCTGCTTCATGGCCCACACGCGCGCGTCGAGGAAGGCGTTGAGATACGTCGTCTCGTTGCCGCCCTGGGCCGGCGGCTTGGCCGAACGCAGGGCGCGGGCGCGGATGTTGCGGAAACTGGTGGGGTCGTCGCCGTCGCCGTGCATGACGATGGCGTCGTAGTACGTGAACTGGCCCAGGGCGCGCAGCCCGTCGGTCTTGCCCTGGCTGACGGCCGGGTTGAAGTACACGCGGTCGCGTTCGTCGTTCTGCGCCTGCTGGAACACCGTGTCCTTTGCCGCGGTGCGCCAGTCCTTCGGGAAGTTCGGGTCGAGGCCGGAGTGCGAGTCGGTGCCGTTGACCGAGCGGAGCGCGGGCAGGTACTTGGCGAGGACGTTGCCGGGCTTGCGGGTCGCGTAGAGCTGCACGAGGTCGAGCATGTCGCCGGTGCCGGAGCAGAATCCGATGATCCCGGCGGTGTAGCCGCGGCCGTCGCCTATGTCCTCGATGTACTTGTACTGGGCCTTCCAGTCGAGCGAGGAGTTCTCCGCGCTCGACACCAGCTGCATGGCGATCTCCTTCTTCGCCGGGTCGTCGAGGCCGACGGCCCGGACCGCCGGAGCGGCGGCCGAGGCCTGCGGAGTGCGCAGCAGAGGTACTGCCGTGAGCGACACGCCGAGCAGCGCGAGGAGGGTCCGGCGCGAGGGGCTCGCCGGTTCGGGGGTCGCTGAGGCACGGAACGGGTGGACCACTGGGACTCCAAATGGTGGTGGGGGGTGGGGAGTTGGTCGTACCGCTGAACTGATAGGAAACTTAACTATCAGAGGTTCCGCGAGGACGGCACCCGCCAGGAGTCAAGTTCGTAGATATGAACGAGAGTCGCATGTCTGTGTGAGGGCGATGCTTGACGGTTTGCCCGCCCTTGTCGCACCGGCCATGAGGCGAGGGCCGAAAGCGTGCACCCGGGTCTGCGCTGTACACCACCGAGGCCCTGTCGTCCGGCGACGGCCGCAACGGCGAAGTCCGTTCCCCCGACGGGATGTTGGACGAAGTCCTCGCGGCCCCAAAGGAGATGGGCGGCCCCGGCGGCGACAGGACCAACCCCGAGCAGCTCTTCGCCCGACTCGGCGCCTCCACCGTCCAGTTGGTGCAGGCCACCCATGAGGTGTGCCCCTACTCCAACGCGACCCGCGGCAACATCGACGTGACCCTCACGACCACCGTGCAACAAGGGGGAACAAGCACCTTCAGGCCTCGCGCCTCCCGACAGCGCGCGGCCTGCGGGCATCGGGCGGAAGCTAGGATGCGGCTGCCGAAGATCGGGAGACGCCATGGCACCAGGGACAGGACGCGGCGCGGGAGCCGCACCGCGCAGTGTCGACGTGGCACGCCTCGCGGGCGTGTCGCAGAAGACGGTGTCCCGGGTCATGAACGACGAGCCGTATGTCTCCGCGGACGTACGCCGTCGGGTCCTGGCCGCGGCCGAGGAACTCGGCTACCGCTCGAACAACGCGGCCCGCGCGCTGGCCTCCGGGCGCACCCGTTCCATCGGCGTCGTGACGCTCGGTACCGCTCTCTACGGTCCTGCCTCGCTGCTGATGGGCGTCGAGCGAGCCGTACGCGACACCGGCTACGCGCTCCGGGTGGTCAACACCATGGAGGGCGAGTCGGCGGGCATCGCCGGTGCCGTCGACTCGCTCCTCGAACAGGGCGTGGACGGCATCGTCATCTCCGAGCCGATCGACGAGGAGGACGGCGCCGACCTGTCCGCGCGGGTCGATGTGCCGGTGCTCGTCCTAGGCGCGCCGCCGCCCTTCGTCGCACCGCATGTGGTGACCGCCGGGATCGTCTCCGGCCGGCTGGCGCGGGCCGCAACCGAACACCTGCTGGAACTGGGCCACACCACGGTCCATCATCTGGCGGGACCTGTGCGCTGGTACTCGGCCCGGGACCGTCTCGAAGGCTGGCGGGCGGCACTCGCCGCGCACGGCCGGGCGGAACCGCCGGTCGTACCGGGCGACTGGTCGGCCGCCTCCGGCTACGCGGCCGGTCGCGCACTGTCCGCCGACCCCGGCGTCACCGCGGTGTTCGCCGCCAACGACGACATGGCGATCGGCCTGATCCGCGCCCTGACGGAGGCCGGCCGGCGGGTGCCGGAGGACATCAGCGTGGTCGGCTTCGACGACACCCCGGTCGCGGCCTATGTGACTCCGCCGCTGACGACCGTACGGCAGCCGTTCGACGCGATGGCGCGGACCGGACTCCAGCTGCTCGTGCACGCCATCGAGAACCCGCAGGCACCCCCGCTGACGGTGACCGAACCACCGGTCGAACTCGTCGTCCGCGCTTCGTCGTCGGCCCCGCCTCGCCAGGCCCTCCGGGCATGAAGGTCCGTCACAAGGCGCGGGTCGTGCTGCTCGACCGCGGTCACCTGGTCTTCCTGAAACGGGGCTGGCCGGGCGGCGACTCCTATTGCACGACCGTCGGCGGAAGCGTCGAGCCCGCCGACGCCGACCTCGAAGCGGCCCTGCGCCGCGAGGCCATGGAGGAGATCGGTGCCACGATCGGTCCCGCCACCGAGTTCCTGACCCTGACCGAACCGGGCGGGACGACCACCGTCGTACAGCACTACTTCCTCGCCGACCTGCTCGACATGGACCTGGACCGCCGGTACGGTCCCGAACTCGACGACCCCGACACGGGCGACTTCGAACCGGTCCGGGTGGCGCTGAGCCGCCCCGCCGTGGCGGCCCTCAACCTCCAGCCGGCCGAGCTCGCCGACTATGTGCTCCGGCATGTCGACGTTTGGGGCGCCGCCTGACGGTCGCCGTCACGGGAAGGCCGTCCGTCGAGGGAGGGCCGTACTACGGCGTCAGTACGACCTTCCCGGCGACCGTGCCCGACTCGGCGAGGCGCAGGGCGTCGGAGACTCGGGCGAGCGGCAGTCGGGCCGCGATCCGCGGTGTGACCTCGCCGCGCTCGACGGCGGCGAAGACCTGTGAGAGGTCGGTGCGCAGCTGGGTGCGGAAGCGGTTCTTGTTCAGGGCGCGCCCGGCCCAGACGTTGAAGAAGTAGGCGTGGCGGCCGTTGGGCAGCGCGTTCCACATCCAGACCCGGCCGAGGATCTTGAGCACGGGCAGCTGCTTGGAGCCCTCGTCGTCGCGGGTGGCGGCGCTGCCGTAGGAGACGAGGGTGCCGCCGGGGGCGAGGAGGCGCCAGGATCGGACGACGCTCTCGGCGCCGACGTGGTCGAAGACCGCGTCCACCCCGCGCGGGGCGAGGTCGCGGACCCGTGCGGCGAGGTCCGGGGTGCGGTAGTCGATGGGCTCGGCGCCCTGGTCGCGCAGGGCGTCGTGGTGGCGCGGTGACGCCGTGCCGATCACGTGCACGCCCATCGCGCGGGCGAGTTGGACCAGGACCGTGCCGACGCCGCCGTTGGCGCCGTGCACCAGGATCGTCTGGCCCGCGCGGACCCGGGCCTTGCGGTGCAGCATCTGCCAGGCGGTGATGCCGTTGACCACCACGGTCTCGGCCTCCGCCGCGCCGACTCCGGCCGGCACCGGCACCACGTCGGCCGCGTCGACCACTACATGGCTGGCCCAGCCGCCGACCTTCACCAGCGCGGCCACCCGGGTGCCGGCCAGGCCCGGTTCCACGCCGGTGCCGATGCTCTCGACGGTGCCGACCAGGTCGTAGCCGGGGACGAAGGGGAACGGGGGCTGGTCGTAGTACCGGCCGCGGCGCATCTGCTGCTCGGCGAAGGAGACCCCGGTCGCCTCCATCCGGATCACGACCTGGCCGGGGCCCGCGACGGGAACGGCTCCGTGCCGGACCTCCAGGCCCTCGGGCTCGACCTTGCCCGGCAGGACGACCTCGACGAGTGCGTCGGTGGTGTTGTTCATGGCGACCTCCACTGGGAGCTGCGGCGAGCTATGTTCTTTCGTGTTCGTTATAAGGTCTAACTCATGCTAGAAGGGATCGTCAAGTGCAATCGTGATACCTTCTAACTGAAGCGTGAGTATGTAGTCCCGTGAGTGTGGAAGGCGGCCGGTCATGGCGGAAACAGGCACGAGGACTCCGCGTGAGCGCTACCGCGACCAGGTGCGCACGGAGATCAAGGACCACGCGCGGGAACAGATCGCCACGGCGGGCGCCTCCGCGCTCTCCCTCAACGGCATCGCCAAGCGGATGGGCATGAGCGGCCCCGCGCTCTACCGCTACTTCGCCAGCCGGGACGATCTCATCACCGAACTCGTCCGGGACGCCTACCGCAGCCTCGCCGACACCTTCCGCACGGCCGCCGGCACCGGCACCGACCTGCCCGGACTGGCCCACACTCTGCGGTCATGGGCCCTCGCCGACCCCCAGCGGTACTTCCTCGTCTACGGCACTCCCGTCCCCGGCTACCACGCGCCCGACGACATCACCGCCATCGCGTCCGAGATCATGACGCCCCTGCTGGACGCCTGCGCCGCCGCAGGGCTCTCGGACGGTTCCGCGACACCGTTCGAGACGCATCTCGGGGACCACCGCGACTGGGCGGGCGACCACCCCGCCCCACCCGAGGCCCTCCACCGGGCCCTGACCTTCTGGACCCGCCTGCACGGAGTCCTCTCCCTGGAACTCGCGGGCCACTTCACCGGCATGGGCTTCGACCCGGCCGAGCTCTTCGCGTCCGAGGTGGCGGCTCTTGTGGAGAAGCGGGGGGAGTGAGGTCTGCCGGGTGCGGTGACGAGGGCCGAGGCGCGGTGGTCTTCGCCGCGCTGCCGATCAACTTCGGGCCCGGTGAACTCGGTGCAGTGGGGGAGGCCGTCCCGCGTCCCCTTGGGGGAGGGGCGCGGGGTGTTCGGCAGGACGGGTGAGGTAATAGGGGGCGGATTGGTGGCCGGTGACCGCCTTCTGTCCCTGGCCGTTGTCCTCGCGTATGTCCGGGCCAGGGCGCGGACGCGACGGCGGAGTTCACTTGAAGCGCGTTTTCGAACTCCTGGGCTGCAACGCGTGTGGCCGCCTGATCGTCGGCGTAGGCGTTGCGGGGCGGGCTGGTGCGGTCGTCGGCCTTGACCCTCACGACACGGGTTGCGAGTGCCGCGTACGGCGGGTTTGCCGGGAGGGGCGCATGACGGTTCCGGTGTCGTGCAGCCGGTTGGAAACGGTGCCGTGGGGCAGGTTGCCGACAGCCACGAGTCGTCGACCGTGGCAGCGGACTTGGCACGGGCGGTGGCCGGATGCCCTCTGACCGGGTCGAGGGCAGGACTGGTGGACGGCCCGCGCCCATGTACCGCTCCTCCGGTTCGAGGCACTGCACGAGACCGAAACGCGTTCGGCGGGCGGGGTGAGCGGAGGGCCCCAATTATCCGCACTGTGCCGGTAGTTGACACGCCGGATGACAAGGTGCGCCTCGGGTTGGGCTGCCCGGGCCGATGATCGCTCCGGGCAGCCGTACCGGCTTGATCAGGTGGTGAAGCGGTGGGTGCCGGAGCCGACCCGGTACACCGCGCTGTCGTCCTCCTGACGCAAGTAGGTCCCGTGCGTGTGGGTCACCGCGTTCGGGGTGGACGTGGGGATCCACACCTCGGCGGTCGTGTTGGGCGGCACCGTGCAGGTCAGCGTGAACCGGTCGGACCGCTGCCGCCAACGGGTGGAGACCGGGCCGTAGACCGAGGTGAACGTGGCGTGGGCGGTGGTGACGGCTCCGCCGGGGCGGGGGCGGATGACGATCTCGCGGTAGCCGGGCCGGCCCGCCGAGATGCCGGCGATGTTCGTGTACATCCATTCCCCCACCGAGCCGTAGGCGTAGTGGTTGAAGGAGTTCATGCCCGCGTCCTGGAAGCTGCCGTCGGGCCGGATGGAGTCCCAGCGTTCCCACATCGTGGTGGAGCCGCGGTCGATCTGGTAGCCCCAGCTGGGGAACGAGCGCTGTTGCAGGAGGCGGTAGGCGACGTCGGTGTGGCCGGTGTCGGTCAGGACGGGCAGCAGACGGGGAGTGCCGAGGAAACCTGTCGACAGATGCCAGTCCCTGGCCTCGATCAGGGCCACGAGCCGGTCGGCTGCGGCCTTCCGTGACGTGTCCGGCAGCAGGTTCATCGACAGCGCCAGGACGTAGGCCGTCTGCGTATCGCCCTTGATCCTGCCCTCGGAGGTGACGTAGGCGTTCTGGAAGGCTGTTCGTATCCGTTCGAAGAGATCGAGGTAGGGGGCGGGGTCCGTGCCGAGTTCCCCGGCCATGCGGGCTGCGAGGTCGGCGCTGTGCGCGAAGTACGCGGTGGCGATGACGTCCTTGGGGGTCTCGTCCTCGACGTTCAGCCAGTCGCCGTATCCCTGGTCCGGGCGCAGCAGCCGGTCGCTGTTCTTCTCCAGGTAGGTCAGCCAGGTCCGGACGGACGGCCAGGCGTCCGCGAGGACCTGGCGGTCGCCGTACGCCTGGTAGAGGGACCAGGGGACCGTGACCCCCGCGTCGCCCCAGCCTGCCGTGCCGTTGCCGACCGTGCCGACCATCGGTGCCACGTCCGTGAACGCGCCTTCCGCGGTCCGGGAGTCCCGAAGGTCGACGAGCCACTTGGACAGGAAGCGCGCCGACTCCATCGTGTACGCGGCCGTGGGCGCGAAGACGTTGATGTCTCCCGTCCATCCGAGGCGCTCGTCGCGTGCGGGTGTGTCGGTCGGAACGGAGAGGAAGTTGCCGCGCTGGCCCCAAGTGATGTTGTGGTGCAGCTGGTTGAGCATCGGTACGTCGGTCTCGAAGTCGAGGGTGAAGGGGGCGGACGTATGCATGACCCGGCCGGTGACGGTTCTCGCCGAGGGAGTGCCGGGGAGTCCGGTCACCTCGACATACCGGAAACCGTGGAAGGTGAAGCGCGGCTCGTAGATCTCCTCCTTCCCACCGCCCTTGAGGACGTACGTGTCGGTCGCCGCCGCGGTCCGCAGGTTCGCGGTGTACACGGTGCCGTCGGGGTTGAGCACCTCGGCGTGTCTGAGCCGGACGGTCGTCCCCGCGTCGCCCGACACGCGCAGCCGCACCGAGCCGACCATGTTCTGGCCCAGGTCCAACACGTAGACGCCGGGCCTGGGTTGGGTGACCTTCTTCGGCGTCAGCTCCCGCTCCACCCGCACCGGACCGTCCACCTGCGCGGTGATCAGGTCGGGACCGAAGTCGCCGACGCCCCCCATGCCTCGTACGCCGAGCCAGCTTGTGTCGTCGAAGCCGGGCGAGGCCCAGCCGGGGGTCTCCTTGCGGGCGTCGTACGTCTCGCCGTTGAGCAGATCGGCGGCGACGATCGGCCCCGCGGCGGCCCGCCAGCCGGCGCCCGACACGATGCGCTCGCTCGTCCCGTCTGCGTAGTCCACCTCCAACTGGGCGAGGAGCGAAGGGACTTGACCGTACTGACCGGGCCCGAACATGCCCACGTTGCCGGCGTACCAGCCGGGTGCCAGATACGCCCCGATGGCGTTGGCGCCGGGCCGCAGGAGTTCGGTGACGTCGTACGTCTGGTACTGGACGCGGGTGCGGTAGTCCGTCCAGCCGGGGGCGAGTTGGTCGAGTCCCACCCGGGTGCCGTTGAGGTGACTCTCGTACAGGCCGAGCGCCGTGGCGTACAGGCGCGCGCGGGCCACTTTCCTGCGCGGCAGCCGGAATTCGTGCCGCAGCTGTGTGACGGCGTACGACACCGGGACGACTCGCCCCCATGGTCCGCCACCCCAGGCCGCTGCCACCCGGACCGCCGGCCAGCCCCCGTCGTCGAAGCCCAACTCCCGCCACCCGTCGGCCGGTTCCTGATTCGTCGCCTTCCATGAGGCCTCGGTGAACACCTTCTGCTCGCCGGAGGCGGTCCGGACGGCAAGCACTGCGATGAGCCCCGCCGGGCCTTCCGTCGCGTTGGTGGCGGCGACCGCGATAACGTTGTCGCCGGCCCGGACGCGGTCCAGTACGTCGATCACCGCCGGGCGTTTCCAGTCCTCGTTGTCCGTGTCGAGGTCGGTGTGGGCGACCTCGACACCGTTCAGGGAGACGGTGTACACGTTGTCGGCGGTGATGGCGAGTGTGGCCGAGGTGATTCCGTCGGGCAGATGGGCAGTACGGCGGAACCAACGGGCTGCCGCAGGAACGCTGTTGGTCGGATCGCCCTCGGGGAACCAGATCCAGGAACCGCCCTCGAAGGACGGTGCGTCCACGAGGCCTGCCGGTGCGGAGATCCAGTCGGCGGTCCACTGCCCGGTGTCCATCAGTCCGGTCTCCCACCATGAGGGCGGGCTCCAGGCGGAGACCTGTCCGTCGGCGTCCCACACGCGTACGGACCAGTGGTAACGCGTCCGGGGCCTGAGCCCAGGACCTCCGTAGGACACGAGGACGGACTCGCCGGACGTGACCTTTCCGCTGTCCCAGACGTCCGGGCGGGACAGGCCCGACGCGGTGGTGGCAACGCGGATCTGATAGGCGCTCTGGCGCATGTCCATTCTGTCGGAGGCCAACGGCCAGCTCAGCCGGGGCTGTTGTGCGTCGATGCCCAGCGGGTGTCGGACGTATTCCACGGTCGGCGCCGTGACGCGCAGTCCGTCGCGCGGGGTCTGTGTCTCTGCCTGCGTCCGTCCGGATGCCGGCGCGGCCATCGCTGGTACACCGTCGACGGTCGCTGCCGCGACCGTGGCGACCGCGCCCGCGAGCATGTTCCTCCTGCTGATCACTACGACTCCTCACTCGCACGGAATGGATGAATCGATTCAGACTTGAGAGGCGTGGGTAACGTAGAGCTTGGTGAGGTCGGGGTCAATCGTCGTGCAATTGTTTTCGTGAAGCGGCTACTTCGCGATCGCTCCGGGCAGGGTCGGCGGGCGAGGTGGTTGCGAGGGCATTGAACGGTTTCAATGCCGGTCCGCAAACCCTTCTGCTGGGCAGGGCTCGGCACGCCGTGATCAGGGCTGCGCGGCGGCGTACCCGGCCGCGTGGAGACGAGCGTCGAACGCCTCGTGGGCGTCGGCGGGGAAGTGCGCGTCGGTCGGTCACAGCGGGCAGGAGGCCGGGCCGACGCAGTCGCGTCACAAGCCGGTGTACGGGTCGAAGCGGTGACCGGAAAGGAGCCGATGGCGTGCGGACGGTGTCGGTGACCGGGCTCCGGCCACTACCTGATCTTCGTATCGACCACCGCGGAGGGGGCGGGCCCGGCGGCCTGCGCCGCGCACGTCACGCGGCACACCGGCGGCTGCGGGAGTGACGGTCACCGTCCCGGCGGCCGTCACCCTCCTCACGGCCCGGGCGGTGCGTCTACGACCCCACCAGCGCCGTACGGCAGAACGGTTGCCGTTTCCCGTGGCCGCGGCCGACATCCTTGCCGTCGCACGGGGCCCGGCACCCGCGCTCGTCGCCGGAGTGCCGCTCGCGGCGTCGGCCACGCTGTTCACCCGGGAACGAGGAACGGCGCGGCCGGACACCGTGAGGATGTCCGGCCGCGCCGCCCCGCGCCGGGTCAGCTCGTCGCGCGCACCGCGTCACGGATCAGGTCGGCGACCTCCTTGGGCCGGGAGACCGCCACGGCGTGCGAGGCGCCTTCGAGTTCCACGATGGTGGCTCCGGCCCGCTTCGCGCCGAAGCGTTCGACCTCGGGGTTGATCGCCTCGTCCGCCCCGGCGACGAGCGCCCAGGCGGGCTTCGTCTTCCACGCGGCCGCGACCGCGGTCTCCTCGAACGCCGCGGCGGCCAGCGGGCGTTGGGCCGCAGCGAGGACCTTGGTGACGTCCCCGGGCACGTCGGCGGCGAACACCGACGGGAAAGCGTCCTCGGCGATGGTGACCTCGACGGCCGGGTCGCCGCCCGGGACCGGGTACGTCCACTGCTTGAGGTTGCTGACGAGCGACGAGAGCGGGAAGCGCCCCTGCAACTCGCCGAGGCTCTCGCCTTCTTCGAGGGCGTAGGCCGCCACATAGACCAGACCGACCACGTTTTCCGTGGTGCCGGCCACGGTGATCAGCGCACCGCCGTAGGAGTGGCCGACGAGGACGACCGGGCCGTCGATCTGGGACGCCACGGACGCGATGTACGCGGCGTCCGACGCCAGGCCGCGCAGCGGGTTCGACGGCGCGAGCACGGGGATGCCGTGACTCTGCAGCTCCGCGATGACACCGGACCAGCTGCCGGCGTCCGCGAAGGCACCGTGCACGAGGAGGACGGTGGGCGTGGTGGACATGGGGGGCTCTCTTTCTGGTGTCTCAGTGGCCGTGGAGCGCGATGTGCAGGGTGTCGACGGCCAGCTTGATCGCGGCCTCGGCGGCGTGGGTCTCGCGCAGGGCGTTGAGCATGACGAAGTCGTGGATGATGCCCTGGAAGCGGACGGCGGTGACAGGGACTCCGGCTTCGCGGAGTTTGTTGGCGTAGGCCTCGCCCTCGTCGCGCAAGACGTCGGCCTCGCCGGTGATGACCAACGCCGGGGGCAGGCCGGTGAGTTGCTCGGTCGTGGCGCGCAGCGGGGACGCGGTGATCTGGGCGCGCTCGGTCTCGTCGGTCGTGTACTGGTCCCAGAACCACTGCATGCCGTCGCGGCGCAGGAAGTAGCCCTCGGCGAACTGGTGGTAGGAGCCGGTGTCGAAGTTCGCGTCCGTGACCGGGTAGAACAGCACCTGCTGGAGGAGGGGGACATCGCCCCGCTCCTTGGCCATCAGGGTCAGCGCGGCCGTCATGTTGCCGCCCACCGAGTCGCCGACCACCGCGATGCGGGTCGGGTCGAGGTCCTTGGCGGCGCCCTGCTGGACGACCCACTGGGCGACGGCGTAGTTCTGCTCGATGGCGACGGGGTAGCGGGCCTCGGGGGAGAGGTCGTACTCCGGGAAGACCACCGCGGCGTTCGCGCCCACGGCGAGTTCGCGCACGAGCCGGTCGTGGGTGTGGGCGTTGCCGAAGACCCAGCCCGCACCGTGGATGTAGACGATCACCGGCAGAGGTCCGGAAACGCCCTCGGGCTTCACGATCCGGGCCCGGACGCTGCCCGTGGGGCCGCCGGAGACGGTGATCCACTCCTCGTCGACGGCGGGCTTCTCGATCTCGCCGGACTGGACCTCGTCGACCGCCTTGCGGCCCTCGGCGGGCGTCAGGTCGAAGAGGTAGGGCGGGTTGGCGGTCGCCTTCGCGAAGGCGGCTGCCGCCGGCTCCAGCACCGGCTGGACCGGTTCGACGGCGTTGGACATGTGCTTCTCCTCGGTTTCGGATGAGATCTGTGGGGACCCCGGTCAGGACGTTAGAACCGCGGGCTCGACGGACATTGCGCGTCAGCGCACCGGTGCCGGTCCGGAAGTGCACAGGAACTGACCCGGCAGCGCACCTGAGGGGGAAGCGGCGCGCTGTCGGACGCGAACTGCCGCGGAATTCACGGCGGTTCGCGTCCGCGGAACGCCGTCGAAACCCCGTCAGCCGCCCGGCCGCTGCCCGCGGTACTGCGCCGGGGTCATCCCGTACGCCTTGCGGAAGGCCTGGCTGAAGTGGGTGGGGCTGACGAACCCCCACCGGGCGGCCACCGCGGCGATGGTCCGGTCGGCCGCCGTGGGACGGGCGAGTTCGGCTCTGCACGACTCGAGCCGGCGCCGGCGTATCCAGCCGCCGACCGTGGTGTCGTGCTCGTGGAAGAGCTTGTGCAGATAACGCAGGGAGACACCGTGCGCGTCGGCGAGGGCTTGGGGGGAGAGCTCGGGCTCACCGAGGCGGGTCTCGATGGTGACCTTGACGCGGTCCAACAGTGTGGACTCCTGCGGACCGGGCGGTTCCGTGGTGGCCAGCCGGTCCGCGGCCAAGGTGGCGAGGAGGTCGGAGACGGCGCGGGCGAGCTCCTCGCGGGCGGCCGGTGCGACCAGGCCGATCTCCTGAGCCAGTCCGGACAGGAGCGGGAGCAGGAACGCGGCAGGCCCCTGGGACGCGTCGCCGACGACCTTCGCCGTGACCCGGCGTATCTCCGTCTCGCCCAGCCTCAGCAACGGGCGCGGAACCATCAGGACCCGAGCCCGCTGGTGTTGCGGCAGGACGAGGCCGAACGGCCGGCTCGCGTCGTAGAAGGCCAGGACTCCTGGGTACAGGTCTGCCGAGCGGCCGTCCTGGAACAGCCGGGCCCGGCCGTCGAGTTGCAGACGGGCGAACAGGTGGTCGCGGCCGTCGGCCGCCGCGTCCCGAGGAGTCCGGACGATCCGCACGGGGTCGGACTCCTCGGTCGCGACCTGGAGCGTGCCCAGTCGCAGCACCTGGAGGGAGCCCCGCCAGGACTCCGGGTCCGAACGAGCGACCAGGTCGAGATCGCCGTAGGCCGTCGACAGAGCCCGCTTGCAGGACGACAGCCCGTCCACGGCGGTCAGGTGGCCCGGCACCAGTCCTCCTCCGCGAAGCACCGGGCCCGCTCGTCCCGCAGCCAGTCGGTCGGGGAGACGCCGTACTCCCGGCGGAAAGCCCGTGCGAAGTGAGCGGTGCCGCTGAACCCCCAGCGCCGGGCGACGCTGCCCATGCTCGCGGCGCCGGTCAGTTCCCTGCGGCACTCCTGGAGCCGGAGCCGACGAATCCAGCGGCCGACGGTCGTGCCCTCCTGCTCGAACAGCCGGTGCAGATACCGCGCCGAGATGCCGTGGGCCCGGGCGATGACCGCGGGTGTGAGGCCCGGCTCCGCCAGGTGCCAGCGGATGAACCTCTGGACGCGCAGCAGGAGCACCCGGTCGGCGCCGGGCAGGTCGGCCGGTTCCTCGCCCAGTTGCTGCGCCGCGGTCGCCGCCAGCAGGCTCACGGCGCTCTCGGCCAGCCGCTCGGCGACCGGTCCGGAGTAGGACTCGGAGGTGTCCGCGAGACGCGACATGAACGGTGAGAGCAGGGCGGCGAGCCCGCCCACCGGACGCAGGGACCGCGCCGTGATCCGTCCCAGGGCCGCCTCCGACTGGCCGAGGAGACACCGCGGTACGGCGAAGATCTTCAGCTGGAACCGCTGCGGAAACCGCGTGCGGAACGGACGGACGGTCTCGAAGAACGCGAGGTCACCGGGACGGAGTTCCGTGCAACGGCCGTCCTGTTCGACCTGAGCGGTGCCGCTGCTCTGTACGGCGACGAGCACCTGACCGCCGTCGCCGCGGGCGACGAAGCGCGGGGCCCGGTGGACCTCTCCCGGATCGCAGTCGACCGTGGTGATCTGGAGTTCGCCCAGTCGGTCCGTACGCATCGTGGCGTCGTACGTCCCGCTCTCCGTGGCGATGTCCATCCCCACCAACGTGGCGAGCACGGCGTCGTGCCAGAACTCCAGACTTTCGCCGGCCGGTACGGAACTCGTGGAGAGCACCTGGCCGCGTCGCCTCGTCGTGGGGTCGTTCCCTGTGAAGGAATCGTAGAAGGCTGACATACCCGTCAGCCTGCCTTCGGCCGGGGGCGGACGCATCAGTCGGTCGACTGGTCCTCGCCACACAGCAGTTCGCGCAGAAAGGCGACGCCCTGCCGGACGGCCGCCCGCGTCGGCGGGCTGTCACGCAGTGCGGCCAGCGAGACGAAGTCGTGGACCGTGCCCAGGAACCGGGTCGAGGTCACCGCGACCCCGGCCAGCCGCAGCCGGTCCGCGTACTGCTCACCCTCGTCCCGCGTCACATCGGCCTCCGCCGTGATCAGCAGGGCCGGCGGCAACCCCGCCAGCTCGGCCGGGCCGGCGCGCGACGGGGACGCGGTCGGCCGGGCCAGGTCCCCGGGATCGTCGCTGTACTGCCGCCAGTACCCGCGCAGGGCCTCCCGGGTGAGCAGATAACCCTCGGCGAACTGCCGTTGGGACGCGCTGGCGCAGTGTGCGTCGGTGATCGGGTAGTACAGCAGCTGGGCACTGATCCTCGGGCCGCCGCGCGACTTCACCAGCATGGTGAGCGCGATGGCCAGGGTGGCGCCCGCGCAGTCCCCGGCCACTGCCAGCCGGCCGGCGTCCAGCTCCAGTTCGGCCGCGTGGCGGACGGCCCAGTCCAAGAGGGCGTAGCACTCCTCGACGGCCACGGGGTAGCGGGCCTCGGGGGCGCGGCTGTACTCGGGTACCACGGCGGCCACTCCCGCGCCGAGTACGAACTCGCTGATGAGCCGGGCGTGGGTCTGCGCGTCTCCCAGCACCCACCGGCCGCCGTGGACGTAGAAGAGGACGGGAAGCGGTCCCCGTACTCCGCGCGGTCGGAAGATCCAGAAGCCCACCAGCCCGGACGGTCCCACGGGTGACACCTGGAAGGAGGCGTCCACCGCGAAGTCCTCCACCCGGTGGACCTGGGACTCCGTCAGGGCCTGCCGGCCGGTGGCCGGCGACAGCTCGTGCAGAAAGGGCGGCGCCGAGGACGCCTCGACCAGGCGCTGCACCAGCGGATCGAGCGTCAGTGAGGAGGGGTGTCGTCTGTCCGGTTCCATGCGATGGCCGCCTCTCGCCCGTCACTTCTCGCACACGAGGAGATCGCGCAGCTGGTGGCGGCTGCTGATGCCGAGTTTGGGATAGACGTTGTACAGGTGCGAGCCCACGGTACGCGGCGACAGGAACAGCTGTTCGCCGATCTCGCGGTTGGACAGGCCGTCCGCGGCCAGCCGGACGATCTGCCGTTGCTGGGCGGTCAGTTCGACCAGCGGATCCGTCGACGCGGGAGCCTCGGCCACCCCGCTCGCGCGCAGCTCGCCGCGGGCCGACTCGGCGAGGTGCCGGGCGCCGAGCCGGGCGGCCGCTTCCAGTACGACGGTCAGCTGGGCGCGGGCTTCCAGCGGCCTCCTGCGTCGGCGCAGCCAGATCGCGTAGTCCAGGCGGGCCCGGGCACGTTCCAGGGGCCAGCGGGCCGCCTCCGGATTGACCACGGCCAGCTGGAAGTGGTGCTCGGGGTCCGCGTCCTCGTCGACCAACGCCGTCGCGTGGTGCATGAGCAGCGTCATCCGGGTCGTCGGCCGGGCGCCCTGGCTGCGCCGGACCCGCGCCAGGACGTGCGCCCCTTCCCGTCGCCGGCCCGTGCGATGGGCGGCGACGGCCAGTTCGGCGACGCAGCGGGGCGAGAGGAAGGGGTCGAGGGGATCGCCGTCGTCGGTGAACAGCGTCCGCAGGTGTCGGAAAGCGCTGTCCCCGTCTCCGAGGACCATGGCCGTCAGACCGCAGGCCCGCAGCATCCGGGCGTGCGTGGCGCGGTTCTCGTGGAGGCTGACGGAGCGCCAGTTCGGGCCGGTGAACCGGGTGCCCGGCACACTCTCGCCGCGCAGCGCGCGCAGGGTCGTACCCAGGGCTTCGAGGTCCATCTCGACCCGGGTCCACCGGTGAACGGCCGCGTACGAGAGCCCCTCCTCGATCAGGGACTCGGCCTCGGCCCAGCGTCCGAGCCCCAGGAGCGTCTCCACCTGGGCCGCGACGGTCCAGGCGAGCCGGCCCAGGGTACCGTGTGCGCGCAAGCGCTCGCCCGCCTGACGGAACTGCTCCGCGCACAGGTCCGACTCGTCGGTGAGGTGGGCGAGCGAGGCGGTCGTGAGCAGGCGGGCCGACCGGCTCGGACCGGTCGTGGTCGAGGCGAGGGCCTTCAGCGAGGCGAGGACGTCGGTGTGCGGCCCGCCGTCCTCGGACACCCGGCCGAGGAAGAACCCCAACTGCCGCCGGTGTTCCGGGAGTCCGGACTCGCGGGCGATGCCCGTCGCCACGGCCGCCAGGGCGAAGGCCGTCGTGCCGTCGCTCTCCGGCGTCCGCCGCGCCGCCTCCAGCAGGAGGTCGAACGCCTCTCGCTGGAACGACAGCAATGACAGCGCCCCACTCATGACGCAGGCCGCGACACCCATCAGCTCCGGGTCCCGGTTCAGCTGGCTCTGTGCCGTGTACAGCTCGCGCACCCACGCCGGGTCTCCGACGTCGCTCGCGGCGATGAGCGCCGCGGTGAGACGGCGGGCGCGGTCGTGGTCGAGGGTGCTGAGGAGCGCGGCCCGCTCCAGTGCGCGGGCCGCGGTGAACCGGTCACCCCGGTCGGAAGCGGCTTCCAGGGCCGCGGCCACGGACTCGTCCGGACCGACCGCGGCCATGGCCAGGTGCGAGGGGCCGTGGGCGGACACGGCGGCCAGATCCCGGTGCGCCCGCCGGCGCAGTTGCGCGGGCTGCCGGTGGTAGGCCGCCGTACGCGTCAGCGGGTTGCAGAAGGCCAGTCTTCCCTGGGCGACGGTGACCAGTCCGGCCGCCTCCGCCGGAGCCCACACCCTCAGGTCGTCGGAGCCCAACGCGGCCATGACGGTGCCGAGTTGCTCCTCCGGCAGGGCGGCCGCCGCATACAGCAGGGCATTCCGCGTTTCTTCCGGCAGCGCGTCCAGTCGCGCCGCGAACATCTGCTGGATGCCCCGGGTCCGCTCCCCGGCACGGCTGAGCTCGATGATCGCCAGCGGATTGCCCTCCGCCTGCCGGAGCAGCTCCAGCCTGGCCCGTCCGGTGGGCGCACCGGGCTGTGCGTCCAGCAGCCGGGCCGCCGCCCGCCGGGACAGGGGACCGAGGGACAGTACGGCGAGGTCCGAGGGGACGTCTGGAGGGGGAGCCTCGCCGTGTGCCGAGAACAGCACGGTGACGGACGGGTCGGTGAGGCGTCGTGCCACGAAGGACAGCACGGCCAGGGAGGCGCGGTCGCAGTCCTGGAGGTCGTCGGCTGTCAGCAGGAGGGGACCGGTCCGCGCGAGCTGGGTCAGCAGGGTCAGGACCGCGGTGGGCAGGACCATTCCGTCCGGCGGCACGTCGTCCGGCGTCGGTGCGAACAGGGCGCGCAGCGCACGCTGTTGGGGAGCGGGCAGGACGTCGAGCTCGTCCCGCACCGGCAGGAGGAGCTGGTGCAGACAGGCGTACGGCTGCTGCGCCTCCGACGAGCAGGCACGCGCCGACAGGACACGGGCCCCGCGCGCCCGGGCCTTCTTGGCGGCGATCCGGAGCAGCCGGGTCTTGCCGGTGCCGGTGTCCCCCAGCACCAGCAGGGACCGCGGCCCGTCCACGCCCCGCAGGATCCGGTCGACGTCCGCTTCCCCACCCACCGCTGTACTCCCGATCACTCTTGCCGCGCCCGGAGACCGGATGCTGCCAGGGATGCGACGAGCACCGCTTCTGTCATGTGACCAGTCGTGCGCGGCGGCCCTGGCAGGATGGGACGTGAGCGGTGGGGAGAACGGAACTTCATGGACGTCGGTGACTTCGGTACCGAGCAGGGACACGGGCCGGCGATCCTCGGCAGGGATCGTGAGATGTCACGGATCACGCGGCTGGTCGACACGGTGGACGGCGACGGCCCCAAGGTGCTGGTGCTGACCGGTGAGCCGGGGGCGGGAAAGAGCACCCTGGTCGACCGGGCCGCCACGCAGGCCGCGGACCGCGGCCGGCGCGTGCTGAGGGTACGGGGCTGCGAGGGCGAGCAGGACCTCGGCTTCGCCGGGGTGCATCAACTGCTGCGTCCCGTGCTCGGCGGCGTCGACCGGCTTCCGGCGCGTCAGCGCGACGCACTGCGCCACGCGTTCGGCTTGGATCAGGCCGACGCATCACCGACCCCCGAACCGCTGTTGATCAGAACCGCGGTGCTGACACTGCTCTCGGACACGGCGGCTGAGCGTCCGCTGCTGATAGCCGTCGACGACGCCCAGTGGCTGGACGTCGGCTCGCTGGACGTGCTCGCCTTCGTCGCCCGGCGGCTCGACGGGGAACCCGCTGTCCTCCTGCTCGCGGCACGCGACGAAGCGGTGCCCGCGCGCTTCGACCGTGACTTCCCGCATCTGACGGCCGGTCCGCTGGACCGGGCGGCGGCCGGGCTCCTGCTGGACCGGCAGCCGCAGCCGCCGCGGGGCCGGGTCCGGGCACAGATCCTCGACCAGGCGGCTGGGAACCCGCTCGCCCTCATCGAACTCGCGCGGGCCTTCGCCAGGCATCCGGGCGGCAGCGACCTCGGCCCGTTCGGTTCGCTGCCGCTCACCGCCCGCCTTGAGCACCTGTTCGCCGCCGACCTGCCCACGCTGCCACCCGCGACCCGACGAGCCCTGCTCCTGGTGGCGGCCGCGGGCAACGCACAACTCTCGGACGTACCGGATGCGGGCGGACCGGAGGTCTGGGAACCCGCCGAGCAGGCGGGCCTGGTGCGTGTCGACGGCGGCCGGGCAGGGCTCCGCCACCCTTTGGTCCGCTCCGCCGTGTACCAGGCCGCCTCCTTCGCCGAACGCCGCGAGGCCCACCTCACCCTCGCCGCCGCCCTCGCGCACGAACCCGACCGCCGTGCCTGGCACCTCGCCGCCGCGGCGCTCGGCCCGGACGAAGACGTCGCCCGCGCCCTGGCCGAGAGCGCGGAACGCCTCCAGCACCGCGGCGGCCACGCCGCCGCGGCGACCGCCCTCGAACGCGCCGCCGAACTCACCCCCGATCGGCAGGAACGCGCCCGCCGCCTGCTCGCCGCGGCCACCTCCGCCATGTACGCGGGGCACCCGCAGTGGGTGGGGGAGATCGCGGGC
The DNA here is from genome assembly GCF_042751305.1 of Streptomyces hokutonensis. GTDB lineage: Bacteria > Actinomycetota > Actinomycetes > Streptomycetales > Streptomycetaceae > Streptomyces > Streptomyces hokutonensis_A. The sequence continues at coordinate 1,109,190 of NZ_JBHYWD010000001.1, forward strand.
CGCGTCGACGGCCTCACGGACGACCCCCAGCTCCTCGCCGAGGCCTCCTTGCGGGCCGGCTGGTCCCTGGCTGTCACCCTGCGGCACGACGACTCGCTGGCCTTCCTGCTCCCCGTCGCCGAATCCATGGCCGCCCACGCGCCGGCCCTCGCGCTGAACGCCCTGGGCACGGCGGCGACCCCGGCGTACAACTCGGGCGACCCCCGCTACCGGCACGACATCCAGCGGATCGACGGCCTCATCACCCGGCAGCCGGACGAGACCGACCGCGTCTGGCCGCAGGCGGCCGGCCGGCCGTTCACGGACCGGCAGCAGACCCTGAAGAGCCTGCACCACGCCGTGGACACCCTGCCGGCCGGCTTCCTGGCCGGCCTCGTCTCACTCGGCGGCGCGGCCTGGATCCTGGACGAGACCGACGAGGCCGTACGCCTGCTCGACCAGGCCATGGACCAGCTGCGCCGGACCGCCACGGCCGGCGCCAACTGCACCGTCGCGCAGGCCCTGGCCCTGGCGCACTTCGAGAGCGGAGCCTGGAGCGCGGCCCAGGCCGCCGCCGAAGAGGCCCTCTGGATGGCCACGGAGGCGGGCGCGGACAACGTCATCGTGGGATCGCCCCTCCTCCAGGCCACTCTGCGCGCCGTTCGCGGGGATTACGCGGGCGCGCGGGCGCAGGTGGACGACGCCGTCCGCGGCCGGGACCTGCGCAAGTCCCGCAGCCTGTACGTGCGTCACCGGCACGCGCTCGCCCTGGCCGCCCTGGCGGAGGGCGATCACGAGACGGCGTACGGCCAACTCCGCCGCGCCTTCACCCAGGACGCCCGCCCGGTCCCCGTCCACTACCACGCGTCCCTCTACTGCCTTGCCGATCTCGCCGCCGCAGCCGTCCGGGCCGGACAGGCGGACGACGCCCGCGCCGTGCTCCATGCCGCCGAGCGGACCCTGGAGCAGCGTCGCTCCGCCCGTCTGGCCGCGATCGTGCACCGCGCCTCGGCACTGCTGAGCGATCCCGACGACGCGGAGCCTCGTTTCCGTGCGGCGATCGGCGATCCGGCCGGCGCCCGCTGGCCCTTCGAACACGCCCTCGCCCACCTCGACTTCGCCGAGTGGCTACGGCGCCGCCGACGCACCGCCGAAGCACGCCCGCTCCTCGGCACCGCCCTCGACATCTTCGAACGACTGGACGCGCGCCCCTGGGCCGAGCGCACCGCCGCGGAACTCCGCGCGACGGGCGTGGCCGTGGCACCTCCCGCCGTTCACGACGTCCTCGCCGACCTGACGCCGCAGGAGTTGCAGATCGCCGAACTGGCGGCGGAAGGCCTGACGAACCGGGACATCGGCACGCGGCTCTACCTCTCCCACCGCACCATCGGCTTCCACCTGCACAAGATCTTCCCCAAGCTCGGCATCACCGGCCGCGCCCAACTGCGCGACGTCCTCGACCGCTTCCGGCGGCCGGATTGACGACGGTGCGGGCTCCTGAGGCCGGCAGGGAGTACCGGCGAGCGCCGACGACACTGTGCGGCTGTGGGACGTGGCCACGGGAAGGCTGGGCCACGTTGACCGGCCATGGGGGCTCCGTACCGTCCGTGGCTTTCAGCCCCGACGGCCGCACCCTCGCAACGGGAGGCGAGGACGGAACCGACCGCCTGTGGGCCCGACACTGCCCGACCCGCGACAGGCCGTCGACAAGATCTGCGCCGCCGTGCGCCGGGACCTCACGCCGCTGGAACGGACCACCTACCTCGACGGCCACCGGGACGCGACCTGCTGACCCGACCGGCTGGCTCCGCCGACCCCGACGGTGTGGCGGCGCCGTTGTGAAGATCGGGTCGGGGACACTCGCCGTCCGGCGCCGCGCGGGCGGCGGGTTCCCCTGTCTGGCTGGAGAAACGTGGTGCGACTTCCCCTGCTGCGGGCCGTACTGGCGGCCTCGGTGCTCGTGGCGTCCGGAACGGCCGCCGCCGCCCCGGTCCGGGCGGACGGCAAGCCCCGGCCCCGGGCCGTCGACGATCTCGCGCGGTACGTCAACCCGTTCGTCGGCACCGCCCCGGGCGGCCCCGACTTCGGTCACGGCGGCGGCGCGGGCAACACCTTCCCGGGGGCCTCGGCGCCGCTCGGCGGGATGCAGTGGAGCCCGGACACGGTGACGTACCAGCACGGCGGTTATTCCTACGGCGACAACCGCATCCGCGGTTTCAGCCTCGCGCACATCTCCGGAGCCGGCTGCGCCGCCTACGGCAACGTGCCGTTCATGCCCACCCAGGATGCCGCGCCCCCGGCCTACGCCACGTTCTCGCACGCCAACGAGCAGGCGGCGCCGGGCAGTTACCACGTCACCTTCGACAACGGCATCGGCACCGACCTGACCACCACCCAGCGCTCGGGCATCGCGCGCTTCACCTATCCGGCCGCCGACACCCGCCCGGCAGCCGTGAGTATCGACGCGGCCAAGGCGTTCACCGCGGCCACCGGATCGGTCGACATCGGGACCGACACCCTGTCCGGGTACAGCGACAGCGGGGCCTTCTGCAAGTCCAAGAACCGCTACCGGCTGTACTTCCACGCCACCTTCGACCAACCCTTCGCCCAGGCCACGCACCCCGACGGCAAAGCCGGCGCGGCCATGGTCACCTTCGCTCCCGGAGTGCGCACCGTGACCGCCCGGGTCGGCATCTCCTTCGTCGACGTCGAGGGCGCCCGCCGCAACGCGCTCACCGAGCAGGCGGCGCGGTCGTACGACACCGTCCGGCAGGCCGTGCGCGACGACTGGAACAGCTGGCTGAACCGCGTCACCGTCGGCGGCGGGACGGACGCCCAGCGCCGGGTCTTCTACACCGCGCTCTACCACGCCCTCCTGCACCCCAGCGTTTTCAGCGACACCGACGGCCGGTACACCGGCATGGACGGACTCGTCCACCGCACCCGCACCGGGCATGTCCAGTACGCGAACTTCTCCGGCTGGGACGTCTACCGCTGCCAGGTCCAGCTGCTGGCGCTGCTCGCCCCGCGCGAGTCCTCCGACATCGCGCAGTCCGTCCTCAACCAGGGCCTGCAGGCCGGGTACTTCGACCGCTGGACCCTCGCGAACGGCGGCAGCGGTGTCATGGTCGGCGACCCGTTGCCCGCCGTCGCGTCCGCCATCCATGCCTTCGGCGGCACCGACTTCGACGCCGACGCCCTGCTGCGTACAGCTCTCGCGGATCGGGAGGACGACCGTCAGCGTCCCGGGCACACGCAGTACGACACGCTCGGCTATGTGCCCGCCGGCACCAAGGGGGTGTGGGGTTCGGTCTCCACCACCCTCGAATACGCCGTCGCCGACTACGCGCTGGCCCAACTCGCCCACCGGCTGGGTGACTTGACCGCGTACGACACCCTGTTGCGCGCCTCCGGGAACTGGCGCAACCTCTTCAACCCCGCCACCGGATACCTCCAGCCCCGCGCCGCCGACGGCACCTGGCCGGCCTTCACCCCGGCCCAGAAGACGGAGTATGTGGAGGGCAACGCGGCCCAGTACACCTGGATGGTGCCGCAGGACCTGCCGGGACTGTTCACGGCCATGGGCGGCGACGCGGCCGTCACCACCCGCCTCGACACCTTCTTCAGCAGCCTCAACGCGGGCGCCGGGGAGCCGTACGCATACCTCGGCAACGAGCCCTCCTTCGGCACCCCTTGGGCGTACACCCACGTCGGCCACACGGACCGCGCGGACGCCGTCGTGCACCGCGCGCTGGCCACGCTGTTCAGTGACGCGCCCGGCGGTCTCGTCGGCAACGACGACCTCGGCGCCATGTCGTCCTGGGCGGTGTGGGCGAGCCTGGGCCTCTACCCCGAGGTCCCCGGCAGCGCCCGACTCGCCCGCACCGCACCCCTGTTCACCACCGCCACCGTCCACCGGGGCGACGGCACCACCCTCACGGTCGGCTCCGCGTCGCCCAGACACTCGCTCCGGCAGCCACCCAAGTACTCAGTGCGGTAGCGGACTTCGTACGGCACGGGCCGCCGGGCCGGGAACGGCCGTCACCTCGGTCGGTGCGAGTGCGCCGTGCGGTCCGTCGCACTCCACCACCACCCGGACCGGCGCGCCGCACGCGGTGTGCCGGACGTCCAGCACCTGGCCCTCGGGGTCGGCGGCATACGTCTCGCCCCACTGCCGCAGCGCCATGAGGATCGGCCACAGATCGCGGCCCTTGCCCGTCAGCCGGTACTCGTTGCGCGTCCGGCTCCCCGCCTCCTGGTAGGGGACGGTCGTCAGGATGCCGGCCGCGACCAGCTTGCGGAGCCGGTCCGACAGCACCGCGTCCGAGAGCCCGATATGGCGCCTGAAGTCGTCGAAACGGCGGACCCTGATGAAGGCGTCCCGCAGGATCAACAGGGTCCACTTCTCGCCGACGAGATCGAGCGTGCTCTGGACCGGACAGTTCTCCGTGCTCACATCGAGCCATTCCATGCCGCCACCATAGCCACCTGGCTCTGTCATTGACAGTCAGCTGCGACCGGATCTAGCTTCAATGACAGAAGCCAGCAGAGGAGGCAGTACCGCATGGGACGGTCACGCACGTACGAGTGGCAGGACCCGGGGATCTCGGCAGCCGCCGTAGGGAAGACCACGGGTCTGGAGTTCCTGCGGGAAGTGCTCGCCGGACAGCTCCCCGCCGCACCCATCGGCGCCACCCTGAACTTCACCGTCGACGAGGTCGAGTACGGCCGCGCGGTGTTCTCCCTGATACCGGGGGAGGAGCACTACAACCCCATCGGGAGTGTGCACGGCGGGGTCTTCGCCACCCTGCTCGACTCCGCTGCCGGCTGCGCGGTGCAGTCGACGCTGCCGGAGGGCATGGGGTACACCTCGCTCGACCTGACCGTGAAGTTCCTGCGGCCGGTCACCGCCGACACCGGGCGGATCCGCGCCGTCGGCAGCGTCCTCAACGGCGGACGGCGCACCGCGCTCGCCCAGGCACAGCTGCTCGACGAGAAGGACCGGCTGCTCGCCCACGCCACCAGCAGCTGCCTGCTGTTTCCCGTGCCCTGACCGTCCCCTGACCGGAAACAGTCGTAGAAGAGGAGTCCGCCTGTCCCCCGCGCAGGCGGATCCGTACCTTCAACTCCCTTGATCCTCACTGACCCGGGCCTTGCAGGCACGCTGTGAAGTTTGCCGCAAGCCGTTGCCGTGGTGGTATGGGGAGAAGTACGTACGTGGATGTGACAGAGCGGGATCGTGAGGGCGAATGACGGTCGGGGCGACCGGGGCGTACGAGCGCATGCTGACCGTGGCGGTCGCGGCGCTGCACGAACGGGATCCCGCACGGCTGTGGCCGATGGTCGCCGCGGCACTGCCCGGCCTGTGCGGGGGCGAGGCGCTGATCTACAAGCTCGGCGAGTGGACGGACCGGACCGGCGCGATGGGGCTCTCGCCCGCCGCCGCGGCACACTTCGGGCGGATCGACGACGAGGCGATGACGGTGCTGCGCCGGGGCTACCCCTTCGCGGACCACTACGTCACGGCCGGTGCCGCCCGCCGCCCCGCAACCGCCCACCGGATGGCCGGGAAGGGCTGGGCCGACAGCCGCATGGCGGGCACGATCAACCGGCTGATGGACGCCGACCACGTCCTGGCCGTCCCGCTGCCGGGCACCTCCACCCCGGTCACCGGTGCCCTCGTCTACCGGTCCGGCACCGACTTCACCGAGGACCACGTCCGGGCCGCCGAAATGATCCAGCCCCTGCTGGCCGGCGTGGAACAACAGCGGCAACTCCTCGAACGCTGGCACGCCACCCAGGCCCCGCCCGAGATGTCCGAGGACTGCCCCCTCACCCCCCGCCAGGTCACCGTCCTGCTGCTCCTCGCCGACGCCCTCACCGCCTCGGCCATCGCCCACCGCCTGGGCATCTCCGTGCGGACGGTGCACAAGCACGTCGAGAGCCTGTACCGGAAACTGGGCACACGCGACCGGGTGAGTACGGTGCTACGGGCGCAGGAGATCGGCCTGCTCCCACCCCGCACGGGACGCTGACCCCCGAGCCGCCGCACCGACAGGAGCTCACCCTCGTGACGTACGACATCACCGCCCTGCGCGCCCTGTTCCCCGCCCTCAGCACCGGGACCGCCCACTTCGACGGACCCGGCGGCACCCAGACACCCCGGCCCGTCATCGAGGCCATAACCCGGGCGCTCTCGAACCCCCTGTCGAACCGGGGCCAGGTCACGGCGGGGGAGCGCAACGCCGACACCATCGTCACCGGCGCCCGCCAGGCCATGGCCGACCTCCTCGCCGCGGACCCCTCGGGCATCGTCTTCGGCCGCAGTGCCACCCAGCTCACCTACGACCTCGCCCGCACCCTCGCCAGGACCTGGGCGCCCGGCGACGAGGTCGTGGTCACCCGCCTCGACCACGACGCCAACATCCGCCCCTGGATACAGGCGGCCGAGCGGGCCGGCGCCACCGTCCGCTGGGCGGACTTCGACCCGGCGACCGGTGAACTGACCCCCGACCATCTCCGCGCCGCCCTCTCCGCACGCACGCGCCTGGTAGCCGTCACCGCCGCCTCCAACCTGATCGGCACCCGGCCCGCGATCCCCGAGATGGCCCGCCTGGCACACGCGGCGGGGGCGCTGTTCCACGTCGACGGCGTCCACTACACCGCGCACGCCCTGGTCGATCTCGGGCAGCTCGGCGCCGACTTCTTCGTGTGCTCGCCGTACAAGTTCCTCGGCCCCCACCTCGGCGTCCTCGCGGGCCGGCCGGAACTGCTGGAGACCCTGCGCCCGGACAAGCTGCTCGCCTCCTCCGACGCGGTCCCCGAGCGCTTCGAACTCGGCACCCTGCCCTACGAGTTGCTCGCCGGCACCAGCGCGGCGGTCGACGTCCTCGCGGGCCTCGACGCGGGGGCCTCCGGGAGCCGTCGCGAGCGGCTGACGGCCAGTCTCGCGGCGCTCCACCGGCACGAGGAGGTCCTGCGCACGAGCATCGACCTCGGTCTCGCCGCCCTGGACGGCATCACCGTCCACTCCAACGCGGCCGACCGCACACCCACCGTGCTCCTCACCTTCGACGAGGACTTCGGCGCGCACGCCACGCAGGACGCCTCCCGCTACCTCGCGGAACGCCACGTCCACGCACCTTCCGGCTCCTTCTACGCCATCGAGGCCTCCCGCCGCCTCGGCCTGGGCGACTCCGGCGGCCTGCGCATCGGCCTCGCGCCCTACACCGACACCGAGGACGTCGACCGGCTCCTGAGCGGACTGGAGCTGTTCCTGAAGCGGGCGTAGCGATGATGGGAAAGAGCGGTGCCCAATGACGGGAAAATGATGGATCCCATCCCTTCAACAATGCCCCGCGCCGCACCTACCGTTACGCCCAGGTAAATAACCTGGCCGCCGGCACCGGAAGCGGGACGGCGATGACCTCGACCTTCGCCGACCCCCACCGGAACCCCAGAAAGGCCACAGCATGACCACGTCCCCCCTGAACAGGATCGCCGGTGCCCCCATCTCGTGGGGTGTGTGCGAAGTACCCGGCTGGGGCTACCAGTTGACGCCCGAGCGGGTGCTGAACGAGATGCGCGAGGTGGGCCTGTCCGCCACCGAGTTCGGCCCCGAGGGCTTCCTGCCCGCCGAGCCCGGCGCAATGGCCCGCACCCTCGCCGACCACGACCTGCACGCCGTCGGCGGCTTCACCCCGCTGCTGCTGCACGTGCCCGGCCACGACCCGCTGCCCGAGGCCGAACAACTCCTCGCGGGCTACGACGCCTCGAAGGCGGAGGTGCTGGTCCTGTCGGCCGTCACCGGCCAGGACGGCTACGACTCGCGCCCCGAACTCGACGCCGACGGCTGGAAGTTGCTGCTGTCCAACCTCGACCGGCTGGCCTCGCTCGCCGCCGAACGCGGGGTGCGCGCCGTACTGCACCCGCACGTCGGCACGATGATCGAGAACGGCGACGAGGTCCGGCGCGTCCTGGAGCACTCGGCGATCTCCCTCTGTCTCGACACCGGCCACCTCCTCATCGGCGGCACCGACCCGGCCGAACTCACCCGCCAGGCGCCCGAGCGGATCGCCCACACCCACATGAAGGACGTGGACGCCTCCCTCGCCGCCAAGGTCCAGGACGGACAGCTCAGCTACACCGACGCCGTCCGCAAGGGCATGTACCGCCCGCTGGGCGCCGGCGACGTGGATGTGCAGGCCATCGTCACCCACCTCAGCGCCCGCGGCTACGACGGCTGGTACGTCCTGGAGCAGGACACCATCCTCACCGAGGAGCCCAAGGCGAAGGGCCCGGTCGAGGACGTGTGGGCCAGCGCGGAGCACCTGCGCTCGGTGCTGCGTGGGGTCGCGTAGCCCGTATGGAGGGCCTGATGCCTGAGCGATCGGGCGTCGCGTCCGTTCCGACTTCCCGAGCGTGACGAATCCATGGGAAGGCCAATGACCGCTGACGAATTTCTGTCCACTTGTTGGACCACAGCGGGCGACGCCGCTCCGGACGAGGTGGACCAGCGCAGTGCGCTGAATCTGCGGGAACGGGTGGAAGCGGCGCGCGAGGCCGGATTCACCGCTTTCGGGCTGCTGTACGCGGACCTGGTGGAGGCCGAGCGTGCATACGGAATGGCCGGGATCCGGTCGCTCTTCGCGGACAACGGGATCAACCACGTCGAGCTGGAGCTGCTGACCGACTGGTGGGCGGACGGACCCCGGCGGGCCGCGTCGGACGTGATCCGGACCGGCATGCTGAAGGCCATCGAGACGCTCGGCGCCCGCACCTTCAAGATCGGCCCCGACGCGGCGGACGAACCCTGGGAACTCGACGTCTGGGCCAAGGAGTTCGCCGTACTGGCCGCGCAGGCCGACGGGGTCGGCGCCCGGCTCGGCGTCGAGCCGCTGCCCTGGTCCAACCTGAAGACCGTGCACGACGGGCTACGGCTCGTCGAGGCCGCCGGCCATCCGGCGGGCGGCCTCATCATCGACGTCTGGCACACCGAGCGCGCCCACACCCCGCCCGCTGAACTGGCGAAGGTACCCGGTTCGCGGATCGTCGGCGTGGAGCTCAACGACGCCGACAGCGAGGTCGTCGGCACGCTCTTCGAGGACACCGTGCACCGCCGACGCCTGTGCGGAGAGGGTTCGTTCGACCTGCCTGGAGCTATCGCCGCGCTCCGCACGGCCGGTTTCCGCGGCCCCTGGGGCGTGGAGATCCTCTCCGACGCGCACCGCGCGCTGCCGGTGCGGGAGGCCGCCGCGGCGGCATATCGGAGTGCCGCGGCACTCGTGAACTGAAAAGGCCACAGGGGTGGCGGGAACGAAACCACGGTCGTTTCCGCCGCCCCTGTTCTCATATGCAAGAACACGGGGACGCCATCTTTCATGATGGCGAGACCGCCTTCTGCCGGGGGTGCGGCTCAGTCCTGGCCGCCGAAGACGTTCTGGTCCCAGTCGATGACCGAGCCGGTGACCACACCGCTGCGGTCGGAGAGCAGGAACACGACGAACTCGGCGATCTCGTCGACCTGCCCGAGCTTGCCCATCGGCTGCGACGCGGCGGCCTTCTCCCGCCAGTCGTCGCCCGCGCCGTGGAAGGCGCGCTGGGTGGTGTCCTCGCCCTCGGTGTCCGTCCAGCCGATGTTCACCGTGTTGATCCGGATCCGGTCGAAGCGGTGCGCGTGCGCCGCGTTGCGGGTCAGGCCCGCGAGTCCGGCCTTGGCGGCGGAGTACGGGGCGAGGTGCGGGGGCCCGCCGTGGGCGCAGTTGGAGCCGATGCTGACGATCGTCCCCGGCTCCTGGCGCGCGGTCATGTCGGCCACGGCCGCCTGCATCGCGAAGAACGGGGCCTTCAGGTTGATCGCCATGTGCTGGTCGAACAGTTCGGGTGTGGTGTCCAGCAGCGAGCCGCGTGACGTGAGCCCCGCCGCGTTGACGAGGCAGTCGACGCGTCCGTGGGCCTCGACGGTCTGTACGACGCTGTCGCGCGCCTGCGCCGGATCGGCGAGGTCCGCGCGCAGGAAGTGGGCTCCCGTTTCCGCGGCGAGTTTCTCGCCCACGTCGGCCCGGCGGCCGGTGAAGACGACGGTCGCGCCCTCCGCCACGGCGGCCCGCACGACACCCGCGCCGACGCCCTGGCTGCCGCCGTTGACGAGGACGACCCTGTCCTCAAGCAGTCCCATGAGAGTGATGTTTCCTTGTCTCAGCTCTGGCGGCGCTTGGCCGCGGCCTGGAGTTCGTGGCGCAGCCGCTCGGGGTCCCAGTCCTCGGCGACGGCCTGCCGCAGAGTGTCCGCCTGCGAGGGCGGGGCGAGACCCTCGACAGGCGGGTCGAGGTCGAGGTTGGTCGGGAAGGGGTAGCCCTCGGCGGTGGCGGCGATCACGCGGCGCAGCCAGTCCTCCGAGACACCCTCGGCCTTGCGGCTCAGCAGCACCGGGAAGACGGCGTTCGCCATCGCCTCGCGGTCCACCGTCTCCATGGCACGCCCGAACGCGGAGGAGACCTGAAGGAGATTGGCCATGCGCTTGATGTCGGCCGACCGGTTGTGTCCGGCGGCGTGGAAGAGCGCCGGGTTGAAGAAGACCGCGTCGCCCTTCTCCAGCGGGAGCTGGACGTGGTGCGCCTCGAAGTACTCGACGAACTGCGGGAGCCGCCACGCGAGATAGCCGGGCTCGAACTTCTGCGAGTGCGGCAGATACAGCGTCGGACCGGACTCGACGGGCATGTCGCAGTGGGCCACCGCGCCCTGGAGGGTCAGTACCGGGGAGAGCCGGTGGACGTGCGCGGGATAGGCCGCCGCCTGCTCCTGGGAGAGGAACCCGAGGTGGTAGTCACGGTGCACGCTCTGTGCCGCGCCGCCCGGGTTGACCACGTTGACCTGCGAGGTGACCTGGTACGCGGGGCCGAGCCAGGCCTCCGAGATCAGCTCCAGGATGTCGTTGGCGTAGTAGTCGGCGAACGCCTCGGGCGCCCGTACGGCAACCTTGTCCAGCGCGTTCCACACACGGTCGTTCGCGCCGGGCTTGGCGAAGTGGTCACCGCGCCCCGCGCCGCTCGCGCGCTCCTCCTCGATCAGCGCCCGGAAGGCGTCGGAGGCCCGGTCCACGACAGCCTCGTCGGGGAAGGCGCCCTTGAGGACCACGATGCCGGGTCCGTCGAGCAGCGCCCGCACCAGTTCGCTCTGTACGTCGCGGCGGCCCTCGGCGGTGGCCGCGAGCTCACGGAGCCGGGCGCTGTCGTAGAGCGGGACGTTCTGCTCGATCCGCTCCGCCAAGGGGTGGCCGGCGAGATCGGTGCGCTGCTCCACGAGGGAGCGGAACGCGTCGAGATCGCAGTCCGCCTCGGTCAGCCAAGTCCGCGTCCCTGCGGTTACGGAAGACATCCGGGTCCTTTCGCCGTGGCGTGGTTTCTGCCAGTCTTGATAACTCGAACCCATCATTCAATGCTTGTCAGTACATCAAAAGTGCATCACCGGCTCTTGGGACCCGTCATGCGACACCGCTATCCGATCAGGGAAATCGCCCGCCAGGCCGGGCTGAGTACGGCCACGGTCGACCGTGTCCTCAATCAGCGGGGAAACGTGACGGAGAGCACCATCAGGGAGGTGCAGGAAGCCATCAAGGACCTGGACCGCCAGCAGAGCCAGGTCCGGCTCGCCGGCCGTACCTTCATGATCGACATCGTGATGCAGACCCCGGAGCGGTTCTCCACCGCCGTACGGGACGCGCTCGAAGCCGAACTGCCCTCGCTGCACCCCGCTCTCGTGCGGTCGCGCTTCCACTTCCGCGAGACCTGCCCGCCCGCCGAACTGACCGCCACCCTGGACGGGATCGTGAAGCGCGGCAGCCAGGGCGTGATCCTCAAGGCCCCCGACGAGCCGGAGATCTCGGCGGCCGTCGCCCGGCTGATCACGGCCGGTATCCCCGTGGTCACCCTGGTGACCGACCTGCCGCACAGCGCGCGTCTCGCCTACGTCGGCATCGACAACCGCGCGGCCGGCGCCACCGCCGCCTACCTCCTCGGCCAGTGGCTGGGCAGGCGGCCCGGCAATGTGCTGACCACCATCAGCAGGGGTTCCTTCCGGGGCGAGGAGGAACGCGAGATGGGCTTCCGCAGCGCCATGCGCCTCGCCGACCCCCGACGGTCACTGGTGGAGGTCACCGACAGCGACGGCCTGGACGCCACCCAGCACGATCTCGTCCTGGCGGCGCTCAAGCGGGACGAGGACATCATCGCCGTCTACTCGGCGGGCGGCGGCAACCTCGCCACCCTCGACGCGTTCGACGCGCTCGGCCGGGAGTGCGCGGTGTTCATCGCCCACGACCTCGACCACGACAACACCCGGCTGCTGCGCGAGCGCCGCCTGTCCGCCGTCCTCCACCACGACCTGCGCCAGGACATGCGGCGCGCCTGCCAGATCATCATGCGCGCCCACAAGGCACTCCCCGACGACGGCCCGTCCCTGCCCTCGGCGATCCAGGTCGTCACCCCGTTCAACATGCCGCCGGGAGCGCCGTCCGCGGCACCGGCCGACTGACAACGCGGGGCGCGCGCGGGGCCGCGCCGATAGGCTGGTGGTGGTCGGCACATCAGGGCTCGCTCAGCCGGAACTCCAGCGATCGCAGCACAGGAGGAACCATGGCCGGTCAGTTCGAGGCGACAGCCGAGATCAACCGCCCGGTCGAGGAGGTCTTCGCCTTCCTCGCCGCCGGCACGAACGACCCCAAGTTCAGCCCGAGAGTCCAGCAGATCACGAAGGCCCCGGAGGGCCCGACGGCCGTCGGCACGGTTTTCACCAGCACGGTCAAGGACGCCGGGATGAAGACGGGCCGGACCTTCCGCATCACCGAGTTCGAGGCGCCGAACCGCATCCGCTGGGCAGAGACCTCGAAGAACGTCGTCACGGCCGACGAGGGCGGCTACGACCTCGAATCCACCGGTCCGGGCACGACCAGGGTGCGGATCTTCAACGTCCTCGAAGGCCACGGCATCGGAAAACTGCTCGTGGGCTTCGCGCTCAGCGCGGCCCGCAAGGACGCCCCGGCGTTCGGACAGCGCATCAAGGCGGCCGTGGAGGCGTCCTGAGGCGCCGGTGACCGTCAACGCGCCGTCGCGGGGCGGCTGTTGTAGGCCTCCACCGTCAGCAGCGGATGCCCGGAGGCCAGTGCCCTGGCCGGCCAGGACAGGGTGACGGTCTGCGACTCGCCGGGCAGCAGCCACAGGCAGTTGTGGCTGTACAGCGTCGGCAGCACACGGTGGCCGGTCGCGCCGTTCGTCAGCAAGAGCCGGACCATCGCGGCGACGGCGGGACCGTCGTTGCGAACGGTGGCGGTGAGCCAGGAACGTGTCACGCGCCCGAGCATCGCCGACATCGTTGTCCGCGGCGCCCCGCTCAAGCCCCGCATGGCGGCCGGCGTGCGATAACGCCAGTACGTGTTCCGCGACCGGACCCGGCCGTCACCGTCCTCCAGCGTCAGCCGCAGCAGATGCAGATCGGGCAGGTCGTCGGTCCAGGGAGCGCTGAACGCCTTCGCGGTCGCGGCCGGTGCCACGTCCACCCGGGCGCTCCTGCTCCCGCCGAGCCGACGGCCCGACAGGTCGAGGAAGAGCGCGGAGACCACGGCGTTCTGCGGACCCTCACGCGTGTGGTTGACGGCGATGACCTGCCCCTCGGGGTCGGCCTGGACGTGCAGCGGCTCGCAGGCCGAACGGGCGCCGTAATACGTGCCGTTGACGTCGAAGTCGTAGTCGTAGGTCTGCCAGACCGTGCTGTGCCAGGCCGGGTGGGACATCCACAGCATCAGGCCGCCGGCGTTGTCCCAGAGGTTCGCGTTCCAGGCCTCGAACATGGCGCGCGTGTTCTCGCAGTTGACGAACTGCGCCTTGCGCGCGAAGTCGTCCAGGCCGGTCACCTCCCCGAGGCGCGTCTCTACGGCGGCCTTGTACGTCTGCGGTGCCTGGTTCCCGCGCTCGCTCCAGTCGTGGTAGTACCAGGCGCCCCGGATCGGCCACTCGGGCTCGTCGCCCGTCATGTTCCGCAGGCTGGCGGCGGTGGAGACGACAGGCATGCCGATCTCGGTGTGGAAACGGAAGTCCTTGCTGCCGTAGGTCGCCGGGTCGAAGTACCTCTCCGGCTCGACCCAGCCGTAGGGTCCGCCGCCGGTGATGATGCCGCCCGCCGAGTTGTTCTGGTAGAGGACGCCGGGGACTTGGTCCTCTACGGGCTTGCGCATGCCCTGGTCGATCGCGGCGGGCGGGTTGCCCTGGTTGGCACCGCACCAGACCACCACGCTGGGGTGGATGCGATAGCGCAACACCGTGTCCCGTGCATGGGAGTTGAAGGCGTCGTGGTCCGGCGGGTCCATGCCCCACGCGTTGGGGAAATCGTTCCACACCAGGATTCCGTGCTCGTCGCAGGCGGCGAAGAACTCCTCCCGGTCGGATGTGCCGACCCAGTTGCGGATCATGGTGAAGTTCATGTCCCGGTGCATCCGCACGGCCGCGTCCGTCCGCTCCGGCGGCATCCGGCGCAGCAGCTCGTCCCAGCCCCAGTTGCCGCCCCGGGCCAGCACCCGCACCCCGTTCACGCTGATCTTCAGCGGATCCGGGGTGTTGGACACCGACTTCACATCGGTCCAGGTGTCCGCGTCGTCCGACACCTGGATCACATACGTCTTCGGATATGCCGACTCCCACACGAGGGCGACCTGGTCGAACTTCTTCGAGGCGCCCAGGTCGACCTGGATCCACTGGTGGTCCTCGTAGGCCGAGGACCAGCGGGTGCCCGGATCGTCGTCCGTGGCGTGCGCGGCCGGGTGGTCGGGATCCTCGGTGGAGGCGGTCGTCGTACGACGGAGAGCGAGATCGGTGCCGGGGGCCGTGCTGTCGATGACGTTCAGGGACCACAGGGAGTTGCCCCAACTGGTGTTGCGCAGCCCGCAGTTGATGCGGAAGTAGCGCGCGGTCCGGGGAGCGAAGCCCTCTGTCTGCAGGCTGGCGTTGCCGTTGTTGAAGGGCTGCGGAACCGCGCTGTTGTCCACCTGGTCGTGCTGCTGCGCGAGTGAGCCCCGTTATGTTTCCAGCAAGCCCTGACGCGCGAAGGAGTCGAACCCCACGATGGACCAGCTCGTACGACGGCACGGCGCCCGCTTCACCGGGCGCACGGCCGTGATCACCGGAGCGGCCTCAGGAATCGGCGCCGCCACGGCCGTACGCCTCGCCGAGGAGGGAGCGGACGTCGTGCTCGTCGACATCGCCGAGGAGCGGGGCGAGGCGGTGGCGGAACGCATCGGCAAGGACGGCGGCTGGAGCGTCGTCAAGGCCTCCGCGTGACCACGTTCCCCACTCAGCAGAAAGGCTGTACGACATGACGCCCTATGCCCGTCGCGGCGTGCACGGCCAGACCGTGGAAGTCCTCGCCCGCCGCATCCTGGGCGGGGGGATCCCCGAAGGGGCCACGCTGGACCTGGTCACGCTGCAGAGCGAGCTGGACGTGAGTCTGACCGCGCTGCGCGAGTCGCTGAAGGTGCTCGCGGCCAAGGGGATGGTCGACGCCCGTCAGCGGCGCGGTACGTTCGTGCGCCCCCGCGCCGAGTGGAACCTCCTCGACGCCGACGTGCTGCGCTGGCAGTTCGAGGGTGCCTCCACCACCGAGTCGGACCGGGCGCTGCTGCACAACCTCGCCGAGGTGCGCGCCATCATCGAGCCCGCCGCCGTCCGTCTCGCCGCCCAGCGCCGCACCGAGGAGGACCTGGCGGCTCTTGACGGCGCCCTCGACGCGATGGGGGAGGAGGGCGGCGACGCGGCCCACGCCGTCGAGGCCGACCTCGCCTTCCACCGCGCACTGCTGGCCGCCACCCACAACGAACTCCTCGAACGCATGGAGATGGTGATCGAGTCGGGCCTCGCGCACCGCGACCGCATCGTGCACAGCGCGCCGCACAGCGAGGACCCGGTCCCGGCCCACCGCGCCGTCCTGGACGCCGTACGCGACCAGGACCCGCAGGCCGCCGAGGCCGCGATGCGGGCCCTGCTCGACCAGGCAGGCCGCGACCTGGACCGGCTCGGCGAGTCCGAAGAGGGTTCGGAGACAGACCCCGAAGAGACAGACCCCGAAGAGACAGGCTCCGAAGAGGCGGAAGGCTCCCGCTCCCGGTGAAGATCACCCGTGTGGAAACCTTCCTCGTCCCGCCCCGCTGGCTGTTCTGCCGGGTCGAGACCGACGAGGGCGTGGTCGGCTGGGGCGAACCGGTCGTCGAGGGGCGCGCCGAGGTGGTGCGCGCCGCGGTCGACGTGCTGGCCGAACACCTCGTCGGCCAGGACCCGTTGCGCATCCAGGACCACTGGCAGGTGATGTCCAAGGGCGGCTTCTACCGGGGCGGCCCCATCCTCTCCAGCGCCGTCGCCGGCCTCGACCAGGCGCTGTGGGACATCGCCGGGAAGACCTACGGCGCTCCCGTGCACGCCCTGCTCGGCGGCCCGGTGCGCGACCGCGTCCGGGTCTACGCCTGGGTCGGCGGCGACGAGCCCGCCCAGCTGAGCGAGCAGATAGCCGCCCAGGTCGAGGCGGGCTTCACCGCCGTGAAGATGAACGCCGCCGGAGCCACCTCACCGATCCCCACCCCCGCCGGGACCGCAGCGATCGTCGCCCGGGTCGCCGCCGCCCGCGAGGCACTCGGCCCGGACCGCGATGTCGCCGTCGACTGCCACGGCCGCTTCACCGCCCCCGCCGCCCGCCGCGTCCTGTCCGAACTCGCCCCGCTGCACCCGCTGTTCGTGGAAGAACCGGTACTTCCGGAGCACGGCCATCTGCTGGCCGGGCTGGTCGAGTCGAGCCCGGTACCCCTGGCCACCGGTGAACGCCTTTACGGACGCGCCGAGTTCCTGCCCCCGCTCGCCGCGGGCATCGCCGTCGTCCAGCCCGACCTGTCCCACGCCGGCGGCATCTCGGAGGTGCACCGCATCGCCTCCCTCGCGGAGGCCTACGGCGCCCAGCTCGCCCCGCACTGCCCGCTCGGCCCGATCGCGCTGGCGGCCAGCCTCCAAGTCGCCTTCGCCACCCCCAACTTCCTCATCCAGGAACAGAGTCGGGGCATCCACTACAACAAGGACGCCGACCTGCTCTCCTACCTCGTCGACCCCGCGCCGTTCCGGTTCGTAGACGGCCACGCCCTGCGCGGCGACGCCCCGGGGCTCGGCATCACCGTCGACGAGGCCGCCGTACGCGCCGCCGACCGCACCGGTCACGCCTGGCGCAACCCTGTATGGCGGCACCCCGACGGTTCCTTCGCGGAGTGGTGACCGTGCCGCTGGACATCGTTATCGACCTTGCCCACGGCGGGCGTTGGACCTCGCTGCGGGCGGGGGAGTGCGAATGGCTGTGGCGGCGCGACGCACCCGAGCGGGAGAAGTCGGTGCCCGGCGACGCCTTCGTGGACGCGGGCGGACTGGAGGAGTGTGTCCCCACGGTCCGGGGCACGCCCGACCACGGGGACGCCTGGTCACGGCCCTGGACGCGGGAGGGGGAGGCGGATGTCGTCCGCTGCGACCGCTTCACGCTGGCACGTATGGTGCGCGGCACCGGCGGCGGTGCCGAGGCCGACTATGTGTTGACGGCCGACGCGGGTTTCCGCTTCGTATGGGCAGCTCATGCGCTGCTCGACCTCTCCGACCAGGCGCGGCTGCACCTCCATGAGGGAGCGCGCACCCGGGTCTTCCCCGAGGCGGCACCGCTATTGGACGGGGTGTGGCCGGAGGGCGCGCCGTGGGCGGAGGGCGACTGGCCCGCGCCGCGCGGACTGCGCCTCGACCGGTATGGGCCGGACGACGGCACCGCCGTAGGAGCTGTCGTGGACGCTTCGCGGTGCTGCGTCCACGACGGGGCCGACCGGCTCTCGCTCGCCCTCGAGTCCTGCCCGGCTCGCCGTGGACTTGACCGCACCGCGGGACAGCCCCAGCGTGTCGGCGATCTGCGCCTCGCTGAGAAGGGTGCGGCCCCGGCCTTGCGAGGCCGCACCCTCAGTGCACGCTCTAGTTCGGTGCCGTGATCCGGAGCCTGATCGTGCGGGCTTCCGGGCGCAGCGCGAACGCGGGCCACACGTCCGGGCCGCAGGCCCGTGAGCCGAGGCCGTGCTGGGCGGCGTCGACGGTCAGGTGGCTCGACGTCGAGCGCGGCAGTTCGAACGGGTGTCCGGAGCGGGCGATCTCCTGCGGGGTGTGGCGGCTCAGCGTGAAGCCGGGACGGCGGCCCTGGGTGTCCGCGAGAGCCTCGATGCGTAGCACCCTGGTGTCGCCGGTCGTCAGCGCGAGGTGCCGTACCGCAGTACGGTGTCCCGTCTCCTGGGGCCGCGCGTACTCGACCGAGAGGTCACGGATGCCGGCGGCGAACCGGCCGGTGCGGGCCGCGCGCAGGCTGTCGGGGTAGGACTCCAGTGGACCCAGGCCGAACCACTCGGCGCCGTCGACGGGAGCCGTGTCGTCGGGCAGTTCGAATCGCACCCCGATCCGCGGCCACACCGTGCGCCAGCCGTGCGAGGGCTGGATCTCCACTCGTAGTTCGACCTCGCCGTCGCTCTCCCGCGACCAGACGGACTCCACCAGCACCGACAGCGCCGAGTCGGCGGCCGAGACCTTGTCGACCGTGCGCAGCGCGTCCTCGGTCTGCTCGACGGACACCCGTCGCGAGGTCAGCCGGTCGAGCCCGTCGCGGAGCCACAGCTCGGCGTTGGACACCCCCGAGACGCTCGCGTCACTCTCCTCGACCTCGCCCCACGCACCCTTGTCGTTGTCGGTCGGCGCGCGGAACAGCTCCAACCGGGGCCCCGATACGGCACGTTCACCGAGCCGCACGAGTGATCCGCCGACGAACTCGGCGATGCCGAGTGTCAGTGTCCCGTTGCCGGGCAGCCAGCCCTTCCGGGGCCGTACACCCGGGGCCGGGCGGCGAACCGAGCGGTCCAGCTGGGCAGTTGCCACCACATGACCCTCGGACGCCCACGCCGTGTCCCGCGCCAGCTCCGCGTCGATCGTCAGCCACGTCTCCGCGTCCGGCGACACCGCGACCGGAGGCAGCGACACCCACCCCGAGTCGCCCGCCCCGACGGACGGGACCTCCAACTCCCCTGAATCCACCGGCACTCCGTCGTGCTCGACCCGCCAGCGGAACCGCAGGTCGGACGTGTCGGCCGTGTGCCGCAGATTGGTGATCGCGACCTTCTCGCCGTCGAACGCGAAGTCCACCGGCGCCACGACGGCCTTGAACTCGTACAGGCTCGGCGTCGGGCTGCCGTCGCTCAACACCATGCCGTCCATCACGAAGTTGCCGTCATGGATGACCTCCCCGAAGTCACCGCCGTAGGCGTAGTACGGCGTTCCGTCCGGGGCCGTGGCCAGGATGCCGTGATCGCGCCACTCCCAGACGAACCCGCCGTGCAGACGCGGGTGTTCACGCACCAGCGCCTCGTACTGGTCGAACGCGCCAGGACCGTTGCCCATCGCGTGGGCGTACTCGCACAGCAGGAACGGCTTGGTGCGCTGCCGGGCGCCCTGCGCGGGCGTGCAGTTGAGCAGCGGGGCGCGGGAGCCGTCGGTGCCGATCTGCTCGGTCTCCAGCACGGACGCGTACATACGGGAGTAGACGTCGGTGTACTCGCCGGTGTAGTCGCCCTCGTAGTGGACGGGGCGTTCGGCGTCGCGGGCGTGGACCCACGCGGACATCGCGGCGAGGTTGCTGCCGGTGCCCGCCTCGTTGCCGAGCGACCAGATCACGATGCTGGGATGGTTCTTGTCCCGCTCGACTGTGCGCTCGATACGGTCGAGGTACGCCTCGCGCCAGGCCGGGTCGTCACTGGGGTTGCCGGTCCAGCCGACCTTGTCGAAGCCGTGCGTCTCCAGATCGCATTCCAGGATCACCCAGAAGCCGAGCTCGTCGGCGAGGTCCAGCAGCCGGGGATGCGGCGGGTAGTGGCTGGTGCGGATCGCGTTCACGTTGAACCGCTTCATGAGCGTCAGGTCCTCGCGGGCGTGCGCCTCGTCGAAGACCCGGCCGCGCTCCGGGTGGGTCTCGTGCCGGTTCACCCCGTGGAACACGACCCGGCGCCCGTTGACCAGGAACTGGTCCCCGCGGATCTCGACCGTACGGAAGCCGACCCGCAGGGAGAGCGTCTCCGCGGCCGTCGACACCGTGGCGTCGTAGAGGCGGGGCAGCTCGGCGGACCACGGCTCGACGGCGGCGATGTCGACGGGCGTCACGTCGGCCGGCGTGGCCCAGACCCGCTCCACGCCGAGCTCGGGGATGCGCAGTGTGACCGGGAACGCCGTCGCGTCGGCGGTGATCTCCGCCTCGACCCGGCCGCGCCCGCCGTCGAAGCCGGTCCGCAGCCAGACGTCCTCGATTCCCCCGGCCGGCCGGGCGACCAGGGTGACATCGCGGAAGATACCCGGCAGCCACCACTGGTCCTGGTCCTCGACATAACTGGCCGCCGACCACTGGTGCACCCGCACCGCGACCACGTTCTCGCCGGGCCGCACCGCGGACGTCACATCGAACTCATGGGCCAGCCGACTGCCGCTCGCGCCGCCGATCTCCACCCCGTTCACCCACACCCGGAACAGCGACTCGACACCGTCGAAGCGCAGCACGACCCGCTCGGCGTCCGACCAGTCGGTGGGCACGTCGAAGGTGCGGCGGTAGTCGCCGGTCGGGTTCTCGTCCGGGACGTACGGCGGATCGATCGGGAACGGGAACTGGATGTTGGTGTAGATCGGGCGGCCGTACGCGCCGTCGCCCTCCAGCACCCAGTGCGCGGGCACGGGGATGCTGTCCCAGCCGTCGGCGTCGAAGCCCTCGGCCGCGAAGTCCTCCGCCGCCGATGCCGTGGGGGACAACCGGAAGCGCCAGGACCCGTTCAGGGAAAGGGACTTCGCGTCGGAGTGCAGCCACGAGCGCGCCGGGCGCAGGGCACCGCGGCCGGGTGCGAGGTCGGAAACACGGGGAGAGAACTCGGGGAGCAAGAGGTCACAACGCTTTCATGAGAGCAGAACGGGGCGTATTGCATTCGATCATGGCGGTCCGCGGTCCCCGGGGGGGGGCGCGGGGGAGGGGCACGGGGGGGAGCCGCGGGGGGCGGGGGGAGGGTGGGGGGGGGGGGGGGGGGAGTTGGGGAGGGCGGGGGGGGGGGGGGAGGCAGAGAGAGACGGGGGGCACCC
>NZ_JBHYWD010000001.1:1130378-1202507 GCF_042751305.1 Streptomyces hokutonensis
TGTATGGCGCGACGACGGGGGGTTTTTGCATACGATCTGGGGGGTGCGGGGTCCCCGGCCGGGCCCGGTGGCCGCAACCCGGGACTGCCCGTGGAGTGACCTGTTCAAGTGTGTTGCGAATGTTCGGAAGTTTGCGCTCCGGCGCGAGGGGTGTCAAGACATTCGGACCGGCTGCGCACCTGGGCGGCTCAGGCGGAGCCACTGAGCCGCAGTTCGCCCCGTACGACCAACTCGTCGGCCGCCAGCGCCTCGGTGCCAGACAGCAGCCGCGCGATCTGTTCGATGGCGAGGGCGCCGAGCCCGCGCGTGTCGAGGGCGACGCTGGTGAGCGGGGGTTCGACCAGGGCGCCGAGCTGTAGCCCGTCGAAGCCGATGACCGCCAGCTCGTTCGGGACGTTCCGCCCGAGTCGGCGGGCTTCCCGCAGGGCGCCGAGCGCGATGATGTCGTTGAACGTGAAGACCGCGGTGACATCGGGATGGGCGGCGAGCATCACCCTGAGTGCCGCCCCGCCGCCGTCGGCGGTCTGGTCCGCGCCGACCACCAGGCCCGGGTCGATTCCGTGTGCCCTCGCGGCCGTGGTGAACCACTCGTGCCGGACGCTCGGTTCGGCGCGGGTGTGGTGGTCGAGCATGCCGATCCGGATGTGCCCCCGCGCGACCAGATGCGCGACCGCCGCGTGTACTCCCTCCGAGCCGTCGATCGTGATCGCGCTGAACCGCGTCCGCTGCTCCCGGCCGATCAGCACCACCGGCATGCCTCGGGTGAACTTCTCCAACTCGCTCTCGGGGCAGCTGAAGTAGCCGATGACAGCGTCCACTTGGGAGCTGATCACCTGGAGCGTGCCGAGTTCCTCCTCGGCCCGGTCCCCGGTGTCGTACACGACGACCTGCCAGCCACGGGAGCGGGCCGCCTCCAGCGCGGCGGCGGCGACCTCGGTGAAGAACGGGTTGAGCAGGTCGGGGATGACCAGCCCGATCGTCATCGTGTCCTGGCGGACCAGACCGCGCGCGAACCGGCTGGGCCGGTACCCGAGCGCGCGAGCGGCGTCGAGCACCCGCTGCTTGGTGTCGACGTCGATCTCGTCCTTGTCGTTGAGCGCCCGTGACACGGTCTGCCGTGACACCCCGGCCGACTTGGCGACGTCATTGATCGTGATCTTCCGGGGCTCGGCCCCCGCTGTTGATGGCAGCACCATCGCCCACCTCCCGCTTCTCGCGAACGCCGGTGCGCGCGCAAGGCCCGAGTATGCCTGCACCGGGGCAGCCGGACGAAGCGACGACCACCGGCCGGAGGCGTCGGCAGGGGTGGCAGGCAGCGGCGACGGCCTTGCTGCCGTAGGGCGGCGCCGCTAAGGGGATGTCACGGCGACCGGGGTCCGGGGCACGGCCGGCACGCTGGTCGGGTCGTCGAGGAGGGCGTCGCGGCAGGTCTGGAACGCGCCGCGCAGTGTCGCCTCCGTGCCGAGGACGCCGAAGGTGATCTCCGGCTGGGTGTCCGGCGCCAGGGCGCGGCGCCCGGCCATCCGGGCGTCCAGGCCGGGCCGCAGCCACTTGCCCCAGGTGGCGAGGTAGCCGCCGAGGATGATCTCGCCGACGTCGGTGATCCCGCAGACACCGAGGACGGCCGCTCCGAGGGCGTGTCCGGCGGCGCCGAGCGCGGCGGTCGCGTCCGGGTCGCCCGCGCGCAGCCGGCGGTCCAGCTCGGCCAGCGCCGCCTCGCCTCCCCGCGCCTCGGCTTTGGCGTCCAACCCGGCCGCGTGGATGAGGGGTTCGGGCCCGATGTACGTCGCCAGGCAACCCCGTGCGCCGCACCGGCATTCGGGACCGTCGAGGGCGATCGGCAGGTGCCCGATCTCGCCCGCCATGCCGTGACTCCCGCTGTGCACACGCCCGTTGACGAGCAGCCCGCCGCCGACTCCGGTGTCGGCCTTGATGTAGGCGACGGTTTCCGGGTGTCGTACGCCATTGGCCGCGAGGGCGTGGTACTCGGCCAGGGCCGCCATGTTGGCGTCGTTGACGACATCAACTGGGCAGCCGAGACCGGGGAGTTGGGCGACAACCAGGGCGCGCAGGTCGGTGCTGTGCCAGCCGAAGTCGACGGCCGCGGCCACGAGTTGGCCGGGTCCGACGATCGGTCCGGCCATGGCGACGGTGAGTTGGGCGACATGGGCGTCCGGTGAGGCGTCCCAGACCGCGGCTTCGGCCGCCCGTGTGGCACAGCCGATGACCGAGGCCAGGGCGCGCGGATCGCCGTACGGCGCGTGGTGCGGCGCCGACTCACGGTGCAGGACGCGGCCCCGGAAGTCGGCCGCCATGACGTGCACGGACTCCAGGGTCACCTGCGCGGCGAGGATGACCACCCGCTCGGGCACCAGCCGCAGCGGCCGCCGGGGCCGGCCCCGGCCGCCGGAGGGCACCGAGCCCGCCTCGCGGACCAGACCGCGGTCGATGAGTTCCGCGACGAGCGCCGTGACGGAGGCGTGCACAAGACCGGTCCCGGCGGCGACCTCGGTACGGGCGCAGGGGCCGTGGGCGTCGAGGTGGCGCAGCACCAGGGCCAGATTGCGGCGTCGTACGTCGGCGGAGTCGGCGGGGGCTTTCACGCGGACGATTGTGCCCCGGCTCGGTGCGATCCGGTCAGGGTGGCCAGATGTATTTTTCCGATCCTTGAAATAAATAAATGGGCGAGTCCATACTCCCGACACCGGCAATGAAGCCGGTCCGTCCCCGTGGAGGTGTCCTTGTCCGCTTCGACCTCTTCCGCCCCCGCCACTGCCAAAACGGACGACACCCTGGGCCGCTCCCAGGTCACCGTCCTGATGTGGTCGAACGTACACGTCGCTGGACATGGCCCTCATGACCGAGGTCCTGCCCAAGGGCTCGACCGCGGGCAAGGACCCTCGGCATCCTCAACATCGCCACCAACATCCCCCAGGCCCTCGGCCCGATCATCGCCTCCGTGCTCATCACCTCCTTCGCCGCGGGCTCCGACAGACTGCCGGGCTACCGTGTCCTGTTCGCCTTCGCCATGACCGTCGTACTGATCAGCACGCTGGCCATCCGGCCGATCAGGAGCGTCAAGTAGCAGGCCAGGCACGAGACTTCGATCATCACCCCCAACTGCCCACCTCCACAAGGATGTTGCTCCGTGCCCCAGTCCGTGATCGCCGCCACGTCCCAGGGACCCGTCCTGGGGACGTGGCAGCATTCCACCGCCCGCTTCCTCGGCATCCCCTACGCCAAGCCCCCGGTCGGCGACCTCCGCTTCGCCGCCCCCGTCCCGCCCGAACCGTGGACCGAACCACTCGACGCCACCCGGTACGGGCCCACCGCGCAACGCCGCCCGTTCATCCTCGAGGGCCCCACCACCATCCCCGAACCCTCGATACCGGGCGACGGCGTCCTCAACCTCAACGTCTTCACCCCCGACCCGACCCCGGGCGCGGGCCTGCCCGTCCTCGTCTGGATCCACGGCGGCGGCTACGTCGCCGGATCCGCCGCCAGTCCCTGGTACGACGGCTCGGCCTTCGCCCGCGACGGAGTCGTCCTCGTGACGATCGGCTACCGGCTCGGCATTGAGGGCTTCCTGCACCTCGACGACGCACCCGACAACCGTGGCGTACTCGACTGGATCGCCGCACTGACCTGGGTACGCGACAACATCGACGCGTTCGGCGGCGACCCCGCGAAGGTCACGGTCGCCGGTCAGTCGGCGGGTGGCGGCGCCGTGCAGACGTTGATGGCCACGCCCGCCGCACACGGACTCTTCCGTGCCGCGATCTCCCAGTCCGGCGCGGTCAGGTTCCCCCAGGACCGACGCGACGCACTCGCCGACTCGGCCCGCCTGACGGAATACACCGGCGTCCCCGCGCTCGCGTCCGCGCTCCGCGACCTGACCGTCGACGAACTGCTCGCGCTCCAGGACGCCTTGGCCGCTCCGGAGGCCGGACTGACGCTCGCGCCCTTCGCGGACGGGGAGTTGATCCCGATCCCTGTGGCGGAGGCTTTCGCCGACGGCAGCGCGGCCTCCGTCCCGCTGGTACTCGGCTTCACCCAGCGGGAGTTCAACCCGCCGGTCGGCACCACTCAGACACCGGTACCGGCCGAGGCCGTACAGGCCGTGCTGGCAGCGCACGGGCTGTCCGCCGAGGCCGTAGCCGCTTACACCACCCTCCGCACCGACGAAGACCCGACGCAGCGCATGGGCCAGGCCCTGACCGACGCCATTTTCCGGGGCCCTTCCCTCGCCCTCGCCGAGGCCCGCGCACACCACGAACTCCCCACCTGGCTCTACCACTTCACCTATGGAAGTGCGGGCCACTGCGTGGAGATCCCGTTCGCGTTCGACCTCCTCGACGCCGAGCGCGTCACGGCCGCGACGGGCCCGCATCCGCCCCAGTCCCTCGCCGACGCGATGCATGGCGCCTGGGTCGCCTTCGTCCGGGACCTCGACCCGGGCCCCGAGTGGCCCCGCTACACCGACAAGCGCCGTACCACGATGACTTGGGACACCACCCCGCAGGCGCTGGACGATCCGCTGAGCGCGGAGCGCCGCATCTGGACCGGGTCACCGACCACTCCTTGAACCGGCTGACCACTGCTGCCGGCCCGGCAGCAGAGGTCCGTTGCGGAGGGGAAGGTCACCCCTATGCTGCGGAGGGGTGACGGGAGGCACGTATGTACAAGTCCGGCATGAGGGTGCCGGTCAGAGGGATGCTCTGCGGGCTCGTGACGGTGACGTTGGCGGCGGGATGCGCGCATCAGAACCCGGGCGCCGGTGAAGGAACCTTCTGGCAGTGCCTCAGCCCCACCGGAATCCACGGTCTACACCTCCGAGTTGCAGAAGAGCGACCTCCCTTGGAGCGGCAGTCCAAGCCCGTACAGCGCCGAGGTGAAACTCGGCGACGGCCGCCGGGTGGCGCTGCACTACCGCCGGGGCGAGGGGTTCGTCGAGCAGCACTACAGCCCCCGGGCGAGGGCCTGGACCGCACCGACGGTCGTCTACCGCACCACGACCGACGCCTGCCAGGGCATCCAGCTGCGCACCAGGAACGGAACCGTCGCGGCGATCGCCGACTTCGGCACCTACTGCTACGACGGCGAGCCACCCACCGAGTCCCTCGCGGTCGTCGGTGTCGGCGACCTGACGGACTGGAGCGTCCACGTCACGAAGGACTTCGACGGCTGGGAACGGGCCTCCGTCTCCGACGACGGGCAGCGGGTTGTCTTCGGAAGGGACACGATTCTCCGCTGGAGTCGGACCAAAGGGTTCGAGCGTAAGTGAGCCCGGCGGCAGGTGTGGCGAATGGCCGTGTGACGCCCCGGAGGCAAGACAGGCACGAGCCTGGGTGATCACGGAGTTCTTGACGCTCGGTGATCACCGGAGGGCTCGTGCCTGTCCTGCCGTCATGCCTGTTCGAACCCTTGTGGGACCAGTTCGCAGCGCTGCTGCCCGAGCATGTCGACCCATCCGCTCGGCTGCCACAACCCGCGCGTCCCGGACCGGATTGTCTTCGAGCGCGTCATCGCCGCCCTGGCCGAGCAGGTCCACGGGCCGGCCGTGCAGGCGTACGACCGCATGATCGGCCTCCGACTCCATGAGCTGTCCGTCGACGGGTGCATCACCAAGGCTCCCTGCGGCGGCGAGAGAGCCGGACGCTCCCCGGTCGACCGGGGCAAGCAGGGCCTGAAGCGCTCAGTGGCCACCGAAGTCCGCAGGGTCCCGATCGGTCTCGTCCCGGCCGGGGCGAACCGTCATCGCTCCCCGCTGCTCGTGCCCACCCTGGAGGCCGCGAAGAAGCAGTTCGGTGTGGTTCCCGAGCAGGTCGACGTCAACGTGGACCGGGGCTACGACAGTGACAAGACCCGAGCCGCGCTCGGGGAACCGGGCTTCACCAGTGCGCTGTGGACTTCTGCCTCTACCTGTCCGCCGCAATCGTCACGCTCCGCATGTTCATCCGCCGCGCGACCCCGCTCTACCGCTGGGACGGACGGCCCACCACCAGGAGACTCAGGTGACGCCTGCTGACCGGCGTCCGTCCGCGTCGGGCGGACAAGCACTGCCGCACGCCTGGAGAAGGGGCGCTGCTCAACGAGGGCAGGGCCGGCCCGCGCTCCTGGCTGTGGAGGCTGTGGTGATGATGGCGTCGAGCCGGTTCCGGGTTTTCACCAGGGTGCTGACCTGCGTATCGATGCGGTCCCGCTCGGCCGACTGCCGGTCGAGCAGCGCGGGGGTCACGTCACCGGTCTCGACGCACGGCAGCAGTTCCAGGATCGCCCTGCGCGCCGAGGCCAGCAGGTCCTGCTCTTCGTAGTAGCGCAGTGCCCGCACGCTCATGCCCACCCGTGAGGCCAGCGCACCGATGTGCATCAACGCCCCCTCCGTGACCTGGATCACATTCCTTGCCTCTGACGTCAACGTCAGGTTCTAGCGTTGCCCGTGAACAGCCCGGACAGGAATCACCTCACCACTGCCAGGAGACCCCCCCATGAAGATCACCGGTTCCGTCGCCCTCGTCACCGGCGCCAACCGCGGCATCGGCAGGCACTTCGCCCAACAGCTCCTGCACCGGGGCGCCACCAAGGTCTACGCGACCGCGCGCACCCCCCACCTCGTCGACCTCCCCGGTGTGGAGGTACTGCGGCTCGACCTCACCGATCCGGCTTCGGTCGCCGCCGCGGCGGGCGCGGCCTCGGACGTCACCCTCCTGATCAACAATGCCGGCGTGTTCACCCAGCAGAACCTCGTCACCGGGGACCCCGAGAAGATCCGGCTGGAGATGGACACCAACTACTTCGGCACCCTCAATGTGGTCCGGGCGTTCGCTCCCGTCCTGGCCGCAGGCGGCGGTGGGGCCATCCTCAACGTCCTGTCGGCGATGTCCTGGCTCGCCTACGACGGGGCCAACGCCTACAGCGCGTCGAAGGCGGCGGCGTGGAGCCTCACCAACGGCATCCGCCTCGAACTCGCGGGCCAGGGAACCGCGGTGACGGGCCTGCACCTGGCCAGCACCGACACCGACATGATGGCCGGGTGGGACGTGGAGAAGAACGACCCCGCCGATGTCGTGCGCGCCGCCCTCGACGGCATCGAGGCCGGGAAGATGGAGATCCTCGCCGACAACAACAGCGTCCAGCTCAAGGCGGCCCTGTCCGCCGACCCGAGCGTGCTCTATCCGCAGGCGGTTCCCGCCGCCTGACCCTTCGGCAGCCGCCCGCCCGGCCACGCTTCAGCCGACGTTCGAGGATCCAGGGATCAGCCGGGCGCGGCCATGCGTACTCGTCACGCTCCGCACGCGCGTCCGCCGCGCTACCGCTGGGACACCTACCCACCACCAGAAGACTCAAGTGACGCCTACCGCCGAGCTCTCTGAGCGAGCCCTTGCGCGGCGCTGCGCAAGAGTCAGGCGGTGAGTTTCTCTCGACTGGCGACAGCGTTCTCCCGAACGTAGGTGTCGGCGTCGCCGGCGAGGCGGTCCAGTACGGCCAAGCTCGCCGGGTCGGGTGCGGGGAACCGGCCCAGGTCGATGGCGACCCATGCCCGTACGTCGGCGCTGTCGTCCTCGGCAAGGCGGTGGATGGCCGGCAGGGTCCTGGGCTGTTGCGCGAAACCGAGAGAGCTCAGGGCGCTCACTCGTACCTGGGGACCGGGGTCCGCGAGCAAGGTCGTCAGCAGATCGACGGCCCGGGCTGTGGTCTTCGTGTGGCTTCCGATGGTTCCCATCGTCACGCTGCGGACGTGGTCGTCCGGATCCTGGGCGGCGTCGGCCAGGAGGTCGAGGTCGTCCGGTTCGGGAACGTAGCCGAGCAGCCACAGTGCTGTCCTGCGCAGGCCGGGGTCGGGGCCAGTGACCCACGGCAGGATGATGCTCCGCGCGTAGGCACGGTCCTGGCGGGCGAATTCGGTCACTGTCGCCGTGAGGGAGTCCTGGTCGTCCCCCAGATCGTGGGCGAAGGCCCGCAACAGCTCGGGCAGGGCTCGGGAGCCGGCTGTCTCGGCCAGAATGCCGCAGAGCACGTGGCGTCCGTACCCGTTCCCGGCATCGACGGCACCGACAAGGTGCTCTTGCAGGCGGGGGATCAGGGCCATGTCCCGAGCGGTCAGCAGCTCGCTTTCCAGGGCTTCGATCCGGTCGAAGTCGCAGTCGGGGTCGGCCAGTTCGGCGGCAAGGGCGTCGAGCCGCGCGGCGCTGTGGCTCATGAGGTGGATCTCCAGCGCGGGGCGTCGATGTCGGGTTCGTCGGGTCTGGCGAAGTGGAACGGCACGCCGAACCGATCGGCCAGGGCACGGCCGACCGTCTCCGCCTCCCGCGCCTCGGGCCATGGCGGGACCGCGCCGTTGAACAGTCGCAGGTCACCGCCGTGCCGGATGGTGGCGAGCCGGTGCTCGGCGACCGGGGCATCCGTGAGTACGACCAGGTCCACGCACCAGCCGTACGAGTCGCCGTCCCACAGCGCCTCGACGGCCACCGTCCGTCCGGGCAGCGTCTCGACCTGCTCCGCGAGCGTGGTGAGGGCCAAGGGCGGGGTCGGGCTGCGCTCGGAACTCCGGCCCAACTCCCGGCAGCGCTCCGCCACCACATCCAGCGTCTCGTACAGCCCCGGTCTGGCGTCAGCCGGGAACGCCTCACGCACCCGGGCGACTGCCGCGAGCCGGTGGTCCCGCTGGATCAGACCGTCCACGGCGGAACGCTCGGCGGCCGACAGCGCGGTCCATATCGGGGAGTCCATGACCGTATTCAATCCGCACCGGCCACTCCACTCGACACCCGCCCCAACCGCCCATCCGCAGAAAGGGCTTGCCGCCGTCCCCCCGAGGCTGGCACGATCGCCTCCTCCATCACTCCAGGCAAACGGAGGGTGGTCGTCGAGGAGGTCCGGTGTCCAAGCGGTGGCTGTTTCTGTCGGCGGCCGCGGTGCTGATCGTCGTGTCGCTCGCCCTGGTGCTGCTGCCCGGTGACAAGAGCGACGAGGACGTGAAGACCGAGGCGGGAAACGCCGTTTCCGCACCCGCGACGAACTCCCCGTCCGCGACCGGTACTTCGACCGCTTCCGCCACTCCGTCCGCGCACGCGACCGACGCCTCCAAGAAACCCTCGGCGACACCGTCCGCCCATCCGTCCGCCACCTCGGCCACCCCGTCGGCCACGAAGGCCCGCCAACAGGCCGCCGGTACCGCCTCGTTGGCCGGACGCATCAGGCCCGGCGTCACCTACCGAGGTGTCGCCACCTTCTACGACGCGGACGGCGGCGGCGCCTGCCTGTACGACCCGGGCGACGACGTCCTGACCGGCGCGATGAACACCACCGACTACGAGGCGTCCAAGGCCTGCGGTGCGTATGTGCTCGTGCACGCGGCCGGTGGTGCCACGGTCACCGTGCGGATCACCAACGAGTGCCCGGGGGACTGCGCGCCCGGGCAGATAGACCTCAGTGCGCAGGCCTTCGCCAAGCTCGCCAGCCCTTCGGCCGGCCGGATCCCGATCACCTGGAACCTGGTGAGCCCCAGCACCTCCGACACGATCTCGATCCGCTACAAGACCGGGTCCAGCCGCTACTGGTGCGGCATCCAGGCGATCGGCCACCGCAATCCGCTGGCCCGCCTGGAGGTCCTCTCGGGTGGCACCTGGCGTCAACTGCCGCGCGCCAGCTACAACTACTTCCTCTCCGAGAGCGGCAGCGGCTGCGGCGGCGCGATCAGGCTCACCGACATCTACGGCGAGCGACTCACCGTCCCCGCGCTCGCGGTGCGCCCCGACGTCGTACAGTCCACGAGCGTCCAGTTCGCCAAGCACTGACGGGTCTGCCGGTCACCTGGTCCGCCGCGCCCAGCGCTCTCGCTCTCTGGCCGCGCTGAAAGCGAGCGAGGCGGTGAACAGGGCCTGGACCGCGGCGATCACGGCGGACAGGTCCCAGGCCCACTCGGGAGCGGCGGGCGGCGGGCCGGCGCTGACGCCGTATCTGCCCCGGGGATCGACCGTGACGGTGAGACGGTCACCGACAGCGAGGTGTCCCGCGCCGATGACGCCGAGCCGTCGATGGTGAGCGGCGTCGGCCAGGACCGCATTCGTTCCGGCGTCGTACACGCCGGTGCTGGGCCGCAGGTCCGTCACGACCGCCCGGACGGCTCGGCCGCGCTCGTGCAGCGCCTGATCCTTCAGCGCGAGCCAGCACACCAGCATGGTCACGGCGACGCACGCGGCCACCGCGGTCTCCCGTACCGGGATCACCCAGCCCCGGGTGTCGTCCCGAAAGTCGTACAGGGCGAACGCCAGCCCGCCCAGAGCACCGGCCAGCACGAGCGCGCCGACGCCCAGAACCACCGGGTTCCGCCATCCGACGGGCGTCAGCGAAGCACCGTAGACGACGCCGAAGGCCATACCCGTCAGCACCGCGCTCACCGGCACCGCGAGTGCCGTCCACAGCAGCCGCACGCCCCATCTCCGCCCGGTGGCGCTCACCGGTCGTCGGTGTTCGGACGACCGGGCAGCAGGCGGAGCGCCTCCAGCAGCGCCAACTCCTCTGGCGTGTGGGCGTCCTGGTCCCCGACCGAGGAGGAGGCCCAGTCCGCGATGACTCGGCGGAACCGCCCGGCGCGGTCCTCGATGACAGGGGCCGGCGGATTCTCGGCGAGCAGACGGGCCACCCCGTCGCGGAGGACCCGAGGGTGTTCGAACCCGATCCTCGGTTCGGCGACCCGGCGCGCGGGCAGCCCGGTGAGTTCCGTCAGGTGGTGCTCCGCTCCGGGTGGATGCGGGCCGGTCAGGAGCAGTCCGCCGG
The DNA here is from genome assembly GCF_042751305.1 of Streptomyces hokutonensis. Taxonomy (GTDB): domain Bacteria; phylum Actinomycetota; class Actinomycetes; order Streptomycetales; family Streptomycetaceae; genus Streptomyces; species Streptomyces hokutonensis_A. The sequence continues at coordinate 1,141,158 of NZ_JBHYWD010000001.1, forward strand.
CGGTCGCCTGCCGGGCGGTTTCCGGCGGGGCGTCTCGCAGCACCCGCGTCACGAGGTCCACCACCGGCTGGTAGGCAGGGGCCACGACGGCGCGCAGTTCGGTCGGCGACAATGTGACCTCGGCCTGCTCCCGGGGGCGGGGGCCGTCGTCGGTGATCGGTGATCCGTGGACGGACAGGGGGCCGGGCACCGTCGGCGACGGCGCGAATCCGCCGCCGTGGACGACGGCGGACCATGCCTGTTCCAGGCCGAGGTCGAGGCCGTGCTCATCACGCACATGCCCGATCACCGCGCCGGCCAGGCCTCGTGCGCCACCGGTGGCCAGACCGCTCGCGACCACCTCACGCCCGGCGACGAGGGCGACCGAGGTGTGCACCGCGTCCAGGTGCACCACGAGACACGCGGCCGGCTCCGGATCCAGGTTCGCGCCGACCAGGGCGGCCACCGTCTCGTCCACCACCCTGACTTCCGCCGCCGGCCACTGCTCCCGGACCGTGTCCACGGCGGGCCGCACCCCCGGGTGCGCGCCGGCTCCGGGTGCGACGAGAACCACCGACCCGATCGGCGCCCACAACTGCGACGCCTTCGGCACACCGACCGCCAGCAGTTCCGCCGCGAGCGACGCGTCCGAGCCCGGGTCCGGATTCCAGGCCAGCTCCAACACCAGCTCCGTGTACCGGGCGCTGCGCCCCGTCCGCTGTATTCGTATCTCTTCGAGAGCCCACCAGAGCACGCCGCCACCCCGCACCGTTGTCCTGTGCGGCGATCTTAGGTGATTGACGACATACCGGTAGTCGTGCCTGTGCGGTCCGGCAGTGGAGCGGCGACGACCCGTCGCAGTCTCGCCTCGTCCGAACTCCCGGGCGCCGCCGTCAAGATGACGATCTTCAGGTCGGAGTCGCCGTCCGTCAGGACGTCGCAGTCCACGTCCACGGGACCGACCACGGGATGCCGCACCGTCTTGCGGTCCTCGCGGTGTGCGGCCACCGTGCCGCTCGCCCACAGCCGGGCGAACGTCGCGTTGCCCGCGGTGAGTTGACGGATCAGGTCGGCCAGGCGCGCGTCGTGCGGGTAGCGGCCGGTGGCGCGGCGCAGGTCGGACACGACGGCCAGGTCCGAGTGGTCGCCGTCGGGTACCAGCACCGGCCAGGAGGCGATGCGTACGTCTTCGCCGGAGCCGATCGGGAAGCGTTCGCGGGCGAAGTTGCGGAGTTCGGGAGGCTTGGCCGACGGGTCGCCGAGCAGTGCGGCCCAGCCGGGGTTCCACCAGATCAGCTGCCAGTCGGCGGCGAACACGGCGACCGCGACCTCGCCGAGACGGTTCAGCACACGGTGCACGCCCGACGGGAGGTGGTCGGGGATCGGCTCATGGTTCGGCGGGACCAACCCCGCCATCCGGTAGAGGTGTTCGCGCTCGGTGTCGCTCAACCGCAGTGCACTCGCAAGGGAGTTGACGACCTGTGCCGAAGGCGCCGTGGACCGCCCCTGCTCCAGGCGTACGACGTAGTCGACCGACACGCCCGCGCGCTCGGCGAGTTCCTCACGGCGCAGGCCGGTCGCCCGCCGGGACCGGCCGGACGGCAGCCCCACAGCCGACGGCGACAACCGCTCCCGCCAGGCCCGGATCGTCGCGCCCAGCCCGAGCCCCTCGTTCACTGCCATGCCCCCATCCTGCCCCCAACGCACCATCCTGGTAATGCCGTTCCTACGGTCGTGCCGTCCCTGGCACAGCACGGGCGCCGCACGGACGATCGAGGCATGACCACCACGTTCATCACCGGAGCCAACAAAGGTCTCGGCCACGAGACCGCCCGACGCCTGCTCGCCCTCGGCCACACCGTGATCGTCGGGGCCCGCGACGAGGAGCGGGGTGCCGCTGCCGCCGCCGAGTTGGGCGCGCGGTTCGTCCGCATCGACGTCACCGACGACGCCTCCGTGGCCGCCGCGGCAGCCGATGTCGCCGTACACGAAGGCGTACTCGACGTCCTGATCAACAACGCCGGAGTGCACGGCCCGCACGGCGATCCCGCCGAACTGACGGGCGCCGACGCGCTCGGCGTCTTCGACGTCAACGTCTTTGGCGCGATCCGCACGACCACCGCCTTCCTCCCGTTGCTTCGCCGCTCGGCCGACCCGGTCGTCATCAACGTCAGCAGCGGCATGGGGTCCCTCGCCATCACACACGACCCGTCGCGGATCGAGTCCTCCGTCGTCGCGCCTCTCTACACCGCGTCCAAGGCGGCCCTCACCATGCTGACCACTCAATACGCCAAGGCCCTCAAGGACGTTCGCGTCAACGCCGCCGATCCCGGCTACACGGCGACCGACCTCAACGGCCACAGCGGCCCCCAGACCGTCACCGAGGGAACCGACGCGATCGTCCGGCTCGCGACCGAAGGACCCGGCGGCGGTTCGGGCCGCTTCATCGACCGCGACGGTCCGCTCGACCTGTCCTGAACCCGCCTCCGAAACACACCTGACACAGCTTGGTTTCCCTAGGTGCTACCGGCGGTAACAACAGGGGTGTCGCGGCACGCTCCACGTGTCGCGCGCACCTCCCGCACCTCCCGTACTCATTCGGAAGGCACCTCATGGAGAACCTGACGTCCCCCACGGCGATCAGCAGACGAAGAGCCCTGACGGTGGCCGGCGGCGTCGCCGCCGGCGCTGCCCTCGCGGCACACGCGGTACCGGCGTTCGCGGCAGGCACCTCGGACGCCGACGCCATCGTCGTCGGCCACGGCCTGGCCGGACTGGTTGCGACGGCCGAACTGGTCGCCGCCGGAAAGAAGGTGCTGCTCCTGGACCAGGAGCCCGAGTCCAACCTCGGCGGCCAGGCGTTCTGGTCCTTCGGCGGACTGTTCCTGGTCAACTCCGACGAACAGCGGCTCATGGGCATCAAGGACTCCCAGGAGCTGGCCTGGCAGGACTGGCAGGGCACGGCCGGTTTCGACCGAGGCATCGACGACCCGGCCGGCCAGGACTACTGGGCCCACAAGTGGGCTGAAGCGTATGTGGACTTCGCCGCCAACGAGAAGCGGTCCTGGCTCCACGGCCTCGGCATCCGCTGGTTCCCGATCGTCGGCTGGGCCGAGCGCGGCGGCGGCCTCGCCGACGGACACGGCAACTCGGTGCCCCGCTTCCACGTCACCTGGGGTACAGGACCGGCCGTGGTCGAGCCGTTCGAGAAGCAGGTGCGGGCCGGGGTCGCCAGCGGCAAGGTGGTCTTCAAGTTCCGCCACCAGGTCAACGAGATCGTCCGCACCGGCGGCGCCGTGACCGGCGTGCGCGGCTCGGTCCTCGAACCCAGCACAGCCCAGCGCGGCAAGGCCACCTCCCGCACCGTGGTGGGCGACTTCGAGCTCAAGGCCCCTGTCGTGATCGTCACTTCGGGCGGCATAGGCGCCAACCACGATCTCGTACGGCAGAACTGGCCGGCCCGGCTCGGCACCCCGCCCAAGAACATGATCACCGGTGTGCCCGCCTACGTGGACGGCCGGATGCTGGGCATCACCGCGGCGGCGGGCGGCCGTATCGTCAACCCCGACCGGATGTGGCACTACACCGAGGGCCTCAAGAACTACGACCCGATCTGGCCCAACCACGGCATCCGCATCCTCCCGGGCCCGTCCTCGATGTGGTTCGACGCCAAGGGCAAACGCTTCTCCGCCCCCGACATGCCGGGCTACGACACCCTCCACACCCTCGGCTCGATCACCGCCGGCGGCTACGACTACTCGTGGTTCGTCACCACGAGCAAGATCATCGCGAAGGAGTTCGCGCTCTCCGGGTCCGAACAGAACCCTGACCTCACCAACAAGGACATCCTGATGCTGCTCTCGCGCATCTGGCAGACGCCGGAGCCGATCGAGAAGTTCAGGAAGAACGGCGTCGACTTCATCACCGCCACCACGCTCTCCGAACTGGTCCTCGGGATGAACAAGCTCACCGGCGACGGCCTCATCCAACTCGCCGATCTCCAGCGGCAGATCGAGGCCCGGGACCGGGAGATCGACAACGCGTACTCGAAGGACGCCCAGGTGATGGGCATCCGCAACGCCCTTTCCTACCCCGGCGATTCACTCAGCCGCACCGCCGCGATCCACAAGATCCTGGACCCGGCCGCCGGACCGCTGATCGCCGTCCGCCTCAACATCCTCACCCGCAAGACCCTCGGCGGCCTCCAGACCGACCTCTCGGGCCGAGTTCTGGACGCCACCGGTACACCAATTCCCGGTCTGTACGCGGCCGGTGAGGTGTCCGGCTTCGGCGGCGGGGGAGTGCACGGCTACCGCTCGATGGAGGGCACCTTCCTCGGCGGCTGCCTGTTCTCCGGCCGCCAGGCGGGCCGAGCGGCGGCGGCAGCGATCTGAGGTGCTACGGCCGCTCGCCTCATGTCGGCAACTCGGGCGCGTCCGGCCCGAGTTGCCGACAGGTCACCCGAGGAAGAGCGGCAACTCAACGTCCAGCGCGCCGAGTTGTTGTTTCTCCATATCCGTCGGAGTACGGCGCCCGGTGCCGACGAGCAGCGCGTCCCGGTCGGCGAAGGACGCGGGGAACGCGGCTCCGGCGATCCGCTCCAGCAACTCGCGTGCCGCGGCGAGGGATTCGGTGGGCGGCCCCGCCGCGTCCGGGATCTGTGCGACCAGGTCGAGGTGGTGCAGTGTCCACTCCAGGACGTACGCGGAGAGGTAGTCGCCCGCGGTGAGCACCTGGTCCTGCGTACTCACCCGCAGTCCGGGGTCGGCGAGCCGGGCGGCGCGGCCGGCGGCCGAACCGACGTCGTCCAGATGGAACTTGAGCAGCCGCGGCTCCTCGTACGCGGCGGCCAGCCGGACGGTCAGCGCGTCGAGCGGGTCGTCACCGGTGGGCGGCGTCCGGCTGACGGCCCAGTAGGTCACCGCGTCGCGGGTCGCCTCCGTGTCGGCGGGTGTCACGAGGGTGATCAGCACGTCCTGAGCGTCGATGACCAGATGGCAGACCAGGTCCCGCACCAGCCACCCGGCACACCCCGACGGCCGTGCGAAATCGGCGTCCTCGAGGTCGGCGACCGCCGTGAGCAGAGCTGTCCAGGAGCGTGAGAAGAGATCCACCTCGGCACGCTACGGCGCCCGGGCGGACCGTGTCACGTTCGGCCTCGGCAGCGGACTGGCCATCCTCATCGACGCCGTCGCCGTACGCGGTGTCCTCGTCCCCGCCGCGATGTGGCTGCTCGGCCGCTCGGCCTGGTACGCGCCCGGCTTCCTGCGCCGCTTCCACGCACGGTTCGGCCTCAGCGAAGGCGGTGCCGCACCTGATCCGCTCGTGAGACGCGCATCCGAAGTGCATTAGAGCTAAGATGATTAGAGCTAATGCACTTCGGCTCGGAAGGAGCCCGCCCGTGGACCTGCGGCAGTTGTTCGACGACCTGGTGCGCTTCGAGACGGACCTGTGGAACGGGATCGACGCCCGGCTCCGCCAGGACTGCGGTGTGACCCTGGGCAGTCTGAACGTGCTGCTCGTCGTCGAACGCGCGGGCTCCTGCCGGGTCAACGACATCGCCGCCGCCCTCTCCATCACGGTCGGCGGCGCGAGCCAGGCCGTCGACCGGCTGGAGAAGGCGGGCCACTGCGTACGGCGGCCGCACCGCACCGACCGCCGCTCATCGATTGTGGAACTGACGGCGGCCGGGCGGGAGTTGGTGGACGAGGCCGGTCCCGTCTTCGACCAGGAACTCGCGAACTGGCTCGCCCGTCCGCTCCCGGACACGGCACTCGGCCACCTCGCGAGCACGCTCGCGGTACTTCGCGCCGCCAACCCGCACACCCCGGACCCCGCGCCAACACCCCTGACGAAGGAGACCAGATGAGCCCCGCGCAAGCACGAGCAGTCCGCTTCGACCAGTACGGCGACCGCGACGTCCTGCACGTCACCGAGGTGCCGATGCCCAGCCCCGGCGCGGGAGAAGTCCTCGTCGAGGTACGGGCGGCCGGCATCAACCCCGGTGAGGCGGCGATCCGTTCGGGCGTGATGCGCGAGATCTTCCCCGCGACCTTCCCGTCCGGCCAGGGCAGCGACCTCGCCGGAATCGTCACCGCCCTCGGCGACGGCGTCACCGACTTCGCTGTCGGCGACGAGGTCCTCGGCTTCTCCTGGCAGCGTTCAAGCCACGCCACCCACGTCGTCGTACCGGTGAGGCAACTGATCCCCAAGCCGGCCGCCCTGAGCTGGGAAGTGGCCGGTTCCCTCTACGTCGTCGGATGCACCGCGTGGGCCGCCGTCGACGCGGTGGCCCCCAAGCCCGGCGAGACCGTCGCCGTCTCGGCCGCCGCGGGCGGAGTGGGCACCGTCACGGTCCAACTCCTCGCCGTACACGGCGCGCACGTCCTCGGCATCGCCTCACCCGCCAACGCCGACTGGCTCACCGCACACGGCGCGACCCCTGTCCCGTACGGCGACGGACTCGCCGAGGCCCTCACCGCGGCGGCACCCGACGGGATCGACGCGTTCATCGACCTGTTCGGACCCGACTACGTCCAACTCGCCGTCGATCTCGGCATCCCCAGGGACCGGATCGAGACGATCATCTCCTTCCAGAAGGCTCAGGAACTCGGCACCAAGAGCGCGGGCAGCGATGGCGCCTCCACCCGAGAGGTCCTCACCGAAATGGCCGGCCACGTCGCCGCCGGCCGTATCGAGATTCCCATCGCCGCCACCTATCCGCTCGACCGTGTCCGCGACGCGTACGCCGAACTCGAACAGCGCCACACGCGCGGAAAGATCGTCCTCATCCCCTGAACTGCCCCTGAACCGAGGTCACTTGCTGTCACGGAGGGCCGACGTGGTCTTCCCGGTGCGTTCGCGAAGCAGCACGCGCAGGGTGTTGGGGTGCTCGTAGCCGACCTTCCTGGAGATGGTCTCCAGGGACAGGCCGGTGGTGCGCAGCAGATGGGAGGCGCGTTCGATCCGCAGGTCCTGGACGAACCGGATCGGCGACGTCCCGACGGTGCGCCGCACGGCACGCTGCAGCGTCCGCTCGCTGACCCCGATGGCCCTGGCCGCCTCCGGGATGCCGATGGGCTCGGTCAGATGCTCACGGGTCCAGAGTTCGAAGGCCGCGACCGTGGGATCGCTCTGGGCCAGGGCGCTGGGGATGGTGTACGCGGCCTGCGAGGGGCGTTCGTCGACCACGAGATAGCGGGCGACCAGGTCGGCGAGCGCGGGGCTGGCCGCCCTGACGATCGCCAGCGCGAGATCCACATGCCCGAAAGCCGCGCCGGCGGTGATGACGCCATCGCAGTCGATGACCATCCGGCCGTGATCCAGCTCGACCTTGGGATACCTGTCCCGGAACACGGGCGACAACCACCAGGACGTCGTGGCCCGCAGCCCGTCCAGCACCCCCGCCTCCGCCAGCAGGAAGGTACCGGCGCACGCCGAGGCGATGGTCGTACCACGGGCACGGGTCCGGGCGATCAGGTCGCGGACGGGCCGGGACGCCTCGCCGCCCACATGGTCCAGCAGCGCCGAGGGATCGCTTTCCCCGATCGCCGGTACGACCAGGAGGTCCGCCGTGTCCGCCAGTTCAAGCGGCTCGGGCGCCACGAGGAGTCCCGCCCTGGTCCGCACCTTCGGGCCGGGGCCGACCAGGGTGACGTCCCAGGTGGGTGACGACTCGTGGAGCTGCCCGCCCAGCGTGTTGGCGTTGTTCAGCACGTCCAGGACGGCCGAGAGTCCCGAGTCGAACACTCCGTCGTAGACGACGACCGCTAGTTTCATGGCGGGAACGCTATCAATGGTGTCGTTTCCGCCGCTGATGTGATCACCGATCACCGCCATAGGTTCGTGCTGTGCCGGAAGTCCGGCGCACTGGACGTACACGAGGAGTGGTGACATGAAGGTCGGTCTGCTGGTACGCATCGAGGCCAAGCCCGAGCACGCCGACGAGGTGGAGGCCCTGCTCCGCGGTGCCCAGGAGCTTGCCGAACTGGAGCAGGGCACGGTGACGTGGTTCGCGTTCCGTGAGAACGCCACCACCTTCGGGGTGTTCGACACCTTCGAGGGCGAGCAGGGGCGGCAGGCGCACCTGACCGGCCGGATCGCCGCCGCCCTGGGGGAGATCGCGGAGACGAAGCTCAGCGCGCCGCCGGTGATCGCCCCGGTCGACCTGCTGGGAGCGAAGGTCTGACGCCTCAGCGGCGCAGTCCCAGCGCGTCCCGCCCGGCGTAGCGCGCCTGGGTGCCCAAGTCCTCCTCGATACGGATGAGTTGGTTGTACTTGGCGGTGCGGTCGGCGCGGGACAGCGACCCGGTCTTGATCTGTCCGCAGCCGGTGGCGACGGCGAGATCGGCGATCGTGGTGTCCTCGGTCTCGCCGGAGCGGTGGGACATCACCACGCTGTAGCCGGCCCGGTGGGCGGTGGCGACGGTGGCCAGGGTCTCGGTGAGGGTGCCGATCTGATTCACCTTCACCAGGACGGAGTTGGCGATCCCGTCGCGGATTCCGGCACTCAACAGCGTCTCGTTGGTGCAGAAGACGTCGTCGCCGGTGAGCTGGCAGCGCTCACCCAGCCGTGCGGTCAGGTCGCGCCAACCGCTGTGGTCGTCCTCGGCCATCGGGTCCTCGATCGAGGCGATCGGGTAGCGGTCGACCAACTCGGCGAGGTAGTCGGCGTGTTCGGCGGGGGTGCGGCGGACGCCCTCGCCCGTGTAGTCGTAGACACCGTCGCGGAAGAACTCCGACGTCGCCGGGTCCATGACGAGGGTGATGTCGGTGCCGGGCTTGTAGCCGGTGCGTTCGATGGCGTGGAGGACGAAGTCGAGGGCCTCGTCGGCGGTGCGCAGGTCGGGGGCGAAGCCGCCCTCGTCGCCGACGTTGGCGCTGTGGCCGGCGGCGATGAGGTCGCGGCGCAGCGTGTGGAAGACCTCGGAGCCCATGCGGACGGCCTGGGCGAAGGTGGCCGCGCCGATCGGGGCGATCATGAACTCCTGGAAGTCCAGCGGGTTGTCGGCGTGGGCGCCGCCGTTGACGATGTTCATCATCGGCACCGGCAGCAGGCGGGCGTCGACGCCACCGATGTAGCGGTAGAGCGGGAGCCGGTGGGCGGCCGCGGCGGCCTTGGCGGTGGCGAGGGAGACGCCGAGCAGGGCGTTGGCGCCGAGGCGTGACTTGGTGTCGGTGCCGTCGAGTTCGATCATCGTGTGGTCGACGGTCGCCTGGTTCTCGGCGTCGAGTCCGGTCACGGCGTCCGCGATGGTCTCGTTGACGGCGTCCACGGCCCGCCGAACTCCCTTGCCGTGGAAGCGGGCTGGGTCGCCGTCGCGCAGTTCGACCGCTTCCCTGGCCCCGGTGGAGGCACCCGACGGTACGGCGGCGCGGCCGAGCGATCCGTCCTTGAGCTCCACGTCCACCTCGACGGTCGGGTTGCCCCGGCTGTCGATGATCTCGCGTGCGACGACCCGGCTGATGGCGGTCACGGTGCAACTCCTCACGCAGGGCCCGCGTCCCGGACGTCGGCGGGCGGTAAGTTCCGTCATGAAACAAAGTGAGTCCTGAAAGAGAACCTACTATGGGTCCATGAGGATGCACAACGCCGACGAGACCTGCGGCATCGCCCAGGCAGCCGTGGTCCTGGGGGACTGGTGGAACGTCCTGGTACTGCGGGAGATCGCCCGCGGCCATGTCCGTTTCGACGCGCTGGCCGCCGGTATCGGCCTGTCCCGCAACGTCCTGACCGAGCGGCTCGGCCGGCTCGTCACGAGTGGCGTGCTGCACCGCCGCCTCTACCAACGGCGGCCGGTACGCTACGAGTACGTGCTCACCGACGCCGGGCTCGCGCTGCTGCCCCTGCTCGTGGCGATGCAGGACTGGGGCGACCGTTGGATGCTGGGCGACGGCAGCCTCACCGCGACCGCGGCCGAGGACAGCGCCGAACACGCCCGCGTGCACGCCCTGCCCGGCACCCGGCTGCCCGACGACCTCCAACTCCCCGGCATCCAGGGCGCGGACCTCCCGGTCGTCTCACCGGAGGCCGCCGCGACCGTCCTGTTCACCTACCCGGGCACGGGCATCGAGTGGGGCGAGCCGTCGATCCCCGGGGCTGAGGGCTGCACGTTGGAGAACCGGCTCTTCCGTGACGCCTGGCCCGAATTCCGCCGGGCGGGCGTGGATGTGCGCGGGGTGAGTACTCAACTCCCGCACGAACAAGCGGAGTTCGCCCGAGTCGAGGATGTCCCGTTCCCTCTCCTGTCCGACGCCCATCACCAACTCGCCGCCGCCCTGCGGTTGCCGACGTTCCGCGCGGCGGGCCGACTGCGTCACAAACGCCTCATCCTGATCATCGACGCCGAACGGACCGTACGGCACGCGCTGTTCCCGATCACCGACATCCCGCACGCGGTCGAGGAGAGCCTGCACCTGGCCGCGGACTGCGCCAGGTGACGTCCGCTAGGCGAACCCCCCGTTGCTCATAAGGAGTTGGCCGTTGATCCACTGGCCCTCCGGTGAGCAGAGGAAGTCGACGAGGTGGGCGGCGTCCTGTGGAGTGCCGAGTCGGCTGAGCGGTGTCTGCCGCAGGACCTGGGCCCGCACCTCCTCGGTCATCCAACCGGTGTCCACCGGGCCTGGGTTGATGACGTTGGCGGTGATCCCGAGAGGGGCGAACTCGTGGGCGGCGGCCAGGGTGATGCGGTCCAGGGCGCCCTTGCTCGCGCCGTAGGGGAGGTTGTGCACGGTGTGGTCGCTGGTGAGGGCGATGATCCGGCCGCTGCCCGGAGCGGCGGCGAACCGGCGGCCGTACTCGCGGATCAGCAGCCAGGTGGCGCGCGCGTTGACCGCGAAGTGCCGGTCGAAGCTCTCGACGGTGGTGTCGAGCAGACCGGAGTCGACGGACTCGCAGTGGCACATCACCAGGGCGGTGACTCCGCCCGGCCCGCGTCCGACCTCGTCGAAGACGCGGGCCGGAGCGTCCGGGTCGGAGAGGTCCGCCTCGACAACGATGGTCGTGGCGCCGTGCTCCTTGAGCGACTCGGTGATGGCCGACGCCGCGCCGGACTCGACGCCCCAGGACATGCGCTCGTCGTAGGGAGCCCAGTAGGTGAAGGCGATGTCCCACCCCGAGGCCGCCAGGCGGCGGGCGATGCCCGCACCGATACCGACGCTGCGCCCCACTCCGGTGACGAGCGCGAGCGGGCGGGGGGACGGTTGGGCGGTGCTCGTCGTCATGGTCCGAGATCGTTCATGACGGACCCGGGATCGGCAACTGTCTTTTCGGGGAGGGCGGTTGGTGGAGTGGGGATCGCTGTGATGACGGCGGCCAGGTCGGCGCCCGCCTGGAGGAGTCCCACTGTCCGTACGGCGATCCGGTCGAGGCGTTCGCGCAGGACGCGCCGGACTTCTCCCCGGCCGTCGAGCCGGTGCAGGGAACCCATGATCTCCCGCACCGCGGGAACGCCGTGGCCGGCGGCGCGGAGCGCCGTGACGATGCGGGCCGCTCTGATGGCCGACAGGCCATAGCGCCGGGCTCGCTGTGAGGTCACGCGTTCGGGGGTGACGAGCCCCTCCTCCTCCCAGAACCGCAGAGTCGAGGAACGCACGCCGAGGGCTCTGGAGAGTTCGGTGATCGTCATCGCGTCACCGTCCCGCTCCGGATCCGGTGCGTTCGCCTCGGCCTGGATCGCACGCAACGCCTGCTGGGCGCGCAGCGTCTCCTCGCGTTCCCGTGCCAACCCGACATGGACCTCGTTGATCACCGAGGCCGCCTCCGTGAGCGTCTTCGTCCGCAGCTCCGCGAGCATCCGGCGGGCGAGAACCGGGCCCACGGCGCCTGCCAGCCCTCGATAAGCGCGCAGAGCCCGCACATGCGTAGGCGTGTACGAGCGGTAGCCGTTGTCCGACCGGGCGGCCGACGGAATGACTCCCAACCGCTCCAGATCGCGCACCTGTTGCAGCGAGTACCCCGACTCGCGTGCCACATCGGCGGTCCTGAGCGTCCCGCGCCGCGCACCATCCGCCGCCTCACCCATCGGCCAACCCCACATAAGCACTTGAAGCTGATGCTTGAACCATGACTATGGAACAGATCATCGCAGCCGTACGCGACTTCCCCGGCGCCCTCGTGCTCGCACCGGAGCCGGGCGGCGACTTCCCCGAACTTGCCTGGGGGGACGCGTTCTTCTACTACGCCCCCGACGGCCGACTGCCGCAGAACACCCAGCCGTACGGCACCGTCGTCACCAAGAACCTCCCCGGCGACACCGCGTCCGACCTCGACCCTCCAGGCCGTTGGCGCGTAAACATCCACGTCGGCCGTACGACGTTCAGCGAACTCACGGGAGAAGGGGCACATGATCACGCCGTCGCCGACACGGTGCTGCCGCACCCGGTGTACGGAGCACACGGCTGGATCTGCGTCGTCAATCCCGGTCCGAGGACGACGGACGCGGTCCTACGGCTGCTGCGTGCCGCCCATGACGACGCCAGGGCCCGGTTCGCGCGTCGTCACGCCCACCGCGGCGGGAGCTGAGCGGGCAGCCGCCAGTGTTCAGTAAAACGAACGATGCGTTTACCATCCCAGTTTAGTTCGGTATAGTGAACGCATGGTTCATTCAATCGCGGCTGCTCAGGATTGCGCGCAGATCAGCGCCTACCTCGACGACACGTACTTGGAGCAGGTCGACACGACGGTCATCGCGGTCGGCGAGAGGGACGGGGCATCCTGGGCCGCCGTAGAGGATTGTCTGTTTCATCCGCAGGGTGGGGGACAGCCCGCCGACCGGGGGTGGCTGGAGGATGCCGAGATCGTTCCGGTGCGGGACCGTGACTCGGGGCTGGTCCTGGCGACGGGCGGGGGGCTTCCCTCCCTCGCCGTGGGGGAGCGGGTGCGAGCCCGGATCGATCTTGAGGTCCGGATGGTGCACGCTGCACTGCACACGGCCGGACACCTCGTCGAGGCGGTCGGTCGGGCGCAGGGCTGGGAGATGGTCGGCAGTATCCACTTTCCCGGGCAGGCCCGCATCGAGTTCCAGGCGCCGCACGCGGACGCGCGGCTGGCCGATCCGGACGGGCGGGAAGAGGTGACGGCCCTGCTTCGCGACAGGGTGGCGGCTGCCGTCGCCGACGACCTGCCGGTCTCCGCGCGGTATCTGGCCGACGGGCGGCGCGTGGTGCATCTCGACACGTTGCACTCCGCGCCGTGCGGGGGCACGCATGTGCGCAGGCTCGGGGATCTCGCCGAGCTGGTGCTGCCGACGGTGAAGGTCAAGAAGGGCCGTATCCGCGTGTCCTACTCCGCGAGCCACCGGAGCCCTCGATGACGCCGCCGGCCGGCCGGCGGCCGGTGAGCAGTACCGCCGCGGCGGTGGGCGCGAAGATCCGGCTGCGGCGCCAGCAGCGCGGGATGAGCGCGGCGGAGATGGCCCGGCGGGCCGGGCTGAGCAAGGCCACGCTGTCTCAGCTGGAGGCCGGGAACGGCAATCCGACGATCGACACCCTGGACGCCATCGCGATCGCGCTGCGCATCCCGATCGCCGACCTCCTGGCGCGGGACGCCGACACCGGGCCGGTGTTCCGGCCGGCCACCGACATCGAACCGGGCGAGGTCTCAAGGGAGTTGCTGCGCCGGATCAGCAGCGGCAACAGCCTGGAGATCTGGCGGTTGCGTATTCCGCCCGAGACGGAGTTGGCCGGTGTGCCGCACGCAACCGGCACGATCGAGCACCTGCTCATCGCCACCGGGTACGTCACCGCCGGTCCCGTCGACGCCCCGCAGGACCTGGGCCCCGGCGACATGCTCGCCTTCGCCGGAGACGCGCCGCACTTCTACCGCACCGGCGCGGACGAGGTCGACATCACCGTCGTCTTCGCCTCCCCCATCAGCACCTGAGACCGAGGAACACCCGCTCATGAGCGCCACCACCATCGCCACCACCCCCGCCGGCCGTGCCTTCATCAGCGACAACACGGCCGGAGCCTCGCCGGAGATAGCCCGGGCCGTCGCCGACGCGGCGGCCGGACAGGTGCTGCCGTACGGCAACGACCCCTTCACCGAGCGGGCCCGCCGCAGGCTCGGTGAGATCTTCGAGCGGGACGTCGACGTGTTCCCGGTCTCCACCGGGTCGGCCGCCAACGGTCTGGGCCTGGCCGCCCTCACCCCGCCATGGGGCAGCGTGCTCTCGCATCCGGAGAGTCACATCAACACCGACGAGTGCGGGCGCCGGAGTTCTTCACGGACGGCGCCGAACTGGTCGGGGTGCCGGGTCCCGACAGCAAGATCGACCCCGAGCTGCTGCGGGTGGCGGTGCGGCGCCGGGCCGGTGACGTCCACAGCGTGCAGCCGTCCGTGGTGAGCATCAGTCAGGCCACCGAGAGCGGGAGCGTCTACACGCTGGAGGAGATCCGCCAGCTGTCCGGCATCGCCGAGGGCGCCGGACTGGGCGTCCACATGGACGGCGCGCGCTTCGCCAACGCGCTGGACCAACTCGGCGCCACCCCGGCCGAGATGACCTGGAAGGCCGGTGTCGACGTCCTGTCCTTCGGTGCCACGAAGAACGGCGCGATGACCGCCGACGCCATCGTCGCCTTCGACCCCGCACTCGCCGCCGAGCTCGCCTTCCGCGCCAAGCGCGCGGGCCAACTCACCTCCAGGATGCGGTCCAGACGGCCCAGCTCGACGCGTACCTCACTGACGGTCTGTGGCTGCGCAACGCCCGCCGGGCCAACGAGATGGCCGCCCGCCTCGGCGACGGCCTCAAGTCCATCGCCGGCGCGGGCCTGTTGGCCGCCCCGCAGGCCAACATCCCCTTCTGCCGCCTGCCCCAGCACGCCACCGAAGGACTCCTCGCCGAGGGCTACGCCTTCTACCACGACCGCTGGGAACCGGGCATCGTCCGGTTTGTCACCGCCTTCTCGCACAGCGCCGACGAAATCGACCAGCTCCTCGACGCGGTCCGCTGCCACACCCGCTGAGTCGCGGCGGCGGGACCGGTGAACTCCGCGTCCTTCAGGGCGACTTGTCAGGCGGTGACGAGTGGCTGGAGCGGCGCTGCGAATGTCGGCACGACGGTGTGCAGATTCCGGGTGACCTCGGTCAGGTCGGCGATGAACATGCCGGCGAGTTCCGCGGTGAACCCGGTGCGCACCACCAGCCGTAGCACCGAGACGTCCTGGCACGGGGCGGGGAAACTGTACGCGGGCAGATGCCAGCCGCGGGCGCGCATGCCGTTGGAGACGTCGAACACCGTGAAGCCCTGCGTGCCGGGGGCCAACCGGAAGGCGAACGCCGGGAGTTCGGACCCGTCCGTGATCAACTCGTAGGGGGCGAGGGCGCGGATGCGCGCGGCGAGGGCGCGGGCGGTGGTCCGGCTCTGGGACGCCAGCTCCCGCAGCCCCTCGAAGCCGTAGCGGAGGAAGCTGTAGTACTGCGCGACGACATGCGCCCCCGGCCGGGAGAAGTTGAGCGTGAAGCTGGGGGAGCTGCCGCCGAGGTAGTCGACCTCGAACACCAGGTCGTCCGGGAGGGCTTCGGCGTCGCGCCACAACGCCCAGCCCAGGCCTGGGAAGACGTGACCGTACTTGTGCCCCGAGGTGTTGATGGAGGCGACCCGTTCGAGCTGGAAGTCCCACAGGAGATCCGGGTCGAGGAACGGGGCGACCATGGCGCCGGACGCGCCGTCGACATGCACGGGGATGTCGGTGCCGGTGGCGGCCTGATATCCGTCCAGGGCCATGCAGATGTCCGCGACGGGCTCGTAGGAACCGTCGAACGTGGAGCCGAGGATCGCCACGACACCGATGGTGTTGTCGTCGCAGTACGCGGTGAGCGCGTCGGCGGTGAGGTGGTAGCGGCCCGGCTCCATCGGGACGTAACGCGGCTCCACCTCGAAGAAGTTGGCGAACTTCTTCCAGCACACCTGCACGTTCGCACCCATCACCAGGTTCGGGCGCGTGGTGTCCTTGCCCTGGGCGCGCCTGCGCTCCTGCCAGCGGCGCTTGAGCGCGAGTCCGCCGAGCATCGCGGCCTCGCTGGAACCGGTGGTCGAGCAGCCGCGGACCTGCTCCGGACGCGGTGCGTGCCAGAGCCTGGCGAGCATCCGTACGCAGCGCTCCTCCATGGCGGTGATCTGCGGGTACTCGGCGCGGTCGGCGAGGTTCTTCTCGGCGGTCTCCGCCATCAACTCCCTTGCCTGCGGCTCCATCCACGTCGTCACGAAGGTGGCGAGATTGAGGCGGGCGTTGCCGTCGAGCATCAGCTCGTCGCGTACGCGGCGGCAGATCAGGTCGGGTGAGGACGACGTCTCGGGCAGTTCGTCGACCGGCAGCAGGAGGTCGGCGGCCGGCTGTCCGGCGCGGCGGGAGACGGTCCGGGTGTCGAACCCTGCTTCGGGCATGACGGCGGTATGCGGGATGGGCATGAGTGTGGGAATGCCTTTCTGGTGGTCCTTGCGGCCCCGTGCATTCCGACGCTAGATCGCCGAGCGGTGCGACGTATGTGCCGATTACACCGATCCAGTGATCGATTTGCGCACTGATGAACTGGATTTTCCCTTGTACATACTGGATGCCTCCCTTTCCTGACCCCGGGCCCGGTGCCGGCGTACCGCGTCGCGGTTGGCGCAGAGTTGGGAGCAGTAGCGCTGCCGCCCGGTGCGAGAGGTGTCGGCGAAGACCGCGTCGCACTCGGTCACGGCGCAGCGCCGCAGGCGGTGCATTCCGCGTCCCGCCAGATGCAGCGCCGTACCCACCGCGATCAGGGAGAACAGCACATCGCCGAGCGGCTTCCGGTCGTCCCGGTAGTGGAGGTGCCAGCCGCTGCCCGCATGGTCGGTCATGCGTGGATGGGCGGCGGCCTCCTCCAGCATCCGGTTGACGAGTGCCGCGCGCTCGTGCTCGTCGGCGGCGTCGACGACCTGCTCCCACGACTCCAGCGCGTACCGGGCCCGGTCGAGATCCTCTGCGGTCGTCGGCCGCTCCAGCACCAGACCGGCATCGCGGCAGCGGTCCGCGAGTTCTCCGGCGTCTGCGAGGGGCCGGTTGACCAGATCTGCCGCCAGATTCACGGCATCCTCGCCGTAAGGGTTGAGATGCATAAGACCATTACAGCAGCCTGATCGCCATGCGACAACGCGACAACACAGATCCGTCCCGGGTACGGCAGGCCGTCGAGTACGACCTCGTGGAGCTCGTACGGCTACGGGCGCTGCTCTTCGAGGACTTGGGGGGCGACTTCTTCAACCCCGCGTCGGCGGACGGCGATTGGCTGGACGCCCTGGCAGTCGTGTTCAAGGAACAGCTGACGGTGGACACCGTGCGCATCCTCGTCGTGGACGGCGACGACGGCACCCTCGCGGCCTGCGGCATCGGCACCGTCGAGCAGCGACTGCCCGGCCCGCACCTGCTCAACGGCCGGATCGGGCAGGTGCTCGGCGTGGTCACCGACCCCGCCCACCGGCGACGCGGGCACAGCCGCTCGATCATGCGGGGCCTGCTCGACTGGTTCCGGGACAGCGGCGTCTCCCGGGTCGACCTGCACGCCTCCGCCGAGGGCGAACCGCTGTACCGCGGCCTCGGTTTCACCGAACACCCCGATCCGTCCCTGTACTGGCGGCCGTGATCGGCCGGGACGACGTCACGCGCTATCGGTGGACTGTCCTTGCTGTCGCCACCTTCACCCAGGCCGCGTCGGGCTTCTTCGTGCAGGGCATCGGGGCGATGGGCATCGTCCTGCGCCATGAACTCGGCCTGAACGCTCCCCAGTTGGGCCTGCTGATCTCGGCGGCCCAACTCGCCCCGCTGGTAGGCCTCACGATCGCCGGGGAGTTGCTGGACCGCTACGACGAGCGCTGGGTCGTAGGGGCCGGCGCCTGCGTGGTCGGCCTGCCGCTCGGCGCGGGAAGTCTCGCGTCCGGATACGCCTCGCTGCTGGCAGCAGAGGATGCCACAAGACCATGGCCGTCTTGGACGCGCGCGATACCCCGGGCCGGACGTGGGGGAGTGGTACTGCTGGTCCTACCCGCATGCCTGGCGGCCGGGCGGAGCCAAGAGGATCATCGAACCGACCGAGTCATCCCCGTGAGCGCGCGGCACCGGACGCAGAACGGACACCGTCATGACCCTGGCCTACCTCGCACAGCCCGAGCAGCAGCAGAAACTCGAATGGCTCGACGGCGGTGAGTTCGCAGTACTCCTGGACGCGGCGGCCACCGGCGGGCAGTTGACCGTGGGACGGTTCTCCGTCGCCAAGGGCGAGGCGCCGCCGTACCACATGCACACGCGTGAGGACGAGGTCTTCATGCTGATCAAGGGCAGTGCGCTGCTGTGGTGCGACGACGAGGAGATGGAGCTGTCGGAGGGCGGAATCGTCTTCCTCCCGCGCAACGTCCCACACGGCTACCGGATCACCTCCGACACGGCGGATCTCCTCATGATCTGCACACCCGGCGGCATCGAGGGCATGTTCCGCCACGCGGGACGCGACCTGACGACCCCGCGCCCCGAGGGCTTCGAGATCTCCCGGGACCTCCTGGCCGAGGCCGCCGACAAGTACGGCCAGATCATCGTCGGCCCGCCGCGCTGACCCGCGGCTCCCCTCACAGCTCTTTTCACCTGAACCACGAAAGGCACAGCCATGTCCCGGCAACAGCGCCAGGCCCTCGACGAACTGCTGCGGCACGGTCCGCTCGACCTCGGCGGCGATGTCGCCGAACAGCGCGCCGTCTTCAGCGAGTTGATGGCGTCCATCCCGTTGCCACCCGACGTTTCCACCACGGTGGGCGAACTGGGCGGCGTACCGGTCGTCACCGTCGAGACCCCCGCGAGCGACCCGGCGACCGTGGTCCTCTACCTGCACGGGGGTGCCTACGCCATCGGCTCGGCGGCCGACGCCGTGGGCCTGGCCGCCGAGATCGTACGGCGCACCGACGCGCGCGCCGTGTGCGTCGACTACCGGCTGGCCCCCGAACACCCCTTCCCCGCGGCCGTCGACGACGCGCTGGCGGTCTACCGGGCCCTCCTCGACGACGGACTGCCCAGCTCCGCGATCGCCTTCGTCGGCGAGTCCGCGGGCGGCGGGCTCGTCGCCGCGACGCTGGTCGCCGCCAAGGACGCGGGACTGCCCCAGCCCGCGTCGGCCGCGGTGTTCTCCCCGTGGGCCGACCTGAGCGTGTCCGGCGCGAGCGCGGTGAGCAAAGCGGCCGTCGACCCCGCGCTGACCCCGGAGGGCCTGCGCACGCGAGCCCGCGACTACCTCGGCGACACGGACCCCGCCACGCCCTACGCCAGCCCCGTCTTCGCGGACCTGACCGGCCTGCCGCCGCTGCTCATCCAGGTCGGCTCGCACGAGATCCTGCTGGACGACGCCGTACGACTGGCCGCGCGCGCCGCCGAGTGCGACGTACGGGTCGATCTGCAGGTCTGGTCCCAAGTACCGCACGTCTTCCAGGGGTTCGCGGTCATGCTCGACGAGGGCGCCGAAGCGCTCGACGCCGCCGCCGCGTTCACGCGGGCCCACTGGACGGACGTCACCGAAGGCGCCGAGGCGCCCGAAGCCGTCGGGTAAAGAATCCGTAGTGCGGAGACCGAAGGTCAGTGTGCCGTACGGCGGGTCGACGACGATGTCGTGCATGGCTACGACGAACCACTTCGGCATCGCTCTGCGGGGGTGGCGAGAGCGCGTGTCACCTCGGGACAGCGGGCTGGAGCCGGACGGGGAGCGGCGGATCCCCGGACTGCGCCGGGAGGAACTGGCCCGGCTGGCGGGCCTGTCGGTCGACTACGTGGTCCGGCTGGAGCAGGGCCGCGCCCGCAACCCCTCGGCCCAGGTGGTCACCGCGCTGGCCAGGGCGCTGCGCCTCGAACCGTCCGAACGCGACCACCTGTTCCGCTGCGCCCACCTCGCGCCGCCCGCGACCGGGAACGTGTCCAGACACATGCCGGCGCGGGTGCACCGGCTCGTGGGTCAGCTGGCCGACAACCCCACCGCGGTGTTCGCCGCCGACTGGACCCTCATCGGCTGGAACGACATGTGGTCCGCCGCCATCGGCGATCCCCGCACCTACGGCTGGGACGAACACAACCTCGTCGCCGGGATGTTCCGACCGGGCGGCGGAACCGGACGGGAGCCGATCGCGGGCTGGCCCGTGCGGTCCTGGGCGGGCGACGAGGTCGAGGAGGAGGATCTCGTCGCCGACCTGCGGGTCACGGCCGCCGCACATCCCCATGACGCGCGGCTCGTCGCCTTCGTCGACCGCATGCTGCGCGACAGCCCGCGCTTCGCCCGCCTGTGGTCCAACGGCACGGCCCGCACCCATGTCGGAGACCGAAAGACCGTGGAGCACCCCCGAGTTGGGGAGATCGACCTCGACCTGGACGTGGTGATGGCCGCCGGCACCGACCTCAGGATCGTCACGTACACGGCGGCGGCCGGGACGAACGACGCGGAGAAGCTGGACGATCTGCGCGCTGGCCGCCCCCTGCCGGCCAGGGTGCCGTGAAGGTCGCGGTACCTCAGTCCTCGTCCGCGCGCGACAGCGCGTCGGTGATCAGACGGGTCGCGGAGTCGGGGTCCTCCGTGATGCGGTTGATGTGTTCCGCGAGCAGGAAGGCGGTGGCCTCCAGCGGAGTCATCTCCTCCTTGGTCCAGTCCCCGTACTGCTCGCGCCAGAGGTTGGGGCTCAGCCCGATGCCCGCCGCGACGACCAGACCGGCCATGGTGGGGATGGCCTCGGGCGGAACGCTCCTGGGCATCATGCGCAGCGTGCCCACGAGGGTGGGCACCACGTACTCGATGACGTCCTTGCCCTGACTCTCGTGCGCTTTCCGCAGCCACGCCATGAAGATGTAGATGAGGGTGCACGTGCCGGCCAGGACGTCATCGACACCCTCCGGACCCAGCGACGCGATGAACTGCTCCATCAGCGCCTGCTGTTCGGGATCGGAGCCCGTCCTGCCGTCGTGCACGGTCTTGAGCCGGGAGTCCACGATCATGAGCGCCGCGCCCACGTCACCGACGGGAGCGTGCTGGGGGTCGAGGGGCGATGACACCGGAATCCTCCTCGGTTGGCCGCGACGATCAGCGCGTCGTGTCCGTGCGTATCCGAAGAGTATTCGTCCGGGGGTGACGCGGGACGGCCGTTTGCCATCTTCCGGAAGCGTTCGCTAGGCGGCGGTCGGCCAGGTGCGCAGCAGGGCGTCCAGTCCGTTGAGGATCTCGGTCCAGCTCGTCTGTGCGTCGGGGGCGCTGTGGTCGAAGCCGCCGGCGGTCTCCAGGCCGACGAAGCCGCTGAAGACGCTGCCCAACAGCCGTACCGCGTGCGTCTGTTGCAGTTCGGGCAGGTCGTAGCCGCGCAGGATCGCCCTGGTCATCTGCGCGTGCCGTACGCCCGCGCTCGCGGCGGCCGTCTCCGGGTCGAGCCGGAAGCGGGCCGCGACGAAACGCCCCGGGTGCTTGAGGGCGTAGTCGCGGTAGGCGTTCGCGAAGGCGGTCAGGGCGTCCTTGCCGGCTCGTCCGGCCACCGCCGCGGAGACCTGATCGGCCAGTTCCTCCAGGGCGAGCAGGGCGATCCTGGTCTTGAGGTCGTGGGCGTTCTTCACGTGCGAGTACAGGCTCGCCGTCTTGACGCCGAAACGCCGGGCGAGTTCGGCGGGCGTCGCCTGCTCGAAGCCGATCTCGTCGGCCAGGTCCGCGCCCGCCCGGACCAGGCGTTCGGTGGTCAGTCCCACCCGTCCGGTGCCTGCCATGGTCGCGTCCTCCGCATCGATTCCGTCATCTCCGGCTTCGAACATTATGCATTTGCCTAACTTGATTAGGCAAATTAGCGTGTCCGTTATGAAGCCGCTGACCGAGCAAGAGATCCGCACCGCGTTCGTGAACTGCACCAAGGGCGAGGCCAAGCGCCTGTCCGTCCCCCGCGACCTCGCCGAACGATCCTGGGACGACCTGGACTTCCTGGGCTGGCGAGATCCCCAGGCCCCCGACCGGGCCTACGTCGTGACCGAACTGGACGGCCGCCCGGTCGGCGTCCAGCTGCGCACCTCCGGCGCCGGCTCCTGGCAGCAGCGCCGCAGCATGTGCTCGGTGTGCCTGACCACCCACACCGGAGGCGTCTCCCTGATGGTCGCGCCGAGATCGGGGAAGGCCGGACAACAGGGAAACTCCGTCGGCGTCTACATGTGCAGCGACCTCGCCTGCTCCCTCTATGTACGCGGCAAGAAGGACACGGGCGTCGGCGCCCGCCTCCAGGAGTCCCTCACCCTGGAGGAGAAGATCAGGCGGACCGTGACGAACCTCGCCACGTTCATCGCGCGAGTGGGCGCGTGACCAGCAGCGCCCGCTCGAACGTGGAACGATGCGCGGAGGTGCACGCGTGCTCCCGCTCGGACCACTCAACCCGGGAGGCGATCAACTCGCCGTCATCGGGGCGCAGTTCGGGGTCGCCGAGGCGCCGCCGCCACCAACTCGCGTTGCGGGTCTGCCGGTCGAGCATCGCGTCGACCAACTCACCACGGGCGGAGGCTTCGAGACCGTAGGCGTCCGCGAGGATCCGCACCTGGGCCGCCTGCGCCGCGGTGGGCGGGGCGGTGGCGCGGGAGGAAACGCACCAGGTCCAGGCCGCGTATTACCGCGGCAGTATGAGGTGTCTCAAAGATCGTGAGGTTATGCGTACGCCTCATGTGTCTCATCTCATCTGCCGGGAGGAGGCGGATGTCCGTCATGGGGACAGCCGCAACGGAAGCTGTGGTGGCCAACCACCGCACCTCATCAGGATTGGCCGTGCTGCAAGACATCGATGCCGGTGGAGTCCTGCATCGTGCGGAAGTCCGGGAAAGACAGCGGTTCATCCTGGGCCCTGACGGCTCGTACGACGTGCACCTGAACCAGTTTCTGCGGGACCTGCCCAGTTGGGGTGTGCGATCGAAGAATGGACAAGATGCCTACTGCTCGGACCTGACCGTCGTCTGCCGCTTCCTGCACGAGGCCCGGGGCGGGAAGACGATCTGGCAGATGGACCAGGCGGATCTTCGGGCCTTCAAGAGCGCTCGCCTGTTCGGCCAGGATCCGGACGATCGGATCGCGTACGCCACCTGGCAGCGGTTCTTGGCGGCTCTGGAGAAGTGGGTGCGCTGGGCCCTGGACGCGGAACTGCTCGCGGCCGAGCCGTTTCGGTACGTCGAAAAGGTGGTGATGACGCCGAACGGCCCGAAGCAGGTCCGAGTGAACGAGGAGTCGGAGCCGGGCAAGAGCAAGGTGCCCATCTCGTTCCTGCCCTACGAGGACTTCCTGCTCTGGCGGGACGTGGGGCTGCGGGGCTTCCTTCCGAACGGCGACCGCGACCCCACGTGGCGAGGACGCAATGGCGAGCGCAACGGGCTCTTCGCCGATCTGCTGGTCTGCACCGGCATGCGGCTGGTGGAGGCGTCGTGCCTACTTCTACCGGAGATCCCGCTGCTGGCCCCGGCCCGCGGGGACTTCCACCTGTCGAAGGCGGTCACCAAGAGGAACAAGCCGCGGACGGTCTACGCACGGCTTCGGGTGCTGCGCGACGTGCACCACTACGTCACCATCGAGCGCGACGAACTGGTCCAGCGCATGAGGTTGACAGGTGCCTGCGACGCGAAGGCGGACTCGTGGCACGTCCTGCGTTCCAACCGGCACGCGCTGGTCGTGGAGGGCCAGAGACGGGCCTGGACCTACTCCGACATCGACTACGAGGACCGCCTGCGGCTGGTGTCGGTCGACGCAGGCGGCCGGGCGGTGGGACCGCTATGGCTGTGGCTGGGTGAGGACGGATCACCGCTGAAGAGCTCGACGTGGCAGTCGGCGTTCCGGCGGGCGAACGAGCGCTGCGAGCGCTTCGGCCTCGACTTCGATGTCCACCCCCACACGCTCCGGCACACATTCGCCGTGCACATGCTCGGCCTGCTTCTGCGTCAGACCGTGCGCGCGCTGGGCATGCAGGAGGACCGGCGGTTCACGCTCGCCCAGATCAAGCGCTTGCTGATCGGCAATCCGATGCGCAAGCTGCAACTGCTCCTTGGCCACACCAACGAGCAGACGGTCTACCTCTACCTGGACGTCCTGGACGAGGCCCAGGAGATCGTGCTGGCCGCGTTGCAGGAATGGGACGAGCACTCGGCGATTCTGGAGAACCTCCAGCTCAGCGAGGTGAGTCAGTGAGCCCGCGGCGTGTCAGGTTCAGTCCGACCGATGCTCCCGAGGCCGCGGAGCTGATCCCGAGCATCGGCCCCGTCGTCTTCTCGGTGCAGCTTGCCGACGGGGGTAGCGAGGAGGTGGACCTGTCGGACCTGGGCCTGCCCCGTCTGGTCCGGCCGTTGGCCCGGGGGATGGCCAGCGAAACCGCGAAGGAGAAGGGACACCGCCGGCGCGATGCTGTGCGCATGCACGTCAAGCTGCTGCGGGAGTTCGTTGCCTTCACCGGTGCGGCTCTGGCGGACATGGGCGAAACGCTGGGTCCCGACGACCTCGAGCCGGAACTGCTCGATGCGTTCGCGACACTGCTGGCCGGACGTCATCCCGAGGGCAGTGGCCGGCCGAAGGCGCTGATGCGGCATCTGACCCGCTTCCTCAAGGCGGCCGAGGAACTCGGACACGCCCAGTTCGAAACGGACTTCCGCCGCAGGCTTGAGCAGGCGTGGGAACGCGATCCCCGCAGGCCGCTGAACTCCTATCCGTTTCCGGTCTTCGATGCGCTGGAAGCCGCCGCGCGGGACGACGTGGGCCTGATCCGCGATCGCATCCTGGAAGGCGAGCGAGTGGCAGCAACCGGGCGCGACCCGGAGGTCCACGGCTGGAAGCGCTACGAAGACGTTCTTTGGTACATAGCCAACCGCGGACCGCTTCGGCCCGAGCACCTGACCGATCGAGTCAAGGATCTGGGCGGAATGGGGAGGCTCAATGCCCAGCTCTTCTTGACCACGGCGGACGTGGTGCGCTTCCAGATCCTGCTGGGCTGCCAGACCGGCCTCGAGCCGGAGTGCGTCGGGGAACTGAAGACCGACTGCCTGATCAACCCGGCGCGGGGCTACGTCAGCGTGAAGTACCTCAAGCGGCGAGCCCACAACGACTGGAACAAGACCATCCGCGTGCGCGACGGCGGCAACCTTCGCACCCCCGGCGGGGTCCTCCGCCTGGCCCTGCGCCTTGGTCAACGGGCCCGCGACACCCTCGGCACCGACGAGATGTGGGTGGTCTCGAATCTGGCGACGGGTAATCACGACCGGATCCTCGGTCTTCACAAGACCATGCCCTCCACCAGATACAGGCGGATCTTCCTGAGCGAGCACGGTCTGGACAGCCTGCTCGACCACGACGGCCAGCCCCTGCGGTCGGTGGATCTACGCAGACTGCGCAAGACCTTCAAATCCAAGCAGTACCTGCGCTCCGGGGGCGTCCTGCCGGACTTCGCGAGCGGCCACACCCCGCAGATCGCAGGTCGGCACTACGCGGACATCGAAGCCCACGAGGAGATCCACGACTCCGCGATCGAGGCCGGCCTCGGCCAGGCCCTCGCGGCGGCCCTGCCTCCTCCGGTCGTCCTGGACGACGACGGGCGGCGCCTGGACGACGGGACGGAAGAACTTCCCTCCCAAGTGGTCGCCGACGCCCTGTCCGGGGCGACCGACGTCTGGCTGTCGTCCTGCAAAAACTTCTTCAACTCCCCGTGGGCCGCCAAGAAGGGCGCCGCCTGCCCGGTCCCGCCCTGGGTATGCCTGGAGTGCCCGAACGCCGTGTTCACGACCCGCCACCTGCCCTCAGTGCTGTCCGTCCTGGACACGATCGAGCGCCAGCGCGAGGAGTTCGCGACCGCCGAGTGGCAGGTCCGCTTCGGTCTCGCACACGAGCGCATCACCACCGGGGTCCTGAACAGGTTCACCTCCCGCCAGATCGCCACCGCGCGGGCCATCGCCGAGTGCGACGGGGCCCGGCTCGCCCTGCCCAATGTCTTCCTGGAGACGATCCGATGACCGCGACCTCGACGAAGGCCGCCGCCAGCGCCGCCTTCCCCGCCGACGACTACGCCCTTCCGGAGCGGATCACCGCCGGGCATGCCAGTCGCGGCCCCCGCGTCGGTGACGAGGTGTGGGACCTGCACGAGTTCCTGCCCAGGACACAACGCGAAAGGCGGGTCATCTTCACCGACTTCACACCGGGTCTGCAGCGCCAGACCGCGCAGGAGTACCTCTACTGGCGCATGCGCCTGCGCATCAACGGTCAGCGCAAGCCCATGAAGCCGACCTGGCTCCCGCAAGAGGTCCGCAGCCTGTTCCGGACGATGGAAGCCCTGGCCAAAGTGGGTGCCCCGCGACTTCAGGACGTCCAGCGCCACCACTTGGAGGCCTTCTTGAAGAGAAGCAGGCCATCAGGTCCCAGTGCGGTCCACATCATGGTGAACACTCTCAAGTCCCTCTCGGCCGTGGGCGAGCACCTCAGTGCGGACCGACTCTCGCTGGTGCCGTGGCCCTATCGAAGCGCCCAACAGATCGCCGGGCTGACCCCACGGCGCGAGAACGGCACCCCGCGCATCCCCGAAGAGATCATGGGCCCGTTCCTGGCCGGCGCGGTGTTCTACCTGGAGAAAGCAGGCCCGGACATCCTGGCTGCCGCGCGCGAGATCAAACGCCTGGAGGCTCAGATCGCCGCTGGCCCGAAGGAGGGCCGCGGCGGCAGCGAAGCCAAAATCCAGGATTTCATCGCCCGGCGCCGGGCCGCAGGCCGAGGCATTCCCGCCCTACCGATCCAGCTGAACAAGGGCAGGCCGGGCGCTCCGGTGGTCGACGGCATCGTGCAATGGCCGAACATGCAACTGATCGGCCTCCTGGCCGGTGTCCGCTCGACGAACCGCTACACGGAGATGGTCGTGGAGGTCGGACGCAGCATCGGCTTCGAAGTGGGTGGCGTTCCGACCTCCCGGGCCCCCTGGCCGGCCTCGGGACGTCCGTGGCGGCCGGAGATGAGCCGCCACACCCTCGGGCTTGAGATGGGTTTCCTGCGGACCGCCTGCTGGATCATCATCGCCTACCTGTCCGGCATGCGCGACGTCGAAGTACGGGAACTGAGCCGGGACTGCGCAGTCGTCGAGACCGCTACGGACGGCCGCCTCCGCTACAAGATCCACGGCCGGGTCTACAAGGACCGCCGGCTCTCCGGCGACGAGGAGGAATGGGTTGTCCTGGAAATCGTGCACCGGGCCGTCGACATGCTGCTGGAGATCAACGACGACTCCACCCACCTGTTCGGCTTCACCGCCAGGGACGGCGACCTCGGCCTGATGCGCGCGATCCCCCAGCGGCTCAACAGCTTCCGCGACCACCTCAACGAGCTCTTCAGCACGGACCAGGGCCCCTACATCCCCCTTCCAGCCACCGACGCCGTCCCCGGCACCGAGGACCTGGACGAGGACACCGACCAGGCAAGCGAAGCCAGAGACGCGGCAGATGCCACGCCGATGCCCTGGGCGTTCGACACAAGGCAGTTCCGCCGCACCCTGGCCTGGCATATCGCCTTCCAGCCCTTCGGAATGGTCGCCGGCACCAGGCAGTACAAGCACGCCAGCTTCGCGGTATTCGAGGGCTATGCCGGTACCTCGGCATCGGGATTCGCCGACGAGGTCGCGGCCGACAAGGCCGTGGCCATGCTCGACTACGTTGAAGATCTCTACCACGACTGGAACGACGGGGGGCGGTCCAGCGGAGGGGCTGCCAACCGCATCGAGGCGGAATTCGACCGCATCCGAGCCGAGTTGGGCGACCTGCCGGGGACGGTGGCCAGCCCCGAGCGGGTCCGCACGATGCTTCGGCATCTGACCCACACTCTGCACCCTGGTGTCCTCAACGATTGCTTCCACCATGCCGAGACTGCGGTCTGCGAGAAGCGCTCACCCGGCCTGGGCCGTCCTCTGCCCATGCTGAACATGTGCCTGACCTGCCCGAACTCCCGCCGTTCGTCCGTCCATCTGCCCAGACTCCACCAGACCCGCGAGCAAGCCCTTCAGGAGTTCGGCGACACCACCGGCCTGCCGCCGCACCAGGCAACGGCGATCGGCGAGTTCGTCAACACTCTCGACACGCTGATCAACGAACTCGCCGAGACGGGAGCAGCCCGGTGACCAGCACACCCAGGACGGCTCAGACCGTATTCGCCCAACTCACCCGCGACCGGGACCTGGCCGACATCGACCGGGAGATCATGAGGGCCTTCGAACGGCTGCTGGACGGCCGCCCCGAGATCACCGACGGCTCGCTGAAGGTGGTGAACATCGCCGCCGAGGCCGGGGTGTCCCGGGCCTCCTACTACCGTTCCCCGGTCGCGGCGGCCATCAAGGAGATCCTGGAGGCCCCGGATCTCAAGCGCCCAGAGGTCGACGACCTCAAGGCCGAGGTCACCAGGCTCCGCAAGGAGATGCGCGAGTTGCGTCGCGAGAAGGCCGAAGAGGTGCGCGAGCTGAAGGACATGGTGGCCACCTACGCCAACCAGATCCAGGTCCTCGCTCTACGCAACGTCGAACTGGAGGCCGACTCGGAAGCACTTCGAGCGCACATCGCTGGCACTCCGGGCAACGTCAGCCCGCTGCGATAACTCGCTCGCATTCGCCGCTCTGGGTGATCAATTCCAAGGGATGCCTGCGGAGGGTGTGGGGTGGGTGGCGGCCGAAGCCACCGCGAGACGGTCAGGCGGCGGGCTGCCGGCCGTGGTTGTCGAGGTGGCAGCGGGCGGTCAGGCGTCGGGGTCGACTTCGGGGTGCGTGAACCGCACGGACTTGCCCAGCGACCGGGCGTAGGCGATTTCGGCTCGGGTGCTGTCTCCGATGTAGTCGCCGACGAAAGCGCCTGAGTTCGCGATTACGGAGCGATCGAGGACGCGAACCCAGGCAGGGGTACTGATCGGGCAGGTGCTCATCGTCGTCCCTCGAGCAACCGCGCGGTCCGGCCAGGGACCGAGAGTCCCGTGTTTATACCTTGCTCGCGACCACCATGTAGTTCTCGGCCTCAAGATCGAACGTGCTCAGTTCCGTTTGGAGTCCGACCCGGTGCAGCTCGACTTCGAGTTCCTCGTACCGGTAGGGCCAGCAGGACAGCAGTTCCGAGCGGACAAGAACCGGCCCAGTCGCATCAACTTGGGCGATCGCAATCTCGATGTGGTGCTCATCCTCCCAATGCGGCGCAATCTCCCAGCGGTAAATTACGACGGCATCGCGACCGTTTCGCCGGACGATTCGGTCCCAGATGTCCAGCCGGGAACCTCTGGCCCTCACGAGTTCCCACGTGCGGGATGTGAGCACCAAGCGCCCGCCGGGGCGCAGAAGCCGTGACATCGACTCCAGAGCAGCACCCCTGCCTGTCGCGCCCGCGGCATGGTGAAGCGAGTTGCCAACGCAGAACACCATGTCGAACGTGTTGTCCTGGAAATGGTCTGGCAACTCTTCCCAGTTCGCCCGTACGGCCCGGACGGATGCCCCGAACTCCTCGGACAACTCTGCAGTCCGGCGAACCATCGCCTCGCTGGCGTCAGTTGCGACAACCTGCATGCCACGACCGGCGAGGCCAACCGCCAACTGTCCGGTTCCGCACGAACAGTCAAGGACGTGAGCGTTCGACGGCAGGAGATTGAGGACGTCGTCGAACGACGCAGCGAACTCGGCTGGAGGCAACTTTGCATCCGAGATGAGCCATTCGTACACCTCGGCAAGCACGCCATAGCCTGTCACAACCACTACCTCCGTCACGCGGCAGAATCACGGTAGGACGTCAGTCCATCAGCGGAGCAAGCCGGGCACCAATGGTTTTCGCAAGGATGGCTCTGACGGTGTTTGTGGGTTGCTGTTCCTGATGGTCGGGCTCCCGGGAGCCGGGAAATCCACCTGGGCCAAAGAGCTCGCCGTAACGCACCGGGCCCTGAGGCTGACCCCAGATCACTGGGTGATCCCGCTGTTTGGCGATTCGATGACCGACGGCAAGCGTTGGGTGCTCGAAGGCCGGCTCATCTCGGTCGCTCTGCAGGCGCTGCGGCTGGGGACCAGCGTCGTGCTCGACTATGGGCTGTGGGGCCGCGATGAACGGTCGGAACTGCGCTGGCTGGCGCGGTCGGCCGGTGCAGCATGCCAGGTGGTCTACGTGCCCGTGGACAAGGACGCCCAGCTCGCCCGCATCGCGCATCGTCAGGCGACGACACCGCATCAGACGTTTCCGATGAGCGAGGCCGACGTAGACCAATGGCGGGAGCAGTTCCAGGTGCCTGACGCCGCTGAACTCGATGGCGGCGAGATTCCCAGCCCGCCGACGGGCTGGTCGGGCTGGTCGGAGTGGGCGGTAGACCACTGGCCCTCGTGCACCGACAGCTAGGTGTTGCGGGTCAGGACGTTGGTGACGGCGCGTAGTGGTGGGCAAGACCGATGGCGAGGTCGCGGAGGTGAGCCCTGGCTTCGGTGGGGCCGTGCACGGTGATGGCGCTCCCGAACGGGAGGAGTGCTCGCACGTCCTCCAGATGCAGGAGGCGGATCGTCACCTTGTGGCCGGTGGCGGATTCCTCCTGGTCGTCCCTGACGAGTCGTAGGCCGAAGATCCGTTGCGCTCGCTCGATCTGGGTCCGGTCGATGGTGGCGCTGACCTCTATCGCGTGGTGGTGTTCCCACTGATCGATGAGCGCGGCAGCGACGGTGGCCAGGGTCTGGCTCTCGCGGATCCGTCGTGGCTGGTCGACCTCCTTCCACGTCCTGATCCGTTCGAGTCGGTACATCCGTGGCTCTCGGGCACGGTCGGCGACGAGGTACCAGATGCCGGCCTTGGCGAACAGCCCGTAGGGATCGACGACCAGGTCGCGTGGGCCCGGTTCGCGTGTGCTGTCGTACTCGATCCTTAGTCGGCGGCCTCGCCGCACCGCGCCGATCAGCGAAGCCGGAGTCGTGCCGGAGACTCCTGTCTGATGCCAGGGCCGGCTGTCCACGTGCACGACGTCGGTGAGCGGCAGGAGTTCATGGGCGCGACGCGGCTGTGCGGCGGCGATCTTGGAGAGCGCGCGCCGGCTTTCGGCCGATGCGTCGAGCTCCGCACGTTGCTTCTCGTCCAGCCCGGTGAGCGACAGATGGTCCCGCTCGTCCGGTGTGAGTCGCGTGAGGTCGGGTCCGGACCCGGGCAGCATGGTCACGCCTCCGAGGCGGCCCCGGTGTGCGGTCACCGGCAGACCGGCGTCGCGGAGCCAGTTCAGGTCCCGGGTGATGGTGCGAAGGGATACCCCGAGCGCTGAGGCGAGCTCCTGTGTGGTCACGGCATCCCGCGATTCGAGGAGCAGCATCAGGGCGAAGAAGCGGTCCGGGGTCACCCACCCATTTTCTCAGCGAATTGCGACACGATGCGGCGCATATCCCGGTCAGGGTGGTGGATGCGTGCCCACCACCTGCGAGAAGGACCAACCATGACCACATCCGTCGTGTCCATCGTCTACGTGAACGACGCTCCCGCCGCGGCTCGTTTCTACGGCGACGTCCTCGGCATGAGCCCCTCGTTCGAGACTCCGGGCTACATCACCTTCGACCTCGGGCCGGGCGCTGACCTCGGTCTGTGGTCCGGCCAGTTCGAGGATCTGTCACCGGACGTCCCGCGCACCGGTGAGGTGTGCCTGGCCACCGACGCCGGACCCGGCGAAGTCAACGCGATCTTTGAGCAGTGGAAGTCCAAGGGAGTCACGATCCTGCGCGAGCCTCATGATGCGGGGTTCGGGCTGACCTTCCTCGCAGCCGATCCTGACGGGAACCGTATCCGCGTCGCACCGCGGGGCTGAAAGGCGGCAATGCGGCAGGCGCGCACGATAGATGTCGCGCCTGCCGCCCTCTGAGACACAGAACACTCGGACACACTTTCCGCTTGCATAACGCGTAGCCGACGTCTTCGAGGGGATCGCCGGGCGCGGCGGTGTCGAAGTCGATGAAGGCGTACGGCAGACCGTCGCGGAACACGGCGTTGTTCGGGCCGGGGTCGTGGTGGCAGACGACGGGGCACGCCCCGGCGAGCACGCAGCCACGGGTCGCGTCGTGCAGGGACCGGAGCAGCGCACCGGCCGCCGCGACCTGCGCGTCGGTCCAGCGCCGGAACCTGGCGGGCACCTCGCCGGGCAGATAGCTGAACGTGTCGCGTCCGGCAGCGTCGAGGCCGAGATGACGTGGGGCACCGGCGTAACCGCGCCGTTCGAGATGGCCGAGCAGCCGCGCCACGAAGAGCGACGCCTGAGTGACCGGTCGGCGCACCGTGTCCCCGACCCGCACAACGCCGGGAGTCACGCGCCCGCCGCGCAGCGGTACTTCGCCGTGCTGTCCCCGCGTCTACGGCCGCTCCGCTCTGCGCGTCGAAGGCGAGGCCTGGCTTCGGGCTCGGGCGCCTCCGACCTGGTCGTCCCCGTTTGTTAGGCTCCCCAAGCCTCCCGCGGGGGAAGTCCGGTGAGAATCCGGCGCTGACCCGCAACGGTATGCGTGGCGACTCCAGGTCGTCCGCGTGAGCCCGATCGCCCGTGGGTGGTGCGACCCGTTGACTGCTCGCCGTGGACTGCGAGAGGGGATCCGAGCGGCCGGCACGGTCGTACGGGCTGTCTCCTCGAACGAGGCTCACCAGGCGGCCCCAGGTGAAGGACCGCCGATCGTGCGCCGACCTCCGAGCTCCGGCTCGGCCCGAACACCCCAGTCGCTGTTGATACTTGGGCTGCTGCTCCTGCTCTGCGTCTCCCTGGTGTGCGGTGTCGCACTGGGGGCGGCCGGCATCGGACCGGCGGACGTGTTCCGCTTCCTGTGGGCCGGAGCCAGCGGCGGGACCGTGCACGCCGACGACGCCGCCGACTACACCATCGTCTGGGAGATCCGGCTGCCGAGGGTCGTTCTCGCGGCCGTCGTCGGGGCCGGGCTCTCGGCCGTCGGTGTGGCCGTCCAGGCCATGGTCCGCAACGCGCTCGCCGATCCGTTCGTCCTGGGCATCTCCTCCGGCGCGGCGGTCGGCGCCAACGCGGTCATGCTGCTGGGCGCGTTCGCCGGCCTCGGCGTCTGGGCGCTGTCCGCGTCCGCGTTCGTCTCGGCGCTCGCGGCCATGGTCCTCGTGTACGCCGTGGCCCGCTCGCCGCACGGCCTCACCCCGCTGCGGCTGGTCCTCACCGGGACCGCGCTGGCCTACGGCTTCGAAGCCGTCACCACCGTGATGGTGTTCGGCGCGGCCCGCGGCGAGGCGGCCCGCTCGGCGATGATGTGGCTGCTGGGGAGCCTGGGCGGCGCGACCTGGGCACAGGTCCCGCTGGCCGCCGTCACCGTGGCGGCCGGCTGGGCGTGGCTGCGGTGGCGGGCGGAGTCGCTCAACGCGCTCGCGATGGGGGACGAGACCTCCGCCGCGCTCGGCGTCCAACCGGCCCGACTGCGCCGGGAGTTGTTCCTCGTCACCGCGGCCGTGACCGGAACGGTGGTGGCGGTCAGCGGTGCCATCGGCTTCGTCGGGCTCATGGTTCCGCACCTCGTACGGATGCTCGTCGGCGCCGACCACCGCAGGGTCCTCGCGGTCGCACCCCTGGCCGGCGCGGTGCTGCTGGTGTGGGCCGACGTGCTCTCCCGGCTGCTGCTGGCGCCAGCCGAACTGCCGGTCGGCGTCATCACCGCCGTCGTGGGAGTGCCCGCCTTCCTGCTGCTGATGCGGCGCGGCGGCCATGCGTTCGGGGGGCGTTGATGCGCCTCGACATCGAGGGACTGTCGGTCGACGCGGGCGCGGTGCGGCTGGTCGACGACATCCGGCTCACCGTGGAATCCGGGGCCTTCGTCGGGCTCGTCGGCCCCAACGGCAGTGGAAAATCAACCCTGTTGAGGTGCGTGTACCGGGCGCTGCGGCCGGCCGGCGGCACGGTCCGGCTCGACGGGGACGACGTACACGCCATGGAACCACGCGCCGCCGCCCGGGTGTTGGCCGCGCTGCCGCAGGAGTCGTCGGCCGAGTTCGACTTCACCGTCACCGAAGTGGTCGCCATGGGGCGGCTGCCGCACCGGGACCGGACCGCCGCGTCGGACCGGGAGATCTGCGCCGAGGCCATGGAACGCACCGGCGTCTCCCACCTCGCCGACCGCGGGTTCCTCGCCCTGTCCGGCGGCGAGAGACAGCGCGTCCTGATCGCCCGCGCACTCGCCCAGCGCCCACGCGTCCTCGTCCTCGACGAACCCACCAACCACCTCGACATAGCCCACCAGTTGGACGTCCTGTCCCTGGTCCGCCGCAGCGGCCCGACCGTGCTCGCGGCCCTGCACGACCTCAACCTCGCCGCCGCACACTGCGACCTGCTGTACGTGATCGCGGACGGCCGGATCGTCGCGTCCGGTCCGCCGCGCGACGTACTCCAACCCGCGCTGCTCGCCGAGGTGTTCGGTGTCCGAGCGCACCCGGTCCGACACCCGGAGACCGGCGCACTCCAGCTTCTGTTCGACCTGCTCCCTCCCACTACCTGAGGACAACACGCCCCATGCGCAAGCTGCTTGCCGCCGCCCTCTGCCTCGCCGCGACCGCCACCGGCTGCGGTGCGAGCGTCGAGTCGACCGAGGACACTCGCTCCACCCAGGCGGTCACCCTCACCAACTGCGGTCAGAAAGTGACGTACAAGGCCGTCCCGAAGCGAGTTGTCACCAACGACGTCGGCATCACCGAGCTGATGTTCGCCCTTGGACTGGAGAACCGGATGGCCGGGTTCGCCATGCCCGACGACAAGGGCGATCTCACCGACGTGCCCTGGAAGGACGGCTACCACAAGGTCAAGTGGCTCTCCAAGGACCAACTCACCAAGGAGAACGTCCTCGACGCCCGCGCCGACCTCGTCTTCGCCGGCTGGAACTACGGCTTCCGCGACGACAGCGGCTTCACCCCCGACGCCCTCAAGAAGCTCGGCATCCCCTCGTACGTCCTCACCGAGTCCTGCCGCAACGGCCGCACCGACACCTCACGCGGCATCATGCCGCCCCTCGACGCCCTCTACACCGACCTCACCAACCTCGGAAAACTCTTCGGCGTCGAGAAGCGCGCGACCACCCTGATCGCCGACTTCAAGAAGCAAATAGCCACCGTCCACGGCAAGGCCCCCACCAAGAGCCCCACGGTCTTCCTCTACGACAGCGGTCAGGACGCCCCGTTCACCTCGGGCCGCTACGCCGCCCCCGACCAGATCATCAGCGAGGCCGGCGGGGTCAACCTCATGCACGACGTCAACGACTCCTGGACCACGGTCGGTTGGGAAACCGTAGTGCGGCGCGACCCGGACGTCATCGTGATCTGCGACTACGGCGACGTGAGCGCGGAACAGAAGAAGAAGTTCCTCCTCTCCTACGCCCCACTCCGCAACGTCTCCGCAGTCAAGCACCGCCGTATCTTCGTCCTCGACTACGCCGACCTCGTCGAAAGCCCCCGCAACCCGTCAGCCATCGCCCGCCTCGGCGCGTATCTCCGTACGGTGGCTGCGGGGGAGGAGGCCGCGCGGTGAGAAGTCCCGGTAGGACCGACACCGGTCAACGGGTAGGGAAGGCGGCCAGCGGGATCTCGCAGGCGTCGGAGTAGCCCTGCGAGGTGATGCCGTGGGCGGTGTTGCACCGGGCGGCCATGTTGGCGAAGCCGATGAACACGGTGAGTTCGACCAGCGCGGCGGGGCCGAGCCGCTCCAGCAGGCGCTGCGACAACTCGTCCGTGACGGTGGACGGCGTGGTCGTCATGGCCTCCGCGTACTCCAGCACGTCCCGCTCCAACGGCGAGAACACGTCCGCCTGCCGCCAGCGCGTCACCTGGCTCGCCTTCGTCAGGTCCAGGTTCTGGTTCAGGGCGAAGAAGTAGTTGACGTCGAGACACCAACCGCACCCGACCTGCGCCGCCACGGCCATGTGCGCGAACGTCTTCAAACTCGCGTCCACCGCGCCCCACGTGCTCACCTTCGCAGTGAACTCCTGGTTGGCCGCGGCCAGTTCGGGGTGGTTCCACAGCACCTCGACAGGCTCGGGCACGGCCCCGAGCTGCTTCATCATGCCCTCTCGAAGCTCGACGGGAGGCTCGGCCTTCGGAACGCGAATCGTCATGGTGTCCTCCTGGTATCTGCGCCTGTTTGGCGGTTCGGCATGAAGACACCGGCGGCCTCACGGATGTGACATCGGGACGATGCGGCGTGGAGACCTACAACGCTCCTCGTTCCTTCGCCCGGACCATGAAGGCACGGATCAGGCGCTCACCGACCCGTTCACGGCGGTAGACGGGCCGCACATACGGCAGCGCCTTTCCCGCCCTCACTCACGCGGAACGGGACCGGTACTTCCCGCAGTGTAAGTACCGCTCGCCCTGCTGAGGCAGGGGTGCCCAGGCCGCGACGTGACAGAGGGCACGGCGTGTCACGTCGCGGGCGCTGGATCAGGTCGGCTCGGCATTCGTGGTGATGCCGAGCCGGGTGTCACCCGGTGGTTCCCGGGTGGGAGGCGGCGAGGTCGTCGGCGTCGGCGCGGGCGAGCACGGCGTCCGCGACGGCGTATTCGGCCTGGTCCAGTACGTAGAGGACCAGGGCTATCGCGTCGGCGGGATCCTGCTCGGCGTCGTCGGCGCGGCGTTCGGCCTTCTTGAGGTCGCGTTCGGCCTTGTGCTCGGCGACCGCCGCGCGACGGTCGGCGAAGTGCTTCTCCACCGAGTCGTGCACATCGCTCAGCCGGCCCTCCGCCCGGGCCTTGGCACCGTCGGCCTTGGTTCCCACGGCATCCAGGGATGCCTTGAGGTTGGTCTTCGTGGTCTCCAGCCGCGCGCGGTTCTTCGCGCCGGCCGCCGCGGCGGTGTCCTCGACCTTCTTCGTCCGGTCCGCCAACCTGCTGAGCTGCTCCGAGAGCTATTCCATGGTGATCCCTGTCTCGTGAGGTTGGTTCGCCGGGTGTCGGATGTCGCGCGGCGCAGGTGCGTCGGCGTCGTGCCGGCCGCTACGCCGCTCTGTGGCGCGTGGAGTGAGAGGACGATGCCCGAGGTCCCGTACATCAGGCTGAACAGGCCGAACACGGTCGCCAGCGAGACCGCGCCCACGTCCGGCCGCACGAACAGCGCGAAAGCCAGCGCGACGGACACCAGCCCGGTGAGCATGAACATCGCGCGTTCCCCGGCGGACTCGCCTTCCTGAGAGGCCATGCCGATCTCGACAGCGCCGGTGACCAGTGCCCACGCGGCGACCCAGAGGGTGAGTGCGAGTGCTGTGATGCCCGGCCAGAGAATCGCGGCGGCTCCGCCCACAGCGGACAGCAGGGCCGGCAGCAGCCAGCCGAAGAGCGGCCCCGCCCGGTTGCCGCTGAACGCGCGGACGGCGTCGTTCGCCGCGGCGTAGAAGGCGTAGAAGGCGTAGAAGGCGAACAGGTAGACGAACGCACCCACGGTTTTGCCGGGCCACACCAGCGAAACCACTCCGAACCCGACCGCGAGAACGCCGCGCCACAACAGTGCGTTGGGTGAGCCGAGCATGGTGATCACCTCCCCTCTCGACCGGCCTCTTTCCCGGCTCCGAGGCCAGGGCGCGGCAGTCCGTGGCCCATCCGTCATCTGACTGCACTGCTGCAGCAATCGGGGTGCGTAGGTACGGGCGGCGCGGGCCGAGATCGGCGGTGCCCGATTTCGCTACAAGTTCCGAAATTATTCGTGACGGGTCCGGCACGCCGCCGAAATAGCTACTTCTTAGCGTTACCGCCATCGCATAGGCGTCATCGCACCCATTGGGTCTCTCAAGCCGCAAGAGGTGCTTTCTCACGAAAAAACATCACTGCCCTCAGTGGTGTCATGAGACAGGAGCCACCGAGTGTCCAACCCCTCCCGCCGCGGCGTCCTCAGACTGACCGCCGGCACAGCTCTCCTCGGCACCCTCGCCCTGACCGGCTGCGGGCGTGGTGACGAGACCACCGCCGCGAAGACCGCCGCCAAGCCGGTCGGCACCGCTCCGGCGACCGGCACCGTCAACGTCTGGGCCGCCCAGGGCGACGCCGACGTGCTCGACAAGGTGATCAAGCCGTTCAAGGCGGCGAACCCGGACGTCACCGTGAAGTTCACGCTGATACCGAACTCCGATTACTACACCAAGCTCCAGGCGGCGATCGCGGCGGGCAAGGGCCCGGACGTGGCCCAGTTCTTCCCCGAGTCGCAGGCGCAGTTCCTCGACCCGTCGATCCTGCGGCCCGTGCCGGACGGACTCGTCGACTCCGGCAGCTTCTTCAAGAGCCTGTGGGACGCCGGTGTGGCCAAGGGCGTCGCCTACACGGTGCCCTGGTACGCGTACACGTACACCCTCGTCTACCGCGCCGACCTCGCGAAGAAGGCGGGCGTCACGGCACCCACCACATGGGACGAGATGGTGCCGTTCTTCAAGGCGCTGCAGGGCGCCGGAGCCGTGCACGGGCTCGGGGCCGACAACGGCTGGGACGTCTTCAACGGCCAGGACGCCGCGATGTACGCCTGGCAGGCCGGCGGCACCCTTCTCTCCGCCGACGGCAAGTGGACGCTCGACACACCGGCGATGGTCGACGCGATCAAGTACAACGCGTCGTTCTTCACCTCGGGCGTCGCCGACACCGCCACCCCCACCTTCCTCGACTCCCAGCCGTACTTCGTCTCCGGCAAGACCGCCTGCATGATCACCGGTCCCTGGGTCGTCGGCCAGCTCGACACCGCCGCGAAGAAGACCGGCTGGACGGCGTCCCACGTCGCCACCGCGCCACTGCCGGCCGGCGCTGCCGGCAGCGCCTCCTTCTCCGGCGGGGGCAGCTGGGGCGTGCTCGCCACCGGCGGCAACACGGACGCGTCGTGGAAGTTCATCCGCTACGTCTCGGAGCCGAGCACCCAGGTCGCGCAGTTCAAGGCGTACAGCTCGTTGCCGGCGGTCGTGTCGGCCTGGGACGACCCGGCCATCAAGGGGCAGCCGCTTCTCGCCGCTTTCTTCACGCAGCTGAAGCAGACACGGGCGTTCCCGCAGGTGAGCACCTGGCAGCAGGTCGCGGCCCGGCTGGGCAAGGAGATGGAGGCCGTGGCCAAGGGCAAGGAGTCCGCGGCGAAGGCCGCCGCGAACATCCAGGCGTACGCCGAGAGCGTCGGCACGAGCACGAAGTGAGCCGTCGATGACCATCACCCTCACCTCACGAGCGCCGCGCACACAACCAGGCAGCCGACCGGTCGCGAACCCCGCACGCGCTCGCACCCGGAGCCTGCGGCGAACGGCTGTCGCCTGGCTGTTCCTCGCCCCGTTCATCGTCGTGTTCCTGCTCTACACGGCGATCCCGACCGTGGCCGCGCTCGGCTTCAGCCTCACCGACCTGCACGGCGCGGATCTGCGGC
The DNA here is from genome assembly GCF_042751305.1 of Streptomyces hokutonensis. Lineage (GTDB taxonomy): Bacteria > Actinomycetota > Actinomycetes > Streptomycetales > Streptomycetaceae > Streptomyces > Streptomyces hokutonensis_A. The sequence goes on from NZ_JBHYWD010000001.1 coordinate 1,180,470, forward strand.
ACCCCTTCGCGGTCAACTTCACCGGGCTGGAGAACTACCTCCGGCTGTTCCAGGACCAGACCTTCCTGCAGGACATCCTGAACACCGTCGTCTTCGTGGCCGTCGGCGTACCGCTCACCATGGGCGTCGGATTCGCGCTGGCCCTCGCGCTGAACTCCGGGATCCAGCGACTGCGCGGCCTCTTCCGCACCGTGTTCTTCGCACCGGTCGTCACCAACGTCGTCGCGGCCGCCCTGATCTGGCAGTACGCCTTCAATCCGAGCGGCACCGTCAACAAGGTCCTCGGCGCGGTCGGTTTCGCCGGACCGAACTGGCTGGACGACCAGCACCTCGCCATGCCCGTGGTCATCCTGCTCGGCGTCTGGCGCAACTTCGGCACCGCGATGGTCCTCTTCCTCGCCGGACTCCAGTCGATCCCGCAGGACGTCTACGAGGCCGCCGCGCTCGACGGGGCGGGAAAATGGCGGCAGTTGAGGCATATCACCGTCCCCCTGCTGCTGCCCACCACCCTCATGGTGTCGGTGCTGCTCACCGTCTTCTACCTCCAGGTCTTCGACGAGCCCTACCTGCTCACCAACGGCGGTCCACTCGGCTCCACCGAGTCCGTGGCGCTGTACACCTACCACCAGTTCGGGGTCGGCGAGTTCGGGGTGTCCTCGGCCGCCTCCTTCGTGACCCTGGTGCTCGTGGCCCTGGTGAGCATCGTCCAGTTCCGATTGCTGAGGCCCCGCGCATGACCGCCGTCACCGCGTCGGAGAACACCGACATGACCGCACTCACCACCGCCACCGCCCGAAGTGCCGTACGGACGCGGCCCGTTGCCCAACCCCTGCTCTACGGCACACTCGTCCTGTGCGCGCTGCTCACCCTGCTCCCGTTCCTCTGGGGGATCAGCGGCTCGCTGCGCAGTCTCGACGAGATCCGCTCGGACCCCGGTTCGTTGTTCCCCCACCACGTCACTCTCGACAACTTCAGCCGGCTGTTCAGGACCCAGGGCTTCGGCCGGTTCATGGTCAACAGCATCGTCGTCGCGGCCATGGTGGTGGCCGGCAACATCGTGGCGGCGTCGGCCGCCGGCTACGCGCTCGCGAAACTCGAATTCGCGGGCAGGCGGCTCGCGTTCGGCGCGGTCATGGCCTCGATGATGGTGCCGTTCACGGCGGTGTTCGTCCCCCAGTTCGTGCTCACCGTGGACATGGGCCTGGCCGACACCCTCGCCGGTATCGCGCTGCCCAGCCTGGCGATGCCGATGTCGGTGTTCATCATGCGGCAGTACGCGTCGTCGATCCCCGACGAGTTGCTGGAGGCGGCCCGTATCGACGGCGCCGGTGAGTTCAGGATCTTCTTCCGGATCTTCCTCCCGCTGGCCGGCCCGGCGGTCGCGACGATCACGATCATGTCGTTCCTCAACTCGTGGAACTTCTTCATCTGGCCGCTCATCGTCGCCCAGAGCACCTCCAGCTACACCCTGCCAGTGGGCCTCGCGGCAACCAGTCAGGCGGCCGCGCACGTCACCGACTACGGCCTGATGCTGGCCGGTGCCGTCGTCGTCATGCTGCCGGTGCTCGTACTCTTCCTGTTCCTGCAGCGGTACTTCGTGCAGGGCATCGCCGGAACGGGAATGAGGTGAGCCGGCTGAAGTCCACGGCCAACGGGATGAACCAGAGCGCCGTCCGCCGCGTCAACACGTCAGTCATTCTGCGCACGTTGGCGGTGTCGGCCGGTCCGATGACCCTGACCGAACTCGCCGAACAGGCCGGACTCTCCCGCCGTACCAACGAGTTGATCCTGGACTCGCTCATCGATGCGGGCTGGGTGACCGAGCTCGACCGAGTGCCGACCAGCGGCTGCGCCGGCCGCCCCGCCCGCCGGTATCAACTGCGCGCGGAACACGCCCTGTTGGCGGCCGTACGCATCAGCACCCTGGACGTGTCCGCGGTGGTGGCCGACGTCCGCGGCCGTATCCTCGGCCGGGCGCAGCGCCCACTGCGCGCCTACCAGAACCCGCAGGCCACGCTCGACGACGCGGCGGCCCTCGTGCGGGAGGCACTCGACGACGCGGGCGGCTCGCCGGACCGGCTGCGCGCCGGTGCGGTCGCGGCCGGTGGCGCCATCGACGACGAGGGCGTCGTACGACGCCTGGTGCACACCACGCGCTGGGAGGGCGTGCGTCTGCCCGACGAACTCGGGCGGCGCGTCCGGATGCCCTGGTTCGCCGACAACGACTCCAACCTCGGTGCGCTGGCCGAGCGTTGGCGGGGTGTGGCCGACGACCACGACAACGTCGTCTGGGCGGTCCTCGGCAACCGGACCGGCCTCGGCATCCTCATCCGGGGCGCCGTGCACCGGGGCCTGGACGGGGCCGCCGGCGAGATCATCGAGGCGCACTCGATACCGGTCGGCTCGGTCGAGAACCGCCCGGTCGCCTGGCTCACCTCACCCGAACCGGACCGACGCCGGGTCGCACTGGCCCGGTTCGACGCGGCCCGCACGGGGGACAAGGAAGCGCTCACCGAGGTGGACGAGCTCGTCGAGAACATCACCTCGATCCTCACCACCCTGTCCTGGACGGTCGCGCCCTCGCTCATCGTGCTCGGCGGCGGCCTGGAGGACGCGGCCGACGTGCTGCTGCCCCGCGTCCGCGAGGCGATGCGCCTCGCCCGCACCCCCGCGATCGAACTGCGCGCCACCAGCCTGGGCCGCGACGCCGCACTGATCGGCGCCGTGAAGATGGCGCTCGACCGCATGGACACCGAGCTGTTCGGCCCGCTCGTCCCCGGCGCGTAACTCCCCCCACACGAAACGACTTTGGAGTTCCCCTGTGACCGACATCCCGCACACCGACGTCCTCATCGTGGGCAGCGGCATCATGGGATCCGTGGTGGCCCGACTGCTGCGGGACAACGATCCGGGGCTGGGCATCACGATGGTGGAGGGCGGCAGCGCGATCGGCGGGACGCCCGGGCTGCATCTGCACGACGTCGACGACCCGGTTCTCTGGGCGCGCTACAACGAACAGGTCGTCAGCGGTATCCAGGGCATGTACACCGGCGCCGAGGTGGTGCGCGAGGCAGCGGACAGCCTCACCGGCCTGACCCCCGGCATGTTCCACGCGCTGGCCTTCGGCGAGGACGCCGAGGCGATGCCCGCGACGGCACTCGCCTGGAACGCGGGCGGCATGGGCGTGCACTGGACCGCCGCGACCCCCTGGCCCGCCGGAGACGAGGTGTTCGACTTCGGCGACCCGGCCGGATGGGCGGCGGACCTGGACACCGCGCGCCGACTGCTCGCCGTCACACCTTCCCCCATCGGCCCGACCGAGGCCGGCCGCCTGGTCCTCGACGTCCTGCGAAGGCGCTACGACGCCACCGCGCCGGCCGACCGGCGCCCGCAGCCGATGCCCATGGCCGTCACGACGACGACAGCCGGCCCCATGCCGCGCACCGCGCCAGGGACGATCTTCCCGCCGGTCGCGTCCGGCGGAGACCCGGCTTTCACCCTGCTGACCGGCACACTCGCCACCCGCCTGCTCCTCTCGGACGGCCGGGCCACCGGCGCCCGACTGCGCCGCGTCGCCGACGGCACGGAGACCGAACTCCACGCGGACACCGTCATCGTGTGCGCCGACGCGCTGCGCACCCCGCAGCTGCTGTTCGCCTCGGGCATCCGCCCCGAAGCCCTGGGCCGCCACCTGAACGAGCACGCGTTCATCACCGCCCGGGTGCTGCTCGACCGGGACCGGTTCGGCATCGCCCTCGACGACCTGCCCCTCCCGCGCACCGGCGAGTTCAGCACGGACTCGCTCTGGCTGCCGCAGAACGGGACGGCCCAGCCCTTCCACGGACAGATCATGAACCGGACGTACGTCGACGACGACGGCCGCCCGCTCGCGCACGCCGTGGGCCTCACCTTGTACGCCCCTGTCGAGTCGCGCCCCGAGAACCGCCTCGTCTTCTCGGAGTCGGAGACCGACCTCGCCGGACTGCCGCGCATCCGCGTCCAGTTCGACTACTCCGACACCGACCGCGCGCTCATCGACCGGGCGTTGGCCGAAGTCCGGTCACTGGCCGAGGAGTTCGGTTCGTTCGACCCCGCGACCGAACTCGCACTGCTGCCGCCCGGCTCCTCCCTGCACCTGACCGGCACGGTCCGGGCGGGCACCGCCGACGACGGCACCACCGTCTGCGATCCGGAAGGCCGGGTATGGGGCTACGACAACCTGTACGTCGCCGGCAACGGCGTGATCCCCACGGCGATGGCCGCCAACGTCACCCTGACCGGCGCGGTGACCGCCGTACGGGCCGCCCGAGCCGTCGCCACCCGAGCTGTCACCACCCGCACCGCGCCGCTCGCCGCGCGCTGAAAGGAAGTTCGACCGTGATCAGCACAGTCAAGGAATACCGCGTTGCGCTGCCCGCCTGGATCGACGACGAGCTGGCCGACGTGCCCGCCGTGATCCCCGACCGCGCCGACCGGATGCGGCTCGTGCACCGCCTCGCCGACCGCAACTGGCGGGAGGGCAACGGCGGTCCGTTCGCGGCCCTCGTCGCCGAACGCGACACCGGCCGGATCGTGTCGGTGGGCGTGAACGTCGTCCTCACCTCTGGCGTCTCCAGCGCCCACGCGGAGGTTGTCGCGCTTGGCCTCGCCCAAACGGCCACCGGTAGCTGGGACTTGGGGGCCGAGGGACTGACCGCCCACGAACTCGTCGTCAACTGGCGCCCCTGCGTTCAGTGTTACGGCGCCACGATGTGGTCCGGGGTGCGCGGTCTCGTGGTCGCGGGGGAGGGGCCCGAACTGGAGGAGATCACCACGTTCGACGAGGGCCCCCTCGGCGCGGACTGGGCCGAGCAGTTCGAGACGCGCGGCATCGAGGTCGTAGGAGACGTGCTCCGGGACGAGGCGCTTGCCGTGTTCCGCAACTACCGCAAGGCGGTCGACGAGGCCGACGGGATCGTCGTCTACAACGCCCGCGGAGGCACCGCATGACCGCCACGGCACCGCGTTTCGCCACCGACGTGATCACCTTCTACCACCCGGACTTCTGGAACCTCCCCTCCGCCGACGCCGTACGGGACTGGGCCCTGGCCCACCCCGAGCGCTTCTGGGCACGGGTCATGGACGCGCTGGTCGAGGCCGGTGTCACGGGCGTCGAGCTGAGCTTCGCGCCGGGCGACATCGGCTCGGCCCTGCGGGCCTTCGGCAGCGCACCCGCCTTCCGCCGCGAACTGGCGGCCCGCGGCCTGTCCGTCGTCAGCGCGTTCATCGCCGACAGCGACGCCCCCGGCTGGCGGCACGGCGGCAACCTCCCCGCGATCGTCGCCGACGCCGAACGCCGCGCGGCCTTCCTCGCCGAGGTCGGGGCAGACCTCCTGGTCGCCGGTCTGCCCATGCGCACGACATTCGGTACGCGACCGCCCTTCTTCGTCGATGCCGCGTACATGACGCGCATGGCCGACATCGCGCACGCGGTCGGAGAGGCCGTCTCGCATCTCGGCGTGCGACTCGCCTTCCACACGGAGTCCAACAGCACCCTCTGGTACGAGCGGGACATCGATCTGTTCATGGCCCTGACCGACCCGCGCTACGTCTGGCTCTGCCCCGACTCCTGCCACATCGCCCTCGGTGGCGGCGACCCGGTGGCGGTGGCCCGCCGCCACACCCCGCGCATCGCCCTCGCCCACTGGAAGGACGCGGTCAAGCCCATCGACACCGAACTCACCATCGACGAAACGGTCTTCACCCAACAGCAGCCCTACATGGCCGAGTTGGGCACGGGCATCGTCGACTGGCAGGGCTGGGCCGACGCCATGTCCCGCACCCCGGGCGCCGACACGATACTCATCGAACTGGACGAGGCGGCCGACCCGGTCGCCGCCCTCAGATCAGGAACTGCCGTGGCGACAAAGGCAGTTCACCCGTGATCGACTTCTCCGCCTGCATCGAGCTGATGTTCCTCGAAGGCGAGCGGACCCTGGACGACCGAGTACGCGCCGCGTCCGACTCCGGATTCCGCGCGGTGGAAATCTGGGAGTGGTGGAACAAGGACCTGCCCCGCCTCGCCCACGCACTGAACTCAACCGACACTCGCCTGATCACCCTGTGCGTCGAGTCGTGGCGGGACAAGTGCGACCTGGGCGACCCGTCGTCGCACGACGAGTTCCTCACGCGCCTACGGGCAGCCGCCGACGCGGCGCGACAACTGAACACGCCGGGGCTCGTGGTACTCGCCGGGGAGGTCGTCCCAGGAATCGAGCCCACCGCACAGCTCCGCAGCGCGGCCGAGGTGCTCGCAAGAGCGGGAGAGGAAACCAGCGGGCACGGCCTCGAACTGCTCGTGGAGGTCGTCAACCGCGCATACGAGGGCCCCAACGCCTTGATCTCCGACTCACGGTCGGCTCTGTCCCTCCTGCGCGCGATCAACCTCCCGAACGTCCGCTTCCTGTACGACCGTTACCACGCCGTCCTCAACGGCGAGCCCCTCGGAGCCGAGCTCCAGGACGCGATGCCACTGGTCGCTCACGTCCAGGCAGCCGACATCCCGGGCCGCCACGAATTCGGCACCGGGACCATCGACTGGGCCACGGAACTCGCCTGGCTCCAGAAGGCCGGATACGACGGCTACGTCGGCATCGAAGCGACGCCACTCGGCGACAGCAGCAAGGTCTACGCCGCTGCGCGTGGCCTCCTTTGACGGCCGGAGCCACCGGATCAGGGCACGCTCGACATACGACTCGGGCCGCCGGCTGCAATCTCGCCGGACCCCCGCTCGATCAGCCGCGTCGGAATTGTGATGGCCCGGGTGGGTGACCGGTCGCCGTCCAGTCTGCGGAAGAGCATCTCGGCGGCTGTGCGGCCCAACTGCTCGACGTCCTGGGCGATGACGGAGATGCCCGGGCTGAGGATGTCGGCCAGGGGGAAGTCGTCGAAGCCCACGTGGGCGACGGTGTCCTGCAGACCGAGTGCGCGCAGGGCCCGCACGGCTCCTATGGTGACGAAGTTCTGGCTGGTGAACAGCGCGGTGGGCGGGTTCGGCAGGGCCAGGAGCCGCCGGGTCGCGGCGATCGCGGATTCCTCGCTGGCCCCGGTGTGCCGGACGATCTCGTCGTCGTACTCGATGTGCCCGACCTCCAGGGCGTGCCGGTAGCCGTCGAAACGCTGGGCGGCGGTGGAGATGGTCGCGCGGTCGCCGAGGTAGGCGATGCGGCGGTGGCCGGACTTCAGCAGGTGGTTGACGGCGGTGAGGGCGCCCTGCCGGTTGTCGGAGACGACGGTGTCCGCGTCGAGCAGGCTCGGCTCGCGGTCGACGAAGACCATGCACGTGCCCGAGCGCTGCTCGCTGATCAGATAGCTGTGGTCGCGGCCGGCCGGCACGATCACCAGGCCGTCGACCCGCCGGTCGATGAGAGCGCGGGCCAACTCCCGTTCCCGGGCCGGGTCCTCGTCGAGGCTTCCGACCAGCACGAGCACTCCGCGCTCCCGCGCCACGTTCTCGACGGTGCGGCTCAGGGCCGCCGAGAAGGGGTTCGCCGCGTCCTCGACGAGCATCCCGATCGTGGCCGTGCGGCCGTCCCCGCGGCGCAGGCTGCTGGCGGTCAGGTTGGGCCGGTAGCCCAGTTTGTCGGCCGCCTCGCGCACCCGGGCGGCGATCGCCGGATCGACGGTGGGCACCTCGTTGACCACGCGGGAGACCGTCTTGATGGCGACGCCTGCCAGTGCCGCCACCTCGCGCATCGTGGGGCGGCTGCGGGGGGACTGCGACGGCGGCTCGCCCTGAGTCATCGTTGTCTCCAACCGGTTACGCGTTACCGACTTGTTGCCGACGCATGTTTACCAGTGTCTTGACGCGCTCGTCCATACGGGCCCACTATCCCGTCGAGTCAACGTTGTCTCAGCGTCGACCAAGGGACGGCTCGAAAGGGATCACGTCATGAACCTCTCCTCCAGCCAGGCAACGGGCCTCCGCAGTCGGCGCACCCGGGCGGCGGCCATCGGCGTCACCGTCTGCCTCGGCGCCACCCTCGCCGCCTGCGGCTCCTCCGACTCGGGCTCCTCTCCGTCCGGCAGCGGGAAGGTGGGTGTCTCGCTGATCCTGAAGACGCTGAGCAACCCGTACTTCGTGAGCATGGAGAAGGACGCCAAGACGCAGGCCGCCAAGGACAAGGTGAGCCTCACCGTGGCGGCGGGCACGTCGGACGGCGACACCCAGACCCAGATCACCGCCATCGACAACGCCGTCTCGCGCGGCGACAAGGGCATCCTGATCACCACCAACGGCGACGCCGTGAACACCGCGCTCAAGCGCGCCAAGCAGGCCGGCCTCTTCGTGATCGCCCTGGACACCGCCCCGAACCCGGCGAACGTCGCAGACATCACCTACGCCACCGACAACGAGCAGGCGGGCAAGCTCGACGGCCAGTACGCGGCGGCCGCCCTGGACGGCAAGCCGGCCGTCATCGCCATGCTCGACCTCTTCAACAACCAGGTCGTCTCGGTCGACATCGACCGCGACCACGGCTTCCTCGAGGGCATGGGCATCGACCCGGGCAGCAAGACCGAGAACGGCAAGGAGGCCAAGACCGGCAAGTACACCGGCGGCAAGGGCGGCACGTACACGGTCGCCTGCCACCAGCCCACCCAGGGCGCCATCGACGGCGGACGCACCGCGATGGAGAACTGCCTGTCGGCCAACCCGAACATCAACGTGGTCTACGCGATCAACGAGCCGGCGGGCGAGGGCGCGTACAACGCGCTGAAGGCGGCCAACAAGGAGAAGAGCGTCGCGATCTACGCCATCGACGGCAGCTGCTCGGGCCTGAAGAACGTCACCAGCGGCGAGTTCGCCGCCGACGCCGTGCAGTACCCCGGCAAGATGGCGGCCCTCGGCGTCAGCTCCATCGCGAAACTGGCCCGCGGCGGCAGCAAGCCCAGCGTCACCAACGGCAAGTCGTTCTACGACACCGGCACCGCGCTGGTCGCCGCCAAGGCCATCGGCGGTCTGACGGTCCAGTCCCCGACGCAGGCCGCCTCCGCCTGCTGGGGCAGCTGACCCGGCCGGCCGGGTGGGCCGCCGGCAGCCGTCAGAGCACCGGCGGCCCACCCGCACCACACGAGCCCGTACGTCATGAGCCCGTACCTCATGAGCTCCTTCGAAGGCCCGCACGAGGGACAGAACCGGAAGGACCCCCTGTGACCACCCACGTGGACAGTGAAGCGACACCGGCGCCGGCGGAGGACTTCCTCAACCGGCCCGCCACGCCGGCCCAGCGCATCCAGGCGGTGCTGCACCGTCAGCCGGCACTCAGCCCGGCGATCGTCCTGGTGCTCGCCGCCATCGTGTTCTCCCTCATCAACGACCGCTTCTACGCGTTGCAGAACCTGTCGCTCGTCGCCCAACAGGTGGCCGTCATCGGCTCGTTGGCCGTCGGCCAGACCGTCATCATCCTCACGGCCGGCATCGACCTGTCCATCGGCGCCGTCATGGTGCTGGCCTCGCTGCTGATGTCGAAGCTCGTCGCGGACAACCACGTGCCGGGTGTCCTGGCCCTGCTCGCGGGAGCGGCCGTGGCCATCGCCGCGCAGGCCGTCAACGGGCTGCTGGTGACCAGGATCAAGCTGCCACCGTTCATCGTCACGCTCGGCACCCTCAGCATCTTCACCGCGATCACGCTCATCTACGCCAAGGGCCAGACCGTCTCGCTGGACCCGGGCAACATCCTCATGTGGAGCGCGGACACGGTCTCCATCGGGCAACTGAACCTGACCACCGGCGTCCTGCTCATGATCGCCCTGTACGCGGTGGTCGGCTACGCACTGCGCTACACCGCCTGGGGCCGCCACCTGTACGCCGTGGGTGACGACATCGAGGCAGCCCGCCTCGCCGGCATCTCCGTCAACCGGGTGCTGCTGAGCGCCTACCTGGTAGGTGGTTTCGCCATCGCCGTGGGCGCCTGGATCCTGGTCGGCCGGGTCGGCGGCGGCGACCCGAACAGCGGTCTCAACGCCAACCTGCAGTCCATCACGGCCGTCGTCATCGGCGGCACCAGTCTGTTCGGCGGACGCGGTGTGGTGCTCGGCTCGCTGATCGGCGCGCTCATCGTCCAGGTCTTCGTCAACGGTCTGGCACTGGCCGGGATCGACCCCAACTACCAAGTCCTGACAGTCGGCGTGCTGGTGATCGCGGCTGTCTCCGTCGACCAGTGGATCCGGAGTGTGAAGTCGTGACGACCCCCACCACCCCCGTTCTCGAAGCCAAGGGCCTGGTCAAGGTCTTCGGCCGGGTCGTCGGCCTGAACGACGTCGACCTCACCCTCTACCCCGGCGAGGTCCTCGCCGTCATCGGCGACAACGGCGCAGGCAAGTCCACCCTGATCAAGTGCCTCTCCGGAGCGCTCGTCCCCGACCAGGGCAGCATCCTGGTCGACGGCACCGAGGTGAACTTCAAACGCCCGCAGGACGCCCGCGAGGCCGGCATCGAGACGGTCTACCAGACCCTCGCCGTGGCCCCGGCGCTGGACATCGCCAGCAACCTGTTCCTCGCCCGCGAGATCCGTCGCAAGGGTGTACTCGGCTCGGTGTTCCGCATGCTCGACACCGGCGAGATGAAGCGCCAGGCGGCCGACCACATCAAGCGGCTGGGCATCAGCACCCTGCAGAACATCAACCAGGCCGTGGAGACGCTCTCCGGCGGCCAGCGCCAGTCGGTGGCCGTCGCCCGCGCGGGCGCCTTCGGCGGCCGGGTCGTCATCCTCGACGAACCCACCGCCGCGCTGGGCGTCCGCGAGACCGGCCAGGTCCTCAAGCTCGTCCGCGACCTGCGCGACCAAGGTCTCGGCATCATCCTGATCAGCCACAACATGCCCAACGTCTTCGACGTCGCCGACCGCATCCACATCCAGCGCCTCGGCGGCTGCGCCGGGGTCATCACCCCGCAGTCGCACTCCATGGAGGACGCGGTGGCCATCATGACGGGCGCGAAGAAGCTCGTACCGGAAGCCGGGTGACAGGCGGGGGCGGGGCGCGGGGCGCCACGGCCGACACGTTCCGGATCGCCGAGGGCCGCCTCGGCGACGAACCCACCGTGACGGTCTCCGCGCCGGACGGTGCCGTGCGTGTCGTCCTCGCCCTGCGCGGGGCGACGCTGCTGAGCTGGCGGGTCGCAAGCGGGACGGCCGGGCAGCTCACGGAACTGACGGACGGCTACCGCGACGAGGCGGAACTGCTCTCGCAGGACGGCGTACGGGCGGGCCTGCTCGCCCCGTTCCCCAACCGTGTCGCCGACGGCCGCTACCACCACGGCGGCCGCGACCACGACCTGCTGCCCGGCCGCGTCGGCGACCGCACGGTCTACCACGGCTTCGCACGCGAAGCACCGTTCCGGCTCGTCGCGGCCACCATGACGCCCGACTCGGCACGGCTCCTGATGCGCAGCACGACCATCCGACCGGGCCGGTACCCCGGCTACCCGTTCGCGCTCGACCTGGACGTGGAGTACACAGTCGGCCGCCGTGACCTGGGCATCGAGATCACGGCGACGAACGTGGGGGAGACCACCGCCCCCTACGCGGCGGGCTGGCACCCGTACTTCACCCTCTCCAGCCCCATCGACGACCTGGTCCTGCAGATCCCCGCGCACACCCTGATCTGCACCGATGCCTCCCTCATTCCGCTAAGTGGAAAGGAGGCCTTTCTGTCCCTGGACCACCGCCCCGACATGGACTTCCGCACGCCGAAGGGGCTCGGCGACGCCGTCATCGACGCGTGCTTCGCGGACCTGGCCCCCGGACCCGGCGGCCGGTCCGAGACGGTACTGAGCGACCCCGGGACCGGAGCCGAACTACGGGTGTGGCAGGACGGCGGGTTCATGCACGTGTTCACCGGCGACACTCTGGCCCGGGACCGGCGTGGGTCCATCGCGCTGGAGCCCGTCGAGGTACCCACGGACGCCTTCAACCGCCCGGAACTCGCCGCCGCCTTGTCACTGGAGCCTGGTCGGCGGCGGGAGTTCCGTTTCGGGGTCAGGTACTTGCCCTCGACGCACTCAGCCGGCGTCAGCCGACCGCTGTCGCCTCCGGCTCTCGCGCCGGCTCCGACTCCGGCTCCGTGATGATCGCCTCGGCACCGGCGAAGTGCTCGGCCGACGGGCCGGTGTAGGCGGCGTACTCCACGGGGCGTCGCTCGGAGCGGTTGAGGAGGAGCCGGGTGACGTCGGGCCGGGCGTAGTGCCCGACCGGGTCGGCGGCGGCCTTGGCGAACGGGATCGCGGTCAGGTCGATGTCGGCGTACAGGATGCCCTCGGCGTCCTCGGGGAGCGGGTCGGCCAGTGGGCGGCCGTCGGGGCCGTAGATCCGGGCGAAGCCGCCGCCGCGCTGGAGCAGTTGCTGCTTGACGGGGTGTCGCAGAACAGGTCGATGGCCGGCCTCGCCGACCACGGCGCACGGGGCGAGGACGAGGACCTGGCCCTCGGCGGCGTAGATCTGGGAGGCCGCGGTGTTGACCTCCGGGCCGAGCGCGTAGGCCGCACCCTTGTACACGGAGAAGCTGGGCCAGGCTGCTACGTCGACCGTTCGTGCTGGCTGAACATGGCGTATTTGGTGAGTGGTCGGAGGTGTTCCCAGCAGCACAGGGCACCGACGCGGCCGAGTTCGGTGTCGTGGACCACCAGGTCGGAGCCGTCTCCCTCCCCGAACATGGTGCGTTCGACGTGGGTGGGCTTGAGCTTGCGGCGGGCGCCGACGAGTTTGCCGTCGGCGGAGATGACCGCCTGGCAGGCCCTGCGATGCGGACGAAGACCGGCATCTCCTGGCGCAGCGACTCCGAAGCCACGCACCACGAACCTCGCCGAGCCGTAGGCAATCTGCTCCGGCCCGGCGGTCAGTCGTCGGGGATACCTGCGCCGCTGAGGGCGGGGACGGTCTTCTCGGGGCGGGCCAGGGAGCGGGCGCCGCGCCGGAACTGGTCGAGCTTGTCGACGATCGTCTGGCCGACAGGGGTGTGGCCCCAGATGCTGATGCCCTGGTGGGTGCTGGGCTGCCACGTGGTCTCGTCGATGACGACGGGGTTCCAGCCGACCTCCCATTCGAAGCCCGAGGGGGTGCGGGCGTAGTAGGAGAGTTCCTTGTCGTTGGTGTGCCGGCCGACGGACAGGGCCATGTCGAAGCCGAGTTCGTGCACCCGCTGGTAGCTGCGGGCCACGTCGTCGAGGGTGGCGGCCTGGATGTTGAGGTGCTGGACGCGGGTGCGGACCGGGTCGATCGGCAGGCCGCGGACGGCGGCGACGGCGATGGAGTGGTGGCGTTCGTTGACCCGCAGGAAGCGGATCTTGAGTTTGACGCCGCTGATGGTCTCGTCGATGTAGTCGGTCAGCCGGGCGTCGAAGACGGTGTTGAAGTAGCCGCGGATCTGCGCCGGCTTGGTGGACGTGATCGCGATGTGGCCCATGCCGGAGTCGCCGGTGACGAACCCGGACGCGAGCATCCGCAGCGGCTCGGGCGTCAGGACGGGCGTGGTGTAGATCTCCTGGGTGATGCCCTTGGGGCCGGGGAAACGCAGGAGACGTTCGACGCCGCGCAACTCCGCCTCCTCCTCGGTGCCTTCGACGACGGGGACGCCATGGGCGCGTATACGGGCCTCGATCTGCTCGAAGGTCGTGTGGTCGTCGAGGTGCCAGCCGGTGGCGACGACGTCCTCGGCCGGTCCGCGCCGTAGCAGGAAACGGCATTCCTGGTCGTCGAGCCGGAACCGCATCAGGCCGGAGTCGAGGTCGTCACGGTGCATGCCGATGGCCTCGGTGCCGAAGCGGCGCCAGTCGGCGAAGCGGTTGGTCTCGATGACGACGTAGCCCAGGTGGACTGCGCCGAAGACCGAAGCCGCGGTGTTCATCGGCGGCCTGCCAGGAAGTCGGCGCACAGCCGGTTGAAAAGCTCGGCGCGTTCGAACTGGACCCAGTGCCCGGTGTTGGCGACCTCGTACAGATCGCAGTTGGGCATCCGCTCGGCCAGCATCCGGCCGCCGCTGGGTCGGTTCACCTTGTCGGCGGCGCCCCACAGCACCAGGGTCGGCACGGGCAGCCGGGCCAGACGCTTGTCGCGCGTGAAGTCCATCTTCCAGACGGCGCGCAGTGACGTCGGGCGCCTGAGCGGCGGAGCCGCAACGACCTCAGGTTCGATGCTGGCCGCATAGCGCGCGTCGATGACGCTGTCCGGCACGTCGGCGGCGTTGAAGACCAGGTAGGTGCGGATGAACTTCTCCAGCTTCAGCCGCGAAGGGCCGTCCCCGGAGTAGTAGTTGAGCAAGCTGTTGAGGCCCGGGGTGGGCAGGGCGCGGGTGGTGCCGATGCCACCGGGACCCATCAGGACCATGCGGTCGACGCGGTCGGGGGTGTCCAGGGCGAGTCGCAGGGCGCAGGCACCGCCGTAGGAGTTGCCGACCAAGTGCGCCTTGTCCAGGCCGAGTTGGTCGAGCAGGGCGCGGATCGCGTCGGCGAGGTACCCGAAGGGGTCGGCGCCGTCGACGCCCTTGGTGCTGCGGCCGTAGCCGGGCAGGTCGGGGACGATGACCTGGTACTCCTTGGCCAACTCGGCGATGTTGCGATGGTAGTTGGAGATTCCGGAGGCGCCGGGGCCGCCGCCGTGCAGCAGCAGTACGGGCGGGCCGTCTCCGGTCTCCGCGACGAAGATCTTCTTGCCGACGACATCGAGCAAGGACTCTCGCATCGACGGCAGTTCGGTGTGCGTGGTCATGGCAGTCCTTACCGGGCGATCGAGGCGGTCGCGTGCGACGCCGGGGCGAAACCGGCGGGAGGCGGCGGGAGTTGAGCACCGGTGGGTGCGGCCGCGTAGACGTAGGCGTCCGGGCGCAGGGCGAGCGTGGCCGCGCGATGCCCGGCCATCCACGGCAGCAGGACGCCTTCGCTGTCGACGACCGTGTCCTCGGCCGGCTCGGAGCCGGCGGGCGTGACGGTGAGCGAGGGAACACCGAGGCGGTCCCACGCGGGCTGCGGCACCGCCGAGTGGGCGTGCAGGAGCAGCCAGCGGCTGCCAAGTACGTCGTCCAGCCGTACGCGTTCACCGTCGGGGGCGGTCGCCCAGGGCTGCGGGATCTGGTGGCCGGACGCCTTGGTGCGGGGGCGGGCCTGGAAGCCTTCTGCGTATTGGGCGACGGGTATCCAGTTGGAGTGCTGGAGCCAGTTGCTGAAGCCCGGTATGCGGTTGAGGCCGCGCAGTGCGGTGTTCCGGATACGGGTCACCGGGAGTCGTCGTTCGGTGATGATCCGCCCGACGAACACCGCCCGCTTGGTGATCTCCTTGACGTGCGGCTTGCGTTCGGCCTCGTAGCTGTCCAGTACCGCCTCGGGCAGTTCGCCGCGCAGCACGGCGGCCAGCTTCCAGCACAGGTTGGCCGCGTCGCGTACACCGGCGGCCATGCCCTGGCCGATCCACGGCGGCATCGCGTGGGCGGCGTCGCCGGCGAGGAAGACGCGGCCCATGCGGAAGCGGGCGGCGAAGCGGACATGGTGGCTGTAGACGGTGGCCCGGAGGATCTTGATCTGGTCGCGGCCGATCCCGTACCGCGACACCATCGCGTGGATCGCGTCGTCCGTGACCAGGTACTGCTCGTCGTCGCCGGGCAGGATCGGGAACTCCCAGCGGTGGTGCCCGAGCGGGGTCGGGCAGTCGACGGCGGGCCGGGCCGGGTCGCAGCGGAAGCGCAGCCGGTCGTGGTCCGGCCACGGCTCCAGCATCTCGGTGTCGATGACGACCCAGCGGTCCTCGTACGTCCTGCCCTCGTAGCCGATGTTGAGCTGCGCCCGGGTGAGGCTGGAACCGCCGTCGGCGGCGATGACGTAGGAGGCGCGCAGGCGTCGTACGGAGTCGTCGGCGGTGGAGAGGGCCGTCAACTCGACGCCGTCCGGCCCCTGTTGGAGCCGTAGGCACTCGTGCCGCAGCAGAATCTCCACGTTCGGGTACCGCTCGGCGCCGTCGCGCAGGACCCGTTCCAGCGCCGGCTGGTAGATGAACATCTGCGGCGGATGCCCGTGTCCGCGCGGGGTGGGGTGCGCGCTGAGGAACGGCCGGCCGCGCGCGTCGACGAAATCGAGGGGCCGCTCGGCCAGCATGTCCCGCTTGAGCCGGTCGGCCAGACCGGTGCGCTGCCAGATCCGCAGGACCTCCTCGTCGGTGGAGATCGCGCGGGCGCGGGTGAAGATCTCGGCGTCGCGCTCGAGGACGACGACCCTGAGGCCCATCGCCCCCAGCAGGTTCGCCGCGGTCACTCCCGTGGGTCCGTAGCCGATCACCGCCACGTCGTAGGTCATGTCTCCGGCTCTGGACTCGCTCACCAGGCACCTCGCTGTCGTCCCTGTCGCGGTGTGTTGCGATCACGTTGCTGTAGTGTTTACTCCAGTTGGAGTGATCGCTACGGTAAGATGGGTGACGAACGGGGTCAAGTGCCGGCACGAGAGGAAGGCCACATCCGATGAGCGGGCCGCAGGCGACGCGCAAGAAGCGGGCGAACGGGGTGGAGTCGCGGCAGCGCATCCTCGACGCCACGGTGGAGATCGCGGGCGAGCGCGGTTACGAGGGCACGTCCATCGCGGCGGTCAGTGCCAAGTGCGGGCTGCCGGCGAGCTCGATCTACTGGCACTTCAAGGACAAGGACGACCTGATCGCCGCCGTCATCGAGCGCAGTTTCGAGACCTGGCTGGCAGCAGTCGAGCTCCCCGGCGAAGAGACGGGCACGCCGCTGGAGCGCGTGACCGTCCTGGCGGCGAACGTGGCCAAGTCGCTGGTCGACGCGCCGGACTTCCTGCGCCTCGGCCTGATGCTCGCTCTGGAGCGGCGGCCCACCGAGCCCCGGGGCCGGACGGTGTTCCTCCAGGTCCGTGACATCGCCACCCAGAAGATCACCGAAGTGGCCGGGACCGTGTTCCCGGATCTGGACGAGGATGCCCTGCGCACGCTCGCCACCTACGCCGTCGCCGGCGCCGACGGTCTGTTCGTGCACCGGGAGATCCACGGCGACGCGGTCGACCTGGTGGCGATGTTCGAGCTGCACGCACAGCTGGTCTGGGACGCGGCCACCCGCATGGCATCGAGGAGCAAGGGATGACGCCGACCGCATCACACCGTGAGGCACCCCGTCGGCCACCGCGTGCGGCTGAGCACCATGTGGCGCCGATCGACCCGCTGTCGGACCTGTTGCCCGGCCTGGAGCCGGCCGACGCCCATGCCGCGGGCGGGCAGGTTCACCGGCATCAGGCTGACGGTGATGCTCCAAGTCACCGGCACCACCGACCACCTGCCCGCCTACGCCGGAAACCTCGACATCACGACCTCCGCGGCCGTCGCCGCCGAGCGCGTCACCCAGCAGGTCCAGCACGCCCAGTACGCGCAGAACCCCGGGGGAGCCGCCCGACGAGCCGCCTCCACATCAGCAACGTCACCCTGCGGGACGGCATGCGCGCCCTCCAGGCCCCGGAGGACGCCTCGTGACCGGCGCGGCGGGCCGGGTCGACGTGCACCAGCACATCGTTCCCTCCTTCTACCGGGACCTTCTCGCCCAGGCGGGCATCGCCGAAGCCGGCGGCCGTGAACTGCCCGAGTGGAGCGCCGAGTCGGCCCTGGAGGTGATGGACCTGCTGGGCACCGCCACGGCGATCGTTTCGGTCTCCACTCCGGGCACCGGCTTCCTCACCGATCCGGGCGAGGCCGCCGGCCTGGCCCGGCGGCTCAACGATTTCTCCGCGTCCCTCGCCGCCGAACACGCGGGCCGTTTCGGGTACTTTGCCACGCTGCCCATGCCCGATGCCGCCGCCTCCGCCGTCGAGGCCGAGCGGGCCCTGGACGAGCTGGGGGCCGACGGGGTCACCCTGCTCGCCAACAATCAGGGTGTCTACGTCGGCGCGGGCGGCCAGGACGGACTGTGGCAGACCCTGAACGACCGGGGCGCCGTCGTGTTCGTCCACCCCGCCGATCTCCCGGCACCCGCTGCCGACGGGATCCCGCCGTTCGCCGCCGACTTCCTCCTCGACACCACCCGGGCCGCATACCTCCTGGTCCGCAACGGCGTCGTACGCACGTACCCGAACATCCGGTTCATCCTCAGCCACGCCGGCGGCTTCGTGCCATACGCCTCCCACCGCATGGCCATCGCCATCGCCGGCGACACCGGACGCAGCCCACTGGACGTGCTGGACGACTTCCGCGGCTTCTACTACGACACCGCGCTGTCCTCCAGCTCCGCCGCCCTGCCCACGCTGCTCGCCTTCGCCCGCCCCGGACACATCCTCTTCGGCAGCGACTGGCCGTTCGCCCCCGCCATCGCGAGCCAGTACTTCGCCAACGGTCTCGACAGCGGTGTCGACCCCGGTGTCCTCCAGGCCGTCAACCGCACCAACGCCGAAATCCTCTTCCCCCGCCTGGCAGTCGCTCCCGCGCAGACTCCCGCCCGCCCGGCCCCGGTGCGCCTGCGTCAAGCCGCCCGACGGGCCGCCGCCCGTCTCGTCTTCAAGCTCGTCCAACCCGGCACCGATTGAGACACCTACCCAGGACCACGACTCCCCGTCGGGAGTCCGAGGAAGCACGACGTCGAGTTACCGACGACGCCAGCAGCAATTGTCTGTCATGTACCGCAGGACCGGTGGGCTGAGCAGGGGCGCGGAGCGGGGAGCCGGGCGGGCTCGATCACGACCTGCTCAGCCGACTTCCAGGATGCCCCTGAGGTGGAGGGTGTCTACTTTCTGGAAGCCGGCTGCCTGTCGGCGTCCGCCCGGGTTCGGGTTCGGGTTGCGGGGGACGCCGAAAGAAGTGGTCAGCCGGGCCAGGTGCCGGTCAGCCGGCGAAGATCGCTCCTTGCGGGGCGCCCGCGGACAGGGCCTCGGGCCAGGTGCGGTGTTCGTCGGGGGTGTCGTCGCGGCCGATCCGTTTCCAGACCTGCTAGAACGCCGTACCGGCCACCATGCCGCTGAGGGCGCCCATGGCCACGCCGAGCGGTGTGCAAGCGACCTCGCTCACTTTCATCGGTGCTTCCTGGAACGGCGGATGAGCAGCAGCGCGATGAACGCGCCGGCCACGGCGAGCAGCGGGGCGCGGTTGGCTCGTACCGCCTGCAGGCCCTGGCCGGCCTTCTCGCGGACCGGCTCCGGGGTCTTGTCCTGCACCACGTGGATCACGTTCGTTGCCGTGTTCCGCAGGTGGGCCTCGGCCTGTGCCGTCTTCTCCCCGACCTGTTGTTTGACGGCGTGTGCCTTGTCCTGGGCGCGGGCCTTGACGTCGGCTTTGGCCGCGAGCGCCTCGACGGTCTCGCCGAGTTCCTCGCGGGTCGCCTCGACCTGCTCACGCAGTTCCTCCGTGGAGAGGGCTGCCTCATCGCCGGTGTGCGGTGTGTCCTGGGTCATCGGTGTGCCTTCTCCTTGATTTCGGCTACGTCGGCCTTGACGCTGTCGGTGGTCTGTTCCGGTGTCGGTGGGGATGCCCTGCCGATCTGACGCCTGCCGTCGTGAACCACCGTGGGTGGCGATCAACCGGCCTTCTCCTGCCGCCGTTTGATCTGTGTCCGTGTACCCGGGCGAAGGCGCCTCACCGCTCGTCGGAGGAGACATCACCGCGGTGGCTGTGGAGGCCCGTACTGGTGCGACCGCGGCTGGCCACGCCGGACAGTCTCCTGCGGGTGATCCGCCGGCCGCTATGGGTGCGTGCCGCATCGGGGCAACTGGCCTCTCGGAGGGCTGAAAGGCTGTGACCGGGGCACTCGGGTTCTGCGGCACCGGTGAGTGCTGTTCCCCGAAGGAAAGAGAAGCTCATGTATATCGGTCTGGGTACCGTCGTCGTCATTATTGTCATCGTCCTTGTCGTCATGATGCTGCGCCGCCGCTGACCTGTGCCTCTTCGCACCGCACGATCAGCCACGGCCGCAGCTCGCCCGGTGCCGACGGCGGAGTGCGCCAGTGCCGTGGCCGAAGCGGCAGCCACGGCCTTGTCAGCGAACCCGCGCGGGGTAACTGCGGGTCGGGGGGCATCCGGGTGTCCGGAGCGACCGGACACCCGTCAGGGAAGGGCGCGACGACATGACGGGACCGATACTCATCACCGGTGCGGGCAGCGGTTTCGGTAAAGATGTGGCGCTACGACTCTCCGCGGCCGGGCACGAGGTGAACGCGGGCGTGGAGATCATCGCCCAGGTCGGCGCGGTAAGAAGCTGCGGGTCGGGAAACTGGACGTGACCGACCCCGGGGACCGGGAGAACGCCTGGACCTGGGGCGTCGAGGTACTCCTCAACAACGCCGGTGTCTCCGAGGGCGGCACGACCGCCGACATCCCGAGGAGCGGCTGCGCCGCCAGTTCGAGGTCAACGTCCTCGGCCCTGTCCTGCTCACCCAGGGCATCGCCCGGCAGATGGCGGCCCGCGGCAGCGGCCGTATCGTCCTCATGTCCTCGGTGGCCGGACTCACCGTCGACCAGGAACTCGCCGAGTCCGGTGTCACGGTGGCGACGATCGATCCCGGCCCCTTCCCCACCGGCTTCAACGACACCATGTTCGGGACGTGGAAGGAATGGCGCGACAACCCCGCCGACCGGCTCTACGACTACACCGCACTCGCCTTCCCGCACAAGCAGTACGACCCCGAACCGGTCTGCGACCGGACCGTGCAGGTCCTGCTCGGCGAGCAACGCCGCTACCGTCACCTGCTCCCCGCCGAGCTGGAGCCGCAGGCCCGCGAACAGGTCGACGCCCTGTGCAACCGGCAGCTCAACGACCCATCGTGACCATCGTGCCGCCCAGCAGCAACGCGACTGCTGTCGCCACCACCGTGTCCACGGCGATCGCCGCCCGCTGCGGCAGACCGCCGTCATCAACGACATCGTGATTACGCTGCTCTCGGACGTCCGCTGCCTGGATCATGACCGATCTCCTCCACTCACTGCTTCCTGCGCCGTGTGATGGTCGGTGAACGCCGCACAGCGGCGACGGCTGCGGCCCCTGCCGGACCAACCGGTCCCGACAGCGGCCACATGCAGGGCGAGCAGCGTGAGGCCGAGGTACAGCAGGCTCGTCGAACTGAAGATCACGTCGGTCGACGTTTCGGTGGCGTGGATGATGAAGGCGATGCCCAATCGCACAGCCGCCGCGAAAGCCGACATCAGGTTTGTGCCATCGGTCGTGGACGGCCCATGCCCGATCGCGGTGGCTACGCCTTCGTCGGGCGCCTTTCCTGTCGGCAACCGACTATTCGTACGGAGGCCCGGGGCCGGCTGCCCGGCCGGTTTCAGACAGGCCCTTGTCAGCAATCTGACAGGATCCTCATATGGTTCGGCCACAGTGGCCGCCATGACGAACCCCTCTCATCGCAGGTGGCCGGTTTCCGGCCGTTCCGCGCGGGCAGCCCTGTTCACCGCCGTCGGCGCAGCGGGCGTTGTCGTCCTCACCGCGTGCGGTGGCGGCGGCTCGGGCAGCGGGAGTGACAGAAGCAGTGCCGGCGACAGCGATGTGGCCTCGATCGCGAGCCCGGGCAAGGCAGTTGGGACACCGACGCGGACAACGGACCCCGACGCCGGCCGCCCCGTCATCCGGCTGGACAGCTCCACCGAGGAGACCGACCGGATGTGGGACAGCTGGTACGCCTGCCTGAGGGCGAAGGGCGGGCCGCTGAAGGGGCCGCCGACCACCTCGGCCGAGAAGGCCGGTGCCAAGGCTTGCGCGTCGAAGCAGCCGATAACGCCGCCGGAGCTGGACCCGGCCAAGAATCCGGACTACTCCGACGACCTGCGGGTCATGGTGAAATGCCTCAACGCCCACGGCATCAGGGCCACCATGGCCCCCGGCGGCTCCGACTACTCGTTCGACCAGAGCCAGCCGAATCCTCCGCACTTCAATGAGATCGAAACCGCCTGCCAGGTGAAGGCCTTCCAGAAGAAGTAGGCGTGTACGCGAGGGCGGGGGGGGGGCCCACCCCCCCCCCCCCCACCTTGATGTTTGTTATAGAGAAGCCGCGGGGCCGGGTGGGGGGGGGGGGGGGGCCCCCGAGGGAGGGGGGTGCCC
>NZ_JBHYWD010000001.1:1202517-1206532 GCF_042751305.1 Streptomyces hokutonensis
AACCCCACCCCCCCAAATTAATACAACACCCCCCCCCCCGCCGTGTTTTCGGCTACAATCTTTTTGTGGGTGTGCGGGGGGGGGGGGGGCGCCCCCCCCCCCCACCCCCCCCTTCGTTCATGTCGTTCATGCTGACGCGAGGGCCTCGGTGGGGGTGAGGCGGGCGGCCCTGATGGACGGGTAGACACCGGCGATCATGCCGACGAGTACGGCGCCGCCGAACCCTTCCGCCACCGAGGTGAGCGGGACGACCGGCGGCCAGTGCTGGTAGGTGGCGTAGCCGACGGTGGCCAGGACGCCGAGGACCGTACCGGCCACGCCGCCGAGCGCGGACAGTACGACGGACTCGGTGAGGAACTGGCCGCGGATCTGGCCCCGGTTGGCGCCCAGCGCGCGGCGCAGGCCGATCTCACGGCGGCGTTCGAGGACCGAGATGACCATGGTGTTGGCCACTCCGATACCGCCGACCAGCAGCGCGACTCCGGCGAGTCCCAGGAAGAGGGCGGAGAAGGTGGTCTGGGTGGCGCGCTTCGCGGCCAGCGCGTCGGACGGGCGGCTGATCTGGACCATGCCGGGCAGTTGCGGGTAGACCGTGGCGGGCAGCACGCCCCGGACCGCCTCCATGGCGGATTCCCTGGCCTTGATGTAGATCACCGTGGGGTGTCCGTCGAAGTTCAACTGGGCGCGGGCGGCGTCCCATCCGACGAGTACCGAGCGGTCGATGTCGGGGGAGAGCGGGGTCCGGGCAAGGATGCCGATGACCGTGAACCAGCGGTCGTTGATGTAGATCTGCGGGGCGGGTCCCCGGTCGTTCAGCTTCGCGAAGCCGAGCCGGGTGGCGGCGACCGAACCGAGCACCGCGGTGGGGAACCTCTCGGTGGCGGCGTTGAGGAAGCGGCCCGACCGCACCTCGGCGTTGATGGCCGGGAGCAGGTTGACCTCGCTGGCCAGGATGGTGAGTCCAGCGTAGTCGCTGGGGTCGACACGGTCCGAACGGTGCACGGTGGCATGGGTGTTGGCGACGGCACTGGCCATGGTGACCGGACCGATGCGGCGGACCATGTCCACCGATTCCGGCGGGAGCAGCACCGGTGAGTTCGGATTGGGGACCGGCTGCGCCTGGAGCATGTTGGTGCCCATCGCCGAGAGCTCGTTCAGCAGCGCCTTCTGGCTGGAGGCCGGGATCCCGGTGACGACGATCATGGTGGCGATGCCGATCGAGATGCCGAGGGCCGACAGCGCGGCCCGCATCTTCCGGGTACGGATGCCGAGCAGACCCAGCCCCAGAAGATCCAGCGGGGCCAGCCGTACCGGCCTGCTGTTCGCCTCGGTGACGGTGGTGTTCATGACTCCTCATACCTGTCGGCGACGAGGCGCCCGTCGAGGATCTCCACCCGGCGGGGCAGCCGCTCGGCGATGTCCCGGTCGTGGGTGATGATCGCGATGGTGGTGCCCTCGTGGTTCAGCTCGGTCAGCAGTTCAAGGACGGCCCGTCCGTTGGCGGTGTCCAGCGCGCCGGTGGGCTCGTCGGCGAGCACCAGCGCGGGGTTGTTGACCAGAGCCCGGGCGATGGCGACGCGCTGGCGTTCACCGCCGGAGAGCTGGTGCGAGAGGTGTCCGGCCCGGTGGCCCAGGCCGACCCGGTCCAGCGCATCCAGCGCCAGCGGACGGCGCCGGCCGCGCGGCACACCCGCGTAGAGCAGACCGGTGGCGACGTTCTCGGCGGCGGTCAGCCCCTCGGTGAGATGGAACTGCTGGAAGACGAAGCCGAGCCGGCGGCCCCGCAGCGCGGACAACCGCCGGTCGGAGAGCGAGGAAACGTCCCGGCCGCCGATCTCCACGGTGCCGCTCGTCGGCCGGTCCAGGGTGCCCATGATGTTCAGCAGAGTGGACTTGCCGGACCCGGAAGGTCCGACGATGGCCAGCAGTTCACCGGTCCCGATGGCCAGCGAGACATCGTCCAGCGCGTTGACCCCGCCGGGATACGCCATGCTCGCATTGCGGACGGCGAGTACCGGACGTGTGCGGTCGGTCATGAGGCCGTTGCCACCTTGGTGCCCGCGGTGATGCCGGTGCCGCTCACTTCCACCAGTCCCTTGGCGAACATCCCCGTCTCGACGGCCAGCAGACGGCCGCCGGGGAGCTGGAGCGCGTAACCGCCGCCACTCAGCGCGAGCAGCGCGCCGACCGGCACGGCCAGTACGCCCTTCTTGGTCTGCCCGGTGAACTGCACTTGTACGGGTGCGGAGTTGAGGCGGCGCAGCGCCGCCGTGCTGTCCAGCGAGACGGTCACCACCAGCTGCGGTGTGCCGCCGGAGTCACCGCCTGCCTGGTCGGAGGCCTGGGCATCCGTGCTGATGGCAGAGACGGTGCCATGGGCCTCGGAGTTGTCGGGCAGCGTCACGGTCGCCTTGTCACCCTGCTGGATCGAGTCGACGTCGGTCGCGGACAGCGGCACCGACACCGACTTGGCGGTACCGGTGACCGACATCAGCGTTCCGGTGGCCGGGTCGCCGGGCTGTGCCTGTACAGCACCGACCCGTACCTCGCCCGGCAGCACCGCCACGTCGCCGGCGCCGAGGACCCCGGTGGAGGGCATGCCGACCTGGGTCTGCCACCGCCCGACCGCCGCGATCAGGGAGGCGGTGAGCACCCCCTCGCCGGGCTTGACCCGGACATAGGACGGTGACGGAGAGGGGGAGGGGGACGCCGAGGGCGACGGGGCCGGCGAGGCGCTCGCGGCGCCGGTCGGCTCCGGCCGCTGCGCGACCCAACTGCCCGACGCCGGCTGGGCGCCGATGTCGTAGCCGAGCGCCCTGAGGTTGTCCGCGACCACCTTGACGTCCCTGCCCATGAGACCTCTGGTGTCCAGGGGGCGGAACAGCGGTGTGGTCCCGTAGAACACCGGCACCGGACGATCGTCCAGCCGGTACAGGGACCTGCCCCTGGACACCTTGGACCCCACCGCCGGCAGCTGGGTGACCAGGCCCTCCTTGCCGCCCTTCACCGATATGGTCCTGCCGTAGCCCAGGGTTCCGTGCAGCGAAAGGGTGCTGGACAGGTCGGTCCTGACCACCGCGACGGTGTTCACCCGGGGCGCATCGCTCGCCGCGGCGCCCGACGGCTTCCCACCGCTCCTCACCCCGGCCACGCCGACCCCCACCACGCCTGCCGTGAGCAGTGCGGCCACCGCGATGACGGCCCGTTTCCGCGCTTTCCCCGGCGCCGCGCCGCCGGGCGGCTCGTCGGCCTGAGCGTGCTCACTTCTTCGCACCGAATGCCTCCAGCCGGCAACTGCTCTCTATTTCATCCGAATTGGCCGGCAGGTTGTCGGAGGCGTAGTTCCAGCCCGCGTTGTCGGGCAGCCCGACAACCTTGAGTCCCTTGGAGTTCATGCACCTGATCCATTCGCGGAAGTCATCCGCGTAATGCGGGTTCTTCTTCGGGTCCGTCTCCACAGGCTGAAGGGGTTGCTTCGAGGCGCAGACCTTCGCCGATGCGGGAAAGTCCGAGGCGTTCACGCCCGGGAAGATCCATTCGGCGCCCGCCGCACCCTTCGTGTACGTCTTCACTCCGTGGTCCCGAAGGCAGGACACCCAGGCGTTGTTGAGCTTCCGTTGTTCCTCCTCGCTGCTGTCCAGGCGCAGTTGGGGGCGGCCGGAGTCGGGGTCGGCGCTCGGGCCGGCCGATGCGGCGCTCGCGGCCGGGCTGGAGATCGAGGCCACGTCGGCGTCACCGGCCTTGCCCGCACCGGAGGATCCGCCACCGCAGGCGGTGAGCGCGGACATCGCCACCACCCCGAGGGCGGCCAACGCGACGGATCGGGACCTGGTGCTGTGGCCGCATTGGTTCGCCGGGTTGCGCAGCCTACGGCCGCGCTGGGTCCGCGGATGCCCGGCGGGGGGGTTTTGGGGGGCCCCGGCGCTGGGGGGGCGGGGGCCGGGGCGCGGCGCGGGGAGGGGGGGAACCCGCGGTGCGACGGGCGCCGGGCACCACTCGCGCCCCCCCCCCAACC
>NZ_JBHYWD010000001.1:1206542-1247775 GCF_042751305.1 Streptomyces hokutonensis
GAGTGTGTGGGGGGGGTTCGTCTCACCCCGGGGGGGGGGTTGGCCGCTGCTGGGGGTGGGGTGTTGGGGCCCCCCCCCCCTCTCTCCCTGGACAGGGCGCAGGGGCCGTCCGGCGATCGAGGACGAACCGGCTATCGGACGGACCCGGGACACGTCTGCCGCCACAGCACCAAGGCCTCGCCGGTCATTGAGGTTCGGCATGGCGGCCACCATGGCCGAGCGATATGAGGATTCTGTCAGGCTGCCATCAAAAACCTGTCTGAATCACAGCGCCCCGCCCTATGGTCGGCAGCATGTGCGCACATGTCCTGGTGGCCGAGGACGACGTCAGACAGGCCACGGTGATCCGGCGCTATCTGGAACGCGAGGGCCACACCGCCCTGGTGGTGCACGACGGACGTGCCGCGATCGACGAGGCCCGCCGCCGACCGCCCGATCTGCTCGTCCTCGACGTGATGATGCCGGTGGTCGACGGCCTGGACGTCTGCCGCATTCTGCGGGGGGAGTCGTCCGGCCTCCCGGTGCTGATGCTGACCGCCCGCGCCACCGAGGAGGACCTGCTGCTCGGCCTCGACCTCGGCGCCGACGACTACATGACCAAGCCCTACAGCCCCCGTGAGCTGATGGCCCGTATCCGCACCCTGCTGAGGCGCAGCCGGCGTACCGGCGGTGGCGCCACCGGCCCGGACGACCGCCGGCCGCCCGACCCGGTCCTGCGGGCCGGTGCTCTCTCGGTGGATCCGGTCCGGCACACCGTGCACCTCGGCGGGCGGCAGGTGGAATGCACCCCCGGGGAGTTCGAGGTCCTGGCGGTCATGGCCGCCGAGCCCGAACGGGTCTTCACCCGGCGGCAGTTGCTGACCCGGACCCGCGGGTTCGATCGCTTCATCACCGAGCGCTCCATCGACGTGCACATCCTGAACCTGCGCAAGAAGCTCGAAGCCGACCCGAAGCAGCCGGTCCTCCTGCTGACCGTCTTCGGGGTCGGCTACAAGATGGCCGACGGCCCCGAGAGCCACCGTGCGCACTGAGCCCGCGGTGCACGCCGAGACCCCCGAGACCAGGGTGCCGCTGCACAGGAGTCTGCTGGTCAGGCTGCTGGCTTCCTCGCTTCTCGTCGCCCTCTGCGCGATCACCGCCACCGCCTGGCTCGCGGTACGGACCACCACCAGCGCGATCCGCCAGGAGCAGGGGCAGGTCCTCTCCGACGACACGGACATCTACAAGCTGCTCACCGACTACGCCGCCGTCCACCCGAGCTGGGACGGAGTCGCCGGGACGATCCGTCACCTCGCCGACCGGACCAACCGGCGTATCACCCTCACCGCCCAGGACCACGGCCGCCGGACGATCGCGGACTCCGCGCCCGGCACGTCGCCGCTGCCCGACCACGCGTTCGCGGTCATCGACCCGCTCCAGGTCGACCCCGCGCTGTTCCCCGACGCCGGAGCCGACCGTATCGACCCGCGTGCTCTCGGCCCGTTCCGGCTTTCGGCCGCACAGCGCCAGGATCTCCTCAGGAGCGCGAACACGCTCAGGGACTGTATCCACAAGATCGGCTTCCCCGCCAAGGTCTCCGTCTCGCGCAGCGGTCACCCCAGCATCGAGACCTACGACGGCACCAAGGAGGCCAGCGTCCTGGTCAAGTGCGAATCCATGCTCCAGCTCGCACTCACGACACCGGGCGAGCTGAAGGCTCTCGACAGCCTCAACAAGCTGATCAAGAACTGCCTGGCACATCAGGGCCGGCCCGCCGTGGTACTCGACCTCACGCTCTCCTACAAGCCGGGCGACGCCGACACCCCGGCCGCGCAGAACTGTGTCAACTCCAGCCGCCGCGAACAGCTCGCCGCCTACGTCGCCCCGGCGGCACAGCTGTTCGTCAGTGAACCGGCCGGATCGGCGGTCCCGGGCTTCGACCTGTCGCAGGCCAACACCATCCGCATCATCGGGGTCGTCGCCCTCGTCCTCGCGCTCACCATGACCGTGACCGTGGTGATAGGTGTCCGCCTGGTCAGACCGCTGCGCGCGCTCACCAGCGCCGTACGGAACCCGGGCCACCCGCAGCTCCGCGTCCCGGTGACCACCGGCGACGAGATCGGCCGCCTCACCGCCGCCTTCAACGACCTCTCCGAGCACCGGGAACGCACCGAAGCGCAGCGCAAGGCCATGGTCAGCGACATCGCCCACGAACTGCGGACACCGCTCAGCACCATCCGCAGCTGGCTGGAAGCCACCCAGGACGGTGTGCTCACCTCGGACGACGACGTGACCTCGGTGCTGCTGGAGGAGACCCTGCTGCTCCAGCACATCATCGACGACCTCCGGGACCTGGCGGCGGCCGAGGCGGGCACGCTCCAGCTGCACCGTGAGCTCCTGGACGCGGGCGACCTCCTGCACCACGTCGCCACCGCCCACGGCGGTCAGGCCCAGAGCGCGCGCATCACCCTGGACGTCCGCACCGACGGTGACACCGAGCTGTACGCGGACCCCATGCGGCTGCGTCAGGCCGTCGGCAACCTGGTCTCCAACGCCGTACGCCACACTCCCCCCGGCGGCAGTGTCACCGTGCGGTCCCGCCGGACCGGAAACACCGTCCTGATCCAGGTCAGCGACACCGGTTCCGGCATCGGCCCGGAGGACCTCCCGCATGTCTTCGACCGGTTCTGGCGCGCCGAGAAGTCCCGCAACCGGCACACCGGCGGCAGCGGCCTCGGCCTCTCCATCGCCCGCCGGTTCACCGAGGCCCACGGCGGCAGCCTCAGCGTCACCAGCTCCCCCGGAACCGAGACGGTCTTCACTCTCCAACTGCCCGGCTGACCACGGCGGTTCAGGGCATCAGTACGGTGCGTACGCCCGGTATCTCGGGCCCGGTCCACGCGGTCCCGACGTCGGCCAGGGGCATCGTCCTGGCGGTGACCGCGATGCCTCCGCCGTCGATCTCCTCGATGAGGGACGGCAGTTCGGCCAGATACGCCCTGGTGGACACGGCGCCCTGGCCGTTGCCCCGCAACCGGAAGGTCGCCGAACGCAGTGCCACGGAGGGCAGTTCGATGGTCGGGCCGGCCATGGAGCCGATCTGGATCCAGCTCAGCGCGCTGCTCCGGTCGGCGCGGGCCCGCAGCAGCGCCATGATCGCGTCACCGGCGGGCCTGCCCCAGAGCCGGTCCACGACCAGGTCGACCTCGGCGGCCGTCTCGGCCTGCGCCGCCGCGGTGGCCTCGGCGTAGTCGGTAAGGGCGACGGTCGCGTCGGCGCCGATCCCCGGCAGGGTCGCCAGCCGGGCCTGGTCACGGCCCGCGCCGACAATCCGCCCCGCGCCGAGCTGCTTGGGGACCTGGACGGCCATCTGCCCCAGCACCGCTCACAGCATGCTCAACGACCACTCCCGCAACGGGGTACGGCAGATCTCAAACACGGTCTGAGACCGGCAGGTTCACCGTCGTCGTACTTATGGTTCCCCTGCGCTGAAATAATTTCCCATGCAAGAGCCGGAGAGGTTTCGGGACTCCGGCTTGAATTCGAGGTGTGCGTACCCGGATGGCGGGCACCCGCACCTCTGGCGGTCGAAGAGGCCGCTGTGTACGTCGTACGGAAAAAGGAGGATCGGCGGGAGTCTCCGTCGTCCTCTGTTTACCGGAGGAGTTGTTTTCGCGTGACTGAGAATGTGTGGAGTTACAAGTCGACCGCGGGCCGTCTTGCGGACGCCGACCTCACTGGATACAAGGTCGAGGCGACGGACGGCAGTATCGGAAGTCGACAAGCACTCCGACGAGGTCGGTGACGCCTACCTGGTGGTCGACACCGGTGTGTGGATCTTCGGCAAGGAGGTCATGCTGCCGGCGAGTACGGTCGTGAGCATCGACCCGAACGAGAAGAAGGTCTTCCTCGGCCTCACCAAGCAACAGATCAAGGACTCCCCGGAGTTCGACCGCGAGAAGCACCTCGGCGACCCGGGCTACCGCGACGAGCTGGGCACCTATTACGGTACTGGGGGCGCCCCGTTCGGTGGCCCGCAGGCCTGACCGAAAGCAATCCGAGCGGCATGGCCCCGGGACTCGTCACAGAGTCCCGGGGCCATGCCGCTCTTGGGGCTCTTGCGCGGCGCCGAGAGCGCGCCGGTGTGTTCCCGGCTGGGCCGAGAGGAAGCGGAGGGCAGAACTCGAAACGTCGACGGCGGACGGGTGGACAGGCAGCGAAGCCTCTGGTGGAGACGGTTCTCTTGGCCGAGAACTCATCCACCAGGGGCTTCATCCTTCTGTCAGACCAACAGCCCAGCCCGCGAAAGAAGTCGGAAAAGGTTCATCCCTTCAGCCGTTGTCAGAGGAATGCTGCTCGGTGTTTTCCGATGCGGAATTCTTGTTTTCCTCGTCTTCCTGCGTCGGGGGACGTACCGCTTCCTCCGCCTCGTCCCGGGCCTCCTGATCTCCGCCTTCTCCGGGAGCCTGGGACGGAGGGGTGGGCTTCGGGTGCTTCCGCTCGCTCATAGGTGCTCCTGGTGTTGTGTGAGGGTTTTCCGAGCCGAATCCGGCTTGTGTCGGGGCTGACTGCTTTACCACCGATACCAACGTCCGCGATTTCCGCTCGCGCTCGTGCCACGCACCAGGAATCCCAGGATCCAGAGAACGAGTACGACCAGAGCGATCCACCAGAGAATCTGGACCGCGAAACCGGCGCCGAAGAGGATCAGCACCAGGAGCAATACCAACAGGATGGGAACCATGACGTGTACCTCCTGACCGGCGAGTGCCCTGAATCGATCCGGTCAGACGTCGTGACGGCAGTTGATCCCGGCAGGCTCCGGCGACAGGTAGGTCGCGGATATGTGGGCACTCGGCCATCAGCCGTTGCCCATCCCCCGGGGGAATGTGATGGTCAGGCTCTTCCGGTCCGGACCGTGTGCCGGGAGAGCCGCCCCGACGATCGCGAGGTCAGTCCTCGATGCCGCCGCTTTCGCACACCTGCTGGGCGATCGTCCGGAGCTTGACGTTGCGCTTCTGGGAGAGATCCCGGAGTACGGCGAACGCCCTGTCCTCGTCGAGGTGATAGCGCCCCATGAGGATGCCCATGGCCTCCCCGATGACGTGGCGGGTGGTGAGCGCGCTGTGCAGCTGTGTGGCTGTGCGCGCGCCGGAGAGCGCGACAGCGGCGTGGGAGGCCAGCACCAGTCCGGAGGTCTCACTGTCCTCGGTGAAGGCTCCGGGCCGGCGCGCGTACATGTTCAGCGCGCCGAACTCCTCGGCGTCGGCGAACAGCAGGAAGGTCATCATGCTTCCGACCCCCAACTCGCGTGCCGCGGGAGCGTAGCGCGGCCACCGTCGCTGGAGTTCGGTGAGGTTCCCGATGCGGAACACGTGCGCACAGCCCTCTTCGCGGGCGACGGCGATGTCGAAGCAGGGGCCCTCGCCGAGTCGTTCCTGAAGGCGGTCGGACTCCGCCGCGAGACTGTCCGTCGAGGCAAGCGTCTCCACCTTGTCCCCGTCCCGGACCAGGATGCCCGCCGAGTCGCAGCCTTCGACGATCTCCACCGTCGACGACACGATCCGCTGGAGCATCGCGTCGTGCGACTTCTCCCGCAGCAGATCGCGGGCCATCGAGGCCATCCGGTGCGCAAAGTCCTGCCAGTCCATCGCCAAGTGCTCTCCAGCCGGGGCGCCGCCCGGAGGGTCCGGGGTCGCGTGCTTTCAGTTACCTCATAAGGCGCAAAATACACGGCCCCAGGAGGTACGGCCGCAGCTCGGCACCGGGGTCGCCAGTGCGCGGAGCGCGAGGCCCCGCCGTACGGCCGGGCGAGGCATCGAGCAGGCCGGGTGGGCGAGATTCTCCTGGTCGCCCCGGGGTACCCGGCGGTGATGAACACATTGAGCATGGATGTGGCCGCGTCGAGTGGAGCGGCCCTCGGGGTCTTTCCGGTGGTGGTCGGCTTGGTCCTCGTCGTCGGGCTGGTCTGGGCCGTGCGGCTGGGGATGAAGGCCCGTCGGCGGGAGTCGGCGCCGCCGCGTCCGGAGGAGCAGCCCCGGCTGCCGGAGTCCGGGCCGGCCGGCGAGATTCAGGAGATGCGCGAGCCGGAGGAGGTGCCGCGCGCGAAGGACGGGAGTGACCGGCTCACCCCGCATCAGCTGTCCGGTGGCGGGATGTCGGGCAGCAGGCGCAGTGAGGACCAGAAGCGCAGGCGTTGGGGCTCGGGTTCCGCCTGATCACGGGTTCCGTCCGCGACGGCGAGGGCGTCATGCGCGCACTGGGCCACCGCCACCGTCATGAGCGGTGTCACTCCGCCCGGCGGTGGTCCTCCTTGCTCCAGGTGCGGGTGTCCCGGGGCGGGAGATACGGCTCTTCGCCCGTCGGGAGCCCTCCGGCGATGGCCCGCTGGCGGGACAGTTCCGCGTCGAATTCGAGGCCGAGCAGGACCGCGATGTTGCTGATCCACAGCCAGATCAGGAAGACGATCACGCCGGCGAGCGTGCCGTAGGTCTTGTTGTACGAGGCGAAGCGGGCCACGTAGAACGCGAAGCCCGCGGAGGCGATCATCCAGACCAGCAGGGCCAGCACGCTGCCCGGGGTGACCCAGCGGAAGCCGCGGCCCTTCACGTTGGGCGCCGCCCAGTACAGGATCGCGATCATCGCCATGACCAGGACGACCAGCCCCGGCCACTTGGCGATCGACCACACCATCAGAGTGGCGTGCCCGATGCCCAGTGCCGAACCGGCCGCGCGGGCCAGACCGCCGGTGAACACCACGATCAGCGCGCTGATCACCGCCAGGACCAGCAGCACCACCGTGACGCCGACCCGGATCGGCAGCACCTTCCACATGGGCCGTCCCTCGGGCATGTCGTAGACGACGTTGGCGCTGCGGATGAACGCCGCGATGTAGCCGGAGGCCGACCAGACAGCGACGACGATGCCGACCACGGCCACGACGGAGCCGAGTCCGCCGGTGGTCTGGAGTTGTCGTACGGCGTCGCCGATGATGTTCCGGGCCGAACTCGGCGCGAGTTTCTCGATGTTGTCCAGGACCTGCTGGGTCACCGACTTGCCGGCGATGCCGAGCAGTGAGACCAGGACCAGCAGCGCGGGGAAGAGCGAGAGAACTCCGTAGTACGTCAACGCGGCGGCCCGGTCGGCGAGTTCGTCGTTCTGGAACTCCTTGACGGTGCCTTTGAGCACCGCCCACCAGGACCGTTTCGGCAGTTTGCCGGGCCGGTCCGGCACCTGGCGCTCGACCTGCTCTGCTGGTCCCGGTGTCTGTGCCATACCCCTTGGGGTTACCCGGCTCGGCCGGACCATGCGTCGAAGACGCCCTCGCCCCGTGAAGGGTGGCAGAGGCGCCCGGGGCGGGGCTCAGGCCGCGTCGTGCATCACCTGGTCGCGCAGTCGGTCGCAGCAGAGGGCGATCAGACGGGAGACGTGCATCTGTGAGATGCCGAGCCGTTCGGCGATGGCGGCCTGGGTCATGCCGCGGAAGAAGCGCAGGTAGAGGATGGCCTGATCACGCTCCGGAAGTGCGTGGATACCGGGCTTGACGGCCTCGCGGTCCACGACGGTGTCGAGCGCCGGGTCGGGCGCCCCGAGGGTGTCGCTGAGGGAGTAGCCGCCCTCTCCGGTTGCCAGTTCCGCGTCCAGGGAGAGGGAGGTGAAGCTCTCCAGGGCGCCCAGCCCGACCAGGACGTCCTCCTCGCTGAGGCCGGCCTTCACGGCGATCTCGGCGTTGGTGGGGCGGCGGCCGTGGACGGTCTGGGACAGATCCTGGATCGCGAAGCGCACCCGGTTGCGGAGTTCCTGCACCCGGCGCGGCACGTGCACGGTCCACATGTAGTCGCGGAAGTGCCGCTTGATCTCGCCGGTGATGGTCGGCACGGCATAGCTCTCGAAGGCGTTGCCGCGCCCCGGGTCGTAGCGGTCGACGGCCTTGACCAGGCCGAGGGCCGCGACCTGACGCAGATCCTCGGAGCTCTCGCCCCGGTTGCGGAACTGTCTGGCGAGCCGGTCGGCCATGGGCAGCCACGCCACCACGATCTGGTCCCGCACGGTGTCGTGCTGCGGGCCGGGGGCGAGCAGGACGAGCTGCCGGAAGGACTCGGCGGTGTCGGGGGCGTCGTCGTGCGGATGGTGTTTCGTGCTCATTCGGGTCGGCATGGCGCCTCACCGCTTCCCCTGCTCTGGGGGACGGACGATCACCGTGGGGAGCGCGCTCGCCATAAGGACAGGCACGCCGGTGCGACGGTTCGTCGCTCCCACGGACGTGCCTGCTTGTCCGAAGCACTACTGGCCACATACCCCCCTCGCTCCACGGCAAACACCCCCGGTCGGACCTGCGGCAGGCCGGTGCCGAGGAGCCGCGGCGAGCCGTACGCGATCAACGGCCCTGATCCACGCCCTGATGATGACCGAGGTCGGCGTTCCCATCGCGCTGACGCTGCGGGACGAGCACGGTGATGCGGTGCGCCTTCTTGCAAGGTGTCCCAGGAGTCGCCGCGCCTGTTCCGCTGTTAGCGGGAGACGGGCGGCGAGCCCGCCTCGGTGCCCTCGTGTGCGGCGGGGACGGTACCCAACTCGTGGCCGACGGTGGCGCTCAGTTCGGCCCAGCTCTTTTCGAACTTGGCCAACCCCTCGCGTTCCAGGGCGTCGGTGACGTCGGCGAAGTCCACGCCGACGCGCTCCAGCGCCGCGAACTGGTCCAGTGCCGCCGCGCGCTTGTCGGCCGCCGGTGCGTCGTGGGGGAGTGCGCCGTGGTCGGCGTACGCGGCCAGCGTGCTGCCGGGCATGGTGTTCACGGTGCCGGGTATGGCCAGCTCGCTGACGTACATCGTGTCGGGGTAGGCCGGGTCCTTGACGCCGGTGGACGCCCACAGCGGGCGCTGCGGTCGGGCTCCGGCGTCGGCCAGGCGCTGCCGGAGCGGCTCCGTGGCCGCCGACTCGTAAGCCTCGTACGCCAGGCGGGCGTTGGCGACCGCGGTCCTGCCCTTGAGTGCGAGGGCCTCGGGTGTACCGATGGCGTCGAGGCGGCGGTCCACCTCGGTGTCCACGCGGGAGACGAAGAACGAGGCGACCGAGTGGATGCCGCTCAGATCACGGCCGGCCTGTCGGGCCCGCTCCAGGCCTGCCGCATGGGCGTCCATCACCGCGCGGTAGCGGTCCAGTGAGAAGATCAATGTGACGTTGACGCTGATCCCCAGCGCCACGACCTCGGTGATGGCCGTGAGTCCCTCGCGGGTGGCCGGGATCTTGACGAACAGATTCGGCTCCCGCACGGCGTCCCACAGTTTCACCGCCTGCTCGACGGTGGCATCGGAATCCTTGGCCAGCCGGGGGTCGACCTCGATCGACACCCGCCCGTCCAGGCCGTCGGTCTTCTCGTGTATCGGTGCGAAGACGCGGCAGGCGGCTCGTACGTCGTCGGTGGTGAGGGCGAAGACGGCGTCATCGACGCTCGTACCTTCGGCGGCCAGGCTGCGGAGCTGCTCGGTGTAGCGATCTCCACGGGACAGCGCGGAGGCGAAGATCGTGGGGTTCGTCGTGACCCCGACGACATGCCGGTCGGCGATCAGTTTCTCCAGCTCACCGCCGGCCAGCAGCTCGCGGGACAGGTCGTCGAGCCAGATCGACACCCCGGCGGCGGCCAGGTCGGCGAGCGGGTCGGACGCGGTGGAACTGGACATGCTGAATCTCCAAGCAGAGGGAGGGGTGGCCACTGTGCGGGGCCCGGGCCGGATTCCAGGTGGGCGGCGCCCGGCGCCTCGTGGCGCCGGTACCACCGGACGGACGGGGCGGGAGGTGGGCTCGGGTCCGTGTCGCGGTCCCGCGCAGGTCATTCGTGCGCGCTGGGCACCCGGAGAGGATCGTGCGGCGCGTCGGTCTTGGCGGCGCTGAGCTGTTCGCCCAGTTCACCCAGCCGGTTGCGGCCGAGAGCGGACCGGACCTGGGGGAACCACTCCTTCTCCTCCTCCTCGACGTGGTGCCGGACGTTCTCCATGAGAACGGTCATCTTGGCGTCGAAGCGCTCGTCCTCGGGGTCCAGGCCGGCCAGCTCGGACAGCATCCACAGCACGACGTGGTGCTCCTCGACGCTCTCCAGCACGTGGTCGGTGGTGGCCGGCACGGCGGCACGCGCGGCGGGGTAGAAGATCTTCTCCTCGATCCAGGTGTGGACCGTCAGCTCCTCGATCACCTTGTCGGCGATCTTCCGCTTGGTCTTGTAGGCACGGTCTCCGGCCTGCTCGAACTCCTTGAACAGCTTCTCGACCGTCTGGTGGTCGTCCTTCAGCAGCACGATCGCATCCATGGGCACTCCTTCGTCCTGTCCCGTACGCCCTGCGCAGATCGGGGGGCGCTTCTGTTGGAGGAACACCGAACGAAGCTCGGCTCCCACGCTCCGGCTACCCCTGGCAGCGCGACCGACCCACCTGAAGCGCACCTTTCTCCTGGAAGGGATCCGAGGCGGCGCGGTATCCGGCGCGTCACCGTGGGACGCAGCGTCCGAAGTGGGAGCCCTCACGCCTGCGGCGGGCCCTTACTCGCGTCGGATACGGAATCCCGGGCGATCGGTGCCCGGCGCACACCGTCGTATACGCCGACGGCTCCCGTCCTGTGAACCAGGAGGGAGCCGTCCGGGCAGTGCGGGCGCATGCCCTCGCTCGGTCAGGCGTGCCGGTGCGAGTGACGGTTGCCGGTGACGACGCGGTAGAGCAGGAGCAGGACGAGGGAGCCC
Organism: Streptomyces hokutonensis; assembly: GCF_042751305.1. Lineage (GTDB taxonomy): Bacteria > Actinomycetota > Actinomycetes > Streptomycetales > Streptomycetaceae > Streptomyces > Streptomyces hokutonensis_A. The sequence goes on from NZ_JBHYWD010000001.1 coordinate 1,217,251, forward strand.
ACGATCGCGGCGATCCACGTGGAGAGGTCGAAGAATCCGTCGATGGAGTCGACGCCGAAGATCACCTTGCCGAGCCAGCCGCCGAGCAGGCCGCCGGCGATGCCGATGAGCATGGTGACGACGATGCCGCCGGGGTCCTTGCCCGGCATCAGGATCTTGGCGATGGCGCCGGCGAGCAGGCCGATGACGATCCACGCGATGATTCCCATGATGTGTCTCCGCTTCCGTTTCCTCGGACAAAGGCTGTGTCAGCTCTTCGTGTGCGCCGAACGGGCCGGAACAAACGTCACAACCGGCAGTCAGAGCAAGCCACTTGAAGTCCCGGCACCGATCTCTGCAGCGCGTCCCGGGGGACCGACTCGTTCCGGTTGCGCGAGGCGACGCGTCGGCGTGGCGCCGGCTTGACCCACATCGGGAAGCGCACGCCCTCCGGTGGCCGCGGGTCGGCCGCGCCGAGATCCACCCGGCCGAACCCGCGAGACGATCAGGCACACGGCGAACGCCTCACGTGAGAGCTTCTGGATCACGGGTACCCGGAGTGCATGAACGTCACATCGCCGGAACCGGCCCTGCCCTCCGCTCGTGGTCCGATCTCGTCGGCGATCATCGAATACCTGCGGAGTACGGGACCACTGCCGAACAGCCGGGAGATTTCCGCCGCCGCCCCGCTCGGAGACGATCTCCAGCTCGCCCTGTACCTCTGCTACGAGCTGCACTACCGGGGATTCGCCGGCGTCGACGCCGACCGCGAGTGGGATCCCGACCTGCTCAGGGTCCGGGCAGACCTGGAACAGCCGTTTCTCCAGGTTCTCCGCGACGCGGCGACCGTGCACAAGCTCGCCGGCGAGGCACTGGACCAACTCCTCGTCGAACCCGCCGACGGCTCGGGCGTCAGCCACTTCCTGCGGGACGAGGGAGAGCTGTGGCAGATACGCGAGTACGCCGCCCAGCGCTCGCTCTACCACCTCAAAGAGGCCGACCCGCACGCCTGGGTGCTGCCCCGACTGTGGGGCCGGGCGAAGGCGGGCATGGCGGCCGTGGAGTTCGACGAGTTCGGCGGGGGCCGCGCGGATCGCGTGCACGCCCGTCTGTTCGCCGACCTCATGGCCGACCTCGAACTGGACACCGCCTACGGCCACTACCTCGACGCGGTCGGCCCCGAGGCCCTTGCCACCGTGAACCTGATGTCCCTCTTCGGCCTGCACCGCGCCCTGCGTGGCGCCTTGGTCGGTCATTTCGCCACGGTCGAGATCACCTCGTCCCCGGGTTCACGGCGTCTGGCCGCGGCCATGCGGCGCACCGGCGCCGGACCGGCCGCCGAGCACTTCTACGACGAGCACGTCGAGGCGGACGCGGTGCACGAGCAGGTCGTCCGACGGGAGGTCGTAGCGGGGCTGCTCGAAGAGGAGCCGTACCTCGACGGGGATGTCGCCTTCGGCGTGGACGCCACCGTGTATCTCGAAGACCGCCTCGCCGAGCACCTCCTCGGCACGTGGGAAGCGGGGGAGTCGTCGCTGCGGATGCCGGTCCGACGGCCGTTCCGACCACGAACAGGTTCTGCGGCATCCGCGAGAACGGGAGGGGACACCCCATGACCACGGTCACGCTGCCCGGTGTCTACACACCGCAGGACGACACCGGACTGCTCATCCGGTTCCTGCGCGACGAAAACCTTCCCCCGCACGCCGAAGTCCTCGACGTGGGCACGGGAACAGGCGCCGTCGCCATGGCCGCGGCACGCCTCGGCGCCCGCGTCACGGCGATCGACATCTCCTGGCGAGCCGCTCTCAACGCCAAGGTCAACGCGCTGCTGGCGCGTCTCGCGATCCGGGTCAGACGCGGCGACCTGCTGTCTCCCGTCACGGGGAGGTCCTTCGACCTCATCCTCTCCAACCCGCCGTACGTGCCGGCCCCGACTGCCGCGTGCCCTCGGCGGGGTGCGGCGCGGGCCTGGGACGCGGGACATGACGGCCGACTCGTACTGGACCGGATCTGCCAGGACGCCCCCGGACTCCTGAAGCCCGGCGGAGTGCTGCTCGTGGTCCAGTCGTCGCTGAGCGACCCGGAAGAGACGCTCCGCCGGTTGCGGGCGGCGGGCCTGGACGCCCGAGTCGTGGAACACCACCACGTTTCCTTCGGCCCCGTCCTGCGGTCCCGAAGCGGCTGGCTGCGGGACCGCAGCCTGATCGAGGACGATGCCGAGAAGGAAGAGCTGGTGATCATTCGTGCCGTACGACTCTGAGAAGCGACGTTGCCGCATAGTGGCCCGGCGCGCGGGGCCACTGCTGGTCGAAGGGCCGGTGGACGTCACGCTGGAGGACGGCACCACCGTGTCGTCCGACCGGTTCTGTGTCGCCCTGTGCACCTGCCGACGCAGCCGCACCTATCCGTGGTGCGACACCAGTCACCGCCGGTCCGAGCCGCCCGTTCCGCACAAATCCTGATCAGCCGGGTTTGTTCGCGGCTCAGACGTGTACGCGCAGTAGATGACCGAGTCGAAGCAGGAAACAGAACGGAAGTACGACGCCCCGTCGGCCGACGGGACGACATGGCTGCCCGACCTCGCCGGTGTGGGCGGGATCGTGTCGGTCCTGGACCAGGGCACCCAGGACCTTGACGCCGTGTACTACGACACCGACGACCTGCGTCTGGCAGGCACGTCCGCCACGCTCCGGCGAAGGACGGGCGGTACCGATGCGGGCTGGCATCTCAAACTGCCGCTGTCCGGGGACACCCGGGAGGAGATCCAGGCCCCGCTGTCCGACACCGTTCCGGACGCCCTGCGCGACCTGGCCCTCTCCCGCACCCGGGGTGCGGAGCTGCGGCCGGTCGTGCGCATCCGTTCCACCCGAGGTGTACGCCAACTCGTAGGTTCCGGCGGCACGGCTCTCGCCGAACTCAGTATCGACGCGGTCCGCGCCAAGCCATTGCGCGGCACCGGTACCCGGGCCACCTGGACCGAGCTGGAGGTCGAGCTCGCGACGGACACCGGCCCGGAACTCCTGGACGCGGTGGAGAAGACGCTCACGGAGAGCGGTGTCGAGCGCGCGCACTCCCCGTCCAAGCTGGCCAGGGCCCTGGCGGAGACGGAGGTGGGAGCACCCCGGCTGCCGGAAGAACGCGTCGCCGAGACCGTGGTGGCCGGCTCCGCCGGCGAGCAGGTCCTCCGGTATGTGGCGTATCAGGTGCAGGCCCTGGTGAAGTTGGACCCCGCGGTGCGGCGTGACCTGCCCGACTCGGTGCACAGGATGCGCGTCGCCTGTCGCCGACTGCGCAGTGTGCTGCGTTCCTACCGGTCGGTCGTGGACCGGGAGGCCGCCGATCCGGTCCGCGAGGACCTCAAGTGGCTGGGGAACGAACTTGCCGCAGAACGCGACCAGGAGGTTCTCCTGGAACGCCTGAACTCCAGGATCGAGGCCCTGCCTTCGGAACTGCTCTTCGGCCCCGTCTCCGCACGGCTCCAGGTGTGGGACGTCGGCAACAGCGCCGAGGCCCACCTGCGCACGCTCGACGCCCTGAACTCGGACCGCTACCTGGCCCTCCTCGACTCCCTCGCCACACTCACGGAACGGCCGCCGCTGCGCGCCAAGGCCGCCCGAAAGCCGTCGGGCCTCCTGGCCAAGGCCATCCTCAAGGAGTACGGCCGGCTCGCCGACCGTGTGGCGCACGCGTTGGGCCTCCCGCCGGGAACGGAACGCGACGCGGCCCTCCACGAGGCCCGCAAGGCGGCCAAGAGGGTGCGGTACGCCACGGAGCCCGCGGGCGACGCCCTCGGCAAACCCGCCGAACGCCTGGGCAAGCGCGTGAAAGCCGTCCAGAAGGTGCTGGGCGACCACCAGGACAGTGCCGTGGCACGGGACGCCCTGCGAGAACTGGCGCTCGCGGCGCTCGCGGCCGGTGAGAACGGTTTCGTCTGGGGCCTGCTGTACGGACAGGAGCAGGCGGCGGCCGACGCGCGCGAACGGGAACTCCCGGCGGTGTGGGCGCACGCGTCGCGGAGCGAGCTGCGCGAGGCGCTCTCCCGTTGAGAACCGGTGGCCCGGCGGGCGCGGCTCAGTCTGAGGCGATCAGGGCGACGTCCGGTGCCGTGCACGCCAGGCGAGTACCTGACGCCGGCTCAGCCGTTCACCCAGGAGCAGCAGGGCGAGGAGGACGGGGACTGCGGGGTAGAGGGACGACAACACGCTGGCCACGTAGGTGACGGCCATCACCTACGCCGCCTCGCAGTCGATGTCCAACTCCTCGACGATCTCGGCGGCGTGGCGGAGATGGTCGTGGACGAGCGGGTGCAGGACGGGCAGCTTGGCCGTCGTGTGGCCCCGTGGCGTGGGGATATCCGGGGCGCGTCAGGAGCCGTTGGCGGTTCGGTTGCTGGCGAACCTTCCAACACGGCGGCTTCGGGTGACTCCGGGCCTGAACTGCCGGGCGAGGGCGTCGAGTTCGCGGCTACGGCCCGGCGTGGTCCGCGTTGGCCGGACGGCGGGGCAGCCGGAAGGCCAGCAGGAGGGCGACGGGCCACAGCGCGGCGAAGCAGCACAGTACGGCGAGGTTGGTGGTGAGGATGCCCGTGACGAGGAGAAGCAGCGAGGTACACGTCAGGGCAGCCACCGACAGGGACAGCCACGGCCGGGCGTCCGGGTGGCGCATACGACGGGCGAGTTGTCGGTCCTGGCTGAGTTCCGCCTCGATGAGCAACAGGGCGAGGCGTTCGTACGACGACAGCGCGACGCCCTCGGGATCATTGCGGTCTTCCACGGTGGGCGCCTCATTCGACCTGGGTGCTGATGACCGGACGGGTTCCCCGCAAAAGCCGACCGACGCCTCCCCACGGCCGAGACGTGAGTGTTCGGGCCGCATTCCGGATATTCGCTGCTGAGTCGACGTGTCGGGGGTATCCGAAGCAGGTCCGGGCGGGGCGCCTCGATCCGCCCCGTCGTGTCAGACGCGACGGGGCGGATCGAACAGCGTGCCGGAGCCTCCGGGGCGGCTGGACAGGAGTGTCGAGCCGCTGCCGATCCGCGTCACGGGCCCAAGTCCGGCGTTCGGCGGAAGGCTTTGCGGCTGTCGCCGGCCGGACTCGTCTCCATGAGAAAGGACCGCCATGGAAGGTTCGTCGCTCCGGGCAGTGGGCTGGGCGCGTTCGTTGCCCCTGAACAGTGACGTGAGGATCGCCCGTGAGTGGGCGCGGGAGCACTTGGCGGCGCGGGGCTGGACCAGAGCCGCTCCGCAGACGGTGGACGCGGTACTGCTCACCGTCTCCGAGCTGGTGACCAACGCGTACCGGCATGCCCACAGCAGCGCCCAGTTGGTGATGCTGTGCGACGACCACTGCCTGCATGTCTCCGTGCACGACAAGTCCGGCGACCTGCCGGTCCCTCGCGCGGCCGGCACGGAGAGCCTCGGCGGGCGCGGCATGCTCCTCGTGGACGCCATGGCCGACACCTGGGAGGCGCACCCGTGTCCCCATGGGAAGTCGGTCAGCGCGTGTTTCCGCGCGCCCGACGCCAGGACACACGAAGGGGATGCCCCGGCACCACGCCACTGGATCTTCGGTGCTGCTCGGGACGCAGCGCTGACGAGCCGAGGTCCTGGGGGAGTCGGAGCACCTTCAGTGCAGGATGCTGACCGCGCGGGCGATCACGAGGAGCGAGGTGAGGAGAGCGGTGACGCTCTCCACGCTCATCAGGAACTTGGCGCGTGAGGAGAGCGGCATGGTGTCCGTGGGGCTGAAGGCGGTGGAGTTGGTCACCGACACGTAGAGGTAGTCCATCAGCGTGGGCACCCAGTCGGCGGCTTTGCTGGAGCCGTCGGAGACCTCCTGAACGGCGCCGGCGTTCTCGTCCTGCGAGAAGCGGAAGTCCGCCAACGGCAGTGATTCACGCGGCACTTGGGTCCGGCTGACCGGGCCGCCCCGGTCCAGCTCCCAGTAGGCCAGGCCGAAGACGATGATGTTGGTGAGCCAGATCTGCAACGAGGCCACCAACAGCTCCTGGCCGTCCTTCACCCCGGCGGACACCAGCTCATGGATCAGGATGCCCAGCGCGACGAGGTTGCTGGCCCCGATCAAGGCCACCAGCATCAGCGACAGTACGCGGAACGCCCGCGTCTGCCGGGTCAGCCGGCGGGGGTTGATCGCGACGAGGGGTACGAGCAGCACGCACTCCAGGGCGGGCAGGACATAGCGCGGGGCGATCAGGAGCCGCTGGGGCAGGAAGAGATAGAGCGCGATGGCGACGAGCGTCGCCGCCACGGCCGGTAGCCGGGGCTCTCCGCGGCGCTCGTGCCGGGGGTGTCTGAAACGGGCTTCCTCACGCGATCGCGGCATGACTCGTCCTCCACCTCGTGCTCACCCGGGGCATGAAAATCGGCGCACCGCTTTCCAACTCGGGCAGACGATGCGCATCGGTGTTCTCAGTGATGTCCGTGTGCGCTGTCTGAGGCGCCGCCGAAGAGCCGGGCGACGGCGCGGAAGGGCAGCGTGACGACGGTGGCGATCGCGCTGCCGATCGAGCGCAGCACGTCGGCGATGGCTTTGAGCATGGCGGAGTCCAATCGGTCGGATCGGTGGTTCAGGACCCGATGAGGGCCTTGCTGATCGCGTCGACGAAGGCGTCGAGGTCCTTGGGCGTGCGGGAGGTGACCAGGGTGTAGCCGCCCTCGGTGTCGCTGACCACGGGCTCGTCGACCCAGGACGCGGCGCCCGCGTTGCGGATGTCGGTGCGTAGTGAGGCGTAGGACGTCAGCGTCTTGCCCCGGACGACGTCCGCTTCGACCAGGGCCCAGGGGCCGTGGCAGATGGCGGCGATGGGGCGGCCCGAGGAGGCGAACGCCTTGACGATGGCGATCGCCTTGTCGTCGAGGCGGAGCTGGTCGGCGTTGAGCGTGCCGCCGGGGAGCAGCAGGAGCTGGTGGTCCCCGGGGTCCACCACGTCGAAGGTGGCGTCGGGCTCCACGGTTTCGCCGGGGTCCTCGTCGCCGACCAGGGTGCGGACGGGGTCGGCCGTCGCCGCGGCGACGGTGATGTCCGCGCCGTCCTCGCGCAGCCGCGCGAGCGGCACCAGCAGCTCGTCCTGTTCGACCCCGTAGTTGGTGACGAGCGCCAGTACGCGGTGGCCGTTCAGGGGCTTGTCAGGCATGGGAATGTGCCTTTCCTCGTGACGAGGTCGCGAGACCCACGGGTCCGCGACGTATGCGAAGGGTCAGTGGCCGAGTGCTTCGGCCAGCTGCTGCTTGTTCATGGAGGAGCGGCCGTGGATGTTGCGCTTCCTGGCCTCCTCGTACAACTGGTCCCTGGTGGGACTCACCGGGCCGCGGTGCGAGCGCTCGCCCCCGCGCTGCGAGGCGGACTTCCTGTCCTGGGTGGAGGTCCTGCTGGCCTGGCGCGCTTCGCCGGAGCGGGCCCGTTCCTTGTTGACGGTCCGCGCGGCGATCTCCTTCGCGCGCCCGGCGGATGCTCCCCGCTTCTCCGCACTGTCCTTGATGTGCTCGTACTGCCGTTCCCGCTTGGGGCTGGAACCTGCCGGCATGACCGCTCTCCTCACCTCGGGATCAACACGGGGGTGTGCCCCACCCTCCGGGTGCTCAGTACGGGACAAGTCACACTCACTCCCGCCTCTTCCAATGCACGCCGTCCCGCTGAGCCACCAGGTGCCGGCGATGAGGACGCCGAGGTTGGCCATGTGCAGCAGTACCAGGTCACGAAGGGTCGAAGTCCTCGCGCAGATGGCCCGTGGCCCTGGCGGTGGGGAAGGTCATGGTCAGGACGCCGGTCAAGCCGTTGTCGGCGGCCTTCATCGCGCAGGCGGCCTAGACGTAACCGGTGAAACCGTGCCAGGAGTCGGGGTCTTCGAGAGCGGTGACCACCGCGTCGGCGTAGGCGTCCATGCGGTCGGAGAAGACGATCGCGACCAGCGCTTCCCTTGTGGGGAAGTGACGGAAGACGATGGCGATCCCGACACCCGTCTCACGGGCCACGGAAGCCATGGAGGCGCCCAGGCCGTCGCGTCCGAACACGGCGCGCGCGGCGGCGAGGATCCGCCCCCGGTTGCGCTCGACGTCACTGCGCACGGGCTGGGCGGCGGGGGCGTCGGAGGGGAAAGGGTTGTCCGGATCTCGAAACGGGGTGTCACCCGCACCGTCGGCCTGGCGGCCGACACCGCCGGCCACCAGCACACCCTGGCGCCGCCGCGTCCGGCCCCTCCCACGGATTGCGACTGACCGCGCTAACCCTGGGTACCCACCGGCTCATGCGGATGAGCGTGGTGGACGTGGGGTCGAACACGGTTCGGCTCGTGGTGGCGGATGTGGGGGACGGTGTGCCGTTGCCGGTGCACACGGCCAAGTGGAAGCTGCGGCTCTCCGAGCGCGTCGGGCCGCAGGGGGAGATCCCCGAGGAAGCCGTACGCCATCTTGTGAAGGCGGTGTCGGCCGCCGAGGAGACCGCCCGGCGCTGGGGCGCGGCCGGGCCGCTCGCCTTCGCGACTTCGGTCGTGCGCGGCGCGCCCAACCGGCTCGACGTGCTGCGCTCGGTGCATGCGGAGACCGGGACGCGACTGTGCACGCTGCCGGGGGAACTGGAGGGCGAGCTCACGTTTCTCGGCGCGCGGCGCTGGATGGGCTGGCGGGCCGGGCCGCTCGCCCTGTTCGACATCGGGGGCGGGTCCTTCGAGGTCGCGTTCGGGCGCGGCCGGCTGCCGGACTTCGTGGCGTCCCTCCCGCTCGGCGCGGGCCGGCTGACCCGGGACTTCCTCCCCGGCCAGGACCGGCCGCCCGAGCAGACGGTGAAGGCGATGCGGCGCGAGGTACGGCACCAACTGCGGGACGTGGCCGCGCGGATCCGCTGGGAAGGGCCACGGACCACGGTGGTGACATCACGTACGTTCCAGCAGCTGGCCCGACTCTGCGGTGCCGCGCCCGGCCGCCAAGGTCCTTTCGTGGAGCGGAGGCTGGTGCGGTCGGAGCTGCGCGTGGGCCTCGACCGGCTGGCTGCCCTCGCGGCGTCCGAACGGGCCCTGCTTCCCGGTGTCTCGGCGCCCCGGGCCGCGCAGAGCCTGGCCGGAGCGGTCGTCGGGCACACGGTGATGAAGCTGACGGGCATCAAGACCGTCACCGTCTGCCCCTGGGGCATTCGCGAGGGAATCCTGCTGCGGTACGTCGAGGACGGCGGTTCGTGGTGGACGGAGCTGACCCGCCGCAGCGCCGGCGTGGAGCCTGTGGCACGGGCGGCCCTGCGCATCGCACCGGGACCGGAACCGGAACCGGAACCGGAACCGACGACCGTCGGCGGCTGACGGTCGGCGGCCCGAGCTCTGTTCGACCGACTGCGAAGTGGCGCCGATCTATGTACGGTACGGCGACGAACGAGGCGGTTCCGCGCAGACTCCCAGTGGCCCGTCGTACCCTCAACAACCCTGGGCGCGGGGCGCGTTGGACGGTCCAGGTCCCGGCCCCGCCGGCCGCGTACGGGACGTCCCGGCGTACGGGTATGCTCTCGACTGTTGTCAGACGGCAACTAATCTCGCGGAGCCGGCGCGGTGGGGAGGGAAGGACCATGGTGGTGCCACAGCCGCGGGCCGACGACCTGCTGTCGGTGGGTGGCGAAGGGGTCGGTCCGGAGACCTGGGTGACCTGGCAGCCCTCCGTCCTGCTGGTCGAGGACGACGCGGGTGACGCGCTGCTGGTGGAGGAGCTGGTCGCCGACAGCGCGCTGAAGATACGGCTGCAGTGGGTGCGGTCCATGGCCGAGGCCGCCGAGGTGCTCGCGGCCGACGTACCCGACTGCGTCCTGCTCGATCTGCATCTGCCGGACGCCCAGGGGCTGGAGGCGCTCTCCCGGGTACGGGCGGGCGCCGAACGGGCCGCTGTCGTGGTCCTCACCGGTCTCGCCGAAGAGGAGACGGGGCTCGCAGCCGTCGCCGCCGGGGCGCAGGACTACCTGGTCAAGGGTCGGGTCGAACCGGGCCTGTTCGGACGCGCGGTGCGCTACGCGATCCAGCGCAAGCAGGCCGAGCGGGCGGCCGTCGCCCTCCAGTCCAGCCGGATGCAGGCCCAGGAGAACGCCCGCCTGGAACGCGGACTGCTGCCCAGGCCCCTGCTGCGCGGCGAGGGCGTGGAAGCGGTGGCCCGCTACCGTCCCGGGCGCGCGCAGGCGCTGCTGGGCGGTGACTTCTACGACATCGTGCAGAGCGTCGACGGCACGGTCCACGCGGTGGTCGGTGACGTCTCCGGGCACGGACCCGACGAGGCCGCCCTCGGTGTCGCGCTGCGGATCGCCTGGCGCACGCTGGTGCTCAGCGGTGTCACGGGCGCCGAACAGGTGGCCCGGCTGGAGGAACTCCTCGTCGCCGAGCGCATCCGCAGCGAGGTCTTCGCCACCCTCGTCTGTCTCACCGCCGCACCCGGCGAGCGCACGGCCCGCGTGGTGCGGGCCGGGCACCACGGACTGCTGATGCGGGACGGCGGCGGTGTGGAGTGGGTGGAGGTGCCCGGCGGTCCGGCACTGGGCGTGGTTCCCGGCCTCGCGGACTGGCCGGTCGTGGAGCTCTCCGTCCCGGCGGGCGCGGCCGTGGTCCTCTTCACCGACGGGCTCTTCGAGGGGCACGTCGGCCGGGGTTCGGAGCGCCTCGGGGAGGACGGGCTGCTACGGCTCGCCCGGGAGCGGGCCGCACTGGCCCCGGAGCCGTTCGTCGACGAAATGATCGCCCGCGCCGAGGCCCTGGCCGAGACCCGGGGCGGCCTGGCGGACGACGTGGCCGTGCTGCATCTGCACTGGACATGAGACAACTGCCCGGGACGTGATTCACCGCGCCGGAAACGAGCAGGTGGGACGACAGGATGCCGCAACGAGACGAACGGTGAGGGACATGGCGGGCGGAACAGGGATCGGACGCCGGCTGACGGTGCAGGGATGGTTCTTCCTCGCGCTGTCGCTCATGGTGCTGCTGGTGGTGATCGGCACCGCGGTCGGCGCGAACCTGCTGAGCCGCACGGCCGACGTCACCGACGACCTGCTCCAGCGGGTGCAGCCCGCCCAGACCGAGGCGTACCGGCTGCAGGCCGCACTGGTCAACCAGGAGACCGGCATCCGCGGCTACGCGATCGCCGCCGACAAGCAGTTCCTCGCCCCGTACACCACCGGCAAGCAGGACGAGGCCCACTCGGCGGCGAGACTGCGCGAACGGCTTCGCGACCGGCCCGGGCTGCTCGCCGATCTGCGGGCGGTGGAGCGCGGGGCGGCCGACTGGCGGCGGACCTACGCCGAACCCCTGGCCGCCGCCGTCACCCCCGGCCGGCCGCGCACCGTCGACCAGACCACCGCCGACAGCGGCAAGCACGACTTCGACCGGCTGCGCACCCTCTGGGCGACCCAGAACGCCGATCTCGCGCAGGCCGTGAAGGAGGGCCGCGCCCACCTCGCCCACCAGCGGACGGTGCGCGACACGGTGCTGAGCGGCATGGTCGCCGCCTTCCTGCTCACCGGCGTCGCCCTCGCCGTCCTCGTACGACTCCTGGTGACCCGGCCGCTGGAGGCGCTGAACAAGGCGTCCGAACAGGTCGCGGCGGGCGACTTCGCGCACCGCATCACCGGGGACGGACCCGCCGACCTCACCGCGGTGGCCGGAGCCGTCGAGGGCATGCGCAGACGGATCGTCGCCGAACTCGACGCCTCCCGCGAGAAGGAGGAGGTACTCGTCCGCCAGGCCGAGGAGTTGGACGCCCAGGCCGTCGAACTGCGCCGGTCGAACGCCGAGTTGGAGCAGTTCGCCTATGTCGCCTCGCACGATCTGCAGGAGCCGCTGCGCAAGGTCGCCTCGTTCTGCCAGCTGCTGGAGAAGCGGTACGGGGACAAGCTGGACGAACGCGGGCTGCAGTACATCGACTTCGCCGTCGACGGCGCCAAACGCATGCAGGTGCTCATCAACGACCTGCTCACCTTCTCCCGTGTCGGACGCCTCGACGACACCCGGGAGAAGGTCGGTCTCCACCCGGCGCTGGACAAGGCGCTGCGGAACCTCGAGGCGGCCGTCGAGGAGTCGGAGGCCCGGATCGAGCGGCCCGAGACCCTGCCCGAGACCGTAGGCGACCCGACACTGCTGACCATGCTCTGGCAGAACCTCGTGGGCAACGCCCTCAAGTTCCGCCACCCCGACCGCGCCCCGCACGTGACCGTCACCTGCGAAGCCGATCCGGAGACCCCCGGCATGTGGCGCCTGTGCGTCACCGACAACGGCATCGGCATCCCTGACGAGTTCACCGACAAGGTCTTCGTCATCTTCCAGCGGCTGCACAGCCGCGACGCCTACGGCGGCACCGGCATCGGACTCGCCCTGTGCAAGAAGATCGTCGAACACCACGGCGGCCGGATCTGGATCGACAGCACGGTCGGTGAGGGCACCCGCTTCTGCTTCACACTCCCGTCCGCCGAGGAAGCCACCTCCGCGGACACCTCCACCGACACCTCCACCGACGACGAGAAGGCCCTGACATGACCCTCCCCGACGCGACCCCGATCGACGTCCTCCTCGTCGAGGACGATCCGGGCGACGAGCTGATGACCCGGGAAGCCTTCGCGGACAACAAGATCGGCAACACCCTCCACGTCGTCCGGGACGGCGAGGAGGCCCTCGACTTCCTCTACAAGCGCGGCGCGCACACGGGCGCCCCGCAGCCCGACCTCATCCTGCTCGACCTCAACCTGCCGAAGTACGACGGCCGTCAGGTCCTGGAGAAGATCAAGTCCGATCCGGAACTGGCGCACATCCCCGTCGTCGTCCTGACCACCTCCTCCGCCGAGGAGGACATCATCCGCAGCTACAAACTGCACGCCAACGCCTATGTCACCAAGCCGGTCGACCTGGACCAGTTCATCGCCGCGGTCCGGCAGATCGACGACTTCTTCGTGCAGGTGGTCCGCCTGCCCCACCGCCCCGGCTGAGATGCCGGGATCCGCGTCACCACACCCGACTTCCTTGAGGTGTCGAACTCGTGGCAACGCACCAGAAGACGGACGGCACGGCCCCCGTCGCCGAGGCCGTGGACGGCCTGACCGAGCTGTGGACCACGGCGGCAGCGGACGCGTCGGTACGTCTGTCGCCGTATCAACTGCGCGCTCTGCACGCCTTGGAGGCCGCACCGGGCGCGAACCTGACCATGCTGGCGGACCGGCTCGACGCCGGGCTGCCCACGGTGAGCAGACTCTGCGACCGGCTCGAGGCGGCCGGACTGCTGCTCAGGGACGCGGCGCCCCACAACCGCCGGGAAGTACGGCTGAGTCTCACCGCGCACGGGCGGGACGTCCTCGAGGAGGTCGCCGCACTGAGGTCCCGGGCGCTGGCAGCGGTCGTGGACGCCATGGAGCCGGACGACCGCGCGGAGCTGGAGCGCGGCCTGCGGGCGTTCGCCGCCACACAACGGAATCGGCCGGCCGGAGACGGCGGCTGATCACGGCGCCGCGGGCTCGCGTCCGTGCCAGTCGAGGCAGACCACGGCCGCGTCGGCGGTCAGGTCAGTGCTGCCGAAGTGGTCGACCAGACTCGCCGCCACCGAGCGCGCGGCCTCCTGCGGAGCCTGCGCCGGCACTGTGTCGAGTGCCCGGCGCAGCGCCTGCTCGCCGAACGGGATGCCCTGCGGTGAACGGGTCCCATGGACGCCGGTGCTCACCACCACGAGCCGGTCTCCCGGTCGTACGGAGAAGATCTGCTCCTCGTAGGCCGTCTCCTCGAACATGCCGAGGGGGAGCTGTGCCTCCATCTCGATCTGCCGCACGGAGTGGCCGCGTCGGCGGTACAGGCGGGGCGAGCCGGCGTCGACCGCCTGGACCGTGCCGGTCGCGAGGTCGAAGCGGAGCAGCAGGGTGGAGGCGTAGACCTTGCCGCCGAACTGGGCGTAGACAGCCTGGTCGGCCAGCCGGGCCTGGTCGGCGAGGCCGAGGCCGGCACGGCGGGCGTTGCGCAGGGCGCCGACCGCGACGCAGGTCAGCAGGGAGGCGTCGATGCCGCGGCCCATGCCGTCGGTCACCGTCAGGGTGAGGTGACTGCCGTCGCTGCTCCAGTCGAAGTTGTCGCCGCCGACGGTGTACGCGGGCTCGAGATGGGCGCCGATATCGAACTCCGGGCGTCCGCAGCCCCGTCCCGGCAGGAGCTGCCACTGCATCTCGGCGGCCAGCGTGAGGCGGCGGGTGCGGCGGGCCAGGAGGTAGAGGTCGGTGTCGCGTTCCGCCGCGGCGATCTCGTGGCCCAGGGCGATGGCGAACTCGGCGAGTCCGCGCACCCCGTCCGGACCGGCGCCGGGGGAGGGGAGGCGGGCGGAGAGGACGCCGAGACGGTCGCCGCGCACGGAGACGGGCACATGTACGGCGGCGGTCCCGTCGGCGGCCGGTTCGACGACCGGCATCTGCTCCGTGAACGCCCGCCCGGCCGGGCCGTCGTAGGCAGACAGCGGTTCGCCGGAGCCGGGCAGCGGGTCGACCGGGCGCAGCATCCGCAGGCCGTAGTCGGCGAGGAGAAGGGTGACCTCGCGGGCTCCGGCGCGGTCGCCGAGCAGACGGCGGGCCGCCCCCACCAGAGCGTCGGACGGAGCCGACCGCAATTCGCTCTCGTAGGAGGGGAGCGGCTCAGAGGTGCTCACGATGTTCACCCTTCCGGCTCAGTGTCTTCACACTAGTGCCGCGCCGGTGAGAGCGGGACACGGCGGAGACACCTCACCGCCCCCGCCAGTCCAGGCACACGACCAGGGCGTCGTCGTCGGGGGTCGGCGTGCCGCGGTGGCCGGTCAGTTCGCTCAGTACGGCCCTGGGCACGTCGGCCGCGGGCAGCAGCCTCGTGCGCTGGATCGCCCGCGCCAGCGCCGCGTCCCCGTACACCTCACCCTTGGGCGAGGCGACGGCGTACACCCCGTCGCTGACGAAGAGGATCCGGTCGCCGGGCTCGATCCCGAAGTCCTGCTCGACGTAGTCGGTCTCCTCGAACATGCCCAGCGGCAACTGCGCGTCGAAGGCGATCCGTTCCACCACCCCGTCGCGCAGCCGCAACGTCTGCGGCGATCCGGCGTCCACCACCCGGGCCCGCCCGGTGGTGAGTTCGAAGTCGAACATCAACACGGACATATGGCTACGGCCCCGGTAGTGGGCGTACACCGCCTGGTCCGCGAGGGCCGCCTGGTCGGCGAGGGGGACGCCCGCCCGGCGCGCGTTGCGCAGGGCGTTGACCGCCAGGTTCGTGAGCAGCGAGGCCTCTATGCCCTCGCCCATGCCGTTCGAGACGTAGAGCGTGAGGCGGTCGGCGGTGGCGGACCAGTCGAAGTTGTCGCCGTGGATCGCGTAGGCGGGCTCCAGTTGAGCGCCGCGTTCGAACTCGGCGCGGGAGCACGAGCGGCCGGGCAGCAACTGCCACTGCATCTCCGCCGCCAGCGTGAGCCGGTCCTTGCGCCGGGCCCGCAGATACAGGTCCGTGTCGCGCTCGGCCACCAGCACCTCGTGCCCCAACACCTCGGCCAGGTCGGCCAGTTCGGGCAGACACTCGCGTACGTGGTCGCCGCCCGGCAGCGTCACCGAGAGCACGCCGAGGCGGTCCCCGCGCACACTGACCGGAAGGTGGACGCACACGCTGCCGTCCCCGAAGTTCCCCTCCACGAAGGGCTCTTGGGCTCCGAAGGCGCGGCCCGCGGGGGTGTTGTGCACGGAGACCGGCGGCAGGGTGTTCGGTAGATCGGTGACGCGCTGCAGCACGGTCAGGCCGTAGTCGGCCACCAGCAGGTCCACGGAGTCCGCCGCGTACCGCCGGACCAGTTCCCGGCCGACCACGTCGGGGAGCTCATGGGGAGCCGCCGTACGCAGCGCCCGCTCGACAGCCATGAATCTGTTCACGATCGCAGATATACCAATCTCTCCCTCGGAGAAGCCGTTGTGCGTGCCTAGTACGCTGGAGTCCGTCCCTGTGCCTGCGAGAGTGTGACCGTGACGTCCATCCACCCCCGCCCCGAACCCGCCGAGGTCGCACGCGTCACCTCTACGGCCGCGGAACTGCTGGAAGTCCTGTGGGGGCGCGCCTCGACCGCGCCCGCGTCCGCCTCGCAGCTACGAGTCCTGTTCATCCTGGAACACCACGAGGGCATCAACCTGCGCACCCTCGCCGACCACCTCGCCTCGACCCCGCCGTCGACCAGCCGCCTCTGCGACCGGTTGCAGGCCGCAGGGTTCGTCGAGCGCGAGGTGAGCCCCACGGACCGGCGCGAGGTGCGCCTGTACCTCAGCGGTCCGGGGCGGACCTTCCTGTCGGACCTGCGGGCCCGCCGGGAGCAGGCGCTGGGCGCGGTCCTGGCACAGATGCCGGCCGCCGGGCGCAACGCGCTGCTCACCGGTCTGGAGGCGTTCTGCGCGGTGGCGTCGACGCAGATCCACGACGACGAGGAGTCCACGGACAGCCGCACCGCGTGAGCGGGCCGCCCGGCGGCGGAGCGGCCCCGATCCCCCTTCGCGGTCAGCTCAGTTCGGCGCCCTTGGCGGCGGCCTCCGTCTCGGAGCGCGCCTCGCCGGTGGCGAGCGTGCCGCCCGAGCTCTCCAGATGCGCCCGCACGAACCACTGGAACTGCTCCAGGTCGCGCAACTGCCCGATCAGCAAATCCTCGGTGGCCGGGTCGATCTCGCCCGCCTCCTTGATCGCGGCGCGGACGTCCTCGATCAACCCCGTGTAGACGAGGTCGAGTGCGCCCAGGTGGGCGATGGCGTCGGCGCGGCCGATGGAGTAGTCGTCCCAGGTGCGCTCGGTCACCAGTGCGCCGGGCGTGCCCGGCGCCACCCCGCCGAGTGCGGCGATGCGCTCGGCCACGTCGTCCGCCATGTCCCGTACCCGGTCGACCTGCGGGTCGATCATTTCGTGCACGGCGATGAAGTGCGGCCCGACGACGTTCCAGTGGACGTGCTTGAGAGTCAGGTGGAGATCGTTCAGCGAGTGGAGCCGCAGTCGAAGCACGCCGATCAGCCGGCCCGCGGCCTCGCGCCGGATGCCGGGAACGGTGTACTTCGGGGTCAGATCGTTGATCTCCTCGGTCATGGTTCACCTCAGGTCATTGGGTGGAGCGTGCGGTTCCTTACCTGCTCACGGGTGCCCGCGTCCGGCCCGGTCAGACATTCCGTCCCTGGGTGATAGGTCACGTTCCGCGACGGCGACGCGATCAGCCGCAGGCGAAGGAGAGGAGATCCGGGACCTGTCACAGCAGCGAGTTGTGCCGGTCCCCTCCACTCCCCTCCGCTCGGGAATTCGTTGGACAACCCGGCCGCCGGAGGCGAGCGTTGGCCGCATGCAGCAGGAGAAGATCTGGGACGCCGACACCGCACAGCGGTACGACACCCCCGGCACCGGCATGTTCGCCCCCGAGACGTTGGGGCCGGCCGTGGACCGGCTCGCGCGACTCGCGGGGGACGGTGCGGCACTCGAGTTCGCCATCGGGACCGGCCGGGTCGCCGTGCCGCTCGCCGAGCGCGGAGTCCCCGTCACCGGCATCGAGTTGTCACGGCCGATGGTGGAGCGGCTGCGGACCAAGGCGGACGAGGCGACGATCCCCGTGACCATCGGCGACATGGCGACCACGGTCGTCCCCGGGACGTACAGCCTGGTCTACCTCGTCTACAACACCATCTCGAACCTGCTCACCCAGGCCGAGCAGGTCGAGTGTTTCCGCAACGCCGCCCGCCACCTCGCACCGGGCGGCCGGTTCGTGATCGAGCTCTGGGTGCCCGAGCTGCGCAAGCTGCCGCCGGGCCAGCGCGCCACCGTCTGGCGGACCGACCCCGACTACATCGCCCTGGACACCTACGACGTCCTCAACCAGCGCGCCGTGTCGCACCACTTCCGGATCGACGGGGCCGGGCAGGCGCGGCTCGCACTCAGCCCGCACCGCTACATCTGGCCTGCCGAACTCGACCTCATGGCGCAGCTGGCCGGCTTCGAACTGGAGTCGAGACACGCGGACTGGGACGGATCCGAGTTCACCGCCGAGTCGACGTCCCATGTCTCCGTCTACCGGGTTCCGGCCACCCAGTGACCACCCCGACTCACGTACGGAGCGGGCCGCCGCCGGTGACGTCCGGGCCGGGGTCCTCCGTCAGCGCGATGCGCGCGGTGATGCGCTTTCCCACCGGTTCGCGCTGTGCCTCGAAGCCGTCCGCGACGGCCCGTACGATTTCCAGACCGTGCCGGCCCACCCGTTGGGCGTCGGCGGCACTCGCGACCGGCAGCACAGGGTCGGAGTCCCACACCTCCACCTCGACCAGGGCACCGACGATCCGCAGGTCCATCAGCACCGGGCCGGGCGCGTACTTGCCGGCGTTGGTGACCAGTTCGCTGACCACCAACTGCGTGAGATCCATGGCACGGGCCGACACCGGGAGCCCGTATTCGGTCCGTGCCCGGACGAGGAACATCGCGGCCAGCCGCCGGGCCTCGGCGATGCAGGAGCTGTCGCCGTCCAGTGCCACGGTGGACCGTATGGGCCGAGTCCGGGCCCTGGCCTGCGGCGCTGTGTCGTCGTCCTCCGAAGAGTCTGGTTCCATCCGGATCGTTTCACCGCCTTCTGCGTGCCCCGCGCATACCCCGTGAGGCACCACCCACTCCGTGAATTTCCGTCGGCCCCACCGGAGGCGGGCATCAACCGTACGATGCGGGGCAGCACTTCGGATGAAATCCTGATCCGCAGCGCTCGCCGACTCGTGTATGAGGACAGATGGTGGACACCGAACAGCCTGGCCAGCCAGGGCAGTTGACGGTCAGGACCGACTTCGTCGACGGCACCGTCGTCGTGGCCCTGGCCGGAGAGATCGACCACCAGACGGCCGGTCCGCTGAGGGAGGCGCTGGATCTGCCGGCCGGGGGCGCATCGCACGTCGTCCTCGACCTGCGGGAGGTCTCCTTCATGGACTCCAGCGGCATCAACATCATTCTCGCCGTCCATCAGACGCTCGCCCAGGCGGACGGCTGGCTGCGCCTGGCCGGGACCACCCCCGCCGTGCAGCGCGTCATCCAACTCGTCGGCATCGACGGAGTCATCGACTGCTACCCGACGGTCCAACAGGCCATCGCGGACTGAGAGTCGGGGCAGCGCCGCAGGCTTTCCGCAGGTCGGGCCGGGAAAATCGCTGTCGTGTCGGCGCAGTGCGGTGATAGACATCCGGCGTGACGAAAACTCTTGAATTCCCGGACCTGCTGCGACTGATCGACGAACGGTCGACGGCGTTCCGGGCCGCGGTCGCCGCCGCGCCCAGCCTCGACGCGCAGGTGCCGACCTGCCCCGAGTGGACACTGCTCGACCTGGTGCACCACTTGGGCACCGTGCATCGCCGCTGGGCCGCGATCGTCGCCGTGGGACCCGCCGACAGCCGAGCGACCCCCGCCCCCTCGGAAGCCCCCCGGGAGCGGGAGGCCCTGCTCGCCTGGTCGGCCGAGTCCACGCAGCAACTGCTGGGCGCACTGCGGGAGTTCGGCCCGGATCGTGGCTGCTGGACATGGTGGGCCGACTCGCAGTCCCCGCAGACATCCGGCGCCGTCGCCCGGCACCAGGTCCAGGAGGCCATGGTGCACACCTACGACGCCCAGCTCACCGCCGGCGACCCGCAGCCGCTGCCCGAGGAAGCGGCGGTGGACGGTGTCGAGGAGTTCGTGTTCACCTGCAACGCGACGACGAGCGCCTGGCCGCACGACCCCGCCACCGTCGACTACCACGCCACCGAGGGCCGGTCCTGGCGCCTCGCGCTCTCCGCCGCCGGCGCGACGGCCACGCCCATTCCCGCGTCCGCGCCGATTCCCGCCGACACCGCCTACGCCTCCGCGCGGGCCACGGCCGGTGAACTGGTCCTCTTCATGTACGGCCGTACCTACGTCGAACCCCTGAAGATCGACGGCGAGCAACGACTCTTCGACCAGCTCATCGCCTGGGACCCGTCGGCGTAGGGGGACACCGGCTGCTCTCCCGATGACCGGACCCGCTCGGCTAGGGTGACCCCGGAGGTGGTCAAGTGGCCGACAGTGCACGGGAGTTGACCGAGTCGCCGGATGCCACGGCCGTGGTGGTGATCGGCGCGGGCCCGGCCGGTATGACCGTCGCGAACCTGTTGCAGCGCAGCGGCGTCGACTGCGTCGTCCTCGAACGCCGGACCCGCGAGTACGTGGCACAGCGCCAGCGGGCCGGCATCGTCGAGACCCGCGCCGTGCGCATGTTCGACTCCTGGGGGCTGGCCGACCGCGTCCTGGGCGGTGTCCCGCACGAAGGCATCCTGGAACTCCGCGTCGACGGCGAACCCCATCTCGTCTCGGACTACGACGGCTCCGAAGGCCCGACCGCCCGCCTCTGCCCCCAGCAGATGCTGGTCCAGAAACTCACCACCGAGTACCTCGCGAACGGCGGCGACCTGCGCTTCGAGGCAGCGGACGTCTCCCTGCACGACCTGACCGGCGACCACCCGACCGTCCGCTACCGCACCCCGGACGGTGAACTCCACACCCTCACCTGCGACTTCGTCGCGGGCTGCGACGGCGACCACGGCGTCAGCCGCACCTCCGTCCCCGACGGGGCCCTCACGCCGTACGCCTTCGACCACGGCATCGGCTGGCTGACGGTCCTGGCCGACGCCCCGCCGCCGGCCCACCCGCTGCTGGCCGTCAGCCCGCAGGGCTTCGCCGCGCACTTCCCGCGCGGCCCGTACACCAGCCGCTACTACCTCCAGTGCCCGCCCGACGACCATCCCGACGCCTGGCCCGACGACCGGGTCTGGGACGCCCTTCGCACCCGGCTCGGCGACCCGGCCCTCGTCTCCGGTCCGATCACCGACCGCGAGATCTTCCGCCTCCGCAGCCTGGTCCACGACCCGATGCAGTACGGCCGTCTCTTCCTCGTCGGCGACGCGGCACACATCGTCTCGCCGATGGGCGGCAAGGGCATGAACCTCGCGCTCTACGACGCCGACCTCTTCGCCCGGGCCGTACGGGACTCCGTCCACGACCACGACGACACGGCCCTGCGCACCTACTCGGAGCGCTGTCTGCGCCGCGTCTGGAACGACCAGGAGTTCTCCCACTGGATGACCGGCATGCTCCACGACGCCGGCGACGCCACCGACTCCGGCCCCTTCCGCCGCGGCCTGGCCCGCGCCCGGCTCGACCGGCTCTTCACGGCCCCCGGCGCGGCCCGCGCCTTCGCCGAACTCATGACGGGGCTGGAATTCGGAGAGAGCGCGGAGCCGCCGCGCTGAAGTACGGAGCCGCTCGCCCGCACCGCCGTATGCGCGTACATCTAATGTTCTTGACATCTTCCGGGACCGACGACGTAGGTTGAGACGATCGCTCCCGGACGGGTGGAGGCCCCATGCGCGCATGTGACGCCGCACCTCGCGGTGCCGTCCCGGGCGCGCGGCTGATCATCCGGCGGCACGTCGACTACTGCCGTACCGCCTCCGCCGTCTGTCCTTCCGTACGCCCCTGACCCACGTCGGCCCCACGGGCCGTCCGTCTCGACGCGTTCTCGGAAGGAACCCCCATGTCCGGCTCCGCTCTGCGGCTCGCCCTCGAAATCGACGGCGACGGCGCCCATCCCGTGGCCTGGCGCCGCGCCGCCCACTCGCCCGACCACCTGCTGAGCCCGCGCCGTGTGGCCCGTGTCGCCGCCGACGCGGAGAACGCCGGGTTCACCCTGCTCACCCTGGAGGACGGCGCGCTCCCGCCCGGCACCGGCCCGGACGTGGTCGGCCGGATCGGCGCGGTGGAGCGGGCCGCGTTCATCGCCGCGTCGACGAGTGTCGTCGGCATCGCGCCGGTCGTGCCGCTCACCTACGCCGAACCGTTCCATGTCTCCAGCCAGTTGGCGTCCCTGGACCACATCTCGGCCGGGCGCGCCGGGTGGGTGGTGAGCGAGGACACGCGGGCCGAGGCCGCCACGGTGTGGGGGCGCCCGCTCGTCGACGGGGCCGCGGCCCGCGCCCGCGAGTCCCGTGACGGCGTGGAGGTCGTCCGCGCGCTGTGGGACTCCTGGGAGGACGACGCGGTCATCCGCTCCGTCGCCACCAGCCGGTATCTCGACCGCGAGCGGCTGCACTACGTCGACTTCACCGGCGACACCTACACGGTCAAGGGCCCGGCGATCGTGCCGCGTCCACCGCAGGGCCAACTCGTCGTGCTCGGCCACCCCGACCGCGTGCCAGCCGGGCAACTCGACATCGCCCTCGTCGAGGGCCGTGATCTCGTAGGGGTCACCTCGGGCGCGGCCACCGCCGGAACCCCGCGGACCTTCGCCGAGATCGAGGTCGCCCTCGACACCGCCCACGCCACGGCCGAGGAACGCGTCGCCGACCTCGAACGCCACGCGCCCTGGCCCGACCGCGGACGGCTGCGCCACATCGGCTCGGCCGCCGGACTCGCCCTGCTGCTGGGGGAGTTGAGGGGCGTGGTGGACGGAGTACGGCTGCACCCGCTGGTGCTCGACGAGGACCTCCCGGAACTCTCCCGGCTCGTCCTGCCCCACCTCTTCGAACGACGGCACGCCCTACGGCCCCTGCCCGCCGCGACCCTGCGCACTCACCTGGGCCTCGACCGGCCCGCGAACCGGTACGCCGCCGCGGCCGTCCAGGAGGAAGCCCGATGACCCGCACCGACCCTCTCGACGTCCCCCGCCCGGACGCCCGACTCCACTTCGGCGTCTTCTTCCAGGGTGTCAACCACTGGACCATCTGGTCCGACCCGGCCAGCGGTTCCCAGATCGACCCCGCCAACTTCCGGCGCGTCGCGCAGACCGCCGAACGAGGCCTGTTCGACGCGTTCTTCCTGGGGGAGGGGCTGCGGCTGCGCGAGGTCGACGGACAGATCCACGACCTCGACGTCGCCGGGCGGCCCGACGCCATCACCCAACTCGCCGCGCTGGCCGCCGTGACCGACCGGATCGGCCTGGTCAGCACCTCCAACACCACCTTCAACGAACCCGCCGACCTCGCCCGCCGCCTCTCCGGCCTCGACCTGCTCTCCGAGGGCCGCGCCGGCTGGAACGTGGTGACCACCGACAACGCCTGGACCGGCGCCAACTTCCGCCGCGGCGGCTACCTCGACCACGCCGACCGCTACCGGCGCGCCGAGGAGTTCCTCACCGTCGCCCGCGCGCTCTGGGACGGCTGGGCGGACGCGGCCATCTCCGGCTCGGCCGACGCACCCGCCTGGTCGGCACCCGGCGCCGTACGCCAAGTCCGCCACCAGGGGCCGCAGTTCGACGTCGACCTCGCACCCACCCTGCCGCGCAGCGCCCAGGGACACCCGGTGATCTTCCAGGCCGGGGACTCCGGCGAGGGCCGCGACTTCGCCGCCCGCAACGCCGACGTCATCTTCTCCGCGCACGGCAACGACTTCGACGACGCGCTCGCCTTCGCCGACGACCTGCGGATCCGGCTGCGGGCCGTCGGCCGCCCCGAGGACGACCTGCGGATCCTCCCGGGCACCGAGATCATCATCGGTGCCACGGAGGAGGAGGCCCTGGAGAAGAAACGCTGGATCCGTCTCCAACAGGTCACCCCGGCAACGGCGTTGGGTATCGCCGGACTCATCTGGGGCATCGACCTCTCCGGCCGCGACGCCGACGGGCCGCTGCCCAAGGAGGACCCGGTCGTCGCC
Source organism: Streptomyces hokutonensis (assembly GCF_042751305.1). Classification (GTDB taxonomy): domain Bacteria; phylum Actinomycetota; class Actinomycetes; order Streptomycetales; family Streptomycetaceae; genus Streptomyces; species Streptomyces hokutonensis_A. The sequence goes on from NZ_JBHYWD010000001.1 coordinate 1,240,887, forward strand.
GAGAACGACGGCTCCTTCGGCGCACGGCGCATCGCCGATCCGCGCCAAGTCGTCGCCGAATGGCGGGAGAAGGCCGACGCGAACCGCTGGTCGCTGCGCGAGACCGTGATCGCGCTCGGCCCCCAGCGCGGCCATGTCGGCACTCCGGAGGGCCTGGCGGACAAGTTCGCCCACTACGTCCGCCACGGCGCCGTCGACGGCTTCAACGTCACGCCGTACCTGATCCCCGACGGTCTGGACGACATCGTCGACCTGCTCGTCCCCGCACTCCAGGAACGCGGCGTCTACCGCACCGAATACACCGGCACGACCCTGCGCGAACACCTCGGCCTGCGCGAACCGCTCACCCACCGCACCGCCACGGACCGTCGGCAGGCGGTCTGACCCACGGGCGCGGCGGCCACCGTTCCCCTGCGCACGGTGGCCACCGCGCCCGCTCCCGGCAGTCGCTGGTCAGCGGTCCAGCAGGCGCAGTCCCAGGGGCGTCGCCGAGTGCCGTACGAACTGGCCGTCCCGGTGGCTGGCGATCAGACCTCCGTCGCGCAGCACGCCGAGCTGGTAACTGGCGCTGGGTAACGCGATGTTGGCCGCCGAAGCCACCTCGGACGTGGTCCGTGCGCCATGGCCGGCCAGATGCGCCAGTACGGCCGCCCGGGTACGGCCGAGCAGTCGCTCCAGCCCGTCGTTGCCCGTCCGGACGATCTCCAGGGGCTGTTTGGCGACCGGGTAGACGAGCACAGGACCGAGCGTGGGGTCCGCGAGGGCGGTGGGTCTGCGCCAGCAGAAGTAGGACGGGACGAGCAGCAGGCCCCGCCCCTCCAGATGCAGTTCGCGGTCGACGGGATAGTCCACCTCCAGCACCGGGGCGTGCCAACGGGCGTGCGGGCGCAGGCTGTTGAGGAGGGCGGAGGTGCCGCCGTCGAGGAGGGCGCGGGAGCGCAGGTCGACATCGTCGCCGACGGCGGCCTGGACGCGGGGCCAGTACGGATCGAGCAGTGTCCCGCAGGACAGTTCCAGGGCCCGCGTCAACGCCCCCAGGGCCTTGGTCCCCGGCCGGTCGAGCGTGGAGACCCACGACGGCAGCGGACGCGACTCGGCGAGCCGGGACAGCTCACGGGTCAACCGGGCGCGGGAGGTGGCCCGTACCTCGTCGAGACCGCGGGCCAGACCGCCGCCCGTGACGGACGGCGTGAGGAAGTCGGGGATGTAGCCCACTGAAGGAATCAGCGTCCGCAACGGCGACAGGGCCCGCCCGGCCCGCGGGTCCTCGGCCAGGCGGTCGCGCACCGAGCGGCGCCAGTGCCCGAATTCGAGCGCCCCCTGTCGGCTGTCCAATCGGCAGACACCGCAGACGAGTTCCCACAGCGCATGAGGCCGACGGGCGACCCGGATGCTCTGCAGATCCCGTGAGGTGAAGTGAATTCGCAGCATGCGACCTCATTCCCGCGCGTGGTCAGTGCGCGTGATCGGTGGGGGGTCACGGGCGCACAAAAGCGGCGCGCCACTCATGGGGACGACTGAGAGGCGCGCTTGGTTGTGGAGCAGGGACTCAGATCCCACCCCGCTCACGCGGAATCTTCTGCCCCGCTTCGATGGCCACCGGCAGGCGGTTCTCCGCCGGCGGCAGCGGGCAGGTCGCCAGGTCCGTATAGGCGCAGGGGAGGTTGGCCGCGCGGTTGAAGTCCAGGACGACCGTGCCGTCGGCGGCGGGCGGGGCGAGCGAGAGGGCCCGGTTGGCAGCGTAGGTGGTCACCCCGGAGGTGGCGTCCGTGAAGAGGGCCAGCAGCCCGCCCGGCCCACGCCCGGGGAACACGGTCAGCGCCAGCGGGTGCCCGTCCAGCTCGAAATCGACCCGGCCCGGTGCGTCGTACACATGCTCCAGGCCCTCGACCGCCGCGCCCACGGTCGTCGGGCGCGGCGTCTCGAAGGCCGTGTACCGTCCCCGGACCACCCAGCGGGGATCCGGCGCGTAGGCGGGGGTACCGGCGAAGGCGGTGCGCAGCGGCGCGTCCGGGTGCCGGGGCCGTACGATGTCGTGCCCGCCGCGCCTGGCCACCTCGATCACCGCGTCACCCCAGACCGCGTCGACACCGCCCCGCTCGGGCAGCACACCGAAGCGGTACTCACCCCGCACGGGCGTTCCGCCCACGACGAGTTCCTCATCGTCGTCGAGGGTTACGGCGACCCCTTCCGCGTCGGTCCACCAGGCACCCGGCGCGTCCGGGAAGCGCTGCGGCCGCTCGTCGAGCCAGTGCAGTCCGGTGATCGCCAGGAACCCGTGCGGGGCGGCCAGCCGTTCCTCCTGACCGCGATACCACCCCAGCCATTCCTGGGTGAAGGCCTGCAGATCCGTCGCAGTGAGGTCAACGGTCACGATCACTCCTTCGTCGCACGAGACCCGGCCTCGAAACCGGGTCGTACCAGTGCCAACCCCGGCCGCCCGGCGGCGGATTCCGGCCGTGTGTGACAGCTTTGTGTCCAGATCGCCGCAGGCCTCGGCCGAAAGGAGAAACGGTCATGAGCACGTTCCCCACCGCGCGAGACGTCAGGACCACACCCGAAGGACTGCTGTGGGAACCGAGCAGGCGTTGGGTCCGCGGCCTCAAGGGAGACGTCACCGTCGTGGACAGCAGGCACCCCGTCCTCGTCTGGGAGCCGGGTGTCCCGGTACCGCTCTACGCCTTCCCGCACCACGAGGTCCGCGAGGACCTGCTCCGCCCCGCGAAGAACCCCCCGACCGGCCCGAGTGGCACACACACCGGATCACGCGTCTTCTACGACCTCGAAGTCGACGGCCGCTTGGTGGAGAACGCGGCCTGGACCTTCCCCGCCGAGGACCTGGCCGGGCACATCGCCTTCGAGTGGTTCCGGCGCGTCGGACGCGGCCTCGACCACTGGTACGAGGAGGAGGAAGAGATCTTCGTCCACCCCCGCGACCCGCACAAACGGGTGGACGCCCTCCCCAGCAGCCGTCATGTCCGGGTCGAGATCGACGGCACGGTCGTCGCCGACACCCACCGTCCGGTCCTTCTCTTCGAGACCGGCCTGCCGACCCGGTACTACATCCCACGCGAGGACGTCCGGCTGGACCTCTTCGAACCGACCGACCACAGCACCGGGTGCCCCTACAAGGGGACGGCCACGTACTGGTCGTGGCGCGGCGAGGCCGACGGCCCGGGCGTCCCGCCGAACATCGTCTGGAGCTATCCGGAACCGCTGCCCGCGGTCGGCGCCGTCAAAGACCTGCTCGCCTTCTACAACGAGGTGGTCGACATCACCGTGGACGGCGAAACCCTGGAACACCCGGTCACGCCGTTCACCGAGTCGCTTTCGGGGCGGCCGTCGGCCTGAACCCGGCCGCGGTCGAAGCCCTGTTGGCGCGAGGAGAAGTGAAACGCGGTCCACCGGGCAGTCGACCCGGATGGAGAGTCAGAAGGAAGAAGAGAAGAAGCGGGAAGAGAAGAAGCCGTCGCCGAAACGCAAGGTCCTCGATCTGACCGCGGTGCAGGTGGTCGCGAGCGCGCTTGCCACCGTGGTGGGAGCGGTGCTGGCGTCCTTGCTGGGGGTGACCGGGACGATCATCGGTGCCGCCGTGGTCAGCACCAGCGCGACCACCGGCGCGGCGGTCTTCCAGCACGCGTTCCGGCGGACGGGCGAGGGGATCCGCAGGCGGGTACCCGCGGTGGCGATGGTGCTGACGCCGACTGAGGAGCGCGCGATCCAACGCGCCGACGCCCGGGCGGCGTTCGCGTTACCCAACGAGACGCCGAACACCACCCGCACCGAGAGCGAGTCGGTGACCACGTATCGGACCGGCTCCTTCTGGAAGTCCGTCGGCTGGAAGAAGTACCTGCTGGCGACAGGCCTGGTGTTCGCGCTGGCGATGGTCACGGTCACCGCGGGCGAGCTCATCATGGGCAAGCCGATAGCCGCCGCGGTGCGGGGCGAATCGGGCAACGGCACGTCGATGGGCGGCGGTTCGGCCGGGACGCCCGCACCCGCACAGAGCCCCACACCCACCCCGCTCACGTCCAGCGGCACGGGGTCACGGACGGGCGGCACGGCCTCGCCGTCCGCGAGCGCGGAGCCGGACACGAGCTCAGGCACCGGCAGCGGCACCGGTGAAAGCGCCGGTTCCAGCCCTGGGACCTTGGCGTCGACCGTGCCGTCCGCGAGCGGCGGCGCCGGCAACAGCCCTGACGCCACCGCTCCTTGAGCCTCCGCTCCGGGTGAGCGGAGGCTGTCGTACGAAGGCGGCCGACCCTACCCGGATGTCCGGTTCGCCTCGGCCATCGCGTGGTCGTCGGGACGGTCGGGACGGTCGGGAAGGGCGAGTTGCCTGCTGACCCTCCGTGCGGTGAGGAGCGCGAGCAGGGCCGTGAGTGCCGCCAGCGCGGCGAGGGCGGCCATCAGCCCCGCCAGCCAGGGCGGCGCGGCAGTGATCCGCAGCGCCTGGGACAGCCGCGTGGAGTGGAACCGCCCGTCGAACAGCTGGATCGCCGCCAATGTGGCCGGCACCACCATGGACAGGGCGAGTACGGGCAGCCCGCCGTGGAGAACCAGCGCAGGTGCCAGCAGAACGCACAGGATCGAGACCCCGAGCGCGAAACCGTAGGCGGCACCGGAGGCTCCGTCCCGGTGCAACGGGAAGTGGGCCAGCCCGCACAGGACGAGCGCCGCCGCCGCGAACAGCCGCGGCCAGACCGGGAGTTCGGCGCGCCGCGGGGCCGTACGCGGAGGCCGTGGATGGCGTAGGCGGGCCGGGCGGTCGCCCGGCCGCTCCGGCTCGGGCGTGTCCGTCCGGACTGGTTCGGCCGTGGCCGGAGCGATGGACTGATCGGCCGCCGCTCCCGAGGCCCGGACGGGCGTGTCCTGTTCCTCGGCGAGACGGCCGATCAACTGGACCAGTTCCTCGACCGGCCGGGCCGCCGCGGCCCGTACCGCCTCCTCGCCGCAGTGCGGCTCCAGCGGAGCCCGGTGCAGCAGGGCCATCAGCCGGGTGACGTCCTCCACGGACCGGGACTCGGCCGCCGCGCGGATCGTCTCGTCGGCGGAGCCGGGATGGCGTGGCGGCTGTGTCAGCAGGGTCACCAGGCGCGTCACGTCCTCCACGGGCCGGTCCACACCGATCGCCCGCAGGGCGTCGACGGTGGCCTGCGCGTACTTCGGTGACTGCTCCAGCAACGTGATGAGCTGGAGGACCTCTTCCAACGGCCGGTCGGTGACGGCGGCATGCACCAGGCTGTGCAGCGCGCGCGGGTGGACCGCGCTGTCGTCAGATATCTCGGGTCGGTCCGGGCTGGGCGGGAAAGAGCGGGTGGTCATGCTCGGCTCCATGAAGAGGGTGATGCTGCTATCGCCCCCCGAAGCGCGATGAACCAGCTGATCCTGTCCAGTAGTAAGCGCCTGCCGTCCGGGCCGCCACGCGATTGCGCCACCCGTGTGACGCCCCGCAGCCGCTCGTCCCGGCACGGGCCTGATTGACGGTCCGGAGAGCCGCGCCGTACGCTCCCCCTGTAGTGATGGCATAAGGAAGCTGGTGGAATTCCAGCACGGTCGCGCCACTGTGAGCCCGCCGCCGGAGGTGGTGGGCGAGTCAGACACTGAACCGTCACTCGCCCGTACACGCAAGGGACGCACGATCCCGAAGGAGGGCTCACCTTGAGCAGCATTTCCACATCCCGTCCGGTGTCCACGCCGGTCGTCCTGCCGATCTCGAAGTCGATCGTCTGGCTGGTCGGCACCGCGCTGATCGCGCTGGCCGTCTACTACTTCATCGGCGTCGACCAGGGCGCCGTGTCGGTGTTCGGAAACGACATGCACGTCCACGAGTTCGTCCACGACGCCCGCCACTTCCTCGGCTTCCCCTGCCACTGACCTTCCGCCGGCACCCGGACGTACGGACAACTCGACATGGAAAAGAAGCTCATACTGCGCGGTGTGCTCGCCGGCGCAGTAGCGGGCCTGCTCGCGTTCGTGTTCGCGCGGATCTTCGCCGAACCGCAGATCGCGAAGGCCATCGACTACGAGAACGGCCGTGACGCCGTTCAGAACGCCCTGGACAAGGCGGCCGGCATGCCCGTCGAGGCCGCCGACCCCGACCTGTTCAGCCGCACCGTCCAGGCCAATGTGGGCATCGGCGTCGGCATGGTCTTCTTCGGCATGGCGATGGGCGCGCTGTTCGCCGTCGCCTACACCGTCTGCCTCGGCCGCACCGGCGGTCTGCGGGCCCGCAACCTGGCACTTCTCGTCGCCGGCGGCGGCTTCCTCGGCATGTACCTGGTGCCGTTCCTGAAGTACCCGGCCAACCCGCCCGCGATCGGCCACGAGGAGACCATCCAGCAGCGCAGCGCCCTGTATCTGATCATGATCGTGTGCTCCGTCGCCTTTCTCGCGGGTGCCGTCTACCTCGGCAAGCGGCTCCAGGCCCGCTTCGGCAACTGGAACGCCACATTGCTCGCCGGTGCCGCGTTCGTCGTCGCGATCGGCATCGTCATGCTGCTTCTGCCGCAGCTCGGCCATCTCTCGTACAACAAGGCCAACTTCGGCAACCAGGCCACCGAGACACCGCTGCCGCTGAAGGACTCGAAGGGCACCATCGTCTACCCGGGCTTCCCGGCGGACGTGCTGTTCAACTTCCGCTTCTACTCCGTCGCCGCGCAGCTCATCCTCTGGACGGCCCTCGGCCTGATCTTCGCCCCACTCGCCGAACGCCTCCTCCAGCCCGCGCGCCCGGACTCCACCACCCCGTCGAAGGAGCCGGACCCCGTCCCGGCCTGACCAACTCCCCACGACGAGGGGGGGGGGGGGGGGGGGGGGGGCGCCCGCGGGCGGTGTTTTTTTGTGAGTGATTGTTTGTGATAGAAAGTGGCGGGGCTGGCGAGAGGGG
>NZ_JBHYWD010000001.1:1247785-1306841 GCF_042751305.1 Streptomyces hokutonensis
GCCCCGCGCCCCCCCCCCCCCCCCCCCCGCGGCGGGGCCGGCCCCCCGCCCCGCCCCCCCCACCCCCCCCCCGGGGCGGGGGGTCGCGCCACCCCCCCCCCCCTCGGCCCGTTCTTCTTGGAACCTGTGTCTGTGACCTACGTCATGGACGGGCATCGGAACTCGGCCCTCCGCCCTTCGCCCTCTCCCGGCGCCGTGTGACCGAAGGCAACGCGGCCTACGACACCGCGATCGACTCCGTCGACATTGCGGCGGGCGACAGCCTCGCCATGTCGCCGACCGGGGTCGACTTGACGGTCTCGGCGGCCACGGGCCAGTGGCGTTCCGGCGACCTCGTGCCCTTCACCTTCGAGTTCCGGCGCAGCGGGCGGGTCACGGTGCTCGCCGTGGTCGTGCGTCCCGGCAGCGTCTCGCTCCAGTAGTCGGCCCGAACAGCCATCGAGTTCCCCGTGCCGTCATGTGACATGAGTCACCGCATCCGTGGTGAGTCGAAGCCCCGGTGTGCGCCCGTACCCCCTGATGACGATCAGACGTCGGGTGCAAAGATGGGCGCGCTATGACTGTCGGAGGGTGGGGCCGCACGCTGCGGGCGGGTGTGTTCGCCGCCGTCTGCGTGCTGCTGGCCGCCCTCGGTCACGTGATGATGTCCGGCGCTCCCGTCCCGTGGTGGACCATGGGCGCCGGTGCCGCCGCGACCGGCACGGCCGGCTGGTTCCTGGCCGGCCGTGAGCGCGGGCGCGGACTGATCGTCACGGTCGTGGTCGCCGCCCAGACGGCGCTCCACGAGACGTTCTCCCTGGGCCAGAACCTGATGCCCGGGAGTGGTACAGCGTCGGCCGACATGGGCGGCACGGCCATGGGTTCCTCGGACTCCATGGCGTCCATGTCCATGGACGCCATGGACATGAGCGGCATGGCACACATGGCGCGCGGCTCGGCCGACATGGGGTACGCGCACACCATGACGGGCGGCGCCTCGTTCGGCATGCTCGCCGCCCACCTCCTCGCCGCCGTCCTGTGCGGGCTGTGGCTCGCCCACGGCGAACGCGCCGCCTTCCGCGTCCTGCGGGCGGCGGCGGCACGGCTGGCCGAACCCCTGCGGATGCTGTTGGCACTGCCGGTACCGGCCCGCCGCCCGTCCGCGCGCAGGCGCCGCACCCTCGCGTACCGGTCGTCCCTGGCCCGCTTCCTTCTCTGCTACTCCCTCACCACCCGGGGACCGCCCACGGGCCCCGCTGTCGTCTGAGACAGCCGGATCCACCGGGGGCTCACCCGCACTTCGTCGCACCGCGTTCCGACGCGGGTCTTCCCAGCGCCGCACACCACTTCGTGCGAGCCGACGAGCGCGCGCCGAGCCCCGGGCATCGCCGTACCCATCGCGTACGGCCGCACCCCATGTGCCGGAGAGCCGTGCCCCATCGCGGGACGTCGGCCCCGGACGACCCGAGAAGGACACCACGTGATCACTTCTGTGCTGCCCGCTCCCCGCCGCGCGGACCGTGCCGTGGCGGACGCCTCCGCCACCGCCTGGGCCCTGGCCGCCCGAAACGGCGATCCCCAGGCGACCGAGCGCTTCGTCCGCGCGCTGCACGGCGACGTACTGCGCTACGTCGTCCATCTCAGCGGCGACCCGCAGACCGCGCACGACCTGACCCAGGACACGTTCGTACGAGCTCTCGACAGCCTGCCGGGTTTCGAGGGCCGTGCCTCGGCCCGCACCTGGCTGCTGTCCATCGCCCGTCGCGCGGTGGCAGACAGCTTCCGGCGGGCCGCGGTCCGACCGCGGCTGGCCGACGCGCACGACTGGCAACTGGCCCTGGAACGCGCCCAGCCCAGCGGCCTGCCGGGCTTCGACGACGGCATCGCGCTCCTCGACCTGCTGGAGTCGCTGCCCGACGAGCGCCGTGAGGCGTTCGTGCTGACCCAGGTGGTCGGTCTGCCGTACGACGAGGCGGCGCGCTTCATCGGCTGCCCCGTCGGCACGATCCGCTCCAGGGTCGCCAGGGCGAGGACCACCCTGGAACGCCTGCTGCGCGAAGCCGAGACCGAGGCCGCCGTCCAGGCGGCGTGACGTGAGGGCCGGCGCCCTCCTGGTGGGCGTCGGCGCTCCAACTCCCCGTAACTGAAGAAGAGTTGACGGAAACGCTCGGGAACTCACCCACTCCCGCTCCCGACTGCCAGTGCGACGGCTCGATCCCGCGCCCGGTCACGACACCAGTCAGGAGGTCCGTGTGACGCCAGAGATGGAGGACGCCTTCGCGGCGATCAGAGCCGTGCACGGCGCGGACGCGATCACCCGCGTCGAGCGGATGCTGGAGCCCGGCGGAGGCGGCGGCACCCGCTCCAGAAGGGCGCCAAGTGGATCCTGCCGGGACTGTCCACGCCCCCTTGGCACGACCCCTACGCCTATCCCGAACTGCTTCCGGTGGTCGAGGCGCTGGAATCGGCCCACCCGGCCGTCAGAGAAGAACTGAACTCCGCCTGGAGTTACAGGCGTGAAGCGTTCTCCGACTACGAGCACTACCTGACCCGGCGACTGCCCGATCGGCACGGTCCGCTCCCGCGTGGCGCGGGCCCGGGCGACCTTGACGGATGTGCTGGCCGAGGCCGACGAGGTGGCGGTCTGACACCAACACGGTCTGTCGGCAAGGGTGTTCAGTCGGCGGCCCCGGACGCCGGCTCGCGACCAGGTCGGGAACCGGCGGCGGGCGGTCGCCTTCGACATCCCGAAGCAGGGCGCCGGACCACTCAGCGCCAGCCGAGCTCCGGTGCCACCTCGGTCAGGATGCTCTCCAGCACATGGGCGTTGTAGTCGACCCCGAGCTGGTTCGGGACGGTCAGCAGGAGGGTGTCCGCGGCCTGGATGGCCTCGTCCTCCTTGAGCTGCTTGACCAGCACGTCCGGCTCGGCGGCGTAAGAGCGTCCGAAGATCGCCCTGGTCGTGTCGTCGATCATGCCGACCTGGTCGCGCGAGTTGCGGTCGTGGCCGAAGTAGGCGCGGTCCACGTCGTCGGTCAGGGCGAAGATGCTGCGGCTGACGGACACCCGCGGCTCGCGCGTGTGGCCCGCTTCCTTGAATGCCTCGCGGTACGCCTCGATCTGCTTGCGCTGCTGGACGTGCAGCGGCTCGCCCGTCTCGTCGTCCTTCAGCGTGGAGCTCTGCAGGTTCATCCCCAGCTGCGCGGCCCAGACGGCGGTCGCGTTCGAGCTGGACCCCCACCAGATCCGATCCCGCAGCCCCTCGGAGTACGGCTCGACGCGCAGCAGCCCCGGCGGGTTGGGGAACATAGGCCGCGGATTCGGCCGCGCGAAACCCTCGCCCTCGATCACCTTGAGGAACGCCTCGGCGTGCTGCCGGGCCATGTCCGCGCCGGTCTCGCCCTCCTCGGGGGCGTAGCCGAAGTAGCGCCAGCCGTCGATCACCTGCTCCGGTGAGCCACGGCTGATGCCGAGCTGCAGCCGGCCGCCGGAGATGAGGTCGGCCGCGCCCGCGTTCTCGGCCATGTACAGCGGGTTCTCGTAGCGCATGTCGATCACGCCGGTGCCGATCTCGATCTTCGAGGTCCGCGCGCCGATGGCCGAAAGCAGCGGGAACGGACTGCCCGCCTGCTGCGCGAAGTGGTGCACGCGGAAGTACGCGCCGTCCACGCCCAGCTCCTCGGCGGCGACCGCCAGATCGATGGACTGGTGCAGGAAGTCCGCGGCCGACCGGGTCTTGGAATGCGGGCTCGGCGACCAGTGACCGAACGAAAGGAAACCTATCTTCTTCACGCAGGCCAGAGCGTTCGGCGGCCACGATTGATTCCCACGCGCCCTGCACGTCGGTGCCGTGCCTACTCCAGGATGGGATCACCGCGCCCGGCCCTCACACTGTGCAGGCCACGCGGGCACTGGGGGCGGTTGAGGCCTGTTCGGCCGGCAATGTGCCACGCCTCTCGTGCAACGATCCCCAACCGGCCGACGCCCACGGGGCGTTGAGCTAGTGCACGGAGAACCCCCCGTCGACGAAGACCGACTGACCGGTGACATAGGCGGAGGCACGGCTCGCCAGGAACACCGCTGCGCCCGCGAAGTCCTCGGCAAGTCCGTTGCGCCCGACCATCGTTCGGGCGGCCAGCGCCGCCACCTTCTCCGGGTCGCTCGACAGTCGCGCGTTGAGCGGCGTCATCACGAACCCCGGCACCAGCGTGTTGCAGGTGACGCCGTACGGCGACCACGCCTCGGCCTGCGACCGGGCCAGCGACTCCAACGCCCCCTTGGAGACGCCGTAGGCGCCGCTCTGCACGAACGCGCGATGCGCCTGCTGGGAGGTGATGTGGATGATCCGCCCGAAGCCCCGCTCGGCCATGCCGGGACCGAACCGCTGTCCCAGGAGGTAGGGCGCCTCCAGGTTCAACGCCATCGTGGTGTCCCACACGTCCTCGCCCAACTCGCCCATCGGCGGCCGGAGGTTGATCCCGGCGCTGTTCACGAGAATGTCCGGCTCGCCGAACGCCTCGGCCGCGGCCTCCGCCGCCGCACGCACCCCGTCACGCGTCCCCAGATCCCCGCTCACCCACGCGGCCCGGCACCCCTCCGCCACCAACTCGTCGACGGTGGCCGCCAGTTCCTCCTCCTTGCGGGCCACTACGACGACCTGGGCCCCCGCCCGCGCGAGCGCCCCGGCGACCGCCCGGCCGATGCCGGAACTGCCGCCCGTCACCACGGCCACCCGGCCGTCCAGCGAGAACATGTCGAAGAGATAGTCGCGAGAGATCATCTCCGCAGCCTAGGCGTCGACCCTCGCGATCCGGTCCCGGGGACTGCGAACAACGAGGAGACAAGGCCTCTCGCACCCGTGGCACCAACTAGGTACCATCGATGTATGCCATCACTGAATGTGTCCTTCACCGAAGAGGAACTCGACGGAGTGCGCGCCGCCGCCGCGGCCGAGGGCAAGAGCCTCAAGCAGTACCTGCACGACCTCGGCGTTCGGGAGATGCAGCGTGGCCGGTTCGTCGCCGGCGCGTCCGCGTGGGCCGAGCGGCTGCGCGGCGAGTTCGACGACGCCTTCCCCGAAGAGGTGCCGCCTTCCGAGCGCGGTGGGGTCGCGGCCGCCTGATGCACCTGTACATCGACGTCTCCTGGCTGCTCGACGTCCAGGAGGCCGCCCTCTCCGACGAGGACATGTCGGTCTCGGACTACTCCGCGCTCGTGGCCGCCGTAGCCCGCCACAAGACCAAGCTGCCGACCCTTGCCGCGTCTGATCCGGACGCCGCCTGGCGGGCCGCCGCGCTCATGCACACCATCGTGCGCCTGGAGCCGCTGCCGCACCGCAACAGCCTGTACGCCGCGTTCGTCGCCGCCCAGTACATGGGCCAGTCCGGCGAGGGCATCGACCCGCCCTACGGCGCGCTCTCCGAACTCGTCCGCAAGATCCGCGACACCCGCGTCGGGGTCGTGGCCGTCGCCGACCAGCTGCGGTCCTGGAAGGTCTGACCTGGTCCTTCCCGGGTCCTCGCGGCCGGGTGGCGGTACCTCTGCGTACGCTGTTGGCGTGTCAGCCGCCCGCCTCCGCCGTGTCGCCGTCCTCGTCCTCGAAGGCGCCAAGCCGCTCGACGTCGGTATCCCCGCACAGGTCTTCACGACGCGGGCGAGCATGCCGTACGAGGTGCGGCTGTGCGGTGCGGCTCCCGGACTGGTAACCGGCGGTGACGGCCTGTCGTACCACGTCGCCGACGGCCTCGACGCGCTGGCCTGGGCGGACATCGTCTTCGTCCCCGGCTATCGGTTCCCGGACCGTGAGGACCCGCCGCAGCCCGTCCTCGACGCGCTGATCACCGCCCACGACCGGGGCGCACGGCTCGCCGCGATCTCCACGGGTGCCTTCGCGCTCGCCGCCACCGGCCTCCTCGACGGCAAGCGGGCGACGACCCACTGGCACTACACGCGGGCCCTCGCGGCGAAGTACCCACTCGTCAAAGTTGACGAGAACGTCCTGTTCGTCGACGAGGGCAGCATGCTCACCTCGGCGGGCGCCGCCTCCGGCATCGACCTCTGCCTGCACATCCTGCGCGGCGACCTCGGCGTGGCCGCGTCCAACCACGCGGCCCGGCGCCTGGTCGCGGCCCCGTACCGCAGCGGCGGCCAGGCCCAGTACGTGCCGCGCAGCGTGCCCGAACCGCTCGGCGAACGGTTCGCCGCCACCCGCGAGTGGGCCCTGCACCGGCTCGGCGAGCCCCTCACCCTGGAAACACTGGCCCGGCAAGCGGCCGTCTCACCCCGCACGTTCTCCCGGCGCTTCGTCGACGAGACCGGCTACACACCGATGCAGTGGGTCATGCGCGCCCGCGTCGACATGGCCCGCGAACTGCTCGAACGGTCCGAGCGCAGCGTCGAGCAGATCGCCGCCGACGTCGGCCTCGGCACCGGCGCCAACCTGCGGCTGCACTTCCACCGCCTGCTCGGCACCACACCGAGCGAGTACCGGCGCACCTTCGCCCAGGGGGAGTAGCCGAGACCCTGCGACGGCCTTGGGCGAAAGCCCTGCGACGGCGTTGGCGAAATCCTTTTGAACCGTGGCGATCGCGCCACTGTCACCGACGGTTGCCGCGCGCGAGCCTGGAGTCGAACCGAAGGGACTTCACTCATGACTCGCATCGCCATCAATGGATTCGGCCGCATCGGACGCAATGTGCTGCGCGCCCTGCTCGAACGCGACAGCACCCTCGAAGTCGTCGCCGTCAACGACCTGACGGAGCCCGCAACCCTGGCCCGGCTGCTCGCCTTCGATACGACCTCCGGCCGGCTCGGCCGCCCCGTCTCCGTCGACGGGGACACCCTTGTCGTCGACGGCCGGCGCATCAAGGTGCTCGCCGAACGCGAACCGGCGGACCTGCCCTGGGCCGCGCTGAATGTCGACCTCGTCCTTGAGTCCACCGGCCGTTTCACCTCCGCCAAGGCCGCCCGCGTCCACCTCGACGCGGGCGCGCGCAAGGTGCTCGTCAGCGCGCCCTCGGACGGCGCCGACGTCACGCTCGCGTTCGGGGTGAACAACGACGCCTACGACCCGGCCACGCACACGATCGTCTCCAACGCCTCCTGCACGACCAACGCGCTGGCCCCGCTGGCCGCGGTGCTCGACGAACTCGCCGGTATCGAGCACGGCTTCATGACCACGGTGCACGCCTACACGCAGGAGCAGAACCTCCAGGACGGCCCGCACCGCGACGCCCGCCGTGCCCGCGCCGCCGCGGTCAACATCGTGCCGACCACGACGGGCGCCGCCAAGGCGATCGGCCACGTCCTGCCGAACCTCGACGGCAAGCTGTCGGGCGACTCGATCCGGGTGCCCGTACCGGTGGGTTCGATCGTCGAGCTCAACACCACGGTTTCCCGCGACGTGACCCGCGAAGACGTGCTGGCGGCCTACCGCACCGCGGCCGAGGGCCCCCTCGCGGGCGTCCTCGAATACTCCGAGGACGCGCTCGTGTCCTCCGACATCACCGGCAACCCGGCCTCGTCGATCTTCGACTCGGCGCTCACTCGCGTCGACGGCCGTCATGTGAAGGTCGTCGCCTGGTACGACAACGAGTGGGGCTTCTCCAACCGGGTGATCGACACCCTGGAACTCCTCGCCGCAGGCTGACCGACAGCACGGGGGTGGAAGGCGGCTGTCCGCCGGTGTGACTGGTGCTGCCGTAGTGTCTGGCCATGCCCGAGTCGCCCCGCCCCGTTCCGCCGGCGCCCGACGTGCCCCGCCGAGCCCGTGAACTCGGGCTCGGTATCGGCGACTTGCCCACCGGGACGCACAACGCGATCACGGACGTGCCCGGCATCGGTGTCGGGCACACCACACTGATCCGCCCGCCGCACGTGCACAGTGGCGTCACGGCGATCGTGCCCGAGGGAGTGGGGCCCGCGAACCCGTTGCCCGCCGGGGTGTTCGCGGGCAACGGCTACGGCAAGCTCCTCGGCACCACGCAGATCGCCGAACTCGGCGCCCTCGAAACCCCGGTGCTGCTCACCTCGACCCTGTCCGCCTTCCGGGTCGCGGACGCCCTGGTCGGCTGGGTGCTGGAACGGCCCGAGGGGGCTGACGCCCGGAGCGTGAACCCCGTGGTGGGGGAGTGCAACGACGGGCTCCTGTCCGACATCCGGTCGCGTCCGGTCCGCGAGGAACACGTCCGTGCCGCACTGGACACCGCGTCCGCCGGTCCGGTCGCCGAGGGCTCGGTGGGCGCGGGCACCGGGATGACCGCGCTCGGTTTCAAGGCGGGCATCGGAACCTCGTCGCGACGCGTGCCGCTCGCGGGCCGGGAGGCGATGCTCGGGGTTCTGGTGCAGGCCAACTTCGCCGGCACGCTCCGGGTACGCGGCCGTACGGTCACTCCCACCCACGTGGGCGTCCCCACCGACGAATCCGATCCCGGTCCGGAGACCGGCTCCTGCATGATCGTGGCCGCGACCGACGCGCCTCTCGACGCCCGCCAGCTCACCCGACTCGCCCGCCGCGCCGTCTACGCGCTGGCCCGGGTCGGTGCGGGCTACGGCCACGGCAGCGGCGACTACGGCCTCGCGTTCGGCACCCGTCCTCTGGGCACGCCCGCCGGACCGGCGGTGGTGCCCGATGCCGGGCTCGACGCCCTCTTCGGCGCGGTACTGGACGCCGTGGAAGAAGCGGTTCTGAACTCGCTGTTGACCGCGACCCGGGTGACGGGGCCGCGCGGCCACACCCGTTGGCCGTTGCCCGCGGCGGCACTGCTCAGTCTGCTGGGGTGAGGGTGCGCTCGTACCAAGCGCCCTGCCTGCCGCCGATCTCGGCCGGGAGCGCCCGGCCGACCGGGACGAACCCGGCCTTGGCCAGCACCTTCTGCGACGCGATGTTCTCGTCCGAGGTGGCCGCCCGAAGCGTACGCAGACCGTGTCGTGCCGCCGCCAGCCGGCACACTTCCTCGACGGCCGCGGTCGCCACCCCGCGCCCGGCCACATGCTGCGCCACCCGGTATCCGAGGTCGGCGGTGCCGCCCTCGACGAGGTCGAACAGATTGAACCTGCCGAGGACCGAGCCGTCCTCGTCGACGAGCACATGAAAGGCGCAGACACCGGCCTCCTGCTCGGCCAGCAGGGCCTCGAACTGTCCTGTGAAGTGCTCGAAGTAGTTGTCGCCCCGGTCGGAGACGGACGCGGCGAAGTAGTCACGGTTCGCCAACTCGAAGGCCAGGACCGCCGGGGCGTGATCGGCGCGCAGCCGCTGCAACTCGGGCACCGCCCGACCCTACCCAGGCGGGCACCCGGCCGGGCAAGTCACTTTCTGACGAGGAAGCAGGTCCCGTACGCGTCGCGGTCGGTCGGTGACCACCCATGACGGCGGGGCCGGTACCTCAGCTGGGCTCCAGCCCCGCGTCCCGCGCCAGCAGCGCCGCCTGTACCCGGTTCTCGCACCGCAGTTTCGTCAGGATGCGGCTGACGTACGTCTTCACCGTCGCCTCGCTCACATGGATCCGCTCGCCCGCGTCGGCGTTCGACAGGCCCTCACCGAGCAGCGCGAGTACTTCCAGTTCGCGGGTGCTCAGTGTCTCCAGACGCCGCCGCGCCTCCTCGCCGCGCGCCGCGGCCTGCCCCGAGGCGAGCGAGTCGACCACGTGGCGGGTGGCGGCCGGCGACAGATACGCGTCCCCGGCCGCGGCCGCCCGCACCGCCTGGATGAGTTCGGCCGGCGCCGAGTCCTTCAGGAGGAACCCGGCGCCTCCGTGGCTCAGCGCGCGCAGTACGTTCTCCCGCTCGCCGAACGTCGTCAGGATCAGTGGACGTACGGCCGGTGCCGCGCGCCGCAGTTCGGCCAGCGCGGACAACCCGTCCAGTACGGGCATCTGGATGTCCAGGAGAGCCACGTCGACGGAGTGGGCGCGGACCAGGTCGACGGCCTCACGGCCGTTGGCCGCCTCCGCCACGACGTCGATGTCGTCGGCCGAGGTGAGGATCATCCTGATGCCCGCCCGGATGAGCGGTTCGTCATCCGCGACGAGGACTCTGATCACAACTCTCCTGCAGGGACGTACGGCGATGGCTGCTACTTGACCAAGTAGGCCTTTTTCTCGATCAGTTTGCCGTCCTTGAAGCAGAAGCGGTAGGCAGGCATCTTGTCCCCCTCGTTCGGCCAGTCCTCCGTCGACAGGTACGACGCGCACGTCGCTCCCCTCGGCACGGCGGGCGCCTGATCGTCGTCTATGGCCCCGGCCAGGAACGACTTACCGTGCGGCAACGTGTTTCGCACGGCCGTCTCGGTGTCTCCGACCTTCACGGAGTTGTAGACGGACGGCTGGATCATGAGTTTGTCGGACTCCTTCTCCACCAGGTTGACGATCAGCACGAAGGCCAGCACTCCGAGCACCAGGAAGATCACTGCTGCGGCACTGCAGCCGATCACAAGGCCTTTCCCTCTGCGTCCCATGGCGATGTCGAACTCCTTCTGCCTGTCCGGCGCACCGGACCAGTCGATGTCCGCACCACCGTCGCCGGGCACCACCCCTTCGCTCTGCCCCCGGAAGTCGTTCGCCCCGTCGACGAACGTCGTTGCTTCGTTCATCGAGTCCGCTCGCCGCGAGTCCCCGCCCGGCGTGCGTGGCGGGGAGCTGTACGGCAGAACGCCCGCGACCCGGAACCCGCCCTCGGACGTGGAGCCCGTATGCACCATCCCGCCGACCAGCCGGGCCCGCTCCTGAAGGCCCGTGAGGCCCTGCCCGCCGCTGATCACCGGGTGCCGTCCGCCGCCGGTCGTCACGGGTATCGGCCCGTTGGCCACCTCGACCACCAGGGAGTCCGGCTCGTACCGCAACTCGACGGCGACCGAGGCCCCCGGCGCGTGCTTCAGGGCGTTGGTCAGCGCCTCCTGCACGATCCGGTACGCCGCGTGATCGGCGGCGGGAGGCAGTGGCCGTGCCTCGCCCGCCTGCCGTAGCTCCACGACCGAATGCGCGCCCCGCGAAGCCGCCACCAGGCCGGCTATCCCCGCGACACCCCTGGCCGCGGGCTCCGGGTCGGGTTCGCTTTCCCGGGCCCGGTCCGGTGTGCCGTCGTGCAGGATGCCGACGGCCTCGCGGAGCTCGCGCATCGCGGCCACGGACGCCTCCCGCAGGACGCCGACCACCTCGCGCTGCCTGTCCGTCAGATCCCGGTCCACCTCCAGGGCGCCCGTGTGGACGGCGATCAGCGCCAGTTGGTGACCGAGGCTGTCGTGCATGTCCTGGGCTATGCGCTGCCGCTCGCGCAGGCGGGCGTGGGACGCTATGATCTCGCGCTCGCGCAGCAGCTGCGCGTTGTGCTCGTGCAAGGCCTGCACCAGCCTGCGCCGCTGGGCGCGGTAGCGACTGGTGAGACCGGGCACGACCGTCGTCGCCAGGAACGCGAGCGCGGTGAACACCAGCGTCTGCGCCGCGAACAGGTTGAAGGGTCCTCGGCTGACGGACAGTCCCGTGTAGAGGACGAACGTGGTCCCGAACAGCGTGAGCGCCCGCCGAGGCGCCTCGATCCGCGCCCCCGCCGACCAGCTCGCTGCCATCAACACGACCCCGAAAGCGCCGAGCGCACCGGCGATCGCACCAGTGAGAACCAGCACGGTCGCCGGGAAGGACCGCCGCAGCAGCGAGAGCACCACGGCGGTCACCGCCGCGGCGATCATCCGCGGCACGCTCTCGTCGGCGAAACTCAGCATCGCGAACAGGCCCAGCACCAGGGCCAGCACCGTCTCGCCGACGATCTGCCGCGGGGACCACAGGCCCGGCGCCCCCAACTGCTTCCGGACCTCGCGCGCCTTCGTCTTCACGTCCACGCGCCAACGGTAGACATCACCGCCCGCGCGCACAGCCAACGTTCGTCGCGACCATGAGCAACCAAAGTCGTACGGCGGGCCGAGGAACCGGCGGGCTCGGACATGTGTCGTCGTCCAGGAGCCCCTCAGCCGCTGTCGCCGAAGGACTTCACCTGGCACTCGACCCTGTACCTGTCGAAGTCGGGCAGGTTCATGCTCTCACCGCCGGCGAGTCCCCAATTGCCGTCGGAGACCACGCTCTTGATTCCGTGACCGTTCATGCACCTCACCATGGTCCGCACGCCGTCGCCGTAGCGGGGATTGCGCGCCGGATCCAGTTCCACCGGCTGGAGCGGGTATGTCAACTCGCACGTCTTGAGCGCCGGGCTGTCGGCGACGGGCCTGCGGCCGGCCGGCACACCATGCTCGTGGAGGCAGCCCGTCCAGGCGTCCCAGTGTCTCTTGATGTCCTGCTGGTTGTCGTCGAGACGGATCCGCACGTGTCCGGCGTCCGGGTCCGCCGTCTTTCCGGTGGTGGTGGAAGGGGTGGCGATGGAGGCGACACCCTCGTCGCGGGTGCCCTTCCCACCGTCACCGCAGGAGGCGAGCAGGACGAGGGTGGTGCCGGCCGCGACGACCGTCAGGACGGGACCGGTGACGCCGCGGCGCCCGGGATCGGTGAAGGAGGACATGGCACCAACATCCCGGCCAGGTATGAGGATCCTGTC
The DNA here is from genome assembly GCF_042751305.1 of Streptomyces hokutonensis. Lineage (GTDB taxonomy): Bacteria > Actinomycetota > Actinomycetes > Streptomycetales > Streptomycetaceae > Streptomyces > Streptomyces hokutonensis_A. The sequence goes on from NZ_JBHYWD010000001.1 coordinate 1,260,302, forward strand.
AGCGAGCGATCAGCATTCTGTCTGCGGTAGCGGTGACGCGGAGGCCGAACGCGGACGGTTGCGGGAGGTTCAGCCGAGCATCGAGCGCAACGAGGTGTCCGGCCGCGGGGCGGTCGGTGACTCGTACGGCGATGTCAATGACCGGAAGACAGCGGCCAGTTGGCCGAGGTCAGCCACCCGCCCCACCGTGCGCGGAGTGCGGCCGATGCCGCCCCGGACCTCGGTCGCCGCATGATCAGACCGACGCCCGACGCGTCGAACAACTTCTGTCCCAGCGCTGTACGCGAATCCGGTGTTCGAGATAGCGTCACCACGCAGTTGCCGAGTGAAACGATTCAATCCACTGCCGCACAAGGGGACAGCATGGCGTCGAACAGCACACCGGACAACGGCATTTCCCGTCGCGCAGCTCTGGCCGCAGCAGGCACCGTCGGACTCACCGCGGTGTCCCTCTCGACCGGACTTCCCACCGCCGAGGCGCTCCCCGCCGCCGAAGCCTCCGCTTCGCTCACCGGCAGCCCGTCGCGCCGCGCCGGCGGCTGGCACCGCTATGTCCAGGGGCCGTCCTCGCGCACGGTCCGGCCGGTGCGGATCGTCGCGTCGACCGGAGACGTGAAGAACCCCAACGCGCTGCTCAAGCCCGGCGGTTCCAGATCCGTCCTGCGGCGCCCGCAGCCCGCGGCGGCTCCCGCCTGGCCCACCGGCACCACGGCCGAGGCCTCCTCGTCCCACGCGGGCAACAACGGCAACGACGGACAGCCGCGCACCTACGGCGCCTCCAACGCGATCGACGGAAACCCGGACACCTTCTGGAACGACGACACCCTCGGTGTGTTCCCCGACGTCCTCACCATCACCGCGCCGCAGGTCGCGACCCTGCGGGGCATCACGGTGATCTCCAACAGCGACGGCGTACCGACCGACTACACCGTCGACGTGTGGCGCGACGGCGACTGGCACACCGCCGCCACGGTCGCGGGCAACGACGCGGTGCAGCGGGCCGTTCCGTTCGCGGAGCCGGTCGGCACCGATCGCGTGCGCATCACCGTGACCCACGCACAGGACACCTCGCACGGCAACTTCACCCGGATCAACGAGGTCTGGCCCGCGCCGGTCGAGCCGATTCCCGTGCCCAGCGTCACGGTGGACTTCGGCAGGGTCGTGGTCGGATATCCGCAGATCAGGTTCACCTCCGCCTCCGCCAACTCCCCGGGTGTACGCGTCGCGTTCTCCGAGACCCGCCAATTCCTCACCGACCGCTCGGACTTCACCCGCTCCGACCAGGCCGGCGGCGCCGGACAAGGCACGGACCAGTTCGCCGTCCCCGCGAAGGGCGCCAACTGGACCGACCACAAAGGCTTCCAGGCCGGCGACAAGGTCTTCGCGGACGGGCTGCACGGATTCCGCTACCTCAGGATCAGCCTCGACGCGCTCGCCTCCGACAGCCCCGCCGCGCAGCCCTGGGGCACGGTCGAAATCGACTCCGTGGCCCTCCAGTTCACCGCGTACCTGGGCACACCGAGCACCTACCGCGGCTGGTTCCTGTGCTCCGACGACGAGTTGAATCGTTACTGGTACGGCGCCGCGTACACCAACGAACTGGTCACCGACACCTTCCGCCAGGACGACGTCGATCCCCGCAACGCCTGGAGCGCCACGTTGGAGGGCAAGTTGGTCCTCCAGGACGGTGCCAAGCGTGACCGAGACCCGTACGTCGGCGACCTCGCCGTCTCCGCGCGCACCCTCTACCTCACCCACGACGACGCGGCGGCCGCGGCCCGCAACGTCCTGGCCGACCTCGCGGACCACCAGCGCGCCGACGGCTGGATACCGCCCGCCTCCATCGGGAACTACACCCTGCCGCTCTTCGACTATCCGCTGTACTGGGTCACTTGCAGCTGGGACTACGTCCTCTACACCGGGGACCGCCAGTACGCGACGAGCTACTACCCCACCCTGCTGAAGGTCCTGGACACCTGGTACCCCAGCGTCACGGACGACGCCGGACTGCTCAACAAGGGCCTCAACGGGACCGGCGGATACGGCGACTACGCCTTCCTCGGTCGCACCGGCCGCGTCACCTACTACAACGCGCTCTACGTCCAAGCCCTCCAGAACGCCGCCCAGTTGGCGACTCTGCTGGGGCAGAAGGCCGATGCCACGCGCTGGAGCGAGCGCGCGGACAAGGTCGCGCAGGCCGTCAACTCGCTGCTGTGGGACGAGGGCGCGGGCGCCTACCTGGACTCCTCGACAGACGCGGTGCGGCACGCGCAGGACGGCAACTCCCTCGCCGTCGTCACCGGCATCGCCGACGCGGACCGCGCCACCTCCGCGCTCGCCCATCTCGACGCGACGACGAAACGGGCGTACGGCAACGCCTTCATGGACAACGACACCCTCTTCGACCAGGCATCCCAGCGGGTCTACGCCTTCACCTCCTATCCGGAGATCGAGGCCCGCTTCCTGACCGGTCAGGTCGACTCCGCGCTCGACCAGATCCGCCGTATGTACGGGTGGATGGACAAGAACGACCCCGGCATCACGAACTGGGAGGGCATAGGCCCGAACGGGTCCCTGTACGAGGACGCGTACACCAGCATGGCGCACGGCTGGTCCACCGGAGTCCTGCCCGCGCTCACCAACAACCTCCTCGGCGCCCGGCCGACCTCGCCCGGCTACGCCACCTGGGAGGTGCGTCCGCAGCCCGGCGGCGTGGACTGGGCGACTGGACAACTCCCCACCCCGCACGGCTCGTTGGGCGTCGAGTGGGAGAACGGTACCCGCGTCTTCCGGCTCACCGTCCGCGTACCCAAGCGCACCCAGGGCTCCGTCACCCTGCCCGGTGACGCGCGAGGGCTCCGGGTGTCGGTCGGACGGCGGACGCTCTGGGACGGCAAGCGGGCGGCGACCCGTGACGTGAGCGTGGCCGACGGGACGGTCACCGTGTCGGGCCTCGGCCCGGGCGAGCACAGTTTCGTGAGCGAACAGCGCGGCAACTGACCCAGTTGGGCGCCTCGTTGGCGAGGCACCGAAGTGAGCCGCTCCGGTGCAGGCCAACTACGGTCTGGCTCGGGGCGGTTCGCTGTGAAATAGGCGAACCAGGCGTTCCCTTCGGCTAATTGTGGCGGGTGTTTTGCCGGTGCGCGCATTGCCCGCCCCACCGCCCCGACCTGGCCTGACCCGCGGACCAAGGGAGGGCCGGCATGCTGCGGACCGTCCGGGAACAGGCCGCGGGTCTCACCAAGGATCAGCGCAACGCCTTCGTCGCCGCCTACCTGGGCTGGGCGATGGACGCCTTCGACTACTTCCTTGTCGTACTCGTCTACAGCGAGATCGCCGACGACTTCCATGTCTCCCTCACCGACATGGCCTTCCTCACCACGGCCACCCTGGTGATGCGTCCGGTCGGCGCGCTGCTCTTCGGCCTGTGGGCGGACCGCAAGGGCCGCCGCACCCCGCTCATGGTCGACGTGGCCTTCTACTCGGTCGTCGGATTCGCCTGCGCCTTCGCGCCCGACTACACAGTGCTGCTGGTGCTTCGCCTGCTGTACGGCATCGGAATGGGCGGCGAATGGGGTCTGGGCGCCGCGCTCGCCATGGAGAAGATCCCCGCCGACCGGCGCGGTTTCTGGTCGGGTCTGCTGCAGAGCGGCTACTCGCTGGGCTATCTGCTCGCCGCGATCGCGTTCTTCGGTATCGAACCCGCCTTCGGCTGGCGCGGGTTGTTCGCCTTCAGCCTCGTCCCCGCCCTGGTCGCGCTGTGGGTGCGCACCCGGGTCGAGGAGAGCGAGGTGTGGGAGAAGAGCGTCCAGCTCAACCGCACGCCCGCCTATCAGGTGTTCAAGAACCCGGCGGTACTGCGGCGCTTCGTCTACCTGGTCGCGCTGATGACCGCCTTCAACTGGATGTCGCACGGCACCCAGGACATCTACCCCACCTTCGTCAAGAAGGGGCTGGGCCTGTCCCCGGACACCGCGATCGCCATCGCCGTCGTCTACAACATCGGCGCCATCATCGGCGGCATGGTGCTCGGCGCCTACTCCGAGCGACTGGGACGCCGTCGCACGATCATGATCGCGGCAGCCGCCGGCCTGGTCGTGGTGCCCTTCTTCGTCCTGTCCAGCGCCGTGGGCCGGCTGATGCTCTCCTCCTTCCTGATGCAACTGTGCGTGCAGGGCGCCTGGGGCGTCATCCCCGCCCACCTGACCGAGATGAGCCCGGACACGATCCGGGGCTTCTACCCCGGCGTCACCTACCAGCTCGGCAACCTCGTCGCCGCCCTCAACCTGCCGATCCAGGAAGCCCTTGCCGAGCGGCACGGCTATCCGGCGGCGATGGCGTGGACCGTGACGCCCGCTCTGGCCCTGGTGATCGTGCTGAGCGCCGTGGGCCGCGAGGCCAAGGGCATACGGTTCGGCGGCACGGGGGCGCAGGTGCCGAGTCCCGCGGTGGCCGACACCTGAGGGTCTCTCAAAGCGCCGGTGAGCGGCCCGGGACGGTGACCGGTTCCAGCCGCCGCACGCGAAACCGGTCGCGGCGCAGCAGGGGCCGTTCGACCAGGGCGTACGAGGCGAGGGCCGCGGCGAGCGTCGCCGCGAGGCCGGCCGGGAGCAACGCGTCGCCGTGCACACCGAGGTCGTGGAGCAGCCGGATCACGGGGTAGTGCCACAGGTACATCCCGTAGCTCAGGTTGCGACCGATCCACACCGGAACGGACAAGGACAGCAGACGGGTGGGCCACGACTCGGGGCACAGGTCGAGTGCGGCCACCACGCAGGCCGTCAGCAGGGCCGCGGCCAGGAACCCGACCGTGTACCAGGCCGGATTCCATCCGCTGACCTCGGTGATCGGGATCTGCCAGGCGATCAGCCCCAGCAGCACGAGCGCTGGGCAGCACAGCCGTCCAGCCCAGCGCCGCAGCAGTGCCGGCCGGGGGTCGTCGGCGCGCAGCCGGGCCAGTACGAGGGCCAGCAGGGCGCCGACGAGGAGCTGGTCGGCGCGGGTGTCCGGGCCGTTGTAGATGCGGTGTGCCGCCGAGGGATCCCAGAGCACGGTCCGCCAGAGCACCGGCAGCACGCACAGCACCGCGACCCAGCCCAGCACGGCACGTGCCCTCGCGCGTCGGAGCAGTACCAGCAGGAGGAGGGGCCAGGCCAGATAGAACTGCTCCTCCACTCCCAGGGACCAGGTGTGGCTGAGCGGCGCGGTGAGGTCCGAGTACGTCCCGGCGTTCCCGGCCCGTACGAGGTTGACGACCGAACCCGCGGCCAACACGGCTGCCACCCAGGCTCCTTGGAACAACGGCAGCGCGAACGTCACGGACAGGACGGCGGTCACCGCGCACATCACCAGCAGGGCCGGCATCAGCCGCAGCCAGCGCCGGCGGTAGAACGACCACAGCCCGATACGACCACTACGGGCGTACTCGGTGACCAGCAGCCGGGTGATGACGAACCCGCTGATCGTGAAGAACACATCAACGCCCACCGAGCCGCCGGGCACCAGGTCCGGTTCCACGTGGTAGACGATCACCAGCACCACGGCGACCGTCCGCAGCCCGTCCAGCCCCGCCACCCGCCCACCACCGCGCAGCGCGGACGCGAAGCCCTGTCTTACGTCTCCTGCGTCAGGGCTCTGTCCGGTGGCCTCGTCTACCGCGCTTCGATGGAGGGTGCTCATAACGGCGGCGTCTGCCCAACCGGAGCGGGATCACACAAATTCTCATGTTCCTCATCGAGCGGCGGCACGATTCGGCCGCTGTCAGCCGTCGGGAGTCAGGAGAGGGCGGCCTGTATCTCGGCGTGAACGGCGAGGGCGCGCAGCGGGGTGAGGTCGAGGGAGGTGAGGACGGAGGAGTGCACGATCGAGGGGAGGGTGTGGCGGAGGAGGGCGGAGGTGGTGTGGGGGAGGTTCTGGTAGGCGGTGGTCGCCTGGGACATCGCCTGGATGCCGGCGAAGGCGCCGACCAGGACCTCGGCCGTCTCGACGGGGTTGACGTGGGGGAGGAGTTCGCCCTGGTCGCGGGCCTTGTCGAGGAGGTCGGTGACGATGGTGGTCCAGTGGTGGAACGGGCCGGTGCGGTCGACGCCGTCGGCACGCTGGTCGAGCGCGAGCCGGGCGCCGGCCCGGACCATGGGGTCGGTCTGCAGGTGGTACGCGTGGAGCATGGCCGTGTCGACGAGCTCCTGGGTCTTGCAGGGGCGGTCGGGGACGGCGAGGTTGTCGTGCTGTCCGGCCAGGACGCCTTCGGCGAGCTGTTCCTTCGACTTGAAGTGGAAGTACAGGGCGCCCTTGGTGACGTTGGCAGTGGTGAGGATCTCGCTGATCGTGGCCGCCTGGTAGCCGCGTTCCTCGAAGACGCTGGCCGCGGCGACGAGGATGGTGCGGCGGGTACGGATCGCCCGGTCCTGTTTGGGTCCTGGCATGGGCCGGCGCCTTTCGTTGCGGTTGAGCTGCGCTGTTCAACTCGTCAAAAATACCGTCCAGTTCGTATAGTCTACGGCGCTTCGAAACTCATCGAGGGGCCTGTGGCGGGCTTGTTGACGGCTGAAACTTCGCCAATTGGTGTGTGACAGCTGGTTTTCCGGACCGGTCATGCCGTTTTTTCGAACCCTGTTCGGCCGGCCGGTCACCACCCGCCCGAGTTCCACACCTCCGACGTCACGGACTCTCGGTCAGCAGGCTGCTGGCGAACTCATGGGCCGGATCCGCCAAGGTGCTCCGGAGTGCGGCGAAGAGGTCCGCGGCCGTTGTGCCCGACCAGGTGGCGGGGAGCAGGGTGTCGGGCAGGCCCGGGTCCAGGTAGGGGAGCCGGCGCCAAGCCGTCAGAACGTGGACGTAGTCGATGAACGCCTCCTGGTCGGACAGCGCCTCCGCGCCGACCCCGGACCAACGCCCGGCCAGCGGCGTGAACTCCGCGACGAAGTCGTCGTAGAGCTTCTGCAGTGCCTCCAAGTCCCACCAGCGGCCCACCTGTTCGGCGGGGTCGCCGAAGGCAACGTAGTCGGCGCGGAACAGGTCGACGTACTGGTCCAGGCCGTGTCGCAGGAGGTGGTCGCGGGTGTCGTCGAGGGCGTGGGCCGGGGCGATCCAGACCCCGGAGGAGACCGTGCCGAAGCCCAACCAGGCCAGCCGGGAACGGAGTTGGTGACGGTGCTGCCGTTCGCTCTCCGGGACGGAGAAGACGGCGATGACCCAGCCGTCGTCGGTCGCGGCGTGGCGCTCGAAGATACGGCGGTCACCGGTCTCCAGGACGGAGCGGGCGTACGGCGAGAGCGCGTAGCCCGCGCGGCCGTCCCGTCGCTCGGCCACCAGGATCTCGCGGCGCTTCAGCCGGAAGATCGAGGAACGGACCGCCTGGGCGTCGACGTCCAGCTCGGCGAGGAGCCGGATCAGCGCGCTCACGCTGATCCAGCCGCCGACCTCGCGCGCGTAGAGGCCGTACACCGTCACGATCAGGGACCGCGGCGGTGCGGGCTGGCCCGGGCTGTCGTCAACGAGATCGCTTGCCGTCATGATCGGATTATTTTAGTGCGCGCCGGGGTGGCGTCCGGTTCGGCCCGGTCGGACGAGCGCAGTGCCTCGCGCCAGGCGGGCGGCCAGGGTGCGCTGCCGCCCTTCTCCTTGTCGGGCACGTGCACGGTGACATAGCTGCCCCGGGCCGCGCGACGGCGCGGTTCGTCCCCGGAGGCGCCGCGCCACACCTCGAAACCGAAGGTCATCGACGTCCGGCCGAGGCGGACCAGCTCGACCCGCGTCTCGACCTCCTCGCCGAACCGGATCGATGCCTCGAACTCCACCTCGTAGCGAACCCTCGGAGCCACCGGGAAGTAGCCCGGGATGTCGTACGCCCGCATCAGCTCGGCCTCCGCCGCCTCGGCGAACCGGACGACGGTCGTGTTGTGGTAGATCCCGGCCGCGTCGGTGTCGATCCACTCCACGCGGGTGCGGTGGATGGCGTAGGGGCCGCTCATTCCGCTGCCCTGCCCGGGGTCCAGCGCAGGTGCACGGCGTCCCGCGGCGTCTCGCGCAGCAGCGCCAGGCGCGGACGCACCGCGTCGGTCCGCGACGTGGGCGGCTTGCGGCGGCCGGCCGCGAACTGCGCCGGCCAGTCGGCGCCCGGGCCCCGGTACTCCTGCTCGGCGGCGGCCTGGAGCGTCCACTGCGGGTTGTAGAGATGCGTACGGCCCAGCGCGCACAGGTCGGCGCGCCCGGCGAGCAGGATCGAGTTGACGTCGTCGTACGACGAGATCGCTCCTACGGCGATCACGGCAGCGCCCGCCGGAGCGGCCACCTCGTGCCGGATGCGGTCGGCGAACGGGGTCTGGTACGAGCGGCCGTACGCCGGCTTCTCGTCCTTGGTGACCTGGCCGGACGATACGTCTACGGCCGCCGCGCCGTGCGCCACGAACGCGCGCGCGATCTCGACCGCGTCGTGCTCGGTGTTCCCGTCGGGCGCCCAGTCGGTGGCGGAGATCCGTACCGTCACCGGGCGGTCGACGGGGAAGGCGGACCGTACGGCGTCGAAGACCTCGAGCGGGAAGCGCAGCCGGTTGCTGAGGTCGCCGCCGTACTCGTCGGTGCGGCGGTTGGCGATGGGGGAGAGGAAGGAGGAGAGCAGGTAGCCGTGGGCTGCGTGCACTTCGAGAAGGTCGAAGCCCGCGTCGGCGCCCCGGCGGGCGGCGGACACGAAGTCGGCGACCACGGCGTCCATGTCGGCCCGGGTCATCTCGCGTGGTGTGTGGCAGCCCTTGCCGTATGCCAGCGGGGACGGGCCGACGACCTCCCAGTTGCCCTCGACGAGAGGCTCGTCAATGCCCTCCCACATGAGCCGAGTCGAGCCCTTGCGGCCCGAATGGCCCAGCTGGAGGCCGATCTTCGCCGTGCTGCGCTCGTGGACGAAGGACGTGACCCGCGTCCACGCCTCGCGCTGGGTGTCGTTCCACAGGCCCGTGCAGCCCGGGGTGATGCGGCCCTCGGGGGAGACGCAGACCATCTCGGTCATCACCAGGCCCGCGCCGCCGAGCGCCTTGGAGCCGAGGTGGACGATGTGGAAGTCGTCCGGCACTCCGTCGACGGCGGAGTACATGTCCATCGGCGAGACCACGATCCGGTTCTTCAGCTCCAGGCCGCCGATGCTGAACGGCTGGAACATCGCCGGGGCGGACTCGGCCGCGCCCTGGGCCTCGGCGAAGCCGCGTTCGATCAGGTCGGCGAAGCCCGGGTCGCGGTCCTTGAGGTTGTCGAAGGTGATCCGGCGCGAACGGGTCAGCAGGTTGAAGCAGAACTGCGCGGGATCCTGGTCGGCGTAGCGGCCGATGTTCTCGAACCATTCCAGTGAGGCCTGCGCGGCACGCTGGGTGGACTCCACCACCGGACGCCGCTCGGTCTCGTACGCCGTCAACGCCTCGTCCACGGTGGGGTGTTCGTGCAGACACGCGGCGAGCGCGAGGGCGTCCTCCATGGCCAGCTTGGTGCCGGAGCCGATCGAGAAGTGCGCGGTGTGGGCGGCGTCGCCGAGCAGGACCACGTTGTGGTGGTGCCAGCGCTCGTTGCGGACCGTCGTGAAGTTGAGCCAACGGGAGTTGTTGGTAAGGAGGTTGTGGTCGGCGAGCTCGTCGGCGAAGATCTCGCGGATCCGGGCCACCGACTCCTCGTCGCTGACGCCGGGTGGGAACTGGATGCCCTCTGTCGAGTCGAGGCCCGCCTTGCGCCACACGTCCTCCGCCATCTCCACGATGAACGTCGAGCCGTCGTCGGAGAAGGGGTACCCGTGGATCTGCATGGTCCCGAACCCGGTCTGCTTGACGAGGAATTGAAACGCCTCGAAGACCCGGTCGGTGCCCAGCCACATGTACTTGTTGGTGCGCTGGTCGAGTGAGGGGACGAAGGCGTCGGCGTACTTGGTGCGCACCGCCGAGTTGATGCCGTCCGCCGCGACCACGAGATCGTAGGACAGGCGCAGTTCGTCGACGTCCGGGGCGAGGGTGCGGTAGTGGACCGTGACGCCGAGCTCGGCGGCCCGCTCCTGGAGGATGTGCAGCAGGTCCTTGCGGGCCATCGCAGCGAAGCCCTGGCCGCCGACCGTGAAGGGGTGGCCGTCGAACTCGATGTCGATGTCGGTCCAGCGGGCGAACCGGCTCTCCATCGCGTCGTGGACGACGGTGTCCGCGTTCTCGATGCCGCCCAGGGTCTCGTCGGAGAAGACGACGCCGAAGCCGAAGGTGTCGTCGGGCGCGTTGCGCTCCCACACGGTGATCTCATGGCCGGGGTCGAGCTGCTTCATCAGCGCGGCGAGGTACAGCCCGCCCGGCCCGCCGCCCACGATGGCGATCCTCATGCCTGGTTCTCCTTCTCGACGATCTGGCGCAGCAGGAAGTGCTGGAGCTTTCCGCTGGTGTTGCGGGGCAGGGCGTCGCAGAAGCGCACGGCCCGGGGGTACTTGTAGGGCGCCAGCTGCGCCTTGACGTGGTTCTGGATGTCCTTGACCTTGGCGTCGTCGCCCACGACCCCCTCGGCCAGGACGACGAACGCGCAGACGACCGAGCCGCGTTCGGGGTCGGGCTTGGCGACCACGGCCGATTCGACGACGTCCGGGTGGGTGTTGATCGCGGACTCGACCTCGGGACCCCCGATGTTGTAGCCGGAGGAGACGATCATGTTGTCCGTGCGGGTGCGGTAGTAGAAGTAGCCGTCCTCGTCGCGGACGAAGGTGTCGCCCGTGACGTTCCAGCCCTTGACGACGTAGTTCTCCTGGCGCCGGTCGTCGAGATAGCGGCACCCGACCGGGCCGATCACTGCCAGCCGCCCCTCCACACCGGGGCCGACCTCCTCACCGTCGAGGTCGAGGACCGTCGCGCGATAGCCGGGGACAGGTTTCCCCGTCGCCCCGGGCCGGATCTCGTCACCGGCGGCGGAGATGAAGATGTGGATCATCTCGGTGGCGCCGATGCCGTCGATGACCTTGATCCCGGTCTCCTCGTGGAGCTGCTGCCACACCTCTTCCGGTATGTGCTCGCCGGCGCTGACCGCGGCGCGCAGGCCGTGCAGCCGGTCCGCCTTCCCGGCCTTGAGGATCTGCCGGTACGCCGTCGGCGCGGTCGCCAGCACGGTGACCCCCGCCTCGGCGACCAGTTCGGCCAGCGGCTCCGGCGCGACCGCCTCCGTCAGCAGCGCGCACGCTCCGGCCCGCAGGGCGCAGACGACCAGGATGCCGAGCCCGAAGGTGAAGGCGAGGGGAGCCGTGCACGACACGAGGTCGTCGGGCCGCAGCCGCAGGGTGTGGCGTCCGAAGGTGTTGTCGATCGACAGGATGTCGCGGTGGAAGTGGGTGGTGATCTTCGGTACGCCGGTGCTGCCCGAGGTGGGTCCGAAGAGGGCGACGTCGTCGGCGGCCGTGTCGACGGGCGTGAACTCGCCTGATTTCAAAGCCACTTGGCGCGTCAGGTCGTCGGGGGCTTCACCGCCGTACGCCACGATCCTGAGGTCCGGCAGGACCGTGTCGCGTACGGCCTCGACGTCAGCCGTGAACCGGTGGTCGACGAGGGCGACGGCCGGCCGGGTCTTCTCCACGACCGGGGTGAGTTCACGGGCCCGCAGGGCCGCCATGGTGGTGACCACGATGCCGCCGGCCTTGAGGACGGCGAGCCAACACGCCACGACCCAGGGGTTGTTGGGCGCGCGCAGGAGCACGCGGTTGCCGGGGACGACGCCGAGGTCCTCGGTGAGGACGTGGGCGATCTGGTTGGTACGGCGCAGCAGCTCGCCGTAGGTCCACACCTCGCCGCCCGGTGTGCGCAGGGCCGGGCGGTCGGGGCCGAAGGCGGCGGTGGGTACGTCGATGAGTTCGGTGCCGGCGTTGAGGCGCTCGGGGTACTGGAGGTCGTCGGTGGTGAACTCCAGGACCGGCCACTGGGCGCGCGGCGGGAGGTGGTCGCGGGCGAACGTGTCCGGATAGGCGGAGGGCGAGAGAGCAACAGGGTCCAACTGGTCCATCGGGAGGTTCCTTTCCGCAGGCCGGGGGCGGGCCGTGCAGGGATCAGGAGCTGCGTGGAAATCAAGAGCTGCGGATCAGGCCTTCCTGGGCGACGGTGGCCAGGTGGGTACCGGAGGCGGTGAAGAAGCGGCCGACGGCGAGTCCGCGACCGGAGTCGGCGGCGACGGCTTCCTGGGCGTAGAGGAGCCATTCGTCCATGGGGCCCGGCCGGTGGAACCACATCGAGTGGTCGAGGCTGGCGGTGACGACACCCGGCTGCGCCCAGGGCAGGTCCAGTACGCGCAGGACGGGTTCGAGGATCGTGTAGTCGCACACGTAGGCGAGCGCGGCGAGGTCGCGCTGTTCGTCGGTGAGCCCGTCGACGGGACGCAGCGCGTCGAACGGCCTTACCCAGACGGCCTGTTGGGGCACGCGCTCGCCCTCGACCGTGAGGTAGACGGGCCCCGGCACGTGCCGCATGTCGAAGCTGCGCCCGCCGCTCCAGTACTCCTCGGAGGTGTCCGTCATCGTGCCCCGGGGCGCGGTGGTGTCGCGCAAGTACGTTGCGGAGCTGGGCAGTTCGGTGGGATCCGGAACGCCGGCCGGGGGCTCGGCAGCGAAGGTGGCGCCCGGCTCGCCCGCGGCGAAGTTGGCGAGGCAGGTGTAGACGGGCTTGCCGTTCTGGAAGCCGCGGACCTGCCTGGTGGCGTAGCCGCGGCCGTCGCGCAGCAGTTCCACCTCGTAGCGGACCTCGGCGCCGATGTCGACCGGCCGCAGGAAGTAGGAGTGCATCGAGTGCAGCGTCTTGCCCTCGACCGAACGCATCGCGGCGGCGGCGGCCTGCGCCACCATGTCGCCGCCGTACGCCTTCGGCCACGGACACGGCTGGGTGGTCGCGGTGAAGGCGAGGTCGAAGTGCTCGGGTTCGGCGGGGGTCAGGGCGAGCGCGGCGGTGAAGACCGCCGAGGTCGGGACGGAGCGTACGCCTGCGCCGGTTGCTCGGGAGTCGGTGCTTTGGATGTCGTTCACGGCCGGTCCAGCCAGTCGCGCAGGTCGGCGTCCGCCACCTGTTCCAGGTTGACCACGATGTTCTCCGGGGTGCGGGTCGTCATCCAGGTCAGCGGGTTGTTGCGGTCGAGATTGCACTCGACGTGCGGCATGAACGGCGGGACGAAGACCCAGTCGCCCTCGGCGAGGTCGAGGTAGTCCTCGAAGCGTTCGCCGAAATAGATCCGGGCCCGGCCCGAGAGGACGTAGCCCCCGGTCTCCGCCTCGCCGTGGTGATGGGGGACCGAGCGATAGCCCGACTCGTTGCTCACCTTCCCGAACCACAGCTTGGTGGCCGGCGTGTGCTGGACGGAGACGCCGGAGATCCGGCTCGCGCCCGCGGACTGGCCGGTGTCACCGACCTCCAGGCCCGCGCGGGTCACGACCGGCACGACCAGGCCGGACTCGTTGGCGTACAAGGAGTTGTCGCCCTCTAGGACGTACTTGGAGAAGTCGGGTTCCATGGTCAGCTCCTGGAGTCGGTGAGACGGAGACGGTTGCGCAGGGTGCCGATGCCCGGGATCTCGGTCTCGACGAGATCGCCGTCGCCCAGATGGACCGGCGGAGTCATGCCCGACCCCACGCCACCAGGGGTGCCGGTGAGCACGAGGTCGCCGGGACGCAGCACCGTGAAGGCCGAGATATAGGCGAGCAGCTCGGCCGCGTCGAACACCAGCGTGCGCGTGTTGCCGCGCTGCCGCTCGACGCCGTTGACCCGGCAGATCACCTCGACACCCGCGACCGGGTCCAGCTCGTCGGGGGTGACGACCACCGGGCCCAGCGGAGTGGTGCGGTCCCAGGCCTTGCCCTGGAACCACTGGAGCGTGCGCTTCTGCCAGTCCCGCACGCTGATGTCGTTCGCGACCGTGTACCCGGCGATCGCCCGTCCGGCCATGTCCCGGTCCGCGCCCTTCAGCTCGGCCCCGACCACCACCGCGAGCTCCGCCTCCCAGTCGACGTCGAGACCGTGCGGGAGGGACAGGTCGTTCTCCGGGCCGGTCAGCGTGTCGGCGAACTTGGCGAACAACGTGGGGTGCTTGGGCAGCTCGCGGCCCATCTCGGCGATGTGGTCGGCGTAGTTGAGGCCGCAGCAGACGACCTTGCGCGGCGACGGCAGCGGCAACACCGGGGCGGCACCCGGCAGTTCGGCCCCGGCGAGGTCGGCGATGCGGTCGGGGGCCGTCGTCGCCAGCAGCGCGGAGAGGTCGTCGGCCGGCAGCGCCCGCCAGCGGTCGCCGTCCAGGACGGCGGCCGTGGTGCGGCCTTCGTGGGCCACGGTGGCGAGCTTCATGGGCGGTACTCCCTCGGGTGCTCGGGTGCTCGGGTGCTCGGGTGCTCGGGTGCTCGGGTGCTCGGGTGGCGACGGCCGGAGGGGCCGAGCCACGTCGGCGATATAGCGAGATTTTCACGACCGTCGAAAACAGTCAATAGATGGGTTACGCTGCCTGCACCAGCCCGTCCGAGGAGGAACCCGCAATGACGACTCCGATCCCGGTGAACCCGCCCTCGCTCCCCGCGCCGAGCGGCTACTCGCACGGCACCCTGAGCGGCAACACGCTCCACCTGGGCGGGCAGACGGCCCTGGACGCGGACATGCGGATCGTCCCCGGGGGCATCGTCGATCAGTTCCGGCAGGCCTTCGGCAACGTGCTCACCACGCTGCGGGCCGCCGGTGGCATCCCCGAGGACTTGGTCAGCCTGACGATCTACCTCACAGACATCCCCGACTACCAGGCCCACGGCAAGGAGATCGGGAAGGTCTGGCGTGAGCTCGCGGGCCCGGTCTACCCGGCGATGGCCGGCATCGGTACCACCGCGCTCTGGCAGCCGGAGGCGATGATCGAGATTCTCGGCGTCGCGGTCATCCCGGACGAGCGACTCGTCCGGCCGGGGGAGGGGAACGCCACCGGGGTGTGACGGGTGCCTGGCGGCAGGTGAGCGCTGCCCTCGATCTTGCATGAGCCCTCGTCGTACGCCGACGGGGGCTTCTTGCTGCATTTCGCGACCCCCGTTGCAGGGGTTCCGCTTCCGGTCGGCGCGCGGCCATTCTGACATCCCTGCCGAGCGGTGCGGCTTTCAAACATTCAATTCAGTTCGACTGCCGAAATAGGTGGGCCTCTTTGCCTGCGCGGGCGCCCGTGACGCCGATTCGCCTGTCTTCAGGGGAAGTTGTGTGGCGGTGTGCAGGCGTTCTTCCTATATGGGAGTTTCGCGGGATTCCTTTTCAACGTGACGCCCGGGTGCGGCTGCGGCAAATATCAAGTGTTGACATGCCCGGAGCCCGTGATTGATGATTACGACCGCGTCACGGAGTTCTGGAAGGGAATCCGAGGGAACAGGGAAATGACGTGACGAAGTAATTGGCCAGCGATTTCGTGCATCGAATTGTCGAATCTCCGGGCCGCTTTCGGCGGCCCTGCGCGTCCCGGCCGCCGGCCTCGCGCCCGCCACCTCCCCTCCCCCTCTCACGGCACCCGCGCTCGACGGCGAGCGCAGCCTCACCGCGATGTTCGCTCGATCGCGAGCGCGTCCTTCCGGCCCGTCGACAGCCCGGTGATCCCGGCTTGTCGCGCCCCGATGTCACCCAGCCCCACACCGATGGGAAGGCCAGGTACCGCCGGTGCACCACACCCCCCACCCTGTCCCCGCTCCCCGCGCGTCCACCGAAATACCCACGCACGGACCGGAAGGGACGCGCGTCCGGCCCGCCTCCTTCGCCCAGCAGCGGCTGTGGTTCCTGTCCCAACTGCCCGGCGCGAACGCCGCGTACAACGAGACGATCGCCTTCACTCTGACCGGCCCGCTCGACGCGGACCTGCTGTCCCGTGCCCTCGACGCACTGACGGACCGTCATGAGACGCTGCGGACACGGCTGGTGGCCGCGGAAGGGGACGTGCAGCAGCACATCGACCCACCGGGCAACGGATTCACGCTGACGCGTGAAGACCTCACCGCCGTCGACGACATGGACGCGCGGGTGGCCGCCCGCCAACTCGACGAGGCGCAACGACCGTTCGACCTGGAAGCCGGTCCGCTCGGCCGAGGCCGCCTGCTCGCCACGGGACCCGAACGCCACGTACTGCTCCTGACGTTCCATCACAGCATTTACGACGGCGTCTCGATGAACGTCATGATGGACGAACTCGGGCAGCTCTACGAGGCGTTCGGCGCGGGCGTCCCGAACCCCCTGCCGCCGCTCGCGGTGCAGTTCGCGGACCACGCGTGCGCCCAGCGTGAAGCCGACCTCGGCACTCAGGAGGACTACTGGCGGCGCGCGCTGCACGACGCCCCGCCCGTCCTGGAACTGCCCACCGACCGCCCACGGCCGGCGGAACAGCAATACGACGGAGGGCGGGCCGAGTTCACCCTCGACGCCGAGGTCACCGCCGGACTCCGCGGCCTGGCGAGACGGCACGGCGCCACGCTCTACGTGGCCCTGCTGACCGGCTGGGCGATTCTGCTCTCGCGGCTCTCCGGAGAGGAGGACATCGTTGTCGGCAGCCCGTTCGCGGGCCGGCGCGGCCCGGGAGCGGCCGGTCTCATCGGCTTCCTCGTCAACTCCCTCCCGCTGCGCGTCTATCTCTCCGGATCCCTCACCGCCGCCGAGGCCCTGACCCGCACCCGCGCCGTAGTACGCGAGGCCCTCGCCCACCAGGACCTCCCCTTCGAACGCATCGTGGAAGTGGTCAACCCGCCGCGCAGCGCCTCCCGCACACCCCTGTTCCAGACCATGCTGGCCTGGCAGCCCGACCGGCGCGGCCTGCTGCACCTGCCCGGGATCGAGGCCGAGCCGCTGCCGATCGCCCACGCCCCGGCCAAGTTCGACCTCGCCCTGTCGGCGACCGAGTCCGACGGCAGCATCACCGGGCACCTGGACTACGCGACCGCGCTCATCGACCCCGACACCGCCCGGCGCTGGACCGGCCATCTCCGGCAACTGCTCACCGACATGGTCCGGCACCCCGAACGGGACATCCGGGCACTGGAGTTGATGACCTCGGAAGAACGCCGACGGGTGCTTCTCGACGGCGACGCCCCGCGGACCGACACCGTCAGCCGGCCCGACCCGGCGGAGACTGCCCTGCGTTCGGCGTCCGGACTCGTCGAACTCTTCGAGACACAGGTCCGCGAACGCCCCGCGCAGACCGCCGTCGTCGACCGGGACGGCTCCCTGGACTACGCGGCACTCGGCCGCCGCGCCGACCACCTCGCGCACGCCCTGGTCGCCCGTTCCGTCCGCCCCGGCGACGTGGTGGGCCTCCACGCTAAACGCTCCCGCGACCTGGCCGTAGGCATCCTCGGCATCCTCAAGGCGGGCGCCGCCTACCTCCCGCTCGACCCGGGCCAGCCAGCCGAACGCCTCGCCCGCATGATCGAGGACGCCGCCTGCCCGCTCGTGCTGAGCGACCACGACAGTGCCGAACGCGCCCCGGAATGGCTGGACCTGGGCGCCGTAGAGGCCGAAGGTGCGACCCGGCAGGGACCACCGGCGGACATCGACCACACGCCCGACCAGCCGGCCTACGTGATCTTCACCTCCGGGTCCACGGGACGGCCCAAGGGTGTCGCGGTCGAACACCGCAGCGTCCTCAACCTGTTCGCGACCTGGCACGCCCGCATGGGCACCGCCCCCGGCGAGGCCGGCTCCGCCTGGTCCGGCATCGGCTTCGACGCCTCGATCCACGAACTGCTGCTGCCCCTGACCACCGGCGGCGAACTGCACATCGTCCCCGAGGAGTTGCGCGGCGACCCCGAGGCGCTGCTGGCGTGGATGCGCGAACACGCCGTGACCCAGGCGTTTCTGCCGCCCGCCTACGTCAAGTGGATCGACGAGGACCCCGCCGTACGACTGCACGGCCTGCCCCTGCGCAAGCTGCTCACCGGCGTCGAGTCGCTCACCGAGGCCGCACTCCACCGCCTGACACAGCACCTCCCCGGCCTGCGGATCTGCTTCGGCTACGGCCCCACCGAGGCGACCCTCTACAGCACCGCCTACTACGACCCCCGCCCGCTGGAACGGCCGTGCCCCATCGGCCGCCCGCTGCCGCGCACCCGGATGTACGTGCTCGACGGCCGCCTGGAACCCGTCCCGCCCGGAGTGGTGGGCGAGGTCTACCTCGGCGGAGCGTCGCTGGCGCGCGGCTATCTGGGCCGCCCCGACCTCACCAAGGAACGCTTCCTGCCCGACCCGTTCGTGCCCGGCGAGCGGATCTACCGCACCGGCGACCTCGCCCGCCGACTGCCGGACGGCCAGGCCCACTTCATGGGACGCGCCGACGACCAGATCAAACTCCGCGGCTTCCGGATCGAGCCCGCCGAGGTCGAGGCGGCACTGACGGCCCTGCCCGGCGTACGGGAAGCGGCGGTCCTCGTCGACCACGACGCGAGCGGCCAGCCCCGCCTCATCGCCGGAATGGGCCGGGGCACGGCACCGGCCCGCACCGCCCACAACTGGCGCACCGCCCTCGCCCGCCGACTGCCCGACTACATGATCCCCGCCGTCTTCCTCGACCTCGAAGCCCTGCCGCTCAACCGCAGCGGGAAACTCGACCGGCCCCAACTCCTGCGCCTGGCCCAGGAGTCGACCTCCGACCAGGTCAACACCGCCAGCCCGCGCGACCACGTCGAGCACGGCCTGTACCGGATCTGGCAACGCATCCTGCTCCACCCCGACATCGGCGTCAGCGACAACTTCTTCGAGATCGGCGGCACTTCACTGTCCGCCATCAAGATGGCCCACGCCGTCACCGAGACCTTCGGCCGCCGACTCCCCGTCGGCGAGGTGATGACACGCCCCACCATCGAGGCCCTGGCCGCACTGCTCCGCGAGGACGGCACCGCCCGCGCCCCCGGCAGCCTCATCGAGTTCCGCCCCGGCACCGGCCCGCGCGTGGTCTGCGTCCATCCCGCCGGCGGCACCGCGTTCTGCTATCTGCCCCTGGCCACCCTCCTGCCCGAGACCGTCGGGCTCTACGGCATCCAGTCCCCGGGAGTGAACCCCGGCGAGGACCTCCTGCCGACCGTGGAGGCCATGGCCGAGGCATACCTGCGCCTCCTGGAGCCGCTCGGCGACCAGCCCCTCGTCCTGACCGGCCTGTCCTACGGCGGTCTCGTCGCCCACGCGATGGGACGACTGCTGGCCGCAGCCGGACACCGCGCGGTCAGTGTTGTCCTTCTGGACACCCAGGCCACCGACGACGCGACGGCCCGCGCGGAGATCGGCGCCGTCGACGCGACCGAGTTCCGCGACAAACTCGTGAGGTTCAACGGGATGTACCCCGGCATCGACGACGCCCAGGTCGACCGCTACTTCCACCTCTACAACCACAACCGGCTCACCGCCCGCGAACACCTCCCGGCACCCTCCCCGGCCCGGCTGGTCCTCGCCCAGGCCGTACCGGACGGCACCGACACCCCCTTCCACGCCGAGGTCCGTGCCTTCTGGCAGCGCCGCGCCGAGGGCACGTACAGGGTGGAGACGCTGGAGTGCGACCACTGGGAGATCCTGGAGGGCGTCGGAGCAACCCGGGTCGGCGCCCTGCTCGGCGCCGAACTGGCCCACCACACCGCACAGTCGGCCCTGCCGATACGGGAGGCGTGATGGACCTCCGACCGGCCCGCACCATCTCCCCGGCACCGCTCGACACGACCCCCGCACGGACCGCCTCCCTCGCCGAGACCGTTCTCGCCCAGGCCCGCCGCACCCCCGCCGCCCCCGCCGTCGAGGACGGCGGCCGGGTCCTCGACTACACGGAACTCGTACGGGCCAGCGGCCTGGTGGCGGCACGACTGCGCGCGGCCGGAGTACGCCCCGGGCACGCGGTCGCCGTACACCTGCCGCGCTCCTGGCAGTTGGTCTGCGTCATGCTCGGCATCCGCCGCGCCGGAGCCGCCGTCGTCCCCCTCGACCGCCTCAGCCCGCCCGACCGGCAGCGCCACATCCTGGTCGACTCGGGCGCCGTCGCCGTGGTTCACGGGGACGGACCTCAACTGCCCGTGCATCTCCCGGTGTTGGACGTCGACCTACTCCTGAGCGGTGACGGCGGCGGCCTGCCCGATGTGTCCCCGGGACACCCCGGCGACACCGCCACGGGCTTCGTCTTCTACACCTCCGGCTCCACGGGACACCCCAAGGGCGTGGAGGTCACCGACGCGGGGGTGCTGCGGCTTGCCCGGCCCGGCTATCTCGGCCTGCGAACGGGCACTCGCTTCGCCTGCCTGGCCAACCCCGCCTTCGACGCGCTCAGTTTCGAGGTGTGGGTGCCACTGCTGACCGGTGGCGTCTGCGTCGTACTGGACGACAGCCAGGTGCACAGCGCGCCGGGACTCGCGAGGGCGCTCGTCGAGCGCCGCGTCGACACGCTGTTCATCACGACGGCACTCTTCAACGCGGTAGTCGAGCAGGTCCCCGACTGTTTCGCCACTGTCGGGCAGGTCCTCGTCGGCGGCGAACAGCTCAACACCCGTATCGTCCGCCGCTGGTACGAGACCAACCCCGGGGCCCGCACCCTCCTGCACAACGTGTACGGGCCGACCGAGGCGACGACCTTCGCCCTCTGCCACCCCATCCCGCGCGACTTCGCCGGCGACACGATCCCCATCGGGACGCCGCTCCCCGGCACCGGCGTACTCCTGCGCACCGAGGACGACCGCACCGCCGAACCGGGCGAGGTGGCCGAACTCTGGCTGTCCGGACCGGCGTTGGCCCTCGGCTACCGCAACCTCCCGGAGCGGACCGCGCACAGCTTCGTACGGCTGCCGAACGGGCAGACGGGGCAAGGGCGTTGGTACCGCACCGGCGACCTCGTACGGCAGGACACCAGGGGTCGGATCACCTACGTCGGCCGGGCCGACCGCCAGGTCAAGGTGCGCGGCTTCCGCATCGAACCGGGCGAGGTGGAGCGGCAGATCCTGGCCCAGCCCACCGTCCGCCAGGCCCACGTGTGCACCCGCCGCGACACCGAGGACCGCAACGAACTGCTCGCCTTCCTCGTCCTGGGCGGCGAGCTCTCCTACGAAACCTACGACCGCCACCTCGCCGCGAGCCTGCCCTCGTACATGCGCCCCCACCACACCTACCTGGTCGCCGAACTGCCGCGCAACGCCAACGGAAAGGTCGACCGGGAGGCTCTGCTGCGTGATGCCCACACTTCGTGGCGCGGCACGCCCGAAGGCGACGCACCGCCCGTCAGCGCTGGGCAACGGCGGGTGCTGGACGTGGCGGAGGACATCCTCGCCGTCATCGGGCTGCGCCCCGGGGACCGTTGGGCCGCCAGCGGCGGCGACTCGCTGAAGGCGCTGCGCTTCCGCTTCGAGATCCTTGAGCGCTACGCCGTCGACCTCCCGCACGACCTGGTCCTGCGTGCCGACTTCGCCGCCCTCGCGGACGCCGTCGCCGCCGCCGACACGACCGTAGGAGAACACCCACCCGTACCCGGCCCCGCCGGGGAGACGACCGCGCCCGCCACCAGTGAGCAGGAGCGGTTGTGGCTGCTGCACCAGCGAGCGCCCGAAGACCGTTCCTACGACGTGCCGTTGGCCTTCCGGGTCCAGGGGCTCGTCGACACGGCGGCTCTGCACCGCGCGGTGCGTGCTCTGGTGGAACGGCATGTCGCCCTGCGCACCCGGCTGGTCCCCACCCCGGACGGACTGCTCCAGCGGACCGGCGATCCCTACGACCCGTGGGAACACACCGAAGCCCGCCCCGGCGAGGAGTGGCAGGACACCGCCGACCGGTTCTTCGACCACCGCTTCGACCTCACCGAGGGCCGGATGCTGCGGGCGGCCTGGGTACCGGAGGCCGACGGCGGACTGCTCCTGCTGCACCTGCACCACGTCGCCGTTGACGGCTGGTCGCTCAACCTCCTCTTCCGCGACCTCACCGACGCCTGCCCAGCCGAGGACTCGTCCCATACCCCCCTGGACTTCGCGCACTGGCAGCGCACCTGGCACACGAGCGTTGCCTACGAGGACCGTCGCGCACGGCTGCGCTCGCACTACGGCCGCGACGGAGAACCGTCACCCGCACTGCCGGCTCCCGACGCGCCACGGGCGCGCCTGCTGCGCACCACACTCGACGTCGTCCGCCGCAGCGCACTGGACCGGCGTGCCGCGCAACTCGGCCTGACCCGCTTCCAGTTGCTGGTGTCCGCGTTCGCCGCGAGCGTCTACGGCGTCACCGGGCAGGGCCGTCCGCTGATCGCCACGCCGGTCGCGAACCGTCCCCGGCCCGAATTCGCCGACACCGTCGGCATGTTCGCCAACACCGTGCTCCTCGACCTGCCGATGGAGCCGCACCGCTCATTGGACGCCCAGCTGTCAGAGCACGCCGACGTCGTGCACACCGTGCTGCGCGACCAGGAGGTCGCCCTCGCCGACGTGCTCGCGGACCGCGCTTTGGGTGAGCGGACCCCCTTGTTCGACTACCTGTTCGTGCTGGAGAACACCGACTTCTCCGCGCTGCGGCTGGACGGCTGCGAGGTACGGCCGCTGTGGCCCGAGCCGCTCGGCGCGAAATGCGCCCTCACGCTGTCGGTGGTGGAGCACGAGGGAGGCTTCGACTGTCTGTGGGAGTACCGCGACGACCTCGGCGCCGAACGTGCCGGGGCCGCGGCTCGCCTCTTCCGGCAGGCCCTCGATCACCTGGCCGGCGAGACCGAGACCACCCTGCATGAACTGGTCGCCGACTACCGCCGCACCCTGCCCGACCACGGCCAAGGTCCCGCGCGGGAAGCGGACTTCGCCAACGTCGCCGAGGGCTTCGCCCGGCAAGTGGCCCGCACCCCGCACGCACCGGCCGTCGCCATGGGCGAGTTGTCTCTCACCTACGCCGAACTCGACGCGCAGGCCGCCCGGTTGGCTTCCGTCCTGGCCGCCCGCCTCCCTGCCGATCCCGCCGCCCCGGCTGCCGTGGCGCTCCATCTCCGACCCTCCTTCGAACACATCGTGGCCCTTCTGGCGGCGGCCCGGCTCAACCTCACAGTCGTACCGCTCGACCCCGCCTATCCACCGCCGCTGCTGCGCCATGTGCTCGACCGGGCCGACCCCTTGTGTGTGCTCGTGGCACCGGAGGACGAGGAGGCTCTTGCCGCGATCGCGCCGGCGTCCCTGCCGCGGTACGTCCTGACCCTCGCGGACGCCCCGACCGCCGTGCCCGACAGCCCCGCGCACCAAGGAGCGCGGCCGCTCTACACCCTGTTCACGTCCGGCTCCACCGGTGAGCCCAAAGGCGTCCAGGTCTTCGACCGGACGCTGTGCAACCTGCTGACCTGGCAGCGCACCGACGGCGGTCTGGTCGGACCGGCCGTCACCCAGCAGTTCTCCATGCTGTCCTTCGACGTCTCCTTCCAGGAGATCTTCACCACCCTGTGCTCCGGCGGGCTGCTGCGCCTGGTCGAACCCGCCTGGCGGCACGATGTCCCTTCCCTGCTAAGGGAGTTGGAGGCCGGGGGAGCGGAGCGGATCTTCCTGCCGTACGTCGCCCTGCAACTGCTCGCCGAACACGGCGTGCGCACGGGGCAGTTCCCGTCCCGGCTGCGTGAAGTCGTCACCGCCGGGGAGCAGTTGGTGTGCACGGACGCGATCCGCCGCTGGTTCGCCGGACTGCCGGACGCCCGTCTGTTCAACCACTACGGTCCCACCGAGACCCACGTCGTCAGCGGCCTGTGCCTCGACGGCGATCCGGCTGCCTGGCCGCTGCGGCCCGCGATCGGACGGCCGGTCGCGAACGCCGTGCTGCGGGTCGTCGACGAGGGCGGCCACCCCGTCCCGCCGGGCGTCACCGGAGAGTTGCTGATCGGCGGACTCATGGCCCACCGCTGCTACCTCGGCGACGACACACCCCACCACGACCGCTTCACCGATGACCCCGACCTCGGCACCCTCTACCACACCGGCGACCTCGCGCACTTCGACGTGGACGGCCTGCTGCACTACGCGGGCCGCGCCGACAGTCAGGTCAAACTCGGCGGCCACCGGCTGGAGTTGGGCCAGGTGGAAGCCGCTCTGTTGCAGTATCCCGGCATCACCAACGCCGTCGCGGTCGTGACGGACGGACTGTTGGTGGCCTGCCTGCAGTGCCGGGGTGGCGACCCCGACCCGAAGGAGCTCGCCGACCATCTGTCCGGGCTGCTGCCTGCCTATGTGCGCGTCAGCCGGTTCCGCCGTCTGACAGAACTGCCGCGCACCCCGAGCGGCAAACTGGACCGCCGGGCGGCGCTCACCGCCCAGGGCCGTGAACTGCGCCCGTCCGGCGCCATCGCCCAGGCCACTCTGTCACCTCTCGAAGCACGGTTGGCTGATCTGTTCGAGACGGTGACAGGCAGGGCGGTCGGTGTCGAGCAGCGGTTCTTCGACGCCGGCGCCACCAGCCTGGACCTGATGCGTTTCCAGCTCCGCTGCGCGGGCGAGGACCAACTTGCCTTCGGTGTACCGGAGTTGTTCGAGCACGTCAGCCTCCGCGCACTGGCCCGCCTCATCGAGGGGCGCGCTTCGGAGAGTACGGATTCGGCGCCCCTCGGCGCGCCACGACCCGTGGGCGAACCCATCGCCGTGATCGGGATGGCCGTACGGCTGCCGGGCGCCCCCGACCTGGCCGCCTTCTGGGACCTGGTCGTCTCCGGCGGCCGGGGCATCGAGCACTTCCCGACGACCGACGGCAGGGTGGGCGCCCGCAGCCAGCTCGCCGGGCCGCTCGCCTTCGACCCGGGCCGCTTCACCATCAGCCCGCACGAGGCCCGGCTGATGGACCCCCAGCAACGACAGCTCCTGATGAACTGCGTCGAGGCACTCGCCCACGCAGGCATCGCGAACCCTGCGGCCCACCGGGTCGGACTCCTTGCCGCTTGTGGCGAGAACACCTATTTCCAGCGCATGCTGCGCGAGGCCGAGCCGGCCCAACTGCCCGACTCCTTCCGGCTCGCGCTGCACCACGAGAAGGACTTCCTGGCCACCAAGGCCGCCTACCACCTCGGGCTGACCGGGCCCGCCTTCACCGTGCAGTCCGCGTGCTCCAGCTCGCTCGTCGGCGTACATGTGGCCGCCGGGATGCTCCGGCAGGGCGACGCGGACGTGATGCTCGTCGGCGGTGTCCTCGTCGACCCCGACCTGACCGACGGCTACACCTACCGGCCGCAGCACATCTTCTCGCCGGACGGCCACTGCCGGCCCTTCAGCGCGAACGCCGCCGGCACCGTCGGGGGCAGCGGCACCGCCGTCGTCGTCCTCAAACCGCTCGCCGCCGCGCGCCGCGACGGCGACACCGTATACGCCGTCGTCACCGGCTCCGGCATCAACAACGACGGTTCGGACAAGCTCGGTTACAGCGCCCCCGCCCTGGCCGGACAACGCGCCGCGATCCGCACCGCCCTGCACCGCAGCGGCCGTAGCGGCACCGACCTCGGCTACGTCGAGGCACACGGGACCGGTACCCGGCTCGGGGACCCGGTGGAGACGGCCGCGCTGCGGCAGGCATACGGGCTCGCGGACGACGCGCGAGTGGCGCTGTCCTCCGTGAAGAGCCAGATCGGACACCTCGGCGCCGCCGCGGGCGTCGTCGGCCTGGTGCGAGCCGTGCTCGCCGTGCACCACGGGGTCATACCGCCGACCGTGGACTTCGACCGGCTCAACCCCGAGATCGAGGACGGCCCTTTCCGCATACCGGTCACCGCCGAACCCTGGCCGTCGGACACCCCGAGAGTGGCGGCCGTCAGCAGTTTCGGCATCGGCGGGACCAACGCCCATCTGCTGCTGGAACAAGGGGAGTTGTCGGATCCCGGTCCGGTTCCGTCCGAGTTGGTGCCGTGTCTGGTGCTGTCCGGCGGCTCGCTGTCCGCCGTACGCGCGGACGGTCGCCGTATCGCCGCCTACCTGAGGGCGCGTCCCGACACCTACCCGCAGGTGCTGCGCCACCTCCAGGCCGGACGGCCCGCGCTCGGCCACCGGGCGGCGGAGGTGTGCCCGGACGTCACGTCGGCCATCGCGTGGCTCGGGGATATCGGGGAGGCCGGGGAGGTCGTCGAGCCGCTCGTGCGGACAGGGGTCGAGGTGCCGGACCGGGACCCCCACGCCCTCGCCGAGGCATGGACGGCCGGACACACCCTCGTATGGCAAGAAGGGCCCGCACCCGCGCCCTGGGACTGCCCACCCCCCGCCTTCGACACGACGGAATACGACTTCCGGCGCCCGCCCGGAACCGACCAGCCCGAGGCCGGGTGCGCCCCGCAGCGGCTGCCCTCCGGTCAGTGGCTGCACCAGCCGCTGTGGACACGTCTGCGCCGCGCCCGCACCGGCGCCCACCAGCCCCGGCGCACCGCCGTCGTGGTCACCGCACCGGACGCGGACGACACAGCGTGGCGCTTCCTGGAACGGCACTACGCCCGGGTGGTGACCGTGCGGGCCGGGCAGGGACTCACCCGGCTCGGCGAGGACCGCTACGAGGCCGATCCCGCCGACACCGATCAACTCGCCGTCGCGCTGGCGGAGATCACCCGGCGCACCGGCCCCGGCGTCGACTGGCTGCACACCCTTCCCCTGACCCTCGACGGCAGCCTCGACGACCACGCGCTGGAGGCGGCCCAGTGGGCCTGCCTCGACACCGTCGCGGCGCTCGCCCGCGCCCTCGCACAGATCCCCGACACCGAACGGCCCCAAGCCTGGCTGCTGTCCCACGGGGCGCAGCCGGTCACCGGTCCCGTCCGCACCCCCGAGGCGGGCCTGCTCGCCGCCGCCCTCGAAGTACCCCGGCAGGAACTGGGCGTGACCCTGCGCTGGACCGACCTGCCCGGACCGCGTCCGGCCGACTGGGCGGCCCAGTTGCCGGACCTGCTCCTGGACGACACGATCACCGAACCGTCGACCGGCCTGCGCGACGGCTTCTGGTGGCAGCGCACCCTTCAGCCGGTCCACACTCCCGAGCCCCCAACTACCGCCGTCCGCACGGCCGTTCCCGGAACCCACCTGGTGCTCGGCGGCACCGGCGGCATCGGCACCACCCTGGCCGCCCGCCTTCTGGAACACCCTGGCAACCGCGTGGTCCTCGTCGCCCGGGGGACCGGGACACCGCCCGCGCTGCGCGCACACCAGGACCGCGTCACGCTGGTCCCGGCCGACCTCGCCACCGACGACCTGGACACGGTCGTAGACCAGCTGGCCCCGCACCTCGACGGCCTCGCCGGGATCGTCCACGCGGCGGGCACCGCCGCCGGCGGCCTCCTCATCCGCCGCGACCCCGCCGACGCCCGCCATGTCACGGCCGCCAAACTGCGCGGCGCCCTGCTCGTCGAGCGGATCATCGCCGAGTACGACCCGGACTACGCGGCCTACTGCTCGTCAATGGCCGCCAGATTCGGTGGAGTTGGGCAGTTCGACTATGCGGCGGCCAACGCCTGCCTGGACGCCTGCGCCCACCACTCGCCTCCCGGCGCCGACGACGCCACCGTCCGCATGAGCATCGGCTGGGACGCCTGGCGGGAGGTAGGCATGGCACAGCACGCCCTGACCGCCGACGCCCGTCACCAGGAACACCTGAGGGCGGCGCTCACCCCCGAGGACGGCGCGGCGGTCTTCGAGCGGGCGCTGCACCTGCAACTGCCGCACCTGCTGGTCAACACCACGCCCCTGGCGGAGGCTCACTACTTCTACGAGAACGAGCATGAATCTGCGCCTGTCGCCGACAGACCGACGCTCGCCACGCAACCTACCCCCGGCGACCCCGCCGCCGACCTCACCGAGATCCTCCGCGACCTCCTCGGCGTGGACGCCGTCGACCCCGAGGCGGCGCTGTACGACCTGGGCGCCGACTCGCTCACCCTGCTGGAACTCATCGACGAGGTGAAACGCCGCCACGGCACCGACATCGATCTGTCCCGGCTCAGTCACCGGGTGAGCCTCGCCGAGATCCTCGGTCACCTCGGCACCGGCAACCGCCGCGCGTCCGCCGCCGTGGCCGTCGAAGTGTGGCAACGGGGGCCGGGTCCGGACGTGTTGTGCCTGGTCCATCCGGTCGGCGGCGACATCCAGGCCTACCGTCCGCTGGTGGCGGCCCTCCCCGCCGAGTCGACCGTCTGCCTGATCGCCGACCCGAAACTGCGCGACCCGGGACTGCCCGCCCGGTCGATCGCCGACCGGGCCGCGCATTACCTGGAGGCCGTGCGGGCCGCCTTTCCGGACCCCAACTACCGTCTGCGTCTTGCGGGTTGGTCGTTCGGCGCCTGGACAGCCCTGTCCATGGCGGCACTCGCCGAGGCCGAGGGCAGACCCGTCGGTGCCGTCCACCTTCTCGACCCACCGCCCCCCGGTGCCGGCCAACGCCTCGCCGCCTACGACGAACAGCAGGTGGACGCCGTGTTCGCCCGCGAGTTGACCGGCAACGGCGGCGGACAGCTGTCGGAGTCCGGCCGCGCCTACGCCGAACGCCTCGCACACTGCTGCCGCACCAACCTCGCGGCCATGGCCGAACACCGGCTGCCACGACTGCAATCGACACCTACCGAGGTATGGCTCGCCCAACGCCCGGTCGAGGAAGGGCTGTTGACACCGGAGCCGACCCCGCCCGGCGCGTGGGACGCCCATCTGCCCGGCTCCTATCGCCTCGACCACATCGACGCCACCCACTACGAACTCGTAGCCGAACCCCACGTACAGGCGATCGCCGCCGCGCTCGCGACAGCCCCCGCACCGGCCCATCCCGCCGGACGATCCTGAGGAGGTAACCGTGCGGCACCCCTACACCCGCCTGCCCGAGCGGTCCTTCTGGCGCACCGCGGTCGCCGAACCCGACCCGCTCGACATCACCGACCTGTGGACGCCGAAGTTCACCATCGGCCAGGACGATCCCGTCGTCACCGCCGGATCCTGCTTTGCCGCCCACATCGGACGGGCCCTCCTGGAGGAGGGCATGCACTGGTACGACGCCGAACCGCCGCCGCCGGGCCTCACCCGAGCGGAGCGGTCGGCGCGCGGCTACCGCCGTTTCTCCTTCCGGACCGGCAACATCTACACCGCCGCCGCCCTGCGCCAGTGGATCGCCTGGGCGCTCGACGAGGAGAAACCGCCCGAGGAGGTCTGGGCGGAGGGCGACGCCTTCCACGACCCGTACCGGCCCACCGTCGAACCGGACGGCTTCGTCTCGCCCACCGACCTGCTGCGCTCCCGCGACACCACCCTCGCCGCCGTCCGCACCGCCCTTACCAAGGCCGACGTGCTCGTCTTCACCCTCGGTCTGACCGAGGCCTGGCACGACACCCGCACCGGCACGGTGCTGCCGATGTGCCCCGGAACCGTACGCGGCACCTTCGACCCCGCCCGGCACGTGCTGCGCAACCACACGGTGGCCGAGGTGCATCACGACCTGACGGCCCTGCTCGCTCTGGCCCGCACCGTCAACTCCCGGCTGCGCATGGTCCTCACCGTCTCCCCGGTCCCTCTGACGGCCACCGCCACCGGCCGTCACGCCCTCGTCGCCACCACCCACTCCAAGTCCGTCCTGCGCGCGGCGGCCGGCCAACTCGCCGACGAGAGCCCGGAGGTCGACTACTTCCCGTCGTACGAGATCGTCACGGGATACCCCTACCGGGCGGCCTTCTACGAACCCAACCTCCGCACGGTCAGCCCCGACGGCGTGGCCTTCGTGATGCGGCACTTCTTCGAGGCCGTCCAGGGCCGGACCACCACCACGCCCATCACCCCCACCCTCGTCGACGGCGGAGAGGACAACCGGTGTGACGACGCAGTGCTCGACTACTACAACCCCCGCCCGCTTCCTTCTGCTCGGTGACTCCCACGCCGGTTGCATCGGCCGCGCCGCCCAGGCGGCCGACCTGTCCTTCGCGGGCGGCCCGGTCGGCTCCGGGCGCGACTTTCTCGGCCCGTTCTTCGACACCGACGACACCGGCCTCACCTTCCGGCAGGCGGAGACACAGCGGCTGTACCGCGAGTTCCTCGACACCCTCGACGTGCCCGCGCTCGCCGAACTCCGGGTACCGCTGGTGTGCACCTTCGGCCTGAGCGCCCACACCGTCGCCACCCGGCAGAACTGGGACCTCTACCGCGACCGGCACGGCACCGTCCCGGCAGCCTTCCTGCGGAGCGGCCTCTTCGCCGACCTGATCCGCGCGACCGCCCGGGGCGCGCTCGCCTTCTACGACCACGTCGCCGCCCTGGGACTGCGCGTACTGGCACCCCTGCCGCCCCAGCGCGTCCCCGGCATGTCCGACCCGGACGTCTTCTTCGCCGCGCAGGACATCCTCGTAGCCGAACTCGCCACGAGGGGAGCCGAGTTGGTGGATCTGCGCACCCGCGTCACCGACAGGAGCGGCCTGCAACGCCCGGCCTTCTCCCAGCCGGACGACACCATCCACGGCAACCTCGCCTACGGCCGCCTCGTCGTGTCCGAACTCCTCGACCGAGGCCTGTGACTCTCACCCCTTCCCGCCCACACCAAGGAGGTCCCTCATGGAGGACTACGCGCTCAAGGCCGTCGAACGGCTCACCACCCGCCCCGCCGAGGTCTACGACACCCTGTCCGTCGAGCCGATCACCCCGCTGCTGGGCGCCGAGGTCACCGGCCTCGACCTTTCCCGGGAGCTGACGCCCCAGCAGGAGAAGGAACTCAAGCACGCGTTCCAGACCCACCACGTCCTGGTCTTCCGCGACCAGGACATCACCCCGGAGGAGCACAAGCGGTTCGCGGGCGTCTTCGGCGAACTGCACCCCGTAGCCCTCGCACCCGAGGGATCCGACCCGTACATCCTGGACATCAAGGCGACCAAGGAGTCCCGGGCGGTGGCCGGCAACGGCTGGCACGCCGACGGCACCGCCGACCCCGAACCCTCCCTCGGCTCGCTGCTCTACATCACGACCGTCCCCGAGGGCGGCAGCGGCGGCGACACCGTCTTCGCCAACATGCACCTCGCCTACGACCTGCTCTCACCGGCGATGCGCGGCTTCCTCGACGGCCTCACCGCCCTCCACGACGGGGCCCTGCCCTGGACCGCCGCCGGACAGACCCCGCCGCCCGAGTACGAGGTACCGCGCACCGAACAGCCGGTCGTCGCCCGGCACCCGGAGACCGGCCGCAAGCTGCTCTTCGTCAACGCCCCCTACACCTCCCACATCACCCAGCTGTCCCGCGCCGAGAGCGACGCCCTCCTCGACCTGCTGTACGCGCACACAGCCCGCACCCCGCTGCTGCACTGCCGGGTCCGCTGGCAGGAGCGCACCCTCGTCCTCTGGGACAACCGCAGCGTCCAGCACCACGCCGTCTGGGACTACTTCCCGCACACCCGGGAGGGCCGCCGCGTGGCCGTCAACGGCAGTTCCCTGCAGGCCTGAGTCATGCCCATGACCGACATCGCTCCGGCTTGGCTGCGGCACGTCGCCACGGAGCTCCCATTGCAGCTGCCGACGGACGTCCGCGACGACTGGACGGCCCGGCTGCACGGTCTTCTCGACGAAGTCCCGGACACGGGAAGCCTGTTCGCCGTCCACGTCTGGCAGGCCGAGACGGTCCTGCCGCTCCTCGCGGAGGCTGCGCGGGAGGGGGACGCCGCCGTGTTCGCGGGTCCGGGAGACCTGCACCGCGCGGCGGCGTGCGGCAGGGCGACGGACCAGGAGACCTGGCGAACGGCGCTCACCCCGATGCTCCTGCACCTCTACGACGCGGCCTACGACCGGGCCGGCGCCTACACCGAGGCCCACACGGGCGCCCGCGACTACGCCCTGGCCAACGGCTTCTCAGCGACCGACGCGGACGGATACGGCCACGAGTACGCGCGGTTGAGCAGCGACGCGAACGCGCGGGCCTGCGCCGAGGCCCACGCGCTGGCACTCGGTCCCGCGCTGGCACGGGCGTACGCGACCGACGGCGGCGAGGCGTACGCCGAGACGTTTCCCGCCGCCCAACTCCGGGCCGTAGTGCGGGTGATGACAGAGCGGGGCGATCCGGCGCCCGCCACACGTCTCGCCGAGGGGCTCATCTCGGCGCTGGCGACATCGAGGCCGTAGACACTCGGGCCGGCAATCGCGGAGAGTGTTGATTCGTATGCAAGATCGGCGGCGCGCCACGATGGGAAGAGGCCGTACCTCATGACACAGCTTCGGATCGGTGTGATGTACAACCGCGACTGGGCCCCGGAGGAGTTGCCCGGATTCGCGCGGCAGGTCGAGGCCCTCGGTGTGGACGATCTCTGGGTGGTCGAGGATCTGGGGTGGAACGCGGGGATATCGGCCGCCTCCATCGCGCTGGGGGCGACACAGCGGCTGCGGGTGGGCATCGGGATCATGCCGGCGCCGTTGCGCAGTCCTGCACTGCTGGCGATGGAGGTGGCCACGGTGGCGCGGGTGTTCCCCGGCAGGCTTGTGGCGGGGATTGGGCACGGGGTGGCCGAGTGGATGGCCGACGTCGACGCGGTCGCGCGGTCACCGCTCGCTCTGCTGGAGGAGACGATCCGCTCCGTGCGCGCCCTGCTCCGCGGGGAGCGCGTCGTGCTGGACGGGCAGGAAGTGCGGCTGGCCGGCGTCCAGTTGGTCCATCCGCCGGCGGAGCCGCCGCCCGTGGTCGCGGGTGTGGTGCGGCCCCGCTCGCTGGAGCTGTCCGGGAGGGTCGCGGACGGGACGGTGATCGCCGAGGGGCACGGGCCCTCCGATGTGCGGAGCGCTCGGGTGGCCGTCGAGAAGGGTGGTGCGGCCGCGGACCACACCCTGACGGTGTTCGCCTTCTGCTGCGTGGGGGACAGTGCCGATCAGGTGAAGCATGAGCTGGAGCCGCATGTCGAGGGCCATGGCGCCTGGCTCGGCCGCCCGCAGGAGCAGGTGCACACCGTCTCCGGCACGGCGGAACAGGCCGCCGAACGGGTCCGCGAGCTGGAAGCGGCCGGGGCGGACACAGTGGTGCTGCGCATGATCGGCCCTGAGCCGGCGCAACGACTGGGGGATCTGCTGAAGGCTCTTGGCCGCTGACTCCGGTGGCAGCGAGTCGGCCATCCTGGCCAGGCACTGGACACCGCGCCCGGGTCCGTACACGATCCCGTGCATGACAGTCGAGGACGCCATCACCGCCACCGCCGACCGGATCGCCGCGCTGCTCCCGGCGGGGACCGACCCGCGGACGCCGCTGCCGGGTGCCGAGTGGACGGTGGGGGAGGCGGCGGCGCATCTCGCGCTGGCGGGGAAGCTGATGCGAGACATAGGGGCGGGCAAGATCCGGCCGTACGGCGACGGGACGCCCGCTGGGCTCGCGGCGGCCAACAGCGCGTCCCTGGCCGCCTTTCCGGAGCGGGATCCGGTGGTTCTCGGCACGGTGATAGCGGACCAGGCCCAAGCCTTCGTCACGGACAGCGCCGGCCGCTCTCCGCGGGAGCAGGTGCTGACACCGATGGGACCGATGGATCTGGCCACCCTGGGCTCATACCTGCTCACGCATCTGCTCGGGCACGGCTACGACATCGCCGTCGCGCTGGACCGGCCGCACATGGTGAGCCGGGAGGTCGTCCCGTTCACGCTGCCCTTCATGGGGCTGGCCATGCCGCGCGTGGTGAACGCCGCCGCGGCCGGTCACCACGCGTGCTACGTGGTACGGACCGGCCGCGACCGCTTCGCCGTCACCTTCGAGGACGGGATTCCCACGGTCAGCGACGAGCCGCCCAGGCGCCCCGACTGCACGATCGCCATCGACCCCGTCGCCTTCCTCCTCCTCGCCCTCGGCCGCTGGAGTGCCCCCGCCACCGTGGCCCGCGCCAAGGTGATCGCCTGGGGCCGCAGACCGTGGCTCGGGCCGCGCTTCCCGGGGCTCTTCTCTGCGCCGTAGCCGAAGGCCTGAACGCCCTTACGCCCAGCAGCCGTTGACGGTGGCGGCGAGGCCGTCGAGGGCATCCTTGGTGTCGGCGGGGGCAGCGGTGGAGTTGTTCTCGATGAAGGAGAAGATCTTCCAGTTCCCGTCCGCCGCCTTCGTCAGTCCGCTCAGCGCGATCGCGCCGGTGAGCGTGCCCGTCTTGGCCATCACCTTGCCGACGGCGCACTGGGAGTCGGCGGTGTCGAAGCGGCCCCACTCGGGTCCCAGCGTCGAACCCGCCTCGCCCGCGACGGGCAGTCCGTCGATGATGTACTTCAGCGTCGGGGCGTTGGCCGGGTCGTCGGCCAGGTCGAGGATGTCGGCGATGGTCTGGGCGGGGATGCGGTTGGAGCGGGACAGCCCGCTGCCGTCGTGGATCTCGAAGTTGGTCAGCGAGATGCCGTACTGCGTGAGGATCTGGCGGACGACCGCCGTGCCGTCCTCGAAGGTGGCCGGGCGGCCGGAGGCGAGCGCGGTCATCCGGAGGAGGGTCTCGGCGATATCGTTGTCACTCACCTTGAGCATGTGCTCCACGATGGTCGACAGCGCGGCGGACTGATGCTCCGCCACGGGGACGGCTCCGGTGCCCGCGACGCCGTGCGTGACACTGCCGGTGACCGTGACGCCCTGCGCGGCGAGGAGCTTCGCGAAGGTCTGTCCGGCGTCCAGGGACGTGTCCGTTACGTGGTGGCCGTCGACCACCAACGCCCGTACGGGAGCGATGGAGTCGGGGTAGTAGCCGTCGTTCCAGCCGGTGGCCAGGTAAGGCGCGGGGAAGAGGCTGTCGTCGACCTGGACCTTCACCGAGGTCAGGCCCGCGCTCTTCAGGCCCGCGACGACGGTCGTGACCATCGCGTTCAGATCGGCGGAGGTCAGGGTGCGGTCCCCGCCGCCGACCAGCGTGACCGTGCCGGCGTCGTAGACGACCTTCGTGGTGAAGCGGTGGCCGGGGCCGAGGACCGTGAGCGCGGCCGTCGAGGTGCCGAGCTTGGTGTTGGACGCCGGCATCAGCGCGGTGGTCGCGTCATGGCCCCACACGACGTTGTTGGACTGCGCGTCGATGACCACACCGCTGAGCGTCGTGCCCAAACGGGTGTCCTGGATGCGGGTGTCGAGGTTGGTCGCGATCTGCTGCTCGGCCGGGTCCGGCGTGGCGGCGGTCTGCCCGGCGGCGAACGCGGACGTGCCGAACAGGATCGTCCCGGCGACGGGGGCGGTCACCGCGATGACGGCGACCCGGCGGAACATCGGACCGACCGTTCTGCTCTTGCGGTGGCGTCCGCTCGCGTGGTCGGTGGCGGGGGAGTTGGGCATGGCGGCCTCGGCACAGGGGAGAGTGAGTGGGGGGTACGAAAGATCCGGGGATCTTGAAAGGGGAAAGTAACAGTTCCAACTCACGTTACCCATGGGTACGTTGTGAAGAACGGGAGCCTGGCTGGTTTGCGACGGTGCCGTCAGTACTCGTCGTCGCCGAAGGGCAGCGAGTCGAGGTCCCCGGTGAAGTCCTCCACGCTCGGGAACATCAACTCCAGTGCGTCGCCCGGGAGTTCATGCCGGGCACCCGAGGCGGTCAGCGCCTGCTCCGTCCAGATGCACTTGCCCGTCGACGTGTACCGCGTCCCCCAGCGCTGGGTCAGGGCGGTGATCAGCTGCAGGCCGCGCCCGCCCTCGTCCGTGTCCGTGGCGCGCCGGATCCGGGGCATCGTCAGACTGCCGTCGAAGACCTCGCAGATCAGCTCGGCGCCGTGCAGGAGGCGCAGACTGACCGGGCCCTTGGCATGCCGCACCACATTGCCCACCAGCTCGCTGGCCAGCAGTTCCGTCGTCGGGGTCAGATCCTCCAGACCCCAGGTGCTCAGCTGCTCCCGCACATGACGGCGGGCCTGGCCGGCCGCTTGAGGGTCGTCGGGGAGCGACCAGGACGCGATCCTGTCGGGGGTCAGGGCGTGCAGCCGGGCGACGAGGAGGGCGGCGTCGTCGGCCGTCGGATGCTCGGCGGGCAGCAGCCCCGCCGTGAGGGTGTCGCACAGCCGCTCAAGCTCCAGCCGCTCCGAGCCCGCCTCCACGCCGGCGCCGGACCGGTGCGCCGCGCTCAGCAGCCGCGCCAGATCCGACATGCCCTCGTCCATCTCGCGCTTCGACGACTCCACCAGACCGTCGGTGTAGAGCACCAGCAGACTGCCCTCCGGCACCTTCAACTCGACCGTCTCGAACGGCGGTTCGGCCGCGCCGAGCGGCGGATCGGCCGACAGCTGAGGGAAGTGCACCGTGCCGTCCGGGTGCACCACGGCCGGTGGCGGATGACCGGCCCCGGCGATGGAACAGATCTGGGTCGTCGAGTCGTAGAGCGCGTACAGACAGGTCACGTACGACTCCTCGCCCATCCCGGCGACGAGGTCGTTCAGGTGGCTCATGATCTCGTCGGGCGGCAGCTCCAAGTCGGCCAGGGTGTGCAGCGCGGTGCGCAGCCGGCCCATCGTCGCCGCCTCCGGCAGACCGTGCCCCATCACATCGCCCACCACCAGGGCCACCTGGCCGCCCGAGAGCGGGATGATGTCGTACCAGTCGCCGCCCACGTCCATGCCCTGGCCCGCCGGGAGGTAACGGGCGGCGGCGGTGCACGCCGGCAGGTCGGGCAGCGCCCGGGGGAGCAGGCTGCGCTGGAGCTCGCGGGAACGGTCGTGCTCGGCGTCGTAGAGCCGGGCCCGTTCCAGGGCCTGGGCGACGAGGGCGCAGATCGTGGCGAGGAGGGTGCGCTCCTCGTCGGTGAGCCGGCGGGGGTGGTCGAAGGCCACGACGCAGACGCCGAAGGTGTGGCCGGACGCGGTCAGCGGCAGGAACGCCCACGCCTGCTTCTCGGCCCTGGCCGGTCTGGCGGCCAGCTCGGGATAGCGGGCCGCGTACTCCCCGACCGAGGAGAGGAACAGCGGCACGCCGGACTCGATCACGTCCCAGGTCGGCTCGCCGGGGGCCCGGGCGTGGCCGTCGACGACGTGCAGGAAGTCCTCCGGGTAGCCGTCGGCTCCCACGGTGTGCAGCCGGTCGCCCTCGATGGCCTGCACCAGAAGTCCGGTCGCGGCGAACGGCGGCAGCACCCGGCGGGCGACGGCGGCCACCACGTCCTTCGAGGTCGTCGCCTTGGCGAGGGCGGCCGTCAGCTCTCCTATCCGGGCCGCGCGCCGGGCCACCGCCAGCTCGGACGCCCTGCGCTCCTCCTCGTGCTGGCGCTTCTCGGTGACGTCGGTGAGATAGAGGGTGACGCCGTCGGGTCCCGGGACCAGCCGCAGGTGGTGACGGCGGCCGGTGCCCTCCAACTGGGCGTCGAAGCCGACCGGCGTCTCCTCGGCCGCGGCCTTGCGGCAGCGGTCCTCCAGGCCGGGCACGTTCCGCACCGTGGGCAGCTCCCACAGGAGGCGCCCGAACAGCTCTTCCTCGGACAGGCCCAGGGTGCGCTCCGCCTCCAGGTTGGCGAAGGTGATCCGCCAGTCGTCGTCCACCGCGAGGAAGCCGTCGCTCATGTGGCGCAGGGCCCGGCTGAGGGAGTCCCGGGCGGACCGGGACTCGTCGCTCTCCCAGCCCACACCGATCATCCGCAGGGGCTCGCCCTGTTCGTCGTAGGTCGCCCGGCCGCGGGCCCTGGTCCAGCCGTACGTGCCGTCCAGGCGGCGCACCCGGTACTCGGCCTCGAACACGTCGTGCTCGCGGATCGCCCGGTCCACCGCGTCCAGCGTCGGCGGCAGGTCGTCGGGATGGACGCACACCATCCAGTTCTCGACCCTCGCGGTGTAGTCCTCGGGGCGGGTGCCGTACAGCTCCAGGGCCGCCTCGTCCCAGATCAGCTCACCGCCCTGGATGTCCCAGTCCCACGAACCGACGCTGACCTCCTTCAGCGCCTGCCGCAGCCGGTCACGGTGACCGGCCGGCTCCGCCGTGGAGGGGCCGGAGGGCGGCGGCGCCTGGCTCATGCGCTCCTCGGTCCAGGCGACCAGGTCCCGCAGGAAGGCCCAATGGCGCGGTGTGGGCTCACCCTGCTCGCCCATCAGGACCGTGAGCGCGCCGATGCTGCGGTCCCCGCCGGACACCGGCACGGAGGCCAGACCCGTGCCGGGCCACGACAGCTTCCGGCCCGGGGACCCGCTCACGGTCGCGGCCTCCACCGGAACCCACGGAACCCACACACCGCTGCCCTGGTGCAGTGCCCTGGCCGGGGCCGTCGGGCCCTCCTGGTCGATGATCTCCCACGGGCGGGTCAGGGCGGGAGGCAGACCGGTCGACGACACCAGCCGCAGCGCGGACATCGGGCCACGCAGATGAATCGCTCCACCGAGAGCTCCCAGCTCGCCCACCGCATGCTGCAGTGCCAGCCGGAAGACTTCGCTCTCGGTGACGCCGGGGTCCACCGTGCCGAGCAGAGCCAGACGTGCGTTCATACCGTAAATTTTACCGTTCCCGCCTCACATGACACTGGCTCCGCAGGACTCCCACCCCTGGCTCGAGCTGTCGCGCAGGGCTCTCAACAGCCAGCATTCCAGGCCGAGTTGCATCGGAGTTCCGCCGACGTTCCCTCGGGTGACAATACTCGGCATCCGGGGCACCCGCGCCCTGTGCGACAGCAGGGACCGCGGACCGTGCGCAGTTCACGGAAGGGGTGGGGAGTGGTAACGACCTACGACTACCTTTGTGGTCGTCCCGGAAACCCTTGATCATGCCCGCGCGTTGTCACCCCGTCAGGCTCACCGCCCACCCGCCAACGAGGAGCGGCATGGACATCGGCGTATTCATCCCCATCGGCAACAACGGCTGGCTCATATCGAAGAGCGCGCCCCAGTACGGACCGAGCTTCGAGCTGAACAAGGCCATCGTGCAGAAGGCCGAGGAGCACGGGCTCGACTTCGCACTGTCGATGATCAAGCTCAAGGGATTCGGCGGAGAGACGGAGTTCTGGGACCACAATCTGGAGTCGTTCACCCTGATGGCGGGCCTGGCCGCCGTCACGGAGCGGATCAAGCTGTACGCCTCCACCCCCATCCTGGTACTGCCCCCGGCGATCGTCGCCCGTATGGCCACGACCATCGACTCCATCGCCCCCGGCCGCTTCGGCATCAACATCGTCACCGGCTGGGCCCCCGGCGAGTACTCCCAGATGGGCCTGTGGCCCGGCGACGAACACTTCGGCAACCGCTACGCCCGCGCCGCCGAGTACGTCACCGTGATGAAGGAGCTGTGGAGCGAGGGCGTCAGCAACTTCAAGGGCGAGTTCTACGAGATGGACGACTGCGTGCTGTCCCCGCGCCCGGCGGACGGCCACATCGACATCGTCGCCGCCGGACAGAGCAACACCGGGATCCGGTTCGCCGCCGAGCACGCCGAGTACAACTTCATCCTGGGCAGCGGCGTCAACACCCCCCTCGCGCTGTCGGGCACCACGGCCACGCTCGTCGAAGCGGCCGAGGAGACCGGCCGTGACGTCGGCGCGCTCTCCCTCTTCATGGTCATCGCCGACGAGACCGACGAGGCCGCCCACGCCAAGTGGCAGGACTACCACGACAACGCCGACCACGCGGCGCTGGCGTACATGGCGGGGGAGACGGCCACCGACACGACCTCCGACGGCACCTCGACCGCCCGGACCATCGCACTGCCCGAGGGTGCGGTGAACTTCAACATGGGCACACTGGTCGGGTCGTACGAGACCGTCGCGAGACTGCTCGACGAGGTCGCCGAGGTCGAGGGCACCAAGGGCATCATGCTCGTCTTCGACGACTTCCTCGAAGGCCTGGAGAACTTCGGCACCCGCATCCAGCCGCTGATGAAGTCCCGCTCCCAGGCCGACTGATCCCCTTCCCCGCGAACGCGGCCCCGGAGCCGGACACCCGCTGTCCGACCGCTCCGGGCGTCGCTCCGGACCCGCCAGGACAGGAAGGACGCCGCCGTGACCCGTAGTGCCCAGGAGGAGGACTACGAGCGCGCCGGGCTCGACGGGCGGCTCAGCCCCGGCACCTCCCCGGCGCTGATCCTGGTGGACCCCGCCCGTGCCTACGTCGACCCGGACTGCCCGCTGTACGCAGGCGTCGAACCGGCGGCCGACGCGATGCGGACCCTCCTGGCCGACGCGCGCCGCGCCGGGATTCCGGTCGTCGTCACGCGAGTACGG
Organism: Streptomyces hokutonensis; assembly: GCF_042751305.1. GTDB lineage: Bacteria > Actinomycetota > Actinomycetes > Streptomycetales > Streptomycetaceae > Streptomyces > Streptomyces hokutonensis_A. The sequence goes on from NZ_JBHYWD010000001.1 coordinate 1,300,304, forward strand.
CTGAGGGCGGACGGCAGTGACGGCGGGGTCTTCCTACGCAAGGTGCCGAGCCTGCGCGTATTCGTCGAAGGCAGCCCCTTCGGCGAGTTCATCGACGGACTGGCCCCGACGGCGGCCGAACTGACGGTGACGAAGCAGTGCCCGAGCGCCTTCTTCGGCACCGGTCTTGCCGAGCACCTCACCGCCGCCCGCATCGACACGGTCCTCATCGGCGGACTCTCAACGAGCGGCTGCGTCCGCGCCACCGCCCTCGACGCCATGCAGCACGGGTTCGTCCCGATCGTGGTCGAGGAGGCGGTCGGCGACCGGGACCCCGACATCCACGCGGCGAATCTCTTCGACATCGCGCACAAGATCGGCGAGGTCTGGCCGCTCGGGCGCGTCCAGGAGTACCTGGAGCCGTTCGGCTGACCGGGGCACCGGACGCTAGGCCGCCCGGTGCCGCCCCATGACGGGCTCGGCCAGCACTCGCGCCACCGGGCACAGAGTCTGACCGTGCCGCGCGAAGAGTTCGTCGCGCGAGTCGAAGCGGCCCAGATCCGCCACGACGTACGCCGAGAGATCGCACCCGGCACCCGATGTCGGGCAGAGCGTCGCCCCGTCCCAGTCGATCGCCGTTCTGGACAGCGCCTCGAAGAGCGTCTCCGAACCGGAATTGGTGAAACCGGCGTCGGCTCCTTCGCTCAACTCCCCAAGGCTGCCGAAGAGTTCGGACACCGCGAGCCAGGAGGCGGACGGCGCGTGGTCAAGACGGAATTCCGGCCAGGCCAGCAGAACCCGGTCCGGGACGATCCGGCGCAACCGGGGAAAACGCGGATACCAGAACGTCCCGTCCACCAGCAGTCCGCGCACCCGTGTGGCCACCCCGGCGGCCCGCGCCACGGCTTCGAGTACGGCGAGCCGCTGACTGCACGAGCCACGGCCGCGGCGCAGCACCTCGGACACCGGCCGTTCGTCCTGCACCGAGTACACCGGCCGTACCGCTGCGGTGATCAGGCGGTGGGCGTGGCGCAGGGTCTCGATCCGGCGGACGGTCTCCGAGTCCGCCGTCACCTCGATCCCGTCGAGCAGCGAGAGCACGAGCGGATCCCGCCAGTCGAGGATCCGCGTCGGGGCCGTGCTCCCCGTCGCCGCCACATCGCCACCGCCGGTGGTGCCGACGCGGGAACGCCCTCTCGGTGTGAGCAGCGAGCTCGTCATGACCATGGTCCTCTCGTCGGACAGCCCCGACGGGCAGGGACGTCCGACGAGGGGACCATCATGAAGGATTAATTGAACGCGTTCAACTCTGCATGTGCTGCCCCTGCGTCAGCCGATTCGCAGGTCGTCGACGCAGGTACTGTTGTCGAACCGGCGTCCACCCAGGCGGTGGTGGCATGGGACTGCGGGAAGATCCAGCAGCTGGAGCAGTCCGCCGGAGATCTCGACGTCGTGCTGTGCGGACCGCAGAAGCAGCTCGTCGAGCCCCGAGGTGGTGACGTCGAGGTTCTACGGCCGGGTTGATCTAGGGTCGGCCCCATGGTTGCCATGAAGCTCTCCGCATCCGCTCGCCGTGTCGTCGAGGCGGCGGAACGACTCGCCGCCACGCTCGGGAACGACCCGAACCACACCGTCGCCGCGGCGGCGATGGACACGGCCGGGAGGATCCACGAGGCGGTCAACGTCTACCACTTCACCGGCGGACCGTGCGCCGAGCTGGTCGCGCTCGGAGTCGCCGCCACGGCGGGGGCGGGTCCGCTCGTCACCATCGCCGCTGCGGGGGATCGGGGCCGTGGCCTCATTCCGCCGTGTGGTCGCTGCCGACAAGCGCTTCTCGATCTGCATCCCGATGTCCAGGTCGCCGTACCGACCGACGACGGGCCGGCATTGCGCCCGATCAGGAAGCTGCTGGCGGACACCTACTTCTTCCCCGACGCGGACGCGTGTCGCATCGTCCGGTTCGAGGGGCACGACGACTACGAGGCCGTCGCCACCGCGCGCAAGACGTCCACCGTCCGCCACGACGAAACGATCGGGGTCGGGCCCGCGATCTTCTTCTTCGAGGGCGACGAAACCCACCGCACGTTGAACGGCACCGTCACCGGTGTCGAACGCCGGCGGCTCGACGACGGTTCGGCTGTCGACCAGTTGACGTTCACCGTCGACGTACCCGAGTGAGGTCGGTGGTCAGGACGTCGGCGGGCCCTGCATCACGAGGGCGAGGCCCTGTTCGGCGTCGTCGTTGAGGGCGGTGTGGAAGGCGCTGTCGTAGGCGTCGTCCCCAACTGCCTTGCGGGCCTGGAGCTCCCATTCCTCGCGGACGGCGGACAGTTCGGGTGTGCCGTGGTTCGGGTGGCCGAGCATGCGCCAGAAGGTGTTCCCGGTGCCCGACGTCCGCGCGGCCGCGATGCCGTTGCCCTGTACCGCGTTGGCCCCCGTGAGGAGGTCGAGCGCGAGGGCGATGCCGAGATTGTCGTGGAGGTTGTGCTTGCTGGTGAGCATGGCCCGGGCATGGAGTTCGGCGTCGTGCGCGCGCCCCTGGAGGAGGTCTATGAAGGCGAGTTGGTGGAACGCGTACGACCGCGCCCAGTGCTCGCCGTACCGCACGCTGAGCCGGCGCAGGGCGACGGCCGCCTCGTAGGCCTCGGCTAGTCGGCCCAGCGCGGAGTGGGCGAAGGTGCGGATCACCATGCAGCAGAGCTGTGGCGCGCCGGACGGTGGCGACTGGCCGTGGGTGATCAGGGCTTGGTCGCACACGTCGTACGCGTCCTGGGGGCGGCCGGCCATGAGGTGGGTGAGGCCGACCGTGTGGGCGGCGAAGAGTTCGGACTGCGGGTCGTCGTCCTGGTGTGCGGCGGCGGTGCATTCCTCCCCGACGAGCAGGGCGCTGCGGTGGTCGCCCTGGAGGGTGAGGGTGATGCCCAGGGCCCACAGGGCGCGGGTGCGGGAGGGGCCCTTGGGTGTGTCGAGGGCCAGGGCGCGTTCGAGGTAGTCGCGGGATTCGTGGAGGTGCCCGCAGCAGGGCCAGAACAGGCCGGTGCGGCCGGTCATCTCCACGGCGGTCTCGGGGTCCGTCTCGATGAGGTGGTCGAGTGCCGCGCGTACGTCGCTGTGGCTCGCCGAGATCCGCGCGTACCAGGCGACCTGCTGTTCACTGAGCCAGCCCGCCTCGGCCTCGGCCAGCATGGTCGCGAAGTGCGCGGCGTGGAGCTGGACGAGCGTCTGCTCCTCGCCGAGTTCCGCGAGCCACATGGCGCCGTACTCGCACAGCGTGTCCAGCATCCGGTAGCGGACGCCCGCCCGTTGCAGCACGGACTGGTCGGCCAGCCGGTCGAGGAGCCGGGGGACGGCGTCGGCGTCGAGCGGGCCGCCGGCGCACACGGACTGCGCGTCGGCCGCGTCGAAGGGGCCGCGGAAGACGGAGAGCCTGGCCCACAGCAGGCGCTCCAGCGGGGAACAGAGCTCGTGGCTCCAGCCGATCGCTGTGCGAAGGGCCCGGTGGCGCCGGGGCCACGCGGTCTCGTCGACGAGCGTGTCGAGGCGTGAGGCGAGGCGCTCGGCGATCTCGCCGAGGCTGTTCTCCCGCAGCCGCGCGCAGGCCAGTTCGACGGCGAGCGGGATTCCCTCCAGGCGGTGGCAGATTGCGGAGACGGTTTCGGCGGCGCCGGGGGAGTCGAGGGAGACGTCCGGGGCGGCCGTGGCACAGCGCTCGCGGAAGAGGCGTACGGCGTCACTCGCACCGCCGTCGTCGATCGACAGCGGAGTCACCTCGACGAGCTGCTCACCTCGGACGCCGATGGGCTGTCTGCTGGTGGCCATGACCGTCAACCCCGGTGCGGAGGCGAGGAGTTCGCTCACCAGGAGGAGGCAGGCGGGCAGTACGCGCTCGCAGCAGTCGAAGACGAGCAGCACCTGCCGGCCGGCCAGCCACTCGCAGAGCGCCTCGACGGGAGCGCGCGGATTGTGGTCCAGGAGATCTACGGCGTCGCAGACCGTGGCGGTGAAGAGCCGGTCGTCGTAGAGGTTCGACAGGTCGACCCACCAGGCCCCGTCGGCGTACTGGTCCCGGACCTGTTCCGCGACGCGCAGTGCCAGGCGGCTCTTGCCCACGCCTCCGCCACCGGTGAGAGTGACCGACCGATGCTTCGTCAACGCCGTTCTGACTGCGTCGAGTTCGCTTGCGCGGCCGACGAAGCTGGTAGTCACGACGGGGAGGTTGCCTGCCACGGTCCCATCCTGCACGGCCCGGGCATGGCGCCAACCCCTCTCGCGGGAAACGGTCACAGGTGATCGGGCTTGGTAATTATTCGGTCGTCCCGTTCGTCGCGGTCGGTCCGCTGTGATGCCGTCGGTTCAGAGGCTCCCGGGGCGGACGAGACCGGTCCGCTTGACCCCGCTCAAGAGGGGAGCGACCTCCAGCGTGGAGATGTGGGGGAGAGCGCCGATGGTCTCGCTCACGAAGCGGTAGAGCGCGTCGAGATCGGTGGCCGCGACCGCCACGAGGAGGTTGGCCGCGCCGGTGGTCGCGGAGGCGAAGCGGACCTGCGGGTGGCGGCTGAGCCGCTGGCCCGTCTCCTCCAGACCGCCGGGTGCGACGGTGATCCACAGCAGCGCCTCGGTACGGATGCCCAGCCGGGCCAGGTCGACCTCGGTCGCGAGCCTCAGCACCTGGTTGCCGAGCAGCGCTTCCAGCCGGCGCCGCGCGGTGAGCGGGGTGGTGTCGGCGCGGCGGGCGAGATCGGCGTAGGAGGCCCGCCCGTCCTCGATCAGAGCCGTGACCAGCGCGTGGTCGACGGGCTGGAGACCCGGTCGGACGGCCGGGGTGGAGTGCTCCGCACGCAGGCTGGACAACTCGGCCTCCGTCAGCAGGCCGCCGCTCCAGTCGAAGGCCGCCGGGAAGACCCGTAGGAGGAGGTACGAGGTCCACGACTGGACCGCCGGAGTGGCCGGAAGGTCGCGCAGCAGCAGCGAGTTGCGCGCGTCCGGCCCGTCCAGGAACAGGATCGTGCAGATCTCGTCGCCGCCGCCGAGGACGTCCACTCACACGGTGTCCGCGCGGCGGGCCAGGGTGGCGGCGATGGCGCTGATCTGGTCGGGCCGGCACTTGATGCGCAGGACCAGTGGAACCAGATCGGGAAACCACAGGGGATTGCGTACGGCGGTGGCACGCAGCGTCCTGTCGAGGAACAGCGGCGCCGCGCGACGCACCACGGTCCGCTCCGAGATGCCCAGGACACGCCCGGACTCGGCGACGACGAGCTGCGCATGCTCGCCGACGCGGGCAGCTCGGTGTCGATCAGCCCGGACGTGGAACTCAAGATGGGCTTCGGCTGGCCGATGACGGGCCGCGTGCTGGCCGCGGGCCTGCGCCCGACCCTGTCCGTCGACGACGTCCCGTCGGTCGGCGGTGACATGTTCTCCACGATGCGTACGGCCTTCGCAGTGCAGCGGGGTCTGGAACGGCGGCCTGCGCTCGCGGGATCTGCTGGAGTTCACCACTGTCGACGCCGCCCGGTCCTGCGGGCTCGAAGCCCGGGTCGGCAGCATCACGCCCGGCAAGGACGCTGACATCATCCTGCTCCGCACCGACGACCTGACCGTCTTCCCGGTCACCGACCCGGCCGCCACGATCGTCAGCGCCGGCCACCCCGGCCTCGTCGACACGGTCCTCGTCGCCGGCCGCGTGGTGAAGCGCGACGGGGCGCTCGTGGGAGCCGACCTGCCCGCCCTGCGTGCCCGCCTCCTCGCCTCCCGCAACCGGATCGCGGAGGCGGCAGGCATCCCGCGCGACGGCACTTGGCGCCCGCGCCCGGAGGCGAAGCAGGAGCGTACGGGGGGCATGTCGTACGACGCCCTCCAAGCGCGGAACAGCCCGGGCCCCGGGGACAGACATCATCCCCGGGGCCCGGTTGCGTAGGTGCCGAGTTCGGCTCAGCCCTCGACGACGCCGGAAGCGGCGATCTCGATCTTCGCCTTGGTGGCGCCGGACTGCGAGCCCAGGGACTCGATCTTGTCGATGATCTCCTGGCCCTCGACGGCCTCGCCGAAGACGACGTGCTTGCCGTCGAGCCACGAGGTGACGACGGTGGTGATGAAGAACTGCGAGCCGTTGGTGTTGCGGCCGGCGTTCGCCATCGACAGCAGGTACGGGCGGTCGTGCTTCAGGTCGAAGTTCTCGTCCGCGAACTTCTCGCCGTAGATGCTCTTGCCACCGGTGCCGTTGTGGTTGGTGAAGTCACCGCCCTGCAGCATGAACTGCGGGATGACGCGGTGGAAGCCGGAGCCCGCGTAGCCGAAGCCGTTCTGTCCCGTGGCCAGCTCGCGGAAGTTGCGGGCGGTCTTCGGGACGACATCGTCGAAGAGGTTGAAGACGATGCGGCCTGCGGGGGCGCCGTCGATGGTGATGTCGAAGTAGACGTTGCTCATAATAAATTCTGTCACTTTCGGTGTGATGCACACTGCCCGGCGCAGCCGTTGTGCCGAACGCCGGACCGTTACCTCAGATAGCCCTGATGACAGAACTCTATCCACAGACCCGACGTCCGCACTGTCGGCACCC
>NZ_JBHYWD010000002.1:0-61420 GCF_042751305.1 Streptomyces hokutonensis
CTTCGGCGCGCACAAGTTCCGCAGGACCGCCTTCGCCGGCGACTACACCGGCCTGGAGATCCAGCGCACCCTCGTCCGGCGCGCCGAGCAACTGGACATCCCGGTGCTGGAGGGCGTGTACATCACCCGGCTGCTGGTCCACGAAGGCGCCGTGTTCGGCGCGTACGGCTTCGACCTCACCAGCGGCCGGCGCTACGTCATCCACGCCGACGCGGTGATCCTGGCCGCCGGCGGCCACACCCGTATCTGGCGGCGCACCTCCTCGCGGCGCGACGAGAACACGGGGGACTCCCTCCGGCTCGCCGTGGAGGCCGGGGCCAGGCTGCGCGACGCCGAACTGGTGCAGTTCCACCCCTCCGGCATCATCGAACCGGAGAGCGCCGCCGGCACCCTGGTCAGCGAGGCCGCCCGCGGTGAGGGCGGCATCCTGCGCAACGCGCTCGGGGAACGCTTCATGGCCCGCTACGACCCCGAGCGCATGGAGCTCTCCACCCGCGACCGCGTGGCCCTGGCCGCGTACACGGAGATCAAGGAAGGGCGTGGCACACCCGACGGCGGCGTCTGGCTCGACGTCTCGCACCTGCGCCGGCAGACGATCATGACGCGGTTGCCCCGCGTCTACCAGACCCTGCTGGACCTGCAGATGCTGGACATCACCCGCGATCCGATCGAGATCGCGCCCACCGCGCACTACTCGATGGGCGGGGTGTGGGTGCGCCCCGAGGACCACAGCACCGACGTACGCGGCCTGTACGCCATCGGCGAGGCGTCCAGCGGGCTGCACGGAGCCAACCGGCTCGGCGGCAACAGTCTCATCGAACTGCTGGTGTTCGGCCGCCTCACCGGCCGGGCCGCCGCGGCGTACTCGCAGTCCCTGACCGCCCAGCCGCGGTCGGCGTCGGCCGTCGCGGAGGCCCGCGCCGAGATCGACGGACTCCTCGCCGCCGACGGGCCCGAGAACGTGCGGGCCCTGCAACGCGCCATCCGCGACACCATGACCGAGCACGCAGGTGTCGTACGTGACGAGGAGGGCCTGCGTGCCGGACTGGCGGAACTCGCGGTGATCGAGAAGCGCATGGAGGCCGTCGGTATCCACCCGGACATCGCGGGCTTTCAGGATCTGGCGCACGCCTTCGATCTCAAGTCGGCCGCGCTCGCGGCCCGGGCCACCCTCGAATCCGCGCTGGAGCGGCGCGAGACGCGTGGCTGCCACAACCGCAGCGATTATCCCGAGTTGGATTCCGCGCCGCGGGTGAATCTCGTGTGGTCCCCGACGACGGGCGTCACGCGCGAGGCAATTCCGGCCGTCCCCGACGAGATATCCGCCCTGATGGAGGAAGTCCCGACCGCCGGGAAACTCGTGGAATAGGTCGTGTCACAAACAGCTCCCGTCTCCGGTCTCTACTGATGCAGGCATCAGACAAACCCGAAAGGAATTCCGTCATGAAGGTCGTAGTGATCGGTGGCACCGGGCTCATCGGTTCGAAGGTGGTCGCCGGGCTCGGCGAGCACGGGCACGAGGTGGTCGCGGCGGCACCCAGCACCGGCGTCAACACCCTGACGGGCGAGGGACTCGAAAAGGTACTGAAGGGCGCGGCCGTGGTGGTCGACGTGTCCAACTCGCCCTCGTTCGAGGACCAGGCGGTCATGGACTTCTTCCGCGCCTCGACGACGAACCTGCTGAAGGCGGAGACCGAGGCGGGCGTCGCGCATCACGTGGCGCTGTCCGTCGTCGGCACCGAACGACTCCAGGGGAGCGGGTACTTCCGCGCCAAGCAGGTCCAGGAAGACCTCATCAAGGCGTCCGGCAACCCCTACTCGATCGTCCACGCCACCCAGTTCTTCGAGTTCGCGAAGGGACTCGCCGACGGGGTCACCGAGGGCGACACCGTGCACCTGCCCGACGCGAAGATCCAGCCCATCGTCTCCGACGACGTGGCCGAGGCCGTCGCCCGCACCGCGGTCGGGGACCCGGTGGGCGGCGTGGTGGAGGTCGCCGGCCCCGAGGCGTTCCAGCTGGAGGAGTTCATCCGCATGGGACTCTCGGCCCAGGACGACCCCCGCAAGATCGTCACAGACCCGCAGGCGACCTACTGGGGCGCCGAGTTGGAGGAGAACACGCTCCTGCCGGGGCCTGACGCACACATCGCCGGGACGCGGTTCGCCGACTGGCTGACGCGGCAGAAGTAGAGTCCGTTCGTTCCGGGTGGCCCTTTCCTCCGAAAGGGCCCCCCGGGACTTTTTTTGCGGAGCGCGCCGTAGCGCTGCTCACCGAAGGCGGACCTCTTTGGCCGGCGGGTTCTGGTCCTTGTATTCCTGTGCCGTCGGTTTGGTGACCTGTGCGCCCTCGCCATAGAGGCTCCAACTGAGCCGGGCGCGCAGGATCCGGGCGAGGCGAAGGACGGCCCTCGGGTTCGCGGCGCCGGGATCGAGCGGACGGTACTGGTCGTGCTGGGTGAGAAGGTGGAGTTGCTCCTGGCCGAGCGGCTCGTGCACCTCGACGAATTCTCCGTCGGGCAGACGTTTGACGATGCCGGTCTCGCGGCCGTGCAGTACTTTGTCGCGGTCGCCGCGCTGAAGTCCGAGCGCCCATCGCTTCGTTACCGAATGGGCCGCGACGGGCACGACGAAGAGGCCGATGCGGACAGCCCAGGTCACCGACTCGACCGTGACATGCAGACGGACGGCGATGACGTCGTTCCCCGCGCCGATCAGCGCCACCGCGTAGAAACTCAGCCAGGCGACACCAAGTGCCGTTCGTACGGGGCGATTACGTGGTCGGTCCAGCAGATTCTGGTCGCGCGTGTCCCGGGTCACCCAGGACTCGATGAACGGATATACCCCCAGGGCGAGGAAGAAACCGACACCCGCGGTCAGCGGAATCAGGTTGTCGAGCGCGAGGGTGTGGCCCCAGGAATTGATCTCCCAGCCCGGCATCACCCGCAGCAGTCCGTCCGCCACACCCATGTACCAGTCGGGCTGCGATCCGGCCGAAACCTGGTCGGCTCGGTAAGGGCCGTACTGCCAGACGGGGTTGATCTGCGCGACCGCGGCGATCACGAAGACCGTGCCGGTCACCAGCAGGAAGTATCCGGCCGACTTGACGGCGCGCACCTTGCCCGGCACGCCCACGACATTGCTGTTGGTGCGTCCACGGCCCGGGTACTGGGTGTGCCCGTGGTAGAGCACCAGGGCCAGATGGGCGGTCAGGAGTCCCACCATGAGGGCGGGGATGATCAGTACGTGGACGGTGTTGAAGCGGGCCACGAGTTCGTGGCCGGGGAACTCGCCCCCGAAGAGGAACATCGACAGATATGTTCCGACGACCGGAATGGAAAGGATCGTTCCGTTCACGACGGCGAGGCCGGTCCCGGACAGCAGATCGTCCGGCAGGTCGTAACCCGTCAGTCCCGCGAACATGGCGAGGACCAACAGCAGGAATCCGAACACCCAGTTGACCTCGCGCGGTTTGCGGAAGGCGCCCGTGAAGAACACCCGCATCATATGGGCGAGCAGGGAGGCGACGAAGATCAGCGCCGCCCAGTGGTGGGCCTGCCGGATCAGCAGACCGCCGCGGACGTCGAAGGAGATGTGCAGGGTCGAGGCGAACGCCTCCGACATCATCCGACCGCGCAGCGGTGCGTAACTGCCGTTGTACTGCACCTCGTTCATCGACGGATGGAAGTAGAAGGTCAGATACACGCCCGTGACGACGAGAATGACGAAGCTGTAGAGACAGATCTCTCCCAGCAGGAATGACCAGTGGTCCGGAAAAACCCGTCGCGCTTTCTCCCCGACCAGGCGGCGGACGCCCAGACGTCCGTCGGCCCAGTCGGCGATCCTTTCACCTTTGCTCATGTTTCCTCGTTCGGCAGTCAAAGAAAAAATGCGGTGCTGCCCTTTAAGACCGTGCAGCCGCCGAATGTGTGACATGTGATCACGGCGGGCCGTGTCACAAGATCCGGGAGTTCCCGGTCTCAAGGGGTGAGCCCATGCCCCTGCCGTGTGCGGGGCCGTGCGAGCGAGAGGGCGGGTGCGCCATGGACCAGGGTGATGCGGTGCCGATCGCCGAGCTGTGGGAGGAGCGCCGGTACCTGCTCGATGTCGCCCACTGGATGCTGGGCGACCCGGGTGCGGCGGAAGCCGTCGTCGACGAGGCCTATGAGCGGTGGTACGGGCTGTCCGGCGCGGCACGCCGACAGGTCGCCGTACCCCGGTCCTGGCTGGCGAAGACCGTCGGCGGAATCTGCCTGGGCCGACTCGCACTGCCCGGCCGGGACGTGGCCGGCCACGAGGCGGGGGACGGAGGGTCCTGGGAGGCGGAGGAGGAGGCCGGCCGGGCCGTGCTGACCGCTCTGGAGTCACTGTCGACGGCCGAGCGCGCCGCGTTCGTGTTCCGCGCCTTCGGCATGGCACTCGGCACAGCCGGCGAAATCGTGGGCCGCCCGGAGCCAGAACGTGCCGAACTCGCCGCACGGGCCAGGCAGTTGGTGCAGTCGCAGGGCACCCGCTCCACCGCACCGCACCAGCACGACACCGTCGTCCACGCCGTGCACCGGGCGTGCCTCACGGAAGACGGCGAACTGCTCACATCATTGCTGTGCCCGGACGTCACGGCGGTCTTCGACGGCGGCGGGAAGATACGCGCGCTGACCGGACCGCTCCACGGCAGCCGGCCGGTCGCCGACAACCTGCTGACCCTCCTGGCCCGCCGCCCGCACACCACCCTGGGCACCCACTCCGTCAACGGCCGGACCGGCCTCGTCGCCCGCTATGGCCGTCAGGTCACCGCCGTCATCAGCCTCGACGTCGCGCACGGCCGGGTCGCCCAGTTCTGGGTCATGCTCAACCCCGACAAACTGCGGCACTGGAACCGGCCGCCCAGCGACGGCCGTACCCGCCCGGACGCGGGCCCGTGACAGCGGCGAGCTTGTCCGGAGCGAACACCCACAGCAGCTGATGAATACCGTCCTTCGCGGCCGCCGCGGTCAGGAAGGCGAGGGGCCGGCCGTCCCGGCGGACCACCACACCCGTGGAACCGTTGGCATCGACGAACTCGGGCTCCGCCTCCCGCCAGAACCGCCTGTGGACACAGAGCCTGGCCACCCGCGCGCGGCCCAGCACAGGCACCCGGGCACAGCCCCGTGTGCCGTTGCCGTCCGAGAGGCTGACGACATCGGGCGCGAGCAGGGCCTCCAGTGACGCCACGTCTCCACTCCGGGCCGCCGCGACGAAGGCGCTCAACAGCCGCCGGTGTTCGGCCGCGTCCACGCTCTCCCGCCGCTCGGCCAGCAGATGACGGCGGGCACGGCTGACGATCTTCCGCACATTGGCGACGCTGAGTTCGAGCATGCGGGCGATCTCGGCGTAGGCGTAGTCGAACGCCTCGCGCAGTACATAGGCGGCGCGCTCGACGGGAGTCAGTCTCTCCAGCACCAGCAGCAACGCCAGCTCCACCGCCTCCGCGCGCTCGGCGCCGATCTCGGGGTCCGCGCTCGTGTCGACGGGTTCCGGCAGCCACGGTCCGATGTACGTCTCCCGGCGCACGCGCGCCGACTGGGCGACGTTGATGGCCAGACGGGTCGTGGCGGTCGAGAGGAAGGCCACGGGACTGACCACCGCCGAGCGGTCGGCCTTCTGCCAGCGCAGCCACACCTCCTGGACCACGTCCTCGGCCTCGACCGCGCTGCCGAGTATCCGGTAGGCGATCCCGAAGAGCCGTCCGCGGTGGCGCACGAAGAGGGCGACGGCCTCGTCGAGATCGTCGGTCCGGGTGGGGGACGTTTCGACATGCATGATCTAGTGACCTCCGTTGCTCCGCTCCATCCGCTGCATAGACCGGGGCCGACGAACGCCTGTGACAGAACCGGACCGTGTTTTTACGGACGTCAGCGCGACGAGCCGAGGACCACCACGACGCAGGCGCTCATCGCCAGGGTGACCAGGACCATGGCGACGAGCGTTCCCCGCAGCCACTGCCGGACCCGTGCCCGGTGCCGCGCTTCCATGGCGGTGACCTGTTCGGCGATGTGGTCGGTCACCATGCGGGCGACGTGCCGCTGCTCGTCGACGTACCACTTCCCGATGTCCCGCTGCTGCTCGGGAGTGAGCCCCTCCACCCGCGAGGTGAGGTCCGCCACGCGGCGGTGCACCGCTCCCATATGGGCCTCCCGGTACAGGAAGCCCTCGATGTCGCTCAGGCCGCGAGCGGCCTCGTCACGTGCGGTCATGGCGTACCCCCGGTGGAAACGAGAACCCCGCGCGGTCATGCCGTGCTCCCCTCCTTCGTGCGGTCGACACCCTCTCCCTGTGTATGCCCACTCGCGACGAAGGCGTCCCGGGGATGCTGCACGGACGCCAGGGACACGAGGTCCCGGCCCGTCAGCGCCGCGGTGAGCCAGACCGCCAGGACACGGATCTTCCGCTCCCAACTGGGCACCGCCAGCACGTGATAGCCCCGGTGCATCAACCATGCCGGGAATCCCTTGATGACGATGCCCTTGTACTGGAAGATTCCCCGCCCCAGCCCCAGTGTCGCCACCACGCCGAGGCTGCTGTGGCGGTAGTTGCGGACGTGCTTCCCGCGCAGGTCGGCCACGAGGTTCCGGGCGAGGAGCCTGCCCTGCCGTACGGCGTGCTGGGCGTTCGGCACCGTGCGCGCCCCCGGCACCGGCGAGGCCAGGTCGGGAACGGCCGCGTCGTCGCCGGCCGCCCACACGTCGGGCACCGGTGCGCCGTCCGTGCCCACGCGCAGATCGGCGCGGACCAGCAGCAGGCCCCGCTCGTCGACCGGCAGGTCCGTGTGGTTGTGCACGACCGGGTTCGAGGCGTTGCCCGCGGTCCAGACGATCAGCGCGGAGTCGTACGACTGCCCGTCGGAGAGGACGACATGGCCGCCCTCGGCGGACAGCAGCTGGGTGTCCAGGTGGACATGCGCGCCCCGGCGTTCCAGATCGCGCACCACCCAGGCACCGGGACTGTCGCTCACCTCGGGCAGGATGCGGTCCCGGGCCTCGACCAGGTGGAAGGACAGGTCGTCGGCGGTCAGCTCCGGATACGACCTGAGCATCGCGGTCGCCAGCGAGAGCAGTTCGCCGAAGCCCTCGACGCCGGAGAACCCGCCGCCCACGAACGTGACGGTGAGCAGCTTCCGCCGCTCGGGGCCGGGCGGCAGCGACGCGGCCCGGTCGAACGCGGTCATCAGCCGGTCACGGACCGCCACGGCCTCCTCGACGTGCTTGAGGCCGATGGCCTGCTGCGCGAGTCCGGGGATCGGAAAGGTACGCGTCACGGCGCCTGCGGTGACCACGAGGACGTCGTAGCGCAGCTCGTAGGCGGCGCCGCGCACCGGGCGGACGGTCACCGTGCGGTCCGCCGCGCGGATCCCGGTCACGGTCCCCGCGATCAGCCGGGTGCCGCGCAGATGCCGCCGCAGTGAGACAACGGCGTGCCGCGCCTCCACCGAACCGGCCGCCACCTCGGGCAGGAAGGGCTGATAGGTCATGTACGGGCGCGGGTCGACGACCGTGACCCGCGCCTCGCCCCGACGCAGCTTCTTCTCCAGGCCCCATGCGGTGTAGAAGCCCGCGTAGCCGCCGCCGACGATCAGAATCTCTCGCATGATTCCCTCTGCTTCGTTGTCCGTCACTGCGTAGACCGTGCGGGCGGCCCGGATGTGACATGCGAGGCCGGCACGGACACTGTCCGGGGAATCCGTGGGCGTGAACGAGGAATGGGCGGGCAGACGGAGGATCGGAGGTTGAAAACTATGATTCCGCTGCTTCTTGTTCTTCTGCTGGCCCTGATTCTCTTCGGTGCGGGATTCGCGCTGAAGATTCTCTGGTGGGTCGCGATCATCGTGCTGGTGCTGTGGCTCGTCGGCTTTGTGGCCCGTCCGAAGGGCGGGAGCGGCCGGTGGTATCGCTGGTAGTACTGCTTTTCGGCACGTGGAAGTAATTCCCGTCCTACCGACGTGGAAAAGGGGACCGGCGGCAATGCCGCCGGTCCCCTTCCGCGCGACATCGACTGTCGGGTCCGGCGTACCCTACGGTGCGGATGCCGGCGGGGTGGGGGGAAACATGGGCGACATGGTGGTGGTCGAGGACCTGCGGCGGACCTACGGCAGCGGTGACACCGCCGTGCACGCCCTGCGCGGTGTCTCCTTCGGCGTGCCGCGTGGTGAACTCGTCGCTCTCAGAGGCCGATCCGGCTCCGGCAAGACCACTGTGCTCAACCTGGTGGGCGGTCTCGACACTCCCGACGGCGGCCGCATAACCCTGGACGGCACCGACTTGGCAGGCCTCGGCGAGGACGACCTGCTGGCGCTGCGCCGGGATCGTATCGGCTTCGTCTTCCAGTCCTTCGGGCTCATCCCGATTCTGACCGCGGCCGAGAACGTCGGAGTCCCGCTGCGGCTGCGGAAGGTCCCGGCCCGAGAGCGCGAGGCCCGCGTCGCCCTGCTGCTCTCCCTCGTCGGGCTCTCCGGCCACGCCGACCAGCGTCCCGGCGAACTGTCCGGCGGCCAGCAGCAGCGCGTCGCGATCGCCCGCGCGCTCGCCAACAACCCGGCGCTGATCATCGCCGACGAACCCACCGGCCAACTCGACGCGGACACCGGTCTCACCGTGATGGACCTACTGCGCGCCGTCGTCCGCAGCGAGTCCGTCACCGCGCTCGTCGCCACTCACGACACCCAACTCCTCGCGCTGGCCGACCGCGTACTCGAACTCCGCGACGGCCGCATCGTCGAGGACGCCTGACCGCACCCGTCGCCGTGCACTCCGTACACCGTTCCGCATTAGCCTGACCGCTGTCCCACCGCTTCAGTGCCAGACCTCAACTCCCGGGAGACCGCGTGGCAGTTCATCAACAGCCGACCGGGGCACCGGACTTGGACGAGCTGCGGCGACGGGCCACCGCGGCCGCCGCCCCGCGACGCGAGGAGGGTCTGGTCGTCTGCGAGAACCTGGTGCGGATCTACCAGACCGAGGGCGTGGAGGTGCAGGCCCTCCAAGGGCTCGATCTGGCCGTCGCCGAGGGCGAGATGATCGCGGTGATCGGTGCCTCCGGCTCCGGCAAGTCCACCCTGCTGGGCATCCTCTCCGGCCAGGACGTGCCGACCGCGGGCGCCGCCGAGGTCGCCGGACACGACTTGCTGGCGATGAAGCGCCGCGACCGGCTCAACTACCGCCGTACGACTGTGGGTTTCGTCTGGCAGCAGACCTCCCGCAATCTGCTGCCCTATCTCTCGGCGGCCGAGAACGTGATGCTTCCGATGACGTACACCGGGGTCAAACGATCCCAACGGCGCGCCCGTGCCGAGGAGTTGCTCGATCTGCTCTCCGTCGGCCACTGCCGGGACCGCACCCCCGACACCCTCTCCGGCGGCGAGCAGCAGCGGGTCGCCGTGGCCGTCGCCAACGCCAACGAGCCCCGGGTGCTGTTCGCCGACGAACCCACCGGCGAACTCGACACCGCCACCAGCGACGAGGTCTTCGCCGCACTGCGCCGGGCCAACGAGGATCTGGGCGTGACCGTGATCGTGGTCACCCACGACGCGCTGGTGTCCGAACAGGTCCAGCGCACCGTACTGATCCGCAACGGCCGCACCTCGACCGAGGTACTGCGCCGGGTCGCCACCGGCGAGGACGGCGTCGACGTCCTCACCGCCGAGGAGTACGCGGTCCTGGACGCAAGCGGCCGGCTGCAGTTGCCGGGCGAGTTCACCGACCGCCTCCACATGCGCAAGCGGGTGCGGCTGGCCCTGGAGAGCGACCACATCGGCGTATGGCCGGACGAGGCCGCCCGCCGGGCCAAGTCCGAGGCCGAGGACGCGAGTTAGCGGGCGGTCAGGTGAGGCGCAGTACCGCCCCCAACCGGCGTCTGCGGGCGAGGACCGTCTCGGTGGCCGCCGCCGTCAGGACCAGCGCGGTCACGCCGGCGACGAGGGCGAGGGTCAGTGAGTAGTCGGTCCGCAGCGCGGGCTGGGCAGGGCCGCCGGTGAACTGCCGCAGGTCCAACGTCCCCGCCATGAGCCGTGGTTCGAGCAGCCCGAGCAGGGTGCCTCCCGCCGCCGAGGCCACCGCCAGCGGCAGCAGTTGCAGGAAGTGCAGTGCCCCGGCTTCCCTGCCGCCGAGTCCGAGTGTGCGCAGGAACGAGGTGGTACGGCTGCGCTCGTCGGAGGTGAGGGTGAGCTCCAGGGCGAGCGCGAGCAGGCCCGTCAGCGCGGCGAGGAGCGAGGTGACGGTGTAGATCGTGCCGAGCCCTCGCGTCAGGCCGTCCGCGCGCAGGGTGTCCAGCGTCTCGGAGCGGACGCGGATCCGGGCCAGTGGGCCGAGCGCCATGGCCGCCGCCGACCGCAGTGCCACAGGCCTGGCGGTGGCGGGAGTGTCGCCCTTGAGGAGCAACACGGTGCTTCCCGAGGGCTGTTGGGGCAGCAGACGGTCGGCGTCGGCGGTGGTGATCAGCAGGGGCGTCCCGGCGGGCAGCAGTGCCGTGACCGGCCCGAGGAGCGGGTCGTCGAGTTGCGCGTGGGTGAGGGTGCCGACCGGCTTGAGGGTCAGGTCCACCGGAGGCCGGCCCGGGGTCACCACGGTGGTGGTGAAGCCGCCGGTGCGCTCCCTCGCGCGGAGACCGGGGGAGAGGAAGGACGGCAGTGGGGCGCCCGCGTCGGCCGTGAGTCCGGACAGCAGGGCTTTTGCCAGCGGTGACTTCGGGGCGACGGCGGCCAGTTGGCGGGGATCCACGGTGACCACGGCGACCTGGGGGATCGCCGCGCCGTCCGCCTGTCCCGCCAGGTCGAGGATGCGCAGCCGCTGGACGGCGGTCCGTGTGCCGGTCGTGGCGGCCCCGGCGGGGGTTACGGTCCCGGACACGGTCGCGCTCGCGTCGGCGCCGGTGGTCCAGGCCGCTCCTGTGATCAGACCGTCGTCGATCGTCCGGTGCACCAGGCCGCCGAACACGGCCGTCCCCAGGGTCAGCACCAGGACGAACAGGGCCAGCCCGGTCGCCGGGGCGTCATGGGCGGCCCGGGCCGCGCCGACGAAGCCCACCGTTCCCCGGCCGCGCCGGGCCTGCCGCAGCACCAGGCGCAGGACGAGCGGACAGATCCGCAGCAGGAGCAGTACGACGGCCAGCGCCACCAGCACCGGCACCGCGCCCAGAATCCCGTCGGGGCCCTGCGAGCGCAGCGCGACCACCCCGGCCGCCGTCGTGAGCAGCACCGTCAGCTCAAGGACCAGGCGTCGGCCGACGACGGCCTTCCGGCGCGAGCGCCGCAGCCGGCCGGGTCTGCGCGGCTCGCGGACCGCGAGCCAGGTCATCAGCGGCACCGTCAGCGCCACCACGGCGGTGGCACAGGCGGCGGGCACCGGTTGCGGCAATCCGGAGGTGCCGGTGGGCGCGAGCGCCCGTCCGGCCGCCCAGCCGAGCAGGGCGGCGGTCAGCACCACCGGCCAGGCCACGGCAGAGCGCAGCACCACAAGCCGCGCGGTGGACGCGCCCCGCGCCCGCTGCAACCGCAGGTGTGCCTGCCGCCGGCGCAACAGCAGTCGTACCGCTACGGCCGCGGTGGCCAGCGCGACGGCGGCCAGCGCGTCGACGGCGAACGTCGAGAGGGATCGGGCCTGTTGGTCCTGTGCGGTGAACGCGGCGAGCATCGGCGTCAGGAAGTCGGTCAGCAGCAGGGGGCCGGTGGTCTGGCCGTCGATCCGGCAGGCGATGTCGTCGGTGATCGGGTCGACTCCCTGGCACAGGGCGGCGCTCAGGTCCGCGCTGTAGTGGGACAGCGGTCCGGTCAGGGCGCGGGCCCGGTCGAGCGCCGCCCCGGAAAGGTCGGCGCGCAACTGCCAGGTCACGCGCGGACCGCCCACTCCGGCGCCGGCCAGCAGGTCGGCGGCGTCGAGGCCGACGAGACCGCGGACGGCGAGCACAGTGCCCGCTGAGCGCTCCTGAGGGTGGCGCGACGGCTGGTCCAGGGTCTCCCGGCCGGTCCAGAAACCGTCGGTCGCGGCCGTGGTGCGATAGACCCCGCTCACCACCAACTGCGCCTGGGGCGGGGCGTTCTGCGCCCCGGGCGTCTTGGCGAACCCAAGTGTCAGCCGGCTGCCGACCCGGACACCCAGCGTCCGCGCGATGGTCTGTGACAACCCGATCTGGGGCGCGGTGGCCAGCGGTGTGCGGTCGGCCGGCGCGTGGCCGTTGACGTAGCGCAGATGGGCCCGTGCGGACGGCAGATAGCTGACCGTCAGTTGGGTGCTGGTGTTCGCCGGTTCCGGCGGTCGCGGGGCGAGCAGGGACGCCTGGTCGTAGTCGTAGCTGCCGCCGTCGGTCAAGGACACGTGCCGCGCGGCTCCGCCGCCGAGCTGCCCGGTGAGGGTGCGGCCCGCGCCGAGCAGGGTGGCCATGTCCACGGCGGGCGGCTGGGTGTTGAAGACCTCCGGAGTGGTGCTCAGGCTGATCAGGGGCGCCTGGGACTGCGCCGCGTCGACCCGCTGCCGTAGCGCCCGGTCCTCCTGGCCGCCCGCGAAGGCCGGGGCCCAGGCGCACAGTGCCGTCAGGGCAAGGACCAGCGCGGCGAGGCAGGCCAGCAGGGGCAGGTCGCCCCGGGTCTCCTTGCGGATCAGGCGGCGCGTCACTCCCTCCGTGCGGTTACGGCTCAACGGTCTTCCCCCGCTCGCAGCACACGTACCAGGTCCACCCGGGACAGCAGTCGGGCCAGTGCCAGGACCACCGCGCTGATGGCGAGCGCGGTCGCCAGCGCGGTGAGTGCCACGGTCCCCCAGGGGATGATCTGCGGGAGCGGCGGATAGGGGGCCTGCCCGCTGTCGTCCACGGTGACGAGCGGCAGTACCGCCGCTGCCAGGGCCATGCCCATCAACGCACCCGGGACCACCGCGAACAGCGCCAGACTCAGCTGCTCTGCGCCCAGCAGCGCGGACAGGCTCTTGGCGCGGACGCCGATCGCGCGCAGCAGGGCGAACTCCTTGCGCCGCTGCCGGGTGGAGACCACGGCGTGCACGGTGAAGGCGATGACCGCGAAACCGGGGGCCAGATAGCGGACCAGTTCCAGCGTCCGGCGCAGCCCCTCGCGGAACGGGTCGGCCTGGAGGGACGCGGCGGTGCGCGCCGTGGTGGTGACCCGGCCCAGCGCGGGCTGCGCCTCCACGGCGGCGGCCGTACGCGCGCTGTCGGTGCTGCCGAGCCACCAGAACGCGGGATCCTCCTGGTCCACGCCGGCCTGTGTCATCGCGGTGGCGAGTTGCCGTTGATCGGCGATCAGATGCCCCTGCCCGCGGCCGAGTCCGGGCAGCGAGTCGGCCTTGCCCACGATCCGGGCGGTGACCCGGCCCTCGCCCAGGTCCAGTGTGGTCGTGCCGCCCACGCTCAGCCGCGCCTCGCGCAGCGCCGTGGCGTCGGCGCGTACCGGAAGCGGTGCCGGACCGCCCGCGGGACCCGCCACCAGCCGCACCTGGCTGCCGGGCAGGGTGTCGTAGTCGCTGTCGGACAGACCGCCGAAGGCGTCCGAGGTAGCCCGGGAGGGCCGCATGCCGGTGCTGATGGCGGCCCGGAGCACCTCGGAACCGCTGGCGGCGATCGAGCACACCCCGGGCGTGCCGGGTTCGTAGCTGTCGGTCAACCGGCCTTTGCAGGCGCCCTCGGTGGAGTCGGCGGCGTGGTCCGTGCCGTCGGCCCAGACCTGCTCGCCGGGGAGCCGGGTGACCCAGCTGTCCGTGGTGTCGCGCGCGCCGACCCGGATCAGCTCCAGGTCCAGGCGCGCGGGAGGTGTGTTCGGCTGTGGCAGGACGTTGACGGCGGTCACCGTCAGCGGATACGCCCGTGGGTGACCGCCGCTCAGCGCTGCGCCGAGGGGGATCGCGACCGTATGTCTGGTTCCGTCGGCGGTGGGCAGCCGGGTGGTCACGACGCTGATGAGGCCGGCCGCGTCCTGCACGGTCAGCTCCAGGCTCGGCGCCACGCGGCTGCCGTCGCCGCGCAGCCGCTCGTCCAGCAGCAGCGCGGTAGGACGCCCGGGGAGCGGGATCCCGGGGACGACCGGTGACGGTGTGCGGGGAGCGGGTCCGCCGACCGTGCCGACCAGGTCCTCGGTGGCGCCGCCGGGCAGGTTCGCCGTCGACCGGGTCACCGGGCTCACGCTGGTCACCGCCGGCAGCGCGCGATACGCGGCACCGAGGACTGAGGAGGGGTAGCCGTCGTCCGCCGACGGGGTGATCCGCACGTCCGCGCCGACCGTGAACGCGGCCTGCTCCGAGGCCAGACCGCCCAGACAGGCCAGCGCCGTGGTGGCGAAAGCGCTCACCGACATGGCCAGGCACATCAGCACCACCGGCCCCGCGTTGCGCGCCGCCCGTCGGCCCAACTGCCAACCGGCCAGCGGCAGTACGAGCCCCCGGCCGCGCCGCCCGAACGCGTCCAGCAGCAGCGAGGTCAGCGGCAGCAGCCGCAGCAGGAGGAGCGCGGCGGCACCGGCCACCAGGGTCGGCACGAGGACCAGCACCGGGTCGGCGGAGGCGCTGCCGGTGCCCATGTCGGCGATCAGCGAGTGGTGCCGTCGTAACTCCAGATAGCCCAGGGCCGCGACGGCCAGCAGGGCCAGGTCGGATCCCAGCCGCTGTGCGGCGGCGGCCCGTGTGCCACGGGTCGGCCGCGACCGCGCCGACGGGAGCACGGGCAGCAGGACCGCCGCCGCGTGCACCAGCAGGGTCAGCCCTACGGCCGCCCACGCGTCGGTGCCCCGTCTGCCGGGGTGCAGCAGCCCGGCCAGGAAGGGAGCGGCTACGGCGGCCGGGACACCGGTGAGTGCCCACTCGGCCGCCGCACCGCGCAGCAACCTCGGGGTGCCGGCGCCTCTGGCCTGCTGGAGCGCCAGTTCCTCGCGTCGCCGCACGGTCAGCTCGCGGGCGGCCAGCACCAGGGTGGCCAGGGCGAGCACCGCCAGCAGCACGCTCGGCAGATACAGCGAGGACCGGGCGGCGACCGTCGGCACCGTCAAGTCGTCGATCGCGCCCGGCAGTCCGGAGGCCACCGTCACATCGGCAAGCGACGGCTGGTGTCCGCCGAACACCGAGACGCGGCTCTGGCTGCCGGAGAAGGCGCGCAGCCGGTCGCGCAGCGCGGTGAGGCCGTCCGCGTCGAGCCGGGAGAGGTCGGGCTGCACACTCCAGTGGGCCGTCAGATGCCCGTTGAGGACGGCACTGCCGTTGAGCGCCGACGGGGAGACCACCAGCAGGTCCTGGTCCGCTGTCTCTCCCTCGGCGAGGTCGCCGGCCATCGCGGGCCAGAACCCGACGGCACCGGTCGCGCGGAAGACGCCGGTGATCCGCAGGGTCATGGCCCGGTTGAAGGCGTCCTGCACGCGGAGACTGGAGCCGGGCCCGATGCCCAGGCGCTTCGCCAGCGCGTCCGGCACCGCCGTGTCGACCTGGGCGGTGGACCCGGTGGAGACCCTGACCTCGGGCAGCGCGGTGAACGCGTCGGCCGGGGCGTCGGCGGTACCGGCGGGCCACCGCCCGGCGGTCAACCGCCCGAACCCGCCCCCGTCCTGCACCGCGACCGGGTGCAGCCCGGTGCCTCCGGGGGTGCGCGGTGCGCCCCCGACCCCGTCGACACCCGTCACCGAGACCGGCGAGGTGCCCAGGAGCCCCACATACGTCCGCTGCGGCACCCCGGCGAACACCCGGTCGGCGGCGGCCCGCACATCGCGGTCGGCCGCCGCCATGCCTCCGGCCCGGAAGGACGCGTTGACGTTCACCTGCGCGTCTGGGTCGGCGGCCAGCCGCCGTACGGCACCGGCCTGCACGGAACTGCCCGCCAGCGCCGCGAGGGCGGCCAGCGCCGTCGCGCACAGCAGCACGGTCACCGCGACGGCGGCCAGCACCAGCCCGTGCTGTGCGGCCCGCCTGGCGACCACGGGAAGGCGCCGTCGGGACGGTCGCGGAGTACCGGGGCCGCGCCGCGGTGAAGACCTGACGGCCGTGGCGACCACATGAACCCCCGCAGAATCGAACATGTGACGTACGGCGCGCCACAGTCCTACCAGGCACGCTTCGGGCGACGCAAGAAACGCCGATCGCGGGAGCCCGCGAACCGACCTTGCGCACGGCCCCGGTTGAGGTGCGGAAGCGGTGCTTCTACCACCGGCAGCACGCCGCTGACCAGGGATTCGGCCGCCGCGTTCAGGTTGTGTTCAGGCTCGGACGGGCCTTGGCCAACTCACGCACCAGAAGCGCCAAAGCTCTGGCAAAGGGGGCTGGGACGAGCACCGGACACCGTGTCATCGTGCCTGCCATGACGACTGATCACCTCACGCATCACAGGCCCCCGGGCCACGCACGAAACACGGCGAGCAAGGTGCCGGAGGTGACCGTCTACTTCTGGATCATCAAGGTACTGACGACCGGCATGGGCGAGACGGCCTCCGACTTCATGGCCCACGCGTTCGGCCCGATCCCCGCCGTCGGCCTCGGCGGCCTCGCCCTGGTGGGCGCCCTCGTGCTGCAGTTCACCGTCCGGCGGTACGTGGCCTGGATCTACTGGACCGCGGTCGTCATGGTCAGCGTCTTCGGCACGATGGCCGCCGATGTCCTGCACGTCGGCCTCGGTGTGCCGTACGCGATCTCGACGCCGTTCTTCATGGTCGCGCTGGCCGCGGTCTTCGCCCTCTGGTACCGCTCCGAGGGCACCCTGTCCATCCACAGCATCCACACCCGGCGCCGCGAACTCTTCTACTGGGCAACGGTGTTGGCCACTTTCGCCCTGGGCACCGCCGCCGGTGACCTCAGCGCCACGATCGGCCTCGGCTACCTGGGCTCCGCCGTCCTGTACGCCGTCGCGATCGCCGTTCCGGCCGTCGCCCACCGGTGGGGCGGCCTGAACGCGGTGGCCGCGTTCTGGACGGCGTACGTCATCACCCGCCCGCTCGGAGCGTCCGTCGCCGACTGGATGGCCCTCAGCCACGCCCGGGGCGGCCTCGCCATGGGCCTGGGACCGGTCACGCTCGCCTGGACGGTGGCCATCCTCGGCTTCGTGGGGTACCTGGCGTTCTCCCGCAAGGATGTCGGGGTGGCATGAGGTAACGGGCGGGTTCGTGGTCACCCTGCGGGCAGCGTGACCACGAACCGTGCCCCGGGCGCGTGCCCGGCGTCGTACGCCACCTCGCCGCCTGCCGACCGGGCGAGGCGTCGGGCCAGGGGCAGGCCGAGGCCCGCCCCGCCGTGGCCGTCGTCCGGGTCCGCCCGCCGTCCGGGCTCGAAGAGCAGCCCGGCGAACGCGGACGGTACGCCGGGGCCGTCGTCGGTGATGTCGACGCCCACGCCGTCGGGTGTGCGGTGCACGCGGACGGCGACGGTGGAGTCGGCGTAGCGGCACGCGTTGGCGAGGAGCGGGCTGACGATGCGTTCGAGGAGGGCGGGTGGCACCCCTGCCACCAGGGACGGGCCGTCGACGGTGACCGTCAACTCGCCCGGCACGCCCAGGACTTCGGCCGGGCGCCGCAGCGTGGGCAGCATCTGCGCGGTGCCCGGAGCGGTGAGTGTGCCGTCGCGGGCGTCGGCCAGCAGGGTGTCGCAGATCGTGCGCATGGACTCGGCGGCCTCCGCGATGACCTGGTGGCTGGCGTCGGTCTGGTCGGCCGTCCGGGGTCGGGCCCGCCACCAGTCGAGCTCGGCGATGATCCGGCTCAGGGGCGTACGGAGTTCGTGCGAGAGTTCCCCGGTGAGCTGCCGTTCGTGGCGCAGCAGGGTACGGATGCGGTCGAGGATGGCGTCCAACGACGCGCCGAGACGGGCGAGTTCGGCCGGATGCCGCATGCTGCCGAAGCGTTCCTCGGAGGCCACGGCGCTCCACTGGCCGGCCTGGTCGGTCATCGTGCGGACCGGGCGCAGGGCGCGGCCGACCGCCAGCCGGGTCAGGACGTAGGTGCAGGCGAGCATGACGGCGTCCAGGGCGAGCGATCCCAGGAGCAGGGTGTCGGCCGAACTCCGGTACGGGGAGAGGTCCAGCGCGGTGACGACGGTGGCGGCGCCGGAGATCGGGTGGGAGCACAGGCGCAGCGGGCCGTGGACGTCGGCGGTGACGCACCGCTGTCCACCGTGCCGGGCGAGCGTGTCGGCGACCCGGGTCAGGGAGCCCGCGGTCGGTGGCGCCTCCAGCAGCCGCCGCCCGGAGTAGATCCAGACGTCGGAGTCGAGGAGTTCGTCGTGGGAGGTCTCCAGGACCCGGACCGTCGGGCCGCCGATGTCGATCGTCGTCGCGACGGCGGCGGCGCGGGTGCGCAGTTCGTCGTCCGCCTGGTGCTGGAGGCGGTGGCCGGCCACCGCGTTGAAGGCGACGGTCAGGACCAGCATCAGCAGTGTGGCCGTGACGAGGGCCACGAGCGAGAGCCGGCCGCGCAGCGTGCGGGGCGCCGCACGGTGCAGAAGGGCGGTCGCGCGCGACCGGCGAAGGGCACCGCTCATGCCAGGTGGTGCCCGATCCCGCGAGCCGTGCCGATCGTCCGCTCGCTGCCCGCCTCACGCAGCTTGCGGCGCAGCCGGGTCAGGTACTGGTCGAGGGTGTTGTCGTGCACCCGGGCCCCCTCGGGCCAGCCCGCCCGGACCAGTTCGCGGCGGCTGACGATCCCGCCGTGTGCCGCCATGAGCGCGGCCAGCAGCCGGAACTCGGTCGGCGTCAGATCGACCCGCGCGCCCCGGACGTCGACCGTGTGCCGGACGGCGTCCAGCACCAGGTCTCCCGCCGTGGCGGCGGCCGGTGGCGCCGCCCGTTTGAGGGCCGCCCGCAGCCGGGCCGCCAGCTCGGCGAGATGGAAGGGCTTGGACAGATAGTCGTCGCCACCGGCCGAGAACCCCGCCAGCCGGTCGGGCAGCCGGTGGTGCGCGCTGAGGAAGACGACGGGGGAGCGGAACCCGTTCGCCCGCATCGCCTGACACACGTCCCGCCCGTCGGCGTCGGGCAGCCCGATGTCGAGCACGGCCGCACAGATGTCGTCGGTGGCCAGCCGCAGGGCGGTCGCACCGTCCGACGCGGGGACGGTGTCGAAGTCCTCGTCCCGCAGACCGCGCATCAGCACGTCCCGCAGCGCGTGATCGTCCTCGACGACCAGGATGGTCCGGCGCATGGTGCTCCCTGGGTGACTACAATTCTGTAGACCGTCTACGGAACTGTAGACGATGGCGGGGCGGGAGCGCGTCGTACGGAGGTCAGGGTGCGTTCGGGTGGTCGATGGCACGGGCGAGCCGCATGACATACGAAGCCTCTGCCCCTCCGGGACGTCCGAGGGCGCCGTGCCCGGTGCGGCGCGGCCGCGTTCGTGACCGGCGACCTACGTCCCCTCGGCGCCACGGCTGGCGACTTCCTCACCAAGCCGGCCGCCCACGTCGGCCTCGGTAAGGCGGGCTCGCCGGCTGTACGGTTCGTGATCCTGATCGCCCTGATGGGGCACGCCCTCCTCAAGGAACGCAGGAGCCCCGCCAGGCCCGCCTTCTCGCCACCCGGGACCGGCGGCGAGCGAGACCGGGCCACCGAGCGGAAGGCCCGACCGCACGCCCGCACCGCACCCCACACCCTCCGACGCACATCGAACCGCCCGACCGGGGCACGCGGGAGTGCGGGCCACTTACCGTGCGCCCGCACATCGGCCCGTCCAGTGTTTTCCAGGAGAGGCATCATGACGTCGTCCCATACGCACAAGTGGGGCCTGCGGAAAGGCAGTTCCAACGGCGGGCGAAGCCGCGCGCCGGGAGCGGCCGAGGGGAGGCAGACGCTGTCCGTCATGGGGCGTGCCGGATTCGTCGCACGAGGTGTCGTCTACGTCCTCGTCGGCGCCCTCGCCCTGCGGATCGCGTTGGGCGACAGTGGCCCGGAGGCGGACCGGCAGGGCGCGTTGCAGCAGGTCGCGGCGCAGCCCTTCGGGAAGGCGATGCTGTGGATGCTGGTCGTCGGCTTCGGCTGCATGGCGATCTGGCGGGGCTCTCGGGCGCTGCTGGCCAAGGGGCCGAAGAACAAGATCGGTTCGCGCTTGCTGGACGGAGGCCGCGCCGTGTTCTACGCCTTCGTCTGCTGGGGTACGGCGTCCTTCGCAGCCGGGACCGGTGGGTCGTCCGGCAGTGACGCCAAGTCGCAGGACTGGACCGCCTCGGCGCTGAAGCTGCCGGGCGGCCAGGTGCTGGTGGGTCTCGCCGGCTGTGTCCTCATCGGAGTCGGCGTGACTCTCGCGGTGCGCGCGGTGATGCGGAGGTTCCTGCGGAAGCTGGAGACCGGGAGGATGAGCCGCCGGGTACGGCAGGTCGTCACCGGCCTCGGTGTGGGCGGCGGTGCGGCGCGCGGTGCCGTGTTCGCCGGAGTGGGCGTCTTCGCACTGGTGGCGGCGATCCGCTTCGACCCGCACCAGGCCAAGGGCATGGACGCCACCCTGCGCACCTTCGCGCACACCCCGGTGGGCCCATGGCTGCTGGTCGCGGTGGCCGTCGGGCTCGTCCTCTTCGGCGGTTTCTCCTTCGCGTCGGCACGCTGGCGCCGCCTGTGACCGGTGCCCGGGCGACTCCGGCGGTCGGGGCCGGGAAATAAATATCCGTGCGCGAGGACATGAAGTCGCCCGGAGGGGGCACGTGGGGTTCGTCCTGTCCTCCCACTCAAGGCGGCATCGTGGTTTCCTCCGTGCACACCCTCGGCGCAACTGCCCCTGCCCGCGCGGGAACACGGCAGGCAGCGGACGAACTGCCCTGGATCGAGGACGGGTCCAAGGTCGCCCCCAAGGACGCACGCGTGATGTCGCGGCTCTTCCTGGACCGGCTGCGGGAGTTGGAGGAGGGTACTCAGGAGTACCAGTACGCGCGGAACACGCTGATCGAGATGAACCTGTCCCTGGTGGCCTTCGCCGCGCGCCGCTTCCGCAACCGGGGCAGCGGTGACATGGAGGACGTCGTCCAGGTCGGCACGATCGGCCTGATCAAGGCCATCGACCGCTTCGACCTGACCCGCGAGGTGGAGTTCACCTCCTTCGCGATCCCCTACATCGTCGGCGAGATCAAGCGTTTCTTCCGCGACACCACCTGGGCCGTGCACGTCCCGCGCCGCCTCCAGGAACTCCGCGTCGACCTCGCCAAGTGCAAGGAGTCCCTCGGCACCGAACTCGGCCGCACGCCCACGGTCAAGGAACTCGCCACCCACCTGGAGCTGACCGAGGACGAGGTCATCGAGGGCCTCATCGCCGCCAACGGCTATGTCGCCGGCTCCATCGACACCCCCGGTGGCGACGACGAGACCGACGGCGCGCCCAAGTACGCGGACACGATGGGCGACGCCGACCCCGCCATGGAACTCTTCGAGGACCTGCACACCCTTGCCCCGCTGTTGCAACGGCTCGACGAGCGGGAGCGGACCATCATCGAGATGCGCTTCGGCCAGGAGCTGACCCAGGCCGAGATCGGCCGCCGGCTGAACCTCTCCCAGATGCACATCTCCCGCCTGCTGAACCGCACCCTCAGGAAGTTGCGCACCGGCCTGCTGTCCACGTGATCCGCACCCGCACCGCCGAAAGGTCACCAAGGATGAGCGCCGAGCACGATCCGCTCCACCAACCGTCCGCACCCGTCGTCACGGAGCCGGTACCCGACCTCCAACTCCAGCTGCTGGTACGGCTGATCGGCCAGGACGCACAGGCCGCCCTGCCCATCACGCTCACCGTCGGGGGAGCCTTCCTGCACGGCGACCTGATCTCCCACGACGCGTGGACCACCGACTGGGCGCACAGCCTGCACGGTCTCGACGGCCCCGGCGCGAAGCTGCTGGAACGGTTCCCGGAGCAGGTCGACGAGGTGGTCGAGGAGAAGCAGGGCCGGTCCGCACGGCAACGGCTGCCGCAGTGGATCCATCTGCGCGACGCCACCGGTGTGGCCGCCGGGGGCGGCTCCGCGGTCATGCCCCTGTGGCGCGGCCGGCTCACGGACGTGTCCGGCTGGTCGCTGGGGAAGCCGAAGTAGTCGTCACGGCGTCCGCCACGGGGCGGCCGGAGTGGGTGGGCGAGGCAGCGGTCTGTGAGGATGGGCCCCATGGACGTGCGCAGCAGAAACCGGGTGACGGTGACCGGCCGGGCCGGCGGGCCGGTGGTGGTGCTGGCGCACGGGTTCGGGTGCGACCAGCACATGTGGCGGCTGGTGGTACCGCTCCTGGAACGCGACTTCACCGTGGTGCTCTTCGACCATGTGGGAGCCGGACGTTCCGATCTGTCGGCATGGAGCCCCGAGCGCTACTCCACCCTGGACGGCTACACCGAGGACGTGCTGGAGATCTGCCGTGAACTGGACCTCGGCCCGGTGACCTTCGTGGGCCACTCGGTGAGCGCGATGATGGGCGTCCTGGCCGCCCCGCGCGAGCCCAAGGCGTTCACCGGCCTGGTGCTGCTCGCCCCCTCGCCGTGCTTCGTCGACGATCCGGCCACCGGCTACCGCGGCGGGTTCGACGCCGAGGACATCGACGAGCTCCTGGGCTCCCTGGACGCCAACTACCTGGGCTGGTCGGGCGCCATGGCGCCGGTGATCATGGGCAATCCGGAGCGCCCGGAACTGGCGGAGGAGCTGACCAACAGTTTCTGCCGCACCGATCCGGACATCGCCCGCTCCTTCGCCCGCGTCACGTTCCTCTCGGACAACCGGGAGGACCTCGCCGCCGTCACCGTGCCCACACTGGTCGCCCAGTGCTCCCGGGACGCGATCGCACCCCCGGAGGTCGGCGAGTTCGTACGGTCCCGGATCCGGGGCAGCCGCCTGGTCACCCTGAACGCGACCGGCCACTGCCCCCAGCTCGCCGCGCCGGAGGAGACGGCCGCCGCGATCACCGACTTCGTCGGGGCCACCGGACGATGAACAGCGGCGGCGAGACCGGGAGCGGCGAGCACCGACCACCCGGAAGACAGGCCGGTGCCGAGAACGCGGCGTTCTCCGCACTCCTGGAGGACAGCGCCGAGGACCTCTACGAACACGCGCCCTGCGGCTATCTGTCCACCCTCATGGACGGCACCATCGCGAAGATCAACACGACGCTGCTCGACTGGCTCGGCCACGAGCGCGGCGACCTGGTGGGCCGCAGGACCTTCTCCGACCTGCTGACCGTGGGCGGCCGGCTCTACCACGAGACCCACTTCGCCCCGCTGCTGCGCATCCAGGGCGAGGTCAGCGGCATCGCCCTGGAACTCAGGACGACCGACGGCGGCCGGCTGCCCGTGCTGGTCACGTCCACGGTCAAGACCGGCGACGACGGCCGGCCGCTGCTGATCCGCACCACCGTCTTCGACGCCCGCGACCGCCGCGCCTACGAGACGGAACTGCTGCGCGCCCGCCGCCAGGCCGAGCGCGAACGCGAAGAACTCATGCGTCTCAACGCCACCCTGCAGCAGACCCTGCTCCCGCCGACTCTGGTCAATGTTCCCGGACTTGACGTCGCCGCGTACTACCACGTGGCCTCCACCGACATGGTCGGCGGCGACTTCTACGACCTCTTCCCGCTCTCCGCCGGGACCTGGGGACTGTTCCTGGGGGACGTGTGCGGCAAGGGTGCCGCCGCGGCGGCCGTCACCTCGCTGGCCCGCTACACGCTGCGCGCCGCCGCCGTCTACGACCCCGACCCGGTCGCCGTCCTGGGCAATCTCAACACCGTCCTCCACCACGAGTACAACGGCCACGACCCGCGGTTCTGCACCGTCGTCTTCGGGCTGCTCACCCCCGAGGGCGAGCACGGCGGTTTCCGCATCACCCTGGCCGGCGGCGGCCATCCCCCGGCCCTGCTGCTGCGCGCCGACGGCAGCGCCGACCACGTGGACACCCCCGGCGGACAGCTCATCGGAGTCCTGCCCGACGCCCACATCGCCACCGCCACCGTCCACCTGGCCGCGGGCGACACCCTGCTGCTGTACACGGACGGTCTCACCGAGGCCCGCACCGGCGGCGGCGACCGCTACGGGGACGAGGCCCTCCTCGACTTCGCCCGGGCGCTGGCACCCACCACCGCGTCCGACGCCGTCGCCGCGATCCGTGACCTGCTCGACACCTTCGGCACCGGCATCGACGACGACACCGCCGTCCTCGCCATCAACGTGCCCCGACCGCCCAGCGAAGAGCAGCAGTGAACCGACTCGCCGTACAGACCCGGACCACCCCCGCGGGCCCCGTCGTCGAACTGACCGGCGAACTCGACTACGACAGCTCCGCCCAGGTGCGCGAACTCCTGCCCGCACTCGCGCTCCGGGACGGCCAGCAGCTCGTCGTCGACCTGACCGGTGTCACCTTCTGCGACTCCAGCGGCATCACCGCCCTGCTCGCGGCCCGCAACCACGCCCTCGCCGCCCGGGCGGGCATCGTCCTGACCGCGGTCCCCGCGCACCTCGGGCGGATCTTCCACATGGTCGGCCTGGACCAGGTCTTCCTCACCCACCCGACCGCTCAGGCGGCCGAAGCTGCCTGGACCCCGCCGGCGGGCCGGCCCTGAACCGTCAACGGGCGAGATAGAACCGGATCGTCGTGCCGCTCGGCGCCGTATGCACGCGTACGAGGTCGGCGACGGAGTGGACCAGGAGGAGTCCGCGCCCGCCGGGCAGGTCGCGTGAAGCCGGACGGCGGCCGGCCAGCGGGTCGGTCAGCCGGCCGCGGTCCTCGACCTCGCAGACGAGCTGCTCGCCCTCGGCCCAGATCCGCAGCGTCCCCGAACCGCCCCCGTGCAGCACGCTGTTGGTGGTCAACTCCGCGACGGCCAGCGCCAGATCCTGCAACCGCGTGCCCGTCAGGCCCAGCCGCTCGGCCTCTTGGACCGCGAACCAGCGGGACTTGGGGAGCTCTCCCGTGTCGAACGCGAGGGAGGCCGCGCCCGGCGGGTGGACGAGCGGCTCGTTGTAGCGGGCGATGATCTGCTCGGGATCGTAGGCACCGGCGGCGAGCTGGCCGTCCCCGTCGACGACGAGCGGGTGGGTGGCGCGGGCGTCGGCCAGCACCCGCGGTGCGAGACGGTCCGCGTCGTAGGGGCACAGGATCGTCAACTCGCGGCCCTCGAAGGCGGAGTTGATGAGCGCCTCGTGCTGGACGCACGCCGGGTACTCCACAGCGGTGCGGCCGGGCCAGATCGGTTCCCCGATGATCCGCACCCGGCCGCCGGGGTGCGCGTCGGCGAAGGCTCGCAGCACGCCCGGGATGATCCGCCCCGGATTGCGGCCGACCTCGGTCATGTCCAGGAACCGCACCCCGGCGGCGCCCGCCCCGAGTCCGGCTCTGATCAGGTCGAGCCGGGGGCCCGGCACGGCGACCGCGACGGGCTCCCCGGCCGCCAGCCCGTCCCGGACGAACTGCAGCGTGCCCGCCGCGTACTGCTCCTCGCCCCGGTAGAACAGCGCGGGATGTACGAAGGGCCGACGGTCGGTGGCCGTACTCATCTCACCACCACCTCGATCCTCGTCCGTCCGGGCCGGAACATGTCCACGACCCGCGGCAGTCTACGGCGGCAGCCGCGCGAACGTCAGGAACAGAGGTCCGTGACCGTGTCGGTGAGGATCTCCGTCAGCCGGTGCAGGGAGGCGATGTCGGCCCATTCGACGGCCTCGTGGGCTCCCGCGCCGTCGGCTCCGAAGAGCAGACAGGGGATCCCGGCCCGGTCCAGGAGGGCGCAGTCGGTCCAGTACGGCTCGGCCAGCACGGCGGGCGTGTGCCCGAGGACGGACCGCGCGTGGTGAAGCAGGGTGCGGACGACGGGCTGCTCCGGATCCCCCTCGAACGGCTCGCGGTGCAGGCCGCGCCGCAGCTCGTAGCTGAAGTCCGGGACGGTGGCGGCGAGTTGGTCGAGGATCGCGGTCAACTCCGCCTGGACGGTGTCGGCGTCCTCGCCCGGCACCGTGCGCCGTTCCAGGGTGATCCGGCACTGCGCCGGGTAGGTCGAGGGCTCCTCGCCGCCGTGGATGACGGAGGCGTGCAGGGTTCCGGAGCCGAGCCGCGGGTGGCCTTCGGCAGCGGCGAGGCGTCGGCCCAACTCCTCGACGGCCACGAGGAAATGACCGGCCTTCGCGATGGCGTCGATGCCCAGGTCGGGCCGCGACCCGTGGGCGGCCCGACCGTGCACGATCACGTCGAACCAGGCGAACCCCTTGTGGGCGAGGACCACTTGGAGCCGGCTCGGCTCGGTGACGATCGCCGCGTCGGCGGTGAACGACTCAAGTACCTCCTCGGTACCGGCACTCGCGTTCTCCTCGTCGGCGACAAGGGCGAGCAGCACATCACCGCGCAACGGCCCCCGCGCGGTGGCCCGGACGGTGGCGATCATCATGGCCGCGACACCACCCTTCATGTCGCAGGCCCCGCGCCCGAACAGCTTCCCGTCCTCGATCCGGGGGCTGAGCGGCTCGCCCTCGTAGCCGCCGAGACCCACGGTGTCGAGATGCCCGTTCAGCATCAGCGAACGGCCGCCACCCGTGCCGTGGGCGATCGCGACGAGGGACGGGCGCCCCGGATTCCGTTCCAGCCGGTGGATCTCGAACCCGCGCGCGCCGAGCCAGTCACCGCACAGATCGGCGATCGCCCCTTCCCCCGCACCCGAGGCCGCGAGCCCCGGGTTGACGGAGTCGACCGCGACCAGCAGCTCCAGCAGCCGTACGGGGTCGAGTTCTTCGGACTGCTGCGTCATCGCTGCTCCTCCTGGGCGTGGGGGTTGGCGGCCGCGCCCTCGGTGCTCAGCAGGACCACGGTCGAGTCGGGACCGATGTCCAGGGCTCTACGGCGCCCGGCGGCGCCCGCCCCGGTCAGCGCGGCGCGGGCGCCCGCGAGCGAGGCCGCGCCGCAGGGGCCGGCGGAGACACCGGCGGCGGCGAGAGCGCCGGCGGCGCCCGCGCTGTCGGCGTCCGTGACCGCGACGGCGGCGTCCAGACCGTCGCGCAGCAGGGGCCACGCCAGGCTGGAGACGGTGCCGCAGTTCAGCCCGGCCATCGTGGTGGTGCCCGTCTGTACACTGACCGGCTCTCCGCGGCCGAGGCCGGCCAGCACACAGGCCGCGGTGACGGGCTCCACCGACAACAGCGCGGTCGCGGCGCCCCCGTCCCGCCTGCTGCGGTAGTGCGTGACGGCCGCCTGCGCGAGCGAGCCCACGCCCGCCGGGACGACCACCAGGGCCGGTGCCCCGGCGCCCAACTGCTCGTCGATCTCGGCGAACAGGGTGGAGTAGCCCTCCACGATCCAGCCGGGGATCCGCTCGTAGCCGGGCCAGCCGGTGTCCTGCACGAGCACGGAGTCCGGCCCGCCCGCCGCCGCCTCGGCCGCCCGGCGCACGGCCTCGTCGTAGTCGCCGGGTACCAGGACCACGTCCGCGCCCTCGTCCTCGATGGCGGTCACGGCCGCCGGGTGGACGCCTCGGGGCACGAAGACCTGGGCGCGCTGCCCGAACAGCCGAGCCATCCGGGCCACGGCCCGGCCGTGGTTGCCGTCGGTGGCGGTGACCAGGCGTACCGGACGGCCGTCCGTCCGCCGGGCCAGCACCCGGTGGATCGCCCAGGACGCGCCCAGCGCCTTGAACGCGGGCAGCCCCAGGCGCGCGGACTCGTCCTTGACGAACACCCGCCGGACCCCCAACTCGACGGCCAGGGAAGGGAGTTCGGTCAGAGCGGTGGGCGCGTAGCCGGGCAGCCCGGCGTGGAAGTCCCGCACCTGGGCCGGAGGCGGCGCGCAGGTCCAGGTGCGGGCGCCGGATCTGACGTACCAGGGCAGACGGCGCGGGGCGGAGCTGCCAGAGAGGAGAGAGGTCTTGGACACCTGATCAGCGTGTGATCAATCGTATGATTAGTCCAGCGTATGTTTTCGAATAGTATTCGTCAGAAAAACTGACTGATGGCCGACCCAGTGGAGGCCGGTGATGTTCGACCTGCACCGACTGCGTCTCCTGCGCGAGCTGAAGCACCGCGGCACACTGGCCGCCGTCGCCGCCGCGCTGTCGTACAGCCCCTCCGCGGTCTCCCAGCAGCTCTCCCAGCTCGAGTCCGAGGTCGGCGTCCCGCTGCTGGTGCCCGTGGGGCGCCGGGTGCGGCTCACCCCGCAGGCGGAGATCCTCGTCGCGCACACCGAGGCCGTGCTCAAGCGGCTGGAGGAGGCCGAGGCGGACATCGCCACCTCCCTCACCGACCTCACCGGCACGCTGCGCATCGCCTCCTTCCAGACCGCGGCGCTCGCTCTGGTGCCGACCGCGCTGACGCTGCTGCGCGACGCCCATCCCCGCCTGCGGGTCGAGGTCACCCAGGCCGAGCCGAGCGAGGCGCTGCCCGCGCTCCTCGCCCGCGACTTCGACCTCGTCATCACCGAGGAGTACCCGGGCAACCCGCACCCCCGGCCCGCCGAACTCGAACACGAACCCCTCTGCGAGGACCCGCTGCGCCTGGCCACCCCGAGACCCGTCGA
This sequence comes from Streptomyces hokutonensis, assembly GCF_042751305.1. Lineage (GTDB taxonomy): Bacteria > Actinomycetota > Actinomycetes > Streptomycetales > Streptomycetaceae > Streptomyces > Streptomyces hokutonensis_A. The sequence goes on from NZ_JBHYWD010000002.1 coordinate 28,428, forward strand.
CCAGGACACCGGACCGATGGACGCGCTCCGGGCGCTGGCCGACCACCCCTGGGTGATGGAACACGTGGGCTCACCCGCCCGGCACTGGGCCACCGCGCTGTGCCGCACCGCGGGCTTCGAACCCGATGTGCGCTTCGAGTCCGCCGACCTGGTGCTGCATCTGCGACTGGCCGAACTGGGCCACGCCGCCGCCCTGTTGCCGGACCTCGCGTGGAACGGCCGCCCGCCCGCCGTCGCCCTGCGACAACTCCCCGAGGGCCATCGCACCCGCTCCCTGTTCACCGCCGTACGCAGCGGACGCGGCCCCCACCCCGCCATCCGCGCCTGCCGCCAGGCACTTCGGCAGGCGATCGCGCCCTAGTACGCCAACTCGCTCACGGAGCAGTCCTGTTCAGGTCCAGACGGCCGACGCGGGCCACGTTCTCCCGGTCGTCGGCGTCCCCGCTCGGCTCCGCCGCGAACCAGGCGTCGAGGATCTCCCTGAGCAGCGGCTCCGACGTCAGGCGCAGGCCGAGGGCCAGCACGTTGGCGTCGTTCCAGCGGCGCGCGCCGTCCGCCGTGTAGGCGTCCGTGCACAGCGCCGCCCGTACGCCCGCCACCTTGTTCGCGGCGATCGACGCACCCGTGCCGGTCCAGCAGCACACGACCGCCTGGTCGGCGGCCCCGGCGGCGACCTCACGGGCCGCCGCCTCCGAGCAGACCGCCCACTGCGGGTCGTCCCCGGGCCGCAGCGCCCCGTGCGTCAGCACCTCGTGACCGCGCTCGCGCAACTCCGCGACGAGGGCGCGCGCCACAGGTTCGTCCATGTCCGAGGAAACTGAGATCCGCATGTTCCGGAGGCTACTCAGCGGACCGATCGGATGCCATCCAGGAACGGCAGAGCGCGGGCCCCAGGCGCTACGTCACCTGATCCGCCGTTCCTGGGCCGGTGGCCCCGCCGCTCCACTCCCGGTACGCGGCCACCGCCGTCGGCAGGGTGGGGAAGATGTGGTCCTCGCCGACCGAATCCACCAGCCCGTACGCCTCCAGGTCGTCGCGGAGGTCCTGCTTCACCCGGGCCAGCGCGAACACCACGCCGCGGTGGGTGAGTTCGCGGCGGAGTTCGTCGACCGCGTCCAGGGCGGTGATGTCCACCTCCACATTGGCCTCGGCGTTGAGGACGAACCACCGTACGGGGACCGCCTGTTGGTCGACGGCGGCCAGCGCGCGGCGGCGGAAGTTCTCCGCGTTGGCGAAGAAGAGCGGTGAGTCGTAGCGGTAGACCAGCAGGCCGGGGACGGTGCGGGCCTGCGGGTAGTCGTCCACGTCGTGCATGCCGGCCACACCGGGGACCAGGCCCTCGACGGCGTCGTGCGGGCGGGCCACCCGGGTCAGGAGTTCGGCCACCGACAGGCCCACGGCGACGATCACGCCGTAGAGGATGTCCAGGGCGAGGACGCCGGCCAGGCAGCCGAGGGCCAGGAGGAGTTCGCGGCGGCGGAACGTGGCGAGGCGGTGGAAGCCGGAGAGGTCGATCATGCGGACGGCCGCGTAGACGACGAGGGCGCCGAGCACCACCGAGGGGGTGCGGGACAGCAGCGGGCTCAGGAAGAGGAGGACCGCCAGGACGGCCGCTCCGGCGACCAGTGAGTACGCCTGGGTGCGGGCGCCCGTCGAGGAGGCCAGCGCGGTGCGGCTGGCGCTGCTGCTCACCGGGAAGCCGTGGAGGACACCGGAGCCGAGGTTGGCCGCGCCCAGCGCCAGGAACTCCTGGTCGGCGTCGAGACCGGGGCCCTCGTCCTCGTCGCCGCCGGTGAAGGCACGGGCGGTGAGGATGAAGTCGGTGTAGGCGACGAGCAGGACACCGAGCGCGGGCAGGACCAGGTGGGGGAGTTCGGTGAGGTCGGGCAGGCCGACCGTGGGAAGTCCCGCCGGGACATGGCCGATCACCTTGATGTCGTAGCGGTCGTCGAGGTCGAGGAGGACCACGGCCGCCGTGCTCAGCACCACGGCCAGCAGGGGACCGGGCACGGCCTTGGACAGGCGCGCCACAGTGAACAGGAACGCCAGCAGGACGACGGCGAACAGCAGCGTGGGCGCGTGGAGGTGGTCCAAGTGCCGTAGGAAGGACCAGAGTTGGGGGAAGAAGGCCGAGCCGGTCGTCGGCACCCCGGTGAGCTTGGGCAGCTGGTCCACGATCATGATCAGGGCGACGCCCGCGAGATAGCCGATCAGCACGGGGCGGGAGAAGAGATCGGCGACGAAGCCCAGCCGTACCGCCCACGCGGCCAGGCACAGTAGGCCGACCGTGACCGCGAGGGCGGCGGCGAGTGTGGCGTAGCGGCTCGGGTCGCCGGCCGCGAGGGGCCCCACGACGGTCGCCGTCATGAGCGCGGTCGTCGATTCGGGGCCGACGGACAGCAGCCGGGACGAGCCCAGCACGGCGTACAGGGCGAGTGCGGGGAGGATCGCCCACAGTCCGGCCACCGGGGGCAGCCCGGCGACCCCGGCGTACGCCATCACCTGCGGGACGAGATACGCGGCGACGGTGACGCCGGCGAGCAGGTCGCCGCGCAGCCAGGCGCGCCGGTATCCGGCCAGTACGGCGATTCCGGGCGTCAGCCGCCGCCACTCCACGCGGCGCCCGCCCGGGCTGTGGGACACGGTGTTCCTGTCCTGTCCGGCTCAGAGGCTCGCCGCGTGGTCCGGCACGTAGGTCTGCAGATCGCGCGGCGGCCGTTCGTAGCCGGTGGACGGCGGGCGCGGCGGGAGTTCGAGGACCGGCGGGGACACCTCGTGGTAGGGGAGGGAGTCGAGCAGGTGGGCGATCATGTTCAGCCGGGCCCGGCGCTTGTCGTCGCTCTCGACGACGTACCAGGGGGCCTCCGAGATGTCGGTGTGCACCAGCATCTCGTCCTTGGCCCGTGAGTAGTCCTCCCAGTGGGTGATGGACTCCAGGTCCATCGGCGACAGCTTCCAGCGCCGCAGCGGATCCTCCAGCCGGCGCCGGAACCGGTCCTGCTGTACGGCGTCGCTCACCGAGAACCAGTACTTGCGCAGCACGATCCCGTCCTCCACGAGCATCCGCTCGAAGATCGGGCACTGGCGCAGGAAGAGCTGGTACTCCTCCTTGGAGCAGAAGCCCATCACCCGTTCGACGCCGGCCCGGTTGTACCAGGAGCGGTCGAACAGCACGATCTCCCCGGCGGCCGGCAGGTGCTCGACGTACCGCTGGAAGTACCACTGGGTGCGCTGCCGGTCGGTCGGCTTCGGCAGCGCCGCGATCCGGGCGACGCGCGGGTTGAGATGCTCCGACACGCGCTTGATGGTGCCGCCCTTGCCCGCCGCGTCCCGGCCCTCGAAGACGATCACCAGCCGGGTGCCCTCGGCCCGCACCCACTCCTGGAGCTTCACCAACTCCGTCTGCAGCCGCAGCAGTTCGGTCTCGTACGTCGCGCGCGGCAGCTTTGCCGCCTTCTTGCCGGCCATGCCGCCTCAACCCCTCGATGACGTGCGCAGTCTCCCGTGTCCAAGGTCGAACACCTGGACAGCACCGTACTGATCGCCGGGCGCCCGCGCACCCCCGGACACCTGCCCGCCGGGTTTGCGGCGGCCGGCGGCGGCAACCCGGACTCCGTGACAGCGATGACGACCCAACAGAAGCTCGTCCGGTTTCTGGAGGACCGCTTCGCCTGCGCGCAGGCCTGCACCGCGTGCGCGCGGGCCTGCGTGCTGCGCGTCGGCCGCACGGACCCGGACGCCACCGACCACGAGACACTCGTACGGCAGAAGGCGCTGTGGTGCGCGGAGGTCTGCGACGCGACCTGCCGGATGCTGGCCGAGCAGAACGTCCAGGACGAGGCCGCTCTCCGCCTCCAGGTCAAGTGGTGCCTGCTCGTCTGCCTGGAGTGCGCCCAGATCTTCGACGGGCGGCCGGGCGCGGAGGCGGACGCGGAGACCTGCCGGGACTGCGCACGGGCGTGCACGGAGTTCCTGGCGACGCTGAACTGACGGGCGCGGGCGCCCTCTTCGCGGGCCTCGCCATTCCCAATTTCTGGAACACGTTCTACGGTGTGCGCCGTCAGGACCGGCCTTGGGAGCCTGGAGGCGCCGTGCATCTCGAATACACGCCCGAGCAGCAGCGGCTGCGTACCGAACTGCGCGCCTACTTCGCCGAGTTGGTGCCCGACCACGCGTACTCGCGCTACGCGGACCCCGCCGCCCAGAAGCGCTTCTACCGCGAGACGATCCGCCGGCTCGGCACCGACGGCTGGCTCGGTGTCGGCTGGCCGGAGGAGTACGGCGGGCGCGGGCTGACGCCGATGGAGCAGTTCATCTTCTTCGACGAGGCCGCGCAGGCGGGCGTACCGCTGCCGCTGATGGCGCTCAACACCGTGGGCCCGACGATCATGCAGTTCGGCACCGACGAACAGAAGGCGTACTTCCTCCCGAAGATCCTCGCCGGAGAGATCGACTTCGCGATCGGCTACAGCGAGCCCGAGGCGGGGACCGATCTGGCCGCGCTGAAGACGCGGGCCGTGCGGGACGGCGACGAGTACGTCGTCGACGGGCAGAAGATCTGGACCACCAACGGCGACACCGCCGACTGGGTGTGGCTCGCCACCCGCACCGACCCGGACGCCCCGCCGCACAAGGGCATCACCATGCTCCTGGTGCCGACCGCCGACCCCGGCTACACCTGCACGGTGATCAACACCCTCGCCTCGCACGACACCACCGCCAGCTACTACGAGAACATCCGCGTCCCGGTCGCCCGCCGCGTCGGCGAGGAGAACCAGGGCTGGCGCCTGATCACCAACCAGCTCAACCACGAACGCGTCACCCTCGCCGCCCACGGCACCATGGCCATCCGCGCCCTGCACGACGTCCAGCACTGGGCGATGGAGACCAAACTCGCCGACGGCCGCCGCGTCGTCGACCTCCCCTGGGTCCGCCGCCTCCTCGCCCGCACCCACGCCAGGCTCGACGCGATGAAACTCCTCAACTGGCAGATGGTGAACGCCGTCCAGGAAGGCACCCTCACCCCGCAGGACGCCTCCGCCGTCAAGGTCTACGGCTCCGAAGCGCGCCGTGACGCCTACGCCTGGCTCATGGAGATCGCCGCCGCCGCGGGCGCCCTCCAGGAGGGCTCCGCGGGCGCCGTCCTGCACGGTGAGCTGGAACGCGGCTACCGCTCCGCCGTGATCTTCACCTTCGGCGGCGGCAACAACGAGATCCAGCGCGAGATCATCTCGTGGATCGGTCTGGGAATGCCGAGGGTACGGCGTTAGCCTGCCGACATGGACGCCCCTGGGACGGGCGACCCGGGACTGTTCGGGCCGGACTCCGTGACCTGGCAGATGCACGACGATCCCATGATGTGGGTCGCCGGCGTCCGCGCGCTCTACTTCCAGGCTCTGCACCCCCGTGCCGTCCGCGGAGTCATGCAGAACTCCGACTTCCGGCGAGACGCCCGGGGCCGGCTGATGCGCACCGCGAACTTCGTCGCCGTCCTCACCTACGGCACCACCGAGGCCGCCGAGAAGGCGGGCGCCCGGGTGCGGAAGATCCACAGCATGCTCGGGGCGACCGACCCGGACACGGGGGAGCGGTACCGAATCGACGAACCCGAGCTGCTGCTGTGGGTGCACTGCGCCGAGATCGACTCGTATCTGGACGTGCTGCGCCGCTCCGGCTTCCGCCTCACCGACGTCCAGGCCGACCGCTACCTCGCCGAACAGCGGGAGAGCGCCCGACTGGTGGGCCTCGACCCGGCCGCCGTACCGGGCGACCGGGCCGAACTGGCCGCCTACTTCGAGCAGATCAGGCCCGCGCTCGCCGCCGGACCCGAGGCACGCGAAGTGGACGACTTCCTGCTCCGTCCGCCGACGCACCCCCTCCTCGTCCCGGCGCGCGAGGTGCTCTGGCGGCGCGTGGCACACCTGGCGTACGCCTCCCTGCCGCCGTACGCCCACCGCCTGTACGGCAGACCGGCGCCCGCGCCCGCCACCGTCACCCGGCAACTGCGCGTCACCGGCAACCTGTTGCGCTGCGTTCCCGCACATGTGCGCCGGCAACTCCCGCCCAAGCACGTCATCCGCGCCATGTCACGGCTCGGCCCCGGCTCGCGGCCCGCCCCGTACAAAGTCGGACGATCGCTCGCCATACTGGACGAGCCAGGGGAGGGCGGGACGAACACCTACGGGGGCGATCGCGGGAGATGGGGGACAGCAGGCTGATCCAGGGCCGCTACCGGCTGCTCGACCTGATCGGGCGCGGCGGCATGGGCGAGGTGTGGCGCGCGCGGGACGAGTCGCTGGGGCGCCATGTCGCCGTGAAGTGCCTCAAGCCGCTGAACCCGCACCACGACCAGTCGTTCACCCGCGTCCTGCGCGAGCGGTTCCGGCGCGAGGCCCGGGTGGCCGCCGCGCTCCAGCACCGCGGGGTGACCGTCGTCCACGACTTCGGCGAGTCAGACGGCGTCCTCTTCCTGGTGATGGAACTCCTCGACGGCCGCAACCTCTGCCAGCTCCTCGAGGACAACGAGCAGCGCCCGCTGCCCGTCGGTGACGTCGTCGACATCGCCGAGCAGGTCGCCTCCGCCCTCGCCTACTGCCACCAACAGGGCATCGTGCACCGGGACTTGAAGCCCGCGAACATCATGCGGCTGACCGACGGCACGGTGAAGATCTGCGACTTCGGCATCGCCCGCCTCGGCGCCGACATCGGCTTCACCTCCCGGCTCACCGGCACCGGCATCGCGATGGGCACCCCGCACTACATGTCGCCGGAACAGATCAGCGGCACCGAGGTCGACCAGCGCAGCGACCTCTACTCCTTCGGCTGCGTCCTGTACGAACTCTCCACCGGGGCACCGCCGTTCGACCTCGGCGACGCCTGGGCCATCCTCATCGGCCACCGCGACACCCCGCCCCGGCCACCCCGCGCCCAGCGCGCCGAACTGCCCGAATACCTCGAGAAGGTCATCCTCGACCTGCTGGCCAAACTCCCCGAACAACGCCCGCACGACGCCCGCGAGTTGGGCCGCCGTATCACCATGGGCCGTACGACACCCCTGTACGTGCCGACAGTTGTCACCCCCCGACCCGAACTGCCCTCGCCCGAACCGGTGGCCCGCGAGGCGCGCCTGCCGGCCTGGACGCGCGGGATGACCACCGGGCACAAGGCGACCGGCGCCGGACTGCGCACCACCCCGCCGGACGCAGGGGCCGGCCTCACCGGCGAGTGGATCGCGCGCCCGGCCACCGGACACACCGAGGAACCCGCACCGGAGTCACCGTCCGCACCGCCCCCTCAGGCCCTCAAGGCCCTGGCCGGACGCCACAACGCGGGCCTGAGCCTGGGCCGCCTCGGCCGCTGGGCGGAGGCCGGCGAGGTGCACCGCGCGGTCGCCGCCGAACGCACCCACCTCCTCGGTCCCGACCACCCCGACACCCTCGCCAGCCGCTACGAACTCGGCTTCACCCTCAGCCGCACCGGCCACGCCGCCGAAGCCCTGCGCGAGTACACGCACGTCGCCCGCTCCAGAGAACGGGCACTGGGCGCCGACCACGCCGACACGCTCGCCGCCCGGCAGGAAATGGCGTACGTCCTGGGCCAGTTGGGCCGCCACTTCGACGCACACCAGGTGTACACGTCCGTACTCGCCGCCCGCGAACGCACCATGGGCCCCGACCACCCCGACACCCTGCGCTGCCGCCACAACCTCGCCTTCAACCTCAGTCGGCTCGGGCGCCTGGAGGACTCGTACCGTATGGCCTGCGAGGTCGCCGCCGCCCGCGCCCGGGTGCTCGGCCCCGGCCACCCCGACACCCTGGTCACCCGCTACGAAGTCGCCTACGCGCTGGGCCAGTTGGGCCGCTGGCAGGAGGCACTCCAGACCTATGGCGAGGTCGCCGAGGCCCGTGCGGGGGCCCTCGGCCCGGACCATGCCGACACCCTCGCCGCCCGCTACGAGATCGGCATCAGCCTCGGCCGGCTCGGCCGCAGCGCCGACGCCCTCAAGCTCTACCGCGACCTGATCGACGACCGCACCCGCGTCCACGGCCCCGCCCACCCCGAGACCCTCCGCGCCCGCCACGGCCTCGGCGTCAACCTCGGCCGCCTCGGCCGCTGGGAGGAGGCCCTCGCCGAGTCCCGCGACGTCTGCGCCATCCGCGAGCGCGTCCTCGGGCCCGACCACACCGACACCCTCGTCAGCCGCCGCGAGGTCGCCGTCGGCCTCGGCTGGCTCGGCCGCTGGGCCGACGCCCTCACCGAATACCGCCGCGTCGCGGCCGCCCGCGAACGCGTCCTCGGCCCCGACCACCCCGACACCCTCGCCAGCCGCAACGACGAGGCCCACTGCCTCGAACAGCTCGGCCGCAACGCGGAAGCGGTCGAGCTGTACCGCCGGGTGGCGGTGCTGCGACAGGGGCGGGCGTCGGGCGGGCACTGACGGCAGAGGCTGCCCGTGGAGCCGGGGACGCTGACGACGGCGCGCCTGTGCCTGTCTCCGCAGACGCAGACGCAGACGCAGACGCAGACGCAGATGCAGACGCAGAGACGCAGACGCAGACGGCCGCGCCCGCCGTCGGGCATACCGGCCCATGAGGCCGCAGCCCCGGACGCGGGCGTCCGGGGATCCACTGCTGGCCGTGGCTGCCCTCGCCGTCCGTGGGCGCTGACGACAGCGGGCCCACGTCTTTCGCGGACGCGATCGGCCGCGCCTGCCATCGGCCGTCCGTATCCCCCCGCAGCCCGAAGGACCCCGCGCCCACCCCTGGCCGACCTAGATCACCTCGTGTTACGAAGAACCATGCCTGCACACGAGGGACCCGGACACCGGACCTACGACGCCGTCATCGTCGGCGGTGGCCACAACGGCCTGGTCGCCGCCGCCTACCTGGCCCGGGCCGGGCGCTCCGTGCTCGTCCTGGAGCGGCTCGACGGGACCGGCGGCGCCGCCGTGTCGACGCGACCGTTCGCCGGGGTCGACGCACGGCTGTCCCGGTACTCGTACCTGGTCAGCCTGCTGCCCAAGAAGATCGTGCGGGACCTCGGCCTCGACTTCCGCGTCCGCGGGCGCACCATCTCGTCGTACACCCCCACCGAACGCGACGGCCGCCCCACCGGCCTCCTCGTCGGCGGCGGCGAGCGCCGCACCCGCGAAGCCTTCGCCCGGCTGACCGGCGGCGAGAGCGAGTACGCGGCCTGGCAGCGGCTCTACGGCATGACCGGCCGCCTCGCGCAGCGGGTCTTCCCCACGCTCACCGAACCGCTGCCCACCCGCGACGAACTACGCCGGCGCGTGGACGACGAGGACGCCTGGCGGATGCTCTTCGAGGAGCCGATCGGCGTCGCCGTCGAGGAGAACTTCGCCGACGACCTGGTCCGGGGCGTCGTTCTCACCGACGCCCTGATCGGCACCTTCGCCGACGCCCACGACCCCTCCCTCGCCCAGAACCGCTGCTTCCTCTACCACGTCGTCGGCGGCGGCACCGGCGCCTGGGACGTCCCGGTCGGCGGCATGGGCGCCCTCACCGACGCCCTGGCCACCGCCGCGCGCACCGCCGGCGCCGTACTCGCCACCGGCCACGAAGCCGTCCGCATCGACACGGACGGACGCGCCGCCGAGATCACCTACCGCACCGCCGACGGCGAAGGCGTCGTGGCCGCCCGGCACGTCCTCGTCGGCGCCTCCCCGCAGCAACTGGCCGCCCTCACCGGCGACGAACCGCCCACCCCCGCCGAGGGCGCCCAGCTCAAGGTGAACATGCTGCTCAAGCGGCTGCCCAGACTCCGCGACACCTCCGTCGACCCGCGCGAGGCCTTCGCCGGCACCTTCCACATCGCCGAGGGCTACGACCAACTGGCCGCCGCACACGCCCAGGCCGCGTCCGGTTCACTGCCCGCCGCACCGCCCTCCGAGATCTACTGCCACTCCCTCACCGACCCGAGCATCCTCGGCCGGGACCTGATCGAGGACGGCTACCAGACCCTCACCCTCTTCGGCCTGCACACCCCGGCCCGGCTCTTCGAACGCGACAACGACGCCGTACGCGAAGAACTCCTCAAGTCCACCCTCGCCCAGCTGGACGCCCACCTCGCCGAACCGCTCGTGGACTGCCTCGCCACCGACGCGGACGGCCGCCCCTGCATCGAGGCGAAGACCCCGCTCGACCTGGAACGCGACCTCAGGCTCCCCGGCGGCAACATCTTCCACCGCGCGCTGACCTGGCCCTACGCCCAGGACGACACCGGCCGCTGGGGCGTCGAGACCCGGCACGCGAACGTCCTGCTGTGCGGGGCGGGCGCGGTGCGCGGCGGGGGAGTGAGCGGGGTACCGGGACACAACGCGGCGATGGCCGTGCTGGAGGCCGGGGAGAGCTGACCGCCCTGGTGCCCTGCCGCGAAAGTGGTGCTTTTCTGGGAGTGGACGAGAGGAGCGACCGTCATGGACAGCGTGCATCTGGTGCCAGGGCACCCGGAATCCGTCTCGGTGGAGATCAGCGGGTGCAGCAAGGAGGACGCCCGGATCGTGTTCGACACGCTGTGCGCGTGCTTCGGATCCGACCGGGGTGCCGACGACGTACCCCGCGACCACCACGACACCCGCCCCACGGTCTGGCTCGGCACCTTCGACGTCGCCGACGCCCACGAAGGCGCCTCCGGCGGCCCGGCCCGGCTCGGAGCGTCCGTCGAGGCGGATGCGCAGGGCGGGTACTGGGCCATCGAACAGTTCCGTACGACCCTGGACTCCCTGTTCATCGTCCACGACCTCGCGGTCACCTCGGGCGACCAGGAGCGGGAACTGCACGTCCGGCTGGAAAACCGCTGACGGAAAGGTGATCGTGCCCTCGGTCCGGGACTTCTACGACGGCCTCGCCGCCGACTACCACCTGATCTTCCCGGACTGGGACGCGAGCATGGCCCGGCAGGCGGCCGCGCTGGGCGGAGTCGTCCGCGCCCGGCTGGGTGCGGGGCCGCACCGGGTGCTGGACTGTTCCTGCGGGATCGGCACCCAGGCGATCGGACTGGCGGGGCTCGGACACCGGGTGGTCGGCAGCGACCTGAGCCCGGCGGCCGCCGCGCGCGCCGCCGCGGAGTCCGCGGCGCGGGGTGTCGGCCTTCCCACGACCGCCGCTGACATGCGGGCACTGCCGTTCCGCCCCTCCGTCTTCGACGTCGTGGTGTGCGCCGACAACTCGCTGCCGCACCTGCTCACGGCGGACGACCTGCGCACCGCGCTGACCGGCATGCGCCGGGTCCTCCGCGAGGACGGGCTCCTGCTGCTCAGCGTCCGGGACTACGACGCGCTCCGCGCCGCCCGCCCGGCGTCCGCGCCGCCACAGGTGGCGACGACCGCCCAAGGCCGCGTGGTCACCTTCCAGTTGTGGCACTGGCACGAGGACGGCGAGCGCTACGACCTGGAGCACTTCCAGCTCGTGCCGGACGGGGACGACTGGGCGGTACGGATCCGCCGTACCGCCTACTGGGCCCTGACCCGGAGCCAGTTGACCGACGCCGTGCTCGACGCGGGCTTCGCGGACGTGAGTTGGCACGAGCCGGAGGAAAGAGGCTTCTACCAGCCCGTCGTCACGGCGCGAGCGGCCTAGTTGTCGGGAAAATCTGACGGAGCATCAGAAAAGGCCTTCCGTCGTCCGGAGGACTGCGGCATTCTGCGCCCATGCAGACGGAGTTGAGCAAGAAACTGGGAATCGAGCACGCCATCTTCGGCTTCACGCCGTTCCCCGCCGTCGCCGCGGCCATCAGCCGGGCCGGCGGTTTCGGAGTGCTCGGCGCGGTCCGCTACACCGCCCCCGACGACCTCAAGCGCGACCTCGACTGGCTGGAGGCGCATGTCGAGGGGATGCCGTACGGCCTGGACGTCGTCATGCCGGCGAAGAAGGTGGAGGGCGTCACCGAGGCCGAGGTCGAGGCGATGATCCCGGAAGGGCACCGGCGGTTCGTCACCGAGACCCTGGCCAAGTACGGCGTGCCCGAACTCGCCGAGGGCGAGGCGTCCGGCTGGCGCATCACCGGGTGGATGGAACAGGTCGCCCGCAACCAGCTCGACGTCGCCTTCGACTATCCGATCAAACTGCTCGCCAACGCGCTGGGCTCCCCACCGGCCGACGTCGTCGCCCGCGCCCACGACCAGGACGTCCTGGTCGCCGCGCTCGCGGGCAGCGCCCGGCACGCCCGCAAGCACGCCGAGGGCGGCATCGACATCGTCGTGGCCCAGGGCTACGAGGCGGGCGGACACACCGGCGAGATCGCGACCATGGTGCTCACGCCCGAAGTCGTCGACGCCGTCGACCCGTTGCCGGTACTCGCCGCGGGCGGTATCGGCAGCGGACAGCAGGTGGCCGCCGCGCTCAGCCTCGGCGCCCAAGGTGTGTGGCTGGGCTCCATATGGCTGACCACTACGGAAGCCGATATGCACTCGGCCGGCGTGACCCGCAAACTGCTCGCCGCCGGGTCCGGCGACACCGTGCGCTCCCGCGCCCTGACCGGGAAACCGGCCCGCCAGCTGCGCACCGAGTGGACCGACGCCTGGGACGACCCGGACGGCCCGGGCACGCTGCCCATGCCGCTCCAGGGCCTGCTCGTCGCCGAGGCCGTCTCGCGCATCCAGAAGTACGAGGTCGAACCACTGCTCGGCACCCCGGTCGGCCAGATCGTCGGCCGGATGAACAGCGAACGCAGTGTCCAGGCCGTCTTCGACGACCTCACCCGCGGCTTCGAGCACGCCGTCGACCGCATCAACCGCATCGCCGGAAGGAGCGGCCAGTGAGCACACAGGGTGAGAGCACACCCCCCGCCGGCTTCTGGGCCCAGGCGGCCCAGGACCCCGACCGTACGGTCCTCATCGCACCCGACGGCGAGGAGTGGACCGCCGGCCGTCTGCACGCCGCCGCCAACCAACTCGTCCACGGCCTGCGCGCGGCCGGACTCGAACGCGGCGACGCCTTCGCCGTCGTCCTGCCCAACGGCGTCGAGTTCTTCACGGCCCATCTGGCCGCCACCCAGGCCGGGTTCTACCTCGTCCCCGTCAACCACCACTTCGTCGCGCCGGAGATCGCCTGGATCGTCGCCGACTCCGGCGCCAAGGTGCTCATCGCCCACGAGCGGTTCGCCGAGCCCGTCCGCCAGGCCGCCGACGAGGCCGGCCTCCCCGCCAGCCACCGGTACGCGGTCGGCACGGTCGAGGGCTTCCGGCCGTACCCCGAACTCCTCGACGGACAAACGGAGTCGGCGCCCGGTGACCGCACGCTCGGCTGGGTCATGAACTACACCTCGGGCACCACCGGCCGCCCCCGCGGCATCCGCCGCCCGCTGCCCGGCAAGCCGCCCGAGTCGGCGTACCTCGGCGGCTTCCTCGGCATCTTCGGCATCAAGCCGTTCGACGACAACGTGCACCTGGTCTGCTCGCCGCTCTACCACACGGCTGTCCTCCAGTTCGCGGGCGCGAGCCTCCACATAGGCCACCGCCTGGTCCTGATGGACAAGTGGAGCCCGGAGGAGATGCTCCGCCTCATCGACCGCGAGAAGTGCACCCACACCCATATGGTCCCGACCCAGTTCCACCGCCTCCTCGCCCTCCCGGAGGACATCCGGGCGCGCTACGACGTCTCGTCCATGCGGCACGCCATCCACGGCGCCGCCCCGTGCCCCGACCATGTGAAACGGGCGATGATCGAGTGGTGGGGCGACTGTGTGGAGGAGTACTACGCGGCGAGCGAGGGCGGGGGTGCCTTCGCGACCGCCGAGGACTGGCTGAAGAAGCCCGGCACGGTCGGCAAGGCCTGGCCCATCAGTGAACTCGCGGTCTTCGACGACGACGGCAACCGGCTCCCGCCCGGCGAACTCGGCACCGTCTACATGAAGATGAGCACAGGCGGCTTCGCCTACCACAAGGACGAGGCCAAGACGAGGAAGAACCGCATCGGCGACTTCTTCACCGTCGGCGACCTCGGCTACCTCGACGAGGACGGCTATCTCTTCCTCCGCGACCGCAAGATCGACATGATCATCTCGGGCGGCGTCAACATCTACCCGGCCGAGATCGAGTCCGCGCTCCTCTCCCACCCCGCCGTCGCCGACGCCGCGGCCTTCGGCATCCCGCACGACGACTGGGGCGAGGAGGTCAAGGCCGTCGTCGAGCCGGCCCCCGGCCACGAGCCGGGACCCGCCCTCGCCACCGCCCTCCTCGACCACTGCGCCGAGCAACTCGCCGGCTACAAACGGCCCAAGAGCATCGACTTCATCACCGAGATGCCCCGCGACCCCAACGGCAAGCTGTACAAGCGGCGGCTGCGCGATCCGTACTGGGAGGGGCACACGCGGCCCATGTGAGGACGGCCGACGTGAGGGCGGCCCGTGTGGGCCCGGCGCATGTGGGCCGGGCCCACCTCGACCACCCGGCTTGACCCACCCGGGCGCCGGCCCGAGGATCATGTGTCATGACGCCCGGACACGGCAGCACGGTTGACGGGGTACTGCGACGCAGTGCCCACCGCACTCCCGCCCGCGTGGCGGTGGACTACGGCGAGCGCTCCTGGACGTACCAGGAACTCGACGACGCCGTCTCCGGCGCGGCGAGCGTGCTCCTCGACCAGGGCCTCGCACCGGGCGACCGGGTCGGCTCCTACGGCCACAACTCGGACGCCTACCTGATCGGCTTCCTCGCCTGCGCCCGCGCGGGCCTCGTGCACGTACCGGTCAACCAGAACCTCACCGGCGACGACCTCGCGTACATCGTCGGCCAGTCGGGCAGCGCGCTGGTGCTCACCGACCCGGACCTCGCCGCCCAACTGCCGGACGACGTAAGGACGTTGCCCCTGCGGGACGCGGACGGCTCGCTGCTGGAGCGGCTGGCCTCCGCGACGCCGTACGGCGGTCCCGAGCCGCGTACCGAGGACCTGGTGCAGTTGCTCTACACCTCGGGCACGACCGCGCTGCCCAAGGGTGCGATGATGACCCACCGGGCCCTGGTGCACGAGTACTTGAGCGCGATCACCGCCCTGGACCTGAGCGCAGGGGACCGGCCCGTGCACGCGCTGCCGCTGTACCACTCGGCGCAGATGCATGTGTTCCTGCTGCCGTACCTTGCGGTCGGCGCCACCAACCTCATCCTCGACGCGCCCGACGGCGACCGGCTGCTGGACCTGATCGAGGCCGGACGCGTGGACAGCCTGTTCGCACCGCCCACCGTGTGGATCGGCCTGGCGAACCGCCCGGACTTCGCGACCCGCGACCTGAGCGGCCTGCGCAAGGCGTACTACGGCGCGTCGATCATGCCGGTGCCCGTCCTGGAGCGACTGCGCGAACGCCTCCCCGAGCTCGCCTTCTACAACTGCTTCGGCCAGAGCGAGATCGGCCCCCTGGCCACCGTGCTGGGCCCCGACGAGCACAAGGGCCGGATGGACTCCTGCGGCCGTCCCGTCCTGTTCGTGGACGCGCGCGTGGTCGACGAGGACGGCAAGGACGTACCCGACGGCACCCAGGGCGAAGTCGTCTACCGCTCACCGCAGTTGTGCGAGGGCTACTGGGACAAACCCGAGGAGACGGCCGCCGCCTTCCGCGACGGCTGGTTCCACTCCGGCGACCTCGCGGTACGGGACGCGCACGGCTTCTTCACCGTCGTGGACCGGGTGAAGGACGTCATCAACTCCGGTGGCGTACTGGTCGCTTCACGCCAGGTCGAGGACGTGCTCTACACTCACGAGGGCGTCGCCGAGGTCGCCGTGATCGGCCTTCCCGACGACCGCTGGATCGAGGCGGTCACCGCGGTCGTCGTCCCGCGCGGCGAGGTCACCGAGGCCCAACTCATCGACCACGCCCGCGAGAAGCTCGCCCACTTCAAGGCACCGAAACGGGTCGTGTTCGTGGACAAGCTCCCGCGGAACGCCAGCGGGAAGATCCTGAAGCGGGAGTTGCGGGAGCGATTCGGCGACTGAGTCTTCTCTTGCGCCCAGGCTCCGTCGGCCTCGATGATCTACCGTTATGCAGACCGTGACCGGCACCTTCACCGCCACCGACGGCACCGAACTCGCCTACCACGTACGGGGTGAGGGCGAGCCGCTGGTCGTCCTGCCCGGCGGGCCCATGCGGGCCTCCGCCTACCTCGGGGACCTGGGCGGACTCACCGCGCATCGACGGCTGATCCTGCTGGATCTCCGGGGCACCGGTGACTCCGAGGTGCCGGCCGACGAGGGGACGTACCGTTGCGACCGACTGGTCGACGACGTCGAGGTGTTGCGCGTCCACCTGGGCCTGGACCACATGGATCTGCTCGCGCACTCGGCGGGCGGCAGTCTCGCCATGCTGTACGCGGCCCGGCATCCCGAGCGGGTGAGGCGCCTGGCACTGATCACCGCCACCCCATGGGCGCTGGGCATGCCGGCCACGCCCGAGGGACGGCTCGCCGCCGCCCGGCTGCGGAAGGGCGAACCGTGGTTCGAGGACGCGTTCCCGGCATTCGAGGCCTGGCTCGCGGGCACCGCCGACTTCGACCCGGTCTTCGAGCCCTTCTTCCACGGCCGTTGGGACGCAGCCGCCGAACAGAACTCCGCGCTCGCCGACGAGCAGAGCAACGACGAGGCCGCCGACCTGTACTTCTCCGAGGGCGCCTTCGACCCGCCGGTCCTCCGGGCCGCTCTCGGCCTGCTGCCCGCACCCGTGCTGGTTCTCGCGGGTGAACTCGACGGCGGCCCCCGGCCCGAGCTCGCCCGCCGCTGCGCCGATGTGTTCCGGAACGCCGAGTTGGTGGTGCAGCCGGGTGCCGCTCACTATCCGTGGCTGGACGATCCGGAGTGGTTCCTGCGGCACGTCGTCGCGTTCCTCGACTCGGGCGGTGTCGTTCTGCCCTCGGCAGAGTAGGGACAGGGCACGGTGGTGCAGCGGTTACGTTCCCGCCATGCACATGGAGACCCGCGCCGTCGAGGCCAACGGCATCACCCTCGCTCTTCACACCTGGGGCCCCGAGGAGGCGCCGCCGGTCCTCCTGCTCCACTGCCGGGGCGCCGACGGCACGGACTGGATGCAGATCGCCGAACGTCTCGCCGCCGGACCCGACCCACGCCGCGTGTACGCCCCCGACCTGCGCGGCCACGGAAACAGCGACTGGCCCGGCACCGAGGCGGGAGCCACGGCCGACGTGTACGCGTACGAGGCGATGCGGGACGACATACGCGCCCTCATCGCTGTCCTCGGTGTCGAACGCGCCGACGTCATCGGCCATTCGCTGGGCGGAATCGTCGCGTACCTGCTCGCGCAGGAGGCGCCCGAGGTCGTACGGCGACTGGTCCTGGAAGATGTGCCGGCGCCGTTTCCCTTCGATCCGCCGAGGCCGCCCACCGAACGCCCCGCGGGAAAGCTGTCGTTCGACTGGGCCATGATCGAGGCCACCGACGTCCGGGCGAACCTCCCCGACCCCATGTGGTGGGACCACATGGGGCGGATCACCATGCCCACGCTGGTTATCGCGGGTGGTCCCACCAGTGGGATTCCTCAGGACCGGGTCGTCGCGCTCGCCGAACGGATCCCCGACGCCCGCCTGGTGACCGTCGACGCCGGACATCTCGTGCACGAGAACCGGCCGGAGGAGTTCCTGGCGGCGGTGGAACCGTTCCTCGCCGAGCGGAGCGGGGAGCCGGGCGACGACCGGACGGCGACCGTCACTTCGCGAACGTCGTCATGAAGCGGTCCCGGAACTTGTCCATGCTCAACACCGGTGCGTTGTCCGCCGGCTTGAGCCCGTCCGTCCAGTTCCAGCTGGAGATCTTGTCCAGTACCTTCGGGTCGTGGGCGACGATCGTGATCGGCACATCCCGGTCGGAGGTGCCTCCGGTGACCGTCGGGACGGGCTGGTGGTCGCCGAGGAAGACGAGGACGGTGTTCTTGTTGCCGTAGCGCTGCATCCACTGGGTCAGGCTGTCCACGGAGTACTGGATGGCCTTGCGGTACTCGGTGCGCACGCGCTTCGCGCTCTTCCAGACCTCCGTCGGGTTGGTGCCCTCCTTCTTGATCTGGTTGAAGATCGTGCCGTCCCCGAGCTGGTTCCAGGGGATCGTGTGGGCGATGGGCGACCAGGGATTGTGGCTGGAGGCGAGGATGATCTCCGCCATGATCGGGTCGCGGTTCTTCTTGCCGTACTCCAGATCCTCGAAGGACTGCAGGCTGAACTGGTCCGGTACCGGCGTCCAGCTGAAGTACGGGCCGTTGTAGCCGAGGTGCGTGGAGTCGTAGATGTTGTCGAGGCCGAAGTACTTGCCCTCGGGCCAGGCCTTGCGCACACCGGGCACGATGCCGACCGTGCGCCAGGCACCGGTCTTCTGGAAGTAGCTGGTCAGGGTCGCGCGGGTGCTGGTGGTCACGGTCCGGTACCGCTGCTGGTTCTTCACCCACAGGCCGGACAGGAACGTGGAGTGGGCGAGCCAGCTGCCGGCGCCCGTCACGGGTGACCTGAGCCAGCCGCTGCGGGAGGCGAAACCGGCCGCCTTGAGCCGTGCGTCGCCCGCCTTCAGCGTCGCGTCCATCTCCGGTGCCATCGTCGGATCGTCGATCGCGACCCGGCCGTAGCTCTCGATGAAGGTGAACAGCACGTCCTTGCCGCGGAGGCCGGTCAGCAGCTGGTTGGGCGGGGTCTTGGCGAAGGCGTCGACGTTGAGCTGCTTCTTGAAGACGTCGGCGTCACCCAGGCCCTCGCGGACGTACTGCACGCGGTTGGCGAGGAACGTGCTGTAGCCCTTCGTGGCGAGCGTGACGCCGCCCACCTGGAAGCTCAGCGTGAAACACATGATCCACACGACACCGAGGACGAGTGTGGTGCGTACCGCCATGGGGCGGTGCCTGGCCATCACGTCCGACAGCCGCACCATCGCGAGCGAGCTCCCCGCCAGCACGGCGATCAGCGCCAGGATCACTCCGACGATCGCGAGCACCTCGCCCGAGCGGCCGACCGAGTCCTTCAGGAAGTCCGCCGCGTCGCTCAGCAGGACCCAGTCGAAGACCAGGTCGAACGGCCGGGCCAGGGTCTGGTAGAAGCCCATGTCCAGGCACTTCAGGACGGTGGACAGCCCGACGAACGCCCCCAGCACGACGGCCACGATCCGCCGTGCCTTCGCGGGCAGTACGAGCAGGACGATCGCGAGGACGATCGCCTCGACCGGGAAGCGGAAGAACGACTGGAGAGTCATCCGGTCGAGACGGTCGGGCACGAGGATCGCGACGATCAGCAGCACACCGGCCAGCACGGTCGTGCCCACCCGTACGGCACGTGCCGTACGGGGGTAACGAATCCGCCAGCCGAACCAACCGGCGCGGGACGGGAGTTGGGACGACCGCTCGGCGGAGTCGGCGGCGGATTCCGCCTCGGAGGCCGTGGGCTCCACTGGCTCAGAGAGCTCGTCGGGCGCGGCGGATTCCGCGGGGCCCGCGGACTCGGCGGCCGTCTCGGGCGCGTCGACCGGTTCGAGTTGCCCGGACGTCTCCGCCGAGTCGTGCGGCTCGGGCGGGTCCTGTGATTCGGGCGGTGCGGCGGCCTCCGTCGCCGCTGTCGAGTCGGTCTCCCCGGTGGCTTTCTGCTGCGCCAATGGGTGAGAGCGAGTGAAGAGCGGCACCCGAACGTCCTTCCGTGCTGAGCCCGGTGATGGCATGGCGTACCTGGCCCGGGCCACCAGATCCGTCACCATCAGTACGGTCGCACGCTACCCCCAGTTCAACCTGGCCTGCGTGTTGACCCACTGTTGACTCACTGAGCTGCGGCGACCGCCACCTCCCGCGCCCACCGGTAGTCCGCCTTGCCACTCGGTGACCGCTGGATCGACTCCGCGATCACCAACTGCCGGGGGATCTTGTACCCGGCGAGCTGGGAACGGCAGTGCGTCTGGATGTCGTCCAGCGACGGGCGTACCGCACCCGCGCGCAACTCCACGACGGCGGCCACATGGTTGCCCCACTTCGCGTCCGGCACCCCGGCCACCAGCGCGTCGTAGACGTCCGGATGCGACTTGAGCGCCTGCTCGACCTCCTCCGGATACACTTTCTCCCCACCGGTGTTGATGCACTGCGAGCCACGGCCGAGCACCGTGACGACGCCCTCCTCGTCCACGGTCGCCATGTCGCCGAGCAGGACCCATCGCCGGCCGTCCTTCTCGAAGAAGGTCTCGGCGGTCTTCCGCGCGTCGTTGTAGTAGCCGAGCGGTACATGGCCGCACTGGGCGACCCGGCCGATCTCGCCGACGGCGACCGGCTCGTGCGTGGCCGGATCGACCACCTGGGTACGGGAGTTGACCCGGATGCGGAAGGACTGCCCGGCCCCCGAGTCGGCCGTCGCCGTGCCGTTGAAGCCGGACTCGGACGAACCGTAGTTGTTCAGCAGCATCGCGTTCGGGAGCAGCTCCTGGAACTGCCGGCGCACCGTCTCCGACAGGATCGCGCCCGACGACGAGACACTGAACACCGACGAGCAGTCCGTGCCCTTCATCGGCCCGCTGAGGGCGTCGATCAGCGGTCGCAGCATCGCGTCGCCGACCAGGGACATGCTGGTGACCTTCTCCTTCTCGACGGTCCGCAGCACCTCCTCCGGCACGAACTTGCGGTGGATCACGATGCGTTGGCCGAAGTTGAAGCCGATGAACGCGGTGAGCGTGGAGGTGCCGTGCATCAGCGGGGGAGTGGGGAAGAACGTGATCCCCGCCCCGCCGGCCGCCACCCGCTCGGCCAACTCCTCCGGCGTCTTGACCGGTTCACCGGTCGGCGCGCCACCGCCGAGCCCTGAGAAGAACAGGTCCTCCTGGCGCCACATCACACCCTTGGGCATCCCGGTCGTGCCGCCGGTGTAGATGATGAACTGGTCGTCTCCCGAACGGGCCGGGAACCCCCGCTCGGGAGACCCGGCGGCCTCCGCGTCCGTGAAGGCCACGGCCGGTACCTCGGGGGCGCCTTGGGCCGGTTCTCCCACCCGCACCAGGTGCCGGAGCTTCTCCGTGCGCGGCAGCGCGGCGGCCACCCGCTCGGTGAACTCCGCCTCGAAGACCAGCGCGACGAGATCGGCGTCCTGGTAGAGGTACACCAACTCCTCTTCGACGTACCGGTAGTTGACGTTGACCGGTACGACCCGCGCCTTCAGGCAGCCCAGCACCGTCTGCAAGTACTCGACGCCGTTGTAGAGATGGAGCCCGAGGTGCTCGCCCGGGCGTATCCCGGTGTCGATCAGATGATGGGCGATGCGGTTCGCCGCCGCGTCCAACTCCGCGTAGGTCAGGCGGCTTTCCGCGCCCGTGCCCGGGTGGTCGATGTACACGAGCGCCTCGCGGTCCGGGACCACGTCGACGACCGACTCGAACAGGTCGGCAATGTTGTACTCCACCACTCCTCCTGAGGTCGGTTCGCCGGTCATCAGAGCAAAGGGCGCGGCAACTGTGAAGGGTCCGCGCAGAAGAAATCTGACTGAGTGTCAGAAACCTCTTGTACTGCCAGGGCGCCTCCTGCAACCTGTTCTCGTTCCGGAGGCGGTACGGCGACGGGAGACGACCATGAGCGGTACGGAACACCTGACCGTGCGGCGCGAAGGCGCCACACTGGTGCTCACGCTCAACAGGCCCGAGGCGAAGAACGCGCTCTCGCTGCCGATGCTGGTCGGGCTCTACGACGGGTGGATCGAGGCCGACGCGGACGACGGGATCCGCTCGATCGTGCTGACCGGCGCGGGGGGCGCGTTCTGCGCGGGCATGGACCTCAAGGCCCTGGCCGGGAAAGGCATGGAGGGCCAGCAGTACCGCGACCGGCTCAAGGCCGACCCGGATCTGCACTGGAAGGCGATGCTGCGGCATCACCGTCCCCGTAAACCGGTGATCGCTGCGGTCGAGGGGTACTGCGTGGCCGGTGGGACGGAGATTCTCCAGGGGACGGACATCAGGGTCGCCGGGGAGTCCGCGACCTTCGGCCTGTTCGAGGTCAAGCGCGGGCTCTTCCCCATTGGCGGCTCAACTGTCCGTCTCCAGCGGCAGATTCCGCGCACCCACGCTCTCGAGATGCTGCTCACCGGGCGGCCGTACAGCGCGCGGGAGGCGGCGGACATCGGTCTGGTCGGGCATGTGGTCCCCGACGGTACGGCTCTCGCCAAGGCGCTGGAGATCGCCGAACTCGTCAATGCTTGCGGGCCGTTGGCGGTCGAGGCGGTGAAGGCTTCGGTGTATGAGACCGCCGAGTTGACCGAGACGGAGGGCCTCGCGGCCGAACTCAAGCGAGGGTGGCCGATCTTCGACACCGCTGATGCGAAGGAGGGAGCCCGTGCCTTTGCGGAGAAACGGGCGCCTGTTTACAAGCGGGCGTAGGTCCGTATGTGTCTGCGGGTTCGTTGTGGCTGGTCGCGCCCACACGGCGGAGCCGCACATACGACACAGCCCCGCGCCCCTAGGTGGGTGTGCGTGACCCCAGCTTTTCAGTCATAGGAGATGCTGTGCCCGAAGTACTCAAAGCCCCCCTTGTCCTTGAGTTTCCGTTCACCCGATCCCTCGGGCCTGTCCAGAGTGCCTTTCTCACCGGGCTGCGTGAACGTGTCGTTCTCGGTGTGAAGACCGGTGACGGGCGGACCCTCGTGCCGCCCGTCGAGTACGACCCCGTCACCGCCGAGGAGATCCGCGATCTCGTCGAGGTCGCCCCCACGGGAACGGTCACCACCTGGGCCTGGAACCACGAACCCCGCCGCGGGCAGCCCCTCGACACCCCCTTCGCCTGGGTTCTCGTCCGGCTCGACGGTGCTGACACCGCCCTTCTGCACGCCCTCGACGCCCCCGGCCCCGACGCCGTGCGCACCGGCATGCGCGTCCGCGTCCGCTGGGCGGAGGACCGCACCGGCGCCATCACGGACATCGCCTGCTTCGAGTCGTACGAGAACGAAGGTGACGGGGAACCGCAACCCACCCCCCACACCGGCGAGTTCGAGAACATGGTCACCGGCATCGTCGCTCCCGCCCGCCTCGACTACGTCTACTCTCCCGGCCGCGCCCAGACCGACTACATCCACGCGCTCTCCGAACAGCGCACCGTCGGCGAACGCTGCCCCTCCTGCCGCAAGGTGTACGTCCCGCCGAGGGGTGCGTGTCCCACATGTGGGGTCGCCACGGCGGAACATGTCGAGGTGGGTCCGCGCGGCACAGTCACCACGTTCTGCATCGTCAACATCAAGGCGAAGAACCTCGACATCGAGGTGCCGTACGTCTACGCGCACATCGCCCTCGACGGAGCCGACCTCGCGCTGCACGGGCGGATCGGCGGGATTCCGTACGACCAGGTGCGGATGGGGCTGCGTGTCGAGGCGGTGTGGAGTGAAGGCGGTCGCTATCCGGACCACTACCGGCCGACCGGCGAGCCCGACGCGGACTACGACGCCTACAAGGAGCTGCTGTGATGCATGGAGCTGCCGCGATGCGTGAGATCGCCGTCGTCGCCTTCGCGCAGACCGACCACCGGCGCACCACCGACGAGCTCTCCGAGGTGGAGATGCTCATGCCGGTGCTGCACGGCGTACTCGAACAGACCGGGCTGAAGACCGCCGACATCGACTTCACCTGCTCCGGCTCCAGCGACTACCTCGCAGGCCGTGCCTTTTCCTTCACCCTCGCCCTCGACGGTGTCGGGGCCTGGCCGCCGATCTCCGAGTCGCACGTCGAGATGGACGGAGCCTGGGCGCTCTACGAGGCCTGGACCAAACTCCTCACCGGCGACGCCGACACCGCGCTCGTCTACTCGTACGGCAAGTCGTCCCCCGGCTCCGTACGCGATGTCCTGACCCGGCAGCTCGACCCGTACTACGTCGCCCCCCTGTGGCCGGACTCCGTCGCCCTCGCCGCCCTCCAGGCGCAGGCCCTCATCGACGCCGGCGACACCGACGAACCCGCGCTCGCCGCCGTCGCCGCCCGCAGCCGGACCGACGCGAGCGCCAACTCCCATGCCCAGGTGCGGGGTTCGGTTCCGCAGGGGGAGTACGTCGTACGGCCGCTACGGACCGGTGACTGCCCGCCGGTCGGCGACGGAGCCGCCGCCGTGATCCTCGCGGCCGGGGAACGGGCCCGCGAACTGTGCGAGCGGCCCGCCTGGATCCGGGGTGTCGACCACCGTATCGAGGCACACGGCCTGGGGGTACGGGAGCTGACCGACTCGGCGTCCACACGGCTGGCCGCCGAGAAGGCGGGGGCTTTTGAACGGCCCGTCGACACCGCCGAGTTGCACGCGCCGTTCACCTCGCAGGAGGTCGTTCTGCGCAAGGCGCTGCGCCTCGGCGACGACGTGCGCGTCAACCCGTCAGGGGGAGCCCTCGCCGCGAACCCCGTCATGGCCGCCGGGCTGATCCGCATCGGCGAGGCAGCCGCCCGCATCCACCGGGGCGAGTCCGACCGCGCTCTCGCCCACGCCACCTCCGGCCCCTGTCTGCAACAGAACCTGGTCGCCGTACTCGAAGGGGATCCGCGATGAGCAAGGAGCCAGTGGCCGTCGTAGGGATCGGCCAGACCAAGCATGTCGCCGCGCGGCGGGACGTGTCGATCGCGGGGCTCGTGCGAGAGGCGGCCCAACGAGCCCTGGACGACGCAGAGTTGACGTGGACCGACATCGACGCCGTCGTCATCGGGAAGGCGCCCGACTTCTTCGAGGGCGTCATGATGCCCGAGCTGTATCTCGCCGACGCGCTGGGCGCCGTGGGCAAGCCCATGCTGCGGGTGCACACCGCCGGTTCGGTCGGCGGGTCGACGGCCCTCGTTGCCGCCAACCTTGTCGCGGCCCGGGTGCACGGCACCGTCCTCACCCTTGCCTTCGAGAAGCAGTCCGAGTCGAACGCCATGTGGGGGCTGTCCCTGCCGATCCCCTTCCAGCAGCCCCTGCTGGCGGGCGCGGGCGGGTTCTTCGCCCCCCATGTGCGCGCCTACATGCGGCGCACCGGAGCGCCCGACACGGTCGGCTCCCTGGTCGCGTACAAGGACCGGCGCAACGCGCTGAAGAACCCGTACGCCCATCTCCACGAGCACGACATCACCCTGGAGAAGGTCCAGGCCTCGCCGATGCTGTGGGACCCGATCCGCTACTCGGAGACCTGCCCCTCCTCGGACGGCGCCTGCGCGATGGTCCTCACCGACCGGGCGGGTGCGGCCCGGGCACCACGTCCGGCGGCCTGGATGCACGGTGGCGCCATGCGTAGCGAACCCACACTGTTCGCCGGAAAGGACTGTGTGTCGCCACAGGCCGGCAAGGACTGCGCGGCCGACGTGTACCGGCAGGCGGGGATCGCCGACCCGCGCCGGGACATCGACGCCGTCGAGATGTATGTGCCGTTCTCGTGGTACGAGCCCATGTGGCTGGAGAACCTCGGATTCGCCGACGAGGGCGAGGGCTGGAAACTCACCGAGTCGGGGGTGACCGAGCTGGATGGCGACCTTCCTGTGAACATGTCAGGAGGGGTGCTCTCGACCAATCCGATCGGCGCGTCCGGCATGATCCGCTTCGCGGAGGCCGCCCTCCAGGTGCGCGGCCAGGCCGGAGAACACCAGGTGGAAGGGGCCCGACGGGTTCTCGGACACGCCTACGGCGGCGGATCCCAGTTCTTCTCGATGTGGCTCGTGGGCAGCGAACCCCCCGCCTCCTGAAAGGTCCCCCTCACGTGGCCTGTTGGCATCAGAAACCGATCGCTAGGCTGGCCGCGGACGACGAACCGGGAGGAGCACGGACGTGGCCGAGAGCACCATCCAGCAGCACCCGCTTGCGGGCTGGGACAAGCCGGAGCTGGACCTCAGTGACGCCGAGTGGCATTCAGGGAGCCGTGGACTGGGGGATGTCCAGATCGCCTTTGTCGAGGGATTCATCGCGATGCGCAACAGCGGCCGCCCGGAAAGCCCTTCCTTGATCTTCACGCCCGCGGAATGGGGCGCGTTCGTGTCGGGGGCAAGGGAAGGGGAGTTCGACCTGACCTGAAGGGCGTACCACCTGATTTTCCGGACACGCGACCTCGAGTGCCCTTCCGGAGCCGGCGGCTGAGCCAGGCTGGCCCCGGAGGGGAAGGTCCCGTCATCCCGGAGGTCAGGAACCCATGAGCATTCTGCCGGTCATCGCGGCGGTCGACGGTTCGGACGACAGCCTGCGCGCCCTGGACTGGGCCCTCGGTGCCGCGCGTGGACGCGGGGCGCCACTGCGGGTCGTCCATGTGTGGCAGTACGCCGCCGCCTGGACACCGCCCGGCGTCCCGGTCGCAGGACCGCCCGGCCCGGACCAGGACGAGGTGCTCGACCAGGTCCGTACGTATCTCGACGGGCGCCCCGACCGGCCGGTCATGGAGTACCTCGGGCTGCAGGGCGCACCGGCTGCCGTACTGCCCGAACTGGGCGCCGGCGCACAGCTGTTGGTGCTCGGCTCGCGTGGCCGCGGCGGCTTCGTCAGCCTGCTGCTCGGCTCCAACGGCATGGCGGCCGCCCGCGACGCCGACTGCCCCGTCGTCGTGGTGCCCCGGCCAGGACGGGAAGTGCACGACGCGCCACCGGCCGAACCCGGGCCCCGGGTGGTTGTCGGCCTGCACGTGGACAGCCCCGACGACACCACCCTCGCCTTCGCCTTCGACGAGGCCGCCCGGCGCGAAGCCCGCCTCCAGGTCGTCGCCGCCTACCCGTGGCCGCCGGGGACCTGGGCGTCCACCGGAGAACTCGTCCCGCCGGTCATCGACCAGGACGCCATCGAGAACGAGACCCGCATCCTCACCGAGGCCCTTCTCGCTCCGCACCGCAAGGACCACCCGGACGTCGGCGTCGAGCCGTACGTCGCACCGGGCGACGCGGCCGGCCACCTCGTCGCCGCTTCCAAGGACGCGGACCTCGTCGTCGTGGGCCGCCACCGTCGACGCCTGCTGGCCCCGGCCCGGCTGCTCGGCTCGGTCACCCAGGCGGTCCTGCTGCACGCCGCGAGCCCCGTCGCGGTGGTGCCGCCACAGGCCTTGGAGGAGTGAGATCGCTCCGGACCGCCCGCCGGAGAAAACCGGCCAGTACGCCTTTGTCGACTAGCGGGTCGCCGCGCCCTCGGAAAGCGTACGCTGAGGTCCCTGTAGCTCACGGTATGCGTTCGCTCCCCGCGCGGACGCGCCCGCCGTGGCAGGGGGTATGGGATGGGACAGCGGAGCGCGCGCGGCGACAGGACGCTCTTCGAACGGGAGGGTGAACTCTCCGCCGTGGACGACGCGTTGGGCGAGCTCACCGGCCTGCGCACGGACGGCGCCGAGCCGGGGCACCGGCCTCGTGGTGCCCTGCTCGCCTTCGCGGGACGGGCCGGCATCGGCAAGACGACCCTCCTCACCGAGGTGCGCCGCCGTGCCGCCGCACAGGGCTGCACCGTGCTGTCCGCGCGAGGCGGCGACCAGGAACAGCGTGTCGCCTTCCACGTCGCCCGCCAACTGCTGCAACCGCAGTTCGCCGGCTCCGCCGACGCCGATCTCCGCGCCGCGCTGGGGAGTTGGTACGACATCGTCGGCCCGGCCCTCGGTCTGTGCGCCCCCACCGCAGGCTCCCCGCCGGACCAGCAGGGTCTGCGCGACGGCCTCGACTGGGTGCTCACCCACCTCGCGGTGAAACGCGCCCCGATGGTCCTCGTCCTCGACGACGCGCACTGGGCCGACCCCGAATCCCTGGGCTGGCTGGCCGCGTTCGCGCCCCGCGCCGAACAACTTCCGCTCCTGGTCGTCGTCGCCTACCGCCCCGACGAACTCCCCGACCACGCCGAGTCGTTCAGGGGACTGCCCGGCCGGGCGGGCGGTCGTCCCCTCGACCTGGAACCGCTCAGCGTCGACGCCGTGGCCGGCCTGGTGCGCGAGACGCTCGGCGAGCACGCCGACGACGCGTTCTGCCGGGAGTGCTGGGCGGTCACCGCCGGGAACCCGTTCGAGACCGTGGAACTCATCGCCAAGATCCACGACCGGGGTCTGACCCCCACCGAGTCGGGGGCCTACCTGCTGCGCGACCTCGCCGCCGCCATCAAGGGCAGCGGCCTCCTCACCCGCCTCGAACGCCTCGGCACCTCGACCGTCCGCTTCGCCTGGGCCTGCGCGGTCCTCGGCACCGAGACCCGTCCGGCGCTCGCCGCCGCCGTCGCCGGACTCGGCCACGAGGAGGCCGCCGACGCCGCCGAGGCGCTGCGCGGCGCCCGCATCCTCACCAGTACGCCGACCGCCGAGGGCACCCTCGAATTCGTCCACCCGCTCATCGCCACCGCCGTCTACCGGGCCATCCCCTCCGGCGTCCGCGTGGCCCTGCACGGCCAGGCCGCCTGGTGCGTCATCAACGACGGCCAGGGCCCCTCCGCCGCCGCCCGCCACCTCATGGAGACCCACCCCGACGGCGACAACTGGGTGGTCCAGCAACTCCGCGCGGCAGCGGGCGAAACCCTGCGCGCAGGCGCCCCCGACACCGCCCGCAGCTACCTCGCCCGCGCCCTGCGCGAACCGCCGCCCTTCGACGACCGGGCCGCCGTCCTCTACGAACTGGGCAGCGCCTCCCTGCTCACCGAACCCGCGACCACCGTCAACCACCTGCGGGCCGCCCTCGAGGAACCGATCAGCGACGCGGGCCTGCGACAGAACATCGTCTACCGGCTCTCCCAGGTCCTCGCCCACAGCGACCGCCTCGCCGAGGCCTCCGACACCCTCGCCCGCGAGATCCGCGTCACCGACGACGCCCGGGTCAAACTCCGCATGCTCTCCGAGCAGTTCATGTGGGACGCCTTCCGCGCCGACGAACCCGACCACCCCTCGCGCTCCCGCCGCCTCACCAAACTCGCCGACCGCCTCAAGGGCCGCGACCTCACCGAGCGGTACATCATCGGCCTGCGCACCTGGGACGCCGTACTCCGTGGTGAACCCGCACATGTGGCCCTCCACCATGCCGAGCGCGCACTCAATGGCGGTCTCGGCTGGGCGGAGGCCGACCGCGGCTTCGAAGTACCGGTGCTGGTCGCCCTCGCCCACATGTACTGCGACCGGCCGGGCCGCGCGGAGGAGCTCTTCGCCACCGGCATCGCCGACTTCGAGCAACAGGGCTGGCGCGGCGCCCACCTGGCCTTCGGCTACACCCTCCTCGGCTACCTCCGCTACCGGCGCGGCCGGCTCGCCGAGGCCGAGGACTTCGCCCGCGCGGGACTGCGCCTCGCCGAGCGGGTCGGCCCCGGCACCCCCGTCTACTGGTACGGCACCGGCATCCTCATCGAGGTCCTGCTCGCCCGCGGCCGGGTCGCGGAGGCCGCACAGCTCGCCGAGGACCACGCCTTCGCGGAGCCCTTCCCGGCCGCCGTCGTCTTCCCCGACGCCCAGACCGTGTACGGCGAACTGCTCCTGGCCCGCGGCCTCACCAAGGAGGCGGCCGAAGAACTGTCCGCCGCCGGCCGCCGCCTCGACCCGCGCGGAATCCGCAACCCCGCCTGGTGCCCCTGGCAGCTCCACCTGGCCCGCGCCGAACGCCACGAGACCCCCGAGCGAGCCGTCGCCACCGCCCACGAAGCGGTCGCCCGCGCCCGCCAGTTCGGCACCCCGTCCGCCATCGGCCAGGCCCTGCGCGTCGCCGCCGAGGTCTCCTCCGGCTCGGCCCGCGCCAAGCTCCTCGAGGAGTCCGTCGCCCACCTCGAACGCTCCCCGGCCGCCTACGAGTTGGCGTGCGCACTGGTAGCCCTCGGCACCGAACTCCGCCGCACCGGCCGCTCCACCGAAGCCGCCGACTACCTCTACCGAGGCCTCGACACAGCCGTCCACTGCGGCGCCGAAGGCCTCGCCGACACCACCCGAGCCGAACTGGCCGCCGCCGGCCTACGCCCCCGCCGCCTCCACACCAGCGAAACAGACACCCTCACCACCGACGAACGCACAGCGGCAACCCTGGCCGCCCACGGCAGCACCGACCACGAGATCGCCGTAGAACTTCACACGGACGAACAGACAGCGGTACGTCTACTCTCTGCGGCCTACCAAAAACTGGGCACGGACAGGACGGGCCTGGAAACGGCACTGATCAAGCCGACGGAGGGCCGAGTTCTTTAGGGGCGCGGGGCCGTGTCGATATGCGGCTCCGCCGCGTGGGCGCGCTCAACCCCCACTCACCCGCACCCGACAACGATCCCGCGCCCAACCACGGCTCCACCGCCGGACGGCACCCCGTACCATGTCTCCATGTCGTTCCTCCGCCGCCGCAGCGCCACCCCCGCCGGCCCCGAATTCGATGTGCTGGCCATGGACCCGGGCGACTGGCCCGGCAACCTCGGCGCCGGTCTGCTGCCCGCCCCCGACGGCACCTGCCAGGGCGTGTTCCTGCGGTACGACCTGTTCGGCGGCCGGGGTCCCGCGATGGTCATCGGCAACCTCCCCGAGGGGTCCCCGGCCCGTGACGTCGCCGAGGACGAGGTGCCCTTCGAGGTCGCGCAGCTGCTGCTCGCGCTGGAGAACGACGAGGAGGTGACCGTCGTAGGCACCGAGGACATGCCGGTGATGCAGGGCGACAACCTGCTGATCGTGCGCCGCCTCAAGCTCTCCGAGAGCCGGATCTCCTGCGTCCAGTTCGACCGCAGCGACAACGTCCTGGTCACCATCGCCGCCTGGGACCGCCCCATCACGGACGACCTCTACGCCCTGCTGAAACCGCTCCCGGCGGAACTGTTCCAGCAGGGCTGAGGCCCGGCTACCGGCCCGACCGCTCCAGCGTCACATCGGCGGCCCGCACGAACTCGACCCGGTGCCCGTACTGGATCTCGTAGTAGAGATCCTTTCCCACGACGACCTTGTGCGAGTCGGTGGTGAAGGTGACCGCGTAGTAGTACTCGCCGGGCACCTTGCCGCCGACCACGTACTTCTGGCCCTTGGGCAGGGTGTACGGCAGCGGGGACACCGCCTGGACGGGCACTCCCGCCGGATAGGCCGAGGCCTCCGGGTAGGCGCGGCCGTACACGGGGACGCTGTCCAGGCCGTCCTTCGGTGTGATCACCCATCCGGCCGCCGCGACCGCCGTCGGGTACTTCTTCGGGTTCTTGAACCAGGCCTCCTGGCCCAGGTACCAGATCGCGGTCCAGTCGCCGGAACGGTCCGCCACCGCGTACTGCTGGCCGGTGGACACGCGTGAGGACAGGTCGTTCACCCCGGTGGTCGGGGTCCTCCCGAGGCCGATGTCCTTGATCAGGGGGTAGGTCTCGCCGGGCCCGGAGTACAGCCGGACCTCGCTCGAACCGTGCACCGCGCAGGGCACGTCCTTGGTGACACAGCCCGTGTACACCGGCTGGTTGGTGGTGTAGTCCGGGCGGATGGTCACCAGGCCGCCGTTCTGCTTGCCGGTCTGCCGGAAGGGGTGGCCCAGCAGGGCGAAGTAGTGAGCCCAGTCCCAGTACGGGCCCGGGTCCGTGTGCATCCCCGGGATGGTCGAGGTGGTCGGCCCGGGCACGTTGTCGTGGCCGAGGATGTGCTGGCGGTCCAGCGGGATGCCGTACTTCTTCGTCAGGTACTTCACCAGGCGGGCCGACGAGCGGTACATCGCCTCCGTGTACCAGGCGTCCGGCGCGGCGAGGAAGCCCTCGTGCTCGATGCCGATCGACTTGGCGTTGATGTACCAGTTGCCCGCGTGCCAGGCCACGTCCTTGGCCTTCACATGCTGGGCGATCAGACCGTCACTGGAGCGGATCGTGTAGTTCCACGACACATAGGTGGGGTCCTGGACCAGGTTCAGGACACCTTCCCACTGGCCCTCCGTGTCATGGATGACGATGTACTTGATGCTCTGCGACGCGGGCCGGTCGCCCAGGTCGTGGTTGCCGTAGTCGTTGTCGCCGAACTGGGCGTACGGCGCCGGGATCCACTCGCAGGACACCTTCTTCGGGCACTCGGTGCCGTCGGCGGAGACGGTGCGCAGCCCGGTTTCCGTCAACTGTCCGGTGTCGGGGGCGAGTTCGGGCTGTGCGGCCAGGGCGACACGCTGCCCGGCGTCCGTGGTGCGCCGCTCGCCGGTGTGGATGACGTCGTAGACATCGTTGGCATAGGCGGCGGCCGTCGCGGTGTCGTCCGCGCCGGAGAAGCGCGCGATCGCGCCGTACCACTCGGCGGGGTCCGCGCTCAGCGGCTCGCCCAGGCCCCGCTGTGCGTCGGCCAGCAGCGCGGCGCCGCCCGCCACATTCGCGGTCTCGTCGCTACGGAGGTCTGCGGCCGGGAGTCCGGTCAGCTCGGCCGCCTTCGTCAACGTCCTGAGCCGGGCGGGGAGTTGGGAGTTCGCCGGGATCTGCGCGGTGGGGTGCAGGGCCGCGCGGGCGCTGTCGCCGCGTGGGTCCTCGGTGCCTTCGCTCAGGTGCTCCGTCGTGGCGAGCGCGGTGCGCGCGTCCGTGAGGTGCATCGGGCCGTAGCCGCCGGTGACGCTC
The DNA here is from genome assembly GCF_042751305.1 of Streptomyces hokutonensis. Lineage (GTDB taxonomy): Bacteria > Actinomycetota > Actinomycetes > Streptomycetales > Streptomycetaceae > Streptomyces > Streptomyces hokutonensis_A. The sequence goes on from NZ_JBHYWD010000002.1 coordinate 60,822, forward strand.
GGGGCTCCGCCGTGGGTGTCCCAGCGGGACTGGAGGTAGGAGACGGCCAGCAGCACTGTGCCCGGCACGTGGTACTCGGCGGACGCCGAGGCGAACGCCCGCTGGAGGGTGGAGGCGGCGGAGCCGGTGGTGTTCTCGGCGGGGGCCGCGCCCAGCAGGGGGAGCAGCAGGGCGGCGGTGGCGAGCGCGCCGGCGGTTCTCCGCGCGCGTCTGTGCCCGGGAGCGCGGGTGGGGTCGGTCGAGGATCCTCGCAATGCAGCCTCCTGGGACGGTGGGGTGTGACGATCCGTTCGGGGCCGGGCGTGCGTCAGTGGTACCGGCTGGCCGACGATCCGTCAATCATGCCCAGAGGGAGGTGATTTCCCTTGTCAACAGGGGATACGAGGAGTTTCGTGGCGGCGGCTTTCGGGCCTGCGGGTCGTCAGTGGACTACTCCAATGGGTGAGTCGTACATGGGGAACGCACATGTGGCTGAGACACACACGAAGGTGCGCGGGGGGGCCCCGGCGGGGGCCCCCCCGCCCCCCCACACCCGCGGCCCCGGGCGCCCCCCGCCCCCCCCGCCCCCCCGGGGCCCAGGGCCGAGGCGGGGGGGCCCC
>NZ_JBHYWD010000002.1:61430-116644 GCF_042751305.1 Streptomyces hokutonensis
GGTCTTTATTTTTAATAATATTGGGGTTTTTCATAAGTGGTCACACAAATTGGTGCACCAAAAACACCCCAGCGCCGGGGGGGCCCGGTGGGGGGCCCCCCCGCGGACCTTCATCCCCGTCAGCGAGTGCCGACCGCCGCACGCACGGCCCGTCGGGCCAACTGGCAGTCGTCGTGCAGCCGCCTCAGCAGCAGCCGTTGTTCCTCGCCGGACGGCGCAGCACCCGGGTGGGCCGCCCCCGGTGCCGTCGGGGTCGTGTCGTGCATCGAACGCTGCACGGCCATCTCGTAGGTACGGATCTCCCGGGTCAGCACCAGCATCAGGTTCACCAGGAAGGCGTCCCGCGAGGCCGGTCCCGCCGACTGCGCGATCTGGCTGATCTGCCGCCGGGCCACGGGTGCGTCCCCGAGGACCGCCCACAGCGTGGCGAGGTCGTAGCCCGGCAGGTACCAGCCCGCGTGCTCCCAGTCCACCAGCACTGGACCGGCCGGTGAGAGGAGGATGTTGGACAGCAGGGCGTCGCCGTGGCAGAACTGGCCCATGCCCTGACGGCCCGCCGAGTGCGCGATGCCGTGCAGCAGCTTCTGCAGGTCTCCCATGTCCCGGTCGGTGAGCAGCCCCAGCTCGTGATAGCGGGAGATCCGGGCCGCGTAGTCCAGCGGGGCGTCGAAGGTGCCCGCCGGCGGTCGCCAGGCGTTGAGCCGGCAGATCGCGCCGAGCGCCGCCCTGATGTCCGCCCGCGGCGGAGCCTCCGCCGGGTGCCGGTGCAGCGCCGCCACCCGGCCCGGCATCCGCTCGATGACGAGCGTGCAGTTGTCCGGGTCCGCCGCGATCAGCCGCGGCACCCGCACCGGGGGGCGGTGCCGGACGAACGAGCGGTACGCCGCTATTTCATGCCGGATCCGCTCGGCCCACGCGGGGGAGTGGTCCAGTAAACACTTCGCTACGGCCGTGCTGCGTCCGGTCGTTCCGACCAGGAGCACGGAGCGACCGTTGCGGCGTAGCACCTGCACCGGAGCGAACTCCGGGCAGATCCGGTGCACCGACGCGATCGCCGTACGCAGCTGGGCGCCCTGAGGGCCGGACAAGTCGAGTCTCCCGCTGAGCGGTTGGGTGCCGAGCCCCGGAGCGCGCCGCGGCCTGCCCGCACCGAGCACGGGGCCGGCCGCCGGGCGCGCCGGGTCGAGGTAGGGGCCGCCGGCGCCCGGGCGGGGGTGCAGCGACCGGGGCGGGGCGGACACGGAGGACGATGCTGTGTACATGGGAGAGACAGATCCCTTCGTGTGCCTGCAGTGCCTGTCCAAGCAAGCGCGCTACCCGGCCCGGTCCCGCGGGTCCATCCTGGGGAATGTCCCTCGGTGACCGGGTCGGGGTGGCGCGTTCCTACCTGACACCAGATGCGCAGTGGCACACCATCTGGCGCACCCTGGCGAACCCTGGCGAATAGTCGCCCGGCACAGCGCACCGGGCTATGTTCAAGTCAGCCGAGAACCTGGGGGCTTGACGTGAACGGACAACCCAACTCCCGTCTCTCGGACCTGTTCGGCCTGGCCGGCTGGTCCAAGGGCGAACTCGCGCGGCTGGTCAACCGGCAGGCGGCGGCCATGGGCCACCCCCAGCTCTCGACCGACACCTCGCGGGTACGGCGTTGGATCGACACGGGAGAGATCCCGCGCGATCCGGTGCCGCGGGTGCTGGCGGCTCTCTTCACCGAGCGTCTCGGCCGTGTCGTGACCATCGAGGACCTCGGTCTGGTCCGGCACGGGCGTGTGGGGAAACGGCCCGACGACGGGAGTGTGGAACATCCCGACGGTGTGCCGTGGGCGCCCGAACGGACTGCTGCGGTCCTCACCGAATTCACGGGAATGGACCTCATGCTCAACCGACGCGGCTTGGTGGGCGCGGGCGCCGCGCTCGCCGCAGGCTCCGCACTCAGCAGCGCCATGTACGCATGGCTGCACTCCGATCCGACTCTCTCCGCCGACGCTCCCCGGTTCGACGATCCCCTGCACGCCGACCCTGCTGGGTTCGACCGCTACGAGGCCGCCCCCATCGGGTCGCAGGAGATCGAGGAACTGGAGGAGTCCGTCCAGGTGTTCCGGGCCTGGGACGCGGCCCGCGGCGGCGGGCTGCAGCGCAAGGCTGTGGTGGGACAGCTCAACGAGGTGGGCGGCATGCTGGCCTACCGGCACCCCGCAGATCTCCAGCGGCGCCTGTGGGGCGTCGCCGCCAACCTCGCCGTACTCGCGGGCTGGATGTCGCACGACGTCGGCCTGGAGCCCACGGCCCAGAAGTACTTCGTCATCGCCGCCCACGCGGCCCGTGAGGGCGGCGACCGGCCCCGCGCCGGGGAGGCGCTCTCCCGGGCGGCTCGCCAGATGGTGCACCTGGGCCGGCCCGACGACGCGCTCGATCTCATGAAACTCGCCAAGACCGGTTCCGGCGACGAGGTGCTGCCGCGCACCCGGGCGATGCTCTACACCGTCGAGGCCTGGGCGCAGGCGTCGATGGGCAAGGGCCAGGCCATGCGCCGCACCCTCGGCCAGGCGGAGGACCTCTTCGTCTCCGACCGCGGCGACGTACCGTCCCCGAGCTGGATGCAGACGTTCAAGGAGGAGGACCTCTACGGCATGCAGGCCCTGGCCTACCGCACCCTGGCCGAGCACGAGCCGGGAGCGGCCGTGCACGCCCAGTACTTCGCGGAGAAGGCGCTGGCGCTGCGGGTCGACGGTCGGCAGCGGTCGAAGATCTTCGACTTCCTGTCGATGGCGTCCGCCTGCTTCATCGCGGACGACCCTGAACAGGCGGACAGGTACGCGCGGTTGGCCCTGGCGTCGATGGGATCGAACTCATCCCACCGCACCTGGGACCGGCTGCGCGAGATGTACCGGCTCACGGCTCAGTACTCCAACTACCCGAGGATCCACGAGCTCCGGGAGGAGATCAAACTCGCTCTGCCCAGGCCACAGTCCAGGAGCGCGCGGACCAGGAACGCCAACAGCGCCCAGGCGTAGGGAGGTTGTGGCTGGGCTTTATACGACCTAGGTGGTCCTGGCGACCAGCACGCAGGCGTCGTCCTCGCGCGCGGAGTCGCCGAACTCCTCGACGACCATGCGTACGCAGTCCTGTGCGGTGCGCGCCTCGCCGAACCGCGGGGCCAGGTCGAGGAGTCGGTCCACAGCCTCCGGCCTGTCGTGCCCGGTCACCAGTCCGTCCGTGTGCAGCAGGAGTACGTCGCCCGCTTCGAGGGTCTCCTCGGCCTGTCCGTAGGACGCTCCCGAGGTGGCGCCGAGCAGGACGCCGTCCGGTGCGCTCAGCATGCGCCCCGTCCCGTCGCGGAACAGCAGCGGGGCGGGGTGTCCTGCCTGCGCCCAGGTCAGGGTGCGGGTCTCGGGCCGGTACCGGCAGCACACCGCGCTGCCCAGGGCCGGTTGGACCGTGGCGTCCAGTAACTGGTTGAGCCAGGACATCAGTTGGCCGGGCTCGGTGCCCGCCATCGCCATGCCGCGCAGGGCGCCGAGCAGCATCGCCATGCCCGAGGTGACGGCGACACCGTGTCCGGTGAGGTCGCCCACGCTCAACAGGGTGGCTCCGTCGGAGAGTTGGAGCGCGTCGTACCAGTCGCCGCCGATCAGCGCGTTCGTCGAGGAGGGCAAATAGCGGGCGGCCAGGTCGAGTGTCTCCGGCCCCTGGTGCGGGAGCCGCAGGGTGCCGCGCCACGGCGGCAGCACGGCCTCCTGCAGCTCGACCGCGAGCCGGCGCTCGGTCTGCGCGTGGTGCCGGTGGCGCTGCAGCGAGTCACGGGTCTCGCTCACCGTCCGCTGGCTGCGCCGCAGTTCGCTGACGTCCCGCAGCACGGCCCACATCGAGGCGGTGCCACCGTCGGCGTCGAGCACGGGCTCGCCCATCATGTGCACGGTGCGTACGGCGCCGTCGGGCCGTACGACGCGGAACTCGCCGTCGATGGGCTTGGCGTCGACCAGGCAGTCCGTGACCATCGCCGTCAGGCCCGGCCGGTCCTCGTCCAGGACCAGGGACGGCAGTTCGTCCAGGGTGAGCGGGGGAGCGGCCGGATCGCGGCCGAGGATCTGGTACAGCTCCCCGGACCAACTCACCGCGTCCGTCAGCAGATTCCACTCGGCGCTGCCGACCCGGCTGAGCAGCGAGTCGCCTCGGGGCGCTTCCGGTACGGCAGTTGGGGCCGGCGGCGTCTCGACGGCCACCGGCACGGGCGGCGGGCCGTCCCGCAGCTGGGCCAAGTGCTCGTCGAGATCGCTGAGTTGATGCAGCGCCAGATCGCACAGCGCCCGCTGCCACCGCTCCCGGGGATCCGAACCGTCCCGCTGCGCGTCCCGCCGTACGGCGTCCACGTCGCCCATGAGCTGCCGCGCCTGCGATATCAGCGCGTCGACCGAGCCGCGCGCGGGCGGCTGGGCGGCTGGGCGGTCCGCAGAGAGATGGGACGGCATGACGCACTCCGATGCGGGGACGGTTCGACCAAGGCGGATGGAGGGACCGGTTACGACTGTCGCACAGCCCGCGACGCCCTGTAAGGGATTTGGCAACACCCGATCCGGTGGTGCTTCTGGCATATGCCAGCGTCTTCACGGACGGATGGTGCCGTGTTGGTGGCGTAGCTGCCCGGGTGGAGCAAGTCGTATACGCCGTACGCGAGTTGGGGTATGGATCACCCGCCGGAGTCGACATTCAACCACCTGTTCGACGGCCTTGTGTTCCCGCATGGTGCACCTGTCCGACAGGAGGCCGAAAAGCGTTGCTCGGATGAGTGATCCGCAGTACGCAACAGCCATTTTGAGCCGTTGCTTTGTTATAGCCATGACAATTCTGTGGGCGTGATGCCACGCTGCTGTGCACCACGCTCACCGAGCGTTCACTTCATCCTCACCCTTCCTCCCCGCACCCGCGCGCCGCCGGACGGCCGTACCCCGGCCCGACCCGCTCTCCAGGACTCCACCGAGTCCGACCACCCCACATAAGGAGAACGCCTTGACCCGGCATGACCGTTATCCGCACCACCCCAGATACACCGCCGCTCTGGTGCTCACCGCAGTCGGCACCCTGCTGGCCGCCGGAATGCAGACCGGCGCCGCCTCCGCCGTCCCCGGCGGCGGCCACTCCCCGGTGAAGATCCTGGCCACCCCCCGGGCCGGAGCCGCCCCGGCCACGCTGACGCCGGCGAAGCACGCCGCCCTCCTCAAGAGCGCGGGCGCGGCCGTCAGGAGCACGGCGAAGAACCTCGGCCTCGGGGCCAAGGAGAAGCTCGTCGTCAAGGACGTCACCCAGGACGCCGACGGCACCACCCACACCCGCTACGAGCGGACGTACGCCGGACTGCCCGTCCTCGGCGGCGACCTGGTCGTCCACGCCAAGAGCGGCCGCCTCTCGGTGACGAAGGCCGCCAAGGCCGACCTGAACCTGGCGGACCTCACCCCGAACGTGTCCTCGGCGACGGTGAAGACCAAGGCGCTCGCAAGCGCGGCCAAGGCGGGCGGCGAGCAGGCCAAGCTCGACGGCGCCCCGCGCCTCGTCGTCTGGGCCGCCGGAGCCAAGCCCGTCCTCGCCTGGGAGGCGGTGGTCGGCGGCTTCCAGGACGACGGCACCCCCAGCGAACTCCACGTGATCACCGACGCCGATTCGGGCAAGCCCGTCTTCCAGTACCAGGGCATCGAAACCGGCACCGGCACCGGCCAGTTCAACGGAACGGTCCCGCTCAGCACCACGCTCGACCCGGCGACCTCGACGTACCAGCTCGTCGACGGCGACCGCGCCGGCCACAAGACCTACGACCTGAACCAGGGCACCTCGGGCACGGGTACCTTGTTCACAGATGACAACGATGTCTGGGGTGACGGTACCGCGGCCAACCGCCAGACCGCGGGCGTGGACGTCGCGTTCGGCGCCGCGGCCACCTGGGACTACTACAAGGACGTTTTCGGCCGCAACGGCATACGCAACGACGGCGTGGCCGCCTACAGCCGGGCCCACTACGGCAGCAACTACGTCAACGCCTTCTGGTCCGACACCTGCTTCTGCATGACCTACGGCGACGGCTCGGGCAACACCCACCCGCTGACGGCCCTTGACGTGGCCGCGCACGAGATGAGCCACGGCGTCACCGCCGCGACCGCCGGCCTCACCTACTCCGGCGAGTCGGGCGGCCTCAACGAGGCCACCTCGGACATCTTCGCCGCCGCCGTGGAGTTCCACGAGAACCTCCCCGCCGACGTCCCCGACTACCTGGTCGGCGAGAAGATCGACATCAACGGCAACGGCACACCGCTCCGCTACATGGACAAGCCCTCCAAGGACGGCGCGTCCCGCGACTACTGGAGCTCGACGCTCGGCAGCGTCGACGTCCACTACTCCTCGGGCCCGGCGAACCACCTCTTCTACCTGCTGTCCGAGGGCAGCGGCGCGAAGACCGTCAACGGCGTCTCCTACGACAGCCCCACCTACGACGGCGTGCCCGTCGCCGGCATCGGCATCGACAACGCCCAGAAGGTCTGGTACCGGGCGCTCACCACGTACATGACCTCGTCCACCAACTACGCCGGAGCCCGCACCGCGACCCTCCAGGCCGCCGCGGACCTCTTCGGCGCGTACAGCCCGACGTACCTCGCTGTGGCCGACGCGTGGGCGGCGATCAACGTCGGCAGCCGGATCGCGCTCGGCGTCAACGTGGCCCCGATCTCCGCACAGATCAGCGGAGTCGGACAGTCCGTGTCCCTGCAGACCAGCGCGTACACCACCAACTCCGGTGCGGGGCTGACCTATTCGGCCACGGGACTGCCCGACGGACTCTCCATCGACAGCACCGGCCTGATCTCCGGCATCCCGACCACCCTCGGCAGCAGTGACGTCACGGTGACCGTCACCGACGACACGGGCGCGTCCGCCACCGCCTCCTTCACCTGGCGGGTGGCGAACATCTACGCCAGCAGCACCCGGGTGGACATCCCCGACAACGCCGCCGCCGTGGAGTCCCCGATCACGGTCACCGGCCGCGACGGCAACGCCTCGGCAACCACCCAGGTCTACGTCAAGATCGTCCACACCTACCGCGGCGACCTCACCGTCGACCTCGTAGGCCCGAACGGCACGGTCTACTCCCTGCTGAACCGCTCCGGCGGCTCCGCCGACAACGTCGACCAGACCTTCACCGTCGACGCCTCCGCCCAACCGGTCAACGGCACCTGGAAGTTGCGGGTCCAGGACCACGCGGCGATCGACGTCGGCTACATCGAGCAGTGGCAGCTGACGCCGTGACACGCACCTCGCGTGACTGACCGTCCATGACGGTCCCGGCCGCGCCCCCACTCCGGCTCACACCGGAGGGCGGGGCGCGGCCGGAGCGGTTGCCCGTGGCGTGTATCGGATCTCGGACGTCAGCATCGTGCCGGCCGCAGCCGCCACCGCTGCCGGAGGTGCGGGGCGCTCCGGCCGTCCTCGTCACGACCGGCGACTGCGGATGACCGGCGGAACTGACCGCCACGAAAGGGGCGTTGCCGTCGGCCGCGAGTGCGCCGTGCAGTTCGGTGGCGAGGGCGAAGTGCCCCAGGTGGGCCTTCGCCGCATGGAAGGGAGCCGAGGTCCGTCAGGTCGAGCCGCCTCACGTGCACCCGCTCGTTGCCGGCCGTCGCGGTGCATTCTCCCGCCGTCAAGTCCCGTACGGCGAGAGTGACTTAGGCGCCCGTGGCGGCCGGCAGTCATGCGTGAACTCCCTGCTGTGCGGCGCTGGTTGTGCCGTGGTTCCGTGCCGCGCCCCGGTCAGGGCGTGAGCTTCAGGTCCTGCTCGGCCAGTGGTTTGCCGGAGTGCCAGTCCAAGGCGGCGCCGAAGCGTACGAGTTCGCCGTAGAGCGCGGGGTCGACGTGCTCCGCGAAGACGAGGTCGAGCACGGCGCTCGCGGCCTCGGCCGGGGACTTGGCCTGGCTGAAGTCGTCGAACCAGGGGCGGGAGGTGGCCGTGTCCACCATGCCGGGGCACACGGACGCGATCAGGGTGTCGCTCGCCAGGTCGTCCTGACGGCGTTCCGCGGCGACCGCGCGGACGGCGGCGACCTGGGCCACCTTCGAGGGCACGTTCAGCCAGAGCGGCCAGCCCGCCTCGGCCGTGGTCCGCTGGTGGACGGCGCTGCGCCAGGACTCGACGGCGTACTCGACCTGGTCCAGGCTCGCGCCGTCGAACAGATCGTGCAGCGCGGGGTCGAGATGGCCGAGGGTGCCGAGGCTGCTGGCCACGACGAGGAACCGGCCGCCCGGGCGGAGGATCGGTGCGAAGGAGCGCAGCATCGCGTGGGTGGCGGTGTTGGAGACGCCGATGAACTCGTCGGCGCGCTCGGACTGCGACTCCCCGGGGAGCATGCGGGTCACGGCGTTGGAGATCACGATGTCGACCCCGCCGTGGCGCTGCCGCAACTCGTCGGCGAGGTGGGCGATGGCGTCGGTGTCGGTGACGTCGAGAACCCGGCCCTCCACCCGGCTGCGGGTGCCGGGCAGACCGGCCACTTCCCGGGCCGCGTCGGTGACCCGCCGCCCGTCGCGGCCGGTGAGCAGAACGGTGTCGTCGGGGCCCATACGGGCCGCCAGTCCCTCGGCGAGGGCGCGGCCGAGTCCCTGGTTGGCGCCCGTGACGAGGGCGATGCGTGGAGCGTTCATGGCTCCACGGTAGGAACGATCACAGCCATGCGTCCAACGAGAGTTACGCACCGCTAATATGCGTAATCGTCATGGACTTCACGGATGTGTCACTCACCGCCCTGCGCGTCTTCCGCGCGGTCGCCGAACAGGGGACGTTCACGGCCGCCGCCGCGTCGCTGGGCTACACCCAGTCGGCGGTGTCCCGGCAGATCGCCGCGATCGAACGCGCCGCGGGCACGGAACTGCTGGAACGCCGCCGCGACGGCGTACGGCTCACCCCGGCCGGCCGCATCGTCATGCGCAGGGCGACGGTCGTACTCGACGAGATCGACACCACCGCCCGCGAACTGTCCGGGCTGCCCACCGAGGCCGCGACGGTCCGCCTGGGCTGGCTGCCCAGCGCCGGAGCGGCCCTGCTGCCCCGCGTCCTGCTCGCCCTGCGCCGCAGCGACCCGGACCTGAACGTCGTCAGCCGGGAAGGCGGCACCCCGGCGCTGGTACGCGCCCTGCGGGCCGGCAGCCTCGACCTGGCCCTGCTGGCGTCCGCGCCCCCCTTCCGCCCACCGGACACCGAATCACCCCCGCTGGTCCTGCGTACCCTCGTTGAGCGTCCGCTGTACCTCGCCGTGCCCGCCACCCATCCGCTGGCCCGCGCCGACTTCGTCGACGTGGCCGACCTGCGCGGGCAGCGCTGGATCGCCGGTTCCTCCTCCGGCGAGGACCGCCTCATGGGCGTATGGCCCGGCCTCGACGAACGCCCCGAGATCGCCCACACCGCCCGCGACTGGCTGGCCAAACTCCAACTCGTCGCAGCGGGCTGCGGGTTGACGACGGTCTCCGCCTCCCTCGCCCCAGCCGTCCCGGCGGGGGTACGGGTCCTGCCGGTGCGCGGCGGCCCGCAGGAGCAGCGGCGACTACTGCTGGCGCGGCTTCCGGGGGCGCCCGGCGAGGCGGTCACCCGGGTGGCGGTCGCCCTGCGCCTCGCAGCCCTGGAAACGGACACGCTGGGCGGGGACGCGGGATGAGTCGCCTCGAATGAGTTCCCCAGCCGGCCCGACCGGCCTCCCCAACACGGGCTCGCTGGGCGGACGTTGGGCCGCCACGCAGTACCCGCGCACCGATCGGCACGCCACAGGACGCGAGCGTCACCGGACCGCCGGTGAAGAATGGCCTTCGGGGAGTATCGGAACGGAACTTGGCAAGAGGCCCGCCACGGCGGTCCCGGCCGCCTTGGTGCGGTTCGTCGCCGCGCAGCTCGGCACCGACGACGAGCACTTCGCCGAGGGTGAGGCGGAGCTGCGGGAGTTCGTGGCGGCGCGGGTGTGGTCGTCGCCGGAGGGACCGCGAGCTTTGTTCGATCGGGCGGTGGTGTGGCTGGTGAACAAGCGGGTGCTGCTGCCCGGCGTGACGACGCCGACCCGGATGGTCGCCGCTGTCCGCCAGGAGGAGAACGACCGGCTGTACGCCTCACCGTACGAGGTGATCAACCGCGCCGGCGCCCACGCCCCGAACCTCACGGGCGCGGTCCTGGGCAAGGACCATGGCCCTGCCGGAGACACGTTTCGGGCCCAGCCGCAGCCGCTCCAGCTGCGACAGCCGCTTCTTCTCCGGCACCCCGTGCAGACCCTGTACGCGGGCTCGAACGGACGAGCTCGGCGCCCTCGGCCCGCCGCTGCCCTCGTCAGCCGCTTCGTGGCGGTCGCGGTCCGCCCCCAGAGCGCACGCGGCTCGATGAAGTGCTGTAGGCCCGGTCAGAGCGGACGGGGAACAGTTCCGCAATTTTTCCGGCACCTCTGGCAGGCGTCCTGTCCTGCCGCGCGTCGCTCTGGTCGGGGTCGGTGTCGAGCGAGGCCGGGCAGGATCCGGTGTCGGGGTGTGTGGCGAGTTCGATCAGAACACTGAGCCTTCGGCTCGCGGCCTGTAGCTCGACGGTCTTCGCGTCGATGCGGGCGCGCTCGTGGCGCAAGCGGTCCAGTAGCTACGTCTTCGAGGAGGACCCGGGCACCTCCGGCCGCCTCCACCCCCTCCAGCGGCCGAAGTTCCGCGACCAGACTCCGCCCGCTGCCATACGGTCCGTCGCACCTGCTCCGCGGCCCCGTCCATGGGCTCCCCCCACATGGCTCGTCCGCCCCACCGCAAACGAATTCACCAGCAGCCCCACACAACGACCATCAAGTGATGCACGTCACATAAAGTCATTCGAGCTTCCGCGTAATGCAAAGGGCACCTGCGAGGTCGTACAGGCACACGGCAATCCTGCCGACCTCTCACTCATAGCGGAGACCGACCATGGACATCACCCTCGAACAACCCACCCGAGCCCGGCTGATCACGGCCGACGACACCGAGATTCCCGTGTCGGCCACGCTCCGCTACCTCTCCTGGGACCCCCTTGCCGTGCACCTCGACTTCCCGCCCGAGGTGTCCCTCGACGGTGACACGGTCACCTGGACCTTCGCCCGGGCGCTGCTGGAGGAGGGGCTGCGGCGGCCGGCCGGGAGCGGGGACGTGCACCTGTGGCCGTGCGGTCAGGCTCGTACGGTGCTGGAGTTCCACTCGCCGTTCGGGCTCGCCCTGCTCCACTTCCAGACCCCGGCGCTGCGCCGCTTCCTGCTGCGGACCTACGACGTGGTAGCCACCGGGAAGGAGGACATGGACGCGGTCGTCGAGCGGGGGCTGAGCGCCCTGTTCGGGAGTGTCTGAGGGCAATTCGGCGCCAGGACAGCGGTTTTGACTTTTGTTCACCTCCACCTCACCGTCCGGGTATGGACCTTGGCGATCACCCCGTGCACCCTTGCGCGCGGTGTGCCGCTCGGGCACGCCTGGGACGAGGACGGGGCGAATGACACCGATCAGCCGAAGAAGTTTCGTGGGGCTCGGTGCGACCGTTGCGGCGGGCATGGCGACGGGCGCAGGCGCACGGCCCGCGATCGCCGCCCAGCAGGCGGCGACCGGCACGATCTCGGACGTGAAACACGTGGTGATCCTCATGCAGGAGAACCGCAGCTTCGACCACTACTTCGGGCGCCTCAAGGGCGTCCGCGGCTTCGACGACCGCAGCGGCATCACCCTCAGCGGCGGCTACCCGGTCTTCGACCAGCCCAACGGCGGCGGCCGTCAGTACCCGTGGAAGCTGAGCGCCACCCCGGCCGCGGGCGGCAAGGACGGCGAGACCCTCGCCCAGTGCAACGGCGACCTGCCGCACTCCTGGTCCTCACAGCACTCCGCGTGGAACAAGGGCCGCCTCGACAACTGGGTCTCGGGCGTCGGCAATGTCCGCTCGCTCGGCTATCTCGACCGCGCCGACATCCCCTTCCACTACGCGCTCGCCGACAACTACACGATCTGCGACGCCTACTTCTGCTCCACCCTCAGCGCGACCGGCCCCAACCGCACCTACCTGTGGAGCGGCAAGGTCGACTCCTCCAGCTACGACGGCGGTGACGAGTCCGGCCTGACCTGGCAGAACTACGCCGAGGCGCTGCAGAACGCCGGAGTGACCTGGAAGGTCTACCAGAACGCGGCCGACAACTACGGCGACAACGCCTGCGCCTACTTCAAGAACTTCACCAACTCCAAGGCGGGCAGCCCCCTTTACGACCGCGGCATGTCCTCCGTCCCGGCCACCACCGGCTCGACCCCCGACGACATCGCCGCCGCCATCAAGGCCGACGTCCTCGCCGGCACCCTCCCGCAGGTCTCCTGGGTCGTCCCCAACCAGGCCTTCTCCGAGCACCCCTACGCCCCGCCCGGCGACGGCGCGCACTTCATCGGCCTCGTCTACCAGGCCCTCGCCGCCGACGGAGACGTCTTCGACTCGACCGTCCTGTTCCTCAACTACGACGAGAACGACGGCTACTTCGACCACGTCCCGCCACCCGCCCCGCCGGCCGGCACCGACGGCGAGTTCCTCAACGGCGTCCCCTACGGCTTCGGCTTCCGTGTCCCGATGATCGTCATCTCGCCCTGGACGCGCGGCGGTTGGGTCTCCTCCGAGGTCTTCGAGCACACCTCGGTGCTCCGCTTCCTGGAGACCTGGACCACCGCCCTCGGCAAACCCGCCGCCTGCCCCAACATCAGCACCTGGCGCCGCAAGGTCAGCGGCGACCTGACCGGTGTCTTCGACTTCGCCAACCCGGTCTACGGCTCCGTCGCGCTCCCCGCGACCGGCGTCATCGGCATCTCCACCTGCGGCCCGCTGCCCAACCCGGTGCCGACGAACAACACCCTGCCGGCGCAGGAGACCGGCACCCGGCCCGCCCGCGCGCTGCCGTACCAGCCCAACGGGTACCTGGACCACCTGGAGTTCGGGTCGAGCGGCAAGATCCTCGCCTGGTTCGCCATGGCCAACCAGGGCGGCGCCGCCAAGAGCGCCGCCCATCTCTCCATCCACCCCAACGCCTACCGCGACACCACGCCCTGGCAGTACACGATCGACCCCGGCGGCACCGCCTCCGACTACTTCAACATCGGTACGGGCTACGGCAGCGGCAAGTACGACCTCTCCATGGTCGGCCCCAACCGCTTCCTGCGGCGCTTCCAGGGCGACGCCACGAAGGCGGGCAAGTCGGTCGAGGTGAGCACCCGTTACGCCGTCGAGTCGGGCACCGGCAAGCTCGCGATCTACTTCAAGATGACCAACTCGGGCTCCGCGGCGGTGAAGTTCACCATCACCTCCAACCACTACCGCAGCGACGGACCGTGGACGTACACGGTCGCGGCGGGCTCGTCGACGGAGGACTTCTTCAACGCCGTGGCCTACCAAGGCGGTTGGTACGACTTCACGGTCACCGTCGACTCCGACGCGACCTGGTCGCGCCGGTTCACCGGTCACCTGGAGTCGGGCGCGGCGAGCGTCAGCGGCTGAGGTCGGCGTACAGGTCCGGGCGCGGGGCGAGTTCGACGGCCACCCGGCCGCCGCTCTCCAGCGCCCGGACCCCGGCCTCGGCGACCACGGAGGACGCGTAGCCGTCCCAGACGCTCGGGCCGGTGACGCGGCCCTGCCGGGTGGCGTCGACCCAGGACTGCACCTCGCGGTCGTAGGCGTCCGCGAACCGCACGAGGTAGTCCAGCGGAACGTCCTCGTGCGCGCTGCCGTGGGTGGTGACGACCATCGTGTGGTCCTCGCCGATCCGGGCACTGCCCGCCTCGCACACGGCCTCGCAGCGCACCTGGTAGCCGAAGCCGGAGTTGACGAAGACCTCGACGTCGACCAGGGCACCGCCCTCGGTCTCGAAGAGCACGAGCTGCGGGTCGATCAGCCCCTCCGGGGCGTTCGCCGACGAGCGCGGGCTGAGCACCGTCACCGCCGTGAGCTCCTGTCCGAGCAGCCAGCGCGCCGCGTCGATCTCGTGCGAGACCGAGCTGTCGATGAGCATCGCAGAGGTGAAGTAGGGCGGCGACGACACATTGCGGTGGGTGCAGTGCAGCATCAGGGGGCGCCCCAACTGCCCGCTGTCCAGCAGGGACTTGAGGCGCTGGTACTCCGCGTCGTAGCGCCGCATGAAGCCGATCTGCGCCAGCCGCCGCCCGAGCCGTGCCTCCGCCTCCACCACCCGGAGTGCCCCTGTGGAGTCGGGCACCATGGGCTTCTCGCACAGCACCGGCAGTCCGCGTGCGAAGGCCGCGAGCAGCGCCTCCTCGTGCGCGGGGCCCGGCGAGGCGATGAGCACCGCCTCGACCCCGGGGGCGTCGAGCGCGGCCACGGCGTCCTCGTGCACCGTGACCGCGTCCAGACCGGCCGCCGCCTCCTTGGCGCGCTCGGTGTCCGGGTCGGCCACCGCGGCCACTCTGGCGCCGCTCACCACCTGGTCGAGGCGTCGTATGTGGTCGGCTCCCATGTGTCCCGCACCCAGCACGGCCACGCCCAGCAGGTCACCCACGTGTGCTCTCCCTCTGCGTCGACGATCACGCCGTAGCGTACGCCGCAGGGGAGAGGCGGCCTCGGGGGTGAAGGGGCGGGCTCAGTAGCGCAGCACGCCCGCGATGCCGTCCGCGTCGTTCAACGTGCCGTCCGGTACGAAGCGGACCTCGGCGCCCGTCTCCAGGCACTGTTCGACGATCTCGTCCACGATGTCCTCGCGGGCGTCGAGATCGCCGCTGTCGGCCGGGACGAGGTGGTCGCCGTGGTCGTCGCGGACCGTGACGCGGTAGTTCTCCTCGACGGCCAGCAGCCGGACCCGGCCCTCGCGGGCGTTCTGCCATACCTCGTCCACGCCGGCCGCGAACTCCTTGCGCCCGCGCGCCGATTCGAGCTCCCGGGTCACCGTGACGGTGTTGTTCCGGGCCTCCGCGTCGACCAGCGGCCGTACGGCCTGCCACACCGCGTCGGGTGTGCCGTGTGCGAGACCGCCATGGGGGATGTGCACCGCGTCCTTGGTGGCGCTGCCGACCTCGTCGAGTGCGGAGAGGGCCGCCTGCTCGCCGGTGATGTAGAGCGGGCGCCGGTGCTCACGCAGGATGCGGCCCATGGCGGTGTCGGCCTCGCGCAGGAAGTGCCGGGTGTCCTCGTCGCGGAAGGTGCTCGGGATGTCGCCGATCCGCTCCTGGCGCTCGGCGTCGAAGTTGTCCCGGTGGTCGCGGGTCAGCGGGAAGCCGCCGGTGTGGTCCTCGGCGACCCGGTCGACACCGCCGTTCCACAGCGTGACGCGGTCGGCGGAGACGGAGAGCACCCAGAACGGCCGCTCGGAGGCCTGCGCGGAGACGAGATTCCGGGTGAGGAACGTGTCGGAGAGCACCACACGTTCCGGCACGGACCTGGCGAGGGACCACACCTGGTGCTCGCCCGGCGCGGCGAAGATCACCAGCCCGTCCTCGGCGTGCGCGAGATCGACCTCGGCGAGGGCCTGGTCGAGTTGCCGGACGACGTCGATGCGCCGGTCCCGGGGTACCGCGGGATCGGCCTCCAGCTGCTTCTTGGCCTCGGCCAGCACATTGCGCAGCCGGACCGGATCCTGGGCGTTGTCGGGCTCGCGACGATGCGTCGGGGTGAGCACGGAGACCGCGGGGTAGGGGCGCGGGCGCCGCAGTTCGGTCAGGGTGGCGGGACTCAGTGCGTGCTCCATAACAGCACGATAGGGCCGATCGGCGGATGGGGCATATGGGGGAAGCCCGCCAGGCGATTGGGGCAAATGGTTGCTAACGTCCCACGGGTGACGCAAGCCGCCACTACCGACACCCGGACCAGGGCCGCCAAGCTGAGCCTGCCGACGCTGACCACCATGGTGGTCGGCTCCATGGTCGGGGCCGGGGTGTTCTCGCTTCCGCGCAGGTTCGCGCAGGAGACGGGGGTGGCCGGTGCCCTGATCGCCTGGGCCGTCGCCGGTACCGGGATGCTGATGCTGGCCTTCGTCTTCCAGACCCTCGCCGTCCGCAGACCCGACCTGGACGCCGGTGTGTACGCCTACGCGAAGGCCGGTTTCGGCGAATACCTCGGTTTCTTCGCCGCGTTCGGCTACTGGGCCAGCGCCTGCGTCGGCAACGTGACGTACTGGGTGCTGATCATGTCGACGATCGGCACCATCGCGCCCTCGCTCGGCGAGGGCGACACCGTCCTGGCGGTGGTCCTCTCCTCGGCCGGACTGTGGCTCTTCTTCCTGCTGATCAGCCGCGGGGTGAAGGAGGCGGCGGCCATCAACCGGATCGTCACCGTCGCCAAGGTCGTACCGATCCTCGTCTTCGTCGTCCTCGCGCTCTTCTACCTCAAGCCCCATGTCTTCGCCGAGAACTTCGGCGGCGCCGACTATGCGGGCTCCCTGTTCCAGCAGGTCAAGGGCACCATGCTGGCAACCGTCTTCGTGTTCCTTGGCGTGGAGGGCGCGAGCGTCTACTCCCGGCACGCCAGACGCCGCGAGGACGTCGGGCGCGCCACCGTCCTCGGCTTCCTCAGCGTCTTCGCCGTCTTCGCGTCGGTCACGATCGTGTCGTACGGCCTGATGCCGATGGGCGAGATCGCCGAACTGCGGCAGCCCTCCATGGCGGGCGTGCTGGAACACGCGGTGGGCACCTGGGGGAAGGTCTTCGTCAGTGTCGGGCTGATCGTCTCCGTGCTGGGCGCCTATCTCGCCTGGACGTTGATGGCCGCCGAGGTGCTGTTCGTCGCCGCCAAGGACGACGACATGCCGCGCTTCCTGAAGAAGTCCACACCGGCCGACGTGCCCGTGCCCGCGCTGGTGATGACCACGCTGCTGAGCCAAGTCGTCCTGGTCGTCACCTACTTCTCCGACGACGCCTTCAACTTCGCGCTGGACCTGACCAGTTCACTGACACTGATCCCGTTCCTGCTCGCGGCGGGCTTCGCCGTACGGATCGCCCTCGCGCAAACCCGTTCAGGGCGAGGCGAGTTGGTGGTCGCCGTGCTCGCCACCGTCTACACCGCGTTCCTCATCTACGCGGCCGGCTTCAAGTACCTCCTCGTCTCGTTCATCATCTACGCGCCCGCCACCTTCCTGTTCGTCAAGGCCCGCAGGGAACAGGGGCGTTCGCCCTTCTCCGCCCGCGAACCGGTGATCCTCGCCGTCTCGGTCGCGGGTGCCGTCGTCGGCGTCGTCGCCCTGGCAGCGGGCTGGATCAGCCTCTGACCCCGCCCGTGACCTCCGGAAGGGTGTGTGCACCGTGACCAGTCAAGACACCGTGGACCGACATGAGTACGGCGTCCACTCCGAGGTCGGCCGCCTGCGCAAGGTGCTGGTCTGCGCACCGGGCCTGGCCCATCGCAGGCTCACCCCGACCAACTCCGACGACCTGCTCTTCGACGACGTGATGTGGGTCGAGAACGCCCAGCACGACCACGCCGACTTCGTCAACAAACTCCGCGAACGCGGCGTCGACGTGGTCGAGTTGCACGAACTGCTCGCTCAGACCATGACGATCCCCGCCGCCAAGGACTGGCTCCTGGACCGGAAGATCGTCGCCAACGAGGTCGGCCTCGGCCTCATCGACGCGACCCGCGCCTACCTGGAGAGCCTCGAACCCGCCGAACTCGCCAAGTACTTGATCGGCGGCCTCGCCACCACCGACCTCCCCGACGACTACCGCACCGACTATGTCGCCCTCGCCCGCGAGTCCACCGGCGTCCGCGAATACCTGATGCCACCGCTGCCCAACACCCTCTACACCCGCGACACGACCTGCTGGCTCTACGGCGGCCTCACCCTCAACCCGCTCTACTGGCCCGCCCGGCACGACGAGACCCTGCTGATGAAGGCGATCTACACCTTCCACCCGGACTTCGCGGGCTCCCTCGTCTGGTGGGGCGACCCCGAACTCGACTGGGGGCAGGCCACGTTCGAGGGCGGCGACATCATGCCCGTGGGCAACGGCGTGGTCCTGATGGGCATGAGCGAGCGCACCTCGCGCCAGGCCATCACCCAGGTCGCCAAGGCACTCTTCGACCTGGGGGCCGCCGAACACGTCGTGGTCGCCGGTATGCCGAAACTGCGCTCCGCGATGCATCTCGACACCGTCTTCACCTTCGCCGACCGCGACCTGGTGACCCTGTACCCGGCGATCATGGACGCCGTCCACACCTTCTCCCTGCGCCCCGGCACCAAGGGGCCCGGCATCGACATCGTCGACGAGGGCCCGACCCCGTTCACCGACGTCGTCGCCAAGGCGCTCGGCCTGCCCGAGTTGCGGGTCGTGGAGACGGGCGGCGACGTCTACGCCTCCGAGCGCCAGCAGTGGGACAGCGGGAACAACGCGGTCGCGCTGGAGCCGGGCGTGGTCTTCACCTACGACCGCAACACCCAGACCAACACCCTGCTGCGCAAGGCCGGCGTCGAGGTCATCACGATCGTCGGCGCCGAACTGGGGCGCGGCCGGGGCGGCGGCCACTGCATGACCTGCCCGATCGTGCGGGACCCGGTGGAGTTCTGAACTGCCGCGCGAACCGGGGATGTTGGTGAACTCTTTGCCCGTGGCCGGTTCCTGACGAGCGCCGCCCGGTGGGACGCCGGCCGGCCTGGAGGTCCGCGTGCCGTTCTGCGACCATCGGCTCGTCGAGTACGTCTACAACACGCCCTGGTCCCTCAAGTCCTACGACGGCCGGGAGGAGACCCTGCTCAGGGAGGCCACCGCGGACGTCCTCCCGAAGTCCGTGTACGACCGGGTCAAGAGTCCGTACCCGTCCACCCAGGACCCCAAGTATGCGGTCGCCCTCCGGGACCATGCCAAGGACCTGCTCGCCCGCCCCTCCCACCCGGTCTTCGACCTTGTGGACCGTTCCAGGCTCCGCCAGGCCGCCCACCGCGACGCCCCCATCAGCACCCAGGCGGGCCGGCGCGGCCTGGAACGCGCCCTCGACCTGGCGCTCTGGCTCGACCTGTACAAGCCCGAGATCTCACTCGCCCGAGGGTGAGGTGTCCGGCTGGCAGGAACTCCCGCTGGGCGGCAGCGAGCCGTACAGCAGGAAGTCGTTGACCTTGGTGTGCACACACTTGGAAGACGCGTAACCGGTGTGGCCCTCACCCTTGTTGTCGAGCACCACGGCCGAGGAGCCGAGCCTATGTGCCGTCTCCACGGTCCAGCGGTACGGCGTCGCCGGGTCGCCCCGGGTGCCGACGAGCAGCATCTTCGACGTGTCCACGTTCTTGACGTCGTCGCGGATGTAGTCGGTGCCCTTGGGGCGGCCGTAGCACATCAGCACCTCGGTGAGCCGGTAGCGGCCGAAGACCGGTGACGCTGCCCGGTACTCGGCGCGCAGCCCGGCCAGGTCCTTGGTGATCCGCTCGGCGGTGGGGCGGTCGGGGTCGTCGGCGCAGTTGATGGCCATCAGCGCGGCCGGAAGGTTGTCGAGCGGGACGTCCTGCGCGTCGACGAGCCCGCCGCCCGACCCCTCGCCGCCGCTGCGCAGACCGGGCAGCCCGGCCCCGCCGGACGAGAACGCCATCACCGCGCGCGTGTCACCGTCCTCCACCAGCGAGGCGATGGCGCGCTCCAGCGTCGGCCACAGCTGCTTGCTGTACAGCGCCTGACTGATGGCGCCCACCAGGTCCTGGCCGGAGAAGGTGTCGCCGAAGTCCGTCTGCACCGGATCCCGGTCGAGCGAGTCGACGAGCCCTACGACCCGGTCCGGCGCCGACCGCGCGTCCGTGCCGAACGGACAGGCGATGTCCCGCACACACCAGTTGAGGAAGTCCTCCAGCGCGGTCTGCTGACCTTCGGCGCCCGCCATGCCCTGCTCGGACAGCGGCTCGGTGAGGGTGTCGACACCGTCGAGCACCAACCGGCCCACCTTCTTGGGGAACTGGGCCGCGTACACCGCGCCGAGCCGCGTTCCGTACGAGAAACCAAGGTAGTTGAGCTTCTTGTCGCCGAGGGCCTGGCGCATCACGTCCAGGTCCCGGGAGGCGTTGACCGTGCCTATGTGGGGCAGGACAGGGCCGGAGTACTTGGCGCAGACGGCCGCCGCCTTCCGCAGCTGCCTGAGGACGACCTTAGGATCGCTGCTGTCGATGTTCGCCGGGTCCTCGTCCGTCGCCGCCGAGCCCTGGTCGGCACCCGCGCCGCAACTCACGGGCGAGGACCTGCCGACGCCGCGCGGATCGAAGGTGACGACGTCGTAGCCGTTCGTCAGATCCATGAACTCCTTGCCGTCCGAGGCAAGTTCACTGACCCCCGCACCGCCGGGCCCACCGAAGTTCAGCAGCACCGAACCCCTCGACTTCCCGGTCGCCCGATAACGGGCCAGCGCGAGATCGAGCGTGGCCCCGCCGGGCTTCGCGTAGTCGAGCGGAACGGTGACTTTCCCGCACTGCAGATCCTTGGGCGCGTCCGGGTCCTTGCACGCGGCCCACTTCACCTTCTGGCGGTAGAACCGGGACAGGTCGGGCCGCGGCCCGTCGTCGGCCGTGGCGAGCGTGGGCAGCCCCGCGCCGAGCAGTGCCAGCGTGAGGGCCCCCGTGAACGCGCAGCGCCGGAACGCGGGCCGCGATGACAGCCTGGCCAGCATCAATGCCTCCAAGGACGCGCTGTGACCAGCGCCCTCGATCACGATAAGCGGGCCGTACGTGGCCCGCCTCCCGGCGGGCGGAACGGTGATCGGTGCCGTATTCTGCGCGCCTTCAATAGGCATAAGGGGTTTTCCGACTAATGGTTTTCCGATCGGTCGTGGGTATGGGAGCGGCGTTGTTACGAGTAGTTCGATAACCGTGACGCTCGATGGAGTGAAAGGCCGATAAGCCATAACTCGGATGGTGCGCCCACGTTTTATTCGGTGCGGGTGATTGCCCGCGACCAAGTCTGGAAGGCAGGGAGCCTATGAAACGGGTTACCCGAAACGGGATGATCGTCGTCGCCGCGGCGTCCGGTGCGATGGCCGCCGCGTTGCCGGCGTTCGCCGACTCCGCCGCGGACGGCTCGGCGGCCGGTTCGCCGGGTGTGGTCTCCGGCAACACGATTCAGCTCCCGGTGCATGTTCCGGTGAACGTGTGCGGGAACACCGTGAACGTGGTGGGGCTGCTCAATCCCGCCGCGGGCAACAGGTGCGCCAATGAAGGCGGCCCCGTCAGGCCCCGCGGAGGAGCCTCGGCACACGGCGGCGAAAAGGAATCGCCCGGTGTGCTGTCCGGAAACGGAGTACAGCTCCCGATCCATCTCCCGGTGAATGTCACCGGCAATTCCGTGAATGTCGTGGGCGTCGCCAATCCCGTCGTGGGGAACCAGTCGGTGAACACCCCTGCCGACCACCCCCGCCACCCGGCGCGGCCGACGCCCGAGCCGCCGGCGCCGACTCCGGCGCCGCCGAAGCCGCACCCGGCACCGGCTACGGAGGTACGGGGGCACCCCGCCCCGCCCGCCGCCGCGGCCTCACTGGCCCACACGGGCACGGACGCCCTGGTCCCGGCCGCCGCCGCGAGCGCGGCCCTCATCCTGGGCGGCGCCGCCCTGTACCGGCGCTTCCGCCCCGGAGCGGGCAGCTGACCCGAGCACCCGCGCCAGGACGGAAGGCCCCACCGGGCAGGCGACCGGTGGGGCCTCCGCCGTTCGAACTGCCTTGATGGATCAGGTGAGTTCGTCGCGCAGGATGCTGTACCGCACCCCGTCCCGCCACCGCCCGTCCCGGTACGCGACGCTGCGCAGGACGCCCTCCCGGGTGAACCCGGCCTTCTCCAGGGCGCGTTGCTCGGCGAGGTTCTCCGACTCCGTGTCCGCCTCGACGCGCATCACCAGGGTGTGCGCGAACAGATAGCGCACCAACTGCCGTTGGGCCTCGGTCCCGATACCCTGTCCGCGTGCCTCGGGCAGCAGGGTGATGCCCATGTTCCAGTAGTGGCAGTTCGGCGTGGTGGTGACCTTCCGCCAGGCGACGAACCCCACGGGCTCCTCGGCCCGGAGCACCGTCAGATACGACCGGTCACCG
The DNA here is from genome assembly GCF_042751305.1 of Streptomyces hokutonensis. Lineage (GTDB taxonomy): Bacteria > Actinomycetota > Actinomycetes > Streptomycetales > Streptomycetaceae > Streptomyces > Streptomyces hokutonensis_A. Next base: position 83,449 of record NZ_JBHYWD010000002.1, read on the forward strand.
CCGAGCAGACGATCCTCCGACCACTGCCGCCGCCAGCGCCGGACATCGCTCCAGCCGTACCACTGGAACTCCGACGCGGCCTCCGGGTCGTCGAGGAAGCGCTCCATGACGGCCAGGCCGGGTTCGTCCACCGGTCGCAGTGCGATGTTGTCCAAGGTCATGCGGGACAAGCGTAGAGGGCCTCAACTAGTGGGCGCCGACCGGGTGTTCTCCAGAATCGGCCGGAGCTTTGAGGAGTGTGCGGGCCGCCTTCCGGAACGCGGACAGCAGCCGGTTGTGCTCGCCGGCCCGGGTCGCGAGCGCGACATGACTCGGCTCGACGCCGTGCAGGGGGATCGCGACGATGTCGGGGCGGATGGTCTGCCCGGGGAGGATGCCGGCCGCGATGGCCACGGCCCGTCCGTCGGCGACGAACTCGAACTTGTCCTCCAGGGCCCGGATCACCGGACCACCGGGCGCCGGCCGTCCGTCGGGCCGGGGATCGATACGCCAGAAGGCGGCCCACGCCGGGTCCGCGCCGGGGAGCTGCGGAACGGGCTCGTCGGCGATGTCGTCCACGGTCACGGACTCCTTCCCGGCCAGCCGGTGATCGAGCGGCACGAGCAGGACGCGTGGTTCGTCGTAGAGGATCGTGACCTCCAACTCGTCGGTGGAGAACGGCAGTCGGGCCACCACCGCGTCCACCCGCCGCTCCAACAGGGCGGCGCGTACGTCGTCGTAGGCCAGATGTACGACGTGCACATCGGCGTCCGGATGCCGGCGCCGTACCTCGCGCACCGCCGGGGTCACGAACAGGTTGGCCATGTATCCGACGGTGAGCCGGCTGGGCTCCGCCGCGGCGCGGGTCTCGGCGGCGGCCTGTGCGGTGGCACGCAACAGCCCCTTTGCGCGCGGGAGAAAGACCTCCCCGGCCTCCGTGAGCCGAGTGCCCTGCGGGGTGCGGTCCAGCAGCCGGGCACCCAACTGCTCCTCCAGGCGCCGGACTTGACGGCTCAGGGACGGCTGGGTGATGTGCAGGGCCTCGGCGGCGCGACCGAAGTGACGCTGCTCGGCGACGGCGATGAAATACCGCACGAGACGCAGTTCGAGGTCGGGCGCGGGAGACAGGTCCGTCATGCCCCCATCGTACTGCGCCACACGCCGCACATCTCGCCGAAAGGGTTACTGATCTGCTGTGATGCCTGATTCGCATTGCCTCATGCGAAACAGGCTTTGGACCCGGAACCGGTGCCCTGACCACGATGGAAGCACAGCACGACCCAGTTCGACACCCACCCATCGAAGGAACGCAGCATGCGTGTATTCGTCACCGGCGCGACCGGATTCATCGGCTCCGCCGTGGTCCGTGAACTGCTCGACGCGGGGCACACGGTCACCGGTCTGGCCCGCTCCGACGCGTCCGCCGAGGCGCTGACGGCCGCCGGCGCCGCCGTGCACCGGGGTTCGCTCGACGACCTCGACAGCCTGCGCCGCGGCGCCGAGGCGGCGGACGGGGTCTGCCATCTGGCGTTCATCCACGACTTCACCGAGTTCGCCGCCAACTGCGCCACCGATCTGCGCGCGATCGAGGCGATCGGCGAGGCGCTCGCGGGCACCGACAAGCCCTTCGTGGTGACCTCGGGCACCCCCGGGCTCGACCAGGGGCAGGTGGCCACGGAGGAGGACAGGGTCGACCCCGAGTCCTTCTCGGCGATACGGCAGCCGTCCGAGATCGCGGCGGTCGCGCTCGCGGAGCGGGGGGTACGGTCCTCGGTCGTCCGGCTGCCCCGGTCCGTGCACGGCAGGGGCGACAAGGGATTCGTCGCGGGGCTGATCGCCGTCGCCCGCCAGAAGGGCGTGTCGGCGTACGTCGGCGACGGCACCAACCGGTGGCCCGCCGTGCATCGCTTCGACGCGGCCCGGCTGTACCGATGGGCCCTGGAGTCGGCCCCGGCGGGCGCGCAGTACCACGCGGTCGGCGACGAGGGGCTGCCGCTCCGTGAGCTCGCGGAGGTCATCGCCGCCCGCCTCGACGTCCCTACGGGCAGTGTGACGCCCGAGGAAGCGGTCGCGCACTTCGGGTTCCTGGGCCTCGTCGCCTCGCTGGACTGCCCGGCGTCGAGCACGCTGACGCAGAAGCAGACGGGGTGGCAGCCGGTGGAGGTGGGCCTGCTGGCCGATCTCGAGGCGGGCCACTACTTCGCCGGAGAGTAATTCGACCAAGCAGAAGGGCTCCCGGCAGCGGCGCCACGCCCCGGCGCGTAATTCCGTTGCCGGGTTCGCCCGTGGATGTTGAAGTGGGCGCATGGATCATGCCGAGGTGCTCGCCCTCCACGACCGCGACCTGCGTGAACGCGCCCGACCCAGCGGGCCGGGCGCCCGGGTGGAGCGGACCGGGAGAGTGGTGCGCCAGGTCGCCGACGCGGACGGCTGGAACTGCATCCTGTGGACCGACCTGGACGAGATTGACGCCGACGCGGCGATCGCCGAACAGATCGCGTACTTCACGGGACTCGGCCGGGACTTCGAGTGGAAGCTCTACGGCCACGATCTGCCGACGGACCTCGGACAGCGGCTGACGGCGGCCGGGTTCACCCCCGAACCACAGGAGACGCTGATGATCGGCGAGATCGCGGCACTCGCCCTCGACGCCGAACTGCCGGACGGCATCCGCCTGTTGCCCGCCACCGACCGCGCGGGTGTCGACCTGGTGGCGGACGTCCACGAGAAGGCCTTCGGCACGGACAGCTCCCGACTGCGCTCCAGTCTGCTCGCCCAACTCGCCGGGGACCCGGACACGGTCGTCGCCGTCGTCGCCCTCGCCGGGGACGAACCGGTGAGCGCGGCACGGATGGAGCTCGTCCCCGGCACCAAGTTCGCCGGTCTGTGGGGCGGCGGCACGGTGGAGAGCTGGCGGGGTCGCGGCATTTACCGCGCCCTGGTCGCCCACCGCGCCCGCATCGCGGCCGACCGCGGCTACCACTACATCCAGGTCGACGCCTCCGACCAGAGCCGCCCCATCCTCGAACGCCTCGGTCTCGCTCCGCTCACGACCACCACGCCGTACGTCTACGAGCCGTAGAACCGCAGCTCGGCGGCGCGATGTCACATCCGCGCCGGCCCGATCCGTCGTACCGGCATGACGACGAATCCGAGCAATCAGAGCGGGCGGAGCATCCTCCTCGCCGGCGCGAGCGGCGTGCTCGGCTGCCACATCACCAAGGCCCTCACCGACGCCGGGCACAAGGTCACCGGTCTCGGCCGGGGATCCGGCAACGGCATCAGCGCCGACCTCATGGACCGCGACGGACTGCTCCGCGCGGTCGAGGGCCACCACTTCGACACGGTCGTCCATGCCGCGACCGCCCTGCGCAGGGCACCCCTGCGCCACCGCGACATGCACGCCACCAACGCCCTCCGCACCGAAGGCACCGCCCACCTCATCGAGGCCGCCCGGGCCACCGGCGCCCGCCGGTTCATCGCCGAGTCGATGGTCTACGGCTACGGCTACGGGGACTTCGGCCCCCGCCCGCTCACCGAGGACGACGCCTTCGGCCCGCGCGGCACCACACCGGAGCTGGAGAAGCACATCGAGGGCATGCGCACCAAGGAACAACTCACCTTCGGGGCACCGGACTTGGAGGGCATAGCCCTGCGCTTCGGCCTCTTCTACGGCCCCGGCGGCACCGACGCGATCCTGCCGATGCTCCGCAAGCGGCAACTGCCCGCCCCCGAGGACCATGGCAGGGTGCTGCCCTGGGTGGAACTCACCGACGCGGCCCGCGCGGTGGTCGCCGCCGTCGAACACGGGCGCCCGGGGCAGGCGTACAACATCACCGACCGTACCCCGCTCGGCTTCCGCGCCCATGTCCTGTGCGTGGCACGGGAGTTCGGGCTTCCGAAGCCGATCGCGCTGCCGCTGTGGGCGGTCCGTCCGATGGGATACGCGCACACGATGATGACGAGCAGCCAGCGCGTCTCCAGCGCGAAGGCCGAACGCGAACTGGGTTGGACGCCCGCGTACCCGTCCAGTCAGGACGGCCTCGCCGCGCTGCGCGCCGCACGCTGATCAGTGAGGGCGATGCCTACAGGTCGAGCTGGTACTCCACCGCTCGATGCGTCGGCACATAGCCGAGGGCGTCGTTCACCGCCCGCATCGGCGCGTTGCCGTCCGCCGTGTCCGTGAGCAACCCGGCGAGCAGCGGGTGGAGTTGGCGCGCCCGCTGGATCGAGGCGGCCTTCATCCAGTGGGCGAGACCGCGGCCACGATGGGCGGGCAGCACGGCCGTACCGTAATGCTGTGCGTCGCCGCGCCCGTCGCCCGGCACGACCAGTTCGGAGAAACCGACGACGCGTCCGTCGGTGGTGTCCACGGCGGCGACGGTGTGCAGGAGCTCCCCGCGGCGCGCGACCGCTTCGGCCGCCGCGACCAGTCGTTCCACGTCCCATGCGACGGTGCCGTAGTCGGTGTCCTGCATCGGCATGTCGTCCATCGCGCTGCGCGACTCGGCGTAGGAGCGGGCGAGTTCGGCCGGAACAGTGCCGCTCCACTCCGTCAACTCGTAGCCGGGGTGCGGGCGTTGGGCATGGGAGCCGATCGCCGTGAGATCCGCGTCGGCCAGCGAGAGGCGGGCGTACGTCAGGGTCAGTACCGGACGGAAGCCGCGGGCCGGCAGGAACTCGTCGGCGGGTGAACCCTGTTGGGCCTGGGTGAGGAGCGAGCGCCGTCCCTCCGTGCGGGCGGCGGCTGTCGCGGCCTCCAACAGCCGGGTGCCGATGCCCTGTCGGCGTTCGACGGCGTGGACCGAGAGCTCCAGTTCACCGAGATGCGCCTGCCCCTCCTTGAGGAACAGGCGCAGCGAAGCCGACCCGACGGGCACGCCGTCGCCGTCCTGGGCGAGCCAGACAAGACGACGGCTCGACGGGTCGGAGTCCGGATCGACGAGCGGGATGACGCGTGGTGACAAGGGTTCTCCGGAAGGGATACGCGAAGCGGGACCGGGCGGCGGGCTCGGAGTAGCTTGCCGCCGCCCGGTCTCACCCGCAACGCAATTCCCGTCCCCCGCTCAGCGGCGCACCCGTGTCCGGTCCAGCGCGGCGATGCCGACAGCCGCCAGGCCGATCTGGATGAGCCACTCGATCCAGTCGATGCCCTTCGTGTCGGCGACCCCCAGGCCCGAAGCGATCGCCGCGCCGAGCAGCGCGGCCACGATGCCGACCACGATCGTCAGCAGAACGCCGACGTGCTGGCGGCCGGGGACGACGAGCCGTCCCAGCACGCCAATGATGATGCCGATGATGATGGCACTGATGATGCCCGAGATCTCCATCTCCGCCCCTCTTTGTCGTTGTCCTCGCTCTCACCTTGTGCCCGCTGCGGGCTGAGCCACTCCGCCGAGTTCTGTCGGCTGTTATTGCCACGACTTTCTGTTCACGACCCCTTCATGCCATGTACCTTTCAATCGTTCAACGCGTGTAGAAGTCCCCAACTACCTTTCTACGCGCGCAGATCAGGCGCCCGCACCGCACCTTTCCCATCCCCTCACGGAGGTTCGCCGGATGCTTGGATCCAGAAGATCCCGCCGCAGACTCACCACCGCCCTGGCCGGCCTGGGACTTTTCGTCACGGGGGCGGCCCTCCAGGTCACCACCACGGCCACGCCCGCGCACGCGGCCACCACGCACCGCATCCTGTTCGACGACGGCCACGCCGAGGAGGCGGGCAACGCGGACTGGATCATCTCCACCAGCAAGCCCGACCCGCTGGCCCAGGACTCCTCCCCGTCCTCGGAGACGGACTGGACCGGGGCACTGTCGTCGTGGGGCGTAGCCCTTCAGAAGACCGGCAGTTACAGCCTGAAGACCGCCACCAGCGCGCTCACGTACGGCGGTTCGTCGACGACCGACCTGTCGAACTTCGACACGCTGGTCCTGCCCGAGCCGAACACGCTGTTCACGACGGCCGAGAAGACCGCGATCATGACGTTCGTCCAGAACGGCGGCGGCCTGTTCATGATCTCCGACCACACCGGCGCCGACCGCAACAGCGACGGCTACGACGCGGTCGAGATCCTCAACGACCTGATGACGAACAACAGTGTCGACTCGACCGACCCGTTCGGCTTCTCCATCGACACCCTCGACATCAGCTCCGGCTATCCCGCCGCGATCAGCGACAGCAGCAACGCGGTCCTGAACGGCGCCTTCGGCACGGTCACCAAGAGCCTGATCGCCGACGGCACGACGGCCACGCTCAAGCCCGCCGACAACGCGAACGTCAAGGGCCTTGTGTACCGCAGCGGTTACTCCGGCAACACCGGCGCGTTCTTCGCCACCAGCACCTTCGGCAGCGGTCGCGTCGCCTTCTGGGGCGACAGCTCACCGATCGACGACGGCACCGGTCAGTCCGGCAACACGCTCTACGACGGCTGGAACGACACCGGCGCCACCAACGCCGCCCTCGCCCTCAACGCCACCGCGTGGCTGGCCGGCGACGGCAGCACCGGCGGCGGTGGCGGCGGTGGCGGTGGCGGTACCTGCACCGCCGCCCAGTTGCTCGGCAACCCGGGCTTCGAGTCCGGCAACACCACCTGGACCGCGAGCAGCGGTGTCATCACCAACTCCAGCAGCGAGGCCGCCCGTACCGGCTCCTACAAGGCCTGGCTCGACGGCTACGGATCGGCCCACACCGACACCCTGTCCCAGTCGGTGACCATCCCGTCCGGCTGCTCCGCCACCCTCAGCTTCTATCTGCACGTCGACACCGCGGAGACCACCACCAGCACCGCCTACGACAAACTGACGGTCACCGCCGGATCCACCACCCTGGCCACGTACTCGAACCTGAACGCGGCCTCCGGATACGTCCTGAAGTCCTTCGACGTCTCCTCCCTGGCCGGCACCACCGCCACCATCAAGTTCAGCGGCGTCGAAGGGTCCACCCTCCAGACGTCCTTCGTCATCGACGACACCGCGCTCAACGTCAGCTGACGACGACCGGTGGGGCCCCGCGGCGGCCGGGCCCCACCGGTTCTCAGCTGTTCACGCCGCCGGTACGGTCCGCTCCGGCGTGTTCCAGCCGGAGACCCGTACCCGTGGCGCCGACCCGTGCAGATCCGCCGTCCGGTAGGTCACCGTCAGCGTCCTCGACTCCCCGGGCCACAGGCTCACCTCGTTGTCGGACCACGTCACCGGCAGCACCGGATCGCCCGCCGAGTCCACGAGATGGACGTCGGTGAGGAGTGAAGGTGTCTTCCCCTTCCCGGAGTTGCGCACCGTGACCGTCGTGGTCGAGGTGCCGTCCGTGCCCGCAGAGGTCGACGCCGTCGCCGAAACCGGCACCTGGGCCATCGAGTTGAGCCCCTTGAGATCGGCGTAGCTCGTCGTCGGCGTGTAGTACCAGTCGGTGTGCGCCCAGTCGAGTGTGTCGGGTTCGGCGGAGAGCCAGTACACGTTCCGGCTCACCTCCTTGCCGGACGCGTCGGTCAGCGTCAGCCGCACCAGGTACGTCGTCGACAGCCCGGCCACAGACGAGGGAAGGGTGAGCGCGGTGCTGTGCGCGCCGCCGCCGGAGACCGTCACCCCGGCCACCTGCTTGTCGTACCTCTGCGTGCCGTCGGTGTCGAACAGCGTTGCCCGCGCGGTGAGTTGCGAGGCGGACGCGTTCCGGTTGTTCACCACGACGACGGAGCGGTCGTCGTACGAGTACTGGATGTGCAGCGGTTCGTTCGCCTTCTTCGCGCCGAAGTAGGCGCCGCCCTGGTCGAGGTAACGGTCCATCAACTGCCAGTGCAGAGAGGTCCAGCCGCTGTTGAACATCCAGTAGACGACTCCGGTCGCCGGCTTCGAGGCGTCGGTGGCGTTGCGCTCGTAGGCCTCGAACTGGGCGCGTACGTTCTCGTACTGGGCGAGCTGGGCCTTGCGGACGTAGTCGGTGAGGCTCGTCGGTGGGCCGTAGCGGCCGGTGAGGGCGTTGTCGTAGAGCTTGAGGGTGTTGAAGACCGGTGACGGGGAGCGGTGGTACTGCTTGGCGCCCGGGTCCTCCCAGAGGGTGGCCAGTTCGGCCGGGGTCATCATGCGGCGCAGGGTGTCGAGGGTGGGGATGTCGGGGCCCGCGCTGGTCTCGGAGTTGAAGCCGGTGGCGCCGCCCTCGCGCTTGGCGTACCAGTAGTCCGGCGGGATCCAGTCGTACGGGCCGGTCATCTTCATGCCCGAACTGCCGCTGACCGGCGAGGAGTTGTCGGAGGCGGCGGCGACCACCGGGGTCTGCCAGTCGGCCGCCTTCAGCGCGTCGAGGTAGGTCTTCTCGATCTTCGCGTCGGGGGCGAAGTCGCTGCCGATGAGGAAGGAGATCACGCTCGGGTGGTCGCGCAGCCGGGCGGCCTCGGCGGCCATCGACGCCTGGGCGACCGGATAGTCGGCGGCGGTCCACTTGTCACCGGTCTCGTCCCCGTTGACCTGGCCCTCCCACTTGTCGCAGCACTCCCAGCCGGGGAGGGTCAGGATGCCGTAGCGGTCGGCCAGGTCGAAGAACTCGTCCGGCTCGATGTGCCCTTCCAGACGGATGGTGTTCAGGCCCAGGTCGAGGGCGTACTTCAGGCGGTCCTCGACGTAGGTCCGGTCCCAGCGCAGGAACTCGTCCGGCGACCAGCCGCCGCCCTTGATCAGCAAATTGCGGCCGTTGACCCGGTACTGGCGGGCGCCGTCGGAGTTCAGCGGGGCCTGGACGTCGCGGATGCCGAAGGTCTGTTGCGCGGTGTCGGAGGGGGTGCCGTTCACGGAGGCGGTGAGGTCGAGGCCGTAGAGCGGCTGGCCGCCCATGCCGGCCGGCCACCACACCTTCGGCGAGTTCAGGTGGACGGCGAAGGTGACGGTCTTCGTCTCGTGTGCGGCGAGGGAGACGGTCGTGGTGAAGGTCCGGCTGTCGATGCTGCCGCTGACCTGAGTGGTGACCGGTGTGTTCGAGTCGTTGCGGGCCTGCGCCTTGACCGTCAGGTCGGCGGTGGCGAGCGACGGGACGGCCAGCTTGGTCACCACATGTGCGTCGCGCAGGGCGACCGGGCCGCCGCGGCGGACGAGGACGTCACGGACGATGCCCATGTTCTGGTCGGGCGGCGGCTGGAGCCAGTCGATCCAGCCCATGGTGAGGTTCTTGTTCGGGTCGTTCGGCCGGATGCGGAAGGCGACCGTGTTCGTGCCGGAGCGGACGAGCGAGGTGACGTCCAACTCGTGTTGTGTGTAGGCGCCGTCGACGTCGGCGGCCTTGGCGATCTGCTTGCCGTTGACGTAGACGTCGGCCGCCGAGATCACCCCGCTGAAGTCGAGGTAGGTGCGCTCGGTGCGGTCCGCGACCGTGAAGTCGCTGCGGTACCACCACGGGACCTGGAAGTCGGCCTTCGGGATCTTCTGCTGGTTGGTGGAGTGGAAGGGGTCGGCGTACACGCCGTCGGCGATCAGGGCCGCGAGGACCGTCGAGCGCGCACCGGCCGGGTACCAGCCGGTCGCCCGATAGCCGGGGGTGGAGACGGCCGCGGGGGAGTCGGTGACCTTGGCGGACGACTGGATCGCGTAGCCGGACAGCGGGGTGGCGGTCCCGGCCGTCGGGCGTACGGCGGTCACCGGGACCTGTGCGCGCCGCTGCGGGGACGGCTCCCGGGCTCCCGCCCAGGCGCTGGTGGTGAGGGTGCCCAGCAGACCGAGGGCGATCGCGGCCGTGGCGAGACGGCCCCTGAGGAGGGGGTGGACGGCGGGGCGGTGGAACACGGGGACTCCAGCCTCGTCAAGTTAGGAAACTTTACTAACTGCGACAGAAGGTAGGCCGGAGGATGGGGTGTGTCAATCACCGTTGGGCGTGGGTGAGTTGTTCAGGACGCCGGGCAGCGCGGGTGCGTGACGGTGTTCAGGACGCCGAGTGGCGCTCGAAGACGAGGTCCCGGGCCGTGCCCAGGGCGGTGGCCACCGCGCCCAGCAGTACCGCGTCCTCGCCCAGCGCGCTCGGCACGATCTTCGGCCGCAGCGGGGTGAGGGCGCGCAGGTTCTCCCGCACCGGACGGAGCAGCAGATCCACGCTGTGCCCGACCCCGCCGCCCAGCACGACCAGGTCCGGGTCGAGCACGGCAGCGGCGGCGGCCACCGTGTGCGCGATCCGCTCGCCCTCCAGCTCAACCGCCTTGACCGCGGCGGGATTTCCCTGCCGGGCCGCGTCGAAAACCGCCTTCGCGGTGAGCTGCTGCCCGCTCATGCCGAACATCCGGGCCGCCTCGACGACGGCCACCCCGGACACGGCATCCTCCAGAGTCTCCGGCTTCTGCCGTCCCGGCCACGGCAGGAACCCGATCTCCCCGGCCCCGCCGTGCGCGCCCGTGAACAGCCGCCCCTCGCTGACCACACCCATGCCGAGCCCGGTGCCGATCATGATGTACGCGAACAGCCGGCTGCCCGCGCCGACGCCGTACGTGTACTCGCCCAGCGCCGCGAGATTGGCGTCGTTGTGCACCTCCAGCGGGACACCCAGGTCCTCGCGCATCCGGTCGAACAGCCCCGCCCGGCCCCACCCCGGCAGATGCATCGCGTACCGCACCCGCCGCCGCTGCTCGTCGTACACACCCGGCGTGCCCACCACGGCGTGCACCACCGCGGCCGGTGCGACCTCGGAGTTCGCGACGACCTGGTGCGCGGTGGCGACCACCAGCTCGGCCATCGCGCCCGAACTGCGGGCCCGGTTGCGGACGTCCGCCCGGGCCACCACCTCGCCGTCCAGATTGGCCACCGCGACCCGCAGCCAGCTGCGCCCGACGTCGATCCCGAGCGCGTAGCCGGCGGCCGGATCGGGGGCGTAGAGCACGGCGGTCCGGCCGCGCTCGGGTGCCCGGGTGCCGACCTCGTGGACCAGTCCCGCCTCCGACAGGGCCGCGAGCGCGCTGGAGACCGTCGGCTTCGACAGGCCTGTCTCGCGGGCGAGTTGGGCGCGCGAGGCGGCACCGGCGGTGCGCAGCCGGTCGAGCAGCAGCCGCTCGTTGACGCTCCGCAGCCGCTGCCGGCTCCAGGGCTGTTCCTGCTGCTCTACGGCGTCGCCGGCGGGCATCGCACCATTCTCATTCATCGGGGACACCCTCTTGACGAGTCTAGTAAGGCTCCTTAACTTTATCGCCCAGTCAGCCACCGGATACCGGCCCGCACGCCGCACCCCCGCTTCCCCCGAGTCACGCACCCCCTCAGGAGCCCCCATGTCCGGTAGTCCGCCCCCAGAAGGCGGCTTCGTCCGCCGCGTCGGCCTCTTCCAGGCCACCGCCATCAACATGAGCCAGATGTGCGGCATCGGGCCGTTCGTGACCATCCCGTTGATGGTCGCCGCGTTCGGCGGCCCGCAGGCGGTGATCGGCTTCGTCGCGGGCGCGGTCCTCGCACTCGCCGACGGGCTCGTCTGGGCCGAGCTGGGCGCCGCGATGCCCGGTTCCGGCGGCAGTTACGTCTATCTCCGCCAGGCCTTCCAGTACCGCACGGGCCGGCTGATGCCGTTTCTGTTCGTGTGGACGGCGATGCTCTTCATCCCGCTGATCATGTCGACCGGAGTGGTCGGCTTCGTGCAGTATCTCGGCTATCTGGCACCGGACTTGGGCAAGACGTCGGGTGACCTCATCGGCCTCGGAGTGATCGCGCTGGTGATCCTGCTCCTCTGGCGGGGCATCGAGAACATCGCCCGCATCACCGCCGTGATGTGGACGGTGATGATCGCAGCGGTGTTCATGGTGATCCTGGCCGCCGCCACCCACTTCAGCGGCCACCTCGCCTTCACCTACCCCGCGCACGCCTTCGACCTGGGCAGCAACCACTTCTGGCTCGGCTTCGCGGGCGGCCTCACCATCGGCATCTACGACTACCTCGGCTACAACACCACCGCCTACATGGGCGCGGAGATCAAGGACCCGGGCCGCACCCTGCCGCGCTCCATCCTCTTCTCGATCGTCGGCATCATGGCGATCTACCTCATGCTCCAGATCGGCACGCTGGGCGTCATCGACTGGCACCGGATGACGCACGCGAACGACATCGCCTCGTCCTCCGTGGCCTCGGCGGTCCTGGAGAAGACCTGGGGCAAGGGCGCCGCCGACACGGTCACCGTCCTGATCCTGATCACGGCCTTCGCCTCGGTCTTCACCGGCCTCCTGGGCGGCTCCCGGGTGCCCTACGACGCGGCCCGCGAACGCGTTTTCTTCCGCCCCTACGCCAAGCTCCACCCCAAACACCGCTTCCCGATGCTCGGCCTGGCCACCATGGGCGTGTTCACGGCGATCGGCTTCCTCATCGGCCGCCACACCGACCTGGCGACCCTGATCCAGCTCCTCACCACGGTCATGGTCATCGTCCAGGCGCTGGCCCAGATCATCGCGCTCACGGTCCTGCGTAAACGCCAGCCGACCCTCCGCCGCCCCTACCGCATGTGGCTCTACCCCGTGCCGAGCATCGTCGCCTTCGTCGGTTGGTGCGTCATCTACGGCTACGCCGACAAGAACTCCCCGGGCCGCCACCCCATCGAGTGGTCCCTCGCCTGGCTCGCCCTCGGCTGCGTCGCGTTCGTCGTCTGGGCCCGCTACGAGAAGGTGTGGCCGTTCGGCCCGAAGGAGATCACGGAGGAATACCTCACGGAGACAGTGCCGGATCCCGAACCCGCAGGCGCCTAAGGGCAGTTGCCCCACTCCGTACCCGCGACGTCCACGACGGAGCGCCCGTCGGTCACCGCCCCGCACGGTGTCCACGGGCGCCCGCTCGTCCAACAGGCGTGTCCTGCGGGCACTGGTCAACTCGTGCGCCAACTCCCTGCCGATCTCGCGCCTGTTGAACCGCTCCGATTCCCGACCCCGGCGCGTCCCCCGATGAGCAGTGCCTCCGCATGATCCATACGGCCGGCGTCCCAAGCGATACTCGTGCGGTCGAACGGATTCGGGGAGGCAGGCCAGGTGGAGGAGTCGGTGCTCGGCGGAGGTGCGGTCAACGAGGTCGTACGGGTCGGGGAGACCGTACGCCGTACGTCCTCCGAACGGTCGCGGTACGTCGCCGAGTTGCTCGCCCTGTTCGAGCGGCGCGGGTGGGCAGGGGCGCCGCGCTTCCTCGGTACCGACGAGCGAGGGCGGGAGGCGTTCCAGTACATCGAAGGCCGGGCGGCCGTCAGTCCTGAGGAACGGTCGGCAGCCCGCAGCGACGACAGCCTGGTAGGCATCGCGCGCCTCGTCCGCGCCTTCCACGACCTGACGCACGGCACACCGGAGGCCGGTGACCAGGACGTCGTGTGCCACAACGATCTGGCCCCCAAGAACACCGTCTACGACACCGCGTGGCACCCGCTGGCCTTCGTCGACTGGGATCTCGCCGCCCCCGGTGAGCGCGTCCACGACGTCGCCCACGTCTGCTGGCAGTACCTGGACCTCGGCCCGGCCGTCACCGACGTCCGCGAGACCGCCCGCCGGATCGCGTTGATCTGCGAGGCGTACGGCCTCGACGACACCGGCCGGCTTCTCGACACCGTCCTGTGGTGGCAGGACCGCTGTCGGCGAGGCATCGAGGCCGGTGCCGGGCGCGGCGAGCGGGGCATGGCAGGACTGCTGGCGAGCGGCGTCGTGGAAGAGATCCGGGCCGCACACGACTGGGTGTCCGCGCACCGCCGTGAGCTGGGCGCTTTCCTGGGCTGAGACGCACACGTCCCAAGCCGTCGCAACGCCCGCCTTGACATGCAGGTAATTGCCTGCATGACTTTGGGTGTGCGATCCAAACACGGCCCAGGTATGGACGCGGTCTTCAAGGCGCTGGCCGACGAGACCCGACGGCGGCTGCTGGACCGGCTGCACGAGCACAACGGGCAGACGCTCGGTGAGCTGTGCGGGCGTATCGACATGACCCGCCAGTCGGTGACCCAGCATCTGGCCGTCCTGGAGGCCGCCAACCTGGTCAGCACGGTGCGGCGCGGGCGGGAGAAGCTGCACTACCTGAATCCGGTCCCGCTGCACGAGATGCAGCGGCGCTGGATCGACAAGTTCGAGCGCCCGCGCCTGCGCGCGCTCGGAGACCTGAAGCGACGAGCCGAGGAAGCCATGACCGACAAGCCGACATTCGTCTACGTCACCTACATCGCGAGCACTCCCGAGAAGGTCTGGGACGCCCTCACCGACGCCGACCTGACCGCCGCCTACTGGGGGCACGGCAATGTGTCGGACTGGCGGCAGGGTTCGCGTTGGGAGCATGTGCGCACCGACGGTTCCGGCATCGCCGACGTCGTCGGGACCGTGGTCGAGAGCGACCGCCCGAACCGGCTGGTGACCACGTGGACCTCGCCGGAGAACGAGGGCACGGAGGACACGTACTCCCGCGTCACCTACGACATCCGGCGGCACGAGGACATCGTGCGCCTCACCGTCACCCACGAGGACCTCGCCGACGAGGGCGAGCTGTCCGACGTGTCCGGCGGCTGGCCGGCGGTGCTGTCCAACCTGAAGTCGGTCCTCGAAACCGGCAGCCCCCTCCCGCAGTCGCCGTGGCTGGTGCCCGGCGACCACTGAAGGGGGCGTGGGTTCCTCCTCCGAACGCTCTATGGTTTGGGGGTGCTCCGCGCCGCCGTCGCGGCACACACGATGCCCAGGAGTACGGCCAGTCCGCCGACGATGACGTTGTTCAGGATGACGCCCTTGTCGGGGTTGTCGCCGACGATCCACGGCGAGACGATCATCCAGACACCCAGGGCGCTCATCGCCCAGCTGAGGCCGTACATGCGTTCCGGTGCCCTGGTGAATCCGAGGGCCAGCAGGCCGATCGCGATGCCGATGATCAGGTTGTGCGGCACGAGCGCCGGCTGGCTCGTCGTGTAGTGGAGTATCCACGGGGATACGGCGCAGTACAGACCGAGCAGGAACACCGGTCCGTCCACGAGCGCCACATCGCGTCCACCGAGCATGCGGGCGTAACGCGCCTGCATTTCGGAGACATCAGGGTGGCTTGTTATGTCACCTCTGGTGTGCGAGACGTTGGCCATGACTCGTCTCCTTCGACTTGGCTGGCCTGACCGCGTCTGGTGCGGTGTGCGGTAAGAGCCGCTTCACTCCATTCTGCTCTTATAAATCCTTTATGTGTAGTGCTCGGCCTGTTCGTCGTGCCGGAGGCTGCGGCGCAGCTGGTGGAGCCCGCGCCGGGCATGACTCTTCACCGTGCCCAGTGGCCAGCCGGTGCGCCGCGCGATCTGGGTCTGGGTGAGGTCCTCGTAGTACGTGAGCCGCAGCACCCGCCGCTGGGGCGCGGGCAGCCGGGCCAGTTCCCGCAGGACGAGAACCCGGTCGAGGGCGGCATCGGGGCGGTGGGCGGCGGGATCGGCGTGGGTCAGGGCTGCCCCGGCGGCGGCCACGAGGTGCAGCCGGCGGATCCTGGCGGACAGCGCGTCGGCGATCCTGCGCCTGGCGATGCCGACGATCCAGCCGCCGATCGTGCCGTGCTCGGGACGGAAACCCCGCCGCCCGTGCCACACCCCGAGAAACACCTGCTGGGTCACGTCCTCGGCCTCCACCGCGTCCCCCAGCGCGCGCCGGGCCAGCGAGCGCACCAGCGCCGACCAGCGGTCATACACGGCGGTCAGGCACTCCTCGTCACCGGACACCAGCCCCTTGGCCAGTTCCTCGTCGGTGCGCGCCTGCCGGACTGCGCTGTGCTGCGGGCCCATGACACCGGCTCCTCACATCGGACGACGGCCGCCCAGGACGCGGACTCGGCGCCAGGGCGGCGGGGCATGTCTGCCGGCGCATGCCCCGTTTCGTCCATCCTCGGAGCCGCAGATCAGGCTCATCAACTCGCGTCGATTCTGCGTCGTACAGTCACCGGATGAGCGAGTTGCCCGCCGACCATGACGCGCAGATCCGGTCCGCCGCCGAACTCCCCCTGACCACCGGCGCGTTGGCCCGCCGACTGGGCGTGGCGCCCACCACGCTGAGGTCCTGGGAGCAGCGCTACGGCATCGGGCCCGCCGTCCGTGTCGAGGGGCGGCACCGGCGCTGGACCCCACGTGATGTGGCGCTGCTGGAGGAGATGTGCAGGCTGACCTCGTCGGGCGTGCCCCCGGCCGAGGCGGCCCACGCGGCCAGGCAGGCGGCCGATGTGCACGCGGAGCGCCCGGCTCGGGCCCCCGGCCGTTCGCGGGCGGCCGGCACCCTGCCGCTCGGCGATGTGCGCCAGGAGTGCCGGGGCCTCGCCCGCGCCGCCGTCCGGCTCGACTCACCGGCCGTCGAACGCCAACTCGCCGACGCCGTAGACCGGTACGGCGTGGTCGTCGCCTGGCAGGAGGTGATGGTGCCGACCCTGCACGCGATCGGGCGCAAGTGGGCCTCGTCCGGGGACCGTTACGTCGAGGTGGAGCATCTGCTGTCCTGGCAGGTCTCCACCGCCCTGCGCCGGCGCACCCCGCCGCCAGGACGCCAGACGGACGCCCCGCCCGTCGTCCTGGCCTGCGTACCCGGCGAACAGCACACCCTGCCGATCGAGGCGCTCAACGCCGCACTGGGCGAACTCGCCCTGCCCACAAGGATGTTCGGCGCCGCCGTACCCGCCGAGGCACTCACCGCGGCAGTCCGGAGGCTGGGACCGGTGGCCGTCGTCCTGTGGGCACAGGCGCGCTCCACGGCGAGCCCGCCGCCGGCCCGGCACCTCGCCGACCTCAGCTGGGGAGTCCGGGGCGCCCGGCGACAGCCCTCGGTGGTGCTGGCCGGACCCGGCTGGTCCGGCACTACGGCGCGGGGCGCGGTACGCCCGGCGACACTCACCGATGCCGTGGACCTTCTGTCGGGGGCATACAGGGCCTCACTCACCTGACCGTCCTCGCCGGAACCGCGCCAGCCCGTCGCCGAGTTCGACGATCGGATCCGGATAGTCGCCGAGCGCGACCCGCTCAAGTCCCTTGAGTTTCCACGGCTCGTGCACCAACGGCCCCTCCAGTCCGGCGAGTTCGGGCACCCAGCGGCGGACGTACACGCCCTCCGGGTCGTGCCGCTTGGCCTGAGTGACCGGATTGAGTACGCGGTTGGGACGTGAATCGGTGCCCGTGCCCGCCATCCACTGCCAGTTGAGCTGGTTGTTCGCCACATCGCCGTCGACCAGCAGATCGAGGAAGTGCCGGGCGCCGATCCGCCAGTCGACGTAGAGCGTCTTGGTGAGGAAGCTCGCCGTCAGCAGCCGTCCCCGGTTGTGCATCCAGCCCTCGTGGCGCAGCTGGCGCATCGCCGCGTCGATCAGCGGATAGCCGGTACGGCCCTCCTTCCAGGCCGCGATGTCCGCACGGGCCGTGGTCTCGGACCGCCAACGGTCGTGCTTCGTACGGTAGTCGGCGCTCGCGGACGCGGGCCTGGCAGCCAGGACCTGCCGGTGGAAGTCCCGCCACGCGAGCTGCCGTACGAACGCCTCGGCGCCCGGGCCGTCCAACCGCCGTGCCCGGTGGACGAGTTCGACGGGGGAGAGGGTGCCGAAGTGTAGATGCGGGGAGAGGTGGGAGGTGGCGTCCGCGGCCAGGTCGTCGTGGATGTCCTCGTACGCGGCGATCCCACTGCGCAGCCACCGGCTCAACTCCCTGCGGCCCTCCGTCTCCCCGCCGGTCGCCAGGCCCGGCGAAAGGCCCGCGATGCCGGCGCGGGAGGGCAGCTCCTCGGAACCGACACCCTCCGGGACCCGCACGGTGCGCGGCGCCGCGAGCGGGGCGCGCAGGTGGACCCCGGACCACTGCCGGAAGTACGGCGTGAAGACCGCGAAGTGGTCCGAAGAGGCGGGGGTCACCGCGCCGGGGGCGACGGCCGTGGTCACCGTGTCGTGGACGTGCAGCCGCCGCCCCTCCGCCTCCAGTGCCCGCCGCAGCCGCTGCTCGCGCCGCTGCGCGTAGCCGCTGACGTCGGCCGCCATGTGCACCTCGTCCGCGTCGGTCTCGGCGGCCACCTTGCACACCTCGCCGACGACGTCACCGGAGCGGACCACCAGCCGGCCGCCCCGCTCGCGCAGTCCCGTGTCGAGATCGCGCAGACAGTCGGCGAGGAACGCGAGCCGGTTGGGCGGGGCGAACCCGGCGTCTGCCACACCCCGGTCGCGCACGAACAGCGGCACCAGCCGGCGGGCCCCGCCGGCGGCCCGCAGTGCGGGGTGGTCGTGCAGACGCAGGTCCGAGGTGAACAGGACGACCGAGACGTTCATGGTGCGCGCTCCGGGAGACGGGAAAAGGCTGCCGTCAGGTGCTTCCGGCCGGGCACCCCCGACGGATGCGGCTGTCACCCGACCGGCGTACGTCCCTCGGCGACGCCGTGACGTGCATGTCCACGACGATCGGGGGCAGACGCATGGTTACGACGGTCCCCGTGGGGAGTCGAAGTCTGATGCTGGAGGTGTCTGCGGACATGGTCGCCAAGGTGTTGGAGCGGTTTCCGGCGGGAGCCCCGCGCGGATCATGGCCCGCCGAGGAGTTCGCGGCCCGGCGCCGCGCCGAGGGTCTGCCCGCCAGTGTCGTCATGGACCTGAAGTCCGACGCGTTCCTCGTGGTGATCCCGGCGGGCGACGAGGACTGACCACAGGACCCACCGGCCTCAGCCCTGTGTTCCGCCCAACTCGCGCGCCCGGCGCACGAACGCCTCGTACAGATCCCCGGCCGCCTGCGGCACGGACTCCGCGCGGCGGCGGCGCAGCATCAGCAGTACCCGGGCGGTGTCGCCGGCGATCGGCCGGTAGGTGATGGCGCCGAGCCGCTCCAGCGGGTCCCCGATCACGCTGAAGTCGGGCAGGACCGTCACCCCCAGGCCCTCCGCGACCATGAGCTTGCCCATCTCGGCGCCATCGGTCGAGTAGGCGAAAGCCGGTCCCCGCCCGTTGAGCAGCCGGTGGACATAGCGGTGCATCACATAACCGGAGCGCATACCGATCAGCGGCTCGGTGAGTAGGTCCTCCACAGTGACGGTCGGCCGGGCCGCCAGCGCGCTGTCGGGACGGACGCACACCACCGGCAGCCCGGACAGCAGCTCGGTGGACTCGAAGTCGGCGGGCATGTCGTCACCGTCGAGGTGATTGACCAGCCCGAGATCGAAACCGCCCTCCGCCAGCGCCCGATGGATGTCCGTCTGCTGCGCGCCGACCACCTCGACCTGGGTGAGCGGATGCGAGGCGCGGAACTCCCGGACGACGGGCAGCAGCAGCGGCACGGTCGCCGCGTTCACCGTGCCCACCCGCACCATGCGACTGATCCGGTGCCGCTCGCCCGCCGCCGCCCGCAGCCGGTCCACCGCGTCCAGCACGTCGACGATCTTCGGCAGCAGTTCCCGGCCCGCCGCGCTCATCGTCGCGCCGGTCCTTTTGCGCTCCAGGAGATCGACCCCGAGTTCGCGCTCGAGATTCCGCACTGTCTCGCTCAACGCGGGCTGCGACAGGCGCAGTTCGTCGGCTGCCCGGCGCAGCGAGCCGAGCCGGGTCACGGCCGCGATGTATTCCAGCTGTTCGGTCCGCATGCCCGCAGAATGCGGCCGATTTCCCGGCCCGTTCAAGGGTTTCCCTGTCACACCTTCGTGAAATTCAATGGTCCGCGATACGAGACCGGTCGGGTTTTCCTTGACGGTCCTCGCGGACGGCTGCCACGATCGACGGCATGAAGATGCGACTGGACCTCACGCGGCGACGCCACGTCGACCTCGCGCGCGTCTCCAGCGCCTCCTGTTGCACCGCGGCCTGATCCCCCTCTTCTCCTTCCCGATCCGCCGCCCTTTTCCGCCCCCGCCCGACATCCGCCGGATATCGCTCCGGCCGGATTCGGCGTGCCCGGAAATAAATTCCGCAACAGGAGTTCGCCATGCCCGCAGAGCCCGTGAAATTCGCCTACTGGGTCCCCAACGTCAGCGGGGGACTCGTCACCAGCAAGATCGAGCAACGCACCGACTGGGGCTACGAGTACAACCGCGAACTCGCCGTCCTCGCCGAGAACAACGGCTTCGAGTACGCGCTCAGCCAGGTCCGCTACATGGCCAGCTACGGCGCCGAGTTCCAGCACGAGTCGACCAGCTTCAGCCTCGCCCTCCTCCTCGCCACCCAGCGCCTGAAGGTGATCGCAGCCGTTCACCCCGGCCTCTGGCACCCGGGCGTCCTCGCCAAACTCGGCGCCACCGCCGACCACTTGTCCAACGGCCGCTTCGCGGTCAACGTCGTCTCCGGCTGGTTCAAGGGCGAGTTCACCGCGCTCGGCGAACCCTGGCTGGAGCACGACGAGCGCTACCGCCGCTCAGAGGAGTTCATCCAGGCCCTGCGCCAGATCTGGACCGAGGACCACACCGAACTCGCCGGAGACTTCTACCGGTTGCGCGACTTCTCCCTCAAGCCAAAGCCCCTCAACACACCCGAACGACCGCACCCCGAGATCTTCCAGGGCGGCAACTCCACCGCCGCCCGCGCCATGGCCGGCCGGGTCTCCGACTGGTACTTCTCCAACGGCAAGGACTTCGACGGCGTCACCGAGCAGATCGCCGACGTACGCCACTCGGCGGCCCAAGTCGGCCGCACCGCACCGAAGTTCGGCCTCAACGGCTTCCTCATCGCCCGGGACACCGAGGCCGAGGCCCGCGACACGCTCCGCGAGATCGTCGCCAAGGCCGACCGCGAGGCAGTCGAGGGCTTCGGGGCCGCGGTGAAACAGGCCGGGCAGTCCTCCGCCGACGGCAAGGGCATGTGGCAGGACTCCACGTTCGAGGACCTGGTGCAGTACAACGACGGCTTCCGTACGGGGCTCATCGGCACGCCGGAGCAGATCGCCGAACGGATCGTCGCCTACCGGAAGCTGGGCGTCGACCTTCTCCTGCTGGGCTTCCTGCACTACCACGAGGAGGTGGAGTACTTCGGCAAGCGGGTGCTGCCGCTGGTGCGTGAACTGGAAGCCCAACTCCCGGACGCGGAGCCCGAGTCCGTCTCCGTGCACGCCTGACCGTCCCCGCAGCAGACCAGAAAAGAGGACCCATGGCCACCGTCCTGTCCGTCTCCGGCAGCCCCTCCGCCTCCTCCCGCACCAACCGGCTCCTGCGCCATCTGGACAAGCGGCTGATCGCCCAGGGGCACGAGGTGATCCCGCTCGACGTCCGCACCATCCCCGCCGAGGCCCTGCTCGGCGCGGACTTCCGCCACCCGGCGATCGTCGAGGCGACGGAACTCTTCGCCCTCGCCGACGGAGTGGTCGTCGGCACCCCCGTCTACAAGGCCTCCTACTCCGGAGTCCTCAAGGCGCTCCTCGACCTGCTCCCGCAGTACGCCCTCACCGGCAAGACCGTGCTGCCCCTCGCCACCGGCGGGTCCACCGCACATGTGCTGGCCATCGACTACGCGCTCCGCCCGGTGCTGAACTCCATGGGTGCCGCGCACATAGTCCAGGGCTGGTTCACCCTCGACAAGGACATCACCGCCCAGGAGGACGGCTCGCTCACTGTCGCCCCGGGCACCGCCGAGGCCCTCACCCAGGTGGTGGACCAGTTCTCGGCGGCCCTCGGCCGCACCCCGCTCCTGGCGGCGGCGAGCTGACCACCATGACCGACCCCGAGAGCACTGGCGGCACCGCACATGTGATCGCCGACGACGCCGAGGCCCTCGTCCTCGCCGCCGCACTCGCCGACGAGTTCCGCGCCGGAGCCTCCGCCCGAGACAGCGAACGCAGGCTCCCGCGCGCCGAGTTGGACCGGCTCTCGGACTCCGGGCTGCTCGCCGTCACCGTGCCCGCCGAGTACGGCGGCGCCGACGTGAGCTCTCAGACCCTCGCCGAGATCTTCCGCCTGCTCGGCTCCGCCGACGGCAGCCTCGCCCAGATCCCGCAGAGCCACTTCGCCTACGTCAATGTGATCCGCCGTCAGGGCACCCCGGACCAGCGGAAGTTCTTCTTCACCGAACTCCTCGCGGGCCGCCGCTTCGGCAACGCCCAGTCGGAGGCGGGCACCAAACACGTCCAGGACATCCGCACCCGGCTCACCCGCCGGCCCGACGGCTCGTACACACTGACCGGAGTCAAGCACTACTCCACCGGCGCCCTCTTCGCCGACTGGATCCCCGTCCTCGCCCGTACCGAGGACGACAATCTGCATGTCGCCTACGTCCCGAGCGACGCCGAGGGCGTCACGGTCGTCGACGACTGGGACGGAATGGGACAGCGCACGACGGCCAGCGGCACGGTCCGCCTGGAGGCGGTCTCCGTCCCGGCGGACCGGGTCCTGCCCCACCACCTCACCTTCGAAGGCCCCCAACTCCACGGCGCCGTCGCTCAGTTGCTGCACGCGGCCATCGACGCCGGAATCGCCGGGGGAGCGTTGGCCGAAGCGGCCGAGTTCGTCCGGACGAAGAGCCGCCCGTGGTTCGAGAGCGGGCTGGAGACCGCCGCCGCGGACCCGCTGCTGATCCAGCGGTTCGGTGAACTCGCCATCCAGACAAGGGCGTCCGAGGCCCTGCTGATCCAGGCGGCCCGGGCCGTGGACGCGGCGCGCGCCAATCTGACCGACGACTCGGCGGCGGAGGCGTCCATCGCGGTGGCGGCGGCCAAGGTGCACGCCGCGCAGACGGCCGTGGAGGTGGCGGGCGCCCTCTTCGAGGTGTCCGGCACCCGCTCGGCCCTCAACTCGCTGAACCTGCACCGGCATTGGCGCGACGCCCGCACCCACACGCTGCACGACCCGGCGCGCTGGAAGATCCAGCACATCGGCAGATACGTGCTCAACGGCACCCGGCCACCCCGCCACGGCCTCCTCTAACCCCCTTCAGGACAGTCCGGATCGGAGACCCCCTGTGTCCCTCACCTTCCACTGGTTCCTCCCCACCAACGGAGACAGCCGCCATGTCGTCGGCGGCGGTCACGGTACCCCCGCCACCGCCTCCGGACGGGACCGGCCGCCGACGGTCGCCTATCTGAGCCAGATCGCCCGCGCGGCCGAGGACCTGGGATTCGTGGGCGCCCTCACGCCCACCGGCGCCTGGTGCGAGGACGCGTGGCTGACCACCGCCATGGTCAGCCAGCACACCGAACGCCTGAAGTTCCTGGTCGCCTTCCGGCCCGGCTTCGTCTCGCCCACGCTCGCCGCGCAGATGGCGTCCACGTTCCAGCGGCAGACCGGCGGACGGCTGTTGCTCAACGTCGTCACCGGCGGCGAGAGCCACGAGCAGCGGGCCTACGGGGACTTCCTCGACAAGGACGACCGTTATCGCCGTACCGGCGAATTCCTGGAGATCGTGCGGGAGTTGTGGGACGGCAAGACCGTCGACCTGGCCGGCGAGCACCTGCGGGTCGAGGACGCGAAGCTGGCGCGGCTGCCGGAACCGGTGCCCGAGGTGTACTTCGGGGGATCGTCGCCGATCGCGGGCGAGATCGCGGCCAAGTACGTGGACGTGTACCTCACTTGGGGCGAGCCGCCGGCCCAGGTCGCCGACAAGATCGCATGGATCAGGGGGCTGGCCGCGAAGGAGAGACGGACGCTCCGCTTCGGTATCCGGCTGCACGTCATCACGCGTGACACGTCCGCCGAGGCCTGGGCCGAGGCGAACCGGCTGCTCGACGGGTTCGACGCCGAGACCGTGAAATCCGTACAGGCCGGGTTGGCCCGGAGCGAGTCCGAGGGGCAGCAGCGGATGCTGGCCCTGCACGGGGGCAGCCGGGACGGGCTGGAGATCCATCCCAACCTGTGGGCCGGGATCGGTCTGGTCCGGGGCGGGGCCGGGACGGCATTGGTCGGCAGCCACGAGGAGGTCGCCGAGCGGATCAAGGAGTACGCGGCGCTGGGGATCGAGGAGTTCGTGCTCTCGGGTTATCCGCATCTGGAGGAGGCGTACTGGTTCGGGGAAGGGGTGCTGCCGAGGCTGGCCGCCGAGGGAATCTGGCGGCACCCGGTCGGCGGGCAGCTGCCTGCTGAGGCACAGGTGCCGTTCGCCGGCTGAGCCGGGTGAGCCGAGTCGGGGCCGGGTGGCCGCCGAGCCGCAGGACGGCCCGGCTTCGCGCCCCCCGATGCCGGTCGCGGTCAGAACCAGTGCAGGCAGTGCGGGGAGCGATCGGACCGGAAGAGCGCGTCGGCGAGGGCGGGCGCGTCCGGACGGTGGGCCCGGATGTGTCCGGCCCGCACGAGCGTGCTCGGCGCGGTGCCGCCGAGGTAGACCGAGCCCAAGTCGCTGATGTCCATGGAGAGATCGGGCTCCCGGCCGGTGAGGACGCACTCGGCCTTGCCGTCCCGGACGGTCAGCAGATAGCGGCCGTGCTCGTCGAGGAACGGGTCGTCCACGTCGAGGACGAGCTCCCCGTCCGTCGACCAGCCGCGCTCGGTCAGGGCACGCGGGACGTCCAGCAGCCGTACCCAGAGCCAGTCGGTGTCGCCGCTCACCTCTCCCGCGCGGAAGTCCGCGAGCTGCCAGCGCAGCGGGTGGCCGGGCGGGAACTGCTTGAACACGACCTGACCGACCAGGTCGTGGCCGAGCACGAACCGGGCCAGCGCCGTGAAGACGGCGTCATCGGCGGCGATGGTCTCGTCCACGGTCAGGTTTCGGGAGTCGCCGAGCGCATAGCTGGCGTAGCCGTCCGGAACCCCGTCTGCGTCCCGGTGGACAGCGACATAACGAGGCTTCGGAGAGATCGGGGGCTGCCCCGCGCCCGCGGCCCACCAGCGGTGCGGCCGGGACAGCGCTCCGGGCTGTGCGCGGCGGTAGCGGTCGTAGACCTCCTCCAGGATCTCGCCGCACTCGGCACGAGGCAGCAGCTCGACCGAGCCGGACGCCGGGCCCGCGGCCGTGTCGCCCGCCCGGGGAACGGTGAGGGCGGCCCGGTGGCGCGGCACCGTCAGCCGCTGGGTGTAGGTCGCCGGTCCGTAGCCGAACCTGCGGTAGATCAGGGCCTCGGAGGCCAGCAGCACGGAGAGGGACTCGCCGCGGGCGCGCAGCTCGGTGAGCTGGTGGCGCATCATCGCGCTGAGCACACCCTGGCGTCGGTGCGAGGCCAGGACGCCGACGGCGGTCACCCCGCCGACCGGGACGAGGTTCTCACCGGGCAGAGTGAGCTCGAAGGAGTATGCGCCGGCGGTGCCGACGGGCCGGCCGTCCGCCGTCGTGGCGAGCAGACAGCGGTCCATCTCGAGCGCCGACCACCAGAGACCGCCGCCTTCGGTCGGCGATTCCCGGAAGTTTCCGAACGCGGCATGGAGTGTGTCGACGAAGACGTCGAGGTCCTCGTCGGTCGTGGGACGGATCTCCACCACTGTCGCTGCCTCCCCGGGGTAACGGCACCACGTCCCGTGATGCACCGCCACAGTGCAGCGTCGCTCCGTGACCGGGTCAAGCGAATTACGCGTCGGCCAGTGCTTTCAAGTGCGCCGCTCTCGACTCCGCCGTCTGGCCCTGGACCAGCAGGAACAGCGCCTCGCGCGCGAGGCGTTGGGCCCTGCTCGTCAAGGACAGGGATCTGCCGCCCCCGGCCACCACGGCCGCCGTCGTGGCCGTCATCAGCACCTCGTACGCCTGGGTCCTGAGAGCCAGCCGCTCGGCCAAGTGCTCGTGCGGTACCGGGTGTTCGGCCAGCGAGTAGGCCTGCTCGCGTACCTCGTCGAGGCGGGTGCGGAGCGGGTCGGCGGTGTCGTCGTCGAGCAGGGCGAGCGCCGCCGCGGCGACTCCGAACACCGCCGGTGACGCGTTCGTCGGCTTCGGGCGGTCCGCCCTCGCCCACTCCGCGTACGGCGCGCGCAGGGCCACCGCCTCCTCGGGGAGCCACAGGCCGTCCAGCTCCAGCGACACGGTCCGGGAAGCGGTAAGTGCCGCCAGCCGCATCGGAGTTGAGGGACGCAGGCCTGGCTGTTCCCGCGCCTCGGTGAACGCGAACAACGCCTCGTTCGCGTCCGTCACTCCCGCGAGCAGCATCACGTCGTTCAGGCCCCAGCCCGTGTACCAGGGCACCGTACCGTCGAAGCGCCAGCCTCCCCGCTCCCGCGACACCCGTACGGGGACGCGCGGGTACGCCCGCAGATGCGCGTACGCCACCCCGGACATCAGCTCACCTCGGGAGAGCGGGCCCAACAGCCTTTCCCGCACCGGCAGTTCGCTCTTCGCCAGCGTCATGACGGGCGTGTGGTGCTGGGTCTGCACGAACCACGTGGAGCAGCACGCCCCGGCCAGGATCTCCGCCGTCTCCCTCGCCACCGCGCCGGGTGCCGCCGAGCCGCCGTAGGCCACGGGGGCGCTCACGCCCAGCAGGCCGGACTGTTTGATCGCCTCGATGTGGGTCGCCGGGACGCCCTCCTGGTCGACCTGTTCGGCGTGCGGGGCGAGGAGGTCGTCCGCCAGTCGTCGGGCGCGGGTGACGAGAACGTGGGAGGTCATGCGGGTGATTCTCCCGATCGGCCGACCCGGCCACGCGCGACGCTCCGGCCCGTGTCGCGGGACGCGGGCCGGAGCGGTGGAGACGACGTGGCGGTCAGTCGGCCGAGCGGACGGCGGGCATCGCGAGGTCGACCGGGCCGGTCGCGCCGGGGCCGGTCTTGCAGGAGTCGTGGCAGTCCTTGTCCAGGCTGCAGCAGAGGGAGCAGATCGGGCCGGAGTGGAAGGGGCAGTTCGCCACGTCGGGGCGCTCGAAGGCCGTCGCGCAGACCGTGCAGGTCAGCTCCACGGCCGAGGGCAGCCCGTCGGGGCCGAGCAGCGGCTCCTCCAGGTCGTCGAGTCGGGCGATGTAGTACTTGCCCTTGGTGAGGTACGCGAACAGGGGCGAGAGCACCATCGCCAGGAACAGGGCGATGAAGGGGGAGTACGCCTTGCCGTAGTCGCCGAAGGCCTCGAAGTACGCGGCGATGGAGACGGCCGAGGCGATGAGCATCGAGCCGAAGCCGACCGGGTTGAAGTTGTACAGGTGGGCGCGCTTGAACTCGATGTAGGACGGGCTGAGTTTGAGCGGCTTGTTGATGACCAGGTCGGCGACGACCGCGCCGATCCAGGCGATCGCCACGTTGGAGTAGAAGCCGAGGACCGTGTTGAGGAAGCCGAAGACGCCGCCCTCCATCAGGGCCAGGGCGATGCCCACGTTGAGGAAGATGTAGACCACGCGGCCCGGGTGACGGTGTGTCAGACGGGAGAAGAAGTTCGACCAGGACAGCGAACCGGAGTACGCGTTCGTCGAGTTGATCTTTATCTGGGAGAGGATCACGAAGAACGTGGCCAGACCCAGGGCGACCGGAGCGGCGAAGGTCTTGAAGCCGTGCACGTACTGCTGGATGGGCTCGTTGGCCTTGGCCAGGCCCACGCTGCCGGCGATGTAGAAGGCGAGGAACGCGCCGCCCATCTGCTTCGCCGCACCGAGGATCACCCAGCCGGGTCCTGCGGAGAGCACCGCGCCCCACCACTTCTTCGCGTTCTGCGGGGTCTTGTCGGGCATGAAGCGCAGATAGTCGACCTGCTCACCGATCTGCGCGATCAGCGACAGGGCCACACCGGCGCCCGCGCCGACCCCGAGCATGCTGATGCTCGACCCGGTGGGGGAGTTGCCCGCGAAGTGGGTGAACTGCGAGAACTTGCCCGGCTCCTGGATCGCGATGGACACGAACGGCGCGACCATCAGCACCAGCCACACCGGCTGCGTCCACACCTGCATCTTGGAGAGCGCGGTCATGCCGTAGATGACCAGCGGCAGGATGATCAGGGAGCAGATCAAGTAGCCGACGGCCAGGGGGATGTGGAGACCCAGGTCGAGCGCCTGCGCCATGATCGAGCCCTCTAGCGCGAAGAAAATGAAGGTGAAGCTGGCGTAGATGACCGACGTGAGGGTCGAGCCGAGATAGCCGAAACCGGCGCCCCGGGTCAACAGGTCCATGTCGATCGAGTACTTGGCCGAGTAGTACGAGATCGGGATGCCGGTGAGGAAGATCGTCACCGCCGCCGCCAGGATCGCCACCATGGCGCTGGAGAAGCCGTTCGAGATCGCGATCGAGCCGCCGATGGCGAAGTCGGCGAGGTACGCGATGCCGCCGAGCGCGGTGGTGGCCACCACGTACGGCGTCCAGCGCCGGAAGGACTTCGGTGCGTAGCGCAGCGAGTAGTCCTCCAGCGTGTCGTTCTGCGCCCAGTCGTTGTAGGTCCGTCCGGCAGCCGTTGCCGGCGCCTCTTTGTCGACGATCTCCGTCACGACACTTCCCTCTTCCACGGGTGTGGGTCATCTCCCGGACGGCCCGGGGGAGTTGGACGGAAGAGTCACGCCGAATTGTTTCCCGACCGTTTCGGACGCTTTAAATGAGAGACCTTTCAAAATTCTTTTGGCGACGCGCGTAGATTTAATTGATGCTTCCTGTGGAAACTATTCCTGCGGGAAGGTAGCCTTGATCCTGGCAGGTGGGGGAGGTCAGAGTTGGGCGACGATGTCGAAGTCGAAGGCGTCCGCCCGCGCCAGATACAGCCGTTGGCGGAGGTGATTGCCGTGCAGACGCAGTACGCCTCTCGGTCCCTCGTAGGAAACCGTGCCGCCGAGCGCGCACATGGCGCCCACATCCAGCGATCGCGCCCGCTCGGCCAGCGCCGCCAGCAGCCGTACGCCTTCGAAGCACGACTCGCCGAGGCTGCCCACGACGGGTGCCTCCACGCCGAACCGGGCCGCGTAACGCCCGCTGAAATCAAGGCTTTCGGCGGTGGCGAGGGTCTCGAAGTAGCCGGCCGCCGCCCACAGTCCCTCGGTGGCCTCCGCGCCGGTGGCCAGCAGGATGTTCTCGTCCATGTGCGTGCTCAGCCGCAGGCAGCGCTGGTGCAGCCCATGGGCGGCGAACGCCCTGTTGAAGCGCGCCGCGTCGCCCCCGACCAGCAGCATCAGTACCGCGTCCGCCTCGCACCGCTCGACCCGGCGCAGGACCGGACCGAACTCGTACGTGCCCAAGGGAACGAAGACCTCGTCGCGCACCCGGCCGCCGCACTCCCGGGCGTAGTGGCGCGCGGCCCGTGCGGTGACGCGCGGCCACACATAGTCGTTGCCCACCGTGCACCAGCGCCGCGCACCCGTCTCCTCCGCCAACAGGCGCATGGCGGGCAGGAGTTGGGCCGCGTCGGTCTCACCGGTCAGGAACACGCCGGGCGTGCGCTCGCCGCCCTCGTACTGCGCGGTGTAGACGTACGGCACCCGGCCCGCGATGCGCGGCAGCAGCGCCTTGCGGACCGCGGAGGTGTGCCAGCCGACCACCGCGTCGACCGCGCGCATCGACACCAACACCTCGACCTCGGCGGCCACTTGCTCCGCCGGGCAGCCGCCGTCCACCACGATCAGCCGGACCTCGCGGCCCAACACCCCGCCGGTGGCGTTGAGTTCCTCGACGGCGAGCTGTGCGGCCAGTTCGCAGGACGGGCCGAAGACGCCTGCGGGA
The DNA here is from genome assembly GCF_042751305.1 of Streptomyces hokutonensis. Taxonomy (GTDB): domain Bacteria; phylum Actinomycetota; class Actinomycetes; order Streptomycetales; family Streptomycetaceae; genus Streptomyces; species Streptomyces hokutonensis_A. The sequence goes on from NZ_JBHYWD010000002.1 coordinate 112,794, forward strand.
CCTCGCAGCGGGACGACCAGCGCCACGACCAGAGTCCTGACCGGGCCGCTGATCCGCCCGGGCGGCAGGGAACGCACCAGACCACCTCCGTGAGGGCATGAGGGCACGGAAACCGGGCCCGGCCCCGGCGCCCTCGCAGAGGCTCGTAATCTGAACCGCACAGTAGACCTACCGGAAGGACAGCGGCAATGTCGTCCGTACCGTCGCCGGGCCTCGCCCACCTGCTGAGTCACGCCGAGCGGCGGATGGGCCTGCGCATGGCCGTCGTACTGGCCGAGGAGGACTGCTCGGTCGAGCAGTGGCGCGTCCTGTCGGTCATCGCGGACGGCAAGGGACATCCGATGACCGAGATCGCCGACCAGGTCCTGATGCCCGCGCCGAGCCTGACCAAGCTGGTGGACCGGATGGTCGCCGACAACCTCGTCTACCGCCGCCCCGACCGCGCCGACCGCCGTCGCGTCCTGCTCCACCTGACCGCCCGGGGCCGCACCCTCCACCAGCGTGCCGCGCACCGTCTCCTCACCGACCAGACCCGGCTGCTCGACGCGATAGACGACCACGGCGACCTCGTACGACTGCTGGCGCGGCTCACCGCGGCCCTGGACCAGGAGCCCGCGGAAGCGCCCACCGAGGAACCCGTGGAGAAAATCCTGCCGGTTTCCTGAGGCGCGCTGTCGATCCGGGAACACGGCGTTCGTGTAGGAGGTGAGAGATCCCCCCAGGGACTTCGAGAACCCCCTGCGCCATGGAGGACGCCATGCAGCACTACCTGCTCAGTGTGATCACGCCGACCGACGGACAGATGCCCTCCCCCGAGGAGATGGCGGAGATCCGCCGCAAGCTGGATGTTTTCCACGACGAGCTCCAGGCCGCCGGTGCCTGGGTCTTCGCCGGCGGACTGCACGGCCCGGAGACGGCCACCGTGTTGCGCCCCAAGGACGGAGACGTGCTGATCACGGACGGTCCGTACGCCGAGGGCAAGGAGTATCTGGGCGGCCTGTGCGTCATCAAGGCGGCCGACCTGGACGCGGCTCTGGAATGGGGCAGGCGGGCGACCTGGGCCACCACCCTGCCCGTGGAGGTGCGCCCCTTCATGAACACCTCCGAGGACTGATGGCGTTCGCCACCGATATCGAGGCCGTCTTCCGTGCCGAGTACGGGCGCGCGGTCTCTGTCCTGGTCCGCTTCCTCGGCGACATCGACCTCGCCGAGGAAGCGGTCCAGGACGCCTTCACCACGGCCGTACAGAAATGGCCGGAGACCGGTGTGCCGCCGAGTCCGGCCGGGTGGATCATCACGACCGCCCGCAACCGCGCGATCGACCGGCTGCGCCGCGAGTCCTCCCGGGAGGCCCGGCACGCCGAGGCCGCCCTGCTGCACGCGTCCGACGCGCCCGCCGAGGAGGGACCCGTGCGCGACGACCGGCTCCGCCTGATCTTCACCTGCTGCCACCCCGCGCTCGCCACCCAGGCACAGGTCGCGCTCACCCTGCGGCTGCTCGGCGGGCTCACCACCGCCCGGATCGCCCGTGCCTTTCTGGTGCCGGAACCGACGATGGCCCAGCGCCTGGTCCGCGCCAAGGCCAAGATCCGCGACGCGAAGATCCCGTACCGGGTGCCCCGCGACGCCGACCTCCCCGACCGGCTCAAGGGCGTCCTGGCCGTCGTCTACCTGATCTTCAACGAGGGCTACACCGGCTCGCCCGAACTGTGCGCCGAAGCCCTGCGCCTCGGCTGCCTCCTCTCCGAACTGATGCCGGACGAGCCCGAGGTCACCGGCCTGCTCGCGCTCATGCTGCTCGTCGAGTCGCGCCGGACCGCCCGGGAGGGCGCGAACCGCGAGCTGGTGCCCCTGCCCGAGCAGGACCGCGACCGCTGGGACCACGAGCTGATCGCCGACGGCCAGTCACTCGTCCGGCGGTGCCTGCGACTGAACAACCCCGGGCCTTACCAGATCCAGGCCGCGATCAACGCCGTGCACAGCGACGCGGCGACCGCGGACGCGACGGACTGGGGGCAGATCCTCCAGCTCTACGACCAGCTCATGGCCGTCGCGCCGAGCCCGGTCGTCGCCCTCAACCGGGCCGTCGCCGTCGCCGAGGTGGACGGACCGCGCAAGGCCCTCGACCTCGTGGACACGCTGGACCTCGACGACTACCACGTGTTTCACGCGGTGCGCGCCGATCTGCTGCGCCGGCTGGGCCGCCGCGCGGAGGCGGTCGCGGCGTACGAGGCGGCGCTCGCCCGGACGGAGAGCGCGGCGGAGCGCGGGTACCTGGAACGGCGTCGCCGGGAGCTCGTGCGGATGTGACAGCCATCACGTGGGAGGTGACCATGTTCCCACCGGAATTTTTCCCGGTGTATGAATGGTTGCTATATACACCTGTCCGTAGAGAACTCCCACGCACCAGCAGCGAGGCACCGTGAACCAGCCCAGCCCCGAGCAGCCCGCCGACATCGTGGCCCGCCTGCGCGCGACCTTCCGCACCGGCCGTACCAAGCCCGTGGAGTGGCGCACCGCCCAGCTCCGCCGCCTCCGCGACCTGCTCACGGAGCACGGCGACGACCTCGCCGCCGCCCTCCATGCCGACCTCGGCAAGAGCGCCGCCGAGTCCCAGCGCACCGAGATCGGCTTCACGATCCGCGAGATCGACCACACCCTCGACCACCTCGAGGAGTGGCTGCGGCCCGAGTCCGCCCCCGTACCGGCCCACCTCGGTACGGACGCGACCGCCTGGACGCAGTACGACCCGCTCGGTGTCGTCCTCGTGATCGCCCCCTGGAACTACCCGGTCCAGCTCCTGCTGACCCCGGTTGTCGGCGCGCTGGCCTCGGGCGACGCGGTGGTCCTCAAGCCCAGCGAGCTGGCCCCGGCCACCTCCGCCGCGATCGCCCGGCTGGTGCCCGCCTACCTCGACACCGACGCGGTCGCCGTCGTCGAGGGCGCGATCCCCGAGACCACGGCCCTGCTCGCCGAGCACTTCGACCACATCTTCTACACCGGCAACGGCGCCGTCGGCCGCATCGTCCTGCGCGCCGCCGCCGAGCACTTGACGCCGGTCGCCCTCGAACTCGGCGGCAAATCACCGGCGTTCGTCGACCGCGACGCCGATCTCTCCGTCGTCGCCGACCGGTTGGCGCGCGGAAAGTTCCTCAACGCCGGCCAGACCTGCGTCGCCCCCGACTACGTCCTGACCGACCCGGAGACAGCCGCCGCGCTCGAACCCCTCCTCGTGACCGCGGTGGAGAAGGTCTACGGCGCCGACCCGCAGACCTCCGGCGAGTACGGCCGGATCGTCAACGAACGCCACTTCGACCGGCTGGCCGGACTGCTCGACTCCGGCCGGGTCGTCGTCGGCGGACGCAGCGACCGCGACGACAAGTACATCGCGCCGACCGTGCTCGCCGACGTGGACCCGAAGGCGCCCGTCATGGCGGAGGAGATCTTCGGCCCGATCCTGCCGATCGTCACCGTCCCCGACGTCGACGCGGCGATCGACTTCATCAACGACCGCGACAAGCCCCTCGCCCTGTACGTCTTCACCGACTCCGACGACACCCGTGCCCGGATCGCCGCCGAGACCTCTTCGGGCGCCGTCGGCTACGGCCTCCCGCTCGCCCATCTCACCGTCTCCGACCTGCCGTTCGGCGGCGTGGGCGAGAGCGGTATGGGCAACTACCACGGCCGCTACTCGATCGAGACGTTCAGCCACCGCAAGGCGCTGCTGGAGAAGCCGCTGGCCTGACCCGCCACCCCTCCATGTATCACCGGGCCCGGTTGATATATCTCTCTGTGATTGTCTGGGTGAGTGAGGCGGGTGGCGTGGGGGGGGGTGACCGCGCGCGCCCCCC
>NZ_JBHYWD010000002.1:116654-188663 GCF_042751305.1 Streptomyces hokutonensis
CACCCAACGGCGCTGTTGTCTAACCCGCTGGCCTCAACCTAAACCACTCATTTTATACAGGGTTTATTATATAAGCGACCGGTGATACTTTGGTGCTCATGCACGCTTTCGATGTGCTCGGGGACCCCGTGCGCCGCCGCATCCTGGAGCTGCTCGCCGAGGGCGAGCAGCCCGCCGGGACGGTCAGCGATGTCGTCCGGCGGGAGTTCGGGATATCGCAGCCCGCGGTCTCCCAGCATCTGAAGGTGCTGCGGGAGAACGGATTCGCGACGGTACGGCCGGACGGCACCCGCCGCCTGTACGCGGTGAACTCCGAGCCGCTGCGTGACATCGACGCCTGGCTCGACCGGTTCCGCCGCCACTGGACCCCGCATCTGGACGCCCTGGCCACGGAGTTGGCCCGGGGCAAGCGTGAGCGCCGGCTCCACGAGGCCGACGACGACACTCCGAGGAGCACCCCGTGATCGACGTGACCCATCAGATCAACTCCGTGAGCCGCCGGGTCGGCCGCCGCGACTTCCAGGCGGGCGAGGCCCGCGTGATCACCATCGCCCAGTCCTACGACTCACCGGTCGCCGACGTCTGGGACGCCTGCACCAACCCCGAGCGCATCCCGCGCTGGTTCCTGCCGGTCACCGGCGAACTGCGGCTGGGCGGCAAGTACCAGTTGCAGGGCAACGCGGGCGGCACGATCGAGCGCTGCGACCCGCCCAACGGCTTCTTCGCGACCTGGGAGTTCGGCGGCGAAGTCAGCTGGATCGAGCTGCGGTTGACGCCCGAGGGCGACGGAGCGCGCTTCGAGTTGGAGCACATCGCCCATGTCGACGACACGAAGTGGGCCGAGTTCGGACCCGGCGCGGTGGGCGTCGGCTGGGACTCGATCCTCCTGGGGCTCGGCGGCAACCTGTCGGGCGCCAGTCCCGTGAAGCCCGAGGACGCCATGGCCTGGATGGCGTCCGAGGAGGGCCGCCGCTTCGTGACGCTGAGCAGCGAGGCCTGGTACGCGGCCAACGTCGCGAGCGGTGAGGACGAGGCGGCGGCCCGCGCGTCCGCCGACCGGACCACGGCCGCCTATACGGGAAGCGGGAGTTGAGAGTCGTAGCGGCCGAACCGCTGACCCGGGACCGATCACCGTTGTAGCGTGCGCGCTGGATGCCACGGGTGATCGGAGCCAGGGATGAGTGTCGGCGGCGGGACGGTGTTGGTGACCGGCGGCAGCGGATTCGTCGGCAGCCATCTGGTCCGGCAACTGCTGGAGCGCGGCTACCGGGTGCACACCACCGTGCGGTCCCTCGGCAACGAGGCGAAGGTCGCGCCGCTGCGGGCGATGCAGACCCAATTCCCGGGCGCTCTCGAGCTGTTCGAGGCCGATCTGCTGGCGGCGGGCTCCTTCGACGCGGCCATGGAGGGCTGCCGGGTCGTGTTCCATGTGGCCTCGCCGTTCCTGATGCCGGAGAAGATCAAGGACGGCCGGAAGGACGTCGTCGAACCCGCGCTCACCGGCACCCGGAACGTCCTCGCCGGCATCGAACGCACGCCCACCGTCGAGAAGTTGGTGTTCACATCGACGGTCGGCGCGATCTTCGGGGACTACGCCGACGTACGGGAGATGAAGGACGAGATCCTCTCCGAGGACTACGTCAACACCACCAGTACGGTCGAGAACAACCCGTACCACTACGCCAAGACCGTCGCCGAACGCGCCGCCTGGGACGCGGCACACGCACAGGACCGCTGGCGCATGGTCTCCGTCAACCCCGGCCTGATCCTGGGTCCTTCACTCACCCCGGCCTCGGACTCCGGCAGCCTGTTCCTCCTCGACGAACTCTTCAAGGGCTACTTCTTCTACGGGGCACCGGACTTCAGCTTCACCGTCGCCGACGTGCGGGACGTCGCGAGCGCGCACATCGCGGCGGCCGAACGCCCCGACGCGCACGGCCGATACATCGTCGCCGCGAGCCGGATGGCGTCCTTCCTCGATATGTCCCGCGCCCTGCGGCAGCACTTCCCCCGCAACTACCGGCTGCCCGGGCACGGCCTCCCGCACTGGCCGGTGCGCATCCTGGGCCCCGCGTTCGGGCTCACCCAGGACTACATCCGCAAGCACCTGGGGATCAGGTTCGCGGTCGACAACCGGCGCGGAGTGGAGGAACTGGGCATCCGCTACCGGCCGTTGGAGGAGACTCTGCTCGATCACTACGTGGCGTGGCGGGAGTTGAGGAGATCCCGCTGATCGGTGACCGCCCTTCGCCGTTCATTCCGCGGACCGTTCATGCCTCTTGACTGGTTCAGACCAGAGGCGCTTGGGTGTGGGCCGATCACCTTTCCGGTGTCATGAGCCTGACCACACTCAACCGAAGGGCACCCATGCGAACCCCCCACGCCCTGTTCGCCATCACCGCGGCGCTGGCCACGACGCTCGTCTCTCCACCGGCCGGTGCCGCCGACGCGGTCCCGGCGCCCGGCACCTATTACGTCCAGAGCGCCACCACCGGGCTCGACGCGGCCGACAAGGGGGGAGTGGTGGAGCAGCACAACCCCAAGGGCAACGAGGATCACCAGCAGTGGAACCTCAAGGCGAGCGGGTCCTCGTACGTCCTGGAGAGCGCCGACACCGCAGGCAGCTGCCTCGGCCGCTCGGGCGCCCAGGCGAAGACCGTCGCATGCACGAGCGCCGACGCGGCCTGGCAGATCAATGCGACCGGCGGTGACCAGTACTCGCTCCAAGTCCCCGGCACGGCAAGCTACTTGACCGTGGCAGCCAAGCCCTCCGGCGCCAACTACCCGGCCCAGCTGGCCATCGGCTCCTCCGGCGGCCTCGCCTCCTGGTACCTGACCCCGATCACTTCACCCACCAAGCCGATCCCGGCCCAGGACCAACGCACCCTGGACCAGGTCACGTTCCTCACCGCGCACAACGCCTACGCCAACGGAGTCGACGGCGGCTTCGCCCCGCCCTTCGTGAACTTCTTCCCCAACCAGGCCCGGGGCATCAACCAGCAACTCTCCGACGGTGTAAGGGGGTTCATGCTGGACATCCACCAGACCCCCGACGGCGCGATCCTCTGCCACGACAGCTGCACCCTGGTCAGCAGCCCGGTCGCCCTCAACGTCGACCTCCAGCGCATCGTGGACTTCCTCAGGGCGCACACCGACCAGTTCGTCACCGTCTTCCTGGAGGACTACGTCGACCCGACCGTCCTGCGCAGTGAACTCGCCCGCGTCAACGGCCTGTACGACGTCCTGTACCGCCCCGACCAGACCGGTGTGCAGCAGAACGGCTGGCCGAAGATGGCCGACCTGATCGCCGCCAACCACCGCCTGCTGATCTTCACCGACCACAGCCGCGCCTCCGACCAGTCCGCCGGACTGACCCGGGACAGTTTCGGCGTGATGTACCAGCGCGAGTGGACCGTCGAGAACTACTGGTCCATGGGCTCCGGCGCCGGCACCTCCGACTGGTCCTGCTACAGCCGCTGGTACGGCAGCGACCTCAACGTCCCGCTCACCCAGACCTATTCGGGGTTCCGCCCACTGTTCGTCATGAACCACTTCCGTGACGCGACCATCGCCGGGACGGCGGGGACCGACAACACCAAGGTCCTCGACCGGGCCCAGCGGTTCTGCCAGCCGGCCGCCCGCAAGAAGCCCAACTTCCTCGCCGTGGACCGCTACGACCTGGGCAACCCCGCCTCGGCCGTCGACAGCCTGAACACCTACACATATCCGTAAAGTGCGGGTGGCCGCGCCGCGCGCATGTGCGAAACTCCGCTGATGACCTCAGCGAAGATCACCGCCGCAGCCGCGGGCACCTGGAAACTCGGCGACCTGTCCGTCAACCGCATCGGCTTCGGCGCGATGCGGCTGACGGGCAGCGCCGCCTTCAACCTCGGCACTCCCAGTGACCGTGACCGCTCGATCGCCGTGCTGCGCAAGGCAGTTGAGCTCGGGGTGAACCACATCGACACGGCCGCCTTCTACTTCTCGACGCTGCGGTCGGCCAACGAACTCATCAACACCGCGCTCGCCCCCTACCCCGACGACCTCGTGATCGCCACGAAGGTCGGCCCCTTCCGCACCTACTCGGGGGAGTGGGGCAGCGCGGCACGCCCCGACGACCTGCGCGGTCATGTCGAGGAGAACCTCCGCCAGCTCGGGCGCGACCAGCTGGACGTGGTCTATCTGCGCCGGATGGGGCAGGACACGATCACCGAGCACTTCGGCGCGCTCGCCGAACTCCAGGAAGAGGGTCTGGTCCGGCACCTCGCGCTCTCCGACGTCGAGCCCCGGCACCTCGCCGAGGCGCAGGAGATCGCCCCGGTGGTGAGCGTGCAGAACCGGTTCGCGCTCGACTCGTACCAGGCCGAGACCGACGACATGCTGCGGATCTGCGGCGAACAGGGCATCGCGTTCGTGCCGTTCTTCGCCATCGCGGGCGCGGGGGGTGCCAGGAGTGCGACCACCGCCCACGACGACGGGGTCCTGGCCGTCGCGGACGCGCATGACACCAGCCCCGCCCAGATCCGCCTGGCCTGGACCCTGGCCCAGGGTCCGCACGTCCTCGCCATCCCCGGTACGGGCAACCCCGACCACCTCGCCGAGAACGTCGCGGTCGGCTCGATCCGCCTGACCGACGACGAACTGGCCGGGCTCAACGACCTGCACAGAAAGGCCGGTTGAGCCGGAGCAGGGCTGCTCACGCCAGCCATACGCCGTCCCGCATCAGATTTCGCTCGGGCAGCTCGTGCACCTCGTGCCACGCCTGGACGGCCAGCGGCCTCACCTGGAAGAAAGAGTAGGGCGCACGCTCCTCCCGGGGATCCCAGCCGTACTTCGCGTCGAAGGCCTCGGCAGCGGCGGCCGGGACGTCCTTGGCGGTGAACGCCGTGGCCTCACCGTCGATGAGCACGACGTCCCGGGTGTCCGCGAAGGCGAGCCGCGTCCGCCGCCCGGCGCTGAGGTTGTGGCCCGTGGGGTTCGTGGGCCGGGTGCACAGCCACACGGCCTCCCCGTCCCACACGAACCACAGCGGGACCAGAAAGGGCAGCCCGCCGGCGTCCGCCGAGGCCACCCAGATGTCCAACTCCCGTTCCAGACGCGCCAGTACGTCACGCCTGCGCTCCTCGTAGCCGCGGGGCGGCACGGTGATCTTCATGCCGGGGACGCTACCGGCGGCGCCCGCGCGGCGCCTCGGGCCGGGGTCGTAGGACCTCGGACCAGGGCGCCGTGGTGTCAGCAGAGAGAGGCGTGCGGGAAAGCGCTTTGGCGTCAGCCCAGTTGCGCGTGCAGGAAGGGCACCGTGCTCGCCCAGGCGCGGGCCGCGGAGTCGGCGTCGTAGACCGGGCGGCCGTCGTTGAAGAAGGCGTGGTTCGCCGGGTAGAGGCGCAGGTCCGCGATGATGCCGGACTCCCGCTCGACGGTCTCGCGCAGGGCGTCGAGGCTCTTCGCGGGGATGCTCTCGTCCAACTCGCCGTAGTGGCCCAGGATTTGGGCCTTCAGCCCGGAGAAGTCGGGGAACTCGCCCTGGATCACGCCGTAGAACGGTACGGCGGCGCTGACCCTGGGGTCGGCCGCCGCCAGGTACAGGACGAAGCCGCCGCCCATGCAGAAGCCGACCGCGCCGACCGTGTCCGAGGTGACCTCGGGCAGGGACAGCAGGTGGTCGACCGCGCCGGAGAGCAGTTCGACACCGCGGGCGACCGGGAGGGCCCGCATCATCCGCAGGGCCTCGTCGCTCTCGTGGGCCACGTTCCCGCCGTACAGGTCGGGGGCGAACGCGACGAAGCCCTCCTGCGCGAGCCGGTCGGCCACGTTGGCGATGTGGTCGGTCAGGCCCCACCACTCCTGGATGACGATCACCCCCGGCCCGCTCCCGGACGGCGGCAGCGCGAGATAGCCGTGGGCGGTGCCCCCGGCGCTGGGAAAGGTGACGTTCTGACGGGCCGGAGCTCCGGTCGACTTCGGCAGCTCGGAGGACATGACGCTCAACTCCTGTACGGCGGTGCGCGATGGGGGAGTGTGCCGGGGCGGCCTCGACACGATCACCAGCCTGTCACGCCCGGACCCGGAGGTCGCTCCGGCCCCTCCTCAAGGGGTCCGCGGGAACGGGCACACGGGTGCAGTGACGTCACGGCACCTTGATGACTACAATTCTGTAGACGGTCTGCCGGACCGCAGAAGAGGACGGGGTGAGGATCGTTCCCATGGCCGACGCGAAGGACGAACGCCGACCGGCGGGTGAGCTGGAGGCCACCGTCATGGCCGCCCTCTGGGCAGCCGGCGGCCCCCAGACCCCTGGAGAGGTGCAGCAGAGCCTCGGCACGGGCCTGGCCCGCACCACGGTGACGACGATCCTGACCCGGCTGCACGACAAGGGCGTCGTCGACCGCAGGCGCCAGGGCCGCGGGTACGCCTACTTCCCCGTCCAGGACGCGCAGGGCCTCACCGCCCGCCGTATGCACACCGAACTCGACCGGGACGGCGACCGGGAGACCGTCCTCGCCCGCTTCGTCGCCCAGCTCAGCCCCGACGACGAACGCGTCCTGCGCGACCTTCTCGAATCCGGTGAGCAGTAGCTGCGACGCGGTGGGGCGTGGGATCCTGGGTGCGATGAAATCCGGTGACCGATGATCGCCCTGCTGCTCCTCCCGCTCGTGCTGCCGTTCGCGCTGCGGCCCATGGCCCGGCGCGCCCTGGAGCGGCTCACGCCGGTCACCGCCCTGTGGCTGCTCACCGGCTCCGCGGTGACCGCGGCCGGCTGCACCATCGCCGCTCTCGGAGCGTTCGTCCTGACCGGACTGTTCCGACTGCCGCTGTTCGCGTCGCTCGGCGAACTGATCCACCCCCTGCGCACCTCCTACGGCGGTCTCGTCCCGCCGGCGGCAGTGCTGTCCGCCGGTGCACTGGCCGTCTGCGCCTGGACGCTGACCCGGTGGGCGCTGCACCAGTCCCGTGGGTTGCGTGTCGCCCGCACGCAGGCCGGGTGCGGGCCCGTCGCGGGTGACCTGTGCGTCGTCGACTCCCCGCACCCGGACGCGTACGCCCTGCCCGGGCGACCGCACCGCATCGTCGTCACCACCGGCATGCTGCGCAGCCTCGACGCCGCCGAGCGCGAGGCGCTGTTCGCGCACGAGCGGGCGCACAACGCGGGTGGCCACCACTACTTCCTCGTCGCCGCCGAACTCGCCGCCCGCTGCCACCCCGCGCTCGGCCCGGTCCGCGACACGATCCGGCTCGCGGCCGAACGCGCGGCCGACGAGGCCGCCGCCACCGTCGTCGGGGACCGGCGCCTGATCGCCCGAGCCATCGCCCGCGCGGCCCTCGCCGGACAGTCGGCCCGCTCCCGCCGCCCGGACTTCGTCCCCGGCGCCACCACCGGCCCGGTCCCGCAACGCGTCAAGGCCCTCCTCGCGGCCCCGCGCGTCATCCACCGCACGGCCGCCTGCGGACTCGCCGCCCTGCTGATCGCCTGCGCCGCGCTCTCCTTCGCCGCCTCGGCCACTTCGATGATCGACGTCCACCATCGGGTGGAGGTGGCGCAGGGCGAGGAGGCCCGCTGAGGGGCGGGCCCGACGGCGACTGGCGCGAGTGACGTTTTACGTATAACCTCACCCGTCAATATCCCGTCGAACGGAACCGCACGGAGAGCATCCCGATGAGCCGTATCGCCCTGGTCACCCTCGTCGTCGACGACTACGACGAGGCGATCCGCTTCTACACCGAAGCTCTCGGCTTCCGCCTCGTCGAGGACGCGCCCCGCCCCGACGGCTCCCGCTGGGTCGTGGTGACCCCGCCCGGCGCGGACGGCTCCGGCACCGGTCTGCTGCTCGCCCGCGCAAAGGGCGAGGACCAGCGCGGCCGGATCGGTGACCAGACCGGCGGGCGCGTCGGCTTCTTCCTGCACACCGAGGACTTCGCCCGCGACCACGCCCGGATGCTCGCCGCGGGCGTGACCTTCCTGGAGGAGCCGCGCCACGAGCCGTACGGTTCGGTCGCCGTCTTCCAGGACCTGTACGGCAACCGCTGGGACCTGCTCCAGCCCGCCGCCTGAACCTCCGTACCGCCCGACCCCGCTCACCGAACGACCGAGGAACGACCGCACATGTCATCTACGCGCATAGACGCCGACACCCTCCGCCGGCTCCCCAAGGCCGTGCTGCACGACCACCTCGACGGCGGCCTGCGCCCCGCCACCGTGGTGGAGCTCGCGGAGACGGTCGGGCACACCCTGCCCACCACCGACCCCGACGAGCTCGCCGCGTGGTACTTCGACGCAGCCAACTCCGGTGACCTGGTGCGCTACATCGCCACCTTCGAGCACACCCTCGCCGTCATGCAGAACCGTGAGGGCCTGCTGCGCGTTGCCGAGGAGTACGTCCTCGACCTGGCGGCCGACGGCGTGGTCTACGGCGAGGTGCGTTACGCCCCGGAGCTGAACACCGACGGCGGACTCACGCTCGCCGAGGTCGTCGAGACCGTCCAGGAAGGCCTCGCGGCCGGTATGGCGAAGGCCGCGGCGGCGGGGACGCCGGTCCAGGTGCGGACGCTGCTGTGCGGAATGCGGATGTTCGACCGGGTCGGTGAGGCCGCCGACCTCGCGGTGGCCTTCCGGGACGCCGGTGTCGTCGGCTTCGACATCGCCGGTGCCGAGGACGGCTTCCCGCCCGCCGACCACCTCGCCGCCTTCGAGCACCTGCGCCGCGAGAGCGTCCCGTTCACCATCCACGCCGGCGAGGCCCACGGCCTGCCCAGCATCCACCAGGCCCTCCAGGTCTGCGGCGCCCAGCGCATCGGGCACGGCGTCCGCATCACCGAGGACATCGTCGAGGGCAAGCTCGGCCGCCTCGCGGGCTGGGTCCGCGACCGCCGTATCGCCCTGGAGATGTGCCCGACCTCCAACCTCCAGACGGGCGCGGCCACTTCGATCGCCGAGCACCCCATCACCGCCCTGAAGGACCTCGGCTTCCGCGTCACCCTCAACACCGACAACCGACTGGTGTCCGGTACGACGATGACCCGCGAGATGTCCCTCCTGGTCGAGGAGGCGGGCTGGACGGTCGAGGACCTGCGCACCGTCACGGTGAACGCCCTCAAGAGCGCGTTCATCCCGTACGACGAGCGCAAGGCCCTCATCGAGGACGTCGTCCTGCCGGGCTACGCCGCCGCGCTCTGAAGCAGCCCCCGTACGTACTGGGCCTGTCCGACGTGCTCCAGGTCGTCGGACAGGACGCTGACCAGCCGTACGCCCAGGCTGACCGGCGGGTCCCAGCGCTCGTCCACGATCCGCTCGTAGTCCTCCGGGGCCAGCCCGCGCAGATACTCCAGGGTCTGCTCGTGCACCGCGTCGTAATACCCGGTCAGCTGCCCGGCCGACTCGACGCGCACCTTGCCGACCTTCGCTGAGGTGTGGCCGTATCCGGTGTCCCGGGCGGGCAGGTCGAGTCCGAAGCGCTTCTCCCAGCCCTGGGTGAGCCACACCTGGTCGAGGCCGGAGGCGTCGGCGACATGGTCGTCCTGGACGCGGGTCAGATGCCAGATCAGCCAGGCGATGGAGTTGGCGTCGGCGGCCACGCGCGCGTGCAGCTGGTCCGGTGTCAGGCCGTCGACGGCGGCGTGGACTTCTTCCCGGATACGGCCGTACGCGTCAATGAGGATGTCGTTGGCATGCATACGACCACCTTCGCGCATCGCCGTCGCTCACGCGGCCGGAGTCCCGGTTTCGAGGAGGGTCATGAGCGCCCTCGCCGCCGGACTGGTGGCCTGGGGAGGCGGCAGCAGGGCCACCGTCTCGTAGACCTCCTCGCCCGTTCCCTTGAGGGGGAGGGCGGTGAGGGGCTCGCGCTTGTGACGGAAGTGCTGGGGGACCACCGCGATCCCGAGGTTCTCGTCGATCAGGTCGAGGAGGCTGTGCACGTCGTTGACCTCCAGCGCGACGGTCCGCCGTACGCCCGCCGCGGCGAAGACGGCGTCCGTGGTGCGGCGCGAGGCCCAGTCCGGGTGGAAGTCGACGAAGACCTCGCCGCCGAGGTCGTCCGGAGTGACCGCCGCGCCGATCCGGGCGAGCCGGTGGCTGGGATGGCACAGCACGGTCATCGGCTCGCTGGTCAGGGACACCGAGCGCAGCTGGTCGGTGTCCGCCTGGGTGCGGTAGGCGAAGGCCAGGTCGAGGCGTCCGGCCGCGACTTCCTCCGCGAGCGCCCCGGAACCCGCCTGCCGCAGCCGGATCTCCACATCCGGGTGCCGACGCCGGAACGCGGCGAGCAGTCCCGCCACATGCACTCCGGCGATGCACTGCTCGGTGCCCAGGGAGAGGGTGCCGCGCAGCACGCCCTGCACGGCGGCCACTGCCTCGTGCGCCGACCGTACCTGTGCGAGGATCCGTTCCGCCTCGCCGAGCAGGGCCCGGCCGGCCTCCGTGAGCGTGACCCGGCGGGTGGTGCGCACGAACAGCGGGGTCTGCAACTCCCGCTCCAGGGCACGGATCGACGCCGACAGGCCCGACTGGGACACCATCAACCGCTCCGCCGCCCGGGTGAAGTGCTGGTCCTCGGCGACGGCGATGAAATGCTGAAGATGACGCAGCTCCATGATTGAGAAGCGTAACCGCTGAATTCCATCGGATTCTTCTGTTGGACCACTGCCCGCAGGTCGGACAGAGTGGACGACGGTTCCCTGGAACCGGTATCCCGTGTGCCAACCCCTCTGGAGTCGCGTTGTACACCGCACACCCCGACCGTTACGCGGAGCTGCCCTACCGGCGCACCGGACGCAGCGGTCTGAAACTCCCCGCGATCTCGCTCGGCCTGTGGCACAACTTCGGGCCCGACCGCCCGGTCGACACCCAGCGCGCGATCCTGCGCCGCGCCTTCGACCTCGGCGTCACCCACTTCGACCTGGCCAACAACTACGGTCCGCCGCCCGGCGCCGCGGAGTCCGCCCTCGGCGAGGCGCTGAAGGCGGACTTCGGGTCGTACCGCGACGAGCTGGTGATCTCCACCAAGGCCGGCTATCTGATGTGGCCCGGCCCCTACGGCGAGTGGGGTTCGCGCAAGTACCTGTTGTCCTCGCTGGACCAGAGCCTCACGCGCATGGGCCTGGACTACGTCGACATCTTCTACTCGCACCGCCCCGACCCGGAGACTCCCCTGGAGGAGACGATGGGCGCCCTGCACTCGGCGGTACAGCAGGGCAAGGCGCTCTACGTCGGCATCTCCAACTACTCGGCGGAGCAGACCCGGGAGGCCGCCCGCATCCTCGGCGAGCTGGGCACCCCGCTCCTCATCCACCAGCCGCGCTACTCGATGCTCGACCGCCGCCCCGAGGACGAGGGCCTGCTCGACGCCCTCGACGAGTTGCAGGTCGGGTCCATCGTCTTCTCCCCGCTGGAGCAGGGCCTGCTCAGCTCCCGCTACCTCGACGGCATCCCGGAGGGTTCCCGGGCGGCGAGCGACAGCCCGTTCCTGAACTCGGACGCGGTCACCGAGGACCTGGTGGGGCAGCTGCGCGCCCTCGACGACATCGCCAAGGGGCGCGGGCAGACCCTCGCGCAGCTGGCCCTGGCGTGGGTGCTTCGCGGTGGCCGGGTGACCTCCGCCCTGGTCGGTGCGAGCAGCCCGCAGCAGATCGAGGACAGCGTCGCGGCCACCCGCAACCTGGACTTCGACGCCGAGGAACTGGCCCGCATCGACGCGATCGTCAGGCCGTAAGCCGCTCGCTGATCTCCCAGAGGCGGGCCGCCGCCTCTGGGTCGACGGCGCGGGGCAGCACGCCAGGGGTGTTCTCGCCGGCGTACCAGGCAGCCTCGTTCTCGGCGGTCACCAGCGGGCTGATGTCGACGTTCTCGCAGTACACCCCGCCGAGGCCGGCCAGTTGCGGGCTGGTCGCGCACCAGACGCCGGTGGCCGCGCCCTGCTGCACGGTCTTCATCTGGCGCTCGGGATCACGGACGGGCCTGCCCTCGCCGTCGAGCGCCCCCGCGGCCTGGAGTACTGACGTGTCGAGGTGCTTGACGAGTCCGGTGTCGATGATGAGACCCGGGTGCACGGCGAAGGCCCGGATGCCCTGCGCCCGCCCGCGCCGGTCCAGCTCCACGGCGAACAGGGCGTTGGCCGTCTTCGACTGGCCATAGGCCGCGAACGGCTCGTAGGCCCGGTGCTCGAAGTGCAGGTCGTCGAAGTCGATTCCGGCGAAGCGGATGCCCCGCGAGGACAGCGCCACGACCCGTGCGCCCTCGGCCGCGACCAGCGCGGGCCACAGCCGGGTGGTCAGCTGGAAGTGCCCCAGGTGGTTGGTGGCGAACTGCGTCTCGTATCCGCGCGCGTCGCGCTTCAGTGGGGTCGCCATGATCCCGGCGCTGTTGACCAGGAGGTGCAGCGGGCGCCCGGAGGCGAGGAACTTCTCCGCGAAGGTGTCGATGGACGCCGGGTCCAACAGGTCCAGGTACTCGACCTCGGCTCCGGGCACTGCCTTGAGCGCCGTCCGGGCCCGCTCCACGTCCCTGGCCGGTACGACGATCTCGGCGCCCGCGGCGCGCAGCACGCGGGCGGTCTCCAGGCCGATGCCGGAGTAGCCGCCCGTGACGATCGCGACCCTGCCGGTGAGGTCGATGCCCTTGATCACCTCCTCGGCGGTGGACGTGGCGCCGAAGCCGGAGTTCAGGGGCTGCTGTGCGGTGGTGGTCATGTCTGCTCTCTCCTTGTCAGCTTGAGCTGGTGAGACCACCGTAGGTCGGCCGTTCCGTACGATGAATACTTGAGAATCCGCATTACTTGCGTGATAGTTCGAGCATGACCGTGGATCCCCTCTCCGATGCCCTCGCCGTCGCCGACGCACGCAGCGTGTTCTCCGGAGGGTTCACGGCCGGCGGCGACTGGGCCGTCCAGCTGCGCGGACGCGACCGGCTGAAGGTGAACGCGGTCGTTCAGGGCGGCTGCCTGCTGGTCCGGGACGACGGCGGTGAACCCCTGCGGCTCGCCGAGGGGGACGTCGTGATCTCCGACGGCGGACAGCCGTACACGTTGTGCAGCCGGCCCGGTGTCGAGCCGACCGACTCCGACGACGTCGTCATGGACCCGGAGACGCGGATGGGCCGCCTGGGGCAGGGCGAGGCGGTGGACGTCGCCTGCGTCTCAGGGCACATCGACCTGAGCCGCGACCGCGGCGACCTGCTGCGCCGGGCGCTGCCGGAGCTGGTCCACGTCCGGGCCGACTCGCCCGAGGCCGGTGTACTGCGGTGGCTCATCGGGCAGTTGGCGGCCGAGATGCGGACGCGCAGGGCGGGCGTCGAGCTCGTGTCGGCGCAGCTCGCCCAGTTGATGTTCGTCCAGGTGCTGCGGGTCTGTCTGGCCGAGTCGGACGGGCTGCCGCCCGGCTGGCTGCGCGCCCTCGCCGACGAGCGGCTGGCCCCCGCCCTGCGCCTGATGCACGGCGACCCGGCCCACCCCTGGCGGCTGGAGGAGCTGGCCCGGGCGGCGTCGATGTCCCGCACCACGTTCGCCGTACGGTTCAAGGAGGCGGCCGGAGTGCCGCCCCTGACGTACCTGCTGAACTGGCGCATGAACCTCGCCGCCCGGGCCCTCCGCCAGGACGCCGCCCCGGTCGGCGCCCTCGCCCGGTCCGTCGGCTACACCTCCGAGAGCGCCTTCAGCAACGCCTTCAAACGGGCGGTCGGGGTGGCACCGAGGCGGTACCGCGAGGAAGCCCTGACTAGGAGTTGAGCCGTTCTTCGAGCCGTACGGTCACCCGGTCGCCCTCGCCTTTCGCGATGGCCTTGCGGAGATCGGCCTTCACGGGCAGTTTGTGGGTGCCGTCCCCGAGAGCCATGAAGGAGCTGCGGAAAGGGTGACCGTCGATCGTGCCGCGCACCTTCACCAGACCGCGGGTGCCGAAGAACGCGACGGACTCGGGCCAGACGAGATAGGTCCAGCCGGCGTCGTTCGGGCTTTTGATCAATACGGCGGTGAATTCCTCGTTCAACGGGGTGCCGGTGCTCATGATGTCCTCCGCTCGGAGTGGCCTGTCGTACGAAAGACCGCCCCGAGCGGGAGAACTCATCGCGGACACCGGCTCTCAGGCCCCGGCGGGCACCCGGTCCAGGAAACCGAGCACGGAGCGGATACGGCCGTCCGCGTCCAGCGTGATCACGTCGAAGCCGGCGACGGGCGCCGACCCGTCGGCCTCGCTCACCAGTTCCCAGGCGAACCGTGCGGTGTCGTGGTGCCCGTCGACTGTCCCCAGGGGACGGAAGGCGAACCCCGGGAACTGGGCGTGCGCCCCGGCGATGAGTCCGGCGATCTCCGTGTGGCCGGTGACTGTCGCCAATGGATCGGTATAAGTACCCTCGACGGACCAGGCGGCGGCCACCGCCTTCGTCAGTGCCTCCGGCTCGCCCGCGTTCCAGGCCTCGAAGTAGCGGGCGACGGCGTTCTCGTAGCGGTCGGTGTTCTCGGACATGGTGAATCAGCCTCCGTCGAGGTTTGTTCGTACTGGTCAGGGCCCGGATCTCGGTCAGTGCCGACCCGGTGGTTCCACCATGCCGGGGACCGCGCGGAGGGTCGATTACCCCTCGGGTAATGGCGGTCGGAGATCACCGCAAAAGGGATCCCGAAGGTTTTCGGCCATAAGAGGCTGTGAATATGCCAAGAGACTGGCTAAAAAGTCGTGGTGACAGTGTTTCAGGAGTGAACATACTCGTCTGCTAGGGCACTACTTCACGATGCGAATCCGCCATCGTGCGCACCACCTGAGCCACCCGAGCCGCCAGCCAGAGCCGCATGGAAAGCGAGGCCCGACCGGCAATCGAGACACGCGACGGGGGAGTGATCGTGCACGACGAATTCCTGTGCCATGTCACCGCGTACGGTACCTGCGGCGGACAGCGCGTCGGTGTGCCCCTGGGCACCTACCGCGCTCCCACACTGGCACTGGCCCTGTGGTGGTTACGGGACCGCGCTGTGTGGATGGCCGACCGGCTCGACCCGCAGCCGGAGAACCCGCGCTTCCCCAGGGGTGCTCTGGTACCGGTCGCCGACACGGCGCCCGACGTGCCCAAGGCGTTACGCACCTGGGCCCGTGACGTCGGTCATCAGGAGCAGGTCGCCTACGAGTTGGCGGCCGGCCGGCTGGTGCAGATCGCCATCAGCGACGAGACCACCGAGTACGAGCTGCTCGCCGAATCGGTGGACGCCCTCCGTATGCAGCGGACCGTTCCCGCACTCGTCGTCCCTGTCGCCTGACACGCGTCGCCCATGGCACACCCCTGACCCCTGACCGCTGACCGCTGACCGGGCGCCCGGGTGAACGAATCGGTAGAATTCGGGTCATGTCAGAGCGGCCGATGGCGCCGACCGCGCCCGAACTCCTCCTGGAGACGGAGTCGGGCTCCACGGTCATGACCCCGAGCCGCGACTACCACGTGGGCCGCGATCCGCTGAGCGACATCGTCATCGACGACGCCCGGGTCTCCTGGCACCACGCGGTACTGCGGCCCGACGCCGACCACTGGACGCTGGAGGACGAACACAGCACGAACGGCACCTACGCCGACGGCCGCCGAGTCCAGCAGTGGGGCGTCGGCCCCGGCAGTGTGATCCGCTTCGGCAGCGCGGCCGACGGCCCGTGCGTCACCCTGGCCGACCGCCCGGCCCCGGCCCCGGAACGCCCCTCGGCCGTGTCCATGCCCGCCTTCACGGGCACCTTCCGGCAGCCGACCACCGTACGGCCGCTGCCCACCCGCACCGTCCGCATCGGCCGGGCCGCGGACAACGACCTCGTCGTCGACGACCTGATCGTCTCCCGCCGCCACGCCGAACTCCGCGCCATGCCGGACGGCACGTACGAGATCGTCGACCTCGGCAGCCACAACGGCACCTACCTCAACGGCCAGCCCGTCACCCGCGCACCCATGGGCCCGGGCGACATCGTCGGCATCGGACACTCCGCGTTCTGCCTCGTCGGTGACCAGCTGCAGGAGTACGTCGACACCGGCGAGGTCTCCCTCGACGTCCAGGACCTCACGGTCGCCGTCGACCACGGCCGCAAGGTCCTCCTGGACCAGGTGTCGTTCCCGGTCGGTGAGAAATGCCTGCTCGCCGTGGTCGGCCCCAGCGGCGCCGGCAAGTCCACCCTCCTCAACGCGCTCACCGGCCAGCGCCCCGCCGACCGCGGCACCGTCCTCTACGACGGCCGCGACCTCTACCGCGACTACGCCGAACTGCGCCAGCGCATCGGCCTGGTCCCGCAGGACGACATCCTGCACGCCCAGCTGACCGTGCACAGCGCCCTGTCCTACGCGGCCGAACTGCGCTTCCCCCAGGACACGGCGAAGGCCGAGCGGCAGGCCCGGGTCGAGGAGGTCGTCCGCGAACTGGGCCTCCAGCAGCGGGCCGAGCAGCCCGTGCACAGCCTCTCCGGCGGCCAGCGCAAGCGGGTCAGCGTGGCCCTGGAACTGCTGACCAAGCCGTCGCTGCTCTTCCTCGACGAACCGACCTCAGGACTCGACCCCGGCATGGACCGCTCGGTGATGCACATGCTGCGGGGCCTCGCGGACGACGGCCGCACCGTCATCGTCGTCACCCACAGCGTCCTCAGCCTCGACGTCTGCGACCGCCTCCTGGTGCTCGCGCCCGGCGGCAGGGTCGCCTACTACGGGCCTCCCGGCGACGCCCTCGCCTTCTTCGGTTTCGAGCACTGGCCCGAGGCCTTCGAGTCCTTCGAGCGCGATCAGGACCGGGACTGGGCGGGGGAGTTCAGGGAGTCCCCCTTCCAACGCCAGTACATCCGCAACTCCACCGCACAGCCCCATCTGCTCGGCTCCGGCCCGGTCGCCGTGTCCCCGCCGCCCAGGCCCCGCAGCCGTGGCGCACAACTCGGCACGCTGGTACGGCGTTACGCCGCCGCCCTCGCCGCCGACCGGACCTTCCTCGCCATCATGATCGCCCTGCCGTTCGTGATGGGTGCGATGGCCCGCGCGCTCGCCGGGAGCACCCTGACGCGGGAGACCGCGATGAACGCGCTGCTCATCCTCTGCGTCGGCGGTGTGCTGACCGGGGCGGCCAACGCCGTGCGCGAACTCGTCAAGGAACGCGCGATCTACCGGCGCGAGAGAGCCGTCGGCCTGTCCAGATCGGCGTACCTGCTCTCCAAGGTCGTCGTACTGGGCGCGATCACCGTGGCACAGGCCGTGGTGCTCACCCTGGTCGGCCTGTTCGGCGTCGACCTCAACGCACCACGTGGGAAAGGGGTGTTGATGCCACCCCTGATCGAAATCACCGTGGCCGTCGCCCTGTTGGCGTTCACCGCGATGATGCTCGGCCTGCTGGTCTCCGCGCTGGTGCGCAAGGAGGAGGTGACGATGCCGCTGCTCGTGCTGCTCGCCATCGTCCAAGTGGTGTTCTGCGGCGCCCTGTTGAAACTGCACGGCGTACCCGGCCTCGAACAGCTCTCCTGGCTCGTGCCCTCGCGGTGGGCGCTCGGCGGCATGGCCGGCACCATCGGGCTGGCCCGCATCGTGCCCGGCGAACTGACCGGCGATCCGCTGTTCCGGCACTCGGCCGGGGCCTGGCTGCTCAACATGGGCATGCTCATTGTCCTGTCGCTGCTCTTCGGCTTCCTGGTGTCCCGGCTGCTGCGCCGGCACGAAC
This sequence comes from Streptomyces hokutonensis, assembly GCF_042751305.1. Taxonomy (GTDB): domain Bacteria; phylum Actinomycetota; class Actinomycetes; order Streptomycetales; family Streptomycetaceae; genus Streptomyces; species Streptomyces hokutonensis_A. Next base: position 134,294 of record NZ_JBHYWD010000002.1, read on the forward strand.
CCGCCGTGATGCGGAAATAGGGCGCCACGATGACGACCACCCCCGGCTTCCGGCCCACGCACGTCGTCCCCGAGCACGGGATGCCCGCCTGGGAGGCCCCGGACCCCGCCCGCCCCACCGTGCCGCTCGACGCGCTGCTGCCCGTGCAGCTCCTGGAGCGGCGCGGCGACTGGGCCCACGCGCTCTGCTCCAACGGCTGGTCCGCCTGGGTCGACGGCCGCCACCTGATCTCCGTCTCCCAGGACCCGCCCGCCGCCGGCGCCCCACAGGCCCGCACCGCCGACCCACGCCCGCTCCTCGCCCGCGCCGAACAGGCCCTCGCCCGCTACCGCAGCGCCGTGGAGGAACTCGCGGCCGGCGGCCTCGACGGCGCGTCCTTCGAGACCCGCACCAAGGGCCTGCGTATCGGGGTGGTCGTCGACGGCGCCTCCGTCTGGCTGTACGACGCCGACCACGAACGCTGGGTCTACGGCGACGGCACCCGGCTCAGCACCTACGCCACCGACGACGGACCCCGCGCCGAACCGGCCGACCCCGGCCACGCCCCCACCCAGGTCGTGAGCCCCGATGGCCCGTGACGCGAGCCACTTCTCCGGGCGCCCCTCCGAACTGATCGGCAAGCAGATCGCCGGTTACCGCATCGAGGACGAGATCGGCCGCGGCGGCATGGCGGTCGTCTACCGCGCCCACGACCTCCGCCTGGACCGCACGGTCGCCCTCAAACTGCTCGCCCCGGAACTCGCCCGCAACGACACCTTCCGCAAACGCTTCACCCACGAGTCCCGGGTCGCCGCCGCGATCGACCACCCGCACATCGTGCCGGTCTTCGAGGCGGGCGAGACGGACGGCGTCCTGTACATCGCCATGCGCTACGTCTCTGGCAGCGACCTGCGCCATCTCCTGGACCGGGCGGGCCCGTTGGGGCTCTCGGCGGCCACCCGCATCGTCGGCCAGGTCGCCTCCGCGCTGGACGCCGCGCACGAACACGGGCTGGTCCACCGGGATGTGAAGCCCGGCAACATCCTCGTGGCGCGCGGCACCGACGACGAACATCCCGAACACGTGTACCTCACCGACTTCGGCCTGACGAAGAAGTCCCTTTCGCTGACCGGGTTCACGACGGTCGGGCAGTTCGTCGGCACGCTCGACTACGTGGCTCCCGAGCAGATCTCCGGGCGGCCGGTCGACGGGCGCTGTGACGTGTACGGGCTTGCCTGTGTCGCCTACGAGACCCTTGCGGGGCGTCCGCCGTTCCGGCGGGACGACGACATGGCGCTGCTGTGGGCGCACCAGTACGACATGCCGCCGGCGGTCACCGAGTCCCGGGCCGATCTGCCGGGGCATGTCGACGCGGTCTTCGCGAAGGCATTGGCCAAGAGTCCTGACGATCGGTACGAGTCGTGTCTGGCGTTCGTGACGGAGTTGCGGGGTGGGGTGTCCGGGCATGCGGCGACGGAGGTGGATGTGGGGGTGGGGGCGGTGCCGGCGTGGGCTGCGCCGGTGTTCAGGGGGCGCTGAGGTCTCCTTGTCAGCTGCGGGCCGGTGGGGGCTGGTCGCGCAGTTCCCCGCGCCCCTCAAAGGACGCTGCGCGTCCCATTCAGTGGCACTCGCCGTGCTGACACCCTGCGGCGCGCTATCCGCCAGCCGGCTCCCATGGGCACCACCGTGTCCTCATACGTCACCGAACCGCACGAGCCGTCCGTCCGGATTCCCAGTCCCTTCGATCGGACCCGGACCCGTCCCTCCGCCGCAGCCTCGATCACCACGTTCGTGACGTGATGGGCGACGGGGTTCCCCGCTCCCAACGCCAGGGACGCGCCCACGAGTTCGGGAAGGCCGGTGACCGTTCCCTGGCCGAAGTCGGTGAGGTCGTACTCGACGTCCTGGGTGAACACCTCGTGCAGACGGCCGAGTTCGCCCTCGTCGACCAAGTGGCCGTGCAGTGCGATCAACTCCGTTATGGCCAGGCGGTCTTCGAGCGTCAGCGCCATGTCTGCCCTTTCCTCGGCTGGGCGCACACTCTCATGCCGGGCGTTGCGACTGCTCGGGGATTTCGATCTCGCCGTGGCGGCGTACCGGCTTGGCCAGCAGTGCGCCCAGGAAGCCCGCGATCAGTCCCCAGAGCGCCGCGAGCCCCACCGCCGACCACAGCTCGGGCTTCAGGAACAGGTCGCCGGAGAGGCCGCCGCCCACGTCGCCGATGCCGAGGAGGGAGAGGCCGTAGTGGGCGGAGACGCGGCCGACGAGGCAGATCATCAGGACCGCGAGGGCGAAGGCGACCGCCAGGTGGACGGCGTGCTGCCAGGCGCGGGTGTGGGCCGGTGAGCGGGCGGCCATCAGGAACGCGGCGGACAGGAGGAGGACCGCGTTCACGACCGGGAGCCACCACACCCTGCCGTCGAGGGCGGCGATGGAGTGCAGGTTGAGGGTGGAGATGTCCGGGGTGCGCAGGACCTCGTCGAGCAGGTGGGGCATGGGCAGGCCGAAGGGGCCGTCGACCCGGCCGTTCCAGGTGGCGCCCAGTCCGATCGTGAGGGTGAGCCACACGAGGTTCGGCATACCGAGCAGGATCAGGGCGAAGGTCTGGGTGACGTTCCCGCGTGTCACCGCGGTGAGCAGGGCGACGACGACGCCGAGCGCGACGTAGGCGAGGAGCAGGGCCACCACGGCGTACGCGGCCGGGCGGACGGACGCGTGGAAGCGCAGCAGCGCGGCGGGGAGCGGTGCGCCCGGCGACACCAGAAGGGCCAGCACCAGTACGCCGGCCAGCCACAGCAGGCCGAACAGCACCGTCTGCGGTACGTCCGCCTCGAAGCCGACCTCGGGTGAGGCGCCGACGAGGTCGCCGATGTCGCCGAGCGTTCCAGTGCCGAGGGAGATCGAGAACTTCTGGCGGGCGCCGAGGGCCAGTCCGATCAGGCCGAGCAGCCACAGGACGGCGATACGGGCGGCCCAGCCCGCCAGCTCCGCGGCCGAGGCGACCGCGCGGTGCCGCAGGGGCCGTAGGAACGCGGCAGCGGTTGCCAGGGCGCCGGCCAGGGTCACCGAGAGGGGGATGACCGTCAGGCCCGCTTTTGTGTCGGCGAGGGCGCCCGCGTTTCCGGAGAGCTTCACGGTGCCGCCGACGGCCGTCACCACGGTCGCCGTGACGACCCGGGGGAACGCGCCGTCCGGGAGGTCCGTCGCGCCCGCCGCCCACAGGCCCAGCGCGGCGACCACGCCCATGGTGATCAGCCCGGCCAGGACCGTGCTCAGGGCCTGGACCCAGCCGTGGCGGGCGACTGCCTGGTCGGAGGGGGTTCGGGGGGTCACGCCTGCCACGCTAAGCAGCGCCTGCGGAGCGCGCCCGCCGGGAGGGCCGTCCGCGTCGGCTTGCGGGCGGACGGGGGCCGGAGCACACAATGGGTTCGTTGTGAATAAAGCGGGATCAATCATCATGAATGCCGCTTGTGACCGCGTCGGGAAGAAGAACTCGTGAGCGTCGAACCTCCGTCTTCAGGCCGCCCCACCGGACCGCCCTCCGGCCCGCTGTCGGGACCCTCCCAGCCGCCTTCGGGCCCACCCTCGCAGCCCTCGGGCAGCGGTGGCGCCGGGGCACCGGAGCCGCACCGCCCCTGGTGGAAGTCGGCGCCACGCGTCGCGATCCTCACCGCGGTCGTGGTGGCCGCCGTGGTGCTGGGCCTCGTCTTCACCCGCTCCGACGGCGGCTCGTCCGGTACGGCGAGCAAGGGCGAGGTCTTTCTGCAGGCGGCGGCGAAGACCGGTCCGGACCCGTTCACGGAGTCCACGGCGAGCGAGAGTTCCGCCCCGCCCGTCTCCGCCTCACCCAGCGCCTCGGAACCGGCGAACGCCGTGCGCGGTGTCGACGGCGGTGCCCCCGGTCTCTACGGCGGCACCCAGAACGTCGCCAGCTGCGACGTGGAGAAGCAGATCAAGGCACTCCAGGCGAACCCGGCGAAGAACAAGGCGTTCGCGTCGGTCGTCGGCGTCCAGCCTGCCGGGGTCCCGGCCTATCTGCGCTCCCTCACCCCCGTACAGTTGCGCATGGACACCCGCGTCACCAACCACGGCTACCGCGCCGGCGTCGCCACCAGCTACCAGGCCGTCCTCCAGGCCGGTACCGCCGTCCTCGTCGACAGCCACGGCGTGCCCCGCGTCCGCTGCGCCTGCGGCAACCCGCTGTCGCCGCCGGTCGCCCAGCAGACCACCCCGAAGCCGACCGGCGACACCTGGTCGTCGTACCGGCCGCAGAACGTCGTCGTGGTCACGCCCGCACCGCAGGTGATCAACATCTTCGTGATCTACGACCCCCACAACGGGCACTGGTTCGGCCGCCACCACGGCGACACGGGGCGGCACGACCACCGGACCCCGCCGCCGCTGAACCCGGCCAGCCCCTCGGTGACCGTGTCCCCGCCGACCTCGCCGTCCTCGAACTCCCCGTCGCCGTGCGCCTCCACGTCCCCCGGCACACCGGGCACGCCCGGCGCGTCCACGAGCCCGTGCCCGCCGACGTCGAGCTCTCCGTCGTCGCCCTCAGCTCCTTCCTCGTCGTCGCCGAGTTCGGAATCACCGTCCTCCGAGCCACCGTCCACCGAGTCGTCGGCTGCTTCGTCGGCCTCGTCCTCAGCGCCCGAATCGGTATCCTCCAGCGCTACCACGACGTCCGCGTCGGCTGCGGTGTCGGGCTTCAGCGCGCCGGTTTCGCCGGGGACGAGTTCACCGTCACTCTTCTAGGGGGAGTGTCCGGCGTGGGGCTGGGTACGAGCACTGGTGCGACAGCAACAGGCCGGCGCCCGCCTTCGAGAGAGACACGCATGATCGACCACCGGGACGGGGTAGTGATACCGACTCGTTTCGACGTGCCCGTGGAACCGCTGAGGCGGGCGGCGCACTACACCGGGGAACCGGGCTGCATCTCCGATGCCCGGCACTTCACCCACCAGTTCCTCGAGCGGCTCAGAACCGAGTGGTGCGCCTTGATCGACGACCGGTCCGAGGGCGAACTGCTGCTGGTGGTGAGCGAGTTGGTCACCAACGCGGACCGGCACAGCAACGGCCCGTACATCCTGGAACTGGAGGGTACGGACGCGTCGGTGACGGTGTCCGTCTGCGACAGCAGCGTCGCCCTGCCCCGGCTCTTCGCCCGAGACCCCGAGCGGATCGGCCGCCACGGCCTGGAGATCGTGCACGCCCTGGCCGCCCGGGTGACCGTCGAACGGGTACCGGTCGGCAAGCAGGTGCGTGCGGTGGTGGAGCTGAGCGGCTAGGTCGCGGTCCGAGTGGCCGTGATCAGTTCGTGGAGGTACCGCTTGGTGACCCGGCCGCCGTGCCGTGTCTCCAGCAGTTCCCGGAGGCAGGCCAGGAGACCCTGGCGCGAGGGCTCGTCCAGGGCGAGATGGCCCGAGTAGGTGAGCACGACGTCGAGGTACTCGTCGGTCGTGTAGGTGACCTCCTGCGCACCGCGCCACACCGTGACGTTCTCGAAGTGCTCGGAGCGCTCGAACTCCCGGGTGTCCGTGGCCGATTCGTCCTCGGTGGGACTCCGGAAGCCGGGCTGGGTAGCCGGGTCCCAGCGTTCGTAGCAGCGCTGCATCCGGTCGAAGAACTCCTGGGTGCCGCCCGCCACATGGTGCGTTGTGACGACGGCGAGCTGCCCGCCGGGGCGCAGCGCGGACGCCGCCTTCGCCAGGAACATCACGGGATCGAACCAGTGGAAAGCCGTCGCGACCGCCACCAGGTCGAAAGGCTCGTCCGGTAGTTCCCACCGCTCGAAGTCCGCCACCCGCACGTCCACCCGGGGGAACGCGCTCAGGTTGCGCCGGGCCACCGCCGCCAGGGACGGTCCCAGTTCCACGGCGGTCAGCCGGCAGCCGAACCCGGCCAGCGGGACGGTGAGTTGACCGGTCCCCGGGGCGATCTCCAGCACCCGGCTGTCCGGGCCGAGGTCCGCCAACCGGGCCAGTTCCGCCACGAGGGGGCGCGGATAGCGGGGCCGGGCCCGGTCGTACCGCTCGGCCGCACCGTCGAACGTGTCGCGCAGCACTGTTCCCGCACCCTTCGGATCGGCGATTCCACCCAGGGCAGAATGCTGATCCCTTGCCCTGGCGTCCAGCGCTTTTAGTCTGAGGGGGTGACCAACCAAGCGCCGAACCAAGCCCGCGTGATCCCCCTGCGCCCGCACGAGCCGGCCCCCCACCTGCCGGAGCCCACGGTTCCCGCGCCCAAGGAACCCCTGTGGCGCGACCTGGTCGGTGACGTCCTACGACGTGAACGCCTCGCCCAGGAACGCACGTTGAAGGATGTGGCCGACGCCGCCCGGATCTCCATGCCGTATCTCTCGGAGGTGGAGCGGGGCCGCAAGGAGGCCTCCTCGGAGGTCCTCGCAGCCGCCGCCCACGCCCTCGGTCTCGACCTCGGCGACCTGCTGTCGCTGACGCAGAACGAGTTCACCGAACACCGGAACAGGCGTCAGGGCAGGGTGAGTTCGCCGTACAACGGGCTGTGCCTGGTGGCCGCCTGACGGTGTCCGTCAGACCGCGACGAGGCGTCGGCTGACCACCTCGTCGGCGAGGCCGTACGCCACGGCCTCCGGCGCGGTGAACACCTTGTCGCGGTCCATGTCGGCGCGCAGCGTCGCGATGTCGTGGTGCGTGTGCCGCGACAGCACCTCCTCGACCTGGGAGCGGATCCGCACCATCTCCTTGGCCTGGAGCGCGAGATCGGAGACCATGCCGCGCTGCCCGCCGCTGGCCGGCTGGCCGAGCAGCACGCGCGCGTGCTCCAGCACGAACCGCCGTCCCGGGTCGCCGCCCGCGAGCAGTACGGCCGCTGTCGAAGCCGCCTGACCGACACAGAACGTCGAGATCGGAGCCTGCACGTACGTCATGGTGTCGTAGATCGCCATGAGCGAAGTGAACGAGCCGCCGGGGGAGTTGATGTAGATCGCGATCTCGCTCTCCGGGGACGACGACTCCAGATGGAGGAGTTGCGCGATGACGACATTGGCGACCCCGTCGTCGATCTCGGTGCCGAGGAAGATGATCCGCTCGGACAGCAGCCGGCTGAACACGTCGTAGGACCGCTCGCCCTGCGGGGTCCGCTCGACGACGTTCGGAATCGTGTACGTCCCCATGTCAGAGCCCCATCCGTCGCTTGGAGGCGGCCGGGCGGACGTCGGCCAGGGAGGCGACGACCCGGTCCACCATGCCGTACTCCTTGGCCTGTTCGGCCGTGAACCAGCGGTCTCGGTCGCCGTCGCGGGAGATGGTCTCCTCGCTCTGGCCGGTGTGCTCGGCGGTGAGGCGTTCGATGGTCCGCTTCGTGTGCTCCAGGTTCTCCGCCTGGATCTCGATGTCGGCGGTGGTGCCGCCGATGCCCGCCGAGGGCTGGTGCATCATGACCCGCGCGTGGGGGAGGGCGTAGCGCTTTCCGGGTGTGCCGACGGTCAGCAGGAACTGGCCCATGCTCGCCGCGAAGCCCATCGCGAGCGTCGAGACGTCGTTCGGGATCAGCTGCATCGTGTCGTAGATCGCGAGGCCCGCCGTCACCGAGCCGCCGGGGCTGTTGACGTACAGGCTGATGTCCGTGCGCGGGTCCTCCGCGGACAGGATCAGGAGCTGGGCGCAGATCCGGTTCGCGGAGACCTCGTCGACCTGGGTGCCGAGGAGGACGATCCGCTGGGCGAGGAGCTGCGCGGCCAGGTGGTCGTCGAAGCGGGAGGGCGGGGTGTCGCCCTCCTCGGCGCGCGGCATGAGGGCCGGCGCGAAGCCGGCCGTGAGTGAAGACATCGGCACTCCTTGTCGAGGCTCTGTGGTGTCTCCACTGTCGGCCGGTAGGCGTCCGAACTGCGGGTTTCTAGGCTCGTAGCAGATTCGCCGTGGGCAGAGCGGTCACTCAGAGCCCTTCTCGCGCAGCTGCCGGAAGAAGGCCCGTACGTCCTCGGCCAGCAGGTCCGGCTCCTCCATGGCGGCGAAGTGGCCGCCCCGGTCGAGCTTGGTCCAGCGGACGATGTTCTCGGTGCGCTCGGCCTTGTGGCGGAGCGGGATCTGGAGCTCGGCGGGGAAGACGGCGAGCGCGGTGGGGGTGGTGGACGGGAGGGTGGGCGCGGCGGCCCTGGCACCGGTGGCGTGGGCCCGCTCGTAGTAGATCCGGGCGGCCGAACCGGCGGTCCCCGTCAGCCAGTACAGCATCACGTCGGTGAGCAGCCGGTCCCGGTCCACGGCCTCCTCGGGCAGTTCCTCCGAGTCGGTCCACTCCCTGAACTTCTCGACGATCCAGGCGAGTTGGCCGACCGGTGAGTCGGTGAGGGCGTACGCCAGGGTCTGCGGGCGGGTGGAGTGGAGGACGGCGTACCCGGTGCCCTCGCGTGACCACGCGGTCCAGCGGCGCCAGGACTCCAGGGCGTCCGCCCGCTGCTCGGGGCCGAGTGCGGCCAGCTCCTCGGGGGTGGGCTCGGTGAGGGCCTGCGCGCCCGGCAACAGGTTGAGATGGACGCCGATGACCCGGTCGGGGTGGGCGCGGCCGAGCTCGCGGGAGATCGCCGCGCCCCAGTCGCCGCCCTGCGCGCCGAACCGCTCGTAGCCGAGGCGGTGCATGAGTTCGGCCCAGGCGGCGGCGATGCGGCCCGCCTCCCAGCCCGTGTCGGCCGAGGGTCCGGAGAGGCCGAAGCCCGGGATGCCGGGCACGACGACGTGGAAGGCGTCGGCCGGGTCGCCGCCGTGGGCCGCCGGATCGGTCAGCAGGGCCACGATGTCGACGAATTCGACGATCGAGCCCGGCCAGCCGTGCGTGATGATCAGCGGGGTGGCGTCCGGTTCCGGGGAGCGGATGTGCGCGAAGTGCACGTTCGACCCGTCGATGGTGGTCGTGAACTGCGGCCAGGCGTTCAGCTCGGCCTCGGCCGCCCGCCAGTCGTACTCGTGCCGCCAGTACCGCACCAGCTCCCGCAGATAGTCCGCCGGCACGCCGTACGCCCAGCCCATGCCGGGCAGCTCGTCGGGCCAGCGCGTGCGGTCGAGGCGGGCGTGCAGGTCGTCGAGGTCGGCCTGCGGGATGTCGATGCGGAACGGGTTGATGCTGTCTGCCTGCGAGGACGTCATGGAGTCCGAGACTAGTTCCGGGCGGCGGATCGGCCACCTGAATTGTCCGGCGCCCCGACCGATGAGTTTCGCGGGGGGCGCCAGTCGATACAGATGACCGTGTTCGACGCCCCAGGAGCCCATGGAGGAACGCATGACCACCGACGGATTCACCACGTGTCTCTGGTTCGACGGCCAGGCCGAGGAAGCCGCCCACCTGTACGTGTCGATCTTCAAGAACTCCAGCATCGGTCGCGTCAGCCACTACGGCGAGGGCGCCCCGCAGCCTGCGGGCTCGGTGCTCACCGTCGAGTTCACGGCCTTCGGGCAGAAGTTCGTCGCGCTGAACGGCGGCCCGATGTTCAAGTTCACCGAGGCGGTCTCCTTCCAGATCCCCTGCGAGAACCAGGAGGACATCGACTACTACTGGGCCAAGCTCACCGAAGGCGGCGGCGAGCCCGGCCCCTGCGGCTGGCTCAAGGACAAGTTCGGCCTGTCCTGGCAGGTCGTCCCCACCCGGCTGATCGACATGATCACCGACCCGGACCCCGCGAAGGTCGCCCGGGCGACGGAGTCCTTCATGGCGATGGGCAAGTTCGACCTCGCCGCTCTGGAGAAGGCCTTCGCGGGGGAGTGACCGGCTACGTCGGTCGCGCCGGCGTCGCCACCTCGGCGGCCCTCAGCGCCCTGCCGTAGACCCGGAAGTCGTCGACCGCGCCTTTCAGGTACGGGTCGGCGTACTGCGACCGGCCGACGTAGCCGACCCGGACGTGGTTGCCGAAGCGGCGCGCCTCCACGGTGACTGTGGTGTTCCGGGCCGCTTCCGCGCCGTCCACGTACAGGACGGCGGTCCCGTCGCCGTAGGCCACGGCCACATGCACCCAGCGGTCGGTGGGCAGCGGCTCGGCGTCGATGCGCTGCTCGGCGCCCGCCCCGCCCGCGGTGATCGCGTACCGCAGGGTGCCGTCACCGCTCAGCGGGGTCAGGAACATGTTGGCGGTGACGCCGGTACCGAGGTCGAAGATCCGGCTCCAGCTGCCGGGCCGGCCGTCCAGCCGGACCCAGGTGGCGAGCGAGTACGCCGACGCACCCGCCAACAGGTCCTCGGCGAGGGCGACATGACCGTCGACCCCGTCGAGGGTGACCGCTCCACCGAGCCGTCCGTCCGCCAACCACGCTGCTCCGCCGACCAGTTGGGCCGTACGGCCGTTGCCCGTCGCGTCGGCCGCCGTCGTGCCCGAGGTCTCGTCGAAGCGGTGCCAGGCGGCAAACTCAGGCGGAGGGGGCGGGGGTTCGCCGGTCAGCCAGTACACCGAGTAGTGCTGGTGGTGGACGCGGGCGATCGGCAGCAGGGTCACGTCCGTGTCGTCCGCGCGGGCGGTGAAGCGCAGCGGATCCGACGACAACTGCCGTACGGAGTCGACGTCCAGGCGTGACAGCCAGGGGTCGGCCCGGTCACCGAACGCCCCGGCCAGCACCACCGGACCGTGCAGCACCGCCTGCACATCCGGGTCGTCGGGGGTCGGCTCTGATCGCCGCGAACATCGCGCAGGCCCGCGAGGACTTCCTCGCGGCCGGCATGACGGAGGCCCAACTCGCCGAGCTGGACCGGCTGGTGGCCGACCCCCGGCTGCTGGTGCGCGGCCACTTCAGCTACTCGACCATCGGCCGCAGGCCCTCGGCGTGATACGCGTTCGGGCGGCGCGGGCCTCCGGCGTGAAACGCGTCCTGTCGGCCGGACCGCCGGTCCTCGCGGCCGTGTGCGCCCTCGCCGGCTGGTGGCTGGTGACCGTCGTCTTCGGCATCCGGCCGTTCCTGCTGCCCACGCCCCCCGACGTCGTGGACGCCTTCGGCCGGCTGGCCGGCTATCTGCTCCGCCAGCCCTGGCAGACGTTCACCGAGACGGCCGTCGGCTTCGGCCTGGCCGTCGGCGCGGGACACGTGACCGCCGTGCTGCTCACCGCGTCCCGGGGCGTGGAACGCGCGGTCTTGCCGCTGCTGGTCGCCGTGAACGCCGTACCGAAGATCGCGGTGGCACCGCTCCTCGTGGTGTGGCTCGGCTTCGGCACGGCCCCGAAGGTGTTCATGGTGGCGCTGCTCGCCTGGTTCCCCGTGGTCGTCTCGACCATGGCAGGACTGACGTCCGTCCCTCTGGAGCCGACCGAGCCGGCCCACTCCCTTACTGCGTCCCGCTGGCAGACCTACCGCAAGCTCCGCATCCCCTGGGCCCTGCCCCAGGTCTTCATCGGCCTGCGCCTCGGCGTCACCCTGGCCGTAGTGGGCGCGGTCGTCGGTGAGTTCGCGGGCGGCGACCAGGGCCTCGGCTACGTCATCGTGGCCTCCGGCAGCAACGCCGACACCCCGCTCGCGTTCGCCGCGATGGCCCTGCTCAGCGCCATGAGCGGGCTGCTCTTCCAGGCCGTCGTCCTCGCGGAGCGGGCCCTGCTGCCCTGGGCCGGCGAGATCACCGGTTGAGCCGACCCGTCACCGGTCAAGGCCGTGCCCTGCGCGAAGCCTCCCGGTAACCAGTGCGTTTCGGACGTTAACTTTCGGGCCCAAAGGGTTGGCGGAAAACCATCCCCTCGTTATCGTTCACGCACTTCACTCAATCGTTCCGCTGAACGAATAGCTGAACGAATAGCGACAAGGACGGTCGGTACATGTCCGACATCCACCACCCGGGCCGCCGGTCGGTGCTCACTGCGGGCCTCGCCTCGGCGGCGGCACTCGGCGGGTCCTGGCTGCTGACCGGCTGTGCCGGGGCGGAGGCCGCCCCCGTCCTGCCGGCCGCCGCCGCGAAGGGTGCCCCCGACCGCGGCGGCACCCTGCGCATCGCCCGGCCGCCCGCCTCCGACGCCGAGACCCTCGACCCCGCCAGCTCCCTGTCCGCGTACGAATACCTGGGCGCCCTCTACAACCGGCTCGTCCGCGTCGCCGCGAACGGCGAGCCGGCCCCCGACCTCGCCGAGTCCTGGGAGCCCGACGCCAAGGCCCGCACCTGGACCTTCCGCCTGCGCAAGGGCGTCGCCTTCCACGACGGCCGCGCCTTCACCTCCGCAGACGCCGCCTACACCCTGCGCCACATCCTCGACAAGGCGACGGCGTCCCCGCAGGCCGCGGTCCTCGCCCCGCTCATCGACCCGGCGAAGCTGGGCACACCCGACGCCCACACCCTCGTCGTCCCCCTCAAGACCCCGAACGCCGAGTTCCCCAGCCTGCTGACGCACTACAACTGCTACGTCATCCCCGACGGCAGCGCGAAGTCCATCGGCCGCACCGGCATCGGCACCGGTCCCTTCAAGCTGGAGTCGTTCGCACCGGCGGGCCCCGGCCGCGTCACCGCCTACACGGACCACTGGGCGGGCCGCCCGGTCCTCGACGCGATCGCCTTCTACTCGGTCGCCGACATGTCGGCCCGCTCAAACGCCCTGCTGGCAGGGCAGGTTGACCTGCTCTCCCAGACCAACCTCGACTTCGCGACCGCCCGCGTGGTCGCCGCCTCGGACCGCGCCACCATCGCCCGCGTGAAGAACGCCCAGTGGTACGTCCTCCCGATGCTCACCACCGAGAAGCCCTTCACCGACGTCCGCGTCCGCCAGGCCATGAAGCTCGCCTACGACCCCGAACACGTCGTGCAGGTCGCCCTCCAGGGCGCGGGCACGGCGGGCTGGGACAACCCGGTGCCACCCAGCGACCCGGCCTACATCTCCGCGCACCCCAAGCACGACCCGGAAAAGGCCAAGTACCTGCTCAAGAAGGCGGGCCACGAGGGCCTGGCGATGGACCTCTACACCTCGTCCTACGACCCGCTGTTCACACCGATGGCGCTCGCCTACCAGGACTCGGCGAAGCGGGCCGGCATCCGCATCAAGGTCAAGACGGCCTCTGCGGACTCCTACTACACGCAGATCTGGATGAAGAAGCCGCTGATGGCGACCTACTGGTTCACGGGCCGTCCCGTCGACCAGCTCTTCACCCAGATCTTCCGCAGCGGCTCCTCCTACAACGAGACCGCCTGGTCCGACAAGGACTTCGACGCGGTCCTCGACCGCGCCCGCGCCGAACTCGACGACACCAAGCGGCGCGAACTGTACGGCGAGGCACAGACGTTGGTGATCGAGAAGGGCGGGGCGATGACCCCGATGTTCGCCGACCGGCTCGTCGGCATCTCCCGCAAGGTACGCGGATATGCCGAGCACGGCTTCGAGTTCGACTACCTGGGCATCGGCCTGAAGGGAGCCTGACCATGCTCTCCTTCATAACCCGCCGTATCGCAGCGGCAGTCGGCACCCTCTTCCTCTCCTCCGTCCTCGTCTTCCTCGCCGTCCAGGCACTGCCCGGCGATGTCGCCACCCAGATCCTCGGCAAGGACGCGACCCCGGACGCGGTGGCCGCCCTGCGAGAGAAACTGAAACTCGACAAGCCCGCCTGGGAGCGGTACGTCGACTGGGTGGGAGGCGCCCTGCACGGCGACTTCGGCAGATCTCTTGTCTCCGGCAAGGCAGTTGGCGGCGAAGTGTCCATGTACCTCGGCAACTCCGCACTGATCGCCCTCGTCACGGTCCTCTTCGCGGTCACCGGCTCGATCGTCCTCGGTATCCTCGCCGGCCTGTACCGCGACCGCTGGCCCGACCACCTCATCTCGACCGTCAGCCTCGTCGGCATGAGCGTCCCCGAGTTCGTCGTCGCGACCGTCCTCGTCCTGTGCTTCTCGGTCGCCCTCCCGTGGTTCCCGGCGGTCGTCCTCTACGGCCCCGACGCCACTGTCGGTCAACTCCTGCCCGCCGTATGGCTTCCCGCCCTCGCGCTCGCCGTGGTGATGGCGGCCTACATCGTCCGCATGGCCCGCACCTCGGTCATCGACGTGATGGCCACCGAGTACGTCACCACCGCCCGCCTCAAGGGCCTCTCCACCTGGCGGGTCGTCACCCGGCACGCCCTCCCGAGCGCCCTGCTGCCCACCCTGCACGTCATCGCGCTCAACGTCGCCTGGCTGGTCGGCGGGGTCGCGGTCGTCGAGAACGTCTTCAACTACCCGGGCATCGGCAAGCTGATGCTCTCCTCCGTGCAGAACCGCGACCTGCCCACCATCCAGGCCATCGCCCTGATCAGCGCGGTCGTCTACGTCGTCTGCAACCTCGCCGCCGACCTGGCCACCATGGCCCTCAACCCCAGGCTCCGCACCCGAGGGAGGACCCGATGACCACGCTCGACACCGTCCCGCCGACCACCGTACGCGGCGCCCGCACCGTCCGCGCCTGGCGCACCCTGACCAGCTCCCGCACGGCGCTCGTCGGCCTCGCGATCGTCGCCGTACACGTCCTGATCGCCCTGCTGGCCCCGCTCCTCACCTCCTACGACCCGATCGCCAACGACGCCAACCACGCCCTGCTCGGCTCCAGTTGGAGCCACTGGGCAGGCACCGACCAGTACGGCCGCGACGTCCTCGCCCGCGTCCTCTACGGCGGCCGGTACGCCCTCGGTGTCTCCGTCGCCGCCACCCTCCTGACCGTCGCCCTCGGCACGGTCATCGGCTGCGCGGCGGCACTGCGCGGCGGCTGGTTCGACGACGTACTGGGCCGGGTCCTGGACGCGGTCCTCTCCGTACCGTCGATCCTGGCCCTGCTCGTCGTCGTGACCGCCCTGGGCACCGGCCCGGCGGTCATCGTCCTCGCCGTCGCCATCGTCTACGTCCCGCAGGTCGTCCGGGTCGTCCGCGGCGCCGCCCTCGCGGTTGTCCCTGCCGACTACGTGACCGCGGCCCGCGCCCGAGGTGAGAGCACCTGGTCGATCCTGCGTCGGGAGATCCTGCCGAACATCACGGACGTGGTGTGCGTGGAGTTCGCGATGCGGGCCTCCTGGGTCGTCCTGCTGATCTCCTCGCTGTCCTTCCTCGGCTTCGGCGCCGACCCGCCAACTCCCGACTGGGGGCTGATGGTTGCCGAGAACCGCACCGCCATCACCGTCGTCCCGATGGCGAGTATCGCGCCCATCGTCGCCCTGGCCACCCTCGTGGTCGGGCTCAACCTCGCGGCCGACGGCCTGTCCAAGGCGTGGGGCGTCGACCGGATCAGGGAGGGCTTTTGATGACCTCGATCGTTTCCGTCAACTCCCTGTCCGTGGCCTACCGTTCGGGCGGCCGGGACGTGCCCGTCGTGCACGAGGTGTCGCTCGATGTCGCCGAGGGCCGTACCCACGCGCTCGTAGGTGAGTCGGGCAGCGGCAAGTCGACCGTCGCCGCGACCCTCCTCGGACATCTGCGCCACGGCTCACGGATCACCGGGGGATCGGTGCTGGTGGCCGGCGCCGACGTGTTCGCCCTGCCCGCGAGGGAGTTGCGGCGCCTGCGTGGCGGCACGGTCGCGATGGTCGGCCAGAACGCCGGCCACGCCCTCACCCCCTCCATGCGCATCGGACGCCAGATCGCGGAGGCCGGCGGCGAGGTCCCCGTCGTGGAACTCCTCGAACAGGTCCGGCTGCCGAACCCCGCCGACCTGGCCCGGCGCTACCCGCACGAACTCTCCGGCGGCCAGCAGCAGCGCGTCGCCATCGCCATGGCCATCGCGGCCCGCCCCAAGGTCCTGGTCCTCGACGAGCCGACCACCGGCCTGGACGTCATCACCCAGCGCAGCGTCCTCGACCTGATCGCCGCCCTGAGCGACGAACTCGGCCTGGCCGCCGTGCTGGTGAGCCACGACCTCGGAGTCGTCGCCCACATGGCCGACGAGGTGACCGTCCTGCGCTCGGGCCAGGTGGTCGAATCGGCGCCCACCAGGCAGCTGTTCGCCCGGCCCCAAGACCCGTACACCAAGCGCCTGTTGGCGAGCGTGCCGCGCCTCGACGACGCCGGGCTCGCGGTCGTCGGCGAGGCGGGGGAACGTGAGGTCAGGCCCAAGGCCGAGGTGCCCGCCGACGCTCCCGTGGCCGTCTCCGCGCAGGACGTCACCATCGACTACGGCAGCACCCGTGCCGTGCACGGCGTCTCCTTCGACGTCCGGCGCGGCGAAGTCCTGGCCCTCGTGGGCGAGTCGGGCAGCGGCAAGTCCACCCTCGCGTGGACCCTGGCCGGACTGCGCACCCCGTCCGGCGGCACCATGCGCCACGAGGACGGCGACCTGGCCCGCCCGGCGCAGCAGCGACCCCTCTCCCTGCGCCGCCGGGTCCAGCTCGTCTTCCAGAACGCGGACACCTCGCTCAACCCCCGCCGCTCCGTGGGCGACGCGGTCCGCCACCCCCTGCGCTTCTTCGGCACGGCGACCGACCGCACGGAGGCGGCCGAGCGGGCCCGCCAACTCATCTCCGACGTACGGCTCGACCCGGCCCTCGCCGATCGCCTCCCCGCACAGCTCTCCGGCGGTCAGCGCCAACGCATCGGTATCGCACGGGCGTTGGCGGGCGAGCCGGACGTCCTGATCGCCGACGAGATCACCACCGCCCTGGACGTGTCGGTCCAGGCGGACGTACTCCGCCTCCTCGACGACCTCCGGCGCGAACGCGACCTCGCCTGCCTGTTCATCAGCCATGACCTGGCTGTTGTACGCGGCATCGCGGACCGGGTTGTGGTCCTGCGCCACGGAGTTGTCGTCGAGGAGGGCCCGACGGAGATCGTGTTCGCCGACCCCCAACACCCGTACACCCGCCAACTCATGGCCGCCGCCCTCGAACCCGACCCCGACGCCCAGCCCTACGTCGACGACACCGCCGACTGGGCCGACGCGGCGGAAGGCGACGACATCTGGACCGACCACGGCCCCGACGGCCACCGCGTCCGACGCTGGCGCCCCCTCAACGCCCCCGTGGCGGAAGGAGTTTCGTGAGGTACCGCGAGCAGTTCGACCGCCGGGTCGTCCGCGAGGAGGTCTGGATCCCCACCCGGGACGGAAGGACCCGGCTGCACGCCCGCATCTGGCGGCCCGATGACGCCGAGGCCGACCCGGTACCCGCGCTGCTCGAATACCTCCCGTACCGCAAGAGCGACTGGACCGCGCCCCGGGACGCCCAGCGCCACCCCTGGTACGCGGGGCACGGATACGCCTCAGTCCGGGTGGACATCCGGGGCCACGGTGACAGCGAGGGCCTGCCCGGCGACGAGTACGACGCGCAGGAACTCGCGGACGGTGTCGACGTCGTCAACTGGCTTGCCGCACAGCCCTGGTGTACCGGCAAGGTCGGCATGTTCGGCATCTCCTGGGGCGGCTTCAACGCCCTTCAGATCGCCGCTCTCGCACCGGAGCCGCTGAAGGCGATCGTCACCGTCTGCTCGACCGACGACCGCTACGACAACGACGTCCACTACATGGGCGGCGCCGTCCTCGGCATCGACATGCTCGCCTGGGCCGGGACCATGCTCGCCTTCGCCGCCCGCCCGCCGGACCCTTCGAGTGTCGGCGCGGACCGGTGGCTGCCGATGTGGCGCGAACGCCTCGACGCCCTCGAACCCTTCCTGCACACCTGGCTCGACCATCAACAGCGCGACGACTACTGGAAGCACGGCAGCGTCTGCGAGGACTACACCGCGATCGACGCGGCCGTCCTCGCGGTCGGCGGCTGGAACGACCCGTACCGGGACACTGTGTTGCGGCTCGTGGAACACCTTCCGGGCGACCGCGTCCGAGGGATCGTCGGCCCCTGGTCGCACCAGTACCCCGACCGGGGACTGCCGCCGGGGCCCGCGATCGGTTTCCTCCAGGAGACCCTGCGCTGGTGGGACCAGCACCTCAAGGGCATCGACACGGGGGCGATGGGGGAGCCCCTGCTCCGGGCCTGGATCACCGACCCGGTCCCGCCGGCGACATCGTACGACGTGCTGCCCGGCCGCTGGGTGGGTGACGCCGAGTGGCCGAGCCCGAAGGTCAGTTGGGAATCGCGGCCCCTCGGTGCAGGCGCTGATCCCGTTCTCGTACGTTCGCCGCAGCACACCGGACTCGACGCCGGGCGTTTCTTCCCCTTCGGCAACGCGAGCGACCTGCCGCTGGACCAGCGTGAGGAGGACGGCCGATCGGTCTGCTTCGACTCCGAGCCGCTCACCGAACGCGTCGAGATCCTCGGCCGGCCGCGCGTCCGGCTCCGCCTCGACAGCGCCACCCCGCGCGCCCATGTCGTCGCCCGCCTCTGCGATGTCGCCCCGGACGGCTCGTCCACGCTCGTCACCCGTGGTGTGCTCAACCTGCTGAGCAGGCACGGCCGGGACCGGTCCGTCGAGTGGACACCGGGGACGTACGAGGACGTCGAGTTCGAGCTGACCGGCATCGGCTGCGCGATCCCGCCCGGCCACCGGATCCGGCTCGCCGTCTCCGACACCTACTGGCCGTGGGTCTGGCCGCACGGCGAGCGCGGCGAGCTGCGGGTCGTACCGGCCGAGAGCGCCGTACAACTGCCCGTGCGGGAAAGGGGATCGGAGCCGCCGATCCGCTTCGAGGAGCCCGAACAGGCGGTCCCGCTCGACGTGACCTACGACCGGCCAGCCGAGCCGACGCCCGAGCGGCTGGTCACGCACGATGTGGCCAAGGGGGAGTGGACGCTGGAGGTCGACCCCAACTACGGAGGGTCGCGGACCTATCCGGACGGGCTGCGCTACGAGGAGAGCGCGCGGGAGACGTACCGCATCCGGAGTGACGACCCGCTGTCCGCGCACGCCGTGTCGGAGTGGCGGATCCGGTTGCGGCGCGGGGACGACTACGACGCTGAGATCATGGCGCGGACGGAGCTGCGCGCCACGGCGGCTGACTTCGTCATGGACAGTCGCGTCGAAGCACGGGCGAACGGAGAGACAGTGGCCAAGCGCGCATGGCACCGCACCACCCCGAGGACGTCGGGATGACGGCCGCCAAGCAGCCCCAGCAGGCCGCCAAGTCCCCCCGCCGGGCCGTCGCCGCCGCCGACCGCACGCGGCAGCCCACCGAGGTGCGGCGCCGGCTGATCGTCGAGGCGGCCGTCCCGCTGATAGCGGAACGCGGTTACGCCTCGGTCGGCGTGCGGGACGTGGCCGCCGCCGCCGGGGTCTCCGTCGGTACCGTGACGTACCACTTCGGCAGTGTGCAGGAGATCCTCTCCGAGGCGATGGTCCTGCACATCGAGCGCTACTACGCCGAGTTGAACGAGGCCGCCGAGCAGGCGACCAGCGGAGCCGAGGCGCTGCGGCTGCTGGTCGACGCGCTGTTCACCGAGGACACCGACCGGCACTGGCGGATGTGGTTCGACTATTGGAACGCGGGCGAACAGGGCACCGACGAGGCCTTCAGCAGTGGTCAGGCCCGGCGCTACGAGAGCTGGCACCAGCAGATCCGCGCCCTGGCCGAACGGGGCGTCGCCGACGCCGAGTTCCACTCCGACGACCTCGACGGCTTCACGGTCCGCTTCGCCGCCCTCGCCGACGGCCTCGCCCTGCAACGGCTGCGCCAGGCACCCCCGTTGAGCACCGAGGACGCCCGCCGTCACCTCAACCGGCTGATCGAGACGGAGCTCGGGCGCCGATCACACGGGTGATCTCCCGGGCCATGCGCAGGATGCCGGGCGAGGGCACCGGGCACGGCCTGGGTGTCGAGGTGGTCGGCGCCAGGCAGAAGTGCAGGTAGTCCGTGTCGAGGTGCAGGGCCGTACGGCCGTTGCCCGGCTGGGTGCAGTAGTCGGGGTGGGCGCGCTCGTAGTCGGTGCACGGGAGGTACTGGGTCCAGGTGTAGCGGGCTCCGGCGGGGCTCACGGCCTTGCCGGCGTCGGCGACGGTGTCGCCCGTGGACCTGGCCTGCGCCTTGTAGAGCGCGTTCACAGCCCGGACGCGTTCGGGGGTGATCAGGTCGGGGCCCTGCAACACCCAGACGATCGTGGGCCGTTGGGCGCCCCCGGCCGCTGCGATCTGTGCGGTGAGCTTCCTGACGTCGGCCCTGTACCGGGCGAAGTACGTCTCCCGGTCGGCGGCGTAGGTGATTCCGTCCATGCAGGGTGTGTAGGCCCACGCGTTGCCCCAGAACTGCAGCACCACGTAGTCCGGGTGCAGCGAACGCACCAGTGCGGCGGCCTTGTCGGCGTCCGGGACCAGCGAACCCGTCTTCGCGCCCTCCAGGTAGTCGCACGGCGTGGTTCCCGAGTAGGGGGCGCTTGTGTACGTCGCGTCCAACGTGTTCCGCAGTTCCCGCCCGAGCACGTTCTGGCTCTCCATCGCGAGCGAGTCCCCGAGATACAGCACACCGGGCGCCGACTTCACCGGGGCGACGGGGACCTGTCGATGTGTGGTGGCCGGTACGGAAGGGGTCGGCGGCATGACCTCGGGTCCGGACGCCGGGTCCGTGCACGCGCCGAGCAGCACTCCGGTCAGCAGCACACCCACGATCCACGGCTTCCGCATACGGCGACTCCCGCCCCGGGCAGCGGCAAACGGCTCCCCAGGCAAGCACAGCCGGGCGGAAGGGGGAAGACGCGCGGCTACTCCAGGCGCTCCAGCAGGTCGAGCAGATCGGTCAGCGGGAGCGGTTTGGCGAGGTGCGCGTCGAAGCCCGCCGTCCGGGACAGCGAGCGGTCGGTGCCCCGGCTGAAGCCGGAGACCGCGATCAGCCGCGGCCGGTCGCCGTGCGGCCGGGCCCGTACCGTACGGGCCACCGTGTAGCCGTCGGTGTCGGGCAGGCCCAGGTCGCACAGCACCACGTCGAAGACGTCGGCCTCGGTCGCGGTGAGCGCGTCGGCGCTGGTGTGCACGGCGGTGACATGGTGGCCCTGGCGCTCCAGGAGGGTGCGGTACGTCGTGGCCAGGTCGGTGTTGTCCTCCACGATCAGGATGGCCAGTTGGCGCCGGGCACGGGGTGGTGCGGCCGGGCGTACCGGTTCCGGAGCCGCCTCGTCGGCCCGCGGCAACAGGACCGTGAACGTCGCCCCCTTGCCGGGGCCTTCGCTGTGCGCGCTGATCCGGCCGCCGTGCAGTTCCACCACCGTCCGCGCGACCGCGAGTCCCAGACCGAGCCCCTCTGGTGTGTTGGGGCCGGCCGGGGCCGCCCGCACGAACACCCCGAACAGCTCCTCGGCCTGGGCGGGTTGGAAGCCTATGCCGTCGTCCCGCACGGTCAGCCGGGCCCGCTCGTCCTCGACCGTGAGCCGGACCTCCGTACGGCCGCCGGGCGGGGAGTACTTGAGCGCGTTGGACAGCAGGTTCGTCAGCACCTGCGCCAGCCGCAGCCGGTCCCCGTCGACCGCAACGGGTGTGTCGGGCATGGTCAGTCGGAGGGTGCGCTCCTCGTGTCCGAACAGGCTCCTGATGTCGGCGCAGGCGCCTTCGACCACGGACCGTACGTCGACCCGCTCTGACACCAGTTCAAGGCGGCCGGTCAACGCCCGTGTCCCGTCCAGGAGATCGTTGCTCATCCGGACCAGCGTGCCCAACTGCCGTTCCAGGACGGCCAGTGCGGGACGGCACGTGTCCGGCAGGTCCAGCGCCAGCAGTTCCACGGCCGCGGTGGCGGCGGCGAGCGGGTTGCGCAGTTCGTGCGAGAGCGTGGCGATGAACCGGTCCTTGGCCCGCTGTTCCTCCCTCAACTGCCGTCCGGCCGCGTTCAGTTCGACGTTCGCTCGGCTCAGCTGCTCGTTGACCTCGCGGATCTCCCGGGCCCGGACGAACAGGTCGATCTCCATGCCCTCGGCCCGCATCTGAGCCTCGGCCGCGGCCCGCTCCTGCTCCCGGCCGACCCGGCGCAGATGCACGAAGTCCGTGACGTCCTCCACCCGGTGGATGATGTGCGTGACCCGTCCATCGGTGTCCAGGACGGGGGAGTTGACGGGACTCCAGTACCGCTCGGCGAAACCGCCCGCCTCGCCGGTCGGGATGTCGTAGCGCTGGAGCGCCATCGTGTCCTTGCGGCCCGTCGCCACCACCGACTCCAGCGAGCGGCGCAGATTGGCGACACCGTCGGCGGAGGGGTCGTCCGGGTTGTCGGGGAAGACGTCGAAGATCCGCTGTCCGACGATTCTGCGTTCCGTACGGGTGGCCGCGAGATACGCGCGGTTGACCTCGACGATGGTGAAGTCGGGGCTGAGGATCAGCAGCGGGGACAGCGAGGAGTCGAAGAGCAGCCGGAAGTCCGGGGCGGCGAGGGGCGGCATGGCGGCTCTCAGAGGTCTCGGGGTGTCAGCGGTCTCGGGGTCTCAGGGGTCGAGGCGGTAGCCGTAGCCGCGGACCGTGGTGATCCGGGGCGCCGGCACGGGGAGTGCCGCGAGCTTGCCGCGCAGGCGGTACACGTGCTCGATCACGGTCGCGGGCTGCTGCCAGGACGCGCCCCAGATCTGTTCCAGCACCTGCTCGGTGGAGAAGACCCGGCCGGGCGCCTCACCGAGCATCTCCAGAAGCGCGTACTCCTTGGGGCGGAGGACGAGCAGGACGCCTTCGGCCGACGCCTGCCGTGCCGCTGTGTCGATCCGCAGTGAGCCGACCTGGATCACCGCCGGGGTCTCCGGTGGCTGCGACCTGCGCAGTACCGCTCTGATGCGGGCCACCAGCTCCCGCTGCGAGAACGGCTTGACGAGGTAGTCGTCGGCGCCGATCTCCAGGCCCGCCACCCGGTCGGCCTCCGCGCCCCGGCCGGTGACCACGATGACCGGAAGGCGGCTGGTGGAGCGGAGCGCGCGCAGGAGTTCCAGGCCGCTGCCGTCCGGGAGTCCCAGGTCGAGGACGGCGAGATCGATGCGGCTCTCGTGGAGGACGGACTTGCCGGCGCGGGCGTCCATGGCCCAGGTGACGGTGAATCCCTCGTGCTCCAGGTAGGAACGGCACATCAGTGCGAAATCGGGTTCGTCCTCGATCAGTGCCAGGTGCGGACGCATTCCGCATCACCCGGCCCGACCTCGGCCCGCTCGTTGTGTCGCTGATGAGCGGGCGTTGATGCCCCGACCATGTGGCGAAGGTAGAACAGTAGGCACCCACGGTTCAAGGGGGAGCCGCTCGGGGGGAGTTCCGGCGCGGGCTCGTACGGTGCGGGGATGTCGAAGCCGCCGTACGGACCCGCGCCGGATCGCGCGCCCGCGCGCGAGAGGCACGGAACGGGGACGGAAGACCTTGCACGAGAACAGCCTGGAGCCGGTGACCGCGGCGGCCTGGCCGGCGCCCGGCGGCCATGCCCTGCTGGGCGCCAGGGACGGCCTGCTGGTCGTGGACCTGCACGGCGACATCGATCTGGCGACCGCGACCCCGCTGCGCGAGTGGCTGGACTCGGTCGTCGCCCTGCGCGCGCCCGCCTACGTCGTAGATCTGCGCCGTACGACCTTCATCGACTCCACCGGACTCAACCTGGTGCTGCGTTTCCGCCGCCGGGTGCGGGAGCACGAGGCGGGCTTCGCCGTGGTGTGCGCCCCGCGCACCGTGCGCCTGTTGCGGGCGCACGGCACGCTGGACGTCCTCGATCCGGCGCCCGGGATCCCGGAGGCGGCCTCCAGGATCGCCGGCCGCTGAGACTCAGACCCGGTCGGCCGCGATCAGCAGATACTGGAAGCTGCCGTTGCGGTACGCGGTCAGGAAGGTGTCCTCGATGCCCGTGACCAGATGGTCGGCCCGGCTGCGCAGGGCCCAGTAGGGGATCGTGTCCTGGGTGAGGTCCTGGACGTGGACGGGCACCAGCCGGTTGCGCGCCATCGCCCGGAAGTACTCCGACCTGGGGTGGATGTCGCAGATGTAGTGGGCGTTGATGAGGGACACCTCGCGCGAGGCCCGGCCGTAGGTGTCGTTGTAGCAGCCGGTGATCACCACATAGCGCCCGCCGCGGCGCAGCAGCCGGGCGTGCTCGGCGAACAGCAGGTCCAACTCGACGTACATCGTGGACTCGTTGTTCCAGGACGCGGCGAACTCGCCCGTCGGGAAACCGGTGTCGAGCATGTTGCGGTGGTGGTAGCGCACCTTGCCGTCGATGCCCCGGTCACGGGCCCGCTCGTTGGCGAACTCGGCCTGCTTGGCGGAGATCGTGACCCCGTCGGCCCGGCAGCCGTAGCGCAGATGCGCCACCACACTGCCCCCGCCGCGCCCGCAGCCGGCGTCGAACACCCGGTCGTCCGGGGTGAGTTGGCCCAGGTACGAGGTGAGCAGCTCGGCCTGGGCGTGTTCAAGCCGGTGCAGTTCGGCGGTGAGTCGTTCCCGGCGCCGGACGGGGTCGGGCTCCTCCAGTACGGACTCGTCGGCCCCGCCGATTCCGTAGTGGTGGTGGTACAGGTCGTCGATCTGTCCGAGGGCGAGGTTGACCGGGTTCTCTTCGGCGTTCCAGTAGTCCGCGACACGGCTCTGGTACGTGGACTGGGTCGGCACCGGTGGTGCTGTGGTGCCGGCGTCGGCGGTGGTCAACGGTGACTCCTAGCGTGCTGCGTCTGACGGGACGTCAGGGACCGGACTCTTACCAGTAGTTGGGCAGGTGGTAGCGGTGGGTGTTGGTCGCGTGCCACTCGTGGTTGCCGGACACCCAGGCGGCCAGGCCCTCGGTGTAGCGAGCGACGAGGGGCGAGGCGGCCGACAGCGCCGCGGACTCCTCGTCGAAGGCGTCCATGATCCGGTTGTGGATGTCGACGGACTTCAGATAGGCGGCCTTCAGCCCGCACCGCTCGTTGGCGGCGACGACCTGCGGGAGGTTGAGGTGGTCCGGGTCGCTCGCCAGTTCCTTGGTGAAGGAGTAGAGGTCGTTGACGATGGTGGTGGCGTTGCAGGCCAGGGCCGTGACCCGCTGGATCTCGGGCCGGGCGTAGACCTGTTCGGGCAGTTCGTAGCCGTCGACCGCGTCGACGATCGACAGACAGGGCCGGAAGTTGTTGAACTGCCGCATCACCAGGTACTCCCAGACCCGCGGCTTGTACCTGATCTCGGCCCACGCGGCCTCGGCGAGATAGCCGAGGTGCAGCCGCGCGAGGTCGTGCACGATCCGGTCGGTCTGGCTGGGGGTGGCGAGGAGGGCGTAGTCCTGGATCGCGAAGCGGTACGAGCGCAGCGGGCCGTCGGCCTGGACACCGTGCCGCCACTCCTCCTCCAGTTCGGGGGTGGAGTGGAACGGGTCGAGCGCCGACTGCGCGAAGATCAGCCGCCCGCCCAGCCCCCGGTGCGCGCCGCCCTTGCCCTCGTCCTCCTCGCAGTAGCAGTTGTCGACGATGTTCTCGGCGAGCAGCAACTTGCCTGCGGCGGTGAGCCGTTCGAGGTCGAGCGCCCCCGGGTGCTGGAGCACCACGGCCCGGCCGAACTGGAACCCGGCGAAGTCCCCGTTCCAGGCGGCCGGGAACAGGTCGAGGCCGCGGGCCCAGGTCTCCAGTCTGCGGTCGAGCTCGGCGGCCTTCTCCGGGTCGGCGGGCGCCGCCGGGCGGTAGGTGAGTCCGGGGATCGCGCCGGTGCGCCGGGCCCGCAGGGTGCCCGCCAGGTTGGGCGGGCCGGGCAGCGAGAGGGAGGTGGTCATGAGCTTCTCCAGGCCGTCACTCGGCGGTCCGGCCGATCTGGACGTTCTCCAGGATTCCCGCCGCGTCGGGGACCAGGATGGCCATCGAGTAGTACGCGGTGACGAGGTAGCGGATGATCGCGGCGGAGTCGATGCCCATGAAGCGGACGTTGAGTCCGGGCTGGTACTCCTCGGGGATACCGGTCTGGAACAGGCCGACGACACCCTGGTCGGCCTCGCCGGTGCGCAGCGCGATGATGCTGCTGGTGTGCTGCGGGGAGACCGGGATCTTGCCGCACGGGAAGAACGGCACCCCGCGCCAGGCGGGGATCTCGTGCCCGTCGACGTTCGCCGTGCCCGGCACCAGACCGCGCCTGTTGCACTGCCGGAAGAAGGCCGCGATCGCCTTCGGATGGGCGAGGAAGAGCTTGGTCTTGCGGCGCATGGCGAGCAGTTCGTCGAGGTCGTCCGGGGTCGGTGGACCGGTGAAGGTGCTGATGCGCTGGGTGTAGTCGACGCTGTGCAGCAGCCCGAAGTCCCGGTTGTTGACCAGTTCCCACTCCTGCCGCTCGCGGATCTCCTCGATGGTGAGGCGCAGTTGCTGCCGGGTCTGGTCCATCGGGTCGTTGTAGAGGTCGGCGACCCTGGTGTGCACCCGCAGCACGGTCTGGGTGAGGGACAACTCGTATTCGCGCGGGGCGAGTTCGTAGTCGACGAAGCCACCGGGCAGCGTCGGCTCGCCCACATGGCCGGCCTGCACCGGCACATCGGCCTCGCCCCTGCGGTTCATCGGCAGCCGCTGCCGCTCGGCGTACGCCTCCAGATGGGCGGCCAACGACGGTACGCGGTCGGTGAATTCGGACACGACGTCCCAGGGCAGGACGAGCAGCACGCCAGCGGTCTCGGCGCGCACGGAACTCAGCCACAGCGGGTCGGACTGGCCTATCGCCTCGTCGCCCATCTGGTCGCCGTCGGTGACGACTCCGAGGATCTCCTCCTCGTCGTAGGGTCCCGCGGCGTAGCGGGTGAAGCGGCCGTGGGCGACCAAGTAGGCCTCGGTGACGGGCTGTCCGGCCTCGAACAGGACCTGGCCCGCCCGCACTTCCCGGACCCGGAACCGGGTGGCGATCTCCTTCAGGACCTCCGTGTCGGAGTACCCGCGCAGCACGGGCAGTTCGGTGAGCGTCTCGGGGATGACCTTGACGTCGTCGGCGCCGTTCTGCTCGAACCGCACCCGGCCGCGGCCGACGCTGAGCTGGAGCCGCCGGTTGACCCGGTAGGCGCCGCCCCTGACGTCCACCCAGGGGAGCATCTTCAGCAGCCAGCGCGAGGTGATGGCCTGCATCTGCGGTTCGGACTTGGTGGTCGTGGCGAGTTGCCGGGCCGCGACGGTGCTGAGGCTGGTGAGCCGGCCGTTGCCCGGTGGTTCGGCGGCGGAGTCGTCGGTGGCTGGTCCGTTGACGCTTTCCGGTGTGGACACATTCCCTCCCGGGAGGTGAACAGGGGTGAGCGCGTCGTCGGTTTACAAGCCAAACAGTCCTGCCCAGCACCGGTAACCGCGCGAAAGGGGCGGCTTCGCGTCCCGGAGGTCGTAAACCCGCCGGTCGAGTCGGGGCGGCGGGGGTTCGTGCCCGCACCCCGGCGTACAGGGCGCGCAGGCGCGGCGGCAGGCGATTCCGGCGTTCGACGCGCGCCCCACTCCCCGGGTGACTAGCGTGAGATTTCGGACAGCACGATCCAGCCAACCCGACCTACCGGAGAGGGCCGCAACCATGGCCGTACAACCTGAGGGAACCCCCTGTTGGGCCGACGCGATGTTCGGCGACGTCGAGGGAGCCAAGAGTTTCTACGGCGACGTCCTCGGCTGGACCTTCGGCGAGGCGTCGTCGGAGTACGGCAACTACACACAGGCCTACGTCGACGGAAAGGCCGTGGCCGCCGTCGTACCGCCGATGCCCGGCCAGGAGGGGCAGTCGCAGTGGTGTCTCTATCTCGCCTCGCCGGACGCGGCGGCGACCGCGGCGAAGATCCGGGAGAACGGCGGCGAGGTGCTGATGGAGCCGATGCAGGTCGGCGAGTTCGGCACGATGTGCCTGGCCCGTGAGCCCAGCGGCGCCGTGTTCGGCGTCTGGCAGGGCGGCACCCACGAGGGCTTCGAGGTGTCGGGCGTACCCGGCGCGTACGCCTGGGCCGAGGTCTTCACCCGCGAGCCCGCGAAGGCGGACGGATTCTTCCCTGCGGTCTTCCCGTACTCGGCGAAGAGCATGGACGACGCCGGCGTCGACTACCGCGTCTACAACGTCGGCGAGGACACGGTCATCGGACGGATGCAGATGGGCGACGAGTTCCCGCCCGAGGTGCCGTCGTACGTCAACGTGTACTTCGGCGTGGACAACTGCGACGACGCGGTCGCCAAGGCCACCAAGCTCGGTGGCATCCTCCGCTTCGGCCCCATGGACAGCCCCTTCGGGCGGTTCGCGGCGCTCAGCGATCCGCAGGGCGCCTCGTTCTCGGTGATCGACATGAGCACGACCGAGGGCGAGATGCCGGCGATGACGGACATCTGACCGGGCGGGTCATCGGTCAGCGGCCGTCGGCCGTCCACCAGGCGGGGGCGCAGGCCACGGCCGCGTCGACCATGTCGTCCTTGGTGACCGCCGGGTCCTCCAGCCATGCCCTGATGGCGCCCGCGAAGCCGTGGGCCAGGAACTGCGCGGCGACCCGGCGATTGGCCTCGGGCAGCCCCGGGCGGTCGCCTTCGGCCATGAAGGAGAGCGTGTAGTCGCCGAAGTGGCGCACGAGCGCCTCGTACACACCGCTGTCCGCCGGATCAGTGAGGGCGCGCCGGTAGATCGGCAGATGCCGCTCGACGTGGTCGGCGACCTCGGCGGTGGCCAGCCGGAGCAGTTCGGCGGCCGAGTGCCCGCCCTGTGCGCGGGCCTCGGCCTCCCTGCGGTGGCCGCGGTCCAGATCGGCCTGGAGTACCTGGATGAGCAGGTCCAGCGGGGAGCTGTAGCGGTTGTAGAACGTGGCGCGGGTGACCCCCGCGCGGTCGGCCAGTTCCGCGACGGAGATCCGGGAGACGGACCGCTGCGCGGCGAGCTCCACGACGGCCTCCTCGAAGGCCCGCGTCGTGCGGGTGACGCGTGGATCGATCCGCTGGTTCAGCGCTCCGCCCTCCCTGCCTTCACGTTGCACTGCCATGACGAGTGATTTTATACACATGTCAAATAGTGCGGCGAAAGGAACGGTCATGGCCTCGCACACCGCGATCACACCCCAGGAGGCCGCCGACCGGCTGGCCGTCCGCGAACTGGTCGACGCCTACGCGCACTGCGCGGACCGACGGGACGCCAAGGGGCAGATGGCCCTGTTCACCGAGGACACCCGCTTCCTGGTGTTCATGGACGCCACAGCGGCGGAAGCCGACACAGGAGCTGCACGGCCGCGAGTCCCTGGCCCCGGTGTTCGACAACCTCAACGTCTCCCGGGCCACCACGCACTTCAACGGCCAGAGCACGATCACCCTGGACGGCGACCGGGCGACCGGCGAGAGCTACTGCCTGGCCCACCACGTCTCGCTCGACGAGTCGGGGCAGCGCACCCTCATGATCGCGTCCATCCGCCACCTCGACGAGTTCGCCGAGCTGGACGGCGACTGGTACTTCGCCGAACGCCGGCTGATGGTCGACTGGACCGAGACCCGCCCCTCGACGCCCTGACACCCGCGCGCGGTCACACCGCCGGTTCCCCTTCGTGGGCCACGCGGTGCGCCACGGCCAGACCCCAAAGCACCCCGAGCACGACCACCAGGGCCAGACCCAGGAGCAGCGGAGCCGGACGCAGGGCGCCCAGTGCCACGCATACGACCGCCATGGCGACGCAGGTCCGGGCCGGCGGCCGGTAGAGGCCCAGGTCCTCGCTCCAGACCCGCAGCGACGCCGCGAGCACCATCGTCGCGCAGAACACGACGGCCGTACCCCCGCAGAGCACCCAGGCCGTGGCGGCCGGGGTCCGGCCGTCGTGGGCGTGCTCGACCAGGCCCACCATCGCGGCGCCCATGGCGGCCACCGCGGCCGTGAGCGGCAGATGGATCATCATCCACTGCAGGGCGCTCGCCCGCGTGGGCCGCGGCAGCCGGTGCCCGGCGAAGTCGAAGTACGTCCACCAGCCGCCGAAGCCGACCACGACGGCGACCAGCCCGACGGCGAGGGTGAGCGCGCCGGTCGGCTCGTGGGACAGCCCGTGGACCACGCCGGTCACGTTCTCGCCGAGCACGATGATGATGAACAGCCCGAACCGCTCGGCGAGCGTGTCGGTCAGGCTGAAGCCGACCACCCGTTCCGGAATGGCCCTGGCGAGCACGAACACGAACCCCAGCAGATAGACGACGGCCAGCGCGCCCCACGTCAGCACCCGGGCGTCCGCGGGCAGTGCGGCGCTCGCAGCCAGGACGACCGAGCAGAGCGCGGTCCCCGTAACGAACAGCACGCTGGGGCGCCGGAATTCGGGCGTGTCCGCCCGCGAGGCCAGCAGCCACAGCAGCGCCAGAAGCGCGAACAGCGCCCCCGCGTCCACGGCGAACGCGGCCCCGCGCGCGTCGCCCGCCTCCGGGATGAACGCGCCCAGCGGCACCAGCACCAGGATCTGCAGCAGGAACATACTCCGGCCGCGGGCGTCCTCGTGCCCGTGCAGTTCGTGGTGCAGGCTGCCGTTGAGCCAGGCGATCCACACCAGCGCGAACACCGCGGCGAACAGGCCCAGTCCGTGCCAGTCGAGCTCCCCGGCCAGGTGGTCGGCGGCCTGGGCGACGAGGACGACCACGACGAAGTCGTAGAAGAGTTCGAGCGGGCCGACCACCCGCTCGCGCGGCTGTTCCCCGTGCGGGCGCGGCGGCAGCCACAACAGCTGGCGCAGGCGGGCCCACTGCTCGTGTCGCGAGGTCGTGCGCGCAGCGTAGAGAGCCGGGCGGGCGGATCCCCGGACGGGGCGTACGGCCGGGTCGGGTCGGGGGAGAGCGCGTGGTGCGGTCGTGGCATGATCGGGCCCATGCGTGAACGTGTGGTGGCCGCGTGCGACGGGGCTTCGAAGGGAAATCCGGGGCCCGCGGCCTGGGCGTGGGTCGTGTCGGACGATGCGGAGAGCCCCGCCCGCTGGGAGGCCGGACCGCTCGGCAGGGCCACCAACAACGTCGCCGAACTCACCGCGCTGGAGCGCCTGTTGACGGCGACCGCATCGGACGTACCGCTGGAGATCCGGATGGACTCGCAGTACGCCATGAAGGCGGTCACCACCTGGCTGCCGGGCTGGAAGCGCAACGGCTGGAAGACGTCCGGCGGCAAGCCGGTAGCCAACCAGGAACTGGTCGTCCGCATCGACGAACTGCTCGACGGCCGCTCGGTCGAGTTCCGCTACGTCCCCGCCCACCAGGTCGACGGCGACCCGCTGAACGACTTCGCCGACCGCGCCGCCAGCCAGGCCGCCGTCGTGCAGGAGCCCGCGGGCAGCGACCTCGGCTCGCCGGAGCCGCCCCCCTCGCCCGACACCCCGAAGAAGTCCGCCCGTCCGGCCGGTGCCAAGTCGGCCCGGAAGGGCGCGAGTTCGTCCTCGCGCACCATCAAGGCGAAGTTCCCCGGCCGCTGCCTGTGCGGGCGCGCCTATGCGGCGGGCGAGCCGATCAGCAAGAACGCCCAGGGCTGGGGGCATCCGGAGTGCCGTACCGAGAAAGTGGACTAGACAATTACAGTCGCTCCGCTTTAACGGTCGTGCGCCGTCCGGGAATTCGGCCCCGCAAAGGTCGGACTTGATAGTCGGGCCGGTCCCGGCGGATATGGCCGCGCCGAGACCGCCCGGGACTTCTGAAGTCGCGACTACTCGATTGTCATATGCCGCGACGCGTTCATATCTCCAAACTCGCCTCAAGGCGCTTCAAGTTGTGCCGCGCCAGCGCCAGATTGCTGCGCTCCCGGTCCAGCGCCAGATACAGGAAGAGCGAGCCGCGTGCGCTCGCCAGCGGCCTGATCAGGTGGTACTGCTTCCCGAGGGTGATCAGGATGTCCTCGATCCGGTCGTCCACGTTGATGGACTTCAGCGTGCGCACCTTCGCCCGCACGACCTCGGTGTTGCCCGCCCCCGCGACCTCCAGGTCCAGATGCGGACCGCCGCCCAACGCCCCCAGCGTCATGCCGCTCTCGTAGTCGACAAGGGACACCCCCAGGGCCCCGTCGATAGTCATCGCTTCCTTGAGCGTCGCCTCAATGTTCACGTGGTGCCTCGTTTCCCTCACGAGCCGGCAAGACGGTGGGTCTCGCCACGAAAACGGTCTCAATGCGAACCGTGCGGGTAACAGACAACACCATCTTTGGTCAGTGTTGCGATAGTTGGCAAATAAAGTAGTCTGCTCGCGGAGTGACTGAAGGGGGGGCCTTTGTCATCGCTCGACACCGCGCTGGACCGTGCTCTGACTGCGCCCGGTATCAGCGGAGCCATGTTGCTCGATGCCGTCACCGGCCTCTCCTATGCGGAGTCGGGCGATGTGAGCGGCAGCCAGGATTCCTGTGAAATAGCGGAGATCGCCCGTACCCGCCTCATCCGGGCCGGTGCGTCGGGGGAGTTGGAGAGCGTCGTCGTGACCACCTCCACCCGCCATCTCGTGACGCTCCAACTCACGCGGCGGGGCGACCCCCTGCTGCTGTGCGCGACCGTCGACCGCGAGCGCACCAACCTCACCTGGGCGCTGCGCGAACTGCACCGGCACGCCGACGAGTTGCTGGCATGACGCAGCCCGGCACCGGGGAACCGCTCGCCGACTCCCGCAACGTTCCCGCCCTGTTGTCGGCCCTCCGGGACCGGGCGCACTCCTGCACCGTGCTCGTCACCGGCACACCGGGCGGCGCGATCCATGTGCGCGACGGGCTGGTGGTGGCCATGGAGACACCCGGCGCACCGGGCATCGAGGGCCTGCTGCTCCGGTCGGGCCGCATCAGTGAGGAGGCGTGGTCGGAGGTCAGGGCTTCCGACACCACCCACGAACATCTCGCCGCCGAACTCGTGGCGCGCGGGCTCGTCGGCGCCGGCGAACTCGAAGTCATCAGCGTCAGCGCCCTGTTCGACGCGGCCTTCGCGCTCTCCCTCGCCGTACCCGACAGTTGGGAGGTCGCCGATCCCGTACCGGCGCTGTACCGCAACGACGGCGTCACCCCCGAGCGACTCGTCGGCGAGGTGTCCCGGCGGGTCAACCTCCTTGCCGGGGAGCCCGGTTCGGTCGCCGCCCTCGCCCGCACCCGCGTCCGGTCGGTGTCCGCCGGGAGTCTTCCGGGGACCGCCGCCAGGCTGCCCGCCCGGCACCAGGAGGTCCTGGCCCACGCGAACGGCCGCGGCACGGCGAGGGACATCGCCTTCGCCCTCGGCCGAGGCCTCTTCGCCGTCATGATGGACCTACGGCACCTGCTGGACCGCGGACTCGTCCAGCCCCACACGCCCTCGGCGGACAACAGGCCCAGCACGGCGGCCCGCGGCGCGCCCACCGCGCCTCCGTCCACCGCCCCCTCCGCCGCACCCCGCCCCGTACCTCTCCCGCGCCGCGAACCCGGTCGGAACTCCGCACCGGAGCCTCGGCCCCACGACTGAACGACCCGACCCGTCCGTTCGCGCCGATTCCGGCTGAAACCGCGACCCGGCCCCCTCCCGCCTCGTTGTCCCACCGCCTGCACGCAACAGGAAGAAGACGCCATGAGCGACCCCGTGACCGACCTCCTCATCGCCCTGCGGGACAACGTAATGGGAGTCACCGAATCCACCCTGGCCACCAGCGACGGGCTCGTCGTGGCCAGCGACGCGAACAAGACCCACCCCGAGTCCATGGCCGCCCTCGCGGCGGCGGGCCTCGCACTCGGCCACCGCCTCGCCGACCACGGCGGCGCGGGCCATCTCCGCGAGATCACCGCGCGGGGCAGCACGGGCCATGTCATCGTGACGGCCGTCGGAGATCGCGCGCTGCTCGCCGTGGTAGCCGACGACGGCCTCGACGAAGCGGCCTTCCGCCGGGAGATCCCGGCGCTCACGGCGGAACTGCGCCGCCATCTGGACAAGGACGTCTGATCGACAACACGTCTGAGCCGTCCCGGTCGTCTCATCGGTCCTGTGCGGGGTGACGCGAATTCCGTGCCGCCCCATCCTGCTACTCTGCGGATCCACTTGACCACTTTGAGTAAAATCCAGGGGTGTGCGCGTGAAGGTCGCCTGTGTCGGAGGCGGGCCCGCCGGTCTGTATCTCTCGATCCTGCTGAAGCGGCAGGACCCGTCCCACGACGTCACCGTCTACGAGCGCAACCCCGAGGGCTCGACCTACGGCTGGGGTGTCACGTACTGGCGCGGACTGCTCGACCAGCTCCGGGAGTACGACCCCGAGTCCGCGCAGGCCGTCGACGAGCACTCGGTGCGCTGGAGCGACGGCGTCGCCCGCGTCCGGGACCTCACGACCACCCAGCCCGGCGACGAGGGCCACGGCATCGGCCGCCACCGCCTTCTCAAGATCCTCGCCGAACGGGCGCGATCGCTGGGCGTACGGCTGGAGTTCGACCGCGAGGTCACCGCCGACGACCTCCCCGACGCGGACCTGATCGTGGCCGCCGACGGCGTCAACAGCGCGCTGCGCACCCGCCACGCCGATCACTTCGGCGCCGAACTCAGGCCCGGCCGCAACCAGTACATCTGGCTCGGCACCAGCAAGGTCTTCGGCTCCTTCACCTTCGCCTTCGTGGAGACCGACCACGGCTGGATCTGGTGCTACGGCTACGCGTTCGGCCCCGAGGGCAGCACCTGCGTCATCGAGTGCGCCCCCGAGACCTGGACCGGCCTCGGCCTCGACACCGCCGCCGAGGCCGACGGACTCGCCCTCCTGGAGAAGCTCTTCGCCGACCTCCTCGACGGCCACTCCCTGATCGGCCGCGCCTCCTCGGACGGCAGCGCCCAGTGGCTCAACTTCCGCACCCTCACCAACCGAACCTGGCACCGCGACAACCTCGTCCTGCTCGGCGACGCCGCCCACACCACCCACTACTCGATCGGCGCCGGCACCACCCTCGCCCTGGAGGACGCCATCGCGCTCGCCGACGCCCTGCGCGAGCACACCGAACTGCCGGAGGCCCTCGCCGCCTACGAACAGCGCCGTAAATCCGCCCTGTTGTCCATCCAGAGCGCGGCCCGCTACAGCGCCCAGTGGTACGAGAACCTCCAGCGCTACATCCACCTGCCCCCGCACCGCATGTTCGCCCTGCTCGGCCAGCGCCACTCGCCGCTGCTGCCGTACGTCCCGCCGCAGGTCTACTACGGCCTCGACAAGGCGGCCGGACGCCTTGAGGCGCTGCGCCGGTTCAAGCGCTGGCTCGGCCCCAGGCTGGCGCGCACCGTCCACGCGCGGGCGCTCGCCGCCCGCAAGTAGGGCACCGGGCCTCCCGGGCAGCTTGGGTGAATGGCTATTCACCAGATAGGGTGAATAGCCATTCACCTTTTTTGCGTGTCCGCTGGAGTGCCCATGGGCCAGCCCGTACCGATACCCGACCCGTCCGGCACCACCGGGCGGACCCCCCTGCGGGACCGGCTCACCATCCCGGTGCTGGCCTTCGGCGGGATCCTGATGGCGGTCATGCAGACCGTGGTCGTCCCGCTGCTCCCGTCCCTGCCCCGGCTGACCCACTCCTCCGCGGGCGCCGTCTCCTGGATGGTCACCGCGACCCTGCTTTCCGGCGCCGTCCTCACCCCCGTGCTCGGCCGGGCCGGCGACATGTACGGCAAACGGCGGGTCCTGATCGGTGCCCTGACCCTGATGACCGTCGGCTCGGTCATGTGCGCCCTGTCCTCCGACATCCGCGTACTGATCACCGCCCGCGCCCTGCAAGGTGCCGCGGCCGCCGTCGTCCCCCTGTCGATCAGCATCCTGCGGGACGAACTGCCCCCGGAGCGCCGGGGCAGCGCGGTGGCGCTGATGAGTTCCACGGTCGGCATCGGAGCCGCCCTCGGACTGCCGCTCGCCGCACTGATCGTCCAGTACGCCAACTGGCACGTCATGTTCTGGGCGACCAGCGCACTCGGCGCGCTCGGCGTGTGGGCGATCTGGTGGGCGGTGCGCGAGTCGCCCGTCCGCGCACCGGGCCGCTTCGACGTGCTCGGCGCGCTCGGACTCGCCGCAGGACTGGTGTGTCTGCTGCTCGGCGTGTCCCAGGGCGGACAGTGGGGGTGGGGGAGTACGCGGATCCTGGCGCTGTTCCTCGCCACGGTCGTCGTGTTCGGCCTGTGGTGGTGGCAGCAACTGCGCGTCGAACAGCCCCTGGTGGACCTGCGGTTGGTGTCCCGGCCCCGGGTGGGCCTGTCCCACGTGGCGGCCCTGCTGACCGGCTTCGCGTTCTACGCCAATTCCCTGGTCACCGCCCAACTGGTACAGGCGCCCAAGGCCACCGGCTACGGGCTCGGACTGTCCATCGTCCAGACCGGCCTGTGCCTGCTGCCCGGCGGCATCACCATGCTGCTGCTCTCACCCGTCTCGGCCCGCATCTCGGCGGCCCGCGGCCCGCGGATCACGCTCGCCCTCGGGGCCGCGATCATCGCGCTCGGCTATGTGGTGCGCATCGCCGACAGCCGCGACCTGTGGACGATCATCCTGGGCGCGACGGTCGTCGCCACCGGCACCACCTTCGCCTACTCGGCGCTGCCCACCCTCATCCTGCGCGCCGTCCCGGCCGGCCAGACCGCGTCCGCGAACGGCGTCAACGTCCTGATGCGGACCATCGGCCAGGCCGTGTCCAGCGCCGTGGTGGCCGCCGTCCTGGTGCACCACACCAGCCTCATCGGCGGGCTCCCGCTGCCCACACTGCACGGATACCTGATGGCGTTCGGCATCGCGGGCGTGATCGCCCTGGTGGCGAGCGCGGCGGCACTGACCATCCCGGGCGACCCCGCCGCCGACGACACGCGGACCACCCGGGACCGCGCCGAGGGCGCGCGGGACGAGGCGCTGGAGGGAGCATGAGTGCCGTGAGCACCCCACCCACCGCGTCCCCGTCCCCGCCCGCGCGCCGGGACGCCGAGGCGACCAAGGCGGCCATCCTCAAGGCGGCCCGCTACCTCCTCGCCCGAAACGCACACGCCGACATCACCCTCAAGGCCGTGGCCGAACGCGCCGGTGTCAGCGCCCCGTTGATCCTCAAGTACTTCGGCAACAAGGAAGCCCTCTTCGCCCGAGTGATGTCCTTCGAGTCGGACGCGGAGGCCCTGCTGGACGCCCCGCTCGACGAACTCGGCCGCCACATGGTCCGGCACGTCATCGTCAGCCAGCGCGAGCGGGGCGCCGACCCGCTGCTGCGCATCGCGTTCGCGCCACTCCAGGGCGACCACGGAGACATCCTGCGCGTCAACTTCCGCGCCCAGGTGGTCGACCGCCTCGCCGGACGACTCCCCGGCCCCGACGCCGCCCTGCGCGCCGAACTGGCCGTCTCCACCCTCCTCGGTCTCGGCGTGATGTACGGCATCGCACGCGGCACCCGGCTGCGCGAGACAGCGACGGACGTCATCGTGGACCGCTACGGGCCCACTGTGCAGGCCCACCTGGAGCCCTAGGCGAATCGGCGGGCCCTGCGGTACTGCCGGCCCAGGACCCGCAGCGTGGCCAACGCCGACGGCCCCGTGTCGCGCAGCAGGACCCTGCCCCCTGCGCGGCGTACCGCGCCCAGTCGCAGTTCCTGGACGGCGAGCAGGGCGTCGAGGAACGGCCGGTGTTCCGGCGCCACGAGCGCGGGAAGCGCACGGCAGTCCGCGAGCGTGGTCCCGGCGAGGTCGGCCTGCGCCCGGACCACCTGGTCCAGCGCGGGCACGCACGTTTCCGGCCTGCTGCGCAGATCCTCGAACTTCAGTCCGTGCAAGGCGAGTTCGTCCCGTGGAATGCCGATGCGGTCGTTCTCGGCGTCCTCGCGGAGGTCGGCGAGGAAGTCGCTGCGCTGCCAGCCCTCGATCAGATCCCGGCACCCCTTGACGAACGACGCGTACGTTTCCGGGTCGGTCGGCGCGAGCAGCGACGCGGTCAGCATCAGCGCGGGCAGCGAGTAACTGTCCACGTACGCCTGGAAGTCGGCCTCCGTCTCGAAGCCGGTCCAACTCGCCTCCACGGGAGCACCGTCGAGGAAGGCCCGCACCCGGGCCGCCATGTCCGGACGACGGCGAGTGGTGTCCCAGAGCGCCAACAGGCCCTCCTGCTCGGGTGGTTCGCCGCTCTCCAGGGCCGCCGAGGTCTCGGCGTCCCAGGCGGCGAGGGCCGCCGCACGCGCGTGCACTCCACCCGTGTCGATCAGTTCGTCGGTCGTGTGCATGTAGGCCACCGCGGCGACGACCGGCGGATGCAGCTCCGCCGGCAGCAACAGCCGTACCGCCACGTACTCGTGCAGCGCGAACCTGCGCACGATCCCGCGCTGGGCGTCATAGGCGCGCCGCAGTCGCGGGTCGGTGATGCCCGCCTTCGTCAGCGCGGTCGGCCAACCGGTCACA
The DNA here is from genome assembly GCF_042751305.1 of Streptomyces hokutonensis. Lineage (GTDB taxonomy): Bacteria > Actinomycetota > Actinomycetes > Streptomycetales > Streptomycetaceae > Streptomyces > Streptomyces hokutonensis_A. The sequence goes on from NZ_JBHYWD010000002.1 coordinate 172,281, forward strand.
GCTCTCCCTGTGTCAAGATCCTCGACACAGCCTAGTCAGCGCTACTCGAACAGCCGGTCCAGGAAGGCGTTCCCGAACACCCCGTGCGGGTCGAGCCGGTCGAAGGTCCCCGCAGCCTGCCCCCACACCGACTCCCCGAACGAACCCGGTACCGCCGTCCCGATCACCTGCTCGTCGCTCCACGCGGCCTGGTCGGTGTAGGCCCAGCCCTTGGACCACTCGACCCGGGTGCCGTCGAACGAGCGGAACAGGAACTGCTCCAACTCCCGCAGGAACTCCTCCGCGTACGGCGTGCCGGGCAGTGTCAGCACGTCCAGCCATACCGCCGTGTCCCACTCGGGGTGCTCGGCGCTCGGCCGCAGCGCGGACAGCAACGGGGCGCGGGCGCCGGTGAGTTCGGCGTCGGCGGGGTGGTCGAGGCCGGTGACTCTGATCTCGACGGTGCCGTTGACGGGGAACCGGCCGAGCGCGGCGTACGCGGCGAGCCGCTCCCGGTAGAACTCCGTGAACTCGTGAACCACGCGCTGCACCTGGGCCCGAGCGGTGAGCACCGCGTAGCCGTTGGCGGTCTCCCGCAGTGTCGTCGGTCTGACGTAGAGCAGCGTGTTCTTCGACGGCCCCCAGATGTCCGCCGACAGCGTCGCCGTCAACCCCAGGGCGGCGACGTCGAGTTGGGCGTTGCCGAGCACCGGCGCCAGATACCACGCGCCGTCGGACAGGATCCGCCCGACGAGATCCGCGACCAGCGTCGGCACGTTGTCGGAGAACGGATAGTTGTACGGCGACGAGACGCGCCGCGAGGTCAACGGCTTGGTCGGCGCGACGCTCCAGACCTTCAGCCAGGGGAACTCGGTGAACGCGAACCAGATCGCCTCGGCCCGCCCGGCCTCGTCCAGGAAGCCCGCGAAGGTACGCCCGTCGGACCCGGGCGCCGCGAAGAGCTCGGTGGCCGGGATGTCCGTACGGCTGAGGCACCGCAGATTCGCGTTCGCCCCCACCCGCAGCACGACCTCGGTGACCAGTGAACGCCCCAGATGGGTGAGCAACGCCGCGCAGTCCGCCTCGTCACGGGTGTAGGTCCGCGGGACGTAAGCCCCGGTGTCCGAGTCCCACACCACCGCCGTCAGCGACACCACCAGATTGCTGAGCGACCCGAACGTGTGCCCGGCCGTCCGCTCCTCGCCCTTCGCGGGTACGGCCGTGCCGTGTGCGTCGATGGCCAGGGCGCCGCCGAGGGTCGGATCGCCGGGCGCGGGCGCGGCGGTGAGACCGAGACCGTGCCCCTCCAGGAACGTGAGGAGCGCCTCCAGGGTGACCCCGGTGCCGGCCCGGACGGCGGAGGCGGAGTCCAGGGTGAGGCCGGTGAGGTGCGGGGCGGTGTCGACCAGCAGCACTTGCGCGTCGGACGCCGTACCGGACTCGATCGTCAGTGGTGACCAGCCGTGCGAGGAGCCGCGGGCGCGGACCCGCCAGCCGTGCTGCCAGGCCCAGTTGACGACCGACACCACCTGGTCGGCGTCGGTCGGCGCGCAGGCCCACAGCCCGTCGGCGGTGATCTCGCCGACCCAGTTGCGGTAGGCCGAGCGGTAGAGGCCGACCTCGGCCGGGAAGTCGGGCAGCTCGGCCGCGGCGACGGCCGGATCGGCCGTCAGGAGGACGGGTACGGCGGCCAGCACGGCTGCCGAGAGGAGGAAGCCCCGACGGGTCCAGGGGGCGGAACTGCCGTTCCCCGGCTGGAGGTTGTTCACTGCAGGGTTCGCCACATGATCGGTCACGCGCACACGCTAGGCGGGAGTTGACACGAGTAGGCAGCCTGTCGAGCCGGTTCACCCGTGTGAGTGAAAGATTCACAGGCCGCGACCCGGAGGAGCCCGTTCCGCGCATGTCGGTGCCGGATGACAGACTGACGGCATGGACGAACGTGTAATCGGCAGGTCGCAGCAGCAGGCATCCGTCGTCGGCCTCGGCACCTGGCAGTTGGGCGCCGACTGGGGAGACGTCGACGACAAGGAGGCCCTCGCCGTGCTGGAGGCGGCGGCGGAGTCGGGGGTGACCTTCTTCGACACGGCCGACGTGTACGGCGACGGGCGCAGCGAGCAGACCATCGCCGCCTTCCTGAGCGGCCGGCCCGATCTGCATGTCCTGGTCGCGACGAAGATGGGCCGCCGCGTCGACCAGATCCCCGAGAACTACGTCCTCGACAACTTCCGCGCGTGGAACGACCGTTCGCGCCGCAACCTCGGCGTCGACCGCATCGACCTGGTGCAACTGCACTGCCCGCCGACTCCGGTCTACTCCTCGGACGAGGTGTTCGACGCCCTCGACACCCTGGTCGCCGAGGAGCGCATCGCCCGGTACGGCGTCAGCGTCGAGACCTGCGAGGAAGCCCTCACCGCGATCGCCCGGCCGAACGTGACCAGCGTGCAGATCATCCTCAACGCGTTCCGCATGAAGCCCCTGCTCCAGGTGCTTCCGGCCGCCCAGGAGGCGGGCGTCGGCATCATCGCGCGCGTGCCCCTCGCCTCCGGCCTGCTGTCCGGCAAGTACACCAAGGACACGGTCTTCCCGGAGAACGACCATCGCACCTACAACCGCCACGGTGAGGCCTTCGACCAGGGCGAGACCTTCTCCGGCGTCGACTACACGACGGGCGTCGAGGCCGCCGCCGAGTTCTCCGCGCTGGCCCCGGAGGGATACACCCCGGCCCAGCTCGCCCTGCGCTGGATCATCGACCAGCCCGGTGTCACCACGGTCATCCCCGGCGCCCGCTCACCCGAACAGGCCCGGGCCAACGCGGCGGCGGCCGGGCTGCCCGCCCTGTCCGAGGACACACTCACCGCGATCCGGGACCTCTACGACCGGCGGATCAAGGACCAGGTGGAGAGCCGCTGGTAAGCGGCGGTTCCGTTTGAAGGGCCGGCGGTCCGGTTACACGGACCGCATGACTCAGGAGGAAGATCGGCGGACGGGGCGCGACGAGTCCGAGGACGAGCGCGCGGACCGGATGTGGGGCGAGCTCATCCAGGAGGTCCGGGTCGCGCAGACCGGCGTACAGATCCTGTTCGGGTTCCTCCTCACCGTCGTCTTCACCCCGAAGTACGCCCAGCTGGAGCACGCCAACCAGGTTCTCTACGTCGTCACCGTCGTCCTCGGCGCCACCGCCACCGGAGCGCTGATCGGCCCGGTCTCCCTGCACCGCCTGGTCTCCGGCCGGAGCGTGAAACCCCAGGCGGTGCGCTGGGCGTCCCGGCTGACCTTCGTCGGCCTCGTCCTGCTGCTCGCCACGATGACCGCCGCGCTGCTGCTGGTACTCAGGGTCGCGACCCACGACGCGTATGTGCCCTGGCTGGTCGCCGGGGTGGTCACCTGGTACCTGCTGTGCTGGTTCGTACTGCCGCTGTGGGCGAGACAGCGCGATACGACTCGACCGGGTCGATGACCCCGAGCCGCGCCAGCTGCCGGTCGTGGACACGGCTGAGCACCAGCACCGAGACCGTGGCGCCGATCAGCGCGCAGAACATGTCCCACTGCGTGTCCCACACGTCCCCCTGCGTGGCCAGGAAGGCGTCCGCACTGTGTCCGCCGATCACGGCCGCCGCCCACTCGAACAGCTCGAAGAGGGCGCTGAAGGCGAGGCATGCGCACACGGTGAGCGGCGCCAGCCAGCGGCTGCCGCGCAGCGGCGAGGTGCGGGTGAGCAACTCCCGTACCAGGACCGCCGGTACGAAGCCCTGCATGAGGTGGCCGAAACGGTCGTAGGGATTACGGCTGAGCCCGAACGTGTCCCGGACCCAGTCGCCGACCGGCACCTGCGCGTACGTGTAGTGGCCGCCCACGGCGAGGACCAGCGCGTGCGCGGCGAGCAGGCAGCACAGGAGGCCGGTGAGGGGGAAGCGCCGCCAGGTCAGGACGATCACCGGCAGTCCGACGAAGACCCACACGGTCTCCAGGAACCAGGTCGTGCGGTCGTGCGGGTGCCAGGCGGAGAGGACCATGCCGACAACCACCAGCGCGACCATGGCGGCGGGCAGACGGCGTCGCGGTGCGGAAGGAACGACGGACACGATGGGGCTCCCTTGTCGTGGGGAGCCCCATCGTGTCCGAAGGCCGAAATCACTGCATGAGTACGGCTACTCAGCCGGAGTGGTGCTCTTGCGCAGCGCGGTGAGGCAGCTGTCGATGGCCTGCTGGAGTTCCTCAAGACGCTTGACCATGTCGTCCTCGTAGAAGTCCTGGGCGTCGTCGAAGGTCAGCTCCTCGAACACCTTCGTTGCCTTCTGGAGACTGCTGTAGAACTTCGTCCGCCGCTCCTGGACGCGCAGTTCGGGGTCGGCCTCCACCGTCTCGACGACCAGGTTCTTCATGGTGTCGTAGGCCTCGGTCGCCCACTCGCCGGTGTCCTCGCCCTCCTCCAGTTCGTCGAGCAGCGACAGGTGCCGCTCGGCCTCCTGGCGTACGTCGAGGGGCGCGTCGACGGTCTGGCCTGCGGGGGTCTTGATCTGGCCCGACTCGGCGATCTGCCGGACATAACCGATCCGGTCCGCCGAGCGGCTCTCCGTCGCGACGGCCTTCTTCAGGTCGTCGGTGCGGACCACGTCACGTGCCAACTCTGCCTGCAGCTCGGGGTCTTCGCGCACCCGGTCCAGCAGCGCCTGCCGGGCCGCGCGCGCGGTGGACGGGTCGGCGAGGATCGCGGCCCGCAGCGCGGTGGGGTTCTCCGCGACCTCCAGCGCCTTGGTGGGGCGGATGCCCTCCGCCTCGGCGGCCTCGGAGATGGCGGTGCCGCGCTCGGAGGTGGCGCTGGAGCGGGAGACGTAGTAGTTCAACCAGACGTCGGCGTCCGGGAGTTCGACCTCCTGGCCGGGGGCCAGCTCCTCGAAGTGCGGGACGAGACCGTCGTCCGCGGCCCGGTCCCAGGCCTTGTAGTAGCGCATCACGCGCTCGGGGGAGCAGTCGGCGAGTTCGGCGAACTCCTTCGCGGACACCTTCGGCGTCTCGTCCGCGCTCTGCCCGCCCGGCCGTACGCTGCGCGCCACCTTCAGGCCGAACGCCCAGCCGCCGGTGCGGGCGTAGGCTCCGAACTCCTGGGCGTCCCGGGCGACGAGGCCGGCGTCGTCGAGGGCGGTGAAGGACGTCTCGGCCTGGTCGATCACTACGGTCAAGGCGGACTCTCCTGGGCTTGAGATGAGGCATGGTGCGAACACGCAGCCTATATCCACCCATTGCCGCTGGTTTGAGTGCCCGGCCCTCGCGTCGCCGTCAGTTCGCCGACCGCTTGAAGGTCTTGAAGAAGGTCTGCAGCGCCTGGCGGTTGGCCGCGTCGTTCCACTCGTCGGCGGGCGTCGTCCACCGTAGCGAGAAACTGCGCCCGCCGCCGAGCAGGAAACCGCGCCCGAGCGTCCGTACCCTGGCGTCGCCGGTGCCGGAGAACCACTCCAGGTCGGCGGCCTTGTCGCCCTGATAGGTCGTGGCCCTGATGTCGCCGATCTGCTGGAAGCCCGCGGTCTGCTTCAGCCCCGGCAGGACGTCGTCGCGCCAGATGGCGACGGGGTCCGGTCCCGCCTGGGTGCTGTACGTCACGGCCAGGGTGCGCGGATCGCCCGAGGCGCCGAAGGTGACGCGATAGGCGACGTCGGCCTCCTTCTGGGTGTCCACCACCTTCCAGCCCTTCGGGAGCGCGACGGAGAAGCCCTCCGGCGCCTTGAACACCCGGAAACCGGCGGGCAGCGGGGCGGCGGTGGGGGACGGGGATGCGCTGGCCGACGGCGAGGCGGAGGCCGCGGGGGAGGTGGGGGACGTCGGTGAAGGCGTGGCGGATGGGCTGTAGGCGTGACCGTCGACCTTCTCGCCGGGAGTGCTCGCGGAGGCGGACACGGACGGGAGGGGCGAGGAGGGCGAGGTGGCCGACGAGGTCTCGGTGCCCGGGAGTTGATGGGTGGCGGCGAGGACGGCGACGGTGACGGTACCGACGGCCAGGGCGGTTCCGACGGCCATGCCGCGCCCGCTCCAGGTGGTGCCCGCACCGCGGAACGTGTCGTAGGCCCGTCGCAGCCGGGGCAGCGGGACGGGCTCGCGGTCCGCGTACGGGTCCTCGTGCAGGATGCGGGTGAGGGCCTCTCGGACCACCGGGCGGGTCATCCGCTCGCGGGAGTTCTTGCGCAGCAGTCCCTGGATGACCTGCGCCAGCGGCCCGGCGCGCGAGGGGCCGCGCATCGGGAGCCGGTCCACGCCCTTCAGGGTCGCCTCGGGGCGGCCCCGGTCGCGGAACGGCGGGTGTCCCTCGACCAGTGTGTAGAGGATCGCGCCCAGCGCCCACAGGTCGGCGGCCGGTCCGATGCGCTCGTCGCGGGCCTGCTCGGGGGAGGCGTACGACGGTGCGGTGAGCCGGGGCACGAGGGTGGCGCCGGCGAGTCCGAAGCCGGTCAGGACGACGGTGCCCCGGTCCCGCACGAACACCTGGCCGGGGCTGAGTTCGCCGTGGGTGATGCCCTCGTTGTGCGCCGCCTCCAGGATGTCGAGCAGCTCCAGGCCGATGCGGGCCGCCCGTACATAGTGGAACGTGCCCTGCTGGGCGAGGAGTTGGCCGAGCGGTGTGCCGTCGATCCAGTCGGTGACGGTCCACAGGGTGCCGGCGTCCTCGACGGCGTCCATGACCTGGGCGACCCGGGTGGGAGCGAGCAGCACCATGATCTCGGAGGTGCGCATGATGGCCGCGGTGGTCCGGCGCGCGCTCTCCTCGTCCAGGGCGGCGGGCAGCGTCACCTGGGTGAGGAGGCAGGGGCGTTCGGCGGCCATGTCCTCGCCGTACCAGGTGAGCCGGTTCGTCTCGCGGTGTGCGACCTCCATGGGCCGGTATCTCCCGGCGACTGACTCGTGTACGGAGACGTGCGTCTCGACCATGGCCATCCCTCGCTGAACCCCTGGGTCTCACCTTTCCCAGAAGTACGGCGGTTGTGATGGCGCGGTTCAAAGGATTCGCAATTCCCCGGTGGTTCTTGCCTTTTATTCAATCGCGGCGGCGGGTGGCCGGGGAAATGCCGACGGGAATACGCCCGCCCCGACCTGGCGGTAACCGCCGGTAACGAGCAACTTTCCCGCCGTTGGCGCCCTGACCAGCGCCTCTTGCCTTGACGGGGTCGATCCATGCGCTTGGGGACTTCCGGCGGCTACCTGGCTGTTCCCGGAAGTTCAGATCGGCGGTCGGAAGCGGTCAGCGGGCCGATCAGGTAGACCGCGATCGAACGCTCAAGGGTCGCGGCGAAGGGTGTGCGGAGGAATACGAGACTTGGCGACATGCAAGTGGCACGGGAGGAGGTCTTGGGACCGGTGCTGGCCGCCATGCCGTTCGACACCGAGTACGAGGCCGTCGCCCTCGCCGACGCCACCGAGTACGGCCTGGCCGGCGCCGTGTGGTGCGGGGACGCCGCCCGGGGGATGGCCCTGGCCCATCGCATTGAGGCGGGCCAAGTCGCCGTCAACGGCGGGGTGATGGGCGTCGAGACACCGTTCGGAGGTTACAAGGCGAGCGGCATCGGCAGGGAGAAGGGCATCGCGGCCCTCTACGAGTACACCCAGCTCAAGACGGTCGGCGTCACCCTGCCGGACCACGGCACCAACTGAAGCGCTGTCTCGCGTCGTGCCGGACATGGGGGCCGCGGCGGAGCCGTCACACCCACGCCGCAGCTCCGGGCCATGCTCCGATCAGGCTTCGCTCACCGCGAGCGCCGCCAGTTCGCGGTCGACGGCGTCCTGGTGGGCCTGCGCATCCTCGCGTGCCTTCTTCGGGCTCCAGCGGCCTGCCATCACGAACACGAAGGGCAGGAAGAGGACCTGGCCGCCCACGCAGATCCACCACCAGGTTCGCCACTCGCCGGGACCGTTCTTCGCGGCCTTCTGCACCTTCGGGCCGTACTCCTTGAGCACCTCGATCTGCGGCTGTGCCTTCTGCACGACGGCCAGGTCGGCGGCGCCGACCTCCTTGACCGCGCGGGCGGCGAGGTCGGCGGGTGTGGTGGTCGGCGTGTACTTGCCCAGTTCGGCGAAGAGTTGGGGATGCGCGCCGACTATGGCCAGCGCCGGGGCGGCCTGCTTCTGTGCCGCCGCGACCTCGGCGCCGTGCTCGACGAGCGGGGTGACCGAGGTGACGAGCACCGGGATGAACGCCGCCGACACGGCGACCACGATGCGTACCGTCCAGCCCCAGACCGCGAGGCCCGCGGCGGTCGCGGCCGGATTGCGCTTCTCCACGGTCTCGGTGAAGCTCGCCATCCAGGGGGCGTAGGCGATTCCACTGAACACGCCGATCGCGACGAACAGCCAGGCGAACGTGTAGTAGCCGGTCGTCGGGTGGGTGGCCAGGGAGGCGAAGAACGCGGTCGCCACCACGGCGCCGATCCCGCCGACGACCATGAAGGGCTTGCGCACCAGCAGCCGGTCCGAGAGCAGGCCGGCCACGATCAGTGCGAGGGCGTTCGCGGCCCAGTACCAGTTGGCCAGGCCGTTGGTGCGCTGCTCGCTGTAGCCGAAGGTGGTCGAGAAGTAGACGACGAAGTTGCCGACGGCGGCGTAGTAGAGGAGCAGGAAGACCGCGATCGCGAAGGCGGAGCCGAGGATGTCCAGGCGCAGCATCTGCCGCCACTCGCCGCGCCGTACCCCCTCGGTGTCCAGTCCCTTGGCGCGGGCTTCGACCAGGGCCCGGTCCCGCAGGCTCACCATGATCTGGTCGCGCAGCCCGGGCGACAGCTCACGCAGGGCGAAGAGGGCGACGACGAACACGATCAGTCCGGCCGCCCCGGAGTAGCGCAGCTCGTCCTGCCAGCCGGCCGAGTCGAGGGTGCTGCTGGTCACCGAGGTGACGACCAGGCTGCCGATGACCGGACCCATCGTCCAGTAGCCCATCGCGGTGGCACGGCCGAGCTGCGGCGAGAAGTCCCGTATCAGCGCCGGGGTCGCGACCAGCACGATGCCCTCGATGACGCTCACGACGGCGAACAGCACCAAGTACGCCGTCTTGTCGGCCGCGTTGGGCAGTCCGAAGAAGACCAGGAGCGCGGCGATCAGCAGTCCGTAGACCACGAGGTTCGCCCGCCCCCAGCGGTCCGCGAGACCGGCCACGAGGGAGGCGAAGGCGCCGAAGGCGTTGCCGACGACCGAGACCCACACGAAGTAGCGGTAGGTCATGTCGAAGTGCGTGATGATCGACGTCGCCACCGCGTACTGGATGTAGAGCATGTAGTAGAGCACGACGGTCGTGACCACCACGATCGCCAGATACGACATGCGTCGCCCGGTGGCCGGATACGCCGGCAGATCGCGGCGGTACAGCCGGGTGAGCGCGCCACGGGAGCCGGCGCCGGGCGCGTCGGTACCTGGGTTACTCGTGTCAAAGGGTGCGGAAGCGGAAGACATACGACTCCCTTTGGAGCTGCTGGGGACAGGGTGAGCGGCGGGAGGCTGGGGGCCCTTCCGTTCGGCGGAGCGTAGTACCGACTAGTCGGTATGACTAGATGTGCGACAAGCCTTCGCGCGCGGGGGTCGAGAACAGGCTCCCTCGCGCGGGAAGGCTTGTCGCACATGCCGTCAGCGGCAGGTCAGCGCAGTCCGAAGCGCTCCGACCAGTCCGAGATCTCCCCGGCCGTCGCGTTGCCCCCGCACACCACGAGGCCGATCCGCGTGCCGTCGCCGACCCTCTCCAGGACCTGCCGGGCGGCGGGCAGCAGACAGCCCGCGGCGGGCTCGGTCCACACCTTTGCCTGCTCGGCCAGGTCGAGACAGCCGTGTACCGCGTCCTTGTCGGAGACGGTCAACACCTCGGTGACCAGGGCCGACACATGGTCGTACGTCAGTTGCGACACGGCCGGCGCGCTGAGCGTGGTCACGATCGAGGACGGTACGACCGGCACCGGGCCGCCCGCCGCGAGCGCCGCGGACATGGCCTCGGCGCCCTCGGTCTCCACGCCCCAGACCCGGATCCCGGGCCGCCGGGCGTGCAGGGCGGCGGCGACCCCGGCGATCAGTCCACCGCCGCCGATGCTGACCAGTACGTCGGTGAGGTCACCGGCGTCGTCCGCGAACTCCAGCCCCACGGTGCCCTGTCCGGCGATCACCACCGGGTCGTCGAACGGGTGGACCAGGGTCAGCCCTTCGTCCCGCAACCGGTTCACCAGCGCGAACGCGCTCGGCATGTCCTCGGTAAGTCGCAGCGACGCACCGGCCGCCTCCACCAGCTCGACGGACCGGGCCGGCGCCGAACGCGGCATCACCACCGTGGCCTTCACGTCCAGCGCCGCCGCCATGACCGCGAGCGCGATCCCGTGGTTGCCGCCGCTGACCGCCACCACTCCGGCCGCCAACTCCGCCTCGCCGAGCGACAGCAGCTTCGCCGTGGCACCGCGCGCCTTGAAGGAACCCGTGCGCTGCAACAGCTCCAGCTTCGTCGTGACCGGGACGCCGAGCAGCTCCGAGAGCCCGGGACTCTCCACGGTCGGGGTGCGTACGACGTGTCCGGCGATCCGCTCGGCGGCGGCTTCGATGTCCGAGATGCCGATCAAGGCAGTCATCCTCCCGGCACGGGGCAAGGTGTTCCGTGCCGCCTCCGACCCTGACCCGGAAAGGACCCGCAGGTCAACACGTTTCAGGGTGGGTGGCGGACCGGGACCTCAGTGCTGCTGTGCCTTCTGCGGAGTCACCTCGCTGGGCCGTACGACGACGAATCCCTCGCCCTGGAGCATGAGTTGGACGGCTTCGCCCGAGCCGCCCCGCAGCATCGACCCGATGGACTGCGAACGGTGCAGCGAGGTCTGGAGGTGGGCCGACCAGCCGACCACCGCGTCCGTGTCGACGAACACCGGGTACTGCTGCGAGACGGGTATGACCAGCGGGTTGCCCTCGCAGACCAGACCCAGCTTGCCCTGCCCGGTGAAGACGCTGTTGAACAGGCCGCCGCCCGCGATGCCGGACCCCTTCACCGTCTTGATCGCGTACGACAACGAGGCGTCGAAACACAGGACGTTGCGGCCGTTGACGGTGAACTCGTCCCCGGGGTCGATCTCGACCACGAAACAGTTCTGTGCCTCGTGCGCGAACCACGCCTCGCCTTGCCCGCGCACCGCCATCAGCGGCAGGCCCTCGCCGGTGACCGCGCGCTTGAGCATGCCGCCTACGCCCTGGCCCTTGCGCTCGAACTGGAGGTTGCCGCGGTAGGCGATCATCGCCCCCTGGCGGGCGAGCATCTCGCCGTTGACCGCGTACTTGATGCACTTGGCGTTCTCTACGGTCATGCCCGGCGCGGTGGCCGGCTGCACCATGTGCTCACTGGAAAACAGATCACCCTTCATGCGGGCATCCTGACCCGGAAGATCTCATTCCGCCAAGATCGTGGAGGGCTTCACCCCGCAACGCGGTCAGGCGCCGAAGAGTTGCGTCCAGTACGTGCCCATCTGTCCGCCGCCCGCGAAGCCGATGCCTATGTGGGTGAAGTCCGGCTTGAGGATGTTGGCGCGATGGCCGGGGCTGTTCATCCAGCCCTCCACCACCTCGGCTGGGGAGCGCTGACCACACGCGATGTTCTCGCCGATCGTGCGCCTGCGCGAGCCCGCGGCGGCGGCCCGGTCCCAGGGCTGGGAGCCGTCGGGGGAGGTGTGCGAGTAGAAGGCCCGGGCCACCATGTCCGTGCTGTGCGCCTGCGCGGCGGCGGCGAGCAGCGGGTCCACGGCCAGGGGGCGCAGCCCGGCCCTGGTCCGCTCCGCGTTGGTCAGCTCCACGACCTTGTCCGCGGTCCCGGCCAGATCGCTTTCGGTGAGCGGCCGCGCCCACAGGGCCGTCCAGTAGATGTCGCCCGAGCGGGGATCGACGGCCTGGGCCAGGCCCGCGTGCGTGAAGACGCGTTCGAGCAGTGTCCGGCAGGCCTGTTCGGTACGGAGGCAGTAGTCGACGAACTCGGCGGGCGTGCGCGGACCGGAGACCAGGTGCTCGCCGACGGTGAGATAGGCGTACCCGGCCCGGATCACCCGCTGGTACACGGAGGTGCCGTCCCGGCTCTCGGTGCTGAGGTGTCCGGCGGCGGCCATGTCGGAGACGTGGGCCTGCGCGGCCGAGGCGAGGCGGGGGTCGAGTGAGACGGGCGGTGAACCGGCTTGGGCGCGGGCCGAGTTGACCAAGGCGAGGAAGCGGGTGGGGTCGGGCATCGGGGAGTCGGAGGAGCCCCCGGTTCGCGCCCCGGTATCCCTTCCCAGTGGAGAGGCGGGACCGGGTGCCGTGTCCTCGACGATGTCCACGCCGAAGTCCCGTGCGATGCCCGCGAGTCCGTCGGCGTACCCCTGCCCCAGTGCGCGCAGCTTCCAGCCCGTGCCGCGTCGGTAGAGCTCGGCGAGGAGCAGGACGGTCTCCCGCTCGGGGCGGGCCGGGGTGAAGCGGGCGAGCGGACGGCGGCCCGCGTCCGCGACATGCAGGGTGGGTGCGGGCAGTCGGCCCAGCGGGGTGCCGGGGTCGGCGGGGCTGACGACGACGGTGACCCGGGCGGCGCCCGCGCGGAGCCGGGCCGGGTCGACGGTCAGGGTGTCGCCCTGGAGGCGGGCTCCGGTCACGGTCGGCTGGTTGTAGAACACGAAGTCCGCGTCGCCGCCGACCTTGCCGCTCTCGTCCGTGATCAACGCCGACACGTCGAACGGGCCGGGCACCCGCAAGGTCATGGCACCGCCCGGGAGGGGCAGATTGCCGCCCGGCACCAGCTCGTTCATGGCACCGCCCTCGCTGTTCGTGCCCGGGAAGTGCCCGGTGGGGGAGTTCGTCCTCCACTCAACGTCCCGTCACGGCAGGAGGGTTCCCGCAGAGCGCGGTGGGGGGGGGGGGGGGGGTGCTCGGGCCCGCCCCCCACACCCACACCACCCCCCCCCAGGCGCCCTCAGTCCCGGGCGATCCCCGGCGCGAAGTCCTCGTAGGCCGCGCGCCGTTCGGTGATGTAGGAGCCCCGGCCGGTGAGCGGCGAACCCTGGAGCGTCCTGGTGCGCTTGCCGCAGAAGGCGGACTCCAAAGTGCCCGCCATCGTGTTCAGCACCGTGCCGTTGTTGGAGGTGTTGGCCAGCGCGGTGAGACTGCGGCGGCCGTCCTTGGAGGTGAAGGAGTAGGTGTAGAAACCCTGGACCGCACCCGTGTGGCCGTACACGGAGACGCCGCAGGACAGGTCGCGCCGCCGCAGCCCGAGGCCGTACCGCGTGGTGCTGTTGACCGCAGTCCACCGCTCCATCTGGGCGAGCGCGGCGGCGGAGGTGAGTCTGCCGGAGAGCAGTGCGGAGAAGAAGGTGTTCAGGTCGTGGGTGGTGGAGATGAGCGCGCCCGCGCTCTGGGCCCACGATGCCGTCTGGTCGGTCGCGTCGACCGGTTGCGCGCCCGCGCGGTCCTGGGTGAGGTAGCCGCGGGCGTGGCGGCCCGGGATCTTCGTGTCCGGGTGTACGTAGAGGGTGTCGCGCAGTTTGAGCGGCTTGATGATGCGGTCGCGGTACGCGGTCCCCACGGAGTGGCCGGTCAGCTTCTCGATGAGCATCCCGGCGACAACGAAGTTGGTGTTCGAGTACGAGTAGGCGGCGCCCGGCGCGTTGGTTCGCGGGTGCTTCAGAGACAGCTGCACCAGTTGCCGGTAGGTGAAGACCTTGTTGCGCACGGCTTCGAAGCCGGAGACCGAGCTGGCGAACATGGAGTTCGTGTAGTCGTACAGACCGCTGCGGTGGCTCAGCAGGTGACGGACTGTGATGCGCTTGTCGGGCAGCAGGCCGGGCAGGTAGCGGTCGACCGAGGCGTCCAGGTCGAGCCTGTGCGCGTCGACGAGTTGGAGCAGGACGACGGCGGAGAACGACTTGGTGACGCTGCCGATGCGGAAGCGGTCGGCGTTGTCGATGACCCGGCGGGTCGTGCGGTCGCCGATGCCCGCGGCGGCCGTACGGACGCTGCCGCGGTCGTCGATCCGGGCGATCGCCCCGGGCGCGCCCTGTGTCGTCAGGGTGCGCAGCACGGCACGCAGGCCCACCAGGTCGGGGGCCGGAAGCGCGGCCGCGCTGCCGGCTCTCGTGGTGTCCGACCCGTGGGTCGCGGCATGCGCCGGTACCGCTGTGAGCGTCAGCAGCGCCACTGCTGATGCCGTGGCCCTGCGCACCGTTCTTGAGACCATCCGGTTCTCTCCCGTTTCTCTTGTGTGCGAGATCGGTCACAGTCGCGCGAGGCAACCTTCTCGCGGCCCGTCACATCTCCACAGCCGACGCACAGTTGGTCACTCGCTGATCACTGGGCGACGCGGATTCGCAAAGTATTGCCATGAAAGTCACGAAAACCGTTGATTTCGGCTTTACATGTACATGACTGATCCGTAAGGGTTTCGCCTCGGGGCCCGACCAGCCCCCTGGGCGCTCTCAACAGCGCCCGGTCTCAAGGCGGTTGGCGATCCCGACCGTCTCGAAGCGAGGAGCCCTCACCCATGCGTGGACCCCACATACGCGGCCTGGCCATCGCCGTCGCCGTGACGACAGCGGCCACGGGACTGGCCGGAACGGCCTTCGCGGGACCGGCCACGGGGTCGGACCACGCGGTGACGGCCACCGGCACCACCGCCGCGTCCGTCGTCACCGCCGCGCGTGCCGCCGCCTTCGCGCACGCGGCGGCGACCGGCGTCGTCCAGGGCGACGCGCTCCGGGCCAAGGACGTGATGATCGACCCCGAGGGCGCACGCCATGTCCGGTTCATCCGCACGCACCAGGGCATGCCGGTCCTCGGCGGCGACCTCGTCGTCCACCTGTCCCGCCAACTGGGCTACACCGGGGTCACCAGGGCGGCCGACCACAGCGTCGAACCCGCCACCACGCGCCCCGAACTGACCGCGGCGGAGGCCGAGACGAAGGCCGCCGCCGTCGCAAAGGGCGACGCCGGAACCGCCCGTCTCGTGGTCGACGCCCGCGACGGCCGGGCCGCCCTCGCCTACCAGGTCCCCGTCAGCGACAGCGACACCGCCGAGGCCACCGGCACCCGCACCGTCGTCATCGACGCCGTGACGGGCAAGGTCCGCAGCAACACCCCCGACAGCGACGAGTTCCTCTCACCCGAACTGCTCGACACCCTGCGCGAGCGCGGCGAGACCCTGAACCCCGCCACCGGCACCGCCACCCGGGCGACCGCGCTCACGGCGGCCGCCGCGACCCGCGCCGCCCACTACCCGGTCACCGCCACGGGCACCGGCACCTCCCTCTTCGTCGGCAAGGTGCCGCTGACAACCACCCGCACCGCACGCGCCAGTTACCTCCTCAAGGACCCCACCCGCTGGGGCACCGAGACCCGCGACGCCAAGGGGCAGGAACTGGAGAGCTTCGCGCGCGGCAAGGCGTTCACCAGCACCACCGACAAGTGGGGCAACGGCACCGTCGCGCACCGCGACAGCGCCGCCGTCGACGCCCAGTACGGCATCACCAAGACCCTGGACTTCTACAAGAAGACCTTCGGCCGCAAGGGCATAGCGAACGACGGCAAGGCCGCCCGCGGAATGGTCCACTTCGGCAAGAAGGTGGCCAACGCGTTCTGGGACTCGACCTGCGACTGCATGCTCTACGGCGACGGTGACGGCGACATGTTCAAGAAGCCGCTCGTCGTCCTCGACGTCACGGGGCACGAACTGACCCACGGTGTCGTGGACGCCACCGCCGAGCTGGAGCCGACCCGCGTCGACGCGGACGGCAACCAGTACGGCGAGGCGGGCTCCCTGAACGAGTCCCTCGCGGACATCTTCGGCTCCAACGTCGAGTTCAGCGCCAACAACGCGAAGAACCCGCCGAACTACCTCATCGGCGAGAAACTCGGCCTCGCCCAGAAGTTCCTGCGCCGCCTCGACCACCCCTCCCTCGACAAGCTCGAAGGCACCATCGACTACTGGTCTCCCCAGACCTACGACGCCGAGGTGCACGCCGGCTCAGGTGTTTCCTCGCACGCGTACTACCTGCTCGCCGAGGGCAGCGGACGCAAGACGATCGGCGGCTTCACCTACGACTCGCCCACCTACGACGGGTCCACGGTCACCGGCATCGGACGCGCCAAGGCCACCGCGATCTTCTACCGCGCGCTCACCCGCTACATGGTGTCCACCACCGACTTCCACGACGCGCGCCTCGCCACGCTGAAGGCGGCGGCGGACCTCTACGGCGCGAACAGCACGGCGTACCAGACCGTCGACCAGGCCTGGGCCGCCGTGAACGTCACGGTCGCCAACACCCCTGCGGCCAGGCACTGATGACCGTCCGGGGGGGGGGGGGGGGGGGGGGGGCGCGGCGCCAGATGCCGGTCTGTTGTCCCCCACAGCGGCGGCCGACCAGACTGGCTGACTATATATAGGTGGATGCGGGTGCATGAGTA
>NZ_JBHYWD010000002.1:188673-275302 GCF_042751305.1 Streptomyces hokutonensis
GCACCCCCCGCGGCCCCGGGGGGGGGGCCGGGGTACCCGCGCGCGCCCCCCACCCCGCGGGGGCCCCCGGGGTGGGCCCGGGGGGGGCCCCCCCCCCGGGGGGCCCCCCCCCCACGTCCGGTCGCTTCAGATCCACTGCTTCTCGACCTCCTCCGACACCGTGAACTCGGCCTCGCAGGAAGGGCAGCTCGCCTTCCCGAACACATACGTCAACGCCGTCGCGACCTCCGTCTGCCCGAACTCGACCGCCTCGCCGTGCAGCCGCGCACCGATGCCGTCGAGTACGTCGGCCGTGGCCGGTATCAACTCCGTCCGCCCCTCCGTGTTCTCCTCCTTGCCCGTGCCGGTCACGTAGTCGCCGGCCGACGTGAAGATGCCGTACGAACCGAACGCGACGTACAGGCCCTCCTCGCACTCGGGGCATTCGAGGTCGTACTCCTCGCTGTTCACACCCTCCAAAGCCTCGGCCCACACCTCGCCGCCCTCGAAGGCGAGCACGGCCATCTGCAGATAGACGAAGGTGTGCGCGTCCTGCGTCGGGTCGGCGCGCAACCGGCGTGCCACATCGAGCAGTTGGCCTATCTCGCCCGCATAGCGCTTGTGACAGTCCTCGTCCGGGTCCGTGGTGATCAGCCCGGCCATGGTGACCGCCTGTATCGCCCCGCCCGGTGCCCGCTCCAGCGCGATGTCGACGAGCACGGGCATCGCGGCCCAGCTCGCGTCGTACACCGAACCCTGGTGACACAGGGAACCCCACAACTCCTGCCACACCGCGTCGTCCTCGGAGCCGCCGAGGCGCGCGAACAGGCCGGGGATGTCCTCGGCGCTGCCGTAGGCGTGGGTCAGCTCGGACCAGTCGATCGTCGTCATACGGCGATTGTGCCGCCCGGCACTGACAACGCGACTCCGGCCGCGGGCGGCTCCGTTGGACCTGCCGTCAACTTGGACCGGACGAATCCTGCTTCTTTCATTGACGACGGAAAAGAAGCCATCTAGGTTCCGGCCATGCGCTTGATCCCCCACACCGAGTCGTTCCCGGCCCACACGCCGGCCGCCTCACAGGTGTTCACGACCGTGCTGTCCCACGGCCCCCTCACCCGTCTCGAGGTGGCCCGCCGGGCCGGTCTTTCGGCGGCGGCCGTGACCAAGGCGGTCCGGCCGCTGATCGGGGCGGGGTATCTGACGGAGGGCGCCGACGAGGACGCGGCTCCGGCGCTGGGGCGGCCCGCGAACCTCGTACGGGTCGACGGTGGGCGCGCGCTGTTCATCGGGGTCAAGGTGACCGGCGACGAGATCATCGGCGTCCTCACCGACCTGTGCTGCCGTATCCGGGTCGCCCGCCACGTGCCGCTGACCGACCGCGACCCCCGGGCGGTTCTGGCCTCGATCGGGGACCTGGCCCAGGAACTCCGCACCGAGGCGGACGACTTGGGCATCCAGGTGGTCGGCCTCGGTCTCGCGGTCTCCGGCGACGTGGACCGCGGAGAGGGGGTCGTCCGCTACTCGCCGTTCCTGGAGTGGCGTGACGTGCCGCTCGCCGAACTGGCCGCCATGACAACGGGGTTGCCGGTCACCGTCGACAACGACGTGCGCGCGCTGACCGTCGCCGAGCAGTGGTTCGGCGCCGGCGCCGGGCTCACGGACTTCGCCGTGGTGACCGTCGGCGCGGGCATCGGCTGCGGACTGGTCGTGCACGGCCGGGTCGTCGCCGGCGCCCACGGTGTCGCGGGCGAGATCGGTCATGTCGTCGTCGATCCCGCCGGGCCCCGCTGCTACTGCGGCAACCGCGGCTGCGTCGAGGCGATCGCCGGGGACGCCGCGATCGTCGCCCGCGTCAGAGAGGTGACGGGTGTTCAGGTCGCCGACACCTCGGAGGCCGTGGCCCTCGCCCACCGGGGCGATGCCGGAGCCCGCGAGGTCTACGCACGGGCCGGGGAGGCGATCGGCCGGGGCATCGCGACCGTGGCCAACCTGCTCGGCCCCGAACGCGTGATCATCTCCGGCGAAGGCCTCGCCGCCTACGACCTGTTCGCCGAGCAGATCCGCGACTCCTTCGCCGAGGCCGCCTTCGGCTCCGCCGCCCGCTGCGACGTGCGCACCCGCCCGCTGCCCTTCGACGAGTGGGCGCGCGGGGCCGCAGCCACCGCGATCCAGTCCTTCATCCGAGCCGCCGACTAGCCCGCACGATCACCCTCCGACCCGCACGAGGAGCCCAACGATGTACTCCCTCACGCCCGTTCGCGCCCTGAGAGCCATGGTGGTCCTGGCCCTCACCGCAGGGTTCGCCACCCACCTCCCCACCGCGCACGCGGACACCGCACCCGCCGTAGCGGCCAAGCCCTATATGGGCTGGTCGAGTTGGAGCATGCAGTCGTCCAAGTACCCCGGCCTCAACCCGGACGGCGACTACAGCTACCTCACCGAGGCGAACGTCAACAAGCAGACGGACGCGCTCGCCGACAAGCTGAAGAAGTACGGCTACGACCACGTCAACATCGACGCCGGCTGGTGGATGGACAAGACCTGGAAGTCCGGATTCGACGAGTACGGCCGCCAGAAGGCCGACCCGGTCCGCTTCCCCAGCGGCATGAAGGCCGTCGCCGACCGCATCCACTCCAAGGGCCTCAAAGCCGGCATCTATCTGCCCGCGGGCCTGGAGAAGGGGGCCTACGGCGACGGGAAGACGCCCATCTGGAACGCCGACGGCTGCACCACCGCCGACATCGTCTACAGCGACCTGCGCACCACCAACGGCTGGGACAGCGCCTACAAGATCGACTTCTCGCGGCCCTGCGCCCAGAAGTACATAGACTCCCAGGCCCAGTTGATCGCCGGCTGGGGCTACGACTTCCTCAAGCTGGACGGTGTCGGCCCCGGTTCGGGCAAGAGCGGTGATCAATACGACAACGTTGCCGACGTGGCCGCCTGGAACAAGGCCATCACCGCCACCGGACGCCCCATCCACCTCGAACTCTCCTGGTCCCTCGACTACGGGCACGCCGCCGACTGGAAGAAGTACTCCAACGGCTGGCGCATCGACACCGACGTCGAGTGCTACTGCAACACCCTTGTCAGCTGGGAGAACTCGGTCGACGACCGCTGGGACGACGCCCCCGCCTGGACCGACAGGGCAGGCCCCGGCGGCTGGAACGACCTCGACTCCCTCGACGTCGGCAACGGCGCGATGGACGGCCTGACCAAGGCGGAACGCCAGAGCTACGCCACCCTCTGGGCCGTCGCCAAGTCCCCGCTGTTCACCGGCGACGACCTCACCAAGCTCGACGACTACGGCCTCTCCCTGCTCACCAACCGTGAGGTCATCGCCGTCGACCAGAGCGACGCGCCGCCCGCCCGCCCCGTCACCCCGTCCGACGCCCAGCAGGTGTGGGCCGCCAAGAACCCCAACGGCACCTACACCGTCGCCCTGTTCAACCTCGCCGGCGCCCCCGCCGCCGTCTCCGCGAACTGGGCGACCCTCGGCTTCAAAGGCAAGGCCGACGTCCGTGACCTCTGGAACCACGAGGACCTCGGCTCCTTCACCAACAAGGTGACCGAGGCCCTGCCCGCCCACGGCTCCCGCCTCTTCACCGTCACCCCGCACGGCAGCGCCGTCACCTCGACCGCCTACGAGGCCGAGGCCACC
Organism: Streptomyces hokutonensis; assembly: GCF_042751305.1. Lineage (GTDB taxonomy): Bacteria > Actinomycetota > Actinomycetes > Streptomycetales > Streptomycetaceae > Streptomyces > Streptomyces hokutonensis_A. The sequence goes on from NZ_JBHYWD010000002.1 coordinate 192,317, forward strand.
ACCAACACCCTGAGCGGCAACGCCAACATCGCGGACTGCTCGGCCTGTTCGGGCGCCCACAAGGTCGGCAACCTCTACCTCGGCGGCAAGCTCACCGTCAACAACGTCGTCGCCGCCAAGGCAGGCACCTACCAGGTGAAGATCGCCTACGTCAGCGGCGACTCCCGCTCGGTCGCGATCTCCGCGAACGGCAACGGCGCCACCAGCCACAAGTTCCCGTCCACCGGCGACTGGGGGACCGTCGGATCGGTCAGCGTGCCGGTCACGTTGAAGGCGGGCGCCAACACCATCACCTTCGACAGCGGTTCGAGCTACGCACCGGACATCGACCGGATCGACGTGCCCAAGTCCTCCTCCTGAGCCGACCTTTGCGGAGACCCATCATGTCCAGTGCACTGCCCGACCTGCCCAGACGCAATCTGCTCGCCCTCGCCGCGGCCACCGGCGCCCTCGCCGGCCTGCCCGCCTTCACCGCCTCGGCCGCACCCGAGCGACCCGCCAACTCCACCTACCGCGGCGGCACTTCACCCAACACCCTGTGGTGGCAGGCCCCCGCCGACGACAACTCGATGATCGAACAGGGTCTCCCCGTCGGCAACGGCCGGCTCGGCGCCCTCGCCGGCAACGACCCCGGCCACGAGGTCCTCCTCATCACCGACGCCACCATGTGGACCGGCGGCCTCAACGACACCCTCGACTCGGACGGCCAATTCCCCTACGGCCGCGCCGATTTCGGCTCCCTCACCCTGCTGGCCCGGCTCACCGTCGACATCCCCGACCACGACCTGGGCGCGGTCTCCGGCTACCGCCGCACCCTCGACCTGGAGCAGGGCGTGGCGACCACCTCGTACGTCCGCTCCGGAGTGACGTACCAGCGGCAGCTGTTCGCCAGCCGCCCCGACGACGTGATCGTCCTGCACTTCACCCAGAACGGCGGCGGACGCTACACCGGCACCGTCGACCTGGCGGGCACGCACGGCGAACCCGCTGCGGACGCCCGCTCGTTCGGCGGCACCCTGGCCAACGGCCTGCGCTACGGCGCCGCCGTCACGGCGTACGGCACCGGCGGCAGCGTCACGGTGAACGGCACGCGCGTCGCCTTCTCCGGATGCAAGGACGTCACCGTCGTGCTCAGCGGCGGCACCAACTACGCGCCCAATTCGGCGGCCCACTACCGCGATCCGTCCCTCGACCCGCAGAAGCTGGCCCGCACCAAGGTCGCCGCAGCCGCCAAGCACTCGGCGAACACTCTGCTGCGCACCCATGTCGCCGACCACGGCACGCTGTTCGGGCAGCTGGGCATCTCGCTCGGCACCTCGTCCGACGACCAGCGCGCCCTGGACACCTGGGAGCGCATCCAGGCCCGGGCCCGCGAGGGCGTGCCCGACCCCGAACTCGAAGCCTCCTACCTCCAGTTCGGCCGGTATCTGATGATCGCCGGCTCCCGGGGGAGTCTGCCGATGGGCCTCCAGGGGAACTGGCTCGACGGCAACGACCCCGACTGGATGGGGGACTACCACACCGACATCAACATCCAGATGAACTACTGGATGGCCGACCGCGCCGGACTCTCCCAGTGCTTCGACGCGTTCACCGACTACTGCGTCGCCCAGCTTCCCGACTGGGCCGACGTCACCCGCAGACTCTTCAACGACTCCCGCAACCGCTACCGCAACTCCAGCGGGCAGAACGCCGGTTGGACCGTCGCCATCTCCACCAACCCCTACGGCGGCGGAGGTTGGTGGTGGCACCCGGCCGGTAACGCCTGGCTGAGCAACACCCTCTGGGAGCACTACGAGTTCACGGGCTCACGCGCGCACCTCGCGAAGATCTACCCGCTTCTCAAGGGCGCCGTCGAGTTCTGGGAGGCGCGGCTGCTCACCACGACCCTGCCCGGCAGCTCGAAGGAGGTGCTGATCGCCGACAGCGACTGGTCGCCCGAACAGGGTCCGCTCGACGCGAAGGGCATCACCTACGCCCAGGAACTGGTGTGGGCGCTGTTCGGCAACTACTGCGTCGCGGCGGCCGAGTTGAAGAAGGACACCGGCTACGCGGGCACGATCGCCGGACTCCGCAAGAAGCTGTACCTCCCGGTGGTCAGCCCCAAGACGGGCTGGCTGGAGGAGTGGATGTCCCCGGACAACCTCGGCGAGACCACACACCGGCACCTGTCCCCGCTCATCGGACTCTTCCCCGGCGACCGCATCCGCCCCGACGGCTCCACCCCGAAGGGCATCGTCGACGGCGCCACCGCTCTGCTCACCGCCCGCGGCATGGAAAGCTTCGGCTGGGCCAACGCCTGGCGCAGTCTGTGCTGGTCGCGGCTCAAGAACGCCGAGAAGGCGTACCAGTTGGTGGTGAACAACCTCCGCCCGTCCACCGACGGCAGCAACGGCACCGCCTCCAACCTCTTCGACATCTACCAGGTCGAGGTGGGCCGTGGCATCTTCCAGATCGAGGCCAACTTCGGCACCCCCGCCGCCATGATCGAGATGCTCCTCTACTCCAGGCCCGGGCATCTGGAACTCCTCCCGGCCCTCCCCGACGCGTGGGCCGAGTCCGGGTCCGTCACCGGTGTCGGTGCCCGTGGCGGCTTCGTCGTGGACCTCCACTGGAAGAACGGGAGGCCGACCGAGGTGAAGATCCGCAGTATCAACGGCCGGACCACGACGGTGGCCTTCGGCACCAGCACACAGACGGTGCGGCTGACGCCGGGCGGATCCGTCACGTTGCGGGACTTCGCGCGGTGACGGGCGGACGGGCACGGTTGAGCCGTGGGCTGGCTCTCCTGATGATGGCCGTGGTTCTTCAGGCCGTGCCCGCGCAGGCACAGCCGGAGCCCACGGCCCCTGCGGAGCCCTCGGCCGGTTCGCACACCGTCGTCACCTGGGGAGCGAGCGCCGACCGCATGGGCGACGGAGTAGCCGGCCGCAGTTACCGCCTGATCGTGCACACCAGTGCCGCGGGCACCGATCTGCGGATCCGGCTCTCCAACGCCTTCGGCGACCGGCCGGTGACCTTCGACAGCGTCTACGCGGGCGTGCAGAAGGAGGGCGCCGCGCTGGTGCCCCGTTCCAACCGGCGGCTCACCTTCGGCGGCGGACGGTCGGTCACCGTCCCCGCCGGGGCGACCGCGTACAGCGACTCGCTGACCGGCGCACTGCCCGCCGCCACCAACCTGGTGGTGAGCATCCACAGCCCGGACGCGGCGGGCCCGGCGACCGGTCACGGACTCGCCATGCAGACGTCGTACGCGACCCAGGGCGACCACACGTCCGAGGAGAGCGGCACGGCCTGGACCGACACCATCGGCTCCTGGTACTACCTCGACGCCGTCACCGTACGGACCGGCGCGGACACCGGCGGCGTGGTCGCCCTCGGCGACTCCATCACGGACGGCTGGGCGAGCACGACCGACCAGAACCGACGCTGGCCCGACTACCTGGCCCGACGGCTCCAGCGGGCCGGCACGACCGTCAAGGGAGTCGCGAACGAAGGGATCTCCGGCAACAAGGTGCTCGCTGACGGCGCCGGGCAGAGCGCCCTCAACCGGCTGCAACGGGACGTCCTGTCGCAGCCCGGTGTCCGCACGGTGTTCCTGTTCGAAGGCGTCAACGACATCAAGGCCCACAGCGGCGTCACCGCCCAGGACCTGATCGTCGGCTACCGCGAGATCATCGCCCGGGCGCACACGGCCGGGAAGTGTGTCGTCGGCGCCACGGTCGGACCGTTCGAGGGCTGGTCCGAATGGGACCGGGCGGGCGAGGCGGTACGCCAGGAGGTGAACCAGTTCATCAAGGACAGCGGGGAGTTCGACGCCGTCACCGACTTCGACCACATCCTCCGCAGCCCATACGACCAGGAAAGGATGCTGCCCTTCTTCGACGGCGGCGACCATCTGCACCCGAACGACAAGGGAATGCAGGCCATGGCCGACGCGGTCGACCTCGCCGCTCTCGACTGCGGACGGTGAACCTCAGCCGGACGCCGTCGCCTCCGGGGTGATCAGCCCCTGCCGGTAGGCGATCGCCACCGCCTCCGTACGGCTCGCGGCGCCCAGCTTCGCGAGGATGTTGGAGACATGGACGCTCGCCGTCTTGCCGGTGATGAACAGCTCCTCACCGATCTGGCGGTTGCTGCGGCCTAGCGCGAGCAGGCGCAGCACATCCTGCTCGCGGGCCGTCAGCGGCGAGGGGCGCTCCCCGGCGTCCCCGCCGTCCGCCACCGGGTCGCCGAGGCGGCCACGGCGGACGAGCGCCTCCAGCCGCGCGAGCAGGGGCGCGGCACCGAGCCGGACGGCCGTCTCCCGGGCCGCACGGGCCTGGGCGGCGGCCTCCTCGCGTCGGTCGGCCGCCAACAGGGCTTCGGCGAACCGGAATTGGCAGCGCGCGCGTTCGTAGACATCGCCGTAGTCGAACGCGGTCACCGCCTTCTCCCAGGCCGCCGCGTCCGGTCCCGTGGTCGCTCGCGTCCACTCCGCCTCGGCGCGGGCGAGCCAGGCCATTCCTTCCGGCCCCTGCGGCCGGTGGCCGTCGCCCTCTTGTGCCACGGCCCGTGCCAGTTCTACGAGTTCCGTCGCGGTCTCCGTCCATCGCCCCACCCCCGCCTCGTCGCCCGTCAGCCGCAGCGCGGCGGCCCGGTCGGCGACCGGGGCGAGGGCGAGGGCGGCGAGCCGGACCGTCAGGTCGGGACGCCGGCCGGAATCGTCGGTGAGCGCCGCGACCGCCGAGTGCATCGCCTCCACGGCAGCCTCCGGATCGTCCCGCAGGCCACCGGCGTCGGTCAGCGCGATGCCCGCCACCATGGCGGCCATCCAGTCGAACGGCCCCTCCAGCAGGGCACGCGCCCGGTCGGCGGCCCTCAGGTCCCCGCGCGCCAGGGCCACATACAGCGCGGGTCCCATGGTGAAGCCGCCCATCCGCGGCAACACCTTCGCGTCGCTCGTGGCGACCTTGTCGCACTCGTCCCAGCGGCCGAGTGTGTACAGCACCAGGAGTTGGAGATAGCGCATCTCCAGCGGGTACGGCGAGGACAGCAGTCCGGCGCGACGGGCCCGGTCCAGGCCCTCGGTGAGCCAGGGCAGGGACTCCTCCAGGTGCCCGGACTCGAAGTTGCCGATGGCCAGATGGAACAGGGCGCGCATCTCCACGGGCGCATGCCCGGCCTGCCGGGCCAGCTCGCGGGCCTGGGCGAGGCGCTCGCGGCCCTCCTTCGTGCGCCGGCCGCCCTTTTCGAGCGTGGCCAGCGAGATCAGCAGATCGGCCCGGGCGTCGACCAGTTGGAGTTCCTCGGCGATACGCAGGGCCTGCCGGGCGACCCGCAGCGCGATCTCGTCCTCACCGACCTGCCGCGCCGTCAGTACATGGGTGGCCGCCGCCCACACCCAGGTCCGCGAGGGCGGTTCGGCCGGGATCATCGCGAGGGCCTCGCTGCTGTAGGCGAACGCGGCGGTGAGGCTGTCGACGCCCATGAGGTTGCCGGCCAGCGTGTAGCGGACCCGGGCGGCCAGTTCGGCGTCCGTGTCCTGGCCGATCCCGGCGAGCGCGGACCGGGTGAGGGAGACCGCGCGGTGCGCGTCCCCGGCGTGCGCTGCCGCCGCGGAGGCGCGCAGGGTGAGGGTCACGCTGTCGATGCCCTCGCCGGACGGTCGGGCCGCCGGGTCGACCGACCGCCACAGATCGAGGGCGGTTTCGAGATGCCGTAGCTCCTCGGCGGGCGCGCCCACGCGCTGGGCGTGGTCGGCGGCCTCCAGGGAAGCGGCCAGGGCCTCGGCCAGGTCGTGGCTCTCGCGATAGTGGTGGGCGCGCTCGGCCGCGCTCTCGGCGGGGTGCCCGCGCCCGGCGAGGAGGCGGGCGAAGGAGCCGTGCAGCCGGGAGCGCTCGCCGGGGAGCAGATCCGCGTAGACCGCCTCGCGGGCGAGGGCGTGCCGGAAGGAGTATGTGTCGCCGTGCCCGGGGACCAGGAGCTGCCGCTCGACGGCCTCCCGCAGCGCCGACTCCAGCTCGTCCTCCGGGAGTTGGACCGCGTCCCGCAGCAGGTCGTACTCGACCCGGCGACCCGCGACGGCGGCGGTGCGCAGCACCAGCTGGGCGGTGTCGGAGAGTTGCTCGAAACGGATCAGCAGGACGTCGGCCAGACCGCTCGGCACCCCGCCCGCCTCCATGTCGGTCGCCGCGAGCAACTCCTCGGCGTAGAAGGCGTTTCCCTCGGCGCGCTCCACGATCCGGCGGACCGTGCCGTCCGGCACCGGGCCCGTGCGCAGCGCGCGCACCAGCCGGGCGACCTCCGCGTCCCTCATGGGCCGCAGCTCCAGGCGCTCCACGGCGGGCAGCCGCACCAACTCGGCGAGCAGGGGCCGTAGGGGATGGCGTCGGTGGAGGTCGTCCGCGCGGTACGACGCGAACACCGCTAGGCGGTGGGTGGGCGCGCCGCCCGCCGGGCGCTGGAGGATGCCCCGGCTGAGAAGGAAGCGGAGGAGGTCGCGGGAGGACTGGTCGGCCCAGTGCAGGTCCTCCAGGACCAGCAGCAGGGGAGCGATGTCGGAGAGGTCGGCGAGCAGTCCCGCGATGCCCTCGAGGAGGCGAAGTCTGCCGCCCGCGTCGCGTGCCGCGTCCGTGCCGGCGCCGAGCAGCCGGTCGACCGCCGGATGCGCGGCCAGGGCGGCGGCGAAACGGTCGTCCCCGGCGAGCGCTCCGAGGATCTCGGTGAACGGCAGATAGGGCAGTCCGACGTCGCCGAGGTCGACACAGTGCCCGGTCAGGACGGTCATGCCGGCGTCCGTCGCCCGCGCCGCCACCTCGTCGAGGACCCGGGTCTTGCCGACGCCAGCGTCCCCGGCGATCAGCACCGCCCCGGCCGTGCCCGCCCGGGCACGCTCCAGTACACCGGCGAGGCGGGCGACTTCGTCGTCCCGGCCGATGAGCGGCGCTGCTGCTACGGATTGCGACACGCCCCCATCCTGGCACGCGCCGCTGACAACGCACCTGGCCACCGGGCGGAAGGCGGCTCCCGCCCGGCAGTCGGGGTCAGCGCAGTGTCTCGGCCCAGTTCGCCGGCACGCGTCCCGCCGGACCCGGCACCGGCTGGTCCTTCGGGTGGCTCACCGGGGCGGTGAGTTCGGGCCCGGAGTCGTAGAGCTCGGAGGTGCTGAAGTTCCAGAACCAGTCCTCGCCCGGCTCGTAGCTCTGGATGAACGGGTGGCCCGTGGACTGGTAGTGGGCCGTGGCGTGCTTGGAGGGGGAGTCGTCGCAACAGCCGACATGACCGCACTGCGCACACCGCCGGAGATGGAACCACCAGCCCTGGGCCGCCTCGCACTCCACGCAGCCTGCACCGCTCGGCGGGACACTGGGGTCGATTCCGGTGATGTCGGTCATGCGGACTCCTCGGGCGTCTCGTTGTCCGTGGCGGTGAGCGGAAGCAGGACCTGGAAGCGGGTGTCGCCCGGCACCGACTCCACCTGGAGCGTGCCGTGGTGCTTGTTCACGACGATCCGCCAGGAGATGTCCAGACCGAGGCCCGTGCCCTCGCCCACCGGCTTGGTGGTGAAGAACGGATCGAAGATACGGCTGCGGATCTCCGCCGGAACACCCGGCCCCGTGTCACGGAACTCCACCATCAGCTGATCGCGCACCAGCGCCGTCCGCACCGTCAACGTGCCTTCCCCGCCCGCGCTGTTCATGGCGGAGACCGCGTTGTCGATCAGGTTCGTCCACACCTGGTTGAGCTCCGCCGGGTAGGCCGGGATCTTCGGGAGCGTCCGGTCGTACTCCTTGACGACCTTGATCCGGTCGCCGACCTTCGCGCCGAGCATCAGCAGTGTGCTGTCGAGGAGTTCGTGCACATCGGCGACCTGGTAGGGCGCGCGGTCCAGCTGCGAGTACTGCTTGGCGGCGCCGACCAGATTCGAGATCCTGGTCGTGGAGTCCTCGATCTCCGTCATCAACAGCTCTGTCTCGACCGTGTAGTTGAGCCAGCCGATCGCTCCCGGCAGGGTCTCCTCGTCCACGGCCGCCGCGACCTGGTCGAGCCACTCGACGTCGAGGCCGGCCTGCACGAACGTCGGCGCGATCTGCCAGGACTCCGTGACACCGTGGTCGTCGAGCCAGTCCGTGAGCTGGTCCTCACGGTCCGAGGCCTCCAGGGGGCTCAACGTCTGTGCCTTGGCGACCCGTTCGGCCGTGCGCTCCTGGATGTCGATGAGGTTGGCGAGGTCCTCCCGCGAGTACGGGCCGGAGGAGATGACACGGAGCTTGTGCCGCATCTTCGCCACCCGCTCCCGCAGCGTCGAGGTGGCCCGGACGGCAGCGGCGGCCGGGTTGTTGAGTTCATGCGTGAGCCCGGCCGACAACGAGCCCAGCGCCAGCAGCCGTTCACGCTGGCTGATCGCCAACTGGCTGCTCTTCTGGCCGAAGAAGAGCCCCTCCAGCAGATGGACCGCCATCGGGAACCACTCGCTCATGATGGCCGCGAAGGTCTCGGCGGGCAGCACGAAGAACCGCGTCGTCTCCGTCACCCGCATCGAGTTGAGGTACACCTGCTGCACCCGGTCCCCGATGTAGGCCTGCATCGCGCCCGTGTAGACGCCGCGTTGCGAAGTCCGCGCGACCTCCACGTCGTCCTCGCCGACGCGGCGCGACAGCACCACGGTGCCCTCGATCATGACGTAGAAGCAGGTGGCGGGGTCGCCCTCGGTGTACACGGGCCCGGCCTCGAACTGCTCCACCTGCCCGTCGCAGCACAGCCGGCCGAGCTGCTCCGGCGTCAGCTTCTCGAACAGGAACAGCGTGCCGATCTCCTGCGGGCTGCAGGGCAGCACCTTTCCGCTCATGACTGCTCCAGGTAGCGGTGGACGAGCATCACGGCCATGGCTCCCTCTCCGACGGCGGACGCGACGCGTTTCGCGGACTCGGCGCGCGCGTCGCCCGCCACGAACACGCCGGGGATGTTGGTCTCCAGGTGGTACGGCGACCGGTCCAACTCCCAGCCCGCGGGCGGCTTTCCGTCCGCGCTGAGGTCGGGCCCGGCCAGGATGAACCCGCGCTCGTCGCGCAGCACCGCACCGTCCAGCCAGTCGGTCAGCGGGGCCGCGCCGATGAACACGAACATCCACTGCGCGTCGACGAGTTCGGTCGCCCCGGTCTCCGTGTCGCGCAGGGTGAGCTGCTCCAGATGGTCGGAGCCGTGCGCCGCGTCGACGACGGTGCCGGTGCGCACGGAGATGTTCTCCGCCTCGTTGATCTGCTGGATCAGGTAGTACGACATCGACGCGGCCAGCGAGGGCCCGCGCACCAGCAGGGTCACCGACTTGGCGCCCCGCGCCAGGTACATCGCCGCCTGGCCCGCCGAGTTGGCACCGCCGACGATGTACACGTCGTGGCCCTGGCAGGACGCGGCCTCGGTCAATGCCGAGCCGTAGTAGACCCCGCAGCCCGTCAGATCGGGCGTGCCGGGCGCCTCCAGCTGCCGGTACGACACACCGGTCGCCAGGATCACGGCGTGCGCGGCGACGGCCGAACCGTCCGCGAAACGCACCACCCGGGCCGACCCGTTGACTTCCAGCCCCGTGACCTCGCGCGCGGTGAGGATCTCGGCGCCGAACTTGGTGGCCTGTCGCCTTGCCCGGTCGGTGAGCTGTGCCCCGGACACACCGTCCGGGAAGCCGAGGTAGTTCTCGATCCGCGAACTCTGCCCGGCCTGCCCGCCGGTCGCCGACCGCTCCACGAGGACGGTCCGCAGCCCCTCCGAGGCCCCGTACACGGCCGCGCCCAGCCCGGCGGGACCGCCGCCGATGACGACGAGGTCGTAGAAGTCGGCCGTGGGCGTGGTCGCGAGCCCCACCTCCGCGGCCAGCTCGGGCGCCTCCGGCTCGACCAGCACCGACCCGTCGGCCGTGACGACGAGCGGCAGCCGCTGCCCGTCCTGGCCGGCGGCGGACAGCAGCCGCAGCCCCTCCGGGCTGTCCGCCGAGTACCAGCGGTACGGCACCTGGTTGCGGGCCAGGAACTCCCGCACGTCCGAGGAGCGCGCCGACCAGCGGTGCCCGACCACCTTGGTGGCGGGCACGGGCCGGTAGTCGCTGTTCCGCCACGCCTCCAGGAGGTCGTCGAGGACCGGGTAGAGCTTCTCCTCGGGCGGGTCCCAGGGTTTCAGCAGATAGTGGTCGAGGTCCACGACGTTGATCGCGTCGATCGCCGCGTCCGTGTCCGCGTACGCCGTCAGCAGAACCCGACGGGCGCCCGGATAGATGTCGAGGGCCTGTTCCAGGAACTCGATGCCGTTCATCTGCGGCATGCGGTAGTCCGCCAGCATCACCGCGACGAGATCCCCGCGCAGCTTCAGCTCGCGCAGCGCGTCCAGCGCGGACTCGCCCGACTCCGCGCGCACGATGCGGTACGACTCGCCGTAGCGCCGCCGCAGGTCACGGGCGACGGCACGGGAAACTCCCGGATCGTCGTCCACGGTCATGATGACGGTCCGCGCGGATTCGGCGGCCTGTGCCATACGTCTCCCACCCCGAGTGGTCGGCTTCACGGCACGGCGGCGCCGTTGTCACCGCGCCGGCTCCCCATCATCGTATGTTCGATCGCCCCGGCGCGCTCCGCTACGCCCGAGACCGGCGGCTCAGCGGCTCCGGGAGCGCAACACGCAGAACTCGTTCCCCTCCGGATCCGCCAGCACCACCCACGACTGCTCGTCCTGCCCGATGTCCACGGTCCGCGCGCCCAGGGCCAGCAGCCGGATCACCTCGGCCTCCTGGTCGTCGGGCCTGAAGTCCAGATGCAGCCGGTTCTTGACGGTCCTGCGCTCGGGCACCGGCACGAACAGCAGCCCGGGCAGGCGTTCCGGCTCCGGGCGGATCTCGAACTCGTCCGGCGCCTCGCCCACCACCACCCAGTCGAGCGCCTCGGCCCACCAGCGTCCCAGCGCGACGGGGTCGGCCGCGTCCACGACCACCTGCTCCCACTCCAAGGTCATGCGCGCAGGGTAGTGAAGACTGGGCCCGACACAGGTGACCGCACCACAGGGAGGCCACGGAATGACACGCCCGATCACGGCAGGGGTCGACGGATCGGCGGAGAGTCTCGCCGCACTCGCCTGGGCGGGCCGGGAGGCCGTACGGCGGGGACTGGCGCTGCGTGTGACGCATGTGTGGCGGTACGAGGAGCACCACACCCTCGACACGGGGGACCGGGAGACCCAGGACCGCTGGGTGCGGGACGCGGCCGCCGAGGCCGCCCGGACGCTCGCGGAACGCCACCCGGGCCTGGACGTGACCACCGACGTCCTGGAGGGCGACCCCGTCGACACCCTGACCGCCGCCGCTGCCGAGTCCGAGGTGCTGGTCCTCGGCTCGCGCGGACACGGGCCCGTCGTCGGCTTCCTGCTCGGGTCCGTCGGACAGCAGGTGATCGCGGACGCCGTACGGCCCGTCGTGCTCGTGCGCGCCGGGGACGAGGCGTCCGGGGAAGCCGGCGGGCGCGAGATCGTCGTGGGGCAGCAGGGAGACGCCGAGGACAGTGCCGCCGCGCTCGGCTTCGCGTTCGAGACGGCGGCGGCACGTGGGGCGACCGTACGGGCCGTAAGGGCGTGGACCCTGCCTCCCGTTTTCGCCTACAGCCCGGGTTCGATGAAGCTCCTCGACGAGGCCGGCGGCCTGGAGCCGTACGAGAAGAAGGCCCTCGCCGAGGCGCTGGAACCGTGGCGGGAGCGCTTCCCCGATGTGCCCGTCGTCGAGCACACCGAGATGGGCAGCGCGGGGCAGGTGCTGCTGTCGATGGCCGGGCGCGCGCAGTTGATGGTCGTCGGGCGGCGCGCCCACCGTACGGCGGTGGGCGCGCGGATCGGCTCGGTCGCGCACGGGGTGCTGCATCACGCGGAGTGCCCGGTGGCCGTGGTGCCCACTCCTTGACCTCAGATGTCCTCGATGCGTACCGGTACGCCCTTCTCCACCGACCTGATGGCCGCCAGCGCGATCGCCAGCGCGGCGCGGGCGTCGGCGCCGGTGGCCGACGGGGTACGCCCCGTGCGGACACTGTCGGCGAAGTCGGCCAGCTCGGCGGCGTACGCCTCGTGGAACAGGTCCTGGTCGTAGGCGATCGTCTCGGCCGCGATGCCGTCGGCGCCGTAGGACGTCAGATGGGTGCGCCGGATGTCGCCCATCGTCAGCATGCCCGCCGAGCCGAAGACCTCGCCGCGCACGTCATAGCCGTACACCGCCTGGAAGTTGGCCTCCGCGGTGGCGAGGGCGCCGTTGTCGAAGCGGATCGTGACCACGGCCGTGTCGAGCAGGCCGCGGTCCTTGAAGTCGGGGCGGACCAGGGCGTCGGCCATGGCGAAGACCTCGACCGGTTCGGAGCCCGGGTTGAGGTAGCGCAGGGTGTCGAAGTCGTGGATGAGGGTTTCGAGGAAGATCGTCCACGGCGGGATGGGGGAGGGGTCGGCCAGCTTGGGGTCGCGGGTGAGCGAGCGCAGGAGCTGCGGGGTGCCGATGGCGCCCGCGGCCACCTTGTCGTGCGCGGCCCGGAACCCGGCGTCGTAGCGGCGGTTGAAGCCGACCTGGAGTGGTACGCCCGCTTCGGCGGCGGCAGCGATGGCGCGGTCGGCGTCGGCGAGGGTCGTTGCCATCGGCTTCTCGCAGTAGACCGCCTTGCCCGCGCGTGCCGCCGCCTCGACCAGGTCGGCGTGGGTGCGGGCCGGTGTCGCGATCACCACCGCGTCGACCGCCGGGTCCGCGAACAGGTCGCCGATCTCGGTGTACGCGGTGGGGCAGTCGAGTCGGTCGGCCAGGCGCCGTGCGCCGCCCGGAGCCGGGTCGGCGACGGCGGCGAGGCGGACGCCGGGCAGCCGGCGGGCGAGGGTCTCGGCATGGAAGGAGCCCATGCGGCCCGCGCCCACGAGGCCGACGGATAGGGGGAGTTGGGTGGTCATGCGGGTCCTCCGTGAGGCCGTGGGAAGCGGTGGCGGGGCAGATCGTGAACGCGGTGCGGGGGCGGTGCCGGCTCAGACCGTGAACGCCGTGCGGAAGCGGTCCAGGGCGCGTTCGCTGTCGGCGTCCGAGGCCCAGGCCTCCATCGCGACCGTGCCGTCGTAGCCGAGGTCGGCGAGGGCGCGGGCGATCGCCGGGTAGTTGATCTCGCCGGTGCCGGGCTCCTGGCGGCCGGGTACGTCCGCCACCTGGATCTCGCCGATCAGGCCCAAACGGTGTGCCTTGCGGACGAGTTCGATGAGGTTCCCCTCGCCGATCTGCGCGTGGTACAGGTCGAGGTTCATCCGCAGGCCGGGGCGGTCCACGGCCTTGACCAGGGCCAGGGTGTCGGCGGCCGTCGCGAATGGGACGCCGGGGTGGTCGACCGCGGCGTTCAGGTTCTCCAGCGTGAAGGTGACCCCGGCGCTCTCGCCCAGCTCGGCGAGGCGGGTCAGGGTGCGGTGGGCCGCGATCCACATCGGGCCCGTTGGCTCACCGCGTACCGGAATCACCGGCAGGCCCTCGGAGTTGAGGCCGGTGCCGTGCAAGTTCAGGCGCGGGCAGCCGAGTTGGTCGGCGGCCTTGACCGACTCCTCGGCGGTGCGCAGGAGTTCGGCGGCACCCGCCTCGTCGGTGAGGCTGCCCCGGATGTAGCCCGTCATCGACGAGAACTCGGCCGGGGTGCGCGTGAGCGCGTCCAGGTCGTGCCGGGTCCAGTCCCAGATCTCGACCTGGAAACCGGCTTCGTGGATGCGCCGCGCCCGCTCGTGGATCGGCAGGTCCCGGAAGACCATCTCTGCACAGACCGCCAACGTGTACATGATCGCTCGCCCTTCCAGCTGCGCATCTAGAACGTTCTAGATGGCAGTAGTACGCCATTGCCGGATGCGTGTGTCAAGGCTTCGCGGGGGATGCTTCTAGAACGTTGCAGAACCCTCTCGAACAGCTAGGATCTCGACAGGCGACGACCCCCCGACCGTAAGGACCTCAGTGCCGGCCACCCCCGAGCTCCCCGACGGCAAGCGGCCCACCCTGGCCCATGTCGCGGCCCGGGCGGGAGTCTCCGTCGCGCTGGTCTCGATCGTGATGCGCGGGGCCTACGGCGCGAGCACCGCCTCACGGGAGCGGGTGCTCAAGGCCGCCGAGGAGCTCGGCTACCGGCCCGACACCCGGGCCAGGGTGCTGCGCAGCAACCGCTCACGCCTGCTCGGCGTGCAGTTCGGGCTGCGCCATCCCTTCCACACCGACCTGGTGGAGGGCATCTACGCCGCCGCCGAGCCCGCCGGCTACCAGGTGGCGCTCAGCGCGGTGGCGCCCACGCGCGGTGAGCGACAGGCCGTGGAGGCACTGCTCGCCGACCGCTGCGAGGCACTGGTCCTGCTCGGCCCCGAGGTTCCGGCCACCCGCCTCGCGCACCTCGCCACCCAGGTCCCGGTCGTTTCGGTCGCGCGGCGGCTACGGCCCGCTCCGCCGGCCGTGGACGTCGTCCGCACCGCCGACGACGAGGGCGCCCGCCAGGCCGTCGACCACCTGGTGGCGCTCGGCCACCGCGCCGTAGCCCACATCGACGGCGGCCGGGCGCCCGGCGCCGCCGACCGCCGCCGCGGCTACCGCACCGCGATGCACCGCCACGGCCTCGACGAGCACATCCGGGTCCTGCCCGGCGGGCTCACCGAGGACGACGGCGCGCGCGCCGCCCGCACCCTGCTCGCGGAGAACCCCCGGCCCAGCGCGGTCCTCGCCTTCAACGACCGCTGCGCCACGGGCGTACTCGACACCTTCCTGCGGGCCGGTGTCGCCGTTCCCGGCGAGATCTCCGTGGTCGGCTTCGACGACACCAGCCTGTCCCGGCTCGCCCACATCGACCTCACCACCGTCGCCCAGGACATCCCACGGCTCGCGCAGCTCGCCGTCGGCCGCGCCATCGCCCGCCTCGACGGTGAGGCCGTACCCGACGGCGAACAGGTCGTCGCACCGCGACTCGTGGTCCGGGGCACCACGGGCGCGCCCCGGACGGACTGAACCCGCTACTCCGCCGAGGCCGGCTCCAGACTCTCGCGCACCTTCGGCAGGATGTTGCTGATGTAGTCCGCGACCACCGTGTCGAGATCGATGTCGTGCTGCGCCCGCTCGGCCAGATACCAACGGTGTTCGAGCAGTTCGTGGTAGATCTCGGCCGGGTCCATCGACCCGCGCAGCTCCAGCGGTATGGCCCGCACGGTGGGCCGGAACACGTCCCGCACCCACCGGTGCGCGAGCACCTCGGGCCGAGCGGCGAGCGGATCGCCCGGGGCGTAGTCGTCCTGGGTGGCCATCCAGCTCTCCAGGTCGTTGAGCAGCCGCCGCGCCTGGTTCTCCTCGGCGTCCAGGCCGGTCAGGCGCAGCAGTTGACGCTGGTGGTGGCCCGCGTCGACGACCTTCGGCACGAAGGTGACGGTGTCGCCGTTCGACGAGTGCTCGATCTGCATCTCGGCCACGTCGAAGCCGAGTTCGTTGAGGTGCCGGATCCGGCGTTCGATGAAGTAGTACTTGCCCGCCGGGTACACGGAGACCCGGGTCAGTTCCTCCCACAGCCCCTGGTAGCGGGCGCAGATCTCCATGCCGAACTCGATCGGGTCGACGGACGGGTGCAGCGCCCCGGACGCCTCCAGGTCGAGCAGCTCCCCGCTGATGTTGACGCGGGCGAGATCGAGGTCGTACTCCCGCTGCCCGTCGCTCAGCCGCGCGTGCAGGTCGCCGGTCTCCGCGTCCACGAGATACGCGGCGTAGGCGCCCGCGTCCCGCCGGAACAGCGTGTTGGACAGCGAGCAGTCGCCCCACGCGAACCCGGCCAGATGCAGCCGCACCAGCAGCGCGGCCAGCGCGTCCATCAGCCGGTGCATGGTGGCAGGCCGCAGCGTCGTCTCGAACATCGAGCGGTACGGCATCGAGCCGCCCAGGTGCCGGGTGATCAGCACCGGTTCCAGTGGTTCGCCGGCCGCGTCGGCACGCCCGGTGACCACGGCGAGGGGGTCGACGGCGGGGATGCCGAGCCGGTCCAGGTCGCGGAGCAGCTCGTACTCGCGCAGCGCGGGCCGTTCCGCCAGCTCCTTTACGGCTATGACCTCGCTGCCGGCGCGGGCGTAGCGCACGACGTGCCGGGAGATGCCGCGCGGCAGCGGCACCAGGTATTCGTCGGGCCACTCCTCCAGCGGAACGTCCCAGGGCAGCTCCAGCAGGAGCACCGGATGCTCGGGGTTGGTCGCGTTGATCTGCAGTGCCATGAGGTGACCCTAGAACGCGAGTTCGCGGGCGCGCTGCGACGCCTCACGGATCGGACCGGTGTGCAGGGGGCCGTGGCCGGGCAGCAGAGTGTCGGCGTCGAGCGCTTCGATGACGTCCAGCGAGGCGACGGCACGCTCGCGCTCGTGGTGGAACATGCCGGGCAGCAGCTGGGGGCCCTTGATCCGCGAGGTCGGATGGCCGCTGACCAGGGCGTCCCCGGAGATCACGATCCCGCTGTCCGGGAGATGGAACACGCAGTGCCCGCTGGTGTGGCCGGGGGTGTGCACGGGGACGGGCCGGCCGGGCAGGTCGAGCGGACCGCCTCCGGCCGGGAACGCCTCGGCCGCGGCGACCGGATGCTGCTCCATGCCTCCCGCGCGGATCGTGTGCACCGCCCACGGCAGTACGCCGGGACGCCAGGCGTTCTTCAGCACGCCGCCCACGGTCACCTGCTGCAGGAACTCCCGGCGGGCGTGCGGCACTTCGGCCTCGTGCGCGTAGACGGGCGTGCCGTGGGCGCTGTGCAGGTACTCCGCCGAACCGAGGTGGTCGTTGTGGGCGTGGGTGAGGAGCACCGCCACGACCGCCTTGGCCGAACTCCCCACCTGCTCAAGGGAGTCGAGCACGAGCCCGCGGTCCCCGGGATACCCGGTGTCCACCAGCGCGGCCGTGTCGCCGTCGGTGAGGATCACCCAGTTGGTGTTGCTGCCGTGCACGAGGTAGACGGCGTCGGCGACTTGGCGTACTTCTGCCCGCATGATCGTTCCTTGCCTGGTGGTGCTGTTCGGATCCGGCCAGTCATTCGGGATCCAGCCAACCAGACGCGTAGAGTCCTTGCGCGCGCGGGGGAAGCCGCCTCCGGCACCGTCCGCCGGAGGCGGCCCCCGCGCGCGTCCGAAGCGGCCGCCTCTCCGCCTCAGCGCACGCCGTGCGGGCGGAACTGCACGCTGATGCGCGGCCCCGCTGCTCGGGTGGTCTTCGGTACGCAGTGCTCCCAGGTCCGCTGGCAGGAGCCGCCCATCACGATCAGATCGCCGTGCCCCAGCGCGTGCCGCACCGACGCGCCACCGCGCAGCGGACGCAGCAGCAGGTCGCGGGGCGCGCCCACGGAGAGGATCGCCACCATCGTGTCCACGCGGGCACCCCGCCCGATGCGGTCACCGTGCCAGGCGACACTGTCCCGGCCGTCCCGGTAGTAGCACAGCCCGGACGTGGTGAAGGATTCGCCCAACTCCCTTGCGTAGTAAGCCGAGAGAGCGTCCCGGGCCTCGGCCAGCACCGGATGCGGCAGCGCGTCGTCCTCGCCGTAGAAGGCCAGCAGCCGGGGTACGGCCACGACCTGGTCGTACATCTGACGCCGCTCGGCGCGCCACGGCACCCCGTCGGCCAGCTCCTCGAACAGGGCGTCGGCGCCGCTCAGCCAGCCGGGCAGCACGTCGATCCAGGCGCCGAGCCCCAGTGCCGTGCGGCGGATCCCGTTGA
Source organism: Streptomyces hokutonensis (assembly GCF_042751305.1). GTDB lineage: Bacteria > Actinomycetota > Actinomycetes > Streptomycetales > Streptomycetaceae > Streptomyces > Streptomyces hokutonensis_A. Next base: position 210,030 of record NZ_JBHYWD010000002.1, read on the forward strand.
GGGGGCCGAGGCGGAGCCGGTCGGTCTGGTCGAAGAGGGAGCCTTGGAGGTGGTGCGCGGTCATGGGACAAGCGTACCCCTTATTCGAATATCTGTTCCCATGTGAATACGGCTCTTTCGATACGTTGATGTATCGGATACATTCGCGTATCGAACATCGGGACGCGGAGGTCCGGGCATGGTGGCGGAGGCGACGGCCAAGCGGGTGACCAGGCGACGGGTGCGCACGCGGGCCAATCTGCTGGACGCCGCGTTCGCCGTGTTCGCCGCGAAAGGCTTCGGCCGGGTCTCCATCGAGGAGGTCTGCGAGGCCGCCGGCTACAGCAGAGGCGCCTTCTACTCGAACTTCGACAGCCTGGACGGGCTGTTCTTCGCGCTCTACCAGGAGCGCGCCGAGCTGATCGCCGAGCAGGTGGCCGGCGCGCTCGCCCTCGACGGCCCCGACCTCGATGTCCCGGCCGCCGTGGACCGCGTCACCGACGTGCTGCTCCTCGACCTGGACTGGCTCCTGGTGAAGACCGACTTCCTGGTGCACGCGGCCCGGGACAGCGCCGTGGCGGGGACCCTGCTGGGACACCGGGCCCGGCTGCGCGGGGCGATCGCGCACCGCCTCGCCCGTGCCCGGGGCCTCGCCGAACTCCCCGCCGTGCTGGGCGACTTGGACGCGGCGGCGTACGCCGTGGTCGCCGCGTACGACGGCGTCACCACCCAACTCCTGCTGGACAAGGACGTGGAGCACGCCCGCGTCTGGCTCAAGCAACTGCTCACCGCGCTGCTGACCGACGGCAGCCGCGCCCCCGAATGAGAAAGGCAACGGTCGCCATGGATGCGGACGTCATCGTCGTCGGAGCCGGTCTGGCCGGTCTGGTCGCGGCCCATGAACTCACCAGCCGGGGGCGCCGGGTCGCGCTCGTCGACCAGGAGAACGCCGCCAACCTCGGCGGGCAGGCGTTCTGGTCCTTCGGCGGGCTGTTCCTCGTAAACTCGCCGGAACAGCGCCGCCTCGGCATCAAGGACTCCTTCGACCTGGCCTGGAACGACTGGCAGGGCAGCGCCGGCTTCGACCGCGTCGACGACGAGGACTCCTGGGCGGTGCGCTGGGCGCGCGCCTACGTCGAGTTCGCGGCCGGCGAGAAGCGGACCTGGCTCGACGGCCACGGAATCAAGCTGCTGCCCACCGTCGGCTGGGCGGAACGCGGCGACCTGCGCGCCCACGGACACGGCAACTCCGTCCCGCGCTTCCACGTCACCTGGGGCACCGGCACCGGAGTCGTCGAACCCTTCGTGAACTACGCCAAGCAGGCCGCCCGCGACGGACTGCTCACCTTCTTCTACCGCCATCAGGTGGACGAGCTGGTCGTCGAGGAGGGCGAGGCGCGCGGTGTCCGCGGCACGGTCCTCGCGGAGGACGACTCGGCCCGGGGCGTCGCCTCCAGCCGCGAGGCGATCGGCGAGTTCGAACTCACCGCCCAGGCCGTCGTCGTCACCACCGGCGGCATCGGCGCCAACCACGACATCGTCCGCCGCTACTGGCCCGAGCGCCTCGGCACCCCGCCCGCCGAGATGGTCACCGGCGTCCCCGCCTATGTCGACGGCCGGATGCTCGACATCAGCGCCGAGGCGGGCGTACGACTGGTCAACCGCGACCGCATGTGGCACTACACCGAGGGCCTGCAGAACTGGGACCCGGTCTGGCCAGGCCACGGCATCCGCATCCTGCCCGGCCCCTCCTCCCTGTGGTTCGACGCCCTCGGCCGCCGCCTGCCCGACCCGTGCCTGCCGGGCTACGACACCCTCAACACCCTCAAGTACCTGCGTACGACGGCGGACCTGGCGGAGCACGACCACTCCTGGTTCATCCTCACCCAGAAGATCATCGAGAAGGAGTTCGCGCTGTCGGGCTCCGAGCAGAACCCCGACATCACCGCCAAGGACAAGAAGGCGGTGCTGCGCGACCGGCTGCTCGGCAAGGGCGCGCCCGGCCCGGTGGACGCCTTCCTGCGCAAGGGCGCGGACTTCGTGACCGCCGGCAACCTGGAGCAACTGGTCGAGAAAATGAACCAGTTGACCGACAAGCCGCTCCTCGACGCGGCCGTGGTACGCCGCCAGATCGAGGCCCGCGACCTCCAGCTGGCCAACCCCTACAGCAAGGACTCCCAGATCCAGGGCATCCGCAACGCCCGCCGCTACATCGGCGACCGCCTGGGCCGCGTGGCCACCCCGCACCGCATCCTCGACCCGGCGGCCGGACCCCTGATCGGCGTCAAGTTGCACGTCCTGACCCGCAAGACCCTCGGAGGTATCCAGACCGACCTGGACTCACGCGCGCTGGGCGCCGACGGAAAGCCGATCGGCGGACTGTACGCGGCGGGTGAGGTGGCCGGCTTCGGCGGCGGTGGCGTGCACGGCTACAACGCCCTCGAAGGGACCTTCCTCGGCGGCTGCCTCTTCTCCGGCCGCGCCGCGGGCCGCGCGGCGGCCAAGCAGACCGCCTGACAGGGCACCACGGCCCGTCTCCTCAGCCGTTCAGCTGTCGAGGAGGCGGGCCAGCACCGCCGCGTGACTCTCCTGCGGCGACTTCACCGCCGTCAGCAGGGTCACCGGCCCCATACGGACCAAGTTCCGCAAGGTGTGCAGGAGTTGGGCCGCCTCCGGCTCGGCGAGCTCCGCCTCGTAACGGCGGGCGAACTCCTCGTAGGACCCCTCGCCCGCGTGGTACCAGCGGCGCAGTTGGTCCGACGGGGTCAGGGCCTTGGGCCACTCGTCGACGCGGGCCGCGTCCTTGGACAGGCCGCGCGGCCACAGCCGGTCGACCAGGACGCGGACGCCGTCCTCCGGCTCGGGCGGATCGTAGACACGGCGCACGCGTACGGTCACGGGCGGGGCTCCCTCGGGTGGCGGTGATGCCCGCGAGCCTACGTCCGGGGACACGCTCGGCGCGGGGGCGACGCGGCGTAACTTGACCCGCACATGAGGGATTCCGAGGGTGTGGGCCGCCTAGTCTCTGAGACGAATGATCACCCCCCTCACTCTGTAGGAGCGCATGTGACAGACCTCCGGCAGCCGTCCACAAGACGCACCGCCGTCCTCCGCCGCAGCGCCGTCGTGGCCACCGTCCCCGTCGCCGTCGCGGCCCTGCTGGCCGCCGCAGCGCCGGCCGGAGCCACCACGATCGGCTCGTCCGGCGCGGGCGACCCGTACTTCCCGCTCTCCGGCAACGGCGGCTACCACGTCGCCCACTACGGCCTGACGCTCCGTTACGACCCGGCGAGCCGCCACCTCGACGGCAAGGCGGTCCTCACCGCCCGCGCCACCGAGAAACTCACCCGCTTCGACCTCGACTTCAAGGGCCTGACGATCACCGGCCTGACCGTCGACCACGTCAAGGCCGGCTTCCGCCGCGACGGACAGGAACTCGTCGTCACTCCGCGCCGGGCCCTGCGCAAGGGGCAGGAGTTCCGGATCGCCGTCACCTACAAGGGCATCCCCAAGCAGGTCACCGACCCGGACGGCTCGGCGGACGGCTGGATCGCCACCGACGACGGCGCCTTCGTGGCCGGCGAGCCGCAGGGCGCCATGACGTGGTTCCCGGCGAACAGCCACCCCAAGGACAAGTCGTCGTACGACTTCACGATCACCGTCCCGCAGGGACGCACCGCGGTCGCCAACGGCGTTCTCCAGAGCCAGAGGACGGCTCACGGGAAGACCACGTTCCGCTGGCACGCGCCCGAGCCGATGGCCGCCTACCTCGCCACCGCGACGGTCGGGAAGTTCAAGGTCGAGCAGTACACCACCCGGGACGGGGTCAAGGTGTACAACGCCGTCGACCCCCGCGAGGCCACCGCCGCCGCGCCCGTGCTGAAGAAGCTGCCCTCCGTCCTGGAGTGGGAGAGCAAGCTGTTCGGCCCCTACCCGTTCCGCTCGGCCGGGTCGATCGTCGACCACGCCCCGGACGTCGGCTACGCCCTGGAGACGCAGGGCCGACCCGTCTACGACTCGGCGCCGGACCTCAGCACCCTCGTGCACGAGAACGCCCACCAGTGGTTCGGCGACTCCGTCTCGCTGACCTCCTGGAAGGACATCTGGCTCAACGAGGGCTTCGCCACCTACGCGGAGTGGCTCTACAGCGAGCAGCACGGCGGCAAGACCGCCCAGCAGACCTTCGACGCGCTGTACGCCCGCGCGGCGACCGACGACCTGTGGGCGTTCCCGCCCGGCGACCCGGGCAGCGGCGCCAACATCTTCGGCACACCCGTGTACGCCCGCGGAGCCATGGCACTGCACGAACTGCGCCTGGCCGTCGGCGACAAGACCTTCTACGCGATCCTGCGCGCCTGGGCGGGCGGACACCGCTACGGGCACGGAACGACCGCACAGTTCGTCAGCCTGGCGGAGAAGAAATCGGGCAGACGACTCGATGCCCTCTTCCACACCTGGCTCTACACGAAAGGCAAGCCGGCCCAGCCGTAGGAGCTGACGAGTTCCTCACATGTGTCGGTCATCGTCGACTCATGATCACTCGTATGTCCCCGGTCGCACTCGTCGCCGCATCCCTTCTTCTGACGGGATGCGGCGGCGGTGCGGTGGCGGCGACGGACCACGCGTCCGGCCCCGCTCCTGCCGCCGCTCCCTCGTCCTCGCCGTCCCCGTCGTCGGAGATATCGGCCGAGGCGGCCCCCCGCCAACTCCCGGGCGTGGGGCCCAGGATGCTCGCCCGAATACCGGCCGGCACCGAGCAGGTCGTCCTGGTGACGGGCCGCGGCGCGAACTCCTCCGTCTCCACCCTCGCCCTGTACGAGCGCACCGACGACGGCTGGCAGCAGACCGCGAGCTGGGCCGCGCACAACGCGCTCAGGGGCTGGTCGAACCACCACATGGCCGGAGACCTGCGCTCGCCGATCGGTGTCTACCCGCTCACGGACGCGGGCGGACTCCTCAAGGACCCCGGCACCAAGCTGTCGTACGACCAGGGTTCGGGATTCGTCTCGCCCGGCACCGGCTTCGAGGGCGAACCCCTCGCCGGGTCCTTCGACTACGTGATCGCCATCAACTACAACCGGCGGCCCGGCACTTCACCCCTCGACTGGACCCGCCCCCTCGGCGCCTCGCGCGGCGGCGGCATCTGGATCCACGTCGACCACGGCGGCCCCACCCACGGCTGCGTCAGCATCGCCGAGGACCACATGGAGGAACTGCTGCGCACCCTCGACCCGGCCCGGCATCCCGTCGTCGTCATGGGCGACGCCGCGTCCCTCTCGCACTGACCGCCTAGGATCCGCCCAATGTGCGCACATGTGCTGGTCGCCGAGGACGACGAGATGCAGGCCGAGCTGATACGACGCTCCCTGCTGACCGAAGGCCACACCGCGACCGTGGTCCACGACGGGGCCGCCGCCATCACCGCGGCCCGGAAACTCCGGCCCGACCTCGTGGTGCTCGACCTCATGCTGCCCGTGATCGACGGCTTCGGGGTGTGCCGGGCGCTGCGCGGCGAGGACGACATCCCCGTCCTGATGCTGACCGCCCGCTCCACCGAGGACGACATCCTGCTCGGCCTGGAACTCGGCGCCGACGACTACATGACCAAGCCCTACAGCCCGCGCGAACTGATGGCCCGCATCCGCACGGTCCTGCGCCGCAGCGGCCGTACCACCGACAGCAGACAGGAGGACACCGTCGTACGGGCGGCGGGACTCTCCGTCGATCCCGCGCGGCACGAGGTGCGCTGCGACGGGACACCGGTGGACTGCACACCGGCCGAGTTCGAGATCCTGCTCGCGATGACCGCAGAGCCCGAACGGGTCTTCTCCCGGCGGCAGTTGCTCCAGTACACCCGGGGCCTGGACCGGGCGTCCACGGAACGGGCCGTCGACGTCCACATCATGAACCTGCGCCGGAAGATAGAGGCCGACCCGCGTAGACCGGCCCGGCTGCTGACCGTGTTCGGCGTCGGCTACAAGCTGCGCGGCGGTCGCGCGTGAGGCCCCGGATACCGCTGCGCAAGCGGCTGTTGGTCCGGCTGCTCGTCGCCACCGTGCTGATCGCTCTCTGCTCGGTCGGGGCGACCGCCTGGCTGGCGGTGGAGACCACCACCCGGGCCATCCGGGAGGAACAGGGCCAGGACCTCGCCGACGACATGCGCATCCTCGCGCAGCTCAGCGGATACGCCGCGACCCACCCCGAGTGGAAGGGCGTCGCACCCACCGTCCGCGCCCTGTCGAAGAAGATGGGCCGGCGTATCGCCCTCACGACCTCCGACCGCACCCTCATCGCCGACTCCGCACCGCACGGCACCTCCCTGCCGCCCCGCGCCGCCGCGAGCGTCGACCCGCTGCACACCGACACGTACACGGAAGCGGGCGCACAGCTCAGCGGTCTCGACCCGCGAGTCGTCGGCCCGTACCGGGTGAGCGCGAGGGAGCGGGCCCGGCTGATGGGGCTGGCCAAGGAGCGGCTCGCGTGCTTCGCCCAGGCCGGAATCGACACGACCATCACGATGACGCCGAGCGGCCGTCCCGTCCTCACCGACGCGGACGGCAACGACGCCAACGACCATGTGCCCGAGCAGTGTGCCGACGGGAAGCTCAACACCCCGACCCTCACCGAGAGCAAGGCGCTGAAGAACCTGCTCGTGCGCGCCCAACCCTGCCTGAAGGAGGGAGGCTTGAGCTTCAAGGTCCCGTACTTCGGCGTCGACGTCTTCGACAAGAGCCTCGGCTCCCGCTACGTCACGGGTGCGTACAACAAGCTGGGTGACGCGGCCGACATCCGAAAGGCGCAGGCCTGCACCGACAACGCCCGCCGTGCCCAACTCGCCCCCTACGTAGCCCCGGTGGCCGAACTCTTCCTGGGCGGCGGCGACACCACCGCCCCCCGCTTCGACGTCTCCCCGGCGAACAAGGCCAAGGTCGTCGGCGCGGCGGCGGCCGTACTGGCGCTCACGGTCCTGGTGACGGCGGTCGTCGCCACGCGGCTCGTACGGCCCCTGCGCGCGCTGACCGAGGCCGCCCAGCAGCCGCCGGAGCTGCACGTCCGGGTACCGGTGAAGACCCGGGACGAGACCGGCATCCTGGCCGAGGCCTTCAACGACCTCGCCGACCGCCGTGAACGCATGGAGGCCCAGCGCAAGGCCATGGTCAGCGACATCGCCCACGAACTGCGCAGCCCGCTCACCAACATCCGGGGCTGGCTGGAGGTCACCCGGGACGGTTTCGTCGAAGCCGACCCGGCGCTCCTCGGCTCGCTGCACGAGGAGGCGATGGTCCTCCAGCGCGTCATCGACGACCTCCAGGACCTCGCCGCCGCCGACGCCGGCACCCTGCGGCTGCACCGCGAACCCGTGCGCGTCGAGGACCTCTTCGACCAGGTCGCGGCCGCGTACCGCGTCACCGCCGACACGGCCGGGGTCGCCCTGCTCACCAAGGCGGACCGCACCCTCTGGCTGGACGCGGACCCGGTCCGCATGCGCCAGGTGCTCGGCAACCTCGTGTCCAACGCGCTGCGCCACACACCGGTCGACGGCACGGTGACCCTCACCGCGTGGCGCGAGGACGACCGGGCCGTCCTGACCGTCACCGACACCGGCACCGGCATCGCGCCCGAGGACCTCCCGCACGTCTTCGAACGGTTCTGGCGCGCCGACCAGTCCCGCAGCCGCCGCACCGGGGGCAGCGGCCTCGGCCTCTCCATCGTCCGTGACCTGGCCGCCGCCCACAGCGGCACGGTCGAGGCGGCGAGCACACCCGGCACGGGCTCCACGTTCACCCTGAGGCTTCCCGACTCGCCCTCGCCGGAGGGCAGTTGAGCCGGGTCACTGCTCCCGCAGACCCCACGGCGAGCCGTACGCCGTCAACAGGTCCAGGAACGGGCCGGCCGGGAACGCCTCCGGACCCAGCACACCCGAGCCGGTCCACGCGCCCGTGGCCAGCAGCTCCAGCGCGATCACCGGGTTGATCGCGGTCTGCCACACCACGGCCTGGGAGCCGTACTCCGCCATCGACCACTCGTTGTCGACCACGTGGTAGAGGTACACCTCGCGCGGCGCCCCGTCCTTCGTGCCCCGCACCCACGTGCCCGCACAGGTCTTGCCGCGCATCCGGTCGCCCAGAGTCGCCGGATCGGGCAGACAGGCGGCGACGACATCCCTCGGTGACACGGCGACCGGGCCCGAAGCGCTCGGCACGGTGACCGGCTCGGTGCGGTCGAGCCCCAGCAGATGCAGGGTCTTCAGGGTCTCGATGAACTCGTTGCCGAGCCCGTACTTGAAGGTGACCCGCTTCGCGTCGACCCAGCGCGGGACGAGCAGCACCTCCTCGTGCTCCACGTTCACGCACTCCACCGGGCCGATGCCCTCGGGGAAGTCGAAGACCTCGGGCTCGCTGAACGGTTCCGTGGTGGACCAGCCGCGGTCGGCCTCGTAGACCACCGGCGGGTTCAGGCACTCCTCGATCGTGGTCCAGATGGAGAAGGAGGGGGCGAAGTCGTAGCCGTCGACGGTGAGGTTCGCGCCGTCGCGGATGCCGATCTCCTCGATCTCGTCGAAGAGTTCGTCGGCGGCGTACCGCGCGAACACGTCCGAGAGCCCCGGCTCCACTCCCATCCCGACGAGGGCCAGCGCGCCCGCCTTCTCCCACTCGGCCGCGTCCTCGAACTGCGCGTCCCCGAGCTTGACCCCGCACTCCTCGTACGGCCGTTCCGGATGCGGCCGGGACAACGACATAGCCATGTCGAGGTAGTTGGCCCCGGCGGCCCGCGCCGCCCGGAACAGGGGGAGGACGAAGCGCGGGTCGGTCGCGTTGAGCAGCACATCGCACTCGTGCGCGCGCAGGGCCGCCACGACGGCCTCCTCGTCGTTCGCGTCCAGCCGCTCGGCGCGGAACCGGGCACCCTCGGCCCCGAGCGCGGCGACGGCCGCCTCCGCCCGGGACAGGTCGTAGTCGGCGACCACCATCGCGTCGAAGAACGGACGCCGGGCCGCGATCCGGGTGATCGCGCCACCCACACCACCGGCTCCCACGAGCAGTACACGCATGGCAAGAACTCCTTCAGTGCCGATATCTCACCGGTGATACAACGCCGGTCGTCCGGATAAGGTCAATGGCGTTGGCATAAGGCGCCGAGGGAGATCGAGATGCCGAAACCGGTGGTGTCCGAGGAGAAGCGGCGACGGCGTCGTCCCACCAAGAGCGGCACCGTCCTGTCCGAGCAGCTGATCGTCGACACGGCCCTGCGCATGCTCCGCGAACACGGCAGCGCGGGCCTCACCGCCCGCCGCCTCGGCCTCGCCCTGGACGCCGACCCCAGCACGCTCTACCGCTACTTCCGGGGCATGGACGAACTGACCCTGGCCATCGGCGACGCCCTGGTAGGGCAGGCGCTGCGCGGCTGGGAGCCGACGGGGGAGTGGCGGGCCGACCTGCGCGCGATCGGCCTGCGCATCCACGCCGCGTACGTCGCCCACCCGCAGGCCGCCCAGCTCACGGCGAGCCGTGTCACCGGCCGCGCCAACGAACTCGCCGCCGACGAGGCCGTACTCGACGTCCTGCGCGCGGCCGGCCTCCCGCTGCCGGACACCGTCCGGATCTACCACGCGTTCATCGACCAGACCCTGGCCTTCGCCGCCCTCGACGCGGCGTCCCTGGCACTGCCGAGCGCCTCGCTCCGCGCGGACGAGGACATGTGGCGCTCGACCTACGCCCGCCTGCCCCGCACCACCCACCCCCGCATCGCGGAGGCGGCACCGCTCCTGGCGACCCGCATGGTCCAGAGCGCCTACCCGACGGCCCTGGAGATGCTGTTGGACAGCGTCGCCGCCCAATTGCCATCGTTCGGGCAGCGCCCCAAAGGGGCGCGGGGAACTGCGCGACCAGCCACGACGGCGCAGCAGCTGACAGACGACCCCACCTAGCGCAGCGCCCCCGCGGCCCTGGTGGCTACCGCATCGGCCACCGCGGCCAACGCCGGCGAATCAAGCTTCCACTGCTGCCAGTACAGCGGTACGTCGACCGCCCGCGAGGGCGCGAGATTCACCAACTCACCCGCACGCACCAGCGGTTCGGCCTGCGTTTCCGGGACCATGCCCCACCCCAGCCCGGCGGCGACGGACTCGACGAACCCCTCCGAGGTCGGCACGAGATGCCGTACCGCACTCGCCCCGCCCTGCCCGCGCCGCACCCGCCGTACGAAGGCGTCCTGGAAGTCGTCCAGCCGGTCGAAGGTCACCACCGGTGCCTCGGGCAGGGCGTCCCGCAAGGGGCCGGCGAGCCATGCGTCCCGGAACTCCGGGCTCGCGACGGGGAGATAGCGCATCCGCCCCAGCGTCCGCACCGAGCAGCCCGGCACCGCGTCCGGCGACGAGGTCACCGCCGCCATCACCAGCCCCTCGCGCAGCAGGGCCGCCGTATGGGCCTCGTCCTCGCGGCGGAGTTCGAAGCAGACTTTGAGTTCGCGCGGGACGCGGGTGAGGGCGCCCAGGAACCAGGTGGCGAGCGAGTCCGCGTTGACCGCGATCGACACCCGGGTCGGCTCCCCGGCGTCGCTCATCCCCAGCTCGGCGCGCGCGTCCCGCTCCAGGCGGGCGAGTTGGCGGGCGAAGCGGACGACGACCTCGCCGGACTCGGTGGTCCGCACCGGCTTGGTGCGCAGCAGCAGGACCCGGCCCGTGCGCTGCTCCAGGGCCTTCACCCGCTGGCTGACCGCCGAGGGCGTCACATGCAGAACGGTGGCCGCCGCGTCGAACGTGCCCTCGTCGACCACCGCGAGCAGCGTCCGCACCTGGTCGAGGGGGAGCTCCGAAACCATCACGAGCGCTAATGTTACGTAAGAATCTTTAGCTGTACTCCTGATGTCCGCCTCTCTAGCGTCGAGAGCATGACCAACGCCCTCTCCGCAGCGGCCGCCGGCTTTGGCACCAGCCTCTCGCTCATCGTCGCCATCGGCGCCCAGAACGCCTTCGTCCTGCGCCAGGGCATCCGCCGCGAGGCCGTCCTCGCCGTGGTCGGCATCTGCGCCCTGTCCGACGCCCTCCTCATCGCGCTGGGCGTCGGCGGGGTCGGCGCGGTCGTCGTCGCCTGGCCGGGCGCGCTCAGGGCGGTCGGCCTGATCGGCGGCGCCTTCCTGCTCGTCTACGGAGTCCTCGCCGCCCGCCGGATGTTCCGGCCCGCCGCCCTGCGCGCCGAGGGCGAGGGGACCGGCTCGCGCCGCCGGGCCGTCCTCACCTGTCTGGCGATGACCTGGCTCAACCCGCACGTCTACCTGGACACCGTCTTCCTGCTCGGCTCGATCGCCGCCGACCGCGGCCCGCTGCGCTGGACCTTCGGACTCGGCGCGGTGTGCGCCAGCGTGTGCTGGTTCACCGCGCTCGGCTTCGGCGCTCGCCTGCTCAGCCGCTTTCTCGCCAAGCCCTCGGCCTGGCGCGTGCTGGACGGCCTGGTCGCCGCGACGATGATCGGCCTCGGGGCAACTCTCGTCGCCGGAGCGTGAGATCGCGGATTCGGCAGCCACAGCCGGTGCTGCGATAGTGAACCCTGGTCGATTAGATGTAGCGAGCAGCCAGGAAGCCAGTGGACACCAGCGAGAGCACCGACAGCGGCACCGAACCCAAGGCCGAGAAGGACGCGGAACCGGCGACCGGACCCCGGCGCGGCTGGCGCCGCTGGGCGATGGACACCCGCCCGCTGCGCATCCCCACCTACCGCCCCCTGTGGTCCTCCACCATCGTCACGGCCGTCGGCAGCCAGCTCACCGCCGTCGCCGTACCCAAGCAGATCTACGACATCACCGGCTCCTCCGCCTGGGTCGGCGCCGCCAGCATGGCCGGCCTGCTGCCGCTCATCGTGTTCGCGCTGTGGGGCGGCGCGATCGCCGACAGCATGGACCGCCGCAAACTGCTGCTGATCACCAACAGCGGGATAGCCGTCACCTCGGTGCTGTTCTGGCTCCAGGCCGTCACCGGGCTGGAATCGGTGGCCGCGCTGATGCTGCTGCTCGCGATGCAGCAGGCCTTCTGGGGCCTCAACGCGCCCGCCCGCAACGCCTCCATCGCCCGTCTGGTCCCCGCCGAGCAGCTGGCCGCCGCCAACGCGCTGGGCTCGACCGTGATGCAGACCGGCCAGGTCGTCGGACCGCTCCTCGCGGGCGCCCTCATCCCGGTCATCGGCCTGCCCGAGCTGTATCTGATCGACGCGCTGGCGCTGTGCGTCACGCTGTGGGCGGTCGTCCGGCTGCCCGCGCTGCCGCCCCAGGAGTCCGCCACACCGCGCCGCGCGGGATGGCGCGAGGTGGCCGCCGGGTTCCGCTACATCTCGCTGCACAAGGTGCTGCTGCTGTCGTTCCTCGCCGACATCGTCGCGATGGTCTTCGGCATGCCCCGCGCCCTGTTCCCGCAGCTCGCCGCCCAGACCTACGCGCCCTACGGAGAGGGCCTCGCGCTCGGCATGCTGTTCGCGGCGATCCCGATCGGGGCGGTGGTCGGCGGGCTGTTCTCGGGCACGTTCTCGCGGGCGCGGCGGCACGGCTGGATGGTGATCGGCGCGGTCGTCGCCTGGGGCGTGGCCATCACCGGGTTCGGGCTGAGCAGCAACCTGTGGATCGGCGTGGCCTTCCTCGCCGCCGCCGGGGTCGCCGACATGGTCTCCATGGTGTTCCGCGGGGCGATCCTGCTCTCCGCCGCCACCGACGAGATGCGTGGCCGTATGCAGGGCGTCTTCACCGTCGTCGTCGCGGGCGGCCCCCGCCTGGCCGACGTCCTGCACGGCACGGCGGGCTCGGCCTTCGGCCCCCGCACGGCCGTCGCGGGCGGCGGAATCCTGGTCGTGGTCATCATGCTGACCCTGGCCTTCGCGGTCCCGGCGCTGCGCCGCTACCGCATCTGAGGGTGCGCTCAGACATGCCCGTGGAGCGTGTAGTGCTCCATGAGCTTGCCCCGGGTCAGCTCCAGCCGGTGCGCGAGGATCTCCGCGACGATCCGCACCAGGGAGAGCCCAAGCAGCGGATCCTCCACGCACAGCGCGAGAACGGCGGCCGCGTCGAACTCGTAGGCGCGCACGGCACTGAACGCCTCCGCGCCGAAGTCCCACTGGTACGGCGGGAACAGCCACGACCAGCCGAGCAGGTCGCCCGCCCCGAGCGTGCCCACGGTGACCCGTTGCTCGGGCGTCACCCGCTGGTCGAGCGAGACCGCGCCGGAGCGGATCACCCAGAAGCGGTCGGCCGTGCCGCCCGCCTCGAAGATTCTGGAGTCCTCGGCGAACGACACCTCCTGCGCGAGCTCCATCAGCCGTTCGCGCTGGGCCTGGGGCAGGGCGGTCAGCAGTTTTATCGCTTGGGTCATGGCACAGGGCTCCTCGCCGGCAGCGGTTCCGGAATTCTCCCTACGCCCATTTCAGCCGCTGTCGACGTCCCGGGCACCTCGGGGGACGGAATCGGGGCGTGAAAAAGCCCTGGCTGGACGGGGGAGACCAGCCAGGGCCGTTAAGCGGTGGCGGCGGAGGACGGTACGGTCGACTCCGTGACCACGTATGAATGAACCGTAAACCATCAGCGGGCATTTCGTACCCAGCTGAACCGGTCGCGTGACCGGTTTCACTTCTCGGCATGCCGGCCGGGGGCCACGATCTCGTCCAGCACCCGCAGAACGGCCTCGTAGGCCACCTCCCGTACCGGGTCACCCTGCTCCGACCACGAGTGCGCCTCCTGGGCGGCGAAGGCCCTGGCCCGCTGGATGCGCCGCAACAATTCACCCGAGTCCACGACATCAGTCATGCCGGACGTCTACCCCCAGCGCGCGGAGTTCACTGCGCGGGCGCCGGAATCGGCACACCGAGCGGTCGCGCCAGACCGACCACGGCCTCGTCGAGACGCTGAAGATGCCGCAGCACACGGTCGGTGACCCGGCCGTAGCGCGGGGTCCCGGGGGTGCCGGGCCGCAGCAGGGACGCGATGCTCGGCCCGGTCTCGATCAGGCCGACGGCGTCCCCGTCGGCGACATGCGCGCCGATGACCTCGATGTTGTGCACGATCCGCCGCCCCGCCTCCCGCAGCCGGGGATCCGCCGCGATCGACGGATGCGTCGGCAGCAGCTCGGCGGTCGCCGCCAGATACCGCGCGTGATAGGCGCAGGTCTCCAGGAGCGCGACGACGAACCGGGCGGTGTCCCGGCGCGCCCGCAGCGGCGTGATCGGGTGCGTCAGCGGCTGCGTCGAAGCGCTCAGGTCGGCCAGCACCTGGTCCAAGTCCCGTGCCTTGTCGAGGAGTTCGGCCGGGGCTCCACCGCTGAGCTGCTCGACGGAGGCCTCGGTGACCTCCGCGAGCCGCGCCAGCACCGTCCCGAGCAGTTCGTTCGTACGGCGGTCCGTGTGCACCGGCAGCACCAGCGCCGCCGCGACCACCCCGCAGGCCGCGCCGAGCGCCGTCTCCTCGACCCGCAGCACCAGCACCGACGCGCTGTAGGTGTGCAGCAGCGTGTAGAGCAGGCCCAGCATCGCGGTGACGAAGAAGGACATCAGGGTGTACGACAGCGGTGCCGTGTAGAACATCGCGAAGATGAACAGCAGCACCAGCGCGAACGCGGTCCAGGTGTGGTGCCCGACCAGGCCCGCGAGACCGATACCCGCCACGACACCGAGGACCGTGCCGAGCAGCCGCCGGTAGCCCTTGACCAGGATCTCTCCGGTGGACGAGGTGTTGAGGAACACGATCCAGCAGGTCAGCACCGCCCAGTACCAGCGCTGGCTGGACAGGAACTCGCCGCCGATGATCGCCAGCGACGACCCCACCGCCACCTGCACGGCAGCGCGTGTCGTCGGCCGCCGCAGCCCGGTGCGCTCCGCGTCCTCGGCCTCCTCGCTGCCTGTGATGGCGACGTCCTCCGCGTCCAGCTCCTCGCGCGAGCGGGTCGTCGCGGGCGTGTCCTCGGACTCGTCCTGCGGCCCGTCCACGGCGATCCGCAACCCGAGCACCGCACGCGCGGCCTCACCGATGCCCCGGAACACGTCCTGCACGGCGTCCGATGCGGGCGGGAGGTTCTCCTCCTCGCGATAGCCCAGCAGCCGGTTGCGCACACGGGCCAGGCCGGTGCCCGAGTCCGCGCCCGCGGGCCGCAGGACCAGCAGGCGCAGCGCCTCCAGCTCGTGGCGCAAGGTGTCGGTCGTCTCGTCCCGCACCGGCAGCCGGTCGGCCGACGGCACGGGCGCGCCCGGCAGATGCAGGGTCAGGGTGTGGCCCCGCTCGGCGCTGCGCGCGGTCAGCAGCAGGAGCCCCAGCCGCTCGGCGGCGATCTCGGCGTCGGCGATACGCCGCTGCACCAGCCGCGCCACCGCCTCGTCGGAGGTCCCGTCCTCCAGCCGGCCCTGGATCAGCAGCGCCGTCTCGTGCAGCCGAGCGGTCCCCTCCCGTACGTCGTCGAGAGCCTTCTCCATGTCGTCGGGGCCGGCGTCGAGCAACGCGAGCTGCGCAGTGACCAGTTGGGCGAACCGCGCCCGGAACGCCCGCCGCAGCCGGTCGAGCGTCCCTGTGGGCGTCTCCGGCACCAGCGCGAACCGCACCAGCGCGCTGCACACGAAGGCCACGCCGATCACGCCGTACAGCCGGGGCAGTGCGGAGACGGTCGCGCCGATGAACAGGGACAGGAAGTAGATCTGGAAGCCGATCAGGCCGAGCGCGGTGCCGCGGTCGCCGAAGCGGCGGCTGTAGACCGCGCCGAAGATCAGCAGGACGAAGAAGACGTCACCGGCGACCACCCGCGAGTTCAGCAGCGCGCTCAGCGACACCGAGGCCAGCGCCACCGGCAGGCCGAGCGCGAGCGTCACCGCCTGCTGCGCGCGCTGCTTCTCGCGGATCGCGAACGTGGAGACCATCGCCGCCATCGCCCCGGCCACCAGATGAGGCACCGAGGCGTGCAGCAGGGAGAGCACGGTCAGCGTGAGCGCGATCGAGGCCACGGTCCGCAGCCCGGCCGTCAGCCGCAGCAGTCCGGGATCGGACGCCGCGACCCGATCCCACAGCCGTGCCCACGCCGCCCGTCCCGCTGCCCTCACGCCGCCGTACTCTCCCCGGGTTCACTTCAAGATCCGTACCACCGATGCTACGGCTCCTGGGTCCCGGTCCCTTCGACCTGGGCCCGCACCTGCTCCGGCGAGAGATACGAGTCGGTGTACTCGAAGTCCTTCAGCGTGGCCGGCTTGCGGGCCTGGAAGCCGGTGCGCACGAAGTCGTCGCCGGCCAGCGCGTTGAGCGTCCAGTTCGTCGCGACGCGGACCTTGGCGACGTTGGTGCGCAATGCCGCCCAGTGATAGCCGCGGGCGGCGAACTGGGCGGGCAGGCCGCGCAGTTCGATGCCGAGCGGCTTGGACACCGCGTCCCTGCCGCCGAGGTCCACGACCAGCCCGAGGTCCTTGTGGACGTACGGCTTCAGCGGCTGGTTGCGCAGGGTCGCGATCACGTTGTCGGCGACGACCTTGCCCTGCCGCATCGCGTGCTGCGCGGTCGGCGGGCAGATCGCGCCTTCATCGCCCTTGGCCTCGTCCGGCACCGCGCCGGCGTCCCCGAGCGCGAACACCCCGTCGTGTCCGGGGAGGTTCATGTCGGCGGTGACCGCGAGCCGCCCGCGAATCGTTTCCGCGCCGAGGGTGGCGATCAGCGGGCTGGCGACCACACCGGCCGTCCAGATCAGCGTCCGGGTCGGCACCACGCGCCCGTCGGTGAAGGTGACCTCCTCCGGCCCGGCCTTGGCGATGGAGACACCCAGGGAGATGTCGATACCGCGCCTGGTCAGGATCTGCTGCGCGCTCTTGCCGAGCTTGTCGCCCAGCTCGGGCATCAGCTTCGGCGCGATGTCGATGAGGTGCCACTTGATCAGGCCCGGGTCGATCCGGGGGTAGCGCTTGACGGCGGCGTGCGTCAGCTTCTGCAGACAGGCGGCCGTCTCGGTGCCGGCGTACCCGCCGCCGACCACCACGAACTGCAGCCGCGAGGCCTTCTCCGCCGGGTCGTCGCTCGCGTCCGCGAGGTCGAGCTGCGTGATCACGTGGTCGCGGATGTAGGCGGCCTCGGCGAGGGTCTTCATCCCGAAGGCGTGATCCGTCAGCCCCGGGATGTCGAAGGTGCGGGTGATGCTGCCGGGGGACAGCACGATGTAGTCGTAGGGCTCGTTGACGATCTCGTCGTTGATCGTGCGGATCACACAGACCTTGGCCTTGATGTCCACACCGATGGCACCGCCCGGGATGATCCGGGTGCGGTACTTCTTGCTGCGGCGCAGCGAGACGGCGATCGACTGCGGGGTCAGGACGCCGGAGGCGACCTGCGGCAGCAGGGGGAGATAGAGCTGGTAGGAGAACGGCGTCACCAGGGTGACGTCGGCCTCGTCGGTGTTCAGTTTCCGTTCCAGGCGGCGAACGCACTCAACTCCTGCGAAGCCTGCGCCAACCACCAGGATCCTCGGTCGTGTCACGGTGTTCATCCCTTCTGCGGCTCCAGGCGGTCTGCCTCGACGCCGTACGCCTGCCCCTGGATCGCTGCTTCGCACACCAACATCGATCCCACCGTGCCGGGAGCCGTTCCGCCAGCTGAGCGCGGCAGGCAGACGAACGCGTGGGCACCAGCATGCCCCGCCGACGCCCGGCGTACGCCCCGGGCGCGTGAACAAATGGCGTACGTGAACCGGCCCCGACCCGCTCTTGGGTGACCGCTTCGGACCGTAGAGTGCACGCCATGTCGCACACTCAGCCCGAGCCGGGGTCCGGCTTCCGCACCCAGAACATCGACCCCGGCGGCGTGCCGCGGCTGGTGGCCGCGCTCGACATACAGGAGGCCAATCCCGGCGTACGACGCCTGCGGGCCTGGGCGCACGAGGCACTCGCCCCGCGTGCCGGCGAGCGCGCCCTCGACATCGGGTCCGGCACCGGCTCGACGACCCGTGAACTCGCCGCGGCTGTCGGCCCGACGGGGTCGGCGCTCGGAGTCGAGCCCAATCCCGGGCTGCGGACGATCGCCCAGGAGCGCGCCGCCGAGGCCGGCAACCCGGCCCGCTTCACGGACGGCGACGCGCTGTCCCTGCCCGTCCCGGACGCCTCCGTGGACGTCGTCTGGTGCGAACGGGTCCTCCAGCACCTCGCCGAGCCGGACAAGGCCGTCGCCGAGATGGCCCGCGCGCTGCGCCCCGGCGGGCGCGTGGCCCTCCTCGACACCGACTGGGCGACCACGATCCTGCA
The DNA here is from genome assembly GCF_042751305.1 of Streptomyces hokutonensis. Classification (GTDB taxonomy): domain Bacteria; phylum Actinomycetota; class Actinomycetes; order Streptomycetales; family Streptomycetaceae; genus Streptomyces; species Streptomyces hokutonensis_A. The sequence goes on from NZ_JBHYWD010000002.1 coordinate 228,239, forward strand.
CCCCGGCGACCCGGAGATCATGTCCGCGCTCACTTCGGGCGCCCTCACCGGCGCGGCCAACCCCTACGCGGGACGCCGGCTCGTCGGCCAGCTCAGCGCGGCCGGATTCGTCGTCGACGACCGCGGCTCGCAGGCGCTGCTCCAGGACCACCGGTCGGTCGTCTGGCCGCTGATCCGCATGCTCGGCGAGTCCGCGGTGCGCCGCGGCGCGCTCACAGAGGCTCAGCGCGATCGCGCGTACGCCGACCTCAGCGAGGCGGCCGAACAGGGCGCGCTGCACATGTCGGTGACGATGTTCGCGGTCGTGGCCCACCGCCCGGAGTGATCGCAGGCCGGTGACCTGGGGCCTGTCCGGCGGGGCCCGGCAGGGGCCCGAAGGCGTGGGGTCCAGCAGCGTCGTCGCCGGTCACCGATGCTCGCGGTCTTTGCTTCGCGCGACCGGCGGGCCCGCCGCCCGGAGCGACCCCGTGTGCCGGTGACCTCACCGGAACACGTTGTCCGCGTCCTCCCACCCCGTGACCTGCTCCTCCACTGGCGGCAGTCGCGGGGCACGCGCGCGTGCCTGGTACATCGCGTCGATCTCGAACGCGTATTTCCGCACGATGGCGTCCCTGCGCAGCTTCATCGACGGCGTCAGCAGCCCGCCCGCGACGTCGAACGGCTGCGGGAGCACCCGGAACACCCGGATCGACTCGGCACGCCCCACCGGGCTGTTGGCGGCTGCCACGGCCCGGGTGATCTCCTCCCGCAGCGCGTTCTCCTCACGGGCCTCCCGGCCCCGCGCGTCGCTCTGCATCGCGAGGCCGGCCTGCCAGTGCGCCACGAACTCCGGGTCCAGGGTCAGCAGCGCCCCCACACAGGGACGGTCGTCGCCGACGACCACCGCCTGATGGATCAGGGGATGCATGCGCAGCCGGTTCTCCAGGGCGGCCGGCGCCACGCTCTTGCCGCTGCTGGTGATGATGATGTCCTTCTTGCGGCCGGTGATCGTGAGATACCCCTCGGTGTCCAGCCGCCCGATGTCCCCGGTCGCCAGCCAGCCCGCGTGCATGGTCGCCCGGGTCGCCCGCTCGTCGTTGATGTAGCCCTGGAACACCGAGGGACCGTGCACCAGGATCTCGCCGTCCTCCGCGACCCGGATCTCGGTGCCCGGCAGCGCCTGCCCCACGGTGCCGATCTTCTCGCGGCCCGCCGGTTGCATGGTGATCCCGCCGGCGGTCTCCGTGAGCCCGTAGCCGTCGTGCACCATGATGCCGATGCCCGCGTAGAACAAGGACAGTTCACGGTTCAGCGGAGAGCCGCCCGAGGTGCCGCCGACCACCCGGCCGCCCAGGCCCGCGCGCAGCTTGCGGTAGACCGTCCGCTCGAACACGGCGTGCTGCAGCCGCAGATCGAGTCCGGGGCCCGAGCCCCGGCCGAGTCTCAGCCGCTCCTCGGCCGCCGCGAACTCCCGCGCGGTCGCCGCGGCCCGCTCGAACAGCGCGCCGCGGCCCAGCTGTTGGGCCGTCCGCAACATGTTCTTGTAGATCTTCTCGAAGACCGACGGCACGGCGTAGAGATAGGTGGGCCGGAAGGACCGCAGCCCCGACACCAGAGCGGCCTCGGTCATCTCCGGCTCGTGGGCCATCAGCCAGCCGCCACGCGTGCACAGGCCCTGGATCATCAGGCCGTACACATGCGAGAAGGGCAGGAAGGCCAGCACGGCCGGCTGTTCCCCCGCGGGCGCCGCCGTGTTCGGCCAGCCCGAGAGCAAGATGTCGCATGGGCTGGCGAGGCTGCGGTGGGTCAGCGCGCAGCCCATGGGCCGGCCCGAGGTGCCCGAGGTGTAGGCGACGACGGCGGTCGAGTCCGGCATCACGATCCGGCGCAGCGAGTCCACCGTGGTCTGCGGGATGTACGTGCCCCGCTCCACGAGCTGGGCCAGCGCCCCGGAGTCCAGTTGCCAGACGTGTCGCAGCAGCGGCAGCGCGGCACACACCGTGCCGACCGTCATGATGCCCTGTTCGTCCTCCACGACCACGGCCACACAGTTGGCGTCCCGCAGGATCCACTCGACCTGCTCGCGCGAGGACGTCGGATGGACCGGCACCACCTCGGCGCCGACGGCCCACAGGGCGTGGCTGAACACCGTCCACTCGTAACGGGTGCGGGCCATGATCGCGACCCGGCTGCCCGGCGAGATCCCGGAGGCGATCAACCCCTTTGCCACGTCGACGACTTCGTCCCGCAGTTCGACCGCGGTCACCTCCTCCCACACGGCGACGGAGGGGTCGGGGCGGCGCGCGATCAGCGGACGGGTGGGATTGACGGCCGCGGTCTCGAAGACGCTGTCGGCGAGGCCGCCGGTCAGGGTGGACAGGGCGGAGGTGGGGGGTGGAGCGACGGCGAAGTCGCGCATGCGCTGCTCCTGGGTTGTACGGGGCGTGACTCTGCCGATCATTGCTGTTATCGACGGTGCTCGAATGTAGCCCAGGTGTGAGCGATTGGTGAGGGGAACAGGGAAGTGCCCTTACCGAGTTTGGCGGCGAGCGGATTCACCCCGGTGTCAGCCACACCGTCGCCAGGGGCGGGAGCGTGAGCCGGATGTGACCGTCCTCCGGTTTGACCGGATCCGGGTTGATCACATCGCTGCCGCCGAAGGCGGCGCCGTCGGTGTTGAGGACTTCGCGCCAGGCCGGGACGTCCTCCGGGACCCCGAGCCGGTAGTCGTGGCGGACGACGGGGGAGAAGTTGCTGACGGCGAGAAGCGGCGCGCCCCCGGCGTCGAACCTCAGGAACGCGAAGACGTTGTCCTCGGCCGCGTCGCCCAATACCCAGCGGAAACCGGAGGGTTGGGTGTCGAGCTGCCAGAGGGCGGGTGTGCGGCGGTAGACGGTGTTGAGATCGCGGACCAGGCTCTGGACACCCCGGTGGTCGGGCGAGGCGTCGTAGGCCGGGTCGAGCAGCCACCAGTCGGGGCCGTGGGATTCGGACCATTCGGCGCCCTGGGCGAACTCCTGGCCCATGAAGAGGAGTTGCTTGCCGGGGTGGGCCCACATGAAGGCGAGGTAGGCGCGGAGGCTGGCGCGTTGCTGCCACCAGTCGCCGGGCATCTTCGACACCAAGGACCGCTTGCCGTGGACCACTTCGTCGTGCGAGATCGGCAGGACGTAGTTCTCGCTGTACGCGTACACCATCGAGAAGGTCATCTCGTGGTGATGGAACTTGCGGTGGACGGGCTCGTGCGCCATGTAGCCGAGCGAGTCGTGCATCCAGCCCATGTTCCACTTCAGTCCGAAGCCGAGGCCGCCGGTGTCGGTGGGGCGGGTCACGCCGTCCCAGGCGGTGGACTCCTCGGCGATCGTCACGACACCGGGCACCCGGCGGTACACGGTCGCGTTCGTCTCCTGGAGGAAGGCGACCGCGTCCAGGTCGTCGCGCCCGCCATGGACGTTCGGGGTCCACTGGCCCGAGTCGCGTGAGTAGTCGAGGTAGAGCATCGAGGCGACCGCGTCCACGCGCAGGCCGTCGATGTGGAACTCCTGGCACCAGTACACGGCGTTCGCCACAAGGAAGTTGCGCACCTCGGTCCGCCCGAGGTCGAACTCGTACGTCCCCCAGTCCGGGTGCTCGGCCCGCCGCGCGTCCCCGGGCTCGTACAGCGGCTCCCCGTCGAACCGGGCCAACGCCCAGTCGTCCTTGGGGAAGTGCGCCGGCACCCAGTCCATGATCACGCCGATTCCGGCCTGGTGCAGGGCGTCGACGAGGAACTTGAAGTCGTCGGGCGTGCCGAGGCGGGCGGTCGGGGCGTAGAAGCCGGTGACCTGGTAGCCCCAGGAACCGCCGAAGGGATGCTCGGTCACGGGCATGAACTCGACGTGGGTGAAGCCCAGGTCGTTGACGTACGCGGGGAGTTCGACGGCCAGCTGACGGTACGTCAGCCCGGGCCGCCAGGACGCGAGATGCACCTCGTACACGGAGAACGGCGCTTCGTGGACCGGTGTTTCCGTCCGGCGGGCGATCCACTCCGCGTCGTCCCACTCATGGTGCGAGGCCGTCACGATGGACGCCGTGGCGGGCGGCACCTCCGTACGGCGGGCCATCGGGTCCGCCTTGAGGAAGCGGTCGCCGTGCCGCGAGGTGATCTCGAACTTGTAGCGGGCGCCCTCGCCCACTCCCGGCAGGAACAGCTCCCACACACCCGACGAACCGAGCGACCGCATCGGGAAGGCCGTCCCGTCCCAGGAGCTGAAGTCCCCGGCGACACGCACCCCTTGGGCGTTCGGCGCCCACACGGAGAAGCGCGTGCCGGAGACTCCCTCGTGGGTCATCGGCTCGGCGCCGAGCGCCTTCCACAGTTCCTCGTGACGCCCCTCCCTGATCAGGTGCAGATCGAGATCCCCGAGCGCGGGCAGGAAGCGGTACGGGTCGTGCACCTCGTGCTCGTCGCCCTCCGCGTACGACACCAGCAGCGTGTACGCCGGGATCGCGTCGAGCGGCAGCACGCCGGAGAAGAGACCGCCCCCTTCAGAGGCGAGCGGGTTGCGCATCCCGTCGATCACGACACTCACGGCCCGGGCGTACGGCCGTAGCGCCCGGAAGGCGATCCCGCCCGATACCGGACGCGCGCCGAGCAGCGCGTGCGGGTCGTGGTGGGCGCCCGACAGCAGGCGCTCGCGGTCGGCCGGGTCCAGCGGGGCGGACGCCGTGGGACCACCTGCGCCCAGGTGAACCGGAACGGCCGCGGGCGCGGCCGGGGCGCCGGTCTCCGGAGTGGCGGGCCCGGTTGGTTCGCCTGTCTCCAGGACGGCCGCCGTGGGTGAGCCGGCCGACTCCGGAGCCTCCGTGACGGGCCGCGAGCCGGTCTCCGTCGCGTCAGGCCCGGTCGGGCCGCCCGCGTCCGGGGTGGCCGGGCCGCCGGGCGTGGCCGGACCGCCCGCCTCCGAAGGTGAAGTGTCGCGCAGGGCCACGGAGTTCAGCCTCCTCGGACGGCGAGTCGCTCGATCGCCGCCATGGGTACGGGAAGCCAGTCCGGGCGGTGTCTGGCCTCGTACAGCACTTCGTAGACCGCCCGGTCCGTCTCGTAGGCGCGGAGCAGGGCGTGCTTGGTGCGGGGGTCCCAGCCGGCCCGGGCCGCGTAGCCCGCACAATAGGCCTCCCGGCAGCGGCGCGCCCACTCGGGGCGCCAGGGACGGCGCTGCCTGGCCGCGTAGTCGAAGGAACGCAGCATCCCGGCGATGTCCCGCACCGGTGACTGCGCGCTGCGCCGCTCGGCCAGCGGCTTGGACGGCTCGCCCTCGAAGTCGATGACGAACCAGTCGCGGCCGGCCCGCAGCACCTGCCCGAGATGCAGATCGCCGTGGATCCGCTGGGCGGGCGGCCCGGCGTCACGGCCGACCAGGGCGCCGAACGCGGCCCGCAGCCCGGGCACGGACGGCCGCAGGGCGGCAACGGAGTGCGCGGCGGCTTCCAGACGCTCGGTCATTGCGGCGGCCGTGTGTTCGTTTCCCGTCGCGCTCTCGGACGGAAAAGCCGCGGCCAGCGCGAGATGGACATCGGCGGTTGCCTGCCCCAACTCGTGAGCCTCTGTGGTGAATTGATCTCCAACGGCGAGTGCGCGCAGCGCCAGCGCCCAGCCGTCGGACGCGTCCGGCAGGAACGGCTGGAGCACACCGAGCGTCGCGGCCCATGGCTGAGCCGTCCGGAACCACGCCACCGGCGCCGGGACCCGGGTGCAGCCTTGCGCCGCCAGCGCCCCCGGCAGCTCCAGGTCCGGATTGACGCCGGGCTGGATGCGCCGGAACACCTTCAGGATGAACCGGTCGCCGTACACCAGCGACGAGTTGGACTGCTCGGCGTCCAGCAGCCGGGGCGCGAGTCCGCCGGGCACCGGCATCGACGGGTCCGCCTCGAAGCGCAGGGGGCCCGCCGTACCGGGGTGCCGCAGCCGCTCCAGCAGCAGTTCGGCCGAGCGCGGGTCCTGCAAGGCGTCGTACACCGCGAGTCCGGCCAACGGGCCTTCCTCCACCCGGCCGACGAAGGCCCGGGCGAGCCTCGGCGAGACGTGTTCCCTTACGCCGAGCAGGAGTTGGTAGCAGTCGCCGGGCGGGGGAGTGCCGCCCGGCGCGGGAACTCCCGTGTGGGAGGCGTGCACCAGCAGATGGAGGCAGCCCGGGAACAGTTCAGTGGTGGACAGCACGTCGAGGTCGGCCACCGGCCGGTCCTTGCCGGCGAACCAGCGCTGCCCGGGCAGCCATTCGCGCAGCAGTCCGGCGAGCGTGGCCGGCGGCCGGTCGACGGCGGGGCCGCTCGGTCGGAGGGGTGCGGTCTTCGGCATGGTGACGCGTCCTTTCGCGGGCACATCCTCAAAGTCGTCGGCCGTTGCGGGGAGCGGCTCGCGAGAGCCGGAACCAGTAGAAGCCGTGTCCCGCGAGCGTCAGCAGATACGGCAGCTCACCGATCGCGGGGAAGCGCACCCCGCCGATCAGCTCCACGGGATGCCGGCCGTCGAACTCCCGCAGATCCAGCATGGTCGGCTGCGCGAACCGCGAGAAGTTGTGCACACAGAGCACGAGATCGTCCTCGTACTCGCGCAGGAACGCGATCACCGCCGGGTTCGTCGACTGGAGCTCCGTGTAGGAGCCGAGGCCGAACGCCGGATTCTGCTTGCGGATCTCGATCATGCGGCGGGTCCAGTGCAGCAGCGAGGAGGGCGACGACATCGACGCCTCGACGTTGGTGACTTGATAGCCGTAGACGGGGTCCATGATCGTCGGCAGGAAGAGGCGCCCCGGATCGCAGGAGGAGAAGCCCGCGTTGCGGTCGGGCGTCCACTGCATGGGGGTGCGGACGGCGTCGCGGTCGCCGAGCCAGATGTTGTCGCCCATGCCGATCTCGTCGCCGTAGTAGAGGATCGGCGAGCCGGGCAGGGAGAGCAGCAGGGCGGTGAACAGCTCGATCTGGTTGCGGTCGTTGTCCAGCAGAGTCGCCAGACGCCTGCGGATGCCGATGTTGGCGCGCATGCGGGGGTCCTTGGCGTACTCGGCCCACATGTAGTCGCGTTCCTCGTCGGTGACCATCTCCAGGGTCAGCTCGTCGTGGTTGCGCAGGAAGATGCCCCACTGGCAACCGGATGGAATCGCGGGGGTCTTGGCGAGGATTTCCGAGACGGGATACCTGGACTCCCGGCGTACGGCCATGAAGATGCGGGGCATGACGGGGAAGTGGAACGCCATGTGGCATTCGTCGCCGCCGCTCTGGAAGTCGCCGAAGTAGTCGACGACGTCCTCGGGCCACTGGTTCGCCTCCGCCAGCAGCACCGTGTCCGGATACATCGCGTCGATCTCGCGGCGGACGCGCTTCAGGAAGTCGTGACTGGCGGGCAGGTTCTCGCAGTTGGTGCCCTCGGCCGCGTAGAGGTACGGGACGGCATCGAGCCGGAAGCCGTCGATGCCGAGGTCCAGCCAGAAGCGGAGGGCGGCCAGGATTTCTTCCTGGACGGCCGGGTTCTCGTAGTTGAGGTCCGGCTGGTGGGAGAAGAAGCGGTGCCAGTAGTACTGCTTGCGGACCGGGTCGAAGGTCCAGTTCGACGCCTCGGTGTCGACGAAGATGATGCGGGCGTCGGGGTACTGCTTGTCGTCGTCGGCCCACATGTAGTAGTCGCCGTACGGCCCGTCGGGGTCCCTGCGGGATTCCTGGAACCACGGGTGCTGGTCGCTGGTGTGGTTCATGACGAAGTCGATGATGACCCGCATGCCCCGCTGGTGCGCGGAGTCCACGAACTCGACGAAGTCGGCGAGGTCCCCGAACTCGGGGAGGACGGCGGTGTAGTCGGAGACGTCGTAACCGCCGTCGCGGAGCGGGGATTTGAAGAACGGCGGGAGCCAGAGGCAGTCGACGCCGAGCCACTGGAGGTAGTCGAGTTTGGCGGTGATGCCCTTGAGGTCACCGATGCCGTCGCCGTTGCTGTCCTGGAAGGAGCGGACCAGGACCTCGTAGAAGACGGCGCGTTTGAACCACTCGGGGTCCCGGTCCTTGGCGGGAGTGTCCTCGAAGGTGTCGTGGACCGGTTCGTTGACAGTCATGAAGCTCTTGACCCTCCGCTCTGTGTGGACCGCCGGACGTGGAACACGTGCGCGGGAGCCCGGCCGGGTTCCAGACGCACATAGTTGGTCCTGCCCCACTGATGGGACTCACCCGTCAGTTCGTCGTGCACCGACATGGATTCGTGTGATTCCAGGCCGAGTTGCGGCATGTCCAACGAGACCGTGGCCTCCTGGGTGTGGTGCGGATCGAGGTTGACGACCACCAGAACCGTGTCCACGCCCGTGGTCTTGCTGTACGCGATCAGTGCGTCGTTGTCCGTCCGGTGGAAGCGGAGATTCCTGAGCCGGTGCAGCGACGGGTGGCGACGCCGGATCGCGTTGAGCGAGGCGATGAGGGGAGCGATGCTACGGCCTTCCCGCTCGGCGGACGTCCAGTCGCGGGGCCGGAGTTGGTACTTCTCGGAGTCGAGATACTCCTCGCTGCCCGGCCGGAGAGCGGCGTTCTCGCACAGTTCGTAGCCGCTGTAGACACCCCAGGTGGGGGAGAGCGTCGCCGCCAGCACCGCGCGGAGTTCGAAGGCGGGGCGGCCGCCGTGCTGGAGGAACTCGTGGAGGATGTCGGGGGTGTTGACGAAGAAGTTGGGCCGCATGTAGGCGGCCGCCTCGCCCGAGAGCTCGGTCAGGTACTCGGTGAGTTCCTGTTTGGTGTTGCGCCAGGTGAAGTAGGTGTACGACTGCTGGAAGCCGACCTGGGCGAGGGTGGCCATCATCGCGGGGCGGGTGAACGCCTCGGCCAGGAAGATCACGTCCGGGTCGGTGGCGTTGATGTCGGCGATGACCCGCTCCCAGAACACCACCGGCTTGGTGTGCGGGTTGTCGACGCGGAAGATCCGCACCCCGTGGTCCATCCAGTGCCGCAGCACCCGCAGCGTCTCCGCGACCAGGCCGTCCATGTCGCGGTCGAAGGCGATCGGGTAGATGTCCTGGTACTTCTTCGGCGGGTTCTCCGCGTAGGCGATGGTGCCGTCGGGGCGGTGGTGGAACCACTCCGGGTGCTTGTCCACCCAGGGGTGGTCCGGCGAGCACTGGAGGGCGAAGTCGAGCGCGATCTCCATGCCCAGCTCACCGGCGCGGGCGACGAACGCGTCGAAGTCCTCCAGCGTGCCGAGCCGGGGGTGGATCGCGTCGTGGCCGCCCTCGGGGGAGCCGATCGCCCAGGGGACACCGACATCCTCGGGCCCGGCGGACAGCGTGTTGTTCGGACCCTTGCGGAAGGCCGTCCCGATCGGATGGATCGGCGGGAGATACACCACGTCGAAGCCCATCGCCGCGATTGCATCGAGCCGCCGCGCGGCCGTACGGAACGTGCCGTGGGGCTCGGCAGCCGTGCCCTCGGAGCGGGGGAAGAACTCGTACCAGGAGCCGTAGAGCGCCCGCTCCCGCTCCACCAGCAGCGCACGAGGCTCCGAAGCAGTCACCAACTCCCGCAGCGGATATCGCTCCAGCGCTCCCTGCACCGCCGGCGTCAACGCGGCCACGAACCGCGTCCCCACCGGCAGTGAGTCGTCGCGGAGCGTCTCCGCGGCGGCGAGCACCGCGGCCCGTGCCGGTCCCTCGGGCACCCCGGTGGCGGCGCGCGCGTGGAGTTCCGCGCCCTCCTCCAGCATCAGGCCGACGTCGACGCCGGCCGGGATCTTGATGCGGGCGGCCCGGCGCCAGGTGGCGATGGGATCGCCCCAGGCCTCCACGACGTAGGACCAGCGCCCCGGCGCGTCCGGGGTGACCTCGGCGCCCCAGCGGTCGCTGCCGGGGGCGAGTTCGCGCATCGGCGTCCACGGGCCGGGGCGGCCGTCGGGGTCGTGGAGAACGACGTTCACGCCGATCGTGTCGTGGCCCTCGCGGAACACGGTGGCCGTGACCTCGAACGTCTCGCCGACCACCGCCTTCGCCGGGCGCGCGCCGCTCTCCACGGCCGGGCGCACGTCACGTACCGGAATGCGGCCGATCGGTGCCGGGGTCGCGTTCATGGGTCTCACCTCCGCCGTGCTCGTGGCCGGGCTGTTCACCCGGTGGGGGGCCAAGCTGCGCCGGAAGGGGGACTACCTTCCCGCCGGGGAACGCCGGTCGACGGCGACGGTGACCGGTGGCCCGCGGTGTACGACGGCCGTCGTACGGGGGCGTCCGTTCTGCTCCTGGAGGTACGAGCCCGTGCTGCTGTGCAGATAGCGTTCGGCGGCTTCCGCGGCCTCGCGCGCGCAGCGCTTCCCCATGAGCACGCACAGGGTGTAGCCCGAGTCCTCGAAGGTGGCCCGTACCGTCCGGTCGCCCGGCGATGCGAGCATCACGCGTTCCCACGCCCGGTAGCGCCGCAGTTGGCGGGCCACTTCGGCTTTGGCGGGTAGCAGCATGGCGCTGTTCACCTTCCGCCTCGGCGGACCGCGGTTCCCGACCATCGGGTGGCGGCCGTGCGCGGAGCGGCATGGCTCCGGCACGGCAGTCGAGGCTTTCACTCATGGTGCACAGGTGATGACCAAGCGTCTTGTTGGATCTTCAACTACCTCATGGGTCGCTCGTGTTGCACGAATGGCCTAGCGCTCGCACTCTGGAGCTGACTCAGAAGCGATCAGTGCTCACGCTTCGTGTTCGGGGCCCCGGCCCCGCAGGGCGAGGGGAAGCGCGAGCTTCGCCGGTAGGGAGCCAACGAAGATGAAGACCGCAGTGCCCTGCTACTACCACCTCGACGTGGAAGTCAGTCCGGAACGGGTCGGGCAGGTCAGGCGCATCCTGGCCGCCCATCTCCGCCTCTGGGACCTGGAGGTTCTCGTGGACCCCGTCTGCCGCGGCGCCGAGCTGCTGCTGCGGGCCATCGACGAGCACGCCACGGACAAGGACGCGTCGATCGAGCTCTGGTGGAACGGCCAGCACCTGATCACCGCCATCGGCGACAACGACCGCGATCTGCGCCCGGACCAGGATCTCCGTCCCTGCCTTGCCCGGATCGCCGCGATGAGCGACGGCTGGGGCTGCTGTGCCACCGAGACCGGAAGCAAGGTCATCTGGTTCTCGCAGCGCGCCCCCAGCGGCGAACGCGTCCCGCGTGTTCCCACCACTCCCGCGCCGCGCCTGCGGGAGATGCTGCAACTTCCCCGCGCGGTACCGCCCGCGCTGCCGGCCCGCCCGGTGCTCGGCGTCCTGGAGGACGCCCGGTGACCGCGAGCCAGCGCCGGAAAGGGGTGTCCGTGTGGAGCGGGCACCCCTATCCATTGGGTGCCTCCTACGACGGGAAGGGCACCAACTTCGCACTCTTCAGCGAGGTCGCCGAACGCGTCGACCTGGTCCTCGTCGAGGACGACGGCAGCCACCGGAACGTCCGGCTGACCGAGGCCGACGGCTTCGTGTGGCACTGCTACCTGCCGGGCGTCGGGCCCGGGCAGCGCTACGGCTACCGGGTGCACGGCCCGTGGGCTCCGGCCGCAGGACACCGCTGCAACCCGGCGAAGCTGCTCCTCGACCCGTACGCCCGGGCGGTGGACGGCCAGATCGACAACGACCCCTCGCTGTACGAGCGTTCGGCCGGACCCGCCCCCGGCGACAGCGCCGGGCACGGCATGCTCGGCGTGGTCACCGACCCCGCATTCGACTGGGGCGACGACAGCCCGCCCCGGCGCTCGTACGCCGACACAGTGATCTACGAGGCCCATGTGAAGGGGCTGACCCGCACCCACCCGGAGGTCCCGGAAGAACTCCGGGGCACCTACGCGGGGCTCGAGCACCCGGCCGTCGTCGACCATCTCGTCTCGCTCGGGGTGACCGCCGTCGAGCTGATGCCGGTGCACCAGTTCATCCAGGACGGAGTGCTCCAGGACCGGGGCCTGTCCAACTACTGGGGCTACAACACCATCGGCTTCTTCGCGCCCCACAACGCCTACGCCGCACACCGCGAACGCGGCGGACAGGTAACCGAGTTCAAGTCCATGGTGAAGGCGCTGCACGCCGCCGGGCTCGAAGTGATCCTCGACGTCGTCTACAACCACACCGCCGAGGGCAACGAGAAGGGCCCCACCCTCTCCTTCCGGGGCATCGACAACGCCTCCTACTACCGCCTGGTGGACGGCGACTGGGGCCACTACTACGACACGACGGGCACCGGGAACAGCCTGCTGATGCGGCACCCCTACGTCCTCCAGCTCATCATGGACTCGCTGCGTTACTGGGTCACCGAGATGCATGTCGACGGCTTCCGCTTCGACCTCGCGGCCACGCTGGCCCGGCAGTTCCACGAGGTGGACCGGCTCTCGGCGTTCTTCGACCTGATCCAGCAGGACCCGGTGATCAGCCGCGTCAAGCTCATCGCGGAGCCGTGGGACGTCGGGGAGGGCGGCTACCAGGTGGGCAACTTCCCGCCGCTGTGGTCGGAGTGGAACGGCAAGTACCGGGACGCCGTACGGGACTTCTGGCGCGGCGGCGAGCACACGCTCGGCGAGTTCGCGTCCCGGCTCACCGGCTCCTCCGACCTCTACCAGCACAGCCGGCGCCGACCCCGCGCCAGCGTCAACTTCGTCACCGCGCACGACGGGTTCACCCTGCGCGACCTGGTGTCGTACAACGACAAGCACAACGAGGCCAACGGGGAAGGGAACCGGGACGGCGAGAGCGGCAACCGGTCCTGGAACTGCGGGGCCGAGGGGGAGACCGACAACCCCGGCGTGCTGGAGCTGCGCGCCCGGCAGCAGCGCAACTTCCTTGCCACGCTGCTCCTTTCGCAGGGCATCCCGATGTTGAGCCACGGCGACGAACTGGGCCGGAGCCAACGCGGCAACAACAACGCCTACTGCCAGGACAACGAAGTCTCCTGGATCGACTGGGAGTTGACCGACGAGCAGCGCGAACTCGCAGCGTTCACGCGGTACGTCATCGGGCTGCGCGCCGCCCATCCCGTGCTGCGCCGGCGCCGGTTCTTCCGCGGCGAGACCGCCGTGCACCCCGGACAGCCGCTGCCCGACCTGGTGTGGCTGCTGCCCGACGCCCGCGAGATGACCGACAAGGACTGGCAGCGCTCGGACGCGCACTCGGTAGGGGTCTTCCTCAACGGTGACGCCATCGCCGAACGCGACCCGCACGGCGGGCCCGTCGTCGACGACTCCTTCCTGCTCCTGCTGAACAGCTACTGGGAGCCGGTCGACTTCCGTCTCCCGGACGTCACCTACGGCGAGCGCTGGACGACCCTGATCGACACCGCCGAACCGCAGGGCACCCCGGACGAGACGGAACACAAGGCCGACACGGAGATGGTCGTGGAGGCGCGCAGTCTGGTGCTGCTCTCGCGGCCCGCCCGGCGCTGAGCGTCAGGGGGCCCCGCGCGAGGTCACCGTGAACTGGGCGCCGTCCGGGTCGCGCAGCACGGCCTCGTGGGCGTTCTCCCGCAGGACGCTCCCGCCGTGCGAGGCCACGACCCGGGAGGAGGACCGGATGTCCGAGACCGCGAAGTGGACCTGCCAGTGCGGGCGGACGGTCGGGTCGGGAGCCGCCTCCAGCGCGCCGGACTCGATCCGCGCCACGACATTGCCGCCGCTGCGCAGGACGACCTCGCCGCCCTCGTACCGCACCTCGCAGCTCGCCGGGTCCGCCGACGCCCAGTCGAGGACCTCGCCGTAGAAGATCGCCGCGTCGAAGGCGTCCCGGGTGTGCAGGCGGACGAAGGCCGGGGCCGAGCGGCGCCAGGTCTCCCAGCCGCCCATGAGGTCGCCCTCCCAGATGCCGAAGGTCGCGCCGTCCCGGTCGCCGAGCAGGGCCGCGCGGCCGGGCGGGAAGGAGAGCGGGCCCACGGCGACCGTGGCGCCGCGCTCGCGGACCCTTGCCGCGGCCACATCCGCGTCGGGCACGGCGAAGTACGGCGTCCAGGCCACCGGGATCTGCCACATCGAGGCCACCGCGCCCAGGCCGGCCACCGGAATGTCGTTCGCCGTGGCGATCCGGAACTGGTCGCCGAGCCGGGCCGAGCGCCACTTCCAGCCGAACACGGCCTCGTAGAACGCCTCGGTGGTATCCACGTCGCGGCTGGTGAGACTCACCCAGCAGGGGGCGCCGAACACCGTGCGGGTGGAGACGGAGTCAGGTTCTCCGGGGGACGTTGTCCTGTCGTGGTTCATGGCAGTCGCGTTCCGATCTCCTGGACCGGCGGCCACCGGTCTCCTCCTCAGTGTCCAACCGGAACCGGTTCCGCTGCCTCCCGAGCGGGTGTCTTGACCATCCTTTTGGGTTAGTTACCTCTGCTAAAGAGGTAATCTCCGGGTGTGGAGACGGAGAAATTCCCGGAAGAGCTGGCCGACGCGCTCGTCGGGGTCCAGCGGCTGATCCGCAGGCGACTGCGGAGCGAGATGACCATGCCGCGGTTGCGCGGCGCCGAGGTGGAGCTGCTGCGCCTGGTCGAGGTCCGGCCCGGTATCGGCATCTCGGAGGCGGCCAAGGAGCTGTTCCTCGCGAGCAACTCGGTGTCGACCCTGGTCAACCAGCTCGCCCGGGACGGCTTCCTGATCCGCGAGACGGACCCCGCCGACCGGCGCGCCGCCCGCCTCCAGCTCACCGAGACGGCCAAGACCCGCCTCGGCGACTGGCACGCACGGCGCGCGGCCCTCGTACGAGCGCAGGTCGACCGTCTCGACCAGGCGGACCGGGACGCGCTGCGCGCGGCGATCCCGGCCCTGCACCAGCTGGCCGTCAATCTGCACGAGGAGGCCGAGGACTCATGACGCAGGACACTGCCACCGGGCGGTCCGCAGCCGTCAGCTGCACCCGGCTCGCCTACTCCTTCGGCGAGACCACCGCGGTGGACGGGCTCGACCTGTCCGTGGGGGAGGGCGAGGTCTTCGGACTGCTCGGCCCCAACGGCGCCGGAAAGACCACGGCCATCCGCTGTATCACCACCCTCCTGCCGGTCCCGGCGGGCATGGTGCACGTCTTCGGCCACGACACGGCCAAGGAGCAGATGTCGGTACGCCGCATGCTCGGCTACGTCCCACAGCAGCTGTCCGCCGACAGCGGGCTCACCGGCCGCGAGAACGTCGCTCTCTTCGCCCGCGTCTTCGACGTCCCGCGCAGAGAACGCGCTGCCCGCGTCGCCCAGGCGCTACGGGCCGTCGACCTCACCGACGCCGCCGACCGGCTCGCGAACACCTACTCCGGCGGCATGGTCCGCCGCCTCGAACTCGCGCAGGCCCTGGTCAGCGCGCCCCGGCTGCTCATCCTCGACGAGCCCACCATCGGCCTCGACCCGATCGCCCGCACCAGCGTGTGGGAGCACATCAACGCCGTGCGCGAGGCGACGGGCATGACGGTCCTGGTCACCACCCACTACATGGACGAGGCCGACCAGTACTGCGACCGCGTCGGCCTGATGCACCGCGGCCGCATCCGCGCCCTGGGCACCCCGGTCCAGCTCCGCGAGGGCCTCGGCGAACGCCGCCGCGCCGACGGTGCGCCCGCCACCGATCCGCTGCCCACCCTCGAGGACGTCTTCCGGGACATCGCCGGCAGCGGTCTCGAAGACCGGTCAGGAGGTTTCCGCGATGTCCGAAGCACCCGCCGCACCGCGAACCGCGTCGGCTGACCCCGCACCCGAGTACGACCTGAACCTGCTGCTCACCCCGCCCCAACCCCGGTCCGGCTGGCGCCTGTTGCCCGCCCGCGTGATCGCGATGTGCGCGGTGGAACTCCAGAAACTCCGCCACGACCGCACCGAGTTGTACACCCGGGCCGTCCAACCGGCCCTCTGGCTGCTGATCTTCGGCCAGACTTTCACCCGCATCAAGGCGATCCCCACCGGCGGCATCCCCTACATCGACTACCTCGCCCCGGGCATCATCGCCCAGTCCGCGATGTTCATCGCCATCTTCTACGGCATCCAGATCATCTGGGAGCGCGACGCCGGCATCCTCAACAAGCTCCTCGTCACCCCCACCCCGCGTTCGGCGCTGATCACCGGCAAGGCCTTCGCGGCCGGTGTGAAGTCGCTGATCCAGGCCGTCGTCGTGGTCGTCATCGCCGCGAGCCTCGGGGTGGCGCTGACCTGGAACCCGCTGAAGCTGATCGGCGTCGGGGCGATCGTGATCCTCGGCTCGGCCTTCTTCTCCTGCCTCTCGATGACCATCGCCGGCATCGTGCTCAGCAGGGACCGGCTGATGGGTTTCGGACAGGCGATCACCATGCCGCTGTTCTTCGGCTCCAACGCCCTCTACCCGGTGGCGATCATGCCCGGCTGGCTGCAGGCGGTGAGCAAGGCGAACCCGCTCAGCTACGAAGTGGACGCCCTGCGCGGGCTCCTTCTGGGTACCCCGTCGCATGTGGGCACCGACTTCGCCGTCCTTCTGGTGGCCGCCGCGCTGGGCATCGCGGCCGCTTCCTCCCTGCTCGGACGGCTGGCTCGCTGATCTTGCCGGGGACGTGATGTGCGGCACGCCCCCGAGCACGGTTCGGTGGCCGGAAACCGGATTCTTGCTGCGCACGGCTTGATCAGTGATCAAGCGGGCGAAAACGCTGGCCACAGCGCATTCTGCTCATTTGACAGTGCGCTGAGCACACAGATAGGAAGCAGCTCTCTGAGGTCGAGAGGGTGCATTGTGTACGAGCCGAACGTGGTCGGGGACTGGCACGAGTACGACGAACATGCCGGTCTGCGTGTCCGCGTCCACAGCCTGGCGGCAGCCGAGCCGCCGCGCGGACGCGACGACGCCGCCGAAGGGCTGACGTACTTCACTCTCCGTGTCACCGTCGAGAACCGCGGCACCCGGCACCTCGGCATCCACCTGGAGGACGGCCAGATCGACATCAGGGTCGGTCCGGACGGCGAGAGCGCCTTCATCGACTGGCGCAGCTCGCAGTTCATCGAGGGCTTCGACGTCTATCCGCTGCGCCGCGCCACAGCCGTCCTGTACGCGGCCGGTCCGGAGGCGTCCCTGACACAGGTGGACGTACAGGTGCAGCTGCGGGTCGAGGAGGAGTGGACCGAGCGGCGCCTGTGGGCGGGCGGTATCGGGCTGTGCGAGGAGGCCGTCGCGGCCTGTGCCGGGCGGGACGGCCTGGCGCACCAGGTGAGCAACTTCCTCCGCGACCAAGCGGAACCCGGCACCCCCTGAGCCTCTCGGGCGTCAGTGCGGGATGCCGTCGATGATCTCGCGGGCGCCCTGCCGCAGCAGCGCCACCGCCACCGAGGTGCCGAGCGTCGCCGGGTCCAGCCGGCCCGCCCACTCGTGGGCGTTGAGCCGGGTCTTGCCGTCCGGGGTGAACACACAGGCGCGCAGCGACAGTTCACCGCTCCGGTCGACCTGGGCGTACCCTGCGATCGGGCTGTTGCAGTGCCCCTGGAGGACATGCAGGAACATGCGCTCCGCCGTCGCCTCACGATGCGTCTCGGGGTGACCGAGCCCGCTGATCGTGTCGATGACGTCGGTGTCGCCCTCACGGCACTGCAGGGCGAGGATGCCCGCGCCGATCGGCGGCATCATCGCCTCGGCGGACAGCACCTCGGTGGCCACGCCCATCCGGCCGATGCGCTCCAGCCCCGACACCGCGACCAGCAGCGCGTCCGCCTCGCCCGCCGCGAGCTTCTCCAGTCGCCGGTTGACGTTGCCGCGGAACGGCACGCACTCCAACTCCGGGTGCGTGGCGGCGAGTTGCGCGACCCGGCGGACCGAGGAGGTGCCGACACGGGTACCGGCGGGCAGCTCGTCGAGGGTCAGCCCGCCCGGATGGATCAGGGCGTCGCGGATGTCGTCCCGCTTCAGGAACGCGGCGAACGTCGTACCGGCGGGCAGCGGCCGGTCGGCGGGCACGTCCTTCATGCAGTGCACCGCGAGATCCGCCTCACCCGCGAGCAGCGCGGCGTCCACCTCCTTGGTGAACGCCCCCTTGCCCTCGACGGCGGACAGGTCGCCCATCCACTTGTCGCCGGTCGTCTTCACCGGCACGACCTCGGTGCGCACCTGCGGATGAAGGACGGCCAACTCGGCGCGGACACGCTCCACTTGGGCCAGCGCCATGGGCGAGTCGCGGGAGACGATTCGGATCAGTTCGGGCACGGACATGCGGACACGATAGACCTTCCGGCACCGTGCCGTGGACCGGACCCGGTCACCTGGCGACTGTGACGTACGCGTCACACCGTGTCGGTGAGGACCACATGCAGGGTGCGGTGACCGGTCCCGTCGGCGGGTACGACGGGTTCCCCCGGCCGCCCGTCGACCGTGCAGGACCGCACCCGGCTCCCGCTTCCGCTCAGCGCGATGTCGAGGGTCGTGCCCCGGTACCGCAGCCCGCGCAGCCTCACCGCGCCCCAGGCCGGGGGCAGACACGGGCGCAGCCGTAGCGAGCCGTCCGTGAACGTCAGACCGAACAGGCCGTCGTGGATCAGCCGCAGATACGCGGTCGCCGACCAGGTCTGGTCGGGCTGGGACACGAAGTGGTTCGCGTGGCCACTGGCGCCTCCCTGCCAGCCGCCGTCCACGGCACCCGTCACCGAGTTGTACAGCTCGTAGAAGCCGCCGCTCGTGGCGATCAGACCGGCGAGGGTGTCGACGGCGAGGGCGAACGGTCCGGCGCGGCCCGCGTCCGCCGCGGCCTGGCCGTACAGCCCGTGGACCATAGGCCACACCATCACGTTGTGCCGCCCCGGACGCCGGTCGTCGAAGCGCGGGAAGTGCGGCCAGACGTTGACGATGCCGTACGGCTGCCAGTGCGTGGAGTCGAGGATCCGGCCGGCGCGTTCGGTGTCGGCGACGCCCAGGAGGACGGCGAGGGCCAGTCCCGCGCCCTCCTGGGAGGTGTCGAGGTGTCCGGCGAGGGGGCCTTCGCCGTGGACGAGGTAGCCGTAGGTGCCGGCGTCGGCGCGCCACAGGTGCCGGTCGACCGCCGTGCGCAGCTGCTCCGCGTCCGAGCGCAGGGAGGCGGCCTGTACGGGGTGGCCGAGGGCCTCGGACATGGCGGCGAGGGCGAGATGGGCGCCGTAGTAGAGGCAGTTGGTCGACAGGCACATCAGCTTCTTGGCGTGCGGGTGGTCCAGGACGAAGGACGAGTGGACGGACTTCGAGGCGGGCGGGCTCGGGTAGCCGGAGATGCCGTCGTTCATGAAGCCCGGGCCCTCGAAGAGGCCGAACGTCGGGTTGAGGTGCTGGGCGCGGCGGGTCGCGAGGGTGCGCGAGGACGTCTCGTGGGCCCGGGTGAGGAAGTCGCGGTCGCCGGTGACCAGGTAGTGGTGGTGGGCGGCCAGGACCCACACGATCTGGTCCCACCACTGGTTGTCCTGCTGGACGACGAGCCCGTCCCGCGACCGGTCGACCACGGACCACAGGGTGTTGCGGGCGACCTCGGGCGCGAGCAGGCTGACCCCGCTCCACGCGTTGACGGCCGCGTCCCGCGTCCAGCGCTGGGGTGCGGGGTAGCCGCCGCCGGCCCGGACGACCGTGCCGGGCGGGTAGCTGAGCAGGCCCGCCTTGTCGTAGACCGAGCGGTCCGCGCCGATGGTGTTGGCGCCGGACACGGACCTGAGCGCGGATGCGTACAGGTCACCGAGCCGGTGCTGGGTGGCCGGGTCGTCGAAGGCGAGGGTGGGCACGGTGTATCCGTTCCCGGGGGCCGGGCCCTGCGCACCCGCCGGGATGGCCGTCGCTCCGGCGATGCCCAGCGCGATCAGGAGAGCCCGCCGCGAGACCCTGCGTTCAGCTGCCACGTTCCGTCCTCTCGGGCTCCCGGGGTCGAGATGGTCCCGGGAGCCCTGAGAACGATGGTGCCCTGCGGACGGTACCGTCAGGCGGCGGGATCGAACGAGATTCCGGAAGGCTTCGCCGACGTGAGGTGGGCCACGAAGTTGGCGTCCTTGAGCCCGAAGTTCGCACTGCCGAAGTCGTAGGCGCTCAACTTGTCGCGCAGGCCCGCCGGGTAGCCGTTCCAGCCGACGAGCGGCGGGTACTGCCAGGTGTGCTTGTCGTTCTCCGGCGGCTCGTCGTTGGCGTTCGCCAGCCGGAAGTCGTGCGTGCCGATGCCGTCCTTGTGGTAGACGATCTTGGCGTGCGTGCCGTCGAAGCGGACCTCGGAGGCCGCGTGCACGGTGAACGAGCCGTGGTTGGACGTCGAAACGTACTGGATCGTGCCGTTCTGCACCCATACCACGACGTGCTCCCAGTCGTTGCGGTGCCCGCCGATACTGGAGTTGGCGATCGCCTGGTCCTTCTCGAAGTACAGGCCGTACATGTACGCGCACCAGCCGTTGTTGCACTTGTAGCGCGAGTAGCTGTTGGTGTTGTCGAGGTCCGAGGTGTCGTGGCACTCGCCGCTGAGCGAACCCGTGGGGTTGAGGCCGCCGTTGATGGTGCCGTCGGGGCCGATCGCGGGTGTCGGGTAGCAGCCGTCCGTGTCGTAGTCGAAGGCGGGCAGATATGTCTGCTCGGCCGCCTCGGCGTTGGCGGGCAGTGCCTTCGGCGGGGCCGCGAAGGCGGCGGAGGGGAAGGCGATGACGAGTACGGCCGCACCGCCGAGACCGGCGAGCCACCTTCCGCGGCGGGTCCGGGACTTCTGGGACGACACTGCGTTCTCCTCTTCGGGCGCAGCCCAACGGCTGTGGATGGAAAGGGCTTTCAGAGTCCCTGCTTTCCATGTACACGCCAAGGGGGTGAGGTGTCGCGACGGTGACCCGCCGCCCAATACTTGAGCTACGCAAGTTCTTCAGTCCTCCGGCAGGTCCGCGGCCGACTCCTGCGGTGCCAGGTCGGGGCGCAGTCGCAGCCAGGACGGCTGTCGCAGCATCCCGGCCCGGGTGCGGGTGCTGTAGCGGACCTCGCCGACAAGGCGGGGCACCACCCAGCGCGCCCCGGCCACCGCCGGCACCGGATCGAAGGGGCAGGCGTCGGTAGCGGCGGCCCGCAACAGTGCGGCGAGTTCGGCACGTTCGGCCTCGCTCCAGCCCGTGCCCACATTGCCGACGTACCGCAGCCGCCCGGCCGTGCGCTGCCCCACCAGCACCGCGCCCGGCAGCCCCGACAACCGCCCCTTGCCCGGCACCCACCCGCCGACCAGCACGTCCTCACTGCGCAGATTACGGATCTTGATCCAGGCCCGGGACCGCACCCCGGGCTCGTACACCGAGTCCAGCCGCTTGCAGACCAGCCCCTCCAGGCCGTGTTCACGGGTCGCCCGCAGCGCCTCGGCACCATGTCCCGTGAGCGCGGCGGGAGTTGACCAGTTCGGGCCGTTCAGTCCCAGTCGCTCCAGCTCGGCGCGACGGTCGGTGTAAGGGAGCCCGAGGAACGGCCTGTTGAGGTGGGGAACGTCGAACAGCACCAGATGGACAGGGTTGTTCGCGGCCCGGTGTGCCGCCAGAGCGGGCGAGTCGGCCAGCCCCATCCGGTTCTGCAGCAACTGGAAGTCGGCGCGGCCCTGTTCGTCCAGGGCCAGCACCTCACCGTCCAGGATCGCCCGCGTGCTGCCCAACTCGCGGCCCAGGGGCAGGAGTTCGGGGTAGGCGCCGGTGATGTCCGAACCGGAACGGGCGCGCAGCAGGACGCTGCCGTCGCCGGGGAGGTACACCAGCACGCGCTGGCCGTCCTGCTTGGTCTCGTAGGCCCAGCGGGCGTCCTGTCCGGCGGGCGGGAGGGTACCGGGGGTGGCGAGCATGGGGGCGATGTAGGGGAGGGGCACGCCACAGGTGTCGACGGCGAGCGGGTGCGGCACGCCTGTTCGGCGGGGGGTTCGCCTGAACGGGCGCTCCGTCAGAGTGCGGGACCGGCCGGCGGCGGTGCCTGCACCAGCCCCGACTGGTAGGCCATCACGACGAGTTGGGCGCGGTCGCGGGCGTCCAGCTTGGTCATGGCGCGGTGCACATGGGTGCGGACGGTCAGCGGGCTGACGTACAGCTGCTCGGCGATCTCGTCGTTGGAGCGGCCCTCGGCCGCCATGGCCATGATCTCGCGCTCCCGGGCGGTGAGGACGTCGAGCCGGTCGGGTGTCGCCAGGCGTGCGCTCGGTGCGGGGGTGGCCAGGAAGCGGCTGATCAGGGTGCGGGTGGCGAGCGGGGAGAGGAGGGACTCGCCGCACGCGACCGTGCGGATGCCGGCGAGCAGTGCCTCGGCGGTGACGTCCTTGCCGAGGAAACCGCTGGCGCCGGCCCGCAGGGCCTGTGCCACGTACTCGTCGACCTCGAAGGTGGTGAGGATCAGGACACGGGTGCCGGACAGCGCCGGGTCGGCACAGATGGCGGTCGTGGCGGTGAGGCCGTCGGTGCCGGGCATGCGGATGTCCATCAGGACGAGGTCGGGGCGGTGTTCACCGGCCAGCGCGATCGCCTCGGCGCCGTCGGCCGCCTCGCCCACCACCTCCATGTCCTCGCAGGTGTCGATCAGGATCCGGAAGGTGGCCCGCAGGAGGGCCTGGTCGTCGGCGAGCAGCACACGGATGGTCATGGGGTTCTTTCTTCCGGTTCCGGGGCGCTGGGGTACAGCGGCAGTTCGGTGGTGACTTCGAAGCCGCCCCCGGCCCGGTGCCCGGCCCGCAGGGCACCGCCGACCGACCGGGCGCGCTCCCGCATCCCGATCAGCCCGAAGCCCTGGCCAGGGGGCGGCGCCGGGACGGTCGTCGCACCCGGGCCGTCGTCGGACACGGTGACGGTCAGGCGGTCGTGGGAATAGCGCAGGCGCACATGAGCCGACTCGGTCGTGGCGTGCTTGCTGACGTTGGTGAGCGCCTCCTGCACGATCCGGTACGCCGTCAGGTCCACCCCGGCCGACAGCGGGCGCCGTTCGCCCTCCGTGGTGACGGTGACCACGAGTCCGGCGCTGGCGAACGCGTCGGTCAGCTCGGCGAGTTGGGCCAGCCCCGGGCTCGGGGCCAGCGGTGCGCCGGGATCGTCGGCCCGGCGCAGCAGGCCCACCGTGCCCTTCATCTCGCGCAGTGCGGAGGACGTCGTACCGGCGAGCTCGGTCAGGATCCTCTGCGCATGGTCGGGGTGGGTGCGCGCCAGATGGGCGGCGGTGCCGGCCTGGGCGTGGGCCAGGGCCAGATGGTGGGCGACGACGTCGTGCAACTCCCTCGCGATGCGCATCCGTTCCTCGGCCACCCGGTGCCGGGCCTCCTCCTCCCGGCTGCGCTCGGCGTACTCGGCGCGCGCCTGCACCGCCTCCAGATAGGCGTCCCGCAGCCGGAGCGCGTTCCCGGCGACGACGGGCAGCAGCAGCCAGGCGGCCGGGCCGACCGTCTTGAACGGCCAGGGGTGATGCACCGGGTCTACCAGCGTCGCCGTGGTCACCAGCAGCACGGCCGACGCGACGAAGTGGCGGCGGGCCGTCCTGCGCCGGGTGAGCACGGCCAGCCGGTACAGGGCGAGCATCAGCGGCCCCAGCATCAGCGGGGTGAGGAGGCAGCCCAGCGCGGCGGCCCCGGCGGCGGCGACCGCCGTGACGGCGACGACCACGCGGGGGCGGGTCCGCTGCCAGAAGAGGGCCGCGCAGGAGATCGCGGCGAGCGCGATCGTGGGGGCCACCGCGTCCGGCCCGGGACCGCGCGGCACGTTCAGCTCGCTGCCGAAGAGGAACATGGCGAACAGCAGCACCGCCGACATGGTGTCGACGGTGCGGATGTGCTCGTCCGCGTACCGCTGCCAGCTGTGGTGCATCGGTGTCTCCGGTGGGTCTCCTGTGACCATGGTGGGCGATGCCCGGTCCTTGCCTGGGGCAGGGTCCCGCCGTTTGGGTCCGGGGACAGGCGGCGGGGCCGCCCGCGTCACGCTCTGCGGGCGGCCCATCGGGGGAGGGGCGGAGTCAGGCACGGGTGACCGGCACAGGTTCGGGAACTGCTGGGGCCGCGGGCTCCCTGCGGGTGAGTGCCTCGCCCTCGACGTCGATGTTCGGCAGCAGCCGGTCCAGCGTGCGCGGCAGCCACCAGGCGGCGCGGCCCAGCAGCGCCAGGACGGCGGGCACGATCGCCATCCGGACGACGAAGGCGTCGAGCAGCACGGCCGCCGCGAGCCCGAAGCCGATCATCTTGATCATCGTCTCGCCGGCCCCGATGAAGCCCGAGAACACCGCCATCATGATCAGCGCGGCGGCCACGACCACGCGGGCGCTGTAGCGGAACCCGGTCGCGATGGCCTGCGCCGGCCGGTCCCCGTGGGCGTAGGCCTCCCGCATACGGGCGACGAGGAACACCTCGTAGTCCATGGCGAGTCCGAAGACGATGCCCATCAGGAAGATCGGCATCATGCTCATGATCGGGCCGGTCTGTTCCACGCCCAACAGGCTTGCGCCGTGGCCCCATTGGAAGACCGCGACGACCGAACCGAGCGAGGCGAGCACCGACAGGAGGAAGCCGAGGGCCGCCTTCAGGGGGACGAGGACCGAGCGGAAGACCAGGAGGAGCAGGAGGACGGCCAGGCCGACCACGACCGCGAGATAGGGGATCAGCGCGTTCTGCACCTTCTGCGCCACGTCGATGTTGACGGCGGTCGTACCGGTGACCAGGAACGTCGTGCCCGTCGCGGACTCGATCGCCGGGCGCTCGGCGCGGATGGTGTGGACGAGGTCCTTCGTCCGCTCGTCGCTGGGGCCGGTCGACGGGACGGCCGAGAAGACGGCGGTGTCGCCCGCCGGGTTGAAACGGGCCGGGGAGACGGAGACCACGCCCTCGGTGGCCGCGATCCGCTTCGAGATCGTCGATACGGCGGCCTTCGTGCCGTCGGCCGACTTCGAGTCGACCACGACGGTCAACGGCCCGTTGAAACCGGGCCCGAAGCCCGTAGCGAGGTCGTCGTAGGCCCGGCGTTCGGTGGTGGCCGTGGACTTCACCTCGTCGCCGGGCATGCCCAGTTGGAGGTCCGCCACCGGAAGCGCGAGCGCCCCGAGGCCCACCACGCCGAGCAGCAGCACGGTGACCGGACGGCGCAGCACGAACCGCGCCCAGCGGCTGCCGCCGTTGTTCTCGCCGTTCTCCTCGATACTCCCCTTCTTGCGGGCGGAGCGGGACAGTACGGCGTTCGGCCAGAACCCGAGCAGCGCCGGGACCAGCGTCAGCGCGATCAGGACGGAGACGACGACCGCACCGGCGGCGGCCAGCCCCATCTTGGTGAGCGTCGGGATGCCGACCACCGACAAACCGGCCAGAGCGATGACAACGGTTAGACCGGCGAACACAACTGCCGAACCCGCCGTCCCGGCCGCGAGTCCGGCCGCCTCCTGAGGTGCGTGACCCTTGGAGCGCTCCTCGCGATAGCGGGAGACGACGAACATGGCGTAGTCGATGCCGACCGCGAGGCCCAGCATGGTGGCCAACGTGCCTGTCGTGGAGGACAGGTTGAGGGCCTTCGCCAGGGCCAGGACAGAGGACATGGCGATCCCCACCCCGATGACCGCGGTCAGCAGGGGCAGTCCGGCCGCCGCGAGTGAACCGAAGGTGATCAGGAGCACCAGGGCGGCGATCGCGATGCCGATCGCCTCGGCGCTGCCGCCCGCCGCGGGCTGGGTCGCGAGCGCGGTGCCGCCGACCTCGACGGTCAGGTCCGACGCACGGGCCCGGTCAATTGCCTTCTGCAGATGGGCCTTTGAGGCATCTGTCAGGTCGTGCGCCTTCACCTTGAAGGTGACGGTCGCGTACGCGGTCGTCGCGTCCTTGCTCACCGCCTTCGCCGTGAACGGGTCGACGGCGCTTGCGACTTGGGAGCCGTCGGCCGCCTCGGTCACCAGCTTCTCGACGACCGCCCTGTTCGCGGCCGCAGTGATCTTCTCGCCGTGCGGGGCCACGAACACGATCCGCGCGTTCGCACCGTCCGCCGCCGAACCCGGGAAGCGCTGCCCCAGCAGGTCGAACGCCTGCTGCGACTCGATCCCCGGCATGGACGACCCTTCGTCGGGGGCCTCGGGAGCCCTGACGGCTGCGAAGCCCACGGCGGCCAGCACGGTCACCCAGAACAGGGTGACCAACCAGCGTCGCCGGAAAGCCAGTTGGCCCAGTCGATGGAGAAAAGTAGCCACGGGACGGAGTGCTCCACATCTGCTCTCGGGGACCGGCCCAGACTCGCGGGCGGACCCCCGTCCCGTCGTCGTGCGGCTGCCGACAATCGCGGCTACTGAGAACGCAGTACGCGCCGCCGGCCGTGTCATCCCCTGGCACGACCGGCGGCGCGCGTGTCACACGTTCTGCAGATAGGCCAGCACGGCCAGCACCCGGCGGTGTCCGCTGTCGCTCGGCGGCAGGCTCAGCTTCAGGAACACATTGCCGATGTGCTTGCTCACCGCGCGTTCCGTGACGACCAGGGTCTTGGCGATCGTCGTGTTGTCGTGGCCCTCCGCCATCAGCTTCAGCACCTCGCGCTCGCGCGGGGTCAGCGAGTCCAGCGGTGAATTACGGCGCCGGGTGAGCAGCTCGGTCACCACCTCGGGGTCGAGCGCCGTACCGCCGGCCGCGACCCGGTCCAGCGCGTCGAGGAACTCGTCCACGCGGCCGATCCGGTCCTTGAGGAGATAGCCGACCCCGCTCGCCCCGACGCCCAACAGCTCGGCGGCGTACGACTCTTCCACGTACTGCGAGAGCACCAGCACCGGCAGCCCCGGGATCTTCTCCCGTGCCTCCAGAGCGGCCCGCAGCCCCTCGTCGCGGAAGCCGGGCGGCATCCGCACGTCCAGCACGGCCACGTCCGGCCGGTGTTCGAGCAGCGCGGGCAGCACCTCGGGCCCGCTGCCGGCGACGGCCACCACCTCGTGCCCGGCCGACGTCAGCAGGAGGACCAGGCCCTCCCTGAGCAGGGCGTTGTCCTCGGCGATCACGACTCTCATGACAGTCCCGCCTCAACTACGCTCACCAGACGCACGGCAGCTCCACTTCGATCACGGTAGGTCCCCCCACGGGGCTGGTCACAGTCACACTGCCGTCGAGCGCGGCGACCCGTCGCTGCATGCCCAGCAGCCCCGATCCCCCCGCTTCGTCGGCACCGCCCCGGCCCTCGTCGCGCACCTGGACGCGCAGTCCGGTGCGGGCGCGGGCGAGACGGACCTCGGCGCGGTCGGCGCCGCTGTACTTGGCCGCGTTGGTCAGCGACTCGGCGATCACGAAGTACGCCGCCGCCTCCACCGCAGCCGGAGCGCGCGGCCCGTCGTGTCCGTCGGTCAGCCCGTCCACGGTCACGGTGACGGCGAGCACGCTGCTCGCGGCCAGCGCGCGCACCGCGCCGACCAGGCCCCGGTCGGTGAGGATCGGTGGATGGATCGCGCGGACGACGTGCCGCAGATCCGTCAGCGCCTCCTCGGCCAGCGTCTGCGCCTCGTCGAGCATCCGGCGGGCCGCCGCCGGGTCCTGGTCGTAGGCCCGCTTGGCGAGCCCGATCCGCATCGACAGCGACACCAGCCGGGCCTGCGTCCCGTCGTGCAGGTCCCGCTCGATCCGGCGCAGTTCGGCCCCGTGCGCGGCGATCGCGCCCGCCCGGGTCTGCACCAACTCCTCGACGCGTACGGCCAGTTGGGCCTTCGGGGAGGGCTTCAGCAGGGCGGTCGACCACTCGGCGTCCAGGTCCGCCAGCCGGCTGATCAACGGCAGGACGACGGCCTCGCGGCGCAGCAGCCCGCACCACACCCCGTCGACGACCAGACCCAGCGGCCACAACGGCAGCATCAGCACGGGCAGCGCGCCGTAGGCGTAGTAGGCGACCATCCAGCGGAAGTCGGTCAGCGTGCTCGGATCACGGACCGCCGTGCGCAGCCGCTCCCGGACGGTGCCGTTCAGCGGCTGGTACGCCTCGGGGATCTTCCGCCCCGTCCAGGCGCCCGCCTGCTGCCGCTTGGCCCCGGCGATCCGCCGTATCAGCAGCACGGTCTCGGGCAGCATGAACGCGCCGACCACCGAGACCGTGAGGATCGCGGTGATCAGGAGCACGGTGATGAAGATGTAGGACCCGAAGGCCATCGCGGCGGAGACGACCAGATGGAGTGTCGCCCGGCCCGCCTGCCGCAGGGTTGCGCGCATGGAGATCAGGTTAGGCGCAACGGCCCGGGCACGCGGGCCGCGCGGCAGGGGTGCAGCCCACTCCACCACGGGCCCGGGAGACCGTTCCACCGAGGGTTCGGGAGAACACTCCCTCGTGTCGTCGGGCGGACGACGGAATCGTTGAAGCACCACGTCAACCAAGGTCCAAGTCTGCTCGATCCGGAGGAAACCATTCATGAAGCCGCTGCTCGCGTCGAGACCCGTGCTGTGGTTCCTGTTCCTGTTCAACCTGGCCGTCGCCATCGCCGCGCCCTTCGTCGCCCACGGTCCGCAGGCCGTACTGACCGGCGTCGGCATGGGCGCTGTTTCGCTCGGGGCGGGCATCAGCCTGTTCCGCACCCGCCGGAAACCGGTCTGACGCCCCCACGCGAGGCAATGTGTCCACGGACCCGGCGCCGATCTGGGGGAGTGGCCGACGACCGGGTCCGGGACAACGCCGACCCCCGTCCCCACGGGTTCGGCGCGGGGGCCGCCTTCCGCTCAAGACGGCCCCGGCTCTGGTGAGCAAGGGCTCAGCTGTGCTCCTGCTTTCCGTGACCCGTCCGCATGGCCGGGCCTTCCTTGAGTTAGGCAAGCATATGCGACTTACTTGAGTCAAGCAATCGAATGGATATTGCTTGAGTCAGGCAAGCAGGACGGTAGGCTGAGCGCATGTCCACGTACGGCAGCATCAGTGAGACACGATCACTCGCCCGCGGCGGCGGGCAACACCTGCTCGTCGCCGTGGACGAGCCGGACAACGCCGAACTCCTCTCCACGACACTGGAGTTGGCCGGCTACCGGATCGGGACGGCCGGAAGCGGCAGCGAGGTGGTGTCGCGGCTTGCGGAGCAGCGGTTCGAACTGGTCGTCATCGACGCGGAGTTGCCGGAGATGGACGCCCTCGAACAGGGCGGCCGACTCGTCACGCACCGCCCGCCCGTCCTGCTGCTCACCGCCTGGGACGCCCTGGACAAACTGCTACCCGAACTGGGCTCGGGGGAGCGGGACTACGTCACCAAGCCGTTCCGGATCGCCGAAGTGCTAGCCCGTATCCAGGTGTTACTGCGTACCGGGGGCGGCGGCCGGGACGGTGCCTTGCACTATGCCGACCTGGTCCTGGACGACACCACCTGCCAGGCACGCCGCGGCCGGCGCACACTCGATCTCACACCAGCGGAGTACCGGCTGCTGCGCCACCTCCTCGTCAACGCGCACAAGGTGCTGTCCAAGGAGCAGATCAGCCGGTACGTCTGGGGCGACTTCCGCGGCGACAACGCGATGGAGCAGCTGATCTCCCGCCTGAGGCGCAAGGTGGACCAGGAGGGGGCGGCGCTGATCCATACGCGGCGGGGGTTCGGGTACTGGCTCGGGCGGGCGGCCGGCGAGAGGTGAGCGCGCCCCGTCGGGCAGTTGCGCGGGATTCGCGGAGCAAATACGGACACCTCGCGAAGTGGGGTGCCGGGCGGTGTCGCGGTGACGTGGCGTCGTCCTTTTTCCTTTCCTACTGGCCCGCAGGCCCAGTTCATCACCGGCACCGATCTGCTCGTCTACGGCGGGCAGGCCCGCGTGGATGCGTCGGCACAGGCGGCACTGACGGAGGAAGGTTGGGCCTCGGCCGTTCAGTTTCGTGGCGTGAGAATGCTCAGCGCGTTCGCCGCCACGATGGCACCGATGCCCGCCCACTCCGCCCAGCCCAGCCGCTGACCGAGGCCGATCCAGCCGACCACGGCGGCGAGTACCGGGTTGACGCTCATGAACAGCCCGAAGGCCGGAGCCGGCACCCGGCGCAGCGTGAAGAGATCAGCCAGATACGGCACCGCCGACGAGAGCACCCCGGCCGCCACCGCACATCCGGCCGCCACGGGCGTCGGCGGATGCCGGACCGCGACGACGATCCCGACCGGCAGGAACATCAGCGCGGAGACCCCGGCCGCGGCCGCCGAACCCTGAGCCCCGGGGACACGGCTGCCGACCGTCCGGTTGAGCAGGATGTACGACGCCCAGCACGCGGCGGCGAGCAGCCCGAGGCCCATACCCAGGTAGTCGGCCGAGGGGCGGGGCCGCATCAACGTCACCACGCCCGCCGCCGCGATCAGCGCGTAACGGACGTCCACGCGCCGCCGGGTCGCGGCCAGCGCTATGGACAGCGGACCCAGGAACTCCAGCGTCACCGCCAGACCGAGGCCGACCCGGTCGATCGCGGTGTAGAGGGACAGGTTCATCGTCCCGAACACCACCGCCAGCAGCAGGACCGGCCACCACTGGCGCCAGGTGAACTCCCGCAGCCTGGGTCTGCCCACGGCGAACAGCACGGCCGCGGCGACGTACTGGCGCACCGCGACGACCCCCACCGGCCCGATGACGGGGAAGGCGAGGGAGCCGAGCGCGGCACCGATCTGGTTGGACAGCCCGCTGCCGGCCATGGTGGCCACCCCGGCAAGGCCCACCCGGGAAGACGGCCGCGGGGTGCCATGTGACGTGCTGGGCAAGGGAGTTGTCCCTGCAGAGGCTCCAGGCATGCTCCGATCGTGCGCCTCACCCGTACTTGCGCAAAATGCAATGACGCGGCGATCTATACGCTGGAGTCATGGATCTGGAGCTGAGGCAGTTGCGGTGTCTCGTCGCGATCGTCGACGAAGGCACCTTCACGGACGCGGCCATCGCACTCGGTGTGTCCCAGGCCGCCGTCTCCCGCACCCTCGCCTCCCTCGAACAGGCCCTGGGCGTAAGGCTGTTGAGGCGCACCTCCCGGTCGGTGACCCCGACGGGCACCGGGCTGCGGGTGGTCGCGCACGCCCGGCGGGTCCTCACCGAGGTCGACGACCTGGTCCTGGAGGCCACCTCGGGTCACGCCCATCTCCGCATCGGCTATGCCTGGTCGGCGCTCGGCCGGCACACACTCCCCTTCCAGCGCCGCTGGACCCGGTCGCACCCGGAGACCGATCTGCACCTGGTCCGCGTCAACTCGGCCACCTCAGGACTCGGGGAGGGCGCCTGCGACCTGGCCGTGGTCCGCCGCCCCCTCGACGACCGGCGGTTCGAGTCGGCCATCGTCGGGCTGGAGCGACGGCTGTGCGCCATGGCCTCCGACGACCCCCTCGCGCGCCGCCGCTCGGTCCGGCTGGCCGACCTCGCCGGGCGCACCCTCCTCGTCGACCGCCGTACCGGCACCACCACCGCCGACCTGTGGCCGCCCGACTCCCGCCCGGTTACCGAAGACACCCACGACGTGGACGACTGGCTCACCGTGATCGCCACCGGGCGCAGCGTCGGCATGACCGCCGAATCCACCGCCAACCAGTACCCGCGGCCCGGAGTCGTCTACCGTCCGGTGCGCGACGGCGAGCCCATCGCCGTAAGGCTCGCCTGGTGGAAAAAGGACCCGCACCCCGCCACCCAGGCCGTACTGGAACTGCTCACCGCGCTCTACCGAGAGCCGTAGCGGAGACGGTTCACCGCCCGTCCGTGGCCGGTCCACGGGCGGGCGGCGGCATGTCTGGGGTAACTATGGGCGGAAGCATGCCTGCAATACGGCGGACAAAATTGTTGACAATCTTGTTTGGCTAGATTTAGGTTCGACAGGCACTCACTCAGGGAGGGCAACGATGCCGAAAGAAGCCCGTCCGAGCACCGGGGAGCAGGCCAAGCAGCATGCGCTCACGCAGCTGCGGCAGGCGATCCTGCACGGCGACATGGCACCGGCACAGCGGCTGGTGGAGAACGAGCTCGCCGAGCAACTCGATGTGACGCGGGCCAGCATCCGCGCGGCGTTGATCGATCTGGCGGCCGAAGGACTGGTCGAGCGGATCCGCAACCGGGGCTCCCGGGTGCGGGTGGTGACCGTGGAGGAAGCGGTTGCCATCACGGAGTGCCGCATGGTCCTGGAGGGACTCTGCGCGGCCAAGGCGGCCGTCGCGGCAAGCGACGAGCAGCTGACCGAACTGGCGGACCTGGGCCGGGCCATGACCAAGGCCGTGGCCGACGGCGAGCCGGTGACGTACTCCGAGCTCAACCACGAACTCCACGACAAGGTCCGGGAGTTCTCCGGCCAGCAGACCGCCGTGACCCTGCTGGAACGGCTCAACGCCCAACTGGTGCGTCACCGCTTCCAGTTGGCGCTGCGACCGGGGCGTCCGCAGCAGTCCCTGAGCGAGCATCTGGCCATGATCGAGGCGATCACGACCAGGGACCCGCAGGCGGCCGAGGCGGCCGTCCGCGCCCATCTCACCAGTGTGATCGAGGCGTTGCGCGACTGAGGCGCGGCGGCTGGGCACGCCTGGGGCGGGCGCACACCTGTCCACCAAGGAGATTGACGCAATGACGCACGGCAACGCGCCCGCACCCCCACGATCGACACTCGTCGTCACGGCGCACGCCGGGGACTTCGTGTGGCGGGCGGGCGGAGCCATCGCCCTGGCCGCCGCCCGTGGCGAGAAGGTCACCATCGCCTGTCTGACCTTCGGCGAGCGCGGCGAGTCCGCCAAGGCGTGGCGCGAGGGCAAGCAGCTGGACGAGATCAAGGCGATACGGAGGGACGAGGCCGAGCGCGCCGCGGCCACCCTCGGCGCCGAGGTCCGTTTCTACGACGCCGGCGACTACCCCCTGGTCGCCACCGCCGAGTTGACCGACCGGCTCGTCGCCGTCTACCGCGAGACACAGCCGGACGTCGTCCTCACCCACCCCACCGAGGACCCGTACAACGGCGACCACCCGGCCGCCAACCGGATGGCACTGGAGGCCCGCGTCCTGGCGCAGGCCATCGGCTACCCCGGCGAGGGCG
This sequence comes from Streptomyces hokutonensis, assembly GCF_042751305.1. Classification (GTDB taxonomy): domain Bacteria; phylum Actinomycetota; class Actinomycetes; order Streptomycetales; family Streptomycetaceae; genus Streptomyces; species Streptomyces hokutonensis_A. Next base: position 261,032 of record NZ_JBHYWD010000002.1, read on the forward strand.
AGATCATCGGCGCCCCGCCGGTCTTCTACTTCGAGCCGCACCAGCCCGAGATGAGCGGCTTCAGGCCCGAGGTCCTCCTCGACATCACCGAGGTCTGGGACACCAAGCGCAAGGCGATGGAGTGCCTCGGCGCCCAGCAGCACCTGTGGGACTACTACACCGACCTCGCCGTCCGCCGGGGCGTCCAGCTCCAGCGCAACGCCGGGCCGAACCTGGGCCTGGCCCACAAGACGATGGCCGAGGCGTACATGCGCCCGTACCCGCAGATCGCGAAGGAGCTGGCATAGCCATGGGCGGTGTGATCGTCACCAACCCGCCGAAGGCGGACGCGCAGGACGTCGAGGCGCTGGCCACCTTCGGTGTGGCCACCGTCAGCGAGGCGATGGGCCGCACCGGTCTGCTCGGTCCCTCGATCCGCCCTGTCCAGCAGGGAGTTCGGGTCGCCGGCACCGCTGTCACCGTGCTCAGCTGGCCAGGCGACAACCTCATGATCCACGCGGCCGTGGAGCAGTGCGGCGAGGGCGACATCCTCGTCGTCACCACCACTTCCCCTTGCACGGACGGCCTGTTCGGCGAGCTCTTCGCCACCGCGCTCCAGCAGCGTGGGGTGCGTGGTGTCGTTCTCAACACCGGCATCCGCGACACCCAGGAACTGCGTGACATGGGTTTCGCCGCCTGGTCCCGTGCCGTCTCCTCCCAGGGCACCGTCAAGGCCACCGGCGGCTCGGTCAACGTGCCCATCGCCATCGACGGCCAGGTCGTCCGTCCCGGTGACGTGATCGTCGCCGACGACGACGGCGTCGTGGTCGTACCGCGCGAGAAGGCCCGCGAGACCGCCGAGAGGTCCGAAGCCCGCGAAGCGAAGGAAGCAGCCACCCGCGCCGCCTTCCTCGAAGGCCAACTCGGCCTGGACCGCTACGGGTTGCGCGACACCCTCAAGCAACTCGGCGTCGAGTACCGGTCGTACGAGGAGTACACCGGAGCAGGGTCGTGACCGGGCCCGCGGAGGTGCGCTGCATGCTGATGCGCGGCGGCACCTCCAAGGGCGCCTACTTCCTGGCCGAGGACCTCCCCGCCGACCCCGCCCTGCGCGACGACCTGCTGCTGCGTGTCATGGGCAGCCCCGATCCGCGCCAGATCGACGGCCTGGGCGGCGCCCACCCGCTCACCAGCAAGGTCGGCGTGGTCTCCGTCTCGGCCGACCCCGAGGCCGACGTCGACTACCTGTTCCTCCAGGTCGCCGTCGACCGCCCCGAGGTCACCGACCGGCAGAACTGCGGCAACATCCTCGCCGGAATAGGGCCGTTCGCCGTCGAGCGGGGGCTCGTGGCCCCCGGTGACGGCGAGACGTCCGTCCGCATCCGCATGCTCAACACCGGGGAACTGGCCATTGCCACCTTCCCCACTCCCGGCGGCCGGGTTGACTACACCGGCACCGCCGAGATCTCCGGCGTGCCCGGCACCGCGGCCCCCGTGGTGATCGAATTCCCGCAGGGCGCAAGCCCGTTGCTGCCGACCGGACGCATCCGGGACGTGATCGCCGGCACCGAGGTGACGTGCGTCGACAACGGCATGCCGGTCGTCCTGATCCCGGCCGCCGCGCTGGACGTCACCGGCTACGAGAGCCCCAAGGACCTCGAAGAGAATCTGACTCTCGCCGACCGCCTCCGGGAGATCCGCCTGGAGGCGGGCAAGCTGATGGGCCTCGGGGACGTCGAGAACACCACCGTGCCCAAGCTCAGCCTGCTGGCACCGCCCCGGGGCGGCGGAGCGGTGACGACCCGCACCTTCATCCCCGTGCGCTGCCACACGTCGATCGGCGTCCTGGGCGCCGCGAGCGTGGCAGCGGGACTGCTCCTGCCCGGAGCGGTGGGAGAGGGGATCGCGGACGTCCCCGTACAAAGTGACCGAATTCGCATCGAACATCCCAGCGGATTCCTAGACATCGAAACTAGCGTGACCCCCGCATCCGGCGAGGCCGCTCCCGTGGTCCGCAGAACCGCCGTGGTGCGCACCGCCCGCAAGATCTTCGACGGCACCGTCTTCCCCCGGTCCGTCGAAACGGCCCCCACACCCGCACCCGTACGACCCCTTGGAGGCAACGATGGCTCCGCCGCTCGGTGACATCGCCCATATCGGCCACGTCCAGCTCTTCACCCCGGACCTGGACGCCAGTGTCGCCTTCTTCACCGACTACCTGGGCCTCACCGTCAACGGCGGGGACGGCGACACCGTCTACCTCCGGACCTACGACGACTACGAGCACCACAGCCTGGTCCTCACCGCCCGTGAACAGCCCGGCCTCGGCCGCCTGGCCCTGCGCACCTCCAGCGAGGAGGCCCTCCAGCGCCGTATCAAGGCGATCGAGGAGGCGGGCGGCACCGGCAGGTGGGTCGAGGACGAGCCAGGACTCGGCAAGCTCTACGTCACCACCGACCCGGACGGCCATGAGCACGCCCTCTACTGGGAGAGCGAGCACTACCAGGCCCCCGACGAGCTGAAACCGGCGCTGAAGAACCAGGCGCAGGCCAAGCCCAACCGGGGTGTCGGAGTTCGGCGGCTGGACCACATCAACTTCCTTGCCGCGGACGTGCTTTCCAGCGCCGAGTTCCAGCAACACGTGCTGGGGGCGAGGCCGACGGAGCAGATCCGGCTCAACAGCGGGCGGATCGCGGCGCGTTGGCTGACGTACACCAACAAGTCGTACGACGTGGTCTACACGGAGGACTGGACCGGTTCGAACGGGCGGCTGCACCACATCGCCTTCGCTACCGACACCCGTGAGGACATTCTGCGCGCGGCCGATCTCGCCATCGACACAGGCGTGTTCATCGAGACGGGCCCTCATAAGCACGCCATCCAGCAGACGTTCTTCCTCTACGTCTACGAACCCGGCGGCAACCGCGTCGAGTTGTGCAACCCGCTCACCCGACTCGTCCTGGCGCCCGACTGGCCGCTGATCACCTGGACCGAGGAGGAGCGGAAGAAGGGGCAGGCCTGGGGCCTGAAGACCATCGAGTCCTTCCACACGCACGGGACTCCGCCGGTCGGCTGAGCCGCGCGCAAGATCCACCGGAGTCACCCCCATGCGATTGTCGATGAGATTGTTGACAAAAACGTTGACTATCTGGCGGGTGACTCCTTAGCGTCTGGCGCACCAAGCACGAGAGGTAACCAACGATGTCTTCCTCCCCCTCCCCGTCCCCCGCTCTGTCCGCCCGTATGAGCCGGCTGGCCCTCCTGGTCATCGGTCTGTGCTGGCTGGCCGTCCTCTTCGACGGCCTCGACATGTTCATCTACGGCTCGGTGCTCCCGCACCTGCTGGAGTCGAAGACCTTCGGTCTCACCCCCGACCAGGCCGGCGACCTCGGCAGCTACGCCACCTTCGGCATGCTGGTGGGCGCCCTGACCGCGGGCACGGTCGCGGACCGGATCGGCCGCAAGCAGCTGATGATCGCCTGCGTGACGCTCTTCTCGCTGGCCTCCGGCATCTGCGCGATCTCGGGCAGCGTCGAGGTCTTCGGCCTCGGCCGCACCCTCGCCGGCGTCGGCCTCGGCGGTCTGCTGCCGACCGCGATCAGCATGGTCTCCGACTACGCCCCGCGCGGCCGGACCGCCCTCACCATCGGCATGCTGATGACCGCCCACCACGCCGGCGGCATCCTCTCCGCCTACGTGGCCAAGTGGCTGGTGGACCCGGTCGGCTGGCGCGCCGCCTTCTGGGTCTGCGTCCTCCCGCTGCTCTTCGTCCCGGTGCTGCTGAAGTTCCTGCCCGAGTCGCTGAGCTTCCTGGTCGCCAAGGGGCGCACCGACGAGGCCACCGCCCTCGCCGAGCGCTTCGAGGTCGAACTCCCCGCGGCCACCGGCAAGAAGACCGCGGCCGACCGCTGGGACGCCCTGCGCAACCTCTTCACCGGCGACCAGTGGATCCAGACCCTGCTGTACTGGTTCGCCTCCTTCGGCGGCCTGCTCCTCGTCTACGGCGTCGCCACCTGGCTGCCCACCCTGATGCGCTCCGAGGGCTACGCGCTCGCCGACGCCCTCACCTTCGTCGTCGTCTTCAACCTCGGCGGCATCGTGGGCATGCTCGTCGCCGGCCGCGCCGCCGACCGCTTCGGCGCCCCGCGCATCTCGTCGATCTGGTTCGCGCTGACCGCCGTGGGCGTCTTCCTGCTCGGTGTCCACATGAACCAGGCCGTCACGATGCTGGTCGTCTTCCTCACCGGCGTCTTCCTCAACAGCGCCCAGACGATGATCTACGCGACGGTCTCCATCCGCTCCACCCCCGACAACCGCGCCACCGCGGTCGGCTGGACCTCCGGCATGGGCCGCTTCGGCGCCGTCTTCGGCCCCTGGCTCGGCGGCCAACTGCTCGCCTCCGGCAACGGCGACTGGGGCTTCACGTCCTTCGCCGTCGCCGGTCTGTCGTCCATGGTGTTCATCGGCATCGCGGCCCTGCGCAGCTCGAAGCAGGCTGCCCAGAGCAGCACCCCGCAGGAGCTGGTCGGTACCCACTGACCCGGGCAGGGTGCACAGAGGCAGGACCGGACGCCGGCCACCGCAGGGGATGCGGGGGCCGGCGTCGGTGCGTCCACCGGCACAGGGGACGACACGCCACGTACGGAGCAGGGTCGCGGACCGTCGTGGGGGACGGCGTCACGCTCTACGGCATGACCGAGAGCTGGGATGTACGGCGGGTGGGACCGGCGGATGCGGCGCGCAGGGTACTGATGATCCCCGGCGGCCTGTGCACGGCCGAGTTCTACGCCGAGGTGATGGCCGAACCGGCCCTGGCCGGACTGGAGTTGACCGCAGTCACGCAGCCGGGCTTCGGACCGACGAGGGCACCCGCGGACGTCTCGATGGACAACTACGCCCGGTTGATGGCGGGGTACGCGGCACAAGTCCGCAGCGACGTCGTCGTGGGCCACAGCCTCGGTGCCAACGTGGCCATCGAAATGGCCGCGGCCGGCCTCTTCACCGGGCCCCTCGTACTGCTGTCGCCGACCTTCTCGCGCGGCGACGAGGCGACGTTCCTGGCCGTGATGGACATGCTGGGCAGGGTCCCCGTACTCGGGAACGCGGCTTGGACCGGCATGCTGAAGCTGCTGCCCAGGGCCGTCAAGAACGACATGCTGAAGCGCCTGCCGCCCGAGCGGGCGCAGAAGTTGGCAGACGTCATGGGCGGCAACGACCCGGCGAACTGCCGCCGGATCGTGCGCCGCTACTACGCGTATCTGGACCGGCACCGGGCCCTGGTCGCCCGGTTGTGCGCGTCCGGTGTCCCGGCCTGGGTGGTGCGTGGCGACCACGACGAGATCGGTCTGACGGACGCCGAGCGCCGCGAGCTGGAGGCCTGCCCGCAGGTCCGTATGGTCACGGTGCCCGACGCGGGACATCTCGTCCTGGTCGACCAGCCCGCCCGCGTCGCGGAGGTCGTGCTCGCGGCCAGTCGGCTCGGCTAGTCGTCCTTGCCCATCTGGTCCTCCGCCGACAGGTGTTCCACCGTCCTGCCCGTCTCAGTGAACGTCCGGGTGACGTACCCGGACGAGTACACCCACAGGATGCGCAGCGGGGTGTCGCCCACGTTCCGGAACAAGTGCGGGATCGGTGAGGGGACGTACGTCGTGTCGTACTGCTCCAGCTTCGTCACCTCGCCGTCGACCCACACCTCCGCCTCGCCCTCCAGGATCGTCACGTGCTCGTCGCAGTTGTGCGAGTGCAACGGCGCCCCGGAGCCGACCGGATACACGCTCATGCCACTGGTGATCAGGTTCTCCCCGCCCGCCGACGGCGTCGTGATGAGGGGGGTCGAGGCGACGGCACCGCCCCGGTCGAGCACGGGCACGGACGCGACCTTGATGATCGTGGTCATCCGGAGTTCCTTTCCACTTACACACGTCTGCGTCGAACGACGTTAGGCCTCGTGCGGAGGAATGGGTGCCCTCTGGCGTGCAGCTTTACCTTGCATTTCCAGAGGGGTGAGCTTTCCGGACCCGGCTGTACGGTCGGCACGCATCGCACGGATTCACGCACCGTGCACGTAACGCGCCGGAAAGAAAAGGCAGGTATCGGCCCATGAGGCTCCCCGTTCTCACCGAAGAGGAAATGGACCAGCGCCAGCAGGAACTGGCCGCCCGCATCGCCGGCCGGCGCGGCGCGGTCCGCGGCCCCTTCCGGGTCTGGCTGCACAGCCCGGAGATGTGCGAACGGGCCGAATCCCTCGGCGCGTTCGCCCGCTTCGACAGCAGCCTCCCCAAGCACCTCAGCGAACTCACCCTGCTGATGGCCGCCCGCAACTGGGACGCGCAGTACTCCTGGAACGCCCATGTGCACCAGGCGATCGAGGCCGGTATCCCGGAGGCCGCCGTCAAGGCGATCGCGGAGAAGCGCGAGGCCGTCTTCGACAACGAGGCGGACCAGGCCTTCTACCAGTTCTGCCGCGAGATCCTCGACGAGCACTTCGTCACCGACGACACCTTCGCCGCCGCACTGGGGCACTTCGGCTCCAAGGGCCTCGTCGACACCATCGGCGCGCTCGGCAACTTCACCATGCTCGGCATGTGCCTCAACACCTTCCAGGTGGACCTCCAGGTCGACAGGGAACCCCCGTTCCCCGACATCCGCGGCTACGGCCGGATCGCCCCGGACGGCACTGACGGCACCGAGCCACGCCCGTGACAACCCCGGGGGAGACGCGGTACTTCGCGTCCGGGGCGTCACCAAGAGCTTCGGCGGAGCAGCCGCGCTGAAGGGCGTGGACCTCGACCTCCACCCGGGCGAGGTCCACGCGCTGATGGGCATGAACGGGACCGGCAAGTCGACCAAGAAGGACGTGAAGATCGTGGCCGCCAACGGCACCGACGAGGGCCTGGCCGCCGTCAAGGACGGGCGGCTCTCCGCCACCGTCGCGAACTCGGCCATGTCGATCGGACAGACCGCGATCAAGAACGCCGTCGGGCTCCTGGCCAAGAAGAAGGTTGACAAGATTGCCAACATTCCTCTTTTGTTGGTCACCAAGGACAACCTGAGCAAGGCACCCCGGTACTGCCCCGAGTAGCACAGCCGCGCGGGCAGCGATGCCTGTCCCCGCGCTGTCCCGAGCCGCCCGTCCGGTACGTCGCCGGAATGTCCTGACAGAGCCGCTGCAAGGACATTCCGGATCCAGCCGGACCCCTACGCACGACCGGCACCGCCGCCGGGGCCCACCCCTGGCACACGTGGGCCTCCGGAGGAATCATGGACCGACTGCTCCTCATGCACAGCTTCGTCACCGTCGCCCGGACCGGCAGCTTCAGCGGCGCCGCCAAGAAACTCGGCTCGTCGGGCTCCCTCGTCTCGCGCCACGTCGCCGAGCTGGAGCGACAAGTGGGCGTCCGCCTCGTCAACCGCACCGCCCGCTCGGTGAGCCTCACCGAACCAGGGCTCCGGTACGCCGAGTTCGCGGCCCGCATCCTCGACGAGATCGAGGCCGAGGACGCCGTCATCTCCCACCTCCACGACCGCGCCGAGGGCACCCTGAGCATCATCTGCCCCAAGTGGATAGGCAGCCTGGACCTCGGCGACGCGATCGCCGCGTTCTCCGCCGCCCACCCCAAGATCCATGTCCGTTTCGAACTGGGCGGCATGTCGGACCGTACGTACGACTTCCTGGACAGCGGCTTCGACGTCGCCTTCCACACCCGGGACCTCCGCGACTCCAGCGTCCGGCTGAAGAAGATCGCCTCCCTGCCCTTCGTGCTCTGCGCCTCCGAGAAGTACCTGGAGCGCGGCGGCCCGCTCACCGAGCCCAACGGACTCGCCCACCACGAGTGCCTCGTCCACGTCAACGACCCGGTCTGGCGCATCGGCCACGGACACACGAGCACCCTGCACAAGATCCGCAACGTGGCGTTCTCCTCCAACTCCTACCTCGCGCTCCAGAAGGCCGCCGTCCACGGCCGCGGCATCGCCCTGCTCCCACAGCGCCCCGCCTACGACGACCTCCTCTCCGGCGCCCTCAAGGTCCTGCTGCCCGAACTCGCCGTACCCGACCGCCCGCTCTTCGCGATCTACGGCCCCGGCCAGGCCACCCCGCGCAAGGTCAGCGTCTTCCTGGACTTCCTCGCCGAATGGTTCTCGCAGAACCCCATTCCGGCCATCCGCGCGTAACTGCAAGAAACGATTGCGAATTGAGTCGAGCTCGGACCATTGAGGCCTTCACGCCCTGAAATCTAGGCTCGCCGGGCGACCCGCGAAACGAGGCATCATGGGAATCCAGAGAATCGAATCGGTCACCTACGGCATCGACGACGTAGACGAATGTGCCCGTTTCTTCGGCGACTTCGGGCTGTTCCTGCTGGAGCGCACCGAGGAGCACGCGGTGTTCGAGACCCTCGCCGGGCAGACCCTCCACCTGGACACCGTGCCCGGCCCGCTGCTGCCGCCGCCGGTGGAGGCCGGGCCGACGATCCGCGAGGTCGTCTGGGGCGTCGACACCCTTGAGGAACTGGCCCGGCTGGTCGCCGCCGCCGGCCGTGACCGCAAGGTCCACGAGAGCGCCGACGGGGTCTTCCACACCGTGGACGAGAGCGGCTTCGGCGTCGGCCTCACCCTGGCCCGCCCGAAGAACACGGACGTCACCCCGCGCCCCGCCAACGCGACGGGCAACGTCGACCGCTGGAACACCGCACTGGAACCGCTCACCCGGGCCTTCCCGCTGCGCATGTGCCATGTCGCGCTGAACATCGTCAAGGAGGGACGCGAGGAGGCCGTCGCGTTCTACACCGAGCGGCTCGGCTTCCGGCCCACCGACATCGTCGAACCGATGGGCGTCTTCATGCAGGCACCGGGCGACGACGACCAGCACACCATGCTGCTGTGCCACCGCCCCGACCGCGCCGGCGTCAACCACATCGCCTATGAAGTCCCCGGCTTCGACGACGTCATCGAGGGCGGCAACTACATGATCGAGCGCGGCTGGCGGGAGGCCCGCAGACTCGGCCGCCACACGGTCGGTTCGAACGTCTTCCGGTTCGTCCACGCCCCCTGCGGGGGCCGCGTCGAGTACGCGGCGGACATGGACCGGGTCGACGACACGTACGAGACCCGCGTCCACGAGACCACCCCGCCCCACCACATCTGGCAGCTGCGCTCCAACCGGGACCCGCAGGACGCCCCCGCCAACTGACTCTCCTCCCCAGCCTGAGAGGGCACCCACTCATGACCTCCGACCACGGCTACCCCGCCGTCCGCATGTACATCGCGGGCGAGTGGTGCCAGGGCGGCACCGGACGGACCGCCCCGATCGTGAACCCGGCCACCGAGAAGGTGATCGGCGACGTACCCCTCGCCACCACCGCCGACCTCGACCGCGCCCTCGACGCGGCCACCGAGGGCTTCCGCACCTGGCGCAACACGCCGATAGCCAAGCGCTCCGCGATCCTGCACGCCGCCGCCGACCTCATCACCGAACGCGCCCCCGAGATCGGCCGGATCATGGCCCAGGAACAGGGCAAGCCGCTCCGCGAGGGCACCACCGAGGCCCTGCGCACCGCCGACACCCTGCGCTGGCACATCGAGGACGCCCGCCGCGCCTACGGCCGGATCATCCCGTCCGCACCCGGCACCGTCCTCACCGTCCGCCGCGAACCCGTCGGCCCCGTCGCCGCGTTCGTGCCGTGGAACTTCCCCGTCGGCGGCCCCAACCGCAAGCTCTCCTCCGCTCTGTCCGCAGGCTGCTCGATCGTCATCAAGGCGTCCGAGGAGACTCCGGGTACGGCAGCCGCGCTCGTGGCCTGCTACGCCGACGCCGGACTCCCGGCCGGTGTGCTCAACCTCGTCTTCGGTGAACCGGCCGAAGTCTCCGCCCACTTGATCCCCTCGCCGCAGATCCGCCTGGTCGCCTTCACCGGCTCGGTCCCCGTCGGCAAGCTCCTCGCGGCCCAGGCGGGCGAGGTCATGAAGCCCACGCTGATGGAACTCGGCGGCCACGCCCCGGTCATCGTCTGCGCCGACGCCGACCCGGTGAAGTCCGCCCGCAAGGCGGCACAGACGAAGTTCTTCAACGCCGGCCAGGTGTGCACCTCACCGAGCCGCTTCTACGTCCACGAGAGCATCGTCGACGCGTTCACCGCCGAGTTCGTGAAGGCCGCCCAGGAAGTCACCGTAGGAGACGGCCTGGACGCCGACACCACCATGGGCCCGCTCGCCAACGAACGCCGACTGCAGGCCATGGAGAACCTGGTCGCGGATGCCGTCGAACGCGGCGCCCAGGTGCTCACCGGCGGTCAACGCCTCGCCCGCGACGGCTACTTCTACGCCCCCACCGTCCTCACCGACGTACCGGCGGACGCGAAGTTGATGCACGAGGAGCCCTTCGGCCCGCTCGCGCCGATCGTCCCGTTCACCGACCTGGACGAGACACTGACCCTCGCCAACGCCCTGCCGTACGGCCTGGCCGCCTACGGGTTCACCGAGTCCGCCGCCACCGCCGAGAAGCTCTCGGACGCGCTGGAGGCCGGCATCCTCTCCATCAACCACTGCGGCGGCTCCGTCGCCGAGGCCCCCTCCGGCGGCGTCAAGGCGAGCGGCCACGGCAGAGAGGGCGGCCCCGAGGCCCTCGACGCCTATCTGATCACCAAGCGTGTCTCCCACCTGCTGGCGGGCTGAACCGCCATGAGGTACACCCGAGTTGCGGTCGGCGGCCGGGCGGTCTGGGGCCGCGTGGGGGAGGAGGACATCGAGCTGCTGTCCGAGTCCCCGCTGGAAGGCGATCCGTCCGTCATCGGCACGGTGCCGGTCGCCGACGCCCAGTGGCTGCCGGTCGTCGTTCCGCCCGTGTTCTACGCGGTCGGCATGAACTACCCGCGCCACATCGCGCACGCCGGCGCCGGGACCCCGGACCGACCCGAGGTCGGCTACCGCGCCAACAACGCCCTCACCGGCCACCGTTCACCCATCGTCAAGCCGGCCGGGGTCGAGGGCCGCTTCGAGGCCGAGCCCGAACTCGTCGCCGTCATCGGCCGCACGCTCCGGCACGCCACGTACGACGAGGCCCGCAAGTCGGTGTTCGGCTGGACGATCGGCAACGACGTCAGCGCCCGCACCTGGCAGCACCAGGACCGCTCGTTCTGGCGCAGCAAGAACAGCGACACGTTCAAGCCGATGGGGCCCTGGATGGAGACCGACGTCGACGCGCTCGCCCAGACCACAACTCTCCGTGTGAACGGGGAGGTTCGCGCCTCGTTCGCCACCGGCGACATGGTCTTCGACCCGTTCGACCACATCGTCGAGCTCACCAAGCACATCACCATGCACCCGGGGGACGTGCTGTGGATGGGCGCCGAGTCCACCTGCCAACTCGAACCCGGGGACACCGTGGACATCGAGATCAGCGGTATCGGCGTCCTGTCCAACCCCGTACACAGCGAAGGGAATCCGTCATGAGCAGCGCACCCCGCTACATCCATCACGTCAACTTCCCCACCACGGACCCCGACCGGACCGCCGAGTGGTACACGAAGGTCTTCGGGATGAAGCGGATCATGCCCAGGTCCAACACCCGTGTGGTGCTGATGACCCGGGGCAACTTCGACCTTCACTTCACCCCGGTCGAGGAGATGGAGCGCATGGCGCCCTATCACTTCGCCGTCGAGGTCGACGACTGGGACGACTTCCTCGCCCACCTCAAGGACCTGGGCATCCGGCACACCCGGCCCATCGAACGGCCCGAGAACCAGTCGAAGTTCTGCTACATCCACGACCCCGACCACACCATGATCGAACTCGTCTTCCACGGCCGCCGCCCCAACTGACCCCGCGCGTACAGGAGGTCACGCCCATGCCCATCGCCGACTCCGACGGCACCTCCATCTACTACGAGCGCCACGGCAGCGGCCCGGCGATCCTGTTCGTGCACGGCAGCGGCGGCCACCACGCCGCCTGGTGGCAGCAAGTGGCCGCGCTGCGCGAGGAGTTCACGGTCGTCACCGTGGACCTGCGCGGCTTCGGCAGGTCCGACGCACCCACCCCTCCGAACTCGTCCAGGCCCGAGTTCGACGGCCAGGACTTCCCCGGTGACGTCGTCGCCGTACTGGACCAAGAGGACCTGACCGACGCCATGTTGGTCGGTCAGTCCATCGGCTCCGTCGCCGCCCTGCGCGCCGGACTGCTGCGGCCCGAGCGGGTCGGCTCCGTCGTGCTCGGTCACTCGCTGGGTGGCATCAGCCACCCCGAACTCAAGGAACTGGCCGCCGCCGACCGCGCCGAGGCCGTCAAACTCCCGGTCATCGACCGCCTGTTGACGAAGCGGTTCCAGGAGGAGCGGGCCGACCTCACCTTCCTGTTCCAGCAGATGGGCACGTTCAACGTGGCCAGGATGCAGGACCTGCGCAACCTCGACACCAACGGCCCGTCCCTGGACGACATCCAGGCCTCGGGCGTCAAAGTCGCCTTCCTCGCCGGCGAGAAGGACGCGGTGCTCAGCGTGAAGACCGTGACCCGCGCCCATGAACTGCTGCCCGGCTCGCACCTGGAGATCGTCCCGGACGCCCCGCACTCCATGTACTGGGAGACACCCGCCGAGTACAACGCCGCCGTCGCCCACCTGCGCCGCACCCTCACCGCACCGAAGGAAGCAGCATGAGCAGCCTCACCCTGGACGCCGCCGAGGAGATCATCGACGCCGCCCACAAACGCGCCCAGGCCATCGGGAAGGCGGTGAGCGTCGCCGTCGTGGACGCGGGCGGTTTCCCCATCGCCATCCGCCGTCCGGACGGCGCCCGCCCGCTCACCCCGGACATCGCCCGCGCCAAGGCGTACACGGCGGCCATTGTGCAGAGGCCCGGCAAGATGCTGAAGAAGTGGCAGGAGAGCCAGCCGGTCTTCTTCTCCCAGCTCTCCCAACTCCCGGGCGCCGCCATGCCGATCATGGCCACCGAAGGCAGCCTCACCATCAAGAAGGACGGCGAGATCATCGGCGGCCTCGGCATCGCGGGCGGCACCGCGGACGAGGACCAGCAGATCGCCGAGGAGGTCCTCGCCTCGCTCGGCTACGAACTGGAGTTCGACGCCTGGGGAGTCGCGGGCAAGCCCGCCCCGTCCTCGCCCTCGTCCGGAAAGGACGCATAGCCCATGGCGGATACGTTCAACTACCGCATCGACCATCACGGCAGCCTGGTCCGCCCGGCCGGACTGACCGCGGCCCGCGCGGCCGGCGACCCCGAGGCGCTGAAGGAGGCGCAACTCCAGGCGGTCAAGGAGGCCGTCGTCCTCCAGCGCAAGCTGCGCTCCACCGTCGTCACCGACGGCGACTTCCCCCGAGAAGACTTCCGCAGCGCGGTGTTTGACGGAGTATCAGGTTTCCGGCGTACGGACGAGACCGACGCCGACGGCCTGGTCCGCTGGGTCGCGGAGTCCCTCCCGAAGGCCAACGGCCCCCTGCTCGCTGACTGGGCGGCACGGCTCACCGAACTGACGGTGATCGCCCCGAAGGCCTCGCTGCCCTCGCCCGCGTACCTCGCCGCCACCACCTTCCAGCCCGGCCTGGGCCCGTCCTCCGCACGGGAGTTGGGGGAGGCCCTCGCGGAGATCGTCCTCACGGAGATAGAGACGCTGGTCGCCAAGGGTGTGCGCCTGATTCAGCTCAACAACCCCCTTCTCCTGGGGCAGTTGGCAACCGAACCGGCCGCCCCCGGCACGCTCTCCTTCGAGGACGCCCTCGCCGTGGACGCCTTGGCGGTACGCCTGGAAGAACGCCCTGATGGCGTACGCATCGCGGTGGCTCCCGGCCCCGTCGCCCCCGCCGCGATCGACTTGTCCCGTGCCGAGCAGCTCTTCGGCGGGATCGGCGCCGACCGCTGGATCCTGCCCTTCGACCAGGGCACCCCGGCCGAACTCGCCCTGGTCAAGGCCCTGCCCGAGGACCGTGACTTCTGCCTGGGTGTCGTCGACGCGACCGTGCCCGCGCTGGAGGACATCGACACGGTGATGGCGCGGCTCGACGCGGTCGGCGAGTTCAAGGACCTGGAGGACGGGGCCGTAGCGCCGTCCCGGGGCTTCGCCGATGTGGCGAACCGGCCGCTGCTGACCACCGAGGAACAGCGCCGGAAGATCGAGCTGGTGGAGACGATCGCCCGGTACGTGTGGGGCAACGAGTTCTGATAGGCACGGACGAGGGGGGGGGGGCGGGCGCCCCCGCGCCCCCCCCGGCCCCAGCGCCGCGGCCCCCCGTCTTTCCCGCTGTTTCAGTCTGGACGGAGGCGGCCAGATGCCGATGACCGCGTCCTGGGC
>NZ_JBHYWD010000002.1:275312-378466 GCF_042751305.1 Streptomyces hokutonensis
GCGCACCCGCGCCGTAAGATCGCGGGGGTGGAGACGACCGCCGGGTAGGTGGGGGGAAACGTTTTCTGATCGGCCCGCCCGCGCGGGGAAGCGCGTCCCAGCGCTTCCCGGCAGGGTCCGTCAAAGCACCTCGGCGAACGTCACCTTGCGATCGGTCAGCAGCGGCCAGATCGTCCGCACGATCAGCTCGTCGAAGTGGTCGGCCGCCTTGTGCGCCTCGAAACCGGCCCGGTCGGCGTACTGCTCGTACAGCACGAAACTCCCCGGCACCTCCGCCTCGGCGTGCACCTCGTACGCCAGGTTCCCCGGCTCGGCACGGCTCTGCTCGCGCACCTTCAGCAGCGCGGCCCGGACCGTGGCCTCGTCGGCGGGCTCGCAGAAGTAGCGGGCGATGACTGCGTAGGCCATGTGGTGTCTCTCCTCATCGAATCCTCGGTCGATCCGCGACGGATCCTCGGCTCCCGGCGGCGTGGCACATGCCGTCCGGCCTGCCGATTCCAGCACGGATCAACCCTGCGCCGACCTGCGCGCGGCGCAAGCAATGCCTGCCTCTGCGGGACTGGTGGCACCGCCCCCACATGGTGTGTTGTCGCATTCGGCCCACTGCGGCCGCTGACTGTGCAGACCGCGGACCCGCACCGCGGCGGACGAAGGAAGTGATCTTCATGCGAAGCCTGGAAACCCTCTCCGGTGGAGAGTGGGTGACGACCGGCGAGTGGATCGAGGTACAGAACCCCGCCGACGTCCGCACCCCCCTCGCGCGCATCCCCGCCCTCGCCGCCAAGGACATCACCCGCGCCTACGACCACGCCGAGCGCGGCTTCGCCGTATGGAAGCGCACCAGCCCCTTCGAGCGGTCCCGGATCTTCACCGAGGCGGCCAGGCTGATCCGCGAGCGGGTCGACGAGATCGCGGCCGACGTCACCGCCGAGAACGGCAAGACCGGCGCCGAGGCCCGCGGTGAGACCCTCAAGGCCGCCGACTTCCTCGACTACTACGCCGGCCTGGCCCGCCAGGGCTACGGCACCCTCCTGCACGACGCCCGCCCCAACACCCGCGTCCACACCCAGCGCGAGCCGATCGGCGTGATCCTCGTGATCAGCCCCTGGAACGATCCACTGATCACTCCGGCCCGCAAGCTCGCCCCGCTGCTCGCCACCGGCAACGCGGCCGTGTTCAAGCCGGCCACCGAGACACCGTTGTCGGGCCTGCACCTCGCCCGCGCCCTGCACGACGCCGGACTGCCCGCCGGAGTCCTGAACGTGGTCACGGGCCGCACCGCCGAGATCGAGGAGGCCCTCCTCGACGACCCGCGCATCGTCGGCATCACCTTCACCGGCTCGAACGAGGTCGGCAACCGCATCCGCCGCCGCCTCGCCGACCGCAACGTCCGCTTCCAGGGCGAACTCGGCGGCAAGAACGCCTCGGTGGTCCTGGCGGACGCCGACCTGCCGTTCGCCGCGAAGACCGTCGTAGCCGCGTCCTTCGGCCAGGCCGGACAGCGCTGCACCGCCACGAGTCGTGTCATCGTCGAGCGGCCGGTGTACGACGAGTTCACCCGGCTCCTCGTCGCCGAGGTCGAGGCGCTGAAGGTCGGCCCCGGCAGCGACCCGGCGACCACCCTGTGCCCGCTGTCCAGCCCCAAGCAGCGGGACAGCGTCCTCGCCCACCTCAAGGGCGCCGTCGAGCAGGGTGCCACCGTCCTCACCGGTGGCGCGGCGGACACCGAGGGCGACCACGCGCACGGCTGCTTCGTCCAGCCGACCGTGCTCGCCGACGTCACCGCCGAGACGGCGATCTGGCGCGAGGAGGTCTTTGGACCGGTCCTCGCCGTCCGCGCCGTGGACGACTTCACGCAGGCCGTGGACGCGGTCAACGACTCCCAATTCGGCCTGGCCGCCGCCGTGTTCACCCGCGACCTCGCCTCCGCGTACCGCTTCGCCGACGACGCCGAGTGCGGGCAGATCGCGGTCAACGCGACCACCCCCGGCTGGGACGTGCACCTGCCCTTCGGCGGCTTCCACGACTCCGGCACCGGCTACAAGGAGCAGGGCGACGAGGTCCTGCGCTTCTCCACCCGGGTCAAGACCGTCGCCGTGCACATCGGTGCATGAGCGGGCGAGCAGCACAGAGAGAGGAGGATGCCGATGGCTGACGAGACGATCGGCATCGTCGGCGCCGGCATCGTGGGCCTGGCCACCGCCCGTGAGATCGCCCTGCGCCGCCCCGGCACCCGGGTCGTGGTCATGGAGAAGGAACAGGAGGTCGCCGTCCACCAGACCGGCCACAACTCCGGTGTCGTGCACGCCGGCATCTACTACGCGCCGGGCAGCCTCAAGGCCGACCTGTGCGTCCGGGGCGTATCGATCCTGCGCGAGTACTGCCAGGACCGCGGGCTGCCGTACGAGGAGATCGGCAAGCTCGTCGTGGCCGTACGCCCGGACGAGCTGGGCCGGATGGAGAACCTGTACGAGCGGGCCAGGAACAACCACGTGCCCGAACTCCGCAGGATCTCCCGGGAGGAGATCAGGGAGCTGGAGCCGCACGTCGGCGGTATCGCCGCTCTGCACTCCCCGCGCACCGCGATCACCGACTACCCGGCGATCGCCCGCGAGTTCGCCAAGGACATCGAGGCCTCCGGGGGAGAGGTGCGGCTCGGCTTTCCGGTCACGTCCATCACCAATGCGCCGGGCGGTATCGAGGTCGCGTCGGGAGAGGAGCGCGTCCGCGTCGACCGGCTGATCCTCTGCGCGGGGCTGCACTCGGACGCCGTGGCCAAGCTCGCGCAGGACAAGAAGGCGCCGAAGATCATCCCGTTCCGGGGCGAGTACATGCTCCTCAAGCCGGAGCGCACCCATCTGGTACGCGGGCTCATCTACCCGGTGCCGGACCCCCGTTACCCCTTCCTCGGCGTGCACTTCACGCCCCGGGTCGACGGCAGCGTCGAGGTCGGCCCGAACGCCGTCCTCGCGCCGGCGAGGGAGGGCTACAAGCTCGGGCGCCTCTCCGTGAAGGACCTCGCCGGACTGGCCGCGTACCCCGGCACCTGGCGGATGGCCGCCCAGCACTGGCGGACCGGCATCAAGGAGTACCGCGGCTCGCTGTCCGCGTCGGCCTTCATGAAGGACGCGAAGCTCTACGTCCCCGGTGTCGGCGTCGCCGACGTCGTACGCGGCGGAGCGGGCGTCCGGGCCCAGGCACTGGATCCCGACGGCACGCTCGTGGACGACTTCCGCATCCATCGGGTCGGCCGGATCACCGCCGTACGGAACGCGCCTTCGCCGGCCGCCACCGCCTCCATGGCGATCGCCGAGCACATCGTCGGCGCGGTGTTCGGCGCCTCGTCCGCAAACTGAGAATGCCCTGCGTGCAGCGGTGTTCCGCGCAACTACTGCTTGCACTCCCAGCGCTCGGCAAGGCCCCTTCGCCTGCCTAGCGTTCCTTCCGTAAAGACCTTCGAGAGAAAGAGTCCCGGACATGTTCGTTGTCGACACGCAGATCCACATCTGGAAGGAAGAGAGCCCGGACCGCCCCTGGGTCCCGGGAGCGCGGGAGCGCATCCGCCTCAACGGACACCGCGAGGACCCCTTCTCCTACGAAGAGGCCCTGGAGCTGATGGACGAGGCCGGCGTCAACCGGGCCCTGATCCTGCCGCCGTCCTGGGAGGGCGACCGTATCGACTACGCCCTGGAGGCCTGCGTGGCGCACCCCGACCGCTTCGGCATCATGGCGCGCATCCCGCAGAACAAGCCCGAAGAGGGCAAGGCGCTGCTGAAGGACTTCGCGCAGAACCCGCATGTGAAGGGCACCCGCCTCACCTTCCACCGGCCGCAGGACCGCAACTGGATGATCGACGGCACCAACGACTGGTACTGGCCGATCGCCGAGGAGCTGCGCATCCCGACGATGGTCCACGCGCCCATCTGGAAGCGGGAGTTGGGCGAGATCGCCGCCAAGCACCCCGAGCTGAAGATCATCATCGACCACATGGGCATCATGGCCCGCTGCGTCGACGACGCGATCGGCTACTGGGTCTCGGAGACCGCCGACCTGGCCGTCCACCCGAACATCTATGTGAAGGTCTCGGCGCTCCCCGGCTACTCCACGCAGCCCTTCCCGAACAACAACATCCAGAAGTACGTGCGCGAGATGGTCGACAAGATGGGCCCGCAGCGCTGCTTCTACGGCACCGACATCACGCGGCTGCTCGGCCACGGCATCACCTACACCGACACGATCGAGCAGTTCACCAAGCACTGGGACTTCACGCCCGAGGAGCTTGAATGGATCATGGGCCGCGGTATCTCCGAGGTCCTGAACTGGCCGATCGAGGGCTGAGGAAGCACGAGAGATGACCGACACCACCAACTCCCCGGGCGCCGACGGCGGCGATGCTCTCGTTACCGCCTTCAACGCCGTCGGCGCCGACTACATCTTCTGTTCGTCGGGTTCCGAATGGGCTCCCGTCTGGGAGTCCCTGGCCCGCCGCCACCGCGACGGACTGCCCTGCCCGCAGTACCTGGACCTGACCCACGAGACCGTCGCCGTCGGCATGGCCACCGGCTACGGACTCATCAAGCGCCGGCCGCAGGGCGTGCTCCTGCACGCGGCCCCCGGTCTGCTCCAGGGCTCGATGGCCGTGCACGGGGCACTGCTCGCGGGCGTCCCGATGGTGGTCAGCTCCTCGGAGTCCACCACGTACGGCGACGGCCCCGGCCAGGACCCGGGCGGCCAGTGGTACCGCAACCTGTCCATCGTGGGGGGCCCGCACCAGATCGCGCAGCCCTTCACCAAGTGGTCCAACGAGGCCGCCAGCGTCCACACCCTTCCTACGATGGTGACGCGCGCGGCGGAACTGGCCTGGCGGGCCCCGGCGGGACCGGCGTACCTCAACGTCCCGTTGGAGATCCTCCTGGAGGAGTGGGACGGGCGTGAGGCCAAGCCGATCGTGGCGCCGGGCTCCACGCACAGCTCGCCCGAAGAGGTCGACCCGGTCGCCCAGTTGATCCGCGAGGCCTCGAATCCCGTCATCGTCACGGAGACGGCCGGACGCGAGGCAGGTGGCTTCGAGGCGCTCGTCGCCTTCGCCGAGGCGTGGAACATCCCCGTCGTCGAGCCCGACTCGGCGGTGTGCGGCAACTTCCCGCGCACCCACCCGCTGCACGCCGGCAGCGACATCGGGCCGTGGATGGACGAGGCGGACCTGATCCTCCTCGTCAACTGCCGCGCCCCCTTCTACCCGCCGTCGCGCCGCCCCTCCAAGGCGACCGTCGTCGTCATCGACGAAGTACCGCAGCGACCGCACGTCGTCTACCAAGTCCTGTTCGCCGACAGGTACTTGGAAGGCAGCGTCGCCAACACCCTGCGCCAGCTGGCCAAGCGGGCGAAGGACCTCGACACGGAGGCGGTCGGGGTGCGCCGCGCCGCCCAGGAGCAGCGGCACGCCGACGAGCAGTCCGCCATCGCCGCGGCCGAGGCGAAGGCCGCCCAGGCCCCCGAGGGCATCGACCCGGTGCTCGTCGCCGCGACCCTGCGCAAGATGCTGGAGGGCCGGGACGGGATCGTCGTCGACGAGACCATCACCCACAGCCGTGTCGTGAAGCGCCATGTCCAAACCGCCGACCCCGACTCGTACTTCTACGTCCAGGGCGGCCTCGGCCAGGGCATCGCGGTCGCGCTCGGCGTCAAACTCGCCGCGAAGGAACGCCCGGTGGTCCTGACCATCGGCGACGGCGCCTTCACCTACAACCCGGTCATCCAGTCGTACGACGCCTCGAACGCCTACGAACTCCCTTTGCTGATCGTGGTGTTCAACAACCGCGTCTACAAGTCGATGAACCTTAACCACCGCAGGTTCTATCCCGAGGGCGCCGCCGCCGACACCGGCGAGTGGCTCGGCACCGATCTGCACCGGCTGCCCCGGCTCGCCGCGTTCGCCGAGCCGTTCGGGATGCACACCGAGACGGTCGACGCGCCCGAGGCGCTCGCGCCCGCGCTGGAGCGTGCGCTCAAGGCCGTGGCGGAGGGCACCACCGCTGTCGTCGACGTACTCGTCACCCGCTGAACCAGGAAGGCATCCGCCACCATGTCCGACACCGCAACGCCCAAGCCGGGCAAGGTCCTTGTCGCCGCCGACGACCTGCGCACCTTCTCCGCGGCCCTCCTGGAGAAGGGCGGCCTGAACACCGAGCAGGCGCGCACCACCGCCGACGTGTTCGTGTGGGCCGCGCTCCGGGGCGTCGACTCGCACGGCATCGCCCGCGTCCCCGCCTACCTGGAGCTGCTGGCCAAGGGCGTGGCCAACGCCGACGCCGACATCAAGATCGAGTCCACCGCCCCGGCCGCCGCCGTCCTGGACGCCGACCGCGCCCCCGGCCCGGTCGCTCTCAGTGCCGCCGCCGAAGAGGCGGTAACCCGGGCCAGGATCAGTGGAGTTGCCGCCGTCGGGGTCCGGCGTACCGTCCACACCGGCGCCATCGGCTACTACGTGTCGAAGATCGCCGAGCAGGGGCTCGTCGGCATCGGCTACGTCTCCGGGATGCCCAACATGGGCTACACCGGCGTCAAGGGCGCAGCCGTGGCGACCAGCCCGCTCGCCATTGCCGTACCGGCGAAGGCGCATGCCCCGCTACTGCTCGACATGGCCACCGCCACCATCGCCCTGGGCAAGATCCGCCAGGCGAAGGCGAGCGGCACCCCGCTGCCCGAGGGTGCGGCGGCCACCGCCGACGGTACCCCGACCACCGATCCCCAACTGGCCGTCATGCCCCTGCCGTTGGGCGGTGCCAAGGGTTCCGGGATGTCCCTCGCCTTCGAGCTGCTCACCAGCGTGCTGGTCGGCGCGCCGATCTTCGCCGCGTTCCACTCGGACGACCCGCAGGGCCGCAAGCACCGGCAGAACGCGCTGCTCATCGCCCTGGACCCGGCGGCCTTCGGCGACCCGGCCGCCTTCACCGAGGCGGTCGACGCGACGCTGGCCACCCTCAAGCAACTGCCGCCCGCGGACGGAGCCGAGGGTGTCTTCTATCCCGGCGAGCGCAGCGCGGCGGTCGCCGAGGCGCGCGGCGCGAAGGGCATCCCGGTCGCGCCCAAGGTGTGGCGTGAACTGACCGAGGCGGCAGGGAAGTTCGGCCTCACTCCGCCGGAGCCGGTGCTGTCGGCGTGACCCAGCGGCACTTCGCCGACCGCCCCGGAGGGGGACGGTCGGCGAAGTGTGTTGTTCTCGGAAGGTAGTTCAGCCGGTTCCCACGGCTTGCCGTACCTGGCGGGCGATCAACGCGTAGGTCTCCAGCGCCCGTTCGTCGTCCGTGCCGTCGTAGCCGTGGTCGGCTCCGGCGACGTCGACGTGCTCCACCAGAGCGCCCGCCGTACGCAACCGGTCGGCATAGCGCACGCCTTCGGCCTTGAGGAGGTCGTACTCCGCCGTGACGACCAGCGCCGGCGCGATGCCCTTGAGGTCCGCGGTGTCCGAGGGGTGGGCGGGAGACACCAGCCGGTCGGAGCGAACCTTCGGATCCGGGACGTACGACGTGTCGAAGACCTCGGCCATCCAGGGGCGCAGCACCGGCTTGGCGATGGCGGCCCGCTTGTCCTTGGCGCTGGTCGCGAGGTCCAGCGGCGGATAGTGCAGTACTTGGAGCGCGATCGAGGGGCCGCCCTCCTCCAGTGCCTGCCGGGCCACCGCCGCCGCGAGTCCGCCCCCGGCGCTCTGCCCGCCCACGGTGAGCCGCTCGCCGTCCCAGCCCTGTTCGGCGCCGTGTTCCGCGATCCACCGGACCACCTCGAAGGCCTGCCGGGGCGGTGCGGGGAACGGGTGCTGCGGCGCGACGACGTAGTCGACGTTGACCACTACGACACCCGCCTCCGCCGCGAGGAAACGGCACAGCGGGTCGTCGAGCTCGGTCAGCGGAACGACGTAGCCACCGCCGTGGAAGTTCACGTGCACCGGCGGCGGGCCCTCGCCGGCCGGCAGATACACCGTGGCGCGGGCCGGGGCGACCGAGCTCGGGATCGTCAACTCCCTTGTGGTGCGCGGGAACTGAGGGAACCGCTGGTGCGAGGAGGCCGCGGAGCCGCGTCCGCTGGGGCGGCGGTCCGCCATCAGGGAGAGACGCTGCAGGGACTTGGCGGCGAAGGCGGCCACCGTCGGCCGGGCCAGAACAGACATACCGCTCCATTCATGGAGTGCGCGCGACGGGGGAGTGCGGTCCGACCGCCCGGGTTCAATCGACAGGATTCCTGGCGATGGCTAGGCCGACGATAACACGCGCGCATTCCGGCCGGATGCCGTGATCGGCACTGGCGAGGGATGGCTGGGGGGTGGGTGGTGCCCGCAGGTCAGTGGTGTCGCGCGGGCCCGTCCGGGTGCCCGTGTTCACAGCAGGGCCCGTGGTGCGGCGGGACTGCCGGAGCGGCCGCCGCTCGAGCCGTCAGGCACTCCGCGTGCTGTGCCGTCTCGATCATCTGCTCACTGTCGGTCGCCGCATCGGCCAGGCTCCCGCAGCACATGACGAGCAGCGCCGCGCCCGCGACGAACGGCAGCGCCCGGCGCGGGGGAGGAGGCGCCAGCAGCGCCCGCACCCGCTGCGGCACCGCCCCGCCGGTCGCGGCCAGCACCGGGCGGGAACGGTTCGCGGAGGTGGCCAGCGCCGCCCGGCCCACGGCGCGCGCGACGACCGCACGATCGCCGACCCGTAGCGCGGCCTCCTCGTCGGCCCAGCGCTCCAGCACGAAGCCGCCGGCCGCGGACAGTGGCCGTAGCAGCGGATTCACGGCGGCGGAGAGGCGCCACAGGGTCTGGAAGAGATGATGCCGGCCGCACAGATGGGCCCGCTCGTGCGCGAGCAGCGCCTCGCGCTCGCGGTCGCCCAGGCAGCGCAGCATGCCGCGCGACACCACGATCCGCCCCGGCTTCCCCGGCAGCGCGAAGGCCTCCGGTGTCGCCATGTCGAGGACGGCCAACTCCGTGTCGCCGGGCAGCTGTCGGCACTCGCGGCGGGCCCAGCGCAGGTGCCGCAACTGGCGGGTGGTGGCCACGGCGAGAGCCGCGACGGACGCGAGGAGGGCGAGCGCGGCGACCCCCGCGACCGTGAGGTAGACGGGGTCGGAGGCACGTACGGCGGCGACCGACCACTGCCCCTCCTGGGCGACCTCGGGGATCTGTACGAGGCCCGCGAACGCCAGCAGTCCCAGGGAGCCGAGCCAGCCGAGCGAAGCCACGAGTGCGGCGGAGGCCAGCGACCAGGCGGCCGGTCGCGGGGCCAGCAGAGGGGCCGCGCGGGGTGCGAACACCGCGATCACCATCGTGATCAGAAGGGGGACGTAGACACTGATCAGCACCGGCTCACGGTCCTTCGTCGGCGCGGCCGGAGTGCTGCGGCCCGTCGTGCCCGGAGAGCAGTCGCTGCAGCAACTGCTCGTCCTCCTCGGACAGTTCGGAGACGAAGCGGGTGAGCACCGCCTCGCGGTCGGCGCCGTGCTCCAGCAGGGAACGCATTCGCTCCGCCGTGTGCGTCGCCTCGTCCCGGGCGGGCGCGTACGCGTACCCGCGGCCCGCGCGACGCCGGACGAGCATCCCCTTGTCGTACAGACGCGACAGGATCGTCAGCACGGTGGTGTAGGCCAGGTCCCCCGGTAGTCCGTCCTTGACCTGGCGGGCGGTCAGCGGCTCGGTGGCTTCGTAGAGCGCGGCGAGAACACCGCTCTCCAGCTCACCGCGCGCCCGCCTGCCGGACGTCGCGCCGGGTTCGTCGTTCTTCCCGTCGTGCACTGTTCACCCCACCGCCTTTCACCGCTCGGCGACCCAGCCTACCCGCCGACCTACTACGGCCTGTAGGAAGTGCGTCAAGGGCTCGAAGTGACCGGTCGGGGGATCGGGCTGAGCTTTGCGATCGCGATCTACTACATGTTGTACGACCTTACCTACTACATGTTGTAGAGTTTCGCCGCTCCACTCCACCTGCGGAGGAAAAGAAGCCCATGCCCCACCTCGGAAGTACGGTGCATCTGCGTGCCCTCGCGGTTGCCACCCTGCGCCCCCGGCGGACGACCCCGCCCCGCCGTCCGTCGGCGGCTGAGCGGATCGTGATCGTCTCGGCGAGCGTCGGAGCCGGTCACGACGGCGCCGCCGCGGAGCTGGAGCGGCGCCTGGTCGCGGCCGGACTCGCGGTCGACCGGCTCGACCTGCTGGACGTGCTGCCCGCCCGGCTCGGCCGGCTCGTCCGGGACGGCTACCACCGCATGCTCGTCCGGACACCCTGGCTGTACCAGCGGATCTACAGCAGCAGCGAACGCGCCGGAGGCGGCGGCCTCTTGGCGCGCGCGTTGCTGCGCTCCGCCGAGGGGAGACTGCTGCGCGCCCTGCCCGCCGACGCGGGCGCCGTCGTCTCGACCTACCCGGGCGCGAGCCGGGTCCTGGGCAACCTCCGGCTCGCCGGCCGGCTGACCGTGCCCGTCCTCACCTACCTGACCGACTTCTCCGTCCACCCCCTGTGGGTGGCCGACGGCGTCGACGTCCACCTCGCGCTGCACGCCGTGCCCGCCGCCCAGGCCAGAGCCGCGGGCGCACCCGACGTCCGGGTCTGTGGCCCGGTCGCCGACCCGCGCTTCCACCCCGTGAACGCGACGGAACGCGCCGCGGCCCGCGCCCGCTTCGGCCTGCCCGCGAACGCGCCGCTGGCCCTGCTGGTCGCGGGTTCCTGGGGCGTGGGCCCGGTACGGCAGGTCGCCCGCGAACTGCGCGACTGCGGCGCGGCCGTACCGGTCGTGGTCTGCGGCCGAAACGAGGAGCTGGCCGAACAGCTCCGCGCGGACGGTATCGAGCACGTCCACGGCTGGGTCGACGACATGCCCGGCCTGATGCACGCCGCCGACGTCCTGGTCCAGAACGCCGGCGGACTGACCTCGCTGGAGGCCTTCGCCGCGGGCCTGCCCGTCGCCAGCTACGGCTGCATACCCGGCCACGGCCTGACCAACGCGTCCGCCCTGGACCAGGCGGGCGTCGCCGCGTGGATCCGGGACCCGGCCCAACTCAAGCACGTACTGGCCGAGTTGATCGACGGCCCGCGCGGGCTGCTGCAACGGGAGGCGGGGCTCGCACTGTTCGCGGGCGGGGGACCGGACCGGGTTCCCGGGAAGGACGCCGCACACCACGAGCAGGCGATGGGCGCCGACCGGGGCCCCGCCGCCGAGACCGTACGGGTCTGCCGGGCCGGCGCAGGACCCGCCACCCCGATCGCCGCTCGCCGGACCCGGCCGGTCCGTCCGACCGCCCTGCGGCTCGCGACCACCACCGCCCTGGCCTGCGCGGTCTGGGCGGGCGCGGTCGGCACGGCGGTCGCCACGACCGACGGCGGCCCGGGCCTGATACACGCCATAGGCAAGAGTCTCGACTTCGACGACCCGGGCGATGGACACCACGAACTCCACACGGCTCACGAGGCCCATGCGAAGGGAGACCGCTCGTGACAGTCGTACGCCTTCTTTCTACGACCGCTCGTCTCGCGCCGCCCGACCTCGACCCCGCCACCGCGCGCGGCGCGTCCGCAGCGGGCCCCGCGACGAGCCCCACGGCGGGACGCCCCGCATGACCGCCGCCCGCCTCCTCCGCACCGGGCTCTCCGTACTGCCCGTGCTCGCCGCCGCCGCGTACGCCGCCCCCGTCCTGTCCACCTACGGCCCGCTCCGCAACCGCGCAATGCCCCGCCTCTCCGGCCGTGGTCGGCCCGACCACGTGGCGCTCACCTTCGACGACGGACCGGACCCGCTCTCCACCCCGCTGTTCCTCCGCCTGCTCGACGAGCGCCGGGTCCACGCCACCTTCTTCCTCCTCGGCAACCAGGCGGTACGCGCCCCCGGCCTGGTCCGCGAGATCGCCGCCGCCGGACACGAGATCGCCGTCCACGGCTGGCTGCACCGCCCGCTCCTGCTGCGCGGCCCGCGCGCCACCCACGACGACCTGGCCCGCGCCCGCGACACGGTCGGCGACCTCACCGGCCGCACACCACGGCTCTTCCGCCCGCCCTACGGCGTGATGTCCGCCGCCGCCCACCTCGCGGCCCGCAGCCTGGACCTCACGCCGGTGCTGTGGACGGCCTGGGGCGAGGACTGGCGGGCCCGCGCCACACCGGAGTCGGTCCACCGGACGGTCACCGCGGATCTGCGCGGCGGCGGCACGATCCTGCTGCACGACTCCGACTGCACCTCGGCCCCCGGCTCCTGGCGCGCCACCCTCGGCGCGGTGCCCCGCATCCTCGACACGTGCGCGATGCGCGGGCTGTCCGTGGGTCCGCTGCGGGAACATGCTGTGGATCCGCTCTGAAGTTGACAATATTGTTGGCGTTCCTGGTCGGCGGAATTCACGTTCGCAAGTACCTGGACCAGGGAACCCCCCATGCCTTCGAACGCCCTGAACCGCCGGACCTTCCTCAACGGGACGCTGACCGCCGCCGCGACGGCCGCACTCGCCGGCACCGCGACCGGCGCCGACGCAGGGGCCTGCCCTACGCGGCGACCACGGCGGGCGCCAACCGCTGGCGCCCGCCGCAGATGATGAGTTCGGCCTCCGTCGCGATGAGCGAGGACTGCCTCAACTTCGGCCCTGCGACCGGGCCCAACTCCCGTGGCGCCTGCCACGGTTCGGAGATCAACTACGTCTTCGACAACCTCTACGCCACGAACCTGCCCTGGACCGACGCGGACCGCGCGGTCGCCGACACCCTGTCCGACTACGTGGTCAACTTCGTGACCCACGGCGACCCCAACGGCCATGGCCTCGGACTGCTTCGGCGCGCTCGCCCTGGCGGACACGGCCAAGGCTGAGTTCTTCGGGCGATTCTTCGCGAGCCAGAAGTGCTGGTGACGCCGGGGGCGATGGTTTTCTGAGGGTGACGTACTCTCTCCGCCGTAGGCGGGGTAAACGCACGCCGTAACTTACTTGAGTTACGCAACAATATGGTAAAGTGGGTCTCATGTCCACACCACCGGTCCCTACCGCCCCCGCCTCTCCGGAGGTGACCGAGATCGAGCGAGCCCTCACTCGGATCACCTACCTGAGTACGCGCGCCCGTCAGCACGACCGGCTCATGGCCCTCGCCGGTGTGCCGCTGGACCGTGCGGCGGTGGCGTTGCTGCGGCAGGTCGCCGACTCCGAGCCGCTGCGCCCCGGGGAGCTGGCGAACCGTCTCGGCGTCGAGGCCTCGCATGTGACCCGTACGGTGCAGCAGCTGCAGAAGTCCGGCTACGTCACCCGCGTGCCCGACCCCGACGACCGCCGCGCCCAGCGGATCGAGCTGACCGAGGCCGGGGAGAAGGCCGTCGCCAGCGTCCGGGACGCCGGTGCGCGCGGAATGCAGATGGCCCTCTCCGAGTGGTCGAAGGACGAACTGCAGCAACTGGCAACGCTGTTCCACCGCATGGTCGACGACTTCCTGAACTACGCGATCGACGACGAGGGCGAGCCGACGGAAGTCGCCGCGCCGGCACGCACCGTCTGAGCATCGGGCGCGGATCGCGCCGGCCTCAACCGAGGTCGGCGACGATCTGCGGCAGGTCGGCCGTGGTGCGGATTCCCGGGGCCGCCGCGCAGACGAAGGGGACAGCGTTGACCGCGCGGTTCGCGGTGTAGGAGGGGGACATCGCGGCCATCCGGTCGAGGGGGACGGGGAAGCGCAGGTCGATGTCGAGCGGCGCGTCCCCATCGACCGAGACATGCCAGCCCGTGGAGCGCAGGTCCCAGGCCGGGTCCAGATCGGTAGTGCAGTACCAGTTGGCGCGGAACCGCAGCAGGGGACGGCCTTCGCGCAGACCGGAAACCGTGATCCGCTGCGCGGCCACCGCCCCTTCCGGCAGGGTGCCCGCCGCGATCGTGGTCGCGCGCCGGGCGAGCGCGACCTCGCCGGTCGCCTCCACCGAGTCGAGTGGTGCCCCGAGCGCCTCGGCCAGCAGCCGCAGCGACGGGCCGAAACTGTCGCGCAGTCCGTTCAGCCGCTGTTCGCCGAATTCGGCAGGGGGCTGCCCGAAGCCCATCACCTCGAACAGCAGCCCGGGGGAGTCCCGTTGGGAGAGATCCGCGAACTCGTCGATCGTCAACGCGTCGAGCCGCCGCTGGATCGAGGTGAGGACGATCGGCAGGGCCTCCGTGATGAATCCGGGACTGCTGCCCGTGCTGTGGACGGAGGTCCCGCCCTCCGCGCACGCGTCCTCGATCCGCTTCCGCGTGACCGGGTCGAGGCTGGGCGCGTGATGGAACTCCCCGCGCGTCGACACGACGTTCACGCCTGACGAGAGCAGCGTGCACACCTCGTCGAAGTCGCAGGTGCGCGGGGTGTAGAGGACGCAGTCGGCGTCGAGCGCCAGGATCTCGTCGATGTCGTGCGTGGCGAGGATCCCGGTCGTGCCGAACTCCCCGCCGCTCAACTCACCCGCGTCCAGGCCCGACTTGGCCGAGGTGTGGACATAC
The DNA here is from genome assembly GCF_042751305.1 of Streptomyces hokutonensis. Classification (GTDB taxonomy): domain Bacteria; phylum Actinomycetota; class Actinomycetes; order Streptomycetales; family Streptomycetaceae; genus Streptomyces; species Streptomyces hokutonensis_A. The sequence continues at coordinate 289,771 of NZ_JBHYWD010000002.1, forward strand.
ACGCCGGCCAGCGTCAGCTTCGGATGCTCCAGTACGGCACGCATCGTGCGGGCACCGATGTTCCCCGTGGCCCACTGCACGACCCGGTAGCGCTGTGCTCCATGCCGTAGTGGCTCGGTCATCGCCCACCTCCCGTCCGGTGGGCGAGAACCGTACTCTCCGCTACAGAGAGCGTCAATTACGCAGCGAGAACCGTCAACTGCGTCTGAGGAACCGTCAATTGCGTACGGGGACGCCCGAGAGGCCGCCGAGGCAGAACTGCCAGACCTCCTCGGCGCTGACCGCCGCGGCGTGGCTGCCGGCCGGAACGCCGTTGCCCTGCGCGACGAACATGACCGTCTGCATCAGGATCGAGGCCTGACGGCGAGGCTTCCCGGCGGGGATGACGCCGGCGTCCTCGGCCTGTTCCACCAACTCCGTGAACACCGTGAGCAGGGGGAGGTGAGCGGTCGCCACCTGCGAGGGGTGCTTCACGAGGAGTTGCAGCGCGAAGTCGCTGAACAGCGGGCGCTCCACGCCGGGGTTGGAGAGCGACTGCTCGAACAGCATCTCCACCGCGAGCCGCAGCGCCTGGAGCGGATCCGACTGGGAGCCGGCGGTCTCACGGATCTCGGCGGCCGACTTGGACAACGCGTCCTCGAACAGGGCGAGCAGCAGCTCGTGTTTGCCGTCGAAGTGCTGGTAGAAGCTGCGCAGTGACTGTTTGGAGCGGTCCACGACCTCCTGGACGGTGAAGTCCGTCGTCCGCTTCTCCGCGATCAGTTCCTGTGCCGCGTCCAGGAAGCGCTGCACCCGTTGTTCGGCGCGGAGCTTGGCGGCACGGGTGGAACGCTCAACGGCGCGCTGGCGCCAGGCTGGTTGTTCTTCGGGGACAGCTGTCACATGAAGAACGATACTCCACTTCAGCGGTAACGCCTCGGCTTCCCCTACCGAGGGCGGCACTGCAACTTCCGAGACTCTTACTTGCGTGAGATGAGAATGATATTCTCACCGGCATTCGTCCGGGTTGGCAGGAGGTTCGTCTGACATGGCATGGGACTTTTCCACCGAGCCGGAGTTCGAGGAGAAGCTGGAGTGGATCAGGCGGTTCCGCGCCGAGCGCGTGGAACCCCTGGACCTGCTGTATCCGGACCGGGCCTACCATCCGCTGGACGACGAACTCGCTCCCGTCGTAAGGACGTTGAAGCAACAGGTCCGTGACGAGGGCCTGTGGGCACCGCACCTCGGCCCCGAGCTCGGCGGGCGCGGCTTCGGCCAGGTCAAGCTGGCGCTCATCAACGAGATCCTGGGCCAGTCGAGTTGGGCCCCCGTCATCTTCGGCACAGCCGCCCCCGACACCGGCAACGCCGAGATCATCGCCCGCTACGGCACCGACGAACAGAAGGAGCGCTACCTCCAGCCGCTGCTGGAGGGCGAGTGCTTCTCCTGCTTCTCCATGACCGAACCCCAGGCCGGCGCCGACCCCACGATGTTCACCACCCGCGCCGAACGGGACGGCGACGACTGGGTCATCACCGGCCGCAAGTTCTTCTCCTCCAACGCCCGCACCTCGAAGTTCGTCATCGTGATGGCCGTGACGAACCCCGACGTCAGCCCCTACAAGGGCATGTCGATGTTCCTGGTGCCCAGCGACACCCCCGGCGTCCGCATCGAGCGCCACCTCGGCATCATGGGCGAGGCCACCGACGAGGGCATGCACGCGCTCATCGCCTACGACGGCGTCCGCGTCCCCGCCGACGCGCTGCTCGGCGGCGAGGGCCAGGCCTTCGCGATCGCCCAGACCCGGCTCGGCGGCGGCCGCGTCCACCACGCGATGCGGGTCGTCGGCCAGAGCCAGAAGGCGCTCGACATGATGGCCGAGCGGGCCCTGTCCCGCGAGACCCAGGGCAGTCTGCTGGCGGACAAGCAACTCGTCCGCGCCGACCTCGCCGACTCCTACGCCCAACTCGCCCAGTTCCGGCTGTTCGTGCTCTACACCGCCTGGCAGATCGACCGCTACCAGGACTACAAGCGGGTCCGGAAGGACATCGCCGCCATCAAGTTCCTCACCCCGAAGGTGCTGCACGACATCGTGTACCGCTCGATGCATCTGCACGGCGCCCTCGGTGTGTCGAACGAAATGCCCTTCGCGGACATGTGGAACGGCGCCGCCGTCATGGCGGTCGTCGACGGCCCCACCGAGGTCCACAAGATCACCGTCGCCCGTGACGTCCTGCGCGGCTACGAAGCCGCCCCCGGACTGTGGCCCACCCAGCACCTGCCCACCCGCCGCGAATGGGCCCGGAAGCAGTTGGAGGACCTGCTGTGACGCTCGCCGACACGGAATCCCTCGCCCGCTGGCTGGACGACCAGGGCATCGCCCCCGGCGAAACCGTCGAGACGTCGTACATCTCCGGAGGCACCTCCAACGACATCTACGGCATCCGGCGCGGCGAAGAGAGCATGGTGCTGCGCAAACCGCCGGAGAAGGCTCCGCCGGGGCGCAACGAGACCATGCTCCGCGAATACCGCGTTCTCAAGGCGCTCAACGGCACGGACGTCCCGCACCCCGAGGCGATCGCCGTGTGCGACGACACGAGCGTGCTCGGCTCCTGCTTCTACCTCATGACGCACGTCGACGGCTGGTCGCCGATGAACTCCGGCGGCTGGCCCGAGCCGTTCCTCAGCGACCTGTCCCTGCGCCCCGGCCTCGCGTACCAACTCGTCGAGGGCATCGCCAAGTTGGGCAACGTGGACTGGCGGGCCCAGGGACTTGAGGGCTTCGGCCGCCCGGACGGCTTCCACGACCGGCAGGTCGACCGCTGGCTGGCCCACCTCGCCAAGTTCAGGTTCCGCGAGATACCCGGCCTGGAGAAGGCCGCCGCCTGGCTGCGGGAGCACCGTCCCGCCCACTGGACGCCGGGCATCATCCACGGCGACTACCAGTTCGCCAACGTCATGTTCCGGCACGGCGCACCCGCCGAACTCGCGGCTCTGGTCGACTTCGAAATGGCCACCGTGGGCGACCCGTTGCTCGACCTCGGCTGGGTGATCATGGGCTGGCCGGACGCCGACGAGGACCGCACCCAGAAGGGATACGTCGACTACACCGGCATGCCCGACCGCGCCGACCTGCTGGAGCACTACGCCAAGGTCAGTGGCCGGGACGTCGGCGAGATCGACTACTACGTCATCCTCGCCCGCTTCAAGATGGCCGTCGTCCTGGAGGGCGGCTACGCCCGGCATGTGAAGGATGAGGGCGGCAACCCCAAGATGGCACACTACGGCGACGTCGTCCTGCAGATGGCCGCCCAGGCGGCCGAGCTCGCCGCCACGACCCGGCTATGAGAGCCGCCCGCTGCAACGCCGTCGGCGGCCCGGTGGTCGTTGAGGACATTCCTGAACCAGTGGTCTCGGATGGGGAGTTGGCCGGGTCGGACGGCGGTATCCCGGTCGACGTGCACTACGCCGCCGTCAACTTCGCCGACGTCCTCGTGATCGACGGCGCCTACCAGGTGAAGGCGGAACCGCCCTTCACCCCGGGCAGTGAGTTCGCCGGTGTGGTCGTCGCCTCCGCGCACGGATTCGAGAAGGGCGAGCGGGTCTTCGGCTCGATGTTCGTCGGCGCCTTCGCCGAACGCGTCACCGCCCGCCCCGTCGGCCTGAGCCGGATCCCCGAGGGCATCCCCACCGAGCGCGCGGCGGCCTTCGGGGTCAGCCACGCCACCGCCTTCGACGCGCTCCGCCTGGTCGCCGACGTGCAGCCGGGGGAGCGGGTGGCCGTCCTCGGAGCGGCCGGCGGGGTCGGCCTCGCGACCGTCGAACTCGCCGCGCTGCTCGGCGCCGAGGTCGTTGCCATCGCCTCCACGGAGGAGAAGCGAGCGGTGTGCGCCGAGCAGGGCGCGCACGTCACCTTGCCGTACGACGATCTGAAGCGGAGCCTGCGGGACGCGGGCGGCGCCGATGTCGTGATCGACCCCGTCGGCGGGCCGTACGCGGAGGAGGCGTTGCGGGCGATGCGCTGGGGCGGACGGTTCGTGAGCGTGGGGTTCGCGAGCGGGGAGATCCCGAGCATCCCGCTCAACCTCCCGATGCTCAAGGGCGTCAGCGTCCACGGCTTCGACCTCGGCGGCTGGGCGCGGCACCGGAGGGACGACCTGGTCGCCGCCCGCACCGAACTTCACGGACTGTTCGCCGCCGGGAAGATCAGTCCCCGCGTCCACGCCGTGTATCCGCTCGCCGAAGTCGCCGCCGCCCTCAGCCTGGGGCGGCGCGCCATCGGCAAGGTCCTTCTGGAGGTCGCGCATGGAGTTTGAGTTCGACGACGAGCAGCGACTGCTCCAGCGAGTGGTCCGCGAAACGGTCAGCAGGTCACGGTCGCTTCCCGAGGGCCAACTCTGGGACACCTACCTGGAGTTGGGCTGGCTCGAAGCTCCGCCGGTGGAACTCGCCATCGTGCTGGAGGAGTTGGGCTACGCCGCCGACCCGACACCCTTCCTCGCCACCGCCACCTGGTTCGCGCCGCTGGCCGGACGGCTGCCGCGCGGCTCGGGCACCGGTGTCTTCGACGGCGAGGGCCGGTTCGTCCTCGACGCCGACCGCGCCGACGAGATCGCCCTTCTCACCTCCCAGGGCGTGGTCGTACGGAACGGAAAGGACCTGGCGGCCGAGCGGGTCTCCGTGTTCGACCCGACCCTGCACGTGGCCCGGGTGGACGCCCCGGACCTGGTCGCCGGCGTACGGGACCTGGCCCTGATGGGCCTGGCGGTCAGCACCGTCGGCAGTTGCCGGCGCATCCTCGACCTGGTCGTCGCCCATGTGAAAGAGCGGCACCAATTCGGCGTGCCCATCGGCTCGTTCCAGGCCGTCAAGCACAAGGCTGCCGACATGTACGTCGCCATCGAACGCGCCAAGGTGCTCGCCTACTTCTCCGCACTCACCATCGCCGAGGACGACCCGCGCCGCGGCCGGGCCGCCGCGATGGCGAAAGCAGCCGCCGGAGACTGCCAACGGGTGTGTTTCCGCAACGGGTTCCAGCTCTTCGGGGCCATGGGCTACACGTGGGAGAACGAACTACAGATCCATCTCAAGCGGGCCAAGGCCGGGGACCTGCTCCTCGGCACGGCGTCCGAGCACAGGAAGGCGCTGCTGGTATGAGGCTGGCCCCCGACCCCGAGGTCGAGAAGTTCCGCGCCGATTTCAGCGCCTTCCTCGACACCCACCTGCCCACCCCCGAAGAGGCCACCGTCCGCTCCAAGTCCAGCGCGGACATACCGGATTGGGCCCGGCGCTGGCAGCGCACCCTCTTCGACGAGGGCTGGCTGCTGCCCGCCCAGCCACCGGAGTACGGCGGGCGCAACGCCACCCTGGCCCAAGTCGTCGCCCACCTGGAGGAGTTGTCCCGGCGGCGCATCTACCACAGCTTCAACCCGCAGGGCCTCAACATCATCGCGGCCTCCTTGCTCACCTTCGGCACGGAGCAGCAGAAACGCGACTGGGCCGTACCGCTGCTGCGCGCCGAGATCACGGCCTCGCTCGGCATGAGCGAGCCCGGGGCGGGTTCGGACCTGGCGGGGCTACGGACCCGCGCGGTCCTCGACGGAGACCACTTCGTCGTCAACGGACAGAAGGTGTGGACCTCCGGCGCGCACCACGCCGACGTGCTTCTCACCTTCGTCCGCACCGACCCCGGCGCCCCCAAGCACAAGGGCATCAGCGTCCTGCTCATCCCGACCGACTCCGAAGGCCTGGTCCGGCGGCCGTTCGGATCGATCGCCGCCCCCGACGACCTCGACTTCAACGAGGTGTTCTTCACCGACGTCCGCGTCCCCAAGGAGAACCTCGTCGGCCCCCTCAACGAGGGCTGGCGCGTGGCCAACGGCTCGCTCGGGCACGAACGGACCCTGCTGTGGGTGCACTACGCCGAGCGGATGGACGGCCTGATCCAGGACTCGCCCTGCGACGAGGAGTGGTACGCCACGCTCCAAATGGACGTCCAGGCGCTGCGGTTGCTCGGCTACCGGCTGCTCGGGGCCGACCGGAACCCGGTGGAGATCTCGGTGCTGAAACTGCTCGGCTCCGAGGCCGCGCAGAGCGCCGAACTGCACGCCCTCGAACACCACGGGACCGAGGCGCTGCTGCATCCGGTGCAGACCGGGCCGTACACCCATATGAACATCGAGGCGTTCACCGCCAGTTGGTTCGAGCGGTACGCGCGCAGCTTCGGCGGGACGATCGCCGGCGGCACCTCCGAGATCCAGCGCAACATCATCGCCGAGCGCATCCTCGGCCTGCCCCGATAGAGCCGACGGAAGACGGGACCCATGACAGACACAGCGGCAGACGCAGTGGACAAGGACGAGGTCCTCTACGAGGTCGACAGCAAGGTCGCGGTCATCACGCTGAACCGGCCCGAGGTCGCCAACGCCCAGAACTCGGTTCTCCTCGACGCGCTGGACGCCGCCTGGCGCCGGGCCGCCGCCGACGAGGAGGTCAAGGTGATCCTCCTGCGGGGCAACGGCAAGCACTTCTCCTCCGGCCACGACCTCAAGGACCGCTGGCCGGCCCCGAACGAGATCACCCTGGAGTGGATCTACGCCGCCGAGTCCCGCCGCTACCTGGAATACACGCTGCGCTGGCGCAACGTCCCCAAGCCGTCGATCGCCGCGGTCCAGGGCAAGTGCATCGCGGGCGGACTGATGCTGTGCTGGCCCTGCGATCTGATCGTGGCAGCCGAGAACGCCGAATTCTCCGACCCCGTCGTGCACATGGGCATCGGGGGAGTCGAATACCACGGCCACACCTGGGAGTTGGGCCCGCGCAAGGCGAAGGAGATCCTCTTCACCGGACGGGCCGTCACCGCCGAGGAGGCGGAGAAGGTCGGCATGGTGAACAAGGTCGTCCCCCTCGACCAACTGGACACCGAGGCAATGGAGTTGGCCCGCCAGATCGCCCGCATGCCGTCCTTCGGCCTCCGCCAGGCCAAACGCGCCGTCAACCAGAGCCTCGACGTCCAGGGCTTCTACGCGGCCATCCAGTCCGTGTTCGACATCCACGAGACGGGACACGGAAACGCGTTGAGCGTCTCCGGATATCCCATTCTCACGAAGCTCGACGGCATGAAGGAACGCCTCAAGGGTCAGTAGGCGGTGGCGCGACCGTGCATCACTCGCGGTGCGCGGTCGCGCCCCGGCTCATCGCGAGGACCGCGTCACGGCGGCTCAGCGCCCCGAACGGCGAACCGCCGGTCGGGGTCGGGCTGCCGCAGATCCAGGTCGGGCCGTCGGAGAGATGGCCGAGCGCCTCGGCGGCCACGTCGTCCGGGTCGGCCAAGTCACCGCCGTACGAACCCCCTTGGACCTCCTGGGTCCGCCGCAGGGAAGGGGTGTCTGTCCTGCCGAGTACCAGCCCCAGGACGTCCACCCCGCTGTCCCGCCACTCAGCCCACAGGCTCTCCGCGAGGATCAGGTCGAACGCCTTCGACGCGCCGTAGGCGGCGAGAGTGGCGCCACCGGCCCACGCGGCGCCCGAGGTCACCAGGACCACGGCGCCCCGCTTGCGCGCCACCATCGGGCCGCCGAAGCGGTAGGCCGCTTCGAGTACGGCCGCGCAGTTGCGCCGCACCAGCCCCAGGTGGACGTCGAGGTCCTTGTCGAGGAACGGGACGCTGCGGTCGTCGCTGCCCGCGTTGTACACGAACAGTCCGACCTCCAGACCGGCGGTCGCCTGCTCCAACTCCGCCAGGGCGGTGGGGGAGCTGAGGTCGAGCGCGACGGTACGGACCTCGACGCCGTACCGGGCGCGCATCTCGTCGGCGGACTCCTCCAGTACGGGCAGCCGCCGGGCCACCAGTACGACGTTCATCCCCTGGGCGGCCATCCGGTGGGCGAACGCGGCACCCGCCCCGTCCGACCCACCGGCGACGACACCCCACGGCCCGTACTTGGCGGTGAGCGATTCAGTCACTTCGTTACTCCTCGATAGGGTTGTCTAGGACGACGAGTTCATCCAGGACGACCGGAGTACCTTCTTCTCGACCGCGTCCGACGACAGCACCGTCCCGATGATCCCCAGGTCCGCTCCCGCGCTGTGCGCCACCTCGCGCACCACGCGGACGTCCTTGCTCATCAGGTCTGCCAGCCGCTCCGCGACCGAGCCGACGGAGCCCCCATTGGCGACGACACCGAGCGCGCGACTGGCACCGCTGCCGTGCTGGAGCGCGGCGAGGATCGCCTTCTCGTCGATGCCCAGCGAACCCGCGATCCGTACCGCGTCGACCGCGAGACCGACCTGCGCCACGAACAGGGCGTTGTTGACGAGCTTGACCCGCTGACCGTTGCCGGCCGGTCCCACGAACATGACCGGCGAGGCGTACGCCTCCAACAGCGGGCGCGTCGAGTCCAGTTGAGCCTCGTCCCCGCCGACCCACAGGGTGAGACGGCCCGCCGCGATGTCGTGCGGGCCTCCCGAGAGCGCGGCGTCGAGGACTCCGACACCGCGCTCCGTGCCCGCCTCGGCAAGCAGTTGCGCGGTGGCGGGATCGGAGGTGGTGTGCTGGACGAGCGTCGATCCCGGCTTCATGGCCGAGAGGGCGCCGTCCGCGCCGAGGCACACCGCACGTACCTGCTCGTCCTTCAGTACGACGACGAACACCGCGTCGGCGTCGCGGACTGTCGCCCTAACCGTGTCGGTCGGCGCAAGCCCGCTCTCCTGGGCGGCCGCACGGGCCTCCGGGCTGCGTGCAAGGACTGTGACGTCATGCCCGGCGGCCGTCAGCCGGTCGACGATCGGCCGCCCCATCCGGCCCCACCCGATGAACCCGATCCTCAACTCTGCTCCAAGGACTTGGAGTTGGCCGTCGGCGCCAGCATCGCACGCGGCCCGTCGGTGCCGTCGAGGTTGGCGTTGATCCGCTCGGCGATCCGCCACCCCTCCGAAGTGCGCACCCAGCGCCAGGTATTGGCGGAGACCTGGAACACCCAGAACCGGCCCGCGTCGGCGTCCCACCGCAGATGCAGCGCATGACTGCGGCCGGTCGCGTGGTCGCCGTCCACGACGACGTGCGGCGCGGTCAGCACATGGCCGCAGCCGTTGTGGATCACGCTCTGATGGCCCGGGCCGTGCACCATGCCGACGATGCCCTCCCGGCCCTCCATCCGCAGATGGGGGATCGCGTCGAAGACACCGTCCTCGGTCCGGAGCGCCGCGGCGGCCTCTCCGGAACCGCTGTCGACCGCCGGCCCGTACTGGGCGACGAGTTGAGTGATCTCGACCTGGTCCTCCAGGGCGCGCACCTTCGCCGCCAACGCCCCGACGGTGGAACGCAGTTGGGCAAGTTCGTCGCTCTCGCTCATGAGTGGGTTCAACTCCCTGGTACGACGATGATGCGGGCCGGACCGTCGGCGTCCCGCGCCGCGTCGAGCGCCGCCGGAACCCTGTCGAGCCCGACGGTGTGGCCGAGCATCGGCCCGACGTCGAGGCGGCCGGAGCAGACGGCCCGGAACGCCTCGTCCCAGTGGTCCATCGACGGGCCGCCCCCGAACTGGATGTTGAGCCCCTTCCGCTTGGCGGTCAGGGTGTGCAGATGGTCGCCCTCGGGCGGCCGGCCGACGGAGAAGATCCGGGTGCCGCGCTCACACCCCTTGATGATCGAGTCGAGAACGCCCGGCACGCCGACGCACTCGAACACGACACAACTCGCCTGCGGACCGGCCGCGTTGCGCCATGTCTCGTACGGCGAGACCTCGCCCGGGTCGACGACCACATCGGCACCCATGGCCAGCGCGGTCGCACGACGCGACGCGACCAGGTCGGCCGCCACGATCGGCCCGACGCCGAGGCTCTTGAGCCGACCGATCGCCGACAGGGCGATGGCACCGCAGCCGATGACCAACGGTACGTCCCGGTCGGCCAGTTGGGCGCGCGACGAGGTCGACCACCCCACCGAGATCGCGTCGGCGACACACACGATCCCGCTCGGCAGCTCCGAGACCACGACCCGGGTGATGACCTCGGTCAACAGGAACAACTCGCCTAACCCACCGGGCGATTCAGGATTCTGGCCGATGATCCTGCGGCCGCCGGGGGTGTTCAGTACGGGCAGCGAACTGACCCGCGTCCCGACCGGGATCCGCCGCTCGGTGCCGGGGCCGTAGTCCATGACCTCGGCGCAGTACTCGTGCCCCATCACGATGTCGACGTCCTGGTCGTACGTCGACATCCCGCTGTCGTCGTCCGCGCCCGCCTCGGGATGGTCCATGAAGTGCAGATCCGACGCGCAGATCCCGCACGCCAGCGAGCGGACGAGGAGTTGGCCCGGTCCGGGGGCCGGATCGTCGACGCTCCGCGTCTCGACCGTCCCGCCACGCAGCACAGCAGCACGCATCAGACTCTCCTCCGATCTTCGAAGTTCTCCGATGCCCGTCTCCTTCGGACCAGCATCAACGAGCGAGCGCTCGCGGCGACGCGCGACCTGCTCGTCCAGCGCGGCTTCGACGCGACAACGATCCAAGCGCTGGCCGAGCACCCGGGCGTGCACGCCTCCGCCATCTACCGTCGCTGGCCGTCCCGGATCGAGCTGATCGAGGAGGCCACGTTCCCCGGACTCAGCCCGGTGAGCGTCCGGCCGACGAGGGACCTCCGCCGTGACCTGCGCCGGTTCATCCGTGCCTACTTGGCGGCCTTCGGCGCCCCTGCGGCACGCGCCGCCGCAGCCGGACTCTTCGCGCACTCCCAGACGTAGAACCGCCCCCGGCCGCCGGAGATGCTGCTGCGGGTGTCGGCGCGACCGCAGTTACAGGACATCCTGCGCGCCGCGCCGCGCCGACCGGGAGCGTCGACCCCGCCGTGGACCCGGACGACGTCTTCGACATGCTCCTCGGCGCCGTACTGACCCGCACCCTCCTGTCCACGGTCACGGCCCGCAACCGCCCCGTCGAGCGCACGGTGGAGATGATCCTCCGGATGCTACGGCTGCTCGACGGGCCGCCGAACTGATCAACTCGCCCGACCGGCCCGGGCGTTGGTGTCAGCGGCGTTCGTCGCGGAACACCTTCCCGCCCTTCATCACGAACCGGACGTCCGCCATCACGGAGACGTCCTCCAGCGGGTTGCCGGGTACTGCGATCAGGTCGGCGAGCAGTCCCTCGGCGATACGGCCCCGGTCGTCGGAGTCGATCAGCTCCGCCGCGTTGACGGTCGCCGCCTGGAGCGCCTCCAGGGGAGTCATCCCGCGCTCGACCAGGGCGATCAGCTCCTGCGCGCCACGGCCGTGCGGAATCGCCGGCGCGTCCGTGCCCAGCGCCATACGGACACCCGCCTTCCCGGCCCTGGACACCACCGTCTTCGCCCGGGGGAAGATCTCGGCGGCCTTCTCCACCAGCTCAGGAGCCGAATGGGACAGGTCCATCCCATCGATGAGAGCGGTGGTCGGCACCAGGAAAGTGCCCCTCTCCGCCATCAGCGCGATGGTGTCGTCGTCGAGCAGGAAGCCGTGCTCGATGCAGTCGATGCCCGCCTCCACCGCCGAGCGGACGGCGTCGGCCCCATGAGTGTGAGCCGCCACCTTCAGTCCGCGCCGGTGGGCCTCGTCGACGATGGCGCGCAGCTCCTCGTCGGAGTAGTGCTGCGCACCGGGGGTGCCGGTGTGCGACATCACGCCCCCGGACGCGCAGACCTTGATGAGCCGTGCCCCGTGCTTGATCTGGTAGCGGACGGCCTTGCGCACCTCGTCGACACCGTTGGCGATGCCCTCTTCGAGGGAGAGAGGCATGATTCCGGGGGCGTACGCGGCGAACATCGTGGGGTCCAGATGGCCGCCGGTCGGTGTGATGGCGTGCCCGGCCGGCACGATGCGCGGGCCGTCGATCCAGCCGGCGTCGATGGCCTTGGCCAGCGCGACGTCCAGCAGATAGCCGCCCGTCTTCACGAACAGGCCGAGGTTCCTGACCGTGGTGAAGCCCGCGCGCAGGGTCCGCCGGGCGTTGCCCACCGCGCGGAGCATCCGCAGCGGAGGATCGTCCTGGACGGGGGAGAGCGCGAGCGTCTCTCCCCGGCCGCCCATCAGAAGGTTGACCTCCATGTCCATGAGACCGGGCAGGAGGGTCACGTCACCGAGGTCGAGGACCTCATCGTCGCGGGTGTCGCCTGTGATGCGGTCGCCGTCGATCCTGACCAGGCCCGGCGACTCCAACTCGCCCGTCTCCACGTGCAGTACACGCGCCGCTCTGAGCGTGAGCACGACCGGTCAGACCTTCGGCTCGACGACGAGGTCCATGTAGGCGGCCCCGCTGTCCGGCACCCGGGCCTGCTTCCAGACCTCGACCGGGAACGACACGTTCACCAAAGAGAACATCAGGAGCAGCAGGTTGCGCTCCTGCTCCGGGAGTTCGGAGAGCGGGAACTTGTCGAGGTGGTCGGAGGCCTGTTCCAGGAGCGGGAACGCGGCGTCGTAGAAGGCCTGCATCTCCTCCATGGAGCTGGCCAGGCGCTTGGTGTACCGCTCGCGCTCCGACTCCAGGACCCACTCGCTGAACGGTTCGAGCACCGCGAACTCACTGGGCAGCATCGGTGTGCTCCTTGACGTGGTCGGCGACCGTCTTGTGCAGATGGCGGAGCAGCAACTCCTGGTCACAGAGCGGGAATTCGGTGACGACCCGGCTCTTGAGCATCGTCTGGGTGGCCTCCAGCGTGTTGCCGTCCTGGAGCGCGTACTCCTTGAACGTCACCGCCGCCAGCTCCTGCTTCAGCCGCTCGCGCGCCGTCTTGGCGGGCACGAAGTACAGGTTGGCCTCGAAGAGGTGCTTGTCCACCGCGGTCGGCCAGTAGTGGTACGTCAGGTACCAGCCGGGCTTCCAGATCAGCAGGGTCATGTTCGGGAAGAACTCGAAGGAGTCGTTGCCCCACGCGCGGTGCCCGCCCGGGTTGAGGCCGGGGGGAAGCGGGTCGAGGCCCTCGATGTCGGGAGCTTCCCACGGCCCGAACAGGCCGCTGCGCAGGACGCGTTCGATGGGCTTGACGATGGTCAGGTCCTTGGGCGGGGACATGCCTCCCCAGGAGGAGATCATCGAGTGCGGGGGGTGGATCTCGTAGTGCAGCGCCTCGTACCCGACGTTGAAGAGCTTGTCGGCCTCGTCCTTGACGGCCTGCTTCATGTGCAGGACGGGCGCGTGGTAGAACTCCGCGAACGCGTCGATGAACAGCTTCCAGTTGCTGCCGATCTCCGCCTTGTACGTGAAGACCTCGGTCATCTCGTGGAAGGGGTAGCCCTCGAGTCCCTTGGCGAACTCGCCCAGATACTCCTTGAGCGGCTGGGCGTTCGGGTCGAGGTTGACGAAGATGAACCCCTCCCAGACCTCGCAGCGGACCAGCTTGAGGCCGTAGTCCGCCTTGTCCAGGTCGAAGAACTCCTTCTCCTGCTGGACGAAGGTCAGATCGCCGTCGAGGCTGTAGCGCCAGGCGTGGTACTTGCAGGTGAACTGGCGGCAGGTGCCCTTGACCTCCTCGCCCGGGTAGTCGTTCCACACGAGCTTGTTGCCGCGATGGCGGCACACGTTGTGGAAGGCGCGGATCTCCTTGTCCTTGCCCCGCACGATCACCAGTGAGGTGTCGGCGACGGCCAGCTCCTTGGTGAAGTAGCTGCCGACCTTGGGCACTTGCTCGACCCGGCCGACGTTAAGCCAGGTCTTCTTGAAGATCGCCTCCTTCTCCGCCTCGTAGTACGCGGGGTCGATGGAGTCCTCGTAGTTCACCGGGCTCGTGCCCAGCTCGGGGTAGTTCTCGGTCCAGCTTCCGGCCGCCGGCTTGGCGAAGTGTGGCATGGGATCACCCCTCTCGTTTGTGAGAATACCATTCTCTTTTTGGGAAACTGAAGTTCTCTTCCGAGATCACGGGGTCGAGTTCCACGCCGAAGGTGTTGAGGGCCATCGTGAGCATCGTGTACGCGCCGATGGTGAAGACCAGGTCCATGAGCTGGTGTTCGTCCAGGTCGACGGCGAGCGCCGCATAGGTCGCGTCGGAGAGGCCCGAGTCGGCGTCCAGTTCGTCCACCGCCCGGTTGAGCAAGGTGTCTGCGCCGGTGCGGACTTCCTCGATCTCCGCCTCGGTCACCCCGTACTTCCGGCCGATCAGGACATGGCTCGCCCACTCGTATCTGCTGGCCCGCCGCCAGGCCACGCGCATGATGGCCAGCTCGCGTACGCGCACCGGCAGGGTCGTGGTGTTGAGGTGCATGTTGAACGTCAGGAACGCCCGCGCCAGGGCCGGATGCCGCTGGAAGATCCCCAGGACGTTGGCCTCCGGCAGCTTCTTGTTGGGGTTGATGACCGAGAACAGGTCGTGGTCCCACTCGTCGTACGGCACCGGGGGGATGCGGACACCGGCGGCGGTCTCGCCGTTCTCGGTCACGTGTTCCGCCCGCCGTTCACGCCCAGGATCTGGCCGGTGATGTAGCCGGCCTCCTCGGAGGCGAGGAAGGCGCAGGCCGCGGCGATGTCCTCGGGGCGCCCGACGCGCCGTACCGGAGTGCGCTGGATGTGCTCCTCGACCGTCCCGCCGAGCAGTTGGCGCTCCTCGGAGCGGCGCAGCATCGGTGTGTCGATGAAGCCGGGCGGCACCGCGTTCACGGTGATGCCCTGCGGGCCCAGCTCCAGGGCCAGTGCCTTGGTCAGCCCGTTGACGGCCGACTTGGCGGCCACGTAGTGCGTCATGAACGGCTGGCCGGAGTGCGCGCTGGACGAGGAGATGTTGACGATCCGCCCCCAGCCGGCCTCGACCATGTCGGGCAGGACGGCCTGGACGCAGTGGAAGACGCCGTTGAGATTGACGTCGATCACCCGCTGCCAGGCCTGGAAGGTCAGGTTGGCGAAGCGCTTGTAGCCCTCCATCCCCGCCGCGTTGACCAGGACCGTGACCGGGCCGAGCTGCTCCCGGATCTCGGTCAGTGCCTCGTCCACCTGAGCCCGGTCGGAGACGTCGGCCTTCCGGGAGAAGCCCCTGTCGGACGGATTGAGGTCGAGGGTGGCGACCTGGAGACCGTCGGCCTCCAGGCGCTGTGCGATGGCCAGTCCGATGCCGGAGCCGCCGCCTGTGACGAGGGCTGTCCTCATGCCGGAACCCCCTTCGTCTCGATCATGAAAATCTCCCTTCCGGATCTGAGAAGCGTATTCTCGTGTCCGGTGCTTCGGAAGTCCCGCGCAGGCGGGGGCTGTTCGCCGCACCCCGTGTACCTGTCAGCGAAACGTCAGGATGACATTCTCGCTTCCGGATGGTTGATTCGCGTATAAGGAGAATGTAGTTTCCGCCTCATTGGAGCAAGCCGCCCATCCATGCGAGGAGAACAGGATGCGGTTCCAGGACAAGGTGGCGATCGTCACCGGAGCGGGACAGGGAATCGGCGAGGACTACGCCCGGGCGCTGGCCGCCGAGGGCGCACGGGTCGTGGTCGCGGACATCAACGAGGAGCAGGGGCAGCGGGTCGCCAAGGACATCGACTCCGCGCTCTTCGTCAAGGTCGACGTCGGAGACCCCGCCTCGGCCGACGCGCTGGCCGCCGCCACCGTCGCCGAGTTCGGCCGCATCGACTACCTGATCAACAACGCGGCGATCTACCACAGCATGCGGCGCGAGGGCCTGACCACGGTCGACCTCGACTACCTCAACCGCTTCATCCAGGTGAACCTGATGGGGGCCCTGTACGTCACCAGGGCCGTCGTCCCGCACCTGAGCGAGGGCGCCGCGATCGTCAACCAGTCCTCCGCCGCCGCCTACATGGCCAGCGGCTACTACGGACTGGCCAAGATCGGCATCAACCACCTCACCGCGTCCCTCGCCGCCGAACTCGGCGGCCGGGGCATCCGCGTCAACGCCATCGCCCCCGGCCCCACCGACACGGAGGCCACGGCCACCGTCGTACCGGTCGAGTTCCAGGAGCGGATGACCCAGGCCCTGGCCATCAAACGGATGGGCACCCCCGGCGACCTCACCCCCACCGTGCTGTTCCTGCTCTCCGACGACGCCAGCTGGCTGACGGGCCAGACCATCAGCGTGGACGGCGGACAGGTGGTGCGGCTGTGACCCGCCTGCTCATCAACGGCCAACTGGTCGACGGGGAGCGGACGTTCCCCTCCCTCAACCCCGCCACCGGCGAGGTCTACGGCCACGCCCCCGAGGCCACCACGGCCCAGGCCGAAGCCGCCGTAGCAGCCGCGCGGACCGCCTTCGACACCACCGCCTGGTCCATCGACGTACAGCTGCGCATCCGCTGTCTCGACCAGCTGCACCAGGCGCTCCTCGACCACGTCGAGGAGCTGCGCGAGCTGACGATCGCCGAGGTCGGCGCGCCCCGCATGCTCACCTACGGCCCCCAACTCGACGACCCCGTCAAGCTGGTGCGGTTCTACGCGGACCTGCTGCGCAAGTACCCGTTGACGGAGGAGCTGGGCGAGGTCGAGATCCGCGGCCAGCGCCACCGCCGTTGGGTGGAGAAGGAGGCCGCCGGGGTCGTCACCGCGATCATCGCGTACAACTACCCGAACCAACTGGCCCTCGCCAAGCTCGCTCCCGCACTCGCGGCCGGCTGCACGGTCGTCCTCAAGGGCGCCCCGGACACCCCGCTGACCACCCTGTTCCTCGGTCAACTCATCGCCGAGCACACGGACTTCCCGCCCGGTGTGGTCAACGTCCTCACGTCCTCCAGCGCAGACGTCGGCGAGACGCTCACCACGCACCCCGACGTCGACATGATCACCTTCACCGGCTCCACCGCGACCGGCCGCCGCATCATGGAGGCGGCGAGCCGTACGGTGAAGAAGGTCTTCCTGGAACTCGGCGGCAAGTCCGCCATGATCGTGCTCGACGACGCCGACTTCGCCACCGCCGCGATGTTCGCGGCCGGCACCATCTGCTCGCACTCCGGGCAGGGTTGCGCGCTCACCTCCCGGCTGCTCGTGCCCCGGGAGCACCACGACGAGCTCGTCGAGAAGGTGGCGGCGGGCCTCGCCCGTATCCCGCTCGGCGACCCCGCCGACCCGAAGACCTTCGCGGGCCCGCTCATCAGCGAGCGCCAGCGCGAGAAGGTCGACGGGATGGTGCAGCGGGCCGTGGCCGCAGGCGCGAACCTCGTCACCGGTGGTGAGAAGGTCGATCCCGGCTTCTTCTACAGGCCGACCCTCCTCAGCAACGTCGATCCGGACAGCGAGATCGCCCAGGACGAGGTCTTCGGGCCGGTCCTCGTGGTGATCCCGTACGACGACGATGACGACGCCGTGCGCATCGCCAACAACTCCATCTTCGGTCTCTCCGGCGGGATCCAGAGCGGCGACGACGAGCGGGCCATCGCGCTGGCTCGCCGGATCCGTACCGGCACCTTCAGCATCAACGGCGGCAACTACTTCGCGGCGGACGTGCCGTTCGGCGGCTACAAGCAGTCGGGCATCGGCAGGGAGAGCGGAGTGCCGGGCCTGGAGGAGTTCCTGGAGTACAAGTCCTTCGCGGTCGTGGTGCGGTCATGATGCCGCTCGACGGAATCCGCGTCCTCGAAGTCGCGATGTACGGCTTCGTGCCCTCCGCGGGAGCCGTCCTCGCCGACTGGGGAGCGGACGTCATCAAGGTCGAGCACGCCGTCACCGGCGATCCGCAACGCGGTCTCCGCCAGACCGGCACGATGCGCGTCGAGGGCGACCCCAACCCCAACGTCGAGCATGCCAACCGCGGCAAGCGCAGCCTCGGTCTCGACATCTCCCGGCCCGAGGGCAAGGAGGTGCTGTACGAACTGGCCCGGCACGCCGACGTGTTCCTGACCAGCTTCCTTCCCGGCCACCGGGACAAGTTCGGCATCGACGTCGACGACATCCGTACCGTCAACCCCCGCATCGTCTACGCCCGGGGCAGCGCCTTCGGGCCGCGTGGACCGGAGGCGGGGAAGGGTGGCTACGACATGACGGCGTTCTGGGCACGCGCCGGCACCGCCGCGAGCATCACCCCCGAGGGCACGGACGGCATCATCAACCCGCCGTCACCGGCCTACGGCGACACGATCTCCGGCACCAACCTCGCCGGCGGCATCGCGGCGGCGCTCCTCAAACGCGAGCGCACCGGCGAACCGTCCGTCGTGGACGTCTCCCTGCTCGGCAGCGGACTGTGGGCGATGGGCCACGCCACCGCGCTCTCCCTGCACCTGGGCAAGCCGTGGATCCCGCCGCCCGTCGGCACCCACGGCTCCATAGCCAACCCGCTGTCCGGTCTGTACGAGACGTCCGACGGCCACCACCTGGCGTTCGTGATGATGCAGCCAGGCAAGTTCTGGGCCGATGTCTGCCGGCACATCGACCGCCCCGAACTCGCCGACGACCCACGCTTCGACACGGCCGAGCACCTCGTGGCCAACACGGCGGAGGCCGTCAAGATCCTGCGCGAAGTCCTCGCCACTCGCACCCTCGCGGAGTGGAGCCGGCGCTTCGCCACCCTGGCCGGGCCCTGGGCCCCGGTGCAGGACTCCCTGCAAGTGGGCGACGACCCGCAGATCAGAGCCAACGAGTACCTGCTGCGGGCAGGAGAACTCGAACTGGTCAGCAGCCCCGTGCAGTTCGACGTGCAAGCCCCCGAACTCGGGCCCGCACCCGAGTTCGCCGCCCAGACCGAGGAGATCCTCCTCGAACTGGGCCTCGACTGGGACCGCATCATCGCGCTCAAGGCGGCGGGCGCCGTCACCTGACCACCCGACAGCGGGACTCATTCTCAACGAGGAGAACCGATGAGACGCTTGCTCATCCCCGCGCTCGTCCTGGCCCTCGCGGCCGCGGCCGGATGCTCCGGCCGCACCAAGACCGCGGACACCAGCAGCAGTCCTTCCACCACCGGAGCCGCCGACACCGCGTCCACCGACTTCGGCTCGCTGAAGTCCGTCTGCGGCAAGGGCACGGCCAAGTCCGTGACCAGCCAGGGCGTCACCAGCTCCGAGATCAAGGTCGGCGTCTTCTCCGACGTCGGGTTCACCAAGAACCCGGAGTTCGAGAACGCGGCGAAGGTCTTCGCCTCCTGGTGCAACGCGGCTGGCGGCATCAACGGCCGCAAGATCACACCCGTGACGCACGACTCCGCGCTCATGCAGGTCAACCAGCAGATGATCGGGGCCTGCCGCACCGACTTCTTCGAGGTGGGCGGCGGCGCGGCCCTCGACGGCCTGGGCGTCAAGACCCGCCTGAAGTGCCTGCTCCCCGAGTTCCCGGCACAGGTCACCTCCGAGATCGGCGCGGACCTCCAGGTCATGGCCATGGGCGCCTCGACGGGCTATTCGCCCTACGCCGGTTACTTCTCCTGGCTGTTGAAGGAGGCGTACCCGTCGTCCGCGAGCGGCGTCGGCATCATCACCGGAGACGTGCCCGTCACCAAGGTCATCGCGGCCCAGGACAAGGAAGTCCTCACCGCGATGGGCGGCAAGGTCACCTACTCCGACCTCTACCCCGCACAGGGTGTCTCCGACTGGACGCCGTACGCCCAGTCCATCAAGACGAAGAAGGTCAAGGGACTCGTCTTCCTGGGTGACTTCACCCAGTTGGCGAAGCTGGAGCAGGCGCTCACCAACATCGACTACAAGCTCGACTGGATCGACGCCAACAGCAACGCCTACGGCCCCGCCTTCGTGAAACTGGCCGGTCCCGCGCTCGGTACACAGACCAACTTCGCCTCCATCAACGGATACCCGTTGGAGAAGGCCGACGACAACCCGGCGACGAAGGAGATGGTCGCCCTGTTCAAGAAGTACGCGCCCGACGCGCAGCTCACCCTGCCCGCCATGCAGGCCTTCTCAAGCTGGCTGCTGTTCGCCACCTCGGCCCGCGACTGCGCCGAGCTGACCCGCAGTTGTGTCCTTGAGAACGCCAAGAAGCAGACCGACTGGACCGGGGGCGGGCTCCACGCCTCGGTCAACCTGTCCTCGCCCGACGAGCCCCTGAAGTGCTTCAACGTCGAGAAGGCCACCACCAGCGGCTGGGTGCCGGCCGACTTCAAGCCCACCGAGGGCGTCTACCGCTGCGACGCGCCCGCCTACAAGTTCAAGGGGAACTACGGCAAGCCGCCGACCCTGGCGGACGTCGGCAAGTCGCTCTCCGACCTCAAGTAATCACGCCACGCGCCCCGTTCAGCACGGCAGGAAGGAAGGACCGTGAAGGTACGAGTCGACCCGGAGCGCTGCCAGGGCCACACGCTCTGCGCGATGCGCGCTCCGGACACCTTCGAACTCAGCGAGATCGACGGGCACTCCTCGGTCGTAGAGGAAGAAGTCCCCGCCGACCAGGAGGAGGCCGTCCGCGAGGCGGTCCTGTCCTGTCCGGAACGGGCGATCTCCCTCATCTCCTGACCCCACCTCAGCCACCGAGCGGGAGAGGACTCCGCATGAACACGGAAGAAGCGGCCGTCGACGACGACGGTGGCCGCAAGCACCACCTGGTGCACTTCGACCGGCACACCCCCGACTACCGCGACCGGTTCGAGGACATCACCCACGAACTGCACGGCCGGTGCCCGATCGCCTGGACGGAGACCCACGGCGGCCACTGGGTCGCCAGCGGCAACCGTGAGGTCTTCGAACTCGCGCGGTCCGCCGAGTTCCTCTCCAACGACCACGACGTGAAGGGGGAGCGGCGCGGATACAACGGGATCTCCATCCCCGCACCGCCCCCCGAGCGGAAGGGCCGGGGCGGCTTCCTGGAGATGGACCCGCCGGACCAGCGCTACTACCGGCAGACCCTCAACCCCTATCTGTCTCCGGCCGCGATCCAGCGCTGGATCCCGTTCGTCGACGAGGTCGTGCGCGCCAGCATCGACGAGAAGATCGAGTCCGGGTACATCGACTTCGTCGACGACCTCGCCAACATCGTCCCCGCCGTGCTCACCCTGGCGATGATGGGTATCCCGCTGGAGCGCTGGACCATCTACAACGAACCGGCCCACGCCTCCGTCTACACCCCACCCAACTCGCCCGACATGCAACGGGTGTTGGACCTCAGCCGCAGGATGGGCATGGACCTCATGTCCCAGCTCGCGGAGATCCGCAAGAACCCCCGCCCGGGCCTGGTCGACGCGCTGGTCCGCGCCGACATCAACGGCCGCAACCCCGACGACGGCGAACTCCTCGGCGTGTGCGCCCTGTTGATCGGCGGCGGCTTCGACACCACCACCGCGCTCACCGCCCACTCCCTCGAATGGCTCTCCCAACACCCGGAGGAACGCGCCCGGTTGAGCCGCGAGCGCAAGACCCTGCTGGACTCCGCGACCGAGGAGTTCCTGCGCTTCTACACCCCGGCACCCGGAGACGGCCGCACCATCACCGCGGACTGCGAGATCGCCGGAACGCAGTTCAAGGAGGGCGAACGCCTCTGGCTCTCCTGGGCGATGGCCAACCGCGACCCTTCGGTCTTCCCCGACCCGGACAGCATCGACATGGAACGCAAGGGCAACCGGCACAGCAGCTTCGGCCTCGGCATCCACCGCTGCATCGGCTCCAACGTGGCCCGCACCGTGTTCAAGCGGATGGTGACCGCCGTACTCGACCGGATGCCCGACTACGAGTGCGACCCCGAGGGCGCCGTGCACTACGAGACCATCGGCGTCATCCAGGGCATGCGCCACCTCCCGGCCACCTTCACCCCGGGCGAGCGGCTCGGCGCCGGACTCGACGAGACCCTCGCCGAACTCCAGAAGGTCTGCGACGAACAGCGGCTCGCCGAACCCGTCACCGTCCGCAAGTCCACGGCGCGGATCGACACATGACGGACAGTCAGCGCCCCGGTCCGGTGGTCACGGAGGAGAACGAGTTCTTCTGGACCTCCGGCGCGGACGGCCGGCTGCGGCTGGCGGAGTGCGGGTCCTGCCAGGCCCTCATCCACCCGCCGCAGCCGGTCTGCCGGTACTGCCACGGCCACGACATGGGCGTCCGGGCCGTATCCGGCCGTGCGACGCTGATCGGCTTCACCGTCAACCACCGCTTCGCCCTGCCCGGCCTGCCCGCGCCCTATGTCGTGGCCCAGGTCGCCCTGGAGGAGGACCCGCGCGTCCGGCTCACCACCAACGCCGTCCAATGCACCCCGGACGAGCTGGAGTTGGGCATGCGGATGGAGGTCGTCTTCGAGGAGGTCGAGGAAGCCTGGCTGCCCCTGTTCCGCCCGGCACCCGAACGCCCGGCCCCGGACCCGCTGCCGCTCGCCGAGGTGGACACCCGCCAACTCGCCCGCCGCGTAAGGCCGATGGTGTCGACGGACAAGTTCGAGGACAAGGTCGCCATCACCGGCATCGGCATGTCGGGGATCGGCCGCCGCCTCCTCGTCCCACCGGTGTCCCTGACCGTCGAGGCCTGCCAACAGGCCATCGCCGACGCCGGATTGACCGTCGACGACATTGACGGTCTGGCCACCTACCCGGGCGCCGGCGCCGCGTACGGCGGCTTCGGCGAGGGCGGGGTCACCGCCCTGGAATCCGCCCTCGGCCTGGAACCGACCTGGTACAACGGCGGCAGCGAGACCTTCGGCCCCTGTGGCTCCCTCATTTCCGCAATGCTCGCCATCGCGGGGGGACTCGCCCGGCACGTCCTGTGCTTCCGCACGGTCTGGGAGGCGTCGTACGGCGAACTCGTCCGCCGCGGCCGGATCGCGCAGGACCCGCCGCGGAAACTGGACGGCTGGATGAAGCCGTTCGGCGCGACCTCGGCCGCCCACACCCTCGCCCAGAACGCCCAACGCCACTTCCACCGCTACGGCACCACCCGCGAGACCCTCGGCTGGATCGCCCTCAACCAGCGGGCCAACGCGGCACTCAACCCCACGGCGGTCTACCGCGACCCGCTGACCATGGACGACTATCTGGGCGCCCGCCCGATCACCACCCCGTTCGGCCTCTACGACTGTGATGTCCCCTGCGACGGAGCGGTCGCCGTGATCGTGTCGGCCGTGGACGCGGCCCGGGACCTCGCCCAACCACCCGTACTGGTCGAGGCGGTCGGCACCCAGATCCTGGAACGGCTCGAATGGGACCAGAGCACGCTGACCCACGAGCCTCAAGTCCTGGGCCAGTCCGCCCACTTGTGGTCCCGCACCTCACTGCGCCCCGAGGACGTCGACGTCGCCGAGCTGTACGACGGCTTCACCTTCAACTGCCTCTCCTGGCTGGAGGGGTTGGGGTTCTGCGGCATCGGTGAGTCCAAGGACTTCCTGGACGGGGGCAAGAACATCGCACGGGACGGCGTACTGCCCCTGAACACCCACGGTGGACAGCTCTCCCACGGCCGCACCCACGGCATGGGACTGGTCCACGAGGCCATCACCCAGCTGCGCGGCGCGGCCGGGCCGAGGCAGGTGGCCGGGGCCCGGGTGGCGGTGGCGAGCAGCGGCGGACTCACCCCGAGCGGTGTGATCCTCTTCCGGGCGGACGGATGAACTCACGTACCGCGGAGGTCGTTTCGCGCGTCGTCGACGTCGACGGCATCCCCATGTCCGCGCTGCTGTGCGAGGCCCGCGAACCGCGCGCGGTCCTCGTCGCGCTGCACGGGGGAGCGGTGACCTCCCGCTACTTCGACTACCCCGACCAGCCCCGCCTGTCCCTCCTGCGTACCGCGGCGGCACTCGGCTTCACCGCCGTCGCCATCGACCGTCCCGGATACGGGAGTTCGGCTCCGTACGGCGAGAGCATGGCTTCCCCGGCGCGGCGCGTCGACCTCGCCTACGGAGTGGTGGACCGGCTGCTCGCCTCGCGTCCGCGCGGAGCGGGCCTTTTCCTGTGGGCGCACTCGATCGGCTGCGCGCTGGGCGTGCGCATGGCGGGCGACGAACGGCGGAGCGACCTTCTCGGTCTGGAGATCGCCGGTACCGGACGCCACCACGCACCCGCCGCCGTCGAGATCCTGGACTTCAGACGGCGCGACCCGGCCGAGCCGAGACAACCCGGCCCCGGACTGCGCGACCTGCTGTGGGAGCCGTCGCGTCTGTATCCGGCCGAGGTCGTCGGCGCCGCCCGCATCCAGTCGCCGGGCCCGCCGTACGAAGCGACCGTGGCCCGCCGCTGGCCGCTGGAGTTCGCCGAAGTCGCCGCCCACGTACGGATTCCCGTCCACTACACGCTCGGCGACCACGAACGCGTGTGGAGTTCCGGGCCCGCGGCCATGGCCGACATAGCGAGCCTGTTCACCGCCTCGCCGCGTGTCGTCACCGACGAACAGGCCGACAGCGGCCACAACCTGAGCATCGGGCGCACCGCGACCGGATACCACCTGAAGATCCTCTCGTTCGTCGAGGAGTGCGTTCTCGCCCGGGAGAACGACGGGATCGACCGTCTGCCGAGGAGGGCCGGATGAGCGACGCCGACACCGCGGTACTGCTGCTCGTACGAGTGGTCGTAGGACTCATCATGATCATGCACGGGCTGAATCACTGGCGCGGCGGCGGCAGGATCGAGGGCACCGCCCGCTGGTTCACCGGACTCGGCCTCAGACAGGGTGTGCTGCAGGCCTGGATGAGCGTGCTCACCGAGGTAGGCGCGGGCATCCTGCTGATCCTCGGTCTCCTCACACCCCTGGCCTGCGCCGCCGTGATCTCCGTGATGCTGGTCGCGGGACTGCTCGCCCACCGGCCCAACGGGTTCTTCGTCTTCAAGGACGGCTACGAGTACGTCCTCACGCTCGCCGTCGTCGCCCTGGCCCTCGCGGTGCTCGGCCCCGGCCGCTGGTCCGTCGACCACGCGGCCGGCCTCGACCTGGCCGGCTGGACCGGCGGCGGGATCGCGCTCGGCGCGGCCGTGGTGGCGACCGGGGGACTGCTGGGCACGTTCTGGCGACTGGAGCCCAAGGCGGAAGCAGCGTCCGAGAGCACCCCCGAGCAAGTCGACCAGGAGGCCCGCTGATGCGCGTCGGATTCATCGGGCTGGGCAGTCAGGGCGCCCCCATGGCACGCCGGATCGTCGAGGCGGGCTTCGACACCACGCTCTGGGCGCGCCGCCCGGCCACACTGGCCCCGTTCGCGGACACGGCCGCCCGGCGGGCCGCGTCCCCCGTCGAACTGGCCGCGGCCAGCGACCTGGTGTGCGTGTGTGTCGTCGACGACGCCGACGTCGAACAGGTCGTCACGGGTGAGCAGGGCGTACTGACCGGCCTGCGCAGAGGTGGAGTCATCGCCGTGCACAGTACGGTCCACCCCGATACCTGCCGGCGGTTGGCCGAACGCGCTCAGGTGCACGGCGTGTCCGTGGTCGACGCACCGGTCAGCGGCGGCGGTCGGGCCGCAGCCGAGGGCCGGCTGCTGGTGATGACGGGCGGCGAGTCCGGCACCGTCGCCTACTGCCGCAAGGTGTTCGAGACCTTCGGCGACCCGGTGCTCCACATGGGCCCGCTCGGCTCGGGACAGATCGCCAAGCTTCTCAACAACCTATTGTTCACTGCCAACTTGGAGACCGCGGTCGATACGCTGGCGCTGGCACCGGAGTTCGGCATCGACCGCGGCGCTCTCGCCGAAGCCGTGCTCCACGGCAGCGGATCGAGCTTCGCCCTCGACCGCGTGAAGTCCGCGGGCGGCACCCTCGACCCCCTCGCGGAGCGCGCGGGACCGCTGCTCCGCAAGGACGTGAGACTGCTGGCCGATCTCGTCGAGACGGCGGACGCCACGGCGGGCACCGCACTCGCGGCGGCCGACGCGGCCCTGGACCGCATGGGTCAAGGGCGTCTGACTACAGCCCCAACTCCCGCTCCACGAAGGTGAAAACGAGCTTCTCGCCAGTGGAGAACATTGATATCGTCGCTCGTCGTCAGACTGGTGACGGAAGGGAACCGTGCACACCGTGAAGGACTTCGAGGCGATCGACTTCTTCCAGGACGACGAGGTCGTCGCGGACCCCTATCCCTATTTGGCGGCCCTGCGCGGAAAGTGCCCGGTGCTGCGCGAGAGCCACCACGACGTGACGATGGTGACGGGCTACGACGAGGCGATCCAGGTCCTCAACGACGCCGGGAACTTCTCGTCCTGTCTCTCGGTCACCGGCCCTTTCCCCGGGTTCCCGGTCCCGCTCGACGGGGACGTCGACGTCAGTGCGCTGATCGAGCAGTACCGCGACCAGCTCCCGATGAGCGACCAGCTGCCGACGCTCGACCCGCCCATGCACACCGATCACCGCGGACTGCTGATGCGGATGATCACCCCGCGCCGCCTGAAGGAGAACGAGGCGTCGATGTGGCACCTCGCCGACGCCCAGCTGGACGCGTATCTCGCCGCCGGCGAGGGCGACTTCATCAGGGGGTTCGCCGGCCCCTTCACCCTGAGGGTCATCGCCGACCTGCTCGGAGTGCCCGACGAGGACCGCAACACGTTCGTGGAGGGTCTCGAACACCACCCGCGGGGAGGCGTCGGAAGCACGGACGGCGAGATGGCGTACTCGCCGCTGCAGTACCTCTACGCGCAGTTCTCGGCCTATGTCGAGGAGCGCCGCCGCGAGCCGCGCGAGGACGTGATCACGGGCCTCGCCCTCGCGAAGTTCTCCGACGGCTCGACCCCCGACGTCGCCGACGTGGCCCGCGTCGCCACCAACCTCTTCGCGGCCGGCCAGGAGACCACCGTCCGGCTGCTGAGCAACGCCCTCAAGCTGATCGCCGAAGACCCCGAACTGCAGCGGCTGTTGCGCACCGAGCGCGACCGCATCCCGAACTTCATCGAGGAGACGCTGCGCACCGAGAGCCCGATCAAGGGCGACTTCCGGCTGTCCCGCGTCCCGACCACGGTGGGCGGCGTCGACATCCCCGCCGGCACCACCCTCATGGTCCTCAACGGCGCCGCCAACCGGGACCCGCGCCACTTCGAGGACCCCGAGACCTTCGACCCGGCCCGCGCCAACGCCCGCCACCACCTCGCCTTCGGCCGCGGCCCGCACACCTGTCCCGGCGCCCCGCTGGCCCGCGCCGAGGCCCGGGTGGGCATCGAGCGCATCCTCGACCGTACGACGGACATCAGGATCTCGGAGAGCGTGCACGGCCCCGCCGGGGCACGGAAGTACCGTTACCTGCCGACGTACATCCTGCGCGGACTCACCCATCTGAACCTGGAGTTCACGCTCGCCGAGGAGCCCGCCCGATGAAAGCCGTCATCGACACGGACCGCTGCCGGGGCCACGGCATCTGCTGGTCGATCTGCCCCGAGGTCTTCGACCTCACCGACGACGGTTACGCCGAGGTGCTGACCCCCGAGGTCCCCACCGCGTACGAGGCCCGGGTCCGCGAGGCGGTCAACAGCTGCCCCGAGCGCGCCATTACGGTGAACTAGCCTGCCCACGCGGTGAGTTGAGGAGAACGCATGCCCAAGGGGTACGTCATCCTGACCGAGTCCGTGAAGGACCCGGCCGGGATGGACGCCTACGGCCGGGCGGCCGGTCCTACGCTGGCCGAGGGTGGCGCGTCCGTCCTCGCGGCCGACGGGCAGCCGCAGCTGCTCGAGGGCGAGTGGCACGGCGACCGGACGGTCGTACTCGAATTTGATTCGGTGGAAGCCGCGAGAGCCTGGTACGAGTCGGAGGTGTACGGGCGGGCGAAGCCGCTGCGGCACGCCGCGGCGGACACCAACGCCGTGATCGTCTCCGGCTTCGAGATGCCGCCCCGGGGCCAGTGACGGGCATCGGATCGGCTATGGCCGGAAGGGTCGCCCTATCGACACGGCAACCGTAGTGTCACATCGGTGTTGCCGCGGTGAAAGGGGTCCCCAATGACGACGGGCCGATACGACGAGATCCTTGTCGCCGCGCTGGCGGTCTTCGCCGAGCGCGGCTACAAGAAGGCGTCCATCGACGCCGTGGCGGAGCGCGCCGGCCTGACCAGACAGGGCGTTCTGCACTACTTCCCCAGCAAGAAACGGCTGCTCCTCGCCCTCGTCGCGCTCCGCGAGGACCTCGCCCGCGAACACCTGGCTGCCCTCGACACGGACCCCGGAGAGGACCTGCCCGGGCTGCTCGCCGAGGTCATCACCCACGACCACAAGAACCCCGGTCTCGCACAGATACACAGCGTTCTCGTCGCCGAGGGCGTCACCGGCAGCGACGAGGCACAGCGGTTCTGCCACGACTACTACCGCGCGATCCAGGAGCACACCGTCGAGTACCTCACCGCGCTCTACGGCGACCGCGTACCCAGCGGCCTGACCCCGCGAGCCGCCGCCACCGCGGTGGTGGCGATGCTCGACGGGGTCCAGCAGCAGTGGATGCTCGACGAGGAGCAGACCGACTACCCGGAGATCATCCGTGAGGTGATGGGTGTGCTGCTCGGGCCCACGCCTGTATGAATTCGGCCATGGCCGTCACGCTCTCGGGATGCAGACTCACCGCGTCCGGCCGTACCCGGAGATCCACCGTGACACCGGACCGGGCCGCGCGGGCGGCGAACGACAGCGAGTCGTCCAGCAGTGGATCGGTCCCCGCCACCAGCAGCTGAATCGGCGGCAGCCCGTGCAGATTGGCGTGCAGCGGACTGAGCAGCGGGTTGGTCCGGTCGGCGCCGGCCGCGAACCGGGCCGCGTGCAGCCGGAGTTCGTCGATGTCGAAGCCCGGATCGGCCGCCGCGTTGAACAGCAGACTCGGCGCGTCCAGCGTCAGATCGAGCAGCGCCGAACTCAGTACCGCGCAGTCCGGCTCGGCCGCCCCCATGTCCCGCAGCCGCACCAGCAGCGAGGCCGCGAGCCCGGCCCCGAGCCGCTCACCGGCCAGCGCGACCGGACCGCGGGCCTGGCACGAGCTGTACACGGCGTGCACGTCGTCGAGCGCCCCCGGGAACGACGAACGGTAGCGCGGGCACACCACAACTGCCCCCGTGCGCAGGGCGAGCCGCTCGGCCAGGTCCACCGCCGACTCCGGCGAACCCGACAACTGCCGGTCCCCGTGCAGATACAGGATGACCAGATCGCTCGCGTCCGGCGGCCGGACGATCGGCCCGACCGGGCTCGACTCGACCCGCACCCGGCCGTCGCCGGCCCCCGCACGATCCGAACGCGCTCGTACGTCGGCCAGGTCGGCGCTCGCTCCGGTCGCCCCAACTCGTGTGTCACCCACGGGACATCACCCTCTCCGCTGCCTGCCAGTGCTCGTCGGACACCCAGAGGCGGGCGAAGGCGCGGGCCGCCTCCTCCTCAGGGACGGCTCCGCTCATCACGCGCTTGATCTCCCGCGCCGGGTCGGTCGCCAGTGCTCTGGCCAGGGTCCGCCAGCCCTCGGCGAACTCCGTGCGGGGCAGCACCAGATCGAGCAGCCCGACGCGCTGGGCCTCGGCCGCGCCGAGTACGGTCCCGGCCCCGGCGAGCATCAACGCCCGCCCTCTGCCGATGAGTTGGGCAAGGCGCTCGGCACCGCCCCACGCCGGCATGATGGCCAGGGCCACCTGGTTGAAGCCGATCCTGATGTCGTCGGCGGCGACCCGGATGTCGGCGGCCACCGCGACCTCGGCACCGCCACCGAACGCGTGCCCGTTCAACGCGGCGATCACCGGCCCCGGGAAGTTCGAGATGCGATCGCAGATATGCCGCATCCGCAGGGCCATGGCCATCGCGTCCTCCTCGGTCCGGATCGCGGCCAACTGCTTCAGATCCCCGCCGGAGACGAACGCCTTGTCGCCCGCGCCCGTGACGACCAGGGCCTTGGCGGCCGCCGCCGCGTCGAGCACCTTGTCGAGTTCGTCCATCGTGGTCGGGGCGATGGCGTTGCGGGCCTGCGGGCGGTCGATGGTGATGACCGCCAGGCCCTCGTCGAGTTCGAGATCTACGTCCATGGCCTCAGTCCTCGTATACGACAGTGACGTGCGGCGCGGTCGGCTCGCCCTGGCAGGTCAGGACCCAGCCCTCGGCGATCTCGTCCTCGTCGAGCGCGTTGTTGACGCGCATCTTGGCCTCGCCTTCGGTGACTTGGGCGATACAGGTGGCGCAGTTGCCCGCCTCGCAGGAGAACGGCGGGGCCAGACCCGCCCGACGCGCGCTCTCCAGAAACGTCTCGCCGGAACGCTGCGCGAGCGTGTGCCGCTTGCCGGAGAGCACGAGCGTGAGGGTGCCCTCCCGCTCAGGGGCGTCCTCGGGTGGTGGATCGGCGGCCTGCGCGAACCGCTCGACGAAGATCCGTTCCGGGGCGACTCCATGGGCGAGCAGCGCGTTCTCCACCAGTTCCATGAAGGGCGCGGGTCCGCAGAGGTAGAAATCCGCGTGCGTGTCGCCGCCGGCGAACTCCCGTACCTGGTCCGCCGTGACGAAGCCCTCCCAGTCGTCGAGGTGGTGCCGGATCTCGAAGCGCCCGGGGTACCGCCGCTCCAACTCGCCCAGTGCGGAGGCGAAGATGACGGCGTCCGCGTCCCGGTTGGCCGACAGCACCCGCACCGGGCGCCCGGTGCCGGCCAGCGCGGACTTGGCGAGCGAGAGGACCGGGGTGATCCCGCTGCCCCCGCAGAACGCCACCACCGGAACCGTCAACTCGTGGGCCGCGCCCGCCTCGCCGTCCTCCCGCAGACAGAACACCCCTGCGGGCAGGGTGGTTTCGAGGACATCGCCGGGGGCGAGATGGTCGTGCATCCAGTTGGACACCAGACCGCCCGGAACCCGCTTCACCGTCGTCATCAACTCGGTGTCCGTCTCCGGCGAACTGGACATCGAGTAACTGCGCAGCGTGCCGCAGGCCTTGATCGTGACGAACTGGCCCGCCCGGTACGGGAAGGGCGCGTCGAGTACGTACGTCCGGGTGTCGGGCGTCTCCTGGATGATCCGGGTGATCCGGACCGGGTGGAACCCGTGGTCTCGTCCCATGTATGGAATTTACCTTCTCGCCCTGAGAGAGTGCAATTCTCAATGACGAGAGGAAGTTCCTGTCGTGCGAACTGTCCCCGCTGAACTGGTCAGGCGCTACGAGGCGGAGGGGTGGTGGACCGGGGAGACCATCGGCGACCTGCTCGCGCGGGGACTGGAGGCAGCCCCGGGAGCCGCGTTCCGCGTGCACTCGGCGGTACGGCCCTGGGAAGGCACCTTCGCCGAGGTCGAACTGACGGCCCGCCGACTGGCCGCAGGACTGCGCGAGCGGGGCGTCGCCCCCGGCGACACGGTGGCACTCCAACTGCCCAACTGGATGGAGGCCGCCGCCGTCTTCTGGGCCTCGGCGTTCCTCGGCGCGGTCGTGGTCCCGATCGTCCATTTCTACGGACGCAAGGAAGTCGGCTACATCCTGGACACGGTCCAACCCAAGGTCTTCGTCACCGCCGACCGGTTCGGGCATCTCTCCTACGACCCCGACCTGAGCTCGAAGATCCCCGTGGTCGGCGTCGTCGGGCGGGACTTCGACGAACTGCTCGCCGACGAACCGCTGCCCGGCGTCGTGCCGACGGACCCGTCCGGCCCCGCGCTGATCGCCTTCACCTCCGGAACGACCCGCGACCCCAAGGGAGTTGTGCACAGCCACCACACCCTGGGCTTCGAGACCCGTCAACTGGCCGGGCGCTACCCGCCGGACCGCGGCGACCAGCTCACCTCCGCGCCCGTCGGCCACTTCATCGGCATGGTGAACGCCTTCCTGATCCCCGTCCTCGACGGCTCCCCGGTCAACCTCGCCGACACCTGGGACCCGGGCCAGGCGCTGGAGTTGATGGCCCGCGACGGACTCACCGTCGGAGGCGGTGCCGCCTACTACATGACGAGCCTGCTCGACCACCCCGACTTCACGCCCTCCCACCTGGCAGGCATGAAGTACGCGGGCCTCGGCGGCGCGGCCGTGCCGAACGCGGTGACCAGACGGCTCGCGGACCTCGGCATCACGGTCTTCCGCGCCTACGGCAGCACCGAGCACCCCTCGATCACGGCCTCCAGCCACACCGCGCCCGAGGACAAGCGGCTCTACACCGACGGAGACGCGCTGGCCGGAGTGGAGATCCGGCTCGCCGAGGACGGCGAGATCCTCAGCCGCGGCCCCGACCTGTGCCTCGGCTACACCGACGACGCCCTCACCGAGCGCGCCTTCGACGCGGACGGCTGGTATCACACGGGCGACATCGGCGTGTTCGACGGGGACGGCTACCTCACCATCACCGACCGCAAGGCGGACATCATCATCCGCGGCGGCGAGAACATCGGCGCGCTGGAGGTCGAGGAGGTTCTCCTCGCCCTGCCGGCCGTCGCCGAGGCCGCGGTCGTGGCCGCCCCGGACGCCCGCCTCGGCGAGCACGCGGCAGCCGTCGTACGAGTGCGGCCGGGCCACCCCGAACCCGGACTCGCCGACCTGCGCGCCCACTTCGCGGCGGCCGGCCTGGCCCGGCAGAAGTGGCCCGAGGAACTGCACGTCGTCGACGACTTCCCGCGCACCGCCAGTGGCAAGGTCCAGAAGTTCGTTCTCCGCAAGGATATTGCCGCCCATCAAGAGTGAGAATAGGATTCTCGCAATCTGCGAAGGAGGATCTCATGCCATCGCGTGTGCCGCCGTATCCGCTGTTCGACGCGGACAACCACCTGTACGAGACCGAGGACGCGCTCACCCGGTACCTGCCCAAGCAGTACGCGAGCGCGATCCAGTACGTGCAGGTGAAGGGGCGTACGAAGATTGCCATCCGCGGTCAGATCAGTGACTACATCCCCAACCCCACGTTCGAGGTCGTCGCCCGGCCCGGCGCCTGGGAGGACTACTTCCGCGAGGGCAACCCGGAGGGCAAGTCCCACCGGGAGCTGTTCGGCGAACCGATGCGGTCGATACCCGCGTTCCGCGAACCCGCCCCGCGCCTGGCCCTCATGGACGACCTGGGCATCCAGCAGACCCTGATGTTCCCGACCCTCGCCAGCCTGGTCGAGGAGCGGATGCGGGACGACCCGGAGCTGATCCACGTGGTCGTGCACGCCCTCAACCAATGGCTGCACGAGACCTGGCAGTTCAACTACAAGAACCGCATTTTCACCACGCCGGTGATCAGCCTGCCGATCCTGGACAAGGCGATCGCCGAACTGGAGTGGTGCCTGGAGCGCGGAGCGCGGGCGATTCTCGTCCGGCCCGCACCCGTCCCCGGCTACGGCGGCTCGCGGTCCTTCGCGCTGCCGGAGTTCGACCCCTTCTGGAAGCGCGTCGAGGAGGCGGGCGTGCTGGTGGCCATGCACTCCTCCGACAGCGGCTACTCCCGCTACTCCAGCGACTGGGAGGGCAAGGCCCAGGAGATGACGCCGTTCCAGGCGCAGGTCTTCCGGATGATGTCCGAGTGGCGCCCGGTCACCGACGCGGTGGCGTCCTGGGTCTGCCACGGAGCCCTGTTCCGCTTCCCGGAACTGAAGGTCTCGGTCATCGAGAACGGCTCCTCCTGGCTGCTGCCACTGCTCGACCAGCTGGCCAGCACCTACAAGAAGCAGCCCAAGGGCTTCCTGGGAGACCCGGTCGAAGAGGTCAGGAACCGCATCCACATCAGCCCGTTCTGGGAGGAGGACATGGCCGCGCTCTCGGAGGTCGTCGGGGTCGAGCGCGTCCTGTTCGGGTCCGACTACCCGCACCCCGAGGGGCTGGCCGACCCGGTCTCCTACATCGACGCGATCCAGGGCATGCAGCAGGCCGACCAGGCCAAGATCATGGGCGGCAACCTCGCCCGCCTGATCGGCGTATGACCTGGGAGAGCATCCCGCAGATGGTGCTGAGCGCGGCCGACCGCTTCGGTGACGCCGAAGCCGTGGTGGACGGCCCGCTCCGCCTCACGTTCACCGAGCTGGTCGAACGGGTGCGCGTGGCTGCGGGAGCGTTCGCGTCGGCCGGAGTGGAGCAGGGCGACCGGGTCGCGATCTGGGCGCCCAACTCCGCCGAGTGGATCGTCGCCGCCTTCGGTCTCATGACCGCGGGCGGTGTGGTCGTGCCCGTCAACACCCGCTTCAAGGCGGACGAGGCGCACGACATCATCGTCCGCAGCGGTGCGAAGGCCGTCCTCGTCCAGAAGGGTTTCCTCGGCCTGGACTTCAAAGCACCGCCCGGTGTGCCGGTGATCGACCTCAAGTCCGGCTTCCTGGCGAGCGGTTCACCCTTCGAGCGGAAGGTGACCGGCGACCAGATCAGCGACATCGTCTTCACCTCGGGCACCACCGGCCGGCCCAAGGGCGTGCTGATGACCCACGCCCAGACGCTCCGCCTGTACGCGGAGTGGTGCGACCTGGCTGGGGTCAGGGAGGGCGACCGCTATCTGATCGTCAACCCCTTCTTCCACATCTTCGGCTTCAAGGCGGGCCTGGTCGCCTCGCTCATCCGGGGCATGACCATACTGCCCGTACCCGTCTTCGACGTGGAGAAGGTCCTCGACCTGGTCGAGCGAGAACGGGTGACGGTCCTGCCCGGGCCGCCCACGCTCTACCACTCCCTGCTGTCCGACCGAGGCTCAAGAGACCTGTCCTCACTGCGAGTTGCGGTCACCGGAGCCGCCGACATCCCCGTCGAACTCATCCGCCGGGTGATGACCGAACTGCCCTTCACCTCGATCATGACGGGCTACGGCCTGACCGAGGCGGGCACAGCGACGGCCACCCGCCCGGGCGACTCCTTCGAGGACATCGCGACCACCGTCGGCACCCCCTGCGACGGCGTCGAGGTCCAAATCGCCGACGACGGCGAGGTGCAGGTCCGCGGCTACAGCGTCATGCGCGGCTACTTCAACGACCCCGAGGCGACGGCCGAAGCCATCGACCAGGACGGCTGGTTGCACACCGGAGACCTCGGCACGCTCGACGACCGCGGCTATCTGCGGATCGTCGGCCGCAAGAAGGACATGTTCATCGTCGGTGGCTTCAACGCCTACCCGGCCGAGATCGAGGGCTTCCTGATGGAACACCCGGCGGTCGCCCAGGCCGCCGTGATCGGCGTCCCCGACGAACGGATGGGACAGGTCGGCAAGGCCTT
The DNA here is from genome assembly GCF_042751305.1 of Streptomyces hokutonensis. GTDB lineage: Bacteria > Actinomycetota > Actinomycetes > Streptomycetales > Streptomycetaceae > Streptomyces > Streptomyces hokutonensis_A. The sequence continues at coordinate 324,625 of NZ_JBHYWD010000002.1, forward strand.
CGTCGTCCTCCGGGAGCCGCTGGCCGCCGACGAGTTGATCGAGTGGAGCCGGCGCCGGATGGCCGGGTTCAAGGTGCCCCGGACCGTGGAGTTCCTGACGGAACTGCCGCTGAACGCCACCGGAAAGGTGATGAAGGACCTCCTGCGATGACGCCTCCCCCACCGCCCCAGGGCGAAGAACCTGTCCGGACCGCGTCCGGCCTGCCCCTCAAACCGGTCTACGGCCCCGACGACGTGAAGGCCGAACCGCCCGCGCCGGGCAACTTCCCCTTCACACGAGGCAATTACGCCACCGGTTACCGGGGACGGCTGTGGACCCTGCGCCAGTACTCCGGCTTCGGCACCGCCGAATCCTCCAACCGCCGCTACCACTACCTCCTCCAACAGGGCGGCACCGGACTCTCGGTGGCCCTCGACCTGCCCACCCAGTGCGGCTACGACTCCGACGACCCCGAAGTGGGTGAGGAGGTCGGCCGGGTCGGCGTCGCCGTCGACACGCTCGCCGACGCCGAAGTCCTCTTCGAGGGCATCCCGTTGGACCGGATCAGCACCAGTTTCACCATCAACGGCACCGCCGCGATCCTGCTCGCCTTCTACGTCGCCGCCGCCGAACGGGCGGGCGTGCCCCGCGCGAAACTCACCGGAACGATCCAGAACGACATCCTCAAGGAGTATGCGTCCAGGGGCACTTGGATCTGGCCGGCGGATCCGTCCCTCCGACTCATCGCGGACACCATCGAGTTCTGCGCGGCCGAAGTACCGCGCTTCAACGCCATCTCAGTCGCCGGCTCGCACTTCCGCGACGCCGGCGCCAACGCCGTTCAGGAGATGGCGTTCACGCTCGCCGACGGGGTCACCTACTGCGACACGGTGCTCGCCCGGGGCCGTATGACGATCGATCAGTTCGCCCCGCAGGTCTCCTTCTTCTTCTACACGCACGGCGACTTCTTCGAGGAGATCGCCAAGTACCGTGCCGGACGCAGGCGTTGGGCGACCATCGTGCGCGAGCGGTATGGGGCGGGCAGCGACAAGGCGGCCATGTTCCGCTTCGGGTGCGTGGCCGGAGGCGCCTCGCTGTACGCGCCCCAGGCACAGAACAACACCGTCCGGGTCGCCTACGAGGCGCTCGCCTCGGTCCTCGGCGGCGTCCAGTCGATGTTCACGGCGGCCTGGGACGAGCCGTTCGCGCTGCCCAGCGAGGAGTCGGCGACGCTCGCGCTGCGCACACAGCAGATTCTCGCCCACGAGACGGGAGTTGCCAGGGTCGCGGACCCGCTCGGCGGCTCGTACTTCGTGGAGGCGCTCACAGACGCCACCGAGGCGCGCATCGTCGAGATCATGGAGGACCTGGAGCGCTACGGCGGCATGGTCCGGGCCATCGAGGACGGCTATCTGCAGACCCTCATCGCCGACGAGGCCTACCAGTTGCACCGCGAGGTAGAGGCGGGCGCCCGGCCGGTGGTCGGCGTCAATCGCTTCGTCTCCGACGAACCACCGCCCGACCTCGCCACGTACGAACTCGACGCGGAGGGCCGCGACCGGCAGCTGAAACGCCTCGCCGACGTCAAGGCCACCCGCGACGCAGCCCTCGTACGGCAACGCCTCGCCGAACTGGCCCGCGCCGCGGAAGGTACCGACAACCTCATGCCCATCCTGATCGACTGCGCCAACGCCTACTGCACGGTCGGCGAGATGGTGGCCGCGCTCAGGGCGGTCTGGGGCGAGTTCCAGCAGCCGGTGGTGTTCTGATGAACTCCCGTGTACTGGTAGCCAAACCGGGTCTCGACGGACACGACCGCGGAGCCAAGATCGTCGCGCGGACCCTGCGCGACGCGGGCTTCGAGGTGATCTTCACCGGGATCCGACAGCGCGTCGACGACATCGTGGCTGTTGCCGTCCAGGAGGACGTGGCCGTGGTCGGCCTCAGCATCCTCTCCGGCGCGCACCTCGCGCTCACCACCCGGGTGATCGAGGCATTGCGCGCCACGGGATCCGAGGACATCGCCGTCGTGGTGGGCGGCACGATCCCACCGGCCGACGTACCGAAGCTGCTCTCGGCCGGAGCCGTCGCGGTGTTCCCCACGGGCACACCGCTCGACACCCTCGTCACCGAGATGCGCGCCCTGACATCCGTCACCTCGCCATGACCCGGTGGCAACCCGAAAACCTGGAGGCAGCGTGCGCATCGGAGTGATGATCGGGCCCGAGCGCGGGGACTCGGTCCGCAAGGTCACGCGCATGATCGACGACGTGACATGGGCCGAGAAGGCCGGCTTCGACACCGTGTGGGTGCCGCAGATCCCGACCGACTTCGACGCCCTCACCGCGATCGCGCTTATGGGCGCGCGCACCGAGCGGATCGAACTGGGCACCGCTGTCGTGCCGTTGCAGGCCCAGCACCCCATCGCCCTTGCCCGGCAGGCCATTTCGGCCCAGGCCGCGACCGGCGGACGGCTCGCGCTGGGCCTCGGGCCGTCCCACCACTGGATCATCCGGGACATGCTCGGACTGCCCTACGAGAAACCGGCCGCCCTCACCCGCGACTACCTGGACGTCCTGGACGCAGCGTTCGCCGGAACGGACCTGGTCGATGTCGAGAACGACACCTTCACCGTACACAACCCGCTCACCCTCACCCCCGTCTCCCGGCTGCCGGTCCTGCTCGCGGCCCTCGGCCCGGTCATGCTGCGCCTCGCCGGGGAACGGGCCGACGGAACCGTGCTGTGGATGGCCGACGAACGCGCGGTCGCCGAACACGTCGTGCCGCGGATCACCAAGGCCGCCGAGAGCGCCGGACGCCCGGCACCCCGGATCGTCGCGGGCATCCCGGTCTGCCTGTGCGCACCCGACCGCGTCGACGAGGCCCGCGAGCGCGCCAACCGGATCCTCGGCGAGGCCGAGATCTCGCCCAACTACCAACGCCTGCTGGACTACGGCGACGCCCGCGATGTCGGTGACCTGTGCGCGGCCGGTGACGAGAGCGCCATTGCCGCTCGCTTCCAGCGCTTCGCGGACGCCGGGGTCACCGACCTGTCCGTACGGCTGCTGCCCATCGGCGACAACCGCGACGAGCTGGTCGCCTCCAAGTACCGCACCCGCGACATGCTCGCCGCCCTCGCCGCGGACCTGCGATGACCGCCGGACCGCTGGACGGCATCCGCGTCCTGGAGGTCGGCCACATGCTGGCCGGCCCCTACGCCACGATGATGCTCGCCGACCTCGGCGCCGAGGTCACCAAGATCGAGCCGCCGGGCGGGGACATCTCGCGTCAGGTGAGCGACGCCTATTTCGCCAGCCTCAACCGCGGTAAGCACAGCGTCCGCCTCGACCTCACGACCGCCGACGGACAGGCCGGACTCGGTGAACTCGTCGCCGGCGCCCACGCGTTGCTCGTCAACCTCAAGCCGTCCGCCATCCACCGGCTGGGGCTGACGTACGACGTGCTGCGGAAGTGGAACGAGCGGATCGTGTGCGTCGCGCTCACCGGATACGGGCTGGCGGCGGGCGACGAACCCGCCTTCGACTACGTGGTCCAGGCGGCCACCGGTGTCGCCGCCCTCACCGGCGACCCGGACGGTCCGCCGACCCTGCCCGGCTACTCGTCCGCCGACAACTCATCAGGCCTGACAGCCGCGTTGGGACTCCTCGCCCACATCGTCTCGGGACGCGGCGGCCAAGTGGAGGTGTCGCTGAGGGATGTGATGCTGTCTCAGCTCAACTACCGTGCCTCCGCCTACCTCAACGAGGGCGTCGAACCGCGCCGACTGCCGCTCGGCGCGCACTCCTTCTACGTACCGGCCCAGCTCTTCCCCACGGCCGAGGGCTACTTGGCGCTCTTCATCACTCACGACGGCTTCTGGAAGTCCTTCGCCGCCGAGGCCGGGCTCCAGGGATTCCCCACGATGGCCGAGCGGGCGGAGCGTCGGGAGGAAGTGCTGGCCGCCGTCACGGACGCCCTGGCCGGGGACACGGCCGCGTCCTGGGAGGCGCGGCTGCGACCGCTCGGGGTGCCGGCCGCCACCGTACGGACGCTGCCGCAGGCGCTCGCCGCCACCCCGGAGGCCGTGGTAACGGCCGGGGATTTCCGACTGGTCCGCAGCCCCGTGCGGGTCGCCGGATACGAGCCCGGCTACGGGCCACCGCCCCGGCTCGGCGAACATGACGTTTCCGGGGCGGTGGTGGAGTCATGAGGGCCGAGGACCAGTTCCATCTCGGGCTCGTCGTCGAGGACTTCGAAGCGACCCTGGCCGAGTTCTCGGCCGCGTTCGGGTACGAGTGGTGCGCCGAGATCGGGGGAGCGGTGCCGCTGACGCTGCCGAGCGGAAACGCCGTTCTCGACATCAGCTGTGCCTACTCCCGGACACTCCCTCGACTCGAGATCATCCGACGGATACCGGGCACCCTGTGGGAACCGGTGGCCGGTGGGGGAGTGCACCACGTCGGCTACTGGTCCGACGATGTCGCCGCCGACGCCGCCGAACTCACCGGGCAGGGCTTCGTGACGGAGGCTCGCCGGATCGGCTCCGAGGGCGCGCCCTTCGCCTTCCTGCGCGGTCCGAGCGGGCTGCTCGTGGAACTCGTGGACCGGGTGGCGCGGCCGGGCTTGGAGAAGTACTGGAGCCACGGAGGAGGGACCGCATGACGACCGTGGGCATCGCCACCGGGGCCGGGCGCGGCATGGGACTGGCCTGCGCACGGCGCTTCACCGACCTGGTCGACACACTGCTGCTGGTGGACCGCGACGAACCGGCCGTCACCGCCGCCGCGAAGGAACTGTCCGCCGCGGAGCGGGAGGTGCGGATCGAACCCTTCGTCCTCGACATCACCGACCCGGCCGGACTCACCCAACTCGCCTCCGTGACAGCCGAATTGGGCACGCTCAGGGCCGTCTCCCACGCCGCCGGGATCTCGCCCACCATGGCCGACTGGCGACGCATCTTCGAGGTCGACCTCGTCGGCACCGCCCGCCTCGCCGAGGCACTCCGCCCGCTCGCCACCGAGGGAACGGCGCTGGTGTGCTTCGCCTCGATGGCCCCGTTGCTCGGCAACCTGGAGGCCGATCCCGCCGTAGCGGCGATTCTCGACGATCCGCTCCGGGACGACTTCCTCGACCGGCTCCGGGACGCCCTCGGGCCCGCTGTCGAGGACTCCGGGCTCGCCTACGCGTGGGCCAAACACGGAGTGCACCGGTTCGTACGACGGGAGGCGGTACGGCTGGGGCCGTACGGCGCCCGCGCGTGTTCCGTCTCACCGGGTGTCATCGACACCCCTCAGGGACGGCAGGAGGCGGCGGCCCAGCCCGCCATGGCCGCACTGGTGGAACGGACGCCGCTCGGCCGGACGGGGCGGGCCGAGGACGTCGCGGCGGCGGTGGCGTTCCTGCTGTCGGACGAGGCCGCTTTCATCTCCGGGATCGACGTTCTCGTCGACGGAGGGGTGTGCGCGGCGGTCCGCTGACGCCTTACCGCGTCAGCGCCGACGCCCGCTGCGGCGCGCGGACCAGCCCGTACCCAGGCCGGCCGAGTGGGCGGCGAGGAAGGCCAGTCCGAGGAGCATGAGGCTCGTCGGGCTGAAGACCAGCTGGGTCGACGTCTCGGTGACCCGGATCAGGAAGGCGATGACGAAGAGCGCGGCAGCCACGAAGGCAAGCATGTGAGAACCCCTAGGAATGGACGACGAGCCACCGGTGACCCCGGTGGCTCGTCGTTCCGTGTGCCCCCGATGGCGCCGATCAGTCGTGCCCACCGCACCACCTGGCGGGCTCGGGCCCAACTGCCGTTCAGGCAAGGGACTCCGAGCGTTGCACGGTCCCCGTGAGCCCGGTCGCGTCCTGGCCCGCGAGGAGAACCGCGGCCCTCGCCATCGCCTCCGGCGGCTCCACCATCTCCGGCGGGATCTCCCGGCCCCCGCCACCGGCCTGCCATCCCTCCGTCAGCACCACCCGTGACGGAGCAAGGCAGTTGACCGCGATGTTGTCCTTGCGCAGGTCGGCGGCGAGCCCCAGATAGAGGCGCTCGACCGCCGCCTTGGACACCCAGTACGCGTTGGCGCCCCGGTCCGTCAGGCCCACCCCGCCGGTCGTCACGGCGACCAAGGACCCACCGCCACGCGCGCGTACGTGGGGAATCACCGCCCGGGTCACCAGAAACACCCCGGTCAGATTGACGTCCAGACACAGCTGCCAGCGCTTGAGCGGCGTCGACTCGACCGGGCCGAGCCACAGCACCCCGGCATTGGCGACGAGAATGTCGATTCCGCCGAACTCCGCGACCGTGGCGGCGACCGCCGCATCGACCGACGCCTCGTCGCTCACATCACAGGGCACCGGCAGCGCCCGCCCGCCGGCAGCCGTGATCCGGTCCGCGACCGAGTGGATGGTGCCGGGCAGCCGGCCCTCCCGCTCGGAGCGCGCGGCGACCGCTACGGAGGCGCCGGCCTCCGCCAGCGCCAGCGCGACCGTACGGCCGATGCCGCGGCTGGCGCCCGCGACGAACGCGACCTTGCCCTTCAACGAGCCGCTCACGCCGGTCGGTTCACTCACGCCGGTCACTTCGGCGGGAACCGGAGGGCGCCGTCGAGACGGACGACCTCGCCGTTGAGATAGTCGTTCTCGACGATGTGCTGCACCAGCCCCGCGTACTCGGCGGGCAGCCCCATGCGCTTCGGGTAAGGGATCTGCGGCCCCCAGTAGGCCTCCAACTGGTCGCCCGCCTTGCCGTAGGCCGGAGTGTTGAAGGTGCCCGGGGCGATCGTGACGACCCGGATGCCGAGCGGGGACAGGTCGCGGGCGGCCACCAGGGTCATGCTGACGACCCCGCCCTTGGCCGCCGCGTAAGGGAGTTGGCCGATCTGGCCCTCGTACGCGGCGATCGACGCCGTGCTGACGATGACACCCCGGCCGCCGTCCAGCGGCTCCTGACGGGCCATCGCGGCGGCGGCCAGACGCAGCACGTTGAACACGCCGGTGAGATAGACGTCGATCGTCGTGCGGAAGCCCGCGAGGTCAAGGGGAGAGCCGTCCTTGCCGACCAGTCGGCCACCGCTCGCCGGGCCGCCGTGCGCGTCCACAGAGATCCTGAGCGGTCCCGCCGACTCCGCCTCGGCCAGGGCGGCTTGGACATCGTCCTCGGAGGTGGCGTCGGTGCGCACATAGCGCACACCCAACTCCTGCTCCAGGGCCTTGCCCTTCTCGTCGGCCAGATCGGCCACGACGACCTTCGCTCCCGCCGCGTGCAGTCGACGGACGGTGGCCTCGCCCAGGCCGCCCGCGCCGCCGACGACCACCGCGGAGCTCCCACTGATCTGCATCAAGGATTTCCTCTCTTGCGAACAGCGCTCTAGTGAGACGAGAATAGCATTCTCATGAATATAACCATGATTCTCGAGATGGTGGCCTCGGGCGGCGACCGACCGGTGGTCACGGCGAACGGCCGCTCCCTGACCGCCTCGGAACTGCTCGCCCGCGCCCGCGCCGCCGCGCACCGCTTCCAGGGCCACCCGGCCGTGCTCTATCTGAGCCCCAGTCACCTCGCTTACCCGGTGGCCCTGTTCGGCGCCGCCCTGGCGGGCATCCCGTTCATCCCCCTCAACTACCGCCTCGGCGAACACCAGTTGGCCCGCCTCCTGGCCCGCCACCCCGGCGCCCTCGTGCTGCGCCCCGCCGACCTCGACGCCCTGCTGAGCGCCGAAGAGGACACCCCCGTAACGGAGTTGGTCCAGGACCAGGACTCCGTCGCGGTGGTCCTCTACACCAGCGGAACGACCGCCGAGCCCAAGGCGGCCCTGCTGCGCCACCGGCACCTGCTCGCCTACGTCCTGAACACGCAGGAGTTCGCCTCCGCGGAGGAGGGCGACGCGGCGCTGGTGGCCGTTCCGCCGTACCACGTGGCCGGGCTGATGAACCTGCTGACGAACCTCTACTCGGGCCGCCGCCTGGTGTATCTCTCCGCCTTCGACCCGGGGGAGTGGCTGGCGACCGTGCGCCGCGAGCAGGTCACGCACGCACTCGTCGTGCCCACCATGCTGGCCCGCATCGTCGCGGAGATCCCGGCCGGTGACGCCCGTACACCCACGCTCCGGAGCCTCGCCTACGGCGGCGCCAGGACCCCACGGCGGGTCGTGGAACGGGCGTTGGAGATCTTCCCCGGCACGAGCTTCGTGAACGCGTACGGTCTGACCGAGACGGCTTCCTCGGTCGCCGTGCTGGGGCCCGACGACCACCGCGAGGCCCTTGCCGCGTCCGACCCGGCCGTACGGGACCGACTCGGCTCCGTGGGACGCTCGTTGCCCGGCGTCGAGATCGAGATCCGCACCGACGACGGAAAGCCGGCCCCCGCCGGAGAGACCGGGCTCGTGTTCGTGCGCGGGGAGCAGGTCTCCGGCGAGTACGGCGGACGCAGCGCCCTGGACGCTGGGGGCACCTCCCAGCCCCCTGGGGCTGGGGAAGGCTGGTTCCCCACCCGGGACCGGGGCCGTCTCGACGCCGACGGCTACCTCTTCATCGAGGGCCGCGCCGACGACACGATCATTCGCGGCGGCGAGAACATCGCTCCCGCCGAGATAGAGGACGTTCTCGTCGCCCACCCCGGGATCGTGGAGGCCGCGGTGATCGGCGTGCCCGACCCCGAATGGGGGCAGCGGATCGTCGCCGTCGTGGTCGGCGAGGGCGATCCGGCCGAGGTCCGCCAGTGGGTCAGGGACCGGCTGCGCTCCTCCAAGACCCCCGACACGATCGTCTTCCGCGCCGAACTGCCCAAGACCGAGACCGGAAAGCTGCTGCGCCGCACCCTGCTGGCCGAGTTGGAGACCACCCATGCCTGAAGCAGTCCTCGTGTCCGCCCTGCGTACCCCCGTCGGCACCGCCGTCAAGGGCACTCTGCGCGACACCACCGCGTTCGACCTGGCCCACCACATCGTCGCCGCAGCGGCTGCCACAGACGGGCTCGATCCGGTCGCCGTCGACGACGTCATCCTCGGCGAGGGCCTGTACGGCGGCGGGGTCGTGGCCCGGCACGCGGCACTGACCGTCGGGCTCACCGCCGTACCCGGCCTGGCCCACAACCGCCACTGCGCCGCCGGTCTCGCGGCCGTGCAGAGCGCGGCGGGCAGCATCCGCGCAGGCATGGACGAACTCGTCATCGCCGGTGGCGTCAACTCGGCTTCCACCTCCCCGAAACTGCGTTACCGCGTGGACGGGGAGTGGGTCGAGCCGTGGAGTCCGCCCACGCACCCCGACCGCCCCGACGCCCCCAACCTCGACATGTCGATCACGGTCGGCTGGAACACCGCCGTACGAGCGGGCCTGAGCCGCGCCGACATGGACGCCTGGGCACTGCGCTCGCACCAGAACGCGATTCGCGCCATCGACGAAGGGCGGTTCGACGCCGAGCTGGTGCCGATCGACACCCCGCACGGCCTCTTCTCCGTCGACGAACACCCGCGCCGCACCACGAGCCTGGAGAAACTGGCCTCGCTCAAGCCGCTCCATCCGGAGATAGACGGCTTCTCCATCACGGCGGGCAACGCGGGCGGCGCCAACGACGGTGCCGCCGCGCTGGTGGTGGCCAGCGATCGGCTCGGTCTGGCCGCACTCGCCGTCGTCCGGTCCTGGGCCTCGGTCGGCGCCGACCCCGCCGAGACCGGCCTCACCCCGGTGAAGGTGATCCCCAAAGCCCTTGCCCGCGCGGGACTTTCGACCTTCGACGTCGACCTCTTCGAGATCAACGAGGCCTTCGCCGCTGTGCCCGTCGCCGCGGTGAAGCTGCTCGGTCTCGACCCCGACCGCGTGAACGTCAACGGCAGCGGCTGCTCCCTCGGCCACCCGGTCGCCGCGACCGGCGCCCGGATGCTGGTCACGCTGGTGCACGAACTGCGCCGCCGGGGCGGTGGCATCGGCGTCGCCGCGATGTGCGCGGGCGGCGGCATGGGCTCGGCCACGGTCATCGAGGTGCCGGCGCCGTAGCGCTCAAGTACGGCCTGGGCGGGGAGACGATGCGATGAGGGGAACACTGTGGAGGGCTTGATGGAGAAGGTCGTTCTTGTCGCCGGCGCGGCCACGGGGCTGGGCGCCGCGTCGGCCCGGCGGCTCGCGGACGAGGGCGCCTGGGTCGTCGTCGCCGATCTCGATGCCGAGGGCGCTCGGCGGACCGCCTCGGTCATCGCTGATGCCGGTGGCGAGGCGGTCGCGGTGGGCTTCGACATCGCCGACGAGAGGTCGGTCGGCGACCTGGTGACGACCACCGTGCGGACGTACGGCGGCCTGGACGCCGTGCACATCAACGCGGGCGACATGGGCGCGGTCTCCAAGGACACCGACGTCGTCGACATGGACCTCGCGGTCTGGGACCGGACCTTCGCCGTCAATCTGCGGGGCCACATGCTCGTGACGCGATACGCGGTTCCCGAAATTCTCGCCCGGGGCGGCGGCGCGCTCGTCTACACCTCGTCCATCGCGGCGTTCACCGGCGAGGCCGTGCGCCCCGCCTACTCGGCGACCAAGGCGGGCATCAACGCCCTCGCCCGCCATGTCGCCTCCCGCTGGGGCAGGGAGGGCATCCGGGCCAACGCGGTCGCGCCCGGTCTGATCCTGACCCCGGCCATCCAGGAGGGCGCCGCCCCGGACCTGCTGGAGGCACTGCTCGCCCGCACCCGCAGCACCCGGCACGGCCGGGCCGACGACATCGCCGCGATGGTGGTCCACCTCATGTCCGACGCGGGAGCCTGGATCAACGGCCAGGTCATCAACGTCGACGGCGGCACCGTGATGCGCTGAGCGGGGGGCGCTACTCGACCGTACGGAAGCGCAGCAGGGCCTCCTGCGCGAACGAGGCGACCAGAGACCCCTGCGCGGTGAGCACATCGCCCCGGCCGTAGCAGCGGCCGTGGGCGAGCAGCGGGCTCTGCTGGCGCAGGAGAAGCCAGTCGTCCGTGGTGAACGGGCGGTGGAACCACACCGTGTGCGCGGTGACGGCGGAGGTGAACGCCGTTCCCGAATCGCGCTGGGTGACGCCTTCCAGCGGGCGGAGCGCCGTACCGATCAGACTCAGATCGCTCGCGTACGCCGTCAACGCGGGCGCGAGTTCCGGCGCGACCGCCGGTGTGCGCATCCACAGGTCGTACTCGGGCGGCTCCGACTTCGGCGAGTCCACGTCGACGGTGGCCCGGGTGTCCCAGGGAAGCAGCGAGAGGTCCACGTCGTGCTCGGCCCCCGGCACCGACGGCATCGGGAACGCGATCTGCTGGTCGGGGCCCTCCTCGTGGGAGTGCAGCGACACGGCCGCCACGGCCGCGACACCCTGCGTCTGGCGCGCCACGACCGTCAACGTGGCGAAGGAACCGCCCTCGTGATGACGTGTCACCTCGTACCGCACCGGCTCCTGCGGCCGTCCCGCCCGCGCGAACTGCACATGAAGGCTCTTGACCGCCTTGTCGGGGCAGGCCAGTTGGGCGGCCCGGACACTCTGGGCGAGCAACTGCCCGCCGAAGATGCGGTGATAGCCGAGTTGCTGGTTGCGGCCCTCGAACGTGTCACCGGGCCGGGCGTCGAGGTCCAGGCAGGAGAGCAGGTCGCTCCAGAGATCGGTCACTGATGTCACTCCTCGGTCGATCACACGCGGACGAGCTTGTCGATCACAGGTGGACGAGCCGTGGCGCGGACCCGCCGGCCCGCAGTAGCGCCCCGGCCTCGCGCGTCAACTCCCGTGCGTTGCCCAGCAGTCCGTCCAGCACCATGGCCCGCCGCACATGCCGGTGCAGCTCGTGCTCGGCCGTGAAACCGATCCCGCCCAGGACCTGCTGACAGTGCCGGGCCGCCGTCAGCGCCGCCTGCCCGGCCGCGGCCTTGGCCAGCAGCGCGCCCAGATCGTCGGTGGCGGCTACGAGCGTGGCCTCGGCGCCGTCGAGTGCTACGAGGGTCTCGGCGAGCCGGTGCCGTACGGCCTGGAAGGAGGCCAGCGGGCGGCCGAACTGCACGCGGTCCACGGCGTGCTGGCGGGCCAGCGCGAGCATGGCGCGGCCCGTCCCGAGCAGCCACCAGCCGAGCGCCACCCGGCCGGCGGAGAGTGGGACAGGGGCTCCGGCGGGTACGGAACGCAGGGGGAGCTCGGCGTCCAGGGCCGCCCCGGCCGCACTGTCGTCGCGTTCCCAGACGACCCACGTACCGCCGGTGTACGGCAGCGGCAGGGTGCCGCCGGGCGGACGGCCCGCCGCGCCGAGCAGGACGTCGTTGAGGAGCGGTGCCTGGGCGCCCGTCTCGCCGAGCAGGCGGAAGGCGAGCGGTACGGCGATGTCCGGCTGTTCGGCGAGGAGTTCGGCCCAGCCGAGGTCGGCCAGGGCGGTGTCCAGCGCCTGCCCCGACGCAGCCGTCATCGTCTTGCGGAGCGTCTCTGCGAGCAGGTCCTGTTCGGCCGCGTCCACCGCTACTCCTTCCCCAGGTCGAGCAGTCGGCGCGCGATGATGTTCCGCTGGATCTCGGCCGTGCCGCCGTAGATGGTCGCCGCCTTCGCGTACAGGTACTCCGAGCGCCACGGAGTGTCCGTCAACTCCAGTACGCCGGGCAGCAGATCGCGCACGGTCTCGAAGAGCCGTTGCTCGGCGGTGGCCAGCAGCACCTTGTCGACCGACGTCTCCGCGCCCAGCCGCTCACCCTCGCCCAGGCGCCGCTGTGTGGCGTGGGAGCGGCAGCGGACGGTGTGCAACGCCAGGTAGGCGGCGCCGAGTTCGGCGTCGTCCGGGATGCTGGTCTCGGCCAGCAGGCGGTCAAGTCGGGTGTAGAGATGGGCAATCCGGTGCCAGAAGCAGGTGGAGCGCTCGTGCGGGAGCAGATCCATCGCCAGGCGCCAGCCGTCGCCGAGGCGGCCGAGCATCCGCTCGGCGGGAACGATCACGTCGTCGAAGAACACCTCGGCGAACTCGTCCACGCCGTGCATCGTGCGCAGCGGCCGGACGGTGATGCCGGGGGTGTCCATGTCGACGAAGAACGCGGTGATCCCGTTGTGGCCCGGCGCGGTGCGGGTCAACAGGACGCAGCGGGCGGCGAATTGGGCCAGGCTCGTCCACACCTTCTGGCCGTTGACGACCCAGTGGCCGTCGTGCGCAACCGCCCGCGTGGTCAGGGAGGCGAGGTCGCTGCCCGAGCCGGGTTCGGAGAAGCCCTGGCACCACTGCTCACGGCCGCTGAGCAGCCGGGGGACCATCTCGGCGGCCAGCGCGGGAGGGGCGTACGAGATCATCGTCGGGGCGAGGACCTCGATCATCGAGTAGATCCCCGGCTCGGCCAACTCCCTTGTTGCGACCTCCTCGCCGAGTACCGCCCTCAGCACCGCGGGCCCGCCGAGCCCCCTCACCTCGGCGGGCCAGCCGTACCGCATCCAGTCCGCGTCGTACAACGCCCGGCGGACCCGGGCCAGTTGAGCGACCTGGGCGTCCAGGGAGTGGTCGGGGCCGGGGGACAGGTCGTGCCCGTCCAGCCAGTCGCGCAGGTCCGAGCGGAAGCCGGCGACGTTCGAGTACCCGGGCGCGGAGGCGGAGGTCATGTTCCCGGATGCTGATAGGCGTGCGGGCGGCCCGAGTCGTGCGCTCCGCTGCGGCGGATGAAGGTCATCGCGCGGGTGCGCAGCCGCCACCCCTCGTCCGTGCGGACGTAGGTGTCGTTGTAGTAGCCGATCCGCATGTCGTGCGTGGCGTGGTCGACGAAGCACAGCGGCTGGGTGCCGGTGGCCGTGTCGCCGGACAGGTCGACGGCCGGCGTACCCGTGAGGAACAGCCCCTTGGGGGCGGCGGCCACGAGCGCCGGGAACTCGTCAAGGCCGTAGGAGTCCCCGAAGGCGCTGTACGTGCCGTCGGGTGTGAAGACCCCCAGCACCCCGTCCAGGTCGCCGCGGGTGATGCACACCGCGTAGCGGGCGACGAGCTGCTGGATCTCCATCAGGTCGTCGGTCGGACGCTGGGGAGGAGCCGGAACAGGCAAGGAGGACAAGGACTTTCCACCCTTCACCATGAGTGAGAATGTCATTCTCTCAGATGAGTTGCAGATTTCCACGTAGCGTGAGGCGACGTCAACAGTCTCCGTCTGAATGGTTGATTCTCCGTAGATGAGAAGCTAGTTTCCAGCGATGGAGAGGGGAGATCCGACGCGATGGACCAGTTCCTCACCTTCGGGATCGTCGGCCTGAGCACGGCCGCGATCTATGCCGTCATCGGCAGTGGGCTCGTGCTCACCTACACCACCACCGGCGTGTTCAACTTCGCGCACGGCGCGGCGGGCATGCTGTCCGCGTTCATGTACTGGCAGCTGACCGTCGGCTGGGGCTGGCCCGTTCCGCTCGCCCTGGTCGTGGTGCTGCTCGTGCTCGCCCCGGGCTTCGGACTGCTCGTGGAGCGGTTCGTGCTGCGCCCCGTCCAGGCCCTCGGCGAAGCCGAACGGCTCGTCACGACGGTGGCGTTGCTCAGCGGGCTCATCGCGGCGGCGCGCTGGATCTGGGACCCGAACGTCGCGCGCCCGCTGCCGATGTTCTTCGCCGGCCGCAAACCCTTCCACGTAGGCCCTGCCGTCATCACCTGGCACCAGGCGATCACCATGGCGGTGGCCGTCGCCGTCGCGATCGGCCTGCGCATCCTGCTCTACCGCACCCGCGCCGGAGCCGAGATGCGCGCCGCCGTCGACGACCGGGCACTCGTCGGACTCACCGGCGCCGACCCGGTGCGGGCGGGCCGGGTCTCCTGGATCCTCGGCACCCAACTCGCCGCGATCGGCGGCATTTTGATCGCCCCGACCGTCACCCTGGATGCCGCCCAGCTCTCCCTGCTGATCGTCAGCGCCTACACCGCGGCCGTCTTCGGCCGACTGCGCAGCCTGCCGCTCACCTTCCTGGGCGCCGTCGTCGTCGGCTGCATGGAGAGCTATCTGACGGGCTACCTGCCGCAGAACGAATACCTCCCCGGACTACGGCTCGCCGCCCCCGCCCTCCTCCTCTTCCTCGCCCTGCTGGTCTTCCCGCACCGACGCCTGCGCGGCCGGGAACGACGGCTCGCCCGCGTACCGGTGCCGAGCGCGCGCGGCACACTCGTCTTCGCCGCGGTGGTCATCACCTTCGGCGCGGTACTGGCCTCCCTCCTCGGAGAAGCCGACCTGATCACCTACGGAGCGATCTTCTCTCTGGGGGTAGTGGCACTCTCGTACGTCCCGCTCGCCGGGTACGCCGGACAGGTCTCCCTGTGCCAGCTCAGCATGGCCGCCATCGGCGCGGTCGTCTGGGGACACCTCGGAGCCCACGGCCAACTGTGGGCACTCGGCGCCGCGATCCTCGTCTCGGCGGCGGCCGGAGCCCTGGTCGCACTCCCCGCGCTACGGCTCTCCGGTGTCTATCTCGCCCTGGGCACAGCCGCGTTCGCGGTGATCCTCGACCGCTGGATCTTCACCATCCCGGCCTTCCACCTCTTCGGCCTCCGGATCGCCCTGTTCGACCAGGGCTCGGTGGACATCTCCGGACCCCACCTCTTCGGTCTACGGCTGGACAGCGGGCGGGAGTTGATGGTGTTCGCCGCCGTCTGCCTCGCCCTCGCCTCGATCGGCGTGGCCGCCCTGCGCCGCAGCCGCTTCGGACGGCGACTGATCGCCCTGCGCGACAGCGAGGCCGCGTATGCCACCCTCGGCGGCAATCTGCTGGTCGCCAAAGTCGCGGTGTTCGCCCTGGCCTCGGGTATCGCCGGACTCGGCGGAGCGCTGTACGGAATGCAGCAACGCACCGTCACCGCCGACCAGTTCAGCCTCATCGCGGGACTGCCGATCTTCCTCGTCGCCGTGGTCGGCGGACTCGGCGCGGTCGGCAACGGCCTCTTCGCCGGCACCGCCTTCGTCGGCCCGACGAACGCCCTGATCGCCATCGCCCCGGGCACCGCGAACCTGGTCGCCCTGCTCCCGGGCCTGGCCGGCGTCGGACTCGGCCACAATCCCGACGGCATCGTCCCCCGTTTCCGCCGCCAGTGGGAGCCCCTCGCCCGCGACCGCATCGCCCTGCCCGCCCTGCTCTGCGTTCTCGCCCTGGCCTGGGCGCTGCGCTTCGGCGGCGTGATCAACGACTGGACGTACTACGGCGGTTCACTCCTTCTCGCCGTAGCGCTGCGCACCTGGGCGGACGCCCGGCAGTCCGCTCCGGCCGAGCCGGAGATCCCCGTCGAGTGGTGGGGCCTACGGCGTGCGTGGCGCCCCGAGGACGAGGAGGTGCTGGCCCGTGGCGTCGCTGCAGGTTAGTGGAGTGACCGTCACCTTCGGCGGGAACCGCGCGCTCGACGGGGTCGCGCTGACCGCCGAGGCGGGCCGGGTCACCGGACTCATCGGGCCCAACGGGGCTGGAAAAAGTACCCTGTTCGACGTCGCCTCCGGACTGCGCAGACCCGCCTCGGGGCAGGTCCGGCTGGACGGCCGGGACGTCACCCGGGCCCGGCCCTCCGCACGCGCCCGGCACGGACTGGCCCGCACCTTCCAACGCCTGGAACTGTTCGGGCGGTTGAGCGTGCGCGACAACCTCCTCGTGGCCGCCGAACTCGGTCCCGAACGGCGCCGGGCCGACCGGCTAGTCACCGAGATACTCCACCGCCTCGATCTCACCGACATCGCCGACACCTCACCCGACGCCCTCCCCACCGGAGTCGGCCGCCTGGTCGAGGTCGGAAGAGCGCTCGCGATCCGCCCGAAGGTGCTTCTCCTCGACGAACCCGCCGCCGGACAGGACGCGGAGGAGACCGAACGCTTCGCGGAACTCCTGCGCGCCCTCACGGAGGACGGCACCGCCGTGGTCCTCGTCGAGCACGACATGAGCCTCGTGATGGCGGTCTGCGACGAGGTGTACGTCCTCGACCTCGGCAAGATCATCGCCGTCGGGCCGCCCGAGGTGATCCGCAGCGACGAAACGGTACTCGCCGCCTATCTGGGGGACGCGTGAGCGCACTTCTCGAACTGCGCGGCATCCGCGCCGCCCATGAACGCATCACCGTCCTGCACGGCGTCGACCTCGACGTCGCCGCCGGACAGGTGGTCGCGCTCCTCGGCCCGAACGGCGCCGGAAAGACCACCACCCTGCGCGTCGCCGCCGGAGTCCACCCCGTCGAGTCGGGCCAACTCCTGCTCGGCGGACGGGACATGACCGGTGCCGACCCCCGCGACCTGGCCCGCGCCGGGGTCTGCCTCATCCCCGAAGGACGAGGCGTGTTCCCGAACCTGTCCGTCCGCGACAACCTCCTCATGATGACCTTCACCGGCCGCGGCCGCGAGGAGATCGAGGAGATCGCGTTCGCCCGCTTCCCCGTCCTCGCGCAACGCGCCGGACAGGCGGCGGGCACCCTCTCCGGCGGCGAACAGCAGATGCTCGCCCTCGCCCGTGGCCTCACCACCGACCCCGCCGTCCTGCTGCTCGACGAACTCTCCATGGGACTCGCCCCGTTGGTCGTCGGCCGCCTCTACGAACAGGTCGGCGAGATCGCCCGACAGGGCGTCGCCGTGCTGGTCGTCGAGCAGTTCGCCGCCGCGGTACTCGACATCTGCGACCACGCCGCCGTCCTCGTGCGCGGCCGGGTTGAACGGCAAGGCCACCCCGACGGCGGCCTGCGCGCCGAACTGTCCGCTCTCTACCTGGGGAGTTCCACATGACGTCCACCGAGACGCGAGCGGACCGCTTCGTCCGCGAACTCACCGTCCTGAAAATCCCGGACCCGGCCGCCGGAAGGGCCGCTCTCTGGCTGCGCGCGGGCGCCGCCCTGATGACGATCGGCGTCGTCCTCGGCGTGAGCGCCTACTTCATCTCGCACAACACCAGCGACCCGCTGGTGCAGAACGACGCTCTCACCCTCGGGCTCGCCGCGGTCGCCGGAAGCGTCGTCGGGTCCGCGCTCTTCCTGCGGTACTCGCTCACCGGCTTCCTGCGGTACTGGATGGCCCGTCAGTCCTACGACGTGGAACTCCTCGCCGACCGCCTGCTCGAAAGGGAACTCCGCCATGACCCCACCGGCACCGACGCCGCGCCCCGGTGACCAACTCGCCAGCACCGTCTGCGGCACCCGCGTGGTCGTCATCCGCGCACCCGCCGACGCACAGCCCCAACTGGCCTGCGGCGGCAGCCCGTTGGTACCCGCCGCCGAAGCACCCACGGCGAAGCCCGGACCGGTCGGCACCACCACTCTCATCGGCAAGCGGTACGTCGACGCCACCGGGACGCTCGAACTGCTCTGCACCGCCTCCGGCGCGGGCGAACTGACCTGTGACGGCGCCCCCATGACCCTGAAGGCGGCCAAGCCGCTGCCCGCCTCCGACTGACCGACCCACCCCCGAAGGAGCCGTCATGGACCGCGACGACCTCATCCTCATCAGCGTCGACGACCACATCATCGAACCGCCCGACATGTTCGTGAACCACCTGCCCGAGCGCTACAAGAAAGACGCGCCCCAACTGGTGCACCGGGACGACGGAACCGACGTCTGGCAGTTCCGCGGCGTCACCATCACCAACTCGGCGCTCAACGCCGTGGCCGGCCGGCCCAAGGAGGAGTACGGCGTCGAACCGCAGGGCCTCGACGAGATCCGCCCCGGCTGCTACGACGTGCACGAGCGGATCAAGGACATGAACGCGGGCGGCATCCTCGCCCAGATGAACTTCCCCTCCTTCCCCGGCTTCTCGGCCCGGCTCTTCGCCACCGAGGACGCCGACTTCTCCCTCGCGCTCGTCCGGGCCTACAACGACTGGCACATCGACGAGTGGTGCGCCGCCTACCCGGGCCGCTTCATCCCGATGGCGCTCCCTGCCATCTGGGACGCGGAACTGTGCGCGGCGGAAGTCCGCCGGGTCGCTGAGAAGGGCGTGCACTCGCTCACCTTCACCGAGAACCCCGCCGTCCTCGGCTACCCGAGCTTCCACGACCCCTACTGGAACCCGCTGTGGCGTGCGCTGTCCGACACGGACACCGTCATGTCGGTGCACATCGGCTCCTCCGGCAGGCTCGCCGTCCCGGCCGCCGACTCGCCGCCCGACGTGATGATCACGCTCCAGCCGATGAACATCGTCTCCGCCGCCGCCGACCTGCTCTGGTCGCAGCCGGTCAAGGAGTTCCCGAATCTGAAGATCGCCCTCTCGGAGGGCGGAACGGGCTGGATCCCGTACTTCCTGGAGCGTCTCGACCGCACCTTCGAGATGCACTCCACCTGGACCCTCCAGGACTTCGGCGGCAAGCTGCCCTCCGAGGTCTTCCGCGAGCACTTCCTGACCTGCTTCATCACCGACAAGCTGGGTGTACGGCTCCGCCACGACATCGGCATCGACAACATCTGCTGGGAGGGCGACTACCCGCACAGCGACTCCCTGTGGCCGGACGCCCCCGAGCAGCTGCACGACGTGCTCACGGAGTGCGACGTCCCCGACGGCGACGCCCGGAAGATCACCTTCGAGAACGCGATGCGCTGGTACTCCTTCGACCCCTTCGCGCACATCCCGTGCGAACAGGCCACCGTGGGCGCCCTGCGCAAGGCGGCCGAGGGCCACGACGTCACCACCCGCTCCCGCAGTCACCAACTCATCGAGCCCGCCGAGAAGTTGGAGGCGTTCCGCTCCAAGGCCCGGGCGGCCGTGGCGGCGGCCCGGTGAGCGACCTGGTCCTGACGGAACGGGTCGGCGCCGTCCTCGTGGCGACTCTGAACCGTCCCGAGGTCCGAAACGCCATGAGTCCGGAGCTGATTGACGATCTGTCAACTGTGCTGCGGGAGGCGGACACCGACCCGGCGGTCCGGGCGATCGTCCTCACCGGCGCCGGAACGGTCTTCTGCTCCGGCATGGACCTCAAGGCGTTCGCGAAGGGCGGCGGCAGGTTCGACGGGCTGGTGTGGTTCTTCCGCGGGGGAATCGCCACCCCGGTGATCGCCGCCCTCAACGGCTCGGCACTCGCCGGCGGCTTCGAACTCGCCCTGGCCTGCGACCTGGTGGTCGCCGCCGAGGACGCCAAGTTGGGCATCGCCGAGGTCAAACGGGGCCTCTTCGCGGCCGGCGGCGGTACGACCCTCGCCGACCGGGTGCCGCTGGCCGTCGCCCTGGAGATGGGACTGACCGGCGACCTCGTCACGGCGGCGGACGCCAAACAGTTCGGCCTGGTCAACCGAGCCGTACCGGCCGAGAAGGTGCGGGAGACAGCGCTGACCCTGGCCGGGCGCATCGCCGAGAACGGCCCTCTCGGTGTGGCGATGACCAAGAAGCTGATGCGGGAACGCCGTTGGGCCGAACCGGCAGAGGTCGAGGCGGTGTTCAGGAGCGCCGACGCGGCGGAGGGGGCACGGGCCTTCGCCGAACGCCGCAGCCCGGTGTGGAGCGGGAAGTGACCGAACTCCGGTGTCTTCGGCGACTGTTGGAGACACCGGAGTGATGCTCAGGAGCGGACCGCCTCCTGAGCATCGGCGGTCACGTCGTCGGTATCGCCGATCTCGTCGACCAGCCCCCAGCGCAGTGCTTCTCCGGCGCTCAACTCCGCCCCGGACAGGGCGAGATACGCGGCCCGCTCCCGGCCGACCCGGACCGGGATGCTCGCCGTGCCGCCCGCACCCGGAATCAGCCCCATCCCGATCTCCGGCAACCGGATCACCGTGTCCGGCGCGGCGACCACCCGCCCCGCGAAGGCGGCGAGTTCGATCCCCGCGCCGACACAGGCGCCGTGCAGGTGCGCGGTCACACGCGGAGCGCACCGGTACAGCAGTGCGGCCGGGCTGCGATGGACCCGCACCAGATGGGCCCGCGCCGGATCACTGGACGTACCGAACTCGGCGAGGTCGCCCCCGCTGCAGAACGCGGGACCGTTGCCGTACAGGTCGACGCGGGTGATCGACGGGTCGGCCACGGCCACCTGGAGCGCCTCGCACAGCGCGTCCCGCGTCGCCGCGTCGAAGGCGTTCCGCACCCAGGGGCGGTCCAGCGTGATCGCCAGCCGGGATCCGTCGCGACCGAGTCGTACGGGAGTCTCGGCCGGGCGGTGCGCACGGCGGGGAGCGGCGGCAAGCCAGGACCGGAAGTCCGTTCCGCCCTGGAGCGTCGAGTAGGCCAGGGACTCGAGAACCAGCCTGTCCGGGACCGAGAGCCCGCTACCCATCCGCAGTACCTGCACCAGCGCGACGGCCGCGGCGGGCCGGCTCTTCACGATGTGCCCCAGCTCCCGAGCCGTGGCCTGCGGATCCGCACACCACACCCACGGGTTGGGCGGATCAAGGGCAGCGGTGAGCAGTACGTCGTACCCGTCGATCGAGTCCTTGGGCGCTGTGGCCACACCGATCACGACGCGGTCGCGGGCGTCTGGTTCCCAGGCAGGGGTGCGGTCGAGATCGACGATCACGAGAGGCGACTCCACGGTGATCTCCCTCCAGGCGTGGACCGGAGTGTAATTTGAGATCACCTGTGGAGAGAATGGGGTTCGGCTCATGGAGAATCGCGCTCTCCGCGCCTGGATGGACACTGTCGAGCCGTACCTGAACCCCCTCTCTGATGTCGCCCGCTCCTTCACCGACCTGACGCATGTGCCGGTGGACCTGCCGAACGCACTGTTCCTCCGGGCCCAACTGGCCGGTCTGGAACGCCCGGGCAGGACCTCGGCCAACGGCTCCTGCCACCTCCTCCGAGCCTCCGACGGCTGGACCGCCCTGAACCTGGCCCGCCCCGACGACCTCGCCGCCGTACCCGCACTGCTGGCCCTTCTCGGCTCCCCGTCCGCCGAGACCGGGGAACTGCCTACGGCCGTACAACGGGTCACGGCTGCCGAAGTGGCCGAGGCCGCGCAGTTGCTGGGCATCGCCGCCGCAGTACACGGATCGGTCACCCGGAACGCACGGCCTGCGGTGCGCGCCGAGCGGTGGGGCGAGCGCCGGGTGCGTGCGATGGCCGATCTGCGGGTCGTCGACTTCTCCGCGCTCTGGGCGGGGCCGCTGTGCGCCCGGCTGCTGGGGCTGGCGGGCGCGCGGGTCGTCAAGGTGGAGAGCGCGACGCGACCGGACGGCGCGCGCCTCGGGACACCGGCCTTCTACCGCTGGCTGCACGACGGGCACGACAACCTGGTCGCGGATTTCGCCCCCGGCGCGCTGGACGAACTCGTCGCCGAGGCCGACATCGTGATCGAGGCCTCGCGACCACGCGCATTGCGCCGACTCGGCCTCAGCGCCGAGGAGTTCCTCGCCGCCCGCCCCGGCCGGGTCTGGGTCGGCATCACCGGCTACGGACGAGAGAACGACCGTATCGCTTTCGGAGACGACGCTGCCGTCGCCGGCGGTCTGACGGGCCTGGACACGAACGGCGACCCAGTGTTCCTGGGTGACGCGCTCGCGGACCCCGTCACCGGTGTCTTCGCCGCCCACGCCGCAGCCCGCACTCTCGCCGAGGGAGGCGGAGAACTCCTCTGCGTCTCCATGGCGGCCTGCGCCGCGACCCTCGCCGACGCGCCTGTACGGGTCCGCCCGCCGTGCTGATCAGAAACGTGGAGGTGGCGGGCCACGAGGCGGCGGTGGACGTACGGATCACGGGCGGGCGGATCGCCGAGATCGGGCCCGGGCAGCCGGGGCGGGCTGAAGTGGACGGCCGGGGCGGTGCGTTGCTGCCGGGGCTGCACGACCATCACGTCCACCTCGCGGCGCTGGCCGCCGAAGCCGCCTCCGTGCGCGTCGGACCGACAGACGTACGAGACCGTACGGCGTTCGCGGCGGCCTTGGCGAGTGGGCCGCCGGGGGAGTGGGTGCGGGCCGTCGGCTACCACGAGGGCGTGGCAGGAGAGTTGGACCGGTGGACGCTGGACGCGCTCGTCCCCGATCGGCCGGTGCGGGTGCAGCATCGCACCGGCGCGCTGTGGGTGTGGAACAGTGCCGCGCTCCGGGCGGCCGGGCTGGACGGCGACGGACGGTTCTGGCGCGAGGACGAGCGGCTGCGCGGCTTCGTGCCGCCCGTACGGCTGGATCTGGAGGGTGTGGGGCGGCGGGCGGCGGCACTCGGCGTCACGGGGTTCACCAACGCCGACCCGCACCCGGCCGGCGGACTCACCCAGATGCTGTCGGTCCTTCCGCAACGGCTCCTGGTGATGGGCGTCGACGAGCCCGTGAAGCTGATGCTCGACGATCCGACGCTCCCGACTCCCGCCCAACTCGCGCAGACCATGGGGGAGATCAGGCCCAGACCGGTCGCCGTGCACTGTGTGACCCGGGTGCAGTTGCTGGTGACACTGCTCGCCCTGGACGAGGTGGGTCCGGCGGCCGGCGACCGGATCGAGCACGGGTCGGTCATCCCTGCCGAGACGATCCCGTGGCTGCGGCGGCTCGGGGTGACGGTGGTGACCCAGCCCCACTTCCCCGTCGAACGGGGCGCCGCGTACGCCACCGACGTGGACCCCGACGACCGCCCCCACCTCTACCGCTGCCGCACCCTGGCCGAGGCCGGCATCCCCCTCGCCGCCGGCACCGACGCGCCCTACGGCACTTCGGACCCCTGGGCGGTCATGCGGGCGGCGACCGAACGGGACGACAGGGAGCGGCTCCAACCGGAGGCGGCGCTACGGCTGTTCACCGGTGAGCCTCAACACCCCGCCCGGACAAGGCGGTTGGCGGTGGGCGCGGTCGCCGACCTGTGCCTGCTGCACGTACCGCTACGCGCTGCCCTCGACGCGTTGTCCGGGGAACTGGTCCGCGCCGCATACGTGTCGGGCCGCCGTATCTCGCCCGTATGACCGCTACACGCTGTACCCGCCGTCAACTCCCAACGCCTGCCCGGTGATGAACCCGGCCCGGTCCGAGGCGAGGAACGCGACCGCCTCCGCGATGTCCGTGGCATCGCCGAAACGGCGCAGCGGGATGTTGCGCCGGGTGACGGCGAGGGCGTCCTCGTCGAGTTCGCCGGTGCTGATCAGACGGCCGGCGATGCCGTCGTTGAGCATGCCGGGCGCCACACAGTTCACCCGGACGCCGTAGCGGCCCTCCTCGGCGGCCAGCGCGCGGGCCACGGCCTCGACCGCGCCCTTCGCGCCCGACGACAGCCCGTCCCGTACCGGGAAGCGGCGGGTGGCGACGGTCGTCACGGCGACTATGTTGCCCCGGCTTTCGCGCAGCAGCGGCAGTGCGGGATGGACGAGGTTGAAGAACGCCACGGCGTCCCCTTCGAGTTGGGCGCGGTACTCGCCCGGCGACACCCTGCTCAGGTGCCTCATGGGTACGTGTGGTCCTGCCGCGTACACGAGCGTATGGATGCCTCCGTCGGCTTCCGTGACGGCCTCGGCCGTGGCGGACTCGTCGCTCAAGTCCAGCCGCAGTGACCGCACTTGACGGCCCAGCTTCCTCACCTCGTCGGCGAGTGCGTCCGCCGCCTCCTGGTTGGCCCGGTAGGTGAGGACGATGTCGCTGCCCCGCTCGGCGAGGAGGCGTACGACCGCCGCGCCGATACCGCCCGAGCCGCCCGCCACGAACGCGACCCCTGGTCTGCTGGAGAAGTCCGGCACCGTAACCGCCTCACAATCCGAGGGACTTGGCGATGATGACCTTCATGACCTCGCTGGTTCCGGCGTAGATGCGGGTGATGCGCGCGTCCGCGTAGAGCCGGGCGATGGGGTATTCCAGCATGTAGCCGTAGCCGCCGAACAGTTGCAGACAGCGGTCGACCGCGCGGGCCTGCATCTCCGTGCAGAAGAGTTTCACCTTGGCGGCGTCGGGGCCGCTCAGTTCACCGGCGACGAGTTCGAGGACCGCCCGGTCCAGCATGGCCTGCGCGGCCTCGATCTCGGCCGCCACCGCGGCGAGTTCGAACTTGGTGTTCTGGAAGGAGGCGACCGGTTTCCCGAACGCCTTGCGTTCCTTGACGTAGGCGATCGTCGTTTCCAGGGCCGCCCGCGCCTGCGCGACCGAACCCACCGCCACCGTCATCCGCTCCTGCGGCAGGTTGTGGCCGAGATAGCCGAACGCGGCACCCTCCTCGCCGAGCCGGTTGGCGACCGGGACCCGTACGTCGTCGAAGGCCAGCTCCACCGTGTCCTGCACCTTGATGCCCAGCTTGTGCAGCACCCGTCCGCGAGTGAAACCGGGCATACCGTCCTCGACGACCAGCAGGGTGAGCCCGGCGCGGCGGTTGTCCGGGTCGGTCGACGTACGGGCCACGACGATCACCAGGTCGGCGAGGAGCCCGCCGGTGATGAAGGTCTTCGCGCCGTTGAGAATGTACGAGTCCCCGTCGCGCACGGCGGTCGTACGGATGCCGGCGAGATCGGAGCCCGTGCCCGGCTCGGTCATCGCGACGGCCGTCAGCAGCTTCCCGGAGGCCAGGCCGGGGAACCAGCGCTCGCGCTGATCCCGGTCGGCGTAGGTGAGGAAGTACGGCAGGACGACGTCGAGTTGGGTGCGGACGGTGCCCAACGTCACCAGGGCGCGGGCCGCTTCCTCCTGGAGGACGACGTTGTAGCGGTAGTCGTCGAGGCCCGCTCCGCCGTACTCCTCGGGGACCGCCGTGCCCAACAGCCCGAGCGAGCCCAGCTGTTCGAAGAGGGTGCGGGGGAGTCGGCCGGTCTCCTCCCACTCGGTGTAGTGCGGGACGACCTCCTTGGCGATGAAGTCCCGGGCGAGTCGGCGGAATGCCTCGTGGTCGTCGGTGAAGACGTCTCGGCGCACAACATCCCCTGTCAGGAAGCGAGTTCGACGACGGTGGCGTTGGCGGTGCCGCCGCCCTCGCACATGGTCTGAAGGCCGTAGCGGATGCCGCGGTCCCGCATGTGGTGGAGCATGCGGGTCATCAGGACGGCGCCCGACGCGCCGAGCGGATGCCCGAGCGCGATGGCACCCCCGAGCGGATTGAGGAGGGCCGGGTCCGCTCCGGTCTCGGCAAGCCAGGCGAGCGGGATCGGCGCGAAGGCCTCGTTGACCTCGAAGACGCCCACCTCGGAGAGTGCCACTCCGGCCTTGCGCAGGACCTTCTCGGTCGCCGGGATCGGCCCGGTCAGCATCAGGACCGGATCGGAACCGGTGACCACGCCCGCCCGGTAGCGCGCGATCGGCTTCAGCCCCAGCTCGCGGGCCTTCTCCGGAGTCGTCACCAGCAGGGCCGCCGCACCGTCGGAGATCTGCGAGGAGTTGCCCGCATGGATCACGCCGTCCTCCTGGAAGGACGGTTTCAGCTTCGCGAGAGTGGCGTTGCTGGTCCCTCGCCGTATGCCTTCGTCCACGGTCACCGTGCCGCCCGTGCCGTCGGTCACCGGCACGATCTGCGCGTCGAGCGCCCCGCCGTCCTGTGCGGCCGCCGCCCGCTC
Organism: Streptomyces hokutonensis; assembly: GCF_042751305.1. Lineage (GTDB taxonomy): Bacteria > Actinomycetota > Actinomycetes > Streptomycetales > Streptomycetaceae > Streptomyces > Streptomyces hokutonensis_A. The sequence goes on from NZ_JBHYWD010000002.1 coordinate 350,905, forward strand.
GTGGGACAGCTCGGCGAACTCGTCGAGGACATCCCGGCCCAGTCCCCACTTGCGCGCGATCAGCTCGGCCGAGACACCCTGGTTGAAGGAGAAGTCCTCGTAACGGGCGAGGACTTGGGGACCGTACGGCGTCCCGCCGGCCCGCGAGGCGCCGAGCGGTACCCGGCTCATCACCTCGACGCCGCCCGCCACCACGACGTCCTGCTGCCCGGACATGACCGCCTGGGCGGCGAAGTCCAGGGCCTGCTGGCTCGATCCGCAGGCCCGGTTCACCGTGGTCCCCGGGATGGTCTCGGGCCAGCCCGCGGCCAGCACGGCGTAGCGGCCGATGTTGCTCGACTGGTCGCCCAGCTGGCCCACGCAGCCCCACACCACGTCGTCCACGACCTCGGGATCCAGGCCCGTCCGGTCGACGAGGGCCTGGAGGACGGCGGCGGAGAGGTCGGCCGCGTGCACGCCGGCCAGACCGCCGTTTCGTTTGCCGACGGCGGTGCGGACCGCCTCCACCACCACTGCCTCACGCATCACGTCTCCTCCGTCACTCTCGGCACGGCTGTTCCCGGCACCGCCCAGCGCCCCGTGTAGCGAGGCGGGCGCTTCTCCACGAAGGCGGCATACGCCTCCGGGACGTCCGCCGTGGCGAAGTTCATGGCCTGCGACCGCGCCTCACCGGCAAGGGCCTCGCGCAGCGAGCGATCGGCGTTCTCGTTGAGGAGCGCCTTGTTCTGCGCGAGCGCGACCGGGGCACCGGCGACCAGCCGGGCGGCCAGGTCGTCCACGAAGGCGTCGATCTTGTCGGCGTCCACGACCCAGGTCACCAGGTTCAGCGCGCGGGCCTCCTCGGCGTCGATCGTCTCCGCGAGCAGCGCCAGCCGTTTCGCCTGCTGCAACCCCACCAGCTTCGGCAGCAGCCATGAGCCGCCGCAGTCCAGGGACAGCGCCCGGCGGGCGAAGATCTGCGAGAACGTGGTCTCAGGGGTGGCCACGACGAAGTCGCAGCCCAGGGCCAGGTTCCAGCCCGCGCCGACCGCCACCCCGTTCACCTTGGCGATGGTGGGGATCGGCAGCTCGTGCAGGAGGAGCGTGACCTCGCTCAGGGTTCGCATCCGGTACAAGGGGTGTTCGCTGCTGACGCCCTTGCGGATGTCGGCCCCCGAGCAGAACGCGCCACCGGCACCGGTCAGGACCAGCGCACGGACCGTACGATCCCTGCCCGCTGCTGAGAGTGCCGTTCTCAGGGCGTCCCACAGCTCGGCGTCGATCGCGTTCTTGCGCTCCGGCCGGTTCAGCGTCAGCGTCCGGACACCGTCGGCGTCGCTCGTCAGAAGCACCGGCGGCCCGCTCATCGCACCGCTCCAGCTGCCCGGAGAACGGCGATCTCCTCGCCCGTGAGGCCGAGTTCGGCGAGTACGGCGTCGGTGTGCTGGCCGAGCGCGGGAATCGCGCCCATCGGCGGGTCGTACCCGGCGATGACCGGGGGCGGCAGCAGCGCCGGCACCGGGCCCGACGGCGTGTCGATCTCCCGCCAGCGGTTGCGCGCCTGCAGATGCGGGTGCGCGATCACGTCACTGGTCGTGTTGTAGCGGGAGTTGCCGATGCCGGCCGCGTCCGCGCGCTCCTGTACGTGGGCGAGGTCGTGCCGTGCGCACCAGGCGCTGATCTCCGGCTCCAGCAGGGCGCGGTGTTCCACCCGTCCGGCGTTGCTGTGGAAGCGGGGGTCGTCCGCGAGGTCGGGCCGGTCGAGCAACTCCCTTGCCAGGCGCTGCCATTCACGGTCGTTCGTCGTCCCGAGGATCACGGTGTGGCCGTCGGCGGTGCGATGGGCGCCGTACGGCGCCACGGCGGGCGAACTCAGACCGAGCGGCTGCTGCTCGATCCCGGAGTGGCGGGTGTAGGTGAGCGGATAGCCCATCAGCTCCGTCATCGTGTCGAACAGGCTCACCGCCACGGACGAGCCCGCAGGACCCACCCCGCGCTCCCTGCCGCACAGCAGTGCGACGACCGACAGCGCGGCGTACAGGCCGGTGGACACGTCGGCCATCGGAGGGCCGGGTTTGGCCGGTGCTCCCGGGTGCCCGGTCACCGAGCAGGCGCCCGACTCGGCCTGTACGAGCAGGTCGTAGGCGCGTTTGTGGGAGAGGGGGCCGCCGGGGCCGTAGCCGTCGATCTCGACGGCGATCAGTTCGGGGTGACGAGTCGTCAAGTCGTCGGGGGAGATGCCCAGTTTGGCCGTGGTGCCGGGTGTGAGGTTGGAGACGAGGACGTCGGCGCGCTCCAGCAGGCGGTGCAACACGCCCATGCCGGCCTGTGTCTTGAGGTCCAGGGCAACCGACTCCTTGCCCCGGTTGACCCACACGAAGTGCGCCCCGAGTCCCTTGACGACGTCGTCGTAGTGGCGGGCGAAGTCCCCGCCCTGGGGGTTCTCGACCTTGATCACGCGGGCGCCGAAGTCGCCGAGCGTGCGGGTGCACATGGGAGCGGAGATAGCCTGCTCCAACGCGACCACGGTGATTCCGGCCAGCGGCCCTGTCGTTGTCGTCATCTCAGCCCGCGGTCGTGAAAGTGGCACGGAGTTCGTCCTTGAGGACCTTGTGGCTTGCGTTGCGCGGGAGTTGGTCGACGAAGCGGACATGCCGGGGGACCTTGAAGTTCGCCATGTTCTCGCGGGCCCAGGCGATGACCGCGGTCTCGGTCGTCGGGTGCTCCGGGTCCGCGACGACGAAGGCGCAGCCGACCTCGCCGAGGCGTTCGTCGGGAACGCCGATCACGGCGGCCTGCTGGACGCTCTCGCAGCCGAGAAGCAGTTTCTCTATCTCCGCCGGGTACGCGTTGAAGCCGCCGACGATGTACATCTCCTTCTTGCGGTCGACGATGGCGAGGTTGCCGTCGTCGTCGAGCCGTCCGATGTCCCCGGTGTGCAGCCAGCCCTCGGTGTCGATCGTCGAGGCGGTGGCGTCGGGGTCGTCCCAGTAGCCGCGGGTGACGTTGTAGCCGCGCACGAGGATCTCGCCGTCGAGTCCGATCGGCACCTCCAGACCGTCGTCGGCGACGATCCGGACCTGGACTCCCGGAATGGCGCTTCCCGTGGTGCGCGCGACCGTTTCCTCCGAGTCCCCGACCCGGGTGGTGGTCACCAGCGCCGTGGACTCGGTGAGGCCGTAGGCGCTCATCACGATGTCGAACGACAACTCCGCTTTCATGGCGCGGATCAGCGATTCCGGGATCGTCGTACCGCCTGTCATGGAGACCCGGAGCGAGGTCAGGTCGTGCGCGGCGCGGGCGGGATGGTTGACCAGGTCGTGGAAGATCGTCGGCGGGCCGAGGAGGATGCTCACCCTTTCCCGGGCGATGAGATCCAGTGCCCGCCCGGCGTCGAAGACGGCCATGGGAATGACGGTCACCCCGTGAATGAAGGAGGCCAGCCACCCCGCCTTGTATCCGAAGCAGTGGAAGAAGGGCGGGATCACCAGGAAGGTGTCGGAGGCCCGGAAGGTGTACTCCTCGGCCATCCACCCATAGGCGCGCAGGGACTGGCCGTGTGTGAGCATCACGCCCTTGGGGTGGCCTGTCGTGCCGGACGTGAACATCACGTCGGACACGTCGTCCCGCGTCAGCCGGTCGATCGACTCATGGGCGGCGGACGCGGAAACGCCTTCTCCCGCACCGAGAAAGTCGTTCCAGGACCGATCGGCCGTTCCCTGCGGACCGAGAACGGACACCGTCTTCTGCAGCGCCGGGAGTCCCGGATCGGCCTTCCGCAGTTCGCCGACGTAGTCGTTGCCGAGGAAGGGCGAGGCGAACACGGCGGCCGCTTCCGACTTCCGCAGGATGTACGAGATCTCCTGCGCCTTGAACCGCGTGTTGAGCGGCACCAGTACGCCCCCGGCGCCGTGGATGCCCAGCGCGGCGAAGATCCACTCCGCGGAGTTGGGGGCGCACAACCCCACCCGGTCCCCGGGCTTGATGCCGAGCGCGACGGTGGCGCGGACCGCGTCGACCATCTCGTCCCTCAGCTCCCGGAACGTCCACCGGCGATCCCCGTCGATGAGTGCCGTGGCGTTCCCGAAGCGTTCGGCGGCCAGTCTGATGACGTGGGGGATGCTCAGGAATTCGTCGTCGTAGCGCATCAGTTGGCTCCAGGGCTAGCCGTTCGAGGGGAGATGCAGGATCCGCTTGGCGATGATGTTCCGCTGGATCTGGGAGGTGCCGCCGTAGACGGAGGCCGCACGGGAGTAGAGGTAGTCGCCGAACAACTCGCTGCTCTCCTGGGCCAGTTCGGCCGGGAACACCTCAAGTGCCGTGTCGTAGAGCCGCTGTTCGGTCCTCGTCATCAGCAACTTGTCGACCGAGGACTCCGGGCCGGCGACCTGCCCGGCCAGCCGCTCGGCGGTACGGCGGCGGGCGTGCGCCACCAGCACCTCGTAGTCCACGACACACCGGCCGATCCGCGACAGCAGCCCGTCGGGCAGACTTCCCCGCCGTTCGGCGGCGTGCCGCCGCAGCCGCTCGACGAGGAGCCCGTACTTCGAGATGTGCCCGGTGTCGAGAGCGTTGCGCTCGTACGACACCGTCGTCATCGCCAGCGCCCAGCCGACGCCCTCGGCGCCGACGCGCTCGGACTCCTCGACACGGACGTCGTCGAGGAACAGCTCGCAGAACTCGTCGTCGCCGTTGGCCGCCCGCAGCGGACGGACCGTCACACCGGGGCGGTCCAGGGGCAGGACGAACGCCGAGATCGACTTGTGGGCCGGCGCCGAGCGGTCGGTGCGGGCCAGCAGCAGGCACAGGCCGGAGTACTGGGCGTAGCTGGTCCACAGCTTCTGCCCGCGCACGATGTAGTGGCCGTCGTGCCGTTCGGCGAAGGTGCTCATGCCCGCCAGGTCCGAGCCCGCTCCCGGCTCGCTGAAGCCCTGGCACCACACCTCGTCACCCGCCAACATCCTTGGCAGGAACCGCAGCCGCTGCTCCTCCGAGCCGAACTCCAGCAGGGCGTGCGCGAGATAGCCGATCCGGGGGACGCCCGGGGCCCGGCAGGCGCCGAGTTCGTCACTGATCGCGACCTGGTGCAACGCGGTCAGGCCCCGGCCGCCGTAGCGCTCCGGGACGTCGAGGCCGACCCAGCCGCCTGAGTGCAGCAGCCGGTGCCAGCGGTGCAGAAAGACCGGGACCGGTTCGCCCGACTCCCGTTCGGGAAGCGGATGTTGGGCCAGCCAGGCACGGAAATCGTGGCGCAGCCGGTCCAGGTCGGCCGGGTCGCCGAAGTCCAGCGGGGTGCCGGTCACCGTGTCACCTCCGGGGCGGCCAGCGCGGGGAGCAGGTCGTCCGTCGTGGCGAGCAGCGTGGCGCCAAGGCGCACCTTGCGCAGATACAGGTGCGCGATGTGCTCCCAGGTATGCGCGATACCGCCGAAGACCTGCATCCCGGCGTACACCGCCTCCAGCGCCGAGGAGTCGACCTCCGCCTTGGCGACGCGCGCGGCCGTCAGAGCCCGCTGCGGCGGTTCGTTGTCCAGGCACCAGGCCGCGTAGCGCGTGACGCTGGCGCCCGCCTCCACCAGGACCGTCGCGTCGGCGAGGAGATGCTGTACGGCCTGGAAGGAGCCGATCGCCTGCCCGTACTGGCGCCGGACACGGGCGTATTCGACCGCCTGCTCCACGAACGAGCCCGCCGCGCCGACGAGTTCGGCGGTCACGACGACAAGTGCGTAGGCCTCCCAACGGAGTCGGTCCGGTGCCGTGAGACGGCCGACGGTCTCCACGGGAGACTCGGCGGGGACCTCGCGGATCGCGCGCAGCAGGTCTGTGCTCGGCGCCGTCGGGCCCAACTCGACCCGGGTGACCGTGCCGTCGGTGGTGACGCAGAGCGCGCTGTCGGCTCCTTCGCAGTCCCAGGCGACGAGATCGGCCAACCCCGCCCCGGGGAAGCGGAGTTCGCGGGTGAGCGCGACGGTGGGGGTTCCCCGCGAGGTGTCGTCGCCGAGCAGCCGGAGCAGCTCCGGAGCGAGCAGGACCGTACCGAGCAGGGACGTGGTGAGCGGATGGCGGCCGTGTTCCTCCGCGAGCAGTGCGCACTCCTGCGCGGTCGCCGCCGGCGGAGATGAGCGCCGTAGATCTCTCAAACCCACGTCGTCCAGGGCCTGTTGGGCTGCCGCTCGGGTCGCCGGCTTCACCTCGTCCGCAGAGGTCACGCCGTACCGGGGTGCGAGCGAACGCACCGTCTCGCGGACGAGGACGAACTCCTCGCGCTCCACGCTCAGCGCTCCTCAGGGGGGTTCGCGCGCCGCTCGGCGCGGGCCGCGAGGTCGGTGATGATGCGGATGTGGTCGGGGTTGGTCATGGTGGCCCGCTCGGCCATCAGGGCCGCCTCCATGCCGCCGCGCGAGACCTGCTCGACGACGGCGGCGAGGGCCATTTTCGTGGCGCGGAGGGCTTCTGCGGGCTGGGCGGCGAGCCGATGGGCCAGGGCGAGGGCCTCGCTCATCAGGTCGTCGGGCGGGACCGTGCGGTTGGCGAGGCCGAACTCGACCGCCTTGGTCGCGGGGATGCGGTCTCCGGTGAAGAGGTACTCCTTCACCCGCAGCAGGCTGGTGAGCAGCGGCCACAGGGTCACTCCGCCGTCGCCCGCCACCAGGCCGACCGAGACATGCGGGTCCGCGAAGTAGGCGTCCTCGGCGATCAGTACGAGATCGCAGGCCAGGGCGAGGCTGCAACCCAGGCCCACGGCAGGGCCGTTGACGGCGGCGATCACCGGCAGCGGGAAGCGGATCATCTCGGTCTGGATGGTGCGGTCGATACGGATGGACCGCTCCCGCAGCTCCGGGTCGGTGTGGTGCCGCAGGAGATGGTCGAAGTCGCCGCCGGCGCTGAACGCCCGTCCCGCGCCCGTGAGGACGACGGCCCGGGCCTTGGTGTCGTCCGCGAGTTCGCGCCACACCTCCGACAGCCGTCGGTGCAGCTCCTCGGACACGCCGTTCAGCCGGTCGGGGCGGTTCAGGGTGACGATGCGGACGTCTCCGTCGGCGGCCACGGTCAGCACGGAACTCACCTTGCTCATACCGCGATGGTATTAAAGGTCAGACCGAAACTGTCAATGGTGTTGCATGAAGAAGAGAATCACATTCTCATACCTGGCAGAGTCAGTTCTCCGGTTCGGTCAGCTCCACGCCGTCCCGGCGGTCCACCTCGGCGGCGGCCCGCGCGAAGCCGCACACATGGCGGGTCATCCGGCGCATCGCGGCCTCGCTGTCGCCGTCCCGGATCGCCTCGGTGATCCGGGCGTGCGCACGGGCGGTGAGCTTGCGGATGTCCGCGTCCATGAACTGCTCGATGTCGGTGGCCGCGTGGATCGACTGCGAGAGGGCGCTCATGAACCCGATGAGAAGCTCGTTCTCGCCGGCCCTCGCCACGGCGTTGTGCCAGTGGATGTTGGCGCGCAGGAACCGCTGGATGTCGTCCCCCGCGGCGACCAGCTCCGCGTGCGCGTCGTCCAGCTCCGCGAGGTCCGCGTCCGTCCGGCGCCTGGCCGCCAGCGCGGCACACGCCGGCTCGATCGCCTCCCGGGTCTCGTGCAGGTCCTCAAGGCGGATCCGCTGACCCCGGATCACCAACCGCACGGTGTTGGCGAGGGATTCACGCCCCGGCCGGTGCACGAAGGCTCCGCCCCCGCGCCCCGGCCTGATCTCCAGCAGCCGTTCGACCTCCAGGACGCGCAGCGCCTCGCGCACCGTGGCCCGGCTCAGCCCCGTCTGCTCGACCAGTTGCCGCTCCGGCGGCAGCGCCATGCCCTCCGTGAACTCCCCGGAGAGGATCCGCTCGCGCACCTCCGCCGCCAGCACGTCCGACGCCTTGGGCACGGTGAGCGTGTCGAAGCGCGGCCGGGGCTCACCGGCCGCTGCGCGCCCCCGGACGGTGCGGGAAGGATGCTCGGCGCTCTGCACAGGTTCGGGCCTCTCGTCGCAGGCCGCGCTCTCCGGCCTCTTTGGCTGAACCATTCAACACAGCACGCGCGCCAACTGTCACATCACGGGACCGACCGTCACATCACCATGCCGCCGTCCACCGGCAGCACCTGACCGGTGATGAAGGACGCCGCGTCCGAGGCGAGGAACACGAAGCTGCCCGCGATCTCCGCAGGCTCCGCCCACCTGCCCAGCGGTATCCGGGCCAGCATCTGGGTCGCGAACTTCTCGTTGGTGCGGATGGTCTCCGTCATGGGCGTGGCCGCCAGCGGGGCGAGCGCGTTGACCAGCACCCGCCGCCGCGCCAGTTCGCGGGCCAGGGACTTGGTCAGCCCGATGATCCCGGCCTTCGCGGCGGAGTAGTTGACCTGCCCGAGCGTGCCGACCAGGCCGGCCGACGAGGTGACGTTGATGATCCGCCCCTTCCCGTCGTCCGGCAGGAACGGCAGCGCGGCCTGCGCGCAGTGGAAGGTCCCCATCACATGGATGTCGAGAACCCGCCGGAACGCCTCCTCCTCCAGCTTGTCGAACATGGCCGGGGCGATGACCCCGGCGTTGTTGACCAGGATGTGCAGCGTCCCGTCGGCGAGCGCCGCCGCGCGCTCCACGGCCGTATCGGCGGCGGCCCGGACCCGTACGTCGAGGGCGGCACTGTCCGCCGTCAGCCCCGCCGCGCTGATCTTCCCCGCGACGGCCGCGGCGGCCGACTCGTCGACGTCGGTCACCAGCACCGCGGCACCCGCGCGTGCCAGTGCCTCGGCGACCGCGGAACCGATGCCGCCCCCGGCGCCGGTGACCAGCGCCGACCGGCCCGTGAGGTCGAACAGCCCTGTGCTGTCGCTCATTCAGTAGCTCCTCGGGAGTCCCAGCGTGTGCGATCCCAGGTAGTTCAGGATCATTTCCTGACTGATCGGCGCGATCCGCATGAGGCGGGCCTCGCGGAAGTAGCGGGCCACGGCGTACTCCTCGGAGTAGCCCATGCCCCCGTGGGTCTGCAGGGCCCGGTCGGCGGCCGTGAACCCGGCGTCCGCGCACAGGTACTTGGCGGTGTTCGCCTCCCGCCCGCAGGGCTTCCCGTTGTCGTACAGCCAGGTCGCCTTGCGCAGTACGAGTTCGGCGGCGTCGAGGCGGGCCAGGGAGTCCGCGAGGGGGAACTGGATGGCCTGGTTCATGCCGATGGGCCGGCCGAAGACGATGCGCTCCTTGCCGTACTGGACGGCCTTGTCGAGTGACGCCCGCCCGATGCCGAGAGCCTCGGCCGCGATCAGCATGCGTTCCGGGTTGAGGCCGTCGAGAAGGTAGCGGAAGCCCTGGCCCTCCTCGCCGACGCGGTCCTCGACCGGGATGCGCAGGTCGTCGATGAAGAGTTCGTTCGAGGTGACGGCGTTGCGGCCCATCTTCGGGATGGGGCGGATGTCGATGCGGTCGCGGTCGATGTCCGTCAGGAACAGGGTCATCCCGTCGGTCTTCTTGGTGACCTCGTCGGCCTTGCTGGTGCGGGTCAGGAGGAGGATCTTCTCGGACTCCATGGCCTTGGTGATCCACACCTTGCGGCCGTTGACCACGTAGTGATCGCCGTCCCGTCGCGCGTACGTCGTGATGCTCGCGGTGTCGAGACCCGCGCCGGGTTCGGTGACGCCGAAACAGACGTGCAGGTCGCCGTTGGCGATACGCGGGAGTGTCCGGCGCTTGAGCTCCTCGGAGCCGTGCACCACGACGGGATGCATGCCGAAGATGGACAGATGGATGGCGCTGGCCGCGTTCATGCCGCCGCCCGAGCGTGCCACCTCTTCCAGGAGCAGGCCGGCCTCGGTGATGCCGAGGCCGTGGCCGCCGTACTCCTCCGGGATCGTGATCCCGAGCCAGCCGCCGCCCGCGACGGTCTCGTAGAACTCCGTCGGGAACTCGTGCGCCTGGTCCTTCGCCATCCAGTACTGGTCGTCGAAGTCGCGCAGCAGTCCGGCGACGGAGTTGCGGATCGTTTCCTGGTCCTCGGTCAGTTCGAAGTCCATGCACGGACCCTTCTCCGGTTCCGGCTGCGAAACATATCAAAGGTCAGACCGATAGAGTAAGGGCCCGTCAGTGAGTGGTGTCTACCGTCCAGTAATATCGCGCGGCAGGCCATCAGAGGAGGAACCGTGCCACGGTCCGAACGCTCATCGCTGCTGCTCGCCGGACTGCTGGCGACCGCGGGGGTCGCCCACTTCGCCTCGCCGAAGCAGTTCGACGCGACGATCCCGCGCGCTCTGCCGGGGGCGCCCCGGACCTGGACGTACGCGAGCGGTGCCGTCGAACTGGCGCTGGCCGCCGGGATCGCCGTGCCGCGCACCCGGCGTCCGGCCGCACTGGCCGCGGCGGCGTTCTTCGTCGGCGTGTTCCCCGCCAATGTGCAGATGGCGGTGGACTGGCGGGACCGCCCGGCGCCGCAGAAGGCGGCGGCCCTCGGAAGGCTGCCCCTGCAGATACCCCTCGTGCTGTGGGCCCGTAGTGTCGCTAAGAACAATGGGGAGGGACAATCATGAGTGATCGCCCGAACGTCGGCGACAAGGTCGAGGACTTCACGCTGCCGGACGAGACCGGCACGGAGCGCAGCCTCACGGAACTGCTCGCCGAGGGGCCCGTGGTGCTCTTCTTCTACCCGGCCGCCCTGTCCGCCGGCTGCACCGCCGAGGCCTGCCACTTCCGGGATCTGGCGGCCGAGTTCGCGGCCGTCGGCGCCCGGCCCGTCGGCATCAGCGGCGACACGGTCGACAAGCAGAAGGAGTTCGCCGGGAAGAACACCCTCGGCATGCCCCTCCTCTCGGACGTCGACGGGACGATCCGGGAGCGGTTCGGCGTGAAGCGCGGGTTCTCACTGGCACCCACCAAGCGGGCCACCTTCGTCATCGGTGAGGACCGCACGATCCTCGAGGTCGTCACCAGCGAACTCCGTATGAACACCCACGCCGACCGCGCCCTCGCCGCACTGCGCGCCCACCGGAAGTGACACAGGGGCCGCAAATGCCGTATCGCGGTTGATGCCGCGCGGTACAGGGACCATCCTGGACGATATGGAGCAGGCCTCCGCCGCGGCGGTCATCGATGCCCGGGGCATCGTGACGGGGTGGAGCGAGGGTGCCCGGACACTGACGGGATACCCGGCCGAGGAGGCCGTGGGCCGGTCGGTGGCGGCACTGCTCGCCGAACCCCCCGCCGCCGCGTCCGTGGCCGCACTGGCCGGCCCGGTGGTCCTACGGCACCGGGACGGCTCCCCGCTCCCGCTCACCGTGCGCGCCTGCGCGGTGCTCGGCGCGGACGGCGCGCCGGACGGATACGTCCTCACCGCCGAACCCCCGCCCGAACCCGGCCCCACCCTCGCCGAGCAGGCCTTCGAGCAGGCGTCGATGTCACTGTCCGTCTTCGACACCGGGCAGCGCTATCTCCGGGTCAACGACGTCGCCTGCCGCGTGATGGGAGTCCCGGAGGACGTCCTGATCGGCCGGTTCTTCCCGGAGACCGTCGAGGACGCCGAACACAGCCGGGGCTTCCTCCGCAACCTGCGCCAGGTCGTCGAGACGGGCCGACCGGTCCGCTACGACAGCTGGGCGGGCGCCCCCGCCCTGAACCGGGAGCACGCCTGGAGCATCGAGATGTGGCCCCTCAGGGACTCCTCCGGCGAGCTGACGGCGGTCGCCCTCGCGGCGTTCGACAGCACCGAGCAGTACCTCGCCCGACAGCGGCTGGCCCTGCTGAACGAGGCGGCGACCTGCATCGGCACCACCCTCGACGTCGTGCGCACCGCCGAGGAACTGGTGGAGCTGCTGGTGCCCCGCTACGCCGACTTCGCCAGCGTCGACCTGCTGGACTGGGTGCTCGGCGCGGACGAACCGCCGACCGACCTGGAGGGCGAGGTCGTCCTGCGCCGGGTCGCCCATGGCTCCGCCACCGAGGGCACGCCCGAGGCGGCGCTGCACCTGTCCGAGGCGGACGTCTACCCGCCGTACTCGCCGCCCGCGCGTGCGCTGATGTCGGGCCGGGCCGTCCTCAGCCAGGCGGGCGAACCCGAGTTCGTCCGCTGGGTGGCGGAGCGCAACGCACGCAGCCCCGCCGCGGCTTCGTACCGCAAGGGCGTCCACTCGATGATCGCGGTGCCGCTGCGGGCGCGCGGCACCACACTCGGCGTCGCGGTGGGCGTCCGTATGGCGCACCCGGACGACTACGCGGGGGACGACGCCGTACTCGCCGAGGAGCTGGCCAGCCGGGCCGCCGTCTGCATCGACAACGCCCGCCGCTTCGCCCGCGAACGCAGCACCGCGCTGGCCTTGCAGCACACCCTGCTGCCCAGGGGCCTGCCGGGACAGGCCGCGGTCGAGGTCGCGCACCGCTACCGGCCCTCCGGTTCGCTCGCGGGCATCGGCGGCGACTGGTTCGACGTGATCCCGCTGTCCGGCAGCCGGGTCGCCCTCGTCGTCGGCGACGTCGTCGGACACGGCATCGCGTCCTCGGCGACCATGGGCCGCCTCTGCACGGCCGTCCGCACGCTCGCCGACGTGGACCTCCCGCCCGACGAACTCCTCACCCACCTCGACGACCTGGTCACCCACCTCGCGACCGACGACACCGGCGACGAGGTCGCGGAACTCGGCGCGACCTGTCTCTACGCCGTCTACGACCCCGTCTCGCGCCGCCTCACCATGGCCGCCGCCGGACATCCACCGCCGGCCCTCGTCCTGCCCGACGGGACCGCGAGCCTCGTCCCGATGACCGCGGGACCACCGCTCGGAGTCGGCGGACTCCCTTTCGAGGCGGTCGAGTTGGAGCTTCCCGAAGGTGCCGTCGTCGCGCTTTACACGGACGGTCTGATCGAGGACCGGGACCGCGACGTCGACCACGCCACCGCCGAAATGTGCCGCGCGCTCACCGCGTCCGCCGAGTCCCTGGACGCGCTCTGCGACTCGGTGCTGAAGGCCGTGATGCCGGAGGAACCGAGCGACGACGTGGCCCTGTTGCTGGCGCGCACCCGCGCGCTGGGCGGCGACCGGGTCGCCACCTGGGACATCGAACCGGACCCCGCGCGCGTGGCCGGGGCCCGGCAGGCCGCCACCGACCAACTCGCCGCCTGGGGACTGGAGGAGGAGGCCTTCGTCACCGAACTCGTCGTCAGCGAACTGGTCACCAACGCCATCCGCTACGGCCAACCGCCCATCCAGCTCCGCCTGATCCGCGACCGTGCGCTCATCTGCGAGGTCTCCGACGGCAGTTCGACCTCACCGCACCTGCGCCGGGCCCACGCCTTCGACGAGGGCGGACGCGGACTCCTCCTCGTCGCCCAGCTCACCCAGCGGTGGGGCAGCAGACAGACCGGCAGCGGCAAGACGATCTGGGCGGAACAGCCGCTGCCGCCCGGCTGACCGGACCGCTCACTCGAAGGGGCAGCCGGGGTTCGGCGCGTCCTCGGAGAACGGCGATCCGTGCGGCAGGACGTACAGCACGTCCAGGACGAGGGGCGTCTTCCCCAGGTTGCGGCCGATGTGCACGTTGCCCGCCCCGGCCGGCTCCTGGATGGTGCTGCCCTTGCGGTAGACGCCGTCGGAGTCGCAGTCGGAGTCGAAGTGGCTGAGCGTGCCCTCCTTGACGATTCCGTACAGGGGGCCGTCGTGGTAGTGCCAGCCGGTGGCCTGACCGGGCGGAATGGTGATCTCTCGCACCGTGTAGTCGGTGTCGCCGATCGTGGTCTGGCTGATCAGCTTGGCGGTGACACCCGGCCCTGCGGGGGTTGCCTGGGCGACGGTGCCGCCGGCCAGCAGGGCAGTGGTGGCCACCACTCCGGTCACGGCGGTACGGAACGCGGTGCGCATACGGGAACCTTCCGGTGAGATCTTGAGCCTCCGCCGTGAACATAGAGGCAGGGAAGGCGAGTTGGGGGTGGAAACACGCAACCTCCACCCCGGGATTCTCAGAATTCCTCGTGCGTTTCCGGGTCCCCGCCCAGGCGCTGCGGGGCATGGTCGGAGAGGGCGGCCAGCTGGGCCGGGCCGAGTTCGAAGCCGAAGATGTCGAGGTTGGCGCGCTGCCGTGCCGGGTCGGCCGACTTGGGGATCGGGACCGCCCCGAGCTGGGTGTGCCAGCGCAGCACCACCTGTCCCGGCGTGACACCGAAGGCCTCCGCGACCGTGACGACGGTCGGGTCGTCGAGCAGCGCGGAACCGCGCCCGAGAGGGCTCCAGCTCTCGGTGAGAACGCCCTTCTCGGCGCCGAAGGCGCGCAGTTCGTCCTGCGGGAACAGCGGGTGCAGCTCGATCTGGTTGACGGAGGGCAGCACGCCGGTCTCCTTCTCCAGCCGCTCGATGTGCCCGGGCGTGAAGTTGGAGACACCGATCGACCGGACGAGACCGTCCTCGCGGAGCTTGATCATCGCCTTCCAGGAGTCGACGTACTTGCCGACGCGGGGCAGCGGCCAGTGGATCAGATACAGGTCCACGTACTCCACGCCGAGCCGCGCCCGGGACTCCTCGAAGGACGCGAGGGTCTCCTCGTAGCCGTGGTGGCGGCCCGGGAGCTTCGTCGTCACGACGATCTCCTCGCGCGGCACCCCGCTGCGGGCGATGCCCCGGCCGACGCCGGTCTCGTTGCGGTAGTTCGTCGCCGTGTCCACCAGGCGATAGCCCGTGCGCAACGCGCCGTCCACGGCCTCCTCGGCCGTCGCGTCGTCCATCGGCCAGGTGCCCAGGCCGATGGCGGGGAGCTTCGTTCCGTCGTTGAGCGTGTGCGTCGGGATGCTGATCACGATCGACCTTCCCTTGACTGTGCGGTACAGCCAGTATGGGCGTCCGGGAGCCCGGTCGCCCGGTGCGGTGATCGCTGTCACGATCTTCTTGAACCCGGTACGACCTGGGTACGACCCGGTGGGCACGACCGACCGAGCAGGTACGACGACGGAGCGCGCATGACGACGGACAGCGGTACGACGGACGAGGCGGCGCGGGTGGACGGCATGGAGGTGAAGCCGGCCGCCGGACACGTCGGGGCCGAGATCACCGGTGTCGATCTGGCCGGTGAACTCGACGACGCCGCGGTGGCCGCGATCCGGGCGGCGGTGCTGCGCTGGAAGGTCGTGTTCTTCCGGGACCAACGGCTCGATCACGCCGGGCATGTGGCGTTCGCGCGGCGGTTCGGCGAACCGGTCGTGCTCGGCAGGCGCGGCAGCGCCTCACCGGCCGGCTTCCCCGAGGTCGAAACGACCGCCGACCGGCTGGAGTTGGGCGGCCGGTTCGGCATGGAGCACGAGGAGTGGCTGGAGCGACGGAGGCACACACTTCTGCGCGGCTGGCACTGCGACCACGGCGCCCGCGTCGACCCGCCGGCCGCGACGATCCTGCGCGCGGAGACCGTCCCGCCGTACGGCGGCGACACCACCTGGTCGAACCTGGCCGCCGCCTACGCCGGACTGTCGCAGCCGGTACGGGAGTTCGTGGACGGACTGCGGGCCGAGCACCGGCTCGGCGTCGGCTACCAGCCGCGGCCCGGCGACGACGCGTACGTCCGCCACCTCCTGGACCACCAGGTCGCCTCGGTGCACCCGCTGGTCCGGGTGCACCCCGAGACGGGGGAGCGGGTGCTGTTCGTCAACGGCTACTACCTGGAGCAGATCACCGACATCTCCCGCGCGGAGAGCGCCGCGGTCCTGGACATGCTGCTCGCGCAGGCGACCCGGCCCGAGTACACCGTCCGCTTCCGCTGGGAGCCGGGCAGCGTGGCCTTCTGGGACAACCGGGCCACCATCCACCTCGCCCCCAGCGACAACGCCCACCTGGGCTTCCCCCGGACCATGCACCGGGTCATGCTCACCGGCGACATACCGGTCGGCGTCGACGGCAAGCCGTCGGAGCCGATCGTCGGTACGGAGCCGGGCCGCTGGTGAGGTCAGGCGGCGGGCCGCCAGCCGAGCGCCGGTCCCAGCTTCGTCGCCATGTCCGTGAGGATCTGCACATAGTCCTCGTGCTCGAAGGTGAACGGCAGCGCGAACGCCACCTCGTCGATCTCCCTGAACGCGGCGTGTGCGCCCAGGAGTTCGGCGATCTCATCCGAGGTGCCGACGATGTCCGGCGCGAACATCAGCCGGGCCGGGCCCTGAGGTGACGTCGTACGGGGAGTGCGCCTGCGGGCGAACTCCTCGTACTTCGCGCGCTGTTCGGGCGACGCGGAGTCGGTGGGGATCACGACCAGCCCCTGGGAGACGCGGGCGGCCTCGCCGTCCGGGTGATGGGCGCGGAACGTGCGGATGTGGGAGAGCTGGATCTCCGCGAAGTCCCTTGACTCGTCCGGCCCTTCGGCCTTGACGACGCTGCTCGTCAGGAAGTTCATGCCGTGCTCGCCGGCCCACTTCGCCGAACTCGCGCTGCCGCCGCCGTACCAGAGGCGGCGGCCCAGGCCGGGGGAGTGCGGCTGGACCCGGTCGGAGAACACCTCGAAGCCCTCGACGCCGCTGAAGTCGGTGGCCGGCTTGCCGCGCACGAAGTCCAGGAGCCGCCGCACCCGCTCGTAGCTGAAGTCCTCGACGTCGGCCGTGTCGGGGTACAGCGCCTCCCTGACCTGGTCGTAGTGCATCGGCGGGCCGACGCTGACGCCCGGGTTGATCCGGCCCCCGGACAGGATGTCGACGGTCGCCAGGTCCTCCGCCAGCCGCAGCGGGTTCTCCCAGCCGAGCGGGATCACCGCGGTGCCGAGTTCGATCCGGCTGGTGCGCTGCGAGGCCGCCGCCATGATCGCGACGGGGGAGGAGATGCCGTACTGGAGATGGCGGTGGCGCAGCCAGGCGCTGTCGAAGCCGAGCCGTTCGCCGAGTTCGATGATCTCCAGCGTCGACTCGTGGCCCTGGCGCGGATCGGCCTCGTCGAACAGGCCGATCGTCAGGAAGCCCAGCTTCCGCAACGGGCGTGAGGTGGGCGGCACGGGCTCCTCCGGCGGTCGTACGTCAGTTCTGTTCTGTCCCGATTGTGACAGGTGAACATTGCGGGCGTGTGATCAGCGCAGCGGGATGACGATCTCGTCCTCGACCGGCGGGTCGATCTCCTGGGCACGGTTGCCGGTGGCCGCGAAGCAGCGCAGGCGGACCGCCTCCGGGGTGACGTCCAGCCGCAGGAAGCACTTGAAGAACGGCGGGCTGTACGTCACCGAGCTGGGCGAGAACAGCTGCGTGTAGATCTTGCGCACCGGGAGCCGGAAACGGGAGGTCCGGTCGGGACGGCCGCCCGCGCCCAGCAGGCTCGCCACCAGCCGGACGCGCCGGGTGACGCGGACCGGCGGGCCCGGGGTGCGCGTCGGCGGGATGCCGAGGCGCTCGCAGATCACGGCCGACGCCTCGGCCTCGGTGAGGGTGAAGAAGCGGCGCAGGTGCAGTCGGCGCCCGTAGAGCCTGCTGTAGAAGGCGAGGGAGTCGCCGCGCAGCGGATAGCAGCGGAAGTCCTGCTCGGTGACGCCCGCGATGTCGACGCGCGGGACGGTGTGGGTGGCGTGCATGAACGCGCCGCCGCCGCCCGAGACCACGTACTGGAGCGTGCGCCCGTCGTCCAACCGCACCGGATAGCGCTGGTAGTTGTGGATGTCGCCGCCGATCGCCGCCACGAAGTGGTGGTCCGGATCGCGGACGATGTCGTCGACCGTGCCGCCGCCCTCGATGACACAGGGGTCGTACTTGCCGTCCACGTACAGGGGCGAGCCCGTGACGAGGATCTTGGGCGTCGGCCCCTTCGCCACCTCCCGCAGCCAGGCGCCCTGTTCGGCGTCGATCGTGCCCAACAGGCCCGTGTCGATGCCGATGATCCGCACTGGTCCCGCGTCGATCGCCCAGTACGGGCCCGGCTGGACGGCCTGTTGGACCGGCGAGGACCGCAACTCCCGTGCCTTGTCCAGGTGTTCGCCGTCGGTCGGGCGGGGGTGGTGCCACAGCAGCGACCGCCACCAGGCCCGGGTCAGCGGGCGCGGCCCCGACTCCGGCGCCGGGAGCGCGGGCGCGTCGTCGCAGAAGACGCGCATGAAGCCGCCGAGGCCCTCGTACCAGTCGTGGTTGCCGGGTATCGCGTAGATGGGCGCCGGATAGCCCTGGTACGGCCGGAAGAACTTCGTGCCGTAGTCGTCCGCGGTGCCGACGGGATAGATGACGTCGCTGGCTATGACCGCGAAGTCAGTTCCCTGACTGACCTTCAGAAACCCTGGCACGACGGCGTATTGGGGATCGTCACCCTCGCCCGTGTCACCGACGACCATGAAGGAGAAGGTGTCCGCGTCGTCGCGCCGGATCACCTTGTCGGCAGGGGCACCGGCGGCCGTGCGCTGGGCGACCCAGCGGCTGCGGGTGTCGCCGGTCGGGTCCCCGAACCAGGAGGCCAGCACACCGTTGCGCGCGGCCCACAGGGTCCTCGGGTCTAGCCACGAGACCTTCTCGACACGGGACGGCATGAGCTGCTGGTACGCGCCGCGCTCCGCGGTGCCCCAACCGGCGCCTTCGGCGGTATCGCGTGAGGATTCAGACACCGGTGCACCGTAACAACGAGCCATGGCGGGGCGAGAGGCGGGGGCCTGGCAACATCAACTCGACGACGTACGACCGAAAGGCCCCCGCATGCCCGGCGAAGCCGACTTCATCGATCTGCTCCCCGACCCCGAACTCCGGTCGGAACGGCTGCTGTTGGGCATCCGCCACTTCGGCGAACCCTTCCTCCTCACCGTCTCCCTCTCCCAGGGCCTGGGCTCCAGCGACCTGTGGCTGGACCGGGGCAGGGCGGGCAAGGCGCGGCTCGCGGAGTTCCGCCGGATCGGCGACCGGGTCCTGTTCGCGGTACGCAACAAGCACTTCCTCACCTCCGGCGACGAGGCCGCCGTACGGGCCGGGGACGAGTCGTTCGCGCTGTCAGTGGTGTGGAGCGGGCCCGTGCTGCGGGAGGAGGACGGAGCGGTGGTCGTCGACGCGACCGGCCTGGTCGTCGCCGACCACGACCGGGTCGCCGAGCATCTGCACGCGCACGAGCAGGGCGACTACACGATCGACGAGTCGGCGAGCCTCCCGCTCACCGCCGACAGCCGCAACGGGCCCCGTGCCGTCCGGCTGCCCGCGCTCCTCACCTTCCGGGGCCCCGGCCGGGGCGAGGCAGTGCGGGCCGTGGCCGCCGACCCGCGTGCGATCACCCTCGTCCAGCAGCTCAACCTGATGCGCCTGCCCGCGACCCCGCTGCCCGTCCGCCGCTACCACCCCGCCTCGGGCGGCTACGGCATCGGCTACGCCGACCACGGCCTCGTCGGCCGGGCGGGCACCCAGATCAGGTTCCAGCCCCGCTTCCGCGCGGAACCCGGCGGCGACCCGATCGTCTTCCAGGTGGACCCCGCCGTCCCCGAACCCTTCCGCTCGGCGGTCGTCGAGGGCGGCAACTGGTGGCAGCGGGCCTTCGCCCGGATCGGCCTCCCCGACGCCTACCGGGTCGAGCCCGGTGGCGCCGAATTCGACCCCTACGACCCCGGCGTCAACGGCGTGGTCTGGGTGCACCGGTCCGGCCGCGGCTGGTCCCTCGGGCAGGGGCTGACCGACCCGCGCACCGGCGAGATCCTGCACGCCCGGGTACGGCTCGGCTCCCAGCGCGTTGAGCAGGTCCGCGCGCTCGGCGAGGCCCTCCTCGCCCCCTACGGCCGCCCGGACGAGGCCGAACGGCTCGCCGCAGTCGAGGAGTTGGTGCTCGCCCGGCTGCGCCAGCTGACCGCGCACGAGATCGGCCACGCACTCGGCTTCATGCACAACTTCGCCGGTTCGGGGCACCCCGAGCCGTCCGTCATGGACTACCCGCACGCCCGCATCCGCGTCACCGAAGACGGCGAACTCGATCTCTCCGCCGCGTACGGCACCGAACTCGGTCCGTGGGACCACTTCCTGGTCGCGCACGCCTACGGACGGTTCGGCGCAGGCGAGGGCGAGGAGGACACCGCGCTCGCCGCACTGCGCCGCGCAGCCGCCGAGGCCGGTCTGACCTACGTCTCCGACGAGGACGCCCAGGGCCCGAACGCCGCGCACGCCGACGCCGTGCCCTGGGTCAGTGGAACGGACGCGCTCCAGGCGCTGGAGACGATGCTGCGGGTCCGCCGTATCGCCCTGGACGGATTCTCCGCCGGGGTGCTGCCACCCGACCGGCAGACCGGTGAACTGGAGGAACGCGCCGCGCTGTTGCACCTGCTGCACCGGCACGAGGTGGCGGCCGTGGCCCGGCTGGTGGGTGGGGTGCGCTACGCGTACGGGCTCGCGGGTGAGGCCGGCCGGGGCACGGAAGCCGTCGACGCGGCCACTCAGCACACCGCTCTGACCCGACTCGCCGGACTGCTGCGCGCCGAACAACTCGCCCTGCCGCACCCGGTGTTGGACACCCTCACCCCGCCCGCGATCCGCTACGGCCGGACGGAGCAGTACCTCGACACGGGCGCCGGACGGATCTTCGACCCCTTCGAAGCCGTACGGGCCGCGACCGCGCTGGTGACCCAGCAGTTGCTGGACCCGGCCCGGCTCAACCGGGTCGCCTGGCAGCACGCGGCCGACCCCGCCGTTCCCGGCGTCGCGGACATCGTCGACGCGCTGCTCGCCACGACCTGGCGCCGGAGCGACCCCGTGCCCGGGGAACTGCCCGGCGGGTCAGCCGTGCAGCACGCGGCGGACTGGACGCTCCTGAACCACCTGCTGACCCTGCTCGACGACACCGCGCTGCACACGCCGGTGCGCATGTCGCTGCGCGGTGCCGTCCGGCGGCTCGCGACGGAGCTGCGCTGCCAGGGCGACGAACAGGCTCGCGAGGCGGGGGAGTTGGTTCGCGCCTTCCTCGCCGACCCCGGCTCGGTACGGCTCGACCCGCTGCCCCGGGTGCCGCCGGGCGCGCCCAACTGAGGCGACGCTAGCGGGGTCTGCGGCGGCCGGTGGTCGAACTCGGGCCGTGGCGACCGCTGTTGGCAACCATGGTCCGGGGTGTCGAGGCGTCCCGTGCGGTGAAGGCCGAATCCGCTTGCCTGTCAGCGGTTTTCGAGGCGATGGGGTGCCGGGCGAAGGAGCGGTCCCAGTTGCCCTCGCCCATCACCAGCAGCGGGTCGAACATGACGACGACCCCGGCCAGCAACAGGAAGATGACCGGGCCCAGCAGCATGGGCAGCAGCAACGAGGTGGCGGAGTCGCCCGTCCACGCCCCGCCGGTGCTGTGCAGATGGACGCTCACGGCGGCCATGGCCGTGTAGTGCATCCCGGACACGGCCACGCCCATCACCAGGCTGGCGCCCAGACTCGCGAGGAAGCCCCGGATGGAGACGGCCGCCCACAGGGCCGCCGTCGCGGCGACGATCGCGATCGCGATGGAGAGTACGACCGTGCTGGTCCGGTACTCGATGGTGCCGTTCAACTTGAGGGCGGCCATACCCAGATAGTGCATCGCGGCGACCCCGAGGCCGGTGATCACACCCGCTCCGGCGAGCGTGCCGGTGGTGGCGCCGCGGTATCCCACGGTGAACACCCCGACGGCGACCATCACGATCGCCACAGCCAGACTCAGCACCGTGAGGCCGACGTCGTAGCCGATGCGGGTCTCCTCGACCTGGAAGCCGATCATCGCGATGAAGTGCATCGTCCAGATGCCGGTGCCGATGGATGTCGCGCCCAGCGCGAGCCAACCCCCCTTCCAGGAATTTTCGTTGTGCAGGGACCGCACCACGCAGCGCAGTCCCAGAGCACCTCCCAGGCAGGCCATCAGATAGGCCGCCACCGGAGTCACCGCACCGTAGCGGAACCCGTCGATCGTGCCTTGCATGAGCCAACTCCCCCCAGAGTTCAGGCTTCCTGTGGGGGGAGTATGTACGAATCGGGGCCCGGCCGCGCACCGGTTTCACATCTGTACTTGACGAAGTCTCTAATTTCAGGGACCACTTGGGGCGCATCGAGGGCGATACACGGACAGATGCGGTCAGGGCTGTTGCGGCCTCTCGCGGTCGATGAACTCGTTGGCCTTGTCCTGCGCCATGTCGACCTGCTTGGCGTGCTTGCCGCCGGTGCGCTCGTCGATCATGTCCCCCGCCTTGTCCACGCCCTGCTTGGCCTTGTCGGGGTTCTGGCCGAGCATTCCCTTGACCTTGTCCATGAACGACATGGGTGTCCTCCTTCGGACGTGCGTTGGCCCTCCCAGCATCCCCCGCGTTCGCGCAGGCCGCATTTCGGTGCCGTGCGTCAGGCGGGCACCAGCGGTTCGTGCGCGTCGGTGGCGCGGGCCCCGCGGGTGGGGGAGACGGTGAGCGCGAGCGCCTGGAGGACCGCTCCGGTCAGCCCCACGGACAGGGCGAACCGGTAGCCGACGTGGTCGGCGAGGAGCCCGCCCAGGGGCGCCCCGATCGCCACCATTCCCCAGTTGAACGAGCGGATCGTGGCGTTCATCCGCCCCCGCAGCCGGTCGGGCGTGACCGCCTGGCGACAGCTCATCTCCACCGGGCTCTCGAGCGAGATCGCCCCGGACACCACGAAGAAGGCCGCGGACACACAGACCAGGGCCCACGGCCCGCGGTGGGCGAGGACCAGCGGCAGCCAACCGACGGCGGCGAGCAGACGGCCCGCGATCAGGGTGGCGCCGACATCGAGCTTCTTCGCCACCCGTCCCGAGAACGCGCCGCCGAGCACACCGCGGAGTCCCGCGCAGGCGTAGGCCACGCCCAGACAGAAGTCCCCGATCCTCGGCTCACGCAGCGCGAAGACGACGAAGACCGTACTGACCACGGTGTTGAAGAGCAGCATCAGATGCGAGGTCAGCGCGATGGACGCCAGGGTCCGGTGCCGGTAGACCCGGGCCACCCCCTCCCGCAGCTCGCTGACGAGACCGCGCCGCGCGCCCCGGTCGGGCACCGGATCGTGGGCCCGCACCGAGGTGAGCAGCAGGCCGGAGGCCAGACAGCTGACGGCCTCCACGAGTACGGCGACCGGTGCGCCCAGCAGCTTGATCAGTACGCCGGCGATCAGCGGCCCGGTCGACCCGGCCACCGCGTCGGCCTGTCCCACCCGGGCGTACCCCGCGTTGAGGAGTTCTCGGGGGACCAGCCGCGGCACGTAGGACTGGTTGGCCGCGTCGAAGAACAGGCAGAGCACCCCGAAGGTGAAGGCGAAGACGCACGCGCACAGGGTGGCGATGTCGAGCCGGTCCAGCGCGTACAGCAGCGGAATCGCGCCGAGCAGCGCGGCCCGGCCGAGATCCATGGCCACCAGCACCGGTTTGCGCCGGCAGCGGTCCACCAGGACACCGGCCACCACGCCGAAGAGCAGATACGGCGACCAGCGGGCCGCGTTGACCAGGCCCACCTCGGTCGCGGACGCGCTCAGCGTGACGGCGGTGAGGATCGGCAGGGCGAGCCCCGACACCTGCGAACCGAACGCCGAGACCGCGGAGGCCGTCCAGAAGCGCGCGTACCCGGGAACATCCACCAGTCGGGGCATGACCGGACCGTACCCGGCGAGCCCCTTCCGTCCCCTTCGCGAACCGTAAGTGGCCGGTCCGCGACGCCAGTTGAGCCGGGCGACAGAGGGAAAACCCTTGAGTGCCCCGGCCTTGCGTGACATGGACGGGTCAACACTGTCATCCTCCACGCAGTTACCCCACGGATCCTCCATGGATCGGTCAAAGTTCGGTCGGCCCCGCACAGCTCAGCTCTCCCGGACAGCAGACCCGGCTGTCCGGTCTGTCACCGGCCGCGTCCGCGGCCGTCGCAGGAGGAGTACGAGTGAGACGCATCCCCCGCAAGCGGACCGCGGTTGGAGCCCTGATCTCCACCGCCGCGCTCCTCGCCGTCGGCATCCAGTCGGTTCCGGCGAGCGCGAAGCCCGCGTCCCCCCACCCCAGCCCGCTGCGCACCGGCGGCCTGGAGGCGAAACTCACCCCGGCACAGCGCACCGCCCTGGTGAAGAGCGCCACCGCGAACAGCACGAAGACCGCCCGCACCCTCGGCCTCGGCGCCAAGGAGAAGCTGGTCGTCAAGGACGTCGTCAAGGACAACGACGGCACCGTCCACACGCGCTACGAGCGCACCTACGCCGGACTGCCCGTGCTCGGCGGCGACCTCGTCGTGCACACCCCGCCCGCAGCGCAGGCGACCGGCACGGTGAGCGCGACCTTCAACAACAAGCACACCCTCACCGTCCCCTCCACCACCGCGTCCGTCGCCAAGTCGGCCGCCGAGACCAAGGCCCTCACCACGGCGAAGGCCCTCGACGCCAAGGCGCCGAGCACCGACAGCGCCCGGAAGGTCATCTGGGCCGGCGACGGCAGCCCCAAGCTCGCCTGGGAGACGGTGATCGGCGGCTTCCAGGACGACGGCACCCCGAGCCGGCTGCACGTCATCACCGACGCCACCACCGGCAAGGAACTCTCCCGCTTCCAGGGCATCGAGACCGGCACCGGCAACACCCAGTACAGCGGCACGGTCTCGCTGAGCACCACGCTGTCGGGTTCGACGTACCAGCTGTACGACACCACGCGCGGCGGTCACAAGACGTACAGCCTGAACAACGCCACGTCCGGCACCGGCACCCTGATGACGGACGCGGACGACGTGTGGGGCACCGGCGCGGGCTCCAACACCCAGACCGCGGGCGCCGACGCGGCCTACGGCGCCCAGACGACCTGGGACTTCTACAAGAACACCTTCGGCCGCAGCGGCATCAAGAACGACGGCGTCGCCGCCTACTCGCGCGTCCACTACAGCACGGCGTACGTCAACGCCTTCTGGGACGACAGTTGCTTCTGCATGACGTACGGCGACGGCTCGGGCTCGACCCACGCGCTGACCTCGCTGGACGTGGCCGGCCACGAGATGAGCCACGGCGTCACCTCCAACACCGCCGGGCTCAACTACACCGGTGAATCAGGTGGGTTGAACGAGGCGACCTCCGACATCTTCGGCACCGGCGTCGAGTTCTACGCCAACAACTCCTCCGACGTCGGCGACTACCTCATCGGCGAGAAGATCGACATCAACGGCGACGGCACGCCGCTGCGTTACATGGACAAGCCGAGCAAGGACGGCGGCAGCGCGGACAGTTGGTACTCGGGGGTCGGCAACCTCGACGTCCACTATTCGTCCGGTCCCGCGAACCACATGTTCTACCTGCTCTCCGAGGGCAGCGGCACCAAGGTCATCAACGGCACCACCTACACCAGCACCACTTCCGACGGCGTGGCCGTCGCCGGTATCGGCCGGGCCGCCGCCCTGCAGATCTGGTACAAGGCGCTGACGACGTACATGACGTCCAGCACCAACTACGCCGGCGCCCGCACCGCCGCGCTCAACGCGGCGGCGGCGCTGTACGGCACAAGTTCCGCGCAGTACGCGGGAGTCGGCAACGCCTTCGCCGGCATCAACGTCGGCAGCCACATCACGGTGCCGACCAGCGGGGTCACGGTCACCAACCCGGGCAGTCAGTCCTCCACCGTCGGTACGGCGGTGAGCCTGCAGATCGCGGCCAGCTCCACCAACAGCGGCACCCTGACATACGCCGCGACCGGACTGCCCACGGGCCTGTCGATCAGTTCCACGGGCGCCATCACCGGCACCCCGACGGCGGCGGGCACGTACAGCACCACGGTGACCGTCACCGACAGCACCGGGGCGACGGGTACCGCGTCCTTCACCTGGACCGTCAGTTCCAGTGGCGGGGGAGGCAGTTGCACCTCGGCGCAGTTGCTGGGCAACGCGGGCTTCGAGTCGGGCAACACGACCTGGACCGCGACCAGCGGCGTCATCACCAACTCCAGCAGCCAGGCGGCCCGCACAGGTTCGTACAAGGCCTGGCTCGACGGCTACGGCTCGACCCACACGGACACGCTGTCCCAGTCGGTGACGATCCCGAGCGGCTGCACGGGGACGACGTTCACCTTCTACATCCACATCGACACGGCGGAGACCACCACCAGCACGGCTTACGACAAGCTGACGGTCACCGCCGGATCGACCACCCTGGCCACCTACTCCAACCTCAACGCGGCCAGCGGTTATGTGGCGAAGTCCTTCAGCCTGTCGGCCTTCGCGGGCACCACGGTCGCCCTGAAGTTCAGCGGGGTCGAGGACTCCTCGCTCCAGACCAGCTTCGTGATCGACGACACCGCCGTCACGACCAGCTGATCCACCCGTGAGTCCGGCACCCCGCACGCGCCCCCAGGCGTGCGGGGTGTTCCGGTCTGTTCAGCCCAGCTCAGCTCAGCTCAGCGGGTCCAGCGTCAGATAGGCCTGCTGCGGGTTCCCGTCGTTCACCAGGGACTCCTGGGCGCCGACGTCGTCGAACGCGAACGCGTACGCCTTGCCGTCGGCCATCTGCGCGTGGATCTTGCGCGCGTACTGGTTGGTCACCGTGTCCACGTAGAAGTTCGCCGTGGTGGTGTCCGGCTGGTTGGGGTTGACCAGGAGCGTGGAACGGTTGAAGCCCGCGCACAGCGTGCGCGAAATCGGCCCGCGCACCAGGTCGTTGGGTGCGTCGAGGTACTTGTAGCAGCCGAAGATGCTGGCCGCGTCCGGCTTCTGGAAGGTGGTGACGACCGCGCCGGAGCTGTTGGTGAAGTTCATGACGTTGCCCGACACCCGGCCGTAGTACTTGGTGTTCGGCTGGTCGGCGAACGGTGTCACCGTCAGGGTCGAGGACGCGTACTTCGTCCAGACGCGGTTGATGTAGTCGTCCATCACCGTACTCGGGAGGGCACCTGTCTCTATCCCGTACGTCGGTGAGAGCGCTCGCAGCACCGTGCCGTCGGACCGGGTCTGGATCAGGTTGGCCCAGCCACCCGGCTGTCCGCGCAGCGCGTTGAAGAACCCGGTGTAGCCACCCGACTTGAGGTGCCCGGTGCCGGCCGTGCTTCCGTCGGACCGCTGCACCCCGACCGCGTACGGCGCGGAGAACATGTCCACCTGGGTGCTGTTGATCCACAGCCCGGAGTCGTTCAGCGTGTACTCGGACCAGTTGAAGAGGATGTTGCGGTTCGGGTCGGTCGGGTTCTGCACGGCCGGCTGCACCAGGCCGCCCGTGGTCAGCTTGAACACGAGCTTCTGGCCGTACGAGAAGTAGAGGCGGCCGGAGAACTTCGGGATCCGGATGGTCGTGGACTGTCCGGTCGCCGGGCCCGCGATCGACGCGTCCGGTGCCGGGGTGGGCGGGTTGCCGCCGGCCGGCCAGGCGTGGAACGTGCCGGCCGCGTCGGCCCAACCCTGTTGGCCGGTGGCCAGGTTGGTGCCCAGGTCGTAGATGTAGACCGCGTCGCCGCGGCCCGAGTTGTTGGTGATCTTCAGCGGGATCGTGGCGGGCACCGCCGCGTCCGCCGTCAGCGGTGTGGCCAGCGCGAGCATTGTGGCCACCGCGGTCGCGGCGCCCAGTCGGCGCAGGATTCTGCCGAGCACTACTCACCTCCGTGGGGGGTGTACGAGAAATTGGTCCGTACCTGTGTGAGAGCGCTCTCAGATTCGCGCCGCCGCGCGAGCATGTCAATGAGTTGAACGAAAGGGGGGGGGGGGGGGCCCCGCGCCGCGCGCGCCGGGGGGGGGGGTGGGGATAGTCGGGGCCGGGCGCACGCCCGAGCGCGCGCGCGCGCGCCG
>NZ_JBHYWD010000002.1:378476-466905 GCF_042751305.1 Streptomyces hokutonensis
TTTGCACCTTCCGGTGGTTCCCGCGCTATCAGTTGCGCGCCGCCCCGCGTGACTTAAATTGAGTGGAACCTAAGGTGCCCACGGCGACTCGCGCCGTGGGCACCTGGGTTGAACCAGTGAAAGCGGTCCGCCGATCAGAACGTGCGGTCCAGCAGGTCGAGCAGCGCGGCCCAGTGCCGTTCGTCGGCCTCCGCGTTGTACGCCGAGGTGTCGGCCTGCGTGTAGCCGTGGTGCGCGCCCGGGTAGACCTCGCAGCGGTGCCGGACACCGGCCGCGGTCAGCGCGTCCTCGAACCGCTTGATCTGGTCCTCGGGCAGCGAGGGGTCCTGGTCGGCGTGGCCGAAGTACAGCTCGGCGGTGATGTGTTCGGCGGCCAGGTGCGGGCTGTCCGGGTCGTCGGTGGCCAGCCGCCCGCCGTGGAAGCCGGCCGCGGCCGCGACCCGGTCCGGGTAGGCACCGGCGGTGTACAACGCCAGCCGGGCGCCCATGCAGTAGCCGGTGATCGCGATCGGCCCGTCGGCGACCAGGGGGGAGTCGGCCAGCCAGCGCAGATAGGCACCGGCGTCCCGCTCGATCAGCTCGGGGTGCCGGGCCAGCCCCATGATCAGCGGGCCGACCTTCTCGAAGATCTCCGGACGTCCGTCGTGATCGATGAACTCGGGCAGCTCGACCACGGGCGCACGCCCCTGCCGGTAGAACACGTTCGGCACGAGGACCGTGTAACCGGCCCCGGCCAGCCGGTCGGCCATCGCCTTGAGGTGCGGACGCAGTCCGAAGGCGTCCTGGTAGAGCAGCACGGCCGGACGGGCGCGCTCGTCACCGGGATGCACCAGATAGGCGTCGGCGATGCCGTCCTCGGTGGGGATGTCCACGGCTGTGCCCTGTACGGCGGTCATGGCGGGGGTGCCTCCCAGCGGTTCGGCGCCGGGCCGGCTGCCGGCCCGGCGCGGCGTGTTCCGATCATCGTGGCACGCCCGCCCACGGCCCCGCCGTCGGGGTCACTCGAAGCGGGAGACGTCCCCCGCGCCCTTGCGGACGATCTCTGCCTCGCCGCTGGAGAAGTCGATGACCGTCGTCGGTTCCGTGCCGCAGTCCCCGGAGTCGACCACCGCGTCCACCACGTGGTCGAGCCGGTCCTTGATCTCCCAGCCCTGGGTCATCGGCTCCTCCTCGTCGGGCAGGAGCAGGGTGCTCGACAGCAGCGGCTCGCCCAGCTCGGCCAGCAGCGCCTGGGTGACGACATGGTCGGGGATGCGCACACCCACGGTCTTCTTCTTCGCGTTCAGCAGCTGGCGCGGCACCTCCTTCGTCGCCGGGAGGATGAAGGTGTAACTGCCGGGCGTGGACGCCTTGATGGCCCGGAACACATCGTTGTCGATGTGCACGAACTGGCCCAGCTGGGCGAAGTTCTGGCACACCAGCGTGAAGTGGTGCCGGTCGTTCAGCTGCCGGATCGTACGGATCCGCTCCATGCCGTCACGGTTGCCGAGCTGGCAGCCCAGCGCGTAGCAGGAGTCGGTCGGATACGCGATCAGCGCACCCGACCGCACACTGTCCGCGACCTGCGAGATGGTGCGCGGCTGCGGGTTGTCCGGGTGCACGTCGAAGTACTTGGCCACCCGCCGAGCTTATGCCGTACGGCCACGGGTCGCCGCGCGGGCCCTCACACCGCCCGATTCGCACGGGCGTACCCCCGCGAAACCGGGGAAGCCGACAAGTGCGCTCGGGGCTCCCCCCGAACCCGGGTAGCACGGCTCCGCCGGCGGCTCCCCTCCGAGGCCGCGGCGGAGCCGTTCGGGCGCCGGGTGTGCGAGCGGCCGTACGGAGGGATCCCCGGCCGCACCATGCTCTCCCCGTTCAGCCGCGCAGCCGTACCGGGATCTCCTGCCAGCCGAAGGCGATGAAGGACGGCACCTGGCGCAGGGTGTCCGTGTCGGCGGCGAGGCGGGCGTCCGGGAAGCGGTCGAAGAACGCGGGAAGCGCGGTCAGGGCCTCCACCCGGGCCAGCGGCGCGCCGATGCAGCGGTGCACGCCGATGCCGAAGGACAGGTGGTCGTCGGCGCCGCGGGCCGCGTCGAAGACGTCCGCGTCGGGGCCGTAGTGCGCGGGGTCGAGCCCGGCCGCCGCGTATGTGGTGATGATGGCGTCCCCGGCCGGGACGGTGACGCCGCCGACGGTGAGGTCGCTGACCGCGAACCGCAGGGGCAGCGAGGCGATGGAGGGATGGACGCGCAGGGTCTCGTCGACGACCGCGTCCCAGCCGATCTTCCCGGAGCGCACGTCCGCCAACTGCTCGGGGCGCTTCAGCAGGGCGACGATCGCGTTGCCGATGAGGTTGACCGTCGTTTCGAACCCCGCGCCGATCACCAGCAGCAGCGTGTACAGCAGTTCCTCGTCGCTGAGCCGGTCGCCGCCCTCGTCCCGTACCCGGATCAGCTCGGTGGTGAGGTCGTCGCCGGGGTGCTGGCTGCGGTGGGCGATCAGCGCGGGCAGTACGGTGCCGATCTGCTGCTGCACGAACGCCGCGTGCTCCGGGGACGGGTCGGAGGTGTCCATGATGGCCGCGATCAGCCGCCCGGTGTCGGCCACCAACTCGTCGGGAACACCGAAGAGTTCGCAGATGATCCGCATCGGCAGGGGATGCGCGAGGGCGGCCCTGATGTCGACCACCTCGGCGTCGTCGGCCGCGAGCGCGTCGAGCAGCTCCGCCGTGATCGTCTCCACCCGGGCACGCATCGCCTCGGTGCGCCGGTGGGTGAAGCTCGGCGCCACGAGTTTGCGCAGACGGGCGTGGTCGGCGCCGTAGGTGGAGAGCATGTTGACGACGCCGATCCAGCCCAACACCCAGCCCCAGGAGGGGTGTTGGTCCAGCTCGGGCCACAGACGCCAGTGCAGCCGGGGGTCCCTGCTGACCTGCGGGTCGAGGATCAGTTCCTTGAGGGTGTCGTAGCCGGTCGGCGCCCAGGCGGGGATGCCGCCGGGCAGTTCGACGGGCACGATCGGGCCGAGGGCACGCAGCTTGGCGCTCTCGGCGGCCATGTCGGCGCCGAATGGGTCGAGGGCGATGCGGTCGGACACGGTCACGACGGGTCTCCTGGCTGGTCGGGGGAGCGGGGACTGAACCGCACGGGCAGCGACGTGAGCGAGCGGTGGAAGGGTCCGGGGCGCCAGGTCAACTGCTTCCGTTCCACGACGGGTTCGAGGTCGGGCAGCCACAGGGTGAGCCGCTCGATCGCCTCCGTCGCGATGAGCAGCGTGTGCCGCTTGACCGGGCAGGCGTGCGGGCCTGCCGACCACGACAGGTGCGAGGCGTCCTGGGGATGCCGGCCGCTGACGACCTCCTGCTCGGCGAAGTGCGCGAGCGCGCCGTACGAGACGACGACCGGGATCGCCGGCCTGATCCACGCGCCGTGGAACGTGACGGGCGAACGGGCGTAGTGGATCCCGTAGTTGGCGAGCGGGGTCTCGTGGTGCAGGACCTCCACCACGGCGTCCATCACCGGGCGGGCGCCACTGGTCAAAGTGGAGTAGTAGACCGAGGTGCCGAGGATGCGCGAGAGGGCGTTGGACACCAGGTTCGCGGTCGGCTCGTGACCCGCGCCCAGGGTGAGGAACACCTGCCAGGCGACCTCCTCCGGACTCAGCCCGGCAGGATGGTCCAGGAGCCAGCTCGGCAGGTCGTCTCCGCGCAACTCGGCCTTGGCGGCGACGAGTTCGAGGACGTAGCCGCCGAACTCGGCCTCGCCCTCGGCCGCTCGGGCGCCGCCCTCCATCATCATGCCCAGCGCCCGGTCCAGCCGCTCGCTCTGGCTGTCGGGCAGTCCGAACAGGCTGTTGAAGACCAGCGCCATCAGCGGCCGGGCGAACTCGCCCACCAGATCGGCCTGTCCGCGCGGCCCGATCCGGCTCACCAGGACATGAACGGCCCGGTGCACCCGGTCCCGCAGGTCGTGCGGCTCGATCCGGTCGAAGGCGTCGATCAGGGAGGCACGGTAGCGGATGTGCGCGGCGCCGTCCGCGAACAGGGAGTTGGGCCGCCAGCGCATCATCCCTAGGACCGGCGAGTCCTCGGCGACCGTGGACTCCCACGGCCGGGGATCGTGCGAGAACGTGACGGTGTCGCGCAGCAGTTCCAGCGCGGCCCGCCGTTCGGTGACGATGTACGCCGGTACGCCCGGGGCGAGTTCGGCCCAGCCGACCGGGCCCTGGGCGCGCAGGGCCGCGTAGTAGCCGTAGGGATCCAGCGCGAAGCCGTCCTCCCACAGCCGGACTGGTCGGACGGTGGACGAAGTGGTCACCGGTGCTCCGGGGGGTCGCGGTCGATCAGGTGCTGGACCAGGGCGAGCAGCGCGTCGATGGAGGAGTCCGCGTCCCGGGCGTCACAGGTCACCAGCGGGGTGCCGGGCGCCAGGTCCAGGGCGGCGCGCAGCTGTTCGTCCGTGTGGTGCCGGGGCGCGTCCGGGAAGGTGTTGAGGGCGACGGCGTACGGCAGCCCGCTCTCCTCCACCAACCCGAGCATGTCGAAGGAGGCGTCGATACGGCGGCTGTCGACCAGGACCAGTGCCCCGAGCGCGCCGTGGGCGATGTCCTCCCACAGTGCCCGGAAACGCTCCTGTCCGGGGGTGCCGAAGAGGTACAGCACGATCCCGCCCGGGAGGCTGAGCCGCCCGAAGTCGATGGCGACGGTCGTCGTCGACTTCTCCCGCACCCCGTCGAGATCGTCGACGTGGACGGACGCCTCGGTCAGCCGCTCCTCGGTGTGCAGCGGCCGGATCTCCGACACCGAGTCGATCAGGGTCGTCTTGCCCACCCCGAACGGGCCCGCGATCAGGATCTTGACCAACTCCTGTGCGGTGTCCGGCAGATGGATGCCACTAGTCGTGCTTGAGGGCGCGTAGGCCATCGGCCACTCTCTTCAGCAGGTCGGGGTCGAAGCGTTCGGCGGGCGGGATCGGGGCGCGGGCGAGGGCCAGGCCCCGGTCGAGGAGACCGGCGGCCAGGACCCGTACCGCGGAGACCGGCAGCTCCAGCAGGGCCGCCGCCTCCAGTACCGTCAGCGAACCGCCGAGCAGGGCGTCCAGCAGGGCGAGTTGGGCCGCGGGCAGTCCGGCCGGGACGGGCTCGCCGCTGCCGGAGAGCACCGTCAGCCGCTCCAGCTGCGGGCGGCTCGGCCGGGCCACCCCGCCGGTCGACAGATACGCGGGAACCAGAGGACGGCCGCCGCGGCGGCCCGTCATGCCGGCGCGCCGCCGTCAACTCCCCGCGGAGCGGCGGCCATCGTCTTCTCACCCAGCCGCGCCACCTGCGAGTGCACCCGGTGCGCGAGCAGATCGAGCCGCACCTCGGGGTCGCCGTAGGCCGCCACACAAGTCCCGTGATCCGTGGGGACGATGAGTACATACCCGTGGTCCGACTCGATCACCACCTGCCGGACCTCGGCGCCCTCCCGGTCGGCGAACGCCGCTGCCGCGGTACGGCACGCCCCCTGCACCGTGCTGGTGATCGCCGCGACCCGCTCGCCCGTGGCCTGGGACAGCGCGTCGGTGTACCCCCGCACCAGCCCGTCCCGGGTCAGCAGCACCGCGGCCACCACATGCGGCACCTCCAGGATCGGATCGAGCACCCACGCCGTGTCGCCCCCATCGCGGCTGATCATCTAGCCGCTCCCCCCTCGTAGTCGTTCCCATGGTTCTTCTGATCGAGGTCGCGCACCGCCGGTCGCGGTCCCGCGGACTTTTCGTCCACGACGCTCGCGGCGCGCGCGGCGGCCGTGCCGGACTGGAGCGCGCCGAGCGCGGCGGCGGCCTGCTCCGGGCGCCACTCGGACTGTGCCGGGGCGACGGGTACGGCCGGGGCCGCCTGCGCGTTCGCGGCGGCGACCGAGGAGCGTCGGCGCCGGCGCGGTAGTCCGCCGGTGTCGGGCACGGCCTGGTGTCCGGGCACCTCGGCAGCGGCCCGTTCGTCGAGTTCGGAGCCGTAGGAGTGGGCCGGGGCGGGTGCGGGCGCACGGGTGGGAGCGGGGGCCGGGCGGGTGGAGCGCGGGGCGCCCGCCGCGGGCGGCTGCCGCTCGGGGTCGATCCTGCTGAGGAGGTGGCTGTCGATCCGCAGGACCGCGCGGACACCGCCGTACGGGGAGGGCGAGGACACGTCGACGCCGAGGTCGAACTGCCGGGTGAGACGGCCGATCGCGGCGAACCCCATGCGCGGCGGGTCGCCCAGGTCGGTGAGCAGCACCGGGTCGGTTCCGGCCACCGTCCGCCGGGCGTGCTCGCGTTCGTCCGGGGTCATGCCCACGCCCGCGTCGTCGACGGTGACGCAGACGCCGTGATGGACGTGCTCCAGGTTGACCACGACCTCGGTGTCCGGGGCGGAGTGCCGCAGCGCGTTGTCGACGAGCTCGGCGACGATGATCGCGACCGGCTCGACGGCGTGCGAGACCAGCGCGGTACCGGCTTCCAGGTGGTTGTGCACCCGCACTCGGTGGTACCCGGCGAGCCGGGCCTGCCCGCCGGTCACCGCCTCCACGAGGTGCGAGTCCTCACGGGCCAGCCCGACCCAGGCCCCGCACACGACCGCCGTGACCTGTGCGCGGCGCAGCGACTGCTCGTTCTCGTGGTCCAGCATGAACAGGGTCTGCGTCAACTCCGGTTCGTCGTACCGCTGTTGGAGCGCGCGCAGGGCGTCCTGCAAGCGGTACAGCGCGGCCTGGATCTCCCGGGTGGCCCCGCGCATCCCGGCCTGCGCGGCGGCGTCGACACGGGTGCGCTGCGCGGTGAGTTCCGAACGCAGGGTGGTGAGCACGTTCTCGAGCGCGATCCCGAGGGGCGAACCGATGAACTGCGGCTGCGCCGGTCCCGGTACGGTCACCCGTGGATGCGTCAACTGCCGGGCGACGGCCGGAATCCGCTGGACGGCGAGATGTTCGACCTCGGCCACGAAGGCGGTCTGAACGCCGGCCAGCCGGTCTCGCAGCTCCGCGATCTCCGCGCGCTGCAGGGCACGTTGACGGCGTGACCGGAGCAGACCGGCGCCGAGCGCCAGTGCGGACAGCGTGCCGGCGGCGAGCGCACCGGTCACCAGGTCCGGTAATTCGGTCATCGAATCGAGTCCAGGAGAAGTCGGGCAGGGCTGAGTTCGAGCCCCTTAGGCGGGGTGCCCGGAGGACAGTACACACCGTCATCGACCGCTCTCGCACGGTGTCACGGGACTTCCCTTCGAAACTGACAGGTCTCTGTTCACTTCTGCGCCGAGTGTCTGAAATGGCGTGTGGGGAAAGGCAGTTGAGATCCTTGGATCGGCGCGTCAAGCACCGAGGCGGAGCGGTGTGAGGGGTGTCGCGCACCCGCTGAGCCTCCCGGGCCGAGCGATGAGACACGCGCACGAATCGATCGTCACGGCAGCCGATTTCGCAGCCATCTCTTGCTAGAGCCGCACTTTCGGTCGTATCGTCCGGACATTCCGTCGCCGACACCACCGGGGTATCCCATGGACCGCACTCGCCTCCAGGACCTGCTCGCCAGGGAGAGCGCCGAGGCCGAGCGGCTCAACCCGCGCTCGAAGGCCGCCTACGCCCGTGCCGAGCATCTCTTCGGGCGGGTGCCGATGACCTGGATGAACAAGACCGCCGGAGCCTTCCCCCGCTACCTCGACACCGCCCGGGGCGCCCGTGTCACCGACATCGACGGTCACGAGTACATCGACTTCAGCCTCGGCGACACCGGGGCCATGGCCGGCCACTCGCCCGCCGTGGTCGCGGAGGCGGTGCAACGCCGGTTCGCCGAACAGGGCGGCGCCACGGCGATGCTGCCCACGGAGGACGCCGAGTGGGTCGGCGCGGAACTCACCCGCCGCTTCGGACTCGCCCGCTGGAGCTTCTCGCTCACCGCGACCGACGCCAACCGCTGGGCGATCCGGCTCGCCCGGGCCGTCACCGGCCGCCCCAAGATCCTGGTGAACAGCTACAGCTACCACGGCAGCGTTGACGAATCGCTCATCGTCGTAGGCCCGGACGGGCAGGGCACGGCCCGTCCCGGCAACGTCGGCGCCCCCTGCGATGTCACACTCACCAGCCGCGTCGCCGAGTTCAACGACCCCGCCCAACTGGAACGGGAGTTGGCGCACGGCGACGTCGCCGCCGTCCTCATGGAACCCGCGCTCACCAACATCGGCATCGTGCTGCCCGAGCCCGGCTATCTGGCCGCCGTACGCGAACTCACCGCGCGCCACGGCACGTTGCTCATCATCGACGAGACGCACACCTTCTCCGCGGGACCGGGCGGCTGCACCGCCGCCTGGGACCTCGAACCCGACCTGCTCACCATCGGCAAGGCGATCGGCGGCGGCATCCCCGCCGGCGCCTACGGCCTCTCCGCCGAACTCGCCGACCGGCTGCTCGGCCGCGCCGACCTCGACCTGGTCGACATGGGCGGGGTCGGCGGCACCCTCGCGGGCAACGCGCTCTCCGTCGCCGCGATGCGCGCCACGCTCGAACACGTCCTGACCGACGAGGCGTTCGCCCACATGGCGAAGCTGTCCGAACGCTTCGCCGCCGGTGTCCAGGAGGGCATCGACGCCCACGCGCTGCCCTGGACGGTGAGCCGCCTCGGCGCCCGCAGCGAGTACCGCTTCACGTCCCCGGCCCCGCGCACCGGCACCGAGTCCGAGGCGGCCGGCGACCCGGAGCTGGAGGACTTCCTGCACCTCTACCTCGCCAACCGGGGCATCCTGCTCACCCCGTTCCACAGCATGGCGCTGATGTGCCCCGACACCACCGAGCAGGACGTCGACACCCACACCCGGGTCTTCGCCGAAGCCCTCGCCGAACTGGCCGTCTGACACAGGGAGTTGGAGAACAAGCACGTGGACGACATCGACCGGGCCATCCTGCGCGAGCTGCAGACCGACGGACGTATCGCCTACGCCGATCTCGGACCGAAGGTCGGTCTGTCGGCGTCGGCCGCCCGGCAGCGGCTGCAACGCCTCCTGGATTCCAAGACCGTTCAGGTCGTCGGGGTGACCGACCCGATGGCCATGGGCGGCCAGGCGATGGCCATGCTCGGCATCGAGGCGGACGGCGACCCGCGCACGGTCGCCGACGAACTCGCCCTGCGCGACGAGGTGGTGTACTCCGTGCTCACCTCCGGCGGCTTCGACCTGTTCGCGGAAGTGGTCACGCCGGGACCGCGGGACCTGCTGGACTTCGTCAACGACGTCGTACGGCCGATCGAAGGGGTCCGGAGCGTCCGGTCGTTCCCGTACTTCGGCATCCACACCCACCGGTTCCTCTGGGACGTGGGATGACAGCCGCCTGAGCGCGGGCCCGAGATGCCGGAGTGATCCCGTGGGCGTCTAATGGGGGTGTCGGAAATGTCCCCTGGCGGAAAAGGCCGAGGTCATGACGCCCACGGATTCCAGTGCAGGGGGCAGCGGGGCCGCAGCCAAGGGGGTGCTGCGACGACTGGGGGAGTGGTGCGCGCGGCACTTCGTGATCGTCATCGTCGCCTGGCTCGTCGCGCTGGCCGCGCTCCAGGTCCTCAACAGGTCCTTCGGGGGCGAGTATTCGGACGACTTCTCGCTGTCCGGCGTACAGTCCCAGCACGGTCTGCAGGTCCTCAAGGACCACGATCCGGCGGCCGGCGGCTACAGCAGCCAGATCGTCCTGCACGACAAGGACAAACAGCTCACCTCGCTGAGCTCTCAGATGTCCGAGACGGTCGGCGACCTGCAGAAACTCCCGCACGTCCTGTCGGTGCAGAACCCGCTGCCGCAGCCCGGAACACAGGCGCCGGCGTCGTCCGGTCCGAACGTGGGACCCCTGTCGTCCGACGCGAAGACCGGCTACATCACCATCCGCTTCGACGTCCAGCCGTCCACCCTCGGTGACGGCTACCTCCACGGCGTCGACAACTCCGTGAAGCCGCTGCGCACCGCCGGAGCGCAGGTCGAGTACGGCGGACCGCTCGGCGAACTGGCCAGGCCCGCCGCCGACGACCGGGTCAGCGAACTCATCGGGTTCGCCGTCGCGATCGTCGTCCTGCTGATCGGCTTCGGCAGTGTGATCGCCGCCGCGATGCCCCTGGTGACCGCGCTGATCAGTGTGATCGGCGGACTCGCCTGCCTCGGACTGCTGGCGGCGGCCTTCACCTTCGCGACGGTGTCACCCACCCTGGCGACGATGATCGGACTCGGTGTCGGCATCGACTACGCCCTGTTTCTGATCACCCGTCACCGGCAGAACCTCATGAACGGCGCGGACCCTGTGCGCGCCGCCGGAAAGGCCACCGCCACCAGCGGCCGGGCCGTGCTCGTCTCCGGCTGCACGGTGATCATCGCCCTCGCCGGACTCTTCGTGTCCGGAGTGCCCTTCATCGGCAAACTCGGACTCGCCGCCGCCGTGACGGTCGTGTCCGCGGTCATCGGCGCGCTCACCCTCGTACCCGCCCTGCTCGGGCTCGTCGGGAAACGGATCGACCGCTACCGGGTGCGCCGCCCGGTCGCCGAGACCGACGCCGAACCCGGCACCGAACCAACGGGTACCTGGCACCGCTACGCGCAGCGCGTGGAACACCGCCCGTGGACCTTCCTCGCGGCGGGCGTCGCCACAGTCGTCGTCCTCGCGATCCCGCTCTTCTCGATCCAGCTCGGCCACATCGGCGACGGCGCCGACCCCACCTCGTTCACCGACCGGCGCGCCTACGACCTGATGACCGACGCCTTCGGGCCCGGCTCCAACGGCCCGCTCACCATCGTCATCGACCAGACAGCCGTCTCCTCCTCCCAGCGCTCGGCCCTCTCCACCCAGGCCCAGAAGACCCTCGACGGGGTGCAGGGCGCCGCCAAGGTCACCCCGCTGACGACCACCAAGGACGGGGACGTCCTGGTCGGCACCGTCTACTCCAAGCAGTCCCCACAGAGCGCCGACACCACCGACCTCACCAACCGCCTCGTCCACGACACCCTCCCGGCCGCGGTCTCCGGCACCTCCGCCAAGGGCTATGTCACCGGCACCACGGCCGCGCAGGTCGACTTCCGCGACATCGTGTCCAGCAGGCTGCCCCTGATCATCGGCGTGGTCGTGGCCCTCGCCTTCCTGATCATCCTCGCCGTCTTCCGCGGCCTCCTCGTCGCCGTCAAGGCGGCTGTCCTCAACGTGCTCTCGATCGCCGCCTCCTACGGCGTGGTCGTCGCCGTCTTCCAGTGGGGCTGGGGCGGCCCCGCGCTGGGCGTCTCCGGCAAGGTCCCCATCGAGAGCTACGTCCCGATGATGATGTTCGCGATCATCTTCGGCCTGAGCATGGACTACGAGATCTTCCTGCTCTCCCGCGTCCACGAGGCCTGGCTGCGCACCGGCGACGCCGAGGCCTCCGTCGCCCACGCCCTGGAGATCACCGCGCGCGTCATCACCTGCGCCGCGCTGATCATGGTCAGCGTCTTCGCGGCCTTCGTCCTCAGCGACAACATCGTGGTCAAGATGCTCGGCCTCGGCCTGGCCGTGAGTGTCCTCATCGACGCCACGGTCGTACGCCTGCTGATGGTGCCCGCCGTCATGACCCTGCTGGGACGGCACGCCTGGTGGACACCCCGCTTCCTGGACCGGATCCTGCCGCACATCGACGCGGAGGGTGAGCACGAAGGGACGTGAGCGTCAGTCGTCGGGCGTCAGGACCAGCATGGTGACGTCGTCGCGGATCTCCTCCGCGTACCGCAGCACATCGGCCCAGACCCGCTCCGGCAGGTCGGCCGAGTCCCCGTCGGCGAACGTGGCCAGCCGTCCCGCGAACGGATAGAAGGCGCCGGAGGCGTCCCGGGCCTCCCACACCCCGTCGGACGCCAGGAACAGCCGGTCCCCGGGCAGCAGCGGAACGGTGACGGCACCGAGCGGGCCCGACTCGGCAAGTCCGAGACCGAGCGGCGTCCACGGCACGATGTCGATCTCCAGGACCCGCCCCTCGCGCAGCACCACCGGTGCCGGATGCCCGCAGGCCACGATCCGTACCGCCCGCGCGTCCGCCGAGAACTCCAGCAGTACGGCCGTGGCGAACAACTCCGCGTGCGGCGAGCGCGCGGAGTCCACCACGAGCCTGCGGTCCAGCCGCGCGGCGACCGATTCGAGGTCCGGCCGGTCGAGCACCGCCTCCCGGAACGCGCCGAGCAGCGAAGCCACCGTAGCCACCGCCGACAGCCCGTGCCCCTGCACATCACCCATGACCGCCCGCACCCCGAACGGGCCGTCCCGCACGTCGAAGAAGTCGCCCCCGACCAGCGTCCCGCGCTGCGCGGCCCGATACAGCCCCGCACAGCGCACCCGCCCCACCCGCTCCGGCAACGGCGGTGCCACCGCCCGCTGCGCGGCCTCGGCGACCGTACGCTCGAGATCGAGCTGGGCGTCGCGCCGGCTCCGTACGAACGAGATGAACACACTCAGCAGCGCGACGAAGCAGATGGTCAACAGGTCCGTACTGCCCGGATCGTTGAGGTGGAAGGCCGGGACGGTCAGCAGCGCGACGCTGAGACCGCCGTAGAGCACGGTCGCCACCGGGCCGTACGACAGACCGGCCAGCGGCGGAATGGCACCCAGCACGAAGCCGATGTCCAGCCGGTCCGCACTCACCAGCGTCGCCACGCCCACACCGGCGACCAGCAAGGCCGGCAGTACCCGCACCCACATGGGAGCGGGCGCACCCCGCAGCCAGCCGCGCCGGGCCGGCTCCCGGGTCCGGCGCGACACGAGACCCCGCACCTTTGCCACACCACCACGCTCCTACGACG
Source organism: Streptomyces hokutonensis (assembly GCF_042751305.1). Classification (GTDB taxonomy): domain Bacteria; phylum Actinomycetota; class Actinomycetes; order Streptomycetales; family Streptomycetaceae; genus Streptomyces; species Streptomyces hokutonensis_A. The sequence continues at coordinate 391,245 of NZ_JBHYWD010000002.1, forward strand.
GGACCGGCCCCGCACGCCGAGCGCCAAATCGCTGGATCAACTGAAAGATCGGTCAGATCACTTAATATTCACCAATCCGCAAGGGGTGGCCGTTCCGAATCCTCGAGCGTCAGGGAAGTTGGCACGGAGGACGGACGGTATGACACCTATCGCCAGGAGCGGTGCGCGGCGCAGGAGCCTCGCGACCCTCGTAGCAGGTGCGCTGGCCGCCGGGGGACTCGCAGCCGCCGGCATGACCACGCTGGAACCGGGGGCGGCTTCCGCCTCCAGTCACCGGGAGGCCCCGCTGATCTCGGGGCACCCCAAGTACGACAACACGGACGTGTACGCCTTCGTCAGTCCGGACGATCCGGAGACGACGACGATCATCGCGAACTGGATCCCGTTCGAGGATCCGGCGGGCGGCCCGAACTTCTACACGTTCGCGGACGACGCCCAGTACGACATCCACATCGACAACAACGGTGACGCGCAAGGAGAGTTGCTGCTGCGCTACACCTTCAAGACGCACACGAAGAACAAGAAGACGTTCCTGTACAACACGGGCCCGGTCACCAGCCTCGACGACCCGGACCTGAACGTCACCCAGACCTACGACATCGACCTGCTCAAGCTGCACAACCAGAGCCTCGTGTCGAAGACGAAGCTCGCCGACGACATACCGGTGGCACCGTCGAACGTCGGCAAGGCGTCGATGCCGGACTACGGCACGCTGCGCCAACAGGCGGTCCGTCAACTCGCCCACGGAGGGCGGACGTTCGCCGGCCAGGCGGACGACCCGTTCTTCCTGGACCTGCGCGTCTTCGACCTGCTGTACGGCGGGAACCTCTCCGAGGTCGGCAACGACACGCTCAAGGGCTACAACGTCAACTCGATCGCCCTGCAACTGCCCACCGACATGATCACCGAGTCGAAGCAGCAGCCGGTCGTGGGCATCTGGTCGACCACCCAGCGGAAGAACGCCAAGGGCGACTACGAACAGGTCTCGCGGCTGGGCAACCCGCTGGTCAACGAGGTCGTCAACCCGCTGAAGGACAAGGACAAGTTCAACGCGTCCTCACCTTGGAACGACGCCCAGTTCCTGAAGAACGTGACCAACCCGGAACTGCCGAAGCTCCTTCAGGCCATCTACAAGATCAAGGCACCCGCGGAACCGCGCACCGATCTCGTCGATGTCTATCTGAAGGGCGTCAAGGGCCTCAACCACCCGCCGAACGTACGACCGGCGGAGATGCTGCGCCTGAACACCTCGATCAAGCCGGCCGCCGACCCGAAGCGACTCGGCGTGCTCGACGGCGACAACGCGGGCTTCCCGAACGGGCGCCGGCTCACCGATGACGTCGTGGACATCTCGCTCCAGGCCGTCGAGGGCGAACTGGTCGGTTCCAAGAACGACTTGGGGGACGCGGTCGACGCCAACGACCAGAAGTTCGGCGACTCCTTCCCCTACCTGGCCGAGCCCGTGGCGGGTTCACGCGGCCCGCTTGCGAAGGGCACGGCAGGGGGCAACAGCGTCCGTGACCAGGTGGGCAACGCCCTGCGGCCGACCGGCGCCGCCGACGGCACGAGCAACACCGGTCTGATCGCCGCGTCGGTGGGCTCGGGTGCGGCGGGCGTCCTGCTGATCGGCGCGGGTCTGGCGTGGTGGCGCCGGCGCATGCAAAGGCCGAACTGAGCGGCACGGAACGGGAGAGGGCGGGGGCCGCGCTCCCGCCCTCTCCGGCTTCAGAACGGCGTGAGTGTCAGCCGTATCGCCGTCGGTGCCGTGTCCTGGACGTACGACGCGAAGTCCGCCACGTCGTCGAAGGCGAAGCCGTAGGCCCGGCCGTCGGCGGTGGCCGCGTGCACCGCCTTCGCGTAGTGGTTCGTGAGGTCGGTGCGGTAAAACTCCGAGGCTTCGGTGGTCGGTTGGGCGGAGTTCGACAGGAGCGTGGAGCGGTTGAAGCCCGCGCCGAGGACGGCCGCTACCGGGCCCGGTGGTGCCGTCGTTCGGGGCGGCCAGGTTCCCGTCGCAGAACAGCACGTCCCGCGTCGACGGCTTCGCGAACGAGACCGAGGCGGGGCCGGTGAAGGTGAACCGGTCGGCGCGCACCCGCCCGGTGAAGGCGCCCGCGTCGGTCGTCACGGTGAGGTCCTTGCCGGTGTAGGTGCTCCACACCTCGTCGATGTACGGCGCGAAGTAGTCCGCCGCGAACAGTCCCGCGTCCAGCCCGTGCCCCGGCGCGACGACCCGGGTGTCGTCCACGACCAGCGGGGCGAACGCCTCGACCTGCCGTACCGCGGCGAACACGGACGCCCGGCCGCCGTCGCGCAGCGTGCCCGTCGTCTGGTCCTGTGCGCCGGTCAGCCGGATGCTCAACGGCACGCTGAACATGTCGACCATCGTCGTGTTGCAGAACATCCCCGACGCGCTGTGCGTGAACTCGGCGCAGTCGTGCAGGACTTGGTAGTTGGGGTCGGAGGTGACCCAGCCGGCCGGGTACTGGAGCGCCGGGTTGCCGTTGCCGTCCGCCACGGCCTTGAACTTGAGCTTCGCACCGAGGGAGACGTAGATGCGGCCCGACAGGTACGGCAGTGAAATCGTCGTCTCCGCACCGGAGTCGAGACTGATCGCATAGTCCGTGAAGCCGTCGGCGCCGTTGTCCGAGAGCGCTATCGGCGCGAGCGTCCCGTCTGGGGCGACCCGCACCTGCTGGCCGTCCACGTTGCCGACGACGTAGACGTGCACGCTCGCGTTGTCGAACGAACCGCTGTTGTTGACCAGCGTCAATGGCAGCTCGCCCGCCTGATCGGCCTCCGTCTTCAGGGACTTGGTGTCCGCGAGGGCGTGCGGTGCGAGGGCTGCGAGTGCGGGAGCGGCCACTGCGGCGCCACCGAGCGCGAAGAACAGCTTGCGGCGGCCCAGCGTGCGCTGATGGCGGGGGATCGGGGGAGTCATATGGGGGGGCCTCCGGGCGAGTCGGGCCGTGCGGAGCGGACGGTGCCGACGCTTTGAGAGCGCTCTCACAGCGTGCGCCGGCACCGCCGCCGGGGCCTGATGTTACGCACTGCGGCTGCCTCGGCCAACGGGTCGGGGAGACGTCGGCACCGCGCTGACCTGCGGGAACGAGGTCGGATGAGTCGCTTAACCCGCGCTTAAGGGCCACTTAAGCGCACGGCGAAGCGTTCACCCGCGCTTCATCACCCGTACCCGGGTGCCTCTTCCCTCCCAACCCGCGGCCTCCTAGCCTCGCGACGCCCCCTGTCTCTTCGGCCCCATGTCCCTTCCCCGAAAGGCGACTTGACGCATGCGTCACCAACTACTGGGCACGGCAAGGCGGTTCGGCGTCGGAGTCGCGGCCGTCGCGGTCACGACCGCGCTCGCCGCAGCCGCCCCATTCCCCGCCCTCGCCGCGGCGACCGGCACCTCCGGCGAGCTGTCCTCCCTCGTCGATCCGCTGATCGGATCCTCCAACGGCGGCAACACCTACCCCGGCGCCACCCTCCCGGGCGGCATGATCGCCTGGTCCCCGACCAGCACCACCGGCGACCAGACCAGCACGGGCGCCGCCAACGGCTACGAGTACGGCGCCACCCGCATCCGCGGCCTGAGCCTCACCCACGTCAACGGCGCCGGCTGCAACCCGGGCGCGGCCGGCGACGTACCGATCATGCCGTTCGCCGGCGACGTCACCTCGTCCCCGTCGGCGGACACGAAGGACGCCGTGTACGCGTCGGCCTTCTCGCACGCCGACGAGAAGGCCACTCCCGGCCGCTACACCCTCGGCCTCGCCTCCGGTGCCACCGCCGACCTCGCCGTCAGCAAGCGCGCCGGAGTCGCCGACTTCACCTTCCCCGCCGACCGTCCGGCCAGCCTGCTCTTCCGGGTCTCCAACTCCCCTCAACGGCAGCGCGGACGCGCACGTCGACATCGACACCGCCCACCGCAAGGTGAGCGGCTGGGTCCTCACCGGCGCCTTCTGCGGGCGCCGCGCCAACGGCGGCGTCAACAACCGCAAGAGCTACTACAAGCTCTACTTCAGCGCCTCCTTCGACCGCGCCTTCTCCTCGGTCGGCACGTGGCACGACAGCACGGTGTCACCCGGTTCGACGACGGCCTCCGGAGGCGAGGGGTACGCCACCGGCGCCGCCCGCGCGGGACGCGGCTCCGGCGGCTGGGTGGGCTTCGACACGGCGGCTGACAACGATGTCCACATGCGGCTCGGCATCTCCTACGTCAGCCTCGCCGGGGCCGAGACCAACCTTCGCCACGAAATCGCCCCGCACGCGCGCGTGGCCGACGTCGCCAGGGCGGGCGCCCGCGCGTGGGACCGCGAGTTGAGCACCGTACGCCTCGACGGCGGAACCCCCGCCCGCCGCCAGACCTTCTACACGGCGCTCTATCACGCCCTCACGCAGCCCAACCTGATCAGCGACACCGACGGCCGCTACTGGGGCATGGACCAGACCGTCCACCGGCTGGCACGCGGTCAGCGGGCCCAGTACAGCAACTTCTCCGGATGGGACCAGTACCGCGCCCAGATCCAACTGCTCGCCCTCCTGGAGCCCACCGTCGCGGGCGACTTCGCCCAGTCGCTCTACAACTTCGCCCAGCAGAACGGCGGAGTCTGGGACCGCTGGGTGCACATCAGCGGCGCCACCCACGTCATGACGGGCGACCCGTCCGCCGCGACCCTGGCCACCTTCTACGCCATGGGCGTACGGAACTTCGACTACAAGGGGGCCTTCGACTCCCTCGTCCACCAGGCCACCGTGCCCAACCCGGACGAACTCTCGGACGCCGGCTGCCCCGGCCAGTGCGTGGGCCAACGCCCCAACCTGGCCCAGTACATGACCTCCCACTACGCCGCCCAGGACGTGTGCCACTGCTGGGGCGGCGCCGCCGAAACCCTGGAGGACGCTGTTGCCGACTCCGCCCTCGCCCAGTGGGCGAAACTGCTGGGACGGACGCAGGAGGCGACGGACTTCGAAGCACGAGGCGACTACTGGCGCAACGTCTTCAACCCCGCCACCGGCTACATCCAGGCCCGCAACCTCGACGGCTCCTGGGTGACCCCGTTCAACCCGGCGAGCGACCTCGGTTTCGCCCAGGGCTCGGCCGCCGCCTACGTGTGGATGGTCCCGCAGGATGTGCGGGGCCTCGCCGAGGCGATGGGTGGCCGCGAGACGGCCGTGACCCGGCTCGACGGCTTCTTCCATACGGCGGACGGTTCCTGGTCGGTCCGGGGCGGCGACGCCCTGCGCTACGACCCGACCAACGAGCCCGACATCCACGCCCCGTGGCTCTACAACTCCCTCGGACAGCCCTGGAAGACCCAGGCGACGGTCCGCCAGATCCTCGACACCGCGTACGGCACCGGCCCCAAGGGCCTGCCCGGCAACGACGACCTCGGCACCATGTCCGCCTGGTACGTCCTCTCCGCCCTCGGCATCTATCCGCGCACCCCGGGCAGCGCCGACCTGCTGCTCGGTGCACCGCTCTTCCCGAAGGCGGTCCTGGACCGACCGGGCCGCACGGACATCGTCATCACCGCACCCGGCGCCGACGACACCCACACCTACGTCGACGCCGTACGGCTCAACGGCCGAGACCTCACCCGCTCATGGACCGGCGCGGCCCTGACCCTGAAGGGCGGCGGGCTGGACTTCCGGCTGGCCACCGAACCGAACACGACCTGGGCGACCGATCCGGAGGGCCTCCCGAACTGACCCGCACCGCGGCCGGCGGACTCGTCGTCCGTCGGCCGCAGGAAGCTCGCCCGGACGGCCGGAGGGGTGTCCGGCGGCCGGTTACGACTTCGAGCGGGGCTGGGTCGTCGGGATCCGGTGGGTGAAGAACATCGCGAGCAGGGAGGTGAGGGCGAGGATCGCCAGTGCGGCGCGCAGGCCGTCGAGTCTCGCGTCGGCGTTCGCGTCGAGCGCCGCCTGCGTGACGTCCGCGCTCGTGCCCTCCTTGTCGAGAGCCGCCTTGAGCTGGGCGTCCGACAGGAAGGGCACGCCGCTTTGGAGTTCGACACTCGCCGTGCTTTTCACGCGCTCCGGGACGTCCGGGTTCTGCTCGATGCTGCTGATGAACGAACTCGTCAGCGCGGCGATCAGGATCGACCCGGCGAGTGCGGTGCCGATCGAGGAGCCGAGGTTGGTGACCGCGTTCTGGACGCCCCCGACCTCCGCGCTCCGCTCGTCCGGTACCGCGGACACGGTGACCGAGCCCAGCTGGGACGCCAGCGCGCCCATGCCGAGCCCGATCAGCAGGAGGGGGACGGTGACGACCTCCGCACCCGCGTCGGCGTCGAGCGCGGCCATCAGGACCACCGCTCCGGCGAACAGGGCCAGGATCCCGAGCCGCACCACCCGCCGCGGTGAGACCTGCGGCAGGAAACGCGGGATGAGGATCGCGGCGGCCAGCAGGGTCAGCGAGAGCGGAAGGATGCGTGCGCCGGTCTTGAGCGCGGACAGGCCGAGGGCCACCGACAGATAGAGGGGTACGACGAAGAACACGCCCATCTGGACGAGGTACTGGAAGAAGAACATAGTCAGCCCGCCGGTGAGCTGGCGGTTCCGCAGGAGTGCAGGGTCCACGAGTGGTTCCCTGCGCCGCTCCACGAGCCGCGCCTCCCAGCGCAGGAACAGCCAGATCAGGAGCAGCCCGGCCAGCATCAGCCAGACGACCAGTGAGATCCCGAGCCATGAGGGTGCGTCGGGCTTCGGCTGGAACCAGCCCCACTCGTCCGAGCGGAGTACGCCGTAGACGAAGATCCCGAGTCCGAGGGCGGAGAGCGCCGCGCCGACGAGATCGATGCGGGGGTGGCTTTCGGCCGGTGCGTCGGTGATACGCCGGCCGAGGGCCAGGATGCCGAGCACGATCACGACTTCACCGGCGAACACCCAGCGCCAGGAGAAGTACGTGGTCGCGACACCCCCGATGAGCGGTCCGAGGGCGATCGCCACGGCTCCCGCGGCCGTGACGAGTCCGTAGGCGGCGGGTCGGCGTTCGACGCCGAAGTTGGCGGCGACGAGCGCCACGATCGCGGGCAGGATGAGCGCCGCCCCGAGGCCCTCCAGGAGTGCCCAGCCGAACAGGAGCACCGGCAGGTTCGGGGCCAGCGCCGTGGTCAGGGAGCCGCACCCGTACACGGCGCAGCCGATCATGAACGCGCGTTTGTGGCCGATCAGCGCGCCGACCTTGCCGCCCGGGATCATGAACATCGCCATGATGAGGGTGTAGGCGGTGATCGCGCCCTGGATGCCCGTCACCGTCGTGTTCACGTCGTCGGCCACCGTCGCGATCGAGACGTTCATGACAGAGCTGTCGAGGGCCATCAGGAATTGGCCGGCCGCGAGTGTCACCAGGACCGGTCGTGCGGTCGCCGGACTCTCAGCGGTGTGTTCCCGGGATGACATGGGCGCATCGTCGCAGCGATCGCGGCGATCGAACCGCGACCCGCCACCGAGGTCAACCGGTTGGCGGTCGGTCGGTCGGCCGGCCGGACTCCGGGTCCGGGCCCGCGGAAAGCCGTGCAGTCACCTCCGGCGGGTGATCCGGCGCGGCCGTACGGCGGGCAGCATGCGAGGAAGAGGGTCCCCAGCGCGGTGGGAGAGGGTGGTGCCGGCATGCGTTACGAGTTCCGTGTCGACGGTCGCGTCTCCATGGCACTGGCCGAGGCGTTCCCGGAGCTGGCGACGGAGACCGGTTCCGAGCAGACGGTCTTCACCGGCTCGGTGACGGACGAGGCGCATCTGTACGGACTGCTCCTGCGTTTCCGGAACCTGGGACTGCGCGTCGACGAGATGCGCCGCCTGCCGGATGTGGAGACGCGTGCGACAGGGAGGACGCGATGACAATGACACACCAGGTCAGCGGCCACCTCACCGTGGCCGAGCGAGTGGCGCGGGGCAGGGCGGCCCGATCCGCCGTACCCCGGTCGAGCCACGCCGGATTCGTCCCGGCCGAGCGGCGGCCCGATCCCGTCGGCGTTCTGGAGCAGCAGGCCGTCACCCGGGTACCCGAGCTGCTGCCCATCCGGTACGGCCGGATGGTGGAGTCGCCCTTCCGGTTCTTCCGGGGGGCCGCCGCGATCATGGCCGGCGACCTCGGCCAGGTGCCTCACACGGACATCACCACCCAGCTGTGCGGCGACGCCCACCTGCTGAACTTCGGCCTGTTCGCCTCGCCCGAACGGCACCTGGTCTTCGACATCAACGACTTCGACGAGACACTGCCGGGCCCCTTCGAATGGGACGTCAAACGGCTGACCGCCAGCTTCGCCGTCGCCGGCCGCGCCAACGGCCTGGACGACGACCAGCGCGCCGCTGTCGTCACCGAGGCGGCGCGGGGGTACCGGGAGCGGATGCAGCGGTTCTCCGGCATGCGCACGCTGGACATCTGGTACGCCCAGGACGACGCCGACCGGCTTCACGTCCTGCTGCCGGACAAGAAGTCACGCCGACGGACGTCCCGGGCCCTGGCCAAGGCCCGTACCCGGGACAGCCTCCAGGCGTTCGACAAGCTCACCGGCGTGGTCGACGGCGAGCTCCGGATCGTCGCCGACCCACCCCTCATCACCCCGCTCGACGATCTGACTCCGGGCACCGAGGACGAGGAGCTCGGAGGGCCCGTGCGCGCGCTGATCGCCGACTACGGGCGCAGCCTCTCCACCGAGCGCCGGTACCTGCTGGAACGCTTCCGCCTGGTCGACATGGCACGCAAGGTGGTGGGGGTCGGCAGCGTGGGGACCCGTTGCTGGATCGTCCTCATGGTGGGCAGGGACGAAGGCGATCCACTGCTGCTCCAGGCCAAGGAGGCCGGAGAGTCGGTCCTCGCTCCGTACTGCGGCCCGAGCCGGTACGACAACCAGGGCAAGCGGGTCGTCGCCGGGCAGCGGCTGATGCAGGCGAACAGTGACATCTTCCTCGGCTGGGAGCGCGTCACGGGCATGGACGGCAGGCTGCGCGACTTCTACGTCAGGCAGCTGCGTGACTGGAAGGGCACACCACGGCCCGAGACCATGACGCCCGCCATGCTGCGCCTCTACGCGGGCCTGTGCGGTGGCTCTCTGGCCCGCGCCCACGCCCGTTCGGGCGATCCGGTCGCCATCGCCGCCTACCTCGGCACGGGCGGTGCCTTCGACCGCGCCATGGTCGAGTTCGCGGAGGCGTACGCCGACCAGAACGAGCGCGACTACGAGGTCTTCGCCGAGGCCGTGCAGGCCGACCGGGTCACCGCGATGGCCGCCTGAGTCCCGGTCGTCCCTCACCACTGCTCACCCCTCCCGGGTGACGACGGACGGGCCGACCGGGTGGAGGCTCGGACACGAGCGGCTGCGGGCCGCAGCCGTACGAGGAATGGAGGTCCCGCAATGGCCACCACGATCCACCACCACTCACCGGGGGTTCGGGCCGCCGCCACCGGACTCACGCTCTTCGCCGCGGTGATGCTGTTCGTCGCCGGCACCCTGGACCTGTTCCGGGGCATCATGGCGATCGCCCAGGACGACGTCTTCGTCAACACCCCCAACTACGTCTTCAAGTTCGACCTGACGAGCTGGGGCTGGATCCAGCTGACGCTCGGCGTGATCGCCATGATCGTGGGCCTCGGTCTGTTCGCGACGGCCACCTGGGCGAGAGTCGTCGGCGTGGGCATCGCGGCGCTGCTGATCATCGCCAACTTCCTCTCCATCCCGTACTACCCCGTCTGGTCGCTCACCCTGATCGCCCTCTACGGGTTCGTCATCTGGGCGCTGTGCGTGGTCCAGCGGAAGGACCAGATCGGCTAGCGAGGGTTCGACGGGGCCCCGCCGAGTCCCTGCCGGTCCGCACCCTCCGCCACCGCGACGAGCAGCGGATCCCGGAAGGCGCGGGCGAGGCGGTCCAGCAGGGCCAGGCGCTCGGCCAGCGGGGCTCGCCGCTGGTCCGGGGCGACTGCGACGACGGTGTCGAGAAGCATCCGTACGCGCCGTACCACCTGCAAGGACGTCGCCCCGTAGTCGAGGATCTCGTCCAGCGCCAGACTCACCAGCTCGGGCCATCCGGGGGCCGACCGGCGCAGACGGGGTGTCCCGTCGGCGTCGGTCACCAAGGTGACGCCGAGCGGACGCGTGACCAGCCGTACGAGGGTCTCCTCGATCTGGTCCAGTGCCTGTACGGCGGTCGCGGGGTCGTTGACGGCCGGTGAGAGCGCGCGGATCGCGATGTCGGCCAGGAGCCTGAGGCCGTACGCCGGATCCTGGGCGATGGAGCGGACCCGGTCGACGCGTACGCAGGAAGCCAGGCGGCGCAGGGGGACGGGACGCGGTCCACGCGACGCCGCCGTCCCGTGCACATACCCCAGGACCGTGCCTTCACCGACGTGGTCCCCGGGACTGACAGTGAGCGAGACACGTACCTCCCGGCCCGTCGCGGTGCGCAGCAGCCGACGCTCGTCGACGCTCCGCACGACACCCGCCCGCCCCGTGTGCACCAACGGAACCCCCGATCCGGACGTCCAGCCGTCCGCCGCGCCGGAGGCCACCACCGTGCCGTCCGGCGGGAGCGCGGCGTCGATCGACCCGGCCATGAGCTCACCCACCGCCCGGGCGAGCCCACCGCCGGTCACCAGGTGCCGGAGCCCGGTGAGACTCTGCAGCAGCACGGCCGTGTCGACGGCCACCAGGGCGACGGCCACCGTCACGGACAGGCGCGGTGTCTCGTGGGGCCGGATCTGGGCCAGCACGACCAGCGCGTACACCGCGGTACCGGTCACCAGCCCCACGACGGCCAGCGACCGGCGGAAATGGCCGATGACCCCGATCAGCCGGGGAGACATGTTCTGCACGGTCTGGATGACCAGGGTGACCGCGGTGATGACGAACCCGGACAGGGTGATCATGCCGCCCGCGATGGCCGCGAGGGTCGTCGCGGCGGTTCCCGGGTCGTACGTCAGACCGACTCGGGGGAGGGAGTCCTCCCAGTGCGGCAGTCCCAGACCGAGTCCGACCGCCGCCGCCATCGTCGCCACCGCCACGGCCGGGCTCAGGAACGCGGCCAGGCGCCTGACGCGGGGCGTGGTGACGGGACCTCGCGTGTGCCACGGCTCAAGCTCCACGTGATCACGGTATGAGCCGGGTGTCGTTCGCGCGCGTCATGTCACACCGCCTCGGCGGTCCGGACGGGTGACAGGGCCGGGGTGGACCACCCGTGACGGGTGATGCGTGGTCGAGGCCGGAGGGCCCCTGCCACCTCAGTGGCAGTGCAGGTTCCACGGCTCGTCGAGCCGGATGACTCCGGGGCGGTGCCCGTGCCGGGTGGTCGCCTCGGCCAGTTCCTCGGCGCACTGGTGGAGCCGCCGCAGCGACCGCTCGTCGGCGCCGTCGCCGGCGTTCAGCTCGCCGTACGCGGCCTCCACGGCCGCCAGGGCATCCGCGAGGTCCGCAGTCCCGGGAACGAGATCCGTTGCCACGGCTCTGCCTCCTGGTCGCATGTCGACCACGTGGTGCGCGGGTCGAACGGGCTCCTGGTGCGAGGATGCGGCCGCCGTGCCGTCCGCGAGGCCACCCGTACCGGGTGATCCGCCGCACTCCGCGCCGGTGGACCGTGGTGCCGTCAACACCACTCGGCTGCGGCCATGGAGGTCAACATGTCCGACTACCCGCTGCTCGACGCGTTCCTCACCATGATGTGGTTCTTCCTGTGGGTGCTGTGGTTCATGCTCCTGTTCAGGGTCATCGGCGACATCTTCCGCGACGACAAGCTCGGCGGGTGGGGCAAGGCGGGCTGGACCCTTCTCGTCTGCGTACTGCCCTACCTGGGCGTCCTCGTCTATCTGATCGCCCGGGGCAAGGGCATGGGCAAGCGGGACGTGCAGCAGGCGCAGGCCCGGGAACAGCAGTTCCGCACTTACGTACGGCAGGCGGCGGCCGAGACCACGGCGCCGCAGGCCAACAAGGCGGACGAACTGGCCAAGCTCGCCGGCCTGCACGACCACGGCGACATCACCGACGCCGAGTACGAGAAGGCCAAGTCCAAGGTGCTCGCCGCGTGAGTGGGTTCGTCCCCTGATCCGGTGATCCGGTCCGCCGCGCGGGCCGGATCACTCATGAAGGCGGCGCATCTCCACCACGTGCAACCCCAGTGACTGGAAACGCGTCAGCAGGCCGTACAGCTGCACCTCGTCGGCGATCTGCCCGCAGAGCACGGTCTGCCCGGCCGCGACGACGCCTTCGAGCTCCGGGAACGCCTCGGTCATGGTGTGGGACATCTCCCCGTCGACGCGGATCTCGTATCGCATGAGCGTGCTTCTCTCGCAGTCGTACGGCGGCTCCGGGCCACACGCTCCATGCTGGGGCCGCCGGACGGTGTGCGGCATCACCCGTCCCAGGTGACCGGCTCCTCGTCACAGGAGGTGCAGCTCGCGGGCGTGCCGCACGGCTTCGCTCCGCCGGGTCGCGGCGAGCTTGCGATAGATGTTCTTGAGATGGGTCTTGACGGTGTTGACCGACAGATGGAGGTTCGCGGCGATGTCCTCCGTCGACATCGTCTGCGCCAGCCGTTCCAGCACCTCGTGCTCACGCCTGCTGAGCGGCTCGGTCAGGAGGCCGGGGCCCGTGCCGTGCGCGTGAGGTACCCGGGTGTGTCCCACGAGCGCGGGCGGCAGCCAGTCGTGCCCGCGGGTCAGTTCCGGTCGGCGGTGCACCAGGTGCCGCAGCCACGGTCCGGCCTCGACGAACGGCCGCCTCAGCCGTGCGGGGCGGGCCGTGGACAGGGCTCTCGCGGTCAGACGCTCCGCCGCGGAGCCGTTGCCCAGCGCATGGGCGGCCTGCGCCCGTGCCAGCAGCACCCTGGTCGTGACGGCGGGGCCGTCTTCCGGTCCACCCGCGAGCGTGCCGAGCAGGTCCAGCGCCTCTTCGACGCAGCCGACGGCAAGCCGGGCGCGGGCCGCGGCCACGACGCTCTCCGGTCCGGCGGCCGGGTCCTTCTCCAGGATCTCCATGGCAACCTCCGGCCGGCCTGCCGCGAGATGCGCGCCGGCCATCGCGAGGGCCGTACGGTCGCACACCCAAGGCGAGGGCTCGGCGACGGCGTGCGGTTCCTCCAGCTCGTCCAGGACGTGGAGTGCCGCTTCGGGGTTGCCCCTGGCGAGCAGGAGGCGCGACCGCAGGAGGGGCAGGCCGGCGAGCACGATGGGATCGTGCGCGGCCGCCGTGGAGGCGGCAGCCTGATCGAGGCCGGCGTGTGCGGCGGCGAGCTCGTCACGGTCGAGGGCGACGGCGGCCAGCACCAGCTGGACGACTCCGGTACGGGTGGAGGGAGGCAGTCCGCCGCGCTCCGCTTCGGCGAGCGCCTCCCGGGCATGTCTCTCGGCGCGGTCGGGCCAGCCGCGCAGGAAGTCGATCAGCGCCAGCCGGCTGAGACATTCGTGGCGGGGGAGCGCGGTGTGCGGACCGTCGTGCAGATGCACGGCGGCGGACAGCGTCGACCGGGCGGCGTCGAAGCGTCCCGCCCACAGCTGGGCCGATCCCAGGTCCGTGAGCATCAGCGCGCGCAGCTCCGGGTGGGCTTCCAGGCGCTCGGCGGGAACGGCGCGTCGCGCCGCCTCCACGTCCTGTGCGGCGGCCTCGGCCAGATCGGCCGCGCCGGTCATCCGGGCGGCGAGGACCCGCAACTCGGCGCAGCTGAGCCGTAGTGCCGGAGACGGGGGGCCGTCGTTGTGCAGGTTGTCCTCGGCGCGGCGCAGATGGTCGAGCCCGCGGTCGACGTCGTGGCGGGTCAGATGACGGGCGGTTCGCACCAGATCCGCGGCAGGACCGGGCGTGGCCGGGGGCATCTGTGAGAAGAGCCGGTCGAGGCGTTCGGCGTCCAGCCCCGTGAGCAGCTGCCCGATCGCCAGCTCCTCGACGAACTGGTGCGACGTGCGTTCCCAGTCACCGCCGTCCGCGGCATGGGGCAGCGCCTCCGCGAACATCCCCGCCTCGCTGAGCCAGCGTGCCGCCCTCCGGTGCAGCTCGGGTTCCAGCCCCGGGCACCGGACCCGCAGATGGACCCGGAGGATCTCGGCGAAGAGCGGGTGGAGCCGGTACCAGGAGTGGCCGACGGGTCCGACGAACGCGTTCGCGCGCTGCAGCCCGGCGAGGATCGGGTCCGCGTCGGCACGGCCCGTGAGGGCGTTGGCGAGGTCGGGGTGGATCTGTTCGAGGATGCTGCTGCGCAGCATCAGGTCCTGGGTCTCGGCCGGCTGTGTGTCGAGCACCTCGGCGAGCAGGAAGTCGGCGAGCGTGCTCTGGCCCGCTTCGAAGTTCTTCAGGAAGAGGTCCGGATCCTCGGCCTGCTGCGCCGCCAGGATGCAGAGCCGCAGCCCGGCCGCCCAGCCGCCGGTCCGCTCGGTCAGTGCCCGCACGCCACGCTCCGACAGCTGCATGCCGTGCCTGCTCAGCAACTCGGCCGTCTCCTCCGGCCGGAACGCCAGCTCGGCACCCCGGATGTCGGTGACCTGGCCGGCGGCGCGGTAGCGGTGCAACGGCAGCAGCGGTTCCGTACGGCTGATGAGGATCAGGCGCAGCCCGTCGCCCACGTGGCGGAGCACGAACTCGAGTTCGTCGGCGATCTCCGTAGAGCCCGCCACGCGGTCGAACTCGTCGAGCACCAGGACCACGGGCTCCGTCAGCTCACTGAGGTGGGCCGCGAGCCTGGCGAGCAGCGAGTGGTCCACCTCGCCGGAGCGGGCCGGGCTGCCGACGGCGTCCGGCGGACCCAGGCCGAGGCGCCGCATCGCCTCCAGCACGTAGGTCCAGAACACGCCGGGGGCGTTGTCCTCGGTCTCCACCGTCAGCCACGCCGGACGGCTCGGCGAACCCTCCGTGGCGATCCAGTCGGCCACCAACAGTGTCTTGCCCGCGCCGGCTGGTCCGTTGACGAGGGTTACGGGCACCTGCCTGCCCAGAGTCAGCCGCTCGACGAGGCGCGGCCTGCGCACGAACGTGTCTGGAGGGGTCGGCACACTGAACCGCGCTGCCAGGAGGGGGTCACCGCTCGGCGCAAGGCGTTCGGCAGCATCGTCCCGGTGTCCGCCGGAGGTCGGATCGGGCATGGCACTCACCGCAACACCGCAGTTCGCAGTCCGGAAAAACGCCTACCGATTGATCATCGCCCCAGGCCCGGAATGCCGCAAAGGATGCTGGTCAGCCCCTCGGCGCGGGCGACATCCGGACGGCCGCACCGCCGCGCCGGTCTTCACCCGGGACGGGTGAGGCGCGAGGGCGCGGCGCCGGCGCACCGTTGGGGCAGGGAAAGCGCGGCCCCGCCGGGACGGCCTGGAAGGAAGGCACGGTCCATGTCCGAGACCCACCGCCGGATTCTCCCGATCCCCGACGTGCATCGCCTGGGACCGATCACGTACGACGCGAAGGACCCGGACACCTCGTTCCCGCCCATCCGCCCGCCGATGCCGCCCGAGCAGGCGCCGAACGTCATGCTGATCATGCTCGACGACGTCGGCTCCGGCGCCCCCAGCACCTTCGGCGGCCCGTGCGAGACCCCCGTCTCCGACCGCCCGGCACAGAACGGCCTGGCCTGTGCTGCACCCGCTTCCACACCACCGCCCTGTGCTCGCCGAGCCGTGCGGCACTGCCGTCCGGCCGCAACCACCACTCCGTGGGCATGGGCGGCGTCACCGAGATCGCCTCGACCGACGGCCCCGTACCAAGGAGAAGGATCATGGACTATCCGCTGCTGAACGCATTCCTGACCATCATGTGGGTCTTCCTCTGGGTCCTGTGGTTCATGCTGCTCTTCCGCGTCTTCGGCGACATCTTCCGGGACGACTCGCTGAGCGGCTGGGGCAAGGCCGGATGGTCGGTCTTCTGCGTCGTCCTGCCGTTCCTCGGCTGCTTCGTGTACCTCATCGCCCGAGGCAGGGGCATGGGCGAACGTGAGATGCGCAGGGCCCGCAGGAACGAGCAGGAATTCCAGGCCTACGTCCGAGAGGCAGCCGGTACCGGCGGGGGCACGCCCACACCCACAGGGCACGTCGAGGAACTCTCGAAGCTCGCCGGCCTGCACGACCACGGGGACATCACCGACGCCGAGTACGAGCAGGCCAAGGAGAAGGTGCTCGCCGGCTGACGGTGGGTGAGGAAGGGGCACAGCCATGGACGTGGGACCTGTCGAATACGTGATCGTCGCCTTTCCCGGCAACCGTTTCCGGGGCGAGATCGCACCGGAGCTGAGGGCTCTCGTGGCGAGCGGCACCGTGCGGATCCTCGATCTGACCTTCGTCAAGAAGGACGCGGACGGCGCCGTCTCCTACCTCGAGCTCGATGCCCTCGACCCCACGGAGGCATCGGTGTTCGACGACATCGACGGAGAGGTCGGAGGGCTGTTCACCCGGGAGGACCTCGCGCTGGTCGCCGGCGAACTCCCGCCGGACTCGTCGGCGGCCCTCCTCCTGTGGGAGGACACCTGGGCAGCCGGGATGTCGGGCGCGGTCCGCCGTGCCGGGGGCCGGCTCGTCGCCCATGAACGCATCCCCGCAGAAGTGGTGGAGCGGGCGTACCAGGACGCCGCGTGAGGCGGCACACGCGCACCGGAAAGGGAAGGTGAGTACCATGCTGGGTCGCCGTCTGGCGCGTCGCGAACGTCCAGGCCTTGTCGGGGTGGCCGCCCGAACGGCGGTGGCCGCCGGCACGGCGAGCGCGGTCTCCGGCCGGCTCGCCCGGCACCGGGCCGAGCGTTCCGCCGCACAGCAGACCGTGCCCGACGCGGAAGCCTCCGCGCAGGCGTCCCCGGGGCTGACGGACGAGGAGATCTCCAACCTGGAACGCCTGGGCAAACTCCATGAGCAGGGCGTGCTGTCGGACGAGGAGTTCGCCGTCCAGAAGGACCGCATCCTCAGGGGCTGACGGCGGACCTACGGCTCCTCGTTCTCCCCGGGAGTGCCCAGCCACCGCGGGAACGGCCCCGAAACGGCGGTGACCTGGCCCAGCGCGACTCCGGCGACGACCACGCAGCTGCACCCGATCAGCCACGAGAGCAGGGTGAACACGTAGCCGAGGGACCCGAACTGGTCGATGCTCCGCTTCATGGTCGCGGGCATGAACAGGCCCGACGCATAGATGAACACCACCATGCCGACGCCCGTCAGAACGGCTCCGGGCAGCAGCGGCAGCCAGCCGATCCGCGCCGCGAGCAGCAGATGCTGCGTCCACCACCACAGCAGTACGGAGATCGTCAGCGAGAGCACGACACCGAGCCAGGTGCCGCCTCCGAAGCCGTGGCGCAACGGAGCCTGCAACAGCACCGCGGCCAGCCAGCCCAGCAGCCACGCCAGCCAACGCCACGCGGCCAGTCGGGTGCCGGCCTTGGGCAGATCCCAGCAGCGTTCGCACACCCTCTGCAGGGCACGGCTGAGGGCGGTCGCCGAAATGAGCGTGACGACGATTCCGACAGCCCCATACGTCTCCTTCGTGTCGCCCTGCGCGCCGAACGTCTTCTCGATGTCCTCGACCGGCGCGTCGTGCCCGAACATGGCCTGAACGGAGTCGACCAGCACGTCCTTGACCGGCTTCGGCGCGAACGCGGCCACCACGATGAGCAGCGGCAGCGCGGCGAGGAACGTCTGGGCCGCCAGCCGCGCGCTGGCGTCCATCCAGTTGACGCTGATCAGCCGGCCGAGCATCCGACCGATCACCGGTGTCCGCCGGGGCATGTCCTGAGCCGCCCTCGCCCAGTCCCCGAGCTGCTTACGATTCACAGTCCATTCCTCGCACAGACAGGCCGCCGCCGCCTTCAGGGGCTCGCGCCCTGTGCGCTTCATCCGGGTGAATCAGCCGGCGAGTGAGACCGGCGAAGCGGAAAGCCGGGATCACTTGGCTAGCGTGCCGCAGGTGAGGGACGGCGAGTCAGCGGGGCGTCATACTCCCGGCGCGGCCAGGAAACTGCTGCGTACGGTCCGAGCGGATCCGCGGCACATGCCGGAGCGCATGGCCGTGTTCGCGGTCGAACTCCTCGGGTCGCCGGCCGCGGAGCGGATGGCCCAGCGACCGCCCGGGGGACCGGAACACCAAGCGGACACCGCTGAACGGGCACACCAGGTGGTGCGCCGGGGAGTGCGCACCTCCGTCGTGGAGGGCTCCTTCCTGGGCGGCCCGTTCATGGCGCTGCTGCCGATCGCGTTCTGTGGTGCGCTGCTCGCCCAGGTGCGGATGGTGCTCGAACTCGCGGCCCTGTCCGGCCGTGACCCCGGGGACGAGACGGTCGTGGCCGACCTGCTCGTGATCCAGGGCGTTCATCCGACGGTGGCACAGGCCGAGGAGGCGCTGCGGCAGGCACGTCCCGCGGCCGGGGGCGGCTCGGCGAAGGCCGGCTGGTGGAGCACCGTCAGGAGACTGGCGTACCTCATCGGTCTGGTCACGCCCCAGGAACATCCGCGCGGAAGGTTGCGCGGTGCCGCGGTGTGGGCGGGCACGATCGCGCTGGTCCTCGTCGGCTTCGTGGTGCCGTTCGTCTGGGTTCCGGTCTGCGCCGAGACGTACCGGCGCGCGACCAACCAACTCGCCGTTGTCGCCGCCCGGCACTTCGCGCTGAACGGCGGGACCGGCGTGCTGCCGCAGGGCGGTCCGGCGGGGCGGCGGCCCACGCTGCGCCCGGGGCTTCTCCTGGTGACGGTGCGGGTCCTGCTGGCATGCCTGGTGCCGGTCGTGATCGTGGGTGTCGTGCTGGCCGCCGACCTTCGCTTCGGCGACCAGCACTGGAGCGTGATGCTGCTCGCGGTCTTCGCCGTTGCCGCGATCACCGCGCTGGTGTGGTACCTGCGCCGCCGCTGACTCGGCCGTGCGCCAGCGCCAGATCGCGCAGTCGCCGCCAGTCCAGACGGGGCCGTGTCCGGGGCACGCCGGGCCGGCTGCGGGGGACGCGTACGCGCAGGGCCTCAGGGCGGATCGCGCAGTGGACGGGGGTGGGAAGGGAGAGCGCCTCGCCGTCGATGCCGACCTCGACCCGGGGCGCGTCGGCATCGATGACGACGGTGGGCGCGGTCGCGACGGTGAGCCCGGACGAGCGTCGGCCACGGATCAGTTCGGCCGCCTGGGCCGCGTTGTCGACGTTGACGCCCAGTACTCCGAGGACGCCCGTGTCCAATCGCTCCCGGTGTCCCAGGCCCACCGGGTCGTCCGTGCTGTAGGGGTTGTTGCTCACGAGCACGGCCTGGGGGGAGTCGATGCTGACGCCCGTGCCCCGGACCTTGAGCCGAGAGCCGATGTGATGGGTCAGGATGTCCGGCAGCAGCCGGAGGATGGTGCCGATCTTGTCGTCGCGGTAGGCGGGGCTCTGGACGACCTCGGCGTAGGCGCCGAACGACACGTTGTTGACGAAGGTGTGCTCTCCGACGCGCCCGAGGTCGACACGGAGTTCGACACCGTCGGTGAGTGCGTCGAGGCACGTGGCGGGGTTCTCGCGGTCGAGCCCGAGGTCGAGGGCGAAGTGATTGCGGGTACCGGCCGAGATCACCATGAAGGGGACGTCGTGCTCCGCCGCCACGCCGGCGACGAGGGCCTGCGTGCCGTCTCCGCCCGCCACGCCGAGCAGGTCCGCACCGTTGGCCAGCGCGTCCCGGGCGAGCGCGGCGACGTCCCGGGGGTGAGCGGGGTCGAGCAACACGACCTGGGCGCCCAGGGCTTCGGCCTTCTCCCGCAGGCCGAACCTCCCCACCTTCCCGCCGCCCGAGCGCGGATTCATGATGAGGAACGGGCGCTCGGGCGCGGCGGTGCGGTATTCGACCGGAGCGACACGCCCGCCGTCCTCGGCGAGGGCGGCCCAGCCCTCGAAACACACCACGGCCCACAACACGAGAACGACGATCACGAGCCAGAACAGGCCGACTGCCACGAAGAGCGCGATCACCGCCCCCTGTACGGCTACGGCCAGGGCGACCGCGAGCCACCTGACCAGCCCCTTGCGGCTGAGGGCCCACCACAGCCCGGCCGCGCTCAGGGCGAGCCCGGCCAGCGCGACGGCGGCCAGCCCCAGACTCCGGAAACCCGCGACCACGAGAGGCAGAGCCACTGCGACGACGGCCGCCGTGATCGCCAGTCGGGCCGCCCACCGCTGCGTCCTGCTGCCGCGATGCCCTGCTTCGTCTCCACCCATGTTTCCTCCGTGACTCGTCCCTGCCCTACCGTGTGCCGGAGTTCCCCTCACGCAGGTGCGGCCGCGCGGCGGCGGCCCTCCGATGCCAGGCGCCGTACCGGTTGGCGAGGAACACGGCGGACATGCCGTGCAGCAGGATGCTCAGCGCGACGGTGACCGCGACGACCCGGCCGATGAGCCGAACCCCCGGGACGTGCTCCTCCACCACCAGCAGCCCGAAGACGACGGACGCGAGTCCGCGCGGTCCGAACCACCCGATGTAGCCGACCGTGGGAAGTGCCAGCCGACTCCCGGTCAGGGAAACGGCGACGGGCAGCATGCGCACCACCGTGAGGCTCAGCACGGCGTATGTGACGATCCGCCAGTCGAGGTGCTCCAGAGCCGGCCCGAGCAGCACGGCACCGAACACCAGAAAGCTCAACGACGCCAGGAACTCGGCGAGTTGCTCGGCAAGCCGCGCGGTGTCCGCACCCTCGTCCACGGGCTCCGCCGCCGTGGAGCGCCGCTGGGAGACACCGAAGGCGAAGCCGGCCACCCAGGCGGCGATGAACCCGCTCCCGTCGACGACGACCGCCAGCGTGTACGAGCCCGCCGCCACGGCAAGGACGAACACCTGCCGCCAGGTGCCGCTGACCCACCCCCGCTCGCGCGACCAGGACAACAGCCACCCACCGAACCCTCCGACGGCCAGCCCCAGCGCGGTGCTGACCACGAGCGCACGCCAGAAGACTCCGGCGACTCCCTCCTCCGAGGCGTGGGTTCCCGGCAGAGCCGCGAGGAACAGCAGGAAGAAGGGCAGCGCCATCCCGTCGTTGAGGCCGCTCTCGACGTTCAGACCGCTGCGCACGAGCGGGGGGACACGTGGATTGGAGACCGCGGTTTTGCCCAGCGCCGCGTCGGTCGGCGCCAGGATCGTTCCGACCAGCGCCAGCTCCCACAGCGTCAGCCCCGGCAGCAGCGGCCAGGCCAGGAGCCAGCCCGCCCCGATGGTCAACGGCAGTCCGATTCCCAGCAGCCGGCCGGGGAGAAATCCGCCGACCCGCAGATCACGACGCCGTACGGACGTCGCGTCGGTCAGCAGGACCAGTGTCAGGGCCGCTTCGACCAGGGTGAGCAACGGTCCCGCGTCGTGCTTCAGGTCGATGAGGTCGAGCCCGAGCGGGCCGATCGCCACCCCGAACCCGGCGAACACCATGGGCCCCGACACGGCGGTCGTGGAGAGCCGCCGGGAGACGACTGCGTACCCCGCCGTGACGGTGGCCACGGCCGCCCCGGCCCACGCACTGCCACCGCTCACCGGGACCTCACCGGTGCGGCGTCGCGGTAGCGGCGGCAGTAGGAGGCGTGGCACAGGTAGGACCCGCCTCGGATCACCCGTTGCACGCCGAACGACGGGCCGGGCGGATCGTCCTGCGGGCTGCGCGCGTAGTAGGCAGGCGAGTACCAGTGGGCGTACCACTCCCAGACGTTGCCGCACATGTTGTGCAGGCCGTGTCCGTTCGGGGGGTATGCGGTGACGGGCGCCGTTCCGTACCAGCCGTCCGCGCGGGTGTTGCGGTCGGCAAAGGTGCCCTGCCACACGTTCATCCGATGGCCGCCGCCGGGCTCCGGTTCGTCGCCCCAGGGGAACACCGGCTGTTCGAGGCCGCCGCGTGCGGCGTACTCCCACTCCGCTTCGGTCGGCAGCCGCTTTCCCGCCCACGCGACGTAGGCGGTGGCGTCGTTCCACGAGACCTGGACGACCGGGTGTTCGGCGCGTTCGCCCACATCGGAGCCGGGGCCCTCGGGGTGGCGCCGGCACGCCCCGTGCACCTGCCGCCCCCAGGGGGCCTCGGCGACCGAGCGGGTGTCCGGGAAGTCGTCGGGCAGCAGCCCGGCGAAGACGAACGACCAGCCGTAGCGTTCGGCGTCCGTGATGTGCCCGGTCGCGTCGGCGAACTCCTCGAACTCCGCGTTGGTGACAGCACAGCGGTCGATCCAGAAGGGCACGAGGCGGACCGTATGGACGGGGCCCTCCCCGTCCTCGGGAACGACCCAGTCGTCCTCCGCGCCCATCAGGAACGGACCGTCCGGCAGGTGCACCATGCCGACCGCCCAGGCGTCGACCGGGGGTGCGGACGGCACGGTCACGCTCACCTGCTGCGGCGACTCACCCCGGGACGGGGCACAGCACCGTCTGTCTGATCCGTTTTCTGACATTGGGCACCAATCGGGATCGAACATGCCGACCTGTGCATGATCCGACCTGGCACCGGCGTGTCCGGCATCGACACGACGAACGGGTGCCGTGCCCCTGAGGGCACTCCGGATGGCGCACCCCGGATGCCGTGTGCCCCGTGATCGGGAGGAATGGATACCGACGCCAGCCACAACCGGCCGCACCCGACGCCTGGAGGACGGATGACCAGCCCGCGGGAACCATCGCAGGCCCCTGCCCAGGAGGGATCGCCACCGGGCGGCCGGTCGACCACGGCCGGCCGGATCGTGCGGAAGGTCGCCTCGGCGGTTCTGATCGTCCTCACCTGCGTCCTGGTCCCCGTGTCGGTGCTGACCGTCTGGGTGCACGACATCGTCCTCGACACGGACCGCTATGTCGCCACGGTGAAGCCCCTCGCCTCCGACCCCGCGATCGAGGACGCCGCGCGCAACCGGATCGTCCAGGCCGTCGACGTACGGGTCGACGGCAAGCGCGCCACCGCCGAACTCGCGGCCTGGCTCCAGTCGCAGGGCCTGCCGCCCACCGCGGCTCGGGCGGTGCGGGGGCTGGCCCCGCAACTGGACGCGGCCGTGACCGGCGCCGCGGACAAGGTGGCGACGCGCTTCGTCCGGAGCGACAGGTTCGAGAAGGTGTGGACGTCGGCCAACCGGGCCGCCCACACGGCCGTGGTGCACGCCCTGACCGGGAAGGGACGCGGTGCGGTCGGGGTCGACGAAGGGACAGTGACGCTGGATGTCGGCACCGCCGTCGACCGGGTGAAGCAGGAACTCGTCGACGCCGGTCTGACACCGGCCGCGAACATCCCGGACGTCAACAAGCAGATGGTTCTCTTCAAGTCCGATCAGCTCAAGCGCATGCAGAGCGCCGCGCACGCCCTCGACGTGGTCGGTACCTGGATGCCGGTGCTGACGGTGGTCCTCGGGGCGGCGGGAGTGTTCCTCGCGTACGGGCGCCGGCGTGCCCTGGCGAAGACCGCCCTGGGTGCCGCCGGGGCTGCTCTGATCGTCGCGATCGGCCTGGTCGTCGCCCGCCACTACTACCTGGACCATCTGCCCCCGCAGGTGCAGTCGGAGGCGGCCGCGGCAGCCGTCTTCGACCATCTCCTGCACTTCCTGCGGGTCACGCTGCGCACCGTGATCGTGCTCGGTGTGGTCGTCGCCCTCGGTGCGTATTTCGTGGGGCCCGGCCGAGGGGCGCGGGCCGTGCGGACCAGGTCTGAGCACACCGCCGACTCCGTGGCCCGGTGGGCGGACGCCCACGACATCCGAACCGGTCGAGTGGGGACGTGGACGGCGGACAACCGGCGCCGGCTCACAATCGGCTTCCTGCTGCTACTCGCCCTGCTGTTCGCCCTGTGGAATCACCCCACCGTCCTGACGGTACTGCTCCTGGTCCTCGTCTTCCTGGCGGTACTCGCGGTAATCGCCCTGGTGGCGGCCAGCGGTCGCAGGGAGCGGGCGGCAGGGGCTCCCGTCGCCGATTGACACACCGTCAAATACTGGCTCCGGAACGAAGGCTGACGCCCTGGCGCGGCGCCGAAAGGGCGCCCGCCCGAAGAACCGCAGTGGCACCCGCAGAAGCCTCCTTCGTCCCATGTGGTGTTCCCCCTCTGATGAGTTGCCGGGAGCCCCGGCAGGGCCCGCAAATGCGATGGACGGACGGAAGACCAACCCCCTAGAGTCTGCGTGCACGCCCGGAGACCAACGGAAGGAGGCGAGTGCCATGAGGTTCACAACACCCCAGCGCTCCCTCCCTGTTGACCCGGTGTGCCTCGACTGACCTGACCGGGAGCGCTTCAGCAGTACGCATCCCGGAGGAATCAGTCCATGACCGATCTGGTCATTCGCGCGCTCGACGAGAACGACGCGCACCTTTTCGACGCACTTCCCGACCCGCTCGGCGCCCGCGCCGCGCACCGGCTGACGACCTGGCGGCCCGACTGGCAGCGGGTGGCCCTGCGCGACGGCACGGTCGTCGCGCGCGCCGCCTGGTGGGGCGGCCCCGACGACGCCGAACCCCTCGCCGTCGACTGCTTCGACCTGATCGAGGGAGAGGAGGAGGCGGGGGCCGAACTCCTGCGCAGTGTGCCCTGGCGAGTCGACGTGGAACTGAACATTCCCGCCGGCTGGCGTGAGAGCCCCGAGGTCCGCGCCGCGGCCGAAGCCCGTTTCACAGCCCTGCGCTCGGCCGGATACGAGCTCCTCGTCGAGCGGTTCATCTACCGATGGACTCCGGAGTGCGGTCTTCCCGATCGCCCCGGCCGCCTCGACTTCGCTCCCGAACCCGACGACGCCGTGTTCTTCGACGCACTGCGCCGCATCCACTCCGTCACCCTCGACGCCCACGCCCAACGGGCCATCAGCCAAGGGGGAGTGGAAAAGGCCGCACAGGAGGAGATCGACTTCTTCCGCTGGTGCCCGTCCCCGCGCGAGTGGTGGCAGGTCGCCCGCACCCCGGAGGGCGACCTCGTGGGCATCCACATCCCGGCCCGCAACCCGTCGGGCCCCTGCGTCGGCTTCATCGGAGTCGTACCGGAACAGCGCGGCCACGGCTACGCCCGTGACCTGCTCGCCGAGTGCACCCACTATCTCGCCGAGCACGGCGCCGAATTCATCGCCGCCGCCACGGACCAGGGCAACTTCCCGATGGCCGCGCACTTCGCCGAGGTCGGCTATCCGGTGATCCGGGAGCGCGCCAACTTCCAGTTCGTCGAGTAGCCCCGTCGGTTCGCAGGGCGGTCGGCCCGGCCCGTGACCGGTTCCGGGCCGACTGTCAGTGCCGGGTGCCATGCTGGCGTCAGGTCGATCTACGGCACATGGCTCTACGGCGGGATGGAGGCGGGCATGGGGTTCGTCGGCGAGGTCTGGCAGGTGCACGGGAGCGAGGAGACGGTCGGGGAACTGGTCGGGGAGATCCTGATCGACGACGCCGATTTCCCTTGGCTGTCGGGCAAGTTCACCGCGGGTCCGGCCTTCGACGCCGTACGGGAGCTGTTCGCGCGGGAACTCGCCCTGGCGCAGGCGGACGACGAGTGGGCGCGGTGGGAGGAGGCCTACGACGAGGTCCGGCGGCAGGTCACGCTCACCTCGCCGGACGGGCCCGTGCCCGAGTTCCTCCTGCACATCGAGGGGGAGCGGGCCTGGTTCAGATGGAGCGACGAGCCGTTCGACGAGGACGGGGACGGGGACGAGGCGGCGCCCGGCGGTGAGTGATCAGCCGGCCGCGTCGGCCACCATCGCCTCGGCCTCCGCCAGGATCTCGGTGACCCGCTGCCCGAAAGCCGCGTCGCACGGGTGCGGACGGCCCGTGCGGACGGCCTCGCCCAGCGCGTCGGCGGCCCGGACCAGGGCGGACACCGCGCTGCCCGAGCTGTCCGGAAGGCCGGCCACCCCGGCCGCGCCCCGGAGTTCGAGGCCGACCCCCGCCGCGGCGGGCGGCGCGGTGAGGCTCAGGGTGAGCGTGCTCGACGCACCGCCCACGTGGTCGAGGACCAGCACGGCCGTGTCCCCGGGACCCCGCACGGCCGCCGCCACCCGGCGGACGTCACCGAGCACCGGGAGCAGCACGGACAGGGCGTGCGGGCCCACGTCCCACAGCGCGCCCTTCTCCTGCCGCCAGGGCGAGGCGGCGAACGGGCTGTCGCTGGTGAACACCGAGCCCAGCCACTCGGCCCGAGCGGTGAACCAGCCCTCGGCGGCGGCCTGTTCGGTGATCCACGCCTCGGTCTCCGGCAGGAAACGGGTGGTGAAGAACACGACCGACGCGACCCCGGCCTCCCGCACCGCGTCGACCACCGCTTGCCCCTGCTCGACCGTCGGCGCGAGAGGCTTGTCCAGCAGCAGATGCCGGCCCGCCCGTGCGGCCCGCACCGCCAACTCGGCCTGCACGGACGGCGGAAGGGCCACGGCGACGGCGTCCACGTCCGCGAGGAGGGCGTCGACGTCGTCGTAGGCCGGGACGCCGTACTGGTCGGCCAGTTCCTTGGCCGCGTCCGGGCGGCGGCCCCACACCCCGGCGAAGTCCCACTCCGCGTGCCCGGCGAGGGCGGGGGCGTGTGCCATCTGTGCCCAAGGGCCGGTGCCGAGCAGTCCGATGCGCATGGCGGTGCCTCTCCACGGGGCGGATGCACGGCGTGCGTCCGCGCGGCGAACCTGGTGACCACCGGAGTCGCTCCGAGCGGCCGGTCGCCGGTGAGCGTGCCATACGAACGGGGCTGGTGCGCAAGCCCCGTCGGCGCCTACACCCAGCCGACGACCTTGAAATTCTTGTCGACGAAGACGTGGTGCGGCCAGTTGACGCTGATGTTGTGGACCGCGTACTCGCCGTCGCTCAGTTCGACGACACGGTCGTTGATGCCGCCGGGGACGACGGCCTGGGCCGCCTCGATCGCCTTGCAGGCGGTCGTGCCGTTGACGATCGTGCCTTCGCCCTCGGTGTAGTCCGGGATCCGGCCGACCGACTTGTCCGGTGACGGTGCCCCCTGCTGGAAGGCGATCACTCCCGCCGCTTCGGCGGCTGCCGCTCCGCCGTCGCCGCCGCGCTGGACGACGACCCGCGTCGCGGCGACGGTCGCGCCGTCGACCGTTCCGAGGACGAGGACGCTCGCACCTCTCTTCACGGCCTTGGCCGGGGCTCCGGCGATCTTGGTGGCGGAGGATTCGGTCACGGTCACCTTCACGCCCGTCGCCGTCGTCATGGTGAAGCCCGACGCGGACGTGGTGTCGACGATGCCGGTCGCCCCGCCGTCGAACGGGTCGGCCTGGGGACCGCCGCCCTCCGGACCGGTCGGCGTCGGAGCCGGCGAGGCCGTGGCCGCGGGTGCGGGAGCCGACGAATCCGCAACGGCGGACGTACTGCCGAAGGTGGCTCCCGCCACCGCACAGGCCAGCCCGGCGGCCATGATCCACGCGCCTCTCCGGGACAGCAGGTCGTGGTTGTTCATGGTGGGGTCCCTTCGCTGGGGCAACGACTCCGAGCCTGGACGCCCTGCATATGGAGAGCCTCATGGGCGCCTTGAGAAGTCCTGACAAACGCGTCGCGTGCTGCGGCCGCTCGCCGATTGAGCAGTCCCGCTGCTGGATGCGTTCGGTTTCTTCTATTGGACCTGCGGACCCGGGCCGGAGAGGCTGGAGGGCGTGCCCTGCCCGCCGCGACCCGATCGGTCGTCCGGCGGGACGGCACGGTTCTGCGCGACAGCCGGAAGACCGGAAGAGGAGCACGAGCAATGGACACCCGCCGTATCGGTGACGTCGAGGTCAGTGCGATCGGCCTGGGCGGTATGCCCATGTCGATCGAGGGGCGGCCGGACGAGGCACGCTCCCTCGCGACCATCCACGCCGCCCTCGACGCGGGCGTGACGCTGATCGACACCGCGGACGCCTACCACCTGCACGCCGACGAGGTCGGACACAACGAGACCCTGATCGCCAAGGCCCTCGCCTCGCACGACCGCGGCGGGGACGTCCTGGTCGCCACCAAGGGCGGCCATCTGCGCCCCGGGGACGGCAGCTGGACCCTGAACGGCAGCCCCGAGTACCTCAAGGAGGCCTGCGAGGCCTCCTTGCGCCGGCTGGGCGTGGAGGCCATCGGGCTCTACCAGTTCCACCGCCCCGACCCGAGGGTCCCGTACGCGGACTCCGTCGGCGCGATCCGGGATCTGCTCGACGCGGGCAAGATCCGCCTCGCCGGGATCTCGAACGCGAACCCGGAGCAGATCCGGCTCGCGAACGAGATACTCGGCGGGCGGCTGGTCTCCGTGCAGAACCAGTTCTCCCCGGCCTTCCGCTCCAGCGAGCCGGAGCTGGAGCTGTGCGACGAACTCGGCATCGCGTTCCTGCCCTGGAGCCCCCTCGGCGGTATCAGCAGGGCCGGTGAACTCGGCTCCGCCTACGCGCCGTTCGCCGAGATCGCCGAGAAGCACGGCGTCAGCCCGCAGCGGGTGTGCCTGGCCTGGATGCTCGCCAAGTCCCCGGTCGTCGTACCGATCCCGGGCGCCAGCCGCCCCGAGACGATCCGCGACTCGGCCGCCGCACCCGAACTGACGCTCTCCGCCGAGGAGTTCGCGGAGCTGGACGCCGCCTGAGACGGCGGTGACGCCGGAGGTGTAGTTGTGGCGGGCAAGGGAAGAAAGCGCTTGCCCGCCAACCGGTCACAGGGGGAGGACCACCACCGATGGCGTCGTCCACGGAGAAGCCGCTCGACCACCGCTACCGCGACGAACACCCGATCCGTACCCTCGCCTACCTGTTCCACGAGGACCGCAGACGCCTCGCCCTGGCCGTCGCCGTGTTCACGGTCAAGCACAGCCCCATCTGGCTGCTCCCGCTGATCACCGCGTCCATCATCGACACGGTCGTCCAGCACCAGCCGGTCAGCAGACTCTGGATCAGCACCGGCGTCATCCTGTTCATCCTGCTGATCAACTACCCCCTGCACGTCCTCTACGTCCGCCTCCTGTACGGCAGCGTCCGCCGCATGGGCACCGATCTGCGCTCGGCCCTGTGCACCCGGATGCAGCAGCTCTCCATCGGCTATCACTCGCGGGTCAGCGCCGGAGTGCTCCAGGCCAAGGTCGTGCGGGACGTGGAGACCGTCGAGCAGATGGTCCAGCAGACCGCCGAGACCGGGCTCGGCGCGATCACCGTGCTCACCGGCAGCCTGGTCATCATCGCCTTCCGCACACCGGAGTTCGTGCCCGTCTTCGTGGTCGTCGTGCCGGTCGCCGCGCTGCTCGTGTCCCGGCTGCGGGCCCGCCTGCGCACCCACAACGAGCACTTCCGCCACGAGGTCGAAACCCTTTCCTCGCGCGTGACGGAGATGACCCGCCTCATCCCGGTCACCCGCGCCCACGGCCTGGAGGGCAAGGCCCTGCGCCGCATGGACGGCACCCTGCGCCGCCTCCTCACCACCGGAAACCGCCTCGACCTCCTCAACGGCCGCTTCGGCTCGCTGGCCTGGGTGGTGCTGAACGTCGTCGGCGTCCTGGTCCTCGCCGGCGCGGCCCTGGTGTCGTACTACGGCGTCTGGGGCGTCACCGCCGGCGACGTCGTCATGCTCAGCGCCTTCCTGACCACCCTCACCAACTCCACCACGACCCTCATGGGCCTGGCCCCCGTCATCACCAAGGGCCTGGAATCGGTCCGTTCGGTCGGAGAGGTGCTCCAGGCACCCGAGCTGGAGGACAACGAGGGCAAGGAGGTGGTCACCGCGGTACGCGGAGCCGTCACCTTCCGGAGCGTCGGCCACACCTACGACGGGGGCCAACTCCGCCCCGCCGTCCACGACTTCACCCTCACCGTCGCACCCGGCGAGACCGTCGCCCTGGTCGGTGCGTCCGGCGCCGGCAAGTCCACGGTCCTCAACCTCGTCATCGGCTTCATCCGCCCAACGAGCGGCCAACTCCTGCTCGACGGCACGGACATGAACACCCTCGACCTGCGCACCTACCGCCGCTTCGTCTCGGTCGTCCCCCAGGAGTCGATCCTCTTCGACGGCACGATCCGCGACAACGTGGCCTACGGCATGGACGACGCCGGCGAGGAGTCGGTGCGCGCGGCGCTGCGGGACGCCAACGCCCTCGAGTTCGTGGACAAGTTGCCGCAGGGACTGGAGACCCTGGTGGGGGAGCGCGGGGCCCGGCTGTCCGGCGGGCAGCGTCAACGCCTCGCCATCGCACGGGCGTTGATCCGCGACCCCAAGGTACTCGTGCTGGACGAGGCGACCTCGGCCCTGGACACCCGCTCGGAGGCGCTCGTCCAGGAGGCACTCGCCCGACTGCTGCGCGGCCGTACGACATTCGTCGTCGCGCACCGGCTGTCCACCGTCCGGGGCGCCGACCGCATCGTGGTGATGGGTGACGGGGAGATCCTGGAGGTCGGTACGCACGACGAACTCCTGCGCCGGGGCGGGGCGTACACGGCGCTGCACAGTGGGCAGCTCGCCTGACCGGATCTCGTGGCCGTGTGCTTGATCAGGCGTCGGCGGGGCACAAGGAGCGCACAACGAGAGAGGGGTGCTCCGTGCTCGTCCCGGACCCGAAGGCCGTCAGGAAACTGCTCACCCGGTACGCGGTGCTTCGCATCGCCCAGGCGGAGAGGCAACGCCCGCAGGCGGCCGCCGAGTTGAACGACGTCAGCTACACCCTGTGCGTGATGACGGGCACCAAGGAGATCCAGGAAGCCATCGTCAAGGCGGACGCCCTGCTGGCGGCGGCGCGTGGCGCGGCCGACGACGACCGCGCCCTCGCGTAGAGCCGTCAGGAGAGCGCCACTTCGCGGGCCGTCCTGCCGTGGAACGCCGAGCGGTACGCCTGGGGGCTTGTGCCGACCACCTTGCGGAAGCGTTCGCGGAACGCGGTGGGGGAGCCGAACCCCGCCTGCTGGGCGACTCGTTCGATGGGGTGGTCGCTGTTCTCCAGCAGGTACTGGGCGCGTCGGACCCGGGCGCGCAGCAGCCACTGGAGCGGTGTGCTGCCCGTCTGTTCGCGGAAACGGCGGCTGAACGTCCGCTCGCTCATGCCCGATCGCTTCGCCAGCGTCGCCAGGGTGACCTCGTGGGCGAGGTTGTCCTCGATCCACTGGAGGAGCGGTTCGAGGGCCGAACCCTGGGGGACCGGCGGGTGCCGGTGCACGATGAACTGGGCCTGCCCGCCCTCGCGTTCGAGCGGCATGACCGAGAGGCGGGCCGCGTCGGCGGCGACGGCCGAGCCGAAGTCCCGGCGGATGAGGTGCAGACACAGGTCGAGCCCGGCGGCGGCCCCGGCCGAGGTGAGGATCTGCCCGTTGTCGACGTACAGCACGTCCGGTTCCACCTCGACCAGCGGATACTCGCGGGCCAGCAGGTCGGCGGCGATCCAGTGGGTGGTGGCGCGCAGCCCGTCCAGCAGTCCGGCCGCGGCGAGCACGAAGGCGCCGGCGCAGATCGACACGATCCGGGTACCCGCCGCCGCTGCCTCCCGCAGCGCCGCCAGCACCCGTGCGGAGGGCGGTCCGGCTTGCTCCGAGCAGCCGGGGACGACGACGGTGTCGGCGTCCGCCAGCGCTTCCAGCCCGTGGTCGACCCGCAGCGCGAACCCGTCTGTGCGCACCTCCGGCGTCTCGCCGCACACCCGGATCCGGTACGCGTTCCGGCCGTCGGGCAGCCTGGTGCGGCCGAACACCTCCATCGGGGTCGCCATGTCGAACGGCACCACATGATCGAGAGCGAGGATCGCGACGGTATGCATGAACACCACGATAGGCAGATTCCCGCCAGCCCGGTGACACGACTACATGCCCCCAAAGCCTGACCAGAGGGCTTGGCGGGAATCCGTTGGAAGCTGTCGTTCCAGCCCCTGTGCGGCCGGTCGGGACCTCCCTAGCCTGGGCCGGTGACCAAGATCCTTCTCGCACTGCATGTGCTGGCCGCCATCGTCGCGGTCGGCCCCGTGACCGTAGCCGCCAGCATGTTCCCGCCGGCGGCCCGCCGCGCCCTCACCGGTGGGGACGGTCCCGACGCGGGGGTGCCGACCGTACGACTGCTGCACCGCATCTGCCGCCTCTACGGCGCGGTCGGCCTCGCGGTGCCCCTCTTCGGCTTTGCCACCGCCGCCGCGATGGGCGTCCTGGGCAGCGGCTGGCTCATCGCCTCCATCACCCTCACCGCGGTGGCGGCCGGCCTCCTGATCGCCTTCGTCCTGCCGCGTCAGGACGAACTCCTGGAGGAACTCGGCGCGGGGAAGCCCGTGGAGCGGGCCGGGACCGTTCAACTCGCCATGTTCACCGGCATCTTCAACCTGCTGTGGGCCACTGTCACCGTCCTCATGATCATCCGTCCCGGCTCGACCACGGGCGCCTGACCGGTCAGCCCGTGGCGCGGACCAGGAGGAGCGCGACATCGTCGTCGGGCTCGGGGCGCAGCGCGTTGAGGAGCATGTCGCCCGTCTGCTCCAGGGGCCGCCGGGAACTCTGCAACAGCCGCGTCAGCGTGTGCAGTCCCACGTCGATCGACTCACCCCGGTTCTCCACCAGCCCGTCGGTGTACAGGGCGAGCAACGCGCCCGCGGTGAACTCGACTTCGGCGGTCCCGAAGTCCACCCCGCCGACACCGAGCGGGACTCCGCCGGGGATGTCGAGGAGTTCCGCATGGCCGTCGGGGCGGATCAGGACGGGCGGCAGATGCCCGGCGCTGGACAGGGCGCAGGTGCCCCGGCCGAGGTCGACCACGCCGTACGCGCAGGTCGCGATCGTGTCGAGCGAGCCGGTCAGGTCGTCCAGGTGGTGCAGCAACTCGGCGGGCGGCAGGTCGAGTCGGGCCAGCGCGCGGGTCGCCGAGCTCAACTGCCCCATGATGGCGGCCGCTTGGACTCCCTTGCCCATCACATCGCCCACGACGAGCCCGGTCCGGCCCGGCCCCAGCGGCAGTACGTCGTACCAGTCGCCGCCGACCTCGCTCAGCGCCGGCAGATAGCGGGCGGCGATGTCGAGCCCGTCCTGCCGGGCCGGGGCCGGCGGCAGCAGGCTGCGCTGCAGGGTCAGCGCGGTGGTGCGCTCACGGCCGTAGAGACGGGCGTTGTCGATGCAGATCGCGGCGCGCGCGGCGAGTTCCGAGGCGAGGAGGCGGTCCTGTTCGTCGAAGGGGCGCTCGTTGACGGTGCGGTAGAGGCTCAGTGTGCCGAGCACCTCGCCGCGGGCCATCAGCGGGACGGCGAGGTAGGAGTGGACGCCCGCCGCGCGCAGGGTCTGGGCGGCGCGTGCGTCCCTGGCGATGCGCCGCATCATCGGCCGGTCCACCCGCTCCACCAGGATCGGCCCGGCCTCGCGGACGCACTGGGTGATGATGCGATGGGGGCCGTAGGTGGCCAGTTCGCCGACCGGGTCCGCCGCGTGGATCGCGTCGGTGAGGTATCCGGCCGCGACGGCCAGCGCCCGGAACTCGACCTGCGCGTCCCCGGCCACCGGAGTGATCCGGCCGTGCGCCACGACCGATTCCAGTACGTCCACGGCGGCCAGGTCGGCCACATGCGGTACCGCCACGTCGGCCAGCTCCCGCGCGGTCTGCTGGAGGTCCAGCGTCGTGCCGATCCGTACCCCGGCCTCGGCCACCACGGACAGGTGCTGGCGCGCCTGCGCGACCTCGGCCGCCGCCTGCTCCCGCTCGGTGACGTCCAGGACGGCCATCGCGAGACCGAGCACCCGGCCCTGCGCGTCCTCGATGCGGTGGTACGACTCCGAGTACGCCCGCTCCGCGGAATCGGCCTGCGTACGGCCCACGGTCTGCTGGTCCAGCAGCGGCTTGCCGGTGATCAGCACATGCCGCATCCGCGACTCGATGGCCGCCACGTCGAGACCCGGCAGCACCTCGCCGACCCGACGCCCGACGACCTCGGCCTCCGGTACGCCGTTGATGCGCTCCAGGGCCGGGTTCACCGTGACCCAGCGCAGATCGGTGTCGAACACGGCGATGCCCACCGGTGTCTGCCGCACCAGGCTGTGGGACAGCGCCAGATCCCGTTCGACGCCGCGTACGGTCGTGGCG
Organism: Streptomyces hokutonensis; assembly: GCF_042751305.1. Lineage (GTDB taxonomy): Bacteria > Actinomycetota > Actinomycetes > Streptomycetales > Streptomycetaceae > Streptomyces > Streptomyces hokutonensis_A. The sequence goes on from NZ_JBHYWD010000002.1 coordinate 425,092, forward strand.
TTCGCCGCCAGTCCCAGCAGATGTGCCTGGCCGTGGCTGTCGCGCAGCCGCATCGTGCGGAACTCCACGGGCCGCTCGGTGCCGTCCCGGTGCAGCATCGGGAAGACCCCCGCCCAACGGGCACCCGAGCCCACCTGGGCGAACAGCTCACGCGCCCGGACCCGGTCGTCGGGCGCCACCAGCAGCCGGTCGGCGCGCTGCGTCAGCGCCTCCTCGGCGGAGTAGCCGAGCAGTTGCTCCGCCTCGGGACTCCACAGGGCGATGTACCCGCCGGCGTCCAGGACCACCGCCGCGACCTGCAACAGGTCCAGCAGCCCTCCCGAGGCGGCCGTGACACCGTCCCCGGCACCGTACGCGTCCATCCAGCCGCTCCTTCCGGCGCGGCACGACACCACCAAGATCCGCACCACCGGTCATCCGATTACGGCACAGCCCGCCCCACCCGGCAACACCGTGAGGACAGGGGGCCGTATGGAGCACTTACCCGTGCGGGAGCCGACGAGCCCCCGGATTCTGGTCGTGCCCTGCCCCCCACTTCCCCCAGGAAACCCGATGCCCTTCCCCCTCCGTCTCGTCTCCCTCCTGGTCGCCGGCTGTGTCGGCGCCCTCGTGCCCGCGTCGCCCGTCGCGGCCGACGACCACTCCCTCCAGCGCGGCCTCGACGAACTGGTCGCCGCGCCGGACGGCCCGCCCGGGGTGATCGTCGTGCTGCGCGACGGCGACCGGCAGCGCGTGCTGCGGGCCGGTACCGCCGACGTCACCACCGGCCGCCCGCTCGAAGCGCGCGACCACACCCGGACCGCCAGCACCAGCAAGGCGTTCAGCGGGGCGGTGGCCCTGAGTCTCGTACGACAGCACCGGCTCACCCTCGACGACACGATCGGCACCCGGCTGCCCCAACTCCCCAAAGCCTGGGCGGCAGTGACGCTGCGTCAGCTCCTCCAGCACACCAGCGGGCTCCCGGACTACAGCCAGAGCGCGGAGTTCCGGAGCCTCATCCAGGCCGACCCGCACCACCACTTCGACTCGCGGCACCTGCTCGACTTCGTGGCGGGAGAGCCGCTGCGGTTCGCGCCCGGTTCGCAGTACCAGTACTCCAACTCCGACAACATCGCCGTGGCGCTGATGGCGGAGGCCGCGACCGGTACGCGCTACGAGGACCTGCTGCGCCGCCACGTGTACCGGCCGCTGGGCCTGCGCGACACGAGTCTGCCGCAGGGGTACCGGATGCCGGAGCCGTACATGCACGGCTACGCGGTCGGCGGACCGTCCGGACCCGAGGACGTCAGCGAGACGATCGGCATGTCGGGGGTGTGGGCGTCCGGCGGCATCACCTCCTCGCCCCGCGACCTCGCCTCGTTCATCGGCGGCTACGCCTCCGGAGCCCTCACCTCGAAGGCGGCGCTGCGGGAACAGCGGCACTGGATCCCCGGCGCCTCCGAACCGGCGGGACCGGGCAGCAACAGCGCGGGACTGGCCATCTTCCGCTACGAAACCCGCTGCGGGGTCGTTCTTGGACATACCGGAAACACCCTCGGTTACACACAGTTGATCGCGGCCACCCCCGACGGCCGGCGCGCGCTCACTTTCTCATTGACAACTCAGGTGAACCAGGCGGGGAACGCCGCTCTGCTGAGCAAGGTGCGCGCGGTCGAGGAGGACGCGGTGTGCAGCCTCCTGGGGACATACGGGTCGTAACACCACAGGCGTGCCGGACGCCTCCGGCATGCCGCACCATGAGTGCGTGCACACGCGACTCACCTATCAACGGCAGGACGAGCGGGCGGCGTCGGCGCTCGCGGACGCGCTGCGACGCGCCGGTGCCGACGTCGTGCTCGACGTGTGGCCGACGGCCGCGGACGGTGCCCCCGACCCGGAGACCGTCGTCGTCCTGCTGTGGTCGGCGGCGTGGAACCGAACACCGACGGAACCCGCGCCGCCCGGCGCACCTGTGCCCGTCCGGCTCGACGACACGCTCCTGCCGTCCGCCCTGGCCGGGCTGCGCCACCTACGGCTCGCTCAGGGCCGGGGCCGGGTGTCGGACGAGGCGGCGGCGATGATCGTGCGCCTCGCCTTCCCGGCCCTCGTGCCGCCGCTCCCGGTTCGGGGCAACCCGACCGAAAACACCCTGGCGATCAGCGACTTCGGCCCTCTGGGACTGTTCGCGAGCTGCCCGGGGTGTGGAGAAAGCAGCGAACGGCTGCGCCCGTACGTCACGGTCGACCATCAGTACGACAGGGCGCTGCGGCTGGTCATCTGTGGCGCGTGCAACTGGCAGGACGGCTGCGAACTGTGACTACGGCGAACCGTTTCCGCTACCTCAAGCGACCGTGCTGTCCGACTCGTTGACCAGACCTTCCCGTTCCGGGGCGGCTGGCAGGGCCAGCCACTCCGCGATGGTGCGGGCGATCGGCTGGCCGGTGTCCGCCTCGACGAAGCCGAACTGGCCCGACTGGTTGCACTCCAGGAACCACCAGGTGCCGTCCGCGTCCTCGGCGAAGTCGAAGGCGCCGTAGGCCAGTTCGGCCTCGCGCAGATACGTCAGGACGGCCTCGGCGACGCGCGGCGGGACCTCGGCGGGGTGCCAGGGCTGCGCAGGCGCGGCGAAGCGGACGTCGACCTCGGCGGGGTCCGCGTCCTGGGCGGTCGCCATACGGGCGGCCAGCATCCGGTCGCCCACCACGGTGAGCCGGATGTCGGCACGCTTGGCGATCCGGCGCTGCAGCAGCGTGGGACCGAAGGCCACGGCGGCGAAGTCGGTGTCCGGCGCGACCCGGCTGGTCGGCACAGCCCGGGGCGGATCCTGCGGATGGGCACCGGAGACGGGCTTGACCACCAGGTCCGGGAAGCGCCGGGAGAACTCGCGGGCGGCCTGCGGGAACGTGGTGATCAGCGTCGCGGGCACCGGCAGTCCGCTGCGCTGGGCCAGCCGCAGCTGCCAGGGCTTGTGCCGGGCGCGGCGCGCCGCGTCGGGGTGGTTCATCCAGCGGGCGCCGGAGCCGCGCAGCATGCCGTAGAGCGCCTGTGAGGCCTCCTCGGTGAGCCACGCGGAGGGCTGGGGTGCGCGGGTCGCCGGGGCGCCCGGTCTGCGCACCCAGATGGAACGCAGCCCGCTCACGCTCACCAGCCGTCCGCCGGCGGCGAGATGGCCGCGGAAGGCTCCGTGGACGTACTCGCCGGAGAGCGCGACCCCGCCGGTGAGGTCGGCGGGATCGATCCGGACCACGGGGACACCGGCCGCGTGCAGGTGCACCATCACCAGGTCCGCGGTGACGTCCTCTTCGCAGGTAAGGACCAACACGGTCATTTTCGTCGTTCCGCGTTCAGTCGTCGAAGTGAGTCTTCGATCCCGCGGTGGACGTCGTGGTCCCCAGTTCTCTCAGCAGAGCGAGATCATGGGCGGCGACCCGTCCGTCGGCGAGCACGTTCAACTGCAGTCCGGAGTCGTAGCTGTACGGAGCGGTAATCTCCAACTGTGCTGCCGGGCGAGCGTAGTTGAGCGCGAACGGTTGCATCGTCTCTCCCTCGTCGGTACTGCCTCGTGCAAGCGGTGGCCACCCTGCGAGGTCGCTTGGCCCGCTGACTTCCGTCTGCTTCCAGAGACTTATACGAATCGAACGAGTGAATGGTTTCCTTACTCTGTGTAACCAGGGTAAGGAAGGTAAGAGCCTTTCAGGGTTCAGCCGAGGTCGCCCGGCCGCCCCTCCTCCTGCTCGCCGAGGGACTTGCGCATCGAGCGCAGGGCGAGCAGAAGTACGGCGATGTCGTCCAAGTACACGGGATCCGGCATCAGGTCGGTCGGCAGCACGAAGTACAGGACGGCACCCCAGAAAACCCACTTGGGGCCGGTCGGAAGCCCTGCGCGCCGCAGTCCGCGCCGCATGCGGACGAGCCGCACCAGCACTCCGACGGCCACGGCGAGCAGTGCCACCGCGAGCACCACGGCGACGACGATCACGGTTGTGGTCGAATCCACGGGCTCCCCTTTTCCGGTCCGGCCGCACGGCATGTGCCCTATCCGGATGCCCGGTTGAGGCCCCGGTATTGCCGAAGAGGGGAACATCACACCCGAACGCCGGGAACGGTCTTGACAGCCATCTGCGCCACGTCGGGCGCTGGTACGTTTTCACCGTGAGCGCGACCAGCGGTACGGGAACGGGAACCCATGTACGGATCTGCCTCGACGCCCCACCGCGCGTCGCGGGCCTCGGGGTCGGTGTGCACGGCACGGCGAGCCCGCGTGACGTGTTCCGGCTGCCCGACCTCTGGCAGCTCCATCTCTACCGGTACGAGGCGGAGTTGACCGTCGACGGGGTGCCGTACGGGATCAGGCCCGGTCATGTGAGTCTGGTGCCGCCCGGCGCGCTGGTGCGCTTCCACTACCGGGGCCGCTCCGAGCATCTCTTCGCCCACCTGGAACTCCCCTCCGCCGGTGAGCGGTTGACCGTTCCCGTGATGCAGGACGCCGGTACGCAGACACCCGTGCTCACCGACCTGATGCTGCGGGCCATGGCGGCGGCGCCGCGCAACTCCGCCCGTGCGGCTGCCGAGTTGTGGACGGTGCTGTGGCGGGTGGCCGACCTCGCGACCCCGACCGCAGGTGACACCGCCGGACCCCATCCCGCGCTGGCCCTCGCCGTCGCACACATCGAGGCGCACCTGGCGGCACCGCTGACGGTGCCCGAGGTGGCGCGCGTGGCCGGGGTCTCGCACAACCACCTCATCCGCCTGTTCCGCGCCGAGATCGGCAGCACGGTTGTCGCCTACATCCGGCACCGGCGCCTGGAACACGCGCGGCACCTGCTCCGCGAGTCGACGCTGTCCGTCCCGGCGATCGCGGCGGCCGTCGGCATCGGCGACCTCCAGGCCTTCAACAAGGCGTGCCGACGCGAACTGGGCGCCTCACCGAGGGCGGTTCGCGCCGGTACCGGGTGAAGCCGGCCCGTACTCTGCGGGTCAGTCCCGGCCCGTACCCCGGTACAGGTCCAACTCCCCGTCCAGCTCCACCGCCAGGACCGTCGCCAGGTCGTCCACATCGGCGGCCCGCGAGGCGTCGATCCACGTCACGCCCGGCACCTCGCCGAGCCCGCCGATCACGTCGTGGCCGAGTGCGGCGCCGGTTCCGAGTACCTGGACCCGCTTGACGGGCGTACGCAGGCCGCGCAACGACACCGACTCGCGGGGCGGGTCGAAGCACACCAGGTACAGCGTGCGGCGATCGGCGGACAGGGTGCTCGCCCCGTAGTGGTGCCCGGAGGGCAGGCCGGCCACCGTGCCGTACACCGCCTCGGAGTGCCGGGCGATCCACGCGCCCAGCCCCTCGAGCCGCTCCACCTGCGCGGCCGGGATCGTCCCGTCCTCCCTCGGGCCCACGTCGAGCAGCAGATTGCCGCCCATCCCGATGGTCTCCGTGAAGTAACGCACCAGCTGCCGCACCGACTTGTGATGGTGGTCCCCGTGCTGGAAACCCCACGAGTCGTTGACCGTCAGACACAACTCCCAAGGCCCGTCCGGGGCTTGCAGCGGCACCCCCTGCTCGGGCGTCGCGTAGTCGCCGTGGCCGAGCATGCGGGCGTTGAGGACGGTGTCGGGCTTTCCGGCGAGGATCAGCTCCGCCAACTCCCGCATGCCCCACTGCTCTTCGGCCCGCTCCCACTCGCCGTCGAACCACAGCAGATCGGGCCGGAAGCGGTCCACCAACTCGCCGACCTGGCCGTCGCGGTAGGCGAGGTAGCGCGCCCAGGCGACCGGATCCTCCTCGCCGGGCCGCGCGGAGGCGTACGGGTTGGCGACAATCTCGTCGTCCGGCGGGTTCGGGTGCACCGCGCTGGCGTAGTCGGGGTGGTTCCAGTCGGAGTGGGAGTAGTAGAGCCCGACCTTGAGGCCCTCCTCGCGCAGCGCCTCGGCATAGGGCCCGATCAGATCGCGGCCGGCCGGGGTGCGGCGGACCACGTCCAGGTCGCCGTGGGCCGAGTCCCACAGGGCCACACCGTCGTGGTGCCGGGCGGTGAGCACCGCGTACCGGGCGCCCGCCCGCGCGAACAGCCTTGCCCAGTCCCGTGGTTCGTAGCGCGCGGCGGTGAACCCGTCCAGCTGGCGCATGTACTGGTCGTGCGGAACCTGGCCCGTGTAGAACGACCAGGACTCCGGCACGCCGTCGACGGCGTAGATCCCGTAGTGGACGAAGATGCCCAACTTGGCATCGCGGAACCAGGGTTGCATCGGCATACCGCCAAGCTAGGCCGCGCGACGGCGGGGCGCGTGGGCGGTGATCACCACTGGTGGTCCATTTTCACCACCGCCACGGTGCTGCGTAGGGTGGTCGCATGACTGAGGTTCCCGGAAGCCACTCGCGTCACCGGAGCCGCCCGCTCCAGGAACTGCGCGATTCCTACGAGGCGTTGGCGTCCGTCGTCGCGCCGCTCGGGGACGAGGAGTCCTGGCTGCCGACCGCCTGCACGGGCTGGGCGGTACGCGATCTGGTCTTCCACTGCCTCGCGGACGCCCAGCGCGCTCTGGTCGCGCTGCACACCCCCGCCCCGGGCCCGGCCGACCGCGATGCCGTCAGCTACTGGCAGGACTGGCGGCCCGATCCTGCAGGCGCGGCCAACGGGCGGCGCTGGAGCAGGGTCGGGGCGAGCATGTTTCTCGACTTCCGGCAGCTGCGCGCGCTGTACCTGGAGACCGCCACGGCCACGGTGACGGCCGCCGCCGCGACGGACCCGGACCTCCTGGTGTCGACCCAGGGCCACGTCCTGACCGCCGCCGACCTGATGACCACCCTCGCGGTCGAGGCGAGCATCCACCACCTCGACCTCGTCCGGGAGCTGCCCGACGCGCACGGCCCATCCGCGAACGGACTGGCCATTGTGCGCACCACCCTGGACGGACTGCTGGGCCGCCCCGTCCCCCTGGACTGGACGGACGAGCACTACGCGCGCGCCGCCACGGGCCGCACACCCCTCACCGGGGACGAACGACGTTCCCTCGGTGAGGACGCCGACCGGCTACCGCTCTTCAGCTGACTCGTCGCCGTCCCGCAACGGATCGACACGGTCCCCGTCGGCCGCCGGCGGTACAGGGTCTCTCTCGGCCGGCGGCGCCGGGCGCAGCGCCTTCGTCGCGTCCCGCAAGCGGCCGAACGTCCGCTGGAACGGGGACCCCGTCGACGCGGGAGGCCCGCCCGGCACGACAGCGCCCCCCGACTCGCGCAGCGCGGCCAGCGCCTCGTTCGCGCGGTCGGCCGCTTCCCGGTACAGATCCCGGGACTTGGTCATCGCGTCGAGCGCCTCGGCGTACATGGCCACGAGCCTGCGCTCCCGGGCCAGTTCCTCCTCCATCGTCATCAGGCTCCACTGCTCGCGCAGCGCGGTGACGGCTTCCTCCCCGCCCTCCGGCAGCGGGCGCGCGGAGGCGGCGTAACGGCAGAGCACGTCCACGAGTTCGGTGGGCTCGGAGCCGTCGAGGAAGACGCTGCGCACGGAGAAGTCGCGCACGTCGTAGCCGGGGGCGGCCGGGTTGGTGGGGAGTACGACGGCGCCGCCGCGCGGCACCTGGAAGTCGAACTCGCGCAGCAACGCCCAGTTGACGGACCGTAGTTGGTCGGGTGTGGCCCGGTGCTCCACCACACAGTGCCGCAGACTCGTCGGCAGCAGCCGGGCCAGCGGGAGCCGGCCGAGCGCGTCCGGGGTCATCGCCTCGTGCACGACGACGTGCACGCTCCAGCCGTCCTGCGCGCAGCTCCGGAACAGCCGCCGCAGGTCCTTCTCGTCGTGCGGCAGCGGATTGACCTCCCGGAAGCGCAGACCGGGGACCGGCGCGTGGTCCCAGCCGGCATCCGCGTCCCCGGGCCAGAAGACGGTCGCGGGGGAGGGCCAGTGGGGAGCCCAGGTCCGCTCGGCCTCCGCGACCAGGATCCATTCCCGCCCGTCGCCCGAAGCCGAGGCCGAGGGCGAGCCCGGCTCCGGCGGCGCCGGAAACGTGAGCCGCGCCCGCACGGTCACCGTCTCCTCGACCCGCCAACGGGCCTCGAAGACCAGCTCCCCGGGATCATGGCCCTGGTTCTCGTCCGGTTCCATGAGGTCGTCGATGACCTCGCGGTCCTTGAGTCGCTGCAACTGTCGCCGTACGACACCCGCCGCGTCCTCGGACCCGACGTGGCGGCCGCGAGCCAGCCACACCGTGTGGGGGATCGTGGGCGAAGCTGTGGAGGAGTTCGACATAGGCCAATCTGCGGGCGGGAGCGGGGCTGACCCACCAGTATCCCCGTGGGAGATCTTGGCGGGTCAAGCGGGGGTCGTTGAGTCTCGTATGCCCGGAATTCCTGCGATCCCGCGTGAGCATACGCGCGGGGTGTGATCGGTCCGCTCCGGGCGGCGGGGTTTCACACGTGCCTTTGACATGGCCCGGTCCGCAGAATGGTGGCGCGGACGGGACCCGCCCACCATCCGCTCGGGGTGGGTCCCTTCCGTGTACCCCCGCACACCTCACCTTCGCCGGCGCTCCGGCCGGGACGGCACACCCGCCTCGGCCTGCGGCGCGCTGAACCCGGCCGGAACCGAACGCGCGCCCGCCGGGGACGGCGCTTCCAGCGGTACGACCGTCTCCTGGCGCGGCGGCCGGGTGCGCGGCACGGGCTTGCCGACGACCCGGGTGTGCGTCATCAGCGAGGCGCAGGCCGCACAGACCTCGGACAGGGTCCACACCTGGCCGACCGCCGGATCGTGCCGCAGCACGAGCAGCACCGAACCCGAGCAGTCGACCCGGGTCCCCTCGTGCGCCGCACACCGCTGCCGACGGCAGCCGCAGGCCGCGTCGGGGCGTACGGTCGCCGCTCTGACATGGGCCGCCGCATGGGCTTCGGCGAAGCGGCGCAGGGCCGGGAGGTCACGCGACCGGGCGGGCATGCCGCACCCGGAGGAGCAGCTGACCGAGGCGGTGCGGTCGCGGTGACCTGTGATGCGAATAGTCCAGGTACGCCCTGGTCGACGGGCTGACGGGGCGTCAGGGTACGCGAGAGCCAAGACCACAGTTCCTTTGAGTGGGGGTGTTCACGCGGAAGAGGCGCTGAGTTAAGAACTACCCGTCGTGGGGCACTTCACAGCATTTACGGACCCCAAGTATTCGTTCGATCCCGCCGGCGCCGGAGGGCTGGTCCGGCGCCCGGTTGTTGGCGTCCGGGCGCGGGAGCACACTGATCCCATGGATCCCGCCCGCGGGGACGACGACGAGCGCGCGCTGATCGAGCGCGCGTTCCGGCAGGCGTCGTTCTCGATGTCGGTGTTCGACGCCGCGCAGCGGTATCTGCGGCTCAACGCCGTGGCCTGCGAGGTCATGGGGCTCGGCGAGGAGGCCCTGCGCGGCCATGCCTTTCCCTACGGCCTGCCCCCGGACGTCGACCAGCTCGGCACCCTCCAGGCACTGCGCGACGTGGCGGCCACGGGCAAACCCGCGCACTACGAGAGCTACACCCGCGCCCCGTCCGGAATCCGCGAGCACGCCTGGAACCTGGAACTGTGGCCGGTCCGGGACGACCGGGGCGAGGTCTGCGCGGTGGGCATGGCGGGCTTCGACAGCAGCGAGCAGCACTGGGCGCGGCAGCGGCTCGCGGTGCTCGACGAGGCCGCCGTCTCCGTCGGCACCACCCTCGACCTCGACCGCACCGCGCGGGAACTCGCCGAACTGGTCGTCCCGAGGTTCGCCGACTTCGCGAGCGTGGACCTGCTGGAGGCGGTGATGCACGGCGAGGAGCCCGAGGACGGCGGCCCGGACGCGGACGTCGTGCTCCGCCGGGCCGCGCATCTGTCCACCGAGAAGGGGACCCCGGAGGCCGTGATCGGCCTGGGCGCCAGCGACACCTACCCGCCGTTCTCGCCGCCCGCCCGCGCCCTGCTCACCGGCCGTCCGGTCCTCAGCGGGAGCGGCGACCCGGACTTCGACCGGTGGATCGCGGGCGTCCCGGCGCGGGCCGCGAAGATGCGGGGCTTCGTCGTCACCTCGCTGCTGGCCGTGCCGCTGATCGCGCGCGGCACCACGCTGGGCGTCGCCGTACTGCTGCGCACCCGGCCAGACCCCTTCACGCAGGACGACTTCGCCCTGGCGCGGGAGATCGCCGGCCGGGCCGCCCTCTGCGTCGACAACGCCCGCCGCTACACCCGGGAGCGCTCCACCGCGCTCACCCTCCAGGAGAACCTGCTGCCGCGGGGGACATCTCCGCAGTCGGCGGTCGACGTCGCCTGCCGCTATCTGCCCACCGACTCGCGGGCCGGTGTCGGCGGTGACTGGTTCGACATCATCCCGCTCTCCGGCGCGCGGGTGGGCCTGGTGGTCGGCGACGTGGTCGGCCACGGCATCCAGGCCTCCGCGACCATGGGACGGCTGCGCACCGCGGTCCAGACGCTCGCCGACGTCGACCTTCCGCCCGACGAACTCCTGGCCCACCTCGACGACCTGGTCCTGCGGCTCGGCGGCGACGACGAGAACGGCGGGCGGGCCGGTGTCGGCGGCACCGGGGCGACCTGTCTGTACGCCGTCTACGACCCGGTGTCGCGGATGCTGAGCGCCGCCAGTGCCGGTCACCCGCCGCCCGTCCTCGTCCTGCCGGACGGCACCACGAAGGTGGTCGACATCGGCGTCGGCCCGGTCCTCGGCGTGGGCGGCCTGCCCTTCGAGACCACCGAGCTCGAACTGCCCGAAGGCACCCTCCTCGCCCTGTACACGGACGGTCTGGTGGAGTCCGCCGACCGGGACCCGGACCTCGGCATCTCCCGGCTCCGGCAGGCCCTGGCCGGATCGCGGTCCACCCTGGAGGACCGCTGCGACCAGTTGCTTTCCGCGCTGCTGCCGCAGCACCCGGGCGACGACGTGGCCCTGGTGCTCGCGCGCACCAAGGCACTTGACGCCGACCACGTCCAAGTCTGGGACCTGGCAGCCGACTTCGAGGGCGTCTCCGAGGCCCGGCGGCTCGCCACCGCCCAACTCGACGCCTGGGGGCTGACGGAGGAGGCCTTCGTCACCGAACTGGTCGTCAGCGAGCTCGTCACCAACGCGATCCGCTACGGCGCCGAGCCGATCCAACTCCGCCTGATCCTCGACCGCACGCTCATCTGCGAGGTCTCCGACGGCAACTCCACCTCGCCCCATCTGCGCCGGGCCCGGATCTACGACGAGGGCGGCCGGGGCCTCCTCCTGGTCGCGCAGCTCACCGCCGACTGGGGCACCCGGCACACCCCGACCGGCAAGACCATCTGGGCCGAACAGGCGCTGACATCTACGACTTGACCACGCCGGTGACCGCGGTCAGTGGGGATAGGCGCGCGGTGGGCGCTGCCTGGGCAGTTCGTCGCGGAACTCCTCGATGAGTGAACTGACCTGCCGGATCAGCGCAGTTCGCGCCAGCCGGTCGAGGTAGAGGTTGCGGCGCGCGAGCCCCGGGGCGTCCACGCAGAAGTACAGCGCCATCAGCGGATTGATGAACAGCTCGCTGCCACGCGTGCGTTCGGTGAAACGGATGTCGCCGAAGTCCCCGCGTACGGCGGCGGCGACGGAACCGTTGACGATGCTCGGGTGGTCCGGCGTGCACTCCTGTGCGTGGGCCACCGCGTCGAGGTACAGCCGCCCCTCGCGGCTCGCGCGCGGGAGGGAGAACGCGCCGAGGTAGGCGCCCTCGCGCTCCAGGGCGGCCAGATTCTCCAGCACCAGCGCGTGGTTGACCCCGTGGTACGCGTCGATGCCGAAGCCCAGGCACGCCACCAGCCGCACTGGCACGTCGTCTAGCCCGTCCACCGCGGCGAGGCTGACCATGTCCTCCTCCGGTGTGCCGAGGCCGTGCTCGTCGCCGCGCATCAGGATGTCGGTCCCGCCGTCGACCAGCACGACGGCGTCGACACCGCCCAGGTGGTCGATCAGCGCGCGGTACGCGGCCCGCAGCGGCTGCACGCCGGTCCGGGGGAACGCGTACACCGTGGACGGCATGCCGTGCAGCTCGAGCCACTGGGCGAGCGAACGCTCGGGGAAGTAGTCCCCCCGGGCCTTCGTGTCGGGGCGTACCGCCGCGACGTCCGGTTCCACCCACACGTCCTGGTCGAGGCCGTAGAGATCGGCGAAGGACAGGTTGGCGAGGTGCACCTCCTTGCCGGCCGAGCGCAGAGCCAGGGCGAGGGGCAGCCCCGCGTAGACGTCGAAGCCGCCGCCGGCCCCGGCGACGAGGATCCGGCGCGCTTCGCGCAGCCGGGAGAAGAACGGGGGTTCGAGGAGGGAGAACACCGGAGGACGTTAGCAGCGTCGTACGCCATGATGGGCGGGTGGACTTCGAGCCGTACCGGGGCGAGTTGGTGGCGTACTGCTATCGCATGCTGGGCTCGTTCCACGAGGCCGAGGACCTGGTGCAGGAGACGATGCTGCGCGCGTGGAAGGCCCGCGAGCGCTACGACGCGAGCCGCGCGTCCGTTCGGACCTGGCTGTACCGCATCGCCACCAATGTCTGCCTCACCGCTCTCGAAGGCCGGGCCCGCCGCCCCCTCCCGTCCGGCCTCGGCGCACCGGGCGAGGACCCCTGGACCCCGCTCACCCCGGCGACCGACATCCCCTGGCTCCAGCCCTTCCCGGACGCGCGCTACGACATGGAGGCGCGGACCGACATGCGGCTCGCCCTGGTCGTGGCACTGCAACGGCTCCCGGCGCGGCAGCGGGCCGTGCTCGTGCTGCGTGAGGTGCTCCAGTTCAGCGCCGCCGAGGTCGCCGACCAGCTCGACACCACCGTCCCGGCCGTCAACAGCACACTCCAGCGCGCCCGCGCCGCCCTCACGGACATCGGCGACGGCCACACGGTCGCCGAACCGGACGACCGCGAGGCGCGCGAGGTGATCGACCGCTACCTGCGGGCCTTCGAGGCGGCCGACGTCCCCGCCCTCGTACGGCTCCTGGCCGACGAGGTCGTCCTGGAGATGCCGCCGGTCCCGCTCTGGCTCCTGGGCACCGAGCACTACGGCGCGTTCATGCGCCGCGTCTTCGAACTCCGGGGCACGGACTGGGCGTTGAGGCCGATCACGGCCAACTCGCAGCCCGCGCTCGCCGCGTACGCGAAGGACCCCGACGGAGACCGGTGGCTGCACAGCGTCCAGGTGTTCACGGTCGTATCCGGCCGCGTCACCCGGAACGTCGTGTTCACCGAGCCGCAGGTGCTGGCGTCCTTCGACCTGCCGCAGCGGATTTCCTCGGACCAACCGCTCCCGCCGCGATGAGTTCGGCCGCTGCCGCCGGTACGTACCGGTGAGCATCGACCGAAAGGACAATGGATCATGAGCGTCACCGTCATTCAGTTCACCACCCTGGACGGGGTCGTCTCCGACCCCGACGGGTCCGACGGCACCCCCTACGGCGGCTGGCTCTTCCGCTACGGCCGCGAGGAGATCGAGGGCGACAGGTTCCGGCTGGCCGACACCCTGGCCGACGGGGTGCTGCTGCTCGGCCGCGGCACGTGGCAGGCGTTCGCGCAGCTGTGGCCGGACCGCGACGACCCGTTCTCCGCCCGCATGAACGCCGCGACGAAACTGGTCGCCTCCCGCACCCTGGCCGATGCCTCGGCGTGGGCGAACTCGACCGTCCTCGACGGCGATCTCGTCGACACCGTGAAACGCGAGGAACGGGAGGTCATCGTCATGGGCAGCCTGAGCGTCGTCCACACGCTGATGGCGGAGGATCTGGTCGACGAGTACCGGCTCATCACGTTCCCCACCGTCGTCGGCACCGGCGAGCGGCTCTTCGCCGCCGACGGTCCCTCCGCGCTCCTGGAGTGCCTGGCGGTGGAGAAGACGGGGTCCACCGTGTTCGCCCGGTACGGGAGGGCCGTGCGCTGACACGCGGAGGGGCCCGGCGGTACGCCCGCCGGGCCCCTCGCACTTCAACTCGCTGAGGCTTACGCGCCGCTCGCCCGGAGCATGTCCTCACGCTCGACGATCTTCACGCGCTCGCGGCCCTGCGGCTCGCCCAGCGCCTTCTCGGCCGCGTCCAGCTTGTACCAGCCGTCCCACGTGGTGAAGCGGACGTTCCGCTCGGCGAGGAACGCCTCCACGGCCTCCGGGTCCGGCGAAACAGGCGTGTGCAGACGGCCGTTGGCGTGGTCGTCGAGCAGGTTCGCGACCGTCTCGTTGGCATCGCCCTTGGTGTGGCCGATCAGACCGACCGGGCCGCGTCGGATCCAGCCGGTGACGTACGTCGACCGGAGGTGCTCGCCGGTCTCCTCGATGACCCGGCCGCCCTCGTCCGGGACCGTGCCCGACTCGATGTCCCAGGGCAGCTTGGGCAGCTTGTCGGAGAGGTAGCCGACCGCGCGGTAGACCGCGGTGACGTCCCAGTCCTTGAACTCGCCGGTGCCCTTGACGTTGCCGGTGCCGTCGAGGGCGGTGCGCTCGGTGCGCAGGCCGACGACCTTGCCGTCCTCGCCGAGGATCTCGGACGGCGACTCGAAGAAGTGCAGGAACAGCTTGTGCGGGCGGTCGCCGACATCGCGGATCGCCCAGTTCTCCAGCGTCTTGGCGACCATGTCGGCCTGCTTGTTGCCACGACGGGTGGCGATCGAGCCCTCGTCGTAGTCGATGTCCTCGGGGTCGACGATGACCTCGATGTTGGGGGAGTGGTCCAGCTCCCGCAGCTCCATCGGGGAGAACTTCGCCTGCGCCGGGCCACGGCGGCCGAAGACGTGAACCTCCAGGGCCTTGTTGGCCTTGAGGCCCTCGTGGACGTTCGGCGGGATCTCGGTCGGCAGCAGTTCGTCGCCCGTCTTGGCGAGGATGCGGGCCACGTCGAGGGCCACGTTGCCGACACCGAGGACGGCGACCTTCTCTGCCTCCAGCGGCCAGGTGCGCGGGACGTCCGGGTGGCCGTCGTACCAGGAGACGAAGTCGGCGGCGCCGTAGGAGCCGTCCAGCTCGATGCCCGGTATGGACATGTCGCGGTCGGCGGTCGCGCCGGTGGAGAAGACCACCGCGTCGTAGAAGGAGCGCAGGTCGTCGAGGCTGATGTCGGTCGGGTAGTCGACGTTGCCGAAGAGGCGGATCTGCGGCTTGTCCAGGACCTGGTGCAGGGCGGTGATGATGCCCTTGATGCGCGGGTGGTCGGGGGCGACGCCGTACCGGATCAGGCCGAAGGGCGCGGGCATCCGCTCGAAGAGGTCGATGGACACACCGGGTTCGGCGGCCACCTCGGACTTGAGCAGGGCGTCGGCGGCGTAGATCCCGGCGGGACCGGCTCCGACGATGGCTACCCGCAGGGGGCGCGGCATGATCAGGTTCCCTTCGAACGATGACAAGCGACTCGACGGGAAGCCTAAGCTAAGGCATGCCTAACCCGGTACGCGGGTCCGCTCTATGACCTCATAAGGCCGACTTATGGGGTGTCCAAGGCTGCCGCATGGTCCGGAACGGGGTCTCAGCCGGCCGGGCGGATGTGCACCACGTCCTGCACGACCTCGGGCGGGGTGGCGAGCAGTTGGACCATGACCCGCGCGACGGTCGCCGAGGGGAGCGGCTTCATGGCGCCCACCCTGGTCAGATAGCCGTCGGCCTCCCACACCGGCGCGGCGCGCTGCCGGTCCTCGCCGGGGAAGTTCTCGATGAAGGCGCTGTCCGAGATCGAGCCCAGGATCACCAGGGCGACCCGGATGCCGTCGCCGCGCAGCTCCTTGTGCATCGCGGCGGTGAAGCCGTTCAGGCCGTGCTTGCTCGCCGCGTACATGGCCATCAGCGGCAGGTGGTCGAGGGTGATCTCGGAGGAGATGTTCAGGATGTCGCCGCCGCCGGCCGCCCGCAGCAGGGGCACGGCAGAGCGGATCGTGTGGATCGGGCCCAGCAGATTGGTGCCGACGCAGGCGTGGATGTCCTCGTCGGCGGTCTCCTCGATGGCGCGGATACGGGCGACCCCGGCACTGTTCACCAGGATGTCCACCCGCCCGAACCGCTCCTCGACCTGGGCGAACGCGGCCCGCACACTGTCGCCGCTGCTGACGTCGGTCGGGATGGTCAGCACCGAACCGGCCATCTCCCGCGCGGCCGTCTCCAGCCGGTCGGCACGCCGGGCGAGCAGCACGACCTGCGCCCCGTTCTCGGCGAGCTGCGCCCCGACGGCCCTTCCCACGCCGGTCGAACCGCCGCTGATCACCGCGACCTTGCCCTGCATCGTGCCTGCCATGACGGCCTCCCCGGCGAGACGTGACGATCGGGTGAGAGGCTACCTCTCGTGAAATGAGAACGCCATATCCGTACGTCACGGCGCGAGAGTTGCGTGACGAAATGGCTCTGGTGGCAGGGCGGTCGGCTCGCTAGGCTGCGCGGCAGAAGCGGGATCGTCAACGCGTTGGTGGCTGGGTGGCGCGTCTCTCCGACGTGTTCATGGGAGACGCCGATGGCGTACCGATCCCTCCTGAGCGTTCCCGGCACGGGATTCTTTCCGCTCGGGTTCCTCGCCCGCCTTCCCTACGCCACCTCGTCGCTCGCGACCCTCATCCTCGTCCGGGCCGCCTCCGGCAGTTACGCCTTCGCCGGTCTCGCCGCGGCCGCCCAGGGCATCGCCAACGCGCTCGGCGGTCCGATCTCCGGGGCGCTCGCAGACCGTCACGGCCACCGCCTCGTCGGGACGGTCACCGCACTCGCCAACGCCGTCGCCCTGACCGGCCTCATCGCGGCGAGCCACACCGGCCGCGCGAGCATGATCGTCGCATCGGCCCTGGCCGGGTTGACCCAACCGCCGGTCGCCCCCCTGGCACGGGTCCACTGGTCACGCCTCCTCCGCGCACGCGACCGGCCCGACCTCATACCCACCGCCTTCTCGTACGAGGCGACCGCCGACGAGATCAGCTTCGTCGCCGGACCCGCGATCGTCGGCCTGTTCGCCTCCCTCGGCCCGACAGCACCGACCATGGCGGCCATCGCCCTCCTCGTCCTGGCCACCCTCCCCTTCGCACGCTCCCTCACCCATGGGGGATCCGAGCACCGCCAGAGCGCTCGCACCTCCCGAACTCCCTTGCCCCGACTGCCACTTGCCGCCATGTTCCTCGCCATGGCCGCGATGGGCGCGATGTTCGGCGCCGCGCAGACCGGCGTCACCGCCTACGCCAACGACAGCGGTCATCCCGCGAGCGCCGGTCTCCTCTACGCCGTCTTCGGCATCGGCAGCGCCCTTGCGGGTGTCGCCTGCGCCTGGCTCCCAGCGCGATTCACCCTCCGCCACCGGTACGTGACCTTCTCGGCGACCTTGCTGCTGGGCGCCCTCACCCTGGCCGTCGGGGACAGACTCCATGCCGTCCCTACGGCCATGGCGGTTGCCGGTGTGACCGTGGCCCCGTACCTGATCAGCCTCTACGCCCTCACCGAACGCATCGCTCCCGCCGACCGGGCGACCGTCGCCCTGACGATCCTGTGCGCGGGCGGACCACTCGGTACGGCGACCGGGCAGGTGCTGGCCGGGTACCTGGCGGACAGCCACGGCAGCGCCGGAGCGTTCCTGGTGGCGCCGGTCGCGGCGTCGGCGGCGCTGCTGCTCGCCGTCGTGGTGTTCCTGGCGGGAGCCGACGCCCTCCGCCCGGCAGTTCGTGTTGCCGTCGGGTCCAGGACACCCGAGTCTGGGGGAATGGGTTCGGCCAAGGGGAGGACAGGCGATGGGGACGAGCGGTGAAACACCGGATGCCGAGCGGCGACGGCTGGCCGAGGCCGACGACTCCGGGGTGCCATGGCGCCGTTGGGGTCCTTATCTGAGTGAGCGCCAGTGGGGCACCGTCCGGGAGGACTACAGCCACAGCGGCGACGCCTGGTCGTACTTCACCCACGACCAGGCACGCTCGCGCGCCTACCGCTGGGGCGAGGACGGCATCGCCGGCGTCAGCGACGACAAGCAGCGGCTGTGCTTCGCGCTCGCGCTGTGGAACGGCCGCGACCCGATCCTCAAGGAGCGGATGTTCGGCCTCACCAACTCCGAGGGAAACCACGGCGAGGACGTCAAGGAGTACTACTTCTACCTCGACAGCACACCCACGCACTCGTACATGAAGTACCTCTACAAATACCCGCAGACGGAGTACCCCTACGAGGACCTCAAGGCCACCAACTCGGCCCGTGGGCGCGGTGACTTCGAGTACGAACTCCTCGACACCGGCATCTTCGACGAGGACCGCTACTTCGACGTCTTCGTCGAATACGCCAAGGCGGGCCCCGAGGACCTGCTGATCGAGATCACCGCCCACAACCGCGGCCCCGACGAAGCCCCGTTGCACCTCCTCCCGACCCTGTGGTTCCGGCACACCTGGTCCTGGGCGGGCGGGACCGCCGTCCCGTCCATCCACCAGGAATCGGGCGGTCGAATCCGCGCCGACCACGAGGAGCTGGGCCCGCGCTGGCTGTACTGCGACGCGGACGCGCAGACCCTGTTCACCGAGAACGACACCAACAACGAGAAGATCTTCGGCAGTTCCAACGCCTCCCCGTACGTCAAGGACGGCATCGACCGCTACGTCGTCCAGGGCGAGACCGGAGCGGTCAACCCCGACCGGACCGGCACCAAGGCCGCCGTCCACCACGTGCTCACCGTCCAGGGCGGCCAGAGCGCGACCGTCCGCCTGCGCCTCACCGCCGCCGAACTGCCCGACTGGACGGGCGATTTCGACACGGTCATGGCCCAACGCCGGTCCGAAGCCGACGAGTTCTACGACGGCTGCACCCCGGTCGACGCGGGGGCCGACGAACGGCGGCTGGTGCGCCAGGCGTTGGCCGGGATGCTGTGGAGCAAGCAGTACTACTACCTCGACGTCGAGCGCTGGCTCACCGAGCACGGCGTCGACCCGCTCGCCTCCGACCCCCGGGTGCGGAACAGCAACTGGTACCACATGGTCAACGACGAGATCATGTCGATGCCGGACACCTGGGAGTACCCGTGGTTCGCGGCCTGGGACCTCGCCTTCCACACCGTCGCCCTGTCGATGGTCGATCTCACCTTCGCCAAGGGCCAGTTGGACCTGCTGCTGCGCCGCCTCTACCTCCACCCCAACGGCCAGATCCCGGCCTACGAATGGAACTTCGGGGACGTCAACCCGCCCGTCCACGCCTGGGCCACCCTGTTCCTCTACGAGCTGGAGAAGCAACGCACCGGCAAGGGCGACCGCGCCTTCCTGGAGAACGCCTTCCAGAAGCTGATGAAGAACTTCAGCTGGTGGCTCAACCGCAAGGACACCGACGGCAACAACGTCTTCCAGGGCGGCTTCCTCGGCCTCGACAACATCGGCGTCTTCGACCGCAGTGCCCCGCTCCCCACCGGCGGCCACCTCGACCAGGCGGACGGCACCGCGTGGATGGCGCTCTACTGCCAGAACCTCCTCGAGATCGCCATAGAGCTGGCCGTCGACAACCCCGTCTACGTCGAGCAGGCGCAGTCCCTGTTCGAGCACTTCGCGTGGATCGCCGTCGCCATGAACCGCATGGGCGCCGACAACGCGAGCCTCTGGGACGAAGAGGACGGCTTCTTCTACGACGTGCTGCGGCTGCCGGACGGCACGGCGACCCGGCTCAAGGTGCGCTCGCTCGTCGGCCTGATCCCCCTCGCGGCCACCAGCCTGGTCGGCGGCTGGGCGGACCAGCGCTTCCCCGAACTCGTCGCGGGAGCACTGGAGTTCATCGAACGCCACCCGGCCGTGGAGGCCACCATCTCCTCGCACGAGGCCATGGGCCCGAACGCCGACGGCCGTTATCTCTTCGCCCTGTTCGGCGAGGACCGACTGCGCCGCGTCCTGTCCCGGATGCTCGACGAGGACGAGTTCCTCGGCCCGCACGGCATCCGCTCCCTCTCCCGCTACCACGCCGAGCACCCGTACACCTTCGACGTGCACGGGGAGACCTACGGCGTCGGTTATCTGCCGGCCGAGTCCGACTCCGGGATGTTCGGCGGCAACTCCAACTGGCGCGGCCCCGTGTGGTTCCCGGTCAACCTGCTGCTGATCCGCGCCCTGCTCAACCTGCACGCCTTCCACGGCAGCGACTTCACCGTCGAATGCCCGACCGGCTCGGGTCGCCACCTCACCCTCTACGAGGTCGCCCGCGAGATCGCCGACCGGCTCACCGCCACCTTCCTCAGTGACGAGGACGGACATCGGCCGGTGCACGGCGCCCAGGCCAAGTTCGCCAAGGACCCGCACTGGAAGGACCTGATCCTCTTCTACGAGTACTTCCACGGCGACAACGGCGCCGGCCTCGGCGCCTCCCACCAGACCGGCTGGACCGGCCTGTCCGCGGTCACCGCCACCCTCTTCCACACCCTGGGCGACGGCGAGTGGTCGGCCCGGGGCCGCGAGAGCCTGCGCCCGACCGGCGACCGAGAGGAACCGCTGTCATGACCGCCTGGCCCGCCCACCCGGTGATCTACGAGATCAACACCATCGTCTGGCTGGGGGAGTTGAGCACCCGCTACGGCCGCCCCGTCACCCTCGGCGAGGTGCCCGCGCCCGCCTGGGACGAGGTCGCCCTCCCCGGCGTCGACGCCGTCTGGCTGATGGGCGTGTGGGAGCGCAGCCCGGCCGGACTGGAGATCGCCCTGCGCGACGAGTCGTTGCAGGCCTCCTTCCGGGCGGCACTGCCCGACCTCCGCCCGGAGGACGTGGCCGGATCGCCGTACTGCGTCCGCAACTACGTCGTGGACGCGTCCCTGGGCGGCCCGGAGGGACTGGCGGAGGCCCGCGCCCAACTGGCCGCGCGTGGCGTCCGGTTGATCCTCGACTACGTCCCCAACCACGTCGCCCCCGACCACCCCTGGCTCGCCGAACGCCCCGGCTGCCTGGTCCAGGGCACCCCGGACGACCTGGTCCGCGACCCCGGCGCCTTCCTGGAGGCCGGCGGCAAGGTGTTCGCGCGGGGCCGCGACCCCTACTTCGCACCCTGGCCCGACGTCGTCCAACTCAACGCCTTCAGCGAGGAGTTGCGCACGGCCGCCGTCGACACCCTGGCCTCGATCGGCGACCAGGCGGACGGCGTGCGCTGCGACATGGCCATGCTGCTGATGACCGACGTCTTCGCGAAGACCTGGGGCGAACGCGCGGGCACGGCACCGGCCGAGGACTTCTGGCCGTATGTCGTCCCGAAGGTCCGCGAGCACCACCCCGACCTCCTCTTCGTCGCCGAGGCGTACTGGGACCTCGAATGGGCCCTGCAGCAGCATGGGTTCGACCACTGCTACGACAAACGGCTCTACGACCGGCTGCTGCACGAGGGCGCGGACTCGGTGCGCGGGCACCTGCAAGCCGACCTCGGCTACCAGCGCGGCCTGGTCCGTTTCCTGGAGAACCACGACGAACCCCGGGCCGCCGCCACCCTGACACCCGAGCGGGAACGGGCGGCTGCGGTCACGATCGCGACCCTGCCCGGCGCGACCCTGTGGCACGAGGGGCAGTTCGAGGGGCGCCGGGTCCGCCCGCCGGTCTTCCTCTCCCGCCGGCCGGAAGAACCCCTCGACAAGGAACTCCAGGCGTTTTACCACCAGTTGCTCGCCGCGGTGGGCTCCTCCGGTATGCGTACGGGAGGGGAGTGGCAGTTGCTCGACTGCACCGGCTGGCCCGACAACCCGTCCCACGAGAACCTGATCGCCTGGTCCTGGACGACCGGTTCCAGCCGCCATCTCGTCGTCGTCAACCTCTCCGAGCAGCCGGCCCAGGGCCGGGTCCGTCTCCCGTGGGCCGACCTGCGCGGCGGCAGCCGTCAACTCACCGAACTACTGGCCGACTTGACGTACGACCGGGACGGCGACGAGCTGGTCGATCCCGGTCTGTACGTCGAGTTGGAGGGGCTGCACCGGCATCTGGTCGCGGTGCTGCCCGGATCTTGATCTGTGTGCAACTGGTGAAGGATTGACGGGAGTTGTGAAAGGTGACAAGAATTCGGCTTACTTCGCCGTGCCTTTACTGAGCGAAGCACCCGCGAGCGGTCCGGTCGCGCACGCCCTCGATCGTTTCCTTTCGTGCGCCCGCCGCTCGCTCTGCCACCTCCCACACCTTTGATCATCGTCGAGGCTCACCTTGTCACGTTCGCTCCACCTCCCCTCCCTGTCCGCCCTGGCGGCCACCGCGTTCATCGCCGCCGCCGCGCCCGTGCTCGCGGCCGGCCCGGCGAGCGCCACCGAGAACGACACGTGTCAGTCCGCCACCGTGCAGTACCGCATCGTCGGTGCCGATGGAAACGTTGTCGGCGCCGACTGGACCTCACAGGGCGGCTTCCACCAGTGGGACGCCGTCCCCGGCACCGTCGAGGTCCGGCTCGCCCCGGGCCAGAGCGTCGGCGAGGGCTGCAAGTACCCCGTCTCCCTTGCTGAATACACCACCGAAGGCTCCACCTGGTACACCTCCGGCCACCAGACCATGGTCGACAAGGCCACGGTCTACCTCACCGCCAAGGACGTCGCCGGCGCGGACGACTCCGGACGGACCTGGCAGAAGCTGAACGTCAAGTCGCCCGACTGCTACGGCCAGATAGACCTGTACGGCGACGACGTCACCTACGACGGCGGTACGGGCGAGGGCCACGGCCCCCTCCCCTACGAGCCCGACAACATCACGACCCCGTACCACCTCATCGCGGCCTGGAACGGCGGCGACAAGGAGTGCACTCCCAGCACCCCGGACTCGCCCACCCCGACGCCGACCCAGCCGGCCTCGGTCCCACCCGCGACGCCGTCCACCCCGGCCGGCAGCACGCCGCCCGCCGAGGAGACGACCCCGCCGAGCCCCAAGCCGTCGACGACACCTCCCACCTCCGCGCACGTCCCGCCGCTGAAGTCGTCGCCCTCGCCCACGCCGAAGACGACGCCCAACGGCGGCAAGCAGCCGCTCGCGGAGACCGGTTCCAACGCGCCGGTCGGCCTCCTCGCGGGCGGCGCGGCCCTCGTCATCGCCCTGGGCGGCGGTGTGGTCTACGCGGCGAGCCGCTCACGCCGCTCCTCCTGATCCGGCCGACCCGGGCACGCCCGGCGTGAACCGAGAGCCCCGCCCCGTGAGTTGCCACGGGGCGGGGCTCACTCACGGCCGCGGCCAGGGGCGCCCGCCGAGCCGCTCGATGTCGGTGTTGAAGCGTCGTAGAAAGGCCGCGAAGGCGGCGATGTCCGCCTCCGACCAGTCGTCCATGATCTGGTCCAGGGACTGGACGAGACCCTCGCGCTCCTCGTCGAGCATTCGCGCGCCCAGGTCCGTGATGCGGAACTTGCGGGCCATGCCGCCCTGTGGATCGGGGATCCGCTCCACGAGACCGGAGCGCATGGCCGCCGCCGTCTGCCGGTTGAGGGTGGACGCGTCGAGGCCGAAGGCATCGCTCAACTCGCCGATGGACATGGGCCCCTGGATGCGGATCCGGCTCAACAGGATGTAGGCGCTGCGGTCCAGCACACCGTCCTTGCGGCGCCCGCCCTTGTGCGAGAGAAGCCCGTGCCGGCTGAGGAGCATCTGCTCGTACTCGATCTCGCGCGTACGCCTGTCCATCGGTCCGCTGCCTCCTGCTTCCTGCCGACGCCGCCGCCGTTTCCTGCGGTTCGGGGCGGCCGGACCCATCCTCGCACGACGCTATGCATCATCCCCATCACATGGTTGATACATACGATGTGTACGATGCACATTCCTTCACGTCCCGACCGAACAGACATGCCGAGGAGTCCCGTCATGGACGCCCCCCAGCCCTCAGCCCGCGCAGGCGGCGTGATCGCCACGCTGGCCTTCGCCGGCACCACCGCCGCGATCATGCAGACGCTGGTCACCCCGCTCATCGCCGACCTCCCGGAGATGCTGCACACCTCGTCCTCGAACGCCGCGTGGGTGATCACCGCCACCCTGCTGGTGGCCGCGGTCTGTGTCCCGGTCGTCGGCCGCCTCGGCGACCTGCTGGGCAAGCGCCGCATGCTGCTCGCCTGCTCCGTCCCGCTGATCGTGGGCTCGGTGGTCTGCGCGCTCTCCTCCTCCGTCGTCCCGATGATCGTCGGACGCGGTCTCCAGGGCATGGGCATGGGCATGGTCCCGCTGGGCATCGCCCTGCTCCGGGACGTCGTACCGCAGGAGCGGCTCAGCCCCTCCATCGCACTCGTCAGCGCCTCCATGGGCATCGGCGGCGGCCTCGGCCTGCCGATCGCCGCGGCCATCGCGCAGTACGCCAACTGGCGTGCCCTGTTCTGGGGTTCGGCCGCCCTCGCCGCGGTCGTCGCCGTGCTGATCTGGTTCCTGATCCCGGACGTCCCGGCCGCCGCCAAGGGTCAGCGCTTCGACGCGCCCGGCGCCCTCGGTCTCGCCGTCGGGCTCGTCTGCCTGCTGCTGGGTATCTCCAAGGGCGCCGACTGGGGCTGGGGTTCGGCCACCGTCCTTGGCCTGTTCGCCGTCGCGCTCGTTGCCTTCCTGGCCTGGGGCGTGTGGGAACTGCGCACCGGCGACCCGCTGATCGACCTCCGCACGACGGCCCGCCCCCGGGTCCTGATCACCAACATCGCCTCGGTCTTCGTCGGCGTCGGCATGTACTCCAGCATGCTGGTCGTGCCGCAGCTGCTCCAGTTCCCCGAGGCCACCGGCTACGGCCTGGGCCAGTCGATGCTCGCCGCCGGCCTCTGGATGGCGCCCGGCGGCATCATGATGATGATCGTCTCCCCGCTCGGCGGAAAGCTCACCAACGCCCTCGGCCCCAAGTTCACCCTCATCAGCGGTGTCCTCGTCATCACCGCCGGCTACGCCCTGTCGATGGGCCTGATGAGCTCCGCCTGGGGCCTCATGGTGGTCATCATCGTCATCAACAGCGGCGTCGGCCTCGCCTACGGCGCGATGCCCGCCCTCATCATGAGCTCGGTCCCCCTCTCCGAGACCGCCGCCGCCAACGGCTTCAACACGCTCATGCGCTCCCTCGGCACCTCGATCGGCGCCGCGGTGATCGGCGTCGTCCTCGCCCAGATGACCAACACGGTCGGCGGCTACACCTTCACCTCCGAGAGCGGCTTCCGCACCGGCCTCCTCATCGGCGGCGGCGTCGCCCTCCTCGCGGCCCTGGTCGCGGCGGCGATCCCGGCCGTGCGTCAGACCGCGCCGGCGGACGAGAAGGAGCCCGAGACGGTCGCGGCGCGCGAAGGGGCCGGGGTCGAGTCCTGACCTGAGCGTGGTGAACGTACGGGGGAATTTCTGCCCGGCGCCGTAGGACCGGGGGACAGGTCTTTCGGCGCCGGGCAGCGGGCTGCCCCGTCCACGCGGCCCTTCGCGCACAGGGTCCCGGGCAGCGGTGAGAGCTGGCTGGCCGTCACCCGGGACGCGGCCCGCGCCGCGCTGACCGATCCGCGCCCGCGCAACGACACACGCCACTGCTCGACCTGGCAGGCCGTCGGCGGCCACGCTCTCGGCCGCGACATGCCCCGGACCGACCCACCGGACCACACGCGGCTACGACGGCTGGTCGTGGGCCACCTCACGCCCGCGCGGATCCCCGCTCTCCGCCCGGCAGTCGAGGCGATCGCCGACGACGTGCTCGCCGAGCTGCCGACGCGGGGGACCGCGGATCTGGTGAGCCGATACGCCTTGCCGTTGCCCGCCTCGGCGCACCCCTGGCCCATGCGCTTCGACCCGTCAGCGGACGGCTAGGAGCTGTCCGGCCGATCATTGATGGCGTGTGTCTGGCTGCTGCTTGAGGCACCTGTGGCGACGGTCTGAAGTCGATTGCCGGGCACCTGATGCTGCGCGACCATCGTCGGATGAGTACGGATGAGGGTCGGAAGCTGACGCGGGTTGTGCAGACGTGTTCCGCATACCCGTCGCAGTGGGATGCCTGGACGGCGGACGGCCAATACCTGTATCTCCGATACCGGCATGGCGAGGGCTGCGTCGAGTGGCATCCCGGCCCCGAGGATGACGCCGACACGTCAGAGTCTTCGAACGAGGGCCTCTCCGGACTCCTGATCGAATGGGACGACGGCAACGGCAACGGTGTCATCAGCCTTGAGGACTTCCTCGCGGCAGCGGGCTTGGTGTTGGCGCCGGGTGCCTCGGTGAGTTGAGGCCCTGGCACGCGGTCAGGTGCGGAG
Source organism: Streptomyces hokutonensis (assembly GCF_042751305.1). Lineage (GTDB taxonomy): Bacteria > Actinomycetota > Actinomycetes > Streptomycetales > Streptomycetaceae > Streptomyces > Streptomyces hokutonensis_A. The sequence goes on from NZ_JBHYWD010000002.1 coordinate 451,147, forward strand.
CCAGATGGCGAGGGCGGCTGCGGTGACAGTGCCGAGGAAGACGTAGCCGCGCTTGTCGTAACGGGTCGCGACGGCGCGGGAGTTCTTCAGCCTGTTGATGGCCCTCTCGACGGTGTTGCGCTTCCTGTACCGCTCCTCGTCCAGCCCCGGTGGTCGGCCGCCTCGCGATCCTTTGCGCAATCGGGCGGCCTGACTGTCGGCCTTCTCCGGAATCGTGTGGCGGATGGCGCGCCGCCGCAGGTACTGGCGGCAAGGACCGTTGCTGTAGGCCTTGTCGGCTGCGATGCTGTCGGGTTTCTTGCGAGGCCTGCCAAGTCCGAGCCGGGGGACCCGGATCTTCTCCAGCACAGGTATGAACTGGGTGCAGTCGGCCCGCTGCCCCGGCGTAATGATCAGTGACAGCGGGCGGCACCGGCCGTCCGCGCTCAAGTGGATCTTGCTGGTGAAGCCGCCCCGTGAACGACCCAGACCCTCGCCTCCCGCACCACCTCCACCAGCCGCCCGACGAGGCTCTGCCACGGAGTTTCGTCCTGGCGTTCCAGCGGCCCGTCCCCCTTTGAGCCGGCAAGAGCCGGTGGTGGATCGATGCGGGCGCCGGCCGCGTGCTGGTGCGCGCGCACGATGGTGGAGTCCACCGAGATGTCCCAGTCGATCGCCCCTGCCGCGTCGGCCGCGGCCTGGACCTGCTGCAGCAGCCGTTCCCAGGTTCCGTCGGCAGACCAAAGTCGATGGCGCTCGTAGACCGTCTTCCACGGCCCGAACCGCTGCGGCAAATCACGCCAGTGAACCCCGGTCCGAACCCGGTGAAGAATCCCGTCGATCACCTGCCGATGATCACGCCACCGCCCACACCGACCGTTGCTCACCGGCAGGAACGGCCGCAGCCGCTCCCACTCGGCGTCCGACAGATCGCCGCGTTCTCCCCGCCCCATAACGGGAACAACGAGCAGATCAGGCGACAGTCACATGATCGGCCGGACAGCTCCTAGCTCACGGTCAGGACTCCGGCGGGCAGCGCGGGAGCCGGCCGGTGGGGCTCGGAGCGCCAGTCCGGAAGGCCTCTGTCGGCGGCGAACGGGCCGCTGCCCGTTCGGATCAACGCCAGGGCCTCATCGCGCGCAGTTTCCACCGCCCGGTGATCGGCCTCGCTCACCACCCCCAACCGCCGGCCCTGGGCGTACTCGTCCTCGTCCTTCCACTCCCACCGGGACAGATCGGGCGCGACCACCAGGTCCAGCAAGAGGTCGAAGGTGTCGAAGCCGATGGGCGTGCGGCGCATCGGGCGCTGGAAGTTGACGTACCAGTGCGTCAGGCGATGGTCGCCCGTGACGTCGTAGAAGGCGTTGACGCTGAACCAGGTGTCGGGCGGTACCCACTGGAGATGGGCCGTGTCGCGCCAAGTCCACCGGCCGAGCTGCCAGTTGCCGTCGGCCAGGTTCGGCAGGGCGCGCAGGCGGGCGGACGCGTCGCCTGTGCGCAGCCACTCGATCCAGGTCGTCGGGACGGACAGTTCCGTGCCCGGTCCGCAGCCGAGGACGAGTGCTTCCGGTGTGTCCTCGACGACCCGGAACGCATGAGCGCTCCACACCTTCCGGCGGAAGACGTCACGTCGTACGGCGGTCTCACCCGGCTGGAATCCCTGCACGACTCGGGTCTGCCCACGCGCCACCGCCCGGAACTCCGGCGGCGTACGCCCGTCCCGCTTGCGGAAGAACTTCGCGAATTCGGTCGGTTCGGCGAAGCCGAGGGTGCGGGAGATGTCCGCCGCCGTCGCGTCGGTGTGGACGAGTAGGCGTTTGGCCTCCAGGAGGACACGGGCGTCGAGGTACTGCTTGGCGGTCGTGCCGGTGGCCGCGATGGTCGCGCGGGTGAGGGTGCGCGGCCTGTGGCCGAGGGCGGCGGCGTAGTCGGAGACGTGGTGGCTGGTGCGGAAGTCGCGGTCCAGTGTGGCGCTGTAGCGGCGGAACGTGTCGTCGGCCGGGGCGGAGGACATCGGGTCCGGGCGGACGTGCGAGAGACGGAGCAGCAGGACGGAGAGGAGCATGCGGAGGGTCTGGAGATGCGCGTCGAGGGGGAGTGACGTCAAGTCGGCGTACTCGTAGGCGAGGTGACGCAGCGTCAGGCGGGCCGCTTCGGCATGGGGTTTTGTCGGGAGCAGTGGTGACTGGTCGAAGGGCGGATCGGCGGGCACGAAGCCCGGCTGCCGGATGACGATGGTGCCCCGGGCCGTCGTCAGGTCGTCGGGCACGTACTGGTGCACCTGCCCGGAGCCCACCCACAGCCAGCCGCCCGGTTCGACGGCGCAGTCGTGAAGTCCACCCGGTGGCGCAGGGTGCCCTCCGTGACGTGGATCAGGTGATGGAAGTCCGGCCGCTGCCGAGCCGACAGGTCGAGGCCGCGACGCTCGCCGCGCGTCACCCGACCGCCGCACCCGTCGCGAGGCGTACCCCGTCGAGTTCCGCCTGACACCGGCCGACATCGAGGCCGCCCCGGAGGTACTCGTGGTACCCCCGCTGCTCTACGGCCGCAACGAGCCCAACAGGCCGTCGAGAACCGCCTCTTGACGCCGGGGTGTGGTGGCGTGGGGCAGCAGGACCGCGTTGATCTGGAAGCCCATGAGGGCCGCGAGGAGGGTGTCGACGACCTCGTCGTCGGGCGATTCCGCGCCGATGTCGCCCTGTCGGCGGGCCTGTCGCAGGTAGCCGCACATCTGCTCGCGCCAGGCCGTCATCGCGTTCTCGTGGACTCCGGCCATGCGGTCGTCGTGGACGGCGCGGTCCCAGAAGGCGATGACGACCCGGGCCTCCATGAGGCGCACGTCGTCGAGCGGCATGATCTCCAGGCACAGCAGGCGCAGCGCCGGCAGACCGGTCGCGTCGGCGATGGACTCGCGGGCGCGGACGTTGGTGCTCTCGAAGGCGTGCTGGAAGGCGGCGAGCAGGATCTCGTCCTTGTTGCGGAAGTAGCCGGTCAGCGCGCCGTTGGCGTATCCGGCCTCGGCGGCGAGGTCCCGCATGGTGACGGCGTCGAGCCCGCGTCTTGCGATCAGGGCCCATACGGCTTCGATGATCTCGCGGCGCCGCGCGTCGTGATCGACGATTTTGGGCATGCCCTGACCTTAATCCAGCCGCTCGGACCCCGCTTCGCCGCCGGTCCGCCCCGGTCAGGCCAGCATGGCGGCCATGCCCAGGGCCATCATCGCGCCGCCCGCACCGCTGAGCGGTCCCGTGCACGGCACCCCGGGACGCAGCGCCCGGTGCATGAAGGCACCCGCCCGCGCCAGCAGCCACAGCACCACCGCCAGCGCGAACAGCCCGTGGCCGTCGGCATGGTGATGGTGCTGCCCGTCCGGAAGCCGGGCCATGGCCGCCGTGACCACGGCCATCACCGCGAGGTCGACGGCGACCGGTCCACGGGTGAACAGACACATGCCCGCCGTCACGCCCGCGCCCACGAGCAGCGGGTACGGCCCCGGGCTCCCCACCACCATCACCAGCGTGACGGCGAGCACGACGGCGTGCGGACCCCAGCGCCGTACGGGCCCCGGCACATGCCCCGCGAGGCACAGACCGGAGCCCGTCAGCGCGACGGCGGCCGGGACAACGTCATGCATCGCGGCGGCGCCGGACGGCGGCGGAGACCGCCCCGGCCGCGAAGAACAGCACGACGATCCCCTCGAAGAGCCGCGCGAGGGAGGCCGAACCGCCGATCAGGGTGGTGAAGTTGGCCAGCACCATGTACGTGATCCAGCACAGCCCCAGGGCGCCGAGGGCCGGCGCGAGCCGGGTGTGCCACAGCCCGGTGTCCGCCCCCGTGCGGGCGAAGAAGGTGATGATCGCGACGCCGACCAGGATCATCAGCACCAGCACGCCGAGCGTGGCCAGCCCGCTCATCCAGGTGAACAGCTCCAGCACCGGATCGGACCCCGCGAGGACGAACGCCCCCACAACCACAGCCGCCGACACGCTCTGCACCAGCGAACCGGCGTGCGGCGAACCGTGCTTGGCGTGACTGCGGCCCAGGATCGCGGGGGCGTCACCCTGGCGGCCGAGGGAGAACAGATAGCGGGAGATCGCGTTGTGGAACGCGAGCAGCGCCGCGAACAGGCTGGTCAGCAGCAGGACTTCCATCGTGTCGGAGGCTGCCGAACCGACGTACTGCCCGGCCACTGCGAAGACCAGCCCACTCGTGTTCTTCGCTGCCGCGCCCTGTACCTCGTCCGTGCCGACCGCCAGGACGACCGCCCAGCTGGACAGCGCGTAGAAGCCGCCGATGGCGATCACCGCGAGGTAAGTCGCCCTGGGCACACTGCGCTTGGGGTCCCGCGCCTCCTCGCTGTAGATGGCGGTCGCCTCGAAGCCGACGAAGGAGGCGACCGCGAACATCACGCCGATGCCCGCAGAGCCCGTGCTGAAGGCACCCGGCGTGAACGAGTCGAAGTCGATGCCGTGCGCGCCTCCTTGGGTGAGGATCGCCACCGTCATCACCGTGACGATGCCGACCTCCAGAACCAGCAGCACCGACAGCACCTTCGTGCCGACCTCGATGTTGCGGAACCCAAGCACCGCGACCAGTCCCCACAGCACACCGGCCCACAGCCACCAGGGCAGTTCGGGGCCGCCGTACTTCACGACCAGCCCCTGAAGGGTGACGCCGGACAGTCCGTAGATGCCGGCCTGGATCGTGCTGTACGTCAGCAGCGCCAGGCCGGCCGCTCCGGTGCCGGTGATGCGGCCGAGTCCGGCGGTGACGTAGGAGTAGAAGGCGCCGGTGTCGACGACATGGCGGCTCATCGCCGCGTAGCCGACGCTGAACAGCAGCAGGACGACGGCGACCAAGAGGTAGGCGGCCGGTACGCCGGGGCCGTTGCCGATGGCCAGCATCACCGGCAGGGCGCCGCCGATGGCGGTGAGCGGGGCGGCCGCCGCGACGACCATGAACACGATTCCGCCGACTCCGATGGAACCACGGAGTTTTGACGGTGAGTCAACTGCGCTGTCGCTGATGGTCTGTTCAGACATGGCAGCTCCCGGAGCCCGTCCCGCAGGCGGAGTGGGCCGAGGTGTTCGGCGGCACGTCGAGGGTGGGGTTGCGGTCGAAGAAGCCGACCGGCTTGAGCGTGAAGCCCGTGGTGTCGACCGGCATGATGGGCCAGTCCTCGGGACGCGGGGCGTGGGTCAGCCCGAAGGTGTGCCAGACGACGAGGTCCTGCCCGTCGAGGTCCCGGTCGGCGGCGGCGTAAGCGGGCAGTCCCGCCCCGCCGGGATGCTGGTTGACGAAGTCGCCCGCCGGGTAGCGCTCGGCCGGGTCGTAGGCGGTGACCCACAGGTGCTTCGTGGCGAAGGCGGCGCGGGCCGCGACGGAGGACCCGGGATCGGCGAGGAGAGCCGGCTTGCCCTCCGGGTGCAGGGCGTAGGCGACCGGCCGTCCCAGCCGGTTCAGGGACTCGGGGTTGGAGATGTGCCACACGCGGTCCACGCCCGCGTCGGCCATTCGCTGCGCCTCGCTCTCCCGCGTCAGCGGGGTGCGCTTGAGGGCGAAGGCGTTGCCGCGCAGGTTGTCGGGTCCCATCGGCACCCGGACCGTCTCGACCTCCTCGACGCGGTTGACCGGGCCGTCCACGGCCATGTCCAGCCGTGCGCTGAACAGGTGTTGGTGGTACGGGGCGCCGAGGCCGGGAGCGAGTTCGGTGGCGTACGGGTAGTCGCCGCCGGGGTGGGCGGAGGTGAAGACGACACCGGTGGCCTTGGCCTCGAACTCGATGGTGCCGTCGAGATACAGGTACCAGTAGAAGCCGTAGTCGTAGTTCCCGACCGTGGTGAAGAAGGAGAGCACCATGCGCCGTTGCCGCCGGGTCTCGGCCGAGCCGGTCCAGAGGTCGGTGTGCTTCCAGAGGATGCCGTAGTCCTCCTCGTGCAGACAGACGGCGTTGGTGAGGGTCTGCGGTGTGCCGGTCTCGTCGGCGATCACCGCGTCGAGGTAGGTGATGTCGCCGAGACAGTCGCAGCCGAGTTGGAGCGCGTTGGCGTATCGCCCGATGAGGTACTCGCCGGTGTCGAAGTAGTTCTGCCAGGACCGCACGGGAGAGGGGTCGGCGTACGGCACGACCATCTCGGCGATCGACGCGCGATGGATCACCGTGCGTCCGGCGAAGGCGAGTTGATGGAGTATCAGCCCCTCGCGGGCGTCGAAGCCGATGCGCAGGGACCAGTTCTCCCATGTCAGCGTGTTGCCGTCGAGGGTGAAGCTGGGGCCCTGGGGCTGGGTGATCTCGATGGGCTTCAGGGTGGTGCGCGGCGGACCGGTGACGGCCGGGTCGTCGAAGTTCCCCGACTCCGCGGGCACGGGTACCGGGCCGTGGTCGACGACCTGGTCCACGCTCCGGTTGAGGACGTCCACGTAGGCGACGAGTCCGTCGACGGGATGCGCCCACGCGTGGTCCTTCGGGTGCTCCTGGACGAAGGCCAGCCCGCGCAGGATGCGGCGGCCCCGCTCCTGCGGGTACTCGGCGTCGTACACGCCCGCGGAGAGCGGGGCGACGCGCACCGAGTCCACGTCCAGGCCACGCTCGGCCAGCGCGGCCAGCCAGCGCGGGTCCCTGGCGAGGACCTCCTCGACGATCGCGAACTCCGCGTCCAGCACCGGGAGTTGGCCTTCCGTCGCGGCGTCGATCAGCCGGTGCGCCACGACCCGCGACTGGGTCAGGGAGATCGTCGCGTCGCAGGAGGGACCGCCGGAGATGTCGAGCAGCAGGGCCCGCAGCCGCCGGTCCCCTTGCTCCGGGGCGGACTTGGGCGGGTCGAGGAGCCCGAGGTAGGCGAAGCGGCTGGCCTCCGTGACCAGTCCGGCCGCCACGAGCAACTCGCGGGCGGCGGTGATCTCTTCAGGGGCGAGCGGGTCCAGGGCATGAGGTGCGGCAGTCATACGGGCCTCCGGGGGATTTTTTTCTCTACGTCCGTAGAGCAAAAAATCGCGCGGCCACGTTTCGCTCGGCAGTACGCCGGCGTTGCCTTGCTGTTAAGTCCCTGGAGCCGGTCAGATGGACAGGATCGCCCGCACCCGCTTGCCGCCCCCGGTGAGCGGGGTGACATCGAGCCGGTGGGCCAGGCAGCGGACCATGGCGAGGCCGCGGCCGCTCTCGCCCTCGGCCGTCAGCGGCCGCACCCGCGGCGGGGCCGGGTTGTCGTCGTAGACCTCGACCGTGACGCGTTCGTCGGACAGTTGGAGCCGCAGCCGGCACTCGCCGCGCCCGTGTTCGGTCGCGTTGGCGACGAGTTCGGACACGATGAGCGTGGCGTCGTCGATCTGCTCCTCGTCCACCCGGGCCATCCGGCTGCGCGAGCGGGCGAGGAACTCCGATGTCAGTTTTCGCGCCTGCCCCGCCGCCGCGGCCTCGTCCGGCAGCAGGTACTCCACGCGTACGGAACGCCTATGGGTACGCCGATGCGTACGCATGGCGAATCACTTCCCCTCCTAGGACACCCGGTATCCCCGCGGTGTCACCGCACCGGGGCCGCTGCATCTCTTGCACGGCGGGTCCTGCACACTTCATGTGCCCGGAGTCCGTGATCGCCAACCGGCCCGCGCCACATGGTTGTCTCCGATCAGGAAATGTCAGTTCTCGGAATCAATTGGGTAAAGGGCCGGGCGCGTCCGAGGCGTTGCCTGGCAGCCTTGCGATGTCCAAGGTGGGGGAGGGGCCCCTGCGCGGAAGGCGAGTGCGGCTCCGGATGCCGCGACGCCGCTGGAGTGGACCATGGCCGTAACGAAGCCGCAGCGCAGTCTCTCCGTGCTGACCTGGCTGCCGGCCGCGGTGATGGCGGTGGTCGCCGTCGGGGACCTCCTCACCGGCCCCGGACTCGGCTTCCTGCCCCTGGCCTCCCTCGGACCGGCCTTCGCCGGACTGGTCGGCGGCTGGCGCCGCACCGCGTGGTTCGGGGCGGCGGCCCTCGCACTCTGTGTCGGACTCGGCCTCTACGACGGCCTGTTCCAGGAACGAAGAGGCTTCCTCGCCATGGTGTCGGTGGTGGGCGTGACCGGCGCGGGCATCGCCGCCGCCGTGATGCGCGGCCGCCGCGAGGCCGAGCTGGCCAGCGTGCGGTCCATCGCGGAGGTCGCGCAACGCGTTCTGCTGCGCCCGGTGCCGCTGACCGCGGGCCCGCTCCAGGCGGCGGTGTCGTACACCTCGGCCGTCGCGGAGGCCCGGATCGGAGGCGACCTCTACGAGGTGGTCGCCTCCCCGCACGGCGTCCGCGTCATCGTCGGCGATGTGCAGGGCAAGGGCCTGGCCGCCGTCGAGACGGCCGCCGTGGTCCTCGGCGCGTTCCGCGAGGCCGCGCACGACGAACCCGACCTGGTGGGACTCGGCGAGCGCCTGGAGCGCAGCGTCTCCCGCGTTCTGTCCGACGAGAAGTTCGTGACCGCCGTCCTCGCCGAGATCGGCACCGACCACGAGGTCCTCTTCCTCAACTACGGCCACCCGCCCCCGATGGTCGTACGGCGCAACGGCACCGCCGACTTCCCGGCACCGCCCGCCTACGCCCCGCCGCTCGGCCTCGGCGGCGCCCAGGGCGGCGAGCCTCCGAAGCCGTTCCCCGTGTGCTTCGCACCGGGTGAGCAACTGCTGCTCTACACCGACGGCGTCACCGAGGCCCGCGACGAGGACGGCACCTTCTATCCGCTCGGCGAGCGGGCTCATCTGCTCAAGGAACCCGACGCGCAGAGCGCGCTGGACTCGGTGCGCGAGGACCTGGTCCGGCACACGGCCGGCCCGCTCCACGACGACGCCGCGATGCTCCTGCTGCGCTACCACGGGCATGCTGAGACAGCGGGAGAGACCTCGCCCCCCGAGTGAGCAAGGGAGGTCTGTGACGGGCTCGCCTCGTGGCAATTTCATTGCTGCGTCAATCAAGTAAACTCGTCGCATGACCCCGCCCGAGCAGTCATTGCAGCCCATGAACCCGCGCGAAGAGGCGCTGGTGCGCGAACTCGCGCGGGTGATGCTGGTGCTGCCCCGCGCGGTCGACGCCGACATGGTGCGCGAGCAGCGTCTGCCGCTGACCGAGTACACGACCCTCATGCACCTCTCCGAGGCCGCGGACCGCCGCATGCGCATGAGCGAGCTGGCGTCCGTCTGCAACCTCTCGCTGAGCGGCATGACCCGCATCGTCGCCCGCCTGGAGACACAGGGCCTGGTCGGACGGGAGCGCTGCGCCGAGGACGCCCGCGGCTGGAACGCCGTACTCACCGACAAGGGCCTCGCCCGCCTCCAGGAGGCCTGGCCCGCCCACCTCGCCAGCGTCCGGCGCCATGTCCTGGACCACGTCGACGCCGACGACCTGACCCGGCTCCTCGGCGTGATGCGCCGTATCGCCACCTGACTGACCGAGCAGACCCAGGGAGTACGACATGACCACCTCAACCAGTACCGACGGCGTCACGCTCGGTCTCGACACGTTCGGCGACGTCACGAACGGCCCGGACGGAAAGCCGCTGACCCACGGTCAGGCCATCCGCCGCCTGGTCGAGGAAGGAGTCCTCGCCGACCAGGTCGGTGTCGACCACTTCGGCATCGGCGAGCACCACACCGAGGCGATGCCCCTGTCGGCGGCGGACATCGTGCTCGCGGCCATCGCCGCGCGCACCTCGGACATCCACCTCAGCTCGGCCGTCACCGTCATCAGCTCCGACGACCCGGTCCGCGTCTACCAGCGCTACGCCACCCTCGACGCCGTCTCCGCCGGCCGCGCCGAGGTCATCCTCGGCAGAGGATCGAGCACCGAGTCCTTCCCGCTCTTCGGCTACGACCTGAACGACTACGAGGAACTCTTCGAGGAGAAGGTCGCCCTCTTCGCCGAACTGCTCAAGGAGAAGCCGGTCACCTGGTCCGGCAACACGCGTGCCGCCCTCGACGGAATCGCCGTCTACCCGCGCAGCGAGACCGGCTCCATTCCCACCTGGATCGGGGTCGGCGGCAGCCCCCAGTCGGTGATCCGCACCGCCCAGTACGGGTTCTCCCTGATGCTGGCGATCATCGGCGGGGACATAGCCCGCTTCGCCCCGTTCTCCGAGCTGTACCGCCGGGCGCTGGCCGAGTTCGGCCACCCCGCGCGGCCCATCGGCGTGCACGCGCCCGGCCATGTCGCCGCCACCGACGAACAGGCGGTCGAGGAGTTCGTACCGGCCTTCCAGGAACTGATCCGCAGCGTGGCCCGGGAACGCGGCTTCCGCACCCCGACCCGCGAGAGCCTGATGCGCGACATCGGCCCCGGCGGCGCCCTGCACGTCGGATCACCCGAGACCGTCGCCCGCAAGATCGCCGACACCCTGAAGACCCTCGACGCGACCCGCTTCAACCTGAAGTACGGCATCACCGGAATGCCCCACGACACCCTCGTGACCAACATCGAGCTCTACGGCACGAAGGTGGCCCCTCTGGTGCGGGAGTTGATGGCGGACTGAGCGGACGGGGCGCGGAAACTCCGTTGCGGGCCGGGGGCCGTCACCCGACAGTGGGTCCATGACCGCCCCCACACCTTTGCAGCCAGGCCTGCGCGTCCGCCCGGCGACACCCGACGACGCGGTGGCGGTCTGCGCCCTGCTCAATGAGGTCGACCTGCTGGAGATCGGCCGCCCGGACACCGAACTGGCCGAGATCCAGACCGACTTGAAGCACCCCGAAGTGGACCTGGAGCGCGACTCCTGGCTGCTCTTCGAGGGCAACCGCCTGATCGGCTACGGCCTGCTGTGGGACGACTCGGGCGGCGAGCGGATCGACATCGACCACTACATCGTGCCGGGCCGACTGGCGGGCGCCCTGCACCTGTTCGACCTGATGGAGGCCAGGGCCGCGGAACGCGCCGCCGCCAACGGAGCGTCCCGCGCCGTGGTGCATCTGCACCTCACCCTGAACCCCACCATGGACCTGCCCGCACTGCGCGCCCGAGGCTGGCAGCCGGTCCGCCGCTACAACGTGATGGCCCGTCAACTCTCGGCGTCCGACGACCCGTTGCCCGCCGCCCCGCCCGGTGTGACCCTGCGCCCCTGCCTGGAGGAGGCGGACCGCCGCCGCGCCCACGCCCTCCTCCAGGAGGCCATGACCGAGCACTTCGACTTCCAGTACCGCACCTACACACAGTGGCTGGACGACATCGACGCCGAGCGCGTCGACTGGTCCCTGATCTGGCTCGCCCACGCCGACGGCCTCGGCGACGCCGCCATGCTGCGCACCCACAACGACCGCGCCTCCATGGCCTGGATCGGCAACCTCGCCGTCCTGCGCCAGGCCCGCGGCCGGGGCCTGGGCAGTCACCTCCTGCGCTACGGCTTCGGCCACTACGCGGCGCTGGGCCGCGACCGCATCGGCCTGGGCGTGGACACCGACAACACGAGCAAGGCGCTCGCCCTGTACGAACGGCACGGCATGACCCTCGACTACGGGGTCGACACCTGGGAGTTGATCGTCCCCGTCACCGGCGGGTGAACGACTTGAAGGTGTGACTGAAGTACCAGGTGTCCTGGGCGATTCCGGAGCAGTTGTTGGCGCCGCCGGTACCCACGCAGTTGCCGTTGTCGCGCTGGAGCGCCCAGAAGGAGAGCGTGTTGATGCCCTGGGCCTCGGCCCACTTCTTCACCGTGACGGCGTTGTCCGTGGTGAAGGTCTCGGCGGGGCCGAAGTCGTCGATGCCGGGCATCTCGGTGACGCCGATCGTCTTCCACAGCTTCGCCGCGTTCTTCTTCGGGTGCAGCGCGGCGAGTTGGGCGTGCAGGCCGGCGGCTGCGGTCTTGGTGTCCTCGGCCATGTCGTGGCTTGCGCCGTCGTAGTAGTCGAAGGTCATGATGTTGACGACGTCGACGCGCGCGCCGTTGTCGACGGCGTTCTGCAGCAGGGCCACGCCGTTGGGTGCGAGGCCGGTCGTGGTCGTGGGCAGCGTGTAGGAGAACTCCACGCTGCGGCCGGTGCGTTCGGCCCAGCGCTGCACCTTGGCGATGGCCTTGTTGCGGCGGTCGATGCCGGCGGTGTTGTTGATCGAGTCGGCCTCGATGTCGAGGTCGATACGGCTCACGCCGTAGGTTGTGACCAGGCTCTCGTAGACCTTGGCGATGGCGTCGACATCGGTGCAGCTGTCGGCCAGTTCGGTGTTGGTGGTGTCGGCGCCGTAGCCGCCGAAGGACGGGATGACGTTGCCGCCGCGCGCCTGGATCGTCGCGATGTCCTTGCCGAAGGTGGACCTGTCGATCGGCTGGGCGGGCTGGCCGTTCCAGTAGGCCGTGCACGAACCGGGCGCCTCGGTCTGCAGGAACGCCATCGTGAGGTACTTGTTGCCCGAGGCCGCGGCGAGCGCTGCCGGGCTCTCACCGGTCCACGCCTCGAAGTACGGCGCCGCCACATGGTCCGGCATGGGTCGCGCGCGATGATCGGCGCTCGCGGCACCCCCGCCGAGAGCAACAAGCCCCGCGGACAGGGCCGTTACGGCCGTACAGGACAGTGACGCGCGAAGAGGCCCAGGTCGTCTCATTGACGCTCCCATGCTGAAAGGAGAGAAGTCGCCCCGGACCGGGGCGAACAGCGACCATATTTGGACTAGACCAATCGTCTGTCAAGGTTCTTTACAGTGAACTGACCGGTACGTCGCGGAATTCGGTGGGACTCGGCCGCCCTAGTGGTGGTTGTGGTGCGCGTGTTTCTCTTCCGGCTCGCCGTGGTCCGGTGAACCGCCCATCATCCGCAGCATCGCCGGGCCGCCGCTGCGCAGGAACCGTACGACCAGGCTCGCGGCCAGCAGCAGGAAGACGATGTTCAGCCAGGTCGTGTAGTTCCAGGTGATGCCGTCGTCGGGGATCGTGGCGTCGGCCTGGTCGGGGATCAACCCCAGCCCGCCGAAGGTGAATTCGACGATGTAGCCGGCGACGGCCATCGCGGTGAAGAAGGTGACCAGCAGGAAGCCGGCCATCCGGGCGCCGTAGTACTTCCGGTAGATGTTCAGGATCGGCAGGATCAACAGGTCCGCGTAGATGAAGGCGATCACCCCGCCGAAGCTGATGCCGCCCTTCCACAGCACCACCGCGAGGGGCACGTTGCCGATCGAGCAGACGAAGGTCGCGACGGCCACCAGCGGGCCGACGAGCGGTCCGACCAGCTTCGCGGCGAGGGGGTGATCGGCGAGGAAGAACGTGTGCCAGAAGCTGTCCGGCACCCACGCGGCGATCGCGCCCGCGATCAGCAGCCCGGCCACCAGGTCGCGCAGGATCGCGGCCCACTCCATCACGAAGATGTGCGCGACGGACGTGAACCCGTCCCCCGAGAACAGCCGGCGGACGAAACTCCCCTCACCGCCGATCGACAGGTCGGCCAAGTGGTCGATCCCGCGCGGGAGTTGACCCGGCGCGAGGTCGAGGTCGTCCGGCTGATGGCCGAGGGGCGCAGCAACCGGGCCATCGCCGAGGCGTTGTTCCTCAGCGAGGCCACGATCAAGACCCATCTCGTGCGGATCTACCGCAAGTTCAAGGTCGACAACCGGGCGGCGGCCGTGTCGGAGGCCGTCCGCCGAGGGCTGCTCGAACTCACCTGACGGGCCGCCGCACCACGGCGACCTCCCTGGGCGAGAGCACGGGGAAACCGTCCTCGCCCGCACTGCCGACCAGCAGCTCCCCGGACAGACCGGTCAACGGCACTGTCCCGTCGGTCCGGTTGACCAGGAACAGGTAACGGCTGTCGCTGTTCCGGCGCACGGTCAGCTCGACAACTCCCCTCGCGGCGTCCGGGAGTTCGCTGTCGACGCCGGCGGGTGCGAGCAGCCGGGGGAGGAGGCCGGTGAGGCCTTCGCGGCCCAGGCGGGTGGAGACGTAGGCGGCCGAACCGCCACCCACCGTACGGCGGGTGACGGCGGGGCGGCCGGTGTACGTGCCGCTGCGGTAGTGGGCCAGCACCTCCACCTCCGGGTCGGTCACCGTGATCCGGTCGGTCCACAGGGAGCCCGTGGCGGCGGTGTCGAGGTCCAGCTCGACCGTGTCGCCGTCGAGCAGCGGGCCGAACTCCTCGATGCGGATGCCCAGAAGGTCGCGCAGGGCGCCCGGGTAGCCGCCGAGCCAGATGTGGTCGTTCTCGTCGACGACACCGGAGAAGTAGGTGGAGACGAGGTGGCCGCCCTGCTCGACGTACCGGGTGAGTTCCTTGGAGAGGGCCGCCGGGATCATGTGCAGCACCGGCGTGATCACCACGTCGTAGCGGTCCAGGGCGGTTTGGGCCGTGACGATGTCGGCCCGTACCCCGAGGTCGAGGAGGGCGGAGTACCAGTCCAGCGCCTCCTGGCGGTAGTCGAGCCGGTCGGTGGGGTGCGAGTCCTGCTCGCTCGCCCACCAGGACTCCCAGTCGAAGACGATGCCGACCCGGGAGCTCTCGCGGTCCGCTCCCGCGATGGGTGCCAACGTCCGCAGGGTGCGGCCGAGTTCGGCCACCGCGCGGAAGACCTCGCTATCGGCACCGGCGTGCGGCACCATCGCGGAGTGGTACTTCTCGGCGCCGGCCGCCGACTGGCGCCACTGGAAGTAGCAGACGGCGTCGGCGCCGTGCGCGACGTGCAGGAGCGAGTCGCGCGCCAGGTCGCCGGGGCGCTTGGCCACGTTCACGGGCTGCCAGTTGACGGCGCTGGTGGAGTGCTCCATCAGGAACCACGGCTTGCCGGCCGAGATGCCGCTGACCAGGTTCGCGGAGAAGGACAGCTCGTCGCGGTCCTGCGAACCCGGCGTGACGTAGTGGTCGTTGGAGACGAAGTCGATCTCGGCGGCCCAGTCGGCGTAGTTCATGCCCTTGGTGTTGCCCATCACCATGAAGTTGGTGGTGACCGGCACGCCCGGCGTGATCTCGCGCAACAGGTCGCGCTCCGCGCGCAGATGGTCCTTGAGCGCGTCGGAGGAGAAGCGCTTGAAGTCGAGTTGCTGGGTCGGGTTCGGGAAGGACGCGGCCAGCCGGGGCGGCAGTATCTGCTCCCAGTCGCTGTACCGCTGCGACCAGAAGGCCGTGCCCCAGGCCTGGTTGAGCGTGTCGATCGTGGAGTAGCGGGCGCGCAGCCAGTCGCGGAAGGCGCGGGCCGCGTCGTCGGAGTAGTCGTAGATGTTGTGGCAGCCCAGCTCGTTCGAGATGTGCCAGGCCACGAGCGCGGGGTGGTCCGCGTACCGCTCGGCCAGCTTCCTCACCAGGCGCAGCGCGTGCTCGCGGAAGACCGGCGAGGTGGGACGCCAGTGCTGTCGGCCGCCCGGCCACAGGGTCTCGCCCGCGGCGGTCACCGGGAGGATCTCCGGGTGCTCCGTGCTGAGCCACGGTGGCGGGGACGCGGTCGCGGTGGCCAGGTCGACGCCGATGCCGCCCGCGTGCAGCAGGTCCATGACCTCGTCGAGCCAGCCGAAGTCCCATGTGTCCCGGGCCGGTTGGATGCGCGCCCAGGAGAAGATCCCCAAGGAGACGATGTTGACGCCGGCCTCGCGCATCAGCCGGATGTCCTCGTCCCACACCTCGCGGGGCCACTGCTCCGGGTTGTAGTCGGCGCCGTAGGCGAGACGGGGCGTGGCGTCACCGTCCGGCCCGTGCCGCAACTGGGACAGGAGGGTGGAGATCATGGGGGTCCTTCCGGCTACTGCACAGGTGGAACGAGATGCGTGGTGGATTCCGGGCGGGGGGGGGGCGCGCGCGGGGCGGGGGGGGGGGGCGGGCGCGACGACGGCGGCTGGCCGGCGCGGGAGGACTCCCCCCCCGCGAGGAGA
>NZ_JBHYWD010000002.1:466915-480907 GCF_042751305.1 Streptomyces hokutonensis
GGGGGGGGGTATACTGGGGGGGCCCCCCCGCGTCCCCCCGGGGGGCACCGCGTGGGGGGGGGTCGCGGGGGGGGCCCCCCCCGGGCCGGGCGCGCCGGGGCGGCGGCTCCCGAGGAGGTGCCGGTCACTGGGAGCCGGTCACTCCGAGCGGGTCACTTCGAGACCGTGAAGCCCTGCTCGTTGCCGTACTTGACGGAGGCGTCCTGCCAGCTCTTCAGACCCTGGGCCAGCGTGGTGCCCGAGATGTAGGCCTTGCCGACGGTGTCGTTGAAGATCGAGTTGGCGTACTGCTGGAAGGGCAGGTACGACCAGTCGGAAGCGACCTCGGACGCCGACTGCGCGAAGATCTGGTTGGCCTTCTGGCCGCCGAAGTACGGGAACTCCTTGTTCAGGAACGCGGAGGACTGGAGTTCCGCCTTGGTCGCCGGGAAGGCGCCCTGGTCGACACGGGTCTGGACACCGGCGCCGGCGTTGGCGTACTCGACGAACGCGTAGGCGAGTTCCTTGTTCTTGCCCAGCGTCGGCAGGGCGAGGGACGAACCGCCGTTCTCCGCGCTGGCCTTGGCGCCCGCCGTCCACTGCGGCATCGGGGCCGCGCGCCAGTCGCCGGAGGCACCGGCCACACCGCTGACGAAGTTGGCGGGCATCCAGGCGCCGGTGGTCAGGGTGGCGATGGTGCCGTCACCGAGGCCCTTGTACCAGTCGTCGGTCCAGCCGTTGATGGGCGAGACGAGCTTCTCGTCGAGGAGCTTCTGCCAGGTGTCCGTGTACTTCTTGGCGCCCGCGTCCTCGAAGTTGACCGTCACCTTGGTGCCGTCGACCTTGTAGGGACGCGAACCGGCCTGCCACAGCATGCTGGTGGTGAAGCCGGCGTCACCGGCGTCGTTGGCGATGTACGCCTTCGGGTCGGCCTTGTGCAGCTTGCGGGCCGCGACGACGTACTCGTCCCAGGTGGTCGGGACGGCGATCTTGTACTTGTCGAAGACCTTCTTGTTGTAGAACATCGCCATCGGGCCCGAGTCCATCGGCAGGCCGTAGACCTTGGAGCCGTCGCTCACCGCGTTCCACGGACCGGCCGTGTACTTGGACGCCAGCTTGTCGGCGCCGTAGGGGGCCAGGTCGCTGAGACCCTTGGTCAGGGAGTACTGGCTGAGCGCGAAGTACTCGACCTGGGAGACGTCCGGGACGCCCTTGCCGGCCGCGATCGCGTTCGACAGCGCGGTGTAGTACTTGTCACCGGACTTGTCGCTGACCAGGTTGATCTTGACCTTGGGGTACTTCTTCTCGAAGTCGGCCGCGACCTTCTTCAGGGTGGGCTCCCAGGCCCAGACCGTGACCGAGCCGCCCTTCTTCAGGGCCGCCTGGATGTCCGAGGCCGAGACAGCCTTGGAGCTGGAGCTGTTGTCGTCCGAGCTGCCGCACGCCGTCGCCCCCAGGGAGAGGACGGAGAGGAGGGCGAGGCCGCGCAGCAGGCGGCCGGTGGTTCTGCGCATGGAGGTGCTTCCACTTCTTCGTGGGTGGGACTACTTGAGGGTGGGTTATTCCTTGACGCTTCCGGCGGCGAGCCCGGACTGCCAGTACTTCTGCAGCAGCAGGAACGCCGCGATCAGCGGCACGATGGTGAGCAGCGAACCGGTGATCACCAGGTTGAAGATGACGTCGCCGCCGATCGTCTGGGCCTGGGAGCTCCAGGCGCTCAGACCGAGGGTCAGGGGGTACCAGTTGGGATCCCTGAGCATGATCAGCGGGAGGAAGTAGTTGTTCCAGGTCGCGACCGTGGTGAACAGCAGCACGGTGACGACACCGGGGGCGAGCAGCGGCAGCGAGACCTGGAAGAAGGTGCGGATCTCGCCCGCTCCGTCCATGCGGGCCGCTTCGAGGAGCTCGACGGGGATGGCCTCGGTCGCGAAGACCCACATCAGATAGAGGCCGAACGGCGAGATCAGCGAGGGGATGATCACGGCCCACGGGGTGTCCGTCAGCCCGATCTTGCTGAACATCAGGAAGGTCGGGACCGCGAGGGCCGTGCCGGGGACGGCGACGGCGCCGATGACGACGGCGAAGATCGCGCGCTTCCCGGGGAAGTTGAACTTCGCCAGCGCGTAGCCGCCGAGGATCGCCAGGAAGGTGGCGCCGCCGGCGCCGAGCACGACGTAGAGCAGGGTGTTCAGCAGCCACCGGCCGAAGATGCCGTCGTGGTACGTGAACGTGTCATGGATGTTCGACCAGAGGGCGAAGTGGTGCGCGAACCACAGGCCGTTGGAGTCGGCGAGCCCCGACTGGGTCTTGGTGGCGCTGATGACCAGCCAGATCAGCGGCACCACGGTGTAGACCAGGATCAGGCCGGTGAGCACGGTCAGCAGCACACTGCGCTTGGGGCGCCCGGGCATGTGCTTCTTGCGGGGGGTGCGCAGCCGGGGCGCGCTCCGGGAGCCGCCGCCGGACGGTGCGGGCGCCGACGCCGAGGCGGTGGTGACGGGGGTGCTCATGGTCAGGCTCCCTTGCGCATGCCGCGAAGCTGCACGACATAGGCGATGACCATGGTGATCAGGCCCATGATGATCGCGACCGCCGCGGAGTAGTTGTGCTGCTGGCCGTTGAAGGACAGCGAGTACGTGTAGAAGTTCGGGGTGTAGTCCGTCGTGATCGCGTTGCGTGCCAGCGGTCGCAGGATGCTCGGCTCGTTGAAGAGCTGGAAGCTGCCGATGATCGAGAAGATCGTCGCGATGACCAGCGCGCCGCGGATCGCGGGGAGCTTGATGGCGGTGATGACGCGGAACTGCCCGGCACCGTCGATCTCCGCGGCCTCGTACAGCGAGGTCGGGATGACCCGCAGCGCGGAGTAGAAGATCAGCATGTTGTAGCCGACGAACTCCCAGGTCACGATGTTGCCGATCGACGCCAGCACCAGGTGCGGCGAGAGCGGGTCGGGCAGCGTGATGCCGAAGGCGCTGTTGACGTCGCCCACCAGACCGAACTGGGTGCCGTACATGAAGCCCCACATCAGGGTGGCGACCACCGCGGGCACGGCGTACGGCAGGAAGATCGTGATCCGGAAGAAGTCCCGGCCGTAGAGCCGGCCGCTGTCCAGGGCGAGGGCCACGAACAGGGCGATGCCGAGCATGATCGGCACCTGGATCACCAGGAACAGCGAGACCCGCTCCAGGGAGGACCAGAACTGGTCGTCCTGGAAGGCCTGCGTGTAGTTGTCCAGGCCGACGAAGTGGTTTCCGCCGATGAGCTGGTTGCGGTACAGGCTGAGATAGACCGAGTACACGATCGGAGCCAGGAAGACGAAGGCGAAGACCACCGCGAAGGGGCCGATGAAACCCCACCCTGTCCAGGAACGGCGGTCCCGTTTGGCCGATGGCCGGACCGGGGGCCGGGTCGCGGCCGCAGGGGGCTGAAGCGTCGTCATGTAGTTCCTCGCTCGTCCATCTCGGAACCGGCGTCACACGCCGTCGCGATGGTTGCGTAAACACCCAGGTCCGAGAGGGTCCCGGCCTGTTATGTTTACGTAAACATCTGATGGCGGCATGTCTACACTGCCCCAATGTCGGTGGTCAAGGGCCGTTTGTTGAAACGTGTCCCAGGCAATCGGATCGATAGGGGAAGGAGACGGGTGGACACAGCGCACAGTGCCTCGGCCGGCACCGAGGAGCCCCGTAGACGCGGCGGGAAACGGGTGCTGCGGCGCGCCCCGAGCGCGTCGATGGCAGATGTGGCACGCCTGGCCGGCGTCTCCTCGCAGACCGTTTCCCGGGTGTCCAACGGTTACGCGGGTGTGAACGAGGAGACCCGGCAACAGGTCCTCGCCGCCATGAAGGAACTGGGCTACCGGCCCAACAGCGCGGCCCGCGCACTCAAGCGGGGTGAGTTCCGCACCATCGGCGTGATCACCTTCAACCTCTCCACCACGGGCAACATGCGCACCCTGGAGGCGATCGCCACCTCCGCCGCGCACGAGGGCTACGCCGTCACACTGCTGCCGGTCGCCGTCCCCACCCAGGACGAGGTGCGCGGCGCCTTCTCCCGCCTCGGCGAACTCGCCGTCGACGCCGTCATCGCGATCATGGAGGTCCACCTCCTCGACGCGGCGACCATCTCGCTGCCGCCCCACGTCCAGGTCGTCGTCGCCGACTCCGACGCGGGCGACCGCTACAGCGTCGTCGACACCGACCAGAACGGCGGGGCGCGCGCGGCCGTACGACATCTCCTCGACCTCGGCCATCGCACCGTCTGGCACCTCGCGGGACCCGAGGAGTCCTTCGCCGCCCAGCGCCGCGCCGACGCCTGGCGCGCCGAACTCACCGACGCGGGACGGTCCGTGCCCCCCGTGGTGCGCGGCGACTGGTCGGCGGAGTCCGGCTACCGCGTGGGACTGGAACTCGCCCAACAGGCCGACTGTACGGCCGTGTTCGCGGCCAACGACCAGATGGCACTCGGTCTGCTGCGGGCCCTGCACGAGCGCGGCCGGCGCATCCCCGAGGACGTCAGCGTCATCGGCTTCGACGACATCCCCGAGGCCGGTTCCTTCCTGCCGCCCCTGACCACCGTCCACCAGGACTTCGCCGAGGTCGGCCGCCTGTGTGTACAGGGTGTCCTACGGCGGATGCGGGACCGGGGCGACGAGCACGGCACCACCCTGGTGCCGACCGAACTCGTGGTGCGCGCGAGTACGGCGGCGCCCGCCCTCGCCGTGGACGAGTAGCGGGCGCATGGTCCTTCCGGCCCGCCTCGACGGGCGGGCCGGGTACGGGAGTTGCTCAGGCTGTCGTCTCCGGGCGGCCGGGCCGGGACCAGTGGGTGTGGAAGGTGCCGGAGCGGTCGGTGCGCCCGTAGGTGTGGGCGCCGAAGAAGTCGCGCTGGCCCTGGAGCAGGGCCGCCGGCAGCCGCTCGGCGCGCAGCGTGTCGTAGTGCGACAGCGCGGCGGAGAACGCCGGCACGGGGATACCCCGGCGGGCCGCGGAGGCGACCACCTCGCGCCACGGCACCTGCGCGTCGCCGATCTCCCGCGCGAAGGTCTCCTCGCCCAGCAGACTGACCAGACCCGGGTCGGCCGTGTAGGCGGCGCGGATCCGGTCGAGGAAGGAGGCGCGGATGATGCAGCCGCCGCGCCAGATCCCGGCGACCGCGGCGAGGTCGATCGACCAGTCGTACTCGGCGGCCGCGTCCTGGATCATTTTCCAGCCCTGGTCGTACGCGATGACCTTCGAGGCGTACAGCGCCTGTTCCACCTGGGCGGTGAACCGGTCGGCCTCGGTGCGGCTCAGCGGGGGAGTGGTGCCGCCGGGCAGCCCGCGGTAGGCCGCGCGCAGGTCCGCCTGGCTGGAGGAGGCGCGGGCGAAGGTGGCCTGGGCGATCGCGGTGACCGGCGAACCCAGCTCCAGCGCGGTCTGCACGGTCCAGCGTCCGGTGCCCTTCTGGCCCGCCGCGTCCTTGACGATGTCGACGAACGGGCCGCCGGTCTCCGCGTCGGTGTGCGCGAGGACCTCGGCGGTGATCTCGATCAGATAGGACCCGAGCCGTCCCTCGTTCCAGCGGCGGAAGACGTCCGCGATCTCGGCGGGGGTGTAGCCGCCGACCTGGCGCAGCAGGTCGTAGGCCTCGGCGATGAGCTGCATGTCGGCGTACTCGATGCCGTTGTGCACCATCTTCACGAAGTGCCCGGCGCCGTCGGTGCCGATGTGCGTGGAGCAGGGCTCCCCGTCGACCTTCGCGCTCACGGACTCGAACATCGGGCCCAGCACGGCGTACGACTCCGCCGAGCCGCCGGGCATGATCGACGGCCCGTTCAGCGCGCCCTCCTCGCCGCCGGAGACCCCGGCGCCGACGAAGTGGAGGCCCTGTTCGCGCAGGGCGGCCTCACGCCGGCGGGTGTCGGCGAAGTGCGCGTTGCCGCCGTCAATGATCATGTCACCGGGCTCCATGAGCGCGGCGAACTCGTCGATCACGGCGTCGGTGGCCGGTCCGGCCTGGACCATGATCATCAGGCGGCGGGGGCGTTCGAGGGCGGCCACGAACTCCTGTGCCGTCTCGGCCGGGACGAAGGCACCCTCGTCGCCGTACTCCTTCATCAACTCATGGGTCCGGTGCGGTGACCGGTTGTGGACGGCGACCGTGTAGCCGTTGCGGGCGAAGTTGCGGGCCAGATTGCGGCCCATCACACCCAGGCCGGTGACGCCGATCTGCGCGGTGGCGTCGGCGGCTGGGCTGTTCGGTGCGGATGCGTTCATGGGGTGCCTGTTCTCCGAGTCGGTGACGTGGCGGGTCGGCGCTGGGCGCCCATGACCGCTGGTACGTGCGCGATCGCGGATTGACTCGAAATTCCGCGTGATTGGGAGCGATCTTGTCGACCGCCGCACGGCGTGTCCCGCCGGATGCGAAGATCGCTCCCCTGGGAGGGAGCGGCCATGGGTGACATACGGGTGCGGTGCGCGACGTTCAACGTGCTGCACGGCCAGCTGATCAGGCCGGACGGCCGCCCGGCCGCCACCCGCCCCGAGGATGCCTCGGCACCCCTTGCCGAAGCCGTCGCGTCTCTGGACGTCGACGTACTGGCCCTCCAGGAGGTCGACCGCTTCCAGGAACGTTCCGGCCGCGCCGACCAGGCGGCGGTCGCCGCCGCCGCGGTGGGCGCCCTCGACTGGCGCTACGCGACCGCGCTGCACAGCCGTTTCGTGCCGGGCCGTGGCTGGGTCAACGACCCGGCCGAACCCGCGCCGCGCATCCACGGAACCGAGGCACCGGAGCCCGAAGTCCCGTCACAGGGCGTCGCGTTGCTCTCCCGCCTGCCGGTCCGCGAGTGGCGGGCCCTACGGCTCTCCCCGGGGCCCCTGGTAGTCCCGCTGAAGGTCGCCGGGCGGACCGCTCCGGTGCTGGCCCGCGATCAGCCCAGGGCCGCCCTGGCCGCCGTACTGGAAGGACCGCGCGGCCCGTTCACCGCGGTGGCCGTCCATCTCTCGTTCGTACCGGGCTGGAACATCCGCCAGCTGCTCACTGTCCGCCGCTGGATCGCCGATCTGCCCCAACCGCAGCTGCTGCTGGGCGACTTCAATCTGATCGGCGCACTGCCCCGAGTCGCCCTCAACGCGACCGCGCGGCAGGGCTGGCAGGGTACGGCAGGGCACGCGACGTACCCCTCCCACCGCCCGCGCGTCCAGCTCGACCACATCCTGGCCACGGGGCTCGACGCGGACGCCGTGGGGATGGCGGACACACCCAGGACGGCGATCTCGGACCACCGGCCGCTGGTGGTGGAGGTGTCGCTGTGAGCCGGTTCAGTTCCACAGGGGGTAGGTCACGACGTGCGCGAACTCGTCCGGCCTGCCGGCGGTGTACGTCAGGCTGACCCGGCCGTACTGCCGTACCCCCGGATGCCGCTTCCACGTCTGCGCGTTGTCGAGCCGGACGACGACCGGATACGAGTGGAACTTGCCCGCCGCGCAATAGGGTTTGCAGTCGTTCACCCAGTTGACGCCCGTCGCCGTCGCGGAGTTGGCGTCCCAGTTGGTCCAACGCAGCGACGCCAGGCGGCTGTTGCCGTCGCCGCAGGCGAGCATGAAGTCGGCGGGGCGCACCTCGGGATGCCAGAGGCAGTCGACCAGCACGGGAATCGCGGGCTGCCGCTGCGCGACCGGTTGCGCGCGCACCGTCGCCGGGGCCGCGGACGAGGTGCCCACAGCGGGCGCAAGCAGGGCGGCGGCACAGACCGTGACGAGTCCGACCATGGTGTGTTTGTACATGTCCGCTCCCGGCCGCCTGTTCGTACCCGTCGCTCCGCACCCGCACCGGCGGTGGGCCCGCCCGGCGAGACACGGTCGTCGTCCTTCGTCTCGTTCGACGCTACGACCCTGTCCTGGGTTCCACCACTCGTACAGACCAACGACGCGGCCCGCCGGGAGTAGCGGGCGCACACGAACGGGGCCGGGAAACCCCGGCCCCGAGCGGCTCAGGCGGGCCGCACGGCGCCCCGGATGGCGGCCGAACCGGCGTAGAAGATCGACTCCTCGCGTATCGGCGTGCCCGGGCTCGGCGCGTGGATCATCAGGCCGTTGCCGGTGTAGAGGCCTACGTGGTCGATGCTGTCGTAGAAGAAGATCAGGTCGCCGGCGCGGATGTCCGTGAGGGGGACGAGGGCACCCGCGCTCGACTGTTCCTGGGCGGTGCGCGGAAGCATGACGCCCGCCGCCTTCCAGGCGGCCTGGGTGAGGCTGGAGCAGTCGTACGCGTCCGGTCCCGCCGCGCCCCACAGGCAGGGTCGGCCGATCTGCGCACGGGCGAAGGCGAGGGCGGTGGCGGTTTTGCTCTGGGTGCCGGCGTCCGGCGCGGTGGGGGTGACGGCGGCGGGCGCCGGGCTCATGGCCGGAGCCGGGGGGAGTGTGACTTCCGGGGCCATGGCCGGAGCGGCGGGCGGTGCGAGCGTGGCGGCGACGGACGGGGACGCGGCGAAGGAGACCTCGGGGGCGGGAGCGGTCGGCTGCCACTCCTGCTGCGGCGGGCGCCAGGACGGTTCCGGTGCGGGCTGCCAGGCGGGCTGGGCCGGGGGCTCCTGAGGGATCAGAGGTATCTGCCCGGTGGACCAGGCGGGTTGCTCGGTCACTGCGGGCATCTGCCCGGTGGACCAAGCCGGTTGCTCGGTCACTGCGGGCATCTGCCCTGTGGACCACGGCTGCTGCTCGGTCACTGCGGGGAACTGGCCGGTGGACCACGGCTGCTGCTGGGGCACAGCGGGCATCTGCCCTGTCGACCAGGTTTGTTGCTCGGTCACCATGGGCATCTGTCCGGTGGACCAAGTGCTCTCCGGGGCGGACCAGGCCGTCTCCGGGAGCGGCCAGGTGGCGCCCGTCGGCGCCGACTCGGTGCGCGGTGAGCCGATGGCCGGGAGCAGGTCCAGGCTCGCGGTGAGCGGGTCGAAGTCCGGTGCCGGGGCGGTCGCGAACTGCTGAGGTGCCATGACGCGCGCGGGCGGCATCTCGACGGCCGGGGCGGACGGTACCGGCGGCAGGTCGAGGACGGTCGCCGGAGGCGTCTGCGACATCTGGGCCTGAGCCATCTGCGCGATCTGGGCGATCTGAGACATCTGCGGTGACTGCGAGACCTGCGCCTGAGGTATCTGTGTCTGCGACATCTGCGGCATCACAGGAAACTGCTGTGTCTGCTGTGTCTGCTGTGTCTGCTGTGCCTGCGGTGCGGCGGGAGGCAGCGAGGTGATGGGTATCGCTGTCAACTCCGCTGCGGGGGCCGTGAGTTGCGGGGCGGTGGGCTCCGGTGCGGCGGCGGTCCCCGCGGTCAGTTCGGCCACGGCGCGGCCGGGCTGCGCTTCGAGCGCGAGGCCGGCGCTCTGGGGCTCGGGACGCCGCTCGGACCGCTCGGGGCGGGATTCGGCCGGGCCGGCCGGGGTCCTGCCGGGCGGCAGGATCGCCGGTACGGTCGGGCCCATTTGGGTGCGGGCGCGGTCGAACAGCTGCCGGGTGACGGCTTCGACGGCGGGGTCGGACGGACGTGACGCGCTGGGGCGGGACTCGACGCGCTTGCGCGGTTTCCCGGACATCGCACGTGTGGCGTTGTAGTTTCCGGTGGCCGTCTCGGCCCTGTCGTAAAGGGAGTTGATCCGCCGCTGGACTTCGTCGCGGCTGGGTCGGTCGTCCACGGTGGGGCCACTGCCTCCGGTGCGCGTGCGTCGTTCTGCCGGCATGGCAGACGTGCTCCTTCCGCTTCGCGCCTACCGGGTTAGCTGTCGGGTTCGGGCGTCGATCACGGAAGGTTTGCCCTACGGTCCTTGCCCTGAAGGGCAGTTGGACCGATTCACCCCAAGTTCGGTTGGGTCCCCGGCTCCGGCTGCCGCGAGCGGCACGCCGGACTCGGCGCAAGCCGTGCGGCCCGGCGCCGATCGCCGGAGTAGGTCGTACGGCCTGGGCGCCAACTTAGCCAACGTGTGTGCCTCGTGTGAAGGTTGAAGCGCGATATGTCCGATACGTATTTGTGACCTTTACCTCGCCCTGGTGTGTCGAGGGGTCTGGAGCCCTCCGGGGCCGGTGATCCATAAGAGGTCGCTATGAATTTCTGGGACGGTTGAACACACCGGCGCCGCGCTCCGTATTGGGTCGGGGGATTTCCATGCCGGGACGAGCCGGGCCGACCGATACGCGTAGGAGCAACTTCCTTGGCACGCAACACGCGCAGACGCCCCACAGGCGCACGACGCGCGACGATGGCAGCAGTCGCCCTGATGCTGGGCGGCGGAGGACTGATGGCGGCGAACGTCTACGCGTCGGCGTCCGAAGGCGGTTGGGGCGGCGACTCCGCCCAACAGGGGTCTCCGGACGCGGCGTCGCGAGGCGCGACGATCGACTGCCCGGACATCGGCACCCAGTTGACGACGGTGCCCGACGGGGCGAAGACCGACGTCGACAAGGAACTCGCGAATCTGGACCAGCAGATAACCGAGGCCTACCAGAAACTCCGGGACTCGACGGAGGCCATACGCCAGGACGCCTCCTTCGCCGACAACGCGATCATGAATCCGCTGAAGGAGAAGCGGGCGGCGACGATCGGACGGATCGACGACGCCATCGCACGCGTCGGGAACCGCCCGGAAGGGCTCGACGCGCTCGCCGGATGCACCCTGATCGCGCCCACGAACGAGACCGGCGACCAGGGCGGCAACGGCGGCGACCAGAGCGCCAGTGCCAGCGCCAGTGCCAGTGCTTCCGGCCAGGGCGGTCAGGGCCAGCAGCAGATCACCAACGGGCCCGTTGCCTCGGACTACGCGGACATCACCTCCGTACAGCCGAATGTGAACGCTCCGCAGCAGCAGGCCGACGCCTCCCGCGGGACGTTCGTCACCGCCTGCGGGGTGAACGAGAACGGCCTGTTCAACTCCGACAACGTGATCGTCGCGCCCGGAGTCACCAACGGCGCCCACCACTTCCACGACTACATCGGCAACCAGTCCAACAACGCCTTCGCCAGCGATCAGGACCTCGCGAACGCCGACACGAGCTGCGAGAACCCGGGCGACAAGTCCACCTACTACTGGCCCGTGCTGCGGCTGCAGAACGGCAAGCAGGAGCGGGACGCCGACAAGCCCGGCGGCGGCACCGAGGGCAACGCCGGTGAGATCGTCACGGCCAAGCAGGTCACCCTGACCTTCGAGGGCAACCCGCAGAGCAAGGTCGTCGCGATGCCGCGCCTGCTGCGCATCATCACGGGCGACGCCAAGGCCTTCGTCAACGGTCCGGCCAACGCCAACGCCTCCTGGAGCTGCACCGGGTTCGAGGACCGGCAGCTCAAGGACAAGTACCCGCTGTGCCCGGCGGGCAGCGATGTCGTGCGCACCTTCAAGTTCCAGAGCTGCTGGGACGGCCGCAACATCGACAGCGCGAACCACCGCACCCACGTGGCCTTCGAGGCCGCCGACGGCGCCTGCCCGGCGGGCTTCAAGGCCATCCCGCAGCTGGTGCAGCGGATCGTCTACGCCGTAAACGCGCCGAGCCTCCAGGACGGCGGCAAGACGAGCCCGCTGTTCGCGGTGGACTCCTTCCCCGAGCAGCAGCACAAGCCCGTCACCGACCACGGCGACTTCATCAACGTCTTCGACGAGGGCCTGATGAACGACATGGTCACCTGCATCAACAGCGGCGAGAAGTGCGGCGCCGGGACGGGCAACGACCCCGGAACGGGCGGCGGTTCGGGTTCGGGTGATGGTTCTGGCGGTGGTCAGGGTGCGGGTGGCGGCTCGGGTGAGCCGTCGGCGTCCCCGACGGCGACCGACACCGCTACGGCGGCGCCCACCGACACCGCGTCCGAAGAGCCCGGCGGGAACGGCGGCAATGGCGGGGACGAGGGGAACGGCGGCAACGGAGGCAACTCCGGTGACCAGCCCACCGCCGCTCCCGCGACGAGCGCCCCGGACACCGAGACCAGCGCCCCGGAGCCCACCGACGCCCAGACCACCGACCCCGGAGACCTGACGACCGCCGTCTCGGTCCCCAAGGCCGACACGAAGACCGAAGGGTCCAAGTCGACGGACGCGGCGGGGAGTTCGGACGACAACGCCGGCGGTCAGGTCGGCAGCGCCGCGGCGACACCGCCCGCCTCGTCCTCGGGCGGCGAGAGCTACGCAGCCGTAGGCCCGAACCAGCCGCAGGCTCAGGGCGGTCTGGCGGAGACCGGGGCGAACCTGTGGCCGGCGGTGGCCGGAGCGCTGCTGCTCGTCGCCGGATTCGTCGTGCTGTACCGGGGCAAGCGCAGCACTCGCTGACGCCCCGCACGGCCGCTGCCGACAACGGCCCGACCGCCCTCACCGGGGCGGCCGGGCCGTCGTACGTCCAGCGTGTGCGGTTGGTCAGACGGCCGGTGCCGGGTACGTCGGGTACTCGACCCCGGAGACGTGCTGGACGACCCGGACGACCTGGCATGAGTAGCCGAACTCGTTATCGTACCAGAGGTAGAGAATGGCGTTGTCGCCGTCGACCTTGGTGGCACCCGCGTCGATGATCGAGGCGTGGCGGGAGCCCATGAAGTCGCTCGACACCGCGTCGGGGGCGGTGGTGAAGTCGATCTGCCGTTTCAGCGGGGACGTCAATGAGACGTCGCGGAGGTAGTCGAGGACCTCGGCGCGGGTGGTCTCGCGGCCGAGCCGCAGGCTGAGGATCGCGATCGAGACGTCCGGCACCGGGACGCGGATCGAGCTGCCCGTGATCGGCGCCTTGAGGTCGGGCAGCGCCTTGGCGACGGCGGACGCGGCACCGGTTTCGGTGATCACCATGTTGAGCGGCGCGGAACGGCCGCGGCGGTCGGCCTTGTGGTAATTGTCCAGCAGGTTCTGGTCGTTGGTGAACGAGTGGACCGTCTCCACATGACCGCGCAGCACACCGTACTCGTCGGCCATCGCCTTCAGCGGCGGCACGATCGCGTTGGTGGTGCAGGACGCGCAGGACAGGATCTGCTCGTCCGGCTTGATGGTGTCGTGGTTGACGCCGTGCACGATGTTCGGGACGTCGCCCTTGCCGGGCGCGGTCAGTACGACCTTGTCGATCCCGGGCCGCAGATGCTGCGAAAGGCCTTCCCGGTCACGCCACTTGCCCGTGTTGTCGATGAGGATGGCGTCCTTGATGCCGTACGCCGTGTAGTCGACCTCGGAGGGGTCGCTCGCGTAGATGACCTTGATCTCGTTGCCGTTGGCGATGATCGTGTTGCTCGCCTCGTCGACGGTGATCGTGCCCTGGAACTGGCCGTGGATCGAGTCGCGGCGCAGCAGCGAGGCGCGCTTCACGATGTCCTGGTCTCCGCCCTGGCGTACGACAATGGCGCGCAGCCGCAGTCCGTTGCCCGAGCCGGCCTTCTCGATGAGCAGGCGGGCGACCAGGCGGCCGATGCGGCCGAAGCCGTAGAGCACGACGTCGCGGCCCTCGCGGAACGCGATCTTGTTGCCGCCGGTGGCACCGGCGACGGCCTCGGCGGTGAACTCCTCGGCGGTCAGGCCGCGTTCGTCGGTGCGGTGGGTGGCGGCGAGCATGCCGATGTCGATCTGGGAGGGGCCCAGGTCGAGCGTGGTGAGCGCCCGCAGGTACGGCAGGGTCTCGGTGACGGAGAGTTCCTCGCCGTCGATCTGGCGGGCGAACCGGTGGGTCTTGAGGATGCTGACCACCGACTTGTTGACCAGGGAGCGGCTGTGCAGCAGGACGGTGACGTCCCGCTCGCGGTGCAGCTTCCCGATCATCGGGATCATCGACTCCGCGATTTCCTCGCGGTGCTTCCAGTTGGTGAACGAGTCCTCGTTGACAGGCACAGGATTCTCTTTCGAGCTAGGCGGCGCTCATATGCTAACCCGCTGTTCATCTGCTCGTTCCGAGGGGTCCCTCCTGGGCCGCCGAACGCCGTGAGGGCCCTGCCGACGCGCCGCCGGCGGGGGCCCCGCGGGGTTTGTGGGTGGGGCCGGGCGCGGCGCGGCGGGGGGCGCCGCGCCCCCCGCCCGCCCCCCGGGGC
>NZ_JBHYWD010000002.1:480917-525811 GCF_042751305.1 Streptomyces hokutonensis
GGGCCAAAATATGCAACCCGGTGTTACATGGGCGCGTCCGGTGGGGCCCCCCCGGGCCCCCCCCCCGCGGTGGGGCCCGCGCCGCCGCGCGTCGGCAGGGCCCTCACGGTTGTAGCTGGTGTCGCTCCTACGCGTCCTGCGGCGTGCCGCTGCCCAGCAGCGCCGACGCGTTCTCCATCGGAGACAGGACGTGCACGGGCACGGCCTCGGGAAGGCCGTGGCAGGTGAAGCCGAGCCGGGTCATGGCCCGGATGACCTCGCCGCTGTTGAAGTCGCGCGGATCCTGCCGGGTGATGACCTGCCCCACCTGCTTGACGGGGTAGCGGCGCCGCCCGATGGTCACGGACTCACCCGTGACCAGCTCGGGCTTGATGCCCTTCATCGTCTCCAGGACTCCCAGCTTGGTGAGATCGAAGGGATACCGGGCGATGACACAACGCATGTTGCCTCACAGAGAGAAGGAGAAGCCGTCCGAACAGGCCACCGAAGAGGCCGAGTTGATACCTAGGCCGCGGGCCCGAAGGACGAGCGTCGCTGTCCCCGGCCGCTTCCGCCGGAACCACCGTTGCCGCCGCTGCGGCGGGCCGTGCCGCCGCCGGTCCGGCCCTCGGCGGCGGGACGGCCACGACGGCCGCGCGACGACGAGGAGGGGCCGCGGCGGGCGCGCTCGCGCTGCTCCACGACCGGGGCGGTGATGACGACCGGGACGCCGGAGGGGGCCTGGGCGCCGGTGATCCGGGTCAGCTCCTCCTCGCCCGACCGCACCGAGGTGACCTCGGCGGTGACGCCGGCCATGGTCATCAGGCGGGTGAAGTCACGGCGCTGGTCGGGGGTGACCAGCGTCACGACACTGCCGGACTCGCCCGCACGGGCCGTACGGCCGCCGCGGTGCAGATAGTCCTTGGGGTCGGTGGGCGGGTCGACGTTGACGACCAGGTCGAGGTTGTCGACGTGGATGCCGCGCGCCGCGACGTTGGTCGCCACCAGCGCCGTCACATGCCCGTCCTTGAACTGGGCGAGGGTGCGGGTGCGCTGCGGCTGGGACTTGCCGCCGTGCAGCCCGGCCGCCCGGACGCCGTTGTTCAGCAGGTGCTTGACCAGCTTGTCCACCGCGTGCTTGGTGTCCAGGAACATGATGACCCGGCCGTCGCGCGCCGCGATCTCGGTGGTCGCCCGCTGCTTGTCCGTGCCGTGGACGTGCAGGACGTGGTGCTCCATCGTGGTGACCGCGCCCGCGGACGGGTCGACGGAGTGGACGACGGGGTCGGTCAGGTAACGGCGGACCAGAAGGTCCACGTTGCGGTCCAGGGTGGCCGAGAACAGCATCCGCTGGCCGCCCGTCTGCACCTGGTCCAGCAGGCCGGTGACCTGCGGCATGAAGCCCATGTCGGCCATCTGGTCGGCCTCGTCGAGGACGGTGATGGTGACGTTGTCGAGGCGGCAGTCGCCGCGGTCGATCAGGTCCTTGAGGCGTCCCGGCGTCGCGACCACGACCTCCGCGCCGCCGCGCAGCGCCCCGGCCTGACGGCCGATCGACATACCGCCGACAACGGTGGTCATCCGCACGCTGACGGCGCGGGCGTACGGGGTGAGTGCGTCCGTGACCTGCTGGGCCAGCTCGCGGGTCGGGACGAGGACGAGCGCGAGCGGCTGACGCGGCTCGGCCCGGCGGCCCGCCGTACGGGCCAGCATCGCCAGGCCGAAGGCAAGAGTCTTGCCGGAGCCGGTACGGCCGCGGCCGAGAACGTCGCGCCCGGCAAGGGAGTTGGGGAGGGTCGTCGCCTGGATCGGGAACGGGACGGTGACGCCCTCGTGGCCGAGCGCGGCCAACAGCTTGGCGGGCATGTCGAGTTCGGCGAACGACTCCACGGCGGGCAGGCCCGGGGTCACCGTCTTCGGCAGTGCGAACTCGCCCTGCAGCGCGACCGGTCGGCCGCCGCCGCCCTTGGAGCGGCGCGGAGCGCTGGAACGGTTGCCGGACGGGGCCGCCGAGCGGTAGCCGCCGCTCTTTCCGGATTCCGGATTTCCACTGCGCTTTCGCGAGAAGCGGTCATTCGTACGTGCGCGGTTCAATGTGGAACCTTCCTTGATATGGCACGTATCAAGGAATTCCCGCGGTAATTGAACGGCGCAGAGAATCGCAAGAACGAGCCGGTGGCTTCGACGGAATATCGCCGAAGCATGGAAAATGCAGCGAGCTGGGGCCCGCACCCCAAGGTGCGGGCCCCAGCTGCGAAGTTAACGTCGGTGTTACGCAGGGACGATGTTCTCGGCCGTCGGGCCCTTCTGGCCCTGCGCGATGTCGAAGGTCACCTTCTGACCCTCCTGCAGCTCGCGGAAGCCCTGGGCGGCGATGTTCGAGTAGTGGGCGAAGACGTCAGCGCCGCCACCGTCCTGCTCGATGAAGCCGAAACCCTTTTCCGCGTTGAACCACTTCACGGTGCCACTGGCCATTTTGTTCTCCTTCGGGGCGGTCAGCGGAGTCCGCACTGTGCGGGCTCCGTGTCGCCGTGATGATCACCCCGCCGGAAGAAAAACCGGACACACAAAAAAATGCTCCACCGCCTCGGAGGGCGGTGCGGGCATCTGAAGGGTTTGGCAACCACAACTGCAACTGAGATCAATAGTAGCACGGTGCGATCGTGACTGTGCGGCCGTGAATTCCGTTTCTCATGCCGCGAACATAGATATTCGATCGCCCGCCGGGCTATGCGAGGCCGTCGACCCAGTCGCGCACGGCCCTGCCCGTGGTCGGCGCGTCCTCTTCGAGCACGCTGAGATGAGTGCCGGGGGCATCCGCCGTGTCCCGCACCCCGGGCCAGGACGACCGCCACTCCGGCGGCATGTCCGGCAGGGGTGCGGAGGCCCGGACCAACAGGCTTGGCACCTGCGTGGGTTCGGGCTGCCAGCCACGGAACATCCGCGTGTACGCGCCCAGCGACAGCAGCGCCAGATCGTCCACGAGGGTGTCGAATCTCTCGCCGGCCGCCAGCGGAATCCGGGCCGGCAGGGACAGCAGCCACGGCTCCGCCTCCCGGTCAGGGGTGACGTGGTACGAGTCGATCAGCACGAGTCCGGCCGGGGGAGCGCCGAGGCCCGCCAGGTGCGTGCTGAGCGCGTGGGCGGCCGATCCCCCCATGGAATGGCCGACCACTACATAGGGGCGATCGCCGAGCTGGTGCCGCACGGTCGCTGCGTGCGACGCGGTCAGCGTCTCCAGGTCCCGCGGCACCGCGTCTCCGTGATCGACCCCGGAGTGCCGCAGCTCGAACACATCCCGCTCACCCTCGAAACAGGCGGCGAGCCCGGCGTACCAGGGCCGGCCCAGGTTGGACGCGAAGCCGGGAACACAGACCAGGGCCGGCCCCCGGGTGCCCGCGGCGAGCCGCAGCGGCGGCAGCGCGTGCCGGGCGGCCTCCTCGGGGCCGAAGGCGGTCGCGCCGATGGACGCGGTCACCAGCAGATGCATGGCAGATACGACATCTCCCGTCTCGCACACCTGCCGGTACAGGGCAGGCAGCGACTGTCCGGCTCCGCGTCCGCGTCCACCGGACCGTGCCGGTGCCGGGACGCTCGCGGCGGTGGGTTCGTCGGGCAAGCTGCTGTGCAGCTCGCCGTACAGGTGCTCGGCGAGCTGGTCGGTGTCCGGCCAGTCGTAGGCCACGGTGACCGCCAGCGGTGTACCGGTCAGCAGACTCAGCCGGTTGCAGAGCATGACCCGCATCAGGGAGTCGAGGCCCAGTTCCGCGAAGTCCCGGTCCACGGCGTCGACTTCGGTGTGTCCGAGGACGGCGGCGACCTCGGTGCGGACGAGTGACCGCAGGGCGGGCAACCGCTCGGGCGGGGTCAGGACCGCGAGTCGGTTCCGCCAGGATCCGGCGCTGTCGTCCGGCACCCCGCCGCCCGTGTTCGCGACGGAGGCCGAGGGCCGGTCCGTGCGCAACAGCCCGCGCAACGGTGGCGGGACGGCGGCCCCGGCCGGGAGCGCCTTGGGTGAACGGTCCAACGGCAGTGGCGCCAGGACCGGTTCGGCGCTGCCGAGCGCGGCGTCGAAGAGCGCGAACGCCTGCTCAGGAGAGACCGCGCGCACCGTCCCGCCGTGCACCCGGCCGCTGCGGGCCGCCATGCCCTCCTCGTCCGCCCACGCGCCCCAGACCAACGACAGTGCGGGCAGGCCCAGTTCGGAGCGATGGCGCGCGAGCGCATCCAGGAAGGAGTTCGCCGCCGCGTAGTTGGCCTGCCCCGGGTTGCCCAGCAGCCCGGCCGCCGACGAGAACAGCACGAACCGCGCCAACGGCAGGTCCTTCGTCGACTCGTGCAACTGCCAGGCGGCGTCGACCTTCGGCCGCAGCACCGCCGCCAGCCGCTCAGGCGTCATGGACGCCAGAACGCCGTCGTTCAGCACCCCGGCCGCGTGCACCACGGCGGTCAGGTCGGGCCCGAACGCCTTGAGTACGGCGGCGAGTTGGTCCCGCTCGGTGATGTCGCAGGCCACGAGATCGACCTGCGCGCCCGCTTGTCGCAATGCCTCACGCAATTCCGGTGCGCCTGGCGCCTGTTCACCGCGCCGACTGAGGAGCACGAGCCGTCGCACCCCGTGCCGTTCGACGAGATGCCGGGCCAGCATCGCCCCGAGGGACCCGGTGCCGCCGGTGATCAGGACGGTGCCCCCGGCGAGCGAGCCCGCGTCCTCGGAAGGGGGCGCGATCGCCAGTCGGGGCACGCTCAACACGCCGTCACGTACGGCGATTTGGGGCTCGCCCGTGGCGAGGGCGGCGGGCAGCTGTCGTAGCGACTCAGGGTGGTCGTCCACATCCACGAGGGTGAGGCGCCCGGGGTACTCGGCTTGTGCGGTTCGCAGCAGGCCCCAGACCGTGGCGGCGGGCAGGTCGGGCGAGGGCGCGGCGGCGCCGCGCGTGACCACGGCCAGGCGTTCGGAACCGGCGAGGTGCGTTTGCAGCAACTGCATCGCCCGTACGGTGAGTTGGTGCGCTTCGGCGACTGGGTCCTCACTGTCGGGAGCGGCCAAGGAGGCGACGGTCGCCACCGGTGTCTTCTCATCGTCGGCGGAGGTGAGGAACGCGGCCAGGTCCAGGTCGTCGGTCTGCGACACCGCCACGGTGGGCACCTCACCGGTAGCCGGCACGTTTGTCCACCGCAGCCGGTACAGCTCCCCGGCCGAGGCGGGACCGATGTCCGGTGCCGGTCGGGTCGTCATCGACTCCAGGCGGGCCACGGGCGCGCCGGTCGGTGTCGCGAGATCGAGGGTGATCGTGTCCGGGCCGGGCCTCGTCATCCGGACGCGCAGTGCTGTCGCGCCCGTGGCGTGCACGGTCAGACCCCGCCAGGCGAACGGCAGCCGGGCCGGACCGGTGCGCGGTTCTGCGAGCAGACCGGGGTGCAGGGCGGCGTCCAGCAGGGCCGGGTGGAGGACATGGCGCCGGGCGTCCGCGACGGGCAACGGGCCGACCTCGGCGAAGAGTTCCTCGTCCCGCCGCCACAACGCGGTGACGCCTTGGAACGCCGGACCGTACGACAGCCCTGCTGCGGCCACCCGGTCGTAGGCCTCGGAGAGGTCCAGCCGTATGGCACCCGTCGGCGGCCATACGGTGAGCGGGACCGCGTCGTCCAAGGCACCGGGCACGGCGGGGCCGAGTCGGCCGGTCGCGTGCTGTGTCCAGGCGCCGAGCGCGCCGGACTCCTCGGGCCGTGCGTACACGTCCGCCGCGCGGCGCCCGGTGTCGTCCGGCTCGCCCAGCACCACCTGGACCTGGATGCCCTCTTCGTCGTCATCGGGCAGGAACAGCGGGTTCAGCAGGGCGAGTTCCTCCAGTACGGCCAGCCCGCACAGGTCGCCCGCGTGCAGCACGAGGTCGGCGAAGGCCGCACCCGGTACGAGCGGGTGTCCGCCCACGACGTGGTCCCGCAACCACGGCTGGGCCGCACCGGACAACCGGCCGCCGCACAGCAGCCGTTCCGTACCAGGCACCGTGACCGCCTGTGTCACCAGCGGGTGCCCGGAGGCGGCGGACCCGTTGCTCCCGGTGTCGGGCAGCCAGTAGCGCTGCCGCTGGAAGGGATAGGTCGGCAGGGCGTCGACCCGCCGGGCACCGCTGCCCGCGTAGACCCGGCGCCAGTCCAATCGCGCGCCGTGCACGTGGAGTTGACCGAGCGCGTCGTACAGCGTCCGCGACTCGGCGCTGTTCCTCCGGGCCGTCGCGGCGAAGAGGAGCTCCTTACCGGCCCCGGCGGCCTGGGCGCTGAGGTGGGCGTCCGGGCCGACCTCGGTGAACGCGGTCACCCGCCCGCCGTGCGCCAGCCAGTGGACGGCGTCCCCGAACCGCACGGCCTCACGGGCGTGCCGTATCCAGTAGGCGGCCGACCGCAGCTCCTCCCCGGTGGCCGGAAGCCCGGTCAGGCCCGACAGCACCGGGATGCTGGGGGCGTCGTACGTCAACTCACCCGCGATACGGCCGAATTCGGCGAGCATCGGCTCCATCAGTGGGGAGTGGAAGGCGTGGCTGACCCGTAGCCGGACGGTGCGACGGCCTCGTACGGCGAAGCGTTCCGAGAGTGCGAGGACCGGCTCCTGCGCGCCGGAGACGACGACCGCGCGCGGGCCGTTCACGGCCGCGATCGCGACCCCCTCGGTCAACTCGGCCGTCACCTCCGCCTCGGTGGCGTCGAGCGCCACCATGGCGCCGCCCTCCGGCAGTTCCCGCATCAACCTCCCACGTGCGGCGACCAGTTCGACGGCATCCGCCTCGGACAGCACGCCCGCGCAGTGCGCCGCCGCCAGTTCGCCGACCGAGTGCCCGGCCAGGAAGTCCGGCCGTACACCCCAGGAGGTGAGCAGCCGGAAGGCGGACACCTCGTAGGTGAACAGGGCGGCCTGGGTGAAGTCCGTGCGGTCCAGCAGGGCGCTCTTGTCCGCGTCCCAGAGGACTGAGCGCAGCGGATACTCCAGGTGGGCGTCGAAGCGTGCGCACAGAGCGTCGAAAGCGGTCGCGAACACCGGGAAGGACTCGTGCAACTCCCTTCCCATACCGGTGCGTTGGGCGCCCTGGCCGGTGAACAACATGGCCAGGCGGGCGGCGGTATGGGAGGGAACGGACTCCGTCAGGGCGTCCAGTGCGGTCAGGGTCGCCGCCCGGTCGCTGGTGGTGACGGCCGCTCGGTGGAGGAGTCCGGAACGGCTGATGGCGTGGGTGAACGCCACGTCCAGCAGAGGGAGTTCGGGGTGTTCGCGGAGGAAGGCCGCGGTGCGTGCGGCCTGTGCCCGGAGGGCGGACGGGGTGGCGGCCGAGAGGAGCAACGGGGGTGCCACTGTGTTGCGCGGGGATGGTGGAGTGTCTGCGTCAGCCTCCTCCAGGATCACGTGCGCGTTGGTCCCGCCGATGCCGAACGCGGAGATCGCCGCCCGCCTCGGCCGGCCGGGCTCGGGCCGCCACTCTTCTTCCTGGGACAGCAGCCGTACCGTGCCCGACGACCAGTCCACGTGCGGGGACGGCTCGTCGGCGTGCAGGGTGCGGGGGAGTCGGTCGTGGTGCATCGCCAGCACCGTCCTGATGACACCGGCGACCCCGGCCGCAGCCTGGGTGTGTCCGAGGTTGGACTTCAACGAGCCGAGCCACAGCGGGCGTTGGGCGGGACGGTCCCGGCCGTAGGTGGCGAGGAGCGCGTGTGCCTCGATCGGGTCGCCGAGCGCGGTGCCCGTGCCGTGTGCCTCCACGGTGTCGATGTCGGCCGGGGACAGTCCCGCGTCGGCCAGCGCCGCGTGGATCACCCGTTGCTGTGCGGGGCCGTTGGGGGCGGTGAGGCCGTTGGACGCGCCGTCGGAGTTGACGGCCGAGCCGCGCAGCACGGCCAGTACTGGATGTCCGTTGCGGCGCGCGTCCGAGAGCCGTTCCAGCAGGACCAGGCCGACACCCTCGCCCCACGCGGTACCGTCGGCCGCCGCGGAGAAGGGCTTGCAGCGGCCGTCCGGAGCCAGCCCGCGCAGTCTGCTGAACGCGATGAACGGGCCGGGCGACGACATGACCGTGACGCCGCCGGCCAGCGCGAGAGAGCACTCCCCGTCGCGCAGGGATCGTACGGCCGAGTGCATCGCGACCAGCGACGACGAGCACGCGGTGTCCACGGTCACGGCGGGGCCGCGCAGCCCCAGCGTGTAGGCGATACGGCCGGAGGCCACGCTGCCGGCCGAGCCGAGGGCCAGATGCGCCTCCAACTCGTGCCCGCCGTGGTGAAGTCGGCTCGCGTAGGTGGCGTGCATGACGCCCACGAAGACACCGGTGTCGCTGTCGCGCAGCCCGGCCGGGTCCAGCCCCGCCCGCTCCAGCAGCTCCCAACTCGTCTCCAGGAGCAGCCGTTGCTGGGGGTCGGTGGCAAGGGCCTCGCGGGGTGACATGGCGAAGAAGGCCGCGTCGAAGTCGGCCGCGTCGTGCAGGAAACCGCCCCGCCGGGTGACCGATTTACCCAGGTGGTCGGGGTCCGGGTCGTACAGGTCGGCCACGTTCCAGCCGCGGTCGGCGGGGAAGTCGGAGGTCGCGTCGGTGCCGTCGGCGAGCAGCCGCCACAGGTCCTCCGGGGACTCCACCCCGCCCGGATAGCGGCAGGCCATGGCGACGACGGCGATGGGCTCCCCGGGGTCGCCCGCGGAAGTACGCGCGGGCCCCGGGCCGCTCTCGCCGTGCAGCGCGGCGCGCACCAGATCCGCCACGGCGGTGGGCGTGGGGTGGTCGAAGACCAGCGTCGCGGGCAGCGCGAGCCCGGTCGCCGTGCCCAGCCGGTCGCGCAGCAGGACGGCACCGAGCGAGGCCAACCCCTGGGCGCTGAACGGTACTTCGGGGTCCAGCTCCGGTACGGGGACGTCGAGGGTCCGTGCCGTCACGTCGAGGACCAGGTCGAGCACGGCGTCGGACGCGGTGGCGAGCCGCTCGCGCAGCGCGGCCGAGGCGGCCGTACGTTCCGCGGCGAGGCGCTGAGGCAACTCCTCGACGAGCACGGCGCGGGCGGTCTTCCCGGACGCGGTACGGGGAAGGGACTCGGTCGGATAGATCTCGTCCGGCACCTTGAACCCGGACAACCGCTCCCGGCAGGCGGCGAGCGCCCGCTCCGTGTCGACCCCGTCCGGGCCGGGCACGACGAAGGCCACCGGCACCTCGCCCAGCACGTCGTGCCGTCGGCCGACGACCGCGGCGTCGACGATGTCGGGGCGGGCCAGTAACACCCGTTCCACCTCGGACGGGTTGATGTTCACACCGCCTCGGATGATGAGTTCCTTGACCCTGCCGGTGACATGGAGGTGGCCGTTCGTGTCGCGCCGGCCGAGGTCCCCGGTGCGGTACCAGCCGTCGGTGAACGCCTCCGCTGTCGCGTCCGGCCGGTTGTGATAGCCGGCCATCAGCCCGGGACCGCGCACCCAGATCTCACCCTCGTCCCCGTCGCTGGCCTCGGTACCGGCGGACGGATCGGTGATCCGGACGTCCAGCACCAGCAGCGGGAAACCGCGCGAGTGGTCGTCACGCGGGCTGTCCAGCCGCTCGATCGCGATCTTCCCGCAGGTCTCCGTGGAGCCGTACCCGTCGAGCAGGGGAGCGCCCAGGACCCGTTCGGCCTCGGCCCTCAACTCCGGGGAACAGGGTGCCCCTCCGCTGACACACACCCGCAGCGACGCGGGCACCGGACGTGCCGTCTCGCGCAGTGACTCCAGCAGCAGACGGTAGGTGGCGGGCACCCCGCCGAGGACGGTGAACGGCTCGGCGGCGAGCGCCTCGGCGAGGTTCGCGCCCGGTCCGAGGACGCGTGCCGTCGCACCGACGGAGACGACAGCCAGCAGGCACACGGAGTGGCCGAGGGCGTGGAACATCGGCAACGGCCAGAGGAGCAGGTCCTGTTGTTCCAGCTCGTACGCCGGGACGTAGGCCTTCTCCACCGACCACAGGGCGGAACGCTGCGTCGAGACCACGCCCTTGCTCTGGCCGGTGGTGCCCGACGTGTAGTGGATCCAGGCCGGCTCGTCGAGCCCGAGGTCGTCACGGGCGGCCGTACCCGAATCCGTTCGGGCCAGGTCCTCGAAGTCGAGGGCGCCGTCGGTCGGTTCGTCCCGTCCGACGGCGATCACCCGTCGTACGGCGCCCAGTTGGGCGTCCGGCGCCTCCGTCACGATCGCGACGGCGCCGCTGTCGTCGAGGAAGTACGCCAACTCCTCCTCCGAAGCGGCCGAGTTGAGCAGCACGCCGATCGCCCCGGCACGCAGCACACCGAGCCAGGCCTCGACCAGCTCCACCCGGTTGCCCAGATGGATCGCGACCCGGTCCCCACGCCCCACCCCGAGCCGTACCAGATGGCCCGCCAGCCGGGCCGTGCGCCGCTCCAACTCCCGGTAGGTGACGGCACGTCGGTCGTCCAGATAGGCGGGTTTGTCCCCGATCCGGTCCGAGTGCTCCCGCAGAATGCCGGGCAGCGTGCGCGTCAACTCGTCGCCGGAAACGGCCATTTCAACCCCAATGTTCACCAACCCCGAGTGGCAACCGTACGACAGGCGCCCTTCGGAACCCGGGATCGGGCAGGATCTACGGCATGGCGATCTGCGACTACTACTCCGCCGCGAGCGACGAGTCCGCCGTCGGTGTCCTCGACGCACCGGGCGGACCGGATCCGTCGGTCTTCGACGTGCTCTCCCTGAAGGGCATCGACCCGGTGGTCGTCATGGCGCGGCTCGAAGGCCTCCTCACGGACTGCGCCTACGACGAGGCACGGGCCCGCCCGCGCTCCGGGCAACTGCTCTCCAACCCCGAGGCGGAAACCGCCTTCGTCATCAGCGTCTCCGACACGCTCCGGGACGCGCTGGCCTCGGCAACGGATGACCAACTGGGCCTGGTGGCAGGGTCGTTCGCGGCCGTGGAGGAAGTGGGTCTGCCGCCCGCCGACGCGCTGGAACTGCTCCGGCTGCTGTCCGGGCTGGCCCGGCGGGCCGTGGCGGGGAACCGGAGGCTGTACTGCTGGTGGGCCCTCTG
Source organism: Streptomyces hokutonensis (assembly GCF_042751305.1). Taxonomy (GTDB): domain Bacteria; phylum Actinomycetota; class Actinomycetes; order Streptomycetales; family Streptomycetaceae; genus Streptomyces; species Streptomyces hokutonensis_A. The sequence continues at coordinate 491,939 of NZ_JBHYWD010000002.1, forward strand.
ATCACTCCAGTACGTCGGGCTCCTGCTCCACCACGAGGTCGGCCAGGAGATTGAAGTTGTGCCGCGCCATGTTGGCGTCGCTGAACTGCCGGTGCGCCAGGGGCACGACGGACCGTCCGACCGTCAGCAGGCCGTGGTGCCGGAGAATGGCCGCCCTCCGGTCGCCGAGCCGGACGGCGATCCGCTCGCCCTCGGACTTCTCAAGGACCAGACCCTTGTACTCGTCGACCAGGACATGGTCGTCGCAGAAGGCGCAGGACTCCTGCACGATCGGGTCCAGGGGCTTGTCCAGGCCAAGACCGCGCGCCATGTCGGCGAGGAATGGCTGCATGTCGTGTCGGGGGTGATCGCCATTAGGCGAACACCCGCAGCCGCAGCATTCACCTCGTGGGGTACGGCACCGACAATGCGACGGAGTTGATCTCGCTCATCGCTGGCTGCCGCGGGGAATCGGAATCACGCTCGCCCGGGCAGTCGGGGCCGCATTCGACGTCCTGCGAAGAGAAGGCATCGCCAAACTCTCCGCGAGGGCGGTGGCCGCCGAACTCGGCGTCAGGGTGACACGGTCATGTTGCACATCCGCACCAAGGACCGGCTGCTCGGCCTGATGGCGGAGTCCATCGTGGGTGAGGCCGACGTGACGTCGAGCTACAGGGGCAGCACCGCGTCGCCGTACTTCGCGACCAGGTCGTCGGACGCGGAGTCCGAGCGACCTGTCCCGGCGACCTGGTCGCCGCGTTCGAGAGCGGCTTCCGCCCACTCCAGGCCGAATCCCTTCGAGGCTCCGGTGAGGAACCACGTCTTCGGCATGATCTCCCTGGCTCACTCTCTTGTTCACTGACCAACGGAAGTGAGACCAGTGAACTTGGTCGGTGACCAAGATGTCAACCTGCGGCAAGCTGGATACGACGGAGCGCCATCGGGATCTCTTCCCCGGTGTGTACACCTGGGTCTCAGACCTGTGTGACGTCGAAAACGGCAGTGCCATCGACGATATTCACCACTACTGGGCGGACGACGGAGGGATCGTCAGCTTCGGCCGGGCCAAGGCGGCCGGTGTCGAGGCGCTGCGGAAGCACTTCGAAGTCTTTCCCGAGCTGTACGAGAAGGTGGAGGTCCGTGAGCCGTTCCACACGTACCTGGAAGCGGGGGACAGGGGCGCCATCGAGCACGACATCCTGATCCGTACGGGAGACCGCGACCGCGCCGTCATCGCCCGGGAGGCCGGGCGGGAGGAGTTCCGGGTGACGTCGATCTTCACCGTCCTCGACGGCAGGATCACGGAAATGCGGGAGGCCGCCGCCGTCAAGGCGGGAGACGACTGACCGTCACTCGGAGGTCGCCGGTGCTGTGCGGCGCAGGGGTGCCGACTTCCACGACCGCCTGCGCCTGGGGTAGCCGCGGCAGATGCTCGCACATCCGCCGGTCCTCGGGGAATTCCATGAGACGGCAGGGGTGCTTCTCGTGAGAGGCTGCACGGCATGGGGGCAGCGGCGGACGATCAGGCGGCCAGGGAATTCCTGGCCGGGATCCACGTGGGGGACATCTGTAGCGGGACCGTCGTGGAGGTCACGCGGTCTCGGGGGGTGGTGGTCACCCTGGACGGGTTCTCCGCGCGCCCGCTGGGCGTCGTCTGGCCGGCGGACGTCTCTTGGCGCTGGAGGACGGCTGTGGCCGTGGAGGTCGGCCGACGGATCACCGCGGAAGTGGTGGCGGTCGATCCCGACGAGGGGCGAGTGCGGCTGGCGATGACCGCTACCGAGAACCCGGAACTCTGGGCGTTCCTGACCTCGCGTCGCCCCGGTGAGATTCTGTCCGGGACGGTCGCCGCGATCGAGCGGTTCGGTGTGTTCGTGGCGCTGGACGACGGCCCCGACCATCCGGTCTTTCCCGGCGTCGGGTTCATCACGATCCCCGAACTGTCATGGCGTCACATCCAGGCCGGTTCGGACGTCGTGCGGATCGGACAGCACGTCTCGGGCGAGTTCCTCTACTTCGACGACTGGCACGGAGAGGCGCGGCTGTCCTTGAGGGCGATGCAGCCGGACCCCTTCGCGGTGTTCGCCGAAGGGGTCGCGGTGGGTCGCACATTGCGGGGACAGGTCACCAAGGTGGTCCCGATCGGCGTCTTCGTCCGGGTCGCCGAAGGCATTGAAGGACTGGTCCATATAGGGGAGTTCACCGGGATCCCCGTGGAGCCGGCCCAGCGCATCCCTCAAGTGGGCGACGAACTCAAGGTCGTCGTCACCGAAATCGACCGGGAGCGGCGCAGGGTGGCACTGTCGCCGGCGCGCTGACCGTGAACTCCCTTACGACGCCGATCGGTTCACCCTGAGCCGGGTGCCGCGATCCGCCCCGCCCGCCACCTCGCGGACACGGATCACGCCACCCGCCTCGGTCGCAGCCCTAGGACTTGACCGGTCGCCCCCGACCCCACGCCCAGGCGAGGCGGTCCGCGCCGGACTGGTTGGTCGTGGCCAGCCAGGGGCGGGCCGCGTCGCCGATGAGCTTCTGGATCGAGTACGTGTCGTCGGTGCGCAGGCCGGGCCAGTAGACGGAGCCCATGCCGAGCTTGCGGAAGGTGTCGGTGTCGGCCTGGATGAAGTTGATCGAATTGTCGTCGGGGGTGGGCACGTTGTAGTTCAGGCCCGTGGTCATCGGGGCACCGAACTCGTCGGCCACCGTACGGTTCGCGCAGTCGCCGAGGCGTACCTTGAGGTCGCTCACCCACTGGTCGTAGGTGGCGTAGCTCTTCCAGAAGCCGTAGTGGTGCAGGGAGAGGTAAGTGCCCTTCAGTCGCGGGTCGGCGCAGACCGTGGTGACGTGGTCGTTGTAGCCGGCGCCGCTCACGAACACCCGGTTGCGGGGCACATGGGAGTAGGTGTCGAGCCACTTGGCGGCGAGGTCGGCCCACTCGGCGTCGGTGTAGCCGTGGGGCTCGTTCATCGGCTCGAAGTAGACGCGCTGGTTGTGCTGGTAGGCCTTTACCACGGTGTCCCACATGGGCCAGTAGGTGGCGGGGTCGTCGATGAAGCCGTCCTTGTTGGCGCCCGTCCCCTCCCAGTACGACACGATGACCTTGAAGCCCTGCGCCGTCGCCGCGTCGATGACACCGCGGTACGACTTCCAGTAACTGCCGTTCACCGTGTACGGGTTGATGGGCAGACGCACCGTGTTGGCGCCGAGGTTGGCGCGGAACGCGGCGATGACACGGGTCGCCTTCGTGTACGTCTGGGCGTAGGTGTCGGTGAGCGACAGGCCGGACAGGACGACCGGGTCGTCGGCGTAATTGTCGCGCGGGTCGGCCCAGTTGACGCCCTTGAACTGGGACGTGTTCGTGCTCGGCGCGGCGGAGGCGGGGCTGCCGGCCAGCGTGGTGCCGGTGACCGCGGCGATCGCGACGGCCACGAAGGTGGCCCGCAGACGGGTTCTGGCGGGGTTGGTGCGCATCGACTTGCCCTTTCAGGATTGGCGGCTCGGCGCAGGACGGGGCCTGCGCGCGGCTGAGCGGCCGTTGGAACAGGTACCGGGCGGGACGGGGTTGTCGGCTCGCCGTCTCCGGACCCGGTGGGCTCGGCGTGAGTGAGTGGAGGGGGATGTTTACGCAAACATGGCGGCGCCGGAATCGTGGCATCCGGCACCGCCGTCGTCAAGGTTTCCCGCACGTAACGTCGTTGGCGTCCTGGGAGGGCGCTACGGTTTGATGCCCACTCCGGTCCACAGGCTGACCTCTGCGTCCGTGGGCGGCTCCGCCGTGACGGCGTCCTCGTCGGAGGCGTCGGGGCGCCAGCGGTGGCCGACCGCGATGCCGGGTTCGAGCAGGTCGAGCCCGGTGAAGAAGCGGGAGACGTCCTTCTGGGAGCGGAACTGCACCGGTGTCCCGGCGTTGGTGTAGATCGACGTCACCTTCTCCCAGGTGGCGGGGTCGAAGTCGGGTGTGCAGTGGCTGATGGCCAGGGCGCTGCCCGAAGGGAGGACCGACAGCAGGCGCTCCACGAGCCCGTACGGGTCCTGGGCGTCGGTGACGAAGTGCAGGAGTGCGTTGAGTGAGAGTGCGACCGGCTGGCCGAGGTCCAGCACCTCGGCCAACTCCGGGGCGTTGAGCAGCGTCTCGGGGTCGTTGACGTCCGCCTGCACATAGGTGGTGCGGCCCTGCCTGGTGCTGCGCATCAGCCGCTCGGCGTACTTGAGGACCAGCGGGTCGTTGTCGGCGTAGACCACCCGGGCCTCGGGGACCACGGACTGGGCGACCTGGTGCAGGTTCGGTTCGGTGGGGATGCCGGTGCCGATGTCGAGCCACTGCCGGATGCCGTGCTCGCGGGCCAGGACACGGGTGGCCCGGTGCATGAACGCACGGTTCTCGCGGGCGCAGACGAAGATGGCCGGGTAGGCGGCCGCGACCGTCTCGGCCGCCTGCTTGTCGACCTCGAAGTGGTCCTTGCCGCCCAGGTAGTAGTCGTACATGCGGGCGGAGTGCGGCCTGCTGGTGTCGATGTCCCGCGCGGCGTGGGGGTTGGTCATGCTGTCCCTCTCAAATGGTGTGCATCGGCGTCTCGGGCAGGTCGCAGCCGGGCCGGCTCCAGTTCCTCACGCCCGTGGTTCTGGTTCAGCCGGCCATCAGATGGTCGGCCAGGCCGCGCTTGACCCCGGCGACGAACGCGGCCATCTCCTGCGGCGTGTAGATCAGCGCGGGTCCGGCGGGGTCGGTCGACTGGCGCAACGCGACACGGCCGTCGGCGAGTTGCTTGGTCTCCACGCACTGACCGCCGTTGGGACCGCTCCAGGGGCATTCCCAGCCCTGCTCGCCGAGGTTCGACGCGGGCATCCCGTTGTAGACCGTGTTGTCGGTGGTGGTCATGAGTACTCCTTGCGCATGCGGTTCAAGAGCGCCTTGCTGTCCGCGGACGAGGTCAGCAGCGACATCCTGTTGTGCGCCTCCAGATGGGCCGCGACGTCGGATCGCTGGTCCAGATACATGGAGGCGGAGAGGATCTCGCTGTAGACGATGTCGGGCAGCTCCGGTTCCTCGAACCGGAAATAGGTGAAGGGTGCGCACGCCCCCACGTGGGCACCCGCCGAGAACGGGACGATGTCGACACTGACGTGGTCCAGTTCCGAGACCTCGAGGAGCCGGTCTATCTGGTCCCGCATGACCGCGGGACCGCCCACCACCCGGTGGAGCACGGCTTCTTCCAGCACCGCCCACAAGGTGGGCGAGTCCGGCCTCTCCAGCAGACTCTGGCGGCGCAGACGTAACTGCACCCGCCGTTCAAGGTCTTCGTCGTTGTCGTTCGGGAAGCCGCCGCTCAGTACGGCACGTGCGTAGTCGTACGTCTGGAGGAGTCCCGTGACGTAGTGGGGTTCATAGGTGCGCAGGGTCTTGGCGCCGGTCTCCAGGCTCACATAGGCGGTGAACCAGCCGGGCAGCACATCACGGAAGTCGTGCCACCAGCCGGGCCGGTTGGCGCGCTCGGCGAGGGCGACGAACTCCTCGATCTCCTGCCGGCCGGCGCCGTAGGTCTCCAGCAGCTTCTCGACGTAGAGCGGTTTGAGGCCGACCTCGGCCTTCTCCAGGCGGCGGATGGTCAGGGACGTCACCCGCAGGGCCCTGGCGGCGTCCTCCAGGGACACGCCCGCGTCCTGCCGCCGGTCCTGCAGCCGGCGGCCGAGGATCATGCGCAGGACCGTGGGTGCACCGGCGCCCGAACGAGCTTCGCTCACGCCCAACCTCCTGAGGGACTGTCACCGGCGTTAGTCTGACAGCGACTTGCTGATGCCGCCAGACAGAAATCGCCGTTCTGTAATTATCAGGGAGCCGGTTGCAGCTTGAACTGACCTATGGGCATAGTTACTTGTGTCAGTGATCTAGGCCCCCCGCCGGAACACCCCAATTCCGGCACGCCTGTTGCTGCTGACCCGCGTCTCCCGCCTGCGCACGCCCCCAATGGAAGGCGAACCACCGTGTCCCCCCACACGACTCCCTCCCCGCAGCTTTTAGACGTCGCCAGCCCCGACTTGGCGCACTGGCTGGAACTTCCGGCGCACCGCTCCGGCGTCCGCGTCGCCCGTCACGTCATGGGTGCGCAACTGGCCAAGTGGGGCCTGCCCGAGAGCGTGCGTGACGACGCGGTGCTGCTTGTCTCGGAGCTGGCCACCAACGGCGTGTGCCACACCCCCAGCGCGCGGCTCCTGTGCGGGGTCGGTATCGTCGACGACCGCTGGCTGCGCATCGAGGTGCACGACCACGACTACACGGGGGGCGGGCTCTCCCGCTGCGAGCCGTGTGTCGACGACGAGAGCGGGCGCGGGCTGTTCATCGTGCAGGCGCTCGCGGACACCTGGGGGGTCGACCGGTCGGCGCTCACCGGCGGCAAGGCCGTGTGGGCCATGCTGCCGACCGGGCGCTGATCACCGGACGATGCAGGGGGCGAGGACGCCCGCGGCCTGTTCAGGTGGTCGCGGGCGTCAACTCGGCCAGCAGCAGCGTGCGGTCGTCGGCTCCGGGCGCCGCGCCGGGGACGCGGAGCAGCCGTTCACACAGTGCGGGGAACGCGTCCGGGCCGCCGTCCGGCGCGGGTTCGGCGGCCGCCGTGTCGAGGGCTGTGGCCAGCCGGGCGATCTCCTGGTCGATGTCGGCGTGCCGGGACTCGACCAGCCCGTCGCTGTAGAGCAGGAGCAGGGACGGCTCGGAGACGGTCAGCACCGTGGGCTCGTAGTTGCCGGTGGCGAGCCCCAGCGGCAGTCCCGAGCTGGCGAGGATCACGGGTGCGGTCGGCCCCTCGGGTCCGCGCAGCAGTGGGGGAGGGTGCCCGGCGCCGACCAGGGTGCAGGTGCGCGAGGCCGCATCCCACTCGGCGTAGATGCAGGTGGCGAAGGACGCGCCCGGGGTGTCGTAGGCCAACTCGTCGAGGCGGCGCATGAGTTCGGCCGGCTCCATGTCGAGCCGGGCCAACGTCCTTACGGCGGTGCGCAGTTGGATCATGGCGACGGCGGAGTCGGGGCCGTGCCCCATCGCGTCGCCGACGACCAGGCCGACCCGGCCGCCGGGGCGCGGCAGCACGTCGAACCAGTCGCCGCCGATGATGTTGCCCTGGCCGGCGGGGAGATAGCCGTGGGCGATACGGCAGCCGGGGAACTGCCGGGCCGGGTCCGGGAGCAGGCTGTTGCGGATGGCCAGCGCGGTGCGGCGCTCGCGTTCGTAGCGGCGCGCGTTGTCCAGGGCCACACAGGCGCGGGCCGCCAGCGACTCCACGGCCACGGCCTCGCCGGGCAGGAACGGTTCCCGCTCCGGGCCGCGGGTGCAGGCGATGAAACCGATGACGGCGCCGCGCAGTTGGAGCGGCACCACGAGGAAGGACGCCGTCTTCAGCAGGTCGTCTATGCGCTGCGCGTCCCCGCCCGCGGAGGCCAGCAGCCGCTGCGAGGTGTGCGCGTCCACCCCGTCGAGCACCTGGGTGTGGCCGGTGGCCAGGGCGCGCGCGTACGGGGTCTCGCGCGGGAAGACGATGACCTCACCGACCGGCAGCACACCGTCCCAGGTCTCCTGCGCCTCCGCGCCCACCCGCACCGCCAGCCGGCGCGCCTCGATCTGGGCCGGATCGACGGACTGCGTCGCGTTCTCCTCCAGCACCCACCGCTCCAGCAGATACACCGAGGCCGCGTCGCAGAACCCGGGCGTGAGCGCGTGCACGACGTGGGTGCCCGTCAGCCGCAGATCGAGCTCCGAGCCGATCACGTCCGCCGCGGGGGCGAAGACCTGCCTGCGGCGTGGGGGCCCGGCAGGGAGTGCGTCACCGTGGTGACTTCGCGGTTCGTTCCGCAGGGTCGTGCCTTTCCGGATGGGGACCGGCCGCGTGGCGTGGGGCATGCGGTCTGCAGTGCGTTCGACGGCAATCATATGATGACTCGTCAAGGATCTTCGGGCGAAGAGGAGTTGCAGTGCCGGGTAGCGCAGGGCTTCCGCAGGGGATCGATCCCGACAAGGCGAGTGTCGCCCGAATGTACGACGCGATGCTGGGCGGTGAACACAATTTCGCCATAGACCGCGAGGCGTTGGCGGCGTTCACCGCGATCGACCCCCAGGTGCGCACCCTGGCCCGGGCCAACCGCGACTTCCTCGGCCGGGCCGTGCGCTTCCTTGTCGCCTCAGGAGTGCGGCAGTTCATCGACCTCGGCTCGGGCATCCCCACCCAGGGCAACGTCCACGAGGTCGCGCAGGCCGCCAGCCCCGGCGCCCGCGTGGTCTACGTCGACAACGACCCGGTGGCGGTCGCGCACAGCACCTCCCTGCTCGCCGACAACCCGGACGCGGACATCGTCGACGGCGACATCCGGCGGCCGGCCGAGGTCCTGTCCGCCCCGCAGGTAAGGAAGTTGATCGACTTCGAGCAGCCGGTCGCCGTCCTGATGATCACGATCCTGCACTTCATCACGCCCGCGGAGGACCCGGCCGGCATCGTCGCCGAGTTCCGTGACGCACTGCCCGACGGCAGCTGGCTCGCACTGAGCCACGCGACGAACCAGGACCGCCCGGACACCGCCGCGGCCGTCGGCCAGTTGTACCGCTCCAAGGCCACCTCGCCCGTCACCGCCCGTTCCCACGACGAGATCCTCGGCCTGTTCGACGGCTTCGACCTCGTCGAACCCGGTCTGACCTACGTCCCCCTGTGGCGCCCGGACGCCGGGGACGAGATCCCGGAGAACCCGTCCGAGTACTGGGTCTACGCGGGCGTCGGCCGCAAGGGCGCGTGAGCCGCCCATTCGACCTCCGTACCGAAAGTCAGGCGCCCGCCCCGGATTTGACCGAACGAGGGGGAGTGAGACGTGCGAACCGGGGCAGGGGGCTCTTGACCGAAGTTCGTTCGAACGAATGGGGTGGGCGTTATGGGAGCCGTGACGGCAGCGAAGGCAGCGGCCACGGCAGGGCTGCGGGTGGCGGCCGAAGAGCCGCTCCCGTTGATCGCGGAGCCGTCGAAGGTGAGCCCGAAGGACGCGCGTGAACTGTCGCGCCAGTTCTTCGACCGGCTGACCTCGCTGGAGGAGGGCACCCACGAGTTCCAGTACGTGCGCAACACCCTGATCGAGATGAACCTCTCCCTCGTGCGCTACGCGGCGGCCCGCTTCCGCAGCCGCAGCAACAACGAGATGGAGGACATCGTCCAGGTCGGCACGATCGGACTCATCAAGGCGATCGACCGCTTCGAACTCACCCGAGAGGTCGAGTTCACCTCGTTCGCCGTTCCCTACATCGTCGGTGAGATCAAGCGCTTCTTCCGCGACACCAGCTGGGCCGTCCATGTGCCGCGCCGGCTGCAGGAGGCCCGCGTCGAGCTCGCCAAGGCCACCGAGGAACTCCGCTCCCGCCTCGGCCGTACGCCCACCACCCGGGAACTGTCCGAGCTGATGTGCCTGACCGAGGAAGAGGTCATCGAGGCCCGCAAGGCGTCCAACGGCTACACCTCCTCCTCGCTCGACGCCGCGCTCAGCTCCGACGCCGGCGCCGAGGGCGAGAGCGTGCTCGGCGACGTCATCGGCGAGGACGACCCGTGCCTCGAACTGGTCGACGACCTGAACTCCCTGGCCCCCCTGATCGCCCAACTCGACGAGCGGGAGCGGAAGATCATCCACATGCGCTACGTCGAGGAGCGCACCCAGGCCGAGATCGGCGAGGAGCTCGGCGTCTCCCAGATGCACGTCTCCCGCCTCATCAGCCGTATGCTCCGGCGCCTGCGCGCGGGGCTGCTCGATCCCGCGGTCGCCTGACGGGCACAACCTGCCCAACAATCCGGTCTGTTGGGTGAAATCGCCCTCCCCGGACGCCCGTTCCGCGGGACTCTCGTACTGTGACCGGACCGGCGCCCTGGGTGCCGGTCCGGCCGTGACAGGGTTGCCGGAAGGGGGAGTTGTGGCGTGGCGGAGTGAGGAGTTCGGTGAGTCCCACGAGGGCATCGTGGGGGCGACCCTCGCCGACGGCAGTGAGCCCAAACCCGTGTATCTGGACGTGGGCAGTGGCACCAACGGATTCCAGACGCGCGAGTGGTGGGCGTACAACGGCTGGCTGGGCCGCCCCAAGGCGGCGGCCTGGCGGGCCTCCTGCGCGTGCGGCTGGCGCGGCGAGAGCCATCCCATCGACTGGGACCAGGTGGAGGACCACGACCTGGACGACCTGGACACGTCCGACGCGTACGAGGACTGGTGGGAGCACATCAGCGCGGTCGAACGCCGTACGGTCCCGCTGCCGGAGGAACTCTCCGATCTGATGGAGCAGTTGGAGGAACGGCTCGACGCGCTCGCGGAGACGGCACCGGTGGCCGCGGTGAAGGCGGTGGCCATGCTGGAACGCATGGCGGGCCGGGTCGGCAGGGAGGCCGCGTACGGGGTGCGGGCCGACGACGTGTCGGGCGAGGCGCTCGGCAAGGCACTGGGACTCAGCGTGAACCGGGCGCGTTCCCGGCTCGACCGTTACCTTCGGCCCTACTGAGCGACGGCCGGCGGACCGGTCCCCGCCGTGGGAGGGGACCGGCCGCCGGACCGTGCCAGACTGGACGTACCGTTCGCCCCTGCTCCGTCGTTCCCGCACTTCACCGAGGTTGTCCGTGACCAAGCCGCCGGCCCGAGTCCCCCAGCGAAGCAACGCGCGCTCCAACCGGGAACGCATCCTGGCCACGGCCCGCCGGGAACTCGGCCGGAATCCGGACATCACCCTGGAGGAGCTCGCCCGCGCCTCAGGCGTGGTCCGGCGCACGCTGTTCGGGCACTTCCCCGGCCGGGAGGCGCTGCTTGAGGCGCTGGCCGAGGAGGCCTCGGAGGCGCTGATGGCCGCGCTGCCCGCCGACCCGGAACCGGTGGAGTCGGCCGACCGGGCGTTCGTGCGCTTCGTCCTGTCGATGTGGACCGTGGGCGACCGCTACCGGCTCCTGCTGGCCCTGGCCCGCCGTGACCTGGGCGTCGAGCGGGTGGCCGAGGTCCTGGCACCGGCCCGCCGCGCCGCCACCGCCATCCTGGACCGCGGACAGCGCGACGGCGTCTTCCACACTCAGCTGCCTCCCGCCGTACTGAGCGCCGGACTCGAGGCCCTGACGGTCGCGCTGCTCGAAGAGCTCAACACCGGGGAACTGGAGGACGACGGCACCCACGCTGCCGTCGCCGCGCTGATCGCGACCGGCGTCCCGGAGAAGCAGGCCCGTGACGTGGTGGACGAGATCGCTGGCGCGATTCGCCCCGTCACGGACGGCTGAGCCCTCAAACACCCTCCCCGTACGGCGAGTTGACTCATGCCGAACCGCTCCGCGCGCTGTCGTCGGACCGGAAGGTGACCGACTCGCCCGACAGCCGGGCACTGAGCCCGCTCTCCGTCGCGGTGACGGACCGAAGCCGCAGCCCGTCGGGGATGTTCCGCAGCTGTATCGGCCGCTCGAAGACCCTGGTGAGCGCCGTTCGCCCCACCTCGGGCAGCAGGCCCCCGGTGACCTGGAAGTTCTTGAAGGCGATGCGGTTGCCGGACAGCACCGAGACGGTCGCGGCCACGGTGACGTCGGCGCCTGGAGCGAGCAGGACCTGCGCGCGTACCTGGTCGGGCCGGGCACCCCGCGAGATCTCCAGCCCGAGGGCGTCGGACACGTCCGGGTAGGACAGCAGGGCGGTCGCCTCCGCCGAGCGGGCCAGTGCCTCCTTGTCGTCGTCCGACTTCCTCAACCCGGCGAGACGGAGCGAGAGTTGGCTCACCGGAAGCGGGCCGGTGGTCTCGCTCGCCGGTATGTCGTGCGCGGTGATGTCCACGTGCCGCAGGGTGCCGGCGGCCAGCTGGGTCAGCACGGGGAAGCCCCGTACGTGGACCTCCGGCACCGAGGGCGTGTGCATGCCCTCCTGGAACGCCCTGGCCGTACGGGACTCGACCCGCGCCGTCGCGAGGCGGTCGACGGCGACGGGAACGACGAGCAGCGCGACCAGCGCGCCGACCGCGACGACGACCGGGCGCCGGTTCCTGCGCGGCGGGCGCGTGTCGTCGGACTCGTACGCCCCGTACGTGAAGTCGGCGTAGTCGTGCGGGTGTTGATACATGAGGTCTCCTTCAGCGGGACGGTCGCAGTCGGTGAACCGTGGCGGCGGCGCTGTCGCGTCCGACGCCCGCGGCGATGAGGGCGGCGGTGGCGGCTGCCGTGCCGTCGTCTTTCCAGAGGCCGGAGTTGACGCATTCCAGCAGCGCCAGCATCTGTGCCTCCAGAGCTCTGTTGAGCGGTCCCGGCGGGACGGCGGTGTGGAAGACGCCCTGTTGCTGGCCCTGGGCGAGGATCCCGCTGACCGTCTCGCGGGCCGGGCGGAGCAGCGCGTCGATCGCGTCGGGGCCGAGGTCGCGGTGGGCGAGGCCGAGGAGGGTGCGGTAGCGGTCGCCGACCGACCACAGGGCCAGGACGAAGCGGGCCAGCGCGGTCACGGCGTCCGGCGCCGGCGGCTGAGCGGCGGCGCTCACCCGCCGTACCGCCTCCCCGGCGTCCGCGGCGAGGCCCTGGACCAGTGCGGCCCGTCCGGTGAAGTGCCCGTATATGGTGCGCCGGGCCACGCCCGCGGCCACGGCGATGTCACCGAGGCTGCAGTCGGGGTCGCGGCCCAGTTCCCGCAGGGCCGCTTCCAGGATGCGGGCGCGGGTGGCGTGCGCCCTGGCGCTGCTGCGGCTGATCACGTCGACACCTCCTGGAGGGGCTGGCTCGTCCCGGCATAGTTGCACATCAATGGGCAATAAAATAGTCTGCACATCAGTGAGCAATTAATGCGTCCCCAGGAGTCCCCGATGCCGCTCTTCGTCACCACCCCCGTCGACCGGACGGCCGGGCCCTACGCACGCCGCTGGTCCGCCCTGATCGTGCTGTGCCTGAGCCTGCTGATCGTGGTCATGGCGAACACCTCGCTGATCGTGGCCGCACCCGACATGACCACCGACCTCGGCCTGAGCAGCAGCGATCTGCAGTGGGTCATCGACGGCTACACCGTCCCGTACGCCGCGCTGATGCTCGTACTGGGCTCGATCGGCGACAAGTACAGCCGCCGCGGCGCCCTCGTCACCGGCCTGATGATCTTCGCCGGCGGATCGGTGATGGGCAGCCTCGTCCACGAGACCGCTCTCGTCATCGCGGCCCGCGCGACCATGGGCGTGGGCGCGGCCGTGGTGATGCCGGCCACGCTGTCCCTGCTGGTCGCGATCTTCCCGAAGCGCGAGCGGGCGCGGGCCATCACGGCCTGGACCGCCACCTCGGGCCTCGCCATCGCTGTCGGCCCGCTGGTCGCGGGGTGGCTGCTCGAGAGCCACGCCTGGGGTTCCACGTTCCTGATCAACGTCCCCATCGCCGTCCTCGCGGTGGTCGGCGCCCTGGTCCTCGTCCCGCCGTCCAAGGCGGACACGGCGTTCCGCATCGACTACGTGGGCGGTCTGCTCTCCATCGTCTCGGTCGGCAGCCTCGTCTACGCGATCATCGAGGGCCCGCACTTCGGCTGGGGCGCCGGACCCGTCACCGCGGCAGTCGTCGCCGCCGTAGGACTGCCCGCCTTCGTGGTCTGGGAGCTGCGCCACCCGCACCCCATGCTCGACGTCCGCAAGTTCGCCCACCGCCCCTTCAGCGGCTCGATGACGGCGGTGCTGTTCTTCTTCTTCGGCACCTTCGGCGCGATCTACTACGCCACGCAGTTCCTGCAGTTCGTCCTCGGCTACAACGCGCTGGAGACCGGCGTACGACTGCTGCCGCTGGCCGGAGCCGTGTTCCTCGGCGCCGTGGTCACCGGACGGCTCACCCCCAAGCTCGGCATGAAGCCGATGGTGGTGACCGGCATGGTGCTCGGCACCGCGGCCGTTCTCCTGCTCACCCGGATCGACAAGACCTCCACCTACGGCGACTTCCTGCCCACGCTGATGCTGCTCGGCTTCGCGGTCGGACTGAGCGTCTCGCCTGCCACGGACACGATCATGGGCTCCTTCCCGGAGAACGAGCTCGGTGTCGGCGGCGGCGCCAACGACACCGCGCTGGAACTGGGCGGCTCGCTGGGCATCGCCATCCTCGGCTCGCTGCTGGGCACCATCTACAAGGACAAGCTGACCGACCTGGTCGGCGGCCATCTCCCCGCCGCCGCCCTCGACACGGCCAAGGACTCGGTCGGCGGCGGCCTGGCGGTCGCCCAGGAGATCGCGAAGACGCCGTCCGCCGGACCGCAGCAGGCACAGGCCCTGGTCGACGCCGTGCACGAGGCCTTCGCCCACGGTGTCGCGCAGACCAGCCTGGTCGGCGGGATCATCATGGCCGCCGGCACGCTGATCGTCCTCGCGGTCCTGCCCGGCGGCCGCGCGGCCGACGAGCCGGAGCCGGAGGCGGCGCAGACCAGCCGCGACCAGGAGCACGCCGACTCCGTCTGAACTCCGGTGCGATGCGGGCCCCTTCGTGCAGCGGGGGCCCGCACAATCGCGTGCCGAGCCGACAGGTACGGCTTGCCCGCGGGACGAACAGGCAGGGGCACACTCCGGTCCGCGGGGCCATCGTGCATAAACTGGCACAGTTCAGCCTCGGCGCCCGCTCCCTCGTCCGCTCGGAGAACACCGTCCCCGCATCGAGCGGCGCCGGGGTCGCCGACGGTTGAAGCTCACTTCACGAAATCGACGGTCCTGCCTGTGCACGCTCCGGACACCACCGCCATCACCCCCGAACCGGCCGACACGGCGCCGCGTCGCACCCGACGCTGGGTGCGCCCGGTGGTGATCACGGTCCTGCTCGCGCTGTTCACCACCGAACTGGTACTGGGCTGGTCGTCGTTGGCCGCCGCGCTGTCACAGCTGCGCGCACCCCGGCTGAACTGGTTCGCCGTAGCGCTCGTCGCCGAGGTCGCCGCCATGGGCTGCTACGCGCGCATGCAGCGCCGGCTGCTGCGCTCGGCCGGGGTGATCGTGCCGATCCAGAAGCACGTCGCCCTGGCCTACGCCGCCCACTCGCTCAGCGTCACACTCCCCGGCGGACCGGCCTTCTCCACCCACTTCAACTACCAGCAGATGCGCCGCTTCGGAGCCACACCCGCCGTCGCCTCCTGGTGCATCGCGCTCTCCGGCATACTCTCCGCCGCGGCCCTGGCCGTCGTCACCGCGATCTCCGCGATCGCCTCCGACGGCAGTCTGCAGTGGCACAGCCTGATCACCCTCGGCCTGGCCGTCCTGCTGCTCACCGTCGGCATCAGGCGCATCACCCGCCACCCGGAGAAGGTCGAACCGGCCACCCGGGCTGCGCTCGCCAAGGTCAACAAGTTGCGGCACCTTCCCGAGACCCAGGGCCTCGACCGGATCCGCGGCTTCGTCGAGCAACTCCGCACCGCCCGGCTGCAACCCCGGCACGCGATCGCCGCCGCCGTCTTCGCCGTGCTCAACTGGCTGCTCGACGCGGGCTGTCTGTGGCTGTGCTTCCACGCCATAAGCGACACGCAGATCAGCAACGCCCAACTCCTGCTCGCCTTCTGCGCGGGCATGGCCGCCGGCACCCTCACGATCATCCCGGGCGGACTCGGCATCATCGACAGCGCACTCGTCCTCGGCCTGGTCACGGGTGGCGTGGCGACCAGCACCGCCATCGCCACGGTCGTGCTCTACCGGATCATCAGCTTCGGGTTCATCATCGGCGTCGGCTGGATAACGTGGCTGGTCATCCGCCGCCACAACCGCCGCGAGCCGGTCGTCCAGGTCGTCGAGGTGCCGTAGGGGTTCCCTTCGGTCAGCCGCCGCATTCATCGAGCGCCCGGGCCTTCACCGTGCCGGTCGACAGTGCCGTATAGGAATAGCACTGAGCCCAGGACGACGCGGCGACCTGCACCACCAGGACCGCTCGGTCGTCACCGCGGTCGACCGAGCGTGCCCGCACGCGTCCCAGCGCCTTGGTGATCTCCCGGTCGGTGAGCGTGCCGTCGGCGTCGGCTGTCTCCAGCCGGGTACGCAGCTGCTCCGCCGCGGCGGCCACGGCGGCCCGTGCCGCACGGTCGCGGTCCTGCTCGTTGTCCTGCACGGACTGGAAGAACCACACCACCACCCCCGCCGCGAGCAGCACGCAGATCAGGACGAGCGCGCCGAGGCAGCCGGCCGGCCGGCTGCCTCGGCGTGGTGCCACGGGAGTCACCTGAGCCATGCGCTCATGTTCCCGTGTAGCCGATGGCGGTCAAGGCGTCCTCCACCACATGCTCGTACCCGGTGGTGCCCGCGTTGTTCGGGTGGAAGGCCTCCCGGCTCAGACAGGTCTGGCCGATCCCGGCGACCGAGATGCACGTGGAGTGCGGGTCGCCCTCGTGGAAGTCGCCGTCGCCGTTCGGCCCGAGGACGATCTTGTTGATCCACTCGTCACTGTCGCAGCCGCCGTGCCCGACGAACGCGTCGACCGGATTGGCGTACGACACGTCGATCCCGCCCGCGTGCAGTTCGTCGACCTTGTCCTTCTGGACGCCGTCGATGTAGTTGGCCAGGGTGGCCAGGGCATCGGCCTCGTCGCCGTCGATGTACCAGGAGCCGGTGCACTTGACTGTGCGGCTGAGGATCTCCGGGTAACCGACCATCAGGATCTTGGCGTTGGGGGCCTGTTGGGCGATGGCCGCCAGAGTGTTGCCGACATCCTCCTTGATCTTGTCGGCCAGTGCCTCGTACTTGGCGAGGTAGTCGCTGTTCGCGCAGTCCCCGAGGCTCGCGCAGTCGGAGATCGCGCCGACGAACGTGCCGTAGTTGTTGCCGCCCATGGTGACCGTCACCAGGGTGGTGTCCTTGGTGAGGACTCCGGACTGGATCTGCGGGATCTCCCGGAACTCGCCCTCGGCCGCGCCGACTTCGCCGCTCTGCCAGTAACTCGTGTCGGCGGTGCCGTCGACGTTCCAGGTGGTCGAGCCCGAGCAGGCGACGAAGCCGAGTTCGGCGCTCGGGCTGTAGTTGTCGGAGAGTGTCGCGAGGCCCGCCGGCATGCCCGGCAGCACCAGCTTGCGCGGCCAGGCGTTGGCGCTGCGGCTGCACGCGTTCCAGTCGGCGGTGCCGTGCTCCTGGTCGGTGGACTCGTCGTAGTCGCCCGCGCCTTCGCCGGAGGAGTAGGAGTCGCCGAGCGAGGCCACGATGTGCTGGGGCTTGGCGGAGAGCCACTGGAAGCCGACCGCGTCCCAGGCGATGTCGTTGTCCGCCTGCCCCTCGGCCGTGTAGTTGGACAGGGTGACGCCCTGGAAGTCCGATCCGGCGGTGAAGTGGTAGATGCCCAGACTCACCCAACGGTTCTCGTGGGACACGGCGTTGATGATCCGGTTGTGGGTGGTGCCGTCGCCGAGGTGAATGGTGTAGACGGCCTGCTGACTGGCGGACCCGGTGTCGGGCAGATGGACCAACACCCGTGTCCAGGACGTCCGTTGACTGCTGAGCCGCCAGGTTCCGGTGGCGGCCATCAGCCCGGATGCGGTGCCCGGGTCCGTGGCGGGGTCGTCGATGTAGGCGGAGGCGCCGTGCGAGTCGTCACGGGCGTGGGCGTACCAGAAGTGGTCGCCGAAGCCGCCGCCGATCTGGTGCAGGTCGCCCTTGGCCTCGTAGTGGCCCTGGGCGTCGGCGTTGAAACGGAACGAGAAGCTGCCCGAGTCGGTCCAGGCCGACTTGTCGCAGCCGTCGGTGAAGGTCGGCACGCTGCTCGGCACGTCGTCGACGATGGTGAAGCCGACGTCCGAGTTGTCGCACCTGGTGCCGGCGCCGTTGTTGCCGTTGCCCAGCTCGGCCCTGAGGGTCTTGTAGGTGAGGTACTCGTGCCCGCAGCTCTCGGCGCAGCCGACCTTCCAGGTCGTCTGGGCGCCGTGGTACCAGTGCGGGGGATCGCAGGTCTCGCCGAGATGGTCGACCTCGCAGCGCGGCGGGTCGGCGGGGTCGCAGGCGTTGATGTCCGGACTGCAGAAGGTGTCCAGGCCCGGCTTGACCGTGGAACGGTCGCTGTCGGAGTTCCACCAGGCCGCCGAATAGCCCGCCGTGTTGCCGTCGTTGGCGGTGCCGTCGTCGGCGTACGAGCGCCCGGTGTCGATGGGCCAGGCACCCCAGCCCAGCACCTTCTCCTCGTACGGCCAGTCCTGCGGATGCGCGGCGTCGGCGTAGGTGTTGCCGTCGAGGAAGGCGTGCCGGTCCGGCGGATAGAGGGGGTTGGAGGGGTTGTTGAGCCAGCCCAGGCCCCAGTCGGCGCTCGGGTTGGCCGGAACGTAGTGGTTGAGGCCCGAGTTGTAGTCCCACAGTGCGGCGAACCAGTTCTCCGGGGCTGCCGGGTCGTCGGTGTTGAGCCTGATGCCGCCCGGTGTGATCGCGTCGTCGTGCAGCTCGTTCCACTTGGCCGCGAGGGTCTGTGCGGCGACCGCGATGTTGGACGTGTAGTCGAGGGCGATGGCCTTCTGCTGGGCGGCCGGGAACTCGTCCACGTCACCGGTCTTCATCCCGCTGGTCTGCTGGCCGATGCCGTAACCGCAGTCGGCCTTGGACCAGTCGATCAGCCAGTGGTCCTCGGGGGTCGCCGGATCGCTGGGATGGCCGTAGAAGCCGTTGGTGCTCGCGAGGGTGGAGCTGGTCTGTCCGGGCAGTGCACCGCCCTCCGCCTGCCACAGGTTGGACTCCTGCGCGAGCACGCCGAGCAGCACCTGGGCGGGGATACGGCCTCCGGAGGTGGTACCGGTGAGCGCGGGGAGAGGGAACATGCCCTGGGGGTTGACGGTGCCGAGCCCGGCGGCGGTACGCCAGCCGCCCTGACGGACGTAGGTGCTGGTCAGGTCACCGCGGATGGCCATGTCCACGGCCCACTCGACCTGGTTGGGAGTGGGCTGGTAGGCCTGCTGGCCGGGGTCGTTGCGGGGCTGGGAGCAGGTGCGGTCGTCGTCGACGGTGGAGGTGGGGTCACCGGCCACGGCGGCGGAGAGTTCACCGCTGGAGCCCGTCAGGGCGGGGGACGTCGTCAGGCCGGAGGCTTGGGTGTCGGTGGCCGCCGTATCGACCGTGAAGGGCACGGACTTTCCGGTCGCCGGGACCTCGGTCGTGAGCCGGAGCGGCGCCGGGGTGTTCCACGCGGTGGCCGCGAGCGGATCGCTGACATGGCTGCGCAGGTTCTGGGAGACGGCCTGGTCGACGGCGAGAGCTCCGGTGGAGGAGACGGTCGCGTCCGCTGGAACCGCCAAGCGCCGTACCGCCGAGGGGAGTTGTGACGTACTCGGATCACCTGTGAGGAAGACCCGTCCCGAAGTGCCGGATCGCAGACCCAACTTGCCGGACGGGCCCTTGGCGAAGGTGGTGGTTCTTCCCCCTGCCGTACGGCGGGCTCGGGCCGTATCGCCTTGCTGGTCAAGGAAGTTGATGCCGCCCTGACTGTCGACCCGTAGGTCGAATGCGGTGCCGGAGGTGGTCGCGAGCTCAGTGGTGCGGTTGCTCCGGTCGAAGGTGACAAGTCGGCCGGACGCCGCGCCGACGATGCCGTTCTCCGTGGGGATCGCCGAGGTGACCTGGACGTTCTCGGTCTGCCTGCGGATGATCTCGCCGGTGGCGGCATCCACCGTCAGCAGCCGGGTCCGGTTGTCCTCGTCGTCACCGATCTGCGTGAGTACGGCGGTCTCGCCGGTCCCGCAGCCCGGGTCGAAGTAGGCCAGGGTCACCGTGTCGGCGAGCTTGGTCACCTTGCCGCTGGTCAGATCCACCACGGCCGCGAAGGCGCCGTGCTCCATCAACTGGGGTTCGTTGGTGAAGTCCCGGGGTGCGTACACGACGACCGCACGCTTGCCGGAACCGGTCACACAGGCGTTCCCGATCCACAGGTCGGTGGCCAGGCCGGGCTCGGAGAGGGTGGCCACGGAGCGCCACGAGTAGGCCGTACGGCTCTCGGCGGCGAGCAGGTGGAGACCGGATCCGTCACCGGCGACGGTGACCGCGCGGTCGGCGGAGGTCCTCCAGGTCTTCGGGAGCACGGTGTCGGGGGACAGGACCTTGGAGGACTGACCCTGAGAGCCCCGACCGGGCGTCGCGGGATCGGCGGTGCTGCCGCTGCTCGCTGCCGAGGCCGGGCCACCGCTCAGCAGGGCGGCGATCGTGGTCGCTGCCGCCGCCAGGCAGAAGGATCTTCGTGCTGCACGTCTCGTTCTCACGGATTCTCCACGCGTAGATGGGGCGACCGAGTTGCTGCGAGCGAAGCCGAGCAATGTGCACTTCTGTGGTAAATCCACCCGTTCCTCATGTTGGTCCTGCGCTGGTCAACAACCCATCCCTTCAACGGGGTTGGCGGATGAAAAGAGTGCGCAGAAGGTTCCATGGCGCAGCCAGGCTTGACGACTTCTTGGGTGAATCTTGGTTGGTGTTGTTGAATCCTGAGGGTGATTCTGTGACGGTCGCGTGATCAGCGCACCGGTCCACGACGGCGAGACGGGGGGCGTCGCGCACCGCATGGCCTTTTGGGTGAACCGGCCTCCCCTGTACGGAGATTGCCCGCATTCACCTTTGAAAAGGATGGTCATGCCCCGCTGGCTCCCGAAAACCGCCCGGCTCTCGAAAAGAAGACGTCGGGCAGGCGGCGCCACAGCCGCACTTCTCTTAGCCGCCGCTCTCCAGGGAGTGGCCGCACCGCAGGCATCGGCCGCCCCGAGCTGCTGGCGTGACACCTGCTCGGGTGTCGACCCCGTCGACGCGGGCTGCGACGCGGACGCCGAGACCCTCCAACAGGTGGACGAGGCGGACGAATCGGTCGAGGTGAAACTCGTCTGGTCCCCGGACTGCCAGGCCGTGTGGATGAAGGTCTCCTACGACCCTTCGGTCTCGGTCGAGGACGTGTACGGATCGTTGTGGACCACTGACGAGTTCACCGGCGGCATCGAATGGGCCAGTACGACCGGCCTGCTGACGAGCACTCGGCTGAGCGCCTACACGCCGATGCGCAACTGGAAGGACACCACGACCAAGGCCTGCTGGAACGACCAGGGCGACCGCTTCGACCCGTTCCCGCTCCACTACGAGCAGAACGGCAACGACGCGAGCCTCTCGCCCCTGCACGGTCTCTGCACGGATTGGATGTGAGGGCAGCCATGTACCGATCGCGGATGTTCCGCTCGCGGATCAGAAGGCCCCGCGTGTCCGGCCCGGTCCTGGCCCTGTTCGTCCTCGCCGGCTCCCTCGCCGCACTGCCCGCGGCGACGACCGCGACCCCCGCGCAGGCCGCGCCCGCCTCCGGCGAACTCTTCTCCGACCCCGGCAAGGCCCTCGGCTCCCACTACACGGACTCCAAGGACATCGATGTCCAGGCCACGGGCGACTCCGGCGGCCTGCACATCCTCGCGGCCAAGGAGAGCGACGGCTTCACGTTCCGGGAGATCGCCCGCCTGGGCAACGGGGAGCTGTCCGACGTAGGACCATGGACCGGCTACGTCTGCACCACCGGCTCCGGCCGGTACGCCGCCGCCGTGTACGCGCCCTCCGCATGGACCAACCAGCCCGGCGCCACCGCCCGCGGCGCCTTCGCCGCCGTCATCCGCCTCTCCGACGGCAAGGTCACCGAGGTCGCCGACGGCGTGCAGCTCGCCTACTTCAGCCCCGGCTGCGGAGACGGCGACCGTGTGATGTTCACCTCCAGCTCCGTCACGGACACCGACATCGGCGACACGACCCTCATCGAGGCCGACGCCGCCACGGGACGGGTCGGCAGCGAGCGGAAGATCGCGGGCCAGCTCACCCACGTCGTGCCGACCGCCCACGGCGACTACGGCGTCCTGGGCGGCAAGCTGGTCACGCTGACCGGCAGCGGCAAGAAGCTGAAGGCCACGGTCGAGGCGAAGGTGCCGGGCCCGCTGTTCGCGCTCACCGCGTCGGCGGACGGAGCGGTCGACATCGGGACCGTCCAGAACGGCAAGAGCGTCGTGACCCGCTGGCAGGGCGGGGCGCTGACCCGACTCGGCGCCGGCACGGAGGGCGAGGTCAAGCTCTTCCCGGCGAAGGGCGGCGACATCGTCGCCGGTGACGTGGCGGGCATCGACACCACGCACGCTCCCGGTCTGGTCCGCCGCGCCTTCGACGGCCGTCCCACGGGCGTCTCCCGAGAGGGTCACCTGGTGACCACCTCGGTCTTCTCGGAGCAGATGAAGGGCGTCACCGGCAAACTGGGCTCCCCCTCGGACGAGGGCTCCGGCCTGATCACGGTGAAGGCGACCGCGACCGGGACGGACACGGCGGCCACGACCGCGGTGGACGCGAGCCGGCCACTGCCCACGGACGCGGACACGACAGGGACGGAACCAGCCGTGTCCGCCCCGGCGATCACCGCGGCGGCCGACGACGTGGATCCGCTCACCTGCGGCGAGGGCGGTCCGGAATCCCAGTGCCTGACCTCCAGCGGAGCCGACGTGTACGGGCCCGTCACCTTCATGGAGACGCCCTGCGTGGTCAAGCGCAACGACCCCCAGCGCCAGGCCCTCCAGCCCAGCGCGAACATGGTCGAGTGGGCGGTGGACCAGGCCGTGCACGGTGACCTCACCCTCACCCGCCCGGCGAACTGGCACGACACGGGCCTGTCCGCCTACAGCCCCCAGGGCCTGTTCCCCAAGGCCGGCCTGACCGACGGCGACAGCGTCCCCGCCCAGGTCATGCTCGGCATCCTCGCCCAGGAGTCCAACTTCAAGCAGGCGTCCTGGCATTCGGTCTACGGCGACTCGGGCAACGTCCTGCAGGCCGACTGGTTCGGCAACGGCGCGAGCATCCACTACTACCCGGACCGCACCAAGGCCGACTGCGGCTACGGCATCGGTCAGGTGACCACCGGCATGTCGGAGACCAAGCCCGACGCGTACGACGCCCTCCACGCCGGCGCGATCGCCACCGACTACGCCTCCAACATCGCGGCCGGACTCCGCATCCTCACCGAGAAGTGGAACCAGCTGAAGGCGCTCGGGATGAACGTCAACAACGGCAACTCCAAGTACATCGAGAACTGGTACATGGCCCTGTGGGGCTACAACTCCGGTGTCTACACGGACCCTTCGGCGAAGACCGGGCTCGGCTTCCTCAACAACCCGGCCAACCCCGTCTACCCGGCCGACCGCGCCGCCTTCCTCCGCTTCGACACCGGCGACGCCGCCCACCCGGCCGACTGGCCGTACCAGGAGAAGGTCCTGGGCTGGGCCGAGGTACCGCAGCAGACCTGGAACGCCGAACCGTCGTACTCGAAACCCGACATGCCGCTGGCCAACGTCATGCTCAACACCCCCACCAGCTACGACTTGTTCTGCGACCCGAGCGTCAACGCCTGCACCCCCGGCGCGGCCGACCCCTGCCCGAGTCTGGACGAGCAGTGCCGCTGGACCCAGGGCGTCACCTGGATCACCGACCAGCAGGACGGCAACTCGTCGACGGAGAACCTGGCCTACAGCCTGGGCTCGGCCGAACCGGCCCTGGAGAGCAAGTACGACCACGGACCGTGCATCGACTACCCGAACGGTGACGAGACGGCCCTCATCGTCGACGACCTGGGCGAGCACGAGAACACCTACGGCTGCCAGGACATCGTGGGCGCCGACGACGGCAAGTTCACGCTCCAGACCGGCGACAACATCACCATGCAGCGCAGTGACACGACCTGGCGTGCCACTCCGTACATCGCGCAGATCGACATCCACCAGCTCGGCGCCGGCTACGACAACCATATCTACTTCACCCACAGTTACCCCGCGGGCGACATCTTCCACAAGGTCACCGGCCGCTGGGAACTCAACCAGGCCCGCCTGCCGGCCGGCGACCAGCCCGGCAAGCGGTTCGACGTGTTCGTCCACCTGCCCAGCCATGGCGGCCAAGCGAACGTGAAGTACAACTTCATCCCCGGAGACAACACCGTGGGGGCCGAGCCGGACTTCTGCCACGTCAACCAAGCGACGTACAGCAACGGCAACGACACCTGGATCGAGTTCGGCACCTTCACCTTCTGGAAGGGCGGCCGTATCGAGGCGGACAACCTACACGACGCGGGAACCGGAGACGCCGACGTCGCTTTCGACGCGATGGCCTTCGTTCCGCACAACAGTAAGGTCACCAAGTCGCTATGCAACCTGAACGACAGCGGCACGTGAGGGGCAGGAACACGGGGGCGGTGCTGGTGCTGACCGCGGTGGCAGCGGCCCTGACGCTCACCGCCTGCACCAAGCACGAACAACAGGATCCCCCGGTGGTCGCGGGCGCCGAGGACAAACCGTCCCCGACGAAGCCGAGTCCCACCCCCTCCTTCACCCCGCCGTCGGCCGCCACGCTGCCCACCCACGCGATCCCGGCCGCCGAGATGCCGAGGCTGGGCGAGGCGACAGTCATGGCCAAGGGCTATACGGGCAAAGCGTTCCTGGCCGACCTCTCGAAGACATGGAGCATCACCCTCGGAGCCCCGAAGGAGGAGGAGTTCCCCGGGGGCCGCAAGGAAACAGTGATCACCGGCGACAACGGCAAGGGTCTGTCCCTGCTCCTGACGGTCACCAAGGCCGACGAGCTCGTTCTCCTGGACTGCATCGCCAAGAACGGCAACACCCACACCACCGCCTTCCTCCGCGCCTGCGCCGCGGTCGATGCCCCGGGCGCCGACCCGGACAAGGCGACCACGTGGTTCGACCAGGCCAAGAAGGAGACCGACACCCTGTACGCGAAGAACAAGGAGGCCACCGTCAGCGGCATCCTGACCACCGGAAAACTCGTCATGTTCGTGAACAGACTGACCGACTCCGAACAGCTGAAGATCTTCGGCGGCGGAACCGCGGAGAACTACTGACCCGCCCTGCACTCGGCCCCCGTCCGCATCTGCGGTCGGGGGCCGAGCCCTGAACGACTTCGGCTTGACGGCCCGTCAGCCGAGGGTGAAGTCGTCCGCCGTGACGTTGGACTGGCCGTACCAGCCGTGGACGTAGACGGTGACCGTTCCGCTGCTGCCGGTGGTGAAGGTGACCGACAGCTGGTTCCAGCTCGTGCTGTTGGACCAGGTGCTCGCGGAGGCGCCGCCGCTCACTCCGAGGTAGGCGTACGGTCCCTGGACCCAGGCGGTGAGCGTGTAGCTCTTGTTGGGGGACAGGGTGACGGACTGGTCGCATTCACCGGTGCTGCTGGCACTCGGCGTGACCTGAAGGCTGTGGCTGCCGCTGTGTACCGGACTGGAGACCACCGCGCTGCCGCCCGTGCAGGTCCACGGGCTCAGACTGCCGGTCTCGAAGCCCGCGTTGGTCAGCGAGCCCCCGCCGCCGCCTCCGCCAGTGCTGCTGGTGACGGTGAGGGTGTACGTGGCGCTGTGGCTGCCGGTCGCGGCGGTGCCGGTGACGGTGATCGGGTAGCTGCCCGCGGCCACGGACGAGCCGACCGTTGCCGTCAGGGTCGAACTGCCCCCGGATGTAACGGAGTTGGGGCTGAAGGAGACGCTGACGCCGGAGGGTGCGCCGGAAGCGGAGAGGCTGACGGACTCGGCGCTGCCGGAGGTGACGGCGGTGGAGACGGCCGAGGTCGCCGAACCGCCCTGGGCGACCGAGGCTGAGCCCGGCGACAGGGACAGTGAGAAGTCGCTGGTGGTGCCTCCGCCGCCGCCCGTGCCCGTGTAGGGCACGAACGCGTCGGTGAACGCGAGGCTGTTCTGGCTGATCTGACTGCACGTGGGCAGGGAGTTGGCGCTGCCGCCGCACGCCTGGTCCCGGGTGATCGCCCAGAACGCCAGCCGGCCGACGCTGTTCTGCGCGGCGAAACTCTCCACCGTCTGGGCGTCGGCCAGGGTGAAGGTGGAGCCGTCGTCGTTCTTGCCGATCATCGGGGTGATGCCGAGGTTGGCGTAGGTGTAGCCGGAGTCGACGGACTGCATCTGCGCCAGCGTGGCCTTCGCCGCGGAGACGGCGGCCTGGCCCATCTCGGTGCCGGTGCCCGCGTAGTAGTCCATCGCCATGATGTTGAGCACGTCGATCTTGATGCCCGCGGTTTTGGCGGCCTTGACGATGTTGACGCCGTCGCCGGTCAGCCCGCTGGTCAGCACCGGGAGGGTCATGGAGAACTTCAGGTTCGGGTTGGCCGCCTTGAGGTCCTTCATCGCCTGCATCTGGCGGGCCGCCGCGGCGGTGTCCGCGATGGCGGCGCCCTCGATGTCGAAGTCGAGCTGGGTGACGCCGTAGTCGTTGATGATGGCCTGGTATCCGGCGTCGATGCTGCTCTGCGTCGAGCACGTCCAGGCCAGCGGCTCGCCGCTCGCGCCGCCGGAGGAGATGATGACCGACGCGCCCTCGGACTTCGCCTTGGCGATCAGGGGGTCGGTGAAGGAGTCGTTGCCGATGGGGAGTGTGTCGCCCCAGATCTGGTTGCAGCCGACGCCGAGCACGAAGGCCGCTGTGTACGCCTTGAGTTGGTGTCCGGTGATGGCGGTGTCGAGCAGCCCTTCCTGACTGTTCGACATGTCGACGTAGGGGGCCACGGAGTAGACGCTGCTTCCCGCGGCGCTGCTCGCGGGGGCCAGGGCGACGGTGACGCCGCTGACCGAGAGCGCGAGGGTGCACACGGAAGCCGCGAGTCTTGCCAGGCGCATGACAGATCCCCTTTCGGGGGTGCCTATGGGGAGGGGGAGTTGGGGGGGCGCGAAAGGCTTTGGTATATACCAAACAACTCCCCGAGCCCTCCGTCAAGAGGACTAGACCAACGGACTCCCCTCTCCTCCGCCCGGCTCAGGCCGTCTTCGCCGCGCGTGCAACCAGGTCCAGCGCGATGTCCGTGATCATGTCCTCCTGGCCGCCGACCATCGCCCGGCGCCCCGCCTCGACCAGGATGCTGCGCGTGTCGAGGCCGTAGCGTTCGGCCGCCGTCTCGGCGTGGCGCAGGAAGCTGGAGTACACGCCCGCGTAGCCGAGGCTGAGGGTCTCGCGGTCCACCCGTACCTCGCGGTCCTGCAGCGGTCGTACGAGATCGTCGGCCGCGTCCATCAGCGGGAACAGGTCGCAGCCGTGCTTCCAGCCCATCAGGTCGGCGACCGCGACGAACGCCTCCAGCGGACAGTTGCCCGCCCCCGCGCCCTGGCCCGCGAGGGAGGCGTCGACGCGGATCGCGCCGCCCTCGACCGCGACGACCGTGTTGGCCACGCCCAGCGCGAGATTGTGGTGGGCGTGGATGCCCAACTCGGTCTCCGGGGCAAGGACTTCGCGGTAGGCGCGGAAGCGGTCCCGGATGCCGTCCATCGTCAACCGCCCGCCGGAGTCGGTGACATACACGCAGTGGGCCCCGTAGGACTCCATCAGCTTGGCCCGGCGGGCGAGTTCGGCGGGCTCGGCCATGTGGGACATCATCAGGAACCCGGCCACGTCCATGCCCAACTCCCGTGCGGCTGCGATGTGTTGGGCGGAGATGTCGGCCTCGGTGCAGTGCGTGGCGACCCGTACCGAGCGGATGCCCAGCGCGTGGGCCTGCTTGAGGTCGTGGACGGTTCCGATACCCGGCAGGAGGAGGGTCGTCGGGATCGACTGTTGTACGACGTCGGTTACGGCCTCGATCCACTCCCAGTCGGTGTGGGCGCCGACGCCGTAGTTGATGCTGGAGCCCGACAGTCCGTCGCCGTGGGCGATCTCGATGGCGGCCACTCCGGCGGTGTCGAGGGCGGCGGCGATCGCGCGGGCCTGGTCGACGGTGTAGCGGTGGCGCACGGCGTGCATGCCATCCCGGAGCGTCACGTCCTGGACGTAGAGGGAGGGGTTCACTTGGCTGCCTCCTTTTCGGTGCGGGCGGCCATGCGTTCCGCGGTGCGCAGGGCGGCCGAGGTCATGATGTCGAGGTTTCCGGCGTAGGCGGGGAGGTAGTGGGCGGCGCCCTCGACCTCCAGGAACACCGACACCTTGAGCAGTTCGCCCGTGCCCGGCGCGAGGGTGCGCAGCGGGTCGTCGGCGGCGACCTTGTCGTACTGCACCTGCTGCTTGAGGCGGTAGCCGGGCACGTACGCCTGAACGCGGCCGACCATCTCCTCGACGGACGCGGTGACCGCCTCGGTCGCGCAGTCGGAGACCAGGCAGTGCACGGTGTCCCGCATGATCAGCGGGGGTTCGGCCGGGTTGAGGACGATGATCGCCTTGCCGCGCGCGGCGCCGCCGACCGCCTCGATGGCCTGGGAGGTGGTCTCGGTGAACTCGTCGATGTTGGCGCGGGTGCCGGGGCCGGCCGAGCGCGAGGCGATGGACGCGACGATCTCGCCGTAGTGGACCGGCGAGACGGCGCCCACGGCGGCGACGATCGGGATGGTGGCCTGGCCGCCGCAGGTGACCATGTTGACGTTCGGGGCGTCGAGGTGGGCCTCGCCGTTGACCGGCGGGACGACGTACGGGCCGACGGCGGCCGGGGTGAGGTCGACGAGGGTGCGGTCCAGGGGGCGTAGGACCTCCTCGTGGTGGCGGTGGGCGCCGGCCGAGGTCGCGTCGAAGACGAGGTCGACGTCGGCGAACTCGTCAAGTTTGACGAGTCCTGCGACACCCTCGTGGGTGGTGGCGACCTTGAGGCGGCGGGCGCGGGCCAGGCCGTCGGAGTCCGGGTCGATGCCGGCCAGCGCGGCGATCTCCAGGGTCTCGGAGAGGCGCAGGACCTTGATCAGGAGGTCGGTGCCTATGTTGCCGGAGCCGATGATGGCGACCTTGGTGGTCACTTGCCGTTCCCTTCTGTGGCTTCCGCTGCGAAGCGGACCCGTACCGAGCCCAGGTCCGAGATGTGCGCCTCGAAGGTGTCTCCGGGGGCGGCCGGGGTCATCGGGCCGAGGGCGCCGGTCAGCACGAGGTCTCCCGCGCGGAGTGGGTCGCCGCGCTCCGCGAGGGCCGAGGCCAGCCAGACCGCCGCGGTGAGGGGGCTGCCGAGACAGTCGGCGCCGGTGCCCTCGGAGACGGTCTCGCCGTCCCGGCTCATGGTCATCGTGACCGCGCGCAGGTCCACGGCGGTCAGCGGTACGGGCGTCCCGCCGAGGACGTACAGACCGCAGGAGGCGTTGTCGGCGACGGTGTCGACCAGGGAGATGTCCCAGTTCCGCACCCGGCTGTCGACGATCTCCAGCGCGGGCAGCGCGAAGTCGACCGCGCGCAGCACGTCCACGATCGTGCACTCGGGATGCGGCAGGTCCCGGCCGAGGACCAGCGCGACCTCCGCCTCCACCTTCGGCTGGAGGAGCCGGCCCACCGGCACCTCGCCGCCGTCCGGGACCGCCATGTCGGCGAACAGGGCGCCGAAGTCCGGCCGGTCCACGCCGAGTTGGCGCTGTACGGCGGGGGAGGTCAGGCCGATCTTGCGGCCGACGACGCGGCGGCCGGCGTCCAGGCCGCGCCGGACGTTGAGCTGCTGGACGGCGTACGCGGTCTCCAGGCCGCCGCCGTCGAGCAGGTCGCGCACCGGCGGGCAGGCGACCCCGGTACGGGTGGCCTCCGCCAGCAGGTCGGCGGCCTTGACCACGGCCGGGGGCTCGGCGTCCGGGCGGGCGCCGTCGGGGACGGTGGGCACGGGTTACCTCCTGGGAGAGCAGTGCGGGTACACCCCTCGGTATAGACAGCATCCCCGCCAAGGGACAATCTTTGTTCCGTGACACGGAACAGCACGGGCGGCAGCATGCTGGAGAAGGCCGCGCTCATCCTCGAATGCTTCAGTCCGAGCGGCGGACCGTACCGTCTGTCGGAACTTTCGGAGCGCACCGGACTCCCCAAGCCCACCGTCCACCGGCTCGCGGCCGACCTCGTCGGACTGGGCTGGCTGGAGCGCTCGGGCCCCCGCTATCTGCTCGGCGCGAAGCTCTTCGAGCTGGGCTCGCTGGTCCCGCACCGGCGCGATCTGCGCGAGACGGCCCTGCCCTTCCTCCAGGACCTGTTCGAGGCCACCCGCGAGACCATCCACCTCGGCGTCCGCGAGGGCATGGAGGTGGTCTACCTGGAACGCATCCACGGCCACGAGGCACTGCGGCTGCCCTCCCGCATCGGCGGCAGTCTGCCCCTGACCTGCACGGCCGTCGGCAAGGCGCTACTGGCCTTCTCCGGCGCCGATTTGACGGAGGAGGTGCTGTCCCGCCCGCTGCCGAGTCTCACCGCGCACTCGATCACCGATCCGGCCCGGCTGCGCACGGCCCTGGAGAAGATCCAGGTCTCCGGCCTCGCCTACGAGGAGCAGGAGGCGGCCTCGGGGGTGAGCTGCATCGCGGCCCCGGTGTTCGCCGGCGACACCGCGGTCGCCGCCCTCTCGGTCGCCGTACCGCGCACCCGCTTCCGGCCCGCCCAACTCGCCCCGGCGGTAAGGACGGCGGCGCTCGGACTGTCCAGGGTACTGAGAGGCGGAGGCGCCCCACGGTCTCCACTGTCCTAGCGGCGAACCCGACCGTACACTGACAAGTCACGGTAACGGGGGCGTTGTTGAGCGGGGGGAGAACCATGTCCGGGGATCAGTACGGCGGTTATCAGGGATACCAGGGATATCAAGGAAATCAGGGGTCTCAGGGGTTCGCCGTTCCGCCCATGCCCACCTCACCTCCATCCGCCCCGCCGGACCGACTCAGATCCGTCGCGGTCGGCCTCCTCAACCTCAGTGGCCTCGGCCTCGGTTACGCGCTGACGCGCCGCTGGCTGCTGATGGCCGCATGCTGGGTCGCGACCGTCGTGCTGCTGCTGGTGGCCCTGCCCGCCGACCCGGACGGCGTCTCGACCCCGCTCGTCGTGCTGTACGTCGTGTTCCTCGGATTCGCCGCCGTCCACGGCGCGTTGGTCGGTCTGCGTACCCGGCTGGCCTGGCCCGCGGCCGCACCCCTCGCGCTCGTGCTGGGCCTGGTGCTGCTCGCCGTACCCGCGGGGGGAGTCGTGCTGTACGACAACGCCCGTAACGAGGCGACCCAGCAGATGCTCCTCGACCGGCTGGACAAGGCCGACCAACTCGTGGCGGACAGCGGGCGGTTGTCGTTCTCCGCGGCCGAGCCCCACTACCGCCAGGCGCTGGCGGTGTACGACAACCTCACCACCGCGCACTCCGGATCGCGGGCCGCCGGCAAGGTTCCCGACCGGCTGAAGACGTTCTACACGACGGTCGCCGGGGCCTACGCGCAGAAGAACTACTGTGACGCGATACCCCAGTTGAAGTATCTGCGGACCGTCCCCGGCACCATCGGCAAGAAGCAACTGGGTACGCTGACCACCTGGCCGGACGACCGGCTGGCCACGTCCCTCTACGAGTGCGCCTCCGCCTCTCTGGCCACGCAGAGCGCCGACTGGCCGACGGACTTCGGGGCTCTGCTGGCGACGTTCCCGCACTCGTCCCAGGCGGGCCAGGTCGAACCGGCCGTCAAGTCGGCCGTCACCAAGGCGGCGCAGGGCGTGAGCGGCAGCCAACCGTGCGCAGCCGTCGAGCAGTTGAAGAATCTCTCCTCCCAGATCGGGACGCTGGAGGGCGGACAGGCGGGCGTGGCCGACGAGCTGAGCGCCGACGCCACGCGGGCCGACGGCCAAGCCAGTGCCGGGGCCTACCAGTGCGGTGTCTCGCAGTACAAGAGCGGCGACTTCGACTCTGCGCTCAGCACGATGAACGACTTCGTGAAGAACAACACGCACGACAAGAACCGGGCCCGCGCCAAGAAGATCGCGATCGCCGCCGAGGTGGCCCAGACGGTTCCCGCCGCGGGCAAGAAGCTGCCGACAATGGCGTCAGGCGGGAGCATCTCCGTCACGGTCAAGAACGACAGCCCCGACGACATCACCGTCCTGTACACCGGGCCGGTCACCGGCAGCTTCACGCTCAAGGGCTGCGGGAGCTGCACGACGTACTCCCTGTCCACCACTCTGCTGTCCGGGTTCAAGCCGTGCAGCGCCGGCAAGAACTACCCGCAGAAGACGATCAGTCTGCCGACCGGCACCACGTACTTCGTGCACCGGCCGGACAGTTCGACCGCGAGCCCGGCCTCGGACACGGCCAAGCTCAGGTCGGGCTACATCTACACGGAGTGCGCCTACGCAACGGGAGGCTTCGGCACCGGCTGACGCAGGAGGTCGCTCAGAGCAGCGCCGGTGCGTGGAAGTGGACGGTGCCGAGGCCGGTGGTCAGGTCGCGGTCCAGCCAGTAGCGGCGCGGCTCGGCGAGGATGACGGCGACGCTGACGCCGAGCAGGCCGGGGATCCTGGCCGGCTCGGCGTCGACGAAGCGCGCCAGGGCGGAGCGGTCGGTCACCAGGCCGGTGGCGAGCACCGACATGTCACTGGCCACCTGGGCGGCGAGCCGCGTCTGCGGGAGCTGGTCGATGCGGTGCATGACCTCGGGGGTCGCCCCCGGCGCCACCCGCAGACGCAGGACGAACGCGGTCTGGAAGCCGAGCCACTCCGACCCGATCTCCAGGCGCGGCTTGACCCATCCCTCGTCCAGGACCCGGGGGACGACACGGTGCGCGGTGGAGGTGGCCAGACCTGTGGCCCGCAACACGCTCGCCTCTGACGCGCGGCCGTCACGGAGCAGTTCGGCGATGACACCGCGCTCCGCCTCGCTCAGCGGCTTGGCCGGGGGTGTCGCGGTCGCGGTGTCCTCGGGGCGGGCGCCCGCGACCTTCAGGAGCTCGGCGCGCTCGGTGTCCGTGAGGAACTGCGGGTCCCAGGCCCGGCCCCGGCGCAGCACGGCTGGACGGTGCTCGTCGGCATCGCCGTGCTGATCACCTTCATGAACCTCGTCATGACCAGCGGCTCCGCACTGTGGGCGCTGGCCGCACCGGTCCTCGTGCCCATGCCGATGCTCAGCCCCGCTGCTCGACCTCGCCCGGGAAGTCGCCCGCGCGCAGGATCGTGAAGCGTTGCGCGACACCGCCGTCGGCGGCGCGAGCGCCGCCAACTTCGTCACCGTGCTCGGGTTGCCGGTGCTGTGCGGCATGGGGGCGGTGGGCGACGGGGCGCATGCGCAGGGGGAGTTCATCCATCCGGATGCGGTGCCGGTGCAGACTGCGCTGGTCGCGGGGTTGTTGGGGCGGCTGGCGGAACCGCTTAAGGGATGACCGCGATTGGTCCGCCCGGGGTGGGGCGTGTCATGGGACCGACCCCCGGCCGGGGACAATCGGTGTCATGACGGACGACAGAGACGATCCCGAGAACCGCCTGGCCAGGATCGAGCGGCTGCTGGAGGACGGCAGGCGTGATGTGGTGCCCGCGTGGCGGCAGGTCACGCGCGGGGAGACGCGGTGGGCCGTGTCGGCCGTGATCCTGGTGGCGGTCGCCGTGCAGCTGATGCTGCCGCACCGGCTCGCCTTCCAGCCGTACTGGCTGCTGCCGACTCTCGAACTCGTCCTCATGGTCGGTCTGTTCGCCGCCAATCCGCGGCGGATCGAGCCGGGCACGCGGTGGCTGCGCTGGCCGAGTCTGGTTCTGACGGGGGTCATCAGCCTGGCCAACAGCTGGGCGGCGGCCCGGCTGGTGTTGGGCCTGGTCAGGGGCACCGAGGGCCTGGACGCGGGGCCGCTGCTGCTGACCGGCGGGGGGATCTGGCTGACGAACGTCATCGTGTTCGCCCTCTGGTACTGGGAGTGGGACCGGGGCGGGCCCATGGCGCGGGTCATGGGCAACCATCCCTACGCCGACTTCCTCTTCGTCCAGATGCAGAGCCCGGAGACCGCGCCACCGGACTGGGAGCCGGCGTTCCTGGACTACTTGTACCTGTCCTTCACCAACTCCACGGCCTTCAGCCCGACCGACGTGATGCCGCTCTCGCGCTGGGCCAAGATGCTGATGATGGGCCAGTCCTCGGTCTCCGTGTCGATCGTCGTCCTGGTGGTCGCGCGGGCCGTCAACATCCTTCGCTAGCAACGGACAGGGGCGCGCCCGCGGGCGCAGCCCAAGCCGGCCCCGCGTGCGCGCGCCTCTTTCGAGAGGGCGCGCGCGCTGCACCAGAGG
>NZ_JBHYWD010000002.1:525821-586937 GCF_042751305.1 Streptomyces hokutonensis
GCTCTGTTGGTGGTGGGTTTGGGGGTGCCTCACCACCTTTTCGCCCCCCCCGTCATTCTCCTCGTCTTTGCGCCTCCCCCTTTCTTTCCTGACGTCGCTGCCCATGTTCCTGCCGATCCCGCCGGATCAGCAGGAGCCCTCGTCCTGCCAGGGGCCCCACTGGGAGGCACCGGGCACCTCGTTCTGGGTCCACCACTTGGCGACCCAGTTGTGGTTGCCGTACGACACCTCGTTGCCCTGCGTGTAGACGGCGGTGGAGCTCCACGCCGTCCTGCACGTGCCGGGGGTCGGCGTGGGCGTCGGGGTCGGTGTCGTGGTCGGCGGAGTCACGCCCGCGAACTGGACCGAGTACTTGGCGAAGTCCCACGCGTTCTGCGCCACGCTGGAGCAGGTCCCGGATGTCGTACCGCCGTTGTCGACAGGACTGCACTGACGGTCGCGGTTGAGGGACCAGAACGTGAAGCGGTCCATGTTGTGGCTGGTGGCGTAGTTCAGGACCGTCTGGAAGTCGGCCTGGGTGAAGTACTCGCCGGTGTCGCTGCGCCCGTTCATGCCCGAGAAGCCCTCGTGGGCGTACGCGGTCGCCTGGTCCCAGCCGAACGTGGACTGGAGGATGGAGTTGAAGTTGGTGAGCGCGCTGGTCTGGGAGGCCGCGCCGTTGAAGCCGCCGTCGAACGGCATGATGGAGAAGTTGTTCGGGGTGAACCCCTGCGACTTCGCCTCCAGCAGCATCTGCTTGCCGAACCAGCCGGTGCCGTCCGCCGTACCGGCGGTGGTGACGGAGACGTACAGGCCCGAGTTGTTCTGCTGGAGGATCTTGGCCGCGCCGATCTCGTTGTGGATCGCCGCCGTGTTCTCGTACTCCGGCTCCTCCAGGTCGAAGTCGATAGCGTGCAGGCCGTACTTGGTGATGACCTGCTGGTAGGCCGCGGCCGTCGAGGCCGGGTCGGCGCAGGCCTGGCCGAGCTTGGTGCCGCCGTAGCCGCCGATCGAGACGGAGACGTCGCCGCCCTTGGCGCGGATCGTGTTGATGACCGACTGGACGGCGGTGTCCGAGGAGACCGGTGAGGTGCCTCCCCAGGTGGGGGTGCAGCCGCCGCCGTTGGGGGCGAGGACGAAGGCGAGCTGGAAGGCCTTGAGGCCGGTGGCGTCCATGATGGTGCCGGCGTCGGGCGGGTTGTTGTCCGTCGGCATCAGA
Organism: Streptomyces hokutonensis; assembly: GCF_042751305.1. GTDB lineage: Bacteria > Actinomycetota > Actinomycetes > Streptomycetales > Streptomycetaceae > Streptomyces > Streptomyces hokutonensis_A. The sequence goes on from NZ_JBHYWD010000002.1 coordinate 527,020, forward strand.
TAGGGGGCTGCGGCGTACCAGCGGTTGCTGAGCGCGGTGGCCGCGTTGGTCGCGCCCTGGGCGTTGGTCGCGATGAGAGCGGTCGTGCCCGCGGCGGCGAGCGTCACTGCGGCCGCCGCGCCGAGACATGCGCGAAGACGTGTCACGTTGTGCCTCCGGTGGGAGTGGGGGAGGCGCCCAGCTTCTGGCCGTGTCGCGGCCACGTCAATGGATTGGACTGGACCAAATCCCGCTTTGGACTAGACCATACGATTTCTTTACCGTCGGCCCGTTGAAGCGCGTCGCGCGACACGTTTGCGACTAGTGTCCCGGCTCACATGGCGTTGTAGGGGTGACGCCGACACCATGGTGCACGTCACCGGCAGGCTGAAGGGATCGGGAATGTTCCGCAAGGTGCTGGTCGCCAACCGTGGCGAGATCGCGATCAGGGCGTTCCGCGCCGGCTATGAGCTGGGCGCGCGCACGGTCGCCGTCTTTCCCCACGAGGACCGCAATTCGCTGCACCGGCTCAAGGCCGACGAGGCCTACGAGATCGGTGAGCCCGGCCATCCGGTCCGCGCCTATCTCTCGGTCGACGAGATCGTCCGCGCTGCACAGCGCGCGGGAGCGGACGCGGTCTACCCGGGCTACGGGTTCCTCTCCGAGAACCCCGAACTCGCCCGCGCCTGCGAGGAGGCGGGCATCACCTTCGTCGGCCCCAGCGCCCACATCCTGGAGCTGACCGGCAACAAGGCCACCGCCGTCGCCGCCGCCCGCGCGGCCGGCGTACCGGTGCTCGGCTCCTCGGCGCCCTCCACGGACGTCGACGAACTGGTGCGCGCCGCCGAGGAGATCGGCTTCCCGGTGTTCGTGAAGGCCGTCGCCGGTGGCGGCGGGCGTGGCATGCGCCGCGTCGAGGACCCGGCCGCCCTGCGCGAGTCCATCGAGGCCGCGGCCCGCGAGGCCATGTCCGCGTTCGGCGATGCCACGGTGTTCCTGGAGAAGGCCGTCGTCGACCCCCGCCACATCGAGGTGCAGATCCTCGCTGACGGCGAGGGCAACGTCATCCACCTCTTCGAGCGCGACTGCTCGCTGCAGCGTCGGCACCAGAAGGTCGTCGAGCTGGCCCCCGCGCCCAACCTCGACCCCGAACTGCGCGACCGCATCTGCGCCGACGCCGTCCGCTTCGCCCGCGAGATCGGCTACCGCAACGCGGGCACCGTCGAGTTCCTCCTCGACCCGCACGGCAACCACGTCTTCATCGAGATGAACCCGCGCATCCAGGTCGAGCACACGGTGACCGAGGAGGTCACCGATGTCGACCTCGTCCAGGCGCAGCTGCGGATCGCCTCCGGGGAGACCCTCGCCGACCTCGGCCTCTCCCAGGAGACGGTCACCCTGCACGGCGCGGCCCTCCAGTGCCGTATCACCACCGAGGACCCCGCCAACGGCTTCCGCCCGGACACCGGCCGGATCAGCGCCTACCGCTCGCCCGGCGGCTCCGGCATCCGTCTCGACGGCGGAACCACCCACGCGGGTACGGAGATCAGCGCGCACTTCGACTCCATGCTGGTCAAACTCACCTGCCGGGGACGGGACTTCACCACCGCCGTCAACCGCGCCCGGCGCGCTGTCGCCGAGTTCCGCATTCGGGGTGTGGCCACCAACATCCCGTTCCTGCAAGCGGTGTTGGACGACCCGGACTTCCAGGCGGGGCGCATCACCACGTCGTTCATCGAGCAGCGCCCGCAGTTGCTGACGGCTCGTCAATCCGCCGACCGCGGCACCAAGTTGCTCACCTACCTCGCCGACGTCACGGTCAACAAGCCGCACGGCGAACGCCCCGACCTGATCGACCCCACCACCAAGCTGCCGCCCGTCCCGGCCGGCGAACCTCCGGCCGGTTCACGTCAGTTGCTCGCCGAACTCGGCCCCGAGGGTTTCGCCCGCCATCTGCGCGAGTCGCCCACGATCGGCGTCACCGACACCACCTTCCGCGACGCCCACCAGTCGCTCCTCGCGACCCGCGTCCGTACCAAGGACCTCCTCGCGGTCGCCCCGGTGGTCGCCCACACCGTGCCCCAACTGCTCTCCCTGGAGTGCTGGGGCGGCGCCACCTACGACGTCGCGCTCCGCTTCCTCGCCGAGGACCCCTGGGACCGGCTGGCCGCCCTGCGCGAGGCCGTGCCCAACATCTGCCTCCAGATGCTGCTGCGCGGGCGCAACACCGTCGGCTACACGCCGTATCCCACCCAGGTGACCGACGCCTTCGTCCAGGAGGCCGCCGCCACCGGCATCGACATCTTCCGTATCTTCGACGCGCTGAACGACGTAGGACAGATGCGCCCGGCCATCGACGCCGTACGCGCCACCGGAACGTCGATCGCCGAGGTCGCCCTCTGCTACACCTCGGACCTGTCCGACCCCAACGAGCGCCTGTACACGCTCGATTACTACCTCCGCCTGGCCGAGCAGATCGTCGAGGCGGGTGCTCATGTCCTCGCCGTCAAGGACATGGCGGGCCTGCTGCGCGCACCCGCCGCCGCGAAGCTCGTGTCTGCCCTGCGCCGCGAGTTCGGCCTGCCGGTACACCTGCACACCCACGACACGGCAGGTGGCCAGCTCGCCACCTACCTCGCCGCGATCCAGGCCGGTGCGGACGCCGTCGACGGTGCGGTGGCCTCGATGGCGGGTACGACCTCGCAGCCGTCGCTCTCCGCGATCGTCGCCGCGACCGACTACTCCGACCGCCCCACCGGCCTCGATCTCCAGGCCGTCGGCGACCTGGAGCCGTACTGGGAGAGCGTCCGCCGGATCTACGCCCCCTTCGAGGCGGGCCTCGCCTCGCCCACCGGGCGTGTCTACCACCACGAGATCCCCGGCGGCCAGCTCTCCAACCTGCGCACCCAGGCCATCGCGCTCGGACTCGGCGACCGCTTCGAGGACATCGAGGCGATGTACGCGGCCGCCGACCGCATCCTCGGCCACCTGGTGAAGGTCACCCCCTCGTCGAAGGTCGTCGGCGACCTCGCCCTGCACCTGGTCGGCGCCGGAGTCAGCCCCGCCGACTTCGAGGCGTCCCCCGACCGCTACGACATCCCCGACTCCGTGATCGGCTTCCTGCGCGGCGAGTTGGGCACCCCGCCCGGCGGCTGGCCCGAGCCGTTCCGCACCAAGGCGCTCCAGGGCCGCGCCGCTCCAAAGCCCGTACAGGAACTCTCCGCGGAGGACCGAACGGCCCTCGAAAAGGACCGGCGCGCCACCCTCAACCGCCTGCTGTTCCCCGGCCCCACGCGGGAGTTCGAGACGCACCGCCAGACCTACGGCGACACCAGCGTCCTCGACAGCAAGGACTTCTTCTACGGCATCCGGCCCGGCAAGGAGTACACGGTCGACCTGGAACCGGGCGTACGGCTCCTCATCGAGCTGGAGGCCGTCGGCGAGGCCGACGAACGCGGGATGCGCACCGTGATGTCCGCGCTCAACGGCCAGCTCCGTCCGATCCAGGTCCGTGACTCCGCGGCGGCCTCCGACATCCCTGTCACCGAGAAGGCCGACCGCGCCAACTCGGGCCATGTTGCAGCCCCGTTCGCGGGCGTCGTCACCCTCGCGGTCGAGGAAGGCGACGAGGTGGAGGCCGGTGTCACCGTCGCCACCATCGAGGCCATGAAGATGGAGGCGGCGATCACCGCTCCCAAGTCCGGCCGGGTCTCGCGCCTCGCCATCAACCGCATTCAGCAGGTGGAGGGCGGCGATCTGCTCGTCGAGCTGAGGTAGGCGGACGGCGGCGACAGGTTGCCCCACCGGTGACCGGATCGGTCCGGTCCCGGACCCGATGCGGCCTGTCGCCGCCCCACCCGCGCGGATCATCCTTGGGACATGAACCGAGCACTGATCGTCATCGATGTCCAGGAATCCTTCCGCGCCCGCCCGCTGTGGGAGACCATCTCCGACCCGAAGATCGCCGAGCAGGCCGACCGCCTGGTGCAGCTCGCCCGCCGAGCGGGTGACCTGGTCGTGTGGGTACTGCACTCCGAGCCCGGCAGCGGCGACGTCTTCGACCCGGCCCTCGGCCATGTCCGACTCATCGACGGACTGGAGCGCGCGGAGGGCGAACCGCTCATCCACAAGACCTCGCACAACGCCTTCACCACCACCAACCTGCAGCAGATCCTCACCGAGCACGGCGTCCGCGAACTCACCATCTGCGGCATCCGCACCGAACAGTGCGTCGAGACCACCACCCGGATCGCGAGCGACTTCGGCTACCAGGTCACCTTCGTCACCGACGCGACCGCGACGAACCCCATCGCGCACCGCGACGCCCCCGCCGACCAGACCGTCGCCGAACTCCTGGCCGACCCCCGCACCCTCCCCGCCGACGAGATCATCAGGCGCACCGAGTACGCCCTCGCCGGCCGCTTCGCCACCATCGCGACGGTCGCCGAACTGGAAGCCGCCGCCGCACATCAGGCATGATGACCGGATCGTGAGCCACGTCGTCTTCTTCCTGGTACCCGGAGTCCACCTGCTGGACCTGGCCGGCCCCGCGCAGGTCTTCTCCACGGCGGCCGACTTCGGGCACCCCTACACGCTTTCCTACGTCGCTGAGCAGCCCCGGGTCACCAGCGCCCAGGGGCTGCCGCTGACGGCCGGGCTCGACTGGCCCGAGCTCGACCCCGAGGACCTGATCGTGGTGCCCGGCTGGCGTTCGCTCCGGCTAGCCCAGGGGCCCGCTATCGGGCCCACGCCCTTGCGGGCCCTACGGGAGCACCACGCCCGCGGCGGAACGGTGGCCAGTGTCTGCGCCGGAGCCGACGCGCTCGGCCGGGCCGGACTCCTCGACGGGCGCCACTGCACCACCCACCACGACGTGCAGGACGAACTCGCCCTGCGCCACCCGCAGGCGACCGTCGTCCGGGACGTCCTGTTCACCACCGACGACCGGGTCATCACCTCGGCCGGCATCGCCAGCGGCATCGACCTCGCCCTGCACATCGTCGCCACCCGGCACGGCCCCGCCGTGGCCGCCCAGATCGCCCGGGACATGGTCGTCTACGCCCGCCGCAACGGCCACGAACCGCAGTCCAGCGCGATGCTCCGGCACCGCTCCCACCTGGACGACACCGTGCACCGCGCCCAGGACCTCATCGACACCCGCTTCGACGAGGCGCTGCCGCTGCCCGCCCTCGCCTCGGCCGTCGGCGTCAGCGAACGTACCCTCACCCGCCTCTTCACCCGGGCCACCGGACTCACCCCGCTGCGCTACCAGCAGACCCTCCGCCTCGAACGCGCCGAGCACCTCATCAGCCACGGCACCACGATCGACGCCGCCGCCCGCTCCGTCGGCTTCGAGGACCCGCGCATGCTGCGCCGGCTGCGGTCCCGCGGCCAGTAATTGAAGGGCGGTTCGGCAGCGGCGCCGTTAGGTTTTCGGGCCGAGGACAGCCCGAGTCGCCACAGGAGCGCCCAGTGATCCCACCCCGTCCGGCTCCGCTGCTCGACCAGTTCGACTTCGCGCGCGAACGCCTCACCGGCCGGATGGCAGGGCCCGTCATGGACAGCGGCGGCGGCACGGACACCCGGGTCGGGCCCTTGACCGACGAGGAGTACTTCTGGGAGCCGGTGCCCGGCTGCTGGTCGGTGCGGCGCCGCTCGGACGGCCCGGGACCGCGCGCAACTGTCCTTGAGGGACAGGGGGACTGGGGCCGTGACTCCGCCGCCTACCCGCACCCTTGGCCGCCGCCCTTCACCACCCTCGCCTGGCGCCTGAGCCACCTCACCGAACTGCTGACCCTGCGCGCCGACCACACGGCCGGCAGCCACACGCTGACCCGCGACGACCACTCCGTCCGCGGCGACGCGGCGAGCGCGGTGGCCGCCTTCGACGCCGGTGCCGAGGCCTGGCGCAAGGCCCTGCTCAGCGTCGACGACACCGCGCTCGACACCGTCGGGTACTGCACCTGTCCGCACGGCAGTGACGGGCAGGAGCCGTTCATCGACATCGTGTGGTGGGTCAACCAGGAAGTACTGCACCACGGAGCCGAGATCGCCATGCTGCGCGACCTGTACCGAGAGCGCGGCTGACCCTCACAGGACCGCTCCCATACGCCAGGGCAGGATCTCCTCGGTCCCGAACCCGAGCGCCTCGGACTTGCTCTCCGCACCGGAGGCCAGGTCCACCAGAGCCTCGAACAGGGCGGTGCCGTAAGCGACTTGATCGGTGTGGCTCACGGCGGGCCCGGCGTCGAAGTCGATGTCGCCGCGCATCCGCTCGTAGAGCCCGCTGGAGGTGCTGATCTTCAGACACGGGACGGGTCGGGAGCCGAACAGTGAGCCGCGGCCGGTCGTGAAGGCGAGCAGGTTGGCGCCGCCCGCGACCATCCCGGTGGCCGACACCGGGTCGTAGCCGGGAGTGTCCATGAAGGTGAGGCCCGGCGCGGTGACCGGTTCCGCGTAGCCGACGACGCCGTTCAGCGGACTCGTCCCGGACTTGAGCACGGCGCGGTTCGCAGCGGTGCGCGGCGGCGGACTCCGGCAACCGGCGCAGCGGCGCGTGCGGGTCCGCCTGGAACGCGGCACTCTCCAGTTCCGGCGGCAACGACCCGGTCTCGTCGCGCGGGGTGCTCGTGGTCATCTGGGTTCTCCCGGCTGGTTTCTCCGCTCTGGGCGGCGAGCGTCTCGCCGGCCGAAGGACTGGAAGGCCGTCATCGCAGCCGGGTGCCGACGGCTGTCGCCGGCACCCGACTGCCGTGCTGTCACGCGTTGTTGAACCGCGCGGTGACCGCGGCCACGCGCTTGCCCTGGTACGCGGCGGCGGCCCGGGCGGTCGAGTGGGTGACGGGCTCCGCGATCGTGACGCGCCCCGACTCCACCTGGAACGTGCCGCTCACCTTGCCCAGGCCGAACAGGTGCCGCTTGGTGAAGGTGACGGACGACAGCTCGGGGGTCGACCTCGTACGTCCCGGCTGGGGGCAAGGAGACGCTCATGCCCTGCCGGCCTCTCGCTCGGCGCACGGGGCGGCCCGCGCGGCGGTTGTGCTTGCTTGGGCAAGTATCTTCGGCCCCTGGGAAATGCTTCGTCAAGCAAGTAGTTCCTGTGGTTCAGTGTTCCTACCGGGAGTTTCGGCGAGAGGGTGAAGGACATGAGAACGCCGGCGGAGCAACAGCACCCCACGAGCCCGGTGTCGGCCCCGCTGAGCTGTGTCGAGGAACGCCTCTGGCGCTCGCTGCAGAGACTGCTGGTGACGCTGCCCCGGGCGCTCGACGAGGACCTGCTGCGCTCCACGGGTCTGTCGCTCACCCAGTACACCGTGCTGATGCACCTGTCGGAGGCGGACGGCGCGAGCCTGCGCATGAGCGACCTGGCCACCACGACCGGCCTGTCGGCGAGCCGCATCACCCGCCTCGTCGAGACCCTCCGCGCCCAAGGACTGGTGGTCAAGCGACCGCACTCGACGGACGCCCGGGGGAGCATGGCCGTACTCACCGAAGCGGGACGGCAGCAGCTGCGCGGCGCCTACCCGGCGCATCTGGCCAGCGCGCGCCGACGTGTCATGGACCAGCTCGACCCGGCCCTGGTCGACCAACTGGCGGAAGAACTGCGGGCGGTGGCCGATCCGCTCCAGGACCGGTGCCGGGCGGGCCACGACTCCCGCGAACAGACGTCCGCGTACGGCGAAGAAGTCACCTGACCCAAGCCGGACGCGCCTTCTCCGGCGAAACATGGTGACCTTCCGGCCCCACCCGCCGTCGAGGAGGCGCCCATGCTCCAGGGCTACACCTACCCGCTGTCACCGCGCGGAGAGGCGAGCCTCGGGCCCGCGCCGCCGTGGCACCAGGGCCTGTCCGGCGGATCAGGTCGCAGGAAAACGGCGGTTCCCGATCAACGCCGGTGAGCGGGGTGTGGTGCGTACAGCTGCAAGGCGGGGGAGGGAGTCGACGCGGAGCGAGGGGGTCCCTCCCGGTCGAGCGAAGCCGAGTCCGGGGGGAGCGAGACCGCCGGCAACGCCGCAGGTGTGCGTGCCACGCCCCGAGTCTGCGGCAGGATCCACCGGACGACACTCCCCGCGGGGCCGACACCGGACCCGGACTCCGACGGGCACGCGGTTGCGCTGTTCATCGACTGGCAGTTCTGCGCGCAGCACGACGGTACATCCACGCGACAACGACCTTGCCCTGGCGCGCGGTTGGGCGCAGGGCTTCCCGAACAACCTGGGCGCCGTCCACCGACCGGCACCGGAGACATCCGCCTCTTCGCCGCCCGGGGCGAGGAACCGGCCGACCTGGCTCCCGTGCGCACCGGCGCCGGCTTCCGCGCCTCGATGTCCTACAGCGTCACGGACGTAAGGCGACTGGACGTGTAGCTGGCCGCCGTTGAGGTTCCTTGCTTGAGCACGCTAATCTGCGAGGATGACCGTCGAAGATCCCCTCACCGCGCAGGAAGAGCGCTTCTGGCGCGCGCTGATGCGTGTCATCGTCTCGCTGCCGCGCTCGCTGGACGACGATCTGCTGCGCGCCACGGGTCTGACGCTCACCGAGTACGTCGTCCTGATGAACCTGTCCGAGGCCGAGAACCAGGAACTCCGCATGGCGGACCTGGCCTCGGCCACCGCCCTCTCGGCGAGCCGCATCACCCGCGTCGTGGACGCGCTGCAGAGCCGGGGCCAGGTCGTCAAACGGCGCTACGAAGGTGACGCCCGGGGCAACGTCACGAAGCTCACCCCGGACGGGATGAAGCGCCTTCAGGCCGCGTATCCGGTCCATCTCGCCAGTGCCCGCAAACGGGTCATGGACCATCTGGACGGCCGGTCACTGTCGGCCATGGTGCGGCAGTTCGAGACGGTGGTCGAGAAGTTCGACTGAGGGCCGCCGCCCCTGGGTTCACGCCTGGGTCGCGCCGGTGCGGTGGCGCCGCTCCTCGAACGAGGCGAAGACCGCCGAGACGCCGTAGACGAGGCTGAAGAGGCCGAAGACCGTGGCGAGGGAGACCGCGCCGATGTCCGGGTGGACGAACAGCGAGAACGCGAAGACGATCGCCACCGCGCCGGTCAGCAGGAACAAGGTGCGTTCCCCCGCCGTCTCGCCGCGCTGGAAGGCCAGGCCGATCTCCATGGCGCCGGACGTCAGGGCCCACGCGGCGATCCAGATGGTGAGCGCGAGAGCCGTGATGCCGGGCCAGGCGAGGGCGACCACTCCGCCGGCCAGCGAGAGCAGGGAGAGCAGCAGCCAGCCGAGGACGGGCCCGACCCGATCGCTGGCGAAGGCGCGTGCCGCGTCCGTCGCCGCGATCATGAACGCGTAGACGGCGAAGAGGACGACGACCGCGCCGATCGTGATGCCGGGCCAGGCGACGGAGACCACACCGAGGACGACGGCCAGCAGACCGCGTGAGAGGAGCACGTTGGGTGAACTGAACATGGTCACCTTCCCCATACGAATGTCGCCCCGGTCCGCGCCCGGGGCCATGGTCCGCCACGAAGGCCAGGGTCGCGCCCCCCGGCCGCGATCTGTCATACGACTGCATCCGCTACTTCCATACCCCCCGGTCGCCATGACATGAAGGGGTACAGCCAACTGACCGATGCGCCGCCCGAGTCGCGGCGGGACCATCGGCACCCCTGGCCTCCGGCCTGTCGACGAGGAGCCGACGTGAGCACTGTGATCGACGGCCCTGCGGGACGCCCCGGTGGGAACGGTGCAGGCCGTCGCCCTCCTCGCACCGGTCGCGGCCGTTGTGGTGTGGTGTGTACGGCGGCGGGTCGGCCCGGTGCTACGGGTTCTGCCCGCGACGGTGCTCGGCGCGCTGGGGGCGTGGTCGCTCACACACCTGGCGTTGGAGCGGGGGAGACCGGACACCTGGCCGGAGGTACTGGCCGGACGGGACGGATTGCCAGCCGCACCGGAGACGCCCTGCGCTTCGCCAAGGTCGCGCTGCGCGGCGGCGACGCGGGCAGCGCCGCCGTCACCGTCTTCGACGACTCCCCGGTCGCGGTCGCCACAGCGGGCGCACCCGATGTCATGGCCCGGGTCGCCGCCCAGGTCCTCGGTCCCGTCGAGGCCCTGCCCGACGACGAACGCGCCCTGCTGCTCGACACGTTGGAGGCCTGGTTCGACTCCGGCGGCTCGGCCGAGGAGGCCGCCAAGGTGCTGTACGTCCACCCCAACACCGTGCGCACCCGGCTGCGCCGGATCACCGAACGCACCGGCCGCTCACTGACCGACCCCCGCGGCATCACCGAACTCTCCCTCGCGCTGCGCGCCGTCCGGCAGACTCCGAGGCCCCCGTCCTCGGAGTCCACCGGTGCCGACTAGGCGGCCGTACCGCCCGCGTAGTCGCTCTTGAAGGTGGTCTCGATGGTGGTGGCGACGGACTGGGCCACTCCCGTGCCGGTGAGGATGATGCCCAACTCCCGGTTGTTGGAAAGGGAGTTGCTGCTGATGTTCATCGAGCCCGCCTCCACCTCCTGGGTGGAGAGACCGTAGTCGGCGACCATCGCCTTGGCGTGGATGTAGAAGCCGTTCGGGTCGGAGTACCCGACGACCGTGCCGCCCGCCGCCTTGATCGCGGACACCTCGCTGGCGTAGCTCGACGGGGTCTCCAGCACCACCCGCACGGTCACCCCCGCCTTCGCCCTGGCCACGATCGCGTTGACCACCGTGCTGTCGCTGAACTCCAGTTCCTCCACGTCGAGCGTCTTGGTGGCCGCGTTGATCACGGTGAGCAGCCGGCTGCGGGAGTCGGTGGGGGACCAGAGCAGGTGGTCGCCGTCGGTCGGGGTGATCGAGGTACCGGCGTAGTCGGCGTTGAACACCTTCTCGATCGCGGCGACATCGCGGGTGTCGTCGGTGAAGACGCCGTAGTCGCGGCCGGTCGTGTAGTACTGCGAGGTCAGATTGCCGGTCAGGATCAGGGACTTGGTGGCGTCGACCGTGATCGTCTTCTGGTGGGTGTAGACGAAGCTGGACGGCGACCACACCACGCCGACGCCCGCGTTCGTCAGCGCCGTGTACGCCGAGCTGTTGGCGGACTGGTGCGCGGTGTCGAGGACCACCCGCACGGTGACGCCCTTCTTCTCCAGCGCTATGAGGTCGTTGACGGCGGTGGTGTCCTCCAGCTCGTACATGGTCATGTCGAGCGAGGAGGTGGCCGAGTTGATGAAGTCGTAGATCGTCGGCTCGCTGGTGGTCTGCGAGAAGGCGAACGCGGTGTACGTCGCGGCGTTGGCGGGGACAGCCGTGACGAAGAGGGTGGCGCCGGCTGCCAGTGCGACGCCGGCACGGCTGAGGAACGTCCTCAACATGCGTGACTCCTAGTCGAGTTGATGCCCACGTGGGGGGTGGTGAGCGTGGGCATGACACCACGCGCGTAGAACGCTGAGGAAGAGAACCCCGGTGAACTCGGGATTACCGCCGCCGAACGGGAGCGGACAAAGGGGACTTCGCCCAGGTGGGGGCCGGTTCATGGAGTCCCCGCGAGTTCGCAAAATCTTCGTAGTCCGCCGGTGACCGGGGATCGTGGACACTGTTAGAGGATCTACAGAGGACGCATGCTCGACCATGACCTTCCCGTGGTAAAGGATCTTTCGATGAGCCAGCAGAACTCGCAGGACGATCGGTTCGACGTCGTTGTACTCGGCGCGGGCCCCGGCGGCTATGTCGCCGCCATCCGCGCGGCGCAACTCGGCAAGCGGGTCGCGGTGGTGGAGGAGAGGTACTGGGGCGGCGTCTGTCTCAACGTGGGGTGCATCCCGACCAAGGCGCTGCTGCGCAACGCCGAACTGGCGCACATCTTCACGCGTGAGGCGAAGACCTTCGGCATCAAGGTCGAGGGGGAGGTCTCCTTCGACTACGGGGAGGCGTTCCGCCGCAGCCGCCGGGTCGCCGACGGCCGGGTCAAGGGCGTCCACTACCTGATGAAGAAGAACAAGATCACGGAGATCGACGGCCGCGGCACCTTCCTCGACCCGCACACCCTCCAGGTGGCCGGATACGACGGCGACACCCGCACCATCGCCTTCGAGCACTGCGTCATCGCCACCGGCGCCACCCCGAGGCTGCTGCCCGGCACCAAGCGCAGCGCGCGCGTCGTGACGTACGAGGAGCAGATCCTCGCCGACGACCTCCCGCAGTCCATCGTCATCGCGGGCGCCGGCGCCATCGGCATCGAGTTCGCATACGTGCTGCACAACTACGGCGTGAAGGTCACGATCGTCGAGTTCCTGGACCGCGTCGCGCCCCTGGAGGACGCCGAGGTCTCCGCCGAACTCGCCAAGCAATACCGGAAGTTGGGCATCGACGTCCTCACCTCCACCCGCGTCGAGTCGATCGACGAGTCCGGCCCGCAGGTCCGCGTCACGGTCACCGGCAAGGACGGCACCCAGCAGGTCCTGGAGGCCGACAAGGTGCTGCAGGCCATCGGCTTCGCCCCGAACGTCACCGGTTTCGGCCTGGAGAACACGGGCGTACGGGTGACCGAGCGCGGCGCGATCGACGTGGACGGCCGGTGTCGCACCTCCGTCCCGCACCTGTACGCCATCGGCGACGTCACCGCGAAGCTGATGCTCGCGCACGCCGCCGAGGCGATGGGCGTCATCGCCGCCGAGACCCTCGCGGAGGCGGAGACGATGGAGCTGGACTACGCGATGATCCCGCGCGCCACCTACTGCCAGCCGCAGATCGCCAGCTTCGGCTACACCGAGGCGCAGGCACGGGAGTTGGGCCACGACATCAAGGTCGCGAAGTTCCCGTTCACCGCGAACGGCAAGTCGCACGGCCTCGGCGACACCACCGGCTTCGTGAAGCTGATCAGCGACACGAAGTACGGCGAACTCCTCGGCGGCCACCTCATCGGCCCCGACGTCACCGAACTCCTCCCCGAACTGACCCTCGCCCAGCAGTGGGACCTCACCGTCCACGAGGTCGCCCGCAACGTGCACGCCCACCCGACCCTGGGCGAGGCGGTGAAGGAAGCGGTGCACGGCCTGGCCGGACACATGATCAACATGTGACCGTCCCTCCCCACCAGCCGACCTTCGAGCCGGTCACGGTAGCCGTCACCGTGACCGGCTTGTGCCGGCCGGTCATGACTCAATCGGTGCGATCACGCACAGAACCTCCCCCGGGTGGCAGCCGTAGTCAACGACAGAGGGGGCGCTCGAAGAGCCGGCTTCCGGGGACCGGACAGTTGGCCAGGCACTGGTATGGGAATGGACGAGATGCAGATATTCGACGGCGCTTCAAGTGCCCGTGAATTGAGGCTGCTTCGGATGTATCGGCGTAATCCTCGACGCATGCTGGTGGTTGCCCTGGACCATCCCCTGACGGACGGGCCGATGGCCGGCGGTGGTTTGGACTGAACCGGTTGGTCGGGCAGTTGGCGACGAACGGTGCCGATGCCGTGGTGCTGCACAAGGGAAGTGTCCGTCGCGTGGATCCGGCCTGGTTCACGCAGATATCGCTCGTCGTGCATTTGAGCGCGAGCACCGCGCATGCTCCCGACCCTGACGCGAAATGCTTGGTCGCGACCGTCGAGGAGGCGCTGCGTCTCGGCGCCGACGCGGTGAGTGGCCACGTGAATGTCCCAGGAACCGACCGGCGTCACCTTCCCGCAACCCGCCGCGGTCACCGGGCCGTAGCGGCACCGAGTCCCCACCGACGCCGCCCGGGGCCGGAGACGCCTCGCATCAGCTGTCCGGCCGACCCGGCCCGGATTTCTGCCGGGCGACCCGGTCCATGCGAGCGCCGGCCGACCGCTCGGTCACTTCACCTCGACGGTGACCTTCCAGGGTGTGATGACCTGGGGGCAGACGCGGCCCGGGCCGGGGACGCAGCGTCGTTGGGCGCTGACGGTGGCGACGCCGCTGTGGTCCGCGTGCAGGACCGCCGAGGCGCCCCCGGACGGTGTCGTGGTGCCGCCGGTGCCCCGGAGCACCGTGGAGTCGTCGGCCGCCGGAACACTCCAGGTGTAGGTGAGCCCGCCCTCGCGGTAGCCGGTGAGCCGGACCTCGACGTCGTCACCGGCGCTCGCGGCCACCGCCCGCCCGCTGTCCACGTTCGTGAGCACTACGCGCTGGGCCAGGCGTGCGTCCGATGCCCGGTCCTGGGCAGCCGCCGGCGCCGTGGCCGTGGCCGAAACCGTGACGGCGGCGAGGGCCAGCCCCGCGGTTCCCAGGACCGTGGACCACTTCGTCGCTCCCATTGATTCCCTCTCCTCGCAACTGTCAGGCCGGCGGTTCCCGCAGGAACGGCGGACCTGCTTCCGGCAGCTCAACGCGACGACGGAGGCCAGGTCACGAGCAGCCGTCCGTTCGAGACCTCGGGCAGTCCCCGGGCCGGAGAATGAATCCCGGACTGTGCCGACCACCGGGAAAGATGCCTCCGCGGCAGCGCGCGCGTTCGACCAGCGTGACGAGGGCGGCGTAGTCGTCCTGCTCACCGAGAACCCGTGGCAGGAGGTGGCCGACGACGCCCGTACCGTGGCGGCCGTGTGCCCCGTACTCACGATCCGGATCCAGGAGTGACCCCTGTGACCGTGACACCTGAGCAGCGACACCAGGACCTCGAAGTGCTGCGGGACCGCTGGTACCGGGAGGGCCACTACTCCGCGCGCACCATGGCCGAGACCTTGGAGGACGCGGGCCGGAGCTTCCCGGAAACGCGGTTCGTCTTCGCGTCGGAGGCGACCCGCACCACGCTCACCCTGACCGACATGCTCGCCCTCGGCCGGCGCGCGGCGGCCGGGCTGCGCCGGAGGGGAGTGGGCCCCGGTGACGTGGTCGCCGTGCAGATCCCCAACCGGCAGGAACTCGTGGTGTCGTACTTCGGCGCCTGGCTGCTCGGCGCGGTCGTCCTGCCCATCACCCACATCTACGACTCCGCCGAGGTCGGCGCCATCCTGCGCGACGCCGGCGCGAAGGTGCTGATCCTGCCCGACGCCTGGCGCTCCATCGACTTCACTGCCCGCCTCGCCCGACTCGACCCGGGCCCCGCCCTCGAGCACGTCGTGATGATCGGCGAGCGGACCGCGCCGGGTACCGTCCCGTGGTCCCAACTGACCGACGGGGAAGGGCAGATACCGCCGCCCGAGGGCGTACGGGCCGACGACGTGTGCGCGGTGATCTACACCTCGGGAACGACCGGCGTACCCAAGGGCGTGCAGCACAGCCACAACTCGCTGCTGTGCGAACTGCGCAAGGGCGACCTGATGAACGAGACGGCACCGGGCGACATCCGGCTCATCCCCTGGCCCTCCGGCCATGTCGCCGGCCTGCTCGCCGCGTGCTGCGGGATCACCGGCGGCACGGACACCGTGCACATGGACCGCTGGCACGACGCCCACGCCGTGGAACTCGTCGAAAAGTTCCGCTGCACCATCACCAGCGGCACCCCGCTGCACGTCGAGGCGATCCTCACGGCGGCCGAGCAGCACGGCCGGGACATCTCCAGCCTGCGCTTCGTCCAGGTCGGCGGAGCCAACGTGCCGCCCGCGCTGGTCGCCAGGGCCGACGCCGCCGGCATCGTCGTGGCACGGGCCTACGGCAGCACCGAGCACCCGCGCTGCGCGACCTCTCCGCTCAACGCCCCCGCGCCGAAGCGGTCGTTGACCGACGGTGTCGTGCGCTTCGGTGACGAGGTGCGGATCGTCGACGAGGAACTGCGGGAGCTGCCCGTGGGCGAGGAGGGGGAGGTTCTGACCCGGGGCCCGAGCCAGTTCGTCGGCTACCGCGATCCCACCCACGACGCGTCGGCGTTCGTGCCCGGCGGCTGGTTCCGCACCGGCGACGTCGGACGTCTCGAGGCGGACCGGTACTTGACCATCACCGACCGCATCAAGGACATCATCATCCGCGGCGGCGAGAACATTGCCTCCAAGGAGGTCGAGGACATCCTCGCCACCCATCCCCGGGTGCGCCACGCGGCCGTGGTCGCCGAACCCGACCCGCGCTACGGCGAGCGCGTGGCCGCGTTCGTGGTCCTCGACGGCGGCACGCTGGACATCGAGGAAGTGCGGGAGCTGTTCGCCCGCCATCGAGTCGCCCCGCAGAAGACACCGGAACGCGTCGAGGCCGTGGAAGAACTCCCGCTGGCGCCCTCGGGGAAGGTCCGCAAGTACGAGTTGCGCGAGCGGCTGCGAGCCCGGGCGGTCGACGATTCGTGACCGACGGGCGCCGCACGGATGCCGCTACGCTGCCGTGTCGTGCAGCAGACACGCCTCGATATCGCCCGGATCAGGGCGGCCCGCCGGGTGATCGACCCGATGTTCCTCGACACCCCGCTGTACCGCTGCGAGGCGCTGGAGCCCGGCCTCGGGTGCGCGGTCAGCGTCAAGCTCGAAACGGCGAACCCGGTCCGCAGCTTCAAGGCGCGCGGCACCGAGCTGGTCGCGAGCCTGCTCGCCGACAGCGGCGAGCAGGCCGTCGTGTGCGCCAGCGCGGGCAACCTCGGGCAGGCCCTCGCGTGGTCCGGTCGTGGCCGGGAGCTCGACGTCACCGTGGTGGCGTCGCGTTTCGCGACCGCGGCCAAGCTCGACCGCATCCGCGCGCTGGGCGCAAAGCTGGAACTGGTGGACGGGGACCACGAGTTGGCCCGTGAGCGGGCGGCGGCCGTCGCACGGTCCGAGGGCATCCGATTGGTCGAGGACAGCCTGGACCTCGAGACCTGCGAGGGCGCGGCGACCATCGGCCTGGAACTGGCCGACGCGGCACGGCAGTTCGACACTGTGTTGATCGCCCTCGGTGGCGGGGCGCTGGCCACCGGAGTGGGGCATGTGCTGAAGGACCTGGCGCCCGAGGTGGAGGTGATCTGCGTCCAGCCACTGGGCGCACCGGCGTTGACGCTCTCGTGGCGTGCGCGGCGGATCGTCACCACCGACTCGGCGGACACCATCGCCGACGGTGTCGCCGGCCGTTTTCCCATCCCGGCCGTCCTGGACGACCTCCTCCTGGTCGCCGACGACGCCGTCCTGGTCCGGGAGGAGTCGATCATCGCCGGTATGCGGATGCTCTTCGACCGCGCCGGACTCGTCGTCGAACCGTCGGCCGCGCTCGGCATCGCGGCGATCATCGAGGACCGCGACCGTTTCGCGGGCCGTCATGTGGTCACCATCGTGTGCGGCGGCAACGTGGACGCGGACGCCTATCGCCGCTGGATCGGTGCGGCTCCTCTGTAGGAGTCCTCCTGCACCGCACGGCTTCCCGGGCACGCTCGTCACGTGCCCGGGATGTCCCGCCGCGATGGCCGCTTTCCCTTCACCGCGACGGTGTCCACCGGTGGGTGGGACCAGAGTTGCCGCTGTGCGGCGACGGGTGAAGGCCTCGGGGGGCCGCGTCAGACTCTCGTAAGATCGACTCCGCGCAGATCTCTTAAGCTGAAAGGGAGTTGGCGACGGCGGCGTGCCGGGCAGGGACTCCCCGAGGCCGCCCAGCGGTTCGACGCCATCGAGGACCGCATCGCGGAGTACCTCGCCAGGCGCCAGTCCGCCGTGCCCGAGCCGCTGCCGCACTCCGCCACGGACTGACTCCTGCTTCTGGCCGCGAGGCCCTGCCGTGCCGGGGCTCACCAGGCCGACTGGTTGGATACAGGCATGGACCACGGCGGCCACCAGGAATCGGGCCTTTCCAAGAGCGTCTGGAGCGACGCCGACTTCCCGGAGATGGGCTGGCACGACGCCACGGTCCACGCCCTGTCCGTGCAGCCGACCGACGACGTTCTGCCGCGTCTTCTTCTCGACCTCGACTACATCGTCCGCTGGGTCCACCCGGTCCCGCCGGCGACACATTTCTCCTTCTGGATCGCCCCGGCGACGCTCGTCTTCGACGGCGTCTGGGACCTCGAAGGAGACCTCGACTTCAAGGGCACGACCCCGGATCTGGAGATCGACGGCGTGCACCGACTCGTGCCGGACGACGGCCGGGAGGACCTGCCGCTGTGGCATATCGAGGGCCACGCCTTCGACTTGAGGTTCCGCGCGTCCGGCTACCGCCAGTACTTCCGTCAAGCACCGGTGCTCGCGTCGCGACAGACACTGCCTCACGCCGAGCGGGGCGGCTGCGCCTTCACCGAGGTCGGCTTCCGCTGACACACCCGTCGGCCGGGTCTCGCCAACACCTGGCGCTGCAAGGCGAGTTCAGCGTGGCCGCCGCTGTACGACATCCGCGAGCACCGTGGACACCAGCTTGCCGACGGTCGATGTGGTCGGCGGGTCCGAGGCTCGGTCGGCGAACAGGAGATGCCCGCCTCCGACCAACGACAGCGTGAGCGAGCCGATGTCGGCGTCGGCCGCGATGCGGCCCCTGGCCCGCTCGTCGGTCAGATAGGCGGAGACCGCCGTCGTCATCTCGCCGAGGATGGCGATGCCGCCTCCGGGCCGGGCCTCCCGCAGCCGTGCGCGCAACTCGTCCCGGAAGGTGATGAGCGGGATGATCGCCACCGGTACGGGCCCGAACAGCGTGGTCAGCGCGCCGGTGAGGTTGGCGGCGACGGTGCTCGTTCCGGCGGAGTCGCGCAGCGCCTGCGCCTGTGTCTCCAACTGTGCGGCCCGGTCGAGGACGAGCTCGGCGACGAACGCGTCGAAGTCGGTGAAGTGCCGGTGCAGAACGCCTTTGGCGCAGCCCGCCTCGTCGGTGACGGCCCGGCTGGTCAGCCCGTTCGGGCCGTCGCGCAACAGCACGCGCTCGGCGGCGTCGAACAACTGCTGCCGCGCATCACGAAGGTGCACCCCGGTCGGCACTTGCGGTTCCTCTCGTGCGTCAGTCCTCTGCCACCCATTGGCTTGTGGGCGCTTGCCCACTAAGGTGAACGCATGCCCACTTTACCGCGAGAGCAGCCAGCGCCCGCCCCCCTGCACCGGGCCCGACAGATGGCCGAGTCCTTCGGCGTGGACGCCCAACGCTACGACCAGGCCCGCCCCGGCTACCCCGATGGCCTGGTGGCGCGCATCGTCGCCAGGAGCCCGGGGGCCGGTGGGCTCGACGTGCTGGACGTCGGCTGCGGTACCGGCATCGCCGCCCGCCAGTTCCAGGCCGTCGGCTGCACCGTGCTCGGCGTCGAACCGGACGCGCGCATGGCCGACTTCGCGCGGGACCGCGGCCTGCCGGTCGAGGTGGCGACCTTCGAGGCCTGGGAACCGAGCGGCCGAACGTTCGACGCGGTGACCGCCGCCCAGTCCTGGCACTGGGTGGACCCGTTCGCCGGTGCCGTCAAAGCCGCCCAAGTGCTGCGCCCCAACGGCCTGTTGGCGATCTTCGGGCACGTGTACGAGCCGCCCGCCGAAGTGGCCGAGCCCTTCGCGGCCGCCTACCGACGAGTGGTACCTGACTCGCCGTTCGGCGGTGGGTCGGCCCGCCGCCCGCTGGAGATGTACCAGGCGGCGTACGCGAAGGTCGCCGGCGAGATCCGCGAGACCGGACAGTTCGACGACCCGCAGCAGTCGCGATTCGACTGGGAGCGGTCCTACACGCGCGACCAGTGGCTGGACCTCCTCCCCACGACCGGCGGCCTCACCCGCCTCGCACCCGGCCAACTGGCCGAGATTCTGGGCGAGGTGGGCCGAGCCGTCGACGCCCTGGGCGGCAGTTTCACGATGCCCTACACCACCCTGGCGGTCATCGCCGCACGCGCCGGCACCCCCCTCTGATCCCCTTTGATCCACTCCCTTTCGGAACGGCGGGTTCCAGAGCGTTGCTTTCCGATCGGCCCGCTCGTTGATCTCCGCATGCAGTGAGCGGTGCCCGAGCGGCATGGAGGCGTGGATCGACAGTGGTGCCCGGCGGCCTCCCGTGGGCAGGCGAACGGAGAGCCCTGTGCGCATGAGTGACCTTCAGCGGTGCGAGATCCGTCCCGGACGACTCGTCGAGTGGACGCTGCACCCAGCGGCCGTAGGAGCGGCGCGGGCACTTCCCGACGACGTGCGGCCGCCGGCGTATGTGCAGGAGTCCCATATCCGTACGGCGCGTTCGGTGCGCGAGGACGGGCTGTTCGTGCCGACCTGGCTCGGTACCGCCTTCGACATGCCGGGGAGGATCGAACTCGACGTGCTGCAGGGCGCGTTGCGGGACTGGATGCTCCGGCACGAGACGCTGCGCAGCGGTTTCCGGTGGGCCGGCGACGAGATGCGCCGCTTCACGCTGGACGCCGACGATGTGGCCCTGCACCGCGAGGACGTGGGCGAGTTCGCGGACGCGGGGACTCTGACCCGGTATCTGCAGGACCGTTTCGATGTCACGGCGGACGCGCTCACCTGGCCGAACTTCCTCTTCGCAGCGGTCGTACGGCAGGACTGCACGAGCGTGTACCTGGCGTTCGACCACAGCAACGTCGACGCCTACTCGCTCCATCGCATCGCGGGCGAGGTGCACGAGCTGTACGCGGCCGGGCTCGCCGGGAAGACGGTCGAAGTGGCGCCCGTCGCCAGCTACATCGACTTCTGCGCGGGCGAACGCACGGACGCGGACCTGATCGACGACACGCACACCGTCGTCTCCCGTTGGCGCGAGTTCATCGCCCGCTGCGACGGCAAACTGCCGAACTTCCCCGTCGACCTCGGCCTCGACCCCCAAGGGCCGCTGCCCACACAGAAGTTCCTCCAGGAGATGCTGACCGACGACACGGACGCGGCGGCCTTCGAGGCCCACTGCCGCCCGTACGGCGGAAGCCTCGTGGGTGTCCTGGCGGCCGTCGCCCTCGCCGCCCGCGAGATCAGCGGCCTCGACGTGTACCGCACCGTCGTGCCCTTCCACACCCGGGCCAAGTCCCGCTGGGCCGACTCCGTCGGCTGGTACGTGGGCGGCGCGCCGATCGAGATCCCCATCGAGCATGCGCGGGACTTCGACGACGCCCTTCGGATGGTCCGCGCCACCCTCCGCGAGAACCGCCCACTGGCCCGCATGCCCATCGCCCGCGTACTGCGCCTGCTCGGCGCCGACTTCAGGCCCACGTCCCCCGACCTGTATTCGATCGTCTCCTACGTCGACTCGCGCGCCCTGCCCGGTTCGGACCGCTGGCAGGAGCTGAAGGCGTACGGACTGATCCGGGTGTCGTACGGCGATCAGGTGTGCGCGTGGGTGACCCGGGTCCATGAGGGTCTGCAGTTCGCCTGCCGTATCCCGGACAACGACGTCGCGGACAAGAACATGCGGCTGTGCATGGAGTTGGTGGGCGAGCGCATGGTCTCGGTGGCCCGGCAGGACTTGGCCGTGCGCCTCTAGGCCCATTACGTACGGCTGTCGAGGCCGGAGCCGACCTCGGGCGCGTGCGCCGACCGGTGTTGCGCGCCCCGTGGTGTTCAAGGCCCCGTAAACGGGCCACACAACCGACCTGAGCACCTTCCCCCGACTGCGGCCGGTGAACGACAAGAGCGCGGGGACGGTACTGGGTTGACGCCCGCCCTACACCCCGGCTCGGCCGATCGCCGTGGGCGCGTCCCAACCGCTCCAGGCGGGGATCGCCTCCAGGGCCTCCCGCCAGGCGGCCGGGACGCCCCCGGTGCCGGTGCGGGCCGCGACGACTCCGCCCACGATCGCGCAGGTCGTGTCCCGGTCGCCCCACCCGGCGACGGTCTGCCACAACGCCTCCGGCAGGTCGTCCTGGTGCCCGGCCGCCGACCACAGGGCGAACGGCACGGTGTCCGGAGCCGAGATCAGCGTCCCGGAGCCCAGTACGGACGCGGCGTGCCGCACCGACGTCCGCTCGGAGAAGCCCGCGGCCACCAGCAGACGGGAGCGGACGTCGCCGTCCGGGACGTGCGAGGCGACCTCGCGAAGGAACTCGGCGCGCGGCAGGGCCTGTTGATCCGCGCCGGCGGCGGCCAGCGCGGCGGCCACCGCCACGGCCACGGCCCCCGCGACGGCCTCCGGGTGGGCGTGGGTGGTCAGCGCGGACAGCCGGGCCTGCTCGGCGGCGGTGGCGACATCGTCCCGGAACCAGGCGCCCAGCGGGGCGACCCGCATCGCGGCACCGTTGCCGTAGGACCCCTGCCCGCCGAACTGCCCCGTGGTGACCGCCTGCCAGTCCTCCCCCTCGCCGACGCGGCGCAGCACACCGTGCATGGACGGGCCGTACTTGCGCCCCGGTTCGCGTTCGTACTCGGCGGCGAACTCCCTTGCCAGCGCGTCCGGTTGAACCTCCCCGTGGGCCACCAGATGCGCGAAGAGGACGAAGGCCATCGCCGAGTCGTCCGTCCACAGCCACGGCGCGGGCCGCAGTTCGCGCGCGGCCCACAACTCCTCGGCGGGCTCGTCGGACCGGGTGAACCAGCTGTCCCCGAAGGCGTCGCCCGTCACCAGGCCGTCCAGAGAGGCGTGGGCGTGTTGCGGGCTGCTCATGGCGGGGCTCCTGTTAAAGATCGGCGGGCAGCGCACATCGTAGTTAAGGTGCCGGGATGGAGCGGATCCTGGTGGTCGGAGCGACGGGAGCGGGCAAGTCCACGCTGGCCCGGGGCGTGAGCGAGCGGCTGAAGGTGCCGTACCACGAGATGGACGCGCTGTACTACGTCGGTGCCGACTGGGCCGTCAACGAGCACCTGACCGACGATGTTCTACGGTTCACCGCCGAGCCCCGCTGGATCGTCGACTCGATCGGCTCGCCCGAAGTCCGTGATCTGCTCTGGGAGAAGGCCGACACGGTGCTCTGGCTGGACTACGGGAGACGCGTGATCATGCCGCGCGTCCTGCGCCGCTCCCTCCGCCGGACGGTCACGCGCGAGCGCATCTTCGGCGGCAACAGGGAGACTTGGGCGGGGTGGTTGAGCCGCGAGCACCCCGCTTGGTGGGCCTGGTCCCAGCATGCGGGGCGGCGCCGTGAGATCGAGCGCCGGACCAACGACCCGCGCTTCGCTCCGCTCAGCACGCTCCGGTTCGACCGACCCCGGGAGACCGCGGCCTGGTTGGCGTCCCTGGGCTGAGCCGTCAGAGGAAGGGCGTGCCCGCGTCGAGACCGGAGAGGACCCGGCCGTACAGCTCCAGGTTGGTGCTGGGGTTGACGAAGGAGTGCAGGCTGAGCGCGTGCAGATCGCGCACCGCGCGCTGGATGGGTACGTCCCGGTGCAGCGAGGACGCGCCCGACGCGGACGCGATCAGATCCACGGCCTCCTTGCACAGCCGGGTCGAATAGCCGCTCTGCGCACGGATCTTGGCGCGTTCCGCCTGTGTGTACGGTTCGTCGTTGTCGGCCGCGGACTCGATCCGGGCGACGAACTCGGCAGTCAGCAGTTCGGCGCAGGAGATCTTCAACGCGGCCTCGGCGACCTGGAGATGGGTGACGCCCGCCTCGTACTGCCGCTCGTGGAAGGTATACGTGATGCCCCGCCGGTGGATGCGCTCGGTGAACTCCGCGAGGGCCGCCCGGGCCAGGCCCAGCGCGTTCGGCGCCGTCCAGGCGCAGAACAGCATCAGGACCGGCATCCGGTAGAAGGGGTCGTCGGCGTTGGCCTTGGAGGGGGAGCCGCCGCCCAGCAACTGCCCCACGGGCAGGATGCGGTGCGCGGGCACGAACACGTCCCGTGCGACGACGCTGTTGCTTCCGCTGCCCGCAAGCCCCGACACGTACCAGTCGTCGAGGATCTCCAGATCCGACATCGGTACGGCGGTCCACAGCACCTCGGGCGGTCCGTCGTCGGACTCGACCCGGGCCGTCAGCAGATGCCAGTCGGCGTTCTGACAGCCGGTGGCGAAGCCCGAGGTGCCGTTGACCAGATAGCCGCCGTCCGTGGCCACCGCGACGGCGTCCGGGATGAGTGTGCCGCCGACCCGCACATCGGGGCCGGTGAAGATCTCGTCCTGCGCCTCGTCCGGGAACAGGGCGGCGATATAGGCACACCCCGCCTGGATCAGCGCCATGAAACCGGTCGAGCCGCACCCGGCGGCGATCTCGCCCAGCACTTCGACCTGGGTGCTCAGCCGGCTCTGGTAACCCCCGTACCGGCGTGGGACGTTCATCCGGTACACCCCGGCGTCCGTCAGCGCGGACACCACCTCCGCCGACACCCGCCGCTCCTGCTCGGTGCGCAACGCGCGTTCACGGAGCAGGGGTTGCAACTCCCGTACGCGTGCGACGAGACCGGCATCGGACGGGAGCGGAGCCATGGGCGACCTCCGAGCGCTACGGGCCCTCACCGTGACGCGGATCGCGCAAGGTGTCAACGCCCGTGCTCAGCAAGGCAAGTTGAGGGACCGGTAGAAGTCGAGGTGACTACGGGCGGCGGTGTCCCAGGTGTGGCGGACGGCCAGGTCCCGCCCCGCGACCCGCCGCACCGGGTCCTCGACGGCCAGGGCGTTGCCGAGTTCCGTGGCCAACTCCTCGGGCGTGGCGGCGAAGCGCGCGGCGGCCCCGAACACCTCACGCAGCACGGGCAGATCCCGCACGACCAACGGCACCCCCGCCGCCAGCGCCTCCATCGCGGCGAGCCCGAAGCCCTCCTTGAGCGACGGGAAGGCGAACACGTCCGCCGCGGCGACCAGGGACGGCAGTTCGTCCTCCGCGACCTGACCCAACACGACCGGTTCCACGGCGAGTTCGGCGGCCCTCGCCTCCCAAGCCGCCCGGTAGTCGCGGTAGTCGAAGAGGGTCTCACCACCCGCGATCACCAGCCGGACGTCGGGACGCGCGGCGCGCAGCAGGGCGTAGGCCTCCAGGAGGTCCAGCGAGCCCTTGCGGGGTTCGATGCCGCCCACGGTGAGGACGTACGGGCCGAGACGGGAGCGCCAACTCGCCCGCGCGGCCGGGTCGGTGACGGCGAAGCGGTCGTAGGCCACCCCGTTGGGAATGACCCGCGCCTCGATGCCCCAGCCCCCGGCCAGCTCCCGCGCGACCGCTTCCGACACGCACAGGTGCGCGTACGGCTCGAAGATGGCCCGTTCGTGGCAGGCGGCCAGTTCGGGGGTGGTGAAGTGGTCGAGGTGGTGGACCGTGCGGACGCAGCGGCCGGCCGCGTTGGCGCTGATGCAGTCCTGGGCGTGGACGATGTCGTAGGGGCTGGGGTCGAAGGCGGTGCGGAGGGTGGCGATGGAGCGCAGGACGCGGGCGCCGACGGACTCCTCGGGCGGACCGTCCGGGAAGGGGACGACCTGGAGCCGTACCGCCGGGTCCACCGGGCGGAAGAAGCCCGCGTCGCCGCCCCGGCCCAGGGTCCACACCGTGACGTCCTCGCCCAGTGCCGCGAGGGCCTCCGCGAGGGCGAGGGTGTGGACGACCCCGCCGCGCGGCCTGGTCGAGTAGCTGAGCAGGGCGATCTTCACGTACGCGACTCCCGGTAGGCGTCGGGGCGGCGCTCGTCCAGGTGTCGCAGGACACGTCGGGCGCGGTCCGTCTCGGCGGCGACGTCGATCTCGGCGACGGCGAGACCTGCCTTGGACCAGGTGCGGGCGAGGATGTCGCCGCCGGGACCGACCACCTTGGCCTGGCCGAGGAAGCGCATGCCTCCCATGGCGCCGGTCTGGTTGGAGGAGGCCAGGACGACCTGGTTCTCCGCGGCGCGGGACTGGTCGTACAGGTCGAAGAGCCGGGCCTGGCGGTCCTGTGCCATGCGCGGGGCCCGGTTGGTGATGCTGGTGGGCCAGGCGGACAGACAGGCGAGGATCTCGGCGCCGTCCAGGGCCAGCGAACGCGCCGACTCCGGGAAGGTCTTGTCGTAGTCGATGAGCATGCCGATGCGGCCGACCGGCGTGTCGAAGGC
The DNA here is from genome assembly GCF_042751305.1 of Streptomyces hokutonensis. Classification (GTDB taxonomy): domain Bacteria; phylum Actinomycetota; class Actinomycetes; order Streptomycetales; family Streptomycetaceae; genus Streptomyces; species Streptomyces hokutonensis_A. The sequence goes on from NZ_JBHYWD010000002.1 coordinate 552,668, forward strand.
GTCGAAGCGGTCGCCCGCCGTGTACGCGGCGATCTCGCCCGCCGGGAGGTGGACCTTGCGGTGCCGGCCGAGTACGCCGTCGCCGCTGACGCACACGGCCGCGTTGTAGCGCTCGGTCCCGCCGTCCTCGCAGTAGCCGACGCACACCACCATCTCCGCGGCCAGCCGGGCCACTTGGAGGATCAGCGGGTCGTCCGGCTTGAGTGCCGGGGGCAGCGCCTCGGGGTCGGGGTGGCGCAGGTCGGCGAGGTAGCCGCCGAGAGCGGCGTCGGGCAGCACCAGCAGGCCGGCGCCCGAGCCGCGGGCGTCGTCGATGAGTTTGGCGACGCGCGCGAGGTCGAACTCCAGGTCGCGGCCGAAGTGGGCGGCCGCGGCCGCGATCCGGACGGTGCTCATACGGTGACTGCTCCCGGGGCTGGGCCATAGGTCTCGGGCCGCCGGTCGCGCAGATGCCCCATCGACCGGCGGGCGGTCTCCAGGGCCTGCGCGACGTCCAGTTCGGCGACGGCGATGCCGGACGCCACACCCGTGTCGGCGAGGATCTCGCCACCCGGGTCGACGACCTTGGCACTGCCTACGAAGCGTAGCGACCCGAACGTACCCGCCTGGTTGGCGGACAGCCACACGATCTGGTTCTCCAGGGCGCGGGCCCGGTCGAAGAGGTCGAAACGCCGCTTCCAGCGGTCCTTCTCCAGGTCCGCGCTCGCGTTCGTCCGCGCCCCCGGCCAGGCCGACACACACACCCCGATCTCGGCACCGTCCAGGGCCAGCGCCCGTGCCGACTCCGGGAACGCCTTGTCGTAGCAGATCATCATGCCGATCCGGCCGACCGGGGTGTCGAAGGCGTGGAAACGGTCGCCGGAGGAGTAACTCGCATCCTCACTGAGGGGTTGGTGGACCTTGCGGTGGTTGCCGAGGACACCGTCGCCGGTGACGCAGACGACGCTGTTGTAGCGGGTGTCCCCCGAGACCTCGCAATACCCGGCCACGACCGTCAACTCCCCGGCCAGGGCGGCCAGTCGGCGGATCTCCGGGCCGTCGAGGGCGAGCGCGGGCGGCCCTTCGTCCAGCGCGCTGTCGTCGTCCAGGCTCAGCAGGTATCCGCCCAGGCACGCCTCCGGCAGGGCGAGGAGCCCCACGCCCTGCTCCCGGGCCTCCTTGATCAGCCGTTCGGCGATCGCGAAGTCCTCCTCCAGGTCGCGGCCGAACTCGGCGGCCACGGCCGCCATCCGCAGCGTGCTCATGCCGTCCCCATTCCGGTCACCGTGGAGGTGACCGCCTCGGTGATCTCTCCGTCGGGCCAGCGCAGCCCGACCCCTTGCCCGTCGGTCAACTCGCCGCACACAGCGCCGGTTGCCGGGCCGGCGGGCAGCGGCGGCGCGCCGGGCTCGTCGGCGGTCAGCATCGCGAAACCCGGGAAGCAGGTCAGCCAGTCGCCCATCGAGGCCTTTGTGGGACGTGGCACTTCGGCCACGTCGAGCACCGCCCCGCAGCCGCTCGCCTCGGCGAGCATCCCCAGCGTGCCGGCGATCCCGGCCATCGACACATCCTTCGCGGCGGCCGGTCGACCGGCGGCCACCGCACGTGTCATCGTGCGCAGTTCGTCCGTACGACGACAGGTGGTCGAGTCCCACTGGCGGCCCCGGTAGCCCGCGCGCCAGCCGCCGCCGAGGTCGGCCGTGAGCCGTACGGCATGTCCGGGACGCCCGCCGCCACCCGGTACCGGCCTGTCTGTGCGGCCGAGCGCGGTCACCGACAGGGCGGCGGGGACGCCGAGTTGGGTGTGGCCGCCGAGCACCGGGACGCCGTAGGCGCGCGCTGCTCGGGTCAGTCCGGCGAGGATCAACGCGGCGTGCGCCGCATCGCGGGCGCCCACCGCGTCCAGCAGTCCGACCGGTGAAGCACCCATCGCGGCAAGGTCGTTGACGTTCACCAGGACCGCGCACCAGCCCGCCCACTCGGGGTCCCGCTCGACCATCGACGGCACGATCGCGTCGCACGCGGCGATCACATCGGTGCCGGGGACGGGCGCGCCGTCGTCGCCGGCGAAGCCGGACGGCGCGGGCAGCTCGGCGAGCAGGGAGCCCAACGCGGCCTTCGTGAGGGTGACTTGGGCCGCAATCCGCCCGATGGGCCACCGCATCAGGACATGCGCGGTGCGGGCGACCTCCGTGGTGCGCACGGACCGCCAGCCGAGCCGCCGGAACAGCACCTCGTTGCGGGCCTGCACGGTCGCGTCGAACCGCAGCACACCCTCCGTCTCCGCCCGTGCGCAGGCGGCCCGGACCAGTGCCGCGCCGATGCCGTGCGGGCCTCGCGCCTTCGGTGCGACGACCAGCCGGCCGCCCTGCCACCAGCCCAGGTCGGGCCCATCGTCGACCGGGCCCAGCCGCACCCCGCCGATCACCGTGCCGTCCGGGGCCCTGGCGACCAGCACGACGGTACGGGGGTCGGCGTCACGGTCGTCGAGGTCGTCGCCGGCGAAGAGCCCCTGCTCGTGGACGAAGGTGTCGGTGCGCAGCCGTCCGTAGGCGGCCAACTCGGTGTCGTCGGCGGCCTGTTGGATGTGGAACGCGGGGCGGCGGGCGAGGGTGCTGCGGTCGCCGAGCAGCGCCAGGATGTCCACCGGCCCGTCCGCCACGAGCGGTGCCGCCGAGCCGTCGAGGTACATGGCGTTCACCCGCCCGCGGTGCGCAGCACACTGCACGCGCCGCAGGCCGCGCAGCCCGCCTTCTGGTCGGCCCCGCTCATCCCGGCCGCCCGCAGCCGGGCCGCGACACCCTCGGTGACATACCGCAGGAGTTCCGCACCGGGCGGCGCGATCCCGTCGCGGGCGGCGAGCGTGCCGCGCATCGGACGGAAGGGGACGACGAAGGGATACACTCCCCGGTCTATCAACTCCCCGGCGCCCGCTATGAGTTCGTCGGGATCCTCGCCGAGGCCGACGAGCAGGTAGGTGGAGACGCGGTTCGGTCCGAAGACCCGCACCGCCTTGTCCCAGGCGGCCTCGTACTCGGCCATCGGGACGCTCGACTTGCCGGGCATCCAGCGCCGCCGTACGTCCTCGTCGAGGGACTCCACGTGGATGCCGATCGCGGTGGCCCCGGCTTCGTGCAGGGCGCGGATCCAGGCGAGGTCGCCGGGCGGTTCGCACTGCACCTGGACGGGTAGGCCGGGGACCGCTTCGAGGACGGCGCGCACGGAGCGGACGAGAGTGCGCGCGCCCCGGTCCGGACCGGTCGTCGTGCCGGTGGTCATGACCATCTGCCGTACGCCGTCCAACCGGACGGCGGCCTCGGCGACTTCGGCGAGTTGAGCAGGTGTTTTGGCGGCGACGGTCGCGCCGGCGCGCAGGGACTCCTCGATGGTGCAGAAGCGGCAGCGGTCGGACTCGGCGTAACGGATGCAGGTCTGGACGACGGTGGTGGCGAGGACGTCGGCGCCGTGCAGACGGGCGATGTGTTCGTAGGAGACGCCGTCGGCGGTGGTGAGGTCGTAGAACTTCGGGCGGTCGACGGCGGACAGCGTCAGGCCGGTGTCGTCCTCGCCGAGCCAGACCCTGCCGTCCCGTACGGAGTAGGGGCTTTCGGGGTTGGTGGGCAGCGCGGCGTTGGCACCGTCGACGAGGACATGACCGTCGTCGCTCGGTCCCGCGCCGTCCGGCCGCCGCACCGGAGCGTCCAACCGGACTCCGTGGAGGGCGAGTTCGGCACGGGTCATGATCCGCACGTCCACCGCTGTGTTGGTGCCAACGCTCACGGCCCGCCCCTTACAGCTGGTAGGTGGAGTTGATGATGGCGCCCTTGCGGGCGTAGTGGATCAGCGCGTCCTGGACGTCCAGCGGATGGGTCGGGATGACGCCCTCGATGAGGTCCTCCTCGCGGGCGCCGTGCAGGGAGAGGCCGAAGCGGCAGCAGAAGACCTTGCCGCCCTCGGCGATGAACGTCTTGAGCTGGTTGTTGATGTTGTGCTCGCCGGGGAAGGCCGAGTTGCCGGTGGTCGGGAAGCCGCGGGTGGCAAGGCAGTTGAGGGAGCCGGGGCCGTAGAAGTAGATGGCCGTCTCGAAGCCCTTGCGCAGGGCGCGGGTCGCCTGGAGGACGGCGACGAAGGAGACCGACGACTCGTGGGCGATGCCGTGGACGAGGGTGAAGTACGTTTCGCCGTCCTCGGCCTTGTAGTCGGGGAAGACCTTGGTGGAGCCGTAGATGCTGGTGCCCTCGGGGAGGGACGGGTGGGGGATCTCGGTGAGGGACTTCTGCTCGATCTCGCTGAGTTCGACGGTTTCGGACATGGCTGTCTCCTTGTACGTGCGTGCCGGACTTGAGAGAAGGGGGGTCGGTCAGTCGTAGAGCGCGGCGAACGTGTCCCTGAAGACCAGGTCGCCGAGTGTGCCGCCGCCGGTCGCTTCGGCGAGGCGGGCGTACTCGCCCGTGAAGTCGCCCCACGGCTGGTCGCTGGCGAAGAGCACCCGGTCGTGGCCGATGCCGCGGCGCTCGATCTCCTTGGCCAGCCAGCGGGGAGTGAAACCGATGGCCCAGGAGAGGTCGGTGTAGACGTGCTTGCCGGCGCTGATCCAGTCGAAGAACCGGGAACCGGCCAGCTTGATGTGGCCGCTCATCCCGCCGCCGAAGTGCACGAGATGGACGGGGACCCGATCGGCGTACCAGTCGACCAGGTGGCCGACCTCGTCGATGTCGGAGGCGGCTCCGGGGGAGGTGTGGACGTGGACGACGAGGCCGTGGCGGGCCGCCGTGGCGAAGATGTGGTCGAGGTGGGGGCGACAGGCCGGGTCGGTCGGGCGCCCGCCGAGCAGGAAGCTCAGCTTGAGCGCCTTCACGCCCCGCTCGCCCGCCAACTCCAGTGCCCGGGCGGTGCGTTGCTCGTCCTCCGGACGCGGGGAGACCCACAGTCCGGCCCGGACGCGGTCGTCGGTCTGGGCGGCCTCGATCGCCAACTCGTTGAAGGAGAAGGCGATCGAGGGGTCGGGCACGCCGTAGTTGGGGATGACCAGGGCGCGTTCGGTGCCCTCCGCGTCCAGGTCGGCGATGAGCTGCTTGACCGTGGCGCGGGCGGTGGTGTCGGGGTTGACGGGCGGGCCGCCGTAGAAGGGATACGCGGGCAGGACGCCGATGTGGCGGTGTGCGTCGTAGACCATGGTCTCTCCCGTTCCTCAGCCGATCGGGAGGGCGGAGGCGAGGTCGGTGGGGGCGCCGGTCAGGGTGCCGCACACGTCGGCCAGGCGGCGCGAGGCGTCGATGTGGTCAGCGAGGAACTCCGCGTCCCTGCCCACCGCTTCGAAGCGTCCCGAACCCCACGAGTGCTGCCAGGGCAGGCCCAGGAAGTACAGGCCGGGGACGCTGGTGGCGCCGCGCCAGTGCATCGGGTAGCCGCGGCCGTCGAAGACCGGTGCCTCGATCCAGCGGTGGTCGCGGCGGAACCCGGTCGACCAGACGACGGACGTGATGCCGGCCTGCTCCAGGTCGAGTTCGCGGGGCTGGTCGTCGGGCTCCCACACCGGTATGTAGCGGGCCTCGTCCGGTGCGGCGATGCCATGGGCGGTGATGTGGGCGTCGATGGCGTCCTTGATACCCTCGGCCACGGCGTCCGCGTGGTCCAGGTTCACCTTGAGGTCGTCGGCGAACTCCAGTGCCCTACCGCTGACTTCGGTCAGGCGGCCGTACAGCCGCATACCGTCGCTGGCGAAGGCGCGCAGGTCGATGTCGCGGCCCCCGCCGCGTCCGGTGACGTAGTGGTTGACGCGCATCCGGACCGCGCCCGCGTCGTCGAAGTCGTCGATGCTCCTGGCGTAGTGGCCCATCTCGTCGAGCCAGGCGACACAGTCACGGCCGCGGTAGAAGCGGGCCACGCGCGGTGCGCTGCCGACGGACAGGTGCACCTGGCGGCCGGCGAGGTGCAGGTCCTCGGCTATCTGGCAGCCGGACTGGCCGGTGCCGACCACCAGGACGGCGCCCGGGGGGAGTTGGGCGGGGTTGCGGTAGCGGGAGGAATGGACCTGGGTGACCGGGTCGGGCAGCCGCTGGGCCATCGGGGGGAGGGCGGGGGAGTGGTAGGGGCCGGTCGCGATCACCACCTGGTCGGCGGTGAAGTCCCCTTGTGTGGTGGAGAGTTCGAAGACCCCGCTCGGGGAGCGGCGCAGCCTGGTGACCGTCACGCCCTCGACCAGCGGTGGCCGGAAGTGGGCTACATAGCCCTCCAGGTAGCGCACGATGTCGTCGCGGACCATGAAGCCGTCCGGATCGTCTCCCCGGTAGGGGTAACCGGGCAGTCGGCACTGCCAGTTGGGGGTCACCAGACAGAAGGAGTCCCAGCGGCGCTCGCGCCACTCGTGGCCGACCCGGTGGGCCTCGACGACGATGTGGTCGATGCCGCGTTCATGGAGCTGGTGGCTGACGGAGAGTCCGGCCTGACCGCCGCCGACCACGGCGACGGCGTAGTGTGCGCGGACAGCGAATCGCATCTCGGACATGACATCCTCCATGCCGCGCGCCGAGGTCTTGCCACCTCGCCGCTCTTCATGGCGACCAACTTCGGCCTTGTGGATGTCCGAACGAAGTCATCGGGAACAAAGGGGAGTTGCGAAAACCTCACCGTTGCCGCAGGGGCAAGGCGGCTATTCGGTGAGCCTGGTGGCCGCTTCCACGTTCGGCCACCGGGCGAGCGAGATCATCGCCATCACCCGGTGGATCAGATAGCCGGCCAGCGGCAGTTCGGCGAAGACCGCGAGGGCCGCGGCCGACCAGACGTCGTCGGTGCCGAAGGCCAGCGACATGTCGAACCACGCGTCGCAGATCAACAGCGCCGCCGAGAAGACCGCCGCCACGATGACCCCCCGGTGCCGCCGCCAGCCGAGCAGCGCGGTGGCCGCCATCGAGAGCACGAGCAGGACGTCGAACCCGACCCACGTCACACGCCACTGGTGCACCTCGTACTGGGCCGGCAGTGTCACCGCCAGCAGCACTGTCCAGGGGACCAGTCCCACGGCGCAGACGGTGAGCAGTTCCAGGGTGTGCCGCCGGTGCCGCCGGACCCGCTCCAGCGTGTCCGGCGTCGGAGTCGGGACGTCCGGCACCTGGCGTATGTCGGCCTTCGACGCGTTGTTCACCTTGACTGCTCCGTTCTCAGGAGTCCGGTCATGATCCGGTACCTAAGGCTGAAACAGCCATGGACCGCGCTCTCTTCCCGAGGTGCGCGAACCCGGATTCTGTGCTTCCGGATCCTGTCAAACCGGATGGATTATCCCGATAGCGGATGAACGGGGCGACGGGCTAGACTCGCGCAACCTACGACGCGGGGAGTCCGGCATGCGACGGTGGGCCGAATTCGTACTTCGGCATCGCAAGGCGGTCGTGGCGTTCTGGGGTCTGGTGCTCATCGCCGGCATCGCCCTGGCGGGCCGGACCACCGACCGCCTCACGATCGACTTCTCGCTGCCCGGCCAGCCCGGCACCGTGACCGCGCACAAGATCGAGAAGGCCTTCGGCAGCGGCGGCGACACCAATCCGTATCTCGTGGCCGTCACTCTGCCCGCCGGACAGACCGTCACCGGCCACGAGACGGACGTCGGGCGCGTGTTCACCGCCGCCGGCACGGCCGCACCGGGACTGCGGGTGATCGACGAGGCCAACACCGGTGACAAGGCGTTCCGGACGAAGGACGACCGCACCGCCTACGCGCTGGTCTTCTACCGGTTCAACCCGTCACCGAGCCAGACCCTGCTGACCGACCCGATCAAGACGGCCGCCCAGAAGGCCGCGCCGGCGGGCGCCAGCGTCGGCGTGACGGGCGAGGACCCCCTCGCCTCCGGCGGCGACAACGGGGGCGGCCCCGGAGTACTCGGCGAGACCCTCCTCGGCGCCGTCGGCGCACTCGCCGTCCTCGCCTTCGTGTTCGCGTCCTTCCTCGCCCTGCTGCCGCTCCTGGTGGCCGCGGTGTCGATCCTCGCGACCTTCGTGATGCTGCTGCCGCTCACCTACGCCACCGACGTGTCGTTCATCGTGCAGTTCCTGGTCGCCCTCATCGGCCTGGGCGTCGCGATCGACTACTCGCTGCTGTTCGTCACCCGCTGGCGCGAGGAGCGCGACCGCGGCCGGGACAACCACGACGCGGTCGTCGTCGCAATGCAGCACGCCGGGCACGCGATCGTGTTCAGCGGCGTCACGGTCGCCATCGGCCTGCTCTCCCTGGTCGTCCTGCCCGTCCCGTTCCTGCGCAGCATGGGCTACGGCGGTGCGCTCATCCCGCTCGCCAGCGTGCTGACGACACTCACCCTGACCCCCGCGATCCTCGGCGGCATCGGGCCCAAGGTCGACTGGCCCAAGATCCGGCACGAGAACCGGGCGAGCCGCTTCTGGAGCCGCTGGACCGCCGCCGTCGTACGGCGCCGCTGGATCGCGGCAGGCGCCGCACTGGCCGCCCTCGCGGCCCTCGTCGGCGTCTTCCTCGGCATCAAGATCGGCCTCGCCTCCTCGGAGTCCCTCGCCAAGAACGGCCCGGCCTACGACACCCTGCAGACCCTGGAGCGCGGCGGCGTCCCGACCGGCGCGCTCACCCCGATGGAGGTCCTGGTCAGCACCGACCAGGCCAAACCCGTCGCCGCCGCACTCGCCAAGGTCGACGGCGTGACCAGCGTCCTCGTGCCGAGCGGGCCCGCCGGCAACCGGGGCGGACAGAGCATCGTCGTCGTCATCCCCGACACCGAGACGGTCAACTCGAAGAGCATCGACGTCGTCAAACGGGTCAAGACCGCCACCGAGCACCTGCCCGGCGCAGTCGGCGTCGCCGGAGTCGGCGCGGCCCAGATCGACTTCCTGCACGCCGTCTACGGCAACTTCCCGCTGATGCTGACGATCATCGCGCTGCTGACGTACGTCCTGCTCGTGCGCGCCTTCCGCTCGCTGCTGCTGCCGCTGAAGGCGGTGCTGCTGAACCTGATCTCACTGGCGGCGACCCTCGGCCTGATGGTCCTCTTCTGGCAGGACGGTCACGGCTCCAACGCGATCTTCGGCATCGCTGCGACGGGGGCCGTCACGTTCTGGATCCCGATCATGATCTTCGCGTTCCTGTTCGGACTGTCCATGGACTACGAGGTGTTCATCCTCTCCCGCATCCGGGAGGAGTACGACGCCGGCCTCTCCACCGACGAAGCGGTGGTCGAGGGCATCGGCCGCACCGGCCGCCTCGTCACCAGCGCCGCACTCATCCTCTTCCTCGCCTTCGCCGCACTCGCCTCGGGACCGGGCACCGACCTCAAGACCCTCGCGACCGGCCTCGGCATCGGCATCCTGCTGGACGCGACCATCGTCCGGATGCTGCTCGTGCCGTCCCTGGTCTCGCTCTTCGGCGGCTGGAACTGGCAGCTGCCCGCGTGGGCGGCCCGGCCGCTGCGTGTGCAGCCCTCCTCCCCGCACCCGGAACGGGCCGGCCCCGCGCCCACAGCACCGGCGGACTAGGCTCTCGCCCAGGGCCCCCGGCCGAAGCGGAACGGCGTCAGCGCGTCCGGGCGCCGGCCGGTGCGCACGTACGCGGCCAGCTGATGGCCGGTCACCGGGCCCAGGGTGACGCCGAGCATGCCGTGGCCGGTCGCCGCGAACGCGTTCTCGTGCCCGGGGACGCGGTCGACGACCGGGAGTCCGTCGGGCAGGAAGGGGCGTCCGCCCACCCACGGATCGCGGATGAGGCTCACGAGGTCGTCGGGGTCGTCGAACCACCGGCCCAGATAGTGCCGGCTGGCGAGCGCGACAGCGACGATCCGGCGCCAGTCGAGACGGTTGTTGTTGCCGCTCAGCTCCATCGTGCCGCCGATGCGGGTGGTGGCCCCGATCGGCGAGGCGACGGCCCTGCGCTCCCCGAAGTACAGCGTGTGCCGGGGCGCCGGATCCAGGTCTACCGAGAAGCTGTAGCCCTTCCCGGCCTGGAGCGGCAGCGAATGGCCCAGCGAGCCGAGCAGGTCCGAGGAACGCATACCGGCCGCGATGACGACGGACGAGCACGGGATCTCACCGGTCGCGGTACGCAGCGCGGTGACCCGGCCGCCCCCGATGCGGAACCCGGTGGCCTCCGTGTTCTCGTGGACCTTCACCCCGGACGCGGTGAGGGCCTCGCCCAGGGCGCGGGCGAACGCCTCCGGGTCGACCACGCCCTCGCCCTCCACGAGATAGGCGGCGCGGACCCGGTCGGAAAGCGCCGGGTCGAGCAGCCGGGCCTCGTCGCCCGTGACCATGTCGTCCGGCATCGGATAGCGGCCGTGGGCCATCTGCCGCTGCACGGCGAGATGATGGCGCGCCTCGGCGGGGGAGAGGAACGCGTGCACCATGCCCGGCCGGGTAAGGCCGGTCTCGACCCCGGCCGCCCGCAACCCGTCGAACAGGTCGAACGTGGTGCGGTTCAGCTCGGCGATCGCCGTGTAGCCGCGCCGGAACGCGGCCGGGGTGCTGCTGCGCCAGAACCGCCACAGCCACCGCACGAACGCCGGATCGGGCAGCGGCCGTAGGTACAGGGGCGAGTCCGGGCGGCCCAGGGAGCGGAGCGCATAGCGCACCACGCCGGGCGCGGGGACCGGGGTCGAATGGCTGAGGCAGACCCAGCCCGCGTTGCCCCGGGACGCCCCGGAGCCCAGCGCGCGCCGCTCGACGACCTCCACCTCCAGGCCGGCCTCGGCCAGGTAGTAGGCCGTGCACAGTCCCACGACACCGCCGCCGACCACGACGACCGGACCACCGTGCCCGGTCATGATGTGGATCCGTAGGCGGCGAGGAACGCGCGGGTGCGGGCCTGTTCGGGGTGGTCGATGACCTGCTGCGGTCGGCCCTCCTCGACGATCCGGCCGCCGTCGACGAAGACGACATGGTCGGACACCTCGCGGGCGAAGGGGAGTTCATGGGTGACCAGCAGCATTGTCATGCCGTCGGCGGCCAGTTCGCGCATCACGCTCAGCACCTCGCGGGTCGCCTCCGGGTCCAGGGAGGAGGTGGGTTCGTCGAAGAGCAGCACCTCGGGCCGGAGCGCCAACGCGCGGGCGATGGCGACGCGTTGCTGCTCACCGCCGGAGAGCCGGTCGGGCAGGGCGAGACCCCGATGGGCCACCCCGACCCGGCGCAGCAGGGCAACAGCCCGCTCCAGGGCTTCCGACTCCGGCACACCGGCCTTGCGTTGGGCGACCACGACGTTCTCCACGGCCGTGAGATGGGGGAAGAGGTTGAAGCGCTGGAAAACCATACCGACGGTGCGGCGCAGCCCGGGCAGGTCGCGGCAGACCATGCCGCCGTCGTGGTGCACCACCTCCCCGGCGACCTCGACCGTGCCCCGGTCGGGCCGCTCCAGCAGGTTCACACAGCGCATCAACGTCGTCTTGCCGCCGCCGCTCTGACCGATGACGCTGACGATCCGGCCGCGGTCGACCTCGAGACTCACGTCGTCGAGCACGAGACGGCCGTCGAAGGACTTGCTCAGCCCCTTGATCCGAACGACCGCTTCGGCGCGGGTGGTTGGGGTGGACTTCGCCGTGGTGACGGGCTCGGTCATACGGCCGGCTCCTTCAGGTTGGCTCCCGCGCCGAGGTCCGCGGCGAGCAGCGTCCGGGCCGCGCGCACCCTGCGCCGCCGCCAGGGGGAGAGGGGGACGCCCGCCCGGACCTTGCGCTCCAGCAGCAGGAGGAGCTGGGAGAGCGGATAGCACAGAGCGAAGTAGATGGCCGAGATGACCAGGTACACCTCCAGCGCCCGGAACGTCGCGGACGTGATCAGCCGCCCCTCCGACATCAACTCGGCGGCGGACACCGTTACCAGCAGCGAGGTGGACTTCAACAGGTCGACGAGCATGGTGTTGGTCCCGGCCAGCGCCTGCCGGACCGCCTGCGGCAGCACGATGTGGACGAAGATCCCCACTCTGCCCAGCCCCAGCGCCTCACCGGCCTCGGTCTGCCCGTCGTGCACCCCGCTGATCGCGGACCGGAAGATCTCGGACAGATAGGCGGCGTAGAAGACGACGAGACTCAGACACCCGGCGGTGAACACGTCCAGCCGGATGCCCGCCGAGGCCAGACCGAAGTAGGTCAGGAAGATGATGGCGAGGAGCGGGACGTTCTTGAAGATCTCCGTGTAGACGGCGGCGAGCGCCCGCGCGGGCCACGCCTTGCTGAGCCGTAGCAGCGCCACGACCAGACCGAGGACGACGGCGCCGGTGAAGCTGACCACCGTGTACGAGACCGTGCGCCACAGGGCGTCGATCAGGTCGGAACGGTAGTCGGACCAGGGGACTTGGAAGAGACCCGACATGTCGGTTCCTCACTTCCCGATGGTCGGCGGTGTCCAGTCGCCCGGCCGGTCCACACCGCGCCGGGCGGTGGCGACATCGGCGGCGGGCCTGAGGAACTGCGCGGGATCGCCGCCGTACTTGGTGACGAGCTTCGCCAACTCGCCGTTCTGGTACATCGCGTCGATCTGCGCGGAGATCGCCTGCTCCAACTTCGTGGCCTTCTTGGGGAGGTAGAAGCCCGTCTGGTACGGCTCGAAGTACTGGAGGGCCGGCTTCGCCTTCACCTCGGCGGCGGTCGGCGGGGTCAGGTACTCCGTTGCGATCTTCAGGTCCGGGCGCTGCTTCTGCGCCGCGATGATGATGAGCGGGTCAAGGAAGCCGACGTCGATGCGGCCGGCGCCGAGGTCGTCGAAGACGCCGTTGGCGTCCGGGTAGGCGTGCAGTTTCGCGCCGGGCACGGCCTGGATCGACTTGACCCAGACATAGCCGTCGACCGTGCCGAGATTCAGGCCCTTGAGGTCGGCAAGCGTCTGGTAGGTCTTGCCGCTGCGGACGGCCATCGCCGGGGGCGAGTAGTACGGCGGATCGGTGAACAGCCCCTGTTTCTGCCGGTCGGCGGACCAGGCGACACCGCCGATCGTGATGTCCACCCGACGTGACTGGACCCCGGCGAGCATGCCGGCGAAGTCGGTCACCTGGGGCTTGACCTGGAGGCCCAGCTTCTTGGCGACGTAGGTGAGGATGTCGCCGTCGAGCCCGACGATCCTCCCGCCCCGCACAGTGGTGTAGGGCGCGTACGGCTCGACGGCGACCTTGAGGACGCCGGGCGTGAGCGTACCCAGGGCGGCGGTCTTCGCGGAGACGTTCTTCGGGGCGTCGTCGCCGCCCGAACCACAGGCGGCGACGGTGGACAACAGCAGCGTCGCGGACAAAGCGACCACGAGTGAGCGCACACGGATCATCGGCACGGGCCTTCCGTATCGGCACTGAAGGGACCCGCCGTTCACCGCGCTGTGCCCTCGGCGGGAAGTGATTGGGCCCAAACGCTAGGCATCAACCGGCCACACGTCATCGTCCACTTCGTACGAAGTTGTGGCCGGATTCACGCGGTCCCCTGTACGGTGCGTCCAATCCGGCCCGCCCGCGACGGGAGGAAACCCCGTGCTCAGCCCGTCACTCGCCCAGGAGATCGCCGGGGACACCTCCGCCGTCATCGGCTTCAACGTACTGATCACGGACGCCGCAGGGATCGTCATCGGCAGCGGAGACAGCAGCCGCGTCGGCAGCTTCCACGAGGCGTCCGTCGACGTCGTCCGTACGAAGGAACCGGCCACGCACAGCGCCTCCCAGGCACAGCAACTGCGCGGCGTACGCCCGGGAGTCACCCTCCCGCTGATCACCAACGGACAGGCCGTGGGCACGGTCGGTATCACCGGCACCCCGGCCCAGGTCCGCCGCTTCGGCCTGCTCGTCAAACGCCAGACGGAGATCCTGCTCCGTGAGTCCGTGATGCTCCGCTCCCGGCTCCTCGCGGAACGGGCCGCCGAGAAACTCCTCGCCGACATCGCGTCCTACGACCCACAGGTCGTCGAAGGCGACTTCCTCGTGTTCCGTGCGGCCGAACTCGGCTACGACCTGCGCCTACGACGGGTCGCCGTGGCCTTCGAGGTGACCGTGCCGCACTCCGCGCCCCGCCGACAGGGAAGCGCCCAGACCCGGGACATGGCTCTGGTTCGCTCCGAACTCCTGCGCACGGTGGGGGAGTTCTTCGCCGACCCTCAGGACATTGTCGCCTCCACCGCGCCCGGCTGGATCGGCGTCCTGCACCGGTTGCCCCCCGGACGCTCCACCGCCTCGCTTGTGGCCGACTGCCGCCGCGTCACCGATCTCATCGCCGCTCAGGACGGCCTCGCGGCCCGCGCCGGCATCGGCGAGGCGGCCACCGCTGTCGGAGGCCTGCACGACTCCTACCAGGACGCGTGCGACGCGCTGCGCCTCGGCGGCCGGTTCGCCGATACCGACCCCGTGCACCTCATCACTGACCTGCGCGTCCACCAGGTGGTGACGGCGGTGAGCCAGTCAGCACGCAGCAGACTGCTGGAACTCACAGCCACCGACCTGCGCGCCCAGCCGGACTGGCCGGCCCTGCGCGACACCGTCACCGCATGGTGCGAGAGCGGCTTCAACCTGGTCCGCACCGCCGAGGCCCTGCACATCCACCGCAACACCGTCGTCTACCGGATGAACAAGATCGAGCAGATCACCGGCCGCCCGCTGCGGGAGTACCGGACGGCCATGGCGCTCTATCTCGCGTGCCTGGCCGACCGGTTGGGACACTGAACGACCCCGGATCAGGCCTTCGCCGCGCGGGCCCGGAGCATGCGGCTGACCTCGTCCGAGCGCTCCAGGAGCGTGGTGCGGACCACCGGCACCGCCTCCAGGGACGCCTGCCGGGCCCGCTCGATGTACGCCGGGTCGATGGCGTGCAGCGGGAAGAGGTGGCGCGTGTAGCCCATCGCCAGGATCATTCCGCCCTGGTGCAGCTTCGGGACCGCCTCCAGATAGCGTTCCGCGTAGGGAGCCAGCAGCGCGTCCTGGTCCGGGCGCCAGAAGGCCGCCGCCACCGCACCCACCGCGTTGATGGGGACGGCACGGTCCACGGCCAGCCGCTGCCAGACCTCCGCCTTCGAGGCGGCGTCGGGCAGCGCGGCCCGGACGGTCAGGGCACGGGTCCAGGCGTCGGGGTCCGGGTCGCGGGCGAGCAGCTGCCCGGTCTCCGAGGCGACGTCCCCGCCCAGTTCCGCGTCGCGGACCAGCGCACGCCAGTGCAGGTCCACGTCGGCACCGGCCAGTTCGCGGAGCCGGTCGAGATCGGCCCTGGTCGTCGCGGTACGGGCCAGCCCGCGCAGCGCGACCTGATGGAGGCCGGGATCGTCGGCGAGCCGGAGACAGGCCGCCGCCACCGCCGCCGACAGTTCGGTCCGCTCGGTGGCCGGCGCCCACAGTTCCGCGATGTTCGCGGCGAGGTTCAGATACGGCTCGATCACCGCGTCGGACGTCTCGGCCACCAGCAGCGCGGTGAGGCTCCGCCCGGCCTCCGCCGCCGTGGCCTCGCCGGTCGTCAGCATGTCCCACACGGTGGCCGCGGCGACGCCCCGCGAGATCGCCGTGGGCAGCCGTGCCGCCGTGCGGAACAGGGCGTCCCTGGTGGCGGGGTCAGGGCGGGTCGTGGCGAAGGTCAGGTCGTCGTCGTTGATCAACAGCACGTCGGCGGGCGGGAGTTCGGGCACCGGGGTGCGGGTCCCCGTCACCTCGACCCGCACCAGCGCCCGGCGTTCCAGCACGTCGCCGTTCTCCCCGTACGCGCCCACCGCCAGCACCTGCGGACGCGGGCTGCCGTCGGCCACCAGCGTGAGGGCGTCGCCCTCGCGCTCCAGTGTGAAGCGGTCGGTGCCCGCGGTCGCCAGCCAGGCGGTACGCCAGGTGTCCAGGTCGCGGCCACTGGCCTCCGACAGCGAGTCGATCAGGTCCTGGAGTGTGGTGTTGCCCCACGCGTGGCGGGCGAAGTAGGCGGCCATGCCGGTCCTGAAGTGCTCTTCGCCGACGTACGTCTTGAGCTGCTGGAGGACGGAAGCGCCCTTGGGATAGGTGATGTTGTCGAAGATCGACGCGGCTTGGGCGACATCGTGGATGGGCTGGTGGATCGGGTGCGAGGCGGGGCCCTGGTCGGACAGATACGCGCTGATCTTGCCGATCATCAGATGGCTCGCCCACACGTCGGTGTGCCGGGTGGCGCGCTCGGCGGCCCAGTGGCAGGCGAACTCCGCGAACGCCTCGTTCAGCCAGAGGTCGTCCCACCAGCGCATGGTGACGATGTTGCCGAACCACATGTGCGCCATCTCGTGCAGCAACACCCGTGCGAGCAGCCCGTGTTCGGCGGGAGTCGGCGCGGCCCGCCGCAGGAACACGTCCGACCACGTCACACAGCCGTAGTTCTCCATCGCCCCGCCGAACTCCGGCACGAACACCTGGTCGTACCTGCGCTGCGGGAACGGCATCGCGAAGACCTCGGCGTAGAAGGCGAGGCCCTGACGGGTGAGGGTGAACATCTCGTCGGCGTCCCGCTCGAGGACCTCGGCGAGCGAACGGCGGGAGTACAGGCCCAGGCTGTAGCCGTCCACCTCGCGGCGGACCTCGTGGAAGGGGCCCGCGTTGATGACCGTGTTGTACGTCGACAGGGGCGGGGTGTCCGGGAACGTCCACCGGCGGGCCGCGCCCAGCTCCTCCACGTCCGCGTCACCGGAGTTGCTGGTGACCGTCCACGCGGCCGGGGCCGTGACGCTGAAGGCGTGCGGGGCCTTGAGGTCGGGCTGGTCGAAGCAGGCCCACACGAAGCGGGCCTCGTCCGGCTCGAAACTCATCCACACGTACACCTCGCCGTCACCGGGATCCGTCGCCCGGTGCACGCCCTCGCCGGTGGTGGTGTCCGCCTGCACGCTCTCCACGCGCAGCACGTTGTGCGCGGCGAGACCGGGGAGCTGGATCCGCCCGTCCTCGCCGGGGCCGACCTCGACGCCGTTCAGCGTCGCGCTCAGAACCCGGGCGGCGCAGTCCACGAAGGTCGTCGCGCCAGGCTCACGGCAGGTGAACGCCACGGTGGAGACCGAGCGGACCTCCGGCCCCTCGGGCAGCGCGGTCAGATCGACGTCCACGTCGTACCGCTCGACCGCGATCAGCGCGGCGCGGAGCTCGGCTTCGGTGCGGGTCAGGCTTCGGATCCCCATGTGTCCTCCCTCGGCAGACAACGGCCGTCAGCCTATGTCGAAGATCGCCGGGCGGCGCGGGGTTTCGGCGCGCTGGAGACGTACGGCCATGGTGGTGCGACGTCGACCCTCCACACGGATCGGTACGCCGGGCGCTCGCTCCCGCCCGGGCGCCCGGCGTACTCGCGGACGGGGCCGTCGGCGTGTCCGGTGCTCATCCCCGCACGAGCGCCGAACGCCGCCGCCGGCCCCGCCGTGTCACCGCCCCCGCAGGCCCGTGCCGATCACCCGGGCGGTGCGGCGGGCGGTCTCGGCGAGCCGCTCCAAATGGTGTGCCGGATCGGTGAGCACACAGAGCGCGGCCAGGGGCGTGGCGCCCGAGCCGAACAGCGGAACCGCCGCACAGCACACCCCGCTCACCACTTCCTCCCGGTCGAACGCGACACCCCGCTCACGAATCACGGCGGCGTCCCGCGCCCAGGACGCGGGAAGCGGCCCCAGCAGCGGTGCTGGGACGGCCGTGGCCACCAGGACCTTGCCCGCCGCTGTGAACCACGGCCAGGTCATACGGGTCTGCATCGGATCGAGTTGTTCGATGTCGTCGGGACACCACTCGACCATCAGCGTCTCGCCCTGCCACAGCACGGCGATCCCCACCGTCGTCCCCGTGAGCTGCGCCAGCCGGCGCATCGGTTCCCGAGCCGCGGCGCGCAGCCTGGGATGCGGCTGCCAGGCCCGCCCGAGCCGGAACATCCGCCTACCCACCCGGTAACTTCCCCCGCACCGCTCGACCGCGCCCAGGTCCGCCAGCTGCTCCAGCAGCCGGTACGCGGTCGTCTTGGGCAGCCCGCAGTCGGAAGCCAGTCTCGTCGGCCCCGCCTCCACCGCCTGCTCCACCGCCTCCAGCAACGCGAACGCGCCCTCCAGCACACTCCTTCCGCCGGCGTTTCCCGTGGCGGCCGGCAACGCCTCCGGCCGCCGTGTCGGCACCCGTGTCCCAGGTGCCATCACTTCCCCTGTGATCACACTTCTCGCCCCCGTTTGCCTGTTGCGCAGCCGCCAGGCGACGGCCCTGCCGTCGTGCGTCGACGGGACGCGGTCGGCGCCCCGTCCGTTCCCCAGCAGATTCGCACCGGTGTGTGACCGGAAACCTTGTCGAAGGCTTGTCGCGCCGCGTACACGTCCGTGAAGGAAAGGAGGAGGCTTTGTGCAGGGGGTGGCGGCACCATGGTGGACGTGCAGTTGCTGGGGCCGGTGGAACTGTCGGCAGCGGGGCGCCCGGTAGAGGTGGGGCCGCCCCAACGCCGCACCGTGATGGCCGCGTTGGCCGTGGACGTCGGCCGGCCCGTCGCGGTGGACGTGGTCATGGAACGTGTCTGGGGCACGCGCGCGCCGGACGGGGCGCGCGGCGCCGTGCACGCCCATGTCGCCCGGATCCGGCGGGTGTGCGAGCAGGCCGCACAGACCGCGCGGGAACCGTTGTCCGTGGTGCGCCGCTCCGGCGGCTACCTCCTGGAGGCGCGCCCGGACCAGGTGGACGTGTACCGCTTCCGGCAGTTGGTGGACCAGGCACGCACCGAGGGCCCGGCCGACAGGGAACGGGCCCGGCTGCTGCGCGAGGCGCTGGACCTGTGGCGGGGGGAGCCGCTGTCCGGTCTGCGCGGGCAGTGGGCGGCCCGGATGCGCGAGGCCTGGCGGCGCCGGCACCAGGACGCCGCCGTCGGCTGGGCCCGCGCGGAACTGGGCCACAGCGATCCCGCGTCCGTCATCGGCCCGTTGACCGGCCTGCTCGGCGAGTACCCGCTCGCCGAACCCCTCGCCGAGGCCCTGATGCGGGCCTTGCACGAGACCGGCCGCAGCGCGGAGGCCCTCGACTGCTACGCGGCCGTCCGCAAACGCCTCGCGGAGGAACTGGGCACCGACACCGGACCGGCACTGCGCCAACTGCACCAGACGATCCTGCGCGGCCACCGCCCCGGTCCAGCCAGGCGCCCCGAACCGTCCGAAGCGGCCCGGCCGACCGAACTCCCCGCCCAACTCCCCATGGCCGTACGGGGATTCACCGGCCGCGACGAGGAACTGACCCGGCTGGAGGAGATCCTCGCCTCGGCGCAGGGCGAGTTCGCCGCCGTGGTGATCTCGGCGGTCTCCGGCATGGCGGGCGTGGGCAAGACCGCCCTCGCGGTGCACTGGGCCCGCCGGGCCGAAAGCGCCTTCCCCGACGGGCAGTTGTACGTCAACCTGCGCGGCTTCGATCCACAGGGCGCGGTGATGCCCCCGACCGAGGCGGTCCGCGGATTCCTGGACGCACTCGGCGTACGGCCGGACCGGGTGCCACCGGGCCTGGAGGCCCAAGTCGGGCTCTACCGAAGCCTGCTGACAGGGCGTCGGATGCTGGTCGTACTCGACAACGCCCGCGACGAGGAACAAGTACGCCCGCTGCTGCCGGGGGCAGTCGGCTGCATGGCGCTGGTGACCAGCCGGAACCGGCTCACCGGGCTGGCCGCGACCGAGGGCGCCCATCTGCTCGCGGTCGACCCGCTGACCCCGGACGCGGCACGGGACGTCCTCGCGGAACGGCTCGGAAAGGACCGGCTGGCCGCCGACCCCGAGGCCGTCGCGGACGTCGTCACCTGGTGCGCGGGACTGCCGCTGGCCCTGGCGGTCGTCTCGGCCCGCGCCGCCGCCCAGCCCCGACGGCCGCTCGGCACGCTCGCCGAGGAACTCCGCGAGGCGGGCGGCCGGCTGGACGCGCTCGACGGCGGCGAGGAGGCCAGCCAGGTACGGGCCGTGTTCTCGTGGTCCTACAGCGCGCTCAGCCCGGCCGCAGCCCGGCTGTTCCGGCTGCTCGCGCTGCACCCGGGCCCGGACCTCTCACGGCACGCGGCAGCCGCCCTGGCCGGCGCCCCGCCGGAGCGCGTCCGCGGACTCCTTGCCGAACTGACCGGCGGGCACCTGCTGGTCGAGCAAGCTCCGGGTCGGTACGCGTTCCACGACCTGTTACGCGTCTACGCGGGGGAGTTGGTGGCCGCGTACGACGACGAATGGGAACGACGGGCGGCACTGCACCGGATGATGGACCACTACCTGCACTCCGCACGGTCGGCCGACGTCCTGGTCACCCCCCAGCCCAACCCGGTCGCCTCCGCCGCGCCCAGAGCGGGCGCGAATCCTGTGGAGCCCGAGGACTACGGCAGAGCGCTGGCCTGGCTCGTCGCCGAACACCCGGTCCTGCTGGAGATCGTGCGGCAGCCACCGCCGGGCTTCGACGGCCATGTGTGGCGACTGGTCACCGTGCTGACCACCTTCCTGGACCGGCACGGCCACTGGGAGGCGCTGCTGACCGCAGGCCGCAGCGCGCTCGCGGCGGCCGAACGGGACGGCGACCCGGCCGGACGAGCGGGCGCCCACCGCGGACTCGGCCTGGCCCTGGACCGGCTCAAGAAGCCGGAACCGGCCCGGGAACACTACTTACGGGCATTGGAACTCTTCGCCGAGCTGGGCAGCGAAGCGGGGCAGGCCCGTACCCATCAGCATCTCTCGCGGATGTCGGGAGCCCAGGGCGACTCCGGACCGGCGCTGGAACACGCCTACCGGAGCCTGGAGCACTACCGGGTGGCGGACGACCGGGCGGGACAGGCCGCGGCGCTCAACCACATCGGCTGGATGGAGGCCCAACTCGGCGAACACCACAGCGCGTTGGCGCACTGCGAGCAGGCGCTCGAACTCGCCCGCGAGGCCGGCGACGTGAACGGACAGGCCCACATCTCCGACAGCCTCGGCTACATTCACCACCAACTCGGCCGTCACCAACAGGCCGTCGACCGCTACCGGGAAGCCGCGGGCCTGTTCCGCGCCACTGGGGAACGCCACAGCGAGGCCGCCTGTCTTCTCTGCCTCGGCGACACCCACCAAAGCGCTGGCCGGCCCGCCGCCGCCCACGAGGTCTGGACCCGCGCCCTCGCCCTCACCGACGAACTCGGCCTGCCCGACGACGACCCCCTCCGCACCGATCTCCACGACCGCATCAGCGAACGGCCCCTGCCGTAGCGGGCCGCGCGGATTCGACCGCGGCCACGCTGCGAAGCCCGAGGCTGAGTGCGGCACCGATGGCCGCGCAGGCGCAGGTGATCCACCAGGTCGAGTGCCAGCCGCCGGTGCGGGTCGCCGGCCAGGCGGCGACGGAGGGACCCACGAAACTGCCCGCGTTGAAGAGCTGCTGGATCAGCCCCATGGTGGCCGGTGCCGAACCGCCCGCCGGCATCAGACCACCAATCATGCGCAGCAGCGTCGCCGGTATCGCCCCACCGGTCGGCGAGAAGGCGACGACACACAGGAACTGGCAAGCGGTGCCAAGAACACCACGGACCTGCACCGCATCACCAAGGCGATCCTCGCCATCGACGGAGTGGACCGCACCAGCACAGCCATCTCCCTGGCCGAGGTCATCCCCTATCGACCCCGCGCTCTCCGCAACCGCCTTGCAGAAGGCGGCAGTTAGAGGTCCAGCTCCAGCGCCGGGGAGTCGCAGCGGCTCACGCAGATCATCATCGTGGTGGCGGTGGGGCGTTCGGACGGCTCGATCACCGAGTCGCGGTGCTCCGGGAGTCCGGACAGGACCGCCGTCTCGCAGCTGCCGCAGTAGCCCTCCTCGCAGGAGTAAGGCACATCCGGCAGCTTCTCCCGTACGACGTCCAGCACGGAACGGTCGGCGGGCACGGTCAGACGCAGCCCCGAACGGCTCAACACCACCTCGAACTCCCCGGCAGACGAGCCGAGTTGGTCGGCGGCGGTGAAGCGTTCCAGGTGAAGCACCCGCGCGGAGTCCGGTGCCCGGCACAGCTCCGTCACCGCGTCGAGCATCGGCTGCGGGCCGCACGCGTAGACGGCGTACGCGGCCGGGGTGGCGGCGAGTTCCGCGGCCAGGTCCGGCAGGCCGACCTCGTCCTGCGGTACGAGCAGCACCCGGTCGCCGCCCAACTCCACCAACTCCTCGGCGTACACGAGCCGGGACCGGTCCCGGGCGCCGAGGACCAGCCGCCAGGGGAGGCCACGTGCGGTGAGTTCTCGGGCCATCGGCAGCAGCGGGGTGACACCGATGCCGCCGGCCAGCAGCAGGTAGCCCTCCGCGGGCACCAGCGGGAAGCGGTTCACCGGCCCACGCACCTCCAACTCCCGCCCCACCAGGGCGGTTCCATGGATCTCCCGTGAACCGCCCCGCCCCTCGGGCACCCGATGCACGGCGACCGTCCACGCCTCCGCGTCCGTCACGTCCCCGCACAGCGAGTAGGCGCGCCGCAGCCCCGAGGGCAGGACCAACTCCACGTGCGCGCCCGGCTCCCACGCAGGCAGGGCGCCGCCGGTGGCCCGGGCCAGCCGCAGTTCCACCACGTCATCGGCGACCCAGCGGGCCTGGCGGACCAGGAGCCGTTGGGTCGTCGTAGGAGGGGAGTCGAGGTCAGAAGACACGGAAGTACTCCCGCTGTTCCCAGTCGGTCACCTCTTGGCTGAAGCGGTCGATCTCGGCCCGCTTGATGCTCGTGTAGTACGCCACGAAGTCCTTGCCGAGCCGGTCGGCGAGCATGCGGTCGGACTCCAGCGCGTCCAGGGCCTCGCCCAGCGAGCGGGGGAGCGGCTCGGCGCGGGCCGCGTAGGGCTCGTCGGCGGCCGGACCCGGTTCCAGTTCGCCCGCCACGCCCTCCAGCCCGGCGGCGAGTTGGGAGGCGAGGTAGAGGTAGGGGTTCGCGGCCGGCTCGCCGATCCGGTTCTCCAGCCGGGTGGACGAGGGCCCGTCACCCAGCACCCGCACCATCGCCCCGCGATTGTCCCGCCCCCACACCGCACGGTCCGGCGCCAGCGACAGCGAGCGAAAGCGCTTGAACCCATTGAGAGTTGGGGTCGAGAACGCGCTCGTGGCCCGCGCGTGCCGCAGCAGCCCGCCGAGAAAGGCGGTGCCGTACGGCGACAACGGCGACCCGGACGCGGCGAGTTCGCCGCCCTCCGGCGCGAAGGCACCCACACCGTCCCGCACCATGCTCTGGTGCAGATGCCAGCCGCTGGAGAACACACCGGGCAGATGGGGGCGGCACATGAAGGTGGCGTGGTGTCCGTGGCGGGCGGCGACCTGCTTGACGGCGCTGCGCAGCAGGACCATCGCGTCGGCCGTGCCCAGGCCGTCGGCGGGCTGGAGGGTCAACTCGACCTGACTGGGGCCGAATTCGATCTCCAGGCTGCGCAACGGCAGTCCCAGGCCCTCGATGTTCGCGCGCAGGACGTCGAGGATGGGGTCGAGTTCGTCGTAGCGCAGCTCGCTGAGGTACTGGTAGCCGTGGTTGAGCATGCCGACCTCGGGTGCCGCGCCGGGCTGGCCCTGGTCGCCCGGGCCCAGGCGGGGGTCGTCGAGCCGGAAGAGGTGGAACTCCACCTCCAGGCCGGTGCGGTAGGTCAGCCCGTCGGCCTGGTCGAGGACCGAGCGCAGCAGTCCGCGCGTGCACAACGGGACCGGCGCGCCGGAGGTGAAGCGCAGGTCGCACAGCAGCCAGCCCGTGCCCGGCGACCACGGCAGCATCCGGAAGGTCGACGGGTCGGGCACCATCACCATGTCGGCGGCGCCCCGCAGCTCGGGCAGCCCGAGCGGCGTCTCCTTGGTGAAGAGCGGGAAGACGGTCCGCCCCGAGGTGTCCTTGGCGAGCAGCGACGAGGCGATGCCGGTGCCGTCGCGCAGCACATTGGGCAGTTCGCCCACGGTGACGGTCTTGCCGCGCAGCAGACCGTGCTGGTCGGCGAAGACCAGCCGCACCACCGTCATCCCGCCGCTCTCGGCGCGGGCGAGTATCTCCCGTGCGGCGGCGGCCTGTTCGGGGTCCCACAGGCCGTGGCGTTCGATGAATCCCACGCGGCTCAGCCGTCCGTTCCCAGCGGCCGCGCCCAACTGCTGTCGGCGCGCTGCTTGTCGGTGACGGCCGTCCAGTGCTCCAGCCAGCCCTCGGTCGGGCCGATCCCGTCCAGGGCGACCGGCCCGTGCAACCGCCCCGCCTCCTCGGCCGGCAGCACCAGCGGCGGATCCTCCCCGCGCTCGACCGCGCCGATGGCCTCGCCGAGCATCCGCCGGTACATCACGATGGCCTTGTCGGAGCGGCCCAGATGCTCACGCGTACGGTCCTGGACGGCCCCCTGCCCCTCCACCGCCCACTGGTCGTGCACGTTGATGTCGAAGCCGAGCCCGGTGTACGTCGTCGCCCGCTGCTCCACCGGGTCGTAGCCGTAGCCGTTCGCGCGGTTGAAGCGCGGCCGGTAGTCGGGCAGGGTGACCGCGCCGACCCGCTGGCGGCGCATCTCCGATCGGTCGACCGGGCCGCCGACACTGGTGAACAGGGCATACCAGTAACTGGAGTTGTCGTCGATCGGCACATGCCACTGGGTGATCGCCGTCTCCGCGTCCAGCGGGATGTGGAAGGCGTGCGGGAACACCTGGTGGGTGATGCGGACATGGGTACGGCTGCCGTCCATCGGCAGGCCCTGGGTGTCCGTTCCGTCGAGCGTGCGCCGGGCGGTGATGCGGATGCCGTACGGGGTGCGGACGGCGTCGATGTCGGGGCGGCCGTACTCGCGCAGGATCTTCGTCATCGGGAGGCCGGTGCCTTGGGAGGCGGCGCGGAACTGCTTGCCGTAGCTGTCGGCGGGGTCCTCGTCCTGGAAGAAGCGGTGGAGGTAGGAGGCGTGGGCGGGGTCGATGCCGACCTCCAGGGCCTGGAGCCAGTTGCACTCCAGCAGCCCCTTCCAGGCGAAGGCGTGGTCGGCGGGGGCCCGGAAGCAGTCCAGGGCGGGGAGTTGGGGCGGTTGGCCGGGGCCGAGGTAGCCCCAGATGATGCCGTTGATCTCGCGGACCGGGTAACTGCCCAGCCGGACACGGGACTTGAGCGGACTGTCGACGGGCTCGGCCGGGGTGTCGAGACACGAGCCGTCGCGGGCGAACAGCCAGCCGTGGAAGCAGCAGCGCAGCCCGCCGTCCTCCAGCCGGCCGAGCGCCAGGTCGGCGCCCCGGTGCGGGCAGCCCCGGTCGACGAGACCGAGTTCGCCGTCACCGCCTCGGAACAGGACGAGGTCCTGGCCCATCACCTTGGTCGCCACCAGCGGCCGTACGCCGTCGAGTTCCTCGCTGAGGGCGATCGGCTGCCAGTAGCGGCGCATCCACTCACCGGCCGGGGTGGCGGGCCCGGTCCGGGTGAGCCGGGTGTTCTCTTCCTCGCGCATGGGACGCCTTTCTGAGGAGGGGGAGGGGCGCGGTCAGCCGCAGCAGTGGTCCGGGGCCGTGGGGTTCGGCGTGTGGCAGGAGACGGGGGCGGGCACATCCAGGGCCGGGTTGCGGTCGAAGAAACCGTCGGGCTCCAGGCGCAGCCGCGCCTTGGCGACCGGCATCACCGGCCATTCCTCGGGGCGCGGGAAGTGGTGCGAGCCGACCGTGGCCCACAACACCAGGTCCGTGCCGTCCAACGACCGGTTCTCCTCCTGCCACTTGTGCACGCCGTCCGCGCCCGGCTCGGCCTGGTTCGGGTACTCGCCGCCGACGAACCGCCGCTCCGCGTCGTAAGCCGTCGCCCACAACTGCCGTCCCACGAACGGCGCTCGGCGGGCGCAGACACTGTCCTCGCGCACCGGCAGTACCGCCGTGTTCTCCAAGTGCACGCGGTACGCGGTCGGTTCACCCATCCGGTTGCGGGACTCGGTGCTCTCCACCCGCCAGTGCAGCCCGCGAGACGGGTCGCTGCGCCGAGCGCCCTCCGACTCGCTGAGGATCGGCCGCAGCACGGTCCGGGCCGCGTTGCCGTACGGGTCGAGGACCGGGTCGGGCTCGTGCTCGGCGGTGACCTCCACCAGCCGGTTGGGATCGCCGTCCACCGCCATGTCGAGGCGCACGCTGAAGAAGTGCTGGTGGTTGGTGACCGCGACGTTCGGCGCGACCCGGCGCGCGTACGGCGTCGCCTCGTCCTCCTCGACACCCGTGGCGGAGAGAATGCCGGTCATCTTGATCTCCAGCATCACCGAACCGTCCTGGTACAGCGACCAGTAGAAGCCGTAGTCGTAGTTGGCGACGGTCGCGAACGCCGAGATGATCAGCCGGCGTGAACGGCGCACCTCCGTACGGCCGGTGCGGCCGTCGTGGTGCTTCCAGAGGATGCCGTCGTCCTCCTCGTGCACACAGACGGCGTTGGGAATCAGCCGGGGCACGCCGTCGCCGCCGAGCACCGCAGCGTCGAAGTACTGGATGACACCGAGGCAATCACAGCCCAGGGCAAGGGAGTTGGTGAGCGGTCCCGCGCCGTACTCGCCCCAGTCGAAGAAGTTCTTCCGGTACTGGGTGGACGCGGTGTCGAAGTACGGGACGTACATCTCGTTGACGGCCGCGCGCCGGATCACCTGCCGAGGCCCCTTCCCGGCCGCCGCGAAGGACAGGTCGTGCAGCACCAGCCCCTCGCGATGACTGAAGCCGACCCGCACCGACCACCCCTGCCAGTCGATCCGCTGCCCGGTGACGGTGAAGCTCGGCCCGTCCGGCTGGACGACCTCCAGCGGCTTGAGCCCCGGGCGCTCGGCCACCGTTCCGGCGGCGAACACGCCCGACTCCGCCGACAGCGGCACCACCCCGTGGTCCTCGATGTGCAGGATCTCCATCGTCTCCATGTCGATGATCGGCACGACCCCCTGCACCGGGCGGGCGTAACCGTTGTCGCCCTCGTCTGTGCGATGCCAGACACTGCCCCAGGTCAGCCGACGGCCCGCGTACTCGGGCGGTTCGAAACCGCCGATCGACTCCGGATCCACCATCACCAGCGACACGTCGTGGATACCGCGCAGCGCGAGCGCCTCCCGGAAGCGCGGGTCGGCGCGGCAGGCCGCAGCGGCCTGCCGTGCCTCCTCCGAGGAACAGCCCGGACTGCGGACGTCCAACTCCCGCCAAGCGGTTGCCTGCGGCTTTTCGCCGAGTTCGAGGTCGACCTCGAAGGCATGACGGGCGGAGGGGGAGAACACCACCGCGCGGGCCTGCCGGGCTTCCCCGGGCGCGGCGCGACGGGCGTGGTCCTCGTCCAGCGCCACACCCCAGAACCGCGCATCCTCGGGGACCCGGGTGTCGGACCTCAACACCCCTGCGGCCGTGGCGAGTTCGGTGACGGTGAGCGGGTCCAGCGGATGCGGTGCGCCGGCCGGTACGGGTTCGGGGGCGAGAGTGCTCACAGGGAACTTCCTTCCAAGGTGGTGCCGCCGTCGGCGCGGGGATCGGAGGCGCCGTCCAGCCGACCGCCGGCGGACAGTCGTACGGCCTGGGTGTGACCGGCCGGATCGGTGCGGCCCGGCGCCACGACGACCGGAACCGCCGACGGGAAGGCGCCTGCCGGGACCGACCCGGGCTCGGCCAGCAGCGTCTGCGTCTCGTGGCCGATGTCGCGGGCGCCGATCACCCAGCGCGGACGGTCCAGTACGGCGGCCGGATCGGCGGCCGGGTCCATCAGATCGGGCACGGTCTGGGCGAGGATCTGCGGCTGCGCCCGGCCGCCCTGGCAGCCCGCCGCGAGCAGCAGCTCGGCGGACCGGCCGAGCACGGGACAGAGGGTGTGCGGGGGCCGCAGACCGGGGCCGATGAGGGCCGGATGGCCCGGGAGCAGGCTGAACGCCGAGCCGCGGTTGTGCAGCACGATGCCCGTCTCCGGGTCGCAGATGCCGGAACCGAAGGTCTGGTACACGCTCTGGATCAGCGAGACGGCCAACCCGGACGCGTCCACGGCCGTGATCGCGACGGTGTCCCCGGCGGGCCGGAAGGGCGGCTCGGGCGGTCGCGCACCGGCGAGCGGAGCCGGGTGCAGCAGTCCGTCCAGGTCGATGGGGGAGGGGCCGAGCGGGTCACCGAGCAGCAAGTCCCTTGCCGCCGAGGCGTCTTGGCAGCGGGAAGCCAGTGCGTCGGTGCGCTCCGGCTCGGGCAGCTTCACCACCGAGGCGGCGGTCTCCAGTAGGGCCAGCAGGCTCGCCCCCTGACTCGGCGGCGGTGCGGTCCACCACCGCGTACCGGCCACGTCCAGCGTCAACGGCTCTACGTTTTCGGCCTGATGGGCCGCGAGATCGCTCGCGGTGAGTGAACTCCCGGCCCGGCGCAGGCCGTTCGCCAGCGCCTCGGCGACCGCTCCCCGGTAGAAGGACGACGGATCGTCGGCGAGCGTGCGCAGTACGTCGGCCAGCTGCGGCTGGGGGAGCGGGTCGCCCTCGTCGAGCGGTGCGCCGCCGGGACCGGTCAGGAGTGCGGTGAGTCCCGGGTCCGCCGCGATCTGCGGGGCCCGCTCACGGATGGCGCGAGCGAGACCCGCCGATACGGTGGCCCCTTGCTCGGCCAGTTCGCCGGCGTCCCGCAGCGCTGCGGCCAGGGCACCGGGCGTGCCGTGGGCCTCGGCGAGCGCGGCCCAGCCCGCCACCACACCGGGCACGGTCACCGTCTGCGGGCCCTGTGCGGGCATCCGCTCGTCGGCCGCGCGCAACGCGTCGACGTCCACGGCCTCTGCGGCGGCCCCGACCGAGATCACCGCGCGCACCGAGCCGCCGGGGGCGTGGACGAGGGCGATCAAGTCGCCGCCCAGGGAACACTGGTGGGGGTAGACGACGGTGAGAGCGGCGGCTGCCGCCAGCGCCGCGTCCACGGCGTTGCCGCCCCGCTCGGCCGCGCGCCGGGCGGCCGTCAGTGCCGCCGGGTGCGGTGCGGCGAGGATCAGCGGGGAGGCGGCTGTCATGTCTCGTCCCTGGGGAACAGCACGGTTCGGGAGGGAGCGGCCTCGGCGCCCTGCAGGGGCAGGGGGAGGGAGATCATGTCGTAGACCCCTGCCGGTGTGTGCAGCAGATCCACCACTTCCAGGATCAACACGTCTGCGGCGCAGAGGAGTTGGTGGGTTTCCCAGTGGGTGGTGTAGGCGACCGCCTCGATGCTCAGGTAGTCGATGCCCGCGGTGCGCACGCCGGCCTCGATGAGGCGTTCCGCGCCGTCCGGGGCCAGGCCGACCCACTGCCGGGCCTTCCACGGGCTGCGCAGGACGCCTTCCGAGTTGCTGGTGCGCAGCAGCACGCGTTCCTCGGTACCGAGGCCCGCCGCGTCGAGGTCGGCGGCGGTGATCTGTTCCTTGACGTGGGTGAGGTCGAGGACGCGGGCGGTGCCGTTGAGGGCGGACAGGTCGAGCCGGTCGACCGTCTTGCCGCCGTCGATGAAGTGGGCCGGAGCGTCGATGTGGGTGCCGGTGTGGGCGCCGATGCGCCAGCGGCTGACGTTGGAGGGATCGCCTGCGGTGCGGGATTCGACGATCTCCACCTCGGGGCGGCGGCCCCAGTGCAGCATGCCGGGGTGGATGGGAACGGACACGTCGATCGCCTTCGCGAAGTCCAGATTCATGCGGCCCTCCTATTGGATGCGGATATCATGGAAGTGGATCCAAAAGTGTGAGGCTGTGGACACCCCGGGCCGCGTGGGAAACTGCTCCACCACCGCGCACCCCCCGACCGCCCCCGAGAAGGGTTTGACCGACTCCCATGACCCCCCAGACAGACGACGAGCCCCTCGTCGACGACATCGCGGCCCGTATCCGCGCGCGGATCATGAACGGCGAGCTGGCGATCGGCAAACCGCTGCGCCAGGCGGCGCTGGCCACCGAGTTCGGGGTCAGCCGCACACCGGTGCGCGAGGCGCTGCGTCAGCTCCAGAACGGCGGACTGATCGAGATGCAGCCGAACCGTGGTGCGGTGGTCCGGGTGCCCGCGCCCTGGGAGGTGCGGCAGGCGTACGAGGTGCGTGCCGAGCTGGAGGGCATGGCCGCCCGGCGCGCCGCCTCCCGCATCACGGAACGCGGGCTCGCCGCACTGCGCGAGCACAACGCCGTCCTGCGCGAGGCAGCGGCACGGGTCGCCGGAGAGGGACGGAGCGCCGGCAGCCCCACCACCACCGCCGCCAACGACTGCTTCCACACGGTGATCTGCGACGCGGCCGACAACCCCTGGCTGACCCGGATGATCGACCGGATCAACGAGAGCTTCCCGCGCAACGTCTCCTCGCTCGCCCTCGCCGGCGACGAACGCCACCGGCAGTTGAACATCCGTGAACACGACGCCGTGATCGAGGCGTTGGCCGCGCATGACGCCGACCGCGCCGACGCGTTGATGCGCGAGCACGTCATCAGCTCCGGCGAGCATCTGACGGCCTGGTACGAGCGCCGGTCCCAGACGGTGTTCCACGGCTGAGCGGGCCTCGTGGCGCCGCCTCACGAGGTGCCGCCGGGGAAGAGCCGGGCCGGTGACAGGAAGTCCAGGTCCGGGCGGGCGATCCCGCACACGAGATCGGCCAGCGCCTCGCCGATCGCCGGTCCGAACTTGAACCCGTGCCCGGAGCACGCCGAGCCCAGCAACACCTGAGGCACGCCCGGCAGTTCGCCGACCACGAAGCGGCGGTCGGCGGTCATGGTGTAGAGGCACGTCAGGCTCTCCGTCACCGGCCCGGCACCGGGCAGTACCTGTGCCACCGCCTCGGTGAGCAGGGCGAGTTCCTCGCTGGTGGCTCGGGGACGAGGGGCTTGAGGGTCCCAGGTCGGGCCGCTGTCCAGACCCGCCTTGAGACCGCGGCCGTCGGTTGCGGGGAACCCGTACAGCAGGCCCTGCGGCAGATCGACGGAGAAACTGCCCAGGCCGGAGGGCCCGAGCGGGCCCGCCGGATCGGCGGCGAAGTAGGCGTTGACGATCCGAGTGACCGTCAGATGCGGCGCAAGGGAAGGGACTTGGGCCGCCGTCCAGGGACCGGTGCACAGCACCAGGCGCCGAGTTCGCAGGACGGCCCTGCCGGTGCGGACCACCACTTCGTCGCCGTCCGGTTCCCAGCCGAGGACGCGGGCGTGGTCGTGCACGTGCGCTCCGGCCCGTTCGGCCAGGGTCAGTTGGGCGCGCAGTGTCTCCTGCGCGTCGATGATGCCGGCGCGCGGGTCGTGCACCGCGGTGAATCCCGTGGGCAGTCGCAGTCCCGGAAAGATCCGTGCCGCTTCCTCGGCGTCGACCTGTCGGCAGCCCGGGCCGCGCAAGGGATCCGGGCGGTCCTGCGGCGCCGCGTACAACCCGCCGGTGATGTCGAGCAGTTGGGCCTTCGAAGCACCCTCCAGCTCCACCCAGGCCCGGTAGGCGGTGTCGACCAGGGCGTCCCAGTCGGGGTGCGGGTAGGCGCGGCGGATCATCCGGGTCTCCCCGTGCGAGGAACCCAAGTCGTGCCCAAGGCCGTACTGTTCGAGCCCGAGCACGTCGAGTCCGCGCGCGGCCAGGTGACGTAGGGCGGCACTGCCGTGGACGCCGAGGCCTACGACGACGGCGTCGTGGGTGTGGTGGTGGGTGCGCGTGGCTGCGGGGGAGGGGTTGAGCCCGATGGCCGGCACCGGAGCCGGTGGCGTCACGGGCGATGGTGCGGGCGCTGCTTGACCATTGCCCGGCGCCTCGGCCTGCGAGTTCGTGGGCACGGGTGTGATGGGGGGCATCGAGGCATCCGCCTCGGGTCCGGCGCCACTCCGCCGTGTGTCTTCCGCCCCCGGCTCCCGCCGACCCGTGTCGGACGCCGTGCCGCGCCCCTCCAGGCGCACGATCTCGCTCACCGCCTCCACCAGCGCGTCCAGATCGTCCTCGTCGTTGTAGACGTGGACGGACGCCCGGACCACCTTGGTCAGGCCCCGGTGGTCCATGTCCCAGCGGCCGTGTCCCGCCGGTACGGCGATCAAGTGGACGCGGCGGTAGGCGAGTTGGCGCTGGACGTCCGAGGCGTCCAGGCCGTCGACCACGAAGGTGACGATCGCGCCGCCCGCGGCCGGCGGGTCGGTGACGTGGACGCCCGGCAGTGCGGAGAGGCGTTCGCGCAGCGTGGTGGCGAGGGCGGCCAGGTGTCGCGCGACGGTGTCCACGCCGAGCGCGCCGAGGTCGGTCAGCGCGGCGCCGAGGCCGAGGCGCAGGGCGTGGGCGGCTTCCCAGAGTTCGAAGCGCTTGGCGTCCGGCACCAGTTCCCAGCTGCGCTCGGCGGTCCACCGGGCGCCCCGGACATCGGGTGCCTCCGGGGTGAGCCGGTCCAGTAGCGGGCGCCGGACCGCGAGCAGACCGGTGCCGCGTGGGCCGCGCAGGAACTTGCGGCCGGTGCCGATGAGCAGGTCGCAGCCGATGGCCCCCATGTCCACCGGCAACTGGCCGAGGGACTGGGTCGCGTCCAGCAGGTAGGGCACGCCGTGGACACCGGCCAACGCGCCGATCGCGGCGGCGGGTTCGACCAGACCCGAGGAGGTCGGCACATGGGCGGCCGTCACCAGAGCCGCGGGTCCTGCCCGCAGCGCCGCCTCCAGGGCCTCCAAGTCCACGGCCCCGTCAGGGCCGTTGGGCAGCAGCTCGACCTGGACGCCGTGGTCGCGTTCGACCGACAGCAGGTGCAGCGCGCTGCTGACGTAACTGGAACGGGCCGCCAGCACCCGGTCCCCTGGGCGCAGTCGTAGCGCCGACACGGCCCGCTGCCAGCCGGCCGTCGCGCTCTCGACGAGGGCGACCTCCTCCAGCCGGGCGCCGAGCAATTCGGCGGTACGCGCGTAGACGGCCTCCAGGGCGGGAGCCGCGTGCTTCGCGGCCTCGTAGCCGCCGGACAGGCTCTCCGCGCGGAGGTGGTCGATGACCGCCTCGACGGTGCCGTTGGCGAGCAGGGCCGCACCGGCCGAGTTGAAGTGGTGACCGGTGAACGAGCCGGGTGTGCGGGCGCGTTCGGCCGCGACGTTCAGGGTGCGTGGGGGCGGGGGACTCGGGGGCGAAGCGGCCGTACCGGCCGTCACGGGCGCGCTCACAGGGCGATCGTCACGCTCTTGAGCTCGGTGAACCCGTCGACGGCGGCGTCGCCGAGGTCCCTGCCGAGGCCTGACTGCTTCATCCCGCCGAAGGCCACGGCGGGGTCGAACTCGTTGTACGTGTTGACCCACACGGTCCCCGCCTCCAGCGCGGCGGCGGTGCGATGGGCACGGGCCAGGCTGCCGGTCCACACCCCGGCGGCGAGCCCGTACTCGCTGTCGTTGGCCAGGGCGATCGCCTCCTCCTCGCTGTCGAAGGGCAGGATGGCGGCGACCGGGCCGAATATCTCCTCCCGGACGATGCGCATGTCGGGGGTGACCTCGGTGAACACGGTCGGCGGCACGAACCAGCCCGGCCCGGGCAGTGGTTCGCCGCCCACGGCCACCTCGGCACCCTCCGCGCGGCCCAGTTCGACGTAACCGGTGACGCGGTCGTACTGCTCCTGCGACACCAGCGGACCGATGTTGATGCCACCCGTCAGACCCGGACCGATCCGCAGTGCCTCGACGGCCGGCACCAGCCGGTCCAGGAACTCCTTGACGATCGTGCGCTCCACCAACAGCCTGCTGCCCGCCGTGCACATCTGCCCGGAGTGCCCGAACACCGCGCGCACGGCGTTCGGTACGGCCGCGTCGAGATCCGCGTCGGCGAAGACGATGTTGGGGGACTTGCCGCCCAGTTCGAGCGTGAGCCGCTTCAACGACGGCGCCGCCGCGGTCATGATGTGCCGCCCGACCTCCGTCGACCCGGTGAAGGACACCTTGGCGACGCCGGGATGGGCGACCAGTTCCGCGCCCGTACGTCCGTCACCCGTCAGGACGTTGACGACGCCCTCGGGTACGCCTGCCTCCAGACAGAGCGCGGCCAGTCGCAGCGCGGTGAGCGGGGTCTGCTCGGCCGGCTTGACGACGATCGTGCAACCGGCGGCGAGCGCAGGGGCGAGCTTCCAGGCGGCGATCATGAAGGGGAAGTTCCATGGCAGTACGGCGGCGACCACGCCCACCGGTTCACGGACGCTGTAGACGTGCCGGTCGGGACCGGCCGCGTGCACGGTGCCCTCCAGCCGGGTCGGTGTGCCCGCGAAGTGGCGGATGGCCTGTAGCCCCAACTCCACATCGCCGCGGGCGCGTTCGATCGGCTTGCCGTTGTCGAGGGTGTCCAGCACCGCCAGTTGCTCTGCGTCGCGCTCCACCAGATCGGCGAGACGCAGTAGCACGTCACGGCGCTGTCGGGGCGGCAGTCCGCGCCAACGGCGGTCCCGGTGAGCGGTGGGGGGGGGGTGGGCCCCCCCCCCCCCCCCCGCCCGGGCCGCCCGGGGGGGCGGGGTGGGGGGGGGGCGCGGGGGGGGGTCGGGGACCCGGTGTGGG
>NZ_JBHYWD010000002.1:586947-682543 GCF_042751305.1 Streptomyces hokutonensis
CCTCTCCGGCATGTGTTTTTCCTCCCTCGGCCCGGGGGCGCGCCCCCCCCCCGCGCGGGGGGGGCGCGGGGGGGGGGGGGGCGGGCCCGCCCCCCCCCCCCCCCCCCTCGGCCGGTCCCGCCTGGGCGACCGTGGTGAGCTGCTCGCGCGTGGCGGGATCGAGCACCGGGATGCGCTCCGTCGCGGTGCCGGTGGTCCACTCGCCGCCGATGAGCATGGGCTCGCAGTCCGGCAGCCGGGGGATCACGATGCTGGGGTCCACATGGTTCTCCTTCACGCCTGGCGTCCGGGACGGTGAGTGGGGTCGGGCCACGGTTCACGGACCGCCGTGGACACCGCCCGGGCTGTGGTCAGGACGCAGCGGTCGAACTCGGCCTCGCCGTGCTTGGAGTTGGCGTCGGTAACGTCCCGGCCCCACACCCCGGTCTCGCTGACCTGGTCCATGCGGTAGTCCCAGAACGAGTCGACGTCGACATGGGAGGTGGCCCGCTCCATCCGCACCAGTTCCGGAGCGAGGTGCAGCATCACCGATGTCTCGAAGAAGTTGGCGTGCATCAACGCCCGCCCGTAGGTGACGTGTCCGTCCACCTCGGGCCCCGGGTACATCGTCACGTACCCCAACGCCCGTACCCGCGCGTCCCAGTGACGGACCCTCAGTTTCTCGGCCGACACGTCGAGCGCGCCGTTGTTCCAGATGTGCCCGTTGAGGAGCACGAACTGCCGTACTCCGGAGGCGTGGAGCGAGTCGATGACGTCCTCGACGACGGCGATCATCGTCTCCGGCCGCAGCGCGACCGTCCCCGCGAAGTCGCCGTGGGACGCCGACACGCCGAAGCTCAGTGGCGGTACGACGGGCACGCCGGTCAGGGCGGAGACGCCGAGGGCGACCGCCTCGCAGATCCGGGTGTCCACGGCGAGCGGAAGGTGGGGGCCGTGCTGTTCGGTGGCGCCCACGGGGATGATGACGGCGTCCTGGACCGCGGCCGTGGACTCGGCCTCCGGCCAGGTCAGCTCCTCCCACAGCACCGGCGTCCCGGATCCGCCCAACTGCGCGGCGAGTTCGGGGACATCGAGCCCGGTGGGGACGGTCCGTCCGGACGGGCCGGTGACGAAGACGGACGACATGGCTCTCCTCTCCTCGGGGTCGTTGGTGCTCACCATCGGCGTCGGCTCTTCTCGGGCAGCAGGTCCAGGGCGCGCAGCGGGACGGGCTCGTCCCCGTCGACCGTGGTGACCCACACGGTGGCGTCCGGGCAGTAGTCGCTGATCAGCTCGCGGCAGACCCCGCACGGGGCGATGATCCTGAACCAGCCCGCCGGCTTGATCTGCACCGACACCACCGACGTGATGCTCAACTCCGCCCCGGCGGGCAGCGCGCCCCGGGCGGTACCCATGGCCACCCCCTCGGCACAGATCGAACTCCGCCGGCAGGAACCCTCCACATGGACCCCGGTGTGCACCCGGCCGTCCGCCGTGCGCAAAGCGGTCGCCACCTCGTGCCGGCCCGACTGCCACACTCGGGACAGCAAGTGCTGTGCGGTGGCGAGGAGTTCGACATCGTCCTCGTGCATCGACGGCGGTACGGCCACCGGCCGCACGTTCACGGCGCTCATACCGTCAGCCCCAACAGCCGGGCCATGTTGCCGCCTTCGACCAGCGCCCGGTCCTTCTCGTCCTCGACCGCCTTGGCGATCTTCATGCGTTCCAGGTCGAAGTCGGAGCCGGGCCACTCACTGCCCATCAGGATCTTCTCCGGCCCGAGCCGCGCGTAGGCACGCTTGACGTCGCTCATCAGCGTCGCCGACGTCTCCAGGTACACATGCGGCTGTCGCTCGGCCACGATGATCGCCTCCGGAACGTTCCACACCGCCCCCATGTGGGCGATGATCGTGGGGACTTGGGGGTGGTCCCGGGCGATCTCCTCGATGGCCAGCGGCGCGCAGAACGCGTCGTCGAGAGCGTTGACGAGGACGAGTAGTCCGTGCTGTGCGCACGCCTCGAAGACCGGGTCGAGGAGGCCGTGGTCGGCGACGTGGTATCCGTGCAGGCTCGGGTGCAGCTTCAGTCCGACCAGCCCCGCGTCGGCCATCCGGTCGATCTGGTCCAGCGCGTCGTCGGCCTGCGGCATCACCTGCCCGAAGCCGAAGAACCGGTCCGGGTACGTGGCCACCAGCGAGGCGATGAAGTCGTTCTCGATGCGCTGCGCGAGCGAGCACACCATCGCCATGTCCACCCCGGCCGCGTCCATCCGGTCGAGGATGCGGCGCGGCTCGAAGGGTTTGTACGGCGGCGGGGCCTGGCCCTTACGGGCGCCGGTGAGGTAGTCGGAACGGCCGCGGACGTCCTGGGTGGTGTTGTACGCGTCGATGATCAAGGCGGTACGTCCTTACTAGCTACTCGCTGGTGACCAGGGGAAGATGGCAGCGCACACTGCGGCCCGGCGCGATCTCGCGCAGCTCGGGCGCGCTGGTGCGGCACTGCTCCGTGGCGATGGGGCACCGGGTGCGGAACAGACAGCCCTCGGGCGGATTCGCCGGATCGGGCAACTCGCCCTCCAGCACCTCCTGTTCACGCTTGTCCCCGGGACGCAGCACCGGCACGGAGGACAACAGCGCGCGGCTGTAGGGGTGCGCGGGGGCGGCGAAGAAGGCGTCGCGGGAGGCGATCTCGATGATCTGGCCGAGGTACATGACCGCGATCCGGTCGGCGATGTGCCGTACGACGCCCAGGTCGTGCGAGATGAACAGCATTGTCAGGCCCCGGTCGCGGACCAGGTCGGACAGTAGGTTCAGTACCTGGGCCTGGATCGACACGTCCAGCGCCGAGACCGCCTCGTCGGCCACCACGAACTGCGGTGACGAGGCCAACGCCCTGGCGATGCCGATGCGTTGACGCTGACCGCCGGAGAACTCGTGCGGCCTGCGCCCGCCGGCCTCCGCGCCGAGCCCGACCAGGTCGAGCAGCTCGGACACCGTCTTCGTGGCCTCGGCGCGGGTGGCGCCGCGTGCCCGCAGCAGGGGTTCGGCGACGATGTCGGCGATCCTCCGGCGCGGGTTGAGCGAACCGAACGGGTCCTGGAAGACCATCTGCAACTCGGCGCGCGTACGCCGCAGTTGGCGCCCGCGCAGCCGGGTGAGGTCGGTGCCGTCGAACTCGATGCGGCCCGAGGCGGGTTCGATCACGCGCAACAGGGCCCGGCCGAGCGTCGACTTCCCGCAGCCCGATTCGCCGACCAGGCCGAGGGTCTCGCCCTGGAGGATGTCGAGGTCGACGTCCCGCAGCGCCCTGATCCGGCCGCTCGCCCGGCCCGGGTACTCGACCCGCAGCTCGCGGGCCCGGATAAGCGCGGCGGTCATGCGAGGCCTCCCTGGGAACGGGCCGTGGCGCGGGCGGGGGAGGGCAGCACGCAGGCGTCGAGGTGCCCGTCATCGCCGTGCCGCTGCCGCAGCACCGGCCGCTCGGCACACGCGTCGTGGACGAAGGGGCAGCGGGGCGCGAACGCGCAGCCGGACGGTCGGTCCACCCCGGTCAGCGGGCTGCCCGCGATGGTCGGCAGCCGTCGTACGACAGGACCGTCGATCGGCGGGACTGATCCCAACAAACCCATCGTGTACGGGTGTTGGGGGTGGAACAGCACCTCCTCGCGCAGCCCCTGCTCCACGATGCGGCCCGCGTACATCACCGCCACCCGGTCCGCGACCTCGGCCACGACACCCAGGTCATGGGTGATCAGCAGGACGGAGGTGCCGTGGTCGCGCTGGACGCGTTTGAGTACGGCCAGCACCTGGGCCTGGATGGTGACGTCGAGTGCCGTGGTGGGCTCGTCCGCGATCAGTACGGCTGGGTCGTTGGCCAGGCCCATCGCGATCATCACGCGTTGGCGCATACCGCCGGAGAGCTGGTGCGGGTAGGCGCGTGCCGTGCGGTCGGGGCCCGCGATGCCGACCTCGCCGAGCAACTCCACGGCCCGGGAGGTCGCCTGACCCCGTGTCATATCACGGTGGGCGCGGATCATCTCGGAGACCTGGGCGCCCGCACGGTGCAGCGGGTTGAGTGCGGCCAGCGCGTCCTGGAAGACGACCGCGATGTCCTTGCCGCGCACGCCCCGCAACTCACGTTCCGACGCGGAGATCAGGTCACGGCCCTTGAAGGCCGCCTCACCGCTGATGTGGGTGCGCGGACCGCGGTTCAGGCCGACCAGGCTCATCGACAGGGCGGACTTCCCCGACCCCGACTCGCCCACGAGCGCGAGGACTTCGCCCTGCCGGAGGGTGAGGTCCACTCCGTCCACGGCGGGCAGCCGGCCCGCCGGGACGTCGAACTGGACGCGCAGGTCCCGCACTTCGAGCACGGGCGCGGACGTCATGAGCCCTCGCCCACGGCCACGGCCACGGCCGCCGTGTGGATCAGGTCGGCGACGCGCTCCGGCCACACCAGGGTCGTGTAGTGGCTGCCCGGCACGTGCTCGACGGTGGCCTTCATCCGGGCCGCCATGTCGTTCTGGATCTCGGGGCGCAGTGTGCGGTCGTCGTCGGCGACCAGGTACCAACTGGGCAGGGTTCGCCAGGCCGGTGTGCCGGTCGGCTGGGTGAAGATGAGGTTCTCCGCCTTGCGTCCTTCCGCCTCCACCACGGCCCGCTGCTCGGGGGAGAGATCAGGACCTATCTCCGCCCAGAACGCCTCGCTCGTCTCGGACTTCCACTCGCCGTTGGGGCCGCGCCGCATGTACTTGGAGATCTCGGCCTCCTCGTAGCGCTCGACGATCTCGTTGACCGTCTCGCCCTCGTCCGGCCCGAAGGCGGCTATGTAGACAAGCCCCTTGACCCTCGGATCGCGCCCGACATTGCTGATGACCGCGCCGCCGTAGGAGTGCCCGGCGAGCAGCACCGGGCCCGTCGTCTCCGCCAGCACGGCCGCCGTGTTGGCGATGTCGTCCCCCAGGGAGGTCATCGGGTTGGTGACGACGAACAGCCGGTGACCGCGAGCGGCCAGCAGGGGCTGGACGGCCGACCAGGTCGTCGGCCGTCCGCCGGCGCCGTGGACGAGCACGATGTCCATGCGGGTCATCCTTTCCGTAGCCGCGGATCGAGGACCGTGTAGAGCACGTCCACCGCGTGGTTGACCAGGGTGAAGAGGAGCGCGATGGCGAGGGCGGCGCCCTGCACGACGGGGTAGTCGCGTTGCAGGACGCCCTGCACGAGCAGGCGGCCGACACCGGCGTAGGAGAAGACCGTCTCGGTGATCACCGAACCGCCAAGCAGGGAACCGAATTGAAGCCCCAGGACGGTCACGATGGGCAGCCAGGAGTTGCGCAGCACGTGGTGGCGGATCACCACGCTCTCGCTGAGGCCCTTCATACGGGCGGTCCGTACGAAGTCGTCGTCGAGGACCTCCAGCACCGAGGCGCGCACGATGCGGGTGATGAACCCGGCCATCGACAGCGCCAACGTCACGGCGGGCAGGATCAGATGCTGGATCCACGGCCACACCAGCTCGGGGCGGTTCTGCAGAATCGCGTCCAGGAGAACGAAGTTGGTGGTCGGGTTGTAGTCCAGCGAACTGGGCAGCCGGCCGAGGACCGGGAGCCAGCGCAGCCACACCCCGAACACGACGATGCCGAGGACGCCGAGAGCGAACCACGGCAGGGAGAAGCTGACCGTGGCGACGGCCCGCGTCGAGTGGTCGATCCAACTCCCTTTGCGCAGAGCTGCGATGACACCGGTGACGACACCGAGCAGCACCGCGATCGTCATCGCCGCGAGCGTCAGCTCGATCGTGGCGGGGAGCGCGTCGCCGAGCAGACCGAGAACGCTGTTGGAGCCGTAGAACGACGTACCGAGCCGCAGGTGCACCAAGTCGTTGAGGAAGCTGCCGTATTGGACGATCAGTGGTCGGTCGAGGCCGAGGGCCTTGTTGACGCGC
Source organism: Streptomyces hokutonensis (assembly GCF_042751305.1). Classification (GTDB taxonomy): domain Bacteria; phylum Actinomycetota; class Actinomycetes; order Streptomycetales; family Streptomycetaceae; genus Streptomyces; species Streptomyces hokutonensis_A. The sequence goes on from NZ_JBHYWD010000002.1 coordinate 592,870, forward strand.
GCCTCGTTCGCCGCCAGGTCGGACGCGGACAGGGTGTTGCCGCCGGCCGCGAGCGAGGTCGCCGGTGAGCCGGGCAGCAGCCGCATCGCGAGGAACACCAGGCTGGCCAGCGCGAACAGGACGACGGGGATGACCGCGAGCCGTCGCAGGACCAACAGGGTTGGTCCCGCTGCCCACTTGGGCCTGCGAAGGGGGAGCAGTGCGGTGGTCACGCGGGCCCCTTCACGTCGAGCGCGTCGCGCAGGTCGTCGCCCACGAAGTTGCAGGCGACGACGAAGAGAAGCGTGAACGTCGCGGGCAGGACGACCAGACGGGGTGCCGTGTAGAGGAACTCCTGGCCCGCCTGGACCATGTAGCCCCAGTCGGGCTGCGGGGGTTGGATGCCGAGGCCGAGGTAGGAGAGGCCGGCGGCGAAGCCCGCCGCGATCGAGAGCGTCATCACGACCTGGGCGAGCATCGGTCCGGCGATGTTCGGGAGGAGTTCGCGGGCGAGGATGCGCGAGGTGCGGGTGCCGCCCAACTTGGCGGCGACGACGTAGTCATGGGCCGCTTCGCGCGCGGTCAGGGCCCGGGCGAGGCGGGCCAGACCGGGTGCCAGGGACACCCCGATGCCGAAGACGAGACTGACCGTGCCCGGTCCCGCGGCCGCCACGAGGAGGATGACGAGCAGGATGGAGGGGAAGGCGAGAGCGAGGTCGACGATCCGCATCAGGACCTGCTCGACGACACCGCCCGCGTACCCGGCGACGAGTCCGATGCCGGTTCCCACGACGGCCGCCAGTGCCGTCGCCGCGAACGCCACCAGCAGCAACGGCCTTGCGCCGTGCACCAGTCGGGCCAGCTCGTCACGGCCCAGGTCGTCCGTGCCGAACAGATGGCCGGACGAGCCCATGGGCAGCAGCGCCGAGGACGTCTGACGCAGCGGGTCCGCCTGGACCAGCAGCGGCCCCACGAGGGCCACCAGGACCAGCGCGACCAGTACCAGCCACGACAGCACGGCCGGCCAGGACCGTGCCAACCGGCGCCGACGCCATACGGCGAGGACCGTCCGCCCGGTGAAGGGCGACGACGGGGGCTGTACGGTCGCCACGGCTGGTGGAGCGGTCGTGGTGTCAGACACTGGCCTTCTCCATGTAACAGCGGTGGTTGGCCAGCGCCGCCGTGTTCATGTGCTTCACGTGGGAGCCGCTGACCACCAGGTTGGCGAAGCAGGCCAGCATCGACAGGACCATGTAGTCCTCCGCCCAACGGCGTTGGATCTTCGTGTAGGCGGCCGTAAGCTGCGCGCCGAGGGGCAGGTTCTTGGCCGTCTCCAGGTCCGCGGCGAGAGAGGAGGCTCCCTTGAGCGTGTCCATCCCGGTGATCGTCGCGCCGTAGAGTCCGGTGGGGCTGGCCATGGCGCCGACCATGTCGTTGGCGTCCGGGACGTAGGTGTTGCGTTCCCAGATCATCAGGTCGTGGTAGTCGTCCTTGCCGTCGAGGAGCCGGGTGAAGTAGGTGGCCGGGTCGACCGAGGTCGTGACCACCTTGAAGCCGACGTCGGTCAGGTTCTGGGCGACGATCTGCGCGGCCTTCGGGTGCCAGGAGTCGCTGGCCGCCATCAGCCGGATACGCCGGCCACCGGCACCGGCCTCGGCGACGAGCTGCTTCGCCTTCGCCGTGTCCTGCGTGCTGAGGTCGGCGAGGCTGGTGTCGTAGCCGCTCTGCGCGGGCGGGATGGCGTAGCCGCCGGGCAGCGCGCCGACGCCGTAGAAGGCTTGGTCCAGGATGGCCTTGCGGTCGATGGCGAGGTTGATCGCCTGGCGGACCTTGAGCTCGGGGACCCGGCGGGCGTCGATCATCAGGATCGCGTTGGCGTTGTACGGCGTCTTGTAGACCGTCACCGAGTCGTCCTTGCGCAGCTGCGCGGCGGCCGAGTACGGGGTGAACTGGGTCGCCGAGATGTCACCGCTGAGCAGCGAACTGACGATCGTCGACGGGTCCTGGACCTGGCGCAGCACCAGCCGGTCGACGGGTGGTCTGCCGAGGCGGAAGTCGTCGAAGGCCGTGAGGGTGATCGACTGGCCGGAGGTGGCGGCGGAGAAGGCGAAGGGGCCGGTGCCGACGAGGTGTTTGCCGATGTCCGCGCCGTACTTCTCCAGCGCGGCTTTGGAGATGATGCGGCCACCGATGTCGGACAGCTGGCCGAGGGTCGTGCGGTCCGGCTTCTTGAGGACCATCTTGACGGTCAGGTCGTCGGGAGCGGTGAGCGAGGCGACGTTCGCGCCGAGGTCGGACAGCGGGCGGGTGGCGCCCTTGGGGAGCGTCTTGTCCTTCTCGTCGAACTGCCGCCCCAGGCTGGCCAGTACGTCCGCCGACGTCAGCGTGGTGCCGTCGTGGAACTTGACGCCCTCGCGCAGCGCGAAGGTGTACGTGAGCTGGTCGTCGGAGATCGTCCAGCTCTTGGCCAGGTCGGGTGTGGGCTCGTTGGTCTCGAAGGAGATGAACGTCAGGCCGCGACAGATGCAGTCGACGGCCATCCAGTCGCCCAACGAGGTGTAGAACGACGGGTCGTTGACCGCGCTCGTCGCGTCGATCGCGAGGGTCAGCGTGCCGCCCTTGCTGCTCCCCTTCGCGTCGTCGGCCGCCGCACCGCAGGCACTGAGCAGGGCGGGCAGCCCGAAGCCGACGCCCACTCCGAGGAGTCCCGCCCCCCGGAGCATGGTGCGGCGCGACGCCGTCGACGGGGTGGAGCCGGGTGAGGACGATCCAGCTGACTGGTCCGGCATGTGGGCCTCCTTGGGCACCGATCCTCGGATTATGGATCTCAAAGTGTCAAGATTGGATCCAATAACATGTTCACGGGCCACAGAGTCCCTCTCGTGTCCCGGGTGTTAAAGCCGTGTGAATCGGCCTGTGGACGCGATCCGGCCAGTGTCGGCTACGCGCCCGGCGTGCCCCGGCGGCGGATCAACTCGGGCCAGACCACGGGGTCATGACCGGGAATGAGTTCGTAGCCGCGTTCGGCGGCGATGCGCTTGAGCCGGCGGATGGGCTCCACCGTGCTCTCCGGTTCGACACCGATCGAGGCGCCGATCGGACGCTCGAGCTCGATGTTCTCGGTGAGGTCGGCCGCGTCGAAGGCGAACACGAAACCGCCGCCGTCCGCGAGGTCCACGACGAAGCTCTGATGTCCGGGGGTGTGCCCGGCGGTCAGTACGGCGGTCACACCGGGCGCGATCTCCGCGTCCCCGTCGGCCTGTCGCCAGTCGATGCGCGGGTCGTCGAAGTCGACGCGGAAGATGGAGTGCCGCTCGACCTCGGGCTGCCCGGACAGGCCGTAGACCAGTTCCCCGCGCTGGACGTGCACCGGCACCCGGCCCGCGAAGTGCTTGAGCCCGCCCGCGTGGTCGGCGTGCAGATGACTGACGGCCACCGCGTGGATCGCGTCCATCGCGATACCGGCCGCGTCGAGGGCCTCCTCCAGGGGTTCGCCCGGACCGGGCAGGATCGGCCGGTAGTTGGGGGAGCCGTAGAAGCGCCGGCGCAGGGCCGGGTCCCGGATCAGTGCCGTGTTGAAGCCCGTGTCGAGCAGCAGCCAGCCGCCGTCGCACTCCAGGAGGACCGCCGGTACGGGTTCACGCAGCCGTTCCTCGTAGGGGGCGCCGTGCACGGAGACGGACTTGGGGAGTTCCTCCCAGCCCAGCAGCAGGGGCACGATACTTCGTACGCCGTGGCGTGTCATGGGATGTGCGGGTGAGATGGGAGGCGCATGCGTGATCCGTTCCGGGGGCGCGAGGGGCTGTGTTCGGGGGATCGGGATCAGGTTCTGGATGGGATCCACACTCTAAGTATGTGGATCCCAAAGGCGGTTGCCGAGAGGTGAACAAGTTCTCTCCGGCGCGCCGATCAGGCCGTCCTGCCGCGCAGTGTCTCCTTCTTGGCCCGGTTTCCGCAGGTGCCCATCGAGCACCAACGGCGGTTCCCCGGGCGTGAGGTGTCGAGGAACAGGGCGCCGCAGGTCGGGCCCGCGCAGTCGCGGACGCGGGTGAGGGACGGGGAGGTCGCGAGGTCGAGGGCGTCACGGGCGACGAGGGCGAGGGTGGCCCGGACGGGATCCTCGGCCTGCCAGTCGAGCCGTCCCGTGCGGTTCAGGCGCGGCACAGGCACGGGGTGCGCGGCGGCCTCGTTGACCAGGGCGAGCGAGTGCGCGTCGGGCATCCGGCCCGCCCGGACGGAGGTGATCAGCGTGTGGACGGCCTCGCGCAGATCGCGTGCCCCGGCCGCGTCGGCGTATCCGCCTGCCGTGCAGGGGCCGCACTGCCGGACCCATGCCGACAGGGCCTCGGCGTCGGGGAGTTCCTCCACGACGTCGGGCGAACCACGGTGGCGCAGGGTGCGGATGAAGTCCAGGCAGAGGCGCCCGGCGCCCTGGCGGAAGCGCGGAGTCGATGACACGGGCCCACCCTACTCCCGGGGAACCGGTTTAAGTGGTGCCAGGAGGGCGCCTCTCCTGCTACCGTCACCCGAACCAGTCAAACCGGTTCTCACGTGAGGTGTGTCCGTGCCCCGCTGGGTGATCCTCGTCCTGTCCCTCGCCTGCGGTGTGGGCGTCTCGACCATCTACTTCCCGCAGGCGATCAGCTCGCTCGTCGCCGCCGACCTGGGCGTCTCCGCCGCCTCGGCCGCCCTCGTCGTCACCGCGGCCCAATTCGGCTACGCCGCCGGGATCTTCCTCCTCGTCCCGCTCGGCGACCGGCTGCCGCACCGCCCCCTGATCGTCACCCTGCTCGTGCTCACCGCCGCCGGACTGCTCGCCGCGAGTGCCGCGCCCTCGCTCCCGCTGCTCGTCGCCGCGAGCGCGGTCACCGGCGTGACGACCGTCGTGCCCCAGATCATCATCCCGATGGCCGCCGGACTCGTCCCCGCCGAACGCCGCGGAGCCGTCACCGGCACCCTGCTCAGCGGCCTGATCGGCGGCATACTCCTGGCCCGCACCTTCAGCGGCACCCTCGGCGAACGGTTCGGCTGGCGGGCGCCGTACCTCGTGGCGGCGGTCGTCGTCCTGGTGCTGGCGGCGGTACTCTCCCGCGCCGTCCCGCCGACCACACCCTCCACCCAGCACGGCTACCCGGCCCTGATAGCCGCCCCGCTGCGCCTGCTGCGCACCGAACCGGACCTCCGCCGCTCCTGCCTCTACCAAGCCATGGTCTTCGGCGGCTTCAGCGCCGCCTGGACCACGCTGACCCTGCTCGTCACCGGACCGACGTACAACATGGGCGCCCAGGCGGTGGGCATCCTCGGACTGGTCGGCGCGGCCAGCATGTTCAGCACCCCCCTCGCCGGGCGGCTGGCCGACCGCAGAGGCCCCGACACGGTCAGCCTCCTCGCCATGCTCGGCACGATCGCCTCGGCCGCGCTCCTCGTGCCCGCCGCCGGAGGCGGCACGGCCGGCCTGCTGACCCTGGCCGCGGGCATGCTGCTGCTCGACGTCGCCGTCCAGTCCGGCCAGGTCGCCAACCAGGCCCGCATCTTCGCGCTACGACCCGAGGCCCGGGCCCGTATCAACACCGCGTACATGACCTGCGCGTTCCTCGGCGGCAGCGCCGGTTCCTGGCTGGGGGTGCGCACATACGACCGGTTCGGCTGGCGGGGTGTGACGGGACTGGCCGCCGCCCTGGCCGTGGTGGCGCTGGGCCGGCATCTGCACCACGTACGCCGTGCGCAGCGCGGTGCGAGGCAAGCGGACCGGTCAGGATTCGAGAAGCGCGAGGCCACGCCTTCCCCCTAGCGTGACTGCCAGGTGCGGCACACCGGAAGCGGACGTACCGCTCGAAGCCTGGTTGGATCGGGCCAGGCGATGTCCGCCGAGCGACTCTCGGCGGCCTGGCGCAAACGGAGGGAACGCACGATGAGCAAGGCCACGAGAACGGATACGCAGTCGTCCGGGCTGCACGCTGCCGACAGCCACGATCTGATCCGTGTGCACGGGGCGCGCGAGAACAACCTCAAGGACGTCAGCATCGAGATCCCGAAGCGCCGGCTGACGGTGTTCACCGGTGTCTCCGGTTCGGGCAAGAGCTCACTCGTGTTCGACACGATCGCCGCGGAGTCGCAGCGGCTGATCAACGAGACGTACAGCGCCTTCGTGCAGGGCTTCATGCCGACGCTGGCCCGTCCCGAGGTCGACGTCCTCGACGGACTGACCACCGCGATCATCGTCGACCAGCAGCGGCTGGGCGCCGACCCCCGCTCCACGGTCGGCACCGCCACCGACGCCAACGCGATGCTGCGCATCCTCTTCAGCCGTCTCGGCAAGCCGTATCTCGGCTCGCCCAAGGCCTTCTCCTTCAACGTCGCCTCGATCAGCGGCGCGGGCGCGGTCACCATGGAACGCGGCGGACAGAAGGTCAAGGAGCGCCGCAGCTTCAGCATCACCGGCGGCATGTGCCCGCGCTGCGAGGGCCGCGGCTCGGTCACCGACCTCGACCTGACCCAGCTCTTCGACGACTCCAAGTCCCTTGCGGAGGGCGCGATCACCGTGCCCGGCTACACGGGGGGCGGCTGGAACTCGCGCCTGTACATCGAGTCGGGCTTCTTCGACCCCGACAAGCCCATCAGCAAGTTCACGAAGAAGGAACTCCAGGACTTCCTCCACCGCGAGCCGACCCGGATGAAGATCGCGGGCATCAACATGACCTACGAGGGTCTGATCCCGCGCATCCAGAAGTCGATGCTCGCCAAGGACCGGGAGGGTATGCAGCCGCACATCCGCGAGTTCGTGGACCGGGCCGTCACCTTCACCACCTGCCCCGACTGCGACGGCACCCGCCTCAACGAGGGCGCCCGCTCGTCGAAGATCAAGGGCGTCAGCATCGCCGACGCCTGCGCGATGCAGATCAGCGACCTGGCCGAGTGGGTGCGCGGCCTCGACGAGCCGTCGGTCGCCCCGCTGCTCACCGCGCTGCGGCAGGCCCTCGACTCGTTCGTCGAGATCGGCCTCGGCTACCTGTCCCTCAACCGGCCGGCGGGCACGCTGTCGGGCGGTGAGGCGCAGCGCGTCAAGATGATCCGCCACCTCGGCTCCTCCCTCACCGACGTCACGTACGTCTTCGACGAGCCGACCATCGGTCTGCACCCGCACGACATCCAGCGCATGAACGACCTGCTGCTGCGCCTGCGCGACAAGGGCAACACGGTGCTCGTCGTCGAGCACAAGCCGGAGACCATCGCGATCGCCGACCACGTCGTGGACCTCGGCCCGGGCGCCGGTACGGCCGGCGGCGCCGTCTGCTTCGAGGGCACCGTCGAGGAGCTGCGCACCGGCGGCACCATCACCGGCCGGCACTTCGACGACCGGGCCAAGCTCAAGGAGTCGACCCGCAAGCCCACCGGCACACTGGAGATCCGGGGCGCCAGTGCCAACAACCTCCAGGACGTCGACGTCGACATCCCGCTCGGCGTCCTCGCCGTCATCACGGGAGTCGCGGGCTCCGGCAAGAGCTCGCTGGTGCACGGATCGATCCCGCCCGGCGAGAACGTGGTGTCGGTCGACCAGGGCGCCATCCGGGGCTCACGTCGCAGCAACCCGGCGACGTACACCGGACTCCTCGAACCGATCCGCAAGGCCTTCGCCAAGGCCAACGGCGTGAAGCCGGCCCTGTTCAGCGCCAACTCCGAGGGCGCCTGCCCCACTTGCAACGGCGCCGGCGTCATCTACACCGACCTGGCGATGATGGCGGGCGTGGCCACGACGTGCGAGGAGTGCGAAGGAAAGCGGTTCGACGCGTCGGTGCTCGAATACCACTTCGGCGGGCGGGACATCAGCGAGGTGCTCGCGATGTCGGTGACCGAGGCCGAGGAGTTCTTCGGCACGGGCGAGGCGGCAACTCCGGCCGCGCACAAGATCCTTACCCGCCTCGCCGACGTGGGCCTCGGCTACCTCAGCCTCGGCCAGCCGCTCACCACCCTCTCCGGGGGCGAACGCCAGCGCCTCAAGCTCGCCACCCACATGTCCGAGAAGGGCGGCGTCTACGTCCTCGACGAGCCCACCGCCGGCCTCCACCTCGCCGACGTCGAGCAACTCCTCGGCCTGCTGGACCGGTTGGTCGACTCCGGCAAGTCCGTCATCGTCGTCGAACACCACCAGGCCGTCATGGCCCACGCCGACTGGATCATCGACCTCGGCCCCGGCGCCGGACACGACGGCGGCAAGATCGTTTTCGAGGGGACGCCGGCGGACCTGGTCGACGCGCGGTCGACGCTCACGGGGGAGCATCTGGCGGCGTACGTGGGCGCCTGAGCCGGATGCGCGCCCCCCATCACGCAACCGATGGTTGCGCATGACGAAAGAAGCCTCTAAAGTCATGTGCAACCAAAGGTTGCGAGATGATGGAGGAGTGGGATGGAATACGGCAGCATCGAGCGGGAGATCCACATCGACGCCACGCCGGCCGTGGTCTACGAGGTCGTCAGCGCCCCCGAACACCTGCGGGAGTGGTGGCCGGACGAGGCGGAGCTGAAGCCCGTGCCGGGCGCCACCGGAGTCATCACGTTCGGCGACAGCACCACACCGCAGGCGCACGTCGTGGCACTCACCGTGATGGAGGCCGACCCGCCCCGGCGGTTCTCCTTCCGATGGGTGTACGACGAGGGCGAGGCCGCGACGCCGGCCAACTCACTGCTGGTGACCTTCGACCTCGTTCCGTCCGGCGCGGGCACGCTGCTGCGCTTCACCGAGACGGGGTTCCGGGAGAAGGGCTGGGAGGCGGCCGTACTGGAGGAGCAGTACCGCGACCACGTCAACGGCTGGGACCACTTCCTGCCCCGCCTCGCCCCGTATGTCGCCCGGGTGGTGTCGGCGCGATGAATGTCGTGGTCGACGACGAACTCTGGTCGGCGGTGGGGGACCCCATCCGGCGGCGGATGCTCGACCTGCTGTTGGCCGACGGCGGCGGTACGGCGACCAGGCTCAGCGAGCGGCTGCCGGTCACCCGGCAGGCGGTCGCCAAACACCTCGGTGTGCTTGACCGGGTCGGGCTGGTCCATGCCAGGCCGTCCGGACGTGAGCGCCTCTACGAAGTGGACGAGGCCCAACTGGCCCGCGCGATCGCACAGTTGTCGTCGGTCGGGGCGGCCTGGGACGCCCGGCTGCATCGCATCAAGACGATCGCCGAAGCCATCCAGCGCGGCCGCGAGAGCTGACCGCGCACGCTTCTCGCGCACCCGCACGGGACATCAGGGAAAGAGGCATCGACATGGCGGACATCCTGCACAGGATCGGAGTCACGTCGTCACCCGACGACGTCTACGCAGCCCTGACCACGGTCGAGGGACTGGCGGGCTGGTGGACGCAGGACACGGACGGCGACAGCGAGGTCGGGGGAGTGATCCGGTTCCGCTTCGAGCCCGGTGGGTTCGACATGAGGGTCCTGGAGGCCCGGCCGGCCGAGTCCGTCCTCTGGGAGGTCGCCGAGGGTCCCGAGGAGTGGATCGGAACGAAGGTCCGCTTCGAGCTGAAGCAGGAGGACGGCTTCACGATCGTGCTCTTCCGGCACGAGGGCTGGAAGGAGCCGGTGGAGTTCATGTACCACTGCAGCACCAAGTGGGCGACCTTCCTGATGAGCCTCAAGAAGCTGGTCGAAACCGGCAAGGGTGAACCGGCACCACACGACGTCAGGATCAGCAACTGGCACTGAACTCGAGTCCTGACGCTAGGCCGACGGCCCTGCCCGTCGGCTGTCCGTCTTCACCAGCCGGCGGATCGTGTCCGGGTTCAGCGCCGGGTTGGCAGCCGCGGCGTGGGCCAGTTCCTCGTCGTCGAGGAGTGCTTCCAGCCGGGACTGCGGAAGGTTCGGATGGCGCGTCGCCGCAGTTCTCACGGCATGTTCCCGGTCCTGGGTGAGCCGCTCCACGACTGCCGGCGCGGTTTCGGGGTCGCGTACGGCCAAGGCCCGGACCTCTGGGTCCTGATGGTCGGCGAAGACGGCCAGTCCGCCTGTCGGGAAGCCGGGCCGGGTGGTGAGGTGGCTGCGCCCGGGGCCGGTGTACTCGAGGAAGCTGCGCAGCAGAAGCGGCGCGGGGGCAGCTGGATGGTTCTGGGCCAGCAGGACGCGTACACCGAGGTCGTCGTCGGCGGCCAGGCGGGCGACGAGATCCGGTGGCAGCAGGTGGTCGCCGGCTGCCTGCCGGCGCAGCAGCGGGTGGTTGGAGAGTGCCTTTCGGCGGACGGTCCGGGGATCCCGGGGCACCTCGGGCGCAGGGTGGAAGACGAAGGGATGGTCCATGGGGACCTGGTAGTCGATCCGGGCCCGCTCCTCCTCGCTCAAGGCGGGGTGGAGGGACACGGCCAGCCGGACGTCGGGGTGCGGGTCGGTCGTGAGCGCGCGGCGTTCGGCGGGTCCGAGGTCTGCGCGGTGCGCGATCAGGCCCCGTATCCCCGGATCCGGGTCGGCGGCCAGCAGGACGACTACGTCGGTAGGGAGGGTGGGGTTGACGGCGATCATCGCCTTGTCCTCCTTGCCGGCGGGCCTGGTGAGGACGCTGTCCACCATGACGCCGGGAGAATGCCTTCCGGACTGACCCGTGACGATCGGACTACGGTACGACGGGATCGGTTGACTGGCGGGAACTGCCCTCACGTGCAAGGAAGTTGATGCCGTATTCGGTGCGAGAACCGGGCCCTGACGGCATGTCGGGCGGCAGGAAGACGTTCTTCAGGCGGTCGGCAGTCCGTAGGTTCGGTCGAAGTGCTGGGCCACGAGGTGGCCGGCTCCGTCGGAGGAGATCTGCCAGTCGTTGACGCCGGTTTCGCGACCGTCGGTGAAGTTCCACAGCAGGTGGCCGGCGGTGGTGTCGATCGCGTAGAAGCCGTTCTTGTTCTCGAAGGCGGGGACGTAGACGGCGTGCGCTCCCACGGCGATCGAGTTGTCGACGTTGAGGCGCGGGGTGCGGCAGAACCAGCGCCGGGTGCCGTTCGCGGCGTTGAAGGCGTAGACGCCGTAGGGGCTGGTGCCGGTGGCGTAGACGGTGTCGCCCGCGGCGCCGAGGGAGGCGAAGAGGCCGCGTTCGGCCGTGGCCCGCCAGCGGAGTTTTCCGGTGGGCAGGTCCAGGGCGATGAGCTCCGAGCCGACGGCGAAGACGGTCTGGCCGAGCACCGCGAGTCCCGGTCGGAGGTCGTAGCCGACCGGGTGGCGCCAGCGAAGGGTGCCGCCGTCGAGGGTGTTGCGGACGGAGATGTTGCGCAGCCCGTCGGCGTACACGAAGTAGTTGGCGGTGACGACGGGTTGCAGGGGTACGCCGACGTCTTCCGGGCTGACGGGTATGACGACTGCCTGGCGGGCTTCGAGGTCGACGCCGAAGACTGCGCTGGTGGAGGTCGCGACGCCCTGGTCCGTCGACTGGCGGTGCAGGCTGGCGCCGAGGACGGAGACGGCGTAGCTGTTATAGGTGCCGAGCAGTTGGTCGAACTGGAAGCTCTGGCCGAAGTCGAGGGTGAACTGCTCGGTGCCGTCGGTCGGGTTGACGCCGATCACGGTGGAGCCGGTGCCGAGGGCGATCGCGGCACCGTAGGTCAGCAGGACGGGGGTGGGGGACAGGCTGATACCCCGGTAGATCCACTTCGGCCGGGTGCCGTTGTCGAGGTCGAGGCAGATCATGTTCCCCGGGCGGGCCTTCAACAGGGCCGTACCGTCGTTGAAGACGGCCGGGGTCTGCAGCAGTGGGCCGCCGCGGTAGACCCAGGTCGGCTCGGGGGCCGGGCCGAGCGGGTGCCCGGACCGGCCGCTCGTTCTTCTTCGGGTGACCAGGAGAGCCGCGCCTCCGACCAGGGCCGTGCCTGCTGTCGCGGTGAGGATCGTGCGGCGGGACACACCGGAGCGTACGGAGGCGTGCCGGTGCGTGGGTTTGAGGGAACGCTCTGAGGTTGGCCCCTTCGGAAGGGGGAAGGGCTTCGCGTCCGGTGGTATGGCGGTGGTCCCGGCTCCGTTGGCGCCGTCCGGGCCGTCGTCGATGGTCGTGTTCTCGTCCGCCGGCGGCGCGACCGCGGCAAAGGCCGACCCGCGGCGGTCGGAGGGCCGCGGCGCCGAGCCGGAAGCCGGGGCCGGAGGGGCCGGGCGGGGTGAGAGGTCGAGATCCGCGGCGGCCGCCCGGTGCCGGTCGATGGTGGCGGTCACGCGCGCGGGCAACCAGCCCTCAGCCGGCAACTGTTCGGCACCGCCGGGTGCGCAGGCCGCGGAGAGGCGGTGGGGGTCGATGCGGAGAGCCGGGTCCTTGGCGAGACACAGGCTGATGATCTTGTCGAGCGGCTCGGGTACCAGACTCAGGTCGGGTGAGCCGTGGACCACCTGGTAGAGGAGGGCGGCCGCCGCGCCGCCGCTGAACGGTGGTTGCCCGGACGCGGCGAAGGCGAGGACCGAGCCGAGGCAGAACATGTCCCCCTCCGGCCCCATCGGATCGCCGGTGGCCTGTTCGGGACACATGTACTCGAGGGAGCCGAACAGGGTCCCGGAGCTGGTGAGTTGATAGCCGTCACGGGCACGGACGATGCCGAAGTCGATGACACGCGGGCCGTCCGCGGCGAGCAGCACGTTTGACGGCTTGAGGTCGCGGTGCACCAGTCCCGCGGCGTGCACCGCGATCAGCGCCTCGGCAATTCCCGCGCCGAGGGCGAGGACCGTCTCCACCGGCAGAGGCCCGTGTTCGGCGACTGCCTCGGACAGGGTGGGGCCGGGTATGTAGGTGGTGGCGAGCCATGGCGTCTCGGCGTCCGGCGCCGCGTCCACCACGGGTGCCGTGTAGGGGCCGCCGACTGCCGCGGCGGCTGCGACCTCGCGCCGGAACCGGATGCGGAAGTTCTTGTCCTCCGCCATCTCGGGGCGGATCACTTTGATCGCAAGCTTGCCGTGGGCCGGTGAAGTGGCCAGGTAGACCCGGCCCATACCGCCCGCGCCGAGCCGGGCCACGAGACGATAGGACCCCAGTCGCTCGGGATCTTCTGGGCGCAATGGCTTCATGCCCTCAGCCACCTGTTCTCGGTGCGGGCCGGGCAGGTGTCCGGCCCGCTGTGTATGGGGGGAGGCCCGGACAGGGTTCGGAGACAGAGTAGAGGCTGGAGGGACGGACGAGGTCAGTTCTGGCAGTCGTCTGCAAGCGCCCGGCAGTGAGCGATCGGCCGTTCTCCTGTTTCCCGACAGTGATGTGACGCATCGTCAGATCTCGGGTGACATGCGGCCGTACTGCGGGAACAGTGCGCGATGCGCAACAAATTCCGGGTGAAACGGCTCGCGCGGGAGGAGACCTCCGATGTGCTGAAGGTCACCCGGCCCCACTTGCCCGGGTCGACGGCAATCTCCTTGCCCCCGGTGGGATTTGTGGCACTAGTGACGAAGTATCGATTCGGCTAACGCCTATCCAGATTGTGTAGGTAATGTGTGAGCGGCGTGATTGAATCATGCACAACTCGGCCTGGTGGCTTGAAGTCGATCGTTCGGTTCCCCGTGTCCTGTCTCCGTTCGCAGGATTTCCGCACGTTCGTGCATGTCCGCCCGGCCGAGCCGGTACGAACGTGCGGCAGGGGCGGGAGTGGTCGATCCGTGCGCGCCCCTGCCGTTGCGCATCCTGTGTCCCCGCGCGCCTCCCGACCGGAGGCCCGCGCCCGGCGCGGCCCCGCGGTCTCCGAGGCCCGCCGGACGGGAGCGTGCGCACGTCACCGTGCCGGCACACCGCGACTGCGGTGCCGCCTGCCTGCACGCACGTGAAGGGAACTCTCGATGACAGCCACCGTCTCCGACTTCTACTACGGCGCAGTGACACCTGTCGCCGCCTACCTGATGGCCTGCCTGGGCGCGGCCCTCGGACTGCGCTGCACGACCCGTTCGCTGCGCCGCCCGCAGCACAGAGCCCGGTGGCTGGCCATGGGCGCGGTGTCCATCGGCTGCGGCATATGGACCATGCACTTCATCGCCATGATCGGCTTCAGCGTCCAGGGCGCGCTGGTCAACTACGACACGACGAAGACGCTGCTGAGCCTCCTCGTGGCGATCGTGGTGGTCGCCGTAGGAGTGTTCCTGGTCGGCTACCGGGGCGGCTCACCGCTCAACCTCGCCGTCGCGGGCACGGTCACCGGACTCGGCGTGGCGGCCATGCACTACCTCGGGATGGCCGCGATCGAGACGAACGGCAGCCTTCACTACGACCCGCTGACCGTCGTGCTGTCCGTGGTGATCGCCGTGGGCGCGGCCACCGCGGCGCTGTGGGCGGCGGTCTCCATCCACGCGCTGTGGGCGAGCCTCGGCGCGAGCCTGGTCATGGGTGTGGCCGTGACCGGCATGCACTACACCGGCATGGCAGCGGTCTCCGTGCACCTCACCCACCAGGCCGCGTCCGCGCAGTCCTCGGCCGACCTGGTCGCGTTCCTCCTGGTCATGCTCGCCGGTCCGCTCATCGTCCTGCTGATCGCCGCGGTCATCGTCATGTTCGACCCGGACATGATGCTCGGCGACGACGAGCCGAGCGCTCAGGCGCCCGCCCCCGCGCCGCTGTTCGGCGGCGACTCCGTGTTCCCGGCACAGCAGCAGGCACAGCAGTCGCAGCACACCGCCTCCTGGTGAACTGACGGCGGCACCTCAAGCACACACGACCGTCCGCGCTCACACGCCGTTCTCCGCAGGGGGAGTGCGGGCTCCGGACGGTGCCGCGCCCCCGGTCCTGGCCTCCAGCGCGCGCACCACGGCCACCATGTCCTCGCCGCCGTGACCCCGAGCCACGGGTCTCGTCGTAGAGGGCGTGGCAGACGTCGAGGAGCGGGGAGGCCAGTCCGGCCTTGCGGGCGGCCTCCGCGATCAGGCGGTTGTTCTTCAGTACGTCCGCGGCCGCCGCCTGCACACCGAAGTCGCGGTTCACCAGCTTGGGCGCCTTCATCCGGGAGACGGGGAGACGGAACCGGCCATCGGCCCCGCGTCCAGGACCTCGCGCAGCAGGCGCTGGTCGAGCCCGTGCCGGTCGGCGAAGTGGAACGCCTCCGTGAGCCCGGTGACCAGCGTGATCAGGAACAGGTTCACCGAGAACTTCATGAGCAGGGCGCCCGGCACCGCACCGCAGCCGAACGTCTCCTGGCACACCGGCACGAGCAACGGTCGTACGGCCGCCGCGGCATCGCCGTCCCCGGCCGGCGTGCCCACCGACTTCCCCTGCTCGGCGGGGACTCGGGAACCGGAGACCGAGGCTCGACGTATCTTCCGCCCTCGATCCGGATGTGGGTGTCGTGTACCGCGCACCGAGGGCTCGCTCCACGTCGGCCGTGTCTCCCGCATCCTCGACGGCCTCCCCCTCACCGACATGCGCCCGGACTGGCGCTCCACCCTGGCGCCCCGGGGCCTGTCCGTCCCCGGCGAGCTGAATCTCCGCTACGCGGAGGAAGGCGGCCCACTGATCATCACCGACCCGCAGAACGTCCCGCTTCCCTACCGCGTCGTAGACCCTCGTACCGGCGCCACAGTCCGCGAGGGCGTACGCGCCACGGCAGGGGATCCCGTACCCGACGAGGGAGGAGCACCGAGGGTGTACATCTGCCACGACCGGAGAGGGAGTTGACCCCTGGCGGAGGCCGCCGCCGTGTGTCAAGCATTTCGACCTCGTTCACAGAGCACGGCAGCCGTCCCCCCCGCCGTCCTACGATCGCGCGCATGCTGATGCGACGGACATTTCGGTTGATCATCGTGCTCGCCGTGGCCCTGGCCGGAGCGATCGGGGGTGCTGTCGGGACGGCACAGGCCGAAGGCGCCCGGTCCTCGCACGACCGGCAGTTGCTGTTCTACAACCACTCCTACGGCGTCTTCGACCGGGAGACCGCCGATGCCATCGAACACTCCGACTACCTGCGGGACTTCGCCAACTTCCAGGTCCGCACCACGACCGGCGCCGGCGGACAGACCTGGACCGGCCGCTACCTGATGGGCCGTCAGACCTACCTGGAACTGTTCGGAGTCGGTGACGTCGCCGGCCAGGACGGCACTCTCGGCTCCGCCGGGCTGGGCCTCTCGACCGAGCGGGCGGGCGACCTCGCGACGGTCACCGCACGGCTGAAGGACGAAGGGGTCGCCGACCCGATCGCGTTCCTCCAGACCCGGGACTTCGGTGACGGTGTACCCGTGCCGTGGTTCGACGCCATCCTCACCACCACCGAGTACGACGCCTTCGGCGCCTGGGCGATGGAGTACCGGCCGGAGTACTTCGCCGACCCCCGCGGCAACACCGAACCGCCGAGCTACCCCGGTGACGTGGGCCGGGAGCGATACCTCTCCGACGACTACCGCACCCACCTGATGCGTGACGTGACCTCCGTCCGCATCGCGGTCACCGCCGGCGACCTCGCCGACACCGTCCCACTGCTGCGGGCCGGCGGGTTCACCGTCCTGACCGTGGCGGGCGGTGGCGTCGTCGCGGCGGGCGGCGGCACCACGATCCGCCTCGATGTCGTACCGCGCGAGAACGCGGGCATGCAGCGGGTCGACTTCGCACTCAACCGGCCCGTGAAGGACCGGCATGTGGAGCAGATCGGCCACTCGACCCTCACCGTCGGCCCCGGCAGTCGGGCCGTGTGGACGTTCGCCCACAACGGCACCCCGTAGGGGCTCGGACGGAGCCCGGCTCGGTGCCGTGTGATGCTGACGTCATGACTGCTCAGGACCAGGTTTCCATCGTCCGCCGGCCGGCCGGAGATCTCTCCGCCGAGGACGGCACGGCCGCACTGCTGACGGCCTACCATCTGCGCACAGAGGCCGAGAAGGGCCGTGCCGTCGCCGATGCGGACGGTCTGCCGGACCGCTACCGCACGGAGATCTCGGACCCGCGGACCGCGTTCGCCGACGATGTGGTGCTGCTGGCGCTGAGCGGAAGCACCCCGGCGGGATGTCTGGTCGTGACCGCCACCGTCGACGGACGGTCGGAGATCAAGAGGCTCTGGACTGCCCCGGAGTTCCGGGGCCGGGGCATCGCGTCGGACCTGCTTCGCGCCGCACTCGCGCATGCCGCGGAGAGCGGCGCGGGCACCGTGCGGCTGTCGGTGTGGCAATGGCGGACCGGGGCCATCGCCCTGTACGAACGGTTCGGCTTCACCGTCACCGAGTCGTGGGACGATCGCGATCAACTGGTGTGCATGGAGCGCGCCGTGTGAGTGGTCTCCCCACAACTTGCTTTCTAAGACGACCCGTTCGGCCCCGCCTGCGTGGTCTCGGGTGTTTCGGCGGGGGCGGGCGGCAGACCGGCCGGTGCCGGTTCGGACTGGTGGCCGCCGCGCAGGGCCGAGGCGGTCGCGGAGACCAGGGCCATGCCCGCCGCCACGCCGAAGACGATGGTCAGGCCGTGGTGGAACGGGCCGGAGACCAGGCGGGGGAAGAAGGAGTGGCCGGTCAGGACGGCGCGCTGGGCCGCCGAGAGCTGGTCGAGCACGCCGTTCGACGCGAGCAGGTGCTGGATGGGGTTGTTGCCGAGGAAGGTGGCGAACAGGGTGCTCACCGGTGGCAGCGACGCGGCCTGCTCTGCGGCGCCCGCCGGTACGCCGTGCGCCTGTAGCCCCGTGCTCAGCGTGCCGGGCAGTGAGGAGGCGAGCCCGGAGACCATCAGGGAGAAGAACACGCCGATGGACAGGGCGGTGCCCGAGTTCTGGAAGGTGGAGCGCATGCCCGAGGCGACACCCCGGTACTCGCTCGGCACACTGCCCATGATCGAGGACGTGTTCGGCGCGGAGAACATGCCCTGCCCCAGCCCGTTGAGCAGCAGCAGCGCCGCGAACATCCCGTAGTCGAAGTCGATGGGCAGCGCCAGCAGACCGACGAAGGAGAGCGCCACGACGACCAGCCCGACCGTCGAGAACATCCGGGCGCCGAACCGGTCCGACAGGTATCCGGAAACGGGCCCCGCGATGAGGAACCCGATCGTGAGCGGCAGCATGAAGATGCCCGCCCACAGCGGGGTGTCCTCGTAGTCGTAGCCGTGCAAGGGCAGCCAGATGCCCTGCAGCCAGATGATCAGCATGAACTGCAGCCCGCCGCGCGCGATGGCCGTCAGCAGCGCGGCCAGGTTGCCCGCGGCGAAGGCACGCACCTTGAACAGGGCCAGGTTGAACATCGGTTCGGCGATGTGCGTCTCGATGTAGCAGAAGACCAGCAGCAGTACGACGCCGCTGATCAGACCGCCGAGCACCCAAGGGTTCCCCCAGCCGGTGGCGCTGCCGCCGTAGGGCTGGATGCCGTAGGTGATGCCCGCGAGGAGGATTCCGGCGCCTGCCGCGAAGGTGAGGTTGCCGAGCCAGTCGATACGGCCGGGTCGGCCCGCCGAGGTCTCGCGCAGGCTCAGATACGACCAGATCGTGCCGGTGACGCTGATCGGCACGCTCACCCAGAACACCGCGCGCCAGTCGACGACGGCCAGCAGCCCACCGGCGAGCAGGCCGAGGAACTGGCCGGCGAGGGCGGTGATCTGGTTGACGCCGAGGGCCATTCCGCGCTGCCGCGCCGGGAACGCGTCGGTGAGGATGGCGGCCGAGTTGGCGGTGAGCATCGAGCCGCCGAAGGCCTGCACGATCCGCCAGAGGATCAGCCACATCGCGCCCGCCCCCGCGCGGAACGGGTCCAGGGACAGGGCGACGGACGCACACGCGAAGATCAGGAAGCCGATGTTGTAGATCTTCACCCGGCCGAACATGTCACCGAGCCGCCCGAGCACGACGACCAGCACGGCCGACACCAGCAGATAGCCCAGGATCATCCACAGCAGGTAGCCGATGTTGCCCGGCGCGAGCGGGTCGAGGCCGATGCCCCGGAAGATCGCGGGCAGCGAGATGATCACGATGGAGGCGTCCATCGTGGCGATCAGCACCCCGAGTGTCGTGTTCGACAGCGCGACCCACTTGTAGTTCGGCCCCGGGGGAGTGTCCTTACGACGCCCCGGGCGCACGGTACCGAGCAGTGGCCGGGGACCGCCCCCTTGTCCGCCGGCGGGTATC
Organism: Streptomyces hokutonensis; assembly: GCF_042751305.1. Lineage (GTDB taxonomy): Bacteria > Actinomycetota > Actinomycetes > Streptomycetales > Streptomycetaceae > Streptomyces > Streptomyces hokutonensis_A. The sequence continues at coordinate 611,852 of NZ_JBHYWD010000002.1, forward strand.
TGCGCGCTGTCCGTCACAGTCGCTCCGCTAGTCGGTCGAGGAGGGGGAGGGCGGACGCCAGCGCCATCCGCTCCGCCTCGGTGAACCCGTCGAGGACGACGGCGAGGCGCTGCACCGACTCCGAGCGCCGCTCGGCCAGCATCGCGCGTCCCTCGTCCGTGATCGCCACGATGCTCCGCCGCCGGTCCGCGGCATCGGGGCTGCGGCGGACGAGCCCGCGCTGTTCGAGCAGCGCGAGCGTGCTCGCCATCGCCTGCGGGCGTACCCGCTCCAGCTCGGCGAGGGACGTCGGCGACTCCGAGCCGTCACGCGCGAGCCGGGCCAGCACCGAGACTCCGGAGAGCGACACGTCCCCGACTGCGTGCGCCTGACGCAGCCGCCGGGTCACCCGCCCGACCGCGAGCCGTAGATCGGACGCGAGCAGGGCGGTGTCGTTGGGGCTGTCCACTTTCATGGTTACTAACACTAGGTTTATCAGTCTGAACTGCTCAACCAGTTGTTAGTAAAAGGCGCGAGGAGGTCGCTGATGGTGGGAGAACGTCCCGCAGGACTGTTCGTCGGACTGTGCACCCTGGATGTCATCCAGCTCGTGGACCACGCGCCGGAAGCCAACGAGAAACTCACCGCCCGCGACCAAGTCGTCGCCGCGGGCGGCCCGGCGGCGAACGCGGCCGTGACATTCGCCCACCTCGGCGGCACGGCGACGCTGCTGACGGCAATCGGCCGCCATCCGTTGGGAGTTGGGGCGACGACAGACCTGCACGCACTGGGTGTTGCAGTGACCGACCTAGCCGCCGACTCGACGCAACCGCCCGCCGTGTCCTCCGTCCTGGTGACCGCGTCCACTGGTGAACGCGCCGTAGCCTCCACCAACGCGACCCGCCACCGGCTCACCCCGCCCGACGATCTCGACGCGCTGGTGGCGGCCTGCGACATCGTCGAGTTCGACGGCCACCACATGGAACTCGCCATCGCCGCGGCCCGTTCGGCGCGTGCCGTTGGCCGCAAGACCCTTTTCGACGGCGGCAGTTGGAAGCCCGGAACGGAGGACCTGCTGCCCCTGCTCGACGTCGCCGTCTGCTCGTCCGACTTCCACCCACCCGGCACACTCACCCCGACGGACACCCTGCGCTTCCTACGGGAACACGGGGTCGCCCGGTCGGCGGTCACCGGAGGAGCGACCCCCATCACCTGGGCGACCCCGGACGCCGAAGGCACAGTGGACGTGCCCCCGGTCCGGGTGGCGGACACCCTGGGCGCGGGTGACGTCCTGCACGGTGCCCTCGCCTATCACCTTGCACTAGGGGCCGGCCACCCGGCGGCGGAGGACTTCGTAGCCGCACTGACCGCGGCGGCCGCGGTCGCTTCACGGGCGTGCGGGTCGTTCGGCACCCGGGCGTGGATGGGGAACCGGGGTTCGGGGTGACCGCGTCACGTGATCGTGACGACTTCTCAGGCGCTCCTGCGCACCGCGCACCTCGACGACGTGGACGAGATCACCGACCTCCACACCCTGGCCCGCACGGCGTACTACAGCGCGGGCGGAGTGCCGGAAGCGGAACTCGCCTCTTCCGACGCACGCGTCCGCCGAAAGGAGAGCTGGACACGTGCCGTGCGATCCGGCGACCGGACAGTCCTGTGCGCGGAACGGGAAGGCGAACTGGTGGGCATCCTCGCGATGGGTCCGCCCTACGAAGCGGACGTCGACGCCACGACCACGGGCCAGCTCTACCAGATCCATGTCCGCCCCGGCCGCTGGGGCGAGGGCCTCGGCAGCCGGCTCCACGCGGCCTACGTGCAGTTTCTCCGCGATGCCTCACTGGCCACCGGTGTGCTGGAAGCATGGGAGAGCAACAGCCGGGCCCAGGCCTTCTACGCCCGGCACGGCCGGCAGCCGGACGAGCACCGGCGTCCCGGGCCGGGCGGCGGTGACTACGTGCGCATGCGCCTCGGACTGGATCACCAGTCCTGAGCCCGCCGCGTCGCAACCTCGTCCCGCACCCCAACATGCCTAGACTGAGCCGCCGTTGATCGTCACATCCGGCCGGTCTCGGGAGGACCGTATGACCCGCACGCCGTCTCGACGTACTGCTTTGCGCGGCCTGGTTGGTGCCTCGGCTGTTGTCGTCGGGTTTGATCCCTTCACCCGGAGTTGGGCGGTGACCGACTCCGGCGGACCGCTCAGCGGCATCCCGCACCTGGACGGAACGCTCCTCACCGACGACGCCTCGCTCACCGCCGACGCCGACGACTTCGGGCACATCGTGCACCGCAGACCGGCCGCGGTGCTGCGGCCCGGCTCGGTTCGGGACGTCGTCGCGATGGTGCGGTTCTGCAATCTGCACGGACTTCGCGTGGCCCCGCGCGGACAGGGGCACGGCACGAACGGGCAGGCGCAGGTCGAGGGCGGGCTCATCATCGAGACCGGGCCGCTCGCCTCCATCGGGGCTGTGCAGGCGGGCAGTTCACGGGTCACGGTCGGGGCGGGCGCGAAGTGGAGCGACGTCGCCAAGGCCTCCCTCGCCCACGGTCTGACCCCGCCCGTCTTCACCGACTACCTCGAACTCTCCGTCGGCGGCACCCTGTCCGTCGGCGGCCTGGGCGGCCAGACCCACCGGCACGGAGCGCAGGTCGACAACGTCCTGGAACTCGAAGTCGTCACCGGCGCGGGGGAGTCGGTCCGCTGTTCCCCCACCCGGCACCCCGACCTGTTCCACGCCGTGCTCGCCGGACTCGGGCAGTGCGCCGTGATCGTCGCCGCCACCCTGCGCCTGGTGCGCGCCCCGGAGACCGTACGGCACTACCTCCTGCCCTACGCCGACCTGAAGATCTTCCTCGACGACCAGCGCCTCCTCGCCACCGAGGGCCGGTTCGCCTATGTCGAGGGCCAGGTCGGCGCGGACTCCGCCGGAGCCTTCGACCAGTTCACCATCGAGGCCGTCGCCTACGGACCGCCCGTGGGGGACACCCCCGACGACGCCAAGCTCCTGCGAGGGCTGCGCCACACCGCGTCCGGCGTCCAGATCACCGACCTCGGCTACTACGACTTCCTCGACCGGCTCGCCCCCTCCGTCGCCGCGCTGAAGGAAGCGGGCCTGTGGGCCTACGCCCACCCCTGGCTCAACCTCCTGATGCCCGGCCGCAGCACCGCCGACCTCGCCGCCACCCTCCTCGACGCGCTCACCCCGGCCGACCTGGGACCGGGCGTCGTACTCCTCTACCCGCTGCTGCGCGAGCGCCTCCACACCCCGCTGCTGCGGATGCCCGACGACCCGGTGCCGTACCTTTTCGCCGTCCTGCGCACCACACCGCCCGAGGACACCGCCACGGTGCAGCGGTTGCTGAGCGCCAACCGTTCCGCCTACGACACGGTCGGCGCGGCCGGCGGCACGCAGTACCCGGTCGGCTCGATCCCCTTCCAACACGCCGACTGGAGACGGCACTTCGGACCGGTGTGGAGCCGGTTCGCCGAGGCCAGAAAGACGTACGACCCGAAGGGGATCCTGGTACCGGGTCAGGGGATCTTCTGATCAGTCGGGCGGCAGGTCGGCCAGCGCGTCGCGCAGTGCGGCGCGGGAGGCCGCGCCCAGCTTCGGGAACAGTCGGCGCAGGTGGGCGGCGACTGTGCGCGGGGAGAGGAAGAGGCGTTCGGCGATCTGTTTGTTGGTGAGGCCGGCCGCCGCCAGGAGGGCGATCTCCCCTTGCTGCGGTGTCAGTGACGCCGGGCCGGTGACGCCGGAGGCTCCGACGGACAGGCCGGTCGCCCGCAGTTCGTTGCCCGCCCGGGCCGTCCAGGGGCGGGCCCCGAGCCGTTCGAAGGTGTCGAGCGCGTCGGCGAGTTGGGTGTGTGCCTCCGTCGTGGCCAACCGTGAGTTGGGCCCGGAGAAGATCATCGTCCTGACCGAGGAAGCCGGGATCCCGGTGCCCGAGGAGCAAGCGACGGCCGTCTCCCAGGGATACAAACAGCTGGCCGGGTGTACGACCACCGTGCTCAACTCCCGGGAATCCTGGTCGGTTTCACCGGTGAGCCCCTGAGATCGCGGGGTGGCTGTTGCTAGTGCGCCTCTTCGTGCCGACGTCCTTGCCGAGCCGTCCCGCCCGACGCGGTGGTCCTGCGGGCGGCGGCGCGGGCCGGGCCGTCGGGGAGGGTGAAGGCGAAGAGGGAGGTTGCCGCGGCGAGGGCGGCCAGGGCGAGATAGGCGTGCTGGTAGGCGGTGATGGGCGGATCCGCCGCGGCTGCCGTGGGTGTGCTCAGTACCAGGGCCGTGGTCACCGCCGCCGGGGCGAAGGCACCGCCGGTCTGCCGTACGACCGTGTTGAGTGTCGACGCCTGCGCCAGGTCCTTGCGGGAGACGGTCGCCAGCGAGGCCACCGTGGTCGGCATGAAGACGCCGCCCATGCCGATACCGAGCAGGAACATGTACGTACGGAACGTCCACAGGCCGGTGTCCTGGTCGCAGGTGGCGAAGAGCAGCAGGACCCCGCTCACCATGGCCAGGCCGGAGCCGATGATGATCCGGGGGCCGACCCTGGAGTACAGGACTCCGACGATCTGGACGGTCAGCAGCACACCGAAGGCCTCGGGGAAGGTGCTGGTCCCGGACTCCAGCGCCGAACGGCCCTGCCCCTGCTGGAGGAAGAGCGGACCGAGGTACATCGCGCCCAGGATCGGCACCAGGCCCACCAGATTGATGAGGTTGGTGTCGCGGAAGAGCCGGTCCGCGAAGAGCCGGAGCCTCAACAGCGGTTCGGCGGTGCGGAGTTCGAAGAGGACGGCGGCGGCGAGCAGGAACGCCCCGAGTACGAGGGCGGTGACGACGGCGGGGGAGGACCAGCCGCGGTTGGGACCCTCGCAGACCCCGAACATCACCGAACCCAGAGCCGCCGCGCTCAGCAGCAGTCCGGGGAGGTCGAACCGGCCTGGCCGATGACCGCGGTGCTCGGCCAGGAAGACCGCTCCGAACACCATGGCCGGAACGCCCAGCGGCAGGTTGACGTAGAACACCCAGCGCCAGGACAGATGGTCCACCAGCAGGCCGCCGAGGATCGGCGCGACGGCCGGGGCCATCTGCTGCGGCACGATCATGTACCGCGAAATCCGCACCTGCTCCCAGGAGTTGAAGGTGCTGTAGAGGAGCGAGGACGCGGCGGGGAAGAGCAGTCCGGCGGAGAGACCCTGCACCGCGCGGAAGGCGACGAGCTGGGCGAGGTCGGCCGCCGCGCCGCACAGCAGTGACGAGCCGAGGAAGGCGCCGAGAGCGGTGAGCAGCACGCGCTTGGCGCCGAACCGCTCCACCAGCCAGGCCGAGGCGGGGATGGCCATGGCCAGACAGACCGGGTAGACAACGACCACACCGTCCAGGGCGGCCGTGGTCAGTTGGAACGAGCGGGCGATGGAGGGGAGCGCCACGGTCGTGATCGCTCCGTCGACGATCGCGATGAACGTCACGCAGACGCACATGACGGGCACGACCAGGCGCTGGCCCGGGCGCGGACGGAGGCGTATTCGGGAGGCGAGGGGGACGGGGGAAGCGGAGGAGGCGGGACGGCGTCGGAACAGCAGCACATGCTGAGCATACTCACTATGTGAGTGCTCATAGGTAGCGGTCGAGGAACGTAGAATCGGTCCTCACCGCGAAATCGGGGAACGGGGAACGTCATGGCAGTGCACGGCAGCAGCGACATCCTGATCGACGAGCTCTACGAGACGACCCACCGGCTACGGCAGTTCGTGGAGACCCGGCTGCGCGCCAACGGTGCCTCGGTCGCCCGGCTGCGCGCCCTGCGGATGCTCGCCCATGCCGAACAGCCGCTGCGCATGCGGGACTTGAGCGCGATGACGGGCGTCGCGGCCCGCACCACGACCAGCATCGTCGACAGCCTGGAGCGCGACGGGCTGGTGGAGCGCGTACGTCATCCGCACGACCGGCGCGCGTTCCTTCTGCGCCTTACCGACAAGGGCGGGGAGTGCCATCGCGAGGCCGAGGAGATCGACGGCCTCGCGCTCGCGGAGGCGACGGCCGAACTGGACGCGGAGGATCGAGCACAGCTGCGGGCCCTGCTCGGGTGCATCCGGAAGGCGACTTCCTGAGGCCGGTCCGGGAGACTCAGCCGGTGGTCCACTCGCGCAGTTGGCGGGCGATCCGGGGCAGGCCCAGCTCCCCGGAAGCCGTGTCGCGCACGAGCGCCACGGCCGCCTTCGGCGGGTAGTCGAGGCGGCGCTCGTTGAGGATCAGGTAGGCCTCGGTGGCGTGCCAGGCGAAGGCCTCGTTGGAGTGCTCCAGGCAGGGCAGCTTCGCCAGGGTCTGGAGCAGCGCCGCCGCCTTGAGGTGCAGGGAGCCGTAGATGTCGCGTTCCATCGCGCGGGCGTCGGCGCGCGCGGCGGCGGCGTAGAGGGGGCCGTAGTCGTCGACCTGGGGATCACCGTCGAGCAGTTCGGCGGCGTGCAGCAGGAACGTGACGTCCAGCGGGTGCGGTGGTTCGGGTTGGGTCACGCGGCGTGCCCCTGCTCCCGGCGCTCGAGTTCACGCAGCGCGTCGGCCTCGGCCGCCCGCTGCTCCGCACTGGGGTCCGCGGTGCCCGGCTCGGCCGCGAACGCCGCGCCACTGCGCGCCATGGACTCCTTGAATCCCGCGAGGAACCGATCCTCCACGGCCGTCGCCCGCGCGTAGGCGGCCGAGAGGATGTACTCCTGCAGGCTGACGCCGGCCTGCCTGGCCGCCGCCTCGATGGCCGCGCGCTGCCGGGGGTCTCGGAAGCGGAGGTTCATGGCTTTCGGCGTGTTCGGCATGACGTTCACGGTACCAGTGGTACCACGCGGGCGGGCCGGGATTTCCTACACGGGCGTATGGCCCTCCAAGTAGGTGCGCACGGATGCGGGCAGCCCGCCGTCGATGTCGGCGGCTTCGGCGAAGGGCACCCAGCGGAGCTGCCCGGCGGTGAGCTGGGCCTCTCCGGACGGATCCTGGCTCAGCAGATGACACACCACGGCGGTGGGTCCGTCCGCTGCGGCTCCCGGCTCGGGTTGCAGGAGACTCGACCCGTCCACGAGATAGCCCGTGAGTTCATAGACCACGCGCGCGGCTGTGGCCTGTGCCGTCTCGGCCTCCTCGGGGACACCGGACGGCAGACCCCAACCGCCCTGCACATCCACCAGCAGCAACTGCCCGTCGTTCACGACGACCGCGTCCACCAGCTCCTCGGAGGCCTGCTCCAACGCCATCTCCGCACCGTTCCCTTCGTACGTACAAGTAGCGACCGTCTGCCCGGCCACGTCCGACCCCGTTTACTACCCGGGACGGGTCGGTTCACGCGGCACTCCGGCACCCGGCAAGTCTCATGTTCTGCGGAGGCAGTTCAGGACGGTCGTCCGCCGAACTGCCAGTTGTGCACCTCGATGTCCGCGTACCGGTCCTGGGTCAGCACGGCGCGCGCCGCCTTCGCGTCCGGTGCGCGGAGCAGTGCCGCCGTGCCCAGCCAGTGGGTGCCGTCGTCGGACAGCAGCGGTCCGTACGCGATCAGTTCGTCCCGGTCGGGCGGTACCGTGAGGTCCGCCGCCGGGCCGGTGCCGAGGCCGATCACCAGGTAGCGGTCGCCGCCGGTCCGGCCGCCGGGGAAGTCCCACATGGTGCGCCCCAGCGCGTTCCGCCAGCGGCGCAGCAGCACGTCGCGGTAGGCGCCGGCCTGGTAGTTCGGCTCGTCGAAGGCGAACGCGCGGGCGGCGGCCGGAGAGGGCAGGTCGAGGATGTGCACGCTGCCCGTGAGGACGTCGTCGTCGGAGAAGGTCGGGCCCCGGGCGATCATCTCCTTCGCGTACCGGTCCATGTAGGACCAGTGCTCCTGCAGCAACTCGTGGCGCAGGGCCAGGGAGTTGGGCCGGTCGCGGTGGTAGCAGAGGAACTCCATGGCTCAGGCCGTGAGGAAGTCGATGAGTGCCGCGTTCACCTCGGCGGGCCGTTCCTGCTGGGTCCAGTGCCCGCAGTCGGCCAGTTCGACGGGCTTGCGGTGCAAGCTGGGCATGAGGGCGGGCAGCTGCTCGATGAGGTCGCGGGCGCCGGGGAAGGCGGGGACGAGGTCGCGGTCGCCGTAGATGTACAGGGAGGGCCGGGTGACCACGGCGTTGTCCCACGGCGCGGTCAGTTCCCAGTTGCGGTCGAGGTTGCGGTACCAGTTCAGGGCGCCGGTGAAGCCCCCGGAGAAACTCTCGGTGAGCGCGTCCAGATCGTCCTCGGTGAGCCACTCCGGCAGCACCTCGGGGTCCTTCATGTCCGCGAGCCAGCCACGCTCGGGGTCGACCATCGGCTGGGCGATCCCACCGGAGGGGGACGCCGAAGCGGACGCGTAGTAGAAGAACTTGCGGAGCGTGGCACGGGTGTCCTTGGCGAACTCCGCGTCGGCGACACCGGGACGCTCGAAGTAGTTCCAGTAGAACCGCCCCCCGAACAGTTCCCGCATCATGGCCAACGGACGGTGCGGCCCCCGGAACGGCGGCGGCACGCTCAGACCGGCCACCCCGAGCACCATGTCCGGCCGCAGCAGCGCGGTGTGCCAGGCGACCGGCGCGCCCCAGTCGTGGCCGACGACATACGCCTTCTCCTCGCCCAACTCCTTGATCAGGCCGACGACATCGCCGACCAGGTGGAGGATGGTGTACGCGTCGACGTCGTCGGGATGGTCACTGCCGCCGTATCCGCGCTGGTCGGGGGCGACCACGCGGAAGCCCGCGTCGACCAGGGGGCCGAACTGGCGGTGCCAGGAGTGCCAGGACTCGGGGAAGCCGTGCAGGAGAACCACCAGGGGGCCTTCGCCCTGCTCGGCGATGTGCAGCCGAATGCCGTTCACGTCAACCATGCGATGCGCAACCATGGGAACGAGCGTACGTGCCGTGATCATCGGGCGGCAGGGCGGGTTTTGGACCTCGGGGAGAGAGATCTCGGACCTTCAGTTGTTCGGGCCCGAGCCGTCCTCGTCCTGCTCCTGGTAGGAGTACCGCTGCTCTTTCCACGGGTCGGCGATGTTGTGGTAGCCGCGTTCCTCCCAGAAACCGCGGCGGTCCTCGGTGAGGTACTCGACGGCGCGCAGCCACTTGGGGCTCTTGTAGCCGTACAGGTGCGGCACGACCAGGCGCAGCGGGAAGCCGTGTTCGGCGGTGAGGGGCTCGCCGTTGTGGTGGGTGGCCAGCAGGGTCTGCGCTGCTCGGAAGTCGGCCAGGCGGAGGTTGGCGGAATAGCCGTACTCCGCCCAGGCCATCACGTGCGTGACCTCCGGCGCGGGCGGGACCAGGTCGAGGAGCACGGTGGCGGGGATGCCGTACCACTCATGGTCGGTGGAGGTCGGGCCGGACGCGCAGTGCAGGTCGGCGACGACCGTGACATGCGGCAGGGGCGCCAGCTGGTCGAAGGTCCAGCTGTGCTCGGTGCCGTCGGCGGTGGCGCCGTGGACCCGCAGGTTCCAGCGGTCGGGGCGGAAGCGGGGGACGGGCCCGTAGTGCGAGACCGGCCAACCGTGCACATGGCGCTGGCCGGGCGGGACACGGCGGTCCGCGTCGGCCTCGGCCGTGTCCTGTCGGTCGCGTGCCACGCGGGACGTCCCTTCTACGCCGGTGACCTGGTTACGGCTACCTCTCCCGAGCAGCGTAGGCGCTCCCGGCCGACGCGACCGAGGCCGGGTCCGGGTGCGCCTGCAAGCGTCGCCGCTCTCCGGGGTACCGGCCGCGGATCAGCGTCTGACCGGCACGGCCCGAGCGGGTCAGACGGTCGCCAGGGACACCTCGGTCGACTTGATCAGCGCGACGACGGGTGAACCGGCCGCCAGACCGAGCTCGCCGACCGCGTCCTTGGTGATCGCCGCGGTCAGCTCGCCCCCGTCGACCGTGATCTTGACGACGGCCATCGCCCCGCCGGTGGCGACGTCGCTGACCGTGCCGGCCAGCTGGTTGCGGATGGACAGCCCCTCAACCCGGCCCGTGGCGAGCGCGACCTCGGTGGACTTCATCATGGCGCGTACGGCCGTACCCTCGGCGAGCCCCAGGTCCTTCACGGCCTCCAGCGTGATCGCCGCCGTGAGGTCCTGGCCGCCGTCGAGGCGTACCTTCACGGTCGCCATCACCGCGCCCGGCGTGACGGCCGTGACGGTGCCGGGAATCTGGTTGCGGATGCTCAGGGTCATGACGGAACGCCTCACAGAGAAAAGTTCTGGATTGCCGGATTTATCACCGACTGTGCGTCCACAAGCTAGCGGCTCCGGACGCGCCCGTCAGGGACCCCGTCGCATCCGCCACCTGGGAGTTTTCTCGGTCCTGGCAAATCGGAGGAACCCGCGAACGGCAGGGTGGACGCCGGAATCCCGCCGCTGCGGCGAGGCTGTTCGCCCATGGCTGGGCGATGGGCGAAATGCCCTGGCAATTGCGAGGTGGGGTGGGCTCTTCGTTCCGAATCCGCGTTTGGTCTCGGTCATCGTCGGGGTGCGGTCGTGCGGGAGGTGGTCGCCCGTAGGCCTTCGTACGGTGCGTGCTCCACCATCTGGATCCGGCCGGGCGCGGGGGCCCGCACTGCGCACACACCTGGGCGACGCGGGCCTCGTCCTCGGCATCGACCTCACGCCCGCGATGCTCACCGCCGCCCTGCGTGAGGGCCGGGACAAGGACGGTCACCTCCTGCTGGCAGACGCCTGCCGACTGCCGCTGCCGACCGCCGCACTGGACGCCGTCTTCAGCGCGGGCCTGGTCAACCACGTACCCGACCCCGCGACCGCCCTGCGCGAATGGGCCCGCGTCACCGCACCCGACGGCACCCTCCTGCTCCACCACCCCTCCGGCCGCGCCGAACGCGCCGCCTGCCACGGCCGCTCCCTCGACCCGGACGACCCCCTCGCCGAGCACCATCTGCGCACCGCGCTGCGCACGGCGGGCTGGGAGCTGTCCCGCCACGAGGACGCCCCGCACCACTTCCTGGCCCGCGCGACCCGCGTCGCCGGATGAACGCGCCGTCCCGCGCCACGGGGTGCGGCGAGCCCGGCATGCGGAATCCCGTTGCCGACGATGATCGGGCTGGCTAGGTTCGGCCCATGGCTGACGACGAACCCACGCGGGCCGCACGCCTGATCGATGCCCAGGCCAAGGCCGCACTGCTCTTCGCGGAGATCGAGGAGCGCGGGCTCGTCGCGCCCGGCGAGGGGGAGCGCGCGGTCAGCGACCGGATCCGCGACCTCGCGAACGAGATGTTCGGCACCACCCGGCACTGGCACAAGCGGATCGTGCGCTCGGGACCGAACACCCTCAAGCCGTACAAGGAGAACCCGCCGGACCGGGTGATCGGCGCCGACGACATCGTGTTCGCCGACTTCGGGCCGATCTTCGAGGAGTACGAGGCCGACTTCGGCCGCACCTTCGTCCTCGGCGACGACCCGGTCAAGCACCGGCTGCGCGACGACCTGCCCAAGGTGTTCGCGGCCGGCCGGAGCTTCTTCGAGAACACCCCGGACATCACCGGCGAGCGCCTCTACGCGGAGGTCGTCCGGCTGGCCGAGAAGTCGGGCTGGGAGCTGGGCGGCTGGCACGCGGGACACCTGGTCGGCGAGTTCCCGCACGAGACGATCGAGGGCGCGCACGTCGAGTCGTACGTCACTCCGGAGAACGTCACGCCCATGCGCCGCACCGACAAGGCCGGGCGTGCCTGTCACTGGATCCTGGAGATCCATCTCATCGACAGGGAAAGACAGTTCGGCGGCTTCCACGAGGAACTGCTCACTCTCTGACGGGGATTGCTCCATGGGGACTGTCGCGGCGCTGTACCGCTATCCGGTGAAGTCGATGGTGGGCGAGGCCGTGATCGCCGTGGCGGTCACGGAGCGCGGGTTCTCCGGGGACCGGGTCTACGCCGTCCTCGACGGGACGGGCACGGTGGGCAGCGCCAAACACCCGCGCAAGTGGGGCGAGTTGCTGCGCTGCCGCGGCCGCCTCGACGACTCCGGCGTGGTGCGGGTCGTACTGCCGGACGGCACCGCCCTCCCGGTCGAGGACCCGGACCTGGACGGGGAGTTGTCCAAACTGCTGGGCCGACAGGTCTTCCTGTCGGCCGTCGTTCCGGAGGACAGCAGGCTGGAGCGCGCGGTGCCGGAGTACGAGGGTGGCGTCCCGGACTCCGTGCGCGAGTCGGCGACCGTCGACGTCACCGGGGAGAGCATCACGACAGGCGGTGTCGCCCCGGGGACGTTCTTCGACTTCGGCCGGGTCCATCTCGTCACCACATCGGCCCTGGACCGCATGCGTGCCGTCCACCCGGCGGGGGACTTCGACGCCCGCCGCTTCCGGCCGAACCTGGTCGTCGACACGCTCGGGATACCCGGATTCCCGGAGGACGCCTGGGTGGGTTCGTGCCTGCGGGTGGGGGAGGCCCTGTTCCGGGTCCTGGTGCCGACACCCCGCTGCGTGGTCCCCACTCTCGGCCACGACGAACTGCCGCCGGACCCCGGCATCATGCGCGCGGTCGCCCGGGAACACCGCGTCCCTGTTTTCGACCTGGGCCGACTCTCGTGCCTCGGCGTGTACCTGGACGTCCTGGAGGCGGGCACGGTTCGGGTGGGTGACCCGATCTCGTTGCAGAACGCGGCCTGATCGTCCCGGAACGGTCAGTGCATGAAGCAGGCCCGTTCGTCGAGCAGGGTGCGGTTGAAGCGTTCGACCTTGCCGTCGGTCCGCGCTCGCGCACCGAAGTGGTCGCGGCCGTACTCACCGAACTACCGCGCCCGTGGGCTCACCCTCGACGCGTAGGCGAGTACGGCCTGATCCGCTCAGAGGACCGGATCCGGTGCCCGCTCGCCGAGATACGCGCGCTCCAGCAGACCGGGGTCGGCCGCGAGCCGGTCGGCGGAGTCGCTGAGGACGGTTTCGCCGTGTACCAGGACCATCGCCCGGTCCGCCACGTCGAGGGCCAGCCGGACGTGTTGTTCCACCAGCACGACGGCCGCGCCGGTGTCCTCGGCGATCCGCCGTACGACCGGCAGCAGTTCCTCGACGATCACCGGTGCCAGCCCCATGCTCAGTTCGTCGATGAGCAGAACGCGTGGATCCTGGATCATGGCCCGGCCCAGGGCCAGCATCTGCTGTTCCCCGCCGGAGAGTTGGCCTGCCGCGACCTTCAGCCGTTTCCCCAGTGCCGGAAAGAAGTCGAGCACCTGGTCCACGGTGCTGCCCTGTCGCCGCCGGGCGAGTGTCAGGTTGTCCCGTACGGTCAACTGCGTGAACAGGGATCGGTCGTCGGGCACCAGGACCAGTCCCCGCCGGGCTGCCTCGCGCGCCCGGCCGCCACGGATCTCCCGGCCGTCGAGAGCCACCGTCCCGCCCAGGCGCGGCAGCAGACCGGCGAGCGTCGTCAACAGGGTTGTCTTTCCCGCCCCGTTGGGACCCAGCAGGGCCACGACCTCACCGGGCAGCAGCCTCAGGCCGAAACCGCGCACCACCGGCCGACCCTTCGTGTAACCCGCGTCCACGCTCTCGCACGTCAGCAGCTCCGGCCCGGTCACTGGACGACCTCCCCCCGCACCTCGTCCGTATCGCTGTGCGTCGCGCCGAGGTAGGCGGTGGCGACGCGTGGATCCGCCTTGATCTCGGCGGGAGTTCCGTCCGCGATCACCTTTCCGATGTCCAGCACTACGATCCGGTCGCACACGTCGAGCACCAGCCCCATGTCGTGGTCGATCAGCAGCACGGTCACGCCGTCGGCCCGCACGGCCCGCAGCCGGTCGCCCAGCCAGCGGCTCTCGGAACTGTCCAGACCGGCGGCCGGCTCGTCCAGCAGCAGCATCCGGGGGCGGCCCGCCAGGGCGCGCGCGATGGACACCAACTGCCGTCTGCCCTGGGACAGTTCACGGGCAGGCTGGTCCCGGAACCGGCTCAGGTGCAGCGTCTCGAACAGCCGGTTCCGCAGCTCCGGCCCCTGCACGGAACCGACATGGTCGCCGCCGTGCCGTGCCGCGGCCTCCCCGACCAGGACGTTCTCCTCGACGCTGAGATCCTCGTAGAGCTCGATGCCCTGGAAGGTGCGGCCGAGGCCCGCCCGGCCCCGCTGATGCGGCTTCAGGGACGAGATCTCCCGGCCGTCGAACTCCACTGTTCCCGTGCTGCGGTGATAGCCGCTGATCGCGTCGAGCAGGGTGGTCTTCCCGGCACCGTTCGGTCCGATCACGCCGACGATCTCGCCCGAGCGCACCTCGAAGGAGACGGAGTCGACGGCCACCACACCGCCGTAGCGAACGCCGACGTCGCGGACGGAGAGGACCACCTCGCCCGGATCGGGGACCGGTGGGCGGGAGGCGGGTGCCGCCTCGGTGAGGCCATCGGTTTCCGTGTTGTCGACGGTGGCGGGGCGGCGCCCGCGCCGGAGCCGCGCCGCCAGTTCGTGTGCCGGGCCGACGATGCCCTCGGGGTTGGTGATCACGGTGAGGACGAGTCCGACGCCCATGATCACGTCGTACCACTCGCCGAGGGACAGGGCCCGGTCCAGGAGTACGGGCAGCAGGCCACCCGCTCCCATCACCCCGGCCACGATCCCGCCGGAGAGGGCGGTGACACCCGCCAGGTACGCGGTGGCGAACAGGCCCAGGCCACCGATCGCGGTGAACATCTCGGCGTCCGCGACGGTCTGTTGATAGCCGAGGAGGGCTCCGCCGAGCCCGGCGACGAACGCGCCGATCGCGAAGGCGACGATCTTCGTGCGGGCGACGTCGATGCCCGCCGCCGCGGCCGACCGTTCGTTGGCGCGCACGGCGAGCATCGCGGCACCGAGCCGGCTGCGCCGCAGCCACGCCACGCCGAGGCCCACCAGCAACAGCACCACCAGACACAGCAGCGCGAACGGCAGGCGCGGATAGTCCTCGCCGGAGCCGATGCCCAGGTCGAGCCCGAAGAGGTGCGGCGCGGGGACCTTGGAGCCGCCGAGGCCGCCGTTGAGTTCGGGGTTGCGGAACCAGAAGGCCTCCAGCGCCACCGCCAGCGCGACCGTGACCACCGCCGCGGGCAGACCGCGGATCCGCAGCGCGGGAAGCCCGATCACGACCCCGATCACCATCGCCGCCAGGGCCGCCAGCAGCGGGGCGAGCGGAAAGGGTATACCCCATCCCGCGCTCAGCTTGCTCAGGCTGAACGCGCCGACTCCGGCCAGGGTCAGCTGCGCCAGCGAGATCTGCCCGGCGAACCCGGTGACGACCACCAGCGACAGCGAGATCACCGCCAGAGTCAGCGAGGTGATCACGGCGGCGCGAATACTGCCGTGGGTGGCCAGGAGCACGACGACACCCAGGGCCGTACTCACGACGGCCGGGACCAGCACGCGGTCCGGGCGCGGTGCCCGGCCGAGCGCCTGCTGGATCAGCGAACCGCGGGTGGGCAGCGGACGCCCGCGCACCACCAGGTAGGCCAGGATGACCGCCAGCGGCACCAGTTGGGCCAGGCCGGTCTGGGGCAGCCACGACCACTTCCCCTGGAGGAACTGCACCTCCGACTGGAGCATCCCGATGACCAGCCCTGCTCCCACGGCCGGGATCAGCGCGGTGAAGTTGCCGACCAGCGCCGCCGCGAGGGCCGGCACGATGAACAGCGTGTACGACACCGGGACCAGCGGCACGATCGGCGCGATCAGGATGCCGGACAGACCGGCGATGGCCGAGCTGAGCGCCCAGTTCGCCACCGCGATGCGCTCCGGCGACAACCCGCTGACCAGGGCGCCCTTCTCCGACTCCGCCGCCGCCCGCGCCGCCAGACCGAACCGCGTCAGCCGGAACAAGAGCGCGAGCACGACGGTCAGTACGACGATGACGGCCGCGAACCACAGCCGGTCGCCCGGGATCAGCGAACCGCCCCAGGACACCGGGTCGTTGGGCAGGATCGCCTTGACCGACACCGCGCCCGTGCCCACGCCCGCTGCCAGTACGGCCTGGATCACCAGCATCACCCCGATCGAGGCGACGGCCTTCGCCACCGGCGGCGCGGTCCGCAGCGGCCGGAAGACCAGCCCGTACAGCACCACCCCCAACAGGGCTGCCAGCACAAGGGAGATGACCACCGCCGGGAAGAGTCCGAGCGCTCCGCCGAGCCCGACCTTCTTCGGCACACCCGGCAGCGGCACCAGCAACTCACCCTGGCGCAGGAACGCGTAGGTGTACGCGCTGTACAACGCGATCGCCCCGGTGGCGAAGTTGACCACCCCGGAACCGCGGTAGGTGAGCACCAGGGCCAGCGCGAGCGCGCCGAACACCGCCCCACTGCCCAGCCCCAGCAACAGAAACACGACGTACTGGCTCATCGGCGAGACCGTCCCTCCCGGTTGCTCCGACCGCTGCCTCGATTACCGCGCGAACAGCGCACTGGGATCGACGACCCGCAGCTGCCCCAACTTGCCGTCGGACGACACCGTGCCAGTGACCTCCTTCGCCGAGCAGGCCGCGGGCAGCCCCGGCACCGTCTTGGAGTCGCAGCTGAACGTGATGCCGTGCCCGGCCGGCAGCACGACGTCCTTCGCCGTGCGCAGGGCCGCCGTGATCGTCTTCGACGAGACCGTGCCGGTCAGTCCGTGCAGGGCGCGGACCAGGCCGAGCACGCCCTGGTAGCCGATCGCCGCGTACCCCTGGGTCGGGGTGTCGGGGCTGTACTCCTTCATCACCTGCCGGAAGAGCTGGGCCTCCGGGTCGTTGCTGGCGACGTCGAAACTGCTGAAGACCTGGACGCCGTCCATGCCCGCGCCCACCGCCTGGACGACCTCGGGGGACACGCACGACTGGACCGTCATCCGGGCGACGCCGGCGCCGAGTGTGCCCATGGCCTGGAGCACGGAGGTGCACACGGTCGGGTCCGCCACGACGGCGACGGCATCGGGCTTGTTCCGCAGCGCGGCGCTCACCTGTGGAGACGCGTCCGGGGTGCCCGCGGCCACTGTCACGACCTGGAGGCCGATGCCCGCCCTGGCGAAGACCGGCTTGCCGATGGCCTCGATCCCGCTGACGGCGGCCGGTGCGTCGATCACGAACGCGGCGACCTTCTTGTACCCCTTCTCCTTCGCGTACGCGGCCATCGACGTCATGGTCGTCGGGAAGCCACCCGTCCAGGAGAAGGCGTTGGCGGTGGTGCCCTCGGAGTTGCTGGCGGCGATGGCGGTCGCCCAGGGAATGCCGGCCTTCGTCACGATCGGCACCATGGAGTCGCCCAGACCGCTGCTGGTCAGGACCACCGCGTCGACCTTCTGCTCGACCATCTGGTTCGCGCAGTCCCGCGCCGTCGCGGGCTCCTCCTTCGTCTTGCAGACCGTGAGCGCGATGGGCCTGCCCGCGATACCGCCGAGGTCGGCATTGGCGTACTTCGTCGCCGCCTCGGCGGCCTCCCGGGTCTCGGGCTGACTGATCGCCGAGCCGCCCTCATTGGTGATGAGACCGATCCTGACCGGTTTGCCGGTGGCCTTGTGGCCCGGGAACGCGCTCGCCAGCGCGGCCGGAATCTTCGTGCTGTCCGCCGTGGTGGCACCGCTGGCACCGCCACCGCATCCGGCGAGCAGCACCGTGGTCGACACCAGCGCGAGTGACACGCGCGACCGGGGTGTGGAGAGGGCTCGTCCGACCGACTCGATCATGTCCGCTTCCCAACGTGTCGGCGAGTGCCCGGCACTCGCAGCGATCAGCGGACGGCGGCACCGCGCGGCGCCTTCGCCGTCCGAGAAAGTGAAGAGAGAGCCGCGAGCGGATGTCGAACGGCGCGAGGGCCGGGTGCCGCGGCAGACCATGTCGGCCGGCGTGGCGTGGACGTCACGACCGGCGACGAGGCGGACCTGCTCCCACGCGGCTCCCCGCAGAACCGGCCCGCGAGCAAGAAGAGTATACGTAATTGCAGTCGGCCGGAATGGGTCGTGCGGGATCTGTTGTGGCTGTTCGCCTCTCGGTCTGCTTCGGGCGTGTAATGAGGAGACGAAATGTCGATGGCTGGTCAGTGGTCGCGGTGGACCCAGCCCGCGTCGTGCCAGTACGTCTCCAGGTTCTCCATCGGCTCCGGCCAGGTCTCGGCGTAGGTGACGCCGTCGGGACCGGCCGTCATCAGATAGGGAGTTCCGGCCTCGCTGATCCAGAACTCGCCGGGACCGACCGTGCGGCTGCCTTCCTCGCCGTCCTTGCCCCAGGCGACGTGGAACTGCCCGCCGAAGACGATGATCAACTCATCGAGGTTGTGGTGGTGCCGGGGCACCGCGAAGTTCGGGGCGCAGCGCAGCCCGTTGATGTTGAACGACGGGTCCACCTTGGTCGACCACCACATGTTGCCCTTGAAGGTCTGCTCCATGTCGACCGGCGCGTCGGCCAGGAGACCGCCTCCGTGCCACAGATACGTGGGGGCGGACTGGTCGACCGGCAACTCGATCCAGCCCTCGTCCGCCAGCAGGTTGAAACTCTCGATTCCCATGAACCGATACTGGGCAGCGGGGTGGGGCGTGTCATACGTGAATCCCGTTGGCCGGGACCGGAGTTGCGGACGCCCGGCAGAGGGGTCCCGATGAGCGGAACCCCTCGACGACACACCGCCCGGCCGCGCGTACGGTCGCCGCGTGACTCTTACTTTCGGTGATCTGGTGGCGGACGCGGACTGGGTTCCCATGGGCCTGGACCAGCAAGGGCATCCGAAGTACTTCTGGAACGACGGCGGTCTGCTGCGGGACGCGCCCGTGGACTTCGCGGCGACGTTCGACGGCGCGATGTGGGTGTCCACGAAGCCGATCGACATCCCGCGCTTCAACCGCAACCCCCTGCGCGTGCGTCCGCACTTCACGGTGCCCCGGCACCATCACAACGTGGACGAGATGCTCTTCGTCTTCGCCGGCGAGTACCACATCGAGCACTACGAGTCGGGCGAGCCGCGGACCGTGCGAGTGGGGCCGGGCGAGGTCTTCCTCAGCCGGGCCGGCACGCCGTACACGATGACGGCGGGGGCCGAGGGTGTCACGTACATCGAGACCTGGCCGAAGCCGCTGAAGCACCTGGAGACGTACTGGCACGACGTCGGCTGGGTCCGGCGGTAGGTCTTCCACCTGATCGTGTCCCGGCCGCCGAGGGCCGGGACCACGGATCGGGCGGGTCAGTCCGTCCAGAGGAAACGGTCGGCGACCCGGTGGTGGTTGTAGATGGTCATCTCCTGCTCCTCGCTCAGCCGGTGGCCGTCGAAGCTGGGGGAGTGCATGCCCACCGTGACCTCCTTGGCGTTCAGCAGGTCCTGGGTGAAGATCTCGCCGAGGTCGGCCTCGCGGAAGTCCTCGAAGAACTGCGGCTGGAAGTCCCGCTTCTTGTCGTAGTCGGCGACGGGGACCTGGTCCAGGCTGAAGATCTCGAACAGGCAGCGGTCCGGGTCCAGTCCGTCGGGCCGCGCCCGGTAGCCGAACACCGAACCCTGGTTGGGCAGCAGGATCGTGTTGGGGAACACGTTCCACGCCGTACCGGCCTCCGCCCACTGCTGGGGCGTGATGTCCGGCCAGTCGTAGCCCTCGGCGAGCGACAGCTCTTTGTACAGCTGCATGTAGTACTGGCCGGCCGTCATCCCCTCCGGCACGTCCGCCGTCTTCAGCGCCTCGGCGGCACGCCAACTCCGCTCGTTCTCCAGGCCGCGCATGTCGTCGGCGATGTACTGCACGCTCAGCGCGACGCTCAGCCGTTCGTCGGTCACGCCCCCCGTGCCCCGGTTGGCCGGGTCCTTGCCGGTGTCCTTCTTCTTCGGGCCGACACTCGAATAGTGCGCGTGCCGCTCGTACACGGTCGTCGGCGCCCACATCCGGTTCTCGAGTTCCTTCATCGAGGCGATGTTGGTGTTCGACTTGTCGAAGCGGTACAGCTGCGGATGCGTCCCCGCCACGTGATAGGCCTCGAGGAATCCGTCCAGCGCGGTCTTCCAATTGCACGGCAGCGGCACGGACTTGTGCCACCGGTACCGCATGTGCTCGAACTGGAACGGCGCGAAGATCCTCGGAATCGGGTCCAGGTATTCGAGCAGCGGCCTCGCGTCGGGGTCCATGTTGATGAACACGAACCCGCCCCACTGCTCCGCCCGCACCCGCACCAGACCGAGGTCGTCGTCCGAGCGCGGCACGAACTCCTCGCGGTCGAGCACCAGCCTGATCGAGCCGTCCAGGTTCCAACGCCAGCCGTGGAACGGGCAGATGAGGGAACCGACGCGACCCCGGCCCCGCGCCAGTCGCGTACCACGATGCCGGCACGCGTTGAAATACGCGCGGACCGACTCCTTGCCCTCCCGCACGATCAGGATCGAATGACCACCGATCTCGTACTCGACGAAACAACCCACACCCGGCAGCTCCTCCAGCCGGCAGGCCATCAGCCAGGTCCGGGTGAACACCTTCTCCAGTTCCAGCTTGAGGAACTCGGGGTCCAGATAACGGCTCTTGGGCACGAATGCACGGGAAAGCCGGTATTTTTCCGGGACCTTCTCGGCGGGCACATCACCCTCGAACCAGGGGACGCGACGGTCCACTCGGGGTTCGACTACGGCAGACACCGATCACCACTCCTCAACTCGACGTGCGTGTACGGCTCCAGGCGGCCGCAAGCTGATGTCAGCCGGCGTCGGGCCCGGCGACCTCGGTTCCGTCGGCGCGCCGCACCACATGGATGCAGTTGCCCGGGCACTCGTCGGCGGCGTCGATCACGTCCAGGCGCAGCCGCTCCGACACATCGGCCTGCGCGCCCTCGGGCGTCAGCAGCTCACCGTCGGGGGTGTCCTTGACGTAGGCCAGCCCGTCGTCGCCGAACTCGAAGACATCGGGGGCGTACTGGGTGCACAGACCGTCACCCGTGCACAGTTTCTGATCGATCCACACCCGCACCTCATCGCTCACGAGCCTCGCCTCCTCGTCCACGGAAAGCTCCGAGCACCACAGGGCGTACGGACCCCTTCGCCCGTCGTCGCGGTGGCGGTGTGAACGACTCTCCACGCGGCGCCCCGGACCGTCCACCGACCGTCCCATCAACCGGGACCACCACCGACGCCCCTGGTCGGGCGCCTCCTACACTCGACCGGCCGACGCGGGGCGACGCGCGACAGCCGCCCACTCCCCGCCCACCACGCCCAGGAGGCCGGCCCGTGGCCGATACCGTGACCACCGACATCCTCATCGTCGGCGCCGGCCCGATCGGGCTCTACGGCGCCTACTGCGCGGGCTTCCGCGGGCTGCGGACCGTCCTGGTCGACGCGCTGCCGCAGTGCGGCGGGCAGATCACCGCGGTCTACCCGGAGAAGGAGATCCGCGACATCGCCGCGGTCCCCGGCACCCGTGGCCGCGACGTCGTCACCGCCCTCAAGGACCAGGCCGACGCGTTCGACCCGATGTATCTCCTGGGCCGCCAGGCGGTCGGCCTCGCCCACTCGCCCGACGGGCGCCCGCAGGTCACCCTCTCCGACGGCGTCACGGTCGACGCCGGAGCGGTCGTACTGACCGCCGGGATCGGCACGTTCACCCCGCGCACCCTCCCGGCCGGCGAGGAGTTCCTCGGGCGTGGACTGACCTACTTCGTGCCGGACCCGGCCGAGCACGCCGACCGTGACGTCCTTGTCGTCGGCGGCGGGGACAGCGCCGTCGACTGGGCCCTCGCCCTGCACCCCATCGCGCGCTCGGTGACCCTCGTGCACCGGCGCGGCACGTTCCGGGCCCACGCGGCGAGCGTCCGCGAACTGCACGCCCGCGGGGTGGGCATCGTCACCAACGCCCAGGTGGAGACCCTGGCCGGCGACGACCGACTGCGCCGGGCGCACTTGAAGGTCGACGGGGAGACCGAGCCCCGGGTGCTGAAGGTGGACGCGGTCGTGGCCGCGCTCGGCTTCATCAGCAACCTCGGGCCACTGGCCGACTGGGGCGTGCAGCTGGAGCGGCGCACCATCGTCGTCGACACCAGGATGCGCACCACGGTCGCACGGATCTACGCGGCCGGTGACGTCACCGCGTACCCCGGCAAGGTCCGCCTGATGTCGGTCGGCTTCGGGGAGGTCGCGACCGCCGTCAACAATGCCGCCGTTGCCTTGGACCCCGCGCTGTCCTTGTTCCCCGGACACTCCACCGAGTCCGCCTGAACGCGCTCAACTCTCTTTCGAAGAGACCGTCTTCGAAAGAGAGTTGAGCGCGTTACTCGTGCCTACCGGCTTTCATCCGCCATGTCGACGGCGGCGATGTACGAGAACGCCATCGACGAACCCACCGGACCGCCCGCGCCCGGGTAGATCCGGCCCGACATCGGCGCCATCGTGTTCCCCGAGGCGTACAGACCGGTGATCACCGAGCCGTCGGGCCGCAGCACGCGCGCGTGGTCGTCCGTCTTGAGACCACCCTTGGTGCCCAGGTCGGACAGCACGATCGAGGCCGCGTAGAACGGTGGCTTGTCGATCACCCCGAGACAGGGGTTCGGGCCGTCGGTGTGGGAGCCCGCGATCTGCGTGATCATCAGGTCCCAGGGGTCCTCGCCGCGACCGAACTCCTCGTCCTTGCCGCCACGCGCATAGCTGTTGAACCGTTCGACGCTCTCGGTGAGCGCACCCGGAGGCACATCGATCAGCTTCGCCAGCTCCTCCAGCGAGTCGGCCCGCTTCAGCACACCGGCGGCGAGGAACTTCTCGACGTCGAACCAGCCCGGAACCTGCGGCGCGACCGGCAGCCCGGCGAACGCCCTCCTGTTGTCGAGCTGGCGCTGGTCGAACACCCAGTGCGTCGGCAGGTGCGACACGCCCGACGACCTGTGCGCCTTGAGCATCTCGTGACCGGCGCGGTCGTAGGGGAGCCGCTCGTTCATGTAGCGCTGCCCCGCCGCGTTGACCCAAATGCCGCTCCACACCGACGTGTAGAACACCGGGCGCGTGTCGGGCACGACGAGGCCCGGCGCGAACCATGACTCGTCGAGCAGGTCGGTCGCGGCGCCGATGTCCATGCCCGCGACGAGGGCGTCGCCGGTGTTGCCCGGGCAGCCCTGGGTCCACTCGTCGCCGACTCCGGGCTGGAACCGTTCACGCAGCTCGCCGTTCCGCTCATAGCCACCGGCGGCGAGAAGTACGCCCCGGCGGGCGCGGAACTCCACCGACTCGCCCTCGCTCAGGGCCTCGACACCGACGACCGTGCCGTCCTCGACGAGGAGGCGCGTCAGCCCGGTGTTCGTGCGTACGGTGCCGTTGCCGGTCTCCATGAACGCGAGCAGCGCCCGGCCGATCAGGGCCTGGCCGCCGATCATCCTCGGGCCGACCTCGACACCCCAGCGTTCCGTCCACAACGGCCTGCGCACCAGCGGTTCCAGCTCACCGAGTTCGGACCGGTCCAGGTCCGGAGGGAAGATGGTGCGGCCCCGCGGCAGGCTCCCCGGCCGTCCGGCGAAGTAGTCGGGCACGCCCTGCCAGACGAACTGGCCGAACCGCGGATTCCGCTCCAACTCCTCGATCAGGACGGGTCCCGCGCGCAGGAAGGCCTCTCGCAGCGAGGCCGGCGAGTCGTCGCCGACGATCGCGTCGAGATAGGGGCGTGCGACATCGGGACCGTCCTCGACACCGGCGCGCTGCTCGGCCGCGTTGCCGGGAAGCCAGATTCCGGCGCCCGAATAGGCCGTGGTCCCGCCGACGTACTCCGTCTTCTCGATGACCAGCGTACGGAGCCCACGGGAGGCCGCCGCGTACGCGCCGACGAGCCCCGCGCCCGAGCCGACGACGATGACGTCGTAGGAATCGGCTGTGCCTTCGTCGCTCATGACGTTTCCTCTCCCGAATGCCCTTGTCACCGGCCCGCGTTCGACTTGGCCTCAAGGTGCGCGAATCCCTGCGCGGCTTCCTCGTCCAGCTCCATGACCTCGACGAAGTGGCCCAGTTCGGCCGTCATGTCGAGGTACCCGAAGCGGATTGCTCCGCTGTCCCCGAACTGCTTCCACGTCCTGCCGCTCGCGGCGACGATCGCGGACGCCTCGTCGAAGTCGTCGACACGGAAACCGAGATGATGCAGCGTCGCCGGTTCCCCGGACCGGACGGCTCCGCGGTAGAGGTCGACCGCGCCGCCGACCGGACGGATGATCTCCAGGTTGGTCGGCCCGGCGTTGACCAGGGCCACGTCGATGACCCACTCGTCGGCGGGCGCACCGTCCACGACCACGAAGGGGGCTCGCGGGGCGCCGGCACTCACCGGCGGCAGGCCGCCGCCCAGCGACGACTTGAAGTGCTTCACGCACCGCACGGTCCCCAGCCTCGACTCGAGGAACGTGGCCGCCGCGTCGATGTCGTCCGTCACATATCCGAGCTGCATGAAATTACGGAAGAGGTCACTCAATGACCGCACTCGGCACCCCCTGCTCTGGCTGGCCCGGTTGACCACGGGCATCGACTGTCCACCCGCCGTCCGAGGCCGTCCAACGGATGTCCCACCAGACGGAATCGGCGGCGCCGACCCGAACCCCGAGTGGCACCATGCGGCGATGACCACATCCAGCGCGGGAGCGGCTCAACTGCCCGTGGACCGGGCCTCGATCGAGCACCGGCTCATCACCATGCGCAAGTCGGTCGGCCAGCTCGACTCGCTCGGCGCACTGGACAGCGCACGCCTGGCCGCCGATCCGGGAGCCGGGCTCGTGATCGAACGCATTCTGGCGCTCCTGCACGACCTGGCCGCTGCCATCAACCGGGCCGCGGTACCGGGCCGACAACCGAGCACACCAGCAGCCTCGTTCGGCGCGGCTGTGAAGGCCGGAATGATCGACGCCGAACTGGTCGGGGCCCTCGCTCCGGCGGACGGCCCGCATCACGTCCTCGTGCAGTTGTGTCTGGACACGGAACCCGAGAAGGTCCCCGCGATCGTGGATGCCGCGCGGTCCGGATACGGGGAGTACGTACGTCAGGTGACCGACTGGATCGCCTGTGATCAGCCGGTCAGGACGGCCATTCCGGTTCGGTGACCGTCGCGGTGAGTGCGTCGAGGAGTACCTGGGCGGGCTGCGACGCGGGCGGCTTGCCGTAGACGGCGGCCACGACCTGGCGGCGCATTCCGGGGATGCGGTGGAGGCTGACCCCGGGGTGCCGGTTGGCGAGGAGGGTGAGTCCTGGCAGCAGGCTCACGCCGAGCCCGGCCGCGACGAGGGCCTGTACGGCGACGTAGTCGTCGGTCTCGAACTCGACGACCGGCTCGAATCCGGCCCGCCCGCAGGCCGCGACGAGATGTTCGCGGCAGCGTTCGCACCCGGCGATCCAGCGCGCGTCGGCATAGGTGGCCAGCTCCGCACGGGGGCCGTCCCAGCACCGGTTCGCCGGGGTGACCACGTACAACGGCTCGTCCAGCAGCGGTGTCATGGTCGTGTCGCGGCGATCGCGTTGCGGCGGATCGCCGTGCTCGAAGATCAGCGCCACGTCCACGTCGTTGTTGCGCAGGGCGTTGAGCGCGTCGGGCGGTTCGGCCTCCCGCAGGGTCAGGTCGATCGCGGGATGCTCGGCGGACACGCGCGCGGCGGCGAGCGGCACCAGGGTCGCCAACGCCGAGGGAAACGCGGCCAGCCGGACCCGGCCGGTGCGCAGCCCGGCCAGCTCGTCCAGTTCCGCGTGCACCGACTCGACCTGCGCGAGGATCGACTCGGCCCGGTCCACCAGCAGTCGCCCGGCTTCCGTGAACCGGATACCGCGCCCCATCCGCTGCAGCAGCGGCACCCCGACCTCGGCCTCCAGCTTGGCGAGTTGATGACTCACCGACGGCTGGGCGTAGTGCAGCGCCTCGGCGGCTGCCGTGATCGAACCCTCGCGGGCGACGGCTACCAGGACGCGCAACCGACTCAAGTCGATCATTTGCGAATCATAGACCGCGTCGATGACAGCCTCGAAAACACGCATTGGACCATTACCGCGCTCACTGCGACGGTGAATCGATAGTGGGTGCGAGAGATCTCGGCCGTACCTGTCCCGTCGGCGATCTCACCCCTCACGCCTGCCCGGATCCCGGGTGCCGAAAGGAGATGGCGCATGACCACGGCTGTGAATCCACCGTCGCGATCGATGTCGGTGAGCGACAGCGCGGCGCGGACCCTCGCGAACGCCACCAAGACCGTTCCCCAGATGGCCTCCATCACGCCTCGCTGGCTGGTGCATCTGATGTCCTGGGTCCCGGTCGAGGCCGGCATCTACCGGGTGAACAAGGTCGTTCACCCCGAGTCGGTGCGCATCGAGTGCGACAACTACGACGAGTCGCCGCTGCCGGACACCTTCGTCGACTACGAACGCGAGCCCCGCGAGTACCGGCTCAAGGCCGTCCAGACCGTCCTGGACCTGCACACCCGGATCTCCGACCTGTACTCCAGCCCGCACAACCAGACCGCACAGCAACTGCGGCTGACCATCGAGGCGGTGAAGGAACACCAGGAGGGCGAGCTGATCAACAGCCCGGAGTACGGGATGCTGGCCAGCGTGGCGGACACCCAGCGGATCTCCACGATGGCGGGCCCGCCGACCCCGGACGACCTCGACGCCCTCATCACGAAGGTGTGGAAGCAGCCCGCCTTCTTCCTCACCCACCCCGAGGGGATCGCCGCGTTCGGCCGGGAGTGCACCCGGCGAGGCGTACCGCCGGCCACGGTCAGCATGTTCGGCTCGCAGTTCCTGACCTGGCGCGGCCTGCCGCTCGTTCCGTCGGACAAGGTCCCGCTGGAGAACGGCAAGACCAAGTTCATCCTGCTGCGCACGGGCGAGTCGCGCCAGGGCGTGGTCGGACTGTTCCAGCCCGGGCTCTCCGGCGAGCAGGGCATGGGTCTGTCGGTGCGCTTCATGCAGATCGACCGCAGCGCGATCGCCTCCTACCTGATCTCGCTGTACTGCTCGCTCGCGGTCCTCACCGACGACGCGCTCGCCGTCCTCGACGACGTCGAGGTCGACAAGTTCCATGACTACGCCCCGAGTTACCGGTAGCCATGACCACGCCCCCAACCACCGGTAACGAAGCCGCCCCGGCGTGGCTGCCGGACGAGGAGACGCTGAGCCGGATGGCCGGGGAGTTCTTCCGAGCACTCCCCGGGCAGCCGACGGGCCCGGAGGCGCCGGTCCTCGACGGTCCGACGCAGTGGCCTACGCCGACGGGTCTGCCACCGGCGGACCCGTCCGCCCCGGTCCCCACGGTGGAATCCTCTCCGCCGGCCTCCGCGGGCCTGCCGGCCGCAGCCCCCTCGCCGCCGGTGCCGACCGCCACGCCCGCCGCGAACCCGGCCCCTCCGATGCCCACCGGCATCCCGTCCATGGACCCGCCGCCCCCGGCACCGACCGCCGGCATGAGCCCGCCGTCAGGGCCGCCACCGACCAGCGCCCCCGCCACCTTCATGGCGAGCCCCTATGCGGTGGGTGCGCCCGGCGCCGCCACCCCGCAGCCACCGGCCCCGCCGGTGGCCCCCGGGCCACCGCCCGTCCCGTCGCCCGCCGCACCGGCCCACCTCCCGGACCCCGGGCCGTACTACTTCCTCACCGAGGCCGCCGGGTACCCCGCCCAGGCACCGGAGCTCCCCGGCTTCGGGCATCTCGGGCTGCCGCCGCTGCCCGAGGTGATGGCGCCTACGGCGACGACCGCGCCGTACTACTTCGTCCAGGAACCCGACGTATCCGGCGCGCCGTCGGGACTGTCGCTCGACCCGCACCCGGCCTTCGACGTACAGGCGGTGCGCCGGGACTTCCCGATCCTGTCCGAGCTGGTGAACGGGCGTCCGCTGATCTGGCTGGACAACGCCGCGACCACGCAGAAGCCGCAGGCGGTGATCGACCGGCTGGTGGAGTTCTACTCGCGGGAGAACTCCAACATCCACCGCGCGGCGCACGAGTTGGCCGCCCGGGCGACGGACGCCTACGAGGGCGCCAGGAAGACCGTCGCCCGGTTCATCGGGGCCGGTTCCGCCGAGGAGATCGTGTTCGTGCGGGGCACCACCGAGGCGATCAACCTGGTCGCCAAGGCATGGGGTCCCGCCAACATCCGCGCGGGCGACGAGATCGTGCTCTCCCACCTGGAGCACCACGCCAACATCGTGCCCTGGCAGATGCTGGCGGAGCAGACCGGTGCGGTGATCAAGGTGATCCCGGTCGACGACAGCGGCCAGCTGCTGCTCGACCGGTACACCGCGCTTCTGTCGGACCGCACCAAGCTCGTCGCGGTCACCCAGATGTCCAACGCGCTCGGCACCGTCGTACCGGTCGAGCAGATCATCGAGATCGGGCACCGGGCCGGGGCACGCGTCCTGGTCGACGCGGCCCAGTCGGTCCCGCATCTCCCCATCGACGTAAGGGAGTTGGACGCCGACTTCCTGGTCTTCTCCGGGCACAAGCTGTTCGGGCCGACCGGAATCGGCGTGCTCTATGGCAAGCGGGAGGTCCTGGAGGACATGCCTCCGTGGGAGGGCGGCGGCAACATGATCACCGACGTCACCTTCGAGAAGTCCAGCTTCCAGCCGCCGCCGGGCCGTTTCGAGGCCGGCACCGGCAACATCGCCGACGCGGTGGGGCTGGCCGCCGCCATCGACTACGTCGAGCGCATCGGACTGCCGAACATCGCCGCCTACGAACACACCCTGGTCGAGCACGCCACCGAAGGTCTGCGGTGCGTGCCCGGGCTGCGGCTGGTCGGCACGGCACCGAACAAGGCGAGCATCGTGTCGTTCGTCCTGGACGGCTACGAGCCGGCCGAGGTGGGCACGGCGCTCAACGAGGAAGGGATCGCGGTCCGTTCGGGCCACCACTGCGCACAGCCGATCCTGCGCCGGTACGGCCTGGAGGCCACCGTCCGGCCGTCGTTCGCCTTCTACAACACGCACGCCGAGGTGGACACGCTGATCGCGGCGGTCCGCCGGCTCGCGGACTGCCGGGGCGGGCGCCCCTAGTTCGCATGCGCGTCCTCAACCGGTACGGCGGAGACCCCACCGAGGTCTCCGCCGTACCGGTATGTGCGCAGTCCGGCCGGTGCGTGAGCGGCCGCGCAGCCGTCGCACATCCTGCTCGCCGGGGACGGGGCGGCCTGCCACATTCCCTGGGTAGGGGAGTCGTTCCGGTGTCCGGGGTGCGTTGACAAGCGGCTCGGCGCCTCGGAGACTCGATCACATGACCGAGGTCCTGCTGCTCACCAGAGAGCGCACCGTCGACCTGGCTCGCGTGTCCAGCGCACTGTGTTGATCCCCTGATCACCGATCCACACAGCGTTTCTCGCTCCCGCCCGGACACCCCTCGCACCGCCCTCGGTCAAGCCGCGATCGGACCCACGATGAGCCCGGAATTCCTCTGGTACATCCCCAACACCGTCGAGCCCGGCCACCGCGGCGACGACACGACGGACGGCTGGGGCTCCATCGAATACTCCACCGACCTCGCCCGCACCGCGGAGCGGCACGGCTGGGGCGGTGCGCTCCTGGGCACCGGGTGGGGACGCCCCGACACCTTCACCGTCGCCACCGCGCCGGCCGCCAGGACCACCACCTTCAAGCCGCTGATCGCTGTCCGTCCCGGCTACTGGCAGCCGGCCCAGTTCGCCGTCGCGGCAGCCACCTTGGACCAGCTCAGCCGCGGCCGGGTCCTGGTCAACATCGTCAGCGGCCTCGACAACCTGGCCGCCTACGGCGACACCCGCGGCGATCCGGCCCAACGGTACGCGCGCACCCAGGAGTTTCTGCGTCTCGTACGACGGCTGTGGACCGAGGAGGACGTGGCCTTCGCCGGTGAGCACTTCCAGGTGAGCGGGTCCACGGCGGCGCCCCGCCCCTGGACGACGGCCGGCAGAGCTCATCCGACGCTGTACTTCGGCGGCGCGTCCGAGGCCGCCGAGCGGGTGTCGGCGGCCGAGGCGGACGTGCAGCTCTTCTGGGGCGAACCGCTCGCCGCTCTCGCCGAACGCATAGACCGGCTGCGGAAGTTGAGCGACCAGGTTGGCCGCCGGCACCGGCCGCTGGAGTTCGGCCTGCGGATCACCACCGTGGTGCGCGGGACGACGGAAGAGGCATGGCGGGCGGCCGAGGAGAGGGTCGCGCGCATGGCGGCCGGTCCGAGCGACGAGTTGACCTGGACGGGGAACCGGAAGACGGCCGTCGGACAGCAGCGGCTCTACGACCTCGCCGCCCGGGGCGAGATGCTGGACACCTGCCTGTACACCACGCCGGGGACGGTCGGCGGCGGGGGAGCGGCGACGACCTGGCTGGCCGGCTCCGCCGCCGACGTGGCCACCGCGCTGGACAACTACCGCGGGCTCGGCATCACGCACTTCGTCCTCTCCGACACGCCCTACCAGCAGGAGATCATCCGCATCGGAGACCAACTCCTGCCCCGGCTGAGGTGATTGGGGTGTTGTCGAATGCCGTGCTCGTCGTCGTCGGCGGACTCCCCGGCACCGGGAAGACCACGCTGTCCCGACTCCTGGCCGCACGCATCGGGGCGGTGCACCTGCGCGTCGACACCATCGAGCAGGCGCTCGTCCGCTCCGGACTGGCGCGCCACCCAGTCGGGCCGGCCGGCTATGTCGTCGGGTACGACCTGGCCGAGGAGCATCTCCGCCAAGGGCTCGCGGTGATCGCGGAGTCGGTGAATCCGCTGGCCGTCACCCGGGACAGCTGGCGAGACGTGGGCGTACGGGCGGGCGTGCCGACCGCAGAGGTGGAGGTCGTCTGCTCGGATGCGGCCGAGCACCGGCACCGACTGACCTCCCGCTCGGTCGACGTCCCCGGTCTGCCGCTTCCGGACTGGGAGCAGGTCCGCCGACGCGAGTACGAGCCCTGGAACCGTGATCACATCACCCTCGACACCGCTGGAGCCGTGCCGCAGGAGTCGCTCAACTACCTTCTCCAGCAACTCGATTCACTTCGACCAGGAAACTCTTGACGCCGAGAGAACAGTCGATCTACGGTGAGCGCGAGCTACGAGTTCCGGTGATCAAGCCCTGGCTGGCCGGACGGCAACCCCCGACGCAGTGGGGTGCTCCAGGTGACGGCTCGGCGGATGTTCCTGTTCTGCAAGTGCGTTCCCACCGGCCTTGGTTGCCGGCGACACCCCTAGGAGGACGACGTGGCAACCGGCCTCGTGCTGTGCTCCCGGCGTCATGTGGATCTGCTGCTGGTCTCCAGCTGTCTCTGTCACGGCTGACCCGCTCCACACGCAGCACCTCCACTCCCACCTTTCACGCGACAGCGCGCGCTCGGCATGTCCTGCCTGCCGCACCCCTTTCGCGCACCCACCCATGCGGAGACAGAGACCGGCCATGGCACACACCAGCACCGTCAGACCCTTTCGATCCCTCGGCGCCATTTCCCTCGGCACGGCGTTCCTGGTCGCCCTCACCGGCTGCACCAGCAGCAAGACGTCCACCGGCTCCGGCGGTACGACGATCACCGTCGGCACCACCGACCAGGTGACCAGCCTCGACCCGGCGGGCGCCTGGGACGCGGGCTCCGGCACCATCGAGAGCGAGGTCTACGCGACCCTCCTCAGCGTGAAGAACGGCGCCACCGAGGTCTCCCCGGACCTGGCCACCGGCATCAAGCTGACGGGGCCCAAGGAGTACACGGTGACGCTGAGGAAGGGCCTGAAGTTCGCGAACGGCCACCAACTCACCTCCTCCGACGTCAAGTTCAGCTTCGACCGCACTCTGAAGATCGCCGACGAGAACGGCCCCTCGTCGCTCCTGTACAACCTCGCCTCGGTCACCGCCCCGACACCGACCACGGTCGTCTTCACCCTCAAGTCCGCCAACGACACCCTGTTCCCCCAGGTGTTGTCGACCGCGGCCGGCTACATCGTCGACGAACAGACCTTCCCCGCCGACAAGATCCTCGACGACAAGGCCATCGTCGCGGCCAAACCGTGGAACGGCCCGTACGGCGTCACGAGCTACGACAAGAACTCGCTGGTCTCCTTCACCGAAAACGGCGACTACGGCGGCCAGTTGGGCACACCGAAGACCAAGAACATCCAGCTCAAGTACTACACCGACGCCAGCAACCTGAAGCTCGACGTCCAGCAGGGCACGGTCGACGCCGTCTACCGCACCCTCACCACAGTCGACCTCGACGACCTGGCCAAGAAGAAGGACATCAAGGTCCACACCGGCTCGGGCAACGGCATCCGCTACATCGTCTTCGACTTCGCCACCCAGCCCTACGGCACCAAGACAAAGAACGCCGACAACGCCAAGGCGCTCGCCGTCCGCCAGGCCGTCGCCGACTCCGTCGACCGGGCCCAACTCGCCCAGCAGGTCTACAAGAACAGCTACCAGCCGCTGTACAGCTCGGTCCCCGACGGACTCACCGGCGCCACCGACTCCTTCAAGTCCCTCTACGGCGACAAGAAGGGCGGCCCCGACAAGGCGGCCGCCGCCGCACGGCTCAAGGCGGCGAAGGTGACCACTCCCGTCACTCTCAACCTCCAGTACAACAGCGACCACTACGGCTCGTCCTCGGCCGACGAGTACGCCCTCGTCAAGACCCAGCTCGAAGCCACCGGCCTGTTCAAGGTGAACCTCCAGTCCACCGAGTGGACCCAGTACGGCAAGGACCGGGTCAAGCACCTCTACCCGCTCTACCAACTCGGCTGGTACGCCGACTACTTGGACGCCGACAACTACCTCTCGCCCTTCTACTCGGCCAACAGCTGGGTCGCCAACGGCTACGACGACCCCGCCGTACGCTCGCTGATCCTGAAGGAGGAGACGGAGACCGACGCGGCCAAGCGCACCGAACTCCTCAAGGAGGTACAGGACAAGGCCGCCGCGCAGGTCCCGGTGCTGCCGCTGCTCCAGGGGTCGACCGCGATCGTCACCCGTACCGACGTCAGCGGTGTGCCGGACGCGCTGACCAGCGCGTACACCTTCCGCTGGGCAGGACTCGCGAAGAAGTGAGTGCCCTGACGCAGGACACCCCCGGCGCCGTCGCCACCCCGGCCGACGGCGCCGCCGGGTACGGACTCGCCCGCTATCTGATGGTCCGCTTCCTCCTCATCATCCCCACCGTGTTCATCCTGGTCAGCCTGGTCTTCTTCCTGATGCGCGCCACCGGCGACCCGATCAGCGCCGCCTTCGGCGACCGGCTCACCCCCGACCAGCTCCACGCGAAACTCCACCAGGCGGGCTACGACCGGCCCTTGCTCACCCAGTACCTGGACTACCTGAACTCCCTGGCGACCGGCGACTTCGGCCGCACCGTCACCGACAACGAACCGGTCACCCACGTCCTGGGCACCTACGGCGCCGCCACCGTCGAACTCGCCGGCTACGCCCTCCTCGTGGCCCTCGCCGTCGGCGTGCCGCTGGGCATGGTGGCGGCCTCGTACCGGGACCGGGCGCCCGACGCGGTACTGCGGCTGTTCGCCGTCCTGACCTACGCCACCCCCGTGTTCTTCGTGGGCCTCTTGCTGAAGCTCGTCTTCGCGATCCAGCTCGGCTGGCTGCCCGCGTCCGGCCGGGCGAGCACCGACGTCCAGCTCTTCCTCCAGAACCAGACCAGCACGACCGGCTTCTACCTCGTGGACGCCCTGCGCAGCGGCGACGGGGCCGCCGTCACCGACGTGCTGAAGCACGCCGTACTGCCCGGGGTGGCGCTGGGCCTGCTCGTCGCCGGCATCCTCCTGCGGCTGGTGCGCACGAACCTGATCGGCACCCTCGGCGCCGACTACGTCGAGGCGGCCCGCTCCCGCGGCGTGGCGCCCGTCCGCCTGGTGACACGACACGCGACCCGACCTGCCCTGATCCCCGTCGTCACCGTCCTGGGACTCCAGGTCGCCGGGCTGCTCGGAGGCGCGGTGCTGACGGAGACCACCTTCGAGTGGAAGGGCCTCGGCTACGAACTCGCCCACTATCTGACGGTCCGTGACTTCCCGGCGGTGCAGGGGATCGTGGCCCTGTTCGCCGTCGTCGTGGCGGTGACGAACTTCCTCGTCGACGTCGTCGCGGCCCTCATCGATCCCCGAGTGAGGTACTGAGCCGTGGCCCAACTCCTCGTGCGACGGCCCACCTTGCTGCCGGACCGCCTCCGCGCGCGCCTGCGCACCGGCGGCCCGGTGCAGCGCGCCATGCTCCTCACCGGCGCCGTCCTCACTGTGCTGTTCGTCCTCACCGCCCTCCTCGGACCGTTCCTCGCACCGTACGGATACGCCCAACTCCAGGACGGAGGGCGGCTGTTCGGCTCGCAGCAGCATCCCAGCGGCGCCCACCCGCTGGGCACCACCATCGCCGGATACGACGTGCTGTCCCGCACGGTGTGGGGCGCCAGGACCGCGCTGGAGATCATCCTCGCCGCGCTGCTGCTCTCGGTTGTCCCCGGTACCGTGCTCGGGCTGGCCTCCGGCTATCTCGGCGGGCGCCTCGACCGGCTGCTGGTGGGGCTTGCCGACGCGCTCTACGCGTTCCCGCCGCTGCTGCTCGCCATCGTCATGTCGATCGTGATCAGCGGCGGACAGTCCAGCCTCGTCGGCGGCCTCGGCGCCGCGGCCTGCTCGGTCGCCGTCGCGTTCGTACCGCAGTACTTCCGTGTCGTACGGGCCGAGGTGACCCGGGTGAAGGCCGAGCCCTTCGTCGACGCGGCCCGGGTGATCGGCACCGGCACCTGGCGGATCATGTTCCGGCACGTGCTGCGCAACTCGGTCCGCACCCTCCCGCTGATCTTCACCATCAACGCCTCCGAGGCCATCCTCACCCTCGCCGGACTCGGCTTCCTCGGCTTCGGCATCGAACCCAACTCGGCCGCCGAATGGGGCTACGACCTCAACCGCTCGGTCGCGGACGTCACTTCGGGCCTGTGGTGGACCGCGATCCCGCCAGGCCTGGCCATCGTCCTCACCGTGCTCGGCACGACCCTGCTCGGCGAGAGCCTCACCGACCTCGCCGACCCGCGACTGCGCCGACGCGGCGGCACGACCACGAAGGCGACCGCCACCGGAACGGACGGAGGCGCGGACGATGACTGACCTCCTGCGCATCGAGGACCTGCACGTCACCTTCGCCACCGACGCCGGCACCGCCCCCGCAGTGAAAGGGGTGAGCCTGTCCGTCGCCCCCGGCGAGGTACTGGCCCTGGTCGGCGAGAGCGGCAGCGGCAAGACCGTCACCGCCAAGTCGGTCCTGGGGCTGCTGCCCGCCACCGCCGCCGCCCGCGGCCGGGTCCTGCTCGGCGACGGCACCGCCGACCCGGACGAGGACGTCCTCACCGCGTCCCCCGCCCGGCTGCGCGCCCTGCGCGGCACCCACGCCGCGATGGTCTTCCAGGAGCCCTCCACCGCGCTGAACCCCGTCTTCACCATCGGCTGGCAGCTCACCGAAGGCCTGCGCGCCCACGGCCACGTCGGCAGCAAGGCCGAACGCCGGGCACTGGCCGTCGAATGGCTCGACAAGGTCGGCATCCCTGACCCCGCCACGCGCGTCAACCACTACCCCCACCAACTCTCCGGCGGGCAGAAGCAGCGCGCCGTCATCGCCATGGCCCTCGCCCTCGGCACCCGGCTCATCGTGGCCGACGAGCCCACCACGGCGCTCGACGTCACCGTCCAGGCGGAGATCCTCGAACTCCTGCACCGCTGCCGCACCGACTTCGGCACCGCCGTGCTCCTCATCACCCACAACATGGGCGTCGTCGCCGACCTCGCGGACCGGGTGGCGGTGATGAGCGAGGGCGAAGTGGTCGAACAGGCCCCGGTCCGCGAGCTGTTCGCTGCGCCCGCCCACCCGTACACCCGCGGACTCCTGGCCGCCGTACCGGTCTTCGGGGAGCAGAGCCGGACACAGTCCTCCACTACGGGCGACGAGCAGCCCGTCGTACGGGCCGCCGGGCTGGTCGTGGACTACCCCGGGCGACTTGGCAGGAAGGGCTTCCGCGCGATCGACGGCGTGAGCTTCGAGATCCGGCCGGGCGAGGTGCTCGGGCTGGTGGGGGAGAGCGGCAGCGGCAAGACCACCATCGGCCGGGTGGTCGCCGGTCTGACGGCCGCCACCGGCGGAGAACTCACCGTGTTCGGCGATCCGTTGACGGCGAGACGGCGCACGCGCGGCAGGGCCGGCCACATCGGCTACGTCTTCCAGGACCCGGCGGCCAGTTTCAATCCGCTGCTCACCATCGCCGACAGCATCGCGGAGCCATTGACCGTCCACCGGCGCGAACTCGGGGCCACGGCGATCCGCGCCGAGGCCGAGGCGCTGCTGAACTCCGTTCATCTGCCCCGGAGTTACGCCGACCGCTATCCGCACGAACTCAGCGGCGGACAGCGTCAGCGCGCGGCCCTGGCCCGGGCGCTCGCCCTGCGGCCCCCGCTGATCATCGCGGACGAGCCGACCTCGGCCCTCGACGTATCGGTCCAGGCCAAGGTGCTCGACCTCTTCACCGAACTGCAGAGGGAGTTGGGCTTCGCGGCGCTGTTCATCAGCCATGACCTCGCGGTGGTCGAGCAGGTCGCCGACCGCGTCGTCGTACTGCACCGCGGCCGGATCGCCGCGTCCGGATCCACCGCCGACGTGCTCGGCAACCCGCAGGACGACTACACGCGACGGCTGGTCGCCTCCCTGCCCGTCGCCGACCCGGTACGCCAGGGCCGCCGCCGGCACGCCCTCGACGAAGGAGTGGCAAGCACATGACCGACAGCGCGCTGGACCTCGTCGAACAGGTACTGAGCAGCACCCCCGTCTTCGACGGCCACAACGACCTGCCCGTGGCGCTGCGCGCCCGCTCCGGCTACAGCGTCGAGGGGCTCGACGAGGGCCGTGCCGACCTCCACACCGACCTGCCCCGGCTGCGCGCCGGCGGGGTCGGCGCACAGTTCTGGTCGGTGTACGTCTCGTCCCGACTCCCGGAACCCGAGGCCGTGGTGGCCACGTTCGAGCAGATCGACGCCGTGTACCGGCTCGTCGCCCGCTACCCGGACACCTTGCGCATCGCCTACACCGCCGGCGACGTCGAGCGGGCGATCGCCGACGGACGGATCGCCTCCCTGCTCGGCATCGAGGGCGGCCACAGTCTCGCCGAGTCACCGGGCGTCCTGCGGTCGTACGCCCGGCTCGGCGTCCGCTATGTGACCCTCACCCACAACGACAACACCACCTGGGCGGACTCGGCCACCGACGAGCCCGGCGTCGGCGGCCTGAACGACACCGGCCGCGCGATCGTCGCCGAACTCAACCGCACCGGTGTCCTCGTGGACCTCTCCCACGTCGCCGACTCCACCCAGCGGGCGGCACTCGCCGCCTCGACCTCCCCGGTGCTGTTCAGCCACTCCTCCGTACGCGCCCTCAACGACCACCCGCGCAATGTCGCCGACCCGGTCCTGGAGCTGCTGAGGGACAACGGCGGAGTCATCCAGCTCACCTTCGTCCCCTACTTCATCTCGGCCGAAGTCGCCGAGTGGGCACAGGAGTTGGCGGCCGAGCGTGAACATCTCGGGCTGCCTTCGCAGACCTGGAGCTGGCCGCGCGCACCGCGGCCGGGCGAGGATCCGGCGCAGGTCGCCAAGGAGTTCGCGGTCGGCTTTGCGGCGTCCGCCGACGACCGGTTGCGGCGCTGGACAGAGGAACACCCCCGGCCCGAGGTGACGGTGGCCCAGGTCGCCGATCACGTCGAGCACGCCCGCGAGGTGGCCGGCCGGGACCACATCGGCCTCGGCGGCGACTACGACGGCGTCGACCACCAGCCCACCGGCCTCGCCGACGTCTCCGGCTACCCGAGGTTGCTGCGCGAACTCGCCGACCGCGGCTGGTCCCGGTCCGACCTGGAGGCCCTGACCGGCCGCAACGTGCTGCGCGTCCTGCGCGAGGCCGAGCACCGCGCGACCGAACCGCTGTGGCCGACGGCTCCGCTGCGGTGAGCCGCCAACGCCGATGGGCCGACGCGTTCGCCCGGTGGGTGCCGGGGCTGCTCGCGGTCGGCTGCTGCCTGGGGGGACTTCCGTTGCCCGTGGTCCCCGCGTGGACGCCGGGCCCGAACGACGGACCTCCGTCCGGGCACCCGGAGTGTCTCGCCGCGCACATCCCGCCGACGGACGTGGAGCGGGAGTTGTGGTCCGCGCTCGACCAGAAGGTCTGAACAGGGTCCGGCGGTCCGCCGGCGCCAGCACCGTCGTCGCTCTTCTGCGGATCCTCGACGTCCAGGTGAGGACGAGCGCGCCGTGGCGGCCCGCCTCGGCGCGCTCGCCCACCACGGCCAAGACGTCGTGCGGGAGGTGCCCTGACTCAGAGGTCAGGGCAGGTCGATGTCGTGGCGGGGCGCCGACCAGTCGGCGGCGGCGCTCACCGCGCGCTCCACGTCCTCGTCGGGCAGCAGCCGCCGCGCCGCGAGCTCCTCGGCCGCCGCCCTGATCCTGGCGGCGTACCCGGCCGCGTCGCCGTACCGTTTCTCGACGCTCGGGCGGGGATCGCCGGTGATCAGCCGTTCGTCCTCGGTGGCGGCGAACGGGAACGTGGAGCCGCTGAACTCGTGGAGCGCGCCGTGCCCTTGACCCGGGGCACGGGTGTTCCAGCCGGTGTAGGTGCCGAGCGGCACGGACACCATCGGGGCGCGCACACCCGCCGTCTCGTTGCCGTCGGCGTCGACAGCCGGGACCAGCACGGTGTACCGGCGCGCCCGGTCCGCGACCGGCGGCACGGTCGAACGGTCCACCGCGTACAGCTCGTTGGGGCCGTACGGCCGCAGCGCCGAGGGCACCGCCGGGAACTGCCGTGACCACTCCTCCATCGTCACCAGACTTCCGTCGGCGACGGTGGGCACCGTGCTCGGGGGCGGTTCCACGCCCTCGCTCACCCACGCGTCGAGCGCGTCGAGGACACCCCGGAACAGTGCGGACGTGGCGACGACGTTCTCGACGTAGTTGCAGATACCCCTGCCGGGAGCCTGTGGCACGGGGCTCGCGACGTGCTGGCTCGACGACCACAGGTAACCCCGCACGTTGGGCGGAAATCCCAGGTCCCGCCCGTCAGTTGTGGTGTGGACCAGCGAGCCCCGGCGCTGCCAGTACTCCGTGGACGTCTGCGTGTGCAGCACCTTCGGGTCACTCGCGCGCTTCATGATCGCGTCGTGGGCGCCGGTCAGATGGTCCACCGTCTCGGCGTACGCGAACGGGAACGCGTCGGCCGCGTTGAGGTGGTCCTCGAACTGCTGGCCGCCCGGCACCGTCAGGTTGGCGAACCGCCCGGTGTCCAGCCGGCCTGCGCCGGAGACGTGCGGCAGCAGTCCGTCGAACACCCTGCGGCCTTCGGCGTCCTCGTTGAAGCCCCGGTGGATGAAGTCGCGGATGGCACGGCCGGTCTGTGAACGGCCCCAGCCGTAGGCGTAGTTGAGCTCACCGACCGGTTGGGTCGGGTCGTGGCGAAGGTGACTGACCAGGTCGCGCACCGCGATGAGGCCGAGACCCAGGACGAGCGGTGCCTCGGCCTGGTAGGTCAGTTCGTAGATCCAGCCCGGCCGCAGTCCGCCCTCGACGTACAGGTCACTCCGGCTCGCCACGACAGCGACAGCCTGCGACCTCAAGTCACAGCCCCCGCCTTGCAGTCGGGCGAATCGCCAGGCCGTCCGTGGCACTTCCTCCGGCGAACTGTGCGGGTACCGCCGCCGGGTGAGCCGCGCGGTGTGTTCGCCCGCCGCGCTCACGGGGGAGGATCTCGTACTCGTCCAGCGCGACAGGGGCAGGGAAGCGGTGGGTTCCTCGACGATGAACTCGGCTGTGGTCAGGCCGCGTACGGGTTCGGTGCCGCGCGTCGCGACGGGCAGGTCGAGCAGCAGCCGTCCGTCGCCGGGCAGCAGATCACCCTGCCAGGCGCCGAAGACGACCGTGTAGCCGCGCCGCAGCAGATAGCCGTTGCCCGCGTCGGCGAGGGTCCGGGGGCGGTTCGTGTGCGGGGCGTCGCAGAAGTACTGGACGGCCCGCTTGTTGCCCCGGTTTCCCCAGTCGAAGA
Source organism: Streptomyces hokutonensis (assembly GCF_042751305.1). Classification (GTDB taxonomy): domain Bacteria; phylum Actinomycetota; class Actinomycetes; order Streptomycetales; family Streptomycetaceae; genus Streptomyces; species Streptomyces hokutonensis_A. Next base: position 651,748 of record NZ_JBHYWD010000002.1, read on the forward strand.
ACAGCCGTCGGCGTCCGCCGTCGACCGGCCGCAGGATCTCGACGTCCCCGCTGAAGCGCACCGCGCCGTCGCTGTCGCGCGGTGCGAGGTCCAGGTCGGTGATCGAGTGCAGGGCGGGCGCCTCGGGGTCCACGGTGTAGTGGGCCGTGGCGGTGAGAACCTCGTACGCCCCGCCCTCGGCGAAGCGATGACCGTCCGCGAACGGCTCCCGGGCATGGACCTCCAGCCGTACGGGACTCATCGCGCCGCCTCCAACTGCGCGGGGTGCCAGCCCAGTTCGGGTGCGACCAGGTGCAGTACGTCGTGCAGGATCTGTTCGTACTCCTCCCGCCGGAACTCGTACGGCAGCTCCAGACGCAGCTCCGAGACAGCCGACACCACCGGGTCCGCGGCCAGTTGCTCCAGGATCAGTTCCGCCGTCCCGACCACATCGGGTGCGAACAGGGTGCGCCTCGGACCCTGCGGGGCGAGGGTGCGGGCGTGACGGCTCTCGGCGTACGTACGGTAGCGGGCGCGGGTGGCGCGGTCGGCGCTGTCGAACGGTACGACGACGCGGCCCACCGCCACCCGGGCGGTGGGCTGGATGCGCCGGTACTCGGCGAGCAGGTTCGACTGGGCCGTTGTGAAGTCGTCGGTGTGCTCGCCGGTGACGATGTTCCCGGACAGCAGGTTGAGGCCGCTCTCACCGGCCCACCGGGCCGAGCGCAGGCTCCCGCCGCCGTACCAAATGCGGTCCACCAGACCGGGGTTGTGCGGTTGCAGACGCGGTCGCTGGGTGTTGCCCGGTGACTCGATCACCGTGTCCGGGCCGCCGAGATAGTCGCCGCGCAGGTTGTCGACGACTCGGGCGACCCTGCCGTACGACAGGTCGAAGGCGCGCCAGTCGCCGTCGTACACCAGGTCGCCGAGGAGTTCGGCGTGCGGCATGCCGGTGCTGAAGCCGACCTGGAGCCGGCCGCGGGACAGCACGTCGGCCAGCGCCAGATCCTCGGCCAGCCGGAACGGGCTCTCGTAGCCGATCGGGATGACCGCGGTCCCCAACTCGACGCGCCGCGTGCGCTGTCCGGCCGCGGCGAGGAACACGGCGGCCGAACCGACGCCGTGTTCGAGGTGCCGCTGCCGGATCCAGGCACCGTCGTAGCCCAACCGCTCGCCGTACTCGAAGAGTTGGAGGCTTTCCTCCAGGCCGGTGTAGGGGTCGTCGTCGGCGAAGTTGCCCGGGGTGAGGAAGGCGAGGGAGGTGATGGTCATGCGGTCTGCGTCCTCAGGTCGTGGTCATCGCGGCGGCCGGGGATCGCCGCGAGCAGCTCGCGGGTGTACTCGTGGCGGGGGTGTGTGAACAGGTCGTCGGGCGCGCCTGTCTCGACGATGCGGCCCGCCCGCATGACCGCGACCTCGTGCGCTATCTGACGGACGACGGCCAGGTCGTGCGAGATGAACAGGTACGCCACCCCGGTTTCGGCCTGCAACTCGGCCAGCAGGTCGAGGACTTGGGCCTGCACGGAGACGTCGAGCGCTGACACCGGCTCGTCGCACACCACCAGGTCGGGGGAGAGGGCGAGGGCCCGCGCGATCGCGACGCGCTGCCGCTGTCCGCCGGAGAGTTCCGCCGGGCGGCGGTCCAGGGTGGTGGCGGGCAGGGCGACCCGGTCGAGGAGTTCCCGGGCCCGGTCGAGCCGGGACGTGTGGTCGCCCACCTTGAAGGCGCGCAGCGGTTCGGTGATCACCTCGCCGATGGAGAAGCGGGGGTCTAGCGAGGCGTACGGGTTCTGGTAGACGAGTTGGGCGCGTCGGCGCAGTTGCCTGGCCTGTGCGCCCCGGGCGGTGGTGACGTCGGTGCCGTCGAACAGGATGTGTCCGGCGCTCGCGTCGGTGAGGCGCAGCACCAGCCGGGCGGTGGTGGACTTGCCCGAGCCGGACTCACCCACCAGGGCGAGGGTCCGGCCGCGGTGGAGGGAGAGGCTGACGTCGTCGACCGCGCGCAGCGTGCGGGATTCGCCGTCCGCTCGGGGCAGCCTGAACTCCTTTACCGCGTTGCGGAGTTCGACCAGCGGTGTCGTGCCGGTGGCCGGGGGTGCGGTGACCTCGGTGCGGGGGATCGCGGTCGTCAGGCTCGGCGCACTGGCCAACAGCCTTCGCGTGTACTCGTGTTGGGGATCGGCCAGGACCTCACGGGTGGCCCCTGCCTCGACCACCCGCCCCTGGGACATGACGACGAGGCGCTGTGCCCGGTCGGCGGCCACGCCGAGATCGTGGGTCACCAGCAGGATCGCGGTGCCCAACTCCTCGGTGAGGCCCTGGAGATGGTCGAGGATGACGCGTTGCACGGTGACGTCGAGCGCGCTGGTCGGCTCGTCGGCGACGATCAGCCTGGGCCGCGCGGCGATGGCGATGGCGATCAGGGCGCGCTGCCGCATGCCGCCGGAGAGTTCGTGCGGGTACTGCCGGGCACGGGTGGCCGCCTCGGGCAGTCCGGCCCGGTGCAGGATGTCGATCGCCTCCGCCGGCGCGGACCGGCGGGTCGCGAGACCGTGGATGCGCAGCACCTCGGCGACCTGTTCACCGACGCGTTTGACCGGATTGAGAGAGACCGACGGGTCCTGGGGCACCAGGCCGATCTGCGCGCCGCGCACGGTCCGCAGTTCCGCCTCGCTCAGTGTGGTGAGGTCGTGCCGGCCGAAGCGGATCGTGCCCGCGTCGATCGTGGCGTTGGCTGCCAGCAGCCGGGTGATCGCATGCGCGGTGGTGCTCTTGCCGGACCCGGACTCGCCGACCACCGCGGTCACTTCGCCCGGGCGTACGTCGAGATCGACGTCCCGCACGGCCGCTACGGTGCCGCCGCGGGTGCGGTACGACACGGACAGGCCACGTATCTCCAGCGTGGTGTCCTGGCCGGGGTCCGGGGCGGTGCTCGGTGTCGTGCTCAAGTCCTCATCCGTTCCAGGTGCGTTCGTCGGGCGATCGCTCATGACTGCCGGGACCATTCGCCGTCCAGCGCGCGTGCGATGCGGTTGGTGGCCAGCACGGTCGCCGCGATCGCAAGCCCGGGCAGCGCCGTCAACCACCAGGCGTTGGCGAGGTAGTTGCGGCCGTCGGAGATCAACGTGCCCCACTCCGGGGCCGGTGGCGGGGCGCCGTAGCCGAGGAAGCTCAGGGCCGACACGGCGAGGATCGAGGAGCCGAAGTCGAGGGTGGCCAGGACGATCACCGGGCCCGCCGCGTTGGGCAGCACGTGCCGGCCCAGCACCGAGTACCAGCGGGCCCCGCACGACCGCGAGGCCTCGACGAAGACCGCCTGCCGCACCCGCAGCACCTCGGCCCGAGTGACCCGCGCGAAGCTCGCCACGCTGGCGATGCCGACCGCGACCGCCACCTTGACCGTGCCGTAGCCGAGCGCGGTGACCAGGGCCAGGGAGAGGAACAGCGCCGGGATGGAGAGGAGTACGTCGACGAAGCGCATCAGCACGTCGTCGATCCAGCGACCCACGAAACCGGCGACCAGGCCGATCAGGCTGCCGACCACGAAGGCCACCGCCACCGCGATGAGGGTTGCCTTCAGGGAGAGTTGGGCACCGTGGACCACTCGGGAGAACACGTCGCGGCCGAGTTCGTCCGTGCCGAACCAGTGCGCGCCGCTCGGGCCCCGGAAGTTCTGCGACGGTACTCCTGTCAGCGGGTCCTGGGAGGTGAAGAGCCCTGGCCAGAACGAGCCCAGCACCACCAGGACCAGGACGAGGACCGACAGCAGCAGACCCGGGCGGCGCACCAGGAAGCGCAGGACCCGCCGCGTGTCGACACGGTGTCCCGGCCCGGGGACGGCCCCCGGTTCGACCGGTCGCGCGAGGCCGGGCGCGGCATCGGCGGCGGTGTCGTCGACAAGACCCTGACTCATGCGGCCACCGCCTTACGGCCCGAGGCCACCACGATCCGCGGGTCGAGCAGCGGATAGACGAGATCGACGAGCAGGTTCGTCAGGACGAAGATCAGCGCCCCGAACACCACCACGCCCTGCACCAGCGGGATGTCCTGGGCCGTGACCGCGGCGGCCGTGACCCGGCCGAGGCCGTCACGAGAGAACACCGTCTCGACGACCACCGAACCGGCGATCAACTGCCCCACCAGCAGGCCGACCACGGTCAACGCGGGCAGGGACGCGTTGCGCAGGGCGTGCCGCAGATGGACCCGCCACCGGCCGGCGCCCTTGGCACGCGCGGTCTCCACATAGGCCTGGTCCAGCGCGGTGAGCAGGCTCTTGGCCAGCACCTGTGCCACCTGCGCGCCGGTCGGGATCGCCAGGGTCAGGGCCGGCAGGATCAGCCCCCGCAGTCCGTCGTTGCCGAACGCGGGGAACCAGTGCAGACGGAAGGAGAACGACTCGACGAGCAGCAGCCCCACCCAGAACGTCGGGACCGACACCCCCAACGGCGGCAGGGACAGCAGCAGTTGACGCAGCCACCGGCGCGAGGTGTAGGTCGCCACCACAGCCAGTCCACCGCCGAGCAGCACGGCGAGGAGTAGCGCGGCACCGGTCAGCTGGAGGGTTTGCGGCAGGGCGTCGGCCAGTGTCGAGGACACCGGACGGCCGGTGGACACCGAGTCGCCGAAGTCCCCGCGCACCGCCCGGCCGAGGTAGTCGGCGTACTGCACCAGAACCGGCTTGTCGAAGCCGTACTCGTGGCGCAGTGCGGCGAGTTGGGCCGGGTCGACCGTCCCGGAGTCCATTCCGGCACTGGCCATCGCCGTGACCGGATCGCCCGGCAGGAAGTCGAGGACCAGGAAGGACACCGTGTAGGCGGCCCACAGCACCCCGACCGCCTGCGCGAGCCGTTTGATCGCGTAGCGGCGCATGTGTCAGCCGATCCAGGTGTCGTGCAGCTGGATCCGGCTGGAGGCGTCGAAGTTCAGATTGTGCACCTTCTTCGCCACGCCGATCTGGGTCTGGAGCTCCACCACCGGTGCGTAGTAGGCGTTCTGCACGATCAACTGCTGTGCCTGCTTGACCAGTTGTTCGCGCTGCGTGGCGCCGGTGGTCGCCGCCTGGCCGGTCAGCGCGGTGTCCAGCGGACCCACCGGGACACGGTAGAAGTTGGCCAGCTTGGTGGAGAAGGAGCTGCGCAGGATGTCCGGGTCGGCACGGGTCACGTTCCCCCAGGCCGTGTCGTAGTCACCCGACTGAAGGGTCGGGGCGAGCTGGGTGACCTGGAGCTGCTTGAGCGTCAGACCGACGCCGACGGCCTTGAGCTGCTGCTGGATCAGCTCCAACGCGGGCTGGTTCGTCGCCGAGTTGGGGATCCAGTCGACCGTCAGGCTCAGCTTCTTGCCGTCCTTCGTGCGGATGCCGTCTCCGCCGGCCTTCCAGCCGGCCGCGTCCAGCAAGGACTTCGCCTTGGCCGTGTCGGTCGTCAGCTCCGAGGACAGGTCGGCGTAGTCGGGTGTGGTGTGCGCCAGGACGCTGGTCGCGGGCTGGGTTCCGGTCGGGAACACCGTGTCGGCGATCTGCTTGCGGTCGATGGCGAACCCGATGGCCTGGCGGACCCGCGCGTCCTTCAGCACAGGCCGCGAGTTGTTGAAGGCCAGACCGAACACCACGCCCGGATTGGCCCGCCGCTGAAGAGTGACCTGACCGCCCTTGAGCGCCGCCTCGTTGGCCTTGCCGACGCTGCTGATCGCGTCCACCTGACCCGACTGGAGACTGCCGGCCCGAACTCCCGCCTCGGGCACGACCTTGAAGACCACCTTGTCGAGATAGGCCTCGCCGCTCTTGGTCCAGCGTGAGGAACCCCAGGCGTACCCGGTGCGCTTGGCGAGCGTGATCGACTGGTTCTGCACGTACTGCTTCAGCACGAAGGGACCGGAGCCGACCACTCCCTTGCTGCACTTCTCCTGCGGGGTCAGCTTCGCGCTCGCCGACGACTCGATGCCCAGCGAGTGCGTCGAAGTCGCCTGCAGGAACTGGGCGTTGGGCTGCTGGAAGGTCACCTTGACGGTGAGCGGATCGACCACGGTCGTACTCTTCACGCCGCTCAGATAGCCCTCGGCGAGGGTGCCCAGCGCGCCGAGCTTCGGCACCGCGTCGAAGTTGTCCTTGACCACCTGCGCGGTGAGCTTGGACCCGTCGCTGAAGGTGACGCCCGATCTGAGATGGAAGGTGAACGTCGTCGCGTCGGAGCTGATGTCCCAGCTCTTCGCGAGCCACGGCGCGATCTTGCCGGTCGCGGGGTCCTGGTCGGTGAGGGAGTCCACGAGCTGGCGTACCGAGTAGATGGTGTCGTTGCTGCCCACCTGCTGCGGGTCCACGCAGCCGGCGTCGGAGCCCACCGCGAAGGTCAGGGTGCCACCGGACTGTGCCTTGCCGCCGCCGCTGTCGGAGCTGCCGCCTCCCGATCCGCAGGCGGTGAGCAGGAAACTGGTGGTCAGAAGGGCGGCCGTGGCTGCCCGTCGAGTGGTTCGGGAGACCGGATGTGCTGTCACGGAGAGGTGCTCCTACTCGTGTCACCGCGTGCACACGGACCTGCGCGGACCGTGGCTGGACGCGGACGGTGCCGACCCCGGCGGGGGCGGGACTCCTGAAGCGTGGAAACGCGCCGACCGCCGCGGAACACACCCGCGCACATGTCGACCCGTGGGAGAAGGGGGGAAGAGGCCCGTACGAGACGGGCGACCACAGATGTCAGCTTCGAAGGCCGGACAGACGTCGGCCCGGAAGGCCGGACAAGGTCAGCTGTTACACAGACAGCTGGTGAAGCGCTGCAGGTCGATGTGGCGCCGACGCGAGAGCCGGGAGAAAACGACGGCGTCGTGACAGGAGGCACTCTGGTCGTAGCTGTTGAGCACGCCGTCCTCCATATCCGGGACCCCGGTCACGGGGTCGCGCGTTCGCAGAGCCATCAGCGTCCCCGCAGGGCGTTTGCCCTGAGCGCCCCACTGCGTCGGGGGGTTGCCGGTCGTTCGGCCAGGATTTGACGCTGACACTCAATGCCGCTGTTGATCGTATGGAGCGGTGTCGTCGTGCGTCAATGCCGGGGCAGAGGTGCGGAGTCGGCGACGCCGTCACAACAGCCACACCGGCACCGTCCCTCACAGAGTAGGTGTTCGGTGTGTCGGCTAGGCTGCTGCACCGGCCCGGAATCACCGTCGGCCCTCCCCCGGGCCGCGATGCGCTCATTGTTTTCCGCGGCGGCCTTCGCCACTCCGGCCCGAACCGGGGTTCCTGTCACATCCCTCACCGAACTGCCGCCTGCCGTCTGCCGGTTCAGGCCGAGCCGTTCGCGGTCGCCACCCCCATCACGACGACCCAAGGACCCACCATGAAGCGGTACATCCTCACCGGCGCGCCCGGAGCCGGAAAGACCACGATCCTCGGCCGGCTGAGGGCGGACGGGTTCGACGTCGTCGATGAGGCGGCCACCGCGGTCATCGCGCGCGAGCAGGCTGCGGGGGACGCCGAGCCCTGGACCCGGCAGGCCTTCGTCGAGAAGGTGGTCGACCTGCAGCGCAGACGACAGCTGCGGTCCGCGACGCGAGACGTGACCCACCAGATCTACGACAGATCCCCGGTCTGCACCCACGCCCTCACCACGTACTTGGGCCGGCCCGCTCCGGCGGCGCTGCTCGCCGAGATCGACCGGATCACCCGCGACCGGATCTACGAACCGCAGGTCTTCTTCGTCCGCAACATCGGATTCTGCGAACCCACGGACGCCCGCCGGATCAGTTTCCAGGAGTCGCTGGTGTTCGAGCGGATCCACGAAGAGAGCTATCGGGGCTTCGGTTACGACCTCGTGGAGGTGCCGGCCGGTGACGTGGCCGACCGAGTGGCGTTGATCGCGGACACCGTCGCCCGACTCGATGGCAGGGTCTGAGCGGCGGCTCGGGCCGCACAAGAGGTCGGCGTCCCCGTGTGTCTCACGGCTCGGGACGCATGGTGGACTCACCTTTCCCGGGTGTGCTTTGATCCGACCATGGAGACCACTGGCCAGGCACACACGGTGCTGCTCGACCCGTTCTGGGTGAGCCGCCGCGCCGACCAGTTCGACCAGATCTGTCGCTGACCCACGCGCAACGATCGCGATCTCGCCCTTTCCTCCCCACGGCCCGCTCGTTCTTCGCGCTGCCGGACGAACGGCGGCTGGAAATCATGCCGTTGCCCGACAGGCGCCGGACACGAGCCCGAAGCGCCTGCGCGCCGCGGCACCGTCCAGTGTTCGCGTCAGCGCCGGCACGTCGACCTGTGCCGGACCCACACCGCGCTCTGTCGTTGGCCGGTCCCTCCGGCTCTCTCCTGGCAGGCCCGGGGAACTCCGCCACCCCCGAACGACACCGGCCGCGACGACACCGGCATCGGTGCGACGAGATTGGACGAGTCATGAGCACGAAGCAGCCCCGCACGCTGAAGACCGTCACCGGAGCCGGCGGTACGTCGGAGACCTATGACCTGGCTGTCGATCCCACGCGGTCCACGCTGGACACGGCCGTCCGGGTCGCGAGGCTCGCCGAGGAGGCGAGGATCGACGCACTGTTCACGGCCGATCTGCTCAGCTTCGACGCCCAGGGCGCGATCGGTTCGCAGGAGCCGCTGGTCTTCGTGTCCGCCCTGAGTCAGGTGACCTCGCGGATCGGCCTGATCGCCACGGTCTCCACGACCTTCCACCATCCGTTCAACCTGGCCCGGCTGTTCGGCACCCTCGACCACGTCAGCAACGGGCGGGCGGCCTGGAACCTGGTGACCTCCTCGATCGGCGAGGAGAACTTCGGCCCCGGCGACCTGCCCAGTCCCGAAGAGCGGTATGCGCGCGCCGCCGAGACGCTGGAGGTGGTCAACGCGCTGTGGGACAGCTGGGAGCCCGGTGCGCTGACCGTCGGCGCGGACGGCAAGGCGGTCCTGCACCGGGACCGGGTGCACCCGATCCACCACTCCGGGAAGTTCTTCGAAGTGACCGGTCCACTGAACATTCCGCCGCTGCCGCAGCGCCGCCCGGTGCAGATCCAGGCCGGGCAGTCGGAGGCGGGTACGGAACTGGGCGCCCGCTACGCCGAGATCGTCTTCACCTCGCTCCCGACCCTCGACCACGCGCTGGAATTCACTCGGAAGATCCGCGGTCGGGCCGAGCGGTTCGGACGGGCCGAGGGACTGCCGCTGATCTTCAGCTCGTTCCACGCCACCTACGGCGCCACGGAGGAGGAGGCGCGGCGACTTGTCCGCGAGAGGCGTGAGTCGATCGACTTCGAACGCGGCCGGGCCCAGGTGGCCGACATGCTCGGCGGCGGAGTCGACCTGTCGGAGGTGCCGCTCGACTCGACGCTGCCGGAGAGCCTGCTGCCCGACGTCACCTCGGTGCACCGCCGTCGCGGCCGGGTGGACATCTTCACCGGCTACGCCCGACAGGGCTACACACTGCGGGAGTTGATCGTCGCGGCCCAGGACACCGGGCACTGGGCCGCCGCGGGCACCCCCGAGCAACTCGCCGACGCTGTCGAGGAACGGTTCAACGCGGGCGTGCTGGACGTGATCTCCCTGCACGGTCTCGCCGACGCGCGACAGCACGACTTCGTCGTCAACGGTCTGCTGCACGAACTGCGCAGGCGGAAGATCGTCGCCCCCGATTACACGGGCCTCACCCTGCGCGAGAACCTCGGCCTCGAACTGCCCGCCCGCGACAGCTCGACCGTCCCGTCCTAACTCGAGAGCGGATTCGGATCCCGTTTCACGACCCTTTCTTGAGCGTGCGTTCCAGATAGGTTACTGTCGAGGCATGGCAAGGACCCGGGAATTCGACACCGAGGCGGCTGTGAGCCGCGCGATGGACCTGTTCTGGACGCGGGGCTACGAGGCCACCTCGGTGCGCGACCTGACCGGGCATCTCGGGATCGGCCAGGGGTCGCTGTACGCGGCGTTTGGCGACAAGGACGGCCTGTACCGGGCCGCGTTGGAGCACTACCGCAGCACTCTCGCGGCGGACGCCCTGCGGAGCCTCGACGAGGGCGCGGACGCCCGCTCCGCGATCCGTACGATGCTCGTCGAACGGATCCGCATCGCGGTCGAGCACGGCGGCCGGGGCTGCCTCGCGGTCAACGGCGTCTGTGAGCGCCTGCCCAAGGACGCGGCGACCCGGCGCACGGTGCGCGACATGCAGGAGGCAAGCCGGGAGGCGCTCGCGGAGGTGCTGAGCACGGCTGTGGAACGGGGCGAGATCACGACGGACCGCGACCCGCTGACCCTCGCCGCCTTCCTCGTCACCTTCCTCAACGGACTGCTCGTCTCCGCGAAGATCACCCCGGACGTCCGCGCCCTCGAATCCCTCGTGGAGGTCGCCCTGGCGGTCCTCGACTGATTTTTCCATGTCCGTAATCCGTATCGATCGATCCAGAAAGCCGCTGCTCCGCTCTTCCTCCCGTCCCAGACGTCGGCACCACCACACACCACTTCCTCGACCGCGCCGGAGGACCCATGACCCCCGCACAGACCTCGCCCGCGCCCGCTCTCGGCGGCGCCCGATGGAACACCTTCCCCGAGACCGGCACCATGACTGCCCGTCAGTTCTTCAACGGCACCGTGCCGTTGCTGCAAGGGGTCGTCGACTCCCTCCAGAGCGTCGACAGCGAGGTGTTGAAGGACCAGATCCACGCGACGCTCGGCCTCGGCACCCGCGAGACCTCCCTGCCCCTGACCATCGGTCCGGACCGCGGTTCGGCAAGCCGTGAACTGGGCTCGCAGGCCGAGGCTCTGGGCCGGGAGATCGCCTCATGGGCGACTGAGGCATTGGACGGGGTACTCACCCACCGGATACCGCTGCCCGCCGGCCCACTGGTCGTCCGCAGCCACTGCTACGGCCACCTGCTCACCCACCCCGCGACCGACCTCCTCATGGGCCGTCGCGGCGGGCCCGTCGCCATACAGCTCTACAACGAGTGGCTGCACCAGATGGTCCTGCTGCGCGACGCCCTGCTGCCCTTCACCAACTGGCGAGACGTCCCGCTGCTGGTCACCCAGACCGGGCTGCGCCACACCGAGCCGGCCCGCGACGCCTTCCTCACCGAACTCCTGGTCCGTCAGATCCGGCACAGCGGCATCGTGGACTTCGCCCGGCACGTCGTCACCGGCACCTCGGGTCCGAGCGGCTACGGGTTCGACCACGGCGGCGGCACCGTCCTGCCCGCCGTGGTCGACGGATCGCCCCTCACCGCGCCCAGGCATCTGCTGACCTGGCGTCCCGCTCCCGGTCAAGTAGCCGATGACACCACCACGTATGTCGCCGAAGCGGAGGACTACTACGCCGCACCCCGCACACTCGTCGAGGAACTGCTGCCTGCCACCGGAACGCCGGGGCCGGCCTCAAGCCGTGTCGTCGCCGGTCCCGCGGCCGACGGGACGCGCACCGCCCACATCGAGGTGACCCGCGACGGCACCACTGCCCGCGTCGATCTCGGCCAGGCCCTGCGCGGTCACCGCTTCGCCAGCCTGGCCCCCACCCCGGAGGCCGCTCCGGCCGGTGAAGCCCGGACCGCCGGTCTGTGGGACGTCCTGCGCGCACCCGGCCTGGTGTGGACGGAGACCGGCGAGGTCACCGTGGACGCCACCGCTCAGGACGACCTGGTGGCGCTGGCGCTGCTCGGTCGCCTCTACCCGGAGAACGTCGCCCTGCGCCGCACCGGCCGACACCCCGGTCCGGCAACGGTCGACAGCGACCGACCGGGCCGCATCGTCATCGACCTGCCCGACCTCGCGACTGAGCGGAATTGAGCTTCGACCATCACGGAGATCCCGCCCGCATCCGCTCGTGCACCCGGGCGGAGCGGCGGACTCGGCTCGGGAGCAACTCCCCGACACGCGGCGCACGTTCGCCCGCCGAGGTGTCCTGCCACGCAGACGCGGACGCCTCGTTGACACCTTTCCTTCCGGCTGCTTGCATCTCGGCATGCCGTTGTCGCAGCCGCTGACCCGCCGCCGCGCCGTGGACCTCGTCCGGGTGGCCGCCGCGCTGTGTCGGGCGACCGGCTGATCACGCACCTCCTCGCCCTTGTGCCAACAGCCGTGCCGGCAAGGCCGGTTGTGCACGCGTCGGCACTTCCCGCGAACTTCCGTGCCCCTCCGCACTTTTCGCTCCGAGATGACGAGGACACGCCATGCCTGTACCCGCTGCCCCTCCCGGTCGCCACGACGAAACGGACTACGACCGCCGCAGGCTGCGCCAGTGGCTGGCCGGTGAGGCCAGGGCGGACGGGGTCACCCGCCGGCGGCTGTTCACCCTGCTCGCCGCCACCGCCGCCGGGACCGCACTCGGCGGCACGCGGACCGCCCGCGCCGCCGTCCCCGGAATCGTCAAACCCCTGCCGCCCGAGTGGTTCATCGAGCGGGGCACCAACGCCGAGACCCGCTGGGAGGCGCTGCGCGGAACCGGCCACCACACCCCCAACGAGCTGTTCTTCGTACGCAACCACACCGCCACCCCCGTTCTGGACGCCGACGACTGGCGGCTGCGGCTGTGGGGGAGCGGGCTGCGCGGCACCCCCGGCGAGGACCGGCCGGTGGAGTTCGGCTACGACGATCTGCGCGCCCTGCCCGCCGTCACCCGTACCGCCTTCGTCGAGTGCGCCGGAAACGGGCGCTCCTTCTACACGACCCAGCAGGGCGACACCGTCACCGGCACCGCGTGGACCCTGGGCGCGATCGGCGTCGCACGCTGGCGCGGTGTGCGCCTCGCCGACGTGCTGCGCAGAGCCGGACTGTCCCGGAACGCCGTCGACGTGCAGCCGCGCGGCCTGGACGCCGAGTACGTCAGCGGTGGCGAGAACGTGGGCCGGGTACGCCGCCCCCTGCCGCTGGCGAAGGCGCTGGACGACGTCCTGCTCGCGTACGAGATGAACGGCGAGCCGCTGCCGTACGACCACGGGCATCCGGTGCGGGTGCTGGTGCCCTCCTGGGTGGGGATCGCGTCGATCAAGTGGGTCGGCGACATCGAGGTGTCCGCGCAGCCGCTCTACTCGCCCTGGAACACCACCTTCTACCGGCTGTTCGGCTCCGCCCACCCGGACGACGGCAGCGCGCCGCTCACCCGGCAGGTCACCAAGAGCGCCTTCGAACTGGCCGGCGGCGCCACGTTCACGGCTGGTGGCACGCACGTACTGCACGGGCGGTCGTGGTCGGGCGAGGGCGCCGTCGCCCGGGTCGACGTCAGCACCGACGACGGCGCGAACTGGCGGCCCGCCCGCCTGCACGACCGGCCCCGCGCCGACACCTGGACCCGCTGGTCCCTGGACTGGCGGCCGGACGCGCCTGGCGCCACCCACCTGCTGGCCCGCGCCATGGACACGGCCGGCCGTACCCAGCCGGACATCGCCGTGCCCAACACCCTGGGCTACCTGTTCGACGCGGTGGTGCGCCACCTGGTGAGCGTGGTGTGACGGACAGCGGCGCACCAGGCCCGCTGCCGGCGTCTCGTCAGGCCGTCGTCCCGGTGACCGTCCCGGTCGCCGTCTCACCCGTCGGGATGCTTGGTGGACGCACCCGCAAGCGTGTGCTTTGATCCGCTCATGGAGACAACTGGCCAGGCACACACGGTGCTGCTCGACCCGTTCTGGGTGAGCCGCCGCGCCGACCAGTTCGACGAGATCTGTCGTTGACCGTCGGCCCACGGCCCGCGCTCTCGACCTCCCTTCCCCGACCCGCTCCCGGCGGATACCTCTGCCCTGTCGGCAACTGACCGTTCCTCCACGGCCGTTGCCGCGCGCTCCGCCGTGTCCGGGTCTGCTGCCGCCGCGAAGGAATCCCATGGCACAGCCCACCGTCCTCCCCGTCATCGACATCTCCCGCCTGCGGGATCCCGGCACCGACCGTGACGCCTTCCTGGCCGAACTCCGGTCCGCAGCCCACGAAGTGGGGTTCTTCTACGTCACCGGACACGGCGTTCCCACGTCCGTACGGGACGAGGTCCTGCAAGCGGCCCGCGCCTTCTTCGCGCTTCCGGAGGAAGACCGACTGGAGATCGAGAATCTCAACTCGCCCCAGTTCCGCGGGTACACACGCACCGGAACCGAGTACACGGCGGGCAGCGCCGACTGGCGCGAACAGATCGACATCGGCCCCGAGCGCACGGCCGTCGCCGTGGGACCGGACGACCCCGACTACCTCCGCCTCGTCGGGCCGAACCAATGGCCCTCCGCGCTACCAGAGTTGCGTGACATCGTGCTGCGCTGGCAGGCGGAGGCGCTGCGCGTGAGCCGGGAGGTGCTGCGGGCACTGGCCGCCGCACTCGGACAGGACGAGGGTTACTTCGACCAGTGGTTCGACGACGAGGCGGCCGTGCACGTGAAGATCGTGCACTATCCGCCGCGCCCCGCGGAGGACGTCGACCAGGGGGTTGGCGCGCACAAGGACTACGGCTATCTCGCGCTGTTGCAGCAGGACGAGGTGGGCGGACTCCAGGTCCAGCGCGAGGACGGCGGCTGGATCGACGCCGTACCCGTGGCGGACGCCTTCGTGTTCAACATCGGCGAGATGCTGGAGATCGCCACGCAGGGCTATCTGAAGGCCACCCGGCACCGGGTGATCAGTCCCTCGGGCTTGGACCGGTACTCCATCCCTTTCTTCCTCGGCCCGCGCCTCGACGCGGTCGTGAAGCCGCTCCAGCTCCCGGCGGAACTCGCGGCCCGCACCCGAGGTGTCACCGACGACCCCGACAACCCCCTGCTCGCCGCCTTCGGTGAGAACGCCGTGGTCGGCTGGCTCCGCTCGCACCCGAGGGTCGCCGAACGCTGGTGGTCCGACATCCTGGCGAAGCGGGGGAGCGAGCGATGAGCAGCACTCAACGACCGTACGAAGGCTGGGAGTTCGAGACCCGGCAGGTGCACGCCGGTGCTGTACCGGACCCGGCCACCGGCGCACGTGCCGTGCCGATCCACCAGACCACCAGCTACGTCTACCGCGACACCGCGCACGCCGCCGCGGCGTTCGAGCTGTCCGACCTCACCACCCACGCCTATACCCGGCTGTCGAACCCGACCACCGCCGTGGCCGAGGAGCGCATCGCGGCCCTGGAAGGCGGATCGGCGGCCGTCGCCGTGGCGAGCGGCCAGGCCGCCACTGCCCTCGCCCTGCTGAACCTGGCCCGCGTCGGCGACCACATCGTCGCCTCGTCCTCCCTCTACGGCGGCACCCGCACCCTCCTGGAACACACCTTCGCCGACTTCGGCATCGCGGTCACCTTCATCGACGACCCGGACGACATCGGCGCCTGGTACGCGGCCGTACGCCCCGGCACCAAGGCGTTCTTCGGCGAGACCATCGGCAACCCGCGCGGGAACGTCCTCGACATCGAGGCGGTCGCCCGTATCGCCCACGAGGTCGGTGTCCCGCTCGTCGTGGACAACACCGTGCTCACGCCCTACCTGCTACGGCCCTTCGAGCACGGCGCCGACATCGTCGTGCACTCCACCACCAAGTTCCTGTCGGGACACGGCACCGGTATCGGCGGAGTCGTCGTCGACAGCGGCCGTTTCGACTTCGGTGCCGACCCCGACCGGTGGCCGGGCCTGACCCAACCCGATCCGACGTACAACGGGCTGTCGTTCTGGGACTCCTTCTCCGACCTCGGCCTCGCCTACGCGCTGCGCCTGCGCACCCGGCTCGTCCGGGATCTGGGACCGGCCGTCTCACCCTTCAACAGCTTTCTGCTCCTTCAGGGGCTGGAGACGCTCAGTCTGCGCATCGAGCGTCATGTCGCGAACGCCCGGACACTGGCCGCCTGGCTGGAGTCGCAGCCGCAGGTCGGCCGAGTCCACTACGCGGGCCTCGCATCCAGTCTCTGGTCGACCCAGGCCAAGCGGTACCTGCCGCGCGGGGCCGGAGCGGTGCTCGCCTTCGAACTCGCGGACGGGCTGGACGCCGGGCGCCGATTCGTCGAAGGAGTACGGCTGTTCAGCCACCTCGCGAACATCGGCGACATACGCAGCCTTGTCATCCACCCCGCCTCCACCACCCACGCCCAACTCGACGCCGGCCAGCAGGCCGCGGCCGGTGTCACCCCGGGTCTGGTTCGGCTCTCCGTAGGTCTCGAAGGCGTCGACGATCTCCTCGCCGACCTGGAGACCGGACTGAGAGCAGCCGCCGGATGAGTAATCGCCGTACGGGCGCCGACAGCCCCCGCGCTCCACGAACCACCGCTCACAGCCAAGGAGTCAGATCAGCCATGCGCCGCAGAACCGCCCTCCGGCTCGCCGCCACCACAGCTCTCGTCGGCCTGACCGTGACCGCGTGCGGCACCGGCTCGTCCGGCGACCCCGCGAACGCTGGAGGGACCAAGCAGGCGACCCAGTCCGCCGACATCGACAAGAACGCCACCGTCGACGTCCGGCTCGTGCTGGAACCCACCAGCCTCGACATCGCCTCCACGGCGGGTGCGGCCCTCGACCAGATCCTGCTCGACAACATCTACCAGGGCCTGCTGACCCGCGACGAGAACAACAAGATCCGGCCCAGCCTGGCCAGTTCGTACGAGGCCTCCCCGGACGGGCTCACCTACACCTTCCACCTTGCGAAGGACGCCACCTTCCACGACGGCTCCCAGGTCACCGCTGCCGACGCCGTCTGGTCGTTGCAGCAGGTCACGGCGGCCGGTTCGAAGAACCCCGACGCGGCGGCGCTCGCCTCCGTCAAGAGCGTGTCGGCGTCCGGCGACCACACCGTCGTCGTCAAGCTCAAGCACCGTGACACCAACTTCATCTGGGGCCTGACCGAACGGGCCGGGATCGTCTTCAAGAAGGGCACCGACTTCTCCACGCTCGCGGGCAAGGAGAACGGCACCGGGCCCTTCAAACTGGCCGGCTGGAAGCGCGGTTCGTCCATCACCTTCGTCCGCGACGACTCCTACTGGGGCAAGAAGGCCAAGGTCGCGAAGGTCGTCTTCCACTACATCAAGGACGACAACGCCGCCAACAACGCGCAGCAGACCGGCCAGACGGACATCGAGACGGCGGCGCAGGCCGATCTGCTCCAGCCGTTCTCGGACACCGGCAAGTACACGGTGCTGCGCGGCGACACCACCGACAAGTTCACCCTCGCCTTCAACAACGCCTCCGGCCCCACCAAGGACGTACGTGTCCGGCGCGCGATCCGCCAGGCCATCGACAACGCCGGCCTCATCAAGACGCTGGGCGGAGCCGCGAAGGCCGTCGGCGGCCCGGTCCCGGCCACCGACCCCGGGTACGAGGACCTCACCCCGATCGACGCGTACGACCCGGCGAGCGCCAAGAAGCTGCTCAAGCAGGCCGGTTACGGCAGCGGGCTGAAGCTCACCTTGCAGGTCCCCAACATCTACCCGCCCACGATCGGTGACTACCTGATCTCCGACCTGAAGCAGGTCGGCATCCAACTCACCGTCAGGCAGGTCGAGTTCCAGACCTGGCTCAACACCGTCTTCACCAAGCACGACTACCAGCTCAGCCTCGTCGACCACGCCGAGGCCCGCGATCTGTACAACTTCGCCAACCCCGCCTACTACTTCGGCTACGACAACGCGAACGTCCAGAAGTGGTACGCCGCCGCGGGCACCGCCACCAGCGACGCGCAGCGCGACGCGTACCTGAAGAAGGCGGCCCGCCAGGTCTCCCAGGACGCCGCCGCCGACTGGCTGTTCGTCAACCAGACACTCACCGTCGTCCGCAGCGGAGTCACCGGAGTACCGCGCAACTTCACCAGCAGCCGCTACGACCTCGCGGACCTCACCGTGGCGAAGAAGTGAGGGAAGAGGTGAGGGAAGGGGTGAGTTCCGCGTGACCCTCTATCTGCTGCGCCGGGCCGCCCTGTTGGTGGTGTCCCTGTTCGCAGCCAGCGTGCTGATCTTCCTCGTCCTACGGCTGCTGCCCGGCGACGTCGCCCAGACGATCGGCGGCATCAAGGCCACCCCCGCCCAAGTCGCCGCGGTACGCAAGGACTTGGGGCTCGACCGGCCGCTCGTCGCGCAGTACGGCAGCTGGATCGGGGGAGTGGTGACCGGCGACTTCGGACGGTCGGTCCTCGACGGCACGTCGGTCTCCGGGCAGCTCGCCGAGAAGTTCGCCGTGACCGGGCCGCTGACCCTCGGCGCCGTGGTCCTCGCGCTCGCCTTCGCCGTGCCGCTCGGAGTCTTCGCCGCCGTACGGCGCGACTCCTGGCTCGGCGGCGCGGTGAACACGCTCGGACAGTTCGGTATCGCCCTGCCCGCCCTGTGGGTGGGACTGCTGCTCGTCCTCGTGTTCGCGGTCCAGGTCCGCTGGCTGCCCGCGCAGGGCTTTCCCGTCGACAGCTGGGCCGAGCCCGGGCAGGCGCTGCGCAGTCTGGTGCTGCCCTGGCTGACGCTGGCGCTGTCCGAGGGCGCGGTCCTGCTGCGGTACGTGCGGTCCGCCGTGCTCGACGTCCTGCACCAGGACTGGCTGCGCACCGCACGTGCCAAGGGCCGTACCCGCACCGGCGCGCTGCTGCGGCACGGACTGCGCAACGCGGCCGTGCCGGTGGTGTCGGTGCTCGGCCTGCAGATCGCCGCGCTGATCGCGGGCGCGGTCGTCGTGGAGCAGGTGTTCGTGCTGCCCGGTGTCGGCCAGATGCTGATCACCGACGTCGGCAACCGCGACCTGGACAAGGTGCAGAGCGAGATCCTGCTGCTCACCGGGGCGGTACTGGTGATCGGGTTCCTCGTGGACCTCGTGCATCGGCTGATCGACCCGAGGCTGCGGAGCGCGGTATGAGCGTGCCCCTCGCCCTGCGGGCGCTCCTCAGAAGCCGCAGCGGCCTCGTCGGCTGCGTCCTCGTCGGTGTCCTCGTGCTGTCCGCCCTGGTCTCCCTCGTCTGGACGCCGTACGACCCGACGCTCGTGCGTCCGCAGGACGGCTGGCTGCTGCCGTTCTCCGGCGGGCATCTCCTCGGCACGGACCGGCTGGGCCGGGACGAGCTGAGCCAGCTGCTCACCGGCGCCCGCAGCACCCTGAGCACGGCCCTGCTCGCGGCGGCCGTCGCGGCCGTGGTCGGGCTGGCCCTGGCACTCGCCGCGGTCCTCCTGCCGCGCTGGCCGGGAGCCGCCGTCGTCCAACTCACCGACGTGCTCATCGCGTTCCCCGTCCTGCTGATCGCGATGATCCTCACCGCCGTCCACGGCGGCTCCACCTGGACCGTGATTACGGCGATCGGCGTCGGAGCGGGCGTCAACCTCGCCCGGGTCGCCCGCGCCGAGGCGGCGCGGGTCCTGGGCACGGACTACGTGCTCGCGGCACACGCCGCCGGGTCCGGCACCTGGCGCACCGTACGCAAGCACCTGCTGCCGAACATCGCGCCCACCCTCATCGTGCAGCTCTCGCTGGTCTTGTCCGTCGCGGTGCTCGCCGAGGCCGCCCTGTCCTTCCTCGGATTCGGCACCCCGGCACCCGCGGTCTCCTGGGGCCGCATGCTGTACGAACAGCAGGCGTACATCGCCGCCCGCCCCCTGCTCGTCATCTGGCCCGGGATCGCCGTCGCCGCCTCCGTGCTGGGCTTCAACCTGCTCGGCGACGGTCTGCGCGAGGCCACGGACGCGCGCCTGCGGGTACGGGAGGTGACCCCCGTATGAGCCTGCTGGAGATCGGCGACCTGAGCGTACGCATCGGCGGTACGACCGTGGTCGAGGAGGTCGGCCTGGAGCTGGCCCCCGGTGAACGGCTCGCGCTGATCGGCGAGTCCGGCTCGGGCAAGTCCCTCACCGCGCTCGCCGTCATGGGACTGCTGCCCGACGGCGCCGAGGCCACCGGCAGCATCCGCCTCGGCGGCGAACAGCTGCTCGGCCTCGGCGACCGGGAGCTGTCCCGGCTGCGCGGCGAACGCATGGCCATGGTCTTCCAGGAGCCCATGAGCGCCCTCAACCCGCTCATGCGCATCGGCAGGCAACTCGCCGAGCCGCTGCGGCTGCACCGCGGACTGAACCGGCGGCAGGCCGCTGCCGCCGCCGTCGAACTCGCCGCCCAGGTAGGACTGCCGGACCCCGAACTCTCCGTCCGTTCCTGGCCGCACCAGCTCTCCGGCGGCCAACGCCAGCGCGTCGGGCTGGCTATGGCCCTCGCCACCCGGCCGGCACTGCTCATCGCCGACGAACCCACCACCGCCCTCGACGTCACCGTCCAGGCCGACATGCTCAGGCTCCTGGACGACCTGGTCCAACAGCACGGCACCGCGCTGCTGTTCATCAGCCACGACCTCGCGGTGGTCGCCCGGCTGTGCCCCAGGGTCGCCGTGCTCAAGGACGGCCGGCTGGTCGAGGAAGGCGCCACCGAAACCGTCATACGTTCGCCCCAACACCCGTACACACAGAGGCTGGTGGCAGCCGCTCGGGCGACCGGCTGGGACACCCCGGAGGTCGCCCGATGACGACACTGCTCAAGGCCGACGGTCTCAGCCGCACTTTCCGGCTGCCCCGCACCTCATTGCGTGCACCCGCCGCTCACCGACTCGCCGTTCAGGATGTGTCGTTGGAGCTCAACGAAGGCAACAGCCTCGGTGTCGTGGGGGAGTCGGGCTCCGGGAAGTCCACCCTCGCCCGGCTCCTGCTGGCCCTGGACCGGCCCGACGCGGGGACGGTGCGCTACCGGGACCGTGAGGTACGGCCGGGCGCACCAAGGAAGTTGACCTGGTTCCGGCGTGAGGTCCAGGTCGTGCTCCAGGACCCGATGGGCTCCCTCGATCCGCGCGCCACCGTCCGTGACATCGTCGCCGAGCCGCTGGAATGCCTGCGGCTGCCCGGCGACCACGACGACCGGGTGGACGAACTGCTGCGTGCCGTAGGCCTGGAGCCCTCCGTGCGCGGCCGGTACCCGCACGAGTTCTCCGGCGGGCAGCGGCAGCGCATCGCCATCGCCCGCGCCCTCGCACCCGGCCCGAAGGTCCTCGTCGGCGACGAACCGCTCAGCGCGCTCGACGTGTCGGTGCGCGCCCAGATCCTCGCCCTCCTGGACGACCTCGCCGAGGCCTACGGACTGACGCTGCTGCTCGTGTCCCACGACATCGGTGTCGTACGGCATCTGTGTACCGACGTGCTGGTGATGAAGGACGGCCGCGCCGTCGAACAAGGCCTGGCCGCTCAGGTCCTGGCCGATCCCCAACACTCGTACACACGCCGCTTGTTGGCCGCCGTACCCCGGCTGCCCGCATGACCGGAGGCACACCATGACCACGCAGACCCCACGTCGGCTCACCCTCGGAGCCCTCGTCCACGGCTCCGGCGGACACATCGCCGGCTGGCGCCACCCGGACGCACGGCCCGACGGACAACTCGACTTCGCCTTCCACGCAGACCTCGCCCGCACCCTCGAACGCGGGCGCTTCGACGCCCTGTTCGTCGCCGACGTCGCGGCGATCTGGGGACACCAGCTCGACTCGCTCTCCCGCACCGGCCGCGCCGAGCACTTCGAACCGCTGACGCTGCTCGCCGCCCTGTCCCTGGTGACCGAGCACATCGGCCTGGCCGCGAAGGCGACCACCACCTACAACCATCCCTTCCACATCGCCCGCAAGTTCGCCTCCCTCGACCACATCTCCGGCGGTCGCGCCGGCTGGAACGTCGTCACCTCGGTCGTCCCGCTGGAGGCGGCGAACTTCGGCCGCGACAGCCACCTCGAACACGAGCTGCGCTACCGCCGTGCCGACGAGTTCGTACAGGTCGTGAAGGGGCTCTGGGACAGCTTCGACGACACGGCCGTCGTACGGGACAAGGAGGGCGGCCGCTACTACGACCCGGCCGGCCTGCACACCCCGCACCACCGGGGCGAGCACTTCACCGTCCGAGGACCGCTGAACATCTCCCGGCCGCCGCAGGGGCATCCGGTGCTCTTCCAGGCCGGATCGTCCGCCACGGGACGGGAGTTCGTGGCCCGGCACGGCGAGGTCCTGTTCACCACCCAGCACGAACTGGGGGCCGCCCAGGACTTCTACACGGACGTCAAGGCGCGAGCGGCCCGGTTCGGCCGCGATCCCGACGACCTCCTGGTGTGGCCGGGCCTCACCCCGCTCGTGGCAGCCACCGAGACGGAGGCGCGGCGACGGCTCGCCGAACTCCAGGACCTCATTCACGACGACGTGGCCCGCCGCCTGGTCCAGGACAACATCGGCGACCTCGATCTGACGGACCGTCCGGTAGACGGTCCGCTGCCGGACATCCCCGACACGAACCGCAGCAAGTCGCGCCGGGAGCTGCTGCTCAAGCTCGCCCACGACGAGAAGTTGACGATCCGTCAGCTTGCGCACCGGTTCGCCGCGGGTTCCGCCGTCGCCGGTACCCCCGAGCAGATCGCCGATCACATCGAGACCTGGTTCCACGCGCGGGCGGCCGACGGATTCAACATCTCCTTCCCCTATCTGCCCGGCCCCGCCGACGACTTCGTGGACCACGTGGTCCCGCTTCTCCAGCGCCGCGGTCTGCTGCGCACCGAGTACGAGGGCGCCACCCTGCGCGAGAACCTCGGCCTGACGCGCCCGGCCGCCCGCGCCCGAGACCTCCAGGAGACCGGCCGATGAGCCGCCGCACCGACCAGCTCCACCTCAACGCCTTTCTGAAGCCGCCGGGTGAGTACCTCGCCGCCTGGCGGCACCCCGACACCGCGGCGGACGCGGGCGTGAACATCCGCGAGGTGCTCTCCTTCGCGCGGACCGCCGAACGGGCCGCCTTCGACGCGGTGTTCCTCGCCGATCTCGTGGGCGTGCCGTTCGCGAGCGAGGACGTCCTGAGCCGGGTCAGCGTCGTCAACGACTCCTTCGAACCGACGACCCTGCTGGCCGCTCTCGCCGCCGGCACCTCCCGGATCGGCCTGATCGCCACCGCGTCGACCAGCTACAACGAGCCCTACCACGTGGCCCGTACGTTCGCCTCGATCGACCACATCTCCGGCGGCAGGGCCGGCTGGAACGTGGTGACCTCCCTCAACGACGGCGAGGCCCAGAACTTCGGCCTCGACGCCCACCTCGACCACGCCACCCGCTACGACCGCGCCGAAGAGTTCCACGACGTGGTGACGGGCCTCTGGGACTCCTTCGAGGACGACGCCTTCCACCACGACCAGGCGAGCGGTGTCTACTTCGACCCCGCCAAACTGCACGCGCTCGACCACGAGGGCAAGCACCTCAAGGTCGCCGGACCGCTCAACATCGCCCGGCCTCCGCAGGGACACCCGGTCATCGTCCAGGCCGGGGCTTCGGAAGCGGGCAAGCAACTCGCCTCCCGAATCGCCGACTTGATCTTCTCCGGCATCAAGGACCTGGCCCGCGCACAGGAGTTCTACGCCGAGATCAAGGAACGCGCCGCCGCCCACGGCCGCGACCCCGACCACCTCAAAGTGCTCCCGGCCCTGTCCGTGATCACCGCGCCGACCGAGTCCGAAGCCCGGGACAAACTGGCCCGGCTCACCGAACTCCTGCCCCCGCAGGTCGCGTTGGCCGACCTCTCGTACTGGCTCGGCGGCTTCGACCTCAGCTCCTACCCACTGGACGGCCCGCTGCCCGAGCTCCCCGTCTCCAACCAGTCGCAGACCGCACAGCAGCAGATCTACGAGGACGCACGCCGCGACCACCTCACTATCCGCGACCTCGTCCGCCGTGTCGCCAACGACGACCGGACCATCACCGGCACCCCGGACCAGATCGCCGACCACATCGAGGAGTGGTTCCACGGCCGCGCCGCCGACGGCTTCAACGTCGTCTTCCCCTATCTGCCGGGCACGTTGGACGACTTCGCCGACCTGGTGATCCCCGAACTGCGGCGCCGAGGTCTCTTCCGAACCCACTACACCGGCACCACGCTCCGCGACCACCTCGGGCTGCCCCGGCCACCCCGGCGCTCCTGACCCGCACCCCCGCATCCGCCGTAGAAGAAGGAGAACGTCATGACCACCGTCGCACGTCTCGACATCCTCAGGGCAGGGCCCCGCTTCGGCGCCGAAGTCGCCGGAGTCGACCTGACCGCGTCCGTCGACGAGAGCATCGCCGAGGAACTGCGCCGCGCCTTCCGGGAGCACAAGGTCCTCGTGTTCCGCGGCCAGCATCTGACGCCCGATCAGCAGGTCGCCGCCGTCAGCCTGTTCGCGCGGCCCTTCGACCATCCGACCGCCGTGAAGCACCCGGCCAACCCGCTGGTCTACCCGTACAACGTCAAGCAGACCGGGAAAGCCAGCACGTGGCACATCGGTGGGCTGTGGCGCGAACCCGTGTTCGCGATCGAGTCCCTGACCTACGAGGTGGTGCCGGAGCTGGGCGGCCACACACTGTGGGCGGACCTCCAGGCCGCGTACGACGATCTGTCGGAGCCGTTCAAGGTGCTGCTGGAGTCGGTCGGAGCCCTCTACAACGGCAACGCCGAGAACTACGCGCAGGGCAGCAGGAAGGACGCTCCCGGCGAACCCGTCGAGCACCCGGTCGTCCTCACCCACCCCACCACCGGCCGCAAGGGCCTCTTCATCAGCAGCTCGGCGAAGCAGCTCACCGGCGTCACACCGGCGGAGAGCAAGGTGCTCCTCGACCATCTGCTGCGACACGCCTCCTCGCCGGACTACACCATCCGCTTCGGCTGGAAGCCCGGTGACTTCGTCCTCTGGGACAACCGGGCGACCTGGCACTACGCCGTCGACGACTACGGCGACGGCGAGCGCGTCTACCGCAAGGTCCTCGGTGTGGAGCCGGACGCGGGCGTCACGGAGCGGCACGCCTGAATGCTCCCGGGAGAAGACCGCGCCGCTCGCCGCGTACTGCTGGTGTGTCTGGCCGCACGGGCAACCACCTTGCTGGACCAGGCAGTTCTGAACATCGCCGTCCCGAGCATGCGGCACTCGCTCGGGGCCGGCGCTGCGGACGTCCAGTGGATCGTGGCCGGTTACTCGCTGGCCTTCGGACTGGCCCTCGTACCCGGGGGCAGCCTCGGCGATCTGCACGGACGCAAGCGGCTCTTCCTCGCAGGCATGGCCGTCTTCCTCCTGGCCGGGGTGGTGGCAGCGACCGGCAGCGGACCGGGAACCGTGATCGGTGCCCGGCTGGTGCAGGGCGCCGCGGCCGGACTCGTCAACTCCCAGGTGATCGGCACCATTCAGGACGTGTTCCACGGGGGAGACCGGGGCCGGGCGCTCGGTCTGTACGCGGTGACGGCCGGCGTGGCCGCCGCACTCGGACCGCCGCTCGGCGGCGCCCTCGTCGCCGGACTCGGGCCCGGGACCGGCTGGCGCTACTGCCTCCTGCTGAGCACGCCGTGCGCGGTGGTCACCCTGACCATCGCGGCCCGCTGGCTGCCGCCGCCCCGGCGCACCGCCCATGACTCCCGGCTGGACATCCTCGGCCTCGGCCTGGCCTGCGCCTGCACGCTGACGCTGATGGTGCCCTTCATCCGCACCCCGGACAGCGGGGGAGCGGCACTGCTGTGGGCGGCCGGGGTGTGCGCCCTGGCCTGTGCGTTTACCGTGCATCAGCGGATACGGGTACGGAGGGGCCGGGTGCCGTTGGTCCATCCGGCGCTCGCGTCGTCCAGGCCGTACATGCTGGGCACGGCCGTCGCCATGGCCCAGTTCGGCTCCTCGATCGCCGCGTCCCTCGTGCTCACCGTCTTCCTCCAGGACGGGCTCGGGCTGTCGGCCCTGCTCACGGCGGCGATCTCGCTCCCCTCGGCCGTCGCGATGGGCGTCTCCTCGGCCCTCGCCTGGCGGCTGGTGCGACGGATCGGGCTGCGCACAGTGAGCGTCGGTCTGGCGCTGGGAGTCTGCGCCGCCCTGGCCGGGGCGGTGGCCGCGCTCTTCGTACCGTCCGCCGCACTGCCGATCGTCTTGGCGGCGACACAACTGCTGTCCGGCGCGGCAGGCGGCCTCGCCGTATCGCCCAACCAGACCCAGGTCCTGCAACACGCCCCGGCCGAGGCCGCCGGAGTGGGCGGCGGCATCCTCCAGATGGCCCAGCGCATCGCTGCGGCCGTCTGCCTCAGCGCCGTGTCGGCGGTCTATCTGCACTCGGCGTCCGGCAGCGGCCCGCGCACCGCGTACGCGCTCGCCTCCTGCGTCTGCGCGGGCCTGCTCGCCGCCGCGCTGGTGCTGGCGCGGCTGCGCCGGGTGGCCGTCTCACCCCGTTCGCCGCGACCCGAGTTCCCGACCGTGCGGAGTCCCCGGGACGACCGGAGCCCGCAGGAGCGATAGCGCCAACTCATCCGCACGACAAAGGAGTTGCTGATGACGACAGGTTCCGCGCCCGTCACGCTGGTGACCGGTGCCGCCTCCGGAATCGGGGAGGCCACCGCGCGGCTCTTCGCCGAACGCGGTCACCGGGTGGTCGCCGTGGACGTACAGGAGGAGGGACTCGCCAAGCTCCGAACCCTGGACGGCGTGGCCACCCTCGTCGGTGACGTCTCCGAGGAATCCACCAACACCGCAGCCGTGGAGCTGGCGGTGGAGCGTTTCGGGCGGCTCGACGCGACCGTGCTGAACGCGGGCATCGGCGGGGCAGGACCGCTGGAGTCGCCCGGCGCGATCGAGCGGTTCGACCGACTCTTCGCCGTCAACGTGCGCTCCGTCGCGCTCGGCATCCGGGCCGCCGCGCCCGCGCTGCGCGCATCGGGCGGCGGCTCGATCGTGGCGACCTCGTCCGTCTCCGGGCTGCGCGGCGACGCCGGCACCTGGGGCTACAACGCCACCAAGGCCGCCGTCATCAACCTGGTGCGGGCCACCGCCATCGACTACGCGGCCCAGAACATCCGGGTCAACGCGATCGCCCCCGGCGGCACGGCCACCGCGCTGACCGCCGGCCAGATCGCCGACCCCGACCTCTCCGCCGCCATCACCGGCCGCATCCCGGCGCACCGCTGGTCCGAGCCCCGGGAGCAGGCCGAGGTCATCTGGTTCCTGACCTCACCCGGCGCCTCGTACATCACCGGGGTGACCGTCCCGGTCGACGGCGGACTCAGCGCCAACGGGGGGATCCTGCCCCCGCCGCCCGGACCCGCAGCCCACTGACCCAGCGATCTATCGATCCGCCGATCCGCCGAGAGAAGGCAGGCGTCAAGTGACCGGCACCCACAACAACCACGCCGTCGAGAACGAGACCGAACGCAACAAGGCGGTCGCCCGGCGCTACTTCGAGGAGTTCGTCGACGGACGCAGGCTGGATGTCCTGGACGAGATCGTTGCCGCGGACGCCACCGACGAGACCCGGGTCGGCGCCGGCGGCACCGGCACCCGCGAACACTTCCGCGAACACGCCGAATGGCTCTGGGGGAACGTCGAAGACGTCCACGTCTCCGTCTCCGACCTGCTCGCCGAGGGCGACCGCGTGATCGTGTTCTGGACGATCGAGGGGCTGCACACCGGCACCATCTTCGGCGTGCCGGCCACCGGCAAGCCCTTCACCGGACAGAGCATCAGCTGGCTGACCGTCCGCGAGGGCCGGATCGTCCGCTACAACGTGCTGGCGGATCGCCTCGGCATCGTCCAGCAACTCGCGGACACGGACACGACCTAGCCCACGAGTTCGCGGACCAGCGCCGCGACCTGCTCCGTCTCGATCAGGAATCCGTCGTGGCCGTAGGGCGACTCGATCACGCGGAGACGGTCCGCGCCGGGGATGCCGGTCGCCAACTCCGCCTGCTGGGACGGTGGATAGAGCCGGTCGGAGTCGACTCCGGCGACAAGTGTCCGCGCGGTCACCCGGCGCAGGGCCGCTCGTGTGCCACCCCGGTCGCGGCCGATGTCGTGACTGTTCATCGCCTCCGCCAGCGTGACGTAACTGCCCGCGTCGAACCGGCGCACCAACTTGGCCGCGTGATGGTCGAGATACGACTCGACCTGATACCGGCCGCCGTTCCACGGATCCTCCGCACCCTGCGCCGCGCGGCCGAAGCGGACCGCGAGCTCCGGCTCGCTGCGGTAGGTGACATGGGCCAGGCGACGGGCGAGGCCGAGTCCGGCACGGGGACCCCGGCCGGTGGCGTGGTAGTCGCCGCCCTGCCAGTGCGGGTCCGAACGGATGGCGTGGAGCTGGATGTTGGTCCAGGCGATCTGCTCGGCGCTCGCCGAGGCGGTGGTGGCGAGCAGCAGGAGTGCGTCCGTGCGCTCCGGATACGTGACGGCCCACTCCAGCGCGCGCATCCCGCCCATGGACCCGCCGAGCACCAACGCCCAACGCTGGACGCCCAGTTCGTCCGCCAGGTCCGCCTCCACTGCCACCTGGTCGCGCTGCGTCAGGAACGGGAAGTCCCCGCCCCAATGCCGTCCGTCCGGGCGGAGCGACGACGGGCCGGTACTGCCCTGGCAGCCCCCGAGCACATTCGGCGCGACGACGAACCAGCGGTCCGTGTCCAGGGCTCGCCCCGGTCCGATCAGCGCGTCCCACCAGCCGGGGGTGGGATGACCGGGTCCTGCGGGGCCGGCGACATGGCTGTCGCCGGTGAGCGCGTGCAGGACGAGTACGGCGTTCGAGCGGTCCGGTGCCAGGTGCCCCCAGGTCTCGAACGCCAGCCGTACGCCGGGCAGTTCACCGCCCGCCTCCAGCGCGAGGGGCTTCTCCCGGACGTGCCACTGACGGCGCCCGGGCGGGTCCCCCTCCCGCCAGGCCCCGGAGGCCGGCGGAAGGGGGACCGCGGACGGAGTCGGTACGGCGTTCAGGACGCGCCCTTGGCCGCGCGGAACCCGGCCTCCAGATCGGCCTTCAGATCGGCGAGGTTCTCGATGCCGACGGACAGGCGCACCAGACCCGGCGAGGTGCCGGTCGCCGCCAACTGCGCCTCGTCCAACTGACTGTGGGTCGTCGACGCGGGGTGGATGATGAGGCTGCGTACGTCCCCGATGTTGGCGAGATGACTGAAGAGTTCCACGGCGTCCACGAACCGTTTTCCGGCCTCGACCCCGTCCCGCAGCTCGAAGGCCAGCACCGCCCCGGCACCGCGCGGAAGGTAGCGCTGTCCTGCCTCGTACCACCTGTTGGACTCGAGTCCCGGGTAGTGGACGGCCGCCACCTCGTCGCGCTGCTCCAGCCACTCGGCCAGGGCCTGGGCGTTGGACGAGTGGCGTTCGATGCGCAGGCTGAGTGTCTCCACGCCCTGGAGGAGCAGGAACGCGGAGTGCGGCGAGATCGCCGGACCGAGGTCGCGCAGCAGTTGCACGCGCAGCTTGATGGCGAAGGCGCCCGGACCGAGCGCCGGCCAGTACTGGAGGCCGTGGTAGCTGGGGTCCGGCTCGCTGAAGTCCGGGAAGCGCTCGGCGTGCGCGCCGAAGTCGAAGGTGCCGCCGTCGACCACGACACCGCCGATGGTGGTCCCGTGCCCGCCGAGGAACTTCGTCGCCGAGTGGACGACGATGTCGGCGCCGTGCTCGATGGGCCGCAGCAGATACGGGGTCGGCACGGTGTTGTCCACGATCAGCGGGACGCCCGCCTCGTGCGCGACATCGGCGACCCCGCGCACGTCGAGGACGTTGCCGCGCGGGTTGCCGAGGGTCTCGGCGAACAGGGCCTTCGTGTTCGGGCGGATCGCCGCCCGCCAGGCGTCCAGGTCGTCCGGGTCGTCGACGAAGGACACCTCGATGCCGAACTTCGGCAGTGTGTGGCGGAAGAGGTTGTACGTGCCGCCGTACAGGGACGTGCTGGAGACCAGATGGTCGCCCGCGGACGCCAGCGTCAGGATCGCGAGGGTCTCCGCGGCCTGCCCGGAGGCCAGGGCCACCGCGGCGACCCCGCCCTCCAGGGCGGCGACGCGCTGCTCGAAGACGTCCTGGGTGGGGTTGTGGATGCGGGTGTAGATGTTGCCGGGCTCGGCCAGCGCGAACAGGCCGGCCGCGTGCTGGGTGTCCCGGAACACGAACGAGGTGGTCTGGTAGATCGGCGTCGCCCGCGCCCCGGTCGTGGGGTCCGGTACGGCGCCGGCGTGGATCTGCTTGGTCTCGAACGACCAGGCCGAGGTGTCCGGACCTGCGGGCTCGTCCTCGGGTGTGTGACCCCCGGTGACGGAGTCGATGGGCTGGCTCATGGTTCTCCCTTGTGCGGGGCGTGCGGGGTGCGGGCGTCGACCGCGGGGCCGGGGCCCCAACCGGAAGCGGGCAGGGCGGAGTACGGCGCGGCGCGGTGGTGAGAGAGGGGGATCGGATGCCGGAGCGGAGCGTCAGCTCACGGCCGAACAACCCATGCTGGTGACACGCAAGTAGTCGACGTGGCGGCGGGTCACGAGCACGGTCATGCAGTGAGAGAACCACAGCCGATGCCGGAGAACCAGCGTGGCGTGGGGAGTTGAAACACGACTGCCATGTCCGCCCCGTCAGCCTGTGACCTGTGGTCACAGCACGATCGCCTGTCTGGTTGCTCCCCGCGCACGGTTCGACGATGGCCCGGTCACCTCTCCCGCCCCACCGAACGGTTGTGATCCGCTTGAGCAGCCTCCCCGACGCGCCGTCCCACACGGCGGACGTCGCCGACCCCGACCGGCTCGACCGGCTGCGCTACGCCGGTGTGTTCGCGCTGCTGTTCCTCTTCGGCACCGAGACGTTCCTCGTCTCGCCCCTGCTGCCGACGATCGCCAAGGACATCGACGTCAGCGAGGCGGCCGCGGCCTCCAGCGTCACGGCGTACGTGCTGGTGTACGCCGTGTGCGCGCCGTTCCTCGGCGTGCTGAGCGACCGGTTCGGGCGGCGCCGCGCGCTGGTCGCCGGATCCCTGCTGTTCGTCGTGTCCAACGTCGGAGCCGCGGTGGCCACCGGGCTCCCGCTGCTGGTGCTGTCCCGGGCGGGGGGCCGGGGGGGGGGCGCCCCCCCCGCCCCCGCGCGCGGGGCGGCCCACACCGGGAAACCCCCGCGCCCCCGGAGG
>NZ_JBHYWD010000002.1:682553-724484 GCF_042751305.1 Streptomyces hokutonensis
CCGCTGCCCCGCGCGGCGCGCCGCGCCCCCCCGCGCGCGCGCCCGCGCGCGCGCGCCGCGGGGCGGGGGGGCGCGCCCCGGGGCGGGCCGGCCCCCCCCCCCCCCCGCGGCCGGACCGGCGATCTGGGCGCACATCGCGGAGACCGCACCGGACCGGGTGCGTGGCCGGGCCCTGGGCCTGGGCATGGCCCTGTTCTCGTGCGGCCAGGTCGTCGGCGTACCGCTGGGTGGTCTGCTCGCGGGGATCTCGGGCTGGCGCTCGGCGTTCCTCGCGCTGGCGATCGGCACCGCTGCGGCCGTACCGCTGCTGCTGCGCCAGGTCCGGCCCACCGCGCCGCAGCCCGCCCCTGTCGGCGCCGTCAAGGCCGTGCTCTCCGGCTGGGCCGACCCGTCCCTCCGCAACGCCCTGCTGGTCAACACGGTGTTCAACGCGGCGAATCTCGGTGCGTACACCTTCCTCGGCGCCGTACTCGTCGACCGGTTCGACCTGAGCGTCTCCGAACTGGGCCTGATCGGCATCGTGGTCGGAGCGGGCAGCGTGGTGGGCTCGATGGCCGGAGGACGGCTGGGCGACCGGACGCGGGCGGCCGGCGGAGCGCCCGCGCCGCTGCTGCCGCTGTGGGGCGTGCTGCTGGCGGCCGGGATCGGCCTCGCGGTCGCGGGGCCGGGACTGCCGCTGTCGGTGATCGGAGTGGCGTTGTGGTTCGTGGCCAGTGGTGCCTTCGTCACCGATCAGCAGACCCTGGCCGGCACCGTCGCGCCGGCCCTGCGTGCGACGTCCAGCGCCTGGCTGACCTCGACGATGTACGCCGGCACGGGCCTGGGTGCATGGGCCGTCGGCGTCTTCAAGGACGTCACGACCGGCACGCTCACCATCGGTGTCGGCCTCGCTCTGTCTGCCGCTTTCGGTGCACTGCTGGTCAGTGCGAGGCGGCGACCGAGCGCAGCGGACGCTCGCTGAGCCCGGCCATCCGGGTCCGGTCCGCCTCCGTGCGCGGGGTGAACAGCAGCACCAGCGCGGACGGGTCGTCCACCGGATGGAACGACGACAGCGACAGCTCGATCCGGCCGGTGCCCGCGGGCTCCACGGTCACCGTGCGCGCGGTCAGCTCCGCCACCGAGTGGCACCCCCACCAGTGGCGGAGTTCCGGCGCGTCCTCCTCCAGCCGGCGATAGACCTCACCGGTCCGGGCGTCGGCCAGCGCGGTCCCGGCCTGGGCCCGGAAGTGCTGGAAGACGTTCATCGCGAGCGGTTCCCAGTCGTGCAGGACCGTCCGCAGCCGGGCGTCCGCCACCATCAGCCACATCAGGTTGCGCCGGTCCGCCGGCACGGTCTCCGGCGAACCCCACAGCGCGCTCCAGGAGGCGTTCCAGCCCAGCAGGTCGAAGTACCGGTCCAGCAGTACGGCCGGACTCGCCGGCCAGGAGTCCAGGACCGGCTGCACCGCCGTCACCAGTCCGCTCCGTCTCTCGTCCTCCGCGGCGACCGGCTCGTGGTACCCGGCGAGCCGCATCGCGTGCCGCAGCCCCGCCGCGTCCAGCCGCAGCGCCCGCGCGACCGCGCCCAGCACTTGGCGTGAGGCGGTCACCCGCCCCTGCTCCAGCCACGTGTACCAGGCCAGGCCCACACCCGACAGCGAGGCCACCTCCTCGCGGCGCAGCCCGGGGGTCCGCCGGCGGGCGGTCGAACTGAGTCCGACGTCGGCGGGCTTGAGCAGTTCGCGGTGGGCCCGGAGGAAGGCGCCGAGTTCCGGGCTGGGAACGGGAGTTGACATGGTGGATGGCTCCTCGGCCGTGCGGGTCGTCCCAGGTTACGCGGCAGCGAGCCGCCACAGCCGTACCGTCATGTGACTGACATGTCCGGTCTCCTCCTGCCGCCGCCACGCCGTGTTCCCGACCGCCCGGAAGAACTCGGCGCGTCGATCGGGTGCGACGAGTCGGCTGTAGTAGTCGCCGAAGGTGGCGGCGTGGAAGTGCTCGTACTGCCCGGCGCTCTCCACGGTCACCACCGCGTCGCGGTCGAGGGTCGCCTCGATCCTGAAGTACCGCTTCAGCAGGGGCCGGAGTTCCCCGGTGGTCCGGGTGCGGGTCGCTATCGGCAGCACTCCGTGTGCGGCGAACAGGCCCGGTACATCGGTGTGCTGGGCTTCGAGGACAGTGCGGACGAGGTCGTCCTCGCCGCCCAGGCCGTGCTCGTCGCGCGCCGGGTGATAGGTCGTCAGCAGGAAGACACCGTCCGGCGCGAGGTGTTCGCGGGTCCACTCGAAGATTCGCTGCTCGTCCGGATACAGCCAGTGCAGGACCGACGTCATGGTGACGATGTCCGGGCGGTGGGGGAGTGGTGCGGGTGCGGTGAGGTCCGCCTCGTGAAGGGCGACCCGGTCCCCGTACGGGCGGAGTCGCTCGGTGGCCTCGGCGATCCGGTGCGGGGAGCGTTCCAGGCCGACGGCCCGCCGCAGCGAGGGGAAGCGGTCGAGGGCGGTCCCGAGCAATTGGCCGATGCCGCTGCCCAGGTCGAGCAGCACACGGGGTTCGCCGGTGACCTGGTCGAGGACCCAGTCGCGGTCGTGCACCTGGCGCAGCCTGCTGGCATCGGCGTAGCCCGCCAGGGTGCGGGCCTGGATCTCGGCGGCGGACGCGGTCATGTGCGGGCCTCCTGTGCGGAGTCGGTGGCGGTGGCCGGTTCGAGCAGCCGCAGCAGGCGCTCCCTGGTACCGCTCTGGTCGTAGCGCTTGAAGAGATTGATCCGGTTGCGGGCCAGATCGCCCCGGTGGACGTACTCGTAGAGGTGCTGGCGCTGGCCGAAGGCGTCCCCGGTCAGTTCCCAAGCGAGCCTGAACAGGCGGGACTTGTGGTCGGCGTCGATGCCACGGCCGCGCATGTACCGGTCCAGGTGCGGGCGCAGCCGGGGGTTGGCGAGGTCGTTCGCGGTGGGCTGCATCAGCAGGCCTGAGGCGCCGATCGTGCGGAGGATCTCCACCGCGCTGCCCGCGACCTCGGCCGACCAGACCCGGCTGGCGGCGGTGTCGCCGGGCGCCAGCAGTCCGCTGTCGGTGACCTGGGCGCGGGCCTCGGCGGCGTCGAGGAAGAGTTCGGTCAGCTCGGCGTACCCGGCGAGGCGGCCCAAGTCCTCCTGGATGTTGCGGAATTGATCGACGCCGATGCTCTCGGCCACCAGAGTGGCGGTGGCCAGCAGGGTGCGCAGCCGCTCGCGGTAGCGGACATGGCCGATGTACGCGCTCCACGCGTTGATCCGGGCGAGTCCGGTGCGCGCCAACGCGCCGTCGCGCAGTAGGAACACGCGGTCCCAGGGCACGGTCACGTCGTCGAAGAACAGCATGGCGTCCTGCTCGTCGAAGCGGGCGCCGAGCGGATGCGCGTGCCCCCACGGGGTGTCGCCGAGCGGTTCGCGGCACAGAGTGATCAGGCCCGGGGTGTTGAGCGGCAGCGCGAACCACACCACGAACTGCTCACCGCGGCGCTGGGTGAAGGACGCCGACAGATACACCAGCACCTCGTGCGCGAACGGCGCCAGGGTCGTCAGCTGCTTGGCGCCGCGTACGACGATGCCTTGGTCGTTCTCGGCGAGGACCCGCAGCGCGAGGTCGGGATCGTCGACCGGGTCCGCCGAGCGGTCGATCTGCGGATCGCCCAGCGCGTGCGAGAGGACCAGGTCGTTGTCCGCGCAATGCCGGTACCAGGCCTCCGCGTTGGCGCCGAACCCGGCGTGCGCGCGCTCCAGCTGGTGGCGGAAGTCGTACACGCCCAGCGCGATCGAGGACATGAAGGCCGGCGAACGGCCGTGCTGGCCCAGCGACTCGGCGTGCCAGAACTCGGCGCTGCGCCGCTGGAGGCGCAACTCCTCGATGGTGCGCGGCGGTTGGTAGCCGCGCGCGATACGGCGGCCGCTGTCGGGATCCTTGCAGGTGAGCAGGTCGTGGTGGGCGGGGTCGTGCTGGAGGTCCAGCAGCCGCGCCAGTTCGTCCACCGCGGGGCGGAAGGCCGGATGCGTGACGGGATCGCTGACGCGCTTGCCGTCGAGATAGACCTCGCGGCCGTCGTTCAGCTCCGCGCGGTAGCGGTCGCCGGTGAGCAGGCCCCTGGGGGTGGGGTCGGGCAGGGTCATGTGCTGACTCCCGTGGGGGTCGGTGCGGGCAGAGAGGCGAGGGAACGGAACGCACGGTCGTGGTAGAGCAGCGGGTCGCCCGGCCCGCTGTCCCCGGCGGCCACGACCCGGCCGACCAGCAGCGCGTGATCGCCCCCGGGCAGCACGGCGTGCAGCCGGCAGTCGAACCAGGCGAGACATTCCTCCAGGACCGGCGCCCCGGTCGCCGCGATCCGCATGGGCGCCCCGGTGAACAGGCCCAGCGCCCGGCCGGCCCCCGGTGCGGCGAACCGCCGGGCGAGCCCCTCCTGGCGGGCGCCCAGCACACACACCGCGTACCGCGCGTCGGCGCGCACCGCGCCCACCAGCGGACTGCGCCGGTCCACGGCCACGCTCACCAACGGCGGATCCAGCGACAGCGTGCACAGCGAGGAGACCGTCTTCGCGAACACCTCCTCGCCGTGCCGCGCGGTGAGCACCGCGACTCCGGTCGTCCACCGCCGGGCGGCCTCACGGAACGCGTCGAGAACCGGTGCGCTCATCGCAGGCCCACGCGGTAGGCCCGCAGCCATTCGTCCACCTGGACCAGGTGATCCAGGCCGCCCACGGGGTTCGGCGCGGTCCGCGGACTGGGCAGTGGCCGGCCCTCGGCGAGGGAGGCACGGACGACGGCCCGGTCCACCAGGTCGAAGACCGGGGCGTTCGGATCGGCGAGCAACTCGTGCGCCCGGGCCGTCAGCACCTCGGTGTAGCGCACCGCGGGAGTCGACGGATAACCGCTCTTCGGCCGGTCGGTGACCTGCGGCGGCAACAGATCCCGTACGGCGTCGCGCAGCAGCCCCTTGGGGCGTCCGCCCGGAGCCTTGAGCGCCCAGGGCACGTTCCACACGTACTCCACGAGCCGGTGGTCGCAGAACGGCACCCGCAGCTCAAGACCCACCGACATACTGACCCGGTCGGCCCGGTCGAGAAGCGGCGGCAGCCAGCGGGCCAGCGCCAGGTGGAAGACCTCACGGATCCGCCGGTCGGCACCCGCCTCGCCGGGCAGCAAAGGGACTTCGGCAAGGGAGCGCCGGTACTGCTCGGCCGTGTACTCCTCGGGCCGTACCTCGGCGCGTACGTCGGGACGCAGCAGCGCGGCGGGTGTCGTACGGCCGTGCAGCCACGGGAAGGTGTCGGCGGCCAGCGCCGCCGGATCGTGGAAGTAGGGGTAGCCGCCGAAGATCTCGTCGGCCGCCTCACCCGACAGGGCGACCGTCGAGCGGCGCCGCACCTCGCGGAAGAGCAGGTGCAGCGAGGCGTCCATCTCGCCCCAGCCGGGCCGGTCGCGGGCGCGCAGCACGGCGTCGCGGGCGTCCAGCAGGTCGTCGTCGGGCACCACGACCGAGGTGTGCAGGGTCCCGATGTGCTCCACGGCCGCCTGCACGAACGGTGCGTCGGCGCTGGTGCGCCAGGCGTCCGGAGTGCGGTCGGCGCTGCCGGGGAAGTCCACCGAGAAACTGGTCACTTTGGAGTGCCCGGTCCGTTCCCGGGCGGCCGCGGCGAGGGCGGTGATCGCACTGGAGTCGACGCCCCCGGACAGCAGGGTGCACAGCGGGACGTCGCTGAGCATCTGGCGTTCGACGGTGTCGGCGAGCAGATCACGGACCCGCTCGCGGGTGGTCGCCGCGTTGTCGGTGTGGGGCGTCGACGCCAGCTGCCAGTACCGCAGTTCACGCGTCGCAGTCCTGCCGACGGCCAGCAGATGGCCGGGGCGCAGTTCGCGCAGCCCCCGGAAGATGCCGTGCCCCGCGGTCGGGGCGGCCGGCAGGGCGAAGAGTTCCGCGATGCCCTCGGCGTCCAACTCGGCGCGGAACAACGGATTCGCGAGCACCGCCTTCGGCTCGGAGCCGAACAGCACCCCGTCGCGGTGGGCATACCAGTACAGCGGCTTGACGCCCAAGTGGTCGCGGACCAGGAGGAGTTCCTGTCGACGGCCGTCCCACAGCGCGTACGCGAAGATGCCGTTGAAGCGCCGCGGCGCGTCGTGGCCCCACTGGAGATGGGCTCGCAGCACGACCTCGGTGTCGGAGCGGGTACGGAAGGCGTGTCCCAGGGACTGCAACTCCCGCCTCAGGTCAAGGTAGTTGTACAGCTCGCCGTTGTAGCTGAGCGCGGTGTCGGTGTCCTGGTCGGGCAGCGGCTGACCGCCGCCTTCCAGGTCGATGACGGAGAGCCTGCGGTGACCGAGAGCTGCGTGCCGGGACAGCCAGAGGCCGCCGGCGTCGGGTCCCCGGCAGGCCAGGGTCTCGGCCATGGCCCGCACCGTCCGCTCCCGGGTACGCAGATCGGTCTCCCAGTCGACCCATCCGGAGACGCCGCACATCAGGGCTCCTGCCGTTCGTCGGTGGCCTCCCAGCGGCAGCCGTGGCCGGTGGGGCCGCTGCGCAACTGGTGCGAGGGCCGGAAGCCCTTCGCGCGGATGTTGGCGGAGAGGGCCTCGGTGCAGTACGTGCACGGAGAGGCGAGGGTGATCTTGACGCCGGTGCGCCGCGCCTGCTCGCGGTAGTCCCAGATGGAGCAGTGCGTGATGGTCAGCGCGGCCCGCTCGGCGGCGGGTGGTGCGTCGTCGTCGAACTCGTAGGTGGAGCCGTACAGTTCGGCCTGCCGGGCGATCCGGTGGATGGGGTCGGCGGCGCCCCGGCCGTGGTCGGGCTCCACCTGCCGGTGTATCTCGGCGTTGGCGCGCGCCCAGTCGGCGAGCACCTCCTCGCCGTAGCGGGCCACCAGGAAGCGCTCCATCAGGGCCTGGCCGCGGAAGAACACCCGTTGCCAGGCCGGTGGTTCGGCGGTGAGCGGGTCGGGCAGGTCGGCGAAGATCTCGGCCTGGAGCGCGAACCAGTCGGTGAGGTGGACCTCGTCGCCGCGCGCCGCGAGCAGCCGGGTCAGACCCGCCTCGGCCTCGTGCAGCCGTTGCTGCCACAGCGCCGACCGGTCGGCGTCGGACATGCCCCGGTACGGGGAGTGGGGCAGGGCGGATTCGGTGCGGGTGCCGGCGTACGGATCGTGCAGGACGTCGGCTCCGGTGGGTGCGATGCCTGCGTCGGGCGCATCGCTCATGGGATCTCCTTCAGCAGTGGGGGAGTGCTGACCTCGGGGTTCAGGTCGTCGGCAACGCTATGCGCGGGCCCGATCACCCAGAAGCCCCGAAGGGATGCGGCGGGGGCGACGATCGGACCGGTCGGAGTGCGCCGAAGGTCGCCCGCGTCGGCCGGAGTCGACGCAGGGCCGGGGCCGGTCGGCGACTCCGGAGTGCCGCCCCGCATCGTGGGGGCTCCGGCACGCACCCGTCCTGACAGCCCGCAGGGCGGGCCCCCGATCGGAGGCCCGCCCTGCGAAATGCCGTACGGGATCAGCCCGCCAGGCCGTGCCGATGGGCGTACAACGCCGCCCGCAGCCGGTCCGGTTGGCCGGTCTTGCGCATGGCCTGGGTGAGGTGCTTCTTCACCGTGGCCTCGGCCAGGGCGAGTTCACGGCCGATCTCGGCGTTGCTCAGCCCCTGGGCCAGCTGCGCCAGGACGTCGCGTTCGCGGTCGGTGAGCCCGCAGCGCTGGGGCGGTGGCTCGGTGGCGTGTCCGGCCACGCTCGCGGCCTGGAGCCGGGCGGCCGGCGGCGCGGGCAGGAACACCGAGCCCCCCGCGGCGGCCAGGGTCACCGCGCCGATGATCCGGTCCTCCGCCAGCTCCAGCGGGAAGCAGCCGCTCGCGCCGGCCAGCAGCATCCGGTTGGCCTCGGCCGTGGTCTCGGCCCGGCGCAGCAGCAGCACCCGCGTGTCCGGCGCGCCGTCCGGCCCGCGCAGCCGCACCACCGCGGCCAGATCGTCGCCGAGGGAGTCACCCTGCCCGAGCAGGACGACGTCGGGCCGCACCCGCCGCACACTGCCCAGAGCGTGCGCCGGATCGCCCGTACTGCCCACCACGGTCAGCCCGGGCACCGTCGACAGCACACTGCGCAGCCCGGCCCGGGCCACCGGATGCCGCTCCAGCAGGAACACCCGGGTCCCGGCGGCGGGCCCGCTCGCCGGCGCCCCGCACGCGGGGTGGCCGCAGTCGCAGGCGGTCCGGCCCGGCGGGTGCGCCTCCGCGCGCCGGTGCTCGGTCTCGGCCAGCAGCTGGTGACCGGCTATCAGATCCAGCGGATTGTCTATCTCCGCGTGCAGCGCGGCCGCGCCGGGCGACCTGCGCAGAGTGCCGGGCGCCCTGCGGAGGGCCGGCTGGCGCGGCGGCGCCGGGAGTTCGATCGGTGCTTCGACGGTGCGTGGCATCGTGTCGCGGTCCCCTCGGATACGGCGGCGCCGAGCCCTGGACCGGGACCGGCGGGGATGGCTGAGGAGGACGCTGCCGGGACGGCGAACAGGCCGGGCGGTCAGCGTCGTGCGCGGGGACGACAGATCTCGTCGAAGCACCTGCGGTGCCACGAGCCGCCGATACCGACCAGGGTGTAGTCGGTTCGCCAAGGGGCCATGCAGGAAGGGTAATTGGCCATTTTGTGCCGGGTCAAGGTCGGTCTGCCGGGTCCCGGCGATCCTATGACCCCCGGTATCAGCACGAACGCCTGGCTGGTTGCCGCCCCGGCCCGCCCCGCACCCTTCCTCACGCCGCAACTCGCCCGCCGAGGAAGGAACCACCCCCATGCCCGGCCCCCCGAACCACCGTGCCCCGGGATGACCCGGTTCCTGCTGCGCCGGCTGCTGCTCGCCGTACCGACCCTGCTCGGCGTGAGCGCCGTCGTCTACGCCACCGTCGCCCTCATCCCCGGCGACCCGGTCGCCGCCCTGCTGGGCCCCGGCGCCCCCGCCGAGGCCCGCGAGCGACTCGCCGACCGCCTCGGCACCGGACGTCCGCTGCCCGCGCGCTACGCGAGCTGGCTCTGGCACACCGCACACGGTGACCTGGGCACCTCGATCTCCGCCCAACGCCCGGTCGGGGAACTCCTGTTGCCCGCGCTCGGCCAGACCCTGATCCTCGCGGGCACCGCGTTCCTCCTGGTCGTCACCGGCGGCGTACTGCTGGGCGCACTCGGCGCCGTACGCCCACACGGCGCGACCGGCCGACTCTCGGGCGCGCTGAGCACCCTGGCCGTGTCCGCCCCGCAGTACTCGGTGGCCCTGCTCCTCCTCGCCGTGTTCGCGATCCGGCTGCGGTGGCTCCCGGCCGGCGGCACGCACGACGTGTTCGGCTCCGGCGGCACACTGGACCTGCTACGGCATCTCGTGCTGCCGGCGACCGCCGCCGCCCTCGTCCCGCTCGGCCTCACCGCACGCGTGTTCCGCACCGCGCTCGCCTCCACCCTCGCCTCGGACCTCGCCGACGGCCTCCGGGCCCGGGGCCTGAGCCGCACGGCGATCCTGCGCCACTGCGCCCACAACGCCTCACCCGCCCTGCTCACCATCGGCGGCCTCCAACTCGCCTACCTGCTGGAGGGAGTGGTCTTCGTGGAGACCCTGTTCGCCTGGCCCGGCATCGGCCGCCTCCTCTACGACGCGCTGACTGCCCGCGACCTTCCTCTGGTCCAGGGCGGAGTACTGGTCGTGGCCGTGGCTTTCGTCGGCGTCAACATCCTGGTCGACGCGGCCCACGCGCTCGTCGACCCTCGCGTGCGGAGTACGGCATGACCCGTTCCCTGCACCGTGACGCGAGCCTCCTGATCCCGGCCACCTGTGCCGCACTGCTCCTCCTGCTCGCCCTCGCCGGCCCCCTCCTCGCCCCATACACCGCCACCGCCGGATCGCTCCAGCACCGGCTGCTGGATCCCGGCAGCCCCGGCCATCCGCTCGGCACCGACTCCCAGGGCCGAGACATGCTCAGCCGGCTCATCCTCGCCACCCGGCCCTCGCTCATCGGCGGCCTGCTGCCGGTGGCGGTCGCCACGACTGCCGGTACCGCCCTGGGCATCGCCGCCGGACTCGGCGGCAGGATCACCGAACAGGCCCTGCTGCGCACCCTCGACGTGCTCTACGCCTTCCCCGGCGTCCTGCTGGCCATCGCCGTGGCCACCCTGCTGCAGCCCGGCCTCGCCGCCACCGTCCTCGCGCTGTCCGTCGTCCTCACCCCGGCCGTGGCCCGAGTGGTCTTCACCGAGGTGCAGCGCATCCGAACCGCCGAATACCTGGAGGCCGCCCGGGTCAGCGGCGCCGGGCGCGCGGCCGTCGCCCTGCGCCAAGTAGCCCCCGTCGTCGCCCCGGTCGTACTCGTCTACGCGTCCTCGCTCGTCGGCCTCTCCGTCGTGTACGCCGCCGGCCTGTCCTTCCTCGGCCTCGGTGTCGCACCGCCGACCGCCGAATGGGGCGCCATGCTCGACGAGTTGCGCCCCGCCATCTTCACCCACCCCTTCGTCGCGGTCCTGCCCGCACTCGCCGTCCTCGTCGTGTCGGTCGTTTTCAACACACTCGGCGACGCCCTGCGCCACCACGTCGGCGACCGTGCGGCACGGCTCCCGCAGGGGGCGCGATGAGCCTCTACGTCGAGAACCTGTCCGTGCGCTACGACGGGCCCGACGGCCCGGTGCGAGCG
This sequence comes from Streptomyces hokutonensis, assembly GCF_042751305.1. Lineage (GTDB taxonomy): Bacteria > Actinomycetota > Actinomycetes > Streptomycetales > Streptomycetaceae > Streptomyces > Streptomyces hokutonensis_A. The sequence goes on from NZ_JBHYWD010000002.1 coordinate 693,210, forward strand.
GTGGACGACGTCTCGCTCACCCTCGAAGCGGGCGCGGCCCTGGTCCTCCTCGGGGAGTCCGGCAGCGGCAAGACCACGGTCGCCCGCACCGTCCTGGGCCTGCCCGGCCGCGAGGCGCACATCACCGGCCGGGTACGGCTCGGCGACACCGACCTGCGAACCCTCGGCGAGGCCGAGCTCTCCCGCATCCGCGGGCGCCGCATCGGCTACGTACCGCAGGACCCGAACGGCGCCCTCGACCCGCTCCGCCGGATCGGCCCGCAACTCGTCGAAGTCCTCCTCCGCCACCGCATCGCCGACAACCGACGAGCCGCCCGAGCAGCCGTCCCCGGCCTGCTCACCACCGCCGGCGTCACGGACCCGGACCGCGTGGCACGCGCGTACCCCCACGAGCTGTCCGGAGGTCTGAAGCAACGGGCGGCAATCGCCCTGGCGGTGGCCTGCGGACCGGAACTCCTCATCGCCGACGAGCCCACCACCGCCCTGGACGCCCTCGTCCGAGGCCGCATCCTCGACCTCTTCGACACCCTGCGCACCGAACAGGGCATCTCCCTGCTGCTCGTCACCCACGACCTGACCGCGGCACGCCGCATCGGCGGTGATGTGGTCGTCATGAGTGAGGGACGGATCGTCGGTACGGGACCGACAGAGAAGGTGCTCGCCGGCTCCGGGCGCCGTGCGGCCGGGCTGCTCGCTGCGCCGCAGGGAGACCGCCCATGACTGTTCTCAGGGTTTCGCTGCTCACTGTTTCCGTGTTGCCCGTTACCGGCGATCTGATTGCGGCGCGCAGTATCCGCGGCCATGTGGCTGTCCTGCGGGAGGGGCGGATCGTGGAGCCGGCGCTGCGCAGGAAGGTGCTCGCCAACTCCGCCCGCCGGCCTACGCGTTGCGCCGCTGGGAGGTCGTCCATGACCGTTTTCAGGGTTCGGCCGCTCACCGTCCTGGCGCAGCTCGTCACCCATGACCCGACCACGGCGCGCCGCGTCGGCGGCCGCGGTGCCGTCACGCGCGCGGGACGGATCCCCGTGGCGGCACCGCCCGAGAAGACACTCGCCCGCCCTGCCGCCGAACTTCTCACGGCACCGCTGGGAGACCGCCCATGACCGCCCCCCAGGACCCGCTGCTGATCCTGGACCACGTCACCAAGCGCTACCCGCGCGGCCAGGTCGCCGTCGACGACGTCACCCTGACCGTCGCTCCCGGCGAAACCCTGGGGTTGGTGGGCGAGTCGGGCTCCGGCAAGTCCACCCTCGCCCGCCTCGCCCTCGGCCTGATCGCGCCCAGTGAGGGCACGGTGCGCTTCACAGGGCACGACCCCGGCCGGCTGCGCGGCCGGAGCGGACGGGCGGTCCGGGCCCGGCTGCAGTTCGTGCCCCAGCACCCCCGGGGCTCGCTCAACCCGAGCCTGCGAGCCGGGGAGGCCGTGAACTTCGCACTGCGCACCCACGGCATGCCGCGCCGGGAGCGGCCCGCCGTGGTGGCCGAGCTGTTCTCCCAGGTCGGACTCGATCCACACCTCGCCCGTCGCCATCCCGGCGAACTGTCGGGCGGCCAGCTGCAACGCGTAGCCATCGCCCGCGCGCTGGCCACCCACCCCCGGCTCGTGATCTGCGACGAACCGACCTCCGCCCTCGACCCCAAGGTGCAGGCCCAGGTCCTCCACCTGCTCACCGAACTCCAGGACCGCCTGGGCCTGGCCTACCTCTTCATCTCGCACGACCTGGCCGTCGTACGCCAACTGGCCCACCGGGTCACGGTGTTGCGGCACGGCCGCGCCGTCGAGGAAGGCCCGGCCGACACCGTCTGGACGGCACCCCGACACCCCTACACCCAGGCCCTGTTGGCCGCCGCCACCGGTGAACCCTCCCTGCTCCACTGAACCGACAGGAATCCCATGACGCACCGCCCCCGAACCAGAACCATCCTGCCCGCGGCCCTTCTCCTGCTCGCCGTCGCCGGCTGCAGTTCGTCCTCCGCCGGTCAGTCCGCCGGCACGGCCACCGGGCGCGGCGGCACCCTGGTCATCGGTGCAACCGGCAAACTCCCCAACCCCGACACGGTCATCGGAGGGGCCGGCTTCGAGGGCAAGCGGCTGGTCTCCTTCCAGCTGTACGAGGGCCTCACCCGCTACGACCTGTCAAAGACCGACGCTCCGCCCGAGATCACCGGCGCCCTCGCCACCTCCTGGAAGGTCGCGGAAGACCACAAGACCTGGACCTTCACCCTCCGCAAGGGCGTCACCTTCCAGGACGGGACCCGCTTCGACGCCGACTCCGTGATCTTCAACCTCGACCGCTACCTGAACAAGAAGAGCCCGTACTACACGACCGTCCTCGGCGCCGCCGCGAGCGAGTACGCCGGAGACATCGTCCAGTACCGCCAACTCGACGCCGACCACGTGCAGTTGACCACCAAGACCCCCAACGGGCACTTCCCCGAAGACCTCGCCCACGTCCTGATCGCCAGCCCCACCGCCGTACGCAGGACGGGCTCCGCGAACTTCTCCCAGCACCCCGTCGGCACCGGGCCGTTCACCTTCAAGTCGCAGACCTCCGGCGAGCAGATCGAACTCGTCGCCAACAAGCACTACTGGCGCGGCGCACCCAGGCTCGACCGCCTGATCATCAAGGCGCTCCCCGACCCGGCCGCCCGGACCGCCGCCCTGCGCTCGGGCTCCGTGAACTGGATCGAGTACCCCAACCCGGACGACCTCGCGAGCCTCAAGGCCGACGGCGCGCAGATCCTCACCAACAGCTACGACCACCTCTGGTACTGGATCCTCGACACCACCAAGGGCCCCTGGAAGAACGCCGACGTGCGCCGGGCCGCCAACTACGCCATCAACCGCAAGGCCATCGCCGACGACCTCCTGCACGGCACCGCCGACCCCGCCTACCAGGCCGCCCCGCGCGCCACCTTCGCCTACGACCCGCAGGGCAACACCTACTCCTACGACCCCGCCAAGGCCAAGAAGCTGCTCGCAGAGGCCGGTTACCCGGACGGCTTCAGCACCTCCGTCACCGTGCCGACCGGCGGCTCCGGCAATCTGCTGCCCGTGCCGATCACCGAGGCGCTGCAACGCGACCTGGCTGCCGTGGGCATCAAGGTGACCATCCGCACCACCGACTGGTCCACGCTGATCGGCGCCGAGGCCAAGGGGAAAGTCGCCCTCGGTTCGGACGCCATCGCGCAGTCCACCACGCTCTTCCAGTCCGAGGCGTTGCTGCCGCTGTTCATCGGCAGCAACAGCCCCTTCTGGACGGGCCATTACAGCAACCCGGCCGTCGACAAACTCCTCGCCGAGGCCGCTGCCTCACCCGACAGGACCACCCGGCAGAGCGACTACCGGCAGGCGCTCGCCAAGGTCACCCAGGACGCGCCCTGGCTGTTCGTGGTCAACGACCGCAATCCGCGCGCCCTTTCGCCCGCGGTCCACGGACTCGTCCAACCGCAGTCCTGGTTCCTGGACCTGACCACCGTGTGGGTCGGCAAGTGACCGGCCGTCCCGAACGACGAAGGACAAGCGGCCGACCGGCCCAGACGACGTACGAAAGGACGGCCGTCCGCATGACCGATGACCGGCAACCGCCCAAGTGGGGCATCACCCTGCCCCTGCCGGGCCTGACCATCGACCGGCACCGCTTCCTCGTGGAACGCCTGCCCGACCTCGGCTACACCGACGTGTGGAGCGCGGAGGGCGGCGGCACCGACGCCTTCACCCCGCTCGCCGTCACCGCCGCCTGGTCGGAGACGCTGCGGATCGCCACCGGCATCGTTCCCGTGCACACCCGCGGACCGGCCGTCCTCGCCCAGACCGCCGCCACACTGGCCCAACTCGCGCCCGGAAGACTGCTGTTGGGGCTCGGCGCATCAGTCCCCGCGCACGTCACCGATATCAACGGCATCCCCTTCGACGACCCCTTCAAGCGGACCCGCGACGTGCTTCGCTTCGTGACGCGGGCACTGCGCGGCGAACACATCGCGGGCGACTTCGACACCTTCTCCATCACCGGCTACCGGCTGCCGCATCCACCGACCGACCCGGTCAAGGTCATCCTCGGCGCACTGCGGCCCGGCATGCTGCGCCTCGGCTTCACCGAAGGGGACGGAGCGATCACCAACCTGCTCTTCCCCGAGGACGTACCGAAGATCCTCGACGCCGTCGGCCCGCAGCCGCCCGGCAAGGAACTCGTCGTCAAGGTCTTCGTCTGCCCCACCGAGGACCTCGACTACGCTCACCGCGCCACCCGGCCCTTCCTCGCCTGGATCCTCAACCGGGAGCCCTACCGAAAGTTCCACGAGTGGCTGGGACACGGCGAGTTGCTGCGCGAATCGCACGAACGCTGGGCCGCGGGAGACATCGAGGCCGCCCAGAAGGCCCTGCCGGACGAAGTGGTCGACGGCCTCTTCATCAGCGGTTCGCCCGAGGAGTGCCGCGAACGCATCCTGCGCTACCACCGCCCCGGCGTGACCACGCTCCAGCTGTACGTCTCACTGCCGCCCGAGGTGTTCGTCAGCCGGGCCAGGCTGCTCGACACCCTGGCCCGCCTCGGACCCACCGGCGGCTGACCTGCGGAGGTTCCGGCATGGAACTCGACATACGCGGCGGCGTCAGGGCCGCTCCCGTCCTCGGCGACACGCCACGGGAGCGGCAGGCGCTGCGCTTCGCCCCCGATCCCCGCGACCGGGACGCCGACCCCGACCACGTCGTCCGCACCGCCCGGGAGAACGAGGAGGACGGCCTCGACAGCGCCCTGGTGACCCAGTCGAGTTCCTGGCCGGACCCCTGGCTCGTCGCGTCCTGGGCGCTCGCCGCCACCAGCCGGCTGCGCATCGCCGTCGCCCACCGGATCGGCACCACCGCGCCCACCGCGGCAGCCCGGTCGCTCGCCACCCTCGACCGGCTGTCCGGCGGCCGGGCCACCGCACACGTGGTCGTCGGATCGAGCGACACCGATGTCGCGCGCGACGGCGACACACTGCCGAAGGCCGAGCGCTACCGGCGGGCCGGCGAGTACCTGGACGTCTTCCACCGGGCACTGACCGAGGAGAAGGACTTCGCCTTCGAGGGCGAGTACTACAGCGTCCGGGGGGCACGGTCGGGCCTACTCCCCACACCGCGCGGGGAGTTGGTCTCCTTCGGCGGCTCGTCCCCGGAGGGCCTCGACCTGGCCGCCCGGTACGCCGAGGTGTACGCCATCGCACCGATGCCCCTCACCGCGACCCGCCTCCGCGTCGCCGAGATCAGAGCCGCCGCGACCGCGCACGGACGGTCGCTGCGGATCTGGCGGCCCGTGAACCTGGTGCTCGCCGGCACCGACGAGCAGGCCCAGGCCCGGGCCCGGCGGATCGCCGACGACGCCGTCCGGCTGAGCACGGCGGCACACACCTCCCGCTGGAGCGAGGCCGTCCAGCTCGACCGGGACCGCGAACGCGGCCGTTCGGTACCCGGCCCGGGCCCGGCCGAGATCACCGCGTACATCCGCCGTTCCCTCGCCGCCGCCTTCGTCGGCTCGCCCCGCACCGTGGCGGACCGCATCGACTGGCTGCGCTCGAGCGGCATCGACATCGTCCAGCTCGACACAGCCGTGGAGACCGAGGAAGACCGTTCCCTGCGACGGGAGTTGGTGACCCTCCTCCGCACGGGCCGATCTCAAGGCCGAAGGGGCTGGTAGGCACGGACCGCCCCCGCGCTTCACGCCGTGGACGCGAGCACCGCCGCACGGCCGCCTGTGGCTGCACCCGGACGAGGCCGCGGGAGCCGGGTACGCCCGACACCACGGAGAGCGCCGGCCCGGCCGTGTCCGCGGGCTCCCCGAGCACGAACACGCTCTCCCGCAGCCGCCGCAGCACCCGATCGGTCACCTCGGCGCCCTGCGCTTCGGCGGCCTTGGCGCCCAGGGCGGCCGGCCAGGAACTCGCGGCCACCCGGCTGAGCCGACGGGCTCGCGGCGCGTGGGTGTGGGCACCGATGTCCTCGACGTAGCGCGCGTACCAGGCGGTCTCCGCGGCGGGATCGGGTGCCGGGTCGTCGTCGTGGTCGAAGAGGATGCGGTACGCGCGACGCCGGCGGACCTGTCCCGCGAAGGCGGCTCGGAGCCGGCGGAAGACGGGCTCGGATCCTCTGGCCCAGGGACACAGGGGATCCGTGAACTCGACGACTTCTACGGCGAGTTGGTCGGCGGGGTCGTCATGCGGCTCCCCGGCGGCTCAGGCGCCCGGCAGTCGCGTGTTCGTCGGTGGCGGCGGGCAGCAGGGTGGCGAGGGTGGTGCCGCCGGGCAGGGCGGCGGCCTCCGCCTCGATACGGCGATACACGCCTGGCAGGCCGGAGGCGGGTCCGGGGTAGTCGAGCCCGGCCAGTGGTTCGCCGCGCAGGGTGACCAACTCGCCGTCCACGGCGCGGGAGACGTCCAGGAGTGTGATCTCGTCGGCGGGCCGGCCGAGTCAGTGGCCGCCCTCGCAGCCGCGCTGGCTGCGCACCAGACCGGCTCTGCGCAACTCACCCACCACGGACTTCAGGAACCGGAACGGGATCTGCTGCGAGGAGGCGATCGCCTCGCACGTGAGGGGACGGGCAGGTTCGCAGGCGAGCTCCAAGAGGGCCCGCGTGGCGTAGTCCGCCTTCGCGGAGATATGCATGCGCACATAATGCCGACGCGGGCCCCGGCACGAGAACTTCCACGGGTTCCCAGCGCGGGATCGCCCGCCCATTCCCGCATACATTGCGGGAACATTGCCGCAGGTGAAGGGCAATGGACACCTCTTGACATCCTTTTCGGGGCGGCTCTAGCGTCACCGGGCATGAGCGAGCCGCTGACCACCGCCGGCGAAGGTTTCCACCCCCATCTCCATGACGCCGCAGGGCAGCCCGCGACCCCACTGCGCAACCGCCTGCACCACATCCGCGCCGACGCCCTCGACGGCGACACGGCGCAGAGCGGGGGCATGCGCAGGTTCGCCGCGGTGAGCGGGAAGACGGTCGGCTCCGAGAAACTGTGGATGGGCCAGACGCATGTCGCCCCCTCCACGGCCTCCTCCGACCACCACCACGGCGAGTCCGAGACCGCGATCTACGTGGTGAGCGGACACCCCGAGTTCGTCTTCCTCGACGACGCCGGCCCGCAGCCGGAGGAGATACGCCTGCGCACGTCCCCCGGCGACTACATCTTCATCCCCCCGTTCGTCCCGCACCGCGAGGAGAACCCCGACCCCGCGGAGGAAGCCGTGGTCGTGATCGCCCGCAGCACCCAGGAGGCGATCGTGGTCAACCTTCCGGGGTTGTACGTGCTGGGAGCCGGGAGTTGAGGGTCAGTCAGGTGTCGTCCTCCGCTCATCGGCCTTCAGGTCGCGGAGTTTCCAGAGCCCGTACAGCGCCAGCAGCGGTTTGACGATCAGCCACTCGCCGGGGCGGTAGTCGTCCGCGCGCACGAGCCTCTTCGCGAGATCGGGGCGCTGCCGCCGCAAGTGGGCGCGGGCCTTGAGGGCGTGTGCCGGCTGGGAGACGATCTTGATGCGGTCTGCGTCCTCGAGCAGCGGGATCACATTGGTGACGTTCTCCCATGTCGTCGTGCTTTCGTCTTCGAGGAAAACCGGGCCGTCGAATTCGAGCACCGACCGCGCGTAGTCGGCCATCAGCCGGGCCTCGGAGACACCACCGCTGGTCGTCGTGCCGCCGCTGAAGATCACGCGAGTGTCGTGCGCGCCGTCATCGGTGATGGAGCGAATTCCGGCGCGGACTCGCCAACGGTTGATGAAATTCGCCGTCGCCTGAGGGTTCCGGTATCCCAGCACGACCACTGCCTCGACTTCACCCCCGTTGTCTCCCACGAGAGTTCGAGACCAGCGGCGGTTCAGCCACTCGCCCCAGGCCAGGACCACCACCCCGGCTGCCACCACGCCTGTCCTTTGTCGCATTCGGCGACTCTAGGTCACCCTGGTGTCCCTGCTGCTCCGCAGAGAGGCATCCACCGTGTCCGATCATCTCGACACCCAGATCTCCTACTGGGACGCCGCCGCGGCCACGAAGACATTCACGCACCCGCTCCATCTGCCTTGGCTGGCGGGGATCAGCAGGCAGGCCGCGATTCTCGACTACGGATGCGGCTACGGCCGCACGCTGGACGAACTCGAACAGCACGGTTTCCGCAATCTGACAGGCGCCGACATCTCACCGGCGATGATCGAACGGGCCCAACTCCTGCACCCCGCCGTGCACTTCACCACCCTGGACGCACCTCCGTCCCTGCCCTCCCCGGACGCCGACTTCGACGTGGTCCTGCTCTTCGCCGTACTGACCTGCGTCCCGGGCGACGAAGCTCAACGCCGACTGATCGCCGAGCTGCACCGCGTCCTCGAGCCCGGCGGAGTCCTCTACGTCAGTGACCTCCTGCTGCAGGACGACGAGCGCAACCGCAGCCGCTACGACGACTACGCCGGCCGCGGTGACGTCAGTTACGGCGTGTTCCGGACCGGCGACGGCGCGGTGTGCCGCCATCACTCCCGCGAGTGGCTCACCGCGCTGCTCGCCGATTTCGAAGGCATCGGCACCCGGACCGTGACGGTGTCCACGATGAACGGCCATGAGTCGAAGGGGATCCAGATCCTCGCTCGAAAGGCCGACCTGACATAACGTCAGATGAGATCAGGGTTCCTTTCCGGCTCGGGCGAGTGCCTCCTCGGCCTGTGTGACAAGGGAGTTGACGAGGTCGGTGGCCGACGGCAGGTCGTTGATGAGGTCGACTGCTTCGCCCGCCCACACGGGCAGCGGCGGTATGTCGCCCTGGGCCAGGGCGGCTTGGTAGGCGTGCCGGGCGTGGGGGTCGGTGGCGAGTTCCGTCTCCCGGTCGCGCCACTGGTCGAGGAACGGGTGGCCGAGTGTGCGGGCGGTGTACTTCGACGGCCAGTCGGAGCCTCGGGCGATGTCGAGGATCCTGTTGCGCTCGGTGTCCGCGCCGTGGCCCTGGACGATGGCCGTGCTGGTCGAGGGGGCGACCAGGGCTTCGGCGGTGGCCTGGAAGCGGGTGCCGATGAGTGCCCCGGCGGCTCCCAGGGCGAGAGCGGCGGCCAGCCCACGGCCGTCGGCGATGCCACCGGCGGCGAGTACGGGTGTCGGAGCTGCCAGATCGACGACGACCGGCACGAACGGCAGCGTGGAGCGACCGTGCCGGGCACCGTGTCCGCCGCTCTCGGAACCCTGCGCCACGATCACGTCGGCGCCCAGGTCCACCGCCCGCCGGGCTTCCTCCAGATCGGTGACCTGAATGACAAGTGGCGTACCCGTACGGCGAATTCGCTCGGCGAACGGGCTCGGATCACCGAACGACAGCATCACGGCCCGGGGTTGGTGTTCCAGCGCGTGCTCCACCGCCGCGACATCTATCTGCCAGGTGAGGAAACCGATACCCCACGGGTTCGTGGTGTTCTCGGTGACGATGGCCAACTCCCTCGCCAGCCAGTCGCGTTCGCCGTTGCCACTGCCCAGCAGGCCGAGCCCGCCCCCACGGGAGACGGCCGCGGTCAGCGCGCCACCGGCCGATCCGCCCATGGGCGCCAAGGCGATGGGGTGTTGCACGCCGAACAGCTTCGTGAACGCCGTCGTCAATGCCATGAACCCATCATCACCTAATCTCGGCCCATGAAGCAGCGGCAGCAGAAGAAGCTCTCCCGGCGGCTCTTCGGGGCGATAGTCGTGGGTGACGCCGGTGCCGTGAAATCGGTGCTACGGGCCGGTGCCGACCCGGGGCGAGTCGACAGCGAGGGCACCACGCCGCTCTACGCCGCCTCCGTGAACGGGCAAGCCGAGATCGTCCGCCTGCTCCTTTCGGCCGGCGCCCTCCCCGGCACCGAGAGCAGCGGCATCGGCGCGGAGGGCCTGCCCTTGTGCGCGGCGGCCTGCTGGGGGCACTCCGACACGGTCCGCGAACTGCTGGCGCATGGCGCCGATCCGAACGTACGGGAAGATCACGGCACCGGCCGGTCCCCGCTGGAGTGGGCGAACCACGGTCCTCATCCCGTGACGGCCGCCCTCCTCGCCGAGGCCGGCGCGCTGGCGATCACTGGGTGATGGGCCTCCCGCGCCTTGGCCCGTCCCGGTGGGGACGATCGCCGGGCATGGCGGATACTCGGGATGGCGGGGCACATGGGTGCTGCGCGGGCTGGAGGTGCGCCGGCGTATGGAGAGACCTTGGCGCGGACTGCCCCGGCGGATTCCGACGTGGCTGCGTGCCCACGATCCGGGGCTCGCGGCGACCCGCAGGGCCGCCCGCACCGCACTGGTGATGCCCGCGTTGTTCGCCCTCTGCGGCCAACTGCTGAAATCCTCGACGATGGCGACCTACGCGGCGTTCGGGTCGTTCTCGATGCTCCTGCTGGTGGAGTTCACCGGCCCGATGGTGCAGCGCCTGCGGGCGCACGTGGGACTCGCGCTGGGCTGGGCGGCGCTCATCTGTCTTGGGACGCTGGTGGCGCGGACGAACTGGCTGGCGGTCGCCACCATGGTCGTGGTGGGTTTCCTGGTGCTCTTCTCGGGGGTGGTCAGCTCCGTCCTCGCGGGCGCCACGACCGCTCTCCTGCTGGCCTTCATCCTCCCCGTGACCTCGCCGGCCCCGCTGTCGCAACTGCCCGACCGGCTCGCGGGCGCGGGCCTCGCCGCGGTCGCCGCCATGCTCGCGATCTCCCTGCTGTGGCCCCGGCCCACCGGGGACCCGCTCAGCGCGCCCGCCGCCCGGGTCTGCCGCGCGGCGGCGGCACAACTGCGCACCGACGCCTCCTGGCTGGACGGCGGCCCGCAGGCGCCGACCGCCCGGCAGTGCGAGGCCGCCGCCGACCGGGCCACCGCCGCCGCGGCGGACCTGCGCACCGCCTTCGACGCCACTCCCTACCGGCCCACCGGTCTCTCCGTCGGCTCCCGCGCCCTGGTCCGCCTGGTCGACGAACTCACCTGGCTCAGCGCCATCGTGGAGGACAGCGGTCCCGCGGCTGCCGAACGCCGGGTCTGCGACGCCGACGCACGCACCGTACGCCGGGCGGCGGCCACGGCCCTGGACGAGGCGGCCGTACTCCTCGACGCCCCGCGCGAAGCGCCCGACGCCCTGCGCGCCGCCCTGGTCGTCCTGCGCGCGGCGATGGACGGCATGGAGGACGGCGCCACCCACCGGCTGCCCGTGGAACAGCCGAAGCCGCGCACGGAGTCGGAGGTCCGCGCCTTCATCGAGACCCTCGATCTCTCGTTCCGCGCCCAGGAGTTGGGCTTCGCCACCCTGCAGATCGCCGGCAACGTGGATCTCGCCGCGGCTGCCGAGCGGCGCAGCTGGCCGGAGCGACTGCTAGGCGGGGAACCGGGTGCTCTGGTTCAGCCGCTGGGCTCGGCCGTCGAGCGTGCCGCCGCCCACCTGGAGCCGCGCTCGGTCTGGCTGCACAACAGCCTCCGGGGCGCGCTCGGTCTAGGAATCGCGGTGGCGCTGGCGAACGCGACAGGGGTCCAGCACTCCTTCTGGGTACTGCTCGGAACCCTGTCGGTGCTGCGCTCCAACGCGCTCAACACCGGGCAGAACGCGCTGCGCGCCCTCGGCGGCACCCTGGTGGGTTCGCTCGTGGGAGTCGGGCTGCTCCAGCTCATCGGCCACCACGGCACCCTGCTCTGGTTCCTGCTCCCCGTCGCCGTGCTCTTCGCCGGAATCGCCCCCGCCGCCATCTCCTTCGCCGCCGGACAGGCGGCCTTCACCGTGACCCTGGTCATCCTGTTCAACATCGGCCAGGACCCCGACTGGCACATCGTGCTGCTGCGTATCCAGGACATCGCCCTGGGCTGCGCGGTGAGTGTGCTGGTGGGACTGTTCTTCTGGCCGCGAGGCGCAGGGGCCGCCGTGGACCGGGCGCTGTCGGCCGCCTACGACGCCAGTGCCCGTTATCTCGCGGACGCGGTGGAGTACGCGGCCAGCCGCTGCAGCATCGGCTGTCTGCCGACCGACGCACCGCTGGAGGCGAGCCGGCAGGCGGCCGCCGCGTCCCGCCGGCTCGACGACGCCTTCCGCAGCTACCTCGCCGAACGGGGCGCCAAGCCGGTACGGCTCTCCGACATGACCACCCTGGTCACCGGGATCGTGGGACTGCGCCTCGCCGCCGACGCCGTGCTGGAACTGTGGCAGCGCAACGGCGGCGACGAACAGATCCAGCCCGACCGCTCCGAGGCCCGGCTGATCCTCCTCGACACCGTCGTCCGGCTCTCCGACTGGTATCGCGACCTGGCCGCCGGACTCGGTCAACACACCGCCGTACCGGCTCCGTTGGCCCGCAATCCGGAGGAGGAAGCGCGCCTCGTCGACTCCCTGCGCCGCGACCTGCGCGACGACGACGGACGCGCCACGGCCACCGCCGTCCGCATCATCTGGACCGCGGACCATCTCAACGCGGCCCGCCGACTCCAGTACATCCTGACGGCGGCGGCGAAGCCGAGCGCTTCGGCCTGATGCCTGATACCGCCACTTGGAGAACGGCCACCCGCAGGGCAAGGTCGTCGTCACTGTCGCGGGACCGGGGGACTGACCGTCGACTGCCACAACTCCCGTGCCTCCGCCGCGACTCCGGGCGCGGCCAGCAGCAACGGCTCGTCGTAGGCGGGGAGTTGGGGCAAGGCCACCGCTCCTGCCTCCGTTGCGATCAGCAGCGCCGGGAGACCGTCCACGGGGTGGAACTCGCCGATCGCGGCGGCGGCCGCCCGGCCCGCCGCGACCTGCACCAAGGACAGTGCCGTCGAGCCCATCACGCGTACCGTGCAGTGCCGCTCGGCCATTTGGGCGAGCAGTGCGTCCAGGCCCGGCCAGTGCGCGTGCGCCGCCCACTCCGTCATGAACACATGGCCGGTCAGTGTCGTGTGGTCCGCCGCGTGGATCGGGACGCCGTTCAGGTGCGCGCCCCCGCCCCGTACGGCCGTGAACACCTCGCCCCGCCACGGGTCCGCGACCAGGCCCAGCAGAGGGGAGCCGTCCGGCCGCGCGAGGCCCAGCGAGAAGGAGCACCAGCCCAGCCCGTGGGCGTAGTTGGTGGTTCCGTCCACCGGGTCGATCACCCAGTGCGGCGCGTCCGACGCGCCCTCCTCGACGCCGTACTCCTCGCCGTCGATCCCCCAGCCGGGGAACTCGCGCCGCAGCACCGACCGTACGTGCCGCTCCACCGCCTCGTCCGTGTCCGTGACGATGTCGGCCGGGCTCGCCTTCTGCCGTACCGGGCCCGAGGCCCCTCCGTTCCCGCCGCGGATCGTCTCCGACGCCCACGCGGCCAGCTCCACGGCCACCCGAAGCGCGTCGTCCAGGTCATGCTCGTTCGTCACTGCTCTTCACCACTCCAGTCGTGTGCGGGCGAACCTTCCCGGGTCGGCCTCGATCCAGGAGATCACGTCCTCCTACGGCTTCGTCGGCGGCCTCGCCCTCGTCGAGCCGTGCGCCGGGCCCACGGATGCCCAGAGGTACGGGGTGCGGGCGTGGTTGGCGGTACATGACGTGCGATGCGGCACGGTTGCGGTTCGTATAGGCGGTATGCGACGACGAATATCAACCTGGGACGGGCTTTCCCGTCTGTGCGTGGCCGTGGTGGTGTCCGGCCTTCTCCTCACCGTGACCGGTATGGCCCCCGCGCCGACCACGGCCGAACCCGGACCCGCACGGGGCAGCGCCTACATGGGCATCGGCGTCCTGGCCCACGACGGGACGAGCGGCAGGACCGGCACGGTGTCCCCGGAGGAGCGGGCCGGACAGACCGAGGGCGTGGACGTCTCCAGCTATCAGCGTGATGTGGCGTGGACCGGCCTGTGGAGCGCCGGTACCAGGTGGGCCTACACGAAGGCCACGGAAGGCACCTCCTACCGCAACCCGTATTTCGAGGACCAGTACGAGGGTGCGTACGACGTCGGCATGGTCCGCGGGGCCTACCACTTCGCCACACCGGACGGCGGCAGCGGAGCCGCGCAGGCCGACTACTTCGTGGACCACGGCGGGGGCTGGTCGGGCGACGGCCGGACGCTCCCGGGGGCACTGGACATCGAGTGGAATCCCTACGGGGACTCCTGCTACGGCAAGTCGGCGAGCGGCATGGTCACCTGGATCGGTGACTTCCTGAACCGCTACAAGACCCGGACCGGTCGCAATGCCGTGATCTACACGTCCACCAGCTGGTGGAGCAGCTGCACCGGCGGCTACCGGGGCTTCGGTGCCACGAACCCCCTGTGGGTGGCCCGGTACGCCTCGTCCGTGGGGGCGCTTCCGGCGGGCTGGTCGGCGTACACGATGTGGCAGTACACGTCGTCCGGGCAGACGGTCGGTGACCACGACCGGTTCAACGGTTCCCAGGACGCGCTGCGCCAGTTCGCTGTCGCCGGCTGACAGGCGGGTGCCGGGGGCCGCGGCCCCCGGTCCCGACCTCGGCGGCGGGTTGTCATCTGTTCTTGGGGTACGCCGGTCCGGCCAGCAGGACGGGCTCGATGGCTTCGTAGCGGTTGCGTGCGCGGGCGCCGGACCTTCTGCGGGACAGGACGGTGGCGACGAAGCCGCAGAGGAACCCGGCCGGGACGGAGACCAGCGCGGTCGTGGTGAAGGGGAACCAGTTGAAGTCGGCGTCGGGGAACGCCGATTGGGGGGTGCCGGAGACGAGGCTCGTGCCGGGGAGGAGGACGAGGACGCTGACCGTGCCGCCGATGAGTGTGGCCAGCAGACCGGCGCGGGTGTAGCGGCGCCAGAAGAGGCTGTAGAGGAGCGCCGGGGCGATCGCCGAGGCGCCCAGGCAGAAGGAGAGGATGGCGAGCGGCTGGAGACTGCGGTGCTGGGCGAGTACGGCCAGGCCGATCACGGGGATTCCCACGGCGAGGGCGGACAGGCGGGCCAGCGCCATTTCGCGCAGCGGCGGTGTGTCGGGGCGGGCGGCGATGTCGTGGGCGAGGGAGTTGGCGCAGGCCAGGGTCATGCTGGCCACGGAGGCCAGCAGGGTCAGGAAGATGGCCGTGGTGACGGTGGTGAACAGCAGGCTCTCCGGACGCGAGAGATCGGTGCCGAACGCGGCGCGCGCCCCGAGGAGATAGGCGGTCGAGCCGCGCGGATCCGCGGTGGTGATGGTCTTCGAGCCGATGAGCGCGGTCGCGCCGACCGCGACGACGGTCATGACGGCGATGAACAGAGCAACCGCCGACACGGCCCACGACATCGCACGGCGCACCTGACGGGTGCTCCCGGCCGTGTACATGCGCATGGTGACGTGGGGGAGGGACGCACCGCCGAGCACGATGGCGCACTGCGTGCTGATCATGTCGAGGGCGGGATGCCGTCCGCCGGCGAACTGGAGCCCGTAGCGCAGGTAGTTGGGCCCCGCCCCGCTGTTCCGTGCGGCGGTCCGGAAGAGAGTCGGCGGGCTCCAGCCGAAGGTGTGCAGGATGAGCGCGGCGACGACCAGGCCCGAGCCGAGGAGGATCACGGTCTTCAGGATCTGGATCAGCGCGGTGCCGCGCATGCCGCCGAGAGCCGCGTACGTGATCATCAGCGCCCCGGCACCGACGACGCAGCCGGTGCGCATGGTGCTGTCGGAGAAGCCGAGAACGTACGCCAACAGCTGCCCCACGCCCGCGAGTTGGACGACCATCATGGGCACCAGCGCGGCGAGGGTGACGGCGCACGCGGTGATGCGCACCGCGCGGCCCGGCATCCGGCGGGCCAGTACGTCGCCCATGGTGAACCTGCCGGTGTGGTGCAGCGGTTCGGCCAGCAGGAACATCAGGAGCAGCAGGGAGAGTAGCGTGCTCAGGGCCAGGACGACACCGTCGTAGCCGCAGAGCGCGATGATGCCGCCGACGGTCAGGACGGTGGCTGCGGAGATGTAGTCGCCCGCGATGGCCAGGCCGTTGCGGAGCGGGGAGAGGAACCGGTAGCCGGTGTAGAACTCGTCGAGGTCGTCGCGGTCGGGGCCGGTGACCACGCACAGCAGCAGGGTGAGGGTGACGACGCTGAAGAACGCCACGAGTGACCAGGACTGTGCGGCGCCCTTGAAGTCGGTCACGGCAGGACCTGCTCGTCGCGGGGGTGCGGTGTCTGGTGGCGCACCCGGCGGGCGAGGGGGTCGACGTGGCGTCGCGCGGTGTACTCGTAGAAGAGCACGGCCAGCCAGGTGACGGGGAGTTGGACCAGGGCCAGGCAGAGGCCGGCGGGCAGACCGCCGACGGCGGGAGCGGTCATCACCGAGGGGAGTTCGACGGTGAGGGTGAGGAAGACGGCGAAGTAGCCGAGTGCGACGAATGCCGCGACGCGTCGCTGCCGGCGGCAGGCCCGGCGCAGGAGTCGTAGATCGCGGTGGGGCCCGGTCCATGAACGGGCCCGTACCGACCGCCAGTTGCTGTTGTTGTGCTGAGCGGGTGGCGGCGAGGGCGGGATGGGGGAGGCGTGTCGCGCGGGCCGGTGGCGCAGCGGGTGTAACTCGGAGCTGTCGGCGGACATTCCAAGATCTCCTAGTGGGTCGTGGGCCCCAACAGGTACCGACCGCGAGAACGCGGGGAACGGTCCTGGTCACCGCACGCTATGCGGGCGCCGGAGCCCGCGCAGGACTTCCGACGAACTCCCTGGTGAGGACCGTTGCACCGCGCTGACCTCGGATGTTGCCGTTGTGAGGGGTGGGATGGAACCTCACGGGAGTGTCGTGAGAGCCTTCGCCGCGTCGAGACGGTCGAACGGTGGAGAGACGCGCGGCACCCGGGAGTTGGCTCATCGCCAGTTGTGAGGTCGATCAGGCCACCCGGCCCGCGAGTACGGAGACCCGGACGCTTTCGAGATACGGGCCGGACGGAAGCGCTTGGTGAATCCGCTCGGCGAACGCCGGCCGGTCCTCCTGCCCGGGCAGCTTGTCCGCGGGGATCGCGGAGTAGACGCCGCCGATGATCTCGTCGACGCTCAGCTCGACGCTGTGGTCGATCACCGTTTCCCGCACATCCGTGAACCCGGCCGCACGGAGCGCTTCCTCGTATCGGCGCCGGTCGCGCGCGGCGGTCCCGCACGTCGCCTCCAGCCTCCTGCCGAAGTGCTCCTCCAGACAGGCCCGCAGCGCGTGTGACCAGGCGCAGTCCTGCTGCCACAACGGTGTGCCGTTGGCCACGACGGCGATGCCGCCGCCCGTACGGAACAACGGCGCCAAGGTACGGAAGAGCTCCTCGTGCCGCATCCAGTGCAGCGCCTGCCCGATCACCGTCATCGCCAGGGAGCCCCGCCCCACCAGCGCCCCCACCGCGGGGACGTCACTGTCGGCCCCCAGCACCCATGTCACATTGCGCACGTCCTGCCCCGCGGCCGCTTCCCCGGCGAGCCGCAGCATGTCCGGCTCCGGGTCCATGCCGATGACGGAACGGACCCGGGAGGCGAGCGGAAGAGAGAGCTGGCCGGTGCCGCATCCGAGGTCGAGCACGATGTCGTCGGCGGTGAGCGCGAAGGCGGCTCGCAGCGCCTCGATGACCGGAGGCGGATAGCCACGACGGTACTTCGCGTAGAACTCGGCGACCTCACCACTGAAACCCACACCCACAGTCATGCCCCTCACCCTGGCAAGAGCGGGCCGGTCGGGACAGCCCGGCAGCACGCGGATCGCTACCAGCAGAAGAGGGAACCAGCGGGCCCCGGCGACGTCCGGGGTTTCCACCCGCTCGACGAGGACGGTGGCGCCGGTGGTCGCCCGTGGCGTATGTTTGGCATAGGACAAACTTTGGCATAGGACGAATCCTGGTGCTTGGACGAATCCTTCTCCTCGGGTGGAGCTGATCACGTGGCTATCAGGGGCGTCACCGCGGCCGAGATCGCGGGGAGCGTGCGCGACCAGGTCGCTTCCGGCGAGCTGGCGCCGCGGACGAGTCTGCCCCCGGTGCGGACGCTCGCGGCCGAGCTGGGCGTCAACCGGAACACGGTCGCCCTCGCCTACCGGCGCCTTGTCGAGGCGGGAGTCGCCGAGACGCGGGGCCGCGGCGGCACGGTCGTCGCGGCGGTGCCGCAGCTCGCGCGCGAAGGCGTCGGTGTCGGCGCCGACTGCGTCGACCTCGCCAGTGGCAACCCCGACCCGAGGTTGCTGCCCGACATTCTGGCCGCCACCCGGCGCGGCGACTACAGCCCGCCGCTGTACGGCGCGCCCGCCATCGACCCCGGACTGGAGGCATGGGCCGGTGCCGACTTCGCCGAGGACATCGACCAACCCCTCCGCACGCTGGTGACGCACGGAGCGGTGGACGCCACCGAGCGGCTCCTGAACGCCCATCTCACCCGCGGGGATCTGGTGGCGATCGAGGATCCCTGCTTCCTGGCGAGCATCGGCACCCTGCGCCTCAACGGCTACCGCACCGCACCCGTCGGCGTCGACGGCGCCGGCATGCGCCCCGACGCCCTGCGGGCGGCCCTGGAAGCCGGCGCCCGCGCGGTCGTCTGCACACCCCGGGCCCACAACCCGACCGGCGCGAGCCTCACCGAGGAACGGGCGGCCGACCTGCGCACGATCCTCACGGAGTACCCCCAGGTCCTCGTGATCGAGGACGACCACTTCTCGGTGGTCTCCGCGCGGCCGTACCACCGCATCACACCGCCGAACAGTTCACGCTGGGCGCTGGTGCGGTCCGTGTCCAAGTTCCTCGGACCGGATCTGCGACTCGCCCTCGTCGCCGCCGACGCCGAGACCGCCGCGCGCCTGGAAGCGCGGCTGAGCGCCGGCACCACTTGGGTCAGCCGCCTGCTTCAGCACGTCACCCGCGAACTCCTGCTCGACCCCGGCGTCCACGAACTCCACGAACGGGCCCGCGAGTTGTACGCCCGGCGCAGTGGCCTGCTCGTCGGGCGACTGCACGCGCAGGGCATCGAGGTCCCGCACCGGCCCGACGGACTGAACGTATGGGTCCAGCTCGACGTCGACGCACGGGCCGCGGTCGCGGCCCTCGCCCAGCGCGGGTGGGCAGTACGGCCCGGGCACCTCTTCGCGCCGGACCCGGCCGCCCACCAGGGTGCGATCCGCGTCACCTCCTCCACCGTCAGCGAGCGGCAGGCCGAGGCCTTCGCCGCCGAACTCGCCGCGGTCGTCAAGGAATTGCGCTCGGCGACGGCCAACTGACCAGCACGCACGTCCCACCCACGCAAGGAGTCACCATGTTCCGCGGCCTGAGCGCCTTCCCCCTCACGCCCACCGACGAGCAGGGCATCGACGAAACGGCCTACGCGGCGCTCGTCGCACGGCTCGCCGCCGCCGGCGTGGACTCCATCGGCGCGCTCGGCTCCACCGGCGGCTACGCCTACCTCACCCGCGAACAGCGCGCCCACGCCGCGAAGATCGCGGTGGAGGCCGCCGACGGGGTGCCCGTCATCGTCGGCATCGGCGCGCTGCGCACCTCGCACGTACGGGAGTTGGCCGAGGACGCCCAGCGGGCGGGCGCCTCCGGAGTGCTGCTCGCCCCGATGACGTATCAACCCCTCACCGAGGACGAGGTGTTCGGCCTGTACGAGGACGTGACACGCGACCTCTCCGTACCGCTGTGCGTCTACGACAACCCGGGCACCACGCATGTGCACTTCACCGACGAACTGCACGGCCGTATCGCGCAGTTGCCCAACATCGGCTCGATCAAGATCCCCGGTGTGCCCGACGACCCGCGCGAGGCCGGACTCCGCGTCGCCGCACTCCGCGCGCTGATCCCCGACACCGTCACCATCGGGGTGAGCGGGGACTGGACGGCCGCGCGCGGTCTGAACGCCGGGTGCGACGCCTGGTACTCGGTCATCGGCGGCACCTTCCCGCTGACCGCGCTCGCCATCACCCGCGCCGCCCAGTCCGGCCACGCGGGTCCGGCGGTGGACCTCTCCGCGCAACTCGAGCCGCTGTGGGCCCTGTTCCGCCGCCACGGCAGCCTGCGCGTCATCTCCGCCGCCGCCTCCCACCTCGGACTGACAGGAGAACCGAACCTGCCGCTACCGCTGCGAGGGCTGGACGAGACCGCCCGCCAGGAGGTCGTCGCCGCCCTGGACACCCTCGGGCTCACCTCCTGAGCACGAACGGCATGAACTCGCAGCGCACAGCGAGCAGTTCACAGCGGTCGCGGGAGGGCTCGCCTCCGTCCGGACGGGACGGGGGCGCCGGTGGCCTGGCGGGCTACGTCGTCGCCGCGGCCCTGGCCCGCACCGCCGACGGCGGAGCCGTGGTCGCCGTCGTCCTGCTCGTCACCTCGTCCGGCGGCTCCGGGACGCTCGCCGGGGTACTCGGCGCCTGCATCACCGCCCCGCATCTGCTCGGCCCCTTCGTCGCCCGATCGCTCGACCTCGCCCGGGACGGCCGCAAGGTCATCTCGGCGGCCTGTCTGCTGTACGCCACCGCGCTGACCGCCGGTGTGGTGACGTACGGTCACACACCTGTCGTACTGCCCGCGCTGCTGCTGGCCACGGCCGGGGCCTGCGGGCCGCTGCTGACCGGCGGCATCAGCAGCCGGCTTCCCGCCATCGTCGGACCCCAACTGCGCACGCAGCGCCGGGCCCAGGGCTGGGACGTGGCCACTTACGGCATCGGCGGCACCGTCGGCCCGTCCCTGGTGGCCGCCCTGTCGGGCTGGGTCTCGCCCACCGCGGCGGCTCTCGCACTCGCCGCCGGAGCGGCCACGGCGGCGGGCTGCGTCCTGCTGCTGCCGTACAGCGTGCCGTCGCACGGTGGCGACAGGTCGGCCGTCCTCAAGCCGGGAGCGACCCTCGCGCTGATGGCCCGCACGGGCCGGCTCCGGCGCACCGTCTACCTGACGATGGTCGTCGCCCTGAGCGTCGCCGCGCTGCCGATCACCGCGGTCCATCTGACGAGGACCCTCGGCACCGAGCCCGCCACGGCGGCCTTACTGACCGCCGCCTACGGCCTCGGCAATCTCACCGGGTCCATAGCGGTCATGGCCCGCCCGCTCACCGGCGACCCGGACCGGCTGATGCGCCGCCTCGCCCTGGGCGTCGTCGCCGGCCTCCTCACCGTGACCGCGAGCCCCGCCTTCGCGGTGTCCGTCGCGGCATACGCCCTCACCGGGATCCTCAACTCCTTCTTCTTCGCCTCCACCCTCGCGGCCCGCACGGAGTACGCGCCGAGCGGAGCGCGCGGCCAGGTCTTCATCTGGGTCGCGGCCCTGAAGATCACGTCCGGCTCCGCGGGCACGGCACTGGCTGGATCACTGACCGGTGTGTCCGTCCGACTGCCGCTCGTCGTCGGCCTCTTGGCCGTCTCCGTTGCCGTCGCCGCCGCGACCGCCGAGACGCGCTTCGCGCGAGCCGACGAGAAGCACCCGTGACCGCACCGAGGGAATCGCCTCCGGACACAATTCACGTTCAAGGAATCCGCAATTCGTCGGCCGCCTTGCCAGGTCTGACCGTGTCCGTACCCGAACAAGCGAATGGGCATCCCATGACGTCAGGATGACCCGGTGCTGGGAGATTCTTGCCGGAATCATTGCCGCGCCAGCCGGTTGAGCAACCACTTCGGGAGGCAGGCCATCGGCTCGGCGAGTTTGCGACGGAGTTTGCGCACAAGGGCGAAGCGGGTCGGGCTGCTCCGGGACCTCGCCACATGCGCCTCCTTGTGAACTTCGCTTTCAGAAAGTCCCGTTGGCCTCGTTGACATGCCATCAGCACACACGTTTCACTCGACACTCGTGCATGGCAACGTTGTCAGGCCGCCGGGGGCGACCGGAACTGTTGCCTGTCGCCGGCGTTCCGGGATCTCGGTGCGTCGGCACCTGTTCTGCCAGGCACGAATTGCTGCGGAGGCAACCGATGGTGAGACCCCGACATTCAGCTGCGCCACGTGACCGCAAGAGATCCCGCCGATATTCGGCCCTGTTCTGCGTCCTGGGCCTGGCCGTTCTGCCACTGCCGGCAGTGGGCAACGCGTATGCCGCGAGCGGCGCGACGCCGGCCCTGGTAACGGACCCCGCCTCGCTCGTCAACCCCCTCATTGGCACCTCCGGTGCGGTGGACACCTTCCCCGGCCCCGACATGCCGGCCGGGATGGTCCAGTGGGGTCCCGACACGACGCCCGACCGCCCCGACGGGGGCGGCTACGAGTACAACGACAAGAAGATCTCCGGCTTCAGCCTCACCCACATCTCGGGACCGGGCTGCCCCGTCGCGGGCGACCTGCCCGTCCTGCCGGTGACCGGCGCACTGTCGGGCGACCTCGGGGCCACGTCCGCCGGTTTCAGTCACACCGACGAGCAGGCGGGGCTCGGCTACTACAAGGTCACCGACGCGAACGGCGTCAAGACCGAGCTGACCGACACCACCCGCGCGGGCCTCGGCCGCTTCACCTTCCCCGCGGGGCAGCAGGCGAACCTGCTGTTCAAGCTCAGCGGCGGTGCCACCCAGATCGACGGAACCCGCGTCCAGGTCGTGAACAGCCAGGAGATCAGCGGCGCGATCGACAGCGGTCACTT
The DNA here is from genome assembly GCF_042751305.1 of Streptomyces hokutonensis. Taxonomy (GTDB): domain Bacteria; phylum Actinomycetota; class Actinomycetes; order Streptomycetales; family Streptomycetaceae; genus Streptomyces; species Streptomyces hokutonensis_A. The sequence continues at coordinate 715,652 of NZ_JBHYWD010000002.1, forward strand.
CTGCGGTGCCGCCAACAGATACACGCTGCACTTCGACATCAAGTTCGACCGGCCGTTCGCCGCGAGCGGCACCTGGGTCGGCGGCACCATCACCCCCGACGCGAAGTCGCTGAAGGCCGGCAAGGTCCAACTGGCCCCCCGGAAGGCGAAGTCGGCGCCGCTGAAAGAGAAGCACTTCACCGTCCCGGCGAAGCCCGCCCCGACGATCCACACGAGCGCGAACAAGCACTCCGGTACGCCGTCCCCGGCATCCAGCGCTGCACCGCGGACATCCGCTGCCGCCCAGCCGCCCACCACCGGCGCGAACGGCATGTATCTCACCTTCGACACCACCACGAACCCCACGGTGAACGCCAAGGTCGGCATCTCGTACACGAGTGACGCCGGAGCCGCGAACAACCTCTCCACCGAGATCAAGAAGTGGGATCTCGCCGCTGTCGAACAGGCCAACCACGGCGCCTGGAACACGGCGCTGACCAAGCTTCAGATCGGCGGCGGCTCCGCGAATCAGCAGACGCAGTTCTACACCGCGCTCTACCACGCGCTGCTGCACCCGAACGTCTTCTCCGACGACAACGGCCAGTACATGGGCATGGACAACCAGATCCACACGCTGGCCAAGGGCCAGAAGGCCCAGTACGCCAACTACTCCGGCTGGGACACCTACCGCTCCCAGACCCAGCTGATGGCGATGGTCGAGCCCAAGGTCGCCGGTGACGTCGTCACCTCGATGCTCAACGGGTACGACCAGACGGGCCTGTTGCCCAAGTGGGCCTCGAACAACGGCGAGAGCTATGTGATGGTCGGCGACCCGGCCGCCGGCATCATCGCCGACGCGTACGCCTTCGGCGCGACCAACTTCGACACGGCCAAGGCACTCGCCGCCCTCCAGCACGAGGCCACCGTCCCGAACAACGACCGCCCCGGAGAGCCCGTACGGGACGCGAAGGGCTACCTCCCGCTCGACGAGAACGACTACAACTGCTGCAACTTCTACGGCCCCGTCTCCACCCAACTCGAGTACGACTCCGCCGACTACGCCATCGCCGCCTTCGCGAAGTCGCTCGGCAACACGTCCGTCTACGAGAAGTTCGCCACCCGCGCCCAGGACTGGATGAACGTCTTCAACCCGCAGACCGGCTACATGCAGGCCAAGAACAAGGACGGCCAGTTCGCGGGCGGCTTCACTCCGGGCACCTCCAACGGCTTCGTGGAGGGCACCTCCGCCCAGTACACACCGATGGTCCCCTTCAACCTGCGCCAGCTCATCCAGGCACGCGGCGGCAACGCGGCGTACTCGACCTACCTGGACAGCCTGCTCGACGACATCACCCGCCCCGGCAACACCGACGCCGACCTCAGCAACGAACCCAGTGTGGAGATCCCCTGGGAGTACGACTACACGGGCCAGCCGTGGAAGACCCAGGCGGCCGTCCGCGACGCCCAGCAGAACCTGTACTTCAACGCGCCCGTCGGCTCGTTCGGCAACGACGACCTCGGCGCGATGAGCTCCTGGTACGTCTGGTCCGAGCTCGGCATGTACCCGGAGACCCCGGGCACGGACACCCTGGCACTCGGCAGCCCGGCCTTCCCGGTGGCAAAGGTGACCCTCGGCAACGGCAAGACCGTGGGGATCAACGCACCGCAGGCCGCGCCCGACGCGCCGTACGTGCAGGCGCTCGCCGTCAAGGGCAAGGCGTGGAACAGCTCCTGGCTGAGCTATCAGCAGTTCCAGGGCGCGGGCACGCTCGACTTCACGCTCGGCACCGCGCCCAACAAGGCCTGGGCGTCCGGCCCTTCGGCCGCACCGCCCTCGGACACCACGGGCGGCGGGCGGGTGCTGGCCGCGACCGGTCCCTCCAGCGACGGCCTGGTGCTCCAGCCGGGCGCGTCCGGTGACGGCACACTCGACCTCACCAACCTCGGCAGTACGGCCGTCACGGTCGACTGGAAGGCGACGGCGCCCTCCGGCGTCACGCTGGACACGTCGTCCGGTTCGTTGACAGTCCCCGCCACCGGCAGCGCCGAGGCGAAGGTCAAGGTCACGGCGGGCGCGAGCGAGGGAACCTACCCGGTCGCCTTCGCGCTCACCGACCACACCACCGGTACGGCACTGAGCGGGGCGACCCTCCGCGTGGCCGTCGCCAAGCCCGGCGCGCTGTGGCCGTACGCCACCAACGAGGGCATCTACCCGGACGGCACCAGCTTCTCGGGCGGGTTCGACAACGGCGGCTGGGCGTTCTCGCAGAACGCGCTGGCGGCGGCGGGTGTCACCAGCGGTTCCACCGTCACCGCCGACGGCATCTCCTACACCTGGCCGACGGTGACGTCCGGGCAGCTGGACAACCTGGAGATGGCCGGCCAGACCATCCCGATGCCGGCCGGCGCGTCCGGCGCGTCGCTCGGCCTGCTGGGCACCGCGACCAACGCGCCGACCGACGGCAGCGGGGTCTCGGGCACGGTGACCGTCACCTACACCGACGGCACCACCTCGCAGGCGACGATCGGCTTCTCGGACTGGACCCTCAACGGCGGTGGCAGCACGCCCCTCGCGGGGGACACGACGGCCGTCTCGACCGCCTACCGGAACACCGGGAGCGGGGGCCGGGACAACGTCAAGGCCTATGTCTTCGCCACGAAGGTCCCGCTGGACGCGTCCAAGCAGGTCGCGTCGATCACGCTGCCGGTGACGGGCTCGTCGGGCGCCGACCACCTGTTCGCGTACGGATTCGGCCAGTAGCGCAGTCGGTTGAAGGGCCGGTTCCCGGACGCGAGCTCGGGAACCGGCCCCTCAACTGTCTACTCCCGACCCATTGTGGTGAGCCCTGTGCACCTTTACTGTTCGGCTTTGCCTGAGTCTGTTTGATGCTGTTCGCCCAGTCGGTCTGGAGGCCGCCGTGCGAGGTAGTCGGAACGGTTCGGAAGCTGCGAGACCCGGTCGACGCCGGTGGTGGAGGGCCGTCCTCGCGACGGCCGCGACCATCGCCCTCGCGGCGGGCCTGACCGCGCCGGCAACGGCGGCGGCGCAGGACATCGGCGAGCAGACGCCCGCCGTCACTCCGGACGCCTCCGCCGTCGCTCCGCAGACGCACACCGTGACACTCGACGGCTACTCGTTCCTCGTCGACGGGAAACGCACCTACCTGTGGTCGGGCGAGTTCCACTACTTCCGGCTCCCGAGCCAGGACCTGTGGCGCGACATCTTCCAGAAGATGAAGGCCGCGGGCTTCAACTCGACCTCCCTGTACTTCGATTGGGGCTACCACTCGCCCAAGCCGGGCGTCTACGACTTCACCGGCGTGCGGGACGTCGACAAGCTCCTCGACATGGCCCAGGAGGCCGGCCTCTACGTCATCGCCCGCCCCGCGCCGTACATCAACGCGGAGGTCGACAGCGGCGGCCTGCCCGGCTGGCTGACCACCAAGGCCGGGAACAACCGCAGCGACGACCCGCAGTTCCTGAAGTACGCGGACGAGTGGCTGACACAGATCGACCGGATCATCGCCCGCCACCAACTGACCAACGGCACAGGGTCAGTGATCGCCTATCAGGTCGAGAACGAGTACTACAACGGCTCGGCCGCCGGCCGCTCCTACATGCAACACCTCGAGGACAAGGCCCGCGCCGACGGCATCACGGTCCCGCTGACCGGCAACAACAACGGCACCTTCAACTCCGGTACCGGCGCCCTGGACGTCGACGGCCCCGACTCCTACCCGCAGGGCTTCAACTGCTCCAACCCCGCGAAGTGGAACGGCGTCCCCGACATCAGCTACGACCACCCGGCCGGAAAACCGCTCTACTCACCGGAGTTCCAGGGCGGCGCCTTCGACCCCTGGGGCGGCCCCGGCTACGACAAGTGCGCCCAGCTCATCAACGACCAGTTCGCCAACGTCTTCTACAAGCAGAACATCGCCGTCGGCGCGACCGCGCAGAGCTTCTACATGACCTACGGCGGCACCAACTGGGGCTGGCTCGGCATGCCGCAGAACTACACCTCGTACGACTACGGGGCCGCGATCCGCGAGACCCGCCAGCTCGACCCGAAGTACTACGAGGACAAACTCATCGGGTACTTCACACAGTCGGTCGCCCCGCTGACGAAGACCGAGGCCATCAGGGCCACACCGCCGGACGACTCCGCGATCGTGGACACCGCCCGGATGAACCCCGACACCAAGACGCAGTTCCACGTCCTGCGGCACGGCAACTCCACTTCAACCGCGGTCGACAAGACGCACATCTCCCTGGACTTCAACGCCCAGCCGACCGCCGACACCACTTACACCTGGGACGACCCCGACTCCGCGCTCCAGTACGCCGGTTCGTGGTCGCACGTGGCCAACACGAGCTACACCGGCGGCGATTACAAGCACACGGAGTCGTTCTCGAACAAGGCCGGCGACTCGCTCACCGTCCCCTTCGACGGCACCGCGATCCGCTGGATCGGCTCGAAGACCAACAACCACGGCAACGCCGACGTCTACCTCGACGGCACCAAGGTGGCCACGGTCGACGACTCCGGCAGCGAGAGCCAGGCGGTGCTCTTCCAGAAGACCGGCCTGACGCCCGGCGCGCACACGCTGAAGATCGTCGTCGCCGGGAACCACGGCTCGGGATCCACGGACAACTACGTGGCCGTAGACGCCATCGACGTACCGACGGGCGACTCCGCCGCCGAGCCGACCTACCCTGTTGTGCCGCAGCAGCCCGGCACCGCCATCACCCTCGACGGACGCGACTCCCATGTGATCGTGGCCAACTACCGCCTCGGCGAAGCCCAGTTGCAGTACTCGACCTCCGAGATCATGACCAGCGCGACCATCGGGGACCGGGACATCGCCGTGCTCTACGGCGACGAGGGGACCGACGGTGAGACGGTCCTCCGCTACGCCACCGAGCCCACCGTGACCGCCAACGGCGGGACGGTCGCGACCAGTTGGGACCCCTCCACCGGTGACCTCCGCCTGAACTACACGCACAAGGGCCTGATCCGCATCAGCATCAGCGGCAACGGCAAGCGCCCGCTCCTCCTGCTCGTCGGCGACAAGGCCACCGCGAAGACCTTCTGGCGCCAGGACACGGCGAATGGCCCGGTGCTCGTGCGCGGCACCCACCTGCTGCGGATGGCGACCAGCCTGCACGGTGGCCGTACCGTGGCGCTCACCGGCGACAACGCCGACGACAAGAACATCGAGGTGTTCACCTCCGCCGCCCAAGTCACCTGGAACGGAAGGGCGTTGGGCACCCACGCCACCGACACGGGGAGCCTCACCGGGAAGATCCCGGTGGCCGCCCCGGTACAGCTGCCGACACTGACGAACTGGAAGCACGCCGAGGAATCCCCCGAAGCGGCCCCCGGTTTCGACGACACCAGCTGGCAGGTGGCCGACAAGGCGACCACCAACAGCGTCTCCGGCGTCAACTCGCTCCCGGTGCTCTACGCCGACGACTACGGCTTCCACACCGGCAACACGTGGTACCGGGGCCGCTTCCGCGCCACCGGCAAGGAGACCGGCATCCATCTGGTCTCGGACTCGGGGGGAGACGCGCAGGCGTTCTCCGTCTGGCTCAACGGAACGTTCCTGGGCAGCTCAACCACCGGCAGCGGTGACTTCGCCTTCCCGGCCGACGCGGTGAAGTCCCAAGGGGACAACGTCATTTCGGTGCTCACCGTCAACATGGGACACGAGGAGGACTACAACTCCACCAACGGCAACAAGGCCGCGCGCGGCCTGACCAGCGCCTCTCTCGTCGGCGCGCCGCTGACGTCCGTCACCTGGCGCCTCCAGGGCGTACGGGGTGGCGAGGATCTCCAGGACACGGTCCGCGGCCCGCTGTCGACGGGCGGCCTCTACGGCGAGCGGGCCGGCTGGTCCCTGCCGGGCTACCCGGACGCCGACTGGAACCGTGTGTCCCTCCCGACAACCGACACGACACCCGGCGTCTCCTGGTACCGCACCGACGCCAAGCTGGACCTGCCGTACGGTCAGGACACCTCGCTCGGGCTGACGTTCACCGACGACCCGGCACGCAAGTACCGCGCCACGATCTTCGTGAACGGCTGGCAGGTCGGCAACTACGTCAACTACCTCGGCCCGCAGCACACCTTCCCGGTCCCCAACGGGATCCTGAACCCGAACGGCCACAACAGCATCGCCATCGCCGTGTGGAACCTCGACGGCAGCACCGGCGGCCTCGGCCAGGTCTCACTGACCGACTACGGCAGCTACGCCTCGTCCCTGCGCGTCGCACAGAACGACAGCCCACGCTACGACGCCCGGACCTACGCGATGCCGAAGCGCCCGGGAGCGGACGTCACTCTCGACGTGCCGGACACCGCCCAGCCGGGACAGGCCTTCACCGCCCGTACGACGGTCCGGGTGCCGAAGAACGGACGGCCCGCCTCCGGACTGACGGCGTCGCTCTCGGCGCCCGACGGCTGGACCGTGACTGCCACGAGCCCCACGTCGGTCGAGCGCTTGCGGCCCGGCGCGTCGGCCGCCTTCACCTGGCAGGTCCAGCCCCCGGCCGGAACGCTGCCATCGGCCTCGGCAGTCACCGCGACGGTGCGCTACCGGCAGAACGGACGGCAGGCCGTCGGCGACGACGAGCGCATCGTCCGTGGCATCCCGCCGGCTCCGGCCGCCGGGCAGAGCGACGTGAGCGGTCTGCCGTTCCTGTCGTCCACCAACGGGTGGGGCCCGGTGGAACGGGACACCAGCGTCGGTGAGCAGGCGGCCGGTGACGGCCGTCCGATCACCATCGCGGGCGTCGGCTACGCCAAGGGTCTGGGCACCAACTCGGTGAGCGACGTCGAGCTGTACCTCGCCGGACAGTGCTCGCGGCTGACGGCGTCCGTCGGAGTCGACGACGAGACGAACGGTGCGGGCACGGTGATGTTCTCCGTGATCGCCGACGGCAGGACTCTGGTCACCACCCCGACGGTCCGTGGCAAACAGGCCGCGGTGCCGATCGACGTCGACGTCAGCGGTGCCCAGGTGCTCGACCTCAAGGTCGGCGACGCGGGCGACGGCAACGGCAACGACCACGGCGACTGGGGGACGCCCACACTGACGTGTGAATGACCGAGAGGCAGGGCAGCGTGGACGTCTCCACTGGCTGCTCGCTCATGCCCCAACCGGGTCCGGGCCCCGCACAGCGCTGGTCAGCGGGGCCAGGACGCGCCATCCGATGCGCTCGTACAGGGCCCGGCCGTCCGGCGTCGCACCCAGCACGCCGACCGCGGCCCCCTGTCCTGCGGCGACATCGGCGAGCGTGGCCATCACCAGACGCCCCAGGCCGCGCCGTTGGTGGGCCGGGTCGGTCTGAACCTGGTCGACGACGGCGGTGGGGCCGGTGACGGCGACCTGACCGCGCGCGGCGAAGGCGCCGTCCGGGGCGCGCACCAGGGCGCGGGTCACGCCGGCGCGGTTCCAGGTGAGCAGGTGGTAGCCGTCGGGGACCTCGGCGCGGGAGGCGCGCAGCGGGGCGGACATCAGGAAGCCGGGACCGGCTGCCAGGGACCAGCCCGGGGCCAGCCAGGGGGTGAGCGTCTCCGGTGGTACGAACGCCTTCAGCCAGACGTTCGGGGCGGCGGCGCCCTCGGTGATCTTGCGGACGGTCGGCTCGTCGGCGGCTGTCAGGACGTGGCGCATGACGTGCTGGGGCAGGCCGACGTCGATGGTGAAACCCCAGGCGCTGGGCGCCGGTTCGGCCGCGCCACGCGAAAGGGCCCAGCCGTGGACCCACGCTTCTACGGCTTCAGCCGTGTTCCTGAAAGACAAAGCCCCTCCCGATGTAAGTAACGGTTGCGCGTTTCACCTATTACATCAGGAGTGGTGGTGGCTTGCCAGAGGGAACGGGGCAACCGGGACCGGTCCTCATGGGTCTAGCCCCCGATGACACACCATCAGGTCCGACGCTTGGGGGAGCGGCGGACCCGGCGTCCCAAGGGGGGACCTCATGCGCATGCGCCCGGCCGTCGCCGTCACTTTCCTGACAGCCACCCTTTCCGCATCGATGCTTCCGGCCACCGCCCAGGCGGCGGACAGGACAGCCGCCGACGACACCACGTTCTCGAACGTGGTGGTCAACGGAGGCAAGGACATCGTGCTCGGCCTGACCACCAGAAAGACCGTCACGATCACGTGGACGGCCCACGACCCTCAGGGTGTCGCCGCGTCCTGGGCGTACCTGTGGCACGGCCCCAACACGGACGACGCCGACGGCGCCATCCCGCTGTACCCGCCGACGGGAGCATGCGTGGTGTCGCCGGCGGACCCGGCCACCTCCACCTGCAAGGTGAGCCTCGCGGTGGACGCCGCGCGGGACTTCGACCACAACGGCCTCGCCGGAGCCTGGAAGGTGCTCGCCGGGGCGCAGGACGCCACGGACGAGTGGACGGAGATCGACGAGGCCGGCACGGCGAACTTCAAGCGGTACGCCAAGGTGACGGTCAACGCCGCGCCCGAGCCGGTGAAGAAGGGCAGGACGATCACGGTCACCGGCAAGCTGACCCGCGCCAACTGGGACAGCGGCAGCTACACCGGCTACCAGGACCGGCCGGTCCAGCTCCAGTTCCGCAAGAAGGGCAGCTCCGTCTACACCACCCTGAAGACCGTCACCAGCGGCGTCGGCGGCACGCTGAAGACCACCACCAGGGCGAAGACCGACGGCTACTTCCGCTTCGTCTTCGCGGGTACCCCCACCACCGGCCCGGCCACGGCGGCAGGGGACTTCGTCGACCGAAGGCTGTCTCTTATAAACAAAAGACACTCACGAACAAAAAAAAAGTTTTTAAAAAAGTTGTGGGGCGAAAAATAAAAATAGA
>NZ_JBHYWD010000002.1:724494-807914 GCF_042751305.1 Streptomyces hokutonensis
GGGGGGGGGGGGGGGGCGCGCCCGCGCCCCCCGGGGGGGGGCCCGCCGCCCCCCCCCCCCGTTCCGGGAACGGTTCAGGCGCCGTACGACGGTCGGCGCCCGGGCAGTCGGTCCGGCGGTCAGGTGGCGTCCGGCGGCCCCCATGTGGCCCGGACCAGCGCCCGCTCGGTCCCGGCCAGATAGACGGCCGCGGCGAGCCAGGCGCGCGCGTACCCCTCAGGGTCGGCTTCCTCGGTGCGGCCGAACACATCTCGCCCACGCCGGTCCGCCTCCGCCGCGAGCGCGTGCGACAGATCCGCGGCCGTCCGGAAACCGGCGCGCCGCAGCGCTACGACGGCCCCGGCCCGGTCGCCGTCGCGCGCGGGCTCGGCAGCGGCCCTGCGCCCGCCGGACACGGCGACCTCGACCAACCGCCGCAGCCGCCACAACGGCGCCTCGGCCACCGGGTCGGACGGGATCCGGGGGAGCCCGGCCGCCTCCAAGAGAGCGTCGGCGGGCGGCAGATGGCCGCCTTCGAGGCGGTCGTAGCCCAGATCGGCATGGCCCTGCCACTCCGCGGGCAGCCGCAGGGTCATCGCCCTGGTTTCATCCGGTTCCGGCGTCGGGCCTACGGCGAGCGGCCGGAGTGTGGCCGTGCGATCGGGATCGAGCCGGCCGACGACGCGCAGTCGCAGCCCGGGGCGGGACGCCAGCCGGCGAAGGTTCGCGGTGTGGGTGAGGTCGGGGTGGCCGTTGGCCGGCAGGAGACGGATCAGGGGGCCGTCCGGGTCCGCCCGGCCGGAGGTCAACTCCTGGGCGAGCAAGTGCTGTTCGACCACTCCGACGATGACCAGATCACAGCCGATCAGTTCACCGGCCGACCGCTCGGCCCCCTCCGGATCGCTCACCGGAACATCTCCGAGCCGGGCCGCGACGGCCTCGGCGAGCGGTCGCGCGAACAGGGCGGCCAATGGTCCCGAGGTCCAGGACCGACCCGCGACCGGCGTCGCCCGGACTCCCTTGCCGGCGCCGAGACGGCCGTCCGGGGACAGCGTCGCCCCCGAGATCAGCAGCCCGCCACGGGAGAGCCCGGCATGGTCGACGCTGCCCGAACCGAGCGCGACCGTGGCCGTCGCGGCTCCGCGCGCACGGGCGGGACCCCCCGGCTTCACGTCCGCGACGGTGAACCAGCGCCCGTCGTCGGAGATGACATGGGTGACCACCCCGCCGTACCCGGTCGCGGAGATCACCGGCTCCCGGCACACCCCGTGCACACGCAGCGCGCCCTCCGGCCGGTAGCTGCGGCGGGCGGTTCCCACCAGCGCCGGGGCCGGATCCGCTGCCGCCAACAGGCCTGTGGTCAACAGCAGTTCACGCAGATCGGCGACCAGGTCGGCCAGCCGGTGGCCGTCATGACGCGACCGCGCGCCCCGCAGGCCTCGGACCACCCGCAGCGCCGCCGCCTCCGCGCGGTGCAGCCCGGCGAGGCGCGCGGTGTGCGAGGCGCGCAGCACCTCCGCCTGCGCCACCGCGCCCGCAGCGGGCACCCCGGCGGCCAGAACCGCAGCCGCGGCGGCCCACAGCGAGCGGGCGGCGGTCAACTGCGCGTCCGTGGGGCCCGTCTGCGGCGGCGGTCCGGCGATGTCCGCTTCGGACACACCGACGACGGCTTGGACGGTGTCCTGCGCCGGCGACTCGACCTCCTGGGCTACGGCCGTCTCCGCGTCGGCCACCGGACACGCGCCGAGCACGGCGGCGAGGTGCAGACACCTCGGGGCCAGCAGACAACTACACATGGCCTCTCCGGCGTCGGTGACCGCCCCGGAAGGGCCCGGAGTGAGGACGACCTCCGCGTCCTCACCGCACCGCACCCGCCGCACGGCACCCTCGACGGTGACAGGCGCGGCCACGTACGTCTCGATCGCGGCATCCAGCTTCTTGCGCAGCCGGGAGGTCAGGGCCTCCACGGCGGCAGCGGCCACCTCGGGCGCCACCGGGGGCAGTTCGGGGTTCATCGGGACTCTCCGCGGAGGCGTTCGCCCACCCAGCGGGCGAGGGCGAGAGGACTGAGGGCGGCGACGGGCATCCCGGCCGCGACGAGTTGCCGGGCGACGGGCACCGAGTAGCGCGGGGTGCCGGAGTCGTCCAAGGCGGCGCAGCCCATCAGATGCACCCCGGAACTCGCCAACGCCCGTACCTCGCCCAGGAGTCCGCCCAGTGGATAGCCCTCCTCGAAGTCGCTCACCACCACGACGAGGGTCCGGCTGGGTACGGTCACCAGGGAGCGGGCGTGGGCCAGACCGGCCGCGATGTGGGTGCCGCCGCCCACCCGCACCTCCAGCAGCAGGGACAGCGGGTCCTCGACCTTGTCCGTCAGGTCGATCACGTCGGTCGAGAACGCCAGGAAGTGTGTGCTGAGCGTGGGCACTCCGCCCAGTACGGCCGCGGTCAGCGCCGACCAGATCACGGAGGCCTCCATCGACCCGGACACGTCGATCACCAGGATCAACCGCCAGTCCGCCTCCTTGCGCGAACGGGTACTGAACACCGGCCGCTCCGGCACGACCAGAGTGCTGCCGTCGGCCCTCTTGCGGGCGTGCGCCAGGTTCGCCCGCAAGGTGCGCGGCAGGTCGATCCGCCCTCCAGGACGGCGAGTCGGCCGAGGCGTGGCCAGGCCGCTCAGCGCGGGCCGCATCCGGGTGGCCAGCTCCTTGGCCAGCTCGTCGACCAGCCGGCGCACCAGCGGTCGCAGCCGGGCCAGCTGCTGTTCGGGCATCCCACCGGCCAGCGACAGCACGGATGTCAGCAGATCGACGGAGGGACGTACGGACTTGGGGTCGAGCTCGGCCAGTACGTCGCTGCGACCCTGATCGGCGGCGCGGGCGAGCACCTCCTCGCGTACCTCCGCGCCGAACAGCGCCTGGAGTTCCTCGGCCCACTCACGCGCGGTCGGGAATGAGGCGTCCTGCCCGCCGGGGCCGTTGTCCCGGCCCAGGTCCGAGGAACCCTCGCCGCGACCCCTGCCGTACAGCTCGTCGAGCGCGTGCGCGTAACGGCGGGCGCCCGCAGGCAACTTGTCGCTCTCCCTGCCGAGGAGCAGCCGCCACCGGTCCGTCGGCGTGAGACGCAGTGCGTCATCGATCGACGGGTCCGGCACCGGCACGGGCCATGGGGTGGCGGGTTCTGGTTCCGGAGCATCGGCAGGGCGGGGCGTCGGGCGTGCCGCTCGCAGGGCCTCCACCGCCGTACGGCCGGCCTCGTCCGCCGCCGCCCACAGGGCGAGCAGGCGCGGGGAGGCGGACAGGATGAGGTCGAGGCGGTCGCCCAGCCGCTCCGTGACCGTGTTCAGCAGACGGTCGCGGCCCGCCGGGGACAGCGTGTCGAAGCCGCCGCGCAGGGCGGGCAGCCGGTCAAGGAACGCCTGGTCGGCGAGCGAGTCGACCCGGTCGAGCAGCGGGTCGAGCGCGGCCGGCGCCGACTGGAGCAGCGGTGCGGCCCCGGTCAGCAGTCCGGCGAGTCTGCGGGCCAGCGCGTGCCGTCCGTCGGGGCCGGTGGCGGCATCGATCCAACCAGCCGCCCGTGCGCCGAGAGCGTCGGGGTCGTCCAGGTCGAGCAGGACCCGGCAGGCGAGAGCGGCTCCCTGGACGAGGGGCGAGCCGGTGTGCGCGAGACCGCCGAGGGCTTCGTCCATGCGCAGTCCCAGGCGGTGGTCGGCGGCGCGGGTCGCCAGGGCCACGAGCGCGGCGGCCTCCTCGGGGTCGTCGCTGCCCGCCAGACCCGGCAGGGACCGTACCGCCGACTCCAGCAGATCGGCGGCGAGTACGCCCGCCGCCTGTCGGGTCCCGGGCGTGGTGCCGGGCAGATGGTCCCGGCGCAGCGCCTCCAACAGGTCGAGTCCGGTGAGGAGTTCGGGGAGCGTCGCGGAGGCGGGCAGCACCTCGGCGGCCTCGGTCAGCCGCTGGGCGACCAGGGTGGGCAGATCGCAGCGGGCGGCGTCCCGGAGTCCCGTCAGGACGAGGGCACTTGTGGGGCCGCCCTCCGAGGACTCCCTGCGGAAGGTCTCCCGCAGCGTCCCCTCCGCCGCGAGCGCGGCGGTCACGCCCCGCACCCCGGCCAGGTCCAGCCGGACGGGCACGGACGGGACCCACGCCAGCCGCCACCGAGTGGTCAGCGCGGAGGCGTCGCCCGTACCGGACACCTCGATCGGCTCGCCGTATCCCACCCCGCACACGTCGAGCCGCCGGAGGAGGATCTCGCGCCGGTTGTCGAGGGGCGAACGGAGCGGGTCCAGGCGCAGTTCACGCGAAGCGGGGTCGTCCGGGCCGGGCAGCCGCAGCGCGGCGAGTTCGGACTCGACCGACGGGCCGAGCCCGGAGCGCGGGGTGCCCGGCGCGACCCGGCCGCGCTCGGTACCCACGAGGACCACTTCCAGGGCCCGCGCGAGAGCACGCCCCCGGCCGAGCGGCTCGCCCTGCCCCATCACGGACGTCAGCGCCTCCAGCACCTCGCCCCGGCCCGGTGCGGGGAGCCCGCGCAACCGGGCGAGGTCGCAGGCCACCCGCAGCGTCTCGCGGGCCTCGCCGGTCCCCGCCGTGTGCCCGGCCGCGCGCAACTCCCGGCACACTCCCGTAATGGCCCGCGCGGCTGCGTCGTGGAGCAGCTCGGGATCGCCCCCCGCGCCGAACACCGCCTGCTGCCAGCGCGGGTCGCGGATCCCGGCCGGATAGCCGGACCGTGAGTCCAGGAGATCGAACGCGTACGGGACCAGGGAGGTGACGACGGACGAGGGCTCCCCGGGGGACACCGATGCCGTCCCCTCCACCCCTGCGCCGGCGGTCAGCGCCGATGCGTGGAAGGCGCCGATCACCGCCGCGACCCGGCGCCCGCCGGCCGCCGCGAGGGCGATCGTCTCCCGCATGTGCGCCTCGCGCGCCAGGTCCACCATGGGGACGCCGCCCGACGACTCGGCGTCCTGGCGCAGCGCCCAGCCCACGCCCAGGGCGGCCCGGCGCAGCGATTCGGGTGCGCAGCCGGGGGCGAGGACCTCCACGCTGCGGTCCCACAGGTCGTCCCCGTCACGGCCGGTCCCGGCCGCGGTGAGCGCCTGCGCGAAGGAAACAGGCGCAGGATGGTCAGGCGCCTCGGCGCGCTCGGGCCCCTCCGCGTGCCAGCGCGCGTCGGCCATCGGCAGGTCGCAGCAGACGACCTCCACTCCGCGCTCCCGAGCCCAGCGGACCGCGGCGAGTTCGGGCGAGAAGTCGGCGAACGGGTAGAAGCCGAGCCGTCCGTCCGCACCGGCACCCGCGAGCGCGACCGGCGCGAGCGTGCCGGGCGCGCCGAGGTGGGTCAGCCACGGCTGGAAGTCCACCGGCAGTTCCACGCACACCACCTCGGCACCGGCCGCGTCCAGCAGCGCGGGCACGGCGGCGGCGAGCGCCGGGCTGTGGTGTCGTACGCCCAGCAGGTAGGGCACCACGGAGTCGGCCAGGGTGTCGAGCGCGGCCCTCGGGTCCTGAGCGATCGTCACCGAAGGTTCTCCCGCAGGTCCCAGAGGCGGCGCCAGGTCGCGGAGCCGTCCTCGGCGCGGCGGCGCACCGGGCCGTCCCAGTAGCCCAACAGGCGCGCGTGGTCGGAGGGATCGTCCTTGCGGACCACGCCCAGGAGATGGCCGGGCACCAGGTCGAGGGGGTCCCCGGCGGGCAGGTAGGCGGTGGCCACCCCGAGAGAGACAGCGACCTGTACCGCCTCCGCGGTGGACATCACCGTGCCCGGACGCTCCACGTCCCAGCCCTCGGCCGAACGCCCGGCCCGCAGATCACGGAAGACGGTCACCAGGACGTCGAGCACCGCGTCGTCGACGTCGAAGGCGGCGCCCGCCCGCTCGACGGCCGCGACAGCCTGCCGTTTCACGAGCGCGGTCTCGGCGTCGACGTCCGCGATCGGACGCACCGTCTCGAAGTTGAAGCGACGCTTGAGCGCGGCGGACATCTCCGACACGCCGCGGTCGCGCAGGTTGGCGGTGGCGATGACGGTGAAGCCCGGGGCGGCGGCGACCTGCGCCTCGTCCGTGCCGGACAGCTCGGGCACGCTCATCCGCCGGTCGGAGAGGATCGACACCAGCGCGTCCTGCACCTCCGGCAGGCAGCGGGTGATCTCCTCGACGCGCGCCACCCGTCCCGAGCGCATCGCGCCGAGCACGGGCGAGTCCACCAGCGCCTGGGGAGTGGGGCCCTGGGCGAGCAGGAGGGCGTAGTTCCAGCCGTAGCGCAGGGCGTCCTCGGTGGTGCCCGCGGTGCCCTGCACGGTGAGCGCGCTGGTGCCGCAGACGGCCGCCGCCAGCAGCTCCGAGAGCATCGACTTGGCCGTGCCGGGCTCACCGACGAGCAGCAGTCCGCGTTCTCCGGCGAGCGTGACCACGCACCGCTCCACCAGGGCGCGTTCACCGACGAACTTGGGGGCTACGACGAGTTCGCGGGGCAGTGTCTCGTGCGGCTTGGGCAGCTTGAGGGCCTCGCCGGCGCTGCCGCAGACGAAGGTGATGACGGATCGGGGCGTCAGCCGCCAGCCGGGCGGGCGCGGGCCCTCGTCGTGGGCGGCGAGGAAGGCGAGTTCGGTGGCGTGGCGCTCTTCGGCGGGCAGCGTCTGCCGGGTGGGCAGGGCCGTTGCCGTGTCGGTCGGGGTCATGAAAGTCCTTGCCGGGTAGGTCTGTTGGTCGTTATTGAGGGGGCGCCGGTGATGTCCGACGCCCCGATACGGCGTCCGTCAGCGGCGGCGGCCCCGGCGCACCTTCAGCTCCTCGAACCGGGGAGCGTCGCCCTCCAGGACCCGCTGCCACGCTCTGCGGTACAGGTCCGCGACCGGTTCGGTCGGCACGATCACGCCGAGGGGCGTCTGATCGCCGTCGACGAGGTCGAAGAGCGGCAGTTTCCAGCGCTCCAACGGAACGCGCGGGGACGGCTGTTCGGCCCAGCCGCCGGGCAGGAAGAGCGAGCGGCCCGCCCTGGTCCGGGTGGCCTCGACCACGAGGTCGGTGGCGGCCAATTCGGCGCGGGCCGCCTTGAGACGGGCCGGCTTCCAGCCCGTCCACCGGGCCGTCGTGCGGTCGGTCGGGTCGGGCATGGCGAGCAGCATCAGATACAGCGTGGCCGCGTCCTCGCCGAGGCCGTACTCCTTGGCCACCTCGACGACCAGGTCGGGCACGGAGTGGCCCGGGTGCTGGGGCCACCAGGTGCCGTCCTTGTCCCACTCGCCCGCGATCGGCTCGCCGGGATCGGCGAGGAGGGCCGCGAACCGGGGGTCGCGGACCAGCCGCAGGGCGACCTCGGCCGGGAACGGACGGTCGTCGACGCGGGTCGCGGGCAGATAGGGGTCCTGGCCGGCCTCGTCGAGGAGGTCGACCCGGATGCCCGGGGCCGGCTGGTCGTCGTGGGTGGCCAGGACGACGGCGCCGTAGCGCTCGAATCCCGGGCCGGTCTCGGTGGGAGTGCCCGCCGTCTTCCGGAACGCGGGGAGGCTGATGTACGGGCCGAGGTCGAGCATCAGACCGGGAGCGGCCAGACGTTGACGCACCGCGGTGAGCGCGGGCGGCAGCGCGGCGCGGATCGGGTCGCCGGCGGGCAGCCGGTGGGCGAGCCACGCGGCGAGGCCGACCGAGCCGACCAGGGTCTGCGTGGTGAACCCGGCCGTGTCGTTGCCGACCGGTCGCACCCGGTCGCCGTTGACCTCCCACCGCAGATCCCGGCTGAGCTGCGGGGCACGGGCCGGGTCCAGCAGCGCGGGCAGCGCCTCCCGTACCGGCCACGGCGCGTGCTTGAAGGCGCGGATGCCGTCGCTGAGCAGGTCCTCGGGGATGGCGGGACGCTTGCCGAGCCTGCTGTTCCACACCGCCGCACCCGCCGCCACGTCCGGGCCATCGGTCCACAGGCGCACCGGGTCGGCGGGCAGCAGTGCGGCCACGACCGCGGCGCGGACGGCACTGTCGACGGCACGCAGTTCGTACTTGGCGACCGCCGCAGGGGCGACCTTCACCCCGATGACATTGCGGGCCTCGGTGGTGAGGAAGGTCCGCTCGTAGGCGTCGACTCCCGGCAGCCCGGCGACGACGAGCCGGGCCATCGTCTCGGTGACACCGGTCAGCCGGGCGAACTCCTCGGCCGCGTCAGGGAACCACGGCGCCGGACCGCGCTCGGCGAGCGCGGCGAGGAACACACCGATCCTGCCCGGCTGTTCGTCCTCGCCGACCGGGTCACAGGCCAGGACCTTGTACGGCTCCGGAGCTGCGAACCGTCCGGTCGGGTCGTGGAACAGGCCGGTGAAAGTGCAGCCGTCGTCGTCCCGGGACCCGTGACCGGTCACCGCGACGAAGGCGCCGTCCGCCAGCGGCAGCAGCCCGTTCCAGGAGCCCTCCCGCCAGTTGCCCGAGGCCAGCCGCAGTCGGTGCGCGTCCAGGTGCAGGGTCACCGTGCGCCAGCGATCGGGCACACCGAGCCCCAACTGCTCGAATCCGGCCAGCAGTTGCCGAAGTGCCTCGCGGTGCTCGTCTGCGGTGGTACCGGCCGCCGCCCGGTAGGCGAGGGCCGTCACCCGTCCGAGCAGGGTGTGCAACTCCGGCTGTCCGACAGGCAGTTCGGGCCCGTCGAGGTGGAGCCGGCCATCGGACGGCTCCGGTACGACGTCGGTGGCATCGGTGGCACGGGTCAGCACCCGCAGGGCGCGGAAGACGGTGTCGGCCTGGTCGTCGCGGTTCCACCAGTAGCCGTTCGACGCGCCGAGACCGCTCATCGCGTCGCGCAGCAGACTGTCCGTCGGACCGGCCGGACCCTCGTCCGCCACGCCGCCTTCCAGGGCCAGGGTGAGCCGGGTCGCCGCCGCGTCCAGGACCGCCTGCTGGGCCGCCGCGTACCGCACGACCCCGGCGATGCCCGCGAGCAGAGCGGGGTGGGTGACGTGCAGCAGCGTGCGGATCGCGGCGGGCAGCGCCTCCGGTTCCTTGTCGCCGGCGGCCGACAGCAGGGCGGCGGTGGTGTCCCGGTCGATGAGGCGCAGTCCCGTGGAGCCCGCCGGGTCGCGCGGGGTCAGGCACTCCCAGTACTGCATCGGCGGCAGCAGCAGAGTGCCCTCGCCGAACACGCCCGCCGTCCGGTCGGTCTTCGCCCAGGCGGTGACGACTCCGTCCGCGTCGACCAGGTCGAGCTGCCAGCCGTTGCGCACGACCGCGGTGGGCCGCTCCGCTCCGGGGAACATCACCAGCGTGTACGGCCGGCCCGCCTGGGCGGGCAGCGTGAGGGTGTGTCCGGCGAGATCCTCGACCCGCGTGGAGCCGTCGGGGAGTTCCAGCCTGCGCAGGCCCACAAGGCCGTCGACAGGTGCCGAGGCGGGGGCGGCGCCGGTCGTGGGGGAGGGCCGCAGCCGACCCCCGGCGAAGGTGCTGCCCGGCGGTGCGTCGCGCAGCGCGTCGGCCAGGAAGGCCGGCCGGCTCATGCGTCCGCGCTCGTCGGTGGCCGGGTCGTACTCGTACCAGCCGCGAGCCTCCGGGTCCTCGGAATCCGCGTGCCAGACCCAGTAGTTGGAGCCGTCGAAGAGAAGCGGTCGCTCCTCGGGCACGGTGGTGTCCCCGGCGTGCAGCACACCCCGGCCGGTGGCCCGGCCGCCGCCGGGCAGCGGCAGAGTGATGGGGAAGTTGCCCTTGTACCAGTCCATTTCGGTGCCGCGGGTACCCCGCGGGCCATCGAGCTTCTCGACCCGGTCGGCACGGGTGTGCCAGTAGCCGCGCAGGCCGTCGTTTCGGCTGTTCCAGTAGACGAGGAGTTCGCCGTCGACGTGGTGGAAGCCGGGGTCGCCGTACCGCTCGCCCGACGGGATGCGCAGGTCGTGGGTGAGCAGGGTGCCCTCGGCGCCGATCACGCGGGCCTGGGCCTCGCCGGCCACCACGAGGTGGGGCCAGGCGTCGGCGACGACCAGGTCCTCCACCCGGTCCTTCGGCACGAGAGCGGCCGCCGCCTCCTCCCAGGCGGGCCAGCCGAGTTCGTCGAAGAGACCGGCCCGCAGGGTCCGCGCCAGCACGGGGGTGAGGTCGGTGGCCACCGCCGCGCGGACGTCCGCCTCGGCCAGCGCCAGCGCCTCGGCGGGCAGCCACTTCAGGCGGGCCAGCGCGTCGGGCAGCTGCGGCAGACCGACCGCCGTGAACCGCTCGACGACCGTGCGCACCCACTGGGCCAGCAACGGACGGCAGCCGGGCGACTGCGCGAGCAGCCGGATGGCCCGCAGGCCCGAGTCGTTGTCGCCGAACCGGTCCGCGCCCTTCAGGAAGGCGTCTTGGAACCGGGCGTCGGCGCCCAGGAGCAGCAGGTCCCGGTGTCCGTCGCCCATCGCCCACTGCTCCAGCGGCAGGGCGTGGCCCCGCTTCGGAGCCGCCACCGGTACGTCCAGGGACAGCAGCAGGTCGATCAGGTCGATGTCGTGGGTGACTTTCAACGCGCCGCCGGACGCGGCGAGTTCGGCCCGCAGCCGGTCCGCGATCCGCTCCACGAGCGGGTACAGCTGAGGCATCCGGGTCGAGCCGCGCCAGGACCGGGCCCGCTCACGGAACGTCAGGAAACGCTCCAGCCACCCCGCCGTGCCGTCCCGGGGACGCTCCTCCTCGGGCAGCGCGGCATCCCACAGCCCCGCCGCGGCACCGGAATCCTCCAGCACCTGGAGCCACAGCGCGGGCATCTCGTCGTCGTGGCCCGCGGGGATCATGTCCAGCAGGGTTCCGCGCACCTGCCGCTCGCGCGCGGCCAGTGCCACCAGCGCGGCACGGTGGCCCTTCCACCAGCCGGCCGCGGCCCGCAGCGTGGCCGGCAGACCGAGCAGCTCGGACAGGTAGTCCTGCTCGGCGCGATCGGCGTCCTGCCCGGCGGCGCGGGCCAGCTTGCGCAGGTCGCCCGCCATCTGCGCGGACGGCGGCAGACCGCCCGTGGTACGGCGCAGACACAGCCGGGTGAATCGCCGCAGCGCCTCCTCGGCCGGCACCCGCGCGGCCAGCTCCTTGCCGTAGGAGGACAGCACCTTCACCGGCAGCGCGCCCGCCAGCGCGAACTCCAGGAACACCGCGTCGAGACGGTCCTCCTCGATGACCAGCCCGTGCTCCGCCTCGGCCTTCCGGGCCCGGGTGAACAACTGGGCAGCGTACGTGGCGTTTTCCTCGGCGAGGAACACCCGGCCCGCCTGCTCGTAGAAGGTCGGCAGGAAGTGCGGCACGGAGGCCGCAAGCCGGGCGCCGAGCTCCACGTAGGCGTCCAGCGCGGTCTTGGGCCGGGACTTCGCCTGCCGGGCGGCCCGCTCCAGGTCCGGTACGACACCGAGCGCGTGGTGCCCGTCCTCGGGGTGGTGCACCAGCACCCACTCCGGGAAGCCCAGCGACTGACGGAGCCCCAGCCCCACCACGGCCGGTTCGGCAGCCTGCTCCAGGCCGAGGAAACCGGCGGCCAGGTCCTCCGCCGCGCCCAACTCCCCGGCGACCAGCCGCACCACCACCCGGTCGTCCAGACCCGGATGCCGATAGGTGCGCGCCGTCAGCGGCACCGCCCGCTCACCGGCGCCCTCCGCGTCCGGCGGCAGCACTGCCCCCGCCGCGAGCATCTCCTCGTACGACACCTGCGTCCCCCCGCTCATGCGCTCTTGCCTTCCTCGATGTCACGCCCGGCGTACAGTGCCGCCGCCATCCGCATCCCCTCGGACCAGGCCACCGGTCCCACCTCCCGCAACGGCAGGGCACGGCCGTCCTGGTCCTGCCAGCTGAGGCTCCCCGTCTCCACCGTGTCCTCCCAGTACGGCTCCCCGATCCATACGGAGGCCTCGACGGTGCGCCCGCCGTCGCGCACCCGGGCCGTGGAGTAGCCGCCGGAGACGCGGTAGCCCAGCGAACTGGCGCGGGCGGCCAGGGCGAAGCGGGAGCGGAACGAACCGCCGGCGAACTCCCGTATCTCGGTGGCCTTGGCGGCGAGTTCGTCGGGGCGCCGCCAGGTCGCCCGGTGGATCTGCTCGACGCGTTGCACTATGCCCAGCTCGGCCGCGAACTCCCGGATGTCGTCGAGGTCCGGCAGCAGCACCGGGTGCGGCAGGGTCACCGTGCGCGGGGACAGCCGTACCGTCTCGCCGTCGAGGTTCACCACCCGGAGCTCGCCGTCCTCGGTGGTGCCCCGGAGGAAACCGACCTCGTCGGGGTCGTCGCCGACCACGGCCAGGTCGCGCAGGGCCGACTGCCAGGCCTCGTCCGGCCACACGCGGACCAGCAGGCCGGTGGGGACGGGCAGCGACGACACCATCCAGGAGTCGACCTGGGCGACGCACCCGGCAGCGTGCCGATCCAGCCATTCGGCGAACCGCCGCAGCCGGTCCACCTCCGGGTGGTCCTTGAGCGCGCGCGGCAGGGACTTCAACTGCCGCCCCGCTGCCCGGCCCCCGGTGGCACGCGCCGCCACCCGCCCCTCCACCAGGGCGACTTCATACCCGTCACCCGCCGACAGCCAACCCACGATGCCCCCGCCTTCCGCATCAACACAGCCCGAAGAAAGCACAGTTCAGCCGGGACGTCCCGACATCTGTGCGACGACAAGCGGAACGTTAGCGGCGATCACTGACAATCGGCCGGGGAAGCTGTGGACGGGCTGCGAGAAGCCATCGGCGAAACCGGCGAACGAGGCGCCCGGCCATGCCCGTTCCGCGCACGCGCACAGGCCCGGCGGACGGTTCGCCGGGCTACGAGTTCAGGCCAAACGCACGGCCATCTGCCGCGTACTGACGGGCCGTCACAGACGCAGCACGATCAGGGCCGTGTCGTCGGTGTTGCCCTCGGCGGGGAGCAGATCGGTGAGCAGGGCGTCGGCCATGGACTCGGGTTCCGCGTGCCGGTGGCGGGCGAGGGAGTCGGCGAGGCGGGCCAGACCGCGGTCGATGTCCTCCGTACGACGCTCGATCAGTCCGTCGGTGTACAGCACGAGGGTGGCGCCCTCGGCGAAGGGGACGCTCGTCTGCACCCGGCCGACATGCTCGGGCCTGGCGCCCAGGGGCGGGTCGGTGGCCTGGTCGAGGAAGGTCACCGTACCGTCGGGGGCGAGCAGGGCCGGCGGCGGATGGCCCGCGCAGCTGTAGGTGATGGAGTGGTCGTCCCAGTCGATGAACGTCGTGACCGCGGTGGCCGACTCGGCGCCCTCGACGAAACGGGAGTACAGACCGAGGGCCTCAAGCGCGGGGCCCGGCCCGTCGGCGACGCGGCAGGCCGCGCTCAGGGCGCTGCGCAGCTGGCCCATGGCACAGGCCGCCGCCAGGCCGTGTCCGACGACGTCGCCGACGGCGACCGCCATTCCGCCGTCGGGCAGGTCGACCAGGTCGTACCAGTCGCCGCAGACGTTCAGGGCGCCCACGGCGGGCCGGTAGCGCACGGCCGCCCGGTGGTGGCCGACGGGGCGCGGCGGGGGCAGCATCGCCGCCTGCAGAGTGAGGGCCACCTCGCGTTCGTGGGCGTGGGCCGTGCGGAGCCGCTCGTTGACCTGCTGCAGCTCACGCGCGCGGGTGTACAGCTCGGCCTGCAGCACCCGGGCCCGGCCGTCGTCGGACTGGCCGCCGAAGCCCCGGACGAACTCGGTGACCTCCTCGACCCGGTGCACGATCAGCATCACCTCGCCGTCCGGACCGCGGACGGGCGCGTTGACCGGGCTCCAGAAGTGCTCCACCCACCGGCCGGACAGCGGCGGGTCCTCGATGTCGTAGCGGAGGAGGGCCATGGTGTCGCGCTCCCCGGTGGTCACCGCGCGGAGCATCGACTCCCGGGTCTCGCGCATGCCGGCCGCCGCCGGGTCCTTGGGGTTCTCGGGGAAGACGTCGAAGATGTAGCGGCCGACCAGTTCCTCGCGCTTGCGTCCCGACAGGCGCTGGAAGTCCTCGTTGGCGTCGAGGTAGACCAGCTCGGGGCTGAGCAGCGCCACCATGCCGGGCAGGTCGCGGAAGACCGCCGCGTAGTCGATCTCCGGATCCTGCATGGCCTGCCCGCTTCGACGCCGATGGTCACTGTGTCGCTCCACGATAAGAGGGATCTGGCCATGAAGCCCGGAAACGGCACTTTTCGGTCCGCCAAGCAGCGATGATGCCCCGGCCGTCACCCGACCGAGTGGCCTGCCCGCGAGGCCCGACGTGGGCGGCCGGGCGATGGTATTGCCCGACGAGCGGCCACGCCGTTCATGATCCGGTGTCCGCCGAGCCGACGGCCCCTGCGGTGACCCGGCGGTAGGCGGCACGGGCGTGCAGGAGGCGGGCCAGAGCCGTGCCCAGCAGGGCCGCGGTGAAGAGGCAGCCGAGCCAGAGCGTGTCGCGGTGTCCGGCCCAGGTGAGAGTGCCGGCCGGCGGTATGGCGAAGCCGTTGAGGAAGAGCCAGCACAGCACCGCGGTGCCTGGGGCCGCCGTGAAACGGGCGCACAGACCGAGCAGCACGGAGAGCAGGGACAGCGCGACCAGGGCCGGTGAGGGCCGATCGGGACCTATCAGCGCGTTGAGCAGCACCACGAGCACCAACGCGCCACCTGATGCCGCCGCCCAGACCAGTGGCGTGGCCACGGGCGAGGGGACGGGTCGTGCTCCGGTACGGAGAGGCACCCAGTCGATCATGCCGGAGACTCCTTCGGGTCGTCGCGCTCCTCCTGGCGACGGGGAAGTCAGCCTGCCCGAGTCCGCGCCACCGGTACAACCTCGCCCGATGGCTCACGGCGCGGTGACCGCGGCCTCCTTCGACGACTTCGTCACCAGCCGCTCGTAGAGGATCGGCCAGGTGGTGATCACGACGAGCAGCCAGACCACGGTCACGGTGTGCACATGGGCGCCGAACGCCGCCGGCAGCAGCGGCAGGACGCAGCAGGGGAGAGCCACCGACAGCAGCCAGCGCCGTTCGCGGTGGGCTTTGCCCAGCCAGGCAAGCCCGCTGAGCAGGAAGTACCCCGCCAGCGACGAGCACAGCAGCCACCGGGTGGCGTCCGGCAGCGTGTCGAGATGCTCGGCCGCGGCTCCCAGCGCGGCGGCCAGCGTGGCGAGGCAACCGGACACGAAACAGTGCAGGGGCAGCCTCGCACGGGAGGGCAGGACGCCCGCCGTCAGATGCGGCACCCCCGCGTAGCCGTGCTCGAAGGACAACGCCCACACCGTGGCCAGCAGGAGGAACGCCGCGACGGCGAGGACGCACAGCTTCCTGTCCCACTCCGCCCCACTCCGCGTCGGAGGTGGCTGCGACGACCTGGGCGACGCCCTCGCCCAGCACGATGAGGACGAAGAGACTGAGCCGCTCGCTCAGGTGCTCCGTCTGCGACCGCGCGAGCGACGGGCCCCGCGCGGAGCCACGCCGCGCGGGTCGGTCGTCGTGGCGTTCCCGGGCCTCCTTGTGCTCGACCAGGTCGCGTGCGGACGGCGTCGATGCCGAGGCCCTCGCCGACCGGTTCACCGCGATGGTCGACGGCCTGGCGATGCAGATCCTCGTCGGCTCGACCGAGATGCGGCCGGACCGCGTGCGCTCACTCCTGCTGCGGGCCTTCGAACCGCACCTCGACCTGACCTGACCGATCGGCCTTCGCCGCCCGTCTGGGGCACCGGCCCGGCGCGAGCCGGGTCCCGGCGCCCCCGCCGGGATCGATCAGTAGGAGCTTCGGAGTGGAGCTCGGGGTGTCACGGCTTCCGGGCGAGGCCGCCGTGCTCGCCGATCTGTACCGGCGCCGGGGAGATGGACTCCGGGCGCCAGAGGGGGACCGAGACCACACCGGGGTCCACCAGTTCCAGGCCGTCGAAGTACGCCGTGATCTCGTCGACGGTGCGCAGGTTGTAGGGAACGGCGCCGCTCTCGTTGTAGGCGTCCTGGGCCTGCTCGAAGACCGGGTCGATGCCCCGCGAACCGTCGTTGATGGAGAGGTAACTGCCGGACGGCAGCGCGTCCATCAGCCGGGTGACGATGGAGCGCGCCTGGTCGTGGGTGGCGACGTGGCCCAGGATGTTGCTGAGGATGAGCGCGGTGGGGCGGCTGAGGTCCAGCGTCTTGGCGGCTTCCGCCAGGATGCGGTCCGGGTCCGTCACGTTGGCGTCCACGTAGGCGGTCACCCCCTCGGGCGTGGAGTAGAGCAGCGCGTGGGCGTGCGCGAGGACCATCGGGTCGTTGTCGACGTAGACGATCCGGGCCTCGGGGGCGATCCGCTGGGCGACCTGGTGGGTGTTGTCGGCGGTCGGCAGGCCGGTGCCGACGTCCAGGAACTGCCGGATGCCCGCCTCGGAGACCAGGTACGTGATGTTGCGGCGCAGGAAGGCGCGGCTGCTGCGGGCGATGGTGACGATGCCGGGGAAGACGGCGGTGTACGCGTCGCCGGCCTGCTCGTCGACGGGGTAGTTGTCCTTGCCGCCCAGCCAGTAGTTCCAGATCCGGGCCGAGTGCGGCACCGATGTGTCGATCTTCTGCTGGGCGGCCGGTCCGGGCGTCATTGCTTGGTCTGGCATGGGTGGTGTTCGTCCTTCAGCCGGGGTGTGCGATGTCCGCCGCTCAACTTACGTCCCAACGGCCCGGCCGCGTAAGCCAGTTCACCTCACCGGAGGAGCCGAGTGCCGGCCCGTGCACCTCGCGGGCCACGAGGGCCGCTGCCCGACCCCGCGGGCCGGGCAGCAGTGGTTATCCTCACAAATCGTGCCCATAGGGCATTTTCGTGGCACTGGTCACGTCACGGAACGGCCGTCTCGTCTACGTTCGCAGCTCTGTGCCCCCGCCCCCGAACCGCCGAGGCCCCATGTCGTACCGACCGAATCCCCGACCCACCACACCGGCCGCGAGCACGCCCGGCCGCCGCGCGGCGCTCCTCGCCGGCGCCGTGTCCACCCTTCTCGCGGTCGCCGTGGCCGGTCCCGCCGCGGCGGCCGACACCGGCACGCCGGCGCGCTCCGGAGCCGTCACCACGCAGACGGCCACGACGAGCGAGGCACGCGTGACGACCGCGGTGCTGGACCTGGACCACCCGGCCTTGAAGCCGCAGGTGCGCGGGAAGGACGTCCCCTACGACACGGCCAGCATCATCAAGGTCGACATCCTCGCCACGCTGCTCCTCCAGGCCCAGGACGCGGGACGCGGTCTCACCCAGCAGGAACGTACGTGGGCCACGGCGATGATCGAGCACAGCGACAACGACGCTGCGAACGCACTCTGGCGCCGGATAGGCCAGGCACCCGGCCTGGAGGCGGCGAACAAGCGCCTCGGTCTCTCCTCGACCGTGGGCGGAGCCGCCGGCAAGTGGGGACTCACCCAGACCACGGCGACCGACCAGATCCGTCTGCTGCGGGCGGTCTTCGCCGACGGCGGGACCTCGTCCGCGAACGGTTCCGCACTGACCGAGGCGTCCCGGACCTACATCCGTACGCTGATGACCCGCATCGCCGCCGAACAGTCGTGGGGCGTCTCGGCGGCCTCCGACGCCGGATGGGCGCTCAAGAACGGCTGGCTGCAGCGCAGCACCACCGGTCTGTGGGACATCAACAGCGTCGGAGAGGTCACCTCGGGAACCCACCACTACCTCGTCGCGGTCCTCTCCGCCGGCAACGTGTCGATGCCGGGCGGTATCGCGGCGGTCGAACGCGCGGCCCGCACGGCGGTCTCCTCGGCACAGGCGGCAGGCTGACTCGAAGACGTACCGACGTCGGTGAAGGTGAACACCGGCCAGGCAGGACACGCGCCGCCCGACGGAGCGGTCGTGCTCGCACAGAATGCGTAGAGGCTTGCAGTTCCGCCCGCGCCGGGGATGCGTCAACTTTCGTACCAGGCACGGCAGTTCCGGCCCATCAACAGATCCTGTCGGGTCGTTGACCGATCGTCCGGAGTCAGTCTCGAAGAGATACTCCGCGGGGGAGGGCCGGATGCCTACGGTCCGGACGTCGAGGTGGGTCGGCAGCACCGGCCCGCCGCAGTCAACGGAACGCAAGGGGAGGCATCGTGGCGAGTGTTGAAGTATCGCTGAAGGAGATGATGGCCGGTATCGAGGGGGCGATGGGGGCAGCGGTCGTCGACTACACCAGCGGCATGGCGCTGGGCACGCTGGGCGGCAGCAAGACCCTGGACCTCACGGTCGCCGCGGCCGGCAACACGGATGTGATCCGGGCCAAGGTGCGCACCATGGAGCAGCTGGGCCTCAAGGGACAGATCGAGGACATCCTGATCACGCTGGACAGCCAGTACCACCTGATCCGCCTGGTCACCGGCCGTGACGGCAACGGCCTGTTCCTGTACCTCGTACTCGACAAGGCCCGCTCGAACCTGGCCATGGCCCGCCACCAACTCAAACGCGTCGAGGCGGCGATCGAGATCTAGCCCGTCCTGACGCGCGGGAACCACGTCTGCCCATGATGTGAAGACTTCTTCAACTCGCGATATCCGCATGGTCGCAATGTGCGGTTGTGCGCGGAGCGAGACGTGAAGGATCGGCTTCCGACGGCGGCCTGCGATGTGGCGGCACTCTCGGGTACCGCCGCATCCCGGCGGCTGCAGTCCGAACAACCCGGCAAGGAGCGAGCATCCATGCAGGTCCCCCTTTACCAGGTCAAGGCAGACTTCTTCCGCATGCTCGGCCACCCCGTGCGCATCAGGGTCCTGGAACTCCTCCAGCACGGTCCGGTGTCCGTACGGGACCTGCTCGCCGACATCGAGATCGAACCCTCCAGCCTGTCGCAGCAGTTGGCCGTCCTACGACGCTCCGGGATCGTCGTCTCCACGCGGGAGGGCTCCACCGTCCGCTACGAACTCGCCGGCACAGACGTCGCCGACCTCCTGCGCGCCGCCCGCCGTATCCTCACCGAACTCCTCACCGGTCAGAACCAGATCCTGGCCGAACTCCAACAGGCGGACGCCACTCCGCGCGCCCTACCCGCACCTCGGTGATGTCGGGGAAGGGGGGCGGCCGAGTGGGTAAGCCGACGTGGACTATCCGGCGTACGGCCGAGTGCGCTGCGGGATGTCCCGGGTGGGGTGGGCGAACACTATGAACGCAATGATCGACGGGTAGTCGCCGAGTGGGGCGGTTCCTAGCATCACGGTTCGCAGGGCAAAGTCGCACAGCGAACCCACAGGAGCCGCTCCCTTGAAGACATTTGACGCGCCCGTACCGGTACGCAGGCGGCTCTCGGCCCCTCGCCACCGCCGGGCGGCGCTGGCCGCCGGCCTCGCCGCGGCACTCCTCGGCACGCTCGGCAACGCCCCCGCGCCCCACATGCAGACCGTGCGGCCCGCAGTGGCCAACTGCCCGGCCGACCTGCTCGGGAAGGCGACGTGCTACACCGGCCAGGACGCCAACGGGGCGTACTACGCGATGGCCGTTCCGAAGCGCTGGAACGGATCCCTCGTCGTGCACGCGCACGGCGGACCCGATCTCGGCGACTCCTCGGACCCGGCACGCAGTACCGACGATCTGGGGCGCTGGGCGGTGATGGTCGAGGAGGGGTACGCCTGGGCCGGCTCGTCCTACCGCCGCGGTGGCTATGGGACCCGGATGGCCGCCGCCGATACCGAGAACGTGCGCAAACTGTTCGTCGAGGAGTTCGGCAAACCGAAGCGTACCTATGTGCACGGCCAGTCCTGGGGCGGCGACGTCGCCGCCAAGGTCGCGGAGACCTACGGCCGGCGCCTCGGCGCCTACGACGGCGCGCTGCTGACGAGCGGCGTCCTCGGCGGCGGTTCACGCGGCTACGACTACCGAGTCGACCTACGGGTGGTCTACCAGTACTACTGCCACAACCACCCCCGCCCGAGCGAGCCGCAGTACCCGCTGTGGATGGGGCTGCGCGCGGACTCCACCATGACGAGCGCCGGACTCCGCGCCCGCCTGCAGGAGTGCACCGGATTCGCCTCCGCCCCCACGGAGCGGACCGCGCTCCAGCAGCGCAACCTCGACGACATCCTCGCCGTCACCCGCATCCCGGAGCGCTCGCTGGAATCACATCTGCGGTTCGCCACCTTCACGTTCCGGGACATCGTGTCGAACCGGCTCGGCGGCCGTAACCCCTTCAGCAACCAGGGTGTGCGGTACTCGGGTTCGCACGACGACACGGCGCTCAACGCGGGCGTCGAGCGGTTCTCCGCCGACCCCACCGCGCGCCGCGACCTCTCCTACGACAGTGACCTGACCGGCAGGGTCTCCATCCCCGTCCTCACCCTGCACGCGATCGACGACCCGACCGCCTTCGTCGAACACGAGGCGGCCTACCGCGCCACTCTCCAGGGCGTCGGCAGGGGTGGCAACCTCGTCCAGACCTTCACGACGGAGACCGAGCACAGCGCGCTCAGTGACTCCGAGTACGCCAACTCGATTGCCGCGCTGGACACTTGGGTGCGTCACGGACGCAAGCCGACCGCGGGTTCGATCGCGGCTTCGTGCGCGGACTTCGACCGAACGTACGGCAGCGGCTGCTTCTACGAACCGGCCTTCCGTCCCGCCCCGTACGCCTCGCGGATCCGGCCCCGGCCGGGCGGCCTCACCTGGCCCGCCATGACCGCGAAGCAGGAGCGGGCGTGGAGCCGGACCGACGGCGTGGGGATCGCTCCCTGACCCCCGGCCGCACGAGATCCTCCGCGCCGGGGATCAGGCAACCGTCCGCTGCACGTACGGCGTCAGCCGGACCGGCCCGACCAGCCCGTAGTTCTGCCTCGCCGACGTGCCGAACACCGTGGGGTTGCTGACCCGCAGCCGGTTGAACAGCGGGGTGGCCACCTCGATCTCGATGGTGTTGGCGCCGCGGTGCAGCTGTCCGCCGAGGTCCACCACGGGGTTGAGCCGGTCGACGGGGTCGAGCCGTATCCCGTTGACGGTGACCCGGCAGGTGTCGCTGACGCTGCCCAGCTCCAGCAGGGCCCCCGTGCCGGAGGTCCAGGTGTCCGGCAGCGTGAGCGTCGTGCGGTACCGGCCGATGCCGCCCACGTCGGCCAGTTCGGGGATCTGCGACCAGGGCAGCAGGGCGTCGAGCGTGAGGGTGTGGGTGACGATCGTGGTGGTGGTCGCGGTGTTGCCGGGCTGCCAGTCGTCGACGGAGAGCGTCCACCGGTCGAGGGTGACCGGTGCCGGGACCTCGGGGATCTTCGTGGTGACCTTGCGGCCGTTCGACAGGGTGGTGGTGCGGGTCCCGGCCGTGAAGGCGCGTACGGCCAGTGATCCGTCCGCGAAGAGCACACTGTCCGCGTCGGTGGCGACCGCGTGCGGACGGCTGCCGCAGCGGTCGCCGAACAGCCCCGGGGCGCCCAGCGCGACGACGAGGGTCTCGCCCGGCTGGAGCGTCACCCGGAAGGTGAACGCGTCGCCGTCCTGGGCGTATCGGGCGAGACGGGTCACCTGTCCGCTCCACGGGTCCAGCAGATAGGGGACCGCACCGGAGCCCTTCCGTTGGGTGGCGTGCAGCGTGACGTCGTGGTCGATGAGGGCGACGGCCGGTTTGACGGTCTCGGCGTGCTTGCCGTTGCACAGGTAGTAGAAGTCGGCGTCGTCGGTGACCCGGTGGGCGTTCAGCAGGGTCGACGACACGGAGTGGACGACGTCGGAGGTCACCCCGAGTTCCGCGAACGCCGCGCCGACCAGGGTTTTGTCGGTGACCCGGCGGACGTTCGGCAGGGCGAGCAACTGGGCTGTGAGGGAACGGAGTTCGGCCTGTTCCCCGGCGTCGGGGAGACCGGGGGTGAGCGCCTGGTCGAAGGCGCCGAGGAGCACGGTGGGCAGACCGGCGCGCGCGAACTTCAGGAGTCTGCGGGCGTCGGCGACGGCGAGCGTGGGGTTGGAGCCGTAGAAGAAGTCGCCTTCCAGGAACAGGGCCTTGTAGGCGGGTCCGTCGGGTGCCAGGCGCCGGCCGGAGACCTTGGCCGCGGGCAGGTCGAGCAGGGGGCCGCTCAGGAACTGGTGGGTCCAGCCGAGCGGGATGCCCGTCGAGGTCAGCCAGGAGGCCCCGATGCCGGTCGCCGTGTAGCCGGTCTGCCGGAAGACGGCGATGTCGGCGCGGGCGGTGCCTGCCTGGAGCACCTCGTGGACGCGGCCGAGATAGCCGGCGATGTCGGGCACGTGGTGCCAGGTGGGCTGTCTCGGCCCCCATGACTCGCCGTACCCCGGAGCCCCGCTGTACGGGCTGAACGCGGCGAAGCCGGGCCAGCCGACGCCCGGTGCGGTGGCGTAGGAGAATCCGTGGATGACGGTCTGGTTGACGCCCGCCGCGTACGCGCCGCCCATGGTGCGCAGGAACCTGTCCCACGTGGTGTTGTAGGCGCCGCCCGCGTACGCGCCCGCCTCGCAGGACAGGACGCGGCTGCCGGCCATGTCACGTCCGCCGGCCAGGCAGCGGTAGTCGTCCAGGTTCTTGAAACCGAGCGACTCGCCCTCGGGGACGTCGAGGACGGCCGCCGAGGCGATGGCGTCCGTCTGGAGGCCGTACGGCTGGGAGCGCAGCTTCATGCCGTGGCCGTGCGCCCAGGACCTGAGCGCCCCGAGGTGGTGCTCGTTGAACAGACCCGAGACGGTCTCCCAGAAGTCGTGCCGGATCTCCTGGGTGAGCAGCGCCTCGAAGGCGAAGACCTGGTTGCCGTTGTCGAGGACGACGGCCGGCAGATACGGCAGCAGGTCGCGCCCGGTGCGCTCGCGGAAGGCGGCGGGCAGGCCCGGCGTCCACTGCAGCCCCTTCGTCTCCAGCTCCACGGAGTCCTCGAAGAAGGTGCCGCCCGCCGATCCGAGGAGTGCGCGGAGGGCGGAGTCGAGGATCGCGGAGTCCCAGTAGCGGGTGACGGCCGCGGTCCCGGCCGCGCTGAAGTGGTCGACGACGAATGCGGCGGGCGAGGAGTGCGGCCCCGCCTCCGGCTGCTGGCCCGAGCCGCGCTGCCAGTACGACAGGATCACCCAGGTCGCCGAGTCGGGCGGGGTCCAGCTCAGGTTGCCGCCCGCGACCCGGTCGGTCAGGTCGGTGACGCTGTCGGCGTCCAGGCCGGTCGCCTTGCCGCTGGAGTAGGCGGTGTTGACGCGGGCTGCCTGTACGGCGAAGAGCTTCTGCACGGTGACACCGGAGGCGGCCGGGCGGACCGAGGCCGGTACCGGACCGTCGTAGGGCGCGCCGCCGGTCAACGTGGCCTTGCCGTAGGCGAGTTCCTTCACCGCCGCGTCGTCGTCGGGAGTCACTCCGGGCACGGCGACGGGCCAGCTCGGGCCGAGGGTGAGGTCGATGGTCAGCCCGCGGCGCGCGGCCTGCCGCAGCGCGGCCTTCACGCCGTCGCGCCAGGCCGCGCTTCCCCACCCGTGGTGGGCGGTGTCCAGCACGGAGGTGTCGGTGATGCTGTGGTGGACGGCCGCGATCTCCGCGCCGCCGAATCCCGCGTCGGCCATCCGGTCGATCTCCCGCGCGATCTCCACCGGGTCCACCAGGCCGTCCGGCCACCACCAACGGAACCTGGGCCGGACCGACTTGGCCGGTTGGGCGAACCAACTCGGCGTGACCGCGGCGGCGTTGGAGCGTGCCGTCTCGGAGGCGGCGGCAGCCGCCGCCGGACCGAGTGCCGCGAGCACGCCCGTCGTCAGACCGGCCGTCAGTACCGACCGACGCGTCGTGCCGCCACGCTGCGGGTGGGTCTCGTGCATGGTTCTTCAGCCCCAACTGGTCACGGGTGAGCAGGTATTGGATCGTGAATCGTTTCAATCTCCGCAAGTGCCGGAACCGTATTTCTCCCTCCGAACTGAGGTCAAGAGAAATGACAACGATTCAAGGCGTGAGAAGTGGACGCGGGTGCGGCGGTGGGTTCCGCCCGAGTACGAACGACGGCTGACGCCCACTGCTCATACCGCACCCGCGTCCCGGCCTCGGCCTCTTCGGTACGACGGCCGCCCCGGGCTGCCGAGCGAGAACGACTCCGCCATCGACGGAGCCGGCTCGATCTGCCGGATGCTCGCACGTCCCGAAGCCGAACCTGCCGATCAGGGCAAGCCGTGACCATCGCGCAGGTGCGGAGAGGCAGGTCCGGTCGGTCGCCCGGTTCGGTCAGAAGGCGTGCGCCATCAGTTCCGCGAACAGCTCGTGCTCGTCGACATCGAGACCCCGTGAACGGAACCAGCCGCAGATGTTGGCGCAGTCGCGCTCGAGGAAGGCCATTCCGTTGAGGTTGCCGACCAGGTCGACGATCTGCGGCAGGTCGATGATCACCAGCCGCTCGCCCGCCGCCAGGATGTTGTACGCCGAGAGGTCACCGTGCACGAGGCCGTTCTGCACCATGGTCGCGAGGGCGTCGGTGAGTTGCTCGAAGTACGACGCCAGCAGCTCGGGTGAGGGCCGGGTCTGGGCGAGTCGCGGCGCGGTCCGGACGGTGCCGTCCTCGTCGACGACGGTGATCCATTCCATCAGGATCTCGGTGCCGTCGATCTGGACCGGGTAGGGGACCGGCAGCCCGAGGTTCCAGAACCGCACCAGCGCACCCCACTCGGACACCGCCCACTCGCCGGCCGCGACCTGCCGGCCGAAGGTGCTCTTGCGTTTGACGGCCCGCTCGTCACGTGAGCGTTTCATCGAGCGGCCCTCGGTGTAGGACGCGGCACGGTGGAAGGACCGGTGCTCGGGCGAGCGGTACCGCTTGGCCGCCATGACCACACCGGCGTCGGGGTCGAGCGGGTCGGCGCGCTCGACCAGGTGGACGTCGGCCTCCTTGCCGGTCTTGAGGACACCGAGCTCGGTGTCGATCGCACCCTGCGAGGTCACCACCCAGTCCGGGAGCGGCTCTGGGCCACGGCTGAGGGGTTCGACGCTGAGCCAGGTCGACCAGCGCCGGCCGTCCTCGAGGTCGTCGTCGTAGGCACGGAATTCGAAGACGAAACGGTCGTCGACATCGCCCAGGCCGTCCGGCGACGGGACGGAGCGGTGGGCGTCGGTGCTGAAGTCGTCAGGAAATGCCGGGAGTTGAGAGTGGTGCGGGAGATCGTCGTGAGACATCGCTGGAGGTGCTCCATGAAGTGAGTGAGAGGCGGTCTGCGGGCAGGCCGAGGACAGTCGTGGTCACGGTCGTGCCTCCTCTCGTGGAGCACCGGGCAGCTCCCGGTGGCTCGCCCATGGTGAAGGGCGGACACGGGGAGCGGCAACCGAATAACGGAGCGGGCGCGCGGCCGGGGCCGGTTCACGGATGAACCGGCCCCGGCGTCAGGCGTGTTGGAGGAGCGGCTTCAGCAGTAGAGGTTGCTGCCGGGGCTGACCCCGAGGATGGAGGTGAAGCGGTTGTAGGCGTCGACGCGGCTCTGGACCTGCGCGGGGTTGCGGCCGTCGCATTCCAGGGAGCCGTTGATGGAACGGATGGTCTGGCCGAAACCGGCGCCGTTGACCATGGCGTTGTGCGGGGTCATCGTGCCCGGGCCGGACTGGGTGTTCCAGTACCACAGGCCGGTCTTCCAGGCGACGGCCGAGTCGTTCTGCACCAGCCAGGGGTTGTTGAGGAGGTCGATGCCCAACGCGTCGCCCGCGGCCTTGTAGTTGAAGTTCCAGGACAGCTGGATGGGGCCGCGGCCGTAGTAGGCGGCCTGACCGGCCGGGCAGCCGTAGGACTGGCTCCAGTCGCAGTACGTCGGGTAGTTGGCGGTGTTCTGCTCGACGACGTAGACCAGTCCGCCGGTCTCGTGGCTGACGTTGGCGAGGAAGGCGGCGGCCTCCTGCTTCCTGACCGTGTCGGAGCCGGTGGTGGCGAAGCCGGGGTAGGCGGACAGGGCGGCGGTCAGGCCCTGGTACGTGTAGAAGCCGTTCCGGCTCGGGAACATCTGGTTGAACTGGGCCTCGCTGACGACGAAACCGGACGGGGTGGTGCCGCCGCCGCTCGCGGGGGCGCTCCACTTCTGGTTGGCGCCGCCGGAGCAGGTCCAGATCTGGAGCCGGGTGCCGTTGGCCGAGTTGTTTCCGGTGACGTCCAGGCACTTGTTGGCCTGGGGGTTGACGATGTCGTTCGCCGAGCTGACGGCCCACTTCTGGGCGGCGCTGCCGTTGCAGTCGTAGAGCTGGACCGTCGTGCCGTCCGCCGTACCGCCGGAGGTCACGTCGAGACACTTGCCGAGCGCGCGCAGGGTTCCGTCACCGGGGTTGGACCAGGTCTGGGCGCTGGTGCCGTTGCAGTCGTAGAGCTGTACGGCGGTCCCGTTGGCGGTGTTCGCCCCGGCGACGTCGACGCACTTGCCGGCCAGGCCGGTGATCCGTCCGTCGGCCGCGCGGGCGGGGGAGATGGCGAACAGGGCGGACAGCGCCGCGGCGAGCAGCATGACGAGCGTCAGTCTGCTCAGAACCGTGAGTCTGCGGAGACTTGGTGCGGAGTGGGGGGTGACCATGGGTCTTGGCTCCTGCGGTTGAGAGGCGGGCGAGAGGGTTGGCCTGCGTCGGTCGGCATACGTGCCGGGCGTGCCGCGGCCGTCAGCCCAGAACCGTCTGGCTGACGACGATGTGTCCGGCGTCCGGGTCCAGGACGCCGCCGAGGCGGCTGAAGGCGCCGTCGGTCAGATCGAGGCACTTCGGTTCCTGCGGGGTCTGGGCGAACGTCCCGCGGTCGTTGATCCGCACGGTCAGGGAGCGGCCGTTGGCGACATTGGTGACCTGGACCCGTGTACCGAAAGGCAGTTGGGGCTGGCGCGAGAGCGACGTGGCGGCCGTGTCCGCGTTGTTGTCGAAGACCTCGCCGCTGGCTGTGAGGGCACCGGCGGGCTGGGGGCCGTAGTGCGTGGCCCAGCACTGCTCCCCGGACTGGTGCGTGGGGGCGTTCCATTTCTGGTTGGCGCCTCCGGTGCAGGTCCAGATCTGGATGCGCGCCCCGTTGGCGGAGGAGTTGTCGGAGACGTCGAGGCATTTGTTCGCGGCCGGGTTGACGATGTCGTTCGCGGCGGTGACGGTCCAGCGCTGGTTCGCGCCGCCGGTGCAGGTCCACAGCTGGACCTTGGCGCCGTCGGCGGTCGAACTGCCGGTGACGTCAAGGCATTTGCCCAGCGCGCGGACGGTGCTGTCCGTACCGACCGTCCACTGTTGGGCGGCGGTGCCGTTGCAGTCGTAGAGCTGGACCGGTGTGCCGTCGGCGGAGGCCGCTCCGGCGACGTCGAGGCACTTGCCGGCGAGGCCGGTGACCGCCCCGGTCGCCGCGACTGCCGCTGCCGCGGTGAGGAGACCGATCAGCAGGGTCAGCAGGGCGAGGACGGGGGCGGTGCGTAACGCGACGCGGGGGAGGGAGGAGCGAGTGGTCATGGGGGTGTCGGGGCCCTTTCGAGCGGGTCAGCGCACGCGGAAGAGGGCGCACGTCTCAACTGGGCGTGAGCCGAAGGGAGTTGACCACTCGAAAGTAAAAGTCTAGACCAATTTGGTCAAGGTGTGTGCATGACACTGAATGAATTCCCCACTCGTGCGGGCCGAGCCGGGCCCCGGCCCGCACGCGCTGTCCTGTGAGGTCGCAGGGTGGGCTCGCGGGCTCAGCCCGTGTAGGTCGCGAAGAGTTTGGAGAACTGGTACGGCGTCTGCGGGATGTTCGTGCACTCGCTCAGGCCGCCGGTGCAGGCGTTCCCGTCGCGGGTCACGTCCCAGAAGCCCAGCTCGCCGAGGTGGTTCTGGCGGGCGAAGGTGAGCACCTGCTGTGCGTCGGCGACGGTGAACACCTCACTGGCGGTGTCGTTCTGGCCGAGCATCGGGGTGAGGCCGACCATGGCCCAGGTCTGGGCGGTGGTGAGGTTCGGCCACACGGAGGCGATCTGGGCGCGGGTCGAGGTCGCGGCCTGGACGGCGTAAGTGCCCATCTTTCCGGACGGGTTGGGTGCGGCGCTGTCGCCGTAGTCCATGGCCATCAGGTTCACGGTGTCGACGTTCAGGTTGTGCGCCTTGGCGGAGTCGAGGATGTAGAGGCCGTCCGCGGTCAGGCCGCTGGGCAGCACCGGGAGCGTGAGTGTGACCTTGAGGTCCCGCCCCTTGGCGCGCTGCGCGGCCTGGACGGCGGCGACGGCCGTCGAGCGCCGGTCGATCGAGGCATGGTCGACCGTTGCGGCGCCTTCGATGTCGAAGTCCACGCGGTCCAGGGCGTAGGCGTCCACGACCTTCTGGTACTGCGCCTGGAGCGCGGCGGTGCCGCTGCAGGCGAGGGCGAGTTCGGTGCCCGCCTCACCGCCGAAGGACGGCCGTACGTCACCGCCCATCGCGCGCAGCGAGTCGAAGTCCGCCCGGTCCCAGGCCGCGCCCGGGTCGAAGGAGTTGAACCAGCTCGCGTTGCAGCCGGCCGACCCCGCGGTGATGAAGCCGAGCGAGAACTGCCGCAGTCCGGTGGTGGTGGCGATCTGCGTGAGGTTCGGCGTCGGGTAGGCGCCGAGGTCGATGAAGGGGGCCGCCACGCCGGGAGTCGTGCCGCTGCCCGCGGTCGCGGTGAGCGTCGCGGAGTGCGCCGACTGGTTGTCGGAGTCGTCGAGCGCGGTCACCGTGAAGCTGTGGCTGCTGCCGGGAAGCAGGCCGGTCGCCTTGAAGGTGGTGCCGGTGCCGGAGGTGGTGGCGATGACGTCGCTGCCCTCGTAGACCCGGTAGCCGACCACGCCGACATTGTCGGTCGAGGCGTTCCAGCCCAGCGTGACACTGCCGGGGCCGGTGGCCCGGACGGCGAGGCCGGTGGGCGCCGAAGGCGCGACGGTGTCGGCGGGGACGCCGGCGCAGGGGCCGTTGTTGATCAGGCAGCCGCTCGGCGCGACGACCGAACCGCTGTAGCTGAAGTCCATGCCGGCGACGGGCGCGGAGTCACCCGGGGCGAGCGGCGCCTCCCACGTGGGGGAGGTGATCGTGTACTGCGTCCCGCTGTGGGTGACCGTGCCGTTCCACGAACTGGTGACGGCCTCGCCGGCGGGCAGGGTGAAGGTGATGGTCCATGAAGTGACCGTGTGGGTGGACTTGTTGGTGACCGTGTAGCCGCCCTCGAAGCCGGTACCCCAGGTGGAGGTGATGCCGAAGGAGGCGATCAGACCGGTGTTGTCGGCCGCGTGGGCGGCCGGGGTGGCGAACGTGGCCATGCCGCCGGCCATCAGGGCGGCGGTCAATGCGGCGCGCGGCGACGCACGTCTCATGCGGTTGCTCCTCCGTGGGGCGAGGCCGCGCACGGCGTCGCGCCGGTACGCGGATTGCGGTGCCCTGCACGCCCGTCGCACGGTGGACGGGTGCGGGTGGGGAGGAGCCGTGCGACGTGATCAGGGCGGGGTGAGGCAGGGGAAGACCGTCGAACGGCGAGTCGTGAACTTAATCGGAAACTTTCCTTACATCTGCCTGTGTGACGAAGCGTGGCTGGCCGCGTCTGCTGACGTCAAGGGATCCGCGAAAGATTCGTCTAGACCAATTTCCGTCCCGGGGGTGCGAGTTGGGCCTGCGGATGGTCACCGCAGTCCGCTGTAGGCGGCCATGATGATCTCCATGCCGCGGTTGTCCTCCTGCTGCTCCCGGTCGAGCATCTGGTTCATCACGTACGCCACCGTCATACGTGCGTCGGGGTCGCTCGCGACCAGCGAGCCGCCCCATCCACCCCAGCCGAACATGTTGCCGAACTTGCCGAAGCCCACAGTCCAGGACATCGGAGTCCGCAGCACCCGGTCCTCACCGCGGAACACCTCCTGCCACGCGGGCTCGCAGCCCTGGGGGGAGAGCAGCCGCACGCCACCCGCGCAGCCCCGGTTCGCCAGTACCGACTGGACGAGGGCGACGGACCGGGCGTTGCCGAAGCCGTTCACCGCGGGGATCTGCGCACGACGCCAGGCCACGGAGTTGGCATCCCTGACCCGGACCGCGACACCGTCGTACTGCCGGCGGGTGCCGTCCGGTCCGGGCGGTGCGGCGGCGGCGTACGCGTCGGTCAGCGACGGCGGCGGGATGAGCGGGGCGACGCGGCGGTCGTCGTCGGCGGAGAGCCCGATGTGGAAGTCCGCGCCCAGCGGCCCGGCCACCTCCTCGGCGAAGAAATCGCCGAGGAACCGCCCGGTGATGCGGCGGACGATCTCACCGATCAGGAATCCGAAGGTGAGCCCGTGGTATCCGGCGGCGGTTCCCGGTTCCCACTCGGGTGCCTGCGCGGCCAGCCCTGCCGTCACGCTCTGCCAGTCGTAGAGGTCCTCGACCGCGGTCGGCCCGGACAGGTCCGGCAGCCCCGCGGTATGGGACAGCACATGGCGGACCAGCAGACGCTCCTTGCCCGCCGCCGCGAACTCGGGCCAGTAGGCGGCGACCGGCGCGGAGAGATCGAGCCGTCCCTGGTCGGCCAGGACGAGCGCGCACAGGGCGGTCATGTTCTTGGTCGTCGAGTTCACGCCTGTGAGGGTGTCGCGCTCCCAGGCGACAGTCCGGTCCGCGTCGGCGTACCCGCCCCACAGGTCGACCACCGGCTCGCCGTCGAGGTAGACGGCGACCGAGGCGCCCACATCCTCCTTGCCGAGCGAAGCCGCGAGGGCCGTCTCGACTGCGGCGAACCGCGGCTCGCACATCCCCTTAACATCAGTCATGTGCGCCAGCCTCAGGCAACGCCGAGGCCACCCGCCCGACAATTCCCGCACGGCTTCCGTCGGGTAGGGCGCGAAGACATCACCTAGACCTGAAGACGGCCCGGCCGTATCGGCAGGAAGAGGGACGGACACACGTGCTGGAGCGGTTGAATCAGGCACTGGACCACCTGGAGGCCTGCCTCGACCGGGACGTCGACGTGGACGTGGCCGAGGCCGCCCGGATCGCGGCGGTGTCGGAGTACCACTTCCGGCGACTGTTCTCCGCCCTCGCGGGGATGCCGCTCCCGGTCTACGTACGGCGCCGCAGGATGACCCTTGCGGCGGCAGAGGTGCTGGCCGGGCGGCGCACGTTGCTCGATGTCGCGGTGCGCTACGGCTACGGCTCGGGCGAGGCGTTCGCCCGGGCGTTCCGGTCGGTGCACGGCATCGGCCCGGGCGAGGCCCGGCGCGAAGGTGCCCTGCTCACGGCACAGCCGCGGATGTCCTTCCGCGTCGTCGTCGAAGGCAGTACGACGATGCGGTACCGGATCGTGGAGAAGGAGGCGTTCCGGATCGTCGGCAGGAAGGCGCTGGTCCCGCTGGTGCACGAGGGGGTCAACGCGGCCGCCGCGGCGCACCTGGAATCCCTGGACGAGCGGGCGATCGTACGGATGAAGGAGCTGGCGGACCGGGAACCCGAGGGGATCGTGTCGGCCGCGGTGTATCTCACCGACAGCCGGGAGGAGGGGGCCGAGGCGGACTACTGGATCGGCGTGGTCACCGGCCCGGAGCCGGTCGTCGAGGACCTCGACGCCCTCGACGTGCCGGCCGGGACCTGGGCGGTCTTCGACAACGACGGGCCCTATCCGAGCGCGCTCCAGGAACTGTGGCGGGACGTGTTCACGCAGTGGTTCCCCTCCAACCCGTACACGAGCCGGCCAGGTCCGGAACTCCTGCGGACGCAGCCGGTGGAGATCGGCGAAGAGACCCACTCCCAGCTGTGGATCCCGATCGAGCGGAGCATCGGGAACACCGGCGCGTGAAGATCGGTCTGCCGACGGGTGGGGATACTCCGGCTCGGCTTGACCTCATGGCTTGATCTCACGGCTGGGCGAGCGGCGACCCGAGCGCTCGTAGACTCTTGTTGCCCCCAGGGGCGCATCGGGCAACGGCGGCCGAGGCGACAGGCTACAGAAACAGGGCGAACCGGGCGCATCGCGGTCCTGCCCTCCTCTCTCCCCCGCATCAGCACACAGACCTCAGCCCGTGAAAGGTATTCGCGCTCCATGCCACTGGCACTGCTGGCCCTTGCCCTCGTCGCGTTCGGAATCGGTACGACCGAGTTCGCCACGATGGGACTGCTGCCCCAGATCGCCGACGGCGTCGGTGTGTCCGTGCCGCATGCCGGCAACCTCGTCTCCGCCTACGCGCTCGGTGTCGTCGTCGGGGCGCCCGTCCTGACCGGCATCGGCGCGCGCATCGCCCACAAACGGCTCCTGCTCCTGCTGTCCGCGTTGTTCGTGATCGGCAACGTCGCCTCCGCCCTCGCTCCGAACTTCGGCCTGCTGTTCGCCGCGCGGTTCCTGGCGGGCCTGCCCCACGGAGCGCTCTTCGGAGTGGGCGCCGTCGTGGCGTCCCGGCTGGTCGCCCCCGAACGAGCCGGGCGGGCCGTGTCGAGGATGTTCCTCGGACTCACCGTCGCCAACATCGTCGGCGTTCCGGCCGGCACCGCCCTCGGGCAGCATCTCGGCTGGCGGTACGCCTACTGTGCCGTCGCCGTCATCGGCCTTGTCGCGCTGTCCGCGCTGGCCGCCTTCGTCCCCCATCAGCCCCGCGGCAACCAGTCCGGCTTCCGGCACGAACTGCGGGCGATGGGCAACCGGCAGGTCGCCCTCGGCCTGGCCACCGCCGTCGTCGGATTCGGCGGCTTCTTCGCCGTGTACAGCTACCTGGTACCGATCCTGACCCACGTGACCGGCCTCTCCGACTCCTCCACCACCTGGGTCCTCGCGCTCTACGGCATCGGAATGACGCTGGGCACACTGATCGCGGGCCCGCTCACCGACCGGGCCCTGCGCCCGACGCTGTACGGGGGCCTCTTCCTGCTCGGCTCGGCGCTCGTGGCGTTCTACTTCACCGTGCACAGCACTGTCCCCGCCCTGCTGACCCTCGTGTTCATGGGCGCGATGGGCGCCCTGGTCACCACTCCCGTGCAGATGCTGCTCATGGCCAAGGCGAAGAACGCCCCGACGATGGCCGCGGCCTCCAACCACTCCGCCTTCAACCTGGCCAACGCCGGCGGAGCCTGGCTCGGCGGCCTGGCCATCTCCGCCGGCTGGGGCTGGGCCTCACCGGCCCTGGTCGGCGCGACACTCGCCGCGGCGGGCCTCGGCCTCGCCCTCCTCGCGGGCTTCACGGACCGCGAAACCGGCAGCTCCACACTGATCACCGCCTCACCGGCCCAGACCTCAGCCCCGGTTTCGGCAGAGCCTGTGTCGACGACGTCTCAGGCGCGAAACGATGGCAGCGCCTGAGACACGCCCCCTTCAGACGCCCGAGGGGAGACTGGAGGCAGCGGGGCCGGCAGACGGGGGCGGACTCCTGCTACCTGATCCAATGACGGCCCACGGCGGCCGGTGCCACGTATCGTCCGTTGTTGTTAGACCTGTGGGGGAATGACTGAGAGGGCGCCGTGACGTCGCGCGGCGATCGCTGCCTTCCGGTGCTCAGTGTGGCGGCAGGCTACGCGGGTTCGGGTGCGATGAGATCCAGAAGCGCCTCCGTGCCGCCTTCGGCGAGCGCGGCACGCTGCCTTGCGGCTCCCGTGCCCTGATCGAGCAGCCGCTGCACGCCGGCGGACACCCGGTCGACGTCCCCGAGTTCCTCGAGCGCGGGTGTGAGGCGATCGAGCAGGGCGCCCACCACCGCGGCTGCCGGGGAGGACGTGGCGGTACGGGGGTCGACCAGATCCGTGCTCAGGCCGTGGCGCGCCGCGTGCCACCCGGCGGCCTGCAGGATCTCGGGCGAGGGGTCCAGAGCCGGCAGATCGCGACGTCCCTCGCTCAGCGCGGTCACCACCAGTGCGCGGGTGAGACCGGCGAGGGTGACGGCACTGTCGACGTCCAACTGGACATCGGGTGCGCGTACCTCCAGCGTCGGGTAGTCGTCGGACAGCCGGGCATGCCAGTACAACTGGCCCCGGTCGGCTACCACGCCGGTGGCCAGCAGAGCGGCTACCTGCTCCTCGTAGTCCGCGGCGCCGGTGAAGAACGGCGGCGAGCCGCTGATCGGCCAGCGGCCGAAGACCACGGTGCGCCAACTCGCGTAACCGGTGTCCCGCCCTTCCCAGAACGGGGAGTTGGCGCCCAGGGCCACCAGCACCGGCAGCCAGGGTCTCAGCCGGCCCAGCGCAGCGGCACCGGCCTGACGGTCCGGCACGGCGACATGGACGTGCATGCCGCAGATCAGCTGCTCGTCGACCAGCCGTGCGGCCTCGGCCCGCATGGTCCGATAGCGCTGCTGCGCGGTGACAGGCACCGTCGACGCACCGGCCAGCGGCGCGCCGCCGGTCGCCGCGAGCCGGCAGTTCGCGCTGCGAGCGGCGCCGCCCACCGCGCGCCGGAACCGGGTGAGGTGTGCGGTGACCTCCGCAAGGTCGGAACACACCGGCGTGGCGACCTCCACCTGCGCCTGGAGCAGTTCGGTGTCGATGTCCTCCCGCCGCACACCGGGCTCGCGCCCCGCTGCGGCACGGACCTCGCCGATGCGCGGCGCAGGCAGCCCCGTCTCACGATCGAGCAGCAGGAACTCTTCTTCGACGCCGAGCGTCACACCTGTCGTCATAGTGGTGGGGTGCCCCCGATCTGCACCTTCACCACAGAATCAGTACGCCGATCCGACTCCGCAAGCCGCGAAGTCGGTGGCAGTGCGGCGCCGAGGAGAACACCGATCGGTCGCTGTGTCGCAGCCTCGTCCGCTTGAGTCCGCCGTCACAGGGCGACAGGCCGCGACGGCCCCGTGCGATCCGGTAACATGTCATCGAATGGATGACAAAGGCGATGTCGTCGACTCGATGACCATCCGAGGGAGGTGCCCGTGACCGCAGCCGACCCGCCGTCCACGACCAGTACCGACACCCACAGCCCCGCGTCCTTTCTCGCCGCCGCGGCGGCTCTTGCCGCCATAGACGACGCGCTGCGCGATGCCCAGTACGAGACCCCCGACGCCGCCGGCCCCGGCGCCGAGCAGGCGCTGGCCTCCTTGATGTTGCTGCGGCAGGTGCGGGAGCAGCTCGCAGGCTGGGAGACCGGCCTGATCGAGACCGCCCGCGACGCGGGCGCCAGCTGGGCCGACCTCGCCGGCCCCCTCGGCGTCGCCAGCCGCCAGGCCGCCGAGCGCCGATACCTGCGCGGTCGCCCCGGCACCGTCGGCACCACCGGCGAGCAGCGCGTGACGGCCACCCGGCAGGCCAGGGCCGCCGAACGCGCCACCGCCACCTGGGCCCGCGCCAACGCCGCCGACCTGCGCCGCCTCGCCGGACAGCTCACCGCGCTCGCCCACCTCGGGCCCGAAGCGCGCTCAGCCCAGGCCACCCTGCACGCGGCTCTTGGCGCCGCCGACGCCGCAGAGCTCATCGCGCCCCTGGCCGGCATGCGTCCCTACCTCGATGCCCGCCACACCGGTCTTGTCGAATCCCTGGACGCCCTCGAAGGCCGGCGTTCGACGACAGCCGGTGGCGATGACTGACTCCCACGACGCAGATTCACATCACGCGGGTGCGGTCCGGGCCGCCCCTGACCACGCCGACGGCGGGCGACGGTCCGTCTCGGCCCGAATCCAAGTCCGTTTATGACGTTCCCACAGAAAGAGACCCACATGGGCAGCAGTGTCGAGACGCTGGAATTCCAGGCCGAGACCCGCCAGTTGCTCCGGCTGGTGATTCACTCGATCTACTCGAACAAGGACATCTTCCTGCGCGAGCTGATCTCGAACGCGTCCGACGCCCTGGACAAGCTACGGCTGGAATCGCTGACCGACTCCG
Source organism: Streptomyces hokutonensis (assembly GCF_042751305.1). GTDB lineage: Bacteria > Actinomycetota > Actinomycetes > Streptomycetales > Streptomycetaceae > Streptomyces > Streptomyces hokutonensis_A. Next base: position 760,003 of record NZ_JBHYWD010000002.1, read on the forward strand.
GCCTCGCCGAGATCGACGCCACCGACCTGCACATTTGGTTGGAGGTCGACAAGGACGCCCGCACCCTGACCGTCCGTGACAACGGGATCGGCATGGCCAGGGAGGAGCTCGTGGAGCTGATCGGCACGATCGCCAAGTCCGGTACCGCCGGCCTACTGGAGAAGATCAAGGAGTCCGAGGACGCCGCCACGGCGGAGAACCTGATCGGGCAGTTCGGTGTCGGCTTCTACTCGGCGTTCATGGTTGCCGACAAGGTCACCCTGCGCACCCGGCGGGCCGGCACCGACTCCGGCACCCAGTGGGAATCTGACGGCGAAGGCACCTACGACCTCCAGGCCGTCGACGGCCTGCCCGTGGGCACCTCGGTCACCCTGCACCTCAAGCCTGCCGACAGCGAGGACGGGCTGGCCGACTATCTGTCCGAGTCGAAGATCCGTCAGATCGTCAAGCGGTATTCGGACTTCATCCGCTGGCCGATCCGGATGGCCACCGAACGCACCGGCGCCGAGGGCGAGGCCACTCGCGACATCGACACGCTCAACTCGATGAAGGCGCTGTGGGCCCGGCCGCGCAGCGAGGTGACCGAGGACGAGTACAACGAGTTCTACCAGCAGATCAGCCACGACTGGCTGCCCCCGGCCGAGACGATCCATATGCGGGCCGAAGGCACTTTCGAGTACGAGGCGCTGCTGTTCATCCCCTCGCAGGCACCCTTCGACCTGTTCTCCCGGGAGACCAAGCCAGGCGTGCAGCTGTACGTCAAGCGGGTGTTCATCATGGACGACTGCGAAGCGCTCATGCCCAACTACCTGCGCTTCGTCAAGGGTGTCGTGGACGCCCACGACCTGTCGCTGAACGTCTCCCGCGAGATCCTGCAGCACGACCGACAGATCCGCGGCGTACGCCGGCGCCTGGTCAAGAAGGTCCTCGGCGCCATAAAGGACATGCAGTCCAAGGACGCCGAGGGTTACGCGAAGGTGTGGGGGCAGTTCGGCCGGGCGCTGAAGGAAGGCCTGGTCGAGGACACCGACAACACCGAGGCTCTGTTGGAGCTGGTGTCGGCCGCCTCCACGCACGATCCGGAGAAGACCACCACGCTGCGCGAGTACGTCGAGCGCATGAAGGCCGGCCAGGACACCATCTACTACCTGACCGGCGAGACCCGCGCGACGGTGGAGAACTCTCCGCACATGGAAGCCTTCGCCGCCAAGGGGTACGAGGTTCTGATCCTCACGGACCCCGTCGACGAGGTGTGGGTCGATCGGGTCCCGGCCTTCGACGGGCACCGGCTGCAGTCCATCGCCAAGGGTCAGGTCGATCTCGACGAGTCCGCCGACGGCGACCAGGAGACCGACGCCGAGAAGGCCCGGCGCGAGCAGGACTTCGCAGCCCTGCTGGCGTGGCTGACCACCACCCTGTCCGAGCAGGTCAAGCAGGTCCGCCTGTCGTCACGCCTGACGGCCTCGGCGGCCTGCATCGTCGGGGAGGCGCACGACGTGACGCCGACCCTGGAGAAGATGTACCGGGCGATGGGACAGCAGATCCCCCCGGTCAAGCGGATCCTGGAACTCAACCCCGCACACCCGCTGATCACCGCCCTGCGCACAGCACACGACGCAGGCGCCGACGACCCCGCACTGGCGGGGATCGCCGAGCTGATCTACGGCAGCGCGCTGCTCGCAGAAGGGGGCGACCTGCCCGACCCGGCCCGCTTCACCCGGCTGCTCACCGATCGCCTGACCCGCACTCTGTAACCACGGGTGCGGCCCAACCACGGGTGCGGCCCGGCACACGCGAAGTGCCGGTTCGCACCCGCCGTCCCCTTGATCAGCCAAGGCATCGGCTCTGCCAAGAAGACCATCGGTCGCAGACGGCACGGTCATGGTCCGGGCCGGCGCCGACCCCGGCCCGGACCACGACCGGTCGAGCAGCCCACCATGGCGGAGTTCACGCCGCATGCGCGCTGCCGACCCGCCCGCGGCTGTTGGGGGGCGCCGACGGGCGGTGACCGGCCCGAAGGGATGGGAATGGGCCGGCCGATGTCCGCGCGGCGGACCGATGAAGCGGACGCGCGAACTCCAGGAATCTAGCGCGTGGCAGCCGCCGCGCACGATCCACTGAGCGCGGCTGTTGTCCGCGGAGCGCGGGGCGATGGCGTGGGCCCGGTCACCCTGAACGCAGTGTCTGCGAGGGTAACTCGCCGAAGCGCGCCCGGTAGCGGGACGCGAAGCGGCCCAGGTGGTCGAAGCCCCAACGATGGGCGACCTCGCTCACGTTCACCTCGCCCGGAGTGCCGCGGCGCAGCTCGTCGTGGGCGCGGGTGAGGCGGACGTCGGTGAGGTAGGCCAGTGGGGTCATTCCGACGTACTGCTGGAAGGCCTCTTGGAGTCGCCGCACGCTCACGTCGGCCACAACGGCCAACTCTCCTACCGTGAACGGGTGTTGCGGCATGCTGTGGATGGCCTCGACAGCACGCTTGACGGGACCCGGGCGCAGGGCGGAGTCCGGCCGGTCGAGTTCGTCGCGGTAGCGGTGGCCGGTGGCGAGGAGGAGCCCGGTCAGCAGGGCCTCCTGGAGCGGGCGGGCGACCATCGGCCGGGTGAGCAGCCCGCCGGCCCGCATCTCGTTGAACACCCCGCGAATCATCCGTGCCCAGCTCAGGCCCGCGCCGTGCGCGACGTCGAGTTCGGGCGTGAGGACGACGGGGGCGCGCAGCGGCCGGCCGAGAAGGAACTCGAGTTGATCGTTCAGGGCCTTGGGGTCGATCTTCACGGCCAGCATGGAGCAGTCGGTGCTCACTCGGTCCAGGGCCGTGTCGCCGTGCGGCTGGAAGACGGCGGCGTTCGCGGTGGTCGCCACGGCATTGGTGTGGGTTCCTTGACGCCAGGCCAGGTGGCCGCCCAGGGGGATGTCCACGTGGTAGGAGCCGAGTTCTCCGAACCGTATGCGTACCTCCGCGCCGAAGGAGAGTCGTCCGAGAGTGAGCGGACCGAGTGCGGCGATGTCGAACCGGGCCGCGAACTCGGCGCTGCCGTCCGGCACGTCGATGAAGTTGGCGTAGAAGCGTTCCCGGATGACCTGCCGAGCCTCGTCCACATCCGTCGTCCGGAACGTCAGCACATCCTGGCCCTGGGTGGGCGAGCGGTGCATGCCGCAACCTCCTGCGCCTTCGGACCGTACGAGGGATGGTGCCCCTCATCGTCCCCCATTGCCTGCTGCCGTGCCCCTGTCTTTCCATCCCACGGCGGATCCGGCATGCCGGATCCGATGGCCGGGGGACCCGGAGCGGAACGCCGGCTCGTAGCAGAGCGACTGTCGGGGAGACGCATTCCGGCCGAGCCACTCTATCCGCTAACATAGAATAATTAGCTAGATGAATAGCCTAGTGTGGCGAGGAGTGGCCGTGGACTTCGGGCTGACCGACGAGCAGGACCTGTTGCGCGCGACGGCACGGCAGTTCGTCGCCGATGTGTGCCCGGCCGAGAAGGCCAAGCGCTGGGACGAGGAGGGCGTCGTGCCGCCCGAGCTGTTTCGCGGTATGGCCGATCTGGGGTGGTTCTCCCTACCGTTCAGTGAGGAGGAGGGCGGCGACGGTGGCGGCCCGCTCGAACTCATCCTGATCGCCGAGGAGTTGGGGCGGGCCAGTTTCGACGTCGCCATGTGCTACATCGGCGTGCTCATCCCGGGGATCACCGTGTTCCGGTGGGGCAGCGAGGCGCAGCGCGATTTCATCCGAGAGCAGGTCATGACAGGCCGACACCGGCTCGCCGTCGGCCTCAGCGAGCCGGACAGCGGGTCCGACGCGGCGGCCCTGCGCACCACTGCCGAGGACCACGGCAACCAGCTCCTCGTCCGCGGGCAGAAGGCGTGGTGCACGGGCGGCGGTCTGCCCGACACGACCATCGCGACCTATGTGCGGACCGGACCCCGCGAACCCAAGCACGGCGGGATCAGCCTGCTGCTCGTCGACCCCGCGACCGACGGCGTCGAGGTGCGCCGGACGCCGACGCTGGCCCGGCACATCCTCGGCACCAACGAGGTCTTCTTCAACGACGCCCTGGTCCCGAAGGAGAACCTCGTCGGACCGCGCGACGAGGGCTGGAAGGTCATGCTCTCCAACATCGAACTGGAGAAGGTCATCATCACCGGGGGATATCTCGGCGCCGCACAGGCCACATTGGACGAGATGCTGGAGTACTCGCGCACGCGGCACGCCTTCGGCCGTCCGATCGGGAACTTCCAGGCCCTCGCCCACGACATGGCCGACCTGCAGACCGAGATCGACTCCGCCCGGCTGCTCGCCTACCGCGCCGCCTGGCTGCTCGCCCAGGGCAAGCCCTGCACCAGGGAGGGCTCGATGGCCAAGCTGAAGGGGTCGGAGACCTATGTGGCCGCCGCCCGGCTCGGGATGCAGGTGTGTGCCGGGCACGGTTTCTCGACCGAGAGCGTGATGAGCTTCCGCTACCGGGAGTCGATCGTGGCCACGATCTCAGGAGGGACCAGCCAGATCCAGCGCAACGGGATCGCCCGGAGCATGGGGCTGCGGTCCTACTGACCCTCGCCGTTGCCGTTGCCCGCACTGTCGCCCTCGGCCTCCTGCTCGGCCAGCCACTTCTCGTGCCGCGCGAAGTGGCCCTGGTCGCGGGTCACCCAGATCCCGGAGACCCGGGCCAGTACGGCCCGGGTCGGCAGCAGCACCATCTCACCCGCGATGTACCAGCGCCGGCCATCACGCCGCTCGACCCAGGCCCGGACCTCCAGCGGCCGTTCCACGGGCACCGGCTTCACGAAGCTCACGCTCAGTTCCGCCGTAACGCTCAACACCCGGTGCAGCAGCGGGAGATGGCCGAGACAGTCGTCCAGTACGGCCGCCGTCCAACCGCCGTGCGCGACATTCGGGCCGCCCTCCTGGTCGCGGGGACAGCTGAGCTCGAAAACCGCCACGCCGTCGGCGTCGAGCCGCTCGCCCTCGACACCCAGACGGCAGGAACCGGCGGCACGGCACGCGCCGCACAGCGCCACGCCGCCGGGGGTGCGGGGCGGGTCCTGGAAGTCCGCGCCCGCCAAGAGCCCGGTCGGCGTCGTGGCTCCACCAGCTTCACCAACCTCACGAGCTCCACCAGTCGTTCTCGTCACGCCGTTTCTCCTCGGGTCAGACATCGGCAAGCAGCGGGCGCAACTTCCCCGCGATCAACTGGACTTGGCGTGCCACCATCTCCTCGGGCATCCCCGCCAGCGAGGCCCACAGGAACACCCCTTCCACCGGCAGCCCCGCCACGTACGCCTTGACGGCGTCGGCGATGTCCTGCGGGGTGCCGTACAGGAACTGGCCGACACCGGTCGCTTGCAGCCCCGTCGCCCGCCACTTCTCGGGGTCGATGGGGCGGGGGGCCGGCTGGTCGGTGCCCTCGACCATGTACCGGCGATAGCTGTCCCACTGGTACGCCAGGTGCTTGCGCACCACCGGCCAGTCGCCCTCGGGGTCCTCGGTGACGAACGTGGTGAACGAACCCTGCATCCGCGCCGCCGACACGTCGTAGCCGCTCTCGGCGAGCCCGTCCCGGTACGGCGCCAGCAGGGCCGGGTTGAGGGACAGCAGCCCGGTGCCCAGCCGTCCGGCCCGGCGTGCGCCCTGTGGTCCCTGGTAGCCGAGCCAGATCGGCAGCGGGTCCTGGACCGGTCCAGGGGTGACCAGGGACTCCGACCACAGGCCGCGGATCTCCCGCACCCGCTGGTCCGTCGTGGAGTAACGCCGGGCGAGATCGGCGCCGTAGAGCCGGTACTCGGGTACGCGGTAGCCGGTGCCGAGTCCGAGGTCCAGGCGGCCGTCGCTGATGATGTCGACGATCGCGGCCTGTTCGGCGAGCTCGGGGGCCGCGTGCAGGGGCGCGGGGATGACCGCCGTGCCAAGCCGGATCCTGCTCGTGCGTGCGGCGACCGCGGCGGCCATGGTGAGCGGCTGCGGGAGGTATCCGTCCTCGAAGCCGTGGTGTTCGGAGAACCAGACCGAGTCGAGGCCGAGCCGGTCCGCCTCCTCGCACATCTCCAGGGCGAATCCGTAGACGCGCGACCAACTCTCTTTCCAGGGTGGGGGGTTGCGCATGTCGAAGTAGATGCCGACCTTCATGAGGGGCCACCTCTCCTTGTGTTGTCGGCGAGTTGGATCGTGGCGCGGGCGACGGCGACGCCGTCCCCGGGCGGCAGCAGCCGTACCGGACGCAGTTCCATCGACTCGATCTCGGGCAGGTCCTCGACCATCGCGGAGATCCGCAGGACGGTCTCCTCAAGGGCCGTCAGGTCCACACCCGGGCCGCCCACCCGGCCGTCCAGCAGCGGGGCCGCCCGAAGCGAGCGGATCATCTCGCGGGCGTCGCGGTCGCTGAGCGGGGTGATCCGGTGGGCGACGTCGGCCATGAGGTCGGCGTAGTCCCCGCTGAGACCGAACGCGATCACCGGGCCGAAGACCGGGTCCGCGCGCACGGAGAGGAACGCGTCCGGGCCCGGCGAGTGCGTGTCCCGGACCGAGATGCCGTACGCGTCCAGCAACTCGGCGGCGATCTGCGGCGGTACGGCTCCCGGAGCGCACCCGGCGAGCAGCGAACGGGCGCGGTCTGTGTCGACCCCCGGAAGGTCCGGTATGACTCCCGCCGGGGTGCTGCGCCACGCCTGGTACGCCGCCGCGTGGCCGAGCGAGGTCGCCGCGGACTCGGGGAACGCGTAGGTGGGTACGACGAGTTCACCCCGGTGCAGGAGGTCGGCGACGCCCGCGCCGCCCAGGAAGCTCGCGACCACCGGCTTGCCGGGTGCGGCCTCCGCCGCGTCGAGGATCGCCGCCGCGACCTCGTCGGGCTTGTCCGCGAGCGGGGGCATGAAGAGGACCACGGCGGCGTCGATGGAGTCGTCGGCCAGTACGGCGTCCAGCGCCTGCTGGTAGTGGGCGGCGGTGGCCATGGGGGTGAGGTCGATCGGGTTGGCGACGTCCGCGCGGGGCGAGAGCGCCGTACGGAGGGAGTGTCGTAGACGTTCATTCAGTGCGGGCACCCGCAGGCCGCTCGCCTCGCACGCGCCGACGGTCAGCGCGGCGGGGCCGCCCGCGTTGGTGATCACGGCGACCCGGTTGCCCGGCGGGGGCGGCTGGTGCGCCAACAGGAGGGCTACGTCGAAGAGTTCCTGGAGGCTGCGGGTGCGGATGACGCCGGACTGGGCGAAGAGCGAGTCGACCGCCGTGTCCGCGTGCCCCGGGTGCACCGCGACGATCGGCTTGCGCGGTGCGACCCTGCGTGCGACGCGGGCGAACCGGCGTGGATTGCCGAATGTCTCGACGTGCAGCAGGACCACCGAGGTCTCTGGGTCCTCCTCCCACCACTGGAGCAGGTCGTTGGTGGAGACGTCCACGGCGTGGCCCACCGATACGAATCCGGAGAAGCCGAGCCGCAGCCGCCGGGCGAAGTCGAGCACCGCGAGCCCGAGTGGCCCGGACTGGCTGGACATCGCCACCCGGCCCGCTGTCGGCAGCGCGGGGGAGAAGGTCGCGGCCAGCCGGGCGGCGGGTGTCGTGTTGACCACGCCCATGCAGTTCGGGCCCACCAGTCGCATCCCGGAGGCACGGGCGAAGCGGGCCAGCTCCTGCTCGGTCGCCCGACCCTCGACTCCCGTTTCACCAAAGCCCGTTGAGACGACGACCACCGCCTTTACGCCGGCCGCCGCACAGTCTCGTACGACATCGGGTACCGCCTCGGCCCGTACGGCGACCAGCGCCAGGTCCGGCACCTCGGGCAGCTCCCCGACGTTCGGGTAGGCCCGCGCCCCCGCGACCTGCTCGGCGCGCGGGTTGACCGGGAACACGGGGCCGCGGAAACCGCCCCGCAGCAGGTTGGCGACGATCTCGTGGCCGATGGTCAGGGGGCTGCGGTTCGCGCCGACCACGGCGACCGAGCGGGGTTCGAGGAGGGGGCGAAGGGAGCGTCGTACGGCCGTGTGTTCGCGGCGTTCGGCGCGGGCGACGGCCTGGGCCTGCGGGTCGACGGCGATCTCGAAGTGGACGATCTGACCCGGCGGCCCGGACTCGACTCGGAAGCCGGAGCCGAGGAACACGTTGATCATGCGGGTGTTGTCGGCGAGGACGTCGGCCTCCAGGACCCGGATGCCCCGGGTGCGCGCGGCGGCGGCGATGTGTTCCAGGAGCAGCCTGCCGAACCCCTCGCTCTGGTGGTCGTCGCGGATGGTGAAGGTGACCTCGGCGTGTTCCGGTTCCTCGGGGTCGCGGACGTAGCGCACCAGGCCGGCGATCTCGTCGCCGGCCAGGGCGACGAGCGCCAGCTCGTTCAGGTAGTCCACGTGGGCGCCGCGCCGGATGACGTCGTCGCGGGCGCGGACCACCGGGCCGAGCGATCGGTAGGCCAGGGTCGCCCGGGACAGTCCGCCGACGAACGCGACCAGGCGGTCGGCGTCCTCCGGGCGGACGGGCCGGACGAAGGTCGACCGGCCGGTGCGCACGAGGCCCGGTCGTTCCAGATCCTCGGGATACGGCGGACTGCTCATCGGGGTGTCGCCGCTCAGACGGCAGCCTCCTGGGGAGTCTGCTCGGGCAGCCGGAACAGCTCGTTGAAGGTGCCGCGGGTGACGCGCTCGCGGATGTCGGCGGGCACGCCGTCGAACAGCTCGTGCAGCGTGGACTGGGTGTGGCCGTAAGTGCCCTCCAGGTGGGGGTAGTCGTCGCCCCACATCACGTTGCGGTAGCCCGTCGACTCGACGATCTCCACCGAGCTCTTGTCGTGCTGGAAAGAGGCGTACACCTGCTGCCTGATGATCTCACTGGGCAGCCGGCTGAGCTTCGGGCGGACGAACATGCCGTGCTGACGGTAGGCCTCGTCCATCCGGTCGCCGATGGCCGGCACCCAGCCCGCGCCACCCTCCGCGATCAGGATCTTCAGGTCGGGATGGCGGTCCAGGGCGCCGCCCGCGACCATGTGGGACACGACCCGCATGCCCGGGTAGGTCGTCTCCATGTAGTTGACGACCGCGCCGCCGGGCCCGCGGAAGACGACGTTCTCGCCGCCCGTGCCGATGTGGAAGCCCAGCACCAGCCCGGCCCGCTCGGCCGCCGTCCACAGCGGTTCCCAGCGGTCGAGGGCGTACTCCTCGCCGGGCCGTGTCTGGCACGGCAGGAACACCGACTGGAAGCCCAGCTCCGCGACCCGCTCCACCTCGGCGACCGCGTCCTCGACGTCGGCGGTCGACACGCAGGCGGGGGTGATGATGCGCTGCTGCTTCCCGAGGACCTCGGAGTGCGCCCAGTCGTTCCAGGCCCGTACGGTCTCCCGGGCGAGCTCCCGTTCGGTGATCGACACCAGCCAGAACCCCATGGAGGGGAAGGCCAGTTGGCCCCAGACGCCTTCCTGGTCCAGGTCCTTCAGCCGTACGTCGAGGTCCCGGGCGCCCGGCGGCCGCATGGCGTCCATGAAGTCGTTGAGCTGGCGGTCGATGCGCTCGCCGTCGATGTACAGCACCTCGTACTTGTCACCGCGCTCGCTGCGCGGTGCCCGGTCGGCGAGGCGCGGCGGCAGCGCCCGGATCCACAGGTCGTCGGGCTCCATCACATGGGAGTCTCCGGAGTTGACCCAGATCTTCGTCATGGCGCTCCTTCGGGTCAATAGATGCAATCAGTTAGCGATTTTAATCGTATCGGTCGCAGAGTGGAAGGCCGGGAGGCGGAGGAGATCAGCTCCGGCGGCGCTCGATCTCCTCCACCAGCTGCGGGAGCACCTGGAAGAGATCCCCTACGACGCCGTAGTCGGCGAGTTCGAAGATCGGGGCGTCCGGGTCCTTGTTGACGGCGACGATGGTCTTGGACGTCTGCATGCCCGCGCGATGCTGGATCGCTCCGGAGATGCCGGCCGCGAGATAGAGCTGCGGGGAGACCTGCGTGCCCGTCTGGCCCACCTGGTGGCTGTGCGGGTACCAGCCCGCGTCGACGGCGGCCCGGGACGCCCCGACGGCAGCGCCCAGGGCGTCGGCGACGCGCTCGATCACGGCGAAGTTCTCGGCGCCGTTCACGCCCCGGCCACCGGAGACGACGATGTCCGCCTCGCTCAGTTCGGGCCGGTCACCGCGCTCGCGGGGCGTGCGGGACAGGACCTGGACGGCGGCGGAGGCCGGGCCGAAAGTGACGTCCCATTTCTCCAACTCGGGTGTGACCGGGGCCTGTTCGGGAGCGGTGGCGTTCGGCTTCACCGTGATCACCGGAGCGCCCCGGGTGACGTGCGCCGTCACCTGGTAGGTCGCCGCGAACACTGACTGCTCGGTGACCGGCCGGCCGTTCGCGCCCACCGTGATGTCGACGGCGTCCGTGATCAGCCCCGATCCCAGCCGCAGCGCGACCCGGGCGGCGGTCTCCTTGCCGTCCGGGCCCGACGGCAGCAGGATCGCCGCCGGGTCGGTGCTCTCCGCGATCTGGGTAAGGGTGTCGACGACCGGAGTGACCAGGAACTCCCCGACCTCGGGTGCGTCCACGACGTACACCTTGTGCGCGCCGTAACGGCCGAGGGCCTCGGCCGCGGTGTCGGCGCCGGGGCCGAGGAAGACGGCCGACGGTTCGCCCAACCGGCGTGCCAGGGTGAGGAGTTCGAGGGTCGGCTTGCGGACGATGCCGTCCAGGTGATCGACGAGTACGAGGATCTCGGCCACGGTGAGGGGCTCCTTGGGTCGGTCGGGCGAACGTGCCAGTCAGGCGAACGCGCCAGTCAGAGGAACGTGTCGGACAGGCGACCTGGTCGGTCAGACGAACTTCTTGGCGGTGAGGAACGCGGCCAGCCCGATGCCGCCCGTCCCGTCGTCGGCGACGAGTTCGCCCTTGGTGCGCGGCGGCCGCCTGGTCGCGGTGTCCACCACCGACCGCGCGGCCGTACGGCCGACCTGCCCGGCGTCGATCCCGAGATCGGCGAGGCCGAGGGTCTCCAGGGGCTTCTTCTTCGCGGCCATGATCCCCTTGAAGGAGGGGTACCGGGCGTCGCCGGAACGGTCGGTCACCGACACGACGGCCGGCAGCCCGCTCCGGACCCGCACAGTCGCGGTGTCGCCCTCGCGGCGACCGGTCAACGCCCCGTCCTCGATGGTCAGTTCCTCGATGTGGGTGACGGCCGGGACGCCGAGCCGCTCCCCGAGCAGCGCGGGTACGACTCCGGCGCCGCCGTCCGTCGAGGCCATCCCGCACAGCACGAGATCGAAGCCGTGCCGCCGGATCGCCCCGGCCAGTACGAGCGAGGTGGCGAACACGTCACTGCCCTCGATGTCCTCGTCGGCCACGTGCACCGCCGAGTCGCCGCCCATGGCGAGCGCCTTGCGCAGGGCGTCCTTCGCGTCGTCCGGGCCGACGGTGAGGTAGCAGATCTCGACGTCCGGGCCCGACTCCGCGATCCGCAGGGCCTGTTCGACCGCGTACTCGTCGAGTTCGGACAGCAGCGAGTCCACCGACGCGCGGTCGGTGGTGCCGTCCTCGGTGAAGGTGCGGTCCGCCGTGGCGTCGGGCACGTGCTTCACGCAGACAACGATCTTCACATCGTCCTCCCGAGGCTCTAATGAGTGCTAATAGTTAACTATATAGATCGAGCGAGCGCGAGAGTTCCCCGGGATTCAGTCGAATTAGTTGACTGATTGCGCTGATAGCTGGAAGATCTGGGCAGCTGAGCCGCGAGGAGGCGCCATGGCCGGGGACAGGGACACCGCTGACAGGTACTTCGAGCCACAGGTGGAGACCATGGCCCGGGACCAGCTGCGGGCACGGCAGGAAGAACGGGTGGTGGAACTCGTCGAGTACGCCTACGCCAACTCCGCCCTCTACCGCGCACTTTGGGACGAGCACGGGGTGCACCCGCGCGACGTCCGCACCCTGGACGACTTCCGGGCCCGCATCCCGTTCATCACCAAGGACATGGTGCGCGCCTATCGGGCCCGCACCGGCGACCCCTTCGGCGGGCTGCTCTGCGTCCCGACCGAGGAACTGACCTCCGTCTCCTCCAGCTCGGGCACCACCGGCGATCCGGAGTTCTTCGCCGAGATCTGGGAGGACGCGCCGCCCCTGGTCACCGCACAGGTGCGTGACCTGTGGGAACTCGGCCTCAGGCCCGGGGACCGGGTGCTGAGCCCGCCCGGCACCTTCCGTAACCTCATGGACCCCGGCTACCAGGCGCTCGGCGCGGTCGTCATCGAGGTGGACACCTGGCTCGGGAAGATGGACGAGGTCGTCGAGGCCCTGCGCACCTACCGCCCGGCCTACCTCCAGATGATGTATCCGCAGATGGTGGAGCTGGAACACCTGGCCGGCCGGACGGACCTCAAGGAGGCGTTCTCCTCCCTCAAGGGCGCCTCCTGCGCCGGACAGCCCCTCAGCCGGAAGATGCGCGAGCGGATCCGCGAGGACTGGGGCATCGACGTCTACGAGTACACCAGCGCCGCCGACACCGGCACCGCCTGGGAGTGCCGCGAACACGACGGCTTCCACCTCTGGGAGGACACCGTCTTCGCGGAGTGCGTCGAGGTCGACGAGCACGGCTGGCGCGACGCGGCGGAGGGCGACCTCGGCGAACTGGTCGCCACCGACCTCGACAACCGGGCCGCGCCGCTGATCCGTTACCGCAGCGAGGACCTTGTCCGCCTCTCCCGCGACCGCTGCGGCTGCGGGCGCACCCACGCCCGGATGTGGGTGGCCGGCCGGCGCGGCGACGAGACCCTGGTCCAGGGGCGGTCCGTGGTCCTGCGGGACATCTGGCAGGCCGTCGAGGACCAGCCCGAGACCGTGGCCGGCGTCTTCCAGATCGTCCGCGCTGGACGCGAGGTCGACGAACTGCGCCTGCGCGTCGGCTACGACCCCCGGCTCACCGGCGACGTCGACGCCCTCGCCGGACGCCTGAGCGAAGCCGTGCGGGAGCGGACCGGCGTCAAGCCGGTGCTCGACATGCGCACCGAGGAGGACCTGTTGAAGACCATGACCAGCGTCGCCAAGTTCCCCCGGGTGGTGAAGAGCTGATGGCGCGCGCCGACACCCTCGCCCGGGCCCGTACCCTCACCCGGCCTGAACTCGCCTACCTCGTACGCTTCCCCACCGCCGAGGGCATCCGGGACATGGAACTGACCTGGACGGAACTCGCCCGCGACACCGACTGGGTCACCGCCCGCCTCCGGGACCACGGACTGACCGCCGGACAGCGGGCGTTGCTGACCACCTCCGGCTTCGAGGGCTTCTGGGGCCACGCGGTCATCGGCGCCCTGCGCGCGCTCAAGGTGCCGTACGGCATCGCCGAAGCGATGGGCTGGGACCACCGCAGGACCGCGGTCTTCCACCGCGAACTCGACCCGCACGCGGTCATCGGCCTGTCGGCCGAGACCCTTGAGGGGCTGGCTGGTGCGGCCGACGTCGGTGAGATGTTCCGGACGACGCCGGTCGTACTGGCCCGGCCCGCCGCCGTACCGGTGCTTCGCGGGGTCGGTGTGTCCGCCGCCGTGATCGCGGCCGTGGGACCGGCCCTCGCCCTGGAGTGCCCCGAGCGCGGCGGCGCGCACGTCAACGCGGCCGAGTGGCGGGTCGGCGCGCGGGACGGACAGCTGTCCGTGGCGGCGGGGGAGGAGCGTACCTCCGCGCTTCCCGAGACCCCGCTCGGCCTCGCCGGACGCGTACTCACCGGCCGCTGCGCCTGCGGCAGCGAGGACCCAAGGGTCGTCCTCGCCGAGGCCGACCAGCCCACATCATCGAGGAGTTGAGGATGTCCGAAGGAGTGGTCGACGGCCGGGTCGTGGTCGTCACCGGCGCCGGCAACGGGATCGGCCGGGCACACGCCCTGGCGTTCGCCGCGCACGGCGCGAAGGTCGTCGTCAACGACCTGGGCGGCGCACGCGACGGCGGAGGCGCCTCGGCCGGACCCGCTCAGACCGTGGTCGACGAGATCGTCGCGGCCGGCGGCGAGGCGGTGGCCAACACGGACGACATCTCCGCCTGGGACGGCGCCGCCCGGCTCGTCCGACAGGCCGTCGACACCTACGGCGGCCTGGACGTGCTGGTCAACAACGCGGGCATCCTGCGGGACCGGATGATCGTGTCGATGACCGAGCGGGACTGGGACAGTGTGATCGCCGTCCACCTCAAGGGCAGCTTCGCCACCCTGCACCACGCCGCCGCGTACTGGCGCGAGCGCGCCAAGTCCGGTCACGACAACGACGCCCGGGTGATCAACACGACGTCCCCGTCCGGCATCTTCGGCAACCCCGGCCAGTCGAACTACGGCTCCGCCAAGGCCGGCATCGCGAGCCTCACCGTCATCGCCGCGGCCGAACTCGCCCGCTACGGCGTGACGGTGAACGCCATCGCACCCACCGCGCTCACCCGGCTCACCGAGGACATCGAGATGATGAGACAGGCCGCCGAGGCCCAGGACCTCACCCCCGAAGCCATCTCCCCGCTCGTCGTCTGGCTCGGCTCGGCCGCCTCCCGCGAGGTCACCGGCCGGGTCTTCGGCGTCGTCGGCAACCGCATCACCGTCCTCGAAGGCTGGGTCAACGGACCCGGCGCGAGCGCCGAATCGCGCTGGACACCGGAGGAACTGACCTCGGTCGTCCCGAACCTGGTGGCCAAGGCGGCGCCGAACGCCGACGCACTCGGCAACCGGAACGGGGCGTAAAGACATGACGACCACTCAAAAACCCGTCGCCGAAGGCCTGTTCACCTGGCCGCCCGACGAGAGCACCCCCCTGCGTCTCATCGGCTCCGAGTGCACGGACTGCGGACTGGTGAGTTTCCCCTCCGCCTCGGACTGCGTCCGGTGCGCGAGCACGGAGTCCAAGGAGCGGCTCCTTGCGGAGCGCGGAACGCTCTGGACGTACACCACCCAGGACTTCCGGCCGCCGTCCCCGCCGTACGACGGCCCCGAGGCCTTCGAGCCGTACGCGGTCGGGTACATCGAACTCCCCGGCGAGCTGCTGGTCGAGGCCCGGCTCACGGAACCCGACCCGGACAAGCTGCGGATCGGCCAGGACATGCGGCTGACGCTCGTGCCCTACCGGGTGGAGGACGACGGTACCGAGGTCATGACGTTCGCGTTTGCCCCGGCCGAAGAGGAGACGTCATGACCGAGGCCGTGATCATCGGCGTGGGGCTCCACCCCTTCGGACGCTTCCCCGGGAAGCCTGCACTGGACATGGGCGCGGACGCGGTACGGCTCGCGCTCGCCGACGCGGGCGTCAACTGGCCGCAGATCCAGGGCGGTTACATCGGCAGCTACGAGGTCGCCAACCCGGACGCGATCGTCGCCCGGCTCGGCCTGACCGGTGTACCTCTGCGCGGGGTGTTCAACGGCTGTGCCACGGCCGGTACTTCGGTGGCGCTGGCCGCCCGCGCGATCGAGACCGGCGAGCACGACCTGACCATCGCGATCGGCCTGGACAAGCACCCGCGTGGAGCGTTCGCCGCCGACCCGTCCGTGGCCGGCATCCCCTCCTGGTACGGGCAGACCGGCCTCTTCCTCACCACTCACTTCTTCGGCATGAAGATCAACCGCTATATGCACGACCACGGCATCTCCCACGAGACTCTCGCCCGTGTCGCGGCCAAGAACTTCGGCAACGCGGCCCGGAACGAGAAGGCGTGGCGCCGAACTCCCCTGTCGGTGGAGGAGATTCTGGCCTCGCCCGTGCTCAACTACCCGCTCCGCCAGTACATGTACTGCGGCCCGGACGAAGGGGCGGCGGCCCTCGTGCTGTGCCGGGCCGACCAGGCCCACAAGTACACCGGGAAACCCGTACGGATCCGGTCCACCGCCCTGCGCAGTCGCCGGCTCGGTGCCTTCGAGGTGCAGAGCCCGTCCTTCCCCGTCGGGGAGGTCGTCGTGAGCCCGACCGTGGACGCCTCGCGGGAGGCCTACGAACGCGCGGGCATCGGCCCCGAGGACGTCGACGTCGCCCAACTCCAGGACACCGACGCCGGATCGGAGGTCATCCACATGGCGGAGAACGGCCTCTGCAAGGACGGCGAGCAGGAACGCCTCATCGCCGAGGGCGCCACCGAGATCGGCGGCCGATTCCCGGTCAACACCGACGGCGGACTGCTCGGCAACGGCGAACCGATCGGCGCGTCCGGACTGCGCCAGATCCACGAGATCGTCCTCCAACTGCGCGGTGCTGCGGGAGACCGACAGATCCCCGGCACGCCCCGCGTCGGCTACACCCACCTGTACGGCGCGCCGGGCGTGTCGGCGGTCACCATCCTGAGCACCTGAGGACAGAGCGGACATGGCAGACGACATGCAGGACTTCGCGGCCGAGGCACGCGCCTTCCTCGACGCCCACGCGCCGAAGGCCCCCGACCGCACCGCCCCCACCTGGGGCGAGGGCGACGACTCGATGGCGTACTTCAGCAGCCTTCCGCCCGAGGCGGAACGGGAGCACGTCCAGCGTGCGCGCGACTGGCAGCGCGTCCGCCACGAGAACGGCTTCGGCTGGATCACCGGCCCGGTCGAGTACGGCGGCCGGGGCCTGACCCCCGTCCACGACCTGCTCTACGACGCCCTCGAGTCCGAGTACGAGGTCGCCGACACCGGAGTCCTCAGTGTGATCGGCCTCGGCATGATCGGACCGACGATCCTCGCCCACGCCCAACCCCACATCAAGGAACGGTGGTTGCCCGCGATGTACCGCGGGGACGCCATCGCCTGCCAGCTGTTCAGCGAACCCGGCGCCGGCTCCGACCTGGCGAGCGTGGCCACCCGCGCGGTCCGGGAGGGCGACCACTGGGTGCTGAACGGACAGAAGGTGTGGACCTCGGTCGCCCAGCACAGCCAGATCGGGCTCGCCCTCACCCGCACGAACCCGGACGCACCCAAGCACCGAGGCATCACGGCCTTCCTGGTCCCCATGGACGCCCCCGGCGTTGAGGTCAGACCGCTGCGCCAGATGACCGGCGGCGCGGACTTCAACGAGGTCTTCCTCACCGACGTCCGCATCCCCGACGACCACCGGCTCGGCGAGGTCGACGGCGGCTGGACGGTCGCCCTGACCACCCTCATGAACGAGCGCGCGACCGTCGGCAGCGAAGGCGTGGGCCCAGTGGGCGCCGCGCTATCCCCGGATCACCTCTCGGCGTTGATGCGCGCCACCTGGACCTGGGACGACCGCGCCCTGCGCGCCCGGCTGGCGGAACTCCTCGTGGACACCCTCGCCACCCGGCACCTCAACACCCGCGCCCTGCGCACCCTGCGCGCCGGCGGCACACCGGGCCCCGAGATGTCCGTCTCGAAGCTGATGTACGGCCAGAACCTCACCCGCGCCGCACACTTCGTGTCCGACGTTCTCGGACCCCGGATCATCGCCGACACCGGGCAGTGGGGCACCTACGCTTGGTCCGAACTCCTCCTCGCCACCCCGGCGTTGCGCATCCTCGGCGGCACCGAGGAGATCATGAAGAACATCCTCGCCGAACGCGTACTCGGAATGCCCAAGGAGGTGCGGTCATGACCGCCGACGAGACCGGACTGCGCGAACTGCGGTCCTCCGTACGGGAGTTCCTCGAAGCCAAGTCGCCCGAGGAGGCCGTCCGCAAGCTCATGGAGAGCGAGCCGCGCTACGACCCTGCGGTGTGGGCACAGGCGGCCGACCAACTGCGGCTGCCCGGCCTTGTGATCCCGGAGGAGTACGGCGGTGACGGCTTCGGCCTCGTCGAACTCGGCGTCGTACTGGAGGAGATGGGCCGTGCTCTGCTGTGCGCCCCTTTCTTCGCGACGGTCGTGCTCGCTACCCAGGCACTGCTCGCCTCGGGTGACCGGGAGGCCTGCGCACGTCACTTCCCCGGCATCGCGGCCGGCCGGACGACGGCCGCCTTGGCGGTATCCGAGGACAGCGGGTCCTGGGATCCCGCCCTGATCTCAGCGCGCGCTGTGCCGGACGGGCAGGGCGGCTGGAAGCTGAGCGGACGTAAGTCATTCGTCATTGACGGTACGACCGCGGATCTGCTCCTTGTCGTCGCCCGCACCGTGGCTGGCCCCTCGCTCTTCGCCGTGGACCGGGAAGCCCTGGGACTGGCGGCCGTTCCGATGGAGACTCTAGACGCCACCCGGGCGATGGCCCGGCTGACGTTCGACGCGGTGCCCGCGACGCTCGTCGGCGCGGACGGGGCGGCGGGGCGCACGATGGCCAAGGTGCTGGACGTTGCGTCGGTCGCCCTCGCCGCCGAGCAGTCGGGCGGGGCACGGAGATGCCTGGAGGCGAGCGCCGAATACGCCCGTACCCGGCACCAGTTCGGCCGGCCGATCGGCTCCTTCCAGGCGGTCAAGCACAAGTGCGCGGACATGCTCGTCCAGGTGGAGCTGGCCGAGGCCGCCTCTCGGGAGGCGGCGCGACTGGCCGACGAGGGCTCTGCGGAGTTTTCCGTCGCCGCCGCCGTGGCGCACGCGTGCTGCTCACGGGCGTTCATGTTCGCGGCCATGGAGAACATTCAGGTCCACGGCGGCATCGGCTTCACCTGGGAGCATCCGGCGCATCTGTATTTCCGGCGCGCCAAGTCCTCGCAGCTGCTGTTCGGCGGGCCTGCCGTTTACCACGAGCGGTTGCTGGACCGGCTCGGGATCTGAGCAGCGTATGACGACGAAGGCCCCGGGGCGCCCCGGGGCCTTCGCTCGTCGGTGCCGGTCAGCCCCGAGCGGCCTCGCCCAGCAGCGCCTTCGCGATGATGACCTGCTGGATCTGGCTCGTCCCCTCGTAGATGCGGAACAGCCGGGCATCGCGGTAGAAGCGCTCGACGGCGACCCCGCGCATATAGCCCGCCCCACCGTGGACCTGGACCGCGCGGTCGGCGACCCGCCACACCATCTCGCTGGCGAAGTACTTCGTGCAGGACGGGCCGATCTTGGTGTCCGTACCAGCGTCGAACGCGCGGGCGGCCTCCAGGACCGTGGCGCGGCCGGCGTAGTAGTCGGTCATCGAGTCGGCGATCAGGCCCTGGACGAGCTGGAAGGAGCCGATGAGCTTTCCGGACTGGCGGCGGGTGCGGGCGTACTCGACGGACTCGTCGACCAGGCGCTCGGCCATGCCCACGCACAGGGACGAGATGTGTACCCGACCGTGCGCGATGCAGCCCATCGCCGTGCCGAAGCCCCGGTTCAGCCCGGCCTCGCCGCCGACGAGTGCGGACGCCGGTACGCGTACGCCGTCGAAGTACACGTCCGCGGTCCAGGCGCCGAACTGGCCCATCTTGTGGTCCTTGGGAGCCACGGTGAGGCCCGGGGTGCCGGCCGGGACCAGGAAGGTGGAGATGCCCCGGGTGCGCGGGGCATCAGGGTCGGTGCGGGCGAAGACCATGAAGACGTCTGCGAGCGGGGCGTTGGTGATGTACCGCTTGGCACCGTTGATCACCCACTCGTCGCCGTCCAGGTGCGCCCTCGTGGTCAGGGTCGAAGGGTCGGAACCCGCCTCCGCCTCGGTGAGCGCGAACGACGCCAGGACATCACCCGAGGCGATCCTCGGCAGCCAGTCCGCCTTCTGCTCCTCGGTGCCGCCGACCATCAGGACGTGCCCGGCGATGCCGTTGTTGGTCCCGAACATCGAGCGCAGAGACGGGGTGGTGTACCCCAGCTCGAACATCAACTGGGCCTCCTCGTACATCGACAGCCCCAGCCCGCCGTACTCCTCGGGCAGCGCGAAGCCGAACAGGCCCATCTTCTTGGCCGCCTCGCGGATCTCCGCGGGCATCTCGTCCTTCTCGTCGATCTCCGCTTCGAGCGGCACGACGCGTTCGCGCACGAAGCGCCGGACCTCGGACAGCACCGCGCTGAAGTCAGCCGCGTCCATGTCGACTCCCTATTGCTCTTGGCTATCTGTTTGTGTCTCGTCCGGCTTCGGCTCCGGCCGGTAGCACACGGCCAGCAGCGCGGCGGCGCTCGCTGTTCCGACCCCCAGGGCCAGCAACGCGGGCCCCGTGCCCGTGCGTTGGCGGCGCAGCACCCCGTCCAGCGAGTACCTGCCGGGGCCCAGCGCGGCCAGCGCGACGGCCGCGCCGCCCACGACACCGACGTACTCCCAGCCGCCCTTGAAGACGAAGAAGCCCTTGCCCCGATGGTCGGTTCGGGCCGCCACGGTCATCAGACCGACGGCTGCCGCAGCCGGGAGGGGATTGGCCGCGCCCAGCGCGATCCCCACGCCGGCCGCCATCTCCGTCCCGGCCGCCATGCGCGCGTGGACCTCTGCGGGCCGCAGCCCGAGCGCCTCGAACCAGCCTGTCGTGCCCTTGAGCCCGCCCGGCCCGGCGACCTTGTTCCAGCCGTGCGCGAAGAGCATCGGGCCGAGCGTCGCCCGCAGGACGAGCGCGGCGACGTCATGGCCCCGTGCCCTCACTGGCCGACTCCGGTGGCCCGTCCCGCGGGGGCGACACCGTACAACTGCGGTACGGCGTCCACGAGTTCGTCGTAGGTGAGCGCCTGTCCCGACGCGCTGGGGTGGACGCCGGCGACAGTCCAGCCCTGGAGCCGGTTCAACCGGTTGCCCTCGATGCGCAGGACCTGGCCGGTCAGCCAGGCCGCGCTGTCGGAGGCGAGGTAGACGACGACGCCCGAGGCGTTGGCGGGGTCGCGCGGGTCGAAGCCGTCGACGGCCCGCAGCGATTCACCGACGGACAAGCCGTCCGTCATCCGTGTGGCCGCGATCGGCGAGATGGCGTTCGCGGTGACACCGTACTTGCGCATCTCCAGCGCGGTGAGGACGGTGAGCCCGGCTATCCCGGCCTTCGCGGCACCGTAGTTGGACTGCCCCTGGTTGCCGAACAGGCCTGTCCCGGACGTCGTGTTGATGACGCGGCCGGTGACACGCTCGCCCCGCTTCGACGCCTCGCGCCAGTACGCGCACGCGTGCCGGGTGAGCGCGAAGGTGCCCTTGAGATGGACCGCGATCACGGAGTCGAACTCCGCCTCGGTCATCGAGAACAGCATGCGGTCGCGCACGATCCCCGCGTTGTTCACGACGATGTCGAGACGCCCGAACTCCGCGACCGTGTCCGCGACCAGGGTCTCGGTCGCCGCCCAGTCCGTCACCGACGCGTGGTTGGCGACCGCCTGCCCGCCCAACTTGGTTATCTCGGCTACGACTTCGTCGGCGGGGGAGTCGCCGGTGCTCTCGCCGTGCACGCCGGAGCCGAGGTCGTTCACCACCACAGTCGCGCCGGCTTCGGCCAGTGCCAGGCAGTGCGCCCGGCCAAGACCCCGGCCGCCGCCGGTCACGACGGCGACCTTGTCGTCGAGGATGCCCACCTGCTACCTCCCGGTTGTGTCGAGTTCGCGGAGTACGTCGTCGGTGTGCTCGCCGAGCGTCGGCGCACCGCTGCGCGGTTTGTCGTCAACACCCCAGAAACTGACGGGTGTTGCCACGGTCCGCAGCGGCGGAGCGTCACCCATGCCGGGCTGTTCGACGAACGCCCCCACGGCTTCGGCCTGCGGATCGGCCGCGACCTCCGCGAGCGTCTGCACCGGCGCCCACCACACGCCCTCGGCGTCGAACCGCGCTGCCCACTCGTCCAGTGGTCGCCGAGCGAACTCCTCGTCGAACTCGGCGATCAGCTCGCGTACGTGCGCTCGCCGTTGCTTGCCCGTCGCGAACCGTTCGTCCGTCTCCAGGTCCGCGCGGCCGAGCGCCTTGACGACGCCGGGCCAGTGCCGGTTGCCCTCCAGGCCGACCAGCCAGAACCAGCGGTCGTCCGCGGCCCGGTAGGAGTTGTAGAGCGGGGACTCGTGCTCGGTGCGGTGGCGCGTGCGGCCGCGCCTGCCGAAGAAGTTCTGGAGGGCCAGGTCGTTTCCGTTGGCGTAGGTGCCGGATCGCAGCAGCGATACGTCCACCACCCCGCCCTCGCCGGTGCGTTCGCGGCGCAGCAGCGCGGCCAGTACGCCGGCGACCAGGTTGGCCGCGGCCGTACGGTCACCAAGTCCCGGGCGGATGCCGGGCGGTGGCTCCCCGGCCGGGTTGAGCATGGCCGCGATGCCGGGCCGCGCCCAGAAGGCGGAGACGTCGTACCCGGCACGGTCGCGCTCCGCGCCCGTCCAGCCGTAGCCCGTCAACGTGCCGACGACCAGGCGGGGATGGCGGGCGCGCAGTTCGTCCGGGGCCAGGCCCAGGCGTTCCAGCGCGCCGGGGCGGAGGTTGGTGACGAAGACGTCGGCGCGCTCCAACAGCCTTTCCAGTACGCCCTTGCCGTCCTCCGAGCGCAGGTCGAGGACGATCCCGCGCTTGCCGCGGTTGTCCGTCTCGAACGGCGGCGCGCTGTCGATGTCCTGGCCGACGTGCCGGAGCGTGTAGCGGTTGGGGTCGCCGGTCGGCGCCTCCACCTTCACCACGTCCGCGCCCCAGTCCGCGAGCATGGTGGCCGCGGCCGGAGCCGCCACCCACATGCCCAGTTCGACGACCGAAATGCCCTCCAGTGGCCGCACAACCCACCTCCCTGTCTGTCGCTACGCCCGCTACTTGCCCTGGAAATCGCCGGGTCGGCGGTCCCGAAAGGCCTTGAGTCCCTCGACCCGGTCCTCGGTGGAGAAGAGCACCGAGACGGTCTCGCGCTCGTAGGAGATCGCCGCCTCCAGATCCATCCCGAGGCCGTAGTCGATGAGCCGTTTGCCCGCAGCGAGCGCCAGCGGGGCCCCGGCCGCCAGCGCGGCGGCGAGAGACTCGGCGACGCCCAACGCCTTACCGGGCTCGGCGAGTTCGTTGACCAGTCCGAGCGCGTGGGCCCGTTCCGCGTCGATCGGTTCGCCGGTGAGGATCATCTGCTTGGCGATCGCGGGCGGGATCAGGCGCGGCAGCCGCTGTGTGCCGCCCGCGCCCGGCAGCACGCCGAGCTTCATCTCGGGAAGGCCGAGCCGCGCGCCCCGCTCCGCGACCCGCAGGTCGCAGGCAAGCGCGAGTTCGAGGCCGCCGCCGAAGGCGAAGCCGTGGACGGCCGCGACCGAGGGCTTGGGGAAGTCCTCCAACAGCGCGTACGTGTCGGTCAGGTGCTGGACGAAGGTATGGAACTGCCGGGGTGTCGTGAACGACTCGATCTCACCGATGTCGGCCCCGGCCGAGAAGGCTCGGCCCGCTCCAGTCACGACCAGGGCGCGTACGTCGTCGTTGTCGCGCAGTTCGTCCAGCGCCCGGGTGAGGCGGTCCACGGTCTCGGAGCCGATCGCGTTGAGCCGCTCCGGCCGGTCGAGAGTCAACACGGCGATTCTGTCCCGGAGTTCGACACGCAGCACGGTGCTCACCTCAGACCATCGTGAGGCCGCCGCTGACCGAGAGCGTCTGCCCGGTCATGTAGGCGGCGTCGTCGGACGCGAGGAAGGCCACCACACCGGCGATGTCGGCGGGCTGGGCAACGCGGCGCAGCGGGATGGCCCGCACGGTCGCGTCGTACATCTTCTGGCTGTACTCGGCGACCTGCCCGAGCAGCGCGGTGTCGGTGGGCCCCGGGCAGACGCTGTTCACGGTGATGCCGTGCCGGGCGACCTCGCGGGCCAGGGCCTTGCCGAAGGCGATGACACCACCCTTCGTCGCGGAGTACACGACCTCGCCGGACGAGCCGACCCGGCCGGCGTCCGAGGCGATGTGGACGATCCGGCCGCCGCCCCGCTCGATCATCGGGTCGAGGACGGCCCGGGTCATCGTGATCGTCCCGCGCAGATTGACGGCGATGATCCTGTCCCAGGTCTCCTCGGAGCTGTCGACGAAGCGGCCGATGACGTCGACGGCGGCGTTGTTCACCAGGACGTCCACCGGGCCGAGTTGGGCGGCCACCTGTTCCACGGCGGCACGTACGGCCGAGCTGTCGGAGATGTCCGCGCCGACTCCCGTGGCGCGCACGCCGTACCGCTCCGCGAGCAGCCCCGCGACCTTGTCGGCCGCCTCCGCGTCCAGGTCGCAGACGGCGACCGCGGCTCCCTGGGCGGCGAGCCGGTCCGCGATCGACTCGCCGATGCCGCGGCCCGCTCCGGTGACGAGTGCCACCTTGTCCCGTACGCTCACGCGCCCTCCCTCGCCCGGCTCTCGATACAGCGCTATCGTATAACTACTTCAGCTAAATAAGCGAGATGCCTGAGCGGAGTCGAGAATGCGCCGAACGATCTTCACCGAGGAGCACGAGCTGTTCCGCGAGACCGCCCGCTCCTACTACCTGCGGGAATGCGCTCCGTACGCCGAGCAGTGGGAGCGGGACGGACAGGTGAGCCGGGCCGCGTGGGCGGCGGCGGGCAAGGCCGGACTCATCGGCTGGCAGTTCCCGGAGGAGTACGGCGGCCAGGGGATCTGGGACTTCCGCTACAACGCCATCATGGCCGAGGAGATGGCGGCCACCAGCTCGGTCGGTATCGGGCTCGGGCTGCAGAACGACGTCATCCCGCCCTACCTGACGAACCTCACCACCCCTGAGCAGAAGGCCCGTTGGCTGCCCGGAGTGACCAGCGGCGAGACGATCTGCGCGCTCGCGCTGTCCGAGCCGGCCGCCGGATCCGACCTCAAGGCCATCCGCACCACCGCCCGCCGCGACGGGGACGAGTGGGTGATCGACGGCTCCAAGACCTTCATCACCAACGGCATCCTGGCGGACCTGGTGGTCGTCGCCTGCAAGACCGACCCCGACGCCGGGCACAAGGGCATCAGCCTGATCGTCGTCGAGCGGGACACGGAGGGCTTCGAGCGCGGACGCAAGCTCGACAAGGTCGGGATGAAGGCCCAGGACACCGCCGAACTCTTCTTCCATGAGGTCCGCGTCCCCGCCGAGAACCTCATCGGGCAGGAGAACCGCGGTTTCTACCACATGATGGGCAACCTCCCCACCGAGCGCCTCGCCATCGCCGTCTCCTCCCTGGCGTCCGCCGAGCGGGCGTACGAACTGGCGCTGGACTACGCCAAGACCCGCACCGCGTTCGGGCAGCCGATCGGCGAGTTCCAGGCCAACCGGTTCGCGCTCGCCGACATCAAGGCCAAGCTGGGCGCCGCCCGCGTCTACGTCGACGGCTGCATCATGGCCCTGTTCCAGGGCGAGTTGACGCCCGAGGAGGCCGCGGCGGCCAAGTACTGGACCTCAGAGACCGGCTGGCAGGTCATCGACCGCTGCATGCAGCTGTTCGGCGGCTACGGCTACGTCAACGAGTACGAGATCGCCCGGATCTGGCGCGACAGCCGGGTGCAGCGGGTGTTCGGCGGCACCTCGGAGATCATGCAGGAGATCATCGGGCGCTCGCTCGGGCTCTGACACCGGCCGCACTCATTGACTGTCTTGGATAAATAGGTTAGCTATTTAAGCGAGATGTGGGATGCGGCTCAAGGAGGCAACCGTGGTCACGGTCGACGTGAAGCTGCACCAGGACAGAGCCAAGCACGACCTGCCGCGCCCCCGCCTGGTCATCGGCGGCAAGGACGTCACCGACACGAGTGGCGGCCAGTACGAGCACCGCAACCCGGCGACCGGCCTCGTCCAGGCGCACATCCCGCTCGCGGGCCCCGCCGAGGTGGACAGGGCCGTCGCCGCCGCACGCCAGGCCTTCGAGGTGTGGGGCACCATGCGCCCCGCCGAGCGCCGCCGACTGCTCACCCGCTTCGCGCAGCTCCTCCGCGACCACATCCCCGACTTCGCGGCGATCTGCCCGCTGGAGAACGGCATCTGCGTCGGCGGCTGGGCTTCGAACGTCGGTCCGCACGTCGCCGAGTGGACCGAGTACTACGCCGGCTGGGCCGACAAGATCGAGGGCATGGTCGGCGCGGCCTACAGCCCGCACGAGAACGTCGAGTACACCATCGCCGAGCCCTACGGCGTCATCGGCCACATCATCACCTGGAACTCACCCGCACTGTCCCTGGCGATGAAGGTCCCGCCCTCGCTCGCCGCCGGCAACACCGTGGTCATCAAACCGGCCGAGTCCACGCCGTTCTCCGCGCTGCTCTTCGCCGACCTGGCCCGCGAGGCGGGCATCCCCGAGGGGGTCGTCAACGTCGTCACCGGACTCGGTGACGCGGGATCGGCCCTGGTCACCCACCCCGGCGTGGACAAGATCTCCTTCACCGGAGGACCCGCCACCGCACGCCGCATCATGGCCGACGCGGCGCTGAGCCTCAAACCCGTCCTGTTCGAGCTCGGCGGCAAGTCCGCCAACCTGCTCTTCGCCGACACCGACCTCGACACCGTGGTGCCGTACTGCGCGGCCTTCGCCATGAGCAACACCGGCCAGGGCTGCGCGCTGCCGACCCGGCTGCTGGTCGAGCGGTCGGTCTACGACGAGGTCGTCGCGCGTGTCACCGGTGTGGTCGCGCACCTGCCCGTCGGTGACCCGCTCGACCCGGCGACGTACATCGGCCCCCTCATCGACGGAGCCGCCCGCGACCGGGTCCAGGGCGTGATCGACAAAGCGGCCGAAGGTGGTGCGGGGCGGCTCGTGTACGGCGGTGAACGGATCGACGCCGACGGCTACTTCGTCTCCCCGACCGTCTTCGCCGACGTCGACAACCGCAGCGACCTCGCCCAGCAGGAGATCTTCGGCCCGGTCCTGGCCATCACCCCCTTCGACACGGAGGACGAGGCCGTCGCCCTCGCCAACGACACCGAGTACGGCCTGTCCGCCTACATCCAGTCCCGTGACATCGGGCGCGTGAACCGTCTGGTGCCACGTCTGAAAGCCGGGACGGTCTACGTCAACCCGGGCCCGAACCCCATCAGTTCGCCCACCACGCCGTTCGGCGGCGTCGGGACGAGCGGGTTCGGCCGGGAGGGCGGCAAGGCGGGTCTCGACGAGTTCGTCCACGTCAAGGGTGTCGGCATCAGCCGCGTCTGACGCCCGCCTTCCGAAAGCCCTGGGAGTCAAGAGCATGCATTCCGCCCGCCGCCTGACGTTCGGCGACATCATCCGTGAGCACCGACGGTCCTTCCCCGACGGCATCGCCCTCGTCGACGGCGAAGTCCGGCTGACCTGGCCGCAGTTGGACGAGCGCACCAACCGCCTCGCCAACGCCCTGACGGTCGCCGGGGTCGGCCCCGGCGACCGTGTCCTGTGGCTGGGGCAGAACTCCTTCCGCATCTGGGAACTGCTCGGCGCCGCCGCGAAGATCGGCGCCATGGTCTGTCCCGGCTACTGGCGTTGGGCCGCCCCCGAAATGGCCTTCGCCGTCGAGGACTTCGACCCCCGGGTGGTGATCTGGCAGGACGAGGAGATCGGCGACACGGTCGGCAAGGCGCGGGCGGAACTGGGCAGCGACCACCGGGCGTTGTGGCTGCGGCACGACTCCGAGGGCCCCGGCTCCTACGAGTCCTTCCTGGCCTCGGGCGAGCCCGAGGACCCGGCCGTCGACGTCGACCCGGACTCCGCGCTCCTGGTCATCTATACCGCGGCGATCTCCGGACGCCAGTCCGGCTCGATGCTCTCGCACCGCAACCTCCTTGCCATGGGCGCGAGTTCCGCCTGGATGGGGGACATCGGCACCGAGACCGCCTTCCTCGGCGCCGGACCGATGTTCCACATCGGCAACTACCAGTTCTGGGGCGTCCCGGCCTTCGTGCACGGCGGCAAGAACGTCGTCGTCCGCCGGGTCGTCGCCGAGGAACTGCTCCCGCTGCTGGCGTCCGAGCGGTGCACGCACGCGTACCTGATGCCGCCGACGATCGCCCAACTCGTCGCCCTCAACAGGGAGGCGGGCCACGACCTCTCGCACCTGCGCGCCAGCGTCGCCGCCCCCCTGTGGCAGAGCACGGTCCCCACCGACACCAGCCGCTTCACCCGCAACGGCGGCGGCGAGGGCCGTGGTTACGGCCAGACCGAGGTGACGGGCTTCGCCGTGACCGGCGCCTACGGCGGCACGGGCACCGGCAACGCCGGACGCCCCGGCCCTTTCACCGCCGTACGCATCCTGGACGGCACCGGCAAGGAGTGCGAGGTCGGCCAGGCCGGCGAGATCTGCGTGCGCGGCGACCTCGTGCACCTCGGCTACTGGAACCGGTCCGAGATCAACGAGGAGCGTTTCCGCTTCGGTTGGTGGCACACCACCGACCTCGGCCGGCGCGAGAGCGACGGCACGATCAGCTTCCTCGGCACCACGACGCGCATGCTCAAGTCGGCGGCCGAGAACATCTTCCCGGCGGAGGTGGAGAACTGCATCGAGTCCCACCCGGCGGTGAAGGAGGCCGCCGTGATCGGCGTCCCGAACGAGCGCTGGGCGCAGGACGTCAAAGCGGTCGTCGTTCTCCACCCCGACGCCGAGGCGGTCACGGCCGCCGACGTCATCGAGCACTGCCGGGCGCGGATCGCCTCGTACAAGAAGCCGAAGACGGTGGAGTTCGTCGAGGCGCTGCCGCGCACCAAGGACTTCGCCAAGGACTACGAGGCGCTCGACGAGCGCTTCGGCGGGGGCGGTTACCCCGGCGGCGACCAGCTCGGTGCGGGACGGTGACGCCGTGAACGGCCTGAGCGACCGCCAACCCGTCGTTGTCGGCATCCACGCCACCGAGCAGGCCCTGTCCCTCCCGCACCGCGACGCGATGGGTCTCGCCCTCGAAGCGGTGCGCGGCGCGATCGACGACGCCGGACTGACCCCGGCGGACGTCGACGGCGCCCAGGTCGACTGGCCCGGCCCGGGCGGTGTGCCCGGCGAGGGCAGCTCCTGGGCGCGGATGCTCGGCCGGGACCTGCGCTGGACCAGTGACTCGATGCTCGACAACGCCGGCTCGCGGGGCCTGCTGAAGGCGGCGGCGGCCGTACGGGCGGGGTTCGCCGACACCGTCGTGGTCGGCGGCTGCAAGCTGGTCTCGCGGGGTGCGGGTCCCGTCGGTGCCGGGGTACCGCTGGAGTTCGCCGACGTCTGGGGCAGCTACGTCGTCGCCCAGTTCGCACTGGTGGCGGCCCGGCACATGCACCAGTACGGGACGACCGCCCACCAGCTCGCGGAGGTCGCCGCCACCGTCCGCAACAACGGCACCACCAATCCGGAGGCGATGATGTACGGCCGCGGCCCGTACACCGCCGACGACGTGCTCGCCTCCCGCATGGTGGCCACACCGTTCCACCTGCTGGACTGCTGCATCGTCGGCGAGGGCGGCGCCGCCCTCGTGGTGACCACCGCCGAACGGGCCCGGGACCTGCCCCACCCGCCCGTCGCCGTGCTCGGCGGCGGCATGGAGTACCACCAGGCCGCGTACGCCAACCCCGCGCTGTACCGGGAGGTCGGTCAACTCGGCCGGGACGCGGCGACCCGCGCCTACGCCATGGCGGGCATCGGCCCGCAGGACGTGGACGTCTTCTCCCTCTACGACCCCAACTCCTTCGAGATCATCCGGCAGTTGGAGGTCCTCGGGCTGTGTGGTGAGGGTGAGGGAGGCCCGCTGGCGGCCAGCGGTGCCATCGCCGTCGGTGGCAAGCACCCCGTCAATCCCGACGGCGGCTGCCTGGCGTACGCGTGGAACGGAACCCAGCAGATGACCCTCAAAGTCGTCGAGGCCGTACGGCAGTTGCGCGGCACCGCCGTCCACCAGGTCGAGGGCGCGGAGCTGGCGGTCGTCGGCAACGCCGGCTCCGGCGCGCAGCACTACGAGATGAGCGTGCTGGGGAGGAGCCGATGAGCCGGCCAGTACCCGTCCCCACTCCGCTGTCCCAGCCGTTCTGGGAGGCGGCCCGGCGCGGTGACCTCGTCGTCCCGCACTGCCCGGCCTGCGGGCTGCGCTTCCTGGTGCCCGAACCCGCCTGCCCCGGCTGCATGTCGGCGGACTGGCGGTACGTGCCCAGCGCCGGCCGGGGCACCGTCTACTCGGTGACCGTGGTCCACCGCGCACCCGGTCCCGGCTTCGAGACACCGTTCGCGCTGGCCGTGATCGACCTGGACGAGGGCGGCACTCTGTTGACCCACGTCGACGCGGGCGACCCGGACGACGTGACCATCGGCATGCGGGTGCGCGTGGACTTCCGGCCTCTCACCGACGAGATCACCCTGCCGTACTTCGTGCCGGTCCCAGGTGACTGAAGGAGATGGATGCCGTGGCGAACACGCCGGTGCGGGTTCCCAAGATGGCCGAGCTGGTGGCGGCACAGCTGCGCCGCAAGATCGTGCGCGGGGAACTCGCCGAGGGGGAGGCGCTGCCCGCCGAGACGGCCCTGATGGCGGAGTTCGCCGTCTCCCGGCCGACGCTGCGCGAGGCGTTCCGGGTGCTGGAGTCGGAGTCGCTGATCAGCGTGCGCCGGGGCGCCCGGGGCGGGGCGCGGGTGCAGGTCCCGGAGGGCACGGTCGCCGCCCGCTACGCGGGAGTCGTTCTCGAGTACCGCGGCACGACTCTCAAGGACGTCTACGACGCCCGTACGGTCATCGAGGCGCCGTGCGCCGGACTGCTGGCCGAGCGCCGCACGGAGCGTGACCTGGAGCGGCTGCGGGCCTCCGTCGCCGAGGCGGAGGGACTCATGGACGACCCCTCGGCCTTCATCCGCGCCCACATGGAGTTCCACGCCCTCGTCGTCGAGCTCGCGGGCAACGAGACGCTGAGCGTCCTCAACGGCATGGTCCGGCACATCATCGACCAGGCGAACTGGTCCCACGTCGACCTCGACGCCGGCAGCCCCGAGAACATCCGGGCCAACCGCCGGGGCTTCCGCGCCCACGGCGCCCTCGTCGAACTGGTCGCCGGGCGCCGGGCCGAGGCCGCCGAGGAGCTGTGGCGCCTGCATCTCCAGGAGGCCGAGGACTACCTGCTGCAGAGCAGGTCCATGACGACGGTCCTGGACCTGCTCGGCTGACGTACCGTCAACTCCCGTGCAACTCCTGGACGATGGGCTCCCACACCTCGGCGTCGATCTCGTACGCGGTGTAGAAGGACACCCGGTCGACCAGACTCCCGTACCGGCGCCTGATCTCGCCCGCTACCCGGTCCGGCTCCGCGACGACCGCGAAGGTGTGCAGGACGTCGTCGTCGACGAGCCCGCCCATCGCCTCCCACTTGTCCTCCCGGGACGACTTCGACAGCGCGTTCAGCTCGTCGCCGAGTTCGCCCCAGCCGTGCAGTTCCAGGACGCCGCGATAGGCGGGTGTGCTGCCGTAGAAGGCGATCTGGCGGCGGGTGCCGTCGATCGCGCGGGCTAGCTCCTCCTCGGTGCGGCCGGTCGCGGTGAGGAGGAGATGGGAGACGGAGAAGTCGTCGCGCGTGCGGCCGGACCGTTCGAGGCCCAACTCGACGGTCGGGAGGGTCACTTCCCGCAGATACCGCTCGGTGGTGAAGCCGTGTGCCAGGAGCCCGTCGGCGACCTCGCCCGCAACCCGGGTCATCGCCTCGCCGACCGCCGCCACGAAGACCTTCGGGGCGCCGCCGGGAGCGGGCGGGGGAGAGAAGAAGGGGGACATCAGCGTGTGCGTGTAGAAGTCGCCGCGGAAGTCGAGCTTCTCGCCTTCGTTCCAGGCGGCCCAGATGGCGCGCAGCGCGCTCACGTACTCCCGCATACGGGCGGCGGGGCGGCTCCACGGCATGGCGAAGCGCCGCTCGATGTGCGGTTTGATCTGGCTGCCGAGGCCGAGGGAGAAGCGCCCGCCGGCGTAGGTCTGCAAGTCATGCGCGGTGTAGGCGAGTTGCATGGGGGAGCGGGCGAACGCCACGGCGATCGCCGTGCCGACCTCCAGCCGTTCGGTGTGCTCGGCCGCGAGCAGCAGCGGCAGGAACGGGTCGTGTTTCGACTCCGAGGCCCACAGGCCGTCGTAGCCCGCCTTTTCGTGCTGGAGGGCCTCCGCCACGACCTCCGCGGTACCCCACACACTGAGCTTTCCGTCGACCTTCATGCCGCTCCGTCCACTGTGACCGCGTCCAACCCGATGCGCCGCGCGAGCAGTTCGCGGTGGTACGCCGGGTCTCCGAACAGGAGTTGAGATGTCTTGGCCCGCTTCAGATACAGGTGGGCCGGGTGCTCCCAGGTGAAGCCGATGCCGCCGTGGACCTGGATGTTCTCCGCCGTCGCCTGCAGACACGCGTCGGAGCAGAACGCCTTGGCGAGACTCGCCACCGCGGGCAGGTCCGGGTCCTCGTTCGCTGCCGCGAGGAGCGCGTAGTGCGCGGCGGCACGCGCCGACTCCACTTCGAGGAGGACGTCGGCGAGGATGTGCTTCACGGCCTGGAAGGAGCCGATGGGCCGCCCGAACTGATGCCGCACCTTGGCGTACTCCACTGCCATGTCCAGCGCGCGGGAGGCCACCCCGACCTGCTCGGCGGCGAGTGCCACCGCGGCCCGGTCGAGCACCTGCGAGACGAGGTCCCAGCCGTCTCCGTACGTACGCAGCCGGGTCGCCGGTACGTTGTCGTAGTCGAGGCGGGCCTGTCGGCGGGTCGGGTCCATCGTCGGGAGGGAAGCGCGGGTCAGTCCGGCCGCGTCGCCGTCGACCCAGAAGACGTCGATGCCGTCGTCGGTTCGGGCGACGGTGAGGACGAAGTCCGCGCTGGCGCCGTCGAGGACGAACATCTTGTGTCCGGTCAGCATCCAACTGCCGTCGGACTCGCGGGCATTGAGCGCGACTCCGGCCGCGTCCCAGCGGGCCGAGTCCTCGGTCAGGGCCAGTGTCCCGACCAGTTCGCCGGAGGCGAGCCCCGGCAGCAGACGCTTGCGGGCGTCCTCGTCGTCGCAGCGCAGCAGGGTGGTCGTCGCCAATACGGCCGAGGAGAGGAAGGGCGTGCACGCGAGCGCGCGGCCCAACTCCTCCATGACCACGCCCACTTCGACCGCCCCGCATCCGGCACCGCCGTACTCCTCGGGGACGGCCAGCCCCTGAAGACCGAGTTCCGTCCCCATCCGGCGCCACAGTGCCCGGTCGAAGCCCTCCGGCGTCTCCATCAGCCGTCGTGTCTCGGTCTCGGGGGAGGTGTCCGCGAGGAACGCCCGTACGGTGCGCCGCAGTTCCTCCTGCTCGTCGCTGAACGCGAAGTCCATGCCGCTCAGCCCTCCGCACCGGCGCGGCGACGACCGCGCGAGGCGATGATCTTCTCCACCGCGGTGATGTGGTCCGGGTCGTGCATGCTGTCCCGCTCGGCGAGCAGTGCCGGCTCCAGTACGGCGGCCATGGCCTGCTCCAGATGAAGGTTCACCGCCCGCTTGGTGCCGCGCAGCGCCTGCGCGGGCAGGGCGGCCAGCCGTCCGGCCAGGTCCATGGCCTCGTCCAGGAGCTTGTCTTTCGGTACGACGCGGTTGGCGATGCCGAGCCGGACCGCTTCTTCGGCGCTTACCCGCTCGCCCAGGAAGAGGAGTTCCTTCGCCCGGGTCAGGCCGACGAGCAGGGGCAGGACGAGCGCGCCGCCGTCGCCCGCGACGAGACCGACCTGGACGTGCGGGTCGGCCACGTACGCGTCGTCCGCGATCAGCACCAGGTCGCTCAGCAGGGCCAGGCTGCAACCAAGGCCGACAGCAGGCCCGTTGACCGCCGCGATCACCGGCAACGGGCAGCGGACCAGGCCGGTGATGATCCGCCTGGCCTCGTCGACGTTCTGCTGCCGGAAGGCGGGGTCGCGCTGGACCCGGGTCATGATGTCGAAGTTGCCACCCGCGCTGAACGCCCTTCCCCGGCCGGTGAGTACGACCACCCGTGCCTCGGGGTCGTGGGCGACCGTGTCCCAGACCGACGCCAGGCCCGAGTGCAGCTCCTCGCTCATCGCGTTGAGCTGGTCCGGCCGGTTCAGCTCGATCAGCCGGACCGGCCCGAGGGCCGTCACCACCAGATCCGTCATCTCCACCGCCACCATCCAGGAACAGTTCAGTAGAGTTGAATGCTATAACTAATTGAGCTTTATGAGAACCAGATAGTGGAGTGCTGAGCCCGACGGAGGACGCATGCCGGAGCAGGAGTACGAGACCGTGCGGGCCGAGGTGGCGGACCGGATCCTCACCGTCACGCTCAACCGGCCCGAGAAGCTGAACGCCTTCAACCCGCAGATGATGGGCGACCTCCTCGACGTCTTCGACGCGGCCGACGCCGACGACGATGTACGGGTGATCGTGGTGACCGGAGCCGGGCGCGGTTTCTGCGCGGGCGCCGACGTCAGTTCCGGCGGGTCGTCGTTCGACCACCGCAAGGCAGGCGCCTGGCACCGGGACACCGGCGGCCGGGTCGCGCTGCGGATCTTTTCAAGCACCAAGCCGGTCATCGCGGCGGTCAACGGCCCTGCGGCCGGCGTAGGGGCCAGCATGACCCTGCCCATGGACATCCGGCTGGCCTCGACCTCGGCGAAGTTCGGCTTCGTCTTCGCGCGCCGGGGCATCGTGCCGGAGTCCGCGGCCAGCTGGTTCCTGCCACGGGCCGTGGGGATGCAACGGGCCATGGAATGGGTGGCGACCGGGCGCGTCTTCGGCCCCGAGGAGGCCTTGTCGGCGGGGCTGGTCCGCTCCGTCCATCCGCCGGAGGAACTCCTGCCGGCGGCGTACGAACTCGCCCGCGAGATCGCCGAGAACACCTCGGCGATCTCGGTCGCCCTCTCCCGGCAGATGATGTGGCGGATGCTCGGCGAGCCCCACCCGATGGCCGCGCACCGCCTCGACTCGCGGATCATGAGCCAGATCGGCGGCGGTCCGGACCCGGTGGAGGGCGTCGAGTCGTTCCTCGCCAAGCGGCCGCCCGCGTTCCCGGGCCGGGTCAGCAAGGACATGCCGGCCGTCTATCCCTGGTGGGGGGAGGAAGAGTTCCGGCCCTTGGGGGAGTAGGCGTCACCGGAGTGGGGCGAGGTTGCGGACTCAGGTGTGGACGGGCCGCTGTACCGCGTGGCGCGCCCTCTCGCGCCGTACGACTCAGGTCTTCGGGACCGTTCCGATCATGGCCGAAACGTCCCCCGATCCAACCGTGCGCGGCGACCGGGAGATCATCGCGGCGGCCCTCGATCACGTCCGCCGCGGCCGTCACGCAGTCGGAACCCGCCCGGCATGTCCGGCCGGCGACGACCTTGTGGACGTCCGGCAGCGCGTGCGCGGTGTCGCCGGCCTGCGGATCGTCGACCGCTCGGCCCTGCTCTCCCGCAACCTCGACCGGCGATCATGGCCATGGCCCGGTATCCCTCCGGCCCCGCTCTGGACACGGGCCGACCCCGCCCCGACACTTTGACGAACCGATGAGATCTGTCCGAAACATTGTCGTCGTATCCCCGAAGTGTTAGCGTCCGGACGGCGGGCATTCAGTTGAATGCGTTAGCTATTCCGCCCGGGACGGTGACCATGAGCGATGGTTTCCTGCAGGAGTCTTTCCACGGTGTCGACTGGGGAGTCGCCACCGCGGACGCCATCGCGGCCCCTCCGCCGCCCGCGCCGGAACGCGCGGGGCACTTCCGCCAGTGGACCGACGACATCCGCCGGCTTGTCGGCGTCACGCCCGACACGCACCGGATGGTCGCCGGATGGCCGCTGCTCCAGCCCGACGGCCCCGGCAGCTGGGACCACGCGGCCCTGGACCGCTGCGACCGCGAACTCGACTCCCTGCTCGCCCTCGGCCTGCGCCCTTGTCTCACTCTCTTCGACCGGTCGCTGCCGCCCTGGCTGGAGGAGCGTGGGGGCTGGCTCGAGCGCGACACCGCCGAGCACTTCGCCGTCTACGCCGCCGAGCTGGGCCGCCGCTACGGCGACCGCGTCACCCGCTGGATCACCTCCACCGACCTGGCAGGACCCACCCTCGCCGACCACGTGGCCGGGATGTACACCCCGGGCCGGGGCATCGGCCGCGCGGGCCTGCCCACCGTCCATCACATCCTGCTCGCCAACGGACTCGCCACCCGCGCTCTCCGCGCCGCCGGCGTGAGCGGCCGGATCGGGACCACGGTCACCCTCGTCGGCGGTTACCCGGCCACCGAGGACCCCTTCGACCGGCTCGCCCTGGACCGCCTGCTGAGCTGGACCAACCGCCTCTTCCTCGACCCCCTGCTGCTCGGCGAGCACATGGTGACCGAGGACGACGTCTCACCGATCGAGGACACCGACTGCGTACGCCTCGGGGACCTCGACGTCATCGCCACCCCGCAGGACCTGCTCGGCCTGTCCTGGCACACCCCGTTCCGCGTCACCGCACCGGAGAACCTCGCCCGCGCCCTGCCGGCCGACAAGTGCCAGAGCAGGCTCAACGAGGTCAACCGCCTCCTGGTCGGCCTGGGCTTCGCGGTCGTCCCCTTCGACGACGTGGAGACGACGGCGTACGGCTGGCCCATCCTCCCCGAGGGCCTGGCCGACGCCGTCGCGGACCTCCACGACCTCTACGGCGAACTGCTGCCGCCGCTGTCCGTCGTCGACAACGGCATGGGCGACCTGGACCTCGTCGACGGGGCCGGCCACAGCGACGACGCCCGCCGCCGGTCCCTGCTGCGCGCCCGACTCTCCTGGCTGGGCCGGGTGATCGAACGCGGTGTGGACGTCTGCGGCTACGAGTACTGGTCGGTGCTCGACAACCTGGAGGCGAAGTTCCGCTACACCCGCCTCTACGCGATGGCCGTCCCCGACCACGAACCCCCGCCGCGCCCGCCGATGCCGTCGGACTGGCTGCGGGCCGGAGCCTTCGCCGGGCCCGAGGCACCGGGTACGGCGGCCGGGCTGACCCTGGTCCCGCCCGGCCCCCGGGATCAGCGCGTCGGAGCCTCGTAGTCCCGGCCCCGGATCAGCCGTACCGGCGTGTAGACGAGCACGTCCTCGTCCCGCTGGTTGCGTACCGTGATCCGGCTGGTCACCACGCCCCGGCCGGGCTTGCCGGACGGCCGGGAGCCGGTGGTCTCCACGACGGCGTACAGCGTGTCGCCGACATAGACCGGTCCCCGCACGGTCAGTTCCATGTGCAGGAAGGCCAGGCCCGTGCCGTGCAGCACGTTCGTCTGCAGGACGAGTCCCTCGGCGATGCAGTACGTCAGCGCGCCCGGGACCAGCCGCCCGGTGTAGCCGCCGTCGGCCGCGTGCGAGGCGTCCCAGAAGAGTGGCTCGTTGAAGCCGCCCCAGGTGACGAAGTTGACGAGGTCGGTCTCGGTGACCGTGCGGCGGGCGGTGCGGAAGACCTGCCCGACCGGCATCTCCTCGAAGGTCAACCCCTTTACCAGCGGGGGGATTTCGGTGCGGGTGTGCTTGGTCGTCATCGCGCGCTCCTCGTGCCTCGTGCGTCCGTGGGTCACAGGTCGATCGGGTGCTTGCCGCCCACGCCCTCGAAGTCCGGGGCGCGCTTCTCGCGGTGGGCGGCGAGTCCCTCGACGACCTCGTGCCCGCCGAATCCGAAGAACTCCAGCCCCAGCGAGGCCTCGAAGAGCGGCTGAGCCGTGCGGTACCAGTGGTTGAGGGACCGCTTGGTCCAGCTCAGCGCGCTGGCGGGCCCGGCGGCCAGCAGGGTCGCGACCCGCAGTCCCTCGGCGTGCACGTCCTCGTCGTCCACGCACTTCGACACCAGGCCGATCCGCTCGGCCTCCTCGCCGGTCAGCGCCTCGCAGGTCAGCAGGTAGTACTTGGCCTTGGCCATCCCGCACAGCAGCGGCCAGCAGATCGCGGCGTGGTCACCGGCCGCCACCCCGAGCCGCGTGTGCCCGTCGACGATCTTCGCCTTGCGTCCGGCGATCGAGATGTCCGCCAGCATGCCGATGACCAGCCCCGCACCGACCGCAGGGCCGTGGATCGCGGAGACCACCGGCTTCGAGCAGTTGATCACCCCGTAGACCATGTCCCGCGCCTCCCGCATCGTCCGGGCCCGCACGGCGTAGTCCTCGGTCATGGCCTCGATGGAGTCGAAGGTCCCGCCGGCCGAGAAGGCCTTGCCGGCCCCCTGGACCAGTACCGCGCGGGTCTCCTCGTCCCGGTCGACGACCGGCCAGACGTCGGCCAGCTCACCGTGCATACGCGGATCGACGGCGTTGAGGTTCGGCGCGTCGAGCACGATGCGCAGCACACCGGGCGCGGGCCGCTCGAAGGTCAGGCTCGTGAACGGGGCGTAGGGATCGGTCACGTCGCGCTCCTGGTGTATTCAGTGCGGATACTATAATTATCTAACTGTATCGAGAGGCGTGCGGCAAGCGTCCGGCACACGGGCGCACCGAGGACGGGAAGCTCGGCATGGATCTCACCTTCAGCGAGGAACAGGACGAACTGCGCACGGTCGTACGGTCGTTCCTCACCCGGCACGCCACCGAGGCCGACGTGCGCCGCCTGGCCGCCGACCCGCACGGACACGACCCGTGGATCTGGCGGCGGATGGCCGCGGAGATCGGACTCCAGGGCCTCGCCGTACCGGAGGAGTACGGCGGCTCCGGCTTCGGCTACGTCGACCTCGGCGTCGTCTTCGAGGAGACGGGCCGCGCCCTGCTGTGCGCCCCGTACTTCGCCACTGTGGCCCTGGCCGCCGAGGCGCTGCTGCGCTGCGACGACGAGGCCGCCCGCGCCGACCTCCTCCCGGGCATCGCCGCCGGCGAGACGGTGGCCACGCTCGCCCTCACCGAGGACGACGGGCGCTGGGACGAACAGGGCATCCACCTCAACGCCTGCGAGGAAGCGGGCAGTTGGCGGCTCACGGGCGTGAAGACCTACGTCCCCGACGGACACCTCGCCGACCTGATCCTGGTCGCCGCCCGCACCCCCGCCGGCGTCAGCCTCTTCGCGGTCACGACCGCCGACGCCCCGGGCCTCACCCGCACACCGCTCCCCACCCTCGACCAGACCCGTAAACAGGCCCGTATCACCTTCACGGACACCCCGGCCCGTCTGCTGGGCACCGACGGCACGGCCTGGCCCGCGCTCGAACGCACCCTCGCGACGGCCGCCGTCCTCCTGGCAGCCGAACAGGTCGGGGGAGCGGCGGCGGCCCTGGAGGCGGCGGTCGCGTACGCCAAGATCCGCGAGCAGTACGGCCGTCCCATCGGCTCGTTCCAGGGCGTCAAGCACAAGTGCGCCGACATGGTCGTCGAGATCGAGTCCGCCCGCTCGGCCGCGTACGCCGGTCTGTGGGCTCTGGACGCCGGCGACGAGACGGAGATCGCCGTCGCGGCGGCCCTGGCCCAGGCCTTCTGCTCGGAGGCCTTCACCAAGGTCGCGGGCGACAGCATCCAGGTGCACGGCGGCATCGGCTTCACCTGGGAGCACCCCGCGCACCTCTACCTGAAGCGGGCCAAGAGCTCCGAGGTGCTGCTCGGCACACCCGCGTACCACCGGGAGCTGCTCGCCGCCCGGCTCGGCATCTGACACCCAGGAGAGACAGACATGGAAGTGGACTTCGGGCCCGCCGTACGCGACTTCCGCGACGAACTGCGGGACTGGTTCGCCGACCACCTCGTGGGGGAGTTCGCTGAACACCGGGGGGTGGGCGGCCCCACCGACGGCGCGGCCTGGGACGTACGCCTCGCCTGGGACCGAGAGCTGTCGGCCGGGAACTGGCTGGGCGTGGCCTGGCCGAAGGAGTACGGCGGACGCGGCCTCGGGCTGATCGAGGAGATCGTCTTCGAGTACGAGTACGCCCGCGCGAACGCTCCATACCGCGCCACCGTCAACGCCCTCGACCTGCTTGGCCCGATGCTCCTCGCGATGGGCGACGAGGCCCAGAAGAAGCGCTTCCTGCCCCCGATCCTCGCCGTCGAGGAACTGTGGGGACAGGGCTTCAGCGAACCCGGAGCGGGCTCCGACCTGGCCTCCGTCCGCACCCGCGCCGAGCGCGACGGCGACCAGTGGGTGGTCAACGGGCAGAAGGTGTGGACCTCGTTCGGCATCCACGCCGACTGGCTCTACGTCCTCACCCGCACCGATCCCGACTCCCGGCGCCACAAAGGCCTGACCCTGCTGCTCCTCCCGACCGACCAGCCCGGCGTGGAGATCCGGCCCATCCGCAACCTCGCCGGCCAGGACGAGTTCGCCGAGGTCTTCCTCTCCGACGCGCGCACCGGTGCGGACATGGCCGTGGGCGAGGTGGGTCAGGGCTGGCGCACCGCGATGGCCACCCTCGGCATCGAACGCGGCACCACCCTGCTGCCCCAGCAACTCGGCTTCGAGCGGGAGGCCGAGGCGCTGATCGAACTGGCCCGTACCCGGGGCGCGTTGGACGACCCCATGCTGCGCCGCCGGATCCTGGACGCCTGGATCTCCGTACGCATCATGCGCACCACCAACCTGCGCACCCTCGCCGAACTGACCGCGGGCCGCACACCCGGCGCCCAGGCCACCACGGCGAAGCTCTACGCCTCGACCCGCCACCAGCAACTCGGACACCTCGCCATGGAGTTGGCCGGCCCCGCAGGACAGATCGTCGGCGAGGACTATGAACTCGACACCCGGCAGCGCTCGTTCCTGCTCTCCCTGGCGGAGACGATCTACGGCGGTTCGAGCGAGATCCAGCGCAACATCATCGGGGAGCAGCTCCTCGGTCTGCCCAAGGAGCCTCGGCCATGACGTCGGTCGAGGACCGCCTCGACCGTATCGAGTCCCACCAGGCCATCCAGCAACTGCCCATCCGCTACGCCCTGGCCGTGGACTCCCGCGACCTGGACGCCTGGGTCGGCTGCTTCCGCCCCGACGTCGACATGGGGCGCCATGGCAGGGGACGGCAGGTCCTGCGGCAGCACATCGAGCCCCTCGTGCGCGGATTCCACCGTTCGGTGCATCAAATCT
This sequence comes from Streptomyces hokutonensis, assembly GCF_042751305.1. Taxonomy (GTDB): domain Bacteria; phylum Actinomycetota; class Actinomycetes; order Streptomycetales; family Streptomycetaceae; genus Streptomyces; species Streptomyces hokutonensis_A. The sequence goes on from NZ_JBHYWD010000002.1 coordinate 800,574, forward strand.
GCGGCCATCGCATCGAGTTCACCGGCCGCGACACCGCGACCGGCGCGGTCTACTGCCGCGCCGAGCACGAGGTGGGGGACCGGTGGATCGTGATGGCGATCTGCTACTTCGACGACTACGCGCGCGTGGACGGCGACTGGTACTTCTCCCGTCGCCGCGAACAGCACTGGTACGCGGCCGACGTGACCGACCGCCCGCAGGCAGTCGGCTTCAACGGTTGGGAAGGCGCGGGAGAACCGGCGCTGCCCGAGGCCTTCCCCACGTGGACGGCCTTCTGGAAGGAGACGTGATGGCACGGTTGGCAGGCAGGACGGCGCTGGTCACCGGCGGAGGACAGGGCGTGGGCCGGGGCATCGCCCTGGCGCTCGCGGGCGAGGGCGCGGCCGTGGTCATCACCGGCCGCACCGAGAGCAAGCTGAAGGACACCGCCGGGGAGATCGCCGAGCGCGGCGGGCGGGCGTACACCGTGGTCGGTGACGTGGGGGAGCGCGACGACGTCGACCGGATGGTGGCCGAGACGGTTCGGGAGTTCGGCGGCCTCGACGTGCTCGTCAACAACGCCCAGTCCTCGGTGCAGCGCCGGCTGGAGAAGACGTCGTACGACGATGTCGAACTCACCTACCGCAGCGGGCCGTTGGCCGTGTTCCACGCGATGCAGGCGGCCCTGCCCCACCTGAGAGAGAGCCGGGGCAGTGTCGTCAACCTAGGTTCCTCGGCGGCCGTGCAGGGCGAGGCGACCTTCGCGGCGTACGCCATGGCCAAGGAGGCGATCCGTGGGCTGAGCAGGGTCGCCGCGCGGGAGTGGGGGCCGTACGGGATCCGGGTGAACGTCGTCTGCCCGGCCGCGCTCAGCCCGGCGGCGGAGTTCTATCTGGCCGCGCATCCGCAGAAGGCGGAGGAACTGGCGCGGGAGATCCCGCTCGGCCGGCTCGGTGACCCGGAGGCGGACATCGGCCGGGCGGTGGCCGCGTTGGTGAGCGACGACATGGCCTATCTGACCGGCGCCACGCTGATGTTGGAGGGCGGCCGGACCCTCATCGGGTGATGCCGCTATACGACACCCCGCGCGCGCAGTCCCGCGAGCTGATCCTCCGTCAACCCGGCGAGCCCGCAAAGGACTTCGGCGGTGTGCTCGCCCAGCGCGGGCGGCGGGGCGTAGCCCTCGACCGGGGTCGCCGTGAGCCGTATCGGATTGGCGAGCAGGGGCAGTGGGCCCGACACCGGATCGTCGACCTCGACCAGCATCCCCCGGTGCTGGATCTGGGGGTCGGCGAAGACCTCGGGCATCTCGTTGAACGGGCCCGCCGGCACGTCGTGTTCGTCCAGGAGGGCCAGCCAGTCGTCCCGGGTCCGGGTCCGCATGATGGCTTCGAGGACCGGCAGGATCTCCTCCCGGTGGGTGATCCGGGCGGAGGTGGTCGCGAACCGGGGGTCCTGGAGCAGGTCGGTGCGATCGGCCGCCGCGCAGAACGCGGCGAACTGCTTGTCGTTGCCCGCGACGAGGAAGAGCGGCTTGTCCGCGCAGTGGAACGCCTGGGAGGGGATTCCGCCGTAGCCGCCGTTGCCGCGCCGGCGCGGAACCTCCCCGGAGACCAGATAGTTCATCGCGAAGTGGGACAGCGAGGCCAGCCCGCAGTCCAGCAGGGAGAGGTCGACGAACTGGCCCTCGCCGGTGGCGTCCCGGTGTCGCAGCGCCGCCAGGACGGCCGTCGAGGCGTAGAGGCCGGTGAGGACGTCGACCATACTGACGCCGACCTTCATTGGCTCGTCGGGGTGGCCGGAGACGCTCATCATCCCGGACATGGCCTGGAAGATGCCGTCGTAGCCGGGGCGCCCGGCATAGGGGCCGGTCTGGCCGAAGCCGGTGACGGACAGGTAGACCAGGCGCGGGTTGAGCGCCTGCAGGCTCTCGTGGTCGAGGCCGTACTTCGCGAGCGTGCCCGCGCGGAAGTTCTCCACCAGGACGTCCGAGCGGGCGGCGAGCGAGCGGATCAACTCCTGTCCCTCCGTGGTGGCGTGATTGACCGTCACGGATCGCTTGTTGCGGTTGCAGGAGAGGTAGAAGGCCGCGGTGTCCGTCCCCGGAGCGAACGGCGGACCGTACGTCCGTGAGTCGTCGCCGGTGCCCGGCCGCTCGACCTTGATGACCTCCGCACCGAGGTCGGCCAGCATCTGGGTGGCCAGCGGTGCGGCCAGGATGCGGGACAGGTCGAGGACGCGGATCCCGGCCAGGGCGGTCGACGGCATCGAGGTCTCCCTCTGTTCACAGGCATCGAATGAGTTATATAAATAATACATCTGGCGCCCTGGCTGCGCCTCGGATGATTGCTTCAACTATCCAATTCATGTAACTATATGGATCGGCTGACCGGCCGAGACCGGAGGGCGTGCGGATGACCGTCGCGGCGAGGACCCTCACCGACCAGGAACAGCGCGAACGCCGCGAGTGGTTCCGGTCCCGCTGGGAGCGCGGCGTCGCGTTCAACCGCCTCTGTCGTCTGCGCATGGTCCGCTGGGACCCCGACGGCGTGGAGGTCGTCCTTCCCTACGTCGAGGCACTCTCCGCCCACGAAGGCGTCTTCCACGGCGGAGTGATCTCCGCGCTCATCGACACCGCGGGCGCGGGAGCCGTGATCGCCGGGCACGACTTCGAGAAGGGGAGTCTGCTCAGCACCGTCTCGATGTCGGTGCAGTACCTCGCGCCCGCCCGGGGCCCGGAGGCCGTCGCCTACGCGCGCTGCGTCCGCCGGGGCCGCAGGCTGCACTTCGCCGACATCGACGTGATGACCGACGGGGTCGTCTGCGCCCGGGGGCAGGTGGTGGTGACGATCTCCGGCGAGCGACCGGGCGTCGGCGACCCCATCCAGCCCATCGACCCCATCCAGCCCATCGACGCCATCGAACCGCTGACCGAGGAGTGACGCGATGCCCGACGAACCCGACCGGGACCTGGTGCTCTACGAGGTCGATGAGGACGGTGTCGCCACCGTCACCCTCAACCGGCCCGAGCGCAAGAACGCGTGGAGCCTCCCCATGGAGCGCCGCTTCTTCGCCCTGCTGGACGAGGCCGCCGCCGACCCCGCCGTCCGCGTCGTGATCGTCACCGGCGCCGGCCGGGCGTTCTGCCCCGGCATGGACGTCCAGCGCCTGGAACAGAACGCGCAGCCGGGACAGTCCCTCAATCTCCAGGCCCGCGTGCCCATGTACAGCAGGCGGAACATGCCCAAGCCGCTCATCGCGGCCGTCAACGGCGCCTGCGCGGGCATCGGCCTGGTCCAGGCCCTGATCTGCGATGTCCGCTTCGCCGCCCGGGGCGCCCGCTTCACCACCGCCTTCACCCGCCGCGGCCTCGCCGGCGAGTACAACCTCCCCTACGTCCTGCCGCGCGTCATCGGCCTGGAGAACGCCCTCGACCTCCTCCTGTCCGGCCGCGTCTTCGACGCCGACGAGGCGAAGCAACTCGGCCTCGTCAGCCGGGTCGTAGAGCCCGAGGACCTGCTCGACGCGGCCCGCGCCTACGCCCGCGACATCGCACGCAACTGCTCACCGCGCGCCATGGCCGTCGTGCGCCATCAGGTCTACGGCGACCTCGACCGGCCCTTCACCGAAGCGCTCGCCCGCTCCTACTCCGCCATGGAGTTCTTCGCGGGCTCACCGGACTTCCGCGAAGGGGTGGCCAGTTTCGTGGAGAAACGGGAGCCCAAGTTCGAGGGACTGCCCCCGGACTTCGACCCGGACGAGGCCACCCGCGACGCGTTCCTGCCGTACTGACCGAGGAGTTGGACCGTTCCCGTGTGCAGTGACCGAGGAGAAGGAAGATGACAGGGCAGCCTTTCCCCGTCGAAGCCGGGCACATCCTGGCGTTCGCCCGGGCCATCGGCGACGAGAACCCGGCGTATGTCGGCGAGGGCGCACTCGCACCGCCCACCTTCACCATGGCGAGCGCCCACCACGATCCCGACTACCGGCTGCGGCCCAAGGCGGGCGAGGAGTGGTTCGGGTCCGGCGCCGGGCCCGGCGTGATGCCGGAGGGCGGTGGCGGGCTGCACGCCGAACAGCACTTCACGTACCACCGGCCGGTGCGAGCGGGGGAGACCCTGTACGCCACCACCGTCGCCGGCCGCAGCTGGGAGAAGCAGGGCCGGACGGGTCGGCTGCTGTTCAGCGAGCGGATCACCGAGTACCGGGACGCCGACGGCGAACCGGTCGTCAGCGCCCGCACCGTGGCCGTCGTGCCTGAGGGCCCCGCAACCCGGAAGGACGACGTCCGATGAGCCTGAGTGTCGACGACGTCAAGGTCGGCGAGACCCGCGAGAGCGTGCTGGTCGACGACCTCAAGCGCACCCGGATCGTCCAATACGCGGGCGCGTCCGGCGACTTCAACCCGCTGCACACCGACGACAAGTTCGCCACCGAGGTCGCGGGCTACCCCGGCGTCTTCGCCCACGGCATGCTCACGATGGGCATGACGGGACGCGTCCTGACCGACTGGGTCGGCGTCGAGGCGCTGCTGACCTTCGGGGTGCGCTTCAAGGCCCAGGTGTGGCCCGGCGACACCCTGACCGCCACGGCGACCGTCGAGTCGGTCGAGGACACGCCGGACGGGCCGGTCGCCCACTTCTCACTGCGAACCGTCACCCAGGACGGCGCCGAGGTGGTCACCGGCACCGCTTCGGCACTGCTGGAGCCCTGAACAGGTGGGCGGCGAGCAGGAGTTCACCTGGACGGCGACCGTGCTCGCCGCCTGCGACCACTCCCGTCCCGCCGTCCGGTTCGGGGACCTCACCTGGACCGGACACGAACTCCTGGACCGGGCGGCCGGCGCCGCGGACTGGCTGGACACCCTCGGCCTGCACCCCGGCGCCCCGGTACCCGCCCTGGCTGCCACCTCCGCCGACGCCCTCGCGCTCGTCATCGGCGGCGCGGGGTCCGCCCACCCGCTCGCCCCGCTCGGCGTCCGCATGACGCCGTACGAGATAGCGGCCGTGGTCGAGGCATCCGGAGCCCAACTCCTCCTCGCGCAGCCCGAGTTCGCGGAACTCGGCGAACATGTCGCCGAGCTGTCCGGCCGCCGCTCCGTCGTCGTCCCCGAACTCCGCCCGAGCGCAAGGCCGTTGACCGCCGAGCCGGACGACCTCGCCGTCGTCCTGCACACCTCAGGCACGACAGGCCTCCCCAAACCCGTCCCCATGACCCAACGCCGCCTGGCCGCCCGCGCCCGCGTCAACGGCCGCCTCTGCGCGCTCGATCCGGACGGTTTCTACGGGGGCAGCGCCCCCTTCCACCACATCGCCGGCCTCGGCAACATCGCCGTCGCCCTGGCCGCGGGCGCGCTGATCACCGGCCTGCCCCGCTTCACCGTCGAGGGCTGGGGCGTGATGCGCGCACTCGGCGTCACCCACACCAGCATGGTCCCGGCGATGCTGGAGACCCTTCTCGCAGCGGGCCAGGCACACCACGAGACGCTGAGGGTTCTTCAGTACGGCGGCGCACCCGTCCGCCCCGGGACCCTGCGCCGGACGTACGAGGCGATGCCCGGCGTCCGCATGCTCAACATGTTCGGGCAGACCGAGGGCTCGCCCATCAGCGTGCTCACCCCCGAGGACCACCGGGAGGCGGTCGCCGGCCGCACCGAACTGCTGCGGTCCGTGGGACGGCCCGCACCCGGCGTCGAGTTGCGGGTGCGGGACACCGGACCGGACGGCATCGGCGAGATCCATGCCCGCGCCGACCATTTCTTCCGGATCGACCCCGAAGGCTGGCTGCACAGCGGTGACTTGGGCCGTGTGGCCGAGGACGGCTACCTCTATCTGTACGGCCGCGGCACCGACATGATCATCAGGGGCGGTGAGAACGTCCACCCGCTGGAGGTCGAAACCGTGCTGGCCGCACACCCCGGAGTCGCGGACGTGGCCGTCACGGGCGCCCCCGACGAACGGCTCGGCCAGACCGTCGTCGCCTTCGTCGTGCCGGCCGACCTCGAAGCCCCGCCCGACCCCGCCGCGCTCAGGGCGCACGCCCGCACCCGGCTGTCCGGATTCAAGGTCCCCGTCCGCTGGTGGTTCGTGGACGACCTGCCGCGCAACGCCAACGGCAAGGTCGTACGGCAGCGACTGCGCGAGCCCGGCCAAGGAGAAACACGTGACTGATCACTCCGTTGTCGACCCTTCGAGCGTGGGGGTGGACCCGCACCGGCTGGACGTCCTGCTGCGCCGGATCAGGCTGGAGGTCGAGCACGGGCCACTGCCGTCCGCGCAGGTTGCGGTGGCTCGCGGTGGTCGCCTGGTGGCGTTCGAGACCTGGGGGGACGCGGGACCGGACACCCGATACGTCCTTCAGTCCGTCGGGCGGTCGATCGTCGCCGGTGTCGTGTGGAAGCTGCTCGGTGAGGGGCTCCTGCACCTGGACGAGCAAGTCGCCGCGATCATCCCGGAGTTCGCGCCGAACGGGAAGGAGACGGTGACCGTCGAGCAGGTGCTCACGCATACCGCAGGCTTCCCCTTCGCCCCCCTCGGCTACCCGAAGATGCTGGACCGCGAGCAGCGGCTCGCCGCCTTCGGGCGCTGGCGGCTCGACACCCCGCCGGGCACCCGCTTCCAGTTCCATCTCACCGCCGCCGCCTGGCTGATCGCCGAGATCGTCGAGCGGCGCACGGGGATGCCCTTCGCCGACTACCTCCACGAGCGGATCGCCCGGCCGCTGGGCCTCACCTCGATCGAACTCGGCGTGCCGGTCGACCAACAGCCGGGCACTGTCGCCCCGATGACCGCCACCGACCGCACCGACGACACCCAGGAACCCGACCCCTGGGGACCGTGGTACCTCGCCGACCCCCGCGTCCTGGCGGCCGGCGAGCCCAGTCACGCCCTGGTTGCCACCGCCGCCGATGTCGCCCTGTACTTCCAGGCGTTGGAGCATTCGGGCCTGTGGAAGCCGGAGGCGGTGGCGGAGGGCACCCGGATCCGGCTGACCCAACTCCCTTACGGGGAGCAGATTTACGGGGGCGGCGGCAGCAGGCGTACCAGCATGGGCCTGTTCGTGACGGTGGCCGGTCCTGACGCCGGCAGCCAACTCCCGTCCACCGGATCGCCGTCGCTCTTCGGCAGCGCGGGCGCCGCCTACCAACTCGGCTTCATGGACCCGGAGTCCGGCCTGTCCTTCGCCTGCCTGAGCAACGGCTACCCGCTCGCCGGCTACGACCACTCGCGGCGCGGCACGGCGTTGCTCACCAACATCGCGAACCTGGCGGGGGGGGGGGGGGGGTGGGCACCGCCGCCCCCCCCCCGGGGCGGCTTGGGGGGGCGCGGCCGGGCAGGTGGGGGGGGGGGGGGTGGGAAGAGT
>NZ_JBHYWD010000002.1:807924-819173 GCF_042751305.1 Streptomyces hokutonensis
CCGTCCCCCCCGTGCCCCCGACCCCCCGCGGGGCGCCGGGGCCGGGTTAACAAACACCCCCCGCCCCGGGGGGGGGGGCCGGTTTTTTGGCCCCCCGCCCCCCCGCCAGGCGGGGGCATTTCGGGGCTCAGCGGCTGATCAGCTGCTGGGCGTTGTTGTACATGATGTCGTCCTGGACGGACTCGTCCAGCTCGGCGAGGAGCTTGCGGTAGTCGGCCGGGTTGGCGATGCCCTCCGCGTGCGGGAAGTCCGAGCCCATCACGATCGACTCGTGGTAGCCGAGCCGCTTGACCAGGCTCGGGATGTCGTCCTCCGGGTAGGGCACCACACGGATGTGCTTGCGGAACACCTGGCTGGGGCGCTCCGTCAACTGGCCGCCGATCCAGGGGCCGTTGCGGCCCATGCCGCGGCTCTTGTCCATGTGCCGGACGAAGTGGGGCACCCACTCGGCGCCGAACTCGGAGACCAGGACGTTGATGTCGGGGAAGCGCCCGAAGAGGTTGTCGAAGATCAGCGCGGACAGCGTCTCCTCGATCGGGCGCTGGCCGTAGGTGTTCATCCACTGCCAGGCCGACATCCGGAAGTGGATCGGGCTCGCGTCATGACCCCAGGCGGGGGCGACGTGCGAGTTGTAGTAGAACTCGCTGATGTGGTAGCAGACGCTGGCCTTGGCCTCGTTGACCAGTTTCCAGAACGGGTCGAAGTATGGGTCGCCCGGTGAGCGGCCGTACTGCGGCCCCGTCGGCAGCATGATGAACCGGGCGCCCTTGTCCAGGACGTATTCCAGTTCCTTGACCGCGTGGTCCAGGTCGCGCAGGGACAGCAGCGCGGGGGAGTAGATGCGGTCCTGGTGGTTGAAGCCCCACACCTCGTTCATGTAGCGGTTGAACGAGTGGTAGTTGGCGTAGAGCGGCTCGACGCCCTGCACGTACTCCTCGGCGACCAGTGCCCAGCCGCCCGGGTAGATGATCGTCTGGTCCAGGCCCTGCTCGTCCATGACGCGCAGCCGGGCCTCGCGGTTCTGGTACGACTCGTGCATCGGCTCGAACTGGTACGTCTCGTCGGGGTTGCCCGAGGCCATCGCCTTGAGCATCTCCTTGAGCGAGCCGGGCCGGTATACCTGCCCGAACTCCGGCTCCAGACAGACCACGATCCGGTCACCGGCCAGGATGACCTCGCGGCCGTCCGGGAGCGTCACCGGGGCCACCGCCTGGCCGAGGAACTCCTTCGGGAGGTAGCGGGTGAAGGAGTCCCGTTCCTCGTACATGTGCTGGTCGCAGTCGAAGATTCGCTTGCGCTGTTCGGCCATGGCCGTCGCCTCCGGACCCCAGATCTATTCAGTACGTCTACTATAATTATCTAACTGTTTCGCAGACGCAAGGGGTGAGAGTGGGAACGGCTCGGTGATCCTCTATCCGCCCGGTCGGGCGATGAGGGTCCGCCCGGTCAGTCGATGAGTTCGAGGACCGTCTTGGGGCCGGCTCCGTTCACCACGTCGTCGGCGCCGCTGATGTGGCGCTGCCACAGCTTCTCGGCCTCGTCGGCCTTGCCGGACTCGATCAGGCCGACCAGGCGCACGTGGGCCCGGTGCCCCTTGAGGGCCTGTGCCTTCTGGGTCTCGGCGTCGGTGGCCGCCGCGGTGTAGGAGGCGTTGGCCCGGTCGATGATGTTGCGGAGCATGCCGCACAGGAGGATCAGCGTCTGGTTGCCGGTCAGTTCGACCAGCAGGGCGTGGAAGGTGTCCTGGGCCTCGACCAGACCCAGCGGGTCGTCCAGGACGGTCTTCTCGGCCGCCACCGCGTCGCGCAGTCGTTTGATGTCGTCCGCCGTGTGCTTGGCGGCCAGTTGACGCACGCACGGCGGCTCGATGACGGCCGCCGCGCGGTAGACGTCGCCCAGCGTGGCGCCGCGGTATTCGAGGATCAGGCCGGCGAAGCGAGCCGCGACATCGGAGTCCGGCGCACTCACCCGGGCGCCGCCGTGCGCGCCGCGCCGCACGGTGATCAGCGACTCCGATTCCAGGACGCGGAACGCCTCGCGCAGCGTCGGCCGCGAGATGCCGAACTGCTCCATCAGTCCCGACTCCGGCGGCAGCGCGTCGCCGGGCTTCAGCTCGCCCCGTACGATCTGGCGGCGCAGCTCCGCGGCGACCAGTTCGGCGGTCTTCGGGACGCGCACCTGACGTCCGACGCGGCCACGCGCGGGGACGGGCACGATGGGCGTTTCTGCGCGGGCTGCCTCGGCCACGGCGGGCTCCTCCGTCATATAGCAAAATGAATCGTCTTAGTGCATCGAGGGTACCAGGTCAAGGTCTGGATGATCTTTCCTCTGCGGAACCCGATCTGGTGCCCGGGCCATGGTTGGGTATATAGATGATTCATCTAGCTATAAAGCCAACGCGGGCTCTGGGAGTGACCTCGATGAACGAGCATGCGGCCCCGGTGATCCTCAGCGAGCTGACCGGCGACGGAGTCATGCTGCTCACCCTGAACCGGCCCGAGCGGCACAACGCCTGGACGCTGGAGATGGAGCTGCTCTACAACGAGTTGTTCGACCGCGCCGAGGCGGATCCGGCGGTACGGGCCGTCGTCCTCACCGGCGCGGGACGGAGCTTCTGCCCGGGCATGGACATGAGCGTGCTGGACGGGGCGTCCTCGGGCGCACGCCCGTGGCCGACCGACCGGCTGCCGCCGCGCACGCGGCCCATGTCGTTTCCCAAGCCCCTGGTGGCGGCGGTCAACGGCGCCTGTGCCGGCATCGGCTTCAACCAGGCGCTCATGTGCGACGTGCGGTTCGCCGTGCCCGGCGCCAAGTTCGCCGCCGCGTTCAGCGCACGCGGACTGGTGGCCGAGGACGGCGTCTCGTGGCTCCTGCCCCGGCTCGTCGGCTACGGCAACGCGAGCGACCTGCTGCTGTCCTCGCGTCGCGTCACTGGCACGGAGGCGGAGGCGATGGGCCTGGTCAACCGTCTTGTCGAGCCGGAGGACCTGCTCCCGGCGGCGCTCGCGTACGCCACGGAACTCGCGCGCTCGGTCAGCCCGTACGCGATGTCCCTCATCAAGCGGCAGCTCGCCGACGACCAGGCGAGAAGCTTCACCGAGAGCCGCGACACCGCCGCGGCGCTGCTGGCCACGGCGAAGCGCGCCCCGGACTACCGCGAGGGCGTGCGCAGCTTCATCGAACGCCGGCCACCTGATTTCGCCGGGCTGGGCGAGAGCGCGCCCGAGCCGGCGGAGGCCTCGTCGTGAGCCGCGCCGAGCTCCCGCTGCACCGCCGCACCATCACGGTCACCGCCCACCAGGAGCCCGGCGCCGAGGAGATCTCCGTCGAGGCGGAGCTGCGGGACGAGCGGCCATGGGCCGAGCCCGAGGTCGCCGACATCCACCGGATGATGCTGGCTGTGCGGGTCCGCCTCGCGGACATGACCATTGTGGCCGCCGACGCGGACATGCTGACGTTCCCGCACGCCGAGTGCCCGCTCATCACCCCGGTCTTCGACAGCCTGATCGGCCTCGGCGTCGCCGCCGGATACAACCGGGCGATCCAGGAGCGGTTCCGCGGCGTCCTGGGCTGCTCCCACCTCTATGAACTGGCCCGGGTGCTCGGCCCCGCCGTGGTCCAGGCGGCGATGTCGGCCAACGCGCGCCGCCGTGACGCCGGCGACCCCGCCAACGGCCCGCGCGCCACGGCCGGGGTGCTGAACAGCTGCCACATCTGGGCCCCGGACGGCGTGGGCCTGCGCAAGCTGGACGCGGGCTGGCGCCCGGGGACCGGGCCGCGTCCGGTTCCGGGACTTGGGACGTTCGAGGCGCGCGACTGAGTCCGCGGGGCTGAGGTGCGGCTGCCTGAAGGCGGGGGCGGGGTGGTCGCGGCCGACCGCGCGGATGCGGAATCGGCCCCGGGCCCGGCCTACTTGGAGCCGACCGGCACGACGGCAGCCGGTGACTGATCGCGCCCTGGGGTGCCGCCGAACCGGCTTCGACCAGCCACCGCGGAACTTGCCATGACCAGCCGTCCCCGAACCGGCCTTGACCGGCCGCCGCGGAACTCGCCGTAACCAGCAGTCGCTGAACCGGCCTTGACCGGCCATCGCCGGACTCGCCGTGACGAGCCGTCCCTGAACCGCCCTTGCCCCGCCGTCGAACCTGCCGCAACCAGCCGTCCCTGGACCGACCTCGACCAGCCACCGCCGGCCTCGCCTCAACCAGTCGTCGCCCTCGGCTCCCGCGGCAGCCCCAGCACCTTCTCCGCGAGGATGTTCCGCTGCACCTGCGAGGTGCCCGCGTAGATCGTGCCGGAGCGGGCGATCAGATATGTCGTCGACCAGGACGCCGAGGAGTTCGCGGCGCCGGGGTCGTCCGTGCGGTAGGTGCGCAACGGCGGGCGGCCTACCGGCACTTGGGCGTGCAGGCCCATGATGTCCATCGCGAGATCGGTGACCTTCGTGTGGTACTCGCTCCAGTACAGCTTGGCGATCGACGACTCGGGGCCCGGTTCCGCGCCCTTGAGCCAGCCGGTGAGAATCCGGTAGCCGAGATAGCGCATGATCTCGACCTTGGACCAGCACCAGGCGATCCGCTGTCGGATGACCGGGTCCTGGTCCTTGCCGTAGAGGCGGGCCAGTTCCACCAGGCGTTGCACCTCGGCCCGGAACAGGATCGGGTTGGTCGCCGCCTCCTCCCCGCGCTCCACGCCCAACAGGCTCTGGGCGACCGTCCAGCCGTTGTCGACGCCGCCCACCACGAGGTCGGCGCGGGTGCGGGCGCCGTTGAAGAAGACCTCGTTGAAGTGGAGTTGGCCGCTCATCATGCGGAACGGCCGTACCTCGACGCCGGGTTGGTCCAGCGGGACGAGGAGGAATGAGATGCCGCGGTGCTTGGGCGCGTCGCGGTCCGTGCGGGCCAGGACGAAGATCCAGTCGCTGTGGTGGGCGCCGGACGTCCACACCTTCTGGCCGTCGATCACCCACTCGTCGCCGTCACGGACCGCACGTGTCGTCAACGAGGCGAGGTCCGAGCCCGCGTCCGGCTCCGAGTAGCCCTGGCACCAGGTGTCCTCGCCGCTGAGGATGCGCGGCAGGAAATGGCTCTGCTGCTCGTCCGTCCCCCAGCGCAACAGCGTGTTCGCCAGCATCTTCACGCCGAACGTGTCCTGTGGCAGCCCGAACGGCACACCGGCCAGGGCCAGTTCCTCCGTCAGGACCACCTGGTGGAGCTTGGACAGCCCACGGCCGCCGTACTGCTCGGGCCAGGTGAGAGAGAGGTAGCGGTGCTCGGCGAGCCGGCGCCGCCAGTCCCGGGCGAAGGCCCACGCGGCCTCCTCAGCGAGGGCGCCGATGCCCTTCCAGCCCGGCGGCAGCGACTCGGCGAGGAACCCCTTGACCTCGGTGCGGAACGTCTCGGTCTCCGCGGGATAGCTGATGTCCACCCGTGTGCTCTCCTCGCCCGGCCTCGCTCGCCCCAGCCGATCGCTGTATTGATTGTTTCAGCATAATAGGTTATCTATTTAGAAGGAATAGTGGACGACGGCGTCGAGCCAAGGGCGGGCTGACATGGGACTGCTGGACGGCCGCAACGCGGTGATCACTGGCGGCGCACAGGGCATCGGCTTCGAGATCGCCGGAGTCCTCGGCGCCGCAGGCGCGTCCGTCGTCCTCGGCGACATCAACGAGGACGCCGCCGCAGAAGCCGCCGAACGCCTCGCCAAGAACGGCGTCGCCGCCACCTCCCTGCGCTGCGACGTCACCGACGAGGACGAGGTCGCCGCCCTGGTCGCCCACTGCACCGACACCTTCGGCCCCGTAGGCGTCATGGTCAACAACGCCGGGATCACCCGCGACGCGACCCTGCGCAAGATGGCCCTGTCCGACTTCCGCGCGGTCGTCGACGTCCATCTGACCGGCGCCTGGAACGGCACCCGGCACGCCGCCGAGGCGATGCGCGCGCACGGACGCGGCGGCAGCATCGTCAACATCTCCTCCATCGCCGGCAAGGTCGGCAACTTCGGCCAGACGAACTACAGCGCCGCCAAGGCCGGACTCGTCGGCCTCACCAAGGCCTCCGCCAAGGAACTCGCCAAGGCGGGCATCCGCGTCAACGCCGTACAGCCAGGCCTGATCCGCACCGCCATGACCGAGGCGATGCCGCCCGCCGCGTGGGACGCGAAGCTCGCCGAGATCCCCCTGGGCCGCGCCGGCGAACCCGCCGAGGTCGCCCAGGTCGTCCTCTTCCTCGCCTCCGACATGGCGAGCTACGTCACCGGAGCCGTGGTCGAGGTGACCGGCGGCCGGTACATGTGACCCCTTACGAAAGGCCTGGCCGATGCCCGCCCTCCTGCGTGACGCGGTGATCTGCGAACCCGTGCGTACCCCCGTCGGTGGCTACGGAGGCGTCTTCCGCGACGTACCGGCGACCGAGCTGGCCGCCGCCGTCGTTCGCGCCGTACTGGACCGCACCGGAATTCCGCCCGCCGCCGTCGACGACGTGCTGCTGGGCCAGTGCTACCCCAACGGCGAGGCGCCGGCGATCGGCCGCGTGGCCGCCCTCGACGCCGGTCTGCCGGTCGAGGTGCCGGGACTGCAGATCGACCGCCGCTGCGGCTCGGGACTGCAGGCCATCATCACGGCGGCGATGCAGGTGCAGACCGGCGCGAGCGACCTCGTGCTGGCCGGGGGAGTGGAGTCCATGAGCCAGGCGGAGTTCTACACCACCGGCGTCCGCTTCGGTGTACGCGGCGCGGGCACCACCCTGCACGACCGGTTGGCTCGCGGCCGGGTCACCTCGGGAGGCGTCAACCACCCTGTCCCCGGCGGGATGTTGGAGACCGCTGAGAACCTGCGGCGCGAGTACGCGATCCCCCGCGAGGAGCAGGATCAACTCGCCCTGCGCTCCCACGAGAAGGCGGTCGCCGCCCAGCGCGAGGGCCGCTTCACCGACGAGATCGTGCCGGTCACCGTACGGACGCGGAAGGGCGAGAGGGTCGTCGACACCGACGAACACCCGCGCCCAGACTCGACGTTGGAGAAACTCGCGAGCCTGCGCCCCGTACTCGGACGGCAGGACTCCGAGGCCACCGTCACCGCAGGCAACGCCAGCGGACAGAACGACGGCGCCGCCCTCTGCGTCGTCACCCACCCCGAGCGCGCCGCCGAACTCGGCCTGCGCCCCCTGGCCCGCCTGGTCTCCTGGGCCGTCGTGGGCGTGCCCCCGGAGACGATGGGCATCGGCCCAGTACCCGCCACGGCCAAGGCACTTGACCGCGCGGGACTCAAGCTCGCCGACATCGACCTGATCGAACTCAACGAGGCCTTCGCCGCCCAGGTGCTCGCCTGCACCCGCGAATGGGCCCTGACCGAGGCCGACTTCGAGCGGTTCAACGTCAACGGCTCCGGCATCTCGCTGGGCCACCCCGTCGGCGCCACCGGCGGCCGCATCCTCGCCACCCTGCTGCGCGAACTCGACCGCCGCCAGGCCCGATACGGCCTGGAGACCATGTGCCTCGGCGGCGGACAGGGCCTGGCAGCGGTCTTCGAACGGCCCACCCACACCACCGACGCCAAGGGAGGACGCTGATGCCCGGACTGATCGCATACGGCGCCTACGTGCCGTACCACCGCCTCGCCCGTGCCGATATCGCCGCCACCCTCGGGACGACCCCGTCCCGGGGCACGCGCGCAGTCGCGGGCTACGACGAGGACACCACCTCGATGGCAGTGGAGGCGGCCCGGGGCGCCCTCGTCAGGGACGGACTGCGCCCCCGCATCGGCCAGTTGTTCCTTGCCACCGCTGCGCCCGCCTACCTCGACAAGACGAACGCGACCGCCGTCCACGCCGCGCTCGGCCTCGACCCACACGTCCTCGCCGTCGACATGGCGGGCTCCGTCCGTTCCGGCCTCGGCGCACTGGTCACCGCGGCCCGCTCCCCGGTGCCGACCCTCGCGGTCCTGTCCGACCTGCGCACCGGCCTGCCCGGCGGCGGCGAGGAGAGCGCGGGAGGCGACGGCGCGGCGGCGTTCGCCTTCGGCGGCCACCGCAACGGAGCCCCCGTGCTCGCGGAACTGCTCGCCCACGACACGGTCAGCGACGAGATACTCGACCGCTGGCGACTGCCCGGCGCCCCCGCCTCCCGTGTCTGGGAGGAGCGCTTCGCCGAGGAGATCTACGTGTCCCTCGCGGACAAGGCGCTGAGCGCCGCCCTCGACCAGGCGGGCCTGGACCGCGACGCCGTCGACCATCTCATCGTCTCCGGCCTGCACGCGCGCGCGTGCGCGACGGTGCGTCGTACCTCAGGCGTACGTCCCGAGGCGGCGACCGTCGACCTCACCGCGGAGATCGGCAACGCCGGCACCGCACAGCCCGGGCTGCTCCTCGCCGACGTCCTCGACCGGGCCGAACCCGGCCGGATCATCGCGCTCGTCGTCCTCGGCGACGGCGCCGGAGTCCTGCTCCTGCGCACCACCGACGCCCTCCCCGCGCACCGCGCCGCCCGCCCGGTCGCCGCACAGATCGCCGCGGGCAGCGCCCCCATGCCGTACGCCACCTACCTCTCCTGGCGCGGCCTCCTCGACCGCGAGCCGCCCCGCCGGCCGGACCCCGAGCCGCCGTACGCCCCGCCCGCGCACCGCCGCAACAGCTGGAAGTACGGCTTCGTCGCGTCCCGTTGCGAGAAGTGCGGGACCCGGCATCTGCCGCCGGACCGGGTGTGCACGTCCTGCAGGAGCGTCGACGCCATGACCGACGAGCCGATGGAGCACGTGCCCGGGACGGTCGCCACGTTCACCGTGGACCGGCTGGCCCACACCCCGAGCCCGCCGATGCTCGTCGTGGTCGTCGACTACGACGGCGGTGGCCGCTTCCGCTGCCAGCTCACCGACGCCACCGAGGCCGACGCCGTCATCGGCGCCCGGGTCGAGATGACCTTCCGGCGCACGGTCACCGCCGCCGGAGTCCACAACTACTTCTGGAAGGCCCGGCCGCTGCGCACGGGCGAGACCGAGGGGACAGCCGTATGAGCTCGCACGGAATCCGGGACCGGGTCGCGATCGTCGGCATGGGCTGCACGCCCTTCGGTGAACACTGGACCCGCTCGGCGGACGACCTGCTGGTCGACGCCGTCGGCGAGGCCGTCACCTCGGCCGGCATCACGCTCGACGACATCGACGCGTTCTGGCTCGGCACCCAGGCCTCCGGAGTCTCCGGGCTGACCCTGAGCCGCCCGCTGCACCTGCCGTACAAGCCGGTCACCCGCCTGGAGAACATGTGCGCGACCGGCTCCGAGGCGCTGCGCAACGCCTGTTACGCGGTCGCCTCGGGCGCCTACGACGTGGCGATGGCGGTCGGCGTGGAGAAGCTCAAGGACTCCGGTATGTCCGGGCTCTCGGGCACATCCATGCCGGGTGCGGGCGACGACAGCCGCGGTGAGATCACGGCCCCGGCGAACTTCTCCCTCCTCGCCCCCGCCTACGCGGCCAAGTACGGCCTGGCGGAAGAGGAGTTGAAGGACGTCATCACCCGCATCGCCTGGAAGAACCACGTCAACGGCGCCCGCAACCCCCGCGCCCAGTTCCGCAAGGAGGTGCCGCTGGAGCGCATCCGGTCGGCGCCGATCGTCGCGGGCATGCTCGGTGTGTTCGACTGCTCGGGGGTCTCCGACGGATCGGCGGCGGCGATCGTCGTACGCGCCGAGGACGCCTACAAGTACACGGACAAGCCGATCTTCGTGAAGGCGCTGTCTTTCGTCGCGGGACCGGCGGACGGACTCCTCGACCCCGACTACGACTTCACCACCTTCCCCGAGGTCGTCGTCTCCGCCCAGGAGGCCTACCGGCAGGCGGGCATCACCGACCCGCGCGCCGAACTCGCCCTCGCAGAGGTCCACGACTGCTTCACACCAACGGAGTTGGTGCTCATGGAGGACCTGGGCTTCTCCGCGCGCGGACAGGCCTGGAAGGACGTCACCAGCGGCGCCTTCGACCTGGACGGCTCGCTGCCGGTCAACCCGGACGGCGGCCTGAAGGCCTTCGGCCACCCGATCGGCGCCTCCGGACTGCGCATGATGTTCGAGGCCTGGCTCCAACTGCGCGGCGAGGCACCGCCCGAGCGGACGGTCGCGTCCGTGGCCGAGGGCCGCACCCTCGCCCTCACCCACAACCTGGGCGGCGGCCCCGGCGAATGCGTCTCCTTCGTCTCCGTCGTCGGCAGCGAACTCACCGACTGAGAAAGGTGGTTGAGTCATGGGACGACTCGACGACAGGATCGCGATCGTGACCGGAGCCGCGTCCGGCATCGGCGCCGCCACCGCCCGCCGCCTGGCGGCCGAGGGTGCCCATACGGTCGTAGCGGATCTGAATCTCGACGGCGCCAAGGCGGTCACGGAGGAGATCCGTGCCGCCGGCGGCTCAGCCACCGCGGTCCAGGTCGACCTGGGCGACATCGACTCCGTACGGGCCATGGTGGCCACGGCAGTTGAGACCTACGGCGGCCTCGACGTCCTGCACAACAACGCGGCGGCCACCCACCTGGCCGCCCGCAAGGACCTCGCAGTCCTGGAGGCCGACCCGGCGGTCTGGGACGACACCATGCGGATCAACCTGCGCGGCACCATGGTCGCGATCCAGGCCGCCGTCCCGCACATGATCGCGCGCGGCGCCGGCTCGATCATCAACACTTCCTCCGGTGCCGGACTCGCGGGCGACCTGCGCAATCCCGCGTACGGCGCATCGAAGGCCGCCCTGATCAACCTCACGAAGTACGTCGCCACCCAGTACGGCAAGCAGGGTGTGCGCTGCAACGCCATCGCCCCGGGGTTCATCGTCACACCGGCGAGCGCCGGTTCGGCGCACGGGGCGATCCGGGAGAAGATGCTCCGCCATCACCTCACCCCGCGCCTCGGCCGGCCGGAGGACGTCGCGTCGGCGGTCGTGTTCCTCGCCTCCGACGAGTCCGCCTTCGTCACCGGGCACACCCTGCGCGTCGACGGCGGACTCCTGTCCCACGCGCCTTACGTGGCGGATCTCCGCGAGGCGTGACGTAGGCCCGCCGGGGCGGACCTACTGGAATCGGCGTGCGTGTGTTCTGTCAACCGGGCGTCGGAGTCGGCCAGTTCGCCGACCGGATCGCGCTCGGCCGGCCCCGTGGCCCGAGATGTCGCGGGCCGGTCGCGTCGTGGCCCCCGGCTGGGCGGGGCCCCCGGGCGGGGGCACCGGGGGGGGCGGCGGGGGGGGGGGGGGGGGCGGGAGACGGAGGCAGGGC
>NZ_JBHYWD010000003.1:0-94759 GCF_042751305.1 Streptomyces hokutonensis
GCGAACTCCCGGGCCCAGAGCGGTTGTCCGACGGCCGTGAGCACCTCCGCCAGTTCGTCGAGGTCGTCGGTCGACACAAGCCGCTCGTACGGCGCGCGCTCCCAGTCGTCACCCTCATTCCAGGAGTCCCGCGATGGCAGCTCCCCTGTCCGACGCTCCCCTGTCCCCGTTCAAGACCATTGCCGTCGTCGGTCTCGGCACGATGGGCACCGGTATCACCGAGGTCCTCGCCCGGGCCGGCCGCGAGGTCGTCGGCATCGACGTCAGCGAGGCCGCTACCGCCCACGCCGTCGCCGCCCTGGAGACCGCGACCGCGCACGCCGTGCGGCGCGGCCGGCTCACCGAGCAGGAGCGCACCGACGCCCTGGCCCGTGTCCGCACCTCCACCGACCTGAGCGCGGCGGCCGACGCCGACCTGGTCATCGAGGTGGCCCCGGAGTCGTACGAGATCAAGCACCAGATCTTCCGTGAGCTGGACGGGATCGTGCGCCCCGAGACGATTCTCGCGACCGGCACCAACGCCCTGTCCGTCACCCGGCTCGCCGCCGACTCGGCGCGGCCCGAGCGGGTGCTCGGGCTGCACTTCTTCAACCCGGCGCCCGCTATGAAACTGGTCGAGGTCGTCTCCTCGGTGCTGACCGCGCCCACCGCCGTCGCCGCCGTCACCGAGCTGGCGATCGAGCTGGGCAAGGAGCCCGTCGCGGTCGGCGACCGGCCCGGTTTCGTCGCGGACGGGCTGCTGTTCGGCTACCTCAACCAGGCCGCCGCGATGTACGAGGCGAAGTACGCCTCCCGCGAGGACATCGACGCCGCGATGCGCCTCGGCTGCGGACTCCCCATGGGCCCGCTCGCGCTCCTCGACCTGATCGGTATCGACACCGCGCGCACGGTCCTGGAGGCCATGTACGCCGAGTCCCACGACCGCCTGCACGCCCCGGCGCCGATCCTCAAGCAGCTCAGCGAGGCGGGCCTGACCGGCCGCAAGACGGGCCGCGGCTTCTACTCCTACGAGACTCCCGGCAGCGCGACCGTCGTGCGGGACGCGCTCACCCCTCCGGAGGGCGCGCAGCTCGCCCCGGGTCGTACGGTCCGCTCGGTCGGTGTCGCGGGTTCCGGGACCATGGCGTCCGGTATCGCCGAGGTCTTCGCCAAGGCCGGCTACGACGTGGTCCTCGCCGCCCGCAGCGAGGAGAAGGCGCAGTTCGCCAAGTCCCGTATCGGCAAGTCGCTTTCGCGCTCCGTCGACCGGGGGCGGATGACGGCGGAGGCCGCCGCCGAGACCCTGGACCGGATCACCGCGGCCGGCTCCTACGACTCCTTCGCGGACGTCGACCTGGCCGTCGAGGCGGTCGCCGAGGACCTGGAGATCAAGCAGCAGCTGTTCGCGACGCTGGACAAGGTCTGCAAGCCGGGGGCGGTCCTGGCCACCACGACCTCGTCGCTGCCGGTCGTCGCGTGCGCCCGTGCCACCTCGCGTCCGCAGGACGTGATCGGCATGCACTTCTTCAACCCCGCACCGGCGATGAAGCTGGTCGAGGTCGTCCGTACGGTGTTGACGGATGTTGACGTCCACTCAACAGTTCACGAGGTCTGCGTCAAGATCAAGAAGCATGCCGTCGACTGTGGTGACCGAGCAGGATTCATCGTCAATGCACTGCTTTTCCCGTACCTCAACAACGCGATCAAGATGGTGCAGGAGCACTATGCGTCTCTTGACGACATTGACGCCGCCATGAAGCTGGGCGGCGGCTACCCGATGGGCCCCTTCGAGCTGCTGGACGTCGTCGGGCTCGATGTCTCCCTGGCGATCGAGAAGGTCCTGCACCGCGAGTTCCGCGACCCGGGCCTCGCTCCGGCGCCGCTCCTGGAGCACCTGGTGGCCGCGGGCTGCCTCGGCCGCAAGACGGGCCGCGGCTTCCGCGAATATGCCCGCCGCTGAGCCCTACGGCGACCGGTCCGCGGCCGAAGGAGAGTGGGGCGGGCTGCTCGACCCCACCGGAGGACCCCTGCCCACGGCGGGCGGGGGAAACCCCCGACGTGCGCGGCAGGCTGCGCACATGCAGTACGTTCGGGTCATGCCCCAGCCCGCCAAGCCCTCACGTACCGCAGCCGCGCCCGACGCACCGGAGAGTGCCGCGGGCAGTCGCGCCGCCGCCCAGCGCCTCAAGATGCGGCGCGAACTGGCGGCGGCGGCGATGGAGCTGTTCGCGACGAAGGGGTACGAGGCGACCACCGTCGACGAGATCGCCGCCGCGGCCGGGGTCGCGCGCCGGACGTTCTTCCGTCACTTCCGCTCCAAGGAAGAGGCGATCTTCCCGGACCACGACGACACGTTGATCCGGGCGGAGGCGGTACTCAACGCCGCCCCCGCGCACGAGCACCCGCTCGACACGGTGTGCCGGGGCATCAAGGAAGTCATGCGGATGTACGCGGCGCAGCCGGAGATCTCGGTCGCCCGCTACAAGCTGACGCGCGAGGTGCCCACCCTGCGCGAGGCCGAGATCGCGTCGGTGGCCCGCTACGAGCGGCTGTTCACGCGCTATCTGCTGGGCCACTTCGACGAGCACGCGCACGACGACGACGCCAACGACGACCCGCTGCTCGCCGAGGTCGCCGCCTCGGCCGTGGTCACCGCCCACAACCACGTGCTGCGGCGCTGGCTGCGGGCCGGCGGCCAGGGCGACGTCGAGGCACAGCTCGACCACGCCTTCGGGATCGTACGGAAGACGTTCGGCAACGGCATCGGCGCCGGCCGCACCACGACTCCCAAGCCGGCCACCGCGATGGTGCACCAGCAGGGCGAGGTCCTGGTGACGGTCGCCCGCACCGACGCCCCGCTGGACGAGGTCATGCGGACCATCGAAGAGGCACTGAGGGACCGCTGAGCCCCATAAGCCCCTGCGCTCCCATGTGATGACGGCCACCCTCCGGGGTGGCCGTTTTGGCATGTCAGAGCACCTTTTCACGCGGCTTTCAGACCCCGTTCGATCGATCATCGCTCATTTGTTACGTAAAGATTTCACCTGAGAGCAATTCGTGGCACTCGGTGCCTTGCGGGGTGACACGCAGTGTCATACGTTGAAGGTGTCCGGGCGGCCGGCGTACAGAGATCTCCCGTACGTCGGCTGTCCCCGCAACCCACCACTGGGCTGCGCGCCCGGACGCCTGCGTCACAGGCACCCTCCCGCGCCACAAAGCGCTGCCGAAGCACCACCCGCCGAACCGACGGCACCTCTCCACCCACCCTCAGCAGCAGCACCGACGTAACCATCGGCGCCCCTCCCTCAGGGCGCACTTCGCCGGAGGCAACACCGTGACCGTGAAGGACATCCTCGCCGCGATCCAGTCGCCGGACTCGACTCCGGCCGATTTCGCCGCCCTGCCGCTCCCCGAGTCGTACCGCGCGATCACCGTGCACAAGGACGAGACGGACATGTTCGCGGGCCTCAGCACCCGCGACAAGGACCCCCGCAAGTCGATCCACCTGGACGACGTCCCGGTGCCCGAACTCGGCCCGGGCGAGGCGCTGGTGGCCGTGATGGCGTCGAGCGTCAACTACAACTCCGTGTGGACCTCGATCTTCGAGCCGCTGTCCACGTTCGGCTTCCTGGAGCGCTACGGAAAGCTCAGCGAGCTGACCAAGCGGCACGACCTGCCGTACCACGTGATCGGCTCCGACCTCGCGGGCGTCGTCCTGCGCACCGGCCCCGGCGTCAACGCCTGGAAGCCCGGTGACGAGGTCGTCGCGCACTGCCTGTCCGTCGAGCTGGAGTCCTCCGACGGGCACAACGACACGATGCTCGACCCGGAGCAGCGGATCTGGGGCTTCGAGACCAACTTCGGCGGGCTCGCCGAGATAGCGCTCGTCAAGTCCAACCAGCTGATGCCCAAGCCCGACCACCTGTCGTGGGAGGAGGCCGCCGCCCCGGGGCTGGTGAACTCCACCGCCTACCGGCAGCTGGTCTCCCGCAACGGCGCCGGCATGAAGCAGGGCGACAACGTCCTGATCTGGGGCGCGAGCGGCGGACTCGGCTCGTACGCCACGCAGTTCGCGCTCGCGGGCGGCGCCAACCCCATCTGTGTCGTGTCCTCGCCCCAGAAGGCGGACATCTGCCGGTCGATGGGCGCCGAGGCGATCATCGACCGCAACGCCGAGGACTACCGGTTCTGGAAGGACGAGCACAACCAGGACCCGCGCGAGTGGAAGCGGTTCGGCAAGCGGATCCGTGAGCTCACCGGCGGCGAGGACGTGGACATCGTCTTCGAACACCCCGGCCGCGAGACCTTCGGCGCAAGCGTTTACGTCACCCGCAAGGGCGGCACGATCGTCACTTGCGCGTCGACCTCCGGGTTCAACCACGAGTACGACAACCGCTACCTGTGGATGTCCCTGAAGCGGATCATCGGCTCGCACTTCGCCAACTACCGCGAGGCCTGGGAGGCGAACCGGCTGGTCGCGAAGGGCAAGATCCACCCGACGCTCTCCAAGGTGTACTCCCTGGAGGAGACCGGACAGGCCGCCTACGACGTCCACCGCAACCTCCACCAGGGCAAGGTCGGCGTCCTGTGCCTCGCCCCCGAGGAAGGCCTCGGTGTGCGCGACGAGGAGAAGCGCGCCCAGCACATCGACGCGATCAACCGCTTCCGGAACATCTGAGGTCTGGGGTCCCGTACATGACTGAGCGCCAGAAGGACCGGCCGTGGCTCATGCGCACGTATGCCGGTCACTCCACGGCAGAGGCGTCCAACGAGCTGTACCGGCGCAACCTCGCCAAGGGCCAGACCGGTCTGTCGGTCGCGTTCGACCTGCCGACGCAGACCGGCTACGACTCCGACCACATCCTCGCCCGCGGCGAGGTCGGCCGGGTCGGCGTGCCGATCGCGCACCTCGGTGACATGCGCCGGCTGTTCCAGGACATCCCCCTGGACCAGATGAACACCTCGATGACGATCAACGCCACCGCCATGTGGCTGCTGGCGCTCTATCAGGTCGTCGCCGAGGAGCAGGGTGTCGACATCACCCAGCTCCAGGGGACGACCCAGAACGACATCGTCAAGGAGTACCTGTCGCGGGGCACGCACGTGTTCCCGCCGGTTCCCTCGCTCCGGCTGACGACCGACATGATCTGCTACACGGTCAACCACATCCCCAAGTGGAACCCGATCAACATCTGCAGCTACCACCTCCAGGAGGCCGGGGCCACGCCGGTCCAGGAGATCGCGTACGCGATGTCCACCGCGATCGCCGTCCTGGACGCGGTGTTCGCGTCCGGGCAGATCCCCGAGGACCGCAGGGGCGATGTCGTCGCCCGTATCTCCTTCTTCGTGAACGCGGGTGTCCGCTTCATCGAGGAGATGTGCAAGATGCGCGCCTTCGGCCGCATCTGGGACGAGATCACGCGCGAGCGCTACGGCATCGAGGACCCGAAGCAGCGCCGGTTCCGCTACGGCGTCCAGGTCAACTCGCTGGGGCTGACGGAGGCGCAGCCGGAGAACAACATCCAGCGGATCGTCCTGGAGATGCTGGCCGTGACGCTGTCGAAGGACGCACGCGCGCGTGCCGTGCAACTCCCGGCGTGGAACGAGGCGTTGGGGCTCCCCCGGCCCTGGGACCAGCAGTGGTCGCTGCGCATGCAACAGGTGCTGGCGTACGAGAGCGACCTCTTGGAGTACGCGGACATCTTCGAGGGCTCGCACGTCATCGAGGCGAAGGTGGCCTCCCTGGTCGAGGAGTCCCTCGCGGAGATCGACCGCATCGAGGAGATGGGCGGCGCGATGGCCGCCGTGGAGTCGGGCTACCTGAAGTCGCAGCTCGTGTCCTCGCACGCGGAGCGGCGGGGCCGTATTGAGTCCGGTCAAGAGAAGATCGTCGGCGTCAACATCTTCAACACGACCGAGCCCAATCCACTCACCGCAGACCTCGACACGGCGATCCAGACGGTCGACCCGGCCGTCGAGGCGCGGGTCATCGCGTCGTTGCAGCACTGGCGGGACACGCGCTACCAGCCGCCGTTCAACCACCCGCGCCCGTGCAAGGCGCTGGAGCGGCTGAAGGAGGCCGCGAAGGGCACCGACAACCTCATGGAGGCCACCCTGGAGTGCGCCCGCGCCGGTGTCACGACCGGCGAGTGGGCCGGGGCCCTGCGCGAGGTGTTCGGCGAGTTCCGGGCTCCCACGGGCGTCTCGTCGGCGCCGGTCGCGGTGCCCGCCGAGGAGGGCTCGGCGATGGCCGGGGTGCGCCGCAAGGTGGATGTGACGGCGCGCGAGATGGGCGTCGGCAAGCTGCGCTTCCTGGTCGGCAAGCCGGGCCTGGACGGGCACTCCAACGGCGCCGAGCAGATCGCCGTACGCGCGCGTGACGCCGGCTTCGAGGTGGTGTACCAGGGCATCCGGCTGACCCCGGAGCAGATCGTGGACGCGGCGCTCGCGGAGGACGTGCACGCGGTCGGTCTGTCGATCCTGTCGGGCTCGCACGCCCAGCTGGTGCCGGACGTCCTCGAACGGCTCCGTGTGGCCGGTGCCACAGACATACCTGTCATCGCCGGTGGGATCATCCCCAATGGTGACGCCGAACAGCTGCGGGCCGCCGGAGTCGCGGCGGTCTTCACACCGAAGGACTTCGACATCACCGGAATCATCGGCCGCATCGTCGACGAGATCCGGAAAGCGAACAAGCTCGACCCCCTGCTCGACCCCTTGGAGGTCCCCGCATGACCACGCCCGCCCCCGTCAACCGGCTTCGCCCGCGGCGCTCCTGTCTCGCGGTTCCGGGCAGCAACCCGCGCTTCCTGGAGAAGGCGCAGGGCCTCCCGGCCGACCAGGTCTTCCTGGACCTGGAGGACGCGTGCGCGCCGCTCGCCAAGCCCGACGCGCGGCACACCATCGTCAAGTTCCTCAACGAGGGCGACTGGACGGGCAAGACGCGGGTCGTGCGCGTCAACGACTGGACGACCGAGTGGACGTACCGCGATGTCGTCACGGTCGTCGAGGGCGCGGGCCAGAACCTCGACTGCATCATGCTGCCGAAGGTGCAGGACGCCCAGCAGGTCGTAGCGCTCGACCTGCTGCTCACGCAGATCGAGAAGACGATGGGCTTCGAGGTCGGCAAGATCGGTATTGAGGCGCAGATCGAGAACGCGCAGGGACTCAACAACGTCAATGCGATCGCTCAAGCCAGCCAACGTGTCGAGACGATCATCTTCGGACCGGCCGACTTCATGGCGTCGATCAACATGAAGTCCCTCGTGGTGGGCGAGCAGCCGCCCGGCTACCCGGCGGACGCCTACCACTACATCCTCATGAAGATCCTGATGGCCGCCCGCGCCAACAACCTCCAGGCGATCGACGGCCCCTACCTCCAGATCCGCAACATCGACGGCTACCGAGCGGTCGCCCAGCGGGCCGCCGCGCTCGGTTTCGACGGCAAGTGGGTGCTGCACCCGGGCCAGGTCGAGGCGTCCAACGAGATCTTCTCGCCGTCCCAGGAGGACTTCGACCACGCCGAGTTGATCCTGGACGCGTACGACTACTACACGTCCGAGGCCGGCGGCAAGAAGGGCTCGGCGATGCTCGGCGACGAGATGATCGACGAGGCCAGCCGCAAGATGGCGCTGGTCATCTCCGGCAAGGGCCGGGCCGCCGGTATGCAGCGCACGTCCACGTTCGAAGCCCCGGAGGCCTGAGCACCATGCAGTTCGGACGCACCTACGAGGAGTTCGAGGTCGGCGCGGTCTACAAGCACTGGCCCGGGAAGACCGTCACGGAGTACGACGACCACCTCTTCTGTCTCCTGACGATGAACCACCACCCGCTCCACATGGACGCCAACTACGCCGAGAACACGACGGACTTCGGCAAGAACGTGGTGGTCGGGAACTACATCTACTCGCTGCTGCTGGGCATGTCGGTGCCGGACGTGTCGGGCAAGGCGATCGCGAACCTGGAGATCGAGTCGCTGAAGCACGTGGCGCCGACCTTCCACGGGGACACGATCTACGGCGAGACGACGGTCCTCGACAAGACGCCGTCGAAGTCGAAGAACGACCGCGGGATCGTCTACGTGGAGACCAAGGGCTACAAGCAGGACGGCACGCTGGTCTGTGTGTTCCGCCGCAAGGTGATGGTGCCGACCGAGACGTACATCAAGGAGCGCGGCGGCGAGCAGCCCGGCCGCCCCCAGCTCAAGGAGCAGGAGAAGTAGCCATGGCGCGACTCGCCCAGACCGCCGGTCTCACCGACATCCAG
Organism: Streptomyces hokutonensis; assembly: GCF_042751305.1. GTDB lineage: Bacteria > Actinomycetota > Actinomycetes > Streptomycetales > Streptomycetaceae > Streptomyces > Streptomyces hokutonensis_A. The sequence goes on from NZ_JBHYWD010000003.1 coordinate 8,245, forward strand.
CGGGAAATCCTGTCCACGGTCCGCGACTTCGTGGACAAGGAGATCCTCCCGGTCGCCACCGAGCTGGAGCACCGCGACGAGTATCCGCAGCAGATCGTCGACGGGCTCAAGGAGTTGGGCCTGTTCGGCCTGATGATCCCGGAGGAGTACGGCGGCCTGGGTGAGTCGTTGCTGACGTACGCCCTGTGCGTGGAGGAGATCGCGCGCGGCTGGATGTCGGTCTCCGGGATCATCAACACGCACTTCATCGTGGCGTACATGCTCAAGCAGCACGGCACGCAGGAGCAGAAGGAGCACTTCCTGCCGCGCATGGCGGCGGGCGACATCCGGGGCGCGTTCTCGATGTCGGAACCGGCGCTCGGTTCGGACGTCTCCGCGATCACGTCGAAGGCGGTCAAGGACGGTGACGAATACGTCCTGACCGGTCAGAAGATGTGGCTGACGAACGGCGGTACGTCCTCGCTCGTGGCCGTCCTGGTGCGCAGTGACGAAGGGCACCCCGAGGGCACCGCGCCGCACAAGTCGATGACGACCTTCCTGGTGGAGAAGGAGCCCGGTTTCGGGGAGGTCCGGCCCGGTCTCACCATCCCCGGGAAGATCGACAAGATGGGCTACAAGGGCGTCGACACCACCGAGTTGATCATGGACGGTCTGCGGATCCCGGCCGACCGCGTGCTCGGCGGACAGACCGGCCGAGGTTTTTACCAAATGATGGACGGCGTCGAGGTGGGCCGCGTGAATGTGGCGGCGCGTGGCTGCGGCGTCGCTCAGCGTGCCTTCGAACTGGGCGTCTCCTACGCGCAGCAGCGTCACACGTTCGGGAAGCCGATCGCCCAGCACCAGGCGATCCAGTTCAAGCTGGCCGAGATGGCCACCAAGGTCGAGGCCGCCCATGCGATGATGGTGAATGCGGCACGCAAAAAGGACTCCGGCGAACGAAACGACCTTGAGGCAGGGATGGCGAAGTACCTCGCCTCCGAGTACTGCAAGGAGGTCGTCGAGGACGCCTTCCGGATCCACGGCGGGTACGGATTCTCCAAGGAGTACGAGATCGAACGCCTTTACCGCGAGGCGCCGATGCTGTTGATCGGCGAAGGTACCGCCGAAATCCAGAAAATGATCATCGGGCGCAGGTTGCTCGAAGAGTATCGATTCCAGGGCTGATTGTCCGTTTCGGGGCGTTTTCATCGAGAAGAAGATCACACCCCGTCAACGCTCTTCAGCCGCCGACTCGACTTACTGGCTTAGCCAGTTGTGGCCCGCGACCGGTACGATCCCGGGAAAGCCGCCGTCCCCCGTTACAGTGCGGCATCATCCGCTACGAAGGTCATCCATGCCCCACAGCCAAACCTCTGCACCACGCGACAGCCTGGCAGGCGTACGCCTCGCGCGCGGAGCATCGCCGTGGCTCCTGCCGACCGTCGCCACCGCAGCCCTCAGCCTGGTACGTGCGCGCAAGTCCGGCGCCGCCAAGGCCGTGGCCGTACCCGCCACCGCGCTCGCGGCGGGCATGCTGTGGTTCTTCCGCGACCCCGAGCGCGAGATCACCCAGGGCCGGGTCATCTCGCCCGCCGACGGTGTGGTGCAGAGCATCATGCCGTGGAAGGACGGTCGCACCCGCGTCGCCATCTTCATGAGCCCGCTGAACGTCCACGTCAACCGCGCGCCGCTCTCCGGCACGGTGACTTCGGTCGAGCACATCCCGGGCGGTTTCGTTCCCGCGTTCAACAAGGAGAGCGAGAACAACGAGCGGGTCGTCTGGCACTTCGACACCGAGCTCGGTGACATCGAGATGATCCAGATCGCCGGCGCCGTCGCCCGCCGCATCGTCCCCTACGTCCCGCAGGGCACGAAGGTCGAGCAGGGCGAGCGCATCGGACTGATCCGCTTCGGTTCGCGTGTCGACATCTACCTCCCCGAGGGTGTCGACGTGGACGTGGAGGTCGGTCAGAAGACGGTGGCTGGGGTGACTCGCATTGACCGTGGTTGATCCGGAGACACAGGCGGGCTGGGTGCCCGAGGCCGACGAGGTGGACGACGAGGAGGAGATGCCTCTTTCTCTCCGCCTCTCAATAGCGGACACCCTCACCCTCGGCAACGCCACCTGCGGCTTCATGGCGGTGTACTTCACCACCACCGGCATTCTGATCCCGCACCTGACGGGCAACGACGAGTCGACCGGCATGGCCCGCCACAGCGCGGCCACCGCGGTCATCCTGATGCTGTGCGCGGCGGTCTTCGACCTCTTCGACGGCCTCGTCGCCCGCAAGCTGCGCTCCTCCCCCATGGGCGCGGAGCTGGACAACCTGTCGGACCTGATCAGCTTCGGCCTCGCACCGGCGTACTTCGTCCTCGTCTACGGCATGGTCGCGGACGACGCGCACCAGAGAGTGGCCGCGGTCGGCGCCATCGTGGTGCTGCTTGCGGTGGTGCTGAGACTGGCGCGCTTCTCCTGTGTGACCCCGCCGAACGGCATGTTCCAGGGCATGCCCTCCCCGTTCGGCGCGCTGACGGTGGTCTCGATCGTGCTCCTGGAGCTGCCCTTCGTGGCGACGCTCCTGGCGATCCTGGGCACCGCCTGGCTGATGGTGAGCCGGGTCGAGTACCCGAAGCCGCGCGGTCGCCTCGCGGTCGCGATGCTCGCCTGGATCGTCCTGTCGATGGGCCTGCTGGCGGCCTGGGCGTTCGACGCCCCGAGCGGCCAGCTGCTCCTCCAGACGGGCTGCGCGCTCCAGCTGGTCATGGGCGCGGTGATCCCCCTGTTCGCGACGGCCCGCCGCGTGAACACCTTCCGCGACAACCGGCGCGAGGCGCGAGCAGCGCAGCCGTAACGGTCGTAGCAGACGAAACGAAGGGCCCCGAGCCACTTGGCTCGGGGCCCTTCGGCGTTCCTCGTGCGGGGTATCAGACCAGGAAGTCCCGGGCGATGTTCTCCGCCACCCGCTCCAGGATCGGTCCCGCGTCCGCGATGCACTTCACCACGTCCGGCTCGACCGACGTGAGCGGGTAGGCGCGGCGGATGCCGGCGTGGCCGAGGGCCTGTGGGGGCAGGGCGAGGCGGCCGCAGACGGCGACGACCTCCTTGCCCTCCGCGCGGGCCGCCGCGGCGACGCCGGCCGGGGCCTTGCCGTGCAGGGTCTGTTCGTCGAGGGAGCCCTCGCCGGTGATGACCAGGGTGGCGCCCTCCAGGGCGGAGGCGAAGCCGAGGACGTCGAGCATGACCTCGATGCCGGGGCGGAAGCGGGCGCCGAGGAGGAGGGCGCCGTAGCCGATACCGCCCGCCGCGCCCGCGCCGGGGGCGACGGCGTACTCGGCGGCCCTGGCGCCGATCGTCTCCTCCAGGATCTTCGCGTAGTGGCCGAGGGCCGCGTCGAGGGCGTCCACGTCGTCCGGTGCGGCGCCCTTCTGGGGGCCGTAGACCGCGGCGGCGCCCTTGGGGCCGGTGAGTGGATTGTCGACATCGCTGGCGAGGACGAGGGCGACGGAGGCGAGACGCGGGTCGAGGCCGGAGAAGTCGGCCGAGGCCAGCTCGCTCAGGCCGCCGCCGCCAGGGGGCACCGGTTCGCCGTCCGCGTCCAGGAAGCGCGCCCCGAGCGCGGAGAGCATGCCCGCGCCGCCGTCGGTGGTGGCGCTGCCGCCGACGCCGAACACGATCGTCCTGGCGCCCGCGTCGAGCGCGGCCCGCAGCAGTTCGCCGGAGCCGTACGTCGAGGAGGTGAGCGGGGCGAAGACGCCCTTGGGGAGTCTCTGCAGCCCGCTGGCCTCGGCCATCTCCACGACGGCCGTGTCGCCGCGGACCGCGAAGGCCGCGGTGACCTCGTCGCCGAGGGGTCCGGCGACCCGTATCTCCCGTCGCTCGAACCCGGCCGCGACGGCCGCGTCCACCGTGCCGTCGCCGCCGTCGGCGACCGGCATGGCCTCGACCTCCAGATCGGGCACGACCCGGCGCAGCCCGGCCGTCACCCGCTCGGCGACCTGGACGGCCGTCAGCGACCCCTTGAACTTGTCCGCGGCGATGAGCACCCTGTGGGTGCCCCTCTGTGCAGCGTCCGCCACCTTGCGATCCCCTTGCTCTACGGGCCCTTAAGGACCAGTCGCGCCGCTGCGACCTTAGCCGCCGGACGCCCCCGCCGTCATGCGCCGCCCGAACGCTGGGACCGGGCTGAGCGCCTCCTGTGCCACTGCCCCGCCCGGAATCGGGTACACCGGAAACATGACCCCAGAGCGCACCGAGCCGGCACTCGCGGACCGCATCCTCGGGGGCTGGCTGGGCCGGATCGCGGGCAACATGCTCGGCAAGCCGGTCGAGCAGGGCGACCTGTGGACGCGCGACCGCATCGACCGCTACCTCCGGCGGGCCGCCGCCCTGCCGCTCACCGACTACCTGCCCGAGCCGGCCGGCGAGGACGACGGCTTCGAGCTGCGCCCCGAGTGGCAGCGGTGCGTGCGCGGCCGGATCCACGGCAGCTGCCGTGACGACGACGTCGACTACGCCATTCTCGGCCTCGACCTCCTGGAGACCCACGGCTTCGGCTTCAGCACCGAGCAGGTCGGCGAACTGTGGCTGCTGCGCCTCCCGTACCTCCAGACGTACACGGCCGAGCGCGCCGCCTACCGCAACCTCGCCAACGGCCTCAAACCGCCGCTGACGGCGACGTACGACAACCCGTACCAGGAGTGGATCGGCGCCCTGATCCGCGCCGACATCTACGGCTGGACCAGCCCGGGCGCCCCGCGCCGCGCGGCCCAACTGGCGCGCAGGGACGCCGTGTTGTCCCACACCGGGAACGGTGTCTACGGCGCGATGTGGGCCGCCGCCCTGATCTCGGCGGCGTTCACCGCGCCGACCGTGCGGCACGCGCTGGACACGGCGCTGACCGTGATCCCGCCGGGCTGCCGCCTCGCGCGCACCGTGCGCCGGGTCCTCACACTGCACGAGACCCGGATGACCTGGGAGGACACGCTCGCCACACTGTCCGAGGAGACGGCCGGCCTCGGCTGGATCCACACGATCCCGAACGCGGCGGTCCTGACGGCCGGACTCCTGTACGGCGACGGCGACTTCACCCGCACCATCACCCTCACCGTCCGCGGCGGCCTCGACACCGACTCGAACGGCGCGACCGCCGGTTCGGTCGCCGGAGTGCTCACCGGCGCGGACGCGATCCCGGGGCAGTGGAAGGACCCCCTCGAAAACACCGTGCGCAGTGCGGTGTTCGGGTTCGACGGCGCGCGGATCACCGAACTGGGCGAGCGGACAGCGCGGTTGGCGGTCGCGGACAGCTAGACGGCTCCGTGCGCGATGAGACTCCGGGCGCAGTCGAGGACGGCTTCCCGGGCCGGGCGCGGTTCCCAGCCGAGGACGCGGCGGGCCTTCTCCGTGCTGTGGCGGTTGCGGCGGCCGAGCGCGGGCGTGATCTCGCGCAGGGACCGGTCCAGGAAGCGGGCGGCGAGGCGGACCGCGAAGTCCGGGAGGCGGCGCGTGGAGACGGTACGGCCGTGCTCGCCGAGGCCGTCGCGCAGGGTGCGCGCGATGTCCTCCATCCACACGAACTCCCCGGTGGCCAGGAAGCGTTGACCGGCGGCGGCCGGTGAGGTCATCGCGCGGATGTGGACGTCGACCAGGTCCCGCACGTCCACGACCTCCAGGCCGATGCGCGGGACGCCCGGCATCTTCCCGCTCACCATGCGCGCGATGATGCCGACGGAACCGAGGTTCGCGGCGGTGAGGACCGGTCCAAACACCGCGCCGGGGAGCACGGTGGTCAGCTCGGTCGGACCGTCGTAGCCGCTCATGAAGTCCCAGGCGGCGCGCTCGGCGAGGGTCTTCGAGCGGCGGTACGGGATCAGGGTCGGGTCGTTGGGATCGGTCCACAACATCTCGTCGGTGACGCCTTCCGAGGCGTACGACGAGGGGCTCGCGGCGTTCGCGGCCGCGATCGACGTACTCCTGAAGGCCGGGGCCGCCGACGGTTCGCTGAAGTCCGGGATCGATCCGGCGCGGGGCGGGGAGGCGCGCGCCGGGCGGATCCTCGACCTCATCGTGGACGGGCTGCGGGCGACTCCCTAAGGGGCGCGTCCTCGAACGCCTCCGCCGTCACTCCGAACGCCTTCAGCACCACCCGGTCCCGCAGCCCGTCCGGCAGGAACCGCAGCAGGGCGAGGGCACGGCCGTCGCGGCCGCTGGTGGTGAGGGTCGCGGGGCGGCGGGCGGTGAGGGCGCGGACGACCGCGTCGACGGCCGGGGTGACCGGGCCGAGCGGCTGGCGGGCGGCTGTCGCTCGTACGGCGTCCAGGGCGCGGGCGTAGTGCTGCCGCGTCTCCGGCGAACCGGCCCAGCCCAGCTCCGCGCTCGCCTTGTCCGCCGTGGCGAAGATCGGGGTGTCCATGGCGCCGGGTTCGACGAGGGTGACCTTGACACCCTGGTGGCGGAGTTCCGCGCGCAGGGAGTGGGTGAGTGCGGCGAGCGCGGCCTTGGAGGCGGCGATGGGGCCGAAGAAGGGCGGCGGGACCCGTGCCGAGACGGCGCCGATGTTGACGATACGGCCGCCGGAGGCGCGTAGTGCGGGCAGGAAGGCGCGGATGACGGTCGCCTGGCCGATCACGTTGATCTCGAACTGACGGCGCCATGCCTCTGCGGGCGTCAGTTCGACGGGACCCTGGCCCATGATCGCGGCGCTGTTCACGAGTCCGTCCAGGCGCGGTCCAATCTGGTCGGCCGCGGCGAAGACGGAGTCCTCGTCGGTGAGTTCGAGCCGGACGGGGGTGAAGCCGGCGTGCCGCAGCGCTTCCGCGTCCTCGGGGCGGCGGTGGGCGGCGTACACGGTCCAGCCGGAGGCGTGCAGGGCTCGGGCGACGGCGGAGCCGACGCCGCCGGTGGCGCCGGTGACCAGGACGGTGCGGGGAGTGGACAGGGGAAGCTCAGCCACAAGGGCCGCCTTTCACAAGGGAGTTCAGAACACCATGGAGTCCGGTGTCCCTCTCACCCTGCGCCGGGCCGCCGCCCACTTGAAGAGTGCAGAATTAACTGGTGCCAGCGACACCACCACCAGAATCCGGGGATCACGGCCGCAAGGCCCTCGCCGCCTTCCTGCGGTCCCGCCGTGAGCGGGCGGATCCGGACGGGACGGGGCTGCCGGCGGGCGGCCGGCGCCGAACTCCGGGTCTGCGTCGCGAAGAGGTCTCCCTCCTCTCCGGTGTCAGCCTGACCTGGTACACGTGGCTGGAGCAGGGCCGTGACATCAATGTCTCCCCGCAGATCCTGCTCGCCCTGGCCCGGGCGCTGCAGTTGGACGAGGTGGAACGCGCGCACCTGTTCCGGCTGGCGGGCAGGGCCGCGCCCGAACCGGCCGAGCGGTCCCTCCAAGTGCCGGACGCCGTACGGACGTTCCTCGACACGCTGATGCCGAACCCGGCCTTCGTCATCGACCGCTGCTTCGACGTCCTGGCCTGGAACCCGGCCCAGGAGGCCGTCCTCGGCGCCGCCCTCCTCGACCGGCCGCGCCGTGAACTCAACAGCGCCTGGCTGCTGTTCAGGGAACCCGGCATCCGCGCCCTGATGCCCGAGTGGGAGGCGGAGACGGAGTGGATGGCGGGCCTGCTGCGACAGCAGGCGGCGTACGAACTGGACAACCCGCGCTTCGCCGAGCTGATCGACGAACTCACCGCCACCAGCCCGCACTTCGCGCGGCTGTGGGAGGCCCACGAGGTGGTGGAGTTCCGCTCTTCCCTGCGCCGCTACCACCACCCCCGCGCGGGTGACATCGAGGTGTCGTTCGTACGGCTCGCGGTGCAGGAGGCGCCCTGGCTGAGCCTGGTCTGTCACTTCCCGGAGCCGGGCAGCGAGTCGGAGAGACGGCTGCGCGGGCTGGTTACCCTTCCTCAATGACCACCACGCCAGACTTCGCCACGTACCTCGCGGGTCTCCCCCGTATCCTCGCCGGGGCCGCCGCCCTCTTCCGCGACACCGAGGGCAACGTCCTGCTCGTCGAGCCCAACTACCGTGAGGGCTGGGCTCTTCCGGGCGGCACCATCGAGTCGGACGACGGCGAGACACCACGCCAGGGCGCGCGCCGCGAGACGCTGGAGGAGATCGGCCTCGACGTCGAACTCGGTCCGCTCCTCGCCGTCGACTGGATCTACCACGGCCCGGACTACCCACCGCTGGTGGCCTACCTCTACGACGGCGGAGTCCTCACCCCGAACGACCTCAAGTCGATCCGACTCCAGGAGGAGGAACTCCTGTCCTGGCGCCTCGTCCCGCGCACGGAACTCACGGAGTACCTGCCGGGTTCGCTGGGGCTCCGCGTCCTGGTCGGGCTCGATGTGCTGGCGGAGGGGTCGGGGACGGCGGAGCTGGAGAACGGGCGGCGGGTGGGCTGACGCCTTCCCGCCGGCGCGGCTCTCAGCCCTCGACCTCCCGGGGCTTCACGTCCACCTCGCGCAGCGCGTCATCGCGTTCCTCGGCCCTGGCTTCCGTGCGGTGGCCGCGCTGGATGAAGTCGCGCAGGACGAGCTCGACGGCGTCCTGCGGGTTGCTCACGCCTGCAAGCACCATGACTTCCACGACGAGCGCTGCGTCGAGCGAGACGTTCACCTTGGCCATGGGCGGACGCCAGCACTCACGGGCGCATCCCGAACATACGGACGAGGCCGGGAGCCCACGGCACCGATGCCCGGCCCTTCCCCCGTCGGGGCCCTGGGACGACGACGCGTACGCCGGGATCGTGCTCTCGTGCGTCCTCGCGATCGGTGCCGCCGGTGCGGTTGTGGGGGTGTGCCGGCCGCCGTCCGTGCGGCGGATCACGGGCTGGTGGTGGACCGGCCCGGCCGTTCTGGCCGCTCTGATCGCGGCGACCCGCTGGGGCGACGGGCGGTTGATATCCGTTCGCCTACCGGCGCCCGGGCGACCTACCCTCGGCCCATGAACAAGCCTCTCGTCGCCCTGCTGAGTGGCGCGGGCATCTCCACCGACTCCGGGATCCCCGACTACCGCGGGCCCAACGGGGTGTGGCGGCGGGATCCCGAGGCCGAGAAACTCGTGACGTACGAGTACTACATGGGCGACCCCGAGATCCGGCGCCGGTCGTGGCAGATGCGGCGGAAGAACCGCACGCTCCAGGCCGAGCCGAACGCCGCGCACCGGGCGATCGTCGAGCTGGAGAAGTCCGGCGTACCCGTGCGGGTCATCACGCAGAACGTCGACGGACTGCACCAGCTCGCCGGCCTGCCCGCCCGCAAGGTGCTCGAACTGCACGGCACCGCACGGGAGTTCAGCTGCACCGGATGCCATGCGCGCGGGCCGATGCAGGACGCCCTCGCCCGGGTCGCGGCCGGCGAGGCGGATCCGCCGTGCCTGAAGTGCGGCGGGATCCTGAAGTCGGCGACCGTCTTCTTCGGCGAGCGGCTCGACCCCGTCGTCCTCGGCGAGGCCGCCGCCATCACCAAGGCCTGTCAGGTGTTCATCGCCGTCGGCAGCAGCCTCCAGGTCCAGCCCGCCGCAGGGCTCGCCGGGGTCGCCGCCGACCACGGGGCACGGCTGATCATCGTCAACGCCGAGCCGACGCCGTACGACGAGCGGGCCGACGAGGTCGTACGGGAGCCGATCGGGACGGCCCTGCCCGAGCTTCTGCGGACTCTGCAGGGCGTCTAGAAAAGCGCCGCCCCGCTCTCGAAGTCCAGCAGCCGCTGCTTGCGGTCCAGGCCGCCGCCGTAGCCCGTGAGGCTGCCGTTCGCGCCGACTACCCGGTGGCAGGGGACGATGATCCCGATGGGGTTCTTGCCGTTGGCGAGGCCGACCGCGCGGGAGGCGCCCGGGTTGCCGAGGGCGTCGGCGAGGTCGCCGTAGGAGCGGGTCTCGCCGTAGGGGATGCGGCGGAGCTGGTCCCAGACCATGCGCTGGAACGGGGTTCCGTGCAGGCGCAGTTCGAGGGTGAACTCCTTCAACTCGCCCGCGAAGTAGGCCTGTAGTTGCGCGGTGGCCTCGGTGAAGGGGATGTCGTCGGGGGTGCCGAAGGATTCCTCCGGGGGACGGTGGCGCTGGTCGACCATGTAGAGACCGCAGAGGGTGCCGTCGTCGTCAGCGACGAGGGTCAGTGGGCCGTAGGGGCTGTCGATCACCGTGTGGTGCTTCGTCACTTCTGTTTTCCCTTACACAGGAAGGAAGTTGATCGGATGGTTGTCGGTCGCCCACAGGTACTGGACCGCGTACGCCCGCCACGGCCGCCAGGCCGCCGCGCGGGCGGTGAGCGCGGCCGGGGTCGACGGGAGGCCCAATTCCTGTGCCGCGCGCCGGATTCCGAGGTCGGTGGGGAGGAAGGCGTCGGGGTCGCCGAGGGCGCGCATGGCGATGACGTCGACCGTCCAGGGGCCGAAGCCGGGGAGGGAGAGGAGCCGGGCTCGTGTCTCCGTCCAGTCGCTCTCCACGCCCAAGTGGAGTGTTCCGTCGGCCAGTTGGGTGATCAGGGTGGTGAAGGTGGTGCGGCGGGTGTGTGGCATCGCCAAGGAATCCGGGTTCACCGCCGCCAGTGACTCCGGGGACGGGAACAGGTGGGTCAGGCCGCCCTCGGGGTCGTCGACCTGCTCGCCGTGGGCGGTGACCAGACGGGCCGCGTGGGTGCGGGCCGCCGCCGTGGAGACCTGCTGGCCGAGTACGGCCCGTACGGCGAACTCGGCCTCGTCGACCGTACGCGGGACACGTCGGCCCGGTGCCTTGTCCACCAGCGGTGCCAGTACGGGATCGGTCCGCAGCTGGTCGTCCACCGCGACCGGATCCGCGTCCAGGTCGAGCATGCGGCGGCAGCGGCTGATGGCCACGGGCAGGTCGCGCAGGTCGCTGAGGGTGAGCCGGCAGGCGATGTGGTCGGACCGGGGGGTGAGGGACGCGATGCCGTGGCCGTAGGGGAGGCGGAGGGTGCGGCGGTACGCGCCGGCCCGCCACTCCTCCACGCCCGGTACGGCGGTCGCCGCCAGATGACCGAAGAGGTTGTCGGGGTTGAGCGGAGCCCGGAACGGCAGGCGGAGGGTGAGTGTGCCGGGGGTGAGGACGGTCGTCCTGGGGCGCCTGTTGCGCAACTCGCTCGGTGTCAGGGCGAAGACCTCGCGCACGGTGTCGTTGAAGGTGCGGATCGAGGAGAAGCCGGCGGCGAAGGCGATCTCCGCCATCGGGAGCGCGGTCGTCTCGATCAACAGCCTTGCCGTCTGGGCGCGTTGGGCGCGGGCCAGGGCGAGGGGGCCGGCGCCGAGTTCGGCGAGGAGCTGGCGTTCGATCTGGCGGGTGCTGTAGCCGAGGCGGCCGGCGAGGCCGGGGACGCCCTCGCGGTCCACGGTGCCGTCGGCGATCAGGCGCATCGCTCGCGCGACCAGGTCGGCCCGCTGGTTCCACTCCGGGGAGCCGGGGCTGGTGTCCGGACGGCAGCGCTTGCAGGCCCGGAACCCCGCCTGCTGGCAGGCCGCCGCGCTCGGGTAGAACGTCATGTTCTCGGGCTTGGGCGGTACGACCGGGCAGCTGGGCCGGCAGTAGATGCGGGTGGTCAGGACGGCCGTGAAGAACCAGCCGTCGAAGCGCGCGTCCTTGGACTGGACGGCGCGCACACAGCGCTCCGTGTCGGTGTGCATCCCGTTCTGCATGTGTCCAGCATCCGATACGGGCCGGGCCGGGGCTGGCGGGAATCCGACATCGACGTCGCGTGGCCTGGTCCTCGCCCGGGTCCCTCCCGGTGAGGGCCGCTCTTATCGGTTTGTGGTGCGAGACGCGGCTTTGTAGCGTCGACCTCCGTGACGTCTCCCTCACCCTCGCACAGCGCCGATTCCCTCCCGGCCCGCCTCGACGCGGCCCGGAGCGACTACGAAGCCCTCCTCACGAAGAAGCTGTCGCTCGACCTGACCCGCGGCAAGCCCTCCGCGCGGCAGCTCGACCTGTCCGCCGAACTGCTCTCGCTGCCCGGCGACCGCTACACCGCCGCAGACGGCACGGACTGCCGCAACTACGGTGGCGCGGAAGGGCTGTTGGAGCTCAGGAAGATCTTCTCCGGGTTCCTCCAGGTACCGGCCGGGCAGCTGCTCGCCGTGGGCAACTCCAGCCTGGAGCTGATGCACGACTGCCTGGTGCACGCGCTGCTCGGCACGCTTCCCGGGGCGGCGGGCCGCTGGGCGGACGAGGAGCGGGTCGCGTTCCTGTGCCCGGTCCCCGGCTACGACCGGCACTTCGCGCTGTGCGAACGCTTCGGCATCGAGATGATCCCGGTGCCGATGACCGCCGAGGGTCCCGACATGGACGTGGTGGAGCGCCTGGTCGCCGACGACCCGGCGGTCAAGGGCATCTGGTGCGTGCCCAAGTACAGCAATCCGGACGGCACTTGCTACAGCGACGAGGTCGTACGACGGCTCGCCGCGATGCCGACTGCGGCGCCCGACTTCCGGATCTTCTGGGACAACGCCTACGCCGTGCACCACCTCACCGACGAAGAGGTGGAGATCGCCGACCTGTTGGCCGCCTGCGCGGAGCACGGCAGCCCCGACCGGGTCTTCGTCTTCGGGTCCACCTCGAAGATCACGCTGGGCGGTGCGGGTGTGGCGTTCTTCGGCTCGTCCCCGGCCAACGTGGCCTGGCTGCGCGGCTACAGCGCGAAGCGCTCCATCGGCCCCGACAAGGTCAACCAGCTGCGGCACGCGATGTTCCTCCGCGACCCGGACGGGGTGCGCACCCACATGCGCAAGCACCGTGAGCTGCTGCGGCCGAAGTTCGACACCGTGCTGCGCATCCTCGCCGACCGGCTGGGAGACACCGGTCTCGCCACCTGGTCGACGCCCAGGGGCGGTTACTTCATCACCCTCGACGTCCCCGACGGCTGCGCCCGCGAGGTGGTCCGCCGCGCTGCGGACGCCGGCCTCGCCCTCACACCGGCGGGCGCCACCCATCCGTACGGCGACGATCCCGGGGACCGTACGATCCGGATCGCCCCCTCCTTCCCGGACGCCTCGGAGATCGAGGAGATCATCGACGGGGTGGCCACCTGTGTACGGCTCGTGGGCTACGAAAAGCTGGTGGCGGACGCGAGTTGACCCGGCGCGGCATACCGCACACCGGCCACTCCAGAGGTGTGCGGTACCTCACGCCACGGTTACAAATCGCTCAACCTCTGGTTGCGAAGCGGTGAGCAGTACACGATGGGTACATGACCCTGGCCGAGAGAGCCATGCAGCGACTGACAGGCTGGCCCGACCTCAGTGCGGGCCCGGCCAGTTGTGGCACGGGTCGGGCGCTGCGGTCCGTCCACAGCGAGATCGTGCATTTCCACTCCGATCACGATGTGGACCTGCATCTCACCGTCGGGGCCATCCTCCGGTTCCACCACGATCTGAGTGAGTCGACGGCGATCCGGATCATCCCGGGTTCCCGCTGGGTGACCGTCCACCTGGACTGCGAGACGGACGTCGACCTGCTGCTGAGCCTGGTCAGCGTCGCCCTCAAAGCACATGCGGGCGGGCCCCCTTCCGGGAACCCGCCCATGACCGGCTGCAACTTCCACCGGGTGACGCTCGTTCCGCGAGACGGCGACTAGGCGCTGCGCCGGCCGAGCGGCGATGTGTCGTCGTTCGGCTGCGGCGCCGTCGTGGCTGGTCGCGCAGTTCCCCGCGCCCCTTGCGGCGCGGGACCGACCCGCCCCTAGAAGACGGCCGCCGTGTCGTCCTCCCCCGCCTCCAGCAAGGTGGCCGCCGCGCCGACGATGCGTGGATCGGGGCTGCCGACGACGTCCTCGTCCTTGTCGGCGTAGTCGAAGCGGGCCAGCACGCTGCGCATGGCCTCGACGCGGGCCCGCTTCTTGTCGTTGCTCTTCACCACGGTCCAGGGTGCCTGCTCGGTGTCGGTCTCCCGGAACATGGCGACCTTGGCTGCGGTGTAGTCGTCCCAGCGGTCCAGGGACTCCAGGTCCATCGCACTGAGCTTCCACTGCCGTACGGGGTCCACCTGGCGGATCGTGAAACGGGTGCGCTGTTCACCTTGTGAGACGGAGAACCAGAACTTGATCAGGTCGATGCCGTCGTCCGTCAGCATCCGCTCGAACAGCGGGGCCTGCCGCATGAAACGGCGGTACTCGTCCTCGGAGCAGAACCCCATCACGCGCTCCACTCCGGCCCGGTTGTACCAGGACCGGTCGAACAGCACGATCTCACCGGCGGTCGGCAGGTGCTGGACGTAGCGCTGGAAGTACCACTGACCGCTCTCGCGCTCGCTCGGCTTCTCCAGGGCGACCACACGGGCACCGCGCGGGTTCAGGTGCTCGGTGAACCGTTTGATCGTGCCGCCCTTGCCGGCCGCGTCCCGCCCCTCGCAGACGATGACGAGCCGGCGTCCGGTCTCCTTGACCCAGCGCTGGAGCTTCAGCAGTTCGATCTGCTGGAGCCGCTTGTGCCAGTCGTACTCCTTGCGCTCCATGCGCTGTTCGTACGGGTAGTTCTCGCGCCAGGTGTCCACCGGGCTGCCGTCGGGCCGGATCAGCACCGGGTCGTCCTGGTCCGTGTAGTCGACGCGCAGCCCCGACAACAGCTCAGTCATCCCGGCCTCCTCTCGATACGTTCAGTGATCAGCGGTACTCAGTGGAACTGCGGCACGATGAGATATATGCCGTATGCCACGACAGCCGCACAGGCGAGAAAGCACAACCCCGCCTGGGCAAATCCGATCGCGTGCGTGCCGCCGTCCTGTTCGCGGGCGGCCTCGACCTGGGCGAGGCCCAGGATGCCCAGCGCGAAGATGACGACCACACCGACGGTCACTCCGACACTCACCGCGGCGACCTCGCCGAGGGCGTTCCAGTCCACACTCATCAGTCAACTCCCTTGACTCAGGCGGCCGTACGGACGTCCGGGGACGCCCCGCTGCGGATGGTGACCTCGTGGGTCTCGTTGACGTTGTCCGCGTGCACGGGGTTGCGGCGCGAGGCGATCACGATGAATCCGGCCACGGCGGCGGCGATCAGGGCGATCAGCGCCGTACCGAGGTTGCCGCCGTGCTTGACGACGGTCGCGGACAGGCCGCCGACCGCGGCGGCGGCCGGAAGGGTGACCAGCCAGGCGATGACCATGCGGCCGGCGGTGCCCCAGCGCACCTCTGCGAGTCGCCTGCCCAGTCCCGCGCCGAGGATGCCGCCGGAGCAGACCTGCGTGGTGGAGAGCGCGAAGCCCAGGTGGGCGGAGGTGAGGATGACGGTCGTGGAGGCGGCCTCGGCCGCGAAGCCCTGCGGGGACTGGATGTCGGTGAGTCCCTTGCCCATCGTGCGGATGATGCGCCAGCCGCCGATGTAGGTGCCCAGGCCGATGGCGAGTCCCGCCGCGGTGATGACCCACACCGGCGGACCGGCG
This sequence comes from Streptomyces hokutonensis, assembly GCF_042751305.1. Lineage (GTDB taxonomy): Bacteria > Actinomycetota > Actinomycetes > Streptomycetales > Streptomycetaceae > Streptomyces > Streptomyces hokutonensis_A. The sequence continues at coordinate 23,608 of NZ_JBHYWD010000003.1, forward strand.
TCGTGACCGAGCGCGCCCACCGAGATCAGGGTGAGGGTGATGACGCCCATGGTCTTCTGGGCGTCGTTCGTGCCGTGCGCGAGGGAGACCAGCGAGGCCGAGGCGATCTGGCCGAGCCGGAAGCCCTTGGTGACCGAGTCCTTGCGGGCCCGGGCGGTGATCCTGTAGGCGAGGTAGGTGGCGAGGAGAGCGGCGATTCCGGCCACGAGTGGGGAGGCCACCGCGGGGATCAGGATCTTCTCCACGACCTTGTCGAAGTGGACACCGTCGGAGCCAGCGCCGACCCAGACCGCGCCGATCAGGCCACCGAACAGGGCGTGCGAGGAACTGGAGGGCAGTCCCAGCAACCAGGTCAGGAGATTCCAGAGGATCGCGCCGACGAGCCCCGCGAAGATCATCCCCGGGGTCACGAGCGTGTCGTCGACGATGCCGCCGGAGATCGTCTTGGCGACTTCCGTGGACAGGAAGGCGCCGACGAGGTTGAGGGCCCCACTGATCAGAACCGCCGCTTTGGGCTTCAGCGCCCCGGTCGCGATGGACGTCGCCATCGCGTTGGCGGTGTCGTGGAATCCGTTGGTGAAATCGAAGGCCAAGGCCGTGACGATCACGACCGCCACGAGGAACGTGATGTGGTCCATCGCTCGATGGAAGCAATCGAAGGCGTACATTCGGCCAACCGGAGGCCAAGTCCAGGCATGACCCGGTCAACGTAGGCGTACGCCACGGCACCCTCGGGCCCTCGTTCGCACCTTCCTCCCCTTCATGCGCACACTTCCTCCTTTTTATGGCATGGCCCGGTCAAATCTGCGAAGCTTCCCCCGCGATCACGCAACCGTAACGCGCACCCCACGGCCGCTCTCCGGCGCACCCCAGCCGACCGGGCGGCCACCGAGCAGGCCGGAATCCCGGCCGCCGTAGAAGGAGTTCCGTGTGAGATCGACCCCCCACAAGGCCCTCGCAGCCGGTGTTTTCGCCGTAGCCGCGGTGGCCGCCCTCTCGCTCCCCGTCACCCCGGCCGCCGCGGCACCCTCCGCGGCTCCCGTGGCCGCCGCCTGCACTCCGGCGCAGGTGGTCGCCAACGGCGGCTTCGAGAGCGGTACTTCGTCCTGGACGCAGTCCTCGACGACCGTCATCACCAGCCGCACCGGGCAGAGCGCCCACGGCGGCACCAGCTTCGCCTGGCTCGACGGCACCGGCGGCACGCACACCGACACGCTCTCCCAGAGTGTGACGATCCCGTCCGGGTGCAGCAGCGCCACGCTCACCTTCTGGCTGCACATCGACACCGCCGAGACGACCTCGTCCACCGCGTACGACAAGCTCACGGCGAAGATCGGCAGCACGACCCTCGCGACCTACTCGAACCTGAACAAGGCCACCGGGTATGTCCAGAAGTCGTTCGACGTGTCGTCGTTCGCGGGCCAGACCGTGAGCCTCGCCTTCTCCGGCGTCGAGGACTCCAGTCTCCAGACGAGCTTCGTCCTGGACGACATCGCCCTCAACACCTCGGGCGACACCGCCCCGCCGGCCGACTCGACGCGCACGCCGGCCGCCCCGGCGTACACGGTGAGCCTGAGCAGCAACACCGCCGGCACGGTGTGGACCGGCCACGAGAGCACGACCTTCACCAACGCGTCGGCCACCCCGCTCACCGAGGTGTACCTGCGGCTGTGGGACAACTACCACGGCACCTGCTCCGCGCCGCCGATCACGGTCACCAATGTCACCGGCGGCACCGCGGGCGCCCTCTCGGTCGCCTGCACGGCCCTCCAGATCGCGCTGCCGACCCCGCTCGCGCAGGGTCAATCGACCACGATCGGCTTCGACTTGGGGATCACGGTCCCGAGCGGCGCCGACCGGTTCGGCTACGACGGCGCGTTCAGCATGATCGGCAACGCGCTGCCGGTCCTCGCGATCAAGGACGGCTCGGGCTGGCACCTGGACCCGTACACCAACAACGGCGAGTCCTTCTACTCCCTGGCCGCCGACTTCAAGGTGACCCTGGACCACCCGACCACCATCTCGGTGCCGGCCACGGGAACTTCGGTCGACACCGCCGGTTCCAGCGGTCGCACGATCACCACGGCCACCGCGTCCAAGGTCCGCGACTTCGCGTGGGCGGCGGGTCCGTTCACCAAGATCTCGGGTACGTCGACGGCGGGCACCCCGATCAACATCTACTCGGTGACGGGCATCAGCTCGGCCAACGCCCAGTCGATGCTCACGACCGCCAAGTCCGCAGTCGACGCCCACGCGGGACGCTTCGGCGCCTACCCGTACGGCGAGTTGGACGCCGTCATCGACAACAACTTCTGGTTCGGCGGCATGGAGTACCCCGGCTTCGTCCTCGATCTGGTCAGCACCACGGCCCTCACCCATGAGATCGGCCACCAGTGGTTCTACGGCATCGTCGGCGACGACGAGTACAACAGCCCCTGGCTGGACGAGGCGTTCACCGACTACGCCACCGACCTGGCCCAGGGCCTGACCGGCACCAACTGCTGGAACAACGTCTCCTGGGCGTCGTCGGCGGAGAACATCACCAACTCGATGGCCTACTGGGACGCCCACTCGTCCCGCTACTCCACCGTCGTCTACGGCTACGGCAAGTGCGCCCTGCACGACCTGCGCCGCACCCTCGGTGACACGGTGATGGCCAAACTCCTGAAGGACTACGCCACTTCACACTGGTACGGCGTCTCGACCACGGCCGAGTTCAAGGCGGCGGCCCAGGCCGCTACGACCACGGACCTGACCTCGTTCTGGACGACGCACCGCATCATCGGCTGACGGAAGGGGAGTTGGCGGTGCGGTCGTACATCGCACCGCCAACTCCCTTTCGCGGTCAGACCCGTCGCGTGGGTGCCGCCGCAGTGGGCGGTACGGCACTCCCTCCGGTCTCCGTGCGCCAGGCGTCGGCGAGTTCGGCGGGGAAACGCCGGCCGCTGCGGGTGAGGACGACACCGGGGGCGAGTTCGACCTCGTCGCCGGGCCGGAAGGACCGGTCGGCCCCCGGCGGCAGCGTCTCCCAGGAGTCGGGCACGCCTCTGCGGCCGGCTCCGCGCATGCGCGTCCCGTAGGTGCTGACATCACGGACCAGGACCGTCCCGCCCCGCGCGGAGAGCGCCACATGCCGACGGCTGACCTGCGCGGCGACCTCCGGCGACAGCAGACTGTGCAGGGCGATCCCCTCGGGTCCCGGCAGCCGTCCGACGTGCGCCTCGGAACCCTCGTCGAGGGTGTAACGGGCCACGCAGACACCGTCGATGACGACCTTGAGCTGGGCGGCGGCCGGCCTCGGCCCCTCGTCGGCCAGCGGAGCGCCGTGCAGTTCGCAGGTGGGGACTCCGCGCCGCATGCGCGGCAGCAGGACGCGATCACCCCTGTGGACGTCGTAGAGCGTGCAACGGGGTTCCGGGCAGCGCCAGTTGCGCATGATGACCTGCGTCAGCGGGGTGCGGGCCGGGCCGAGCAGGCCCTGCTTCTTGAGGGCCGCGAGTTCCATGCGGTAGGAGATCTCGGCCTCCGTGCGCACGCCCATGTCCATGGCCACGAGGGCGACCGAGCCGTCGGGCCGGGGCTCAGGTCTGAGGAACTGCCAGGTGTTGCCCTGGATCCACGGGTGTTCGACGCGATGGTCGACGTACTGGTCCCCGGTGACGACCCGGGTACCGGTCATCCGGGCCAGGTCCAGGATGCGCTCGTCGGCGTCGTCCACCTCCTCGACCAGCCCGTCGGCGACCCAGCGACGCAGCCGTCGTACCTCGGCCGGATCGCCGAACTCCCGGTGCCCGCCCAGCAGACTGGTGTCGGCGACCAGGTAGACGGAGACATCGGGGTCTCCGGTGAGTTCCGTCAACGCCCGCAGGACGAGCCCGAGTCGGCGCAGGGAGCGCGGTCCCCGGGGGCCGACGGAGGTCTGGCGCACGACGTTGGAGAGCTCCACCAGGTAGTCCGCGTCCTCCGCCGAGGGGACCAGATGTTGTTCCACGCACGCCTCCACAGTCCGACGAGACCCGTCAACTGCCTTGATTCTCCCCGACCTTCACCGTTCTTCCTTGATCTCCTCGGATACTTCCGGATGACCGGGTTGCGCCGGTACGATCACTCGCCTGGCGAGGGGGGACGTACATCTTGAACAACGATGGAAACAGCGGCCACTTGAGACCTCTGGGCCCCGACGACCCACGGGACGTGGCAGGTTACCGGCTGCTCGCCCGGATCGGCGAGGGCGGCATGGGGTCCGTCTACCTCTCGCGCACGCGCGGCAACCAGCCCGTCGCCCTCAAGGTGATCCGCCGAGAGTACGCCCAGGACGAGGAGTTCCGCCGCCGCTTCGAGCAGGAGGCGACCTCCGCCCGCCGGGTGCAGGGCTACCACATCGTCCCGGTGGTCGACCACGACACCACCGGTCCACAGCCCTGGCTCGCCACCGTCTACGTCCCCGGCCTCGCCCTGGACCGGGTCCTCGCCCTGCACGGGACGCTCCCGCTGCCCACGGTGCTCCAGTTGACCGGCTGCGCGGCGGAGGCACTGCACGCCGTGCACAGGGCCGGTGTGATCCACCGGGATCTGAAGCCGAGCAACATCCTCATCGGCTCCGACGGCCCCTGGATCATCGACTTCGGCATCGCGCGGGCCGCCGACGCCACCCAGCTCACCCGCAGCGGCGGGCTCATCGGCACCCCGCAGTTCATGTCGCCGGAGCACGCGAACGGCCAGGAACAGACCCCGGCCGCCGACGTCTTCTCTCTCGGCCTGATCGCCGCCGTGGCCGCGACCGGCCGCCATCCGTACGGCGACTCCGGGGCCATCACGCTGGCCACGAAGATCGCCAACACCGAGTTCCGCCCACCGGACTTGACGTCGTACCCCGAGCCGCTGCGCGCGGTCCTGGAACGGACGCTGGCAGCCGACCCGGCCGCCCGCCCCGCCCCCGCCGAACTGGCCGCCCTGTGCCAGGAGTTGGCCGAGCGCCCGCTGCGGGACTTCACCGACTGGCTGCCGGCGCCGGTTGCGGCGGACATTGCGCAGCGGGAGCAACTTGTGGGCGAGCAAGGGGAGTCGGCGAGTGATGTGAGCCTGCCGAGCGCCTCGCCGGACGCGGGCGCGGCGGGTGCGACCACCGTGCCTCCCGCCGCTGCGGCAGCCAACTCCGCGACGCCCGGCGGGTACACGCCCACCCAGACGTCCGGACCCGACCCGTCGACGCAGCACGCTCCGACGCGGCCCCCACAGCCACGGCCCGCCGCCGGCCCGGCACCCTCGTTCCCGCCCGGGGCACCGCCCTCGGCCACGACTCCGACCCGCAGCCGGACCCCGATGGCGGTCGGCGCCGCCGCGCTCGCCGTGGTGGTCGTAGCAGCGGCGGCCTGGGTCTTCACCCGTGACGACGACAAGGACACCGGCGCGCAGGGAGGCAAGGGACGGACCACCGCCTCATCAGCTTCCACCGGCACCACCGCGTCCCCCTCCACGAGCTCGACGGCCAGCGGCTACACCGCGGTCTTCAAGGACAAGCCGCTCACCCTGCGCGCCCAGTTCACGACGGGCCGCAGCTCGTACACCAACGTCGACCTGGACTCGCCGCGGATCGACACACACGCCTCCAGCTCGACGACGGGCGCCGAGCTCCAGTACGCGGAGTGGGGCACCGCCCACACGCTGAACCTCGTGACGACCATGGGAAAGAGCGCGGGCCCCACCCCCGAGGAGTGCGCCGAGGGTGCGGCGGCGAACGCGCTGCCCTCCCAACTCGCCGACGCCGACCAGGGCAAGGAACTGACCAAGGGCACGCTGTTGTGCACCGTCACCGACGAGAAGAACCTCGCGATGATCGAGATCAAGGACGTCGTCGTCCAGACGGACGCCTCTGGCATCAAGGCCCGCGACTACGTCGCCGAGCTGACGCTCTGGAAGACCGGCTGACGATCGAGCGGCGGCCTGAGGGGCGAGTGACGGCCTGACGGGCAAGTCGGGCACCCACGCACGACGGTCCTGGAAGCAGCCGTCCGGGGCTCGCGACCGGTGTCCGCCCCTCGATTACCCTTCCGCCATGACCAGCAACGGAAGCCGCCCACGTGATCACTCGGTGCAGTCCGTCGACCGGGCGGTGTCGATCCTCCAGGTGCTGGCCACGCGGGGTCCCAGTGGTGTGACCGAGATCGCCGAGGAACTGGGCATCCACAAGTCGACAGTGTTTCGGCTGCTGGCGACCCTGGAGTCACGGGGCCTGGTCGAGCAGGACACCGAGCGCGGGCGGTACCGCATCGGGTACACGATGGTCGAACTCGCCGCCGGGGCGAGCAAGGTGAACGACCTGTCCCTGCTGAGCCGTCCCGTCTGCCAGGAACTGGCCGCGGCCGTGGGCGACACGGTGAACGTGGCGATCCATGACGGGCACGACGTGATCACCATCGACCAGGCGATCGGCGCGGCGGCGATCGCGAGCATCGACTGGGTCGGCCGACGCGCCCCGCTGCACGCCACCGCGGCGGGCAAGCTCTTCCTGGCGCACATGCCCCCCGACCAGGTCGCGGAGATCCTCGCCAGGGACGCTGAGAAATACACCCCGCACACCATCGTCGACCCGACGACCCTGGCCGCGGCGCTCGAGACGGTCCGCGAGCGGGGCTACGCCACCACCAGCGAGGAGCACGAGATCGGGCTGGCCGCCATCGCTGCCCCGATCCGCGCCCTGGACGGCAAGGTCATCGCGGCCGTGACCCTGTCCGGACCGACCTTCCGCATCGACGAGGACACCGTGCCCGGTCTCGCGGAGCAGCTGCTGGCAGCCGCCGCGAAGATCTCCTGGCGCCGGGGGTACGTGAAACGCGGATGAGCGCCGCGCGCACGGCGAGTTAACACGGCGGGCTCTTGACGGCCGGGGATTCCCAGCTCCACCATTTGTCTCGTATGGCGATGCTGTTTTGCATCGCGAAACAGCGACAGCATCCTCCGAGGAGCAGCCGTGCCCTCAGCCACCCTGGATCCCCTGCTCCAGCCCTTCCGGCTCAAGCACCTCACCCTGCGCAACCGCGTGGTCAGCACCTCCCACGAACCGGCGTTCGGCGAGGACGGCATGCCCAAGGATCGCTACCGGGCCTACCACGTGGAGAAGGCGCGCGGCGGGGTCGGTCTCACGATGATCGGCGGCTCGGCGGTCGTCTCGCCCGACAGCCCGCCGGCGTTCGGCAACCTGCTCCTGTATCGCGACGACATCGTCCCGTGGCTGCGCCGGCTCACCGACGACGTGCACGAGGCCGGGGCCGCCGTCATGTGTCAGGTCACCCATCTCGGCCGCCGTACCAGCAACTTCACCGGCGACTGGCTCCCTGTGGTGTCCGCCTCACCGCTGCGCGAACCCGCGCACCGCGCCTTCCCCAAAGCCGCCGAGCCCTGGGACCTGGACCGGATCGTCGCCGACTACGCTTCCGCGGCGGTCCGTTGCCGGGAGGGCGGTCTCGACGGCATCGAACTCGAGGCGTACGGCCACCTGTTGGACAGCTTCCTCTCCCCCGCGACCAACCACCGCGACGACGAGTGGGGCGGCGGCCTCGAGAACCGTATGGCGTTTCCGCGCCGGGTGATCCGGGCGGTGCGCGAAGCCGTCGGCCCGGACTTCGTCGTCGGGATCCGGATGTCGCTGGACGAAGCACAACTCGGCGGCCTCACTTTCGACGAGGCGATCACCGCCGCCCAGCGATACTCCGCCGACGGCATCGACTTCATCAGCACCATCCACGGCTCCATAGAGCGGGACGCGTCCCTGGCGAAGGCCATCCCGTCCATCGGCACCCCGCTCGGCCCGTACCTGGACTTCACCGGCGAGATAAAGCGACGCCTCTCTATCCCCGTGATGCACGCGGCACGCATCGCCGACGTCGCCACCGCACGGCACGCCCTGCGCGAAGGACTGCTCGACCTGGTCGGCATGACCCGTGCGCAGATCGCCGACCCACACCTGGTCGCCAAGGTGAAGGCCGGCCAGGAGGACCGCATCCGGCCCTGCGTCGGGGCGAGTTACTGCCTCGACGCGATCTACGACTCGGGCGACACCAAGTGCGTCCACAACCCGTCCACCGGCCGTGAACTCCACCTGCCCCACCTCGTCCCCCGCACAACAGGTCGCCGTAGGAAGGCAGTTGTCGTCGGAGCGGGACCCGCCGGCCTGGAGGCGGCGCGCGTGCTGGGCGAACGTGGCCACGACGTCGTCCTGTTCGAGGCGAGCGACCAGCCCGGCGGGCAGATCAGGCTCGCCGCGTCGAACCCGCGCCGGGCCGACCTGATCCAGATCGCCGACTGGCGCCTCGCCGAGTGCAAAATCCTCGGCGTCGACGTACGCCTGGGCACGTACGCCGAGCCCGACGACGTCCTCGCCGAACACCCCGACCTCGTGATCGTCGCCACCGGAGGCATGCCCAACCGCAGCTTCCTCACCGCAGGCGAGAACCTGGTCTCCGACACCTGGGACGTGATGACGGGCTCGCTGCGGCGCCCGCGCGGCGAGATCCTGGTCTACGACGACCACGGCGGCTACCCGGCCATGGACGCCGTTGAGGTCCTCACCGCGTCGCCCGACCTCCGGATCGAGTACGTCACCCCGGAGCGCGCCCTCGCCCCCGACGTCGGCAGCATGAACTCCCCCGCCTACCTACGGGCGTTCACCGCGCACGAGGTCACCATCACGCTCGCCCGGCGGCTGCGCTCCGTGCGCCGCACCGGGGACGGACGGCTGGCCGCGACCCTCTACAGCGAGTACACGGAGACCGAGACCGAGCGGATCGTGGACCACGTGGTCGTGGAGCACGGGACCCTGCCGGCGGACGAGCTGTACGTCGAACTCCTCCCCGGATCAAGCAACTTGGGCGAGGTCGACCACCGCGCCCTGCTGGCCGACGAGCGACAGTCCGTGGTCCACAACGAGGCGGGCCGCTACCAGCTCTTCCGCGTCGGCGACGCCGTCGCCTCCCGCAACATCCACGCCGCGATCCACGACGCGCTGCGGCTGTGCCTGCCGGTCTGAGCGCCACCCCCCGTCCGCACGTCAACTCCCCAGTCGTACCGGAGAGATGAGATGAAGCAAGCGACCTCCGACGTCGGCGACCTCGTTGCCCGCCGTCCCGCCGGTCAGAGCCTCGAAGCGCCGTTCTACGTCGGCGAGGAGTTCTTCGACCTCGACATCGAGGCCGTCTTCGCCCGGAGTTGGCTGTTCGTGGCCGCCGAGGCGGAGCTTCCCGAGCCCGGCGACTATGTGACGGTCGACCTCGGGTCGTACTCGGTCATCGTCGTGCGCGACGACGACGAGGACGTCCGGGCCTTCCACAACGTCTGCCGCCACCGCGGGGCGCGCATCCTCAACGAGGAGCGCGGCTCGGTGGGCAACATCGTCTGCGGATACCACCGTTGGACGTACGGCGTCGACGGCAGGCTGCTGTACGCCGAGTCCCAGGCGCCCGGTTTCGACCCGTCCTGCTTCGGGCTGCGGTCCGTGCACGCGCGCACGGTGGCCGGGCTGGTCTTCGTCTGTCTCGCCCAGGAACCGCCGGAGGACTTCGACGAGGTCGCCGCGCGCATCGAGCCGTACCTCGCACCGCACCGCCTGGCCGAGGCGAAGGTCGCCACGCAGATCGACCTGGTCGAGAACGGCAACTGGAAACTGACCATGGAGAACAACCGGGAGTGCTACCACTGCGTGGGTCATCCCGAGCTCCAGGCCTGCTACTTCCCCATCTACGGCTACCAGGAGAAGGACATCCCGCCCGCGCTGCGCCCCGCCTACGAGCGCTTCCTCGTGGCCGACGCCGAGGCCCGCGAGACCTACGACTCCCTGGGCCTGCCCTACGCCGAGATCGAGGAACTGGACACCCGGCCCTCCGGTTTCCGCATCCAGCGCGAACCACTCGACCTCGCCGGGGAGTCGTACACCCCCGACGGCACGGCCGCGTGCAAGCGCCTGCTGGCGGACTTCCCCACGGCCCGCCTGGGCCGGCTGTCCATGCACATCCAGCCCAACTCCTGGTTCCACTTCATGGCCGACCACGCGATCACCTTCTCCGTGATCCCGCTCGGCCCGGACCGCACCCTCGTCCGCACCACCTGGCTCGTGCACGCCGACGCCGTCGAGGGGATCGACTACGACCTCGACACCCTCACCAAGGTGTGGCAGGCCACGAACGACCAGGACGCGGTGCTGGTCGCTCGCGCCCACCGGGGCATCAGCAGCCCGGCCTATCTGCCGGGCCCGTACGGTCCGACGGAGGAACAGGTCGAGGCGTTCGTCAACTGGTACGTGACCAGGCTCAAGTCCCACCTGGAGCTCCAGCCATGAGCGAGGACGAGGAGTTGCTGGTCTGCCGTCAGGTGCAGCCGGTCACGCACGACGTCTCCACGTTCGTGTTCGAGTGCGCCGAACCCCGGCTGTCCCGGCACGACCCGGGCCAGTTCGTGACACTGACCCTCGAGATCGACGGCCGGCCGGTGCAGCGCTGCTACACCATCTCCTCACCGCCCACCCGCCCCTTCCTGCTGTCGATCACGGTGAAGCGCGTACCGGGCGGTCTCGTGTCGAACTGGCTGCACGACCACCTCGGGCCGGGCGACACCGTACGGGCGCACGGACCGCTAGGCGACTTCTCCACGGCCCGGCATCCTGCACCCAAGTACCTGTTCCTCTCCGGGGGCGTCGGGGTGACGCCGTCGATGTCGATGACCAGGACGCTGTACGACCTCGCGGACCCCGCCGACGTGGTGTTCCTGCACAGCGCGCGCACTCCGGCGGACATCGTCTTCCGCCATGAACTCGACCTCATCGCAGCGACCGCGCCCAACATCCGGATCGTCCACATCTGCGAGGAGGACCGCCCGTACGCCCCCTGGGGCGGACACCGCGGCCGGCTGACCATCGAGACGCTGCGGCAGATCGCGCCGGACTTCCTCGAAAGGGAGGTCTTCACCTGCGGCCCCGCCCCCTACATGGCCGCCGTACGACGGATGGTCTCGGACGCGGGCCTCGACATGGACCACTACCACGAGGAGAGCTTCACCTTCGAGACGCCGACCGGGCAGGCCGCTCCCTCCTCCGGCGCCGCTACGGACACCGGTTTCAAGGTCGAGTTCACCCGCACCGGACGCACCATCGAGTGCGACGCCGACACCTCGCTCCTCGCCGCCGCGTCCCGAGCCGGCCTCAGCCTGCCGGCCTCCTGCGCGCAGGGCATGTGCGGCACCTGCAAGACGACCCTGCTCTCCGGCTCCGTCGACATGCGGCACAACGGGGGCATCCGGCCGCGCGAGATCGCCCAGAACAAGATCCTGCTCTGCTGCTCGAAGCCGCTGGAGGACGTCGTGATCGACGCGTGACGATCATCCCGCCGAGCTCTGTCAGGGGACCTGCCGACCGAACGCCTCGTACGCCGCCTCGTCGAAGAGCACGAACATGACCTCCTCGACCGACGTCTCCACCGCCCGCACGGTCTCTACGGCGATGCGCGCGGCGTCGTCCATCGGCCATCCGTAGATCCCGGCGGAGACGGCTGGGAACGCGACCGTACGGGCGCCGAGTTCGTCGGCGATGCGCAGCGACTCCCGGTAGCAGGAGGCGAGTTGGTCCGAGCGGTCCTCGTCGCGGGAGTAGACGGGTCCCACGGTGTGGATCACCCACTGGGCGTCCAGTTCGCCCGCCGTCGTCGCGACCGCCTGGCCTGTACGAAGGCCCTTGCCGTAGTGCGAGGCGCGGAGTTTGCGGCAGGCCTCCAGGATCGCGGGGCCGCCCCGGCGGTGGATCGCGCCGTCCACGCCTCCGCCGCCCAGGAGTGAGGAGTTGGCCGCGTTGACGATCGCGTCGGCGGTCTGGCGGGTGATGTCGCCCTGGACGAACTTGATGGTGGTCATGACTGCCTCAGTCTGCGCCAGACGGCCTTCGCCGCGTTGTGGCCCGACATGCCGTGCACACCGGGGCCGGGCGGGGTCGCCGAGGAGCAGATGAAGACGGCCGGGTGCGGGGTGCCGTAGGGGGAGAGGGAGAGTTTGGGGCGCAGCAGGATCTGGAGGCCGGAGACCGCGCCGGCGCCGATGTCGCCGCCGACGTAGTTGGCGTTGCGGGCGGCGAGTTCGGGCGGGCCCGCGGTCGCGCGGGCGAGGACGCGGTCGCGGAAACCCGGGGCGAAGCGTTCCAGTTGGCGTTCCAGGGCGTCCGTGAGGTCGCCGGTCCAGCCGCTGGGGACATGGCCGTAGGCCCAGAAGACGTGCTTGCCGGCCGGGGCCCGGGTGGGGTCGACGACACTGGGCTGCACGGTGATCATGAACGGGCGTTCGGGGGCGCGGTTCTCCCGGGACGCGGCGCGCAGGGCGTTGCCGATCTCCGTGCTGTCGGCACCGATCTGTACCGTTCCGGCGGTGCGCGCCTCCTTGGCGGTCCAGGGCACCGGGCCGTCCAGGGCGTAGTCGATCTTGAAGACGCCCGCGCCGTAGCGGAAGTTCTCGTAGTAGTTGCCCAAGTCCGCGATCTTCGCCAGGGCGGTGGGCGAGGTGTCGAAGACGTAGGCGCGGGCCGGAGGGAGGTCATCGAGGCGCTTGACCTCGTAGTCGGTGTGGATCTCGCCGCCGAGGTCCTTGAGGTAGGCGGCCAGGGCGTCCGAGATGGACTGGGAGCCGCCGCGGGCCACCGGCCAGCCGCGCGCGTGTGCCGCGAGGGCGAAGACCAGGCCGATGGCTCCGGTGGCGAAGCCGTTGAGCGGGGCCATGACATGGCCGACCAGTCCGGCGAACAGGGTCTTGGCGCGCTCGTCCTTGAAGCGGCTGGTCAGCCACGTCGACGGGGGCAGTCCGGCCAGACCGAAGCGGGCAAGGGTGACCGGGTCGCGGGGCAGCGAGGTCAGCGGCAGGGACATGAAGTCGCGGACCAGGGTGTCCCACTTGGGGAGGAAGGGCTCGACCAGCCTGCGGTACGCCCCCGCGTCGCGCGGTCCGAAGGAGGCGGCCGTCTCCGCGACCGACCTGGACAGCACGGCCGCGCTGCCGTCGGTGAACGGGTGCGCCATAGGCAGCTCGGCGTGCAGCCACTCCAGGCCGTAGCGCTCCAGGGGCAGGGCGCGGAACGCCGGCGAGTTGATTCCGAGAGGGTGCGCCGCCGCGCAGGGGTCGTGCCGGAAGCCGGGGAGGGTGAGCTCCTCGGTGCGGGCGCCGCCGCCGACGGTGTCCCGGGCCTCGAACACGGCCACGGAGAAACCGCGCCGGGCCAGCTCCACGGCAGCCGTCAGTCCGTTCGGCCCCGCACCCACCACGACCGCATCGAGCATCGACGGCACCTTCGGACCCCTTCGTCAGCCGATGGCAACTCAGGGTCAGGATATGCCGCGGCACTGACAACCCCGGGGCCGGTCCGTCCAGTGTGCGGAACCCGTGACCCTACGACGTCCTCAGCAGCTCCATCACGCGTCGGGCCGTCGCCGCGTCCCGGGCCGCCGTGAACGGCAGTGCGTTGCCGCCCGTGATGCGGAACGGCTCTCCGGTGAGCGTGAGGTGGGCGCCGCCCGCCTCCTCGACGAGGAGCAGGCCCGCCGCGTGGTCCCAGGCGGCCTCCCAACTGAAGGCGGTGGCGTCCAACTCGCCCTTGGCGATGGCGAGATACTCCAGTCCGGCCGAGCCGCACGGGCGCGTGCGCACACCGTCCGCCCAGAGGCCGAGCAGGGCGCGCTTCTGGGCGTCCGTCGTGTAGTCCGGGTGGGAGGTGGCCACCTCCAGGTCCCGGGCGGGGTCCGGGCCACCGGAGCGCAGCCGGACGCCGTCGAGGAAGGCGCCGCCGCCCTTCACCGCCGTGGCCAGCTGGTCGCGGGCGGGGGCGTAGGTCCAGGACGCGAGCAGTTCGCCCTGCCGGGCGAGCGCGACCAGCGTGCAGAAGCCGGTCTCGCCGCGCACGAACTGGCGGGTCCCGTCGACCGGGTCGACGATCCAGACCGGGGCGTCGCCCTGGAGCGCCTCGTAGGTCTCCGGGTCGGCGTGCACCGCTTCCTCGCCGACCACGACGGAGCCGGGCAGGAGGGCGCCGAGCACCTGCGTGAGGTGCCGCTCGGCGTTGCGGTCGGCGTCCGTGACCAGGTCGTGCGGGCCGCTCTTCTGGTCTATCTCGTGCGCGGCGAGCTGCCGGAAGCGGGGCATGATCTCGGCCGCCGCCGCCTTGCGGATCGCGTCCTCGACGTCGGCCGTGTGCTGTACGAGAAACTCGTCGATGGTTTCGGTGTCTTCGATCATGTCTCCATGAGAGCACGGGCCACTGACAATCCCCACCCGCCCGGTGCACTCCGGGTGGAATCACCATGAACACCCGGATTCGCGATCACCGTCCGAATCGCTGGGCGCATCAGCGCCCCACGGCATACCCCTGCATGCCCCGCGGATTCGCCGCCGCCGAGAGAATTCCGGCCGCCGGGTCCCGGGCGACCGCGCACAGTCGCCCCTCCGACCAGGCGTCCCCGACGGTCACGTCGTGGCCGCGCCGCCGCAGCTCCTCCACCACCGTCGCGTCCATGCGGGACTCGACGGTCACGCTGCCCGGTCGCATGCCGCGCGGGTAGAAGGAGCCGGGGAAGCTGTCGTTGTGCCAGTTCGGGGCGTCGATCGCGCCCTGGAGGTCGAGGCCGCCGCGTGTCTTCGCGCGCGTGGCGACCGCCAGGAAGAAGTGCAGCTGCCACTGGTCCTGCTGGTCCCCGCCGGGTGTCCCGAAGGCGAGCACTGGGACTCCGTCGCGCAGGGCGAGCGACGGGGTGAGCGTGGTGCGCGGACGGCGGCCCGGCGCAAGGGAGTTGGGCAGCCCCGGCTCCAGCCAGGCCATCTGCAGCCGGGTGCCGAGGGGGAAGCCCAGCTCGGGCACCACCGGGTTCGACTGGAGCCAGCCGCCGCTGGGCGTGGCCGCGATCATGTTGCCCCAGCGGTCGACGACGTCGAGGTGGCAGGTGTCGCCCCGGGTACCGCCGTCGGCCGTGACCCGCGCGACGGTCGGCTCCCCCGCCCCCATCGGGTCGAAGCCCAGTTCCGCAGGAGCCACCACGCGCGCGTGCCCGCTCAGCCGCGGAACGCGCCCTCCGGGACTGCCGGGCCGCAGCTCGTACGACGCCTTGTCGCCGATCAGCTCCCGCCGCGCCGCGTTGTAGTCCGCCGACAACAACTCCCCCAGCGGTACGGCCTCTTCGCCCGCGTCCCCGTACCAGGCCTCCCGGTCCGCCATCGCGAGCTTGCAGCCCTCGATCAGGAAGTGGACGTAGTCGGCGGACCCGTAGGCGGGCAACTCGGGCGGAAGAAGCGCGAGTTGCTGGAGGAAGGCCGGGCCCTGGCTCCAGGGGCCTGCCTTGCAGAGGGTCCAGCCGTTCCAGTCGTACGTCACCGGGGTCTCGTAGGACGCGGACCAGGAGGCCAGGTCGGCGGCCGTGAGGGTGCCGGTGTGGCGCTCGCCGCTGGTGTCCATGGTGGGCCGCCCGGACTGCCGTACCAGGGCCTCGGCGATGAACCCGGACCGCCACACCGCCCGCGCCGCCTCGATCTGGGCCTCCCGGTCCCCCGACCCGGAGACCTCGGCAAGGAGCCGCTTCCAGGTGGCGGCGAGGGCGGGGTTGCGGAACAGCTCTCCGGGGCGGGGTGCCTTCCCGCCGGGCAGGTACACCTCCGCCGAGGAGGTCCACTCCGTCTCGAAGAGTGCCCGTACGGTCTCGACGGTCGCGCCGACGTTCTCCACGCACGCGTGCCCGTCCTCGGCGTATCCGATGGCGTACTTCAGGACGTCGGCGAGGGACTTCGTGCCGTGGTCGCGGAGCAGCAGCATCCAGGCGTCGAAGGCGCCGGGGACGGCCGCGGCGAGCGGGCCCGTGCCGGGTACGAGATCCAGACCGAGTCCCCTGTAGTGGTCGATCGTGGCTCCGGCGGGTGCGACGCCCTGTCCGCACAGCACCCGGACCTCGCCGCCCGCCGGGGCGAGCAGGACGGGCACCTCGCCGGCCGGGCCGTTGAGGTGCGGCTCGACGACGTGCAGCACGAAGGCCCCGGCGACGGCGGCGTCGTAGGCGTTGCCGCCGTCCTCCAGGACGGCCATCGCCGACTGCGATGCGAGCCAGTGGGTGGAGGACACCATGCCGAAGGTGCCCTGGAGGGTGGGGCGGGTGGTGAAGGACATGTCTCACCTCGGTGGTCACGCGCGTGGTCGTCCTGATCGTTCAGCAGACTATCGACCGGGGAGCCGGAGATGATCAACCTCCACTCCGACCTGGCCCGCGGGCACCCTGACTGGGTGCTGGGCCCCGCCCGCGGGGTCGGCCCGGCCGCCCGCCACCAGCATGTGCTGGACCTGGCCAACCTCGATGCCTGGCAGTACCTGTTGGACGCGCTGGACGCACTCGTGGAGAAGTACGCCATCGCCTATCTCAAGTGGGACCACAACCGGGAACTCCACGAGACCGTGCACTCCGCCGCCGACCGCCCCGTGGCGCACGCCCAGGCAGTGGCCCTCTACGGGCTGATGGACGCCCTCGGGGAGCGCCATCCCGCCCTGGAGATCGAGAGCTGCGCCGCCGGTGGCGGACGGATCGACCTGGGCATCCTGGACCGGACCGACCGGGTCTGGGCCTCTGACTGCAACGACCCGGTGGAACGCCAGACCATCCAGCGCTGGACCGCGCAACTACTGCCCCCCGAACTGGTCGGCACCCACGTGGGCCCGCGCACCAGCCACACCACGGACCGCGTCAGCTCCGACCAACTCCGCCTGACCACAGCCCTGTTCGGCCACGCGGGCATCAAACAGGACCTCACCCGCGGCTCCCCGAGGAACTCGCCCGCCTCACCGCGTGGACCGCGCCCCACCTCGAACTCCGCCGACTGCTCCACGACGGTCGCACGGTCCGCGCCGACCTCACCGACGAGTCGACCCCGCTGCACGGAGTCGTGGCCCACGACAATTCGGCCGCGCTGTGCTGCTGGGCGCGGCTCGCCACGTCCCCCGAGGGCCAGTACGGACGCGTGCCGTTGCCCGCCCTCGACGCGGAAGCCATCTATCGGGTGCGGGTGCGCACCGAGCTGGGCCTGCCGTCGTTCCACGAGGTGGCGGATCCCGCCTGGTTCTCCGCAGCCCTCGACGACGGGCTGTCGCTGCCCGGCTCTTTGCTCACCCTCGCAGGCCTGCCCCTGCCGAACCTCAACCCCCAGCGGGCCCTGCTCCTCGAACTCACGAGGACGGCCGGCTGATCGTGGGTAGCGGGGCGTGCGGCTCCTCCTTCCGACGGGATTCCGGCGCGCGGGCCGTCACGAGGCCCGACTCGTAGGCGAACACTACGAGTTGGGCCCGGTCTCGGGCTCCGAGCTTGGTCATGGCCCGGCTGATGTGGGTCTTCGCCGTAAACGGGCTGATGACCATGTGGGCGGCGATCTCCTCGTTGGTGAGGCCGCGGGCGGCCAGGGCGGTGACCTCGCGTTCGCGGCGGGTGAGGTGTTCCAGGCCGGTGGCGGTGGAGCGGTCGGGGGGCCGGGAGACGAACTCGCCGATGAGGGTGCGGGTGACCGCCGGGGAGAGCAGGGCCTCGCCGCCGGCGACGATCCCGATCGCCTGGAGCAGGTCCGCCGGGTCGGTGTCCTTCAGGAGGAAGCCGCTGGCGCCCGCCCGCAGCGCCTCGAAGACGTACTCGTCCAGGCCGTAGTTGGTGAGGATGACGACCCGGACCGCGGCGAGGGCGGGGTCGGCGGCGATGCGGCGGGTCGCCTCGATGCCCGTCATCACCGGCATCTGTACGTCTATCAGCGCGACGTCGGGAAGTTGGGCGCGGACGAGGGCCACGCCCTGTTCGCCGTCGGCCGCCTCGCCCACCACCTCGATGCCGTCCTCGGCCTCGAGGAGGGCGCGGAAGCCCGCGCGCATCAGCGCCTGGTCGTCCACGACCACGACCCGGATCATCCCGCCTCCCCCAGCGGCAGTTCGGCCCGTACCGCGAAGCCGCCCTCCGCGCGCGGGGCGGTGTGCAGGGTGCCGCCCAACGCCGTGACGCGTTCGCGCATGCCGGTGAGGCCGATGCCCGGCTTCGGCGGACAGTCGGGGTCGGCCGCCCCGTCGTCCTCCACCCGTATCGTCAAGTCCTCTTCGCCGTAGTCGAGTTGGACGCTGACCTTGGCCGGGCCAGCGTGCCGGGCCGCGTTGGTCAGGGCCTCCTGGACGATGCGGTACACCGCGCGGTCGACCGTCGCCGCGAGGGGGCGCTCCTCGCCCGTCACCGCGAGTTCGACGGCGAGGCCGGCCGCGCAGGCCCGCTCGACGAGCAGCTCAGGGGTGCCGGTAGGCTCCTCGGTGGTGCGCAGGATCTCCAGGGTGGCCCGCAGTTCCCGCATCGCCTCGCCGCCCGCCTCCTGGATGGCGAGCAGCGCGGGCGGCACCTCCTCGCCGCGCTTGCGGGCGAGGTGGACGGCAACGCCCGCCTGGAGCTTGACGATCGAGATGCTGTGGGTGAGGGAGTCGTGCAACTCCCTTGCTATGCGCAGGCGTTCCTCACCCGCGCGGCGCAACGCGACCTCCTCGCGGGTGCGTTCGGCCTCCAGGGCGCGCTGTTCGGTCTGACGGAGATACGCCTGCCAGTTGCGGTCGGCGAGGCCGGTCACCACCGCGCAGAGGAACCAGCCGGCGATGAGCGCGGTCCGCTCGACCACCTGCTGGGTCGTGGGTCCCGTCGCGAAGTACGCGGCCAGGAACAGCCCGCCCGCTCCGGCCGACCAGCCGCGGTGTCCCACCCGCGCCGCCGTGTGCATGGCGGCGAGCACGGGCAGACCGGCGACCGGCCCCGGGTGTGCGTGCAGGACGTAGACCGCCTCCGCCACCGTGGACACGGCGAGGACCGCGCGCGGAGCCGTCTGGTAGAACGCCAGGGCCGCCGAGGCCAGGACGATCAGCGCGTAGTCGACGGCGGTCGTGTCCGCGTCGAAGGCGGCGACGGTCATGACGAGGGCGCCGATCACGACCGCGAGGGAAACGTCGGCGAGGCGCCTGCGTGGGGTCACATCGACCGGGTACCCGCTCATGACCGCACAGTAGACCGCCGCGCCCACGCGGGCGTCAGCCCTGTGGACAACTCCTGGACTACTCCCCACGCAGTACTTTCCGGGCCCGCGCCACCAGGCCGACGCAGCGTCGACTCCCTTCGGCCGTACGACGACCGGAGGCACCCGGGCGGCGCACGCTGCTGCCATGACCACACACTTCCGCCATACCCGGCCCCCGTCGCCGAAGTCCGCGAAGTCCGCCACGGGCCGCACCGCCGAGGTCTTCGACCAGATCGCCGTCGACTTCGGAATTGACCGCCCCCCGACCTTCGTGGTCCTGTCCTCCGTGCCCGAACTCCTCGCGCCCGCCTGGGCGTTGATGCGCGAGTCGCTGATCGCGGGCGACGGCAGCCGCACCGGCAAGGAGCTGGCCGCCCTCGGTGTCTCGCTCGCCAACAAGTGCCCGTTCTGCGCCGACGCGCACACCGTCCTGCTGCACGCCACCGGCGACCACGCCCTCGCCGAGCACCTGGCGCGCGGCGGCACACCGGAGAACGAGGAGCACGCGCGC
The DNA here is from genome assembly GCF_042751305.1 of Streptomyces hokutonensis. Taxonomy (GTDB): domain Bacteria; phylum Actinomycetota; class Actinomycetes; order Streptomycetales; family Streptomycetaceae; genus Streptomyces; species Streptomyces hokutonensis_A. The sequence goes on from NZ_JBHYWD010000003.1 coordinate 43,184, forward strand.
GTGCTCGACTGGGGCCGCCGCACCCGGGTCCCGGGCGCGACCCTGGCGCCGTACCCGTTCCCGCCCGATCAGGCACCCGCCTACCTCGGCACCGCCCTCGCCTTCCACTTCATCAACCGCATCGTGTCGGCCCTGCTGACCGAGCAGCTCCTGCCGGGCAACGCCCAGCGGTTCCGGGCCGTACGCAGCCTCGCCGGCCGCAGCGTGGCCCGCACCGTGCGCCGCGGCGCCGTACCGGGAGCGGCGCTCCCCCTGCTCGACGCGCCGGGCCCCGGTCCGGACTGGGCGGCCGGAACCCCGGTGGGCCCGGCCTACGACGCCCTGCGCACGGCGGCGCTCGCGGGCGCGGACCTTCTCGACACGGACGACCTGACCCTCGTACGGGAGACGCTGTGGGCCTGGGACGGGGGGCATCCGCCGGTCGTGCTGCGCGGCTTCCCGAACCGGCGGGAGCGGCCGGCCGCGCGGCTGGCGGTGCTGGCCGCGCTCGCGCCGTACCGGATCACGGAGGAGGACGTGGCCGCCTGGCGGGAGCCGTCGCGGAGTGACGCGAGTCTCGTGCGGCTCGTGGCGTACGGTGCGTTCGCGGCCGTCGAACGGATCGAGACGACGATGCGGATACCCGCCGCTCGCGCCTGACTGGTGGACATAAGAGGACACACAACGCGTCCACAGTCGGGCACTGTCACCGCACAGGCACGGAGCGAGTTCATACTTCCGCCTCACAGGGAGTCATGTGACACTGGCGTCCCCGTCCGCAGTGCGGACCCGCTCCGCACCCTTCCCCCACGAGAAGTGCGACTTGCGTTCTCTTCCTCTGCCGCTCGCTCTCACCGCGCGTCTGTCGCCGGTCGTCGTGCTCGCCGCGATGGGCTGGGCCCTGACGTCCGGTCCGTTCGCCGCGACGACGACCGCCGATCACAAGGCGACGCCCGAGTCCGACTCCTCGTCCGGGACCTCGGCGCCGTCGACGGCGCCCGTGGTCAAGGCGTACTCCACGTCCCCCGCCCCGTGCGGAAGTGTGACGGTGGCGACGCTCAAGTCACTGGTGCCGGGCGCCAAGACGGCCGGCAAGGAGATCCCGTCGACGGACACGAAGGTGCGCCGCACCTGCTCGTGGAACGCGCTCAAGGGATACGACTACCGCTGGCTCGACGTGTCGTACGAGATCACGGAATCGGACGAAGCGGCGAAAAAGTCGTACACCGAGACGACTACGGAGAAGAGCGGCGGCGGAGTGGTGCCCGGGCTCGGGGACGCGGCCTACTCCATCGTGAACCTCACCACAGAGGACAAGCAGCAGACGCGTGAGGGCACGGTCGTCGTCCGCGCGGGCAACGCGCTGGTGACCATCACGTACAACGGCAGCGACTTCGAGAACAAGAAGGCGCCGAGCACGGACGTCATCAACAAGGGCGCGATCAAGGCCGCGAAGGAAGCGGTGACCGCGCTGGAGGGCGCCAAGGCCGGCTAGCCCCGGCGCCCTCCGAGATCTACGCGTCGACGGGCTCCGTCGCCGGCTCCGGTACCGGCTCCCTTCCGGTGAGCACGGTCAGCAGCACGTAGAGCGCCATCGACGTGCCCAGGCCCACGGCCCAGCCGTAGTCGGCGAGCGAGGACAGCCACGGGATCGGCCGGCCGTCGATCAGCGGGTGGAAGTCGGCGCCGCCCACGGCGAGTACGCCACCCACCAGGAAGGCGACGACGGCCCGCCAGTTCCAGCCGCCGTCGTACCAGTAACGGCCGCCCGCCTTGTACAGGTCGGTGAGGTCGAGCTTGCCGCGGCGCAGGATCCAGTAGTCGGCGATGAGGATGCCGGCGACCGTGCCGAGCAGACCGCCGACCAGACCGAGCCAGGTGAAGATGTAGCCCTGCGGGTCGGAGTACAGCTTCCAGGGGAAGATCAGCACGCCGAGGACGCTGGTGATCAGGGCGCCGGTGCGGAAACTGATCTTCCGGGGCGCGATGTTGGAGAAGTCGAAGGCGGGCGAGACCAGGTTGGCCGCGATGTTCACGGACAGGGTCGCCACCAGGACGGTCACCAGCGCGTAGAGCAGACCGACCACGTTGTCCGTCTTGGCGGCCAGCTGCACCGGGTCCCAGATCGCCTTGCCGTAGACGGCCTGCGAACCGGAGGTGACCAGCACCGACAGGAACGCGAACAGCGTCATGGTGGTCGGCAGACCAAGCGCCTGGCCCCATGTCTGGGCCTTCTGGCTCTTGCCGTAGCGGGTGAAGTCCGGGATGTTCAGCGACAGCGTGGACCAGAAGCCGATCATGCCCATGAGCGAGGGCCAGAACAGCTTCCAGAAGCTGCCGCCCCAACCGAGCTTGGACGGCTGGTCGAAGAGCGGGCCGAGGCCGCCGGCCTTGCTGCTCATCCACCACAGCATCACGAACGCGCCGACGAGCACGAAGGGCGCCGCCCAGTTCTCGAAGCGGCGGATCGTCTCCATGCCCCGGTAGATGATGGCCACTTGGAGCGCCCAGAACAGCGCGAACGACAGCCACATCGTCCAGGCGTACCCGCCGATCTGCGAGGCGTTGGCCCAGCTGTCCCCGATCAGCTTGCCGGCGAGGAAGAAGATCGCCTCACCGCCGATCCAGGTCTGGATGCCGAACCAGCCGCAGGCCACCAACGCCCTGACTACAGCAGGGAGGTTGGCGCCACGCACACCGAACGAGGCGCGCGCGAAGACCGGGAAGGGGATGCCGTACTTCGGTCCCGCGTGCCCGGTGAGCAGCATCGGCACGAGCACGATCAGGTTGGCCAGGGCGATGGTGAACACCGCCTGCTTCCAGTCCATGCCCACGGCGATGAGCCCCGAGGCCAGGGTCCAGGAGGCCGTGTTGTGGGCCATGCCGACCCACAGCGCGGAGAAGTTGTACGTGGTCCAGGTGCGCTTCTCGACGGGAACCGGCAGCAGATCGTCGTTGGCGTACGGCCCGCTGGGCTGCGGAGATCCGGGGGCGATCTCCACCCGCCCGTCGGCGAGGGTGACTTGAGCGGTCGGCTCTATGGCCGTGGGAGCGGTGTCGGTCATGGGCAGGCCAATCAATGAGGTGGGTCCGGAAAGGCCGTGCGGGGCTCCGGCCCCCCTCCCTCAGGACGGTGAGGGAGGGGGAGAACTGGAGTGGGGGGACGGGGAGTTGAGCGGTGGTGCGGGTGTGCGTCAGCCGTTGACGGCCGGGATCACCTTCGACCCGTAGGCGTCGATCGTCGCTTCCTGCGCGTCGTGCATGTCGTAGACGGCGAACTGGTCGACGCCCAACTCGCGCAGGGCGTTGAGCTTTTCGATCTGCTTCTCGGCCGATCCGATGATGCAGAACCGGTCGACGATCTCGTCGGGCACGAAGGCGGTGTCGGGGTTGTCGGCACGGCCGTGGTGCGAATAGTCGTACCCCTCACGGGCCTTGATGTAGTCCGTGAGTTCCTCGGGTACGGCGGCGGAGTGCTCGCCGTACTTGGAGACGAGGTCGGCGACGTGGTTGCCGACCATGCCGCCGAACCAGCGGCACTGGTCGCGCGCGTGGGCGAGCGCCTCGGGCGAGTCGTCCTCGGTGACGTAGGCCGGGGCGGCGACGCAGATCTTGACCTCGGACGGGTCGCGTCCGGCGGCGACGGCCGCGTCCTTGACCGCCTTCACCATGTACTCGGTGAGGTAGAGGTCCGACAGCTGGAGGATGAAGCCGTCGGCCTCCTCGCCGGTCATCTTCAGGGCCTTGGGGCCGTACGCGGCCATCCAGACCGGGAGTTGGGCGTCCTCCTTGGCCCAGGGGAACTTGATGACCGTGCCGCCGAGGTCCGCCTCCTGGCCGGAGCCGAGCGCCCTGATGACCTTCATGGCCTCGCTGATCCGGGCCAGGGTGTTCGGGGTGCGGCCCGCGACGCGCATCGCGGAGTCGCCGCGGCCGATGCCGCAGACCGTGCGGTTGCCGAACATGTCGTTCAGGGTGGCGAAGGTGGAGGCGGTGACCTCCCAGGTGCGGGTGCCCGGGTTGGTGACCATCGGGCCGACCGTCAACTTCGTGGTGTTGGCCAGGATCTGACTGTAGATCACGAACGGCTCCTGCCACAGCACGGCGGAGTCGAAGGTCCAGCCGTAGGTGAAGCCGTTGCGCTCGGCGCGCTTCATCAGGCTGATGACCCGCGAGGCCGGCGGGTCGGTCTGCAGGACGAGTCCGAAGTCCATGTGCGCCACTCCTAGTTGAGGTACTGACTGGTGGAGCGCGGGGTGTAGACGCCGTGGCCCGCGTGCCCGGTGTACTCCCGCTCGGTGATGACGAGTTCGCCGCGCGAGAGGACGGTCTCGACGCGGCCGGTGAGGCGCTTGCCCTCGTAGGCCGAGTAGTCGACGTTCATGTGGTGGGTCTCGGCGGAGACGGTCTGCTCGGCGTGCGGGTCGTAGATGACGACGTCGGCGTCGGCGCCCGGGGCGATGGTGCCCTTCTTCGGGTAGAGGCCGAACATCCGTGCCGGGGAGGCGCAGGCGATCTCGATCCAGCGGCGGCGGCTGATGTGGCCGTCGACGACGCCCTGGTGGAGCAGGTCCATGCGGTTCTCGACGCCCGGCATGCCGTTGGGGATCTTCGAGAAGTCGCCCCGGCCCAGTTCCTTCTGGCCCACGAAGCAGAAGGGGCAGTGGTCGGTGGAGACCACCTGGAGGTCGTTGGTGCGCAGGCCCTGCCAGAGCTTGGCCTGGTGCTCCTTGGGACGGAGGGGCGTGCTGCACACGTACTTCGCGCCCTCGAAGTCGGGCTCGGCGAGGTTGTCGGTGGAGAGGAACAGGTACTGCGGACAGGTCTCGCCGAAGACGGGGAGGCCCTCGTCGCGCGCCTTGGCCAGCTCGGCCACTGCCTCCATGGCCGAAACGTGCACGACGTAGAGGGGTGCTCCGGCGACCTGCGCGAGCTTGATCGCCCGGTGGGTGGCCTCGGCTTCGAGGAGAGCCTTGCGGACCTCGCCGTGGTAGCGGGGGTCGGTCTCGCCGCGCGCCAGCGCCTGCTCGACCAGGACGTCGATCGCGATGCCGTTCTCGGCGTGCATCATGATCAACCCGCCGTTGTCGGCGGCACGTTGCATGGCGCGCAGGATCTGGCCGTCGTCGCTGTAGAAGACGCCCGGGTAGGCCATGAACTGCTTGAAGGAGGTGACGCCCTCCTGCACCAGCAGGTCCATCTCCTTGAGGGTGTTCTCGTTGACGTCGGAGACGATCATGTGGAAGCCGTAGTCGATGGCGCAGTTGCCCTCGGCCTTGGCGTGCCACGCGTCGAGGCCCTCGCGGAGCGCTCCGCCCACGTTCTGGATGGCGAAGTCCACGATGGTCGTCGTACCGCCCCAGGCGGCGGCCCGGGTGCCGGTCTCGAAGGTGTCGGCGGCCTTGGTGCCGCCGAACGGCATCTCCATGTGGGTGTGGGCGTCGACCCCGCCCGGGATGACGTACTTCCCGGTGGCGTCGATGACCCGCTCGGCGGTCCAGGCGTCGGCCGTCGGGGTACCGGAGGTGGCCAGGGCTGCGATGCGGCCGTCCTCGATCAGGACGTCGGCGTGGAGTTCGTCGGACGCGGTGATTACTAGGCCGCCGCGGATGACGGTACGGGTGCTCATTGTTTTGACTCCGCTGGATTGTGGTCTGGTGCGGGTCTGTGGGGGCTGGGCGCGCCTCGCGGCGAAGCCGCTCATGGACGCTGCCCCGCGCCCCTGAAGACGGGGCGCGGGAACCCAGGGCGTTTTACGGTGCGGTCAACGGTCCGTACGCGTCCGGGCGGCGGTCGCGGTAGAACTGCCAGCGGTCGCGGACTTCCCGCAGCTTGGCCAAGTCCAGGTCGCGGACGACGAGTTCGGGCTCCTTGTCGCTGGCCACCTCGCCCACGAACTGGGCCTCCGGGTCGACGAAGTAGGTCGTGCCGTAGAAGTCGTTGTCGCCGAGCTCCTCGACACCGACCCGGTTGATGGCGCCGACGAAGTACTCGTTGGCGGCGGCGGCGGCCGGCTGCTCCAGCTGCCACAGGTACGCCGACAGGCCGCGCGAGGTCGCCGACGGGTTGAAGACGATCTCGGCGCCCGCGAGACCCAGCGCACGCCAGCCCTCCGGGAAGTGCCGGTCGTAGCAGATGTAGACACCGATCTTGCCGACCTTGGTGTCGAAGATCGGCCAGCCGCTGTTGCCCGGGCGGAAGTAGAACTTCTCCCAGAATCCGGGGACTTGGGGGATGTGGTGCTTGCGGTACTTGCCGAGGTAGGAGCCGTCCGCGTCGATCACGGCGGCCGTGTTGTAGAGGACGCCGGGCTGCTCCTCCTCGTACATCGGCAGGACCAGGACGATGCCGTGTTCCTTGGCGAGCGCCTGGAAGCGCTTGACGATGGGGCCGTCCGGGATCGCCTCGGCGTACTCGTAGAACGCCTTGTCCTGGACCTGGCAGAAGTACGGTCCGTAGAACAGCTCCTGGAAGCACAGGACTTGAGCACCCTGCGCGGCGGCGTCGCGCACCGCCTGCTCGTGGACCTGAATCATGGACTCCTTGTCGCCCGTCCAGGCTGTCTGGAACAGGGCGGCACGAATCACGGTGCTCATCGGGACCTCCGGTCGCTAGGTGTGCGAGGAGCTTAGGAAGCCCTGAAGTCCGGTTTGAGGTGCACGGTGTCACGTCTGCGGACGCTTGGCGTTCCACGGTGTCACCCTGTCGTGGCCGCATGTTTCACCGCCGTTTTCGCAGGTAGTCCCATGTTTCACCCCTGTTGCGCGTCGTGCGCGAGGAGCGCGATGTGCACCGACGCGGCCTGCTCGAAGTCGTCGAGGTCCACCCCGAGCCGGCCCTCTATCGCCTCCAGCCGGCGGTACAGCGCGGGCCGTGAGACATGGTGGAGCTGAGCGGTGCGCGACTTGTTGCGGCCGGTGGCCAGATACGTGCGCAGTACGGCGAGCAGATCCTCGTCGGCAGCGCAGAGCAGCCCGTCCAACTCCCGCTCGGCGAACGACTGCACCTGCGGGTCGTCCCGCAACAGCCGGATCAGGCCGCGCAGATGGACGTCCTTGAGGCGTACGACGGTGGGGAGTTCGAGGGCGTCGCTGGAGTCGGCCACGGCGTCGGCGACGTGCTGTGCCTCGCGCAGCCCGGCGGGCACGTCGTCCCAGACGGTGCGCGGTCCGGCGGCGGCCACCACCGCCTTCAACGCCCCGGATTCCGTGCGCAGTCGGCTCGCGAAGTGCGCGGCGAGGGCGTCCGCGTCCTGGTCCCGGGGCAGGCTGAGCAGGACGGCGGTGACGCCGTCGGCCAGTTCGGCGACGAGTCCTGGCAGCCCCAACAGTCGTAGCACCCGGTCGAGTTGGGCCGTGTCGCCGTCGCGTACGACCATCGGGACGAAGGTGCGGCGGTTGACCGGGAGTCCTGCGGCCCGGGCGCGGGGCAGGAGTTGGCGGGCCGGTACGACTCCGCTCGCCAGGTCGGTCAGCAGGCTCTGCGCGGACTGTTCCTCCCAGGTGTGGGCGGAGCCGCCGAGCATGCGGTGCAGGACGAGGGCCTCGGCGGCGCGGTCGGCGAGGAGACGGCCGGTGGCGGTGTCGCCGCGGTGGCCGCACAGCATGATCTGGCCCCAGCGCTCGCCGCGTCCGCCCAGTTCGGCGCGGATCCAGCCGTCGCCCTCGCTGCCGCCTGCCTGCCGGGAGATGCGCTCCCAGTCGCGCAGCACGTCGTCGACGGCGGACCGCTCCCCCGCCGTGGCGAGGACGCGGTGCGCGAGGTTGGTGACGACCACGGGGCAGGCACTGTGCGCGGCGACCTCGTCGAGCAGGCTCTGCAGTGGGGCACCGGCGGTGATGAGTCCGGTGAGCGCGGTCCGTACCGCCTCGGAGAGGCTGACGGCGGCGAACTTCCGCCGTACCAGCCGGGATTGGACCTCCTCCGTCAACTCCGCGAAGGGGAAGGGTCGGTGGAGCACCACCATCGGCAGCCCGCACCGCTCGGCCGCGCGGCGCATCACGTCCGGCGGGGCGGGGAAGGCACGGCCGAGACCGAGGACGACAGCCGAGGCCTCCGCGCGGTGCAGGGACTGGATGTACTCGGCCTGGGCGCCCTCGTCGCCGGCGAGCAGGACACCGGTGGTGAGGATCATCTCGCCGCCGCTGAGCATGACGCCGACGTCGGCGGCCTCGGCGACATGCACCCACCGCACGGCGCGGTCGAGTTGGCTCGCGCCGGCCACCACCTCGGGTTCCCCGGCCAGGACCCGTTCCAGGGCGAGGACCTGACGGACCGACAGAGCGGGTTCCAGGGGGTCGAGGGTGGTGGCCATAACGCGTTTCCCTTGCTCGTACTGCTGCTACTGCGTGCTCGCCAGAGCCCGTTCGAGGATGGCGGCGCCCTCTTCGGCCTCCGCGACGGTGAGGGACAGCGGCGGGGCGACGCGCAGGGCGCTGGTGTCGTGGCCGCCGCCCTTGCCGATCAGCAGCCCGCCCTCGCGGGCCGCTTCGAGCACGGCGGAGGCGGCCTGCGGATCGGCCTCGTCGGTGCCCGGTTTCACGAGTTCGATGCCGATCATCAGTCCGCGTCCGCGCACTTCCCGTACGCCGGGATGCTTCGCCGCGGCGGCCCGCAGCCGCTCGATGAGGAGCCCGCCGACGCGCCGGGCGTTGCCCTGGAGGTCGTGCTCCAGGAGGTAGGTGAGGTTGGCGAGGCCCGCCGCCATGGTGATCTGGGTGCCGCCGAAGGTCGAAATGCTGTTGGAGTCCAGGCAGTTCATGATGTCGGCGCGGGCGACGACGCCGCCGATCGAGCTGCCGTTGCCGATGCCCTTGGCGAAGGTGAGGATGTCCGGCGGACCGTTCTGGCCGTGTGCCTGCCAGCCCCAGAAGTGGTCGCCGGTGCGGCCCCAGCCGGTCTGCACCTCGTCGGCGATCCACAACACCCCGCGTTCGGCGAGGACTTCGCGGAAGGCGGCGTAGAGCCCGTCGGGCGGGGAGGTGAACCCGCCGACGCCCTGGATCGGTTCGGCGATGAGGGCGGCGGGCGGACGGACGTGACCGAGCAGGTCCTTCAGGTCGGCCACGCAGGCGGCGATGAACTCGGCGTCGGACAGGTGGGCGTAGGGTCCGCGCGTGCGCACACCGCCGTGGACGTACAGCGTCTGGAGCGGGGAGAGCGAGGTCGGGGACCAGCCGCGGTTGCCGGTGATGCCGACCGCGCTGAAGGAGCGGCCGTGGTAGCTGTTGCGCATCGCCAGGATCTGGTTGCTGCGCCGGTACGAGGTCGCGAGCAGCAGGGCGGTGTCGTTGGCCTCGGTGCCCGAGGTGGTGAAGAAGACGCGGGCGTCGGGGATGCCGGACAACTGGGCCACGCGCTCGGCGAGTTCGACCATCGGCCGGTTGAGGTAGAGCGTGGACGAGTGGAGGATCCGCCCGGCCTGCTCGCTCACCGCCTTGGTGACCTCGGGGAGCGCGTGCGCGGTCATGGTGGTGAGGATGCCGCCGAAGAAGTCGAGGTACTTGTTGCCCTCGGCGTCCCAGACGTGCCGGCCCTCGCCGTGCGTGATCTCGAGCGGGTCGTCGTAGTAGAGGGCGAGCCAGTCCGGGAGCACGGCCTTGTGCCGTCCCAGCAGATCCTTGGTCACGGTTGCACCAACCCTTCGTAGGCGTCGGGACGACGGTCGCGGTAGAACGCCCACTGCTGGCGGACTTCCTCGATCAGCCCGAAGTCCAGGTCGCGGACGACGAGTTCCTCGTCCTTGTCGCTGGCGACGTCGCCGACGAACTGGCCTCGCGGGTTGACGAAGTACGACGTCCCGTAGAAGTCGTTGTCCCCGTACTCCTCCTGTCCAACCCGGTTGATCGCGGCGATGAAGTACTCGTTGGCCACGGCCGCGGCGGGCTGCTCCAGCTGCCAGAGGTAGGCGGAGAGGCCGCGTGAGGTGGCGGACGGGTTGTAGACCAACTGGGCGCCGTTGAGGCCGAGTTGGCGCCAGCCCTCGGGGAAGTGGCGGTCGTAGCAGATGTAGACGCCGACCTTGCCGACGGCGGTGTCGAAGACGGGCCAGCCGGCGTTGCCCGGCCTGAAGTAGTACTTCTCCCAGAAGCCCTTGACCTGCGGGATGTGGTGCTTGCGGTACTTGCCGAGGAAGGTGCCGTCGGCGTCGATCACGGCCGCGGTGTTGTAGTAGAAGCCGTCCTGCTCGATCTCGAAGACCGGGACGACGATCACCATGCCGGTCTCGCGCGCGAGCTGTTGCATACGACGCACGGTCGGCCCGTCGGGCACCGGCTCGGCCCAGTCGTAGTGCTCCGGTTCCTGGACCTGACAGAAGTAGGGGGCGTTGAACACTTCCTGGAACCCGATGATCTTGGCACCCTGACGGGCCGCCTCGCGGGCGTGTTCCTCGTGTTTCGCCACCATAGACTCGGTGTCGCCGGTCCAGGTGGCCTGGACCAGAGCGGCGCGTACGACATTGGCCATGAGCTGCTCCTTCGACGGGGACGTCAGAGCCTCTACGCCCGTAGACAAGGCCGTAGAGGGATGAACGTAAGCCTCCGGAGGAGCCTTGCCAAGACCATCGTCGTTAACCCGCGGAGTCGATCGCGTTTCACACTCCGGTGGGCGAGCCGATGGGCCACTCAGGCAGTGAAACCCGCCACCCGGAGGGCATGGACAAGATCCCAGTGGCGTTCGTCCGAGACACCCCGGGCGGCTTCCACCAGCAGCGGGACGAGTTGCTGGGGGTCGGCCGCGACGCTGCGGGCCGCCTCCTCGGGGGTGCGGACCCGGACGTAGGCGTCGAGCAGGGCGTTGATCTCACGGCGGCGGCCCTCGGCGACGAGCGCGAGCACCGCCTCACCTATCTCCTCGGCCGGGCGGGCCACGCCCTGCCGCAGGATCTGCTCGGCGTCCGCCGTACGGCCGGCCGCGACCAGCGCGTCCGCCGCGCCGACCAGCCGGTCGGCGGGCAGCGAGGCGGCCTCCCACAGCAGCGTCGCCCAGTCCGCGCCGAGCCCGGCGCGCTGGAGCTCGGCCGCGAGCAGCGGGAAGCGCGCGGCGGGCCAGTACGCGGCCTCGGCGAGCAGCGCGTGCGCCTCGCCGCTACGGCCCTCCCGCCGCAGCCCCACGAGCCGCTGCACGGCCTCCACGGTGGCCTGCCGCGCCTCGGCGTCCAGCGCCTCCCGCTTCGGCTGCGACCGCTCGACCGGCCGGGCGGCCCCGGCGAAGCGGGCTCCGCGCGGGGTGCGGCGGGCGGCGGGCGCGGGGACCGGCAGCTCCGGTACGGCGGCTGCGGGGTCCGGGGCCGGGGCGGCGGCAGCGGCGTCGTCCTCGGTCATGCCGGCGAAGCGGGCGCTGCCACGGCGGCGCTTGCGTTGCTTGGGGCCGGGGGCCGCTTCGGGGACGGGGGCGGTGGACCGCGCGGGCTCGGCGGCCGTGGGCTGTGCGGGGTCGAAGGCGGCGGAGCGCGTGGCCTCGGGTGCGGGCCAGTCGGAGGGGCCGGGCGCGGGAGCGGCGGCGGGGCTCGGGAAGTCGTCCCGCAGGGGGGCCGGGCTGCCGTAGCCGGGGTTGGCGCGCTCGAAGTCCTCGTAGCCGCGGCGCGCCTCGCGGACCCCCTCGTCGTGGCGCAGGGGATCGGGGCCGCCGTGGGCCCCTCCGGTGTTGCCGGGGCCGCCGTAGCCGCCCTGTGGGCCGGTGCCGGGGGTCTGTTCGGTGTCGCGCTGACGGGGCAGGCGATGGGGAGCCGGGCCGTTGCCGTACGCCCCGTACGGATCATCGCCGCCGGACCGGCCGTCCTGGGCCTGTTCCTGGAAGGTGTCGTCGACCCGGAACACGTTGCCGTGCCGGTCGCGGTGGACCGCCCCGCCACCCCGGAGGTGGACGCGGTTGTCCAACTCCTCGATGCGGGCGCGGAGTTCGGTGCAGCGGGCGGTGGCGCGCTCGTGGTCGTCGCGGGCCCAGGCGAGGTCGAGGCGGAGGGCGTCGGCCGCCTCCTGCGTGGTGGCGGCGCCGAGCAACCGCCCCAGTTCCGCCTGCCGTTCGGCGGCGTACTTCTGCTCGCGGAGCATCACGTCGAGCCGGTCACCGAGGGCGTCCCGGCTGCCGGGCCGGGCGTCGAACGCGGTGAGCGCCGCCGCGTGCAGGGCGCGGGCCCGTTCCGTCTCCTGGGCGGCGACACCGGGTCCGTACTCGGCGGCGAGGTCCTGGAGCAGGGCCTCCACCACGTCCCAGGGGGGTATTTCACGCCCGCCCAGGCAGGCCTGCATACCATCGGGATCGCGCTGCCAGAACACCCCGCACCAGCCGCCGCCCTGGTCGAGGCGCGCCAGAAGCCGGTCGAGGTAGTTCGCGAACTCCCGCACCTGTCCGGGGAGTTGATCCACAGCCATGCTCCAACTCCCGCCAGACCGGAATGCTCCGATCCGTAGAAAACACCATTTGTGTTACGACGCGGCTACGGAAGCTTTTCGAGCCGGGCGCAGAGAGTTCGGAGCCTACGCCTCCCTCCTGTGTCACCGTCGGATTCCACCGTATCCGCCGCGTCCGCCACTCGATTCAGGCCGCCAACGGCGCACATCTGACCACGAGTTGGTCCATGGACAGCCCGAGCGCGTCGGCTAGTGCGGCGACGGTGAAGAAGGCCGGCGTGGGAGCCCGGCCGGTCTCGATCTTGCGGAGGGTCTCCGCCGAGATGCCGGCGTGCGCCGCCACGTCCGTCATGCTCCGGCCGCCACGGGCTTCGCGGAGCAGCCGGCCGAGCCGTTCGCCTCGTTCGCGCTCTTCGGGGGTGAGAGGGGTGCGTACCATGCCGCCATTCTAATACCGGTATAGTAATTGGCATGGTGGAACTCAAGACGGACACGTCTATCGATGCGATGTACGAGGCGGGCCAGGTCGTGGCCCGCGCACTCACGGCCGTGCGGGACGCCGCCGACGTGGGCGTATCCCTGCTGGAACTGGACGAGTTGGCGCACGACGTGCTGCGCGCGGCGGGCGCGACCTCGCCCTTCCTCGGCTACCGCCCCTCGTTCGCGCCCACCCCGTTCCCGGCGGTCGTCTGTGCCTCGGTGAACGACGCGATCGTGCACGGCATCCCGGACGGCTACCGGCTGCGCGACGGCGACCTGGTCTCGATCGACTTCGGCGCGAAGCTGGGCGGCTGGGCCGGCGACTCGGCGATCAGCTTCATCGTCGGCAAGCCGCGCCCCGCCGACGTACGCCTGATCGAAACCGCCGAGCGCGCCCTCGATGCGGGCATCGCGGCGGCCGTCGTGGGCAACCGAATCGGCGACATCGCCCACGCGATCGGCACGGTGTGCCGCAGCGCCGGCTACGGCATCCCCCAGGGCTTCGGCGGCCACGGCATCGGCCGCCAGATGCACGAGGACCCGGGAGTCCCGAACGAGGGCCGCCCCGGACGCGGCCTCCCCCTCCGCCACGGCATGGCCCTCGCGATCGAGCCGATGCTGATCGCGAGCGGCAAGGACGGCTACCACGAGGCCCCGGACGGCTGGACCCTCCGCACGAACGACGGGTCGAGGGCGGCGCACGTGGAACACACGGTGGCGATCACGGAGGACGGCCCCAGGATCCTCACGGCACGCTGAGCTCTTTCGGGGGCGCGGGGCCTTGTCGATCTGCGGCTCCGCCGCGTGGGCGCGACCAGCCACAGCGCCACCGCTCCCGCAAGCCATCTGCACATGCCTCACGCAGCGCTCCGTGCAATGGTGGATTGATGACCAATGGCTACATACCACCTGAAAACGACCCCTTCGAAGACTTCCTTGCCCGGTTCTTCGGGGGAGCCGCGGGGGGAGCCGCCCGCCCCGGTCCACGCGACGTAGACATAGGCCGCCTGCTCAGCCAGCCGGCCAGGGACCTCGTCCGAGGCGCAGCCCAGTACGCCGCCGAACACGGCAGCCACGACCTGGACACCCAGCACCTGCTGCGCGCAGCCCTGTCCGCGGAGCCGACCCGCGGTCTCCTCACCCGCGCCGGCGCGGACCCCGACTCCCTCGCGGCGGAGATCGACGCGCGCTCGGGACCGGTCCAAGCCCCGGAGGGCACGTCGCTCGCCCTCACCCCGGCCGTCAAACGCGCCCTCTTGGACGCCCACGACCTGGCGAGGGCGGGCGGCGCCGGTTACATCGGCCCCGAGCACGTGCTCGGGGCGCTCGCCGCGAACCCGGACTCCGCAGCGGGCCACATCCTGAACGCGGCCCGCTACGCCCCCACGGGCCTGCCGCCCGAGGCACCGGACGGCGCGCTGCCCCGTACCGACCAGCCCCGCCCCACCGGCACCCCGACCCTCGACAAGTACGGCCGCGATCTCACCGACCTGGCCCGCCACGGCCGTATCGACCCGGTGATCGGCCGCGACGAGGAGATCGAGCAGACCATCGAGGTGCTGTCCCGGCGCGGCAAGAACAACCCGGTGCTGATCGGCGACGCGGGTGTCGGCAAGACCGCGATCGTGGAGGGGCTGGCGCAGCGCATCACGGACGGCGACGTCCCGGACGTGCTGACCGGGCGGCGGGTGGTCGCCCTCGACCTGACGGGCGTGGTCGCGGGCACTCGTTTCCGGGGCGACTTCGAGGAACGGCTGACGAACATCGTCGGCGAGATCGGCGCCCACTCGGACGAACTGATCGTGTTCATCGACGAGTTGCACACCGTGGTCGGCGCGGGCGGTGGCGGCGAGAGCGGTTCGATGGACGCCGGCAACATCCTCAAACCGGCCCTGGCGCGCGGCGAGTTGCACATCGTGGGCGCCACGACGCTGGAGGAGTACCGCCGGATCGAGAAGGACGCGGCGCTGGCCCGCCGCTTCCAGCCCATCCTGGTGCCCGAGCCGACCGTCGCGGACGCGATCGAGATCCTGCGCGGACTGCGCGACCGCTACGAGGCGCACCACCAAGTCCGGTACACCGACGAGGCGTTGGTGGCGGCCGTGGAGCTGTCGGACCGCTATCTCACCGACCGCCGGCTGCCCGACAAGGCGATCGACCTGATCGACCAGGCGGGCGCGCGGGTCCGGCTGCGGGCGCGCACGAAGGGCACGGACGTACGGGCCCTGGAGCGCGAGGTGGAACAGCTCTCCCGCGACAAGGACCAGGCGGCGGCCGACGAGGACTACGAGAAGGCCACCCAGCTCCGGGACCGAATCGCCGAGTTGAAGGTACGGCTGACCGAGGCCGGCGGCGAGGACACGGGCGACGAGGGCCAGCACCTGGAGGTCACCGGGGAGGCGATCGCCGAGGTGGTGTCACGGCAGACCGGTATCCCGGTGAGCAGTCTCACCGCGGAGGAGAAGGACCGGCTGCTCGGTCTGGAGGAGCATCTGCACCGGCGGGTCGTCGGCCAGGAGGAGGCGGTCCGGGTCGTGTCGGACGCGGTGCTGCGCTCCCGCGCCGGACTGGCGAGCCCGGACCGGCCGATCGGCAGTTTCCTGTTCCTGGGCCCAACAGGCGTAGGCAAGACGGAACTTGCCCGCGCGCTCGCCGAGGCGCTGTTCGGCAGCGAGGACCGGATGGTCCGCCTCGACATGAGCGAGTACCAGGAACGGCACACCGTGAGCCGTCTGGTCGGCGCCCCGCCCGGCTACGTCGGCCACGAGGAGGCCGGTCAGCTCACCGAGGTCGTACGCCGACACCCCTACTCGCTCCTCCTCCTCGACGAGGTCGAGAAGGCGCACCCGGACGTCTTCAACATCCTGCTCCAGGTCCTGGACGACGGCCGGCTGACCGACGCCCAGGGCCGTACGGTCGACTTCACCAACACGGTGATCGTGATGACCAGCAACCTCGGCTCCGAGGCGATCACCCGGCGCGGGGCAGGTATCGGCTTCGGGCCCGGCGGCGCCGACGCGGACGAGGAGGCCCGGCGCGAACAGATCCTGCGCCCGCTGCGCGAGCACTTCCGCCCCGAGTTCCTCAACCGCATCGACGAGATCGTGGTCTTCCGTCAGCTCACCGCCGAGCAACTCCGGCTGATCACCGAGCTGTTGCTGCAACACACCCGCCGTCTCCTGCACGCGCAGGGCATCACGGTCGAGTTCACGGACCCGGCCGTCGACTGGCTGTCCCGGCAGGGCTTCCAGCCCGAGTACGGCGCCCGGCCGCTGCGTCGCACCATCCAGCGCGAGGTCGACAACCAGCTGTCCCGGCTGCTCCTCGACGGCCGGATCGCGAAGGGCGGCCGGGTGACGGTGGATGTCGAGGACAGGCGGCTCGCGTTCCGGACGGACACGACACCGCCCGCCACGGATACGCCCCCGCCCGCCTCCGACTCACCGTCTACGGCGCCGGATTGACCACCGCAGCCGAGCCACCACCCCGCCGTACCTTCTCGGCGGCGGCCAACCACTCCCCGTTCGGCAGCCGTTGCACACCCGTCGCCGCGCCGATCTCCGGGTTGAGGGCGAAGGAGTGCCCGATGGCCTGGAGTTGCGTCTTCAAGTCGCTGTTGTAGAGGGCGGGTTCGAGATCCGTGTTGGCCGCGTTGCGCTGACTGGCGCGGGGCGCGGCGATCGCGTCCACGAGCGGCAGCCCCCGGTCGAGGAACTCGGTGAGGGTCTGGAGCACGGTGGTGATGATGGTCGCGCCACCGGGTGAACCGAGCGCCACGACCGGCTTGTTGTGCTTGTCGAGGACGATCGTCGGCGAGATGGACGAGCGCGGGCGCTTGCCCGGGCCGGGCAGGTTCGGGTCGTGGACGGCCGGGTTGGCCGGGGTGAACGAGAAGTCGGTCAGCTCGTTGTTGAGCAGGAACCCGCGGCCGGGCACGGTCATCGCGCTGCCGCCGGTCTGCTCGATGGTGAGCGTGTAGGAGACGACGTTGCCCCACTTGTCGGCGACCGTGAGGTGCGTGGTGTTCTCGCCCTCGTACGTCGTCGGAGCGGCCGTTCCGGCAGTCGTGCAGGCCGTCGGGTTGCGCGGGTCTGCGGGTGCCAGCGGGCTGGTGAGCACCGCGTCGTCCTTGATCAGGCAGGCGCGCGAGTCGGCGAACTTCTGCGAGAGGAGTTCCTTCGTCGGTACGTCCTCGAAGGCGGGGTCGCCGACCCAGCGCCCCCGGTCCGCGAACGCGATCCGGCTGGCCTCGATGTAGTGGTGCAGGTACTGGACCTCGCTCGCCTTCGAAAGGTCCGTCTTCTCAAGGATGTTGAGGGCCTCACCGACGGTCGTGCCGCCGGAGGAGGAGGGGGCGATGGAGTAGACGCCGAGTCCGCGGTACGTCGTCTTCGTGGGCGCCTGGAGCTTGGCGCGGTAGGCCGCGAGGTCCTCGGCCGCCAGCTTGCCGGGGCGGGCGTTCCAGCCGGAACTCGCGTCCACCTTCGGGGTGTTCACCGTGGCGAGGATGTCCTTGCCGAGGGCGCCGCGATAGATGTCCCCGATCCCCTTCTTGCCCAACTCCTTGTAGGTGGCGGAGAGTTCGGGGTTCTTGAAGGTGGAGCCGATGACCGGGAGTGCGCCGCCCGGCAGGAACAGCTTCGCGGTGTCCGGGAAGTAGCGGAAGCGGGTCTCGTTGGCCGCCGTCTGGGTCCGGAAGGTGTCGTCGACCGTGAAGCCGTCGCTCGCGATCCGCTCGGCGGGCTTGAGCACCGTAGCGAGCTTCTTGCTGCCCCACTGGTCGAGCGCCGTCTGCCAGGTGGCGGGCGTGCCCGGGGTGCCGACGCCGAGGCCGCTGCTGACGGCGTCGGCGAAGGCGAGGGCCTTGCCGTTCTCCACGAAGAGGTTGGAGTCGGCGGTCAGCGGCGCGGTCTCGCGGCCGTCGATGGTGTGCACCGTACGGGACTTGGCGTCGTAGTAGACGAAGTAGCCGCCTCCGCCGATGCCGGAGGAGTAGGGCTCGGTGACGCCGAGCGCGGCGGCGGTGGCGACGGCCGCGTCGACCGCGTTGCCGCCCTTCTTGAGGACCTCGATACCGGCGGCGGTGGCGTCCGCGTCGACGCTCGCCACGGCACCGCCGTAGCCGACGGCGACCGGAACCTTCGTCGGTGTGCTGCTGCTCGTCGCGGCGGGTGGGGCCGCGGCCCCGACCGACACCACGGCGGCCGAGACCGCCAGGACCGACAGTTTCCGTGCCACAGGGCGACGCATCCGTACCTCCAGTCCAGAACCGTCCGCGCAGCGTATCCACCTGGCACGGGCCCCGACAGACCGCTTCCGGCCGCCGCCACACGAACGTCACACGTCGAACACCGGTACGTACCAGCCACATCGGGCCGCTAACATGCGCGCCCATGAATGACGACGTGCGCAACATCGTTCTGGGCGTGGTCGCCGCCGGCCTCAGTGCCGCGCTCGGCTGGCTCGCCCGCACCTACCTGTGGAAGCGCAGACTCCGGCGCAAGCAGGCGTTCTTCGGGCTGCCCGACAACTCCGAGTCGCTGCTCGTGGTCAACCGCGAGGCGGGCGGCCCCGAACTCACGGTGATGCGGCACGACGTGTTCGCGCTCCTCGAACTCGCCGCCCTGATCAAGGACTGCAACGCGCACGCCCAGGTCGTCGCGCACGACGCGACCCAGCAGGGCTTCGGGGAGCGCACCGAGTTCTGCGTGGGCGGCCCGGCCTCCAACCGCCGGATGGCCGCACATCTGGCGTCCCTGCTGCCCGGCATCCGCGTCAACGTCGACCCGGAGCCGGGCCCGGACCGGGGCGCGTTCCAAATAGGCAGCGAACGCTACCGACTTGAGCCGGGGAAGGGCGAGTACGTGCTTCTCGCCCGGCTTACCGCCGGTCAACTGGGCGGCGCCCGGCCGGTGTTCCTCTTCTGCGGCCAGCGCGCGATCACCAACCAGGCGGCGAGCCGCTATCTCGCCCGCAACCACGAGAAGTTGGCCCGCAAACACGGGAGCAACACCTTCGTCCTGCTGCTGAAGGTGGTCAACTCGCAGGCGTACGGCCCCGATGTGGTGGAGCTGGTGGCGGACGTGACCCGGGCGGCGGAAACGCCCCTGCCTGCACCGGCACCACGGAGTTCGCACCGCGCCTCCTGAAGTCACACACACTTCAACAATCGTTACTGGCACGTAACTTACCCACGGGTTACCTCAGGTAAAGGGCTGCGGTTACCGTCGGGTCACTTTGCATTGACACGTGTGAGGAGTGACCCGTGCGAAACCGTCGCCAGTCCCTGCGTACGACCGCCGCGGTCGCCGTCTCCGCGACTCTCGTCGCCGGAGGCGTCCTCGGGCTCGCCCCCGCAGCCCAGGCCGCCACGAACGGTGTCCGCTTCGTCGACATCGCGGGCGACGGCGGTACGAAGCTCGCGGCGAACGTCGTCACGCCCGCGAACGCCGACGGCTCGCACCGCTACCCCCTCCTCGTCCTGCCCACGAGCTGGGGTTTCCCCCAGGCCCAGTACCTCGCCCAGGCCGAGAAGCTCGCGAACTCCGGCTATGTCGTGGTGAGTTACAACGTCCGCGGCTTCTGGCAGTCCGGCGGCGGGATCGAGGTCGGCGGCCCGGCCGACGTGGCCGACGCGTCCAAGGTGATCGACTGGGCGCTCGCCAACACCCCTTCCGACGCGGGGCACATCGGCATGGCGGGCGTGTCGTACGGCGCCGGCATCAGCCTGCTCGCGGCGGCACACGACAAGCGGATCAAGGCAGTTGCATCACTCAGCGGCTGGGCCGACCTGATCGACTCGATCTACTCGGGCCGTACCGAACACTCCCAGGCGACCGCCCTGCTGGACGGCGTCGGCCTCGTCACCGGCCGGCCGAGCGCGGAGACGAGCCAGGTCTTCAAGGACTTCTTTGCCTCCGACCCGTCCAAGGAACAGGAGTTGATCGACTGGGGCAAGGAGCGCTCCCCCGCGACCTATGTCGACCGGATCAACAGGAACGGCGCGGCGATCATGCTCGCCAACGCCTGGGGCGACACGATCTTCCCGCCCAACCAAATAGCCGACTTCTACGGCGAGTTGACCGGTCCAAAGCGGCTGGAACTCCGCCCCGGCGACCACGCCACCGCCGAACTGACCGGACTGTTCGGGCTGCCCAACGACGTGTGGACGGACACCGAGCGCTGGTTCGACCACTACCTCAAGGGCGAGGACAACGGGATCGACCGCGAGCAGCCCGTGGAGCTCAAGTCCCGTTCCACGGGCGGCTACGAGAGCTACCCGGACTGGAAGTCGGTCGGCGCGACCCGCAAGAAGCTCGACCTCGCGGGCACGACCACCATCCACACCAACGTCGACTCGGGCGCGGACGGCGGCATCGTCTTCCTGTCCAGCATTCTCGACCAGGTCGCGCAGGTGCCCCCGGTCGCCGCGCTCCCCCTGCTGCCGCGCCGCTGGGCCGCCGTATGGCAGTCGGAGAAGTACCCGAGCGCCCAACAGGTGCGCGGCACGGTCAGGTTGCACACCACGGTCACGGACACCAAGGAGAGCGGCACCCTCGTCGCATACCTCTACGACGTGGGCCCGCTCGGCCTCGGCAAGCTGGTCGGCAACGCGCCGTACACCTGGCACGGGCAGACGCCCGGCCAGCCGTTCGGTGTGGACCTGGAGTTGTTCTCCACTGCCTACGACGTCCCGGCAGGGCATCGTCTCGCCCTGGTCGTCGACACGGTCGACCCGCTCTACATCGAGCACAACCCGACCGGCGCGCAGCTGACCTTCTCCTCGCCGGCGAACGACCCGTCGTACGTGTCGATCCCGCTGCGCGAGCAGTGATCTCCGGCTGCCGCCGGGCGGGCAAGTGCCCTCCAACTACTGCACCCGCGGCAGCAGCGTCCCTGGTTCGGCCGGGGCCACGTCCACGGCCTCGGTCTTGGGACTGCGCTGCTCCCGGCGGGACACCCAACCGGCGAACCAGGAGAGCAGCATGCACATCCCGATGTAGATCGGCGAGATCACCATCACCACGGGGATGAACGGCAAATCGTAGTCGAGGTTCGACGCGATCAGCTTCCCGGCGTGGAGAAACTCCTCATAGGTGATCAGATAGCCCAGCGAGGTGTCCTTCAGGGCGACCACCAGCTGGCTGATGATGGCGGGCAGCATGGCCCGTACGGCCTGCGGTACGAGGACGTACGACATGACCTGCGTCTTGCGCATGCCGAGTGCGAACGCGGCCTCCCGCTGGCCGCGTTCGACGCTGTTGACGCCGGAGCGGAAGACCTCGGCGAGCACCGAGCCGTTGTAGAGGGCGAGGCCCGCGACCAGTGCGGGGAGCGGCTGCACCTTGAGCGCCACGAAGATGAAGAAGATCATCACCAGGACGGGCATGGCGCGGAAGAACTCCACGACGAGCGTGGACAGCCAGCGCACGGGACGGTGGTCCGACAGCCGTCCTACGGCGAGCAGGGTGCCGAGTGCCAGTGACAGTACGGCCGCGAGCCCGAAGGCCTTGAGCGTGTTGCCGAGGCCGCGCAGCAGGAGTTCCTGAATTCCCTTGTACTCGAAGGGCATCCACTTCGTGTAGGTGAACTGGTCGGTGTCGAAAAGGAGATAGAGGATCCAGGCGAGGAGTCCGAGGATGACGGCGGTGGACGCGATGCCGTAAAGGCGGTGCCGCTTGCGGGTCTTGGGGCCGGGGACGTCGTAGAGGGCGTTGGCGGTGGTCATCGGGCGACTCCCCACTTGCTCTCCAGCACGTTGAACAGCGCGCTGATGGCGAGGGTGATGATCAGGTAGCCGAGGGCGATCCAGACGAAGGTCCAGACGATGTTGTAGCCGAGCTCGCTCAACGTCCGGTACGTGCCCAGGAGTTCGGTGACGCTGAAGGCGCCCGCGATCGCCGAGTTCTTGGCGAGCGCGATGAGGGTGGAGCCGACCGGCGCGATCACCGAGCGGAACGCCTGCGGCAGCACGACCAGTCCGAGGGTCTGCCCGAAGGTCATGCCGAGGGTGCGGGCCGCCTCCCCCTGCCCCCTGGGCACGGTGTTGATGCCGGAGCGCAGCGCCTCGCAGATGAACGCCGAGGTGTAGCAGCCGAGCGCGAGGACCGCGAACACCTTGAAGGGCAGCACGAGTCCGAAGCGCGGCAGGCCGAGCAGCACCGCGAAGAACAGCAGGGTGAGCGGGGTGTTGCGCAGC
This sequence comes from Streptomyces hokutonensis, assembly GCF_042751305.1. GTDB lineage: Bacteria > Actinomycetota > Actinomycetes > Streptomycetales > Streptomycetaceae > Streptomyces > Streptomyces hokutonensis_A. The sequence goes on from NZ_JBHYWD010000003.1 coordinate 65,195, forward strand.
ACGGTCACCCACACCGTGCCGAACACGCGCAGCGAACCGACCGGTGCGACCCGGAAGGAGGCCATCAGGAAGCCGAGGACGAGCGCCAACGCCGAGGCGTAGACAGTGAGTTCGACGGTGCCGAGGAAGCCGTCGGCGAAGGTCGAGAAGTTGTCTGTCAGTACGTTCACATCGGCCTCGCTCAGCTCGCCGGATAGCGGTCGATCGCGGGCGGGGTGGGCGCGGGCACTCCGGACAGGCCGAGCGTCGCCTCGTACGCCTTCTTCCAGTCGCCGTTCTTCTCACGGGCCTCCAACGCGTCGTCGAGGGCGAACCGCAGGGCGTTGTCGCCGTGCGGGACTCCGATGCCGTACGGCTCCTTCGAGAAGGGCTTGCCGACGACCTTGAGCTGGTCGGGGACCTTCGCCGCGTAGCCGATGAGGATCGCGTCGTCGGTGGTGACGGCGTCGACCTGGTAGGTGAGCAGGTTGTCGACACAGACCGAGTAGGTGTCGTAGGCGACGAGTTGGGCCTTGGGGTAGTCGTCCTTGATGCGCTGGTACGGCGTCGATCCGGCCGCCGAGCAGACGCGTTTGCCGGCGAGGTCCTGCGGGCCGTGGATGTCGTGCTCGTCGCTGCGCACGAGGAGCGACTGACCGGCCATGTAGTAGGGGCCGGCGAAGCCGACGAGTTTCTTGCGCATGTCGTTGATGGTGTAGGTGCCGACGTAGTAGTCGATCTGGCCGTTCTGCAGGGCGGTTTCGCGGTTGGCCGAGGCGATCGTCTTGAAGTGGACGGTCTTCGGGGCGAAGCCGAGGGAGGCCGACATCATCCTGGCGATCTCGATGTCGAAGCCGGAGTAGGTGCCGGTCGCGGGGTCCTTCTCGCCGAGGTAGGGCTGGTCCTCCTTGGCGCCGACGACGAAGTGGCCGCGCTTCTTCGCGCGCTTCCAGGTCTTGGAGTCGGGCAGCTGAAAGCCTTGCGTCACTTGGTAGTTGGGGAGTTTGCCGGCGGCCGGGCCCTTCACGGGCGGGCTGCCCTCCTTGCCGCAGGCGGTCGCGATCAGTGCGAGGAGCAGCACGAGGAGCACACGGGTCGTACGGAACACGGATCGCACTCCCCCGCTCAGTGCTTGAGGATCTTGGAAAGGAAGTCCTTGGCCCGGTCGCTGCGCGGGTTGGTGAAGAACTCCTCGGGGGTGCGGTCCTCGATGACGCGGCCGTCGGCCATGAACACGACGCGGTTGGCGGCTGAGCGGGCGAAGCCCATCTCGTGGGTGACGACGACCATGGTCATGCCGTCGTGGGCCAACTGCCGCATGACTTCCAGGACTTCGTTGATCATCTCCGGGTCGAGGGCCGAGGTCGGCTCGTCGAAGAGAAGTGCCTTGGGTTCCATGGCGAGGGCGCGGGCGATGGCCACGCGCTGCTGCTGGCCGCCGGAGAGCTGCGCGGGGAACTTGGGTGCCTGCGAGGCGAGTCCCACGCGGTCCAGGAGTTCCATCGACCGCTTGTCGGCGTCCTCCCGCCTGCGCTTGCGGACCTTGATCTGGGCCAACGAGACGTTCTGCAGAACCGTCTTGTGGGCGAAGAGGTTGAACGACTGGAAGACCATGCCGACTTCGGCGCGGAGCTTCGCGAGGGCCTTGCCCTCCTCGGGCAGCGGCCGGCCGTCCAGCTCGATCGTCCCGGACTCGATGGTCTCCAGCCGGTTGATCGCCCGGCACAGCGTCGACTTTCCCGACCCCGAAGGGCCGATGACCACGACCACCTCCCCCTTGCCGACGGTGAGGTTGATGTCCTGGAGGACATGCAGCTCCCCGTAGTACTTGTTGACGTCACGCAGTTCGATCAACGGATCGACGGCCATGCCCAGCCCTACTCACTCTCAGCTGTGTCGTGGTTGCCGCAAACTATCCACACAAGACCGGAGTTAAAGCACGACACGCACTTTTCGGGCATTAGCCGTATTTACGCCCTTCTTACTCTTCGGCGACCTCCGCGTAGAGCTGCGAGAGCTCGGGCACACCGCTCGCGGCCCACTCATGACCGGAGGCCACGACGTCGAACTCTCGCCCGGAGTCCAGCCGTACGACGGGCTGGCCGTCCGGCCGGATCTCCCAGACGGCGCCCTCCACCGTGCGCACGATCACGGTGCCCAGGTACAGCCCGGCGTCGTTGCCGAGCCAGGACACGGTCTCCTCGTCGTCGCGCCAGCGCGGCACCAGCTGGTCGAGTTCCTCCAACGAGCTTGCGGAGTCGTCGAGTTGGATGCCTTCCCGGGCAGCGTGCGAACGGAGCAGCTCGCACTCGGCCAGCGGCTCGGCGATGCCCTCGGCGTCGTGGATACGGTGCTTCTCGGCCCGGTCACCCAGGAAAGGGATGTTCATACATACAGCGTGTCATTCGCACCGCCGTACGCACCACAGGGCGTCGCCGGTGGCGTGTCAGCACCCCGGCCTCAGCGGGGGAAAGCCCCTCTGCCGAGCGCGGGTTGGCCGGATGGTGGGCGCGATGTCCTGTTCGTACCGTCGCAGTATGAATCGGACAGGCAGGATGATCGTGATGTCGTCGGTGACCGCGGGCCTCGTGGTGAGCGGTTCGGTCTCCGCGGGTGCCGTGGGAGCGGGGGCGGTTCCGGCCGCTTCGGCGCACGCCGTGCACGACGCGGGGCGGGGGCGGCTGGTGTCAGTGGTGCAGCTGCGGACACTGTCCGCGCGGCAGGTGACCGCCGAGTTGAGGAGCGACGAGGACGGCCCGGACTGGTACACCGGGAGCGTCCGCTACGGCGTGGACACGTACCGCGTGGTCTACCGCACGGTGGACGCCAAGGGCCGGCCGGCCACCGCGAGCGGGCTGCTGGCGTTCCCGCGCGGTGGTGAGCGGCGGCTGCGGACGGTGTCGTTCACGCACGGCACCGAACTCTTCAAGGGCGATGTCGCCTCGGTCTCGACGGAGGTGTGGGGGCAGGCGCCCGCCCTCACCTACGCGTCGGCGGGCTTCGCCGTCGTCCTGCCGGACTACCTGGGGCTCGGCCTCGGCTCCGGGCCTCAGGCGTGGATGGATGTGCCGTCGGAGACGACGGCCGCCCTGGACCTGCTGCGGGCCGCGGCCTCCTTCGCGCCCACGGTGGGACGGCAGTTGGGGCACGAGGTGCTCGCCACCGGCTTCTCTCAAGGGGCGTCGGCGGCCCTCGGGCTGACCCGGGCTCTTCAGGAGGGAGCCGATCCGCGCTTCCGGGTCGCGGCGGTGGCACCGGTGAGCGGCGCGTACGCCTTCCGGGACGTGGCGTTCCCGTCCCTGCTGGACGGGCGGGCGGACGCCAAGGACGGCGTGATCTACACCGCGCTCGCCCTGGTCTCCTTCAACCGGCTGCACCACGTCTACGACAGCCCGGGCGAGGTCTTCCGGGCGCCGTACTCCCGCACGATCGAGGGCCTGCTGGACGGCACGCACACCGGGCAGGAGGTCGTGGCCAGGACCCCGGCCACGATCGACGCGCTCCTCACCCGGCACGGGCGGGCACTGATCGCCCATCCGACGGGCGGACTGGCCGCCGCGCTGCGGATCACCGACGGGGTGTGCACGGGCTGGACGCCGAAGATGCCCATGCGGCTGTACTACGCCGAGGGCGACGAACAGGCCGTGAACAGCAACAGCGAGCACTGCCGGGCGTCGTTCCGCGCCCGGGGCGTCGACGTACCGCTCGTCGACCTCGGCACTCCGGAGTACGGCGGCTCCCGCCATCTGGGCTCCCAGCAGGCGGCGACGGGGGCCGTCGTACGGTGGTTCGCCTCGCTGGGCTGAGCGGGCGGGGCCGTCCCGGTCAGACGTCCAGGTCGACGACCACCGGCGCGTGGTCCGAGGCGCCCTTGCCCTTGCGCTCCTCGCGGTCGACGTAGGAGTCGGTGACGGCCTTCGCGAACGGCTCGTTGCCGTAGACCAGGTCGATGCGCATGCCGCGGTTCTTCGGGAAGGCGAGCTGGCGGTAGTCCCAGTACGTGTACGGGTGGTCGTACTTGAGGGGGCGCGGGACCACGTCGGACAGGCCCGCCTCGCGCAGGGCGGTGAGGGCCGCGCGCTCGGCCGGGGTGACGTGGGTGAGGCCCTCGAAGGCGGCCACGTCGAAGACGTCGTCGTCCGTCGGCGCCACGTTGTAGTCGCCGAGCACCGCGAACGGGCGGCTGCCCCGCGCGTCCTCCGCGACAGCCGCCTTGAGGGCCTCGAACCACTGGAGCTTGTACGCGTAGTGGGGGTGGTCCACCTCGCGGCCGTTGGGCACGTACACCGACCAGACGCGGACCGGGCCGCAGGTCGCCGAGACGGCGCGGGGCTCCTGGACGCCGTCGTAACCGGGGTCCCCGGGGAGGCCCTTGACCACGGCTTCGAGGCCTACACGGGAAAGCACCGCCACGCCGTTCCACCGGCCGGTCGCGTTGACCGCCGACTCGTAGCCCGCCGCGCGCAGCTCGTCGAACGGGAACTGCGCCTCGGCGAGCTTGGCCTCCTGGAGGCACAGCACATCGGTGCCGCTGCTCTCCAGCCAGGCAAGGAGCCTCGGCAGACGGGCGGTGATCGAGTTCACGTTCCAGGTCGCGATGCGCATGCCTCACAACCTACCGAACGGCACTGACACTCAGACCGACGCGCTGTCCCCGGGCGCCAGCCGCAGGTGCTCCGCGCCGCCGAGCGCGCCGATCTGGTGGTCGTAGATCGGGCGGGCGAGGTCCGTGAGGAGGGCGTCGTGGATGTCGTAGGCGCGCTGCGGCTTGACCTCGCGGACGTAGTCGATGACCTCGGAGATCTTGCTCCAGGGGGCCATGACCGGGAGCATCAGGGTCTCGACGGGGTGGTCGGGGACGGTGAGGGCGTCGCCGGGGTGGAAGACGCGGCCGGCGTCGATGAGGTAGCCGACGTTGGTGATGCGCGGGATGTCGGGGTGGATCACGGCGTGCAGTTCGCCGTGCACCTGGACGTCGAAGCCCGCCGCCGTGAAGGTGTCGCCGTGGCCGACGGTGTGCACCCGGCCCGGGAAGGCGGCGGAGAGCTGGTCCGCGACCGACTTCAGGGTCCAGATCTCGGCGGCCGGGTTGGCCTCCAGGCCGGCCCGCAGCCGGTCCTCGTTGAAGTGGTCGAGGTGCTCGTGCGTGACCAGGATCGCGTCCGCGCCGACCGCGGCGTCCTCCTCGGTGAAGGTGCCCGGGTCGATGACGAGCGCCCGCCCGTCCTTCTCCAGGCGGATGCAGGCGTGCGACTTCTTGGTGAGCGTGGTGAGCGTCATGGGTCCATCCTGCCGCTCCCCGGCGGTGGGCGGGCCGCTGGGGCTGGTGCTTTCGGTACCAGCCTGAAGATCACTCGGTGGGGGTCGTCTCCTCGCGGATGACCTGCTGGGCGACCTTGAAGGCGCTGTTCGCCGCGGGCACTCCGCAGTACACGGCCGCCTGCAGCAGCACCTCCTTGATCTCGACCGGGGTGAGGCCGTTGCGCAGCGCCGCCCGGGTGTGGAAGGCCAGTTCCTCCAGGTGTCCGCCCGCGACCAGCGCGGTGAGGGTGACACAGCTGCGCGAACGCCGGTCGAGGCCGGGCCGGTCCCAGATCTCGCCCCACGCGTACCGCGTGATGAACTCCTGGAAGTCCCCGGAGAACTCGTCCGCCTGCGCCAGCGCCCGGTCCACATGCGCGTCGCCGAGCACCTCCCGGCGGACCTTGATCCCGGCGTCGTAGGGATCCGGACGGCCCATGACCTGCGGCGGCACGGGAGGCGGCGGTGCGATCTCGGCGATGGGCGCGGCCTGTTGCGGCGCGGCGAGGACCGGCCTGACCGGGGGCGCCACGATGGCCATCTGCCCGGTGGACTGGTCGTAGGGCGGCTGCCAGGCGGTGGAGAAGTGCCGGACCAGGAGGTCGGTGACGGCGGCGGGCTGCTCGACCGGGACCAGGTGCGAGGCGCCGGGTACGACCGCGAGGCGGGCGTCCGGGATGCCGGCTACCAGGGTACGGGCCTCGGCGGGTCCGGTGACCTGGTCGTCCGAGCCGACGAGGACGAGGGTCGGCACGCCGATACGGGCGAGTTCGGACCGTACGTCGAACGCGGCGAGCGCCTCGCAGGCGGCGATGTAGCAGCCGGGGTCGGTGGTGCGCACCATCTGTACGGCCCACTCGGTGATCGCGGGCTGCGTGGCGGCGAAACCGCCGGTGAACCATCGCTCGGGCGACGAACGGGCAATGGGGTCGAGCCCGTTGGTGCGCACGATCACCCCGCGCTGGCGGAACTCGTCCGCCGTGCCGAAACGGGGCGAGGCCGCGATCAGCGCCAGCGAGGCCACCCGCTCCGGGTGGCGCAGGACCAGTTCGAGACCGACCGCGCCGCCGAGCGCGCAGCCCGCGTAGCCGAAGCGCTGCACGCCGAGCGCGTCGAGGGTGGCGAGCAGCCGGTCGGCCAGGTCGGAGACCGAACCGGCCGGATGCGCGGGCGAGCCGCCGTGGCCCGGCAGGTCGAACCGGAAGACCCGCCACTGCTTCGCCAGTTCGGGCACCTGGCGGTCGAACATGTGCCACGTGGTCCCGAGCGACGGCCCCAGGATGAGGACAGGGGCGTCTTCGGGGCCGTCGAAGCGGTACTGGAGGGCGGGGCTGTTGTTCATGTCGCTCACCGCTCCAACGTATCCGCCGTTTCTTAGGGCCCGGCTGTGGGGCCCCCGGTCTCCGCACCCGGCTCCCACACTTCGGTGGGGAACTCTCACATCGTCTTCACCGCGCGGCGAGCGGGGCCGGGGCTCAGAGTTCGCCGGGGGCGCCGAGGCCTGTCAGTGCGCCGACCGGGTCCAGGTCGGGGGTGCCTCTGGGCCACCAGTCGTCGTGGCCCGGTTCCGATTCGTAGGCGTACCACAAGCCGTCGCGGCCCAGGCGGAGTTGGACATGGCCGCGGGGGTGGGTGAGGTGGTTGTGCCAGGGGCGGAAGGCCGGGAGGTCGGCGGCGAGGAGCAGCGGGCGGGCCCGGTCGAAGCGGCCGGCCGGCGGATCCCAGGGCTCCTCCAGCACATCGAGTCCCTCGATGCCGCCCTGCCGCCAGGCGGCGACCGCGCGCGCCAGCTCACCCGGGGTGCGTCCGGTGGCCTTGGCGAGGGAGGCGTAGAGGGAGCGGGTGGTGGCGGTCAGCCCCGAGCCCGGACGGGCGGCGGCCAGCCGTACCGCGTCCTGCCACAGGGTCAGCTCCCCGACCGGATCCCGGCCGGTACTGAGCAGCGCGTGCGCGCGGGCGGCGGCGTCGGTCGCCAACTGGTCGAGGGCGAAGGGGTCCGGGCCGCCGGGCGCCGCCGGGTACACGGGAGGCTGCTCGGGGTGCGGGGGTGTGGGCAACGGGGGTGGGAGCGGCGGGAGTCGGCGGTCCGTCGCGAGTGCTTCCGTGGCCCGCACGCCGGGGAGCTGGGCCGGTTCCTGCTCCTGGGCGGCGCGGGCGGCCCGGGCCGCGTTGCGGCGCGACAACGCGTCGAGCAGCGGGCGTTCGCCCCGGCCGCGCAGCAGGAGCAGCACGAAGGGGTCGGCGTCGAGGAGGCGCGCGGTCTGGTAGCAGAGGGCGGCGGCGTGCTTGCAGGGGTGCCCGACGTCGGGGCAGCTGCAGTGCGGGTCCAGATCACCGGGCCCCGGCAGCAACGGAACTCCGCACTCGGCAAGGGACTTGGGCATCTCCTTGTCCAGCAGCGCGGCGATGTGCCCGGGCTGTTCGGCGGCGGCGTCCAGGAACCGGTCCCAGTCGCCGTCGTCCAGCGTCCGCAACCGCACCTGTACCCGGTACGGCCGCGGACGGCTGCCCTGCACATACGCGAGCACGAGCCCCGGCGTCACGGTGATCGCGTCGACGTGGCCCTTCTCGGCGTAACCACGCCCGCGCGCAAGCCGCTTGGCGTCCAGCGCGCCTTCCTCCAACGCCGTGACCCAGGCGTTTCCCCACCAGGTCTCGGCGAAGTTGGTGTCCTTCGACGGCTTGGGCGGGAACGCGGGGAAGGTACGGCGGAGGTCGCCGTCGCGGGTTGGGGAGGCCATGGAGGTGGGGAGTGTGGGGGTTGCGGGGGCGGGGGTGGAGCTGGGGGTTGTGGCCGTGGCTCGGGGTGCGGTGCGGTCCTGCGTCCGTTCGTTCCAACTCGCCTGGTCTTCGGGGGCGTTGTCGGCGGGCGGCACCGTGGTGAGGTCGTCGTCCTCCGGCATCCTGAAGGCGCCGGCGAGCATGTCCCGTACGGCGCGGGCCCGGTTGGCCCCGACACCGCCCGGCATTTGGGCGCGGGTTCGTGCGGTGCCGGTCGTGGTGGTGCCGGCGCCGGCGGGGGTGGAGGTCCGGTGGGGCGGTCGGGGCGCGGGCTCAACTCCCTTGCTCCCTGCGTCAGCCCGGGCCTGCTGGCTCTCCCGCCGGGCGGCTCGCAGTGCCTCGCGGGCGAGGTCGGCGGGCCGGGGGGACGGGGACGGCTGGTCAGGGGTGCGGTCGCCGGGGGCGGGAGCGGGGGCAGGGGGCGCCGGGTGGTCGCCTTGGTGCTCTACGGGGTCGGGAGTCTCCGGTTCGGTACGGGTGCTCTCGGGGGCGGTCGCTGCGGTTGCCTCACGTCGGATCGGCAGGGCGGTACGTAGTGCGGCTCGGGCGGCGTCACCGGGGCGTGGGGCGGGCGGTGAGGGATCGGCGGTCTGGGGTGCGGTGACCGTCGTGTCCTCGGCGCCGGTCACCACGGGAGCGGGGGACGCCAACGCCTCGGGATCAGTCGGCTCGGGCGCACGGGACACCGACTCCCGAGGACCGGCCGACACAGGCGTACGGGACACCGATGCCTCGGAACCGGATGGGACGGGCGCGCAGAGCACAGGCGCCTCAGAACCAGACGGCACGGGCGGGCGGGACACCGGCATCCCAGCACCGGTCGGCCGGGGCGCGCGCGGCACCGACCCCTCAGAACCGGCCGGCACAGGCGTGTTGACCACCGGGTCCCCAGGGGCCGCCGCATGCCCGGCGGGCTTCTCCGGCCCCCGCTCCCGCCGCTCACGCGCGGCCCGCAGTGCCTGTCGTGCCAGGTCGGCGGGGCGCGCGGCCGGCTGCTCGGGCTCTTCGCTCTCGCCAGGCGCGGGCCGCGTCCGCCCAAACTCGCCTTCGCTCTCGCCAGGCGCAGGCCGCGCTTGCTCCAACTCGCCTTCGCTCTCGCCAGGCGCAGGCCGCGCTTGCTCCAACTCGCCTTCGCTCTCGCCAGGCGCAGGCCGCGCTCGCCCCAACTCGCCTTCGCTCTCGCCAGGCGCGGGCCGCGCTCGCTCCAACTCGCCTTCGCTCACCGCGAGTTCTACGTCGCGCTCCGCTTCGCCCGCGCCCTGCGCACTCCCCTCCACTGCCGTCACGACTCCCTCCGCAACCGCACCAGGTCCGTCAGTTCACGGTCCGTCAGCTCGGTCAGGGACGACTCGCCGGAGCCGAGGATCGCGTCGGCCAACGCCCGCTTGGATTCGAGCATTTCGGCGATGCGGTCCTCGACCGTGCCCTCGGTGATGAGGCGGTGGACCTGGACCGGCTGGGTCTGGCCGATGCGGTACGCACGGTCCGTGGCCTGTTCCTCGACCGCCGGGTTCCACCAGCGGTCGAAGTGGACGACGTGGCCCGCCCGGGTGAGGTTCAGGCCGGTGCCCGCGGCCTTCAGGGACAGGACCAGGACCGGGGTCGCGCCGACTTGGAACCGGTCCACCATGCGCTCCCGCTCCGGTACCGGTGTGCCGCCGTGGAGCAGTTCGACCGGGACCGCGCGGGCGGACAGGTGGGAGGTGATCAGGCGGGCCATGCCGACGTACTGCGTGAAGACGATCGCGGAACCGTCCTCCGACAGCAGTGTGTCCAACAGCTCGTCCAGCAGGGCGAGTTTGCCGGAGCGGGCGGCGAGGCGGTCGCCGCCGGCCTGTGCCGCCGTGTGTTCCTCCTTCAGGTACAGCGCGGGGTGGTCGCAGATCTGTTTGAGGGAGGTGAGGAGCTTGAGGACCAGACCCCGGCGCGCGATGCCCTTCGTCGTCTCGATCGCCAGCATCGATTCGCGTACCACCGCCTCGTAGAGCGAGGCCTGTTCGCGGGTGAGCGGGACCGGGTGGTCGGTCTCGGTCTTGGGCGGCAGCTCGGGGACGATTCCGGGGTCGGACTTCTTGCGGCGCAGGAGGAACGGGCGGACCAGGCGGGCGAGTCGGGTCACCGCCTCCTCGTCCTCGCCGTTCTCCACCGCGCGCGCGTGCCGGGCGCGGAAGGACTTCAGGGGGCCGAGGAGTCCGGGGGTCGTCCAGTCCAGCAGCGCCCAGAGTTCGGAGAGGTTGTTCTCGACCGGGGTGCCGGTCAGAGCCACGCGCGCGGGGGACGGGATCGTGCGCAGGGCCTTCGCGGTCGCCGAGTACGGGTTCTTGACGTGCTGGGCCTCGTCGGCGACGACCATGCCCCAAGGCTGCTGGGCGAGCGTCGCCGCCGCCGAGCGCATCGTGCCGTACGTGGTGAGGACGAAGCCGCCGGTCAGGTCCTCCAGGCTGCGGTCCGCGCCGTGGAAGCGGCGGACGGGGACTCCGGCGGCGAAGCGCGTGATCTCCCGCTGCCAGTTGCCGAGGAGGGAGGCGGGGCAGATCACGAGGGTGGGGTCGCGGTGTGCGCGGCGCAGGTGGAGGGCGATGAGGGTGATGGTCTTGCCGAGGCCCATGTCGTCGGCGAGGCAGCCGCCGAGGCCGAGGGAGGTCATCAGGTCGAGCCAGGCCAGGCCCCGGAGTTGGTAGTCCCGGAGGGTCGCCTGGAGTCCGGGTGGTGGTTCGGCGGGTTGGACGCCCGCAGTGAGGCGGTCGCGCAGGGTGGCCAGCGCGCCGACCGGGACGGCCTCCACGCGCTCGCCGTCGACCTCCGCCGTGCCCGTGAGTGCGACGGACAGCGCGTCGACCGGGTCGAGCAGGCCGAGTTCGCGTTTGCGGGCCTTGCGGACGAGGGCCGGGTCGACCAGGACCCACTGGTCCCGGAGCCGTACGACCGGGCGGTGGGCCTCGGCCAGCAGGTCCATCTCGGCCTCGGTGAGCGGGTCGCCGCCGAGCGCCAACTGCCAACGGAACTGGAGGAGTTCCTCGCTCTCGAAGAAGCCCGTGCCGTCGGTCGCCGAGCCCGGTGCCGACCGGACCACGGCGGACACCGTCAGGTCCTGCGCCAGGTCCCGGGGCCAGTGGACGGCGACCCCGGCCGCCGCGAGCCGGGTGGCCGCCATGCCGAGCAGATCGCCCAACTCCTCCTCGGAGAGGGCGAGTACGTCGGGCACGTCCTGCTCGGTGAGGCGGTCCAGCGGGGGCCAGACGCGGGCGGCCCTGCGTACGGCCAGGGCGGCGTCCACGCGCGCGCGGGGGCCGAAGGCGGTGTCCGCCGTGCCCGCCCACAGGGCCGCAGCGTCGACCACGAGGGTGGGGTCGGCGAGGCTGTGCACCTGGACGATGGCCGCGCCCGCGCTGCGCACCCGGCCGCCGTCGTCGAACAGGTCGTAGGCCGAGAGGTCCAGGCGGAGCGAGATCCGCACGCCCGCGTCCATGCCGGCGGCGACCTCGGCGGCCCAGTCCTGGGCGTCGCGCAGGCGCTGCGGCGGGCGGGCCGCGAAGGGCATCCCGGAGGTGTACGGCGCGGCCGGGGTGCGGGGCAGGGTGTCCGCGACGGCGTCCAGGAAGGACCGCATCAGCGCTTCCGGCTCGGGCAGCCGGAGCGGGCCGGGGCCGGGCAGCGGGACGGCGTGTCCCTCGTACGGGAGGGCCGCCGCGACCGCGCGGACGTGTGCGATGTCCTCGGGCTCCAGGGGGCCCGCCCGCCATGCGTCGTGGCCCGACGCGGTGAGGCCGGGGAGCAGTCGGCCGCGGGCGGCGAGCCGCAGCGCGTGCAGGGCGGCGGCGCCCCAGCAGGCCGTGGCGGGATGGGCGGCGGGGTTCCGGCGGGCGCGCACGAGCAGGGGCAGCGCCGCTTCGATCGGCAGGGTCAGCGCGGGGGTGGGCCTGCGGCGGGCTCCGGCGCCGTGTCGTCGTACGACCGTCAACTCGGTCTGTTCCACGCCCTCTTCGGCTTCGGGGAGGGCGCGCTCGCCGTCGGGGTCCCAGAAGGCGACGCGGCCCTCGCGCGGGACAACGGGGGACGGCAGGAAGACCGCGGCCAGCCGTACGGAGATCTGCTCCATGAGTGCCGTGTCCGTCATACGTCCTGTCACCTCCCGCCCGTCAGTCGTGTCAGCTGTCTTCGACTCTACGGGCGGGGTCTGACAATCGGCCCCGGCGACCGGCCGGGGCCGCCCGCTAGGGAACCGTGCGGGAGACGACGTAGACCATGGGGAGGGCCGGATCGGACAGGTTCACCACGACGTCCTGGGTGGGTGCCGGGTCCTTCTGCTTGTTGACCACGCCCCACCAGGGGCCGGGGCCGGTGAACTTCCAGCCGGTGATCTTCTGGTCGCGGTCGCTGATGGTGATGTCGTTCTTCTTCAGCGTGTCCCGGTCGACGCCTATGCCGGCGAGGAAGGTGTCCAGGCCGGCCTCGGAGGTCTGGAACTGGACGTAGAGGCGGCTGGTCTTCCAGTTGTTGGTCTCGTAGAAGGCGACCTCTTCGGCCGGGTGCGGGACCGGTACCTGGTAGAGGCGGCGCTGGACCTTGGAGGGCCAGCCCACGGTGAGGCCGGTCGCCGAGTACTTGGCCTCCTTGTCCTTACCGCTTTTGCGGCTCTGGTTCGCGGAGATCGCCAGATAGACGGCCGGTACGCCGATGAGCAGCACGATGATGAGCAGGGTGAGCGCTCGGCGGCGGGCCTTGTGGCGGGGGTCCTCGGGTGGCCGGGGCGGCTCGTCCTGGGGGGTGGCCTGGCGGGGCAGCGATGCGATCATGCGGTGTCCTGGGTGCCGCGCCGGGACTCGGCGAACCGCTCGTAGCGCTCGTACCGCTCGACACGGCGGCGCTTGGCGCGGCGGAAGCGGCGGGCGACCAGCCGGGCGAGGTCGGCGGCGCCGACCATGCCGGCCTCGGGGCCGAGCTGGGCGCGCACTATGCGGGCCTCGGGGCGGTAGCCGCGGCCGGTGAGCTGGCGCTTGAAGGCGTCCCGCGCGGGGCCGATCAGCAGGTCGTCGGCGGCCGAGACACCGCCGCCGATGACGAAGCAGGAGGGGTCGAGGGCGGCGGCGAGGTTGGCGATGCCCACGCCGAGCCACTGGCCGATGTCCTGGAGCAGCTCGATGCACATGGCGTCGCCCTCGCGGGCGAGTTCGGTGATCATCGGTCCGGTGATGTCGCCGATACTGCCCTTGACGTGCTCGATGATCCCGTAGGCCACCGGGGAGTCGGCCGCGGCCAGTTCGCGGGCCTCCCTGACCAGCGCGTTGCCGGAGCTGTACTGCTCCCAGCAGCCTCGGTTGCCGCACGGGCAGCGGTGGCCGCCGGGCACGACCTGCATATGGCCGAACTCGCCGGCGACACCGTACTTGCCGCGCTTGACCTGACCGTCCTCCAGGATCGCGCCGCCGATACCGGTGCCGAGCGTGATCATGACGAGGTGGTCCTCGCCGCGGCCGGCGCCGAAGCGCCACTCGGCCCAGGCGGCGGTGTTGGCGTCGTTGTCCACCAGGACGGGGACGGAGAGCCTGCTCGTGATGCGGTCCCTGAGGGGCTCGTTCCGCCAGGACAGGTGGGGCGCGAACAGGACGCGGTTGCGCTCGGCGTCGACCCAGCCGGCCGCGCCGATGCCGACAGCGTGCACGTCGTGCCGGTCGGACAGGTCCAGGACCAGTTCGACGATGGTGTCCTCGACGACCTTGGGGCTCTTGGACTTGTCCGGGGTCTCCGTGCGGAGCTTCTCCAGGATGTTGCCGTCGGCGTCCACGACGCCCGCCATGACCTTGGTGCCGCCGATGTCGATGCCGACCGTGGGCACGCGGGGGGCGGTCAGGTGGGACCTGCGCTCCCGCGTGCCGACGGTTCGGAGCGCCGGGGCGCGGCGGGAGCCTATGGGGGCGCTGAAATTGCCGTAGGTGCTCATCAGGCCCGATTCTGCCTCACCGTGACCGTGGGTGCTGTGCGGGGGCGTATGGGGGGTGCGGATCGTTGTCCTGTGCGGGTGCGTTGTGGCTGGTCGCGCAGTTCCCCGCACCCCTGAAAGGGGCGCTGCAGCGGGCGGCAATTGAACTCACACTGTCCGGACATTATGACAAACATCGCGGGCGAAGCGGTGCACTCAGGGACGTACCAAGAGCTGGAACTCGAACGAATAGCGGGTCGGCCGATACGTATGGCTGCCGAATTCGACCGCTCGGCCCGTGTCGTCGAATGTCGTGCGCTGCATGGTGAGGAGTGGGGCGCCCTCGGTCTCGGCCAGACGCTCGGCCTCCTCGGCCGTCGCGCCGCGGGCTCCGATGGACTGGCGGGCGCTGTGCAGGGTGATTCCGGCGGTGCGCATCATCCGGTACAGACCGGTGGCCTCCAGCTGCGCGGTGTCCAGGGCCAGCAGGCCGAGCGGGAGGTGGTTGGAGAGGTACGCCATCGGCTCGCCGTGCGCGAGGCGCAACCGGTCGATGCGGTGTACGTCGCTGCCCTCGGCCACACCGAGTGCCGCCGCCACCTCCGCGGACGCCGGGACGACGGTGTTGACGAGAACTTTCGTGGCGGGGCGCTGTCCGGCCGCCTCGAGGTCGTCGAAGAGGCTGCTGAGTTCGAGCGGTCGCTTGACCTGGCTGTGCACGACCTGGGTGCCGACGCCCCGGCGGCGCACCAGGAGGCCCTTGTCGACGAGGGACTGGATGGCCTGGCGGACCGTGGGCCGGGACAGGCCGAGCCGGGCCGCCAGCTCGATCTCGTTGCCCAGCAGACTGCCCGGGGTCAGCGAGCCGTGCTCGATCGCGGCCTCCAGCTGTTGGGACAGCTGGAAGTACAGCGGCACCGGGCTGCTCCGGTCCACGCTGAGCTCGAGCGGCACTGTCGGGTCCACATCTGGTTTCGGCACGGGCCGAGCGTAGCTCTGTGAATGGTTGACGGGAAGTGATGTAGTTCGATTGTCCGGACATACGCATTGACAGCGTGCCTGGTCGGCCCTCAGTTTGTTCCCATGCGCATCGGAGTCATCGGTACGGGCCGCATCGGGACCATCCATGCCAGGACGCTCAGCCGTCATCGTGAGGTCGGTTCGCTGATCCTCACCGACGTGGACCCGGTACGGGCCCAGGAGCTGGCGAACCGGCTGGGGGAAACGGCGGCACCGAGTACGGAGGAGATCTTCAAGTGGGGCGTGGACGCCGTGGTGATCACTACGGCGACATCGGCGCACGCCGAATTAATCGGCAGGGCGGCACGCTCCGGGCTCCCGGTGTTCTGCGAGAAACCCATCGCGCTCGATCTGCCCGGTTCGTTGGCGGCGATCACCGAGGTCGAGACGGCGGGAACGATCCTTCAGATGGGGTTCCAGCGCCGGTTCGACAAGGGCTACACGGGTGCCCGGGAGGCGGTGCGCTCGGGGCGGCTGGGACGGCTGCACACGGTCCGCGCGATGACCTCCGACCAGACCCCGCCCCCGGCCGCCTATCTGCCGATCTCCGGCGGGCTGTACCGGGACACCCTGATCCACGACTTCGACATGCTGCGCTGGGTGACCGGGCGCGAGGTGGTCGACGTGTTCGCGGCCGGGTCGGACGCCGGGCCCGCGATGTTCCGCGAGGCCGGTGACATCGACACGGCCGCCGCCGTCCTCACGCTGGACGACGGCACCCTGGCCACGGTGACGGCCACCCGGCTGAACGGGGCGGGCTACGACGTCCGGATGGAACTGGCCGGTGAGCTGGACCAGATCGTGGTGGGCCTGGACGACCGCACCCCGATCGCGTCCACCGAGCCGTCCGGGCCGCCGGCCGCGACCAAGCCGTGGACCGGCTTCCTCGAGCGCTTCGGGCCCGCCTATGAGGCCGAGCTGATCGCCTTCGTCGAGGTCGTGGTCGGCCAGCGCACCAATCCGTGCGACGGGCGCGAGGCCCTCCAGGCGCTGCGCATCGCCGAGGCGTGCGAGGTGTCCCGGCGCGAGCGAAGACCGGTCCGACTCTGTGAGATCGCGGGCGGGCACGCCCTCAGTTGAGCAGCCGTATCGCCGGGGTCACCGCGTCCGTGGCGGCCCCGGAGTCGCAGTGCGGGCAACGCAGTTCGCGCGGCCGTCCCTGGTTGGTCTGGATGCTGTACGTGGCCGCCTCCTTCGCCTCGGGGCAGTAGGAGCGCAGGTGCAGCCGCACCCAGGGGTGGCTGGTCGGGGCCATGGCGGGCCTGCTGTTCCTGGTGTCCTCGAAGGGCGCCCACCAGAAGTCGACCAGGGCCCGCAGGGCCAGCCGCTCGGGGCCCGAAGTCGTGTCGTACGCGGCGATCCGGCCGGCCGCGCGGTGCCGCTGGAGACCGCTGCGGCTGCCGGAGCACAGGGCCTGCTCGGCACCGCACTCGAACACCTGCGTGCGGCCGGTCCGCTCGCAGACGAAGCAGTCGACGGTGAACTCCAACTGTGGACTCCAGTGCAGATGGTGCCCGTTGTCCCCGGCGAAGGGCCCGGTCAGTTCGGCGGTGATCTCCGCGGTGCGCAGCATCTACGACCCCCCTCCGGACGTACGGACCGGCAGCACCGTGCCCTGGGCGACCGCGCAGAGGGACTCCGTGCCGTCGTCGGCGACCGCGAGGACGTCGCAGCGGACCACGGCCTGGCGGCGGCCGGACTGGACGACCTCGGCCCGGGCGCGCAGGGTGGTGCCGGTGGCCGGGCGGACGTACTGGATGGTGAGACCGCCGGTGAGGACCGCGGGGCCGAGGACGGTGCCGCCGGCGAAGGTGAGCGCGTTGTCGGCGGCGTAGGCGAGGACTCCGCCGTGCACGAAGCCGTTCTGCTGGTGGAGATCCTCCCTGATGTCGATCTCCAGCGTGGCGCCACCGTCCCCGAAGGCGCTCAGCCGCGCGCCGATCAGCCTGCTGAAGGGCTGGCTCTCCAGCGCCTTCCGGGCCATGGCCAGGTCGAACTCCACGAGTGCGGTCACAAGAACGGGCCTCCCAGGGCTTCCACTACGGCTTTCGTCTCACCTTCGACGGCTGCTGCGGCCGTCCGGTGGGGCCGTTCTACCAGCGCACCGGCAGGCTGCGCATCCCGCGCATCAGCATGCCCGGGAGCCAGTCGCCGGGCGGGCCGTCCAGGGCGAGGCCGGGGGCGCGCTCCAGCAGAGTGCGTATCGCCGTGCGTGCTTCGAGGCGGGCCAGCGGGGCGCCCAGGCAGTAGTGGATGCCGTGGCCGAAGGCGAGGTGGCCGCGGCTGTCGCGGCGGATGTCGAAGCGGTCCGGGGCGGGGAAGCGGCCCGCGTCGCGGTCGGCTGCCGTCAGGCCGACCATGACCGCGTCGCCCTTCTCGATGTGGATGCCCGCGATGTCCAGGGGTTCCGCGGCGAAGCGGAACGTGCCGTTCTCCACCGGGCCCTCGTAGCGCAGCATCTCCTCGATCGCACCGTCGAGGAGGGTCATGTCGGCGCGCAGGGCGGCGAGTTGGTCCGGGTGCGCGAGCAGGGCGTGGACGCCGCTGGTGAGGAGGTTGACGGTGGTCTCGTGGCCGGCGATGAGCAGGATGAAGGCCATGCCCCGCAGTTCCTGCGGGGAGAGCCGGTCGCCGTCCTCGGCGGTGGTGCGGATCAGGTCGCTGAGGAGGTCTCCGCCCGGGCCCGCGCAGCGCTTGTCCTCGATCAGGTCGGCGAGGTACTCGGCGAGCCGTACGAACGCGTCGTACTCGCTGCCCGAACTGCTGGGCGCCACCGCCTCCGTGGACAGTTTGCGGAACTCCGCGCGGTCCATGTCGGGCACGCCGAGCAGCTCGCAGATCACGGTGATGGGCAGCGGGTAGGAGAGCGATTCGACGAGATCCGCGCGGCCGGGCGGCAGCATCGCGTCGAGGAGCTCGTCGGTGATCTGCTGGACGCGCGGGCGCAGTTCCTCGACGCGGCGCATGGTGAAGGAGCGAGTGATGAGCCCGCGCAGGCGGGTGTGCTGCGGCGGGTCGGCGGTCAGCAGGTACTTGCCGATCAGCTCCTCGTCGAGGAACGTCACCCCGATCTTGCCGCCGTCCTTGGCCAGCCGGGGGTCGGCGAGCGCCGCGCGCGCCTCCTCGTACCCCACGATCAGCCAGGTCACATGGTGCTCGTCGGGCTCCGGCAGCCGCACGAGGTGCACCGGTCCGCGCTCGCGCAGCATGGCGTACACCGGATGCGGGTCCCGTCGGAACTCCGCGCCGAACTCTCCTAAATCGATTGCCTCGGTCAATGCGCTGCCCCCTCCGGACGATCCCCCGAGATCTCCCAGTGCAGTGGGAACGTGCGGCGGCAGCGGCTAGTGCCCGGCGTCGCCGTCCTCTTCGAGGAGGCCCGCGTCGTACGCCAACAGGGCGATCTGCACACGGTTGTTGAGGTCGAGCTTGGCCAGGATGCGGGAGACGTGGGTCTTGACGGTGGCGACGCTCATGAACAGGCCGGTGGCGATCTCGGCGTTGGCGAGGCCCTGTCCGACGGCGACGGCGACCTCGCGTTCGCGGTCTCCCAGGACGGCGAGGCGGGCACGCGCGCGTGCGCGACGGGTGTCGGTACCGGTGCCCGTGCCGGCCGCGTGCTCCATCAACTGGCGGGTGACCGCGGGCGACAGGACGGGATCGCCGGCCGCGACCCGGCGTACCGCGTCGAGGATCTCGGCGGGCCGGGTGTCCTTGAGGACGAAGCCGGCGGCGCCCGCGCGGAGGGCGCGTAGCACCTGTTCGTCGGCGTGGAAGGTGGTGAGGACGATGATCTGCGGGGCGTCGCCCCGGACGCGCAGCCGCTCGGTGGCGGTCAGTCCGTCCACCGACGGCATGCGGATGTCCATGAGGACGACGTCCGGGTGGACGCGGTCGACGAGTTCCTCGACCTCGCCGCCGTCGGCTGCCTCTCCGACGATCTCGATGTCGGCGGCACCGCCCAGCATGAGGGACAGTCCGGCCCGCACCAGCGGGTCGTCGTCGACGAGGAGCAGTCTGATCGCGGTCATGGGGCTACGTAACCACGGCCCCGCGGGGCGGCGCCGGGTCACCCCCAGGGCAGCCAGGCCCGGACCCGGAATCCGCCGCCCGTCTCCGGGCCGTGTTCGAGCCGTCCCCCCGCCAGGGTCGCCCGCTCGGTCAGACCGATCAGGCCCTGACCCGAGCCGGGGACGTGCGGGACCGCGCCCTCCGGGGGCGGGTTGTGCACGGCGACCACGAGGCCGTCGCCCGGGGTGCCGCTGACGGTCACCGTGACCTCGGTGCCGGGGGCGTGTTTGCGGGCGTTGGTGAGGCCCTCCTGGGCGATGCGGTAGGCGGTGCGGCCCACGGAGGCGGGCACCGTCGCGGGGTCGGTGACGCGGTTGACGAGGGCGACCTTCATGCCGGCCTCGCGGGACTCGGTGACCAGGGCGTCCAGGGCGCCGAGGGTGGGCTGCGGGCGGCCCGTGTCGTCGGGCTCGCCGGCGCGCAGGACTCCGATGATCTCGCGCAGGTCCTGGAGCGCCTCGTGGGCGCTCTCCCGGATGACGCCGGCCGCCCGCGCGACCTCCTCGCGGGGCGCGTCCGGCCGGAACTCCAGCGCTCCGGCGTGCACGCTGAGCAGGGTCAGCCGGTGGGCGAGCACGTCGTGCATCTCGCGGGCGATGGCCTCCCGGGCGAGCCGCTGGGCCTGCTCGGCGCGGAGCTCGGCCTCGGTCTCGGCGCGCCGGGCGCGGTCGCGCAGGCTGAGCATGAGCTGCCGCTTGGAGCGGACGAACATGCCCCAGCCGATGACGGTGAGGGTGAACAGTTCGGTGAACGCGACCGCGCCGGCGTACGGCAGGTCGGGGTCGGGGCGCAGCCAGAAGAAGAGCGGGGTCAGGGCGAGCTGGATGCCGCCGATCCAGGCCACGTACCGGAAGGGGCGGTGCACGGCGAGCGTGAAGAGGGCGACCAGGCCGGCGCCGCCCGCGGTGGTCGAGACGAGGCCGACGGGGATCATGGCGATGGCCAGCCCGACCGGCCAGCGGCGGCGCAGCCACACCGCGAAACAGGCGAGGACTCCGATCAGCTGGTCCACGACGGCCAGGGGGTGCGGGGTCGCGGTGTCGTTGTTGAGGGTCTGCGCGGCGGCCAGCCCGATGATCACGGCCAGCAGGAAGCACGAGGTGTCGACGACCCAGTCGCGCGCGGTACGGCGGGGCCGCCCCGGCCGCTCCACGTCGGGATCGAGTTCGTCGGCCACGGCGGACGGCAGCAGCCAGCGGCGCCCCGCGAACGCCGGCGGTACCTGCGCGGTCCTGTCATCGGTCACGGTCGACAAATCTACGCAGGGCCGGGCCCTGGTCACCCCACCCCGACGGGGATCGTCGACCAAAGTCGCGGCATCACAGACTTTCGGCGGACATGCCTCGCCCCGCGGTCCGCGGAGGTGTTCCCCGCCCGTGCGGGGACCGCGTGGAGACGACGCGCGCCAAGTTAACTTCCCGAAAACTCATCGGACTTGACGGGAAAATCTCCGCAGTTGTCATTGACATGCCACTATCTACGCGCGTCATCATGAGCGCATGAGATTCCCCCCACGAATCACCGGCATCGGCGCGGCAGCCGCCGTTCTGTCCACTCTCCTCATCGGCGGCACCGTCGCCACCGCGACTCCGGCGGCAGCCGCGGTCGGCAGCATCTGCTACAGCGACCTGCCTTCCCAGGCGTACGACACGCTCGACCTGATCGCGACGAACGGGCCGTTCCCGTACTCGCAGGACGGCGTCGTCTTCCGCAACCAGGAAGGCGTCCTCCCCAGCCAGGCGTCCGGGTACTACCACGAGTACACGGTCAAGACTCCCGGCTCGTCCACGCGCGGAGCGCGGCGGATCGTCACCGGGAAGAAGACCCAGGAGGACTACTACACCTCGGACCACTACGTCACCTTCGACCTGATCAACTTCGGCTGCTGAGCCGAACGGTCAGGTCCGTTCCGTAGCCACCCGGGCGTCCGGATCCCACCGGCTGCACCATCGCTCACCCCTCGCCCCGCGGCTCCCCCCACGATCATGGGCCGCGGGGCGAGGCACGTCCCGCCACCGGTCGGAGCCGGGCCTCGTCCGGCCGCGTACGAGGACTGTCAGGTCTCCCGCTGCGGTGCGTACGCCTCCGCGTCCAGGCCGAAGGTCCAGGCCACCCCGGCTCTGGCCGTGCGCGTCGACGGCGGGACCCGCAGCCAGTACGTGCGGTGGGTGCCGTCGGGTTCCGGTGTGGAGTTGAGGACCTCCACCATGACCACGGGCTCGTCGTCGGCCAGGTCGATCCGCCACAGCGTGCCCGTCTCGTCCCGGTGCAGGGGGCGGGCGCCCGAATCGGCGAGGTACCGGTCGTAGCCGTAGTACTCGAGCATCACGCGGCGCAGCTCGGCGTTCTCCTCGGCCCGGACGCGTTCCGGTGTCAGCGTGGGCAGTTCGGCCAGGAAGGCGGCCGGGACCGGCATGCCGCGCCAGGCGTGCAGGGCGAAGCCGTCCGGGTACGCGAGCGCCGGGCCGTCCCCGTGGTCGAGTCGTCCCGCCTCGTCGCGGTGGAGGGCCGAGGGGCGCTCCGACACCACCGCGACCCGCGCGAACGGCCACCACCAGCCGGCGCCGCGGCACACGGCGGACAGCGCGTCGATCGGGCCGTCGTCGGCGGGGAACGCCGCGAGCCACGGTGCGTCGTGCTGCCCGAGGACGGCGTCCAGGAGGATCAGCCGGATCTGCGCGGCCTCTTTGCCGGTGTCGCCCCCGGCCAGGTCCTCGATCACGCCCGTACGGATCCGGTCCACCAGGGCCTGCGTCGACGGCCACAGCCGTCCGCCGGTCGCCGCCCAGTGCGCCGACCACCCGGCGGGCCCCAACTCGGCGTGCAGCCGCCGTCTCGCCGCCGCCCACGGCGCGCTGCGCACCGCGTCCCGGACGCTCGGGCCCCGGTCCGTCAGCTCCCGGACGAGAGCGACCGCCGCGCGCGGTGAACCCGCCCAGACCACACGCTCCGGTTCCGCGAGTCCCGCCAGCCGGTAGGCCCGCCGGACGCCCTCCTCGGCGCTCGCCCGGTCGGCGGGGCCGGTCGCCGAGGCCCACATCCGCCACCGCGCGAGGTCGACGGAGGGGCCGAACGGCGTTCCCCCGTCGTCGAGTTGGGCCCCGTCGGCACCTTGCTCCGCGATCGCCGTCATACTCCCCGCTCCCCCGCCCGACTTCCAGCCCATCGTCCCGTCCACTCCCACGTGCCCGTCCTCCACTGGCTGCCCGCCGCTCTCGTACCGCCGGTGCGTCCCCGTCCTTCAGTCGGCCACGATCCGTACGGACCCGGGCACGTACTCCCGCTGTCTGACGACCCGGAACCACCCCTTGGGCAGCGCGATCGCCGCGTGCTCCTCGTGCACCACCCGCCCGCCCTGGGGCAGATGGAGCAGCAGCGGACCGTAGGGACCCGGCTCGCGCACCAACTCCCCCGGCCCGACGACCGCGTGGGCGTGGCCGGTCACCTCCCCGAGCGCCAGCACGAGCCGCCCGCGTCCGTCGCGCCGCTCGCGCGGGGCGTGCTCCGCGTGGGCGGGCACCGCGTCCTGCGCGACGGGCACGATCAGCACGTCTCCCTGTCGGTACATGGCTGTCCCCTCACCGCCGGGTGCTTCGCGCACCGGCCTCATGCCCACGACGTTAGGCGCCACCACTGACAACGCCCGGGCCACGCCCCGCCGATGGGCACTGTCAGTGCCCGTTGATAGAAATGCGCATCACACACCACGCACTCTTCTTCTCAGGAGCGGCCGCATGACCATCGGTGAGCACCTCGACGCGCTGTACCGGCTGCCGTCGTTCACCTTTCCCGGGCCGGACGCCCCGGCCGACCGCCTGCCCGAGCCGGACTCGGTCGCCTGGCGCCTCGGCGGCAACGTGTACGACAACGACGAGGCGTGGACCGACGCGTTCGCCCGCTTCCGCGCCGCCGTCGACACGACCCGGGTCCGGGCCCTGATCATCGGCGGCTGGGACGATGCCTACGACAGCGCGCCCACGCCGATCGTCGAGGCGCTCGTGGAGTCCCGGGACACCTTCCCCGCGCTGCGCGCGCTGTTCCTCGGCGACATGGTGATGGAGGAGTGCGAGATCTCCTGGATCCACCAGTCCGACGTCACCCCGCTGCTCAACGCCTACCCGGCGCTCGAGGAGTTCGGGGTGCGCGGCGGCACCGGGCTGGAGTTCACCGCGCTGCGGCACGGCGCGCTGCGCCGACTGGTGGCCGAGACGGGCGGACTGCCCGTGGAGGTGGTGCGCGGCATCGGCGCCAGTGACCTGCCCGCGCTGGAGCACCTGGACCTGTGGCTCGGCACGCCTGACTACGGCGGGGACAGCGAGGCCGCCGACCTGGAGCCGATCCTGTCCGGTGCCCGGCTGCCGCGGCTGCGGCATCTGGCCCTGCGCAACAGCGAGATGCAGGACGCGGTGGCCGCCGCGGTCGCCGCCGCCCCGGTGGTGGAGCGCCTGGAGGTGCTGGACCTGTCGATGGGCGTGCTGACCGACGAGGGCGCGGTCGCGCTGCTGAGCGGGCAGCCGCTGACGCATCTCAAGAAGCTGGACCTGCACCACAACTACCTCAGCGAGGCCGTCGCGGAGCGGGTACGGGAGACGTTGGTGGCGGCGGGCGTGGAGGTCGACCTGGACCGTGACGACGCCGACGAGGACACGGAGGACGACGGCACGGTCTGGCGCTACGTCGCCGTCGGGGAGTGACCGCGTCCGCCGCGGCCGGGCCGGCCGCCGTCACGTCGCCCGCCCGCACGGGCCTCCGGTTCGCCGTGGTCGGCAACCCCGAGAACCGCAGGGTGTCCCTCTTCGCGGACGCCGTCCGCGCGGCCGGGCTGCCCGCGCCCCGTGTCGTCGCCTGGACGGACGTCCTCCGCGCGCGGGGAGCGGACTTCGCCGCCGACGAGTTCGTCCGGGTCGACTCCCCCGGCGAGAACCCCGAGGTCGACCGGCTGCTGCGGGGTGCCGCGGATCCGACCCGGGTGGAGGGCTCGGCCCGCTGGTACGCGCGGTTCACCGCCGCGCTGCGCACGCTGCGCGGCGGCATCCACCTCGCCGACCCGGACGACCTGGCGGTGCTGTTCGACAAACGGGCGTGTCACGCCGTACTGGACGCGGCCGGTGTGCCCGTCCCGGACTCCCCCACGTCGGGTCCGCTCGGCGCGCGCGTGCAGGGCTGGGACGACGTGCGGGCGCTGATGCGCGAGCACCGGATGCCCCGGCTGTTCGTCAAGCCCGCGCACGGGTCGTCGGCGTCGGGTGTCCTCGCGGTCGAGACGGCGGGCGGCGGCCGGATCAGGGCGACCACGTCCGTCGAGACCGGTCCGGACGGCGCGCTGCACAACTCCCTCCGGGTGCGCCGCTATCACGACGAGCGGGAGGTCGCCCGCATCGTGGACGCGCTGGCGCCTGACGGGCTGCATCTCGAACGCTGGGTGCCGAAGGCCTCCCAGGCGGGCCGGGCGGCGGATCTCCGGGTGGTCGTCGTGGCGGGCCGGGCCACCCACGCGGTGGTGCGCACCAGTCGCGGGCCGCTGACCAATCTGCATCTGGGCGGCAGCCGTGGCGACCTCGACGGCGTCCGGCGGGCCGTCACCGCCGCGGGCGCCCGGTGGTCCGACGTCCTGGACGTGTGCGAGCGCGCCGCGTCCCGCTTCCCGCGCACGCTGTGCGTCGGCGTCGACCTGCTGCCGGCCGTGGACTGGCGGCGCGCCTTCGTCGGCGAGGTCAACGCCTTCGGCGATCTGCTGCCCCGGCTCACCGGACTGCCCGGCAGCGGCGCGGAGGGTCTGGACACCTACGGCGCACAGGTGGCGGCCGTCCTGCGCGCACCGGCCACCAGAGCCTGTCCGGCGGATCAGGTCGCAGGAAAGCGTCAGCGCCTGATCAGCGCCGACGACCGACGACAACGCCGCAGGTGAACGGCCAGACCCCGCGTCTGCGGCATGATCCGCCGAACAGGCCGTGGCGGGCCGCTCACCCGTACAGAACAGGAACAGCCCATGCCTGAGCCCGACATGAACGCGGTCGTCGGCGACCACGACATCCTGCTGGTCACCCTCGACACGCTGCGGCACGACGTGGCCGCCGAGCTGGCGGCCGAGGGGCGCATCCCGAATCTGGCCCGCCAACTGCCCGGCGGACGCTGGGAGAAGAGGCACGCCCCGGGCAGTTTCACCTACGCCTCGCACCAGGCGATCTTCGCCGGGTTCCTGCCCACTCCGGCCCAACCGGGCCCGCATCCACGGCTGTTCGCGGCGAGCTTCGCCGGCAGCGAGACGACCGCCGAGGGCACCTTCGTCTACGACACCCCCGACCTGGTGTCCGGACTGGCGGCGGCCGGCTACCGCACCGTCTGCGTCGGGGGCGTGGGCTTCTTCAACCGGCGCGGTCCGCTGGGCTCCGTACTGCCCGGCCTGTTCCAAGAGGCGCACTGGGAGGAGGAGTTCGGCGTCACCTCGCCGCACTCCTTCGAGAACCAGATCGACCGTGTGGAACAGGTGGTGAGCCAACTGCCCGCCGAACAGCGCCTGTTCCTGTTCGTGAACGTGTCGGCGCTGCACCAGCCCAACTGGTTCCACCTGCCCGGCGCGACCCGCGAGGCGGGTGACACCCGGGAGACGCACGCCGCCGCGCTGCAGTACGTCGACCGGCACATCGGGCGGCTGTTCGCCGCCGCCAGTTCCCGGCGCCCCTGCTTCGTCATCGTCTGCTCCGACCACGGCACCGCCTACGGCGACGACGGCTACACCGGCCACCGCCTCGGCCACGAGTCCGTGTGGACCGTGCCGTACGCCCACTTCTTCCTCGACCCCGCCGAGGCCGTCCGATGACCACCGCCCAGCAGACCGGCCCCTACCAGCACTACGTGTACGCCTATCCGCACAAGACGGCCTATCGACGCCTCCAGGACCGGCCCGCGCTGCGGGAGTTGTGGGCGGCGGAGGACCGGAGCGCGCTCTCGCTGTATGTGCACATACCGTTCTGCGAGGTCCGCTGCGGCTTCTGCAACCTGTTCACCCGCATCGGTGCCCCGGACGGCCTGACCGGCGCCTATCTCGACGCTCTGGAGCGGCAGGCGGACGCCGTCCGGGCGGCGCTCGGTGACGCGGAGCCGGTGCGGTTCGCCACCGCCGCGTTCGGCGGCGGCACCCCGACCTTCCTCACCGCGTCCGAGCTGGAGCGCCTGTGCGACATCGCCGAGCGGCGCATGGGCGCCGACCTGCGCGCGGTCCCGCTCTCCGTGGAGGCCTCCCCCGCCACGGCCACCGCGGACCGGCTCGCCGTCCTCGCGGAACGCGGGGCGACCCGCCTCAGCCTGGGCGTCCAGAGCTTCGTCGACTCCGAAGCCAGGGCCGCCGTACGCCCGCAGCGCCGCGCCGACGTGGAGGCGGCGCTCGGCCGGATCCGGGACGCCGGCGTCCCCGTCCTCAACATCGACCTGATCTACGGCATCGACGGCCAGACCGAGCGGACCTGGCGCGACTCCCTGGACGCGGCCCTGGCGTGGCGGCCCGAGGAGCTGTACCTGTACCCGCTCTACGTACGGCCGTTGACCGGTCTCGGCCGCCACCAGGGGGACGCCGGAGCCGACCCTGCGTGGGACGCGCAGCGGCTGTGCCTGTACCGGGCGGGACGCGACCACCTCCTCGCACACGGCTATGTCCAGCAGTCGATGCGGATGTTCCGCCGGGCCGACGCCCCGCCCCAGGGCGCCGACGACTACGCCTGCCAGACGGACGGCATGATCGGGCTCGGCTGCGGGGCGCGCTCGTACACGTCGGCGCTGCACTACTCGTTCGACTACGCGGTCGGCATGCACGAGATCCGCGGCATCATCGACGACTACGTCACGACGGCGGACTTCGCGCACGCGGAGGTCGGCTACCGCGTGGACGGACACGAGGCGCGCCGCCGTCACCTCCTCCAGTCCCTCCTCCAGGCCGAGGGGCTGTCCGTCGCCGACTACCGCGCCCGCTTCGGGAGTTCACCCGACGACGACTTCGGGGCGGAGCTCGACCGGCTGGCCGGGCGCGGCTGGCTGACCGACACGGCGGGCGGCCTCCTCGTACTCACCCCGGAGGGCCTCGCGCACTCCGACGCCGTGGGGCCGGAGCTGTTCTCCCCCGAGGTGCGGTCCGCCATGGCCGCCTACGAACGGAAGTGACGGACCGTCATGGATCTCACCGTCCTCTACCGGGGGCCGCTCGCGTCCTGCGACTACGACTGTCCCTACTGCCCGTTCGCCAAGCGCCGCGACTCGACCGCCCAACTCCGCGCGGACCGCGATGCGTTGGAGCGCTTCGCGCGCTGGGCGGCGGACAGCGAGGACGAGTTGTCGCTCCTGTTCACGCCGTGGGGCGAGGGGTTGGTCCGCTCCTGGTACCGGCGCACCCTCACCGAGCTGTCCCAACTGCCGCACGTCCGCCGGGTCGCCATCCAGACCAACCTGAGCTGCCGCACCGGCTGGCTCGCCGAGGCCGACCTCGACACGCTCGCCCTGTGGTGCACGTACCACCCGGGCCAGACCCCCTACGACCGCTTCCTGGGCAAGTGCCGCGACCTGGCCGACCGCGGGGTGCGGTTCAGCGTCGGCGTGGTGGGCCTGCCCGCCCATCTGGCGGCGGCCCGCCGGCTCCGCGCCGACCTGCCCCCGCACGTCTACCTCTGGATCAACGCGGCCGAGGGGCATACCTACGGCGACGCCGAGGCCGACGGCTGGACCGCGCTCGACCCCCTCTTCCCGTACAGCCGGCACCCGCACCGCAGTGCCGGACTCCCGTGCCGTACCGGCGAGTCCGTGATCTCGGTCGACGGCACCGGCACGGTCCGCCGCTGCCACTTCGTCCGCGACGAGCTGGGGAACCTGTACGACGGCTCCTACCGGGCGGCGCTGCGCCCGCGCGCGTGTCCGCTGGCCGTCTGCGACTGCCACATCGGCTATGTCCACCTGGAGTCCCTGCCGTTGTACGACGTCTTCGCGGGCGGTGTCCTGGAGCGGGTGCCGTCCGCCCTCCCCGGGCATGGCACCGTACGCGCCCTGACCCTCACGGCACGGTCGGTGTCCGGCGGAGGCGGCGACGACGGGCCGGACCGCTGAGCCGGCGGGCTTGTGCACCCGCGGGGGCGCGTCGGGCGAGGGCCGCATCCGGCGGTCTCCGTGCCCACCGCCCGCGCGGCAAGGGCGAGTTGCGAGCTGACGCCGGAGGCCTTCGCAGCCGTCACCGGCGCCCGGGCCGACGCCGCTCGGCGGACGGTCGATGTGCGCCGTAATGTCAATATCGTGTCCTCAGTGATGCCGTCCCTTCTCAGCCGTGTCTCAGGACTGTCATCGGCTGAGGGATCGTCCCCGGGGCCCCGTGAGTGAGGGAGAACGACCGCGGGGCAACCGCGGATCGGCAATCACGGGGAGAACGAGACACATGATGTTCAAGCGATTCGGGACCATCGCCGCGACCGCGATCACCGGCACCCTGCTCCTGACCGCCTGCAACGGCGTGGACGGTGCGGCCGACGCCACCGTGTCGCATCCGGCGGCGGGGGCGACGCAGGCGGCGGGTGCCATCGGCCGCTACTCCCAGAACGCCCCGGGGGCGCGGTACTTCACCACGATCCTCACCGGTGACAACGAGGTGCCCGTCAAGGGCAAGCCGGCGGTGGGCGACAAGGACGGCAGCGCGGTGGCCCTCATGCGCATCCAGGGCGACGAGGTGTCCTTCGCGTTCGCGTGGACGGGGATCGGCACCCCGACCATGGCCCACCTCCACCAGGGTGCCCGGGGCACCAACGGTGACGTGAAGATCCCGTTCTTCATGGAGAAGCTCAAGGGCGGCACGCCGTTCGTGTTCGGCACGGTGAAGGTCAAGGACGCCGACCTGCTGCGCAGCATCAAGGCGCATCCCGACCAGTTCTACTTCAACCTGCACACCGCCGAGTTCCCCGGTGGCGCGGTCCGTGGACAGGCCGTCGCACTGCCGGGCGCCGTCTCGCTGCCCGACGCCATCCGGCACTCGTCCCTGGCCGGCGTCGTCAAGGGCGCCCAGATCTACGCCTGCACCAAGCAGGACGACGGCTCCTACGCCTTCACCCAGGACAACGTCGACGCCACCCTCCGGGGCGGCATCCAGCACAGCTTCGCCAAGCACGGCCCGGCCGGCCCGCCGCAGTGGATCGCTCCCGACGGCTCCTCGGTGACCGGCACCGTCGTCAACAAGTTCGCCAACGGCACGGGCAACATCCCCCAACTCCTGCTCCGCGCACAGCAGACCGGCAAGAGTGAGGGCCTCCTGTCCAAGACCACCTCGGTCCTACGGCTCAACACCGCCGGCGGCGTCGCCCCGGCCGGCACCTGCAACCCGGCCAAGCAGCCCACCGCCCGCGTCCCCTACACGGCCGACTACCTGTTCCTCGCCACGAAGTAGCACCGACCGAACGGTCACACCCGGACACGGCCAGGGGAGGAGGGTCCCCCGCGGCGACGCAAACCCGCCTGGTTTAGCAAGACAA
>NZ_JBHYWD010000003.1:94769-113700 GCF_042751305.1 Streptomyces hokutonensis
CAAACACCCGAACCGGCCCTGGTTCTGCGTGCCCCGGGGGCACCCCAATCGCCGCGTGTTTCCGACGCCAGACGCTTCACGCCTCGCTGAAGGTCGATCCTCACGGATGCGCCGGGCTTGAGGGAGATCTTCCTGCGCACCTTTCCGGCCCGGAGTTCCGTCTCCGTCCCGCCAGGAGAAGTCGACCGTGAATCCTCCGCGGGTGCCGATCCCGGTGACGGAACCCTTCGCCGACCTGGCTTTCGGCAGGGCCGGGAGCAGTTCGAGGACTCCCGATGCCGTTGAGCCTTCCGGGAGTCACCGTGCGGCGCCGCGTCCCCACGCCGTCCCCACCAGGACGAGCACGCCGCCCGCCAGCCCGAACGCACCGAGCCGTTCCCCGCCGAGCGCGATGCCGGCCGCGGCCGCCCACAGGGGCTCGGTGCCGAGCAGCAGGCTCACCCGGGAGGGGGAGGTCCTGCGTACGGCCCACATCTGGACGAAGAACGCGAAGAGGGTGCAGCACACCGACAGGAACAGCAGCCCGGCCCACTCGCGGGGCCCGAAGTCCGCCGCCGTCGCCCACGGCGTGGTGTCGGCGCCGGCCGACAGCAGCGCGAACACCCCTACGGCGGCGCCGAGTTGGACGGTGGTCAGGGGCAGCGCGTCGGCGCCCCGGACGGACTTCACGCGGGACATGGCCAGCACGTGCAGGGTGCGGGCCAGGGCCGCGAGCAGCATGAGGAGGTCGCCGAGGGAGGGGCGGCTGAAGCCGGCGCCCTGGGTCAGCAGCAGTACGCCGAGCACGGAGAGGGCGGCTGCGCCGAGGAAGGCGCGGGAGGGCCGGGTGCGGGTCACCGCGGCCTCGGCGAGCGGGGTGAAGATCATGGTGAGGCTGATGATGAGGCCCGCGTTCGTCGCCGAGGTGTGGACGACGCCGTAGGTCTCCAGGAGGAAGATCCCGGCGAGGATCAGTCCGAGCAGGGCCGCGCCGCGCCACTGGGCGGCCGTCAGGGCGCGCAGCGAGCGGTGGCCGACGACCGCCAGGACGGGCAGCACGAGGGCAAAGCGCAGGACCAGGACGGCGAGGACCGTACGGGCGGTGGTGATGTCCTTGGCGGCGAGATAGCTGGCGCCCCAGACCACGGCGACCAGCAGGACGGGCAGGTCGGTCTGCCAGGTGCGGCGGGGCGCGAGGGCACCCGGTACGGCGATCGAGGACATGGGGGCGGCTCTCCCGGTCTCCAACGGCTGGGTGGAGACGGCGGCGGCTCCCACTCGGAGCGATCACCGTACCGGCGCGGACCTGCGCCGACTAGGCGTTTTCCGGGTCCGCGTACGAGCCGTACGTGGGGCGGCCCGCCACGTCGTACGACTGGATGGAGACGCCGGTACTGGTGATGGTCCCGCCCGTGCGCTTGAAGGCCTTGGGAGTTGTGCCCTCGGGGAACAAGCGCAGGCCGGTGCCGAGTACGACCGGGAAGGTCACCAGGTGGACGGTGTCGAGGAGGCCGAGTTCCAGGAGGGACCGGACGAGGGCGCCGCTGCCGTGCACCTGGAGCTCGCCCTCGGTGCGCTCCTTGAGGGCGGCGACCTCCTTGGCGAGGTCTCCGCCGAGGACAGTGGTGCCGGCCCAGGAGGGGTCGGTGAGGGTGGCCGACGCGACGTACTTCGGCAGCGCGTTCAGCTTGGACGCGATCGGGTCCGCGGGGTCGGTCATGTTCGGCCAGTACGAGGCGAAGATGTCGTACGTACGGCGGCCGAGCAGATAGGCACCGGAGCGGTCGAAGACCTCGACCACGAACCGGCCGAAGTCGTCGTCGCCGTACACGAAGCTCCAGCCGCCGTGCTCGAAGCCGCCGCGGGTGTCCTCTTCGGGGCCGCCGGGGGCCTGGTAGACGCCGTCGAGGGTGACGAAGATGGTGGAGACGAGCTTGCCCATGTCGGGTGCCTGCTTCCTGCTGCGGGGGTTGGTGTCATCAGCTCAGACCCGGCCCGCCCCCGCAACTCATCGGTCGCCGCTACGGCACCTCACCCGGCGTGGGTCGAGAACATGCCGCCGGTCGGGCCCTGCTTGTCGCCGCCCTGGGCCTTCTTCAGGGCGTTGGCGAGGCTCTCGATGGTGAGGGACTGGAGGATGACGCGGCCGTTGCCCTCCAGGGTGGCCAGGGAGAGGCCCTCGCCGCCGAACACGGCGTTCATCAGGCCCTGGCGGTTGAGGCCGCCGATGCGCTGGACGCCGTACTGGATGCCCTCCTCGAAGGCGACGAGGCAGCCGGTGTCGACCTCGATGCGGCCGCCGAAGTCGGCCGGGTTCAGGTCGATGAAGTTGCCCGCGCCGGCGATGATCACCGTGCCGCGCCCGGTGAACTTCTCCAGGACGAAGCCCTCGCCGCCGCTCATGCCGGTGCGGCCGCCCTGGAAGGCGATGCCGAACTGGACGCTGGACTCGGCCGCCACGAAGGCGTCCTTCTCCGCGAACCACGCGCGCGTGCCGTCCAGTTCCAGCGCGCGCATCTCCCCGGGAAGCACGCCCGCGAAGCCGACGGTGCCCTCGCCGCCCTGGGAGGTGAAGTACTGGAACGCCAGCGACTCGCCGGCGAGCGCGCGCTGGCCGACCTGCATGGCCGTCCCCATGGCCTGCCGGAGGATGCCGCCCATACCGCCCGAGCCGGCGCCGCCCTGCTGCTGTCCGGCGCCGGGCGGGCCGCTCAACCGGGTCTCCATGGTCACGTTCGTCGTCTTGAAGAGGAACTTCCCGGCCTCGCAGTACACGGTCTGGCCGGGGTTCAGGTTGACGACCGCCATCTGCATGGCGTTGCCGACGATTTCTTGCTGAAGGGTCACGGGGGGAGAACGCCGGAGACGGCGGAATCAGTTCCGGCCGCGCGAGGTCGGCGTCCGTTCGCCGCCAGCACGCGGGTGCGCCGGCCGCTGGGATGGGCTCATGACAACGACTTACGGAACCCTGAACGGCAAGGTCGCCCTGGTCACCGGCGGCAGCCGCGGCATCGGCGCGGCGACGGCACTGCGGCTGGCACGGGACGGCGCGGACGTGGCCGTCACCTACGTGGAGGGCAAGGAGGCGGCCGAGGACGTCGTAGACCGGATCGGGGCCCTGGGACGGCGGGCGGTCGCGCTGCGCGCGGACTCCGCGGATGCCGCCGGGGCGGCGGGCGCGGTGGAGCGGACGGCGGAGGCGCTGGGCGGGCTCGACGTGCTGGTGAACAACGTGGGGGTGGGTGTGCTCGGTCCGCTGGACGGGCTGACCCTCGCCGATGTGGACCGCGTCCTGGCGGTCAATGTCCGCGGGGTGTTCCTGACCTCGCAGGCGGCTGCCGCGCGGATGGCGTCCGGGGGGCGGATCATCACGATCGGCACGTGCATGACGCAACGGGTGCCCGGCCCGGGCGGGACGCTGTACGCGGCGAGCAAGTCGGCGCTGATCGGCCTGACCAAGGCGCTCGCCCGTGAGCTGGGCGGACGCGGGATCACCGCGAACATCGTCCACCCGGGGCCCACGGACACCGACATGAACCCGGCGGACGGACCGTACGCGGCCGACCAGGCGGCCATGACGGCGCTGGGGCGGTTCGGGACGGCGGACGAGGTGGCGTCGATGGTCGCGTGTCTGGCGGGGGCGGACTACGTCACGGGGGCGGAGTTCGTGGTGGACGGCGGACACTCGGTCTGAGAAGCAAGTGGGGCGCACCGGTGTCGGTGCGCCCCACGCGCGCGTGGGGCGTCAGCCGCCCAGCTCCTGATGCCGTGCCGCCAGCGCCGCCGCCCCCTGTTCCGTCAGGGAACCGAACAACCGCAGCCGCGAGATCCCGCCGTCCGGATAGATGTCCACGCGCGCGTGCGTGCCGATCGCCGGGGTCGGGAGTACGAAGCGGTGGTTCGTGTCGGGCTGGAGGCGGGTGCGCGGGAGGATCTCGTGCCAGTCGCCGGACTCGCCGTCCCGTACCGACACCGAGGCCCAGCCCGCGCTGTTGCCCTTCAGGTACGCCGTGTCGATCTCGAGGGCGCGGATCCGGGCCTGGGCTGCCAGGGCGTAGCGGATCCAGTCGTTGCCCTGGTCGCGGCGGCGGCGGGTCTCCCAGCCGTCGTCCATCTTGCGGGAGCGGCCGGGCTGGATGGTGTTGGTGGCGGGTGAGTAGAAGAGGTTGGAGGCGTCCTCGGCCCGGCCGCCGTTCTCCAGGGCGACCACGTCGAAAGTGCCCAGCGCGGCCAGCCAGGCGGGGTCGGGGACGACCTCGCCGTAGACGCGCAGACGTGCGATGCCGCCGTCGGGGTGCTGGTTGACGCGGAGGTGGGTGAAGCGCTGTTCGACCGAGATGGCGAAACCGTTCGCCGCGTGGCCGCCGACCGGTGTGCGCGGGACCAGGGTCGTCCACTTGACGTCGTCGGAGAGCAGGTCCTCGGGGAACGGGGAGCCCGGCACCGAGATGGCTTCCACGGACACCGACTGGGGGTAGTTGCCGCGGAAGTGGGCCGTGTCGACGACGATCCCCCGGATCACACCGGGCGCGCCGAGCCGGACCAGTGCCCAGTCGTGGTCCTCCGCCGTCGGCCAGGGGTGGTCCGCCGAGGCGCCACGACGGCGGCGGGTCTCCCAGCCGTCCATGATCTTGCCCTTGTGACCGAAAAGTTCGGGGTCGAACTCGGCGGGCCCGGGCACCAGGAGGTTCTCCCGCTGGGCGAAGAACTCGTCGTTGGCGGCGATGACACCGGCGCCGAGCTGCCGGTCGGCGAGGTTGGCGTACTGGGTGAAGGGGAAGTCGGCCGTGCGGTAGTCCGCGTACGGGTCACCGCCTCCGTAGGGGTTCGCGTCGCCGGTGAAACTGGGAATCGCCGTCACAAGGTCTGCCTTTCAGACGTGGGCCGCTGCGGGTGCGGAGGGGTGAATCAGGGGGTACGGGTCAGGAGTTGGCCCTTCGGGTCGGTGAACTCGCCGTCCAGCACGATGCGTTCGCCGCGCAGCCAGGTCGACTTCACGACGCCGCTGAGGGTCTTGCCGGCGTACGCCGTGACACGGTTGCGGTGCTGGAGGGCCGCCGGGTCCACGGTGAACGTCTCGTCGGGCGCGAGGACCGCGAAGTCGGCGTCGCGGCCCGCCTCGATGGCGCCCTTCTGCTCAAGTCCCGCCAGCCGCGCGGTCCTTGACGACATCCAGCGGACCACGTCCTCCAGGCCGTAACCCCGCTTGCGCGCCTCCGTCCACACCGCCGCGAGACTCAGCTGGAGGCCGGAGATGCCGCCCCACGCGGTGGCGAAGTCGGCGGTCTTGAGGTCGGCGGTGGAGGGCGAGTGGTCCGTCACCACGCAGTCGATCGTGCCCTCGGCCAGCGCCCGCCACAGCAGGTCCTGGTTGGCGGACTCGCGGATGGGCGGGCAGCACTTGAACTCGCTTGCGCCGTCCGGGACTTCCTCGGCCGTGAGGGTCAGGTAGTGCGGGCACGTCTCCACCGTGATGCGGACACCCTCGGCCTTGGCGGCGGCGATCAGCGGCAGCGCGTCGGAGGAGGAGAGGTGCAGGACGTGCACGCGCGCGTCGAGGCGCTTGGCGGCGGCGATCAGCCCGGCGATGGCCGTGTCCTCGGCGCCGCGCGGCCGACTGGCAAGGAAATCCGCGTACTTGGGGCCGCCGTGCTGCGGGGCCGCCTCCAGATGGTGCGGGTCCTCGGCGTGCACGATGAGCAGGCCGCCGAAACCGGCGATCTCGGCCAGGGAACGGGCCAGTTGGTCCTGGTCGAGGTGCGGGAACTCGTCCACGCCGGACGGGGACAGGAACGCCTTGAAGCCGAAGACACCGGCGTCGTGCAGCGGGCGCAGGTCCTTGACGTTGTCCGGCAGGGCGCCACCCCAGAAGCCGACGTCGATGTGCGCCTTGGTCGCGGCGACCTCCTGCTTGGTACGGAGGTTGTCGACCGTCGTCGTCGGCGGGAGGGAGTTGAGCGGCATGTCGATCAGGGTGGTGATGCCGCCGGCCGCCGCCGCGCGCGTGGCGGTCCAGAAGCCCTCCCAGTGGGTGCGGCCGGGGTCGTTCACATGCACATGGGTGTCGACCAGACCGGGCAGCAGGACGTCGTCGCCGAAGTCCTCGAACCGTGCTCCGGACGGGACTTGGGCATCGTAGGGGAGAACGGCCGTGATCTTTCCGCCGGTTACGGCGACCGCCGCGGCGCGCGTCCCCTTGGGAGTGATGACACGCGTGGAGCGCACCACCAGTTCAGCGTCGGACACCCGGACCCCTCTCTGCCGCCGTCGTCGCTTCCGTTACTTCCGGGAAACGGGATTTACGTCCGCGTAACGGAATTCAACGTTCTGTTGAAGGAGTCTTCACTCCCGCTCCCGTACCGTCAAGGGCACACTTCTCCACGATGCGCCCACCGCGCACACTCTGGACGTTTCCACAAAGCGGAATTAAACTTCCGGCAAGCAGAACTTAGCTACGCACAGGCGGGGA
Organism: Streptomyces hokutonensis; assembly: GCF_042751305.1. Classification (GTDB taxonomy): domain Bacteria; phylum Actinomycetota; class Actinomycetes; order Streptomycetales; family Streptomycetaceae; genus Streptomyces; species Streptomyces hokutonensis_A. Next base: position 101,218 of record NZ_JBHYWD010000003.1, read on the forward strand.
GTCAACCGACCCCCGGGTAGGCTTCAGCCCTTCCCGCCCGTGCCGAAAGGAACGCGCCGTGCCGCCGTCCAGCGCCAGCAGCACCGACTCCACCAAGTCCGCCACGGGTGGGGTCCAGTCCCTCGAGCGCGCCTTCGATCTGCTGGAGCGGATGGCCGACGCGGGCGGTGAGGTCGGCCTGAGCGAGCTCTCCGCCAGCAGCGGCCTGCCGCTGCCCACCATTCACCGGCTGATGCGCACACTCGTGGTCTGCGGTTACGTCCGCCAGCAGGCCAACCGGCGGTACGCCCTCGGCCCGCGGCTGATCCGGCTCGGCGAGTCCGCGTCCCGGCTGCTCGGCACCTGGGCCCGCCCCTACCTCGCCCGGCTGGTCGAGGAGACCGGCGAGACGGCGAACATGGCGCTGCTCGACGGCGACGAGATCGTGTACGTGGCGCAGGTGCCGTCCAAGCACTCGATGCGCATGTTCACCGAGGTCGGCCGGCGCGTCCTGCCGCACTCCACGGGCGTCGGCAAGGCGCTGCTCGCCAACACCCCCGACCACGAGGTACGCGCACTGCTCGCCCGTACCGGCATGCCGGCCGCGACCGAGAAGACGATCACCACGCCCGAGGGTTTCCTCACGGCCCTGGAGGACGTGCGCCGCCTCGGCTACGCGATCGACGACAACGAGCAGGAGATCGGCGTCCGCTGCCTCGCCGTATCCGTGCCCAACTCCCCTACGGCGGCGGCGATCTCGATCTCGGGTCCGGCGGGCCGGGTCACCGAGTCGGCGACCGAGAAGATCGTGCCGATCCTCCAGCAGGTGGCCGGCGAACTGTCGGAGGCACTGGCCAGCCAGAACCCGGCGTGACGACTGTGCAGCGCTGGCCCGGGCGGTACACCGACCGGCACGGCGGCGAGGACGTCGTCTTCGAGTCGGACGGCCGGCAGCTGATCCGCACGACGATCAGAGGCGTCCGCTTCGAGAGCAACAGCATGAACGACCTCCGCGCGCTCGGCGGGGAGCCGCCGGAGGCCTCGTTCGCCTTCTTCGACGGGGGACTCTGCTCCTGCCTCCTGGAGTGGGAGGTGCCGCTGTCCGTCGCCGTCGAGGGGCAGGGCGTACGGACGGCGGTGCTGGCCTGCGCGTTGCGGCTCGGGGACCCGGCCGGCCACAGGCTCGGGCTGGACGCGGAGACGCTCACCACGACCCTGCGCCTGGACGGGCGTGAGTACCCCAGCAGTGACGGAGGCGACAACTTCGAGGACGCGCTGTACGAGATCCAGCGGCAACTGCCGGACGGAGCACGGCTGTGGGCCTGCGTCATGTGCGCCAGGTCCGACTACCAGCTGGTGGGACACGGGCTGATGGGCGGACTGGCCTGCTTCCGTGACGCCCGGCCCGATCCGGACAATGTCGTCGACGCCTGGAACGAGCACACCGACTTCGTCCAGGAGACCTGGCTCTGCGAACAGTTCGCACACCGGAGCACCACCCCGCACACGGGCTACCGGGGTCCGTTCCCGTCCAGCCTCTGATAGCGCTGAACTAGCCCTGCCCGCCCCGAGGTTGCCCGAACAGATCCACCGCGTTGCGTACGTCCGTCAGGCCCCGCGCGAGGGCGCTCACCGAACCGATCGCGCCGGCGATCAGGAGCAACGAGCGGCGCAGGCGCGGGATTTCGGGGATGCCGTCGATGGTCATCGCGGCCAGCGCCGCGAGTTCGTCCTCGGCGATGACGCGGTCGGGGAACTCGGCCGGATGCGCGGCCAGTTCGCGGCGTAACCGGGACACCGCGGTCCGCAGTTCCGCCACCCTCGGATCCTCGTCGCTGCCGGTCACTGGCCTCTGCCCCAAGCTCCGCAACACAGCTCTCCCCCCTCGCACGCCGTCGTGCGCAAGAACTTTGTGATCCCGCCGCGCACCCCGCGACACTGGTCGGGCACCGAGGGACGCGGGCCAGTAAACGCCACCCGGCACGGGCTGCGCCACTCCACGGACCGAAATTAAGTCGGAGGATTCCCTGCCGTCGCCGCCCGGTCAGGTATGCAGGACGTATGACGCGAAACGAAGACCAGGTGGCCGCCCTGCTGCTCGCCGCCGGGGGCGGCCGGCGGCTCGGCGGGCGGCCCAAGGCGCTGCTGGAACACCGGGGGCGGCCCCTCGTGGAGCACGCGGTCGGGGTGCTGCGCGCGGCCGGGCTCAGTCGCGTCCACGTGGTCCTGGGGGCGCGCGCCGACGCCGTACGGGAGCGGGCGGAGCTGACCGGTTGTGTGGTCGTGGAGAACCCGGAGTGGGAGCGGGGGATGGGGTCCTCGCTGCGGGCCGGGCTGGACTCGCTCGCCGGTACGGGGGCGCGGGCGGTGCTCGTGTCGCTCGTCGACCAGCCCGGGATCGGTGCGGAGGCGGTGGCGCGGGTGCTGGCCGGGTTCACGGGCGAGGACTCGCTCGTCTCGGCCGCCTACGACGGGGTACGCGGGCATCCGGTGCTGTTCGGGGCCGCACACTGGGCCGGGATCGCGGAGAGCGCGACCGGGGACCGGGGGGCGCGGGCGTACCTCAAGGCGCACGCGGATTCGGTCGTGCTCGTCGAGTGCAGGGATGCGGCCGAGCCCTACGACATCGACACTGAGGCGGACCTCGTCCACCTTGAGTGAACGGGGTGACACTCAGCGCCACTTTGGCTCGATGCGGAGAATCTCGACGTCAACAAACCATTGAACTTCCACGATGAGGAAACTAGTATCCACTGTTCAGAAGCGCCCGACGGCCCCTCGGGTGCTCCCCGTCCCACCCGGGTCATCTGGCACCCGGTGCCACGCTCGCTGAAGGAAGTGACAGTTCATGTCCGCACCAGCGCCGTCCTCGCCGGTCGTCGTCGACGCCGAACCCCTCCCCCGGCAGGAGGAGGTCCTCACCGCCGAGGCCCTCGCCTTCGTGGCCGAGCTGCACCGCCGGTTCACGCCCCGGCGGGCCGGACTCCTCGCCCGCCGGGCCGAGCGCCGCGCGGAGATCGCCCGTACCTCCACCCTCGACTTCCTCCCGGAGACCGCAGCGATCCGCGCGGACGACTCCTGGAAGGTGGCCCCCTCCCCCGCCGCGCTGAACGACCGGCGGGTCGAGATCACCGGCCCCACCGACCGCAAGATGACGATCAACGCCCTCAACTCGGGCGCGAAGATCTGGCTCGCGGACTTCGAGGACGCCTCGGCGCCGACGTGGGAGAACGTCGTCACGGGCCAGCTCAACCTGATCGACGCCTACACCCGCGCGATCGACTTCACCGACCCCAACTCCGGTAAGTCGTACGCCTTGAAGGCCGATGAGGAGCTGGCGACCGTCGTGATGCGGCCCCGCGGCTGGCATCTGAACGAACGTCACCTGCTGGTCGACGGTGAGCAGGTCCCGGGCGCCTTCGTGGACTTCGGGCTGTACTTCTTCCACAACGCGCAGCGGCTGCTGGACCTGGGCAAGGGCCCGTACTTCTACCTCCCGAAGACCGAGTCGCACCTCGAAGCCCGGCTGTGGAACGACGTGTTCGTGTTCGCGCAGGACTACGTGGGCATCCCGCAGGGCACGGTCCGCGCGACCGTGCTGATCGAGACGATCACCGCCGCGTACGAGATGGAGGAGATCCTCTACGAACTCCGCGACCACGCCTCGGGGTTGAACGCGGGCCGCTGGGACTACCTGTTCTCCATCGTGAAGAACTTCCGTGACGGCGGCCCCAGGTTCGTCCTCCCGGACCGCAACGCCGTGACGATGACCGCCCCGTTCATGCGGGCGTACACCGAACTCCTCGTCCGCACCTGCCACAAGCGCGGGGCGCACGCGATCGGCGGCATGGCGGCGTTCATCCCGTCCCGCCGTGACGAGGCGGTCAACAAGGTCGCGTTCGAGAAGGTCAAGGCGGACAAGGACCGTGAGGCGGGCGACGGTTTCGACGGCTCCTGGGTGGCCCACCCGGACCTGGTGCCGATCGCGCTGGCCTCCTTCGACGCGGTGCTCGGCGAGAAGCCGAACCAGAAGGACCGGCTGCGCGAGGACGTCGACGTCAAGGCAGCCGACCTGATCGCCGTGGACTCGCTGCACGCGAAGCCGACGTATCCCGGACTCGTCAACGCCGTTCAGGTGGGCATCCGTTACATCGAGGCGTGGCTGCGCGGACTCGGCGCGGTCGCCATCTTCAACCTGATGGAGGACGCGGCCACCGCCGAGATCTCGCGCTCGCAGATCTGGCAGTGGATCAACGCGGACGTCGAGTTCGAGAACGGCGAGAAGGCAACTCCCGAGCTGGCGCGCAGGATCGCCGCCGAGGAGCTGGAGAACATCCGTGCCGAGATCGGCGCGGACGCCTTCGCCGCGGGCCACTGGCAGCAGGCCCACGACCTGCTCCTGGAGGTCGCCCTCGACGCCGACTACGCGGACTTCCTGACCCTGCCGGCGTACGAGCAGCTCAAGGGCTGAATCTCAAGCAGCGTTCACTTGTCCGAGTGGCCCAGGGACCTTCCCGGGGCCACTCGGTCGCGTACAAGCTGCTTCACGGCCGTGGGTTCCGGGAAGCCCTGCACACGGCGGTCCCACACGACCTCGTCGTTGACGCGGACGACGAAGACACCGCCGGTGCCGGGCTTCAGGGACAGTTCCGTCAGCTCGGTCTCGAAGGTGGTCAACAGCTCCTGCGCCAGCCAGGCGGCGCGCGGCAGCCAACGGCACTGGGTGCAGTACTCGATCTGAACTCGTTGGGTCATGCCCGTCGTCTTCCCGTCATCCCAGGTGTACCGACCAATCCTGTTCCGCCGCCGGCTTGCCGTGCAGGTCGGGGACCCGCTTGAGCCAACTCGGGCGGCCCTGCTGTGTCTTCGCGGCGCGCCGGGCCTCCTCTGCGGCGAGTTCCTCCCCGCTGGGGAAGTCGGTGGGCAGCCAGGCCGCGGAGGCCCGCACGCGCGCGTGGAGGTGGTCGACGTACGCCTCCCGGACGGCGTCGGGGGTCGCGAGGCCCGGTTCGGCGGCCAGCCAGGCGTCCGGGACCTCGGCCACGATCCGGCGCAGCAGCTCCTCGGTCACCCGGGGCGCGAGTTCCGCGTCGGCGGCCCGGGTGTCGGGCTTGTAGCGGCCGAGGGCGTGGTGGCGGAAGTCGTAGGCCTTCGTGGGGTCGGAGCCGTCCCAGCGGTGGTGGAAGACGAGGGCGGCGCCGTGGTCGATGAGCCACAGGCGCGGCGGTGCGATGCCGAGGGTCGGCCAGATCATCAGGTTCGAACTGTGCACCGTACGGTCGACGTTGACGGTCAGCGCGTCGAGCCAGACGATCCTCCCGGCCTCCAGCGGGTCGACCGTGCAGCGCGCGGCGACCTCCGGGGTGAAGTCCCGCGCGCCCGGAAGATAGTCCATACCGAGGTTCAAGCCCGCGCTCGCGCGGTGCAGGTCCCGGACCTCCTGGTGCGGTTCCCCGTCGGCGATCTCCGGGTCGAAGTGCACGAGCACGAGTTCGGGGAAACGCAGTCCCAGGGCGCGGGCGAGTTCCCCGACGACGACTTCGGCGACGAGTGCCTTGAGGCCCTGCGCGGAGCCGGTGAACTTCACGACGTAGGTGCCGAGGTCGTCGGCCTCGACGACTCCGGGGACGGAGCCGCCGGAGTGCAGGGGGGCGAGATAACGCGTCGCGGTGACCTCGGGCAGCATCCTCGCAGGTTACCCGGCAGTCCCCGGCGGGAGGCGGGCGGCGTCAGGCGGAGACGGCCTGAGGGAAGCGGAAGAGGACGTAGGGGTCGTACTTCCTCTTCACCCGGACCAGCCGGGTCGCGTTCTCCGCGTAGTAGGCGGCCATGTGGTCGGAGAGGGCCGGGTCGATGTAGTTCTGGTACGACTCGCCGTTCGAGTAGGGGTCCATGGCCCTGAACCCGCGGTCGGCCCAGGCGCGGGCGGCCGTCAGGCTGTCGTCGTCGGTGGGGCCGACGGCGATCGACGCGTTGTAGGTGAGCAGGTAGAGGCTGTCGCGGTGCACGTAGGCGGTGTCCGTCCGTCCCGGCGCGTTCGCCGCGCCGCCGAGCGCGGTCGCCCGCAGCTGGCGCAGCTGGCCGCTCCTGCGGTCGGTGTCGTACGCGGTCAGCAGTTCCGACCAGTTGCTGCGCGGAAGGGGTCCGGTGAACAGCCGGCTGCGGGCATCGGCCCAGGCGGTCCGCGGGAGCTGCGCGTCGGTTCCGGTGCCGGTGCGGTGGCACTGGGCGACGGTGTAGGCCGAGCAGCCGTAGGCGATCATCAGGGCGGACTCGTACGGCATGAGAGCGGCGAACTGGGAGGCGGGTGCGCTGCCGACCGCGTCCGCGAGGCGGGTCGCCTCCTGGTTGAGCTGGTCGAGTCCGCCCAGTCCCAGCAGGATCACCTGGACCTGCGGGGTGGCGGACGGGTCGGTCAGGTTGACCTCGGCGAGACCGCCGACCGTCGAGGGCGCGCCGGCCAGCCACTGGGCCCAGCCGTTCATGACGTCGACGGCCTGGTCGTAGGACCAGTTGACGAAGGCCACCGCGATCTCGGCGACCGGGTTGGTGGTCAGGGTGTACGAGGTCACGACGCCGAAGTTGCCGCCGCCTCCGCCGCGCAGCGCCCAGTACAGGTCGGGGTGGTCGGTGGCGGAGGCGGTGACGCGGCGGCCGTCGGCGAGCACGACCCGGGCCGAGGTGACCGTGTCGCAGGCCATGCCGATGGTGCGGGTCTGGGGCCCCAGTCCGCCGCCCTGGAGGAAGCCGCCGGCACGGACGGTCGGGCAGTAGCCGCCGGCGATGGCCAGGCCCGTGGAGGCGAGGGTGTGGGTGATGTCGACCAGCTGGGCGCCCGGGCCGAGGGTGACCGTGCCGGAGCCGACGGCAATCGAGTCGAGCCGGGACACGTCCACGACGAGCCCCTGGGAGGTGGAGTAGCCGGCCGCGCTGTGGCCGCCGCTGCGCACGGCCGTCGCCAGGTCGTTGTCGGCGGCGAAGCGCAGGCAGAGCGCCACGTCGGCGGGGCTCTCGCAGTAGGCGACCGCGCTCGGGAGCACGGTGTCGAACTGGATCTGGTCGAGCTGCTTCGCCTGGTCGTAGGTGGCGTCGCCGGGCAGGATCAGGTCGCCTCTCAGGTGGGAGCGGAGGCTGCCCCAGCGGACCGCCGCCCGGGCCGGCGCGGCGGTGAGCGTCGGGACGGCCGCCAGGCCCAGGGACGCGGCCCCGGCGCGGAGAAGGTTGCGACGGCTGAGCATGGTTTCCCCCGTTTTCTCTGGACTGTTCCGGTAGCCGGGCGATCGTGGAGCCGCCGCATGGGCGGAAACCTTGAATCCGCCTTGCAAGATCGGGTCAAGGTTCGCGCCCAGTGCGCCGTCCGAGAGTGGAGCCCCGAAGGGAGGCAGACATGGCACGACAGCTCAGGGTGATCGTCGCGGGCGGCGGGATCGGCGGGCTCGCGACCGCGCTCGCGCTCCGCAAGGCGGGCATCGAGGTGGTCGTCCTGGAACGGGCGCACAGGCTGCGAGCGGCGGGGTGCGGGGTCCATCTGTGGACCAACGCCGTACTCGCGCTGCAGGACCTCGGCCTGGCCGGTGCGCTGCACAAGGTCGGCCGATCGCAGGTGCGCTGCGAGTTCCGCAACTGGAACGGCGGCGAGCTGGCCGTCTGGCCGGTCGAGCAGTTCACGGACCGGTACGGCCAGCCGGTGGTGGCCATCGGCCGCGACGACCTGGTGGACATCCTCGCCGACGCCCTGGAGGAGGCGGCTCCGGACGCGGTGCGCACCGATGCCGACGTCACAGGCTACCGGCAGGACGAGGACGGGGTGAGCGTCGCCCTGGCCGACGGGTCCGAGGTGCGCGGCGATGTGCTGATCGGCGCGGACGGCGTCAACTCCCGTGTCCGTGCCCAGCTGCTCGGCGACACCCCGCCCGACTTCGCCGGCTACACGGCCTGGCGGGCGGCGGTACAGGTGGAACCGGACTTCGTGCCGGACGACTTCTTCCGGTGCATGTTCGGCAACGGCACCCGGTTCGTCTTCTACGCCATCGCGCCGGGCCGGCTGCACTGGATGAGCGTGGCGAACACCCGGCCGGGCGGCCGGGACGGCGCCGACGTCAAGAGCATGCTGCTGGCCCGGCACCGGGGCTGGATGGACCCGGTCGAGGAGATCATCGAGCGGACGCCGTCGGAGGTGATCCTCCGCAACGACGTGGTGGACCGCCGGCCGGACAAGGTCTGGGGCGAGGGCAGGGTCACCCTGCTCGGGGACGCCGCCCACCCGATGAACTTCAACGTCGGCCAGGGAGCCTGCCAGGCCCTGGAGGACGCGCTGGTGCTCGCTCGTGTCCTCGCCACGGCGGCCGACCCCGTGGCCGCGCTCCGTGTCTACGAGGAGGAACGCCGGCCGCGGGTCCACTCCTTCCAGAAGGCGGCCCGGGCGGTCGGCCGCGTCGGCAGCTGGGGCAACCCGCTCGCCGTCCGCGCCCGCACCCTGCTCTTCCGGGCGGTGTGGTCGGGCCCGATCTGGAAACAGGTCGACAAGGACATGGGCACCGGCGCCCGCTGGGAGGTCCCGCAGGTCCGGATCTAGTGGCTCAAGTGGGCGGCGAAGAGCGGTTCCACGGCGTTCAGCATGAGGGCTCTGGCCCGCTCGGAGCCGCCCTTGACCCTGCCCGCCATCGCCAGTGAGACACAGCCGTGCAGGAAGGCCCAGAGGGTGTCGACCGCCCCGCCGGGGTCACTCAGCTCGGCACCGCGGGCCTCGGCGACGCTCTGCAGGGCGATACGGAACGTACGGAAGGCGGTCTTCGCCTCCGGCGGGGTGTCGGCGGTGCCGAACGGCACACCGTCCATGCCGTTCATCGCCTGGTAGAGCTCGGGCGAGGCGAACGCGAAGGCCCAGTACGCCTCGGCCAGGGCGGCCAGTCGCTGCTGGGCCGGGGCCTCGGCGGCGGTGGCGAGCCGGTCGGTGAGCTCGCTGAAGCCGACCAGCATCAGCTCGACGAACAGTGACTCCTTGCTGGAGAAGTACTGGTACAGGATCGGCGGGGTGTACTCGAGTTTGTTGGCGATGCGGCGGATCGTGACCGCGTTCCAGCCCTCCTCGGCCGCGATGTCCCTCGCCGCCTCCAGCAGGCGCGCGCGCATCTGCTGACGCTCCCGCTCGCGCCGCTGCCTGCTGGCGCTCGGCTGCGACTTCGGCTGCGTGAGCTCGGGTTTCGTCGTCACGTTCGTCCTTCCGTTGACACGGGAATACTATCGCCGATCTAATGTCTAACAATGTTAGATTTACTGACAGCGTAAAGGAGCCAGGCGTGATCGTCGTCTTCGGCGGCACCGGCAAGGTCGGCCGCCAGATCGTGGACCAACTGCGCAGCGACAGGCAGGCGGTGCGCGTCGTCACCCGGACCCCTTCCTCGGTGAAGTTCGCCCGGGACGTCGAGGTCGTCGCCGGTGATCTGCACGACCGGCACTCGCTGGTGCGGGCCGTCACCGGCGCCAGGGCGATCGTCTGCACCGTCCAGGGCGGCAACGGCAAGGGGGCGAGCGGCCCCAAGGGCATCGAGGGCAAGGGTGTCCCCGCCCTGATCGAGGTCGCCGGGGACGCCGCGGTCGAGAACTTCGTGTATCTCTCGACGGCGAGCGCCCGCGCCGACAGTCCGGTGGAGTTCTTCCGCCTCAAGTTCGAGGCCGAGCGCACGCTGCGCGGCAGCAAGGTGCCGTTCTCGATCCTGCGGCCCACCCACCTCATGGACACCTGGGTGGAGATGCTCGCCGAGCCGATCGCCAAGAAGGGCAAGGCCATGGTGCTGGGCTCGGGCACCAATCCGGTCTCCTGGGTGTCCGGCACGGACGTGGCCCGGGTGGCCGCCGCGCTGGCCGGGCGCGCGGGCGAGGGCTTCTCCGCCGACCTCGGCGGCCCCGAGGCGCTGACCCTCGCCCAGGTCAACGAACTCGTCGCGGCCTCGATGGGAAAGCAGGTCAAGGGCGAGAACAAGATGTCGCTCGGCATGCTTCGGCCGATGAGCGCGCTGATGAAGCCGTTCAACCCGGTCCTCGCCCGGCAGATGCAGATGGGCGTGGTCCTCGACACCGAGCCGCAGGTCGTCGACTCCGGCGCGGTCTGGGCCCGGTACGGGCAGCCGCTGTCGCTGTCGGCCTGGCTGCAGCGTCACCGGCCCGGTGTCACGGAGGGCGTCTGATGTACGCCGCGATCGGCGCGTTCCTCGTCCGCCGGGCGCGGCTGGTGCTGGCCGTCTCCGGCGTCGCCCTGGTGGGGGCGGTCCTGCTCTCGGGCGGTGCGTTCACCAAGCTGCAGGGCGGCGGCTTCACCCCGGCGGGAGCCGAGTCGGTCGCCGCCCGGAAGCTGGTCGACCAGAAGTTCGGCGGCGACCCCAACCTGGTCCTGCTCGTCGAGGCCAGGTCCGGCACGGTCGACTCGGCGGACGTCGGCACCGCGGGCGCGAACCTCGCCACCGCGCTGAAGGCCCGTCACGAACTGACCAACGTGACCTCGTACTGGGCGGCCGAGGCCCCCTCCCTCAGGTCGGCCGACGGAAAGTACGCGCTGGTCCTGGCGCATGTCACGGGCACGGAGAACGACCAGGACAAGACCGTCGGCGCCATCGTCGACCACGACCTGAAGAAGGCCGGTGACGCGGTGCTGGTGCGGCCCGCCGGCCCGCTCGGCGTGAGCCACGAGATCGGGGTGAAGGTCAAGAAGGGGATCGCCCTCGCCGAGGGCATCGCCGTACCGCTGACGCTCCTGCTGCTCCTGGTGGTGTTCGGCAGTCTGGTCTCGGCGCTGCTGCCGCTGCTGATCGCGCTGCTGGCGGTGCTGGGCACGTTCGCGGAGCTCTCCGTCCTGGGTTCGCTCACCGACGTGAGCGTCTTCGCCACCAACCTCACCACCGCGATGGCGCTCGGTCTGGCGATCGACTACGCGCTGCTCAGCGTCAGCCGGTTCCGGGAGGAGCTGGCCCGCGGGCGGGACGTGGAGGCCGCCGTGATCCGGACGGTGGAGACCGCCGGACGGACCATCGTGTTCAGTGCCGCCGCCGTGGCGGCGGCGATGTGCGCGCTGCTGGTCTTCCAGTCGGTGTTCCTGCGCTCGCTCGCCTACGCCGGCATCGGGCTGACGGTCGTCTCCGCGGTGGCGGCCGTGATCGTGCTGCCCGCGCTGCTGGCGGTGCTCGGCCACCGGGTGAACGCCGGCCGCATCCCCCGGGTCCGCTCGACCCGGATCGCGGCCTCCCGGCCGTGGGGCCGGCTCGCGGGAGCCGTCATACGGCGGCCTGTCGTGTTCGCGGTGCCGATCATCGCGGCGCTGGCGCTCCTGGCCCTGCCGGCGCTGCACATCTCCTTCGCCACGCCCGACGACAGGATGCTGCCGAGCTCGGCAGGCAGCCGTCAGGCGAGCGAGGTGCTGCGCACCTCGTTCGGCGGTGACACCACCGCGAGGGTCAGCGCGGTCAGCGAGCGGCCGGTCACACGCGATCAGATCACGTCGTACGCGCGACAGCTCTCCGCGCTGCCGCACGTCGGACGGGTCGACAGCAGCGCGGGGCGGTTCGTCGCGGGTGCGCGGACCCAGACCGGCGGGACGGGCGGGCTCAGCGCGGCCGGCACCGAGCAGGTGCTGATCACGCCGGCGTCCGGAGTCGGCCCGGAGTCACGGGCGGCCCAGAACCTGGTCGAGGACATCCGGAGTGTGAAGTCCCCCGGGCACTTCCTGGTCGGCGGCACCACCGCCGAGCTGATCGACACCAAGGACGCCATGCGCTCCCGGCTGCCGCTCGCGGTCGGACTCGTGGTGCTCACCACCTTCGTGCTGCTCTTCCTCTTCACCGGCAGCATCGTGCAGCCGCTGCGGGCCCTGCTGCTCAACGCGCTGGGGCTCGCCACCGTCCTCGGGCTGATGGTGCTGGTGTTCCAGGACGGGCATCTGAGCGGGCTGCTGGGCATCACCGCGCGGCCGCTCGACACCTCGATGCCGGTGCTGCTGCTCTGTATCGCCTTCGGTCTGTCGATGGACTACGAGGTGTTCGTCATGAGCCGGATCGCGGAGCTGCGCAAGGGGGGCGCGAGCACCGAGGAGGCGGTGGTCGAGGGGCTCGGCAGGACCGGACGGATCGTCAGCACCGCGGCCGGCCTGATCGCCATCAGCTTCTTCGCCTGGGTGGTCAGTCCGCTGACCTTCGGCAAGTTCTTCGGCATCGGGACGGGCCTGGCCATCGTCCTCGACGCCACCGTCATGCGCGGTGTGCTGCTTCCCGCGTCGTTCCGGCTCCTCGGCGACGCCTCGTGGTACGCGCCCCGGTTCCTGCGCCGTGTGCACGACCGGTTCGGACTGAGCGAGGCGGAGGAGGAGATCTCCTCCGCCCCCTCGTCGGTCACGGTGACAGGCTGAAGTCCTCGCCACGGCCCGCCCGGACCCCCCGGGGCGTTGCCGCCCGCCCCCCCCGTCCCCCCCCCACCGCGACGGGACCCGCGGGGGTTACGCGCACCGAGGGCCCCGGT
>NZ_JBHYWD010000003.1:113710-114863 GCF_042751305.1 Streptomyces hokutonensis
CGGGGGTCATCAGCCCCCGCCCCCTGCCCGCTCGCCGCGCCTCGGGGACCCGCCCCCCCGCGGCGGCGCCCCCGGGGGGGTGGCCCCCCCCCCCGCCCGCGCGATGCCGACCTCCTCGCGGAGGATCGCCTCGTGGGTACGGCGCAGCGAGGGCCCGGGTTCGGCACCGATGGCGTCGATGATCCGCCGCCGGGCCGCCGCGTAGAGCTCGAGCGCTTCCATCGGCCGCCCGGCGGAGGACAGCGCCAGCAGTAACTGCTCGATGATGGCCTCGGCGTACGGCTGTTCGGTCACGACCCGGCCGAACTCCTCGATCACGGTCAGCGGCCGACCCAGCCGGAGTTCCGTCCCGGCCCACTCGGACAGCGCCTCCAGCCGGCGGCGCTCGATCCACTCCCGGACCCGGCCGAACCAGGCGCCGCGCAGGTCGGCCAGCGGAGTTCCCCGCCACAGCGAGAGCGCCTGCCGCTGCAGCCGGGCCCGCTCCTCGTCGTCGGTGACGCGCCGTGAGCGCGCCATCAGGCTCTCGAAGCGGTGCAGGTCCACCCGTTCGGGTTCGACGTCGAGCAGATAACCGCCGCTCTGCCGGCGGAGCTCGATCCTCTCCCCGGAGCACCCCTCCGCCCGTTCGAGAATCCGTCGCAGCCGGGTCACGTAGGTGTACAGGACGTTCCGCACCTCGCTGGGCGGGGAGTCGTCCCAGACCCGGGAGACGAGAGCGTCGAGCATGACCGGGCGGCGCACGTCGATAATGAGCGGGACGAGAACACTCCTTTGTTTCAGCGGGCCGATTCCGATCACTTCTCCCGAGACTTCCAGTTCGACCGGCCCGAGAATCCGAAATTCCACTTGATCCCCCCGTGGATCATTCGATCGATTGCAGAATCGAGTCCATTATTGGCCGAAATGGAACCGGAAGGATTAAGTCACATACGGAAGTGACGGATGTCACAAGAAAAGGTTTCCTTCCTGTTATGAGAACTTTATTACTGACATGAATTCAGTACTTTTTCAAAACACTTAAAGAAAAACCCAAGCGCAGGTAAAGGGCGGGAGCGGAAAACGGGGTGTGGGGGGCGCCGGGGCGGGGGGACCCCCCCCGGTTGGTGGTACCCGCCGCGGGGGATGGGGGGTGGGGGGGAGTAAAAGAACG
>NZ_JBHYWD010000003.1:114873-187767 GCF_042751305.1 Streptomyces hokutonensis
TTATAAAAAAAAAAAACAAAACAAAACAACACCCCCCCGCGCTCTGGCGGCGCGCGCGCACACCGGGGGGCGCCCCCGCCGCGGCGCCCCCCCCCCCCCCGCGGTGTGGAACGACCGGGCCTCAGCCGTTGGCGTCGGCCGGTACCAACTCGACCGGCAGCGTCCAGGCGTGGCCGGCCGCCGCCGTGCCGCCCTCGGCCAGCAGGGCCCAGGGATCGGTGCCGTAGATCTCCCGGGCAGTCGCGCTCAGCCAGGAGTCGAAGGGCGTCCCGGAAGCCAGCAGCCGGCGCCCCGCGGTGGCCGGATTCCGTGCCTCCACGTAGTGGACGACGCACTCGGCGCTGCCGTGCTGGAGCCAGAAGGACTCGCGTACGATCCCCGCGCGCCGCCGGGAAGCCTCGTATTCGGCCAGTCGGGGACCGGCGAGCTCGGCCTGCAGCTGGCGCCAGCGGTCGGCCTTGCCGGGTGCGACGGTCAGGATGTTCACCACGGGCGCCGCGACGGGCCCCGCCTCCGGGCGCCCGGCGCGGCCACCGCGGTGGAGCCGCCGCATGCCGAGCTGGGCGAGCATGTCGGACTCGACCCCGATGCCCCAGCGCTCGGCGATCAGTCCGTCCGCCAGTCGCCACACCACGACACCGCGCGACTCCATCGGCCGTCCGGTCGGCGCCATGCCGAGGAAGTCGCCGAGATGGGTGCCGCGCCAGGTGTTGTGGATCACGACGTGGTCGGCGTGCGCGCTCATGTCCTCGATGGTGACGTGCAGATCGGGAAAACCCGCACGCAGCCCCGCGATGGTGTATTTGACGCCCGGCCGGCCCTCGGGCGCGCCAGGGAGCGGCTGGTGGTCGATCATGTCCTCGCGGTAGATCTCGTCGACGACCGAGAAGACGCCCTTGTTGACGAACTCGTCGAACACCCTCCGGATGATCTTCTTGTTCCGCTCTGCCGCAGAATCGTCGGTCGGCATGCTGGTCCCTTCTTCGGATGGAGGCGACAAGTCTTGGCGGGGCCTGTGGGCCGTCTCCTTGAACGATCCTTGACGGCACCGCGGGCGAGCGCCGGCGCCGTCACGCACCGACCGTCAGCACGAGCTTGCCCCTGGTGTGCCCCTCCCGGAGCAGTTGCTGTGCCTCGGCGGCCTGTTCCAGCGGATACGTCCGGGCGACCTCCACGGCCAGCTGCTTCTCCTCGGTGAGGCGGCCGAGCGCGGCGAGATCCGCGGCGTCGGGGCGGGCGAAGACGTAGGAGCCGCCCAGCTCGGTCACCTTCGGCTCCACCAGCGACACCAGCCGGCCCGCGGGACGCAGCAGTTCCGCGGAGGCGCGCAGTGCCCGGCGGCCCACCGCGTCCAGTACCGCGTCCACACCGTCGGGAGCGAGCCGCCGTACCCGCTCGGCCAGGGCGCCGCCGTAGGCCACGGGCTGTACGCCGAGCTCCCGCAGGAAGTCGTGGTTGTGCTCGCTCGCCGAACCGATCACCCGGGCGCCGCGCCACCGGGCGAGCTGCACCGCGAGGAGTCCGACCCCGCCGGCGGCGGCGTGCACGAGGACGGTCTCCCCCGCCCGTACCCCGAGCCGGTGCACCACGCTCTGGTACGCGGCCAGCCCGGCCAGCGGCAGGGCGGCGGCCTCCTCCCAGGTCAGGTCGGCAGGCTTGCGGGCCAGCGTGCGGACGGGCGCGACGACGAGTTCCGCGAAGGTGCCCGTTCGCAGGAGGTCCTGCCACACGTAGCCCATCACCTCGTCCCCGGGCGCGAACTCCGTCACCGAGGCGCCGACCGCCTCCACCGTCCCGGCGACGTCGAAGCCGCCGACGACGGGGAAGACCGCGTCCGCGAACGGAGCGAGCAGTCCTTCCCTGGCCTTCCAGTCCAGCGGGTTCACTCCTGCGGCCCGGGTGCGGACAAGCACACCGTTCGGCCCCGGTGCCGGGTCCGGCAATTCGTCGAACTCCAGGACCTCGGGACCGCCGAAGCGGCGGTAATAGACGGCCTTCACCCTGTGCCTCCCTGCGAACGCGCTCGCGTGCGATCCGTATGAGTTCGCACTGTGGCCGAGGGAGGTTGGCCATCCCCTTGAAAGCTTCTTGACCGCACCCGGAACCAGGTCCGTCAAGACCTATTCAAGCAGTCCGCCCAGAACCCGGGCGCAGCGTGTGGAACGCGCAGAAAACCACTGCGGAACGGGAATTCGTGAAGGACGGACACATGAGTCTGCCGAGTACGGCGCCGCCCTCCGGGCCGAGCAATGCCCCACCCGCCGCGGTGTGCGCACCGCGGTCCGCCCGGCCGGTGCTCGCCATGTTTCCCGGCCAGGGCTCGCAGCGCGCGGGTATGGCCCGGGACCTGGTGCGGTTCCACGACGCCATCGCCGTGCCGCTGCTGGAGCGGGCCGGGCGCACCCTCGGTCTGCCGCTGGCCGAGATCTGCACCACCGGCACCGCCGAGGAACTCGCGGCCACGGACATCACCCAGCCCGCCCTGGTCGCCACCTCCCTCGTGGTGTACGAGGTGCTCCGGCGGGAAGGCCGCTTCGCACCCGGCGCGGTGACGGGGCACAGCCTCGGCGAGTACACCGCGCTGGTCGCCGCCGGGGTACTCGACCCGCTCGACGCGTTACGCCTCGTGCGGGTCAGGGGCCGGCTCATGGCCGGCGTCTCCGAGCGGACGGCCGGCGGCATGGCCGCGGTCATCGGCCTGGCGGCGGCCCAGGTCGAGGCCGCGTGCCGGGACGCCTCCCGGCACGGCCTGGTCGAGGTCGCCAACTACAACGAGCGGGGCCAGACCGTCGTCTCCGGCGAGGCCCCGGCCGTCGCCGCGGCCTGTGAACTGGCCCGCGCCCGCGGCGCGGAGCGCACCGTCCCGCTGCCGGTCGGCGCACCGTTCCACTGCTCGCTGATGGCCGGCCTGGAGGCCGAGTTCGGCACCGAGCTGAGCCGATACCGCTTCACCGATCCGCACACCCCGGTGCTGAGCTCCGTGACCGGGGAGTGGGTCCGCTCCGGCGAGCACGCCCGCGAGCTGCTGCGGCGCCAACTGGCTTCCCCGGTGCGCTGGGTGGACGTCCTGTCCGCCGCCCGGTCCGCCGGGTTCGCCGACTTCGTGGAGGTCGGGCCGGGCCGTGTGCTCAGCGCGTTCGCCCGGCACACGGTCCCCGGGGCCACGGTCCGCAGCACCAACGACGTACGGCGCATCGCAGCCCTGATCGACGAGTCATCCCACCGAGAGAAGGACAACTCATGACCCTTGCCACCACCGAGCTGCTGCCCGTCGTCCAGGACGCGGTCGCCGACGCCCTGGGCATCGAGGCGGAAGAGGTCCAGCCGGACGCCACCCTGCTGGGCGACCTGGGGGCCGAGTCGATCGACCTGCTCGACATCCTGTTCCGCATCGAGCGGGTCTCCAAGATCAAGATCACGGTCAGTGACATCGGGGACCTGCTCCAGGGCGGCATCCCCGACGAGGAGTTCGGGGACGAGAACGAGGTCGTCAACGACACCGGCCTGACGCACCTGGAGAAGGTCCTGCCGCAGTTCGACCGCGGGCGGCTGACCGAACCGCTCACCGCCGACGGCGTGCTCGGGCTGTTCACCGTCCAGAACCTCCTCGACATGCTCACCGACCGGGCGGCCGACGCAGATGCCGCCTGAGATCCTCGTCGGCACCGACCTCGTCGCCGTCGAACGTGTGCACCGGCTGGTCACCGAGCAACCTGAGGTGGCCGGCCAGGTGTTCACCGACCGCGAGCTCTCCTACTGCGCCTCGCGCCGCAGCCGCAGCTCGGAGCACCTGGCGGGCCGGTTCGCCGCCAAGGAGGCGGTGTTCAAGGCCCTGGGCGGAGCGCCCGCGATGGCCGACTGGACGGACGTCGAGGTGGTCAACCAGGCCAGTGGCAGGCCCGCGCTGCGGCTGCACGGCCGGGCCGCCTCGGCCGCCCGGCGCAGGAACATGCGGCACGCCCAGGTCACGCTGTCGCACGCCGCCGGCCTGGCCATCGCGCATGTGCTGCTCGTCTGCGAGCCCGGTCCCGACCCCGGCACGGAGAAGACCGAGAACGGTGGAACACATGTCATTGGATGATCGCGCGGCGCTGGTCACCGGCGCCTCCCGCGGCATCGGCCGCGCGGTCGCGCTGGCCCTCGCGGCGCGGGGTGCCGCGGTGGCCGTCAACTACCGCTCGCGCAAGGAGGAGGCCGAGTCCGTCGTACGGGACATCGAGCGGGCCGGGGGGCGGGCGATCGCGCTGCACGCCGATGTCGGTGACCCGGCCGCCGCCCGCGGGCTCGTCGAGGACGCCATCGACGCCCTCGGCGGTCTGCACGTCCTGGTCAACAACGCCGGCATCACCCACAACGGGCTGATCTGGGACGTGCCGGGCGACGCCTGGCTGGACGTCATGCGCGTGAACTTCGGCGGCGCCTACCACTGCACGGCGGCCGTGGCCGGGCACTTCATGGCCCAGCGGGACGGGGCGATCGTCAACATCTCCTCCGTCATGGGTCTCAGTGGCTGGGTGGGCCAGTCCAACTACGCCGCTTCCAAAGGGGCGTTGAACGCGTTCACCCGGAGCACGGCGGTCGAACTCGCCCGCTTCGGCGTGCGGGTGAACGCCGTGGCCGCCGGCATCGTGCCCACCGAACTCGTCGGCGACGTCCTCGCCAAGGACGGCGGCAGGGGCATCCGCCGGCAGGTGCCGATGCGCGCCTTCGCCACCACGGAGGACGTCGCCTCGGTCGTCGCCTTCCTGGCCGGCCCCGAGTCGTCGTACGTCACCGGCGAGGTGGTCCGGGTCGACGGCGGTCTCGCCGCACAGCTCGGCATGGGCCGGCCCTAGCCGGGAGGAGGAGAGGAGAAGACCATGCGATTCCATCTCATCGACCGCATCGAGTCCTGGGAACCGGACCGGCACATCACGGCCCGCAAGGTGACCTCGGTGACGGAGACGACCTGGCGGTCCGGTCCCGATGGACCCGAGCTGCCCTTCGGGCTGGCGCTGGAGGCGCTGTGCCAGGCCGGGAGCTGGCTGTTCCTGCTCAGCACCGGCCATCGGCGGCGCGCCGCGCTGCTCGGTGTCGACCAGGTCACCGAGTACGGCAGGGTGCGCCCCGGCGACACGCTGCGGATGTCCGCCGACGTGGTGGGCCGGCACGACGACGCGGCCGTCCTCGACGGCACCGTGTCGGTCGACGGCCGGCCCGTGCTGCGGGCCGAGGGCATCATGTGCGCCCTGCTCGACGCCGAACTGCTCGACGATCCCGCGGACACCGCGCGGATGGCCGGGGCTCTGCTGGGCGGGGGGCGGGTGTAGATGAAACGCGTGGTCATCACCGGCGCCGGAGCCGTCACCCCGCTCGGCAACGACGCCCCGTCGACCTGGCGGTCCCTGTGCGCGGGCCGTTCGGGCGTGGGCCCGTTCACCCTCTTCGACGCCTCGTCCTTCCCGGTGCGCATCGCCGCGCAGGTACGGGACTTCGACGCCCGCACCGCCATCCCGGCCGCGCTTGGACCCGGCCGCCTCGGCCGGGCCGGCCAGTTCGGGGTGGCCGCGGCGCTGGAGGCGCTGCGGGACGCGGACGCCGGCCCCGGCACCTTTCCCGCCGAGGCGTGCGGGGTGGCGCTGGGCGCCAGTGTGGGACGGCCGGATCTGCAGTCCCTGGTCGACATCGGGGTGCTGCGGCAGCGCACGGGCCGTCCGGACGCCTTCGTACGGCAGCCGCCGCGCCAGGTGCTGGCGGACAACCAGAACCTGGCGCTCAGCGTCGTCGCACAGGCCCTCGACGCGCGCGGCCCGGCGATCGGCACCAGCACCGCCTGCTCCGGCTCGGGGCACGCCATCGGGGAGGCATACCGGTGCATCCAGGACGGGGACGCCGATCTCATGGTGGCCGGCGGTCACGACTCGCTGACCTCCTGGTGCGACCTGCTCGGCTTCAGCCTGCTGGGCGCCATGACCAGCGAGTGGAACGACGACCCCGAGCGCGCCTCCCGGCCCTTCGACGCCGACCGCTCCGGCTTCGTCGTCGGAGAGGGCGGAGTGGCCTTCGTCCTGGAGGAACGGGAGGCGGCGCTGGCGCGCGGCGCCCGGGTGCTGGCGGAGCTCGTGGGCTACGGCTCCACGCTCAACGCCTGGCGCATCACCGACTCCCCGCCCGACGGCTCGGGAGCGGTCCAGGCCATGGAGGCGGCGATCGCCGAGTCCGGACTGGACCCCACCGCGATCGACTACGTCGTGGCGCACGGCACCGGCACCCCGGGCAACGACCTCTCGGAGACCGTCGCGATCAAGAAGGTGTTCGGTGACCACGCGCACCGTCTGGTGATCAGCTCACCGAAGTCCATGGCGGGCCACCTCACCGCGGCCGGGGCGGGGCTCAACCTGCTGGCGGCGATCGGCGCCGTACGGGAGTCCGTGGTGCCGCCCACGATCAACCTCGACACGCCCGACCGGCGGCTCGACCTGGACTACGTCCCGCGGCGGGCCCGGAAGAGGCGGGTGCAGGCCGCGCTCGTCAACGCCTTCGCCTTCGGCGGCACCAACACCGGCCTGATCGTCGCAGCGCACCGGGAGGACACATGACCGACCTCACGACCGCCCCGCCGACCGCGGTGTCCGACCGCGGCTTCGACCGGATGCTGGAGTTCGAGCCCGGCCGTCATGCCGTGGCCGTACGCAACATCCCCGGCACCCATCCGTGGTTCGCCACGCACTTCCCCCGCCGACCGGTCCTGCCGGGTGTCCTGCTGCTGGAGGACCTCGCCCAACTCGCCGCGCTGGTCTGCGCGGACGGTTCGCGGGACTGGCGTCTGAGCGCAGTACGCACCCTGCGGTTCCGGCACTTCGTGGGCCCCGGCGACCAGGTGGAGCTCAGGATCCGGCTGACCGGCCGTACGGCCGACTCGGCCGAGGTGCGGGCCGAGGCCCGCGTGGAGGGACGTACCGTCGCCACCGCGCGGCGGCTCACCCTCACCCGCCGGGAGGCGCCGTGAAGCGCCGCGTGGTCGTCACCGGTATCGGCCTGCTGACCGCCCTGGGCGAGGGCGCTGCCGCGACCTGGGAAGGGCTGCTGGCGGGGCGCAGTGGCATCGGCCCGCTGCGCGGCTACGACCCGGCCCCGCTGCGCACCCGCATCGGCGCGCAGCTGGCGGACTTCCGGCCCGAGCGCTTCATCCACCGCCGGTCGCTGCGGATGCTCTGCCGGGGCGACCAACTGGGCGTCGCCGGCGCGTCCCTGGCGCTCGACGACGCCGGGCTCGGCGGCGAGGAGGAACTCGGTTACCGGGCCGGGCTGTTCCTCGGCAGCGGCAAGGACATGCCCCGCATGGACGCCCTGGCCGACGGTCTCGTCTCCGTCGCGGGCCCGGACGGCACCGTCGACCTGGACCGGCTGGGCCGGACGGCGTCCTCGGTGCTGGCACCGCTGTTCTACGTCGAGGGGCTGCAGCCGGCCGCGCTGTTCCACATCTCCAGCAGGCACGGCATCCGCGGGGCCAACGACTTCTTCGCCGGGACCGCGGACGCGGGCTCCTTCGCCATCGGCCGCGCCATGCGGGCGATCCGCAGGGGCGAGGCGGATGTGGCCGTCGCGGGCGGCTACGACGAGCCCACCTCCTGGTGGACGATGTCGAAGATGGACGGGCTCGGTGTGCTCACCGGCCGCAACGAGCTGGGGGAACGCGCCTTCCGCCCCTTCGACCGGGAGCACGACGGCTCGGTCTTCGGCGAGGGCGCGGCGCTGCTCGTCCTGGAGGAACGCGAGCACGCGCTCGCCCGTGGCGCCCGCGTCTACGCGGAGATCGACGGGTTCGGCGCGGGCACCGACTGCGTACGGCCGCCGAGTTCGCACCCGCGGGGACGTGGGCTCGCCCGGGCCGTCGGCCATGCGCTGAAGGACGCGGGCCGGGACCCCGTCACCGACTTCGTCGCCGCGCACGGCTGCGCCACCGTCCAGGGCGACACCAGCGAGATCGCCGCCCTGAAGGACGCCCTGGGCGACACCGCCAAGGCGGCGGCCATCACCAGCGTCAAACCGCAGACCGGCCACCTGGTGGGTGCCGCCGGGGCGCTGAACACCGCGGTGGCGGCGCTCGCCCTCCACCACGGAACCATTCCCGCGACCCTCAACCTCGAGGAACCGGCGCCGGGTTGCGACCTCGACTGCGTGCGCGGCACCCCGCGCGACGCCTCTCCCCGTACGGCACTCGCTCTCGCCCGAGGGCTGGAAGGCCAGGCCGTGGCCCTGTCGCTGCGCGGGTTCCAGGAAGGACGGACCGAATGAGGAAGACGAAGCGTGTCGTGGTCACCGCCATGGGCGCGGTGACCTCTCAGGGCGCCGGTGTCGACACCCTGTGGCACGGGGTCCGGGCCGGCAAGGTGGCGATCGACCGGGTCCGCGGTCTGCCGACGGTGGGCTCCGCCATCGGCGGCGAGGTCACCACGCCGCTGCCCCCGGCCGACTACGACTACCTGGCCGACCTCGGCGCCCACGAGCACGAGCGCGCGGTCGACCTGGCGCTGGCCGCCGCCCGCGAGGCGATGTCCGGGCACGGTCTGCCGGACCTCCCGGCCGAGCAGTGGGGCGTGGCGATCGGCAGCTGCAACGGCGGCACGCGGAGCGCGGAGCGGGTGCTGCGGCGGACCGGCGACGGACCGCTCACCCCCGAGGACGCGCGGGAGTTGCTGCTGCTCTCCCCGCACACGATCGCCGAGATCCTGGCCTCCGCGTTCGGTCTGAAGGGTCCCGTTCTCTCGGTGAACACCGCCTGCGCCTCGGGTGCCCACGCCCTGGCGCACGCGGCGGAGGCGATCCGGGCGGGGCGGGCCCAGGCCTTCCTCGTCGGCGGCACCGACGCCTTCACCGAGACCGCCTTCGCGGGCTTCTCCAGTCTGCAGTCGCTCTCCGACCGACCCGCCGCGCCGTACTCCCGGCACCGCGACGGCCTCTCGCTGGGTGAGGGCAGCGGCATGCTGGTGCTGGCCGAGGAGTCCGTGGCCCGTGCCGCGGGCGCCCCGGTCCTGGCCGAACTGCTCGGCTACGGCCTGTCGGCGGACGGCCACCACGCCACCGCGCCGCATCCGCGGGGCGAGGGCGCCGCCCGTGCCATCCGCGCCGCGCTGCGCACCTCGGGGCTGTCGGTGGAGGAGGTGCCGTACGTCAACGGGCACGGCACCGGCACCCCGAAGAACGACTCCGCCGAGAGCAACGCCGTGCGCGCCGCGCTCGGGGAGGCGGCCGAGAAGGTCGCGCTCAGCAGCGTGAAGTCGATGATCGGCCATCTGCTCGGCGCCGCCGGCGCGGTGGAGGCGATCGTCACGGTGTCCGCCCTGGAGGAACAACTCGCCCCGCCCACCGCCGGGTTCACCGAGCCGGACCCGCGCTGCGGTCTCGACGCCGTGCCGGGAAACGCCCGGCCGATGGCCATGGACGTGGCGCTGTCCAACAACTTCGCCTTCGCCGGCGCGAATGCGACCGTCGCTTTCTCCCGGCCCGGTGCGCGTGCCGCACTGCCCTCCACACCGTGGGAGGAGCGGGTGGTGGTCACCGGCATCGGTGTGCTCACGCCGTCGGGCGCGTCGCCGGAGGAGCTGTGGCGTGCGTTCCGCTCGGGCGCCGTCGCGGGCGTCCGGGAGAACGGGCTGCGGCTGGCCCGCCTGGATGTCGATCCGGGCTCCGCGATGACGCCCGGCGAGCGGCGCCGGGTGGACCGGCTCGGCCGGCTGGCCATCGTCTCCTGCCGGCGGGCGCTGGAGGACGCGCGCCTGACGCCGGACGAACGCGTCGGCGTGGTGCTCGGCAGCGGACTGGGCCCCATGCGCAGCACCGAGGACTTCCTGCGGCCCGTGCTGGAGGAGGGGGCGGAGGCTGGCAACCCGGCCATCTTCCCGAACACGGTGTACAACGCCGCCGCCGGCCAGATCGCCATGGTCCTGGGCGCCAAGGGCCCGACGTCCACGGCCGCCGCCGCGCACGCGGCCGGCGCCTCCGCCCTGTCCATCGCGCACGACATGCTGCGCACCGGCACCGCGGACGCCGTGCTGTGCCCGGCCGTCGACGATCTGACCGACACCGCGGCCGAGGCGTATCGCAGGCTGCCGCTGACCGGGGGACCCGCCGGACGGCGCTACGGCCTCTCCGAGGGCGGCATCGCGCTGGTGCTGGAGCGGGAGTCCTCGGCCCGGGCCCGGGGTGCCCTGGTCCTCGGCGAGCTGCTGGGGCACGGCACGGCGTACGACGCCGCAGGCGCGGGCCGCTGGGATCCGCGCGGCGACGGGCTGTACCGGGCGATGCGCAAGGCGCTGGCGGATGCCGGCACCCGACCCGAGGAGCTCACCGCGGTGTGGGCCAACGCCGCCGGCATCCCCGCCGTCGACCGCCCCGAGGAGCGTGCGCTGCACCGGCTCGGGGTGCGGGCCGAGGTGCTGGCGCCCAAGCGCGTCCTCGGCGAACCCGTCGGGGCGGGCGCCCATCTCAGCGTCGCCCTGGCCGTCGAGGACCGGCGGCGCGGCGGCACCCCCGGTCCCGTCCTGATCAACAGCTCGTCGCTCGGTGGCACGCACATCGCCCTCGTCCTGCGTCCCGGAACGGAGTTCTGAACCATGCCCAAGCATGTGTCCGTCGTCAGCACCGGTGCCGAACTGCCCGGCGACCCCATCGACAACGCCACGCTGGAACGGCTGTGCGGCCCGCTGCCCGAGGACGTCCTGGCGGGCATCGAGGTGCAGCGCCGGCACTGGATCGTCGATCCGGAGACCGGCGAACACCGCACCGGCACCGCCGAGATGGCCACCGCGGCCGCGCGACAGGCGCTGGAGCGGGCCGGGATGGCGGCCTCGGAGGTGGAGCTGCTGGTGACCTCGACGGCGAGCCCCGACCATCCGCTGCCCGTGGTCGGCACGTTCGTGCAGGAGCGGCTCGGTCTCGAACGCTGCGCGGTGGTCGAGGTGCGGGCGGGCTGTGTGGGTGCGGTCCAGGCCATGGACTACGCGCGCCGCCTGCTGGCGGACGGCACCTACCGCACCGCCCTGGTGATCGGCGCGGAGTCCATCTCCCCGCTGCTGGCCGACATCTATCTGGGCTCCGACCCGCTGTCCGTCCGTATGCGGGACCGGCTGACCGCCTACACCTTCGGCGACGGCGCGGGGGCGGCGGTGCTCAGGGCCGGCGACGAGGCGCCGGAGTCCTCCGGGGCCGCCTCCGTCTTCGCCACCCAGTGCCTGGGCGGGACGCGCAAGCCGGGCATGCTGGTCGTGGGCGGCGGCACGGACGCGCCTCCCGCGGTACAGCGGCGGCGCCGGCGTCTGATGGACATCCGCCTGGACATCCCCGGCACCGCCGCCTTCGGCCCCCGGGTCTTCGTCGACGGGCTGCGGGACATGCTGGACCGGTCGGGCCTGACCCTCGGCGAGATCGACGCCTGTGTGCTGCCGGAGGGCAACGCCGAGTACTTCAGCCGGGAGTTCGAGGAGGCGGGGCTGTCGGCGCAGGATCACGCGGCGCTGCAGAAGTGCGTCGTGGAGAACCTGGCCGACGTCGGGGCCACCGGCTCCGCCGCCGTCCCGCTGGCCCTGGACGCGGGCTGGACCGCGGGCCGGATCACGCCCGGCGACACGGTGCTGCTGCTCGCCGTCGAGGCCAGCCGCTATCTCTACGCGGGCCTCACCCTGACCTGGGAGGCACCGACGCCCGCCGGGTCCCGGGTCCGGGGCTGACGCCGGGCGCCGCGCTCACTCCGCCAGCGGGTTGGCCACCGGCAGATAGCGCGCGTCGGCGCCGTTCGCGCCGGTCCAGCGCAGTAGCAGGTTCGTCTTGCCCGGCAGGGTGGGCGAGGCGAGCAGTCCGGCGATCTCGGGAAGGTCGTCGCGGCGGGCCAGTTCGGCGCGGACGGCGGGCCAGGGGTCCAGTTCCGGGTGGCGCTCGGCGAGGACTCCGGCGACCTCGACGAGGTGGTTGACGACCAGGCAGTACACCAGCCGCTCCCACCCGGCGGCCCGGTCCACGTCCGCCGGCAGCAGTTTCACGCCCTCCGCGTCCCGGTACAGCGCCTGTACGGGTGTTCCGTCCGCGTCGACAGCTACGACCGTGTTCTGCAGATGCGCCTCGAGTACGACGCCGTGGTCCGCGAACGCGCCCAGCGCGGGCGGTACGACCTGCCGCAGATACGCCTCCCACCAGGCCGCCGGGTCCGCCGTACCGTCGAGCGGGTTGCCCTCGAAGCCCTCCACCAGCGCGGCGGCGAGCAGCGGGGTGGTGCCGGGCAGCAGGTGGTCGCGCAGGCCGTCGCGGACGAGGACGGCGAGTTCCTCGAAGGCGAAGGCGGCGGTGCGGTAGCCGCGGTCGCTCAGCCAGCCGGCCGGGCCGCCCATCGCCGCGAAGGCGTCCCGGACGGCCGTGTCGGTGCGCCGGAGTTTCAGCAGGTCGTGGCGCCAGAGCCGGCGCACGTCGTTGGTGATCCGCACGTCCAGGCTGAACTTGAGGAACAGGTCGTCGGCGGGGCTGTACACCGTGCGGATCGCGGCCGTGGGCCAGGCCTCGGTCGCGGTCGTGCCGAGCCGGATCAGCCGGCCGTCCGCGAACGCCTCCGCGAGTCCGTCACCGACGAGGTCGAGCTGCCAGGGGTGGGCGGGCAGCAGCTGGTAGCCGGGCGGGGCCTCGCCGAGCGCGTCCAGGGCCGAGGTGTCGCCCTCCTCGACCACGGCGTCCTCGCGCAGCCCGAGCAGCACCAGCGGGAAGCGGGCGTACGCCTCCGGGGCGTAGGGCAGCCAGCCCGCGACGGGGCCGCCGCCGCGGGCCTTGGGTGCGGGATGGTAGGGATGGCCGGTGATCAAGGACTGTTCGGAGCGGAGATACGGGTCGTCGGGCGCCTTCGCCGCCTCGCGCGCGGCGAGCAGCGCGGCGACCGCGTCACGGCTGTCCGTCATCTCGGCGGGCAGTTCGTGGTTGGACACCCCGGTGTGCCGGCGCAGCTCGTCGGCAACGAGTTTCACGAGTTCGGGGTGGCCGACACGGTGCCAGTCGCCGTCCGCGTACACCTCGGGCTCGGCGGGCCGCCGCTCGCCGCGCACCCGCAGCAGCCGGCCGCTCGCCGGCAGCCGGTACACCCGTCGCTCCCCGGGTTCCGGGAGTGGCCGGGCCACCTCCCGGAGCAGACAGTTGAGCAGGGGCGCCGCCGCGTACGCGTCGGCCCGCTCGGCCGTGCCGGCGCCCGGAGGTGTGAAGTCGACGCGATCCATTCGTTCCCTAAGTCCGTGTCCTGCGATCGCGATCAGTATGTCTCTCGTCGTCACCGACCCTGACGCCCCGTCCGCACCCGAGGAGTCGACCGTGGACCGTCCCCCACATCCCGAGGCAGAGGTGGCCGAGGAACTCGCCGCCGTACGGCCCGACCTCCTGCAACGGTACGCGGCCGAGCTGCCCGGCGCCCGTGCGGCGGTCCTCACCCGCCTGTGGCGGGCGCTCGCCCATGAGCCTCTGCCGTGGATCACCGGCCGGTCCCCGGGCCTCGTTCTACGGCTCTCCGGCGGCCGGACGCTGCACGGCCCGCCCGCCGACCCGTACGCGACCGACGCGTACGTCACGGTTGTCCACCTCGACGGCACGGCCTACGACGATCCGGCACGGCTGATGACCGACCTCGCGGTGCCGCACGGCTCGGCCTTCGCGGCCGAACTCGGGCACAGCGTCGCCTCGTTGGCGCTGTCCCGGGCCAACCAGCCCGCGCACACGGAGGAGTGGCCGGCGCACGACTGGGAGTGGGAGCAGCGGATCGTCGACGGGCATCCCTTCCACCCCAACTGCCGTTCCCGGCCCGGGTTCTCGGCGGCCGAGCAGCTCGCGTACGGGCCCGAGCACCGGCCGGTGGTGGCGCTCGGTTCGGTGCCGGTGCGGGCGGAGGAGTGTCTGCTGACCGGCGCGTGGCCGGAGGAACTGCGGGACGCGGGGCGGCTGTTGATCCCGGTGCACCCGTGGCAGGCGGTCCATGTGCTCAAGCGCGCGGGGGACGCTCCGGTGGACGCGCATCCGCTGATGTCGCTGCGCACACTGGCCCTGGCGGGCGGTACGCACGTCAAGACCGCGCTGAGCGCCCGGCTGACGTCCTCGGTGCGGGACATCTCGGTCTACTCGATCGGTCTTTCGGCGGTCTTGTCGGCGTTCGGGGAGACCCTGGCGGCGCGCTCGGACGGCCTGTTGCACGTCACCCGCACCCTGGGCGCGGCCACGGCCGACTCGCCCGACCTGGCGGCCGTGTTGCGGGAGTCGCCGCAGACGTACGCGGACACGGAAGCGGGCGAGCGGGTCCTGCCGGTGGCCGCCCTCGCGACCACCGGCCTGCCCCGATCGCCCGCATGGCTGGCCGAGTTCACGCGCCTCGCCCTCGTCGTAGGTCTGCGCCTGCTGGAGTCCGGTGTGGCTCTTGAGGCGCACGGTCAGAACCTGCTGGTGGTCCTGGACCGGACGGGTGCCCCGGTACGCCTGGTCTACCGCGATCTCGCCGACATCCGGGTCAGCCCCAAACGCCTTGCCCGGCACGGGATTCCGGTCCCCGGGCTGAGCGGACGGATCGTCACCGACGACGAAACGACCCTGCGCCGCAAGCTGTTCGGCTCACTGGTGGCGGGCGCGCTCGCGGGTACGGCCGGTTCCGGTACGGCGCTCAGGGCGGCGCTGGCGGCCGTCGTACCGAAGCTGGAGCGGACGCCCGACCTCCTCGCGCTCCTCCGACAGCCGCTGCCGACCAAGGCGTTGACGCTGATGCGGCTGTCGCCGGAGCTGCCCGGGGACCAGTGGACCGGGCTGCCCAACCCGCTCGTTTTGGAGCCCGGTCCATCTGATCAATAGGATCCGGCGATGATCACAAGACAACGGCTGGCGGCGGGGATCTGTGCCCTGCTCGCCACCCTCTCGGCCGGGGTCGCCTTCCCGGCCGGAGCGGTCGCCGACGAGACGGACTCCACGGCCTCCCCCAAGGTCGAACTCGTGCTGGACGTCAGCGGATCCATGAGCGCCAAGGACATAGACGGCGGCTCTCGGATGGCAGCGGCGAAGCAGGCGTTCAACGAGGTGCTCGACGCGACACCCGAGGAAGTGCAGCTCGGCATCCGCACCCTGGGCGCCAACTACCACGGCAACGACCGCAAGACGGGCTGCAAGGACACTGCGCAGCTCTACCCGGTGGGCACCCTGAACCGCACCGAGGCCAAGACCGCGGTGGCGACGCTCCAGCCCACCGGCTGGACGCCGATCGGGCCCGCGCTGCTCAAGGCGGCGGACGACCTGAACGGCGGTGACGGCACCCGCCGGATCGTCCTGATCAGCGACGGCGAGGACACCTGCCAGCCGCTGGATCCGTGCGAGGTGGCCCGCGAGATCGCAGCCAAGGGCATCGGCCTGACCATCGACACGCTGGGTCTGGTGCCGGACGCGAAGACCCGCGACCAGCTCAGCTGCATCGCGGACGCGACCGGCGGCACGTACACGTCCGTGCAGCACAAGGAGGAACTCTCCGACCGCGTGGGCCAGTTGGTGGACCGCGCGGCCGACCCGGTGGTGACTCCGGTCGCCACCGAGGGCACGGCCCAGTGCTCCAGCGCCCCGACCCTCAAGTCCGGTCTCTACACGGACCGCGAGGAGTTCGGCAAGCAGCGCTTCTACCGCGTGGACGTCAACCCCGGTCAGGAGCTGCGTGCTTCGGTCAGCGTGGGCGCCGACCGTGAAGTCGACCCGGACTACGGGGTGTTGCTGCGGGCCGTCACCGTGCACGGCCGCGAGATCGTGCGCGGCGAGGGCACGGGCAACGGCCGTACGGACGTCATCTCCACCGGCCTTCGCTACCCGAAGGCGGAGAGCGACGACGACAACGCGCCGGCCGAGACCGTGTGTCTCCAGGTCACCAACTCCTTCTCGGCGGCCTCCGGCGTGAAGACCACGCCCGGTCTGCCCCTCGAACTGACCGTCGACGTCGTGGACGCGCCCAGCAATTCGAGCGACGTGGCCTCCTTCGGCCTCGGCCGCGGCTGGTGGCTGCTCGGCGCCCTCGTGCTGACCGGCTTCGTCGCGGGTCTGCTCTGGGGCTGGCTGTCCCGCTGGCGTCTCGCGGTCTGGAGGACCAACTGATGCGGATCACACGTGTGTTGAGCACGGCCCTGCTGATGGCGGGGCTGGCGGCGGGCCCTGCGGTGGCGGACTCCTCGCCCTCCGCGAGCGCCTCCACCTCCTCCTCCGGCGGCAGTTCGGCCCCCACCCAGGCCGGCACCTCCTTCCGTACGGCCACGGAACTCGACCAGGGCCGGCAGGCCACCGCGAGCGGTTCCACGGGTGACTACCTGTACTGGTCGTTCGCCGCGGACGCCGGTCAACGCCCCACCGCCAAGGCAACGGTGAAGCTCCCGGACACACACGCCGGCGAGACCTGGCAGCTCGATGTCTACGACGGCCTGCGGCGCCGCCAGGCCTGCCAGTACGGGGCTGCGACGCGCACCGCCGCGCAGGGCACCGCCTCGCTGGACCTGGCGTGCACGCTGCGTACGGTCCGTGCCTGGTCGGAGCAGTGGGCCAACGACCCGTTGCCCGGCACCTATTACGTCCGGCTGACGGTCGTGGACCTCCAGTCCTCGGACCTGGGCCAGCCGGTGAGCACCGAACTGCGGGTGGACTCCAAGGACATCGGCGGTTCGGCGGCGGTGGACGGCTCGCTGGCCCAGCCGCTGACACCGGGGATCGCGGTCAAGTCGGCGTCGGACGAGGACAGTTCGTCGACCACGTCGGCAGCGCTGTCGAGCATCGAGCCCGACGGCGGCTGGTCGTCGGGCTGGTGGTCCGACCGCTGGGTGTGGACGGGCATCGGCGGTGTGCTGGCTGCGCTCGCGGGGATCGGCGGGTATGCGCTGACGCGTGGGTCGGGACGGCCCCGGCGCGTACCGCCGCCCGGTATGTGACGTCTCATCAGAAGGCCCGCTCCCGGCGGGCCTTCTGTCGTCTCAGGCCTCCCGCAGGGCCTTCGCGAGCATTCCGTCGCCGCTCACGTCGATGCGTCCGGCGCGCACCGCGTCGGTGAGGCTCAACTCCCCCTGAGCGACGGCCGTGCACGTCTCGACGCCGAGCACGAGCCGGGCGTCGGGCTCCCGGGGCGCGGGACCTTCGCCGTAGACCGGGCCGCCCCCCTCCGTTCCCGCATACAGGTGGAACTCCCCCTCCTCCAGCCGGACTTCGACAAGCCCCTCGCCCTCCAGCGCCCGCAGCAGCGGCAGCGCGAACCAGTGGGCGCGCACCGCGTCCGTGGGTCGCCGCTCCCCCAGTTCGGGCGCGCCCCAGGCACCGAGGGCCTGCAGCACGGGCAGCAACTCCCGCCCCCGTCCGGTGAGTTCGTAGACGTAGGCGGCGCCGGGCGGTGGCAGCCGCCGCCGGGTCGTCAGGCCGTCCCGTTCCATGTCCTTCAGCCGTGAGGCGAGTACGTCAGTGCTGACACCCGGCAGATCGGCGTGCAGGTCCGTGTAGCGGCGCGGTCCTGCGAGGAGTTCGCGGACGATCAGCAGGGTCCAGCGGTCGCCGACGAGGTCGAGGGCCCGGGCCGCGGAACAGTACTGGTCGTAGCTTCGGCGAGGTGACATGCGACGCAGTCTAGACATGTTGTTGGACTTTCCAAGCTCACACTTGGTAAAACCAAGCAACACACGAAGCCGATGGGGCGAGGGCGCAATGGAGTTCCGGCAGTCGAGCAAGCTCAGCGAGGTCTGTTACGAGATCCGCGGTCCGGTGATCGAGCACGCCAACGCACTGGAGGAGGCGGGCCACAGCGTCCTGCGGCTGAACACCGGCAACCCCGCGCTCTTCGGCTTCGAGGCGCCCGAGGAGATCCTCCAGGACATGATCCGGATGCTCCCCCAGGCCCACGGCTACACGGACTCGCGGGGCATCCTCTCGGCCCGCCGCGCGGTCGCCCAGCGTTATCAGACCCTGGGCCTGGAGGTGGACGTCGACGACGTGTTCCTGGGCAACGGCGTCTCCGAGCTGGTCTCCATGGCCGTACAGGCGCTGCTGGAGGACGGCGACGAAATCCTCATCCCCGCCCCGGACTTCCCGCTCTGGACGGCGGTGACGACCCTCTCCGGCGGCAAGGCGGTCCACTACCTGTGCGACGAACAGGCCGACTGGTACCCCGACTTGGACGACCTGGCGGCGAAGATCACCGACCGCACCAAGGCCGTCGTCATCATCAACCCGAACAACCCCACCGGCGCCGTCTACCCCAAGGAGATCATCGAGGGCATCCTCGACCTCGCCCGCCGGCACGGCCTGATGGTCTTCGCCGACGAGATCTACGACCAGATCCTCTACGACGACGCCGTGCACCACTCGGCCGCCGCGCTCGCCCCCGACCTGGTCGTCCTCACCTTCTGCGGCCTGTCGAAGACGTACCGGGTGGCCGGCTTCCGCTCGGGCTGGCTGGTGGTGACGGGCCCCAAGCAGCACGCGAAGAACTACCTGGAGGGCCTGACGATGCTGGCCTCCATGCGGCTGTGTCCCAACGCGCCCGCGCAGTACGCCATCCAGGCCGCGCTGGGCGGCCGGCAGTCCATCCGCGACCTGACCGTCCCCGGCGGGCGGCTGTACGAACAGCGCGACGTGGCGTGGGAGAAGCTCAACGAGATCCCCGGGGTCTCGTGTGTGAAGCCGAAGGGCGCGCTGTACGCGTTCCCCCGGCTCGACCCCAAGGTGCACAAGATCCACGACGACGAGAAGTTCGTCCTCGACCTGCTGCTCCGGGAGAAGATCCAGGTCGTCCAGGGCACCGGCTTCAACTGGCCCACCCCCGACCACTTCCGCATCCTCACGCTCCCGCACGCGGACGACCTGGAGGCAGCGATCGGGCGGATCGGGCGGTTCCTCGGCGGGTATCGCCAGTAACCCCGCCCCGCCCTGGGTAGCTCCTCCGCATGACGGACCGCCCTTTACTGCTCCTCGACGTCGACGGCCCCCTGAACCCGTACGGCGCCCGGTTCCTGCGCCATCGCGGCTATGTCACCCGCCGGCTGTGGCCGGCGAACTGGTCGGCCCGGCAGCGGCCGGGCTCCCGGCGGCTGCGGCGGGGGCTGCGGGTGCGGCTGCACCCCGGGCACGGGGAGCGGATACGCGCGCTGCCGTACGAGCCGGCCTGGGCCACCACCTGGATGCACGAGGCCAACGAGATGATCGCGCCGGTGATCGGGCTGCCCGGCGACCTGCCGGTGATCGAGTTCACGGACCTGTTCGCGAAGGACCCGGACGGGCTGTACTGGAAGACCCGGCAGGTCGTGGCCTGGGCGGCGGGACGGCCCTTCGTCTGGGTCGACGACCTGGTCACCGACCTGGACATACGGCATGTCGAGGAGCACCACGACGGGGCGGCGCTCCTCCTCAAGGTGGACCCGCGCCGGGGTCTGCGCGAGACCGATTTCGCGACGTTGGAGCAGTGGGCCCATAGCCTGTGAGGTATGGGTGATCTTTTCCTCGTACGGCATGGAGAGACCGAATGGTCCCGGTCGGGGCGGCACACCGGCTGGACCGATGTCCCGCTGACCGCGAAGGGGCGGGAGGAGGCGCGCGGTCTGGTGCCGCTGATCCGTTCGCACCGGGTCGGCGCCGCGTTCGTCAGCCCCTCGCAGCGGGCGCGGGAGACCGCCGAGCTGATCGGTCTCACGGACGTACGGATCGACCCGGATCTGCGGGAGTGGGACTACGGCGGCTACGAGGGGATCACGACCGTCGAGATCCAGCGCACCCGGCCGGACTGGTTCCTGTTCACCGACGGGGTCGCGCCCGGGCCGTCCGACCACCCCGGGGAGACCCCGGGCCAGGTGGGTCGGCGCGCCGACCGTGTGCTGGCCAAGGTCGACGCGGCGCTCGCCAACACCGAGGGCGTGGTGGTGCTGGTGGCGCACGGCCATTTCCTACGGGTCCTCACCGCGCGGCGGCTCGGGCTGCCGCCGTCGGACGGGGCGCTGTTCCAGCTGGCGACCGGGACCCTGTGCCGGCTGGGCACGGAGCACGGGCGGCCGGTGATCGCCGCCTGGAATGTCAGACCCCCGTCGTAGCCTTCGAATGAGCCGCGGACACCCGTCGACGCGGCGGGGAGGAGCACGCCGTGACACGACCGCCGACCGCCGCGCAACGGCGTGTCATCGACGCCGCCGATCCCGTCACCGGTCGGCTGCGGGGTACGGAGGCGCAGCTCGCCGCGCTGGTGAAGCGGGGGCTCGCGTTCCGGCATCCGCGACCGCCGCACGACCACTTTCTGACGCCGGCGGGGCATCGCATACGCGAGTCCGCACCCGAGGTCGCCGAGCCGGTCGCGGAGACGGCCCCCGCGACCGCCGGGGTCTTCGCCGCCCGGATCGGCGGCGAGGATCTGCCGGACACCGGTCCGGTTCGCACACGTGAGGTGCACAGCGCCTGGCAGGGGCTGCTGGAGCTGCGCCGGATGACCAATCGGGACGGCTCCGTGGACCGGCCGTGCGGCTGGGAGCGTTCGCATCTGGTGCAGGCCGCCGCGCTCGCCCTGGAGGCGGCGGGGCACCGGCCCGCCGGACGGGACGGCACGGAGGGCTACCGGGTGCGGGCGACCCCGCAGCCCGAGGCCGTCGCCGTGCGCGACCCGGACGGGACGGCGCTGCGCGCCTGCGCGGAGACGCTGGAGCGGGCCGGCTGGCAGGTGAGCGAGCACAACGAGCCCCGTACGGGGGCGAGTTATCTGCTGGCCTCACCGCGGAGAAGCTGAGGGGCGTGCCAAGATCGGTGCGGCAGATCGTCCGTCAGTACGAGTTCCGTCAGCATGAGAAGGGAACGCAGTGAGCGAGCCGTTTTCCGTCCCGGTGACCGTCCGCGGATACGAGACCGACAGCCTGGGGCACCTCAATCAGAGCGTGTATCTGCAGTACGCGGAGCACGCCCGCTGGGCGCTGCTGCAGGCCGCGGGGGTGGGTCAGGCCGAGTTGCTCGCCGAGGGGGTGGCGCCGGTCGTGCTGGAGACGACCATCCGCTATCTGCGGGAGCTGCGCGCGGGCGAGGACGTCGAGGTGAGCTGTGTCTTCGAGTGGGGTGAGGGCAAGACGTTCCGGGTCACCCAGACGATCACGAAGACCGACGGCACGGTTTCGGCGGAGGTCGCGTCGGTCGGCGGCCTGCTGGACCTCAAGGAACGCCGACTGGCGGCTCAACCACGGGAGTACTTCAAGCAGTTGACCACGGACCCGGGTCTGTTCGGGCTCTGAGCCGGGGCGCCGTCACCCTCACTCCGGATCGCGCTCGGAGTCGTAGGACGCGCGGGACTCGGCGATGTAGAGGCGGTTGCGTTCGGCCCAGTCCGTCAGCCGTTGCAGGGTCTCGTGCAACTCCTGGGCCACCGGGGTGAGTTGGTACTCGACCTTGGGCGGCACGGTCGGGAAGACGGTGCGGGTGACGAGTCCGTCGCGCTCCAGGTTGCGCAGAGTGAGGGTCAGCATGCGGCGGCTGATGCCCTCGATGCTGCGCTCCAACTCGGTGAAGCGGATGGGACCGTGGGCCGCCGCGACCAGGATCTGCACGCTCCATTTGCCGGCGACCCTGTCAAGAACTTCGCGCACCGGGCAGGCGTGCGCGTTCACGACCTGGGCGGTTACACCGGTGTTCCCCTGGGACATCGAAGTGCCTCCTTCTGCCGGCCTCCATGGTTCCTCACGATGTTCCCCGTTACAAGTCGTGCACCTATGGGTGCAACGGAGAACGATGGAGGCCACAAGCCATGTCGACCCTGTCCGAGGCACCGCCGCAAGGGCTGGAACGAACGTACTCCCGCTGGGCGTCCCTCGTCGTCCTGTGCGCGGGGACGCTGATGACGATCCTGGACGGCAACATCGTCACGGTCGCCATGCCCGCGATCCAGCGCGACCTCGGGTTCTCCGGGCCGGGGCTCGCCTGGGTCGTCAACGCCTATCTGATCCCGTTCGGCGGACTGCTGCTCCTCGTCGGCCGGCTGGGCGATCTGGTGGGCCGCAAGCGGATGTTCACGGCGGGGCTCGCCGTGTTCACCGCGGCCTCCGTGCTCTGCGGGCTGGCGACGAGCCAGGGCACGCTGATCGCGGCCCGGACCGTGCAGGGCGTCGGCGGCGCGATGGCCTCGGCGGTCGTCCTCGGCATGCTGTTCGCGCTCTTCCCCGAACCGGGTGAACTGGCCCGCGCCATCGCGGTGTTCAGCGCGGTCGGCGCCGGCGGCGGAGCCCTCGGCACCTTCCTCGGCGGGGCACTGACCCAGGCCCTGAACTGGCACTGGATCTTCCTCATCAACCTGCCGATCGGGATCGTGGCGTGGTTCGCGGCCGTCCGCGTCCTCGCCCCGGAGCAGGGCGCCGGCCTCGGCAAGGGCGCCGACTACCCGGGCGCCGCGCTGGTCACCGGAGCGCTGATGCTCACGGTCTACGTCATCGTCGGCACCGGCGACCGCTCCCTCACCGCCACCCTGCTGCTGGCCGCCCTCGCCCTGGCGCTCTTCGTGGCGTTCACCGTCCGCCAGGCCCGGGCCGCCCGCCCGCTGCTGCGCCTCCGCCTGTTCCGCTCCCGGCTGCTGACCGGCGCGAACACCGTGCAGATCCTGATGATCGGCACCATGTTCGGCTTCCAGTTCATCGGCGCGCTGTACGTCCAACGCGTCATGGGCTTCAGCGAGTTGCTCACCGGTACGGCGTTCCTGCCGGCGCCGGTCGCGATCGGCCTCCTGATGCTGGGCCTGTCGGCGCGGACCATCGGCCGCTTCGGCGCGTACCGGGTGCTGCTGGCCGGCCTGGTCCTCATCGTCGCGGGGATGGGGCTGCTGAGCCGCGCCCCCGCCGACGGCTCGTACGTCACCGACGTCCTGCCGC
The DNA here is from genome assembly GCF_042751305.1 of Streptomyces hokutonensis. Lineage (GTDB taxonomy): Bacteria > Actinomycetota > Actinomycetes > Streptomycetales > Streptomycetaceae > Streptomyces > Streptomyces hokutonensis_A. The sequence goes on from NZ_JBHYWD010000003.1 coordinate 137,739, forward strand.
CGCTGCTCCTGCTCGCCGCCGGGTTCGCCGCCGCGATGCCCGCGCTGACCGGGCTCGCCCTGTCGGGCGCGCGGGAGGAGGACGCGGGACTGGCCTCCGGGCTCTTCAACACCACACAGGTGGTGGGCGGTTCACTGGGGCTCGCGATGCTGTCGACACTGGCGGCGGGCCGGACCGATGAACTGGTGGCCCGAGGGGCCGAGTTGATACCGGCGACGGCGGCGGGGTACCAACTGGCGTTCCGCGTCGCGGCGTTGATCGGGGCGGCGGCGCTGGTGCTGGCGGCGGGGGTGCTGCGGGGGCGGCGCGACTGACACGACAGGGCGGCGGTGCTACTGGCGGCGCAGCCGACGCGCCCCGGCGCCGGGGCTGCGAGGGGCGCGCGGCTGACGTGACCGGCGAGGGTGCTCCGGAATGAGCGCACGGCTGACGCGACCCCCGCACCCGCTCGGGCCCGCCGTCCCCGAACGCCATCCCGCAGCCGCGCCTGTCGCTCCGCCCCGAACGCCGCCTCGCAGCCTCTCCCCTCACTCCGCCCCGAACGCCGCCCTGTGGTCCTGGGCCCACTCCCGATAGGTGCGCGGCGGGCGGCCCAGGACCTCCCGCACCTCCTCGGTGACGACCTCGTTGCCGCCGTTCCTGACGAACTCCCTGCTGATCTCGGAGGCGTCGATGAACGTGTCGCTGTAACCGAGACCGAGCAGATACTCACGCGCCTCGGCCGATGACAGGTCGCGCACCTCGACGGGGCGCCCGAGGACCTCGGCCAGCACGGCGGCCTGATCGGGCACGCTCAGCACCTCGGGTCCGGTCAGGGTGTACGTCCGCCCCGAGTGGCCCGCGTCGAGCAGCGCGGCCACCGCCACCTCGGCCACGTCACGCGGGTCGACCACCCCCTGGCCGCCGGAGCCGCTCGTGTTCGGCAGCGGGCTGCCCGCACGCACGGATGCCGCCCAGCCGAGCGTGTTCGAGGCGAAGGCGGAGGGGCGCAGGATCGTCCACTCCGACCCGCTGTCCCGCACCGCCTGTTCACCGGGTTCGTGCCAGGTGCTGAAGGGTCCGACGGCGGGGTCGCCGGTGCCGATGCCGGAGAGCTTCACGATCCGGCGCACGCCCGCCGCCCGCGCGGCCTCGACCAGGCCCCGGTCGTGCTCCGCGTCGTCCGGTCCGAACACGCCCACCAGGAAGGCGGCTTCGGCGCCGGTCAGCGCCGCGTCCACGGCGGCCCGGTCGGCGGGACCGCCCCGCACCGGCTCCACCCCCGAGGGAATCCGGGCCTTCCCGGGGTCCCGGGTCAGGGCGCGCACCTTCTCGCCTCGCGCCACGAGCTGTCGTACGACCTCGCTGCCGATGGTGCCCGTGGCACCCGTCACTAGGATCATGACCACCACGGTGGGCGGGCAGGGGCCTTCGGTTCTAGGAGATTCCGGCACGTTCGAGGGCCCGGTGCGGGCCGTTGGCGCGCTTACCGTGGAGGGGTGACCAACGCCGACGTGTCCGAACGGGAGTTGCCCCTGCCGGACGAGCTGCGCCCCTGGATCGCGCGCATCGCCGATCTGGCCGTGAACCGCCTCCCGGTGGAACCGTTCGTCCATCTCCCGGACGCGGCAACGAAGTTGGTGGTCCGCATCGAGGGGAACGGCCGCCGCAGTGTCCTCGTCGTCGGGCCGCGCGTCCGGGCCACCTACCACGCGGCCAAACACCTCGTGGCCTGCGCGGAGTTGCGGCTGACGCCGGGGACCACACGGCCGCTGCTGGGCGTTCCGGCCGTCGATCTCGTCGGCCGGGCCATGCCCCTGGGCGAGCTGCCCGGCCGGGTCGCCCGTCAACTGGCCGACGAGCTGCACGGGTTGGAGCCCGAGGCGGCCGTCGCCCGACTCACGGAGGTCGTCCCCGACCGCCTCACCGCCGCCGCGGACTCCATGCGCACCGACCTCGTCCGGGCAGGTGTCGACGCGATGTCGATCCGCGTCGGTCACCTCCCCGGCCCGGTGCCCGCCGTCGCCCGTGAACTCGCCGTCAGCGAGCGGCAGTTGCGCAATCTCTTCGCCGAGGGAGTCGGTCTCTCCCCCAAGCACTACGCCCGTATCAACCGGGTGCGCGCCGTGGTGGCCCACGCCACCGAACTCTCCTGGGCCGAACTCGCCGCCGTCACCGGCTACTACGACCAGTCCCACATGACGTCCGACTTCCGTGCCCTGATGGGCGTCCCGCCCCGGTCGTACTTCACCGGCCGGCTCCCCGAGGCCATGCCCTGCCGGATGGTCCGGCACGGCTGAATTCGGGTGCGGACCACCACGTCCGCCTGCGATGCTCCGGCCCATGTCCGCACGACGCGTCAAGCCCAGCCTGTACATCTCCGTCGACATCGAGGCCGACGGTCCGATCCCGGGCCCGTACTCCATGCTGAGCCTCGGCGCGGCCGTGGCCGGGACACAGGACGCCGACGGGTTCACCGCGGCGGACCCGGAGAAGCAGACCTTCTACCGTGAACTGCGGCCGATCGGCGAGGAGTTCGTGCCGGAGGCGCTGGCGGTGAGCGGGCTCGACCGGGAGCGGCTGCTGAGCGACGGTGCCGAACCCGCCGCCGCTCTCGCCGAGTTCAGTGCCTGGGTGCGTGAAGTCGCCGCGGGCGCGCAGCCGGTGATGTGCGGCTACCCGGCGTCGTACGACTGGATGTTCCTGTACTGGTATCTGATCCGCTTCACCGGCGCGAGCCCCTTCGGGCACTCCGGCTGTCTGGACATGAAGACGCTGTACGCGACGAAGGCCGGGCTTCCGCTGCGTGCCGTGGCCAAGGGCACGATGCCGCGCGAGCTGCTGTCCCGGCGGCGGCACACCCACCACGCTCTCGACGACGCGATCGAGCAGGCCGAGCTGTTCGCCAACCTCATGGTCTGGCCGGGGAGTTCACAGTGCCTTCCCCGACGCCCGCGTCCGGGCGATGAAGCAGGAGGCGGCGCACAGTGACGTGTCCCGGGTCGAGACCGCCCAGCGGTTGTTCCTGAAGAAGGGCGACCTCGACCTGGACACACCGCTCAAGTGGAAGGTGTACGGGGACAGTTACACGATCGGCTGACCGGCGAGGGGTACGGCCTCGGTCGTATCCCTGGTCTGCTCGCGGACCCGGCCGAGGTGGTTGAAGACCAGGTTCAGGGTTACCGCCGCCACGCAGCCGGTGGAGATGCCCGAGTCGAGGACGATCCTGACGGTCCCCGGGAACGCGTGGTAGAAGTCCGGTGCCGTGATCGGGATGATGCCCACGGCCAGCGAGACCGCCACGATCAGGACGTTGTCGCCCTTCTCCAGGCCCGCCCCGACCAGGGTCTGGATGCCGCTCGCGGCGACCGAGCCGAACAGGACCACGCCCGCGCCGCCCAGCACCGGGCGCGGTACGACGGCGATCAGCGACGCGGCCGCCGGGCACAGGCCCATCAGCACCAGGAAGCCGCCGCCGGTGGCGACGACGTACCGGCTGCGGATGCGGGTCATGGCGACCAGGCCGATGTTCTGGGCGAAGGCGCTGCACATGAAGCCGTTGAAGAGGGGGCTGATCGCCGAGCCGAGGGTGTCGGCGCGCAGGCCCGCGGCGATGGTCGCCTCGTCCGCGGGGCGTTCGACGATCTCGCCCAACGCCAGCATGTCCGCGGTGGATTCGGTCATCGAGACCACCATCACGACGCACATCGAGACGATCGCGGCGAGCTGGAACTGCGGTGCGCCGAAGTGGAAGGGGGTGGGGAAGCCGATCAGGTCGGCGTCCGTGACCGGGGCGAAGTCCGTTGCTCCGAAGGGGATGGCGAGGAGCGTGCCGATCAACAGGCCGAGCAGGACCGCCACTTGCCTGGCGAAGCCGCGGGTGAAGCGGCGGAGGACCAGCACGACGACGAGAGTTGCCGCCGCGAGTCCCAGGTTGGTCGTCGAACCGTAGTCGTGCGCCGAGGGGTCGGGGCCCTGAGCCCAGCCGAAGGCGACCGGCAGCAGGGACACGCCGATGAGGGTGATCACGCTGCCGGTGACGACCGGCGGGAAGAAGCGGACCGCCCTGCTGAAGAAGGGGGCGGCGAGGAAGCCGAGCAGGCCGGCGACGATCACCGCGCCGAAGATCACGGGCAGCGCGTCGGACTTGTCCCTGGTGGAGGCCGCGATCGCGGTCATCGGGGCGACTCCGGCGAAGGTGACGCCGTTGACGAAGGGCAGCCGGGCGCCGATCTTCCAGATCCCGAGGGTCTGCAGAAAGGTGGCGAGGCCCGCGGTGAAGAGGCAGGCGCCGGTGAGGAAGGTGAGTTCGGTGCCGGAGAGGCCGACGGCGGCCCCGACGATCAGCGGCGGGGCGACGACACCCGCGTACATGGCGGCCACGTGTTGCAGTCCCGTGGTGGCCATCTTGAGTGCGGGGAGTTTCTCGTCGACGGGATGGGTGGTCACGGCGGCTCCTCCGGGCGGGTGACACGTCGGCTCTGACGTGGGTTTCAGGAGGTGATGCGCGGTCGTGCGGGACCGGGGGACGGAACCCAACAAAGGGGATGGGTAAGGCCGTTCCGGGGCGCGCACCTGCACGCCCCGGCCACGGCCACCGGATGAGGGCCGTCCCCCTCAACCGGAGATCTCGGGTCGGCCGTCCTGCCGACCTGTCAACTGCTCAGCCCTGTGCGGCGATCCGTGCCAGCCGCCGGGCCTCTTCCCGCGTGGAGCGGGCGATGGCGTCCTCGTCGACGTGCAACAGGCGTCCCAACTCGACGATCTGACGGCCGTTCACGAAGGAGGCGGTGACCGGGGCCGCCGCGCCGAAGACCAGCGCGGTCACCGGGTCGGCGATCGAGGCGTGGGCCAGGGTGTCCAGGTTCCACAGCACCAGGTCGGCCAGCTTGCCCGGCTCCAGGGAGCCGATCTCGCTTGCGCGGCCCAGGACTTGGGCGCCGCCGTAGGTTCCGAGGCGCAGCGCCTGACGGGCGTTCAGGGCGGCTTCGCGGTGGGCGCCGAGGCGGTTGATGAGAAGCGCGTTGCGCAGCTCGGTGTGGAGTTCGCCGGACTCGTTCGAGGCGGTGCCGTCGACGCCGAGGCCGACCGGGACGCCGGCGGCGAGCATGTCGGGGACGCGGGCGATACCGGCCGCGAGGCGGGCGTTGGACGAGGGGCAGTGGGCGACACCGGTCTTCGTGCGGGCGAAGGCGGCGATGTCGGAGTCGTTCATGTGGACGCAGTGCGCCATCCACACGTCCTCGCCGAGCCAGCCGGTGGACTCGAAGTAGTCGGTCGGCCCCACGCCGAACAGCTCCTTGCAGAACTGCTCCTCCTCGACCGTCTCCGAGCCGTGCGTGTGCAGCCGTACCCCGAGCCGGCGGGCCAACTCGGCGCCCTGCTGGAGCAGTTCGGTCGAGACGGAGAACGGCGAGCAGGGGGCCACCGCGACCTGGGTCATCGCGTCGAAGGAGGCGTCGTGGTGCTCCCGTACCGTCGCCTCGGTCGCGGCGAGGGCGCCCTCCAGGGTCTCGACGGCGAAGTCGGGCGGCAGTCCGCCGTCCTTCTCGCTGCGGTCCATCGAGCCGCGGGCCAGCGTGAAGCGGACGCCCATCTCGCGGGCGGCGCCGATGATGGCGCCGGAGAGATCGCCGGAGCCCTTCGGGAAGACGTAGTGGTGGTCCATCGCGGTGGTCACCCCGCCGCGCGCCATCATCGCGAGGGAGCCCTGCGCGGCGGCGCGGACCATCGGCTCGTCGATGCGCGCCCAGGTCGGGTACAGCGCGACGAGCCAGTTGAAGAGGTTGTGGTCGGTGGCCAGACCCCGGGTGATCCACTGGTAGAAGTGGTGGTGGGTGTTGACCAGGCCGGGGGTCACCAGGTGACCGCTCGCGTCGATGCGCCGGACCACATCGGTGAGCCCCTCGGGGGCCCTGCCCGCGCCGAGCGACTCGATGCGGTTGCCGGCGATGACGACATACCCGGTGGCGTACTCGGTGTCGGCGGCGTCCACCGTCGCGATCGCACAGTTCTCGATGACGACACGTTGACTCATCGTTACCATCGTTCGTCCCAACTTCCTTGCTTCCGTGCCGAGTTCGCGTCAGAGGTTGGTGAGGTCCGCCGGGATGAGCGCCTCGCTGCCGTCCCGCAGGACGGTCGCCTCGATCAGGCCGTAGGGCCGGTCGGCGGCGAAGTAGACCTCGTTGTCGTTCTTCAGCCCGAACGGCGCCAGGTCCACCAGGAAATGGTGCTTGTTGGGGAGCGAGAAGCGGACCTCGTCTATCTCCTCGCGGTTGTCGATGATCCGCGCACCCATCTGGTACAGGGTCTGCTGGAGCGACAGCGAGTACGTCTCGGCGAAGGCCCCGAGCATGTGCTGCTTCGTCCGCTCGTAGGAGGTCTCCCAGTCGGGCATCTCCTGTGCGTCGTCGGACCAGTTGAAGCGCCAGCGTGCGGACACCTCGGTCGCCAGGATGCGGTCGTAGGCCTCGGGGAGGGTCGTGTACTTGTCCTTGACGTAGCCCCAGAACTCGGAGTCCGTCGAGTTGAGCACCGTCAAGTCCTTGAGCCCGGAGACGACTTCCCAGCTCCGGCCGTCGTACGTGATCTGGGTGAGCCGGGTCTCCTGGCCCTTGCGGACGAAGGAGTGGCCTCCCGTCGTACGCTCCCAGGCGTACTCCTCGATGCGGATGCGCGCCCTCTTGATCGGTTCCTGCGAGGTCACGAAGTGCCGGGCGAGGTGGATGCCGAACTGCTCGGCGGACTCGATGCCGTGCTCCTTGGCGAACGCGTACACCGTGTTCTTGGTGGTGTCGGTCGGCAGCACGTTGGCGTTCGAGCCGGAGTAGTGGACCTCGTCCATGTCGCCGCTCAGCGACACGGAGACGTTGAGGTCCTTGATGTGGTGGGTGGCGCCGTCCCGCGTGATCTTGACGACTCGGTTCTCGGCCTTGCCGTACTGGTTCTGGCCCAGGATCGTGGTCATGTGCTAGCTCCCTCGATATACGGAGTAGCCGAACGGGTTGAGCAGCAGCGGCACGTGGTAGTGCTCCCCGGGCCGGACGGCGAAGGTGATCGCCACCTCGGGGAAGAACACTCCGCTCGCACCGCTGTCCCGATTCGCGGGGGCGTCCTGCTGCGCATCGGCTTGCTTGTTCTCTGAACGCTGGAAATACGCCTCGACGGCGAAGTCGAGCCGTACGTGTGTGGTGCCCTCCGGCAGCGCCGGGAGGTCCTTGCACCGCCCGTCCGCGTCGGTCGCGGATCCGCCGAGCGCCTGCCAGTCCGCCAACGCCCCACTGCGGGCCGCGAGTTGGACGGCGACTCCCTCGGCGGGTCGACCGACGGAGGTGTCCAGGATGTGCGTGGACACCGAGGCGGTGGTGCTGGTGCTCATGCCGTTTCTTCCTCTACGAGCTTGGCCAGCCGGATGCGGTTGATCTTCCCCAACTCGGTGCGGACGATCTCGCGTTCCCGCTCCGGCGAGTTGCCGATCCGTTCCTTGACCGCGTCGCGCATCTGCTCGCCGGTGCGGCCGGTGGCACAGATCAGGAAGACATGGCCGAACCTCTCCTGGTACGCCAGGTTGAGGTCGAGCATCTCCGACCTGAGCTCCTCGGAGGCGCCCGCCATGCCGCGCTGTTCGCGGGCGGAGGTGGGGTCGCCGGGCTTGGGGCGGCCGATCGGCGGGTGGCCGGCCATCGCCTCGCCGAGGTCCCCGGCGGTCAGGTCGGCCATCGCCGCGTCACTCTCGGCGTAGAGGTCCTCGGGTCCGGCGTACGGGCGGCCGGTGAGCAGTCGCCGGGTCCACGCCGTGGATGCGCACACCTCCAGGAGGGCGGCGAGGGCCGCGTGCTCCTCCAGGGCGTTGAACCGGGCGAGGCCCGGCGGCGTGGATGTCGACGTCACGGGAGCCTCCGTGGCCTTGTGCTGATCGGGCTGGCAGTAGCTAACGCCCTCGGCAACACCACGTCAACACTTTGTTGAAAATTCCGGGTAACAACCGGGAAAGGGTTCAACTCTCCTTCTCGCGGTTGAGGTAGTTGTAGACGGTGAACCGGCTGACCCCGAGCGCGCTCGCGACGGTCTCCACGCCGTGCCGTACCGAGAAGGCGCCGCGCGCCTCCAGTATCCGTACGACCTCCTGCTTGGCCTTGCGGTCCAGGTCCGCGAGGGGCTTGCCCTTCTTGCGCTCCATGGCGGCCAGGATGTGGTCCAGCGAGTCCGCGAGCTGCGGCAGGCGTACGGCGACCACGTCAGCACCCTCCCAGGCGAGCACGACGTCGTCGGGGCCGGCCTCGTCGGGCGGGACCAGCTCGCCGCCCATCGCGTCGACCAGCGGCTTCACGGCCGTGATGAAGGGCTCGTCACCGAGGCCGGTCACCGGTCGCCCTCGCCGATCACGTTGAGCTGGAGCGAGATCCGGGTGGCACCGGCCTCCAGGGCCCTGCGCAGCAGCGCGTCCACGGCAGCGAGCACCGCGTCGGCACCCCCCTCGGCCGTGTTGCCGAACGGCCCGACGTCCACGGCGTCCAGCTCCGCCCCCTGGATGACCTCCCTGGCGACCAGCGCATGGGCGGGGGCCTCGTCGAGGTCGAAGGGCTCTGTCGTGAACTCCACTCGCAATCGCACGCGCACAACCTAACGCGCGGTGCCGTTTTCCGCCGAGCCCTCTTGACAAGCTCCGACACCCGACGGCAATCTTCCATTAAGCAGAAACAATATTCCACAATACGGAATCTCAACGCCGCATCCCGACACGGCACCCGGACAGATCACCCCGACACGGAAGGGAGCGCGACCCCGATGCCGGCTTTTAAATGGGACACAGCCGCAGACCAGCGCTTCAACGTCAACCTGTCGATCCTCTTCACCGAACTCCCGCTCCTGGAACGCCCCGCGGCAGCCGCCGCGGCCGGCTTCACCGCGGTCGAGCTGTGGTGGCCCTGGGTCGACTCCCCCACCCCCGCACGGTCCGAACTCGACGCCCTCAAGCGGGCGTTGGAGGACGCGGGCGTCCAGCTCACCGGCCTGAACTTCTACGCCGGACAGCTGCCGGGACCGGATCGCGGCGCCCTGTCGATCCCCGGCGAGGAGTCGGAGCGGTTCCGCGCGAACATCGACGTGGCCGCCGACTTCGCGGGGTCCCTCGGCGCCACCGCGCTCAACGCGCTCTACGGCAACCGCGTGGCGGGAGTCGATCCGGCCGAGCAGGACGCGCTCGCGCTGGAGAACCTGGTCCTCGCGGCCCGCGCCGCCGACCGGATCGGCGCGGTCCTCCTGATCGAGGCGCTCAACAAGCCCGAGTCGCCGCTGTACCCGCTCGTCAGCGCGCCCGCCGCCGTGGGCATCGTCGACAAGGTGAACGACGCGACCGGCCTCGGCAACGCGCGCTTCCTCATGGACCTCTACCACCTGTCCATGAACGGCGAGGAACTCCCGTCGGTGATCGAGCAGTTCGCGGCGAAGACCGGCCATGTGCAGATCGCGGACAACCCGGGCCGCGGCGCCCCGGGCACCGGCACCCTCCCCCTCGAAGACCTCCTCGACCAGCTGAGGAAGGCCGGTTACGACGGCTGGGTGGGCCTGGAGTACAAGCCCGGCGACCGCCCGAGCGCCGAGGCATTCGGCTGGCTGCCCAACTGACCTTCACCGAAAGGCACTTCCGATGAGCAAGCTCCCCAAGGTCGCCTGGATAGGCCTCGGCATCATGGGTTCCCCCATGTCCGAGAACCTTCTCAAGGCCGGTTACGACGTCACCGGATTCACCCTGGAACAGGACAAGTTGGACCGCCTGGCCACCGCCGGCGGCAGCGCGGCCGGTTCCATCGCCGAGGCCGTACGCGACGCCGACGTGGTGATCACGATGGTGCCCGCGTCCCCCCAGGTCGAGGCCATCGCCTACGGCCCCGACGGCATCCTGGAGAACGCGCGCGCCGGCGCCCTGCTGATCGACATGTCGTCGATCACCCCGCAGACCTCGGTCGACCTGGCAAAGGCGGCCGCGGACAAGGGAATTCGGGTCCTGGACGCCCCCGTGTCCGGCGGCGAGGCCGGCGCGATCGAGGCCGTACTGTCCATCATGGTCGGCGGCGACCGGGCCGACTTCGACGAGGCACGGCCGATCTTCGACGCGCTCGGCAGGACCATCGTGCTGTGCGGTCCGCACGGCTCCGGGCAGACCGTGAAGGCCGCCAACCAGCTGATCGTCGCCGTGAACATCCAGGCGTGCGCCGAGGCCGTGGTCTTCCTGGAGAAGTCGGGCGTGGACCTGGCCGCCGCCCTCGACGTCCTGGGCGGCGGGCTCGCGGGCTCCACCGTGCTGACGCGGAAGAAGGACAACTTCCTCAACCGCGACTTCAAGCCGGGCTTCCGGATCGACCTGCACCACAAGGACATGGGCATCGTCACCGACGCGGCCCGCAACGTCGGCGCGGCACTGCCGGTCGGCGCGGTGGTCGCCCAACTCGTCGCGTCGCTGCGCACGCAGGGCGACGGCGGCCTCGACCACTCGGCGCTGCTGCGCGCCGTCGAGCGCCTCTCCGGCGCGCGGCTCTGAGACTTCCGGGCGGCGCCGCCGCCGACATCTGTCCTGTCGCGCCCAGGCGGTGGCGCCGCCCGGAATCACGCCATACCGCGAACCAACAGACGGCCCGTGTGTGCCGGACGACCCGGATGAGGGGTGGTCGCCGGCACGGCGCGGGCGGGGCCAGGACCGCGGCGGAGTGCGAGCCAGTGCGGTGGTGAAGGTCCCGGGATCTCCTTCTCGACCTGAGAGAAGAAGCCCCCGGTTCCGTCGCGACCGCCGCGGTCCCAGCCGAAAGACCGACCCGAAACACCCACGCGCAACACCCCGCCCCATGACCCCGTCCGGCGGCGCGAACGTCCTGTCGCGCCCAGCCTCGCGCCGTCGGACGGCCACCACGAAGAGCGCCGGAGACGGCGCTCTTCGGTGTTTCCGGGTGCGGATCCGCCGTACTCGCAGGAGCCTTGACGCATGACACATCCACCGACGGAGTTTCCGCACATCGTGGTCCACCCCCCGGCCCTGGACGGCTCCCGTCGGGTCACCACCGGCGACGAGACCCTCGGCATCGCCTCCCACCTGGACGATGTCGTCGAGATCCTGCGGCTGGCCGACCTGGACCGGATCGAGGTCGAGGAGAGCGACCTGATCGAGTGGCAGGGCGGCGGACCGGAGGACTGGCCGGGGCTGTCTGAGCACCACGACCAGTGAGCCGGCGATCGGCGACACAGCCACACGAAAGAGGGGGCCGTCCCTCAGGACGGCCCCCTCTCCTCCCGTGTCTCAGACCTTCAACGTCCTGATCGACGTCGGTGCGTGGCCGGGCTCGGTCGCGATCTCCTCGAACTCCACCACCTCGCCGATGTCGTTCGTGCGGCTCATCGAGATGTTGGTGACACGCTCCAGGATCGCTTCGACGACGACCGGCACGCGGAACTCCGCGGCGAGCTTCTTCGCCTGCTCGAAGGCGGTGCCGAGTTCGGCGGGGTCGGTGACCCGGATGGCCTTGCAGCCCAGGCCCTCGACGACCTTGACGTGGTCGACGCCGTAGACGCCCAGCTCGGGCGAGTTGATGTTCTCGAATTCCAGATTGACCTGGAAGTTGATGTCCAGGCCGAGCTGCGCCTGGCGGATGAGGCCCAAGTAGGCGTTGTTCACCAGGACATGGACGTACGGGATGCGGTGCTGTGCGCCGACGGCCAGTTCCTCGATCATGAACTGGAAGTCGTAGTCGCCGGAGAGGGCGACGACGGATGCCTCGGGGTCGGCCTTGGCGACGCCGAGCGCGGCCGGGATCGTCCAGCCGAGGGGGCCCGCCTGGCCGCAGTTGATCCAGTGGCGGGGGCGGTAGACGTGGAGCATCTGGGCACCGGCGATCTGCGAGAGGCCGATCGTGGAGACGTACCGGGTCTCCGGGCCGAAGGCCTTGTTCATCTCCTCGTAGACGCGCTGCGGTTTGATCGGGATGTCGTCGAAGTGCGTACGGCGCTGGAGAGTCGACCTCTTCTCCTGTGCCGAGGCCGCCCAGGCGGAGCGGTCGGGGAGGCTGCCCGCGGCCTTCAACTCCCTTGCCACCGCCACGAAAAGCTCCAGTGCCGCCTTCGCGTCGGAGGCGATGCCGTAGTCGGGGGCGAAGATCCGGCCGATCTGGGTGGGCTCGATGTCGACGTGGACGAAGGTGCGGCCGGCGGTATAGACGTCCAGCCTGCCGGTGTGGCGGTTGGCCCAGCGGTTGCCGATGCCGAGGACGAAGTCGGACTCCAGGAAGGTCGCGTTGCCGTAGCGGTGCGAGGTCTGGAGGCCGACCATGCCGGCGTTCAGCTCGTGGTCGTCGGGCAGGGCACCCCAGCCCATCAGGGTGGGGACGACCGGGGTGCCGGTCAACTCGGCGAACTCGACGAGGAGTTCGGCCGCGTCGGCGTTGATGACTCCGCCGCCGGCGACGATCAGCGGTCGTGAGGAGGCGTTCAGCATCCCGATCGCCTTCTCGATCTGGGCGCGGGTCGCGGCCGGTTTGTAGACCGGCAGCGGTTCGTACGTCTCCGGGTCGAACTCGATCTCGGTGAGCTGGACGTCGATCGGCAGGTCGACGAGGACCGGGCCGGGGCGGCCCGAGCGCATCAGGTGGAAGGCCTGCTGGAAGACGCCCGGGACCTGGGCCGCCTCCAGGACGGTGACCGCCATCTTCGTGACCGGTCCCGCGATGGAGGCGATGTCGACGGCCTGGAAGTCCTCCTTGTGGATCACGGAGGTCGGGGCCTGGCCCGTGATGCAGAGGATCGGGATGGAGTCGCCGGTCGCGGAGTAGAGGCCGGTGATCATGTCCGTGCCGGCCGGGCCCGAGGTGCCGATGCAGACGCCGATGTTGCCGGGGCGGGTACGGGTGAAGCCCTCGGCCATGTGCGAGGCGCCCTCGACATGGCGGGCGAGGGTGTGGTGGATACCGCCGGCCGCCTTGAGGGCGGCGTAGAAGGGGTTGATCGCCGCGCCGGGGACGCCGAACGCGTCGCTGACGCCCTCGCGCTTGAGGATCTCGACTGCCGCGCGGGCAGCGGTCATACGAGCCATGGAGTACTCCTGCTTCGGCTGTCGGATTCGCGTCACCGTCGCGCCCCGCGGTGAGTAATCCCGCATTGAATTCTGCATTTACTTCCGCATTGCGGAAACTAGATTCTACTATCTGGAAGAAATGTAAGTGGAGGCACGAAGGCCGTCAAGACACGGACAGCAGGGGTTTTCAGGAGGACCATGGGGCTCATGTCCGAGAGCGTGCCGGTGCGCTGTCCGGCCTGCCGACGTGAGCACGTCTATGCCGCGCCGTCCTATCCCTGTGTCTGCGGTGCCCCCGTGGCCCCGCCGCTCGATCCGCGCGGCACGGCCACGGTCGTGAGCCACCGGGTCTGGGACGAGGACTGGATCGCGGTGCGCTGCGAGGCCTGCGGCCGGCTGGACGAGTGGCCGTACCCGGAGCTGGGGTGCCCGTGCGGGACGCTGCTGCGGATTCCCGTCGCCGGGGAGGAACCGCCGGCGCAGTCGGCCACGAGCGTCCCCAGGGTCGACTCCGGCGCCCGGGACCGGCCCGCATTCCAGCCCGTCACGATCCGCACCGCGCGCGACGCGGTCACCGCCGCCGCGCTCTATCTGCGCTGGCTCGGCTACCGCGACATCCGCCGCGCCGACCAGCGACCCCCGTCCGGAATCGGCCTGGCCGCCCGCGGCATCCTGGCCCAGGTGGACCCCACCGTGCGCCCGGCATCACTGCGCGACGTGGAGTGCCTGTGGCTCACGGCCATGACGGAGTCCACCGACTGCGTCTACTTCTCCCTGGCCGGCTACGCCGACGACGCCCGCACCCGCGCCGACTCCCTCGGCATCCCCCTCTTCGTCCTCGACCTCACCGGCACGCCCCAGCCGGTGAACGAACTCGCGGACCAGCTCGACGCGGCGGGGGGTTAGTTCGAGGGCCGCGACGACCACGGCCGCTACGCGTCGACTGACGACCGGTCCCGCGGACCGACCGCGGAACGGTGCCAGGCCGGGGCCGCCCAGCGCCGCACTGCCGGGGCAGCGCCACGAGAACCCACCCCGCACCGCCGACTCCGCCCCGGAACGCACCCCGACCCGCGAGCGCCCCGGCTCGCCAACTCGACGCCGCGGGGAGTCGAGTCGACGACCACGGCCGACCTGCGGCGAACCGACCGCGGAACGATCCGAAGCCGACGCCCAGAACCACACGACCGGAACAGCATCACGAGAACCCACCCCGCACCGCCGACTCCGCCCCGAAACGCGCCCGGGCACCCCACCCCGCAAGCGACCCGACCCGCCAACTCAACGCCACGAGGAGTCGGTTCAACAACCACGACCGACTCACGGCCACCCACCACAGCCGACGACCAGTCCGGCGAACCGACCGCAAAACGATCCGAGGCCGACGCCCAGGGACCACGGGGCCGGAACAGCGCCACGAGAACCCACCGGAGACCGCCGGCTCCGTCCCGGAACGCCCCTGGGCACCCCGGCCGGTGAGCAACCCGGTCGGCCAACTCGACCCCGCGGGCGGCTGGTTCGGGGGTGCGGCCCAGTCCGGTGCTTCCGCACAACCCCGGCCGGCCGCACGACCCCGTACGCCCCGCGTCAGCGCTCCCGTACTGCCCGCTCCCGCAGTTCGATCTTCCGTACCTTCCCCGAGACCGTCATCGGGAAGGCGTCCATGACCTGGAGCAGGGTCGGGATCTTGTAGTGGGCCAGCCTGTCCGCGCAGAAGGCCCGGAGTTCCTCCAGGGTCAGGGGGTCGGCCGGGTCACGCGGGATGACGCAGGCCAGCACCTCCTCGCCGTAGCGCTCGTGGGGGACGCCGACCACCTGGACGTCGGCGATCTTCGGGTGGGTGTAGAGGAACTCCTCGATCTCGCGCGGGTAGATGTTCTCGCCGCCCCGGATGATCATGTCCTTGATGCGGCCGACGATCTCGACGTAGCCGTCCTCGCGCATCACCGCGAGGTCACCCGTGTGCATCCAGCGGCCGGCGTCGATCGCCTCGGCGGTCTTTCCGGGCTCGTTCCAGTAGCCGAGCATCACGCTGTAGCCGCGGGTGCACAACTCGCCTGCGGTGCCCCGGGGTTGGGTGACGCCGGTCGCCGGGTCGACGACCTTGACCTCCAGGTGGGGCAGCACCCGTCCGACCGTGCCGGTGCGGTGTTCCAGGTCGTCGTCCCGCCGCGTCTGGAGCGAGACCGGGGACGTCTCCGTCATGCCGTAGCAGATGGACACCTCCGCCATGTGCATCTCGGCGACCACCCGTTTCATCACCTCGACCGGGCACGGCGAGCCCGCCATGATGCCGGTGCGGAGCGAGGAGAGGTCGTAGGACGGGAAGTCGGGGAGGTTCAACTCGGCGATGAACATGGTGGGGACGCCGTAGAGGGAGGTGCAGCGCTCCTGCTGAACCGCCTTCAGGGTCGCCGCCGGGTCGAAGGACGGGGCCGGGATCACCATGCACGCGCCGTGCGAGGTCGCCGCCAGGTTGCCCATGACCATGCCGAAGCAGTGGTAGAAGGGCACCGGGATACAGACCCGGTCCTGCTCGGTGTAGCTGATCAACTCGCCCACGAAATAGCCGTTGTTGAGGATGTTGTGGTGGGAGAGGGTGGCGCCCTTGGGGAAGCCGGTCGTGCCCGAGGTGTACTGGATGTTGATGGGGTCGTCGCAGGAGAGTTCCGGGTACGGCTCGTCACCCTTGCCCCTGCTGAGCAGCGCGTCCCAGCTCGGGTCGCCGATGTACACGACCTCGCGCAACTCCGGGCATTTGCCCCGCACTTGGTCGACCATCGCCCGGTAGTCACTCGTCTTGTGGCTGACCGAGGCGAACAGGACCGAGATGCCCGCCTGCTGGAGGACGTACTCGACCTCGTGGGTGCGGTAGGCCGGGTTGATGTTCACCATGACCGCGCCGATGCGGGCGGTGGCGTACTGGACGAGCACCCATTCGGGGCAGTTGATCGCCCAGATCCCCACCCGGTCGCCCTTCGCCACCCCGCTCGCGAGCAGCGCGCCCGCCAGCTGGTCGACATCGGCGGCGAATCGGGCGTAGGTCCAGCGCCGCCCGGAACGTACGTCGACCAGCGCCTCGCGGTCGGGCCAGGCGGCGACCGCCCGGTCCAGGTTGGCGCCGATGGTGTCGCCGAGGAGCGAAGTCCCGCCGGTCCCATGGCTGTACGAGTTCATCGGCGAGTTCGACGGCGAGTTCATCGGAAGTCCTCCTCGCGGTACTCGGCGGCCGACCCCGCGGCCGTCGCCTCACGCAGTTCGATCCGGCGGATCTTGCCGGAGACGGTCTTGGGCAGCTCGCCGAACTCCAGCCGGCGGATGCGCTTGTAGGGGGCGAGGACGTCCCGCGAGTGCTCGAACAGCACCTTCGCGGTGTCGGCCCCCGGCTCCCAGCCCGCCGCGAGCACGACGTACGCCTTCGGTACGGCGAGCCGCAGCTCGTCCGGCGCGGGCACCACGGCGGCCTCGGCCACCGCCTCGTGCTCCAGCAGCGCGCTCTCCAGCTCGAACGGGGAGATCTTGTAGTCGGAGGCCTTGAAGACGTCGTCGGACCGGCCGACGTAGGTGATGTAGCCGTCCTCGTCGCGGGAGCCGATGTCGCCGGTGCGGTAGTAGCCGCCGGCCATCGCCTCCGCCGTACGGTCCGGTTCGCCGTGGTAGCCGGTCATCAGGCCCACGGGGCGGTTGGACAGGTCGAGCGCGATCTCGCCCTCGGTCGCGCCCGGCGCACCGGACACCGAGTCGAGGAGTTCGACCCGGTACCCCGGACTCGGCCGCCCCATCGAACCCGTCTTCAGCGGCTGACCGGGGCTGTTGGAGACCTGGACGGCGGTCTCGGTCTGCCCGAAGCCGTCCCGGATGGTGACGCCCCAGGCGCGCCGGACCTGTTCGATGACCTCGGGGTTCAGGGGCTCCCCCGCGGCCAGCGCCTCGCGGGGCGGGGTGCGCAGCTGCGTGAGATCGGCCTGGATGAGCATCCGCCACACCGTCGGCGGGGCGCAGAACGTGGTGACGCCCGCGCGGTCCATCTCGGCCATCAGCCGGACCGGGTCGAAGCGCGTGTAGTTGTGGATGAAGACGGTCGCCTCGGCGTTCCAGGGCGCGAACAGGTTCGACCAGGCGTGCTTGGCCCAGCCGGGCGAGGAGATGTTGAGGTGTACGTCGCCGGGCTGGAGGCCGATCCAGTACATGGTGGCCAGATGGCCGATCGGGTACGAGGTGTGGGTGTGCTCGACCAGCTTGGGGCGGGCGGTGGTGCCCGAGGTGAAGTAGAGCATCAGCGGGTCGTCGGCCAGGGTCGGGGCGGGGTCCCGTACGAAGAGGGACGCCGAGGTGTCGTAGACCTCCTCGAAGTCCAGCCAGCCGGGCCGCTCCGCCCCCACGGCGATGCGGGTGTAGCCGCCCGGCACCTCGTCGAACTTGCCGGTGTCCTCGGAGCGCACGATCACATGCCGGACCCGGCCGCGCTCGACGCGGTCGCGCAGGTCGGCGGGGCCCAGCAGCGGGGTGGCGGGGATGACGACGGCGCCGAGCTTCATCGCGGCCAGGGCGGTGATCCACAGTTCGGCCTGGTTGCCGAGCATGACCAGGATCCGGTCCTCGGCGCGGACGCCTCGCGTGCGCAGCCAGTGGGCGGCCTGGTCCGAGCGGACGGACAGCTCGCCGAAGGACAGTTTGGTCTCGTGGCCGTCCTCCTCGACGATGTGCAGCGCGGTGCCGGCGTTGCCGTGGGCGATGACGTCGAACCAGTCGAAGGCCCAGTTGAAGTGCTCGGGCCGGGGCCAGGAGAAACCCTCGTAGGCCGTGGCATAGTCCTCGCGATGTGCCAGCAGGAAATCGCGCGCACAGCGGAACGACTCACTCGCCGTCGTCATCTTGCCTCCTTGCTTATTTTGGTCGTTCACCTCCAGGGCGCTCTCAGCCGGTGTCGAGAGCCCGACCGTGCTCAGCCCTTCGGGCCTCCGCGCGCTCGACCTCTCGACACCGGCGCACCCTTCCGGTTCACTCCCGCGGTAACCGGACCATTGCCGGGCGGCTCTCTGACATCGTGTAATCCGTGATGTGGGTCTCACTACCCCCGTACGGGGGTGTGTGCAGCGGAACGGCCGCAATGAAGGGGCAAGCGGGTGGCGACGGACGCGGCGGGGATGGTGGAGATTCAGGCGGCACTGGTACGGCTCCGGCGCGGCACGGGGCTGCCGGTCGCCTTCGGCGGCCTGGTGGAGAGCGGCCGGCAGCAGATGCGCATCAGCGAACTGAGCGGCACGCTGACCCCGTCCCTGCGCGCCCTCGCGGTGAACTCGGGCAACGGTCTCGGCGGCAAGGCCGTCGCCCTCGCCCGCCCGTGCGCCGTCCTCGACTACTCCGCCTCCCGCCAGATCAGCCACGAGTACGACGCCCCGGTCGCCGCCGAGGGCCTGCGCGCGATCCTCGCGGTCCCGGTCGTCGTACGGCGCCGGGTGCGCGGTGTCCTCTACGGCGCGCTGCGCACCGCCCAGCCGCTGGGCGACCGGATGCTGAGCGCGGCGATGGCCGCGGCCAGGGACGTGGAGCAGGCGCTGGTGGTCAGGGAGGAGGTGGGGGAGCTGCTGAGCGCGGCGCGTCCGGCACCGGCGCCCGACCCGGCGGCGAGCGCGGTGTGGGAGCAGGTGCGGGAGGCGCACGCGGCACTGCGGGCGCTGGCCCCGCGCATCCCGGATCCGGCGCTGCGGGCCGAACTCCTGGACGCCTGCGGCCTGTTGACCGCCGAGGCGGCCAACGGGGACGTGGAACTGGCGCCCCGGGAACTGGACGTCCTGGCGTCTGTGGCGGCCGGGGCGACGAACGCGGTCGCGGCGGAGCGGCTCGGGCTGCGGCCGGAGACGGTGAAGGGGTATCTGCGCTCGGCGATGCGGAAGCTCGGCGCGCACACCCGCGGGGAGGCCGTGGTGGCGGCGCGGCGGGCGGGGGTGCTGCCATGAGACAGGCCCCAGTGCGGGCCCGGGGACCGGCTCCGATGACGGCCTTCTATTCATTCATCGGAGCTTTGAATTTCCTCCTGTCACACGGTTGTTATTTCCCTCACCACCCCATCCATCCGAATTTCAAGGACTGATTGCCTAATATTGGCCCGGACACGACACACGAGGGGAGCGGTGACCGTGCGACGGGACTTCAAGGAGCCTGCCAGAACCCGCCCCGACCTGGTCATAGGCCGGGAGGAGATGTTCAACGCCGCCCGTGACCAGCTCGCCGGCGGTGGCAGTGTGCTGCTCCACGGCCCCGCCGGAATAGGAAAGTCGACCGTCCTGCGGGCACTGAGCGCGGAATACGGCGACTCGGCGCGGACCGTGTTGCGCTGCTCGGCCACCGAGTCCGAATCGCATCTCCCCTTCCTCGCCCTCGCCGACCTCCTCGGTCTGGTCCTCGACGAGGTCTCCGAGCGGCTGCCCGCCGCCCAGCGCACGGCCCTGGAATCCGCGCTCACCGGACGCGGCGAGTCCTCCCTCCAGCGCGACGGACTCGCGCTGCGCCTCGCCGTCCTGTCCGCGCTGCGCGCGCTCGCCGCCGACGGTCCCGTCCTGGTCGTGGCGGACGATCTCCAGTGGCTGGACCCGGCCAGCGCGGAACTCCTCGGCTTCGCCGCCCGCCGCCTCGGCGACACCCAGGTCCAGATGATCTTCGCGGTGCGCACCGAGGGCCAGGAGTACGACCGCTATCTGAACGCCTCCCCGCCCGACACCCTCGCGTTCCGGCTCAACCCGCTCTCCCGGGCACAGGTCTCCGCGCTGCTCGACGACCGCGGCTACACCGGACTGCCCCGCTCCACGGTCCGCGAGATCCACCGCACCAGCGGCGGCAACCCGCTGTTCGCGCTGGAGCTGGGCCGCGCCCTGGCCGAGAACCCCACCCCGCCGAGACCCGGCGAGCCGCTCCCCGTGCCCACGTCACTACGCGCGTTGGTGCTGAGCCGCCTCGACATGCTGCCCGCCGAGGCCCGCCGTACCCTGCTGGTCGCCAGCGCCGGCGCCCGTCCGACCGTGGCCCTGCTCCAGACGGCCGGCCGCGAGAACGCCGAGGCGGAGACCGCCCAGGCCGCCGAACTCGGCCTGCTGGCAACGGAACCCGAGGGTCCCGCCGTACGGTTCGCACATCCGCTGATCTCCGCCGCGCTGTACGCGGAGGCCCCCGCGCAGGAGCGGCGGGCCGCGCACGCGGCGCTGTCCACCGCGGCCTCCGACCCCATCGAGCGCGCCCGGCACCTGGCCCTGGCGACCACCGGCACCGACCCGGAGGTCGCCGCCCGGCTCGCCGAGGCCGCCACCCTCGCCCGCGACCGCGGGGCGCCCTCCGTCGCCGCCTCGCTCGGACTGCTGGCCGCCCGGCACACCCCGGGCGACAGCGTGCCGGGTCCCGACGAGCGGCGGTTGCAGGCCTCGGAGGACGCGATCACGGCGGGCGAGCTGGATCTCGCCCGGGACATCGCGCGCGAGGTGCTCAGCCGGACCTCGGTGCCCGCCGAACGGGTGCGGGCCTGGATCATCGTCATCGACACGGCCGGCCACTCCATGGCCGACGTCGACGCCGTCTTCCCGCAGGCCCTCGCCGACGCGGGCGACGACCCCCGGCTGCTCGCCCTGGTCCGCTACCAACTGGCCTGGCGCGCCCTGCTCGTGGAGGGCGACTTCGCCGAGGCCCGCGCCGAGACCGCGCGCTCGGCCGAACTCGCCGCGCTCGCCGGAGACCGGCGCACCGAACTCCTGGCGCTCTCCTTCCAGGCCCAGGCCGAGACCCTGATGGGCCATCCGGACGCGCCCCACACCATCAAGCGCGCGCTGAAGGAACCCCAGGACCCGAGGGTGGCCTGCCATCACAACGGCGCCGGTTCGGCCCGCTTCCGCTGGCTGGTGATGAGCGATCAGCTGCCGGAGGCCCGCGCCACCATCACCGCCCTGCTGCGCGAGGTGCGGCGGCGCGGGTCGGTGGAGAGCGAGGTGCACTTCCTGCGCGGCTTCGCCGAGACCGAACTGCGCTCCGGGCACTGCGGCCGCGCCCTCGACCTGGCCCGGGAGGGCCTGCGGCTGGCCCGCGACTCCGGCATCGGCCAGACGGCGTCCGCGATGCTCACCGCGCTCGCCGAGGCCTCCGGCGGTGACGTCGAGGAGGCCCTCGCGCTGGCCCGGGAGGCGGTCGAGCACGCCGAGGAGGACGGCGACCAGATGTATCTGTCCCGGGCCCTCGGTGCCCTGGGATACGCCCAGTTGGTCGCCGGCGACGCCCACGGGACCGTCCGCTCGCTGCGCCGGGTCCGCGAACTGGAGCAGGCCCTCAAGGTGACCGACCCGGCACGCGGACGCTGGCACGGCGACCTCGCCGAGGCCCTCGTGCGGATCGGCGAGACAGCGGAGGCCCAGGACGTCATCGACGTCACCCGCGAACGCGCCCTGCGGCTCGGCCGCGAGAGCGTCCTCGCCGTACTCGACCGCGCCGAGGCCCTGGTGCGCGCCGCCCGCGGCGAACACGACGCGGCCATAGCACAACTGACGTCCGTTCAGGACCGGCTCGCCAAGCTCGGCTACGGCCTGGAGGAGGCCCGCGCCGCCTTCGCGCTGGCGTCGCTGCGCACCGGGCAGCCCGGCCCCACGTCCTACGACGAGGCGACCCGGCTGTTCCGCCGCTGCCGTGCCCTGCCCTGGCTGCGCCAGGTGGACGAGGCCGCCGTCACCCGCCCGCCGGAGCCGGCGCCCGCGGCCACCCCCGCGCCGCCCGCCCTGGACGGGCTCGACGGGCTGGCCTCGATGGAGCGTCAGGTCGCCGCGCTGGTCATGGAGGGCGCCACCAACCGGGAGATCGCCGCCCGGCTGTTCATCAGCGTCAAGACGGTCGAGGCGACCCTGACCCGGGTCTACCGGAAGCTGGGGATCCGCTCGCGGGTGGATATCGTCCGACTGGCGGCGGGGCGCCGTCCGAACTGAGGACCCTACGGGTTAACTGTGCGGCGACCGAGGGTTTTCCCTGCCCAACTCCCCTAGGGGGTTCCCTCATTGGGAGCAGGGTGTGCCTGGTTCTAGCTTATGGGTGTGCCGCTCGCCCGGGCATACGGGGGTCGGTCCCGCGACCCCCGTTGCACACCCCCACACCCGCGCGACCCCCCACCGGCAACCCTAATGAGGAGACTCATGTTCGGGCTCAACCGCGCAAAGAGATCCACCGCAGTCGTCGCAGCAGCCGCCGCTGCCGCAGCGACCGCACTGCTCAGCGCCCCCACCGCTGTGGCAGCCCCCCAGCCCATCGTCGGCGGTTCCACGACCACGACGACGTCGTACCCGTTCGTCATGCAGATCACGGACGCCTCGCAGAACCAGTTCTGCGGCGGCACGCTCGTCTCCGCCACCAAGGTGATCACCGCGGCCCACTGTATGGTCGGCGAGACCACCAGCAGCGTCCGCGTGGTCGGCGGCCGCACGTACCTCAACGGTACGAACGGCACCGTCAGCAAGGTCAGCAAGATCTGGATCAACCCCAGCTACACGGACGCCACCAACGGCGACGACGTGGCCGTCCTGACCCTCTCGACCTCGATGCCGTACACCACGGCGTCGTACGTCTCCTCCTCGCAGACCAGCGTGTACGCGGCCGGCACCACCGCCCGCATCCTCGGCTGGGGCACCACCTCGGAGAACGGCAGCTCCTCCAACCAGCTGCGGACGGCGACCGTGCCGATCGTGTCCGACACCAGCTGCAAGAGCTCCTACGGTTCGGACTTCATCGCGTCCGACATGGTTTGCGCCGGATACACATCCGGCGGCGTAGACACCTGCCAGGGCGACAGCGGCGGTCCCCTGCTCATCGGGGGCGTCCTGGCAGGGATCACTTCTTGGGGCGAGGGCTGTGCCGAGGCGGGTTACCCGGGTGTCTACACCCGGCTGACCACGTTCTCCAGCCTGGTGACCACACAGGTCAACTCGTAACCCGGAAGGTCTCCTGAGTACTCCTCAGGGAAAAACCAGGGTGCGTTGCGGGCTTCCACGAGCAGCCCGCAACGCACCCTATCCATGTGCGGGGCAAGAGGTCCGGCTACTTGTCGGCGACGAGCTTCCCCGCCGCTCCCCAGCTGTCGGCGGGCACCTCGTGGATCCACACCTGCACGGTCTCGGCGGGGATCCTGTACGCGTCCACGAAGGCATCGGTGACCCGCTTGACGAGGTCCCGCTTCAGCTCGACGTCGCGCGGTCCCTGCTGGATGGTCACGATGGGCATGCTGAACTCCCTTGAGTCGGGCTCCTGTTCGGTGAGTCCAGTTCACCGCGCCGGCCGTCCCCGACCAAGAAGCAGCCCGCGAACGCAGCGATCAGTTCCCGTGATCGCCGCAGGCCAGCAGCAGGTTGTCCAGGTGCGGGGGTGTGCGCGTGGCGTGCACGGCCAGGCCCGTCGACAGCGTGAGGCCGGGCGCCGCGAACGGTACGAAGGCCACGCGCGGGCTGTGCAGCACGCGCGCGTGGGAGGCGTAGACGACCGTCCACAGCAGACGGGTGCCGATGCTGGCGAGGGTGTCCTGGAGGGACCCGCTCACCGGTCCGGGCAGCGGCTCGAAACCGGCCCGGTGACAGGCGCCGACGACGAGATCGACCAGCGCCGGGTTGTTCCGGCGCTCGGTGAGCGCGAGCGGCAGCGCGGCCAGTTCACCGACGCGGATCTCGGGGCGCCCGGCCAGCGGATGCGAGGCGGGAACGGCGGCCACGAGGGGATCGGGCCACAGCGGCAGCACCCGTACACCCGGCACCGGTTCCACGGCCCGGACGAACGCGGCGTCCAGCTGCCCGCCCGCGACCCGGGCCAGCCGCTCCCCGACCGGCAGCGAGAACAGCTCGACGGGCACGTCCGGTGCCCGCTCGGCGAACGCGCCGAGCACCCGGTCCAGATGCGCGCCGAGCCCGGTACTGGTCCCGATCCGCAGCCCCGCCGGCGGCGCGACGGCGGCCCGGGCCCGCTCGGCGGCGGCCAGCACCGCCCGCGCCTCGGGCAGCAGCCGCTCCCCCGCCCCCGTGAGCCGCACCCGCCGGGGCGACCGGTCGAACAACTCGGCGCCCAACTCCCGCTCCAGCCGCCGGACTTGCTGACTGACCGCCGACTGCACGATGTGCAACCGCTCGGCGGCCCGCCCGAAGTGCAACTCCTCGGCGACCGCGACGAAGTAGGTGAGCTGCCGCAGTTCCATGGTCCGACTCTAGAGACGGTTCCTGGACTCCTGTTTCAATGAGCCCCTCGACAGGGGTGATAGGCATGGTGTCCACGGACCGTTTCCTCGCCTTCGCGGCGATGTCGCTGCTGGTGATTGTGATCCCCGGGCCGAGCGTCCTGTTCGTCATCGGCCGCGCGCTCGCCCGCGGCCGCCGCACGGCGGTGGCGACGGCGATCAGCAACGTCTTCGGCTCGTATCTGCTGGTGGCGGCGGTTGCGTTCGGCATCGGCTCCCTTGTCGAACGCTCGGTCACGATCTACCTGACGGTGAAACTCGCGGGCGCGGCGTACTTGATCTACCTGGGCATCCAGGCCTTCCGCCACCGCAAGGACCTGAAGGCCTCGGCGATGCGGACCGACCCGGCGTCGGAGCCGCGCGGCGACCTGCGGACGGTCCTCGATGGCGCCCTCGTCGGCGTCACCAACCCCAAGGGCGTGGTGTTCTTCGCCGCCGTACTTCCCCAGTTCGTGAACCACTCGGCGGGCAACGTCCCCCTCCAGATACTCCTGCTCGGCCTGATCCCGATCGCCATCGGCCTGGTCACGGACACCCTGTGGGGCCTGACCGCCTCGGCGGCCCGCACCTGGTTCGCCGGCTCCGACCGCCGTCTGTCCCTGATCGGCGGCGCGGGCGGCTTCACGATGATCGGCCTGGGCGTGACGGTCGCGGTGACGGGCCGCGCGGACTGACCTCTACTGCCCGACGACGGTCCCGAACCGGATGTCGTACGACGTCCCCGGGTGCAGGGTGTCCAGCATCCGCGCCCCTTCGGCGGTGACCTCGTCGCGCTGGGCCTTGGTCAGCCGGCCGAAGGGCTCGACGACGAGGTGGCCGTCGCCGTCGTCGAGCTTCCAGACCCCGGCGAGGAAGCCGTCGACGAGGAACGTGCGGTGGGCGACGTTGCCCTGCCAGGCGCGGCCCCAGTACTCGGCCGGTACGACCCGGGTGCGGTCGGCGTGGGAGAGGAGCAGGTTGTCGAACTCGGGCAGGAAGCGCGGCGGGGCCGGGGTGTCGGCGGCGGGGCGGGGCGCGTCCGGGAGGTCGAAGAGTTCGACGCCGTTCGGGTCGTAGAAGGTGACGAGCCGGGGGCGCAGCCGTTCGAAGGCCTCGCGCAGCCTGGTCAGGCCGGCCCAGGTCTGTATGTCCTTGACGGAGGCGGGACCGAAGGCGGCGAGATAGCGCAGCACGGTCGCGTCCGGGGTCGGCACGGGTTCGGCGGGCCGCCCGAGCCAGTGCTCGGCGGTGGTGAGCGCGACCTGACCGCTCCTCCCCCACAGCCCGCGCGGGGTGACCTGGACGAGCGGCAGCCGGCACCGGGCGGCGATCGCGAGGGCCTGCGGATCGGCGTCCGGCCACTCGACGAGCAGCGCCTCGCGCAACTCCTTCATGGTGCGGGGCTCGGCCTCGACGAGTTCGCGGGCGAGCAGGGCGAGCCGGTCGAGATCCACCCCGACGAGCCCCTTGCGGAAGGTGCCCAGCTCACGGTCGCGGGCGGCCTGCACCAGCGGGCGCAGGGTGAGGGCGTCGGCGGCCGTGTGGGTGTGGATGGTGGACCGCATGGTGACGATCCGGACGACCTCGCGTTCGGCCATCGGCCCGGACAGTGCCTCGGGAGTGAAGCCGTCGAGGCGGGAGGCGAGCGCGTAGTACGGCGGCTTGACGTTCTGGGCCTGGAGGCCGAGGAGATGCTCGACGGCCGCCGTGGCGGTGAGCGGTGAGCGGCGCAGGAGGAGCTGCCGGTCGAGGGTGGCGCGGTTGAGGGCGCGGAGGTCGAGCACGGGAGCGGTCGGGGTCTTCGCAGGCTTCGCCTTCGCGGTCAACGCCTTCGCGGTCTTCGCCTTGGTCACACTCCGCACGCTAGCGACGATTGCGGACACCTTCGGTCCGCAACTCTCACCGAATCCCGGACCCGATCACACGCCGAGGTCGTTTGCCCCGTATATCCTGCTCGTGCTCTTGCTCCGTGATCACGCAGACACAGGCCCGATCGAGAGGCACCGCGATGCCCCAGCGACGCGCCCGCCCCACCTCGAAGAACGGCTGGACCGGCAGGACCGGTGGAACCGGCAGGAAGTCCGGCTGGCGCCGCACGCCCGCCCCGCCTCCGCCCCCCGCACCCGAGCCGCCCCTCTCCGCCACCGACGCACCCCCTTCCGAGCCCTCCGACGCGGGCAGCGTCGTCCAGGCCGCGCTGTACCGGGACGGGGTGCGGGTCTCGGCGCCGGACACCCTCGCCGACACCTTCCGCGAGCTGCGCGAACAGCCGTCCGGCATGGCCTGGATCGGCCTCGCCCGCCCCACCGAGGCCGAACTCCTCTCCCTGGCCGCCGAGTTCGACCTCCACCCGCTGGCGGTCGAGGACGCGATGGAGGCCCACCAGCGCCCGAAACTGGAGCGCTACGGCGAGACTCTCTTCGTAGTCCTCAGCGCCGCCCGGTACTTGGACACACCGGAGGAGGTCGACTTCGGCGAGCTGCACGTCTTCGTCGGCCCGGACTTCGTGATCACGGTCCGGCACGGCGCGGCCCCCGACCTCTCGGCGGTCCGCCAACGCATGGAGGAAACACCGGAGTTGCTCAAACTCGGCCCCGAGGCGGTGCTGTACGCGATCCTCGACGCGGTCGTCGACGGCTACGCGCCGGTGGTCGCCGGCGTCCAGATCGACATCGACGAGATCGAGACGGAGGTCTTCCGCGGCGACCCCGCGGTCTCCCGCCGCATCTACGAACTCTCCCGGGAAATGGTCGAGTTCCAGCGCGCCACCCGCCCCCTCGTCGGCATGCTCCACAGCCTGATGGCCGGCTTCGCCAAGTACGGCACGGACGAGGAACTCCAGCGCTACCTCCGCGACGTCGCCGACCACGTCACCCACACCAGCGAACGAGTCGACGGCTTCCGCCAGGCCCTCACCGACATCCTCACAGTGAACGCGACCCTCGTCACGCAGCAACAGAACGCGGAGATGCGGGCGTTGGCGGAAGCGGGGTTCGAACAGAACGAGGAGATCAAGAAGATCTCGTCGTGGGCGGCGATTCTGTTCGCGCCGACGTTGGTGGGGACGATCTACGGGATGAACTTCGATCGGATGCCGGAGTTGCACTGGGTGCTCGGGTATCCGTTCGCCATTGTCCTGATGGCGGTCGTGTGCAGCAGTTTGTACGTGATCTTCAAGCGGAAGGACTGGCTCTGAGTAGTCGTCCTGGGAGACGTTGCGGATGGGGCCGTGCGTCTCAGTCCGTCGTCGGGCGCCGGGCCGGGCGGACCGTGGTTCGGATGCCGGGGAGTGCGGGGACGGATGTGCCCGGTGGAACCTGGCGCAGGACGAGTCGGCGCAGGTTCGGCAGGGTGGCGGTCATGGCCGGCAGGTCCGCTTCCGCTGACCAGTCGAGGACGACGGAGCGGAGGTCGTCCACCTCGTCGAACCGGACCCTTCGCGCGCCGGACACCAGGCTGAGGTGGCGTATCCGAAGTCCGGCGGGGAGGCGGGCCTGGTCGCGTGGGCGTGATTCGAGGCGCAGGCTGTCCAGCCGTACGCCGGACAGGCCGGCGAGGTCCGCGCGGGTGGTGATGCCGGCGATGACGAGCCGGGAGAGCCGCGGTTCGCGGAGCGGGGTGAGGTCCACGGGCAGGGCGCCGGCGTTCCTGGCACACCGGTCCAGGACGAGGACCCGGAGTGAGCGGGCCCCGGACAGGGGGCGCAGGGAGGTCATGTCGTTGTCGCGCAGGGTGAGGCGGCGCAGGTCGGGCAGGGCGGTGAGCGGGGTCAGATCGAAGACGCTGTTGCGCAGGGTCAGGGTGACGATGGACTTCAGGTGGTCGACGTGGTCGATGCGCCGGCCGTTCTGGAGCTCGACGTCGAACCGGCTGAAGTCGATCTCGCTGAGCACGTCACGCGCGTACGTCTCGTAGTCCCCGTGCCGGCCACCCCGCGCACCAGGGCGCGTTCCTGGTCGCCGAGGGCCTGGTCGGCGCGGACTCCGGGGGTCACGGCGTTCTTCGGCTCGTCGCCGGTGTCCCGCGGGCTCACCGTCAGGGGGACGTAGCCGGTCGCGAAGGTGTGCCGGCGCGGTATGCCACGCGGGTCGACGCCGAAGAACTCGAAACGGTTCAGGGTACGGGCCATGAAGGCGCGGTACCTGTCGGCGAACTCCTCGTCCGCCTGGTCGGCGGCGGGTACGAGGTCGGGGAGCAGCGTGGACCGCTCGGGGACCGGCAGCAACTGCCGTAGTCCTGGGGCGAGTCCGTCCAGCGCGAGGTCGAACCGCGCGGCGGTCAGGATGCCCAGGTCGTCCCCCGGGTGGTGCTTGGTGACCACGCCGACGATCCGGTCCTCCGCCCACAGCGCGGCCCCGGACATGCCCTCCCACGGCGACACCGCGCCGCCCGTCCCGGGGGCGAGGAGGGCGGGCCGGGCGGTGACGACGATCTCCAGGGTCCGCTCCCGCCAGTGCGACAGGAGCGCCACCGACCCGACGACGTGTGCGCTGTCGCGGAACCAGGTCGCCGCGGCGGGTCCCGTCGGACCCGTGGCTCCCGCTCCGGTGTTCCCGCGCAGCTTCCACCGGGGGAACCCCACTGCCTGCAACGGCAGTTGGGCGGCCCGCGTCCCGATCCGCCCGAACCGGGCGTCCGCCGGCGCCGGTTCGCCCGGGCGGGGCGCGATGGTCACCACGGCGAGGTCCGAGGCTGCGTCCGCGGAC
This sequence comes from Streptomyces hokutonensis, assembly GCF_042751305.1. Lineage (GTDB taxonomy): Bacteria > Actinomycetota > Actinomycetes > Streptomycetales > Streptomycetaceae > Streptomyces > Streptomyces hokutonensis_A. The sequence continues at coordinate 166,699 of NZ_JBHYWD010000003.1, forward strand.
CAGGACAGCGCGTCCGCGGTCCACTCCCCCGGCAGGTCGGGCTCGAACCGCACCTGCACGGATGCGGCACCCTCCAGTACGTGAGCGGCGGTCAGCACCACGTCCGTGGTGACCCGGTAACCCGAGCCGCGCCGCCGCCCGCCCGCGTGGGTCACCAGCAACTCGGCGACGCGGGCACGGTCGAGGCCCTCGGAACTCATACGCCGGCGCTCATCTCTCGCCGTCGACTTCCTCGCCGGAGATCAGCGGCCTGCAATCCGGCACACCGGCCTGCCGGGGATCCAGCACCAGTTTGATCCGCTGGGTGGAGGCGCGGGACGCCTTGCCCTCGGTGCCGAGTTCCGCGACCCAGAACCTGACCTTGCCCCCGGCGCCGCCCTCCTTGCCCACGGAGAGGGCCAACTCCAGCTCGACAGGCCCGAGTTCGAACCGCAGCCCGGCGTTCTCGCCGGCCCGCATGGCCTCGGTGAGCTCCGCCCGCAACTGGGCTATCAGTTCAGCCAGTTCCACGCCCGCCATCACAACCATCCCCGTTCCCAGCAGTGTTGAGCTGAACGCGTCACCATGGGCCCCGATTCAACGTACGACTATCCACCGTCGGACACCGGTGAACAGCGCGCCGCCGTGGAGGTCGAGGTAGATCCGCGGGTCGTCCCGGTCCGCGCCCGGCGAGGTGATCACGTGGACGCGGGCCTCGTCCACGCGAATGTGTACGACCTCGACGCCGTCGACGTTCCGGCGCGCCAGGTGGCGTAGCAAAGCCTCCTCGTACGCCGCGCCCTCCTCCACGAGGTCCCCGACTCGCGACCGGCGACCTTCGGCAGCATGTCCTACCGCTTCTCCTCACCGGTCCTGCCCGGACAGTCGCTCGACGTCCATGTCTGGGACCACTGTGGGGTGTTCATGCTCCAGACCCGGGTGGGGGCATGGTGGTTCTCGACCGGGGAGTGCTCACCAGGAAGAACTGACGGGGGACTCGGTCACGTCCTCGGCGGCTTGCGAGGCTTGCGCGGTCTGCTCCGGCCGCCCGACGGCCGGTCCCGGTCCCGGGCCGCCGTCGCCGCGTCGAACTCGGCCTTGCTGATCACTACTCGCGGTTCAGGTACGAGCACGGTCGCCGTCGACCGCCATGGAACGGCCGAGGACCAGCCGACCAGCGGCATCGTCTCGTCGTAGTGGGGAGCGAACCGCGCGACCACGACGGTCGGCATCCGATGGCGCAGGCCGCGGACGTGCGCGAGGAACGCGTCCGGCAGCGAAACGTGGTGGGTCTCCACGTAGTGCGCGAAGTCCCGGCGCCACAGCCAACTGCCGTCGGTCATCAGCGACGAGCATCCCGGAGAGTGCCGATGAGGGCTTCCGGTGATGACGTCGTGACCGCCTTCCATGACGTCGACGAGGACATGGCCGCCGTCCAGGTAGGCCACCAGTTCCGCCTCATCCGGTTCACCGGCCGGCCGGACGGCGTCGCGTATCGATCCGTTCGGCCGGCCGGAGCGGTTGTCCAACTCGTCGTAGAAGCCCAGCAGTTCCAGCACCATTACTCCTTCGACGAGCGTATCCGCGCAAAAAGCAGGTGATCCATGTTCGGTCGGGCAGGCACCATGCCCCGGTGAGCACCATCGTCAAGTTCTTCGCGGCATCGGGTCACGAGGCTGCGGCTGCGGTCGTGAACGGCGGCCCCGATGGGGTTTCCTTCGAGTCGCTGTCGTACGGCAACTTCGACGCCGAAGAGGCGCTCCTCGAATGGGAGAGCGTCTTCACCGGTCGGAGCTTCGATGTGCTCGTGGCTGCTGGTCAACCCGAAGTCGTCGCGGATCCCGGCGACGGCGAGGGCCCGATACTCTTCGCCGCCTCCCATGCCCTTCAGGACGCGCTTGCCGCTGCCGACCCGTACCGGCTTGTCGAAGTCGGTCGGCTGTGGGTCGAGGAGCGGGCGGCATCCGGCGATGTGTTCGACCAAGAGATCGCGACCGGGATCCTGAGCGATCTGGCCCGGCTTGCCCGCGGCCTCCGCGGGCAGGACCAGCGCCTGTACTGCTGGCTGGCATAGAGATGGAGACGGAGCAAGCATGTGGGACGGCCCCTTCTACCGAGTCAGGCGCACCGGTTACGAGATCTGCTTCGTGCCCGGTGACGGCGAGGACCTCGACGAGGTCTGCAACGTGGACATGTGGGTCGTCCGTGACGACGGCGAGCGCTGGTCGGGAACCGTGTTCACGCTCGACGAGGTGCGCCGCATCATGGACACGCAGCGGCAGGCGGGCGAGCCGGAAGGCGACTACTGGTGGTGCTGGGACGGCCTCATCGTCCGTGACCCGGGCGTGCCGTCGATGGTCGCGGTCATCGACGGGCTCTTCGCGACGGGCGAGTACGAGACGGTCCTTCGCAACATAGGCCCCGAAGAGGACGTCTGACTCCGCCCCCCTCACCCACTCTCCCCCGCCCGTGGCCCCTCCACCCGCGCGAGCCACGCGGTGAGCAGCCCCTCCAACTCCTCCGCCTCGCCCGGCGTCAGCAGGCCCAGCAGCCGGTGTTCGTTGCGCATGTGGTCGGTGAACGCCCGGTCGATCAGTTCGTGTCCGGGGCGGGTGAGGGCGACGATCCGGCCGCGCTGGTCGTCGTCGGAGCGGCGGCGGGTGACGAGGCCGGCGCGCTCCAGACGGTCGATGCGTTTCGTCATCGCGCCGGTGGTGACCATGGTGTGGGCGGCCAGTTCGCCGGGTGCCCGTTCGTAGGGCTCGCCTGCGCGGCGCAGTGCGCACAGGACGTCGAACTCTCCCTCGCTGAGTCCGTAGCGCCCGTAGACGAGGCTCAGCTCCTCGGTCAGCCGGCCGGCCAGGCGGTGCAGTCGGCCGATCACGCCCTGCGGGGTGACGTCGAGGTCGGGGCGCTCGCGGCGCCAGTCGGCCTGGATGCGGGCTACGCGGTCCGGCGGTTGCGGGTCGTCCATGCCCACCATGATAGCTTCCCAGGAAGCTATACTATCTTCCATGGAAGCTAATTTGCGATGGGTGGCACTGACCGCCGTCGCACCGGTGGCCTGGGGCACCAACTACTACGTCACCCACCGGTTCCTGCCACCCGACAGCCCGCTCTACGGAGCCGCCCTCCGCGCCCTGCCGGCCGGTCTCGTCCTGCTCGCCCTGTGCCGGCGGCGACCGCGCGGCGCGTGGTGGTGGCGGTCCGCCGTGCTGGGACTGCTCAACGTGAGCGTCTTCTTCGCCCTCGTCTACGCCGCCTCCCAACTGCTCCCGACGAGCATCGCCGCGACCGTCATGGCGGTGTCCCCGCTGGCGATGATGCTCATCGCCTGGGCCCTGATGTCCGAGCGGCCCGGCCTCCCGCACCTGGCCGGCGCCGCGATCGGCCTCGGCGGGGTCTGCCTGATGCTGCTCACGGGGGCGGGCGGAGTGAGCGTGCCGGGAGTCCTCGCCTCGGCCGCGGCGATGCTCGTGTCGGCCTTCGGCCACATCCTGACCAAACGGTGGAACAGCACCGGCACCGACGTACTCGCCTCGACCGCCTGGCAGCTCACCGCCGGCGGACTGTTCCTCCTGCCGGTCGCCGCGGCCGTGGAGGGCCCGCCGCCCGCGCTCTCCGCGTCGGCGCTCCTCGCGTTCGGCTACGTCACCCTCGTCGCCACCGCGCTCGCGTTCGCCGCCTGGTTCACCGGGCTGCGGCACCTGCCCTCCGGAACGGTGGGTCTGATCGGCCTGCTCAACCCCGTCACCGGCGTACTGCTCGGCACGGCGGTCGGCGGCGAGGTACTGACGGTCCGTCAACTGTGCGGACTGGCACTGGTCCTGGCCGGAGTCGTCCTGGGCCGCCCCACTCGCCCCACCCACGCGGGCCGCCGCCTGCGATCCCCTGTGCTGAATCGACCCACTGGTTCCGGATCAAGGGCTGGTCGCTGACGGTCACCGGCGCGCTGCTCGCCTACTACCGTCGGCCCGGTGCCGTCTCAGTGCCGGCGTGCGCTCAGCGCGCCGCGCAGTCTCCGCGCGGAGTCGTCGAGCAGCTCCGGATCTGCCCCGGCCTTCTCGGGCCACAGATACGGCATCCGGTCGCCCTGGTAGCGCGGCACCACATGGACGTGCAGATGGAACACCGACTGCGTGGCGACCGCGCCGGACGACTGGATGACGTTCAGCCCCTCGGGGCGGTGGGCGGCCCGCACCACGTGGGCCGCGCGGAGCACCGCCGTGCCGACGGCCGCCGCCGTCTCCTCGTCGAGGTCCCAGATGTCGGCGACATGGCGCCGGGGCACGACCAGCACATGCCCGGGGTGCACCGGTCGCACGGGCAGGAACGTCAGCGTCTCCGCGGTTTCGGCGACGACGCGGGCCGGTTCGGTACCGGCGGCGATACGGCAGAAGACGCAGTCGACGTCGCGGTGATCCACTCTCATGGGTCGACAATAGGCTCGTGGGCACGCGCACCCCTCACCACCGTCTCAGGCCCACCACAGACTCCCCTCCGCCGTCACCGCCCCGCCCTGGGTGACCCGGAACTCCCACTCCTCCCCCACCGGCTCGCACGCGACATACGCGGGCGGGTCCCAGTCCGTGAACCGGGTGGCCGTCATACGGCAGCCCGTCAGCCGGGCGGTGGTGTCGCCGCTGGTGAGGCATGCGGCCTGGCGGGCGGCTTCCAGGAGGACCATGCCGGGGATGTGGTCGCTGGGGTGGTCGAAGAACAGCGGATGGCGGAGGTCGGCCGGTGCCACCCGCAGGGAGCCGGTCCCGTCCCGGGCGACCATCACGCCACCGGGGGCGATGGCCGAGACGTCGGCGGGCGGGAGTCGCCGGAAGTCCTCGCCCGGTGGCGGAAGCGCACCGGCGCGGGAGCCTCGCAACCCCCTGTACTCGTCCTCGGTGAGAATGCGGGCCCGGCCCTCGGCGCTGCCGAACTCGGCGTCGCCCGCGGCCAGTTCGAGCCGGAGGCTCAGCGCGACGGGATGAGGGAGGCCGTCGGCCCGACGGACGTCGTAGACCCTGGCGCGGCAGGTCACGTCGGTCGCGCCGTAGCCGACCACGGGTTCCGTGGCGGGGTCGAGCCGGAAGCCGATGGATTTGATGACGGCCTTGCTCGTCGCGGGGACTCCCAGGAAGCGCTGGCAGAGGTACAGGCAGCCCTGGCGGAGGGTTTCGGCGATCAGGAGCGGGTCGTGCCGGTCACCGGATCCGGGGCGGAACGTGGTGTGGGAGCGTGACCACTGCGCGGCGAGCAGATACCGTCCCTCGCCGAGTGCGTGTCCGTCGGTGAGGAGGACCTCCGCGATCGACTTCCGGTGCACGAGGTGCCGCGGCACGGAGCGGTCCCAGCTCAGTGGCGGTACCGCCGCAGCATCGGAGGGGGAAGACCCGGTCGATTCCTTCATAAAATAATAGGATGCGTGATCCTTGCGGGTGCGGATAAGAAATGCCGCGCTGTCCGATAGATTCGCCTGAAAAGACGATTCGGGGTGAAGGGCAAGGGCCGTTGAGGGCTATGCAAGAACGCGCGGAAGCCACCCGACGGACCGTCCTGGCGGCGGCGGCAGCGCTGTTCGAACAGCATGGATACGTCGGAACGAGCATCAGCGACGTGGCGCGGCGGAGCGGCTACACCAGTGGCGCCATCTATTTCCATTTCGGCAGCAAGGAGGGCCTGGCCGCTTCCGTCTTCGAGGCCCACTTCGGTGAGTGGCCGAGGCTGGTGGAGAGTTGGACCTCGCTCGACGGACCCGTCCTGGACCGGCTGGTGGGCCTCAGCCTCGCGGTGGCGCGGGAGTTCCGCGACAACGTGATCGTGCGGGCGGGCAACAGGCTCTCGAACGAGAGCAAATCCATTCCCACCGAATTGCCGCAGCCGTTCGTGGGCTGGATCGAAACCGTCGCCCAACTCCTGCAATCCGCACGGGAGAACGGCGAACTCGCCCCGGAAACCGATACCGAGCGGGCCGCGCGGGTAATCGTCGCCGGTTTCTTCGGCACCCACACCGTGTCCGACGCCCTGGACGACCGCAGACACGTCGAGCAGGCGGTGACGGACCTCTGGCTCTTCCTGCTCCCCGCCCTCCAGGCCTCCCCCGACCCGCACGGCTGCCTCGACCGGGCCCGCACCCTGCTCGGTCAGTCCTTGTAGTCCGGGGCCGCCGACGCCCGGGAGTCGGCGGCCCCCCACGGCGGCGGCCCTGCGGGTCCGCCTCGCCGCGCCGGAACACCGCGCGGCACCGTCTGGCACGGGTTGCCGAAGTGCTCGATGTGGACCTGCAGGACCGCTCCGACTAGCGGTAGCCGTCCGAGCGCTTGCGGTGGAGAGTGAAGTTCTCGAACACCGACAGGTCGCCGTTGGGCTTGTTCACGTTGTAGTAGGTCACGTGCATACGGGTGGTGTCGCCGGGGTGCGAGCCGGGGTCGACGGTGAACGCGGCGAAGCCGTAGGGGTGTTCGGTGTCCCGGACGCCGATCCAGACCGCCTCCTCCTTGGTGTAGGTGGAGGTGCGCTTGCCGTTGGCGCCGGGGGTCGCAGACACGGACGTGATCACCTTGCCGGTGCCGTCCTTGAAGAAGCTCTGGTTCGTGGTGCCCGAGACACCACCGCCGCCGAGGATCATGTGGACGGTGCCGAGGCCGGTGTCGATGTCGTCGGTGGCCGTGGAGACCGGGTTGGGGGTCAGCGTCTCGGTGCCGCTGACGACTCCGCGAACGGCCAGCGAGCGCTCGTAGTTGTGCTCGTGGCCGCAGAGGACGAGGTCCACGCCGTAGCGGTCGAAGAGGGGGCCGTACTTCTGGCGCAGGCCGAGGTCGGCGCCGTTGGCGTCGGTGGAGCTGACCATGACCTGGTGCATGGCGACGACGATCCAGTCGGTGTCGCGCGAGGCCCGGGCCGCCTTCAACTCCTTCTCAAGGAAGGCGAGTTGGCGTCCGCCGGAGTAGCCGTTGATGTAGACGTCGCCGCCGTCCTGGAGGCAGTTGTCGTCGTTCTGCAGCACGATGACCCGGACCGAGCCGGCCGTGAACGCGTAGTAGAGGCCCGCGAGTTCGGCGTCGGTCTCGGTGGAGGGGAGGGAGAAGTAGGTCTGGTAGGCGCCGAGTCCGATCGGGCCGTTGGCCTTCTCGATCTCGTGGTTGCCGGCCGCCGGCATCCAGGGGCGGAAGCGGGCCGAACGGGTGTTGTTGGTGAAGAAGTTGTTCCAGGTGCGGACCCGGTCGACGTCCAGGTTGGCGTAGCAGAGGTCGCCGTTGAGGAGGTGGAAGAGCGGGGCGACCTGCTCGATGCCGGTGACGATGTCCTTCGTCGCGGGCGTGGAGTTCGCGTCGAGCCCGACGGTGCCGTTCGCGGTCCAGGTCACCTGCGGGGCGGACTGGTCGCCGAAGCTGGTGAAGGTGAGGGGCTTCCGGCCGCGCGGGGCGGTGCGGAACGTACCGCTGTCGGGGGTCGCGCCCTCGTGGGTGGCCAGGTAGAGGTAGTCGGTGTCCGGGGTGAGCTTGTTCAGGGCGGCGTGGTGGACGTAGACGGTGCGGCTGGAGGTGCCGTCGACGTAGGTGACCGTGCGGGCCTTGGCGCTGGAGCCGAAGCCGTGCTCCAGTGTGCCGTAGCGCACGACGGGTCTGGTCACCGGTTTGTCGGTGATCCACGAGACCGTCATCTGGGTGCGCGGGTCCGCCCCGAAGGTGAGGTGCAGGCCCTGGACCGGCACCGCGCCCGAGGAGTCCGCGGTGAGGTGGAGTGCCGGGGCTTCCAGCGGGGCGGCCTGTGCCGTGCCTGCTCCCAGCAAGGGGGTGACGGCGGCGCCCGCCCCTGCCGTACCGAGGAGACCCAGCGCGTGCCGTCGGCTGACCCCCTCGGACGACTGCGCCGAACCGTCCGGTGTCTCTGTCTGTGCGGTCATGATGCCCTCCCTGGCGAGCAGTTGAGCTGACAACGTCCGCACCCTGGCGCTTCCCGGCGGCTCCTGAGTGAACAGTGCGTTGCCAGACGGTCATCGCGTCTCACGGGGTCGTCCGGGGCGGCGATTCTTGCCCCGCGCTTTGCCAGTGACCGCCACTCCGTTGACACGGGCGGGCGGTGGAGGGCGAGTTGAGGGATCAATTCCGGCCACCGCCGCCATCGCGTCACGAGCGCGTCAAGAACCGGCCCTCCGGCTTCAGGCCCTCGCCAACACGGCGATACGTCGGCTCTCTCCGGCACTTCGATGCGCCGCGGAAGTCTGTCGTACGGCGAGGAGTGAGCGACGATGAGCGGTGCGGGGCGGCCGCGTGCCGGGGTCGGAGTGAGCGGTTCGCCGGGGAGCCTCGCGGCGCTGCACCGGGCCGTGCGGGAGGTCCGCCGTACCGGCGCCGAGGTGCTGGCCGTCCTCGCCTGGGAGCCGCCGGCGGTGAACTCGCCCACGGGCACTCGCCGTTGGCGCTGCCGTCGGCCGGCCTCCGCCGCGATGCGGGCGAGCGGCTCCTGGCCGCTGTCGACGCGGCCTTCGGCGACCCGGGGCCCGGGGTTCCGTTCCGGGGGCTGATCGTCCGGGGTACGGCGGGCCGCGCGCTGGTGGAGACCGCCGACCGGGTGCCGGCGGTCAAGCGCACCGGCGACCGGACGTTCGTCGCGGTCGACGGCGGCATGAGCGACAACCCGCGGCCCGCGCTGTACGGCGTGCGCTACGCGCCCCGGCCGATCGGCCGCCCGGCCACCGCCCCGGCGCGACCGGTCACGGTCGTGGACCGGCACTGCGAGACGGGCGACGTCCTCGCGGACGAGGTGGCGCTGCCCGGCGACGTACGCCCCGGCGACCTCCTCGCCGTACCGGCGGCCGGCGCGTATCACCCGTCCATTGCGTCCGGTTACCACCTCGTCGGCCGCCCGCCGGTCGTCGCGGTGGCCGACGGCATCGCGCGGGTCCTGGTCCGCCGCGAGTCGCTGGAGGACATGAGCCGGCGGGACGTCGGGCTGTAGCGCCCGCACCGAAGGCTGGTCTAGACCGCCAGGGGAGGCAAAGGTCACAGCCGCGTCCTCTGCTGCTCACCTGCACGTTTGCCCTAGCATCCGAGCATGACGGTCCTGCCTGACGACGGGCTCTCGCTGGCCGCCGAGTTCCCTGACGCGACCCATGAGCAGTGGCAACGCCTGGTGGAAGGCGTACTGCGCAAGTCGGGCAAGGAAGCCTCGGGTACGGCAGCGGAAGACGCCCTGTCCACCCCACTTGAGGACGGGCTGCGCGCCCGCCCCCTGTACACCGCGGACGACTCCGCGCCCGAACCCGGCCTCCCCGGTTTCGCCCCGTTCGTGCGGGGCGGCCGGGCCGAGGGCAACACCCTCGGCGGCTGGGACGTACGGCAGCGGCACACGACGGCAGACAACTCCGCGGTCCTCGGCGACCTGGAGAACGGCGTCACCTCGCTGTGGCTGGCCGTGGGTGAGCGGGGCATCCCGGTCTCCTCGCTCGGCCGGGTCCTCGACGGCGTCTTCCTCGACCTGGCACCCGTCGTCCTCGACCCGGGGCCCGAAGTCGCTTCCGCAGCGGACGAGTTGCTACGGCTGTACGAGGAGCGGGGCGTCGCGCGCGAGGCAGCCCGGGGCAACCTGGGCGCCGACCCGCTGGGCTTCGCGGCCCGCACCGGGGCCGAGGCCTTCGACTTCGCGCCGGTCGCCGCGCTCGCCCGGCGGTGCGCCGAGGAGTATCCGGGGCTGCGCGCGCTGACGGTGGACGCGCTGCCGTACCACGAGGCCGGCGGTTCGGCGGCGCAGGAGCTGGGCGCCTCGCTGGCGACCGGTGTCGCCTATCTGCGTGAGCTGGCCGAGGCGGGGCTGAGCGTCGAACAGGCCGTCGGCCAGCTGGAGTTCAGGTACGCGGCGACCGCCGACCAGTTCCTCACGATCGCCAAGCTGCGCGCGGCGCGCAGGCTCTGGGCCCGAGTGGCCGAGGTGTGCGGGGCGCCGGGCGGACAGGTGCAGCACGCGGTGACCTCGCCGGTGATGATGTCCCGCCGGGACCCGTGGGTGAACATGCTGCGCACGACGGTCGCGACGCTGGCCGCCGGGGTGGGCGGCGCCGAGTCCGTCACCGTGCTGCCCTTCGACCACGCGCTGGGCCTGCCGGACGCGTTCGCGCGCCGGATCGCCCGCAACACCTCGACGATCCTGGTCGAGGAGTCGCACCTGTCCCGGGTGATCGACCCGGCGGGCGGCTCCTGGTACGTGGAACGACTCACGGACGAACTCGCCCACGCGGGCTGGGAGTTCTTCCAGCACATCGAGCAACAGGGCGGCCAGGCAGCCGTATTGAGCTCCGGCCGCCTCCGCGAGGACCTCGCCATCACCTGGGCGGCCCGCAGCGCGAAGCTCGCCAGGCGCCGCGAACCCATCACCGGCGTAAGCGAGTTCCCCAACCTCGCCGAACGTCTCCCGGAGCGCACCCCCGCCCCCGAGGTCCCGTCCGGCGGCCTGCCGCGCGTGCGCCGCGACGAGGCCTACGAGGCACTGCGCGCCCGCTCCGACGCCCACCTCGCGGCGACCGGCTCCCGCCCACGTATCTTCCTGGCGGCGCTCGGCCCGGCCGCAGCACACACCGCCCGCCTCGCCTTCGCCTCGAACCTGTTCCAGGCGGGCGGCATCGAGCCCGTCACCGAGGGCGAGTTCGCCGACAGCGGTGCCACCGAGGCCTGCCTGTGCTCGAGCGACACCCTGTACGAGGAGCAAGCGGCCGCGGTCGCCGGGGAGTTGAGGTCGGCCGGTGCCGGGCACGTGTTCCTCGCGGGCCGTCCCGGTGAGTATCCCGGTGTCGACGCCTATGTCTTCGCGGGCTGTGACGCCGTGGCCGTCCTGTCCGCCACCCTCGACCGCATGGGAGTGTCCTGATGGCAGCGAAGGGGCGGATCCCCGACTTCTCCGGGATCGAGCTGGGGGCCCCGGCCGCCGAGGCCGGACCCGACGAGTGGCGTGACGCCGTCAAGAAGGCGGCGGGCGGCGACGACCTCCTCTGGGAGACCCCTGAGGGCATCGCGGTCAAGCCGCTGTACACCGGGCAGGACCTGGAGGGCCTGGACTTCCTGGCCACCTACCCGGGCATCGCGCCGTATCTGCGCGGCCCGTACCCGACGATGTACGTCAACCAGCCCTGGACGATCCGTCAGTACGCGGGCTTCTCCACGGCCGAGGAGTCCAACGCGTTCTACCGCCGCAATCTGGCGGCCGGCCAGAAGGGCCTGTCGGTCGCCTTCGACCTGCCCACGCACCGGGGTTACGACAGCGACCACCCGCGCGTGACCGGTGACGTCGGCATGGCGGGCGTGGCGATCGACTCGATCTACGACATGCGGCAGCTCTTCGACGGCATCCCGCTGGACAAGATGACCGTGTCGATGACGATGAACGGCGCGGTGCTGCCGGTATTGGCGCTCTACATTGTCGCCGCCGAGGAACAGGGCGTACCGCCCGAGAAGTTGGCCGGGACCATCCAGAACGACATCCTCAAGGAGTTCATGGTCCGCAACACCTACATCTATCCGCCGAAGCCGTCGATGCGGATCATCTCCGACATCTTCGCGTACACCTCGCAGCGGATGCCCCGCTACAACTCGATCTCCATCTCCGGCTACCACATCCAAGAGGCGGGCGCGACAGCCGACTTGGAGCTGGCGTACACCCTCGCGGACGGGGTCGAGTACATCCGGGCGGGCCGGGAGGCGGGCATGGACGTGGACGCGTTCGCGCCCCGGCTGTCCTTCTTCTGGGCGATCGGCATGAACTTCTTCATGGAGATCGCGAAGCTGCGCGCGGCCCGCCTGCTCTGGGCCAAGCTGGTCAAGCAGTTCGACCCGCAGAACGCCAAGTCCCTCTCCCTGCGCACCCATTCACAGACCTCGGGCTGGTCGCTGACCGCGCAGGACGTGTTCAACAACGTGACGCGTACGGCCGTGGAGGCCATGGCGGCGACGCAGGGCCACACCCAGTCGCTGCACACCAACGCCCTCGACGAGGCCCTCGCGCTCCCCACCGACTTCTCGGCTCGCATCGCCCGCAACACCCAGCTCCTCATCCAGCAGGAGTCCGGCACCACCAGGGTGATCGACCCGTGGGGCGGCAGCGCCTACGTCGAGAAGCTGACGTACGACCTCGCGCGCCGCGCCTGGCAGCACATCGAGGAGGTCGAGGCGGCGGGCGGCATGGCCAAGGCCATCGACGCGGGTATCCCCAAGCTGCGCATCGAGGAGGCGGCGGCCCGCACCCAGGCCCGCATCGACTCCGGACGCCAGCCGGTCATCGGCGTCAACAAGTACCGGGTGGAGACCGACGAGCAGATCGACGTCCTCAAGGTCGACAACTCCTCCGTCCGCACCCAACAGATCGAGAAACTACGGCGGTTGCGCGCCGAGCGCGACGAACAGGCCACCCAGGACGCCCTGCACGCCCTGACCCGCGCCGCCGAAGGCAGCGGCAACCTCCTGGAGCTGGCGGTGAACGCGGCCCGCGCGAAGGCCACGGTCGGTGAGATCTCCGACGCGCTGGAGAAGGTGTACGGGCGGCACGCGAGCCAGATCCGTACGATCTCCGGTGTGTACCGCACCGAAGCCGGCGAGTCCCCGTCCGTCGAGCGCACCCGCGCCCTCGTGGCCGAGTTCGAGGAGGCCGAGGGCCGCCGCCCGCGCATCCTGGTCGCCAAGATGGGACAGGACGGCCACGACCGCGGCCAGAAGGTGATCGCCACCGCCTTCGCCGACCTCGGCTTCGACGTCGACGTCGGCCCCCTCTTCCAGACCCCCGGCGAGGTGGCCCGCCAGGCCGTCGAGGCGGACGTGCACGTCGTCGGGGTCTCCTCGCTGGCAGCAGGGCATCTCACCCTCGTACCGGCGTTGAAGGAGTCCCTGGCCGAGGAGGGCCGCGAGGACATCATGATCGTGGTCGGCGGGGTGATCCCGCCGCAGGACGTGCCCACGCTCCTGGAGATGGGCGCGGCGGCCGTGTTCCCGCCCGGGACGGTGATCCCGGACGCGGCCTACGACCTGGTCGAGCGGCTGGCCACCGACCTCGGGCACACCCAGTGATCGATGTCGACACCTATGTGAAGGGCGTACTCGACGGCAAGCGCGCACTGGTGGCCCGCGCCATCACACTCGTCGAGTCGACCAAGCCCCAACACCGCGCCATGGCACAGGAGTTGCTGACCGAACTCCTGCCGCACAGCGGAAAGGCCCGGCGCATCGGGATCAGCGGTGTGCCGGGCGTGGGCAAGTCGACGTTCATCGACGCGTTCGGCACGCTGCTGACCTCGCTCGGCTTCCGGGTAGCGGTACTGGCCGTCGACCCCTCCTCCACCCGGACGGGCGGCTCCATCCTCGGCGACAAGACCCGCATGGAACGCCTGGCCGTCGACCCCGCGGCCTTCGTCCGCCCCTCCCCCACCGCCGGCACCCTCGGCGGCGTCGCGAAGGCGACCCGGGAGTCGATCGTGGTGATGGAGGCGGCGGGCTACGACGTCGTACTCGTGGAGACGGTCGGCGTCGGCCAGTCGGAGACAGCGGTCGCCAACATGGTCGACTCCTTCCTCCTGTTGACCCTGGCCCGCACAGGCGACCAGTTGCAGGGCATCAAGAAGGGCGTCCTGGAGCTGGCGGACGTCATCGCCGTCAACAAGGCGGACGGCCCGCACGAGCGCGACGCACGGGGCGCGGCACGGGAGTTGGCGGGCGCCCTGCGCCTCATGCATCCGGCCGACGCCGCCTGGACCCCGCCGGTACTGAGCTGCAGCGCCCGCGAGGGAACGGGCCTGGAAACGGTCTGGGAGCGCCTGGAACAGCACCGGTCCCTGCTGGACTCCACCGGGCGCCTGGCCGCCAAACGCCGTGAGCAGCAGGTGGATTGGACGTGGACGATGGTCCGCGAGGAACTCCTCGGCCGGCTGCACGCGGATCCGGCCGTACGCTCACTGGCGCCGGACCTCGAACGGCAGGTGCGGGAGGGCGAGTTGACGGCAACCCTGGCCGCCGAGCAGATCCTTCGGGCTTTTGGATCCGGGTCCGGCTGACCCACCGCGACCGGAGGCCGTCCGAATGATTCCCGTACGGTTACTCGCCGGTGCTCCGCCGGCGGGCGGTGTCCCGGCGCCTCCGCCGAGATCGTCGGAAGCGACGGCCAGTAGGAGTTCCGTGACAGCGAGTCCGCAGCCGCGGCAGCGCGGGGCACCGTGTACGGCTACCCCCGTCAGGGCCAGGGCGGGCCATTCCGGCGGAGCGCTGTGGGTCAATCCCGACTGCGGGCTGAAGACTCGCGGGTCCTGAGTCGAAGGCAGGGGCGGCCGGGTGGGTGTCCGCCCGGCCGCCGTGCCCTGCGGTGTACGCGAGACGATGTTCCGTACAGCCCGGAGAACTGGAGCGACGAAGTGACCAGCCGCATCACCCTGATCTCACCGGCGTTGAACCGGTCCCTGCGGGAGGCCCGGTTCGACGACGGCAGTCCGCTCGACCCGAGCGGCCGGGTCCGCGCGGAGTCCGCCGCCGGCTCGCTCGGGGCGGTCGACCGGGTGCGGGTCTCCCCCACCGCGCGCTGCCGCGAGACGGCGTCCGCGCTCGGCCTCGCGGCTGTGCCGGAGCCGGAGCTGGCGGGGCTCGACATGGGCCGCTGGCGGGGTCTGACCCTCGACGAGGTGATGGCGCGGGAACCGGACGCGGTGATGGCCTGGCTGACGGACCCGGCTGCCGCACCCCATGGCGGTGAGTCGGTGCGGGCGCTGTGCGAGCGGGCGGCCGGGTGGCTGGAGACGGCGGCGGCGTTCGAGGGCCGGACCTTCGCGGTCGTAGAACAGGAGCTCGTACGGGCCCTGGCGGTCACGGTCCTCGGCGCGCCCGGTCCCGCCTTCTGGCGGCTCGACGTGCCCCCGCTGACCGCTACCGACCTCAGCGGGCAGTCCGGGCGGTGGAACCTGCGGCTCGGGCGGGAGTTGGGGGCGGAGACCCGCTGACGCGGGGACAGGGTCGCCCCCGGCGAGCACCCCCGATCGACTATTCACACCGTATATACACGGTATGTACAGTATGGACATGCCATCTCTGAGGTCTCTGAACAAGAAGAGGGAAAGAACCCGGGCCGGGTTGCGTGCCGTCGGCATGTTCGTGGCGGTCGCCGCGCTGGGCCTCGCGTCGAGCGGGTGCACCAAGCTCGACACGACCGCGCCCGCTGCCGCCCGGACACATGCCGTGTCGGCGACCGCGCAGGCCCGTTTCGGGACCGTCGACTGCCGTGAGGCGAAGTGCATCGCGCTGACCTTCGACGCCGGGCCGAGCGAGAACTCGGCGCGGCTGCTCGACATTCTGAAGGAGAAGCAGGTCCCGGCGACCTTCTTCCTGCTCGGCAAGCGGCATATCGAGAAGTACCCGGAGCTGGTCGAGCGCATGGCCGCCGAGGGGCACGAGGTGGCGAGCCACACCTGGGACCACAAGATCCTGACCCGGATCACGCCCGCGCAGATACGCGGCGAACTGGAACGCACGGACGACGCGATAGAGCGGATCACCGGGAGGAAGCCGACGCTGATGCGTCCGCCGCAGGGCCGTACCGACGACACCGTGCACAAGATCTGCCGTGAGCTGGGCCTCGCGGAGGTGCTGTGGAGCGTGACCGCCAAGGACTACGCGACCACCGACTCCGCCCTCATCACCAAGCGCGTCCTCGCCCAGGCCACCCGGGACGGGATCATCCTGCTGCACGACCTGTACAAGGGCACCGTGCCCGCCGTCCCCGGCATCATCGACGCGCTGAAGGCACGCGGGTACGTGTTCGTGACCGTGCCGCAGCTGCTGGCGCCCGGGAAGGCGGAGCCGGGCAAGGTCTACCGGCCCTGAGTCGCCAGGGCCCGCTCTTCTCACCAGGTCAGGTGCAGGGCGTACGGGGAACGGTGGATCATCGTGGGCCGCATGGCGACCGGACGGTCGTCCGCAAGCCGCAGTCCGGGGAGGCGGCGGGTCAACTCCTCCAGGGTGAGCCGGAGTTGCTCCCGGGCGAGCTGGGAGCCCGGGCAGCCGTGCACGCCGAGGCCGAAGGCGAGGTGACGGGCGACCGGGGAGCGGGTGATGTCGAAGGTGTCGGCGCGCGGATGGCGCCGCTCGTCCCGGTTGGCCGCGCCGAAGGCGATGAACAGCGTTGCCCCGGTGGGGAGTTCGGTACCGGCGAGGACGACGGGCCGGGTGGTGATTCTGCGGAAGCCCTGCAGCGCGGTGTCGTAGCGGGCCGCCTCCTCGATCGCCGCGGGGATGCGCTCGGGC
Source organism: Streptomyces hokutonensis (assembly GCF_042751305.1). Lineage (GTDB taxonomy): Bacteria > Actinomycetota > Actinomycetes > Streptomycetales > Streptomycetaceae > Streptomyces > Streptomyces hokutonensis_A. The sequence goes on from NZ_JBHYWD010000003.1 coordinate 182,934, forward strand.
TCGGCGCACAGCAGCTCCCACTGGCCCGGGTGGCGGAGCAGATGCAGGACGGTCGTGCCGATGAGCGCGGTGGTGGTGAGATGTCCGGCGATCAGCAAGTTCTGGAGATCGGCGACGAGTTGGTGCCGGTGATCCAGGGTGAGCGGCCCCTCGACGACCGAGGCGACCAGCTCCGAGCAGAGGTCCTCGCGGGGCTGGTCGTAGCGCTCCCGTACGTACCGGTCGAGGGTGTGCTGCATCGTGACGACGTCCTGGGCCGCGGCGACCTGCTCGTCCTCCGCCAGGGGCCGGAACAGCAACTCCTCGGCGCGGTGGCCGCCGTGGACGACTCCGGGCACGTCTTCGGGGTCGAGGCCGACGATCCGGCCGATCACCTCGCCGGGGAGCCTGCGAGCGTACGCCGACATCAACTCGACGTGCCCGTCCTCGGCGAACGTGTCGACCAGGGCGGCGGCGCGCTCGGCGGCGTAGGGCAGGGCGGCCGTGACGCGGGCCGGGGAAAGGCCGCGGACGATGGGCGCGCGCAGGCGCTGGTGCTGCGCGCCGTCCGCGGTGACGACGACCGGCCGCCCGCCGAAACCGCCGCCGAGGACGGCGAGCGCGGCGGGCGGCGGCAGCACGTCGGGCCGTAGCGCGACCGCCGAGGAGAAGTCCTCGGGGCGGCGCAGGACCTCGCGGACGTCGGCGTCCCGGGCGACGAGCCAGGCGTCGAGTTCGGCGACGTGCGTGAGGCCCTCCGTCTGCCGGGCCCGGGTGTAGAGCGGGTACGGGTCGCGCTGCAACTCGTCGAGTCTGCCGTGCAGTTCGCGGTCCACGGGACACCCTCCGGCCGGTGGTGCGGTGCGGGTCGGGCTCATGGTGCCGTACGCGCAGGCGGTGCGGAAGGGAGCGTCAGAACACCACGGTCCAGCCCTCGCGCGCGGCCTGTTCGGCGGTGTACGAAACGCCGTGCACCTTCAGGCCGTTCGCGTCGAGGAGGGTGATCTCGCCTCCCTGGTTGCCGAGTTGGACGCCGTCCGTGAGCGGGACGAGAAGCGGGGCGCCGGCGGCGAGGGGGCCGGGGGCCGGTACCGCGCAGGAGTTGCCCAGCCGGTCCCGGACGTGCCAGCCGGTGAGGTCGACGGGGTCGGGCGAGGCGTTGAGGAGCGTGACGCTCTCCGCCTCGGGTGCCGGGCCACGCGGGTTGACCAGGGCCGCCACGAGCCGGACCGGCTGTCCGCCGGGCTCGTTGCGGTTGCCGTCGGTGCCCTCCAGGGTGTGGCCGGTGGTGTCGTCGGTGTGCCAGGACTGGCTCTGGAAGGCGAGGAAGACGGCCACCCAGCGCGACTGCGCCGGGAAGTGGATCAGGATGCCGCCGTCCTGCCAGACGCCGTCGTCGCCGCTGAAGCGGCGGCTGTTGCCCTGGTTCATGTGGATGTCGTGGACGCCGTTGCCGGGCAGGAAGCCGAACACCTTGTCCTTGACGGTCGGTTCGGGGCCGAAGCGCTCGCCGTAGACGTACAGCCGGGCGTCCGGGTCGTCGACCGCGCGCCGTACGTAGTGGTCGAGGAGGTCGGCGAGGTCGTTGTCGGGGCCGCTCGCGTCCGGCGGAAGCGTGCGCAGCTGAGCCGGGTCGAAGAGGTTGCCGCGCACGAAGTCGAGGTTGGGGCCGCCGGGTCCGGGCAGCAGGGTGTTCCAGCCGCTCGGCAGACCCTCCAGGCGGGCCGTGACCGGGTGCTGGAAGTCCTCGCTGACGAGGTAGAGCAACTCGGAGGGCTTCTCCTGGGACAGGACGTTGACGGCTGCGCGGTAGTGCGTGCCCGCGTCGTCCGTGAGGTGGATCTGGTAGTGCGGTGTACCGGCGGCGCCCTCGCGCCGGGTGTCCACCGCGCGTGTGATCAGTACGCCGTAGGCCTTCAGTGGCATGACGACCGACTCCCCCTGTGGTGTACGTCTGCGTGCCTGTGAACCGCTGGGCCAAGGGTGTGAGCCCCCCGACGAAAGTACCGCCGACCGTGATGCGTTCTCTACGATCCCTCCATGGTCGACTTCCGTCTCGAACGCACGGCACCGCTCCCCCTGGAGGAGGCGTGGCGCCGGTTGACGGAGTGGCCGCGCCACGGCGATGTGGTTCCGCTGACCCGGGTCACCGTGGTCACCCCGCCGCCGACCGGTGAGGGCACGGTGTTCGTGGCCCGCTCCGGTCTCGGCCCGCTCGGCTTCGACGACCGGATGGAGGTCACCGTGTGGCGACCGCCGACGGACGACGAGCCCGGTCTCGTCCGGCTGGAGAAGCGGGGGCGGGTGGTGCTGGGCTGGGCGGAGATCGAGGTGCGGCCGGGACCGGGGGGCCGTAGCCGCGTGGTGTGGCAGGAGGAGCTGCGGGTGCGGTTCCTGCCGCGGCTGTTCGACGGGCCGCTGCGGTGGGCGGCGCGGTCGATGTTCGGGCGGGCGGTGAACGGCCTGCTGAGGCGGCCGTAGCGAGGTCCTGCGAGGTCAGTCCTTGCGGCCCGTCACCGCCACCGTCACGCCCAGGCCGATCATCGTGAGGCCGCCGGCGCCGCCGACCGCGGAGAGGCGGCGGGGTGAGCGGGCGAACCAGTCGCGGGCGGTCGCGGCGACCAGGCCCCACACGCTGTCGGAGAGCACGGCGATGAGGTTGAAGACGAGGCCGAGCAGCAGCATCTGGGCCGTCACATGGCCGTGTTCGCGGTCCACGAACTGGGGCAGTACGGCGGCGAAGAACACGATCGTCTTGGGGTTGGCGACCCCGACGGCGAAGCCCTCCCAGAGGGTGCGCAGGCTGCTGTGCGGGGGCGCCTCCTCGCCGGTGAACGCGGCCCGCAGTGAACCGCGCTGCCGCCACGCCTTGATCCCGAGGTACACGAGGTAGGCGGCGCCGGCGAGCTTGAGGGTCGTGAAGACGAGTACCGAGCGTTCCACCAGCGAGCCGACACCGAGGGCGACGGCCACGACGAGGAGGTAGGCGCCGAGCGTGTTGCCCAGCACGGTGGTCAGCGCGGCGCGGCGGCCGTGGGCCAGCGCCCGGCCGATCACGAACAGCACGCTGGGGCCGGGCACCACGATCAGCAGGAAGGACAGGGCCGCGAAGGCGAGCAGTCGGTCGGTGGACACCATGGACCCATGGAAGGCGGGGGCACCCCGGGCTCGCAACCCATTTCCCGCTCCCCCGACGGCAGTGTCCGGCGAGTGGCACGCACGCTCTGGTGTGATGGTCCTCAACGGCCTTTGCGGGCACGGGAATCGGGAAGGGTGACCGGCCGATGGCGCTTCACCGCGGGGATGCGGAGTCCATTGGCGGCCATGTGCTGGGAGACCGGCTCGGCAGCGGTTCGGCCGGCTGCTGGCCGTGAACGCGCGCACCGGCACGGTCCGCCGGCGCACTTCGGCGCTCCAGAACCCCGGCGACTCCACGAGCGACACCGTCCCGTACGCCCTGCTCGTCAAGGACACCCTGGTGGCGGTGGCGGGCGACACCGCCTTCTCCGAACGCACGGACCGGCCCGTACTGCCGCGCTGACAGCGGGAGTTCAGGCCACCGAACCGATCCGCCGGGCGGGCAGCGAGGTCGCGTCGTGGTGGATCGGGGTGTGCGCGCCGGTGAGTGGGACGCCGCTGCCGCCGCGTCTGTTGGCGACGATCTCGGAGGCGATCGACAGGGCCGTCTCCTCCGGTGTCCGGGCCCCGAGGTCGAGGCCGATGGGGGACCTCAGGCGCGCCAACTCCAGTTCCGTGACGCCGACTTCGCGCAGCCGCTCGTTGCGGTCGAGGTGGGTGCGGCGGGAGCCCATCGCGCCGACGTAGGCGACGGGGAGGCGCAGGGCGAGTTGGAGCAGCGGTACGTCGAACTTGGCGTCGTGGGTGAGGACGCACAGGACGGTCCGGGCGTCGACGTCCGTGCGCTCCAGGTACTTGTGCGGCCACTCGACGACGATCTCGTCGGCCTCAGGGAAGCGGGCCCTGGTGGCGAAGACGGGGCGGGCGTCGCACACCGTCACCCGGTAGCCGAGGAACTTGCCGATGCGGACCAGCGCGGAGGCGAAGTCGATCGCGCCGAACACGATCATCCGGGGCGGCGGCACCGAGGACTCGACCAGGACCGTGAGCGGGGCCCCGCAGCGGGAGCCCTGCTCGCCGATCTCGACGGTGCCGGTGCGGCCCGCGTCCAGCTGGGCGGCGGCCTCGGCGGCGACCGTGCGGTCCAGTTCGGGGTGGGCGCCGAAGCCGCCGTCGTAGGAGCCGTCGGGGCGTACGACAACGGCTCGGCCCCGCAGCTCTGCCGGGCCGGAGACGATCCGGGCGAGCGCAGCCGCCCCGCCGCTCGACGCGGCCGACAGCGCGGCGGCGATCGTGGGACGGGCGGGGTCTTCGGCCCGTACCGGTGTGACGAGGATGTCGATGACCCCGCCGCAGGTGAGGCCCACGGCGAAGGCGTCCTCGTCGCTGTAGCCGAAGCGCTCCAGGACGGTTTCGCCGTCCTGGAGGGCCTGTTGGCACAGTTCGTAGACCGCGCCTTCCACGCAGCCCCCGGAGACCGAGCCGATCGCCGTGCCGTCGGCGTCCACCGCGAGGGCGGCGCCCGGCCGGCGGGGTGCGCTGCCGCCGACGGCCACGACGGTGGCGACGGCGAAGTCGCGTCCGTCCACGACCCACCGGTTCAGCTCCTCGGCGATGTCCAGCATGTCTCGGTCTCCTTAAACGAGGTCAGGGACGGGGGGCCCCCCCGGGGGGGGGGGCCGGCGCGCCCCCCCCCCCCCCCCCCCCCGCCGGCCCCCCCCCCCCCCCCCCCCGCCCCCCCGCGCCCCCCCCCCCCCCCCCCCCCCCCCCCCCCACG
>NZ_JBHYWD010000003.1:187774-233317 GCF_042751305.1 Streptomyces hokutonensis
TCGGCCTCTCCACTCTCACACCTCCACACCCCCCCTCGTGCACAGCGCCGCGGCTTCTAACCCAGTCTGTCTATACTACAAACGGGGCGCCCCCGCCCCCCCCCCCCCGCCCCCCGGGGAACTGCGCGACCAGCCACGACGGACCTGCGGCGGACCACCGGCCCATCGCGGCTCTCCCGGCGGAGCGCTACCGCACTCCGAGCCAGCCCTCGATCGGGTGGAGGGCGAAGTACACGAGGAAGATGACGGTCAGGCCCCACATGAAGGCGCCGATCTCGCGTGCCTTGCCCTGGGCGGTCTTGATGGCGACGTACGAGATGACGCCCGCGGAGACACCCGCCGTGATGCTGTACGTGAACGGCATCACAACCACCGTGAGGAACACGGGAATTGCGGTGGCCCGGTCGGCCCAGTCCACGTGCCGGGCGTTCATCAGCATCATCGAGCCGATGACGACCAGGGCGGCGGACGCGACCTCCTGGGGGACGATCGCGGTGAGCGGGGTGAAGAACAGGCAGGCGGCGAAGAAGAGTCCGGTGACGGCCGAGGCGAGGCCCGTTCGCGCGCCCTCCCCGACTCCCGTCGCCGACTCGATGAAGACGGTCTGGCCGGAGCCGCCCGCGACACCGCCGATCGCGCCGCCCGCGCCGTCGATGAACAGCGCCTTGGACAGGCCCGGCATCCGCCCCTTGTCGTCGGCGAGCTCGGCCTCGGTGCCGACGCCGATGATGGTGGCCATCGCGTCGAAGAAGCCGGCCAGCACGAGCGTGAACACGATCATGCCGACCGTCATCGCGCCGACCTTGCCCCAACCGCCGAACTCCACATGGCCGAAGAGCGAGAAGTCGGGCATGGAGACCGCGCTGCCGTGCAGTTCGGGGGCGGCACCGCTCGCCCACTGCTTGGGGTCGATGACTCCTGCGGAGTTGAGGATCGCGGCGACGACCGTGCCGGTGATGATGCCGATGAGGATGGCGCCGGGCAGGTTGCGGGCCTGGAGCATGAAGATCAGGAGCAGCGTGCCGGCGAACAACAGGACGGGCCAGCCCGCGAGTTCGCCCGCCGGGCCGAGGGTGACGGGCGTCGCCCTGCCCTGGTGCACGAAGCCCGACTTGTAGAAGCCGATGAGGGCTATGAACAGCCCGATGCCCATCGTGATGCCGTGTTTCAGCGCGAGCGGAATCGAGTTCATGATCATCTCGCGCAGGCCGGTGACGACCAGCAGCATGATGACCACGCCGTAGACCACGCACATGCCCATCGCCTGCGGCCAGGTCATCTGCGGGGCGACCTGCGAGGAGAGCACCCCGGAGACGGAGAGCCCGGCGGCGAGGGCCAGCGGCACCTTGCCGACGAAGCCCATCAGGAGCGTGGTGAGGGCCGCCGCGAACGCGGTCGCGGTGATCAGGCCCTTCTGGCCGAGCGTGTCCCCCGCGACGTCCTTGCCGGACAGGATCAGGGGGTTGAGCAGCAGGATGTACGCCATCGCCATGAAGGTGGTGACTCCGCCGCGCACCTCGCGCGCGACGGTCGATCCCCGTTTCGAGATGTGGAAGTAACGGTCGAGCCAGGACCGGCCGGCCGGGACGCGGGTTCCTTCGCCCGCGTCTTCGGCGGCGGTCCTGGGTTCCAGGGACTGCTGGGTCATGGGGCCATCTCCCAAGGTTCACAGGGGCACCCGCTCGCCGCCTCTGGAGCGGCATGCGGGATTTGGGATGGACGACCCGGGGGACGGCCCGAGACGAACAAGGGGGACCCGGAGGTCACATACCGGTGAGGTGCTCCGGGCGTACCGGTGTCCTGTTCAGTTCCAGCCCGGTCGCGTTCCGAACTGCCGCTAGCACGGCCGGAGTCGACGACAGGGTGGGTGCCTCGCCGATGCCGCGCAGCCCGTACGGGGCGTGCTCGTCGGCGAGTTCGAGCACATCGACCGGAATGGTCGGTGTGTCGAGGATGGTGGGGATCAGGTAGTCCGTGAAGGACGGGTTCCTGACCTGGGCGGTCTTCGGGTCGACGATGATCTCCTCCATGACCGCGATGCCGAGACCCTGGGTCGTACCGCCCTGGATCTGGCCGATCACGGACAGCGGGTTGAGCGCCTTGCCGACGTCCTGCGCGCAGGCCAGCTCGATGACCTTCACCAGGCCGAGTTCGGTGTCGACCTCGACGACGGCGCGGTGCGCGGCGAAGGTGTACTGGACGTGCCCGAAGCCCTGTCCGGTGCGTAGGTCGAAGGCCTCGGTGGGACGGTGCCGCCACTCGGCCTCGATCTCGACGGCCTCGCCTTCGAGGACGTCCACCAGATCGGCGAGGACCTCGCCCGCGTCGGTGACGACCTTGCCGCCCTCCAGGAGGAGTTCGGCGGTGGCCCAGGCCGGGTGGTAGGTGCCGAGCCTGCGGCGGCCCATCTCCAGGACCTTCTCGCGGACCAGCTCGCAGGAGTTCTTCACGGCGCCACCGGTGACGTACGTCTGGCGGGACGCGGAGGTCGAACCGGCCGAACCCACCTGCGTGTCCGCCGGGTTGATGGTCACCTGGGTGACGCCCAGTTCGGTGCGGGCGATCTGCGCGTGGACGGTGACACCGCCCTGGCCGACCTCCGCCATCGCGGTGTGCACGACGGCGACGGGCTCACCGGCCACAACTTCCAGGCGGACCTTGGCCGTCGAGTAGTCGTCGAAGCCCTCGGAGAAGCCGACGTTCTTGATGCCGACCGCGTAGCCGACGCCTCGTACGACGCCTTCGCCGTGCGTGGTGTTGGACAGCCCGCCCGGCAACTGCCGTACGTCGGCGGCCTCTCCGGCCGCGAGCCACTGCTGCTCCGGCGGCATGGGCATCGCCTTGACGCGGCGCAGGAGTTCGGCGACGGGCGCCGGTGAGTCGACGACCTGTCCGGTCGGCATCACCGTCCCCTGCTCCATCGCGTTGAGCTGACGGAACGCGACCCGGTCCATGCCCACCTTGTCGGCGAGCTTGTCCATCTGGGCCTCGTAGGCGAAGCACGCCTGGACCGCGCCGAAGCCGCGCATCGCGCCGCAGGGCGGGTTGTTGGTGTAGAGGGCGATGGCCTCGATGTCGACGTTGTCGACGACGTACGGTCCGGCGCCGAGCGACGAAGCGTTTCCTACGACCGCCGGGGACGCGGACGCGTAGGCGCCGCCGTCCAGGACGATGCGGGCCTTGAGGTGGGTGAGCCTGCCGTCCTTCGTGGCGCCGTGCTCGTAGTACAGCTTGGCGGGGTGGCGGTGGACGTGGCCGAAGAAGGACTCGAAGCGGTTGTAGACGATCTTCACGGGTTTGCCGGTGCGCAGGGCCAGCAGGCAGGCGTGGATCTGCATCGACAGGTCCTCGCGCCCGCCGAACGCGCCGCCGACTCCGGAGAGCGTCATGCGGACCTTGTCCTCGGGCAGGCCGAGGACGGGCGCGATCTGGCGCAGGTCGGAGTGCAGCCACTGGGTGGCGATGTAGAGGTCGACACCGCCGTCCTCGGCGGGTACGGCGAGCCCGGACTCGGGGCCCAGGAACGCCTGGTCCTGCATGCCGAAGGTGTACTCGCCCTCGACGACGAAGTCGGCGCGCTCGCGGGCCGCCGCCACGTCACCGCGCACGATCGGCTGGCGGTGCACGATGTTCGGGTGCGGGACGTGGCCGATGTGGTGGTCGTCGCGGTTCTCGTGGACGAGGATCGCGTCCGGGGCGGTCGCGGACGACTCGTCGGTGATGACCGGGAGTTCGCGGTACTCGACCTTGATCTTCGCGGCCGCGCGGCGGGCGGTCTCGGGGTGGTCGGCGGCGACGATCGCGACCGGCTCGCCGTGGTGGCGGACCTTGCCGTGCGCGAGGACCGGGGTGTCCTGGATCTCCAGGCCGTAGTTCTTCACGTCGGTCGGGAGGTCGTCGTAGGTCATGACGGCGTAGACGCCTGGCGTCTTGAGCGCCTCGACCGTGTCGATGGAGACGATCTCGGCGTGGGCGACCGTGGAGCGCAGGATCTGGCCCCAGAGCATGTCCTCGTGCCACATGTCGGAGGAGTACGCGAACTCGCCGGTGACCTTGAGGGTGCCGTCCGGGCGGAGCGTGGACTCGCCGATGCCGCCCTTGGTCTTGGAGCGCTGGGTGAGGTTCGTGGGAGTGCCGGTGGTGCCCATCGTCAGACCGCCTCTCCCTGCCTGGCGGCCGCCAGGCGGACCGCGTCCATGATCTTCTCGTAGCCGGTGCAGCGGCACAGGTTGCCCGAGAGCGCCTCGCGGATGTCCGCGTCCGTCGGGTTCGGGTTGTGCTCCAGCATCTCGTCGGCGGCGACGAGGAGACCGGGGGTGCAGAAACCGCACTGGACGGCTCCGGCGTCGATGAACGCCTGCTGGATGGGGGCGAGTTCGGTGCCCTCGCCGGTCTGGGAGTCCTGTCCCTTCGCGGCCCACTGCTTGGCCTCGTCCAGCGACGTACCGCAACTCCCGTGCTCCGCGCGCTGCTTGGCGTAGTCCGCGAGCCCCTCGACGGTGACGACCTCGCGGCCCTCGACCTGCCCGGCGGCGACCAGACACGAGCACACCGGGACGCCGTCCAGCCGGACCGTGCAGGAACCGCACTCGCCCTGCTCGCACGCGTTCTTGGAGCCCGGCAGGCCCATCCGCTCGCGCAGCACGTACAGCAGGGACTCGCCCTCCCACACGTCGTCCGCTTCCTGCGGGCGGCCGTTGACCGTGAAATTGACGCGCATTACGCGACTCCCTCCGAACGGGCGGCGGAGCCGCGGTAGGACTCCCAGGTCCAGGTCAGGGTGCGGCGGGCCATGATGCCGACCGCGTGGCGGCGGTAGCTCGCGGTGCCCCGGACGTCGTCGATCGGGTTGCAGGCGGCGGAGCACAGGTCCGCGAACTGCTTGGCGACCGACGGGGTGATGATCCGGCCGTTGTCCCAGAAGCCGCCCTCGTCGAGCGCCGCGTTCAGGAATTCCTCGGCCGCCTTCGCCCGTACGGGTGTCGGCGCGGCCGAACCGATGCCGGTGCGGACCGTGCGGGTGGAGGGGTGCAGGGCCAGACCGAAGGCGCACACGGCGATCACCATGGCGTTCCGTGTACCGACCTTCGAGTACTGCTGGGGGCCGTCCGCCTTCTTGACGTGGACGGCGCGGATCAGCTCGTCGGGCGCGAGCGCGTTGCGCTTCACGCCGGTGTAGAACTCGTCGATCGGGATGAGCCGGGTGCCTCGCACCGACTCGGCCTCGACCTCGGCGCCGGCCGCGAGGAGCGCGGGGTGGGCGTCTCCGGCCGGGGAGGCGGTGCCGAGGTTGCCGCCGACGCCGCCGCGGTTGCGGATCTGCGGGGAGGCGACCGTGTGCGAGGCGAGGGAGAGGCCCGGCAGTTCGGTGCGCAGGTGCTCCATGATCCGGGTGTACGGGACCGAGGCCCCGAGCCGCACGCTGTCGGCGCCGACCTCCCACTCGTAGAGATCACCGATGCGGTTGAGGTCGAGCAGGTACTCGGGCCGGCGGTGGTCGAAGTTGATCTCGACCATCACATCGGTGCCGCCCGCGATCGGTACTGCGGTGGGGTGCTCTGCCTTGGCGGCGAGCGCCTCCTCCCAGCTTGCGGGGCGAAGGAAGTCCATGACCGGCTCTCTTCTTCGTCTCGTGGGTCGTACGGATCAAGCCAGTTCGTGTGCGGCGGGCCCGGCTCGTTCATGCGCTGTTAATGCAGCGTGGGGTCAGTACACAGGGCCGTGCTCCCCGGGGTCAGTCACGGAAACCATGAAGGAGTTGGCTGGCCAGCGCGGGCATCTTGTAGATTCGTATGAACGGAGGCCATCAGTAACCCCTCCGATTCCCTGTGGAAACGTGGGAAACAGCCCCGCACGGCCCCGCACCCACAGCACCTCTTGGTTCATCGTAGTTTTCTAGACAAAGAACGGCGGCGACGGCGATGCGGCTGCGCGCACTTCTGGACACCGATGCGCTGGGGCTGCGGCTGCTCGGCGGGGCGGACGAGCTGGACCGCACGGTACGCGGGGTGATGACCACCGACCTGCGCGACCCCAGCCGCTACCTCTCCGGCGGCGAGCTGGTCCTGACCGGTCTGGCCTGGCGCCGGAGCGCTTCGGACTCCGAGCCGTTCGTACGGCTCCTGGTGTCCGCCGGGGTGGCCGCGCTGGCCGCCGGCGAGGCCGAGCTCGGCGACATCCCGGACGACCTCGTGGTGGCCTGCGCCAAGCACCGGCTGCCGCTGTTCGCGGTCAACGAGTCGGTGGCGTTCGCGACGATCACCGAGCATGTCGTACGGCAGGTGTCCGGTGAGCGGGCCGGTGATCTGGCGGCCGTGGTGGACCGGCACCGCCGGATGATGACCTCGGGCCCGGCGGGCGGTGGCCCGGACGTGGTCCTGGACCTGCTCGGCTCCGACCTCGATCTGCGGGCGTGGGTGCTGTCGCCGACCGGGCGGCTGATCGCGGGTTCGAAGGTGGCGGGGGCCGCGCTGCCCGTGGACGTGTGCGCCAAGCTGGCCGCCGAGCACCTGGCCGCCGCCCGAACGGGCCGCCGGGGACCGCACCGGCTGGCGCTGGGGGCGGCGACGTACTCCCTCTTCCCGATCCGCAGCAGCGGGCGGTCCCCGCAGGGCTCGCGGGACGTGCGCGAGACGGTGCTGTCGGACTGGCTGCTGGCCGTCGAGGCGGACGCCGGGGACTGGCCGGACGAGCGGCTGGACCTGCTCCAGGGCGTCACCCAGCTCATCGCGGTCGAGCGTGACCGGCGGGACGCGGCGCGCACGGTCCGCAGACGGCTCGCGCAGGAGGTGCTGGAGCTGGTCCAGACGGGTGCCGCGCCGGCCGAGGTCGCCGCGCGGCTGCGGGTCGCCGCGCCCGTCCTGCTGCCCGGTCTCGGGGCGGCACCGCACTGGCAGGTGGTGGTGGCCCGGGTCGAGTGGGAGGGCGGGGACATCGAGGCCGGACCGGTCGCCCAGTCTCTCCTGGAGGAGATCCTGGTCGACCCCCTGGCGACAGGCCCCGAGCCCTCCGACCGGATCGCCGTGGCCCACACGGGCGACGAGGCGATCGCGCTCGTACCGCTGCCCGCGGTGTCGGCGGAGCACGACGGCTCCGAGTCCGGGCTCCACGCGGACCTGCTGCTGGCGGCCGTACGGGATCCGCTGTCGGCTGGGCTCGACGACGACGGGCGGGTGACGCTCGGGGTGAGCGCGGCCGTGCACTCGGCGGAGGGGCTGCGCGGGGCGCTGGAGGAGGCACGGCACGCGCGGCGGGTGGCGGCGGCGCGCCCTGGACGGGTGTGCGCGGCGGGCCACCAGGAACTGGCCTCGCACGTGCTCCTCCTGCCCTTCGTGCCGGACGACGTGCGGCGGGCCTTCACCGCGCGGCTCCTCGACCCGCTGCGCGACTACGACCGCAGGCACCGCGCGGAGCTGATCCCGACCCTGGAGGCGTTCCTGGAGTGCGACGGCTCCTGGACGCGCTGTGCGACCCGGCTGCACCTGCACGTCAACACGCTGCGCTACCGGGTCGGCAGGATCGAGCAGTTGACGAGTCGGGACCTCTCGCGCCTTGAGGACAAGCTGGATTTCTTCCTGGCACTGCGGATGAGCTGACCCGGGGATCCCACGACTTTGTGAATTCTTTCACCCACCCTCTTGGCCGGGCCCCGGGATTCGTGCTGAGATGCGGCCACCACTCAACAGCTCAATGGTGTGCTCGGGGAGGGCAACGTGGCGCATTCCGCCATGTCTGGATACGGAACGACCGCTGGTGACGATCCCCTCCAGACCGCGGTGTGGCGGCTGCGCTCGCGGGCCTGCTGGGTCGACGCGGCGGCGCTGCTGCGGCCCGACACCGCGGCGACGGCCCTCCAGCGGACCGCCCTGTTCGTGGAGCGGTGTCTCTACACCGAGCAGGGCTGGGAGGAGGCCGACGACGCGCTGCGGACGGCCGAGGCGCTGGCCCACAGTGACGACGAGCGGGGCGCGGCGGCCTGTGAGCGCGGGTACCTCGCCTACGCGGCCACGCTGCACGGGGTCCGCGACCGGGCCGACGAGGCGCGGGCCGCGCTCGGACGGGCGGCGGCGCTGATCCCGCCGGGCGGCGGTGGACGGGCGCTGCTGGACTTCCGGCGGGGGCTGCTCGCCGAGAACCTGGCGCGTTCGCCGCAGGCCGCGCGCGCCGCGTACCGGCGGGCGCACGCGGGGGCCGCCGATCACGCCGACCCGCTGCTGCTGTCGTTCACCTGGCGTCATCTGGCCGGACTCGCCCTGCGGGACGGGGAGTTGGCGGAGGCCCGGCACGGCTTCGCCGAATCGCTGCGGATCCGGGAGGAGTTGGGCTACCTCGTCGGTACGGCGCCGGCCCTCGCGTCGCTCGCGGACGCCGAGGTCGAGCCGGAGGCGTCCCGGCTGCGCGAGGAGGCGCGGCGGCTGTTCCGGCTGCTCGGCGGTGTACCGACGTGGCTGGCAAGGCAGTTGGCGGTACCGGCGCCGGGGGCGGCCACGGCGTAGGTCAGGCGCCGTCGGCCCGGTTCTGGACGACGTTCACGACGTGGTGGACGAAGTGCAGGACGGACGCCCGGAGTTCGGGATCGCGTGCGACCAGCACCACGACTGCGACGAGCAGCAGGAAGGTCAACAGGCCGCCGCCGGAACGGGAGTGGCCGCGCCGGGCTCCCGCCTGTGCGGCCCTCATCCCGTCCTCTGCCGCCCGGCGTGCGGACTGTTCGGCACCTCGCTGTGCGGCCTGCTGGCCGGGATTCGGAAACATCGGCGCTCTCCCCCACGGAACAGACATCTCTTTCCGTGGGGCACGTCACCAACGGGCGGGCGGGTTCCCGTCGGGGCCCGCGGTCGCCGGACCCGGACCCGCTCGTGACCGGAGTCACATATTCGGATTCACTCGGCGCCCGCGAAGTGCTCCCGCACCAGTGACTGCGCCACGTCCCACTCCCCCGCGCCCAACGCCTCGACCAGCGCGAGGTGTTCGGCCGCGTCGGCCACCAGCTCGGCGCGTCCGCGCGCGGACGGGCCGACGGCCGGCGGCCACTGGGTGCGGCGGTGCAGGTCCTCGGCGAGGTGGACGAGCTGTTCGTTGCCGGAGAGGGCGAGGACCGCGCGGTGGAAGGCCCGGTCCGACTCGGCGTAGGTCGCCCGGCACCCGGAGGACGCGGCGCGCACGGTCCCCTCGGCCAGCGGGCGCAGCTCGGCCCAGCGGGCGGTGGGCACCGTCCGGGCCAGCCGCAGTATCACGGGGACCTCGATCAGGGCGCGGATCTCCGCCAGCTCGGCGAGTTCGCGGGCGCCCCGCTCGACGACGCGGAAACCGCGGTTCGGTACGACCTCGATTGCGCCCTCGGTGGCGAGCTGCTGCATGGCCTCGCGCACGGGCGTGGCGGAGACGCCGAACCGGTCGCCGAGCGCGGGCGCGGAGTAGACCTCGCCGGGGGTCAGTTCGCCGCCGACGAGCGCGGTGCGCAGGGCGTCGAGTATCTGGCCGCGCACGGAGGGCCGCTGGAGTGCCTGCCGGGGGCGCGGGAAGGGAGTCTCGCTGTGCGTGTGCTCGCCGCGCACCGCGTCGGTGCCGTCCGCCCGGTCCCGGTCGCGGTCCATTTCGGCGGCGCGCGGCTGGGGCGGCACCCGGGTTCCTCGGGTACGCGGGTCAGGTATGCCGGTCCCGGCGGAGCCCTGCGCGCCCTGCTTCACGGGTCCTCCTCCGGACGTGTCGGTACTTGGGGTCATTACGGCTGCTTGTTACTCGTCCGTCAAGCACCTTAGGCGCAGATCGGACTAGTTCAAATTACGGAGGGGTTGGGTAAGGTAAGCCTTACCTCTAAACCAACGGCGAATCGGTGGTTCCGGCATGCCCCTGCCCTCTTCGGCCACAGCGGACGCGTACGCCCGCCTCACCGAGGTCGTCCCCGGGCTCGCGATCACCGAACTCCCCCTGGAACAACCGCTCCCGACCGGCGGCGGCTGGGCCTCGGCCGCCGCGCTCGCCGAGGGCGGCGCGGGCCTGGAGGCGTTCCTGGCCCGGGACGACGCCCAGGTCCTGCGCGACCACGGCCGGCCGGGCCGCCCCGACGTGATAGCCACCTTCGGCCTGCACCGCTACGCCTGGCCGGTCTGCCTCCTCTTCACGGTGCCGTGGTTCCTGCACCGCCGGGTCCCCCGCCTCCCCGTGACCCACGTCACGTACGACCGTACCGCCGAGGGCCTGGACATGGGCCACCTGGTCGTGCGTACCGACTCGTTCGCCTGCCTGCCCGGCGATCCGGCGGCGGCGCTGCCCGGTGCGCGGGTGGTCGCGGACGAGGAGGCACTGCGGGCGGAGGTGCGGGCCGCGGTCGCCGAGCACATGGAGCCCCTGCTGGCCGGCTTCGGCCCGCGGATGCGGCGGCGGGGCCGCGCCCTGTGGGGCATGGCGACCGACGAGGTCGTGGAGGGGATCTGGTACGTCGCCGATCTCTTCGGCGAACAGCCGCGGGCGGTACGGGAGTTGGAGCGACTGCTGCCGGGCGCGACCAAGCCGTACGTCGGGTCCGCCGCGTTCCGCGAGATCACCGGCCCGAACGGCGAGGTACTGCCCACCCGGGACCGGGCGAGCTGCTGCATGTACTACACGCTGGACGCGCTGGACGCCTGCCCGACCTGTCCGCGCGCCTGCGAGGCGGAGCGGGTCACCAAACTGCTGGCCGCCGCCTCGAGTTGAGGGACCCTCAGTGCGGGGCCCGTTTCCGGGCCCGCTAGGATCACCGCGAACGAGACTCCCGCCCGGTTACAGGTGCTTCACAACTTCCTCACTTGTCGCAGGAACTTTCCGTGGAACCACCCGTACGGGTAGTCTTATTCGAACTCAACTCCCGCCCCTCAAGCGGCAGTTCGAGCAGAAAGCCGCCCTGGGCATCCCCTTGCACCTCCTTGGCGGCCTCTTGCCCCGAAAACGCCTGAGGGCCGTTGGGATTGGGCCACTATGGCGGGCGTTACGCCCTATCCCAATGCAAGGGACCCCAGATGAGACTGACCGACATATCGCTTAACTGGCTGCTTCCCGGCGCCGTACTGCTCCTGGGCATGCTGGCGGCGGTTGCGGTGCTCGCGCGGAGCAAGCGGTCCGGCGGGGAGCACGCGAAAGACGACTCGTGGGAGCGCACGGAGGAGCGCCGCAGGCGCAAGGAGGCCATATACGGCATCGCCTCCTACGTCCTTCTGTTCTGCTGTGCGGCGGTCGCCGCGGCACTCTCCTTCCACGGACTGGTCGGCTTCGGCCAGGAGAACCTCGGCCTCACCGACGGCTGGGAGTACCTGGTCCCGTTCGGCCTGGACGGCGCGGCCATGTTCTGCTCGGTCCTCGCGGTCCGCGAGGCCAGCCACGGCGACGCGGCCCTCGGCTCCCGGATACTCGTATGGACGTTCGCGGCCGCGGCCGCCTGGTTCAACTGGGTGCACGCGCCCAGGGGTGTCGACCACGCGGGCGCTCCGCAGTTCTTCTCCGGCATGTCGCTGTCGGCCGCGGTCCTGTTCGACCGCGCGCTGAAGCAGACCCGTCGTGCCGCGCTGCGCGAGCAGGGTCTCGTGCCGCGTCCGCTGCCGCAGATCCGTATCGTCCGCTGGCTGCGGGCCCCCCGCGAGACCTACAGCGCCTGGTCGCTGATGCTCCTGGAGAACGTGCGCAGCCTGGACGAGGCGGTCGACGAGGTGCGCGAGGACAAGGCGAAGAAGGAAGAGACCCGACTGCGCCGCCGCGACCAGCAGCGGATCGAGCGGGCCCAGCTCAAGGCCATAAGCCGGGGCCAGCGCGGCCTCATCGGGCGGGGCCGGTCGCCGGAACCGCAGGCCCTGGAGCGCGGCTCCTCGCAGCCCTCCGCGGAGCCTGCTCTACCGACCGGAGAACCGCTGCCGGTTCGCACGCGTCCCTCACTCCAGCCAGTCCGCGGGGCATCTGACCCGATAACCGTCGACCTCACCGCGGAGGACGACACCATGGCCCTGCCGCGGCTCGACTCCCTCGAGCGCAAGCTCAAGGACCTGGAGCAGCAGTTCGGCTGAGATCCGGGACCACCACGAGGTCCGGGACCGGGCGACATCGGGACGGGGGCGGAGTCCAACTGGACGCCGCCCCCGTCCCGTTGCTCATGCCGCGTCCGAATCGAGTTCGAACCAGACGGACTTGCCCACCCCGTGGGGCGACACTCCCCAGGCGTCCGCGAGGGACTGCACCAGGACCAGGCCCCGCCCGTGCGTACCGTCGTCGGCGATCGGTGCGCGCAGTCTGGGCCTCCGGGCCACGAAGTCCCGTACCTCCACGCGCAGTCCATGGGGTCCGACCGTCGCCGTCAGCACGGCGTCGTGGTCGGTGTGGATCAGCGCGTTGGTGACGAGTTCACTCGTGAGCAGTTCCGCTATCTCCGATCGTCCCGGCCTCCCCCAGTGCCGTAACAGTTCACGCAACGCCCTGCGCGCTTCGGGCACCGCCCGCAGGTCCGCGCGTCCGAGTCTGCGCCTCAGTTGAGGCGACTGCGCCGGTTCCATGGCGCTGCCGGCCGTTTCCTCCACCGTTTTCGCCGAAGAGGCCCCGACCGCCATGGGACCGCCCCCTCGTGCTTGCCTCTTCATGACCCCCGCCTGCGCCGGTTTCCCTCCTGCTCGAACATGTTCACGGGGATCCATGCCCTCGTGCGGAACGGGCCAGTCATGTCGAATCGCCAACGACCAGGTGTTCGGCCATGGTTGGGCCGGATCCGGCGGGGCGGAGGATTCGGGGGCAGCGGCGTCCGTACGGTCGAACGGCCACCGTACGGAGCATGCGGCCCGGGCAGGCCGGTCGGGACGTTCCCCTCCGCGAAGTCCTGGCCTCCGACACCGGACCAGACGCCTCGTGCCGTCCTGACCACCGGCGATCGCACCGACTGCCGATGCCGGGCTGCCGATCCGGCCGTAGTCCGCGAAGGCGTGGGGCGGTTGGTCCCCCGACGGCCCACGCTTCACGAATCTGGCCGGAATCAGCCGTTCGGCAAGGGGTGTCTACTTGCCGCCGATGCCCTTCGTCCCGATGTGGAAGATCTTGTGGGTCGTACGGGTCATGTCGACGACCAGTTTCGTGGTGTCGCCGCCGCCCCAGGTCAGGGTGATGACGGCCTCGGTGTGGCCGGCGGTGCCCTTGTCGGTGACCTTCCAGCTCAGGGGCGTGTTCTGCGCCTGGAGGACGCCGTCGGCGTGGTTCCTGTCCTCCCAGGCCGTCAGCTTCTTCAGGTAGGCGGGCGTGAGGTAGTACGCGCGCAGCTGCCGGGCGAGCTTGCCGCCGCCGTTGTCGAGGTCGCTCTCGGCGTCGACGTAGGCGCCGTAGAAGTCGGCGATGCGGGTGATGTTGTCGTCGGGTGAGCCGCTGACGGTGCGCGGGCCGCCGGCGGAGGCCTGGGCCGCCACGCCCAGCCCGAGGGCGAGGGCGAGGCCGGCGGCGAGGGCGGTGCGGCGCGTGGCCTTCTTGCTGTTCACGTGGGTTCCCCGTTTCGATTCGGTGCCGTGCTCTGCGGTCCCTCAGAGCTTCGGCGCGCGGCCAGGGCGACCGCAACGACCGACACCGAACCCGCGACGGTGGAACCGTCCCACCCCCGCTGACCTCCTCATATGAGGAGTGCCTGGGATGCCGTCCCGGGACGCGACACGCACGGGGGAACAGTGTCGGGCGAGGGCGACGACAAGGATGTCGAGGAGTTCGCGGCGCTGCTGCGACGGCTGAAGGACCGCACGGACCGCAGCTACGGCCAGTTGGCCCGCCGCCTCAACATGAACGCCTCGACCCTGCACCGCTACTGCGTCGGCGAGGCGGTCCCGCTCGACTTCGCCCCCGTGGAGCGGTTCGCCGCACTGTGCGGGGCGACACCGGAGGAACGGCTGCGACTTCACCGGTACTGGATCCTGGCGGTGGCGGCCCGGCAGCGCCCCCGGCCCGCCGGGAATACGGTCCCCGAACCAGTGCCGGAGGAAGTCCCCGCGCCGGCGCCCGTCCCCTGGTACCGACGCCGGCTCACGCTCACCGCCACCGCGGTGTGCGCGGTACTCGCGGTGTGG
The DNA here is from genome assembly GCF_042751305.1 of Streptomyces hokutonensis. GTDB lineage: Bacteria > Actinomycetota > Actinomycetes > Streptomycetales > Streptomycetaceae > Streptomyces > Streptomyces hokutonensis_A. Next base: position 201,829 of record NZ_JBHYWD010000003.1, read on the forward strand.
GGCACCCTGTCGGCGATCACCACCCACCACCACACCGCCAAGCCCAAGCCCTCCCCGTCCGCACCCCCCGCGCCCCTCACCTGGACCGCCGACTCCCAGGCGTGGGCGATCCATTGCAGCCACGACTACGTCGTCGAGAAGTCACCCGCGCGGGTTCCGCCGCCCCCGGCCCCGGAGGACGCCGGAACCTGGGCGGCGAAACAGCGCGCGGTGCACGGGCGGGAGACCGACGTCGAGATCTCGGTGCAGGGGCGGACGAGCACGGCGGTCGTCCTGGAGTCGCTGCGCGTACGGGTCGTGGGCCGGGCCACCCCCGTCCACGGCACCGCCTACGCCATGGACCAGGGCTGCGGCGGAGAGGTCAGCCCCCGCTACTTCGGGGTCGACCTGGACGCCCGCCGCCCCCTGGCCCGCCCGGTCGCCGGAAGCGATCTGGGCACACCGGTCCCGGCCGTGCACCTCCCGTACCGGGTCTCCGCCCAGGACCCCGAGGTGCTGCTCGTCAAGGCCCGGACCCAGACCTGCGACTGCCGCTGGTACCTCGAACTCGGCTGGTCCTCCCAGGGCCGCACCGGCACCCTCCGCATCGACGACCACGGCAGGCCGTTCCGCACGACGAGCATCAAGGGCCTGCCGCACTACTGGTACTCGGCGAAGGGCTGGGCGCCGTACGACGGTTAGAGCCCGCGCACGTTACGGATGTTGGACCGCGCCATCTGCAGCATGCGACCGACTCCCCCGTCCAGCACGATCTTCGACGCCGAGAGCGCGAAGCCCGTCACCATCTCGGCGCTGATCTTCGGCGGGATGGACAGCGCGTTGGGGTCGGTGACGACGTCGACGAGGGCCGGACCCTTGTGCTTGAGAGCGGACTTCAGCGCGCCCTCCAGATCCTTGGGCTTCTCGACCCGCACTCCGTACGCCCCGCAGGCGCGGGCCACGGCGGCGAAGTCGGGGTTCTTGTTGGTGGTGCCGTAGGAGGGGAGACCGGCGACCAGCATCTCCAACTCGACCATTCCCAGAGAGGAGTTGTTGAACAGGACGACCTTCACCGGCAGGTCGTACTGGACGAGGGTGAGGAAGTCGCCCATGAGCATGGAGAATCCGCCGTCGCCGGACATCGAGATGACCTGCCGCTCGGTGTCGGTGAACTGGGCGCCGATCGCCATCGGCAGCGCGTTCGCCATCGACCCGTGCGAGAACGAACCGATCACGCGGCGACGGCCGTTGGGCGTGATGTAGCGGGCGGCCCACACGTTGCACATCCCGGTATCAACCGTGAACACGGCGTCCTCGTCGGCCAGTTCGTCGAGTACGGAGGCCACGTACTCGGGATGGATGGGGACCTGCTTCTCGACCTTCCGCGTGTACGCCTTGACGACCCCCTCCAGCGCGTCGGCGTGCTTCCTGAGCATCCGGTCGAGGAACTTCCGGTCCCCCTTCGGCTTCACCCGGGGGATGAGACAGCGCAGCGTCTCCTTCGCGTCGCCCCACACGGCGAGGTCCAACTTCGAGCGCCGGCCCAGGTGTTCGGGCCGTACGTCGATCTGGGCGATCTTCACGTCGTCGGGCAGGAACGCGTTGTACGGGAAGTCGGTGCCGATGAGGATCAGCAGGTCGCACTCGTGGGTGGCCTCGTAGGCGGCGCCGTAGCCGAGCAGTCCGCTCATGCCGACGTCGTACGGGTTGTCGTACTGGATCCACTCCTTGCCCCGCAGGGCGTGTCCGATCGGGGACTTGATCTTCCCGGCGAACTCCATCACCTCGGCGTGCGCGCCCGCCGTGCCGCTGCCGCAGAAGAGGGTGACCTTGTCCGCCTCGTCGATCATCTCGACGAGCTTCTCGATCTCCGCGTCGCCCGGGCGGACGGAGGGGCGGGAGGTGACGAGGGCGGTCTCGGCGGCCTTTTCCGGGGCGGGTTCGGCGGCGATGTCACCCGGGAGCGAGACGACGCTGACGCCGCTCTGCCCGATCGCGTGCTGGATGGCGGTCTGCAGGAGGCGGGGCATCTGCTTGGGGCTGGAAATCAGTTCGCTGTAGTGACTGCACTCCTGGAAGAGACGCTCCGGGTGGGTCTCCTGGAAGTAGCCGAGGCCGATCTCGCTGGACGGGATCTGCGAGGCGAGGGCGAGGACCGGGGCCATGGAGCGGTGGGCGTCGTAGAGGCCGTTGATGAGGTGGAGGTTGCCGGGGCCGCAGGAGCCGGCGCAGGCCGCGAGCTTCCCGGTTATCTGCGCTTCGGCGCCGGCGGCGAAGGCGGCGGTCTCCTCGTGCCGTACGTGGATCCAGTCGATGGCGGAGTTGCGGCGGATCGCGTCGACGACCGGGTTGAGGCTGTCCCCGACGACGCCGTAGAGGCGCTTGACGCCGGCGCGGACGAGGATGTCGACGAACTGTTCGGCAACGTTCTGCTTGGCCATGGTTCTCGCGTGCCCTTCGGTTTCCGGTGTACTGCGGATCCCTCTGGGTTCCATGAATTCACAGCCCGGGCGCTCACGCCTCCCAAACGGCGGCGGCCGTGCGGTCGTCGGCATAACCCTTGACCCGCACTTGGGTGTCGGCGAGGAACGCGGCCAGACCGGGCGGGGTGACGGCGGACCACCGGCCCGCCAGATGGGCGGACAGCTCGGGCTCGCCGCGCAATGGTTCGGCGAGGCCGCCCGTGCACATGAGAAGCGTGTCCCCGGGGCGGGCGACCGAGGCGCGGAAACGGAAGGGTTCGCGGGGCGGTTCGGGGGCGGGTTCGTACGGGCTCGGCGGGGTCGGGATGCCGAGGTCCATGGTCAGCCGGTCGCCCTCGGGGGTCTCGGCGGGCTGCGAGCCGAAGCCGACGACGGCCTCGCCGGTCGCCTCGCCCGCACTGGGCTCGATGTCCTGCCACTCCCCGTCGCGCAGCCGGAACAGACCGCCGGGTCCGACGCCGAAGAAGACGCGGGTACGGCACTCCGGGTGCGCGGGGAGGAGAAGACAGCGCAGGGTGGCCGCGTACTCGTCCGGGTCGATGCCCTGCTCGGCGGCGCTGGCGCGGAGTTTGCCGAGACTGCGGTCGGTGAGCCGGTGCAGACCCGACTTGAGATCACCGCGCCGGGCGGCCCGGATGTCCTCCGCGAGCCGCGCGTGACTGCGTCCGACGGCCCGCCCGATCCAGTGACAGGCCTCGGCGGCGGCCCGGTGCGCGCCCGGTGTGGCGCGCGCTCCGGTGGCCATCGCGACCAGCACCAGGGCCTGCTCCCCGACCCCGAACCGTGCGGTCAGCAGCGAATCCCGGCGCGGCTCGCCCCGGAACCGCGCGGAGTCCCCCCGCACGGAAGCGGCCCGCAGCGTGCTGCTCCCGTACCGCGCCCCGTCCAGCACGGTGTCCGCGACCAGGTCGTCGAGGTCGTCCGGGTCGGCGGGCGGGAGGGCGGTGGGCTCGGCGTCGTAGGTGGGAGGGCCGGAACCGACGTAGTCGAGGGTGAGGGATGCGGGAGGGGGTGTGGGCGGCTGAGGGGGAGGTGGTGTGAGGGCGGGGAGGTTCGGGGGCGGGCCGGTGAGGGCGGCCGGGGACGGCGGGTAGGCGGGCGCGGCGGGAGGTGCGTCCCCACGGAGGGGCCGCGGGGTGGGCGGTGCGGGGCTGATCGGTGCGGGGCTGATCGGTGCGGGGCTGATCGGTGGTGACGGCGGTGGGAAGGGTGCTGCGCCGGAGGACGGGGCCGTGCCGGCGCCGCGCCCGGCCGGAGACTGCGAGCTGTCGTCGCGCGTGGCCGGGGCCGGGGCCGGGGCCGGGGCCGGAGTCGGACGGTGGCCCGGCGCCTCGGCATCCGCCGTACCGCCCCGGAGGGAACCGGCGCCACCGGAGGCACCGGCACGCGGTGCCGGAACCCCCGAGCCGGCCACCGGTCGCAGGCCCTCGCCCACAGTCCCCGGTCCCGGACGCGAACCCTCGGCCACAGTCCCCGGTCCCGGACGCGAACCCTCGGCCACAGTCCCCGGTCCCGGACGCGAACCCTCGGCCATGGGCCCCGCCACCGGGCCCGCACCCTCATCCGCAGCCCCCGGCACCGCACGCGCACCCTCGCCCACGGTCCCGGCCGCCGAGGCGAACCGGTCCTCCAGGGAGTCGGCCGCGGCCGTGGGCCCCGTGTCGTCGGTGGAGTCGTCGTACAGCTGGCCCCACCAGTCGTCTTCGTGACCGGGCGGCTTTCCCCCCTGCTGGCTCATGCCCCTAATTGTCCACCGCGCGGGCCGGATGAAAACGGGGCGTCAGGAAAATCCGGTGCGCGGGTCTTCTCGAACGGCGTGTCGGATGACGTACCGAACACCCGTGCGCCACAAGGCGATACGGCACGGCACAGAGCCGCCGGACGGTTCCACCCCCCACGGGAGAACCGCCCGGCGACCACCGAGTGACCGGATTCCGTCGCGGATCCGGTCCGTCCGGGCCTGAGTGTGACCCCTCACCCTGAAGGGCCGCTGTGATTCGCGCCCGACTCCCCTATGACTTACGACGGGCGCGAATCCGCAGACCGTGCGAGCCCAATCCAGGCATTGCGGACGGCTGTTGGTGCCTCGGTGGCGCAACCTTGGCAGAGTGACGGGTGGTACGGCGATGATGTACGGAGGCGGGTTCGCGCCGTGGCCGATTTCCGCCATGGCGTGCGCGACGGGTGTGCGGGGAGGGGCGGGACCTGATGCTGGGAGCGATAGGCCTGGACGAGGCGCACGAGTCGGCGTATCGGGCGCTGGTGTCCGTCGGCGCCGCGGACGTGCCCGATCTCGCCCGACGGCTGACCATCGGGGAGTACGACACCGAGCGCGCCCTTCGCCGCCTGGAACTGCACGGACTCGCCGCCCAGTCGACGGCCCGTCCCGGCCGCTGGGTCGCGGCCCCGCCCGGGGTGGCGCTGGGCGCACTGCTCACCCAGCAGCGCCACGAACTGGAGAAGGCCGAACTGGCCGCCGCGCTGCTCGCCGAGGAGTACCGGGCGGCCGCCGCCAAGACCGCCGTACACGATCTGGTGGAGGTGGTGACCGGGGCCGCGGCCGTCACCCGGCGTTTTCTGCAGCTCCAGCTCGGCGCGAGCGACGAGGTGTGCGCGCTGGTCACCGGGAACCCGGTCGCCGTCACCGGCATGGAGAACGACGCGGAGGAGCAGGCCGCGGGACGCGGGGTCCACTACCGGGTCGTCATCGAACGGGCGGTGCTCGACCTGCCGGACGGCCGCACCGAACTGGCCGCAGCGCTCGGCCGCGGCGAGCAGGTGCGGGTGGTGGACAAGGTGCCGACGAAGCTGGTGGTCGCCGACCGGACCCTCGCGCTGGTGCCCCTCACCTCGCACAGCGCCGAACCCGCCGCGCTGGTCGTGCACGCGAGCGGCCTGCTGGAACTGCTCTGCGGGCTCTTCGAGTCGGTCTGGCGGGACGCGCACCCGCTGCGCCTGGGCGAGTCCGGCACCGCCGAACAGGAGCCGGACGGCCCCGACGGCACCGACCTGGAGGTGCTGTCCCTGCTGCTGGCCGGGCTGACCGACGCGAGCGTCGCGAAACAGCTCGACCTGGGCCTCAGGACGGTCCAGCGCCGGGTGAAGCGGCTGATGGAGCTGACCGGGACGACGACCCGGCTGCAACTGGGCTGGCACGCCTACGAACGGGGCTGGGTGACCCGTTACTGACCTGCGTTTTCCCCCGGGATCCCGCAGGCTGGGCAGATGGGAGTGGCTGAACTCCTGCTGGTCGGCGTCGTCATCCTGCTCGGCCTGTGCGGAGTCCTGGTGCCCGGAGTTCTGGGGTCGTGGCTGGTGTGGGCCGCGGTCCTGTGGTGGGCGCTGAAGGATCCGCAGCCCGTCTCCTGGGGCGTCCTCGTCGGCGCCACGGCCGCCCTCCTCCTCTCCCAGGTGGTGCGCTGGGCGCTGCCTCCTCGCCGCCTGCGGGCGAGCGGCGCGACCCCCCGGATGGCCGTCTACGCCGGAACCGGCGCGCTGCTGGGCTTCCTCCTGCTGCCCGTGCTCGGCGCGATCCCCGGCTTCATGGCAGGCGTCTACGTCCACGAACGCCTGCGGCTGGGCCGGCACGCCGAGGCCATGGCCTCCCTGCGGACGGCGATGCGCTCGGGCGGCTCCAGCGTGCTGACGGAACTGTTCACGTGCCTGCTGATCGCGGGGGCGTGGCTGGGCGCCACGATCTGGGGCTGACCTACGGGGTCCACGGGGTCAACGGTGCCAGCGTGGTGAGGTCGACCGTGTCGGCGAGTGCGCGCATACCGGCGTCGTTGAAGTGCAGGTGGTCGCCGGAGTCGTAGGCGGGCCGGATCCGCTGCGGCTCCTCCGGGTCGCGGACGGCCGCGTCGAAGTCGACGACCGCGTCGAAGAGCCCGCCGGCCCCGGCCCCGGCCCGGATGAAGGCGTTGACCGTCTGGCGTACGCCCTCCCGCGCCGCCGTGTACGCGCCGTTGCCGCCGTACGGCGTGAGGGTCCCGCCGATGACGCGGATGCCGTGGGCGTGGGCGCGGGTCACGAGGGTGCGGTAGGCGGTCTCGAAGGCGTCGGGGTCGGTGGCGTTCGGGGTGCCCTTGATGTCGTTGATGCCCTCCATGACGATCAGCACCCGCACCCCCGCCCGCGACAGGGCGTCCGCGTCGAGCCGGGCCAGGGCGCTCGGCCCGGTGTCGTCGCGCAGCAGGCGGTTGCCGGAGATCCCGGCGTTGAGGACGCCGAGACGGCGGTACGAGGGCAGGGCGGCGAGGCGCTCGGCGAGCCGGTCGGGCCAGCGGTGGTTGGCGTCGCGGGTGGAGCCGTTGCCGTCGGTGAGGGAGTCGCCGAAGGCCACGACACTGCCGGCCGCCGGGGCGTCGAGGACGTCGACACCGGCGACGTAGTACCAGGAGGCGGTGGTCGTCGTGTACGCGGCGCCGTCGCTGTCGGCCGCCCAATTGCCGCTCGGCGTGCGGTAGTTGGTCTGGCCTGCGCCGCGGTGGTAGGTCGCGGGGCCGGAGTCGTCGGGCGTGTGGACCGTGACAAGCAGGTCCGCCGCGTCGGGAACGGCGAGCGGGACGGCGTCGGTGACGAGGTCCTCGCCCGCCGGGATCGTGACCGCGCCGGCGCCTTTGAACGTCGCGGTGCGCATCGAGCCGGACACGGCGTCCGGACCGGTCCCGCGCAGGGCGACGGTCACCGTGTCGAGGCGGAGCGGCGCGGTGCCGAGCCGGTTGGTGAGCCGGACGCGGACGGCGTCGCCGCCGACGCTGAGATGCACGACGTTGCGGAAGGAGGCGCCGGGATGGGCCGTGGTGGTCCCGGACGGGGCGGCCTCCCAGCTGCCGGTCCAGGTGTCGAGGGGTTCGCGCGCCGGGGCCCCGGCCGCCGCCGTGCCCTGCCCGGCTCCCGTCCCCAGCACCACTACCAGCAGTGCCACACCGATCCGTCCGGCCACGACCATGAGCGCTCCGCCTCTCCCCGCCGATCACGAGGAGGCGACCGTGGCACGCGGAGCGCGGCGGACGGCGGAGCATCACCGGTGGCCGCGGCCGTATCCGCCTGTCCGGAGTAGGACGGAAGTCCTGGTCCCCGAAGCCGATGCGGTGGGCGGGCAGGCGTGTTTGGCTGCGGACATGACCGAATTCACCGAGGCCGAGCGCGCGTACCTCAAGTCGCAGCGGCTGGGGCGCCTGGCCACCGTCGACCCCCAGGGCCAGCCGCAGGCCAATCCCGTCGGCTTCTTCCCGCAGGACGACGGGACGATCCTGGTCGGTGGCTATGCGATGGGTACGACGAAGAAGTGGCGCAACCTGCGGGCGAACCCGAAGGTCGCGCTGGTCGTGGACGACATCGTCAGCGTCAGCCCGTGGCGGGTACGCGGCATCGACATCCGCGGCGAGGCCGAACTCCTCGTCGGCCCGCACGAGTTGGGGCCGCACATGAGCGAGGAGGTGATCCGCATTCATCCCAGGCGGATCCACAGTTGGGGCCTTTAGGCCGGCTAGACCAACACATGCTCCAGAGTCAGCAGGTGCACCTTCCGGTCGAGGCCGCCCGCATAGCCCGTCAGTGATCCGTCGGCACCGATCACCCGGTGGCAGGGGCGTACGACCAGCAGCGGGTTGGCGCCGATCGCCCCGCCCACGGCTCGCACGGCGGCCCGCGACGCGCCGATCCGGGCGGCGATCTCGCCGTACGTCGTCGTCGCGCCGTACGGAACGGAGTCGAGGGCGCTCCACACCCGCTCGCGGAAGTCCGTGCCGGAGGTGTGGAACTCCAGCTGGAATTCCTTGAGTTCACCGGCGAAGTAGGCGGCGAGCTGCTCGCTGGCCGCACGGAAGGGGCCGGGGTCCTGCCGCCACTCCGGCTGGACGGTACGGCCGCCCTTCTGGCCGGGGACGGAGAGCGAGGTGAGGGCGCCGCTGTCGTCGGCGGTGAGGAGCAACTGCCCCAAGGGGCTTTCGAAGTTCGTCCAGCGGATGGTCATGGCAACTCCAACTCCCCTGCTGCGAGCAGGTGTTGTACGGCGTAGGAACGCCAGGGGCGCCAGGCGTCCGGGATGTCGGCGCCGGGCGGTGCCACGTCGGGGTCGCCGAGAGCGCGGGCGCGGATGACGGCGACCGTGGCGGCGTCCATACCGGGCAGCGCGAGCAGGGCGGTCTGAGCGTCGTCCCGGTCGGCGCCGACGTCGAGTCGTACGGTGCCGTCGGCGAGGGCGGCGACGAGGCCGCCCAGGGGATCGCCGGGCAACGCCTCGGCCAGTACGGACGGTTCGGGGAAGAGGTGGGTGAGCGTGCCGGACGGGACGTCCAGCGTCCTGCCGTAGCGCCGCACCAGCCGCTCGGCCTCCGCCCGCCCCACCAGCGCCCGCACGGCCAGTTCCTCCGGATCGGCGGCGCCCGGTGAGCGCAGGCCCGGCCGGGCGGCGACGAGCGGGCCGAGCCGGGGGTCGGCACCGAGCCGGTCGTCGACGGCGTACGGGTCGGCGTCGAGGTCGAAGAGGCGCCGCAGCCGCTGCACGGCCGTGGTCAGGTCGCGGTGGTCGGTGAGGTGGAGGCGGGCGTCGAGCCAGCCGCCGCTGTGGGGGCGGCCCTTGAGGGTGCCGGGGCGTTCGTCGACGGCGACGATTCCGGTGCCGTAGGGAAGGCGGAGGGTACGGCGGTAGGTGCGGCGGCCCGGGGTGCCGGTGACTTCCTCGATGCCGGGAACTGCCTCGCGTTGCAGCAGGTCGAAGACGGCGGCGGACTGGTACGGGCCGCGGTGCGCGAGCCGCAACGGGATTCCGGCGGACGGCTCGGCGGCGTGGACGGTCCCGTCGGCGGGCGCGGCGGCAAGCTCTCTCACCGGTGACTTGGCCGGTGGCTGGGGCGTGTTGGTGCGCAGTTCGCTGGGGGTCGAGGCGTACACGGCGCGGATCGTGTCGTTGAACTGGCGCACGCTGGCGAAGCCGGACGCGAACGCGATCTCCGTGATCGGCAGGTCGGTGGTCTGCACGAGGACACGTGCGGTGTGCGCCCGTTGGGCCCGGGCGAGGGCGACGGGACCGGCGCCGAGTTCGGCGGTGAGCTGCCGCTGGACCTGCCGCGCGCTGTATCCGAGCCGTACGGCGAGCCCGGCGACGCCCTCGCGGTCCACCACTCCGTCGCCGATCAGCCGCATGGCGCGGCCCACGACATCGGCCCGCACGTTCCACTCGGCCGACCCCGGCACCGCGTCCGGACGGCACCGCCGACAGGCCCGGAACCCCGAGCCCTGCGCGGCGGCGGCCGTCATGAAGAACCGCACGTTGCGCCGCTTCGGCGTCACGGCCGGACAGCTGGGCCGGCAGTAGATCCCGGTGGTCGCGACGCCGAAGAAGAACTCACCGTCGAACCGGGCGTCCCGGCTCCGTACGGCCTCGTACCTGCTGTCTTCGTCCATCACGCAGTCCAGTCTCCGCCATCCCCGGGGATGGGGCTGGCGGAAATCGGACGCGGCGTTGAGGCCGGGCGGGGCCGAGCCGAGCTCGCCCTCTGGACCGCTAGGCCCAGCGCCCCCGCTTCGCCTCCATCGCCGCCTTCCCCTCCGCCCCCTTCCGCTTCCAGTCGCGGCGCAGTTCGGTCCTGAGCCGGGCGTCGGTCTTGGCGACGATCCACTGGTTCTCCCGCATGAGCTTGCGGTAACTGTCGAGCCGGCGCTCGGGCAGCTCGCCCGACTCGACGGCGGCGAGCACCGCGCACCCCGGTTCGGCGACGTGGGCGCAGTCCTGGAAACGGCACTGTCCCGCCAGTTCCTCGATCTCGGCGAACACCTGCCCGACCCCGGTCTCCGCGTCCCACAGTCCGACACCGCGCAGCCCCGGCGTGTCGATCAGGACACCGCCGCCGGGCAGTACGAGCAGGTTGCGCGTGGTGGTCGTATGACGGCCCTTGCCGTCCACGTCACGCGTCGCCCGGACGTCCATCACGTCCTCGCCGAGCAACGCGTTCGCGAGCGTCGACTTGCCGGCACCGGACTGCCCGAGCAGCACGGACGTACCACCGGCGGCGACCGCGGCGAGCACGTCGATCCCCGCCCCGGTCGTGGCACTGACACTCAGCACCGGCACCCCCGGCGCCGCCGTCTCCACGTCCTGGACGAGATACGACAACGTCACCGCGTCCGGCACGAGGTCGGCCTTGGTCAGCACGACGAGGGGCTGGGCACCGGACTCCCAGGCGAGCGCGAGGAACCGTTCGATTCGGCCGAGGTCGAGATCCCCGGTCAGCGGTACGGCGACGATCGCGTGGTCGACATTGGCCGCGAGGATCTGCCCCTCGGACCGCTTGGAGGAGGTGGACCGCACGAACGCGGTACGACGGGGCAGCAGCGTCCGCACATAACGCGGATCGCCACCCTCCGGATCGACAGCGACCCAGTCCCCCGTGCACACGACCTTCATCGGATCACGCGGAACCACGAACTCGGTGTCGGCACGGACGGTGCCGGCCGGCGTGACGACATCGCACAGTCCACGGTCGACCCGTACGACACGGCCGGGCAGGAGCCCCTGCTCGGCGAAGGGGGCGAACTCGGCCTCCCAGTCCGCGTCCCAGCCGTACGGCTGGAGCGGGTGCGAGGAGGACGAGAGCAAACCCGGGAGAGAAGAGAAAGACAAGGGGTGACCCTTCACAAGGGTGGCCCCGGCACCGCGCACACAGACGCGGAAGAAGCTCTGAGGTCAGCCGGAGACCACGGGAGTGGACTTGATGAACTTCCGGATGCGGGCAGCGCCCATCACAGAGACAGCCATCGGTCACACCTCCCACAACACAAGCCAAGTCACCGTCGGCAACGCAGGGTTGCCGCTCCAACAGCACCAAACCCTAGAACACGCACCAGTCGCGACGCCACCGAATTACGGCGCAGCCATGCCACCGGAAATGCACGGCGCCGGTACGGGATGCGTTGATCAAGAACTACGGAGGGATCCTGAGAGCCTTCGAGACCCGCCTGACCACCTGGATGTTCCTCGTTTCCGAACGAGGGGATCGGCGAGAGGCGGCTCAGCGAAGGCACTGTGCTCGTCCTGACGGTGGGAATGTGGGCACTCTGGATGACGGTCCTCGTCCTCCAGTCCCACGCATTGCGGTTCGGGCGTCCTGGCACGTGCGGGCAGGGATCTCCATGAGAGGTCTTTCGCGGCCTCTATCGGCCCGGGATGGCACTCCGGCAAGGCAACGGCCAGGGACCGCATGATGGCAGAGTGGCCGCCATGTCCAACTCGTATGCGCAGCCCGTCCTCAGGACGGCTGATCTCTCGGTGGGGCTGCACACTGTGGAGCGGTTGCTCACGATCGCCGACCTGCGGGATCTCGAAGTCGATTTCGAGGCACGGGTCTTCTCGGCTGACGTTCTCGCGGCACTGCAGGAATTGATTCCGGACGCCGAGCGGTGGGTCGAGGGGGACGATCCTGCGGCGCACCTCCCCGTCCGGCTGCGGGGCTGGGCCATGCCGCCTGAGACCGTCGAGCCGTTCCTCAAGGCGGTGGGCGAAAGCCCCGCCTCGGTTCGGTGGGATTTCAACGCCTGGCCCGAGGCCCCGGAAGTGGGCCTGGGCGTCGGTGGTACGAGAGGTGCGTTCGTGACCCTGTGCGTGAACGTCCGTGACCTCGAACTGGAGGAACCCGCGCCCGACCACACGGTTTTCGTCCACGTCAAGCAGGTCGAGGCCGAACGCGCACCGTGGCTCGCTGCTCAGGTCGGTCTGGGCGTGATCGGCGATCTGGTCATGGCTCCGTACTGAACAACCCCGGGCGTGGATGTGCAGGCCCGCGAATCGGGCGCACCGCCTGGGCCAGGGTGCGGGTGCGGCGCGCGGCGGAACCGCGTCGGCCGCCCCCGCCACAAGCGCCCGTAAGATCCGGCGGGCCCCACAGCTGATCCAACTGGTTCAGGCGCGTCAGTCGCGTCGGCCGAATCAGTTGAAGGTCAACCGGTGACCCGTACCGTCAAAGCGCCGCAGTGGTCCCCTCACCAGAGCCGCTGCCCGCCAGCCACTGGCTCCAGTCCAGGTTGAAGTCCGCGTAGCCGTTGTCCGCCGGGGCCTTGCCTCGGGGGGAGCCGGTGATGGTGATGGGGTCGCCCTGTTTGACCTGGCCGTAGAACCATTCGGCGTCGGAGAGGGAGAGGTGGACGCAGCCGTGTGAACCGCGGGCGCTGCCGGTGCCCGGGTTGGGGTCGCCGGTCGAGTAGTGGACGTAGGTGCCGGACTGGGTGAGGTGGATGTCCCAGGGCAGGGTCAGGTCGTAGTAGTTGGGGCTGCCCTTGTCGCAGCTGATGCCGACGCTGCAGGAGGTCATGTGGACCTTCTTCTGCTTGTCGATGACGGCCATCGTGCCGTCCCACGTCGGGTACTGGGCGCTGCCCGCGTTGATCGACAGGGTGCGTACCGCCGCGCCGTTCTTGGTCACCTTCATGGTGTGGTTGGTGACCGAGACGTCGGCGCGGACGTCGTCGCCGATCTTGAAAGTGTGTGTGTAGTTGTGCACGCCGTAGCGGCCGTTGCCGTTGCTGACGCCCGTCATGTCGGCGTCGATCTTCACCGTCGTACCGGAGGGCCAGTACGTCTTCGGGCGCCAGTCTGCGCGCCTGTCGCCCATCCAGTGCCAGGCGCCGACCACCGACTGCGAGGCACTGACCTTCATGTGTTTCTCGACGGTGGCTCGCGCCTTGGCCGCCACCGGGTTGGTGAAGATCACCGAGATCGGCATGGCCACGCCGACCGTGGTTCCGGCCTGCGGGGTGATCGTGTCCAGCAGCATCGGCGGGCCCGCGGGCTTCGTCGGCGATGGCGAGGCACTCGCGCTGGGCTTGCCCGACGCCTTCGCGTCGTCCCCGCTCGCCTTGGCGCTGCCGCCCCCGCCGCAGGCACTCGCGCCCACCAGCACCACACCTGTGACGAGTGCGATCCCTATGCTGCCCTTGCGCCGTCCCACGACGTGCCCCACTCTCTCGTTGCTTCGGCCCTGAATGGCCCGACTCCATGTCAGACGGATACCCGGGGGGCGGCAGTTTCGTCTGCCACGTAAAACGTGTCCCAAGATTCGCTGTGTATGCGGATTCGCCGTACTGGAGTCAGCGTTCGAAGACGCCGGCGAGGCGGGCACGGCCGAGGACGGGGGCGGGGACGGACGGCAGGAGCGTGCGGGGGCGGACCCGGTCCACCGGCGCGTAGGCGGGTGCGCCGTCCACAGTGGTCGACAGGGCGAACAACTGGAAGACATAGCGGTGCGGGCAGTGGCCCTTGATGGGTGCGGGGCCGTGGTAGCCGCGTCCGACCGTGGAGCGAAGTACCCGCACCCCGGGGCCGGGGTGTCGCGCGGACAGGGCGCCGGGGTCCAGGTGTCCGGCCGCAGGGTCGATCAGGGCGAGGCAGTGCACGGCGGGCTTGGCCAGGGGGACGTCGATGTCCTCCACGACCAGGAGGAGCTGGGCGGTGCCGGGCGGGGGCGGGGTCCAGGCGAGGTGGGGGGACTGGTCGGCGCCGCCGATGTGCTTCGCGCAGTTCTTCAGCGGCATGGTGGCGCCGTCGGCGAAGTCCTCGCTGGTGAGGGTCAGGAGCTCCGGGCCCCGCAGGTGGGGCAGGTTCCACGCGGTGTGCGTCTCTCCCGCCCTGCGGTTGTTGAGGAGTCGGCCGAGCAGGCTCATCGCTTCGCCTCCATCTTTTCTACGGCCGCTGCGGCGGGCGCGGTCGCGCCGGGCTCGGGGAGGACGTGCTCGGCGCTGGGCCGGCGGGCGGACGTGGGGGCGGCCGTCGTCAGTGGCACGGGGGTGTCTCTCCTGTGGTTGTCCCGGTCGTCCCGGTCGTCGGGCTGTCCGGCCGGGCGGGCGAGGGCGTCGGGGTGCCGGATATTCGCGGTGCTGGGGTCTCGGTGACGGGTGTTGGCGGTGCTGGGGTCTCGGTGACAGACGTTCGCGATGCGGAGCTCATGGCGGCGGATGTTCGCGGCGCCGGCGTCTCGATGGCAGATGTTCGCGGCACCGGCCTCTCGGTGGCGAACGTTCGCGGCCGCTCCGGGTTCCCGGGCGCGGCCGGGCTCGCACCCCGCAGCACCGACGCGACCGCCGCGAGCAGCGCCGGCGTGGCGCCGAAGACGCACACGATGACCAGGCCCGACTGGAAGGGCCGGCAGGGCGATCAGCACGATGGAGCCGTCGACCGCGGACATGAGGACCGAGGCGGTGGTGGCGGACATGAAGACTGAGGCGGTGGTGTTGGTCAGAGCGGTCCGCTTGGAACGGTCCCCGGCGACCGTACGCCGCGGGGTGCGCGTCGTGGGAGGTTTCGTCACGCGGTTGCTTCCTCCGGCACCGTCGGCGTCAGATGTTCTGGGCCAGTCGCTCCAACAGCGGTGCGGCTACGGCGAGTTGCTTCAGTTCCGCCGGGGTGAAGGTGCCGCCGGTCAGGGCTCGGCCGAGGAGTTCGGCGCGCGCGTTGCGCTTGTCCCGCAGCGCCTGCCGGCCCTCGTCGGTCAACGTCAGCACCACGCGCCGGCCGTCCTCCGGGTCCGGGCGGCGCTCGACCAGGCCCCGGGTCCGCAGCGCGCCCAGCGTCGCCCCCATGGCCTGCGCGGTGATCTGCGCGTCCCGGGCCAGCGCCGAGGAGGTGGTGGGGCCGGAACGGTCCAACTGCGCCAGGGCGGCCCGCTCGGGCATCGTGAGCCCACCCCCGACCGGCAGTTGGCGCACCCGCCGCAGCAGCACGCCGATACTCGTCATCAGGGCCGAGGCGACCGCTTCGGGGTCCGGTTCTTCGTCGCTCATATACTAAGGCTAGTTTATCAACCTGCCTTAGTGAATTGCGGCCGCGCTACGGCAGGCACCCAGTCGCCCGCTTCACCTGACCCACCGTCAGAACTAGTCGCAGGACGCTCCGTTGAGCGTGAAGCCGGACGGTGCGGAGTTCTTGCTGTTGTTCCAGGTGCCGAGGAAGCCGAAGGTGAGGCTGCTGTTCGCGGCGACGTTCTTGTTGTAGTCGGCGGCGGTGGCGGTGACCCGGGAGCCGTCCTGGGCGACGCTCGCGTCCCACATCTGGGTGACCTGCTGGCCGTCGCGGTAGGACCAGGCGACCCGCCAGTTGTCGAGGGCCTTGGTGGTGGTGACGGTGACCGTGGCCTGGAAGCCGTCCTTCCACTGGCTGACCAGGTCGTAGGTGACATCGCAGCTCGCCGCGGCGGGCGGCTGCGCCGGTGCGCCGGTGGTCGGCGCGGGGGCGTCGCTCGCGGTGGCCGAGGCGGTGCCCTGGGGTTCGGTGTCGGGGTTCTTGTCGCTGGGCGTGGCACTCGCCTTGCTGTCGCTCGCCGTCGGCCGCCCGGACGCGGACGGCGTGGTCGACGGGTGCGTGCCGACGGAGGTCACGGTGGAGCCGGGGTCGATCACCGGCTGGCTGTCGGCTTCGTCGCTGGCCGTGTTCTCGCGCCCGGAGCCGCCCATCGGCATCATCGACACCCCGAGCGCCACGAACGAGAGGAGGACGGCGGCGACGAGCAGTCCGTTGCGCACGAGACGCGCTTTGCTCGCGCCCTCCTTGGACTCCCCGGCCTCGAGTTCGGCGATCGGGCGCCCGCCGCCGAGCCGTACCTCGGCGGCCCGGCGGCGGCGCTCCAGGTAGGCGAGCCCGCCCCAGCCGATCACGCCGCTCGCGAGGGCAGACGGCAGTCCGCCGCCCTGGAGTCGCAGACAGGCGGCGGCCTCCGCGCACTGCACACAGGTGGCGAGGTGGCGGGAGAGGTCCTCGGGGGTGTCGGCGGACGGCGAGCGGGTGACCGCGTCGAGCAGCCGGGCGTAGCTGCGGCACTCGGCGGCCATCGGCGAGTCGAGGTGGTTGCGGTGGCAGCGGTCCCTGAACAGGCCGCGCACCTGGGCGAGTTCACCGGAGACGATCGCCGGGTCGAGGCCGAGCCGGCGGGCCACGACGGTCAGCGGCAGCGCCTCGACCTCGGCCAGCCACAGCAGTGCCGCGTCCGGCTCCTGGAGATCCCGCAGTCCGCGCAGGGCGATCGGGCGCTGCAACGGCATGCCGTGGAAGCGGGCCGCCTTCTCCGAGTTGAGCCACAGCCGCAGGTCGGGGTCGAGCCGGTGCCCCCGCCCGGCGAACTCCCACTCCGCGGCCGTGGTCCGTACGGCGGTCAGCAGCAGCGGTATCACCGGCAGGACGCGCCGGGTCGGGCCGCGCATCGGGCCGGACCCGGCGGAACGGGCCTCCTGAATGCCGAGTGCGAAGGCCTCGCTCGCCAGCTCGGTGGCCGAGGCGGCGCCGGATGTGCACAGGTCGGCGTAGGACAGCACGGCGTCCCAGCACTCGGTGAACAGCGCGGCCTCAGCGGCGTCCTGGGGAGTCGGCAGGTCGGGCATGGGTCTCCTGCATCCACGAATGACGGCCAACTAGCTCTGACATTAGGCGAGTTGGAGGGGGGCTGCCTCGTGACAGGGCCAGAGCCTTTCACGCATCCCACACAACTGACAAGCCGGGTATTCAATTACGGTAACCGTCAGTCGTCCTCTGTGCAGTTGTACGTGTCCGAGCCCCTCCCGTCTCACCCGTCGCAGGAGTTGGCCACACCGTTACCTTACAAAGCCGCGGGCTCCTCGGCGGGGAGGCTGTCCATGAAGGAACTGACGGAGAAGACCGCGCGGCCGGGTCCCGGTTCGCCGTATCCGGGCGGGGACTTGAGCCCGAAGTCCTCCATCGTGGCGCGGTAGGCCTCCAGCAGCCGGATGTGGTACTCCAGCGGCGCGCCCTGCGGGTTG
This sequence comes from Streptomyces hokutonensis, assembly GCF_042751305.1. GTDB lineage: Bacteria > Actinomycetota > Actinomycetes > Streptomycetales > Streptomycetaceae > Streptomyces > Streptomyces hokutonensis_A. Next base: position 219,051 of record NZ_JBHYWD010000003.1, read on the forward strand.
GCCTTGCCCAGCGGGGTGGTGGGCTCGGGGCACCAGGTGGTGAAGCGGGGCGTGATGCCCTGCGACATGAAGAAGCGCAGGCCCTCGGTGGTGGAGGCGATCGCCTCGTCGACGGTCTTGAAGCCGAACGGCTCCGCCATCTCCACGCCGGCCACGAAGTTGGGGATCACGTTGCGCGCGCCGAAGATCTCGGCCGAGTCGAGGATGCGCTTGTGCCACTCGGCGCGCCCGACGTAGCGCTCCTTGCCCGGGCAGTGCAGCTTGAACAGATACTCGTCCCACACCTCGTAGTTGGGGTGGTAGATCTGCACTCCGTAGTCCTTGAAGCGCTGTACGTCGTCCTTCGGCAGCGCCTGGGCGACGACCTTGCCGATCCACCGGCCAGGGAACCGCTCCTCGATGGCCTTGGCGTAGTGGCCGTAGAAGTCGGCCTCGTCGCGCCCGGCGACCGTCTTGGTGATCGCGCCGCCGGTGAGGGTGTATGCGGTCGACACCTTCTCGGTGTCGTAGCGGTCGATGATCTCCAGGGCTTCGAGGACCTCCTCGACGTCCTTGACTCCTGTATACGGTCGACCGGCGGCCTTGTGCTGGCGCCAGTTGTGGTTGATGTCGCAGTACTGGCACTCCTCCTTGGCGCCGAAGTACTGGCAGACCCGGAAGACGGTCAGATAGATCAGGTAGCCCCACTGGATGGTCGGGGCCACCTCCATGACGGACTTCCCGTTGGCGAGCTTGTGCTTGTAGTACTCCGGCATCGGCGGCACACCGACGTCCGCGATCCGCTTCCCGTCGAGGTAGAGCCCGAGGACGCCGTCCTCGTCGGAGGCCACGCGGTACGGCGAGGCGGGGTTCACCCGCACGGAGACGACGGTCCGCCTCAGGTCGTACGGGCCACCCGTGAGGATGATCTCCTCCGGCGGGCGGCGCAGCGCGGCCTCACCCAGCTCCGGCAGGGTGCCGTGGTCGAAGGAGAAGATGAAGTACGACTTCGGCTTGACCTCGCCGCCCTCGTTGTCGCTCAGCGCGGACGGGTCGAAGGCGACACCCCCGCGCAGCAGGTCCTCCTTGAAGACGGCTTCCCGCGGCACATGCGGAAAGCGCTCCATCAGATCCTCGACCAGTGCGGTGCGGCTGCCCATCCCGTATCTCCTCCCGGCGCGTGCGCCCTGCTCGGACGTACGACTCCTCACGGTATGCCCCCGGCGGTTCGGCGGTGGGAGCGGGGGGCGCGGTGTGGTGCGGGTCGCCCCCGGCCTGGTCGGCACACTCCCCTGGCGCCCCCGTGCCCGGACGGAGATGGTTGCCGGATCAGCCCTGCCGGGCCCCCTCGCGGCGCGCGATGTGCTCCGGCACCGGGATGCCCGGCGGCAGCGCGGGGTCCGGAACGGGTGCGCCCCAGGTCGAGGTCAGCGGGAGCGTCCCGGCCCACAGGCCCAGTTCCGCGTCGGGTCCGTCGCCGTCGTCGGGCCCGCCGGTGCGGATCTTGACGGAGGCCTCGTCCAGCGGGAGGACGAGCAGGGTTGTGGCGGCGAGTTCCTTGCGGTTCGGCTGCCTGGCATACGACCACTGCCCCGGCGTCGCGTGTTCGGTGAGGCGGCGCAGGCCGGCCAGTTTCTCGTCCGGGTCGGTGACCTTGCGAGGCACTCCGTGGATCATCGCGCTGCGGTAGTCGACCCCGTGCTCGAAGACGGACCTGGCCAGCACCAGCCCGTCGACATGCGTGACGGTGACGCACACGGGATCTCCGCCCGCGAGGCTACGACTCGCGACGGACCCGTGCAGATACAGCCGCCGCCCGTCCCTCCCGTACACCGTGGGGACCACGACCGGCCGCCCCTCGATCACGACCCCCAGATGGCAGACGAACCCGGCGTCCAGGATCGCGTCCAGGTCGGCACGGTCGAGGCTGCCCTGTTCACGGAGTCGGCGGTGGCGGGTGAGGTCGGTCTCAGGCAAACGGTCGGTCATAACGCCGGAGACTACCGATACCGTAGGCACACGGCGATAGATTTGCCCATAAGGTAGCTATCGTCGCCACAAGACGACGAAATCCGCACCAGTCGTCGACAGGGTGAGAGGGTCGGGGGAAACGCACGCTCCCGGAGGGACGGCAGGCATGACGGAGACGGTCACCAACTGGGCCGGCAACATCACCTACGCGGCGAAGGAACTCCACCGCCCGCGCACACTCGACGCGCTCAGGACCCTCGTGGCGGAGAGCGCGCGGGTACGGGTGCTGGGCAGCGGCCACTCCTTCAACGAGATCGCCGAGCCGGGCCCGGACGGCACCCTGCTGTCGATCGCCGCGCTGCCGCCCGAGTTCGACGTGGACACAACGGCCCGGACGGTACGGGTCTCGGGCGGCGTCCGGTACGCGGAGCTGGCCCGCCGGGTGGCCGAGCACGGCCTCGCGCTGCCCAACATGGCGTCCCTGCCGCACATTTCGGTGGCCGGTTCGGTGGCGACCGGCACCCATGGCTCGGGCGTCCGCAACGGCTCGCTCGCGGCAGCTGTCCGCGAGGTCGAGATCGTCACGGCGGACGGGTCGACGGTGACGATCGCACGCGGCGACGACCGCTTCGACGGCGCCGTGACCTCGCTCGGCGCGCTCGGTGTCGTCACCTCCCTCACCCTCGATCTGGAGCCCGCCTTCGAGGTCGAGCAGCACGTCTTCACCGAACTCCCGCTCGCCGGGCTGGACTTCGAGACGGTGGCGGCCTCGGCGTACAGCGTGAGTCTGTTCACCGACTGGCGGGAGCCGGGCTTTCGGCAGGTGTGGCTGAAGCGGCGCACCGACCAGGCGCCGGTCGACTTCCCGTGGGCCGCGCCCGCGACGGAGGCGCTGCACCCGGTGCCGGGGATGCCCGCGGTCAACACCACCGAGCAGCTCGGGGTGCCGGGACCCTGGCAGGAGCGGCTGCCGCACTTCCGGGCGGAGTTCACGCCGAGCAGCGGGGCGGAGCTGCAGTCGGAGTACCTGCTGCCGCGGTCGACCGCATACGACGCACTGTATGCGGTCGACGGGATCCGGGAGACGGTCGCCGGTGTACTGCAGATCTGCGAGGTGCGGACGGTCGCCGCCGACGCGCAGTGGCTGAGCCCCTCCTACGGGCGGGACACGGTGGCGCTGCACTTCACCTGGATCGAGGACACGGCGGCGGTGCTGCCGGTGGTGCGGCGGCTGGAGGAGGCGCTGGACGGTTTCGACGCGCGACCGCACTGGGGGAAGGTCTTCACCACCCCGGCGGAGGTACTGCGCGGACGCTATCCGCGGCTCGGCGACTTCGCGGCGCTGGCTCGGGACCTCGACCCGCAGGGCACGTTCGCGAACGCATTCGTCCGGGACGTCATCGGTGAATGACTCGGTCCACGACTCGGCGGGCGGCCCGGCGAAGGACCGGGCCGACGACCGGGCGGGCGACTTTGTATAGCCCCTTTCCTAACCCCTTGTCGAACGTCACCCGCAGCCCATAGCCTTGCCGCGCGCCGGAGCCGTCGTGCCCCCGGCATGACCGCGAAGGCCTTGGGGGGCAACCCGGTGAAGCGCACCTCACGTGACATCCGCACCGCGAACCGCTACGAGGTGCTGCGCCAGATCATCGCCCAGTCGCCCACCTCCCGGCAGGAGTTGGCCGCCGCGACCGGGCTGAGCCTGGCCACGGTGGCCACGCTCGTCGGTGAGCTGCTGGACCTGCGGATGATCACCGAGGTCGGCTTCGAGGACTCGGCGGGTGGCCGCCCCCGGGGTCTGGTGGCGGTCAACGCGTCGGGGGGCGCGCTGATCGGTGTCGACATCGCGGAGACGTACGTCCATGTCGAGCTGTTCGACCTGGCGTTGAACGTCCTGGCCCGTGCCGACGAGGACATGCGGCCCGGCGAGAGCCGTCCGGAGCAGGTGGTCGGCCATGTCGCCGCCGCCGTCGGGTCGGTGGTCGCACAGGCCGGCGTCGAGGCGGCCCGCGTCCTCGGCGTCGGGGTGAGCGTGCCGGGCCAGGTGGACCGCAAGACCGGCGTCTCGGAGTACGCGCCCAACTGGGACTGGCACGACGTGCCGCTGCTGGACCTGCTCTCCGAGGTCATCGCCTACCCGCTCTACCTGGACAATCCGCTGCGGGCCGGCGCGGTCGCCGAGATGTGGTTCGGAGCGGCGCGCGGACGCGGGGACGCGGTGGTGGTCAACCTCGGAACCGGGGTAGGCGCCGGCCTCGCGCTGGGCGGCGGGCTGTACCGGGGCGTGAGCAACAGTGCCGGCGAGTGGGGTCACACCACCCTCGTCCTGGACGGGCGCCTGTGCCGCTGCGGCAACCACGGCTGTGTCGAGGCCTATGTCGGCGCGCCCGGAATCATGCTGAATCTGCGGGAGTTGAGCCCGCAGAGCCCGTTGCTGCACTCCGAGGACCAGACGGCCACCATCGACGCGCTGGCCCGCGGCGTGGCCGCGAACGATCCCGTGGCCCTCAAGGTCGTACGGGAGACGGCCCGTTACATCGGCGCGGGCATCGCCAACCTCGTCAACGTCCTCAACCCCGAAGTGGTCGTGCTCAGCAGCTGGGTCGCCCGCAAGCTCGGCGATCCGCTGCTGCACGAAGTGCGCGAGGCCGTCCAACGGCACGCGCTCGGGCGGCCGTTCGCCGCCACCGAGATCGTCCTCTCCCCCATCCCCACCGACCCGGCGTGCCTCGGAGCGGCGACTTTCGCGCTCGAAGGGGCACTTCAGTCGGTCGGGCAGAGGACCGGAAGAAACCGCACCACCTCGGCAAGGAGCCGTACCGCGCCACCTTCATGACGACGGAAGGGATGCACGTGACTCAGCCCCACCCCAGGAGATCGATCCTCGCGACAGCCGCAGCCGCACTGGCTGTCACCGGGGCCCTGATATCCGCGCCGCCCGCGAACGCCGACGGCGTCGCACCGGCGGAGGTCTCCCCCCACGCGGCCCAGACCATCGACAACATCGGCGCGTCCGGCGCCTGGTGGGTCAACGACCTCCAGTACTTCAAGCCTGAGGTGCAGGCCCGGGTGGCCCAACTCCTGTTCTCCTCAAAGGGGTTGGACCTCTCCTCCTACCGCTACAACATCGGCGGCGGTGGCGCCGCGGTCACCACCCCGGCCCGCGCCGCCCAGGACTTCCTCAACGCCGACGGGTCGTACGACTGGAGCAAGGACAAGGGCGGCCAGACGTTCCTCAGGTACGCCGCGAAGTACGGCGTCCAGGATCTGATCGGCTTCGTCAACAGCGCGCCCGCCCAGTGGACGACCAACGGGCAGAGCTGCGGCGGGCAGTTGAAGGCGGAGAACGAGAGCGACTACGCGAAGTACGTCGCCGACGTCACCGCCCACTTCGCCAAGCAGGGCGCGAAGTTCGACTACATCAGCCCCTTCAACGAGCCGAACAACAACTTCGGCGACTGCGGCCAGGAGGGCATGCAGGTCACCGTCGACCAACGGGACGACATCGTGCGGGCGTTGGGCGCCGAGCAGCGGGCCCGGAAGCAGCGGACGAGCATCATCGCCGACGAGTCGAGCAGCACGGTGAGCTTCAGCACCGAGGTCCCGCAGTGGATCGCGCAGCCGGACACCGCCCAGTACGTGTCCGAGCTGGCGCACCACACCTACAACAACCCGAACGACGGCCAGTTGGGCAACGTCTACGAGACCGCGAAGACGGTCGGCAAGCCCTCCTGGGCCACCGAGATCTGCTGTTTCGGCAAGGGCACCACGGGCTGGAACCAGGAGTACGACCCGACGATCGACAACGCCCTGCTGATGTCCCGGATCATGTACAAGGACTTCGCGAGCGCACACGACTCGGCGTTCCAGTGGTGGGTCGCCCTCGCCAGCGGCTACGGCACCGACCCGGCCGCGCGCAACGACGTCGGCTGGAACGACGGGCTGATCTACTACGACCCCGACTACGCGACGGACGGCAACCAGACCCTGTACTTCACCAAGCGGTACTACGCGCTCGGCCAGTACAGCAAGTTCGTGCGACCGGGCTCCGTCGCGCACAACGTGACGGGCGCGCCGAGCGGTGTCGAGGTGACCTCGTACGACCGGGACGGCAAGTGGGTCGTCGTGGTCAACAACCAGAACACCACGGACACTTCGCTGAACCTGCACTTCAACAGCAAGGTGCCGGTGCGGGCGACGCAGGCGGTGCGGACCTCGGCCACGGAGAACTGGGCGAAGGCCGCCGAGCCGGACGTGAGCGGCTCCACGGTCTCCACGACGCTCGCCGCCCGCTCGATCACGACGTACGTCCTCGACCAGAAACCCCGCAAGGGTCAAGGGAGTTCGACGGCCGTCACCGGCGCCCTCCGGGGCAGCCAGTCCGGCAAGTGCCTGACGGCGGACGCCTCGGGGGCCGCGATCGGCACCTGCACGGGCGGGGCGGAGCAGACGTGGTCGTACGACGCGAAGGGTGGCCTGAAGGGGGCCAACGGGTATCTGACGGTGGGGAGTTCGGGGCTGACGACCAGCGCCGGCTTCACGGGTGATCCCGGCCAGCGATGGCTGCTCAACGCCAACGGACAGATTCTCAGCGAGGCGTCCGGTAAGTGTCTCGACGTGAGCGGTCAGGCGACCGCCGACGGCAGCAAAGTGATCCTCTACAGCTGCAACGGCGGGGCCAACGAGGCCTGGTCGAAGGTCTGATGACGACCTGAAGGCGTGGTGCGGGCCGGCGGCACGGCGGCCCGCACCTTCGTCACGTCCGGTATTCCGAACCTTGCACAACGCTTCGAACAGACTTCGTCCAACCCCTTGCCGAAGCCTTAGCCGAAGGTTAACGTCCCGCACCGCACCTCGATTTCAGCCACGGGCAGCTGAGCCGTGGAGCCGCAGCCGCGCGAGAGACAAGGACGTCACCATGTCGGCAATGAGCAACAGCAACTGGTCCCGCCGATCGATATTCCGGGCGGCAGCGGGGATGACCGCCGCCGGCGCCCTGGCCGCCTGCGGCGGCAACAACGGCCGTGGCGGGGGCTCCGGTTCGGGCACGAACCTCGTCCAGTACTTCCACGCGTACGGCGAGGCCGGCACGGAACAGGCCATCAAGCGGTACGCGAAGGCCTACACCAAGGCCAACGTGACCACGAACTGGATCACTGGCAACAACTTCGAGGCCAAGCTCTTCTCGTCCCTGCTCACCAAGCAGGCGCCGGACGTCTTCGAGTTCCACCCGCAGTTGCAGCTGGTGAAGAGCGGTCAGGTGGCCGATCTGAGCGACATCATCGATCCGGTCAAGGACGACTTCAACCCGGCCGACATCAAGTCGCACACGGTGGACGGGAAGATCTACGGGATCCGGATGATCGACGACCCGCAGTTCTTCTACTACCGCAAGTCGATGCTGGAGAAGGCCAAGGTCGAAGTCCCCACCACGCTCGACGAGTTGCTGGAGGCCGCCGCCAAGCTGACCACCAGCAAGGTCAAGGGCGCCTACCTCGGCAACGACTTCACCGCGGTCCAGAACCCGATCATCTGGTCGGCCGGCGCGGACACCCTCGACGCGAACAACCAGATCGCTTACCACACGGACGGCGTCGTCGAGGGCCTCAAGAAGCTCCGCCAGCTGTTCACCAGCGGCCATGTGCTGCTCGACGCCCCGACCGACTTCTGGGACCCGTCCTCACTCAACCAGGGCCTGTGCGCCATCCAGTGGGGCGGCATGTGGTCCATGCCGGCGATGCAGCAGGCGCTCGGCGACGACCTGGGGATCTTCCCCTTCCCGAGCATCGGCAGCAAGGGCAAGCAGTCGGTCTACAACGGCGGTTGGTCGATGTTCGTCAACGCCAAGGGCAACAACGTCGAGGCGGCCAAGGCGTACGTCAAGTGGCTGTGGATCGACCAGAAGAAGTACCAGGAGGACTGGGCGACTTCCTACGGCTTCCACATCCCGCCGCGCTCCTCGATCGCCGCCGGGGCCACCAAGCTCAAGTCCGGTCTGCCCGCCGAGGGCGTCAAGCTCTTCACCGACTACGGCCACTTCGACAACATCGGCTTCGACCAGACCATGCTGACCGCGTTCGCCGACGTGATCGCCAACTCCGTGCGCAAGAACGGAAATCCGGAAGCCGCGCTCGACGCCTGCGACAAGAAGGTCAACGTCGAGCTCAAGAAGCTGTTCGGATAGGCCGGCGGACGGAACCCGAGATGTCGACCACCACCACGCGCGGGGTCGCCAAGCCCGCCGCGGCCGAGACCTCCAAGTCCCGGCCGCGGCGGGGCCTGCGGTCCAACGCCACCCTGAACTTCTGGCTCTTCACCGGCCCGTTCCTCATCGGCCTGGTGATCTTCGTCTTCGTCCCCATCGGATGGAGCATCTGGCTCAGCTTCTTCGACGCCCGCTACACCGTCACGCCGAGCCATTTCATCGGCTTCGACAACTACAAGCAGATCCTGACCAACAGCAACTTCCCTGATTCGCTGCTGACGTTCACGGTGTTCGCCGCGTTCATCGTGCCGACCACCTGGGCGCTGTCGCTGGGTCTGGCCCTGCTGGTCAACCAACTGCGGTTCATGCGGGCGTTCTTCCGGTCGGTGTTCTTCCTGCCGACCGCCGTGTCGTACGTCGCCGCCGCGCTGATCTGGAAGATGTCCATCTTCAGCGGCGTCCGCTTCGGCCTGATGAACACCGTCCTCGGCTGGTTCGGCGTCGACAACATCGCCTATCTCGCGAACCCCAGCCCGCCCTGGTACTGGCTGGTCATCGTGAGCCTGCGCCTGTGGATCCAGGCCGGCTTCTACATGATCCTGTTCCTGGCGGCGCTCCAGAACATCCCGGCAGAACTGTACGAGGCCGCCGAGATCGACGGCGCCAAGCGCGGCTGGCAGACCTTCCGGTACATCACGCTGCCCCAACTCCGCGCCACCTCCACGGCGGTGGTCCTGCTGCTGCTCGTCGCCGCCTACCAGGCCTTCGACGAGTTCTTCAACATCATCGGCACCAAGGCCACGTGGGCCCAGACACCGCTCATGGAGCTGTACAAGGCGGCCCTCGGGACCAGCCAGGACTACGGCGCCGGCAGCGCGGGCGCGGTCATCCTGTCGCTGCTGATCTGCATCGTCACCCTCGCCCAGGGCAGGATCATGGGCTTCGGAAGGGGAGAGGAGTCCAAGTGACCACCACCGCACCACAGTTGGGCAAGAAGCGCAGCAAGAAGCGCGGGGGCGTCCTCGGCAACACGGGCCTGTACCTCGCCGTCGGCATCGCCGCCCTGCTCTTCCTGATCCCCTTCTATCTGATCGTCCGCAACGCCCTCTCCACGGACCCGGAGATCACCGGCGAGAACTGGAAGCTGCTGCCCTCCTTCCAGTGGGGCAACATCTCCGAGCTGTTCGACGACCCGACCGTCCAGTTCGGCCGCTCCCTGTGGAACTCCACGGTCGTCGCCGTCCTGATGACCGTGGGCACACTCCTGGTCTGCTCGCTGGCCGGTTACGGCCTGGCCCGCATCCCCTACAAGCACTCCAACAAGGTCTTCTACGCGGTCCTGGCGACCCTGATGGTCCCCACAGCCGTCACCTTCGTGCCGAGTTTCGTCCTCGTCTCGTCCCTCGGCTGGGTCGACACCTACCGGGGTCTCATCATCCCGGGCCTCTTCAGTGGTTTCACCTGCTTCCTCTTCCGGCAGTACTTCCTGGGGTTCCCCAAGGAGCTGGAGGAGGCGGCGCGCGTGGACGGGCTCGGCTACTGGGGCGCGTACTGGCGGATCGTCGTACCCAACTCGCTGAACTTCTTCGCGGCCATCGCCACGATCACCTTCATCAGCGGCTGGAACGCCTTCCTGTGGCCGCTGGTCATCGGCCAGGACCCGAACTCCTGGACCGTGCAGATCGCCCTGTCGTCGTTCATGACGAACCAGACCGTCAACTTCCATCTCATCTTCATGGCCACCGCAGTTTCCATCCTGCCCCTGGTCTTCGTGTTCCTCTTCCTTCAGCGCTGGTTGGTCCAGGGAATCGCACAGACCGGCATCAAGGGCTGACACCCGCATCTCACGACCTGGAGACCGATGACTTCCAGCACCGCCGCCGACTACATCAAGGACGTCTCACCGGGCAGCGGGGCCCTCCCGCCCCGTGCCCGCTACGCGTCCTCGGACGCGAAGTCACTGTCGCTCAACGGCAGTTGGCGTCTCCGGGTGTCGGCGACGGCCGACGCCGAGGACGACTCGTTCGCCGCGGAGGGCTACGACGCCGGGGGCTGGGCCGAGGTCACGGTCCCCGGCCACTGGGTCCTGCACGGACACGGCTCCCCCATCTACACCAACCACCTCTACCCCTTCCCGGTCGACCCGCCGCACGTCCCGACCGAGAACCCGACCGGCGACCACCTGCGCGTCTTCGACCTGCCGTCCGAGTGGCCCTCGGACGGCGGGGCGGTGCTGCGCTTCGACGGCGTGGAGTCCTGCGCCCGGGTCTGGCTGAACGGCACGGACATCGGCGAGTTCAAGGGCTCGCGGCTGCCCCACGAGTTCGCGGTAGGACACCTGCTCAAGCCCAGCGGCAACGTGCTGGCGGTCCGCGTCCACCAGTGGTCGGCGGGCTCGTACCTGGAGGACCAGGACCAGTGGTGGCTGCCCGGCATCTTCCGTGACGTCACCCTGCTGCACCGCCCGCCGGGCAGCGCCCTCGACTTCTTCGTGCACGCGTCCTACGACCACGTCGGCGGCGCGGGCACCCTGCGCGTCGACTCCGACGTGGACGGCCGGATCACCGTGCCCGCGCTGGACATCGATGTCGCCACCGGCGAGTCCGTCACCGTGCCGGTGCGGCCCTGGACGGCCGAACAGCCCTACCTCTACGAGGGGTTGCTGACCACGGAGGGCGAACGCGTCCCGCTGCGCATCGGCTTCCGGACCGTCGAACTCTCCGACGGCCTCATCAAGGTCAACGGGAAGGCGGTCCTCTTCAAGGGCGTCAACCGCCACGAGTGGCACCCGGAGAAGGGCCGCGCCCTCGATCTGGAGACCATGCGCGAGGACGTGCTGCTGATGAAGCGGCACAACATCAACGCGGTCCGTACCTCGCACTATCCGCCGCACCCGGCCTTCCTGGACCTGTGCGACGAGTACGGCCTGTGGGTCATCGACGAGTGCGACCTCGAGACCCACGGCTTCACCGAACAGGCCTGGCGCGACAACCCGGTTGACGACGACCGCTGGACTCCGGCCCTGCTGGACCGCGCCGCGCGCATGGTCGAACGGGACAAGAATCACCCGTCGATCGTCATCTGGTCGCTGGGCAACGAGGCCGGCACCGGCCGCGGGCTCACCGCCATGGCCGAGTGGATCCACGGCCGTGACCGCTCACGTCTCGTGCACTACGAGGGTGACATCAACTGCCGTGACACGGACGTCTATTCACGGATGTACGCCGACCACGCCGAGGTCGAGCGCATCGGCCAGGGTCTGGACGGCGGCACCCACAAGCGCCGCCAACTCCCCTTCATCCTCTGCGAATACGGCCACGCCATGGGCAACGGCCCCGGCGGACTCGCCGACTACCAGCGCCTCTTCGAGTCCTACGACCGGCTCCAGGGCGGTTTCATCTGGGAGTGGATCGACCACGGCATCAAGGACGAGCGCCACGGCTTCGCGTACGGCGGCGACTTCGGCGAGGAGCTGCACGACGGGAACTTCGTCTGCGACGGACTGCTCTTCCCGGACCGCCTCCCCTCCCCCGGCCTGATCGAGTACAAGAAGGTCATCGAGCCGGTCTCCATCGACAGTCCCGACGGCTACGACGGCTCCGTACGGGTCACCAACAAGCACGACTTCGCCGACCTGTCCGCATTCGCCTTCCAGTGGTCCTACCAAGTGGACGGCGAGACGGTCGAGTCGGGCCCGTTGACGGTGCCGCCGCTCGCGCCCGGCGAGTCGGCCGACGTGAAGCTGCCCGCACCGCCCGTGGAGTCCGAGGGCGCCGAATCCCAGTGGACCGTACGGGCGTCGCTGGCGGCCGACACCGCATGGGCTCCCGCGGGTCATGTCGTCGGGTGGGGCCAAATCCCGGTCGCGGTACGACCGTTGCCGTATGTCTCCGCCACCGTCGGACCCGTCCTCGGCGAGCGGCGGATCACGCTCGGACCGGCCTCCTTCGACGCCCGTACGGGCGAGTTGAAGTCGATCGGCGCGGTGGACGTCACCGGTCCCCGCCTGGACGTGTGGCGGGCGACCACCGACAACGACGACGGCGCGTCCTGGCAGACGGACGTCCGGTTCGGTCTGCTCTGGCGGAAGTTCGGCCTGCACCGGATGCGACACCGCCTGGACGGCGTGGAGTTGGGCGAGGACGCGCTGACCGTACGCACCCGGGTGGCACCCGCCGCCTGGGAGATCGGGCTCGCCACGGTGTACCGCTGGACCTCGGACGGCGATCGGCTGCGGCTGACGGTGTCCGTGGCGCCCGAGGGCGACTGGACGTTCCCGCTGCCGAGGCTCGGCATCCGCTTCGGGCTGGACGCGGGCGCCGACCGTCTGAAGTGGTTCGGCGGCGGACCCGGCGAGGGGTACCCGGACACCAAGGCGGCTTCGCTGCTCGGTCGTTGGGAGTCCTCGGTCGACGGCCTCCAGACCCCCTACGTCCGCCCCCAGGAGAACGGCGCCCGCGCGGACGTCCGTTGGGCGGAGCTGGGAGGGCTGCGGATCGACGGCGACCCGGAGTTCTGGTTCACCGCCCGCCGCTGGACCACGGAACAGCTGGACGCGGCCACCCACCGCACGGACCTCGAACCCGGCGACACAGTATGGGTGAACCTCGACCACGGCCAGCACGGCATCGGCTCGCAGTCCTGCGGCCCGGGCCCGCTCCCGCAGTACTTCCTGAACGCCGAACCCGCCGAGTTCTCCTTCGTGTTCTCGGAAGCCGCGCGCCCGGAATCACCGGAGCCCAGTTGACCGGCACCGTCATGAAAACGCCTGCGGCCGACCGGCTCTTCGCCCGGTCGGCCGCGGTCGCGTCCTGCGTCGGCTTCGTCCTCATCGGCATGCTCCAGTCCCTCTACGGCCCCGCGATACCGGGCCTGCGCCACGAGTTCGGGCTCTCCCCGTCCGCCGCCGGTCTCGGCCTGAGTCTGCACTTCGCGGGCGGGGTCGCCGGTGTCCTCGCCTTCAACGCGGTCCACTCCCGGGTCAGGAACAGGGCGCTGCTGGCGTGGGGTTACGGCCTGATGGCGGTGGGCGGCGCGGGTTTCGCGCTCGCGCCGAACTGGCCGCTGGCCCTGGCCGCCGCATTCCTGTGCGGTTTCGGCTTCGGTGGCATCGACTACGGCCTCAACCAGCTCTTCGCCGTCGGCTTCGGCGACCGTTCCACCGCCATGCTGAACGTGCTCAACGCCCACTACGGCATCGGCGCGGTACTGGGCCCGGCGCTGGTGGCCTGGCTCGGTCCGGACGACTACCCGTACGCGTTCGGGGCGTGCGCGGTGCTGGCGGCGGTGCTGGTGTTCGCGGGCTCAAGTGGCGTACGCACACGTGTATCTGACGGTCCGCCGGCGGAAACGGGAAGCGGCGGCCTCGGCCTGTCGCGGGTCCTCGTCGGCTTCCTGGTCCTCTACATCCTCAATGTGGCGGTCGAGACGAGCGTCGGCGGCTGGGAGCCCACGCATCTGGAGACGGTCGGCTACACGGCGACCGTGGCCGCGTCGGCGACCTCCGTCTACTGGCTGATGATGACGGCGGGCCGCTTCCTCGTCGTACCGGTCACCCTGCGGTACTCCCCCGAGCGCATCCTCACGGTGTGCGCGGCCGGGATGACGGTGTGTCTGCTGTTGACGCTGGTTAAAGGAGTGGCACCGGTCGCGTACGCCGGTGTTGGCTTGTTCATCGCACCGGTCTTCCCGACGGGCTTCGCCTGGCTCACCAGGGCGCTTCCCCAGGCCGAGCGAGCCGGGGCGTGGGTGATCGCGGCCTCGAACGTCGGCGGGGTAGCGGCTCCGCCGCTGCTCGGTGTCGGGATCGAGGCCTCCGGGATCCACGCGGTGCCCTGGTTGTTGACCGCACTGTCGGGCGCGTCGCTGCTGGCGACGCTCCGGCTGATCCGACTGACGAGGAGGTCCGCATCATGAAGGCCCTGTTCCTGCTCACGCGAAGGCTGGTCGAGTGAACGCGAGCAGCACAAGTGAGCCGCAGGGGCGCGGGGGGGGGGGGGGGCGCGCGGGGGGGGGCGGGGGCGGGGGGGGGGGGCCCCCCCCGCCGGGGGGGCCGCCCCCCCCCCCCCCCCCGCGGCCGGGCCCCCACCGGCCGACTGCTGCTGCTGCTGGG
>NZ_JBHYWD010000003.1:233327-389104 GCF_042751305.1 Streptomyces hokutonensis
GCGCGGTCCGGCGGGGTCGGCCGCCTGGAGCGCTCGCGCGGGCGCGACGCCGCGAGACCGCCCACGCCCCCCCCCCCCCCCCCCCCCCCCGGCTGGAGCGCCCCGGAGGCGAACGGCAAATCAAATCGAGGTCCGGGGGCTGTCCCGTACCTTCCACACAACTGTCCGGCGCCCGGGCTTCGTCGGTGGCCTGCGCTCTCTCGTCAACCCGGAGCGCGTACCCAAGCACGCGGTCTCCGACGTCACGTTCGATGTCGCCCCGGGTGAACTCCTCGCCCTGCTGGGCCCGAACGGCGCCGGCAAGTCCACCACCATCAAGATCCTCACCGGGATTCTCACGCCCACCTCCGGGGAGGCCAGGGTCGCGGGCGTGGTGCCGTACCAGGAGCGGGAGCGCAACGCCCGTAACATCGGGGCGGTGTTCGGGCAGCGCACCCAGTTGTGGTGGGACCTGCCGGTGCGGGAGTCGTTCTCGATCCTGCGGGACATCTACGAGGTGCCGAAGGCCCAACACGCGGCCCGGCTGCGGGAGTTCGACGACCTCCTCGAACTGTCCAGCTTCTGGGACACCCGGGTCCGCCACCTCTCCCTCGGCCAGCGCGTCCGCTGCGACCTGGCCGCCGCGCTGCTGCACGACCCGCCGGTCGTCTTCCTCGACGAGCCGACCATCGGCATGGACGTGGTCGTGAAGGAACAGGTGCGCGAGTTCCTGCGGCATCAGGTGGAGGAGCGCGGCCGTACGGTCCTGCTGACCACGCACGACATGACCGAGGTGGCCCGGCTCGCCGAGCGGGTCGTCCTCATCAACCACGGCCGGCTGGTGCTCGACGGCACCCTCGACGAGATCCGCCGCAAGTTCGGCTCGACCTGGCAGATCCGCGCGACGCTGGCCGACGCGCACGCCGAGGTCGTACCGCTGCCCGGCATCGCGCTGGTGCGGCGGGACGGACCGCAGGTGGTCTTCGGCCCGGAGGGGACCGAGGGGCCGACCGTCCATCAGGCGCTGAAGCAGGTCATCGAGCGGTACGAGGTGACCGAAGTCGCCATGGACGAGGCGGAGTTGGAGGACGTGATGCGGGCCGCGTACGTCCAGGCCGGACCGCGCACCGAGGAGACCTGAGATGGCCGCCCTGCACGCCTGGCGCGCCGCCCGTGTCACCCCGCTCGGCGAACTCCTCGCCCCGCCCCGCATCACCGCCGCCCTGCTCCGGCTGACGGTGCAGATCGTGCTGGTGGCGTCCCTGTGGCGCGGCCTGTACTCCCAGACCGGCACCACCGCGGGACTCACCCGCGACCAGGCGGTGACGTACGCCGTACTGGCCGTACTCGCCTCCCGCCTGCGGGAGTTGGACCAGTACGCGGGCCGGGACACGGTCCTGCAGCACATGCACTTCGGCACGATCATCTACTGGTATCTGCGTCCGCTGCCACCCCAGCGCTACTACGCGCTGCGGGCGTTCGGCGAGCAGCTGTACGGGCTGGCCTGGGCACTTACCGGGTACGTCGTCTGCCTCGCTGCCGGTGTGGTGGAACCGCCCAAGTCCCTTTCCGTGGGAGGGGTGTTCGCGCTCAGCATGCTGCTGGGCCAGCTCGTCCTCTACTACGTCATGCTCCTCATCGACCAGTTGTGCTTCTGGACGCTCCGCAACGGGGCCGCGATGCTCATCCTGATCTTCGCGCAGAACCTGCTGTCCGGTGTGTACGCGCCGCTGTGGTTCTTCCCGGACTGGTTCATCACGATGAGCCGCTTCCTGCCGTTCCAGGCGACGCTCAGTGTGCCGCTCTCGATCTATGTGGGCCGTATCCCGCTGTCCGACGCGGGGGTCCAACTCGCCCTGCAGGCCGGCTGGGTGGCGGTCCTGTCCCTGTTCACCCGGTTCCTGTGGCGGCGCGCCGCCCGCCGGGTCGTGGCCCAAGGAGGTTGATGCGTGTGAAAGCCGTCCGGATCGCGTGGCGTATCACGCGCCTCAACTTCCGTGCCCAGCTGGAATATCGCACCGAGTTCCTGCTGATGATCGCGATCGGCGCGATCTGGCAGGTGTCGGTGATCGTGTTCGCGACGGTGCTGCTCACCCGGTTCGCCGGAATGGGCGGCTGGGACAGCTCGGACGTGCTGCTGATCCCGGCGACCCGGATGATGGCGCACGGGCTGATGGTGCTGTTCCTGGGCCGTATGCACGGCCTCGGCCGGTTCATCCAGGAAGGCCGTATCGACATCTATCTGGTGCGGCCGATGCCGGTCCACCGCCAGGCGCAGCTGGAGTACTTCCCCACCAACGCGATCGGCGACCTCACGGTGGCGGGCGGCCTCATGGTCGGCGCGCTCAGCCGCAGCCACCTGGACTGGACCGCGGGCCGCATCGCGTATCTGATCGCCGCGCTCATCGGCGGCATGCTGCTGGAGGCGGCCCTCTTCACCACCGTGGCCTCCGCCTCCCTCCGCTTCCCGTCCGCGGACTACTGGAGCCGCTGGATCGAGGACCTCCTCGGCACCTTCGGCAACTACCCGCTCAACGTCCTGCCCCGCGCGGTGGGCGGCTTCCTCACCTACGGCCTTCCGCTCGCGTTCGTCGCCTTCCTCCCGGCCGCCGTGCTGACCGGGCACGGCCACGACATCGGGGTGCCGTACTGGCTCGCGGCGAGCTCACCCCTCGTGGGCCTGCTGACGTATCTCGGGGCGCGGCTGCTGTGGCGGTGGAGCCTCAGCAACTACACGGGGGTGAACGGGTGACTTCGACGGCGGCACGGCGCTGGTCGAACTCACCCCGCACAGCCCGAAGATCGCGCTCAAGCTGAGAACCGGGTCCTGGGCGTGCGCGCGCGAGCCGCTCAGGACCGGCCGGAGCGCCGTATCGGCGTCAGCAGGGCGACGACGGCGATCAGTACGCAGCACGCGCCCGCCACGACGGCGACCGGTGCGGTGCCCCGGCGTTCGGCGGCCCAGGTGAGGACGGCGGCGCCGACAGGGGCCGCCGCGTAGTGGAGGGTCCAGAAGGCGGAGGTGACCCGGCCGAGCAGCTGTTCCGGCGTCACCTCCTGCCGCAGGGACATGGAGCACGTACCGGCCATCTGGTCGCAGCCCAGGAACGCGGCGCTCACCAGCGCCACGGTCGCCACGTCGTTCGCCCGGCTCAACCAGGCGAAGGCCGCCCCGCACACGGCCACGCCTCCGATCCAGGTCGCCCCGAAGCCGAGCCGGCGCCGCACCCGGGCCACCAGCAGGGCCCCGGCGATCGTGCCGAGCGCGCCGACCGCCATGACCGTGCCCACGGTGCCGTCGTCGTGCCCGAGGTCGTGCTTGAGGTGGTAGATCACCAGGTCGTTGAGGCCGAGGGTGAGAAAGCTGAAGCAGAAGAGGAGCGCGGTGAGAGCGCGGAGCACCGGGTGTCCGCGCAGAAAGGCGACTCCGGTACGGAGGTCCCGCCACAACCCGCCCCGCTCCGCCCGCTGTTCGAGGTCGGGGCGGCCGCGGAACCGTACGAACACCAGACAGGCGGCCGACACCCCGAAGCTGGCCGCGTCCACCCCGACGGCGGCGGCCGGCCCGCTCCAGGCCGCGACGATGCCGGCACCGAGCGGCCCGAGTACCCCCGCTGCGGCGGCACTGGCGTTCAACCGCCCGTTGGCCTCGGTGAGTTGCTCGATACCGACCAGCCCACGGACCACCGTCACATACCCGACGGAGAACAGCATGCCGACGGCTTCACACAACGGCAGCACCACGTACAGCAGCCATATCCGCGGCCCGAACACCCACACCAGCGGAATGACCCCGTACAGCACCATCCGCACGAGGTCGCACCAGATGAGCAGCCTGCGCCGGTCGACCCGGTCCACCACGACCCCCGCGAACACCGCCGCGACGACCGAGGCCGCCCCACCCACCGCCGTGAGCAGCCCCATCCGCGCGACCGATCCGGTGGCCTGAAGCACCAGCAGCGGCAGCGCGATCAACGCGAAGGAGTCACCGAGCACGGAGAGGGTCTGGGCGGTCCAGAAGGTGGCGAAGTCCCGTTGTCGCCAGAGGGGTTGGGCCATTCCGGCAACTCTAGGCAGCCAGGCGGCGACTCAGAAACGATATTCCTCACGCGTGATCTCGGCGTCGGCGTCCGGGCCCTCCCCCAGCACCCGTGTCCCCGGTATCGGCGAGGGCAGCAGCCACAGCACGCACAGCGCCCCGCCGACGGCCGCGGCGACGAGGGTCGCCCTGAGGCCGACCAGCGTGGCGAGCCCGCCTCCGACCAGGGCGCCCAGCGGCCGTACGCCGTAGTTGACCGTGTTGTACGCCCCGGCCACCCGGCTCCGCAGTCCGTCCGGAACGACCGATGTCTGGAGCGAGTTGAGGTTGATGTCGAGCAGCATGACGCCGAAGGCGGAGAGGAACTCGGACGCGCCCAGGGTGCCGAGGCGGGCCCAGGTCGGGCCGGTCGCCGCCGCGATGAGGGCGATGGGGGCCGGGTACAGGACCGCCCCGATGACGATGCTGCGGCCCACGCCGATCCGGCGGGTGATCGCGGGTGCCGTCACGGCCCCCAGGAGGCCGCCCGTCGCACCCACGCCGAACGCCAACCCGATGGCCCCTGGCGACAGTTGGAGGACCCGGTCGGCGAACAGCACCACCAGGCCCGTACTCGACAGGAACGTGAAGAAGTTGACGGTCGTGGCGCAGAGGAGACCGGCCCGCATGACGGGCTCGTGGATCACGAAGGCCAGGCCCTCTCTCGCCCGCCGCAGCAGCGAGGGGCCGGCCGCCCGGGTGCTGTTCACCGGTTCGTCCACGCGGGTGCGTGCGACGAGGATCGCCGACGTGAGGAACGACAGCGCGTCGGCGATCACCGCGACCGGTGCCGTCAGCGCCTGCACCAGACCGCCGCCGATCGCGGGGCCCGCGATGAAGGACACCGATCTGCTCGCGCTGAGCTTGCTGTTGGCGTCGACGTACGCCGTCTGCGGCACGAGGTGCGCGAAGTAGGACGAGTAGGCCGTGTTGAACACGACCGCCGCCGCGCCGGTGAGCAGGGCCACCGCGTAGAGCTGGCCGAGCGTCACCGTGTCGAGTGCGTAGGCGATCGGGAGGGTGAGGAGTACCGCGGCTCGGAACAGGTCGGCGAGCAGCATGAGTTGGCGCTTGCCGGGGCGGTGGTCGACCCAGGCGCCCAGGAACAGGCCGAGGAGGTTCGGGGTCCAGACGAGGGCGGTCAGCCAGGCGACCTGGTTCGCGGAGGCGTGCAGTGCGCCGACCGCCAGGAGGGGCAGGGCCAGTTCGGAGATGCGGTCGCCCAGCTGGGAGACGGTCTGGCCGCACCAGAACCGTACGAAGCGGCGGTCCCGCCACAGCGAGCCGGGCGCGGGCCGAGGTGTCCACCGGCCCTTCACCCGGGTATGTCCGTCTCGCTGTCCTCGTTCGCGGCGCCCTCCGGCAGGGTGTACATCAGCAGGCGGACGCCCCTGCCGTCGGGTGGCCGGCGATCCCGGTTGCGGGCGACGTACGGCGCGATCAGTTCCTCCAACGCGTCCTTCAGCGCGGCCAGTTCCTCCGCCGTCACCATGATCCGTGTGTCGCCCGTCCCGGCGAGCCGGCTCCACTCCGGTTCCAGGCCGGGCGCCGTCCCGGTCAGCCAGCGCAGGGGCACGTCCGCTCTGCGCGCGAACATCTCCCCGGCCAGCTCCTGCGCGGCCGACCGGCCCTCCTCGTCCTGTGCCGCCTCGAACCGGAAGCCCCGCGCCACCGCCGCCCAGCGCCGCTCCCGCCGGTCCGTCCCGCCCTCGGCGTCGCGGACCAGGCCGAAGCCGGCGAGATGGCGCAGATGCCAGCTGGTGACGGACGGGGTGGCGCCCACGTGCGGGGAGAGCCGGGAGGCGGTGGCGGGGCCGTGGCGCTGGAGGCGTTCGAGGATCGCGAGCCTTACGGGGTGCGCCAGTGCGCGCATCGCCTTCGGGTCGGAGATCTCCATGTCGCCGAAGCGATTGCCGGAATCCATGATGTGAGAGTGTTCTCTCAGAAAGTCCGACAGTCAACTCTCGGATCCGGCCACGCAGTTGAGCCTCATCCCATCGGCTGCGGGGTCAGGCGCTTGTGGCCCTTCCTGTCGTAGTACTGGACCATCGCGAAACCGAAGAGCAGGCCGATGGCCGTGCCGACACCGATCATGGTCCAGGCGCGGGTCAGGCCCGCGTCGCCGCGGGCGTCGAAGTAGAGGATCGCCCTTACGCCGTCGCTGAGTTGGCGCATGGGCTCGAAGTGCGAGAGGAACCGGTAGAAGCCGGGGACCGCCTGGAGGGGGACGGTCGCGCCGGAGGACGGCAGGCCCAGGACGATGAACACGAACATGGAGACCAGCTGGCCGATCCCGCCGAACGCGGCGTTGATGGCCTGCACGCCGAGGCCGACGGCGAGGGCCGCGCAGTAGGAGTAGATCCACAGCAGCGGGATGTGGGTGGCGTCCATGCCGAGGATGCTGACGCTGGCGAGCATGATCAGGGAGACGCTGAGAAGGGTGATGCCGGCCGTCATGACCATCTTCAGGATCAGGGTCTGGGTGCGGTCGATCGGGACCGTGGGGCGGCGGGTGTGCCAGGGGCCGATCTCGTTGTCGGCGTAGCCGAGGGCCGTGTCGACGCCGTTGCTGATGACGTTGCCGCCCATGAATCCGGCCAGGACCAGCAGCAGGGTGTAGTAGAAGGCGGTCAGGCCGATGCCGCTGTTGCTGCCGATGGGGTGGCCGACCTGGGTGACGACGGCGACCGGGTCGGCGAGCAGCAGTTTCTGCGTGGAGTCGGCCTTCGTGGCCGCCGCCGTGAGCTGTCTGCCGATGGTGAGGGAGGCCTGCTGGGCCGCGGTCGTGGAGATCTTGCTCGCCAGGGAGGAGCCGAGGCTGCCCTTGCCGGGGTTGGTGAGCACGGTGATCGTGGGCCGGACGGTGGCCTTCGTGGTGGTGAGCGCGGCGACGGAGTCCGTGAAGCCGGCGGGGATGACAAGAGCGCCGTAGACCTTGCCGGAGTCGAGTTCCCGCTGGGCCTGGACTCTTGTGAGTTGCCGCCAGCCGGCCGCACGGCTGCTGGTGTTCGTCACGATGGCGTGGGCGATCTGGGTGCCGATGTTCTGCTGCTGGCCGGGGAGCGGGTTGCCCGTGTCGCTGTTGACGAGGGCGATGGGCAGGTCGTGCAGCTCGCGGTTGGGGTTGACGATGCCGCCCATGTAGAGGAGGGACAGCAGAAATGCGAGGAGGCCGGTGAGCACGGTGGGGATGAGCCACAGCTTGGGGCGGCCGAGGAGTGCGGTGGCGCGGAGGCCGGTGGGGGCGGGGGTGGAGGAGTTTTCGTCCATGGTGGTCAAGTCTGGTGCCGGAGTCCGGTGGTGGCGGGGTGGAAACACGCGGGGCAGCCTTCTTGTTACTGGCTATTGTCCTGGGGTCTTCAGTTGCCGCAGGCCGGAGGAGAGGTGGAGCGCCGTGCCACGTGCGGGACTCACGGCCGACCGTGTCGTGGCGGCGGCGGCCGACCTCGCCGACGAGGTCGGCTTCGAGAACGTCAGCCTGTCCGCGCTGGCCCGCGGCTTCGGCGTGAAGGACGCGAGCCTGTACTCGCACGTCCGGAACCTCCAGGACCTGCGCACCCGGGTCGCGTTCCTCGCCGGCGGCGAGCTGGTCGACCGGATCGCCGTCGCGGTCGAGGGCCGCTCCGGCCGGGACGCGCTGGGCGCGTTCGCCGACGCCTACCGGGACTACGCCCTGGAGCACCCCGGCCGGTACGCGGCCACCCAGATCCGCGTCGACCAGGCCCTGGTCGCCGCCTCCCCCGCCCTGCGCCGCACCGCCGAGCTCACCTACGGCCTGCTGCGCGCCTACGGCCTGGAGGAGCCCGATCTCACCGACGCCGTAAGGCTGTTGCGCAGTACGTTCCACGGCTACTGCGCGCTGGAGTCCAGCGGCGGTTTCGGGGCGCCGCGTGATGTGCGGCGGTCGTGGGAGCGTGCCGTCGACGCCCTTCATGTGGCGTTGACTCACTGGCCACGTGAAGGGGAAGTGGTGTGACGGAGACGGCGGTTCCGGTCCACGCCCCAGGCGCATCGCTGACCACTTAGACTGGAAGCTTCGCGAATGCCACGTGCCACCCTGGGGGGAGGGAGCGCGACTTGTCTCAACAGCAGCTGGGACGTGGTCCCTTGAGAACGCCGGGAGCCCCGGGAGCGCCCGGTCCGGTGCCGCCCGGCGGGAGTCCGCCGGCCCGGTTCGTGGGCTGGCTGGGCCGGTTCGGGTGCCTGGCCGCCGGATACGCGGTGTTCCAGTTCCTCTTCGAGGTGCTGCCCGACTCGATCGACGGGGCAGCCGCCAAGTATCTGATCTCCGGGCTGAGCGGCCTCGCCACGGCCGGGATGACCTGGCTGGCGGCGGCCCTGCTGCGCGCCCGCACGTCCGGCCCCGCACCGCCGACCGCCCCCGCTCCCCCGGCACCGGCCGTCCCCGGCCCGCTGCCGCAGGTGTTCGGTTCCGCCTACGACACCCTCGTCGCCCAGGTCGCCGAGGTCGACGACCCGGTGCGCGGCCGTCTCATCGGGTGGCCGCACTCCCTCCAGGAGCTGGACGGCCCGGCCCGGCCGACCTCGCTGGCCACGGCGTACGGACTGCACATCGTGCTGGATCTGGGTGTGCAGGACGGACGGCTGCACACCGGCGACCTCATCGACACGCTGTGGCGGCTGCGGTTGCAGGGCGGCGGCTGGTCGGCCCGTTCGCAGGGGGCGGTGGCCCGCCCGGAGGTCACCGCGATGGTGCTGGGCGCGCTGGCGCGGGCGGGGGCCTCCCGGGAGCGGCTGGCCGACGAGGTGGCGCGCTGCGAGGCCGCCTTCACGCCCGAACTCGACAGTACGGGGCGGGCGTTGACCCACGTGGTGACCACCGTGATGCGGGGGCTGCTGCGCGCGGCGCCGGACGCGCCGATCCTTCCCGTGCTGCGGGACGCCCTGGTCGACGGCGCGTTCCCCGACCCGCAGCGCCAGCACCGCCGCTGCTGGAGCCACCGGCTGTCAGTGCTGCCGTGGCCCGCGCACCCGGACCGACCCGTCGTCCGGCAACCCGCCCAGCCCTCCGCGCTGCACACCGCGCAGGCCGTCGTCGCCCTGGACCGGGCGGCCCGGGTGCTGGGCGAGGGACCGGTGGAGCGTGCGGCGCGCGAGGACGGGGTGCGCTGGCTGCTGGCCTGCCCGGCGACCGCGCACGACACCTGCGCCGACCTGGCGAACCTGCGCGAGGAGGTGCGCCGCCGCCACCCGGACGACTCCTCGCACCACGAGGTGCTGAACGTCCGCCATTTCACCGCGAGTTGGATCGTGCGGGCGCTGCTCACCCCGGGCGCACAGGAGATCGCCCGGCAGGACGGCCTGGAGGAGGCCTGGCAGGAGCGGCTGAACGGCGCGGCGGACGCGGTGTGGGCGGCGCAGACCGACGGGATCTGGTCCTGGAGCCGGGACGGGTCGATGTTCACGACGACGGAGGAACTGCGTCAGCCGATCTGGATGACCTATCAGGGGCTTTCGGCGCTGCGCGCACATGCCGTATGGATGTATCAGCCGGATACTCGGACAAGGCCGGTGTGAGGGCGAGTTGGGGAGTGAGTGCATGGGTGGCCGGCAGATCCTGGCGGCGCGACGGCTGCTGACCGAGGCGCTGGACGGCGACCTGTCCGACGACGAGACGGTGACCTCGGCCCGTGCCGTCATCGCCGAACTGGGCTCTCCCGAGCGGCTGTTGGAGCTGGTGGCCGAACTCGCCTCCGGCGAGGGCGATCCCGAGCACTGCGCCGGGCTGTCGTACCGTCATGTCCTGGGCTTCGACAAGCTGTTGCTGATCGACGGCGGTCCCCGGCACATGCTGCGCGCGCACCTGTGGCATCCGGACGTGGCGGCGATCGGCGCGGAGGACATCCACAACCACCGTTCCCCGCTTGCCTCCTACGTGGTCCGGGGACGGCTCGCGATGGAGTTGTACGAGGCGCGCGGCGACGGCGGGATCACGGCGGACCGGTACGAGGAGTCGCTCGCCGAGCGCAGTGCCGACTGGACGCTGCGGCGCACGGGACCGGCGCGGCTGCGGCTGACGCATGTGGGGCAGTACACGGCGGGCAGCGCCTACGCCCTGCCGGCGAACATCCTGCACCGGGCCTGGTGCGACACGGACGTACCGACCGTGACGCTGTTCCTGGAGACGGGGGCCGAACGGCGGCGCCACACCGACGTGTTCACGGCCGCGGGCCCGCATCCGGGCGCGGTGGCGAAGGTGCCGCTCGATGTGAAGGACTATCTGGGCGCGTTGAACGGTCTGGCGGAGTCGCTCAGAAGTTCGTGAGGGCCTGTCGTACGACGTCCAGGTTGTACTCGTCGATGTCGAGGCCGGAGTCGGACAGCTCGGAGGGCCGGAGCCAGCGGTACGCCTGGTCGGGCTCGGGGAGGGTGATGTCCCGGGTCAGGGGCCTGACCAGGAAGTTGTCCTGCCAGTTCTTGGTCTCGCGGCCCTGGTACTCGCTGACGAAGGACGACTCGCCGATCTTGCGGACGATCTCGCCGAGCAGCCCGGTCTCTTCCTTCAGCTCGCGCAGCGCACCGTCCTCGGACCGCTCGTCCGGCTCCAGCTTCCCGCAGGGCACGCCCCACACCCGGGGCAGGAATCGCTCGGTGCCGCTGCGGCGCACGAGAAGTACGCGCCCGTCGTCGTCCATCACGACGGCAGCCGCCAGCCGCTTGTCGCCGGGGTCCATGGTCATGGTTCCTCGGTCCCTCGCCGGAGATGAGTCCAAAAGGTCTGATACCCAGGAAAGCATCCAACGTACCAGGATCGGCCCGCCCGGGCTGTGGAGCCGGTCTCACCCCCACGGCAACCTCCCGGGCGCGGGCGGCGACTTCGGGGCATGACCAACGCAAGACCCACCACTTCGCACCGTCGCCGCGACCCCCGCCGCATCGCCCGCAAGCCGCTCGCGGGCTCGCTCGCCGTCGCGGCCCTGCTGGGCGGCGCGTGGTACGCCACCGCGGCATCGGACAGCGGCGACAGCGGGAGCGGCACCTCGACCGCGGCCGGGACCACCTCGTCGGCGTTCCCGTCCAACGACGACGCCGCCGACGGCTCCGCGTCCACCGCGGCCACGACGACCCCGACCGCCTCCCCCGCGAAATCCACCCCGAAGGCGGTCGCGAAGACCCCGGCCGCCGCCAGGACCGTGACCGGCACGCTCACCCCGACCACTACCACAGTGGCGCTCACCGCCAAGTTCCCCTATCTGACGGCCGGTTACAACAACACCCGCCAGTGGACCCGTACGACCACGGCGGTGGCCCCGAACGGCACCCTGCGCGTGGCGTGGCCCGCCGCGGACGGCGTCCATGTCACCCCGCTGAACGCCGCCGGAGTGCGCTCGGGCGCCGACACGGTCGTCAAGGGTGCCAAAGAGGTCGGCGGTCTGGTCGCGCACAACGACGGGTTCGCGCTGCTCACCCGGGTGGCCGACACCAACAAGTGGAAGGAGACGGCCGCCGCGATCATCCGCTACACGAACGGCAAGCAGACCTTCCGCACCAAGCTCACCGGCACCGCCTCGAACGACACCTCCCCCGGCCTCGACGGCCAACTCGTCTGGAACGGTACGAAGTACGGCGCGTACTTCGTGGTGCACGGCGCGGGCGGCTTCGCGGACGGCCACTTCGGCGACAAGCTGGCGTACATCAGCGCCAAGGGCGCGAAGCTGAGCGGTGGTTGGAGCTGGGGCTGCAGCCACGACGAGGGCATCGCGCTGCACGCGGAGACGACCGGCGCGTTCACCTCGCTCTGCTTCGACGACTGGCGCTCGGGCCTGTTCGTCTCCACCGGGATCGGCGCCCCGGACGTCGCGCCGGTCGTGCAGCGCGAGCAGTGCTGGGCGGGGTACTGCGGTGGTACCTTCCCCGGCCGTACGGGTGACCTGGTGAAGTCGGCGAGCGGACGGTACGCCACGGCCTTCGCCTCCCGTGGCGCCGCTTCGGCCAGGAAGAACTCCGCCGACTCCAGCGGACGCGGCTGGACGGTGACGCCGAGGACGAGCACCCACCAGGTCGCCGTCGCCTTCATGGCGAACCGCAACTCCGGCCCCGGCAAGGCGGTTTACCTCACGAGCGCGGCCGGCACCGAGAACGTCGACGTGCACATCGCGCCCTACGGCAAGGACCGCCTCCTGGTCTCCTGGGAGTCCCTCAAGGTCGCCAAGTGCGCGGCCGGTACCTGCACCGGCACCTTCACGGGCACCCACCTGCGGCTCATCGACTGGAACGGCAGGTTCCAGAGCGCGGACAAGGTGGTGGGCGCCCGGATCGCCGGTGACATAGCGGTCCTGAAGAACGGCTCGCTGACCTGGGCGTACGCACCGGTCACTCCGACCTATGCGACCGCGCTCAACGAGGCGTCGCCGACCGCCACGAGCCTCCGGATCGCCCGGCTGACTCCGTGAACCGGTAGTTCATGCGCCTGCCGCCGGCCCACCGAACGGAGACACCGTGATCCCCGTCGACCTCCACGGACACCAGTTCCGCGAGGGGACGGGGGTCCGGCTCCGCGGTGAGCCGGACCAGGACGACGAACAGGGTGGGCCCGTCACCGACGACACCCTCACCGTCCAACAGCCCGTGCACGGACACGAGTTCGGCGAACTGTCCCTCCTCCGCCGACCAGCCCGTGACCCGCACCGGCGTCCCGGCAGCCGCACCCACCACCAAATGCGCCCGCACCTCCACGGCGCCCTCGGCCATCACCACGCTGGTCACCCGGGCGCCGGAAGCCGCCGTGTGCCGGGAGGCCACCAAGCCGTCCCCCACCCCCAACGGCACGATGTCCGTCCGGCTCGGATCGCCGCCCACGAACACGCTGTTGTCGTACGACGACGAGGGCGTCGTAGCCGTGGAGTAGGCGAGACGCGTGTAGTACGGGTCGTAGCGGACGTCCGCGC
This sequence comes from Streptomyces hokutonensis, assembly GCF_042751305.1. Lineage (GTDB taxonomy): Bacteria > Actinomycetota > Actinomycetes > Streptomycetales > Streptomycetaceae > Streptomyces > Streptomyces hokutonensis_A. The sequence goes on from NZ_JBHYWD010000003.1 coordinate 246,294, forward strand.
TGCCGTGGTTGTGGAGGCGGACCAGGCCGTCCGAACTGGTCGACTGGAGCAGCCAGTTGGCGGGCGTGATCGCGGTGACCGCGTCCGCGCGTTCCGCCGGGCCCGGTTCCTCGACCGCCGTCCACACCTCGTGGTCGGGCGGGAGCAGCAGGCCGAGGAATCCCTTGCTGGCCCAGTACGGGGACGCGGGGCCCGAATAGCCTTGCAGGACGGCCTCGTTGGGGCCGTGCCAGCCGAGGGTCAGCAGGCCTCGGTCGTCGACCGCGCCCCGGTCCAGGAAGTACTTCAGCGCTCCCGACGCCAGCCGCCGCGTCTCGCCCGGCGACAGGGGCGTACGGCCCGTCAGCGCACCGAGCCACAGCGGAGCCGTCGTCGCGAACCGATACGTGAGCGAGCGCCCCTGGTGCATCGGAGCGCCATCGGCGCCGAACAGGCGGGCGTAGTCGGCGAGATGGCGTTCCAGGCGGGTGCCGTAGAGGTCGAGGAGCCGGGGGTCGTCGGCGAGCCAGGCGTGCAGGACCGGGTAGAGGTGCATGGCCCAGCCGTTGTAGTAGTCGAACTTGCGGCCGTCGCCGTCGGTGTACCAGCCGTCGCCGACGTACCACTGCTCGATGCGTTCGAGGCCGTGGTCGATCGCCTTGCGCGAGGCCTCGGGTTCGTGGCCGATCTCCTGGAGGAAGCCGCCGACCGTGACGGGGAACAACTCCCAGTTGCAGGGCCAGGGTTCGGCGGTGAGGGCGTCGGTGAGCCAGGCCGCCGCGCGCTGCCGTACGGGCTCGTCGAGGCGGTCCCAGAGGAGGGGGCGGGTCAGGCGCAGGGCGAGGGCGATCGAGGCCGCCTCGACCAGGGGCTGGCTGCGGTCCTCGATGCGGGGCCAGACGCCCGTGACGCCTGCGGCGAGTCCGTCGGCGTAGCGCTCCAGTGCCGTCTCGTCGCGGCGGAAGGCGGCCAGGAGGAGGGTGCGGGCATAGCCCTCCAGGCCGTCGGAGAGCCTGCCGGACCAGCTGGTGTGCGTGCCGGGGAGGTGGTAAAGCGCGCGGTCCTCGGTGGCGTACGGCTCCACGGCGGCGAGGAGGGCGTCGGCGGCCGTCTCCCAGTGGGCGCGGGTGTAACCGGTACGGGGGCTCGACGCGCGGTCGTCGGCGGGCAGTTGCATCGGCTCACTCTCACGGGCGACGGGTGGAGCCTGGGGCGCCCCGGTTCCGGTCGGGACGCCCCAGGGGTCTTTCGGGTCTCAACCCACCCGTACCCGGTCCTCCGGCAGCAGATGCCGGGCGACGAGTGCGTCGCGGACCAGGCCCGCGTACACCGTGGCACCGTGCACGGAGGTGTGCGTGTTGTCCTTCTTCTCGTTGTACAGATAGATCGACTTGGAGCCTTCCACTCCCAGCGATTCCACCAGCGCCTTGGTCTGCGCCGTGAGATCGATCAGTGTTACCCCCTCGGCGGCGGCGACCGAGCGGATGACGCCCGGCAGGTCGACGCCGAGTCCGTTCACCAGCAGTGCCGTGCCGTTGTTCAGTGTGCCGTCGGCATTGAACCAGCGTCGGACGATCGGTGTCACCAGAACCGGACGACCGCCCATCTTCCGGATACCCGCTATGAGCGTTTCCAAATTCGCGCGGTACGTCGCCTCGTCGGTCGTCTTGTCGTTGTGGGCGAGCTGGACCAGGACGAGGTCACCGGGGTTGATCAGCGGCTGAACCGTCCCCCAGAGCAGGGGATTCGCCAGATAGGTGACCGTACTCTCCCCGGAATCGGCGTAGTTGGCGACGGAAACACCCTTCCGCAGGAACTGCGGGAGCTGTTGGCCCCAGCCGGAATACGGGTCGCCCGGTTGGTCGCAGACCGTGGAATCGCCGATCAGGACGATCTGATGGGCATGGTGGGCGGGGGTCACCCGGATGTCGGCGAGGGCGGGGGCGGTGCCGCCGAGGGTGAGGTCGAGGCCGGGGGTGCCGTCGGGGCCGGTGGGTTCGCCCTCGGGGGTGCGGACGTTCACGGTGAAGCTTCGGGTCACGGTCTGCCCGGCGGCGGTGGCCGTCTCGGGGAGCAGGGAGCGCCGGGTCTCGCCGGTGACGGCCGTGCTCGCCGCGCTCTCGCCGCCGAGGCGGACCGTGACGTCGTAGGTGCCGGGCGGGACGTCGAAGTGGCAGGCGGTCGCTGTGCAGTTGGCGATGCCGAGCGGAGGTGTGCGGTCGTGGGCCTGTGCGGGGGCGGCCGACAGGGCGGTGCTCAGGGTCACCGCGGCCAGCAGGGCGATGTTGAAACGTCTCATCCGTGGCTCCTCCGTCCGACGACAAGGCCTGGCGGTGGACCGTACCGCTCCGGACAAGCGCTTTCTAGACCCGTGCCGAATTTCGCATCATCTCCAGCTCCCGGGCTGCGAAAGCCCTTTCGCGAAATCGATTCAACTGTCACCCTCCAAAGCACCCGCACCCCCACCTCCCGAAGGAGGCACCCCCATGTCCGGTTCTGTGAACAGACCGGTCCGTCGCCGCACCTTCGTCCTCGGCACGGCGGCCGCGGCCGGTACGGCGGCGCTCGCCGGGCCGCTCGCCGGGACCGCCTCGGCCGCGAGCTTCGGCTACACCGACGACGGCTCGAACTACGTCGTCGACACCGGCGCGAGCCTGGTCTTCAAGGTCAGCAAGACGAACGGCGATCTGACCTCGCTGGTCTACAAGGGCACCGAGTACCAGGGCTACGGCGGCAAGAACTCGCACATCGAGTCCGGCCTCGGCACCTCCACCGTGACGATCACCCAGTCCGGCACGACGATCCTGATCTCCGTCGCGTACGGCACGCTGAAGCACTACTACGCGGCCCGCAGCGGCGAGAACAACGTCTACCTCTGGACCAACAAGGCCGACGACTCCGTCAGCGCGACCCGCTACATCGTGCGCGTGAAGGCCGGCCTGTTCCTCAACGACGAGCCGGATTCCTACACTTACGCGCCCACCACTATCGAGTCCGCCGACGTCTTCGAGAAGTCCGACGGCCAGACCCGCTCCAAGCACTACTCGAAGAAGCGGGTCGTCGACTACGACTACATCGGCTGGACCACCGGCAGCGTCGGCCTGTGGGTCGTGCGCAGCAACCACGAGAAGGCGTCCGGCGGCCCGTTCTACCGCTCCCTGCTGCGCCACCAGAGCGCGGACGGCGGCGGGTTGTACGAGATCCTGTACTACGGCGAGAACCAGACGGAGGCGCAGCGCTTCGGTCTCCAGGGCCCGTACGTCATCGCCTTCACGGATGGCGGCGCACCCTCCTCCTCGCTCTACCACGCCAACCTCACGACCTCGTGGGCGGATTCGCTCGGCATCTCCGGGTACGTGGCCTCCGGCGGCCGGGGCCGGGTCGCGGGCGTCGGCATCACCGGGCGGGACACGGCGTACGCGTACACGGTCGGGCTCGCCAACTCGGCGGCACAGTACTGGGGTTCGGCGCGGGCGTCGGACGGCTACTTCTCCATCGTCGGAGTCCTTCCGGGGACCTACACGTTGACCGTCTTCAAGGGCGAACTCGCCGTCTACACAGGGTCGGTGGCGGTCACGGCGGGCGGCACGACGACACTGAACAGCATCGCCGTCCCGTCCTCGAACGACCCGTCCAACGCGAGCGCGATCTGGCGGATCGGCAACTGGGACGGCACGCCCGGCGGGTTCAAGAACGCGGACCTGATGACGTACGCCCACCCGTCGGACGTGCGGGCGGCCTCCTGGACCGGCAATGTCGTCGTCGGCAGCGGGACGGAGACCTCGGCGTTCCCCTGCTACCTCTGGAAGGACGTCAACAGCGGCCTCATCGTGTACTTCAAGCTGACGGCCGCTCAGCTCGCCGCCGCGCACACCCTGCGCATCGGGGTGACGACGGCGTACGCGAACGGCCGGCCGCAGGTCGTCGTCAACGACACCTGGACCTCGGCCGTCCCGTCGCCGCCGACCCAGCCGAGCACCCGGTCGCTGACCGTCGGGTCGTACCGGGGCAACAACTACACGTTCACGTACAGCGTTCCGGCGTCCGCCTGGCTGACGGACAGCAGCGCGTACAACACGCTGAAGATCTATGTGGCGAGCGGGTCGGGATCGACGTCGTTCCTGAGCGCCGGTACGTCCATCGACGCGATCGATCTGCTGGCCTGAGTTGCCGCGACCGCGCCCCGGCCGGGCAGGCCGAGTTTTCGGCAGCGCCGGACGGGGTGCGGTCTGACGTGCCATCATATTTTTTGTCCGCATATGGGGGTGCGGGCGGTTCGGGGGAACGGGGGCTCCGCGATGCTCGGCATCGACTTCGGCACGACCAACTCGGCGGTGGGGGTTTTCCGGGAGGGCAAGGTACGGATCATCCCGAACCGGCACGGTGATCGGACCACACCCAGTGTGGTGGCCTTCGCCGGGGACGGCACCCTCCTCGTGGGCAGGCAGGCCCAGGCACAGGCACTGGTCCACCCGGAAACCGCCGTGCACCGGGTCAAGTTGGAGCTCGGCAACCGCTGGACCTTCCGGCACGGGAACCGGAGCTACTCCGCCGAGGAGGTCGCCTCCTGGATTCTGCGTGATCTGCGCCAGAGCGCCGAGGCTCATCTTGGCGAGGAGGTGAACCAGGCGGTTCTCACCGTGCCCGCCCAGTTCAACCACGTCCAGCGGGCCGCCCTGGCGGAGGCTGCCGGGATGGCGGGCATCGAGGCAGTCAGGATGATCAACGAGCCGACGGCGGCGGCTCTTTCCTACGGATACCTCCATGCGGAGGACGAGACGACCATCCTCGTCTTCGACATGGGCGGAGGCACCCTGGACATCTCCGTGCTGGAGGTCGGCGACGGGGTGGTGGAGACGAAGGGCACCGGCGGGGACGGCACGCTCGGGGGCGGCAACTGGGACCGGCGCATCGTCGAGCATCTCCTGAACGTGTTCGGCCACGAGCACGGCTTCCGGCCCACCGGATGGGCCGCTCTGCGGAGGCTGGAGGTCGCGGCCGAGCAGGCGAAGACCGAGTTGTCAGGGGCCGGCAGCACCCCCGTCCAGCTGCCGTATCTCGCAGAGGGCCCGAGCGGACCGGCGCACCTGGACACCACCCTGACGCGGTCCTGGCTGGAACAGTTGACAGTCGATCTGCTGGGGCGCTGCGAACAGCCCGTGCGGCAGGCGCTGCACACCGCCTTCGGCTCCCACGAGACCACGGACATCGACCACTTCATCCTGGTGGGCGGGGCCACACGAATGCCGGCGATCACCGAGTTCGTACGCCGGCTGGCGGGCGGCCGGGAGCCGAACCGCTCACTCGGACCCGAGGCGGTGGTGACCGGCGCGACAGTGCAGAGCGCGGTACTGACCGGTCGACTCCGCCACGAACTGCTGCTGATGGACGCCACCTCGCTGCCGCTCGGCATCGAGATCGAGGGCGGCGGCATGGCCTGCCTGATCGAGCAGGGCACCACCATCCCGACCCGACGGTCCGAGATCTTCACCACCGTCGAGCACTCTCAGTCCGTCGCCCGGTTCGACATCCGCGAGGGACACCACAAGCTCGCCGCGTACAACAAGAGACTCGGTGTGCTGGAGCTGCCCGTGCCACCGGCCCCGCGCGGGGAGCCAGTGATCGAGTTCAGCTTCGACATCGACGCGAACCACGTGCTGCATGCGACGGCCAAGGACCTGGGCACGGGCCGTGAGCTGACGGTTCGCATGAACCGGGAGAGCGCCGTGCGTGCCGCCCACCAGGAGTCCGACCCGCGCAGAGCGGTGATGCGGCACGAATCCTGAGGGCGGCCACACACTCGTCTCAACTACCCCTGGTCCACTGCTGGTTGGTAGCCCCGCTGCACGCGTACGTGATGATCGCGGCGGAGTTGGCGGTGGACGCTCCGGACACGTCCAGGCATTCGCCGCTGGTCCTGGCCTTCACGAGGACGTAGCTGCCGGAGGTGGTCAGGCTCCACTGCTGGGTGGTGGCGCCGGTGCAGTTCTCCTGGGTGACGTCGGTCGAGTTCTCCTGGAGGCACAACGAGCTGCCGCGGCCCATGAGTTCGTAGTAGCCGGTGCCGAGGTCCTTGAACCACCACTTCTGGTTGGTGCCGCTGTTGCAGGTGTACTGACTGATCGCGATGCCCTGCCACAGGGACTGGTTCGGTACGTCGGCGCACTTGGCGCTGTTGCGGGCGACGAGCGTGTTGTAGATCGCGCTCGTCCCGGTGATCGTGCCGGCGGCCGTGTCGATCGCCACCTCCGGGTACCAGGAGGCCATGGACATCGAGGTGGTGGTCGGGAAGGTCAACGGCAGCCAGACGTAACGGGAGTCGTTGACGGTGCCGCCGAAGGAGTTGCCCCAGCGGTCGCCCATGTAGAGGTACGAGGTGCCCGAAGTCCCCGTGATCGGGAGGACGTACGCCGTCTGCGAGTTGTACGCCGTGGAGTCGCCGACGTTCGTGAACGCCGTCCACGGTCCCGTGATGCTGGTGGCGGTGGCGTACTGCTGCTGGTTGGCGCTCCAGCCGGTGGCGGCCGAAGTCAGCATGAAGTAGACGCCGTTGCGCTTGAAGAGGGCGGGTGCCTCGCGGTGTCCGCCGACCCACGGGTTGGCGACCAGGCTGTCGATGGCGGTGTAGTCGGCGGTGAGCTTGTAGATGTGCAGGTCGTAGTTCTCGTTGGCGGCGGAGACCATGTAGGCGGTGCCGTCGGTGTCGACGAAGGTCGTGATGTCGCGGGACATGTTGTCGCCGAGCGGCTGGAAGCTGCCCTGGTAGGTGTAGCTGCCGTCCACGGTCGAGGAGACGGCGACGGCGGCCTTCGCCTCGCTGTAGTCGACGCCGTTCTCCTTGTGCATCCACATCACGAACTGGCCGGTGGAGGCGTTGTAGATGACCTTCGGCCGCTCGATGTAGGCGGTGCCGAGTTCGGAGGCGCTGGACTGGGTCAGGACGTGGTTGCGGAACTCCCAGTTCTTCAGGTCGGTGGAGCGGTAGGCGTCGACGTACCTGAAGGTGTTGTCGGCGTTGCGGTCCTCGCCGAACCAGTAGTAGTAGCTGCCGACCTTGATCACCCCGCCGCCGTGTGCCTGCAGGGCGTTGCCCGAAGTGTCCGTGAACTGCGTGCCGTTGGTGATGGTCTGGGCAGCGGCCTGGGCCGGGCCCGCCGTCACCAGGGCGGCGGCGAGGGCGCAGACCAGGGCGAGCAGGATGGCGTACACACGTCTCATCTCACACACTCTCCTTCACCGTGTCGGCCACGGGGACGCCGAAGTCGGGGGTGCCGTCGGGGTGCCAGCCGAGGAGCTGGATCCGGGTGTGGCGGTTGGGGTCGTTCAGAGGGTCGCCGGTGATCTCCTTGTACTGGCGCGCGTGGTAGACGAGGACGTCGCCGCGGCCGTCCTCGGCGACCGTGAAGCAGTTGTGGCCGGGGCCGTACTGCCCGGTGGTGTCGTTGCTGGTGAAGACGGGGGTCGGCGACTTGGACCAGTTCGCGGGGTCCATGAGGTCGGCGTCGGCGTCGGCGGTCAGCAGGCCCATGCAGTAGTGCCAGTCGGTGGCGCTTGCCGAGTACGACAGGAACAGGCGGCCGTGGCGGGCGATGACGGCCGGGCCCTCGTTGACCTTGTAGCCGACGGTCTCCCAGTCGTACTCCGGTGTGGACAGGCGTATTTGGGGGCCCGTCAGGGTCCACGGGTTCGCCATCCTCGACAGCCACAGGGCGGTGTTGTTGTCCATGCCGGGCTCGTGCTGGGCCCAGGCGAGATAGCGGGTGCCCCGGTGGGTGAAGGTGGTGGCGTCCAGGGAGAAGGTCTCCCAGGCGGTCCTGACCTGCCCTTTCTCCTCCCAAGTGCCCCGGAAGGGGGCGGGGTTGGCGTTCTCCAGGACCCAGATGCGGATGTCCCAGACGCTCTCGGCGGGCGCGGAGGCGAAGTAGACGTACCACTTGCCGCCGATGCGGTGGATCTCCGGCGCCCAGATGTGGGCGCCCATCGCGCCGGTGGCGTGCTTGGTCCAGATGACCGACTCGGCTGCGGTCGCGAGGCCGCCCAGGGTGCGGGAGCGGCGCAGAATGATGCGGTCGTACTCGGGGACGGTGGCGGTGAAGTAGTAGTGGCCGTCGGTGTGCCGGTGGATGTACGGGTCGGCACGCTGGCGGACGAGCGGGTTCACGAACGGGGCTGCTTTCGGGGACGCGGTCGCCGGGGCCGGGGTGATGGCCAGGGCGCCCGCGGCCAGAGCGGCTCCCTTCAGCACCAGCCTTCGGCCGGGGGCACGGGGCAGTTCGTCGTTGCGGCTCATACGGCTGCCTCTCGGAAACGTTCGAGATGGCGAACACCATCTGTCATTACGAACGACTTCGAACGCCGAAAAGGTAAGGGTGTGCCACCACGAGGTCAACGGGTCCGACGAGACATTGAGAGAGCGCTTTCCGTCCGATCTCGAAATTTCTGTTATCCCAGTGCGCCTCGAACCGTCTCCACTCCCGTGCGCAGCCATATCCACACGACAGCAGCAGCCGCCGGCGCCCTCGCCGCGGTCGCCGCCTTCCTTGTCTCCGCTCCCCCGGCCTCCGCCGCCGGCACCCGCGACGTGACCGCCGACGTCCTCGCCGACCGCGATGTCACGCTCACCGGCGACACGGTGGTCACCGTGCCGGCCGGGACGACGACGTACGACGGGGTGTTCCGCGGCCAGGGGACGCTGACCGTGCGCGGCGGCGGGACGCTGGTCCTCACCAAGGACAGCGACTTCACGCTCCCGGCGGCCCGGCAGCGGCAGAAGGTGACCACCCAGGGCGGCAACCACCCGTACACGACCGTCAGCAACCCGGACCCGCCCGCGATCACGGTCGCGCGCGGCGCGACTCTCCAGTACGGCACGGGCGGTGGCACCGGCCTGATCGGCCACTTCCCGTACAGCACACCGGGTTACCGGCTCAACCAGCTCAACGTCCGGGTCGACGGCACCCTCCGCCTCTCCCTGACCCGCACCTTCAACATCGGCACCATCAGCGGCTCGGGCCTGGTCACCCAGCCCCGCAACATGTGGGGCACGCTCGACCTCGCCGGAACCCACCCTTTCTCAGGGGTGATCGACAACGGCACCGGCATGGCGGTCGGCCGCCCCGAGTACCCGGTCGCGCTGCCCAACGCCCGCGCGATCCTCAACCAGGGCTCCTGGATCATCGACACCCCGCTGTACCAGACGATCACCCTGCACCAGACCTTCTACCAGCGCGAGTACGGCAGCGACGTCAACGTGCACTCCCGGCCGGGCAGCAAGGTCGTCCTCACGGGCCAGTACAGCTACAGCGACCAGGGCGGCGACACCAACCCGTCGCTCGGCGACCCCGGCCTCAACTGGCGGGCGATCGCCCACCAGTTGAACAAGCGCGGCACCAACATCGAGGGCGCGAACGTCCAGTGGGGCGACGGCACCACCCACCAGATCTTCATGCCGGGCACCAAGGACACCGTGTACATCAACCTCCACGCGGCGAGCGGGGTCCGGTCCAGGCTGACCTTCGACTACGACGGTCCGGTCACCCTCGGTGCGCCGATCGGCGGCGGCAAGTACCACGACACGCTGGCCGCGCCCGGCGCCGGTGACATCGTCGTCGCGGGAACACGCGGGAACGACGTGACCTTCGCGGCGCCGCAGTACTACGACGGGTCCACGACCGTGGAGAAGGGGGCGGTACTGCGGCTGGGGTCGGGAAAGCGGGACGGCGACGGCGGGGTGCTGACCGGCACGGTGGGGCGGCGGATCGTGGACGACGGGACGCTTGTCACGCGGAACGTGTCGCTCCCCGTGAAACTGTCGTACCTCTCCGGCAAGGGGTCCCTCGTCCAGTCCGGCGCCGCGACGACGACACTGACGGGCACGGCGGTCACGTACACAGGGACGACGACGGTCTCGAAGGGCACGCTTGCGCTCCGCTCGGGGGCAACTCTCGTGCGCAGCAGGTCGATCCGGCTCACCTCGGCGGGCGCACGGCTGGACGTGGGGACGACCGGCCTGCGTGTGGCGACTGAACTAACCGGTGTGGGCGCGGTGAAGGGTTCGGTGACGAACGACAGCGTGGTGACGACCGGGTTGACCGTGACCGGGAACTACACGCAGAGCGCGAAGGGCGAACTGATCCTGCGCGGCGAACCGTTGAAGGTCGCGGGCAAGGTCGGCCTGGCCGGCGACCTGGACCTCTCGGCCGCCGGTACGCATCCCGCGCGCACCGTGACGATCCTCGATCACACGGGCACCGCCCCAACGACCGGCTCCTTCAAGGGACTTCGCGAGGGCAGCAGGCTCAGGCTCGCCGACACGACGTACCGGATCAGCTACCGGGGCGGCGACGGCAACGACGTCGTCCTGACCGCCGTCACCGCGAGCAGCTCCTCCTCCCCCACCGCCCACCCCAAGTCCTCGTCCGGCACGACGATCGCCGAGGCCCGCACCGAGAACACCGCCCGCGGCGCCGCCTTCGGCTGGTGGCCCTACGCCCTCGGCCTCGGCCTCCTCGGCGCCCTGCTGGTCCCGGCGACCAAGCGCACACGGGGCGGGAGCAGGAGCGGAGGCGGGGGCGGGAGGCACGCGGCCTAGGCCGTGTCCGCAAAATGCCTGCCCCAGAGGGGGTACCCCCAGCGCCGCGGCGCCCGGCACGCTCCCCCACCGCCTCAAGGGCGTGGGAGGTGCCCCACTCGCCGCACCGGGCGAGAGCCCACGTACAACCAGGACGAGGACTTCCGCCCGGCACTCCCCCCAGCCTTCGGCCGGGGGGAACCCCCCAGAGCACGCACCGGACGCCGCGAGGCCCGCCCTCCGGGCGGACGACGTGACTTCGCGGACACGACCTAGAGGCCGACAGGCGCTCGCACGGCCGTATCGACTAGCGTCGAGACATGACCAGCGACACCGCCCCCCTCCTCGCCGACGCCCTCGCCGCCGGAACGCTCGTTCTCGACGGCGGGCTGTCCAATCAGCTCGGGGCGGCCGGGCACGATCTGAGTGACGAGCTCTGGTCGGCGCGGCTGCTCGCGGACGAGCCCGAGGCGATCGCCGAGGCGCATCTCGCGTACTTCGAGGCGGGCGCCGACGTGGCGATCACCGCGAGCTACCAGGCCACCTTCGAGGGCTTCGCGAAACGCGGGATCAAGCGCGAGCGGGCGGCCGAACTCATGGCCGGGAGCGTGGAGTTGGGCGTGGACGCGGCGGTGGAGGCCGGGAAGCGGGGGATCGAGCGGCCGCTCTACGTGGCCGCCTCGGTCGGGCCGTACGGCGCGATGCTCGCGGACGGGTCCGAGTACCGGGGCCGGTACGGGCTGAGCGTGGCCGAGCTGGAGGCCTTCCACCGGCCCCGTCTGGAGGTGCTGGACTTCGTCGGTCCTGACGTGCTGGCCTTCGAGACGATCCCGGACGCCGTCGAGGCCGAGGCGCTGCTGCGGGCGGTGCGCGGGCTGCGGACGCCGGCCTGGCTGTCGTACTCGATCGCGGGCGACCGGACGCGTGCCGGACAGCCGCTGGCGGAGGCGTTCGCCCTGGCCGCCGACGTGGACGAGATCATCGCGGTCGGGGTGAACTGCAGCGCCCCGGAGGACGTCGACGGCGCGGTCGAGATCGCGGCCCGGGTCACCGGGAAGCCCGTCGTCGTCTATCCGAACAGCGGTGAGACCTGGGACGCCGACGCCCGGGCGTGGGCGGGTCGTTCCACCTTCACCGCCGAGCAGGTCGAGGGCTGGCGGGAGGCAGGCGCGCGGCTGATCGGCGGCTGCTGCCGGGTGGGGCCCGAGGCGATCGCGGACATCCGGCGGACGCTCACAGCGTCGTGATCGAGTTCCGTACGACCACGTGTGTGCCCAGCAGCAGGTGCTCGTCCGGGGACTCCGCTGTGCGGCCGAGCGCGGTGCGTACCGCGAGGCGGCCCAGCTCCTCGTAGGGGACGTGGACGGTGGTCAGGGCCGGGTACAGATCGCGGGCGAAGGGGATGTCGTCGTAGCCGGCCAGTGAGACGTCGCCGGGCACGTCGAGGCCCGCCTCGTGCAGCGCGGTCAGGGCGCCCGCCGCGACCATGTCGGTGGCGGCGACCACCGCGGTGAACTCCAGTTTCCGGCTCAGCGCCCGGCGCATCAGCCGGTGGCCCGAGTCGCGGGTGAAGTCGCCGTGGAGCAGGAGTTCGGGGTCGGGTTCGAGGCCGCGGGCGCGATGCGCGGCGAGGTAACCGCGTTCGCGGCCCTGCGCGGTCGCGTGGTCGGGCTTGCCGCCGAGGAACAGGACACGCTGGTGGCCCTGGGCCAGGACGTGCGCGACCAGGGCGTAGGCGCCGCCCTCGTTGTCGTACTCGATGACCGTGACCGGTGCGCCCGGGCCGAGCGGCGGGCGTCCGCACAGCACGAGCCGCGAGCCGGCCGCCGCGAGCGAGTCGGCGATACGGCGGGTGCGGGTGCGGTACTCGGGGGTGTCGGCGGTGCCGCCTACGAGGATCACGGCGGCGGTGCGCTGGGCGCGCATGGTCTCGATGAAGTCCAGTTCGCGCTGGACGTCGCCCTCCGTGCTGCACACCAGGCAGAGATGGCCGAGCCGGGTCGCCTCGCGCTCCACACCGTGTGCCATCAGGGCGAACGACGGTCCCGTGATGTCCTCCAGGACGAAGGCGAGGGTCGGTGTCCCGACGCCCGCCACGGCCTTGGCGCGGGCGTCGGCGACGTAGTCCAGCTCGCGTACGGCCCGCAGCACGCGGGTGCGGGTCGCCGTGCTCACCGGGTACTCGCCGCCGAGCACCCGCGACACCGTGGAGGCGGACACCCCTGCGCGGGCCGCCACGTCCCGGATGGTGCTCCCGTTCGCGTCCTGGCTCTTCCTGGTCATGCGCCGCCCCGCCCCTCCCCTGCCTGCGGGAACACGTCCGGCAACCGGTTCCCTGCGCGGAGGTTAGCAGCGAGCGGCGGTCGGGAGGAGGGGCACGGTTCGGCCAATTCACCTACGTCAGTACGGCGGTCGTCGGCGAACCGCGTTGAGCAACCGGTTTCCGCCCCGTATCCGCCCGCTCACGACGACTTCGGCACATCCCCGGTCCGCCGCAACCGCCTTACGACCGACCGCAGTTCCACGGCACCGCGTGCGGGTGTGCCCACGACCGGGACCGCCGGCTCGCGGGTCGCCGTGTCGGCCGCCCAGAGGGCGAACTCGGGGTCGCGGGGGCCGTCGGCGACGTAGGGCGGGCCCTCGCCGAAGATCCGGACCGGGTGCGAGTCGTCCCAGGCGCGCCAGCCCGGGTCGCCGTCCACGGCGAACCGGACCCAGGCCGCGTGCATGGTGTCGGCGAGTTCCTGGGGCGCGCCCTCGCCCGCGAGTTTGGCGGCCTCGGGGATGTCGCCGGTGTCGAAGACGAAGCCGAGTTCGAGGGCGTGGCAGGAGCCGAGGTCGGGGAGGTTGGAGGGCCAGGCGAACTCGTAGAGGTAGGAGCTTCCGGGGCGGGCGTCGGCGAGGCGGTGCAGCGGGTAGCGCAGCAGGTGGTCGGTGACGAGCTGGCCGACGGTCTCGGCGGTGCCGGCTGCGGGGTGCAGGGCGCGGTAGCCGCGCGGGACCTCGACTCCGCAGTGGCAGCGGGCCATCGCGCCGGCCAGGGCGACCGCGCCGAGCCGGTCCACGCGCTCGTGGAGGCCGCCGGGGACCAGCCACAGCCGGTACTCGTCGCGGGTCCAGCCCATCAACAGGTCGACGTCCTGGGCGACTTGACCGTCGATGAGCGCCTCCAGCGGGTCGCGGGGCACCAGTTCGCCGTCGATGACGATGCCGAACGTGGGCCCGCCGAGCACCGGGCTGCTGAGCCTGCCGACTTCGGCCTGGGTGCGCAGCAGCAGTTCGCGGTCGACGGCGGCGAAGGCCTCGGCGGTGGCGGGAACCTTCAGCCGGGTCGCCATCCGGCGCACCATCCGCCGTACCTTGTCGCGGTCGAAGGCCTCCGGGGGTCCGCTCTGCAGAACGGCCCGCCGCAGGAGCCCCTGGGCCTGCGGGGCGGCGAGCAGGGCGCCGGCGCTGATGGCGCCGGCGGACTGACCGGCGAGGGTGATCCGGTCGGGGTCGCCGCCGAAGGCACTGATCGACTCGTGCACCCAGCGCAGCGCGGCCAGCTGGTCGCGCAGGCCGGGGTTGGCGGGCGCGTCCGGGAAGAGGCCGTAACCCTCCACGCCCAGGCGGTAGTTGACCGAGACGAAGACGACTCCGTCGCGGGCGAAGGCGTGTCCGTCGTAGACGGGGACGGCCGAGGAACCCCGGGTGAGCGCGCCGCCGTGCAGCCAGACCATGACCGGCAGCCGGGCGCCCGGGCCGGGGTCCGGGGTCCACACGTTGAGGTTGAGGCAGTCGTCGCCCGGCACGACGGGGTCGGAGAGCAGTTTCGCGAAGGCTTCGGAGTACGGCGGTTTCGGCGGGGTCGGGCCGAAGGTGAGCGCGTCGCGCACTCCGGTCCAGGGCTCGGGCGGGACGGGCGGGCGGAATCTGCGCGAGTCGAAGGGGGGCGCCGCGTAGGGGATGCCTCTGAAGACCGCGATCCCGTTCTCGTACCGGCCGCGTACCGCCCCGTAGGGGGTGGCGACCACGGGGTTCATCCGCTCTGCCGTCATCTGCCCACCAGCTCCTCACCGCGCTCGTGAACCATGCTCATCAGAGCATCACATCGCGCCCGGCTATTCCGGCGGACGAGCGCGGCTGGACGGGTTATCCGGACGGGCGTGCGGACGGGCCGCGCGGAACTGCGTGTTCTCCGACCGATTGACCCCCGCTCCCCGGCAGATCTACGGTAGAAGACGCTTTCAGAAAACGTTTCCGAAGCAGCATTCCACGCCGCACTACTGGAGGGTCATGCCCAGCGCCCAGCCGCCGAGGGCCGTGTTCGCCATGGATCCGGTGCACCTGCCCCTGCTCTTCCCCCCAACCCTGATGGCACGGCTCCGGCAGACGGCCGAGATCGACCCCGGGCTCGTCGTCCGCGACTTCGCCGCCCCCGAGGCCGCCGGGGCGCTGGCCGGGGCCGAGGTCCTGATCACCGGCTGGGGCTGCCCGCACCTCGACGCCGACGCCCTGGCTGCGGCACCCCGGGTGCGGGCCGTACTGCACGCGGCGGGCTCGGTCCGCTCGCTGGTCGGCGAGGCCCTGTGGGAACGCGGGGTAACCGTATCCAGCGCGGTCACCGGCAACGCGCTGCCGGTCGCCGAGTACACCCTCGCCATGATCCTGCTCGCCGGGAAGGACACCTTCGCGCAGCGGGAGCGCTTCCGGCACGCGCACACGTACCCGACGCCCGCCGAGACCGCCGCGATCGGCAACCTCGGCCGCCGGATCGGCGTCATCGGCGCCTCCCGGGTGGGCCGCCGGCTGCTCGAACTGCTGCGGCCCCACGACTTCGAGGTCCTCCTCCACGACCCCTACGTCGGCGTCTCCGAGGCCAGCGAGCTGGGTGCCGAACTCCTGCCGCTGGACGCCCTGTTGAGCCGCAGCGACATCGTCAGCCTGCACGCCCCCGACATCCCCGAGACCCAGCGCATGCTCGACCGCGGACGGCTCGCCCTGATCCGGGACGGAGGGGTGCTGATCAACACCTCCCGGGGCGCCCTGATCGACCACGACGCCCTCACCGACGAGCTGCTGTCCGGCCGGCTGGCCGCGATCCTGGACGTCACCGAGCCCGAGCCGCTGCCCGCCGCGTCCCCGCTCCACCAGCTGCCGAACGTCTTCCTCACCCCGCACATCGCGGGCTCGCTCGGCAACGAGCTGGCGCGGCTCGGCTCCATCGTCGTCGACGAGCTGGAGCGGCTGGCCGCGGGCCTGCCGCCGGCCCACGAGGTGCGGCACGCGGACCTGGCCCGTGTCGCCTGATCCGGGCCGTCCACAGGGCCTGCTGCCTGGAACAACGATGGGATACGGTTTCCGGACCGGCGCGGGAGCAGGGCCTCGCGCGCCCGGTGGGGAAGCCGATACCGCGAAGGAGTCGCCACGGTGAGTCAGCGCAAGACGTCGGGCGACGTCGGCCGGGCCACGATCCGGGACGTGGCGGAGCGCGCCGGGGTCTCGGTGGCGAGCGTCTCGCGCGTGCTGTCCGGCAACTATCCGGTGTCGGAGGAGCTGCGCCGCCGGGTGATGAAGGTGGTCGGCGACCTGGACTACGTCACCAACGCCCACGCCCGCTCCCTGGCCGGCGGTGGCACACCGACGGTGGCGATCCTCATCAACAACATCACCGGCGCGGCATTCGCCCATGTGGCCAAGGGAGTTGAGGGCGCGGCCACGCTGCGCGGCTGGCTCTCCCTGGTCGGCACCACCGGTGACGACCCGGAGCGCGAACTCGCGCTGGTCAACCTCATGCGCCAACAGGGCGTCGCCGCCGTGGTGTTGCTGGGCGGCGCCTACGACGTCGACGAGTACCAGCTGCGCATGGCCCGCTTCGCCCGCTCCCTCGACGCGGCCGGCTCGCACCTCGTGCTCGTCGGCCGCCCGCCACTGGAGGGCGACGTCCCGGCCACGACGGTCGACTACGACAACGAAGGCGGCGCCTACGCCATGGCGAGCCACCTCCTGTCGGCCGGCCACCGCCGGGTCCTGCTGCTGCCGGGGCACGCCGAACTCACCACGGCCCAGGGCCGGTTGAGGGGGGCGCAGCGGGCCTTCGAGGCGTACGGCGTGCCGTTCGACCCGGGGATGGTGCGGCACGGTCCGTACGACTACGAGCACGGGTACGAGGCGGTCGAGGACAGCCTGAAGAAGGGAGTGGACTTCACCGCCGTCCTCGCGGGCACCGACGTGGTCGCCGCGGGTGCCATGCAGGCGCTGCGCGCGGGAGGCCTCAGGGTGCCCGAGGACGTGTCGATCGTCGGCTACGACGACATCCCGCTGGCCTCCCAGCTCACCCCGCAGCTGACCACCGTGCACGTCCCGTACGAGGAGATGGGCCGGGTCGCGCTGCGCGCGGTGGCGGACCGGCGCGAGGGCGGCGGCACGGGCCGGCGCAGGGGCAGCGACGGCGACCATCTGGTGCTGGGCACCCATGTCGTCGTACGGAACTCGGTGCGACCGCCCGCCCGGCGGAACTAGTTCAGAGAGACGGCACACCGGCCGTCGCAGCACACGGAACCAGGGCGTTACGTAACCGGTTTCTCTTCAAATTCCCAGGCCAGACGGGGTCTGTTCAGGGCTGTCGAAACAAGGCGCTGCACACCTCTTGCTCCGAACAGCCCTCGATGTCTACCTTCCAAGCAACCGGTTTCTACCTCTTCTCTTCCGAAGGAACACGGTCTGATGAACTTCACCAGCCCCCGGAGAAGGTTCGCTCGGGCAGCCGTCGCGGGCCTCGCACTGACAGGTCTGCTCTCCGCCTGCGGCGGATCCGGCTCGGGAGACAAGACGTCCTCCGGCCCGGTCACCCTCCCCTTCTGGGGCTGGGCCAACGGCCAGGACGCCGTAGTGAAGGCGTTCAACGCCGCTCACAAGGACATCAAGCTCAAGTACACCAAGGTCACCGACCAGTTGACGATGCAGAAGCAGCTCACCAACGCGGTCAAGGCCGGCAACGCGCCCTGCCTGGTGCAGAACACGGCGGAGTACGTGACCACCTGGGTCTCGCAGGGCGCGCTCGCCGACATCTCGCAGTACGTCTCCGCCGACAAGGACAAGTTCAACGCGGGCGCGTGGGCCAGTGCGCAGGTGCAGGGCAAGTCCTATGGCGTGCCCACCAGTTCGGCCCCCGCGTTCACGATCTACCGCACCGACATCTTCCAGAAGTACGGCCTGAAGGCGCCGACGACCTGGGACGAGTTCGTCGCCGCGGGCAAGGTACTGAAGAAGCATGGCATAAAGATCACCAACTACGCCGGTGAGGACCCGAGCACCCTGGAGGTGCTCTCCATGCAGGCCGGTGCGCACTGGTACGCCATCGACGGCAACTCCTGGAAGGTGGACTTCCAGGACGCGGGCAGCCTCAGGGCGGCCAAGGTGATCCAGGACATCGTCGACAACGACCTCGCCTCCAAGCTGTCGTTCGCCGACTACGCGGCCGTACAGCGCAACTACGACAACGGCGGCACCGCGACCCGGCAGATCTCCACCTGGCAGATGGCGGGCATGGTGCAGAACTTCACCAAGTCCGACGGGAAATGGGCCCTTTCACCCTGGCCGACCTTCGCGGGCGAGGCTGCCAAGACACCCGCCGGGACCAACCAGAGCGGTGGCGTCACCCTGGTGACCAAGCAGTGCGCACACCAACAGCAGGCAGCCGAGGCCGCGTTGTGGATGTCGACCGACACGGGCGCGGTGAAGACGATGGCGAGCCCGACCACCGGCAACGGTGTGATGCCGGCGCTGGCCGACAGCAACGCGTATGTCGCCGAGGCGATCTCCGACAGACTGCTCGGCACGAACTACGAGCCCGCGAAGAAGGTCGTGACCGACAGCCTCGACACCGTGACCTCGGACTGGGTGTTCGGCCCGGACTGGACCGCGATGTTCACCGAGCTCCAGACGGGCTGGGCGAAGGTGATGAACAAGCAGGAGAAGGTCACCGATCTGCTGGCCCACATGCAGGAGTGGACGGTCAAGGACCTGAAGTCCCGCGGTATCAGCGTCAAGGGCTGAGGCAGCGCCGATGATTCGCTCCCAGCGCTGGAAGGGCGCCGCGTTCACGGTGCCCTTCCAGCTCGGTTTCGTGTTCCTCTACCTGATACCGATCGGGTACGCCGTCTACGAGTCGCTGTTCGTCGAGCACCAGTCCGGGCTCGGCCTCGGCGGCTCCACGGAGAGGTTCTCCGGCCTCCACAACTACCAACAGGGCCTGACCGACTCGGTGTTCATGAACTCGGTGCTGCGCGTGGTGCTGTTCGCGTGCGTGCAGATCCCGGTGATGCTGCTCGTCAGTCTGCTCCTTGCGCTGTTCCTGGACGCGCTGTCCTCGAAGGTCGCGGGCCGCTTCCGCATCCTGCTCCTCGTGCCGTACATGATCCCCGGGGTGGTCGCGGCGATCGTGTGGATCAACCTGTACAGCCCGGACGTAGGCCCGTTGACCCCGTTGGGCAAGGTGTTCGGCCTGTCCTGGAACTTCTTCGCGCCCTCGATGGTGTGGCCGTCCATCGGCAACCTGCTGACCTGGCACGGCATCGGCTACAACATGGTCATCATCTACTCGGCGCTCCAGGGCGTGCCCCGCGACCTCTTCGAGGCGGCCCGGCTCGACGGTGCCTCCGAGTTCCGGGTCGCGACGAGCATCAAAATCCCTTATGTGCGAGGGGCGTTGGTGCTCACCGGGATGCTCTCGATCATCCAGATGCTTCAGATCTTCAACGAGCCGGCGCTGTTCCGGAACGTCACCCCGCAGACGGTCGACGACAGCTTCACACCCATCATGATCATCTACAACCAGGCGTTCAACGCGGGCAACTACCACTACGCGGCGGCTCTTTCGGTCCTCCTCGCCCTCATCCTCGGCCTCGCCTCCTTCCTCTTCTACCGGCTCACCGCGAAGGAGGCCGACTGATGACTCTCACCGAGGAGCGCCGGAAGGCACAGCAGATCCGGCGCCTCAACAAGCCTGATCCGGCGGCCCGTTCACGCGGCGGCCAGCGTTTCCTGCTCGTCGGACTGGTCCTGGCGAGCGCCTACAGCCTGTTCCCGGTGTGGTGGCTGATCGTCGCCGCGACCAAGAACCGCACGGGGCTGTACCAGAGCAACGGCCTCTGGTTCTCCGGCATGCACCTGTGGGCCAACCTGCGTCAGGTCTTCACCTACGAGAACGGGATCTTCCTGCGCTGGACCGCCAACTCGTTCCTCTACGCGGGCGTCGGCTCCCTGGGCGGCACCCTCATCGCGCTCGCCACCGGCTACGGCCTGGCGCGCTTCGAATTCCCGGGCCGCAGCGCGGTGTTCGCGTGCGTGGTGGGTTCGTTCCTGATCCCGATCGCCCTGCTCACGCTGCCGCTGTACCTGATGTTCTCGAAGATCGGCCTGGTCGACACCCCCTGGGCGATGCTGATCCCCTGCCTGATCAACCCGTTCAGCGTCTACCTCGCCAAGGTCTACACCGAGGCCACGATCCCCTTCGAACTCCTGGAGGCGGCCCGCCTGGACGGCGCCGGCGAACTCCGCATCTTCTTCAGCATCGTGCTGCGGATGATGACGACGGGCGGCGCCACGGTGTTCCTGCTCGCGTTCGTGAACACCTGGAACGCCTTCTTCCTCCCGCTCACCGTCCTGCGCGGCGAGAACAACTGGACCCTCAACATCGGCCTCTACAACTGGTCCGGCAAGCGCCTGGAGTCGGGCGTCGACCTCACCGGCCTGGTCCTGACCGGCGCGCTGCTCTCGATCGTGCCGATGGCCGTGATGATGGTGGCGATGCGGCGGTACTGGCGTACGGGCGTCACTCTGGGAGCCCTCAAGTGACCTTGCTGCACAACCCCGTTGTCCGCGGCTTCGCCCCCGACCCCTCCATGGTCGGGGTGGGCGACTGGTACTACGTGGCGACCAGCTCCTTCGAGTGGTTCCCGACGATCCCGATCCACCGCTCGCTGGATCTCGCGCACTGGGAGTACGCGGGCCATGTCCGGGGCGCGGCCCCAGGCGGCTCCCTCGCCGGTGTCCCCGACTCGGGCGGCATCTGGGCACCCTCGCTGAGCTGGGACGGTGAGCGCTTCTGGATGACGTACTCGATCGTCCGCTCGGTCGGCACGCCGTACTTCGACGCCGACACCTACGTCACCACGGCCACGGACATCGGCGGGAAGTGGACCGCCCCGCAGCGGGTCGTGAGCCACGGCTTCGACCCGGCGCTGTTCCACGACGAGGGCCGGCTGTGGCTGCTCAACCTCCAGAACGACCACCGCCCCGGCGGCCGGCGCTTCGCGGGCATCGTCGCGACCGAGCTGGACCGCGACACGCTCACTCCGGCCGGCCCGACCCATCTGCTGCTCCAGCACGAACGGCTCGTAGAGGGACCGAAGTTGGTGCGGCGGGGCAACTGGTACTACCTGCTGCTCGCGGAGGGCGGGACCGGGTTCGAGCACGGAGTACTGGTGGCGCGCGGCCGTACGGTCACCGGTCCGTACGAGGTCGACGACCGTCCGCTGCTGACGTCCCGGGACGATCCGTCGCTGCCGTTGCAGAAGGCGGGACACGGCGAGCTGGTCGAACTGCCGGGTGATGAGTGGGTGTTGAGCCACTTGGCGGCACGGCCTGTCGCGACTCCCGCGGGACCTCGTTGCACCCTGGGCCGGGAGACGGCGATCCAGTCGGTGACGTGGGACGCGGACGGCCGGCCGAGGCTGCGGCACGGGGGCCGGCACCCGGCGGTGGAGGTCGCCGTGTCGACGCACCCCGCTGCACCACCGGATCAAGTCGCGTACTCCGAAGGGCCGTTGGGGTGGCCTTGGAACGGTCCACGCGGATACCCCGACCCGTCCTGGGCCGACGCCACCTCCCGCCCCGGCTGGATCCGGCTGCGCGGGCGGCACGGGCCGGAGTCGCGGTGGGCGCACAGTCTGCTCGCCCAGCGGCTCACGGAACATCGGGCGGAGGCCGAAGTCACCGTAGAGGCAAGGCCGTTGACGTTCACGCAGGCGGCGGGGCTGGTGCTCTGGTACGGCGCCGAGGCGTATCTGAGTCTGGACCTGACGTGGGCGGAGCCCGAGGGTGAGGGGCAGCGGGGGCAGCAGTGGAGGGACGGCGGCGGGCGTACGGTGCTGAGGCTCGTCGAGCGGGACGAGGACGTCACGCGTGAAGTGGCCGTCGTCGAGGTCGCGTTCGGGGCGCCGGTGACGCTGGGGGCGACGGTCGACGGAGCCGACGCGCGCTTCTGGTACGTCCGTGACGGTGAACGCGTGCCGGTGGGACCGGTGTTGGACTTCAGCAGGCTCTCGGACGACCACGGCTCGCGGCTGCGCTTCACCGGGGCGATGGCCGGGATCCATGCCGTGGATCTCGTCGGGGCGGAGTTCACCGCCGACTTCGGCGGCTTTCGCCTGGAGTGCACCCCGCCCCGCTGAGCCGTTCGAGGTTTCGAAAGCTCGGGTCGCCGTCATCGCGTGAATTCCCTGGTCTTCCCGCCGTGTTGACGCGCACCTATCGTAGGAAGCGCTTTCTGATCGGTTGGTGGTCGGGCCGCGGAACAGCGCTGGTCGAAACTTTCGATGGCCCTCGGGCGGGCTGGAGAGGTGGTTCCCGATGGTCCGTGCGGGGAGCGCGAGCATGACGGCAGGGCCGACGCTGGCGGTCGTGGCCCGTGAGGCCGGGGTGTCCGTGCCGACGGCGTCGAAGGTGGTCAACGGCCGGGAGGACGTGGCGCCGGAGACGCGGCGACGGGTGACGGAGGCGCTGGAGCGGCTCGGTTATGTGCGCAGGCCGCGCTTCGACGCGAACAAGGCTCCGGGGCTTGTCGACCTGGTGGTGCACTCGTTGGAGAGTTCCTGGTCGGGGGCGGTGCTGCACGGGGTGGAGGAGGCGGCGTACGAGGCCGGTCTTGAGGTGGTGGTCTCGGCCGGGCTGACCCGGACGCGGGCGGACCGGCCCGAACGGGGCTGGCTGGACAAGCTGGTTGGCCGGGGTTCGTCCGGAGTCCTGTTCAATCTGGCGGAGTTGACGGCGTCTCAGTACGCGTGGCTCGACCAGCATCGCATTCCGTTCGTGATGATCGACCCGGTGCAGGAACCGCCGCCGGGTGTGGTGTCGGTCGGTGCGGCCAACTGGCACGGCGGGGTGACGGCGACCGAGCATCTGCTGTCGCTGGGCCATGAACGGATCGCCGTGATCGCCGGTCACCGGCACAAGATGTGCAGCAGTGCCCGCGTCGCCGGTTACCGCTCCGCGCTCGCCTCCGCCGGGGTGGCCGCGCGCCCCGGCTACATCCGCCACGGCGGTTTCGACCAGACCATGGCCCGCACCCGGATGCGCGAACTCCTCGACCTCCCCGAACCGCCCACAGCGGTCTTCGTCTGCTCCGACCGCATGGCACTCGGCGTCTACGAGGCCCTGGCGGAACGGGAGTTGACGGTCCCGGTCGACATCAGTGTGGTCGGCTTCGACGACCTGCCCGAGGCCCGCTGGGTGACTCCGGCGCTGACCACGGTCCGGCAGCCGCTGTCGGAAATGGCCGCCACGGCGCTGCGTCTCCTGGTCCGCATGATGGACGGGGACCGTCCGGAGAGCACTCGGACGGAGCTGTCGACTCGGTTGGTGGAGCGGGCGAGTACGGGGGTGCCGAGAAACAGCTCATAGGTGCGGGTGCCGCGGCTGTAGGGCTGCTCCGGTTGGCGGGGTGGGCGGCGAAGGAACAGGGTCGGCTACCCACCGAGTTCGGCGTCGGCCCGGTCGGCGGTTCGGTCCCGGCCGTCCCGGCCCCGGCCGGATGAGCGGACAGCACCGCAGGCGCCTTCCTCACCCCACGGTCGCCCCCGGCCGCGCCGCCCAGCTGATCCCGCCCAGCAGATGCGCGCGAAAGTCCGGGTCCTCGTAGGCCTCCGACGCGTGCCCGAGGGCGGTGTAGAAGACCCGGCCCTCGCCCTTCTCGTGGCACCACGCCAGGGGGTGGTCGGTGCCCATTCCGCCGCCCTCGTAGGAGGATTCGTCGGCGGCGAGGAGGACGTGGGTCGAACTCCGCGGGTTGGTGCGGAAGTCGTACCACTCGTCGGTGAACTGCCATACGGCGGGCAGGTGTTGGGTGGCCGGGTGGGTGCGGTCCTCGGTTACGGCCCTGCCGGGCTGGTGGGCGGGGTGCCGGGCGAAGCGGGCGCCGAGGAGGTCGCCGTAGTACGGCCAGTCGTACTCGGTGCAGGCCGCCGCGTGGACGCCGACGAAGCCGCCGCCCGACTCGACGTGGGCCGCGAGGTGTTCGCGGCCCGCCGGGGTGAGCACCTCGCCGCTGGTGGAGAGGAACACCACGGCCGCGTAGTCGTCCAGGGGGTGTTCGAAGGCGGTCGGGTCCTCCGTGGCGGTCACCTCGAAGGGGCCGAGGGTGCGCAGGGCGGTCACCGCGGCCGGGATGGAGTCGTGGCGGTAGGCGGTGGTGCGGGTGTAGGCGAGGAGGCGGGGGGCGGCGGCCATACGGGGCAGCCTATTTCACTCCTTGGGCTCACCCTCCGTTCCCCGTACCGCGTAGCCTCGGCGGGGATGAATGCCGTTCCCGCACGCCTGGACCATCTCGTCCTCGCGACCCCCGAACTGGCGGCCACGGTCGCCGACTTCACCCTGCGCACGGGTGTCGCACCGGTGGCCGGCGGTGCCCATGTCGGGCTCGGTACCCGCAACTACCTGGTCTCCCTTGGTGGTTCGCGTTACCTGGAGATCCTCGGTCCCGATCCGGAACAGGCCGAGCCGTCCGAGCCACGCCCGTTCGGTGTCGACGCGCTGTCCGTCGCCCGGACCGTGACCTGGGCGATCAGTCCGCCCGATCTGGACGCGGCGGCAGCGGCGGCGCGGGCCCAGGGGTACGACCCCGGGCCCGTGCGCGCGATGAGCCGCCGCCGGCCCGACGGCACGCTGCTGGAGTGGCGGCTCACGGACGGGAGCACGGCGCACCCGTCCGGTCTGGTGCCGTTTCTGATCGACTGGAGTTCGTCGCCCCATCCGACGACCACCTCGGGTCTGCCCGTCGCGCCCCTGGTGGAGCTGACCGCGACGGCCCCGGCGCCGGACGAGATCCGCCCGCTGCTGTCCGCCGTGGGCGTGGAACTGCCGCTGGCTCAGGGGCCGGTGGGCCTCTCCTTCACGGTGAACACGCCTCGTGGAGTGGTGACGTTCTCTTGAAGCGTTCCGGTGCGCCTTTCTCCGTAGGCACTCTCGACGAGGTGCGGCGGATGCCCTGGCGGGCCAGGAGGCGCCTGCGCGGAGTGCGGAGGAGCGGCAGGACGGGGGTTCTGCTGATCGCCGAGATCAGGGAGCCGGTTCGCAGCTTCACCGACAGGGCAGGTGTCGTGTCCCTTCGCGAAAACGGCCTGGAGATCTGCTCCTGGAGCCGCTTTGCCACGGCACCGAAGTTCGTCGGCGTCGCACCTGGGCTTCACGACATGGAGTTCACGGTGAGGCGTTGGAGGGCGAGCAGGACCAGCTCGTTCCGGAGAGCCGTGGAGCTGCGGGAGGGCGACGTGCTGGTCGCGTTGTGCGAGCCGGTGCAGCCGAACACCTTCTACAGGAAGAGCTCGTCTGCGGACTCGTGGTTCGTCGGGGTCCTCTCACCGGGCGAGGACGTGTCCGATTCGTTCAAGACCCGCCGCCCTCCCCGGCCTACCGTGGCCCCATGACTCCACGATTCGACGCGATCGGCCTGGTCGTCTCCGACATGGCCGCCTCTGTCGCCTTCTACCGTCGGCTCGGGTTCGGTTTCCCCGAGGGTGCCGAGGACCAGCCGCACGCCGAGGCCCAACTCCCCGGCGGGCTGCGGCTGTTGCTGGACACGGAGGACACCGTCCGCTCGTTCCACGCGGGTTGGCAGCCGCCCACCGGGGGCAGTGGCCGGGCCGCGCTCGCCCTGCTCTGCGAGGATCCCGACGAAGTCGATCGGGTGTATGAGGAGTTGGTCGGGTCCGGGTACCACGGTGAGCTCAAGCCGTGGGACGCGTTCTGGGGGCAGCGGTACGCCGTCGTGCACGATCCCGACGGCAACGGGGTGGATCTCTTCGCGCCGCTGAACCCTGCCTAACCGGCCCGGCCGAGCAGCTCCCCCAGCGGCTTCCCCGCCAACTCCCTGACGTCCCGGGCGAGATGGGCCTGGTCCGCATAACCGGACCGGGCCGCCGTCTCCGCGAAGGAGACTCCGGCACGGGCCAGTGCGAGGGCCCGTTGCAGGCGCAGCACCCGGGCCAGGGTCTTGGGGCCGTAGCCGAAGGCCGTCAGTGAGCGGCGGTGCAACTGGCGCGCGCCGAGGCCCAGTTCGTCGGCGGTGGCGGCCACCGGGCGGCCGGTGTCCAGGGCCGCGACGAGGTGTCGTAGCAGCGGATCGGGGGGCGGTGCGTGCGCGGCGCGTTCCAGTGCGAGGTCCTCCAGTGCCGTCGCGGGGTCGGGGGCCGTGGCGAGGCGGGCGTGCAGGCGCCGTACCGTCGCGGCGGGCCACAGGTCGGTGAGGTCGACGCGGCGGTCGCGGAGTTCGTGGGCCGGGACTCCGAGGAAGGTGGGGGCGGTGCCGGGGTAGAAGCGGACGCCGGCCCAGTGTGCGGGCTCCGCCTGGGGGATGTACGCGCGGGTGTCGGGGCCGGCGACCAGCAGGCGGCCCTCGTTCCAGAGCAGGTCCATGCAGCCGTCGGGCAGGACGGGCCGGACCGGGCCTACGGCGGGGTCCTCGACGGTCCGGCTCCAGACCACCGCGCCGGGCAGCCGGGACGGCCTCTCCACGTACACACGGGAAAGGCTACGCCGACCATCAGGAGGCCTGCGGAGTCACCGCCCGACCGGCATCGGGAACGGCTGCGGGCTCACCTCGTAACCCCGCTTCACCGCGACCGAAGTTCCTGTCCCACCCGCGTTCGTGCTTCCGCGAGCCCGCGCCCCACGCCCAGCCCAACGCCCCCGCCCCTACCCCACCCGCGTCCGGTGCTCCTGCGGGCTCACTCCGTAGACCCGCTTGAAGGCGCTGGACAGCGCGAACGCGCTGCCGTAGCCCACATCCCTCGCTATCGCGGCGATCGTGTCGTCCGTGTCGCGGAGGCGGTCAGCGGCGAGGGCGAGGCGCCAGGCGGTGAGGTAGGACATCGGGGGTTCGCCGACCAGGTCGGTGAAGCGGCGGGCCAGGGCCGCGCGGGAGACGGCGGCCTTGGCGGCGAGTGAGGCGACCGTCCAGGGGTGGGCGGGGTCGTCCTGGAGGAGGCGCAGGGCCCTGCCGACGACCGGGTCCGCCAGGGCGCGGTACCAGGCCGGGGCCTCCGCCTCCGGGCGGGAGAACCAGGCCCTCAGCGCGGCGATGACCAGAAGGTCCAGGAGGCGGTCCAGGACGACCTCCTGGGCGGGTTCGTCGCGGACGATCTCCTCCATGAGGAGGGGGGTGAGCGGGCACTCCCAGACCTCGGAGGGGAGGGAGAGGAGGGGCGGCAGGGCGTCCAGGAGGCGGCCGTTGATCTCGCCGCGCATGAGGTAGGTGCCGATGAGCATCACCGTGGAGCCGTCGAGGCGGTCGCCCCAGGTGCGGACGCCCAGGTCCATCGAACCCCTCAGGGACGTGCCGTCGGGGTAGCTGCACTCGCCGCCGGGCAGGATCAGCGCCTGTGGGGGTGTGTCCGGGTCGTCTCCGCAGGTGTACGGGGCGGGGCCGCGTGCGATCGCGAGGTCGCCGGCCCGGAGCCGTATCCGCTCGCCCGTCTCGGGAGTGATCCAGGCGTCGCCGCGGACCATGAGCATGACCGTCAGCGGGGCGCGGTCCTCGATGCGGAGGGCCCACGGCGGGTCGAAGCACGCGCGGATCATGAAGGCGCCACGCGCGCGTGGACCCTCAAGAAGGCCTGACAGGGCGTCCATACGGCCAGCGTAGACGCGCGCTCATGGGAATGAGCCGTTCAGCGATGGTCCGTGCTCGGGCACGGGCGTTGACTGGACGGCATGACAGAGAACGCACGGGACATGACGTTGGTGGTGACGGGCGCCTCGGGTCGTACCGGGCGCCGGGTGACGGAGGCCGCGCGGGCCGCGGGGCTGACCGTACGGGAGGCCTCGCGGGCGCAGGGTTTCGACCGGGCGGACCGGTCCACGTGGGCGGACACGCTGCGGGGTGCCGATGCCGCGTACCTGGTGTACCCGTCGGATGTCGGGGCGCCGGACGCGCCCGGCGCGGTGGGGATGCTCGCGCACGAGGCGGTCTCGCTGGGCGTACGGCGGCTGGTGCTGCTGTCGTCCCGGGGCGAGGAGCGGGCGCGGCCCACCGAGGAGGCGCTGCGCGGGTCGGGCGCGGACTGGACGGTCGTACGGGCGGCGTGGTTCGCGCAGAACTTCAGCGAGGGGCCGTTGGTGGAGGGGCTGCGGGAGAGCGGGGAGCTGGAGTTTCCGGCCGGTGAGGTAGGCGAGCCCTTCATCGACGTGCGGGACATCGCGGACGTGGTCGTGGCCGCGGTGACGGCCGGGGACCGGTATGCCGGGCAGGCGCTCACGGTGTCGGGGCCGCGGTTGCTGACCTTCGGGGAGGCGGTCGCGGAGATCTCCGCGGCGGCGGGGCGGGAGTTGACGTACCGGGCGGTGTCGGCCCGTCAGTACGGCGACGATCTGGCCGGGTTCGGAGTGCCGGACGGGGAGGTCGAGTTCCTGGTGGAACTGTTCGAGTCGCTGCTCGACGGGCGGAACTCGTATCTCTCGGACGGGGTTCAGCAGGTGCTGGGGCGCGAGCCGCGCGACTTCTCGGAGTTCACGCGGGACGCCGGCGCGGCGGGCGTCTGGAAGGTGTGAGCGGACGTCCGGAAGCGGTAGCGGAGCGTTACTTCACCGGTCCCGGTGTGTCCCCGCCGTTCTTGTGGGTGCTCTTCACATGCGTGCGCAGCCGGGAGGTGACGTCCTCGGGGGGCAGGAAGCGGGACCAGCGTTCCGGGAACTCGGAGGGCATGTCGCCGTCGTCGGGGTCGTCGAAGTCCTCGTCGTCCTCGCCGCCGTGGGTGCGGGCGGCGGCCATGCGGGCGACGTACTCGGCGGCCTGCTCCTCGTGCCGCCGTTCGTTGGCGGCTCGGGCGGCGGCCGTCGCGGCGGCCGGCCAGACCCGGTCGATGGCCGCGTTGACGGCGGCCCCGACGAGTACGGCGAACGCGGACACGCCGATCCACAGCAGTACGGCGACGGGCGCGGCGAGGGAGCCGTAGATGGTGGGGCCCTCGACCGTGCCGGTGAGGTAGATGCGCAGCAGGTAGCTGCCGAGGACCCACATGGCGAGGGCGACCAGGGAGCCGGGTACGTCCTCGATCCACGGGGAGCGGACGGGGACGGAGACGTGGTACAGCGTTGTGAGGAAGACGACGGACAGGACGATGACGACGGGCCAGTACAGGACCTGTACGACCGTCTCCGACCAGGGCACCACGTTCACCACGGCGTCCGGTCCCGCGACCATGAGGGGCAGTGCGATCGAGCCGATCAGCAGGGCCGCGATGAACAGGGCGAAGGACACGATCCGGGTCTTGACGATGCCGCGTACGCCGTCGAGGCCGTACATCACGGTGATGGTGTCGATGAAGACGTTGACCGCGCGGGAGCCCGACCAGAGGGCGAACAGGAAGCCGATGGAGATGACGTCGGGCCGGCCGCCCTTCATGACGTCGTGCAGGATCGGCTGGGCGATCTCGTGGACGCCCTTGTCGGACAGGACGGTGCGGGACGCCTCCAGGATGTTGTTCTCCAGGCCGGCGATGCTGTGGGCGCCGGTCCAGCTGTCGACGTAGCCGAGCAGACCGATGAGGCTCAGCAGGAGCGGCGGGACGGACAGCAGCGTGAAGAACGCGGCCTCGGCCGCGAGGCCCAGGATGCGGTACTCCATGCAGGAGTTGACGGTGTCCTTGACCAGCAGCCAGGCGGTCCTGCGCTTGGAGACGTTCCGGTAGAGGGCACGCGCCCGGTGGAACCGGCCGGTGGGCCGCTCGGGGGTTTCACTTGCTGACTGCACGCCCTAAAGGTATCCGTCGTGCCGGGATGCACTCATCCCCCGGGGGCGTCGGCCGCGACGGGACGCCTGCTGGAGCGCCGTGTCATGCCCGCGCTGGCCGAAACTTTTCGGTCCGGAATTCGAATTGGCATTCGAGATTTTAATGGTTGTTTTGGAGAGCTTCCCGGTGAGGACTTCGTACGTCAATCCTTATTGACCTTGTCCGTACCCCACGAAGTCGAAAAAGCGCCATTGCCCAGAACAGCCTTGACCCGTTCCGGAATGTCCAGAAATAATCCGGACTGCATTCGTTGCGCGCGTTGGGACGACGTCAGCGCACACGACTCGGGGGAAATCACATTGGGTCCATGACCGGGACCCCGTCCCAGAAATTCACTTTCACCCCACCCGTTTCGCGTGTGCCGTTTTCGTCTTTGGCGATTTTGGCAATTCAAAGACAATGATCAGCACCAAGGAGCCACGTGGTGGGAAAACCCGGCACCGGCACCGAGACCGTTCTCGCAGAGGTCCTGGCCGGTGTCGTACGCAAGGAAGCAATACCGCTCGACAGTCACTTCTTCGACGACCTGGGCGCCAACTCACTGGTCATGGCGCACTTCTGCGCCCGGGTCAGGAAACGCGACGACCTCCCGTCGGTCTCGATGCGGGACGTCTACGGCAATCCGACGATCCGTAGTCTCGCGGCGGCACTCGCCGACACTTCCGAGCCTTCCGCGCCGGCCGTCGCCGAGCCTCCGCCACCCGGCAGCACGGCCCGCTATCTCTTGTGCGGGCTGCTCCAGTTCCTCGTATTCGCGGTCTACTGCGCACTCGCCGGACTTGTCACCGGGCGCGGCTACGAATGGGTTTCCGGCGGTTCCGGAGTGGTACAGGTCTATCTGCGTTCCGCGATATTCGGCGGCGCGGTGTTCATCGGTGTGTGCACGGTGCCGGTGGTGGCAAAGTGGATACTCGTGGGCCGCTGGAAGGAGACCGAGTTCCCGGTCTGGAGCCTCGCCTATGTCCGGTTCTGGACGGTCAAGGCGCTGCTGCACGCCAACCCGATGATCCTGTTCGCCGGCAACCCGCTGTACGTCCTCTATCTGCGCGCCCTCGGCGCCCGCATCGGCAGGGGCGTCACGATCCTGTCCCACTCCGTCCCGGTCTGCACCGACCTGCTGACCGTCGGCGACGGAACGGTCATCCGCAAGGACTCCTTCTTCCTCTGCTACCAGGCGCACGCCGGCCGTATCCGCACCGGCCGGGTCACGCTCGGCAGCGGCGTGTACGTCGGCGAGAAGACGGTCCTCGACATCGGCACCGTCATGGGTGACGGATCCCAACTCGGCCATTCCTCCGCCCTGTACGACGACGCGCGGGTCCCGGCGGGCGGGCGCGTGCACGGCTCTCCGGCTCAGGCAACGGACGTCGACCACGTCCGCGTCCCGGCGGCGGACTGCTCCACGGCGCGCCGCTTCGGCTACGGCCTGGCCGCGCTCCTTCAGATGGTGCTGGTCTACGTTCCGCTCGCGGTCGGCGGCACCTACCTGGTGCTGACGGTGGTGCCGGCCCTCGACCACCTCCTCGACCCGAACAGGAAGGACCTCGACTCGGCCCGCTTCTACGGCGAGGCGCTGGGTCTGTCGCTGGTGGCGTTCGTCGCCTTCGTCGTGCTCGGCCTCGCCTCCGTGTCCCTGCTGCCGAGGCTGCTCCGTCCGCTGCTGCGCCCGGACCGGGTGTATCCGCTGTACGGCTTCCACTACTCGGTGCAGCGCGCGGTGGCCCGGCTGACCAACCTGAAGTTCTTCAAGTGGCTGTGCGGCGACAGCTCGTTCATCACCGGCTATCTGAAGGCCATCGGCTACGACCTCGGCGAGGTGGAGCAGACCGGCTCCAACTTCGGTACGGAGGTGCAGCACGAGACGCCGTATCTGGCCAGTGTGGGAAGCGGCACGATGGTCGCGGACGGTCTGTCGATCGTCAACGCGGACTTCTCCAGTACGTCGTTCCGGCTGTCGCGCGCCTCGATCGGGCCGCGCAACTTCCTGGGCAACAACATCGCCTACCCCTCCGGGGGCCGCACCGGCGACAACTGCCTGCTCGCCACGAAGGTGATGGTGCCGCTCGACGGCGAAGTCCGGGAGGGCGTGGGCCTGTTGGGCTCGCCGTGCTTCGAGATCCCGCGCTCGGTGGAGCGGGACAGCCGCTTCGACCATCTGCGCGAGGGCGACGAGCTGAAGCGCCGGCTGACCCTGAAGAACCGCGCCAACCTTCGCTCGATCGGCCTG
The DNA here is from genome assembly GCF_042751305.1 of Streptomyces hokutonensis. Lineage (GTDB taxonomy): Bacteria > Actinomycetota > Actinomycetes > Streptomycetales > Streptomycetaceae > Streptomyces > Streptomyces hokutonensis_A. Next base: position 278,119 of record NZ_JBHYWD010000003.1, read on the forward strand.
TATCTGTTCGTGCGCTGGCTGCACTGGTTCGTGCTGACCGTGCTCGGCTTCGCCGCAGTCGACCTGTACGGGGGCGAGGGGATCGGCGGGGGGCTGCTGATCGGCGCGTCCCTGATGCTGGGGCTCGGCTTCACCGCCGGGTACTACGTGCTGGTGGAGCGCCTGGTCGGCGGATTCCGGCCGCTGGAGCCCAAGTTGTGCTCGATCTACGACCCGTACTTCTGGTGGCACGAGCGGCTGTGGAAGGTCCCGGACCACTACATCCAGGTGTTCAACGGGACGCCGTTCAAGAACCTGATCTGGCGGCTGCTGGGCGTGCGCATGGGCCGGCGGGTCTTCGACGACGGCGCCTACATCACCGAGCGCACGCTGACCGCGATCGGCGACGACTGCACGCTGTCGGCGCACACCAAGGTGCAGTCGCACTCGCAGGAGGACGGCACGTTCAAGTCCGAGCTCATCACCATCGGCAACGGCTGCACCCTCGGGGTGGGTGCGCTTGTGCACTACGGGGTGTCGATGGGCGACGGGGCGGTACTCGCCGCGGACTCGTTCCTGATGAAGGGCGAGGAGATGCCCGCGCTGTCGCGGTGGGGCGGCAATCCGGCGGTGGCCCAGCGCGGCGCCGTTGTGCACATGACTCCCTGACGGCGTGGCCGCAGGGGGAAGGAAACAGGGGGGAAGAGAACGATGGAGATCATTCCGCGGTGGACGCTCGCTCCGGTGCCCGGTGTGGCGGAGTACGAAGTGTCCCTGCCCGAAGGGCTGTTGATCGAGCTCGCCGCTGTGAAGGCCGCCCACGCGACCGTGCTCGCCGCGCTGTCCGGGGAGAGTGCCGAGGAGGACCCGGCGCTGCAGGTGAGCGTCACGGGCCGCACGCTGCGCCTGCGGTACCGCACCGACGTCCTGGACGCCGGGGCCGCCGCCCGTATCGCGGGCTACCACCTCACCGTCCTCACCGATCCGAAGCGGACGAGCCTGCTGTCCGAGGCCGAAGTCCGTTACCAGCTGGAGGAGTTGGCGGGCCCGCGGCGCGAACTGCCGGACCGGCGGGTGCACGAGCTGTTCGAGGACATGGTGGAGGTGTGCCCGGACGCGGTCGCCGCCGTGCGGGGCGACCGGGAGTGGACCTACCGGGAGCTCAACTCCCGGGCGAACCGGCTGAGTCGGGCGCTGCTGGCCCGCGGCCTGACCCGCGAGGGTGTGGTCGCCGTGGTGCTTGAGCGCGACCTTGACTGGATGGCCGCCGTGCTCGCCGTGTTCAAGGCGGGCGGGGTCTATCTGCCCGTCGAGCCGCACTTCCCGGCGGACCGCGTGGCGCGGGTGCTGGAGCGTGCCGGGTGCGAGCTGGTGCTGACCGAGCGCGGCAGCGACGGTTCTGTGGACGCGCCGGGCCGGACGCTCTACGTCGACGAGGCCTACGCCGAGGGACATCCGGACGGCGACCTCGGGATCGAGGTCTCGCCGGGTCAACTCGCCTACATCTACTTCACGTCGGGCTCCACGGGTGAGCCCAAGGGCGCGATGTGCGAGCACGCGGGTTTCCTCAACCACGTCTTCGCGAAGCTCGACGATCTGGGGATCGGCGCCGGGCAGGTGGTCGCGCAGACCGCTCCCCAGTGCTTCGACATCTCGCTGTGGCAGCTGGTCTGCGCGCCGCTCGTGGGCGGGCGGACACTGCTGGTGGAGCAGGACGTGATCCTGGACGTGCCGCGGTTCGTAGAGACGATCGGGGCGGGGCGGGTCAATGTGCTCCAGGTCGTGCCGTCGTATCTGGAGGCCGTACTGGCCGAGTTGGAGCGGCGGCCGCGCCAACTCCCGGACCTGCGCTGTGTGTCGGTGACCGGGGAGGCCGTGAAGAAGGAGCTCGTGGAGCGCTGGTTCGCGGCGCGGCCCGGGGTACGGCTGGTCAACGCCTATGGCCTGACCGAGACTTCGGACGACACCAACCACGAGGTGATGGACCGGGCGCCGGACGGACCCCGGGTCCCGCTCGGCCGGCCGGTGGGCAATGTGCGGGTGTACGTCGTCGACGAGGACCTGGTGCCGGTGCCGCTGGGGGCGCCCGGCGAGATCGTGTTCTCCGGCGTGTGCGTGGGCCGGGGGTACGTCAACGATCCCGAGCGGACGGCGGCGGCCTTCACCGAGGACCCGTACCGGCCCGGTGAGCGGCTCTACCGCAGCGGCGACCACGGGCGCTGGCGGCCCGACGGCAAGCTGGAGTTCCTGGGGCGCCGGGACAGCCAGGTGAAGATCCGCGGCTTCCGCATCGAGATCGGCGAGATCGAGAACGCGCTGCTGCGGGTGGACGGGGTCAGGGACGGCGCGGTGGTCGTCGTACGCGGGACCCAGCTGGTGGCGTTCTGCACGGGTGCGCGGCCGGTGGCGGCCGATGCCGTGCGGGCGCGGCTGGCCGAGTCGCTGCCCGCGTACATGGTGCCGTCGGTCGTGCACTGGCGGGCCTCGCTGCCGCTGACCGCCAACGGCAAGACGGACCGCCGGACGCTCACCGCGCTAGCCGGTGACCTGGACGCGGTCGGCGAGGGGCCCGGCACGCCCGCCGAACGCAGGCTGGCCGCCGCCTGGGCGGTGGTGCTGGGCATCCCGGCCGACCGGATCGGCCGCCAGGACCACTTCTTCGACCGCGGCGGCACCTCGCTGGCCGCGGTGAAGCTGGCGGTCGCCCTCGACCGGGCGATCAGCCTCAAGGACGTCACCCGACACCCGGTCCTCGCGGACCTGGCCGGACTGCTGGACCCGCCGGTCTCCTCCTGAGACCCGCCGCACCCCCGGCCGAACGATCGACAGCACCACCGAAAGGAACACCGAGATGTCGCTCTCATCCGCGACCCTTCTCCACGCAGTGAACCTGAGCCCGGACGGTCCGCCGCTGCTGCACGCCGACGCCGGCGCGGACCCGGTGGGCTGGGCCGACCGGCACCGTACGGCGCTGCGGGCCGTCGTCGCCGAGCACGGCTGCGTCCTGGTCCGCGGCCTCGGCCTCGCCGACCCGGCCGGCGCCGAGACCGTCTTCCGGCGGCTCACCGACTCCCTGATGGCCGACCGGGAGCCGTTCGCGCCGCGCCGCACCTACGCGGAGGGCGTGTACTCCGCCACCAAGTGGCCGACCGACCAGCCCATGTGCCTGCACCACGAGTCGAGCTACGCGCTGGACTTCCCCGGACTGCTGCTCTTCGCCTGCCTCGACGCGCCGACCGAGGGCGGCGCGACCCCGGTCGCCGACGCCGAGGCCGTCCTGGCCTCGCTGCCCAGCACGCTGGTGGACCGCTTCGAGCGGGAGGGCTGGCTGCTGACCCGGACCTACCACGAGGAGATCGGGGCGTCGGTCGCCGAGGCCTTCGGCACCGAGGACCGCACCGTCGTGGAGCGCTACTGCCGGGCCCAGGGCATCGACTTCGCCTGGCAGTCCGACGGTTCGCTGCGCACCCGGCAGCACCGCGCCGCCGTGCTCCGCCACCCGGTCACCGGCCGCCGCTGCTGGTTCAACCAGATCGCGTTCCTGAACGAGTGGACCATGGAACCCGAGGTCCGCGAGTACCTGATCGACGTCTACGGCGCCGACGCGCTGCCCTTCAACACCCGCTTCGGGAACGGCGATCCGGTCGGCGCGGACATCGTGTCGGCCATCAACGGGGCCTACGACGCACACGTCCGGCGCACGCCGTGGCGCTCCGGGGATCTGCTGCTGGTGGACAACATCCGTACCGCGCACGGCCGCGACCCCTTCGAGGGCCCGCGCGAGGTGCTCGCCGGACTCGGCGACCCGGTACGGCTCACGGACTGCGCGCCGACGGGAGGGGCGAGGGCGGCATGAGCGACTTCACCATTCCCACGTTCTCGGTCGTCAGCGGCGAACAGGTCCAACAGGCCCTCGCCGGGCGGGAGTCGGAGATCGGCGAGCTGGTGGAGGCCACCTACCGGCTGCACGGCGCGGGCGACTCCGTGAACCCGCCGTCGTACTTCCTGCGCTTCCCGGACCGCCCCTCGTCCCGGATCATCGCGCTGCCCGCGTCGCTGGGCGGGCCGCTGCGGGTGGACGGCCTGAAGTGGATCTCCAGCTTCCCGGGGAACACCGGGTCGGGGCTGCCCAGGGCCTCGGCGGTGCTGATCCTCAACGACCCCGACACCGGCTATCCGTACGCCTGCCTGGAGAGTTCGGTGATCAGCGCGACGCGTACGGCGAGTTCGGCGGCGCTCGCGGCCGAGAAGCTCAGCCAGGGGCGGACGCGTCCGCTGCGGGTCGGGTTCGTCGGGACCGGTCTGATCGCCCGCTACATCCACACCCATCTCCGGGCCACCGGCTGGGAGTTCGAGGAGACGGGCGTGTACGACCTGTCCGCGGACAGCGCGGAGGGGTTCCGGGGATATCTGGAGCGGTCGGGCGCGCGGGGCCGGATCACCGTGCACGACAAGGCCGAAGGGCTCGTCCGCTCCAGCGACCTGCTGGTCTTCGCGACGATCGCCGGCGCGCCGCACATCCACGATCCGGCCTGGTTCGACCACCATCCGCTGGTCCTGCACGTGTCGTTGCGGGATCTCGACCCGGCGATCCTGCTCGCGTCGGCGAACTTCGTGGACGACGTCGAGCACTGTCTGAAGGCCGACACCTCACCGCATCTGGCCGAACAGGCCACCGGTGGCCGGGAGTTCATCGACGGCACGCTGGACGACGTGCTGACCGGTCGGGTGGGCGTACCGGCGGACCGCACGGTGGTGTTCTCGCCCTTCGGCCTGGGGGTGCTGGACCTCGCGGTCGGCAGGTTCGTCCACGACGAAGTGGCTCGGCGGGGCGAACTGCGCGTCGTCGACGGGTTCTTCCACGAGCTGCGCCGGTACGGCTGACGGCGATCGTGGCGCACCACTAGGGGGGAAATACATGGCTGTGATCTCCGATCCCGCGGAGTTCAACGAGGACGAGCTCTACGTCGATCTGCGGGCCTCGCTGGGGCTGCCGCTCTATCTGAAGTGCGAGGGGTTCAACTTCGCCGGCTCGATCAAGCTGAAGGCCGCCACCGAGATGGTGGACGCCGCCGAGCGGGACGGTGTCCTGCGGCCCGGCTCGGTGCTGGTCGAGTCGTCGTCCGGGAACCTGGGGGTGGCCCTGAGCGTGATCGCGGCGAGCCGCGGCTACGGCTTCCTGTGTGTGACCGACAGGCGGTGCAACCTGCCCACGGTGCGGCTGATGGAGACGCTCGGCAGCCGGGTCCACATCATCGACCAGCCGGACGGGCACGGCGGTTTCCTGGGCGCCCGGATCGCGTACGTGCGCGCGCTGTGCGCCTCGGACGAGCGGTATGTGTGGCTCAACCAGTACACCAACCAGGGGAATTGGCGGGCGCACTACCGCACCACGGCACCCGCCATCGCCCGCCGGTTCCCGCAGCTCGACGTGCTGTTCGTGGGGGCCGGCACCACCGGGACCCTGATGGGCTGCGCGCGCTGGTTCTGGCAGTGGCGGCGCCGGGTGCGGATCGTCGCCGTGGACGCCGTCGGCTCGGTCACCTTCGGCGGGGAGGCCGGGCCCCGGATGATCCCGGGACTCGGCACCAGCGTGGGCTCGCCCTTCCTGGACGAGTCGTACGTCGACGACGTGATCCATGTCGAGGAGTCGGACACCGTGGGAACCTGCCGGCGGCTGGCCGCGCGGGGCTTCCTGTTCGGCGGGTCCACCGGCACGGTCGTCAGCGGGGCGGGACAGTGGCTCGCCCGGAACGGCGGGCCGGACCGGCGGCACGGCACGACCGCCGTGGCGATCGCCCCTGACCTGGGCGAACGCTATCTGGACACCGTGTACCGCACGGGCTGGCTCGAGGAGGAGGCAGCGGGGACCGAGATACTGGCGGCCATGTCCCGGTCGGCCTGACGGCGGCGGCGGTGGCCGTTTCACCGCGGAGATCCGGACCACCGCCGTCCGCACGGGTAGGTTCCAGCCATGGCACGCACCACCCACACCGTGACGAACCAGCCTCCCCCACTGACCGGCTACGACGTCTTCGCCGCCGACCGCGTCCTGACCTCGGCGGTCGAGCGGCACACGCCGCCCGACCTGCTCGCCGAGGTGCGGGGCGACCTCTCCGCCCTGGGCCGGGCCGCCGGCTCGGCCCAGGTGCAGGAGTGGGGTGCGCAGGCCAACGACAACCCCCCGGGCCTGCGCACCCACGACCGTTTCGGCAACCGGATCGACGAGGTCGAGTTCCATCCGGCCTGGCACCGGCTGCTCGGCAAGGGCGTGGCGGCGGGACTGACCGCCGCCTGGAACCGCCCGGCCGGGCACGTCAGGCGCGCCGCCGGTTTCCTGGTCTGGACGCAGGTCGAGGCCGGCAACGGCTGCCCCCTGTCGATGACCCACGCGGCGGTGCCCGCCCTGCGCGCCGACCCCGCGCTCGCCGCCGAGTGGGAGCCCCGGCTGACGTCCATGGTCTACGACCGTGAGCTGCGGCCCGCCCACCTGAAGGCCGGGGCGGTCTTCGGGATGGGCATGACGGAGAAGCAGGGCGGCAGCGACGTCCGCGCCAACACGACGGCGGCGACACCGCTCGCCGAGGACGGGACGTACGCGCTGACCGGCCACAAGTGGTTCTGCTCGGCGCCCATGTCCGACGGCTTCCTGGTGCTGGCGCAGGCGCCCGGCGGACTCACCTGCTTCCTCGTCCCCCGGGTGCTGGCGGACGGCACCCGCAATGTGTTCCTCCTTCAGCGCCTCAAGGACAAGCTGGGGAACCGGTCGAACGCCTCCGCCGAGGTCGAGTTCGACGGCACCTGGGCGCGCCGGGTCGGCGACGAGGGGGCCGGGGTGCGGACCATCATCGGGATGGTCGCGGCGACCCGGCTCGACTGTGTGCTCGGCTCGGCCGGTCTGATGCGGCAGGCCGTCGCGCAGGCCGTCCACCACGCCACCCACCGGGAGGCGTTCGGCGGCCGGCTCCTCGACAAGCCGCTGATGCGCAATGTGCTGGCGGATCTCGCCCTGGAGTCGGAGGCGGCGACCACGCTCGGGCTCAGACTCGCCGCCGCCTACGACGACGGCGGTGAACAGGAGCTGGCGTTCCTGCGGTTGGCGGTGCCGGCCGCCAAGTACTGGGTGACCAAGCGCTGTTCGACGGTCGCGGTCGAGGCGGCCGAGTGCCTGGGCGGCAACGGCTACGTGGAGGAGTCCGGACTGCCGCGCCTGGTACGGGAGTCACCGCTCAACTCGGTCTGGGAGGGCGCCGGGAACATCCAGGCCCTCGACGTACTGCGGGCGTTGCAGCGCGAGCCAGGGGCGCTGAACGCCTTCCTGGTCGAGGTCGGCCGGGTGCGCGGCGCCGATCACCGGCTGGACGGCGCCATGAAGAACCTGCTCGTCGAACTCGCCGATCTGGACGGCATCGAGGGCCGCGCCCGGCGCCTGGTCGAGCGGATCGCCCTCGTACTCCAGGGGGCGCTGCTCGTGCAGCACGCGCCGCCCGAGGTCGCCGACGCGTTCTGCGCGTCCCGGCTGGGCGGCGACTGGGGTGCCACCTTCGGCACCCTGCCGCCGAGCCTGGACCTGACGTCGATCGTGGAACGCGCCCGGCCCACGGCCTGAACGGCACCGGCACAACGCGAGGGTGGTGCTGCGCCGACACGGCACCACCCTCGCAGCGTGGGACAAGTTTCAGACACCCCAGGACCGTTCACCAGGGTTGCAGAGGGTTGCAACTTGGTGGCCTCTGTGTCCGGAGTGTCTCCCTCCGTCACCGAGGGACGGCACTATGAGAACAACAGTCGATACGGGACCGGAGAGAAGGACCCATGGTGAACCCGCCGGCCTCCCCGACACAGCACGCCACCGCCGACGCGGCGCGGACGGCACGGATGCTCAGCGACGCCCGGCACACCACGCTCTCCGGACAGCGCGCCCGCACCGCGCCGCGCCCGGTGATCGAGGAGTCCTGGGAGCGCGCGTTACGCGGCGGGACCCACCCCGACCACGATCTGCGCACCGGACTGCTCTCCCGCGAGGAGGTCGAACGGCGGCGCGGCGCGAGCCCGCTGCGGCACGTCCTGCCGGTGCTGCGGGAGGGCCTGGTGTCGGTCGCGGACGCCGCCCACCACATCGTGCTGATCGCGGACGACGAGGGCCGCGCGCTGTGGCGCGAGGGCAGCGCGGCCGTGCTGCGCAGGGCCGACGAGGTCGGCATCGAGGTCGGCACCGACTGGCGCGAGGACGTCGTCGGCCCGAACGGCGTGGGCACCCCGGCGGTCGTACGGCGGCCCGTGCAGGTCTTCGCCGCCGAGCATCTCTCGCGCGCGCTGGCCGCGTTCACCTGCGCGGGCGCCCCGATCACCGACCCCAGGGACGGCCGGCTGATCGGTGTCGTCGATGTCAGCGGTCCGCTGGAGACCCTGCATCCGGCGACCCTCGCCTGGGTCGACTCGGTGGCGAAACTCGCCGAGGCGCGGCTGCGCGAGCTGCACATGACCTCGCTGGAGCGGCTGCGCGCGGTGGCGGCGCCGGTCCTGCCCCGGCTGGACGGCCAGGCCCTGGTGGTGGACCGGGACGGCTGGACGGCGGCGGTCACCGGAATGCCGTACGTGAAGCGGATCGCGTTGCCCAAGTCACCTTCGGCGGGCCGTCGTTGGCTGCCCTCGCTGGGGCTGTGCTCGCTGGAGCCGCTGGCCGGGGGCTGGTTGGTCCGCGTCGCCGACGAGCCGGGGCCGCGTGCCGCCACCCGGATCGTCCTCGATCTCGCGCTGCCGCGCCGCTGGTCGGTGACAGTGTCCGGCTGCGCCGGCTCCTGGACCCACGAACTCAGCCCCCGGCACGCCGAGTTGCTCTACCTCCTGGCCCTGCACCGCACCGGCCGCAGCGCGGCGGGCCTGGCCGAGGACATGTTCGGCGACCCGGGCCGCACGGTGACGGTGCGTGCCGAGATGTCCCGGGTACGGCGCTATCTCGGGGGGTTCCTGGAGCACCGGCCGTACCGCTTCTGCGAGGACGCGGAGGTCGAGGTGCTGCTCCCGGACGACCCGCGGAAGTTGCTGCCGTACTCGACCGCACCGGCGGTGGTCAGGGGACGGAGGCCGGTCCCGGCGCCGTAGGGCCTGTCCGGCGGATCATGCCGCAGACACGGGGCGCGGCACGCACTCCCCCACTGCCTTAGAGGCGTGGGGGACCCCCAGCCGCGTTGTCGTCGGTCGCCGACATCCCCCAGCCTTCGGCCGGGAGGTGCCCCCACCGCGTCACCTCCCTGCTCCGACATGCAGCCGCACGCACCACGCCCTGCTCGCCGGTGCTGATCACTCGCCGTTTCCTTCCTGCGACTTGATCCGCCGGACGGGCCCTGGCGGACAGGTGGCGCAAAAGACACGTCGAGCGGCATCTTCCGCATAATTGCAGGGTCTTGCCCATGGGACGGCCTTGACTGCCGTAGCATCCCTCTACGGGCCACCCCACCTGCTCCCTGGTCAACGCACGGATCACCAGGCGCAGTTGGCTCGCTCCGGGAGGACACTTATGGGTGCACGTGGGCGACATCGCCGGCGCAAGCGGGGCAGGGCACTGCGTGCGGCGCTGGCCGGGGCCGCACTCGGCCTCACCGCCGCCGCGACGATGATCAGCGCCTCGCAGGCGACGGTCGGTTCCGATCCCGGGGGGCTGAAGCCGCTCACCTCGGCTTCCGAGCTGGGGAAGTTGGAGCTGCGGGAGACGCTGGAGCCGCAGCGGTCGCTGGACCGGCTGGCCTCCGCGATGGGACGTCCGGTGGGCGTCGACACCGTCCTGAAGAGCGCCGACCACACCCTGCGCGACGCCGCCGACTGCACGACCGACGAGAAGGCGGCGCTGCCCGTCGAACCGGCGGCCACCCGCGCGTACTGCTGGGACAGCGGCGACGCGGCCGACCCCGCGTGGACGCCCCGCTCGGTCACCACCTCGGGCGACGCCGACGAGGACGGCTGGTGGGGCTCGAACCGGGTGATCCTCTCCGGCTGGACCGCGAACAGCAGCGGCCTGGCCAAGGTCGCCTTCGTGAACGCCGGCGACCCCGCCCGTCTCACCTACACCTGGGCCCTCCTCGCCGTACCGACCGACGGCGGGCGCGACTACCGCGGGCTCGTCTCCAAGGTCTCCGGCATGGTCTGGTACCAGGACAAGCTCCTGGTCACCACGAACAGCGGGAACCGCGAAGCGCTGTACGTGTACGACATGAACCGCGTCCAGCGCGCCACGGTGACGGCCTCCGCCGTCGGCCGGGTGCGCGAGGGCTGGTCGGCCGCCGGGTACCGGTATGTGCTGCCCGCGGTCGGGTCGTACCGGCTGACCGGTGGCAGCTCCGCCACCGGGCCCGTCGGACTCTCGCTGGACCGCAGCACGGTGCCGGACAGTCTGGTCGCGAGCGGCGGGAAGCTGCTGTGGCGCTACCCGTTCAGCCGCGATCCCTCACGGACCGGGCTGCTCGCCACGGACTCGGCGGGGCGCGCGGTGCCCGAGGAGGCGTACGCGACGAAGGTCACCGGCGTCGGGGGCGTGCTCGCGAACGGCGCCTCCTGGTACCTGGGCGGCGCGGCCGGGGAGCAGAGCGGGCACGGTTCGCTGTGGCGGCAGGACCCGAAGGACGCGCAGGCCACCGAATGCGGGGCGGACGGGACGCATCAGTGCTGGAGCGCGGGGACCGGCTCCCTCTCGTACTGGCAGGAAACGGGCGAGCTCTGGTCGGTCTCCGGCCGGATGCTGTTCGCTCTGCCGCTGACCTCGATCGACCGCTCCCTCGATTGATCCACTGATCGACAGATCCCCCGGCCGGATGATTCCCTGACGGGCATGACGAACACCCCCGTGACCACCTGGTCCCTGGAGCAGACCGACCCGCGCGACCTCCTCCCGGCCATCACGCCGGACGGAGACGTGCGGATCGTCCGCGCCGAGGTGCCCTCCCCCGAGTTCAGCCGCTTTCTGTACGCGTCCGTGGGCGGGGACATCCTCTGGATCGACCGGCTCGGCTGGACGTTCGCGCGGTGGCAGGAGCACCTGGACCGGCCGGGCGTGGAGACCTGGGTCGTGTACGACCGGGGCACGCCGGCCGGGTACGTGGAACTGGAGCCGCAGGACGACGGTGTCGTCGAGATCGTGTACTTCGGACTGATCCCCGCCTTCCGCGGCCGCCGTCTCGGCGGCCACCTCCTCTCCTACGGCACCGCCCGCGCCTGGGACCTCGCGGACCGCTGGCCGGGACGGGCGCCCACCAAGCGGGTCTGGGTGCATACCTGCAGCCTGGACGGGGTGCACGCGATGGACAACTACCAGCGCCGGGGCTTCAGGCTCTTCGACACGCAGGTCGAGGAGATGGCGCTGGTGACCACGCCGGGCCCGTGGCCGGGGGCCTACCCGGTCTGACCTGCGCCGACAAGACCGCGCGCACGTCATGTGACTGATGACACCCTCGTCTCACATATCGGGACCAGGGTGTCCGCATGGCGGACGAAGCTGGACTGTGTCCAGATCGCCGTGACACGCTTCCGTCATGTCTGGAACTGGGATTGCCTTGGTGAGTCGGCGGCACGTCGACCTCGGCCGCATGTCCAGCGCCATCTGTCCGGCGGGCTAGCCGAGCCGCAAGCCCCCGGAATTCCCGTATCTGCCCCACCCTGCGCAAAGACGCGCACGTATGCCCGCATGCGCCCGTACGCGCAGGTCAGAGCCGATCACCCGCCTGTCCCGGAGGACGTAGAACCATGGCCGCCACCCCCGAGAACCCTGCATCCGCAGCGCCCCGCCGCAAGGTGAGCCGTCACCGCGGTGAGGGTCAGTGGGCCGCCGGACACTTCACTCCGCTCAATGGCAACGAGCAGTTCAAGAAGGACGACGACGGTCTCAATGTGCGGACACGCATTGAGACGATCTACTCCAAGCGCGGCTTCGACTCCATCGACCCGAACGACCTGCGCGGCCGTATGCGCTGGTGGGGGCTGTACACCCAGCGCAAGCCCGGGATCGACGGCGGCAAGACCGCGATCCTGGAGCCGGAGGAGCTGGACGACAAGTACTTCATGCTGCGCGTCCGCATCGACGGCGGCCGGCTCACCACGGACCAGCTGCGGGTGATCGGCGAGATCTCGCAGGAGTTCGCGCGCGGCACGGCGGACCTCACCGACCGGCAGAACGTGCAGTACCACTGGATCCGCATCGAGGACGTGCCGGAGATCTGGAACCGCCTGGAGGCGGTCGGTCTCTCCACCACCGAGGCCTGCGGCGACACACCCCGCACCATCCTCGGCTCCCCGGTCGCCGGTATCGCCGAGGACGAGATCATCGACGGCACCTCGGCGATCGACGAGATCCACCGCCTGTACATCGGCAACAAGGAATTCTCCAACCTGCCGCGCAAGTTCAAGACGGCGATCTCAGGATCCCCGCTCCTCGACGTCGCCCACGAGATCAACGACATCGCGTTCGTCGGCGTCAACCACCCCGAGCACGGCCCCGGTTTCGACCTCTGGGTCGGCGGCGGCCTGTCCACCAACCCGAAGATCGGCGTCCGGCTCGGCGCCTGGGTCCCGCTGGACGAGGTCCCGGACGTCTGGGCCGGCGTGATCGGCATCTTCCGCGACTACGGCTACCGGCGGCTGCGCACCCGCGCCCGCCTCAAGTTCCTCGTCGCCGACTGGGGCCAGGAGAAGTTCCGCCAGGTCCTGGAGGACGAGTACCTCAAGCGCAAGCTGATCGACGGCCCCGCCCCCGCGCAGCCCGTCCAGCGCTGGCGCGACCACGTCGGCGTCCACCGTCAGCAGGACGGCCTCTTCTACGTCGGTTTCGCGCCGCGTGTCGGCCGCGTCGACGGCACCACACTCACGAAGATCGCCGAGCTGGCCACGGCGCACGGCTCGGGCCGGCTGCGCACGACGGTCGAGCAGAAGATGATCGTGCTCGACGTCGAGGAGAGCCGGATCGACTCGCTGGTGGAGGGCCTGGAGGCGCTCGGCCTCACCGCGAAGCCGTCCCCCTTCCGGCGCGGCACGATGGCCTGCACCGGCATCGAGTACTGCAAGCTCGCGATCGTCGAGACCAAGCAGCGCGGCATCACGCTCATCGACGAACTGGAGCGCCGCATCCCGGAGTTCGACGAGCCGATCACCATCAACATCAACGGCTGCCCGAACGCCTGCGCCCGTATCCAGGTCGCGGACATCGGCCTCAAGGGCCAGTTGGTCCTCAACGACAAGGGCGAGCAGGTCGAGGGCTTCCAGGTGCACCTCGGCGGCGCCCTCGGTCTGGAGGCCGGCTTCGGCCGCAAGGTCCGTGGCCTGAAGGTCACTTCGGAGGAGCTGCCCGACTACGTCGAGCGGGTCCTCACCCGGTTCCAGCAGGAGCGCGAGGACGGCGAGCGCTTCGCCACGTGGGCCACGCGCGCCAGCGAGGAGTCACTGTCGTGAGCGAGCGCGCCGCCCCCTTCTACTGCCCCTACTGCGGTGACGAGGACCTGCGTCCGAGCGAGCAGGGCCATGGCGCATGGGAATGCGCGGCATGCAATCGGGCCTTTCAGCTGAAGTTCCTCGGGCTCCTCGCCCGGGGTCTCCAGCAGACCGACGCAGGGGGAGAACAGATATGACGACGACTCAGAAAGCGCGCCCCACGGACGACTTGAAAGCCCTCGCCGAGCAGGCGGGCCGCGACCTGGAGGACGCCTCCGCGCTGGAGATCCTCCAGTGGGCGGTGAAGACCTTCGGCAAGCAGTTCTGCGTGACCTCCTCGATGGAGGACGCGGTGGTCGCCCACCTGGCCTCCCGCGCCATGCCCGGCGTCGACGTGGTGTTCCTCGACACCGGCTACCACTTCCCGGAGACCATCGGCACCCGTGACGCGGTCGAGGCCGTGATGGACGTCAACGTCATCACGCTCACCCCGCGCCAGACGGTCGCCGAGCAGGACGCCGAGTACGGCCCCAAGCTGCACGACCGCGACCCCGACTTGTGCTGCAAGCTGCGCAAGGTCCAGCCGCTTGAGCAGGGCCTCACCAAGTACGCGGCCTGGGCGACCGGACTGCGCCGCGACGAGTCCCCGACCCGGGCGAACACCCCGGTCGTCGGCTGGGACGAGAAGCGCCAGAAGGTCAAGATCTCCCCCATCGCCCGCTGGACCCAGGACGACGTGGACGCCTACGTCGCCGAACACGGCGTCCTCACCAACCCGTTGCTGATGGACGGCTACGCGTCCGTCGGCTGCGCCCCCTGCACCCGCCGGGTCCTGGCGGGCGAGGACGCGCGCGCCGGCCGCTGGGCGGGCCGCGGGAAGACCGAGTGCGGGCTGCACGAATGACCATCACCGAGAAGGAGTCGCACGTGACGACCGGAGCCACCGTCTGGCTCACGGGTCTGCCGAGTGCCGGCAAGACCACCATCGCGTACGAGCTGGCCGGCCGGCTGCGCGAGGAGGGCCACCTCGTAGAGGTGCTCGACGGCGACGAGATCCGCGAGTTCATCTCGGCGGGCCTCGGCTTCAGCCGCGAGGACCGGCACACCAACGTGCAGCGCATCGGCTTCCTCGCCGAACTGCTCGCCCGCAACGGCGTCAAGGCGCTGGTCCCGGTCATCGCGCCGTACGCCGACAGCCGCGAGGCCGTCCGCAAGCGGCACCAGGAGAGCGGCGCCGCCTATGTCGAGGTGCATGTGGCGACCCCGGTCGACGTGTGCTCCGTACGCGATGTGAAGGGTCTCTACGCCAAGCAGGCCGCCGGCGAACTCACCGGGCTCACCGGGGTCGACGACCCGTACGAGGAGCCCGAGTCGCCGGATCTGCGGATCGAGTCGCAGCACCAGACCGTGCAGGAGTCGGCAGCGGCACTCCACGCGCTGCTCACCGAGAGGGGACTGGCATGACGGCGACCGTCGCCACGACCGACGAGGGTACGGACACGCCGTACGCCCTCTCGCACCTGGACGCTCTGGAGTCCGAGGCGGTGCACATCTTCCGTGAGGTGGCGGGTGAGTTCGAGCGGCCGGTGATCCTCTTCTCCGGCGGCAAGGACTCCATCGTCATGCTGCACCTGGCGCTGAAGGCGTTCACGCCGGCGCCGGTTCCCTTCTCGCTGCTGCACGTGGACACGGGACACAACTTTCCCGAGGTCCTTGAGTACCGCGACCGTGTGGTCGCCGCACATGGGTTGCGGCTCCATGTGGCCTCCGTACAGGACTACATCGACCGCGGTGTGCTGCGCGAACGGCCCGACGGGACCCGCAACCCGCTCCAGACCGTGCCGTTGACGGAGAAGATCCAGAGCGAGCGTTTCGACGCCGTGTTCGGTGGCGGTCGCAGGGACGAGGAGAAGGCCCGCGCCAAGGAGCGGGTGTTCAGCCTTCGTGACGAGTTCTCGCAGTGGGACCCGCGTCGGCAGCGGCCGGAGCTGTGGAACCTCTACAACGGGCGTCACGCGCCCGGCGAGCACGTCCGCGTGTTCCCGCTGTCCAACTGGACCGAGCTGGACGTCTGGCAGTACATCGACCGCGAAGGCATCGAGCTCCCGCAGATCTACTTCGCCCACGAGCGTGAGGTGTTCAACCGCGGTGGCATGTGGCTGACCGCCGGTGAGTGGGGCGGGCCGAAGGCGGACGAGACCGTGGAGAAGCGGCTCGTCCGGTACCGGACCGTCGGTGACATGTCCTGCACCGGCGCGGTCGACTCCGACGCGGTGACGCTGGAGCAGGTCATCACCGAGATCGCGGCCTCCCGGCTGACCGAGCGGGGCGCCACGCGTGCCGACGACAAGATGTCCGAGGCCGCGATGGAAGACCGCAAGCGCGAGGGGTACTTCTAACCATGAGCACCATCACGGAACTCACCGAGACGACCCTCCTGAGGTTCGCGACGGCCGGCTCCGTCGACGACGGCAAGTCCACCCTCGTAGGACGGCTGCTGCACGACTCCAAGTCGGTCCTCACCGACCAACTGGAGGCGGTGCAGCGGGTGTCGGCCGACCGCGGCCAGGACGCGCCCGACCTCGCCCTCCTCACCGACGGCCTGCGCGCCGAGCGCGAACAGGGCATCACCATCGACGTGGCGTACCGCTACTTCGCCACCCCCCGCAGGCGGTTCATCCTCGCCGACACGCCCGGTCATGTGCAGTACACCCGCAACATGGTGACGGGTGCCTCCACGGCCGAGCTGACGGTGATCCTCGTCGACGCCCGCAACGGTGTCGTCGAACAGACCCGCCGCCACGCGGCGATCGCCGCGCTGCTGCGCGTCCCGCACGTGGTGCTCGCGGTCAACAAGATGGACCTCGTCGAGTACAAGGAGTCCGTCTTCGCGGCGATCGCCGAGGAGTTCACGGCGTACGCGAGCGAGCTGGGCGTCCCGGAGATCACCGCGATCCCGATCTCGGCGCTGGCCGGGGACAACGTGGTGGAGCCGTCCGCGCACATGGACTGGTACGGCGGGCCGACGTTCCTGGAGCACCTGGAGTCGGTGCCGGTCGCCCACGATCTGAGCCACTGCCACGCGCGGCTGCCCGTGCAGTACGTGATCCGGCCGCAGAGCGCCGAGCACCCCGACTACCGGGGGTACGCGGGTCAGATCGCGGCCGGCACGTTCCGCGTGGGTGAGGCCGTGACGGTCCTGCCGTCCGGACGGGCCACGAGGATCTCCGGCATCGACCTGCTCGGCAAGCCGGTCCGGACCGCCTGGACCACGCAGTCGGTGACCGTCCTCCTGGAGGACGACATCGACATCTCGCGCGGCGACCTGATCGTGCCCAGCAAGGACGCCCCGGCGACCACGCAGGACATCGAGGCGACCGTCTGCCATGTCGCCGACCAGCCGCTGACCGTGGGCCACCGGGTGCTCCTCAAGCACGGCACCCGCACGGTCAAGGCGATCGTCAAGGACATCCCGTCCCGCCTCACGCTCGACGACCTGTCCCTGCACCCGCATCCGGGACAGCTCGTCGCCAACGACATCGGCCGCGTGAAGATCCGCACCGCGGAGCCGCTGCCGGTGGACTCGTACGCGGACTCGCGCCGTACGGGCTCGTTCATCCTGATCGACCCGGCGGACGGCACCACGCTGACCGCCGGCATGGTCGGCGAGTCGTTCGCGGCGCCGGAGCCCGTCAAGGACGGTACGGACGACGACGGTTGGGACTTCTGACATGACGTCCAGGGACTTCTACTCCACGTTCGCGAAGGAGGGCGGCCGCGTCGGCAGCGGCGCCCTCGGCAGCGGGCAGGGCGGAGTGGCGCGATGTGCGGGCTGACGTACGCGCACCGCTTGCGCGCCCCGTCCCCCCACCCGCCGTCCCGGACACGACGAAAACGAAGACCTGCCGACCTCCCGGCCACGAACTGAGACCGTGACCGCCGGGCCAACGAGAGGAACACCTCCCGTGCCTGCCAACCGCTCAACACTTCTGCGCCGCGGCATAGCCGTGGTCGCCGCGCTCCCCCTGCTCACCCTCGCCGCCTGCGGCTACGGGTCGGACTCCAAGAGCACCAACTCCAAGGAGAAGGTCGCCGCCGGGTCCTCCAAGATCGACGGTCTCGCCTCCGTGAAGATCGGCTACTTCGGCAACCTGACCCACGGGACCGCCCTCGTCGGCCGTGAGCAGGGTCTGTTCCAGAAGGAACTGGGCGCCACCAAGGCCGAGTACGCCACGTTCAACGCCGGCCCGTCCGAGATCGAGGCGCTCAACTCGGGCTCCATCGACATCGGCTGGATCGGCCCCTCCCCCTCGATCAACGGCTACACCAAGTCCAACGGCAAGAGCCTGAAGATCATCGGCGGTTCGGCGTCCGGCGGGGTGAAACTGGTCGTCAACCCGAAGAAGATCAAGTCCCTGAAGGACGTCAAGGGCAAGAAGATCGCGACGCCCCAGCTGGGCAACACGCAGGACGTGGCGTTCCTCAACTGGATCGCGGACCAGGGCTGGAAGGTCGACGCGCAGAGCGGCAAGGGTGACGTCACCGTCGTCCGCACCGACAACAAGATCACCCCGGACGCCTACAAGGCCGGTTCGATCGACGGCGCGTGGGTGCCGGAGCCGACCGCGTCGAAGCTGGTCGCCGAGGGCGGCAAGGTACTGCTCGACGAGTCGACGCTGTGGCCCGACAAGAAGTTCGTGATCACGAACATCATCGTGTCGCAGAAGTTCCTGAAGGCGCACCCGAAGGTCGTCGAGGCGGTCCTGAAGGGCTCGGTCGCGGCCAACAAGTGGATCAACGCCAACCCGACGGAGGCGAAGGCCGCGGCGAACAAGCAGCTGGAGGCCGACTCCGGCAAGGCGCTGAAGGCCAACGTCCTCGACCCGGCGTGGAGTTCGATCCAGTTCACCAACGACCCGCTGGCCTCCACCCTCAGCACCGAGGCGGCGCACGCGGTGAAGGCCGGTCTGCTGGCGAAGCCCGACCTGAACGGCATCTACGACCTGACGATCCTCAACAAGGTCCTCAAGGCCGACGGCGAGAGCACGGTCGACGCCGCCGGTCTCGGCACGAGCTGATCGAGGGATCCCGATGACTTCCCAGGAGGTGACGACCATGGCCACGACCTTCGCCAAAGAGACCACCGAGTCGGTGGAGCACGCGGCGCGCCTTGAGCATGTCTCGAAGTCCTTCGCGACGCCGGGCGGGCAGCAGCTCGTCCTGGACGACATCACCATCGATGTCGCGCCCGGCGAGTTCGTCACCCTCCTGGGGGCCTCGGGCTGCGGCAAGTCCACCCTGCTGAACCTGGTGGCGGGCCTCGACAAGCCCACCACCGGGTCCATCACCACGGACGGCCGCCCCGCCCTGATGTTCCAGGAGCACGCCCTGTTCCCCTGGCTCACCGCGGGCAAGAACATCGAACTCGCCCTGAAACTCAGGGGAGTTCCGAAGGACGAGCGGCGCGGCCGGACCGAGGAGCTGCTCGAACTGGTCCGGCTGCCGGGCGCGTACGGCAAGCGGGTGCACGAGCTGTCGGGCGGTATGCGTCAGCGTGTCGCGATGGCCCGCGCGCTCGCCCAGGAGAGCCGCATCCTGCTGATGGACGAGCCGTTCGCGGCGCTCGACGCCATCACGCGGGACGTCCTGCACGACGAACTCACCCGTATCTGGGGCGAGACGGGGCTCTCGGTCCTGTTCGTCACGCACAACGTGCGGGAGGCGGTACGGCTCGCCCAGCGGGTGATCCTGCTGTCCTCCCGGCCCGGCCGGATCGCCCGCGAGTGGACGGTCGACATTCCGCAGCCGCGCCGTATCGAGGACGCGCCCGTGGCCGAACTGTCCCTTGAGATCACCGATGTACTGCGTGGGGAGATCCGCCGTCATGGCCAGCACTGAGACGACGACGGTCAAGGACGGCGGGAGCGTCGAGGCGGGCCTCGACGCCCTGGAGACCACGGTCACCGGCCGCCCGACCTTCCGGCAGACCTTCGTCAACAAGATCTTCCCGCCGATCGTCGCCCTCGCGGTGGTCATGGTCGTCTGGCTGATCCTGACCCCGGTCGTCGACGACCCGAGCAAGCTGCCCTCGCCGGGCGCCGTGGGCACCGAGTTCAAGAACGCCTGGCTGGCGGGCGATCTCCTCGGCTACATCTGGACCAGCGTCTCGCGCGGTCTGCTGGGCTTCTTCTTCGCGCTGCTCATCGGTACCCCGCTGGGCCTGGTGGTGGCGCGGGTGAAGTTCATCCGCGCGGCGATCGGCCCGATCCTGTCCGGCCTCCAGTCGCTGCCGTCGGTCGCCTGGGTGCCGCCGGCCGTGATCTGGCTGGGTCTGAACAACTCGATGATGTACGCGGTGATCCTGCTCGGCGCGGTCCCCTCGATCGCCAACGGCCTGGTGTCCGGCGTGGACCAGGTGCCACCGCTGTTCCTGCGGGCGGGCCGCACGATGGGCGCGACCGGCCTCCAGGGCATCTGGCACGTCACCCTGCCCGCGGCGCTCCCCGGCTATGTGGCGGGTCTGAAGCAGGGCTGGGCGTTCTCGTGGCGCTCGCTGATGGCGGCCGAAATCATCGCGCAGTTCCCGGACTTGGGCGTGGGCCTCGGCCAGCTGCTGGAGAACGGGCGCACCAACAGCGACATGGCGATGGTCTTCGAGGCCATCATCCTGATCCTGTTCGTCGGTATCGCCATCGACCTGCTGATCTTCAGTCCGCTGGAGCGGTGGGTGCTGCGCAGCCGGGGTCTGCTGGTGAAGAGCTGACGCCCATGTACGAAAGGCCCGTTCTCCTCGTCATCGCCCACGGCAGCCGCGATCCGCGGCACGCCGCGACCGTCCACGCCCTCGTCCGGCGGGTACGGTCGCGGCGGCCCGGGCTGCGCGTGGAGGTCGGCTTCCTGGACTTCAACGTCCCTTCCGTGCAAGGGGTGTTGGAGTCACTGGCGGCGGAGGGCGTCCGGGACGTCGTCGCCCTCCCCCTCCTCCTCACCCGCGCGTTCCACGCGAAGGCGGACATCCCCGCGGTCCTCGCGGGCGCGCCGCCACGGCTCAGGATCCGGCAGGCGGAGGTACTGGGACCGTCGCCGCTGCTCCTGTCAGCCCTCGAACGACGGCTCTACGAGGCCGGGTTGACGCCCGCCGACAAGTCCACGACCGGGATCGTGCTGGCCTCGGCGGGGTCGACGGACCCCGAGGCGATCGCGGTGATCGCGGACATCGCGCGGGAGTGGTGGGACACCGGCTGGTGTGCCGTGCGCCCCGCGTTCGCCTCGGCGGCCCTGCCCCGCACCGAGGACGCGGTCCGTGAACTGCGGTCCCTGGGCTGCCAACGGGTCGCGGTCGCGCCCTACGTCCTGGCCCCCGGCTTCCTCCCTGACCGGATCGCGCGGGGCGCGGCGGACGCGGATGTCCTCGCCGCTGTCCTGGGCCCGGCGCCGGAGGTGGCGCGGGTGCTGCTGCAGCGCTACGACGCGGCGGCCCTGGCTCCGACGCTCACGGCCGTCGGCGCGTAGCGCGCCCACGGTCCGACCTGCCCGGTTTCGCGAAAAAGGGTCCCCCTGGGGCCCCGGATCTGCTGGGATGGTTCCTCGCGGAGCTAGCGGGGGAGCAGTACACGTGACGGGTCGGGACTTCGGGCATCACTTGGGGCTGCCCCGGGCGCTGTCCGGTCTGCCGCTGAGCCCGCTCGTCGCGTCCTACGGCGAGCTCGTGGCCGCCCAACACGCGGCGGGGTTACGGCACTTGGGCGAGGTTCTGGTGCCGGCGGGCTCCGGCGGGCTGGGCGTTCTCGACGGGCTGTACGTGCCCTCCGGCGGGCGTGGCCGCCGTCGGGTGGACGTCCCGTACCTGGAGGACCTCGCCCGCGCCCCGGCTCCGGGCGCCGGACTCGCCCAGTTGCTGGCCGAGGTGCACCGGCACGATCCGCAGGCGCTGCGCCGGGTCGTGCTGTACCAGCTGATCGGGCTGCTGCAGGACCTGCCCGTGAAGCAACGACCGCGCGCGGCGGCCCAGTTGGGGGTGCGTGCCGACGAGGTCGCCGGGCTGGTGGCGGCGGCCCGGCTGCGGCCCCGCCTCGACCAGCGCGAACGACAGGCCGCCGAGTCCCTCGCCGGAGCCCGGGACCGGCACCGGCTGCACCGGGTCCGCACCCTGCTGGAACGGCTGCCGGCGGGTACCGACGACCCGGCTCTACGGTCGCTGCGCGCCGAGTTGGCCGCGCGGTTCGCGGTGGTCGACGCGGCGCTGCTCACGGCGCGGCGGGCCGAGGAAGCGCGGGACGCGGAAGCCGCGAGCGCCGAGTATCTGCGGGCGTTGCGCGAAGTCGCCGACGACCGGCGGGCGTTGCGCGGGCTGGTGCGGGTGGGCCGGCCCCGGCGTGCTGAGCGGGCGGCGCTGGATGCCGAACTCGGCCTGGATCATGTGCGGTTGACCTGGGACGAGTCGGGCGCCGACGACGGCTGGCGGCTGGTGTGTCTGCACCGCGACGAACAGGGTGCGCCGACCGTGCGCGAGGTCTCCGCGCGCGACGACGCCCTCGTGCTCGGGAGCACGGTCCGCTACGCCGCCCTCCCCCTGTCCGGCGGACTCGTGGCCGGCCCGCCGCTCGTGTCGTACCCGTTGCTGCTCGCCCCGGAGGTCGGCGAACTCACCCTGACGGACGGCCCGGAGCGCATCGAGGGCACCTGGAAGAGACCGCCCGGCGCCGCCGACGTCACGGTCGAGCGCACCGGACCGGACGGCGCCGTCGAGCAACTGGGCGCCCGCGAGGGCGGGTTCACCGCGAAGGGCCTGCCGGCCGGTACCCACACCCTCCGCGTCGTCTGCCACTACCGAACCCCCGGCGGACAACCGGTCGCCTCCCCCGGCATCCGCGCCACCCGCACCGTCCACCCCTGGCCCGCCCTCGTCCGCACCCTCACCGCCCAACCCCAGGGCGACGCCGTACGGTTCGCCTGGACCGGCGCCGAGGGCGCGGACGTCCGGCTGGTGGAGTGGCCCGGCGAGGCCCCGGCCCCCGGCACCGAACTGCGCACCCGGGACCTCCCGGCCGGGCTCGGCTGGCCCGAGCGGGACGGCGCGCTGTGTCCACCGCCCGGCCGGCATCTCCGGGTCGCTGCCGTCGCCGTACTCGGGGAGCGCGCGCTCGCCGGTCCCACGGTCGAGGTCGAGGTGCTCCGCCCGGTGACCGGGCTCGACGCGCGGCGGCTGCCGGGCGGGGAGGCGGACGTCACCCTGGAGTGGCCCGACAACACCGGCCATCTCAGGGTGAGTTGGGACACCGGCGAGCGGAGTGTCACCGCGCACGCCTACCGGCGGGGTGGGCTGCGGCTGTCCGTGGGTCCGGGGGCCGTACGGATCCGGGCCGCCGCCGTGCCGCAGGCGCCCGGAGCGGTCGTCGTGGCACCGGACGCGGCCGAGGTGCTGCTGCCGCCGGACACCGCCGTCGGCTATCAACTGGTGCGCCCGCCCCGCCGGTTGCTCGGCCGGGGCCGTCCCCTGCTGCGGGTCACCCTGTCGGCGCCGGAGGGCGGGGACCAGCACGGGGCCCCCGAATTCGTGTGCGTCGCGCGCAGCGGCACGCTCCGGCCCCGGAGCGCGGCCGACGGCACGACCCTGGTGCGGATCCCCGGCACCGACCTGCTCCGACTCGGCACGGTGGAGCGGGAGTTGCCCGCCGCGCCCTGCCCGGCGCCGTACACGCTGCGCGGCTTTCTGCTGGGCGAGCACGCGGCCTCGGTACGACTCGAAGAACCGTCCCCCGCGACCCTGGTGGTGCGCTGAGCCATGACGACCGTCATCTGCCCCTACTGCTTCGCCCGCACCTCGGCGGCCAAACTGCCCTACCGGTGCCTGATGACCCCGAACGGGGTGCGCGGGGGCTCGCCCTGCGGGCCCGAACGGGACGACGTCTGGGCCGGGTTCGTGGGCCCCGGCGTCAATCCGGCGGCCCTGCTGCGGGGGCCGGTGTTCGCCCCGGCACGCGGGATGGCCTCGCTGGCGTCCGGGCTGCGGCCCGGCTCCGGCAGCAGCGTGCCGTGTCCGGACTGCGGGGTGACCACCACGGTCCGCGTCTGCGCGTCCTGCCACAGCGACCTGCCCAGCGACTACTGCGACCAGGACAGCCGCATCATCGCGCTGGTCGGCGCGAAGGCCTCCGGCAAGAGCACCTATGTGTCCGTGCTGGTCAACGAGTTGAACCAGCGCGTGGGGCAGGCCTACCACGCCTCGCTGGCGGCGATGGGGCAGTCCACGCAGCAGCGGGACCGGGAGATGGCGGAGGACCTGTACGAGCGGCTGCGGCTGCCCGACGCGACCCGTCCGGCCGCGCTCGGCTTCAACGACCCGCTCCTGTACCGGCTCAGCGTGCCGCGCCGCAGCAGACTCGGCAACGGCACCCGGCACACCACCCTGGTCTTCTTCGACGCGGCGGGCGAGGACCTCGCGGGCGCCGAGGCGATGGACCGCTACACCCGCTACCTCAGCGCGGCCGACGGCATCGTCCTGCTGGTCGACCCGCTGCAACTGGGCTCCGTACGGGACCGGTTGCCGCTCCAGGACGGGCCGCCGCTGCCCATGGTGGAGACACCGCCGCAGCAGATCGCCGCCGATCTGGCGGCCCAGCTGCGCGCCCACGGCAAGGGCGGCGCGCGCGGCCGGGTGACCACGCCGATCGCGGTCGCGGTGACGAAGACGGACATGCTGAAGCCGCTGCTCGACCCGCACTCGCCGGTGCTGCGCAACGCCCCGCATCCGGAGGGCACGTTCGACGAGGACGACCGGCTCACCGTGCACGAGGAGATCCGGTCCCTGATGGCGGACTGGGACTCGGGCGCGCTGATGCGCCAACTGGAGCTGGACTTCGCCCAGTTGTCGATGTTCGGGCTCTCGGCGTTGGGTGCGCCGCCGCCCGCCGACGCGCCGGCCGACGTACCGAAGTCGGGGCCGCAGCCGGTGCGGGTGGAGGATCCGCTGCTGTGGCTGCTGGCGCTGCGCGGGGTGCTGCCGGTCCGTACCACCGCGAAGGGGCGAGCCAAGTGACCCTGGCCCAGCTGCACTACACCTCGGCGCCGCCCGGCCCCGACGGCTCCGGCTTCCGTTTCACCGCGGTCAGCGCGGGGGTTCCGCAGGGGCTGCTGCGGGAGGCCGAGCAGCTCATCGGGTACGAGCCGCCGCGCGACTGCCCGGCCCGGCCCGACGCCGAACAGCTCAAGGGCTTCCCGAAGGCCTTCAGTTTCAGCGAACTCGCCGACGGCGGACGGCTGTTGAGCCGCACGGTGTACATCGGCGCGGACTACAGCGGGCGGTGGGGGAACTTCCACGCACACGCCGTCCATCTGCCCTCGGGCACCCGGCTGCCGGACGGAGCACTGCCCATCACCGCCTGGGAGTCGCCGCGTTGGGCGGACGCGACGCCCTCGGACGGGAGGCCCGTGCCGCTGGACCGTATCGAGCCGTCCGGGGTGCTCCGCAAGGACGCGCTGGTCGCGTTCGCTCTGTCCCGGGCGGGCTGGCTCGCGCCGTTCTTCGCCGATCTGCGGGCGGTCGCGGCGGACCCGGGTGCCGGGCAGCTCGTGGTGGTGGAGCACGACAGCGCCGACGTGGCACAGTGGATCGCGCTCGCCTGCGCGGTCCTGCCCCGGGAGCAGGCGCACCGGCTCACCTTCACGACGTACACCCGCCGCCCCCAGCAGGCCCGCCAGCAGATCGTGGGCACGCTGCCGTCCTCGGAGTCGGTGGCCCACGACCACCGCTACCGCGTGCACGACTGCACCGGGCGGCAGCCGTCCGGTCCGGTCACGGACACCTGGGCCGAGGTGTGCGCCCGGATCTGGCGCGCGGGCCGCACCGACCTGTTCCACAACGACCCCGAGGATCTTGGGCAGTTGGCGGTGACCGCGCTGACGGCGGGCATCGAGCTGCGCGCCGACGCCCGTGCGACGGCGGCCCGTTGGGCGGCAGAGCACGCGGGCGCGCTGTCGGACGAGACGCTGACGGCGCTGGTCGCCGGGTTGTGCGGCGGCCCGCTGCCCGCCCCGGGCGCGGTGCCGGACGAGGCCGAACAGGTGGCGCTGGCCGCCCTGTTGGCCCGGCTGGACGGGCAGGTGCCGACCGTGGTGTCGGCACCGCTGGCCGCGCGGGTGCTGGCGTCGGCGGTGCTCGGCCGAGGGCCGGTGCCGACGCTGCGGGCCGGTTCGCTGACGCCCCGGGCGCACGACGAGCTGGCCCGCGATCTCGCGCCCACACTGCGGGCCGGCCTCGCGGACCCGCAGGAGCCGCCCGCCGGACGGCCGCTGGCCCTGCTGCGGGTGGCCGATCTGCTCGACATCGACTGCCAGGACCAACTGCCGGACCTGGCCGGACGGTTGGCCCGCGAGCTGGTGAGCGAACCGGCGGACCCGGCCGCGGCGGCCGGCGACGGGAAGCGGTCGCGGGACCTCCGTGCGCCGGGGCAGCCGGGCCCGGACCGACAGCCCCGCGCGGGCGGCGATCCGCTGCCCGCCCCGCCGCCGTACAGCCCCCGTGTGCCCGGCAGGCCGGAGCCCGCCGCGCTGCGGCCGGGCGAGGACCGTCCCCCCGTGGGCTGTCCGCCCGCGCTGCTCGACGCGGTGCACGCGCATCCCGGGCTGCGGGTGGCGCTGTTCGGGTCGCTCAACGCGCTGGCCGGGGCCGAACCGACCGCCGTGGCAAGGGTGTTGACGGGTTCCGGGCTGCCCGTCGCGATGAACCCCGGCTTCCCGCACCTGCGGATGTGCGTCACGCCCGCCCGGTCGGGCGACCGGCTCGCGCGGTTCCACGAGGTGGTTCGCACCGCCGGGGTCTCGCCGCACGCCGACCCGACCGTACTGCGCACGGCCCTCCGACTCACCTGGCCCGGCGAACTGCCCACCGGCCAGGAGGCGAGCCTGCTGCTGAACGAGCTGGGGTCCGACATCCACCGCGCGGCCGGCACCCGGGACGTGCTGATCGAGGCCGCGCTCGGCGCTCCCCGGGACGACCGTGACGTACCGGCCCTCGCGGTCGACCTGCTGCGCTGCTTCGGCACCGAGCTGCGGCCGGGGCAGCGGGCGGCGCTGCTCCTCCTGGAGTTCACCGGGCTGCTGGGCACCGAGGGCGAGGGCGAGGAGTGGGTGCGCCGGGTGCTGAACCTGCGCGACGGCGCCGCCGAACCGGTGCCCGACCCGGTCGTCGACCGCGCCTTCCGGGCTCTCGCGCGGCGGCTGCTCGACGGGGCCGTACCGGAGAACGAGCTGTACGCGCTGGCCCGTTCGGGTGAACCCGGGCTGCTCGCCGCGTACGAGCGGGCGGGCCGTTCGGACCGGGTGGGCGACCGGCTGCGGACCGTGCCGGGATATGTGGCCGCCCTGTTCTGCGACTGGAGCGCGTTCCCGGGAACCCATCCGGCCTGGGACGAGACCCGGACGTCCCTGCTGACGAAGGTGCTGCGGCCGATCGTGCGGGTGCTGCCCGCCGAGGACCTGGCCGAGGTCGAGGCGGCGCTCGGCCGGGCGGGCCGCGGCAAGCTCGACGCGTACCGCGCCTGGAACCGCCCCGGCGCCCTGGGGCGTCTCGCGGGACGGCTGTCCGGTCGCGGACGGCGCCCCGACCAGCCCGGCGTGTGGTCCGGGGACATGGAACCGCCGAGCGGGGGAGGCCGCCGATGACCGCCTTCTCGCCGCTGCTGCTCCTGGCCTTCTGGACCGGGATCATCGCGGCCGGACTCTGTCTGGGCCGGCTGCTGTGGGTGTTTCTGTGGATCGGCGCCCGGGCCGTCTGGCGGGGCCTCGGCCCCTGGCAGCCGGGCCGCGCCGACCAGCGGGTCCCGCGCATCGCACCGGGCGCCGAACCAGCCCAACTCGGCTACTACTGGCGGCAGTTGTGGGTCGACGCCGCATCGGCCGGGGGCTACGGGATACGGGTCGTATGGGCCGAGTTCGCCGATCCCTGGCTGCACCGGAACGTCCGCAGCCTGTTCCAGGGACGGAATCCGTCGGGCCTGCGCGGCCGGGCACCGATCAACCGCTTCGGGTACGCCGTCCTGCTGGCGCCCGGCGTCTTCCTCGGCGCCCTGCTCGGCGCGGCCCTCGCCACCCTCCTGCTCGGTGTGTCACTGCTGTTCTTCGCGCTGCTGGTCGGCCTGGTGTGGCTGGGCTGCGCGACGGCGGTGCCGGTGCTGCGCGGGGTGGAGCACGGCCGGGCGCTGGCCCGGGGCATCCGCGTCAAGTGCCCCTATCCCGGCTGCTATCTGCCGGTGCCGCTGGCCGTGCACCGCTGCCCCGGCTGCCGCGCCCCGCACGGTGCGCTGCGGCCCGGCCGCTACGGCGTGCTGTGGCACCACTGCACGTGCGGGCACCGACTGCCCACGACCCGCCTCGCCGGGCGCGGCGGGCTCACCGCCCTGTGCCCGCACTGCGACCGGGTGCTGCCCGGGACGGCCGGCTCCACCCGGGTCGTGCACGCCCCGCTGGTCGGCGGCACCTCCTCGGGCAAGACGATGCTGATGGCGGCCATGGTGGAGGGCCTGCACGCGTGGGCCCGGCACGGCGACCTGCGCGTCGAGTACGCCTCCGCCGACGACCGCCGCACCTTCAACGACCTCAACCAGGAGCTGAACAGCACCGGTTGGGCCCATGCGACCACCGGCGGCCAGCCGCGCGCCCTGATGCTGACGGTCACGCGCGGCCGACGGCGCCGGCTGCTCTACCTCTACGACCCGATGGGCGAGTCGGTGAGCGACGCCGAACGGATGCGCGCCCAGCAGTACTTGAAGCACACGGACGGCGTCGTCCTGGTCGCCGACGTACTGGCCGACCCCAAGGTGCGCGGCCGGCTCGGCCCCGAGGACACCGAGCGGGCCGGGGCCGCGCGGCCCTCCCCGCAGGGTCCGTGGGAGACGTACCAGAAACTCACCGGCGAGCTCAACGCGCTGACCGGTCGCCGCAAGCAGCTGTCCGTGGCCACCGTCGTCACCAAGCGGGACGTCCTGGACCAGCTGGTCACGCTGCCCGTCCCGGGGGCTCGGGTCGACTCCTGGCTGGCGGAGATCGGGCTCGGCGGGCTGGTCCGGGCCCTCGGACACGACTTCAAGGAAGCCCGCTACTGGGCGGTGAGCGCCCGGGCCGCCACCGGCACCGGACCGCTGGAGAGCGAGCAACGCCGTGCCGCCGAACCGGTGTTGTGGCTGCTCGCGGCCTCGGGCCTGAAGACGGCCCCGCTCCAGGCACCCGGCGCCGAACCGGAGAAGAGGTACACCCCGGCATGACGAAGGTGACCCCACCGATCGGACACGGACGGCGGCTGCTGGCGGGCCTGTTCGTCACTTCCCTGGTGCTCACGGCCGCCACCCTGGCCTACTTGGCCTACCTGTTACTCCCCCACTCGTAGCCCCACTCGTAGAAAGAAAGGACACGGAGTGAGCGACATTCCCGGCGGGCCGATGGCGAACCGGCCGGTCCACTTCATCTGGCTGCTCGACTGCTCGTACTCGATGCAGGGCGAGAAGATCGCCCGGCTCAACTACGCGATCAGAGAAGCGATTCCGGAGATGCGGTCGGTGGCGCACGACAACCCCGCGGCCCAACTGCTCCTGCGGACCGTCACGTTCTCCACCACCGCCCAGTGGCACCATCAGACCCCGGTCCCCGTCGACGACTTCACCTGGCAGGACGTCGAGGTGGACGGCATGACCAACCTCGGCGACGCCCTGCACCTGGTCTCACGCGAACTGCAGAGCCCCCCGATGCCGCAGCGCGCGCTGAAGCCGGTGCTGGCACTCGTGTCGGACGGAGGCCCCACCGACGACTGGCGGGCGGGCCTGAAGGCGATCGACGCAACACCCTGGGGCCGTAAGGCGGTTCGGGTCGCGATCGCGATCGGCGGTGACGCGGACCGCAGTGTGCTGCAGGAGTTCCTGGGCAATCCCGAGATGCAGCCGCTGGACGCCAACAGTCCCAAACAGCTTGCGGCGGCGATCCGTTGGGCGTCGACGGCGGCGGTGAAGGCGGCCTCGCAGCCGGTCGCGGGCGGCTCCTCCGGGCTGACCCTCACCAAGCAGCCGTACGCGCCGCCGGTCATCGACGACGACGATGACGACGACGTGTGGTGACGCTCGGGGTGCGACGCTGGGAGACACTGGCCGAGAGCGTGCAGGGCGTCGGCAAGAAACTGAACCAGGACTGGTACGCGTGTGAGGGCACCGGCTCCGGCGACGACCCGCTGCTGCTGGCGGTCGCCGACGGCCACGGCTCGGCCGCCCACGCCCGCAGTGAGATCGGCGCGCGCTTCGCCGTGGACCGCTTCCTCGGCCGGGCCGAACTGTTCGCCCGCGCGGCCCGCGACTGCCATGAACGGGGCCGCCTGACCCGGCTGATGACCTACGCCCGCGACGACTTCCCGCGCGCCCTCGTACAGGACTGGCGGGAGGAGGCCCTCGGCCACTGGTCCCGGCACCGCCCGGTCGCCGACACCGGCACCCCGGAACCGCGGCAGAGCGAGAAACTGCTGCTGTACGGCACCACGCTGATCGGCGCCGTCCTCACGCCGTGGCTGTTCGTGGCCTGGCAGATCGGCGACGGGGATCTCGCGGTGGTCGGGCACGACGGCACCCTGAGCCGGCCGCTGGCCCCCGCCGAGGAGGATCTCGGCGACGAGACGGAGTCGCTGTGCGGCAAGGAGGCCTGGAGCGCGGTGCGGATGCACTGGGCGCCGGTGTTCGACGAGGCCCGCACCCCGCGCCTGGTGGTGCTGTCGACGGACGGACTCTCGAAGAGCTTCGCCTCGGCCGACGGCTACCGGCAGTTCGTGGCGGGCCTGGACGGCCGGCTGACGGAGGAGGGCAGCGAGGGGGTGCGTGCCGTGCTCCCGGAGTGGCTGCGGCAGGCCTCGCAGTACTCGGGCGACGACACCACGCTGGCGGCGGCGCTGCGGCATCCGGTGGCGGCACCCATGGACACGGAACCGAAGACGGAGACATAGATGAGCGGCATGCTCGACAGCGGTACCCGGCTGACCGCGCAGAACGGCGAGGAGATCCAGATCGTCGACATGCTGGGCGCGGGCGGCCAGGGCGAGGTGTACCGGGCCAAGACTCCGGCCGGGGACATGGCCCTGAAGTGGTACTACCCGACCTGCGCGACGCCGGAACAGGACGCGATCGTACGGGAGTTGGTGGACCGCGACTTCGACGACGACCGGTTCCTGTGGCCCGAGGCGTATGTGCCCGAGTACCGGGGCTCGTTCGGGTATCTGATGGGCCTGCGCCCCGACCGCTTCAAGGGGCTGCCCGCGCTGTTCCGGCGCCAACTGCGCACCTCGCCGCGGGCGTTGCTGACGGCGTGCCTGTACACGGTGGAGGCGTACCAGGCGCTGCACTCGCGGGGCATCGCCTACCGGGACATCTCCTGGGGCAACATCTTCTTCGATCCGGCCACCGGTGAGGTACTGGTCTGCGACAACGACAACGCGGTGGTCGAGGGCGACGTCAGCGGCATCTCGGGCACGATGGAGTTCATGGCGCCCGAGCTGGTCCGCGCCGAGCCGGGGGCCCGTCCCGGCACCCAGTCCGACCTGCACTCCCTCGCGGTCCTGCTGTTCATGTTCCTGATGAACCATCACCCGCTCAAGGGCAAGCGGGAGTTGGGCATCCACTGCCTCGACGAGGCGGCCGAGCGCAAGCTGTACGGCAGGAGTCCGCTGTTCGTCTTCGACCCGGCCGACGACTCCAACGCGCCTGACCCGATGGAGCACGCGACCGTGCTGGCCACCTGGGACGCGGCGGCCGGGAAGCTCCAGGACCTGTTCCGGCGCGGCTTCACCGTCGGGCTGCGCGATCCGGCGTCCCGGGTCCGCGAGTCGGAGTGGCGGGACGCGCTGCGGGCCGTACTGGACTCGGTCGTGGAGTGCGCCGCGTGCGGGCGGGAGAACATGACGGAGCCGGGCGAGAACCCGCCGGCCCGCGCCTGCTGGGGCTGCGGAAGCCAACTCGTCCTCCCGCCGCGGCTGGTGGTGACCACTCCCCCGCCGCGCGCCGAGCACCACATCCGGCTGCGCCGGGCGGCCCGGGTGCAGGCCCACCACCTCCAGGCGGAGCCGACCCGGCACGACTGCTCGGACGCGAGCCTGGTCGCGGAACTGGTCGAACACCCTTCGAAACCGGGCCGGTTCGGCATCGCCAACCGCTCACAGCGGACCTGGACGGGGACCCGCTCCGACGGCGGCTCGCAGCAGATCGAGCCCGGCCAGACGGTTCCCCTGCGCTCGGGGCTCGAACTGGACCTCGGGGGCGGGGCGCGGGCGGTGGTCAGGGCCAAGTGAGTACGGAGGCGCCCTGCTGAGGCGGGGCGCCCCTACCGCCTCACAGGCCGAGCGCGTGCTTCAGCTGCTCGATGAGGGCGAGGCCGCCGGTGCCGGCCCCGACGCCGATGGTGATGGTCTCCAGCGCGGCCCGGACACGGCCCCGATTGACGGCCCGGCCCTCCTCGCCCGCCTGGGCCAACTCGCCCTGGATGACCTGTGCTTGGGGGACGAGCGCCGGGTGGTCGCCGCGCAGCCGGTCCACGAGCTGCTCGGCGAGGCGCACCACGTCGGCCGCGTCCGTGCCGTTGTTGATCTCGATGCGGCCGTGGTCCCCGAAGTTGGACGGCCCGCTGATGTTGCCGTTGAAGTTGTACGTGCTCATGTGCCGGCTCCTGTTCCGCGCCCGGTTCAGGGCTGGGGCTGTTGTGCCCCGCCCTGGCCCGGACCCCCGTGTCCCTGCTGTCCGTTGACGTTGATCTGTCCGTGGTTGCCGAAGTTGCTGTTGCCCGTGATGTCACCGGAGATGTTGTAGGTCTGGGTGTTGATGATCTGCTGCGCCTTGTCGAAGGAACTCGTGTCGACGTGATGGTCCTTCAGGAACCGCTCGGTGGCGATCAACACGCCCTGCTGCAGGCGGAAGAGGAAGTCCTGCGAGTCGATGCGCTCGGCGTAGCCCGCCTCGCTCCAGTCGCCGATCCACTCGCGCAGGCTGTCGGCGGCGCCGTAGTCGACGATCCAGTGCTGCTCGGTGATGTCCCGGCGCAGCTTCGTCAGGGCCTTCTCGGCGGTACGGCGGCGCCTGCTCCGGTCGCGGATCCGGCCGACGGCACCGCGCAGTTCGGGCCAGGTGCGTGAGGTGGCGTGCCGGAAGAGGCTCCGCCATCTCTCGGCGCCGGCCACCGGCAGCCGGTCCACCCGGTAGAAGCGGCCGTGCAGCGGCGGGATGGCGTAGGAAGCGACCTCCCAGGTGAGGCTGGGTCCGCTGAGGATCGCCCGCAGGTACATGGAGACAATGATCCGGCCGCCCTCGCCGACGCGCTCCAGGCACAGATGGGTGCGCATGCCCGCGCCGGGGCTCTGCAGCCCGGCCTGCACGAACTGCCGGGGGATCTGCGGGCGCGGCCGGGCGGTGCGGTCGGGCAGCAGTTCGGGGAGCATGTAGGCGTTGCTGCCGAGGACGTAGAGCCGGTTCTTGGCGCGCAGCCCCTCCAGACCGGCGATGCCCTCCATCTCCTTGGCGATGTAGGTGTGCAGGTCGACGGCGTCGAAGGGCAGGATCGTGAGTTTGCCGCCGTTCGGCGCTTCGGCGGGCTTGCTGACGTCGATGGGCTGCCAGACGACTTCCTTGATCTTGCTGCCGCTGCCCACGAACGGGTTGGTGAGGGCCGCCGCGTCCGCGTACGGCAGGACGTTGGCGCGCTTGAGCGAGTGCTCCTGCAGCCAGCTCTCCGCCTCCGGCTCCACGGGCGCGGCGAGCTTCTCGGCCTTGTCGGGGTTGCGGAACACCTCCTGCGCCGCGTCCCGCGCCTGCGCCTCCGCGCGGCGGACCAGCCACCAGGAGGCGCCGAGGATACCGAGCGGGCCGTAGACGCCGACCAGGACCACGGACCCGCGGCCTTCGATCAGGCCCCATACCGCGACGAGCAAGGACAGGACCAACGCGGCGAAGAGCCAGGCGAGTTGGCGGTCGAGTGACTCGCGCCGCAGCAGGGCCGCGCGGGCGTGCCGGGCCAGGGCGACGAAGTTGATGCCGAGGGTGAGGCCCAGGGCGGTGAGCCGGTCGCCCGTGAGACGGTGGTCGACCTCCCGGGCGAACGCCTCGTCGAGATGGACCGACGCGCACAGCCGTCGCGTCACCCCGTCCTTGCGGTACTGCGGCAACGACGGTAGGACCCTGCCCGCCACTGTCCCCCGCCCTTCCGTCCGAATTCGCGCACTTCACCCTAGGGACAACAAGCCTGGTTTGTCCCGGAGTTAGGGGAGGTGGCGCCCGAACGGTACACGGGAGCCGCCCGGTTCCGGCACTCCCCTGTGATGTCGGACCCGGACGGCCCGTCCGCACTCTGCACTGCGTTTCCTCCGGCGTTCTTGTCACTCCGTGACGACAACCCCGTGCACACTTCTGACTTTCAGTCGAACGACAGTCCCCCGGTACGGGTCCGCTTCAGCTCGAAGAGGTCCGGGTGCGTGGCCAACACCCGGAAGCTGTCGAAGAGTTCGGCGGCCTTCGCGCCGCGCGGAATCGCCCGCAGCACCGGGCCGAACCACACCGTCCCGTCGACGTGCAGGGTGGGCGTGCCCACGTATCCGCCCGACTCCTCCTCGATGCCCGCCTCATGGCTGCGGCGCACGGCGTCGTCGTACGACGGATCGTGGGCGGCGTCGGCGAGGGCGGCGGGGAGGCCGAGTTCGGCGAGGGATTCGGCGATCACGGCGTCGAAGGCGTCGTGGCGCCGCTCGTGGATGCGGACACCGAAGGCCGTGTACAGGTCGCGCAGGACCTTGTCGCCGTGCTGTTCGGCGGCGGCCACTGCGACGCGTACCGGGCCGATCGACTTGTCGACCAACTCCCGGTACCAGTCGGGGAGTTCGTTGCCGATGTTGTGGAGGTAGAGGCTCATCGCGTGGAAGTGGCGGTCGCGCGGGCGTTCGCGCTCGACCTCCAGCAGCCAGCGGGAGGTGATCCAGGCGAAGGGGCAGGCGGGGTCGAAGTAGAAGTCGACGCGGACGGCGGTGTCAGTGCTCATATACGGAACGCTAATCGCCGATTGGGCTGAACGCTCGGCCCAATCGCCTGGTCTCTCAGTGGTCCAATTTGATCGTGGCCTGTTGCCGGGGGTCCCGTCCGCTGGACGCGAGGGCGCGCTCGAAGACGGGGGCGTCGTCCGGTACCGGCACCGGGTCGGCGAAGCCGTCGTACTGGCGGTAGAGCTCGCCGTGCTTCTCGACCACGTCGAGGACGAGGCGGGCGGCGCCGTCCGAGACGCGGTACTCCTGGCCGGTGGCCGTGGCGACGTCCCAGCCGTGCACCGCGAGCTCCTTGATGATCATCGGGGCGAGTTCGTCGGCCGGCATCTTCGCCATGCCGAGGTCGACCTCGCCCTCCCACACCACAGGGTCGGCCCAGGCGGCGACGGCTCGGTCCAGCTGGGCGGCGTAGGCCTCGGCCCAGTCCGGGTCGGCGGTGAAGTCGCGGGCGGTGAGTTCCTCGGAGAGCTGCTTGCGCAGGGCGCGGTGCTCCAGGCCGTGCGAGGTGTAGAGGACCCAGTGGTTGACCATGGTGCGGACGTCCCAGTCGGGGCAGTGCGTGGGGTCGTCGAGCTGTGTCGCACGGACACCGCGGGCGACACGGGCCGCCTCGGCGGCGCATTCGATCATGTACGGGTGCAGGTCGTGGTTGCTCATGCACCCCACGCTAGGCAGCGCGTCGTCAGGACTCTTGAACAAACGCGACAGCCTCGTCGGCGAGGCGGACCAGCTCGTCGAACGGCAGCGAACCGGCCGCCCTTCGCTCACGCGCGAAGGAGTTCGCGAGCCGTTGCAGCAGGTCGTTGAGGGGGGTCGGTACGCCGTGCAGCCGCCCCAGCAGTGCGATCTCGCCGTTGAGGTAGTCGGCCTCGATGGTGCCGGTGCCCCGGTTCAGCGACTGCCAGGACGAACCGCCGCCGCGCGGTGCGCCCTCGATCTCCACCAGCTGCATCTTGTCGCCGCGCGCCTCCTTCTCCTCCTCCGCGCTCGCGTACGCGACACCGGCCGCGGCGAGCACGGCCGCGCCCTCGGCCCGCACCCGCCCGTAGAACGTGAAGCGCTCCTCGCCGCCGAGCGGCCCTGAGACCGCCTCGATCGCGTTGGCGAGGTTGCCGAGCAGTTTGGAGTACTGCCAGCGCGTGACGTCGGGCACGACCGGCGCCTCGAACCGCGACTTCTCCAGGTCGGCGGCGATCAGCCGGGCGGTCTCGTCCGTGCCGTGCGGATAGCGGCCGAGGTGCAGGATGCCGGTGAGGGGAGCGCCCTCGGCGGCGACCACGCCCGGCTCGACGAGGCTCGAGGGCAGCCAGACGCAGACGCCGTACACCCGCCGGAAGCGGCGCAGCGCCAGGCGCTGGCTCTCGACCCCGTTCTGCGCGCAGACGACGGGCAGCCGTTCGGCGGCCGTACCGCCGCCGGCGACCGGCGCGAGTCCCCAGGCGGCGAGCGCGGCCTCGCTGTCCTGCGTCTTGACGGCGAGCAGGAGTACGTCGTCGGGCCTCAACTCGCCCAGTTCCGCGGGCTCCTGGACAACAGGCAACCGGTACGTCGACTCACCGTCCGGCACCTTGAGCCGCAGCCCGTGCTCGGCCAGGGCCACCCGCTGCGCACCCCGCGCGACGAGGACGACCTCGCACCCCGCCCCGGCCAGCCGGCCACCGATGGCTCCGCCGACCGCCCCTGCTCCGATGATGATGTAGCGCATGGGGACGAGCCTCGCACAGGGTGGATCTCTCCCTCCAGAAGGGATCTCAACTGCCGGTCAGCTCCACGAGTTTGAGCACGGTGTTCCAGTTGCGGGTGGTGGCGATCAGCCCCTTGTTCAGGCGCGGCCTGGCCAGTTCGACGGCGAGCTTGGAGCGGCCGAGGCCGTCGGGGGCGTAGAGATACAGCGCGCGATCACCGAGGCGGAACTCCTCAGGGAGGAAGGCGGGTTGGTCGAGCCCCTCGAAGCGGTCCTCCGTGACCGGCAGCGAGTAGTACGTGACATGGAGCTGTTTCGCCTCCAACTCGGCCGCCGGGAAAGGGCAGTTGTCGGCGACGGCCTTCAGGTAGGCGTGGTCGCGGACGACGACGTCGACCGTGAAGCCGAACCGCTCCTCGATGGCCCGGGCGAGTTCCGCCGCGTGGGACTCCTCGTCCCCGTGGCCGCTCGTGAACACGGCCTGGCCGCTCTGGAGGTAGGTGCGGACGTCGTCGTGTCCGAGGCCTTCGAGGAGCGCCCGCAGTTCGGCCATC
The DNA here is from genome assembly GCF_042751305.1 of Streptomyces hokutonensis. Lineage (GTDB taxonomy): Bacteria > Actinomycetota > Actinomycetes > Streptomycetales > Streptomycetaceae > Streptomyces > Streptomyces hokutonensis_A. The sequence continues at coordinate 314,789 of NZ_JBHYWD010000003.1, forward strand.
GGGAGCTTCTTGTTGCCGCCCACGTTGATCCCGCGCAGCAGCGCCGCATACGTCGTCGTCATCCGCACACCATAAAGCGGCCTTCGTGCCCCGTGGGGGTGGGCACGACGGCCGCTTTTCGTGATGCGCGGGTGCGCGGAAACTCTCGCGGATGAGGTGGCTCCGGATCAACAGTTATGGACACACCTACAAGCACCTGTGACTTGTTCAACAAGGTTTCTTAATAACAAAGCGGACCCCGGCCGACGCATCGGACACCCTGATCACCACCCCCGAGGCGCCCGGATAGATGTAAGGGGCCGCTGTCCTCCCCAGTGGTGAGGGCCCGGGGTCCGTGCGGAGGAGCCGGGCCGCCGGTACTTCACCGGTCAGCACGAGGGGACGTTCTTATTCCGCGCATACCTTCGATCCATGAGGTGGCGGCAGGGGGCCGTCACCGTGCACAAGGGGGCAAGCCCGTCATGGGGAACGGAGATTCGCGGGTGCGGGGCCTCGCCGCCCGGGCCGGCGGCTGGAGCGCCCGGCACCGGTGGGCCGCGGTCGGCATCTGGGTGCTGTTCGTGGTTCTGGCGATGGGAATCGGTTCGGCGGCGGGCCGGGTGGACGTCGCCGAGAGCGACCAGCTGAAGGGCGAGACGCACACCGCCGCCCAGATCATCGACGACGCCGGGATCAAGGAGCCGGCCAGTGAGACGATCCTGATCCAGTCGAAGGACGGGGCGCTCAAGTCCACCGACGCCGAGTTCCGCTCCGCGGTCTCCGCGGTCGTCACGGCGGTGAACGGCACCGGCAAGGTGACGGACGTGACCTCGCCGTACGACACGAAGACGATCTCGAAGGACGGCCGGAGCGCGCTCGTCCAGTTCGACATGCGGGGCGACTCGGACACCGCGGGTGACCGGGTGGAGCCGGTACTGAACGCCGTCGCCGGGGTGCAGAAGGACCACGGCTCGCTGCGGATCGAGGAGATCGGCGGCGCCAGCATGGCGAAGCAGTACAAGGACGCGTTCGGCGACGACTTCAAGAAGGCCGAGTACTCCGCCGTACCCGTGGCCCTCGGCATCCTCCTCATCGCTTTCGGCGCGCTGGTCGCGGCGCTGCTGCCGGTAGCTCTGGCCCTCACCGCGATCATCGCGACGATGGGCCTGATGGGCATCGTCAGCCACGTCCAGCCGATGAGCGACACCGCCAACTCCGTGATGCTGCTTGTCGGGTTGGCCGTCGGTGTCGACTACTGCCTGTTCTATCTGCGCCGCGAACGCGAGGAGCGCGAGGCCGGCCGGGACGCCGGGGCCGCGCTGCGGATCGCCGCCGCGACCAGTGGCCGCGCCATCATCGTCTCCGGTGTCACGGTGTGCGTGGCGATGGCGGGCATGCTGTTCACCGGGCTCGCCGAGTTCGAGGCGATGGGCCTGGCCTCGCTGATGGTCGTCGCGGTCGCCATGGTCGGCTCGGTGACCGTACTGCCCGCGCTGCTCTCGCTGTTGGGCGAGCGGGTGGAGAAGGGCCGTATCCCGTTCCTGCGCCGGCGCAGCCGCCGGGGCAACGGCGAGAGCCGGTTCTGGACCGCCGTCCTCAAGGGCGTGCTCGCCAAGCCGCTCGTCTCCGTCCTCGTCGCGGTCGGCGCGCTGCTGGCGATCGCCGCTCCCGCGGTCGGCATGAAGACCGAGAACCTCACCCTGGACCAGGAGTTCGGCAACTCCCTCCCGATCGTGGGGACTTACAACCGCGTCAACGACGCCTTCCCCGGCGGCTCCGAACCGGCCGAGGTGGTCGTCAAGGCGAAGGACATCAACTCCCCCGAGGTCAAGCAGGCGTTGGCCGACTTCAAGGCGCAGGCGGTCAGTTCGGGCGCCTCGCTCGGCCCGGTCGACATCAAGCTGCACGACGCGCAGAACGTCGCCTTCGTCTACGTCCCGCTCGTCGGCGGCTCCGACCAGGACAAGGCCGCGAAGAGCCTGGAGAAACTCCGCGACGACGTACGGCCCGCCACCCTCGGCAAGGTCGACGGCGTCCAGGCACCGATCACCGGACAGGTCGCCGGCTCGCACGACTTCAACGACCAGCTCCTCGGATCGGTCGTCCCGGTCTTCGCGTTCGTCGTGGTCTTCGCCTTCCTGCTGATGCTGTTGTCGTTCCGCTCGCTGACGGTCGCGATCACCTCGATCGTCCTCAACCTCCTTTCGGTGGGCGCGGCTTACGGCATCCTCGTCGCCGTGTTCCAACACGGCTGGGGCGCCTCACTGGTGGGCGCGGAGGGCGTCGGGGCGATCGTCACCTGGCTCCCACTGTTCCTCTTCGTGATCCTGTTCGGCCTGTCGATGGACTACCACGTGTTCGTCGTCTCCCGCATCCGCGAGGCCCGGCTGCGCGGCCGTACGACCCGGGACGCGATCCAGCACGGCGTGGTCACCACGGCCGGCGTCGTCACCAGCGCCGCGATCATCATGGTCGCCGTCTTCGCGATCTTCGGCACGCTGTCCATGCAGTCCATGAAGCAGATGGGCGTCGGCCTCGCGGCGGCGGTACTCATCGACGCGACGGTCATCCGGGGCGTCCTGCTCCCCGCGGTGATGGCGCTGCTGGGCGAACGCAACTGGTACTTCCCGAAGTGGCTGCACCGCCTTCCCGACCTCACGCACGACGAGTCACCGGAGGAGATCACGTCCACAGTGGCGGGCGAGGGCGAGCGGGTGCGGGTGTAACTCCCTTTGACTGAGGGCCTGTTGGTATCCCGGGGGAACCAACAGGCCCTCACTGCTGTCCTACGGCATCTCTGCTACGACGTCAGCTCCCTGTACAGCCGTAGCCAGTGGTCCGGAGACACCTCGCCGACGAGGACGTGCGGGTCGAGGCGCGCGGCACGGAACGCGGCGTCCACGCGGCGCCTCGGGTGTGCCCGGCGGAGCGAAGCGTGCAGTGAACCTCCCACCCCCGAGAAGCCCAGCTCGACCAGGTGCCGCCAGTCGCGCAGTTCGGCGGGTGCGAGGAGTGGGGTCCGGCGCCGTTCGATCCTTACGATCCCGGCGTCGACGCGCGGCACGGGGCTGAAGCGAGTCCGGTCGACCCGTCCGACGAGCCGCCACTCGTGGCGCGGCCAGCTGCGTACCGTCAGCAGGGTCCAACTCCCGTAGTCGCCGGTGCGTTTGCGGGCGTACTCCAGCTGGGTGAGCAGGGTGGCGTCGGTGAGGGCGGGGGCGCGCAGGCACCAGTCGACGATGTCGGCGGTGCGGGAGAAGGGCACGTTTCCGGCGACGGAGAACGGGACGCGTGGGGGTCGGGTGTCCATGAAGTCACCGGCGATGACGCGCACTTGGGGGGTGGTGGCGAAACGGGTGCGGAGCTTCGGCACGAGTCGGGGGTCGATCTCGTGGGCGTGCAGTTCGTGGCAGTGGGGCGCGAGTTTCGCGGTCAACGCGCCTTTTCCCGCGCCCACTTCGAGGAGGAGGGGGATCCGGCGTCTGTGCGGGACGGCGAGTCGGGCGACGTATTCGGCGGTGGCGCGGTCGGCGAGGAAGTTCTGCGAGAGCGCGCGCGAAACGTGGGTGGGGCGGGCCATGGCCTGCGGTCCTTGTCTTCCGTGAAGGGCATACGGGCAGACGAAGGCCCCGACCGGAAGAACAGGGAGAAGAGTCAGCGGGCGGGTGCGCCCGGGCCGGTCAGGGCACCGGGGCCGCGGCGCATGCGGGTCGCATACGTGCAGCTCCGGCCCAGACCGGAGTAAGTGATCGCGTTCGCGGCTGACATGCCGCTCACGCTAGGTGGGGCGGGTGGGGTGGGGCAACGGGATTTCTGTGCGGGAAGCGCATTCCGGGGAGGGCTGTGCGGTTGATTGGCGAGTGCGGGTGCGTTGGGGCTGGTCGCGCAGTTCCCCTCGCACCTAAAGGCCTCATCTCAGCGTTGGTATCTCGCCAGTACCAAGTTGCCGTCCTTCTCCAGGCGTTTCCGCAGTTCAGCGAGGGTGATTGCTCCGCTGTAGTACTCCTGGAACGCCGGCGTGGCCACCTTGTCCTTCCACTCGGGGTAGCCGCGTACGGACTGTGCGGGCGCCGAGACGAGGTCGTCGGCGAGTGCAGTACCGGTGGACCAGTCGTCCTTCGTGGTGTGCAGGGCCGGGTTCTTGAGGGCCTGCGTGCCGGTGGGGAGCATCCAGTCGCCGAGGGCCAGGCGGACCATGTTCTTGGGCTGGAGCAGGAAGTCGACGAACTCGGCGGCCTCCTTTTTGTGGGGGCTGTCCTCGGCTATGGACAGGGTCTGGGGGCTGACGCCCTGGGTGAGTCCGTCGGCGCCGGCCGGGGCGGGCAGCACCTGCCAGTCGAAGCCCTTCGGCGCCTGCTGCACGATCTGCTGGCGGTAGGAGAAGCCGAGCGGGACCATCGCGTACTTGCCGCCGAAGAACCCGGGCAGGGTGTCCGAGCCGCCGCTGCCGAGCGTTGTGGGCGAGGCGCTGTGGTCCACGTCCGCCTGGTCGTGGATCGTGCGCGGTACGACCTGGTCGGCCGCGTCGAAGCGGACGGTCACCTTGCCGTCCGCGGCCCGGTGGAACAGTTCGCCGCCCGTCGAGAGAGACAGGTTGAGCGTGGCGGACACCGGCTCCTTGAGCGGCCAGGCCACGCCGTACTTGCCGTCGCCGCTCAACCGGCGCGTGATGGCCCTGAACTCCGGCCAGGTCCAAGGGTGTTCGGGGGTCGGGATCCGTACGCCCGCTTTCTTCAGCCAGGTCGCGTTGGCGATCAGCACCCTCGGCTCCTGGAGGAACGGCACGCCGTAGATCCCGTCACCGAAGGACGTGGTCTCCCAACTGCGCTGCGGGATCTCGGACTTGAGCCGGGCCGGGAGCAGGTTCCGGAGGTCGGCGAGGTAGCCGCCGTAGGCGTAGTCCGCGAGGTCGTCGGAGGCGTCGTGGATGATGTCCGGCGCCTCACCGCCCTCGAAGGAGGTGAGCAGCTGGTCGTGGACGCTGTCCCAACTGCCCTGTACGTACTCGACCTTGACGTCCGGATGGGTGGCGTTCCACTCCTTCACCAACTCCTTGTTGGCGGTGACGGACTCCTCCTGCCAGGCGAGGGACTGGAAGCGGAGGGTGATCCTGCCGTTCGCGGAGTTGTTTCCGCCGCCGCTCGTGCAGCCGGCGAGGAGCAGGGTCAGGGCGAGCGCGAGGATCCAGCGGGGGCGCATCAGCTCTTCACCGCCCCGGTGAGCATGCCGCCCGTGATCCGGCGTTGGATCAGGGCGACGACGATCAGGGAGGGGAGGGTCGCGAGGAACGCGGCTGCGGCCAGGGGGCCGAGGTCGGCTACGCCCTCCGCGCCGATGAAGTGGGTGAGGACGACCGGCAGGGTCTGGTGCTGCGGGGTCTTGAGCAGGACCAGCGCGAAGAAGAACTCGTTCCACGCGGTGACGAACGCGAACAGTGCCGTCGCCACGATGCCCGGCGCGAGCAGCGGTGCCGTCACCGACACGAGGGTGCGGAGTCTCCCGGCGCCGTCGACCGCAGCCGCCTCCTCCAACTCGGCCGGTACCGCCCGCACATAGCCGACGAGCATCCAGAGCGCGAACGGCAGCGACCAGACCACGTAGACCAGCATCAGGCCGGCCAGGGAATCGATCAGCCGCAGGTTCTTGAGCACCAGGAACAGCGGGATGATCACCAGCACGAACGGGAACGCCTGACTGACCACCACCCACCCGGTAGCGGCCCGCGCGAGCAGCGTCCGGCGCCGCGCCATGACCCACGCCATCGGTGTCGCGATCACCACGGCGATCAGCGCGGCCCCGAGCGCGGCGAGCAGGGAGTTCAACGCGGCGTGCAGCAGCGGCTGTTCGTCGAAGGCCTGGCGGAAGTTGGCGAGGGTGGGGTGCCGGGGGATCCAGGTGGGGTGCAGACTGCCCAGTTCTCGCGGGGACTTGAAGGCGGTGGAGATCAACCAGAGGAAGGGGAAGGCCAAGAAGACGAGGTACGCGAGCAGGGCTATGTACTGCCCCGCGCGGGCACCGGTGCTCGTCCTCAGGCCTGTGGTGGTGCTGGTCCTGCTCCTCACGAGTCGTCTCCTCCCCGAAGTCGGCCTACGAGGAAGACGGCGAGGAGCACCGAGATCACCGCGACCATCAGGCATCCCATCGCCGCCGCGTACCCGAACTGGCCGTAGCGGAAGGCCTCTTCGTAGGCGAAGAGCATGGGCAGCCGGGTGCGGCCGCCGGGTCCGCCGCTGGTCAGGACGTAGACCAGGGCGAACGAGTTGAAGTTCCAGATCAGGTTGAGCGCCGTGATCGACAGCGCCACCGGTCTGAGGGCGGGCCAGGTGACCGTGCGGAAGCGGCGCCAGGCTCCGGCGCCGTCGACGGCAGCCGCCTCTTGGAGTTCGCGCGGGGTGTTCTGCAGCCCGGCGAGCAGGGCGACCGTCGTCTGGGGCATGCCGGCCCAGACGCCTACGACGATCACCGCGGGCAGCGCGGTCGACAGGCTGCTGAGCCAGTCGCGGCCGTTCCCGAGGCCGAGGTCGTGCAGGGTCTCGTTGAGGATGCCGGCGTCCGGGTTGTAGACGATCCGCCACATGATGCCGACGACGACCTCGGGCATCGCCCACGGGACGATCGCCAGCGCCCGGGCGAGCCATCTCAGCCGCAGGTCCTGGTTGAGCAGCAGGGCGAGGCCCAGGGCGAGGAGGAACTGCGGGACGGTTACCCCGACCGCCCACACCAGTCCGATCCGGAACGACTCCCAGAACAGGGTGTCGTGCAGCAGATCCCGGAAGTTGAGACCGCCGATCCACTGGGTGGGCGCGGTGCGGCCCGACTGGGAGTCGGTGAAGGCCAGCAGGACGCCGTAGAGGAGGGGACCGACGCTGAGCACGAGGATCGGGATCAGCGCGGGTAACACCAGGAACCAGGCCGCATGATCGGAGCCGCGCCCTTGCCGGCCCCGGCCCGGCGCGCGGCTCGGCGGCGTCCGCACCTCCGTGACCGCTACCCCCGTCACCGATGTCATGGAATCAGCCCCTTTGCACGGCCCGGTCGGGCCCCGTCATGGTCGTGAAGGCCGTGTGCCTCGTCAAGGCACCTCGCATGCCGTCCCACCTGTGCGAATGCGACACTGGCCGTCGGATGGCGGGAACCCGACGCCGTACGCACACGCACAGGGACACGCACAGGGACGACACGGAGGCGGACGATGGACGAGGCACGGGCGCGGGACGTACTGGCCGCGGCGGACGTGCTGCCCGGCCCGGCGCGGGACGCGCGGCTCCTCGCCCTCGGCGAGAACGCGGTGTTCGCCGCCGGTGACCTGGTCGTCAAGGTGGGCCGCGACGCCGAACTCCTCGACCGCGCCCGGCGCGAGCTGGAGGTCGCGGTGTGGCTGGCCGAAGCGGGCGTACCTGCGGTGCGGGCCGCCGACCCGAAGGCACGCCTCGTCGAGGGACACCCGGTGACCGTGTGGCACCGGCTGGCCGATTCGGTACGTCCCGCCGAACCCCGGGATTTGGCCGAACTGCTACGCCTCGTCCACGCGCTCCCCTCCCCCTCCTTCGAACTCCCGCCGCGCGAGCTGCTGGGCGGGGTGGAGCGCTGGCTGCGGCTCGCCGGTGATGCGATCGATCCGGCGGACGCGGCGTATCTGCGCGAGCGCCGCGACGGCTTCGCGGCTGCTGCCGCCGCGCTCACGCCTCATCTGCCGCCCGGCCCGATCCATGGCGACGCGCTGCCGCGCAATGTGCACGTCGGTCCGGACGGGCCGGTCCTGGTCGATCTGGAGACCTTCTCGGCGGATCTGCGCGAGCACGATCTGGTGGTGATGGCTCTGACCCGCGATCGCTATGCCTTCCCGGCCCGGGCGTACGACTCGTTCACCGAGGCGTATGGCTGGGACGTGCGCGAGTGGGACGGGTGCTCGGTGCTCCGCGGTGCTCGGGAGACGGCCAGCTGTGCGTGGGTCGCGCAGCATGCGCCGAGCAATCCCGAGGCGTTGGCCGAGTTCGAGCGGCGGGTGAGGTCCTTGCGGGTCGGGGACGAGACGGTGCGGTGGTATCCGTTCTGAACCGATAGCCCTGTTGAACCCGCCCGAGGCTCAGACCGTCTCGTCCTCCAACTCCCGCAGCGGCCACGTGCCGTCCACCACCGCGTCCTGGTCGCCCTTGCGGCGCAGGAAGCTCTGGAAGTCGGCGGCCCATTCGGCGTACCACTCGATCTGGCGGCGGTGGAGTTCGGCGGGGCCGAGGGCCGCGACCTTGGGGTGGCGGTCGGCTATCGCGCCGGCCAGGCGGGCGGCGGCGAGGGCGTCGGCCGAGGCGTCGTGGGCGGTGTCGAGTACCACGCCGTACTCCTGGCAGACCGCTTCGAGGTTGCGCTTGCCGCGGCGGTAGCGGTCGACGGAGCGGTCGATCGTGTACGGGTCGATGACCGGGGCGGGGTCGATGCCGCCCAGGCGGTCGCGCAGGGAGGGGAGTCCGTGCCGGCGCAACTCTGCGGAGAGCAGGGTGAGGTCGAAGGCCGCGTTGTAGGCGACGACGGGGACGCCGGTCTTCCAGTAGGTCGTGAGGACGTCCGCGATGGCGTCGGCGACCTCGTCGGCCGGGCGGCCCTCGGCGGTGGCGCGTTCGTTGGTGATGCCGTGCACGGCGACGGCGTCGGCCGGGATCTCCACGCCGGGATCCGCCAGCCACTCCCGACGGCCCGCCGGCCGTCCGCCCCTGACCTCTATGACGGCGCCGGTGACGATGCGCGCCTCGCGCGGCTCCGTGCCGGTCGTCTCCAGGTCGAAGCCGATGAGCAGCTCCTGGTGCCAGGCCATGACGGCCCCCCTTCTCGGTGGTGCTTTCCCCCAGTGGTCTCCACCTTCGCATGAGCCACTGACAATCCGAGGACCGCGTTCCGCTTACCGCCGGACCGGTCCCGGACAGGTCAGGACACCGGTCGCGAATCCGCCCACATCTGCTCGAACTCATCGCGGTAGGTGGGGAAAAGACCGCTCTCGTCCATTTCGTCCGACTTGACGAGTCGGCTTCCGTTGCGCAGCACCAGCACCGGCGCCTCCATGCCGCGGCTGCGGCGCAGATAGGACTGCACGACGGCTATGCCGTCCGAGCCGTCGCCGTCGACGAGGTACGCCGTGAAGCGGGGTGTCTCGTCGAAGACCTGGATCTCGAAGGCGCCCGGGTCGCGCAGCCGGGACCGCACTCGCCGCATGTGCAGGATGTTCATCTCGACGGCACGGCTCAACTCGCCCCGTTTTATGCCGAGTTCACGCTCGCGCCGCTTCACCGCGCTGGAGGCCGGGTTGAGGAACAGCAGTCGTACCCGGCAGCCCGACTCGGCCAGGCGGACCAGCCGGCGGCCGGAGAAGTTCTGTACGAGGAGGTTGAGGCCGATGCCGATGGCGTCGACGCGGCGGGCCCCGCCGAAGATGTCCTCGGCCGGAAACTGGCGCATCAGCCGCACCCGGTCGGGGTGGACGGCGACCACGTCGGCGAAGCGGTCGCCGATCAGCTCCTCGACCGCGTCGACGGGCAGCCGACGCGCGGACGGTACGTCGCTGCCCGCGCCGAGGGTCTCCAGGAGTTTCGCGGAGGCCCGCTCGGCCTGGTTGAGGACGGCCTCGGACAGGGCGCGGTTGCGGGAGACGACGTTGCGGGTCACCTCCAGCTCGTCCAGGGCGAGTTCGACGTCCCGGCGCTCGTCGAAGTACGGCTCGAAGCAGGGCCAGTGCTGCACCATCAGCTCGCGCAGCTGCGGCAGGGTCAGGAAGCTCAGGACGTTGTCGTCGGCCGGGTCGAGCAAGTAGCCCTTGCGGCGGCTGACTTCGCGGACGGCGACCGCGCGCTGCACCCACTCCTGGCCGGCCGGACCGGCCGCGGCGACGACCCATTCGTCGCCGTGGACGGGTTCGTAGATGGGACGCAGAACGGCGGCCACGACGGCGCGCAGCCGCTGTTCGACCAGGTTCAGCCAGATGTAGGCGCGGCCGGCTCGCTGGGCGCGCGTACGCACCTCGCGCCAGGCGTCGGCGTCCCAGTCCAACTCCGGCCCAATGGAACCAGCCGCGTCCATCGGACGTGCCAGGGACACCGCGCCGGGCGGGACTTCTGCGGAGTTCCCCTCGTGACTCTCGTCACCAGGGGGCAACTCCAGCCCTCCCGAGCCCACCCGTGCACCGCCTTCCGCTCCCCCGAGCTCTCCCCAGTCTCAACGATCAAGGAAGGGTACTCCGGGACCGGTCGGCGGTGCAGCCGGATGGACAGGGTCGTTTCTCAACTTCCGCCGTTCACATTGCCGTTCTGGTCGGCGAGGGCGGCGGGAGTGAGCGGATTCATAGCGGTGACGTCTCGCGGCGCGATGGAGAATCCCTGCCAGTGGACCGGCATCGGCTGCTGGTCCTCGTCGCGGGCGATGTGGTGGAAGCCGACGTTCACCCAGACCACGGGCTGTGTGAGGGTCTGGCCGTTGACCCACTTGTCGACCTGCTTCGGGTGCCCGGCACCGCAGTTGGGCAGGTTGTCGCTGGCGAACTGCTCGCACTTGTTGTACTGCGTGAAGTACACGTCGTGCTGGGTGAAGCTGCGGCCCGGGTACTTGGTGGTGGGGCCGGGGACTATCTCGTAGGACCGGGCGTGGTTGTCCTTGTTCTTGCCGGTCGCGCTGACGATGCGCCACCAGCGCATGTTCTTGGCGTCGCCCGCGAGTTCCTTGGTGACCTTGGTCAACGTGGTCTTGTTCGTGGGGGTGTTGGCGCCATGGGTGGTGACCGTGGAGTCGTACTGCTCGACGCGGCCCTTGGAGGAGCCGTCGAGGGCGAAGTCCAACTTCCAGAAGACGTCGTGCTGGTGGCTCGTCGCGTACGCCGTGGCGCCCTTGCCGAGCGGCCAGCCGCGGCCGTCGCCCGCGTCGTAGTCGTAGGGCGAAAGGCTGCCGGTGGCACCGACGTTCATGTTGATGGTGCCGTCGTCCTGGAAGCGCCACTCGGTGATGTACTCGTACCAGCCGACCTGGTTGACCGTGTAGACGAGGAAGTCCTTGCCCTGGGTCTGGAAGACCTTGTTGGCGCTGTCGCCCTGCATGCGGAAGGCGTGACCGCGTGAACGGGTCGTCGTACAGAGGCCCTTGACGTTCGGGTGGGCCGGGTCGATGGCGTCGGGGACCTTGACGGTCTTGATGGTGCCGCCGGGGCACTCGCCGGGCGCCATGTTCATCAGGCCCGTGCCGAAGCCGTACTGGGTGAGGTCGCTGTACTCGTTCTTCCCGTCGTCGTACGGGACATGGATCTGGGCGAGCTTCGCGTCGGCGAGCACCTTGATGGGGGCGGCCTCGCCGGGCGGCTGGTAGGAGATGTTCTCCAGGACGAGGCCGGCCTCGCGCTCGTAGTGCCAGCACATCCGCCAGGTGGTGCCGGTGGAGAGCTTCTGCTCGATGGTGTAGGCGGCGCTGCAGCCGGGGGCGGCGGCGCTCGGGGCGGCCTTCGGCTGGGCGACGGCCGGGCCCGCGCCCGCGGTGGCACCGGCGGCCAGGGCGGCCACCGTGAGGGCCACGGCCCCCCGACTGCGGGCACGGCTGATTCTGTTGACGCGCATGAAGAAGTGACTCCCTTACAGGAGAAGCAAGTTGGGACAGTGAACGAAGGAGGGCGCGATCCACGCGGGTCGGTGCGGACGGCGCGGTCGGCTCAGCCGGTGAGCTTGCCGACCTTGCGGGCGCTCAGGTCGATGACGAAGTCACGGGCGTCGATCCACGGCCCGTTCTTGACCTTCGGGAACAGCCGCACGCAGCGGTGCGTGCCGCACTGGTCGAGGACGCCGGACTGCCGTCCAGGAGTGGCCTTGTAGATCATGGCGGTCAGCAACAGCTGGTCCGGCGAGGTGAGTTCGTTGCCGGTGGCGTCCTTGTAGTCCGCCTTCAGGCCCGCGCCGAGCGGGTCCGCGAGGAGCAGCTGGGCCGCCTCGACGTCCTCGGCGTGGCTCGCCGGCGGCTGCACTCCGTGCTGGGTGCCGGTCTGTTCGACCTTGCCGGTGTCCAGGTTGACGGTCTTGGTGACGACCGTGTCGTCCTTGTAGTCGTAGAACGTCACGTCCGCGCGGCGCGGTGCGTTCGGGTTGTCGAGCTCGTCGGGGTTCGGGTCGGCGAGTTCGACGTCGAGGCGCTGCGGGCCGCGCTTCCCGTCCACGTTCTCACTGGAGTTGAGGAACTGCTGGTTCACCGCGAGCTGCTCGACGCGCTTGGTCTCGTCGTCGGTGAGCGGGTCGCGGCCCTTGCCCTTCGCGCCCTCGGCCGGGGCCTGTTGCACGACACCGGGTGCCGCGCCCACTCCGTCCGCCGCCTGCTGCGCGGACCCGGCGGCCTTTCCGGTGCCCCCCGACTCGTCGGCCCCCGCCGTGCCGGGCAGGGTGACGGCGACCATCACGGCGGTCCCGGCCACCGCTATGGCCGTACCCGCCACCACTTTGCCCAGGTGGCGGTGCACTGTCCTTCGCACATCTCCCCCTACTCCCCCTGGGTCCATCCCCGGACCGCTGGGAGTGGTGTCTGTCCCACTTGGTTCCGCATACGGCATACGTCGTATGCACTGGTCATTTGGTAAGAGGGATGTAAGTCATAGGTGGTTCCCTCACTTTCGGGGAGACTCAGGGGCAAGGCGCCCCGGTGGCGGGGCCCGGCTGAAAGAGTCGTGACCATGCAGGTCTGGCCTGGAGAGGCGTATCCACTCGGTGCCACGTACGACGGCGCCGGCACCAACTTCGCGGTCTTCACCGAGGCCGCGGACCGAGTAGAGCTGTGTCTGCTGCACGACGACGGCTCGGAGACGGCGGTGGAACTGCGGGAGAGCGACGCCTTCGTGCGGCACGCGTACGTGCCGGGCGTCATGCCCGGACAGCGCTACGGCTTCCGCGCGCACGGCCCGTACGCCCCCGAGCGCGGCCAGCGGTGCAACTCCGCGAAGCTGCTGCTCGACCCGTACGCGAAGGCGGTCAGCGGATCGATCACCTGGGGCGAGGAGGTGTACGGCTACCACTTCGACGCGCCCGACAAGCGCAACGACCTGGACTCGGCCCCGCACACGATGTCCTCGGTCGTGGTCAACCCGTACTTCGACTGGGGCGACGACCGGCGGCCCCGGCGCGGTTATCACGAAACGGTGCTCTACGAGGCTCACGTCAAGGGCCTGACCATGCTGCACCCGGGGCTGCCGGACGAGCTGCGCGGCACCTACGCGGCGCTCGCGCATCCGGCGGTGATCGAGCACCTGGTGGAGCTCGGGGTGACCGCCCTGGAGCTGATGCCGGTGCACCAGTTCGTGAACGACCACCGGCTGGTCGACATGGGGCTGAACAACTACTGGGGCTACAACACGATCGGTTTCTTCGCCCCGCACAACGCGTACGCCTCCTGGGGCGACCGCGGCCAGCAGGTCCTGGAGTTCAAGTCGGCGGTACGGGCCCTGCACGAGGCCGGTATCGAGGTCATCCTGGACGTCGTCTACAACCACACGGCCGAGGGCAACCACCTGGGCCCGACGCTGTCCTTCAGGGGCCTCGACAACCCCTCCTACTACCGGCTCGCGGACGATCCCCGCTACTACATGGACACCACGGGGACGGGCAACTCGCTGCTGATGCGGTCCCCGCACGTGCTCCAGCTGATCATGGACTCGCTGCGCTACTGGGTCACCGAGATGCACGTCGACGGCTTCCGCTTCGACCTAGCGGCCACCCTGGCCCGGCAGTTCCACGAGGTGGACCGGCTTTCGTCGTTCTTCGACCTCGTCCAGCAGGACCCGGTGGTCTCCCAGGTGAAGCTGATCGCGGAGCCCTGGGACGTCGGCGAGGGCGGCTACCAGGTGGGCAACTTCCCGCCGCTGTGGACCGAGTGGAACGGCAAGTACCGCGACACCGTGCGGGACTTGTGGCGGGGCGAGGGGCGGGCGCTCGCGGAGTTCGCGTCCCGGCTGACCGGCTCGTCCGACCTCTACCAGGACGACGGCCGTCGCCCCCTGGCCTCCATCAACTTCGTGACCTGCCACGACGGGTTCACGCTCAACGACCTGGTGTCGTACAACGACAAGCGCAACCAGGCCAACGGCGAGGACAACCGCGACGGCGAGAGCCACAACAGGTCCTGGAACTGCGGTGCCGAGGGCGAGACCGACGACCCGGCCGTCCTGGAGCTGCGCGCCCGCCAGATGCGCAACTTCGTGGCCACGCTGATGCTGTCCCAGGGTGTGCCGATGGTCAGCCACGGGGATGAGTTCGCGCGCACCCAGAGGGGCAACAACAACGCGTACTGCCAGGACAGCGAGCTGGCCTGGGTGAACTGGCCCGAGGAGGACGCCGAGCCGTCCCCGTTGCTGGCCTTCACGCGCGCGTTGGTGTGGCTGCGCAAGGAGCATCCCGTGTTCCGGCGCCGGCGCTTCTTCCACGGGCGGCCCGTGGAGGGCACCCACGACGAGCTGTCGGACATCGCCTGGTTCACCCCTGAGGGCAAGGAGATGACCCAGCGGGACTGGGACTCGGCCCAGGCGTCCGCGCTGTCGGTGTTCCTGAACGGCAACGCCATCTCGGAGCCCGGGCAGCGCGGGGAGCGCATCGCCGACGACTCCTTCCTGATGATGTTCAACGCCTCTCCCAAGACGCTGGACTTCGTGGTGCCGGTCAATCACGGCCGCCAGTGGGAGGTGATCGTGGACACGGGCCGCGCGGAGGGGGTGCCGGCGGGCACGGGCGCGAAGGTGAAGGCCGGGGACCGGCTGACCCTGGTGGACCGCAGCATGACGGTGCTGCAACGGCCCACCTAGGAGGGCTCCCGGTCGGTGGACCGGATGCCGGGGGCGATGACACGAAGGGCTGCCGGGCGGGTACACAGGTCTGCATGACACCTGAACGACCCGACCCGGCAGTGCCCACGGCCACCTACCGGCTGCAGCTGCAGCCCGAGTTCCCGTTCGCGGCGGCCGCGGCGGCCGTGCCGTACCTGGCGTCGCTCGGCGTCTCGCACCTGCACCTCTCCCCCGTCCTGGAGTCGGTGCCGGGTTCGACGCACGGCTACGACGTCGTGGACCACGCGCGCGTGCGGGACGAACTCGGCGGCGAGGAGGGTCTGCGGGCCCTCGCGCGCACCGCGCGGGAGCACGGTCTCGGTCTGGTGACGGACATCGTCCCGAACCACATGGCCATGGCTCCGCGCCACAACCACGCCCTGTGGGAGGTGCTCAGGGAGGGCCCCAAGTCGCCGTTCGCGCGCTGGTTCGACATCGACTGGGAGGCGCAGGGCGGGCGGTTGCTGCTGCCGGTGCTGGGCGGACCGGTCGGCTCCGAACTGGAGCACCTGGAGGTAGACGGTGACGTGCTGCGCTACTACGACCATGCGTTCCCGCTCCGCGCGGGCACCGGGGAGCTGCCGTTGCCGCGGCTCCTGGACGCGCAGTGGTACCGCCTCGGGTGGTGGCGGCTGGCCCGTACCGAGCTCAACTACCGGCGCTTCTTCAGCATTTCGGAGCTGATCGGGGTGCGTGTCGAGGACCCGGAGGTCTTCGACGCCACGCACGGCAAGATCCTGCAGCTGCTGCGCGAGGGCGTCGTGGACGGCCTGCGCGTCGACCACCCCGACGGCCTCGCCGACCCCGACGACTACCTCCGGCGGCTGCACGAGGCGACCGGAGGCCGCTGGACGGTCGTGGAGAAGATCCTCGCGGACGGGGAGCGACTGCCGGCGTCCTGGCCCGTCGCGGGCACCACCGGCTACGACGCCCTCAGGCACCTCGACGGGCTGTTCACGGACCCGGCGGGGGCGGGGGAACTCCTGGGCCAGTACCGGAGGTTCGCGGCCCCGCAGGCGGACCGTGGCGGGCACTGGGAGGCGACGGTGCGGCGGGCGGCGTACAAGGTGCTCACGCACGAGCTGGACGCCGAGACGGACCGGCTGACCCGGGTCGCGAGCCGCCTGTGCGCCGCGTCCCCGGAGCCCGCATTGCGCGACCGGGCCCCCTGGGCGCTGCGGACCGCGCTGGTGGAGCTCCTGGTGCGCATGGAGGTCTACCGGCCGTACACCTCGGGCGACGCCGCGGCCGTCGTCACCGAGGAGGCCGCCGCCGAGGCCCGGCAGGCGTTCGTCGTCCCGGAGGAGGCGGGCGCCGTCGACGTCGTACGGGAGCTGCTGCTGGGGCGGTACGGGGACGGGCCCGAGGAGGTCGAGTTCCGGGTCCGGTTCGCGCAGACGGCGTCCGCGCTGCGGGCCAAGTCCGTGGAGGACACGGCCTTCTACCGCTATGTGCCGCTGCTGTCGGCGACCGAGGTGGGCGGCGACCCGGGCAGCCCGGCGGTGTCCCCGGAGGACTTCCACGCGTACTGCGCGCGCGTGCAGCGCGACTGGCCCGTGGCGGGCACCGTGCTGTCGACCCACGACACCAAGCGCAGCGCCGACGTACGGGCCGCACTGGCCGTGCTCACCGAGGTGCCGGAGCGCTGGGCGGACGTGCTGACCGAAGTGACCCGTACCGGTGACGGTGTGCCGGACGCACAGCTGGCGTGGGCCGCCTGGCAGACGGTGTTCGGTCTCGGCCCGGCGGACGCGGAGCGCGTCCAGGGGGCCCTGTTGAAGCATGTGCGGGAGGCGGGTCTGCACACGAGCTGGACGGAGCAGCGGCCGTCGTACGAGGAGGCGGTGGCGGCCTTCGTCGCGGCGGGCCCGTGCGGACCGCCCGGTGAGCGTGTGGCCGCGTTCCGCGCGGCGCTGGAGCCGCACATCCGGGCGAACGTGCTGGGTGCCGCGCTGCTCCAGCTGACTATGCCGGGCGTGCCGGACCTCTACCAGGGCACGGAGGCCGAGTACCTGGCCCTGGTCGACCCCGACAACCGGCGGCCCGTACCGTTCCCGCCCCCGGAGGCGGGCGCCAAGGGCGCTGTGACGGCCGCCGCGCTGCGGCTGCGGGCCCGTCGCCCCGAGGCCTTCGGCGACGCGGCGACGTACGCCCCGCTGGCGGCTCAGGGCCCGGCGGCGGCGCATTGTGTGGCGTTCGCCCGCTCCGGGACCGCTGTCACGGCCGTGACCCGGCTGTCGTCACGCCTCGCGGAGGCGGGCGGCTGGCGCGACACGGTCCTCCCGCTGCCGCCGGGCCGGTGGGCCGATGTACTCGCTCCGGAGCGGCAGTTCACGGGGCACGCGCGCGTGGCGGAGCTTTTCGAGCTGTCGCCGGCGGTGCTGCTGGAGATCTCCGACTAGGTCCGTACCCGGAGGGTCCGGGGTGAGCGGCGGACCAGGTCGTCGGGCACGTGCGGGGCGCCCGGTGCGCGGCGCAGGCCGGGCAGTGCGGTCAGGAGTGCCCGCAGGCCGTGTTCGGCCGTGAGACGGGCCAGCAGGGCGTCGGGGCCGGTGCCGTGGGCGAGCGGTCCGGGGTCGGTGCGGAAGGCGTCGTAGCGGTCCGGGTCGGTGAAGCGTTCCGGGTCGCGGCCCGCGGCGCCGAGCAGACAGGCGACGGTGGCTCCGGCGGGTATCGCGCCGACGGGTGCGACGGCCCGGCGCAGCACGATGTGCAGCGGCGGATCGCGGCGCAGGGACTCCGCCCAGGCGCCCGGCGTGAGGTCGGGGCGGTCGCGCAGCACGTCCAACTGGCGTGGATGGTCGAGGAGGTTGGCGAGGAACGACGCGAGCGCCCGCGCGGTGCTCTCGCCGGCCGCGCCGAGCAGTGTGCCCACCAGCCCGGTGACGGTGTCGTCCGAGTGCGGGCCGCCGTCGCTCCGCGCGGTGCACAGCACGGACAGCAGGTCACCGCCCGGGTGGGCGCGGCGCCGGGCCGTCAACGGGCGCAGGAAGGCGCCCAGTTCGGGCCGGCCGCCCCCGGAGCGGCCCAGGCCCGTCCGGCACCAGCGGTGCACCCGCGCGGTCTCCTCGTACGGCAGCCCGAGCGCGGCCACGGCCGTGGCGGTGGGCAGCCAGTCGCAGAACTCGGCCACCAGGTCGGCGTGCTCGCGGGCGGCGAGGCGGCGGGCGAGGACGTGGGCGCTGCGTTCGACGGCGGCGGTCAGCGCGACCAGCGCGGGCCCGCGCAGGGCCCGCTCCAGGAGCCGTCCCGCCTCGGGTGCGGCCGGATGCCCGTCACCGGTCACGGCGACGAGCCGCGGGTCGGCGAGGGCCGCGCGGACGTCGTCGTAGCGGCTGAGGAGCCAGGCTCCGAACGGCTCGTCGTAGACCAGCGGATAGTGCGTGCGGAGGATGCGGTAGAGCGGATACGGGTGCCGTTCGGCCGTCCGCAGGCTCGGCGGTCCCGGTGGCCGGGCCGTGGCGCCCGCGGTCCGGGGGACGGTCACGTCCGTGAGACACAGCACCGCCGTCCGCTCCCGTGGTCGCAGCTGCGCCACGCGCCGTCCAGGAGGCGCGCGGCCGGTCGTCCGCGTCCTGCGCGCCCGCGGCTGTCCCCAGCCGACCACCGCACCGCGCGGACCGCAGCTCCCGTACGGCCGTTCGAGTGAAGGGGGTGCTCTCTGGTCCTACGGCGTGCGGCGGGTCCCCTGCCACCGGCTCGCACCCGCGTACGGACCCGGGGCGCGGGTCGAGCGGCGGGCGTGCGGTGGCGGGCCGGGAGGGCGGTGCTGGTGATGCGGGGGCACGCGCGTGTGCACGACGACGGCGTCACCGGGGTTGAGTGCCGGGCCCCGCGAAACCCTCTGGAAATCCCCGGCCCCCTGCTGGCACCAACGCGCCTACCGGCTGCCGGTAAATGCCACTGGGCGCCCCCTGGAGCCTCCCCCGCGGTCTTCTTGACAGTTCACAGAGGCCATGAAGTACTGCGGTTGCGAAGCCGGGGCGGAGTAGTCGGGGGTGAGTCTCCTGCCGGAGTTGCGATACCCCAGTGTGGCCGAACTGGTGTCGTCCGCCAGAGCGTTGGCCGCTCACCGGCCGGCCCTGTGCACCCTGCGCCAAGTAGGTGTCTCCCGCGCGGGCAGACCGCTTCATCTGCTGTCCGTGGGGCACGCCCGGCGCGCCGTCCTGGTGGTCGCGGGCGCCCACGCCAACGAGCCGACCGGTGGTTCCACACTCCTCGCGCTCGCCGAACGGGTGGTCCGTGAGCGGGAGTTGAGGTCGGACACCTCCTGGCACTTCCTGCTCTGCGCGGACCCGGACGGGGCGAGCCTGCACGTCACCCCGGCGCCGCGCAGCCTGTTCGACTACCACCTCGGCTTCTTCCGCCCGGCGGGCCCGGAGCAGCCCGAGTGGTCGCCCTCCCTGCTGCCGCCCGATCGACTGCCGCCCGAGACCAGGGCCTTGACCCGGGTGATCGACGAGCTGCGGCCCTATCTCCAGGTGACCCTGCACGGCACCGATCTGGGCGGCAGCTGGGTGCAGCTGACGAAGGACATACCGGGGCTCGCCGAACCGTTCGCCAAGTCGGCGGCGGAGCTGCACATCCCGGTGGAGACGGGCGCCTCGGACGCGGCGGGCTGGCCCGCCTCGGGGCCCGGGGTGCATGTGATGCCGGCGCCCGGTTCGGACGCGGCCTACCCGAGCATGCCGGACGACGCCCGGCACAGCACCTGGTACCACACACACCGCTACGGCGGCCTGACCGCGGTCGTGGAAGTCCCGATGTGGGCCAGCGACCTGGTGGACGACCCGGCACCGCATCCCGCCCCGGCGGCGGCGTTAAGGCGGCTGGCGCGCCGCCTGGTGCGGGACGGGCGGGAGGTGGAGCGGGTGCTCACCGAGGCGCTGCCGCGGCTCCAGGGCGTCGACGGGCCGCTGCTGCGGGCCGCCAAGTGGGCGCTGGAGCTGGTGCCCGGCCTGGCTGCGGACTGGACGCACACCGCGCCGGCCGACACGACGATGGCGTACGTCGGCAGTGTGGACGCGTTCGGACGGCGGCTGCCCTTACGGGCGGCGGCGATGCTGCTGCGGGTACTGCGGGAGACCGACGACCGCGCGGCGCCCGTCCTGGAGCATCTCGTCGCGTCCTGGAGCGATGCCTTCGCGGAGCGCTTCCGCGCCCGCTGGGTGCCGCTGGAGCACCAGGTGGAGCACCAGTCCCGCACGGTCGTGGCGGCGGCGCTGTACGCGCGCGAGCAGGCGGGGGAGCTCGGCGAGGACCCACGCGCGCGTGCCCGACGCTCGGCCTGACCCCGCCCGCGCCGCTCAGCCGTCCAGCGCGAAGACGTCTCCCGTCCTCGCCGCCAGGACACAGCGGTTCGAGAAGGTCCTCGTGTAGTCGACCTGACGGCCCTTCCACTCCCCGCGCGCGTGGGCGGTCACCGGGGCGTAGACCATCGGGCAGAACACGCCGGCGGCCGGGATGGCGTCGATGTCACCTCCCGCCGCGGCCAGTTCGGCACAGGCCTCCGCCGCGCGGGCGTGGCCCTGGGGCGGGTCGCACAGGAGCAGGGTCCCGCGTGTGTCACTGGACCGGCTGTCGCCGCGGGTGACGGTGAGGTAGAGCCAGTCGCCCTGGAGGCCGTGCCGGGGCGCCGCGTGTACGGGTGCCTGGCCGGCGGCGAGGAGTACGGCCGCGGCGAGCAGGGCACCCCGGAGGGTCTTCGTTCGGGAGGTGTACGTCATTCCAGATGCATCGGCACCGTCGCCTCCGTACCCCAGCCCGGCTCACCCGTACGGGAACGCACGGGCGGGTTCCGCCGGGCCAGTTCGAACGCGCTGAGCACCACGCGCGACTGGTACTCGACCTGGCGTGCGACGGAGATCCAGCGCGCCCCGAAGCCGTCCCGGTAGTCGGCGCACCACTCGTCGATCAGCCGGTCCAGCTCCGGCAGCGCACCGGCCGGGTCGCTCCCGGAGGCGACGACGAGCTGGTAAAGCAGCCCGGCCGTGCGCAGCGCGAGGCGCCGGCCCGCGATGCGCAGGGCCGCGAGATGCGCGGTGTTGAGCGGCGGCAGCGGGCGTGCGGCGCTGGTGTCGACATCGGGGTCCCACGCGTCGGCGAGCCCCGGGCACACCAGTAAGTAGTCGTCGACCGGCGCGAGCAGCCGCGCGGCGTCGGGCGCGAGAAGGCTTCGGGGCAGCAGGCCGGGCGTGGCCGCCGTTGCGGGAGCGGGACGGCCGGTGTCGTGCCGGGGGCGGCTGTCGGCCGCGTCCGCCGTCGGGGTTCCCGTCACGCCGGCGCGGGAGAGCGTCCCCGGCTCCGTCGCCCCCGCACCCTGTACGAACGGCCGTATCCGCGCGAGGAGTTGTTCCAGGATGCGGGTGTCGTGGCGCAGGGTGTGGCTCACGGTGCGCAGGACCGCGTCCGGGTCGGCGGGCGGGGTGCCGTCCTCGACGTCGGCCACACCCCACATCGGCGCCTCCACTACCGCGGTGACCGTGCCGTGCCGGTACGGGTGGAACCAGGTCGACTCGACGGCGGCCTCGGTGATGGCGGCGGCCAGATCGCCCCGGCGCGGTGGTGGGATGCGATAGACGGCGGGGCCGATGCTGGGCCAGTACAGGGTGTCGTACGGCCCGAGTTCGCGCGGGATGCCGAGGCGGGCCGCGGTGTGCGCGACGCGCTGGGCGAGGCCCGGGAGGTCGCGGGTCAGTTCGACGAAGCCGCCGCCCACGTCGACGCCGTGCAGGGAGCACTGGAGGAAGGGCCGCAGTTCGTCCTGGACCTCCAACAAGGCGCGCGTTTCCGGGAGTCGGGCCCCGGCCGCGCCGTCCGGCAGCCACTCGGGCTGTTCCAGGAAGCCGGGCCGGAAGAAGTTCCGGAAGTACCGGCCGAGGCTGTAGGGGCCGGACAGCCAGCCCTCGTTGCGGCGCGAGCCGTCGGGGTCGAGGGACAGCAGCAGGTTCCAGGTGACGTCGGCACCCTCGCTCAACCGCGGGTCGGCGAGGACCCGTTCGGCCAGGCGCAGCACCGTCGCGCCGCCCACGGGCTCGTTGGCGTGCGGTCCTGCGACCACGAGGGCGTGGCGGCTGCCGTGGCCCACGGAGAGCAGCCACAGGGGCGTGCCGGCGCGGGAGGTCCCGACACGGCGCAGCCGGGCGTCCCGGGGGCGGCGGGCGACGAGCGCGGCGGCCTGGGCCCCCAGCTCGTCCACGGACGGGTAGCGGAGGAGTGGTGGCAGGGCACACCTCCACGAAAGTGGTGCCGTCGGTTCACCTGATGTGCATGGTGTACGCACAGTCAGTCACGGCCTGAGAGGTACGTCAACACCGCCGTACGCAAAGGGATTTCACGCTGACCCAAGATCGCCACATCGGGTAAAGCCCAGGCCAGAGGTGAGGCAGGGCTGTGTCCGGGCTCAGTTCACGGCGAGCCGGAACGCCATCCGTCCGAAGCCGATCTGATCGCCCTCGCGGACGACGGCCGCGCCGATCACCCGACGGCCGTTGACCGTGGTGCCGTTGGTCGAACCGAGGTCACGCAGCACCCACATGCCGCCCTGGCGGCTGAGTTCGGCGTGCACCCGGGACACCGTCTCGTGGGTCAGCCGCAGCCCGTTGGCGGGGTCGCGGCCGATGCGCAGCGCGCGTCCTTCGCCCGGGTGGGGCAGCAGCAGCTTGGGGAGCCGCTCGGCCTGCCAGGCCCTGCGCACCCGTACGGTGAACCCGGAGACGGCCTCCACGGTGCCGAACAGGACGCGCGAGAGACGGCTTTCGGTGGGCAGGTCGGCGGTGAGCGCCACGAGTTCCTCCGACCGGCGGGCGGCGAGCGCCAGCTCCATGCGGCGGATGAACGTGTCGTGCGAGAGCCGTCCCATGGCGACGCCGTCATGGAGAACCTTGAGCGCCTTGTCGCGCTCCGCGTCGGACAGCCGCGCGGGGTACGTGTGGAACTCGAAGGACGACGTCACGCTCGTGATTGTCGGGCAGTGAACCCCGGGTGTCCAGAAGACGCGGAAACGGCCCGCACGCGCGCGAAGATGACGACACCTGCGCCAAAGGGGTGGATTCAAAAGCGGATTGATCTCGTTTGAAGCACGATGGACGGGCTACATCCCGGTGAGCAGACGAAGGGGAACCGTCCGTGCAGTTCGAGGTGTGGGCACCAGAGGCAGACCGTGTGACGCTCCATCGCGAGGGCACCACGCGCGCGTTGGAACGCGATCCGGAGCGCGTGGGGTGGTGGAGCGCCGAGGCGGAGGCGGGCGACGGCACCCGGTACGGGTTCGCGGTCGACGACGGCCCGCCGCTGCCCGACCCGCGCTCGCGCCGCCAGCCGGACGGCCCCGACGGCCTGAGCGCCGTCGTCGAGCACGAGCGGTACGCGTGGCGCACCGCCGCGTGGCCGGGGCGCCCGCTGCCGGGAGCGGTGCTCTACGAGCTGCACGTCGGCACGTACACGCCCGAGGGCACCCTGGACGCGGCGGCCGACCGGCTCGGCCACCTCGCCGAACTGGGCGTCACGCACGTCGAGTTGATGCCTCTGTGCCCGTTCCCCGGCCGGCACGGCTGGGGTTACGAGGGCGTGTCCCTGTGGGCGGTGCACGAGCCCTACGGCGGCCCCGAGGGACTGAAGCGGTTCGTCGACCGGGCCCACGAACTGGGTCTGGGCGTCGTGCTCGACGTGGTGCACAACCACCTTGGCCCGTCCGGGAATTACCTGCCCGCGTTCGGCCCGTACTTCACGGACACGCACCAGACCCCCTGGGGCAGCGCCGTGAACCTGGACGCGCCCGGCTCGGACGAGGTGCGCGCCTTCCTCCTGGGCAGCGCGCTGGCGTGGCTGAGGGACTACCGGATCGACGGGCTGCGGCTGGACGCGGTGCACGCGCTGCAGGACACGCGCGCGTGCCACTTCCTGGAGGAACTGTCCGCCGCCGTCGACGCGTTGGCCGCCGAGACGGGCCGGCCGCTCTTCCTGGTCGCCGAGTCCGACCTGAACGACCCGCGGGTGGTCACCCCCCGCGCGGAGGGCGGTCTCGGACTGCATGCCCAGTGGAACGACGACTTCCACCACTCGCTGCACACCGCGCTGACGGGTGAATCGCAGGGCTACTACGCGGACTTCGCACGGGCCCCGCTCTCGGCGGTCGCCAAGACGCTGACGGGCGGCTTCTTCCACGACGGCACCTATTCGAGCTTCCGGGGCCGTCACCACGGCCGCCGTCTCGACCGCACGCGCGTGGCCGCCCACCGGCTGCTCGGCTACAGCCAGACCCACGACCAGATCGGCAACCGCGCCCAGGGGGACCGCCTTTCGGCGACCCTCTCCCCCGGCCTGCTGGCCTGCGCGGCGGCGCTGACACTCACCGGCCCCTTCACGCCGATGCTCTTCATGGGCGAGGAATGGGCGGCCGGCACACCCTGGCAGTTCTTCACCGACCACACCGACCCGGACCTCGCGGAGGCCGTACGGCGGGGCAGGCGGCGGGAATTCGCGGCACACGGCTGGGCCGAGGAGGACGTACCCGACCCGCAGGACCCGGCGACCCGCGACCGCTCCTGCCTGAACTGGTCGGAACCGCAGAGCGAGCCCCACGCGCGCGTGCTGGCCTGGTACCGCCGACTCATCGCCCTCCGGCACGAGCAGCCCGACCTCACCGACCCGGACCTCAGCGACACCAAGGTGGCCTACGACGAGGACGCCCGCTGGCTCGCCCTCCGACGCGGCGACGTACGCCTCGCCGTGAACCTCGGCAAGGAACCGGCCGCGATTCCCCTGGGCACCCGCCCGGCGGAGATCCTGGCGGCCTGGGAACCGGTGGGGGTGCCCGGGGCGGACGGGCTGCTGCGGGTGCCCGGGGAGTCGTGCGTGGTGCTGGCACAGGCGTAAACGCTTGCGCAAAGGTTTGCGCAAGCGTTTACGCATACGCTTGCGTAGACGTTTGCGTAAGCGTTTACGCAGACGTTTACGCGCTACAACTCCCCGTCCCCGTCCCGCAGTTCCGTCACCCGTTCCAGCAGGATCGCCTCCCAGGTGCGGTGCAGTTGGGTCCTGAGGAGGGGAAGGGGTCCGGTGTCGCGGCCGTCGAGTTGCGCCGCGAGGCGGACGACCGTGTCGCAGCGGGCGAGCCAGAGGCCGCGCAGGCAGGGCCGGGCGCCGTAGCCGGCGAGGGTGGCGGCGCGTACCGCGGCGGGGGCACCGACGGCCAGCGCGAGCCCGGCGATGTCCTCGGCGGGGTCGCCGAGGGCCGCGTCGGTCCAGTCCAGGACGCCGCGCACCCGGCCGTCGGCGCTCACCACGAGGTGCTCGCCCTTGAGGTCGTGGTGGACGAGGACCGCGGTGGCGGACTGGGCGGCGAGCTGGACCGCGCCGGGCTGGGTGAGCTGGTGGAGGCGGGCGGCGTCGAACTCGTCGGCGGCGGCGAGGCGTTCGGCCGCCCGCTCGGCGGCGCGGCGCAGTGCCTCCAGGGAGCGCGGGGCGGTGCGCGGGACGCCGAGCGCCTCGGCCTGCCGGACGGGCACCTCCCGCAGCCCGGTGAGCAGCCCGGCGAGGTCGGCCTCGCCGACGGCGGAGACGTCCTGGTCCTCGCCGGACCGGCCGGGCACCTTGGTGTCCAGCGTGTAGGTGAGCCCGGGCGCCCACTCGCCGTGCGCCACGCTCGTCGGAACGGCGACGGGGAGGTACGGCCGTACGAGGTCGCGCAGACGCAGTTCGCGGCGTTGCCGCAGGGTGGCCTCGCGGTTCGGGGCGAGGCGCAGCACATGGCGGGCGCCGACCCACCACGTGGAGTGCTCGCCGCCCTCGGCGACGGGCCGGACCTCAAGTCCTGTGCTGTCGGCCGCACTGTCCTTGAGCAGGGAACGGACCAGTTGTCGGACGGTGTCCGCGGTGGGTGTCGGTGCCTGGGTCATGGTCGCGCCGTCGCCGTTCGGGGTGTCGGGGCTCCTGGTCGTCGTCAGTCCACCAGGGCCATCTCGCGGGCCGTGTTGTTGAGCCGTCGACCGCCGTCCTCGGTCACCGTGACGATGTCCTCGATGCGCACCCCGAAGCGGCCGGGCAGATAGATGCCGGGCTCCACGGAGAAGCACATCCCGGGCACGAGGGGCTGTTCCTCGCCCTCGATCATGTACGGCGGCTCGTGCGTGGTGACGCCGATGCCGTGGCCGGTGCGGTGGATGAAGTAGGGGCCGTACCCGGCGTCGTCGATGACCGCGCGGGCGGCCCGGTCGACCTCCTGGCAGGCGATTCCGGGGCGCACCGCGCGGAAGCCGGCCTCCTGGGCCTCGCGGACGAGGTCGTGGACACGCTGTTCCTCGTCGTCGGGTTCTCCGACGTGGACCGTGCGCGAGGTGTCGGAGCCGTAGCCGTCCTTGAGGCCGCCGAAGTCGAGGACGACCATGTCGCCCCGCTGGATGACACGGTCGCCCACCTCGTGGTGCGGGTTGGCGCCGTTGGGACCCGAGGCGACGATGGTGAAGTCGACCTGGGAGTGCCCGAACTGCCGTAGCAGATCGGCCAGATCGGCGCCGACGTCGGACTCGCGGCGGCCGGCGAAGGGAACCTTCCGGATCTCCTCGTACGTTGCGTCGGCAGCCGCCCCGGCGGCTGCCATGAGCCGCAGTTCCGCCGGGTCCTTCACGGCCCGGAGCATCGGCAGCGCGTCGGTGAGGGAGGCATAGGTGGTGTCGGGCAGCGTCCTCTGGAGTGCCAGCAGATGCATCGCCCAGGCGTTGTCACTGATACCGAAGCGGCCCGTCGCGTCGAGCAGCGCCGAGGTGGCCGCGTAGGGGTCCTTGCCGTCGGTCCAGTCGCGCAGGGTGAGTGCGTCGGCTCCGGGTGCCTTGGCGGCGTCGGGGGCCTCCAGGGTGGGGACGACGAGGACCGGGGAGCGTCCGGGGGCCAGGACGAGGACAGTGAGCCGTTCGGTGATCGCGGTGGGCGCGTAACCGGTGAACCACACCATGTCCGGTCCCGGAGCGACCAGCAGCCCCGCGAGACCGGCGTCGGCGGCGGCCCGCGCGGCGCGGTCCATCCGGGCCCGGTAGTCGGCGGAGGTGAAGGGCGCGGGCGTGCTACCGGTCATTCAGGCCTCCGAGAGCGGGCGAAAGGTGGCTACGGGCAGCATCCTGCCCGCACCCGGAGGCCCACGCGAGCCGATCGACGGGAACGGTGCGCCTGCGGCCCGTGCGCTCCCCGGCTCACGCGCGCTTCAGACGACGAAGCCGGGGACCACGGTGAACTGCTGGAAGCCGCCGCTGCGGTGGCGCACCGTGACGGTGACCCCCTTCCCCGGGTGGGCGTGGGCGACGGCACGCGCGAGGTCGGCCGCCGAGTCGATGCGGGCACCGCCGAACGTGAGCAGTACGTCGCCGCGGACCAGGCCCGCCGTGTACCCGGGACCGGGCAGGTGGACGCCGACGATCAGGGCGCCGGTCTGCTCGGCGTCCACGGCCTCCACGCCGAGCGTCGCGGTGGCCGGCGCGGCGAATGCGGGCGACATGGGCGATGTGGGCGACGACGCCGGGCTCGCGGCGGACGAGGACCGGTCGGCCGGGGTGTCTGGTGTGGCCGTCCGCGCGGGCTGCCGGGCCGCCGCCTGGCGCTGCATGTCGGCGAGTCTGCTCATGCCGATCACGGTGGCGCCGACCGTGCCGAGTCCGACCCCCGAGAGCACCAGGACGGTCCCGACGAACACGCTGAACAGCAGGGTGATGAGCCGTCGGCCGCGGCGCCGCGCGGCGTGCGGGCGCCGGGTGGTGCCGGGCTTGGTGCCGTCGCCGGGCTCCTGGCCGGGCATCGGCTTGGGACGCAACGCAGTCTGTTCCATGGATCGCCTCCGGCAGATGCTCTACCCGGCGCACGGGCGCCCGACGTGCCACGAACGAGTGAGACTGACCGACGGTCAGGAGAGGGAAGGCGGCCGTGCGTGAACCACGCGCGCGTGGTGTCTCACTCCCGTTCCCGTTCCACCAGCCGTCCCGCCAACCGCGCCGCCGCCCCGCGCGGCGCACCCCGGTAGACGAGTTCCGTCCGGTGCACGACCCGTGGTTCGGTGAGCGGGACGGCGACCGCGCCCGGTACCCCGGTGGCCGCCGAGCGGGGCAGCAGGGTCAGGCCGTGGCCCGCGGCGGCGAGGGCCGTGAGGACGCGGACGTCGGTGCCGTCGTAGCGCAGGGCGGGGCGGAAGGCGCCGCCGCCGTTCGCCGCGCGGAGGCGCGCCAGGGACACGCCCGCGTCAGGGGCGTCGAGCCAGCGGGCGGCGGCGAGATCACCTAGGCGCAGGGCGGAACGGCCCGCCAGGGGATGTGTGTCGGGGAGCAGGACGCACACGGGTTCCTCGGCGACGCCGTGGGTGGTCAGCGGGGCCACGTCGGGCAGCCGTAGCGGGTCGTTGGGGGCCGCGATCCCGTCGACCAGGCCCAGATCGGCGGTGCCGGTGGCCACGGCGGCCGGGATCTCGTCACGGGGGAGCACCCGGAGAGTGACGCCCGCGC
The DNA here is from genome assembly GCF_042751305.1 of Streptomyces hokutonensis. GTDB lineage: Bacteria > Actinomycetota > Actinomycetes > Streptomycetales > Streptomycetaceae > Streptomyces > Streptomyces hokutonensis_A. Next base: position 343,067 of record NZ_JBHYWD010000003.1, read on the forward strand.
GCGGGAGGGCGGCCAGGACACGTGGTGCGAGCGCGGTCGGTGCGGTGGCGAGGGTCAGTCCGCGCTCGGGTGCGGCGGCCATGCGTACGACGTCCGCGCGGGCCGCGTCCAGGCGCAGCAGCAGCGGGGCGGCGTGTTCGAGGAGCCGTTCGCCCGCGGCCGTGGGTGTGACCGGGCGGCGGGTGAGCAGCGGGGCGCCGAGGTCCTGTTCCAGGGCGGCGATGTGCTGGGACACCGCGGACTGGGTGTAGCCCAGCTCGCGCGCGGCCTCCGAGAAGGAGGCGCGCCGGGCCACGGTGACATAGGTGCGCAGCAGATGCGGGTCCATGCCGGACAGGATGCCCGGGCCGCATCAGCTCCGCTTATCGAGGGTGCACAAATCATCGTTGGACGTGAACCCCGGTCCGCGCCCAGGATGAGGGACATGACGAACACCGCAGCTCAGCCGGACCGGACCGCCCGTGTCGCCCTGGTCGGCGACCGCTCCCCCAACGTCGTCTCGCACACCCGTCTCCCCCTGATCCTGGACGCCCTCGCCGAACGCGACCGGCTAGTCCTCGACGCCTACTGGATCCCTTCCGAGGACGCCGGGGCCGAGGACGCGGTGCGCGGGTTCGACGCCGTGTGGGTGCTGCCGGGCAGCCCGTACCGCAGCGAGGCCGGTGTCCTGTCGGCGATCCGCACGGCGCGCGTGGAGGGCATCCCCTTCCTCGGCACCTGCGGCGGCTTCCAGCACGCGCTCCTGGAGTACGCCTGTGACGTGTGCGGACTGACCCGGGTCGCGCACGCCGAGAACGACCCCGGCGCCGAGGACTTCCTCATCGAACCGCTGGCCTGTTCACTCGTCGGCCACGAGGCGGTGGTCACGATCGCCCCGGACTCGCTCGCCGAATCGGTGATCGGCTCCGAGCGCACGGTCGAACGCTACTTCTGCTCCTACGGCCCCTCCCGCCACCTCGACACCCTGCGCGCCCACGGGCTGCGCTTCACCGGTCACGACGAGGACGGCCATGTCCGCATCGCCGAACTCCCCGGCCACCCCTTCTTCCTGGCAACCCTCTTCCAGCCCGAACTGTCCGGCGACGGCACCCGCCCGCACCCGGTGGTCCGAGCGCTGGCCCGGGCGGCGGTCGAGCACGCCTCGCGGACCGAGCACCAGCCCGCCTGACGAGGGGTTTCCGCAGCGGCCCGGCTCGTTGTCAGTGCCGCCTGTTACGTTCTGTGAGCATGACCGATCACGCCCTGCGGCTGCTCCGACAGCATGCCCACCTGGCCGAACTGGCCGCGTTCCCCTTCGACTTCGACCTGGACCGGACGGACCACGTCGAGCAGGTCCGGCTGGCCTCGGGCGCCCCGCTGCGGCCGGTCGCCGGTGACGGCGCGGGCGGTACGTACTTCGTGTGCGCGGACGGTTCCGTGCTGTACGCCGACTCCGAGGGCTCGGCCGGGATCATCGGCTCCAGTGTCGACGAGGCGCTGGAGCTCGTGATCGGTCTGCCGGGCTGGCGCGACCATCTGGACCTGTCCCCGTCCGACGGCCCGGAGAAGATCCTGGCGCAAGTCACGGAGACGGAGGACGAGTTCCGCGAGGACTACGGCCTCGACGAGGCACGGCCCCGACTCCGCGCCGCCCTGGGCCTGTCCGAGCGTTCCCCGGTCGAGCTGATCGGCATGCTGCACACGGCCCTGCTGCGCACGGAGCCCGACTTCCTGCTCCTGAACGAGGAGGAGGGCGGCGCCTACGACCTCCTCGACCAGCATCCCCGTCCCCCGCTGTGGGAGCCGGTGCTCGCCCAGGGGCGGGCGGACCTGGCGGCGCTGCGCGCGGGCGACCGTACGGCGTGGGACACGGTGGCCGGGGACCCCGTACGGCGTCGACTCGCCCTGCGGGCCGCGCAGTTCGACCGCGCGGACGGCGATCTGGAGCTGCTGCGGCACCTGCTGCGGCGCGAGGCTGAGTCGTCGATGACGGACGAACTGCGGCTCGCCGCCGTGCTGGTGGGGCTGCGCGGGCACACCGAGGATCTGCCGTTGCTGCACGAGGTGCGGGAGACGGACTTCGACACCGCGTGCGGGCTGAGCGAGCTGCCGGGACCGGACGCGGACGGAGCAGCCCTCCAGGAGTGGGCCCGGGAGCTCGACGAGTCGCTCTTCGGTACGGACCCCGCGGACGAACCCCCGTCCACCTGGACCGAGTTGGCGGCCGACCAGGGGCTCACCGAGTTGGCCCGGGTGGCTCTGATCCGCCGGCTGGACGAGATCGAGATGGACCAGAGCCTGCTGCGGCGGCCGGGTACCCCGAAGGCGCTGGACCCGTCTCCCCTGCACGGGCTGGCCTACGAGTTCGAGCAGTTGGGCGACCGCGTCCAGGCGCTGCGCGCCCAGCGCCTCCACGCCGCCCTCCAGCAGACGGCGTGGGACCGCGTCTCCGCCCGGCTGAGGCAGGCCCGACTGGAGCGGGAGACGGGTCAACTCGCCGAGGCCGGAAGGACGTTGGCGACCCTCCGGGACACGCTGACCAACCCCGGGGACGAGTCGCTGAGGCACTGGCAGGGCGTGAACCTCGGCCGCTTCATCGCCGAGGAGCACTACACCCTGACCCGCGCACTGGCCGACGCGAACCTCCCCGAGGAGGCCCAGGCGACCCTGGCCGCCGCCGACGCGATACTCGGCGAGCTCTCGGGCGCCGGCGCGACGGCCGTACGGGAGCTCGCCGAGGACGTGGCGGAGCGGGTCCGGGACCCCAGGGATCCCGGTTGACGGGTCGTCAGGCGAAGGGCATCGCCGGGATCCGGTCCGGTACGAAGCCGTGCGAACGGCGGGCCAGGTAGGCGGACTTGTAGCGGTCGACCTCGCGGTGCCAGTTCAGGATGCCCGCCATCCAGTGCTGGAGGTCGGTCACATAGCCGCGCATGATCTCGCGTGCCTCGTCCGAGAGGTCGAAGTCGTCGTAGACGACGGGCAGTTCGTTGGCGGCGACGTGCTCGAACTGGCGCATGCGCTGGGTCATGAGGTCGTGGACGACGCCGAGCGCGGTCGGGTAGTCGATGCCGAAGAAGTTCTGGACGACAAGGATGGCGTTGTGGACCTCACCCTCGTACTCGATCTCCTTCTGGTAGGAGAAGACGTCGTTGATGAGGCAGCCGTAGTCGATGGCCGCGTTCTCCAGGGCGCGGACCGGGCCGGTGCGGTAGACCTCGGGCGGGACCTTCGGGCCGTGGCCCATGCGGCACATGCTGAGGGTGAGGTCGGAGCCGAAGGTGGCGCGGCGCATCTCCAGGTAGTCGACGGGGTCGGGGATGCGGTGCTGGATCTGGTTGGAAAGCTCCCAGACCCAGCTCTCGGTCATCTTGTTGATCGAGTCCTTCAGGGTGTGCCGGTCGTCGACGGGCATCTCGGCGGTGGTGAGGGCCCACAGGTCGATGAGCCCGCGCTCCATCGCGTTGACCGGCACGACGACCGCCGGTCCCTCGACGGGCATGCAGTCGGAGAGACGGGCGGTGGTGACGCGGGCGGCGGCGAGGTCGCCCCGGACGCCGTAGACGAGGGGGTAGTAGTCGTCGCCGTAGGTGCCCCAGGCGAGCCAGCGGGAGCTGAGGTCGAGGGCCTCCTCGGTGGCGTCCGGGTCGATGCCGGCCGCGCAGAGCGGGAGGTCGGCGGCGGCGAGCTTCTCCTCGTCCCAGACGCCCTCCTCCAGCATGCCGACGGAGTGCATCCAGTCGACGAGGCGGTGCCGGGCGCCGTCGAGATGCGGGCTCAGTTCGACCTGGAACGGCATGTAGAAGTCCGGGAGTTGGGACGGTCCGACCTTCTGGAAGGGCACGTGGGTGTAGGCGCGCAGCCGTTCGGCGCCGGCGGAGGCGAGCAGGGCGCCGATGTCGGCGGCAGAGGTGCCGAGCCCGGTCGGTCCGTTCAGCGGCGAGTTGTCGAGGGCGCCTTCGTTCATGTAGCGGCTGGAGCGCAGGTGCCACTCGTGGCCCCCGGACTGCCAGTCCTGGAGGCCCTGGGTGTAGGCGGCGACCGCGCGGACCTCGTCCGGGGTGAGGCCGTTCTCCAGGGCCACGGCGGGCACTTCGGTGAACGCGGTGTGCTCGAACTGGTGGAGCCGGGAGGTGAGGACGTCGTTGACGGTGTCGGCGGCCTCCTGGGTGGTGCAGCCGAAGAAGGTCTCCAGGACGAGCACGCCGTTGCTGTTCTCCCCCTCCTCCTCGACCTCCCGCTGGTAGGAGAAGAGGTCGTTGCGCAGGTGGACGCCGTCGGAGAAGGTCTCCATCAGCACCCGCAGCGGCCTCGACCCGGCGACGGACGCGGGCACTTCGGCGGTCGCGTACTCCACGAGCCCCGCCGACCAGGGCGCGCCGCCCACCTTGCGGCGCATCTCGATGTACTCGACGGGGTTGGCGATCCGCCCCTCGTTGATGTTGGAGAGCTCCCACAGGGACTCGTTGAGGAGGTGCTCGGTGGCGACGGAGAAGCGGCGGCGCCAGTCGACGGACATCGACGGAACCGTGCGCGCCCACAGGTCGGCGAGTCCCGCCTCGACCGGATTCTCCGGCTCCGGTACGGGAGTCGCCAGGTCGAGCGGCATGAACAGCGGGAGCCGGTCCAGGTAGGCCTTGCCGCCGGCGCGGTCCTGGCTGCGCTTGAAGATCTCCAGGAAGTGGTCGTCGAAGAAGAACACCCACACGTACCAGTCGGTGATCAGCGAGAGGGCGGGCCCGTCGCAGTCAGGGTGGGTGTAGGCGCAGAGCAGGCCGTAGTCGTGCGCGTCGAGGTCGGCCTGCTCCCAGATCCCGGAGCCCTCCAGCATGCCCATCTCGCGTGCCCACGCGGAGGAGTGGGCGCGGGCCTCGTCCAGATGCGGGTTGAGGCGCGCGGGATACGGCATGTAGAAGTGCGGGAGTTCGAACGGCTGGGTCATGGCCGGGGCCCTACCCGCGCCCCTCAACGGCCATCCCGGGCAAGGGACATGATCACACCATCGCGTGAATCGGCGGTGAACCCATGAGTTTCGCCCGCATCTTGTGGCGTTCATTTCTACGCGCGCAGACTACGGGGGTTCACGTCCCCTCCCTCACCGGAGTCCCGATGAACCACTCCAGCTCCTTCTCCCGCCGCACCGCGCTCGCCTCCCTGGCCGGGGCGGCGCTGGCCGGCACGGCCGCGTTCCCGGCGTCGGCGTCCGGGCGGTACGGGTCCGGGCGGACCGTGCGGTTCGCCACGTTCAACGCCTCGCTGAACCGCGGCACGCAGGGCGCGCTGGTCACCGACCTGTCGACACCCGACAACGCCCAGGCGCAGAACGTCGCCGAGACGATCCAGCGGGTGAACCCGGACATCCTGCTGATCAACGAGTTCGACTACGTCGAAGGCGGCGGGGCGGTCCGGCTGTTCCTCGACAACTACCTGTCCCGGGGCCACAACGGCGCCCGCCCGATCCACTTCCCGCACCATTTCACCGGCCCGGTGAACACGGGCGTGCCGTCCGGTGTGGACCTCGACGGCAGGAACGGCGTGGTGACGACCCCGGGTTCGGACGCGTACGGGCAGGACGCGTTCGGCTACGGCTTCTTCCCGGGGCAGTACGGCATGGTCGTCCTCTCCAAGTTCCCGATCGACGCCCGCGCGGTGCGCACCTTCCAGCACTTCCTGTGGAAGGACATGCCGGGCAACGTGATCCCGCCGGGCTACTACGGCGACGCGGCCCGCGCGGTCTTCCGGCTCTCCTCCAAGAGCCACTGGGACGTGCCGATCCGCCTCGGCCACGAGACCGTGCACTTCCTGGTCTCGCACCCGACGCCGCCCACCTTCGACGGCACGGAGGACCGCAACGGCCGCCGCAACCACGACGAGATCCGCCTCTGGGCCGACTACATCGGCGGCCACGCGCGCAGCGCCTATCTCTACGACGACAAGGGCGTCCGGGGCGGACTGCGGCCCGGCGCGCGGTTCGTGATCGCGGGCGACCAGAACGCGGATCCGTACGACGGCGACAGCTACGACCACGCGATCCGCCAGCTCCTGGACCACCCGGCGATCAACCTGCCCGCGAAGCCGCCGGCCGGCGCGGGCGGGGTCGAGGCGGCGAAGCTCCAGGGCGGGGCGAACGTGGGCCAGATCGGCAACCCGGCCTACGACACGGGCGACTTCAGCGACACGGCACCGGGCAATCTGCGCGTGGACCACGTCCTGCCGTCCAAGGGCCTGGTCCCCGGGAAGAACGGCGTGTTCTGGCCGACCTCCGACGACCCGCTGTACCGCCTCGTCGGCAACGGCAGAACGGTCCTCACATCCGACCACCGGATGGTGTGGCAGGACGTACGGCTGGGTTAGGGCTGTCCGGACAGGTGCGGGACGAGTTCCTCGCCGACCCACGCGAGCGCGTCCGGCAGCGCCTCCGTGGCAACCGGTAGCCAGAGGGACGCGGAGACCAGCCCGGCGTCGGCCAGCCGCCCCAACTCGTCCCGGACGCTATCGGCGCTCGCGTCGGCTCCGCCCAGCGGGCGCCCCGGCACCTTCACCGCAGGGGTGAATCCGGGCGGCACGAGGAACAGGCCTGCCGTCAGGGCCAGTTCACCGGGCTCGCGGCCCACCTCGGCGCCGAGCACGTCGAGCCGCGCCCGTACCCCGGTGAGCCCCTCCACGTCGACCCCGGAGCCGTGCCAGGCGTCGCCGAACCGCAGGGCCCGGCGCAGTGCCGCGTCGCTCTGCCCGCCGATCCACACCCCGGGTCCGCCCTCGGTGCGGGGCAGCACCCCGAGCCGCGCGGAGCCCTCGCCGCGCCACAACTGCCGTACGACGGCGAGCTGTTCGTCGGTCCGGCGGCCCCGGCCCGCGAACGGGACGCCGACGGCCGCGTACTCCTCGGTGTCCCAGCCGGTGCCGACGCCGAGCGTGAATCGGCCGCCGGAGAGGCGGTCGAGGGTGGCGGTCTGGTGGGCCAGGATCAACGGGTTGTACAGCGGCAGCACCAGCACGCTGGTGACCAGCCCGATCCGCCGTGTCGCCCCGGCCACGGCCGACAGCAGGATCAGCGGGTCCGGGGTCACACCTGTCGGACCGGCCACCGCGTGGCCGCTCGCGAAGACATGGTCGAGCCCCAACTCCTCGGCTTGGACGGCGACTTGAAGGACCGCGTCCACCTCCTCGTCCCGGTCGGGCCACAGGCGGTGCGGTGCCACTCCGATACGCATCTCGGTCGTACTCCCCTCGTGCGACAAGAACGTCAGTAACGACCCAACAGCACGACGAGCGTCGGGGACACCCCGTTCACGCCCGCACCTGGATCAGCGCATGGGTGCCGCCCGTGCGCCAGCGCTGTCCCTCCGCGGCGACCAACGCGGCTTCCGTGTCGGCGTCGAGGCCGGTGATCACATCGGACTTGAGGGTGCGCAGGGCGGCAACCGGTCCCGGGAAGTACGCGGTGACGTCGGCGAACGGCGTGGTGGGCGCCCAGCGCCGATCGCCCACCAGGCGGCGGTAGTTGAGGTCGCCCTTCACGATCGTCAGCGTCGCCGCGGCGAACTCGGCGCGAAGGTCGGCGGGCAGGTCGGCGTACGGCAGCGGGGCGCAGGAGAAGGGGTGGGCGCGCACGGTGAGGCGGCCGTCCGCCATGGCCGTCCAGAGGCGGCGGCCGTACGTCGCCGCCGCGCCGGGCGCCCCGGTCAGCCGGTGCAGGGCGTCGACCACGTCGGCGGTGGTGGCGTCGGAGACGTAGTACGGGTGGGGCTTGATGTGCAGGACCGCCCGTTCGATGCGCCCCTCGTCGAGGAGGTGGGCGATCAGCAGCAGGTCGGGGATGAGTTCGCGGCCCGCGTTGTCGGCTACGAGGCACAGGGTGCCGGAGAGGAGCGACCACAACCGGTCGCTGTCGTCGGCGACCAGGGCCGGGACGGGAGCCTGTGCGGCCGACTCCGCTCCGGCGGCGGAGAGGCGGAAGCCGAGGTCCGCACGGTTGCCCCAGAGGGAGCCGTGCAGCAGCGCCTGCCCGCGCTCCTCCGGCGACGTGCCCTCCAGCGTGTCGAGTGCGGCGAGTTCCTCGTCCGTCTCGGGGGCGTCGAGTTCGGCGCGCTTGAAGGGGCGGAACGGGTCGATGCCCTGCCAGGCGCCAGGGCCGAAGTAACCTACGGCACCCAGGAGTTGGCGGTAGAAGTAGCTCTCGGACCAGAGCCAGGGGACGTCGTACCAGGACTGTCCGGCGTACTCGTCGGTGCCCCAGGCGGCCCACTGCGCGTGGTCGGGCGCGTCGGCGGTGAGGGGTTCGACGGCACCCTCGGTGCAGTTCTTCAGGAGCGCGTCGAGGGCGCGGTGCTGTGCGGGGCCGTAGGGGAAGGCGTCGCGTACCTGGTGGATGATCACGGGGTGCCGTTCGGCCAACACGCTGTGGGGGAACGAGCCGGGCTCGTTGCCGAGGATCACGGGCGCGGCGGGGGTTTCGGGCATGCGGCTCACCGTACCGGGCGGGTCAGCCGGCGCCGATCTCCCGCTCCAGTCGCGCGGCGAGACTGAGATAGCGGGCGCGGCGCGGTACGGGGACCACGCCGCGGATCACCAGGTGCCACATCTCGGCGGTTCTGCGGGGCTGCAGGGCAACCGGTTCCAGGGCGCGCCCGATGACGCGGATGCCGACGAAGAGTCCGACGAGGGTACGGGCGACGGCGTCCACGTCGATGTCGGGGTGCGCGTCGGCCTCCGCGACCGCGCCGGCGAGTTTGCGGGCGGCGATGTCGAGCCACTCCGTGAAGGGGTGCGGCATCGGGGGCCGTACCTCGATCTCCCCTGCGGCGAGCCGGAGTCCGGCGCGTGGGATGGGGCCCTCGACGGCCAGCCGGGTCATGCCGAAAGTGACACGTATCAGCGTCTCCAGTGAGGAGTAGCCCCGGCTGTCCATGTCCCTGGTCATCTGGCGCGAGGCCTTGGCCTGCATCTCCAGGATGGTGTGGGCGAGGTCTTCCTTGGCCGCGAAGTGGAAGTACAGGGCGCCCTTGGTGACTTGGGCGTGGTCGACGATGTCGCTGAGGCTGGTGGACTCATAGCCCTGCCGGTCGAACAGCTCGGCGGCGGCCGTGATGATCGTTGTGCGGGTCTGTTCGGCCCGTAGCTGCCTCGCCATCGACAGAAACACTCCCGTGAAGGAAAAAACAACGGCTCATGCCGTTTTTTCTTACCCCCTGTACACAGTAGCTCACCGTCCGACGGCGTAGACCTCGCCCCCGAAGACCACCAAGTCCCCTCACGTTCCCATCACTTGCGTCTCTCTGTCACCCCCACCCCGACTCTTGACCACTTTCGGTATCTGTGGCACGTGTCAGCGACCGTTCTCGGCCATACGGACGACCGGCCGCCCCTGGGAGGCACCCATGAGGGCGCATCTCCCGTTACGGGTCGGCCGGTCGGTTTCTGTGCATGACCTGTGGGATCAGAAGGTGAGCTTCCAGCTGTTGAGGGTTCCGGTGTCCTGGGCGGCGGTGTCCTGGACACGCAGTTTCCAGGTGCCGTTGGCGGTCTCGCTGGAGGCGTCCACCGTGTAGGTGGCCTTGACGTCGTCGGCGGAGTCCGAGGTGCTCGCGGACTTCAGACGGTACGTCGAACCGTCCGGCGCGACCAGGTCCAGGACGAGGTCGCCGCGGTAGGTGTGGGTGATGTCGACGCCGACCTGGAGGGCCGAAGGAGCGTTGCCGCCAAGGCCGTTGACGGCGATCGGGGACTCGACGGCCGAGCCCGCGTCGGGGATGGCGACGGCGCTGGTGCTGGAGAAGGTGGTCCCCGTCGTCGTACCGCCGTTGCCGCTCACGGCCTGGACGGTCTTGGCCGCGTCCGCGAGACCGGCGCCGCAGCCGCCCGAGCAACTGCCGGGCAGGGCACGGGCGTTGGTCTTGATCGCCGACTCGATCTGGGCCGGGGTGAGGGCGGAGTTCGCCGCCTTCATGAGCGCGACCAGGCCCGCGATGTGCGGGGTGGCCATGCTGGTGCCCTGGTAGTAGGCGTACGACTCGGTGGACGGCGTCTTGGTGCCGGAGTTCAGCGTGGAGTAGATGCCGTTGGCGGTGCCGGTGCTGGTCTGGCCGCCGGGGGCCGAAATGTCCACGCCCGTACCGTAGTTGGAGTAGGACGCCTTGGCGCCGGCCCGGTTGGTGGCGGCGACCGAGATGACGTTGGCGCAGTTGCCGGGCGAGTGGTTGGCGACGTTGTCGTTGTCGTTGCCCGCCGCCACGACGACCGTGGTGCCGCGGTTCACGGCGGCGGTGATCGCGCTCTGGGTGGCCGAGGTGCAGGCGCCGTCGCCGCCCAGGCTCATGTTGATGACCTTGGCGATGTTGCCGTTGGCGGGGACGCCGGAGACGGTGCCGCCGGACGCCCAGGTGATGGCGTCGATGATGTCGGAGTCATAGCCGCCGCACTTGCCGAGGACCCGCAGCGGGGAGATCTTCGCGCCGTAGGCGATGCCCGCGATCCCCTTGCTGTTGTTGGTGACCGCGGCGATGGTGCCCGCCACATGGGTGCCGTGCCAGGAGGAGTTGCTCGCCCCGATGCCCGTGCCGCACTCGTTGGCGGCGTAGTAGTCGCCGGGGTCGGCCGGGTTGCTGTCGCGGCCGTCGCCGTCGACCGAGACGGCGGTGTCGGTGATGAAGTCGTAGCCGGCGACGATGTTCGCGGCGAGGTCGGAGTGGGTGACGTAGCCGGTGTCGATGACGGCGACGGTGACCCCGCTGCCGGTCGAAGTCGGCCATGCGGCGGGGACGTTCATGCCGGCCGCGGACTCGAAGAGGTCCCACTGCTTGCCGTACTCGGTGTCGTTCGGGTCGGCCTGCGGGGTGTTCAGCCGGTCCGGTACGACGTAGGAGACCTGCGGGTCGGACCTGAACTCGGCGATGACGTCGGCGACTTCGGTGGTACTACGCGCGTCACCCAGACCGACGAGGGCGGCGCCGGTGCCGAGGCGGCGCTGGAAGTCGACGTCCTCGCCGGTCTCCTTGCCCTTGGCGGTGGCGTCGGCCTCAGCGGCCCGGTTCGAACTCGCTTCCGCAGCACCGGACTTGTAGCCCACGATGAGGCGCTGGGCGAGGGCGCCGGGGGCGGCCTCGGTCTGGCCGGGCACGGCCGGTGCGGCGGCCTGGGTGGGGGGTTCCTGGGCGACGGCGGCCGAGGTGGCGACCGTGGCGAGGAGGGCCGCGGAGACCGCGGCGACGGATATCAGGGTCCGTCCGGTGGGGAATGCCGTGGGAGTGCGCAAGGGCTTGCCTTTCGTGGCCGGACTCCGAGCAGCGCGGAGCGGCGGTCGATTCGCTTCGTCGTCGAAGCGGCGGGGGGTCGATCCAGGGAGCGCCGGGCACGGGAGCCGCCTCACCAGGGGTTGCCTGTGGGTCAGCTGTGGCCAAACGATAGGCAAAGAGAAGGTCATACGGATACGGGGGAAACCCTCGGTCCGGCCGGAAACCGCCCTCGACATCGACCGGTTGACCGATCTGCCCCGGTTCACGGCGGCGGGGCGGACCGAGCTTGTCGGGCTCGAGGGCCGTAGAGGCGGACCGAACGCGCCGGGCCCGAAGGCCGCGGGGACGGACTGAACGCGTGGGGCCCCAGGGCCGTATGACACGGACAGACCGTTCTGCCCCGGCCGAGGAGACGTTCCGGATGTCCCGGATGACCGCACATCGCACCGCCATGGCGGGCGCCGCCATGGCCCCGCTGCTGCTCACCGTCTGGGCGGCGGGTCCGGCGCAGGCGCACGGGGCGCCGACGTATCCGGTCAGCCGGGTGTACGCCTGCTCGCCGCAGGGCGGCAGCGCGGCCGGGACGGCGGCCTGCAAGGCGGCCGTGGCGGCGAACGGACAGCCCTTCACGTTCTGGGACAACATCCGCGTCCCGAACGTCAACGGGCGGGACCGGCAGCTGATCCCGGACGGGAAGCTGTGCAGCGGCGGTCTGTCCGACTACAAGGGGCTCGACCTCGCCCGCAGCGACTTTCCGTCGACGCGGCTGACGCCGGGGGCGAAGCTGACGATGACGTACGCGTCGACGATCGCGCACACCGGCACGTTCAAGTTGTATCTGACGAAGGCCGGTTACGACCCGTCGAAGCCGCTCACCTGGTCCGAGCTGCCGACGCAGCCGTTCGCCGAGGTGAAGGACCCACCGCTGACGGGTGGCGCGTACCGCATCAAGGCGACGCTGCCGACGGGCCGGACGGGGCGCCAGCTGATCTACACGATCTGGCAGAACAGCAGCACCGAGGACACGTACTACTCGTGCTCGGACGTGGTGTTCCCCGGGGGCGCCGCCCCTTCGTCGAAGTCCACGACGGGGACGGCCGGTTCAAAGAGCAGGACGGCGAGTCCGTCGGCGTCCGCGGCCAAGTCCCCGGCCGACGCGAGCACTTCGGCCGAGGCCCCGGCATCAGCCGCGGCGCAGAAGGCCTCCCCCGCCGAGGAGACCACCGCGCCGGGCAGCAGTCCGGTGGCGTCCGACGTCGACGCCTCTTCGGGCGGCCCTTCGGCGCCCATGCTGGCGGGCGGCGCCGCCGCGGTGCTGGTGCTCACCGGGGGCGCCGCCCTGGCCCTGCGACTGCGCCGACGCTGAACTCGGCGCGTACAGGCCCTACTTGATCCTTAGTTGGTGTAGACCGCCGCGCCGTTGTCCGTCACCGGGGCGTACTTCGCGGTGAAGTAGCCCGCGCTGAAGCACAGGGACGAGCCGGACGTCTTGGTGAAGGCCTGGCTGGTGAAGTTGATGCTGGTGTCGGTGTTGCTGGCCGTGCCGCTCAGGCTGGGTGCCTGGTAGACACAGGTGATGCTGCCCAGCAGGGTCTTCAGCTTGACCGTGGTCTGGATGGTGGAGCCGCTGGCCGGGGTGACGGTCAGGGTGCCGTCCGAGACGGCCGCGGTGGTGTAGGGCAGGTTGTCGACCGTGATGCTGGTGACACCGGTGACGCCGAGGACGTTGCTCGTGCAGCTGCTGCTGTCGAAGCTCTGCCCGGAGACGGACTCGGTGGCGGTGCCCGGCGCGGTCGGGTTGTCGGTGACGGTCGCCGTGAACTGCGAGGTGGTGCACTTGATGCCGCTGGTGCCGGTCGCGCTCGAGTACAGGGTGGCGCTGGTGCCGGTGGCCAGGGGCGCGGTGAGCACATCGCCGACGGCGACGGGCGTACCGGCGAGGCTGCCGGTGGTGAGCACCGGGGTGTCGGCCGCGGACGCCGGGACGGTGAAGGGGAGGGTGAGCGCGGCGACGGAGCCGACGAGGGTGAGGACGGTGCGAGTGCGCATGCGGGTGTACCTCTTCTTCCGAAGTGGAACCAAGGGGTTCTTTTTTGGGGGGTGGGGAACTGGGGGGGGTGTTTCGAGGGTGGGTGAACTGGGTTTTGGAGCGCGCGAGTTCGCCGTCGCCGGCCCGTGACGCCTTCTCCGTACGTGACGGGCCGGCAACGGCGGCCGGCCGGTGACCGGCCGGAGGCCCACGGGGGTTGAAGGCTTCCGGCCGGGCCGGGCGGTGGGGCGGACGGCACGGGCCAGGGGGGAAGCGGCCGTGCCGGGCCGCGGGGGTTCGGACTCTGCGGGCGTGAAGTGCCCTTGCGGAAAGGGAAGTCCGGGAACGCGGCTCCTGCCACGTGCCGGATCCGGCGCCACGGATCCGGCAAACAAGGGAGAGTTGTAGACCTGAGCGTCCGTCAACGTCAAGACATGCAAGTCAAGTTGGTGCCATTTCGAGTGCGGTCACGGGCTCCGCGGGATCGCGGAGAGGCCTTGCCTCACAGGTGGCACATCATCAACACTCTTTTTCCACAACTCCCTTGACCCTCGAATGTAACCCCCGGTAACTTCCTCGACGGCTACTGCTGCGTAACCTGAAAGCCCTTGCACCCGCCGGGAGTTGTGAGGACGGCTGCGCCGCACTCGCTGTCCGCGCCAGGACAACGCGCCACATTGGATACCGATCCGCGTTGACTAGAGCAGCACATGGGAGCAGACATGGCTTCACCCTCGGACGCCAACTCGTCCGCAGGCAACACCCCCGAGAACCCGGAAACCGGTTCCGCACCTGAGACCGCCGAGGTTCCCGAAAGACGCGGTCAGGTCCGACTGCGCCGCGCCGCGGTGATGGCGGTGCCGGCCACGCTGGCCGCCGCCGCCCTCGGGATCCTCACCGCCCAGGGCGCCCTGGGGGTGCAGTTCTCCATCTCGGGCATGCCGTTCACGGTCACCGCCAAGTCGATGGACGGCACCGGCTTCGAGCAGTTCGGCGACCTCGACAACATGATCCCGAACAGCCCGAACGCGGGCGACACCGGCGGCCAGGAGCTGATCATCACCTCCGCCATCAAGAACGCCACGCTCGACAGCCTCTGCCAGAGCGTCGACCTGGGCGGCATCAACCTGCTCATCAAGGCGGGCAGCGGCGCCACGAAGGTGACGGCGACCGACCTGACGACCGACTCGACCGAGATGTCGGGTAACGCAGCCTTCAACAACATCGAGATCGGCAACGACGCCAGCACGCTCACCAAGGCGGGTGTGCAGGGCAAGCCCGGCGTCTTCAGCCAGCAGGCCGACACCGTGCACATCGATAACCTCCGGCAGACCAACTACGCCACCACGGCGGGCGTGTTCAAGCTGCCGGGCCTCAAGCTCAGCTTCAGCGACTCGGGTTGCTGATGTCCGACAACCTGTCACGGCAGGGGATGCGGCCCGCCTTCCGACGTTGGCGGGCCGGTCGTCCGTTCTGGGGCGGGCTGCTGCTCGCCCTGGGCGGGGCGGAGATCCTGCTCACGGAGAAGGTGTCGCTGAAGGTCGCGATGCACATCGGGATGCAGGGCATGACCGGCTACCTGCTCCCCGTCCTGATGATGCTGCTCGGCCTGCTGATCCTGTTCAGCCCCAGCCAGCGGCTCTTCTACTCGATCGTCGGGGTCCTGTGCACGCTGGGCTCCTGGCTCACCTCGAACCTCGGCGGCTTCTTCGTCGGGCTACTGCTGGGAGTCGTAGGCAGCTGCCTCACGTTCGGCTGGCTCCCGGACCAGGAGCCGCGGTCCGAGCGCCGGCGCCGCAAGCGCGAGGCGAAGTCGGCCACGCAGACGGAACTCCAGCACCAGGCCTGACCAGTAGGGCCCTGAAGGCGTCACGCCCCGGCAACCGCCGGGGCTCGACGCATGTCCGCCGCGCCGTCAGTGCGCGGTCGCGGGCGGCTCGGTGGAGGTGGTCATCGGGGACTCGGCCGAGGTGTGCACGGCGGTCGGCTCCACGGGGACCGACTGCGCCACGCCGCTCTCCTCCTTCATGGCCTTCGCCTCGCTCTTGAGGATGCGCATCGACTTGCCCAGCCCACGCGCGGCCTCCGGCAGCTTCTTCGAGCCAAACAGCAGGATGACGACGATCGCCACGACCAGCAGGTGCCATGGTTCCAGTCCGTTGCGGAGCATGACCGCGCCCTCTCTTCCCTGACAACAGTTGCTATGTTGCGCAACTGTACAACCCACGAGTGGATCGCAGACCCCTCAGGGCCGCGACGTACAGACCGAGCACGGCCGCGAGCAGCAGGTAGTACGGAAGCGCGAGCCCCGTCATGCCGAGCGCCGCGCCCAGCGGAGTCGGCGGCAGCAGCAGTCCGACGGCGGCCAGTACGGCCGCGGCCCACCCGACCGGCCCCGGTCCGCCGCCCTCCGCGAGGCCCCGGCCGGTGCGCAGGAGCAGCATCACCAGGGCCTGGGTGAGCAGGTTCTCGGTGAACCAGGCCGAGTGGAACAGCACCTCGTCGTCCACCGCGTCGGGGCCGCGCAGCGCGAGCGCGAGCACGGCGAAGGTGGCGAGGTCGGCGACCGCGTTGAGCATCCCGAACCCGGTGATGAACCGCAGGAACGCCCGGGGCCGCAGCTCGGTCGGCCGGCGCAGCGCGGCGGCCGGCGGCCGGTCGTGGGCGAAGGCGAGTTGGGCCGCGTCGAAGCAGAGGTTCTGGGCGAGCACCTGGGCCGGGAGCATCGGCAGGAACGGCAGCAGCAGACCGGCGGCGAGCATCGCGATGACGTTGCCGAGGTTCGAGGAGAACGTGACCCGCAGATACGAGGCGATGTTGGCGCTGCTGTGCCGGCCCGCGGTGACCGCGTGCCGGATCGCGGTGAGGTCCTTCCCGGCGAGCACCACGTCGGCGGCCTCGCGGGCCACGTCGACGGCGGCCCGCGGTGCGATCCCGACGTCGGCGGCGCGCAGCGCGGGCACGTCGTTGAGGCCGTCGCCGAGGAAGCCGACGGTGTGTCCGGCCGCGCGGAGGGCGGCGACCGCGCGGGCCTTGTCCTGAGGGGTGCAGCGGGCGGAGACCCGCACCTGCCCGGGGTCCAGTCCCAGTTCCCGGCACACGCGGGCCGCCGTGGCCGGATGGTCGCCGGTGAGGATGCGCACGCCGATGCCCAGCTCGGCCAGGGCGCGCAGGGCCTCCGGCGCGGCCGGGTCGACGGCGTCGTGGAAGGTGACCAGTCCCCGGAAGGTCAGGCCCCGTTCGTCGGCGGGGGTGTACGCGCGCGTGCGGGCCGGGAGTTCGGCGGTGGCGACCGCCAGCAGCCGCAGCCCGGACTCGGCCTCGCGGGTGGCCAGGGCGAGCAGCCGGTCCCGTTCGCCGGGCTCCAGCAGACACCGTTCCACGACGTCCTCGACCGCGCCCTTGACGATGAGGGTGTGGGTCCCGAGGGCGTCACCGCGCACCACCGCCGAGGCGAGCCGCCGCACCGGGTCGAAGGGCACGGCCGCGACCCCGTCGTACTCCTCGCCCACCGGCCCGGCCGCGGCCAGCAGTGCTTCGTCGAGGGCGTCCGGGACGGGTGCGTCGGCTAGTTGGAGGGTCCACCAGGCGGCGGTGGCGGCCCGTTCGAGGACGTCCGGGTCCTCGCGGCCGTCGGGGCCGAGGGCGCGTTCGACGACCGGGCGGTCCTGGGTGAGTGTGCCGGTCTTGTCGAGGCAGAGGACGTCCACGGCGCCCAGGTCGTGCAGGGCGGGGAGCCGTCTGACGACGACGCCGTGCGTACGGGCGAGCAGCGCGGCCCCGCGCGCGAGGCACGTCGTCACGATCACCGGGAGCATCTCGGGCGTCAGCCCGACCGCCACCGCGACGGCGAACGGCAGGGTCTCCAGGCCCCGGCCGCGCAGTGCCGCGTTGGCCATCAGGACCAGCGGGGGCGTCAGCAGCATGAACCGGATCAGCACCCAGGAGACGCCGTGCACGGAGCGGTCGAAGGCGCTCGGCCCGCGCGGCACCGGCCCCGCGTGCGCGGCGGCGAACCGGGTCCGTGCGCCCGTCTCCAGGACGACCGCCGTGGCACTGCCGGAGACGACTCCGCTGCCCTGGAAACACAGGTGCGGCTGGGCGAAAGGGCCCTCGCCGGCCGCGCCGGGCAGTTCTACGGCGGCCTTGGCGACCGGCTCGGACTCGCCGGTCAGCGCGGCCTGGTGCACCGTCAGCCCGCTCGCGCGCAGCAGTCGTAGATCCGCCGGGACGAGGTCGCCGGGGCCGAGCCTGACCACGTCGCCCGGGACCAGTTCGGCGACCGGTGTCTCCCGGGCCCGCACCGGCGCACCGGCCTCCGCGCGGCGCAGCACGCAGGCGGTCGAGCCGACCAGCTCGCGCAGTTCGTGCAGGGAGCGGTCGGCCCGGTGCTCGCCGCCGGCCCGCAGCACACAGCTCACCGCGACGAGCGCGAGGATCACGGCGGCGGTGCCCCAGGAGGCGACGAGCGCGGAGACCAGGCCGAGGCAGAGCAGGACGACGGTGAAGGGGTCGCGCAGACTGCGCAGGAACAGGCGGTACCAGGGGGTCGTACGGCGTTCCGGGAGGGTGTTCTCGCCGGTCGCCGCGAGCCGGGCGGCGGCCTCCGGTTCGGTCAGTCCGCGCGGGCCGGTGTCGAGATGCCGCAGCGCCTGGAGCGGGGTGTGCCGGTGGGCGGCGGCGTCAGAGGCCACGGAGCCGGGGGGCGGGCACATCGCGGTCGGCGCGGTCGGTGAGGCGGGCGACCGCCAGCCGGACCACGTCGACCACGTCCGGGTCGTCTACGAAGTACACCTGACGGCGGCCCTCGCGGCGGGAGCGGACCAGGCCGGCGAGTTTCAGTTTGGTGAGGTGCTGGCTCACGGCGGGCAGCGCGCCGCCGACCCGCTCCGCGAGCCCGGTGACATCGCTCTCGCCCTGGGCCAGCGCCCATACGATGTGCAGCCTCGCGGGCGAGGCCAGGAGTCCGAAAGCGGCGGCGGCGCCCGCGAGCACGTCGGCGGACGGGTCCTCGAAGCCGCGGCCGGCTGTCTGCACCGTCGTCGCCTCCGTCCTGGCCGTTGCTTTCGTACGAACCGCCCCAGTCTAGGGGGCCGGAACTTCTCCCCGGTCCGGGGAGTTTCCACGGTGCTGCAGCCACGGATTTGTATACGCACGACTACTACGCATGGAGTTCGCATGGCCCTGTGGGACCGTTTCAAGGAGTCCGCGTCGACGATGCAGACCCAGCTCGTGGCGAAGAAGAACGATCTGAAGAGCGGGGCGTTCCGCGACGCGAGCATGGCGATGTGCGCGCTCGTGGCGGCCGCCGACGGCACCGTCGACCCCTCGGAGCGGCAGCGCGTAGCCCAGCTCATCGCGAGCAACGAAGTGCTGCAGAACTTCGACGCGATGGACCTCCAGCGCCGTTTCGACGCCAACCTGGACAAGCTGACGGCCGACTTCGCCTTCGGCAAGGTCAGCGTGTTGCAGGAGATCGCCAAGGCGAAGAAGAAGCCCGCCGAGGCGCGTGCCGTGATCCAGATCGGCATCGTGATCGGCGGCGCGGACGGCGACTTCGACAAGACCGAGCAGGCCGTGGTCCGCGAGGCCTGCTTCACCCTGGACCTGCCCCCGCACGAGTTCGACCTCTGACCGGCCGTCGGGGGACCTGACCGACCGGGAACCCGCCGGACGAACTGGACCGCGGCCTGATCCACGCCCCGCACATCGACGGCCGGGCGCCTTCAACCGGATCGCCGCGGTCCTCGGCGAAGTCCCGCACCGGCAGCCCGAGTTGAGGATGTAACCGTCCGTCCCTCCGTACGTAACCTCCTCAACCCCTTTGTGCCGTCGAGATGATCACAATGCGGCAGCAACAACTCACTGCGGGTCGCTGCTCACTTGACTACCAGCGGTCACACACGATTGGCTCCGGCCCAGCGGGAGTCACCCGGTCGGCGCACCTCATACGGCTCCGGGCGTACTCTCCCCGTCCCCGAGCTCGGCCGCACAGCGAGGTGCCGCACCCCCCATGACCACTCCACCCTCACCTCACGCCCCCTTCCGTCGCATACGCGGCACGGCGCTGACCGGCGCCGTCGCCGTCTGTCTGCTGCTCGCCGGCTGCTCCGGAACCGGTGGTTCCGGGTCCGGGTCGGGCACGGACGCGGCCGGTGCCGGGAGCACCGGCCGGCTCAGGATCGCCATGGTCACCCACGCGAGCAAGGGCGACGCCTTCTGGGTGCTGGTGAAGAAGGGCGCCGAGGCCGCCGCCGCCAAGGACGGCGTCGAGCTGACGTACGCGAGCGACCCGGACGCCACCGGGCAGGCCGAGCTCGCGCGGGACGCGATCCGGGACGGGGTCGACGGCATCGCGCTGACGCTCGCCAAGCCGGACGCGATGAAGGCGCCGATCGCCCAGGCCAGGTCCTCGGACATTCCCGTGGTCGGCCTCAACTCCGGTATCGACTCCTGGCAGTCGGACGGTGTCCTGGAGTTCTTCGGGCAGGACGAGAGCGTCGCGGGCCGCGCCGTGGGCGAGAAACTGGACGCCCTCAAGGCCAAGCACGCCCTGTGCGTGATCCACGAGCGGGGCAATGTCGCCCTGGAGGCGCGCTGCGCGGGCGTGAAGAAGGCGTTCACCGGCGTGACCGACATCCTCTACGTGGACGGCACCGACATGAACGCCGTGTCCGCGAGTGTCACGGACCGGCTGAAGCAGGACCCCAGCATCGACGAAGTGGTCACGCTGGGCGCCGATTTCGCGCTGTCCGCGGTCAAGTCCGTGAAGGCGGCGGGGAGTAGGGCCAAGGTCGCGACATTCGACCTCAACTCGGACCTGGTCAAGGCCGTGCGGAGCGGGGACGTACAGTTCGCGGTCGATCAACAACCGTATCTGCAGGGCTATCTGGCCGTGGACTCGTTGTGGCTGTACAAGACCAACGGCAACATCAGTGGCGGCGGGGCGGCTCCCGTGCTCACCGGCCCGGCGTTCGTGACGAAGACGAACGTCGGCGCGGTCGCGAACTTCGCGGCCAACGGAACGCGCTGACCGGACACTTCGTACGAGGATGTAGCGAGGACGACCACGATGTCTCCACGGACAGGTGCCCGGCGCCGCGTCGGTTCCATACGTCTTTCCCTGATCCTGCTCGCCCTGGTCCCCAGCGTCACGCTGGCCGCCATGTGGGGTCTGACGACGACCCAGATGTTCACGGAGGGGCTACGGCTGCGCTCGCAGACGGAGTTGAGCAGGTCGACCGGCGCCATGGGCACCGAGGCCGCGCTCGCGCTCCAGAAGGAGCGCAGTCTCTCGGCGGCGTGGATGGCGGATCCGCACGGCTCGCAGGCCGCGCTGGAGGCCCAGCGCGCGGCGACGGACAAAGTGGTGGCCCAACTCGTGGGCCAGTCCGACGCGATCAAGAAGGCGCCCACCCGCATCAGGGACCGGATGTACTCGGTCGTCGCGTCGGTGGACAGTCTGGAGTACTACCGCAGTCAGGTGGACAAGCCCACCGACATCACGGCCCAGCAGGTGCTGGACCAGTACACCTCGATCATCGACGACCAGATCCAGGCGTTCCAGCAGCTGTCCCAGGTCGACGACGGCGACCTCACCTCGCAGGCGGAGCCGCTGGTCGCGCTGGAGCACGGCGCGGAGCTGGTCTCCCAGGAGGACGCGCAGTTGACGCTGGCCTGGCACTCCGGGTATCTGAACAACGAGTCGTGGGAGCAGTTCGCCGAGCTGGTGCACGCCCGGCGCTGGCTGGTCGAGGACCAGATCGCCACCGGGTTCCAGGGCGCCACCAAGACGCGGATCGAGCACATTCTGCAGAGCGTCGAGTGGAGCACCCTGGAGTCGACGGAGGACGCGGTGCTCAGGGCCGGTACGGCGGGCAAGGCGGATCCGGACAACGGCTCGGCCGGCCGGATCGTCCTGCCCGCCGAGCAGAAGCAGTGGAACGCCGCACTGTCCCAAGTCGCCGCACAGTACGAGTCGTTGATCAGGCAGCAGACGTCCGCACTTCTCGACCGCAGCTCCGACAAGGCGCACAACCTGCTCGTCACCGCCGCCTCGCTGAGCGCGGGCGGACTCGGCGCCCTGCTGCTGTGCGTCGTCATGTCCTGGCGGATCACCCGCTCCCTGTCCCGCCGGCTGCGCGGC
This sequence comes from Streptomyces hokutonensis, assembly GCF_042751305.1. Lineage (GTDB taxonomy): Bacteria > Actinomycetota > Actinomycetes > Streptomycetales > Streptomycetaceae > Streptomyces > Streptomyces hokutonensis_A. The sequence goes on from NZ_JBHYWD010000003.1 coordinate 364,455, forward strand.
CTGAAGATGGCCACCCTGAGCCTCGCCGAGGACCGACTGCCCGACGTGGTCGCCCGGTTGAACCGGGGCGAGAAGATCGACGTCGAGTCGGCGACCCCGCCGCTGGACTACGGCGGCGACGAACTCGGCCAGGTGGCACAGGCGTTCAACACCGCGCAGCGCACCGCCGTGCACACCGCCGTCGAACTCGCCGACACCCGGCGGGGGTTCCAGAAGGTCATCCTCGGCATCGCCCGGCAGAGCCAGAACCTGGTCAACCTCCAGCTCACCAAGCTCGACCAGCTGGAGCGCCGGCACGACGACCCCGAGGTCCTGCGCGGCCTGTACGAACTGGACTCCACGGCAAGCCAGTTGCGCCGCTACGAGGAGAACCTCGTCGTCATCAGCGGTGAGCAGCCGCGCCGCAGCTGGACCGAGCCGGTCGCGCTGATCGACATCCTGCGCAGTGCCGTCGGCGAGGTCGCCGAGTACCAGCGGGTGGAGGTGCACACCGAGGAGGAGGTGTGCCTCGCGCCGCCCGCGGTCGCCGACGTGATCCACCTGCTGGCGGAGCTGATCGACAACGCCACGGTGTACTCCCCCGCGCCCAGCCCGGTCGGCGTGCGGGCCGCGATGGTCGCCAAGGGCCTCGTGATCGAGGTCGAGGACCGCGGGCTCGGCATGTCGGAGGAGGACTACGCCTCGCTCAACGAACAGCTCGCCGTGGCCCCGCAGTTCGACGTCGTCGCCCTCGCCGACGACCTGCGGCTGGGCATGTTCGTGATCGCCCGGCTCGCCGTCCGGCACGGCATCGCGGTGACGCTGCGCTCCTCGCCGTACGGCGGCACGACCGCGATCGTGCTGATCCCGCACGAGATCGTCGTACCCGAGCCCCTGGACGAGCCGGCGAAGGACACCGGCGACGAGGCCGTGGGGGCGGGGAAGGCCGCCGCCCCGACCGAGCGGGCGGCCGACGTGCCGAGCCCCGCGCCCAGGGCGCTGCCAGCCATTCCCCCGGCCCGGTCCGCCGAGCCCCCGGTCACCGCCGATCCCGACGGGCTCGCCCCGTTGCCACGGCGGGTGCCGCAGACCAGTCTGGCCAGTGAGTTGCGGGAGGAGGCCGGACCGGCCGAGGAGGACGGAGAACTGGAAGACTTCACCGCGGAACGTGCGGCTTCCTCGCTGGCCGGGTTCCAGCGCGGCACGTTCCAGGCGCGAGACTCCCTCGACGACGACGCGCCGTCGCAGTACGACCGGGAGGAAGCAGCAGCCTCCTCGAATCCGCCCGCCGATCGCTCATGAAGGACTCCGCCATGACACGTCCCGTGCCCGCCACGCACACCCAACTCGACCAGTTGCTCACCGGACTCGTGGACCGGGTGGCCGAGGTGAACCAGGCCGTCGTGCTGTCCGAGGACGGCCTCGTCGTCAGCAAGTCCACCGGGTTCCTGCGCGACGACGCCGAGCGGCTCGCGGCCACCGCGTCCGGGCTGATGAGCCTCAGCAAGGGGGTCAGCATGGACTTTCGCGGCGGTCCGGTGCGCCAGGCGCTGATCGAGATGGCGAACAGCTATCTCATCCTCACCTCGGCGGGACCCGGCGCCCACCTGGTCGTGCTGACCGGTCCGGGCGCGGACGTCGGGGTCGTGGCCTACCAGATGAACATGCTGGTGAAGAAGATAGGCGAGCATCTCAGCGCCGCGCCGAGGGCCAACGTCGGCCCCGCGGCCGGCTCCGGCGAGTGAGGTGAGCGGTGGCGACGCGGCGGGACGGCTGGTACGACCGTTCACGCTGACCGGTGGCAGAACCCGGCCCAGCCGCGCCGATTTCACCCTCATCACCACGGTCACCGCGGTCGACCCGCCGCCCTCGCGGGCACCCCGGCCGCAGCCGGAGCAGTCCCGCATCCTGCGGCTGTGCGCGGAGCCGCTGGCGGTGGCGGAGGTCGCGGCGCTTGTCGACCTTCCGGTGAGCGTGGTAGTGATCATGCTCTGCGACCTGCTGGAGGCGGGCCTGATCACGGCCCGTCCGCCGCACCCGGTCTCCCGTACCAGCCCGGACATGGACCTGCTGCAGAAAGTGAGGGAGGGCCTTGGCCGGCTCTGACACCATCGCTCCGGCACCCGCGCCGCCCGAGACGGTCAAGATCCTGATCGCGGGGGGCTTCGGCGTCGGCAAGACCACCATGGTCGGTTCGGTGAGCGAGATCGCGCCGCTGCGCACCGAGGAACCGCTCACCTCGGCGAGCCTCGCCGTCGACGACCTCGACGGCATCGAGGAGAAACGGGCCACCACCGTGGCCCTGGACTTCGGCCGCATCACCATAGGCCAGGACCTGGTGCTGTACCTGTTCGGCACCCCCGGCCAACAGCGCTTCTGGTTCATGTGGAACGACCTGGCGCTCGGCGCGCTCGGCGCGGTGGTCCTGATCGACGTGCGCCGCCCCAAGTCCAGCTTCGCGGCCGTCGACTTCTTCGAACGCCGGGGCATCCCCTTCGTGGTCGGCGTGAACGGCTTCTACGGCGAGCACCCGTACCCGGCGGAGGCGGTCCGCGACGCGCTGGCGCTCCCGGAGGACGTCCGGGTGCTGCTGTGCGACGCCCGCGAGCGCGACTCGTGCCGGAACGTACTGATCGCGCTGCTGGACCAGTTGATCGAGGCGGCCATCGAGGACGGCGGGGGCGGCAGGCTCACTCGTCCGCCCCGCTGAGCGGTTCGTCCGAGGAGGCGATGATCCGGGCCGTGAGGTCCGGCTCCGCCATGTCCCGGTCGAAGGGGAACAGCGGCCGCCGGATCCGGTGATGACCGAGCCGGACCAGGTCCTGGTCGACCCCGCCCGGGGTGAGGGCCATTTTCCAGTTCGCGGCCATGGCGAACAGCTCGGGTTCCAGATAGCCGATCTTCACGAGCACGAGATCGGCCGCGCGCGGCGTCAACTCCAGGTCGGTGAAGTCGTGTTCGTGGTGGTAGGGCTTCCGCAGCCGGGTCAGGATCACGTACACGCTGCCGACCCGCAGCACCACCTCGGTCTCGGCGTCCCGGTCGCCGTGGCGGACGGAGTGCACGACACCGGTGAGGGTCAGCGGGGGCGCGTGACGGTCGTCGACCTCCGCGCCCGCCGTGACGGTCACGGTGGCCCCGATGCCGGCTTCTACGGCCGTGTCCACGGCGGCCGGTCCCGGCAGCGACGCGTAGATGACCGTAGGGCCGGTCCGATCCTTGAACTCCGGGCGTTCCAGGACCTGTTGGAGACCCCAGGTGACATCGCCCGCCCCGCCCGCGGTCGGGTTGTCGCCGGTGTCACTGATGAAGTACGGGCGGGCGGTGGCGGCGAGGGCCTCGTCGAGGCACTCGGTCAGGGTGCCGGTGGGGGCGACGAACGCGAAGTCGTCGCGGGCCTCCCAGAAGCCGCGCGCCAACTGCTCGGCGCCTGCGGTGACTTGGGGCGCGGACTGGCCGGTGACGACCACCGCGGCACGGTTGCGGGGTTCGTCCGCCCAGGCGTAGCCGACCCAGATCGCCGCGTCGATGACGCCTTCCTTCGCCTCTACGTCTTCTACGGCCGCGTAGACGCTCTTCGCCGGTTCGATACGGGTGGAGGTCTGCTCGCCCGCGAGGAGTACGGGGACCGGGATCCAGGCCTTGACCGGGCGGGGGGCGCCGCTCTTCAGGAGTTCTACGAGGTTGCGGGCGGCGCGTTCCTTGGTGTCCATGGCGTCCTCGTGCGGGGCCATGCGGTAGCAGGTGATCAGGTCGGTGGCGTGGACCAGTTCGCGGGAGACGTTGCCGTGGAGGTCCATGGAGGTCGATACGAGTGTGTGCGGGCCGATGGTTTCCCGGATGCGGGTGAGGAGTTGGGCCTCGGCGTCGTCCATGCCCTCTACTGTCATCGCGCCGTGGATGTCGTACCAGAGGCCGTCCAGGGGTCCCAACTCCCTTAGCCAGGAGATGAGTTCGTCGGAGAGGGCGGTGAAGGCGGTGGCCGTCACTGTGCCGCCGGGGAGGGCCTTGCCGACGAGGGCGCCCTGCCAGTCGGCGGCTTCCCTGAGGGGCGTGCCGGGGGCGAGGAAGGGGTAGCGGGTCAACACCTCGGGGCCGCGTTGGGGATGGAAGGCGGGGGCCTCCGTGCGGGCCGGGGAGAAGGTTGAGGATTCGATGCCGAGGCCTGCGATAGCGATTGTGGGGCGGGATGAGGGCATGGGGACTCCAGGTTGTGTGTTGGCTGCGGGTCCGTGGGGGCTGGTCGCGCAGTTCCCCTCGCCCCTGAAAGCGAAAGCAACTCATCGCGTCGCTGATTGGTCTGTGACCGTCTGGAGTGCCTGGGCCAGGGCCCGTTGGAGGGCGAACTGGCCTGCGCCCACGAGCCCTGCGTCCGCTCCCAAGCTGGCCCGTTCGATCACCAGATGTTCCGTCACCAACGGGTGGCAGCCCTCGTAGAGTTGGCTGCGGACCGCCGCGACGAACGGTTCCAGAGTGGAGAGGATGCCGCCCAGATACACGGCGTCCGGGTTGAAGAAGTTGACGTTGGCGGCGAGGACTTGGCCCAGGTAGCGGCCGGCCTGGCGGACCGCTCGGGTTGCCTCGGGGTGGGCGTCGGTGGCGAGGCGTACGACGTCCTCGGTGGACGTCACGTCGAGGCCGTGGCCGCGCAGGATGCGGACCAGGGCGGCACCCGAGGCGACCGTCTCCAGGCAGCCGGTGTTGCCGCAGGAGCAGGGGATGTCGTGGGCCGCCTCGACGCGGACGTGGGTGATCTCGCCCGCCGCGCCGGTGCCGCCGCGGTAGAGGCGACCGTCGGCGATCACGCCGGCGCCGATCGCGGTGCCCGTCTTGACCATGATCGACTGACGGCGTTCGGCGGGCTGCACGGTGTGCTCGCCCACGGCCATGCAGTTGGCGTCGTTCTCGATGGCGGCCGGGACGCCGAACCGGTCCTCCAGCCACGCACGGACGGGGAACCGGTTCCAGCCGGGCATCCGGGACGGGAGGGTCACGACACCGCCCGCGACGTCGACCGGGCCCGGCAGCGAGAGTCCGACCCCGCGCAGCAGCTCCGGCCCGCGTCGCTCGGCGAGGCCCTGGAGGGTGTCGGCGAGGCCCGGCAGCGCGGCCTCGGGACCGTCAGCCGTGGGGAAGGGCACGGTGGACACGTCGGTGAGCCCTCCGCCGGGGAGTACGACCCCCACATGCGCGTGCTTGCCGCCCAGTTCGGCCGCGACCGCGAAGCCGTCGCTGCCGCCCAGCCGGAGTACCTTGCGCGGTCGGCCGCCGGTGGAGGAGCGCGTGCCGTGCTCGGCGACCAGGCCCAGGGACACCAGCTGGCCCACCGCGAGGGAGATCGTCGAGGGCGCGGCGCCCAGCAGTTCGGCGAGGTCGGTGCGGGTCGCGGCCTGCCCGGAGGCGAGGAGTTCGAGGACGTGCTCGGCCAGTGAGGAGACGCCCGAGGTGCTCTTCCGGCGATGGGCACTTTTTTCAGGCATGGAGGAAGTTACTTCCGGATCGGCGATCGAGGCGACGAGCGTAAGTCACCCGCATGCCCTGTGTGCTTTCTCCAGAACGGCAGTAACAGGCTTTTTACAGCGGCACGCCTGTTTCTTCGCCCACGGGGGTCGTTGACTGTCCTCACTCCCGCCTCCGCCCCTCTTTTTCCGAGGAGAACCATGTCCCCTGTCCGCAAGAGACTCCTCGCCGGTGCCTCCCTGACCACGGCCTCGCTGCTGCTCGCGGGCTGTTCCGGGTCGAGCGGTACGTCGTCCTCCGGGTCGCGCGACGCCATCAACTACGCGCTGCCCGCGAACTTCACCCCGAACTGGATCCTCCCGATCGGCACCGCGGCCCACCTCAACACCAACAACATCTCCATCGCGAACGCGCTGTGGGAGCCGCTGATCGCCTACGACGGCTCGACCGGGACCATGGGCTGGAACAAGAAGGGCTCGGTGGCGACCGCGGCGGACTTCGCGGCCGACAACAAGAGCGTCACGATCACCCTCGGCGAGCGGCAGTGGAGCGACGGGAAGCCGATCACCTCCGCCGACGTGAAGTTCTGGTTCGACCTCATCAAGGCGAACAAGGCGCAGTGGGCGGGCTACAACCCGGGCAAGGCGCCGGACAACTGGACGTCCTTCAAGACCGTCGACGCCCACCACTTCACGATCACCTTCGACAAGGCCTACAACCCGCAGTGGATGCTGGCCAACGAGCTGAGTTCCATCAACCCGCTCCCCCAGCACGTGTGGGACAGGGCCGGGGACGCCAAGAAGGACTGGACGTACCTCAACAGCGCGGCGAAGAACATCAACGGGTACGCCACCAACGCCCTGTGGAAGACGGTCAGCGGCCCGTACACCGTGAAGTCCTTCTCCACGGCAGGCAAGGTCGTCCTGGCCGCCAACCCGAAGTACGACGGCGGCGAGAAGGCCGGCATCCCCACCGTGAACCTCCTCCCGTTCACGACGGCGGACGCCGAGAAGAACGCGCTGCGCTCCGGGACCGTCGACTACGGCTACATCGAGGCGACCGACCTCGACCAGAAGGACAGTTTCACCGCGCGGGGTTACACCGTGAAGCCGTGGTCGGGCTGGGCGATCACCTACATGCCGTACAACTTCAACAACCCTTCCATGGGCGCCGTGTTCAAGCAGCTCTACGCCCGGCAGGCCGTGCAGCGGTCGATCGACCAGACCACTCTGGCGAAGGTCATCTTCAACGGGACGGCGGTGCCCGGGTACGGGCCGGTTCCGCAGGCGCAGACCTCGTCGTTCCTGTCGGCCACGCAGAAGAGCGACCCGTATCCGTTCTCGACCTCGGCCGCCAAGTCTCTGTTGAGCAGCCATGGTTGGAGTGAGCAGGGCGGGGTCATGACCTGCACCAGCCCCGGCACCGGCGCCGCCCAGTGCGGTGCAGGGGTCACCAAGGGGACGAAGTTCCAGATGCAGGTGCTGTCGCAGTCCGGTTCGACGGTGACCGACAACATGATGAGCGCGATCCAGTCCTCGCTCGCGAAGACCGGCATCAAGTTCTCCATCAAGACCGCGCCGGTCAACTCCGTGCTGTCGCAGACCCCGCAGTGCACGGCCTCGCAGTCGATCTGCAAGTGGCAGCTGTCCTACTTCGGTACGGCGGGCAGCTGGTACTTCCCTGCCTTCCCGACCGGTGACTCGCTCTTCCAGACGAAGGGCGGCGCGAACTTCGGCAACTACTCCAACGCCGAGGTCGACAAGCTCATCTCCGCGTCCACCACGTCGAGTTCGACGCAGGCGGTCCAGGAGTACAGCGCGGCCCTCGCCAAGGATCTGCCGGTGATCTGGCTGCCGGAGCCCGACTACCAGATCTCCGTCGTCAAGAACGGCCTCGGCGGCTTCTCGCAGGACCCGCTCGCCAACTTCCACCCGGCACAGTGGAAGTGGACCGGCTGAGGCATGGACACCCTCCTGTATCTGACCCGGCGGATCGCCCAGGCGCTGGTCGTCATCCTCATCGTGACGGTCGTGGTCTTCGGTCTGCTGCACGCGCTGCCCGGGGGTCCCGCGCGCGGGATCCTCGGCCCGCAGGCCACACCCCAGCAGATCACTCTCTTCAACCACGACCAGGGGCTCGACCGGCCGCTGCCCGTCCAATACCTGTACTACCTGAGGCAGTTGCTGCACGGGGACCTCGGAACGTCGTACACCCTCAACGAGGCGGTGTCCCAGCTCATCGAGCAACGGCTGCCGAAGACGCTGGTGTTGACCGTGCTGTCGGCGGTTGTCGGGCTGCTGCTCGCCCTTCCGCTGGGCATGTGGCAGGCCGTGCGGCGGAACAAGCCGGCCGACTACGTCATCACCACGTTGAGCTTTGTGGCGTACTCGACTCCCGTGTACTTCCTGGGACTTGTGCTGGTGATGGTCTTCACGCAGGTCGTGCGGTGGTTTCCGTCGCAGGCGCCGCAGGGGGACACGGTTGCTCAAGTCTTCACGGATCCGGTGGCGTTGGTGCTGCCCGTGGTGACGGGGGCGGCTTCGATGGTCGCCGTGTTCAGTCGGTACATGCGGGCGGCGACGCTGGAGAACCTGTCCGAGGACTATGTGCGGACGGCTCGGGCGGGGGGTTCGCGACAGCCGGCGATTCTCTTCAGGCATGTGTTCCGGAACTCGTTGACTCCGGTGATCGCGATGCTGGGGTACTACGTGCCGGTGCTGTTCGGGGGTGCGCTGGTTGTCGAGCAGCTCTTCAACTACCCCGGGATGGGGCTGTTGTTCTGGAGTGCGGCTCAGTCGTCCGACTATCCGGTGTTGCTGGGGTGTGTGCTCGTCATCTCCGTCGCGACTGTGGTGGGGACGCTGCTCGCGGATGTTGTGCAGCGGGTTGTTGATCCTCGCGTCAAGGGGGGTCTGGCGTGAGTGTTCAGAGTGCGGGTCGGTGGAGGCTGGTCGCGCCCCGCGGCGGAGCCGCAAATCGAAACAGCCCCGCGCCCCTGAGAGCGCGCTTCGCGCGCAACAAGCTGGCCGTTGCCGGGATCATCGTAGTTGCCCTCTTTTTTCTGTTCTGCTTCCTCGGGCCGCTTCTCTACTCCACCGATCAGACCCACACCGACCTCACGCAGGTCAACCTCTCGCCCAGCGGGGCCCATTGGCTCGGTACGGACGCCGTCGGGCATGACGAGCTGGGACGGCTCATGTACGGCGGGAAGGTCTCGTTGCTCGTCGGGCTCGCGGCCGGAGTTCTTGCCACCGTGATCGGGACGCTCTGGGGGTCTGTCGCCGGGTATGCGGGTGGGTGGGTCGACGCCGTCATGATGCGGGTCGTGGACGCCGGGATCGCCATTCCCGCGCTGTTCATTCTGCTGGTCGTGTCCGCCATCACCACACCCGGCGTGCCCGGTCTGATCGTCATCCTCGGGCTGGTGTCCTGGCTCGTGCCCTCGCGGCTCGTGCGGGCGGAGACGCTGACCTTGAAGCGGCGGGACTACGTGCTGACGCTGCGGGCCATCGGCGGTGGCCACGGGCGGGCCATCGCCCGGCACATCCTGCCCAACTCGGTGTCGACGATCGTCGTCGCGGCCACCTTCCAGGTCGCCGACGCGATTCTGCTCGTGGCCTATGTGTCCTATCTGGGGCTGGGAGTCCAGCCGCCGGCGACCGACTGGGGCGGCATGCTCTCGGCCGGGCTGACGGCCGCCTACTCGGGACGCTGGTGGCTGATCGTGCCGCCGGGTCTCGCCATCATCCTCGTCGTGTGCGCGTTCAACGCGATCGGTGACGGACTGCGGGACGCCTTCGACGTAAAGGGACGCGGATGAACAACATCCTGGAGATGGAGAATCTGGGCGTCACCTTCTCGACGCAGAGCGGTGACGTGCCCGCCGTGCGCGGGGTTTCGTTGCGGGTGGCGCCCGGCGAGACGCTGGCCCTGGTGGGTGAGTCCGGGTCGGGGAAGTCGACCGTGGCGCTCGCCGCCCTCGGGCTGCTGCCGGGCAACGCCCGTGCCTCCGGGGGTGTTTCGGTCGGCGGTACGGATGTGGTCGGCGCCGGTGAGGCCGAACTCGCGCGACTGCGTGGGCGTACCGCCTCGATGGTGTTCCAGGAGCCTGCCACCGCGCTCGATCCGCTGACCCGAATCGGCAGGCAGATAGCGGAAGTTGTGCGGAATCACCGGGACGTGTCGCGGCAGGGGGCGGCTGCCGAGGCCGTCGAGCTGCTGCGCAGGGTCGGTATTCCCGATCCCGAGCGGCGGGCCTCCGCGTTTCCGTTCCAGCTGTCCGGCGGGCAGCGGCAGCGGGTCGTCATCGCCATGGCCATCGCCAACTCGCCCGGGCTGCTGGTGGCGGACGAGCCGACCACCGCGCTCGATGTCACCGTGCAGGCCGAAATCCTCGATCTGCTGCGGGCGTTGGCCGTGGACTCGGGTACGGGCGTGCTGCTGGTCACGCACAACATGGGAGTCGTCGCCGACTTCGCCGACCGGGTCGCCGTGATGCTGGAGGGGGAGATCGTGGAGACGGGGGCGGTGGAGGACGTGCTGTTGCGGCCCACGCACGAGTACACGCGGCGGCTGCTGGAGGCTGTGCCCAGGCTGGCGGTGAGCGGGGACGGGAGTGCCGTGCGGGAGGAGACCCCCGAGGGGGCGCCCGTCGTCGAACTCCGGGGTGTGGGTGTGCGGTTCGGGCGGGGGCCGCGTGCCGTGCGGGCGCTGGACGAGGTGTCGCTGACCGTGCGGGCCGGGGAGACGGTGGGGCTCGTCGGTGAGTCCGGGTCGGGGAAGTCGACCGCCGCGCGGGTGGCACTGGGGTTGGTCGCGCCGGAGTCCGGGGACGTCTCGCTCTTCGGGACCGATCTGCGCAAGGCGCGGGGGCGGGCGCGGCGGGCCTTGCTGGCCGGGGTCGGTGTGGTGCTTCAGGATCCGGTGGCTTCGCTGGACGCGCGGATGAGTGTCGCGGAGTGTGTGGCCGAGCCGTTGCGGGTGCACCGGCGGGGCATGGGGGCCGTCGAGCGGCGGGAGCGGGTTGCCGAGGTGCTCGAACTGGTGCGGCTGCCGAGGGAGTTGGCGCGGCGTGGGCCGCGTGAGCTGTCCGGTGGGCAGCGGCAGCGGGTGAGTCTCGCGCGGGCGCTGGTGCTCGAACCCCGGCTGCTGGTCGCGGACGAGCCGACGAGTGCGCTGGACGTGAGTGTGCAGCGCACCGTGCTGGAGGTGATCGCCGAGTTGCAGGCGGAGCTCGGGTTCGCGTGTCTCTTCGTGTCGCACGACCTGGCCGTGGTGCAGCGGTTCGCGGGGCGGGTCGTCGTGATGCGGGGCGGGCGGGTCGAGGAACAGGGGGCGACCATGAGCACCTTGCTGCACCCGGAGACCGACTACACGCGCCGGCTCATCGCCGCCGTGCCCGTGCCCGATCCGGTGGTCCAACGGGAGCGCAGAGAACGCCGGGTGGCGTCGGGGACGGAGGCCGGCGCGTGAGCGAGGCTCACCAGGTGATCGCCGGTGTCGACATCGGCGGGACCACCACTCAGGTCGTGCTGTGCACGGACCGGCTCGATGTGCTGGACCGGGCGGAGGTGCCGACCCCGGCGAGCGAGGGCGGGGCGGCGATGGTCGGCGCCGCGCTCTCCGCGCTGCGGCTGCTGCTGGGCCGTACACCCGCCCGGTTGCTCGGGGTCGGGGTCGGTGCGGCCGGGCTCGTCGATGTGCGGGCCGGGCGGATCCTGGTGGCGAGCGACTCGTTCCGCGACTGGGCCGGGTTCGAGGTGACGGCGGCTGTCCGACAGGCCTTGGCCGTACCGGCGTTCCTCGACAACGACGTCAACGCGTTTCTGCGCGGGGAGGTCGCGAGGGGAGCCGTCGTGGGAGAGGAGAACGTGCTCGGGATGACGCTCGGCACCGGGGTGGGTGGCGCGCTGTGGCTGAATGGCGCCCTTTACGACGGGCCGCGCGGTGCCGCCGGCGAGATCGGTCATGTGCCGGGGTTCGGCGAGCTGCCGTGCACGTGCGGTGGGCGGGGGCATCTGGAGACGCTGGCGTCCGGGCGGTCGATCGCGGCGCGGTACAGGGAGCGGACGGGGGTGGACCGTACCGCCCGCGCGGTTGCCGAGGCGGCCCTCGGCGGCGACCCGGACGCGCTCGCCGTGTACCGGGACGCGGGCCGGGGTGTGGCCCGTGCGCTGCTGATCACGGCGGGGCTGCTGGATGTCACGACGTGTGTGATCGGCGGGGGTGTCAGCCGGTCGTGGGCGCTGCTCGGGTCGGCCGTGCGGGAGACGCTGGCGCTGGAGCCGCCTGTGAGCGGTCACCCGGTGCGGGTGCTGCCGGCCCGGCTGGGCGGTGACGCGGTGGCGGTCGGGGCGGCGGCCAGGGCGCGGACTGAACTGCTGATCCACACAGGGGGCTCGTAGCGGATGGCTACGTGAACGACGAGAACCGGCCAAGCACGACCGTGTGATTGACGCGCACACGCCCCATCCCTACCTTCTGATCGGTTTACCGAACTGTGTTCGCAATACCGAACATTGGGCCGCTCGTCACCCCTGGAGAACACATGGCCGTCCCTCCCCTCCCCCACCCCTCCCGCCGCCTCTTCCTCGGCATGGCCGCGACCGTCCCTCTCGCGGCCACCGGCGCGCTCACGCTCGGCGCCGGCAGCGCGCGGGCGGCGACCAACTCGGCTCATGTCATGTGCTACTTCACCGAGTCGCCGACGTTCCTCGGCGCCGACTACGGCCTGCACCTGGCCGTCAGCCTCGACGGTCTGCAGTGGACCCCGCTGAACCAGAACGCCCCCGTCGCCACCCCGACCGCCGGCTCCCTCGGCCTGCGCGACCCCTTCATCCTGCGCAAACAGGACGGCACCTTCGTGGTCCTCGCGACCGACCTCAACGGCACCGACTGGTCGTACGTCAGCCAGTACATCCACGTCTGGGACTCCACCGATCTGCGTACCTTCACCGGCTACCGGCGGATGAAGGTGCACAGCCTGGACACCCACGCGTGGGCTCCCGAGTCGTTCTGGGACGCGGGGCGCGGGCAGTACGGGGTGATCTACTCGGCCGTCAACGACAGCGGCCACAACGTCATCATGGTCAACTACACGAGCGACTTCGTGACCGCCGGGGATCCACAGGTGTTCTTCGACCCCGGCTACGACGTCATCGACGGCGACCTCGCGGTGGGCGTGAACGGGGTCAACTACCTCTACTTCAAGAAGAATTCGACGCTGGTCGGCGCGAAGTCCACGTCACTGGACCCGGGCAGCTTCACCGAGTTCAGCACGGCGGTCTCGCACAACGGCACCGAGGCGCCGACCCTGGTCAAGTCCCTTGCGTCCAGCTCGACTTGGTACCTCTGGGGGGACACCTGGGACCCCAACGGCGTCTTCTACGCCTGGCAGTCCAGCAGCCTCGCCGCCGGCACCTGGACGGCCGTCGACCAGAAGCTGTACACCCAGCCGCTCAACTCCAAGCACTGCGGCATCCAGCCGATCACCGCCGCCGAGTACAACAACCTCGTGGCGAAGTGGGGCACGCCCGCCTGGAACCGGCTCAAGTCCTACAACTACCCGGCCCGTTACGTCCGGCACTCCAACTTCGTCGGGCGGATCGACGAGTACGCCTTCGACCCGTACACCGACTCGCAGTGGACGCTGGTGCCGGGCCTCGCGGACAGCGCGGGAGTGTCCTTCCAGTCGGTCAACTACCCGACCCGGTATCTGCGGCACTACAACTACGCGCTCCAACTCGACGTGAACGACGGCACGTCGACGTTCGCCGGGGACGCCACGTTCTACCGGACCGCGGGGCTCGCCGACTCCTCCTGGGCGTCGTTCCGGTCGTACAACAATCCGACGCGGTACATCCGCCACTCCAACTACGTCCTGCGCATCGACCCGATCTCGACGGCCACCGACCAGCAGGACGCGACCTTCCACGTCGGGTACTGAGCACGACGCGGGTGCCTCCCGGAGAATGGAGGCACCCGCGTCCGCGGCGGAACGGGTCAGCTCAGGCCGGCCGTCTTCAGCCAGGCCTTCGCGACGTCCAGCGGGTCCTTGTTCTGCGAGCCCACCTGGGTGTCGAGGTCCAGCAGGGTCGCCGTGTCGAGCTTCGCGGAGACCGCGTTGAGGGCGGCGACACCGGCGGCGGAGAGGCCGCTCTTGTACACCAGGGGCTGCACGTTCTCGAAGCCGAAGAGCCGCTTCGGGTCCTGGAGCGTGACGTGCTTCTCCTTGGTGATGGTCGGGTCCGTGCTGAAGAGGTCCGCCGCCTGCACGGTGTTCTTCTTCAGCGCGGCGGCCGTCAGCGGGCCGCCCGCGTCCAGCGCCTTGAAGGACTTGAACTCCAGGCCGTAGACGGACTTCAGGCCCACCAGGCCCTGCTGCCGGGTCTGGAACTCCGGCGAGGCGCCGATGACCAGGTCCTTGGCGATGGACTTGAGGTCACTGATGCTGGAGTCGCCCGTGAGGTTGTACTTCTTCGCAGTCTCCGCGTTGAGGGTGACCGTGTCCTTGTCCTCGGCGGCGGCCGGGTCCAGCAGCGTCAGCTTGGAGTCCAGCTTGGCGTTGATCGCGGCCGTGGTCGCGGCCAGGGTCGCCGGGGCGGCCTTCGGGTCGAGGTAGGCCAACAGGGCGCCGTTGTACTCGGGCAGCACCGTGATGGAGCCGTTCTTGAGCAGGCCGTACGTGGTCTCACGGCTGCCGATGTTCGGCTTGTAAGTGACCTTGACGCCCTTGGCCTTGAGGGCCTCGCCGTAGATGTCGGCGATCAGGATGCTCTCGGCGAAGTTGTTCGAGCCGACGACGACCGTGTCGCCGCTGGCCTTGCCGTCGGAGAGGGGGTTGTCGGACTTGCTGTCGGAGGACGAACCACATCCCGTGACAAGCGCAGCCGTGGCGGCGAGGGCGATGGCCGCCGCGCCGGGGTACCTAGTGCTGGACCAGCTGTTCTTCGCTTTAGAAGTCACAATTCCCGTTCCGGGGTTGGATGTTGGCACAGGCGTGCAGGCATGGCTGTGGCGTCCACGCGCGGGGCGTGAATGCCGCACTCCGCTGATCCAATCCAGCCGGTTCTTGGTCAGTCAAGAGAACTCTGGTCACCGATTGGCCTCAATGAGTGCCCAGTTGTGAAGGGAACGTAAACAGACCGGTCACGAACACAGGCGCTTTGTAATTGATTCTTGACGTAGCGCGACGCACTTGATCGTTCAAAGAGGCGGTAGTCTCCCGGGAGTTGGCATCGGTCACAGCGGTGTGCGGGGGCCGCTTCGATCAAAAACAGTCACGTGTATCGCTGCGCGTACCGTGACAACACCCCACGAAGGAGGCCTGGTGTCCATACGGGGCTTCGCAGACCGTTGGCCCTTCAGGCGCAAGCTCAATCTGCTCGTCGGCGTGCCGCTCGCGGTGGTCGCGGTGCTGCTGGCGTATCTCATCACCGATGAGGTCGGGCAGTCGACGGACGCGAGCGACGCGGCCCAGCTGGTGCGGGACAGCGGCCAGGTCGCCGAGCTGGTGAACCTTGTGGAGGCGGAGCACCAGCAGGCCATCCTGCTGTCCGTCCGCTTCGAGGCCACCAACGACGGCGGCACGCCCTCGCAGAGTGCCTACCGCAAGGCCCAGCAGGCCGTGGACCAGCAGGTCGAGAAGGTGCGCGACACCTTCGGCGACCGGCTGCCGGCCGGCGAGGCGCAGGCGCTCAGGGAGATCAACGGCCTGCAGACGCTGCGCAACACGGTCACCCAGAGCTATCTGCCCGCCGACAACATCGACCCGGCGTACACCAGCGCCTCGGACGGTCTGATCGACGGGCTCGACCTGGAGCACAACGCGAACCTCGCCACCACCTTCACCGGCAACCTGCTGGACTCCGTACTGCGGGCCGATGCCGCCCACAGCTCGTTCGAGACCAGCGTGTTCTCGGCGACGACCGGTGACAGCAACGCGCTCATCGAGTTCACCAGCGCCGTCGGCTCCTACGACCTGTACACCTACCAGGCCGCCCGCTTCGCCCGGTTCGCCACCGAGACCCAGGCCGACCAGCTGTCCGGCATCGAGCACACCGTCCCGCAGCGGGAGATCGCCACGGCGTACGCCGAGCTGCAGATCGACCCGAGCGGGCTGCAGGCCGAGTCGCCCGGCGCGGTCCGCAAGGCGTTCGCGGACGCCATGAGCGACTACCCCTCCTACCCGCAGCAGGCCGAGGCCCGGCTGAAGATCACCAGTTCGCTGATCGGCCAGATCGCCACCCGTGCCGACGACGCGTCCAGCTCCGCCTCCTGGCGCGCCGGACTGCTGCTGAGCCTCTCGCTGCTCGGCTTCGTGCTGTGGCTCGCCTTCGTGGTAATCGTGCGCCGCTCGGTGGTCCGCCCGGTGCAGGCCCTCACGGGCGCCGCCAAGCAGGTCGCCGAGGTCGCCGGCCGCGAACTGGCCCGCGTGGCCGACGACGACGCCGAGGACGACGGTCCGCCGATGCTGCGGGACATGCCGGTCACCGCGAAGGACGAGATCGGCGACCTCGCCGAGGCCTTCAACCATGTGCAGACCACGGCCGCCGCGCTGCTGGCCCGCCAGGTCGTCAGCCGCCGCAACGTCGCCGAGATGTTCGGCAACGTCGGCCGCCGCGTCAGCAACCTGACGACCCGTCAACTCGCCCTGATCGACGCGGTGGAGCGCGGCGAGACCGACCCGGCGCTCCTCGAACGCCTCTACTCCATCGACCACATCGCCGTCCGCCTGCGCCGCAACGCGGACAGTCTGATGCTGCTCGCCGGCATCCGCGAGACCGTGCTCGACGGCGGACCCACCGAACTCACCAACGTCGTACGGGCCGCGCTCGGCCAGATCGAGGGCTTCCAGCGGGTGAGTCTGCGGGCCGACACCGAGATCATGGTGGAGCCCGACATCATCGGCGACCTCACGCTGATGGTGGCCGAACTCCTGGAGAACGCGGTCTCGTTCTCCCCCGCGGGCAGCCCCGTCGAGGTGGTCGTCCGCACCGACGGCGACGACGCGCTGATCGTCGTGGCCGACCACGGGCTCGGGATGAGCGCCGACCGCATCGCCGAGGAGAACGCCCGGCTGATCCGCCGCGAGCGGCTCGACCTGGTGCCGACGAAGGTGCTCGGCCTGTTCGTGGTCGGTACGCTGGCCCGCCGCTGGGACATCGACGTCACGCTGGCCCGCACCCCGGGCGGCGGTGTGACGGCCGAGGTGACCATCCCGGCGACGCTGCTGCTGCGCATGAGCGCGCTGGCATCCGGCGGTTCGGCGGAAGGTCACTCGGGGCCCGACAAGGCGCTCGCGCCCGCCGGGCCGGGGGCCGTCGACTCCGGGGAGGACCAGCGCCGTCCGGCTCCCTCCTGGGCCGCCTCGGACTCCGGGCCGCGCCCGTCGATCACCCTGAGCAGACCCGAGCCGGCCGTGCCCGAGCACGTGCGTGCCGAGGACGAGCCCGCCCCGCTCCCGCGCCGGGTCTCCCGGTACGAGACGGTGACGGCGGCCGCCGCGGCTCCCCCGCCCGTCACCCACCACGCCCCGGCGGACGAGTCCGCCGCCTTCGACACCGCCCCAGGAGGCTCCCGCCCCCTGCGCCGGCGGGTCAAGGGCGCCACCCTTCGTACGGGCGCCGACGACGCCGCCCAGCAAGCCGCCAGGCAGGCCCCCCGGCCCGCCGACGCGGACGCCGTCCGCTCGGCCCTCGAAGAGTTCGAGGCAGCCGTGGAGCAGGCCAACCGGGACAGCGACACCCTCTCGGGCCTGCGCCTCACGGACGGGCACCACCCGCACGACCGGAACAGTCTCCCGAAAGGAGCGGAGCAGTGAGTACGTCGACAGGTGAAACTCCCAGGGGAGGCACCACGCCGGCCGAACTGCAGGCAGCCGCGGCCGATTTCAACTGGCTGCTCAACCGTTTCGCGACGGAGACCGCGGGTGTCGTCGACGCCATCGCGGTGTCCTCCGACGGTCTGCTGATCGCCGTGGCGGAACTGCGCGAGAAGGCCCACTCCGAGCGGCTCGCGGCCATCGTCTCCGGCATCACCAGCCTGGCCGCCGGCGCCTCGGGCAACTACGGTCTCGGCGCCCTGAACAAGGTCATCATCGATCTCGAGGGCGGTCACGTCCTCGTCTCCGCGATCGGCAGCGGTGCCGTCCTCGGCGTCGTCGCCGACAAGGAGGCCAAACTCGGCAACATCGCCTACGAGATGACGCTGTTCGCCAACCGTGCCGGTTCCGCGCTCAACCCGCAGCTGGTCCTCCAGCTGAAGAACAGCGTCGGCGTCATTTCGGCTCGGTGACCGGTCCCAGACCGGCCGAGAGAGGAACAGCCACTCATGCCCGACGGCCGCACGCCGAGCGGTGCCGGCGCCGACGGGGACACGCCCCCGGGTCGCGATCCGGTGCGCGCGCCCTCCGCCGTACGGCCGTTCCTGGTGACCGCCGGCCGGGTGGCGGGCGCGGGTGCGGCCGACTCCGGGCGGCCGATCCCGGTCGAGACCCAGGTGGTGGCGACGGCCGCCGGGCTCGACGTGCTCGACCGGCTCTCCTTCGAGCAGCACGACATCGTCGCCGCCTGCCGGCAGCCGCAGTCCCTCGCGGAGATCGCGGCCCGGCTGCGGCTGCACCTGAACGTGGTGCGGGTCCTCGCCGAGGACCTGCGGGCCGCCGGACAGCTGACGGTGCATGTGCCGAACACCGACATCACCCACGACGCAACCGTCCTGCGAAGGGTCATCGATGGCCTCCGCGCCATCCCCAACTCCCGGGGAGTACTCCGTGACACCGACTGAACCGGTCGCCCGCGGTGCGGCTGCGCAGACCGCCGTACGACCGCCGCTCCCGGTGAAGATGGTCGTCGCGGGTGGTTTCGGCGTGGGCAAGACCACCACAGTGGGCGCGATCTCCGAGATCGAGCCGCTGACCACCGAGGCCGCGATCACCGAGGTCGCGGCGGGCGTGGACGACCTGTCCCACACCCCGCGCAAGACCACCACCACGGTGGCGATGGACTTCGGCTGCATCACCATCGACCCGACCCTGAAGCTGTATCTGTTCGGTACGCCCGGGCAGGACCGGTTCGGCTTCATGTGGGACGACATCGTGGAGGGCGCGGTCGGCGGTCTCGTCATCGTCGACACCCGCCGGCTCGACGACTGCTACGCGGCCGTCGACTACTTCGAGCACAAGCAGATCCCGTTCGCGGTCGCCCTGAACGCCTTCGACGGCAAGATCGAGCACTCCCTGGACGAGGTCCGCTGGGCGCTCGACGTCAACGAGCGCGTCCCGGTGATCGCCTTCGACGCTCGGGAGCGCGGCTCGGTGCGGGACGCGCTGCTGGTCGTACTGGAGCTGGCGCTCGCACGCACGGAGGGCTGACGGAGGCAAGCGAAAGGGGGGAGGGCCTGAGCCCCTCCCCCCTTTCGCTTGCCAAGACGCTCAGTTGCTCCTGCGCACCCCCGGCGACACCGCGAGCCGGGCGATGCCCCAGAAGACCCCCAGCGTCACCAGGGCCATCCCGGCGACCAGGGTGGCACCGCCGACGACCTTCTCGTAGTTCTTCTGGTAGAGGCCGTCGATGATGTAGCGGCCGAGGCCGCCGAGGCTGACGTAGGCCGCGATGGTGGCCGTGGAGACGATCTGGATGGCCGCCGAGCGCAGGCCGCTGAGGATCAGCGGGAGCGCGACCGGCAGTTCCACCTGGAAGAGGATGTTCGTCTCGTTCATGCCCATGCCGCGGGCCGCGTCGACCGGGGACGGGTCGACGGAGCGCATCGCCTCGTACGTGGTGACC
Source organism: Streptomyces hokutonensis (assembly GCF_042751305.1). Classification (GTDB taxonomy): domain Bacteria; phylum Actinomycetota; class Actinomycetes; order Streptomycetales; family Streptomycetaceae; genus Streptomyces; species Streptomyces hokutonensis_A. The sequence continues at coordinate 383,681 of NZ_JBHYWD010000003.1, forward strand.
AGGATCGGCGGTACGGCGAGGACGACCAGCGGGATCATCACCGGGACCAGGCCGAAGCCGATCAGCACGAACATCAGCACCAGCAGACCGAAGCTGGGCAGCGCGCGGGCCGCGGTGGCGATGAGCGAGAGGGTGTTGCCGCCGCGTCCGGTGTGGCCGGTCAGCAGGCCCACAGGCAGGCCGATGGCGGCGGCGATGGCGAGCGCGATCAGCGAGTACTGGACGTGCTCGCGCAGCCGGGTGGGGATGCCGTCGTAGCCGTGCCAGTGGGTGCTGTCGCTGAAGAACAGGTTGATGTAGTGGAGTACGTTCACCGGGCTGCGTCCTCCAGTACGGGTTCGGCCACTACGGGCCGGGCCTTGCGGGTGCCGCGCGGCATCCAGGGCGTGAGGAGCAGGCGTACGGCGACCAGGACGGCGTCCACGACGATGGCGAGGACGGCGGTGGTGATCACGGAGAGCCAGATCAGCCGCGGCTGGTGGTAGATCTGGCCGTCGTTGAGCAGGTTGCCCAGCGCGCCCTGGTTGCCGATCAGCATGCCGACGCTGACGAGGGAGATGCTGGACACGGTCGCCACCCGCAGCCCGGCGATGATCGCGGGCACGGCGATCGGCAACTGCACCTGGAGGTAGCGGCGTACGGGCCCGAGGCCCATCGCGGTCGCCGCGTCCAGGGTCTCCTGCGGTACCGAGCGGACGCCGTCGACGATCGCCGGGACGAACACCACGAGGCTGTAGACGCCGAGCGGGATCATCACGGTGGTCTCGGTCTGGCCGGTGTAGTCGATGAGGACGACGAAGAAGGCCAGCGAGGGGATCGCGTAGAGCACGGTCGTCACCCACAGCACCGGCGGGTACAACCAGCGCAGCCGCACGCACAGTTGGGCGATGGGCAGCGCGACCACGAGGCCGACGAGGACCGGGATCACGGCCTCGCGCAGGTGCAGTCCGATCAGACCGAGGTAGCTGTTCTGGAGGTCGCTGGGGATGCGGAACCAGTCGTTCATCCGAGGACCTTCGTGCCCGTCCGCAGCGCCGCGTGCGCGCTGCGGATCGCCTCGCCCACGGCCTGCTGCGATACGACGCCCACGACCCGGCCGGTGTCGTCCACGCCGACCGCCCAGCCGGTGGGCGACAGCACGGAGCCGTCGAGCGCGGCGCGCAGCGAGTCCTTGCCGGCCGCGAACGGGCGGCCGTACGCGAGGAGTTGAGCCGTGTCGACCTCCCCGGCGGTCAGTGCGCCGGGCTCGCTCCAGCCGAGCGGCCTGCCGTCCAGGTCGGTGACGAGGAGGTAGGGCACGCCGGGTGTGGTGCGTTCGGCGATCTGCTCTGCGGTGGAGTCGACGGCGACGATCGGGGCGGTCTTGAGGTCGAGGCCGGCCGAGGAGAAGAAGGACAGGCGGCGGATGCCGCGGTCGGCGCCGAGGAAGTCCTCGACGAAGGCGTCCGCCGGGTCGGACAACAGCTCGGCGGGCGGGGCGAACTGGGCCAGCTTGCCGCCGGTGCGCAGCACCGCGACCATCGTGCCGAGCTTGATCGCCTCGTCGATGTCATGGGTGACGAAGACGATCGTCTTGCCCAACTCCTCCTGGAGGCGCAGGAGTTCGTCCTGCAACCCCTTGCGGACCACGGGGTCGACGGCGGAGAACGGCTCGTCCATCAGCAGCACCGGCGGGTCGGCGGCCAGCGCGCGGGCGACGCCGACGCGCTGCTGCTGGCCGCCGGAGAGCTGGTAGGGGTACCGCTTGGCGAGGGAGGCGTCGAGGCCCACCCGCTCCATGAGTTCGGTGGCCCGCGCCCTGGCCTTCTCCTTGCCCCAGCCGAGCATGCGCGGCACGGTCGCGATGTTGTCGACGATCGTGCGGTGCTGGAAGAGTCCGGCGTTCTGGATGACGTAACCCATGGACCGGCGCAGGGTGTTGACCGGCTGCTTGGTGATGTCCGCGCCGTCCAGGGAGATCGTGCCCTCGCTGAGGTCGACCATCCGGTTGATCATGCGCAGGGTCGTCGTCTTGCCACAGCCCGAGGGGCCGACGAGGACGGTGATCGAGCGGTCCGGTATGTCCAAGGACAACCGGTCGACCGCCACCGTGCCGTCCGGGTACCGCTTGGTGACTGAATCTATCCGTATCAAAGCGCCGAATACCCTTCGGATGTGGCAGAAACTGCCCGTTCCTGGCCGCTGTCTCAGGCCGTTGAGGGGAGAGTCTAGACGGCTTGTGTTGCGGGAACCTGGCGGGCACCTGAGGGGTTTCGGGTGCCGATTCCTGGGGGTTCGACGCGGATCGACTGTGCCCTTCCTGTGAGTCCGCTGATTCTCATCGGCCGTTCAGCGAAGGCACAGCAACGGCCCAGCCAGGGCCCGGATCGTCACGGTCATGAACGAACAGAACGCGGGAGGCGCCCGGCAGCGGTCGGTCGAGATCGTGGTGCCGGTCCACAACGAGGCGCACGTCCTCGCCGGCAGTGTCGGCCGTCTCCACGCATACCTCGAAACGTCCTTCCCGTTCCCGTTCACGATCACCGTGGCGGACAACGCGAGCACCGACGGCACCTGGCAGGCGGCGCTCGACCTCACCCAGCGGCTGCCGCACGTGCACGCCGTGCATCTCGACGCCAAGGGCCGGGGCCGCGCGCTGAAGCAGGTGTGGAGCGAGTCGGAGGCGGACGTCGTCGCGTACATGGACGTCGACCTGTCCACCGGCCTCGAAGGCTTCCTCCCCCTCGTCGCCCCGCTCCTTTCCGGCCACAGCGACGTGGCCATCGGCAGCCGCCTGCACCGGCAGTCGGCCGTACAGCGCGGCGCCAAGCGGGAGTTCATCTCCCGCTCCTACAACCTCCTCCTGAAGGCAGGCCTCGCGGCCTGCTTCTCGGACGCGCAGTGCGGCTTCAAGGCCGTCCGCACCGAGGTGTTCCGGGCGCTCGCCCCGCACATCGAGGACACCGCCTGGTTCTTCGACACCGAACTCCTCGTCCTCGCCCAGCGCAACAAGCTCCGTATCCACGAGGTCCCGGTCGACTGGATCGACGACCCCGACAGCCGCGTCGACATCGTCCGTACCGCCCTCGACGACCTCAAGGGCATGCGCCGCATGTTCAAGCAGAGCGTCACCGGCCGCGCCCGCATCGCCGCCGTACCCCGCCGTACCCGCACCACCACCCCTGTCCTGCCCGCTGGGGCACCGGCCACTTCCGCGGAACACCTGGAGTACGCGTCATGACGACCCTCGCCCCGCCCCCCGGTCAGGAGAGCACCCGCCGCTCGCATCGCGCGGGCCCGCCGGCCGACGGCGGCCTCAACTCCCGTGCCAGAAGGCTCTTCACGGGCCCGGAGGACGACCCGCGCTGGGCCCGCCCGGCCCTGTGGGGCATCCTGCTCCTGGCCACGGCGCTCTACGCCTGGAACCTGACCTCGATCACCGGCAACACCTTCTACGACGCCGCCGTCTACAGCGGCACCAAGAGCTGGAAGGCGTTCTTCTTCGGCGCGCTCGACTCCGGCAGCTTCATCACGGTCGACAAACCGCCGTTCGCCCTGTGGGTGATGGGCCTCTCCGCCCGCGTATTCGGTTATGGCACCTGGCAGTTGATGCTCCCGATGGTCGCCGCCGGCACCGGCTCGGTGGCCCTCCTGTACCGCAGCGTCAAGCGGGACTTCGGCGCGATCGCGGGCACCATCTCCGCACTGGTCCTCGCCCTCACCCCGATCACGGTCGCCATCACCCGCGACACCAACCCGGACCCGATCCTCGTCCTGCTGATGATGCTCGGCGCGGTGGCCCTCCTGAAGGCCGTCCGAAACGGCAGGTTGATGCCGCTGGTGTGGTCGGCGGTGGCGATCGGCTTCGCGTTCAACACCAAGATGATGCAGGCGTACGTCGTCCTGCCCGCGTTCTTCCTCGTCTACCTCTGGGCGACGAACGTCTCTCTCGGCAGGCGCATCCGCAACCTCGCCGTCGCCACCGTCGCGCTGGTCGTCTCCAGCGCCTGGTGGATGGTGATCGTCGACCTGATCCCCGCGTCCTCCCGCCCCTACATCGGCGGCTCCACCGACAACACGGTCTGGGACCTGGTCATCGGCTACAACGGCTTCGGTCGCATCTTCGGCGCCGGCTCCTCGGTCGGTTCGCAGGGCAACGGGGCTTCGTTCGGCGGCAGTTCGGGCCTGTACCGGATGTTCAACGAGATCATGGGCGGCCAGATCTCCTGGCTGATCCCGTTCGCGGCGGTCGCGCTGATCGCCGGTCTGGTGCTGCGGGGCCGCGCTCCCCGCACGGACGCCACGCGCGCGGCGCTGATGCTCTGGGGCGGCTGGTTCGTCCTCCACTTCCTGACCTTCTCGCTCGCCGAGGGCACCTTCCACCCGTACTACGTCACCGCCATGGCGCCCGGTATCGCGGCCCTGGCCGGTGCGGGCGGGGTGCTGCTGTACCGCGCCTTCCGTGAGGGCGCCGCGGCCAAGTGGGCCTGGGTGCTGCCGGTCGCGATCGCGGCCAGCACGGTGTGGGCGGTCGTCCTGCTCCAGCGGGTCTCCGGCTCCGGCACGGTCTACACGGTCGCGGAGATCGTGGTCGCGGTGGCGGGCATCGCCTCCGTACTCGGCCTGCTGGTCGGCCGGTTCACCCGGCGCCACCGTCTGATGGGCTTCGCGGCCCTGGCGGCGATCGTCGCCCTGCTCGCCGGTCCGGCGGCCTACTCGGTCTCGGCGGCGACCTCCTCGACCAACGGCACCAACCCGACGGCCGGTCCGAGCACCGGTGGCGGGATGGGCGGCGGTGGCGGTATGGGCGGCGCGCCGGGCGGCACCAACTCCGGTACGAAGCCGAGCGGTTCGGCTCCGTCCGGCACGCGGCCCTCGGGCAGCGGATCGGCGCCTTCGTCCTCGTCGTCCTCCTCGGAGTCCGGTTCCGAGTCCGGTACGCAGCCCACCGGTGGCGGGATGGGCGGCGGCACCCAGGTCTCCTCCGCGATGATCACGTACCTCAAGAAGCACCAGGACGGCGCCACTTGGCTGCTGGCGGTGTCCACCGACCAGACGGCGTCCTCGATCATCCTGGAGTCGGGACAGCCCGTGATCTCCATGGGCGGCTGGTCCGGCAGCGACAACGCGATGACCCTCGCCAAGCTCAAGAGCCTGGTCAAGTCGGGCAAGCTCCACTACATCATGGTCGGCAGCACCGGCGGCCAGGGCACCAACTCCGAGATCACGACCTGGGTCAAGGCACACGGCACGGCGGTCTCCGCCTACAGCGGCCTCTACCGTCTGGACGCGTCCGACGTCAGCTGATCCACTCCCCGAACCACACTTCCCGACAGGAAGGGGGGGGGGGGGGCGGGCGCGCCCCCCCCCGGGGGGGTGGAGGGGCGTGGGTGGCCGGATCACACCCCCCCCACCACCCGCGCCGACCACGCCCCCCACGCCCCG
>NZ_JBHYWD010000003.1:389114-536295 GCF_042751305.1 Streptomyces hokutonensis
CTCCCCCGCCCGCGCGGTCTCACCGCGGGCGCCCCCCCCGCTCTCCCCTCCCCCCCCCCCCCCCCCCCCCCCCGCCCCCGGCGCGGCCCCCCCCCCCCCCCCCCCCCCTTCCGCTTGTCGTGAGTGCAGCGGTCGTATCCCTACGCCGCCACCGTCGCGACCGGGAATCCCGGCGTACGACGGACCCGGCGCTCCGCGTCGACCGCGAAGATCTCGCAGCCGGGCCTCGCGGCGGCCCAGTCGACCCCCTCCGGGCCCATCGCGAAGGCCGCGGTGGCCGTGGCGTCCGCCTCCGTCAGCGACGCGGCGACGACGGAGATGCTGAGGAGTCCGGTCGCGGGGCGGCCGGTGCGGCCGTCGACGATGTGGTCGCCGCGTTCGTAGCGCGCGGAGGTCGCCACCGCCCCGTCGGTCAGCTCCAGGACCGTGCACAGCTGGTCGGCGTGCTCGGGGTGCCGTACGCCGACCCGCCACGGCCCGCCGGACACGACCACGTCGCCGCCGGCGTTGAGGATGAAGCGCCGGGCCCCGGCGGCGGTGAGCAGTTCGGCCGCCCGCTGTACCGACCAGCCCTTGACGACCGCGCAGGGGTCGAGGGGCCGCCCGGGCAGCCGGACGTCGAAGGCGCCGCCGGTCGCGAGCCGGTACTGCTCGCAGAGGTCGAGGACCTCGGTCAAGTCCGCGCTGAGGTCGGGGAGTTGGAGCTCGCCCCGGTCGTAACGGCAGACCTCGCTGTCCGGGCGGAACGGGCTGAAGCGGGCGTCGACCTCGCGCAGCCAGGCGAACAGCGCGTCGGCGGTCTCCTCCATGCCGGAACCGCTGCCCTCGTCGTCGATCCGCAACGACACCGGGAACCCCATCACATGCTCAACGCGGTTCATCTCAGGCGCCCTTGGCGTCAATGGCGGCCTGGAGCGACTGGACGTAGGCGTCGCTGGTGATCGTGGCGCCGGAGACCGTGTCGATCTTCGAGCTCTGCGCCTTGAGAGTCTCCTCGATCAGCACCGGGACGGCCGCGGTGGTCTGCGGGTGGTTCGGCTGCTGGAGCATGCTCACGGCGCTGATCTTGTCGCCCTCGAAGGTGACCTGCACCTGCACGGTGCCCTTGGAGGTGCTGATCGCGGTGCCCTGGACGACCTTCTTGGCGGACCCGGACGACGTGGATCCGGAGGCCGACGAGGAAGCCGACGGGGTGGGCGTCGACGCCGCCTCCGTGGTCGCCGTACTCGTCGAACTCGTCGTCGTCCCGATGGACGGCTCGTAGCGCCACACGGGAATCAGACCCGCGACGGACAGCACCAGGACAGGTATGACTCGCTTCACGATATTTCTCTCATCCCGCCAGGCTGAAGCGTTCGAAGTGGATCTGCTGCTTGGGCACGCCCATGTCGCCGAGGGTGCGCAGCACCGCGTTCATCATCGGCGGGGGACCGCAGAGGAAGACGTCGCGGTCGGCGATGTCCGGTACGAGGCGGGCGAGTTCACGCGAGGACAGCTTGTCGGGGACGGGCGGGCCGGTGAGCAGGTGCAGTTCGGCGCCCTTGGACCGGGCCAACTCGGCCAGTTCGCCGTAGAGGACCGCGTCGCGTTCGGCGGAGACGCGGTAGAGGACGACCGCGTGGCCCTCCAGGTCCTCCAGCAGGGCGCGGATCGGAGTGACGCCGACGCCGCCCGCGATGAGCAGGGACTCGGTCTTCCTGCGGTGCAGGGTGGTGAAGGCGCCGTAGGGGCCCTCGGCGAAGACGCGGGTGCCGACCTTGAGGTGGCGCAGGGCGGCCGTGCCGTCGCCGGCCGTCTTGGCGGTGAGGCGGAGGCCGGTGCCGTCGGGGGCGGCCGAGAGGGAGAAGGGGTTGGCCTGCCACCAGCGGTCCTTGGTAAGGAAGCGCCAGAGGAAGAACTGGCCTGCCTGGGCGGGGAGTTGGTGGAGGTCGCGGCCGGTGATGTAGATCGAGACCACGTTGTCGGACTCGGGGACGACCGCCGAGACCCGGAACTGGTGGCGGAGGTTGCGCCACAGCGGCAGGACCAGGCGGCCCAGGGCGACCGAGCCGAGCGCCACGCCCCAGACGGCGTACCAGTACGTCTTCGCGGCGGAGGACGCCGTGAACGTCGTACCGACCGCGACCTGGTGGGTGAAGGCGAGGACCACCGCCACGTAGGTGTAGAGGTGGATGAAGTGCCAGGTCTCGTAGGCGAGGCGGCGGCGGGCGTAGCGGGCGGAGGTCGCGCCGATGACGAGGATCAGGGCGAAGGCGACGAGTGCGCGCAGGATGCCCTCGGTGGTCTCGGCCAGGTCGACGACCTCGCCGACGGGCCCGGTGTCGGTGCCCTCCGCGTAGCCGAAGGCGATGAAGACGAGGTGTCCGAGCAGCGTCCAGAGCAGGGCGAAGCCCGTCCAGCGGTGCCAGGAGGTCAGCCGGTCCATGCCGATGCGGCGGTCGAGCCAGGGCAGGCGGGCCACGAGCAGCAGCTGGAAGGCCATGACGAGCGCGCCGTAGAGGCCGAGGAGGCGGCCGATGACGATCAGCGAGTTGGAGGCGAATCCGGCCTGGGCGAAGAAGACGGTCACCACGGCGACGTTCGCGGCCAGCACGGCGTACAGGCCGGTGCGGGCCACCACCCTGGGGCGTATCGCCGTGGGGGGCGCAGGGGGTGATTGGACGGTCGTCACGGACGGCAGCTCCTTGATCGGGTCCTGGGAGACGAGCTTGACCTCGGGGCGCTGTCGTTTTCCTGTCGAACAACTTTCAAGTACTTATCGATGTGGGTGCGGCGGTGCCGCGGGTCTGGCGCCGATCGGCGCGTGAAGCACTATGAGCAGGTGGAAAAAGTACGACTCCTCGTCGTGGACGACGACCCGCCGATCGCCGACCTTGTCGCGACGGTCGCCCGGTACGAGGGCTGGGAGGCCGCGTGCGCGTACTCCGGTGAGGAGGCGCTGACCGTCGCCGCCGAGTTCCAGCCGGACATCGTGGTGCTCGACCTGATGCTGCCCGGCCTGGACGGCTTCGGTGTGCTGGACCGGCTGCGGCACTCCGGGACGATGGTGCCCGTGGTGTTCCTCACCGCGCGGGACGCGGTCGCCGACCGGGTCGCCGGGCTGACCCGGGGCGGGGACGACTACCTGGTCAAGCCGTTCGCGGTGGAGGAGCTGATGGCCCGGCTGCGGACCGTGCTGCGGCGCAGCACCGGGCCCGGTTTCCCGCGCTCGGTGCTGCGGGTCGCGGACCTGACGATGGACGAGGACACCCGGGAGGTGCGGCGCGGCGACCAGTTGCTCACGCTCACGCCGACCGAGTACGAGGTGCTGCGCTATCTGATGCGCAAGTCGCCGACCGTGCTCACCAAGGCGCAGATCCTCGACCATGTGTGGGAGTACGGCTTCGGCGGCCGCTCCAATGTGGTGGAACTGGTGGTCAGCCGGCTGCGCCGGAAGCTGGACGAGGGGCATGATCCGCTGATCCACACGGTGCGCGGCTTCGGCTATGTGATCCGGCAGGCCGCCGAGTGATCGCGCGGCTGCGGCGCACGTACCGGCGGCTGCGGCTGGGCACCCGGCTGGCGCTGGGGCTCGGGGCGCTGGCCCTGGTGGCGTTCGCCGTCGTCGGCACGGCCCTGACGACCTACATGCGGGACTACCTGTCGAACCAGCTCGACGACCAGCTCGGGCTCGCCCAGGTCGCCCAGTCCAAGTCCATCGCGGCGAACGGCTCCCTCCAGGGCAAGAAGTACTACCGCTGGTACTACGCCGTGTACGACGTCAAGGACGGCACCCCGGTGCTCCGCAAGCCCGAGGAGAGCTCGGACCTGCCCGCCGACATAGGCGACCTCACCTCTGTGGCCAAGGCGCAGATCTCCGCGGGCAGCGAGGTGCTGCGCACCAGGAACATCACGGGTGAGGGCGAGTACCGGCTGCGCGGCTGCGAGGTCGAGCCCGGTGTGGTGCTGGTCAGCGGCGCGCCGATGGACGCGATCGACAACACGGTACGACAGCTGGTGATCATCCAGGTGGTCGCCTTCGGTCTCGCCCTGCTGGCGCTGGTGGTGCTCGGCCGCAGGCTGCTGCGGCGCGGGCTGCAGCCGCTGAGCGACATGGCGCACACCGCGCACGGCATCGCCTCGCACGATCTGACCGACTCGGCGGCCCGGCTGCCGCTGCGTGCGGAGAACCGCGACGGCGGGCCCGAGGTGGAGGAGTTGCGCACCGCGTTCAACACGATGCTGGAGCACATCGACGACTCCCTCGCGGTGCGCGCGGAGGCGGAGCAGCGGCTGCGCCGGTTCGTCGCGGACGCCTCGCACGAGCTGCGGACGCCGCTGATGTCGGTGCGCGGCTACGCGGACCTGTTCCAGTACGCGGCGGCGAACGTGCCCGAGGAGCGGGACAAGCACCTGGCCCGGCTGCGCGCCGAGGCGGCCCGCATGGGCATCCTGCTCGACGACCTCCTCCTGCTGGCCCGCCTCGACGCGGCGGACGTGGAGACGCCGATACGGCTGCAGGACGCGGAGCTGGTGGAGCTGGTGGCGCAGGCGGCGGACGCGTTCCGCGCCGGGCATCCGGACCGTCCGCTGACGGTGACGGTTCCGCCGGCCCCGGTCCGGCTGCGGGTCGACCCGGTCCGGATCCGGCAGGTGCTGGACAACCTGCTGACCAACGCGGCCGTGCACACCCCGCCCGGCACCGAGGTGTCGGTGACGGTCTCGGTCGGCGCCGGTACGGCGTCGGTGCGGGTCGCGGACGCGGGCCCCGGCATCCCGGAGGCCGACCGGGACCAGGTCTTCGACCGCTTCTACCGCGTCGACAAGGCCCGCAGCCGCGACCGGGGCGGCAGCGGCCTCGGCCTCGCGGTGGCCCGCTCGCTGGCCCGGGCCCACGGCGGCACGGTCGAGCTGACGGCGGAGCCGGGGGCGACCGTGTTCACCGTGACGATTCCGCTCGGAGGCGGATCGGCCTGGACCTAGGCTCGGCGCACCCCATGTGACTACCATGGGTGACGTGGCGTCACTTGCGGCTCAGAACCATCAACTGGCTCTGTTTGTTCGGCAGTTGCCACGCCCCACAGCTGTGAAAGCGCTGTCACATACCGCGCCACACATTGTCGTAGGCCGCATCCTCGACGTTCTTCCGCTGCCGCACCGCCTCCAGTTCCGTCACCGCGTCGTGGACGGCTGCGAGGACGGTGTCCAGGGCCTCGTCGGTGACCTTCGCGGAGTCCTCCTCCGGCACCTCGCGGATGCCGACGGCCGCGGCGAGCTGGGCGAGGACGGGTTCGCCCGTGGCCCAGCGGTCCGCCGCCCGGCTGCGGGCCGGGGAGTCGACCAGGGCCGCCCTGCCGCTGCGGACCAGGTTCCAGCGACCGCGCTGCCGGGCGATCAGGCCTTCCTTCTCCAGCGCGGCGAGATAGGCCGAGACCAGCCCCCGCCCCCGCCGCCACAGCCAGTCCTCGACCGACTCGTACGGCGTCTCCCGTACGAGGGCGCCCGCGGCCTCGTCCAACAGGCCGTCCGGCAGGGGAACTTGGAGTTTCGGCACGATCAGTTCGCCGTCCAGCGCGACGGCTTCGGCGGCGAGGAGGTCGACCACCTCCGCTCCCGCGAGCGCGAGCGAAAGCTCACCCGACTCGACGGGGCGGTCGGGGGCGACATCCATGGCGACGATCAGCAGGTCCCGGGGTGTGCTCATGGGTGCCAACCTAGCGCGGCTCGTGCGAGGAGGCAGCGACACCCAACGTTTACATAATTCCGTTCCGCAGTCGGTCATGTTTCGGGACCATGAGCCTCGGATGAATACCAGGGGCTTTTGGACCGCTTGCGCCACTGCGGTCCGAATGGCGTGCCCTCTGAAGGAAATTGGCGGGGTTTCCGGTTGTTTGGGGGCCGGTTCGGGCTGGCCGGATCATTTCCCTGCAACTGGCGCTTACCTTTCCGTTGTTGACCGCCGAGTAACAGTGACGCTAGCTTTCAACCAGCCATCTCGCGTCTCTGCGATTCCGTTCGGCGCCTACAGGCCGAAACCCCCCACCGTGCAGTTTCACCGTTTATTCGGAGAATCATGACGTCTGTCGCGCGCGCCGCAGAAATGATCATTGGAATCACGCCGTTCCATGAACCGGATGCCAGACTCGCGGCGGCCGTGAGCCGCGCCGGCGGGCTCGGTGTACTGGATCTGGGAATTGGTGATCGAAGATCCAGAGAGGCTCTGGCGCGAATCCGACGCTGGTCCCCCGGCCCTTTCGGGGTACGGATCGGCGCCCACTGCCGGATCGCCCCCGAGGAACTCGCCACGGCCGCCGACGGCGGCCCGAACACCGTCGTGATCGCCACGGACGCTCCCTGGCGGGTCGAGGAGGTCGCCGACTCGTTCCGGGTGCTGGTCGAGATCACCGACCCCGACCAGGCCCTGACGGCGGTCCGCTCCGGTGCGCACGGGCTCATCGCCCGGGGTGCCGAAAGCGGCGGCCGCATAGGCGAGTTGAGCACGTTCGTGTTGCTCCAACGGCTGCTCGCCGAGCCCGGTGTGACCCTCCCGGTCTGGGCCTGCGGCGGCATCGGCCCGCGTACGGCCGCCGCGGCGGTGGCCGGTGGCGCGGCCGGAGTCGTGCTGGACAGCCAGTTGGCGCTGCTCGCCGAGTCGGCACTGCCGGAGACGGCGGCAGCGGCGCTGCGCTCGATGGACGGTTCCGAGACCACGGTGATCGCCGGTCACCGGGTACTGCTGCGCCGAGGGCCCGACGCCCCGCAGGTCCCCGCCGAGCGGGTCTCCGAGCTGCTCGGCGCCCGCGACCCGCGCACCCAGCTGCTGCCGGTCGGCCAGGACGGCTTCCTCGCCGCGCGGTTCGCGGAACGCTGGGGCGATGCGGGCCGGACGGTGCGTGAACTGACGGCCGCGATAAGGGAGTCGATACGGGACGAAGGACCGGCCGAAGCATTGCGCGACGGCTCCCCGATGAGCCGACGCCTCGGCACCCGACTCCCCCTCGCCCAGGGCCCGATGACCCGCGTCAGCGACCAGGCGGAGTTCGCCACAGCTGTCGCCGGGGGCGGTGCGCTGCCGTTCGTGGCGCTGGCGCTGGCGAGCGGCGAGCAGTCGCGGACGGTCCTCGCCGAGACCCGCGCCGCCGTGGGCGAACGGCCCTGGGGTGTCGGGGTGCTCGGCTTCGCGCCCGAGGAACTGCGCACCGCCCAGCTCGACGCCGTACGCGAACTGCGCCCCAGGCACGCGATCATCGCGGGCGGACGGCCCTCGCAGGCCGAGGTGCTGGAGCGGGCCGGGATCTCCACGTTCCTGCACGTTCCCTCGCCGGGGCTGCTGCGGCAGTTCCTGGACGCGGGGGTACGCAGGTTCGTGTTCGAGGGCTCAGAGTGCGGCGGGCATGTCGGACCGCGCGGCAGCTTCCCGCTGTGGGAGGCCCAACTCGCCGTCCTGGACGACTTCTTGGCGACCGCCAAGGCAGGTACGGCCGAGCAGGTCGAGGTGTTCTTCGCGGGCGGTGTCCACGACGCCCGCTCGGCGGCGATGGTGGCCGCCCTCGCCGCACCGCTCACCGCACGCGGCGCGGCCGCCGGCGTCCTGATGGGCACCGCCTACCTCTTCACCGAGGAGGCCGTGTCGTGCGGGGCGGTCCAGCCGCTCTTCCAGGAGCAGGTGATACGGGCCACCCGGACCGCGCTCCTGGAGACCGCGCCCGGTCACGCGACCCGCTGCGTCCCGAGCCCCTTCAGCGACAACTACCTCGAATTCGAGGCCCAGTTGCGCGCGGAGGGCGTGCCCGACCGGCAGATCTGGGAGCGGTTGGAACGGCTCAACGTCGGCCGGCTGCGCATCGCCAGCAAGGGTGTGGAGCGGGACGCGGACGGTGCGCTGGCCGCCGTGGACGAGCAACGGCAGCTCGCCGAAGGGATGTTCATGGCCGGTGAGGTCGCCGTACTGCGGTCGGCGACCACCACCGTCGAGGCCCTCCACCGCTCGGTGACCGAGGAGGCCGCCGACTTCCTGGCCGACAGCGCGCGAACCGCCCGCGCCCTCCTCGGAGTTGAGGAACAGGCCGAACCGGAGCCGCCCGCCCCGCTGGACATCGCTGTCATCGGCATGGCCTGCATGTTCCCCGAAGCCCCCGACCTGCCCACCTTCTGGGCGAACATCCTCGGCGGACGCGACGCGGTGACCGAGGTCCCGGCCGACCGCTGGGACCCCGCCGTGCACTACGCGGACGACAAGAGCGGCGCCACCCCGTCGAAGTGGGGCGGCTTCCTGCCCCGCATCCCCTTCGACCCGCTGCGCTACGGCATCCCGCCGACCTCCCTCGGCAGCATTGAACCGGTCCAACTGCTGGCCCTCGAGGCCGCCCGGCGCTCCCTGGAGGACGCCGGATACGGCGACCGGGGGCGGGAGTTCGACCGCGCACGCACCTCCGTGGTGTTCGGCGCGGAGGCGGGCAGCGACCTGTCCAACGCGACGACGCTGCGCGCCGTACTCCCCTCCTACTACGGGAAGATCCCGCGGGGCATCGAGGAGCAGCTCCCCACGCTCACCGAGGACTCCTTCCCCGGCATGCTCTCCAACGTCATCTCGGGCCGGATCGCCAACCGGCTCGACCTCGGCGGGGCCAACTTCACGGTCGACGCGGCCTGCGCGTCCTCGCTGGCCGCCGTCGACGTCGCCTGCAAGGAACTCGTGGGCGGCACCAGCGACATCGTTCTGTGCGGCGGCGCCGACCTCCACAACGGCATCAACGACTACGTCCTCTTCTCCTCCGTGCACGCCCTGTCCCCGACCGGCCGCTCGCGCGCCTTCGACAACTCGGCGGACGGCATCGCGCTCGGCGAGGGTGTCGCCTGCGTGGTCCTCAAGCGGCTCGCGGACGCGGAGCGGGACGGCGACCGGATCTACGGCGTCATCAAGGGAGTCGGCAGCTCCAGCGACGGCCGCTCACTGGGCCTGACGGCGCCCCGGCCGGAGGGACAGCGGGCCGCGCTGGAGCGGGCGTACCGCAACGCGGGTGTCTCCCCCGCCTCGGTCGGCCTGGTCGAGGCGCACGGCACCGGCACGGTCGTCGGCGACCGGACCGAACTCTCCATCCTCAGTGAGGTGTTCACCGAGTCCGGTGCGGAGACGGGCAGTTGTGCGCTCGGCTCGGTCAAGTCGCAGATCGGGCACACCAAGTGCGCCGCCGGACTGGCCGGACTGATCAAGACCGTGCTGTCCCTCTACACCGGGGTCAAGCCGCCCACCCTGCACATGAAGCAGCCCAACTCGGCCTGGAAGGAGGAGGACAGTCCGTTCGTCTTCCACGCCCGGCCCCGGCCGTGGGCGGCTCCCGCCGAGGAACGTGTCGCGGGACTCAGCGCGTTCGGCTTCGGCGGCACCAACTTCCACACGGTGATCCAGGCCTACGGCGATGCCGTTCCGCCCGCGCACGGCCTGGACGCGTGGCCCGCCGAGCTGTTCACCTTCCGGGGAGTGGACCGGTCCGGAGCGCGCCGGGGCATCGAGGAGACCCTCAAGCTCGCCGAGTCGGGTTCCTGGAAGCTGCGCGACCTCGCGCTCAGCGCGTCCCGCCGCTCGGACCCACGGCACGAACCGGTCCAAGTGGCCGTCGTGGCCACGGATGTCGAGGAGCTGGTCGGGCAGTTGCGGCGGGCCCTCGACGGCGAGCACGATCCCGCCTCGGGAATCCACGCGGCCGGCCTCCAGGAGGACACCGGCAAGGTCGCCTTCCTCTTCCCCGGCCAGGGCAGTCAGCGCCCCGGGATGCTCGCAGACGTGTTCATCGCCTTCCCCGAGCTGCAGCACTATCTGCACCTCGGCCGCGACCACGCCGACGCGCTCTACCCGCCGACCGCCTTCGACGACACCGCCCGCGACCGCCAGCAGGCGGGGCTCACCGACACCCGGGTCGCGCAGCCCGCGCTGGGCATCGCCGGGCTCGCCGCCCACGCCCTGCTCACCGAGGCGGGCGTACGGCCCGACATGGCGGCCGGGCACAGTTACGGCGAGCTGGTCGCCCTGTGCGCGGCAGGCGCCATCGCCCCGGAGGCGCTGCTGCAACTGAGCGCCGAGCGCGCGGCGGCGATCCTCGAAGCCACCGGCGCCGACGACCCGGGCACCATGGCCGCGGTCGCGGCCGGCGCCGAGGACGTCGAGCAGGCCCTCAAGACAGCGGGCGCACCCGACTCGGTCGTCGTCGCCAACCACAACTCACCCCGCCAGACGGTGATTTCGGGCCCGACCGAGGCCGTCGCCTCAGCCGTACGGCTATTGCGTGAGGCCGGTCTCGGTGCCAAGCGGATCCCCGTCGCCTGCGCCTTCCACAGTCCGCTGGTGGCGGCGGCGGGCGAACGGTTCGCCCAGGCCCTCGCCCAACAGGCCGTGCTCACCCCCGAGTTCCCCGTGTGGTCCAACCGCACGGCGGCCCCGTACGGCGAGGGCGCCGACGCGGTCCGGGCCGAACTCGCCGCGCAGATCGGGGCACCGGTCGGCTTCGTCGCGCAGATCGAGGCGATGTACGAGGCGGGGGCGCGGGTCTTCGTGGAGGCCGGTCCCGGCTCGGTGCTGACCCGGCTGGTCGCCCAGATCCTCGGGGATCGTCCGCACCGCACGGTCGCGTGCGAGCCCCGGCAGGACAGCGGGCTGCGCGGCTGGCTCGACGCGCTGGCCCAACTGGCCGTCGCGGGACTGCCGGTGCGCACCGGATGGCTCTTCAACGGGCGCGACGCCGTCGACGCGGCCCGGACCCCCGTGCCCAAGCGACCCGGCTGGACGGTCGACGGACAGCTGGTCCGCACCGCCGCCGGAGAACTCCTCCCCGGTGCCCTCGCACCGGCCCGACGCGTTGTGGAGACGACTGTGACGACGAACCCTCAGGGCGGCGCCCCCGTCGAGGCCAACAGGGACGCGCTCATCTCCGAATTCCTGCGCACCAGCCGCGAGATGGTGGCCGCCCAACGGGACGTGCTGCTCACCTACTTCGGCGCGGCACAGGCGACGGTGCCCCAGGGGACCTGGATTCCCGCACCGGCGCCCGCCCTGGTCGAGGCGCTCCCGCAGCTGCCCGCCCTGCCGACCGCCGCCGAGGCCCCCGTCGCCCAACAGCCCACCACGCAGCCGGAGTCGGCGCCCGAGGCCGTCACCGAGGACTATGTGCTGCGGGTCGTGCTGGAGATCATCAGCGAACGCACCGGCTATCCCGTCGACATGATCGAACCCGACCTCGACCTGGAGGCGGACCTCAGCATCGACTCCATCAAACGGGCCGAGATCGCCGGTGAGTTGGCCCAGCGGCTGGGCATCGGCGGCGGCGCGGACATCGCCTCGCTCGACGACGCCGAGCTGGAGGACCTGGCGAAGGCGCGTACGGCGGCGTCCGTCACGGGCTGGCTGGCGGCACGGCTGACCGAGCCCGCCGCCCCGGCAGCCGACACCTCCCCGCAGGACGAGGTCACAGGCTCCGCGCCCAAGCGCCTCCAACTGCGGCCGGTACTGCTGCCGCACCAGGACAGCGACAACCCGGCGGACCCGACGTCCGTCCTGAGCGGCCGACGGTTCGTCCTCCACGGAGACGGCGACGTCCCCCAGGCGGTCGCTGCCCGCCTCTCCTCGTACGGCGCCGACACGGTGACCGTCGCTCCCGAGCACCAACTCACCGCAGCGGACGGCCAGGTGGACGGTGTGCTTTATCTCGCGCCGCTCACCGCTTCGGCGCCGGTGCTGCCCGACGCGTTCCCCGTGTTCCAGACCGCGCTGAGCCGCGCGCCGCGCCAACTGATCGCCGTACAAGGGGCGGAGAGCGGATCGGCGGGGCTGCACGGGCTGTTCCGTACGGTGGCGCGCGAGTACCCGGACACCGTCGCGCGCCTCGTCGAGGTGGCGGACACCGCACCGGCCGCCGTCGCCGACGCGCTGCTCGCCGAACTGCTGGCGCCCGTCGATGAGCCGGTCGTGCTGCGAACTGCCGCCGGACGGCACGGACTTGAGCTGGTCGAGACACCGCTCGGCGCGCTCGCGACCAACGGGGCCGGACCGGCGGGTGACGGGGTCGCCGAGGCCGCCGCGATCGGTCTTGACCGTGACGCGGTGGTGCTGCTGGTGGGCGGTGCGCGGGGCATCACCGCGAAGTTCGCCGTCGCGCTCGCCGCGGCCTCCCGGTGCCGTATCGAACTCCTCGGCAGGACGGCCGCGCCGGCCGGACCCGAGGACCCGGCGACCGCGGGTGCCCGCACCCCGGCCGAACTGCGCGCGGCCCTCGCGGGCCAGGGCGGGCGCACGCCGGCCGAGATCAACCGCGCCGCCGAACTCCTGCTCGCCCAGCGGGAGATCACCGCGACCCTGGACGAACTCGCCGCCCTCGGCAGCGAGGCCCGCTACCACTCCGTCGACTTCCGCGAACCGGACGCGGCGCTCCAGGCCGTCAAGGAGATCCACGCCGAGCACGGCCGTCTCGACGGTGTCGTCTACGCGGCCGGGGTCATCGAGGACCGGCTGATCGCCGAGAAGACCACCGAGTCCTTCCAGCGGGTCTACGGCACGAAGACGCACGGCGCCGAGACCCTGCTGTCGGCGCTGGAGGAACTGCCCAACGGCCCTGCCTTCGCCGTCCTGTTCGGCTCCATCTCGGCCGTGCTCGGCAACCGCGGGCAGGTCGACTACGCAGCGGCCAACGACGCCCTGGAGAGCCTCGGCACGGCCTGGTCGGCGCGCACCGGACACCGGGCGCTGACCGTGCACTGGGGACCGTGGGCGCCCACCGGCGGCCACCACGGCATGGTCACACCGGAGTTGGGACGCGAGTACGCGCGGCGCGGTATCTCGCTGATCGACCCCGAGGAGGGCACCGCGGCCCTGCTGCGCGAGCTGGCCTTCGGCGACGAGTCGGCCGGGGCCGTCGTCTACACCGCTTCGGGCTGGTGACATGACCGACCGTCAAGTGCCGGTCGCCATCGTGGGAATGGCGGTGCTGCTGCCCGGCGCCGCCGACCTCGACGCGTACTGGCGGAATCTGCTCAACGGCACGGACGCCATCGGCGAGGTGCCGGACGGGCGTTGGGACGCGGACTACTACCGGCCGGACTCCGCGAACGGTCCGGCCGTGGCCGACCAGGTGTACTGCCGACGCGGCGGCTTCGTCGACGAGCTGGCAGAGGTCGAGGTCACCCGGTTCGGCATCATGCCGAACTCGGTGCCCGGCACCGAACCCGACCAGCTCATCGCCCTCCATGTGGCCGCCGCCGCGCTCGCCGACGCGGGCGGGGAGAGCCGACTGCCCGACCGGCACCGCGTCGGCGTGGTGCTCGGCCGGGGCGGCTATCTCACCCCCGGCCTGGTCCGCCTCGACCAGCGGGTCCGTACGGCGGGCCAACTGGTCCGCACTCTGGGCGAGTTGCTGCCCGACCTGGACGCCGGTCAACTCGACCGGATCCGCACGGCGTTCACCGACCGGCTCGGCCCCGACAGTCCCGAGTCGGTCATCGGCCTCGTCCCGAACCTCGCGGCGTCCCGGGTCGCCAACCGCCTCGACCTGCGCGGCCCGGCGTACACGGTGGACGCGGCCTGCGCGTCCTCGCTGATCGCAGTCGACCAGGCGGTGACCGAACTCGCCGCCGGACGCTGCGACTTGATGCTCGCCGGAGGCGTCCACCACTGTCACGACATCACGCTGTGGAGCGTGTTCTCCCAACTCCGCGCGCTCTCCCCGAGCCAGCGCATCCGCCCCTTCCACCGGGACGCCGACGGCATCCTCATCGGCGAGGGCACGGGGGTCGTCGTCCTCAAGCGCCTCGCCGACGCCGAACGCGACGGCGACCGGATCTACGCCGTCATCCGGGGCACCGGCGTGTCCAGCGACGGCCGCGCCGCGAGTCTCGTCAACCCCGACTCGACCGGCCAGACCCACGCCGTACGGCAGGCCTGGGAGGCGGCGGGGCTCGATCCGGCGCTGCCCGGTTCGATCGGCCTGCTGGAGGCGCACGGCACGGCGACGCCCGCCGGTGACGGGGCCGAACTGGCCACGCTGGCCGAGGTGTTCGGGGACAGCGGCACCTCTCAAGGCAGCGCCGTTATCGGCTCCGTGAAGTCGATGATCGGTCACACGATGCCGGCCGCCGGAGTGGCCGGTCTGGTCAAGGCCGCCCTCGCCGTGCACCACGGAACCCTGCTGCCGACCCTGCACTGCGACGACCCGCATCCGGCGCTCGCGGCCACCCGGTTCCGTCCGCTGGAGAAGGCGGCGCCCTGGGAGACCACGCCCGAACAGCCGGTGCGGCGGGCGGCGGTGAACGCGTTCGGGTTCGGCGGCATCAACGCGCATGTGGTGCTGGAGGAGGCGCCGAACGCGCGGAGCCCACGTCCGGCCGTCGTCGACGAACCGGAACGCGTGCTGGCCCTCGCCGCCGACAGCCCCGAGGCGCTCGCCGCGCTGCTGGACGCGGACGACTCCGCACTGCTGGCCACAGCCAACTCCTTCTCCGGCCGCACTCGCCTCGGCATCGTCGCCCCGGACGCCAAGCGGCTCGCGCTCGCTCGGCGCGCGGTCGCCAAGGGGCGGGCGTGGCAGGGCCGTAGCGATGTGTGGTTCACGCCGAGCCCGTTGATCGGGCCCGGCGCGGGGAAGCTGGCGTTCGTCTTCCCGGGCCTGGAGGGCGACTTCACGCCCCGGGTCGAGGACGTGGCCGCGCACTTCGGACTGCGGGAGAACCGCTCCTCAACTCCCGCGCAGGTGGGGGATGTCGGCCGCCACGGCTTCGATGTGGTCGGCGTGGGACGGCTGTTGGACGCCGCGCTGCGCCGGATGGGTGTCGTGCCCGACGCGGTCGCCGGGCACAGTGTCGGCGAGTGGACGGCGATGACGGCCGCCGGGGTGTACTCGCCGGACGAGGTGAGCGACTTCATGGAGTCGTTCGACCCGGACTCGGTGACCGTGCCGGGGCTGGCCTTCGGGGCGATCGGGGCTCCCGCCGAGCGCGTGCTGTCGGCGCTCGCCGCCGAGTGGCCGGACTCCGGGATCGTCCTCTCGCACGACAACGCGCCGGGCCAGTCGATGGTGTGCGGGCCGGAGCAGGCGGTGGACGCGTTCGTGCGGTCGTTCCGCGCGCAGGGTGTCCTGAGCCAGGTGCTGCCGTTCCAATCGGGCTTCCACACACCGATGTTGAGGCCCTACCTCGCGCCGATCGAGGAGGCCACGAACCGCTTCCGGCTGCATCCTCCGACGGTCCCCCTGTGGTCCGGGACGACCGCCTCGCCGTTCCCCACGGACGAGACGGCGGTCCGTGAGCTCTTCGTCCGGCATCTGCTGGAGCCCGTGCGCTTCCGGCAGCTTGTCGAAGCCATGTACGACGCCGGTCATCGTGCGTTCGTCCAGGTCGGCACCGGCCAACTCGGTTCCCTGATCGACGCGACGCTCAGCGGACGCGATCACCTGGTCGTGGCCGCCAACTCGCCCCACCGCTCGGGCCTCGCCCAACTCCGGCGCGTGACAGTGGCATTGTGGGCAGCCGGAGGGGCTGTGGACCCGTTGGCTCTGGCCCAGCAGAGACCGGTCCAACGACAGGAACGGCCCCCGGTACGGCTCGACTTGGACGGGTCCCTGGTCTCTCTCGACGCCCCGAGCCTGGTGAAACTCCGGGCGGAACTGCGCACGCCGCTCCCGACGAGCGCCGCCGCGTCCCCCCTGGACGCGCTCACCGACCGCTTCCCGGCAGCCGCGGAACTGCACGCCCTGATACGGGAGACCGCCGACACGGCCGCCCAACTCCTCGGCGCGGGCAGCCGCCGTACTGTGGCGACCATCCCGGCTCCACCCCGGCAGCAGCCGCCCGCTCCGCCCCGGGAATGGCAGACCACGGTCCGTGTCTCCCCCGAGGCCATGCCCTACCTCATGGACCACTGCTTCTTCCCGCAGCGCCCCAACTGGCCCGATGTGGCGGACCGTTGGCCCGTGGTCCCGGCCACCACGATCGTCCAGCACATCATCGATGCGGCCGAGCGGACCGCGCCCGGCATGCGGGCGGTCGCCGTGCACGACGCGCGGTTCGACCGCTGGCTGACGGCGACGCCGTCCGTCGACGTACCGGTGCGGGTGGTCACCGAGGCCACCGGCCGGCTCGCCGTCTCCTTCGGCCCGCACGCCCGCGGGGTGGTCGAGTTGGCTCCCGCCTACGCCACCTCGCCCCCTCCCCACGGCCGCCCGGACCCGACCACCGAGCGCGTCCCCGACCACACCGCGTCCCATCTCTACGACGAGCGCTGGATGTTCCACGGCCCGGCGTTCCAGGGCGTCACCGAACTCACCGCGATCGGCGACCGCCACGTACGCGGCACGATCACCACACCCCCCGCACCCGGCTCCCTGCTCGACAACGTGGGCCAGATCCTGGGCTACTGGATCATGTCGACCCGCACCGAACGTACCGTCGTCTTCCCGGTCGGCATGCGCGAGATGCGTTTCTACGGCCCACATCCGCGCCCCGGCACGGAAGTCGACTGCCTGGTGCGGATCACCTCGCTCACCGACACCGCGCTCGAATGCGACGTACAGCTCACGGTCGACGGCGCGGTGTGGGCGGAGCTGACCGGCTGGCAGGACCGGCGTTTCGACAACGACCCGCAGACCAGGCCGGTCGAGCGCTTCCCCGAACGCAACACGCTCTCCGAGGCCCGCCCCGGCGGCCGGACCCTGCTGCACGAGCGCTGGCCCGACCTCGCCTCCCGCGACCTCATCATGCGCAACTCCCTGAGCAGCGTGGAGCGTTCGCAGTACGCGGAGCATCCGCCGCGCGGTCGCCGGCAGTGGCTGCTGGGCCGGATCGCGTTGAAGGACGCGGTACGGCAGTGGCTGTGGGGTCATGGCGAGGGGCCCGTGTTCCCGGCCGAGATCCGGGTCCACAACGACGAGTCGGGCCGCCCGTACGTCACCGGCCTGCACGGCCGCACCCTGCCCCCGCTGGACGTCTCGCTGGCCCATGCCGCCGAGGCCGCCGTCGCGATCGTACGACCGCACTCCCCCGAACCCGGACCCGGAATCGACATCGAGGAAGTCGTCGAGCGGGACCCCGCCACCCTCGCCACCGCTCTGGGCGAGGAGGAACTCGCGCTCCTGCACGCCCAGTTGACGGCATCCGGCGAGTCGGAGGCGCTGTGGTTCACCCGCTTCTGGGCGGCGAAGGAGGCGGTCGCCAAGGCGGAGGGCACCGGCTTCGGTGGCCGGCCGCGCGACTTCACCGTCTTCCAAGTGGTCTCCGGATCACGCCTGTTGGTGTCCGGGCGGCTGGAACGCGCCTACACCGTGCACTGCGAGCCGGCCGGCAATCCCCCCAATCTGCCGGACAGGACCTATGTCGTGGCCTGGACGACGGGACCCGCGCACGAAGAGGAGTACGACCGATGACCCCCACCACCGAGGACACCGTCCTCGCCGACCTCACCGGCATGCTGACCGCGCTCCTGGAGGACGAGTACGGCGTCGACGACGTCGAGATCACCATGGCGACGACCTTCAACCGCGACCTGGAGCTGGAGAGCATCGACCTGGTGACTCTCGCCGGGCTGCTCCAGGAGCACTACGGCACGAAGGTCAACTTCGCCGAGTTCCTGGCCGGGATGGAGTTCGACGAGATCATCGAACTCACCGTCGGCCGACTCGTGGAGTACGTCGTGGGGAGCCTCAAGGCAGCCGAGGCGGGCTGAGTCATGGCGATGGTCGACACCGGTCAACTCCGGTTGCACGTACAGCGAATGAGCCCACCCGACGGTCGCCCGGTGACGGCCACGGCGGTGCTCGTGCACGGTCTGCTCACCGACAGCCTGGCCAGCTACTACTTCACCCTCGCCCCGCCGTTCGCGTTGGCGGGCATCGACGTCGTCATGTACGACCTGCGCGGTCACGGCCGCAGCGCACGCCCGGCGACCGGCTACACCCTCGACGACAACATCGACGACCTGGAGGCGCTGCTCGACCGCCTGGAGGTCACTGGACCGGTCCATCTGGTCGGCAACTCCTACGGCGGGACGGTCGCGTTCGGCTACGCGGCCCGCCATCCGCAGCGGGCCGCCAGTGTCTCCCTCATCGAGTCGGAACCGGCGACCGACGCCTGGGCGCCGAAGCTCGGCGGCATCCTGGACCGGGTGCTGCACGAGCTGGCGCACAACGAGGACGACGCGATCGCCTGGATCAGCGCGAACCGAGGTCACAACACGGCCCGCCTCGCGAAGGGCGCGGCCAAGCTCGCCCGGGAGACCTCCCTCTCCCAGGACATCCCGGCCAGCAGGGTATTGACGGAGGATCAGATCCGGGCGGTGCACTGCCCGGTGCTCGGCGTCTACGGCGGCGACTCCGACCTCGCCCTGCTCGCCCCTTGGCTGGAGTCCGTGCTGCCGGACTGCCGCACCGTCGTCGTGCCGGGTCACGAGCACTCGGTGCTGGTGGAGGCGGCGGGCACGGTCGGCGGCCACATCCTCTCCCTGATCCAGGAGGCGAGCGCGACCGAGGTGGCCGTCCGGTGAGCCGGTTCCTCTTCGTCGTACCGCCGCTGGTCGGCCACATCAACCCGGCGACCGGCGTGGCCGCCGAACTCGCATCGCGCGGCCACGAGTTGGCCTGGGCCTGCGCCGATCCCGATCTCGTGCGGCGGCTCGCGGGCGAGTCGGCCCGGGTGTTCCCGTGCGCAGGACCGGTCCCGGGCACGGGCGAGGGCGTACGGCCCCCCGACATCCGTGGGCCGGAGGCGCTGAAGTTCCTGTGGGAGGCCTTCCTCGCGCCGCTCGCCGAGCAGATGGCGCCCGGAGTCGCCGCCGCCGTCGAGAAGTTCGGGCCCGACGTGATCGTCACCGACCAACAGGCCCTGGCCGGCGGCCTGGTGGCGGAGCGACTCGGCATCCCGTGGGCGACCTCGGCCACCACCTCGGCCGAGTTCACCGACGTGTTCGCGGGCATACCCAAGGTCGGGCTCTGGCTGGACGAGTTGCTGCACCGGCTCCGCACCGACCTCGGCGACCCGTCC
Source organism: Streptomyces hokutonensis (assembly GCF_042751305.1). Taxonomy (GTDB): domain Bacteria; phylum Actinomycetota; class Actinomycetes; order Streptomycetales; family Streptomycetaceae; genus Streptomyces; species Streptomyces hokutonensis_A. Next base: position 408,105 of record NZ_JBHYWD010000003.1, read on the forward strand.
GGCACCGGCGACCCCCGCTTCTCGCCGCACCTGGTGCTCGCGTTCAGCACCCCTGAACTCGTCGGCCCCGAGGCGCGGCAGGGCGAGCAGATCCGCTGGGTGGGCCCGTCGATCGCGCCCCGCCCGGCCGTGCCGGACTTCCCCTGGGACTGGCTGGACCGGTCCCGCTCCCTGGTCCTGGTCAGTCTCGGCACCGCCAACACCGATGTGGGCGCCCGATTCCTCACCGAGTGCGTGACGGCACTGCGGGCGCGAACGGACCGCGTACAGGCGGTGATCGCGGATCCGGGCGGCGCATTGGACCGGTCCGACGAAGAGGACAAGGACCTCTTGGTCCTGCCCTCCATCCCCCAACTCCCGCTCCTCGAAAGGGCGGACGCGGTGGTCTCGCACGCCGGGCACAACACGGTGTGCGAGGCGCTGTGGCACGGCGTCCCGCTCGTCGTGGCGCCGATCCGCGACGACCAGCCGGTGATCGCCGGGCAGGTCACCGGCGCGGGCGCGGGCGTCCGGGTCCGCTTCGGCCGGGTCACCGCCCCGAAGCTGGGCGCGGCGATCGACGCCGTCCTCCACGAACCCGGCCACCGCGCCGCGGCCGACCGCGTCCGTACGGCGTTCCGCGCGGCCGGAGGCAGCCGCGCGGCGGCCACCCATCTGGAACTGCTGGCCACCGGCGCGTCCCCGAAGGAGACCCCGTGAGCACCGAGGACGACCCGAGACCACCGAGCCGCAACGACCAGGTGGCGGCGCTACGGCCCGGCTACCAGGCCGACCTGGCCGACGGCCTCGACCGCTTCTTCGAGCCCAGGCGCGAGACCTGCCCCTGGTGCGACTCGTCGCGGCTGAAGACCCGGCTGCGCACGAAGGACCTGATCCAGCACAAGCCGGGCACCTTCGTCCTGGACCGCTGCGAGGACTGCCGGCACACATTCCAGAATCCCCGACTGAGCCCGGCGGGCCTGGAGTTCTACTACCGGGACTTCTACGACGGCCTGGGCGAGAAGCAGTTGGGCAACACGTTCGCCGCTCGTACCAAGATGTACGAGCAGCGCGCGGAGTCGCTGCTCCCGCACTCGCCGACTCCCAAGAACTGGCTGGACGTCGGCACCGGGCACGGCCACTTCTGCGAGTCGGCCCGCACGGTGTACCCGGACACGACCTTCGACGGCCTCGACTTCACGGACGGCGCCGAACTCGCCGAACAGGCGGGGCGGGTGGAGCGCGGCTATCGCGGCAGCTTCCCGGAGCTGGCCCCGAATCTCGCGGGCCACTACGACGTCGTCAGCATGTTCCACTACCTGGAGCACAGCACGGAGCCCGAGCGCGAATTGGCGGCGGCACACCAGGCCGTTCGTCCCGGTGGCCACCTGCTGATCGAGGTCCCGGACCCCGACAGCCGCTACGCCGGTCTGCTGGGCCGCTGGTGGCTGCCCTGGCTCCAGCCCCAGCACCTGCACTTTGTCCCGGTCCAAAACCTGCGCGCCCGTCTCACGGACCTCGGCTTCACGGTCGTGGCGGAACAGCACGCGGAACCGCACGACCCGGTCGACCTCCTCGCCGGCACCTGGCTGGCCCTGGACACGGCAGCGCCCCGCGACAACCTCCCGTGGCTGCCGAAGCCCCCGACCGCCCTGGCCCGTACCGGCCGCGCGGCGGTCCTGATCGCGGGGATCCCGGCCCTGATCCTGGGCACGCTCCTGGACCGGTTCGTGGTGAAGCGGCTGTCGCATCGACTGCGGGTGTCGAACGCCTATCGACTGGTGGCGCGACGGGACTGAGCCCGGGCACGAGCACGTGCCCCCTGCCAGCGGCCATTGAATGATGCATTCACCGCGTCTAGCATCACATGGTGATTCCATCATTTCTCGTCCGACTCTCGCCGATCCCGGCGGAACAGACGACGACGAGCGGCCGCGGCCCGGTTCCGGGGGCTCCGGCCGCTCGTCCATGAGGTCCGAACTCAGCTGGCCGTACGCCTGATCCGCCCCTCGTACCGCTTCTCCAGCTCAAGGTTGCCCTCGAAGCCGCCCGGCACATTGGCCGAGACGTATACGGGCGGCCGGTCCCCGGAGGCGAGGAGCTGGGCCGCCGCCTCCGCGACCGTCAGCTGGACGAGCATCGCGCCGGTGAGTGTGGACAGGGCGCAAACGGCACCCCCGCCCGGGAGTTCGAGGAGGGCGTCGCCGCGCGGGGCCGCGTTGTCGAGGACGACGTCCGCGAGGTCGACGAGCTTTTTGCCGCTCGGGTGGCCGGCGGGAACGGCGTGTGTGTGGGCGAGCGAGGTGATGGCGAGGAGGCGGTGACCGCGCTCCTTCACCCGCAGGGCCATTTCCACGATCACCTTGTTGACACCGGAGTTGGAGATGATGACGAAGAGGTCCTGCGGGTTGGGCGCGGCCAGGTCGTAGAGCCGGTCGGCGACTCCGGCCTGCCGCTCCAGCAGCGGGTCGTCGAGCACACTCGGGGCGTCGCCGCCGTAGAGGACGAGGTCGGCGATGCTCAGGCGGTTGGTGGGCACCAGACCACCGGCGCGGCCCGCGAGTTCGAGGACCATGGCCTGGGAGTGGCCGGTGCCGAAGGCCTGGACGACGCCGTCGGTGCGGACGCAGTCCGCGATCAGTGCGGCGGCCCGGGACACGGTCTCGCGGCTGGATGCGGTGATGCGCTGGAGAACGGCCAGGCTCTCGCGCGCGAAGATCTCGGCGCTCACGGACTCGGCGGACACGCGATACTCCCCACCGGTGGATCAAACCACCTATTCTTTCCCGATCAATGAATCAATAAATCACACGCGGTCCTGGTATTCAATCGATGGCCTCTGGGGTGGCTGATACCTTCTCCACATGCCCCCGACAGACGTCACCACCCTCATCCGCACGGAGCTGCCCCGGCTGGCGGGCTCGTTGCGGAAGGTCGGCGAACTGATCCTGGAGGATCCGGCCGCCGTCACCCACTGCTCGGCCGCCGAGCTGGGCCGCCGTACCGGCACCTCGCAGGCGACGGTGACCAGGTTCTGCCGCGCGGTGGGCCTCGACTCGTACCAGCATCTGCTGATCGAACTGGCCCAGGAGCGCGGGCGCGGCGAGGTGTCCGACTGGGGCACCGCCGAGATCGGCCCGGACATCTCCCCGGACGACGATCTGGAGCGGGTCGTGCAGGTCGTGGGCAGCGCGGACCTCAGAGCGGTCCAACAGACGATCGACCGCATCGACCTCGACGCGGTGGAGCGCGCGGCCACCGCCGCGGCCCGCGCCCGGCGCATCGACGTCTACGGCATCGGCGGCAGTGGGGCGGTCGCCCAGGAGACCGAGACCCGGCTGTTCCGCATCGGCTGTGCGGTGCGCGGCTGGACCGAGGTGCATGCCGCCGCCACCTCCGCGGCCCTGCTCACCCCGGCGGACGTCGCCATCGGCATCTCCCACTCGGGTTCGACGCGCGAGACCATCGAGCCGTTCGAGCTGGCCAAGGAGCGCGGCGCCACCACCATCGCCCTCACCTCCGACCCGCGCTCCCCGCTCGCCCGCGCCGCCGACATCAGGCTCATCTCCTCGTCCTCGGCGACCAGTTTCCCCACCGGCATCATCGGCGCCCGCCACTCCGTACTGGTCCTCATCGACTGCCTCTACGTCCGCATCGCGCAGCTCTCCTACCAGCGCGCTAGCGCCTCGCTGGCCCTCACCGACCACATCGCCGGGGAACACACGGTGAAGGCCAGAAGAGGCCGGTGATCTGAACCCGGTCCAACCGCGATCTCGGCCGAGTCTGCATGGATGAACCACCGAAGTTACGCGGAGATGGTTGTTTGAATCATCTTCGCGGTGTCAGGATGGGCGCTCCGCCGAGCCTCTGGTAGGAGACCCATGCGCGTGACCGCTGCCCTGTCGACCGAGCTCTTCGTCGGCACCGCCGAGCATCCGCTCCAGGTGGTGACCGCCGAACTCGCCGATGTCCCCGGCCGGCCGGTCCGCCTCACGGTCGAGGGCCCGGGCCTGCACGGCAGTGCGGAGACGGTCGTGGGCGAGGACGGCACCGCGCGCGTCGAGATACCGGTGACCTGCGAGCTCGCGCCCGGCGAGCGGTGCGCGATCGAGGTGACGGCGGCCGACGGCGACCGACTGGCCACCCTCACCGCCGAGTTCACGGCCGCCGAGCCCGGCTGGACCATGTTCATGGTCAGCCACTTCCACTACGACCCCGTCTGGTGGAACACCCAGGGCGCCTACACCGAGACCTGGGACACGGCCGACGACCCCGCCGCAACCGGCCTTCCCGCCCGCACCTTCGACTCGCGCGGCCAGTCCGGCATGAGTCTCGTCCGCGCCCACTGCGACCTGGCCCGCCGCGATCCGGCGTACACCTTCGTCCTCGCCGAGGTCGACTACCTCAAGCCGTACTGGGACGCCTTCCCCGAAGAGCGCGCCTTTCTGCGGGAGTTGATCCGCACCGGCCGCGTCGAGATCATGGGCGGCACCTACAACGAACCGAACACCAACCTCACCGGCGCCGAGGCAACCGTACGCAACGCCCTGTACGGGGACGGCTTTCAGCGCGGCATCCTGGGCGCCTCGCCCGAAACCGCCTGGCAGCTCGACGCGTTCGGGCACGACCCGCAGTTCCCCGGGTTGATGGCGGACGCGGGCGTCACCTCCAGCTCGTGGGCACGTGGACCGTTCCACCAGTGGGGGCCGACGCTCTCGGTCTTCGGCGAGGAGCCGCGCGATCCCCAACGCATGCAGTTCCCAGCCGAGTTCAGCTGGATCGCCCCCTCCGGGCGCGGGCTGCTCACCGCCTACATGGTCAACCACTACGGCGCCGGCTGGGCCATCGACAACGCGCCCACGCTCCCCGAGGCAGAAGCTGCGGCGCTGAAACTGTTCCGGGGACTCAAGAAGGTCGCACTCACCCGCAACGTCCTGCTCCCGGTCGGCGGCGACTACGCGCCGCCGTGCCGCTGGGTGATGGACATCCACCGCGACTGGAACGCCCGTTACGTCTGGCCGCGCTTCGTCAGCGGCATCCCCCGGGACTTCTTCGCCGCCGTCCGCGCCGAGTTGGACCAGGAGGGCCGCAAGGCCTCCCCGCAGACCCGGGACATGAACCCGATCTACACCGGCAAGGACGTCTCCTACATCGACACCAAGCAGGCCCAGCGCTACGGCGAGACGCTCCTCGCCGACGCGGAGGCCTGGGCCACCCTGGCCTCGCTCGTAGCCGAACACCCTTATCCGGACGCGGCGTTGGACAAGGCCTGGCGACAGCTGATCTACGGCGCCCACCACGACGCGATCACCGGCTCCGAGTCGGACCAGGTGTACATCGACCTGATGACCGGCTGGCGCGAGCTGTACGACCTGGCGGAGGCGGTGCACGCCGACGCGACGGAGGCCGTCGCGGGGAAGGTCGCGCAACTCCCGGGTTCCGGGCCCGACTTGGTCGTGTTCAACTCGGCGACCTGGGAGCGCCGGGACGTGCTGACGGTCCCGGACCCCGGCCTGGTCCCCCTCGACGACACCGGCCTGCCCCTCCCCGCCGTACGCGAGGGCGACCGACTCCGGCTCGTCGTACCGGAGGTACCCGGCATGGGCCTCAAGGCCCTTCCGCTCTCCGAGGGTTCGGTACCCGGGTGGACGCCCGGCGAAGGCTTCACCATCCGCAACGGGTTCTACGAGGTGACGGTCGACCCCGCGCGCGGCGGCGGTGTCAGCAGCCTGCGCGAACTCGCCGACGGCGGACGGGAGTTGCTGCGTGCCGGTGACATCGGCAACGAACTCGTCGTACAGGAGGAGTACGCGCGGCACCCGCGCTTCGGCGAGGGCCCCTGGCACCTCACCCCGACCGGGACCACGGCCGCACGCAGTCGGGACGTGACCGCTGACATCGATGTCCAGCACTCCCCCGCCGGTTCCCGGATCACCGTCACCGGCGACCTCGGGCTGTTCCGGTACACGCAGCGGTTGACCCTGTGGACCGGGGTGGCGCGCCTCGACGTGACGACCACGATCGACGGATACGACGGCGCCGACCGGCTGATCCGGGTGCGCTGGCCGTCCCACGTGAGCGGCGGACTGCCCGTGCACGAGGTGGCGGACGCTGTGATCGGGCGCGGGTTCGGGTTCGTGGAGGTGGACAGCGAGGAGTTCCCGTGGACGCTCGACAACCCGGCGAACACGTGGTTCGGGCTGGGGTCCACCGCGCGGGTCGCGGTGCACGACGAGTCGGGGCGGCTGCTCGGCCACCGGTCGATCGGTGTGGCCGAACTCGTCTACGGTGACTGGGACTTGGCCGGTGACCTCGGTGCGCCGCTCGCTGCGGCGCTGGTCCGCGTCGGGGTCACCGCGACCTCGACGATCGCCGGTGGTCCGCGCTATGGCGACCTCGAAGTGGACTCCAATCTCCCGGACTTCCGGATCGCCGTGGGCGCGCCGGAACGCAACTCCGTGGTCGCCGAGGCACTCGGCTGGGACCCGGCCGCCGGACGCGAGCTGCGCCGGCAGCTGGCCGAGCGAGGTGTGGCGGCGGTGTGGGTCGCGCCGCGGGCCGGGCTGCGCGAGGAGTGGGTGCCCGGGGCCGATCTGCGCGACCTGGAGCGGCTGCCACTGCTGGTGGTGGCGGGCGCCCGGCCCGAGGACGACGCCAAGGCGGTCGACGCGCTGATCGCCGACCTGGACGACGCGGTGATCACGGCCACGGCGGCGGGCGGCTGCGAGGCCCTGCCGCCGGGGGACGCCTGGGACGGCCGCAGCTTCGCCGTCCTCAACCGGGGCACGCCCGGCTGTGTCGTCACCTCCTCCGGCGACCTCTGCATGTCCCTCATGCGCTCCTGCACCGGCTGGCCCTCCGGCATCTGGGTCGACCCGCCCCGCCGCACCGTACCCGACGGCTCCGCCTTCCAACTCCAGCGCTGGACGCATGAGTTCGAGTACGCGGTGGTCGCGGGCGCGGGCGACTGGCGCGAGGCGCGACTCCCGCAGGCGGGACACGAGTTCAACCATCCCTTCACGGCCCGCCTACGCGGCCCCGAGACCGAACAGGGCACCCTGCCAAGGAAGTTCACCCTGCTCGGCCTGGAACCGGCGGGCGAGGTGGTCCTCGACGCCCTCAAGCCGCTCGGCTCCCCGCTGGCCCGGGGCAGCGCGGTACCGGTCGATCCGGGGCGTGGCGTCGTCGTCCGGATGCACGAGGTGAACGGGCGGCCGTTGCGGGCGCGGATACGCGGGCCGCAGGACTGGACCGAGGGTGTCCGGGCCGACGTACTGGAGTCGCCCGGTGAGCAGTTGACACCGGAGCGGGACGGCGGGCTCGGCGTCGACCTGACCGGCTTCGAGGTCGCGACGGTACTGGCGACCACCGCCGCCGAGTCCCCGACCGGGCCTGGAATCGCGGCACATGAGCCCGCGCAGCCCGTCCACACCCGCTACTGGCTGCACAACTCCGGCCCCGCGCCGCGCGGGAACATGCCGGTGTCGGTGTACCTCTCCCCCGGCACACTCACCGCCGCCGGTCCGGTGACCGCGACCGTCCGGGTCGGCTCGGAACTCACCGACGCGCCGGTGCTGGGCGCGGTGACCTTCGAGGTGCCGGACGGCTGGACCGCCGAACCCGCCGAACTGCCGTACGCGTTGGGCCCGGGCGGGTTCACGCTGGCCGAGGTGACCGTGACACCGCCGCCGGAACCGGTACCCGGGCGGCACTGGCTCACGGCCCGGCTGTCCTACGGCGGACAGACGTACGAGGACACCGTGGCGCTGGATGTGCCGGACGGACACTACGGGCCAACGCTTGTGTCCACGCTGGGAGTCGACCGGATCAGCGTGCGCCACGGTGAGCGCGTCCGCGTCCCCGTGACCGTCCGCAACACCACCCGAGGACCGGTCCACGGCACCCTGTGGGCCGTGTCCTCGTGGGGCACCTGGGCCGGAGTCGAACCGGGCTGCCAGGGGTTCACGGTGGCCGGGGGCGCGGAGCGGGAGTGCCTGATCGAGGTGGACGGTTCGGCGGTGGCGCCGGGGTCGTACTGGCTGCTGGCGAAGGTCGCCTGGAACGGGTGTGTCGCCTACACGGAGGCGGTCGCGCTGGAGGTGACGCCGTGACGGCGGAGCACGCGGCAGTAGTGCAGGGCGAGGTGGTCGCCAAGAGGAGGGTGGACGCGCTGCTCCACGGCGGTTGGGCAGCGCCCCAAAGGGGCGCGGGGAACTGCGCGACCAGCCACGACGGCGCCGCAGACGACCAACATCATGCTGCGGGCCACCCAGCGGAGCGCCTCGCGCGGGCCGAGCGGCAGCGACGGCGGTGGGCGACCCAGGTCGTCGTCATCGACGACCTGGCTCAACGAGCGTGCGCGGAACGGGGGTTGGAGCCCCCTGCCGAAGTGGCGCCGGACCGGGTACTCGCCGTCGCCGAGACCGATGTCGCGGACCTCGGCAGCATCGTGGCGGCTGCCCTCGCGCACTCCCCGGCCGCCCGGTTACTGCTGGCCGAGCTGGAGGGCGAGCAGGAGGTCGCGGAGGCCGCCGTACGGGACTACTACGACCGCAACCGGGATCGCTTCCTGACGGCAGAAGCCCTACGGCGCGGTGTCGACCCGTTCGGCCGGGTGTCATCGGAGGACTTCGTGCCGTACGAGCAGGCCCGTAAGGGGGTCGCGCGCGAGTTGCGGCGGGCGGCGGGGCGGCGGGCCTTCTTCGGCTGGTTGGACCGGGCCAAGGCCGGAGTCGTGTATGCCGCCGGGCACGAGCACCCCGGCGATCCGGCGCACCCGGACCACGAGCACCGGCACTGATCTCCGCCGGAACCTAAAAGCAACACGAGAACCATTGACCTCCGATGAATTCTGGTCCACCTTTTCATCAATCGGAGTCGAAGTTGGTTAATTGAACCAACTGTTGGCTGATGCTCAGGAGGGCAGCGATGCGCACAGGAAGACTGACCGGATCGATGGTGGGGATCATCGCCTTGACCCTGACGGCCGCCGGCTGCGGGCTGTCCGGCAGCTCGGGCGACAGCGACTCCACCGCGGGCGGCTGCAAGGTCGACAAGGGCAATGTGGGGTCCGGGAAGCTGACCGGCGAGGTGAAGGGCAGCATCACCTTCCAGACCACCAACCTGAAGAAAGACTTCGGTACGTTCTTCAACGGGGTCATCAAGTCCTTCGAGAAGGCGCACCCCGGTACGTCGGTGAAGTGGATCGACGATCCGGGCGACAGCACGTTCACCCAGCGCAACGTGGCCGACGCCCAGGCCTGCACGCTGCCGGACGTCATCAACCTCAACGCAGAGACGGCGACGGCACTCACGAAGGCCGGATATCTGCTCAACCTCGGTGTGAAGGACCCGGACGCAGGCAAGCCGTTCGTCCCCGCGTTCTGGAAGTCCAGTACGTTCAAGGACAGTTCGGGCACCGCGCTGCACACCGTGCTGCCCTGGTACACCGGCGGCATCGTCCTGACGTACAACACCGACCTGTTGAAGCAGGCCGGCATCGACCCGGCGAAGCCGCCGACGACGATCTTCGGGCTGTTCGCCGACTACGAGAAGATCGCCAAGTCGGCCAAGGGCAAGTACTACGCGACGATGGCCAATCCGATCTGGCGGATCCCGGCGGACTTCGACCAGATGAACATCAAGACCCTCTCCAGCGACGGCAAGTCGGCCGTCTTCGCCGACGATCCGCGCACCACCCAGTGGGTGGCGTGGATGGCGAAGCTGTACAAGGAGGGCGCGATGCCGAAGGACTCGCTGTCCTCCAGCAACGATCCGTCCACGCCGTACACGCAGGGCAAGGTCGCCTACGGCTCGACCAACCCGAGCTATGTGCGGTTCGTGAAGCAGAACAGCCCCTCGATCTACGCCAAAACGGCGGTCGGGCAGCAGCCGTTCGACGCGCTGGGCCACACCACCGCTGCCCCGCAGTACGTCTCGGTCGCCGCGACCAGCAAGCACGCCCCCGTGGCGCTGGCGTTCGCGGAGTTCCTCACCAACGCCGAGAACCAGACGGCGTGGGCCAAGGACCCGGACGTGGTGATCTTCCCGACGACGACCACCTCGCTCAACGACCCGTTCTTCCAAGACGTGAGCGGCACCGACCAGTTCGCGCAGGCGCGCAAGCTCGTCGCGGACCAGCTCAAGACGACCACGGCCTACCAGACCAACCTCTCGCCGGCCGTGCAGAACGCGATCGTGTCCCAGGTGCAGCTGGCGATGCAGGGCAAGAAGAGCCCGGCGCAGGCCGTCAAGGACGCCCAGGCGAAGGCCAACGAGCTGCTGAAGCAGGCTGGTTGATGGTGGCGACGCAGACCGCGAAGCCGGTGTCCGTGCCCGGTGCGGAGGCCGTCGCCTCCGCACCGGGCACGGCCCGCATACGCAAGCTCGCCCGGGCCGTCCTCCCCGGCCCCGCCCCCGGCGCCAACGGGGCGGCCCTGTACCGCCGTTGGTGGCTGCCCTGGCTTTGGACCGCTCCAGCGATCGTCTGCGCGGCGGTGTTCGGGGTGTTCCCCTTCCTCAACACCGTGCTGCTGTCGTTCACCGACGCCAAGCCGCTCGGGGGCGCCGCGAGTTTCGTCGGGCTCTCCAACTACACCCGGATGCTGGACGATTCGGACTTCTGGTTGGCGACCCGCAACAGCGTCCTGTACGCGGTGATCGTCGTCCCCCTGATGGTGCTGCTGCCGCTGCTGCTCGCCGTCCTGGTGGAGAAGAACCTCCCCGGCATCGGCTTCTTCCGCTCGGCCTTCTACACCCCGGTGCTCGCCTCCAGCGTGGTCGTCGGCCTGAGCTGGCAGTGGCTGCTCGCGGACGACGGACTGGTCAACACCTGGCTGGAGAAGGCCCACTTGATCCGGTCGGCCATCCCGTTCCTGTCCGACTCGTGGCTGATCCTGCTCTCCGCGATGGGCCTGACCCTGTGGAAGGGTCTCGGCTGGTACATGGTCTTCTACCTGGCCGCCCTCGGGAACGTTCCAAAGGAGCTGCACGAGGCCGCGTCCATGGACGGTGCCGGTGCGGCCCGCCGCTTCTGGCACATCACCGTGCCCGGCGTACGGCAGGCGATGATGCTGGTCGGCACCCTCACCGGCATCGGCTCGCTGCGCGTGTTCACCGAGATCTACATGCTCGGCAGCTCCACCGGCGGCCCCGGCGGCGCCGACCGCACGCTGCCCTTCTACATCCGGGACGTCGGCCTCGACCCCATCACCGGAAACGCCGGCTACGGCTCGGCGGTGAGCGTGGCGCTCTTCGTCCTCACCCTGGGCCTGACCCTGCTGGCGCAGCGCCTGACGAAGGAGGACGAGTCATGACGACGACCGCCGTGCGGCCCAAGTCCCGGCGCCTGACCCCGCGTTGGCGGGACTACGGCCGCCCCCGCGAACTCCTCCTCCGCTACCTCCTGTTGCTCCTCGTCCTCGGCCTCACGGTCGGCCCGCTGATCTGGCAGTTCCTGGCCTCCCTCAAGGGCACCGGCGAGGACGTCTTCGGCGCGAACGCCTCCCTGCTGCCCCACCACCCGACCCTGCGCGCCTACCGCGAGGTCTTCAGCCAGGTCCCGGTGGTGACATACATCAGGAACAGCCTGATCGTCGTAATCCTGTCGGTGGCGAGCCAGTTGCTGTTCTCCACGACCGCCGGCTACATGCTCTCCAAGCCCGCCTGGAAGGGCCGCCGCGCGGTCTGGATCCTCCTCGTCGCCTCGATGATGTTCCCCTTCGAGTCGATCATGGTCTCGCTGTTCCTGAGCATCCGCGACCTCGGTCTGGTCGACAGCGTGGTGGGCGTGTGGCTGCCCGGCTTCGTCGGCGCGATCAACGTCCTGCTGATGCGCGGCGCGTTCCTCGCCGTACCGCGCGAGATCGAGGACTCCGGAATGCTGGACGGCGCGAGCGAGTGGCAGCGCTTCCGCTACCTCTACCTCCCGTCCGCGTGGGGCGCGATCCTGGTGGTCACCATCAACACGTTCATCAGCGCCTGGGACGACTTCCTGTGGCCGCTGATCGTGCTGCGCTCCGAGGACCACATGACGCTGACGCTGGGCCTGTCGCGGTTGCAGAGTTCGTCGTTCGGCTACGACCAGCGGGTGGTGATGGCCGGTTCCGTGATCTCCGTGATCCCGGTGCTTGTGCTGTTCGTCATCACCCAACGCTGGTTCTACAAGGGCGTGTCGGCGGGAGCGGTCAAGCTCTGAGGCTTACGACGAGGGGTTCCACGGCGAGCGCGGCCCGCGCGGACTGAGCGACCCGGATCTCGACGGCACCGATCTGGTCCAACTGGTCGGTGCCGAAGGGGATTTCGACCTTGTATTGCTCCCCCGGGGCCAACTCGACGCCCTGGAAGGCGTGCAGTTCGAGCGTGCGCGGCCAGACGGGAGTCAGCAGCCGACGGACGTAGACCTGGACGACCGAACGCCCTTGTCGCTTACCGGTGTTGGTCACCTCCACCTCGACCACGCCCTCCACAAGGCGCGGCGGACCGTACTCGAAGCTCGTGTACGACAGCCCGTGCCCGAAGGAGTACAGCGGCTCGGCGTCGGCGTCCACGTAACCGCTGTACTCGATGTCCTTGTGGTTGTAGTAGACGGGGAGTTGGGCCACCGAGCGCGGGACGGAGACGGGGAGGCGGCCGGTCGGTTGGGCGCGGCCGAGCAGGACCTCGGCGATCGCCTCACCGCCCCAAGGGCCGGGGTACCAGGCGGTGAGCAGCGCGCCCGCCCGTTCGGGGACGACGTGCGGGCGGCCCTGGATCAGGACGACGGCGGTGGGTGTCCCGGTCGCGGTGACCGCGTCGAGGAGGGCGTGCTGGTCGCGGCCGAGGCTCAGGCCCGCGAGGTCGGCGCCCTCGCCGCAGGTCATCTCCGAAACGGCGTTCCGTGCCGCTCCGTTGGCGTCGAAGTCCGTGTCGGGGGTACGGGCGCTGCTGCCGCCCAGCACCAGGACGGCCAGGTCGGAGGCGGCGGCAGCGGCGACCGCCTCGGGGATGCCGGAGAGGTCGTCGCCGGTGAGCGCGGAGCCGGGGGCGTGGCGGATGTCGGTGCCGGGCGGGGCGAGTCGCCGTAGGCCGTCCAGGACGCTGACACCGGAGCGCTGTGGTGCCGTGTAGTCGCCCAACTGGTGTGCGTAGGTGGCCGATTGGGGACCTATGACCGCGATGCGGGAGACGGTCGGCGGGATGGGCAGGACTCCGCCGTTGTTGTGCAGCAGGGTCACCGCCCCGCGCGCCAGTGCGGTGCTCAGCTCTCTGCCCTGCGCGGCCGGGGGCAACTCGCTGGTGCTGTAAGGGCGTTCGAAGAGGCCGAGGCGGAACTTCAGGCGGAGTACGCGCGCCACGGCCGCGTCGACGGTGGCCTCGCTCACCAGCCCCCGCTCGACCGCCTCCTCCAGATGCGTGAAACCCTCGTCCCAGAGGCTCAGGTCGACACCGGCGTTGAGCGCGAGGGCGCCTGCCGAGACCTTGTCGCCGGTGATGCGGGCCAGTCGGTCCACGGCGAGGCCGTCGGCCATGACCAGCCCATCGAAACCCCAGTCCTCGCGCAGGAGTTGGTGGAGCAGGGCGCGGTTGCCCGAGCAGGGCAGGCCGTCGACCTCGTTGTAGGCGGACATGACGGCGGCGGCCCCGGCGCGGACTCCGGCGCGGGCGGCGGGGAGGTGGATGTCGTGGAGTTCACGGAGGCCGAGTTCGGACTCGGCGGAGTTGCGGCCGCCGACCGTGGCGCCCTGGCCGGCGAAGTGCTTGAGGACGACGGGGGCCTTGTCGGCGGCGAAGCTGTCACCGGGCTCACCCTGCATCCCGCGCACAAGCGCCTCGGTGAGTCGGGCGGCGAGGTGCGGGTCCTCGCCGAAGCACTCCTCTGTGCGGCCCCAGCGGGGGTCACGGGAGATGTCCAGGGCGGAGACGAGGGCCAAGTGGGCGCCGCGGGCGCGTAGTTCGGCGGCGGCGTGAGCGGCGGCGCGTTCGTAGAGGGCGGGGTCCCAGGTGGCGCCGACGGCGAGGTTAACCGGGAGGACCGTGCCGTCCAGGGCCATGTGACCGTGCGGCACCTCCTCGACGAAGAGGGCCGGGATGCCGAGGCGGCTGCTGTCGAGCACATGGCGTTGCACCAACTCGGCCAGGGCGGCGCTGTCCTGTGCGCCGGGTCCGTTGGTGTGGTCGACGCCCGACCAGGCGTCGGCGCGGAACAGGCCGTAGAGCGCGCCGAGTCCGGCGAAGCGGGCGGTCTCGGCGTGCAGGGCCTCGGTGAGTTCGAAGGAGCCCGAGGGGGTGCGGCGGTAGGCGTCCCAGCCGTACATCCGCTGGTTGAGCTGGCCGACCTTCTCGCGCAGGGTCATCCGGGCCAAGAGGTCGCGGGCCCGGGTGTCGACGGGGGCGGTGGGGTCGCGGTAGAGGGGGGTGGTGGTGTCGGTCATCGGTCGTCACCGCCGTATGCGAGGCGTGCGAGGGCGACCGCGCCCCGGCAGCCGTCCGGTACCCAGTCGAGGGTCAGGCCGAGGGCGTGGAGACGAGCGGTGAGGGCGGCCGTCAAGGGGCCTTCGGGGCCGAGCAGTCCGCCGGTGGCGACGATCCGTTCACCGTGGGACGGGTTCAACGCCCGTACGGTGTCGGTCAGTTGCTCTGCCGCCTGGTCGAGGATTCCCTCCGCCACGATGTCCTTCTCCTCTGCCGCCTCGACCACCAGCGGGGCGAAGCGGGCGAGGCGGATGGGGAGTTCGGCCATGACGGCGGGGAGCACGTGCATGCGGTAGGCCTCGCGGTGGGGGCGCGACCAGTCGCCGTCGCCCGGCAGTGCCTCGTCCGGTACCCCCAGCACCCGCCCCACCGACACGGCCAGTGCCGTCGCCGTCCCTCTCCCGTCCGCCATCCGCAGCGCCGCCCGTACCGCGCTCCGGCCGATCCAGAAGCCGCTGCCGTCGTCGCCGAGGAGCCAGCCGTCGCCGTCCACGGTGGCGGTGGAGCGGCGGCCGGTGATGCGCAGGGCGACCGCGCCGGTGCCGGCGACCAGGGCGAGGCCGTCGGACGGGGTACCGGGCGCGGAGGCGAAGGCCGCCTCGATGTCGCTGCAGACGCGGATCCGGTCGGCCTGGATGCCGAGGCGGCGCAGCGCTGCCGTGAGGGCGGTGCGGGCGTTGACGTGGCCCGGTTCCTCGGTGGAGGCCGCGGTGGCGCCCGCGAAGCCGCCGGCCACGGCGACCACTCGAGCCCGCGCCGCCTCTGGTACGGCCTGCCCGATGGCCTCGACCAGGTTCTCGGTGAGTCGCGGCACCGGGACGGTCAGGGCGTTGCCGGGCCCGGCCGCGCCCTCGCCGAACACGCACCCGTCCTCGGCGGCGGCGAGGACGGCACGAGTGCGGGTGCCTCCGGCATCAAGACCGACAACACATTCCTGGTTCAAATCATTGCTCATTACTGACTATGGTGGTTGATACATTCAGGGAGGGCAAGACCGGACCCGGGGAGGATCCCATTCCTACGCTTCGCTTCGGCGTCAACTACACGCCGCGCCGCGGCTGGTTCCACTCCTGGCACGACTTCGACCCGGCGCACGCCCGTGAGGACCTGGCCCAGATAGCCGGGCTCGGCCTGGACCACGTCCGGATCTTCCACCTCTGGCCGCTGCTCCAGCCCAACCGAACGCTGATCCGCCGGACCGCCGTGGACCAGCTCGTACACCTGGTCGACCTGGCGGGCGAGGCGGGCCTCGACGTCCTCGTGGACGGTGTCCAGGGCCATCTCTCCAGCTTCGACTTCTACCCGGAGTGGACCCGCAGCTGGCACCACCGCAATGTGTTCACCGACCCGGAGACGATCACCGCCCAGGCGGAGCTGCTGCGCACCCTGGGCAGCGCTCTCGCCGACCGCCCGAACCTGATCGGTCTCCAACTCGGCAACGAGCTCAACAACTTGGTGGAGCACAACCCGGTCACGGCGGACGAGGTGGACCACTATCTCGACACCCTGCTGGCCGCCGCCCGCGAACACCTGCCGCCGGACCGCCTGGTCACCCACTCCGCGTACGACGCCGCCTGGTACGGCGACGACCATCCGTTCACCCCGGAGGCCTCCGCCCGCAAGGGCGATCTCACCACCGTGCACCCATGGGTGTTCTCGGGCGA
Organism: Streptomyces hokutonensis; assembly: GCF_042751305.1. Classification (GTDB taxonomy): domain Bacteria; phylum Actinomycetota; class Actinomycetes; order Streptomycetales; family Streptomycetaceae; genus Streptomyces; species Streptomyces hokutonensis_A. The sequence continues at coordinate 424,199 of NZ_JBHYWD010000003.1, forward strand.
CTGCGCCCGCCGTTACGGCCCGCGCTCCCCACAGGTGCTCCATCTCGCCGAGTACGGAACGGAGTTGGCGAAGGCGTACGCCACCGACCCGGCCCGGCCCGTCTGGGTCCAGGAGACGGGTGCGCCGGAGCCGCACATCCCGGCGGCCGACGCCCCGGAGTTCGCCCGGGCGACCGTGCGCAACGCGGCCGAGTGCGAGGGGCTGTGGGGTGTGACGTGGTGGTGCTCGCACGACGTGGACCGTTCCCTGGCCGACTATCCCGAACTCGAATACACCTTGGGTCTGTTCGACTCGGCGGGCCGCGCCAAGCCGATCGCCGAGGCCTTCGCCGCCGCGATCGCCGAGCCGCACACGGTCCAACTCCGCGACACCGCCCTGGTGTTGGACTGCACCCCGGGCACCCGCTCGGTGTCCGGTCCCGGCGGCGCGTACTTCGAGGAGTGGATGCGGCTGCGCGCGGACGGCCTGCGCCCGGCGGTCGTCCTGGCCGAACGGGCCGAGGAACAGGGGTACTTGGCGGCACGCGGCATCAAGGAGGTCGTACACCTGCCGTGACTCTCACGCGTCGGTCAGTACCTCCGCGACCGCCCGCAGGTTGACCCGGCCGCGTCCGTAGGAACAGAGGGTGCCGCCCTCCGGCAGACCGGTGTCGACGCGTATCGCGCCGGGCCGCCGGGCCACGAGGGTGTCGCGCAGTCGGGCCTGCCAGGGGTGCAGGTCGGCGTCGGACGTGGCGATGACCAGCGGTGCGCCGAGGCCCCCGATCGCGTCGAGGAGGGCGGCGGGGTCGGCCGGCTCCTCGTTGAGGGCGATGCCGGTGGCCGTGGGGTCGATGGCGCGGAGTTCGGTGAGGAGGTCCTCGCCGCCCCAGTTCAGGGCGGGGTGCGGGGCCGGGAACAGGTCGACGACATGGGCGCCGCGCACGGGCGGCGGCAGCGGCCGGGTGCGTACGGCGCGCCGGGCGGCCTCAAGGCCCGCGTTCGCGTCCCAGGGGGCGACCGCCTTGCGGGGCGTCGCGTACCGCTCGGCGAGCCGGCGTACCCGGCCGGCCGCCTCCCAGACCCGCTCCTCCGCCAGCATGCGGGCGTGCAGCGCGTCGAGGACGGCGTCCCGGCAGGCCAGGGTGACCGCCAAGTCCGGTACGGCGACGATGACTTGGTCCGCTCCGGCGGCGAGCGCGATACGGGCGCCGGCCGCCTCGCCGTACTCGTCGGCGATCGCCTTCATCTCCAGCGCGTCGCTGACGAGGACGCCGTCGAAGCCGAGGTCGAGGCGGAGCAGGTCGCCGAGGATGCGGCGGCTGAGGGTGGCGGGGCGGTTGGCGTCCAGGGCCGGGAAGACGACATGGGCGCTCATCAGCATGGGCACGCCCGCGGCGACGGCGGCGCGGAACGGTTCGAGGTCGACGAGGAGTTCGTCGTAGGGCCGCGGGTCGATCGCCATGCCGTGATGGCTGTCGGTGATGGTGCCGCCGTGGCCGGGGAAGTGCTTGGCGCAGGAGGCGATGCCGCGTACGTCGGTGGCGGTGATCCAGGCGCGCAGATGGCGGGCGGCCAGTTCGGGGTCGGCGCCGAAGGAGCGGGTGCGCACGATCGGGTTGCGCGGCTGGTGCTGGAGGTCGGCGACCGGGGCGTACGAGGCGGTGATGCCGAGGGTGGCGAGGTGGCCGGCGAGGGCGTCGGCGCAACGGGCGGTCAGGGCCGGGTCGTCGACGACCCCGAGGGCGTAGGAGCCGGGGACGTCCGGCGCGCCCGCGTTCACCAAGTGGCCGATGCCGCCGCCCTCGTTGTCGATGGCCACGAGCAGGTCGGGGCGCAGGGCGCGGAGTTCGTCGGTGAGCCGGCGCACCTGCCCGGCGTCCCGGATGTTGCGGGTGAAGAGGATGACCCCGCCGAGGCCGCGGTCGATGAGCCGCTTGAGGGTGTCCGGCACGGTCGTCGTGCCGTCGAAACCGGCGACCAGGCAGCGGTGGGCCGCCTCGTCGAGGTCGACGGGGAGGGCGATGGCGGCGGACGAACGCTCGGCGTGGGTCATACCGGAATTCAAATGGCTCGCTCAACCTGAAGTCAACAAACCGATGGATTGTTGATTCAGACAATGATGTGGCGCCGACTACACTTCTTAAGTGCCGTCCGCTTCGCCCAGCCGCCCGCGCGCCTTTCGCTTCCCGACACCACCGCGTCATACCGGATGGGAACGTTTCGCCTCGTGTCCCTGCTTCCGCTCGAAGAGATCCCCGGGCCGCTCCCCGTCTCCACCACCGGCCCCACTCCCGCCCCCGTCCCCTTCCGACTCCCCTCCGCCGCGCGCATCGCCACCAAGGTCCTGACCCTGCTGCCCCTGCTGCTGATCGTGGTGTGGGCGGCGGTCGACTGGCGTGCCATGTACGAGGGCACCGCCCGGCTCGCGTCCGCCGACCCCTGGTGGCTGCTCGCCGCGTTCTTCTTCACCTGCCTCGGCTGGGGCACCGCCGCCCTGGTCCGCCAGGGTGCCGTGCCGGACCGGCTGCCGACCGGTCTGCTGATCGCCTCCCAGTTCGCGGCCGGCGCGGCCAACCACGCCCTGCCGGCCAGCATCGGCGCCCACGCCGTCACGCTGCGCTTCCTCCAGGGCCAGGGCATCCCCCTGCCCCGCGCCACCGCCTCGCTCGCCCTCTACTCACTCGTCCGGCCGATCGCGAAGACACTCGTGCTGCTGGTCTTCCTGATCTCCTTCCCCGAGATGCTGCGCTTCGGCCAGCTCGCCCCCAGAGGCTGGTCGTTGCTCCTCGCGGTCGGTGGTCTGGTGACCGCTCTCACCACGGTCACCGTCCTGCTGTGCGCCGTACGCCGGCTGCGCAGCCCGGTTCTCCGCTGCGTCCGCACCGCTCTGACGGACGTACGGCAGCTGCACACCATGCCCAGCCGGATCCTCGCCCTGTGGGGCGGGGCGGCCGCCGCTCCCGTGCTCCAGGCGACGGTGATCTTCGCCGTCGGGGCCTCGCTCGGCATGCCGCTGTCCTGGGCGCAGGTGGTGCTCGCGTTCCTCGCCGCCAGCACCGCGGTCGGCGCCGTACCCGCGCCCGGCGGGATCGGTCCCGTGGACGCGGCGACGGTGTTCACGATGGTCGCGTTCGGCGCCCCCATGGATCTGGCCACGGCGAGCGTCATCGGCTACCGCGTCCTGACGGTGTGGGTTCCGTTGCTGCCGGGGGCGTTGATGCTGTCGGCGCTGGTCCACCGGAAGGTGCTGTGACCGAAATCCACTTGTACGGCCACCTGTTCCACCTCTAACGTCGCTGCTCATCGGCGTGTAGCTCAGTCAGGAGAGCACCGGGCTCTGGACCCGGAGGGCGCGGGGGCGGTACCCGCCACGTCGGCTTATGGATGACGACGCTGAGCAGCAGCACCTCACCGCGGCCCCCGGCCATGCCCTGGGCCAGTTGGCCAAGGCCTTCACGACCGCGCTGACCCACGAGGACGCCGGCACCCGCCGTCGCGCGGAGGGCCGCGCGCAGCGCTGGCGTGCCGTGCTCACCGGGATGGCGAGCGGACGGCTCACGATCGGTTCGCGAACCCCGGTGGCCGGGTTTCCGGCCTGGGTCACCCCCGAGGTGGTGCGCGGCGGCTTCGCCACGGGCGCCCCGGGCGCGGGCGGCCCGCTCCAGCCGTACGAGATCGGGCTCGCGGAGCGGTTCGGGGTGCCCGCGGACCGGCGGGCGCTGTTCGCGCACTGTCTCACCGACACCGGACTGACCTGGCTGTGGGGGCAGTTGAACAGCGGGCGGTACGAGGTGACCGTGCCGGAGGAGGGCGCGCTGCTCACCATGGCGTGGCTGGTGCGGCACGGGGAGACGGCCGCCGCGCTGGACCTGGTCGCCGAGCTGGAGCCGTTCGCGGGCCAACTCCGGTTCCTGCCGCGCCCGTCGACCGGCCGGGCCGCCTCGGACGACACCGACGCGCTGCACCGCCGTACGGTCGACGACACCGTGAACCGGCTGGTCCGGCGCCGCCCGAACGCGGCGGTGGAGACGCAGCGCGAGGCGCTCGCCGTATGGCAGCCGTTCGGGGACGAGTTGCTCGCGCACTGGCTGGAGACGGCGGGCGGGGCGGGCGGGCAAGTGCTCGAACTCGCACCGGACGCAAGCTGGTTGGCGCGAGGCGGCGAACTGCTGAGCCGCTATCGGCTGCTGGCCGAGGAGCACACCCGCTGCGGAAAGCACCGCAGCTCGAAGGGGAATCTGGGCATTCTGCGCGGCGCGCTGGAGGAGACCGTCGCCGGGCGGGAGCTGGACGCGCGCCGGCTCGGGCTGCTGCGGCACGCCGTCGCGTCGATGGTGCGGCGGCGCGGTCTGCCGGGATCGCCGGCGCACACCGAACTGCGGCGCGCGCAGCGGGTCCAGGCCGCGCTTCCCTCCCATCACGCCCTGGCGCAGGTGACGTTGCGGCGGCTCGCCGTGCTGCCCCAGGAGTCGGGCATCCTCGATCTCACCCCCGTACTGGCCCCCGTGTCCGAACCGGAGGAGCGGGAGACCGGCGTCCCCGCCGGTTCTCAACTCCCGCCCGTGATACGGCGGGTGGTCGAGGGCGCGCTGAGCGCACCGGTCGACGTCCTGGTGGAGCGGGGAGTGGTCCCGTCGGCCGAGGTACTGGCCGAACTGGTACCGCAGTTGGTGGCCGTCACCAGTGCGCGGGCCTACGACGACGAGGCGCTGCGGACGCTGATGGCCGCGAACTACCGCGCGTTCCGCAACCGCCGCTCGCTGCTCCTGCTCAACCTGGAGCGGCAGGTCCGGAGCGAGGAACTGCCCTGGGTGCGGGCGGTTGCCGCGCGGCGGGGCGACAGCTCGGCCGAAGCGGCCCTGGTGCTACGGCAGTTGGGCGAGCTGGCCGTGCAGGGCTTCCCGGGGACGATCCTGCCCAACCCGCTGGTGCGCGAACTCGGCGTGCTCGCCCGCCAGTCCGGCCTGGGCGCTCCGCTGGTGGAGGAGCTGGCCGCGGACATCTTCATGAACGCCTTCGGGCCGAAGTTCCTGGTGGCGGCCGGGATCGCGGGCGAGCTGCTCGGCGGTTCGCTGTACGAGCGGTACTACGGCATCGACTACGCGGCGATCGGTGAGCTGGCGATCACCGAGGCGGGCGACCGCACGAACAAGACCCGGACCTCTCCGGGGTTCGCGCGGCTGTGCGCGGAGCGGGCCCGGGCGGCTTCCTCGGCACCGGCCGGGCACAAGTCCACTGGTTCACCCGGGTCTTGGGTGGCGGAGAACGGCAAGGTGATCGAGCAGTCGCAGATCCTGACCACGCACAATCTGGCCACGCTGGTCCACCGGGTGGGCATCGCCCCCGAGCCGGGCTGGACCGACCTGGCGCGGCGCTGTTTCGTGACCGTGTGCCGGCTGACGGGCCGGGTGCACCGCAACCCGCGGCCGTACGCCACGATCAAGGACGCGGCGTACGCCTGGCGGCAGTTGGTGTTCCATCTGTCGCTGTGCCCGCCCGCCGGGCAGCGGCGGGTGCTCGCCGCCCTGGACGAGGAGACGGGCCGTCATCCTCACCATGTCGGGGCGCGTCTCGCGCCCGCCCTGGCGGGGCTGCGGCTGGTCGTGGACGGCGGCGGCTTCGGCCCGGACGGTACGGCGGACGGCGGACGGGCCCGCCGGCTGCTCGGCTGGACCACGGACGGCCACTGGCTGGCGGGCGATCCAACTGGACGGCCGGCGAAGGACAGTTGAGTGGTCCCGGCCCTGGCTCTACCCCTCCGCCGCCGTGCGCACCGCCGCCTCCGTCAGGGTCGTCGCGGTGCGTACGGCGCTGGCGACGGCCTCGTCGGGGGTGAGCCCCAGCTGGTCGGTGAGGGTGAACAGGGCGTCCGCGCCGACGACCACCGCGAGACCCCGCTTGAGCTGGGTGAACGCGTCCGGGTCGGTCACGCCCAGGGTGCCGTCCAGGGGTGCGAGGGCGTGGTCGATGAGGCCGAAACGGATCCCGGGCCGCATGCTCTCCGCGTCGGGGCGGACGATGGTCGCGGCCATCATGGCACGCACCCCGCCCTGGCGGGCCAGGATGCCGCGCAGCAGGAACTCGCAGGCATAGGCGACCCGTTCGACGGGATCGCGGGAGTCGGCGACCGGCTGGAGCGCCTCGGCCGGGTCGGGCCAGACACCGGCCAGGGCCTCGCCGATCAGGGAGGGAAGGTCGGGGAAGTAGCGGTAGGCGGTGGCCTCGGAGACCAGGGCGGCGCGGGCGATCTCGGGCATGGTCACCTCGCTGCCCGCGCCGATCAGCACCCGGGCCGCGTCGACGATCGCCGTACGGGTGCGCTTCTTCTGATTGCTGCGGCCCGTGTCCGTCTGTGCTGTCGCCATCGGTGCGTCACATCCCCGTCTTCGCTCGTCGCTGCCGTCCGTCCCTTCCGCACTTTATCACGACCGACTCTCGTCATGAGAGTCTACTTGCATGACGAGAGTTGCCGGCTTGCCGTCCTACTCTCCTGAGGGCGCACAACGCGCGGCGAACACAAGGGAGTTCGAGATGAGCGAGGTTTCCGTGGTCGGTCCGGACGACGGCGAGAGAATCCGTCTGGGCCCGGTCACGATGCGCATCCTGGAGGACGGCAGCACCACCGGCCACCGCCTGGGCATCGGCGAGATCACCCTCGCCCCGGGCACCCAGGGCCCGCCGCAGCACCGCCACGGCGAGCACGACGAGGGCTTCTACGTCGTCTCCGGCACCGTGCACTTCACCGTCGGCAAGACTGTCCACGTCGCCCCGGCCGGCACCCTCGCGATGATCCCGCCCGGCGCCCCGCACACCTTCGCCAACCCCGGCGACGAACCCGCCGTGATGATCAACACCTTCACGCCCGACCTGTTCGTGCAGTACTTCCGTGACCTGCGGGACATGATCGCCGGCGGCCGGGAGTTCAACACCGAGTCGACGATCGAGATGATGAGCCACTACGCCACGGTCCCCGCGACCGACTACGCCTGAGCCGGCCGCCGTACGTCAGGAGCCGCCCGAGTTCGACGGGCCGAAGAACTCGATCTCGGCGATGGCCACTTGCTTGCTTCCCGAGGTTCCGTAGGCGGACTCCAGGGTGAAGCGCACCGACGTGACCTCGCCGACCCGGAAGGCCCGGCGCTGGGCTCCGGCCCCCTGGTCGAGGCTGAGTTCGCGGGTGGTCGTCTTTCCGTCGGCCGTGGTGATCCGGGCCTCGATACGGTGCGGAAGCGCGGACTGGCTGAGCTGGTCGGCGCGGGTGGAGACGCCCGGGGTGATCAGCACGTCCAGCAGCCGCGTCGGCTCGTCGAACTTGGCCTCCAGCCACTGGCCCTCGCCGGACTGCGACAGACCCGGCCCCCACCAGGTGTTGTTCAGCTTGTCGAAGGCCAGCTCCGGCTTGTGGCCCGGGAAGGAGCGGGAGGCGGTGACGCGGTCCGGGGAGACGGGGGCGCGCTTGGAGAAGTGGTCCTTCGCCGCCTGGACACCGCGCGGGATGTTGACGGCCAGCACGATCAGCAGGGTCAGCACGATCGCGGCACCGATCCAGGTCAGCACCCGGTCGAAGGTACGGCGCAGCCGCGGCCGGTCCCCCGCCCACGGGATCTCGCCGCTGCGGAACGTGAGCAGCCGCCGCCACCAGGGCAGCCGGCCGGCGACCTGCTCGTCGCCGGCCATGGGCATCGCGCACCGGGCGCAGTAGTGCCGGTCCGGCCGGTTCGCCGTCGCACACCAGGGACAGGGCACCCCGCCGACCGCGCCGGGTTCGACACCGGGTGCCCGCACGGACTGCGGACGCGCGGCCACCGGGCGGCCGGGCAGCACGGGCGCCACGGAGGGCGCCTGCCGGGGCTCGGGGTCGTCGACCGGGACGAGGAGACGTCGGGCGCGCTCGGCCTCTGACTCCGGCGGGGTGGCGGGCACCGGCTGAGTTGGAACGGTCCCGTCGTCGGGAAGGTGGGGCGCGGGAGCCGGGGAGGGGTACGGGGTCTGGGGCGGGGCCGCGGCGGCCGCCGGGTCCCTGTCCAGGCGGGTCGCGGGGTGGGGCGCGTCGTCGTCCGCCGGTTCCGGCACGGTGCCCGCGCCGGCGGAGTCGTACGACTCGGCGGCCATCGCGTCGAGCCGGAGGGACAGTGCGTCGAGTCTGGCCGCCGGGTCGTCCTCGGCCGGACTCCGTTGGCCCGGGACCCTGTTGCCCACACCGCGTTCGGCCGCCGCACCGGCGCGGGCGCCCGCGCGGTCCGTCCAGCTCAGGACGGCCCCGCAGGCGTCGCAGAACGACTGGCCCGGTTCCGCGCGGGTTCCGCATTCGGCGCAGCTCTGGGTGGTCGTCATCTCTCGGGGTTCCTTTCGGCGGGCACGGTGGTGGTGACCTGGACCGTGTACGGCATATGGGCGGGGCGGGCCGCCGCCACGAGGGCGTCGAGGCGGTGGGTGTCCAGGGTGGTGGGCGCGGGCAGGCGCAGGTGGACGTGCAGCCGGGGGCTGCGTTCGCCGGGGACCGGGCCGAGCGGCCGGGCGCTCCAGTCGGCGGCGCCGCTCTCGGTGATCTCGGGTTCGACCCCGAAGGCGAGCCGTACGGCTTCGGCCAGTCCGCGCCGGGTGCCGCGGATGCGGTGCAGGTACGTGGCGGCGGCCACGGCGGCCCGCAGCCGCGCCTCCGGTTCGCTGCCGTCGGTCTCCGCACCGACCCAACTGCCCAGCCACTGAACGAAGTCGAGCGGCGCGAGCGAGGGCCGGAAGTACGTGTCGAGGCAGTCCAGCACACTCAGGATCGGCGCTACGACCTCGTCGAGCCCGGCGACGAAACGCTGGGCCAGGTCGTCGTCGGCGAACACGGCGGGCAGCATGGCGCCGATCGGCGCGGAGGAGCCGAGACCGTCCACTGATCCTCTCAACGTGGGCCTCCCGGGCGGGAGTTGGTCGTGCTCATGCGCCGTCTCCGATCACGCGGACGCGGTGGTCGAAGGAGAACACCAGTGACGGCCGCTCCAGGTCGATGCGGTCGGTGGGGTCGCCGCGCTTGCCGGTGAGGGGGTCGGCCGGGTGCAGGACGACCTCGTCGACCAGTTCGACGCCGGGCACGCGCTGGAGCACGGCGAAGACCTCCCCGGACTGCACGGGACGCCCGAACGGCCAGCCCTTGCCGTCCGATCCGCCGGTGAGCGGGTCGAGGTGGCGGTAGAGGGCGTCGTGGGCCTGGCGGCGCACCCGGTCGGTGTCGACGCCCCGGAAGGCGTGCACCGTGGCGACCACGGTGACGCCCTGGTAGAAGGGCGGGCCGACCGCCAACCGGGTCCCGATCAGCCGCCGTTCGTCGAGATGCCGGGTGATGCGCTCCAACAGGGCGTCGCCGGGCACGAGTTGCTCGAAGCGGAGCCGTCCGCCGGGGTCGGGGACGGCCTGCGGGACCACCAACACCCTTACGGCATAGGCCCCGTGCTCGCCCTCGTCGCCCTCCAGACAGGTGATGCGGGCGGTCTCGGGGGCGGCCCGGCGGGACAGTTCCTCGTAGTCGCGGAGGGTCACCGCCCGTTCCTGGGCGCGCAGGGTGATCGGGGCACGGGTCTTGGCCTCCTGGACGGTCTCGCCGTCCACTCCCCCGCGTGCCGCCTCCCTGTTGAGGACCTCGGAGACGTACGGGATGGAGCTGCGCAGGATCTGCACGGCGCCGCGTGCCACGTTGCCGGCCCGCCCGCCGCCGGTGCGGTAGCGGCGGGCGCGGATCACCGAGCCCTTGGGGGCGACCATGCCGTACTGGCGCAGGGTGCCGTCGGGTTCGCGGACGGCGGGGCCGAAGGCGAGTTCGCCGGTGGCCGCGTCGAGGGTGATGTGGCGGTCGTGCGGGCCGGAGGCGGCGAAGTGCGGGACGACCTGCCAGTCCGTCCAGCCCTCGTGCTCGGCGGTCTGGAGGAGGAGCGGCGGGTTGTCGCCGACGACGGGTGTGTGCGCGAGCCGCAGCCGCTGACCGGGCAGGCCGGTGGACTCGCCGAGCGCCTCGTCGTAGACCGTGTCGGCGTGGACGACGGTGGTGGTGCCGCCGATGGTGAAGGCCTCGGCGGAGCGGACGGTCGGTGAGGTGGTGTAGAAGGGCTGGTCGGGGTGGGGTTCCGTGACGCGGCAGCGCAGCCAGCCGGCCTCCTGTCCGCCGTTGCGGGACAGGGTGTGGCCGCCGGGGACGTGCAGGACGACCGCGCCGGGGCGGTTGAGGCCGCCGGTGCCGTCGCGGTCCACCTCGCAGGGCTGCCAGCCGTCGGCGGTCCACGCCTCCCACACCAGGGGCGGTTGGCGCGGGTCGACGCCGACTCCGTCGACGCGGCTGTCGAGTTCGAGGGCGAGGGCGCAGTGCGGGACGGCGGCGGTCAGTCCGAACAGCATCGAGTCGCCGGGGTCCGGCGACTCGGCGAAGCACATCACATGGTTGCCCTCGGCCAGGTCGTGGGTGCGGTCGACGACCTGCTCGCCCCGGTGCTGCACGACGAGATGCCGCAACGCGGTCGGTACGACGGCGAGTTCGCGTTCGGTGGCGAAGACGACCGCCTCCTCGCCCTCGGTGCGCATCGTCGCCACCTCGGTGCCGAGCGGCACTTGGACCGGTTCCTCCTGGGGCGCCGACAGCCAGAACGTGACGTCGGTGCGGGCCGCCGACGGCGGGAAGAGGGTGATGCCGACCAGGTCCAGGAACGCCAAGTGGTTCTTGTCCGGTACCCGGTTGAGGCGGTAGACGATCTGGTCGGCCATGTGCGCGACCGTCTCGACGAGGGTGACGCCGGGGTCGGAGACGTTGTGGTCGGTCCACTCCGGGGCGCGCTGCTGGATGTAGCGCTTGGCGTCGTCGACGAACTGCTGGAAGCGCCGGTCGTCGAGGTTCGGGGAGGGCAGAGCCATCGGTCAGTAGTCGCTTTCAGCAGCCGTGCCGGGCGTACCGGGGGTGTCGTCCGGCTCGTCGTGGGACGGGATGACGTAGAAGGGGAAGACGAGGCTGCGCGGGTTGTTGGTGCCGCGGATCGAGTAGCGCACGTCGATGTAGAGCACGCTCTGCTCGGTGCCGGCGGTGACCTCGACGTCCTCGACCTCGATGCGCGGCTCCCAGCGGTCGAGGCTGACGTGCACCTCGTGCTGGATACGGCCCGCGGTCTGCTCGTTGACCGGCGCGAACACCAGGTCGTGGATCGCGCAGCCGAAGTCGGGCCGCATCGGACGCTCGCCCGGCGCCGTGGACAGCACGAGCCGGATCGCCTCCTCGACCTCGCGCTCCCCGCTGACCAGCGCGATACCGCCGGTCGGCCCGATGCGCAGCGGGAACGACCAGCCGGAGCCCACGAATTGTTCGGCCATCAGCCGACACCCGCCTGTTCCTTGCCCGTTCGGGTGCTCATGCCGGAATCACCATCGGTACCAGGCCGTTGAGGGTGACCACGCCCATGATCGGCACGGTGACGGCCCGAATGCCCACGTTGGCAATGGAGTTGATCTGGACGCTCGCACCCGCGGTGAGCATCGCGTTGCCGATCGCCTTCATGTTGAGGGCGCCCATCGCGTCCAGCGTGATGGCTCCGGTGGTCGACTTGATGTTGATCAGCCCGCGCCCCTCCATGGTCAGCGGCCCGCCGCTCTTGATGGTGAGACTGCGCCGGGCGCTGAGGGTGAGATCGCGACCGGCCTCGACCGACACCGAGTGGCTGCCCTTGATGGTGACGTCGCCCTTGCTGTCGACGACGATCTCGGTGTTCGTGCGGTCGAGGCTGATCGTCAACTGCTTGTCCCCGGAGGTCAGTCGGACCCCCTGCTTACGGCCGCCGGTCTTCTGGTTGAGCAGGTCCAGCCGGTTGCCGTCCCGGTCGGAGAGGGTGTGCCGGCTCGCCTTCTTCCGTACGGCGTCGTGCAACGGCACATCGCTCACGACGGTCGGTTTGTCCTTGCCGTTGTAGAGCCCGCCGATCACGAACGGATGGTCAAGTGCCCCTCGGTCGAAGGCGACCAGCACTTCGTCGTTGACGTCCATCGGGAACACCCCGCCGCCACCGAGCCCGCCGAGCTGCACGGTCCGCGTCCAGTCGCTGACGTAGGTGTCGTCCAGCCACGGGAACTGGAGCCGGACCCGCCCCTGCTTGAGCGGGTCGTTGACGTCCGTGACAAGGGCGTTGGCGACACCGGGCAGCCGGGGCGCGGTCTCCGAGCCGCCCGAGGCGAGCCCGTACAGCGAACGCCACTGCCGTCCGCTGACCGTCACCCAGGTCTCGTAGTGCTTGCCGTCGCCGAAGACGTGCCGTACGGAGGTGACGGTGTACTTGCCCTCGAAGGGTGTCCCCACGTCCGCGAGCGCGACCGGAACTCCCGGGCGCAGCTTGGGATTTCCGCGCGCGACGACCTCCAGCTCGGCGAAGGACGATGTCACGTCGTCGGCGAGGGCGTCGGCGGCGAACTTCACCTCGTTCTGCTTGTCGTAGGGCGTGCCCGTCTCGACCAGCTTGGCCGTCTTGAACTTGCCGGCCGCCGCGCCGGGGGTGGTGCCGATGCCGATGCCCGGGTTGGAGGCACCGGGCGAAGTGGCCGTGAGCTTCTTCTTCGTGGTGACGTCCCACCCGCGCGCCTCTACGCTGCCTACCTGATCGGCGGCGGTCACGGCGGCCCGCAGCCGCAGGATGTCGTGCCCGGCCTGGAGCACGAACGGGCTTTTGTCACCGTCGGTGTCGGGCGAGGGCGCACCGGACGACGGTTTCGGCTCCACGAACTGGAACTTGCCGTCGGCGCCGACCGACATGACCATCTCGTTCTCGTCCGCGAGCCGTGCCAGGAAGTCCCAATCGGTCACGTTGGACTGGGAGATGAACTCGTAGACCGTGCGCGTGGAGGTGATCCGCCCGATCGGCACGCCGTCCTGGGCGGCGAGTTTGCGGGCGATGTCGGAGGCGCTCTGGTTGCGGTAGGCGGCGACCCGGCGCTGCCGCAGCAGCCGGTGACCGAAGTCGTAGCCGCGTACGACGGTGAAGGTGCCGGTGCCGTCGTAGTCGGCCTCGAGTCCGGTGACCTCACCGGTGAGCAGCGGATCGGAGGCGCCCTGTCCGTCGGCCACCGGAGCGATGACGACCTTCGTCCCGAAGGTGACCCCGAGCTTCCCGAGGATCTGGCGGTACGGATCCCGGAAGGTGAGACGGAACGCGGCCGGCACGCCGACGCCCTGGTCGACGTAGCTGTCGACGAGGCAACGGGCGTACTCGGACGGCAGTTTGGCGCCGCCGATCTTCACCTCGACGACGTTCGAGAACGCGGACTTCACCATCAGGCACGCACCTCCTCGGCGGCGGGCAGGACGAGTTCGACACCGTTCGCGAGCCGCGTCGGGTCGTCGATCCCGTTGGCCTCGGCGATCGCCCGCCAGGCGGCGGAGTCGCCGTACTCCCGCCAGGCCAGCGACTGCAAGGAGTCGCCCGCGACGACCCGGTGCACTCGTCGGGCGGTGAGCGCGCCCGAAGTCGGGTTCTGGCCCTTGGTGTTGCTCGGGATCTCGTGCAACTGCAGTCGGCAGGTGGCGCGGATGGGCACGCCGGTCGTCCCGAAGAGCGAGTAGGCGGCCTCGACGGAGGAGACGTAGGCGGTGAAGCGGGCGGTGGAGAAGGACCCCCACTGGAACACCACCCAGGGTGGTGAAGGCTGCTTGGCCGCAATGGACTTGGTGGTCACATCGCAGCAGGCGAGCAGCGACTCGACCTTCTTCAGCACGGAGTTGCTGGACGGCTCGTCGGAGGAGTCGAGGAAGATCTCCACGCTCATCTCGCGCGGCTCCGAACCCATGAACTCCGGTAGTGAGCCGTCCCGTTCGATCTGGGCCGGGGTCGTCTTCCACTGGGCGCGGCGGGTGAGTGACAGCTGCGCCGGGTTGAAGTCGAAGGCGAAGGTCTTGATGAGTCCGCCCGGGGTGGTACTGCCCCCGACGGGCGGCTCGTGAATGGCGAGACTGGCACGGACGAGACTCTTCCCCGCGCCTTTGCTGGTGGCCATGGTGTGACTCCCGCCCCCGCCTAGTCCGTGAACCCGTGGTGGGCGATCTCCAGCACCTCGGTGGCGACGGCGGGACCGGCCGGGTCCAGGGACGGCCCCTGCCAGCTCACCGGCAGCACGTCGATCAGCCCCCAGTGCGCGACCTCCGACCCGTCCGCGCGCAGCGCAGCGATCTGCCCGGTGGGGCGCCTGATCCCCGTCTGCACGGAGGAGATCCACTTGGCGACCTTCGAGGTGTCCGGGGTGAGCGGGCGGGTCAGCCGGATGGTGGAGAAGGTGACGCGGGTGGGGAGTTGCCATACGAAGCCGTTGTTGCCGCCTTCCTGCCGGTGCTCGATCTCCACCTGCGACGACAGCCCTTCGCACCCGTTGAAGTAGCCGAGGCTCTCGCCGTCGATGCTGAGGGTGAACCAGATGGTGGAGCCCGGGTCGAGGCGGGACATCGGGGGTGGGCCTTTCTGTCGTTGCGGGGCGGTGCGGCGATGCGGTGGGGTGCGGGGTCGTGCCTTGCCGTGGTGGTCAGTGGCGGGGGTCGCGGAGCTTGCCGATGCGTTCGCGGTCCAGGCGGAGTTCCGTGCGGATCAGGCGGGTGATGCGGCCGATGATCCGGTGCACGAGTTCGTCGAGCTGGAAGTCGGTGAGGTCACGGGGGTCGAACTGGCCGGCGGGGACGGCTTCGTAGGCAGGGGGCGGGGAGGAGGAGGCGGTGGTTGACGAGGAGTACGGGGGTGGGGGCGGGTCTGAGGGCGCGGACGACTGGGAGGGGGGCGGGGTGTAGGCCGGTGGGGGGCCGGCTGGGAGTGGGGCGGCGTGGGGAACGGCAGGGGCTAGCGAGGGGCCGAGTGTGGCGCCGATGCCGGCGGTGACAGCGGCACCGGTGGCGCGAGCGCCCGGCGCCTTCCTGGCTGGGCGGACTCGATTGAGGGTGGAGGAGACCGCGGAGGAGAAGCTGCGCTGGACGGGGAGGGGGTGGGTCGGGGCGGCGGGGGTGGAGGTGAAGGGAGTGGCGGGGCGTAGGGGTACTACGGGTAGGGCGGGGGTGCTTGGCGGTTTGGGGGTGGAGGAGAGGCCGGAGAGGTTGGGAGTCCTGGGTAGTACGGGGGTGACCGGGGCTCCGGGGGTACTGGGGGCTGTGGGAGTCGCGGGTACTACGGGGGTGGGGGGTGTGGTGTGGCCGACGGAAGTGGCGGGGGTGGCGGGGGTTGTACGGCGGTGACGTTGTACGGGGGTGGCGGACGACAGGGGTGTGAGGCGCTGCGGTGGGGGCGGGGCGGGGAGTGAAGCGGCGGGGGGCGCCTGAGGGGTGAGCGGGGGTGCGGTGGGAGAGGTCGCGTGGGGAAGCGTGAGGTCGGGCGTGGTCGGGCCGGGTTGAGTCGGCTTCGTGGCGCGGGACTGGATCGTGGCTGAGCGCGGGGGTATGGACGAGAACGAGGGCGCGGGTTCGGGTTCGGCTGAGGTGGCCGTCGCGGCTGGGGGTGGGGTCGGGGCCGAGGGGCGCGGTCCGACCGGGGCTCCGGGTCCGACCGGGGACGGACTCACGGCCGAGGGCGAAGTCGCTGCCAGGGGTGAAGTCAGGGCCGAGGCTCGGGGCCCGACCGGGGACGAAGTCAGGGCCGAGGACGAGGACGGGGTCACTGACGGAAGCGGAGTCAGGGACGGGCTCAGCACCGGTGCTGCGGTTGGCCGGGGCTCGGTGCTCGGGCGCGCGGTGGGTGAGGGGGCGGTGGCCGAGGGAGTGTGAGGGGGCGGCACGGGCGTGCTCGGGGCGACGCTTCGCTGGACCGTGAGCCCCTGAGCCGGTGTCGGCGGGGATGCCGAGCCGGCAGGAGCATCGGTCGGCGGATCTGCGGTGGTCGGGCTCACGGCAGCCGGACGCGTGGGGGCCCGCAGCGCCTGCTGAGCAGACACAACAGGCTTGCCGAGGCCCACACTTCGCTGAATCGTCGGCTCCAACCCCGGTGTCCGCGAGGCGGGCGAGCCGGTCGGCGGAAGCGCGGTGCTCGGGCGAACGGCAGGCGAGTGCGTGGCACTTGGACGCGCGGTGGCCAACGGAGCCTGCGGAGCAGGCACAACAGGTGTGCCCGGCATCGCACTTCGCTGAATCACCGGTCCCGGACCCGTTGTCGGCAGGACAGTTGAGTCAGCCGGGGCGCCGGTCGACTGCGGCTCGGTGATCACGGGCGTGGCAGACGGATGCGGGGCATCTGGATGCGCCGTGGCCGCCGAAGCCTGCGGAACAGGCACAACAGGTGTGCCAGGGACCGCACTTCGCTGAATCGCCGACCCCGGATCCGATGTCGGCGAGGCAGTCGAGTCGGCCGGGGCTCCGATCGGCCGGTGCGTGGTGCTCGGGTGCGTGGCTTCCGAGGGGGCCTGTGCCGACGGTGTGGGCGTGCTCGGGGCGCCTCCGCGTTGGGGCGTCGGCCGCGGACCCCCTGTCGCCGGGGTTGCGGCGGGCCGGTACGTGCCGGGCGGGTGTGCGGTGGTCGGGAACGACGTGGTGGTGGCTGAAGGGGCGGTGGCCGAGGATCCCTGCGGAGGCGGAGCAGGCGTGCTCGGGGCCACGCTGCGTTGGATCGCCGGGCCCTGAACCTGGCCCTGACCTTGGCCCTGGGACTGCCCCTGGGACTGACCCGATGTCGGCCTCGGACCTGATTCCGTACGGCGACCAGTGCCCGCCGGCGGGATCGGTGAGCCGGTGAGGGGCTTGGCGTCTGCCGGTGTCGTGGTGACGGGAGCGCCGAGAGGTGACCGGCGCCGGGCGGGGGTGGTCGCCGCCGGAGGCGGGGAGTTGGCCGCCCGCGAGAGCGAAGGCTGAGCGGGTGTCGCCGAACCTGACACCGGAGCCGCTGCCGAATCGCCTTGCGGAGAACGGGCGTTGCTTGTCCCGGTCGGTACGGAGTGAGCGGCCGGACTCGGCATGTGCTGCCGTGTCTCGCTCGGGCGTGCGGTGAGCGGGGCGCCGAGGGGTACGCGGGGCGCGGGGCCGCGTTGGAGCTGGGGCGCGGGCGGGGTCGTAGGACCAGGGGGTGGAGTGTTTCCCGATTCGGGGGTGTGGGAGCGGAGCTCGGCGGAGCCGCCGTTACGCGGGGCGGAAGCGGGCAGCGCGCGTTGCACGGGCGTCGAAGCGCGAGAGGTGTCCGGTGCCCTCGGTGGCGTCGGGGCGGCAACCGCCGTATCCGGCGCAGTGATCGCCCGCTGCGCACCGTTCGTCCCGCGCCCGCTCCCGGAAACGGGAGCCGCGCCGCGCCCCGTGCTGGGGCCGACGGGCTCGTCACCACCCCCTGCCGGACGCGCCTGCGGAGTCGCGGAACGAGTCGAAGGACCTTGCGGCGCAGCCGAGTTGGCAGCCGGTCGGCGTTGCGCGGCGGGCTTCGCCGTACCGGGGTCTGCGACCGTCGGCGCACTCCGGTCACCCGAACCGCCCCCGGCAGCAGCCGAGTTCGGCCGGGCAAAGAGCCGCCGCTCCACCGCGGCCGCACCTGCCCGGGCCCGCGTCAACGACCCCGGCCGAGGGAGCTCCGACGACACCGGAGTCACCCGTACACCCGAAGCCGGACGCACCGCGTCGGTCGCGGGATCCGACCCACCTGGTCTCACTGCTTCCGGCCGCACACCGGAGGAACCACGCCGCGCGAGAGACCTGGACACCCCTCGCCCCGTAAGGGCACTCGCACTCGTACTGGCCCGCAGCGGAACCGCCGGCACCGGTGCGGCACGACCGGCCACCGGCAACTCCCCCGCGGGCCGCCCCAGACTCGGCACCGCCCGCGCCGGCGCCGTCGTAGACGCGGATCCCGCGATCCCGGCACTGCGTTCCGCGTCCAGCACCGCGCGGAACCCCGTGCCGGTGAAGGACGGGTTCTGCCAGGTGGGCAGGCGCGCGCCGAACCCGGCGTCGGCCACCCCGGTACCGCCCTCCGCGGAGGCCCGCCGGATCGGCGCCAGGCCCGGCCAGGCGGCCACCCTCACAGCAGGTCCCGTAGAACCCGTAGGACCATCGGGGTCGGAGCCCGTACCACCGACCCCGGGCCCGTCGACCCGCTGTCCCCGCAACCGGTCCAAGAACCCCACCGCTCAGCCCTCCGTCCCGGCTCGCGTCACCAGGGACGCGATCTCGCCGGTGTAGCGGCGGCGGTCGTGGTGTTCGAGGTTCAGGATGTCCTCCAGGCTCCAGTGGAAGTGGTAGGCGACGTACGCGATCTCCTCGTGCAGCCGGTCGGTCGCGTACGTCACGATTCCCCCAGGCGGCTCCCGCCGAGCTCCACCTCGAAGGGTTCCGCGCAGTGCGGGCACTGGACCGCCGCGCGGGTGTGGCCCTCCGCGTTGATCTGGCGGTAGAAGTCCTGGAGGAAGGCGAGGTCGGAGGCGAACATGTTCTCCACGATCCCGTCGTGGACCATGGGGACCGACCCCAGCCGGGTGATCACCCGGCCGAGCAGTACCACGGACAGGTACGCCGGGTTCTCCTGCACGCGGACGTCCCGCAGCGGCACCAACTCGTCGCGCGCGGTGGCCAGTCGCATCACACCGTCCTGGTGGACCGTGCCCGACTCGTCGACGTAGCCGCGCGGCAGCTGGAAGGGGAACTCGGTCCGCAGCGTCTGCCGTACGGCCGGAGCGGCGGCCGGAGCCGGGGCAGCTATCGGCCCCGCGCCCACCTCGGTCGCCGACTCCGCACCCGGCGCGGCCGTCGCCCCCGAACGCCGCATTATTCGATGACCAGTTCTTCGAACACGATGGTCACGGACTCGGTGAGCGCGGCGGCCTCGCCCGCCTTCACCGTGCTCGCGTCGATCTTGCTGCACCAGGCGTTGCGCAGGTGGTAGCGCTTCACGGGGTTGTTCTGGAAGTCCATCATGATGATCGACGCGTTCTTGCGGGCGGTGGTCATCTGGCCGGAGATCGACTCGTTGATCCACTGGGTGAACGAGGCCGACTGGGTCATGCCCCGGATGACCGTGCAGGTGCCGTTCTTCTTCACGCCCGGCAGGTTCTTGACCACGTTCTGGCCGTTGGGGGTGTTCTGCTGGTAGGTGATGACGTCCTGCTCGATGCTGAGGCCGCTGACCTCGGCGAGGTACTCGACCATGACGCCGTCGATCTGCAGGCCGAAATTGTGTGAGGTGAGGGCGTCACCCGGCTGGAGACTCATGAATTCGCTGTCCTTCTAGGGGTGTTGAGAACTGCCTGGAGCGGCGGTGGGCGCACGCCGGGTCCGCCTACTCCTCCAACTCCCCGCTCCCGCTGGAGAACTGGGCCAGTCGGAAGATCACGAACTCGGCCGGCTTCACCGGTGCGATGCCGATCTCGCAGACGACCCGGCCGACGTCGACCGACTCCGGCGGGTTGGTCTCCTCGTCGCACTTGACGTAGTACGCCTCTTCCGGCCGCTGCCCGAACAGGGCGCCACTGCGCCACTCGTTGACCAGGAAGGCCGAGATGTTGCGCCGGATGCGCGCCCACAGGGCGTGGTCGTTCGGCTCGAACACCACCCACTGGGTGCCGATCAGGATCGACTCCTCCAGGTAGTTGAAGTACCGGCGGATGTTGAGGTAGCGCCAGGCCGGGTCGGAGGACATGGTGCGGGCGCCCCAGACGCGGATGCCGCGGCCGGGGAAGGCGCGGATGCAGTTGACGCCGATGGGGTTCAGGAGGTCCTGCTCGCCGCGGGTGATCTGTGTCTCGAGGTCGACGGCGCCGCGTACGACCTCGTTGGCGGGCGCCTTGTGCACTCCGCGCTCGGAGTCGTTGCGGGCCCAGATGCCGGCGATGTGGCCGCTCGGCGGGATCAGCCGGGACTGTCCGCTCGACGGGTCGAAGGTCTTGATCCACGGGTAGTACAGGGCCGCGTACTTGGAGTCGTAGCCGGCCGTCTCCTGTCGCCAGACGCGGATCTGACGGGCGTTCAGGCTCGGCGGCGGGTCGATGACGGCGACGCGGTCGCCCATCAGCTCGCAGTGCGCGATCAGGCCCAACTGGACGGCCTTGACGGCCTCCAGGTCGATCGCACCGCGCTGGTAGGCGGCCATCAGGTCGGGCACCGCGACCATGGAGATCTCGTCCACGGCCTCCAGGCCGCCGAAGCCGGTGCGGTCGGCGGAGTCGCCGAGGTAGGTGGCCGGGCCGGGGTGTGACGGAGTGTCACCTACCGTGCCGGGTACGGCCGGAGCGGCGGCGGGCGCCCTGAGCGCGACCGTCTGGTTGTCCGGGCGGGCCAGCTGCGCGGCGGGCGCGGCCTCTGCCACGGTGATGAGCTTGGAACGTTCCTTGACCTGGGTGACGACGTAGTTGCGGCCGCCCTTCTTGGCGGTCACGTCGAAGCTCTCGACGTCCCGGCCGGCGTCCTTGACGATCAGCCGGAACCGTTCGGCGGGTCCCTCGCCCTCGGCGTCGGCCACCTCGACGGTCAGGTCGCCGGGCGCCACGGCCGTCACGGCGAAGGTGCCGAGCTGGGCCGGTTCGCCGGGCGGCAGAGCGGCCGGAGTGGCCGAACCTCCCAGGGCGGACGGGGATTTGGCCTCGGCGCCGGTGCCCTCCGCGGTGCCGCCGACGCGGACGACGTAGGCGGCCGAACCGCCGTTGTTGAAGAAGCCGTAGACGGAGTGCGCGAGGTAGTACCCGTCGGTGAACTCACCGAAGGCAGCCACGTACTGCGTCCAATTGGTCACCAGGGTCGGCTCGTTCAGCGGACCGGTCGGGGCCAGACCCACGAAGGCCGCCACCGAGGTGCCCACTCCCTCGATGGGGCGCGAGCCGCTGGCCACCTCCTCGACGTAGACGCCGGGCGACAGGTAGGACGGCATGCTCTGCTCTCCTCGGGGTACGAGATAAGACGCTCTTAAGCCTCACGCGCGTGCCCCTGCCGACGAAACGTCCTCGGGTGCCTGTCTCGGGGCAACTTCCGTGCCCTCAGGGGCAGACCGCGCGTGGGACACGACGTGCCCGGCGGTGCCCTTCCGGGTCTGTCGCGGCGGATCTCCCCACCGTGGGGCGGCAACCGCGTTTGCGAGGACGCCCCTTTGGGCAACCCCCTTTGCCCTGTCAGCTCCTGACGTCCCCTCACCATCCGTCGTAGCGTCACCACATGAGTCTGTGGACCTCCCTGGAGCCCGCGTCCGCGACCGTCGATCCCGGTGGCAGTACCCGAGTGCGGCTACGGCTGCGCAACACCGGCGACGTCGTGGACGAGTACCGCTTCGAGCCGGTCGGGGGCATCGCGCCCTGGACCACCGTGGAGCCGCAGACGCTGCGGCTCTACCCGGGTACGACGGGCACGGTCGACCTGACGTTCGCGCCGCCGCGCACCCCGGACGCGACGGCCGGCCCGAACCCCTACGCCGTCCGGATCACGCCGACCGAGCACCCCGAGGCGGTCACCGTCCCCGAGGGCAATCTGACGATCACCCCGTTCTCGGAGGTGCGGGCGGAGCTGGTGCCGCCGACGGTCAAGGGCCGGTTCCGGGGCCGCCCCCGGCTGGCCGTGGACAACCTCGGCAACACCAAGCTCACGGCGTCGATCAGCGGCAGCGACAACGGCGACCAGCTGGCGTACGACATCCATCCGGGCAATGTGCAGATCGAGCCGGGCCGGGCCGCGTTCGTCAAGGCGTCGCTGAAGCCCCGGAAGATCATCTGGTTCGGACCGAAGGAGCAGCGGCCGTACACGCTGAACGTGTTGCGGTCGGGCGCCAATCCCCTTCCGGTGGAGGGGACTTACCTCCAGCGCGGGTTCCTGCCACGCTGGCTCGCCACCTTCCTCGGGGCCGTCCTCGCGCTCGCGCTCACCTTCCTGATGCTGTGGATCGCGTACAAGCCGCAGGTGCGGACGACGGCCACCGAGCAGCTCAAGGACGCGGGCGTCAGCACGCTCGCGCCCGCTCCCTCGCCGACCGCGAGCGTGCCGGCGCCGCCCTCCGCGACGGCCGCGGCTCCCCCGCCGGCCGCCGTGACCTCGACCGCCGCCGCGGCGGGCGGGGGCGGCGGCGGATCCACGGCGTCCGCGAAGCCCAAGCCCAAACCGGCGACGGCGGCGACCGCGGTGAAGAAGCTGGCCGCGAAGGACTCGGGCCGGCACATCTGCTACCGCGCCTTCATCGCGGGCGACGGCTGGACGGACGCGGTCTGCGACGGGGCCGCGACCGGCACGGTCGACGACGCCAAGCAGATCACGGCCCTGAACATCGCGGTGTCCGGCTCCCTCGGCTCGGGCGCCAACGCCTTCATCCACAACCCCGCCTCGACCGACGGCAACGGCATGTGGGAGCCGCAGTGGACGGCGATCATCGACGACAACAAGGACAACTACATCGGCAGTACGGACAAGGACGCGCCGTACATGACGGGCTTCGCCCTCAACATCGGCAGCGGCCAGGTCTGCGAGACGGCCCGCAACACCGGTTGGGACTGGGGCGGTCAGGGGTGCGCGGACGCCCGCCCCAAATACCTCTTCGGCGGCACACTCGACAACTCCCGCTGGCTGGTGGCCGTCAAGTTCACGGTGTAGTCCGGCTGTTGGGCGGCTACCAGGTGCCCTCGCCGGGCACCAGCCGCCCCGCCTTGCGGTACTCGCGGCGGGCCCCCTCCAGGAGGTCCGCCGCGCCGACCGTGTCACCGCGGCCTGCGGCCAGGTAGGCGGCGGTGACGACCGCACTGCGGATGGAACCGCCCGCCAGCTCGAACTCCTTCGCCAGCGGCACGAGTTCGAGGTCCGGTGCGCTCGGCACATGGGTCAGGCCGTGCCGCCACAGCGCGAGCCGCTGCACCGGGTCGGGGAACGGGAAGTCGACGACCAGATCGAGCCGCCGGGTGAACGCCTCGTCGATGTTGGCGCGCAGGTTGGTGGTGAGCAGCGCGATCCCGTCGAAGGACTCCAGGCGTTGGAGCAGATAGGCGCTCTCCATGTTGGCGTAGCGGTCGTGCGAGTCCTTCACCTCGGACCGCTTGCCGAAGACCGCGTCGGCCTCGTCGAAGAGGAGCACGGCGTCGGTGCGGTCGGCCTCCGTGAAGATCCGTTCGAGGTTCTTCTCGGTCTCGCCGATGTACTTGTCGACGACCGACGACAGCTGAACCACATAGAGATCCAGGCCGAGTTCGGCCGCGACGACCTCCGCCGACAGCGTCTTGCCGGTACCGGACTCACCGGCGAACAGCCCGAGCACGCCCCGCCCCCGGCCGCCGCCCGCGCTGAGCCGCCAGTCGCCGAGGACCCGGTCGCGGTGGCGCGCGCGCAGGGCGAGTTCGTGGAGCTGGGTGAGCGACCGGTCGGGCAGGACCAGGTCCCGCCAGTCGACCGCCGGTTGGATGCGGCGGGCGTGCTGTTCGAGCCCCGACGCCGACTGCTGGCGGGCGGCGAGCCGCAGATGGGCGGCGGACAGCGGGGTGCCGTCGAACGCGGCGAGTCCCCGGGCCGCCCGGGCGGCGCGCGCGATGCGGTCGGCGCCGAGGTGGTACGGCGCGACGGTGGCCCGTACGTCGAAGCCACTGTCCTCGCCGACGGCCTCCGTCCAGGCCCGCACCGCCGCCGCGCGCTGCCGGGGCGCCTCCAGGATCAACGGGTCGCTGTCGCACCACTCCGGGTCGTACGGGCGGGCCCCGGCGAACACCACGGAGACATCGGTGGCAGCCGTCAACGCCCTTACCAACGCGCCGGGTTGGTCGGTCAGACCGCTCACCACGACCGTACGACCGCCCAGCCGCGCCTCGCGCAGCAGCTCCGGCACCCGCTCAGCCGGACCGGAGAAACGGACTGCGGGCACCCCCGCCGCGTCCAGCGCGGCCGACACGCACACCAACCCGTCGCCCTCGTGACGCTCCCTCACATACACGGCGAGCGGCGGCCCACCGGCGAGCAGCACGGCCAGCCGCTCCACGAAGTGGGTGAACTCGTCGTCCCCGCCCGGCTCTTGGCCGTCGTACGGCACTCTCGGCGTCGCCAGTGGGTGGAGGTGGCCGGCGAGGGCCGCGTCCGGGGTGTCGTCGCCGAGCAGATGGGCCACGATGCGGTCCGGTACCCGCAACGAGCGGCTGAGGAGAGGGCGTTCGGGTTCCTCCACGGCGAGGAGGCCGAGGGCGGAGAGCGGGGCCGCGGGATGGAACCGGGCCCGTCCCTCCGCGTCGTGGGCGGGGATGCCGCACAGGTCGAGGGCGAGTCCCACGGTGGCCCGGCGGCGGCCGACGTCGTCGTTGAGGTAGCCGTAGAGGGGCTCGAAGGAACGGTCCAAGTCGGGGGCGAGAGCGATGAGGAGGAGGGCGGTGTCGAGGTCGGTGAGGCGCAGGGCGGCGAGGCGGTCGGGTGCCGACTCCCATACGGGCGGCGCCGGTTCGGGTGATCGCAGGAGCAGGTACTCGACCGCCTCCCCGGAGAGGTAGAGGCCGCGCAGCGGGTCGGCGGCCGTGGGGTCGGTCGCGGAGCGCTGGGCGACGAGCAGGGCGACACGCTCGCGGAGGCGGCCGAGCCGGGCGAGGAGAGCGTCGGCCTCCGACTCGGTGGCAGGAGTCACGCCGAGGGACACGCCCATTTCTTCGACCGTCACGTTCCCGTCCCCGACGTCCTCCTGCGGCGCGCCACCTCTCGGGCCTCCCGCGCCGCCGCCACCTGGCGCGGGCGGTGGGCGCGTTCCTCCGGGCCCGGTGCGGTGCCGTCGAGGCCGTGGACGCGCACGGCGGCGCCCTCGGTGACCGGCGGGCCCGCGTCGTATTCGGGGTAGGCCGGGAAGGGCGCCGTGACGACGAGGTCGAGGGAGGGCTTGAGTTCGCCGCCGAGGGCGGACCAGATCTCCGCGAGTGAGCGTGACTCGGTCTGGATGCCGGCCACCGAGATCGGCACCGACAGGCCCAACTCGGCGAGGGACCCTGGGAGTTCGGCGGGGGCGAGCAGCTCGCGCGGGATCAGGGTGGCCAACACGGCGGACAGCAGGCGGTGTTCGTCCTGCGGCCGTTTCGTCCACGCGGTCACCAGGTACGACAGCCGGAACCAGCGCGGCGGCTGGCGGCGCTTGACGACCACGTCCCGCTCGTCGCGCACGGCGACATGCCCGCGCTGGCGCCGGTGCACGTCCTCCCTGATGTCGTACAAGTAGGTGTTGATCGTGGGGGTGTTGCGGCGGGCCGCCCAGTCGCGGGTCGGTGCGTCGAAGGAGACCTCGATGCCCGAACCGGCCAGTGCGCCGCCGCCGATCAGGTCCTTCAGGACCTCGTCCACCTCGTGGATCACCGCCGTGCTCCCGCCCTGCCGTGCTGTCGTGCCCCGCCGTGCGCGTCGGCGCCCGCTACGCCCCTGTCGGCCGTACTCCGATCGTGCCGTTCCAACCGGCCATGCCCGCAAGCACGTTGGGGACGTATGGAGGGCACGGCAGTTTGCCCGCGTGTCCGGCTTCGAGTGCCCGTTCGGTCAGATGTAGCCTTCCCGGAGGGCATGGGCCACGGCGTGTGCCCGATTGCGCAGATGGAGGCGGGTGGTGAGCCCGTGCATCACGTTTTTGACGGTGCGTTCGGAATAGGAGAGCTTGCTGGCGATCTCTCCGGTGTCGAGTCCCTCGGCGACCAGCCGCAGGACGTCCACCTCACGCGGCACGAGCCCCGCCGTCTGGACTCCGGAGCGGCCCGCCGCGCTGCGGTGCAGCGTCCCGACCTGTTCGACGAGTCGTCCGATCAGATCGGCGGGCAGGTCGCCGTCGCCGCGGGCCGCCGCGATCACGGCCTGCACCAGGCGCTGCGCGGTCGCCTCCTGGCGCCAGACGATGGCGCCGACCCCGCACTCGATCACATCGAGCAACTCCGCCTCGCGCAGGGCCCCTACGACGAGTACGGCCCGCCCGCCCTCGCTCCGCACGAGCCGGCGCAGTTTGGTGAGCGCGGCTTCGTCGAGGGTGTCGGCGATGAGCAGCGCCACCCGGCCGGGGCCAGTGTCGTTCTCCTCGCGGAGGTCGATCTCCGGGTATCTGCGCAGCTGGCTGAGTGCTCCCTCGCGCGAGATCGGGTCCGGGGCGTGGACCGCCACGGGTATCCGGTCGCCGGGGTCGGCCGTACCGGGATGCGCGGTCCGCGATGAGCTGAGCAACGTTCTCCCTCGATCCACATACGTGCCACCCCAGTTGCGCTGGTGGCGGCCGTGTACTCCTCACCCTCGTGGGGCGGGAGGGACGCGCGCAATCGTGGAGCACCACGAGCAGCACCACGAGATCGGACGAACGACGGACCACGACGGAGACGAGGAGGACCGCGATGACGGGGACCGCACCTGACGCCGGAACGTCCGTGATGCCCTGCGAACACCGGGACGCTGCACGGCTGTTGGCGGTGGAGGCCGCGCATGCCCGCGCCGGTTCGGGCCGTCTCGTGCTGCTGCGCGGGGCGACGGGGACGGGCCGTACCACCGTGCTGGAGGCCGCCGCCGAGGACGCGGCGGCGCACGGCATGCGGGTGCTGCGGGCCCGCTGTTCGCCCCGCGACCAGGCGATTCCGTACGCCGCCGTCCTGCAACTGCTGGGCCCGGTACCGGAGTTCGCGGACCTCGCCGTCGACGGGGACGAGCGGGCCAGCGCCGCCCGGCTGTGGCGGGTGCTGCGCTCGTACGCCGACCGGGCACCGCTGCTGATCGCCGTGGACGACGTCCATCTGGCCGACGCCGCCTCGCACCGGTGGCTGGTGGAGTCGGCGCGGCACGTGGACCGATTAAGGATCCTGCTGGTGGCCACCGAGCGCAGCCAGTACGACATCGAGCCGGCCGAGCCGGGCCTGACCCACACCCTGTCGCCCGCGCTGGTCCGCACCCACACCCTGGCCCCGCTGACCGCCAAGTCGGCGGCCGGGCTGGTCCGTTCGGTACGCGCCGACGCGCCCGGGCCCTGGGTGGACGACTGTGTCCGGGCCGGCGCCGGCAACCCCCTGCTGCTGCGCGCCCTGCTCGACGACCTCGGCGCCGACCGGCATCCGAAGGTGCCGGAGACGTCCGCCGCGCTGTATCCGGGGGCGTATCCGGCGGCCGTGTCCTGGTGGCTGGAATGCGCGGGCCCGGCCACCGGTGAGGTCGCGCGGATCCTGGCCGCGCTGGACGAGGGCTGGGCCGGGGACGCTCCCGCGGCGCTACCCGCCGATCGCACCGACCCGGCTCCCGTCGACGAACTGGCCGCCCTGGTGGCCGAGTTGGCGGGTGCCGACCCGGCGCGGGTGGCCGGCTGGCTGACCGCGATGACCGGGCTCGGCGTGTTGCGCCCGGACCCCGACGGGCGCCCGCGCTACGCGCATCCACTCCTGCGCGACGCCGTGCTGACCGGCGTGCCCGCGGCCAGGCGGCGGGCCGCGCACGCGGCGGCGGCCGGGGCGATGCAGCGCCACGGCGGCTCCCCCGACACGGTCGCCCGGCAGCTGCTGCTCGCCGACCCGGTGGGCGCGCCCTGGACGTCGGCCGTGCTCCAGGAGGCGGCCTCGCTCGCGCTGCGGGACGGGCGCGCGGACGACGCCGTCGTCTTTCTGCGCCGGGTCCTGAAGGAGCCGCTGCCGGACGGCCGCAGGCAGCGGCTGCTGACCGAGCTGGGTTCTCTGGAGTACACGCGGACCTCCTCGGCCGGCATCCCCCGGCTGAGCGAGGCGCTACGGCTGTCCGGGGCGCCGCAGGACACGATGCGCGCGGCCGTCGCCCTCGGCACGGCTCTGGCCGGCCGGGGCAGGACCGTGGCCGCCGTGGACGTACTGCGCACGGCGGAGGACGAGTTGACGGACCGTCCGCAACTGGTGCGCACCCTCCAGACCGCTTCGGTGCTGCTGGCCGAGCAGGACCAGTCGGTGCGGCAGGACGTGTACCGGTGGCTCCGCGATGCCGCCGAGGACTCGCCGGAGCTGGTCGGCACGGCCGGTCAGGCACTGGTCGTGCGCCATGCGGCCACGGCCGGTCTGATCTCGGCGGCGGAGGCGATGCGGCGGCTGCGCGCGCTGCTGGCCCAGCCCGCCGACCCGCTGACCGAGCCGTTCCTGCTCGGCACGGCCGCCGCCGTGGCCCAGTGGGCCGACGAACTCCCCGAGGCGGAACGGCTGGTGGAGCGCGGCCTGGTCGGGCAGCGTCCCGACCTGCTGCATCCGATGCACGACGCGCTGACCAACGTACGGGCCGACATCCTGTCCGCCCGGGGCGAGCACGGACGGCTGCTGACGGAGGCGTGGGCGCGGGACTGGGCGCGGAGCACGCCGTCGAACGCGCACGCCACCATCCTGCTGGCGCTGCTGGCGACCGGGCAGGAGGCGCGGGCGCTGCGGCTCGCGGACGGTTTCGACCTGGGGTCGGCGCCCGACTCCTGGGAGTTGAACCGTTTCCTCTACGCGCGGGGTGTGCTGCGCGCGGCCTGCGGCGATCCGGCGGGCGCGCTGCACGACTTCCTGGAGTGCGGGCGCCGGCAGTCTGCCCGTGAGGTGGTGAGCCCGGTCGTCACTCCGTGGCGTTCGGCCGCCGCCGAGTGCCGGCTCGCCCTCGGCCGTCCCCGGGAGGCGATCGCGCTGGCGGAGGAGGAGCTGCGGCTGGCCCGGGTGTGGAACACGCCCCGCACGGTGGGCCGTTCGCTGCGGGTGCTGGCCGCGGCGACCGGTGGACGGCGAGGTCTGGAGCTCGCCCAGGAGGCCGTGGGGCTGTTGCGGGAGGCGCCGGAGGGGACGGAGACCGAGCTGGTGCCGGCGCTGATCGCGCAGGGCCGGGCGCTGACCGCGGCCGGGGACCGGCGGCGGGCCCGCGGTTGCCTGCGCGAGGCCGCGGAGCGTGGCGAGCGGCTGGGCGCGACCCGGCTACAGGCCCTGGCGGAGGGGGCGTTGGGCGAGAGCGGCGCCCGGCGCACGGCCCCGGCCCGCACCGGTTCGGGGTCTCTCACCAACAGTGAGCGCCGGATCGCCGAGCTGGCCGCCGACGGCCGTACGAACACCGAGATCGCCGATCTGCTGCATCTGGCCCGGCGCACGGTGGAGACCCATCTCACCAGTTCCTACCGGAAGTTGGGCATCCAGCGCCGGGGCCAGCTGCCCCGGACGCTGGGACGGGGCGGCCAACGCCCCTGAGGCGGACGCTACTTGTGGGTGCGGGCGGTCGGGGTGGGCTCGGTGCCCTCCGCGCGCACGGTGCTGTGGGTCTTCTTCTTGGGGAGGTGCCGGGGCACGACGTCCTGGGGGAAGGTGAGTTGCTGGTTCATCCACTTCAGGGCGGCGGGCATCTCCCGTACCCAGGTGGGGAAGTTGTGGCTGCCGGACTCGGGCAGGATGGACACGACGCGCATGGGCGCCTTGACGGCCTTGATGAAGGCGAGGGTCTGCGGGTAGCCGCGCTCGCCGTGCTTGCTCTCGGCGACCAGGACGGAGACCTGGGGTGCGGGCAGGTGCTTCAGCCGCCACATCAGGTCGTGTCCGTTGACCCGGTTGACGCGGCCGAGTCCGCTGCCGAAGAGGTTGCCGGTGGTGGGGTCGTCCTTGACCCTGTAGTCGGGCGAGAGCGCTGCGGCCGTGGTGTAGACGTGCGGGTTGCGCATCGTCAGCTGCAAAGCGCAACTGCCGCCGGAGGAGTAGCCCATGACGCCCCAGGCGCTGGCGTCGTGGCCGACCCGGTAGACGGACTTCAGGGCCTGCGGGAGGTCCTTGGCGAGGAAGGTCTCGGTCTGCGGTCCGCCGGGGACGTTGACGCACTCGGTGTCGCGGGGCGGCGCGATGGTGGGCCGGATCATCACCATGACGGTCGGCTGCATCTGGCCGCTCTTCTGCAGCTGGCCTGCGGTCTGCGAGACCCGCAGGTACTGGGCGAGGTTGAAGATGCTGCCGGGGTAGCCGCTGAGCGCGACGACGACCGGGAAGCGCTGCCTGGCGTACGCCTTCTGGAAGTACTGCGGGGGCAGATAGACGAAGGCCGGGTCGACGACGCCGGTGCGGCGGCCGATGACCTTCACTGACTCCACCTTGCCGTTGACCGCGGGATTGCCGGTGGGCAGTCCGCTGACCCGGTTCAGCTGCTCGTCGGAGGCGGGTTGCACCAGCGCGCCCTTGACGGAGATACCGGTCGCGCCGCCGTTGTGGTCGGCCGCCTGGGTCACGCCGACGGGCGCGGTGTCGGTGTTGCCGAAGAGCTCGTCCCACGATCCGAAGAACTGGTACGAGGAGTTCAGCCAGCACGCGAACGCGGCGATGATCGTGACCTGTGTCACTCCGATGGCCGTCAGCCGCCCGAGCACCTGCCGCACCCCGGGCCTGGCGAGCCGCGGCCACAGCCAGACAAGCAGCGCCACGCAGACGACGGCGACGGCCGCCATCACATAAACGGTAGTCTCGCTGGTCAAACCCATGCCACTCAGTCCCCGGTTCCTTGCCTGTGCTCGTTCCTTCACACAGAAGGAGGGCTACGGACCCCTTCGCGTTCCTCAACGAGTGCGAATAGGACAAAGAAGCGGGTCTCTTACCGTTTCCACGCCGAGTCGTCTGTAAGGCCCACATAAGGTCCGGCCGCGTCCCGTCGTCCGGCCCGACCCGGTAGGTTTCGCAGCGGCCCGAAGAGGTCGGCTCCGGGGAAAGGAACGCCATGGCGAAGGAGGACTCCGCCGTGCTGGCCGACAGACTGGCGTCCGCCCGGTTGCAGTACTTCGTCGGCAGACAGCGGGAACTGGCCCTGTTCCGCCGCGCGGCGGCCGGCGAACCGGGTGCCCCGACGGTCGTCGTGCTGCACGGACCGGGCGGCATCGGCAAGACCGCCCTGCTCCAGCGGTTCGCCGCGGAGGCGCGCGCCATGGGCCGGCCGGTCGTGAGCGTCGACGCCCGTACGATCGACCGCTCCCCTTCGGCCTTCGAGGCGGCCACCGCCGAGGTCTTCGTCCAGGACAACGCTGTCCTGCTGGTCGACGACTTCGAGCGCTACCGGGACATGGAGGAGTGGATACGGGAGCGCTTCCTCCCCCGGTTACCGGCCGGTGCCCTGGTCGTCGTCGCCGGCCGGCTCGCCCCCGACCCGCTGTGGAAGGCGGACCTCGGGTGGAGCGAGCTGCTCCAGGTCGTACCACTGCGGGAGTTGGGGCCCGCGGACTCGGCGGCCCTGCTCACCTCGCAGGGCGTCGACCCGGCCTCGCACGCGGCTCTGCTGCGGTTCGCCGCGGGCCATCCCCTCGCCCTGCGACTGGCCGCCGAGGCGGCGACGCACGACAACACGTCGACGGACGAGGTGTTCTGGGCGCCGCTGCGCACGGTCGTCGACCGGCTGCTGACGCACCTGGTCGGCAAGCCGCCGTCGTCCGCGCACCGGCGGGCGCTGGAGGTGTGCGGCCATGTCGCGGACACCACCGAGGAGTTGCTGCGGGTGGCGCTCCCCGACGAGGACGCCACCGAACTCTTCGCCTGGCTGCGGCAGTTGTCCTTCATGAAGTCGGGCCCCTTCGGGGTCCGCCCGTACGACGTGGTCCGGGACGCCCTCGACAGCGACTTCCGCTGGCGCGATCCGGAGCGCTACAAGGCCATGCACCGCACGGTCCGCCGTCACCTGATCGAGCGCGTCCGCGAGGCGCCGGAGAAGGAAGCCCTGCGCGCCGCCCGCGAGTTCAACCACATCGTCTCCAGGGCCCAGTGGCTGCGCGAGTTCCAGGGCGACCGCGCGGAGGGGGCCGTCGACGAGCAGCCGATGCGGCCGGAGGACGCCCCGGCGCTGATCGAGCTGACCCGCAGGGTCGAGGGCGAGCACAACGCCCGTGTCGTCGCCCACTGGTTGACGCGCCAGCCCGAGGCGTTCCACGTCCACCGTCGCTGCGACACCGGCCAACTGCTGGGCTTCATGGCCTGGTTGAGGATCGACGAGCTGGACGACGAGACCCGGGCGGCCGACCCCGTGACGGCCGAGGCCTGGGACCTGGTGTCCGCGATGACACCCCCGCGCCAGGGCGAACACCTCGCTGTGGCCCGGTTCATGGTGCACGAGGAGAACCATCACCGGCCCTCGCGGTCGTGGGACCTGGTGCGCATGCGGATCGTCTTCGAGCTGCTGCGCGCCAAGCACTGCGCCTGGTCCTGTTTCGTCAGCGCCGAACCGAAGTTCTGGGGACCGCTGATGACCTACATGGGCATGTTCCAGCCGCCGCGCCAGGCGGTCCACGCCGATCGCGGGTACGGCCTGTTCTGCCACGACTGGCGGGCGGCGCGGGTGGAGGAGTGGGCCGAGGGCATCGACGCCCGGCTGCTCGGCGGGGCACCGGCGGTGGCCGCCGGAAAGCCCAAGTCCCGTCTGACATCGCTGAGTCGGGAGGAGTCGGACGCCGCGGTCCGCGAGGCGCTGCGCGGCTGGCTCGACCCGGGCGGCCTCGCCGACAACCCGCTGCTGCGCAGCCGGCTGGTGGAGGACCTCAGCGAGGGCGACCCGGTGACCGCGCTGCGCGACCTGATCCACAAGGCCGTACAGCGGCTGAACGCCCATCCCCGCACCCGGCATCTGTACGAGGTGCTGACCGCGACGTACCACTCGACGTCGACGCAGGAGGCCGTGGCGCGGAAGCTGAACCTGGCGTTCAGCACCTACCGCAGACACCTGGCCCGCGCGCTGGACGAGGTGCGCGAGACGGTGTGGGACTGGGAGGTGCACGGCCGGATCAGGGCCGAACAGGAGCCCCCGCAAGGGAGTTGAGCGCCGGCGAGGGGATCAGTGCGTGACACTCACCCGCACCGTCATCGTGCCCTTGTTGTCCGAGGAGCAGGACCCGGCGAGGTCGTTCATGCCCAGTTGGAGGGTGCCGTTCCCGGTCGCGCGGAAGGTGAGTTTCCGGCCCACCGGGTGGACGGGGAAGGTCTGCTTGCCCTTGAGCCGGGCGAGCAGGGTGGCGAAGGGGGCCTTGGCGTCGACCTTGCAGTTGATCGCCCCGTCCAGCAGGTGGTCGGTGGCGGTGTCGTAACCGGCCGGGCCGGCCATGGGCATGTTCCGGTAGTCGGCGGTCCACTGCCCCGAGACGAACCGCACGGTGACCTGGTCGCCGCGCCGGACGGTCACTCCGGTCACCGGCTGCCAGCCGGTCGCCGACTGGACGACCTGACGGGTGGTCGTCGTCCTCGGGCCCGAGGTGAGGGGCAGTGTCCCGGTGAGGAAGAGCCCGCCCACAATTCCCGCCGCCAGTACGGCCGTTCCGGCCAGCGCCCACAGCAGCCGCCGTCCACGGGACGAACGGGCCGGACGAGGGCGGGAGTTGAGTGATGTCGTGTGCCGCTCGGTCGGGGTGAACAGCTCACGGCCGCTCGTCATCGTGTCCGCTTCGTGCGCAGCGGCCGGCGGGGCGGACACCCGCAGGGTCGCCGACGGCAGGTGACCGGCGTCCGGCTCGCCCGCCGCCACGCGCCGTAGCGCGGTCCGCGCGCTCGCCGGTGTGAGGCGCTCGTCCGGGGACTTGCGCAGCAGCGCCTCGACGACCGGGCGCAGCGGGCCGAGCCGCTCGGTCAGGAGGGGTGCCTCGTACGCCACCGCGTGCAGGGTCGCGGGCCGCGCGGGTCTGCGGAACGGGGACTGTCCGCCGCAGACGGTGGCCAGGGTCGCGCCCAGGGACCACAGGTCGGAGGGCGGGCCGACCTCCCAGCCCATCACCCGCTCGGGCGCCATGAACTCCAGCGAGCCGACGAGTTCGCCGGTGGTCGTCAGGAACTCGCCGTCGTCCAGGGCCGCGATGCCGAAGTCGGTGAGGACGGCGCTGCCGTCGGGGCGCAGCAGGACGTTGGCGGGTTTGACGTCCCGGTGCAGGGTGCCGGCCGCGTGCACGGCCTCCAGGGCGTCGAGGAGTTGCAGGCCGAGCGCGGCGGTGTGCTGCGGCGTGAGCAGCCCGGTCCCGGCGATGCTCTGGGCCAGCGAGGGGCCCTGGACGAGTTCCATGACGATCCACAGCCGGTCCTCGTACTCGACCAGGTCGTGCACGCCGACCACATGGGGGTGCGGCACCCGGGCGACCGCGCGGGCCTCACGGATCGCACGGCGTACGCGGATGCGGTGCTCCTCGTCGCCGTGGGTGAGGATGTGGAGTTCCTTGGCGGCGACCGGCCGGTCCAGCAGCTGGTCGTGGGCGCGCCAGACCGTGCCCATGCCGCCTCGGCCGAGGACGTCGTGAAGCTGGTACCGGCCGGCGATCAGCCGCCCCGGTCCGCTTGGTGTCCGGGGCGCCGCCCGGTGATCGCCGTCTTCGGACAACACGGTCTCTCTCACGTTTCCTTCGGGTCGCGGGTGCTGCCGCCTGGGACGCGCACGGCAGCGGCCCCCTTCTTCCGGGAGGCCACTGCCTGCGCGCTGCCTGTCGTTGTTACGCGGCGGGCTTGTAGAACGCGTAGGTGGCGGTGTACTGGACGCTGACCTGGTCCGTGCCCGTGCAGGCACCGGCAGGGGCGACGCCGCCGTGGGTGCCGAGGCGCTGGATGTAGGAGACGCCGCCGAAGACGCCCGTGCCGCGCGTGGCGGTGGACTTCAGCAGCAGCTCCGGAATGGTGCCGGTCTTGGGCGAGTTGGCGATCGCGGAGCCGTTGACCGCGCTGCCGTCCACGGTGGACACCCACACCGGGCCGCGGGAGTGGAGGGCGACGGAGCGGTGCGTGCGGTCGTACTTGGCCCACAGGGTGGCGGCGGGCTCCAGCAGGGTCCAGGCGCCGTTGGTGCAGGTGTAGGTCTGGACGCCGGCGGCGGAGAAGACGCCGGTGAGCTTGTTGCCGTCGGGAACCTTCAGCGCGTCGGGCACGGTGACACCGAGGCGGAGGGGCGGCTTCGGGGTGGCGGCCTGGCCGACGGTCGCGCTCACGAGCGTGCCGGCGGTCACGGCGGCGAGGGCCGCGGTGGTGAGGATGAGACGTCTGGCGATCTTCATCGGTGTGTCTCCAGAGCACTTTCTGAACAGGGTCGCGATTCCTGCGACAAGGTCGCGGGTATCCGGACTTCCGGGCCGATCAGATGATCTTCGGCCCCGCTGCCGCACTGTACGGAGAATCAATCGCGGCCGACTTGCCAACTTCTGATCGACTTATGGCCAGCACTGCTCACCCACGGCGCACTCGTCCGAAACAGGTATCGCCGTCCCGTTTTCCGTTGTCCGGCACGACGGCCGCCGGTCTCCTCTACGGAAGCTCCGTCGGCCGCGTCGCCGCACGGCGGAGACGTGGGCACGGACAGGAGTGTTGAGAGATGCCTCGTAGACAGGCCGCCATGATCGCCGCCGCGGTCCTCACCTGCCTCGCGGTGGTGACCGGCGTACTGCTGGCCCGCGCGCAGACCGGGCCGTCGCCGGAAGGCCGTACCGTCGCGGACCCGTCGTCCACACGCGCCACGGCGACGGCCAACTCCCCGTCCCTCCCCCGCACTTCGCCTACGACGACCTCGTCAGCGCGGACCACGTCCTCGCCCTCGCCCACTCCCCGCGCGCACAAGTCGCCCCACCTCACCGCCTCGCCGTCCCGTACGCCCGCCGCCGGACAGCCGAAGGCCGTCGGCAAGCGGACCGTCACGCTGGTCAACCGGCTCGACCGGACGATCTGGCCGGCGATCGCGGCGGACCCCAAACACCCTGTGGAGGCGACGGGTTGGGTGCTGAAGCCCGGGGCCGGCGTCAGCTTCGCGGTCCCCGACCACTGGGACGTCCGGGTGTGGGCGCGCACCGGCTGCTCCTTCGACGCGGCCGGCGACGGCCACTGCGCGACCGGGGACTGCGGCCACTTCCAGTGCGGGTCGACCTGGGGCGAATTCCCTTCCACCCTGGCCGAGTTCAACCTGAACGCCTGGAACGGCATGGACTTCTACGACGTCAGCCTGGTCGAGGGCAACAACCTGCCGATGTGGATCAACAGTTACGGCGGTTCGTCCAAGGACAAGATCGACGCGAACGGCTGCTCCGCCGCCGGGTGCACCCGGGACGCCAGCGCGACCTGCCCCGCCAAGTTGCAGCGGATCAGGGGCGGTCGCGTCGTCGCGTGCCTCAGCGCCTGCCTGGTCTTCAAGACGGACAAGACCTGCTGCACCGGCGCCTACGCGGCGCGCCCCCAGTGCGTCCCCTCGTCGTGGCCGGTCGACTCGGCCGACGTGTTCAAGAAGGCCGAGCCCTTCGCCTACTCCTACGTCAACGACGACGCGACCAGCGTCCTCACCTGCTCGGGAGAGTGCGGCTACCGCATCACCTGGGGAGTGAGCCCCTGACGGTGCGCACGGCCGGGCCGGTCAGTCCGCGGACTGGAAGGCCCGGCCCGCCGCGGTCGTCTTCGTACCGTTGGTGAAGAGCCCGCTGCTCGGCTTCGACGGGTCCGCGCCCAGCCCGAACCACGCGTAGCGCTGCACGTAGGACAGGCCGTCGAGCGCCTTGGTGGACGCGGTGACGAAGTCCGCCTGCTGCTGCGCGGACGGGAAGCGGGTGCCCTGGGAGAAGTCGATCAGCGCGTACTCGGTGAGCCAGATCGGCTTGTGGTAGCGCGCGTACACGGCCGCCAGGTAGGACTTCAGCTGCTGCACGGCCTGCGGGGTACGGAAGTCGCCGCCGTACCAGTGCAGGGTGATGAAGTCGACGCGGTAGCCCTTCGCCTTCGCCCCGGACATGAAGCGGTCCAGCCAGCCGCCCGCCGTGTCCCCGCCGTAGGCGACCGCGGGGCTGCCCAGGATCTTGCCCGCCGCCATGAGTTTCGGCCACAGCTCCAACGCCTGCTCGACCGTCATGTTCGACTGCTGCGCCATGTCCGGTTCGTTGAACCCCAGCAGATACGGGCCGTACAACCGGGCCTGGGCCAGCGAGGCGTCGGTGACGGACTTCGCGCCCCAGATCATCGGCACGAAGGAGCCCGAGGAGGGTGTCGTGATGCCGGAGTGCTGGGTGTTCCAGGTGTAGTACCAGCTCGCCCCGCTCGCGGCGAGCGCCTGGCTCACCCCGCCGAACGTCCATACCCCGACACCCTTCTTGGCTCCGGAGGCTATGTGCACGGGGGCGGCGGGGGTGTGCTTCGAGGGCGAGGGACTCGGCTTGGCCTTCGGCTTCGGGGACGGGCTCGGAGAGGCCGAGGGTGAGGGGGTGGGGCTCGGCGTGACACTGACCACCGGAGTGGGGGACGGCGACGCCACCGCCGTCGTAGGGGAGGAACCGCCCGTCAGCCGGGGCGCGACCAGTGCGGCCACCACGGCGACGGCGACCGCCGCCGAACCGCCCACGACCTGTTTGCCGCCGATACGGGCGGACCGGCTCCCGTGCCGTCCGCGTGCGCCACCGTGCCCTGAGGGAGCGGGAGTTGAGGCCGCGTCCAGCAGCCGGGACACGTCGAACCGGGCCGGCACCGCGACCAGCGGCAGCCCGCTGAGCAGCCGGTCCATCGGGAGCAGGCCCTCGTCCAGCCCCTGGCAGACCCCGCAGCCACGGATGTGCCGGGCAAACCGCTTGCGCCACAGGGCACTTGGCGTGCCGTCCCAGGTCGAGGCCGTCTCGTCCAGTTCCGCGCAGCGCGGTGCGGCGACCAGCGCCCGCACCACGACCCGGGAGACCTCCATCTGCTTCTTCATGCGCTGCACGCGGACGGAGGCGTGCCGGTCGGAGAGCCCCAACGCACCGGCGAGGTCGGCGCGTTCGAGGTCGCCGGTCTCCTCCAGCCACCACAGGGAGAGCAGTTCCTGGTCGTCCGGATCGAGCCAGCGGGTGGCCTCGACGACCTCACGGCGCTGCTCGGTCAGCCCCAGCCGCAGGATGGTCAGCCCGGCGAAGTCGAGCGCGGGGTCGGTGATCGCCTCCGCGTCCTCCAGATGCGCCCTGCGGTCGCGGTCCGTGGCCCGCGCCTGCTCACGGTCCCGTACCTGTCGGATCGTGATGGCCACCAGCCAGGACCGGAACGCGGAGGGATCCCGCAGCTTCGGCAGCCCCCGCACCATGCGCAACAGCGTCTCCTGTACGACGTCATCGACATCGGCGTGACCGTTCAGGGCCCGGCCGACGATGTTGTAGACCAGCGGCAGGCACTGCGTCAGCAGGTGATCCAGGGCCTGCCGGTCGCCCGCGCACGCGGCCGTCACCACGCCCGCGTCGGGGCCACTCCTGGGCTTCTTGCGCATCTGGGTTCGTTCCTCCGCGTGTGGTCCGGCCGTGGCATCTCTCTGCTTCGGAGACCGCCGACGCGCGCAAGGACTACAGAAAACGCGACAACAAAAGAAATCAGCCGGTCGGGTCCGAATTTATGTTGTCGAGCCGCCGCCGAGAAGGTCACCGATAGGCAGGAGCGCAGCTGGACCGCATCCGAAGAGCACCAGGAAGGCCCGAGGACGATGGCAAGAGGACGCAGAAGACACAGCGCGAGCCCACGGCGGGACGGCCGCCGCTGGTGGTACGTCGCGGCAGCCGCCTTCGCCACGGCCGCCACCGTGCTGATCGCCTACAGCGTGTGGACACCGTCCGGAACGGGCGGCACGCGTACGACGGCCCACCAGGACTCGACCCCGCGCCCGGCCGTGTCCCGCAGCGCCTCGCCGTCCCCCTCGGCGACCAACAGCACCTCGGCCTCCCCGTCGCCTTCGGCCTCCTCCTCCCCCAAGGCCGGCGCGTCGAAGAAGAGCACGCCCAAACCGACCGCCAAGGCGAACGCACCCGCAGCGAACCAGCCTTCGACCGCCCCCGCCGGCAAGCGCCTCATCACGGTCGTCAACCGCACCCCGAAGACGGTATGGGCGATCGTCACCAACACCGCCATCTATCCGAAGGGGCGCGAACTCGCCCCGGGCCAGGGCCTGTCGGTGACCGTGGCCAACAACTGGGGCGGCCGGATCTGGGGTCGGACAGGGTGCGCCTCGACGGCGGCCGGTCACTGTGCGACCGGCGACTGCACCAGCGTGTGCGAGGGCGCCAACCCGCCCACCACACTGGGTGAGTTCACGTTCGACGCGTACGCGGCGATGGACTTCTACGACGTGAGCATGGTCGACGGTTCGAACCTGCCGATGTGGATCAACATCTCGCACACCACGACCACCGACCCGGTCAGCGCCGGCGGCTGTTACAAGGGCGTCTGCACCCCGGACGTCAACTGCCCCACCGCGATGCGGGCGGTGTCGGGCGGGCAGATCGTCGGCTGCAAGCCGCCCTGCGCGGCGTTCGGCGGTGACACGTACTGCTGTCGTGGTGCCTGGGCCGGGCGCGAGAACTGCGTCCCGTCGAAGTGGCCGGTCGACTACACCCAGGTCTTCAAGCGGGCGGCCCCCTATGCCTATTCGTACGCCTTCGACGACGGGGCGACGATGCCGTGCAAGGGGGCCTGCTACTACAGGATCACGTTCGGGACGACCGGCACATAGGTCCAACTGGTGTGCTCGGCCGGGGAGTTCAGTTCGTCGCCTTGTGGCCGGTCGGGCCCACCGCGAACCAAGTCCCGCCGACACCCTGGCCGTTGAGGTCGCCCGGCCTGCTGTCGCCGGAGAAGCGGTAGACGGGCCGGCCGCCGACGGCGATCTGGACCTGGCCGTCCGTGCGGCGGATGGCCCCGACCTCCTTCGGGTTCACGCCCGCCAGGTAGACGTTGCCGCCCTCCTCGATGGTCACCGGCGGCCACTTCACCGCGCAGGCGTCGTCGCAGTTGTTCGGCGGCCTCCTTGACCGCGGCCAGGTGTTCGCCGTCGAGGGCGGTGAAGGCCGGGTGGGACCGCACCTCGGGCGCGATCCCGGAGGCCGCCGGTCCTCGCCACAGGGCCGGCGCCTCGATCAACAGCCCGGTGGCGGTGGGAGGTCGGCCGTCCTGCGCGGCCTGCTGCCGCAGGGCCCGGAAGCGCAGCAGGTCGAGATCGTCGGGGCCGACTTCGAGGCGGTGGCCGCCCGAGCCGCGCAGCAGCCACCGTGACTGGTCCCCGGCCGGGAGTTCGGGTTCGAGCAGCCGTCGCAGTGCTCCCACGTGCCGCTGGACGACGTTGACGGCGCTGTCCGGCGGGTCCTGTCCCCACAGGGCGTCGACGATCTCGTGGACGGCGACCGGATGCCCCGCCTCGGTCAGCAGCAGCGCGAGCAGAGCGCGCCGCTTGGGGGCCCAGCGCCAGTTCCGTGTCGCCGCGCCAGGCCCTGACCGGTCCGAGAACGGCAAAACGTGTACGCACCGAGTCTCCTGTGCCGACTGTGACAACATCCGCGGCCGGTCCGCCCCGCCGTCGGGGCGCTCGGCCGCGACCGAGCACAAAGTCCGCGGGAACCCGGCGGCGAGGGGTTGCCCGGCCACGGAGCGTCGTCGGGCGTCAGCCGCGACGGGCGGGACCGCCGGCCGCGCTGGAGGCGGACGACCGCCTCGGAGACGGACAGTCCTGTCAGGAGGCACCCGGCGGCAGCCCTCCCTTCCTCGGCTACCGTGCGCCGAGAACAAGGAGGCGAGGACGATGCACGCGGAGAGAGCCCCCACGGGCACAGGTGGGATGAAACGGCGTCTGGGCCTTTCCGACGCCGTGGTGATCGGCCTGGGGTCGATGATCGGCGCCGGGATCTTCGCCGCCCTCGGCCCGGCGGCCGACGCGGCCGGTTCCGGACTGCTGCTCGCTCTGGCCCTGGCCGCCCTCGTGGCCTACTGCAACGCGACGTCCTCGGCACGACTGGCCGCCCTGTACCCACAGTCCGGCGGCACCTACGTCTACGGCCGCGAACGCCTCGGCGCCTTCTGGGGCTACCTGGCCGGCTGGGCGTTCGTCGTCGGCAAGACGGCCTCCTGCGCGGCCATGGCCCTCACCGTCGGCGCCTATCTCTGGCCCGGCCAGACCCACGCGGTGGCCGTGGCCGCCGTAGTGGCGCTGACCGCGGTGAACTACACCGGCGTGCAGAAGTCCGCGCTCCTCACCCGCGCCGTCGTCGCCGTCGTCCTCGCCGTGCTCTGCGCCGTGATCGTCACCGCCCTGACCTCCGCCCACGCGGACACCGCACGGCTGGCCATCGGCGCGGACACCACCGTCGGCGGACTGCTCCGGGCAGCAGGTCTGCTCTTCTTCGCCTTCGCCGGCTACGCCCGCATCGCCACCCTCGGCGAGGAGGTCCGTGACCCCGCCCGCACCATCCCGCGCGCGATTCCGGTCGCCCTCGGGATCACCCTCGCCGTCTACGCCCTCGTCGCCGTCGCCGCCCTGACGCTGCTGGGCCCGCGCGGCCTGGCGCACGCCACCGCCCCGCTGTCGGACGTCGCTCGCGCGGCGGACGCCGACTGGCTGGTACCGGCCGTCCGTATCGCCGGCGCCGTCGCCGCGCTCGGCTCACTGCTCGCGCTGATCCTCGGGGTCTCCCGCACCACCCTCGCCATGGCCCGGGACCGCCATCTGCCGCACGCCCTGGCCTCCGTCCACCCGCGCTTCGGCGTTCCCCACCGCGCCGAACTCGCGGTCGGCGCGGTGGTCGCCGTCCTCGCCGCGACCACGGACGTACGCGGCGCGATCGGCTTCTCCTCCTTCGGCGTCCTGGCCTACTACGCCATCGCCAACGCCTCCGCCCGGACCCTCACGGAGGAAGAAGGCCGACCCGGCCGCCTCGTCCCCGTCATCGGCCTCGCGGGCTGTGCGACTCTCGCCTTCGCCCTGCCCGCGAGCACCGTCGTCGCGGGCACCGCGGTGCTCGTCCTCGGGGCGGCCCTCTACGGACTGCGCAAGGTCTCCCGTACGACCAACTCCGAGGATTCACGCAGCTGATGAACGGTTACGCGGACGACGACATCCACGCGGTGGTCGCCGCCCTGAAGCGACGAGCCGCGGCCCGGGGAGAGCAGGTCCTGGCCCTCGATTCAGTCCTCCACCTGGTCGCCAACGACGAAGCGGAGATCGCGATCGACGACCTCATCCACACGGCCAACGCCTTCCGGCTCCCCTTGCGGCAGGACGAGTACGACCGGCTCCTGGCGGCGGCCTCCCGACTGGACTGCGCGGACGGCGTGACCGCCATCGATCCCGACCTGCTCCGCCCGGACTCCGAGGACATCTGAGGATGTGGCTCAGGTTCGGGTGTGACCGGTGGCTGCCTTCCCCGCCCCGGACGACTGGACGGAAGATGGTGTCCTGCCAAGTCGTGCCCTCGCGCAACTCCTCGCGGGGCCAGGCTCGTTGGAGCTCGTTGAGCGAAAGGTGACTCCGCATGGCCGACGAGCCGACCCCGCCAGGGACCATCCCGGCCGGCATCGAACCCGACGTGCCCAACGTGGCCCGGATCTACGACTACTTCCTCGGCGGAAACACCAACTACCCCGCCGACCGCGCGGCCGCCCGACGCATCACCGCCGCCAACGCCCAGGCCCCCTGCTGGCCCGCGCCATGCGCCGCTGGCTCGTACGGGTCGTGGCCGCCATGACCGCCGAGGGCATCACCCAGTTCCTCGACCTCGGCGCGGGCCTGCCCACCCAGGACAAAGTCCACGAGGTCGCCGCCCGCCACCGCCCCGACACCACGGTCGTCTACGTCGACAACGACCCCACCGTCCTCGCCCACGGCAGACCCCTGCTGCACCCGGGACGGTCCCTCCTGCTCCTGGGCGACGTACAGGACATGGCCTCCGTCCTCGACCACCCCGAGCTGCCCACCCTGATCGACCTCACCGCCCCGCTCGGCGTCATCATCTCCGGCGTCGTCCACTTCCTGCCCGAATCACCCGCCACCACAGCCCAGTTCACCGTGCTGCGGCACCGACTGGCCCCCGGCAGCGCCCTCGCCCTCAACTCCCTTGTCTCCGACGCCGATCCCACCGGCGCCCCCACACTGTTCCGCCTCTACCAGGGCGAAACCGGCCGCGGCCAACTCCGCACGGCCGGCCAACTCCGCCAGTTCTACGGCGACTTCGACCTCCAGCAGCCGGGCCTCGTCCCCCTCGACGACTGGCGCCCCGACCTCCCCGTCCCACTGTCCGATCTCCCCAGACCGTTGATCTGGGGCGGCATGGCCCGCAAGCGGTGAGCCCCACCGCCGACCACTCCCCCAACTCCTGCGTCACAGCGGCAAGAAACGGATCGAGCGCCATGACCACCCCCCAGCCCCTCAGCCGACAGTTCAGCGCCCTCCTCCTCGACAGCCACCACCGCCTGACGGGAAAGGAGTTGGGCCCACCGCCCCTCACCTCCGCGGACGCGGCGGCCCAATGGCTCTACGAGGACGCCCCCTTCGGCCTCCTCGCCCACGACACCGCGGACGACCCGACCTTCATCTACGCCAACCGGACCGCCCAGAGGTGCTTCGAGTACACCTGGGACGAGTTCGTCGGCCTCCCCTCCCGCCTCTCCGCCGCTCCCGACGCCCAGCCGAACCGCGACGCCTTCATACGGTCCGTCACACGCGACGGCTACGCCACCGGCTACCGCGGCATCCGCATCGCCAAGTCCGGCCGCAGGTTCTGGATAACGGACGTCACGATGTGGGACCTGATCGACACCGAGGGCACCCACCACGGCCAGGCCGCCGTCTTCCCGGCCTGGTCCGACCTCTAGCCGGAATCGGTACGGCGGTGAACGTACCCCTCCCCCGTCCTACGGCGGCTGCCGTACGGCCCAGTGACGATGCCCGGGGGACGTCGCGATCGGGCAGGGAACCGTTTCTGAGCCCCGGTACATGGTCGACGCGACGCCACAGCACCCGCATGGTGTCGGACAGGTCGTCCTCGACCATGTCAGGGGCCGCTCCTCGCGCCACATACCGGTGACCGGTGCAGGGAGGCTTTGCCCGGGTCGGCCGGTGACGCACATGCCAGTGCCCGTCCACCGTTACCCACGGTGGACGGGCACTGACCTGCTCACCCGTGCTCACGGCACTGTCGCGTCCGGAGCGCTCAGCCCGCTTCCGGCGTCAGCCGCAGCGAGATGCTGTTGATGCAGTACCGCTGATCCGTAGGCGTCGCATACCCCTCGCCCTCGAAAACGTGCCCAAGGTGCGACCCACACCGGGCGCAGCGCACCTCCGTGCGCACCATCCCGTGCGAGCGGTCCTGGATCAGTTCGACCGCGTCGGTGTCCTTCGGGTCGTAGAAGCTCGGCCAGCCGCAGTGGGACTCGAACTTCTCGTTGGAGGTGAAGAGTTCGGCGCCACAGGCGCGACAGGAGTAGACGCCCTTCGTCTTGGTGTCGGTGTACTCACCGACGAAGGCGGGCTCCGTGCCTGCCTGCCGCAGCACCGCGTACTCGGCCGGGTTCAGCTCCGCGCGCCATTCCTCGTCCGGCTTTTCGACGTCGTACGACATGAAGCTCAGCCCCTTACTTCGCGAGACGGTCCAGGATCCGCGGGCCGAGGTCTGTCACATCGCCCGCTCCCATGGTGAGAACCAGATCACCGGGCTTCGCCATTCCCGCGACGGCCTCGGGGACGTCCGCCTTGTCGTGGACCGGGGTCACGTCGGCGCCCGCCGCGCGCGCGGCCTCGATGATCAGCTCGCTGGTGACGCCCGGGATCGGGTCCTCGCGGGCCGGGTAGATGTCCAGGACCAGCGAGGCGTCCGCGAGGGCCAGGGACTGGCCCATCTCCTTGCCGAGCTCCTGGGTGCGGGAGAACAGGTGCGGCTGGAAGACGACCAGCAGGCGCGAGGTGGAGGCCGCCGCGCGCATCGCCTCCAGGTCCGCCGTCATCTCCGTGGGGTGGTGGGCGTAGGAGTCGATCACCTGGACGCCGGCCGCCTCGCCCTTGAGCTGGAGGCGCCGCTTCACGCCCGTGTAGGCGGCCAGCGCGGGCGCCAGTTCCGCCGCCGGGATGCCGAGAGCGGCGCCCGCGGCGAGGGCGGCGACCGCGTTGCTCGCGTAGTGGCGGCCGGGGACCGA
Source organism: Streptomyces hokutonensis (assembly GCF_042751305.1). GTDB lineage: Bacteria > Actinomycetota > Actinomycetes > Streptomycetales > Streptomycetaceae > Streptomyces > Streptomyces hokutonensis_A. The sequence continues at coordinate 468,884 of NZ_JBHYWD010000003.1, forward strand.
GACGGTGAAGGTGAGTTCCTCGCCGCCCAGGACCACCGTCACCTCGCTCTTCAGGCCCTGAGCGACCACGGAGAGGATGCGTACGTCGGCGTCCTCCGCCTCGCCGTACGTCACCGTCTTCACCTTCTTCGCCGAGTCGGACACCCGGCGCGTCAGCTCGCGCGCGCCCTCGTGGTCCGCCGAGATCACCAGCGTGCCGCCGGGCACGATCCGGTCGGCGAAGGTCTGGAAGGAGTCGTAGATCTCTTCCATGGACGCGTAGTTGGCGTGGTGGTCGAGCTCCACGTTGAGGACGATCGCGGCCTCGGGGGCGTACTTGTGGAAGCTGCGGTCGGATTCGTCGGCCTCGGCGACGAAGATCTCGCCGTCGCCGTGCAGCGCGTTCGAACCGGGGGCGTCCAGGTCGCCGCCGATCGCGTAGGAGGGCTTCAGGCCCAGCTCGGTCAGCGAGACCGCGAGCATCGACGTCGTGGTCGTCTTGCCGTGCGTGCCGGCCACGGCGATCGGGCGCAGGCCGTCCATCAGGCGGGCCAGGGCGTCCGAGCGGTGGACGACGGGAATGCCCAGCTCGGCCGCGCGGGCCAGCTCGGGGTTGTCCTTGCGGATCGCCGACGACACGACCACGCAGGTGGCGTCGTCGGCGAGGTGTTCCGCCGCGTGTCCGATGTGCACGGTGGCGCCGAGGGCGCGCAGCGCGTCGGCGGTCGCGGAGTCCTTGGCGTCGCTGCCCGCGACCTTCGCGCCGCGCTGCGCGAGGATCTTGGCGATCCCCGACATTCCGGCCCCGCCGATGCCGATGAAGTGCGGTCGGTCCATGGCGGTGGGAAGGCCGGGTGCCATGTGTGTCTCCCTGTGCGTGCTGGTTCCGTACGGATACGGCGGACGTTCGGCGGCCAGCCTATTCGGTGCCACCGACAATCACGGACACCCGCCCGCCGCTCCCCGCCCGCTAATCCTTGCTGTGCGAGAACAGCTTCAGCACCGGTACGCCGACCTTGTGACGGGCCCGCGAGGCCCAGTCCCGGTGGAAGAACTCCTCCACGTAGTGGGGGTCGGTCAGCACGATGACCTCGTCGGCGCCGATCTCGTCCACCAGGGTCTTGAGGGCGTCCAGCGGGTGGTCCTCGATGAGGCGCCCCTCCGCCGCGCTGCCGGCGGCGTGCAGGGCCTCCAGGGACACCGACAGGGCCTGCGCGCCGAGTTCCGCCGCGTCCTTGCCCTCGGGGGTCTCCCGCTCGTGCGCCGCCTCGTCGAGTTCGCCGAGGGCGACGTCGTCGATGGCCCGCAGCAGGCGGTCCGCCTGGTCGCCGCGGGGCTGAAGCAATACGTGGAAGGAGACGGTCTCGTCACCGTGCAAGGTGGTGACGAACTCCACGTCGGCGGACGTAAGGGCCTTCTCGATCATCAGTACGCTTGTGAACACCAGGCGCCCCTTCTCCTTCGAGGACCCTCGGGCCCTCTCTCCTCCGTGGGCCTGCCAGGCCCTGCGGAAACCATCCTGCCCCGTGATCGCACGGGTACTGCCGGATTTAGTGTGCCCGCCGAAAGACAAACGGAACGGATCATTCCGCCCGTTTTCAGGTCCGGCGGTAGCGACCGAACAGGAACCCGGCCTCTTCCAGCAGGGACACCAGTTCGAAGCGCTGAGGAACCTTAACCGACGGCCCCCCGGCGATCCGCTGCGCCTCCCCCGCCACGAGCATCGGCGAGAGGGCCAGACACAGTTCGTCGAGCACCCCGGCGGCCACGAACTGCCCCAGCAGCCGCGGCCCGCCCTCGGTCAGCAGCCGGGTGTGCCCCAGGTCCGCGAGCGCCTGTACGGCCCGTGCGGGGTCCACGCCGGCGCCGTCACCGGCGACCACCACCCGGGCGCCCGCCTCCTCCGCCGCCGCGACCCGATCCGGTGCGGCCGCGGCGCCCGTCAGGATCAGCGTCGGCACCAGAGGCGAGACGAAAAGCGGAAGCGAGAAGTCCAGGTCGAGGCTCGCGGTGACGACGGCGATCACGGGGGCGGGCCCCTGCCCGGCCGCCGCCCGTGCCGCCGCGAACTCCTCACGCGCGCGTGCGGGCCGATAACCCTCCTGGCGTACCGTTTCCGCACCGACGACCACGACATCCGCCAGCGCCCGCAGGGTGCCGAAGATCCGCATGTCGGCGGGCCCGGAGATGGGCTGCGAACGGCCCTCGTGCTGACCGGCCCCGTCGAGCGTGGACACCATGTTGGCGCGCAGCCAGGGGCCCTCCCCTACGGGGTAGGCGTACGCCTCCGCGAGTTCCGGAAGCCCCCACTCCCGGTCCGTCCCACGCGCATCAGGGGCCCCGTCCGAGGCCTGGGCTGCTGTTTCGTCGGTCACAGGGAACAGGCGTCGCATGTCGTGCAGTGTGGCACGGCCTTTAGAGTGGTGAACCGTGTCGTCCTCCTCCGCCGCCTCCGGGATCAGCCCGATAGCAGACGCGGCCCCGCTGTCCCTGTGCGCCCGTGAGCCGTTCGTCCCCGCGGACCGGCTGGTCGCCGAGATGGTGCCGCCGCCGCGCTTCGACTCGGTGCGCTTCGCCACGTACATCCCGGACCCGAACCAGCCGAGCCAGACCGCGGCGGTCGGCGTCCTGGAGACCTTCGCCGCCGGACTCGGCGGGGCGCACGCCGCCACCGCGAAGCGCGGCTTCCTCGGCTTCGGCAAGGGGAAGGCGGCCAAGACCCCGGCGGGCCCCCGTGGTGTCTACCTGGACGGCGGCTACGGCGTCGGCAAGACCCACCTGCTGGCCTCCCTGTGGCACGCGACCCCGGCCGAGCCCGCGCTCAAGGCCTTCGGCACCTTCGTGGAGCTGACGAACCTGGTCGGCGCGCTCGGCTTCCAGAAGACGGTCCAGACGCTCTCCGGCCACCGCCTGCTGTGCATAGACGAGTTCGAACTCGACGACCCGGGCGACACGGTCCTGGTGTCGACCCTGCTCGGCAGGCTGGTCGACGCGGGCGTGGCGCTCGCCGCCACCTCCAACACCCTGCCGGGCAAGCTCGGCGAGGGCCGGTTCGCGTCGGTCGACTTCCTGCGCGAGATCCAGGGCCTGTCCGCGCACTTCCGCTCGCTGCGCATCGACGGCGACGACTACCGCCACCGCGGGCTGCCCGAGGCCCCGAAGCCGTTCACCGACGAGCAGGTCACGAAGGCCGCGTACGCGACCGCCGACGCCTCCCTCGACGACTTCCCGCACCTGCTCGCCCACCTCGCCAAGGTCCACCCCAGCCGCTACGGCGCCCTGACCGACGGCCTCAGGGCGGTCTGCCTCACCGACGTCCAGCCGATACCCGACCAGTCGACCGCGCTACGGCTCGTCGTCCTCGCGGACCGGCTCTACGACCGCGAAGTGCCCGTCCTGGCCTCGGGGTTGCCCTTCGACCGGCTGTTCAGCGAGGAGATGCTGAACGGCGGCTACCGCAAGAAGTACTTCCGCGCGATCTCCCGCCTCACCGCGCTCGCCCGGGACGCCAAGAGCCTCGTCGAAACCGCCTAGTTCACGCCAGGCCAGGCACGCTTTTCACGCTCTCTTTCATCGGAAACGCTCCGTTAACCCTGCAAACAACTTCACTGGGCTACCGTTCTTCTTGACCAGCCGTTGACCTGGCCTTGGTCTGCACGAGAAGCACGGACCAGCGGGAGGGGGGCGTATGTTCCGAGGTAAGACAGCTCGGACCGTCGTGACGCTCCTCACTGCCGTCCTGCTCGCCCTGCCGTTCTTCGCACCCATGGAATCCTTCGCACCCGCGCACACAGCGCGCCATGCGGAGGCCAAGGCCCAGCCCGGGCTCAAGCTCAGCGGCAAGGCCCTGCGCGCCGAGACCATCACGTTCCGCGACTGCGGCGCCTCCGGGACCCCCACCGTCCCGCTGCGGCTGCGCGACCGGTTCCGCACCGTCGACTGCGGGCCCGAGACGCCCGAACGCCCCCTGCTGACGCAGGACCCGGCGGCCACAGGCACACAGGTGGCGCCCGGCGCGGCGCACCATCGCACTTCGAGATCCTCAACAGCGCACTCTCCGGCGGCACTTCAGGTCTTCCGCTGCTGAGAGCCGAGCAGGCAGTCATTTCCCCCACGCACACTGTCATGCAAGCCCGACGCGCCCAGAGGGCGCGCCAGGAGGAGTACTCACGCCATGCAGCCCCTCATCGACAACGCCCGTACGTTCGGACAACGCCCTGAGGAGTTCGCCAAACTCGCCGAAGGCCAGTCCCCGCAGGTGCTGTTCATCACCTGCTCCGACTCCAGGGTCGTCCCGGCCCTGATCACGGGCGCCCGCCCCGGCCAGCTCTTCGAGCTGCGCACCGCCGGCAACATCGTTCCGCCGTACGCCTCCCAGCACCCCACGAGCGAGGCGTGCACCATCGAGTACGCCGTCGAAGTCCTCGGCGTCTCCGACATCGTGGTCTGCGGCCACTCGCACTGCGGCGCGGTCGGCGCCCTGGTGCGCGGCGACGACCTGACCGCCGTACCGGCCGTGCGCGACTGGCTCACGCACGCGACCCCGAAGCCGGAGGGGACGGTCGACGACCCGGCCGTGTCCGAAGGCGTGCAGAGCCATGTGCTGACGCAGCTGCTGCGGCTGCGCTCGTACCCGTACATCGAGAAGAAGCTGAAGGACCGTCAACTCACCCTGCACGCCTGGTTCTACGAGGTCCACACCGGTGCGGTCCTGGTGCACGACCCGGCCGCCGACGCCTTCAAGTCCCTGTGAGTTCGCGGATGATGACCAAATTCCCCCATCTGCGGGAGGACTTCGCCGCCTCCCTCGTCGTGTTCCTGGTCGCGCTCCCGCTCTGCGTGGGCGTGGCCGTCGCCTCCGGTGTGCCGGCCGAACTCGGCCTGGTCACCGGCATCGTGGGCGGGATCGTCACCGGACTCATGCGGGGCAGCAGCCTCCAGGTGTCCGGTCCCGCCGCAGGTCTGACCGTGCTGGTCTTCGAGGCGGTGCGGGAGTACGGGCTGCCCGCCCTCGGGGTGATCGTGCTCGCGACCGGTGTGCTCCAAGTCCTCATGGGCGTCCTGAAGTTGGGGCGCTACTTCCGGGCCATCTCGGTCTCGGTCGTCGAGGGCATGCTGGCCGGTATCGGACTGGTGCTGATCGCCGGGCAGCTGTACTCGGTGGCGGGGGCGAAGGCCCCCGCCACGGGGCTGGACAAGATAGCCGATCTGCCCGGCGCGCTCGTCGACGCCGCCGGGAACACGAAGGCGCTGGCCTCGCTCGCGCTCGGCGCCGCCACCATCGCCGTCCTGGTGCTGTGGAAGCGGCTGCCGGCCAGGGTCCGTACGGTGCCGGGACCGCTGGCCGCCGTAGGACTGGCCACGCTCGCCGCGCTCGCATTCGGGCTGCCGGTGGCGACCGTGGAGGTGCAGGGACTGCTCGGGTCGCTGCAGCCGCCGCCACTCGGCGAGTTCGGCGAGCTGGCACAGGTCGGGCTCCTTGGCACGGTGGTCGCGTTCACGCTGATCGCGTCCGCGGAGTCGCTGTTCAGCGCGGCGGCGGTGGACCGGCTGCACTCCGGGCCGCGCACCGAGTACGACAAGGAGCTGGTGGCGCAGGGCGCGGGCAACGCGATCTGCGGGCTGCTCGGCGCGCTGCCGATGACCGCGGTGATCGTACGCAGCGCGGCCAACGTGCAGGCGGGCGCGCGGACGAAGGCGTCCCGGGTGATGCACGGCGTCTGGCTGCTACTGTTCGCGGCGCTGCTGCCGGACGTCCTCGCGTACATCCCGATCCCGGCCCTGGCGGGCATCCTGGTGCACGCGGGCGCCAAGCTGATCCCCGTCCGGGAGATCGTGTCGCTGTGGCGCGAGCACCGGGGCGAGGCGCTGATCCTGGTCGTCACGGCGCTGTCGATCGTCGCGGTCAGCATGTTCGAGGGTGTGCTCATCGGGCTCGCGCTGGCCATCGGCAAGACGGCGTGGGAGGCCTCGCACATCAAGCTGGAGGTCGTCGACAAGGGCGCGGGCCCGGTGCAGGCGTACCTCTCCGGCAACGCGACCTTCCTGCGGCTGCCGAAGATCCTCGACAGCCTGGAGGCGCTCCCCCAGGACCGGCCGGTCGAACTGCACCTCTCCGGCCTGCACCACCTGGACCACGCCTGCCGTACAGCCCTGGAGAACTGGGCCGAGCGGCACAGCGCGGCCGGCACCGAGCCGGTGAAGATGACGCCGGTGGAGGTCACGGCGGTGAAGTAGCGGAGCCCGTGCCTGCTCCGGGTTGATCGTGGCCCCGGAGCAGGCACCGGGCATACCCTTGCAGGAGCAGACAGAAGGCCTCTCCGGTAGGGGGTCAGGATGCTCCAGGAACTGCTGGTGGCGGGCGTGGCGGTAGGTTCCGCGTGCGCGGTCTACGCCGCCGCGGCGGCCAGGGTCGTCAAGCAGTACGAGCGCGGGGTGGTCTTCCGCCTCGGGCGGGTGGTCGGCGAGGTGCGGGGGCCGGGCTTCACCACGGTCGTCCCGTTCGTGGACAAACTCCTCAAGGTCAACATGCAGATCGTCACGATGCCCGTGCCCGCGCAGGAGGGGATCACCCGCGACAACGTCACCGTGCGCGTGGACGCGGTCGTCTACTTCAAGGTCGTCGACGCGGCCGACGCGATCATCAAGGTCGAGGACTACCGCTTCGCCGTCTCGCAGATGGCGCAGACGTCCCTGCGCTCGATCATCGGCAAGAGCGACCTCGACGACCTCCTCTCCAACCGCGAAAAACTCAACCAGGGACTGGAGTTGATGATCGACAGCCCCTCCATCGGCTGGGGCGTCCAGATCGACCGGGTCGAGATCAAGGACGTCTCCCTGCCCGAGACGATGAAGCGCTCGATGGCCCGCCAGGCCGAGGCCGACCGCGAACGCCGGGCCCGGATCATCAACGCGGACGCCGAGTTGCAGGCCTCCAAGAAACTCGCCGAGGCCGCCGAGCAGATGTCCGAACAGCCCGCGGCACTCCAACTCCGGCTGCTGCAAACGGTAGTTGCGGTCGCGGCCGAGAAGAACTCGACACTGGTACTCCCCTTCCCGGTCGAACTGCTGCGCTTCCTGGAGCGGGCGCAGCCGCAACCGCCGCAGCCCCCTCCCCCGCCCGCCGTGGAGCAGTAGCGTGGCGGCATGCGCCCGAGGATCGTGATCGTCGCGGTGGCCGCCGTACTGGGGAGCGTCGCAGGCTGCGGGGGCGGCGGAGGCGGCCCGTCCGCGCCCACGCCCAGCGCCTCGCAGCGGATCGCGGTCACGAGTACGGCGTTCACCGAGAACGGCACCGTCCCGCGCCGCTACACCTGTGACGGCGAGGACGTGTCGCCACCCCTGGCCTTCGCGGGTGTCCCGGCCGCCGCGGCCGAACTGGTCGTAGTCCTGGAGGACCCGATGGCCCCGCACGGCACGTTCACGCACTGGCTGATGTGGGGAGTGCCCCCGCAGGTGACCCGCCTGGCGGCCGGGGAGTCGCCGCAGGACGCGGTCCAGAGCCGCAACGACTTCAAGAAGACCGGCTACGGCGGCCCGTGCCCGCCCAAGGGAGCCGCGCCCCACCGCTACGTCCTCTCGGTGTACGCCGCCGACAGGAAGCTCTCCCTCGCCGCCGACGCCTCACCCGACGACGTACGAGGCGCCCTGACCGGCCACACCCTGGCCTCGGGCACGCTGACCGGCCGTTACGGGCGCTGACTGGCGGCCCCCGCCCCCACCCCGCAGGATCGAGAGAGCCGACCGGAAGGGGTGCCCCCATGACCAAGAAGGGCACGAAGCGCGAGAACGGAAAGAAGGCCCTCACGGACCTGATGCGCGTCCCCGCCGACAGCCCGGTAGACCTCTCCTCCTACGACGCCGCAGGCACCCCCGGCGGCCCCGCCGACAAGGCCGCCGGTCTCAAGGACACCGCCCGGATGGGCGAACACCTGGCCGACCTGCAGGAACGTCTGTGGGCTGCGAGCACGGCCGGTGACCGGCGCCGTCTGCTCCTGGTCCTCCAGGGCATGGACACCAGCGGCAAGGGCGGCACGGTCAAGCACGTCATCGGCCTGTTCAACCCCTCCGGCTGCCGCATCCGCGCCTTCAAGGCCCCCACACCGGAGGAGCGGAAGCACGACTTCCTCTGGCGCATCAAACGTGCCCTCCCCGAGCCCGGCGAGATCGGCATCTTCGACCGCTCGCACTACGAGGACGTCCTCATCGCCCGCGTCCGCGAACTCGCCCCGCACCGCGAGATCAACGACCGCTACGGCCGCATCAACCGCTTCGAGAAGTCCCTGGCCGACGACGGCGTGACGGTCGTCAAGTGCTTCCTCCACATCTCCTACGACCAACAGCGCCGCCGCCTGGTCGAACGCCTCGACAACCCGGACAAGCACTGGAAGTTCAACCCGGGCGACATCGAGGAACGCGCCCTGTGGCCCGCCTACCGGCAGGTCTACGAAACCGCCCTCACCCGCTGCTCGACCCCGGAGGCCCCCTGGTACCTGGTCCCCGCCGACCGCAAGTGGTACCGCAACTGGGCGATCAGCCGCCTGCTCCTGGAACATCTGACGGCACTGGATCCGCAGTACCCGGAGGCGGACTTCGACGTGGCGGCATGTCGGGAACGGCTGCTGGCGGCCGACTGACCGTGCACTCCGTGTCGATAGCCGATTAACACCTTTTCGCACCATATCTTCCTACGGTGACCATTCGAGTACGACGAGTCGCCGCCGCCTGTGCACTCGGCGCCGCGCTCACCGCCTGCGGGGCCCCTTCCGCACCCCACGCCAGCCGCCCGGCGCCCTCCGCGCCCACCGCCGCAGCCTCCTCGCGGCCCCCCACCCTCGCGCCCGGCCCCGCCGGACTCACCCCCGTCTTCAAGAACGGTCCGCGCGTGGACGGCAAGACCGTCGCGCTGACCTTCGACGCCGACATGACCGCCGATCAGGGGCCGCGCGCGGCGGCCGGTGAGCACTTCGACAATCCGCAGCTCATCGCGACGCTGCGGGCGCTGAAGGTGCCGGCGACCGTGTTCATGACCGGCCGGTGGGCCGACGAGTATCCGGCCGAGGCACGTGACATCGGGCGGGACCCGCAGTTTGAGATCGCCAACCACTCCTACAGCCACTACGCCTTCACCGGGGACTGCTACGGCCTGCCGACCGTGTCCCGGGACCGGATGAAGGCCGATGTGGAACGGGCGTACACGGCGTTCAAGAAGGCGGGCGTACCGAACGCGATGCCGTACTTCCGCTTCCCCGGCGGGTGTTACGACCGCCAGGCACTGAAGACGCTGAGCGCCGTCGGTGTCACGGCGGTGCAGTGGGACGTGGTGAGCGGGGACGCCTTCGCGACGGACTCCGATGCCGTGGCCCAGCAGGTGCTGGAGGGTGTGAAGCCAGGGTCGGTCGTCGTCATGCACTGCACCCGCAGCGCGGCCCCGGCGACCGAGAAGGCCGTCCGCATGATCGTGCCCGAGCTGCGGAAGAAGGGGTACCGGTTCGTGAAGGTCTCCGAGCTGATCGGGGCGGCGGACCGGCACCGCTGAGGCTTCCGCACTCCTCGTACGCTGGGTCGTATGAGTGATGAAGAACCGGCGTCGGCGTACGCGGAGTGTGTGCTGTGCCGGGAACCCACCGAGTACCCGGCGTCGCAGAAGGGGATCACGCTGTGCCCCGTGTGCGAGTGGCAGGAAGCGCAACGGACCGCCTGTTCAGGGTGAGCGGCGGGAGGTGAGGGCGCAGGTCGCGGCGGTCACGGCCGCCGTGACCAGGGCCGCCCCGGCCAGGGGGAGCAGCGGGACCGGGACCGTGCCCGACTGCGAGCCGGTCACCAGGCCGCTGACCGCCGCCTGCGCCGGGGAACCGGTCACCACCACCGACAGCAGCGCCGCCAGCAGCATCGCGGGCACCGCCCGGCCGGGCGAGCGCAGCAGCGGCCAGTTGGTGAGGGCGCCGACCGCCGTGCCGAGCAGGGCGCAGACCAGGACCGCGAGCAGGCCCGCCGTCCCGGCGGCGAGGAGCGGTATCCGGGTGCGGTGATCGGCGCTCGCCGGGTCGCTGATCAGCGTGACGACGAGGGTGGCCGCCGTGCCGAACGCCGCCGCGGTGCCCAGCGCGACCAGCAGACAGGCGAGATGCGCCCGCGCGGGCCCGACCGCCGCCGCGACACAACTCCGCGCCGCAGGGGGCTCGTTGGTCGTGCAGATCCGCACCAGCCAGGCGGCGACCGGCAGCAGGGCCGCGGCCGTGTAGCCGAGCGAGTCGAGCACCGGCTGCCCGGCCTGGACCCCGATGCCCAGGAACGCGGCGTACAGGATGACCGGCGGCAGCCAGCGTTGCGAGCGCAGGAGAAGGGCGGCCTGATAGCGCAGAACGGCCGTCATCGCGGTCACCCGGAGCTCTCGCTTTCGTCGTCAAGGGGAAGGTCCTCGCGCCGGTTCACGCTCACCACGTGCCAGGGCGGGCGGGCCGTCAGCAGGGCACGGAGCAGAACGTCCGAGTGGGAGGCGGGGACGGTGAGGCGGTGGGTACCGGGGGCGAGTTGCCTCGACGCGGTGAGGAACTGGCTTGCTTCTGACGGGAGTTGCCCTCCCGGCGGCCCCTGGACGTCCACCGAGGCCTGCGGTCCGGACGGTGAAGTCGCCTCATCCGTACGGTGGTTGAGGGCTCCCTCGGCAACCGTGTACGTCGCGTCGGGCGCCCCGGCGAGGCGGCTCGGGTCGTGGTCCACGAAGACGACCGCTCCGCCGGCCGCCGTACGTTCCGCCACGGCTCGCTCCAACTCCGCCCCGGCGTCGGAGTCCAGGCCGGTCCATGCCTCGTCGAGGACCAGCAGGTCCGGCTCGGCGAGCAGGGCCTGTGCCACGGCGACCTTCTGGCTGCTGCCCTTCGAGAGCCGGGTCATGAGGGTGTCCGCGTGGGCGGTGGCCCCGAAGCGGTCGAGCCACTCGCCTGCGGCACGGGTCGCTGCGGCGCGGGAGAGGCCGTGGACCGTGCCGAGGTGGGTGAGGTAGCCCCCGGCGGTGAAGGGGAGCGCCTGGGGGAAGCGCTCGGGAACGTAGGCGGTGCGGGGGCGGCCGGTTACGCGGCCTTCGGTGGGAGCGTCGATGCCTGCGAGGAGTCGGAGCAGGGTGGATTTTCCGGTGCCGTTGGAGCCCTCGATGCGGGTGAGGGTGTGGGGCGCCAGCGTGAGAGTCACGCCGCGGAGGATCCAGGGGCCGCGAAATCCGTAGCGGCGGCCGACGTTGTCCAGCTGTAGATCGCGTCGCATCGGGGCATTCTTTCGCAGGAGGGGTGGGGCGGGTCTTTCGTTTGGCGGGTGCGGGTGCGTGGGGGCTGGCTGCGCAGTTCCCCGCGCCCCTGAGGGAGTCCACTCAACGGTGTTTCCAAGGACCGCTCCCTCTCCTGGCAGACTGGGCGGTGTGACCAGTGATTCCACCGTTCCCGGCGGCGATGTCGACCCCTTTCGTAATGAGCGCACCTCGCGCGACGAGGCTCCGCAGTTTGTGTTGCCCCTGGTTGTGCGGATCGAGCGGGATGCTCCGCCGGCGCGGACGGACGCGTTGGAGACGGCGGCCCGGGCCGTGCTGACGATCCTGAGCGACGAGCGGGCCCTGGGTGACGGGGAGTGGGCGCAGGCCATGCGGGACTGGCAGGACGCACGCATCCGGAAGGTGGTGCGGCGGGCGCGCGGGGCCGAGTGGCGGCGGGCCGAGGCGCTGCCGGGCATCACGGTGACCGGGAAGTCGGCGGAGGTACGGGTCTTCCCGCCCGTCCCGCTCGACGGCTGGCCCAAGGATCTGGCCCGGCTCCAGGTGTCCGGCACCGACCTCGACGACCCCGAACCGCCGGCCGACGCGGACCCGACGGCGCCGGTGCTCTGGCTGAACCCCGAACTCGACATGTCCGCCGGCAAGACGATGGCCCAGACGGGTCACGGCGCCCAACTCGCCTGGTGGGAGCTGTCGGACGAGGAGCGGACCGCCTGGCGTCAGGCCGGCTTCCCGCTCTCCGTGCGCACCGCCGCCCCCGCCCAGTGGGCCGAACTCACCAGCAGCGAGCGGCCGTTGGTCCGGGACGCCGGCTTCACGGAGATCGCCCCCGGACTGACCGTCGCGGTCGAGGGACACCACCGGGTCGGCGAGCTGGGCGACGAGGGGCGGGGACCGATCGGCTGAGGTCGCGGGCTCCCGTCCCCGTCAGCCGCCCCTGCCAGTCCCCCTCCCTCTACGCCTGCCGACTGCCGCCAGCCCCGGGGCCGACCCGTGCAGGTCGGGTCCACGGGATCAGGGCCGGAACGCGGGCGCGGTAGGCCTCGTAGGACGCACCGAACCGGTCGGCCATCATGCCGTCCTCGACCCGGACCCGGCGCAGCAGCCAGGGGACGGCGACGGCGAGGAGCACGATCCAGACGCCGAAGCCACAGGCCGGCATTCCGCCGAGGACCAGGCCGAGAAGGCCGGTGTAGATGGGGTGCCGCACTATTCGGTACGGGCCCTCGGTGCGCAGTTCATGGTGTTCGTGGACCAGCGGGATGCTGGCCCACATGACGCCCAGCACCCAACGGGCCCAGAGCAGCAGAGCCGTGGAGGCGACGGCGATCAGGGCGCCGAGGAGGGCGAGTGCGGGCTGCCAGTACTGGAGGTGGTGCCAGAAGGAGTCCGGGGTGTCCCTGATGAGCAGGGAGAACGCGTAGGCGCCCACGATCAGGAGAAGCCGCCGGGGCAGGGTGCGGCGCAGGCCGCGTGCCCAGCCGCCGAGGCCGGCCTCGCTCTTCACGCCGAAGTACACCGCGCCCGCGATCCACGCCACGACGAAGATCGCGACACAGACGCCGGTGAGAGCGACGAGTGCGGAATGTAGTGGTCCCATGGCACAAGGCTGCGCTCTGACCTGCGTAGTTCACCACCACCCACGGGCTGATTCAGCGGCTCCACCCTCGGGTGGAGATCCGTCACTGATCCCTTACTCTCGGTCGAGGTGACGCAGATCACGACGGATCGGGGCATCGGCCGCCACGTCCCGCAGCGTCCCCCCTCTGAAAGTTCGAGTGGGGGGAACAGACCGTGCGCCGTGGCTACAAGTGGGTCGACCGCGAACTGGCCCGGATGGATCCGGACACCGACTGGGAGCGCATGATCTCGCTCTACGTCGGCCACCGCGTCCCCGAGTTCGCGCTGGCGATGATGGTCTATCCGGGCACGATGCGCATGATGCAGCCGGGCTTCGGAGCCGCCACCCTCGCCCACACCGGGAAGCTGGAGAAGCGGCCCCGGCGGCGTTTCGAGGACGGCAACACGTTCCTGATGGCGTGGATGGTGGACGGACTGTCCAGCCCGCCGGGCCGCGCCGCCGCCGAGCGGCTCAACCGCATCCACCTTTCCATCGCCCGCGCGACCCCTCAACTGCCCGGCAACTTCGACGACATCGACGACTTCGTCTATCCCCTGGTCCTGCTTGCCACGTTCGCCGACCGGCTCCAGACCTCTCTCGGGCTGCCCGGTACCAGCGAGAGCATGAAGGTCGCCTGGCATCGCTGGGCGCGGACCCTCTTCCGGCTCCTGCAACGCGAGTCCGGGCCGCTGGCCGACGAGGCGTTCCCCGAGGACTGGGACGCGATGACAGAGTTCGCCGAGAAGTTCGAGGCGCGGCCGTACGAGGGGACGGAGTCCGGTCATCGGGTGGCGACCGCGATGATGGAGTTCTTCGCCGAGCGCTGGTTCCCGGCCCCCTTACGGGCGTTCGGCAGAGACCTGACCCGGTATCTCGCCGGTGAGCGGGTCTGCCGGCTGCACCGGATCGGCACGCTCACCCCGCGCCGCGAGCGTGCCGTGCGTCTGTTCCTGAAGTCCGCGTTCCTCGCCCAACGCCTGCTCCCCGACTACCGAAGACCGCTTCCCGAGCGCCTGCGGCAGACCCGGCGCCGCACCGGCCAGGCGCTCAACTCCCCAGCATCTTGAGGGTCCTTCGGTGCCACACCAGCGGACTCCGCTCGTCGTCGGACCTCATGGCCAGCACGCGCAGCACGATGATGTCGTGGTCGCCGGCCGGATAACTGTGCTCGACCGTGCACTCCAGCCACACCGGCGCACCGTCGAGGAAGATCGCACCGGATTCCGCCTCCACCGTGGGCAGGTCGGCGAACCGGGATTCCCTGCTGCGGGACGCGAGTTGGCGGGCCTTGTCGCTGTGGCCCTCGCCCAGGACGGAGATCCCGATCGCCCGCGCGCGGGACAGTACCGGCCAGGTCGTCGAGGTGTGCTGTGCGGCGAAGGAGACCATGGGCGGGTTGTGGGAGACGCCGACCGCGAACGACGAGACGATCATGACGGTCGGGTCGCCGTGGACGCGCGCGGAGAGGGCCGCGACCCCCGCCGGGAACCCGGAGAACGCCCTCGTCATCTCCCCGGGGTCGGAGGTTATGCCCGCCAGATTCCGCAGGCCTTCCATGCCTTCCGTGCCTTCCCCTGCCGTCATCGTGAGACCCCCGTCTGCGTCAGGCTTCATCAGGTGACTCCTGTGGGTAGCTGTGGCGCGGCAGGCGCGATCGGACGTCCGCTCCCCGGAGGCTCGGTCCCCAGCAGCGCCGATGCGAGGAGACACAGCGCCCCGACCGCCGCGAGCCCGCCGAGCGTGACCGCGTAGCCGTGACCGGCCAGCAGAACGGCGCAGACCGCGCTGCCCAGTACGGCGCCGAGTTGCTTCATCGCGTTGAAGGTTCCGGAGGCCGCCCCGACCTCGTCCGGGCCGACCGAGGTCACCGCCGCGATCGAAAGGGGCGACCAGACAAAGGAGTTGGCGACCCCGTACACCGCGAACGTGGCCGTCAGCGCGGTGATCGGGGCGTCGGTCGCGACGAGCACCGCCGAGGTGCCGATGGACAGGACGAGCGCGCCCGAGCCGATGACGGCGACCGCGCGGGAACCGATTCCGTTGTTGAGCCGGGCCGACACCGGCGCCCCCAACAGGCAGACCACGCCCATCGGTACGAGGGTGAGGGCCGCCGCGCCCGCGTCGAGACCGCGCTCCCGCTGGAGGTACAGCATCAGCGGGATCATGGCCGAGCCCGAGCAGAAGGCGGCGGCTGCACCGGCCCAGGCCGCGACGACGAACCCTCGGCTGCGCAGCAACCCGACCGGTACGAGGGCGCGCTGGCCGTCCCGGCGCTGGAGCCACACGACAGCCACCACGACCAGCACGCCCACGGCTACGAGCAACCACCTTGGGACGCCCAGCACTTCCGCGCTCGCGCCGTCCGTGCCCTGGATGCCGATCACCAGCGCACCCAGGCCAGCCGCGTTCGCACAGATCGCCCACACCGGGATGCGCGCCGACTGTCGTGGGAGGACCGGCACGAACACGGCCACGGCGACCAACGCGGCGACTCCGACCGGCACGTTGACCCAGAACACCGCGGGCCAACCCCCGGCGGCCACAAGGAAACCTCCCAGCAGGGGCCCGACAGCCACCGCCGCTCCACCGACCGCGCCCCAGACCCCGAGCGCGACGGCGAGACGCGGTGGCCGGAACAGCGCCTTGATGAGGGTCAGGCACTGCGGGGTCATCAGTGCGGCGCCGATGCCCTGTGCCACCCGCCAGGCGACAAGGGCCGTGATGGTGGCGGCGGTTGCGCACAGCAGCGACCCGAGCGTGAACGCGGCCAGCCCGACCAGATGGACGCGTCGATGGCCGTAGCGATCGCCGAGCCGTCCCGCGACGACCAACGGCACCGCGTACGCGATGAGGTAGCCGCTGTTGACCCACATGGCGGCGGTCTCACTCGCGTGCAACCCGCTGATCAGTGAGGGCAGCGCGACCGAGGTGATGGTGCTGTCCAGCAGCAGCATGAAGAACCCGGTGCACAGACTGCCGAGAGCGAACCAGTCGCGCTGCGTGCTCTCAACCCTCACCTCAAACTGCCAGGTTCTCGCGGAGAGTTGAACCGGGGTACGCCGGTGCGAGCGCGCCGCGGCGGCGCAGTTCGGGCAGCAGCAGTTCACTGATCGCGGAGAAGCCGGCGGGCATGGCCAGCGGGCTGGAGAACATGAAGCCGCCGCGTGCTCCGGTGGCGGCGAAGTTCTCCTCCAACGCGTCGGCCACGGCGGCCGGATCGCCGACGAGGCTGTGGTCCAGGCCCGTCGCCCGCCCTCTGCCGTGCGCGAAGAACTCGGTACGGCTCATGGTGTGGTCCGCGCCGAACTCCGCGACGAGGGAGCCGACGAGGCCCGCCGGACTCGCGTTGGCGGCCGCCAACTCGTCGCGCAGCTCGCCCAGTTGGAAGGAGGCCGGGAGCGTCGAGAAGTCGTAGCCGGCGTTGTGCGAGAGGTAGGTGGCGACCGCCTCCTCGTTCCAGAACTCGTGCACCGCCTCGCAGCGCGCCTGTGCCTCGGCCTTCGTGCGGCCGACGATTACCTGGGTGGCCCAGAGGATGCCCACGTGTTCCGGGTCCCGGCCCTCGGCGAGCAACGCCTCGTCGAGCAGCTTGCGATGGCGCTGCTGGCTCGCCAGATGGCCGCCGAAGCCGAAGACGAGGTCGGCGAAGCGGGCCGAAGCGGCAATGCCCCGGGGGGAGTTGCCCGCCTGGACGATGAGCGGGTGGTACTGCGGGCCGGGTACGGACGCGAGCGGTCCCTTGACGGTGAAGAAGCGCCCTTCGTGGTCGATGGGGTGGACCTTCTCGGGGTCGGCGAACCGGCCCGTGCTCCGGTCGCGGACGATGGCGTCCGGCGCGACGGAGTCCCACAACGCCCGGCAGACGTCGACGAATTCCTCCATCCGCTCGTAGCGCAGATCGTGGTCCATCAGCTCGGCGAACCCGTAGTTGGCCGCGTCGGCGCCGCGCGTCGAGGCGACCACGTTGAAGGCGATACGGCCGCCGGTCACATGGTCGAGCGAGTTCAACAGCCGGGCGACATAGAAGGGATGCATGAACGTCGAGGAGTACGTCAGCCCGAAGCCGACCTTCTCCGTCACCGTGGACATCGCGGCGATGACCGGTGCCATGTCGTGGCGCGGCCATTGGATGCCCCACTCGACGGCCGGTGCGATGCTGCCGCGCCAGGTGCTGGGGATGCCGCTGCCGTCGCCGAAGAACAGCAGGCCCACGCCCGCGCGTTCGGCGGTCTGCGCGAGCTCCATGAACATCCGGACGTCGGGGAAGTCCCGCCCGATCCACGAGCCCTGGCGTGCCCAGGCGCCCTCGGTGTGGGTGAAGGAGAGGTCGTAGCCGATGTGCATTCCGGTCATCGCGCGGCCTTCTTCCACAGCTCGACGACCTCGTCGGCATCGCTCAACACGGCCACGTTCAGACCCAGTTGGAAGAGAGCGGCGGCGTTGACGTGGTGGTCGTAGGCGGTCGTCGTGTCCTGCGGTACGACGACGGGCCAGTCGAGCTGGACGGCGTCCTGGGCGGTCGCGTACACACAGCACTCGCTCGTCAGGCCGACGACGGTGAGCCAGTCGTAGCCGGCCGCACGCAACCGGGCGTCGAGCTCGGTGCCGAGGAAGCCGCTGTAACCGCGCTTGGCCACCCGCAACTCCCCTTCACCGGGCTCCATTCGGTACCACTCGGCGCCGGGCGTCCCGATCCGGCACGGCTCGTCCGGGCTCATGGGTGCGTCGTAGTCGCCCTCGCGCAGCCAGTTGCTCGACCGCCACGGCCGTGCCGGGTCGCTGCCCAACTCGACCCATACGACGGGTACTTCGGCGGCGCGCGCCGCGTCGACCAGCTCGGCGATACGAGTGACCGTCCGGTCAAGTTCCGCCAGCGCCTCGTCCGTCAGGCCGTACGCCCCGAGCCGGTCCGGGTCGGCGAAGTCCCGCTGTACGTCGACCACGACGAGCGCGGGCCTGCTCTCCGGCCGGGCGAGGCGGGCGAGTTGTCTGTCGCGCAGGTCGGACATCAGGCCGCCACCTCGTCGCGGGCGCGCAGCGCGGGCAGCACGGTGTCGCCGAACAGCAGCATGTCCTCGTCGTACTCCGGGAAGATCAGCATGAGTCCGTCGAGGTCGGCCTCCCGCACGATGTACTCGATGTGCTCGGTGACCGTACGGGCGCTGCCGGCGACGTACGGCGTCTGGAAGGCGGCCTCCCCGTCGGCGCCGGCGGCCCAGGCGCGGGCCTGGTCCTCGGGCACTCCCCAGGTGTGCCGCATATGGGCGAGGGCCTCGCGGTCGACGCCGACGCCCCACTCCTTGACCTTCTTGACGGCCAGTTCGTCGGTGTCGTCCTGGACGACGGTGAGCATCGAATAGGTCTTGCAGACACGGCCGTTGGCCTTCGCGCGGGCGTGCACGTCGGCGGAGAGCGACCGCATGTCGTCAAGGCTGTCGGCGGCGAGGAACGCGCCGTCGGCGTACTTGGCCTGGAAGCGGCGGGCGTCCTCGGAGCGGCCCGCGCTGATGACGGTCGGCCGGGTCGCCGGGTGCGGGCGGGACTCGCAGTCGACGAGGTCGAAGTACGGGGTGCGCAGCGTGACCGAGTCCTCGGTCCACAGCCGGGTGACGGCCTCTGTCCACAACTCCGTCATCCGGTAGCGGTCCGCGTGGCTCAACTCCGGGTCCCAGTCGCCGAATTGCTCGAACTCCCCCGCGTACGAGCCG
This sequence comes from Streptomyces hokutonensis, assembly GCF_042751305.1. Classification (GTDB taxonomy): domain Bacteria; phylum Actinomycetota; class Actinomycetes; order Streptomycetales; family Streptomycetaceae; genus Streptomyces; species Streptomyces hokutonensis_A. Next base: position 487,455 of record NZ_JBHYWD010000003.1, read on the forward strand.
TTGACGATGTTCATCCCGGCCCGGCCGCCGGAGATGTCCTGGAGGGTGGTGAGCATCTTCGCCGCGACGGCCGGGTTGTGGATGTTGGCGTGCAGGGTCGCCCAGATCCTGACCCGGCTGGTCGCCTCGGCGAGCGCCGCCATCATCGTCATCGACTCCAGCGAGCGGCCCCAGTGGTCCGTACTCCCGCCGAAACCACGCCACTTGGCCATCGACATCACGAAGTCGAGACCGATGTTCTCCGCGTGCACGGCGGCACGCCTGTTGTACGCGTAGGTCGCCTCGGGATGCGGCGCGGTGGTGGACAGCATCCAGCCGCCGTTCCCAATGGGAAGGAAGATTCCGTACTCTTTCGCGGGCACGTCACGGGCCTTTCTACGGCTCTGCGGGTTTCTGGCGTTCTTACGGCGCGGGCCAGACGAGCTTGTCGCCGCTGTAGATGTCCTTGACGAACGAGGTGTCGAACCACGCCTGGGCCTCGGCGGCGGTCACACTGCTCGGCACGATCTTGAACTGGTGCAGCATGGCGACGAGTTGGGTGACGTTGCCGGTGTCGATGCCGCCCAGAGGCTGCCCGGGCGTCGGGTTCTCCTTGACGACCTGTGTCTCGGTCTTCCAGATCGTCGCGTTGAGCTTCTTGTCGTAGGTCGGGCCGGACAACTTGGCCGCGTAGCCGACGCATTCGGTGATGTGCGCCTCGCTGGAGGAGCAGTACGAGTACGCGTGCAGGGCGGCCCGCAGAATGTCCTCGACGGCGTGCGGGTGCGCCTTGGCGAACGCCGGGTTGACCGCCATCGCGCCGATGGAACTGGGGATCTTGTAATCGACCGGCTTCCACACGGTGACGTCCTTGCCGGCCGCCTTGAGCTGGTTCGGCTCGTTCGAGATGAACCCGGTGAGCGCTTCGAGGCCGCCCTGCTTGCGGGGCAGTACGGAGGGGTCGTAGCCCTCCTTGACCAGCTTGAGCGAGTCCCACTTCACACCGGCCTTGACCAGCATCGCCTCGACGGCGGCGGGCACATAGCCCTTGTGTCCGACGACCTTGCCGTCGAGCTGGGTCAGATCGGTGATGTCCTTGTTGGTCATCAGGATGTCGAGCCCGGCGTTCGAGTACGAGGAAATCCCCTTGATGTCGATGCCGTTGGCCTGCGCCTGGATCAGGTCCTGCTCGGAGATCGCGGACACGGTCGCCTGTCCGCCCGCGAGCAGTTTGGTGTTCTGCGCGGTGTCACCGCTGCCGGGCTTGAGGTCGACGGTGAGGCAAAGGTCCTTGAAATAGCCCAACTTGGCGGCGGCGATGTATTCGAGGATCGAGACGGAGGACTGGAACTGGTACCCGGAGAGATACGTGATCTTCCCGGCGGCCTTGTTCTCGGCACACCGCTTGGCGGATATCGCGGAACCGGCAGCACCGGCGGAGGTGCTGTCGCTCGAGCCGGAACCACATCCGGCGACTGCGAGGGTCAGTACGGTGGCGACGACGGCGGATCTGGTGAAGCGATGAATAGGCATGGACAACTCCAAACTGACTGTATTGCCGGTGAGTTGATGAGTGCGGGGGCATGTAGCGCCCCGATAGGGGCGCGGGACTGTGTCGAAATGCGGCTCCGCCGCGTGGGCGCGACCAGCCCCCACCGGCCCGCGGACAAAAAGAACCGCGCCTCAGTTCACGCTGTCGTGCCAATGCAGCACGCGACGTTCAACGACAGTCACGGCCAGCAGCAACAACACGCCCATCACCGCGAGGACGAGAATCGAGGCGTAAACAACAGGTAGTTGGTTCATGGAGGAGGCCACACTGATCGCGGTCCCCAGACCTCCCGTGGATCCGGACGCCGACATCTCGGCGACGACCGCCCCGATGATCGACAGCGGAAACACGATCCGCAGCGCGGCGAAGAGATACGGCAGCGCGTTGGGCACCCGCACATGCCACAGCAGTTCGACCCGGCTCGCGTCCATCGTCCGGTAGACCTGCAACACCTGCTGCGGCACGGACCGCAGCCCCGTGGCCGTGTTGATGAGGATCGGGAAGAAACAGATCAGCCCGGTGATGATGAGTTTGGGCATCGGCCCGAACCCGAAGGCGACAACCAGGGCCGGGGCGACAGCCACCAGCGGTGTGACGTTGAGGACGACCGCGACCGGCATCACCGCCCGTCGCACCAGGGGGAGTTCACTGGTCAGCACGGCGAGGACGAACGCCCCGACGAACCCCATCCCCAGGCCGGCCGTCGCCTCACCGAGCGTGACAAGGGCGTTGTGGACGTAGTAGCCGAAATTCCCGGAGAGCGAGCTGCCGACCTCGGACAACGGCGGTAGCAGATAAGGAAGTTGCCGCGCACCCCACTGCCACAGCCCGGCGAGGATCCCCAGCATCACGACGAGGGGCAGCCAGACTGCCGGACGGATCCAGCCGATCCGGGACCTCGGGTGCTTGAGGCTGAAGCGGGAAGGTTCGGTGGGCGGCCTGTTCTCGGCCGGTGCCGGTGCGGTGGTGCGTTCGTCGGCTACGGTCATGTCGTTCACGCCCCCACTCACGCGGCTTCGCTGTGCCAGGCGCGCCGCAGCCGCTCTCTGACCAGGTCCTCGTACTCGTGGAACCGCCGTTCCCCGAAGAGCCGTTCACCGCGCGGCCGGGGCAGGTCGATGTCGATGCTCTCGACGACGCGGCCGGGGTTCGGCGCCATGACGACGACGGTGTCGGAGAGCCGTACGGCCTCGGACACGGAGTGCGTGACGAACAGGACGGTGGTCCGCAACTCCTCCCAGAGGTCGAGGAGTTGGTCCTGAAGGCTTTCGCGGGTGAACTCGTCGAGCGCCGAGAAGGGTTCGTCCATCACGAGCACGTCGGGCTGCAGGCCGAACGCCCGGACGATCGCGGCGCGTTGACGCATCCCCCCGGAGAGCTGGGCCGGGAGCTTGTGCAGGGCGTCGCCGAGGCCGGCCTTGACGAGAAGTTCCTTCATATCGGGGGCCGTTCGGCGTTCGGCGAAGTCGGCGATGCGTTCCCGGCGACCGGCCGCGCCCCGGTTGATCTTCTGGGGCAGCGTGACGTTCCGCAGGACGGAGAGCCAGGGCAGCAGTGCGGGACTCTGCGGTACGAGTCCGATCAGCTTGGCCGCGCAGGCCTGTGCCGGTGTCACACCGTGCACCGACACCTCGCCGCCGTCCGGCTGTTCAAGGCCCGCGACGAGCCGCAGCAGCGTCGACTTTCCGCAGCCGCTGGGGCCGATGAGACTGACGAAACGGCCCGACTGCACGGTCAGGTCGACGTCGTCGAGGGCCGTGGTCGCGGCGGACCCGAAGCCGTAGACCCTTCGTACCGACCGCAGTTGGAGTGCTGGCGTACCAGTCACCTTCACGCTCCCATCCATGTCGCGGGCACAAGTGCCCGATCCTGGAAGTCGGAGAGCGTGCGTAGCGAGTGCGACTGACTGCCACGCGGAAATCCGCTTAGGTGCCCCCGACCGTAGGAAGATTGTGTTTCGGTACGGCGCAGTCGACTGTTACGGGCGTTTTACGTCTGGCCGCGACAAAGGCCGCAGTGGCGCGACCGCGCTGCCGTCGAACACGTGGATCTCGATCCCGAGGTCCCCCGCCGCGCGCGCCACCCAGCCGCCGAGGGCTTGCACGATCAGCTCGCTGACCAGCAGAATCGCCCGCTCGGCGGTCGGTACGGACTCGCGCAGCCAGAGCAGTTTGAACATGTCCGCCATGACCTTGTTGCGGTATGCGGGCTTGTAGGCGCCCTGGTTGCCGACAAGTTGGACGAGGACGCGGCAGGCGGGGTCGATCCCCTCGACCTCGACGCGGCTGCCGTCGGGCAGCATCAGCGGTTTGGGGCGCAGCGGGGTGCCGAGCAGGTCGCCGAGCGCGAGCAGCATGCGGCGTTCGACGGAACCCTCGGCGAAGCGGCTCCACTCGGTGGGGGCGTCAAGGACGGTCAGGTGCACCCGCCGAATCCTAGGAAGTGTCCGTTTCCCCCGTGTTGCTTAGGGTGGAGCACCATGAGAGCCAGCGCAGCGACGAGGAACCGGCCATGACCCGTCTCGACGGCCGGGTCGAGCGGGGCAACCGCACCCGGCAACTGGTCCTGCGCCGCACCGTCGACATCGCCTCCGTCGAAGGCCTGGAGGCACTCTCCGTGGGCCGCCTCGCCACCGACCTGCACCTCAGCAAGAGCGGGGTCTTCGCACTCTTCGGCTCCAAGCAGGAGCTGCAGCTGGCCACCGTGCGCGAGGCGGCCCGCATCTACACCGACAAGGTGATCAGGCCCGCCGGCGAAGTCCCGGCCGGGGTGGGCCGGTTGTGGCGGCTGTGCGACCTGTGGCTGGAGTACTCGCGGGGGCGGGTCTTCCCGGGCGGCTGTTTCTTCTACGGGGTCATCGCCGAGTTCGACGCCCGGTCCGGGCCGCTGCACGACGCGATGGCCGGCGCACAGCGGGACTGGACGGCCCTGGTGGAGCGGACGATCGCCGAGGCCCGGGACGCGGGCGAGCTGCGCACCGACACCGACATACCCCAACTCGCCTTCGAACTGGTCGCGTTGATGGAGACGTCCAACGCGGTCTCGGTCCTGCACGGCGAGGAGACGGCGTACCGCCGGGCGCGCGTCGGCATAGCGGCGCGACTGCGGGGAGCGGCCACGGATCCTTCAAGGGTTCCGCAAGTTCCTTAACCCTCACGGCACTTCAGTCCCTGTACACTTCGGCCGAAAAACAAGTAGCACGATCGTTCGCACAGTTTTAGTGTCAGGTCCCATGAATGCCAGCGGAACGGACATCGTCGAACTGGACCGGATCGCCGTGTACGAGGCCCTGCGCGTAGTGGAGTTGGCGCAGGAGGAGGACTGGGAGCGGGACACCCCCTGCGCGGGGTGGGACCTGCGGCGGCTCGTGGCGCACATGGCCGCGCAGCATCACGGGTTCGCGGCCGCCGCGCGCGGCGCGGGTCGCGACAGGGCGTACTGGCGGGAGCCGGAGGACATGGGCGAGCCGGCCCGGACCCACCGCGCGGCGGCCACTGCCGTCCTCGCCGCGTTCGCCGAACCCGGCGCCACGGAGCGGGAGTTCGCCCTGCCCGAGCTGGGTGCGAGCTTCCCCGGCCGGACCGCCATCGGGTTCCACTTCATCGACTACGTCGTCCACGCCTGGGACGTGGCCGCCACACTCGGCACCGCACTGGACCTGTCGGACGACGTCCTGGACATCGCGCTGGTCGTGGCCCGGCTGGTGCCCGCCGACCCGGCCGGACGCGGCCCGGGGTTCGCCTTCGCCCCGGCGCTCGACGTACCGCAGGACGCCGGCCCGCTCGACGAGGCGCTACGGCTGCTGGGCCGGACGCCGGAGCACTGGCCCGTCAAGAGCCGCTGAACTCGCCTCCTTTGCCTGCCCTTTGAGAAAAGCAGCCCTCCCCTTGAACAAGGCGCCTGCCCCGCGCGTACCTCCAGGCACTGGCCACGCGTCAACTTCTCCAACGACCAGTTGGTTTCCCCGGGAGGCTCCCTTGCGTCGTATCAACGGCACGACCGTGCTCATCGCGGCTATCTTCGCCACCACCGGCGCACTCGTCTTTCCCGTGTGGTCGTACGCCGACCGCACGGGCACCGGTCAGGCGAACGTGGCGGCGGGCACGGTGAACACCCAGTGGGGGCCGCTGACGGCCGCCGACCGGGATCTGATCGTGCGGGTGCGGCTGGCCGGGCTGTGGGAGCTGCCGGCCGGGCAGCAGGCGGTCGAGCGGGCACCCAGCCAGGCGATCAAGGAGGCCGGGGACCATCTCATCGTCGGCCACACCGACCTCGACAAGCGGGTGCGGATCGTCGCCGCCCAGCTCAATGTCGCGCTGCCCAACGTGCCGAACGAGCAACAGCAGGGCTGGCTGCGGGAGATGAGCGCGGCGACCGGCGCGGAGTACGAGTACAAGTTCGTCAATCTGCTGCGGGCCGCGCACGGCAAGATCTTCCCGGCGATCGGCGCCGTACGGAACAGCACGCGCAACAGCCTGGTGCGGCAGTTGGCCTCGGACACCAACCAGACCGTGCTCGACCACATCACCGTGCTGGAGAAGACCGGGCGGGTCGACTTCGACGCCATCGCCAACGGGGTCGCGAACGCCTCCACCGCCAGCCCGACCGGCCCCGCAGCGCCCGTACCCGGTCAGGTGGTGCCCTCGGCACCGGCAGCCGCGGCCAGCCCGAACGTCGGGACCACCTCACGGCCGTCCCCCGGCGCGCCGGGCACGGTCAACACCGGGCGACCGGATCCGGTCGACTCGAACGGTGTGCTGGGGTAGCGGACCGGACCCCGCCCCGAACCTCAAATGTTGCTCTGAAGGTGACACGGCCGGGGTTCGGGGCCCGGCCCGGGGGCGATACCTCCGTCACACCGAACAGCGGTCTTGTGGAGTGGATGGATTTCGGCGAGGACATCGAGGACGGGGACGGGCGATGGAACGACTGGGGACGGGCATCGGATGGCGGCCGGAGACAGCGGACGCCGTGGAGCACCTGCCGGGCATCGACTGGGTCGAGGCCGTGGCCGAGAACCTCTGCCCCGGCCACCTCCCCGACTCGCTGCTACGGCTGCGCGAGCGCGGCGTTACCGTGATCCCGCACGGCGTCTCCCTGGGCCTCGGCGGCGCCGACCGGCCCGACCCGGACCGGCTGACGGCCCTCGCCGAGCGGGCCGAGGCCCTCGGCTCACCACTGGTCACCGAGCACATCGCGTTCGTCCGCGCGGGCGGCCCGCTGACCGCCTCCCCCCTCCTCGAAGCCGGCCACCTGCTGCCCGTGCCGCGTACCCGGGACGCCCTCGACGTGCTCTGCGAGAACATCCGCATCGCCCAGGACGCACTGCCCGTACCGCTCGCGGTCGAGAACATCGCCGCACTGCTCGCCTGGCCGGGCGAGGAGATGACCGAGGGCCAGTTCCTGTACGAACTGGCCGACCGCACTGGCGTACGCCTCCTCATCGACGTCGCCAACCTGCACACCAACCACGTCAACCGCGGCGAGGACCCGGCCAAGGCCCTCGCCGAACTCCCCGTCGAGGCCATCGCCTACGTCCATGTCGCGGGCGGCGTCGAACGCGACGGCGTCTGGCACGACAGCCACGCCCACCCCGTCCCGGCCCCGGTTCTCGACATCCTCACCGACCTGGCGTCCCGCGTCTCCCCGCCGGGGGTGCTGCTGGAGCGCGACGACAACTTCCCCGAAGCGGCCGAACTGGAACGGGAGTTGATGTCGATCCGCGGGGCGCTCTACAAGGGGCGGGCGCGCGCGACCGGTGAGGGACAGCGGACGCCGGCCACAACCCCGGCAGCCATACCGCAGGCTCCCGCTCCCGCCCGCCAGCGTCTCGCCCTCGCCCAGGCCGCCCTGCTCTCCGCGCTGGTCGCCGGTACCCCGGTGCCCGAAGGGTTCGACCGGGTGCGGCTCGGGGTGCAGGCGCGGGCGCTCGGGGCGAAGCGGGCCGACGTTGTGGCGAAGGCTGCTCCCGAACTGCCGGAGATCCTCGGTCCGGCATACCGGTCGGCCTTCCTCGCGTACGCGCACACGCACCCGATGACCGGCGGCTACCGCCGGGACGCGCTGGACTTCGCCGGGCAGCTGCTGCTCTCCGGCGGGCCCGAGAACGCCGAGGTCAGGCGGGAGCTGCGGGCCTGGTGGCTGGAGCGCTCGGGCCCAACCCCGCGTTCGACGCGGCCCGCGGTCCGGCTCGCCCGTGCCACCCGGCGGGTGCTGCTGCGCCGCTGACGGGTCGCGGAAGGGCCGGGAGGGGCCTTGGAAGGTGAGAGTGACTCCACAGTAATATTGCGGTTCCGCACGAGAAGCGCACTCACGTGCGGTGCCGTCACAGGAGGCACCCCATGCGACCGCGACCCCCCGTAAAGGGCCGAGGCATATTCAGTGGTACCGGCGTCATCGTCGTGGGTCTGACCGCGACCCTGGCGGCGCTGGTCTTTCCGGTCTGGTCCTACGCCGACCGGTCCGGGACGACCGCTGCCAACGTGCTCAGCGACCAGACCGTGGCGACGCAGTACGGGCCGCTGTCCGCGCTGGACAAGGACTTCGTCACGCGGGTGCGGCTGGCCGGGCTGTGGGAGCTGCCGGCCGGGCAGCAGGCCGAGGAGAAGGGCACCACAGCGGCCGTACGGACGGCGGGGCAGCATCTGATCGACGGCCACACGTTTCTCGACGAGCGGGTGCGCGATGTCGCCGCGCGGCTCGGGCTGCCGCTGCCGAACCAGCCCAACGCGCAGCAACAGCAGTGGCTGGCCACCCTCAACGCGGCGTCTGGCGTGGACTTCGACCGCAAGTTCGCCAACATCCTGCGCCTCGCGCACGGCAAGGTCTTCACGGTGGTCGCCCAGGTCCGCGCCACCACCCAGAACTCCCTGGTCCGCGCCCTCGCCGACGACGCCAACACGACCGTCCTGGACCACATAAAGGTCCTGGAGGCCACCGGCTACGTCGACTTCGCCGCGCTGGCCCGGGACATGGCCGCGAGCAGCACGCCCGCGCCCACCAGCTCCCCCGCCGCGTCCGCGCCCTTCGCCGACCCCGGCCAGGTCGTCCCGCTGACCCCGTCGGCCTCGCCGACCTACTCACTGCCGCCGCCCGCCTCCAGCCCGCCTCCGTCGACGCAGCCGTAGCCATCACCGTAGAACTGTTTCGGCCGTGGGCTTTTTTCGGACAAGCGGAACGTCACAGGCAGACAACGCTCCGTCCGGATTGTGAACAAGGCATGGCGTCCCGCTGGGCCTTTGGCATAGAAACTTGGCATGTTCTGGGTCCTTCTCCTGCTCATGGCCTGGGCCGTCGCCGGCACGGCGTGCACCCGGCTGTGCCTGGCCGCCGTCAGAGCGGCGGCCGTCGACGGGGACGACGCGGGCAAGGGACACGATCTGACGCTCTACGAGGCGGCGTTCCTGTCCGGCGGTCCCGCGCGGGTCGCCGATCTGACGCTGGTCTCCATGGCGCGCCAGCACCGGCTGCTGCTCGCCCACACCGGCTGGGCGACCGTCGTCGACCCGCGCGGCCGGGACCCCATCGAGCGGTCGGTGATAGGCGCCATCGGGCCCGAGGGGCAGTCCCGGATCGCCCCGGTGCGGGCCACCGCGGCGGCCACGGACGCGGTGCGCGACGTCGCGGACCGGCTCGTCGACGCGGGTCTCGCCGTACCGGACGGGACCCGTACGACGGTCGCCTCCGGGGTACGGCAGGTGCGGGCCGCCGCGCTCGTCGTGCTGGTGCTGGGCGCGACCGCGCTGCTGACGCCGGGGGCCGAGATGCCGCGCGGGCTGGTCGCGCTCTGGTTCGCGCTGCCGCTCGCCCTCACGCTGAGCTGTCTGGCCATCGCCCGGGTCGAGGTGCACCCGTACTCGCACTGGGCCTCCCCGGCCGGCCAGCAGCTGCTCGGCACGCTGGCCCGGCACGCGGGCGGCGGCGCCGACGACCGTACGTATCTCACCTCCGTCGCCGTACGCGGCATCCGCGCGGTAGGCGAACCGGATCTGCGGGCGGCCTTCGCGCACCGCGAGCAGTACCGCGAGCACTTCGACGAGTGGCGGCGCTGACCTCGGCGTGAGAGCGCGCCCAGGGGGCGCACAGGGGTCATTGGGGCCGACACCGCCCGACGGTGCTTGCCTTCGCCAACAAGCGAACGAAACATCCCTTTTGTTGCAGCCGTGCTCCGAAGGGATACGCCACCATGCGAGCCGCCGCCCTGTACTCGGCCGCCGGGTCCTTGCTCCTGTCCGGCCTCGCCGCCGCCCCGGCCACCGGTGCCCCGGGCGCCGTCGAATCGGCCGGCACCGCGCTCGCCGCCGCGCACGCCCGCGCGCGGGGCATCGACTTCGGGAAGTGCGCGGACGCGCAGGACATGCCCGGCACCATGGAGTGCGGCACGGTCTCCGTCCCGCTCGACTACGCGCACCCCGACGGCAAGCAGATCAGACTGACCGTCAGCCGGGCCGTCGCCACCCACAAGGACCCGCACAACAGCAAGCGCAGAGTCCCCCGGCAGGGCTCCCTGGTCTACAACCCGGGCGGCCCCGGCGCCTCCGGCCTCTACTTCCCGCTGATCGGCATGCTCCCCGAGTGGAAGCGCATCGCGTCGGCCTACGACCTCGTCGGCTACGCCCCGCGCGGCGTCGACAAGTCGGCACCACTGTCCTGCGAGGACCCCAAGCACTTCTTCAAGGCGCCCTCGCAGTCGCCGACGTACCCCTCGGAGTCGTACAAGAAGGAGCGCATCGCGGAGGCCAAGGCCTACGCGCGCGGCTGCGCCAAGCGCTCCGGCGGCAAGCTCCGCTTCTACAACTCCCTCAACAACGCCCGCGACCTGGACGTCCTGCGCGCCGCCCTCGGCGAGGACAGGCTGACGTTCATGGGCGCGTCCTACGGGACCTACTTCGGGGCGCTGTACGCGACGCTGTTCCCCTCGCACGTACGGCGGATGGTGTTCGACTCGGCGGTGAACCCGGACCCCGAGCAGGTCTGGTACCGCAACAACCTCGACCAGTCGGCCGCGTTCGAGGGCCGCTGGGCGGACTTCCGGGAGTGGATCGCCGAACACGACGACGTGTACGGGCTCGGCGACACGGCCGCGAAGGTGCTGCGCAGCTACGAGAAGGCTTCCGCGCGGCTCGCCGAGAAGCCGGCGGGCGGCAAGGTGGGGCCCGCGCAGTTGCAGGGCGCGATCCTGTCGGCCGGGTACTACGACGACTACTGGCCGCACACCGCGGCGGCGCTGTCGGCCTACCTGAAGGGCAGCCCCAAGCTGCTGGTCCAGCAGGCCGGGCCGACGCCGGGGGCCGCCGTCGAGGCGGAGAACGGCAACGCGGTGTACACGGCCGTCGAGTGCAACGACGCGGCCTGGCCCACCGAGTGGAGCGTCTGGGACCGGGACAACACGCGGCTCGCGCGGGTGGCGCCGTTCGAGACGTGGGACAACGTGTGGATGAACCTGCCGTGCGCGTACTGGCCCGCGCCGCGTCAGCAGCCCCTTGATGTGCGGACCGGGCCCGGGGAGTTGCCGCCGGTGCTGATCATGGCCGCCGAGCGGGATGCTGCTACGCCTTATGACGGTGCGCTTGAGTTGCAGCGGCGGTTGTCCGACTCGGTGTTGGTGACCGAGCGGGATGCCGGGACTCATGGGATCGCGGGCGGGGCCAACAAGTGTGTGAACGGGTATCTGGACGCGTACTTGTTGGAGGGGCGCTTGCCCGAGCGGCATGCTGCTTGTGCGCCGCATGCCGAGCCGAAGGCTGCGCGACCGGGCCGTGATTAGTCCGCCGGCCGGTGGGGGCTGGTCGCGCCCACGCGGCGGAGCCGCATATCGACACAGCCCCGCGCCCCTATAAGCAAGAAACTAGGCCAGGCCCGCTACCAAGTCGCCGATGTCCTTGCGGCGGCCCGTGTAGAACGGGACCTCCTCGCGGACGTGCATGCGGGCCTCCGACGCGCGCAGGTGGCGCATGAGGTCGACGATTCGGTAGAGCTCGTCGGCCTCGAAGGCCAGGAGCCATTCGTAGTCGCCGAGGGAGAAGGAGGCGACCGTGTTGGCGCGGACGTCCGCGTAGCCGCGGGCCATCTTGCCGTGGTCGGCGAGCATGCGGCGGCGGTCCTCGTCGGGGAGCAGGTACCAGTCGTAGGAGCGCACGAACGGGTACACGCTGACGTAGTTGCGCGGGGTCTCGTCGGCCAGGAAGGCCGGGATGTGCGAGCGGTTGAACTCGGCGGGGCGGTGCAGCGCCATGTTCGACCAGACGGGCTCCAGGGCGCGGCCCAGCTTGGTGCGGCGGAAGAGGTTGTACGCCTCCTGGAGCTGGTCGGCGGTCTCGGCGTGCCACCAGATCATGAGGTCGGCGTCGGCACGCAGGCCCGACACGTCGTACGTGCCGCGCACCGTCACGTCCTTCGCGGCGAGCTGGTCGAACAGCTCCTGGACCTCGTCGGCGTATCCGGCGCGGTCCTCGGGCAGTACGTCCTTCAGCTTGAAGACGGACCACAGGGTGTAGCGGATGACCTCGTTGAGGTCCTTGGCCAGCTTGCCCTTGTTCGGGATACGGCCGGACTCGGTGGTGGGGGCGTCGTCGCTCATGGGGCTATTCTCCCGCTCCGCCGGACGCGCTCGGCACCGGGTCGCCGGTCAGCCGCTCGACGGCCGCGTAGGCGCTCGCGATGGTCGCCGGGATGCCGACTCCGTCGTAGGCCGCGCCGCACACGGCGAGACCGGGCAGCTTGGCGACGTGTTCACGGACGCGGGCCACGCGCGCGTGGTGGCCGACCGGGTACTGGGGCAGGCCGTCGGTCCAGCGGGTGACGCGGGTCTCCATGGGGGTGGCGTCGAGGCCGGTGGCCTCGCGCAGGTCGTGGCGTGAGACGTCGACCAGGCCGGTGTCGTCCCGGTCCAGGATCGCCGTCTCGCCGTAGCGGCCCACCGAGGTGCGCAGGACCAGTACGTCCGGGTTCTCGTCGGCGATCCAGCCCCACTTCTGGGAGGCGAAGGTGGACGCCTTGATGGTGCGGCCGTCGACGGGGGGCACCAAGAAGCCGCTGCCTTCCGGAAGTTCGGCGTCCGCGCGGCGGTAGGCGAGGGTGACCAGGGCCATCGAGGCGTACTCGACCGCGGCCAACTCGGCGGCGGCGCCGGGCACTTCGGCCCGCAGCAGCCGGGCGGCGACCGGTGCGGGTACGGCGACGATCACGCCGTCGGCGTCCAGGACGCGGCCTCCGGCGACGACCCGCCAGCCCGCCGCTCCGCTCCGGCGCAGCTCGGTGACCGGTGTCCCGGTGAGGATCTCGGCGCCCCGCGCGCGGACCGACTCCGCGACGGCGAGCGGGAGTTGGCCCACTCCGCCCTCGATGCCCATGAAGACCGGGCCGGTCTGCTGTGCGGCGGCGGCGCGCTCCTGGATGCCGCGGACGGCCTCGGTGAGGGAGTCGTGGGTCTTCGCTGCCTGGAAGAGCTGGGGGACGGCCGAGCGCATCGAGATGCGGTACGCGTCGCCCGCGTAGACCCCGCCCAGGAGGGGTTCGACGAGGCGGTCGACGACCTCGCGGCCGAGGCGGGCCGCCACGTACTCCCCGACCGCCACGTCGTCGCCGACCTCCGTGCGGGGCAGGTCCGCGTCGCGCTCGATGCGGTGCAGGCCCTCGTCCGAGAGGACCCCGGAGAGGGCGGAGGCGGTGCCGGGGACGCCCATGACGTGGCCCTTGGGCATCGGGCGCAGGGCACCCCGGGTCCACAGCGAGGCGGTGGCGGTGGCGGGAGCCTGGAGGCGGTGGGTGAGCCCTGCCTCGCGGGCCAGTGCGACGGCCTCGGGGCGGCGGGCCAGCATCGACTCGGCGCCGAGGTCCACGCGGGCGCCGGCGATCTCGCCGGGCAGCAGCTTGCCGCCGACCCGGTCCGACGCCTCTACGACCGTCACGCGCACACCTCTGTCCAGCAGCCGGTGTGCGGCGGCCAGCCCGCCGATCCCGGCGCCGATGACGACGACATGCCCTGTGCCCGTACGAGTCTCCACTTCGCGCATGCCCCCAGCCTCTCAGACCCCACTGACAGTCCGAATCCGGGCCGGTGCCCGGCACGAGTCCCGACCGTGACCTCATCGGAACCGTTTCCCGCCAACGTCCCGCCCGGTCCCGGCGTCGAAGGTGCGTCAGTCGTCACGACGAACCTCGGGGGTACCGACCATGCGCACACGACACTCCGTCCGGCCCGTCCAGGCCCTGGCCGGGATCCTGCTGGCCTCGGCGCTCGCGCTGACAGGGTGCAGCGGCAGCGAGGACAAAGCGACCTCCGCCAGCGACGCCGGCGCGGGCGCCAAGGCCGCGGTTCCCGGCACCGCCCAGCAGGAGGGCGCGTCGGGCAGCGGCAACGCCCGGAACACCAAGTCCGTGCCCAAGCTCACCGCGAGCAGCATCATCCGTACGGCCTCGCTGTCCGTGCGGGTCAAGGACGTACCGAAGGCACTCGACGAGGCCCGCACCACGACCGAGAACGCGGGCGGGTTCGTCGGCAACGAGACGACCACCCGAGACGGACAGGGTCATGAGCGCACCCGGGTGGTCCTGCGGGTACCCACCGCCAAGTACGACGAGGTCCTCGCCGACCTGGAGGGCGCGGGCAAGCTGCTCGACCGGACCGCGAAGGCGCAGGACGTCACCGACCAGGTCGTGGACGTGGAGAGCCGCATCACCTCGCAGCGGGCCAGCGTGGCACGCGTGCGTGAACTGATGGACCGGGCCACCAAGTTGAGCGACGTGGTGGAGCTGGAGGGCGAGCTGAGCACCCGCGAGTCCGACCTGGAGGCGCTGCTCGCCCAGCAGTCCTCCCTGAAGGACCGCACCAGCCTGGCCACCATCACCCTGTCCCTGTCGCAGACCCCGGCGGCGAAGGCCGCCGCGAAGGACGACTCCCCCGGCTTCGTGGACGCGGTGGCGGGCGGCTGGCACGTCTTCGTCACAATGCTGCGCTGGATCGCCCTGGCGCTGGGCGCGGTGCTGCCGTTCGCTGCGGTGGCGGCGCTGCTGGTCGTCCTGTGGCTCCGTCTCGTACGGCCGCGCCGCGCGGCGACCGTCCCTGCGGCCACCGCGGTGGGACCGCTGCCGCCGACCCCGCCGGTGCGCGAGGAGGAGCAGGGCGGACAGGACTGAAATCATCGGCCCCCGTAGCGTGTTCGCATGGACATGAGCCGTGCGAGGGGTACCCGGGAACGACTGGTCGTCATCGGAGGCGACGCCGCGGGCATGTCCGCGGCGTCGCAGGCACGCCGCCTCAAGGGGCCGGACGAGCTGGAGATCGTGGCGTTCGAGCGGGGGCACTTCACCTCGTACTCGGCGTGCGGCATCCCCTACTGGGTGGGCGGCGATGTCTCCACACCGGAGAAGTTGATTGCCCGTACCCCGGAGGAGCACCGGGCCCGGGACATCGACCTGCGGATGCGTACCGAGGTGGTGGAGCTCGACGTCGCGGGCGGGCGGGTACGCGCGCGGGACGTCGATTCCGGGGCCGAGTCCTGGACGTCGTACGACAAGCTCGTGATCGGGACCGGGGCGCGGCCGATCCGTCCGGACATGCCCGGGGTCGACGCGCCCGGAGTGCACGGGGTGCAGACGCTCGACGACGGGCAGGCGCTGCTCGACTCGCTGGCACGCACGCGTGGCCGTCGCGCCGTGGTGGTCGGAGCCGGGTACATCGGGGTCGAGATGGCGGAGGCGTTCGTCAACCGCGGGTATGACGTCACCGTCGTCAACAGGGGCAAGGAGCCGATGTCGACGCTCGACCCGGACATGGGGCGTCTTGTGCACAAGGCGATGGAGGGCCTGGGCATCACCATGGTCAACGACGCCCATGTGACCGAGCTGCTCACGGGGGACGACGGGCGGGTGCGTGCCGTGGTCACCAAGGACGCGGAGTATCCGGCGGACGTCGTGGTGCTGGGGATCGGGGTGCGGCCCGAGACGAGTCTCGCCGAGGCGGCCGGGCTGCCGCTGGGCCAGCATCACGGGCTGCTGACCGACATGGCGATGCGGGTGCGCGGGCACGAGAACATCTGGGCCGGGGGCGACTGCGTCGAGGTGCTCGACCTGGTCTCCGGGCAGGAGCGGCACATCGCCCTGGGAACGCACGCCAACAAGCACGGGCAGGTCATCGGCACCAATGTGGGCGGCGGTTACGCGACCTTCCCGGGGGTGGTCGGTACGGCCGTGAGCAAGGTGTGCGACCTGGAGATCGCGCGCACCGGGCTGCGCGAGAAGGACGCCCACCGCGCGGGGCTGCGTTTCGAGACGGTCACCATCGAGTCGACCAGCCGCGCGGGCTATTACCCCGAGGCCTCGCTCATGACGGTGAAGATGCTCGCCGAACGCCGTACCGGGCGTCTCCTGGGCGTGCAGATCGTCGGCCGGGAGGGCGCCGCGAAGCGTGTGGACATCGCGGCGGTCGCCCTCACGGCACGTATGACGGTGGAACAGATGACGGCCCTGGACCTGGGTTACGCGCCGCCGTTCTCCCCCGTGTGGGACCCGGTCCTGGTGGCGGCCCGCAAGGCGACCGCCAAGGTCCAGGCCGGTCCTCGTTGAACGATCCTTGGTCAGTCTTGTTCAACGATCCCGGACCGGCCTTGTTGAACGATCCCGGCCAGCCTTCGTTGAACGTTCCTACGCCGTCCCGTTGATGCGGTCTATGGCCTGCCGTGCCTGCTCGGCCGGCGGCCGGGCCGGCAGCGAGGACACCGACGCGCTCGGCGGCATCATCGCGGCGGGCTGCGCCGCCGCCGCGGGCTTGGCGTGGGCACCGAGCGCGTTGGTCCGCAGCCGGTTGCTCACCGCCTCGTCCAGGGTCACCGGCCGCTGCATCTGCGCGGCCAGCCGTCCCGCTTCCTGGCCGAGCCTGGCGACGTCCTCCCAGGGGAGGCGCACCACCAGGGAGATCTCGGCCTCGCCGTCGGGCGTGGCGGTCATCTGAGGGGAAATCCGGTCGTTCATCGCCTGTTCCTCACGTCGTCCCCGCGACACGCCTTCCCCGCACCGCGGGCGGTTGAGGAGTCATACGCACAGGCGGACGGCGGTGTTCACCGGTTCGCCGCGCGTATCGCGGGCACTAATCCCTTGTGGTCATCCCCGTCCATGACGTGAACCCGGTGCGCCGCACCCCTTGGGTGACGTATGCGCTCATCGCCGCGAACGTGCTCGTCTTCCTGTTCACCCCCGGAATGGCGGGCTCCGTGGCAGGCGGCAGCGACCTCTCGCAGCTGTGTCATCTCCAGGCGTTCCTGGACCACTACGCGGCCGTACCAAGGGAGTTGATCCACCATCAGATGCCGCAGCTGGTCCCGACCGGTGCCGTCCAGGGCGGCCCGGGAGGCGCCGGTTGCGCGGTCGCGCCGCCGAGCTACGACAAGTCGGCACCCCTGAGCGTCTTCACCGCGATGTTCCTGCACGGCAGCTGGATCCATCTGCTGGGCAACATGCTGTTCCTGATGATCTTCGGCAACAACGTCGAGGACCGCATGGGCCACATCCGCTTCACGCTCTTCTACGTGGTGTGCGGTTACGCGGCGGGCTACGGCTTCGCACTGCTCAACGCAGACTCCACCGACCCCCTGATCGGTGCCTCCGGGGCGATCGCCGGTGTCCTGGGCGCGTATCTGGTGCTGTACACGAAGGCCAGGGTGTGGGTCCTGGTGCCGTTCCTGTTCTTCCTGCCGCTGCGCCTGCCGGCCTGGCTGGTGCTGGGCTTCTGGTTCGTGCTCCAGGCGTTCTACTCGGCCGGCGAAGGCGTCTCCGAGGCGGGCACCGTGGCGTACGCGGCACACGTCGTCGGGTTCCTGGCGGGCATGCTGCTGGCCTGGCCGCTCAAGGCGGGCACTCCCCCGCCGCCGGAACCGCGCGGCCTGCTGTTCGGCAGGCGGGCGCGGCCCCGGCACACGTGGTGAGCGGGCTCAGCGGGCCGTCTCGGCGTGGACGAACTCGGCGAGCCGGGTGAGCGCGTCCGGGTCGGTGGACGGCATCACGCCGTGCCCGAGGTTGAAGATGTGGCCCTCCAGGTCCTTGGCGTCGTCGAGGACCTCGCGGGTCTTCGCCTCGACGGCCTCCGTGGGGGCGAACAGGACGGCCGGGTCGAGGTTGCCCTGGAGCGCCTTGCCGGGGCCGACCCGGCGGGCGGCCTCGTCCAGCGCGACGCGGTAGTCGACGCCGACGACGTCCGCGCCGGCCTCGCCCATGAGCCGCAGCAGCTCGCCGGTGCCGACGCCGAAGTGGATGCGGGGAACGCCGTAGCCCTCGACCGCCTTGAGGACCTTCGCGGAGGCGGGGAGCACCGAGCGGCGGTAGTCGGCGGGGGCGAGGGCGCCGGCCCAGGAGTCGAAGAGCTGGACGGCGCTGGCGCCCGCCTCGATCTGGACCTTGAGGAAGGCGGCCGTGATGTCGGCGAGGCGGTCGAGGATGTCGGCCCAGAGCTCGGGGTCGCCGTACATGATCGCCTTGGCGTTCTCGTACGTGCGGGACGGGCCGCCCTCGATGAGGTAGCTCGCGAGGGTGAACGGGGCGCCGGCGAAGCCGATGAGGGGGGTGGAGCCGAGCTCGGCGGTCAGCAGGCCGATGGCCTCGGTGACGTAGGAGACGTCGTCGGGGGTGAGGTCGCGGAGCCGGGCCAGGTCGGCGCGGGTGCGGATCGGCTTCTCGACGACCGGGCCGACGCCGGGCTTGATGTCGAGGTCGATGCCGATGGCCTTGAGGGGGACGACGATGTCGCTGAAGTAGACCGCCGCGTCCACGCCGTGCCTGCGCACCGGCTGGAGGGTGATCTCGGCCACCAGCTCGGGCCGCGTGCAGGACTCGAGCATGGGGATGCCCTCGCGCACCTTGTGGTACTCCGGCAGCGAGCGCCCGGCCTGCCGCATGAACCACACGGGCGTGTGCGGTACGGGCTCGCGCCTGCACGCCTTCATGAAGGCGGAGTCGTAAGTGGCGGTCGGCTGCTGGCCCGTGGGGCTCTGGTTGACACTCACGGGGCAAGTCTCGCACGGCCCCGGAAGGCGATTGCACGGCGTGCTGGACGCAAGAGCGGGTGTCTAGTCCCGCACGATGCCTCCGTTCCCCTTAATCTTCCCGCATGGCTGCGGCTCAGGGACGACTGTCGGACGGCGCTGACGGAATGGACGACTCCAAGGAGGGGGACCGGGATGGGGGCGGTACGGCACCGCCGGCTTTCCAGGCCGCGGTCCAGGCCCTGCGGAACAGTCGGCTGCGACCGCAGATCGAGATCGACCCGACACCGGCGCCACAGCGCCTCGCCCCCTACGCGTACGCGCTGGAGGCCGCGGTCGTCGACGGCGACCAGGACCTGGCCGACGGCCGGCTGGTGCTGCTGCACGACCCGGCCGGGCACGACGCCTGGCACGGCACGTTCCGGCTGGTGACGCTGGTGCGCGCGGAGCTGGAGCCGGAGATGGCGGCGGATCCGCTGCTGCCCGACGTGTGCTGGTCATGGCTGACCGGCGCGCTCCAGACCCGCGGACTGACCTATGGCGAGCCGAGCGGCACCGTCACCCGGGCCAGCTCCCACTACTTCGGCGGCCTTTCCGAGCGCCCGTCGGCCTCCCAGATCGAGATCCGCGCCTCGTGGACGCCCCGCGAGGGACTCGGCGGCGTCCCGGACGCGGCCGCGCATCTGGCCTCCTGGTGCGATCTGCTGGCCCAGGTCGCGGGCCTGCCGCCGGCGGGTCCGGGCGACGCGTCCATCGTCACGCTGCCGCAGCGCCGGGGCCCGCAGTCACGCTGAGCCTTACCTCCGTCACACCGAGGACTTACCGAGCACTTGCGGTGTCTTTGTCGATACGGCCACTTTCAATCAGGAGTGACCCCTCGAACGAGCCGTTTCGTTCACCGAACGATCGACACTGTGTCCGAATTGCACTGATTGCTACTCACTAAATCGTGATCTTTCTCTAAAGGACCGCGGGTTTGCTGCCGAAGACGACTGTGACCTTGAAAGTCGTCCCACACCCCAGGAGGCCTGGTGTCCGTTCTCCTCGAGCAGCCCGCAAGCCTGGTCGCCTACCGCCCGAACAAGCCGACCGCCATGGTGGTCGTGGCCGACCCGCGCGTCCGCTCCACCGTCACCCGCCACCTGTGGGCGCTCGGTGTGCGCGACGTCATCGAGGCCTCGTCCGTCGCGGAGGCTCGTCCCCGCATCGGCAACCCCCGCGACATCTGTGTGGCAGACGTCCACCTTCCCGACGGCTCCGGACTCACCCTGCTCTCCGAGACCAGAGCCGCAGGCTGGCCCAACGGCCTGGCCCTGTCCGCCGCCGACGACATCGGTGCCGTGCGCAACGCCCTCGCGGGCGGCGTCAAGGGCTACGTCGTCACCGGCACCCGTACGAACATCGGGCTCCCCACCCGACCCGGCGCCGCTCCCATCGGCTCCGCCGCCGCCCGTATGCACCGCCGCCCCCCGGGTGCCCCGAGCCACCCGGGCGGCTACCGCGAACTGTCCGGCCGTGAGGTCGAGGTGCTCCGCCTGGTCGCGGAGGGCCAGTCGAACAAGGCGATCGGCGTCTCCATGGGCCTGTCCGCACTGACCGTCAAGAGCCACCTCGCCCGCATCGCCCGCAAGCTCGGCACGGGCGACCGCGCCGGCATGGTCGCGGTGGCCCTGCGCACCGGAATCATCCACTGACCCTGTCCCGGAACCACGTCCTCCACTCCCCCGCCGAGCCGTGAACCGGATCTTTCACTTACCTGACTGGTTTACGACCCCCAGACGCCCGTCGACGGAACGTTCCGTCGGCGGGCGTTGTCCATACACGGATACCCTTGACACGTGACCGACGCCCAAGAAACCGCAGCAGACAGCTCACTGCGAACCACCGGAGGCGCCCCTCCGGACGACGTCGAAACGGCGCCGATCCCCTTGCTCGAGCCCCGGGAGGGCATTCCGCCCGTGATCGCCGACGAGGACGCCCTCGCCGAGGCGATCGCGGCCTTCGCCGCCGGCACGGGCCCCCTCGCCGTCGACGCCGAGCGCGCGTCCGGCTACCGCTACGGACAGCGCGCCTACCTGGTGCAGCTGCGCCGTGAAGGCGCGGGCACCGCACTGATCGACCCCGTCGCCTGCCCCGACCTGTCCGGCCTCGGCGAGGCCGTCTCCGGCGTCGAGTGGGTGCTGCACGCCGCCACCCAGGACCTGCCCTGCCTGCGGGAAATAGGCATGGTGCCGACGCGGCTCTTCGACACCGAGCTGGCGGGTCGGCTCGCCGGATTCCCGCGGGTCGGCCTGGGCGCGATGGTCGAGAACGTCCTCGGTTTCGTCCTGGAGAAGGGACACTCCGCCGTCGACTGGTCCACCCGCCCGCTGCCCGAACCGTGGCTGCGGTACGCGGCCCTTGACGTGGAACTCCTCGTCGACCTGCGGGACGCCCTGGAGAAGGAGCTGGACCGCCAGGGCAAGCTGGAGTGGGCCCGCCAGGAGTTCGACGCGATCGCGGCGGCGCCGCCCGCCGAACCCCGCAAGGACCCGTGGCGTCGTACGTCCGGGATGCACAAGGTACGGCGGCGCCGGCAGCTCGGTGTCGTCCGCGAGCTGTGGCAGACGCGGGACCGGATCGCGCAGCGGCGGGACGTGTCGCCGGGCAAGGTGCTGTCCGACGCGGCGATCGTGGAGGCCGCGCTGTCGCTTCCCGCCGATGTGCAGGCGCTGGCCGCGTTGAACGGCTTCGGGCATCGGATGGGGCGGCGGCAGCTGGAGCAGTGGCAGGCGGCGGTCGACAGGGCCAAGACCCTGCCCGACTCCGCGCTGCCGCAGCCTGGACAGCCGGTCACCGGGCCGCCGCCGCCCCGCGCCTGGGCGGACAAGGATCCCGAGGCCGCGGCTCGGTTGTCCGCGGCTCGGGCCGCCGTGTCTGCGGTTGCTGAGGGGCTCAACATGCCTCAGGAGAACTTGATTACTCCTGACACGGTTCGGCGGGTTTGCTGGGAGCCGCCGAAGAGTGTGGATGTGGAGTCTGTCGGGGCTGCGCTGGCGGGGTACGGGGCTCGGCCCTGGCAGGTGGAGCAGGTGGCGCCTGTTCTTGTGGGGGCTTTGTCCGCGAAAGCGCCGTAGCGATGGCGTCGTGTGGCGAGTGCGGGTGATCTGTGGCTGGTCGCGCAGTTCCCCGCGCCCCTGAAAGGCAGCGCTTCTCGAAAAGTTGAAGCGTCTATATCGCGCCAAGATCTTTGAACTCGGCGAACGGGTCACACGCGGCGGAAGGTGCTGCAAGACTCCCCCTCGATGAGCACAACTCGCGTCACCATCAAGGACGTTGCCGCTCGCGCCGGGGTGTCCAAGGGGGCGGTGTCGCTTGCCTTCAATCACAAGCCGGGGTTGTCGGACGCGACGCGGGAGCGGATCTTCGGGGCCGCGCGGGAGTTGGGGTGGGCGCCCCATCCCACCGCGCGGTCGCTGGCCGGGGCGCGGGTGGATGTCGTAGGGCTGGCTCTGTGTCGGCCGGCGCGGCTGCTCGGGCTCGAACCGTTCTGCATGGAGTTCGTGTCCGGGGTGGAGAGCGTGCTGATCGAGCACTCCTGTGCGCTGCTGTTACGGCTGGTGCGGAGTGCGGAGGAGGAGATCGCGCTGCAGGAGTCGTGGTGGCGGGCTCGGCAGGTCGGCGGGGCGATTCTCGTGGATTTCCGGGCCGACGATCCTCGGGTCGCGGTGGTGCGGCGGCTGGGGCTGCCGGTGGTGGCCGTGGGGCATCCGTCGTTGACCGGAGGGCTCACCTCGGTGTGGAGCGACGATGCCGGTGCCGTCACGGAGGCTGTGCGGTATCTGGCCGGGCTCGGGCATCGGCGGATCGCGCGGGTGGGCGGGGTGGCCGCGCTCACCGCGTTGCGGACCGCCGCCTTCGATACGACGGCGCGGGCACTGGGACTGGCCGGGGCCCGTCAGCTGGACACCGACCAGTCGGGGGAGGCGGGCGCTCGGGCCACGCGGTCGCTGCTGACGGTGGCGGCACCGGACCGGCCGACGGCCATCGTGTACGACAACGACATCATGGCCGTCGCGGGGCTCGCGGTCGCCGCCGAGCTGGGGCTCGCCGTGCCGGCCGATGTGTCCGTGCTGGCCTGGGACGACTCCGAGTTGTGCCGGATCACGCGTCCGACGCTCTCCGCGATGAGCCATGATGTGCACGGATTCGGCGCGGACGCGGCACGGACGCTGTTCGGGGTGATCTCCGGGGAGGGTTCCGGTTCGCATCCCGTGCCCGCTCCGGTGCTGGCCCCGCGGGGGTCGACCGGACCGCCCGGGGCATGATCGCGAGGGTTCCGGGGTGTGACGTTCACCGCTTGGAGCCCCGGGACTGGGCAGCCTGGTTACTCACAAGTAGCATGGTTCCTGAGCGCGCGCTCAGCGCATCGCAGCAGTGCAGATCCCGCACCCTGGAGGAGAGCCAATCGTGCCTCGTACCGTCAGGGACGTCGTCTTCGTAGACGGCGTCCGTACCCCGTTCGGCAAGGCGGGCCCGAAGGGCATCTACCACGAGACCCGGGCCGACGACCTCGTCGTGAAGGCGATCCGGGAGCTGCTGCGCCGCAACCCCGGTCTGGACCCCGCGAAGATCGACGAGGTCGCGATCGCCGCGACCACGCAGATCGGTGACCAGGGGCTCACCCTCGGCCGTACGGCCGGCATTCTTGCCGGACTGCCGCAGTCGGTGCCCGGTTACTCCATCGACCGCATGTGCGCGGGCGCGCTGACCGCCGTCACCACCACCGCGGGCTCCATCGCCTTCGGTGCCTACGACGCCGTCATCGCCGGTGGTGTCGAGCACATGGGCCGCCACCCGATGGGCGAGGGCGTGGACCCGAACCCGCGGTTCGTGAGCGAGAAGCTGGTCGACGACTCCGCGCTGTTCATGGGCATGACGGCGGAGAACCTGCACGACCGCTACCCGACGATCACCAAGCAGCGCGCCGACGAGTACGCGGTGCGTTCGCAGGAGAAGGCCGCCAAGGCGTACGCCAACGGCAAGATCCAGCAGGACCTGGTGCCCATCTCGGTGCGCAACACCAACGAGCAGGTGGGCGAGACCGGTTGGGGTCTCGTGACCGCCGACGAGCCGATGCGTCCGGGGACCACCCTGGAGAACCTGGCCGGGCTGAAGACGCCGTTCCGTGTGCACGGCCGGGTCACCGCGGGCAACGCGGCCGGTCTCAACGACGGCGCCACCGCGTCGATCATCGCGAGCGAGGACTTCGCCCGCGAGAACAACCTGCCGGTGCGGATGCGCCTCGTGTCGTACGCCTTCGCGGGCGTCGAGCCGGAGGTCATGGGCTACGGCCCGATCCCGGCCACGGAGAAGGCGCTCGCCAAGGCGGGCCTGTCCATCGAGGACATCAACCTCTTCGAGATCAACGAGGCCTTCGCCGTCCAGGTGCTGGCCTTCCTGGAGCACTACGGCATCGCGGACGACGACGAGCGCGTCAACCAGTACGGCGGCGCGATCGCCTTCGGTCACCCGCTGGCCTCCTCGGGCGTGCGCCTGATGACGCAGCTGGCCCGTCAGTTCGAGGAGCAGCCGAACGTCCGCTACGGCCTGACCACCATGTGTGTCGGCTTCGGCATGGGCGCCACGGTCATCTGGGAGAACCCGCACTTCGAGGGGGACAAGTGAGCACCACCACCGAGCTTCTGAAGGGTGCGGCCGAGCTGTTCCCGGGCGAGGTCGTGACGTCCGCGCACGTCCGCCACCTCGAACTGCCGTACAGCGCTGGGCGGTTCGCGCTCATCACGCTGGACAACGGCTTCGACCACACCAAGCCGACCACCTTCGGCCCGGCCTCGCTCGCGAACCTCAACACCGCCATCGACCAGGTCGAGAAGGAGGCGGCGGCCGGCGAGATCGTCGGTGTCGGCATCACCGGCAAGCCGTTCGTCTTCGCGGTCGGCGCGGACCTCAAGGGCGTCGAGCTCCTCAAGAACCACGACGACGCGCTCGCCATCGGCAAGGGCGGCCACGAGGTCTTCAAGCGCCTCGCGGACATCGCGGTACCGACCTTCACGTACTACAACGGCGCGGCCATGGGCGGTGGCGTCGAGGTCGGTCTGCACTGCGAGTACCGCACGGTCTCCAAGCACATCGCGGCCTTCTCCCTCCCCGAGGTCTTCCTCGGTCTGGTCCCCGGCTGGGGCGGCTGCACGCTGCTGCCGAACCTGATCGGCGCCGAGAAGGCCGTCTCGGTGATCATCGAGAACAGCCTCAACCAGAACAAGCAGCTCAAGGGCCAGCAGGTCTTCGACCTCGGGATCGCGGACGCGCTCTTCGAGGGCGCGGACTTCCTGGAGCAGTCGCTGATCTGGACGGCGAACGTCCTCAAGGGCGACATCAAGGTCGAGCGTCCGGCGATCGACCGCGGCGAGGCCTGGGACCAGGCCGTCGCCAAGGGCCGTTTCGTCGCGGACTCCAAGGTGCACGGCGCGGCCCCGGCCGCCTACCGCGCGCTCGACATCATCGAGGCCTCGAAGAACGGCGACCTCCAGCAGGGCTACGACGCCGAGGACCTGGCCCTCGCCGACCTGATCATGGGTGGCGAACTCCGCGCCGGTATCTACGCGTTCAACCTCGTGCAGAAGCGCGGCAAGCGTCCGGCGGGCGCGCCCGACAAGTCCCTGGCCCGTCCGGTCACGAAGGTCGGCGTCGTGGGCGCGGGCCTGATGGCCTCGCAGCTCGCCCTGCTCTTCCTGCGCCGCCTCGAAGTACCGGTCGTCCTCACGGACATCGACCAGGAGCGCGTCGACAAGGGTGTGGGATACGTCCACGCCGAGATCGAGAAGCTGCTGTCGAAGTCCCGTATCAACCAGGACAAGGCCAACCGCCTCAAGGCCCTGGTCACCGGTGTGCTGGACAAGGCCGAGGGCTTCTCCGACGCCGACTTCATCATCGAGGCCGTCTTCGAGGAGATCGGCGTCAAGCAGCAGGTGTTCGCGGAGGTCGAGGCGGTCGCCCCGGCGCACGCGATCCTCGCCACCAACACCTCCTCGCTGTCGGTGAGCGAGATGGCGTCGAAGCTGAAGAACCCCGAGCGGGTCGTGGGCTTCCACTTCTTCAACCCCGTAGCGATTCTGCCCCTGTTGGAGATCGTGCGCGGCGAGCAGACGGACGACGCCTCGCTCGCGACCGCGTTCGCGGTGGCCAAGAAGCTGAAGAAGACCGCCGTGTTGGTGAAGGACGCCCCGGCGTTCGTCGTCAACCGCATCCTCACCCGCTTCATGGGCGAGATCCAGAACGTCATCGACGAGGGCACCCCGGTCGCGGTCGCGGAGAAGGCCGTAGAGCCGCTCGGTCTGCCCATGTCCCCGCTGGTGCTGCTGGAGTTGGTCGGTCCGGCCATCGGTCTGCATGTCTCGGAGACCCTCAACCGGGCCTTCCCGGACCGCTTCACGGTCTCCCCGAACCTCGCGGCCGTCGTCAAGGCGGGCAAGCGCGGCTTCTACGTCTACGACAGCGGGAAGCCCGAACTCGACCCCGAGGTCGCCGCGTTGCTCAAGCAGGGCGACTCCGTGCTGACCGAGGAGCAGGTGCGGGACCGTGTCCTGGACGCGGTGGCGCAGGAGATCGGTCTGATGCTCGACGAGGGTGTCGTCGCCGAGGCGCAGGACATCGACCTGTGCCTGATCACGGGCGCCGGCTGGCCCTTCCACCTGGGCGGCATCACGCCGTACCTGGACCGCGAGGGCGTCTCGGCGCGGGTGAACGGCAAGCCGTTCCTGGCGCCGGGTGTGGCGAGCGTTCCGGCGTAACTCCCGTCGTACGGTGCCCGGTACATCGGCCGATGTACCGGGCACCGGCATGTCAGGGGACGTCCTCGACGTGGACGACACGCAGTTCGGTGCCGTCCTGGTCGCGCTTCGCCCTGCCGTGGATGCCGACGGCCAGGTGCGAGGGATCGTCGGGCTCCTCCGTCGCGACGAACGTGACGACGTCCCGGTGATGGCTCGTCACCAACCAGCCCTCGCCGTTCTTGAGTTCCAGTACCCGGAAGTCGCCCGCCGACGTCGCCACCTGTACGGGGCCGAACTCGCGCAGGATCCCGGTGGCCTGTTCGGCGGGATCGCCGTCGGGCTCCTCGAGCAACACACAGGTGCCGTGCTCGAACAGGACCCACGGCTTCTCGGAGCCGTCGAGGATACGCCGCCAAACGGCGATGAGTGATTCGCTGTCCACGGTGGTCATCATGGCGCATTCACACCTCCCGCCAGGCCTCCAGGGCCAGGCCCGGCTCGTCCTTCCGCCGGGTGACCAGGAGTTGACCCGTGGACGGGGACAACGTCGCGGCGACGACCCGGTCGTTCTCGTCCAGGGCGAGCGAAACCTCGGCGTCCGCCGGGAGTTGGGGGCCCGACTCGGTCCACCAGGCGCCCGCCGACTCCTGCTCGGTGGGATACGCGGCGAACGCGACCCGGCCGCTGGCCGAGCGCTGGGCGAGCAACGTGCAGTCGTGGCCGTCGAGTTCACAGCGGACGACGGAGACCGGGCCCGGGCCCGCCGAGGGCAGCAGAGTGAGCGGCTTGCTGCCGGGGCGCCAGGCGCAGAGGTCGCCGGAGTCGTCCGTGTAGTAGAGGGTGGTCGTCTCCGGGGAGGTGGCCAGCGCGCGGAGCGTGCCGGGTCTGATCCTGGCCTCCATCGCCTCCTCCAGGACCGGCTGCGCGCCCGGCTCCAGCTGGCGCCAGTGCAGGATCGCGCCGGGCACCGCCGCGTACAGCTCGACCCTGCCGGACTCCCCCGTGACCGCGGCCAGGTCCTCGTGGACGTCGGTCCCCTTGAGGTCGCGCCAGGGATCCCAGCCGCCCTTCTCCCGCTGGGCCAGCATGCTCACCCCGCCCGCCTTGTTGCGCACGAAGAGATGGGCCCGCCCCTCCGCGTCGACCGCGACCGCCGGAACGCCGGTGCGGTCGCCCGTCCGGTCCGGGTGGCCGACCGGGTTCCAGTCGAGGGCGGTGAGCCGGGGCCGGAAGTGCGTGGAGTGGACCAGTCCGGATTCGCCGGGCACCGTGGGCCGCCAGGCCGCCAGATGGGCGTAGCCGTCCGCGCCCTGCCCGATGCCGAGCAGCCCCGGGTGCAGCTTCTGGTCGCCGCCCACCGTGCGCGGGGCGCTCCAGAGGCCGTCTGGGCCGCGTTCCGCACGGCACAGGACGGCGTCGCCCGAGGGCAGATAGACACTGAGCCGACCGTCACGGCCGCGTATGAGCCAGTCGCCGTTCACCGGTTCACTGTAATCGGGGCGGCCGCTTTCGCGCGGGGCGCCCCCTGCCCGCGTGCGACCCTTGGCCCATGGACGAGGACACTCCCCTGCTCGTGATCGTCGACGGCGCGAATGTCGTCGGCTCGGTGCCGGACGGCTGGTGGCGGGACCGGAAGGCCGCCGCCGAGCGCCTCCGCGACCGCCTCGCGACAGACGGCCTGCCGGGCCGTACGCACCCCGTGGAGATCGTCCTCGTCGTGGAGGGCGCGGCCCGTGGAGTGGAGTCCGTCCCGGGCGTACGGGTGGACTCTGCACCCGGCAGCGGCGACGACCGTATGGTCGAACTGGTCGCCGAGGCCGGCGGCCGGCCCTCTCTGGTGGTCACGGCGGATCGTGAACTGCGGCGCAGGGTGACGGAGTTGGGCGCCGAGGTCACCGGGCCGCGTAGCGTGCGGGGTTGACGGATACGTCATGTGGCGCGGGCAAAACCCCGCGCGGGGGGGGGTTTTGCCGGGCGGGCGGGGTAATTTGGGGGCGACGGTGGGGGTGCGGGGGGGGGGGGGGGGGGGGGGGGGGGGGGGGGGGTGGGGGGGGGGGGGGGGGGGGGCGCGTGGGCCCCCCCTCCCCGGGTTCTGGGGGGGGGTTCCGCCCCCCCCGGACGGTGAACTGGCGTGCCTACGGTGCGTCTCCGGTCGGTGGCGTCGTGGACGCGCCCGCCTCCGCCGCCTGCTGCTGTCCAAGTCTGCTGTGCGTGCGGCCGTAGAAGAAGTACACGACGAAGCCGATCACCATCCAGATGGCGAAGCGGAGCCAGGTCTCGGCGGGGAGGTTGAGCATCAGCCAGAGGGAGGCGAGGACCGAGAGGATGGGGAGGGCGGGGACCAGGGGGGTGCGGAAGGAGCGGGGCAGGTCGGGGCGCTTGTTCCTGAGGATGATCACGCCGATCGCGACCACGATGAAGGCGAACAGGGTGCCGATGTTGACCAGTTCGGCGAGTTCGCTGAGGCTCGTGAAGCCCGAGACGATCGCGATGACCACACCGAGGAGGATGGTCGGGCGGTAGGGGGTGCGGAAGCGCGGGTGGACGTGGGAGAAGAAGCGGGGCAGGAGGCCGTCTCGGCTCATCGCGAAGAAGACGCGGGCCTGGCCCAGGAGCAGGATCATGCAGACAGTCGTCAGGCCGATCGCGGCGCCGAAGCTGATCAGGCCCGCGAACCACGGGTGTCCGGTGGCCTTGAACGCGTCCGCGAGGGGCGCGTCGATCGACAGCGAGCTGTACTTCTGCATACCGGTGACGACGATCGACACGGCGACGTACAGCGTGGTGCAGATGATCAGTGAACCGAGGATGCCGCGCGGGACGTCCCGCTGCGGGTTGCGGGTCTCCTCGGCGGCGGTGGCGACGACGTCGAAGCCGATGAAGGCGAAGAAGACCACGGAGGCCGCCGTGAAGATGCCCATGACGCCGAAGTTGGAGGGCGCCCAGCCGAACATCAGCTGGATCAGCGGGGCCTTGAGGTTGCCGCCCGCCTCCACCGACTGTGCCTTGGGGATGAACGGCTTGTAGTTGTCGCCCTTGATGAAGAAGGCGCCCGCGACGATCACCACGAGCACGACGGCCACCTTGATGGCGACGACGACGGAGGTGACGCGCGCGGAGAGCTTCATGCCGAGGACGAGGATCGCGGTGAGGACGAGGACGAGCGCGGCGGCGAGGATGTCGAAGCCGAAGCCGTGGGCGCCGTCCCGGCCGCTGAGCGCCTCGGGCAGATGCCAGCCCGCGTTGTCCAGCAGCGAGTGGATGTAGCCGGACCAGCCGACCGCCACCACCGCCGTGCCGAGGGCGAGTTCGAGGACCAGGTCCCAGCCGATGGTCCAGGCGGGGAGTTCGCCGAGGGAGGCGTACGAGAAGGTGTAGGCGGAGCCCGCCACCGGGACCGTGGACGCGAACTCGGCGTAGCAGAGCGCCGCGAGGGCACAGACGACGCCGGCCACGACGAAGGACAGGGAGACCGCCGGGCCGGCGTTGTTCTTGGCGGCGGTGCCGGTGAGGACGAAGATGCCGGTGCCGATGACCACTCCGACGCCGAACACCGTCAGATCCAGGGCCGAGAGGGACTTTCTGAGCGCGTGCTCCGGTTCCTCGGTGTCCTGGATGGACTGTTCGACTCTCTTCGTCCGGAAGAGGGTGCTGCTCACGGGTGTACCTCCCACGCTTGGCGTCCTCGACATGATCGAGAGGGGGCGATGTGCGTATGCCCCGACGCGGGCGGGTTCACGCGAACGGGCCACTTCCACCACTGCAAAGGGTGGCGGAAGCGGCCCGTTCGGCGGTGCTACCGTGCCTCAGTCGCGTGCGGACTCCACCGAGTCGGCCTCCGCCGCGGGCCGGTCGAAGCGGCCGTCCAGCTTGGAGACCAGGCCGGTCACCTGGCGGCCGATGTCCGGCGCGGTGAGGCCGATCTCCGTCATCACCTCGGCGCGCGAGGCGTGGTCGAGGAAGCGCGGCGGGATGCCGAAGTCGCGGAGCGGAACATCCACACCGGCGTCGCGCAGGGCCTGTGCGATCGACGAACCGACGCCGCCGACCCGGGAGTTGTCCTCGACGGTGACGACCACCCGGTGCTGCTCGGCGAGCGGGGCCATGGCCTCGTCGACGGGCTTGACCCAGCGCGGGTCGACGACGGTGGTGGTGATGCCCTGCTTGTCGAGGAGGTCGGCGATCTCCAGGCACATCGGCGCCAGCGCGCCGACGGAGACCAGGAGGACGTCCGGTGCGTCGGTGCCGGGCGCGCGCAGTACGTCCATGCCGCCGATGCGGCCCACGGCGGGTACGGCGGGGCCGACCGCGCCCTTGGAGAAGCGGACCACCGTCGGCGCGTCCTTGACCTGGACGGCCTCGCGGAGCTGGGCGCGGACCTGGTCGGCGTCGCGCGGGGCGGCGAGCCGCAGCCCGGGGACGACCTGGAGGATCGACATGTCCCACATGCCGTTGTGGGAGGCGCCGTCGGTGCCGGTGACGCCGGCCCGGTCCAGTACGAAGGTCACACCGCACTTGTGGAGGGCGACATCCATGAGGACCTGGTCGAAGGCACGATTCAGGAATGTGGCGTACACCGCGAACACCGGATGCAGACCGCCCGTGGCGAGGCCCGCCGCGGAGACGGCGCCGTGCTGCTCGGCGATGCCGACGTCGTAGATCCGGTTCGGGAACGCGTCGGCGAACTTCTTGAGGCCGACCGGCTGGAGCATCGCGGCGGTGATCGCGACGATGTCCTCGCGCTCCTTGCCGAGCGCGACCATCTCGTCGCCGAAGACGGAGGTCCAGTCGGCGCCGGAGGCCTTGATCGGCAGACCGGTGTCGGGGTGGATGGGGCCGATGCCGTGGAAGCGGTCGGCCTCGTCCTGGAGGGCGGGCTGGTAGCCGCGGCCCTTCTCGGTGAGGACGTGGACGATCACCGGGCCGCCGAACCGCTTGGCGCGGGCCAGCGCGGACTCCATCGCCTCGATGTCGTGGCCGTCGATGGGGCCGACGTACTTGAGGCCGAGGTCCTCGAACATGCCCTGCGGGGCGATGAAGTCCTTCAGGCCCTTCTTCGCGCCGTGCAGCGTCTCGTAGAGGGGCTTGCCGACGACCGGGGTGCGCCCCAGGAGGTCCTTGCCGCGGGCCAGGAAGCGCTCGTAGCCGTCGGTGGTCCGCAGGGTCGCCAGGTGGTTCGCGAGGCCGCCGATGGTCGGTGCGTACGACCGCTCGTTGTCGTTGACGACGATGACGAGGGGGCGGTCCTTGGCGTCGGCGATGTTGTTCAGCGCCTCCCAGGCCATACCGCCGGTGAGGGCGCCGTCACCGATCACGGCGACCACGTGGTCCTCGCGTTTCAGCACCTGGTTGGCCTTCGCGAGGCCGTCGGCCCAGCCGAGGACCGTGGAGGCGTGCGAGTTCTCGATGACGTCGTGCTCGGACTCGGCCTGCGAGGGGTAGCCGGAGAGGCCGCCCTTCTGCTTCAGCTTCGAGAAGTCCTGGCGGCCGGTGAGCAGCTTGTGCACGTAGGACTGGTGGCCGGTGTCCCACAGCACCCGGTCCTTCGGGGACTCGAAGACACGGTGCAGGGCGATGGTCAGCTCGACCACACCGAGGTTCGGGCCGAGGTGGCCGCCGGTCTTGGAGACGGCGTCGACGAGGAAGGTCCGGATCTCCTCGGCCAGCTGGTCCAGCTGCTCCAGGCTGAGCCGGTCCAGATCGCGCGGTCCCCTGATGCGGGTCAGCAGCGGCACCCGTGCCTCCTTGCGAGTAGAGCTGATCGAGCTGTTGCCGGGCTTGTCGAGTCTAATGTTCCGCCTCTGCGGACCGCGCCCGGGCTGTGCGTCGTACGTCACGCGATCGGCTGTACCCAAGAACAGCCTTTCCTACGACCTTTCCTGTGACATGACTGTGCCCGGTACCGCGATCGGTACCGGGCACTCGTCCGAAAGGACGCAGGTCAGCCGCGACCTGCCGCCTTCTGGCTCTTGCGGGACACGGAGTCGATGACGACCGCGCCGAGCAGAACGCCACCCGTGATCATGTACTGGATCGACGTGTTCATGTTGAGCAGGTCGAGACCGGTCTGGATCGACTGGATGACGAGCATGCCCAGGAGGGCGGACCAGACGGTGCCGCGGCCGCCGAAGAGGCTCGTACCGCCGATGACCGCCGCCGCGATGGCCAGCATCAGGGTGTTGCCGCCACCGGCGTTGAGCGTGGCGCTCTGGGTCTGGCCGGCGAAGAACATACCGCCGACCGCCGCGAAGCCGCCGGAGATGGCGAACACGGTGATGCGGATCATGGACACGTTGATACCGGCACGGCGCGCGGCCTCGATGCCACCGCCGACCGCGAAGACCTTGCGGCCGTACGGGGTACGGCGGAGCACGAAGTCCACGATCACCAGGGAGGCGAGGAAGATCACCAGCGAGTTGGAGACACCGGCCGAGGAGTTCAGCACCGCGGCGGTGACGAACGCGGCCACCGCGAGCAGGCCGACCCGCAGCGCGATCTCGCTGGTGGGCCGGAAGGGCACCCCTGCGGCCTTGCGGCGACGCTGGTCGACGAGCGAGCCGTAGGCCAGGGAGGCGACGCCGAGGGTGGCCAGGATGTAGGCGCCGGCGATCGACTGGTCCATGAAGAACGAGCTCTGGCCGAGCAGGTGCACCGGGCCCGCGTCCGGGATGTTGATGGTGCCGCTCGAACCGAGCAGCCACAGCATCAGACCGTTCCAGCCGAGGAAGCCGGCCAGGGTGACGACGAACGCCGGTACGCCGATCCTCGCGAAGAAGAAGCCGTGCAGCGCGCCGATGCCGACACCGGTGACGATGGTCAGGACCAGCGCCAGCCAGCCCTCCATCCCGTGGTTGACCACGAAGACGGCGAACAGCGTGGACGCCAGACCGCTGACCGAGCCGACGGACAGGTCGATCTCGCCGAGCAGCAGCACGAAGACGAGGCCGATGGCGAGCATGCCGGTGGCCGACAGGTAGTAGCTGATGTTGGACAGGTTGTCCGCGCTCAGGAACCGGCTGTTCTGCGACTGGAAGATGATGCCGATGACGATCAGGCCGGCGATGACCGGCAGGGAGCCGAGCTCACCGCCCCTGACCTTGCGCTTGAACTCGGTGATGTAGCCCTTGAAGCCCTCTTCGCGGATCAGCAGACGCGGGTCGACGACCGGGACGGCCGCGGCCGTGGGGTCGTCGGCGGGAGCGACGGTGGTCTGCGACTCCGCCGATTCCTTCTTCACGGTGCCTGACGTGTCGCTCACTTTGCCGCCTCCGTGCTGCGCACCGCACGACGGGTCACGGCGTTGTCCGTGGCACCGGTGATCGCGGCGATGATCGTTTCCTGACTGGTGTCCTTCACCGGGAAGGAGCCGTTGTTCTTGCCCAGGCGCAGCACGTTGACGGTGTCGGCGACCGCCTTGACGTCGGCCATGTTGTGGCTGATGAGGATGACGCCGAGGTTGCGCTCGCGCAGCCGCTCGACCAGGTCGAGGACCTGTGCGGTCTGCTCGACGCCGAGGGCGGCGGTGGGCTCGTCGAGGATGACGACCTTGGGGTCACCGATCAGCGCGCGGGCGATGGCGACGACCTGCCGCTGGCCACCGGAGAGGCTGGCGATCGGGATGCGCACGCTGGGGATGCGGATGGAGAGGGTGCTCAGCAGCTCGCGGGAGTTCTTCTCCATCGTGACCTCGTCGATGACGCCACGGCGAAGCAGCTCACGCCCGAGGTACAGGTTGCCGACGACGTCGAGGTTGTCGCACAGCGCGAGGTCCTGGTAGACCGTCGCGACGCCGAGTCCCTGGGCGTCGTGCGGCTTGTTGATGCTGACCGGGCTGCCCTCCCACTCGATGACTCCTTCATCGATGGGGTGCACTCCGGCGATCGTCTTCACCAGGGTGGACTTTCCTGCGCCGTTGTCGCCGACCAGCGCGACCACTTCTCCGGCGTGAACCTCCAGCTCTACGTCGGTGAGGGCCTGCACCGCACCGAATCGCTTGGAGACTCCGCGCAACGCCAGCACGGGCGTAGCGGACACGTGAACCATCTCCTTCGCCGCCTGACCGGCGGGGATGCCGCGCTTGTCAAAAGACGCGGAGGGTTGTGCCTAGGCACAGATTTACAAGATGAACATGCGCGCGGCCGGTGCCAGTTGGCAACGGCTGCGTTCGCACGGGTTCCGATCGGCGCCCGCCCCACAGCGGGGTTTGAAGGTGGGGCGGACGCCGAAGGGGCTTTGTCACCGCTGGGCGGTGGTTACGACAGACCGGCCGCCTTGCACGCCTTGGCGTAGTCGGCGGTGCAGATCTGCGCGACGGTGTAGAGACCGTCCTTGACGACCGTGTCCTTGATGTTGGCCTTGGTGACCGACACCGGGACGAGCAGCTGCGAGGGCACCTTGTCGCCGGAGCCGCTGGTCTGGGTCGTGGTGGCGAGCGAGGTGATGCTCTTGCCCTGCGCCAGGTCGACGGCGAGCGTCGCGGCGGCCTCGGCCTCCGGCTTGAAGGCCTTGTAGACGGTGCTGGACTGGGTACCGGCGACGATGCGCTGGATACCGGCGAGCTCCGCGTCCTGGCCCGTCAGCGGGATGTTGCTGATGCCCGCGCCCTTGAGGGCGGTGGCGATACCGCCGGCCATGCCGTCGTTGGCGGAGTAGACGCCCGCGATGTTCTTGGCACCGAGCTGGGTGATGGCCGCCGTGACCTTCTGGTTGGCGACGGTGTCCTTCCACAGGCCGGACTGCTCGTAGGCGATGTCGACCTTGCCGTCGAGGGCCTCGTGGGCGCCCTTCTTGAACTGCGCGGCGTTCGGGTCGGCGTCGTCGCCGTTGATCATGACGATCTTCGACTTCGGGGTGGCCTTCGAGCCCAGCGCGGTGAGGAGGGCCTCGCCCTGGAGCTTGCCGACCTGGACGTTGTCGAAGGAGACGTAGGCCGAGACCGGGCCCTGGGCCAGACGGTCGTACGCGACGACCTTGATGCCCTTGTCGACCGCCTGCTGGATCGAGGACTTGATCGCGGCGGAGTCCTGGGCGCTGATCACGATGACCTTGACGCCCTTGGTGATCATGCTGCTGACCTGCTGGGCCTGGGTGGCCGCGCTGGCGTTGGCGTTGTTGTACTCGACGGTGCAGCCGGAGCAGAGCTCCTTGACCTTGGCCTCGAAGTACGGCTTGTCGAACTTCTCGTACCGCGTGGTGACGCTGTCGGGCAGGAGCAGACCGATCTTGGCGTTGGTACCGCCCGAGGAGCTCGAGGAGCTGCTGTCGGACTTCTTGTTGTCGCCGGCCTTGCCACAGGCGGCCAGCGAGACGGCCATCGTGGTGGCGATGACAGCAACGGCGGCACGACGCATACGCGTGTTCACTTCAGAAACCTCCCTGACGAGGCCGCGTCGTTGCGGCCGAGGTGGCTGGAAGTCAACTCGGCCGCGCGTTCGGCGTCAAGAAGTAAATACTTAACGAGATGGCAACGGCGTCGTGCGTTCTCTAAGTGAAGGCAGGTGTCGCTGCGGTCAGCGACCCGTCCAAAAGGGTCGAATCGCCCATCTCGCTGAGTGCGAGAGCGAGCGCTCCGAGCACCTCCGCACGGCCTCCAAGTGCACCCGGGAGAACGGACAGTTGACGCGCCGCACTGGGGATCGCATAGCGGCCTACAGACTCCCTGATCGGACCGAGCACCAGCTCACCGGCCTCGGCGAGATCGCCACCGAGAACCACCCGGCTCGGGTTCAGCAAATTGCAGAGATTGGCGACTCCACTGCCGATGTGTCGGCCGACGTCGGCGATCACCCGACGACAGCCCGGGTCTCCGTCCCGCGCCAGCCGTACGACTCCCTCCATGGTCAGGTCGGTGCCGTGACTGCCCTGGAGGAGCGGCAGCACATAGCGCGCGGCCGTGAAGGTCTCCAGACAGCCCCGGTTTCCGCAACGGCAGACAGGGCCGGACTCATCAAGAGTAATATGCCCGATTTCTCCCGCTGTGCCACCCGGGCCCCGGTAGATCTTGCCGTTGATGACCAGCCCCGCGCCGACCCCGCTCGCGACCTTGATGTACGCCAGGTCCCTGACGCCCCGCCCACTGCCCCAGACCAGCTCACCGAGGGCGCCGAGGTTGGCGTCGTTGTCCACGTGCACTGGTACGCCCAAACGGCTGCCCAGCTCCTCGGCGGGTCTGATGCCCGACCAGCCCGGCAGGATGGCGCCGGAGCCCAGGGTGCCCGATTCCACGTCGATCGGTCCGGGCACGCCGAGGCCCACCCCGGCGATCTTGGAACGGTCCACCCCGGTGGCCGCGATCAGCCGGTTGACCAGCTCTTCCGCCCGGTCGAAGCCCTGGCTGGAGGAGGCGTCCACATCGAGCGGCTCGGACTCCTCGGCCAGCACCTGATGGGCGAGATTCCCGACCGCGACGCGCAAATGCGTGTGCCCGAAGTCGACGCCGATGACAATGCCGGCGTCCCCGCTCAGCGACACGCTGCGGGCCCGGCGGCCGCCCGCCGAAGTGGGCGTGACCTCGACCGTTCCGCCGTCCTTGAGTTCGCGCACGATGTTGGAGACCGTCGCAGCGGACAGACCCGTCGTCCTCGCGATCTCCGCCTGGGTGAGCGACCCCGCCAGCCGCACCGCTCGCACGACCCGCTCTAGATTCGCTCGGTGCAGCGACGACTGCGACCCCGGAGTCTCCACGACGACCTCCTGCGCGCGGGACC
This sequence comes from Streptomyces hokutonensis, assembly GCF_042751305.1. GTDB lineage: Bacteria > Actinomycetota > Actinomycetes > Streptomycetales > Streptomycetaceae > Streptomyces > Streptomyces hokutonensis_A. Next base: position 524,440 of record NZ_JBHYWD010000003.1, read on the forward strand.
GCATCGATGAGGCCCCGTCTATGTCCAACTAGTGAACTCTAAGCTGAGCCGTTAGGGTCGCCTCCCGTCAAGAGGTTGAACCGCATCGAGGGTCCCGGACACATACGTGACCACCGCTCCCGGCCTGCCGGGAACGGTGGCGGAACGATCTCTTCCTGTCGCGTCGTCCAGGCCGGCTACTTCAGCGTCGCCGACGTCAGACCGGACTGCACCTGGCGCTGGAACGACAGGTAGACGACCAGCATCGGGATCATGGCGATCGTGACACCCGCGAAGAGAACGGGCAGGTCGGAGGCGTATCCCTGCTGCTGCTGAAGCTGGATGAGCCCTTGGGTGAGGACATAGCGCTCCGGGTCCGAGCCGCTCTGCGGCTGCATCAGGACCGTCGGCAGGATGAACTGGTTCCACTGGCCGAGGGTGTTGAAGATCCCGACGCTGATCAGCCCGGCCTTGGCCATCGGCAACATCACTTGGAAGAACGTGCGGGTGTGCGAGGCGCCGTCGAGGATCGCCGCCTCGAAGACCGCCGTGGGCAGCGTCCGGAAGAACGCGTGCATGAAGAACACCGTGAACGGCATCGAGTAGGCGATGTAGACCAGGATCAGCCCCTGGTACGTGTTGAGCATGTCCAGGCGCTTGACCATGAAGAACAGCGGGACCAGCGCGAGGAACACCGGGAACATCGCGCCGGCGACGAAGAAGTAGTACAGCAGCCGGTTGCCCCAGAACTGGTAGCGGGCCAGCACGTACGCGGCCATCGAGCCGAACAGCATCGTCAGCGGCACCGAGAACACCAGCACGATCAAGGTGTTCAGGAAGTAGTCGCCGATGCCCTTGTCCCAGGCCCGCCGGAACACGTCGAACGACCAGTTGTGCGGCCAGCCGAAGGCCGAGTTGCCGATCTGCACGTCCGTCTTGAACGAGCTGAACACCAGCCACAGCAGCGGCAGCACGATCAGCAGGGCCCACAGGGCCAGGAAGCCGTGCGAGAAGACGTTCAGTACGACGCCCTCGCCGCGCGGTTCACCGGGCCGGGCACTGGACTTTCCGGCCGACGGCTGCGGCGGGACGGTGCCGCCCGTGGGGGCGGTCTCCTTCAGGGGTGCGCTCATCGTCGTATGTCTCCCGCTCAGAACTCGATGCGCTCACGGCGGGTGGCGCGCAGCGTGACCACGGACAGGACCAGGGTGAGCAGCAGCATGACGACGCCCATCGCGCAGGCGTAGCCGCTCTTCCCGAAGTAGAGGAAGTTGCGCATCATCACGGTCGACATGACGTCGCTGCCGTGGTCGGGACCGCCGCCGTAGGCGCCCATGTTCGAGGTCATGGAGGAGACCAGGACGAACATGTCCATCGCGATGATGCCTAGGTACACCCAGGCCGTCTGGACGGTCTCCCAGAGCAGCGGCAGGGTGATCCGGAAGAAGGACTGGGAGCGGTTCGCGCCGTCGATCAGGGCGGCCTCGTAGATGTCCCGCGGAATGGACTGCATGGCCGCGGAGAACAGCACCAGATAGAAACCGACGCCGTGCCAGACCACGACCGCCATCAGCGCCCACAGCACCACGTTGGGCTCGTTGAGCCACTCCACCGGATTGTTGGCGTCCACCAGGTGGAGTTTGATCAGAAAGCCGTTGAGCAGACCGCCGCCGTCACTGCGGTACACCGCGTTGAACAGCACCGCGAGAATCGCCAGCGACAGGACCTGCGGGAAGAAATAGACGATTTTGTAGAACCCGCTGCCGGTGACTCCCTGCACTCCGCCGGCCTTGCTGCGCCCTCCCGCGTTCACCATGAAGGCGAAGAAGAGGGCGAGCAGAATGGTGATCACGGGGATGAACACCAGGAACAGGAGGTTGTGCCAGATGGCCTCCTTGAAGACGTCGTCGTGGAGCAGCGTTCGATAGTTGTCCAGTCCGACGAACTTGAAGGTCTGTGACTCGCCCTTCCAGTCGGTCAGCGAATAGCCGAACGTCTGGATGTACGGCCAGATCACGAAGATCAGATAGAGCGCCACGGGAACGAAGAGAAATCCCGCGACGAACCTGTACTGCCCTTTGCGCATTGGCGTTTCCTGCCCCTGGTGTCCCGAGCGTGATCAGGTGGTGCGATCAGGCGTTGTGATCAGGAGTGCACGTTCTTCTTCGACGCCGGGTCCTTGGCCTGCTTGTCGACCGCGGCCTGACAGCGCTTCAGCCACTCCTTGGGCTGGATGCGCTTGGCCATCAGCTCGTTGGACGCGTTCTGGATGGAGGTGTCCATCTCGCTGTACCAGTCGGGGTAGAGGTAGCGGAAGGTGTTGGCACCGGCCGCCTTGGACGCGTCGACCGTGGACTGGGTGCCCGGGCGCAGGGTGACGCTGGAGTCGACACCGTCCTTGAGGATGGTGAGCGAGTTGGCCTCCTTAGCGAAGAGCGTCGACCACTCCTTGGAGAGCATGTGGCGCATGAACTCCTTGGCGCCGGGGAGGTTCTTGGCCTTCGCGGGGATGATGAAGGGTTCGCCGGAGCCGGCCCGGATCGCCTCGAACGGCATCTTGCTGTCGGCCAGCAGCGGCATCGGCAGGAACTTCATGTCGAAGTCCGTGGGCGTCAGCTTGAGCTGCTCGTTCTCCAGCCAGGAACCACAGGTGATGAAGGCGGCCTTGTACTGGTTCCAGCGGGTCTGCGACTCGGTGTGGGTCAGGCCGTTGGTGCCGGGCATCAACAGGCCCTTCTCCACCACCTCGTAGATCGCCTCGACGCCGGCCTGCGCGGCGGCCGAGCCGACGAAGGCCTTCGGGTCGAGGTTGTCGATCGCCTTGACGGCGTCGATCCCGCCCTTCTTGGCGATGAGGTCCATGATGGCGACGTTGATGTAGTACGGGTACTTGCCCTGGTGGGCGAGGCCTCCGATACCGGCCGCCTTCGCCTTCTGGCAGATGGCGATGAACTCGTCCCAGGTCTTCGGCGGGGTCCAGCCCTTCTCCTTGAAGAGCTTGCCGGAGTACCACAGCCCCCAGACCGTGTAGATGTAGTTGAGGGCGACGACCTTGCCCTCCTGGACACCCGGGTCGAGGGTGCCGGGGATCAGCAGATCGCGCACCTTCTTGGTCGGGTCGTCGATCGCGGGCGCGTCCAGGACCGGCGAGAGGTCGAGCAACTGGCCGTTCTTGTACAGGACGTCGATCTTGATCTGCTGGGCGCCGGAGTCGTCGACGATGTCCGGCGGGTTGCCCGCGTTGAAGCGGGGCTGGAGCTTGCCGGTGATCTCCTGCGTTCCGGTGTGGGTGGAGCTGACGCCGATCTTCGTCTTGAAGTTGGCTTCCCACGCCTTCGCGTAGTCGTCGCCGTAACCGCCCTTGAAGACGACGACGTCGAGCGTGCTGCCCTTCTTCACACCGAAGGGATTCGACTTCGACGTGGTGCCCTTGGTGTTGTCGTCACTGCTGCTGTTGTCCCCGCCACCGCTGGCACAGGCGGACAGGAAACTCATCGTGGGTACGGAGATCAGGCCGAGTGCGGCCGACCTCTTGATCAGATCACGGCGGCCGACGCCATTGGAACCGTTGTTCTCGGCTGAAGTGGATCCCATGCTCAAGTCCTCGCCTTCAACAGGACTCAGGCGGTGAACCGGATCCTCCCCGGCACCGCGGTCAGGTCGAGCTTGGTCGTGCAGAGGTACTTCGTGCGTGCTGCTGTGAGAGCGGTGTCGAACGCGACAGGTATAGTCCACTTCCGGTCGACAGAGCAAGATCGAATGCAGGGTAGGTTGTCGGTCTTTTCCGAAGTGAGACCTCGCGGAAATATGAAGGCCCTGTGCGTTCGATGCCGGAGAAATCCCCGCTATTGCGCCCGAATGCCGCACTCAACACCCTTGACATCACTGGCCACTTGACTCCCTACTGTTGCCTGCGCGTCGAAATTGACAACGTTGTCCCACGTGCAGGGAGGATGCCCTCGTATGCATCACAGATGGTGGGGTTCGGCGGCCGTCTCGGTGGCCGCCGTCGCTCTGGTGGCGGGCTCGCAGGGGGCGGCCGTCGCGCTGCCCGTCAAGGCTCCCGCTCCGGCCGGGGAGTTCGCCTCCTCCTTCGAGTCGGGTGATCCGGCGCCGGACTGGCTGAACACCGTGGACACCGCACCGGACGGCTCCAAGCGGGCCTCCGGTGTCGACGGGGGATACACCAGCGGTATCCCCGGCAATGTGGACGACCACGTCACGGACCTGCGGGCCAGCGGCGAGAACAGCGGTGCGGGCGAGGTGAAGGAGAACCTCGTCGACGGCGAGTCCGGCACCAAGTGGCTCACGTTCGCGCCCACGGGCTGGGTCGAGTTCGACCTCGACAAGCCGCTCAAAATAGTCACGTATGCGCTGACTTCGGCCAACGACCACGACGAGCGCGACCCGCAGGACTGGACCCTCCAGGGGTCGACCGACGGCAAGGACTGGAAGACCGTCGACACCCGCTCCGGCGAGTCGTTCTCGGCACGGTTCCAGACCAAGTCGTACGACCTCGCAGAGCCCGCCGAGTACCAGCACTTCCGGCTGGACGTGAGCAAGAACAACGGCGGCGACATCCTGCAGCTCGCCGACGTCCAGTTCTCCACCGGTTCCGCCACCGCCCCGATCCCCGAGGACATGCTCTCGCTGGTCGACCGCGGCCCCAGCGGCTCCCCCACCGCCAAGGCGGGCGCCGGCTTCACCGGGACGCGCGCGCTGCGGTACGCGGGCCGTCATACGGCTACCGGGTGGGCGTACTCGTACAACAAGGTCTTCGACGTGGACGTGGCCGTCGGCCGGGACACCGCGCTGTCGTACAAGATCTTCCCGCAGATGGCCGACGGCGACGTGGACTACGACGCCACGAACGTCTCCGTGGACCTCGCCTTCACGGACGGTACGTATCTCAGCGGCCTCGGCGCGACCGACTCGCACGGCTTCGCGCTCACCCCACAGGGGCAGGGCACGGCCAAGATCCTCTACGTCAACCAGTGGAACAACGTGCTCTCGCGAATCGGTTCGGTCGCGGCAGGCAAGACCGTCGACCGGATCCTGCTGGCCTACGACTCCCCCGGCGGGCCGGCGAAGTTCCGCGGCTGGCTCGACGACGTGAGCCTCAAGTCGGTCGCGCCCGAGAAGCCGAAGGCGCATCTGTCCGACTACGCGCTGACCACCCGGGGCACCAACTCCAGCGGCAGCTTCTCGCGCGGCAACAACTTCCCCGCCACCGCGCTGCCGCACGGCTTCAACTTCTGGACCCCGGTGACGAATTCGTCGTCGCTGAGCTGGCTCTACGACTACGCGCGGGCGAACAACGACGCCAACCTGCCGACGCTCCAGGCCCTCAGCCTGAGCCATGAGCCGAGCCCCTGGATGGGCGACCGGCAGACCTTCCAGGTGATGCCGTCGGCGGCCTCGGGAACGCCCGCCACCGACCCGAACGCACGGGAGTTGGCGTTCCGGCACGAGAACGAGACCGCGCGCCCGTACTACTACGGCGTCACGTTCGAGAACGGTCTCAAGGCCGAGATGGCCCCGACCGACCACGCGGCCTCGCTGCGCTTCACCTACCCCGGCGACGACGCGAGCGTCATCTTCGACAACGTCACCGAGCAGGCGGGCCTGACCCTCGACAAGACGAACGGGACCGTCACCGGCTACTCGGACGTCAAGTCCGGTCTGTCCACGGGCGCGACCCGGCTCTTCGTCTACGGCGTGTTCGACGCACCGGTGACGGACGGCTCGTCCACCGGAGTCAAGGGCTATCTGCGGTTCAAGGCGGGCGCCGACCACACGGTCACCCTGCGCCTGGCCACCTCGCTGATCAGCATCGACCAGGCGAAGGACAACCTGCGCCAGGAGATCCCGGACGGCACCTCCTTCGACACGGTCAAGGACCGGGCCCAGCAGGTGTGGGACAAACTGCTCGGCAAGGTCGAGGTGGAGGGCGCGACCCCCGACCAGCTCACCACGCTGTACTCCAGCATGTACCGGCTGTACCTGTACCCCAACTCCGGCTTCGAGAAGGTGGGTTCGACCTACCAGTACGCCTCGCCGTTCTCCGCGATGCCGAGCCAGGACACCCCGACGCACACCGGCGCGAAGATCGTGGACGGCAAGGTGTACGTCAACAACGGCTTCTGGGACACCTATCGGACCACCTGGCCCGCCTACTCGCTTCTGACGCCCGGTCAGGCGGGTGAGATGGTCGACGGGTTCGTGCAGCAGTACAAGGACGGCGGCTGGACCTCGCGCTGGTCCTCCCCCGGCTACGCGGACCTGATGACCGGCACCTCCTCGGACGTCGCGTTCGCGGACGCCTACGTCAAGGGCGTGCAGTTCGACGCCAAGTCGGCGTACGACGCGGCCGTGAAGAACGCCACCGTCGTCCCGCCCTCCTCGGGCGTCGGCCGCAAGGGCATGGCCACCTCGCCCTTCCTCGGCTACACCAGCACGGACACCGGCGAGGGCTTCTCCTGGGCCATGGAGGGCTACAACAACGACTACGGCATCGCGCAGATGGGCCTGGCCCTCTACAAGAAGACCGGGGAGAAGCGCTACAAGGAGGAGTCGGAGTACTTCCTGAACCGCGCCCAGGACTACGTGAACCTCTTCGACAAGCAGGCCGGGTTCTTCCAGGGCAGGGACGCCAAGGGCAACTGGCGGGTGGACTCGGCGAGTTACGACCCGAAGATCTGGGGTTACGACTACACGGAGACCGACGGCTGGGGCTACGCCTTCACCGCCCCGCAGGACAGCCGCGGCCTCGCCAACCTCTACGGCGGCCGGAAGGCCCTCGGCGACAAGCTCGACGAGTACTTCGCCACCCCGGAGAAGGCCTCGTCCGCGACGGTCGGCTCCTACGGCGGTGTCATCCACGAGATGACGGAGGCCCGCGACGTCCGCATGGGCCAGTACGGACACTCCAACCAGGTCGCCCACCACGTCACGTACATGTACGACGCGGCCGGCGAGCCCTGGAAGGCGCAGAAGGACGTGCGTGAGGTGCTGTCGCGGCTCTACACCGGCAGCGAGATCGGGCAGGGCTACCACGGCGACGAGGACAACGGCGAGCAGTCGGCCTGGTACCTCTTCTCCGCGCTCGGCTTCTACCCGCTGGTGATGGGCAGCGGCGAATACACCATCGGCTCCCCGCTGTTCACCAAGGCGACCGTCCACCTGGAGAACGGCAAGGACCTGGTCGTCAAGGCACCGAAGAACAGTACGAAGAACGTCTACGTCCAGAGCCTGAAGGTCAACGGCAAGGCCTGGACGTCGACTTCGCTCCCGCACTCGCTGCTGGAGAAGGGCGGAGTGCTGGACTTCTCCATGGGCTCCAAGCCCTCGGCGTGGGGCAGCGGCAAGAACGCGGCGCCGGTGTCGATCACCAAGAACGACCAGGTGCCGACGCCCCGCAGCGACCAACTCTCCGCCGCCGGCGCCCTGTTCGACAACACGTCGGCCACGGCCGCGACGGTGACCTCAGTGGACCTGCCGATCGCCAAGGCCACCAAGGGCATCCAGTACACGCTGACGTCGTCGGCGGACCGCACACTGGCACCGACCGGCTGGACCCTCCAGGGCTCGGCCGACGGCACCAAGTGGAAGACGCTCGACAAGCGCTCAGGCGAGTCCTTCACCTGGGACAAGCAGACGCGCGCCTTCTCGGTCAAGTCACCGGGCTCGTACGCCCATTACCGCCTGGTCCTGGACGGCTCCTCGACGCTCGCGGAGGTGGAGCTGCTGGCCTGAGGCACGGTCACGGCACGGGGAGGCGGGGCAGCAGCCTGCGCAACGCCTCCGCGTGCTGGTGAACCCGTCTGAGCACGCCTCTCCTGGTCGACGCGAAGACGGGGACGTCCTGGGCCGGGCCGCACGCGGCGGCCTTGTACAGGTCGTCCAGCCAAGCGCCCTTCCCCCTGGTGCCGTCCGGCGCCAGGGGGATCAGCCGTGTCAGGACCTCCGATTCGGCGCCGCCGAGGAACCAGACGCGCACCATCAGGTCGGCGCGCAGATAACGCAGGCCACCGTCTATGTCCTCCGGCGGCGCGAAGCCCTCGCCCTCGACCAGGAAAGCGAAAGCCGAACGCGCTTCGGCCCGGAACTCCTCGGGCAGCTGCGGCCGTTTACCCATCTGCGGATGCTCGCACGCGTCGATGTGCCCCCGCCACCGGAACGGACGAGGGCACACATTGTGGACGTCAGTTCACCGCAAGGGTGAACACATGGAGATCCGGGTCGTCCGGAAGTGTCACGCTCTTGATGGTCTTGCCCGTGGGTGCCGCGAAGGGCTTGGTGGCGAACACATAGGTGACGACCGGGTCCTTGTCCGCACCCGCGACATTGCGGTACGCCGACCTGGCGACGACCTCGTTGCCGTACTGCACGGTGCCGCCGCCCCCGCCGACCGTCCAGTCCGTGAAGGAGAGGTCGATGACGTCGGTGCTGCCGTCGGTGTAGGTGACGGTCGCCTTCGTCTGCTGGTTGCCGTTGACCGCGCTGCCGACGAAGGACAAGTTGGCGGCGGGTTGCGGGAGTTGGAGGGTCTGACCGGCCGCCGAGACGTTGTCCGGGCGCCCGTTCGGCGAGTTCGGCCAGGTGAAGCCGAGTCCGTCCACCGTGCCCGTGCCGCCCGGGGTCAGCCCGGCCGCCGTGAGCGCCTGGAGGGAGTAGCTCCAGCCGCCCCCGTCGTAGTCCGCCTCGTCGTGCTCACCGGTGTCGTCGGAGACGCCGGTGTTGTTGTAGGCGGCGAGGAGAGTGCCGGGCGCGGCGACCGTGAGGGACACGGGCTGCTCGTACGACGTGCCACCCGAGGTGACGGTGACCTTCACGTCGTAGAAGCCCTGCTTGACGTCGTCGGCGGCAGTGAGCGTGATGTCCTGGGAGCCGTCGACGACCGTTCCCTGCGCGGGAGTTGCCGTGACCCCGGCGGGGGTCTCGACGCTGTAGCGGACCTCGGGGCCGGTGCCGCCGCTCAGGGACAGCGCCTTGATGTTCACCTTGGTGCTGTCGCCGGGTGCGAGGGTTGCGGCGGTCGGGCCGACGCCGATCTGGTACGGCTGCTCACCGGTGCGGAAGGACGGCGGGGCGTCGGCCGGGTCGCTGCCCCAGGTGCGGTTCGGGGTGGTGGAGAGGGTGTAGTCGAGGGTGCCGCCGTTCCTGACGATCGAGGACGAGAGCCAAGGGCGGTCGCTGGTGCGGCCGTTGACCTTCAGGGACTGGATGTACGGGGCGTCGGTGGCCGCGCCCTGGGCGTGGATGGAGATGTCGTTGCCGTGCGGGCGCTTGATCAGGATGCGCTCGAACAGCGGTGAGGCGAGGGTGAGTTCGGCGCGGGAGGGGACCTGGGGGTACATGCCGAGGGCGGAGAAGACGTACCAGGACGACATCTCGCCGAGGTCGTCGTTGCCGGGGATGCCGGCCGGGTCGGTCGTCCAGAGCTGCTTCATGGCCGCCCTGACCGTCCCCTGGGTCTTGTAGGGCGCGCCCGCGTAGTCGTAGAGGTAGGGGACGTTGACGGACGGCTCGTTGTCCAGCTCGGACTTGTCGCCGCCGCTGCCGGTGAAGGCCCAACTCCCGTCCGCCTCATGGAAGAAGGAGTCGAGGCGGGTGAGGGCCTTGTCCGTGCCGCCCATCGCCGCGAAGAGGCCGGCCGGGTTGTGCTGGACCATCCAGGTGTACTGCGCGGCCGTACCCTCCACGAAGCCGTTGCCGGTGCCCGGGGTGAAGCCGGTGACCCAACTGCCGTCCGCCTTGCGGTTGGCGATGTAGCCGCCGGTGGGGTCGGCGGCGATGTTGAAGTTGTTCTGCCACCACTGGGCGCGCTTGGCGAAGTCGGCCGCCGTGCTCTTCTTCCCTGCCGCCGTGGCGAGTTGGGAGAGCGCGAAGTCGGCCGTGGACATCTCCAGCGTCTCGGCGGCACCGCCCCAGGCGTTGGAGACGGACGGCATGTAGTGCAGGTTCAAGTACTTGTCCAGGGACGGGCGTTGGCCGACGGACAGCACCGGCTTGCCGGACGAGGACAGGTCCTGCGCGGTCGGGACCGTCGCCGCCTGGACGAGGGACGCGAGCGCCCCCTTCAGGTCGAAGTCCGTGCCGCCGAAGGCGCGGATGCCGGCCAGGGCGGTGGGCGAGGGGTCGCCGTTCATGACGTGGGTGCCGCTCGCGCCGTGCAGCCAGCGGTCCCAGACTCCCCCGTTCTGCCGGGCGAGTTCGTAGAGGGACTGGGCGATGTCCGAGCCGGTGCGGGGGTTGAGGAGGGTGAGGAGCTGGACCTGCGACCGGTAGATGTCCCACCCGGAGAAGGTGCCGTACTGCGCCTCGTGCCCCCGGCCGACCTTGTGCACCTTGCCGTCGCTGCCCGTGTATCTGCGGTCGGCGTCGCTGATGACGTTCGGGTGCAGGAGGGAGTGGTAGAGCGCGGTGTAGAAGGTGGTGCGCTCGGCGTCGGTGCCGCCGCCGACCTTGATCGCGCCGAGCTGGTCGCGCCAGGCGCGGTGGGCCGCGTCCTCGACCGCGTCGAAGGTGCGCTTCGGCGGGTTCTCCGCCGCGAGGTTGGCCTCGGCACCGGCCTGACTGACGTACGAGATACCGACCTTGACGCCGACCGGGCCGGTGCCGGGCTCGAACTCGACGTAGCCGCCCGCGCCCTTGCCGGCGACCGGACGGCCGCCGTTCGCGAACCCGCCCGTGCCACCGGTCGCGGACGTCGACCCCGGGGTCAGCTTGTCGTCCTGCCAGGTGCCCGTGGTCTTGAAGGCGCGGTCGAAGGTGGCGGTGAAGTACAGGGTGTAGTAGGCGCGTTGGCCCTCGGGGTCGAGGTAGCCGCAGAAGTTGCCGGAGGTGACCGAGCCGGAGACCGTGCGGGTGGCCGGGTCGATGGTGACCGACGAATTCGCCGACCCCACCTCGGAGTTGGCGGTGCGGATCAGCAGCGAGGCGGGCTTGTCGGCCGGGTAGGTGAAGCGGCCGGAGCCGGTGCGGGCCGTCGCCGTGAGGTCGGCGGTGACGCCCGAGGCGAGGCCGACCCGGTAGTGGCCGGGCTCGGCGGTCTCGGAGGTGTGGCTGAAGTCGGAGGCGTAGACGGCGTCCTTGGTGTCGCTCGCCGGGGAGGAGGTGACCTCACCGGCGTACGGGAAGAACGGGATGTCGCCGCTGCCGCCCGCGCAGCCCGTGCCGGACATGTGGGTGAGGCTGAAGCCGCGGATGCGGGTGGCGTCGTACTGGTAACCGCCGGGCGCGGCGGTGCTGGTGGCGCTGCCTCTGGTGTTCTCCGGGCTCCAGGAGAGCATGCCGAAGGGCACGACGGCGCCCGGGAAGACATTGCCGCCGTTCTTGGTGCCGATCAGCGGATCGACGTAGGCACTGGGGTCCTTGACGAGGTGCGGTGGGGCGGCGGTGGCCGCCAGGGCGGGGGTTGCGCCGCCGACCGCGAGTGCGGCGGCGAGCAACAGGGACATGGGACGGAAACGCATGACGCGGCCCCTCCTCCTTCGGACGGGTCGCGCACCACAGGTCGCACAAGCCGCAGGGACAGTAACGTGCGCCACCCGTACCACGGAAGAGCGCGTGGGGCGGCCGGGGCGCGCTGGGCAGCCACTCGGACGGCGTTCGCAGACCAACTGGGTTGACATCGTTGTCCGTTGAGGCGGTAGAGTCGTATGCAGACCATTTGACAACGTTGTCGCATCTCGGTGTCGCACCAAGCCACGCACCACCCGGGTGGGCTCACCCCCCATCGCCCATCCGGCTCGGGGGGGCCGGGGGGGCCGCCCCACCCGCGCCCCCCCCGCCGCGCGGCCCACCACCCCCGCCGGGTCAACACCCCGTGGCGCCCCCCACGCACCCGCGCAGCCGCGGCACCCACACACCACA
>NZ_JBHYWD010000003.1:536305-599924 GCF_042751305.1 Streptomyces hokutonensis
GGTCGCATCTCGGTGTGCCAGCACGCCAGGAACCACCGGGGGGGCGTCCCGCCCCTCCGCCCATCCGGCTGGGGGACCCGGTGGTCCCCGTCCACCGGGTCCGCCCCGAGCAAGGGCTCAACCGGCCTGGCCGGTACAGCTCGCGTTGCCGCTCCAGAGGCCGGCGACCGTGTCCGCAACGACATCACCCAACCCAACACGTCTCCGGGCTACTTGGCCCTCGTCGCGACCCCGGGCAACGGCTGTCTGCTCGAGTGGGACAGCGACGGCGACGGCAAACTGGACTCGCAGGACTCCACCGGCACCGCCGTCTACCCGTCGTGGCTGAAGCTGGTCCGCGACGGCACGACCTACCGCGGCTACTACTCCACCGACGACGTCACCTGGAACCTGGTCGGCACCATCGACGTCCCGACCGCCGCGGCCACCCAGGACGTCGGCCTGACCCGGACCCCGCACGCCTCGGGCACCACGGGCGAGGCGGACTTCGAGTCGTTCACGAGCACGCCGTAGCGGTCGGTCGCGGATACGCGCTCGTACGGCGGCTAGACCGGCGCCGTACGGGCGCGCATCTGTGTTTCGGCGGGCGGGAGTTCGGCCGCCGGGAGTTCGACGGTGAACTCGGTGCGGCCGGGGACGCTGGTGACGTCGATGCGGCCGCCGTGGGCGCCGGTGATCGCCGTGGCGATGGCCAGGCCGAGGCCGGAGCCGCCCTCCTTGCCGCCGGAGCGGGCGCGGGAGGCGTCGGCGCGGGTGAAGCGTTCGAAGACGGTGGGGAGGAGGGCCGGGGGGATGCCGGGGCCGTCGTCGCGCACCCGGATGACGACGGTGCGGTCGGCCGTGGCCTCGACGCTCGCGGTGACCGTGGTGCCGACGGGTGTGTGCATACGCGCGTTGGCCAGCAAGTTGGCCAGCACCTGGTGCAGGCGGGCCTCGTCGCCGATCACCAGGGCGGGGGCGTCCAGGGAGAGTTGGAGCTGCCACTCGTGACCGGTGCCCGACGCGCGCGCGTCCCACACCGCCTCGGCGAGCACGGCCGCGAGGTCCACCTCGGCGGACTGCAGCGGCCGGCCCTCGTCGAGCCGGGCGAGCAGCAGCAGGTCCTCCACCAGGCCTGTCATGCGTGCCGACTCGGCGGTGACCCGGCGCCAGGCGAGCCCCGGTTCGATGCGGTCGGTGCCGCGGTTCATCAGCTCGGCGTAGCCCGCGATGGAGGCGAGCGGGGTGCGGAGTTCGTGGCTGGCGTCGGCGAGGAAGCGGCGCATGCGTTCCTCGCTGCGGCGCACCTGCTCCTCGCTGCGCTGGCGTTCGGCGAGCGAGGACTCGACGTGGTCGATCATGCGGTTGAGCGCGGCGCCGACCTGTCCTGCCTCGCTGCCCGGGTCGGTGTCCCGCTCGGGCACCCGGGTCAGCGCGGTGACCTCGCCGTGGCCGAGCGGTGAGCGGGAGACCTCGACGGCGGTGGCGGCGACCCGGCCGAGCGGCCGCAGCTGCCGTCGTACGACCACGGCGCACAGACAGCCCGCCACGGTCAGTCCGACGAGGGCGACGCCCGCCTCGACCGCCACCAGACCGCTGATCATGTGCTGTACGTCGTCCATCGGGAGGCCGGTGAGGACCCGGACGCCATCGGTGTCGAGGGCCGTGAGCCGGTAGGTGCCGAGGCCGGGCACGGACCGGGTGTGCTTCGCGCTGTCGGCGGTGATGCCCGCGAGGGCCGTGCGCTGGGCGGCGGTGAGGTTCTGGGGCGGGGCGTCCTGTCGGACGACGGCCGCGGCGATGATCCTGCCGTTGGCGTCGAACCGTGCGGCGAGCGTCCCGACGGCGTGACCGTTCTCCATGAGGAACCCGAGGTCTCCGTCGAAGCCCGGGTGGTGTTCGGCCCCGCCCAGGCTGCGTTGGGCCGCGTCGCCGACCCGGTCGTCCAAGTCGCCCAGTAGATAGGCGCGTTGGACGAGGACGGTGGTGAGGGACATCGCGGCGCAGACCACCACGAGGGTGGCGCTGATGAAGAGGAGCAGGCGGGTGCGGAGTGAACGGCCGTGCAGGCGGCCTCGGTTGCGGGTCAGGGGGTTCATCTGCCGTCCTCCACGGGCCGTATGGCGTATCCCATCCCCCGGACGGTGTGGATCATCGGTGCGCGCCCCCGGTCCATCTTCCGGCGGAGGCTGGAGATGTAGACCTCGACGAGGTTGCCGCCGCCGTCGAACCCGGTGCTCCACACATGGTCGAGGATCTGCGCCTTGCTCAGCACCTGGCGGGGATGGTCGAGGAGCAGGGTGAGCAGGTCGAACTCCTTGGCGGTGAGCTGGATCGGCTCACCGGCGCGGCGCAGTTCGCGGGTCTCGCCGGAGAGTACGAGATCACCGAGGACCCGTACGGAGTCGTCGGCCGGGAGCCGTTCGCTGCCCGCGCGGCGCAGCAGTCCGCGCAGCCGCAGGACGACCTCCTCCAGGGAGAAGGGCTTGGTGACGTAGTCGTCGGCGCCCGCCTCCAGGCCGTCGAGGCGGTGCTCGATCGCGTCGCGCGCGGTGAGCATGAGGACGGGCAGCCGCGGGTTCTCGTAGCGCAGCCGGCGCAGCACCTGGACGCCGTCCAGGTCGGGCAGCATGCCGTCGAGGACGACGGCGTGCGGGACGCAGCCGCGGGCGATCCGCAGCGCGCTGTGCCCGTCCGGCGCGGGGTAGGGCCGCCAGCCGGCCTCGGTGACCGCGACGGAGAGCAGCTCGGTGAGCGCGGGCTCGTCGTCGACGATGAGCACGCGGACGCGGCTGCTGCGGGACCCGGTGGTGCCAGTCATGTCCGGATTCTGTCCCGGTCCGCTGAGGGAATCCTGTGTTCCACCTGAGGCGCAGCCGTGCGAGCCGGCGGGTGTCCGGGGCGGGGAAAGGGGCGGGCGAGGAGCGAAGGCCCTGGCCCGGCGACCGGCGTCTTCTCCAACTGCCGTGACCGAAGCGGGCGTTGGCACTCTCCGGCCACGTGATTCCCTTGAGCCGCCCTCGCCCCGGCACTCACTCTGATGGCTGGCTTCCCCCTACCGGGCGGAAGCGTTTCCGCGTTCAGGGGAGGACGTCCACCCATGCGAAGACTCCACGCCCTGTGGGCCGTGGCCGGAGTTGCCGGACTGCTCGCGGGGGCCATCGCGCCCGCGACAGCCGCCGCCGGTTCCACGGTTTCCACCCACCCCACGGGCCCGAGCACCGCCCCACCGCAGACCGTCACCCTCATCACCGGCGACACCGTGACCCTCACCGCAGGACCGGACGGCAAGAACGCCGTCGACGTCCGGCGCGGCAAGGGCCGCGAGGCCGCCACCTTCCTCTCCAGCGAGAAGAACGGCGAGATCAGCGTCCTGCCGGCGGACGCGATCCCGCTCATCAAGGCGGGCCGCCTCGACCCGGCCCTGTTCAACGTCACCCAGCTGGTCGAGCAGGGGTACACGGACGCGAAGACCGGCTCCACCCCGGTCATCGCGACATACGGCAAGGGCACCGAGACCCCCGAGGGCGCGCGCCGGATGCTGGCGTTGCCCGGGATCGACGGCGCCGCGCTCAGCGCGAAGAAGTCCACGGCCTTCTGGTCGGACATCGCCCCGGCACTCGGTACCGCGCCGACCGCGAAGGCCGCGAAGCAGCTCGGCGACGGCATCGACAAGATCTGGCTGGACGCCAAGGTGAAGGCGTCCCTCGACGTGAGCGTGCCGCAGATCGGCGCGCCCGAGGTGTGGAAGGCGGGCTACGACGGCACGGGCATCGAGGTCGCGGTCCTGGACACGGGTGTGGACACCGGGCACCCGGACCTGGCCGGGAAGATCGCCGGCTCGGAGAGCTTCGTACCGGACGAGACGGTGCAGGACGGCTTCGGCCACGGCACCCATGTGGCGTCCACGATCGTCGGCTCGGGCGCGGCCTCGGGCGGCCGTTACAAGGGCGTGGCGCCGGGCGCGAAGCTGCTGGTCGGCAAGGTGCTGGACAACACGGGCAGCGGCCAGGCCTCCTGGATCATCGCGGGCATGGAGTGGGCGGCGAACTCCGGCGCGAAGATCGTCTCCATGTCCTTGGGCGGTACGGCCTACGGTCCCTCCGACGTGCTCAGTGAGACAGTCGATCAACTGTCCGCGTCCACCGGCGCGTTGTTCGTGATCGCGGCCGGCAACGCGGGCCCGGGCGAGCAGACCCTGGGCACCCCGGGCATCGCCGACTCGGCGCTGACGGTGGGCGCGGTCGACAAGTCGGACAAGCTGGCCTCGTTCTCCAGCCGGGGTCCGCGCCTCGGGGACTCCGCGGTCAAGCCGGAGATCACCGCACCGGGCGTGAGCATCACCGCGGCCCGCGCGGCCGGCACCAGCATGCCTGGTAGTACACCGGTCGACGACTACTACACGACGGCGAGCGGTACGTCGATGGCCACCCCGCACGTCGCGGGCGCGGCGGCTCTGGTCGCGCAGGCGCATCCGGACTGGACCGGCGAGCAGATCAAGGAGGCGCTGGCCAGCACGGCGAAGACGAACGCCGTCAACTCCGTGTTCGAGCAGGGCGACGGCCGGGTCGACGCCGTACGGGCGGTCGAGCAGGACGTCTTCGCGACCTCGACGCTGAGCTTCGGCAAGTTCGTGGACGGCGACACCGGTGTCGTCAGCAAGGACATCACATACACCAACACCACTGACAGTCCTGTGGAGTTGAAGCTCTCGTCGTCGCTGGCCGACCTCGCGCTGGGTGCGGACACCCTGACCGTGCCCGCGCGGGGTACCGCGACCGTCTCCGTCGGCGTCGACCCGGCGCAGGAGGCCGGGGGCCGGTACACGGGCCGTGTCACGGCGACCGCCGACGGCGGAATCCAGGTCACCACCAGTGTCGGCTTCGAGAAGGCGCCGAAGACGTACAACCTCAAGGTCTCGCTCGTGGACCGCGAGGGCAGACCGTCCACCGGGGCGTCGCTCTTCGCACTCCAGGAGCTGAACGGCGCCTACGACGACCAGTACGGCTTCCTCGGCACCGGCGCGACCTGGCAGGTGCCGGCCGGCACCTACTCCATCGCGACCTGGATCCCGGACCGGGACGGGGCCGGCCTGGCCGTGGGCACGTCGGTCGTCGGCAATCCCGAGATCAAGGTCGACGGCAACACGGCGGTCGTCCTCGACGCCCGCAAGGCCGTGGAGATCAAACCGAAGACCAAGCAGGACTCCGAGTTCCAGGGATTCAGCACCAGTTGGCACCGGGAGGGGCCGGGCACTGCCTGGGGAGTCACCTACAGCCAGGGCTTCTGGACCGACCACATCTATGTGGCGCCGACCCAGCCGGTCACCGTGGGCACCCTGAGCTTCTACGCCAAGTTCCGGCTGTACGCCAAGGAGTTGACGGCGAGCGTCACCAGTCCGGAGAAGACCTCACTGTCCTCGCTCTACTACTCCCAGACGTACAACGACTTCCCGTTGAAGATCAGCGGTGACCACAAGGTGCAGGCGGTGGACGCGGGCGGCGGTACCGAGGCCGACTTCGCGGGGCTCGACGTCAAGGGCAAGGTCGCGGTGGTCGGACTCGGCGCCACCGAGCGGGCGCAGAGCGCGCTGGACAACGCGACCAAGGCCGGGGCGGGTTACCTCATCGCCTACCGCAAGACACCCGGTTTCTGGATCGAGGCCGTGGACCGGGCGACCACCGTCCCGCTGATGATCGCCACCGGCGAGCAGGGCGCCGGACTGGCCGCCCTGCTGAAGACCGGCAAGAAGGTCACGCTGAAGCTGAGCGGCACACCGGTCAGCCCGTACGTCTACAACCTGCTCGCCGCGCAGAGCGGCACCATCACCGCGAACCAGACCTACAGCCTGGACAAGTCCAACACGGTGAAACGGAAGGCCCGTTACTACGGTGCCACGGCCGGCGAGATGGGCGCGGACACCCTGTACACCTTCCGCCCCTGGCAGCGCTTCGGAGTCGACGGCAGCGTGCCCACGCAGTTGGGCACGGAACGCGACGAGTACTACTACGTCGACCCGGACACCCGCACCTGGCACCTCGTCTATCCCAACTCGAAGGCCTACAAGGGCGAGTGGAGCCCGCTGCGCACCTTCACCAAGGCGGGCACCGAGCCCACCGAGGACTGGCTGCGCCAGGTCGTCCGGCCGGGCAGCAGCGAGGAGTACGGCCTCTCGACCCGCACCGGCGACAAACTCGCCTTCTCCGTAACGGAGTTGAACGACTCCACGCCGGGTCACTACGGATACATCGACACCGTCGACGCCACAGCCCAGGGCAAGCTCTACGCGGACGGCCAGTTCGTCGGCGACTCGGCGCGCGGCGGGTACGGCACCTTCGACGTCCCGGCTGCCAAGTCCTCGTACCGCTTCGATCTGGATGTGCAGCGCAAGGCGGCCTGGGCGAAGTACTCCACGAGCACGCACACCGAGTGGACCTTCGCCTCGGCGCACACCGACACCGCGACGGCACTGCCGCTGCTCACCGTCGGTATCACCCCGAAGGACCTCGACCTCCTCAACCGGGCCGACGCCAAGCGGGAGTTGACGGTCGGGCTGCCGGTCGCGAACCAGTCGGGGAGCGTCCGGGCGAACAGCCTGAAGGCCTGGGTCTCCTACGACGACGGCGCGTCCTGGAAGGAGGTGAGTGTCAAGAAGGGCGAGGCACGGTTCAGGCCCGCGAAGGGCGCCACGTCGGTGTCGCTGCGCGTGCGGGCCACCGACCACGACGGCAACAGGATCGACCAGACCGTACTGCGGGCGTTCGGCCTGAAGTAAGCCTGAAGTGACCTGAATTGAACAGACGGCCCGAGCCACTGTAAGGATTCTTAACAAAGAACCCCTACCGTGGCGAGCCATGGTGAACGCTGCACAAGATCCTGCACGACAGACCCCTGCCGCGAGCCCCTGGGCCGCGGTGGGGGTCTCCGCCTTCGACGAGCGGGTGTACCAGTCGATTCTCCATCAGCCCGACGCCGGCGCGGACGGCTGGGCGCTGATGGCCAGGGCGACCCCGGCCGAGCTGAGCGAGGCCTGCGACCGGCTGCTCGCGCTGGGACTGCTCCAACCGCCGGACTCCATGGGCGGGATACGGGCGGTCGACCCGCGGGTGGCGATCCGCGCGCTGATCCGGCGGCGCGAGACGGAGTCCGAACTGATCGCCGCCACCGCCGAGGAGATGGCCACCGCGTACGAGGCCGGGCTGCTGCGCGAGGAGCCGTCCCGGCTGATCGAGGTCGCCTCCGGCGAGGGCGCCATCGCGGCCCGCCTGGAGGAGATGTACGCCCGCGCGGAGCACGAGGTGTGCCTCTTCGACACCCCGCCCTACCTCGCCCCGCCCGCACCGCAGGTGGACCTCCAGGCCGATCTGCTCAAGCGCGGGATCGTCTCGCGCGGCATCTACGCGGCGAGTGCCCTGGAGGATCCGAACACCCTCTCACGCGCCTGGAACATGGTCGAACTCGGCGAGCAGGCCCGGGTGTTGCCGTCCGTACCGCTCAAGTTGCTGGTGGTCGACGGGCGTCGGGCGCTGCTCCCGCTGACCTCGTCGGAGGCGGGCGGCTACTGCGCCGTCGTCGTATGGCACTCGGCGGTGACCGAGGCCCTGCAGAAGCTCTTCGAGCTGGCCTGGCAGCAGGCGACCCCGCTCGGTCGGCCCGCCGGGAACGGTGAACTCTCCGAGGACGAGCAGGCGTTGACGCGGCTGCTGGCGGCCGGGCTGAAGGACGAGGCGGTTGCCCGCCATCTCGGGATCAGTCTGCGCACGCTGCGGCGACGGGTGAGCGACCTCCAGGAACGGCTCGGGGCGGCGAGCCGCTTCCAGCTCGGGCTGCGGGCGGCCCAGCGCGGCTGGCTGTAGCACAACGGCGGAGGGCCGCACCCCCGTCACCGGGGATGCGGCCCTCAACTGCCGTACCGGGTCCGCTAGTTGCGGATCAGGTTGCGCAGCACGTACTGGAGGATGCCGCCGTTGCGGTAGTAGTCGGCCTCGCCGGGGGTGTCGATGCGGACGACCGCGTCGAACTCCACACCGGTGTCGGTGGTGACCTTGACCGTGGCGGGGGTGGTGCCGTCGTTCAGCTCGGTGATGCCGGCGACGGAGAAGGACTCCTCGCCGGTCAGACCGAGGGACTCGGCGGACTGGCCCGCCGGGTACTGGAGCGGGATGACGCCCATGCCGATGAGGTTCGAGCGGTGGATGCGCTCGTAGGACTCGGCGATGACGGCCTTGACGCCGAGGAGCGCGGTGCCCTTGGCGGCCCAGTCGCGGGACGAACCCGAGCCGTACTCCTTGCCGGCCAGGATGACCAGCGGGATGCCCTGCTCGATGTAGTTGCGCGAGGCGTCGTAGATGAAGGAGACGGGGGCGTCGGCCTGCGTGAAGTCACGCGTGAAGCCGCCCTCGGTGCCCGGCGCGACCTGGTTGCGCAGGCGGATGTTGGCGAAGGTGCCGCGGATCATGACCTCGTGGTTGCCACGGCGCGAGCCGTAGGAGTTGAAGTCACGCCGCTCGATGCCGTGCTCGGTGAGGTACTTGCCGGCCGGGGTGTCGGCCTTGATGGCACCGGCGGGCGAGATGTGGTCGGTGGTGACCGAGTCGCCGAGCTTGGCGAGGACGCGGGCGCCGGCGATGTCGGAGACCGGGGTGGTCTCCATCGTCATGCCCTCGAAGTACGGGGGCTTGCGCACGTAGGTCGACTGCGTGTCCCACTCGAAGGTGTTGCCCTCCGGGATGGGCAGCGCCTGCCACTGGGCGTCGCCCGCGAAGACGTCGGCGTAGGACTTGTTGAACATGTCCTCGCCGATGGAGTTCGCGACGACGTCGTTGACCTCGGCCTCGGTCGGCCAGATGTCCTCGAGGTAGACCGGCTTGCCGTCCTGGTCGACGCCGAGCGCGTCCTTGGTGATGTCCACCTTCATCGAGCCCGCGAGGGCGTACGCGACGACCAGCGGCGGGGACGCCAGGTAGTTCATCTTGACGTCCGGGTTGATCCGGCCCTCGAAGTTGCGGTTGCCGGAGAGCACCGAAGTGACGGCCAGGTCATGGTCGTTGACGGCCTTGGAGACCTCCTCGGGCAGCGGGCCCGAGTTGCCGATGCAGGTGGTGCAGCCGTAGCCGACGAGGTTGAAGCCGACCTTGTCGAGGTAGGGGGTGAGCCCCGCCTTGTCGAAGTAGTCGGTGACGACCTTGGAGCCCGGGGCGAGGGTGGTCTTGACCCACGGCTTGCGGGTCAGGCCCTTCTCGACCGCCTTCTTGGCCACCAGCGCGGCGGCGACCATGACGTACGGGTTCGAGGTGTTGGTGCAGGAGGTGATGGCCGCGACGGTGACCGCGCCGTGGTCCAGCTCGTACGTCGAGCCGTCGGGGGCCGTGACGGTGACCGGGTTCGACGGGACGCCGTTTGTGGCGGCCGGGGAGTCGGAGGCCGGGAAGGACTCCTTGCCCGCCTCGTCGTCGTCGGCGACGTAGTTGCGCACGTCGCTCTTGAACTGCTCGGCGGCGTTCGCGAGGACGATGCGGTCCTGCGGGCGCTTCGGGCCTGCGATCGAGGGGACGACCGTGGCGAGGTCGAGCTCCAGCTTCTCGGAGAAGTCGGGCTCGGCGGCCGGGTCGAGCCAGAGGCCCTGCTCCTTGGCGTACGCCTCGACGAGCGCGACCTGCTGCTCGTCGCGGCCGGTCAGGCGCAGGTACTTCAGGGTCTCGTCGTCGATCGGGAAGATCGCGGCGGTGGAACCGAACTCCGGCGACATGTTGCCGATGGTGGCGCGGTTCGCGAGGGAGGTGGCGGCGACGCCCTCGCCGTAGAACTCGACGAACTTGCCGACGACGCCGTGCTTGCGCAGCATCTCGGTGATCGTGAGGACCAGGTCGGTGGCGGTGGTGCCCGGGGTCAGCTCGCCCGTGAGCTTGAAGCCGACGACGCGCGGGATGAGCATCGAGACCGGCTGGCCGAGCATCGCGGCCTCGGCCTCGATGCCGCCGACGCCCCAGCCCAGCACACCGAGACCGTTGACCATCGTGGTGTGCGAGTCGGTGCCGACGAGGGTGTCGGGGTACGCCTGCCCGTTGCGGACCATGACGGTCCGAGCGAGGTGCTCGATGTTGACCTGGTGGACGATGCCGGTGCCCGGCGGGACGACCTTGAACTCGTCGAACGCGGTCTGGCCCCAGCGCAGGAACTGGTAGCGCTCGCGGTTGCGGCCGTACTCCAGCTCGACGTTCTGCGCGAACGCCTCGTGGGTGCCGAACTTGTCGGCGATGACGGAGTGGTCGATGACCAGCTCGGCCGGCGCGAGGGGGTTGATCTTCGCCGGGTCGCCGCCCAGCTCCTTGACGGCCTCGCGCATGGTGGCGAGGTCGACGACGCAGGGCACGCCGGTGAAGTCCTGCATGATCACACGGGCCGGCGTGAACTGGATCTCCTGCGACGGCTGGGCCTGCGAGTCCCAGGTGCCGAGGGCGCGGATGTGGTCGGCGGTGATGTTCGCGCCGTCCTCGGTGCGGAGCAGATTCTCCAGCAGGACCTTAAGGCTGTAGGGGAGCCGGGCCGAGCCCTCCACCTTGTCCAGGCGGAAGATCTCGTACGACTCGTCGCCCACCTGCAGCGTGCTGCGGGCGTCGAAGCTGTTCGCCGACACGACAGTCTCCTTCATTGATGTGCGCGTTCCCACCGCATCCTGCCGTCACGACGTCTTGGCCAATCCGCTAAGGTAAGGCTAAGTTAGGCAAGCCTTACTACTGGATCGGCGGAGTGTGCGGCTGCGGTGCACCTCGGCAGATATCTCGATGTCGAGATAACTCTAGTACACGGGGGCGGATTGGTCATGCCCGGCCGCCCCCACCCCCTCACAACCGGACGAGCCCGTTCACCTCCCCGCATCTATCGAACATGCGTACGATTCGGCGAGGCCCTCGGGAGATACCCGTACGGCTCTGCACGAGGGGGTACCTTGTCCAGGATTTCGAGACGGTCTCTGCTCGCACACTCCGGTACGACCGCCGTCGGCGCGATGGTCGGCGGCGCGGCGGCAGCGCAGCCGGCCCAGGCCGCGGAGGCCGAGGCCGCCGCGGACACCACGGCGGCCGACTTCCCCCGGGGAACACTCTTCACCGGGACGGCCGAACTGGACATCCCCGACTCCTTCCCGGGGCTCACGATCAAGTTCAGCGTCGCCACGATCGAGGTACCGGCGGCCAACGACATCACCCCCACGGACATCGCCGGCCTGCTCAACGACTTGGCCGCCTCCCGGGGCCGGCCGTCGATCACCTTCTACGGCACCCCGGCACCCGCTCCGCTGAACTGACGCCATATCCACGGGACTTCGGGGTACCCGGTGCGGGACGAAAGGGGGCGGGCATGCCGCTCACGTTCCGCAAGAGTTTCCGGATCCTTCCCTGGCTCCGGCTGAACATCAACAAGGGGTCCATGTCGTTCACGACAGGGGGCAAACGCGGCCCGCGGTACACGCGGAGCACTTCAGGACGACGTACGACATCGATGGATTTGCCCGGACCTTTCGGGTGGCGCAAGACTCGCACCAAGAAGGACGACTGACCGGGCGTCACCCGAATGGCCCCCTTGAGAGGCGCCATCTCATATCTGAGATAACCTCGGCCCCATGGCAGACGACTACCTCGTACGTATCGGCAAGCTCATCCGTGACGCCCGCCAGCACCGGGGCTGGACACAGACGCAGCTTGCCGAGGCACTCGGCACCAGTCAGAGCGCAGTCAACCGCATCGAGCGCGGCAACCAAAACATCAGCCTTGAGATGATCGCTCGAATCGGTGAAGCTCTGGACAGCGAAATCGTCTCACTGGGCTATGCCGGCCCGATGCATCTGCGGGTAGTCGGCGGTCGTCGGCTCTCGGGTGCCATCGACGTGAAGACCAGCAAGAACGCGTGCGTGGCACTACTGTGCGCCTCGCTCCTCAACAAGGGGCGCACAGTGCTGCGCCGGGTCGCGCGGATCGAGGAGGTGTACCGCCTTCTGGAGGTACTCGGCTCGATCGGTGTCCGCACCCGCTGGATCAACGACGGCGTCGACCTGGAGATCGTGCCGCCGGCCGAGCTGGAGATGGACTCGATCGACGCGGAGGCGGCCCGTCGCACCCGCTCGATCATCATGTTCCTCGGCCCGCTGCTGCACCGCATGGACAGCTTCAAGCTGCCGTACGCGGGCGGCTGCGACCTCGGTACGCGCACCATCGAGCCGCACATGATCGCGCTGCGCCGCTTCGGCCTCGACATCGCGGCGACCGAGGGTCTCTACCACGCCCAGGTCGACCGGTCCGTCACCCTCGACCGGCCGATCGTGCTGACCGAGCGCGGCGACACGGTGACCGAGAACGCGCTGCTCGCCGCCGCCCGCCACGAGGGCACCACGGTCATCCGCAACGCGTCCTCGAACTACATGGTCCAGGACCTCTGCTTCTTCCTGGAGGCGCTGGGCGTACGGGTCGAGGGCATCGGCACCACCACGCTCACCGTGCACGGCGTGCCGACCATCGACGTCGACGTCGACTACTCCCCCTCCGAGGACCCGGTCGAGGCGATGAGTCTGCTCGCCGCCGCCGTGGTGACGGAGTCGGAGCTGACGGTACGACGCGTCCCCATCGAGTTCCTGGAGATCGAGCTCGCCGTCCTGGAGGAGATGGGCCTCGACCACGACCGCACGCCCGAGTACTTCGCGGACAACGGCCGTACGCGACTGGTGGACCTCACGGTCCGGCCCTCCAAGCTGGAGGCGCCGATCGACAAGATCCACCCGATGCCGTTCCCCGGCCTGAACATCGACAACGTCCCGTTCTTCGCGGCGATCGCGGCGGTCGCGCAGGGCCAGACCCTCATCCACGACTGGGTCTACGACAACCGCGCGATCTACCTCACCGACCTCAACCGCCTCGGCGGCCGCCTCCAACTCCTCGACCCGCACCGCGTGTTGGTAGAGGGCCCGACCCGCTGGCGCGCCGCCGAGATGATGTGCCCGCCGGCTCTGCGCCCGGCCGTGGTCGTCCTGCTGGCGATGATGGCGGCGGAGGGCACGTCCGTGCTGCGGAACGTGTACGTCATCAACCGCGGTTACGAGGACCTGGCGGAGCGGCTCAACTCGATCGGGGCGCAGATCGAGATCTTCCGGGACATCTGAGAAGCAGCCCCGGGGTGCCGCCGTGCCTTCAAAGGTGCGGCGGCACCGCCGTGTTCAGCGCGTACTCCACTTCTGGTTGTCCTGGCCGTTGCAGTCCCAGAGTTGGAGCCGGGTGCCGTTGGCGGTTCCCTGGTCCTTGACGTCCACGCACTTGTTGGCCTGGGGATTGACCAGGTCGTTGCTGGAGTTGAGGCGGAACTGCTGGGCCGGGTTGCCGCTGCACACCGCGATCTGGATCACCGCGCCGTTCGCCGACGAGCCCCAGGCGACGTCCATGCACAGGCCCATCGAGCGGATCGTGCCGTCCGAACGGAAGTCCCACTTCTGCCAGTTCTTGCCGGTGCAGCTGTTGATCTGCAGCGGCGAACCGTCGGCGCCCTTGTGGCCCACCATCTCGATGCACTTGTTGGATGCGTGGCTGTAGATCGTGGTGCCGGGCGCGGTGGTCACCGTCTTGGTGGCCGTGACTTTCGTCGTGGACTTCTTCTTCGAACTCCCGCCCGAGGAAGCCTTCTTGGGGGCCTCGGCGGAGCTGCCCGCGATCACTCCGGCACCGGAACCGGCACCGGCGGCCGCCGCCCCCGCGCCCTTCTTCACCGTGTTCTTGCCGCCGCTCGGGTGCGAGGGGGTCGGCTTCGGCGAGGTCGGGTCCGGGCTGGCAGAACCGTAGGCGCCGGCACCGCTGTCCGTGGTCTGTCCGTTCAACACCGTGCCCGCGTCGGCCACTTGGTCCGACGGCTTCGAGTCCGAGCTCGACCTGCCGAGCAGACCGGACACCAGGAACGGTACGCCGATCAGCAGCGCGCCGGCTATCGCGGCTCCGGCGAGGAGCCCTCGGGAGGGGCGGCCGAAGGCGGGGGCCGCGGCGGCGATGTCCTCGCCGGCTCCAACTCCGCCTCCGGATTCGGCTGTTGCCGCTCCGGCGAGGGCGTCGGGGCCCTGGTCAGGGTTGGCGTGGGTGTCGGGTGCGGCTTCGGGGGTCGCGCCCTCGTCGGTGCCCACGGCGGCTTCCGCAGTGGGGAGTTGGGCCGCTGCGGCGGGCTGCGCGGGAGGTGTCGGCGCCGCTTCCGCCTGCGCCGCGGTCTCCGCGGTGCCGGTGCGGGCGGCCGTCGACTCGCCGCTGGTCTGCGGGAGTGCCGCCGCTTCGGTCTCGGGGGCGCCGCCCGCGGTGGTGTCCGGGGCCGGGGCGGGCTCCGTCCCGCCGGTCGCCGCCTGGTGCTGCGGGCTGTTCTTGCCGGACATGCTGGTCCTTCCAGAAAGGTGATCGGGTGACGACCGGTCAGTCGTCGTCCGGGGCGGGCGGGTTGACCGAGAACCGGTTGCCGTCGAAGTACAAGGTCAGCGGGGTGCCGTCGGCCGGGCCGAAGCGTTGGGTGCGGCTGCCGGGACTGAGCACCTGGACTGGGCGCCCGGTGTCCCGGACGACCAGTACCGCCAGGGTGGCCACGTAGAAGGGAGTGTCGGGGCGGGCCAGCACCAGGGCGAGGCGGGCGGAGTCGTCCAGTCCGGCCTCCGCGACGGTCACCATGCCGTTCTGGAGGATCGCCTGGGCCCGCAACTCCTCGGTGAGGGCGCCGATGTGGGCCAGCGCGTCGGTCGACACCTCTGTGTCCGGGGCCGGGAACCTCGGGTCGTCGGGTGCGCCATTGGCCGCCACATCGGCCTGGACCCAGCTGAGCAGCGCGCCGTGCGGGTCACGGTCCCGGGTCCACGCGGGGGCGGTACCGGAGTCGGCGAGCAGCCGGGCCAGTGAACGGGCGAACGTCTCGGGGCGCTGCGCCCGCGACACGACGGGGCGGTAGCGGGGGACGAATGTCGAAGAGGGCTGTGCCGTCGGTGCGTTGGAGGCGGGCCAGGTGAGGGGGGTGTCCGTGGGGATGGGGGTGGTGTCGGGGTCCTGGGCCGGGGTCGTGTCGTCCTGGCCCGCGTGGTCGTGGAGTTGGGGGCCGGCCGCGGTGACGTTCTCGATGGTGCGCAGGTAGCGGTGCGGGATGTGGACGGGGGTCCGGGTGGTGGCCATGAGGCCGGTGGTGTGGACGGTGGTGCTGTTGGCGTGGTTGCGCAACAGGAAGTCGTTGTCGCGTTGCTCGTCCGGGAGGCCGAGGTAGTGCAGGACTTCGTGGAGGAGGTCCTCGTCGGAATGCCCGGCGTCCAGGTGGAGTTGATCGGCGCGGGCCGGGTTCGCGGTGTCCGTGAGAGTGATCGTCTCGGGGTGGTCCGGGTCGGCGATCAGGTTCAGGTTGATGTGCAGCTGATCGCCCGAACCGGGCAGCGCGAGACCCGAGTTGAGGTGCCTGTCCAGGAGACGCGTGATGCGGTCGTTGAGCTGAGTGGTGAGCGCCGGGTCGGTGGCGGTGACCGGGAGGTTGAGCGTGTAGTCCCGGATCCACTGCCCGTTGGGCGCCTGGATACGACGGACCTGGGTGCGGACGAGCGTCGTGGCACCGCTGAGAACCCCAGGGCGGGGCGAGTTGGACTGCTCCGCATGCGGATCGAACCGCTCCGTGCTGTGAACGGCGGGACGGGCATGCGGACGCAGACCGTGCCAGGTGTCCTTCGGAGCCGGGTCGGCGACACGAGACGCGGGACGCTCGTCGTCGGCGTCGCGGGTCGGCGCGGGACGGTAACGGCCGTCCGGCTGAACGCTGTTGGCGTCCCCGGGACCCCGGGGCGCCGGCGCCGGGGTGATGTTCGCCGAGGTGGTGCCCGGGTTCGCGGCACTGGCGCTGTAGTGGTTCAGGCCCGTGTAGTGGACCTCCAGCGCGGGGGTGTTGGTGGTCGGGCCGTAGCGCAGCACGATGCCGCGGGGGCCGCCGGTCGCGGTGGTGCCGGCGAGCGGGGCGGGCATCGGCTGGAAGACGTGGATCGGGGCGTCGAGGGTGTCGGCGAGGAGGGGCAGGAAGGTGTCGCCGATCGGGTTCGCCCACGCGGCCGACCAGTTGCCCACCGCGCTGCCGAGCATGTTCGCCTCGTCCTGGCTGAGTGGGGCGGTGCTGCGGTGGTAGCCGGCGATCAGCAACGACCGGCGCTCGTCCGTGGTCATGGTGGCGAGGGTCGGCAGTCCGTTCACCGCACGCAGATAGGCGAACATACGGCGGTTGCTCGGCGCGGCGCCGGTCAGTGGGGGCGGTGCGCCCGGCATGGAGACGGCTTGCAGATAGCGGGTCTGGAGGTCGACCGGGTCCAGGTCCTCGGCGTGGGTCACGCCCTGGATGCCGTAGCGGACCAGTTCGTTGTCGATCTGGGCGGCGGGCATGTTCTGGACCGCCGCGGTGAAGGGGGTGACGAGGACGCCGCGGAGCTGGCCGAGCACCTGCGGCGGGAGCGGGCGGCTGCCGTTGTGTGCGGCCGCCAGCCGGGCCAGGACCAGGTTCTGCAACTCCTGCCGTGCGGCACGTAGTTGATTGGATCCCCGGTCGCCGGCCTGCGGGTTCTGCGCCATCGTCCGGAGGGCCCGTTGTACGTCGTCGGGCCGGGCGAGCCAGGCGGCGATGGCGGGGGCGAGGGCCTGGGTGGTGCCGGTGGCGGCGGCCTGCTGGAGGCGGGTGCGGACCAGGTGGGGTGCGCTGCCGATGACGGCGTACAGGAGGCAGTTGCCGTCGCCGGGGGTCTGGACGGCGTTGCCGGTGGGGTCGACGTAGGGGGTCAGGGGGGCGGCGGGAGTTGTGGCGGCCGCCGGGGTCGTGGCCTTGCCCTTGTTCTTGTCGACGCCCGTGCTCTTGCCGGTGTCTTTGGTCGTGGCCGTGGTCTTGCCGGTGCTGGTGCTCGTGGTCTTGTCGGCGGCCGGCTTCTTGTCCTTGCCGGTCTTGTCGCCCTTCCCCGTCTTGTCCGTCTTGGCGTTGCTCGTACCGGACTTGGGCGGCCCGCTCTTCTTCGGCTTCGGCTGCGGCTTCGGCGTGGGCGCGGTCGGGGTCGTCCCTGTCGTCCCCGTGGTTCCGGCATTCGTGGTGGTGGTCGCGGGCACCGGTGTGTGGGTCTGGCCGCCGGCCGGGAGGGGGGCGGCGGGGCCGTCGGGGGTGGGCCAGCGGGGCGGGGTGGTGGCGAAGGTGGTCCGCAGGGACTGTTCGGGGGTCGGGGCGCTGTCCTGGACGTCGCCGGCCAGGTCCTCCAACGCGTCGGTGGCCGCCATCTGGTCGGCGGCGGCCTGCAGTTGCGCGGCGACGGCGGCTGCGACGAGCCCCTTGCGCCGGGCGACTTCAGTCTCGGCCGCGGTCACCCGGCCCCGGGCGACGGTCTCGTCGCGCGTGGCGAGCTGCACGTCGGCAGCCGCGTCGACCTCGGCTGCCGCGGCCTTCCGCTCCTTCGCCACGGCCTCCTCGTGGTTGTCCTCCTCCTCGCTGATGCGGTCCGGGCCGACCGCGACGATGTGCTCCGCCCGCTCCAGCACCGGCCGGGCCGCGGTAAGCGCGGCGGTGGCCCGCTGGATCGCGTTGTCGGCGGCGGTGATCGCCGGGAGCACGGCCTGCACCCGAGGGTCGTCGGCGACATCGGCCGCGGGGGTGTGGGAGCGCGGGGCACCGGATACGGCAGGGACCGGGGCCGGGGCGGGAGTGGTACTCGAGTCCCCGTTCTTCGCGGCCTGTTGGGCGGCGGCCCCTGCTGCGGCGGCGCGCTCTTCGCGCACGGTGTTCTCGGCCCGCGTCAGCGCAGCGAGGGCCGTCTGAAGGTCGTGGCGGCCCTTGGTCTCGTCCCGCTCGTGCCGCTCGATGACCGACGGCAGGGTGGTGACGGTCTTCTGAGCCTCCGCATAGTCCCGCTTCAGCCGCGCGACCAGCGCCCCGGCCTTGCGCGCGGCCTCGGCGGCGTCAGCGGCCGCCTTCTTCGCGTCCGTGTGGGCGTCGGTCGCGTTCTTGACCGCGAGCTGCGCCTTCCCGTGGGCTTCTACGGCGGCCGTGTGCGCCCGGTTGGCCTGCTGGAGGGAGGCGGTGAGGCGGTTCAGTAGCTGCGGGGTGTCGGCGAGGGTTTCGGTAGCGGTGTACAGGAGTTCGGCCTGGGTGTCGAAGGCGTTCCACGCGGTGCTCAGGTCCGGGTCGGCGGTGACGAGGGCACCGTCAGGATTGAACTCCCAGCGGCGGATGCCCTGCGGGTCACGGGTCATCAGCTCCAGCGGGCGGTTGCCGAGCACGGCCGCACGCGAGGCCCCGTAGAGCGCCTGGCCGAGCCGGGTGCCCTGCGGGTCGGCGCCGAGGGCCACCCAGACCTGCACGCCGTGACTGCCCGGAGGGATCGCGGAGTTGAGGCGCTCGGGCACCGTGTGCGGCTCGGCCGTGGCCCAGTCGGGGACGAGCGCGGGCAGGTCGTGGAGGTTCGGCGGGGTCTCCGCCGGGGTGAGCAGACCGTGGCCGAGGAGGTCGCGCTCCTCGATCCGGAGGGTCACGGTGCCGGTGACGTGACGGGTGCCCCCAGGTCCCTCGACGAGCAGGTGTGCGTCGACGTCGACGACGTAACTCCGCGTCCCGCGCGCCCCGTTGGCGGGTGCGGCGGTGCTGCCGGACTTCAGCCAGTCGCGACGACTGCCGGTGGTGGTGCCACCGAAAGTGGACGGCTGGGTCTGCCGCTGGGCGAGCGGGACGCTGATGCCGGCGATCTCGTGGTTGTCGTCGTCGCCGCTGAGGAGTTCCGTGAACGAGGTCGCGAGGGAGTGGTCGGCACCGGCCGCGGTGCTCACCGTGTCGGTGGTGTTGTGGAGCTGGTCGAGCGTGACGTCGTCGGCGTTGGTGGAACGGCGCGGGTTGTACAGCGTCACCGCGATCGACGGGGCCTGGCTCGGCGCTCCCTCGAAGGGTGTGGTGCCGGGCATCTTGCGGGTGAGGTCGGCGGCCAGCCGGGGACGGTCGAGGGAGACCCGCCCGGCCTGGATCAACTGGCCCAGCCGGACCGCCTGTCCCTCCACCGACACGGACGTGATCTGCGAATGCCAGCCACGGCCGCCACGCGGCGCGACGTCGTTGAGCGCCGTCTCCAGATGCGCCCAGCCGTCGAAGTGGAACGCCGGGGTCGGCCCCACCGGGTGGAACATCTGCGCGTCGGCGAGATACGGCCCGGCGGCGGGGCCGGCCGGCAGCACGGTGTTGCGCGGGTCGGCGCCGGAGACGACGGACGGAGCGTTCACCGGAGGCGGGCCGCCCGCACCGGGCAGGACGGTCTCGGTGCCGGTGAAGCGCAGCGTCAGCCGGACCGGGACGGTGCTGGTGCGCGGAGTGCCCCGGGCCATAAGTTCGTTGATCCACCGGTGTACGTCGCCGTCCGCTTCGGACCACGCGATGACGCCGTTCTGGATGAGGCCGCCGATGACGTTCGGCGGCCAGTCGACGACCAGCGCAGAGCGGACGGACAGCTCGTAGTCGTACTGGAGGCCGTCGAAGTCGGCACCGTTGTCCGTACGCAGCCAGAAGCGGTTGTCGGCGGTGGTGGCCCGCCGGGCGGAGATGCTGGTGGCCGCCTGCGGGGTGAACACGGGCGCCGCGCGGTCCGTCTTGGCCGGGTCCGGGCCCTGGTTCGGGCGGAGATAGCGCGTCGTCAGCGTGACCGGGAGCTGCTTCTGCCGGACGGAGGCGCGGGTGGTGGTACGGCCCGCCGAGGTGTGCGACTGCCACTGTTCCAGACCCGAACCGGGCGTCGAGGAACCCCGGACACCGGCCAGGTTCTGGGTCCGCCGGGGCCGCGCCGTGAGCGTGACCTCCACGAGTCGCTCACCGCCGTAACCGTGGTGGCGGAAGTGGAAACGGGTGGTGGCCCGGCGCGGAGCACCGTCCGGACCGCGCCCGGGCAGCGAGCGCAGCCCGGCGGACGAGGTGAGCTGGGCGATACGGCTGTGCACACCCTGCTGGTAGCCGGAGTGCCCGGGGGTGACCGCTCCGGGCGCCTCGGCCTCGACCAGCGCCAGCAGCTCGCGCCCGATCTGCCCGCGCCGCTCCCTCGGGTTGACCGGCCCCAGCGGGATCTGCCCGGCGGCGGGCCCGGTCGTAGGCATGGGGGCGGCGACGGGCCGGTCGTACTCGATGACCGAGAGGACACCGCCGAGGCCCAGTTCGCGGTTGCGTGTGTACGGCGCCGGGAGGGCCGCCGTCAGGGCCGGGGCGGGCGCGGGGGTGAGCCCCTGCACCGAGCCCATCCACCGTGCGTCGCGGGCGAGTTGGCCCTGAGTCATGAGGAACTGGAGGCCGTCGGGGACGTCCACCGCGAAGATGACGGGGTCGATCGTGCCGGGCTCGCCGACGCCGTTGAACAGGGTGCGGGAGCCCGCGCGGACCGTGACGAGGTAGGTGACGTCGGCGACCACGCGGTGCAGGGTGCCGCTCTCGGTGGGGGTGCGGTTGACGCCCGTGCTGGCGGAGAGCGTGTCGGAGGTGTCGGTGCGGGCGACATAGCCGAGCCGTGCGGAGGGGTTGAAGAGTCCCTTGTACGACTTGCCGCTGGTCTGGCTGGTGGAGACCGAACCGTCCGACTCCGGACCGGTGTTGCCCTGTCCGGCCGGCTGCGGGGGCGGGTTCTGGGTGACCACCCCGCTGCCGCCGAACTGGTGCGACTTTCCGAGGGACTTGAGCTGCTGGGCACTGTCGGTGGCCGACACACCGGTCTCCAGGTACTGCCGGGTCGTGTCCAGCAGCCGGGGCCGGTGCGCCACGGCCTGGATCTCCAGCGAGTACTGCCCGTCCGCGAGGGTTCCCGGAAGGCTCAGGCCCTCAACTACGTAGGAATTCTTGAACAGTTCGTGTCCGTGCGCGACGAGACTGCCCGGCGTGATCGCGGCATGCCGGGTCTCGGTGGCACGCGTCCTGCTGTCCGTGAGCCCGTGTCCGGCGAGGGGTGAGATGCCGCCGCGCGGGGGCGGGGCGGCGGCGGTTCCGGTGGTCGCCGGGGCGGTGACCGGGAGGATCGGACCGGTGGCCGAGGTCGGGGGCGTCGCCTGCTGGGCCTGGTTGCGGATGACCGCGGCGGCCCGCTGGAAGGCGGACTCGACGGCCGCCGAGCCACGCACCGTGTCGATCAGCGCGTCGTCCGGTATCCGCACCAGCTCCGGGCGCGGGGTGCCGGTGGCATCGGTCGCGTCGAGCCGTGCCCTGTCGACCGCGTTGGGCCGACGCGGCGCCCCGTCGGCCCGTACGGCGGGCGGTGCCGGGGTCGCCGAGGGCGCGTGGGTACGGCCGTCCGGCACCGCCAGCCGCAGCGAACCGGTGACCGTCGACGAAGGAACGACGGGCGGCGGCGGGGCAACGGGCGGCGCACCGGGGACGGTTGGGGCCGGTACGACGGCCGGGGCCGGGGCCGCGGCCTGGTTCACGTTCCGCCCGAACCGCTCGCTGGGCTGGTCGCTGTCGTCCGCGTACAGGTCCAGGGCCAGTCGCACCGGCACGTCGAACGCGTGGCTGTCCTGGCCGGTGCCGATGTAGAACTGGTCGTGCGAGGTCGCGCCGCCCACGGTGTCGCCGTGGGTGACCTGGTGGCCGTACTGATAGTCGGCCCCGAACCCGATGGACCCCCAACTCCCCAGCGGCCCACTGACACTTGCCATCGGCCCGAGCGCGCCGCCGTACGACTCACCGCGCTGCTCGGCATCGCTGCCCGCCATCTGCGCCAGACCCATGACCTGGATGCCCGGCAGGACCAGGTGATGGGTGCTGGCCTGCCCGGTGTCCCGGTCGGCGGAGAGGAGCAGCCGGACCCGGCGGACACCGGTGTCGGTGCTGTTGGGCACCTCGAAGTGCAGGGAGTGTCCGCCGTCGACCATCGCGTCGGTCGCGGCACGCAGCCCCGTACGGGAGCGCGCCTCCCTCAGCCGGCGCAGGTTGTTGAGCTGGGCGTGCAGCCGGATCTGGTGCTCGGGCTCGTGGTTGCGCACCGCCTGCTTCAGCCGTGCGCCAACTCCGTTGGGAGCCGGGGCCGTTGGGGCCGGCGGCAGGAATCCCTCGTGGCGCAGCCACGTCTCGGCCTCGTCGAAGAGACCGTCCGTACCGGTGACGTCGAGCGGCGCCGCGCTCAGCCCGATACCGTCCAACCGCTCCAGGGAGTCCGGGAGTTCACGCGTCTCGGCGGCCGTCGGCGTGTGCCCGGTGGCGTCCGCCTTGCTCAGGAGCCGTAGGTCCATGCCGTGCGGCCGGGTGAGCGCCGGCGCCCGCGTCTCGGTGCCGTCGGGCCGGATCAGGGTGACCTGGTAGGTGACGCCGGACGGGGTGAGGAGATGGCCGCGGTTGGTGCGGATGGCGTGCATCGTGCCCGCCGAACTGCTCGCGCTGTACGTGTTGGTGACGGTCGCCTGGGTCTGCCCGCGCAGACCGAGGCTGCCGCCGATCATGCTCGACGCGTCCGGATGACCCTGGCTGTGGTCACCGGTGAGAGCGGCGGCGCCACTCCCGCTGACGCCGATCCCGCTGGTGTACTTCGAGGAGAGGTCCACCTTCGCGGTGTTGACCAGGTGGCTTTCGAGGTTGATCTGGCCGGGGGTGCTCTGCCGCAGCGGAGTGCCGGCGGCCGGCGTGGTGACCAGGTGCAGCATGCCGACCGCGTTGCCGTCGGCGTCGGTGATCACCGGCGAGTAGATCCCGCCGTCCACCTGCATGGGCAACGTGCCGCGCAGCACCTGTTCGGAGAGGAAGTCCGAGACCTGGCCGGCGGCGGTGTCGTCCAGATCGGCGTGGAACGTCTGGTGGACGTGCTCGTACAGCGCCCTCGGGTCGATCACCGAGTCGACGCCGTAGAGCGGGAGATCGGCCATCGCGGCGGGCGCGGGCAGCGAACCCGGAACCGGATCGGCGGTGGTGAGGTGCCGTGGGAACCAGATCGTGGTCGGACCGTGGGACTCCGCCGCGCCCCAGCCGTCCGGTGCCGGGGCGGTCGTGGCAGTGGGCGCGGTGACGGCCGGCGCGTCGACACGAACGCGCCACCGGGTGCTGAACTCCACGGGATCGGAAGGCTCGTTGGAGCGCTGGGAGGACGTGGTCTGCACGGCCTGGGTGACGGTAGTCGCGTCACTGGCCTGGTTGTGGGTGATCGCGGCCGTCAGCGATCCGTCCACCGCCCGCACCGCGGTGGGCGCCGTGATCGGCCATGACCCGGTCCACGGCACCTGGAACGTCCGGTACGTCCCCGACGGCTGACTGGAGAAGTTCTCCCGCGTGCCGAACCCGCGCCGCTCGACATGCTTGTCCGGATCACGCGGGTCGAAGCGCCCCTGCCGCAACGAGGCCCGCGCATCGGAAAGCGTCAACTGAACGTCGACGGTGCGATCACGGCCTCCGACCCGGACGGTGATGCGGTGACCGCCGTTCGAGCGCAGATACGGCAGTTGGAGCGCGAGGTTCTCCCGGCTCAGCGCGTCCCGCACCTGCTCGCGCACCGACTCGGGCGGGTCGCCGGCATCCAACCCGAGCGCCTCGTAGACCTGCCCGTGCAGCCCCTGCACCACCTCGTCGGAGAACGGCTCCGCGTACACCAGCCCGACGGTCCCGTCGGGCAGGGCACCGTACGAGTTCACGTAACTCGACGGAAGTTGGACCCGTGCGGGCGGCTGTGCCGTCGGTGCGTTGGAGGCGGGCCAGGTGAGGGGGGTGTCCGTGGGGATGGGGGTGGTGTCGGGGTCCAGCGCGGGGGCGGTGGTGTTCTGGCCCGCGTGGTCGTGGAGTTGGGGGCCGGCCGCGGTGACGTTCTCGATGGTGCGCAGGTAGCGGTGCGGGATGTGGACGGGGGTCCGGGTGGTGGCCATGAGGCCGGTGGTGTGGACGGTGGTGCTGTTCTGGTGGTTGCGCAACAGGAAGTCGTTGTCGCGTTGTTCGTCCGGGAGGCCGAGGTAGTGCAGGACTTCGTGGAGGAGGTCCTCGTCGGAATGCCCGGCGTCCAGGTGGAGTTGATCGGCGCGGCCCGGGTTCGCGGTGTCCGTGAGAGTGATCGTCTCGGGGTGACCGGGGTCGGCGATCAGGTTGAGATTGATGTGCAGCTGGTCGCCCGAACTGGGCAGCGCGAGACCGGAGTTGAGGTGCGTGTCCAGGAGACGCGTGATGCGGTCGTTGAGCTGAGTGGTGAGCGCCGGGTCGGTGGCGGTGACCGGGAGGTTGAGCGTGTAGTCCCGGATCCACTGCCCGTTGGGCGCCTGGATACGACGGACCTGGGTGCGGACGAGCGTCGTGGCACCGCTGAGAACCCCAGGGCGGGGCGAGTTGGACTGCTCCGCATGCGGATCGAACCGCTCCGTGCTGTGAACGGCGGGACGGGCATGCGGACGCAGACCGTGCCAGGTGCCCTTCGGAGCCGGGTCGGCGACACGAGACGCGGGACGCTCGTCGTCGGCGTCGCGGGTCGGCGCGGGACGATAACGGCCGTCCGGCTGAACGCTGTTGGCGTCCCCGGGACCCCGGGGCGCGTTCGACGGGGTGATGTTCGCCGAGGTGGTGCCCGGGTTCGCGTCGCTCGCGCTGTAGTGGTTCAGGCCCGTGTAACGGACCTCCAGCGCGGGGGTGTTGGTGTTCGTCGGGCCGTAGCGCAGCACGATGCCACGGGGGCCGGCGGTTGTGTCGGTCACCGGTTCGAAGACGTGGACCGGGGCGTCGAGGGTGTCGGCGAGGAGGGGCAGGAAGGTGTCGCCGACCGGGTCCGCCCACGAGTCCGACCAGTTGTCCACCGCGCTGTCGAGCAGGCGCGCCTCGCCTTGGGTGAGGGGGACGGTGCTCCGGTGATAGCCGGCGGTCAGCAGCCACCGGCGTCCGGCCGGTGTCATGGCGGCGGGCGTCGGCAGCGCGCCCATCGACCGCAGATAGGCGAACATCCGCCGGTTGCTCGGTGGGTTGCCGGTCAGTGGGGGCGGTGCGTTGGGTGTCGTGACGGCTTGTGCGTAGCGGGTCTGGAGGTCGACCGGGTCCAGGTCCTCGGTGCGGGTGACGCCCTGGATGCCGTACACGGCCAGTTGGTTGGCGACGGCGGCGTCGGTCGCGTCCTCCACCAGGCTCGCGAACTCGCCGGCGAGGACGCCCCGGAGCTGGCCGAGAACCTGCGGCGGGAGCGGGCGGCTGCCGTCGCGTGCCGCTGTCAGCCGGGCCCGGACCAGGTTCTGCAACCCCCGCTGCGCGGCCCGCAGATGGCCTGTTCCCCGGTTGGTGGTCTGCGGCTGCGCCGTGAGTGTCCTGAGGGTGTGCCGTACGTCGTCGGGCCGGGCGAGCCAGGCGGCGGTGGCCGCGGGGAAGGCCGGGTCGGCCTGCCGCAGGCGGGTGCGGACCAGGTCCGGCGCGCTGCCGATGACGGCGTAGAGGAGGCAGTAGCCGTCGCCGGGGGTCGCGACGACGCGGCCTGCGGGGGCCACGTAGGGAGATTGTGCGGCGGCCGGGCTCGTGCCGGGGGGCGGGGGCGACTGGACGAGCGGGGACTTGACCTTGGCCTTGCCCTTGTCGAGGGCCGTGCTGTTGCCGGTGGCAGGCTTCTTGCCCTTGCTGTCCTTGCCCTTGCTGTCCTTGCCCTTGTCCGTCTTGGCGTTGCTCGTACCGGACTTGGGCGGCCCGCTCTTCTTCGGCTTCGGCGCGGGTGTCGTGGTCGTCGTGGTCGTCGTGGGGTTCGTCCCCGTGGTGCCGGTCCCGGCGTTGGTGGTGCCGGTGGCGGCGGCGGGCGGGGTGTGGGTCTGGCCGCCGGCCGGGAGGGGGGCGGCCGGGCCGTCGGGGGTGGGCCAGCGGGGCGGGGTGGTGGCGAAGGTGGTCCGCAGGGACTGTTCGGGGGTCGGAGCGCTGTCCTGGACGTCGCCGGCCAGGTCCTCCAACGCGTCGGTGGCCGCCATCTGGTCGGCGGCGGCCCGCTGTTGCGCGGTGACGACGGCGGCGATCTCCCCGTCGCGGTCGGCGACCTCGTCTGCGGCCTCGGCCACTTCGCGCCGGGCGTCGGTCTCCTTCTCCGTGGCGACCTGGAGGTCGCGGGCCGCGACAGCCTCGGCCTCCGCGTCCTTCCGCTCCTTCGCCACGGCCTCCTCGTGGTTGTCCTCCTCCTCGCTGATGCGGTCCGGGCCGACCGCGACGATGTGCTCCGCCCGTGCCAGCACCGGCCGGGCCGCGGTAAGCGCGGCGGTGGCCCGCTGGATCGCGTTCTCGGCGGCGGTGATCGCCGGGAGCACGGCCTGCACCCGAGGGTCGCCGGCGACATCGGCCGCAGGGGTGTGGGAGCGCGGGGCACCGGATACGGCAGGGGCCGGGGCCGGGGCGGGAGTGGTGCTCGACTGTCCGTTCGTCGCGGCCTGTTGGGCGGCGGCCCGTGCGGCGTTCTCGGCCTGAGTCAGCGCGGCCAGGGCCGCCTGAAGATCACGGTGGCCCTTGGTCTCGTCCCGCTCGTGCTGCTTGATGACCGGCGGCAGTGTCGTGGCGGTCCGCCGGGCCTCCGCGAGGTCGCGCTTCAGCCGCTCGACCAGTGCCTCCGCCTGGCGCGCGGCCCTGGCCGACTCGGCGGCCGCCTTCCTCGCCCGGGTATGGGCGGTGGTCGCGTCCGTGACCACGCGCTGCGCCTCCTCGTGGGTTTCCACGGCTTCCGTGTACGCCTGGTTGGCCTCCCGGCGGGCAGCGAAGCTGAGGTTCAGCAGCTGCGGGGTGTCGGCGAGCGTGTCCGTGGCGGTGTACAGGAGTTCGGCCTGGGTGTCGAAGGCGTTCCACGCGGTACTCAGGTCCGGGTCGGCGGTGACGAGGGCACCGTCAGGATTGAACTCCCAGCGACGGATGCCCTGCGGGTCACGGGTCATCAGCTCCAGCGGGCGGTTGCCGAGCACGGCCGCACGCGAGGCCCCGTAGAGCGCCTGGCCGAGCCGGGTGCCCTGCGGGTCGGCGCCGAGGGCCACCCAGACCTGCACGCCGTGACTGCCCGGAGGGATCGCGGAGTTGAGGCGCTCGGGCAGCGTGTGCGGTTCTACGGTGGCCCAGTCGGGGACGAGCGCGGGCAGGTCGTGGAGGTTCGGCGGGGTCTCCGCCGGGGTGAGCAGACCGTGGCCGAGGAGGTCGCGCTCCTCGATGCGGAGGGTGACGGTGCCGGTGACGTGACGGGTGCCTTCAGGTCCCTCGACGAGCAGGTGTGCGTCGACGTCGACGACGTAACTCCGCGTCCCGCGTGCCCCGTTGGCGGGTGCGGCGGTGCTGCCGGACTTCAGCCAGTCGCGACGACTGCCGGTGGTGGTGCCGCCGAAGGCCGAGGGCTGGGTCTGCCGCTGCGCGAGCGGGACATTGACCCCACCGAGCTGGCGATTGTTCTCCTCACCGCTCAGGCGGTACGTGAGCGAGGTCGCGAGGGAGTGATCCGCGCCCGCGGCGGTGCTCACCGTGTCGGTGGTGTTGTGGAGCTGGTCGAGCGTGACGTCGTCGGCGTTGGTGGAACGGCGCGGATTGTACAGCGTCACCGCGATCGACGGGGCCTGGTCGGGTGCCCCTTCGAAGGGTTGGGTGCCGGGCATGGTGCTGGTGACGTCGGCGACCAGCCGGGGACGGTCGAGGGAGACCCGCCCGGCCTGGATCAACTGGCCCAGCCGGACCGCCTGTCCCTCCACCGACACGGAGGTGATCTGCGCGTGCCAGCCGCCCAGGCGGCGCGGCGCGACGTTGTTCAGCGCCGTCTCCAGATGCGCCCAGCCGTCGAAGTGGAACGCCGGGGTCGGCCCCACCGGATGGAACATCTGCGCGTCGGTGAGATAGGGGCCGGCCGGCCGCACCGAGTTGCGCGGGTCGACACCGGACTCGGCGGACGCGGCGGTCACCGTGGCCGTCGGTACGGGCACGTTGGTCTCGGTGCCGGTGAACCGCAGCGCCAGGCGGACCGGGACGGTGTCGGTGCGCTCGTTGCCGCCCGCCAGCAGCCTGTCGATCCACTGGCGTACGTCGCCGTCCGCGTCGGACCACGCGATGACGCCGTTCTGGATGAGGCCGCCGATGACGTTCGGCGGCCAGTCGACGACCAGCGCGGAACGGACCGTCAGCTCGTAGTCGTACTCCAGACCGTCGAAGTCGGCACCGTTGTCCGTACGCAGCCAGAACCGGTTGTCGGCCGTGGTGGCCCGCCGGGCCGAGATGCTGCTGGCCGACTGCGGCGTGAACCCCACCTCCGCACGGTCCGTCGTCAGGGGATCGGGACCCTGGTCCGGCCGGAGATAGCGGACCCCCGGCGTGGCCGGGAGCTGCGCCTGCTCGATCGCGGCGCGGATGGCACTGCGGCCCGCGGCGGTGTGCGACTGCCACTGTTCGAGACCCGAACCGGGGGTGGAGGTGCCTCGGACACCGGCCAGGTTCTGGGCCGCCCGGGGCCTCGCCCGCAGCATGACCTCGACCAGCCGCTCACCGCCGTAACCGTGGTGACGGAAGTGGAAACGGGTGGTGGCCGGGTGCGGGGTGCCGTCCGGGCCGCGTCCGGGCAGTGAGCGCAGTCCGCCGGTGGAGGTGAGCTGGGTGATCCGGCTGAGCACACCGTCCTGGTGGCCGGAGTGCCCCGGGGTGAACACTCCGGGTGCCTCGGTCTCCACCAGGGCCCGCAGTCGGCGCCCGACCTGGCCGCGCCGCTCCCTCGGGTTGACCGGCCCCAGCGGGATCTGCCCGGCGGCGGGCCCGGTCGTGGGCATGGGGGCGGCGACGGGCCGGTCGTACTCGATGACCGAGAGGACACCGCCGAGGCCCAGTTCGCGGTTGCGCACGTACGACGCCGGCAGCGGAGCCTGACCCTGGACGGGCGCCGGGGTGAGACCGGTCACCGAGCCCATCCACCGTGCCTCACGGTCGAGTTGGCCCTGCGTCATGAGGAACTGGAGCCCGTCGGGGACGTCCACCGCGAAGATGACGGGGTCGATCGTGCCCGCGTCCAGGATCCCGTTGCCCAGGGTGCGGGAGCCGGCCCGGACCGTGACCACATAGGTGACGTCGGCGACCACCCGGTGCAGGTCGCCGCTCTCGGTGGGGGTGCGGTTGACGCCCGTGCTGGCGGAGAGCGTGTCGGAGGTGTCGGTGCGGGACACCTTGTTGAGCCGTACCGCCGCGCTGAGCTGGTTCTTGTTCTGCTTGGCGGCGCCGTGTTCCACCGGTGTGGTCGAGTTCTGGGTGGCCGATCCGGTGCCGCCGAACTGGTGCGACTTTCCGAGGGACTTGAGCTGCTGGGCACTGTCGGTGGCCGAGACACCGGTCTCCAGGTACTGCCGGGTCGTGTCCAGCAGCCGGGGCCGGTGCGCCACGGCCTGGATCTCCAGCGAGTACTGCCCGTCCGCCATCGTCCCCGGCAGGCTCAGGCCCTCAACTACGTAGGAATTCTTGAACAGTGCGTGTCCGTGCGCGACGAGACTGCCCGGCGTGATCGCCGCGTGCCGGGTCTCGGCGGCCCGCGTCGTGTTGTCCAACAGCCCGTGCCCGGCGAGCGGGAAGAGGCTCGCGCGCTGCGGCACTGCGGGTGCGGGTGCCGTGCCGGGGGCGGTGACCGGGAGGATCGGGCCGGTGGCCGGGGTGGGGGGCGTCGCCTGCTGGGCCTGGTGGCGGATCTCCCGGGCGGCCCGCCGGAAGACCGACTCGATGGCCGCGGAGCCGCGCACGGTGTCGATCAGCGCGTCGTCCGGTATCCGCACCAGCTCCGGGCGCGGGGTGCCGGTGGCATCGGTCCCGTCGAGCCGTGCCCTGTCGACCGCGTCGACCGGACGCGGCGCCCCGTCGGCCCGTACGGGCGGCGCGGGGGTTGTCGCGGGTGCGTGGGTACGGCCGTGCGGCACCGCCAGCCGCAGCGTGCCGGTGACCGTGGGTGGGACGGGCGGTGCGGGGGCAACGGCCGGCGCACCGGCGGCAGTTGGGGCCGGGGCAGCGGCCGGTGGCGGTGCGGCGGCCTGGTTCAGGTTCCGCCCGAACCGCTCGCTCGGCTCAACCCCGTCGTCCGCGTACAGGTCCAGGGCCAGTCGCACCGGCACGTCGAACGCGTGGCTGTCCTGGCCGGTGGCGATGAAGAACTGGTCGTGGCCGGTGGCGCCGCCCACGGTGTCGCCGTGCGTGATCTGCCGGCCGTACTGGTAGTCGCCCCCGAACGCGATGGACCCCCAGCTGCGCAACGGCCCGCCGACACTGCCCAACGCCCCGAACGCACCGCTGTACGACTCACCGCGCTGCTCGGCGTCGCTGCCCGCCATCTGCGCCAGACCCATGACCTGGATACCCGGCAGAACGAGGTCATGGGTGCTGGCCTGCCCGGTGTCCCGTTCGGCGGTGAGCAGCAGGCGGACCCGGCGGACGCCTGTGTCGGTGCTGTTGGGCACCTCGAAGTGCAGGGAGTGTCCGCCGTCGACCATCGCATCGGTGGCAGCTCGCAGCCCGGTGCGGGAACGGGCCTCCTTCAGCCGGCGCAGGTTGTTGAGCTGGGCGTGCAGCCGGATCTGGTGCTCGGGCTCATGGCTGCGCACCACGCCGTGAGCGGATGGCAGGAAGCCCTCGCGGCGCAGCCACGTCTCGGCCTCGTCGAAGAGACCGTCCGTACCGGTGACGTCGAGCGGCGCCGCGCTCAGCCCGATACCGTCCAACCGCTCCAGGGAGTCCGGGAGTTCACGTGTCTCGGCGGCGGTCGGCGTGTGCCCGGCGGCGGTCGTCCCGCTCAGGAGCCGTAGGTCCATGCCGTGCGGCCGGGGAAGCGCGGGCGCCTGCAGCCGGTTGCCGTCCGGCTGGATCAGGGTGACCCGGTAGGTGACCGCGGTGGGGGCGAGCAGATGGCTCTGGTTGGTGCGGATGGCGTGCATCGTGCCCGCCGAACTGCTCGCGCTGTACGTGTTGGTGACGGTCGCCTGCCCCTGCACGCGCAGGCCGAGGCTGCCGGCGATCACGCTCGACGCGTCCGGATGACCCTGACTGTGGTCACCGGTGAGCGCGACGGCGGCGGTGCCGCTGACGCCGATCCCGCTGGTGTACTTCGAGGAGAGGTCCACCTTCGCGGTGTTGACCAGGTGGCTCTCCAGGTTGATCTGGCCCGCGGTGCTCTGCCGCTGCGGAGTGCTGGTCCCGGGCTCGGTGACCAGGTGCAGCATGCCGACCGCGTTGCCGTCGGCGTCGGTGATCACGGGCGAGTAGAGCCCGCCGTGGATCTGCATCGGCAGCGTGCCGCGCAGCACCTGTTCGGAGAGGAAGTCCGAGACCTGGCCGGCGGCGGTGTCGTCCAGGTGGGTGTGGAACGTCTGGTGGACGTGCTCGTACAGCGCCCTCGGGTCGATCACGGAGTCGACGCCGTAGAGCGGGAGATCGGTCGGCGCGGCGGGCGCGGGCAGCGAGCCCGGCGCCGGATCGGCGGTGGTGAGATGCCGGGGGAACCAGATCGTGGTGGACCCGTGCGACACCGGCCCGCGCCATCCGTCCGTCGCCGGGGCGGTGGCGGGCGCGGTCGGCGCGGTGGGCGCAGCGGTGACCGCGGGGGCGTCGACGCGCACGCGCCAGTGGGTGGTGAACTCCACTGGGTCCGAGGGCTCGTTGGAGCGCTGGGCGGAGGTCGTCTGGACGGCCTGCGTGACGGTCGTCGCGTCACTGGCCTGGTTGTGCGTGACGGACAGCGTCACCGACCCGTCCACCGCTCGCACCGGCGTCGGCGCGGTGATCGGGAAGGTACCGGTCCACGGCGCCTGGATCGTGCGATACGTCCCCGACGGCTGACTGGAGAAGTTCTCCCGCGTGCCGAACCCGCGCCGCTCGACATGCTTGTCCGGATCACGCGGGTCGAAGCGCCCCTGCCGCAACGAGGCCCGCGCATCGGAAAGCGTCAACTGAACGTCGACCGTGTGATCACGTCCGTCGACCCGGACGGTGATGCGGTGACCGCCGTTCGAGCGCAGATACGGCAGTTGGAGCGCGAGGTTCTCCCGGCTCAGCGCGTCCCGCACCTGCTCGCGCACCGACTCGGGCGGGTCGCCGGCATCCAACCCGAGCGCCTCGTAGACCTGACGGTGCAGCCCCTGCACCACCTCGTCGGAGAACGGCTCCGGGTACACCAGCCCGACGGTCCCGTCCGGGAGCGCGCCGTAGGAGTTCACGTAGCTCGACGGGAGTTGGCCCCGCGCGGGCGGCTGTGCGGCCGGGGCCTGGGAGGTAGGCCAGGTGAGCGAGGCGTCGGTGGGGATCGGGGTGGTGTCGGGGTCCAGCGCGGGGACGGTGGTGTTCTGGCCTGCGTGGTCGTGGAGTTGGGGCCCCGCAGAGGTGACGTTCTCGATCGTGCGGAGGTAGCGGCGGGGGATGTGGACGGGGGTCCGGGTGGTGGCCATGAGGCCGGTGGTGTGGACGGTGGTGCTGTTCTGGTGGTTGCGCAACAGGAAGTCGTTGTCGCGTTGTTCGTCCGGGAGGCCGAGGTAGTGCAGGACTTCGTGGAGGAGGTCCTCGTCGGAATGCCCGGCGTCCAGGTGGAGTTGATCGGCGCGGGCCGGGTTCGCGGTGTCCGTGAGAGTGATCGTCTCGGGGTGGTCCGGGTCGTTGATCAGGTTCAGGTTGATGTGCAGCTGATCG
This sequence comes from Streptomyces hokutonensis, assembly GCF_042751305.1. Lineage (GTDB taxonomy): Bacteria > Actinomycetota > Actinomycetes > Streptomycetales > Streptomycetaceae > Streptomyces > Streptomyces hokutonensis_A. The sequence goes on from NZ_JBHYWD010000003.1 coordinate 568,871, forward strand.
CCCGAACCGGGCAGCGCGAGACCCGAGTTGAGGTGCCTGTCCAGGAGACCCGTGATGCGGTCGTTGAGCTGAGTGGTCAGCGCCGGGTTCGCCGTGGTGATCGGGAGGTTGAGCGTGTAGTCCCGTATCCACTGCCCGTTGGGCGCCTGGATACGACGGACCTGGGTGCGGACGAGCGTCGTGGCACCGCTGAGAACCCCCGGCCGGGGCGAGCTGGACTGCTCCGCATGCGGATCGAACCGCTCCGTGCTGTGAACGGCGGGACGGGCATGTGGACGCAGACCGTGCCAGGTGTCCTTCGGAGCCGGGTCGGCGACACGGGACGCGGGACGCTCGTCGTCGGCGTCGCGGGTCGGCGCGGGACGGTAACGGCCGTCCGGCTGAACGCTGTTGGCGTCCCCGGGACCCCGGGGTGCCGACGCCGGGGTGATGGTGCTGGGGTCGACGGTGAGGGGTCCGGCGTCGGTGGCGTTGTAGTGGTTCAGGCCTGTGTAGTGGACCTCCAGGACCCGGGTGACCGTGGGTGGGCCGACACGGGTGACGGTGCCGAGGCCGGTCGACGGGTCCGGCCGCAGTACCTCGACGGCCACGTCCAGGGTGTCCGCCAGCAGCGGGAGGAACAACTCGCCCTGGTTGCTCTCGTACGCCCTGGACCAGTTCTGGACGGCGTCGAGCGCGTGGGCCAGTTCGGCGTCGGTGAACTGTGCGTCGCTGACGGTGTATCCGTGCCCGAGCAGCCTGCGGAGCTGTTCGTCGGTGAGGCGGTCCAGCGTGGGCAGTCGGCCGGTGTCGCGCAGGTAGGCGAACATGTCCCGGACGCTGGGATCCGCCGGGCCGATCGCGTTGTTTCCGGTCAGCGCCTCGATGTAGAGCGTGTCGAGATCGTCCCGCTCCAACTGGTCCGGCTCTGTCACCCCTGTGATGCCGTATTCGTCGAGGGTCTCCAGGAGTTCGGGCCGGTTCATGGCCGCCGTGCGCCCGTCGAACCACCCCGCGAGCGTCTGCCGTACCTGGCCCACCACCTCGTGCGGCAGCGGGCGTTCGCTGCGCGCGGTGAGCAGTCGGTCCTCGGCGAGGATGCGCAGCTGGTCGGCCGCGAGCATCAGGTGCCGGCCGGCCCGGGGCATCGGGGTGCCCGGCCGCCACCGGGTGAACTGGGCCAGCCCGGCACGGACTTGATTCGGGTCGCCCAGCCAGGCGTAGGTCTCCGGAGCCTGGGACCGCAGGTCGGGCAACCGGTCGCGGACCCGCGCCGGGTCGGTGCCGATGAACGTGTAGAGGATGCATCGGCCGTCACCGCGGGTCGGCACCAAGTTGCCTCGCGGCGCCCGTACTTGGAAGGCGGCGGGCTGAGGAACGGTGGGGACGGGGGTGGATGACGTGCCGTCGGTGTCGTCCTGGGCAGGCGCCTTGCCCTTGCCCTTGTCCTCGGTCTTGGGTGTGTCGGTGTCCGTGTCCGCCGTGTCCGCCGTGTCCTTCGGCGCACTGTGCAGGTCGGTGGACGTGTCGGTGTTGCCGACCAGGGCGTCGAACGCGCTGTCCTGGACGGAGGTCGTACCGGGGTCGCCGGACGTGCTGCCCTGGTCCCCGCCGGTGGCGTCGTTGTCGCCGGTCGCCGGGGGGTCCTTCGGCGGGACGAGAGACGCCGGATCGGGAGTGGTCAGTTCGGTGTCCGCGTCCGAACTGTCGTCTCCCGCTGAATCCTCGTCCCCGGTGGTCGAGTTGTCGCTCTCGGAGAAGGTGTCGTCGCCGGGGAGCGGGGTGTTGTCGGTGGAGGGACCTGCCGTACTGGGGCGGCCCGAGCCCGGCCAGCGCGGGCTGACCGAGGCCAGCGTCGTGTGTGAGGTGGGCAGCGCCGAAGGGCCGGAGGCCAGCACCGGGCCGGTCGCGCCGGGCAGCCCGGTCTCCGCCGCCGCCCGGCGGGCCGCGGAGTCGTCGCGCCTGCCGAGGGCGTTGCCGATCCGGGTATCGATCTCGCCGAGCGTCCGCGCCGCGCGTTCATGGTTCTCGCGTGCGTCCTCGTGGGCCAGGGCCGCGTCCGCCGCGAGCCCGCGAGCCGTGCCCGCGTCCGCACGCCGGGTCCCGGCCGTGGCCCGCACGCCCGGGAGCTGCGCCCGTGCCTCGTTCAGAGCCGCCACATCGCGGTCCAGGCCGGCCTGGGCGTCCCGGAGCGCGGCACGGTCCCGCTCGAGCCCGGCCCGCACCCCGGCGAGATCGGCGTCCAACTTGCCCACCTGGGCGGTGACTTCGTCGATCTGCTGGGTGAGACGGGGGTCTACGGCGGGGGCGGTGGTGTCGTCCCCGGCCGGCGATCCCACGGCGCTTTCCGGCGCGGGTTCCACGACCGTGTCCGGCGCGGGTTCTGCGACCGCCTCCGGCGCGACGGTGTCCGACGTGATCGGGCCCGGCACCGAAACGTTCTCCGTGTCGCCGGAACCGGAGCCGGAGGCCCTCGTGTTCGAGGCCTCGGCGGCGCGGGCCGTGAGGTCGGCCAGCTGGCGTCGGGCGGTCTTGGCCTGGGCGCTGAGGCGTATCTCCTGGCGCTCGCCCTCGGAGACCGCGTCGGTGAGCGGGCCGATCGTGCGGCGGGCGTCGGAGATCCCGCCGGTCAGGGTCCTCTCGCGGTCGACGAGGCCGCGGAGGCCCTGTTCGGCCTGGTCCGCGTCCTGCTCGGCGGTGGTCGCGGCCGTGTCGGTCCGGTGGGCCTCGTCCGCCGCGTCCGTCAGCTCGGTGACCGCGTCGTTCAAGGCGTCCTGCGCGTCGGGCCGCAGCGCCCGCTGCTCGTACTCGTCGTCGAGGGCCGCGGTGTGGTCGGCCTCGGCCTGGTCGAACGCGGCGGCCTCGCGCTCGAAGTCCGCCCAGGCCTGGTCCAGGGACACGACACCGGTGGTGGAATCCGACGCCTGCGGCCCGGTCAGTGTGCCGTCCGGGTCGAAGGCCCAGACGCGCAGGCCCTCCGGGCCCCGGGTGACGAGTTCCACCGGGCGCCCGTTGTCCCGGGCGGCGCGCGACGCCGCGTAGAGGGCCAGGGTCAGGCGGGAGCCGTCCGGGTCTGGGCCGGTGGCCACCCAGAACTGGAAGCCGTCGTCCGTGAGGTCGACGCCCGCGTTCACGTTGTTCCGTACGTCCCGCAACCGAATCGTCGCCCAGTCCTGCGGTGCGGTGCTGGTGCCCTCGGTGAGCAGGGCCGGGAGGTCGTAGACCTGGGGCGCCGGATTCGGCTCGGTGATGCCGTGACCGAGGGCGTCGCGCTCCTCGATGCGGATCGTGGCCGTACCGGTGACATGGCGGACGCCCTCGGGGCCGGTGACCTCGATGTGGACGTCGGCCTGCACCTCGTAGCTGCGGGTGCCGCGGCCGTCGGCGGGCAGGCTGGTGCTGCCGGTCTTGAGCCAGTCGCGGCGGCCGCCGGAGACTCCGCTGCCGAAGTTGCTCGCGTCGACGGGCCGTTGGAGCACCGGCGGGGTCGCGCCGAGGAGGTTGCGGTCGGGGTCGTCGGCGCTCATGACGAACGGCAGCGACAGCCCGGTGGTGGTGTCGGCTCCGGAGACCGTGCTGCTGCTCTGCGTGTTGATCCGCAGCCGGTCGAGGGTCACGTCGCCGCCGTCGGTGACCACTCTCGGCCGGTACAACGAGACGGTGAGGGTGGGCCGTTGGTCCGGCGCGTTCTGCAACGGGTACGCGCCCGGCATCGAGTCCAGCATGCCGCCGACCTGGCGGGGTGTGTCCAGCGAGATCGTGCCGGCCTGGATGAGTTCGCCGAGCCGTACCGACGCGTTCTCGTCGGAGGTCGAGGCCGGCACGGAACGCCAGCCGCTCCCCGTGTCCGGGGCCACCTGGTCGAGGGCGGTGTACAGCTCGCTCCACGCGTCGAAGCCGTAGACCGGGACGGAGCCGGTCGGGTGGAACAGGTCCGCGTCCTGCAACGCGGGCTGTGCGGCGGGCAGTTGGCGGGGGTCGACCCGGGACACCGAGGGCGGCGCGGGCGCGGGCAGCGGGGGTCGGGTGCCGTCCGTCTCGCTGCCGGTGAAGCGCAGGCTCACCTGGGCCGGTACCCGTACCTGGCCGCCGAGCTCGCCGGAGAGGGTGCGGCTGAGCCAGGAGCGGGTCGGCGCGTCGGCGTCGTCCCAGGCGATGACCCCGCGCTGCACCAGCGCGCCCACCACGTTCGGCGGCCAGTCGGCGACCAGGGTGGTGCGGACGGTGGCGACCAGCTCGTAGTCCAGGCCGTCGAAGTCGGCGGCACTGTCGGTGCGCAGCCAGTACCGGTCCTCGGCTGTGCGTCCGCTCTTGTCGACCTTGCTGGACGAGGAGACCACGGTGGCGGAGGGGCCGAGCCGGTCCGTACGGTCGTCGGCGTCGGGGCGGCTGAACCGGGCCGTCGGGTTGCCGGTGAAACGGTGTGTCCGGCCCACCGAGGAGGAGAGCGAGCGTCCCTCCGCCGTGTGTGAACCCCACTGCTCTATACCGGACTTGTGGCCCGGCACGGCGGTGCCCCGCACGGCTCCCCGGTCCGCGGCGGTGCTCGTGGGACGGGCCGAGAACGTCACCTCGACCAGGGCCGCGCCGCCGAACCGGTGGTGCCGGAAGCTGAACCTGGTCTGTCCGCCGCCGCGCCCGATCAGCGCCCGCTTCCCGGCGACACCGGTGTTGTCGGCGATCAGCGTGGCGACACCGGGCAGGTAGGAGGCGTGGCCGGGGGTGGTCACGCCGGGGGCGTAGCGGTCCACCAACTGCCGTACTTCGTTGTGGAGTCGGTTGCGCTGCTCGATCGCCGGGGTCGGTGTCGGGCCCGTGCCCGGGTCGGAGAACTCGGTGACCGAGTTGACCGCGGCCAGTCCGAGGGTGCCGTCGCGGACGTACCGGTCGGGCAGGGACGGGCTCGTCAGACCGGTCGTCGACGGGTCGGCCGGGCGCTCGGGCAGAGCACCCATCCACCGTTCGTCGCGCCGGAGTTGGCTCTCCGTCATCAGGAACTGGAGCCCGCGCGGCACGTCCACGGCGAGCGTGACGGTCTCCCCGGGCCCGAAACCGAGGGAGTTGGCGACGACATTGCGGTGTCCGGACCGTACGGTGATCAGGTAGGTGACGTCGGCCGTGACCCGGTGCTGGAGGCCCGACTGGGTGGGCGTCCGGTTGGTGCCGGTGCCGCTGATGAGGGTGTCGGACTTGTCGCTCTTGCGGTCGTACTGGTAGCGCCCGGACGGGTTGAAGCGGGACGGCGTGGACGGCGTGGGTGCCGGGGAGCCGGCGGGCTGCGAACTCGGGGTGGGACTGGGCGGGTTGTTCTGGGTCGCCGAGCCGCCCACCCCGAACTGGTGTGTTTTTCCGAGGCCCTTGAGCTGCTGCGCCGAGTCGGCGGCGGAGATGCCGGTCTCCAGGTACTGGTTCACGCTCTGCGTCAGCCGAGGAGTATGGGCGACGGCCTCGATCTCGATCGCGAGCTGCCCGTCGGCACCGAGCCCGGGCAGCGTCAGCCCCTCCACCACGTACGTGCCGCTGAAGATCTGGTGCCCCCGGCCGACCAGCGAACCGGGCGAGAGCGCGGTGATACGGGACTCGGCGCTCACCGTGGTGGTGTCGCCGAACGGACTCCCGACCAGCGAACTGCTCAGGAACCCGGTGACGTTGTCCACCAGTTGTGCGACACGGCCGGGTTGGGCGGGGGCGACGGGGGCGGGAGCGGGCGCCGGTTCCGTGGTGGGAGCGGTGACCGTGTCGGTGTCAGGAGCAGGGGCGGTGACGGTGTCGGGGGCGGTGACAGTGACGGGAGGGGCGGCCGGATCGTCGCCGGTGTCGACGCCGTCACCGGTGTCTGTGTGGGAGCCGTCACCGGCATCGGTGTCGCTGTCGACACCGTCGCCCCTGACGATCCGCCGGAAGGCGTCCTGGAGCGCCGCCGAACCGCGCACCACGTCGATCAGGGCGTCGTCCGGGACGCGGACCACGTCCGGGTGCGGATCGCCGGTGACCGGGTCCGTCATGGCCAGACGGTCCCTGTCCTCCTGCGTGACCCGCCGTACGGTGAACGGCTCACCGTCCGGCGCGGGCTGCGCGTCGGCCAGCGTGCGGTCGTGCGGTACGGCCAGCCGGATCGTGCCCGCGACACCCCTCTCCTGCGGAGCAGCCAGGCCCAACTCCGGGTCGGGATCGCCGTGTTGGGCGGGCGGTGCCACCTCGCCGAACCGGGCCACGGGTTCCTGGCCCGAGCCCTCGTACAGGTCGAGTGTGAGGCGGGCCGGTACCCCGAACTCGTGGGTGTCCTGCCCGGTTCCGATGAAGAACTGGTCGTGGCCGAGCGTGGTGCCGGTGGTGTTGCCGAGTGTGGCCTGGCCGACGTACTGGTAGTCGCCGGTGGCGCTCAGGGTCCACGCCCCGCCGTGCGGTGTGGGCACGGTGAGACCGCCGCCGAACCCGGCGCCCAGGCCGTAGGTGTTGCCGAGCCGGGCGGTGCCGCCGCCCGCCGCCTGGGCCAGGCCCATGACCTGGATGTTGGGCAGCACCGTGCGGTGCTCCACCGGCCGGTTCGGGTCGCGCTGCGCGCCCAGCTCCAGCCGTACCCGGCGCCGTCCCGTCACCGAGGGGATCTCCAGGAACAGCGAGTGGCCGCCGTCCACCATGGAGTCCGTCGCCGCGCGCAGTCCGAGCGGGGAACGCAGTTCCTGCAGCCGCCGCAGATTGTTCAACTGCGCCTGCACCAGCGTCTCGTCGGGCAGTCGTCCCCGGCGCGGGGCGTCCGCCGGCGATGGCAGGAAGCCGCGGTCCCGCAGCCAGGTCTCCGCGTCCTCGAACAGCGGCTCCGCGTCGTTCTCATCCACCCCGAGCGGCGCGATGGACTGGCCGATCGACTCCAGGTTCTCCAACTCGTGCGGCAGCACCCGCACTTCGTCCGGCTCCGGTTCGTGCCCCGCCGCGTCCTCGGCGCTGAGCACCCTCAGATCGAGAGCGTGGGCCCAAGTGCCCGGCGTATAGGTGGAGATGGAGCCGTCGGGCCGGATCAGGGTGAGGGTGTACTCGACGTCCGCCTCGGTCAGCAGATGGCTGCGGTTGGTGCGCACCGCGTGCATGGTGCCCGCGAGGTTGCTGGTGCCGAACACGTTCTGCGCCGCGAGACTGGCGGTGCCCTTGCCGTTGACGGTGCCGCCGATGCCGTGGGAGGCGTCCGGGTGTCCCGCGCCGTGGTCGTGCGTGAAGGTCGGACCGATGCTGCCGGTGAACGTCACCCCGCTGTTGAACGACGTGTTCTGGTCGTTCTTGACCGAGTTGACGACATGGCTTTCCAGGTTGATCTTCTTGTCGAGGCTCTTGGCCACCGGGGTGGTCCCCCGGACCGTCGCGTCCAGCCGCATCATGCCGACCGCACGTCCACGCGCGTCGGTGAGCACCGGCGAGTACAGCCCGCCCTCGACCTGCATCGGCAGCGTGCCGCGCAGGATCGGTTCAGCGAGGAAGTCCGCGAGTTGGGCCGACGACGTCTCGTCCAGGTCCTCGCTGAAGTTCGCCGCGGCCCCCTCGTACAGCCGCCGCGGATGCAGCACCGAGTCCACGCCGTAGATCGGCAGCGTCCTGATGTCGGCGGGTTCGGGCAGCTCCTGACCGGGATCGCCGTCGGCGTCCACGAGGTGCTGCGGGAACCAGATGGTGACCGACCCGTGCTGCTCGGCCGGACTCCAGTCGGGCGCGGGATCGGGATCGGGGTTCGCGACGACAACGGCCGTGTCCGTCACGCCTGTTGTGTCGGTCGTATCTGCCGTATCCCCCGCATTCTCCACGTCCGTGTCCTGGGCCGGCGCGGCCACGCGCACCTGCCAGTTGTCGGTGAAGTCGTAGGCGCGGGAGGGCTCGTTGCTGCGCTGGGCGCTGGTGGTCTGCACGACCTGGGTGACGGTGGTCGAACCGTCCGCCTGGTTGTGGGTGATGGTCGCGCCCAGCGCGATGTCCACCCCGCGGACCGGGCCCGCCGCGGCGATCGGTATCGAACCTGTCCATGGCACCGGGATCGTCGAGAACGTGCCGGACGGCTGCGCCGAGACGATCTCCCGGGTGCCCTGCCCGCGCCGCTCCACATGCTTGTCGGGATCGCTCGGGTCGAGCGCGCCCTGCCGCACGGACGGCCGCCGGTCGTCGAGCGTCAGCCGTACGTCCACCTCGTGGTCGACACCGCCGACGTCCAGGACGATCCGGTGACCGCCGAGGCTGCGCAGATACGGCAGGTTCAGCGCCATCTGCTCCGCCGACAGCACGTCCCGGAGCTGCGCGAGCACGGGGTCGTTCGGTTCCGGAGCGGGCCGGCCGAGCGCCGTGAGCACCTGGCGGTGCAGTCCGTCGACCACGTCCGGCGCGAACGGCTCCACGTGCACGAGCCCCACCTGGCCGTCGTGCCGCCGCCCGTAGCCACCGAGGTAGGAGCCGCTGCGACGGCCACCGCCGACCACCGACTCGGGTGGAGAGGTGGTGTCGCCCTCCGGGGAGGTCAGGGTGATGTCCGGGACCGGCACGACCGCGGGGACGGTCTCCGTCTCGGTCTCCGTGCGCGTGTCCGCCGGATCGACGTCCGGCGAGTCCGTGTCATGGGTGTCATGGAGCCCCGTCACGGACGTGGACGTGGTGGCCAGCGGGGTCGGTGCGGTGTCGCCCTGGTCGACGGTGGGGGTGGGCGGGGCGGGCGGGTCCGCGCCGGGCGCGCCCTTGGCCGGGCCTCGGGAGCCGGCCCCCCGCCTCACGACCGCCGGGGTGTCGACGATCCCGCCGATCAGATCGAGATGACGGGGCCTCAGCCCACCCGGCTCGTACGACAGGTCGGTCGACTCGGTCGGGGGCGCGGACCGCGTGGGATCGCCCATCAGGCTGGACGTGCCGCCGCGGTGCGGGGCGGCCGGGTCGAGGCCGCTCTCGTCGCGCAGTCCGAGCTGATGGCCGACCTCGTGGGCGAGGTCGGTGTCGGAGATGTCGGCCGGCCACGAGTGGTGGGTGGCCGGGATCCCGTCCGCCGGGTCGGTGAGGGTGACGTCGAGGTGCGCGGTCTCGCCGGGGGCGGCCGGTACGACGGTGACACGCAGCAGACTGCCGTCCCGCAGCCGGTGGCCCGGCGTGTTGAAGACCCGCCCCACCCCGTCCGTCAGCCGCTGGTGCACACCGTCGGCCTGCGACCCGAGGTGCGGGCTGCCGGTGAGCCGGTAGGTGACGGTGAGATCGGTGACGGGCCCACCGTCATGGGTGAACTGCCGTACGGCGAACCCGGCTCGCACCACGTACTGGGTGGGCCTGCCGTCCGCCCCGAGCGGCCGCGACACCGGGTCGACCCAGGTGGTGCTCCGCTCCGAGGGCACCACCGCGGCCCGCGTCTCCGCGTAACTCCCGGGATCCGGCGCGGTGTCGGGAGTCATGGAGGGGGTGAGCACCACGGGCTCGGGAGCAGGGGCGGGCGTGCTGTCCGGCGCCGGTACGGCGGTGGCATCGGAGGAGGAGGTCGTCTCCGTACCCGGTGCCGGGGTGGCAGTACCGGAGTGGGACGGCTGGGTCGCCTCCGGCACGGGAGTCGACTCCGGTACCGAACTGGCCGTAGGGGGCGCGGTGTTGCTGGTGGTGGCGACGGGGGCGGCAAGGTCGGTGCCGGTGTGTGTGCCGGTGCTGGTGCTGGTACCGGATTCAGGCTGGGATGTGCTGTTGCTCTCCGTACCCGAAGTGTCCGTGCTGTCGGTACCGGTGCCGTTCGTGGTGTCCGTGGTGTCCGTGTGGTCGGTGCCCGATCCGGTGCCGTCGGACGTCGTGTCCTCCGGGCGACCCGTGGTCGTGGTACGCGGGTTGCCGCCGCTGTTCGAGGACGTACCGGAGCCGGAACCGGACGTCGGACTCCCCGTGTTCGTCCCCGTCCCGCTCGACGCGGGGGCACCGGAACCGGTCGTGCCCGTGCCCGTGGTCGGCGGTACGACGCCGGTGTTGGACCCGTTCGTCACCGGAACGTCCGTTGAGGGCAACGGAGTCGAGGTGTCCGGGGTATCCGACGTGGTCGAGGTGGTCGAGGTGGTCGAGGTGTCGCTCTGCCGGCCGGTCCCCCGGGCTTCGTCAGTACCGTCCGTCTGGCGACCGTCACCGGTGTTGTGCGGCTGCTGCTGGACCGTCCGCACGGGCGCCGGAGTTCCCGAGTCGGTGGTCGGCGGATTGGTGGCCTGCGAGTCGCCGCCGGTGTCCGAGGTGTCGTTCTGCTGACTGGTGCCCTGTGGCTCGTCGGTGGTGTTCGTGTCGGACCGGTCCGGCGTCCCCGTGGGCGAATGGCTCGTGGTCGTAGGGGTGTTGGACTGCGAACTGCCGCTGCCCGACGTGCTCGTCGTCCCGTGCGGGACGTTGTTCTGGAGGCCTCCCCCGTCGACGTTCACGTCGTCGACGTGGGTGTCGGTGGACTCGGTCGGCGGGTTGTTCGCGGACGTGCGTTGGGGGGTGGTGGTCGTCGACGAACTGCCGCTGTTCGACGTCGTGTTGGCGGGGCTGGGGCCCGACGTGGTCGTCGAGTCGGACGACGGGCCGTTCGCCGAAGAGGTCGAAGAGGTCGAAGAGTCATTGTCCGAGCCGGAATTGGCGTTGGAGTTGGTCTCGTCGTCCGGGATGTCCGCCGTACCCAGGGTGTTCACCTGTGGCGGGGTGGTGAAGTTGAACTTGTTGCCGATCGCGCCCGCGCCCTGGCCCAGGTGGCGTTCGCTCATCGAGCTGAGGCCGGCGCCCAGGAAGGTGTTCAGGGGGTCGATCGGGAAGCCGAAGATGGACGCCGTGGCGATCTCGCCGAGCGTCTCCGCGCCGCCCTCGGTGATGAAGTGCTCGAAGTCCTCGCCGAGTTCGTGCTTGACCTTGTCGCCGAAGCTCTTCGGCTTCGGTGTGGGCGTCGGAGTCGGGGTCGGCGTGATGTGCGGGGTGGGCGTGGTCTTCGGGTTCGGGGTCGGTGTCGGGGTGGGTGTGGTCTTCGGGTTCGGGGTCGGCTTCGGGTTCGGCTTGGTGTTGAGGTCGGGGTTGTCGAACTTGTGGTTGTTGAACTTCTTCCCGTTGCCGCTGATGTCCTTGAACGGGTTGTGGGTGTCGAAGATGTTCTTGAAGTTGTTCTTCAGGCCCTTGCCGAGGTCCGAGAGCAGGCCGTGGAACAGGCCGGTGAACGCGCCGAAGACACCGTCCTGGACGATCTGCGACCAGTCGAACCCGTTGGGCCGGCGGCCCTTGGGCGCGCCGAGCATCATGGCCAGCCGTACCGCGAAGGTCGTGAACGCCTCTTCGATCGCCTCCGTGACGCTCGGCATCAGATGCGTCTTCTTCATCAGCCATTCCATCAGCGTGAGAATGGCGACCCGGCTGCGGGCCTTCGCCACCGCGGCCTGGCTGGAGGCGGAACCCCCGGTGAAGGCGGACAGCACCGCGATGACCAGCAACTCGATGAGCAGCCGCACCAGTTCGGCGATGATCTGCCACTTCGACTCCATGATGTCCATGGAGGACTTGGTGCGGGACTGCCCGATGGTGTCGAGCTGGTCGGCGAAGTCCCGCAGGTAGTTGACGCCGCCGCTGTCCAGGAACATGTGCATCGCCCGCACATAGTTGTTCCCGACCTGCGGCGGCAGCGCGCGCCCGACCCCACCGGCGGTCTGCTCGATCAGGTCCGAGAGGTCACGCATACGCCGGCCCAGCCGCTGGTACGGCTTGCCGTTGGCGTAGGCCATGTCCTCGTCGGCCTGGAGGAGCTTCTCGCCGATGAGCACGAACAGGAGGTTGTTCAGCTGGGGCGACGCGTGGATGGTCATCAGGGGCGGTCCGCCGCGTCAGTGTTTTCCGTTGTGCGAACCGGTGTTGGTGTCGCCCGAGTTGATGCTGGAGTCGTGGATGGCGTCGAGGACGCCGTTCTGGGTGCCGAGCACGCTCTTGAGGTTGGTGAGGGTGCCGTCACCGATGCTGACGATCGCCTCGGAGAGGGACGAGCCGGTCTTGATGGAGCCCTCCCGCTGTTCCTTCTCCTGCGGCCGCATCTGCTTCGCGTAGCTGTCGTTGTGTCCGGGCCAGCCGGAGGTGGACGACACATCGGTGATGAACTCGTTGATCATCTCGTTGGCCAGCCGGCTGATCTGCTCGATCTGCCGGGTGCCGGCGACGAGCGCGGGCGGGGTGGCGGAGTAGGCGTTCGAAGCCATCGTCTTCTCAGTCCTCCGGGTCTTCGCTGATCTCGTCGCGGAGCCGGCCGGCCCCGCGTCGTCGGCCGCCCTTGGGGCCCTCCAGGACACCGGGTCCGAAGATCTTGTTCCAGTCGACGTCGAAGCCGGTGATCTCGGGTGCCTCGGGGCTGGCCTTGGTGAAGGGCTCGAAGGTGGCCATGACGTGCCGGGCCATCCGGGCCCGGGCCTCCTGCACCGCCTCCAGCACGCTCGCGGCGAGCTGACCGGCGGGCATCGTGCGGTACTTGTCGTCCAGGAAGGTCAGCGCGCGCAGGTCGCCCTGCGCGCTGACGGTCGCCTCGACGGCGCGGTCCGCGGAGCGCACCGTGCTCTCGGCGTGGGCGAGTTCGCCCTCGGCACGGGCCACGGCGGCCTCGGTGGCCTCCAGTTCGGCCATCGCCTTGGCCAGCCGCTGCTCGATCGACTCGCTGCTCATCGCCCGATCACCGCCGGTGAACCGCCCTCGTCGGTGCCCCAGACGTCCTCGTCCTCGGTGAGCCAGGCATCGCGGGCCCGGTCGCCGCTCTCCGTGGAACGGCCGTTCTGGCCCGCGCCGTTGCTGCCGGGGCCGCCCACCGGATAGGGGGCGCTGGAGGTGGTGGGCCGGGTGTACACGACGTCCTCGTCCTCGTCCACGGAGCTCGCCCGGTTGGTCCGGCCGCGCCGGGTGGAGCCGTTGGACGGGTCGGTGAGGACGGCCCGGGTGCGCTCGGTGTTGCCGCCCTGCCCGCCGCCCGCGCCTCCCATACCGCCGCCCATGCCTCCCATGCCGCCCATCCCCATCGGGTTGAGCGGGGTGCCGCCCGACGCGCTCTGCTCGCCGGTGGAGGCGGCGGCGAGGGTGCTGCTGTCGAGGGCGTCGGAGCGCAGCGGGCCGCCGGTGTAGGGGGTGCTGTCGTAGTCGTCGTAGCCGCTGTCGAGGCCCGAATCCAGGCCGCCGCCGGACGTGTTGAGGCTGCCGCCGCCGAGTCCGCCGCTGTTGAGGCCGGTGGTGTTCAGGCCGCTGGTGTCGAGGCTGCTGCCGTTGTTCAGCCCGCTCGTGTCGATGCCACTCGTGTCGATGGTGCTGCCGTTGAGGCCGCTGGTGTCGATCGAGGACGAGGGGAGGCCGCTGCCGTCGATGTCGGTGGTGGTCGTGTGGCCCGAGGGGTCGGTGGTGGTGAGCGCGCCGGTGTCCGGGTTGAGCGTCTGGACGGAGCCGTCCGGGAACTTCGTGGTGAGCGTGCCGTCGTTGTTGAGCGTGGTGGTGGAGCCGTCCGGGTTGGTGAAGGTGTCGCCCGGGTTGAGGTGCGTGGTGGTGACGTGGCCCGAGGGGTCGGTGACCGAGACCTGACCGGTGTCCGGGTTGAACGTCTCGGTGGAGCCGTCCGGGAAGTGGGTGGTCAGCGAGCCGTCGGCGTTGAGCTGGGCCGTCGAGCCGTCCGGGGTGGTGAAGGAGCCGGCGGTCGGGTTGAGCTGCGACAGGGAGGTGGTGCCGTCCGGGTTGAGCGTGCTGACCTGGCCGGTGGTCGGGTCGAGGGTCTGGCTGGTGCCGTCCGGGAACTTCGTGGTGAGGGTGCCGTCGTCGTTCAGGGTGGTGGTCGAGCCGTCCGGGTTGGTGATGGTGGTGCCCGGGTTGAGCTGGGAGACCGAGGTGGTGCCGTCCGGGTTGGTGGTGGTGACCAGGCCGGTCGACGGGTCGATGGTCTGGGTGGAGCCGTCCGGGAACGTGGTGGTGAGGGTGCCGTCGCCGTTGAGCTGGGTGGTGCCCCCGGTCGGGGAGTTGAGGGTGGTCGAGCCGTTCTTGGTGGTGTCGTTGCCGTTCAGGAGCGAGGGGTTGAGGGTGCTCAGCGCGGCGTTGGCGAGGTCGGTCGGGTTGTTGTTGCCGCCCGAACCGTCGCCGTTCAGCAGGCTGTTGGTGTTGAGGTCGTCGAGCCCGCTGCCGACGTTGTTCAGGCTGTTGCCGAGATCGTCGTTCAGGTTGTTGAGGCTCGAGTTCAGGCCGTCGCCGATGTTGTTGAGGCTGTCGTTCAGGTTGGTGTTGAGGTTCGTGCCGAGGTTGTTGAGGCCGTCGCCGAGGTTGTTGAGGTTGTCGTTCAGGCCGTCGTTGAGGTTGTTGAGGTTGTCCCCGAGGTTGTTGAGGTTGTCGTTCAGGTTGTCGTTGAGGTTGTTGAAGTTGTCGCCGAGATTGTTGAGGTTGTTACCAAGGTTGTTCAGGTTGTCGTTGAGCTTGTCGTTGTTCTCCTTCGCCTCCTCCTCGGCGATCTCGTTCTCCTCCTTCTGGAGGACCTCGGAGAGCGTCTCGGTGTTCTTGTTCTTGACCTCTTGGGCGAAGGCGTCCTCGACATCGGCCCACGCGTTCTTCACCGCGCTCAGCGCGTCGATGGACGGCTGCTTGAGCTTCGCGTCCGCGTGGTCCGACCAGCTCTTGACGGCGGCGTCGGCGACCTTCTGCCAGGTGGTGTGCTCGGTGAGGTTGCCGTACTCGGGGACGTTCTGCTTGAAGTTGGCGTCGGTGGAATAGGTCGTGCCACCGCCGCCCTCGGTGACGTAGGTCTCCTCGAGCACGTGGTTGATGTTGTTGTTGATGACCCACTGGCTGATCCCGTCGAGGATCTTCTTCACGTGGTAGTGCGGGTCGTGCTGGCCGTCCGAGGCCCAGTCGGTCCACGCGGCCTGGATGGCGGTGACCGCGTCCTTCAGCGCCTTCTGCGCGGCGGCGAGCGCGTCGCTCAGCTTCGACTGCGGGACGGTGCCGCCGAGGGTGGTGTTGGTCGGCGTGTAGTCCCGGCCGCCCAACTGCGAGACGTAGCCGTCGTAGTTGGTCTTCAGCTCGTTCAGCAGATGCCAGAAGAGGCTGGCCGCCTTGCCCTTCCAGGCCGCCTGGTCCTCGCCGAGCGAGGTCATCCACTGGTTGACGGTGTCCGAGTGGTCCTTGAAGAACTGCACCACCCGGTCGAAGGACTGTCCGGTGCGCTCGAAGGAGAGCATGTCGACGGCGTTGTCGTCGGTGACCGACAGTCCGCTGTAGGAGAAGCCCTGCGTCGAGTACGGCGACGACAGCAGATGGTCGAGGACCAGCTTGCTGCCCGAGATGTACTGCGCCATCGGCCCCGAGTCCCACTGGACGTGCGAGTACGAGCCCTCGAACGCGCCGCCGCCGGTGGTCTCGCCGCCGCTCCAGAGCGTGGCGCGGCCGTTCCCGTCGACGGTGACGCCGATCATCACGATCCGGGCCTTCTTCATGCTCACGCTGTCGTGCGCGCCGTCCCCGCCGGCGTCGTAGAAGGCCAGGTCGTAGTCCTCGCCCTTGTTGACCTGCCACCCGCCGATCGCCGAGTAGTCGGCGGCGGTCACGGCCCGGATGTCCATGCCCTTGATGTCCATCCGGAACAGCTTGAGGTCGCCGAAGTCGTCGTTCGCCGAGCTGCTCAGCTTGTTGAACAGCGTCGACCTGGGCGGGATCGTGTAACCGGTGAAGTCGGTGACGGCCTGGGCGAAATAGTCGTCCGGGTCGTAGCCGGCGGTCCCGGTGGTGCTGTCGGCCATGGGGCGGAACTCCGCTGCGGAGGAGGGGTGGGGGCGGGGACGGGGTGGGGGGGGTCCGAGGTGCGGGGCCCGGGGTCCGGCGGGAGCCGGCGGGCCGCTCGGCCGGCCTCAGCTCTTGGAGCTGGTGCCGCCCATGTCGCCGTCGACGGTGTCGAAGATGTCCAGCAGCTTCTCGCCGTCGATCGCGTCGAGGCTGTCGCCCTGGTTCTTCAGCAGGGTGGTGATCGTCTCGTCCAGCGCGGAGTCGATGTCGTCGAAGAGCGTCTTGTGGTCGGTGAGGATCTTGTCGAGCGCGGTCGCCTGGGTCTTGAGCGCCTCCACCAGCGTGGAGCCGCCGACCGGGTCCTTGCTGTCGCCGCCGTTCATCAGGCCGATGC
Organism: Streptomyces hokutonensis; assembly: GCF_042751305.1. Lineage (GTDB taxonomy): Bacteria > Actinomycetota > Actinomycetes > Streptomycetales > Streptomycetaceae > Streptomyces > Streptomyces hokutonensis_A. The sequence goes on from NZ_JBHYWD010000003.1 coordinate 584,961, forward strand.
GCAGGATCTTGGCGAGGCCCGCGGCGGAGCCGGCACCGGTCTCGGCGAGCAGGTTCTTCAGGGACCGGACGCCCGCCGGGTTGTCCTTGCGGATGGCCAGCAGATCGCTGATGAAGTCGGCGACGTCGGTGTTCTTGAAGTTCTTCAGCGCGGTCGAGTCGAGGTGGGTCAGATCAGCCATGGGTGCCTCCGCGGGCGGAACGCGCCGGGCCCGGTGTACGGCCCGGCGACGGAACGGGAAGGTGCCTGGACCGCACCGACCGCGAGGAGACCGGCCGGTGCGGTGGAGCCGAGCGGCTCAGCGGCCGATGGTGACCTCGGACCACATCTGGCTGAGGGAGTTCTCGCTGTACTTGTAGCTGTTGGAGATCTCGTTGAGGAGCTGCGAGTGCGAGGTCAGCAGCGTCTCCATGTTCTGTACGGCGCCGTCCCAGGCCGCCTGCTTCTGGCGGTAGGTGTCGGCGTCGTTGCCGTACCAGGTCTTGGACAGCTCGCTGAGTTCGGCTTCGAGGTTGGACAGCGTCTGCGCGATCGCCTTGGTCTGCGCCACCATGTCGTCCGCGGCGTTCGACATGTGGTTGTAGCTGACGTAGATGACACCGTCGGTCAGGTTGTCTGCCACAGCTTGCCTCTCTTACGCGATGGGGGGATTCGGACGTGGACGCGAGGTCAGCCGGCGAGCTGGTCGAAGGCCGACTGGGCCGCGTTGTACGCCTGGTTGATGGAGTCGTTCGAGGAACCCTGGGTCTTGTTGTGTTCCACGAGGCTCTGGTTCAGCCGGTCGATGACGTCCTCGAGGTTCTTGAGGATGACGTTGCACTGGTCGTCCCACTGTGTGAGGAGCTGGCCGTACTGACCGCCGTCGCTGCCCTGGTAGCCGCTGCCCAGGGTGGAACGGGTGCTGTCGACGTCCTGACGGATCTTCACGATGCCGCTGAAGGCGCTCTCCAGGGCCTGGATTCCGTTCCGGGTCGAGCCTTCGCTTGACTGCTGGCCATCTCCAGCCATCGTCCCACCTTTCATCAGTCGATCTACAGTACGAGTACAACTGAGCCTAGATTGACGGAAGTTGCGACGGCAACGAACTGAGGAAGATCTGAGGTTGCCATTGGGTTCCCGTCAAATGCTTTTACTGCTAGGCAACTTGACCGGAACACGCGACTCCGCGGATTCCGGTTCTGGATCCGTTCCAGTTTGGCGTGAACACGATCTCGATCGGCGAGAATTCGTCAGTTCGCCGCCGCGGAGAGCGAGTTGGAACTCACACCCGACTGCGGCACCCCGGCCCCACCGCTCGGCGGGACGCGCCCGGCGATCGCGGCCGGACCCGAACCGGTCCCGCCGGGCGCCGATCCGCCGGTCCCGCACTGCGCCGCCGCGCCCGGTGCCTGTGCCGCCCCGCCCGAGTCCGAGGCGGCGGCCCGGGCGCTGAGCTCCGGCCCGGTCGGCAGCATCGACAGCAGCGTGGACGGCACCCGTACCGGGGTCGCGCCGTCGTAGCCGAGGGCGGCGAGCGCGCTGGAGTCCGGGATGCGGTACTTCACTCCGTCGTCGCCGACCAGGAACGTGGTGTCGCCGACCGTCTCGCCCGCCGCGCCCAACGCCCGTACCAGCGTGCCGTGTCCGGGCCTGGCCACCACCCGGTCCACCGGCACGCAGGCGGCGGTCAGCGCCGTCGGGTCGGCCTGTGCCGCCGGGGACAGCGCGGTCTCGGCGACCCGTACCGAGGTCACCCGCACCTGCCCGCCGGCCGGGTCGACCTGGGCGCACACCGACTCCCCCGCCGCGAGCGCCAGCGCGCTGGGCGGGCTGTCCGGCAGTCCGGCGACCGAGGGGTCCGTGCCCGCCGTTCCCGGTGCCTGGTGGGCCCGCAGGTCGGAGACGTCGATCGTGACGACGTTCGGGGCCCCGCCGTCGTAGGCCTCCTTGCGGGTGTCCGGATCGCCGAGGAGCAGTGCCGACTGGGTGTCGGTCACCGGGTGCAGGCCGTCCTTCTGGAGGAGGTACTCCTGGTTCCCGGAGCCCGCCACCACGCGGAAGACCTGGCCGATCCGGGTGGCCCGGCCGCCGAGTTCGGGTCCTGCCGTGCCGCGGCCGTCGACCTTCGGGGTGGCCAGGTCGGGGCCGGTCACCAGGGCGTCCAGGAAGGCCGCCGAGACCGGGCGGGGGGTCACGGGCGCGTAGCCGAGGGACTCCGCCGCGCCCGAGTTCTCGTCCAGTTCCAGCCGGCTGCCCTGCCACACCAGGTAGGTGTGCTTGTCCGGGCCCTTCACCACCAGCGCCGACTGCGCGCCGACCGCGGCCGTCTCCACCGGGGCGCCCGGCACGAGGGTGGTCTGCGCGCCGGAGCCCGTGGAGCAGACCTCCCACGGCGAGGACTCCAACTCCCCTGTCGACGGTACGGAGTCGGGGGCGCCGGTGATGCCGACCGGCCGGCCGACCGGGGTGCCCGCGAGCGACGCCGAGCCGACCGAGGTGGTCTTCAGGTCGGAGCCGCCGATCAGCACGGCCGAGGCGTAGTTGCGCACCGGGCGCAGCCTGCCGTCGGCGTACAGATAGCGGGCGCCGGTGTCCTTGTTGACGATCAGGGTGTCGCCGCTGCGCCAGGCGTCGTTGCCGCCGGGCTTGAGCAGCCCGAACACCAGCGCCCCGCCGCAGAACAGCACACCGACGATCAAGCCGACGAGGGCGCCCCGGCTGGTACGGCCCAGCGGGCTCTCCGGTGCGTCCGGGTCGGCCAGCAGCATGCCCGAGGTCAGGCGGCCCATCATGAACGTGTGCGCTTGCACCTGGTCGCGCTTCGACCGCACGCTTTCCTCCTGCTCGGTCGTTCAGGTTCCGGTCGGGTCGGCTCTCGCGGGCGGTCAGCCGAAAATGCCGCGGAGGGTGCCGAAGACACCCAGCAGCCACAGGGTCAGCGGCAGCAGGGCGATCGCCAGCAGGGAGTGCAGGATCTCCGCCGCGCGGCCCCAGTACGGGACCAGACGCCGGCCCGGTACGGTCCACACCGCGACCGTGAGCGCCGCCGCCACCGCGAGCAGCCCGGCGACCAGCAGCGTCCGCTCGGTGCCGGACAGGCGCAGCCCCCAGCCGAACGCCAGGAGCAACAGGCCCCACGCGCCCGGGAGTACGAGCACCAGCCGCTGGGCCGTGTTGACCAGGCCCCGGCCGTGCAGGAGCAGCAGCAGCGACAGGACCAGCGCGACCAGCAGCGCCGGGAGGCTCGGGCGGCGGGCCAGGGCGACCAGGCAGGCCGACGAGAGCACGCCCGTCGCGCCGTACAGCGCGGTCATCCACTCGCCGGCCAGCTCGGTGCGGACCGTCACGTCGGTGCCCCGGTAGGGCTCGATGCCCTCCTGCAACTGCTCCGGGTTGGTCGGCAGCGGGGGCATCCGCATCCCGGCGAACTTGAACGACAGCGAGGGCACCAGGCCCCCGAGCAGCACCGTCAGCGCTGCGACCACCCCGGCCGCCGCCGCCACGCGCACGTCGAACACGGTCATCAGAACGCCGCCCACCGCCGTCGCGAACGCCACCAGCGCCGAGGCCAGGAACAGGGGCGTACGCGCCGCGGAGGCCGCGAGGGCCAGCACCGCGCCGCCCGCCCAGGCCGCCGCCGCCCCCAACAGCCGTGCCCCCAGCACCTGGTGGGCCTGCGGACCGCTCAGCTCACCGCCCGGCACCAGCCAGCCCGCGAGCGCCAGCGCCGGTGACGCCAGCAGGCCCAGGACCGCACCGGTCGCCGGATCGTCCACGGCCCGGCTCGCCGACGCGGCCCCGGCCAGGAGCAGCAGACCCGTCCCTACGGCGGTGGCCGCACGCAGCGACGCCGGGGCGCCCGGCAGGGCCAGCAGGACCAGACCGGCCAGTACCGCCACCGCGACCAGGCCGCGCAGCAGCCGCCGCGCCGCCTCCGGACTCCAGCCGTGCAGCCGGTCCCGGGTGACTGCGGCGATGCCGTCGACCAGGTCGTCGAGGCGGACTTCGGGCAACGCCTCGGTGCGCGGCCGGAGATGGAGCGCCTCGCCGTCGGTCAGGTCGAGGGAGGCGAGGGTCGCCTCCTCGTCGAGCGGCCGGCCGCCGAGGCGCTGGAGTATCCAGCCGTCGTGTTCGAGACCGGTCTCCTCGGCCTCCTCCCCCGCGTACCGCAGCACTGTGGGCAGCAGGTCGGCGACCGGCACGTCGGACGGCACGGCGAGGTCGATGGTGCGGGCCGGGGCGCGCACGGTCAGATGGCACAGTCCGGTCACGGAAGTGTCGGTCATACCGGGGCTCACGTCTCCTGGACATCGAAACGGGGGCACGCGGCGCGGCGTGCGGGGTGGGGGGAGCAGGGTGCTGGTGATGCGAGGGGGGTGACATGGACGTACGGAGTTGACGGGGTGCACACTACTGACACTCCCTACGACCCGTGTCAACGGGAGCCCCCACGAACGGTGTTGACAGCATCCTCCACCGTGAAAGTGCCGAGGCCTGATCCGGTGCACGCCCCCCACGTACCGCCGCGGTGCGCGAAGTCCGTTAGGAGCCCCAAGCGTTGAGCGTGGTCCTGTTCCGTCGTCCGGCCCGCCGTCGCGGACCCGACATGCCCGCCGGCGAGTTGGTCCTCCAGGAGCCGCCGACTCTCATGGAGACCGTCCCGGACACGTCCGCGGTGTGGACGTATCTGCCGATGGCGATGATGTCGGTCTCGATGATGATGATGTTCATGCGGTCGGGCGGTCAGTCCAGCGGCATCTTCATGTACCTCGCGCTCGGCATGATGGTGATGGCCGCCGGCGCGATGATGGTCGGTCAGGTGATGCGCAAGGCCGGCGACCGCAAGCAGCGGCTGCGGGGTGAACGCCGGGACTATCTGCGCTACTTGGCGCAGAGCCGGCGTACCGTGCAGCGGGCCGTGGTCGAGCAGCAGCTCGCGCTGGCCTGGCGGCATCCCGAGCCCCGGGTGCTGCGCACCATGGTCCGCACCACGCGGCTGTGGGAACGCCGGGTCAAGGACGACGACTTCGGCGAGGTGCGGATCGCGGTCGGCGACCAGCAGCTCGCCATGCGGCTGACTCCCGTCTCCAGCAAGCCGGTTGAGGACCTCGAACCGCTGTGCGCGCACGCGCTGCGCCGTTTCATCCGGGCCTACAGCACCGTTCCCGGCCAGCCCATCGCGCTGTATCTGCGGTCCTGGTCAAGGGTGTTGGTCCGCGGCGACCGGGACGCGAGCCGCGGGATGGTGCGCGCCGCGCTGGCCCAACTGGCCCTGTTCCACCCGCCGGAGGAGCTGTGGATAGCGGTCTGCGCGGCCGACGAGGTGCGCGCGGAGTGGGAGTGGGTGAAGTGGCTGCCGCACAATCACCACCCCCAAGAGACCGACGGCGCCGGGCCGTTGCGCATGGTGGCCTCGGCCTTCACCGATCTGGAGGACCAGCTCGGCAGCGAGTTCTCCGAGCGGCCCGCGTTCGACCCGGACGCGGTGCCCGGCCGTGACGAGCCGCTGGTGGTGGTCGTGGTGGACGGCGCGGCGATCCCGTCCGGCCACCGTTTCGACGGACCCGGCTACCGCAACGCGATCGTCCTCGACCTCTCCGACTCGCTGACCTGGCGGCCCGGCCGCACCACGCTGCGCCTGGACGTGACCCCGGACGCGGTCGCGCTGGTGCGCACCGACCGCAGCCGCAAGGAGCAGACCACGGTCCTCGGCCGCCCCGACCGGGTGGGTCCGGTGGCCGCCGAGTCGCTGGCCCGGCTGATCGCGCCGTACCGGATGAGCCTGTCCTCCGACGCGGTCGAACCGCTGTCCAACGACACCGAGTTGACGACCCTGCTCGGCATAGCCGACCTGCACCGGCTCGACCCCGACACGCTGTGGCGGCGGCACACCGGCTCCGGCCGGCTGCGCGTCCCGGTCGCGGTCGGCGCGGACGGGCGGCCGGTGGAGCTGGACATCAAGGAGTCCGCGCAGGGCGGCATGGGCCCGCACGGCATGCTGATCGGCGCGACCGGTTCCGGCAAGTCCGAGCTGCTGCGCACCCTGGTACTCGGTCTCGCGCTCACGAACTCCTCCGAAACACTCAACTTCGTCCTGGTGGACTTCAAGGGCGGCGCGACCTTCCTCGGCCTCGACGAACTCCCGCACACCTCCGCCGTCATCACCAACCTCGCCGACGAGGCAGCCCTGGTGGAGCGCATGCAGGACGCCCTGCACGGCGAACTCATCCGCCGCCAGGAGCTGTTGAGGTCCGCGGGCAACTACACCTCGGCGCTGGAGTACGAGAAGGCGCGGGCCGGCGGCGCCGAACTCGCCCCGCTGCCCAGCCTGTTCGTCGTCGTCGACGAGTTCAGCGAACTCCTCGCCTCGCACCGGGAGTTCATGGAGCTGTTCGTGATGATCGGCCGCCTCGGCCGGTCGCTGGGCGTACATCTGCTGCTGGCCTCGCAGCGCCTGGACGAGGGCCGTATGCACCAGCTGGAGTCGCACCTGTCGTACCGGATCGGTCTGCGCACCTTCTCCGCGATGGAGTCCCGGGGCGTCCTCGGTGTCCCCGACGCGTACGAACTGCCGTCCCAGCCGGGCAGCGGCTACCTCAAGAGCGGCATCGAGGCCCTCACCCGGTTCCGTGCCGCCTACGTCTCCGGCCCGTACCGCAGGCGCGGCGGTGCCGTCGCGCAGGCCCGGGTCGCCACGCAGGTGGTGCCCTGGTCGACCGGGTACATCGTGCCGCGCGCTCCGGCACCGGCCGCGATCGCGGCCCCGGAGCCCGAGGCGGAGGAGAGCGCCGAGAGCCTGCTCGCGGTGGCGCTCGACCGGCTGCGCGACTCCGGGCCGCCCGCGCACCGCGTGTGGCTGCCGCCGCTGGACACCGCCTCCCCGCTCGACACCCTGCTCGGCGGTCTCGCCGAGGACCCGGACCGCGGTCTTACCGCGTCCCGCTGGACGGGCGCCGGGAAGCTGCGGGTGCCGGTCGGCCTGGTCGACAAGCCCTTCGACCAGCGCCGCGACCCGCTCGTGGTGGACCTCGCCGGGGCGGGCGGCCATGTCGCCGTCGCGGGCGGTTCGCAGAGCGGCAAGTCGACGGTGCTGCGCAGCCTGATCATGGCGCTCGCGCTCACCCACACCCCGCGCGAAGTGCAGTTCTACTGCCTGGACTTCGGCGGCGGCACGCTCTCCCAGCTGACCGGTCTGCCGCACGTCGGCGGAGTCGCGGCCCGCCTCGACACCGAGCGGATCAGCCGTACGGTCGCCGAGGTCACCGCCGTCCTCACCCAGCGGGAGCAGTTCTTCCTCGACAACGGCATCGACTCGATGTCCACCTACCGGCGCCGGCGCGCGGCCGGGGAGTTCCCCGACGAACCGCACGGCGACATCTTCCTGGTGATCGACGGCTGGTCGGCGGTCCGGCAGAACTTCGACCAGTTCATCCCGACGTTCAACCAGATCGCCACCAACGGTCTCAACTACGGCATCCACCTGATCGTCGCGACCGCCCGCTGGCTGGAGCTCACCGCCCCGGTCCGCGACCAGTCCGCGACCCGGCTGGAGCTGCGGCTCGGCGACACGATGGACTCCGTCGTGGACATCCGCAAGGCGAGCGCGGTACCGCAGATCCCCGGCCGGGGTCTGACCGTCGAGACGAAACTCCACTTCCTGTCCGCCCTGCCCCGCGGCGACGGTTCGACTGACCCGGAGACGCTCAGCGAGGGTGTCGCGGACCTCGTGGACCGGATCGCGAGCGCCTGGCACGGGCCGCGCGCCCCGCAGGTCCGGATGCTGCCGCACCGGCTGCCCGCCGCCGAACTCTCCGAGCCGGAACTCGGCGACGGCCAGAGCCTCAAGCTGGCGCTCGGCCAGGACGAGGAGACCCTGGGCACCGTCTGGCACGACTTCTCCCGCACCCCGCACCTGGTCGCCGTCGGCGACACGGAGAGCGGCAAGACCAACCTGCTGCGGCTGGTCGCGGATTCGGTCATCGCCCGCTACACCCCGGCCGAGGCCCGCATCCTGGTCGTCGACTACCGCCGCGGCCTGGTCGACGCGGTCCCCGAGGAGTACCGCCTCGGTCACGCGGTGGCCCTGGAGGCCCTCAAACAACTGGTCGGCGGCTCGGCGAAGGCCCTGCGCACCCGCGTCCCGGGCCAGGAGATCACCCCGGCCCGTATGCGGCAGGCCGACTGGTGGACGGGCCCCCGCCTGTTCGTCCTCGTCGACGACTACGACATGATCGGCGGCGGCACGGTCATGGACCACCCCTTCGCCCCGCTCTTCGAACACCTCGCCCTGGGCCACGAGTTGGGCCTGCACGTGGTGGTCGCCCGCTCGGCGACCGGCGCGGGCCGCGGCCTCAACGACCAGCTCCTGCGCCGCCTCGACGAGGTCAACACCCCCGGCATCCTGATGTCCTGTTCCCCGTCCGAGGGCTACGTCTTCGGCAACGTCAAGCCCCGGGTCCTCCCCCCGGGCCGAGCCCTCCACATCGTCCGCCGCAAGCCGTCACTGATCCAGACGGCGCTGGCGGCGGGGGCGGAGGAGTAACCGAGACGCCGAGCCGACCGGGGCTGGAGCCACATGGACTCCGCCCCGGTCACCGGGTTCTCCGTGGCAGCCCCGGCGACCAGCTCTCCGTAGCGCGCCGGGGCACTTCGCTGTCCAGGGCATCCCGGGCACTCGGCCCTCAGCAGTTTTGCGCTCCCCCGACCGTCCCGCGCCGCGAATCCCCTTCGGCGCAGCCTGTCAACAGCCCCGCGCGGAAAGGCCGTTCGGTGCCGCCCGGTCCGCGAGCGACCCCTCGCCGGGGTGTCACCACCCGGCGATCAGCCCTCCGCGGCTCCGGGTCCTCCGACCCCCGCCGTGACCGCCGTAGCCGTATCGGGCGTGCTGTCCGGAGCTTCCGAGCCGTCCGGCGCCACCGCGTCGTCCGGACGTGACGGGCGCCAGCCCAGACGGCGCCCCCGGGGCAGGACGAGCCCCAGCCACACCACCGCGATGATCACTGCGAGGCCCGCCGAAGCGGGCCAGAGGGCGCGGCGGAGCGGTCCGGCGGCCTTGTCGGCCGGGAGGCGGACCGGGGCGGCGGGGGCGCCGACAGCCGGTGCCGAAGCGCCGGTCAGGACCGACGTGACGGCCGCGTACGGGTCGAGGCGGGGTACGTCGGCCGGGTACGCGGAGCTGCGCAGCAGGCTCGCGGTCTGGGCGGCCGTCAACTCCGGGTGGACGGAGCGCACCAGCGCCGCCGCCCCGGCCACGAAACCGGCGGCCAACGACGCCCCGGAGCCGATGTAATGACCGTTCTTCACGGGGCCGATGCCGACCACACCGTCACCGGGCGCGGCGATGGCGGCGCTGTCGGTCGTGTACGCGCCGGTCGGCCGCTTGCCGTCCACGTCGACGTCGAGGACGGAGAGCACTCCGTCGTCGGCGGCCGGGTAGTAGTCGCGGGCGGGCGGGCTGTCCGTCGCCGAGGTCGCCGTCGCCGGGGTGTCCGGTACGGCGGCGGCGATCACCAGGACGTCCTTCTTCGCGGCCAGCGCGACGGCCGAGCGCAGCGTGGGGGTGTTGGCCGCGAGCGCCGCCGACACCGTCACCACCTTCGCCCCGCCGTCCACGGCGGCCCGGATGCCGTACGCGACCCGCTCGGCGGTGACCGCCCCCCGCTCGTCGCTGCCGCGTACCGCGAGGATGCGCACCTGCTGCGCCACGCCCGCGAACCGCACACCGTCGGCTACGGCGGCGCCGATCAGCCCGGCCACGAAGGTGCCGTGTCCCACGCAGTCGGTCCCGGCGTCGCGGACCGCCGTGACCCGGCCCTTGAGCGTCGGCGCGGAGGTCGAGACCCCGGTGTCGACCACGCCGACGGTCACTCCGGCGCCCGAGGCGAACGGCCAGGTGCGGGTGAGTTGCAGCGAGACCTGTTCCCACGGCAGGTCGGTGGCGCGGACCGACGAGCCCGCCGCGCACGCAGCGTTGGCGTCCAACCGCGTGGACAGGACTGGGAGTCGGACCGTGTTCCCGGCCGCCGCGGCCGACCCGGCGCCGAGTGCGCTCGCGGAAGCGGTCAGCAGCAGCGCCAGAGCGGCGGCGGAGACCTTGCCGTGTGCCGTCGTCATGCGCGGGCCGCCCCGCTGGAGGAGGAGGCACTCGCCGGATCCGCGAGGTCCTCCGGGAGGAGCAGGCGCAGGTCGTCGAGGCTGGGCACGGCGAGCCGGCTGAGGCGGCCCGCCTGGCGGGTCATCATCCGCTCCAGGATCTGGCGGGCGGTGCGCGCGTTGCCGAAGGACCGGTCGCGGGGCAGTGAGTCGAAGTGCTGCCGCAGTACCGGCCCGAGTCCGGCCGCGCACTCGTACCCGAGCTGTACGGCGTGCTCGCGGACGATGGTGACCAGCTCGTCGGAGGAGTAGTCCGCGAACTCGACGCGGCGCGAGAACCGGGAGGACAGACCCGGGTTGGAGGCGAGGAACGTCTCCATCTCCTGGGTGTAGCCCGCGACGATGACGACCACCTTGTCCCGGTGGTCCTCCATCAGCTTCAGCAGGGTGTCCACGGCCTCGCGGCCGAAGTCGGAGCCGGACGCCTCGCGCGGGGTGAGGGTGTACGCCTCGTCGACGAACAGGACACCGCCCAGGGCCCGTTCGAAGACCTCGCGGGTCAACTGCGCGGTGTGGCCCACGTATCGGCCGACGAGATCGGCGCGGGACACCTCGACGAGCTGGCCGCGGGGCAACTCGCCCAGGGAGGCGAGGAGTTCGCCGTAGAGGCGGGCCACGGTGGTCTTGCCGGTGCCGGGCGGGCCGGTGAAGACGAGGTGGTGGCTGAGCCGGGGCACCGGGAGTCCGGCGGCCTCGCGCTGCTTGGCGGTCGACACCAGGTTGACGAGGTCGGTGACGTCCCGCTTCACCGCGTGGAGTCCGACCAGTGCGTCCAGCCTGCTGAGCGCGTCGTCGCCGGGGTCGACGGCGTTCGGGCCGTCGGCGGCCGTGCGGGCCGCCTCCTCGCTGATGTCCTGCGGCAGCAGCAGGGAAAGGTCCTGCTCGGTGACGTCGGTGAGCGCCGAGAGCCGTACGGCCTGGCGGTCCACCATCTCCTCGAACACCTGCCGTGCGGCACGGCCGTTGCCGAACCCGGCGTCCTTCGGTATTCGCTCGAAGTGCACGGCGAGCGCGTGCCGGGTCTCGTCGGCGAGCGCGTACTGGTGGCGTACGCACATGCTCTCCATGATCTCCACCAGCTCGGGCACCGAGTAGTTCTCGAACTCGACGGTCCGTGAGAAACGGGACGCCAGACCGGGGTTGGAGCCGAGGAAGCTGCGCATCTCGTCGGAGTAGCCCGCCGCGACGACGACCACGTCCTCGCGGTGGTCCTCCATCAGCTTCAGCAGCGTGTCGACGGCCTCGCGCCCGAAGTCGGCCCCGGAACCACGGGAGTCGGAGGTGAGGGTGTACGCCTCGTCGACGAACAGGACGCCGCCCAGGGCCCGTTCGAAGGCCTCGGTGGTCTTGATGGCCGTACCGCCGATGACCTGGGCGACCAGGTCGGCACGCGAGACCTCGACCAGGTGCCCGGAGCGCAGGGCGCCCAGTTCGGCGAGGATCGTGCCGTAGAGGCGGGCCACGGTGGTCTTGCCGGTGCCGGGCGGGCCCGCGAAGACGAGATGGCGGCTCATCGGCGGTGCGGACATGCCGAGTTGGGCACGGCGCGCGGCCAGCTGGGTGAGGTTGACGAGGGTGCGGACCTGTTCCTTGACGTTGTCCAGGCCTATCAGGCCCTCCAGCGCGGCCATCGGTCCGTCGGGGCGTCCGGGCCCCTCCGACTCCGGTACGGTGCCCGCCGGGTCGGTGCCCTCGGCCTCGCCGAAGCCCCACGCGTCGCGGGCCTCGTTGCCGGTGCTGGTGAGGTTCTCCACGGCCAGCCGACCACCGGCCTTGGCCTGGACGAGGCCGCCGCCCTTGTTGTCGCGGACCGTGCAGCCCACGACCGAGACCGGGGCCTCGGACTCGACGCGGATGCCGTCACGGTCGTTGCCGGCCGCCTCGCAGCCGTTCAGGGAGGCCCGGCCGCCGTCGCGGACCAGGAAGCCGTGTTCGGCGGAAGCCGCGGTCCGTACCCGGTTGGCCGTCAACTCACCGCCGGTGTCCACGAGTACACCGCAGCCGCCGGCCGAGACCAGCTCACCGTCGCGGAGTGCGGCCGTGCCCTCGCCGCCGATCTCCAGACCGGGGCCGCCGGGGCTGTTGACCCGGAACCCGGCGAGATACACGTTGCCGCCCGCCGCGATCTCCGCGCCCGCGCCGCCCGGTGCCTCCACCGTGCAGTCCTCCACCCGGCCGCGCCCGCCGTCGCGCACGGAGACACCGCTGCCGCCCGCGCCGGTGATGCGGGCGCGCCGTACCAGCGGGTTGGCGTTGCCGCGGATCACCACTCCGGTGCCCTTGACGTCGATGATCTCCACGCGCTCCAGCTCGGCCGCCGCGTCCTCTTCGAGCAGGACACCGTCCGACTCGCCGTCCCGGACGGTCAGCGAGGTCAGCGTGGGCGAGGAGGCCCCGGCCACCCGCAGCGCCGCCATCTGGGCGCCGGTCAGCCAGCAGTCCTCGTAGGTGCCGCGTGAACGGTCCGTCACCAGCAGGCCGTTGCCCGTGGTGCGGGCGGTGCGGCAGCGGCGCAGTACCGGGTCGCTGCCGTGCGAGACGATGATGCCGGGCCCGCTGGAACCGGTGACCCGCACCTCCTCCAGCTCGCAGCGGGCGGAGCTGGTCACATGCACGCCGATGGAGGTGTCGCGGATCACGGTCCGCAGCACCCGGATCGCGCTGCGCTCCTCAAGTGCCAGCGACGGCTTGTCGGTCGATGCCAGATCACAGTCCTCCACGGAGCCCTGCGCGTCGCCGTTGGCGAGCACGCCGTTGCCGCGCGCGTCCCGGATCGTGCAGCCGCGCAGGGTGGCCCGGCCGCGTTCGCCGATCACCACACCGCTGGTGCCGAGGTGTTCGAGGGTGCAGGACTCCAGCGAGCTCTCGGTCGGCGAGGTGACGACGACCCCGGCGCCGGTGCGGTTGGAGACCCGGCACTCGCGCATCGCCAACGAGCCGGAGTTGCGGGCCAGTACGGTCGTCCACGAGGCGCCGGACAGATCGCAGCCCTGCATCGCGACCTGCCCGTGCGAGGCGTCCACGGCGGGCTGTTCCTCGTCGTGACCCTGGACCACCAGGTCGGTCAGCATCACCGCGTCCACGCGCAGCGAGATCACGATGCCCTTGCGCGGGGCCAACCGGACGGTGCCGCGCGCCTGTTCGGCGACGATGGTCACCCGGGTGGTGACGACGAGATTCTCCTCGTACGTCCCCGGACGCACACTCAGCACCGCGCCTCCGCGCGCCCTGGCCAGGGCCTCTCCGATCGTCCGGGCGTCCCCGGTGCCCTCCGGACAGACCGTCAGTACCTGGCGCACTCAGCTGACCTCCTCGTGTCGGCACCTGTCGGTTGCGGCCAACCCCATCATGCCGTACGGCAAATTATGTGCCGTCCGCAACAGCCGTACCAGCGCCGGAGCTTGCGCGTGACGATTGTTAACTCCCGGGAAAGGAACCGCCGTTGGCGCACGTGCGTGTATGCGCGTGAAAGGATTGTCCATACAGACGTACGAAGAACTGCTGGGCGATTGGGGCGGACAGGGCGGATGACAGACCGAACCGGACCGACCGCGAGGAAGACAGCGGCAGAGACCTCGGCAGCGGCCACCCCGGCCGGGGAGACCGTCACCGCGTCGACCTCGGCGACCGAGGAATCCGCGGCGACGAGCACGGCGAGTGCGACACCCAAGTCCCCTTCAGGGGCCGTCAGTTCGGCCGGGACCATCTCCGCGGAGTCCGTGGCGGCGGAGCTGAGCGGACCCGCGACCTCGGCCGCGGAGACCGAGTCGCTCGCCGCTGCGGGCGGCAGCACGGCGGAGCCCGACGGTCCTGCCGGCCCGGAGTCCGCCGCCGCCGGACCGGCGCGGCAGGAGGCCGCCGAGCCCGAGGCACCCGCGATGGCGGTGGCCGCGAGCGTCCCCGAGGGGGACGGACCCACCCCCGGCGACAAGGCGGCAGCGTCCGTCGGCCGACCGGGCCGCCCGCTGCTGGCCGGTGCGGCGGTGCTCGGCGCGCTGCTGATCGCCGTACCGGGGCTGCTGATGAGCCGGGGGGACCGGACGCCGGAGAACCACGACCGGGTCGTCGCCGACCAGGCGGGCACCATCCTCGGCGACGGCGCGACACAGGGCGCCGGGGCGTACGCCTCGTCCGCCCCGTCCATTCCGTCCACTCCGGCGCAGTCCGGCACACCGAAGGTCGCTCAGCCGCACAAGACCTCGACGGGCAGGACGTCCGTCGCGCAGCCGGTGAGCGAGCCGACGGCGGTGAAGACGACCAAGAAACCGGCCGCGGCGGCGAAGCCGACGAAGAAGTCCACCACGACCAAGTCCGGGAGCACCAAGTCCGGTACGAAGTCGGGCTCCACCACGACGTCGAGCTATCCGTCGGACGTCCTCGTCACGGCCACCCGGGTGCTGAGCGCGGGCCAGTCGATCAACGCCAAGAAGGCGCGGCTGCGCATGCAGACCGACGGCAACTTCGTGCTGTACGACGAGAACAACAAGCCGCGTTGGGCCACCATGACCTTCGGCTCCAACTACCACGCGGTCTTCCAGGGGGACGGCAACCTGGTCGTCTACACGTCGAGCAACCAGCCCGTGTGGGCCAGCCAGACCGCCGGCCACAACGGCGCCTACCTCAGGCTCCAGGGCGACGGCAATATGGTGATCTACTCCGGTTCGACGGCGATCTGGGCGAGCAACACCCAGCATTGAGCGACCTGAACTCCCTTTCGGGGGCCCCCCCCACGGGGCGGCGGGGGCCAGGCGGGGGACACACCACAACAGGAGAGTGTTTGTGAGGCGCGGGCGCACGGGGGGGACGGGGACCGCCGAGGCCCCCCCGGGGGGC
>NZ_JBHYWD010000003.1:599934-602699 GCF_042751305.1 Streptomyces hokutonensis
GCGCGCTCATATTGGGCTCATACCCCGGGTTGCCTGGCTTCTGGGCCCCACAAAACCCCTCATCGCAGACCCCCTACCCCCGGGCCCCCCCCCCGCCGGGGCGGGGGGCGCCCCGAAGGCGTGGAACTCAGCTCTCGGTCAGGGTGATGTCCTGGCGCTGCACCGCGTGGAAGCGGGGCAGCGGCAGGCCGCCCTGGGGGGCCAGTTCCATCACGGTGGCCTCGACCTGGGCCGGGCCGGGGTTCAGCGGGTCGGACGAGGGCTTGCCCGAGTTCTCCCAGCTGTGCTCCATGCCGTCGCAGACCGCCCGGGTGCCGCCGATGCCGTGCCGGACCGCGGAGTCGCCCTGGGAGACGGAGGAACTGACGAAGGCCGGGCCCGAGTTGCCGAGACAGCGGTAGGTGCCGGAGAGCGTGACGGTGCCGTCCGGGGCGATGCTGCCCGTGGGGTCGACCGTCACCGTCTCGTAGGGGCCGGCCGACGCGGTCGCGGCGGGGGCGGCGGCGACCAGCAGCAGCGCGGCACCGGCCGCCGAACCGAGGGCGGAACGCAGGGACATGGGAGTACCTCCTGAAGTATCCGAAGCAGAGGTCTCCACTGGTACCGGTCGAGCGCACCAACTCCCGTGATCGTCACTCCTTCGGTGGCGAGTCCGCACCGAGCGTCGTGGAACCGTCCGAGTGTTGTCCGCGTGTTGTCACGCTTCACAGCAGCCTGTTCCGATGAGTTCGCGGCGGGGGGATGGTCTGTATATGCGATGCGGGCGGCGAAGGAGCCGCCGGAACGGATCGCATCCGACGTGGAGGTACGCCATGTGTTCCCACCAGTCCTCGTGCCCCGTGACCGACACCGACACCGCGCACGTGGTCTCCGCCCACCCCGAGCAGGGCTGGACGCTGCTGTGCGACGGCGCGATCGTCTTCGACGACAGCGGCCTGCTGCTCCCCGACGGCCGGATCGTCGCCCCGCACCGGGTACCGGCCGACCAACTCGCCGTCGCCGCCTGACCCTTCCCACCTGACCGATCCCGCGTGATCGTCTTCCCGGACGCGCTGCCCACGGTGACCTTCGAACCGTGCAGGATCAGCTTGCGTACCCCAGGTGACCAGCAGTGATGCTGACGACCTAAGATGATCAACGTGTCCGACCAGCATGCTCCACGGTCTCTCATCGTCACGCTCTACGGCGCGTACGGCCGCTTCGTGCCCGGCCCGGTTCCGGTCGCGGAACTGATCCGGCTCCTGGCCGCCGCCGGCGTCGACGCGCCTTCGGTGCGCTCGTCGGTCTCCCGGCTCAAACGGCGCGGGCTCCTGGTGCCCGCCCGTACCGCCCAGGGCGCCGCCGGCTACGAACTGTCGCCCGAGGCAAGGCAGTTGCTCGACGACGGCGACCGGCGCATCTACGCGGCCAGCCCCTCCGACGACGACGGCTGGGTGCTCGCGGTGTTCTCCGTCCCCGAGTCCGAACGGCAGAAGCGGCACGTCCTGCGCTCCCGGCTGTCCGGCCTCGGCTTCGGCACCGCCGCCCCGGGCGTGTGGATCGCGCCCGCCCGCCTGTACGAGGAGACCCGGCACATCCTCGGCCGCCTGCGCCTCGACCCGTACGTGGACTTCTTCCGCGGTGAGCACCTCGGCTTCGCGGCGACCGCCGACGCCGTGGCCCGCTGGTGGGACCTGACCACGATCGCCAAGGAGCACGAGGCGTTCCTCGACCGCCACGCGCCGGTGCTGGCCGGCTGGGAGCGCCGGACGGACACCCCGCCGGAGGAGGCCTACCGCGACTACCTCCTCGCCCTGGACTCCTGGCGCCGCCTCCCCTACGTCGACCCCGGCCTCCCCGCCTCCCTGCTCCCCCGGGACTGGCCGGGCGCCCGCTCTGCCGAGGTCTTCCGGGCGCTGCACGCACGACTGCGGGACCCGGGGGCGGTGTTCGCGGGCATCATGAGCAGTTCATGACGAACCGCCCATGAACAGTTCATGACGAACCACCGTTTCCTCTTGCGCACCACCGGTCACTCAGCCAAACCTCAGCTTCCTTAGCGGGTCCTCTCAGAGTTCTTACCTAACCTTCGACGACGTCGCTCGTCGGGTAAGAAAGAGGACTGTTGCGCATGACCACCACGGCAAGGGCTCAGGGAGCCACCGTCTGGCTCACCGGACTGCCGAGTGCGGGCAAGACGACGATCGCCCGGCACCTGAGCGATCGCCTGAGAGCCGAGGGACATCGCGTGGAGGTCCTCGACGGCGACGAGGTACGCCGCTTCCTCTCGGCCGGCCTCGGCTTCTCCCGCGAGGACCGCAACACCAACGTGCAGCGCATCGGCCTGGTCTCCGAGGTCCTCGCCCGCAACGGCGTGCTCTCCGTCGTCCCGGTCATCGCCCCCTACGCCGACAGCCGCGAGGCCGTCCGCAAACGGCACGAGGCGAGCGGAACGCCGTACATCGAGGTGCATGTCGCGACCCCCGTGGAGGTGTGCAGCGAGCGGGACGTCAAGGGCCTCTACGCCCGCCAGGCCGCGGGCGCGCTGACCGGTCTGACCGGCGTCGACGACCCGTACGAGCCGCCCACGGACCCGGCGCTGACGCTGCCGACGCAGACACAGAGCCCGCAGGAGTCCGCGGACGCGGTGTACGCGGTGCTGGCCGAGCGGGGGCTGCTGTGACCTTCACGCTCTCGCACCTGGACGCTCTGGAGTCCGAGGCGGTGCACATCTTCCGTGAGGTGGCGGGTGAGTTCGAGCGGCCGGTGATCCTCTTCTCCGGCGG
>NZ_JBHYWD010000004.1:0-74061 GCF_042751305.1 Streptomyces hokutonensis
GCCCCCCCCCCCCTCCGGCGGTGCGCGGGCGCTGGGGGGGGCGCGGGGCCCCCCCCCCCCCGGGGGGGGGGGCTGGGGGCGGCAGCCCCCGGGGACGGGACGGGTAGGGGCGGCGGGGGCGAAAAACCCCTACAGCCCGTAGCGCTCCCGCGCCTCCTTCACCGCCGTCGCCTTTACTTCCCCGCGCCGCGCCAGCTGCGCCAGCGCCGCCACCACGATCGACTCCGCGTCGACGCCGAAGTAACGGCGGGCCGCGTCACGGGTGTCGGAGAGACCGAAGCCGTCCGCGCCCAGCGAGGAGTAGTCCTGCTCGACCCACTGCGCGATCTGGTCGGGAACCTGCCGCATGTAGTCGGAGACCGCGAGCACCGGGCCCTCCGCACCGTGCAGCGCCTGCCGCACGTACGGCACCCGCTCCTCGCCCCGCAGCAGCGCCGCGTCCGCCTCCAGCGCGTCCCGCCGCAGCTCGGTCCAGGACGTCGCCGACCACACGTCGGCCGCGACACCCCAGTCCTCGGCGAGCAGCTGCTGCGCCTTCAGCGCCCAGTGGATCGCCGTACCGGAACCGAGAAGCTGAATGCGCGCCGCGTTGGCCGCGGGCGAAAGCCCCGCCGATTCCGCCGTGTTGAAGCGGTACAGGCCCTTGACGATGCCCTCGTCGATGCCGAGTCCGGCCGGCTTGGCGGGCTGCGGGATCGGCTCGTTGTAGACGGTGAGGTAGTAGAAGACGTTCGGGTCCTCGCCGGGCGCGGCCTCGCCGTACATCCGGCGGATGCCGTCCTTCACGATCGCCGCGACCTCGTACGCGAACGCCGGGTCGTACGACAGCGCCGCCGGGTTCGTCGCCGCGATCACCGGCGAGTGACCGTCCGCGTGCTGGAGGCCCTCGCCCGTCAGGGTCGTACGGCCGGCCGTCGCGCCGACGAGGAAGCCGCGGCCGAGCTGGTCGCCGAGCTGCCACATCTGGTCGGCCGTGCGCTGCCAGCCGAACATCGAGTAGAAGATGTAGAAGGGGATCATCGCTTCGCCGTGCGTCGCGTACGACGTCGACGCGGCGATGAAGTCGGCCATCGAACCGGCCTCGGTGATCCCCTCGTTGAGGATCTGGCCGTTCTTGGCTTCCTTGTAGTACATGAGCTGGTCGCGGTCGACGGGCTCGTACGTCTGGCCCTTGGGGGAGTAGATCCCGAGGGACGGGAACAGGCTCTCCATGCCGAACGTGCGCGCCTCGTCGGGGACGATCGGCACCCAGCGCTTGCCCGTCTCCTTGTCGCGGACCAGGTCCTTGACCAGTCGGACGAAGGCCATCGTCGTCGCCACGTTCTGGCTGCCCGAGCCCTTGTCGAAGGACGCGAACGCCTTCTCCGAAGCGGAGGGCAGCGGAGCGATGGCGTGCGTACGGCGGGCCGGGGCCGGACCGCCGAGGGCCGCGCGGCGCTCCTGGAGGTAGCGGACCTCGGGGGAGTCGGCGCCGGGGTGGCCGTAGGGAACGACCCCGTCGATGAAGTCGCTGTCCTTGATGGGGAGTTCGAGCAGATCACGCATCTGCTTGAACTCGTCCGTCGACAGCTTCTTCATCTGGTGGTTGGCGTTCTTCGACGCGAAGCCCTCGCCCAGCGTGTGGCCCTTGACGGTCTGGGCCAGGATGACGGTCGGGCCGCCCTTGTGGTCCAGGGCCGCCTTGTAGGCCGCGTACACCTTGCGGGACTCGTGGCCGCCGCGGGAGAGGTGGAAACACTCGAGGATCTTGTCGTCGCTGAGCAGCTTCGCGAGCTCGACGAGCGCCGGGTCCTTGCCGAAGAAGTCCTCGCGGATGTAGGCCGCGTCGCGGGTCTGGTACGTCTGCACCTGCGCGTCGGGTACCTCGCGCAGGCGGCGCACGAGCGCGCCCGTGGTGTCGAGCTGGAACAGCTCGTCCCAGGCGTTGCCCCACAGCGACTTGACGACGTTCCAGCCGGCGCCCCGGAACTGGGCCTCCAGCTCCTGCACGATCTTGAAGTTCGCGCGGACCGGGCCGTCGAGGCGCTGGAGGTTGCAGTTGATGACGAAGGTCAGGTTGTCCAGACCCTCGCGGGAGGCGAGTGCGAGTGCCGCCGTCGACTCGGGCTCGTCCATCTCGCCGTCGCCGAGGAAGGCCCAGACGTGGGACTCGGAGACGTCCTTGATGCCGCGCGCGGTGAGGTAGCGGTTGAAGCGTGCCTGGTAGATCGCGGAGAGCGGGCCGAGGCCCATCGACACCGTCGGGAACTCCCACAGCCAGGGCAGCCGGCGCGGGTGCGGGTACGACGGGAGGCCGTTGCCGCCGGCTTCCTGGCGGAAGTTGTCGAGGTGCGCCTCGGTGAGGCGGCCGTCGAGGAAGGCGCGGGCGTAGATGCCGGGGGAGGCGTGGCCCTGGATGTACAGCTGGTCGCCGGAGCCGTCCGCCTCCTTGCCCTTGAAGAAGTGGTTGAAGCCGGTCTCGTACAGCCAGGCCGCCGAGGCGAAGGTGGCGATGTGGCCGCCGACGCCGTGTTTCGCGCCCCGGGTCACCATGGCCGCCGCGTTCCAGCGGTTCCACGCGGTGATCCGGCGCTCCAGCGCCTCGTCACCGGGCGCGGCCGGTTCGGCGGCGGTCGGGATGGTGTTGACGTAGTCGGTCTCGAGGAGCTTGGGCAGCGCGATGCCGTTGCCCTCCGCGCGCTCCAGCGTGCGGCGCATCAGATACGCGGCGCGGTGCGGGCCGGCAGCCTTCGCGACGGCGTCCAGGGAGGCCTGCCATTCGGCGGTCTCCTCGGGGTCGCGGTCCGGGAGCTGGTCGAGCTCGCTCGGCTGGATGGCGTAGGGGTCGGTCATAACGCCGCCTTCCTCAGTCGAAGGGGGGTTCCCTCGTCGGCAAGGGGTTTTCGGGGGTGCCCTTGGTCTTTGGCAGGACAGGGCGGCGGGCCCTTGTGCTGTGACACTTTGCGGCTTCCGCCGCGGGCCCGTCGGTGACTGTAACTCCCTGATCGATGATCGATCAAAGGTTCCCGGGCAAAATATCTTGATTACGAGAAAGTCGGCACGGCGTGCCTTTTGCGGGGGCACCGGGTGCCGTGTTTTTGGCCGTTTTCCGGAGAGTTTTCGCAGGTGAGCATGGCTGCGCTCGGCTGCGTCACGGTCGCGGGGCGCAGCCCAGAACGTGCGCCTTCACCAGCTCCGCGATCCGCGGATCCCGGCGCCGGAACGCGGCCACCAACTCCTCGTGCTCCTCCGCGTACGACTGCTGCACCGTCCCCAGCCAACGGATCGACAGCGCCGTGAACACCTCGATACCGAGGCCCTCCCAGGTGTGCAGCAGCACCGAGTTGCCGGCCGCCCGCACCAGCTCCCGGTGGAAGCCCACCGTGTGCCGCACCTGGCCCGTCCCGTCCGCCTCGCGGTCCGCCTCGTACAGGGCGGCGACATGCGGTTCGAGCGCCGAGCAGTCCTCGGCCAGCTTCTCGGCCGCCAGCTCCGCCGCGATCGCCTCCAGGCCGGCCCGCACCGGGTAGCTCTCCTCCAGGTCGGCCGCCGTCAGATTCCGTACCCGTACGCCCTTGTTCGGCGCCGACTCGATCAGCCGCAGCGACTCCAGCTCGCGCAACGCCTCCCGCACCGGCGTCTGGCTGACCTCCAGTTCGGTCGCGATCCGCCGCTCCACGATCCGCTCGCCCGGCTTCCAGCGGCCGCTGACGATCCCCTCCACGATGTGCTCGCGGATCTGTTCGCGCAGCGAGTGGACGACGGGCGCGGTCATGAGAGCTCCTTAAGGGCGTTTGACGTTTAGACAATAAGGCCGCACGCCCGCTCGGGAGGGGCGCACGGGGGCGCTTTCATGCAGGTGAGACGAGACTTACACGCTGGTGGGGCGGGTGGTGCGGTCGTCGTGCGGGGTGTCGGGGGCGCGATGAACCGGGGAGTTCGGGGCGGTGGCCCGGGCTGATGGCGGTGACCGGCTGTCGACCGGCGCTCACTCCGGCGTGCGGCCCGACGGGCATCGCGCGGCTACGGATCATGGCCGGCATCCCGGTTCCGGCGGCACCGTGTCTTCGTGAGACCGGACGGCGCCCTGGAGCCGGGCCGAGTCGGTCGGGGCCGGCTGTGCGCCCGGCCCGGCGGCGACAGCGGCGCCGGCACACGACGGGATCGTACGCCCGGATACCGGGCGGCGTACGACGTGCCGTGGGGCCGGGAAACGCAGGGCGCCCCCGCCCGGAAGGTTCCGGAACGGGGGCGCCGTACGAGCGAGGTGGGTTACAGGCCGAGCTCGACCTCGAACTCGCCCGCCTCCAGGATCGCCTTGACGGCCGTCAGGTAACGGGCCGCGTCGGCGCCGTCCACCAGGCGGTGGTCGTAGGAGAGGGTCAGGTACGTCATGTCGCGGACGCCGATGACCGTGCCCTCCTCCGTCTCGATGACGGCCGGGCGCTTGACCGTGGCGCCGATGCCGAGGATCGCGACCTGGTTCGGCGGCACGATGATCGTGTCGAAGAGCGCGCCGCGCGAACCGGTGTTGGAGATGGTGAAGGTCGCGCCGGACAGCTCGTCCGGGGTGATCTTGTTCGCCCGGACCTTGCCCGCGAGCTCGGCGGTGGCCTTGGCGATACCGGCGATGTTCAGGTCGCCCGCGTGCTTGATGACCGGGGTCATCAGGCCCTTCTCGGAGTCCACCGCGATACCGACGCTCTCGGTGTCGAAGTAGGTGATCGTGCCCTCTTCGACGTTGATCCGGGCGTTGATGGCCGGGTGGGCCTTCAGCGCCTGGGCCGCCGCCTTGACGAAGAACGGCATCGGGGAGAGCTTGACGCCCTCGCGCGCGGCGAAGGAGTCCTTGGCCTGGGCACGCAGGCGCATCAGCCGCGTGACGTCGACCTCGACGACCGAGGACAGCTGCGCCTGCTCGTGCAGCGCCTTGACCATGTTGTCGCCGATGACCTTGCGGATGCGGGGCATCTTCACGGTCTGGCCGCGGAGGGGAGAGGCCTCCAGGGTCGGCGTCTTCTTCGCCGCGACGGCGGCCGGAGCGGCTGCGGCGGCCGGGGCCGGAGCAGCGGCTGCCGCCTTCGCGGCCTCGGCGGCGGCGAGGACGTCCTGCTTGCGGATACGGCCGCCGACGCCGGTGCCCTTGACGGTGGACAGGTCGACGCCGTTCTCGGCGGCGAGCTTGCGCACCAGCGGGGTCACGTAGGCGCCGTCGTCCGTGGCCTGCGCGGCGGCGGGCGCCGGAGCGGCCGGGGCCACCGGAGCCGGAGCCGCGACCGGCGCGGGGGCCGGGGCGGCGGGGGCGACCGGAGCCGCGGCGACCGGAGCGGGCGCCGGAGCCGGGGCGGGGGCCGGGGCCGGGGGTGCGACCGGCGCGGGGGCCGGAGCCGCCGGAGCCGGGGCAGCGGCGGCGGGCGCCGGTGCCGGAGCGGCGGGAGCGGGGGCAGCCGCCGGAGCGGCACCCGCGGCGCCGACGACGGCGAGCTTGGCGCCGACCTCGGCGGTCTCGTCCTCGCCGACCAGGATCTCCAGCAGCACGCCGGCGACCGGCGAGGGGATCTCGGTGTCGACCTTGTCGGTGGAGACCTCGAGGAGGGGCTCGTCCTCGGCGACCTCCTCGCCGACCTGCTTCAGCCAGCGGGTGACGGTGCCCTCGGTGACCGACTCGCCCAGTGCGGGCAGCACGACGTCGGTACCGGAGGCGCCGGCCGCCGGAGCGGCGGCAGCGGGGGCGGGCGCGGCCGGGGCGGGCGCCGGAGCCGCGGGGGCCTCGGCGACCGGAGCCGGAGCGGCAGCGGGGGCCGGAGCCGCCACGGGCTCGGCCGCCGGGGCCGGGGCAGCGGCGGGGGCGCCGGTGCCGTCGTCGATCACGGCCAGCTCGGCGCCGACCTCGACGGTCTCGTCCTCGGCCACCTTGATGGAGGCCAGGACACCGGCGACCGGCGAGGGGATCTCGGTGTCGACCTTGTCGGTCGACACCTCGAGCAGCGGCTCGTCGGCCTCTACTCGCTCGCCCTCGGCCTTCAGCCAGCGGGTGACAGTGCCCTCGGTGACGCTTTCACCGAGCGCCGGAAGGGTTACGGAAACCGCCATGGTTTCGGTTGCTCCTTACGAATTGCGGAAGTCTGTGTCGTCGTCCGACCGAGGGGGTCAGTCGTGGGAGTGGAGAGGCTTGCCGGCCAGCGCCAGGTGGGCCTCGCCGAGCGCCTCGTTCTGCGTCGGGTGGGCGTGGATGAGCTGCGCGACCTCGGCGGGCAGCGCTTCCCAGTTGTAGATCAGCTGGGCTTCGCCGACCTGCTCGCCCATGCGGTCGCCGACCATGTGGACGCCGACCACGGCACCGTCCTTCACCTGGACGAGCTTGATCTCGCCGGAGGTGTTGAGGATCTTGCTCTTGCCGTTGCCCGCGAGGTTGTACTTCAGAGCGACGACCTTGTCCGCGCCGTAGATCTCCTTGGCCTTGGCCTCGGTGATGCCCACGGAGGCGACCTCGGGGTGGCAGTAGGTCACCCGGGGGACACCGTCGTAGTCGATCGGGACGGCCTTCAGACCGGCCAGCCGCTCCGCCACCAGGATGCCCTCGGCGAAGCCGACGTGCGCGAGCTGGAGCGTGGGGACGAGGTCGCCGACGGCGGAGATGGTCGGGACGTTCGTCCGCATGTACTCGTCGACCAGGACGTAGCCGCGGTCCATCGCGACGCCCTGCTCCTCGTAGCCGAGACCGGCGGAGACGGGGCCGCGGCCGACGGCGACGAGCAGCAGCTCGGCCTCGAACTCCTTGCCGTCGGCGAGGGTGACCTTGACGCCGGACTCGGTGTACTCGGCCTTGGAGAAGAAGGTGCCCAGGTTGAACTTGATGCCGCGCTTGCGGAACGCGCGCTCAAGAAGCTTGGAGGAGTTCTCGTCCTCGAGAGGGGCGAGGTGCTTGAGGCCCTCGATGATCGTCACGTCGGAGCCGAAGGACTTCCACGCGGAGGCGAACTCCACGCCGATGACACCGCCGCCCAGGATGATCGCGGACTGCGGCACGCGGTCCAGGACGAGGGCGTGGTCCGAGGAGATGATCCGGTTGCCGTCGATCTCCAGGCCCGGCAGCGACTTCGGCACGGAGCCGGTCGCCAGCAGGACGTGGCGGCCCTGGATGCGCTGGCCGTTCACATCGACGGAGGTGGGGGAGGAGAGCCTGCCCTCACCCTCGATGTAGTGCACCTTGCGGGACGCGATCAGACCCTGCAGCCCCTTGTACAGGCCGGAGATGACGCCGTCCTTGTACTTGTGGACGGCCGGTACGTCGATGCCCTCGAAGGTGGCCTTGACGCCGAACTGCTCGCTCTCGCGGGCCTGGTCGGCGATCTCGCCCGCGTGGAGCAGAGCCTTGGTGGGGATGCATCCCCGGTGCAGGCAGGTGCCGCCGACCTTGTCCTTCTCGATCAGGGCGACGTCCAGTCCCAGCTGGGCCCCGCGCAGCGCCGCGGCGTAACCGCCACTACCACCGCCGAGGATCACTAGGTCGAAAACGGTGCTGGCGTCGTTCGCCACGTCACGTCCTCCATGCATGTGCGCCGTACGCCGGTCGTCAGTGACCGGGCGGCGGCTGGTGTCCGGCCGCTCTTTCTTCGGCCCTGTGGTGGGGGCCCTGTCCTGCCGAGCCCCATCTTCGCACTTGTCGGGGCCCAACGAGACGCCGGGCCGGGGTGTGAGACACCACACGCTCACATGAGAGACGGTGAATTGGTGAGACACCTGGGTGCGACCCCCTAGGGGCGCGGGAAACTGCGCGACCGGCCACAACCGGCCCGCAGTCGCCCACGCACCTAAAGGCATCGAGCTACTGGGCGAACCTCAGCCCAGATCCCCCGCCGCGGTCAGCTCCGCAAGCCGCACCAGCGTCCGCACAGCGGACCCGGTCCCACCCTTGGGCGTGTAACCGAACGGCCCGGCCTCGTTGAACGCGGGCCCGGCGATGTCGAGATGCGCCCAGGTGATCCCCTCGCCCACGAACTCGCGCAGGAACAGCCCCGCGACCAGCCCGCCGCCCATCCGCTCACCCATGTTCGCGATGTCGGCGGTCGGGGAGTCCATCCCCTTGCGCAGGTGCTCCGGCAGCGGCATCGGCCACGACGGCTCACCGACCTCCTCCGCCGCGTCGACGATCGCCGCGCGGAACGCGTCGTCGTTCGCCATGACACCGAAGGTCCGGCTCCCGAGAGCCAGGACCATCGCCCCGGTCAGCGTCGCCACGTCCACGATCGCGTCCGGCTTCTCCGCAGACGCAGCCCACAGCGCGTCCGCGAGGACGAGCCGACCCTCGGCGTCGGTGTTGAGGACCTCGACGGTCTTGCCGCTGTACATGCGCAGCACGTCACCGGGACGGGTCGCGGAACCGGACGGCATGTTCTCGGCGAGCGCCAGCCAGCCGGTGACGTTGACCTCGAGTCCCAGCCGCGCGGCGGCGACCACGGCGGCGAAGACCGCCGCCGCACCGCTCATGTCGCACTTCATCGTCTCGTTGTGCCCGGCGGGCTTGAGCGAGATGCCGCCCGAGTCGTAGGTGATGCCCTTGCCGACGAACGCGAGGTGCTTGGTGGCGTCGGCGTGCGTGTACGACAGCTTCACCAGGCGCGGACCGGCCGCGGAACCGGCGCCGACGCCGAGGATGCCGCCGTAGCCGCCCTTCTCCAGGGCCTTCTCGTCGAGCACCTCGACCTTGATGCCGTGCTCCTTCGCCGCGGTCTGCGCGACGGCGGCGAAGGCCTCGGGGTCGAGGTCGTTCGGCGGGGTGTTGATGAGGTCGCGGGCGCGGTTCAGCTCCTCGGTGACCGCCAGCGCGCGTTCTACGGCCGCCTTGTACTCCTTGTCGCGCGGCTTGCCGCCGAGCAGGGCGACCTCGCCGAGCGGGCCCTTGCCCTTGGCGTCCTTGCCGTTGTCCTTGTACGCGTCGAAGGAGTACGCGCCGAGCAGCGCGCCCTCGGCGATCGCGCCGGCGTCGGCCGCGTCGGCGAGGGGCAGCGCGAAGGCGGCCTTCTTGGCACCGGTCAGGGCGCGGGCGGCGACACCGGCGGCCCGGCGCAGCGCCTCGGCGTCGTACGCGTCGCCGTCCTTGGGCTCGGCGCCGAGGCCCACCGCGAGCACGAGCGGCGCCTTGAAGCCGGCCGGGGCGGGCAGCTTCGTGATCTCGCCTTCGGCACCGGAGGCGCCCAGGGTCTCCAGGACGCCGGCGAGCCTGCCGTCGTACGCCTTGTCCACGGCGTCGGCGCCCGGTGCGACGACCGGGCCCTTGCCGCCCTTGCCGACACCGATCACGATCGCGTCGGCCCGCAGGCCGGGCGCCGCGGCGGTGCTGAGAGTGAGAGCAGTCACAGTGGTGAATTCTCGCTTCCGGTGTGAAGTTTCCGTGGTCGAACGGGGTGGGTCGACCGGGCCCGACAGCCGACCCTATTTCCGACCTGCGGCGGCGGTGGACAGAGGGGGCTGGTGACGGCCCAGAACGGAGCCTACGCGCGTGTGCGCGACGGGGCGTTCGCGCGGGGGCCTCGGTGTGCGGCGCGGTACCGGACATGGGAGATCATCCTTGGGGTCCCCGCCCCACACCCTGGAGCCCGTCCCGTGAGACGCCCCACCGCGCTGTTCCCCCTGCTCCCGCTCCTCCTCCTGCTCCTCGCGGCCTGCACCGCCACCCCCGACGACAAGCCGGAGGCGGCGAAACGGTGGCAGCCCCGCCCGGGTGTGGCCTGGCAGTGGCAGCTCAGCGGACGCCTGGACACCTCCGTCGACGTCCCGGTCTACGACATCGACGGCTTCGACCAGTCCAGGGCCACGGTGACCGCGCTGCACGACAAGGGCCGCAAGGTCATCTGCTACATCTCCACCGGCGCCTGGGAGGACTTCCGCCCCGACGCGAAGAAGTTCCCCAAGTCGGTCCTGGGCAAGGGCAACGGCTGGAAGGGCGAACGCTGGCTGGACATCCGCCGTACAGCCGTCCTCGAACCCCTGATGGCGACCCGCCTCGACATGTGCCGTGCGAAGGGCTTCGACGCGGTGGAGCCCGACAACATGGACGGCTACCGGAACGACACCGGCTTCCCCCTGAAGGCCGCCGACCAACTCCGTTACAACCGCCTCATCGCAAAGATGGCCCACGACCGTGGAATGGCGGTCGGCCTCAAGAACGACCTCGACCAAATCCCCGCCCTGGTGAGCGACTTCGACTTCGCGGTCAACGAACAGTGCGCCCAGTACGGCGAATGCGACACCCTGACCCCCTTCATCAAGGCGAACAAGGCGGTCTTCCACGTCGAGTACGAACTCCCGACCACAAAGTTCTGCGCGAACTCCCGCCGCCTGAAGCTGAGTTCACTGGAGAAGAAGTACGAACTGGGAGCCTGGCGCAAGGCCTGTTAAGCAACTCGGGTCCTGTCAAAAACACTTGAGGGCAGCCCACCCAGGGGCGCGGGGAACTGCGCGCCCAGCCCCAACGCACCCGTACTCACCCACCCAGCGCAAGCACCACAAGCGCAGCAGTCGCAGCAGTCTCCGCAAGCCCCCCGAACACGTCCCCCGTGACCCCACCGAACCGACGCCTGCAGTGCCGGAGCAGGAGCTCGGCCACGATCAGCGCCACGACAACCGCAACAACCCCCCGCACCCTCCCCTGCCCTCCGAAGAACGGCCCGAGCGCCGCAGAGATCACCAAGTAGGACAAGGTCACAGCCACCGCACCTCCCACCGGCACAACCCCCGCAACCGCGGCCCCCAGCCCCTCCGGCCGAGCCGCCGGCACCCCCGCACGGGCGGCCCAGGTCAACGCAAGCCGCGCAGCGACCGCGGAAACGATCGCCGCGGCCGCCCCCCGCACCCACGAGTCGCCGTAGAGCTGCGCCAGCACAGCCACCTGAGCCAGCAGGACGAAGACAAGGCTGAGCACCCCGAACGGCCCGATGTCCGACTGCTTCATGATCCGCAGCGCGTCCTCCGCGGGCTTCCCGCTGCCCAACCCATCCGCAGTGTCCGCAAGCCCGTCCAGATGGAGCCCCCGGGTGAGAACGGCGGGCACGGCAACCGTGGCGACAGCCGCGAGCAGCGCGCCCGCGCCGAGGAACAGCAGCAACAGCCCGAGCCCGGCCGCACACCCGCCGACGACCACCCCGACGAGCGGCGCGGCCATCATCCCGGCGCGCGCGGCCTCCCGGTCCCAGCGGGTGACCCCGACCGGGAGAACAGTCAGGGTGCCGAACGCGAAGCGGAGGCTGTCGAGAGGCGGGGTCTTGGACACCGGCGCAGGTTACCCGGCGGTCCGGGGAGCGGTACCGGCGGCCATCGTTAAAGTGCACATATGGGACATTGGCTGCACCGCAACATCGTCGAGCCGGGCAAACTGCCCCTGCTCCTCGCGCTGACCGCCTTCGTCCTGACGTTCGTCATCACCCGTGTCATCACCCGGCTGATCCGCGCCGGCAAGGGCCCCTTCGGCAACATCAAGGCGGGCGACGTGCACATCCACCACGTCGTCCCGGGCGTGGTCCTCTCCGTGCTCGGCGGCTTCGGCGCGGTGGCCAGTACGCGCTACGGCGTCGGGTCGGCCCTGTTCGCGATCGTCTTCGGGATCGGCGCGGGCCTGGTGCTGGACGAGTTCGCGCTGATCCTCTATCTCGACGACGTGTACTGGACCGAGGCGGGCCGCAAGAGCGTCGAGGCGGTGGTGCTCACGGCGGCCCTGGTCGGCTTCGTCCTCGCCGGTTTCTCGCCCTTCGGGGTCAACGACCTCTCCGCCGCCGAACTCCACGACCGTGCCGGCGTGATCGTCAGCGTCGGGGTCAACTTCCTCTTCTCCCTCATCGCCCTGAGCAAGGGCAAGGCCCGCACGGCGGTCTTCGGCATCCTCGTCCCGCTGGTCGCCCTCGTCGGCGCGATCCGGCTGGCCCGCCCGGGTTCCCCCTGGGCCAAGCGCTTCTACCGCAAGCGCCGCCATCGGGCCCGGGCCCGTTCCACCCTCCGCGCCTACCACCACGACCGCCGCTGGGCGGGCCCGCGCCGCGCCTTCCAGGACTGGATCGGGGGGAAGCCGGACCCGGAGCCGGTACGAATCCCCGGTCGGCGGTGACCGCGCCCCGCCGCACAGCCCCGGCCGCTCACCTCCGGTGACCGCGCCCCGCCGCACAGCCCCGGCCGCTCACCTCCGGTGACCGCGCCCCGCCGCACAGCCCCGGCCGCTCATGTCCGGTGACCGCGCCCCGCCGCACAGCCCCGGCCGCTCATGTCCGGTGACCGCGCCCCGCTGTGCAGCCCCGGTCACCCACCACCGGTGACCGAACCCCGCCCCCCTACCGCACGCGCAGCCGCCGGTGCCGTAGTGCCGAAGCCAGGCACAGCAGCCCTACGGCGATGATCGCCGCCAGGTGTTCCTTGCCGGCGAGGTTGCCCTTGAGCATCACCTCGATGGCCATCGCGCCGGTCACCGCGAGCGCCGTCGCGTACGCGCCGTAGCGCCACGCGACGAACACGGCGAGGCCGACCACCGCCGCCGAAGGGCCCGTGTCGACGACCCACTTGTCCGAGCTGGGCAGCCCGAACGGGTTGTCGAAGCCGAGCCAGATGCCGAGGCGGGCGTAGAGCGTGCCGGCGAGGGTCGCGGTGTAGGCGATGACCAGGGTGCGCCAGCGGCCGATACAGATCTCCGCGATGCCGAAGACGAAGAGGATCTGGGCCAGCGCGCCCCACACCGGGAGGTCCAGAGCCGGGACGAAGAGGGAGAGCGGGGTGCGCAGGAGGGCCAGCCAGAGTGGGTCCTCGGCCCGTACCGCGCCCGCGTCCTGCACGAACTGGTAGCCCCAGGACTGGTTCTGCACGAACTGCAGTGCCGCCGTCAGCAACACCGCCCCGATCGTCATCGGGATCGCCCGCCGGCGCTGCTTCAGCAGTGGCTCGCGCACGGTGACGTAGAGCAGTCCCCATTCGGCGCGGGCCCAGCGGGCGAGGCGGTTCATCTGTGCGTCTCCAGGTGCTTGCGGTGCAGCCACTTCGGCAGTCCCGGCGCCTCCAAAAACCCCTCCGCGCGCGCCGACGCGAGGCCGATGCGCAGCAGGTCCGCGCTCTTCTCGAAGAGCAGGAACCGGGGTTCCCAGATGGGCCGGTACTTGGCGTTGGCGCGGTACAGCGACTCGATCTGCCACCACCGGGAGAAGAAGCTGAGGAGTGACCTCCACAGCCGCAGCACCGGTCCGGCGCCGATCCGCGCCCCCCTTTCGAAGACCGAACGGAACATGGCGAAGTTGAGCGATACCTGGGTGATTCCGATTTCCTGGGCGCGACGGAGGAGTTCGATCACCATGAACTCCATGAGGCCGTTGTCGGAGTCGCGGTCCCGCCGCATGAGGTCGAGGGACAGCCCGTGCGGGCCCCACGGCACGAAGGACAGCACCGCCCTCAACTCGCCCTCCCCGTCCGTGCATTCGAGCATCACGCACTGCCCGTCGTCGGGGTCCCCGAGCCGCCCCAGCGCCATGCTGAAGCCGCGCTCGGTGGCCCCGTCCCGCCAGTCGTCGGCCCGCTTCAGCAGGTACGCCATCTCCTCGCCCGGAATGTCCTCGTGGCGA
Organism: Streptomyces hokutonensis; assembly: GCF_042751305.1. GTDB lineage: Bacteria > Actinomycetota > Actinomycetes > Streptomycetales > Streptomycetaceae > Streptomyces > Streptomyces hokutonensis_A. The sequence goes on from NZ_JBHYWD010000004.1 coordinate 13,572, forward strand.
CGGATGCGGACCGTGTAACCGGCGCGCTTCACCCGGTTGTAGGCCTGCCGCACGGTCCGCATGGCGCGGCCCTCAAGGGTGAAGTCGGCGACCTCGACGAGAGCTTCGTCACCGAGTTCGAGGGCGTCGAGCCCGTGCCGCGCGTAGACGGTGCCGGCCTCCTCGCTCGCGCCCATGACGGCCGGAATCCATCCGTGAACGCGGGCTTCCGCGAGCCAGGGCTCGATCGCGCCGGGCCAGGCCTCGGGGTCGCCGATCGGGTCGCCGGAGGCCAGCGACACCCCGCCCACGACCCGGTAGGCCACGGCCGCCTTGCCGGTCGGCGACCACACCACGCTCTTCTCCCGGCGCAGCGCGAAGTACCCGAGGGAGTCCCGCTCGCCCTGCCGCTCCAGCAGCGCCCGCAGCTTCTTCTCGTCGTCCTCGGTGAGCGGGTCGACGGCGCGCCGGGAGCGGAAGGCGGCGTAGAAGACCGCGAGGACCAGGACGGTGCTGAGCACGTTGATGGCGACATTGACCCAGTTCGGGGTCCAGATCCCGGGGAAGCGGTTCTCCGGGGCGTCGATCGTGACCAGCCGGAACGCGCCGTAGTGCCAGCGCTCCAGGAACGTCGAACGGGACGCGTCGTGCGCCTGGTTGGTGACCGTCACCAGCAGCCCGGCCAGCAGCGAGGCGGCCAGTGTGCCGCCGACGGCCACGACGGCGGCGAGCCGGGGGTTGGACCGGTCGCCCTTGGCGTAGAACTCCCGGCGCCCCACCAGCAGCGCGGCGACGAAGGCGGCGGTCAGGCCCAGGGAGATCCAGTTCTGCACGTACTGGCGGATCTCCTGGAACGACATCGCGAACCCGAACAGCGCCAGGAACAGCCCGCTGACCACCAGGTTCAGAATCCACGCGGCGCGTTTGCGGCGCCGCATGGTGATGGCGAGGAACGCCGTGAACACCCCGGACGCGAAACCGGCCGTCAGCAGATACGGCGTGAAGAAGTTCTCCTGGTTGTGCCGTCGTACGTCCTGCCCCAGCGAAACCCACGCCGCGCTGAGGAAGTTGATGAACGCGACGGCCCGCAGATACCAGACGGCGAAGGCCGCTGCCCGCCGCGAGGCGCCTGTGCTGTGACGTTCTTGAACGGGCCCGACCCGGACATCTCCCATGAAGGAGGATCATATGGGTGTTGTTGCGGCGAACGTTTCTTTTCCGTCGCCGCAACGATCACGCTCGGATCACTCCTCGGGCTTCTCCACCTCGGCCGGCTCCTCCGCCGGCTCCTCCGGCTTGAGCGGGAGTTCGGCCGCCAGCGCCGCCGCGGCCTGCACCAGCGGCAGCGCGAGCAGCGCGCCCGCGCCCTCGCCGACGGTCACCCCGTGGTCGAGCAGCGGCTCCAGTGCCATCCGGTCCAGCGCCTTCGCCTGCCCCGGCTCCCCGCTGTTCTGCCCGGCCAGCCACCAGTCCGGCGCCCGGAACGCGACCCGCTGACCCACCAGCGCGCACGCGGCGGCCACCACCCCGTCCAGGATCACCGGCAGCTTCCGTACGGCGCTCTGCAGCAGGAACCCGGTCATCGCGGCGAGGTCGGCCCCGCCCACCGTCGCGAGCAGCTGCAACTGGTCGCCGAGCACGGGCCGGGCCCGGCGCAGCGCGTCCCGGATCGCCGCGCACTTGCGCATCCACGCCAGGTCGTCGATCGCCAGGCCGCCCCGCCCGGTGACCACGGACGCGTCGGTCCCGCACAGCGCGGCGATCAGCACGGAGGCCGGGGTCGTACCGCCGACGCTCACATCGCCGAGCACCACCAGATCCGTACCGGAGTCGGCCTCGTCGTTCGCCACGGCGACACCCGCCTCGAACGCGGCCGTCGCCTCCTCCAGGGTCAGCGCGTCCTCGATGTCGATCCGCCCGCTGCCCCGCCGTACCCGGTGCTTCACGACCTCGTCGGGCAGCGAGTCCGGCTCGCAGTCCAGGGCCATGTCCACGATCCGTACCGGCACCCCGAGCCGCCGGGCGAGCACCGCGGCCGGGCTGCCGCCCTCCAGCACCGACCGCACCAACTCCCCGGCGCTGCCCGCGGGTCGGGCCGACACACCGAGTTCCGCGACCCCGTGGTCGCCCGCGAACAGCACCACCCGCGGCCGTTCGATCGGCCGCACCGGCACCGAGGACTGCGCCGCCGCCAGCCACTCACCCAGGTCGTCGAGTCGGCCCAGCGACCCGGGCGGCACGATCTGACGTTCACGCCGCGCCTCGGCGTCACGGCGCACACCGCCGTCGGGGCGCTCGATCAGATCGGTGAAGTCGTCGAGATTAAGCGAGCTCATTCGCCGAACAGTACCGGCAGCGATCGCGCGCGACAGAGCCACATGGTCACCACGCGCCCCGGACGTCCTTGCCTCCAGGATCGGTATCCCGTACGTATCGTTTTGTACCGTTTTGCCGTACGTCCCCGGGAGCCGCCATGAACAGCCTGCGCACCCGTGTCAGCGCCCTCGACGAGCGACGCCGTCACCGGACACTGGCCCGCGCGATCCTGCGCCTGCTCCCCGAACCGGAGAGCTGGCTCGACGTCGGCACGGGCGACGCCCACTTCCCCGAGACCGCGAAGGAACTCTTCCCCTACACCTCCTTCGACGGCCTCGACCCCACCCCCCGAGCCGTCCGGGCCCGCGCCGCCGAACGCATCGAGGAGGGCTACGCCGGCCACCTCACCGACCCGCACATCACCTCCGCCCTGCACTCCCGCTACGACGTCGTCACCCTCCTGCGCGACCGCACCCCCGCCCCCGACCCCGCCGCCGAACTCCACGCGGCCCTCACGGTCCTGCGCCCCGGCGGCCTCCTCCTCATGGAAGGACGTCCGGACGACCTGCGCGCCCAACTGGAGCCCCACGACTGCGAGATCGTCCCCGAACCCCGCCGCCTCCCGGACCGGCTCCCGGCCCCGCAGCGGCTGATCGCGCGCCGGAAGCCGTCAGCCCCGTAGCGCGATCGCCTGCCCCGCCACCACCAGCAGCACGTGCTCGCACTCACCGGCGACCGCCGCGTTCAGGCGCCCCAGCTCGTCCCGGTACCGGCGCCCGGAGGCGGTCGCCGGCACGATCCCCGAGCCGACCTCGTTCGACACGGCCACCAGGGTGCGCCGGGTGGCCCGCACGGCGGCGGTCAACTCCCGTACCCGCTCCCGGAGTTGCTTCTCCCCGCCGTCCCCCCACTCCGTGTCGTCCCACGCCCCCACGGAGTCCATCGCGTCCGTCAGCCACAGCGACAGACAGTCGATCAGCAACGGCGGCCCGTCCTGCGCCAGCAACGGCACCAGGTCACAGGTCTCCGCCGTACGCCACGACCCCGGCCGCCGCTCCCGGTGCGCGGAGACCCGCGAGGCCCACTCGGTGTCCCCGTTGCGCGAGCCGCCGGTGGCGACGTACAGCACGTCCGGGAACGCCTCCAGCCGCCGCTCCGCCTCCACCGACTTCCCGGACCGCGCCCCGCCCAGCACCAGCGTCCGCCGCGGCACATCGGGCACGTCCTCGTAGACCCCCACGGTCAGCGTCGACCCGTCCGGCACGGCCCGCGCCCCCACGGCCGCCAGCCGCCGCGTCAACTCCGCGCCCGGCGGCACATCGTGGTCGAGATGCACGGCGATCACATCGGTCGCGGGCCCCATCGCCCCCACCGCCCGCAGCTTCGCCAGCGCGTCCGGCCGCCCCACCACATCGGCGAGCACCATGTCGTACGACTCGGCGCTCCCCTCCTCGAGCCCGGCGGGCGCGGCCCCCGGCGGCAGATACAGCACCCGCTGCCCGTCCGGCCCCGTGACGGCGTACCCGGTACCGGGCGCGTCCATCGCCACCGCCCGCACCCGGTGCCCCGTCAGCAACGCCAGCTCCCGCCCGTCCGGCACCCGCCCAGGCTGCGGCAGCCCCACCGGCACCTCCACCGCGGGCCCGTCGTGCGGATGCGACAACAGCACCTGCCGCACACCCCCCAGCGAATGCCCGGCCCGAGCCGCCGCGAAGGCGGCCCCCGGCGTCAGATCCAGCAACAGCGTCCCGTCCACGAGCACGGCGGTAGCCGCCCGGGCATCCAGCCCGAGCGACACGGCACAGGCAGCACAGGGGCAGTCGAGGCGGGGGAGTCCAGCGGGGGCACCGGTGCCGAGCAGAGTGAGTTCCACGGTGTTGATTTTCGCGCGTCTGACCAGGTGTTGCGCATCCGACTAGTCTTCTCGGCAGAAGCCGGACCAAGATCCGGCTTCTGCTCTGCATGCGCTGAGACCTTGGAGGCGTACATGGCGGCATGGATCTGGCGGTTCGAGAAGTCCGACGGGACCGAGGTCGAACCCGCGGTCCCGCCGGAGGAGTTCACCACGCAGGGGGACGCGGAGTCCTGGCTCGGCGAGGTGTGGAAGGACCTCGTCGCGGGTGGCGCGGACCAGGTACGGCTGTTCGAGGACTCCACGGAGATCTACGGCCCGATGAGCCTGCACGCCGAGGAGGCGTAACCGGGGGAGGGAGCGGCCGGAGAAATACCGGCCGCCCCCTCTCTCACTGCTCGCCCAGCGTCACATCGACCTTCTTCGACGCGCCGTTGCGCGTGTACGTCACCGTCGTCCGCTGCCCCGGCTTGTCGGACGCCAGCGCCTCCGACAGCGAGGTGATCGTGCTGATGGCCGTGTCGCCGAGCTTCGTGATGATGTCGCCGGCCCGGATCCCGGCCTTGTCCGCGGCCCCGCCGCTCTTCACCTCGACCACCGCCACCCCGGCGGCCCGGTAGTTGTCGTCGACGACCGTACGGCCGGTGATGCCGAGCGCGGCCCGCCCCGAGTCGGTCACCTTGCCGTCCTTGACGATCTGGCCGGCGACCGTCTTCACCATCGAGGACGGGATCGCGAACCCGATCCCGGGCGCTGCACCGCCCCCGAGGTTCGGGTCGGTCGCCGCGAGCGTCGGAATGCCGATGACCTGCCCGTTGAGGTCGACCAGCGCGCCCCCGCTGTTGCCGGGGTTGATCGCGGCCGAGGTCTGCACCATGTTGGCGATGGTCGCGCCCGTACCCCCGTCGCTGCTGCCCTCGCTGACGGTCCGTCCGGTCGCCGACACGATGCCCTGCGTCACGCTGGACGACAGTCCCAGCGGCGAGCCCATGGCGAGGACGATCTGCCCGACCTGGACCTTGGCGGAGTCGGCGAAGGCCGCCGCCTTCAGCCCGTCCGGCACCTTGTCCAGCTTGACGACGGCCAGGTCCTGGTCGGGATACGAGTAGACGAGCTCGGCGGTGAGCACGTCCTCGCTGTTCGCGGTGGTCACCTTGAAGGTCTTCTCGTTCCCGACGACGTGCGCGTTGGTGACGATGTGCCCCTGGCCGTCGTACACGACCCCCGACCCCAGATCACTGCTGGCCTGGATCTGCACGACCGACGGCAGGACCTCCTTGATCACCTTCTGGTAGTCGCTCTGCAGGTCGTCGCCGGCCATCGGTACGGCGGCCTGGGCGGCCTGCGCGGTCGAGGTGTCCTTCTTCGAGGAGGATCCGGAGCCACCGCATCCGGCGACCAGCGCGAGCGAACAGACGAGCAGGGCCATGGGCCGGAGGGCGCGCGTACGGGTCCGGGTACGGGGAGCGTCCATACGCCGAGTGTCTCTTTGGGGTGAATGCCAGGCTTGTGCTGCTGACCCGAACGGGCCCTCGGCGAGGGGCGCGCGCTCAGCCCCGTACGCCGCACAGATGCAGCAGCGCGGCCACCGCCCGATACGGATCCGTCCGCCCGGCCCGCTCCTCGGCGGCCAGCAGCGGTTCGACGTCCGACGGGATCTCGACGCCTTCCGGAGCGGTGTCGGTGAAGACCCGCACGCCGTACCAGGCCTGCAACGGCGCCCCGATCCCCGCCAGCGTCGCCGTCAGGGTGTCCAGCCGGTCCGCCCGCACATCCAGGCCCAGACGGTTGCGGTACGCGGTCGAGTCGAACGCGGTCAGCGCGGTCGCCCAGTCCCAGGAGAGCCCGGGGCGCATCGCCAGCGCGTCGGCGTTCCTCACCAGCAGGGACAGGAGCCCGCCCGGCGCCAGCATCCGGGCAAGACCCGCGAGCAGCGGATCGGGCTCGGACACGTACATGAGTACGCCATGACAGAGCACGACGTCGAAACTGCCCGGCAGGAAGTGCACGCCCGTGTCCCGGCCGTCGCCCTCGATGATCCGCACCCGATCCCGGATGCCCTCCGGCTCACCGGACAGCGCCGCACGCGCCGCGGCGATCATCTTCGGTTCCTGTTCGAGCCCGGTCACCTGATGCCCGGCCCGGGCCAGCCGCAGCGCCTGCGTGCCCTGCCCCATCCCGACGTCCAGCACCCGCAGCCGCTGCCCGACCGGATACCGGCCGGCTATCTGCTCGTCGAGCTGCCGGGCCACCAGCTCCTGGCGTACGAGATCCCGCAGCCCGCCCAGCCTTGCCAGCCAGGCATCCGCCGCGCCCGCGGAGAAGGAGTCCGCGCTCAGGGCCGCTCTCCGCGCTTGACCTGCGGCTTCGGCAGCCGGAGTCTACGCATCTGGAGGGAGCGCATCAGCGAGTACCAGACCGTGCCCTTGGTGTCCTGGCCCGGGAAGCGCTCGGCGAGCTGCTTGCGCAGCCGGAACACGTTCAGGAACGAGTCGACCACGATCAGGATGATGATCACGAGCCACAGCAGCAGCGCGACGTTCTGCAGCGCGGGCACCTGCACCACGCTGAGCACCAGGATCACCACGGCCATCGGCAGGAAGAACTCGGCGACGTTGAAGCGCGAGTCGATGTAGTCACGCGCGAACTTGCGGACCGGGCCCCGGTCACGGAGCGGCAGATCCCGCTCGTTGCCGCGGCCGGACAGCGCCTGGCGCTGCTTCTCCAGCTGCACCCGCCGCTCGTCGCGCTGCCGCTTGGAGGCGTCCTTGCGCGTCAGCGTGGTGTTGGCCACGCTGCGGCGCTGGGTCTGGGCCTCACTGCGCTTGGGCGTGGGCCGACCCTTGGGGGCCTGAGGGTCTCGGGGCTGCTTGGAGTCGGTCAGCGGCACCTTGTCGGTGGGCGCTGCCTGCTCTTCCTTGGAACGGCTACGGAACACAAAACCCAAGCTTACGGGGTGGACGCGGTTGGACCCCAGTCCGGTGGGGAACGATCCGGCAACACCAGTCGTCTGTAGGGGGACAAGAGAGACGTCGCAGACGGTCGGCTCCGGGTTGTTACCCGGGGAACACCTACTCCTTACGCCGGAGCAGGACCGTAGGCAGTCGTCCTTGGGGATGAGCGCATCCGTCCCCGAACAGTGCGGTAATGGATGCAGGGCCCGTACTGTTGGTCCTGTTGTAGTCGCTGGAGCTGGAGTCCGTCAGAAGGGGGCGCGCGAAGCCCATGAGCGGTGTCATGAAGCGTATGGGGATGATCTTCCGCGCGAAGGCGAACAAGGCCCTTGACCGGGCCGAGGACCCGCGCGAAACCCTCGATTACTCGTACCAGAAGCAGCTGGAGCTGCTTCAGAAGGTGCGCCGGGGTGTGGCCGACGTCGCCACCTCCCGCAAGCGTCTGGAGCTCCAGCTCAACCAGCTGCAGTCGCAGTCCTCCAAGCTGGAGGACCAGGGCCGCAAGGCGCTCGCCCTCGGCCGTGAGGACCTGGCCCGCGAGGCGCTCTCGCGCCGGGCCGCGCTCCAGCAGCAGGTGACGGACCTGGAGACGCAGCACACCACCCTCCAGGGCGAGGAGGAGAAGCTCACCCTCGCGGCCCAGCGCCTCCAGGCCAAGGTGGACGCCTTCCGTACGAAGAAGGAGACCATCAAGGCCACGTACACGGCGGCCCAGGCACAGACCCGGATCGGCGAGGCCTTCAGCGGCATCTCCGAGGAGATGGGCGATGTCGGGCTTGCCATCCAGCGCGCCGAGGACAAGACCCAGCAGCTCCAGGCCCGCGCCGGCGCCATCGACGAACTGCTCGCCTCCGGAGCCCTGGACGACCCGACCGGCATGGCCAAGGACGACATCCAGGCCGAGCTGGAACGGCTGTCGGGTGGTACGGATGTAGAGCTGGAACTCCAGCGGATGAAGGCGGAGCTGGCCGGCGGATCGGCGTCGCAGCAGGCGATCGAGGGCGGCAAGGACCAGTCCCAGTCGCAGTCGTCGTCCCAGCCGCAGGACACCCCGCGCTTCGACAAGCAGTGACGTGATGTGACGGCCCACGCCTGAGGAGGGCGACATGATCGTACGGATCATGGGGGAGGGGCAGGTGAGGCTGGCCGACGGCCACCTCACCGAACTGAACAAGCTGGACGACGTACTCCTGAGAGAAATACAGAACGGCGACGGCCCCGCCTTCCGCGAGACCCTCCAGGCACTCCTGGCCAAGGTCCGCGAACTGGGCGAACCGCTGCCCGACGATTCCCTGGAGCCGTCGGAACTGATCCTCCCGTCCCCGGACGCGACGCTGGAGGAGGTCCGGGACCTGCTGAGCGACGACGGCTTGATCCCGGGGTGAGGGCTTTCTTCAGGGCTCTTTCTTGACCAAGGTCGGCGTTGGTCAGCCTGTCCGGCACTTTTCCGGCGCCGGCCAGCAAAATCCAGCCCGCCCGGCGTTTGAGGACGAGGCCCCTTCAAGGCCGAACGGGGGCCTGGGGGCAGAGCCCCCAGAGACGCCCGCACCAACACCCCGCACAAGTACAGGGAACGTACAGCTGCCCCCCGTTCCGCCCCCGCCAGGGACCCCGTACGGTTGCCAGAATGAGCGTTCTCGACCGAGCCCGCTGCCAAGCGAAGGCGCACCCCTCCGCGCTGGACGCGGTGCTCGCCGCCGCGGTGCTCGTGTGCATGGTGGCCGGTTCGTTCGTGGACCCGCACGGCGGGCACGGCGTCAGCTGGGGCATCCGCACCCCCGACCCGCTCAGCCTGGTCCTGATGGCGGTCGGTGCCGCCGCGCTCGTCTTCCGCCGCCGCGCCCCGATGATGGTCCTCGCCGTCACCGCCACCGCCTCCCTCGTCGAGAGCGTCACCAGCGACCCGCGCGCCCCGGTCGCGATGTGCGCCGTGGTCGCCCTGTTCACCGTCGCGGTGTCCACCGACCGCTCCACCACCTGGCGCGTCGGCCTGCTCACGATGACCGTGCTGACCGCCGCCGCGATGCTCGGCGGTCCGCTCCCGTGGTACGCGCAGGAGAACCTCGGCATCTTCGCCTGGACCGGCATGGCGGCCGCCGCCGGGGACGCCGTACGCAGCCGCAAGGAGTTCGTGCACGCCATCCGTGAGCGCGCCGAACGGGCCGAGCGCACCCGCGAGGAGGAGGCCCGCCGCCGGGTCGCCGAGGAACGGCTGCGCATCGCCCGCGACCTGCACGACGTGGTCGCCCACCACATCGCCCTGGTCAACGTCCAGGCCGGAGTCGCCGCGCACGTCATGGACAAGCGCCCCGACCAGGCCAAGGAGGCCCTCGCCCACGTACGCGAGGCCAGCCGCTCCGCGCTCAACGAACTCCGCGCCACCGTGGGCCTGTTGCGCCAGTCCGGCGACCCCGAGGCCCCCACCGAACCGGCCCCCGGCCTCGACCGCCTCGAAGAACTCGCCGGCACCTTCCGCAGCGCGGGCCTCCAGGTCCTGGTCGCCCGCGCGGACAACGGCACCACCCTCCCCGCCGCCGTGGACCTGGCCGCCTACCGGGTCATCCAGGAGGCCCTCACCAACGTGCAGAAGCACGCCGGCATCGAGGCGAAGGCCGAGGTGAGCGTCGTACGCGTCGGCCCGAACGTGGAGGTCACCGTCCTCGACAACGGCTCCGGCGAGGACCACGACCCCGACTCCGGCGGCGGCCACGGCCTGCTCGGCATGCGCGAGCGCGTCACCGCCCTGCGCGGCACCCTCACCACCGGTCCCCGGTACGGAGGCGGCTTCCGCGTCCATGCGATCCTGCCGGTCAAGACCCGCCCACGCGCCTCGGGGGACCCCGTATGACGACGATCCGTGTCCTGCTCGCCGACGACCAGGCCCTGCTGCGCAGCGCCTTCCGCGTACTCGTCGACTCCGAGCCCGACATGGAGGTCGTAGGGGAGGCGTCGGACGGCGCGCAGGCCGTGCGGCTCGCGAAGGAGCAGCGGGCCGACGTCGTGCTGATGGACATCCGGATGCCCGGCACGGACGGCCTCGCCGCCACCCGCATGATCAGCGCCGACCCGTCCCTCGCCCATGTCCGGGTGGTCATCCTGACGACCTTCGAGGTCGACGACTACGTGGTGCAGTCCCTGCGCGCCGGCGCCTCCGGCTTCCTCGGCAAGGGCTCGGAACCCGAGGAACTCCTGAGCGCGATCAGGGTCGCCGCGGCCGGCGAGGCCCTGCTCTCACCCGTGGCGACCAAGGGCCTGATCGCCCGTTTCCTCGCCCAGGGCGACCTGGACGAGGACCGCGACCCGGCCCGCGCCGAACGCCTCGAAGCCCTCACCGTGCGCGAACGCGAGGTCCTGGTCCAGGTCGCCGGCGGCCACTCCAACGACGAGATCGCCGAACGCCTGGAGGTCAGCCCCCTGACGGTGAAGACCCACGTCAACCGGGCGATGGCCAAACTGGGCGCCCGTGACCGGGCCCAACTCGTCGTCATCGCCTACGAGTCGGGCCTGGTCCGGCCGCGGGTGGAGTAGCACCCCGGACGTACGGGTCTACGGCAGCGCCAGCATCCGCTCCAGCGCCAGCTTGGCGAAGGTCTCCGTCTCCTTGTCGACCTCGATGCGGTTGACCAGGTTGCCCTCGGCGAGGGACTCCAGGGTCCAGACCAGGTGGGGGAGGTCGATGCGGTTCATGGTCGAGCAGAAGCAGACCGTCTTGTCGAGGAAGACGATCTCCTTGCCTTCGGGAGCGAAACGGTTCGCGAGCCGCCGTACGAGATTCAGCTCGGTGCCGATGGCCCACTTGGAGCCGGCGGGGGCCGCCTCGAGTGCCTTGATGATGTACTCCGTCGAGCCGACGTAGTCGGCCGCGGCCACGACCTCGTTCTTGCACTCGGGGTGGACCAGGACGTTGACCCCGGGGATGCGGGCGCGGACGTCCTCCACCGACTCCAGCGAGAAGCGGCCGTGCACCGAGCAGTGGCCGCGCCAGAGGATCATCTTCGCGGACCTCAACTGGTCCGCCGTGAGGCCGCCGTTGGGCTTGTGCGGGTTGTACACGACACAGTCGTCCAGGCTCATCCCCATGTCCCGCACCGCCGTGTTGCGGCCGAGGTGCTGGTCGGGCAGGAACAGCACCTGCTCGCCCTGCTCGAAGGCCCACTCCAGGGCGCGCTGCGCGTTCGACGAGGTGCAGATCGTGCCGCCGTGCTTGCCCGTGAACGCCTTGATGTCCGCGGACGAGTTCATGTACGAGACGGGCACGACCCGCTCGGCTGTACCGGCCTCGGTCAGCGCGTCCCAGCACTCGGCGACCTGCTCGGCGGTGGCCATGTCGGCCATCGAGCAGCCGGCCGCGAGGTCGGGCAGGACTACCTTCTGGTCGTCGCCGGTCAGGATGTCCGCGGACTCCGCCATGAAGTGCACACCGCAGAACACGATGTACTCGGCCTCGGGTCGCGCGGCGGCGTCCCGGGCCAGCTTGAAGGAGTCGCCCGTGACGTCGGCGAACTGGATGACCTCGTCGCGCTGGTAGTGGTGGCCGAGCACGAAGACCTTGTCGCCGAGCTTCTCCTTGGCGGCGCGGGCCCGTTCGACCAGGTCCGGGTCGGACGGCGAGGGCAGGTCGCCGGGACACTCGACACCCCGCTCGCTCCTCGGGTCGGCCTCACGGCCGAGCAGCAGCAGGGCGAGGGGCGTCGGCTGAACGTCGAGCTCCTGGGTCTGGGCGGTGGTCACGACACGCACCCTTTCTGTTCTGACAGACAAGCCTTTTCGTCTAATTGACGTTATCTATCATAACCGCTTCACGTCAGTTTGACGATGCCCATAGCGTCGATGTGACATCAATCCCGGCAGGTGCTCGATACGCACTCAGCGGGGGACCTTGCGGGGGTGTGCGAGCATGGAGAGAGGTGCCGGGGGAAAGACACCGGGCACGGCCCGGAATGAATCCACGGCCCCGGCGGTTGACATCGTCGGCAAGCAGTCTCCGTACAACCCGGGAGAGATGTAGATGTCCGTATCGGACGAGACCAGCACCGTCACCGACGGCATCCTTCTGTCCGACGCCGCCGCGGCGAAGGTCAAGGCCCTGCTCGACCAGGAAGGCCGGGACGACCTGGCCCTGCGCGTCGCCGTGCAGCCCGGTGGCTGCTCCGGCCTGCGCTACCAGCTCTTCTTCGACGAGCGCTCCCTCGACGGCGATGTCGTCAAGGACTTCGGCGGCGTCAAGGTGGTCACCGACCGCATGAGCGCCCCGTACCTGGGTGGCGCCTCGATCGACTTCGTCGACACCATCGAGAAGCAGGGCTTCACGATCGACAACCCGAACGCGACGGGCTCCTGCGCCTGCGGCGACTCGTTCAGCTAAACCGGCCGGCCCTGACAGGGCGGTTGAGTACGGCGAAGGCGGCGGCCCCCTCCGACAGGGCCGCCGCCTTCGGGCTTTCCGATGCCCGTCGAGAAGTGCCTACCGGGCCAGCGAGGGCCCCGCGCCCGCCGTCGGCTGCGTGCTCTTCTCCACGGGGATCGCCCTGCCGTCCGGACCCACGACCTTCCGGTCGCCGAGCGGGGCCTTCAACTCCACCTTCTGGTGGTAGATCTTGGCGATCATGATGCAGACCTTGTTCGGCCAGGGCGTCGCGGTCACCGTGACCGTCACCTTGTCCGAACTCTCCACGGCCGTCGTCCTGTAGTCCGCGCAGACCCCGCCCGTGAAGGCCACGGTGAGGCTCTTCCCGTCGGCCGAGTAGCCGTCCGCCTTCACATCGTGCGGAGCCGCGGTCGCCGTCGAGGTCGGAGTCGGAGTGGGCGTGCCGGCCGAGGCCAGGTACTTCGGATCGATCGCCGGGTACGTCACCGTGAAGCTGTCCTGCGTACCCGACTGCCGCACCTCGAACAGCCAGGACGGCACCAGCGCCTGCTTCCCGTCCACGGAGTGCGCGGCGAGCCCGAACACCGCGTGCTCGACGACGGCAGCAGCCTGCGCGGGTGTGGCGGAGCCGGCGGTCGACGATCCGCAGGGCGCCTCCAGCCGGTCCTTCAGCGGTACGGGACTGGCGCAGCCGCCGATACCCATGCGGTGGTCGGTCCCCGGCGCCGCGTTCAGCAGGGCCAGCGTCTTCTGCGCGCTCAGCACCGGATAGACGTCACCCTTCATCGGCGCCGCCAACTGCCCGCTCCCGCCGACCACTTCACCCTGGGCGCTGACGGTCAGCCCGGTCGTCCAGCCGTGCGTGGGCAGCCCGCCGACCACCGGTTCGGCGTTCACCACCCGCTGCGCGCCCATGAGTTGACTCGCGTCCACCTTCGCGTCGTCCTGGCCGACCGCCTTGAGGATCGGGGCGGCGGCCTGCTTCGCGACCGCGACACTCACCGGGTCGGTGGCCGAAGTACCGGGATCCTGCGCGCACTTGAGGGTGTCGGTGCAGCTGTCGGTGCCGGGCGCGTAGCGGTTGAACGTCCACAGTCCCGGCGCCGTCTTGTTCACCTGGAGACTCGGCCCGCTGCCGTCCTGCCCGCCGACCTTCCAGTACTGCCCTTCGGCCACCGGGGTCCCCGCGACACCGAGCGCCTTCGCGAGCCGGGCGACCGCGTCCTTGCCGACTTGGCCCTCCGCCGAGTACACGGCCGCGGAGCCGGGGCCGGCGGGCAGGGTGCCCTGGGCCTTGTAGGTCTCGCCGTACGGATTCGGCTCCCCGGACGCGATCCCGTTCGTACCGCCCGTCGCGTACCCGTCGAGCGCGAGCGGCGGGGGAGTGCCGTCGGCACCGGAGGCGGCGGATCCGGTCCCGTCGCCCGAACCCCCGGAGGCCGAGGAGGACGACGCGAGGTACGCCCCGCCGCCTCCGACGAGCAGTACGGCGGCGGCCACGGAGGCGATGACGAGAGGGGAACGGGACCGGGATCGCGCCGGGTGCCCGTCGTCGGTGTGGTCGGAGAATTCGGAGGGGTCCGAGGCTTCCGGCTGGTCGGGCCGGACCTCGGATGTCACCGGGGTGGGATGTTCCGAAGAGGCGGCCTCTGTGTCGGTTTCCTCGGACCCGGTTTCCTCAGGCTCCGTCTCCTCGGCCCCCGTCCCCTCCGATCGGCCGGTCTCCTCGGAAACGGCACCTTCCGCCGTGTCCTCGCCCTCGGGCCCTTCCACGGCACCCTTCACGGCGTCCCCCACGCCCGGCACATCATCGGAGGCGCCGGTCGCGTCCTCGTTGTCGGGTCGCTCGGTGTTCACCGCATCGCTCCTTCGGCTGCGCAACTGTCCCATGACCCTGACCAGCCCCTGTCAAAGAGGCAGGCGAAAAGGTCGTATCCCGCATCCCCTTTACGGGGGACAGCGATGGGACGCAGCGGGGGAGCGCACGGTTCCCCCGAGCGCGCCGATGGAGCCGACGAGCTTCGGCCTCAGTCGCCGTATTCGCCCATCGCGTCCAGCAGCCGGGCCGACTTCGACGGCACCGACACGCCGTGGATGAGGGACGGCGACACCGGAAGGGAAACGATCCGGTCGGGAACCGCCCAGTGGGGAGCCATCCGGGCGCAGTCGCCGCGCAGCGCCGCGAGGTCCGTCTCACCTTCGCCTTCGAGGTGGGCCGGAACGGGACCGTCGACTTTGAGGTTCGTCATAGCGGCACCGTAGACACGCTTTACCTCGCGAAGAAAGATCTACTATCGGGTAGTTTTGGCCGCTTCAGAGCCGCCGGGCCGACCGGGTAGCGTGAACTGTCAACGCAGCCTCCCTCAGGAGAGTCCTCGCCGTGCGCATCGCAGTCACCGGCTCCATCGCCACCGACCACCTCATGACCTTCCCCGGCCGCTTCGCCGACCAGCTGGTCGCGGACCAGCTGCACACGGTGTCGCTCTCCTTCCTGGTCGACAACCTCGACGTACGCCGGGGCGGCGTCGGCGCCAACATCGCCTTCGGCATGGGCCAGCTCGGCACCGCGCCGATCCTGGTCGGCGCCGCGGGCTCCGACTTCGCCGAGTACCGCGACTGGCTCGACCGCCACGGCGTCGACACCGGCTCGGTCCGTATCTCGGAGACGCTGCACACCGCCCGCTTCGTGTGCACCACCGACTCCGACCACAACCAGATCGGCTCCTTCTACACCGGCGCCATGAGCGAGGCCCGGCAGATCGAGCTGAAGACCGTCGCCGACCGCGTGGGCGGTCTCGACCTGGTCCTGATCGGCGCCGACGACCCCGAGGCGATGCTCCGCCACACGGAGGAGTGCCGTACCCGGTCCATCCCCTTCGCCGCGGACTTCTCCCAGCAGATCGCGCGCATGGACGGCGACGACATCCGCGTCCTGCTGGAGGGCTCGGCCTACCTCTTCTCGAACGAGTACGAGAAGGGCCTCATCGAGTCCAAGACCGGCTGGAGCGACGAGGAGATCCTGGCGAAGGTCGGCCACCGCGTCACCACGCTCGGCTCGCGCGGCGTCCGCATCGAGCGCGTCGGCGAGGACCCGATCGAGGTCGGCTGCGCGGAGGAGGAGCGCAAGGCCGACCCCACGGGTGTCGGCGACGCGTTCCGCGCGGGGTTCCTGTCTGGGCTGGCGTGGGGTGTCTCGCTGGAGCGGGCCGCGCAGGTCGGGTGCATGCTCGCGACCCTCGTCATCGAGACGGTGGGGACGCAGGAGTACCAGCTGCGGCGGGCGCACTTCCTGGAGCGGTTCACCAAGGCGTATGGGGACGATGCGGCCGTGGAGGTCCGTAAGCACCTGGGCTGAGCTGGTTTGTTGTCTGTGGGTGCGTGGGGGCTGGTCGCGCACACGCGGCGGTAGCCGCAAATCGACACGGCCCCGCGCCCCTTCAGGGGTGCCTCAGGTCAACCGGCGGACCACGTACGCGTAGCCTTCCTCCTCGCCCACGTACTCCTGGCCCCGCATCTCGCACCATGCCGGGATGTCCAACCGTGCTGCCTCGTCGTCGGACAGGACGCGCACAGAGCCGCCCACAGGCACGTCCCCGATGACCTTGGCCAGCTCGATGACCGGGATCGGGCAGCGCTTCCCGAGGGCGTCCACGACGAGCGAGTGCTCCGCTACGACGGCGGCGGGCGTCGGTGTTGAGACCCCCAGCTTCTCCCGCACCCCCGCCACCGCCCCCGGCAGCACCGCGAGGAAGCGCTCGACGTCCTCCTCCGTCGTCCCCGGCGGCAACGACACCCGCACGTTTCCCTCACTCAGCACCCCCATCGCCTTGAGCACATGGCTGGGCGTCAGTGTGCTGCTCGTACAGGACGATCCGGACGAGACGGAGAAACCGGCGCGGTCGAGTTCGTGCAGGAGGGTCTCTCCGTCGACATAGAGACAGGAGAAGGTGACGATCCCGGGCAGCCGCCGCACCGGATCGCCGACCACGTCCACGTCGGGCACCAGCTGCGGCACCCGCGCCCGGATCCGCTCCGTCAGCTCCCGCAGCCGTAGCGCCTCCTCGGCCGCCTCCGCGCGGACGGCGCGCAGGGAAGCCGCCGCGGCCACGATCGCCGGGATGTTCTCGAAGCCGGGGGAGCGGCCCGACTCCCGTTCGTCGACGGGGCCTTGGGCCGCGAAGCGCACGCCCTTGCGCACCGCCAGCAGCCCGACCCCGGCCGGCCCGCCCCACTTGTGCGCGCTGGCCGCGAGCAGCGACCACGCGCCCTCGACCGGCCCCCACCCCAGCGACTGCGCAGCGTCGACCAGCAACGGCACCCCGGCCGCCCGGCACACCTCGGCCACCTCGGCGACCGGCTGCGCGGTGCCCACCTCGTGGTTGGCCGACTGGAGACAGGCAAGCGCCGTGTCCGGCCGCAGCGCCTCGCCGTAGGCCCGCGCGCTCACCGCCCCCGTCCGGTCCACGGGGACCTCGGTCACCGAACCGTCCGCCGCCACCAGGTCCTCGGCCGAATGGAGCACGGAAGAGTGTTCAACCGCTGACACGATCAGGTGACGTCCGACGCGCCGCCGCCCCGCCAGAGCCCCGGCAATTCCCGTGTGCACGGCCCGAGTACCCGAGGTGGTGAACACCAGCTCGTCGGCCCGACACCCGACGGCCTCGGCAGCGGCCTCCCGCGCGGCATCGAGCAGAAGCCGTGCCTTACGTCCTTCTCCATAGAGCCGAGCGGGATCGGCCCACCCGTCGTCGAGAGCGGCCAACAAGGCCTGCCGTGCGACGGGATGAAGGGGAGAGGAGGAGGCAGCATCGAAGTAGGACACACGGCAACGTTAAAACGAGGGCGAGCAAAGCAGGGGCGCGGGGAACTGCGCGACAAGCCACAACGCGCCCCGCACCCGCCCAAACCACTTGAATCCCCGAGCTATTAGGCGCAAGGAGTAACCCGCCGCGCGTATGCCACCCTCCCGCTGAACCCCCGGAGGGCGTCGGCTAGGGTTTGGTCCGCATAAACATCCAAACCCCTGCCCGACGCAGGGCGGCGACCGACCCGCGTGAAGGCAGGCCGCAGCCAATCCGCGCGGGCGAGACTCTCGGGAAGGCGCTACGTGAGTCCCAACGGCTCCGACCGCTCGCCGCGGCGCCCGATGCGGCGGAAGCTGCTGCAGGCAATGACTGCGGGCCTGGTCCTGGCGACCGCGACCGGTTGCACATCCAAGGACTTCCCTCGCCTTGGTTTCCCCACCCCGACCACGGAGGAGGGTCCGCGGATCCTCTCCCTGTGGCAGGGATCCTGGGCTGCCGCGCTCGCCGTCGGCGTCCTGGTGTGGGCCCTGATCATGTGGAGCGTCGTGTTCCACAGGCGCAGCCGCACCAAGGTCGAGATCCCCCCGCAGACCCGGTACAACATGCCCATCGAGGCGCTGTACACGGTTGTTCCGCTCATCATCGTCTCGGTGCTGTTCTACTTCACGGCCCGCGATGAGACGAAGCTCCTGAGCCTCGACAAGAAGCCCGACGTGACGGTCAACGTCGTCGGCTTCCAGTGGAGCTGGGGCTTCAACTACATCGAGAACGTCGACGGTGTCAGTGGTGACGCGACGACCGACAAGAACCTGGCCGCGATCCCGGACCGGTTCAAGAAGGAGTTCCCGGCGAACGCCGGCGGTGTCTACGACGTCGGTACGCCCGCCACGAAGAACCCGCAGACCGGCAACCCGGGTCCGACCCTCTGGCTCCCCAAGGGCGAGACGGTTCGCTTCGTCCTCACCTCGCGTGACGTCATCCACGACTTCTGGGTGGTGCCGTTCCTCATGAAGATGGACGTCGTCCCGGGTCACACCAACGCCTTCCAGGTGACCCCCACCAAGGAGGGCACCTACCTCGGCAAGTGCGCCGAGCTCTGCGGCGTCGACCACTCCCGGATGCTGTTCAACGTGAAGGTCGTCTCGCCGGAGCGTTACCAGCAGCACCTCAAGGACCTCGCCAAGAAGGGGCAGACCGGTTACATCCCCGCTGGCATCGCGCAGACGAGCCACGAGAAGAACCGGGAGACGAACAACCTGTGAGCATCCTCAACGAACCTCAGGGTGCCGCGGCAGCAGAGTCCCACTACGCGGATGAGCTGCCGGTAAGGCGCAAGCAACCCGGCAACGTCGTGATCAAGTGGCTCACCACCACCGACCACAAGACGATCGGCACGCTGTATCTGGTCACGTCCTTCGCGTTCTTCCTGATCGGCGGCGTCATGGCGCTGCTGATGCGCGCCGAGCTGGCGCGACCGGGTCTGCAGATCCTGTCGAGCGAGCAGTTCAACCAGGCGTTCACGATGCACGGCACGATCATGCTGCTGATGTTCGCGACGCCGCTGTTCGCCGGTTTCACGAACTGGATCATGCCGCTGCAGATCGGCGCGCCCGACGTGGCGTTCCCGCGGCTGAACATGTTCGCCTACTGGCTCTACCTCTTCGGCTCGACCATCGCGGTCGGTGGCTTCCTCACCCCGCAGGGCGCGGCCGACTTCGGCTGGTTCGCCTACTCCCCGCTGTCGGACGCGGTCCGTTCCCCGGGCATCGGCGCCGACATGTGGATCATGGGTCTGGCCTTCTCCGGCTTCGGCACGATCCTCGGTGCGGTCAACTTCATCACCACGATCATCTGCATGCGCGCACCGGGCATGACGATGTTCCGCATGCCGATCTTCGTGTGGAACGTGCTGCTGACCGCCGTCCTCGTTCTGCTGGCCTTCCCGGTTCTCGCCGCCGCGCTGTTCGCGCTGGAGGCGGATCGGAAATTCGGGGCACATGTCTTCGACGCCGCGAACGGCGGTGCGCTGCTGTGGCAGCACCTCTTCTGGTTCTTCGGCCATCCAGAGGTGTACATCATCGCGCTGCCGTTCTTCGGCATCATCTCCGAGGTCATCCCGGTCTTCTCCCGCAAGCCGATGTTCGGCTACATGGGCCTGGTCGCCGCGACGATCTCCATCGCCGGCCTGTCCGTGACGGTGTGGGCCCACCACATGTACGTCACCGGCGGTGTCCTGCTCCCGTTCTTCTCCTTCATGACGTTCCTCATCGCCGTGCCAACGGGCGTGAAGTTCTTCAACTGGATCGGAACGATGTGGAAGGGGTCGTTGAGTTTCGAGACCCCGATGCTCTGGGCGACGGGCTTCCTGATCACCTTCACCTTCGGTGGTCTGACCGGTGTCATCCTGGCCTCGCCGCCGATGGACTTCCACGTCTCGGACTCGTACTTCGTGGTGGCGCACTTCCACTACGTGGTGTTCGGCACGGTCGTGTTCGCGATGTTCTCCGGCTTCCACTTCTGGTGGCCGAAGATGACCGGCAAGATGCTCGACGAGCGCCTCGGCAAGATCACCTTCTGGACGCTGTTCATCGGCTTCCACGGCACCTTCCTGGTCCAGCACTGGCTGGGTGCCGAGGGCATGCCCCGTCGTTACGCGGACTACCTCGCGGCCGACGGCTTCACCGCCCTGAACACGATCTCGACGATCAGCTCCTTCCTGCTCGGTCTGTCGATCCTGCCGTTCCTCTACAACGTGTGGAAGACGGCCAAGTACGGCAAGAAGGTCGAGGTCGACGACCCGTGGGGCTACGGCCGCTCGCTCGAATGGGCGACGTCCTGCCCGCCGCCGCGGCACAACTTCCTCACCCTGCCCCGTATCCGCAGCGAATCCCCGGCGTTCGACCTGCACCACCCGGAGATCGCCGCTCTCGACCAGCTCGAGAACGCGCACCACGCTGACAAGGCCCTCGCCGGCGGCAAGGAGGCGGGCAAGTGAAGGTCCAGGGCTGGATGTTCATGTGGCTGAGCGTCTTCGTGCTCGCCATGGCGGTTGTCTACGGCCTCTGGTCCAAGGAGGCGGCCGGTACCACGGCCCTCTTCATGGCCTTCGGCCTCTGCGTCATGATCGGTTTCTACCTGGGCTTCACCGCCCGGCGGGTCGACACCCTGGCGCAGGACAACAAGGAGGCCGACGTCGCGGACGAGGCCGGCGAGGTGGGCTTCTTCAGCCCGCACAGCTGGCAGCCCCTCGCCCTCGGCATCGGTGGCGCGCTGGCCTTCCTCGGCGTGGCCATCGGCTGGTGGCTGCTGTACTTCTCGGCGCCGCTCATCATGCTCGGCCTGTTCGGCTGGGTCTTCGAGTACTACCGCGGTGAGAACCGCACTCAGTAGCACACGCCGAACGCACACGAGCCCGGACACTCCGTCAGGAGGGTCCGGGCTCGTGCTTTTGCCGCACTACTGGTCCCTCGTCCGAGTGACCCACCGCGCCGCCGCTGACGAACCTTCATAGCCTCGGCTCATGAACCACTCTCCGCGTATCCGCACCGTCGTCAGCTGCACCCTGCTGGTGATCTCCCTCGGCGCGGGCGTCACCGCCTGCGGGTCCGGCGGCGGCAACCCGCTGTCGGGCAAGCCGTACGACGCGGCGGGGCAGATCTCCTTCAACGGCCCGTCCGGCAAGGGCAAGAAGGCCGACCCCGACAAGCCCCTGGAGGTCACCGCTTCCGGTGACGACGGGCGGATCACGGACGTCACGGCCACGGACGCCACGGGTCGCTACGTCACGGGCGAACTCAACGCCGACGGCACCCGCTGGCGCAGCACCTCCCCGCTGGCCGCCAACGCCCACTACACGGTTCGGGTGAGCACGGAGGACGAGGACGGCGCCCCCGGTCGCAGGGTCCTCACCTTCGACACCACCAGGCCGACCTCCAAGAAGAGCCTGACCGTGAAGTTCGGTCCGGACGCCGGCAGCTACGGCGTCGGCCAGCCGGTCACCGCCCAACTGAACAAGCCCGTCAAGGACAAGGCACAGCGGGCCATCGTGGAACGCGCCCTCAGGGTGGACTCCACGCCCGCCGTGGAGGGCGCCTGGCACTGGGTGGACGACAAGGAACTCCACTACCGTCCCAAGGAGTACTGGCCCGCCCACGCCACCATCCAGGTCCACAGCGACCTCGACGGCGCCAAGATCAGCGACCGCCTGTGGGGCGGCAGGTCCAAGGGGCTCAAGCTCACCACCGGCGACAAGATCATCGCCGTGACGGACGCCGCGTCCCACGAGATGACGGTCTACAAGAACGGCGAGGAGATCAACGAGATCCCCGTCACCACCGGCAAGCCAGGCTTCGAGACCCGAAACGGCGTCAAGGTCGTACTGGGCAAGGAGTACTTCGTACGGATGCGCGGTACCACGGTCGGCATCTCCGAGGGCTCCTCGGACTCGTACGACCTCCCCGTGTACTACGCCACCCGCGTCACCTGGAGCGGCGAGTACGTCCACGCCGCCCCCTGGTCCGTCGGCTCCCAGGGCTCCGCGAACGTCAGCCACGGCTGCACCGGCATGAGCACCAGCAACGCTGAGTGGTTCTTCGACACCATCCACGAGGGCGACGTCGTCAAGGTCGTCAACTCCAACGGCGACGACATGGAACCCTTCGGCAACGGCTTCGGCGACTGGAACCTGGGCTGGAAGAAGTGGCGGGGCGGCAGCGCGCTGGTCGGCGGAACGCCGGACGGTCCGAGGCCCGAAGACGCGGCGCGCTTGCGGCCGGAGTCCGTGTGAAGCGCCCCGTCAGGAGCGCGGGGGACTGCGCGAGCAACCGATGACGGCCCGCAGCCGCGGGACTGCGGGCCGACCCACCCCACTAGGCGCTCAAGGCCCGCTTCTCCCGCAACAGCGAGGCCAGCGAGGCAGCGAACTCAACAGGGTCAACAGGCAACGTCACAGCCGCGTCCGCCCGGCTCCACGTGGCAAGCCACGCATCCTGGGGCCGCCCGATGAGGACAAGCACAGGCGGGCAGTTGAAGATCTCGTCCTTCACCTGACGGCACAGCCCCATGCCACCCATCGGCGCGGACTCACCGTCGAAGACGCAGACATCGATCCCGCCCCGGTCCAGCTCCTTCACGACCGCCGCCTGCGTCGCGCACTCCAGGAACTCCACCAGCGGAGCGTCCGGAGCCGGCCGGCGCCCGGCGGCCAGCCGGACTTGCTCGCGGGTGTTGGAGTCGTCGCTGTAGACGAGCACCGTGGCAGTCGGCTGCATTGTTCCTCCGCGTCGTCGATCGGGAACTCCAGGTACCGATGCGGCGGATGCTACTCCCTTGAACACCCCGTCAACACCTGTTGGAACACCCCTGCGATGGGCCATACGGGCAGTACACACGCTGCGAACACTCCGAACGGCACCCCCCGGAGTGAGGGCGGGATAAGCGACCGACATAATGTCGGTCGTGGCGACAGCAACGACAGTAGAAACCGGGCACGCGCACCCGTCGGTCAACCGGCCGAACCTCACCAGCGTCGGAACCATCATCTGGCTGAGTTCCGAGCTGATGTTCTTCGCGGCCCTCTTCGCGATGTACTTCACCCTGCGATCGGTGACCGGTCCGGATCACTGGAAGGAGATGGCGAGCCATCTCAACCTTCCGTTCTCCGCGACCAACACCACGATCCTGGTGCTCTCCTCCCTCACCTGCCAGCTCGGCGTCTTCGCCGCCGAGCGCGGGGACGTGAAGAAGCTCAGGGGCTGGTTCATCATCACGTTCGTGATGGGTGCGATCTTCATCGGCGGTCAGATCTTCGAGTACACGGAGCTGGTGAAGAAGGACGGCCTGTCGCTGTCCTCCGACCCGTACGGCTCGGTGTTCTATCTGACCACCGGCTTCCACGGCATGCACGTGACGGGCGGCCTCATCGCCTTCCTGTTCGTCCTCGGCCGCACCTACGCGGCGAAGAGGTTCACCCACGAACAGGCGACCGCGGCCATCGTCGTGTCCTACTACTGGCACTTCGTCGATGTCGTCTGGATCGGCCTCTTCGCCACGATCTACTTGATCAAGTAGTCGGGCCCGATCCCGCGCGCAGCCAAGAAGCGCACATTCCAGAAGCATCGACGCAGAAGATCCTGACACCGGGGTAATCCGTGAAAAAGCTCTCCACACGACGACGCCATCCGCTGGCGGCGGTCGTCGTACTACTCCTCGCGCTGGCGGTAGCCGGGGGGGCGTTCAGCCTGCTCGCGCCCGCGGGCAAGGCGCAGGCCGACGAGTCAGCTCAGTCCCTCTCCATCGACGAGGGCAAGAAGCTCTTCGCCGTCGGTTGCGCCAGCTGCCACGGCACCGGCGGTCAGGGCTCCTCCGACGGGCCGAGCCTCGTGGGCGTCGGCGCCGCGGCGGTCGACTTCCAGGTGGGCACCGGCCGTATGCCGGCCCAGCAGCCGGGCGCCCAGATCCCGGCCAAGAAGGTCATCTACTCCCAGGCCGAGATCGACCAGCTCGCGGCGTACATCGCCTCGCTGGGCGCCGGACCGGCCATCCCGACGAAGAACGAGTACGGGCCGGAGGGGTCGGACATCGCCAAGGGCGGCGAGCTGTTCCGCACCAACTGCGCCCAGTGCCACAACTTCACCGGCAAGGGCGGCGCGCTGACGCACGGCAAGTTCGCGCCGAGCCTCGAGGGCGTTGCCCCGAAGCACATCTACGAGGCCATGCAGACCGGCCCGCAGAACATGCCTTCCTTCCCCGACACCACGCTGTCGTCGAAGAACAAGAAGGACATCATCGCGTACCTCAACGCGGTCAACGGCGACAACACCGAGAGCCCCGGCGGTCTTGAGCTGGGCGGTCTCGGTCCGGTCAGTGAGGGTCTCTTCGCCTGGATCTTCGGTCTGGGCGCGCTGATCGCGGTAGCCGTCTGGGTCGCCGCTCGGACCGCAAAGGCCAAGAAGTCATGAGTAGCCAAGACATTCCAGAAGAGAACCTGCCCGCTGAGCAGGACGCACACGGCGCGGTGTCGGTCGCGGATGAGCAGAACCCGTTCGCCGACCCGGGACTGCCGCCGCACGAGCACCGGGTGCAGGACATCGACGAGCGGGCCGCCAAGCGGTCCGAGCGCGTCGTCGCCTTCCTGTTCACGCTGTCGATGCTCCTCACGGTCGGCTTCATCGCCTCGTACGTGGCGATCCCGGCCGACAAGTCGATCTTCGTCTTCCCGATCGGTCACATCAGCGCGCTCAACTTCGCGCTGGGCCTGACCCTCGGCGGAGCGCTCTTCACCATCGGCGCGGGCGCGGTCCACTGGGCCCGCACCCTGATGTCCGACGTGGAGATCGCCGACGAGCGGCACGCGATCGAGGCGCCCCCCGAGGTCAAGGCCAAGGTTCTGGCCGACTTCAAGCAGGGCGCCAAGGAGTCCGCGCTCGGCCGTCGCAAGCTGATTCGCAACACGATGTTCGGCGCGCTGGCCCTGTTCCCGCTCTCCGGCGTCATGCTGCTGCGCGACCTGGGCCCGCTGCCGGGGACGAAGCTCCGCCACACGCTGTGGTCCAAGGGCAAGCTGCTCGTCAACATGAACACGAACCTGCCGCTGCGTCCCTCGGACGTGGCCGTCGGCTCGCTCACCTTCGCCAAGCCCGAGGGCCTGGAGGAGACCGACGAGGAGTTCCAGACCGAGATCGCCAAGTCGGCGCTGATGATCGTCCGGCTGCAGCCGGAGAACATCAAGGACAAGCGCGAGCTGGAGTGGGCGCACGAGGGCATCGTCGCCTTCTCGAAGATCTGCACCCACGTGGGCTGCCCGATCTCCCTGTACGAGCAGCAGACGCACCACGTGCTGTGCCCGTGCCACCAGTCCACCTTCGACCTCTCCGACGGTGCCCGAGTGATCTTCGGCCCGGCCGGTCACGCCCTGCCGCAGCTGCGCATCGGCGTGAGCGACGAGGGTTACCTCGAAGCGCTCGGCGACTTCGAGGAGCCCGTCGGTCCTGCATTCTGGGAGCGCGGATGAGCACTACGACGAACACCGACTCGCGTTCGCGCGAGAAAGCACCGGCCGGCGAGAAGATCGCCGACTGGGCGGACGGACGCCTCGGGATCTACTCCCTGGCCAAGTCCAACATGCGCAAGATCTTCCCCGACCACTGGTCGTTCATGCTGGGCGAGGTCTGCCTCTACAGCTTCATCATCATCATCCTCACGGGTGTGTATCTGACGCTGTTCTTCCACCCGTCGATGAACGAGGTGACGTACCACGGCAGCTATGTCCCGCTCCAGGGACAGCTGATGTCGGAGGCGTTCAACTCGACCATGCACATCTCCTTCGATGTGCGCGGCGGTCTGCTGATCCGTCAGATCCACCACTGGGCGGCGCTGATCTTCCTCGCCGCCATGTTCGTGCACATGATGCGCGTGTTCTTCACGGGTGCTTTCCGCAAGCCGCGTGAGGTCAACTGGCTGTTCGGCTTCCTGCTGTTCGTCCTGGGCATGTTCACCGGCTTCACCGGTTACTCGCTCCCGGACGACCTGCTCTCCGGCACCGGTGTCCGCTTCATGGAGGGCGCGGTCCTGTCCGTGCCGATCGTCGGCACGTACATCTCGTTCTTCCTCTTCGGCGGCGAGTTCCCGGGCGGCGACTTCGTCGCGCGGTTCTACTCGATCCACATCCTGCTGCTGCCGGGCATCATGCTCGGGCTGGTGGTCGGCCACCTGATCCTGGTCTTCTACCACAAGCACACGCAGTTCGCGGGTCCCGGAAAGACGAACAACAACGTCGTCGGCATGCCGCTGCTGCCGGTCTACATGGCCAAGGCCGGAGGCTTCTTCTTCCTGGTCTTCGGTGTCATCGCGGCCGTCGCGGCGATCGCCTCGATCAACCCGATCTGGGCCATGGGTCCGTACCGTCCGGACATGGTGTCCACGGGCGCCCAGCCCGACTGGTACATGGGCTTCTCCGAGGGCCTGATCCGTGTCATGCCGGGCTGGGAGATCAACTTCTGGGGTCACACGCTCGTCCTGGGCGTGTTCATCCCGCTGGTGATCTTCCCGCTGGTCCTGGTCGCGATCGCGGTCTACCCGTTCATCGAGTCCTGGGTCACCGGCGACAAGAGCGAGCACCACATCCTGGACCGCCCGCGCAACGTCCCGACCCGTACGGCCTTCGGTGCCGCGTGGATCTCGTGGTACTTCGTCCTGCTCGTCGGTGGCGGCAACGACATCTGGGCCACGCACTTCCACCTGTCGATCAACTCGATCACCTGGTTCGTGCGCGTCGGCTTCTTCGTCGTGCCGGTCCTGGTCTTCCTCGCCACCAAGCGGGTCTGCCTCGGCCTCCAGCGCCGCGACAAGGACAAGGTGCTGCACGGCCGCGAGTCCGGCATCATCAAGCGCCTGCCGCACGGTGAGTTCGTCGAGATCCACGAGCCGCTCAGCCAGGACGCGCTGCACACGCTCACCGCGCACCAGCAGTACGAGCCGGCCGCGATCGGCGCGACCGTCGACGAGAACGGTGTCGAGCGCAAGGTCAAGGGCTCCGAGAAGCTGCGCGCCAAGCTGAGCGAGGCGTACTACGGCGAGGAGTCCCAGATCGCCAAGCCCACCGTCGAGGAGTACAAGGAGATCACGAGCGGCCACGGCCACCACTGATCGCTGAGGCGTCGCCACGCCGCGGTAGAAGGGCCCCGTCCGAACACCGGACGGGGCCCTTCGCCGTGTCCCGCGCTGGATAGGGTGGGGGCACATCGCTGAACCATTTTTCTACGACACCCAGGAGCGGCCGTATGAGCGCTGTGACCCCCGCTGGAGGCGACACCGCGGCGGCCCGTTCCTGGCCCGACGTACTGAGCGCGCTGCTGGCCGGACAGGACCTGAGCACCGCCGACACGGCGTGGGCGATGGACCGGATCATGAGCGGTGAGGCCGCGGACGCGCAGATCGCGGGCTTCCTGGTGGCGCTGCGGGCCAAGGGTGAGACGGTCGAGGAGATCACCGGTCTCGTCGAGACGATGTACGCCCACGCGAAGCCGCTGGACATCCCGGGACCGGCCGTCGACATCGTCGGAACGGGCGGCGACCGGGCCAAGACGGTCAACATCTCGACGATGTCCGCCATCGTGATCGCCGGTACGGGTGCGAAGGTCGTCAAGCACGGCAACCGGGCCGCGTCCTCGGCGAGCGGCTCCTCCGACGTGCTGGAGAAGCTCGGCATCAACCTGGACCTGCCGACCGAGCAGGTGGCGCGGGTGGCGGCGGAGGCCGGGATCACCTTCTGCTTCGCGGCCAAGTTCCACCCCGCGATGAGGTTCGCCGGCGCGGTCCGCGGGGCCCTGGGGATTCCGACCGCGTTCAACCTCCTCGGCCCGCTCACCAACCCGGCCCGCGTCACCACCTCGGCGGTCGGCTGCTTCGACACCCGCATGGCCGGGCTCATCGCCGGTGTGCTCGCCGATCGCGGTTCGTCCGCGCTGGTGTTCCGCGGCGACGACGGCCTCGACGAGCTGACGACCACCGCCACCTCCCGGGTGTGGATCGTCCGCGAGGGCAAGGTCACCGAGGAGCCCTTCGACCCCCGGGACGTCGGCCTCCCGTTGGTCCCCATCGAGGCGCTGCGCGGCGCCGACCCCGAGTACAACGCCGGCGTCGCCCGCCGTCTCCTGGACGGCGAGACGGGCCCGGTGCGGGACGCCGTACTCCTGAACTCGGCGGCGGCCCTGGTGGCGCTGGAGCAAGGGGACGGGCCGTTGGCCGACCGGATCAGGGCCGGCATGGAGAAGGCGGCCGAGTCGATCGACTCGGGGGCGGCCAAGCGCACTCTGGAGCGCTGGGCGGCTTCCACCAACGCGTAGCGGTACGGCGGTCGTCGTCCCGCGATCCGGACACGGGTTGCGGGGCGACGATCACCTCACGTAAGTTTTCTGACCAGGTCATGAGTGACAGTCATGAGGCCCCGGCCGACTGTCCGGCAACCCTCCGTCCGTGGCGGGGTGCCCCGGGTGAAGACCAGGCCGTAGGCAGCGAGGTCTGCGGCAAGCGCGGGCCCCTCGAAAGACACCAGGGGTCCTGGTCATCGAGGGAGCCCTCTGTGAGCAAGCGAATGCGATAGGGCGTCGAGCCCCGCCTCCGCATACCCCCTTTTCACTCCCTCCGTGCTTGAGCCCTGCGCGCTCGCACGGCGGAACCGCCTTGCCTCTCACAGGAGTTCGCCATGTCTGTCTCCACCACTGCCGCCGCCCAGACCATTTGTGCCCAGCTGCCCGTTCTCGGCCGGGATGTCACCGTCCCGCTCGTCACGGGCGGCGAGGTCACCTACGCGGCGCTCGACTACGCGGCCAGCGCCCCCGCCCTGCAGCGCGTCTGGGACGACGTGGCGGCCTACGCCCCGTACTACGGCAGCGTCCACCGCGGCGCCGGCTACCTCTCCCAGCTGTCGACGGACCTCTTCGAGAACGCGCGGAAGACCGTCGCCGAGTTCCTCGACTGCCGCCCCGACGACCAGCTGATCTTCACCCGCTCGACCACGGACTCCCTCAACCTCCTCGCCGCCGCCCTCCCCGCCGACTGCCAGGTCTTCGTCTTCGAGACCGAGCACCACGCCTCGCTGCTGCCCTGGAAGGACGCCCGGGTCACCTACCTCAACGCCCCGCGCACCCCGGCCCAGGCCGTCGAGACCCTGGAGCAGGCGCTCGCCGCCCGTGACCCCTACGGCCCGGCCCTGGTCTGTGTCACCGGCGCCTCGAACGTCACCGGCGAGCTGTGGCCGGTACGGGAGTTGGCGGCCGCGGCTCACGCCCACGGCGCCCGGATCGTCCTGGACGCCGCCCAGCTCGCCCCGCACCACCCGGTGTCCGTCCAGGGCCTCGACGTCGACTGGATCGCCTTCTCCGGCCACAAGCTCTACGCCCCCTTCGGCTCCGGCGTCCTCGCGGGCCGCGCCGACTGGCTCCAGGCGGCCGACCCCTACCTCGCGGGCGGCGGCGCCAGCCGCAAGGTCACCCGGCGCGAGGACGGGGGAGTGGACGTCGAGTGGCACGACAGCGCCGCCCGCCACGAGGCCGGCTCCCCGAACGTCATCGGCGCCTACTCCATCGCGTCGGCCTGCAAGGCGCTGACGGAGGCGGGCTTCGACACGCTGGTGGCGCGTGAGCAGTACCTGATCGGGAAGGTGCGGGCGGGCCTGGCCGAGGTCCCGGCGGTCCGCGTCCTGTCCCTCTTCGGCGACGACGCCCCGCGCGTCGGCGTGATCTCCTTCGTCGTCGAGGGCTGGAACAGCTCGCACTTCGCCGCCGCCCTCTCCGCCGAGTACGGCATCGGCGTCCGCGACGGCCTCTTCTGCGCCCACCCGCTGGTGCGCACGCTGCTCGGCAGCGACCCCCAGACCCAGGGCGAGTGCGGCGCCCCCGAGGCGGCCCCGGGCGAGAAGTCCCTCAACGCGATCCGCGTGAGCTTCGGCGCGGGCACCCCCGACGAGCACGTCGAGCGCTTCGTGACGGCCGTACGGGAGCTCGTGACCGACGGCGCGAAGTGGAACTACCGTACGCAGGACGGCCGTTGCGTGCCGGCCGTGTGACCATCCAGGGGTGGGCACTCCGACGGGACTGGGCGAGCCGCTGATCGAGGCGGTCGTACGTCGGCTGCCGCGGCTCCTCGGCGGCAGGCCGGTCCAGCTGTACGAGGAGGGGTTCGTACGCGGTGCGCGGGTCCGTCGCTGGGCGGACGTGACGCACTGGCGCTCCACCGTCGACGTGATCGTCACCGGCAACGAGCAGGGGGACAGGGCCTGGTACACCCTGGCCCACCGGCATCTGCTGCGGTTCGGTGACGGGACGGAACAGGGCTTCCTGCTCGACGAGCGGCGGACCGAACTGGGGCCGATGGTCGCCGAGCCCTTCGAGAACCTGCGGATCCGGACCGCCGCCGAGCACATCCGCAAGCGAGTGGCCGAAGCTCAGGCACCGGCGCTGCTCGACCGGATCGAGGCGGGTCGGCAGGTCACCTTCGGCCCGCTCACGGCGGATGCGCGCGGGCTCTTCTTGCCGGGCGGCCTGCCGGCCTATCGCTGGGCCGAGATGCGGGAGCCGTACCCCGCCGTCGAACTGCCGGACTTTCCCGTGCCGGCGTCCTGGTGGCTGCGGCCCCGGGACGTCCGGCTCGTCCTGCGGGGCAAGGACGCGCACGGCGACCCGCACCGCACCGAGCTACCGGCCTGGGAGGTCGTGAACTGGGGCGCGCTGGTCGCCCTGTGGAGGCGGCTGGGCGCCCGCTAGGAGTCCAGCCCGATCGCGAACGCCGCCTCCAGGTCGTGCTGCGAGTACGTCCGGAACGCCACGTGCGTGTCCGTCCCCTCCACCCCGGGGATCTTGCTGATCCGGCCCGGGATGACCTCCGCCAGGTCCTCGTGCTGCCGGACCCGCACCATCGCGATCAGGTCGTACGTACCGGTGACGGAGAAGACCTCGCTCACGGATTCGAGCGCGGCGATCGACTCGGCGATCTCCGGAATCCGGTCCACGCTGGTCTTGATGAGGACGATCGCGGTGATCACGGCTGGTTCTCTCCCTCGGGGACCGTTGCTGGGGCGGCCCTCACTCTAGTCGTACGGCCGAATCTGACCCACGCGTAACCGAAGCCCAGCGTGAAGCCGACCAGGTGGGCGAGATAGGCGACCCCGGGTCCCTGTGCTGCCTGGCCCGCCGCGAGCCACTGGAGGGTCACCCAGAACGGCAGTACGACCCACGCGGGGAAGCGCAGCGGCAGAAAGAAGAGGAAGGGGAGGAGGCTGGTCACGCGGGCCCGGGGGAAGAGATACAGGAACGCCCCGAGGACCGCCGAGATCGCCCCGGACGCGCCGACGAGGGACTGCCCCGAGTCGGCGTTGGCCAGCGCGTAGCCCAGCAGCGCCAGATAGCCGCAGACCACATAGAACAGGGTGAACTCGACTCGGCCAAGCCGTTCCTCGGTCATCGCTCCGAAGACGTAGAGGAAGAGCATGTTGCCGAGGAGATGGATCCAGCTGCCGTGGACGAAGAGGGCCGTGACGGGGGTGAGGGCCTCTCGGGCGGGGTGCGCGAAGAGGTCGGCCGGTACCACTCCCCAGCGGTGGAAGTACGCCCGCTGTGCGGCGAGCAGTGCGTCCCCGGTGCCGTAGGACGGGACGAAGCCCGAGGCCGGGCCGAGGACGAAGATCAGGCAGCACAGGGCGATCAAGGCGTAGGTCGTCGGTGCCGAGGTGTTCCGGAGGGCTCTGAAGGCCGCTGTTCCCCAGTTGCTGATCATGGATACAGAGCATGGCGTAACGGGACGTAACCGGACAGGGTGCCTCGCCGCTGCGGACAGCCGAGCGGCGAGTACCCGCCAGGCCGTAGGGTTACGAGCCACACTCGCCGGGGAAACCGGCGATCACGGAAACTGGAACAAGAAGGAAGCGGAAAGCCACGATGACGGTACCCCTCCCGACCGCCTCGACGCGGTGGCGCTGCACCCTCTGCGGGAACCTCACGCGCTTCGACGTGACGCGTTCGTCGAAGGTCGTGGAGTACCTCCACCTGGACCTGGCGGGTGAGCCGAAGGTGGAGGAGCGCGAGGTGGTCAGTGAGACCATCGAGTCGGTGCGCTGCCGGTGGTGCAACGCCGTGGATCAGGTGGAACTCGTGGACAGGCCGGGCGCCGGCTCCTGAGAGGGAGCGGGCCCCGCACACGTATTGGGGTGTGAGGGATGGTGGAGAACTCAGGCGGGGGGCCGGGCGACGGCGCCGCCGAGGTGCTCGACCGCCCGCTGCCCGACGGCGTGCGCAGGAGAGTCGTACAGATCGTCTCCGACGGGTTCGGCGGCATGACCGTCTCCGAACTGCCCGCGCAGCTACGACAGTACGCCCGCTTCGCCCCCAACCGGCGCGCCAAGTTCGCCGGCAACGCGATGGCCGCCGCGCTGGAGACCGATCCGCTGTTCCGGCAGCGTATCGGGGAGAAGCTGAGAGAGGCCCAGTCGGAGCTCGCCGGCGCGCTGGACTCCGGCTCGCCGCCCCCGGCCGCGGATCCGCTCGACGTGGCGGCCGCGGCCTATGTTCTGCGCCCCACCGGCTGGGTCAAGCTGGTGACAGCCGCCGGCGAGGAGGCGCTGCGCGCCGACGCCGAGCGCGCCGACGAGGAGAGCCGGGCCGAACTGGAGCGGCTGCGCGAGGAGTTGGCGCAGGCGCGGGACGCCACCCGGACCGAGACCGAGCGGCTGCGCACCGAGCTGGACGCGGCGAAGAAGGAAGCGGAGTCGCTGCACCGCAAGCTGCGTTCCGCGCACAGCGACATCAAGCGCGGCGAGGCCGCCCTGCGCAAGCTGCGGGCCGAGACGGACACCGCGCGCGCCGAGGGTCAGGCGCAGCTGTCCGCGGCCGAGAGCGAGGGCCGGCGCCTCAAGGCCCGGCTCGCCGAGGCGGAGGCATCCCTGGAGGCCACCCGCAAGGCCGCCCGCGAAGGGCGCAGCGTCGAGGACATGCGGGTACGGCTGCTGCTCGACACCGTGCTGGAGGCGACCCAGGGGTTGCGCAGGGAACTGGCGCTGCCGCCCGTCTCCGTACGGCCCGCCGAGACCGTCGACGCGGTCGAACCGGGACGAATGACCCCGAAAGACATCGCGGCGCGGGCGCTGTCGGAGAACGACCCCGCGATCCTGGACCAGTTGCTCGCGCTGCCGCAGGCCCACCTGGTCGTCGACGGCTACAACGTCACCAAGACCGGCTATCCCCAAATGCCCCTGGAGAAGCAGCGGTTGAGGCTGCTGGGGCAGCTCTCGCAGCTGGCCGCGCAGACCGGCGCCGAGGTCACCT
This sequence comes from Streptomyces hokutonensis, assembly GCF_042751305.1. Lineage (GTDB taxonomy): Bacteria > Actinomycetota > Actinomycetes > Streptomycetales > Streptomycetaceae > Streptomyces > Streptomyces hokutonensis_A. The sequence goes on from NZ_JBHYWD010000004.1 coordinate 46,661, forward strand.
GTGTCTTCGACGGGGCCGAGCTGGCCGCGCCGGTGCTGCTCGCGCCGCCGCGCGGGGTGCGGGTGCTGTTCTCCAAACCGGGCGTCACCGCCGACGAGTTGATCCGCCAGCTGGTGCGCGCGGAGCCACCGGGCCGGCCGGTCATCGTGGCGTCGACCGACCGCGAGGTGGCCGACGGCATCGCGAAGGCGGGTGCTCGGCCCGTCGCTTCTGCGGTACTCCTCAAGCGACTGTCGTGAAGGTCAACGTACAGGTTTAATGCCGGAATTGACCGAACCGTCACGCAACGTAGCGTCAATCGGCCATCACTGCATGTTGGTTATGTGCAAAGAATGCTTTGAGTGACGGCATTTTTTCGTGTGAGGATTTGAACTGATCACAGGAACATCACTAGGGTCGTGCCTCGAACCTCCGAACGGGTGATCACTCAATAGAAGGAGCTCGACTCCGTGGCGTCCCATCGTCGACCGAAGCAGCCGAGCCGCACGCGTGTGACTGTGCTGACCACCGCAGCCGCAGCCGCCGTTGCCTTCAGCGCTCAGGCGGCCAATGCCGCGCCGAGCGAGAAGCCCAGCAAGGACGAGGTCAAGGCGAAGGTCGACGCCCTCTACGAGCAGGCCGAGCAGGCCACCGAGAAGCTCGACGGGGCCCAGGAGAAGCAGCAGAAGCTCCAGAAGGAAATCTCCACCATCCAGGACAACGTGGCGCGCGGCCAGGAGGAGCTCAACAAGCTCCGCGACGGCCTCGGCACGATGGCCAGCGCCCAGTACCGCACCGGTGGCATCGACCCGTCGATCCAGCTCTTCCTGTCCTCGGACCCGAGCGACTACCTCGACAAGGCGTCCACCATGGACCAGTTGAGCGCTCAGCAGGTCGAGGCGCTCACGAAGATCCAGAGCAAGCAGCGCGAACTCGCCCAGGAGCGCGCGGAGGCGAGCACCAAGCTCAAGGACCTCTCCGCCACCCGCACCGAGCTCAAGAAGAAGAAGGACGAGGTCAAGGCCAAGCTGGCCTCGGCCCAGAAGCTCCTCAACACCCTGACGGCGGCGGAGAAGGCGGCCCTCGCCAAGGAGCAGGCCAACGCGGCCAGCCGTTCCACCTCCCGCGTGAACCTCGGCAACACCGGTTCCGCCTCCGGCCGCGCCGCCTCGGCCTTCGCCGCCGCCCAGTCCGTGATCGGCTCCCCGTACGTCTACGGCGCCTCCGGCCCCTCCTCCTTCGACTGCTCCGGCCTGACCTCCTGGGCCTACGCGCAGGCGGGTGTCTCCATCCCCCGCACGTCCGAGGCGCAGGCGAACGCCGGCACCCGGATCTACAGCGAGAGCGACCTCAAGGTCGGCGACCTGGTCATCTTCTACGGCGACTACCACCACGTCGGCCTCTACGCGGGCAACGGCCAGGTGCTGCACGCCCCGCACACCGGTGCCGTGGTGCGCTACGAGTCGATCTCCAACATGCCCTTCCAGTTCGGCGTCCGGATCTGATCCGGTCCGTATCCGGTCGTTCCGGACCGCCCGAACGGGCGAATTACGACACTCCAGGCTGACCCCGCGCCCCGCCCATGACCTGCGTCATAGGCGGGGCGTCACGTTGTGTGCCCGCGGAGGTCTTTGGCCCGCACCCCTTCACAGAGCTACTGTCTGGCGCGTTTCCCCGCATCGGGGGAGCGGTCCGTGTCCGCCAGCGGAAGGAGTGCGGCTTCCCGTGGGATCCCGTCGTCGCCAAGCACCGTCCGGGTTCGACCGAGGCGCCAGTGCCGCGGTCTGTGTGATGTCCGCTGCCGCCGCCGCCCTGGGCGCCCTTCCGGCCTCCTCCGCCGTGGCCGCGCCGCAGGGCGACGCCCGGGCCGAGGTGGACCGGCTCTACCAGGAGGCCGAGAAGGCGACCCAGGCCTACGACAAGGCCGACGAGCGCGCCGCGCAGCTGCACCGGCAGGTGAGCGACGCCCAGGACCGGATCGCCCGGCAGCAGCAGCGCATCAACACCATGCGGGACGCGCTGGGTTCACTCGCCGGCGCCCAGTACCGCTCCGGCGGCATCGACCCCACCGTCGCGCTGCTGTTCTCCGACGACCCGGCCGACTACCTCGACAAGGCCTCCGTCCTCGACCGCATCACCACCGAGCAGGCGGGCGAACTCAAGGACCTCCAGGACGCCATGCGCGAACTCGCGCAGGAGCGCAGCGAGGCCAGCGGGCACCTCGCCGAACTGGAGAGCAGCCGCAAGGCCGTGGCCAGTCACAAGAAGACCGTCGAGAGCAAGCTCGCCAAGGCCCGGCAGATCCTCAACGGAATGCCGCTCGCCGACCGCGCCGCCTTCGACCGGGCCTCCCGTTCCTCCCGCCAGGACATCCCCGACCTCGGCGCCGGCGTCCCGTCCTCGGGCCGCGCCGCCGCCGCCGTGGCCGCCGCCCAGTCCGCACTCGGCAAGCCCTACGTCTGGGGCGCCACCGGCCCCGGCGGCTTCGACTGCTCCGGCCTGATGCAGTGGTCGTACGCCCGGGCGGGCGTCCACCTCCCGCGCACCTCGCAGGAGCAGCGCTACGCCGGCCACCAGATCCCGCTCTCCCAGGCGCAGCCCGGCGATCTGGTCGTCTACCGCTCCGACGCCAGCCATGTCGCGATGTACGTGGGCAACGGCCAGGTCATCCACGCCCCCTACCCCGGCGCGCCGGTGCGCTACGACCCGGTCGGCATGATGCCGGTCTCGTCGGTCACGAGGGTCTGAACCGGCGCGAAAGGGTCGTACGATCGGGAAGTGACTGGTCGTAGGCGGGCGTCGCGCTCCGGAGTGCTCGCGCTGTGTCTGCTGTTCGGCTCGCTGGTGGCGTGCGGCGGGCAGCCGGCGCCGGACAGCGCGAACGCGGCGGTGCAGCGCCTGCTGGACACCCAGGCGGCGGCCGTCCTGCACCACGACGAGACGGCGTACACCCGCACCGGCGCGCGCACCGCCTACGAGAACCTGAGCGCCGTACCGCTGGCGTCCTGGTCCTACCGGATCACCTCGCTGCACCGCACCGGCGCCACCGCGACCGCCGACGCCGACCTCAGCTACCGCGTCCGGGGTTACGACACCTCACCCGTCACCGTCGGCCGGGCGCTCACGCTCCGGCTCACCGCGGACGGGCAGTGGTACGTCGACTCCGACAAGCCCGCGAAGAAGTCCGGCCAGCAGCTGTGGGACCAGGGCAAGGTGAGCGTCGTCAAGGGCGCGCACAGCCTCGTCATGGGGGTCGGGCAGTCCACCGCGGGTCTGCGCGAGTACCGCGCGCTCGCCGACCACGCCGTACCGGCCGTGTCGGGGGCCTGGGGCACCGACTGGACCCGGCACGTCGTCGTGCTCGTCCCCGGCTCCCTGGACGGCATGGCGGGGCTCCTGGGCGCACCGGCCGCCTCCTACCGGGGCATCGCCGCGGTGACCACGGGGGAGGCGGGCGGTTCGGGCGACGCCCCGGCGGACCGGATCATCGTCAACCCGGACGCGTACGCCATGCTCGGCTCGGTCGGCAAGCAGGTCGTGCTCACCCACGAGACGACCCATGTCGCCACCCGCGCCCACACCACCCCCGCGACCCCCCTCTGGCTCTCGGAGGGCTACGCCGACTGGATCGGCTACCGGGGCACCGGCCGCACCCCGGTCCAGGCAGCCCCCGAGCTCTACCGCGCGGTCGAGGACGGCCACCTCCCGAGCGCCCTCCCCGCCGACAAGGACTTCGGCTTCAGCGGCGAGGCCGGCGAACTGGCGCAGGCCTACGAGGGCGGCTGGCTGGCCTGCCGGATGATCGAGGACCGGTGGGGAGTGGCCCAACTGGGCAAGTTCTACCGGGCGGTTGGCGCGCACAGGAAGCGGGCGGGCGCGGTCGAGGACGCGATGAAGAGCGTCCTCGGGGTGAGCCTGGACGACTTCACCGCGCAGTGGCGGGACTATCTCAAGGATCAACTCGCCTGATCCAGTTGGGTGATGGCCTCCGTGAGCCACTCCCGCTCGGCCGCGCCCGTAGCCCGCGCGACCCTCAACATGCCCTGCCGGAACAGGTCTTGGGCCTCCTCGGCCCGCACCGGCTCACCGTCCCGGTAGAAGAAACTCGCGGGGGTCTCCAGGAACTCCAGCCGCCGGCGCAGCACGGCCGCCTGCTCCCGCCGGTCCGGCAGGTGCCGTAGGAAGGCCAGGACCGTGTTGAAGCGGACGTGGTCGGTGATCTCGGTCTGCTTGGGGTGGCGGAGGCGTTCCAGGAGGTCCGCGCGGCCCGTCTCGGTGAGGGACAGGACCCGGCGCGGGGCCGCGCTCGTGCCGTCCTCCGTGTGCTGGTCGAGCTTGCCCGCGGTGACCAGGCGGGTGATCGCCGGGTAGAGCGCGCCGTCGCTGACCGGGCGGACATGGCCGCTGAGCGCCTTGATCCGCTCCTTCAACTCATAGCCGTGCAGCGGCTGTTCGGCGAGGAAGCCCAGGATCGAGAGCTCCAGCATGTGTCCTCCTTGCGGGCGCGATTGCCTCATGGTACCTCTTATCGAGCTACCTCGATTAGAGGTAGCTCGTAGCTCGTATCGAGGGGGTCCAGTCGCCGTGAACAGTCACCGCAAGCAGCTCATATCGCTCGCCCACCCCGTCTACCTCTCGCTCCTCGCCTCCGTCGCCGCCGGGATCATCAACACCGTCTGGGTCGCCCGGCTCGGCGGCCCGGCAGTCGCCGCGGTGGCCGTCGCGACCAGCACCGAGAACGTGCTGCTGGGCGTCGCCCTGGTCTTCGCCTCCGGTACGACCGTGCTGGTCGCCCACGCGAGGGGAGCCCGCGACCCGGCGGCGCTGCGCTCGGCGGTCCGCGGCGGCTGGGCCCTGTGCGCACTGGTCACCCCGACGGTCGTCGTGGCTGGCTTCCTGCTCCGCGCCCCACTGTCCCGCCTGCTCCTCGGCGGCACCGGCCCCGAACTCCCTCTCGCGGTCGCCTACTTCACGATCTCCCTGCCGGGCATCGCCGTCTTCTACGCCCAGCAACTCGTCGACGGCATCCTCAAGGGCACCGGCGACACCCGGACCCCGATGCGCCTGGCCCTCCTGGCCAACGGCCTGATCCTGGTCTGCGACCCGTTCCTCATCCACCTCTACGGCGTCCGGGGCGCCGCCGCGTCGACCGTGCTGTGCCGGGTGCTCGCGCTGGGGGTGGGGTTGCGCGCGCTGCGCCGCAACGCCGTGCTGCGGGCGGGGGCCATCCCTGCGGGGCGCGCTCCTGCTGGGCTTGCTTTCGAAGGGGCCGCTTCCGCTGAAGCGGTATGTGGTGAGTCGGATGTTGTCGGGCCAGGTCCTGGGGAGGGCGTCCTTGCCGAGCCTGCATCCGCCGAGTCCACTTCCGCCGGACCCGCTGCTGTCGGGCCCGGCCCTGTGGAGGCCGTCTTTGCTCAGGCCGTCCCCGCTCAGGTCGCCTGCGCCGGGTCCGCTTCCGCCACAGCGGTTTCCGGCGAGTCCGATGTCGTCGGGCCCTCTCCTGCGGAGGCCGTCCTTGCCCAGCCTGCGTCCCCCGAGTCCGCATCCGCCGAAGCGGCTTCCAGGGAGTCCGATGTTGTCGAGCCCGGCCCTCCGGAGGCCGTCCTCGCTCGATCCGCACCCGCACCCGCACCCGCACCCGCACCCGCACCCGCCGAGTCCGCATCTGCTCGGCCTGCGCCCGCTCGGCCCGCCCCCGGAGAGCCGGCGCCCGCCGACTCTCTCCCCGCTGCTCTGCGGCGCACCTTCACCACCGGTCTGCCCATGTCCGCCGACTTCACCGTCCGGCAGGGCGGTGCGCTGGTGCTGGTCGCGATCGTGGCGCGGCTCGGGGTGTCGGCGGTGGCCGCGTACGCCATCGGATACAAGGTGCTGTACGTCGCGACGATGGCCTTCTACTCCGTGCGGCAGGCCGCCTCCATCCACACCGCGCACCTGCGGGGGACGGGGAAGGACGCGAGGCGCGAGATCGGACGGCAGGCCGTGCTCGTGTCCGGCACGGTCGGTGTGGTGGCGGCCGTCCTGCTCTGCGTCACCGCTCCCTGGATCATGGCCGCGTTCGGCACCGGCCCCCAAGTCGCCCACGAGGGCGCCCTGTTCCTGCGCTGCGTCGGCCCCTATCTGCTGCTGATGGCCTGCTTCATCGCGCTCGGCGGGGTCTTCGAGGGGAGTGGGGGAGCACCGGCGCTGCTCCGGGTCACCGTGCTCGGCACGGCGGTCCAACTCCCGCTGGCGTACGGCCTGTCGGGGCTCGGGCTGCCCGGTGTGTGTCTGGCGATGGCGCTCTCGATGGGGGTGCAGTGCGGGGTGGTGGCCGTGCTGTTCCGGCGTGCCGGGGCCCGTCCGGCGGACCGGGCTGCCGGGAAGGAACGGCGAGCCGTCGACGCCGACGAGCAGGGGGTGGTGCGTGCCGCCGCAAGGCGGAGGAGCACGTGACCTCGGCGGGGAGTGCGTAGCGGCCTCCGCGCCCGCCGCGTGACCCGCAGGACAGGCCCGGCGTCAGGAGGAGGCCGAGGTCGCCTTCGAGCGGGTGGCCTGATTCGGGAGCGGGGGTACGTCCGCCCAGGTGACCGAGGCCCGCCACAGTTCCCGGGCGGCGGTGAGCGCCGCCGCGACGAGCAGGCCGTTGCGGAGGAACAGGAGGACGATGCCGAGGTTGTCGCCGGCGACCACGTCGGCGAACCAGACGGGGAACTCCAGGACCGTCACGAAGGCTGCCGCCAGGACGAGAGCGACCGGCAGTTTCATGCGGCTGGCGCGGAAGCAGGAGCACACGGCCGCGAGGCCGATCAGCCAGACGACGTACTGCGGGCTGATGACCCGGCTGGTGACCGTGAACATCAGCACCGCCACGAAGGCCGCGTCCGCGAGGGTGTGCGGGAGGAAGCGGGCCGCCATCAGACGCCAGAGCATGAGCCAGCCGAAGGCGATCGCGGTGAGGCCGAGGGCGGCCGTGCTGACCCAGTTGACGTAGGGGCCGACGAACTCGACCGAGCCGTAGTTCAGAAGCACCTGGCCCTGCCAGCCGAAGTGCCGGGCCACATGGAAGACCAGGGAGCCCAGCGACTCCACCTCCGTGCCCCGCGCGCGCTGGAAGGTCAGGAAGGCGAACGCGCCCGGCATCGACATCGCGAAGACACCGGCGACCACCACGACCGTCACCGCCGCCGCGCCCCACGCCCGGCGCTTGACCGCGCCCAGCAGGAGCAGCGCGGGCCACACCTTCAGCAGGGCGCCGAAGCCCACCAGTGCGCCCATCACGCGCGGGTGCCGGGCGCCGGCGAGCAGCGCGGCCACGGCGACCGCGGTCACCATCACGTCGTAGCGCGCGTACACGGTCGGGCCGAGCAGCGGGACGCCCGCCACCCACACCCAGGCACCGCGGAGTGTGCGGCCGGGGCGCAGGCCCGTGTAGACGAGCAGGGCCAGGACGGCGAGGTCGGCGAGGCAGGCGAGGACGAAGAACGCCGACGCGTAGTCCAGGAAGCCGAGCAGGGCGGGGGAGAGGATCGGGAGGGCGGCGGCGGGCGGGTACTGCCAGGTGACGTCGTCCAGCGGGAAGCTGCCGTGCCGCAGGGTCTCGTACCAGCCCTGGTAGATCACCGACACGTCGCTGGTGACGTCCGGGCCCGGGAACACGAACACCTTGAAGACGAACAGCAGCAGAACGATCCGGGTCACGCCCCAGGTCCCCAGCAGCACTGCCAGCCGCCGTCTCGCGCCCGCGATCTCCACCTGAGCCCCTGTTCCGTTCCGTGCCTGCCGGGTGTGGGCCACATGTTCTCCCGACCCGCTGTGCGATGGCCATGAAGCGCGGCCGTGCCGAGCTGTGAACCCACCCGGGTAAGGTCGGCCGCGTGCGCAAGACCCTGATCGTGACCAATGACTTTCCGCCCCGGCCCGGGGGCATCCAGGCCTTCCTGCACAATATGGCGCTGCGGCTCGAGCCCGAGCGGCTCGTCGTCTACGCCTCGACCTGGAAGCGCGGCCGGGAGGGCGCCGAGGCGACGGCAGCCTTCGACGCCGAGCAGCCCTTCAAGGTCGTACGGGACACGACGACCATGCTGCTGCCGACGCCCGCGGCGACCCGGACGGCCGTCGGGCTGCTGCGTGAACACGGTTGTACGGCGGTGTGGTTCGGGGCGGCGGCGCCGCTCGGGCTGATGGCGCCCGCGCTGCGGAAGGCCGGTGCCGAGCGGCTGGTGGCCACCACGCACGGTCACGAGGCCGGGTGGGCGCAGCTGCCCGCCTCGCGTCAACTCCTGCACCGCATCGGGGAGTCGACGGACACGATCACCTATCTCGGGGAGTACACGCGGTCGCGGATCGCCGGTGCGCTGAGTCCGGAGGCGGCGGCGCGGATGGTCCAACTGCCGCCCGGTGTCGACGAGAAGGTCTTCCATCCGGGTTCCGGCGGCGCGGAAGTGCGGGCCCGGCTCGGGCTGACCGAGCGGCCCGTCGTCGTGTGCGTCTCGCGGCTCGTGCCGCGCAAGGGGCAGGACACGCTGATCCTCGCCATGCCGCGCATCCTGGCCCGGCAGCCCGACGCCGTCCTGCTGATCGTGGGCGGTGGGCCGTACGAGAAGGACCTGCGGCGGCTGGTGCGCGAGACGGGTGTGAGCGACTCCGTGCGCTTCACGGGCGCCGTGCCCTGGGCCGAACTGCCCGCGCACTACGGCGCCGGTGACGTCTTCGCGATGCCCTGCCGGACCCGGCGCGGCGGGCTCGACGTCGAGGGGCTCGGCATCGTCTACCTGGAGGCGTCGGCCACCGGGCTGCCCGTCGTCGCCGGCGACTCCGGCGGGGCGCCGGACGCGGTGCTCGACGGCGAGACCGGGTGGGTGGTGCGCGGCGGCTCCCCGGAGGAGGCCGCCGACCGGATCCTCGCGCTGCTCGGGGACCCGGAGCTGCGCCGGAACATGGGTGAGCGGGGGCGGCAGTGGGTCGAGGAAAGGTGGCGCTGGGACCTCCTGGCGGAGAGGCTGAGGGCGCTGTTGTAGGGGCGCCGTCCGGGGTGCCACTTGATCGACCAGGGTGGGTGCGGGTGCGTGGGAGCCGGTCGCGCCCACGCGGCGGAGCCGCATATCGATACAGCCCCGCGCCCCGGGCGACCCCGTTGTTTTTAGGAGCGCGGGGAACTGCGCGACCAGCCGCACACAACCAGCACCCGCCCGACACCTCAGCCGACACCGCCCACGACGCCCCAAAACCGGCGCAGCCCCTTGGCGGAACCGAATAATCCGCACATGCTGCGCGCATGACAGCAAAACTGACGCAGCATCAGCTGACGAGACGTCAAATACTGGGCATGATCGCCCTCCAGACCGCCGCCGCGGCGGGTCTCACCCGAATCGGCCTCCAGTCGGCGCAGGCGGTCGAACCCGCGGCCGTCGAAACCGCACGCGCGATCGTCGTCGGCTCCGGCTACGGCGGAGCGGTCGCCGCCCTCCGCCTCGGCCAGGCCGGCATCACCACCCTCGTCCTGGAGATGGGCCGGCTCTGGAACACCCCCGGCTCCGACGGCAAGATCTTCTGCAACACCGCCAACCCGGACCAGCGCTCCATGTGGTTCAAGACCCGCACCGAGGCCCCGCTCGCGAGTTTCCTCTGGCTGGACGTCGTCAACAAGGACATCACCCCGTACCCGGGCGTCCTGGACCGCGTGCACTACGACAGCATGTCCGTGTACGTGGGACGCGGTGTCGGCGGGGGCTCGCTGGTCAACGGCGGGATGGCGGTCACCCCGCGCCAGTCGTACTTCACCGAGCAGTTCCCCACCGTGGACGCCACCGCGATGTACAGCACTTACTTCCCGCGCGCCCGCACCATGCTCGGCGTCAACACCGTCGACCCGACCTGGTTCGAGTCGACCGAGTGGTACCAGTTCACCCGCACCTCGCGGAAGGCCGCCACGAACACCGGCCTGACGACCACCTTCGTGCCCAACGTCTACGACTTCGGGTACATGCAGCAGGAAGCGGCCGGCACCGCCACCAAGTCCGCGCTCGCCCAGGAGGTCATCTACGGCAACAACTACGGCAAGAAGAGCCTCGACAAGACCTACCTCGCCTCCGCGCTCGGCACCGGCAAGGTCACCATCCACACCCTGGAGAAGGTGCGGGCCGTCACGCGGGCGAGCGACGGGTCGTACCAGCTGACCGTCGACCGGATCGACAACACCGGCGCGGTCGTCGAAACCAAGCAGTACAGCTGCACCTATCTGTTCCTCGGCGGCGGCAGCCTCGGCACCACCGAACTCCTCGTCCGCGCCCGGGACACCGGCACGCTGCCCGCGCTGGACGCCACGGTCGGGGCGGGCTGGGGACCCAACGGCAACACCATGGTGGGCCGCGCCAACCACATCTGGGACACCACCGGCGCCAACCAGGCGACCATGCCGGTCATGGGCATCGACGACTGGTCCAACACCGACAACCCGGTCTTCGCGGAGATCGCCCCGCTGCCCATCGGGTTCGAGACCTGGGTGAGCCTCTATCTGGCGATCACCAAGAACCCCCAACGGGCCTCGTTCACCTACGACTCGGCGAGCGGCACGGTGAAACTGGGCTGGACCGCGGCCCAGAGCGCGGTCTCGGTCGCCATGGCGAAGAAGCTGTTCGACCGGATCAACTCGGCCAACGCGACGATCTACCGCTCCGACCTGTTCGGCACGCCCAGCAAGGTCTTCGCGGACGACTTCTGCTACCACCCGCTGGGCGGCTGCGTGTTGGGAAAGGCGACCGACAACTACGGCCGGGTGAAGGGGTATTCGAAGCTGTACATCACCGACGGTTCGCTGGTGCCCGGCAACATCGGCGTGAACCCGTTCGTCACCATCACCGCGCTCGCCGAGCGCACGCTGGAACGGGTCCTCGCCGAGGACTTCTGAGCCGAAAGCCCCAACTCGCCTGCTACTTCTGGTAGATGGCCTCGATCTCGTCCGCGTAGTCCCTCGCCACCACATTGCGCTTGAGCTTCAGGGACGGCGTCAGGTGGCCCGACTCCTCCGTGAACTGGGAGGACAGAATGCGGAACTTCCGCACCGATTCCGCCTTCGACACCGCGGCGTTGCCGTCGTCGACGGCGTCCTGGATCGCCTGCAAGAGATCCGGGTCGTCACGCAGCGACGCCGCGGTGGCACCCGCCGGCTTGCCGTGCTCGGCCGCCCAGCGGCCCAGGAACTCGTCGTCGATCGTGATCAGCGCGCCCACGAAGGGCCGCCCGTCACCGACGACCATGCACTCCGCGACCAGCGCGTGCGCGCGGATGCGGTCCTCGATCACGGCCGGGGCGACGTTCTTGCCGCCCGCGGTGACGATGATCTCCTTCTTGCGGCCGGTGATCCTGAGGTAGCCGTCCTCGTCGAGAGTGCCGATGTCCCCGGTGTGGAACCAGCCGTCCGCCAGCGCCTCGGCCGTGGCCGCCTCGTTGTTCCAGTAGCCCTTGAACAGGTGCTCGCCGTGCAGCAGCACCTCGCCGTCGTCCGCGATGCGCACGACCGAACCGGGCAGCGGCTGGCCGACGGTACCGATCTTCGTCCGGTCCCAGGGGTTGAAGGCCGTGGCGGCACAGGACTCGGTGAGCCCGTAGCCCTCGAGGACGGTGAACCCGATCCCCCGGAAGAAGTGCCCGAGCCGCTCGCCCAGCGGAGCACCGCCGGAGATCGCGTACTCGCCCTTGCCGCCGAGGACCGCGCGCAGCTTGCTGTAGACGAGCTTGTCGAAGGTCTTGTACTTGATCTTCAGGCCGAGGGACGGACCCGACGGCGTGTCCAGCGCTCGGCTGTACGCGATCGCGGTGTCGGCCGCCTTGTCGAAGATCTTGCCCTTGCCGTCCGCCTGCGCCTTGGCGCGCGCCGAGTTGTAGACCTTCTCGAAGACGCGCGGCACACCGAGGATCAACGTCGGCCGGAACGAGGCGAGTTCATCGGTGAGGTTCTTGATGTCCGGGACCAGGCCCAGCTTGATCGGCGCCATCATCGGCGCGATCTGCACCAGCCGTCCGAAGACGTGCGCGAGGGGCAGGAACAGCAGCACCGAGCACTCACCGGTGCGGAACAGCGGGCGCAGCCGCTCCACGATGTTGCCGCACTCCGCGAAGAAGCTGCGGTGGGTGAGCACACAGCCCTTGGGACGACCCGTAGTACCCGAGGTGTACACGATGGTCGCCGGGTCGTCGGCTTTCGCCTGCGAGCTGCGCTCCTCGACGGTCGCGTCCGAGACGCCCTTGCCCGCGCGGCCCAGCTCGTCGATCGCGCCGGCGTCGATCTGCCAGACGTGCTTGAGCGCGGGCAGCTGGTCCCGCACCGACTCGACGGCGGCGGCGTGCCCGTCCTGCTCCACGACGAGCGCGGTGGCACCCGAGTCGCTCAGGATCCACTGCACCTGCTCCGGCGAGCTGGTCTCGTACACCGGCACGGTGATCGCGCCCGCGCACCAGATCGCGAAGTCGAGCAGCGTCCACTCGTACCGCGTGCGGGACATCAGGCCGACCCGGTCGCCGGGCTGGACGCCGGAGGCGATGAGCCCCTTGGCGGCGGCGTGCACCTCGGCGAGGAAGACCGTGGCGGTCACGTCCTGCCACGCGCCGCTCACCTTGCGGGCGATCACGGCGACATCTGGGTGCTGCGCGGCGTTTCTGCGGACGATGTCGGTCAGGTTGCCGTCCGCAGGGACCTCGTACAAAGCCGGAAGGCTGAACTCGCGCAAGACTGCTGCTCCTCATAGGGCGCCGGCGCCACGACGTTGTGTGATGCGACGGTCAGGTCCAAGGCTCGGGCAGGTGCGTCAGGACCGGGTGATTGAAATCCTGAGCACGACTGGACTGCCCGGACGTTACCCGCCGGTATGGCTCCTACGACAGGGGGGTCCGGCGAGATGTTCGCTGCGTCACACAGATTGGTGTTTCCTCGCGCACAGTAGTCCACGCCTTTCTTGACTGGCCAGTAACGGCAAGCGAGGCCGCCACTGTTCACGTTTGCCGCACACGCCTACGCTTGATCGTCATGGCACCCACACCATCCGGTAACTCCCGGACGCGCGTACATGTGGTCAGTGACGTGCACGGCAACGCCCGTGACCTGGCCGGGGCCGGCGAGGGTGCCGACGCCCTGATCTGCCTGGGCGACCTGGTCCTTTTCCTCGACTACGCCGACCACGCGCGCGGAATCTTCCCCGAACTGTTCGGCGAGGAGAACGCCGACCGCCTGGTCGAGCTGCGCACCGCCCGCCGCTTCGAGGAGGCCCGCGAACTCGGCGCCCGCCTCTGGAGCGCGGTCGGCGGGGACCGCGCGGCCCTCATCGAGCAGGCGGTCCGCAAGCAGTACGCGGAGATGTTCGCCGCCTTCCCCGCCCCGACGTACGCCACCTACGGCAATGTCGACATGCCGGCCCTGTGGCCCGAGTACGCAGAACCCGGAACAACCGTGCTCGACGGCGAACGCGTCGAGATCGGCGGCTGGACGTTCGGCTTCGTCGGCGGCGGCCTGCGCACCCCCATGCGCACCCCGTACGAGATCAGCGACGAGGAGTACGCCGCCAAGATCGAGGCCGTCGGCGAGGTCGACGTCCTGTGCACCCACATCCCGCCCGAGGTCCCCGAGCTGGTCTACGACACCGTCGCGCGCCGTTTCGAACGCGGCAGCCGGGCCCTCCTGGACGCCATCCGCCGCACCAGGCCCCGCTATTCACTGTTCGGGCACGTCCACCAGCCGCTCGTACGGCGGATGCGGATCGGGGCGACGGAGTGCGTGAACGTGGGGCACTTCGCGGGGAGCGGGAAGCCCTGGGCGCTGGAATGGTGACTCCCTTGGCGGCCGCCCCTGAAGTCCGCAGGTAGGGGGTGCGGTAAGGGGGTTGGCGGGGAGGTAGCCTTCACGCTGCACGCACAAGCGCACGACGACGACGCCCTGCCGGTCCGCATCTGGAGGAGCCACAGCGATGGCGGAACACACCAGTTCGAGCATCACGATCGAGGCGGCACCGGCCGACGTCATGGCGGTGATCGCCGACTTCGCCCGCTACCCGGACTGGACCGGCGAGGTGAAGGAGGCGGACGTCCTCAAGACCGACGAGCGGGGCCGCGCCGAACAGGTCCGCCTCGTCATGGACGCCGGCGCGATCAAGGACGACCAGGTCCTCGCGTACACCTGGACCGCCGACAACGAGGTCTCCTGGACCCTCGTCAAGTCCCAGATGCTGCGCTCCCTGGACGGCGCCTACCTCCTCAAGCCCACGGCCGGGGGTGGCACGGAGGTCACGTACCTGCTGACGGTGGACGTCAAGATCCCCATGCTGGGCATGATCAAGCGCAAGGCGGAGAAGGTCATCATCGACCGGGCGCTGGCGGGGCTGAAGAAGCGGGTGGAGTCGGGGGAGAAGTAGGGCGACCTTTTTTGGCGCCGGTAACTTGTCAGCCCGTCCGGCGTTTGAGGACGAGGCCCCTTCACGGCCGACGGGAGTCCGGGGGCGGCGCCCCCGGCAGCGGCGCCCAACCCCCACCGACCGACTACCGTTCACAGACATGCGCACCCTCCTGATCACCGGCCCAGGCGGCAGCGGCCGCAGCACAGTCGCCGCAGCCACCGCACAAGCCGCCGCAGGCACCGGCACCCGCACACTGCTCCTGGGGGCAGACCGAGGCGACACCCTCGGCGCGGCCCTGGCCGTGCCGACAGGAGCGGCCCCCGTACACGTCTCCGAACACCTCACCGCCTGGCGTCCCGACGCCACGGAGTCGTTCCGCACCGACCTCACCGCCTTCCAGACCCGGGCCTCCTCCGCCCTCGAACTCCTCGGCGCGGCACGGCTGGACGCGGAGGAACTCACCCCCCTCCCCGGCGCCGAGGAACTGGCCCTGCTCCGCGCCCTGCGCGACGCGGCCCTGTCGGAGGCCTACGACCTGCTCGTGGTCGACCTCCCGCCCACCCCCCAGGCCCTCGCCCTCCTCGCCCTCCCCGAGGAACTCCGCCGCTACCTCCGCCGCCTCCTCCCCGCGGAGCGCCAGGCGGCCCGCGCCCTGCGCCCGGTCCTCGGCCGCCTCGCCGGCGTCCCGATGCCCTCGGAGTGGCTCTACGACACGGCGGGCCGGTGGGACGTGGAACTGGCCGCGGTGGAGGCAGTCCTCGCCGACCGGAACACGTCCGTACGCCTGGTCGCCGAGCCCGGCCCGGCCGGCGCCGACGCCGTCCGCGCGGCCGGTCTGGCCCTCGCCCTGCGCGGCCTGCGCCCGGATGCACTGATCGCCAACCGAGTACTTCCGGAGTCCGTCGAGGACACCTGGCTCGCCGCCCTCAACGCCCAGCAGCGCAAGACCCTGGACGAGTGGCAGGGCTCGTACGACGTCCGGCACGTCCGCCACCTCGGCCACGACCCGCGAGGCGCCGACGACCTCGCCGCGCTCGCGGTGCCCGGCGTCAACGCGACCGGCTCCACGGTCGAGTGGCCCGTGACCGACGAGCTGGCCGAGGACGGCGTCCTGGTCTGGCACATCCCGCTGCCCGGCGCGATACGGGACGAGCTGGACCTCGTCCGGCGCGGTGACGAACTGGTCGTCACCGTCGGCCAGTTCCGCCGTATCGTTCCCCTGCCCTCGGCCCTGCGCCGCTGCACGGTGGCCGGCGCGGCACTCCGCGAGGGCGAGCTGCGTATCCGCTTCACGCCCGACCCGGGCCTGTGGCCGCAGGGAAGGTGAGCATTGGTGCGTGCGGAGACGTGAAGCACGTACGCCCATTCGGGTAACGTCGTAGAGACGAACCGTAGTCAGGAGTCCGTCATGAGCGAAGAGCTCCCCCCGTACGACGCCGGCAAGGAAGAGGCGCTCGACGAGGTGCGGGCGACCGACGCCGACGCCTGGGCGACGGCGGCCGCTGAAGACCTCGCGGCGGAGAAGGCCCGCCGCCGCACCCAGTACGGCCAGCCCCCGGTCTCGGCCGCAGAGGAACTGCGCAAGCTCGTCGACACCGTCGCGGACAAGCTGTCCGGCCTCCAGTCGCCGCTGCTCGGCCAGGTCGCGGGACCGGCCGCCCAGCAGGTGGTCAAGCAGGTCGTCCAGCAGGCCAAGGCCGCCGTCGAGCCCGTCATCGAACGCAACCCGGACGTCTTCGACCACCTCGCGGCGGCCGGCAGCGAACTCCTCGCCGCCTACCGCTCCGCCGTCCAGGCCCAGGAACAGCGCTGGACGGCCCGCGACACCGAACTGAAGAACCTGCGCGACCCGGGCGACGACTCCGGCCCGGGGGAGCGCATCGACCTCGACTAAGGCCTGTCCTGGCCAGTCCCGAGGGTCCGCCGCCACCGTCCCGTCCGCGCGGTGGTGACGGTCCTGTTCTCCGGACCGGCGTCGCGAATCCGACGTCGGCCCCTCGGGTACGGTGGGCCGTAGCGGGGCTCGACCGAAACTGAGGGATTCATGGGACTCACCATCGGCGTCGATATCGGCGGCACGAAGATCGCGGCCGGTGTGGTCGACGAGGAAGGCAACATCCTCTCGACCCACCAGGTGCCGACCCCGGGTACACCCGAGGGCATCGTGGACGCCATCGCCGCCGCAGTCGACGGAGCACGCGCCGGGCACGAGATCGTCGGCGTGGGCATCGGTGCGGCCGGGTACGTCAACCGCCAGCGCTCCACGGTCTACTTCGCGCCGAACATCGACTGGCGCCAGGAGCCGCTGAAGGAGAAGGTCGAGGCCCGCGTGGGCCTCCCCGTCGTCGTGGAGAACGACGCGAACGCCGCGGCCTGGGGCGAGTACAAGTTCGGCGCCGGCAAGGGCCACCGCAACGTCATCTGCATCACCCTCGGCACCGGCCTCGGCGGCGGCATCATCATCGGCAACAAACTGCGCCGCGGGCACTTCGGCGTGGCCGCCGAGTTCGGCCACATCCGCATGGTGCCGGACGGCCTGCTGTGCGGCTGCGGCTCACAGGGCTGCTGGGAGCAGTACGCGTCGGGCCGCGCACTCGTCCGTTACGCCAAGCAGCGGGCCAACGCCACCCCCGAGGCCGCCGACGTCCTGCTCTCCCTCGGCGACGGCACCCCCGAGGGCATCGAGGGCAAGCACATCTCCATGGCCGCCCGGCAGGGCGACCCGGTCGCCGTCGACTCCTACCGCGAACTGGCCCGCTGGGCCGGCGCCGGCCTCGCCGACCTCGCCTCCCTCTTCGACCCCTCCGCGTTCATCGTCGGCGGCGGCCTCTCGGACGAGGGCGAACTGGTCCTCGACCCGATCCGCAAGTCCTACAAACGCTGGCTGGTGGGCGGCAACTGGCGCCCGGTGGCCGACGTGATCGCGGCCCAGCTGGGCAACAAGGCGGGGATGGTCGGAGCGGCGGACTTGGCTAGGGAGCCGGACCCGATCATGTAAGGCGCCTGAGTTTCCGGCTTTCAGGGGCGCGGGGAACTGCGCGACCAGCCACATTGGACCGGCAGTCGCACACGTACCCCGCGCCCCGAGCTGTCAGGCGGCGTAAATTGATCCACATGGCGCCGCTCCCCAACTCCCGAACCGAACCCGACGGTTCCGCGATCATCCGCGTCCTGAGCTACAACATCCGCTCGATGCGCGACGACACAGCCGCCCTGGCCCGGGTGATCAGGGCCTGCGCCCCGGACCTCGTCCTGATCCAGGAAGCCCCCCGCTTCTTCCGCTGGCGCAAGAAGCTCGCCCGCCTGGCCTCCGCGTCCGACCTGGTCGTCCTCTCCGGCGGAGGCACCGCCGCGGGCCCGGCCCTGCTCTGTTCCCTCCGCGCCACGGTCGAGCGCACCGAGGACGTACTCCTCCCGCTCACCCCCGGCGAACACCGCCGCGGCTTCGCGACCGCGGTCGTCCGCTTCGGCGGCGCCCGGCTCGGCGTCCTCAGCTGCCACCTCAGCCTCCGCGATGACGAGCGCTACGACCAGGGCGGCATGCTGCTCGACCGGCTGGCCGGCCTGGCCGTGGACCACGCGATCGCGGGCGGCGACCTCAACGACCGCCCCGGCGGCCGCACCTTCACCCGGCTGGCCAAGGACCTCCAGGACTGCTGGGCCACCTCACCCTGGGGCAAGGAGTACACCTGGACCCCCGGCAACCCCTTCCAGCGCATCGACGCGATCTTCGCGACACCGGGCGTCGAGGTACTGGGCTGCGGGGTGCCGCTGGGCCTGCCAGGGGTGACGGAGGCCGACATCAAGGGGGCGACGGATCACTTCCCCGTGCTGGCCGCAGTGCGCGTGCCCGCGACCTGAACCACAGCCGCCGGGCGGATTCCGGCGCAGCCGCCCGAAGCCTGTGAGGCCACCGGGGCCGAGCAGCGCGAGGGGGCGTTGAGAGCGACTGCCTGAGGGCGGCCACCGACCACTTCCCGGTCCTGGCCGCCCTCAGAATCCCCGCAGACGTGCCCGTGAGCTAGACGACGGCCCCGCGCCCGGGGTCGTCCCCCTCCTCGTCGTCCGTCCGCATCCGCATCACCAGCGTGCCGAAGCCGCCCAGGAAGCCGCCGATGCCGACGGTCGCCAGCCACCATGTCATGTCCCAGCCGAGCAGCACCGCGAGCAGCAGCAGGATCGGGCCGCCGATCACCCCGAGCCAGGCGAACTTGGCCGTCGTGTCGGCGGCCGGCAGCGGAGGCGGCTCCGGCGGCACGAAGTGGCCCTCGTCGTCCTCGTCGAAGTCGTCCTCGGAGGAGTCCGGCGCGGTGTAGTCACGGGGGCCGCCGACGCCGGGCGCGAACGAGACGGAGCTGCCCAGCGGCTTGGCGGGCGGCGGCTCCTCCGTGCCTTTGTCCTTGCCCTTGGGGGACTGCTCCCTGGCCTTGGGCTGCTCGTCGTTCTTCTCGGGGTCGAGCAGCGCCAGGTCCTCGATCGACTTGAACGGCTTGGCGCCCGGCGGGTCCTTGGGCTCGTCGCCGTATCCGGCGACGATCGCGGCCCACGCGGCCTCCTCGTCGAACGGGACGCCCTGCTCGTCCGGTTCGAGGCCCTCGCGGTCGGAGTCGTGCTCAGCCACCTGTGGCCGTCCCTTCCTGCTCGCTCACCCGGCCCGTGTCGGACGCCTGCTTGCCGACACTGGGTGCGAGCCGGCCGATGAACGTGAAGCTCTCCTCGAAAATCCGGTCCGCGTCGTGGTCCAACGTCGCGACGTGGTAGCTCTGTTCCAGCAGGATTTCCGTCACGTCGGCCGAGGAAACGCGACTGAGGACACGGGCCGAGTCGGCCGGCGGCACCACATGGTCCTGGGCGCTGTGCAGCAGCAGGAGCGGCTGGGTGACCTGCGGGAGCTCGCGGTCGACCAGCCGGAAGAAGTTGCGCAGCGAGTGCGCGGAGTGCAGCGGCACCTTGTCGTAGCCGACCTCGTCGCTGCCCTCCTTCGCGATGTCACTGGCGATGCCCGGAGCCGTACGCACCAGGTGGCGGGCGACCGGAAGGGCGTACGCGGCGATGCCGTGCACCTTGATACCGGGGTTGACGACCACGACGCCGCTGATCTCGTCACCGTGCTTCGCGGCCAGCCGCAGGGCCAGCGCGCCGCCCATGGACAGGCCCGCGACGAAGACCTGCGAGCAGCGCTCGCGCAGGGCGCGCAGCTCGCGGTCCACCTCCGCGTACCAGTCCTGCCAGCCGGTGAGCTGCATGTCCTCCCAGCGGGTGCCGTGCCCGGGCAGCAGTGGCAGCGACACGGTGAGGCCGCGCTCGGCCAGATACTCCGCCCAGGGGCGCAGCGACTGCGGGGAACCGGTGAAGCCGTGGCAGAGGAGAACTCCGACCTCCCCGCCCTCGTGGCGGTACGGCTCGGCTCCGGGGAGGACCGGCACCTTCGGTCTCCTGTTCATGAGAGGGGCGTGTTCATGTTCATGAAGAAGGGTGTGCGTGGGTGAGGCGTGAACGAGTCCAGGTGCGGTTAACCGTACGCGACCGCACTGACACCGACCAGGGCCGTCGGGTCCTTTGACAGTGCTCCGGGTTAAGGTCTGATCGATGAACACAGGAGGCACTCGGTTGTTGTACGGCACGATGAAGGTCGCCATCGGTGGGCCGCTGAAGGTCGCCTTCCGGCCGTGGGTGGAGGGCCTCGAGAACATTCCGGCGGAGGGCGCCGCCATCCTGGCGAGCAATCACCTCTCGTTCTCGGACTCGTTCTTCCTGCCCGCGGTCCTCGACCGCAAGGTGACCTTCATCGCGAAGGCCGAGTACTTCACCACGCCCGGGGTGAAGGGCAAGCTGACGGCCGCGTTCTTCAAGGGCGCGGGCCAGCTCCCGGTGGACCGCTCGGGTGCGCGCGGGGCGGGCGAGGCCGCGATCAAGGCCGGGCTCGACGTCCTGGAGCGCGGTGAGCTGTTCGGTATCTATCCGGAGGGCACGCGCTCCCCTGACGGCCGTCTGTACCGCGGCAAGCCCGGTGGCCTCGCGCGCGTGGCGCTCGCCAGCGGCGCCCCGGTGATCCCGGTCGCGATGATCGACACGGAGAAGATCCAGCCGCCCGGCAAGGTCGTCCCGAAGCTGATGCGCCCGGGCATTCGGATCGGCAAGCCGCTCGACTTCAGCCGGTACAACGGCATGGAGCACGACCGTTTCGTGCTGCGCGCCGTGACCGACGAGGTCATGTACGAAATCATGAAGCTCTCCGGCCAGGAGTACGTGGACATCTACGCGACGGCCGCCAAGCGGCAGATCGCGGAGGCGGCGAAGGCCGAGAAGGAAGCGGACAAGGCCGGCAAGGCCGCGCTCGCACAAGCGGAGAAGGAGCAGACGAACCCCTAGGCGGGGTGGTCTGTTGGGGGTGGGGGAGTTGGCCAGGCGCGAGCGTGTGATCCGTATGTCCGTCGAGCAGCCGCTGTGGCGTGCCCTGAGCGGCTACCGGGTGCTGACCATGCTGTACGCGGTCGGACTGTTCGCCGCCGAGTACGACCAGTTCGACCGCCCGGGCATCGCCATCGCCTTCTACGTCGTCCTGTTCGTCTGGACGCTCGCCACCCTGCCCCGGGTGCAGAGCGCGGTCGCCTGCACCAAGCGCTTCCTGGCCGTGGACCTCGCGGTCGCGCTGACCGGCATCGTCCTCACCCCGGTCGCCGCCGACGCCCACCACATCGACAGCGGCGGCCCCACCCTGCCGTCGATATGGACCGCCGGCTCGGTGCTCGCCTACGCCATCAAGGGCGGCTGGCGCTGGGCCGCCTTCGCCTCCACCCCGGTCGCCGTCGCCAACCTGATCGAGCGCGGCTCCCCGGCCCGCGACACCGTCCACAACGTGGTCCTCGTCTGGGTCGCCTCCATCGCCATCGGCTACGTCGTGGAGGTCGCCCGAGCCTCCGAGCGCACCCTCGCCCGCGCCCTGGAGATCGAGGCCACCACCCGGGAGCGGGAGCGGCTGGCCCGGGACATCCACGACGGCGTCCTCCAGGTGCTGGCCATGGTGCAGCGGCGCGGTGCCGTGCTCGGCGGCGAGGCGGGCGAACTGGGCCGGATGGCGGGCGAGCAGGAGATCGCCCTGCGCACCCTGGTCTCGGGCGGCCTGGTACCCGTCTCCAGGGTCTCGCTGGACGCGGCGGAGGGCGCGGTCGTGAGGGCCGTGGACGAGGAACCCGATGATGTCGACGACGGGCCGGTAGACCTTCGTGCGCTGCTCGCTCCGTACGCCGCCGCGAAGGTGAGTTTCGCCGAGCCCGGTGCCCCGGTGCCGTTGCCCGCGCCCGCCGCGAAGGAGCTGGCCGCCGCTGTCGGTGCCGCCCTGGACAATGTGCGCAGGCATGCCGGTGCGGACGCCCGGGCCTGGATCCTGGTCGAGGACGAGCCGGGGGAGGTCGTGGTGACCGTGCGGGACGACGGGCCCGGTATCCCCGAGGGGCGGCTCGCGCAGGCCGAGGGGGAGGGGCGGCTCGGGGTCGCCCTGTCGATCCGGGGGCGGCTGCGGGACCTCGGCGGCAGCGCCGAGCTGGTCTCGATTCCCGGGCAGGGCACGGAAGTCGAGCTGAAGGTACCGAAGACACGGGGGAAGGCGGGGACACGATGAGTGAGCAGCGGAGCCCGATCAGGGTCATGGTGGTCGACGACCACCCGATGTGGCGCGACGCCGTCGCCCGCGACCTGGCCGAGGCCGGTTTCGACGTGGTCGCCACCGCCGGGGACGGCGAGCAGGCGGTACGCCGGGCGCGGGCCGCCGCCCCCGACGTCCTCGTCCTGGACCTGAACCTGCCGGTGCTGCCCGGCGTCCAGGTCTGCAAGGAACTGGTGGGCGCCAACCCGGCGTTGCGCGTCCTGGTGCTCTCCGCGAGCGGTGAGCACGCCGACGTACTGGAGGCGGTGAAGTCGGGCGCGACCGGCTATCTGCTCAAGTCGGCTTCCACAGAAGAGCTGTTGGACGCGGTGCGCCGGACGGCGGTCGGCGACCCGGTGTTCACCCCCGGGCTGGCCGGACTGGTCCTCGGCGAGTACCGCCGCCTGGCCTCGGACCCGGCACCGGCCGCCGACAGCGACGAGCCGAAGGCGCCCCAACTCACCGACAGGGAAACCGAAGTACTGCGCCTGGTCGCCAAGGGCCTGAGCTACAAGCAGATCGCCGAGCGCCTGGTCATCTCGCACCGCACGGTCCAGAATCACGTCCAGAACACCCTGGGCAAGCTCCAGTTGCACAACCGGGTGGAGCTGGTGCGGTACGCGATAGAGCGCGGCCTGGACGACGCGTAGCGAGACCGGGTAGATCAACTACCCCACAATTCAGGTGAATTGACCTTCCCGCCCATCCCTCTGTGACCTGGATCACCATTAGCGTGGCTGTCACGGGAAACTGCGGCGAAGGGAATCTTCCATGCGCGTCGGAGTACTGACCGGAGGCGGCGACTGCCCCGGACTCAACGCCGTCATCCGGGGCATCGTCCGCAAGGGCGTCCAGGAGTTCGGCTACGACTTCGTCGGCTACCGGGACGGCTGGCGGGGGCCGCTCGAAGGCGACACCGTCCGTCTCGACATCCCCGCCGTGCGCGGCATCCTGCCCCGCGGCGGCACCATCCTCGGCTCCTCCCGCACCAACCCGCTGAAGCTGGAGAACGGCATCGGCCGCATCAGGGCCAACCTCGCCGCGCAGGAGGTCGACGCGCTCATCGTGATCGGCGGCGAGGACACCCTCGGCGTGGCCGCGCGGCTCTCGGACGAGTACGGCGTGCCGTGCGTCGGCGTACCGAAGACCATCGACAACGACCTGTCCGCCACCGACTACACCTTCGGCTTCGACACCGCCGTGGGCATCGCCACCGAGGCCATCGACCGGCTGCACACCACCGCCGAGTCGCACATGCGGGTCCTGGTCTGCGAGGTCATGGGCCGCCACGCCGGCTGGATAGCGATTCACTCGGGCCTGGCCGGCGGCGCCAACGTGATCCTCATCCCCGAGCAGCGCTTCGACGTCGAGCAGGTGTGCGGCTGGATCACCTCCCGCTTCAAGGCGTCGTACGCCCCGATCGTGGTCGTCGCGGAGGGGGCCATGCCCAAGGACGGCGATGTCGTGCTGAAGGACGGCACCCTCGACTCCTTCGGACACGTCCGGCTCTCCGGGGTCGGCGAATGGCTGGCCAAGGAGATCGAGAAGCGGACCGGCAAGGAGGCCCGCACCACGGTCCTCGGCCACATCCAGCGCGGCGGCACCCCCAGCGCCTTCGACCGCTGGCTCGCCACCCGCTTCGGCCTGCACGCCATCGAGGCCGTCCGCGACGGCGACTTCGGCAAGATGGTCGCCCTGCGCGGCACGGACATCGTCCGCGTACCGATCGCGGAGGCCACGGCCCAGCTGAAGACGGTTGACCCGAAGCTGTACGAGGAGGTCGGGGTGTTCTTCGGCTGAGCAGTGGCCGCACTCCGGGCGCCGGCCGGGCGGCTCAGCCCGTCCGGCGCTCCACCGGCTTCGACTACACCGACCGTGTGCTCGTCCCCCGCAGCTGACCCACCAACTCCCGTACGACAGCTGCCCCGTTGAGCGTCAGCACCGACTCCGGGTGGAACTGGACGCCGGCGAAGCCGGGCCCCCGCAGCGCATGCACCTCACCACTCGCGCTACGGCTGACCTCCACACCGTGGGCGCCCAGCTCGACGGCGGCCTCGTCGTCGCAGCGCGCCACGAAGCTGTTGTAGAAGCCGACGGTCTCCTCCCGCCCGAACAGGTCGACCGTCGTCTGCGCCCCCTGGTACGGAATCTCCTTGCGGACGATCTCCAACCCCAGCTCCGCCGCGATCAGCTCGTGCCCGAGGCACACGCCGAGGACACCGTGCCGGTTCGCCCGGAGGACCTCGGCGGTCAGAGCCCGCAGGAACCGCATCTTCGGGTCGGCCGTGTCGGAGGGGTCACCGGGGCCCGGCCCCAGTACCACCGGCCCCTCGTGCGCGAGCACCGCCTCCCGCAGCCCCTCCTCGTCGTACCGGCGCACGGTCACCTCCAGGCCGCTCGACCGCAGCACGTGCGCGAGCATCGCCGTGAAGGTGTCCTCCCCGTCGACGACCAGCGCGTGCCCGGTCAGCTCCTCGGACCGCTCCTGCATCCGCAGCCAGAAGGGTGCGAGTGACGTGCGGCGGCTGTCGAGCGCGGCCCGCACCCGGGGGTCGTCGGCCAGCCGGGGGCGCGTGCCCTCCTCGCGCGGCCGGGACGGTCGTACGCCCAGAGCCGCCAGGACGCCCGCCGCCTTCGCGTGGGTCTCCGCGACCTCGCCCGCCGGGTCGGAGCCGCGGACGAGGGTGGCGCCGACCGGGACCCGCAGCCGGCCGGCCGGGTCGATGTCGGCGGTGCGGATGAGGATGGGGGAGTCGAGGGTCTGGGCGCCGCCGGAGTCGTGGCCGAGCAGTGCCAGCGCGGCGCCGTAGTAGCCGCGCCCGCCGGCCTCGTGCCGTTCGATGACCCGGCAGGCGTTCTGCACGGGCGAGCCGGTGACGGTCGCCGCGAACATCGTCTCCTTCAGGACCTCGCGCACGTCCAGCGAGGACCGGCCGCGCAACTCGTACTCGGTGTGCGCGAGATGGGCCATCTCCTTCAGGCGCGGGCCGACGACGACACCGCCCATGTCGCCGACCGTGCACATCATCTTCAGTTCCTCGTCGACGACCATCGACAGCTCCTCGATCTCCTTGCCGTCGGCGAGGAAATCCAGCAGGTGCTCGGGCGTGGGCCCGTCCGCCGGATAGCGGTACGTCCCGCTGATCGGGTTCATGACGACCGTCCCGCCGGACATCCGGACGTGCA
Organism: Streptomyces hokutonensis; assembly: GCF_042751305.1. Classification (GTDB taxonomy): domain Bacteria; phylum Actinomycetota; class Actinomycetes; order Streptomycetales; family Streptomycetaceae; genus Streptomyces; species Streptomyces hokutonensis_A. The sequence continues at coordinate 71,834 of NZ_JBHYWD010000004.1, forward strand.
CCTCGGGACTCGCGCCGACGAGCGTGCGCTCGCCCGTGTGCACGACGAACGTCCAGTACGCGCCCCGCTCACCCACCAGCAGCCGCCGGAACAGCGCCAGCGCGTCGGCCCTGCCGTACCCCGGGATCTCGCCCTCGTACGTCCGCCGGATGACGAAGTTGGCGCCCTCGCCGCGCCCGATCTCCTCCCGCAGCACCCGCCCGACGATCTCCCCGTACTGCTCGTCGCCGACGTCGAAGCCACCGCCCTCGACCCGCACGTCGTGCGCGGGCAGCTGGTCCAGCGCGTCGGCGAGCGGGATGCCGTACGACTCCTCGGGGGTGAGGAAGGCCAGGGGAGTGCCGTCGTCGCGGACGTCGAAGCCGCGTTCGCGGATCTGGCGGTAGGGGATCAGGGCCAGGCCCTCGGCGGGGAGGTCGGCGAGGCGGTCGTGGGTGGAGACCGGGCCGAGGAAGACCTCCACCGTGTTCTCGTCGTGGCCCGGCGTGCGGCGGCGCAGCAGGGCGAACGGTCGGTCGTCGTTCAGCAGCTGTGTCAGGTCCATGGTTCCTCTGCCATCGATGGAGGAGGAACGACCCCGGAAACGCCGAAGGCCGCCCCTCGGGCGGCCTTCGCGGAGTACTGGGAGTACGCGCAGTCAGTGGGCCGCCGGATGAGCGGTCCACCACCAGTTCTGGATCGAGTTCTGGGTCGAATGCGCGAACATGGCACGCACCCTACCCCACGCGCACCTGAGCATGCGGGTGTCTCACCTGTCGAGCCGTGCGAAAACAGGTCGACACGACCCCGTAATGTTGAGTCCGTGACCGTGAACGCTAAGACCAGCGCCAGCGCTGGCAACACCTGGCGAGACCTGCCCGCGGCGCAGCAGCCCGAGTACCCCGACACCGAGGCTCTGCGCGCAGTGATCGCGGACCTCGCGTCGTATCCGCCGCTCGTCTTCGCGGGCGAGTGCGACCAGCTGCGTGCCCGGTTGGCGGCCGTCGCCAAGGGAGAGGCGTTCCTCCTCCAGGGCGGCGACTGCGCCGAGGCCTTCGACGCGGTGTCCGCCGACCACATCCGCAACAAGCTGAAGACCCTGCTCCAGATGGGCGCCGTACTGACGTACGCCGCCTCGGTGCCGGTGGTCAAGGTCGGCCGTATCGCCGGCCAGTACTCCAAGCCGCGCTCCAAGTCGACCGAGACCCGCGACGGAGTGACCCTCCCGACCTACCGGGGCGACTCCGTCAACGGCTTCGCCTTCACCGAAGAGGCCCGCGTCCCGGACCCCGAGCGCCTGAAGCGGATGTACAACGCGTCCGCCTCCACGCTCAACCTGGTGCGCGCCTTCACCACCGGCGGCTACGCCGACCTGCGCCAGGTGCACGCCTGGAACCAGGACTTCGTGAAGTCGTCCCCCTCCGGCCAGCGCTACGAGCAGCTGGCCCGGGAGATCGACAACGCGCTGAACTTCATGCGGGCCTGCGGCACCGACCCGGAGGAGTTCAAGACCGTCGAGTTCTACTCCTCGCACGAGGCGCTGCTGCTGGACTACGAATCGGCCCTGACCCGAGTCGACTCCCGCACCGGCAGGCTCTACGACGTCTCCGCGCACATGGTGTGGATCGGCGAGCGCACCCGCCAACTGGACGGCGCGCACATCGAGTTCGCCTCCCAGATCCGCAACCCGATCGGCATCAAGCTCGGCCCGACGACCACCGCCGAGGACGCGCTCCAGTACATCGAGCGCCTCGACCCGGACCGCGAGCCCGGCCGCCTCACCTTCATCGTGCGGATGGGCGCGGACAAGGTCCGCGACAAGCTGCCCGAGCTGGTCGAGAAGGTCACCGCGTCCGGCGCGACCGTCGCCTGGATCACCGACCCGATGCACGGCAACACGTACGAGGCGGCCTCCGGTCACAAGACCCGCCGCTTCGACGACGTGCTCGACGAGGTGAAGGGCTTCTTCGAGGTCCACAAGGGCCTCGGCACCCACCCGGGCGGCATCCACGTCGAGCTCACCGGTGACGATGTCACCGAGTGCGTGGGCGGCGGCGACGAGATCTTCGTCGACGACCTGCACCAGCGCTACGAGACGGCCTGCGACCCGCGCCTGAACCGCAGCCAGTCCCTTGACCTGGCCTTCCTCGTCGCCGAGATGTACAGGGACCAGTAACCGTTTCACCTGTTACAGCAGAGTCGGGGGGGGGGGGCGCGGGGGGGGGGGGGCCCCGACGGACCGCCACCCG
>NZ_JBHYWD010000004.1:74071-94317 GCF_042751305.1 Streptomyces hokutonensis
GGGCGGGGATCGCATACGATCCCCGCCCCACGGCACTTTTGCGACACCTGCGCGGCGGGTAAGGTTAGGTTAGCCTCACCGATTATCGGGATGGCGCGACTACTTCGATCCCCGTCCGGGAGGTGACCCGCGTGTACGTCTGCAACTGCTTCGGTGTGACCGAGGCGCAGGTGGCGAAGCACGCGGAGGGCGGTGCCTGCACCCCCCGGCAGATAGCGTCGGCCTGCAAGGCGGGCACCGACTGCGGGTCGTGCGTACGCCGTATCCAGGCACTGCTTGGCCGGGGCGCCTGCCCGCGCCGCGAGCTGGCCGACCAGGGCGAGCCGGTGCTCGCCGAGCTGGAGGAAGCCGCGTAGCGGACCCTAGCTGGGCTGCTCGATCTGCTGCGCGATGTACAGCGCCTCGCCGAGCTGCTCGATCAGCTGGAGCTGCGTGTCGAGGTAGTCGATGTGGTGCTCCTCGTCCTCGAGGATGTCCTCGAAGATGTTCGCGGACGTGACGTCGCCCTTCGCGCGCATCACCTCGATACCCCGCTTGAGGCGGTCGATCGCCTCGACCTCCACCTGCCGGTCCGCCTGGAACATCTCGGTGACCGTCTGACCGACCCGGACGTGGAACAGCCGCTGGTAGTTCGGCAGACCGTCGAGCATCAGGATGCGCTCGGTGATCCTGTCCGCGTGCTTCATCTCGTCGATGGACTCTTCACGCGTGTACTTGGCGAGCTTGGTCCAGCCGTTGTTGTCCTGGATGCGGTAGTGCAGCCAGTACTGGTTGATCGCGGTCAGCTCACCGGTGAGCTGCTCGTTCAGGAACTCGAGGACCTCGGGGTCGCCCTGCATCGCAGAGGCTCCTTCCAAAACAAGGGGAACTGGCGGGTTGCGCCGCATGATTGCACCGGCGCGAATCGGCCGTCCAGTAAGTGCATGCTTAGTAGGAGTTGCCCGAATCCGCCCAGAGCCGGTCATGTGCACCGGCCCCCGTCTGTCAGGATGGAGCCATGGGTCAGAGAGGGGTCGAACAGTCCGAGCTGCCGCCCGGCCAGCGACTTCAGCGCGGCTGGCCGGTCACCCACTACGGCCCGGTCCCCAAGTTCCGCCCCGAGCGCTGGGAGTTCAGGGTCTTCGGCGCCACCGCCGACGGCGACAAGCACTGCTGGAACCACGAGGAGTTCACGGCGCTGCCCTACGACTCGGTCGTGGCCGACCTGCACTGCGTCACGAAGTTCAGCATGCTGGGCGCCGAATGGGGCGGCATCCCCGCCCGCACGATCCTGGAGACCGCCCCGCCGTCACCCGCCGTCACCCATGTCATGGTCTGGGCGGAGTACGGCTTCAGCGCCAACCTCCGGCTCGCCGACTTCGCCGCCGACGGCACCATCTTCGCCACCCACAAGGACGGCGAACTCCTCACCGCCGAACACGGCTTCCCGCTCCGCCTGGTCGTCCCCCACCTGTACGCCTGGAAGGGCCCCAAGTGGGTCCGGGGCGTCGAGTACATGACGGCCGACCGGCGCGGTTTCTGGGAGGAACGCGGCTATCACAACGTCGGGGACCCGTGGAAGGAACAGCGGTACTCGTACCAGGAGGGACCCGGCGAAGGCCCCGAGCTGTGACTAGGAGTCCCTGAGCTTCTTCAGCCGCTCCACGTCCGCCGCGTGCCCTTCCTTGCCGCCGGGCGTCTCGATGATCAGCGGTACGCCCTCGGTCGCCGGGTGGGTCATCAGCGCGCGGAACGGATCCTCGCCGATGTGCCCGGAGCCGATGTTCTCGTGGCGGTCCTTGTGGGCGCCGACGACGTCCTTGGAGTCGTTGGCATGGATCAGTTTCAGCCGCCCCTCGCCCACCGTGTCCACCAGCAGATCGAGCGTCTGGTGCATCCCGCTCGGACCGGTCAGATCGTGCCCGGCGGCGAAGATGTGGCACGTGTCCAGGCACACGCCCAGCTTCGGATGGGCGTCCAGCGCCTCGAAGTACGGCCCGAAGTCCCAGGTCCGGGAGCAGAGCGAGGACCCCTGACCGGCCGTCGACTCCAGCAGCAGGAACGGGTCGTCGTCATGGGTGAGTTCGTCCAGCAGCGGCAGCAGATGCTCCCGCACCTGGGCCAGCGCCACCGACCGCTCCCGCCCACCCGTCGCACTCCCGGTGTGCACGACCACACCGAACGCGCCGATCTCGCGTCCCCGCCGCAGCGAGTGCCGTAGCGATTCCACGGACTTCTCTACGGTGGCCTCGGTGTGCGAGCCGAAGTTGATCAGGTACGGGGCGTGCACGTACGCCGGGATCGACTCGGCCTCGCAGACCGCGCGGAACTCCTCGTCCTGGCGCGGGTTCCCGGCCGGTGTCGCCCAGCCGCGCGGGTTGGCGGCGAAGACCTGCACGGTCTCGGCGGCCAGCTCACGGGCGTAGGACAGCCCCACGGAGTGGAGACCGCCGGCCACCGGGACATGGCCGCCGACGGGGTTGCGGGAAGGGATGGGGAAGGGGGACGCGCTGCTCACCCGACCAGGGTGTCACGCGCGCGTGCCGCCCCGGTCACCGGATGGTGATCGTGATCGTCGACCCCTTGGGAGCCTGCTCGCCCGCGTCCACGGACTGGCTCTTCACCGTGTCGCCGAACAGACCGAGCAGACCGCGGTCCTCCTTGACCTCGAAGCCCGACTCCTCCAGGAGCCTGGTCGCGGCGTCGACGCTCGCGCCGACCACGTTCGGGACCTCGACCATCTCCGGGCCCTTGGACACCGTCAGCGTCACCGTGTCGCCCGCGGCGGCCTGGCTGTCGCCGGCCGGGGTCTGCTGGGCGACCTGGCCCGCGTCGTACTCCGAGGTGACCTCGGTGTCCGACACCTTCACCGTGAGACCGGCCTCCTGGAGGTCCGACTTCGCGTTGTCCAGGTCCTCACCGGTGACGTCCGGCACGTCGACCGCGTTGCCCTTGCTGACGGTCAGGGCTATCGCGGAGCCCGCGTGGCGCTCGGTGCCCGCCTCGGGGTCCGTGCTGATCACGAAGCCCTTGGGGACGTCGTCGCTGAACTCCCTGGTGACCATGCCGGCCGCCAGCCCGTCCGTCTTGAGCAGGGCCTGCGCCTTGTCCAGGGAGAAGCCCGTCAGATCGGGCACCTTCACGGTCTCCGGGCCGTCCGAGACGGTCAGGGCCACCGAGTCGTTGTCCCGGATGCGGGCGCCGGCCACCGGGTCGGTGCTGATGACGGTCCCGCGCTTCACGGTGTCGCTGTAGGCGTGCTTGACCGACTTGACGTCGAGACCGGCCTCCTGGAGCCGCTCCTTCGCCTGCGCCTCGGTCTTCGCAAGCAGCGGCGGGACCTTGGTGAACTGGCCGGAGTTGATGTACCAGACGCCCGTCCCGACCCCGATGATCAGCAGGATCGCGGCGATGATCGCCAGCAGCCCGCGCCGGGGCCGCCGCTCGTCGCGCCGCCGGGGCGGCAGGGGCGGCCCGCTCTCGAACCGGCTGGTCCGGTTGAACGGGTCACCGGGCTCGTCGTCCTCGTTGACCGGCAGCGGACGCGGCACAGTGAGCGAGCGCGGGATCACACTCGTGCGGTTCTCCGCGTTGGGATGCTCCGAGGTCAGCGCCTGCGGCGGCACCGCGTCCAACTGCTCGTCGCTCAGCCCCGCCCGCGCCTCGCGGACCAGACCGAACAGCGAGACCGCGTCGTACGGCCGGATGTCCGGGGTGCGCGCGGTGGCCGTGGCGACCAGCTCGTCCAGCTCGTACGCCAGCCCCGGTACGACGGCAGAGGGCGGCGGGACGTCCTCGTGCAGGTGCTTGTAGAGCACGATCGCGGGGGAGTCCCCGTCGTGCGGCTTCTGGCCGGTGAGCATCTCGTAGAGGACGACACCGCACGCGTACACGTCGACCCGGGGGGACGCCGTGCCGCCCTCGATCTGCTCCGGCGCGAGATACGAGACCGTGCCGAGCACGTTCTCCGTGGTGCTGGTGACCGTGTCCACGGACCGGACCAGCCCGAAGTCGGCGACCTTGACCCGGCCGTCGTCCCCTATGAGCACGTTCTCCGGCTTCATGTCCCGGTGCACGAACCCGGCCCGGTGCGCGGCACCCAGCGCGGCCAGCACCGGCTCCAGGATGTCCAGCGCGGCCCGCGGCTGCAGCGCCCCGCGCTCGCGCAGCACGTCCCGCAGGGTGCAGCCGGCGACGTACTCCATCGCCAGATAGACGTACGCCCCCTGGGCGCCCTGGTCGAAGACCTGCACCACGTTCGGGTGCGCCAGCCGCGCCACCGACTTGGCCTCGCGGATGAACCGGTCGACGAAGGAGGCGTCGGCCGCCAGCGTCGGGTGCATCACCTTGAGCGCGAGAACCCGGTCCAGGCGGGTGTCCACGGCCCGGTAGACCGTGGCCATCCCGCCGACGGCGATCCGCGCGTCGACGCGATAGCGGCCGTCGAGCAAGTGCCCGACGAGAGGGTCATGAAGGGTCGTATCCACGCAGGTGAGTGTACGAGCCGAGGCTGACAGCGCCCCCTTTTCGGCCAGTTTCGGGGCGGTACTGCAGCCGACCTGTGACGGATTCCACCCTGTGGAGCGGGCGGTCAGAAGGCCGGACGCTCCGGGTCCAGCCGTGCCAGGCCCTCCGCGGGAGACGACGCCTCGGCGAAGTGCCTACGGGGGATACGCCCCGCCCGGAACGCCAGCCGCCCCGCCTCCACCGCGCTCCGCATCGCGGACGCCATCAGCACCGGTTCCTGCGCCCGCGTCACCGCCGAGGCGAGCATCACCCCCGCGCACCCCAGCTCCATCGCGAACGCCGCGTCGGACGCCGTACCGGCCCCCGCGTCCAGAATCACCGGCACGCGCGCGTGCTCGGTGATCAGCTGGAAGTTGTGCGGGTTGCGGATCCCCAGCCCGGACCCGATCGGCGACCCCAGCGGCATGATCGCCGCACACCCCACGTCCTCCAGCTTCCGCGCCAGCACGGGATCGTCGTTCGTGTACGGCAGCACCGTGAACCCGTCGTCGACCAGGGTCTCGGCGGCGTCCAGCAGCTCGATTGGATCGGGCAGCAGGGTGCGCTCGTCCGCGATCACCTCAAGTTTGACCAGTGCCGTCCCGAGCGCCTCCCGCGCCAGCCGGGCCGTCAGCACCGCCTCGCCCGCCGTGAAGCAGCCCGCGGTGTTGGGCAGCACCCGGATGCCGAGCCGCTCCAGGACGGACAGCACCGAACCGTGCACGGAAGCGTTGACGCGTCGCATCGCGACGGTCGTGAGCTCCGTCCCGGAGGCCACCAGCGCGCGCTCCAGGACGTCGAGGCTGGGCGCACCCCCGGTGCCCATGATCAGCCGGGACGTGAAGGACGTACCACCGAGGACGAAGGGGTCGTCGGCCATGGGTCAGCCTCCTTGGACGGCGGTGAGAACCTCGACGCGGTCCCCCTCGGAGAGGGCGGTCGAGGACCACTCCGCGCGCGGGACGACGGTTTCGTTGAGGGCGGCGGCCACCCCGGAGGGCGACGGGGCCAGGGTGCGCACGAGGGTGTCGAGAGCCGTGCCGGGCGCGATCACCCGGGACTCCCCGTTGACGGAGACGTTCATGCGGGCAACTCCGTGAGGGCGAACCGCTTCGGGGTGAACGGGCGCGCCTCGTCCGGGAGTTCACCGGTGGCCAGCGAGTGCGCGAGGGCGTCGCCGGTGACCGGCGTGAGCAGGACGCCGTTGCGGTAGTGCCCGGTGGCCAGCAGCAGTCCCGGGAGTGCGGTCGGGCCGAGCAGCGGGGCGTTGTCGGGGGAGCCGGGGCGCAGTCCGGCCCGGGTCTCGGTGAGCGGCAGTTCGGTGATCCCGGGGACCAACTCGTGGGCGTCACGCAGCAGTTCGTAGACCCCGCCGGCGGTCACCGTGGTGTCCCAGCCCAGTTCCTCGCTGGTCGCGCCGACGACCAGCTCGCCGTTCTCGCGCGGCACCAGATAGACGTGGCTGCCGCGCACCACGGCCCGCACGGTCCGGCTCAGGAACGGCGCGTAACGCTCCGGCACTGTCAGCCGCAGCACCTGCCCCTTCACGGGCCGTACGGGCGGCAGGACGTCGTCGGGGACCCCGGCAAGCCGCCCGCTGAGGCTGCCGCCGGCGAGCACGACCTGGTCCGCGCCCAGCGCCTGGCCCTCGCGCGTGACGACCCCCGAGGCGCGGTCCCGCGCGACCGTGAGCCGCTCGGCCCACGTCCGGTGGAAGGCGACCCCGGCGCGCTCGCACGCGGCCACCAGCGCCCGCGCCAGCCGCCGCGGGTCGACCTGGTGGTCGCCGTCGACCCGGAGGCCCCCGCGCACGCCCGGCGCGAGCATCGGCTCCAGGCGCCGGCACTCGCGCCCGGACAGCCACTCGGAGTCCAGGCCAGACTGTTGCTGCAGGGCGTGCAGTTCACGGAGGTGGGCGCGGTCGTCGGCGTCCAGGGCGACGGCGAGGGTGCCGCAGCGCCGGTAGCCGAGGCCGAGGCCGGTGAGGTCGGTCAGCTCGGCCGCGAAGTCCGGATAGCGCTGCGCCGAGGCCAGGTTGAGGGCCAGCAGGGTCTGTTCGCCGTAGTGCAGTTCCGTGACGGCGGCCAGCATCCCGGCGGCCACCTGCGCGGCCCCGCCGCCCGGCTCGGAGTCCACGACGGCGGTCGCGAACCCGCGTTGCGCGGCCCGCCAGGCCGTGACCAGGCCGATGATCCCGCCCCCGACGACGAGGACGTCTGACGTACGTGTAGGCATGGGCGTCCAGCCCCTCCCTTCGCCGGCATGACCCGGATCAGGTTCGTACGGTCGGAGGCCGCCAGCCTCCCTCTCAGCCCGGTGCGTCCGGACTCCCGCGAGTGCTTGTACTTTGGCCACCCTAGCCCGTACCCCATGCCCCAGTAAGGGAGCCTCCGTCCATGGCCCGCTCGCTCGACGGTCTCGTCCTCGCCCCGGTCGCGGACCAGGCGCCGGGTCAGGTCGGCACCCGCACCCGGTTCGCCTATCACGAGAAGGACGGCGAGATCTGGGCCGAGTACGCGGGCGGTGACGTCGTCCGCGGGCATCTCGTCGGCACGCGCGCGGGGGACCGCCTCGACTTCCGGTACGTACAGCTGAAGACGGACGGGACGACGGCCTCCGGGCACTGCGTGTCCGAGGTCGTCGAGCTGTCCGACGGCCGTGTTCGCCTCGACGAGACCTGGGAGTGGGAGTCGCAGCCGGGCAGCGGGACGAGTGTTGTGGAACAGGTCACTGAACGCGCCCCCTGACTGACGTTTTGTCAGGTGTCTATGGTGATCGGATGAGCGAGCAGACACCGGGACAGGGTGCGGGAGCGGCACGGCGCGTGGTCGTCGTCGGCGCGGGCATGGCCGGGGTGCAGACCGCGGTCGCCCTGCGCGAACAGGGCTTCACGGGCACCATCACACTTCTGGGCGCCGAACCTCATCAGCCCTACGACCGGCCGCCGCTGTCCAAGGCCGTCCTGCTCGGCAAGGCCGAGGGCTCCGCCTTCGACGTCGACTTCGAGGCACTCGGCATCGAACTCCGGCTCGGCCACGAGGTGTCGGGCCTGCGCCCCGGAGACCACGAACTGGACACCGCCGAGGGCCCGGTGCCCTACGACGTCCTCGTCCTCGCCACCGGCGCCGAGCCGATCCGACTCCCGGGCGCCGACGGCATCCCCGGGGTGCATCTGCTGCGCACCCTGGACGACGCCGAGCGGCTGCGGCCGGTGCTCGCGCGGCAGCACGACATCGTGGTCGTCGGCGCGGGCTGGATCGGCGCCGAGTTCGCCACGGCCGCCCGCGAGGCGGGCTGCGCGGTGACCGTCGTGGAAGCCGCCGACCGGCCGCTCGCGGGAGCGCTGCCCGCCGAGGTCGCCGCCCCGATGGCCGCCTGGTACGCGGACGCCGGAGCCGTGCTGCGCACGCACACGCGCGTGGCGCGCGTCGAACCCGGCGCGGTGGTCCTCGACGACGGGACCCGGCTGCCCGCCGGCGCCGTCGTGGTCGGCATCGGCGCCCGCCCCGCCACCGGCTGGCTCGCGGACTCCGGCATCGAGCTGGGCGCCCACCGCGAGGTCGTCGCCGACGACCGGCTGCGCACCTCGGTGCCGGACGTCTACGCGGTCGGCGACTGCGCCTCCTTCCCGTCGGGAAGGTACGGCGAGCGACTTCTCGTCCACCACTGGGACAACGCCCTCCAGGGCCCGCGCACGGTCGCCGCGAACATCGTCGGCCAGACCCCGGCGGTCTACGACCCGGTGCCGTACTTCTGGTCCGAGCAGTTCGGCCGCTTCGTCCAGTACGTCGGCCATCACGCGTCCGCCGACACGACCCTGTGGCGCGGCGACCCGGCCACCCCGGCCTGGACCGTCTGCTGGCTGCGCGGGGACCGCCTGGTGGCCCTTCTCGCCGTCGGCCGGCCCCGTGACCTGGCCCAGGGCCGCCGGCTGATCGAGTCGGGCACGCCGATGAATCCCGGGCCGCTGGCGGACCCTTCTCTCCCGATGAAGGCCGCTATCGCCTAGTTCGTGACCCCGAGTCGGACCGGCCCGGCTTCCGACTGTCAGTCCGGGATGGCACGCTGTTTACGTGACCGAGATTGACGCAAAGATCGATGCTCTCGTCCCCGCCTGGCTCACGCTGCCCGACATCGCAGAGATGCTCGATGTCGAGGTGACACGCGTGCGGCAGCTGGTCAAGGACGGCCAAGTCATCGCCGTACGCCGTGGTGAGAACCGCGCGCTGCACGTCCCCGCCGCCTTCATCGACGGGGCCGAGCAGAAGGTCGTCAAGGGCCTCACCGGGACCCTGACGCTCCTGCGGGACGACGGCTTCTCCGACGAAGAGATGCTGGAATGGCTCTTCACCCCCGACCCCAGCCTGCCCGGCACCCCCGCGCAGGCCCTGAGCGAGAATCGCGGCACGGAGGTGAAGCGCCGAGCCCAGGCGCTCGCCGTCTGACCCGGACGACCGGCTGACCCGGACGACCGACCGGTGTACGGGCCGCGGCACGCCCGCCCGCGGCCCGTACACGGCACCACCGCGCAACGACGACGAACGACAACGGGGGACACACGCATGACCGACACCGCCGCAGCCGCCGCGCGCGCGGAACTCGCCGACGCCCGCGTCTACCTCTGCACGGACGCCCGCAGCCGCCAGGGCGACCTCGCCGAGTTCCTGGACGCGGTCCTGGCGGGCGGGGTCGACATCGTGCAGCTGCGCGACAAGGGCATGGAGGCCGCCGAGGAGCTGGAGCACCTCCAGGTGTTCGCCGAGGCCTGCGCCCGGCACGGCCGACTGCTCGCGGTCAACGACCGCGCGGACGTCGCCCACGCCGCCGGCGCCGACGTACTGCACCTGGGGCAGGGCGACCTCCCGGTCCCCGCGGCCCGCGCGATCCTCGGCGCCGACGTCCTGATCGGCCGTTCCACGCACGCGGAGGCGGAGGCCGCCGCGGCCGCCGTCCAGGAGGGCGTGGACTACTTCTGCACGGGCCCGTGCTGGCCGACCCCCACCAAGCCGGGACGCCACGCCCCGGGCCTCGACCTGGTCCGGTACACGGCCGCCCTGGGCGCCGAGCGCCCCTGGTTCGCCATCGGCGGCATCGACCTCGGCAACCTCGACGAGGTGCTCGAAGCGGGTGCCCGCCGGGTCGTCGTCGTAAGGGCGATCACGGAGGCCGACGACCCGGGCGCGGCGGCGGCCGAGTTCGCGAAGCGGCTCCGGCAGGCCTGAGAGCGGTCGGGTGTCGCGCTGTTGTCCGGTGGGTGGACAACAGGGCGACAAATCAGGCAAATTTCCGGTTCCGGTTGGGTGACCGCCGTCGCCTGACTAACCTGCGGGTATGGCCTTCGGAATCGCATCCACCAGGACCGATCGTGCACGGACGGTGCGCGACATGCTCGCGACCGGCAAGAACACGTACTCGTTCGAGTTCTCCGCGCCGAAGACCCCCAAGGGTGAGCGAAGCCTGTGGAGCGCGCTGCGGAGGGTGGAGGCGGTCGCCCCCGACTTCGTCTCCGTGACCTACGGCGCCGGCGGTTCGACCCGCGCGGGCACCGTCAAGGAGACCGAGCAGATCGTCGCCGACACCACGCTCACCCCGGTCGCCCACCTCACCGCGGTCGACCACTCCGTCGCCGAACTGCGCAACATCATCGGCCAGTACGCCGACGCCGGGATCCGCAACATCCTCGCCGTGCGCGGCGACCCGCCCGGCGACCCCATGGCCGACTGGGTGGCGCACCCGCAGGGCCTGACGTACGCGGCCGAACTGGTCCGGCTCATCAAGGAGTCGGGCGATTTCTGCGTCGGCGTCGCCGCCTTCCCGGAGCTGCACCCGCGCTCCCCGGACTGGGACACGGACGTGCGGCACTTCGTCGACAAGTGCCGGGCCGGCGCCGACTACGCGATCACCCAGATGTTCTTCCGCCCGGAGTCCTATCTTCGCCTGCGCGACCGGGTCGGGGCGGCAGGCTGTGTCACACCGGTCATTCCCGAGGTCATGCCGGTGACCAGCGTGCGGATGCTGGAGCGGTTGCCGCAGCTCAGCAACGCCGTCATCCCGGACGCTCTGAAAGAGCGAATCCTCACAGCCAAAGACGATCCGGCGGCTGTACGCTCGATCGGGATCGACTTCGCCACGGAGTTCTGTGCCCGGCTGCTGGCCGAGGGAGTGCCCGGACTGCACTTCATCACGCTCAACAACTCCACGGCGACGCTGGAAATCTACGAGAACCTGGGCCTGCACCACCCACCGAGGGTCTAGACCGGCCGCCCGGACATACGACACACTGCGTAGCGGCCACTGGGAGAGGGGCGTACATGGGCTGGACGGTCCTCTACATCGCGTTCGGCATCGTCGCACTGTGGTTGCTCGGCGAGGTGCTGCTGCAGTACAAGGCGCGGCTGCGCTGGCGACTGCTCGCCTTCGTCGGCTTCCTGGGCGTCGTGCTCGGCGTCCTGATGCCCTCCGTCGTCGTGATCGGACTGGGCGCGGTGGCCTTCGCCATCGGCCAGACCTACGTCACCCTGTCGTTCCGCCGCGGCTTCGAAGCCGGCTGGGCGGTCTCCGGGCGACCCGGAGTCGGCGGCTTCATGCGCCGCGGCGGCGAACCGGACGAGCAGGATCCGGTCCTCGATGCCTCCGGCCTCGACTCGACCGGCGCCCAGCCCGCCTTCCAGGAGTACGGCCAGAACAAGTCCGACTTCGGCGCGGACGACGACTACGACCGCGACGACGTCTTCACCCCGAACCGGCCGCTCGACCCCATGGCCGCCGAGGCCACCTCGGTCTACGAGCCGCAGCCCCTGCCGGACGACACCGGCTCCTACGGCGTCTACAGCGCCGCCGCGTACGCGAACGCCGCCGACCCGAACTTCGCGGGCACGGACCAGGCCTACGCGGCAGCGGCGGCCGGCCAGACCCAGGACCAGGCCTACGCGGCGGCCGACCAGCAGCAGTACGGCTACGACACCTACGCGGGCTACGACCAGCAGCAGTACGGCTACGACACGACCGGCCAACAGCAGTACGCGGCCTACTCCGACCCGTACATCGGCACCCAGACCTACGGCGGCGCCACCTACGACACGGGCTACGACGGCCAGCAGCAGTATCCCCAACAGGGCTACACGCAGGACCAGTACGGCAACAACGGCTACGTCGGCGAGACCCCGGCCGGCGGGGTGTGGGTCCCGCAGCAGCGCAACGACGAGACCTACGGGGGCGAACTCCCGGCGGATCAGCAGTACTACCAGGGCGACGGCCAGCAGCAACAGCAGCAGCCGCAGTCGGGCCCCGGCTACGACGAGCAGTACCGTTTCTGAAGCCTACTGAGATCCTCTGAACTGCGGTCCCTCCACGATCAGTCCGGCCACCAGCGCCCCCGACATACCGGCGTGCGGAAGCCCGCCACCGGGGTGGGACCAGCCGCCGACGCGGTAGAGACCGGGCAGGCGAGTGGTGTTCGCGGGGTGCAGGAAACGGCCCCGGCCGGCGGCGAGCGAGGGCGCGGGCACACCACCGAAGTGGGCACCCGTCTCGCCCTCCGTGTGATCGGGGGTACGCACCTCGTGCCAGAGCAGGCGCTCCCGCAGCCCGGGTATCGCGGGCCCGGCGGCTTCGAGCAGCAGGTCGGTGTAGCGCCGGACCGTGCCCGGTTCCTCCCAGGCCGTCTCGCCGGACAGCACGGCGGACACCACCGCGGACTCGTGCCCGCCGTCCGGCGTGAGCGCGGGGTCGCCGGGGCGCAGCACTGTCACGGTGGGACACCGGGGCGGGTCACCGCCGGGGGAGGCCAGCAGGTCCAACTCGGCCTCCCGGTCCGGGGCGTGGACGATCGTCCGGTGGACGGCCCCGGCCTCGCGCGGTCCGCGCAGGGCCAGCAACAGCGTCAGGCGTGCGGGCCTGGGCGAGACCCGGTCGGCGCGCACGTCACCGTCCGCGTCCAGTGGATGTTCCGTCAGGGCGCACAGGCGCACCGGGTCCACATCGGCGACGACATGATCCGCGTCCACCAGGCTGCCGCCGGCCAGCTCGACTCCCGCCGCCCGTCCGTCCTTCTCCAGGACCCGGGTGACCTCCGCCCCGAAGACGAACTCGACCTTCCGCGCCAGACACCGCTCGTACACCGCCCGCGCCAACTCCCGTATGCCGCCGCGCACATACCAGGTACCGAAGGCATGCTCCATGTACGGCAGCACGGCCGCGCTCGCCGGCGCGGACCGGGGATCGAGGCCGTGGGCGAGGGCATGGCTCTCCAGAAGGGCTGTCAGGCGGTCGTCGCGCAGCTCCCAGGCGCCGATCTCGGCGAGGGTGCTCGCCCTGCGCGTGCGCAGCAGCTTCTTGTGAGGGACCGCCGGATAGGGCTCCTGCCCGGCCAGCACCGGCCAGTTGGGCCACAGCGGCTCCTCCAGGAGGGGCCTGCGGGTGCGGTCCCAGGCCTCGCGGGCCCGGATCAGGAAGTCGCCCCAGCGCTGCCCCGCGCCGGCGCCCAGCGCCTCGTCCAGGGCCGTGACGACGCCCGCGCGGGAGGCGTTCGGCAGCGACACCTCCGTGCCGTCCGCGAAGACGTGCCGCGAGGACGGGTCGACCTGGACCAGCTCGACCAGGTCCTCCAGCGGCTCCCTGCCGGTCTTGATGAACAGGTCGCGGTAGACGGCGGGCACGGGCAGCAGCCCGGGGCCGGTGTCGAAGGAGAAGCCGTCCCGCTCGAAGCGGCGCACCGCGCCGCCGTACGTCTCCGTACGCTCGTACACCGCCACCCGGTGGCCCGCGACGGCCAGCCGGGCAGCGGCCGCCATCGCGCCCATGCCGGCGCCGATCACCGCAATCCGTGCCATGCCTGCGACTTTATCGGCCGCCACTGACAGTCCGGTCACGGGCCGTCACCAGGGCGGTCGGTCCGGTGGTCCTGCCACCTGCGAGGCCAGCCGTTTCTCCTCCCGGAGCTGGGCCCGGCGGCGCAGGAACCGGCGGATCCGCGAGACCAGGAAGAACAGGACCGTCAGCCCGGCCGCCAGCAGTACGGCCGCGATGATCGCCGCCGCCTGGGGATGGAACATCGCGAACGAGACGATCGCGCCGACCCCGAGATCCTCGGCGAGGCTCATCACGATGTTGCTGAACGGCTCCGGTGAGGTGTTGATCGCCATCCGTGTCCCGGCCTTGACCGTGTGGCTGGCCAGCGCCGTCGAACCGCCGATCAGTCCCGCCGCCACATCGTTCAACGATCCACTGTGTCCGGCGAGCACCGCGCCGACCCACGCCCCGGCGGCCGGCCGGATCAGGGTGTGCACGGAGTCCCACAGGGAGTCGACGTAGGGGATCTTGTCGGCGACCGCCTCGCACAGGAACAGCACGGCCGCCGTGACGAGGACCTCAGGGCGTTGCAGCGACTCGGGGACGGCGTCGCTCACCCCGGTCGCGCCGAAGACACCGAGCAGCAGCACCACCGCGTAGGCGTTGATGCCGCTGGCCCAGCCGCTGGTGAAGACCAGGGGGAGTACGGACACGGGGGCGATAGTAACCACTCGGCAACAGGGCGTCCTGGGCCTGAGTGCGTACGGCTGAGTATGCGTACCTAGGGAGTGAGATGAGTACGCGCGCGGATGGGGCGCGACCTGCGCGAACGAGAGAGTGGAGACACGGAAAGGGGCGCGGCTCCGGTACCGCCGACACGGGGCGGCGGAACGGGGCCCGCGCCCTTGGCCGCTCCTTCCGCCGGAACATCGGCGGAAGCGAGCACGGGGGAACCCAGGGGGACTGACCGACGGGGGTTCCAACAGGGGGAACGTACGGGGGAAGCACAAGGGAGCGCCGGTTCGGGGCGGCCCGCGGGGGACGCGGCCACAACGGACCGGCGCTTCTGTGTGTGTCCTCAGTGGCCCCCGCTGACCCGCCCCTGGAGTAGCCGGGACAGTGCCGAGTGGACGTCGTCCAGGGAGCGCTCCGGCTGGAACGACTGCCAGTCCAGGGCGGCCACCAGCACCATCCCGACGAGTGCCGCCGCGGTCAGCCGGACGTCGATCTCCGGGCTGAACTCGCCGTTCGCCACGCCCGCGTGCAGCACGTCCTCGATGGCCGCGTTCACCTGCTGCCGTACCACCATGAGCGTGGGCTGCCAGGCGCGGTTGGTGCGCCACAGCTCGGCCACGTAGAGCTGAGTGAAGGACGGGTAGCGGGCGATGAAGCCGAGGCCCGCGCGGACCATCGCGTCCAGGGCGTCCACCTTGCTGCCGCCGTCCCGCGCGGTCTGCTCCGAGGCCTCCCTCAGAGAGGCGGTGAGGAGGCCCACTCCGTGTCGCAACAGCTCCTCGAAGAGGACGGACTTGCTCGCGAAGTTGTAGTAGACGGTGCCCTTCGCGACCCCGGCACGCTCGGCGATCTCGTCCACCGTGGTGGCCGAGAACCCCTGTTCGGCGATGAGCGTGACGGCTGCCTCGTAGAGCTTCTGCCGGGTGGCCTCGCGGCGCGTGCTGCCGCCCGACGGGGTGCTGCTGCTTTCCATGGGCCTGATTCTCACAGGCCCGGCTCCGGCGGCGGGAACGGGTGCCGAGGTCCTGGGCGAGGTCACAGGCTCAGCTCCGGATGCAGCCGGTCCAGTGTCCACACCTGGCGGCGGCGCGCAGACAGCGCGGTCAGCGCGAGCGCGCCCGCGGTGAAGGCGACGAGCACCACGCACGCGTGCCACACGGGTTCCAGACCGCCGCCCGTGATGAGCCTCCGTAGTGCCTCGACGACGTAACTCATCGGCAGGAAGGGGTGGATCGCGTTGAAGAAGCCCGGGCTGGTCTGCACCGGATAGGTGCCGCCCGCCGACGTCAACTGGAGCATCAGCAGGGCGAGTACGAGGATCCGGCCCGCCGCCCCGAAGCGTGCGTTCAACCACTGCACGATCGCCGCGAAGCACGCCGTCACCAGGAACAGGAACCCGACCGTGCCGGCCGCGTGCGCCATCTGCAGACCGATCGCCCAGTGAAGTACGGCCATCAGGGCCACCGTCTGGAGCACCCCGACCGCCACCACCGGCAGCCAGCCCGCGAGCGCGATCCGCCGGGCGGGGGCACCGGCGGCGAGCGCGCGCCGGTTCATGGGCGTGATCAGCATGTACGCCACCATCGCGCCCACCCACAGGGAGAGCGGGATGAAGTACGGGGCGAATCCGGTGCCGTAGTTGGGCGCCCTGTGCAGGTCCTGGGAGGCCAGCTGGACCGGGTCCGCCATGACCCCGGTGCGCTGGTCGCGGTCCTGCTTGTCGTAGTCGGGGATCTGGGAGGCGCCGTCGTGCAGTCCGCCGGCGAGCTTCCCGGAGCCGTCGGCGAGCTTGTACAGGCCGCCGCTGAGGTCCACGGCGCCGGTCTTCAGCCTGCCGACCCCGGTGTCCAGGGCGGTCGCGCCGGACTTGGCCGTGCCGAGCCCGGTGTGCAGCGTTTTGGCGCCCGCGGCGACCTTCCCTGCGCCGTCGTTCAGTTTGTTGATCCTGGCCACCGCGTCGTCGAGGTCCTCGGAGAGGTGCGGTGCGCGGTCGGCGAGCGCCTGGGCCTGCGTCTGGAGGGTGCGCAGGTTCGTGTCGAGCTTCTTCAGGTCGCCGTTCTGGTCGGCCACCAGACTGTTGACGTCATCGGCGACCTTCGCCACCTCCGAGGCGGCCTGGGCGGCCTTCTTCAGGTCGGGGCAGGCGGCGTCGTCAAGGACGGCGGTTTCGCAGCGCGCCCTGTAGACGTCGTCCAGGGTGTCCGAGGCCGCGTGCGCTCCCTTGGCGGCGACCGGGGCCGCCTTCACCAGGGTGCCGAGGTTGGCGCGGATCGTCTTCGCCGAGTCGGCGACCAACCGGGCCGTGTCCCCGATGGTCTTCTCGTTGTCCTTCAGGAAGGGCCCCACCTTGCCGGCGACCCCGTTGACCGTGTCCGCGAGGGTCTGCGTCCCGGCCGCCACCTGCTGCGAACCGTCCTCCAGACCGCCCGCACCCGTGTCGAGCTTCTCCAGGCCCTTGGAGAGCTTCCCGCTGCCCTTCTTGGCGTCCTTCAGACCGTCGGCGAGATCCTTGGAGCCCGCCTCGGCCGTCCCGATCCCGCCCTTGAGCTTGTCGGCGCCGTCGGCCGCCTTCACGGTCTGCCCGTGGATGTCGGAGAACGACACGAAGATCCGGTCCAGGAAGGTCCGCGAGGCCTTGGTGGACGCGGCCGAGCGCACCTCGCCGAACACCGTCCGGGAGATCTGCCCGACGATGTAGTTGTTCGCGTCGTTCGTGCGCACCTGGAGCGCGCCCGTCTCCGGGGAGTCGCCCGCACTGGAGGCGATGCGCCGGCTGAAGTCGGCCGGCATGGTCAGCGACAAGTAGTACGTGCCGTCCTCGACGCCCTTCCGCGCGGTGGCCGCACTCACCTCGTGCCACTCGAACGTCCTGCTCTCGCGCAGCCCCCGGGTGATGTCGTCGCCCGCCGTGAGCTTCTTCCCGTCGGCCGTCGTCCCCCAGTCGTCGTTGACGAGCGCCACGGGGATGCGGTCAAGGCGGCCGTACGGGTCCCAGAAGGACCACAGGTACAGGGCGCCGTACAGCAGCGGCAGCAGCAGGAGGGCGACGAGCGCGGCGCGCGGCAGCTTGCCCCTGCCGAAGCGCCGCAGCTCAAGCGCGGCCAGTCGTGGCGCGTGCATCGGCCTTCTCCGTTCCTTGGGCGGACACGGCCACGACGGTCGTCCCGGAATCCGCGAGGGACCTCAACAGGTCCCAGATCTCGGCCCGTTCGGCATCCGAGAGCTTGAGATCGACGTCGTCCACACCGAGCAGCGCCGGCCGCCCGATCAGCGCCAGCGCGATGGACAGCCGCAACTCCTGCGGCCGTTCCAGATCCCGTACGGCGGTCCGGGCACCCTTCGGCAGGGCGTCGAGGTCGAGACCGGCGGCGGTCAGCGCCCGCTCGATCCGCAGCCGCGCCTCGGCCGTCCGCTCGGACCGCGGCCGCAGCAGCGCGCGCACCGAGTCCCCGAACCGCCTTTGCAGCACCGCCCGTTCGCGCAGATGCTCCCCGACGGTCAGCGCCGGATCGAGGTCGGTGACCCCGGCGACATTGGCCAGCGCGCCGACCTGCCGTACGGCCGCCGAATGCTTCGGCAGCGTGAACTCGCCCACGCGGGCGGTCCCTTCGGACGCCTTCATCCGCCCGGTGAGCGCGAGCAGCAGGCTCGTACGCCCGGACCCGGAAGGCCCTTCGACGGCGATCAGCGACCCGGGCCCGGCGTCCAGGGAGATCCCCCGGAACGCCCAGCCGCGCGGCCCCTCGACCCCGAAGTCCTCGGCCGTGACACCGACCCCACCCACGGTTCCCCATCCCCTGTTGCTGAAGTCTCTTTTGAACTGACTGGTCAGTGCAAAAACTAACGCGAACCTTCGATCGAAGCAAAAGCGCAGGTCAGAACGGATTGTCAGTGCCATACCTCACGATGGGCACATACGGCACCAGTGCCGTCACACAGACGACAGGAGGTTCGTCATGGCCAACTCGTCCGCAGCCGCCGCCCGTCGGCGCCGCGCCGCCGGCCCTGCCCCCTCACTGACCGGCCCGGCGAGCGACGTACACCCCGTGCTCCGCCGGGCCACGGCCCCGCCCGCCGCCCTCGACCTGCTCGCCCAGGCCCGCGCCGGACTCGACGAGGCAGCCGTCCTCGAAACGCCGAACGAGCGTTACGCGACGGCCCACCTCGCCGCCCTGCGCACCGCCGCCGCGGTACTCGCCGCGCGCGCCCAGCCGGAGCCCACCGCCCGGCGCCGGGCCCGCATCCGCAGCGCCTGGGAAGTACTCCCCGAGATAGCACCCGAACTCACCGAGTGGAGCGCCCTGTTCGCCTCCGGAGCCCGGCGCCGCGCCAGGGCCGAGGCAGGCATCCAGGGTGCGGCGACCCGCCGGGACGCCGACGACCTCATACGCGACGTGGCGATGTTCCTGCGCCTGGTCGAGCGGATGCTCGTCCTCCAGCCGGTCCTGCCCCAGCCACGCCAGGACCCGGAGCGGCCGGGGGATCGCGCCGGGTGAGCCGGCGGCGTTCCGCCGCGCGAGACACATCACCGGGTACGGCACCGGAGGCAATAGGGTGGAGGGCGCCTGAAGCCCTCCCTCCGCCCGTCTCCGGGCCGGGGAGGCAGCCCGTTCGCTCCGCCGTGCACAGGCGGTGCCGCGCCGAGGAGTCAACTGCCGTGTCGGACCCGAGCCGCCCCCGCGCCTCCCTCCGTACCGCCGTGGTCTGGGACGTCCTTCAGGACGCCCTCGACCGCCGGGTCAAGGCCACGGGTCGGGACGCGCTGGACGTCCTCGACACCGGAGGCGGCAGCGGCAACTTCGCGGTGCCCGTCGCCCGCCTCGGCCACCGCGTCACCGTCGTCGACCCCAGCCCGAACGCGCTCTTCGCGCTGGAGCGCCGCGCCGCCGAGGCCGGTGTCGCCGACCGTGTCCAGGGCGTCCAGGGCGACGCGCACGGCCTCTTCGACGTGGTCGAGCGCGGCGGCTACGACGCGGTGCTGTGCCACGGAGTCCTGGAGTACCTCGAGGACCCCGCCGAGGGCGTCCGCACGGTGGTGGCCGCGCTGCGCCCCGAGGGCGTCCTCAGCCTGCTCGCCGCCGGACTCGGCGGTGCCGTCCTCGCGCGCGCCCTCGCCGGCCACTTCACGGAGGCCCGCCGGGCCCTCGCCGACCCGAACGGCCGCTGGGGCGCCGCCGACCCCGTCCCGCACCGCTTCACCGCCGGGCAGCTCACCGAGTTCGTCGAGGGCGCGGGCCTCGACGTCGGCGCCGTGCACGGGGTGCGGGTCTTCGCCGACCTGGTCCCCGGTGTGCTCGTGGACACCGAGCCCGGCGCCCTCGACGCGCTGCTGAAGCTGGAGGCCGCGGCGGCCGAGCTCCCGGCGTACCACTCGGTGGCCACGCAGCTTCACGTGCTCGGCGAGACGCGGGGTGCCGGAGAGGCGTGAGTGGCCTCCCGCGACGGAGCCCTGATCAGGGGCTCGGCCGCACATGGAGTACGCCACAGGCCCCCCGATCGCGGGCCCGGCGCCGTATGATCGAGGGAGACCGCCCGGCATGACGGGACGGCCGCTGGGGAATGGAAGCTTCAGCGAGCCGGAACGGCCATGGCGGATTCCGGTTGGTCAATTGGCGTAGAGGGGCGGGTTTCACGGGGGCGATTCCCTGCCTATCCTGAAGGGACCCCCCGGGTCGCCCCGGCGACTGCACGATGAGGAGGACTCCGTGCCGCTCTCGGAGCACGAGCAGCGAATGCTCGAGCAGATGGAGCGAGCGCTGTACGCCGAAGATCCCAAGTTCGCGACAGCGCTTGAGGGAAGCGGGCTGCGCACGTACACCCGGCGACGGGTCTACCAGGCGGTGGCCGGCTTCCTTGTAGGTATTGCGCTCCTCATGGCAGGAATGGTCGCAAAGCAGATTTGGGTCAGCGTGGTGGGATTCCTCGTCATGCTGGGCTGTGCGGTACTCGCCGTGACCGGCTGGCGCAAGGCCCCGAAGCCTGGCGAACAGCCCACCGCGGGCGCTCCGCACACCCGCCACCAGGGACGGCAGCGACGCTCGGTCATGGATCGTATCGAGCAGCGCTGGCAGCGCCGCCGCGACGAACAGCAGGGCCAGTAGCGGCACCCGGCCCCGCAGCACACGCGGCGCTCCTCAAGACACGAGTGAGGGGGGGGGGGGGGGCGGGTGGCCGGCTGTTCCACCCCCCAGTGCGTGGCGCGCCTGGTCGAGTGCGGAGGGCGGGCGGGGGGCGCG
>NZ_JBHYWD010000004.1:94327-138218 GCF_042751305.1 Streptomyces hokutonensis
GCCGGCCCCTGGCGGCCCCCCCCCCCCCGCCCCCCCGGGCGCCCCCCCCCCCCCCCCGGGGGGGGGGCCCCCCCCCCCCGGGGCCCCCCCCCCCTCCCGTATGCCCTGCTTCTCAGCCCTGCTGCCCGGACGGCTTGCGCAGGGTCGGCCGGATCTCCGCCGCCCGCGCCGTCACGGACGCCCACCAGGCCGACAGCGCCCACACCACCCGGACGGTCGAGCGCGGGGCGACCACTGCGCGCAGCCGCGTGGAGCGGCTCGCCGTGTCCTGGAAACCGACGACCACCTGGCGCACGTCCTGCGCGAGTCCCGCCGCCAGTTGCGGCCTGGGGGCGTAGAGGACCTGCTCCACGGCGTCCGCCACGCGGTGCACCGAGGCGGCGGTCGGCGGATCGAGATGACCGAGCCGCACGATCCGGGCGGCGGCCTTGCGCGGGGTCAGCGAATCGTCCGGCGAGATCCCGAAGTCCCAGGCCGTATCGGTCAGTTCCTCCCAGACCGCCAGCGTGTGCATGGCCGCGTCGGCCGCCGTACGACCGTGCGCGCCCAGCCGTGCCGAGCGCGTCCGGGTCCGCCAGAGCATCGGAGAGAACGGGATCGCCAGCAGCAGCAGCGCCCCCAGGCTCAGCAGTGACACCCGCAGATACCACCACGGGCCCCTGCCGTCGTCGCCCGCCGCGAGCGCCGGGGCCTGGCTGGTGCAGCCCTCGATCTTCTTCAGCTGGGCCGTGCAGCTCTCGCTCGCCGAGGGGGCGGCCGAGGGCGCAGCGCTCGTCGCGGACGAGGAGCCGGCCGGGTCCGGGATGTCGCTGCCGGGGGTGTTCGACTGGGTGTACGACGGCACCGAGCCCCGGTTGGGGGTCGGCTCGAAGCGGGTCCAGCCGATGCCCTCGAAGTACAGCTCGGGCCAGGCGTGCGCGTCCTTCAGGCCCACCGACACCGTCTGGTTGGCCTCCGGCGTGCCGGGCGCGAAGCCCACCGCTACCCGGGCCGGGATGCCCAGGGTGCGGGCCATCGCCGCCATCGCGAAGGAGAAGTGGACGCAGAAGCCCTGCTTGTCCTTGAGGAACTTCGCTATCGCGTTGCGGCCGGTACCGACGTCCACCTGGGTGTCGTACTGGAAGCCGCCGGTCACCGCGAAGTAGTCCTGGAGCTTGACCGCCTGCTCGTACGCGTTGGCCGAGCCCGCGGTGACCCGGCGGGCGGTCTGGGCCACCACCGCGGGCAACGAGTCCGGCACCTTCGTGTACTGGGTCTCCAGGGCCTTCGACGGGGCCGGCGCGGTGGCCAGCTGCTCCGCGGTCGGCTCCACGTTCAGGCTGGTGACCGTGTAGGTCACCCCGCGCGTGTTCTGGCCGTGGTCACCCACGACCGTCATGCCCACGGGCTCGTAGCGCCAGCTGCCGTCGATGTTCACGCCGCTGGGCGGGTACGGCATCGGCAGCCAGTCCTGGGCGTACCAGTCGGCGGCCGAGATCCGGGTCGTGATCTTCGAGCGCTTGATGTCGGCGCCGAGGCCGGTCGGCGTGGGGAACGGGTTCGGCACGCTTTGGATGTGCCGCTGTGACGGCTTCCAGGTGATGCCGTCGAAGTCGTCCAGGGACACGATCCGCAGATACATGTCCGAGAGGTCGTTCGAGTCGGTGCGCAGGGACAGGACCTGGCGGTTCTCGTCCACGTTCAGGCTGTCGCGCAGCGAGACCAGCGGGTTGACGGCGGAGATGGTGCCGCCGCCTCCGGTACCCACGCCCACACCGGTCCCGGCGGCGTCCAGCAGGCCGCCCGAGATCGTGGGCAGCGGCAGCAGGGCGACGGCCAGCGCGACCGCGCCGATCCGCCGCCCGGTGCGCACCGGGGCGAGCGGCCCGGAGGAGTCCGAACCCGGGGCGGTGCGTGGTGCCCCGCCGAAGACCCGGCCCCACTGGGCGAGCCGGTCCCGGCCCTCGGACAGCAGCAGCATCAGATAGCCCGCCGCCGCGAACAGGAACCACAGCCAGTCGTAGCCGCTGTTCGACAGCCCGGCGGCCACCGAGTACAGGGCGAGCAGCGGCAGCCCGGCCGGGGCCGCGCTGCGGAAGGTGACCGCGAGCGTGTCCACCGCGAGGCCGATCACCAGCACCCCGCCGATGATCATCAGCCGGATGCCGTCGTGCAGCGGTGCCGGGATCGCGTACCGGGAGACGTCGTCCGAGCCCTGCTGCAGCAGGTCGCCGAAGTGCTGGAAGGCCTCGGGGCCCGGGATGATCCCCGCGAAGGCCTGCGCCCGCGCGAAGACCAGGGTCAGCATCAGCAGCGTGACCAGGGCCTGCGCCGCGACGGTCAGCGGCCGGGCCAGCGGGACCCGCCGGGTCGCCGCGCCCACCCCGGCCTGGATCGCCAGCATGAAGCCGGCCTGGAAGATCCAGATCGCCGGGGAGACCAGGGGGATCAGCGCGGTGGACGCCAGCATCGTCGCCGCCCAGGCGCAGAGCGCCAGTCGTGCCCGCCCGCTCATCCCCATCCCTCCCCGAGACCGGCCGCGGTGATGCCGTTGCGCTCCCGGTCGGCCTGCTGCCACAGCTGGTTCAGGGACGCGCCGCGCGGCACGCCCAGGACGGTCCAGCCCGCGTCACGCAGCATCCGCAGCCGCTCCTCCTGCTCGTTCTCCGGTCCGGGTACGTCGGTGGGCTCGCGCACCCAGCCGTCGCTGTCCAGCACGAAGGCGAGGGCGCCACCGCTGCGCTGCCGCATCCGGGCGACGATCGCCGCCTGTTCCTCGTCGAGGTCGCCGAAGAAGGCCACCAGCATTCCTTCGTTTCCGCCGCGCAGCAGGTCGTAGGCCCGGGACAGGCCGGCGCCGTCCGAGTGGTCGATCACCGCGAGGGTGTCCATCATCAGCCCGGCCGCGTCCGCCGACTCCTGGCTCGCGCCCGCGAAGCCGTCGGCGCCCTCACCGGGCACCGAGTTGCCGGTGTCGGTCAACAGCCGTACGGAGAAGCCCCGTTCCAGCATGTGCACCAGGACGGAGGCGGCGCCAGAGACGGCCCACTCGAAGGCCGAGTCCGGGCCCTGGCCCGCGAAGGCGATGCCCCGGGTGTCGAGGAGCACGGTGCAGCGGGCGCGCTGCGGCTGCTCCTCGCGGCGCACCATCAGCTCGCCGTAGCGGGCGGTGGAGCGCCAGTGCACGCGGCGCAGGTCGTCGCCGTAGCGGTAGCCGCGCGGGATCACGTCGTCCTCGCCGGCCAGGGCCAGCGAGCGGTTGCGTCCGTCGCCGTACCCCTTGGCCTCGCCGCTGAGGCGGACCGGGGACAGGGCCTCCACGCGCGGGATCACGGTCAGGGTGTCGAACGTCGAGAAGGAGCGGGTCAGTTCGCACATCCCGAACGGATCCGTCAGCCGCAGCTGCAGCGGGCCCAGGGGATAGCGGCCCCGCAGGTCGGAGCGGACCCGGTAGGACACCTCGCGCCGGCCGCCCGCCTCCACCCGGTCCAGGACGAAGCGGGGGCGCGGGCCGAGCACGTACGGCACCCGGTCCTGGAGCATCAGCAGGCCTGTGGGCAGCCGCGAGACGTTGTCCATCCGCAGATGGACGCGGGCCTCGCTGCCGGCGGGCACGCGCGCGGGGGAGAGCCGGCGGCTGCCGGCGACCCGGTAGCGGGTGCGGTAGAGCACGGTCGCGCAGACCAGGGGCAGCACGGCCAGCAGCAGTCCGACCCGGAGCAGATCGCCCTGCCCCAGGACGTAAGCGCAGACGGCCGCCGCGATACCGGCGGCCAGGAACGAGCGACCGCGGGTGGTCAGCCCCGCCAGGGCCGTGCGGACACCGCCCTTCTCGTCCCGCTCGGGCTCCGGGACCCCCGGCCCCCCGGCGGTCATCACAGCCTCCGGGGCGGCTGCTCGCCGTAGGACGCCGGGCCGCGGCCCATGCCGAAGCCGCTCTGCTGCGGGGGCGCCGCGGGCACGGGGGTGCGCTGCAGGATCTCCTGGACGACCTGCTCCGCCGTACGGCGGTTCAGCTGCGCCTGGGCGGTGGGCAGCAGGCGGTGGGCCAGGACCGCGATCGCGAGCGCCTGGATGTCGTCCGGCAGCGCGTACTCGCGGCCGCTCAGGGCGGCGGACGCCTTCGCCGCGCGCAGCAGATGCAGCGTCGCGCGCGGGGAGGCGCCGAGTCTGAGGTCGGGGTGGGTGCGGGTGGCGGAGACCAGGTCCACCGCGTATCTGCGCACCGCGTCGGCGACATGGACGCCGCGGACCGCCTCGATCAGCTTGACGATGTCGTGCGCGTGGGCCACGGGCTGGAGGTCGTCCAGCGGGCTCACCCCGCCGTGGATGTCCAGCATCTGCAGCTCGGCCTCCGCGCTGGGATAGCCGATGGAGACCCGGGCCATGAAGCGGTCGCGCTGGGCCTCGGGCAGCGGATAGGTGCCCTCCATCTCGACCGGGTTCTGCGTGGCGACCACCATGAAGGGGCTGGGCAGCTCGTAGGTCTGGCCGTCGCTGGTGACCTGCCGCTCCTCCATCGACTCCAGGAGCGCGGACTGCGTCTTCGGCGAGGCGCGGTTGATCTCGTCGCCGATCACGATCTGCGCGAAGATGGCGCCCGGTTTGAACTCGAAGTCCTGCCGCTGCTGGTCCCAGATGGACACACCGGTGATGTCCGAGGGCAGCAGGTCCGGCGTGAACTGGATTCGCCGCACCGAACAGTCGATCGACCGCGCCAGCGCCTTGGCCAGCATTGTCTTGCCCACGCCCGGGACGTCCTCGATCAGAAGATGTCCCTCGGCGAGCAGCACGGTCAGCGAAAGCCGTACGACCTCGGGCTTGCCCTCGATCACTCCTTCCACCGAACTGCGGACTCGCTCCACAGTGGCGGTCAGATCTGTAAGGCTCGCTCGATCGTCATAGGTCGTCACCCGGCCCTCCTCGGCCCGTTCTTTCCATGGGCCGACGCGCTACCGCGGACCGGCCCACCCCGAAACACGGACGGCACGCGGGAAAAGTTCCGCGTGACGCCACACCCGCATTCTTGTTGCCGTTACCGGTTCGTGTCACTCGCCTGTGGACAACTGCCTTCGCTTTGTCGGGTCTTACGACCTTTTGGGCGGTCCGAGGGGCGAACTTTTCGAAGTTTCGGGGCGGGCGGGTGTGTCAGGCGGGGTCGATCTCGCGCAGCAGACCCGACTTCACGTCGAACACGAAGCCGCGCACATCGTCAGTGTGCAGCAGGAACGGTGAGGTGCGCACACGCTGCATGGACTGCCGTACGTCCTGCTCCACGTCCCGGAAGGCCTCCACCGCCCAGGCGGGGCGCTGGCCGACCTCCATCTCCAGGTCGTGCCGGAACTCCTCGGTGAGGGACTCCAGCCCGCAGCCGGTGTGGTGGATGAGCACGACGCTGCGGGTGCCGAGCGCCCGCTGGCTGATGGTGAGGGAGCGGATGACGTCGTCGGTGACCACACCCCCCGCGTTGCGGATGGTGTGGCAGTCGCCGAGCTGGAGGCCGAGCGCCTTGTGCAGGTCGAGACGGGCGTCCATGCAGGCCACGACGGCCACCTGGAGGACGGGGTGGGCATCCATCCCGGGGTCGGTGAACGCGGCGGCGTACTGGGCGTTGGCCTCGACGAGGCGGTCCGTCACGGTCCCGCCGTGGGCTATGGCGCCTTCGGACTCTGTGGGTACGGATGCGGAGGTCGTCATACCTATGACGGTACTGGTCACCGGCGGTGCGGTCTTGCTGTGAGATGGGAAAAAGAGCGTCATCGTGTCCTCTTGTGAGGTAACCCACACGGGTGGCGGGGGTGCGCCCGCGTGGGTGATTGTTCCCGTTTTGAGGCTTCGCACGCGCCCCGGTCCGCGACGCGCAGGCCGGTTGATTGACCGTGAGACAGCGTGGACTAAAGTTGCGCGGAGCGGGAGGCGAGGCCTCCCTGCTGGACTTTTCCCGGAGACCCCGGCGACCTTCCGGATTCTCCCCACGTGCGCGGCGCGTACGTACGGCTCGGCCTCCTCCCGCTCCCGGTCGGCTGACGCTTCCGGCGCCGGCAGGCCTTCCCCTTCCTGAGCGGGCGGGGACCCGGCGGTGCGTACGGGCCCGCCGGACCTGAGAGGGCCCCTTGAGCAACAGTCGACACGTCCCGGTGATGCTCCAGCGGTGCCTGGACCTGTTGGCACCCGCCCTGGAGCGGCCGGGTGCCGTGGTCGTCGACTGCACGCTCGGCCTCGGCGGCCACAGCGAGGCACTGCTCGCCCGCTTCCCCGAGGCCCGCCTCGTCGCCCTCGACCGCGACAAGGAGGCCCTGCGTCTCTCCGGTGAACGCCTCGCCCCCTTCGGGGAGCGCGCCACCCTCGTGCACGCCGTCTACGACGAGCTGCCCGAGGTGCTGGAGCGGCTCGGCCTCGCGCGCGTGGAGGGCGTTCTGTTCGACCTCGGCGTCTCCTCCATGCAGCTGGACGAGGCCGACCGCGGCTTCGCCTACGCCCAGGACGCGCCCCTGGACATGCGCATGGACCAGACGACCGGCATCAGCGCCGCCGAGGTCCTCAACACCTACCCGGCGGGCGAACTCGTCCGCATCCTGCGGGCGTACGGCGAGGAGAAGCAGGCCAAGCGGATCGTGTCCGCGGTCGTCCGGGAACGCGACAAGGAGCCGTTCAGCAACAGCGCGCGGCTCGTCGAGCTGATCCGCGACTCGCTGCCCCAGGCCGCCAAGCGCACCGGCGGCAACCCGGCCAAGCGCACCTTCCAGGCGCTGCGGATCGAGGTCAACGGCGAACTGTCCGTCCTGGAGAGGGCGATTCCCGCCGCCGTGAAATCCCTTGCCGTGGGCGGCCGGATCGCCGTCCTGTCGTACCACTCGCTCGAAGACCGCCTGGTGAAGCAGGTGTTCGCGGCCGGCGCCGCCAACACCGCGCCTCCTGGACTGCCGGTGGTGCCCGAGCAGTACCAGCCCCGGCTCAAGCTCCTGACGCGCGGTGCCGAACTTCCCACCGAGGAAGAGGTCGCCGAGAACCGGCGGGCGGCACCCGCGCGGCTGCGGGGGGCCGAGCGCATCAGGGAGGACATCGGGTGAGTACGTACCAAGTCGGTGTGGGGCGCGGGGTGCGTGAGTGAGTAGGAAACCCGAACTGAGGGGCAGGGCCGCCCGGCTCGCGCGGCTCTTCCCGACCGGCCCCGGACAGGCGGCCCGTACCCCGTTCGTCCTCCTTGTCGTGCTCCTCCTCGGTGGCGGCCTGATCGGACTGCTCGTGCTGAACTCCGCGCTCAGCGAAGGGCAGTTCAAGCTGGACGACCTCCAGAAGCAGACCAAGAGCCTCACCGACGAGGAACAGGCCCTCCAGCGGGACGTCGACGCCTACTCCGCCCCCGACGCCCTCCAGCGCCGCGCACACGAACTCGGCATGGTGCCCGGGGGAGACCCCGCCTTCCTCGACCCGAACGGCACGGTGAAGGGTGTCCCGGAGCAGGCCACCGCCGAGAAGACCTCGGCGGACACACCGGTGGTCCTCGCCCCGGAGGCGCTCATCAGCAGGCCGAGCCCGAGCCCGACCCCCGCGCGCGGCGCGACAGCACCCGTGGCCACCCCCACCCCGGCCCGGTCCGTACCGCCCGTGCGGTCCACGGCAGTTCAGTCCTCCACCCCGACTACACCCGGCAGGTGACGGAAGTGTCCGACAGGGAACCGCCGCGCCGCCGAGTGCCCGGACCGGCCAGGCCCGAACGGCCCGACGCCCGGCGCCGCCCCGGGCCCGGCGCCCGCCCGGCCCGCCGCCCGGCACCGGCCCCTCCCGCCGCCCGCCCAGGCGGCCCGCGCTCCCTCCGGCTCGGCAGCCCCCGCCCCCGGCTGCGGATGATCAGCCTCGCGCTGACCCTCGTCCTGATCGCGTTCGTCGTACGGCTGCTCCAGGTGCAGGCCGTCGACGCGAGCGCGTACGCCGCCAAGGCCGCGCAGAACCGGTACGTCGACTACGTCCTGGCCGCCGAGCGCGGCGAGATCACCGACCGCTCCGGGGTGGCCCTGGCGACCAGCGTGGACGCGTACACGATCACCGCCGACCCGACGCTGTTCACCCGCAAGCAGCTCAAGATCGACGACGGGCCGGAGCAGGCGGCCGCCCTCCTCGCCCCGATCCTCGGCGTGGACCAGGCCGGGCTGGTCAAGAAGCTCAGGCCCGCGAACAAGAACCTGCGCTACGTGGTGCTCGCCAACCGGCAGACCCCGCAGGTCTGGAAGCAGATCAAGGACCTGAAGAGCGCGCTCACCACCAAGTCCGGAACCGACCCGACCACGGTCAACGTCCTCGCAGGTGTCCTCGCCGTCCCCACCACCAAGCGCGTGTACCCGAACGGTGATCTCGCCGCCGGGATACTGGGCTGGGTCAACGCCGACGGAAAGGGCGGCGGCGGGGTCGAGCAGCAGCTGAACAAGGACCTGACCGGCAAGGACGGCAAGGTCCGCTACGCCCAGTCCGGCGGCCTCCAGGTGCCCACCGCGGGCTCCACGGAGACGCCCGCCGTGCCCGGTTCCGACGTCGAGCTGACCATCGACCGCGACATCCAGTGGGCCGCGCAGAACGCCATCACGGAGCAGGTGAAGAAGTCCAAGGCGGATCGCGGGTACGTGATAGTGCAGGACACCCGCACCGGAGAGATCCTCGCCATGGCCAACGCGCCCGGCTTCGACCCGAACGACCTCGCGCAGGCCAACGCGGCCTCCCTGGGCAACGCGGCCCTCCAGGACGCCTACGAGCCCGGCTCCACCGCCAAGGTCATGACGATGGCCGCCGTACTCCAGGAGAACGTGGCCACCCCGCTGACGCATGTCGTCGTGCCGAACCGGCTGCACCGCGGCGACCGCCTCTTCCAGGACGACGTCGACCACGCCACCTGGAACCTCACGCTCAACGGCGTCCTCGCCAAGTCCAGCAACATCGGCACCATCGAGGCGGCCGGCCAGCTCGGCAAGACGCAGGCGCAGGCCAACGAGGTCCTGTACTCGTATCTGCACAAGTTCGGCATCGGCACCTACAGCGGGCTCGACTTCCCCGGCGAGACGAAGGGCATCCTCGCGACCCCCGACAAGTGGTCGACCTCGCAGCAGTACACGATTCCCTTCGGCCAGGGCATGTCCCTCAACGCGCTCCAGGCGGCCTCCGTCTACTCGACGGTCGCCAACGGCGGAGTCCGCGTCGAACCCACCCTGGTGCGCGGCACGAAGGGCCCCGACGGCCGTTTCACCCCGGCCGCCACGCCCAAGAAGACCCGGGTCATCAGTGCGAAGACGGCGAAGACCCTCGCCCAGATGCTGGAGTCCGTGGTGGACGACGAGCAGGGCACCGGCGGTAAGGCCGCGATTCCGGGGTACCGGGTCGCGGGCAAGACCGGCACCGCCAACCGCGTGGATCCGGCCACCGGCAAGTACAAGGGCTACACCTCGTCGTTCGCCGGGTTCGCGCCCGCCGACAACCCCCGCATCACCGTCTACTGCGCGATCCAGAACGCCACCAGCGGAAGCTACTTCGGCGGTCAGATCTGCGGACCGATCTACAAGCAGGTGATGGAGTTCGCCCTCAAGACCCTCCAGGTCCCGCCCACCGGGGCGAAGGCCGCGAACCTGCCCGTGACCTTCACTCCCTGATCAGCGCAACAGCCAGGAACCGATCCGTGACCATGATCACTTCCCATTCCGGGAACCAGGGCGAGCCCCGCCCCTCGCTTCGCTCGGAGGCCGGTGCGCCCGGTACGCTCACCGCCGTGCCAACCGCCGATCAGTCCCAACCACCCCAGAAGGGCGCATCCGTGACATACCCGGGGCCGCCCAGGCCGGCGCAGCTCTCCGCCACACCCCTCGCGGAACTCGCCGACCAACTGGGCGCCGCCGAGCCGGTGTCCACCGCCGAGGTCACGGGCATCACCCATGACTCGCGCGCCGTCCGCCCCGGCGACCTGTACGCCGCGCTGCCCGGCGCCCGTGTGCACGGCGCCGACTTCGTGACCCAGGCCGCGGGCCTCGGTGCCGTCGCGGTCCTGACGGACCCGGCAGGCGCCGACCGCGCGACCGCGACCGGCCTGCCGGTACTGGTCGTAGCCGATCCGCGCGGGCAGATGGGCGAGCTGGCGGCCACCATCTACGGCCACCCCGGCCGCGATCTGCTCCAGATCGGCATCACCGGCACCTCCGGGAAGACGACCACCGCCTACCTCGTGGAGGGCGGGCTGAAAACGGTCCGGTCCACCGGGCTGATCGGCACGGTCGAGACGCGCATCGGCGACGACCGCATGAAGTCGGAGCGCACGACCCCCGAAGCCACCGATCTCCAGGCCCTGTTCGCGGTCATGCGCGAGCGCGGGGTCGACGCGGTCGCCATGGAGGTCTCCAGCCACGCGCTGGTCCTCGGCCGGGTCGACGCCTGCATCTTCGACGTCGCGGTCTTCACCAACCTCAGCCCGGAGCACATGGAGTTCCACTCCGGCATGGAGGACTACTTCCAGGCCAAGGCCCAGCTGTTCACGCCGCTGCGCAGCCGGCAGGGAGTGGTCAACCTCGACGACGAGTACGGCCGCAGGCTCGCCGCCGAGGCCACGGTTCCCGTGATCACCTACTCCGCGGAGGGCCACCCGGACGCCGACTGGCGCGCCGAGGACGTCCAGGTCGGCCCGATGGACTCGACGTTCACCGCGGTCGGCCCCAAGGGCGAGCTGATCACCGCGAGATCGCCGCTGGCCGGCTCCTTCAACGTGGCCAACACCCTCGCCGCGATCGCCGCCCTGGCCACCGCGGGCCTCGACCCGCAGCTCGCCGCCGACGGCGTCGCCGAGGTGCCGGGCGTGCCGGGGCGCCTGGAACGCGTGGACGCCGGGCAGCCGTATCTCGCGGTCGTCGACTACGCCCACAAGACGGACGCCGTCGAGTCGGTCCTGCGCGCGCTGCGCAAGGTGACCGAGGGCAAGGTGCACGTGGTGCTCGGCTGCGGCGGGGACCGGGACAAGACGAAACGCGAGCCGATGGGCGCCGCGGTGGCCCGGCTGGCCGACACCGCCGTACTGACGTCGGACAACCCCCGCTCCGAGGACCCCCTCGCGATCCTCGCGGCCATGCTCCAGGGGGCGGCCTCCGTGCCGGCGCACGAGCGCGGCGAGGTCCTGGTCTTCGAGGATCGGGCCGCCGCCATCGCCGCCGCCGTCGTCCGCGCGCGGCCGGGGGACACCGTGCTGGTCGCGGGCAAGGGCCACGAGCAGGGCCAGGACATCGCCGGAGTGGTCCGTCCCTTCGACGACCGCCAGGTGCTTCGCGAAGCTATCCAGAAGACCCAGGGATGAACTTGTGATCGCCCTCTCCCTCGCCGAGATCGCAGAAGTCGTCGGCGGGCAGACGCACGACATACCGGATCCGTCCGTCCAGGTCACCGGCCCGGTGGTCCGCGACTCCAGGGAAGTGCAACCAGGCAGCCTCTTCGTCGCCTTCGTCGGCGAGCGAGTCGACGGCCACGACTTCGGACCCGCGGTCGTCGAGGCGGGTGCGGTGGCCCTCCTGGCGTCCCGCCCGGTCGGCGTGCCCGCGATCGTCGTGGACGACGTCCAGAGCGCCCTGGGCGCCCTCGCCCGCCATGTCGTACGACGGCTCGGCGCGACCCTCGTCGCCCTCACCGGCTCGGCGGGCAAGACCAGCACCAAGGACCTCATCGCCCAGGTGCTCGCCCGCAAGGCGCCCACGGTGTTCACACCGGGATCGTTGAACAATGAGATCGGGCTGCCGCTGACCGCGCTGAGCGCCACCGAAGAGACGAGGTTCCTCGTCCTGGAGATGGGCGCCCGCGGGATCGGTCACATCCGCTACCTCACGGAGCTGACGCCCCCGCAGATCGGCCTCGTCCTCAACGTCGGCACCGCCCACATCGGGGAGTTCGGCGGCCGGGAGCAGATCGCGCAGGCAAAGGGCGAACTCGTAGAGGCACTCCCTTCAGTTGAGGACGGCGGTGTCGCGGTCCTCAACGCCGACGATCCGCTCGTACGGGCCATGGCATCCCGTACGAAGGCGAAGGTGATCCTTTTCGGAGAGTCCGGCGAAGCGGACGTACGGGCCGAGAACGTGAGACTCACGGACAGCGGACAGCCCGCCTTCAGCCTCCACACACCCTCCGGGTGCAGCGAAGTGACCATGCGCCTGTACGGTGAGCACCACGTGTCGAACGCGCTCGCCGCGGCCGCCGTCGCCCATGAGCTGGGCATGTCCGCAGACGAGATCGCCACCGCGCTCTCCGAGGCGGGCTCCCTCTCCCGCTGGCGGATGGAGGTCACCGAGCGACCGGACGGCGTGACCATCGTCAACGACGCCTACAACGCGAACCCCGAGTCCATGCGAGCCGCCTTGCGCGCGCTCGCGGCCATGGGCAAGGGACGCAGGACCTGGGCGGTGCTCGGCAAGATGGCCGAGCTGGGGGACGAGGCGCTCGCCGAGCACGACGCGGTCGGACGGCTGGCCGTCCGGCTCAATGTCGGCAAGCTCGTCGCGGTCGGGGGCAGGGAAGCGTCCTGGCTGCAACTGGGCGCATATAACGAGGGTTCGTGGGGTGAGGAGTCGGTGCACGTGTCCGACGCACAGGCGGCGGTCGACCTGTTGCGCAGCGAGTTGCGCCCGGGAGACGTCGTTCTCGTGAAGGCGTCCCGGTCGGTCGGTCTGGAGAGCGTGGCGCAGGCGCTCGTCGAGGCCGGTACCGAGGGTGAGGTTGCCGTCCGATGATGAAGCAGATCCTGTTCTCAGGAGTCATCGGCCTGTTCCTGACCCTGGTGGGCACCCCGCTGCTGATCAAGCTGCTGGCCCGCAAGGGCTACGGCCAGTACATCCGCGACGACGGCCCGCGCGAGCACGCCAGCAAGCGCGGTACGCCGACGATGGGCGGTATCGCCTTCATCTTCGCAACGGTCGCCGCGTACTTCCTGTCCAAGGTCATCACCGGCTACGCGCCGACCTATTCGGGTCTGCTGGTGCTCGGTCTGATGGTCGGCATGGGCCTGGTCGGCTTCCTCGACGACTACATCAAGATCGTCAAGCGGCGTTCGCTGGGCCTGCGGGCCAAGGCGAAGATGGCCGGCCAGCTGATCGTCGGCATCAGCTTCGCGGTGCTCGCCCTGCAGTTCCAGGACGCCCGCGGCAACACCCCGGCCTCGACGAAGCTGTCGTTCATCACGGACTTCGGCTGGAAGATCGGCCCGATCCTGTTCGTGATCTGGGCGCTGTTCATGATCCTCGCGATGTCGAACGGCGTGAACCTGACGGACGGTCTGGACGGCCTCGCCACCGGCGCATCCGTCCTGGTCTTCGGCGCCTACACCTTCATCGGTGTCTGGCAGTTCCAGGAGTCCTGCGCCAACGCGACGACCCTGACCAACCCGAACGCCTGCTACGAAGTGCGCGATCCGCTCGACCTCGCGGTCATCGCCTCCGCGCTGATGGGCGCCTGCCTGGGCTTCCTGTGGTGGAACACCTCGCCGGCCAAGATCTTCATGGGGGACACCGGTTCGCTGGCCCTCGGCGGTGTCCTCACCGGTCTGGCGATCCTCTCCCGCACCGAGCTGCTCGTCGCCATCATGGGCGGCCTCTTCGTCCTCATCACCATGTCGGTGGTCATCCAGGTCGGCTCCTTCAAGCTCACCGGCAAGCGGGTCTTCCGAATGGCCCCGCTCCAGCACCACTTCGAACTCAAGGGCTGGTCCGAAGTGCTCGTGGTGGTCCGCTTCTGGATCATCCAGGGCATCTGCGTGATCGTCGGCCTGGGCCTCTTCTACGCGGGATGGGCAGCGGAAAAGTGACCGATGGGCAGGGGCTCTCCTGGGAGGGCAAGCACGTCACCGTCGCCGGACTCGGAGTCTCCGGCATCCCGGCGGCCAAGGTCCTGCACGGCCTCGGCGCGCTCGTCACGGTCGTCAACGACGGCGACGACGAGCGCTCCCGGGCCCAGGCGGCCGACCTGGAGGCACTCGGCATCACCGTGCGCCTCGGCGACGGCGCGACCCTGCCCGAAGGCACCGAACTGATCGTCACCACCCCCGGCTGGAAGCCCGACAAGCCGCTGTTCACGGCGGCCCGTGAGGCGGGCGTCGAGGTGTGGGGCGACGTGGAGCTGGCCTGGCGCCTGCGCGGCCCCGACGCGGCCCCCTGGCTCGCCGTCACCGGCACCAACGGCAAGACCACCACCGTCCAGATGCTCGCCTCCATCCTGAAGGCGGGCGGCCTGCGCACGGCGGCCGTCGGCAACATCGGCGTCTCGGTCCTGGACGCCGTACTCGGGGACGAGCAGTACGACGTCCTCGCCGTCGAACTGTCGAGCTATCAGCTCCACTGGGCACCTTCGGTGCGTGCCCACTCCGCCGCCGTCCTGAACCTGGCGCCCGATCACCTCGACTGGCACGGCTCCATGGAGGCGTACGCCGCCGACAAGGGCCGTATCTACGAAGGCAATCGGGTCGCCTGCGTCTACAACGTCGCCGACAAGGCCACCGAGGACCTCGTCCGCGAGGCCGACGTCGAGGAGGGGTGCCGGGCCATCGGGTTCACACTGGGCAGCCCCGGGCCGTCCCAACTCGGCGTCGTGGACGGCATCCTGGTCGACCGCGCCTTCGTCGAGGACCGGCAGCGGAACGCGCAGGAGCTCGCCGAGGTCTCGGACGTCAACCCGCCCGCCCCGCACAACATCGCCAACGCCCTTGCCGCCGCCGCCCTCGCGCGCGCCTTCGGGGTGCCCGCCAAGGCCGTACGGGACGGGCTGCGGGCCTTCACGCCCGACGCGCACCGCATCGCGCACGTGGCCGATGTGGACGGCGTCGCGTACATCGACGACTCCAAGGCCACCAACACCCATGCGGCGGAAGCCTCGTTGGCGGCCTACGAGTCGATCGTGTGGATCGCGGGCGGACTCGCGAAGGGCGCCACCTTCGACGAACTCGTCGCCAAGTCGGCAAAGCGACTTCGGGGCGTGGTGCTGATCGGCGCCGATCGGGCGCTCATCCGGGAAGCCCTCGCGCGACACGCCCCGGAAGTACCCGTCGTCGACCTCGCCCGGACCGACACTGGGGCGATGCTCGCGGCTGTCCAGGAGGCACAGCGGCTCGCCGCCGCCGGCGACACGGTGCTGCTCGCCCCGGCCTGCGCCTCCATGGACATGTTCGCCAACTACAACAAGCGCGGTGACGCGTTCGCCCAGGCGGTTCGCGAACTCGGCGCCTGACCGACGTGAGCGGAGGCGCTGATGCCCAGTAGCCGTACCGGCCGGCCGCCCGTGCAGCAGCGGCCCCCCAGACGTCCCGCCGCCGCACGGACCGTACGGGACAACCCCGTACGCCGGCTGTACGCCAACGCGCGGCGGGCCTGGGACCGGCCGCTGACCGCCTACTACCTGATCGCCGGCGGCAGCGTGCTGATCACCGTGCTCGGTCTGGTGATGGTCTACTCGGCCTCCCAGATCACGGCGCTCCAACTGTCGCTGCCCGGCTCGTACTTCTTCCGCAAACAGTTCCTCGCCGCCTGTATCGGCGGGGTGCTGGCGCTGGCCGCCTCGCGGATGCCGGTCAAGTTGCACCGGGCGCTGGCCTATCCGATCCTCGCGGGCGCCGTCTTCATGATGGCGCTGGTGCAGCTGCCGGGGATAGGGATGTCGGTCAACGGCAACCGCAACTGGATCTCCCTCGGCGGCTCGTTCCAGATCCAGCCGAGCGAGTTCGGCAAGCTGGCCCTCGTCCTGTGGGGGGCCGACCTGCTCGCCCGCAAGCAGGACAAGGCGATGCTGTCCCAGTGGAAGCACATGCTGGTGCCGCTGGTGCCGGTCGCGTTCATGCTGCTCGGACTGATCATGCTCGGCGGCGACATGGGCACGGCGATCATCCTCACCGCGATCCTGTTCGGCCTGCTCTGGCTGGCCGGAGCGCCGACCCGGCTCTTCGCCGGCGTGCTGTCGATCGCGGGCGTGATCGGTGTGATCCTCATCAAGACCAGCCCCAACCGCATGGCCCGGCTCGCCTGCATCGGCGCCACCGAGCCCAAGACCGGGGTCGCCGACTGCTGGCAGGCCGTGCACGGGATCTACGCGCTCGCGTCCGGCGGGATCTTCGGCTCCGGGCTCGGCGCGAGTGTGGAGAAATGGGGTCAACTCCCCGAAGCCCACACCGACTTCATCTTCGCCGTCACCGGTGAGGAACTGGGCCTCGCGGGCACGCTGTCGGTCCTCGCCCTCTTCGCGGCTCTAGGCTATGCGGGTATCCGCGTGGCCGGACGCACGGAGGACCCCTTCGTGAGGTATGCCGCGGGAGGCGTGACCACCTGGATCACCGCTCAGGCGGTGATCAACATCGGTGCGGTGCTCGGCCTGCTGCCGATCGCCGGCGTCCCGCTCCCGCTGTTCTCCTACGGGGGTTCCGCCCTGCTGCCGACCATGTTCGCCATCGGGTTGCTGATCGCCTTCGCGCGCGACGACCCCGCTGCGCGGGCGGCGCTTGCGATGCGGCAACCCCGCTTTGGTAGAAAGCGTGGGGGCAGGGGACCCGGTTCCGGCCGGAGTCCCCGGAGATGGAACACGATGAGACGGCGTGCCTCGGCGGCGCGTCCGTCCGGAGAGCGGTGAATTTCGGTGCATGTCGTACTCGCCGGTGGGGGGACCGCCGGCCACATCGAGCCCGCGCTCGCCCTCGCGGACGCACTGCGCAGGCAGGACCCCACCGTGGGGATCACGGCCCTGGGCACGGAACGCGGCCTTGAGACCCGCCTCGTACCCGAGCGGGGCTACGAACTCGCGCTGATCCCCGCCGTACCGCTGCCCCGCAAGCCCACCCCGGAACTGATCACCGTGCCGGGCCGGCTGCGCGGCACGATCAAGGCCGCCGAGCAGATCCTGGAGCGCACCAAGGCGGACTGTGTCGTCGGCTTCGGCGGCTATGTGGCACTGCCCGGCTATCTCGCGGCCAAGCGCCTCGGGGTGCCGATCGTGATCCACGAGGCCAACGCCAGGCCCGGGTTGGCCAACAAGATCGGCTCGCGCTACGCGGCCCAGGTCGCCGTCTCCACCCCGGACAGCAAGCTGCGGGGCGCCCGTTACATCGGCATCCCGCTGCGCCGCTCCATCGCCCTCCTGGACCGCGCGGCCGTACGGCCCCAGGCCCGGGCCGCGTTCGGCCTCGACCCGAACCTGCCGACGCTGCTGGTCTCCGGCGGCTCGCAGGGCGCCCGGCACCTCAACGAGGTGATCGAGCGGGTCGCGCCCTACCTCCAACAGGCCGGAATCCAGATCCTGCACGCGGTCGGCCCGAAGAACGAACTGCCGCAGGTGCACCAGATGCCGGGGATGCCCCCCTACATCCCGGTACCGTACGTGGACCGGATGGACCTCGCGTACGCCGCGGCCGACATGATGCTCTGCCGCGCGGGCGCGATGACCGTCGCCGAACTCTCCGCCGTCGGACTCCCGGCCGCCTACGTCCCGCTGCCCATCGGCAACGGCGAACAGCGGCTGAACGCCCAGCCGGTGGTCAAGGCCGGCGGCGGACTCCTGGTCGACGACGCGGAACTGACGCCCGAGTGGGTCCAGGGCAACGTCCTGCCCGTGCTCGCCGACCCGCACCGGCTGTACGAGATGTCGCGCGCGGCAAGCGAGTTCGGCCGCCGGGACGCCGACGACCTGCTCGTCGGCATGGTGTACGAGGCGATCGCCTCGCGGCATCGCTAGTCATATGTGAGAGAGGCAGGGGAGCGTGGCCGGACCGAGCACCGCCGAACGCGGTGAACGCCAACAGGAGTCGTCCGGCCCGCCCCTTGTCCGGCGCCTGGGGCCCCGACGCCTTCGTCTGATTGTCGTACTCGCCCTCGCCGCAGCCCTGTTGGGCGCCGCCACGGTCTGGCTGCTCTACGGCTCGCAGTGGCTCCGGGTCGAGAAGGTGTCGGTCTCCGGTACCAAGGTCCTGACGCCGGAGCAGGTGCGCGAAGCCGCCGGAGTTCCGGTCGGCGGACCGCTCATTTCCGTCGACACCGATGCGATCGAAGCCCGACTTCGCAGTAAATTGCCCCGAATTGACACCGTTGACGTAGTGCGTTCCTGGCCTCATGGAATCGGGCTGAAAGTGACCGAACGCAGCCCGGTCCTGGTGGTGAAAAAGGGCGGAAACTTCATCGAAGTGGACGACGAGGGCGTGCGATTCGCCACCGTTTCCACGCAACCGAAGTCCATCCCCACCCTCGAATTGGCGCTCTCTCCCACGGCTTCCTCCGCGGCCGGCCTGCGCCGTTTCGGCGAGGACCGACTCATCCGCGAGGCGGTGCGCGTCACGGGTGACATTCCGGCCGCGGTCGCGCGCGACACACAGGTCGTCAAGGTCCGTTCCTACGACGACATCTCACTGGAGTTGAGCGGCGGCCGGACCGTCTCCTGGGGAAGTGGCGACAAGGGCGCGGCGAAGGCGCGTACGCTCACCGCTCTCATGAAAGCAGCTTCCGGAGCCCGGCACTTCGACGTAAGTGTGCCCACCGCCCCTGCGTCAGCCGGGAGTTGACGCACATTCGCGCAGGCCAGCACCCTGGTTGGGCAGCGCTATGGCTGATCACATAGGGTGAAAAGAAAAACGGGAGGTTCGGCGTGTTCGTTGAACGTGCGCCACTTGTCGACTTAGTGTCCTGTTCAGAAGACTTCAAGGAACGGACACACTGGTAACCCTAAACTTCAACGTTAGGGTTCGGGTCGGCGCTACGGACCGTCCCATTCGGCATCCGTCGTCGGGTCGCGGAACACCGCGATCGACGACACGTAACTCGAGGCGAGAGGCCTTCGACGTGGCAGCACCGCAGAACTACCTCGCAGTCATCAAAGTCATCGGTGTCGGCGGCGGTGGTGTCAATGCCATCAACCGGATGATCGAGGTCGGTCTCAAGGGCGTCGAGTTCATCGCCATCAACACCGACGCGCAGGCGCTGTTGATGAGCGACGCCGACGTCAAACTCGACGTCGGCCGCGAACTCACCCGCGGACTCGGCGCCGGCGCCAACCCGGCCGTCGGCCGCAAGGCCGCCGAGGATCACCGCGAGGAGATCGAGGAGGTCCTCAAGGGGGCCGACATGGTCTTCGTGACGGCCGGCGAGGGCGGCGGCACCGGCACCGGCGGCGCCCCCGTCGTGGCCAACATCGCCCGCTCCCTCGGCGCCCTCACCATCGGCGTGGTCACCCGCCCCTTCACCTTCGAAGGACGGCGCAGGGCCAACCAGGCCGAGGACGGCATCGCCGAACTCCGCGAAGAGGTCGACACCCTCATCGTCATCCCGAACGACCGGTTGCTGTCCATCTCGGACCGCCAGGTCTCGGTCCTCGACGCCTTCAAGTCGGCGGACCAGGTCCTGCTCTCCGGCGTCCAGGGCATCACCGACCTCATCACCACGCCCGGCCTGATCAACCTCGACTTCGCCGACGTCAAGTCCGTGATGTCCGAGGCCGGTTCGGCCCTCATGGGCATCGGCTCGGCCCGCGGCGACGACCGCGCGGTGGCGGCGGCCGAGATGGCGATCTCCTCGCCGCTCCTCGAGGCCTCCATCGACGGCGCCCGCGGCGTCCTGCTCTCCATCTCCGGCGGCTCCGACCTCGGCCTGTTCGAGATCAACGAAGCGGCCCAACTGGTCAGCGAGGCGGCCCACCCCGAGGCCAACATCATCTTCGGCGCGGTCATCGACGACGCCCTTGGCGACGAGGTCCGGGTCACCGTGATCGCGGCCGGATTCGACGGCGGCCAGCCGCCGACCCGCCGCGAGTCGACCATGGGTTCGTCCTCGGCCCGCCGCGACGAGCCGACTCCGGTACGGCAGAACGAGAGCCGTCCGTCCTTCGGCTCGCTCGGCAGCGTCAAGCCCAAGGAGGAGCCGGAGCCCGCCCAGGAGCCGGTCGCCGACCTCCCGGTGGCCCCGCCGGTCCCGCCGTCGCGGACGTACTCGGACAGCGCCGCCGAGGAGCTGGACGTACCGGACTTCCTGAAGTGATAGGACAGTTCGACACCGTGAGCGGCGCGCACTTCGCCTTCACCGACAGGTGGGGCGGGGTGAGCGCCGTTCCGTACGAGGAGCTCAACCTCGGCGGCGCGGTCGGCGACGACCCCGGAGCGGTCCGTACAAATCGCGAACTGGCCGCCAAATCACTGGGCTTGGACCCGGCGCTGGTGGTCTGGATGAACCAGGTGCACGGCGCTGACGTGGCGGTCGTCGACGCGCCCTGGGGCGCCGACGGCATCCCGTCCGTGGACGCGCTCGTCACCGCCCGGCGCGGACTCGCCCTCGCGGTCCTGACCGCCGACTGCACCCCGGTCCTGCTCGCCGACCCGGTCGCCGGGATCGCGGGCGCGGCCCACGCCGGACGCCCGGGCATGGTGGCGGGGGTCGTACCCGCCGTCGTACGGGCCATGACGGAACTCGGCGCCGATCCCGCCCGGATCGTCGCCCGCACCGGACCCGCCGTCTGCGGCCGGTGCTACGAAGTGCCCGCGGACATGCGCGCCGACGTCGCCGCCGTGGAACCCGCGGCGTACGCCGAGACGAGCTGGGGCACTCCCGCGGTCGACGTGACCGCCGGAGCGCTCGCGCAGCTCGACCGCCTCGGGGTGTACGACCGGGAGCAGTCGCCGGTGTGCACCCGTGAATCGGGCGACCACTTCTCGTACCGCCGCGACCGCACGACCGGGCGGCTCGCGAGCTATGTGTGGCTGGACTGATCGGGCATGACGGACCGTAGGCAAGAAATCGCCGTGAATCTGGCGAGAGTCGAGGAGCGCATCGCCGCCGCCTGTGCCGCGGCCGGGCGGAAGCGCGACGAGGTGACCCTGATCGTGGTCACCAAGACCTATCCGGCGAGCGACGTAAGAACGTTGGCCGAACTCGGTGTGCGTCATGTCGCCGAGAACCGGGACCAGGACGCCGCCCCCAAGGCGGCCGAATGCGCGGATCTGGCGCTGAGTTGGCACTTCGTCGGCCAGTTGCAGACCAACAAGGTGCGATCCGTGGTCGGTTACGCCGATGTCGTGCAGTCGGTCGACCGGGCCCGGCTGGTGACCGCGCTGTCGAAGGAGGCCGAGCGGTCCGGGCGCGAACTGGGCTGTCTCATCCAGGTCGCGCTCGACGCGGGAGTGAGCGGGCGGGGCGAGCGCGGTGGCGTGGGGCCGGGCGGCGTAGGGGAGTTGGCCGACCTGGTGGCCGCCTCCCCGGGGCTGCGGCTCGACGGTCTGATGACCGTCGCCCCGCTCACCGGGGAGTACGCGGGACGCCAACTGGAGGCGTTCGGGCGGTTGATGGATTTGTCGACTGACCTGCGCCGAGCCCATCCGGCTGCGAACATGGTGTCGGCAGGGATGAGTGCGGACCTCGAACAGGCCGTGGCAGCCGGAGCGACACATGTACGCGTCGGCACTGCGGTACTCGGCGTCCGCCCCGGGCTCGGGTAACGTCGCCAGGAAGTCGGACCACAGCAGAAAATATGGTCATTGCCGCCGAAGGCGGGCGTAACGACCTCGTGGATCGCGGGCACTTGGCAGTCGTCAGCCGATCCACCACAGAGCGGAGGACTCAGAGAATGGCCGGCGCGA
Organism: Streptomyces hokutonensis; assembly: GCF_042751305.1. Lineage (GTDB taxonomy): Bacteria > Actinomycetota > Actinomycetes > Streptomycetales > Streptomycetaceae > Streptomyces > Streptomyces hokutonensis_A. Next base: position 115,896 of record NZ_JBHYWD010000004.1, read on the forward strand.
TGCGCAAGATGGCGGTCTACCTCGGCCTCGTGGAGGACGATGGGTACGACGGCCGGGGTTTCGACCCCGATGACGACTTCGAACCCGAACTGGACCCGGAGCCCGAGCGGGACCGGCGGCGGCACGAGCCGTCGCACCAGGCGCACAGTTCACATCAGTCCCAAAGGGACGAACCGGTACGAGTGGTGCAGCCTCCGGCCCCTCGCGACCCGGTGTCCCATTCCGCTTCACTGGGTGCGGAATCAGGGCGTCCGGCGCGCATCGCGCCCGTGGCATCCATCACACAAGAACGCCAGTCCCTGGAGAAGAACGCACCGGTGATCATGCCCAAGGTCGTGTCCGAACGAGAGCCTTACCGGATCACCACACTTCACCCCCGGACCTACAACGAGGCCCGTACCATCGGGGAACACTTCCGTGAAGGCACCCCGGTGATCATGAATCTGACTGAGATGGATGACACAGACGCGAAGCGACTTGTCGACTTTGCGGCCGGTTTGGTGTTTGGTCTTCACGGCAGCATCGAGCGGGTGACGCAGAAGGTGTTCCTGTTGTCGCCTGCTAACGTCGATGTCACGGCGGAGGACAAGGCCCGCATCGCAGAGGGCGGGTTCTTCAATCAGAGCTGAGACAGACAGCCGCTAGGAAGCACGGAACAGGGGAGAGGGAAAGACAGACCATGAGCGTGTTCGCGCAGGTGATCTACATCGCGCTGATGGTGTTCCTCATCGTGCTCATCTTCCGGTTGGTCATGGACTACGTCTTCCAGTTCGCCCGCTCATGGCAACCCGGCAAGGCGATGGTGGTCGTTCTGGAGGCCGCCTACACTGTCACCGATCCACCGTTGAAGCTTCTACGGCGGTTCATTCCGCCGTTGCGTCTCGGGGGCGTGGCGCTCGACCTGTCCTTCTTCGTCCTGATGATCATCGTCTACATCTTGATCTCTATCGTGGGCAATCTCGCGGGGTGACAGTGGACGATACGGTCTTGCCGACTGCCGATGACTACGTTGAGGTGAAGAGATGCCGTTGACCCCCGAGGACGTGCGGAACAAGCAGTTCACGACCGTCCGCCTCCGAGAAGGCTATGACGAGGACGAGGTTGATGCCTTCCTCGACGAGGTCGAAGCCGAACTGACGCGCTTGCTCCGCGAGAACGAGGACCTGCGCGCCAAACTGGCCGCGGCCACGCGTGCCGCTGCCCAGAACCAGCAGAACATGCGCAAGCCCCCGGACCAGGACCAGCAGCAGGGCGGCATGCAGCAACAGGGGATGCCCCAGCAGGGCATGCCCCCGCAAGGCATGCCGCAGCAGGGCATGCGCGGTCCGGGCGCCCCGGTGCCCGCCGGCATATCGGGCCCGCCGCAGCAGCAGATGGGCGGCCCCATGGGCGGCCCGCCCCAGCTGCCGAGCGGTGCCCCGCAGCTGCCGCCCGGCCCCGGCCAGGGTGGCCCGCAGGGCCAGGGTCCGATGGGCCAGGGCCCCATGGGCCAGGGTCCGATGCAGGGGCAGATGGGCCAGGGGCCCATGCAGGGCCAGATGCAGCAGATGGGCCAGGGCCCGATGCAGGGTCAGATGGGCCAGCCCCCCATGCAGCAGCAGATGGGCATGGGCGGACCGATGGGCGGCGGCATGCCGCAGCAGGGCCCCGGTGGCGACAGTGCCGCCCGTGTCCTCTCGCTGGCCCAGCAGACCGCCGACCAGGCGATCGCCGAGGCCCGTTCCGAGGCCAACAAGATCGTCGGCGAGGCCCGCAGCCGCGCCGAGGGTCTCGAGCGGGACGCCCGTGCCAAGGCCGACGCCCTGGAGCGGGACGCGCAGGAGAAGCACCGCGTCGCGATGGGCTCCCTGGAGTCCGCCCGCGCCACGCTGGAGCGCAAGGTCGAGGACCTGCGCGGCTTCGAGCGCGAGTACCGCACGCGTCTGAAGTCCTACCTGGAGTCCCAGCTGCGCCAGTTGGAGACCCAGGCCGACGACTCGCTGGCCCCGCCGCGCGCTCCGGCCGCCGCGTCGCTTCCGCCGTCCCCGGCGCCCTCGATGGCTCCGGCCGGCGCGAGCGCCCCGTCGTACGGCGGCCCGCAGGGCATGGGTGGCATGGGAGGCCCGGCCCCGGCCGGTCCGTCCTACGGCGGCCAGCAGCAGATGTCCCCGGCGATGACCCAGCCGATGGCTCCGGTACGCCCGCAGGGCCCGTCCCCGATGGGCCAGGCACCCTCGCCGATGCGCGGCTTCCTGATCGACGAGGACGACAACTGATCGGCCTGTAGTACGCCTCAGGCGTCGGCAGCGTTCAAAGGGCGGGGCCCCCGGATCATCCGGGGGTCCCGCCCTTTTCTTTGGGGGCGCGGGGAACCGCTCACGGCTTCCGCCCCTACCTGAAGGCATGAGACAGGGCCCGGCCTCCTCCATGGAGACCGGGCCCTCTCTCACACCAGTGGTGCTTACGCCTTACGCAGGCGGAACACCAGCGACAGCCCCTCGTCCGTGAACGGGTCGCCGTAGCTGTCGTCCGCCTCACCCTGGGCGAAGTCCGTGGCGAGAACCTCGTCGGCGATCAGCCCCGCGTGCTCGGCCAGCGCCGAGATGACCTCCGGGTCGGTCGACGTCCAGCGCAGCGCGATCCGGTCGGCCACGTCCAGGCCGCTGTTCTTGCGGGCCTCCTGGATCAGCCGGATCGCGTCACGGGCCAGGCCCGCCTGCCGCAGCTCCTCTGTGATCTCCAGGTCGAGGGCGACCGTCGCACCCGAGTCGGAGGCCACGGACCAGCCCTCACGCGGGGTCTCTGTGATGATCACCTCATCCGGAGCCAGCGTGATGGTCTCGCCGTCCACCTCGACGGTCGCCGTGCCCTCGCGCAGGGCGAGGGACAGGGCAGCCGCGTCGGCGTTCGCGACGGCCTTCGCCACATCCTGGACGCGCTTGCCGAACCGCTTGCCCAGGGCTCGGAAATTGGCCTTCGCCGTGGTGTCGACCAGCGAGCCGCCGACCTCGCTCAGCGAGGCGAGCCCCTCCACGTTCAGCTCCTCCGTGATCTGCGCGTGCAGTTCGCGGTCCAGGGCGGCGAAGCCCGTCGCCGCGATCAGCGCGCGGGACAGCGGCTGGCGCGTCTTGACGCCCGACTCCGCGCGCGTGGCCCGGCCCAGCTCCACCAGCCGCCGTACGAGGACCATCTGCTGGGACAGCTCCGGGTCGATGACGGACAGGTCCGTCTCCGGCCACGAGGACAGGTGGACGGACTCCGGGGCGCCCGGGGTCACCGGGACGATGAGGTCCTGCCAGACCCGCTCGGTGATGAACGGGGTCAGCGGGGCCATCAGCTTGGTGACCGTCTCGACGACCTCGTGCAGGGTGCGCAGCGCGGCCTTGTCGCCCTGCCAGAAGCGGCGACGGGAGCGGCGGACGTACCAGTTGGACAGGTCGTCGACGAACGCCGACAGGAGCTTGCCGGCGCGCTGGGTGTCGTAGGACTCCAGAGCCTGCGTCACCTGGTCGGTGAGCGCGTGGAGTTCGGACAGCAGCCAGCGGTCCAGGACCGGGCGGTCGGCCGGGGCCGGGTCCGCCGCGCTCGGCGCCCAGTCGGACGTGCGCGCGTACAGGGCCTGGAAGGCGACCGTGTTCCAGTACGTCAGGAGGGTCTTGCGGACGACCTCCTGGATGGTGCCGTGGCCCACCCGGCGTGCCGCCCACGGGGAACCGCCCGCCGCCATGAACCACCGCACCGCGTCCGCGCCGTGCTGGTCCATCAGCGGGATCGGCTGCAGGATGTTGCCCAGGTGCTTGGACATCTTGCGGCCGTCCTCGGCGAGGATGTGGCCGAGGCACACGACGTTCTCGTACGACGACTTGTCGAAGACCAGCGTGCCGATGGCCATCAGCGTGTAGAACCAGCCGCGGGTCTGGTCGATCGCCTCGGAGATGAACTGCGCCGGGTAGCGGGACTCGAACATCTCCTTGTTCTTGTACGGGTAGCCCCACTGCGCGAACGGCATCGAACCCGAGTCGTACCAGGCGTCGATGACCTCCGGCACGCGCGTGGCGCTCTCGCCGCACTGGGGGCAGGCGAAGGTGACCGCGTCGATGAACGGGCGGTGCGGGTCGAGGTTCGACTGGTCGGTGCCGGTCAGCTCGGTCAGCTCCGCGCGGGAGCCGACGACCGTGAGGTGGTCGTCCGCGCAGCGCCAGATCGGCAGCGGGGTGCCCCAGTAGCGGCTGCGGGACAGCGCCCAGTCGATGTTGTTGTTCAGCCAGTCGCCGTACCGGCCGTGCTTGACGGTGTCCGGGAACCAGTTGGTGTTCTCGTTCTCCTCGAGGAGACGGTCCTTGACCGCCGTGGTGCGGATGTACCAGGAGGGCTGCGCGTAGTACAGGAGCGCGGTGTGGCAGCGCCAGCAGTGCGGGTAACTGTGCTCGTACGGCACGTGCTTGAAGAGCAGACCGCGGTCCTTGAGATCCTCGGTGAGCTTTTCGTCGGCCTTCTTGAAGAAGACACCGCCTACCAGCGGTACGTCCTCGGCGAAGGTGCCGTTGGGACGGACCGGGTTCACGACCGGGAGGCCGTACGCGCGGCAGACCTTGAGGTCCTCCTCGCCGAAGGCGGGGGACTGGTGGACCAGACCCGTACCGTCCTCGGTCGTGACGTACTCGGCCTTCACCACGTAGTGGGCCGGCTCCGGGAACTCCACCAGCTCGAACGGACGTTGATAGGTCCAGTGCTCCATCTCGGCGCCGGTGAAGGTCTCGCCGGTGGTCTCCCAGCCCTCGCCGAGGGCCTTGGCGAGCAGCGGCTCGGCGACGACGAGCTGTTCCTCGCCGTTCGTCGCGACGACGTAGGTGACCTCGGGGTGGGCGGCGACGGCGGTGTTGGACACCAGCGTCCAGGGCGTCGTCGTCCAGACCAGGAGCGCGGCACGACCGGCCAGCGGACCGGAGGTGAGCGGGAAACGGACGTATACGGAGGGGTCGACGACGGTCTCGTAGCCCTGCGCCAGCTCGTGGTCCGAGAGGCCCGTCTCGTCGCGCGGGCACCACGGGGCGACGCGGTAGTCCTGGACCAGCAGGCCCTTGTTGAAGATCTCCTTGAGGGACCACCAGACCGACTCGATGTACTCCGGGTCCATGGTCCGGTAGGCGTCGTCGAGGTCGACCCAGTACCCCATGCGGTTCGTCAGCTCGGTGAAGGCGTCGGTGTGCCGGGTCACGGACGCGCGGCACTTGTCGTTGAACTCGGCGATGCCGTACGCCTCGATGTCCTGCTTGCCGGTGAAGCCCAGCTCCTTCTCGACCGCCAGCTCCACCGGGAGGCCGTGGCAGTCCCAGCCGGCCTTGCGGCCCACGTGGTAGCCGCGCATGGTGCGGAAGCGGGGGAAGACGTCCTTGAAGACCCGCGCCTCGATGTGGTGGGCGCCCGGCATGCCGTTGGCCGTGGGCGGGCCCTCGTAGAACACCCACTCGGGGCGCCCCTCGGACTGGTCCAGGGTCTTGGCGAAGATCTTCTGCTCGCGCCAGAAGTCGAGCACGGCGTGCTCGAGCGCGGGCAGGTCGACCTGGGCGGGCACCTGGCGGTACGTCGGCGTTGTCATCAGCGAGCTTCCTCCGGCGGACTTTCTGCCTTCCGTCCGGAGGGACGAGAGCTACGAATTTCCGTACGCCGTATGCGGCGCGCTCCCGCGGTACCACCCTCCTTGGCTCCCCGGTGCATCCTGCGCACCAATGAGCCCCCTCATTGGGGTCGCGATACCGGGTCTACTCGCCGCGGCGGGTGTGCTGCGGCTTTCTTCCGGCGGCTCCGGGGTGATCTTCACGTCGCGCTCGCCCCCGGGCTTCCACCGTCCCCGGGTCGCTCTGGGCTGCGTACGCCGCTACTCGTCCCCATCCACGCTTCTCGCTCCGCCCAGTGTACGGGCCCGCGCCGACAGCGGCCGACCGGTTTTGCGGGCGCCTCGGCCCGGGGCTTCCCGGCCCACCGTATGACCCGAATGGCGCTGAACGCGCGTTCGAGGTCCAGGGCGCCGAGCTCGGCGGATTACCCGGCGGGGAGCTGGGCACAACGCATGAAGGCTCGCCGCGCGTGGCCGGAGGGGTGGACGAATCGGGCGGCGTGCCCCGTTGCCGCGGGACTCAAGTCGATTTATCGTCCCAGCACGATTCGCGTGCGTGATCACAAAATGTGAAGGGGCCGCGGCCATGGTGGCGAAGAAGACCGCAACGAAGAAGACCGCGGCGAAGAAGGCGGTCGCTACGAAGGCGGCTTCTTCGGAGAAGACGACCGGTTCGAGGACGACCGGCGCGAAGAGGACTACCGGTTCGGAGAAAGCCACTGGTTCGGAGAAGGCGACCGGCGCGAAGAGGACCACCGGTTCTGAGAAAGCGACCGGTTCCGAGAAGGTGACCGGCTCGAAGAAGACGACCGTGAAGAGAACGGCAGCGAGGAGAACGGCCGCGGAGACGACGGCCGCGAACACGAAGAAGACGGCCGTGAAGAAAGGGGCCGTGAAGAAGACGGCGACCCCGAAGGCGGCCGTCGCCCTGAACGAGTCCCCGAAGGGCACCGCCACGAGGACGGCCACGAAATCGACCGAGAAGAAGCCGGCTGCGAAGAAGTCGGCCGCGAAGTCGACGGCCGGGTCGACGGCGACCGCCAAGACGACGAACAGCGCGAAGCGCACGAAGAGTGCGGCCAAGAAGGCAACGGCGGGCGCGGCGCGGGCCGCGGAGCAGACGGGAGCCACGACGGTGGTTGCGAAGAAGACTCCTGGCACGGCCACGGCGGCGAAGACACCGGTTCCCAAGGCACGGCTCGCCGCGGCGGCCGGGCCGGGCGAGCTGGCGGTCCGCCCGGGCGAGGATCCCTGGACGCCTCAGGAGGTCGAGGAGGCCCGCACCGAGCTGCAGGCCGACGCCGAGCGGCTGAGCGAGGAGATCACGTCCACCGAGCGGGCGCTGGCCGGCCTGATGCGGGACTCCGGGGACGGCGCCGGCGACGACCAGGCCGACACCGGAACCAAGAACATCACGCGGGAGAGCGAGATGGCGCTGGCCGCCAACGCGCGCGAGATGCTGATCCAGACCGAGCGCGCCCTCGGGAAGCTGGACGCGGGCACCTACGGCCTGTGCGAGAACTGCGGCAACCCGATCGGCAAGGCGCGCATGCAGGCCTTCCCGCGGGCCACCCTGTGCGTCGAGTGCAAGCAGAAGCAGGAACGCCGGTACTGAACGCCGGTACAGAGGGTGCCGAGAGGTGTGCCGTACCCTCTTCCTCAGTCAGGTACCTAGGTTCGAGGGACTCACGTGGCAGAGGCGGAGCGCATCATCGGTACGCCGGATACCCCAGAGGCGGCGGGGGCCGAGCCGGAGCGGGGCGAGACCGCGCGCCCCAGGGGAAAGCGCCGGATCGCCGTGCTGTTCGCGGTGGCCGCGTTCGCGTACACCCTCGACCTGGTCAGCAAGCTGCTCGTGGTGGCCAGGCTGGAGCACCACGCGCCGATCGAGGTCTTCGGGGACTGGCTGGAGTTCCACGCGATCCGCAACCCCGGGGCGGCCTTCGGGTTCGGCGCGGCCTTCACGGTCATCTTCACGATGATCGCCGCCGCCGTGATCGTGGTGATCGCCCGGCTGGCCCGCAAGCTCTACAGCCTGCCCTGGGCGATCGCGCTCGGCATGCTGCTGGGCGGCGCCCTCGGCAACCTGACCGACCGGATCTTCCGCTCGCCCGGCATCTTCCAGGGCGAGGTCGTCGACTTCATCGCGCCCAAGGGCTTCGCCGTCTTCAACCTCGCCGACTCGGCGATCGTCTGCGGCGGCATCCTGATCGTGCTGCTCTCCTTCCGCGGCCTCGACCCGGACGGCACGGTCCACAAGGACTGAGCCCGCGGGCTGAGGTAAGGCGGTGTCGGACCCGTCCGGCATACTCGACCGAGTGAGCACAGTTCCCGAGATCCGAAACCTGCCCGTGCCCGACGGCCTGGAGGGCGAGCGTGTCGACGCCGCCATCTCCCGCATGTTCGGCTTCTCCCGTACGAAGGCCGCCGAGCTGGCCGCGGCGGGGAAGGTCACGGTCGACGGCTCGGTGGTCGGGAAGTCCGAGCGCGTGCACGGCGGGGCCTGGCTGGAGGTCGAGATGCCGCAGGCGCCCGCGCCCGTGCAGATCGTCGCCGAGCCGGTCGAGGGCATGGAGATCGTCTACGACGACGACGATGTGATCGTGATCGTCAAGCCGGTCGGCGTCGCCGCCCACCCCAGCCCCGGCTGGACCGGCACGACCGTCATCGGCGGGCTGGCCGCCGCCGGGTACCGCATCTCCACCTCCGGTGCCGCCGAGCGCCAGGGCATCGTGCACCGCCTCGACGTGGGCACCTCCGGCCTGATGGTGGTAGCCAAGTCGGAGCGCGCGTACACCTCGCTGAAGCGCCAGTTCAAGGAGCGCACGGTCGACAAGCGCTACCACACGCTGGTCCAGGGCCACCCCGATCCGACCAGCGGCACCATCGACGCCCCCATCGGCCGCCACCCGAACCACGACTACAAGTGGGCGGTCACCGCCGAGGGCAAACCGTCGGTCACGCACTACGACCTCATCGAGGCCTTCCGCGCGGCCTCCCTGCTCGATGTGAAGCTGGAGACCGGCCGCACCCACCAGATCCGCGTGCACATGGCCGCCCACCGGCACCCGTGCGTCGGCGACCTGACCTATGGCGCCGACCCGACGCTCGCCAAGCGGCTGCGCCTGACCCGCCAGTGGCTGCACGCCGTACGGCTCGGCTTCGAGCACCCCGCCGACGGCCAGTGGGTCGAGTTCGAGAGCACCTACCCGGACGACCTCCAGCAGGCCCTGGACCTGGTGCGCGAGGAGACGTACGCATGAGTCCCACGCCCTACGCGGTGCGCGTCGCCGAGGACCCGGCCGACCAGGAGGCCTGCTTCGCCGTGCGCAAGGAGGTCTTCGTCGTCGAGCAGGGCGTGCCCCAGGAGATCGAGTACGACGACTACGACGCCGTGGCGACGCATGTGCTCGCCGTGCGGGACGACGGGATGCCGCTCGGTACCGGGCGGCTGCTGTACGGCGAGGCGGCTGCGGCCAAGACCGACGGGGATCTCACGGTGGGCTCCCTGGGACGGCTTGCCGTCACCAAGGAGGCGCGGGGGCTCGGGGTCGGGGTCGCGCTGGTGCGGGCCATCGAGGACGCGGCACGCGCGCGTGGACTGGCCGCGGTCGACCTGCACGCCCAGACCCACGCGCTCGGGTTCTACGAACGGCTCGGCTACGAGGCGTACGGCCCGGAGTTCCCGGACGCGGGCATCCCGCACCGGGCGATGCGGCGCGCCCTGTAGTGCGGCGCGTCCTGCGGCCGTAGGGCGTCGAAAAGGCTGGTCCGGCGGGCGGCGTGGCAGGCTGGGGCATCCGCCGTGTGAACCGAACGTCTAGATCCCGCCGGAGCACTGACCGTGGATCAATTGGCCCTGCTTTTCGTCCTGTTGCTCGGGGCCGTGGTGAGCGTCCCGCTGGGGGACCGGCTCGGTCTGCCGGCGCCGGTGCTCATGACGCTCCTCGGGATGGCCCTCGCGATCGCCGACTTCGTGCCGAACGTGAACGTCCCGCCCGACCTGATCCTGCCCCTGCTGCTGCCACCGCTGCTGTACGCGGCCGTACGGCGCACCTCCTGGCGGCAGTTCACCGCCAACATCCGGCCCATCTTCCTGCTGGCCGTGGCGCTGGTGTTCGTCACCACCCTCGCCGTGGCCGCCGTCGCGAGCGCGATCGTGCCCGGGCTGCCGATCGCCGCCGCCGTGGCGCTCGGCGCGCTGGTGGCACCGCCCGACCCGGTCGCCGCGACCGCCGTCGCCGGGCAACTCGGGCTGCCGCGGCGGCTGGTGTCGATCCTGGAGGGCGAGGGTCTCTTCAACGACGTCACGGCCATCGTGCTGTACCACGTGGCGATCGCCGCGGCCGTGAGCGGCTCCTTCAACGCCTGGCGCGCGGGGCTCGACTTCGTGCTGTCCGCCGTCGTCGCCGTGGCGGTCGGACTGGCCCTGGGCTGGGCCGCCAACAAGCTGATGTCACTGCTCGACGACGCCACCCTGCAGATCGGGCTGACGCTGCTGGTCCCGTACGCCTCGTACGTCCTGGCCGACGAACTGCACGGCTCCGGGGTGCTCGCCGTGCTCACCACCGCGCTGTTCCTGGCCGAGTACGCCCTCGGCGCCGACGACGTCCTGACCCGGCTCGCCGGGGCGACCGTGTGGGACGTGGTGGACACGCTGGTCACCGGGGTCGCGTTCGGGCTCATCGGGCTGGAACTGCACAACGCGATCCGTACGGCGTCCGGGCGGTGGGGCGAGATGCTCGGCTGGGCCGGCGCGATCGTCGGCGTGGTCGTGGTCGTACGGCTGGCGTGGCTGATGCCGGCGACCTGGCTGACCAAGCGGCTGCACGCCAAGCGGGACTACGACGAGGAGATCCCGACCTCCTGGCGGGAGACCGTGATCATGTGGTGGTCGGGGATGCGCGGGGTGGCGTCCGTCGCCCTGGCGCTGGCGATTCCGCTCACGATGGACGACGGGTCGGCCTTCCCCGACCGGGACGAGATCGTGTTCATCGCGTTCGGGGTGATCATGGCGACGCTGGTGATCCAGGGGCTCACGCTGCCGTGGCTGGTGAAGAAGCTCGGGGTACGGGCCGACACCGACAGCGAGAAGGCGTTCGAGAAGGAGCTCGCGGTGCGGGCGGCGAAGGCCGCGAAGCGGCGGCTGCGGGAGATCGAGGACGTGGAGGAGCTGCCGGAGGAGGTGTCCGAGCAGTTGCTGCGGCGGGCGTTCGACATCGGGGTGCGGATCTCTCCCGAGGTGGGGGACGGGGAGCGGCGGGAGGCGTACGAGAAGCGGGTGCAGCGGGTGAAGCGGATGCGGCGGATCCAGGGCGAGATGATGAGCGCGGCGCGGCACGAGGTGCTGGCGGCGCGGAGTGAGCCGGGGGCGGATCCGGAGATCGTGGACCGGGTGCTTCGGCATCTGGACGTGCGTAGTTTGCGATGATTGCCCGCCCACGCACCCCCCGTTTACTGTCGGCCAAGAGGCGGGCGTTTCCCGTGGGGGCCGGGCGCCGTCGGCGGCTGCCGGTCGAATTGCCGCGCGCTCGGCCTTGCCGTCTTTGTAGGGTCGTTTCATGACTCGCAATGTCGTAATCAGTGGTGGTGGTACGGGAATTGGGCTCGCCGCGGCGTATGCCTTCGCGGCCGGCGGGGATCGGGTGCTGCTGCTCGGGCGGCGCCGTGAGGTGCTGGAGAAGGCCGGGGTGCCCGGAGCGCTGACGTATGCCGGGGATCTGAGTGAGCCCGAGGTGGTGCGCGGCGTCGCGCGGTTCGTGGCCGAGGAGTTCGGCACCGTGGATGTGCTGGTGCACAGCGCGGGTGGCAACGGGAGCCTGGAACCGGCGAGCGGCAGCGGCGACGCGCTGGACGCCGTCGCGCACGACTGGACCGTCAACTTCCGCATCAACACCCTGAGCGCCGCGCTCCTGACCGAGGCCCTGAAGTCGCGGCTCGCGGAGCCGGGCGGGCGGGTGCTGTTCGTCAGTTCCATCGCCGCGTACCGGGGGTCGGGGAGCGGGGCGTACGGCGGGGCCAAGGCCGCGTTGCACCCGTACGCCCATGATCTGGCCCGGGATCTCGGGCCGCGCGGCATCACCGTGAACGTGGTCGCGCCCGGGTACATCGAGGACACCGAGTTCTTCGGGCCCGAGATCGCGGAGTCCCGGCGGGAGCGGATGATCCGCGACACCTCGACCGGGCGGGCCGGGACCCCCGGGGATGTCGCCGGTACCTTGCACTGGCTCGCCTCACCGGCCGCGGGGCATGTCACCTCGCAGGTGATCCAGGTCAACGGCGGGGCCGAGCGGGGGCGTTGAGGGCCCCGGAGCCGGAGTCGTTCAGCCGCGGTTGGGGCCCGAGGGTTCCTGGGAGGAGTGGGTGCCGTCCCGGTTCGGGCCCGATGGTCCTTGAGGGTGGCGCGGGCCTCCGCCGTTCGGAGAGGGGTCCTCGCCCGGCACCGGCGCCGCGTCCGCCGTGTTGACGCGGGGCAGCGCGTAAGGGTGTTCCACGTACAGCCAGCGGATCATCTGCTCGCGGACCGTGACCCGTACCGTCCAGATGTCGTCGGCGTCCTTGGCCGTGACCAGGGCCCGGACCTCCATGGTGTTGGGGGTGGTGTCGGTGACGACCAGGCCGTAGCTGCGGCCGTCCCAGGCCGGGCAGGCGCGGAGGATTTCCCGCAACTGCTCGCGCATCGCGTCGACCGGGGCCGAGTGGTCGACCTGGAAGTAGACGATGCCGGTCATCTGCGGGGTGCCGCGCGACCAGTTCTCGAAGGGTTTGGACGTGAAGTACGACACCGGCATGGTGATCCGGCGCTCGTCCCAGGTCCGCACCGTGAGGAAGGTCAGGGTGATCTCCTCGATCGTGCCCCACTCCCCGTCCACGACGACGGTGTCGCCGATGCGGACCATGTCGCCGAACGCGATCTGGAGCCCCGCGAAGAGGTTGGCGAGCGTGGACTGCGCCGCCACACCGGCGACGATGCCGAGGACACCCGCCGAGGCCAGCAGCGAGGCGCCGGCCGCGCGCATCGCCGGGAACGTCAGCAGCATCGCGGCGACCGCCACCACACCCACGATCGCGGCCACCACCCGCGTGATCAACGTCACCTGGGTCCGCACCCGGCGGACCCGGGCCGCGTCGCGGGAGGCGCGGGCGTAGCGCGCGTACGACGACTCCACGATCGCCGCCGCGACCCGGATCATCAGCCAGGCGGTGGCGCCGATCAGCACCAGGGTCAGGGCCTGGCCGATGCCGACCCGGTGTTCCTCAAGGAGTTGCGCCTGGTCGTAGGAGCCTCTGAGGAAGGCCGCGCAGAGCAGGAGTTGGTAGGGGACACGGCCTCGGCGCAGCAGGCCCCACAGGGTGGTGTCGTCGTGCCGGGCGTCCGCCTTGCGCAGCAGCAGGTCGGTGACCCAGCCGATGAGCAGCGTGAGGACGACGGAGCCGCCGATGACGATCAGCGGGCGCAGTACGTTCTCCATGTGTCCGACCGTACTGGCACGATGGCTTCATGAACATCATGCTCTTCCACTCCACGTACGGACTCCGGCCGGCGGTCCGCGAGGCCGCAGACCGGCTGCGCGCCGCGGGCCACGAGGTGTGGACGCCGGACCTCTTCGAGGGGCATACGTTCGAGACGGTCGAGGAGGGCATGGCCTTCAATGACGGGATCGGCAAGGACGAGTTGCTGAAGCGGGCCGTGCTGGCCGCCGCCCCCTACTCCGAGCGCGGGCTCGTCTACGCCGGGTTCTCGCTCGGCGCCTCCATCGCCCAGACCCTCGCCCTCGGCGACGAGAAGGCGCGCGGGCTGCTGCTCCTGCACGGAACCTCGGACATCGCGGCCACCGCCACCGTCGACGACCTCCCGGTGCAGCTGCATGTCGCCGAGCCGGACCAGTTCGAGACCGACGACTGGCTCAGTTCCTGGTATCTGCAGATGGGCAGGGCGGGTGCGGATGTGGAGATCTACCGGTACGCCGGAGCCGGCCACCTGTACACCGACCCCGGCCTCCCGGACTACGACGAGGAGGCCGCCGAGGCCACCTGGCGGGTGGCCTTCGGCTTCCTCGAAACGCTGTAACTACACGGGGTCGTACGTCCGCTCGACCTTCTGCGTGCCGCTGCGCGTGCGGTACGAGCGCTCCCAGGACGAGGTCGCGGTGGCCGAGGTGCGGTCGGACAGGACGTAGTAGTCCATCTGCGCCCGGTCGGCCGTGATGTCGAGGACGCCGTAGCCGTGGCGGTCCGTGTCGACCCAGTGGACGTGCCGGTTGGCGAGCTGGATGAGCGGTGCGGCGAGGGCGGAGACCGTGCCCTCGGGCACCTTGACTATGTCGTCGAGGTTGTCGGAGGTCACCGAGGTGATCACGAACTCCGTTGCCGCGGACGCCGAGAGCGGGTATGTGCCGGCGTCCACGGGCACGTCGTTGGCCCAGGACATGTGGATGTCGCCGGTGAGGAAGACCGTGTTGCCGATCGCGTTCGAGCGCAGATGGGCGAGGAGTTCGCGGCGGTCGTCGGTGTAGCCGTCCCACTGGTCGGTGTTGACGCCGATGCCGTCCTGCGGCAGGTCCAGCAGCTTGGCGAGCGGCTTGAGGAGGTCCGCTGTGAGCGAGCCGATGACGAACGGCGCGATCATCACCGAGTTGCCGACAAGGCGCCACTTGGTGTCCGACGCCTTCAACCCGGCCTTAAGCCAGTCGAGTTGGGCACGTCCCGTGATCGTACGGTCCGGGTCGTCGACCGCACCGCTGCCCGAACTCGCCTGCTGCGAACGGAAGGAGCGCAGGTCGAGGAGGGAGAGGTCCGCCAGTTTGCCGAAGCGGAGGCGGCGGTAGGTGGTGCCTTCGATGGCCGGGCGGACCGGCATCCACTCGAAGTACGCCTGTTTCGCGGCTGCTTGGCGCGCCGTCCAGGTGCCTTCGGCGCCTTCGGTGTGGTTGACCGCGCCGCCCGACCAGGCGTTGTCCGCGAACTCGTGGTCGTCCCAGATCGCGATGACCGGCGCCTTGCTGTGCAGCGCCTGGAGGTCGGGGTCGGTCTTGTACTTGCCGTGCCGGGTGCGGTAGTCGGCGAGCGTGATGATCTCGTTCGTCGGCGCGTGCTGCCGTACGACCGTGCCGCGCGCCGCGTACTCGCCGGACTTGTACTCGTAGATGTAGTCCCCGAGGTGCAGCCAGGCGTCGAGGTCGCCCCGGGCCGCGAGGTGGCGGTACGAGGAGAAGTAGCCCGCCTCCCAGTTGGCGCAGGTGACGACACCGAAGCGGAGGCCGGTCACGTTGGCGTCCGCCGCCGGCGCGGTGCGGGTGCGCGCCGCCGGGGAGTCGGTGCCGCCGGCCGAGAAGCGGAAGAAGTAGTCGGTGGCCGGGGCCAGGCCGCGGATGTCGGCCTTGACGGTGTGGTCGGAGGCGGCGGTCGCGGTGAGCGAGCCCCTGGAGACGATGTTGGTGAACGCCTTGTCGGTGGCGACGGTCCAGCTCACCTCGGTGTCCGGGCCGAGCCCCGAACCCGGGACCGCCTCGGCGGTGGGTGTCACCCGGGTCCACAGCAGGACGCCGTCCGGCAGCGGGTCCCCGGAGGCGACCCCGTGCAGGAAGGCGGGGGTCTCGGTGGCGGCCCCGGCGGGCAGCGCGGCGACGAGCGGGCCGGCCAGAACGGCGGTGGCGGCCGCGGCCTTGACGACCGTACGGCGGCGCGGGGAGGGCGAGTTGACGCTCTCGGTTGCTCTGTATCGACTGGTCACGAGCGAACAGGTTACTGATCGGTATTAACGAGAGCGGGCGAACTCGTAAAAGTTCGCCCGCTCTTCGGCCGCGCGTCTTGCGGCGGCGTCCTACAACAAGGCTCAGGCCTTGAGGGCCGCCGTGATCGCCGTGGTGAAGTCGGCCACCGTCATCGGCGCGTTCGTGCCGTCCGAGCCGGTCAGCGTCTTGCCGTCCATCTTCAGGGTCGGGGTGCCGGTGACCCCGCTCTTGTCGAAGGTGGCGGACATGTCCAGCGCCCACTTGTCATAGGTGCCGTCCTTCACGGCCTTCTGGAAGGCCGCGTTGTTCTTCAGGGCGGGGACCGTGTTCGCGACCTTGATCAGGTACGCGTCGTCCTTGAACTTGTCGGTCGTCTCGTCCGGGTGGTACTTCGTCGAGTAGAGCGCGGTCTTGTACTCGAGGAAGGCCTCGGGGCTGACGTTCAGCGCGGCGCCCATGGCGCTCAGCGCGTTCTTGGAGCCCTCGCCGTTGTCCTTGTTGTCGATGAAGGTGGCGCCGACGTACTGGATCTTGAACTTGCCGGCGTCGAAGTCGCTCTTCACGGTCGAGCCGACGGTCTGCTCGAACTGGGCGCAGATCGGGCAGCGCGGGTCCTCGTACATGACGAGGGTCTTCTTGGCGGTGCTCTTGCCGAGGACGACGGTGGTGCCGTTGGTGCCGGTGGTGTTGGCCGGCTTGACGAGCTTGTCGTCCTTCGCCGCCTCCCAGTAGCCGGGCTTGCTGCCCTGCACGACCGCGTAGCCGATGCCGCCGGCTATCGCGAGGACGCCGACGACCGAACCGGCGACTATGAGCTGCCGCCTGACCTTCGCGCGCTTGGCCTGGCGCTCGCGCTCGGCACGCAGCCGCTCACGGGCCGCCGTCTTCGCCGCCGCGCTGTTCCGCTTGCTCATGGTGGTGTTCTCCATCAGGGACGCGCACGTGTCGTGCGCGGAATACGTATGGGGGGACTGACTGCTTCGGGGTGCTCAGGTGCAGGCGCGCGGTCGTGTTCAGACCGCGAGGAGGACCGAGCACGGCGGTCCACGCCGTCCCAGGGAGTGCACCAGCAGGCGCTCACGGGCGCCGGCGCTGCGGTGGATGGTGCGCGGCAGCCGGCCGACCGTCGGGGTGCGCCGGCCCGTCATCGCGGTGACGGCGACCAGCAGCGGCCGGAAGCCCACCGCCGTCGCCGCGCGCAGCAGTTCGGTCAGCGCGCGCTCGCCGCGGCGGAGATACGCGGCGGCCAGCAGTCCCACGCCGATGTGCGCGCCGAGCAGCAGCCAGGCGGCGGTGGCGTCGGTGTGCGCGAGCAGCGCCGCCGCCTGCTGGGGGTTGTCGGTCATCCGGGCCAGCGGGGTGCCCACGCTGCCGCCGCTGCACAGCACGTCCAGGCCGACCGCGCGCAGCGGTCCGGCGACCGGGCCGCCCGCCCTGCCGTAGCAGGCGTGCTGGCCGGTGGTGAAGACCGTGTCGGCGGCCAGTTCCAGCGGGATCAGCAGGGCGGCGATCCGGCCGAAGCCGCGCTCGCGGCCCGCCAGCGCGTACGCGAGGACGAACACGGTGGCCGCGATCGCGGCCACCGTGCCGAACGGAAGGGGGACCCGGGACAGCAGCACGTGCGACGCGGTGCTGAGCGTCACGACCAGTGCCGTGAACAGCGCCGCGCGTACGGCCCTGAGCTGGATCCCGGATATGTCCATAGCGGAGGTGAGTCTGTCATGTGCTCCGGTAAGGGACCCCTAAAGGGTTCCTGTGAGCGTACGGATGGTTACAGACCCGGAATCCGGCCGTTGCGGAACAGGTCGACGAAGATCTGGTGGTCGGCACGCGCGCGTGCGCCGTAGTCGTGCGCGAAGTCGACGAGCACGCCCGCGAAGCCGTCCTCGTCGGCCGCGATCGCCGCGTCGATGGCCCGCTCGGTGGAGAACGGCACCAGGGACTCGCCGGACTGGTCGTCGGCCGCCGCGTGCATGGTGGCCGTGGCCCTGCCCAGGTCGGCGACCACGGCGGCGATCTCCTCCGGGTCGTCGATGTCGCTCCAGTCCAGGTCCACCGCGTACGGCGACACCTCGGCGACCAGCTGCCCCGAGCCGTCCAGCTCGGTCCAGCCCAGCCACGGGTCCGCGTGCGCCTGGAGGGCCCGCTGCGAGATCACCGTGCGGTGGCCCTCGTGCTGGAAGTAGTCCCGGATCGCCGGATCCGTGATGTGGCGGGAGACGGCCGGTGTCTGGGCCTGCTTGATGTAGATCACCACGTCGTTCTCCAGGGCATCACTGTTGCCCTCGAGAAGGATGTTGTACGACGGCAGCCCGGCCGAGCCGATGCCGATCCCGCGGCGGCCGACGACGTCCTTCACGCGGTACGAGTCGGGGCGGTCGAGGGAGGACTCCGGGAGCGTCTCCAGGTAGCCGTCGAAGGCCGCGAGGACCTTGTAGCGGGTGGCCGCGTCCAGCTCGATGGAGCCGCCGCCCGACGCGAACCGGCGCTCGAAGTCCCGGATCTCCGTCATCGAGTCCAGCAGCTCGAAGCGGGTCAGCGAGCGGGCCGTGCGCAGCGCGCCCAGGAGCGGGCCGTCGGCGGTGTCCAGCGTGAACGGCGGCACCTCGTCGCTCTTCGCGCCGGTCGCCAGCGCGTGCACCCGCTCGCGGTAGGCGCCCGCGTAGATCTTCACCAGCTCGGTGATCTGCTCGTCACTGAGCGCCTTCGCGTACCCGAGGAGCGCGACCGAGCCGGCGAAGCGCTTCAGGTCCCACGTGAACGGGCCGACGTAGGCCTCGTCGAAGTCGTTGACGTTGAAGACCAGGCGGCCGTTGGAGTCCATGTACGTGCCGAAGTTCTCGGCGTGCAGGTCGCCGTGGATCCACACGCGCGAGGTGCGGTCGTCCAGGTAGGGGCCGCCCCGCTTCTCCGCGTCGAGGTCGTGGTAGAAGAGGGCCGCCGTGCCCCGGTAGAAGGCGAAGGCGGAGGCCGCCATCTTCCGGAACTTCACGCGGAACGCGGCCGGGTCGGCGGCCAGGAGCTCGCCGAAGGCGGTGTCGAAGACAGCGAGGATCTCCTCGCCGCGGTGCTCGTCGTTGAGCTGCGGAACCGACATCGCTCTGTGCCTCCTGGTACGGGTGGTGCGTGACATGTGACGGGTCTGTCGTCACCTTCCAACGCTCGAAGGTACGTGGGAGTGCCCGCCCACCCGTCACCCGGCCACCACCCCCCAACGAGACGCTCCGCGTCACAGTACTCATCTCAGATGTCAGTCCCGAGGCATAGGATTCGGTCTCGTCCCCCCAGACCGTCCGCCGCACTTTGTCGATCGTTTCCCCTGGAGGCCAAGCCGTGTCAAAGCCGCCGTTCACGCACCTGCACGTCCACACCCAGTACTCGCTGCTGGACGGTGCCGCGCGGCTCAAGGACATGTTCAACGCGTGCAACGAGATGGGCATGACCCACATCGCGATGTCCGACCACGGCAACCTCCACGGTGCCTACGACTTCTTCCACACAGCGAAGAAGGCGGGCGTCACCCCGATCATCGGCATCGAGGCGTACGTCGCCCCCGAGTCCCGGCGCAACAAGCGCAAGATCCAGTGGGGCCAGCCGCACCAGAAGCGCGACGACGTGTCCGGTTCCGGTGGTTACACCCACAAGACGATCTGGGCGGCGAACAAGACGGGCCTGCACAACCTCTTCAAGCTGTCCTCGGACGCGTATGCCGAGGGCTGGCTCCAGAAGTGGCCGCGCATGGACAAGGAGACCATCTCCCAGTGGTCCGAGGGGCTCATCGCCTCCACCGGCTGCCCCTCGGGCGAGCTGCAGACCCGGCTGCGCCTCGGGCAGGAGGAGGAGGCCCTGAAGGCGGCGGCCGAGTACCAGGACATCTTCGGCAAGGACCGCTACTTCCTGGAGCTGATGGACCACGGCATCGAGATCGAACGCCGGGTCCGTGACGGCCTGTTGGACATCGGTCGCAAGCTCGGCATCCCGCCCCTGGTGACGAACGACTCGCACTACACGTACGCGCACGAGGCGACCGCCCACGACGCCCTGCTGTGCATCCAGACCGGCAAGAACCTCTCCGACCCGGACCGCTTCCGGTTCGACGGCACCGGCTACTACCTGAAGTCGACGGACGAGATGTACGCCGTGGACTCCTCGGACGCCTGGCAGGAGGGCTGCCGCAACACCCTCCTGGTCGCCGAACAGATCGACACCACCGGCATGTTCGAGGCCAAGAACCTCATGCCGAAGTTCGACATCCCCGAGGGCTACACCGAGGTCACCTGGTTCAAGGAGGAGGTGCGCCTGGGCATGGAGCGCCGCTTCCCGGGCGGTGTCCCCGAGGACCGTCAGAAGCAGGTCGAGTACGAGCTGGACGTCATCATCCAGATGGGGTTCCCGGGCTACTTCCTCGTGGTCGCCGACTTCATCATGTGGGCCAAGAACAACGGCATCGCGGTCGGCCCCGGCCGAGGCTCCGCGGCCGGCTCGATCGTCGCGTACGCCCTGGGCATCACCGACCTCGACCCGATCCCGCACGGCCTGATCTTCGAGCGGTTCCTCAACCCCGAGCGCGTCTCCATGCCCGATGTCGACATCGACTTCGACGAGCGTCGGCGCGTCGAGGTGATCAGGTACGTGACGGAGAAGTACGGCGCCGACAAGGTCGCCATGATCGGCACCTACGGCAAGATCAAGGCCAAGAACGCCATCAAGGACTCCGCGCGCGTGCTGGGTTACCCGTACGCGATGGGCGACCGCCTCACCAAGGCGATGCCCGCCGACGTCCTCGGCAAGGGCATCGACCTCGACGGCATCACCAACCCCTCGCACCCCCGCTACGGCGAGGCGGGCGAGATCCGCGGGATGTACGAGAACGAGCCGGACGTCAAGAAGGTCATCGACACCGCCAAGGGCGTCGAGGGCCTGGTCCGGCAGATGGGTGTGCACGCGGCCGGCGTCATCATGTCCAGCGAGCCCATCGTCGACCACGCCCCGATCTGGGTGCGGCACACGGACGGCGTGACCATCACACAGTGGGACTACCCGCAGTGCGAGTCGCTCGGCCTGATCAAGATGGACTTCCTGGGCCTGCGCAACCTCACCATCATGGACGACGCCGTCAAGATGGTGGAGAGCAACAAGGGCGTCAAGCTCCAGCTCCTGGACGTCGCGCTGGACGACCCCAAGACCTATGAACTGCTGTGCCGCGGCGACACGTTGGGCGTGTTCCAGTTCGACGGCGGCCCGATGCGTTCGCTGCTGCGCCAGATGCAGCCCGACAACTTCGAGGACATCTCCGCAGTCTCGGCCCTGTACCGGCCCGGCCCGATGGGCATGAACTCGCACATCAACTACGCCGAGCGCAAGAACGGCCGCCAGGAGATCACCCCGATCCACAAGGAACTCGCGGAGCCCCTCGAAGAGGTCCTCGCGGTCACCTACGGCCTGATCGTGTACCAGGAGCAGGTGCAGAAGGCCGCCCAGATCGTGGCCGGCTACTCGCTCGGCGAGGCCGACATCCTGCGCCGCGTGATGGGCAAGAAGAAGCCCGACGAGCTGGCGAAGAACTTCACCATCTTCCAGGAGGGCGCCCGGAAGAACGGCTACAGCGACGAGGCGATCCAGGGCCTGTGGGACGTCCTGGTCCCCTTCGCCGGCTACGCGTTCAACAAGGCGCACTCCGCCGCGTACGGCCTGGTCTCGTACTGGACCGCCTACCTCAAGGCCAACTACCCGGCCGAGTACATGGCGGCGCTGCTCACCTCGGTCAAGGACGACAAGGACAAGTCCGCGATCTACCTGAACGAGTGCCGGCGCATGAAGATCAAGGTGCTCCCGCCGAACGTCAACGAGTCGGTGCACAACTTCGCCGCCCAGGGCGACGACGTGATCCTCTTCGGCCTGGAGGCCGTGCGCAACGTCGGTACGAACGTGGTCGACTCGATCATCAGGTCCCGCAAGGCGAAGGGGAAGTACGCCTCCTTCCCCGACTACCTGGACAAGGTCGAGGCCGCCGCCTGCAACAAGCGCACCACCGAATCCCTCATCAAGGCAGGCGCGTTCGACACCCTGGGGCACACCCGCAAGGGCCTCACCGCGCACTTCGAGCCGATGATCGACAACGTGGTGGCGGTCAAGCGCAAGGAGGCCGAGGGGCAGTTCGACCTCTTCGGCGGCATGGGCGACGAGGACACCAGCGAGCCCGGCTTCGGACTCGACGTGGAGTTCACCACCGACGAGTGGGAGAAGACGTATCTCCTCGCCCAGGAGCGGGAGATGCTCGGTCTCTACGTCTCCGACCACCCGCTGTTCGGCCTGGAGCACGTGCTGACCGACAAGGCCGACGCGGGCATCGCCCAGCTCACCGGAGGCGAGCACGCGGACGGCGCGGTCGTCACCATCGGCGGCATCATCTCGGGCCTCCAGCGCAAGATGACCAAGCAGGGCAACGCCTGGGCGATCGCCACCGTCGAGGACCTCGCGGGCTCCATCGAGTGCATGTTCTTCCCGGCGACCTACCAGCTCATCTCGACCCAACTCGTCGAGGACACCATCGTGTTCGTCAAGGGGCGCCTCGACAAGCGCGAGGACGTGCCCCGTCTGGTCGCGATGGAGATGCAGGTCCCGGACCTGTCGAACGCGGGCACCAACGCGCCCGTGATCCTCACCATCCCGGCGACCAGGGTCACCCCGCCGATGGTGAGCAGGCTCGGTGAGATCCTCAGCCACCACCGCGGCGACAGCGAGGTCCGCATCAGGCTCCAGGGCCCGACCAAGACCACGGTGCTGCGTCTGGACCGGCACCGGGTGAAGCCGGACCCGGCGCTGTTCGGCGACTTGAAGGTGCTGCTAGGCCCGGCCTGCCTGGCCGGCTGAGCAACAGACGTGGGGGGGGGGGGGGGGGGCGCGCCCCCCCCCCGCCCCCCCCCCGCACAACCAACCAAAAAAAACGGCGGGGGGGGGGGGGGGCGCGGGGGTGGTGGGGAGGGGGGGGCG
>NZ_JBHYWD010000004.1:138228-162710 GCF_042751305.1 Streptomyces hokutonensis
TTGGGAGACTGTTGGGGGGTTCTCGGCCGGGCCGGCGTGGCGGGCTGACCAACAGCGTTGCGTGCGGGGCGACACCCCCACCGTTGGCGCCCCTCAGTCGTTCAACAACCCTTGAAGCGGGCCTTAGTTGTGGCCGAAGCGCTTCTGTTTGCCCTTCCGGGCCATGTCGCTCGGCGTCGCCTGGGATATGCGCTGTTCGGCCTGTGCCTCCATCGAGGACGACGTGGCCTGCTCCTGGGCGCGTTCCGACTGCGGCTGCTTACGGTCACGGTGCTTGTTCTTGGCCATGGTGATCTGCCTCCTGAGGGGGATCTAGGGGCCAGGGCCGCGACCAGATTCACATAGGCTGACGAAGAACGCATTTCGGATAATTACCGTGTGTGACATGGTTGATGCGAGAGAGAAGCCCCGAAACGCCACGCCGAAGATCGAGTTCGGGCCGTTAACCCCTGTGCGGTCGGGCAGACTCGAAGCAAGCCCGAAGTGAACCGACCGGGAAGAGGGTGAGTCGCGTGGACCGCTGCATCGTCCTGGTGGACGCCGGGTATCTGCTGGGGGCGGCGGCCAGTCTCCTCGCCGGAGAGCCCTCGCGTTCCCGGATCACCGTCGATCACGCCGCCCTCATCCAGGGCCTGCGCGAACGCGCCGAGTCCGACACGGAACGGCCCCTGCTCCGCATCTACTGGTTCGACGGCGCCCCCGACCGCGTCCCGCAGCCCGAGCACCGCCGGCTGCGCGTGATGCCCCGCGTGACCGTCCGCCTCGGCGCCCTGACCCGCAGCGACGGCCGCTGGGCGCAGAAGGGCGTCGACGCCGCCATGCACGCCGAGCTGACCGAGCTGGCCCGCAACCGCGCCTGCTCCGACGTCGTCCTCGTCACCGGCGACGGCGACCTGCTGCCGGGCATGATGGCCGCCAAGGAGCACGGCGTCGCCGTACACCTGTGGGCCGTGCAGGCCGCCGACGGGGACTACAACCAGTCCGAGGACCTGGTCGCCGAGGCCGACGAGCGGCGGGTGCTCGACCGTACGTGGATCACCAAGGCCGTACGGGCGAAGGACCTCGGCGGGGTGTGCGCGCCGCAGCCCGTGCCCAGGCCGGAGATCGCCGCGATCCTGTCCGCGCCGCTGCCCGAGTCCGCGCCCGCGGCGGCCGAGCGGGTGGTCGAGGACGGCGAGCACGCCACGGCGGAGGCCGGTTCGGAGAACGGCACGCAGGAGCGGGTGCCCGCGCCCAAGGGCGTGCCCACCCCGAAGGACCTGGCGAGCCTGAAGGCCCCGGGGGCCGTCGCGCCCGCGCAGCATCCCGCGAGCGCGACCCTGCGCTGGTCCTCCGACAAAGGGTGGGTCGACCGGCCGGGCGGGGCCGCCGAGCCGCCCGAGGTCGCCTCGATGCCGACGCTGGCGCAGCTGACCACCGCCGAGCAGCGCTGGGCCGACCGCGAGGAGGACATCACCACGGTCGGCGGCGACCCCTTCGAGGTCGGCCAGGTGTTCGCCCGCCGCTGGATGGGCCGCCTCGGCGACCAGGGCGCCCACCTGCAGAAACTCTCCGGAATGTATCCGCGCGTCCCGCACCGCATCGACGGGGAACTGCTCCGCTACGCGGCCCGCTTCGGACTCCTCGCCCACAAGGACGACCAGATCGACGAGCACGACCGGTACGCGATCCGGGCCGGGTTCTGGCGCGAGATCGACGTCCGCACGGCGGCCGAGCACGCTCCGGCGGGGGATTGACGCTCTTTACCGGGGTATTTGCGGTTCTCGACCCACCCGCGAGCGGGCGGGGGCCGCGGACCCCGTAGTCTCGTTCCTTGTGAGTACGCGCGCGGGACAGGCACTTCGACACGGTGGGGATGTCGTGTGCGCGGTGCGCGGACTCAGCAAGACCTACCCGGCGGTGCGCGGACGGCGCGGTGCGCCGGGCACCCCCGAGGTACGGGCCACCGACGCGGTGACCCTCGACATCCGCCGGGGCGAGATCTTCGGACTGCTCGGACCGAACGGCGCCGGCAAGTCCACCCTCGTACGCCAGCTCACCGGGCTCATGCGGCCCGACGCCGGCAGCGTCGAGATCCTCGGGCACGACATCGTCCGCCACCCGGAGCGGGCCGCGCGGATCCTCGCCTACCTCGGCCAGGAGTCCACCGCGCTCGACGAACTGACCGTGTCGCTCGCCGCCGAGACCACCGGCCGGCTGCGCGGCCTGGAACTGCGCGAGGCACGGGCCGAACGGGACGCCGTACTGGACGAGTTGGGGCTTACGGCCATTGCCGGGCGGCCGCTCAAGAAGCTGTCCGGCGGGCAGCGGCGGCTGGCGTGTGTGGCCGCCGCGCTGGTCGGGGAGCGGCCGCTGCTGGTGCTCGACGAGCCGACCACCGGGATGGATCCGGTGGCGCGGCGGGCCGTGTGGTCGGCCGTCGACCGGCGCCGGGCCGAGCGCGGGACCACCGTGCTGCTCGTCACCCACAACGTCATCGAGGCCGAGACCGTCCTCGACCGGGTCGCCGTCCTCGACCAGGGCAAGGTCATCGCCTGCGACAGCCCCGCCGGGCTCAAGGAACAGGTCGCCGGAGAGGTCCGGGTCGAGCTGGTGTGGCGGGAGAAACCGCCGCTGGACGTCCCGGAGGTCGCCGCGCTGCGGGACCGGGCCGTCGAGTCCGGCCGCCGCTGGACGCTCCGGCTCGCCCCCGAGGAGGCCCGGGTGGCCGTCGCCACGGTGACCGGAGGGGCCGCCTTCGCCGCCCTGGACGACTTCACCCTGGCCGCGCCCAGCCTGGAGGACGTGTATCTGACACTGGGCGGCAACGGGCAGGGGCTGGTGAAGGCATGAGTACACGGGACGTCGTATCCGTATGGGACAGGGCGACTGCCGGCGTCGAGAGGAGCAGCGCGACGTGAGTGTCGTATCCGCCGATGTTCTGCCGAGTGGCCCGCTGGCCGTGCCGGAGGCCGCCGGTGCCGACGCGGCCGAGCTCGGGCCGCGCGCCAGGCTGTGGCCCTCCCTCGCCGCCGTGTACCGGGCACAGCTGTCCCGGGCGCGCGTCGCGCGGATCCCGCTGCTGTTCGTGGCGACCTTCCAGTCGGTCGGCATCCTGATCATGATGCGCGGGGTCGTCGACGGCGGCAGCCACGACGCCCGGTTCGTCGTCGCGGGCTCGTCCGTGCTGATCGTCGCCTACGTCGGGCTCAACCTGCTCGCGCAGTACTTCGGCCAGCTGCGCGGCAGCGGCGGGCTCGACCACTACGCCACCCTGCCGGTGCCGCCCGCCGCCGTGGTGCTCGGCGCCGCCGGCGCGTACGCCTCCTTCACCGTGCCGGGGACCGCGCTCACCGCCGTCTTCGGGTGTGTGCTGTTCGGGCTGCCGATGGGCAACATCTGGATCCTGGTGGCGGTCATCCCGCTCGCCGGAGCCGCCCTCGCCGGGCTCGGAGCGGCCTTCGGGCTGCTTGCGCCTCGCCCCGAACTCGCCACGCTGCTTGGGCAGTTGGGCATGTCGGCGGCACTGCTGCTGGGGGTGCTGCCGGCCGACCGGATGCCGGAAGCGGTGCGGTTCCTGCGGGATCTGCTGCCGTCCACGTACGGCGTCGAGGCCTTCGCGCAGACCTTCGCGGCGCACCCCGACTGGGCGCTCGTCCTCGGTGACCTCGCCGTATGCGCCGCGGTCGGCGTCGTTTCGCTGGCCGTCGCCGCCTGGGCCTACCGCCGGGCTGCCGTCCGGTGACGCGCCGCACAGCCGGGCCTGGCACGATGGCGTTGTGACCGCACCGCTGACTCCGCCTCCGCCGCCGCGTGACCAGTCCCCGCACGACCCGTGGCAGCCGCCGGGCGACTCGGGCATCCCGGGTGACCCCGGGGCCCCGAACGCCGGGTATCCCGTGTACGGCCCGCAGGACGCGTCCTACGGCGCGGACGGGCCCGGAATGAAGACCGAGCTGATCGAGGCCGTCGTCGCCACGGTCGTCGTGGCGCTCGGCGGGGTGCTGCTCGGGTTGCTGTGGTGGTGGCTGGCGCCGCATGTGCCGCTGGTCGGGGACGTGGTCGACAAGAGCTGGGTCGTCTACCTCAAGGACTCCGAAGGGGAGCAGGCGGTGGGGGTGGACGGAACGTTCACTCTGCTCGCGGTGGGATTCGGGGTGCTGAGCGCCCTTGCCGCGTTTCTGCTGCGGCGGCGTGGGGGAGTGCCGCTCGTGGTCGCCCTGACCGTGGGTGGGCTGCTCGCCTCGCTGCTCGCCTGGCGGCTGGGGATGTGGCTGGGGCCGACGAAGGACGTGCTCGCGCATGCCAAGTCGGTGGGCAAGGGGGTTACGTTCTCGGCGCCGCTGAAGCTTGGGGCGAAGGGGGCGTTGCTGGCCTGGTCCGTGGCCGCGCTGGTTGTGCACCTGGGGCTGACGGCGTTGTTCGGCCCGCGGGATCCTGAGCCGCAAGGTGCTCCGACCGACGTCTACGGGGCGCCGCTGTCGTAGGGGCCGGGGGTTTCTTCGCCCCCGCCGCCCCTACCCTCCCCCACTCTCGGCTTCGCTCGAGCGGGGGACCCCCCATCGTCCCTGGGGGCTGCCGCCCCCAGACCCCCGCTTCGGCCTGGACGGCCTCGTCCTCAAACGCCGGACGGGCTGAAGACAACAGCGCGAGCTACGCCGGCCGGTGTCCATGGTTCGAGCGGCGTTTCTTGACGCGCCACTTTCGTTTCCTGGTTTTCTTCGACATGCCCCTTGTGCTTAACCGAGGACGGGGGCGGCGTCGAGGGGTCACGCACGGCCGATGGGGGCCAGTACCGCTGCCGTGAGGGTTGCCAGGTGTTCGGGGGAGAGTTCTACCTCCAGGCCGCGGCGGCCCGCCGAGACGCAGATCGTGGGGTGGGCGGTGGCCGAGTCGTCGAGGACCGTGCGGAGTTTTTTGCGCTGGCCGAGGGGGGAGATGCCGCCGCGGACGTAGCCGGTGGTGCGTTCGGCGAGGGTCGGGTCGGCCATTGCGGCCCGCTTGCCGCCGACCGCCGTGGCCAGGGCCTTCAGGTCCAGTTGGCCCGCCACCGGGACGACCGCCACCGTCAGTGTGCCGTCCACGTCCGCGACCAGGGTTTTGAAGACGCGGTCGGGGGAGACGCCCATCGCCTCGGCCGCCTCCTCGCCGTAGGACGGGTGGGCGGGGTCGTGGTCGTAGGCGTGCACCTCGTACGGCACTCCGGCGGCCGTCAGGGCCACGGTCGCCGGGGTGCCGCCGGACTGGGGCTGTTGTTGCTTCCTGGACTTCTTCGCCATCGTCGGTCTCAGTTCAGGCTTGTCGGGTTGCGTGTCAGGTCGGACGCGGGCAGGGACGGCAGGTTGCGGATGATGGCCGTCTCGGAGCGCAGGAGCTTCAGCTCGTCGCGCAGGCGGGAGGCGGTGTCGGGGGCCTGGAGCAGGCGTTGCTTTGTCGATGTGTCGAGCATCATCGCGGCGGCCACCAGGTAGGAGACGACCGCCGGTTCGTCCGGCAACTCCGCGTCGCCGGTGGAGAGAGAGCGCTCGCGGGCGCCCGCGAGGCGCTTCTGGTACTGGCGGAACGCGCGTAGCACTCCTTCGGCCAGCGCGCCTGCCTCATCGCCCTTCTCCTCGGGCAGCTCCTCCAGCTCGGCCGTGAGGAACGGGCCGGAGACGTCCACGGAGAGCAGCCGCATCCGGGTCGTGCCCGTCGCCAGTACCTCGAAGGTGCCGTCGGCGCGCTCGCGGATGGTGGCCGCGTCGGCCACGCAGCCCACGGAGTGGAAGGCCTTGAGCGGGTCGGGGCCGAAGCCGGCCGTGGGGCCACGCTCGGGCACGGCGGTCTGGTCCGGCATGCCCTGGGCGGTCGGGGCCACCTCGTGGCCGTCACGGATGGCGACGACGGCGAATCGGCGCGGTTCCTCCTCGGGGGTCTTGAGCAGTTCGCGCATCATGGCGCGATAGCGCTCCTCGAAAATGTTCAGAGGAAGCACGAGCCCCGGGAACAGAACCGAGTTCAGGGGGAAGAGCGGCAGCCGGACGGTGGTCACGGCGCAAAAGCCTAGTGGTCGCGGGAGCGGGCGCGACCGTCGTGCTCACTCCGTGGATACGGCGGCGCGTCGTCGAAGCCCCGCGGCTGCCGCGGAACCGCCGTGGGACCGGGCGGAACCGGCCCGCCCAGGGGCAGTTGCGAGGCCACCGCGATCCGCACCCCGTCGCGCACCTCCAGGAACTGGCCGAGCGGGTCGTCCGAGAACCGGTCCCAGGGGAAGGACGTGGCGTACGGGCCGATCAGGCGCAGCTGGTCGAGGGCGTCCGGCCAGCGTTCGAGGCGGACGAGGACGTAGGCCAGCAGGTTGCGGACCTCGGCGGGCCAGGGGTCGGCAGCCGGGTAGCCGGCCGAGAGGGCGATCGCGAGGTCGGCCGCCGCGTCCAGCCGGGCACGCGGCACGGTGGCGCCGCAGCCGTCGGTCAGACAGGCGAAGGCGGCCCGCACCGGCAGCGCCTGGACGAGGGAGCCGGGCAGGGCGTCCTGCGCGGCCCGTTCGGCGAAGTCGAAGCACTCGCGGTGGGAGGGCCGCTCGGTGTGGGGCGTGTCGCCCCAGTGGGCGCAGCAGGCGGCCGAGAGGTACTGGAGGGCGGCCACATGGCAGCCGTAGTGGTGCGGGGAGCGGCGGACCGCCTCGCCCCACAGCCGTTCGAAGGCGGCGTGCCCGGCGTGGGTGCCCCGCGCGTGGTCCAGGGCTATCCGCCAGGGCACCGGGTCGCGCGGTTCTGCCTCGGCCGCCGCCGTGATCAACGGGCCGAGTTCGCCGAGCAGTTCGGCGCGGGCCGGCGACTCCCAGCAGCGGTCCACCGCCAGCTGGGTGCCGACCAGCAGCGCGTCGGGGTCGTGCGGGTCGGCGGCGCGCCAGTCGGCCAGCCACTCGGGACGGGAGCGCGCGAAGGCCGCGAGCCGGCGCGTGCAGCGGTCCCGGTCCTCCCATTCGGCGGCGGCGCGGGTGGTGGCCAGCAGTTCGGCGGCCGGCCCGTACTCGCCGCGGCCGGCCGCGACCAGCGCGGGGCCGAGCCGGTCGTCGGGCGCGTCGAGGAGTACCTCGTCGTCGGCCGGCAGTCCGGCGGCGAGCCGCGAGGTGTTCCTTGCCATCCGGGCGGTACGGATGAAAGCGCGCAGCAGAGCCATGGTGCCGACCATTGAAGGACCGGGATCCGGAGTGCGCCAGACCGTTTGAGCACCCCGTAGAAAGTTGTACGCGTCTCAGTCAAGCCCAGGTAAAAGGTGACTTTTGCTCACCTGTGCGAGTTCTGTGCGTGGCCGGTGGCTATCCCCGCCTGAGCAACCGGGTCGCCCCAGCCGCCACCGTCGTCGCCAGGATCCAGCCCAGCAGGATCAGCGCCACCGACAGCCACTGCCAGCCCCCGTGCAACTGCCACTGGCCCACCTGCCCCAGGTCGATCACCGGCAGCAGCAGATCCAGCGCGAACAGGGCGGGACTCCACGGCGGATGCCCGCTCGGATTCACCGGTACATGGTCCGCGTGCGCGAAGGCCAGTGAACCGGCCGCCCACAGCACCGCCATCCATACGGCGGCCCGGCCCGGCCGGTACCCGTAGGCGACCGTCCAGTCCTGCGCGAACCCCCACAGCTTGGCCGCGACGGGCAGGCTCTCCCGGCGCCGGCGCTGCTTGGCGAGCAGCACCTCGCGCGCGTCCTCGTCCTCACCGGCGTTGCGCAGCACGGTCGCGAGCCGCTCGTACGGCTCCGGGTTGTACTCGGCGGTCGCGGCGGCCACCCAGTCGAGGCGGGCCTCCAGCGGGAACGGGCCCTGCGGTACGAGGTTCTCGTACACGAAGCCGCCCATGTGGAGGTTGCCCGGCCCCGGCCAACTGTCCTTGCCGTCGATGAGGTTGGCGACCCGCGCCCCCGACAGCACCACCTTGCCGCGCTGCGGTTTCTCCCCGAGGAAGCGCAGTTCGGGTGCCTGGATCCGCAGCAGCGACAGCTCCTGGTCGTCCGTGAAGGTGAACCGGGCCCGCTCCAGGTCCACCGCGTCCCCGAACCGCCCGTCGTCCAGGCGGACCCCGCCCTGGCAGGTGAAGCGCTGGATGCGGGTCCCGCGCGCGGGCGTGGTGCCGCTCAGCCAGGGGCCGCCGACGCCCGCCGGGGTGAGGTACAGGGTGCGGCCGACGGTCAACTGGGGCGCGTTCAGGGCGAGTCGGGAGTACGGGTTGGCCAGCCGGGCGCCGCGCAGACTCAGCGAGACCCCGACCTTCGCGCTGCGCAGGCTCAACTCACCGTGCGATTCGAGGAGTTCGGCCTGTAAATCCTGCCCCACGGTCATGCCGTCGGCCGCGATCGAACGGCCCGTGCGGTCCCGGTAGACGATCGCCTGGTTGAGCAGCAGGTCGGTACCGATGTGCGCGTCGGTCAGCCGTACCCCGTTGTGGAAGCGGCAGCGCGGCAGATGCAGGTCACCCTCCGTGTGCACCCGCGCCGCCTCCAGGCGCGGCACCGAGCAGTTCACCAGCCGTACGGTCTGGAAGCGGGCCTCCGGCAGCAGCACCTCGTGCTCGAAGCGGCAGCCCTTCAGCTCGACGAACGGCGTGATCGTGCCGCCCGCGAGGTCCAGGGTGCCGCTGATCCGCACTCCGGTGAGTTTCAGCGAGGCCACCCGGCCCGACAGCGCGGGCGGTCCGTCCAGGAGGAGCCAGCACACGAACCGTGCCCGTACGGTCCGTTCGGGGCCCCACGGATGTCCGCCGTGCGGATCGTCGACGACGGTGTCGCCACTGCTCAGGTCGTACACGCTGCCGTTGCGGAAGGCCTGCCACATACCGGCCTCGGCGGCGGTCGCATCGTCCGGCACATCCCCCGCGCGGAGGCCGGCGCCCTCGGTCACTGCTCTGTCATCCCTCTCGACTGCTCACGGGTTTCGCACAGCTGTTCATGCCCGCTGCGTAACGCCCGGAACACTAGACGTGAAGGGGATCTTCCGGGTTCCGGCCACGTTCTGTATCAGCCATTGATACGCGCGGACGACGCCCGATCGCCGTCTGAGAGAATTGGTTCGTGATCTCCCGAATCGATCTGCGCGGCGACGCCCTCCCCGAAGGGCCCGCCCTGCGCGACCTGCTGCCCCGAGCCGACTTCGACGTCTCGGCCGCCCTGGAGAAGGTGCGGCCGATCTGCGAGGCCGTGCATCATCGGGGCGACGCGGCGCTGATCGACTTCGCCGAGAAGTTCGACGGCGTGCGGCTGGAATCGGTACGGGTGCCGGCCGAGGCGCTGAGCGAGGCTCTGGAACAGCTCGACCCGGCCGTCCGCGCGGCCCTGGAGGAGTCCGTCCGGCGCGCCCGGCTCGTCCACCGCGAGCAGCGCCGTACGCCCCACACGACCCAGGTCGTGCCCGGCGGCACGGTCACCGAGAAGTGGGTGCCGGTCGACCGTGTGGGGCTCTACGCGCCCGGTGGACGGTCGGTCTACCCATCGTCCGTGATCATGAACGTCGTCCCCGCGCAGGAGGCCGGCGTCGGCTCCGTCGCGCTCGCCTCGCCGCCGCAGGCGGACTTCGGCGGTCTGCCGCACCCGACGATCCTCGCCGCCTGCGCGCTGCTCGGCGTCGACGAGGTCTACGCCGTCGGCGGCGCCCAGGCCGTCGCGATGTTCGCCCACGGCACCGAGTCCTGCGCCCCCGCCAACATGGTCACCGGGCCCGGCAACATCTGGGTCGCCGCGGCCAAGCGCTACTTCACGGGCAGGATCGGCATCGACACCGAGGCCGGTCCCACCGAGATCGCGGTCCTCGCGGACGAGACCGCCGACCCGGTGCACGTCGCCGCCGACCTGATCAGCCAGGCCGAGCACGACCCGCTGGCCGCCGCCGTCCTGGTCACGGACTCCGTGACGCTCGCGGACGCGGTCGAGAAGGAGCTCGAACCGCAGGTCGCGGCCACCAAGCACATCGAGGACCGGATCGCCCCGGCGCTGGCCGGCCGGCAGTCCGCGATCGTCCTGGTCGACGGCATCGAGGAGGGGCTGCGGGTCGTGAACGCGTACGGCGCGGAGCACCTGGAGATCCAGACGGCGGACGCCGCCGCCGTCGCCGACCGGGTCCGGAACGCGGGCGCGATCTTCGTCGGGCCCTGGGCGCCCGTCTCCCTCGGCGACTACGCGGCCGGCTCCAACCACGTGCTGCCGACCGGCGGTTGCGCCTGCCACTCCTCCGGGCTCTCCGTGCAGTCCTTCCTGCGCGGCATCCACATCGTCGACTACACCCGCGACGCCCTCGCCGACGTGGCGCATCACGTGGTGACGCTGGCGGAGGCGGAGGACCTGCCCGCGCACGGCGCGGCGGTCAAGGCGAGGTTCGGTTGGAAGGTGCCCGGCAAGTGAGCTTCGGAATCGACGATCTTCCCGTACGGGACGAACTGCGCGGCAAGTCCCCTTATGGCGCGCCCCAGTTGGACGTCCCCGTACGGCTGAACACCAACGAGAACCCCTACCCGCTGCCCGAGGCGCTGGTCGAGCGGATCACCGAGCGGGTCCGCGAGGCCGCCCGCGGCCTCAACCGCTACCCGGACCGGGACGCGGTCGAGTTGCGCAGCGAGCTGGCCAACTACCTGACGAAGACGGCCCATTACCGGGTCGGCGTCGAGAACGTCTGGGCGGCCAACGGCTCCAACGAGGTCATCCAGCAGCTGCTCCAGACCTTCGGCGGCCCCGGCCGCAGCGCCATCGGCTTCGAGCCGTCGTACTCGATGCACGCGCTCATCGCGCGCGGCACGGGGACCGGCTGGATCTCCGGTCCGCGCAACGAGGACTTCTCGATCGACCTCCCGGCCGCCGAGCGCTGGATCGCCGAGAACAAGCCCGACGTCGTGTTCGTCACGACCCCCAACAACCCTACGGGCAACGCCGTTCCGCCCGAGACGGTCCTCGCGCTGTACGAAGCCGCGCAGGCCGCCAAGCCGTCGATGGTGATCGTCGACGAGGCGTACATCGAGTTCAGCCACGGCGACTCGCTGCTGCCGCTGCTCGAAGGTCGGCCGAATCTCGTCGTCTCGCGGACGATGTCGAAGGCGTTCGGGGCGGCAGGGCTGCGCCTGGGCTATCTCGCGGCGCACCCGGCAGTCGTCGACGCCGTCCAACTCGTACGGCTGCCCTACCACTTGTCGGCCGTCACCCAGGCGACCGCGCTGGCCGCCCTGGAGCACACCGACACGCTGCTCGGGTATGTGGAGCAGCTGAAGGGCGAACGGGACCGGCTGGTAAGGGAGTTGCGGGCCCTGGGCTGCGAAGTCGTCGAGTCCGACGCCAACTTCGTGCAGTTCGGCCGGTTCGCGGACTCCCACACCGCCTGGCAGGCGATCCTCGACCGGGGCGTCCTGGTCCGGGACAACGGCATCCCGGGGTGGCTGCGGGTCTCCGCCGGCACCCCCGAAGAGAACGACGCGTTCCTCGACGCGGTCCGTGAGTTGATGAAGGAGCAGAGCACATGAACCGCGTAGGACGTGTGGAGCGGACGACCAAGGAGACGTCGGTCCTCGTCGAGATCGATCTCGACGGCCACGGCAAGGTCGACGTGTCGACAGGGGTCGGCTTCTACGACCACATGCTCGACCAGCTCGGCCGGCACGGTCTGTTCGACCTCACCGTGAAGACCGAGGGCGATCTGCACATCGACTCCCACCACACCATCGAGGACA
Source organism: Streptomyces hokutonensis (assembly GCF_042751305.1). Taxonomy (GTDB): domain Bacteria; phylum Actinomycetota; class Actinomycetes; order Streptomycetales; family Streptomycetaceae; genus Streptomyces; species Streptomyces hokutonensis_A. The sequence goes on from NZ_JBHYWD010000004.1 coordinate 149,895, forward strand.
CCGCCCTCGCCCTCGGCGCCGCCTTCAAGCAGGCGCTCGGCGACAAGGTGGGGATCTACCGGTTCGGCAACTGCACGGTCCCGCTGGACGAGTCCCTCGCCCAGGTCACCGTCGACCTCTCCGGCCGCCCGTACCTCGTGCACACCGAGCCCGAGAACATGGCGCCGATGATCGGCGAGTACGACACCACGATGACCCGGCACATCCTGGAGTCCTTCGTGGCCCAGGCCCAGATCGCGCTGCACGTGCACGTGCCGTACGGGCGCAACGCGCACCACATCGTGGAGTGCCAGTTCAAGGCCCTCGCGCGTGCCCTGCGGTACGCCTCCGAGCGCGACCCGCGCGCGGCCGGCATCCTCCCCTCCACGAAGGGCGCGCTGTGACCAGCCTGTCGAGCCTCCTCATCGTCGTCGGGCTCTTCCTGCTCGGCGGGGTCTACTCCTTCGTCAAGCAGAAGATGCCGCGCCAGCTCATCGTGCTGATCTCCATCGCCGCCGCGATGTGTCTGGTCGCCGGGGTCATGAGGCTGGAGGTGTGGAATTGAGCGCAGCGAAGAAGGTGGTCGTCTTCGACTACGGCTTCGGGAACGTCCGTTCGGCCGAGCGCGCCCTCGCGCGCGCGGGTGCCGAGGTCGAGATAACGCGTGACTACGACAAGGCCATGAACGCGGACGGGCTGCTGGTGCCGGGCGTCGGCGCCTTCGCGGCCTGCATGGAGGGCCTGCGCGCGGCGCGCGGCGACTGGATCGTCGGCCGCAGGCTGGCCGGCGGGCGCCCGGTCGTGGGCATCTGCGTGGGCATGCAGATCCTGTTCGCGCGCGGCATCGAGCACGGCGTGGAGACCGAGGGTCTTGACGAGTGGCCCGGCTCGGTCGAGCCGCTGCAGGCCGAGATCGTGCCCCACATGGGCTGGAACACCGTCGACGCCCCGGAGGGCTCCCAGCTCTTCGCGGGCCTGGACGCCGACGCGCGCTTCTACTTCGTGCACTCCTACGCCGTCCACGACTGGTCCCTCGAAGTCTCCAACCCGGCGATGCGCGCCCCCCTGGTGACCTGGTCGACACACGGCAAGCCCTTCGTGGCCGCCGTGGAGAACGGCGCCCTGTGGGCCACCCAGTTCCACCCCGAGAAGTCCGGCGACGCCGGAGCGCAGCTGCTCACCAACTGGATCGGAACCCTGTAGACCATGGCCAAGCTCGAACTCCTCCCCGCCGTCGACGTCCGCGACGGCCAGGCCGTCCGCCTCGTCCACGGCGAGTCCGGGACCGAGACCTCCTACGGCTCCCCGCTGGAGGCCGCCCTCGCCTGGCAGCGCTCCGGCGCCGAGTGGCTGCACCTCGTCGACCTGGACGCCGCGTTCGGCACCGGCGACAACCGAAAGCTCATCGCCGAGGTGACCGGCGCCATGGACATCAAGGTCGAGCTGTCCGGCGGCATCCGCGACGACGACACCCTCGCCGCCGCCCTCGCCACCGGCTGCACCCGGGTGAATCTGGGAACGGCCGCCCTGGAGACCCCGGAGTGGGTCGCCAAGGTCATCGCCGAGCACGGCGACAAGATCGCGGTCGGCCTCGACGTACGCGGCACGACCCTGCGCGGGCGCGGCTGGACCCGCGACGGCGGCGACCTCTACGAGACCCTGGACCGCCTCAACTCCGAGGGCTGCGCCCGCTACGTGGTCACCGACATCGCCAAGGACGGCACCCTCCAGGGCCCCAACCTGGAGCTGCTGCGCAACGTCTGCGCGGCCACCGACCGCCCGGTCGTGGCCTCCGGCGGCGTGTCGTCGCTCGACGACCTCCGCGCCATCTCCGAGCTGGTACCTCTCGGTGTCGAGGGCTCCATCGTCGGGAAGGCCCTCTACGCGAAGGCGTTCACTCTGGAAGAGGCCTTGGAGGCGGTGGCCCGGTGACCGAGCTACGACGCGTGTCGACCGGCGCGCCCTGGGAGGACGCCTTCGGCTACTCCCGCGCGGTGGAGCTGCCGAACGGCCTGGTGCTGGTCTCCGGGTGCACGTCGATAGTGGACGGCGAGATCGCCGGGGGCGGCCCCTACGAGCAGACGGTCAACGCGTTCAACGTCGCGTTCGCGGCGCTGGAGCGACTGGGCCTCGGCCCGGCCGATGTGGTGCGCACCCGTATGTACATCACCCACGCCCGGGACGTCGAGGACGTGGGCCGCGCGCACAAGGAGCTGTTCGACGCGATCCGCCCCGCCGCGTCCATGATCATCGTCTCCGGCTTCGTCGACCCCAGCCTGGTCGTCGAGGTCGAGGTGGAGGCGTACCGCTCCGGCGGGGAATCCGGGGGGTCCGCATGACCCTCGCCGTACGCGTGATCCCCTGCCTGGACGTCGACAACGGCCGGGTCGTCAAGGGCGTCAACTTCCAGAACCTGCGCGACGCGGGCGACCCCGTAGAGATGGCCAAGGTCTACGACGCCGAGGGCGCCGACGAGTTGACCTTCTTGGACATCACCGCGTCCTCCGGCAACCGCGAGACGACGTACGACGTGGTCCGCCGCACCGCCGAGCAGGTCTTCATCCCGCTCACGGTCGGCGGCGGCGTCCGCACGGCCGAGGACGTGGACAAGCTGCTGCGGGCGGGCGCGGACAAGGTCGGCGTCAACACGGCGGCGATCAACCGGCCCGAGCTGATCAAGGAGATCGCGGAGCGGTTCGGACGGCAGGTGCTGGTGCTGTCGGTCGACGCGCGCAGGACCGCCGGCGGGTCCTTCGAGGTCACCACCCACGGCGGTCGCAAGGGCACCGGCATCGACGCCGTCGAATGGGCGCACCGGGCCGCCGAGTTGGGCGCCGGGGAGATCCTGCTCAACTCGATGGACGCGGACGGCACCAAGGACGGCTACGACCTGGAGATGATCGCGGCGGTGCGCAAGCACGTGACCGTCCCGGTCATCGCCTCCGGCGGCGCGGGCAAGCTGGCCGACTTCCCGCCGGCGGTCGCGGCGGGCGCGGACGCGGTGCTGGCGGCCTCCGTCTTCCACTTCGGGGATCTGCGGATCGGCGAGGTCAAGCAGGCGCTGCGGGAAGCGGGACATCCGGTGCGGTGACCCCTCCTGCGGAGGCGTTGTAAGCCCCGATCGCCAGGCGGTCGGGGCTTACTTGTGGGCAGATACGCAAGGAATATTGCGCAAGAAGAGTTGTGCAATATTCCTTGCGTATCTAGCCTGAGGGAGTGACCGACAGAGACAGAGACCGTCGTATCAAGGACGTGGGCACTCTCAAGGCCATCGCGCACCCGCTGCGGGCCCAGCTGTACCGGCTGCTGATCATCACGCAGGTGGCGACCGCCTCCCAGCTCGCCGACCAGGTCGACGAGGCCGTCTCACTGGTCAGCTACCACTTGCGCAAGCTCGCCGAGCACGGCCTGATCGAGGAGGCCGAGCCGCGCAGCGGGGACGGCCGGGAGCGCTGGTGGCAGCCCGCCTCGGACGGCCTGAGCGTCCACGACGAGGACTTCCGGGACGCCCCGGAGAAGGCCGCCGCGCATACCGCCGCCAGCCGCCTCTTCTTCGACCAGCGCGTCGACATGTACCGGCGCTACATCGACGAGCGTGCCTACTGGAGCGATGAGTGGACTACGGCCTCCGACAACTCCGAGTGGTTGCTGCGGCTCACCCCGGCCGAGCTGACCGAGCTGTCCAAGGAGTTGGGCGACGTCGTGCGCCGATACCAGGAGGCGAGCCGGGCCGCCGTCGCCGCCGGTGACACCGAGGGCCGCGAGAACGTCGCGGTGCACACGTACGGCTTCCCGTTCCGAGTCTGAGTCTCCGAGAGGGCCAACTCCCTTGACCACCGCGCTCACAGCCCCGGGCAGACCCGCTCACCGCGACCCCAACATCCTCCGCTGGCTCGGCGCCTACGCGGCGTCGATGGCAGGCGACGGCGTCTACTACATCGCCCTGTCCTGGGCCGCCGTACAGGCCGGATCCCCGGCGCAGGCCGGCCTGGTGATGTCGGTCAGCGCGCTCCCGCGCGCGGTGCTCATGCTGGGCGGCGGAGTGATCGCCGACCGCTTCGGTCCGCGCCGGGTCGTCATCGGCAGCGACGCCGTGCGCTGCGCGGCCGTGTTCGCCGTGGCGGCGCTGCTGTTACTCACCGGCCCGGGGCTGTGGCCGCTCGCCGCGCTCGCCCTGGTCTTCGGTACCGTGGACGCCGTCTTCGTACCCGCCGTGGGCGCGCTGCCCGCCCGCATCACCGGCAAGGCGCAGCTCGCGAGGGTGCAGGGCATGCGGGGCCTCGCGTACCGCTTCGCCGTGATCTTCGGCGCCCCGCTCGGCGGTCTCGCCGTGGCGTTCGGGGGCGCGGCGACCGCGTTCGGGTTGGCCGGGCTGCTGATCGCGATATCGGTACCGCTGCTGATCTCCGTACGGGTCCGGGAGCTGCCGCCGGACGATACGGCCGGCGACGGCACGGCGACCGCTTGGCGCGACCTGGTGACCGGTCTCCGCTACATCCGCCGGCACCGCGTCCTCGCCCCCTTGATGCTCGCGATAGCCCTCGGCGACCTGGGATTCGTCGCGCCGTTCAACGTGGGTCTGACCCTGCTGGTCGACCAGCGGGGCTGGGGAGCGTCCGGGATGGGCTGGGTGCTCGCCGGGTTCGGCGTCGGCGCGGGCAGCGCCTCGATGACGCTGGCGGTACGGGGCCGGCTGCCGCGCGCTGGCTGGACCGCCGCCTGGTCGATCATTGCCGGCGCGATCGCCGTCGCCGCTCTAGCCTACGTTCCGAGTGTCCTCGCGGCGGTCGGGGTGGCCCTGGTCGTCGGGTTGCTCGCCGGGCTCAGCGGAGCCCTGTGCGGCGCGTTGCTCCAGACCCACTCCGACCCCGCCTACCTCGGCCGCGTCACCGCCCTCTCAAGTCTGGTCAGCCTGGGCCTCGCCCCCCTGACCATGCCGCTGTCGGCGGCGGCGATCGGCGCGTGGGGCACCGGCCCGGTGTTCGTGGTCAGCGCGGTGGTGTGCGGGCTCGGCGGGGTCATCGCCCTGTCCGTGCGGGACCTGCGGCGGGCCGAACTGCCATGCTGACCTCTCAGATCCCCAGCTGCTTGGCCTCGTGCAGCTTGGCGATCGCGTTCTCGTCGCCGTCCAGCTCCACCTTGGCCACGGTCTGCCGGCCGTGTGCGAACAGCAGCAGTTCCGAGGGTTCGCCGGTCACCGTCACGACCGGCGCCCCCTTGTGGGCGACCGCCGTCTGCCCGTCCGGTCGGCGCAGCACCAGCCCGGTCGGCGCGCTGCGGCCCACCAGCCGGGCGATGCGCTCCAGCCGGGACCACAGGGCGTCCTGGAACACCGGGTCCAGCTCGCGCGGGGTCCAGTCCTCCTGGGCCCGCCGTACGTCCTCGGTGTGGACGTAGAACTCGACCGTGTTGGACGCCTCGTCGAGCTGCTTGAGCTGGAACGGCGAGAAGCGCGGCGGGCCCGTACGGATGAGCTGGATCAGCTCCTCGTACGGCTTCGCCGCGAACTCCGCCATCACCCGGTCCAGGCGCGGCGCGAGCTGCTTGATCATGATGCCGCCGGCGGCGTCCGCGCGGCGCTCGCGCACCACCACGTGCGCGGCCAGGTCACGGGTCTGCCAGCCCTCGCAGAGGGTCGGGGCGTCCGGGCCCGTCGTCTCGAGGAGGTCGGCGAGAAGAAGTCGTTCACGCTTGGCGAAGGTCGACATACCGTCAGCCTACGACCGCCCGTCCGCTGCGCACAGTGGACGCCGAGCCGGTCCGCACAGTGGACGTGGGCCTGGGCTGTCGGTGCCGCGCGGCACAATGGCCCCATGACCAGCGCGCCCCAGTCCAGCAGCCTCGATCCCGAGATCGCCGCCCGCCTCAAGCGGAGCGCCGACGGGCTCGTCCCCGCCATCGCCCAGCAGTACGACACCGGTGAGGTGCTCATGCTCGGCTGGATGGACGACGAGGCGCTGCACCGCACCCTGACGACCGGCCGCTGCACCTACTGGTCCCGCAGCCGCCGGGAGTACTGGGTCAAGGGCGACACCTCCGGCCACTTCCAGCACGTCAAGTCCGTCGCCCTGGACTGCGACGCCGACACGGTCCTGGTGAAGGTCGACCAGATCGGCGCCGCGTGCCACACCGGAGCCCGCACCTGCTTCGACGCGGATGTGCTGCTCAAGGAAGAGCTGGTTGACGAGAGTCTTCTTGAAGAAGGTGCTGATTCCGGCACCGCCGCCTCGGATCAGTAGGGTCAGCCGCCATGGACCTTGACACGTTCCGCAAGCTGGCCACCGACCGTCGCGTCATCCCGGTCACCCGCAAGCTGCTCGCCGACGGCGACACCCCGGTCGCGCTCTACCGCAAGCTCGCGGCGGAGCGCCCCGGCACCTTCCTCCTGGAGTCCGCGGAGAACGGCCGTTCCTGGTCCCGGTACTCCTTCGTGGGTGTCCGCAGTTCCGCCACCCTCACCGCGCGAGACGGCGGGGCCCACTGGCTCGGCACCCCGCCCGTCGGCGTCCCGGTCGACGGCGACCCCCTCGCCGCCCTGCGCGCCACCATCGACACCCTGCACACCCCGCACCAGGAGGGCCTGCCGCCCTTCACCGGCGGCATGGTCGGCTATCTCGGCTACGACATCGTGCGCCGCCTGGAGAAGATCGGCCCCGGCGAGCGGGACGACCTCGGGCTCCCCGAGCTGACCATGCTCCTCACCAGCGACCTCGCCGTGATGGACCACTGGGAGGGCTCGGTCCTGCTGATCGCCAACGCGATCAACCACAACGACCTCGACACGGGTGTCGACGAGGCCTACGCGGACGCGGTGGCCCGCCTGGACGCCATGGAGGCGGACCTCTCCCGCGCGGTCGCCCAGCCGCCCGCCCAGCTCCCGCCCTCCGAGCTCCCCGAGTACACCGCGCTGTGGGGCGGCCCCGACTTCAAGGAAGCCGTCGAGGACATCAAGGAGCGCATCCGCGCGGGCGAGGCCTTCCAGGTCGTCCCCTCCCAGCGCTTCGAAACTCCTTGCACGGCAAGCGCGTTGGACGTGTACCGGGTGCTGCGCGCGACCAACCCCTCGCCGTACATGTACCTGTTCCGCTTCGACGGCTTCGACGTGGTCGGCTCGTCCCCGGAGGCCCTCGTCAAGGTCGAGGACGGCCGCGCGATGGTCCACCCCATCGCCGGCACCCGGCACCGCGGCGCGACCCCGCAGGAGGACCAGGCCCTCGCCGACGAACTCCTCGCCGACCCCAAGGAGCGCGCCGAACACCTCATGCTGGTCGACCTCGGCCGTAACGATTTGGGACGCGTCTGCGAGCCCGGCTCGGTCGAGGTCGTCGACTTCATGTCGGTGGAGCGCTACTCCCACGTGATGCACATCGTCTCGACGGTCACCGGCCGCGTGGCGCCCGGCCGCACCGCCTTCGACGTCCTGACCGCCTGCTTCCCGGCCGGCACCCTCTCCGGCGCGCCCAAGCCCCGCGCGATGCAGATCATCGACGAACTGGAGCCCTCCAGAAGGGGGTTGTACGGCGGCTGCGTCGGCTACCTCGACTTCGCGGGCGACTCCGACACCGCCATCGCCATCCGTACGGCCCTCCTCCGCGACGGCACGGCCTACGTCCAGGCGGGCGCCGGCATCGTCGCCGACTCGGACCCGGAACTGGAGGACCAGGAGTGCCGCAACAAGGCGGCGGCGGTCCTCCGCGCGGTGCACACGGCGAACCGGCTCGGGCAATAGGACGAGGGTCATATGAACCCCGGGTGACGGTTCGCCCGGGGTTCGAGCGATAGTGGACTACGTGACTGCAGCTGTTCCTCAACCCCGTTCCGAAGGCGAAGGCCCCGCACGCGCCGGCCGCCGCAGCCTCGCCGTAGCGCTGATGAGCGGTGCGCTCGGCGCGGCCGTGGCGCTGCTGGCCACCCGTCAGCGCTGGTCGGAGGGGATCGCGACGGTGGCGGGCGATCCGTTCCCGCTGTCCGCCAAGGGCAGCGACGTCACGGGTGTGCCCGCGGCGCTCGCCATAGTGGGCCTCGCCGCGCTCGTCGCCGTCTTCGCCGTCCGCAGGACGGGCCGCTTCGCGGTCTCCGCCCTCCTCGCGCTCTCCGGCGCCGGCATCGTCGCCGCCGCCCTCCTGGGCGCCACCGACAGCTCGGCACTCGACGACAAGGCCACCCAGGCCTCCGGGGGCACCTCGTCCGCCGTGCACGCCTTCGACCACACCGCCTGGCCCTACGTCGCCGCGGTCGGCGGCGCCCTGATCCTGCTGGCCGGCCTCCTCGCCCTCCTCTACGGCCGCCGCTGGCCCGCCATGTCCGGCCGCTACGAGCGCAACGGCGCCCCCCGGGCCCGCCGCGCTCCCGTGGTCGACCCCGACCGCCCCGAGGACATCTGGAAGGCCCTGGACCGCGGCGAGGACCCCACAGGGGCGTAGCCGGGCCGACGCGCGAGACGACCCACCCCGAAGCACCGCACACGCACGCGTGCGGAACAATGAGCCGTGAGCGTCTGCTCACACACGTACACAGCAACGAGGAGCAAGTCATGGCGGGCAACAGCCACGGTCACACTTTGGCCGCCTGGACCGGTACGACGATCGTCTTCATCGGGTTCCTGGTCGCCGGCGCCTTCATGGTCATGGCGCAGCCGGCCGGCTTCTGGGCCGGTATGGCGATCACGGTCATCGGCGGCATCGTCGGCTGGGTCATGAGTGCGATGGGTATGGGCATGCCCAAGGACCGTCCCCAGGACCTGACCGAGCTGCTCGGCAAGACCGCGCACGCCGACAGCTGAGGCCGCGGCTGTCAGCCACCACTTCGTGGAGGGGCGGTTCCGGACACACCGGGGACCGCCCCTCACGCGCGTGTGCCGCACCAAGCGGCCAGGGGGCACAATGCGAGACGTGAACGCCGACAGCCGGAGCATGCCGAAGACCCGCACCCCCGGTTCCGCCTCCGTGCTGAACCGCGTAGCCGTGCCCGCGGGCATCCTGGCGGCCGTCGCGGGAGCGTTCGCGTACGTAGGCACGGTCGACCCGAACCAGCCCGGCCACTACCCCGTCTGTCCCCTGTACCGCCTCACCGGCCTGTACTGCCCCGGCTGCGGCGGCCTGCGCAGCGCGCACGAGTTCATCCACGGCGACTTCCTCGCCGCTCTCCAGGACAACGCGATCGCCGTGGTGGGCTATCTGGCCTTCATGGTCGTATGGACCGTCTGGGTGGTCCGCGCGGCCCGCGGCCGACCGGTGCGGATGGAACTCGGCGGGGGCCGGCTCTGGACTCTCGGCGCATTGGTGCTGGTCTTCACGGTTGTCCGGAACCTGCCGTTCGGTGGCTGGCTACACCCTTGATCAACCGGCCGCTGTCCAGGTACTGGGACCGGCGTCAACCGGATGCGAGGCCTACGCCTTCCTCCGGATACCATCGAGGTCAGATGTGACCATTGCTTTTCCACCGTCAGGAAGGGGGCCGCTCGCGTGAGTGTGCTCGACGAGATCATCGACGGAGTCCGTGCCGACCTGGCGGAACGGCAGGCGCGCGTCAGCCTCGACGAGCTCAAGGAGCGCGCGGCGAAGGCGCCCGCGGCCAAGGACGGCGTCGCGGCCCTGCGCGGTGACGGCGTCAAGGTCATCTGCGAGGTCAAGCGCTCCAGCCCCTCCAAGGGCGCGCTCGCGGCGATCGCCGACCCGGCGGGCCTCGCGGCGGACTACGAGGCGGGCGGCGCCGCCGTCATCTCCGTCCTCACCGAACAGCGCCGCTTCGGCGGCTCCCTGGCCGACCTGGAGGCCGTCCGCGCGCGGGTGGACATCCCGGTCCTCCGCAAGGACTTCATCGTCACGTCGTACCAGCTCTGGGAGGCCCGGGCCTACGGCGCCGACCTCGCCCTGCTGATCGTCGCGGCCCTGGACCAGCCCGCCCTGGAGTCCCTCATCGAGCGCGCCGAGTCGATCGGCCTCACGCCGATCGTCGAGGTCCACGACGAGGACGAGGTCGACCGCGCGGTCGACGCCGGCGCGAAGATCATCGGTGTCAACGCCCGCAACCTCAAGACCCTCGAGGTCGACCGCGCCACCTTCGAGCGCGTCGCCCCCGAGATCCCGGCCCACATCGTCAAGATCGCCGAGTCCGGGGTCCGCGGCCCCCACGACCTCATCGCCTACGCCAACGCCGGCGCCGACGCGGTCCTGGTCGGCGAGTCCCTGGTCACCGGCCGCGACCCCAAGTCGGCGGTCTCGGACCTGGTGGCGGCGGGCGAACACCCGGCACTGCGACACGGCCGCAGCTGATCACCCGCTAGGCTGACCCCGATGACACTCACCCTGACCCCCATGGACCGGCACGCCCGCCTCGCGCGCGGCTGCCGTCCGAGGGGTTGCCGCGCCCCCGCACGCCGGGTGCACGGCCGCAGGGTCCGTTACGTCATCGGTGACGAACCTGGGCAAGTAAATGGGCGTCGATGGCAGGTCTTCAGGGGCGCGGGGAACTGCGCGACCAGCCACGACGGTCCCGCAGCCATCTGAACAACCCCCGCCCCCACGGCGCTTAGTGTCTCTTCAAACACTCACCGTGAGGTTTCCGCATGCCCAGCGAGTTCTTCATCCCAGACCCCGACGGTCAAATCCCCAGCCCTGAAGGCTACTTCGGCGCCTTCGGCGGCAAGTTCATCCCGGAGGCCCTCGTCGCCGCCGTGGACGAGGTCGCCGTCGAGTACGACAAGGCCAAGCACGACCCCGAGTTCGCCCGCGAGTTGGACGACCTCCTGGTCAACTACACCGGCAGGCCGAGCGCGTTCACGGAAGTACCCCGTTTCGCCGCGGAAGCGGGCGGCGCCCGCATCTTCCTGAAGCGCGAGGACCTGAACCACACCGGCTCCCACAAGATCAACAACGTCCTCGGCCAGGCCCTGCTCACCAAGCGCATGGGCAAGACGAGGGTCATCGCGGAGACCGGCGCCGGCCAGCACGGCGTGGCGACGGCCACCGCCTGCGCGCTCTTCGGCCTCGAATGCACCATCTACATGGGCGAGATCGACACCCAGCGCCAGGCGCTCAACGTGGCCCGGATGCGCATGCTCGGCGCCGAGGTCATCGCCGTGAAGTCCGGCAGCCGCACCCTCAAGGACGCGATCAACGAGGCGTTCCGCGACTGGGTCGCCAACGTCGACCGCACGCACTACCTCTTCGGCACGGTCGCAGGACCGCACCCCTTCCCCGCCATGGTCCGCGACTTCCACCGCGTGATCGGCGTCGAGGCCCGCCGCCAGATCCTGGAGCGCGCCGGCCGCCTGCCCGACGCGGCGATCGCCTGTGTCGGCGGCGGCTCGAACGCCATCGGCCTGTTCCACGCCTTCATCCCGGACGCCGACGTACGCCTCATCGGCTGCGAACCGGCCGGCCACGGCGTCGAGACCGGCGAGCACGCGGCGACCCTCACCGCGGGCGAGCCCGGCATCCTGCACGGCTCCCGGTCCTACGTCCTCCAGGACGAGGAGGGCCAGATCACCGAGCCGTACTCGATCTCGGCCGGACTGGACTACCCGGGCATCGGCCCCGAGCACTCCTACCTCAAGGACAGCGGTCGCGGCGAGTACCGCGCGGTCACCGACGACGCGGCGATGCAGGCCCTGCGCCTGCTGTCGCGCACCGAGGGCATCATCCCGGCCATCGAGAGCGCCCACGCGCTCGCGGGCGCGCTGGAGGTCGGCAGGGAGCTGGGCAAGGACGGCCTGATCGTCGTCAACCTGTCCGGGCGCGGCGACAAGGACATGGACACCGCCGCGCGCTACTTCGGCCTGTACGACAACGGGACCGACGCCACCGTCGCGGCCAACGCGGCCGACACCGCCGAGATCGAGGGGGACGCCAAGTGAGCGGCAACATCCGGCTGTTGAGCGACACCCTCGCCGCCGCCAAGGCCGAGGGACGCGCCGCGCTCATCGCCTACCTCCCGGCCGGGTTCCCGACCGTCGACGGTGGCATCGAGGCGGTCAAGGCCGCGTTCGACGGCGGCGCGGACGTCGTAGAGGTGGGCCTGCCGCACAGCGACCCCGTCCTCGACGGCCCCGTCATCCAGACCGCCGACGACATCGCCCTGCGCGGCGGCGTCAAGATCGCGGACGTCATGCGCACGGTCCGCGAGGCCCACACAGCGACCGGCAAGCCCGTACTCGTCATGACGTACTGGAACCCGATCGACCGCTACGGCGTCGAGCGCTTCACCGCCGAACTGGCCGAGGCGGGCGGCGCGGGCTGCATCCTGCCCGACCTGCCGGTGCAGGAGGCGGGGCTGTGGAGGGAGCACGCGGAGAAGCACGGGCTCGCCACGGTCTTCGTGGTCGCGCCCAGCAGCAAGGACGCGCGCCTCGCAGAGATCACCAAGGTCGGCACCGGCTTCGTCTACGCCGCTTCGCTGATGGGCGTCACCGGCACCCGTGAGTCCGTGGGCGCGCAGGCGCAGGACCTCGTCGAGCGCACCCGGGCCACCACCGACACGCCCGTGTGTGTCGGCCTCGGTGTCTCCGACGCCCGGCAGGCCGCCGAGGTGGCCCGCTTCGCGGACGGCGTGATCGTCGGCTCGGCCTTCGTCAAGCGGATGCTGGACGCGCCGGACGACGCGGCCGGCGTCGAGGCGGTCCGCGTCCTCGCGGGCGAGCTGGCGAAGGGCGTGCGCGGACAGGCGTAACCGAACGACTGGTCCCTCGTATGGGTGGACCTGGGACCGGGGGGGGGCGCGGCGCCCCCCCCCCCCGGGGGGTTTGGGGGGGGTTTGGGGGAGAAAACGGAAGGGAAAACCACCCCCCCCGCGCGGGGGGGGGGCGATGGTGTTATAAAAAAATACCCGGAGACGCGG
>NZ_JBHYWD010000004.1:162720-328383 GCF_042751305.1 Streptomyces hokutonensis
GGGGGCCCGTCCCTGGGGGGGCGTGGGGGCTCGGGGGTGGCGGGCACTGGCAAACCCTAACATGTGGACCTTTTTTTGGTTGGGGGGGGGGCGGGGGGGGGGGCGGCCCCCCCCCCGGTTCGTTCTGCGGGGTGTGAGCGAGAAGAACCGTGACGGAAAGCGCACCGCCCGCGAGCGGCTGGCGGCAGAGCGTGAGAAGCAGAAGTCCGCGGAGCGGCGGCGCCGCACGCTGATCGTGGCCGCGAGCGTCGTCTGCGTGCTGGGTTTGGCGACGGTGGTCGGCGTCCTCGCCGCGAACCACGGCAAGGACGACAGCGGCAGCAAGAGCACGGGCCCGGTCGTGGCGCCCTCCGGGGCGACCGGCAAGGACAGCCTGGCGATCCAGGTCGGCAAGGACAGCGCCAGGCCGACGCTCACGGTGTGGGAGGACTTCCGCTGCCCGGCCTGTCAGGCCTTCGAGACGGCGTACCGCCCGACGCTCCACGAACTGACCGACTCCGGCCAGCTCAAGGTGCAGTACCACCTGGTCACGATCATCGACGGCAACCTCGGCGGCTCCGGCTCCAAGCGCGCGGCCAACGCGGCGGCCTGCGCCCAGGACGCCGGAAAGTTCCGAGACTTCCACGACGTGCTGTACGAGAACCAGCCCAAGGAGACGGACGACGCCTTCGCCGACAACGCCAAGCTGATCGAGCTGGCGGGCAAGGTGAAGGGTCTCGACACGCCCGCCTTCCAGAAGTGCGTCAACGACGGTACGCACGACAGCTGGGTCACCAAGTCCGCCGCCGCGTTCCAGGCCGGCGGATTCACCGGCACGCCGACCGTCCTCTTCGACGGCAAGAATATCTACGCGGACCAGACGATGACCCCGGCGAAGCTGAAGCAGCTGGTCCAGGCCGCCAACAAGGGGTAAGTCGGCGGGCCGGGTTTCACACCGGCCCGTTATGGAGCCGTAGCCGGGCCGCTTGCCGCGGTCGCGGTCCGGCACGGTAGCGTCGACCCTGCCATGGAAACCATTGCCTACATTCCCAGCCCGTCGCGCGGGGTCATCCACCTCGGCCCGATTCCGCTGCGCGGCTACGCGTTCTGCATCATCATCGGCGTCTTCGTAGCCGTCTGGCTCGGCAACAAACGCTGGGTCGCCCGCGGCGGCAAGGTCGGGACGGTGGCCGACATCGCTGTCTGGGCCGTGCCGTTCGGCCTCGTCGGCGGTCGCCTGTACCACGTGATCACGGACTACGAGCTGTACTTCAGCGAGGGCCGCGACTGGGTGGACGCCTTCAAGGTGTGGCAGGGCGGCCTCGGCATCTGGGGCGCGATCGCGCTCGGTGCGGTGGGCGCGTGGATCGGCTGCCGCCGCCGTGGCATCCCGCTGCCGGCCTGGGCCGACGCCCTCGCCCCCGGCATCGCCTTCGCGCAGGCCATCGGCCGCTGGGGCAACTGGTTCAACCAGGAGCTCTACGGCCGCGAGACGCACCTCCCCTGGGCACTGCACATCACGTCCTCGACGGACGGCCGCGTGCCGGGCTACTACCACCCGACCTTCCTGTACGAGTCCCTGTGGTGCGTCGGCGTCGGCTTCCTGGTCATCTGGGCCGACCGCCGCTTCAAGCTGGGCCACGGCCGGGCGTTCGCGCTGTACGTCGCCTCGTACTGCGTGGGCCGCGGCTGGATCGAGTACATGCGCGTCGACGATGCCCACCACTTCCTGGGCCTGCGGCTGAACGACTGGACCGCGATGATCGTCTTCATCCTCGCGGTGACGTACTTCGTGATCTCGGCGAAGAAGCGCCCGGGCCGCGAAGAGGTCGTCGAACCGGATGTCTCCGACGGCGGAACCGACGGGGACGACGAGCCCACGGCGAAGGAAGAGCCGGAGACCGACGAGCCCGAAGCCTCCGAGGCCGAGGAAGACGCGCCGGAGACCGAGGACGCGGACGTGGACCTGAAGAAGGACGAGCCCGAGTCGGCCAAGAAGAGCTGACGGCTGGTTCTACGACGACGAGGGCGCCCTGTGATCGACAGGGCGCCCTCGTCGCATGTCAGGTCCGGCGCGCCAGCGCCAGCGTGCGCTGCGCGGCCGCCACCACCGCCGCGTCGATGAACTGCCCGCCGGGCAGCGCCTGGGCGCCCTCCTCCCGCACGGCCGCCTTGACGATCGTCTCGGCCTGTTCGAGTTCGTGGTCGGTCGGGAGGAACGCGCTCTCGATCACCGGGAGTTGACGGGGGTGGATCGCCGCACGCCCGAGGAAGCCGAGGGCACGGCCGCGCGCGCAGGAGGCCGCCAGGCCGTCCAGATCGCGGATGTCCGGGTGCACGGACTGCGGCGGCGGAGCCAGAGCTGCCGCCCGAGCGGCCACGATCACCCGCGACCGGGACCAGTCGAGCCCCGCGTCGTCGCGAACGCCCAGGTCGGCCCGTAGATCCGCCTCGCCGAGCGCGATGCCGTGCAGTGAAGGGTGCGCGGTGGCGATCGAGTAGGCCCGCTCGATGCCGAGGGCCGTCTCCAGGAGGGCGAACAGGGGGACGTCATCCGTCGTTTCCGCCACGGCTACGACATCCTCGGCGGACGTCACCTTCGGGAGCCGTAGCCCGGACACCCCCGGGAGCGGAGCGAGCGCCCGGAGGTCGTCCGCCGCCCACGGACTGTCCAGCGCGTTCACCCGGACATGGACATCGAGTTGAGGTTCCGCGAGAAGCTCCGCCGTAGCCTCCCGGGCGTACTCCTTGCGGTCCGGGGCGACCGCGTCCTCCAGGTCGATCACGACCACGTCGGCGCCGGCGACGAGGGCCTTGGTGACGATCTGAGGGCGGTCGCCGGGGACGTAGAGCCAGGTCAGGGGGTACGGGGTCACAGGGCGCCCTCCTCGCGGAGAGTGCTCAACTCGGTTTCGGTCAGGCCCAGTTCGGTCAGGACCGTGTCCGTGTCGGCGCCGTGGGGGCGGCCGGGCCAGCGGATGGCGCCGGGGGTGGCGGAGAGGCGGAAGAGGACGTTCTGCATGCGGAGGGGGCCGAGTTCGGGATCGTCGACGGTGGTGATGGTGTCGAGGGCCTGGTACTGGGGGTCCGTCATCACGTCCCGCACGTCCTGGATGGGGGCGACCGCCGCCTCCGCCTTCTCGAAGGCGGCCAGGACCTCGGAACGCGAGCGCTGTGCGATCCAGTCGCCGACCGCCGCGTCGAGGACGTCGGCGTGCCGGGCCCGGTCGGCGCCCGTCGCGAACCACGGTTCGTCGATCAGTTCCGGGCGGCCGACCAGCCGCATCACGCGCTCGGCGATCGACTGGGCCGAGGTGGAGACGGCGACCCAACTGCCGTCCGCCGTACGGTAGGTGTTGCGCGGGGCGTTGTTCTGGGAGCGGTTGCCGGTGCGCGGCTGGACGTGGCCGAGCTGGTCGTACCAGAGGGGTTGCGGGCCGAGCGCGGTCAGGATGGGTTCGATGATCGCCATGTCCACCACCTGGCCCTCGCCGGTGCGGTCGCGGGCCGCGAGGGCCGTCATCACCGCGTACGCCGTCGCCAGCCCGGCGATCGAGTCGGCGAGGCCGAACGGCGGGAGCGTCGGGGGCGCGTCCGGTTCGCCGGTGATCGCGGCGAAGCCGCTCATCGCCTCGGCGAGGGTGCCGAAGCCGGGGCGGTGCGCGTACGGCCCGAACTGGCCGAAGGCGGTGACCCGGGCGAGGACCAACTTCGGGTTGGCGGCGGAGAGTTCGGCCCAGCCGAGGTCCCATTTCTCCAGGGTGCCGGGGCGGAAGTTCTCGATGATCACGTCGGCGGTGGCGGCGAGGCGGAGGAGGGTGTCGTGCCCGCCCGGTGTCGACAGGTCGAGGGTGATGGTGCGCTTGTTGCGGCCGAGGAGCTTCCACCACAGGCCGACACCGTCCTTCGAGGGACCGTGGCCCCGGGACGGATCGGGCTTCGCCGGGTGTTCGACCTTGATGACCTCGGCGCCGAAGTCGCCGAGCATGGTGGCGGCGAGGGGGCCGGCGAAGAGCGTGGCGAGGTCCAGAACACGCAGGCCGGACAGGGGAGTTGTGGTCGTCGTCTCGGTCATGAGGCGTACTGCTTGTCGATCTCCGCGCGGTACGGCATCGACGCCGTCGCACCCGGCCGCTGTACGGACAGGGCTGCCGCTGCTGCCGCCCATCCAAGCGCCTCCCGCATCGGGCGGCTCTCCGCCAGGGCCACCGCCAGCACGCCGACGAAGGTGTCGCCGGCGCCCGTCGAGTCCACGGCGGTCACTTGGGGTGCGGGGACGGTGAACGGCTCGGCGCCCCGGGCCGCGTACAGGCTGCCCGCCGCGCCCAGGGTGACGATCACCTCGGGTACCTGGTCGAGCAGTGCTGCCGCTGCCTTGCGCGGGTCGGTGTGTCCGGTGAGGGCGGTGGCCTCGTGCTCGTTGGGGACCAACAGGTCGGTTGCGGCGAGGAGTTCGGGCGGGAGGGGTTGTGCGGGCGCGGGGGTGAGGATCGTCCGGACACCGTGGCGGCGGGCCGCCTCCGCGCCCGCGATCACGGCGGCCGGCGGGATCTCCAGTTGGAGGAGCAGGGCGTCGGCGGAGGCGATGAGGGCCTCGTCGCCGGGGGCGAGGTGGTCGACGGTGCCGTTGGCGGCGGGGATCACGACGATCGCGTTGCCGCCCTCGTCGTCCACCACGATGTGCGCGGTGCCGGACGGGCCCTGGACGGTGCGCAGATGGTCGGTGTCGACGCCCGAGTGCTCGAAGGTGGACCGGAGTCGGGCGCCGTAGGCGTCGTCGCCGACCGCTCCGATGATGGTGACGTCGGCGCCCGCGTGGGCCGCGGCGATCGCCTGGTTGGCGCCCTTGCCGCCGGGGATCGTACGGAACTCCCGTCCCGTCACGGTCTCCCCGCGCCGCGGGGCCTTCGTGACGTAGGCGACTAGGTCCATGTTCGTGCTGCCGAGCACGGCGATGAGGGTCATGGGCGGGCGGTCTCCTGGTGGGTGAGCCGGGCGAGGGTGTCGAAGCCGATGCCGTTGAAGTCGCCTACGGAGGTGGCGAGTCGGTTCTTGAGGGGGGTCGTCCAGCGGTCGGGGAGCGCGGCGGGGGTGCCGGCGAGGAGGGCGGAGATGGAGCCGACCGCGGCGCCGTTTGAGTCGGTGTCCCAACCTCCCGACACCGCACGGCAGATGGAGCCGGTGAAGTCGCCGTCCGCGTGGGTGAGGGCGGCGGCGATCAGGGCGGTGTTGGGGATCGCGTGGACCCAGTGGTGGGTGGGGGAGTAGGTCGAGTGGAGTTCGTCCACGACCGCGTCGAAGTCCCGGTGTTTCCGGGCGAGTTGGAGGGCGTGGTGGATCGCCCTTGCGAGCCGGGAGGCGGGCGGGAAGACCGTCAGTCCGGAGCGCAGGCAGGTGTGGATGTCGTGGGTGCCGGTGGCCGCGGTGGCGATGACGGCCGCCGTGAACATCGCCGCGTAGACGCCGTTCGCGGTGTGGGTCAAGGTGGCGTCGCGGTGGGCCTGTTCGGCTGCCGCGCCCGGGTCTCCGGGGTTGGTCCAGCCGTGGACGTCGGCGCGGATCAGGGCGCCGATCCATTCGCGGAACGGGTTGCGGTGGCGGGCCGTTCGCGGGGGTTCCAGGCCGGAGAGCAGATTGCGGTAGGCGATGCGTTCGGCGGTGAAGGTGCGGCCCGCGGGGAGTTCGTCGAGCCAGAGCTTCGCCACGTCGGAGGTGGTGAAGCCCTTGCCGTGGCGCTGCAGCAACAGAAGGTTCAACAGGGGGTAGTTGAGGTCGTCGTCCTCGGGCATGCCGTCGATGTTCTCGGCGAGGGAGGTGGGGGCGGAGCGGCGGTTCCAGGGGTGGGCGGCGAGGAGTTCGGCGGGGACGCCCCGGGCGGTGAAGTAGGTGTTCAGGGGCCAGTTGCCGGTGGCCCGGGCGAGTTGGCGGATGCCGTCGAGGGGGAGTTTCTCGACCGGCTTGCCGAGGAGACAGCCGACGGCCCGGCCCAGCCAGGCGGCCTGGAGGGTGGCCGGACGGGGTGCCGAAGTGGCTTGTGGGGCGGGCCAGTTGGGGCACAGGGCCTTGATCCTCGCCAGGTCCGTCGGCTCCTGGTCCGCCAACCGGCCGGGCAGGTCGGCCAGTTCGTCCAGCAGATCCTCCGCGAGCAACCGGAGGTAACGGGAGGCGGGTTGGTCCGACGCGCCCGCCCTGGCCGGTGCCTCCGCACCGCCCGCCGCCCGCCAGCGCCCCGCGATCGCCGACGGTTCGCGTCCGTCCTGGACGGCCTGGCGCAGTTCGTGGCCGAGCAGGTCCTCCGGCTGGACCCAGGTCAGTCGGAGCACCGGAGTCCTCCGATCTCGGTGAACGCGGCCTCGTGGGCCCGGCGTCGGCGGACGTCCTGGGCGAAGACCTCCCGCGTCACCCGGGCGAGCGTGGCCGCCGGTTCCCAGAGGTCCAGGCGGCTGGCCTCGGCGACCGTCTTCGACCAGTCCTGCGGAACCGGCGAACCGAGCGCACCGGCCACCGCGCCCGCCATCGTCGCGATCGAGTCGCAGTCCCGGCCGTAGTTCACCGAACCCAGCACCGCGTGGCGGTAGTCGCCGCCTGAGACCACCAACATGCCCAGTGCGATGGGGAGTTCCTCGATCGCCTTGGTGCGGGAGGGGCGGCGGGCGTCCAGGGAGGGGGAGCGGTAGACGGGGCCCACCGTGTCGTACGGCGCGACGGCCTCCCGCAGCGGGGCGAGCGCCGACTCGAAGTCCGAGTAACGGGCGGCCACTTCGCAGACTTTCTCGATGGCGGTACGGGTGCCGTCCTTCGCCGGCGCGAGGCAGGCGGTCACCACGGAGTCGGGGGTCGCGCCCGGTGCGCAGGCCGCGGCGACGGCCGCCGCGAAGACACCGGCCGCCTCACGGCCGTACGACGACTGGTGCGCGCCCGCGATGTCGACGGCCTCGGCGTAAGCACCGGCAGGATTGGCCGCGTTGACCAGGCCGACCGGCGCCATGTACATCGCGGCACCGCAGTTGACGATGTTGCCGACGCCGGCCTCGCGGGGGTCGACATGGCCGTAGTGGAGACGGGTCGCGAGCCACTTCTCGGCGAGGAAGATCCGCTGGAGCGGGATGGCCTCCGTCTCCAACTCCGGGATCCAGCGCGGGTTCTGCATCAGGTCCGGGACGAGGTGGTCGGCGATCGCGTACGCGTCGAGGTGGTCGCGGACGGTTGCGTAGACCCGTACCAGAGCGTGGGTCATCAAGGTGTCGTCGGTGACGTGGCCGTCGCCCTTGTGGTAAGGCGCGATGGGGCGGGCGGTGCGCCAGGCGTCGCCGTTCCAGGGGCCGACGATGCCGTGGACGCGACCGCCGTGGCGTTCCAGGATCTGGTCGGGGGAGTAGCCCTCGACGGGACCGCCGAGGGCGTCGCCGACCGCCGCCCCGACGAGGGCTCCGGTGATCTTCTCGTCAAGGCTGCTTTCTGGTTCTTTGGGCGTCATGCACCGAATCATCCTCCTGGTGGGGGCGGTTGTGTGGCTTCCAGGAGTTCGGCGAGTTCTACGAGGTCGGTGCCGGTGAGACGGGGGAGAGCGCAGCCGGAGAGGGTACGGCAGGCGTCCCGCCAGGTGGCGGGGATGGCCGCGCCGCCGCTCAACGCGCCGGTGAGAGCGCCCGCGAGGGCCGGTGCGGAATCGGCGACGCGGGAGAGGCAGGCCGCGGCGGGGACCGCTTCCGCGATACGGCCGCGGGACGCGGTGGCGAGGGCGAGGGCGACCGGGACGGTTTCGGCGGCGGCGATGCCGTAGCTGTAGACGTGGTCGACGATCTGGTGTTCCAGGAGGGGGATCAGGGCGAACGCGTTGTCGCTGTCCCGGGCCAACTTCAGTGCGTGGCGGGCGTTGCGGCCGATCTCGGTGGCCTCGGGGAGTTCGGCGAGGGCGGTTGCCACGCATTCGTCCACGTCCGCCCCGACCAGGGCGAGTGCGAGGGCCGCCGCCATGGCTCTGGCGCCGTGGACTCCGTCGCCGTCCTGGGTGTAGCGGGCGTCGAACTCGGCCAGGGCGGCGGCGCGTTGGGGGTCGCCGGGGTGGGCCACCGCCAGTACGCAGGCTCTGACGCAGGCCGCGTCGTCGAAATAGTGGGGGTTGTCGTGGCCGGTGGCGGGCGGGCGGAGGCCGGCGGCGAGGTTGCCGAGGCCGGCTCGTACGGAGATGCGGGCGCGGAGGGGGAGTACGGCGGACTCGACCTCGGGGGCGCGGTCCGCTGCGGCGGCTACTTCGCTGGCTACGGCGTTCCAGCTGAGGTCGATCGAGGCGCGCGTCCGGCGTTCTCTGCTGAGGTCGCCGAGGACTGTGTCGTCGCCGGCTCGTAGTACGGCTTCTGCGGCGAACGCTGCCCACTCGGCGTCGTCGGAAGGGCCCAGGCGGAGCGGCTCGGGGGGTTGGTTGAGGGCGATGGGGACGGGGAGTGTCGTGGTCGCGTTCTGCTCGGCGAAGGTGTCGAGCTCGCGGGTCAGCCGACGAGTCCACTCCGGCATCCGAGCGGCGCGGTGCCTTGCGGCGGGCCAACCGGCGGCATCCCCTGCGGCGAGCCCGAGCAGCAGCCCCTCGATCCGACACGCCTCGGCTCCGCCATCGGCCTTTGTTTTCCCACCCGCACCGCCCGTGCGGCATTCGTCGTCGGGTGCGGGTGGTCCCTGTGGGGTGCGATCGCCGTTGGCGGCTGCGGGGCGGTGGGGGGTGGGGTGGGGTGTGCGGGTTTTGTTGTGGAGTGCGGGTGGTCCCTGTGGGGCGGGATGGCCGTTGGCGGTTGCGGGTTCGCGGGGTGCGGGGTGGGGTGTGCGGCTGTCGTTGTTGGGTGCGGGTGGCCGTTGTGGGGCGGGATCGCCGTTGGCGGCTGCGGGTTCGTGAAGCGCGGCGGCTGGCGCGGGTGGTTCCTGCTCGGTGCAACACCCCTCGGTCGCCGTCGGTTCCAGCGGGTACCGCGGAGTGTTCGTGTCCTCGGCGGTCAGGCCTTCGCCGTTGGTTGGTCTCATCGCCGTACCTCGTCCTCGTCCGCCGCCAGTAGGTACGCCCCCTGATCTCGTCGCACCGCGCCCCACTTGCCGCCGTCCCCCGGCACCAGCAACTCCGCGATGTCCAGCACATGGTGGCCCGCCATCGCCGGCAGGCAGCTGCCGTGGGCCGGGCCGATCGCCGATGCCCAGTCCGAAGGGATCGCGGACGCGCCGCGCGTCGCTCCCGCCAGCGCGCCCGCCACCGCCGCCGTCGTATCCGCGTCGCGGCCCATGTTGACCGCGGTGAGGACGGAGTCCACGAAGTCGCCGTCGGCCGCCGCGTACGCGCCGAAGGCGAGGGCGACCGCCTCGGGGGCGAGGTCGGTCCAGGGGTAGCCGCCGATGACGACCGCGGAGCGGACCGCGCGTTCGCCGCGGTGGGCGACCGCCACCGCGCGGCGCAGGGAGCGGGCCGTCCAGGAGTCGTCGGGGACCACGGCGAGGGCTGAGGCGACCACCGCGATCGTCGGGGCGCCCGCCATCGCCGCCGCCACACCCGCCGCCACCGCCTGGCCACCGTAGATGCCCTCGCCGTCGTGGCTCACCGAACCGTCGATCGCGACCAGGCGGGCCGCCTCGGCGGGGCGGCCGGCCGCGAAGACGCCGAAGGGGGCCGCCCGCATGGCCAGGCCGTCGCTCCAGGCGTGGCGGTGCTGGGCGGAGATGGGGGCGGCGAGGCCCCGGCGGAGGTTCTCCAGGGTGCCGCGTTCGCTGAAGCCCGCGCCCCGGAACGGGCCCTCGTCCCGGTCCGCGATCCACTCGTGCCAGGCCGCCTCCACATGGGAGGGGGTCAGAGCCGAACCGTGGCGGGCGAGGAGGAGGCCGGAGAAGATCGCGTACTCGGTGTCGTCCGTGCCCGCCGGGTTCTCCGCCACGTATCCCTCGATACGGCCCCAGCGGGCGCGGATCTCGGAGGGCTTCATGTTCTCCGCGGGTGCGCCGAGGGCGTCCCCGACCGCCAGGCCCAGCAGCGCGCCGCGTGCCCGTTCGCGGAGTTCGGTGGCGTTCTTGGGCGCCGGGACCGGGGGAATGCAGGCGATCGATGCCATACGCACGGCCTCTCCTACGGGGTTCCCTCAGAGCACCTCAGGGCGCGGAACCCTTTGCGGATGTCTCCCACGGGAGGCCTTCGGCAGAGCCTGACGGAGTGCAGCATCACCCGGTCGACATTTGATGGGCTATTGGCTCGGATGAGCGTTCGAGGGTAAACGTGCTGGTTAGCCCAGCCTTTCCTTGCTGGTGGCCATGAAATGAAAGGCGTATGTTCGGTGTTGTCGAAGAGTAGAACTTGTCTAAACTTAGCCTTACCTTAGCCCCTGGGGGATCACCGCATGGCCATCATCGAGACCGAGGCGACGCTTCACGAGGCGCACCGCGACAACCACACCCACCGCGATGTGAACGGCGGCTGGCTGCGCCCGGCGGTGTTCGGCGCGATGGACGGTCTCGTCTCCAACCTCGCCCTGATGACCGGTGTCGTCGGCGGTGCCGTCAGTCACCAGACCGTCGTCATCACCGGGCTGGCCGGGCTCGCCGCCGGCGCCTTCTCCATGGCGGCCGGCGAGTACACCTCCGTCGCCTCCCAGCGTGAGCTGGTCGAGGCCGAACTCGACGTCGAGCGGCGGGAGTTGCGCAAGCACCCGGAGGACGAGGAGGACGAGCTCGCCTCCCTCTATGTCTCCCGTGGGGTCGAGAAGGAGCTGGCCCGCGAAGTCGCCCGGCAGCTGTCGCGCGACCCCGAGCAGGCCCTTGAGATACACGCCCGCGAAGAACTCGGCATCGACCCGGGCGATCTGCCCTCGCCGCTCGTCGCCGCCGTGTCGTCCTTCGGGTCGTTCGCGCTGGGTGCGCTGCTTCCCGTACTGCCGTTCCTGCTCGGGGCGACCGCGCTGTGGCCGGCGCTGCTGCTCGCGTTCGTCGGGCTGTTCGGCTGTGGTGCGGTGGTGGCCCGGGTGACCGCGCGGACCTGGTGGTTCAGCGGGCTGCGGCAGCTCGCGCTGGGCGGTGCGGCGGCCGGTGTGACGTACGCCCTGGGCACCTTGTTCGGAACGGTCGTAGGATAGCTCGACGCGCACTTATGCGTTGGGCCGCATAAGTAGCCGTTACTCGCTGGTTTCGAACGCTTAACCACTGGGCATGAGCCGTAAGCGCTGTGGGCAATGACGCTCGCGGCGCACCCGCGGGATGGGCGACGACGCTCCCTCTGCCGTGGACTGACGGACATCGATCTGTCCGCTTTGGTCCCCTTAACCTTCACCGCCTGTGCGGTGCACCGCCGCCAACCCGCGGCGTCCGCATGTTGGAACGGAGTATCCGGTTCCCGAGAACCGTTCCATCATGTAACCTGCACGAAATTTTGCGCTAACTCGCAGAGGGCCAACGTCGTCCCTACGCACTTGCATATGCCACGACGACGACGGGAGAGCCGATGCGTACGCCGCGCCAGCCGTCCCAGCAGACCGCGAATGGCCAGAACTGGTCTTTCATGGATGCTCGCCCTGCCGCGCAGGGTATGTACGACCCCCGCAACGAGCACGACGCCTGTGGCGTCGGCTTCGTGGCCACCCTCACCGGCGAGGCGAGCCACGCGCTGGTCGAGCAGGCGCTCACGGTGCTGCGCAACCTGGAGCACCGCGGTGCGACGGGTGCCGAGCCCGACTCCGGCGACGGCGCGGGAATCCTGTCCCAGGTGCCGGACGCCTTCTTCCGTGAGGTGGCCGGATTCGAACTGCCCGCCGCCGGTGGATACGCGGTCGGCATCGCCTTCCTGCCCCCGGACGGAGCGGACGCCGCCGTCTCACAGATCGAGACGGTCGCCGCCGAAGAAGGCCTCACCGTCCTCGGCTGGCGCGAGGTTCCGACCGCGCCCGAACTCCTCGGTGCCACCGCCCGCTCCACCATGCCGCTCTTCCGGCAGGTCTTCGTGAGCGACGGCGAGACCCAAGGCATCGACCTCGACCGCAAGGCCTTCGCGCTGCGCAAGCGCGCCGAGCGTGAGGCCGGCGTCTACTTCCCGTCGCTCTCCGCGCGGACCATCGTCTACAAGGGCATGCTCACCACCGGTCAGCTGGAGCCCTTCTTCCCGGACCTGTCCGACCGGCGCTTCGCCTCCGCGATCTCGCTCGTGCACTCCCGGTTCTCCACGAACACCTTCCCGTCGTGGCCGCTCGCCCACCCGTACCGCTTCGTCGCGCACAACGGCGAGATCAACACGGTCAAGGGCAACCGCAACTGGATGGCGGCCCGCGAGTCGCAGATCGCCTCCGACCTTTTCGGCGACCAGGACAAGATCGACCGGATCTTCCCGATCTGTACGCCCGAGGCGTCCGACTCCGCGTCCTTCGACGAGGTGCTCGAACTCCTCCACCTGGGCGGCCGTTCGCTGCCGCACTCCGTGCTGATGATGATCCCGGAGGCGTGGGAGAACCACGACTCCATGGACCCGGCCCGCCGCGCCTTCTACCAGTTCCACGCCACGATGATGGAACCCTGGGACGGCCCGGCCTGCGTCACCTTCACCGACGGCACCCAGGTCGGCGCGGTCCTCGACCGCAACGGCCTGCGCCCCGGCCGCTACTGGGTCACCGACGACGGCCTCGTCGTCCTCGGCTCCGAGGTCGGCGTCCTCGACATCGACCCCGCGAAGGTCGTCCGCAAGGGCCGCCTCCAGCCCGGCCGCATGTTCCTCGTGGACACCGCCGAGCACCGCATCATCGAGGACGACGAGATCAAGGCCGGGCTCGCCGCCGAGAACCCGTACGCCGACTGGCTCGAAGCCGGCGAGATCGAGCTGTCCGACCTGCCCGAGCGCGAGCACATCGTGCACACGCACGCCTCGGTCACCCGCCGCCAGCAGACCTTCGGCTACACCGAAGAAGAGCTGCGCGTCATCCTCGCGCCGATGGCCAAGGCCGGTGCGGAGCCGATCGGTTCGATGGGCACCGACTCGCCGATCGCCGCGCTCTCCAGCCGCCCGCGGCTGCTCTTCGACTACTTCACCCAGCTGTTCGCGCAGGTCACCAACCCGCCGCTGGACGCGATCCGCGAGGAGCTCGTGACCTCGCTGCGCTCGTCCCTCGGCCCGGCGAGCAACCTGCTGGAGCCGACGGCCGCGTCCTGTCGTAGCGTCACCCTGCCCTTCCCGGTGATCGACAACGACGAGCTGGCCAAGCTCATCCACATCAACGCCGACGGCGACATGCCCGGCATGAAGGCCGCGACCCTCTCCGGCCTCTACCGGGTCTCCGGCGGCGGCGACGCCCTCGCGGCCCGCCTCGCCGAGATCTGCACCGAGGCCGACGCGGCGATCGAGAACGGCGCCCGCCTGATCGTCCTCTCGGACCGGCACTCCGACGCCGAGCACGCGCCGATTCCGTCGCTGCTGCTCACCGCCGCCGTCCACCACCACCTCATCCGCACCAAGCAGCGCACCCAGGTGGGCCTGCTGGTCGAGGCCGGTGACGTGCGCGAGGTCCACCACGTCGCCCTGCTCATCGGCTTCGGCGCCGCCGCCGTCAACCCGTACCTGGCGATGGAGTCCGTCGAGGACCTCGTCCGCGCGGGCACGTTCCTCACCGACATCGAGGCCGAGCAGGCCATCCGCAACCTGATCTACGCGCTCGGCAAGGGCGTCCTCAAGGTCATGTCCAAGATGGGCATCTCGACCGTCGCCTCCTACCGGGGCGCCCAGGTCTTCGAAGCGGTCGGCCTCGACGAGCAGTTCGTCAACGCCTACTTCAGCGGTACGGCCACCAAGATCGGCGGCGTCGGCATCGACGTCATCGCCAAGGAGGTCGCCGCCCGGCACGCCAAGGCGTACCCCGCCTCCGGCATCGCGCCCGCGCACCGCGCCCTCGACATAGGCGGCGAGTACCAGTGGCGCCGCGAGGGCGAGCCGCACCTGTTCGACCCGGAGACGGTCTTCCGCCTCCAGCACTCGACGCGCACCAACCGCTACGACATCTTCAAGAAGTACACGGACCGCGTGAACGAGCAGTCCGAGCGGCTGATGACCCTGCGCGGCCTCTTCGGCTTCAAGTCGGACCGCCCCTCGATCTCCATCGACGAGGTCGAGCCCGTCTCCGAGATCGTCAAGCGCTTCTCCACCGGAGCCATGTCGTACGGCTCCATCTCCCTGGAGGCGCACGAGACCCTCGCCATCGCCATGAACCAGCTGGGCGCCAAGTCCAACACCGGTGAGGGCGGCGAGGACGCGGACCGGCTCTACGACCCGGCCCGGCGCAGCGCCATCAAGCAGGTCGCCTCCGGCCGCTTCGGCGTCACCTCCGAGTACCTGGTCAACGCGGACGACATCCAGATCAAGATGGCCCAGGGCGCCAAGCCCGGAGAGGGCGGCCAGCTGCCCGGCCACAAGGTCTACCCGTGGGTCGCCAAGACACGTCACTCGACCCCGGGTGTCGGTCTGATCTCGCCGCCGCCGCACCACGACATCTACTCCATCGAGGACCTCGCCCAGCTGATCCACGACCTGAAGAACGCGAACCCGCAGGCGCGGATTCACGTCAAGCTGGTCTCGGAGGTCGGCGTCGGCACGGTCGCGGCGGGTGTGTCGAAGGCGCACGCGGACGTCGTCCTCATCTCCGGCCACGACGGCGGTACGGGCGCCTCCCCGCTGACGTCCCTCAAGCACGCCGGTGGACCCTGGGAGCTGGGCCTCGCCGAGACCCAGCAGACCCTGCTGCTCAACGGACTTCGCGACCGGATCGTCGTCCAGACCGACGGCCAGCTCAAGACCGGCCGTGACGTCGTCATCGCCGCGCTGCTCGGCGCCGAGGAGTTCGGTTTCGCGACCGCGCCGCTCGTCGTCTCCGGCTGCGTCATGATGCGCGTCTGCCACCTCGACACCTGCCCGGTCGGCATCGCCACGCAGAACCCGGTGCTGCGCGACCGGTTCGCCGGCAAGGCCGAATACGTCGTGAACTTCTTCCAGTTCATCGCCGAAGAGGTCCGCGAGATCCTCGCCGAGCTGGGCTTCCGCACCATCGAGGAGGCCGTCGGCCAGGCGGGCACGCTCGACGTCGAGCGCGCGGTGGACCACTGGAAGGCACAGGGCCTCGACCTGGCCCCGCTGTTCTACGTCCCCGAACTCCCGGACGGAGCGGCCCTCCACCAGGTCATCGAGCAGGACCACGGCCTGGAGAAGGCGCTCGACAACGAGCTGATCAAGCTCGCCGCCGACGCGCTGGCCGCGTCCAGCGCGACCGACGCCCAGCCGGTCCGCGCCCAGGTAGCGATCCGCAACATCAACCGCACGGTCGGCACGATGCTCGGCCACGAGGTGACGAAGAAGTTCGGCGGTGCGGGCCTGCCCGATGACACCATCGACATCACCTTCACCGGCTCGGCGGGCCAGTCCTTCGGCGCCTTCCTCCCGCGCGGTGTCACGCTGCGCCTGGAGGGCGACGCCAACGACTATGTCGGCAAGGGCCTTTCGGGCGGCCGGGTCATCGTGCGCCCCGACCGGGGCGCCGACCACCTCGCCGAGTTCTCCACCATCGCGGGCAACACCATCGCCTACGGCGCGACCGGCGGCGAGCTGTTCCTGCGCGGTCGGACCGGTGAGCGGTTCTGTGTCCGCAACTCCGGTGCCACGGTGGTCTCCGAGGGCGTGGGCGACCACGGCTGCGAGTACATGACCGGCGGCCGGGCGGTCGTGCTCGGCGAGACCGGCCGCAACTTCGCGGCGGGCATGTCCGGCGGCATCGCCTACGTCATCGACCTGAACCCCGACAACGTGAACGTCGGAAACGCGGGCGCCGTCGAGGAGTTGGACGAGGACGACAAGCAGTGGCTGCACGACGTGGTGCGCCGCCACGCCGAGGAGACCGCCTCGACGGTCGCCGAGAAGCTGCTCGCCGAGTGGGCCGTCTCCGTGGACCGCTTCAGCAAGATCATCCCCAGCGCATACAAGGCAGTGCTCGCCGCCAAGGACGCCGCCGAGCGAGCGGGTCTCTCCGAGACCGAGATCACCGAGAAGATGATGGAGGCGGCGATCAATGGCTGACCCGAAGGGCTTTCTGAACCACGGGCGCGAGGTCGCCAAGTCCCGTCCCGTAGACGTCCGGTTGAAGGACTGGAACGAGGTCTACGTCCCCGGTTCGCTGCTGCCGATCATCGGCAAGCAGGCCGGCCGGTGCATGGACTGCGGTATCCCGTTCTGTCACAACGGCTGTCCGCTGGGGAACCTGATCCCCGAGTGGAACGACTACGCCTACCGCGGGGACTGGACGGCCGCGTCGGAGCGCCTGCACGCGACGAACAACTTCCCCGAGTTCACCGGGCGGTTGTGCCCGGCTCCCTGTGAGTCGGCGTGCGTGCTGGGCATCAACCAGCCGCCGGTCACCATCAAGAACGTCGAGGTCTCCATCATCGACAAGGCCTGGGAGACGGGCGACGTCGCCCCCCAGGCCCCGGAGCGTCTCTCCGGCAAGACCGTCGCGGTCGTCGGCTCGGGCCCGGCGGGCCTCGCCGCCGCCCAGCAGCTCACCCGGGCGGGCCACACCGTCGCCGTCTTCGAGCGCGCGGACCGCATCGGGGGCCTTCTCCGGTACGGCATCCCCGAGTTCAAGATGGAGAAGCGGCACATCAACCGCCGTATCGAGCAGATGCGCGCGGAGGGCACCCGCTTCCGCACGGGCGTCGAGATCGGCCGCGACCTCAAGGCCACCGACCTGCGCAAGCGCTACGACGCGGTCGTCATCGCCGCCGGTGCCACCACCGCGCGTGATCTCCCCGTCCCCGGGCGGGAGTTGACCGGTGTCTACCAGGCGATGGAGTACCTGCCCCTGTCCAACAAGGTGCAGGAGGGCGACTACGTCACCGCCCCGGTCTCGGCCGCGGGCAAGCACGTCGTCGTGATCGGCGGCGGCGACACCGGCGCGGACTGCGTGGGTACGGCGCACCGCCAAGGGGCCGCCTCCGTCACGCAGTTGGAGATCATGCCCCGCCCGGGCGACGAGCGGAACCCGGTCTCCCAGCCGTGGCCGACCTTCCCGATGCTCTACAAGGTGACGTCCGCGCACGAGGAGGGCGGTGAGCGGGTCTACTCCGTCAACACCACCCACTTCGAGGGCGACGAGGACGGCAACGTCCAGTGGCTGCACCTCGTCGAGGTCGAGTTCGTCGACGGCAAGCTGACCCAGAAGCCGGGCACGGAGCGCAAGATCCCCGCCCAACTGGTCACCCTGGCCATGGGGTTCACCGGCACCGACCGCGAGAACGGCCTGGTCGACCAGTTCGCCCTGGACCTGGACGAGCGCGGCAACATCGCCCGCGACGCCGACTTCCAGACCAACGTCCCCGGCGTCTTCGTCGCCGGTGACGCGGGCCGCGGCCAGTCCCTCATCGTGTGGGCGATCGCGGAGGGCCGCTCGGCCGCCCGCGGCGTCGACCGCTTCCTCACGGGCGCCAGCGAACTCCCGGCCCCGATCCGCCCGACGGACCGCTCGCTGATGGTCTGACGGCACCGAGAAAAAAAGTGGGGGAATCCCCTCAATAGACGTCCCGCACAATGGCGTGCGGAACACGAGACGGCGCCTGCCTCGTCCCCGACCGGACACGGCAGGCGCCGCCGCATGTGCAGGCTCAAGTCCCGGATTTCTAGGGGATTTTGTACGTCTCCCCGTACACCTTCCACACCAACGGCGTCCGCAGGCTCAGGTTCCCCTCGTCCAGGAACCTCCGCTGCGCCGTGTCGACGCGGGAGGTGTCGATCCCGGGGTGCTTGGCCCGCATCGTGGCGCGGCGGACGTCGAGGAAGGCGCTCAAGTAGGCCTTCTCGTCGCCGCCTTGGGCAGGAGGCGCGACCCGCTGCATCGCGCGCGTGCGGATGCCGTAGAAGCCGTCCGTGCCCGGGCCGTGGAAGACGATCGCGTCGTAGTAGATGAACTGCCCCAGCGGGCCCAGGCCGTCGCGTTTCGCGGCGCTGACCGCCGGGTCGAAGTAGATGCGGTCGCGTTCCTCCTCCTGTGCCGCCTGGAAGGCGGGGACCTTCGCCTCGGCGCGCCAGGCGGCCGGGAAGCCGGGGTCGAGGCCCTGGTGGGAGTCCGTGCCGTCGACCCTGCGCAGGGCGGGGAGGTAGCGGGCGAGACCGTTGTCGGGGTGGGCGGCGGTGTACTTCTCGACCAGGACGAGCAGGTCGTGGGTGCCGGTGCAGAAGCCGATGATGCCCGCGGTGTAGCCCTGGCCGTCGCCGATGTCCTGCACATATCCGTACGCGCTGCGCCAGTCGAGCGTCGAGTTCTCCGCGCTGGCCACCAGTTCCTGGGCGAGGTTCTTCATGGCCGGCGCGGCCAGTCCCTCGGGTGCTCTGTGTTGTGCCTCGGCGGCCGGGTGCACGGGCCGCGGGTCGTCGTGGGCGGTGGGTGAGGAGCCGTAGGCCGTCGCCGCGAGGAGGACGAGGGGTACGGCGGCGAGGATCAGGACGCCGGCGCGTTTCATGGGGCCCAGAGTAGGGAGGTTACGTCCCCAATTCCGGGGGTTGGGGGGACATGGGGACTGCCGGACCCGCGTGGCGTAATCTCTCTCCTTTCGCCGTGATCCGAAGGGAGCCCCTGTGGCCGCGATCTCGCTCAGCAAGGTCGAGGAGACCGCGCCCGCGCTGGTCAGCCTGTACAAGAGCGCCGGGGTCTCGCTCCGCAAGCACGGGCTGGACGGGCAGCGGGCGGCCGTCTATCTGGTGGTCGACTACTCGGGTTCCATGAAGCCGTACTACAAGGACGGCAGCGTGCAGGCGCTGGCGGACCGGGTGTTGGGGCTGTCGGCACACCTGGACGACGACGGGACCGTGCCGGTCGTCTTCTTCTCGACCGACGTCGACGCTGTCACGGACATCGCACTCGCCGACCACGCGGGCCGGATCGACCGCATCGTGGCCGGACTCGGACACATGGGCAAGACGAGCTACCACCTCGCCATGGACGCCGTCATCGACCACTACCTCGACAGCGGCTCCAAGGCGCCCGCCCTCGTCGTCTTCCAGACCGACGGCGGCCCGATCAACAAGCTCGCGGCGGAACGGTATGTGTGCAAGGCCGCCAGGCTGCCGATGTTCTGGCAGTTCGTCGGCTTCGGCGACGCGAAGAGCAAGCAGTTCGAATTCCTGCGCAAACTCGACGAGTTGGCGGTGCCACAGAAGCGTGCCGTCGACAACGCGGGCTTCTTCCACGCCGGTTCGGATCCGCTGAAGATGTCCGACGCGGAGCTCTACGACCGGCTCGTGGGCGAGTTCCCGCAGTGGCTGTCGACGGCACGAGAGCGGGGGATCGTCCAGTGACCCGCGTCCTGCCCGCCTCGGCGCGAACTGCCTTGCCCTGGAAGAACGGTGGCGGTGTGACACGGGAGATCGCCGTCTGGCCCGAGGGCGCGGGCATGGACGACTTCGCGTGGCGGGTGAGCCTCGCCGAGGTCGGCGCGGACGGGCCGTTCTCCGCCTTCCCGGACGTCGACCGGACCCTGACCCTCGTCGAGGGCACCGGCATGGACCTCACCGTCGACGGCGACCGGCAACTCGTCAACACCCGTTACGTACCAAGGGACTTCAGGGGAGACGTGCCGACCGACTGCCGGCTGCTCGACGGCCCGGTCGTCAACCTCAACGTCATGTGGCGCCGGGGCGCGGGTGCCACGGCCCCCACGGTCGCCGTCGTCCGGGGGCGGCTGCCCCTGCGCGCGGGCGCCCTGGTGGTGGCGCTGGACGGGGTCGCGGAGGTGGCCGGACTGACCCTCGGGCCCTACGACGCCGTCCAGTTGGGCGACCAGGAGGCGGTGCTGCACGCCCGGGGTCGTACCGCCGTGATCGGGCTGCCATTGCCCGCTGACGCACCGTTGGCTTAGCCCCGCCCCCGTGACACCCTGTGGAGTGATCCGGGCGGGGAGGGCGGCGAACGTATGGACGGCGCACGAACGGTGAACGGCACAGCGGGCGGCGGACGGCCGGGTGAGGCCGGCAAGGGGGAGAAGCTCGCCGACTGGGCGGACGGACGGCTCGGGCTGTACGCGCTGGCCAAGGCCAATATGCGCAAGGTCTTCCCGGACCACTGGTCGTTCATGCTGGGCGAGATCTGCCTCTACAGCTTCATCATCCTGATCCTCACGGGCGTCTATCTCACTCTGTTCTTCGAGCCGAGCGGTGTCGAGGTCATCTACCACGGCTCGTACACGCCGTTGAACGGCATCCCGATGACCCGGGCGTTCGAGTCCACGCTCGACATCAGCTTCGATGTGCGCGGCGGGCTGCTGATCCGGCAGATCCACCACTGGGCGGCCGTCGTCTTCATCGCGGGCATGCTCATCCACATGATGCGGGTGTTCTTCACCGGCGCCTACCGCAAGCCGCGCGAGCTCAACTGGGTTTTCGGCTGGACCCTGTTGTTCCTCGGCATCATCACCGGGCTGACCGGCTACTCGCTCCCCGACGACCTGCTGTCCGGCACCGGCATCCGTTTCGCGGACGGCGCGATCCTGTCCGTGCCGATCGTCGGGACGTATCTCTCGATGTTCCTGTTCGGCGGGGAGTTCCCGGGGCACGACATCATCTCGCGGCTCTTCCCGATCCATGTCCTGGTGCTGCCGGGGATCATGCTGGGCCTGGTCGTCGCGCATCTGATCCTGGTCTTCTACCACAAGCACACGCAGTACCCCGGGCCCGGACGGGACCAGAAGAGCGTGGTCGGCATGCCCTTCCTGCCCGTCTACATGGCCAAGGCGGGCGGCTTCTTCTTCCTCGTCTTCGGGGTGCTCGCCATCATGGGCGGCATCGCCAGCATCAACCCCGTGTGGGCCTTCGGCCCGTACCGGCCCGACCTGGTGACGACCGGCGCCCAGCCCGACTGGTATCTCGGCTTCTCCGAGGGGCTCATCCGCGTGATGCCGGGATGGGAGATCAACGCCTGGGGCCACACACTGGAGTTGGGCGTCTTCATCCCCTTCACGCTCTTCCCGCTGATCCTCGCCGCCATCGGCGCCTACCCCTTCATCGAGGCCTGGATCACCGGCGACAAACGCGAACACCACATCCTCGACCGGCCGCGCAACATGCCCGTGCGCACCGGACTCGGGGTGGCCTGGCTGAGCCTGTACGGCGTGCTGCTGATCGGCGGCGGCAACGACGTGGTCGCCACCCATCTCAACCTCTCGATCAACGCGATCACTTGGTTCGTACGGGTCTCCTTCTTCGTGATGCCCGTGGTCGCCTTCCTCGTCACCAAGCGCGTCTGCATGGGACTCCAACGCCGGGACCGCGACAAGGTGTTGCACGGCCGCGAGTCCGGCCTCATCAAGATGCTGCCGCACGGCGAGTACGTCGAGGTCCACGAACCCCTCGCGCAGGACGAGCTGTTCAGACTCACCCAGCACGAACAGGAACCGCCCTACGAGATCGGCCCGCTCGTCGACGCGAACGGCGTGCGCCGCCAGGTCAAGGGCGGACAGCGGGTGCGGGCCCGGCTCGCCAAGGCGATGTTCGGCCCCGAGACCCACATCCCGAAGCCGACGGTGGAGGAGTACAAGGAACTCACGAGCGGCGATCACCACCACTGAGGCCTTCGAGTACGGCGGCCCGGCACTCGCCCGGGTCGCCCCAACTCGCGCGCAGGGCACGGGCCTTGGTCAGCCACAGCGACAGGTCGTACTCCGCCGTGTAGCCGATCGCGCCGTGCAGCTGGAGCGCCGTCCGGGCCGTCGCGTACGCCGCCTCGCACGCGGCGACCTTCGCGGCGGCCACGTCCGACTCCGTCATGGTGAGCGCGGCACCGAAGACCAGCGGACGCGCGAACTCCAACGCGATCTTCGCATCGGCCAGCTGATGCTTCACCGCCTGGAACGAGCCGACGGGGACCCCGAACTGGGTGCGCTGCTTGACGTACGCGACGGTCCTGTCGAGCAGCGCGAGGCCGACACCGAGCGCCTGGGCGGCGGTGGCCAGCCGGGCCCAGGTGAGGGCCTGGGCCAAGGGCGGCTCCGGGGTGAGGAGTTCACCGCCCGGGAGCAGGCGGGTGAGACGGCGCGCCGGGTCGAGGGACGCGTGTACCGGTCCGTCGTGCCCGGGCGCCAGCCGCAGTCCGTCGGCGTCCCAGCTCAGCCGGATCGTCGCCACGTCGCCGTCCAGCGCGTACGACCCCGCCGGCGCCGCCGTGGCCATCGCCCCGCCCGCCGCCAGCGCGGGCAACAGGCGCTTGGCCAGGGCGGGTTCGCTCAGCAGCGCGGCTGCCGCGACCGTTTCCACCAGCGGCCCCGGAACCGCGTGCCGCCCCAACTCCACGAACGCCACCGCGACTTCGACCGGCCGGGGACCGAGCCCCTCGTACGCCTCGGGCACCGCGAGCGCGAACACCCCCGCCCCCGCGATACGGCGCCACAGCGCCCGCCCGCTCGCATGCTCGCCGCGACTCCAGGACCGTACGGCCGACGGAGTGTCCGCGGCCGTCAGCATCGCGTTCAACGAGTCGGCGAACGCCCGCTGTTCGGGGTCGAGGAGGAAGCGCATCAGCGGCGGCCCTTCGGCAGGCCGAGCAGGCGCTCGGCGATGATGTCGCGCTGGATCTCGTTCGTACCGGCGTAGATGGGGCCCGCGAGGGAGAAGACGTAGCCCTCGGCCCAGTCGGTGTCCGCCAACTCGCCCTCTGTGCACAGTAGTTCGAGGGCGGTCTCGTGCAGGGCGATGTCGTACTCGGACCAGAAGACCTTGTTCAGGCTGGACTCCGGGCCGATGGACTCGCCGTCCAGGAAACGGGAGGCGTTGGCGTAGGTGAAGAGCTGGTAGGCGCGGGCGCCGATCACGGCGTCCGCCACCCGGTCTCTTGCCGCTGGTGAACTGCCCTGCTCCCGCCAGAGGTTGAGCAGGCGGTCGGCGGCGGCGAGGAAGCGGCCGGGGGAGCGGAGGGTGAGGCCGCGTTCGTTGCCGGCGGTCGACATGGCGACCCGCCAGCCCTGGCCCGGCTCGCCGATCACGTCCTCGTCGGGGACGAACACCTCGTCCAGGAAGAGTTCCGCGAAGGCCGGTCTGCCGTCGAGGCGGCCGATCGGGCGGACCGTGACGCCGGGCGCGCGCAGGTCGAACATCAGGTAGGTCAGGCCCTGTTGGGGCTTCGGGGTGTTCTGCTCGCTGCGGAACAGGCCGAACGCGCGGTCCGCGAAGGCCGCGCGCGAGGACCACGTCTTCTGCCCGCTCAGCAGCCAGCCCCCGCCCGTGCGCACCGCCCGTGAGGTGAGCGAGGCCAGATCCGAACCCGCCTCCGGCTCCGACCACGCCTGCGCCCACACCACCTCGCCGGTCGCCATCGGCGGCAGCACGCGCGCGCGTTGCTCCCGCGTGCCGTGGTCGAAGAGGGTCGGGGCGAGCAGGCTGATGCCGTTCTGGCCTACCCGGCCCGGCGCACCCGCCGCGTAGTACTCCTCCTCGAACAGCAGCCACCGCACGATGTCCACGCCCCGGCCGCCGTACTCCTCCGGCCAGGACACCACCGACCAGCGGTCCGCGGCGAGTTGGGCCTCCCACGCGCGGTGCGCGGCGAAGCCCTCCTTCGTCTCCAGGGAGGGGAGCGGAGTGGCCGGCACATGCGCGCGCAGCCAGGCGCGGGCCTCGGCGCGGAACGCCTCCTCGGCGGGAGCGAAGTCGAGGTCCATCGCCAACCATCCTTCCCTAACAAGTGTTTGGTAGGTTAGCGTGGCCGTATGACAGGCGTCGAGAGTCCGGCACACGTCCCCGGGCACGGGCTGCTGAAGGGGCGCACCGCCGTCGTCACCGCCGCCGCCGGCGCGGGGATCGGCGGGGCCACCGCGCGCCGCTTCCTCCAGGAGGGCGCCCGCGTGCTGATCAGCGACGCGCACACACGGCGGCTGAAGGAGTACGAGGCCGAGCTGGCAGCGGAGTTCGGGTCGGAGGCGGTCGCCGCGCTGCCGTGCGATGTCACCGACGAGACGCAGGTGCGGGCGCTGTTCGACGCTGCCGTCGCCGCGCACGGACGCCTCGACGTCGTCGTCAACAACGCGGGCCTGGGCGGCACTTCGGACCTCGTCGACATGACGGACGAGCAGTGGTCGAAGGTGCTGGACGTGACGTTGAACGGCACCTTCCGCTGCACCCGGGCCGCGCTGCGCGCGATGCGCGAAACAGGTGGCGGGGTGATCGTCAACAACGCCTCCGTCGTCGGCTGGCGCGCCCAGGCCGGACAGGCGCACTACGCGGCGGCCAAGGCGGGCGTGATGGCGCTGACCCGGTGCGCGGCGATCGAGGCCGCCGCTTACGGCGTGCGGGTCAACGCGGTCTCGCCGAGCCTCGCCATGCACCCGCACCTGGTGAAGGTGACGACCCCCGAACTGCTCGCGGAACTCACCGCCCGCGAGGCCTTCGGGCGGTACGCCGAGCCCTGGGAGGTGGCCAACGTGATCGTGTTCCTGGCCTCGGACTACTCCTCGTACATGACGGGCGAGGTCGTCTCCGTGAGCAGCCAGCATGCGTAGCGGGACGAAGTGCCGGCGCTGTGGCACGAGAATGGTCCCGTGCCGACCAAGAAGAAACCCCCGGTGACCGCCGCTCCGGCCCGCCGTCGTGAACTCCTCGACACGGCGGCCGAGGTCTTCGCCGAGCAGGGCTACAACGCCACCACCGTACGGAAGATCGCGGACCATGCGGGCATGCTCGCGGGCAGCCTCTACTACCACTTCGACTCCAAGGAATCGATGCTGGAGGAGATCCTGCGGACCTTCCTCGACGAGCTCTGGGGCGGCTACGACACCGTCCTGGACGCCGAGTCGGGCCCGCGCGAGACGCTGGAGGCCCTGGTCACCGAGTCGTTCCGGGAGATCGACCGGCACCGCGCCGCCGTCGCGATCTACCAGAAGGAGAGCAAACAACTGGTCGCGCAGGAGCGGTTCGCGTTCCTCGCCGAGTCGCAGCGCAAGTTCGAGAAGGCGTGGCTGTCCACGCTGGAGCGCGGGGTCGCCGCCAAGGTCTTCCGGGCCGACCTCGACGTCCGGCTCACCTACCGGTTCGTGCGGGACACGGTGTGGGTCGCCGCGTCCTGGTACCGGCCCGGCGGACAGCACAGCGCCGAGGAGATCGCCCGGCAGTACCTGTCGATGGTGCTGGACGGGATCGCCGTACGCACGTAACCGAAGCGTGAGTCTGGGGAGTTGGCATGGCCGAGGCCTACATCGTCGAAGCGGTCCGGACACCCGTCGGGCGGCGCAAGGGAGGGCTGAGCGGGGTCCATCCGGCCGATCTCGGGGCGCATGTGCTCAAGGAACTGGTCGCGCGGTCGGGGATCGATCCCGCCGCCGTCGAGGACGTCGTCTTCGGGTGTCTGGACGCGGTGGGGCCGCAGGCCGGGGACATCGCGCGGACCGCCTGGCTGGCCGCCGGGCTGCCCGAGGAGGTGCCGGGCGTGACGGTGGACCGGCAGTGCGGCTCCTCGCAGCAGGCCGTGCACTTCGCGGCCCAGGGCGTGCTGTCCGGCACCCAGGACCTGGTCGTCGCCGGCGGCGTCCAGAACATGTCCCTCATCCCCATCGCCTTCGCCTCCCGCCAGGCCGCCGAACCGCTCGGTCTCACGGACGGCCCCTTCGCGGGCAGCGAGGGCTGGCGCGCCCGGTACGGGACACAGCCGGTGAACCAGTTCGCCGGCGCCGAGATGATCGCCGCGAAGTGGGGCATCAGCAGGCAGGACCAGGAGGAGTTCGCCCTCCGCTCGCACCGGCGGGCCCTGCGCGCCATCGACGAGGGCCGCTTCGAACGCGAGACGGTCGCCTACGGCGCGGTCGCGGTCGACGAGGGCCCGCGCCGGGACACCTCGCTGGAGAAGATGGCCGGCCTGAAACCGGTCGTCGACGGCGGCACCATCACCGCCGCCTGCTCCTCCCAGGTCTCCGACGGCGCGGCGGCGATGCTGCTCGCCTCCGAACGGGCGGTACGGGAACACGGGTTGACGCCCCGCGCCCGTATCCACCACCTCTCCGTCCGGGGCGAGGACCCGATCCGTATGTTGTCCGCCCCCATCCCGGCCACCGCCCACGCCCTGAAGAAGACCGGCCTGACCATCGACGCCATCGACCTCGTCGAGATCAACGAGGCCTTCGCGCCCGTCGTCCTCGCCTGGCTGAAGGAGACGGGCGCCGATCCCGACCGGGTCAACGTCAACGGCGGCGCGATCGCCCTCGGCCACCCCCTCGGCGCGACCGGCGTCAAGCTCATGACCACCCTCCTGCACGAACTGGAGCGCACCGGCGGCCGGTTCGGCCTCCAGACCATGTGCGAGGGCGGCGGCCAGGCCAACGTGACGATCATCGAACGGCTCTGATCCCGGGCAGTCCCGGGGCGGTTCAGGAGTCGGCCCGGACCAGCGTCCACAGCACCTCCTCGGCCTCCTTCATCACCCGCGCCACCAGCTCCGCACACGACGGCAGGTCGTCGATCACCCCGGCGACCTGCCCGGACGCCATCACCCCGAGATCCGTACGGCCGTCCACCATCGACGCCTTGAGCAGCATCGGGGTGTTCGCGGCCAGCAGCATCTGGCTCCAGGTCAGCTCCTTGCCGTGCTTCATGGCGAGGCCGTCGCGGATCATGCGCGGCCAGGTCAGGCCGGACAGGCGGCGGAAGCCGGCCGCCCGGCGTATCGCCTGGAGCAGGGCCCGCGTACGGCCGGAGTGCTCCAACGTCTCCACCAGTTCGGTGCGGAGCATGCGGTGCGGCAGGCCGTCGACCGCCCGCGTGACCGTGACGTCCTTGACCGTCGCCGCCAGATAGGCCGCCTTCACCGCGTCCGGGACCGTCGAGTCCGAGGTGAGGAGGAAGCGGGTGCCCATGGCAACCCCAGCTGCCCCGTAGGCCAGCGCCGCGACCAGGCCCCGCCCGTCGAAGAAGCCGCCCGCCGCCACCACCGGTATGTCCACCGCGTCCACCACCTGCGGCAGCAGCACCGTCGTCGCCACCTCCCCGGTGTGGCCGCCGCCCTCCCCGCCCTGCACGATCACCGCGTCCGCGCCCCACGCCGCGACCTTCTCCGCGTGCCGCCGCGCCCCGATCGACGGGATCACGACCACACCCGCCTCCTTCAGCTCGGCGATCAGCTCGGCGGAGGGCGCGAGCGCGAAGGACGCGACCCGAACGCCCTCCTCGATCATGATCCGCACCCGGTCGCCGGCGTCCGCCGCGTCCGCCCGCAGATTCACCCCGAACGGCGCTCCCGTACGGGACTTGACCTCGCGGATCGCCTCCCGGAGCCGGTCGGTGTCCATGGTCGCGGAGGCCAGGATGCCCAGCGCGCCCGCGTTCGCCGTGGCCGACACCAGACGCGGGCCCGCCACCCAGCCCATCCCCGTCTGCACGATCGGATGCCGCACCCCGACCAGCCTGGTCAGCGCGGTCTCCATCAGACAGCCACCTCCCTGCGGCGGGCGTCGGCCGGGTCGAGGACCTCGCGGATCAACCGCAGCTCCTCCGGGGTGGGTTCACGGGTCGGCGGTACCTCGTCCGGGACCGTCAGCTCGAAGCCGGTCGCCTCCCTGACCTGCTCCACCGTGACCCCCGGATGCAGCGAGGCCAGCCGCATGGAGCGGTCGGGGGTCGCGAAGTCGAAGACACCGAGGTCGGAGACGACCCGGGGGATGCGGTGGAAACGGGCTGTCCCCGGGTGCTCGGCGACCCGGTCGTAGCCCACCCCGCACACCATGTCGACCTTCTCCACGAACACGCGTCGGGAGTGCCGCGATATCCAGTAACTCGTCGGATTGTTCAGCGTGTTGACCGGCGCCCCGCGCACCCCGAGCAACTGCCGCTTCGGGCGCGCCCAGTCACCGATGCACGAGATGTTCTGGTTGCCGTACCGGTCGATCTGGCTCGCGCCCATCATCACGTGGCGGCGTCCGCCGGACACCAGGGCGAGGTGCTGCCGGTACGGCAGCCAGCCCTCCGGTGTCCCGTCCGGACGGACGATCATCGCCTCGCCGTCGGTCAGCAACAGGTCGGGCGCGAAGGTGAGCCGGGCCAGGCGCGCGCCGACGGACGGGATCAGGCCCATCGGGCTGGCCAGGATCTCACCGGCGTCACGCCACGCCTCCGCACAGGCGATCACGCAGTATTCGGAACGCAGTACCTCCATCACCCCTCTTCCTCCTGCCAGTTGCGCACCGCCGACCGGTAGTCCGCCTCGTCCCCGGCGAGGAAGCGCTCGGAGAACCCCGCCCAGGGTGTCGTCGCGTACAGCCGCTGGAACTCCTCGTCCCTGCCGTGGTCGGGGGCGCACGACGTGAAGTGGGCGCCGCCGGGCGCCTCGACGACCCCGGTCACGTGCAGCCGTTTGACGAGCAGGGACTGCGGTGGCGCCTCCTTCGTCAACTCGGCCGTGTCCACGATCCGTTCGCAGGAGACATAGGCCGCGTCCGCCGCCTCGCAGAACAGGTCGTCGAAGTACGGGTCCGGGCCCAGATACTGCCCGTTGCCCAGCCGGTCGGCCCGGTTGACGTGCACCAGGGCCGCGTCCAGCCGCAGCGCGGGCATCGCCACGAACGTCTCCCCGTCCTCGTACGGCGAAGTCACCGTCCGCAGACCGGGGTTGACCCGCATCACGTCCGAACCGATCCCCGCGCGCACCGGCAGGAACGGCAGCCGGTTCGCCGCCGCGCGCAGACCCCACATGAACATGGCCTCGTCGACCTCCGTCAGCTCGAACTCCCCGCGCTCCCGCCCCGCGCGGTAGTGCGGTTCGAGCGGGATGGAATCGAGGGTGACGAACGGCGCGACCAGTCTGCGGACCCGGCCGGCCGCCACCAGCATCCCGACGTCCGGGCCGCCGTACGAGACCAGGGTGAGATCGCCGATGCCGCTCCGTAACAGCGCACGGACCAGTGACATCGGCTTCCTGCGGGAACCCCAGCCGCCGATGCCCAGGGTCATGCCGCTCGTCAGCCGGGACACGACCTCGTCGGCGGTCATCGTCTTGTCAGCCACTCTCGGCCCCCTCCTTCCCGAACGTGTCGCGCACCCGGTCGGCCACCCCGCTGACGCTGGCCTCGAAGGTGAAGCCCTGCTCGAAGCGGTAGCTGCGGCGGACGTCGACGGGGTCGATGCCGTTGATCGCGGACTTGGCGAGCCGGATCAGCTCGCCGTCCTTGGCGGCTATCTCGGCCGCCAACTCCAGCGCGGACGGCAGCAGTTCGGCGCGCGGTACGACCCGCCACACCGAGCCGTGCGTGTGCAGCTCGGCCGCCGTCGCCGTGCGCGAGGTGTAGTACAGGGCGCGCATCAGATGCTGGGGGACCAGCCGGGCCAGATGCGTGGCGGCACCCAGCGCGCCCCGGTCCAGCTCGGGCAGCCCGAAGGTGGCGTCCTCGCTGGCCACGATCACGTCCGCGTTGCCGACCAGACCGATGCCCCCGCCCAGACAGAAGCCCTGCACGGCCGCCACCACGGGCACCTCGCACTCGTACACCGCGGCGAACGCCTCGAAACAGCCCCGGTTCACCCCGGCCAGGGCCGACTGTCCGCGCGCCTGTATCTCCTTGATGTCCACGCCGGCGTTGAAGCCCCGCCCCTCGGCCGCCAGCACCACACAGCGCACACCGGGGTCGCGGCCCGCCGCGCGCACGGCGTCGGCCAGGGCGAACCAGCCGTCCACCGGCAGCGCGTTCACCGGCGGGTAGTCGACCGTGACGACCGAGATCCCCTTG
Source organism: Streptomyces hokutonensis (assembly GCF_042751305.1). Taxonomy (GTDB): domain Bacteria; phylum Actinomycetota; class Actinomycetes; order Streptomycetales; family Streptomycetaceae; genus Streptomyces; species Streptomyces hokutonensis_A. Next base: position 192,418 of record NZ_JBHYWD010000004.1, read on the forward strand.
CCCGCGAACGAGTTTTCCGGGGAGGAGGTGGAGACACCCATGGACGCATCAGCTACCTTTCCACCAAACATTTGTTAGGTGTGAGGCTTCGAAGCTAGCAGCCGCAGAATCCGAGCGGGAGGGCCTGTGGACAACCACTCCGTGGACAACCGCCCTGTGGACAACTCGCCCGACCGCCCCTTGAACGGCCGGACCGTCCTCGTCACCGGCGGCACCCGGGGCGTCGGCGCCGGTATCGCGCGCGCCTTCGTCGAGGCCGGTGCCAAGGTGCTGACCTGCGCCCGCAAACCGCCCGAAGTCCCGGTCGAGGGAACCGAGTTCAGTCCCCTCGATCTGCGCGACCCGGACGCCGTAAGGGAGTTCTTCGCCGCGCTGCCCCGGCTCGACGTCCTCGTCAACAACGCGGGCGGCGCGCCGTACCGCCCGCTCGTCGACGCGAAGGCCGAACGCCACGCGCGGATCATCGAGTTGAACCTCCTCGCCCCGCTCACCGCCTCCCTCGCCGCGTACGAACACCTCAGGCGGGCCAGGGGGTCGGTCGTGATGATCGGCAGCGTCAGCGGGAGCCGGCCCTCGCCCGGTTCGGCGGCGTACGGGGCGGCCAAGGCGGGCCTGGAGAACCTGGCCCGCTCGATGGCGGTGGAGTGGGCGCCGGACATCCGCGTCAACACCCTCGTCGTCGGCATGGTCCGCACGGAGTCGTCCCACCTGCACTACGGCGGCGAGGACGCCATCGCGGCCGTCTCCCGCACCGTCCCGCTCGGCCGCCTCGCCGACCCCTCCGACGTGGGCGCGGCGGCGGTCTTCCTCGCTTCCCCCGCCGCCGCGTACATCAGCGGCGCGAGCCTCCTCGTCCACGGGGGCGGGGAGCGGCCCGCGTTCCTGGACGCCGCAACTGCCAACAAGGAGACGTGAGATGAGCGGAATCTGCGACGGCCGGGTCGTCGTCGTCACCGGCGCGGGCCGGGGCCTCGGCCGGGCCCACGCCCTCGCCTTCGCAGCCGAGGGCGCCAGGGTCGTCGTCAACGACCTCGGCGTCGGCCTCGACGGCACCCCGGACCCCGACAGCCCCGCCGCGCAGGTCGTCGCGGAGATCCGCGCGGCGGGCGGCGAGGCGGTGGCCCACGGCGGCGACATCGCCACGGGTACCGGTGCCGCGTCCCTGGTCACGACCGCCCTGGAGACCTACGGCCGCCTCGACACCCTTGTCAACAACGCGGGTTACCTGCGCGACCGTATGCTCGTCAACCTCGACGAGGACGACTGGGACGCGGTGCTGCGCGTCCACCTGAAGGGCCACTTCCTGCCCCTGAAGCACGCTGCCGCGCACTGGCGGGCCGAGACCAAGGCGGGCCGCACCCCGACCGCCCGGATCATCAACACCAGCAGCGGAGCAGGCCTGTTGGGCTCCGTGGGCCAGGGCAACTACAGCGCCGCCAAGGCCGGCATCGTAGGCCTCACTCTCGTAGCGGCGGCCGAACTCTCCCGCTACGGCGTCCAGGTCAACGCCATCGCCCCCGCGGCCCGCACCCGCATGACGGAACACACCTTCGCCGCGACGATGACGGCCCCCGACGCCGGCTTCGACAGAATGGCCCCGGAGAACGTCTCACCCCTGGTGGTGTGGCTGGGTTCCGCCGCGAGTGCGGGGGTCACGGGTCGGGTCTTCGAGGCAGAGGGCGGGCGCATCACCGTGATGGAGGGGTGGAGGGCGGGGCCGAGCGCGGACAAGGGGGCGCGGTGGAGTGCGGGGGAGGCGGGGGAGGCGGTGCTGAAGCTGCTGGCGGAGGCGGAGGTTCCGGGGGCGGTGTACGGGGCGTAGTGGTAGTTGGACCTGCCCTTTTGTCTCACCGAGACGGGTGCTGGAGGGCATAGGCCGGGGGCTGGGGGGCGGAGCCCCCAGGGCGGCCCCACCGGCCTACGTGTCGCACTCCAACACGGTCCGGCACAAAGAACACCGCGCCCGCACTCGCCCCCGCACCGGCACCCTGATCCGCTGATGGCACGTGGGGCAGGGGAACGACACCCGCAAGCTGCCGTGGCCGTCCCCGCTGAAGGCGTACGGCACCCCCTTCTGCACTCCGGGCCCGTGCCGCCGGTCGTGCGCGTAGCGGCGCCGGCCCGCCCACCCCGCCGCCGTCAGCGGAGGCTGCTGCTCGTCACGGCGGGCCTGCTCCATGCCCTTGACGTACGCCGTGTAGGCCTGCGGGCTCGTGAACCACACCGAGGGATCCTCACCGAAGACCAGCGCCCGCTTGGCGAGGACGTACCCGAACTCCTCCGGCGTGAGATAGCCGAGCTTCTGCGAGGAAGCCGAGTCCTCCCGGTACGCGTCCAGCAGCAGCCATCCCGCGCCGAGATACGTCGCCGCCGTGTCCGTGAGGATCTCGTTCTCGCGGGTGCCGGGGAAGGACAGGTCGAGGCGGTGCAGGTAGACATGCATGACCTCGTGCGCGAGAGCCGCGCCGATGTCCCGCCGATGGGTGCGGAACCGGTCGTTCAACTCGACGAAGTACTCGGGCCCGGCCGTGAGTTCGACGTTCGCCGCATGCTGCATCTCACGGAAGCTGACGATCAGCCGGGCATCCGGGAGCCGGTAGTGCCGGACCATCTCCCGGGCCACCCGCTGCGCCCCCAGATGCAGATCGTCCGTGTCGCAGAACGCCACGTCGACGGGGGCCACACTGGTCGCGAACGTCTGGACGGTGTCGTACGACAAGCGCTTGTAGAGCGCGGTGATGGAGTCCCGCACCGTGTCCAGATGCGGGTAGCCGTGCTCGACCGGTCCGTCGTCCGCCACGTCCACAACCCCCAGAGACGCCCTGAACCCGCATCCACTCTATGCCGAGGGGCGTGGATGCACGCCCCCAATAATTCCCTGCCGGATCGCGGCGGAGAAGGCTATGCTCCCCGCGATGACGACTCACTCTGTTCACAGAATGGGGGTCCCGTCCGCGCAAGGTGAGTGCTGATGCTCCCTCACACCGCGAACGGGAACTCCCGGCTTTCCTTCTGGCCGCGCGTGCGCGAGTTCGCCGTGCCGCCCTCCATGATCGAGACCGCCACGGTCCGCCGCGCCGCCGGGGACTGGGCGGGCGCCTGCGCCGCCGCCGGTGTCGACGTCGATCTGGACCTACGGTCCCTCGCGCGCACCCACGGCCGGGAACTGGCCGTCCAGGTGCGCGCCGACCTCCGCCGACTCGCCCCCGACCTGCTCCGCTGGCATCTGCCGAGGATCGCCCCGGACGGGCTGCTGCGCCCGGGGCTGACCATCACCCTGGCCCGCTACGAGCACGATGCCGCCCACCCGCTCCACCTGGTGGTCCGGACTCCACCCGCCTGGGCCGACGGCGGCCAGCGGATCGGCCTCGCGCTGTGGGACGGCACCCGCCGGGACGCCGTGGCCCGGCGGCATCCGCATCCCCGGCCGAGCCGACGGTTCCGGCTCGACCTGCACCGACACCTGTGGGACGCGGGAAGGAGCGGTGAGCTGCGGGTCCGCTCCGGAGCCGACCGGCCGGCCGCCGACGAACCTCCACCGGTCCCGGCTCCGCTGGACACCGTGCCCGAGGCGTGGAACTGCGCCGTCGACCGGTGGGCGGACGAGGCGGCGATCCTGCTCCACGCGGAGGGACGGACGGCCGGTCCCGTCACCGTACGGTTCGGTTCCCGGCACCGGTTCGTGCTGGATCCGGCCGCCGACACCCTGCGCATCGCACCGGCACCGACCGACGGCAGCGCCGCCGCCCTCCCGGTCCTGCCCGACGCGGCGACCTGGGTCCCACCCGACCTGGAACTCCTCCGCACCGGCGCGATCGAGGCCGGCCGGCTCCATCCGCTGGTCGCCGCCGCACTCGTACCGGATCGCCCCCGGCCGGACGGTTCCGTACGGATCCCGGACCGGGCAGGGCAACCGCACCTGGTCGAATGCCGGGGCGCCCTGCACCGGATCGGGCTGGTCGACGGCGTACTGGCACCTCTCGACCACGATCCGGACGAGATCCGGCGCGAGGAACTGCTCGTCGCGCTGACCGGCACCCCGCTGCCCTGCCTCCAGGCGGTCGACGACGCCCACCGCCACCCGGACTGCCTCACCGGCGTCCGCGAACGCCTCATCCACGGCGACACCGCCGGCGCGCTCGCCGTCGTGGAGGGACTGCTCGGTCCCGACGCGGTGCTGCGCGGCGGCGCGCTGCGGGACGAACTCCGGGCGGCGGCCCAACGGCGGCTCAGTTACGGGCTGTTCAGGGCGGGCCTGGCCGGCCCCGGACCTCGGTCCGGCCACTTCTTCCCAGGACTTCCGCGCCCACGGAACGTCCGCCGCCGCACCGCCGGCCGCTGACCGCCCGGGGCCTTCGCCTCACCCACGCACGTCTCACTCCGACCCCAAAGGTGACCACATATGCCCACACGCACCCTGTACGCCGCCACCGACACCTCCTCCCACCCCTCCCACCCCACCCAACTCGACGTCGCCGGCGACCTGTTGGCCCTCCTGCGCGACACCACCACCGAACCGCGCCCCGACATCCAGCTGGAGGCTCTTACCCTGGCCGTCGCCGCCGACCTCCCCGTGCTGCTGTGGGGCGAGCCGGGCATCGGCAAGACGGCCGCCCTGACCCAGCTCGCCGCGGCCCTGGACCTGCCGTTGACGACGGTGATCGCCAGCGTGCACGAGCCGTCCGACTTCTCCGGGCTGCCCGTCGTGGGCGACGATCCCGCCGAGCAGGGCGTCCCGATGGCCCCGCCGGACTGGGCCGTACGGCTCGTACGGACGGGCCGGGGGCTGCTGTTCCTGGACGAGTTGTCGACCGCGCCGCCCGCCGTGCAGGCCGCGCTGCTGCGGCTCGTGCTGGAGCGGCGGATCGGCGCGCTCCAACTGCCGCCCGGGGTGCGGATCGTGGCCGCCGCCAACCCCCGGTCCTCGGCGGCCGACGGCTGGGAGCTGAGCCCGCCGCTGGCCAACCGGTTCGTGCACCTCCAGTGGACCCACGACCACGAGGTCGTCGTACGCGGCCTCGGCGGCACCTGGCCCGTGGCGACCCTGCCGCGGCTCGACCCGGAGAAGCTGCCCGGAGCCGTGGAGTACGCGCGCCGCGCGGTGTGCGGACTGCTCACCGGCCGCCCCAAGCTGGTCCACCAACTGCCCAGCAGCGAGGCACGGAGGGGCGGTGCCTGGCCCTCGCCCCGGAGCTGGGAGATGGCCGTGTGCCTGACCGCGTTCGCCACCGCGGCCGGCTCTTCCCGGGAAATGCTGTCCCTGCTGGTCCGGGGCACGGTCGGGGACGGTCCCGGGCTGGAACTGCTGGCCGCCGTGGACCGGATGGACCTCCCCGATCCCGAGACGTTCCTCGCCGATCCGACCGCCGGTGAGCTGCCCGAGCGCGGGGATCTGCGCCAGGCCGTTCTCGACGGCGTGGTGGCCGCGGTCCGCAACCGTCCCGACCGGGCCCGCTGGGACGCGGCCTGGGCGCTCCTGGTCCGGGCGCTGGAGACCGGCGCCCCGGACCTCGTCGTCGTCCCCGCGACCACCCTCGCCTCGCTGCGCCGGGAGGACTGGGACGTACCCGAGTCCATCGAGCAACTCGCCGGAGTGGTCGCCCTGTCGCAACGGGCGGACCGCGCCGCCGCGACCGTGAAGGGCGGCCGATGAACCCCGACCCGGCCATGGACCTCGACCTCGACAAGCTCTTCGCCGCCCGCCTCTACGCGGCCCGCGTGCGCCCCTACCTGGCCACCGCCCTGTTCGCCCTGCACACCGTCGCGTCCCGGCAGGTGCCGACGATGGCCGTCGACCGGCACTGGCGCTGCTATGTCTCGCCGGGGTTCGTGGACCGGATGCCGGTCGAGGACCTGGCCGGAGTCTGGGTCCACGAGGTGTCCCACCTGCTGCGCGACCACCACGGACGCGGCGACCGCCTCGCCCGCGAACGCGGACTGACCGGCCCGGGGGAGCGGCTGCGGATGAACATCGCCGCCGACATGGAGATCAACGACGACGCGTACGGCGAGGGCCTGGTCACCCCCGCGGGCGCGATCAAGCCGAAGACGCTGGGACTGCCCGCCGGGAACCTGATGGAGGACTACCTGCGCTGGTTCCAACTGGGGCCGCGCACCCAGGCGTTGGCGTGGCTGGACTGCGGCAGCGGCGCCGACGGGCTCGACCGGGGCTGGGAGCTGGGTCCGGACGGCGCGAACGGGCTCAGCGAGCAGCAGCGCGACGCGGTCCGCTTCCGGGTGGCGCAGGGCATCACCGGCCACCCGGGCAGCACCCCGAGCGGCTGGCGGCGGTGGGCCGAGGAGGCGTTCCATCCGACGCAGCCCTGGCGGGAGTTGCTGGGCGCGGCCGTCCGCTCGGCGGTCTCCGCCCCCGGCGCGGGCGAGGACTACAGCTACGGCAGGCCCTCGCGCCGCTCGGCCGGGCTGCCCGGCGTGGTGCTGCCGAGCCTGCGCCGCAGACCGCCCCGGGTCTGCGTGGTCATCGACACCTCCGGGTCGGTCAGCGACGCCGAACTGGGCAGCGCGCTCCTCGAAGTCGCCGCGATCTCCAGCGCGGTCGGCGGCCGCCGCGACCTGGTCTCCGTGGTGTCGTGCGACGCGGCGGCCCGCGTCGCGCAACCACTGTGCCGCGCCGAGGGCATCGAACTGCTCGGCGGCGGCGGGACGGACCTGCGCACCGGCTTCACCAAGGCGCTGCGCACCCGGCCCGACGCCGTCGTGGTCCTCACCGACGGCCAGACCCCCTGGCCGGAGCGGCGGCCGCCGTGCCGGACGGTGGTGGGCCTGTTCCCGCGCCGCTACGAGACCGGGGTGTACGACGAGGACGACCCCGACTACGTGCCGGACACCCCGCCCGACTGGGCCCGCGTGGTCGAGATCGGCTCCGCCCCCGTCTCCCGCTGAGCACGCAAGGAGACGGACTTCCCGGCGAGCGGCGCCTTCTGGAGCTCAAGGACCCACACGTCGTTCACCCCTTCCCGCAGCACGGGCCCGGGTACGTACAGCTCCCGCTGCGGCCCGGCCGACCAGTACCGCCCAAGGTTGAACCCGTTGACCCACACGAACCCCCGCGTCCAGCCCGGCAGTTCGAGTACGGCGTCCCCGGCGCCCCGCACCTCGACGGTGCCCCGGTACAGGCCGGGGGAGTCGCCCGGAGGCAGCGCCCCCAGCGCGATGCCCCCGACGTCGTCCAGCGCGTCCAGCCGCAGCCCACGCGCGCGGACGTCGTGCAGGTACTGCCGCTCGTGCAGCAGGCCCCCGGTGATCCCCTTCGGCTCCCCGAGCCGGGGACCGTAATTGGCCCTCCCCAGGGACTCGACCCACAGCTCCACGCGCGCGTGCCCCGCGACTGGCTCCTTGAGCTGCTCGTCGCCCTCCGTGAGGATCCCGGCCCGCTGCCCGTCTACGTAGACCACGGCCAGGTCCCGCAGCCCCCGCGCGGTGAGCGGATACGGGGCGCGCGGTCCCGGCACGGTCACCGCGTAGCGGACGAGACCGCGGTCGACGTCCAGCTCCTCGAAGGTGGGCGGGACCGGACCCTCGGACTCCGGTCCGCCGCGTGCCTCCAGGACGTCGCTCAAGGGCGCCCAGCCGGTCAGGCTCGCCTCGGCCGGGTGGGCCAACCCGGGCGGTGCGGGCGGGAGTTCGGGCAGCGGGGCGTCGGCGTACTCGGCGAACACCTCGCGCAGCCGCCAGAACTTCTCCGTGGGGCGCCCGTACTCGTCGATCGGGGCGTCGTAGTCGTAGGACGTCACGTCGGGCTCCAGCGGGCCCTCGTGGAGGGCGCCGCCGCCCCGGTTGGCGCCCGCCCAGCCGGCGAAGCTGGTGCCGCCGTGCGCCATGTAGACGTTCACCGACGCGCCGCACTCCAGGATCTCCCGCAGGGCGGACGCCGCGTCCTCGGCCGCGCGGACGACATGCTCGCCGCCCCAGTGGTCGAACCAGCCGCACCAGAACTCCATGCACATCAACGGCCCCTCGGAGCGGTACTTCCGCAGCGTCTCGAAGGCCACGCGCGCGTGGGACCCGAAATTCACCGTCGCCAGGACACCGGGGAGCGAGCCGCCGTCCAGCATGTGGTCCTCGGGGCCGTCCGAGGTGCACAGCGCAACCGTCACCCCCTGGTCGCGCAACAGCGCCTCCACTGCCCGCAGATAGACCGCGTCGGAGCCGTAGCTGCCGTACTCGTTCTCGACCTGCACCATGATCACCGGGCCGCCGCGGTCCAGCTGGCGGGGCACGACCTCGGCCAGCAGCCGGCCGAACCAGCGCTCCAGGTGGCCCAGGAAGCGCGCGTCACGGGTACGTGCGCGCGGCCCCAGTTCGTCCGTCAGCCAGTGCGGCAGCCCGCCGTTCTCCCACTCCGCGCAGATGTACGGCCCCGGGCGCACGATCGCCCACAGGCCCGCCTCCCGGGCCGCGTCCAGGAACCTGCCCAGCGCCTCCACGTCCCGGAACCCGCCCGGCGCCGGCTCGTGCAGGTTCCACGGGACGTACGTCTCCACGCAGTTGAGGCCCATCGCCCGCAGCATCGCCAGCCGGTGCCCCCACTGCGCCTCGTGCACCCGGAAGTAGTGCAGCGCCCCGGACAGCAGCCGCACCGGCCGCCCGTCCAGCAGAAAGTCCCTGTCGCCCACGGTGAACTCACTCATGCGCCGACTCTCTCCCCTTGGCGGCGATCACGTCCATGGACAAAGATCGCCACTACTTGGACCGAGTGACGTGTGAGGGGGCGCGGATGTACCACACCTGGATGCGGTTCTTCACGCCCACACCCGCCCACCACCGCCTCGGCCTCGCCTGCCTCGGCGTCGGCCTCCAGTACGGCGAGCTGCCCACGGTCGGCCCCCGCACCCTCGACCACCACGTGGCCGTCGTGATCAGCGCGGGCGGCGGCTGGTACCTCACCCCCGACGGCCGCCGCACCGCCGTCACCGCGCCCGCGCTGCTGTGGCTCACCCCCGGCGTGCCGCACCACTACGCGCCCGACCCCGGCGCCGGCTGGGACGAGGGGTTCGTCGACTTCACCGGGCCCGCTACGGCGACGTACACCGAACTCGGCTACATCGAGCCGGAGCGGCCCGTGGTGGCCCTCTCGGACGCGAGCGGGCCCCGCGCGGTCATCGGGCGCATGGCCCGCGCCGCGCGGCGCGGAAACCCCCTCCTGGAGGTGGAGACCGGGGCCGCCGTCCACGAGCTCCTGGTGGCCCTGCGCCGGGCCCGCGCCGACCTCGCCCCCGACGGCGACCCGGTCCTCCAGGGCCTCGCCCGCGACGCCTGTCTGCCGCTGACCGTCGCCGACCACGCGGCCCGGCACGGCATGACCCCAGCCGCCCTGCGCGCCGCCGTCCGCCGGGGCGCCGGGTGCAGCCCCAAGGACTACCTCCTCGGCATCCGCCTGGGCCGCGCCAAGGAACTTCTCGCCGCCACCGAACTCCCCGTCGCCGCCGTCGCCCGCCGCGTCGGCTACGATGACCCCGCCTACTTCTCCCGCCTCTTCACCCGCCGCGTCGGCATGCCCCCCGTCCGCTTCCGCGCCCAGCAGGGCCGCACCGTCCCCGGCGGCTGGAGCGACCAGGTCCCCGATCCGGCCGATCCGCCGATCATCGGGTGGGCACACTCCACGTAGGGTGGTCGCCCATGACCACCAGCAACAACGGAACCGGTGACGTCGACCCCGCCGTGCGCGAGGAACTGGCCAGGCTGCGCGACAGCATCGACAACATCGACGCGGCCGTCGTCCACATGCTCGCCGAACGCTTCAAGGCCACCCAGCAGGTCGGCTTCCTCAAGGCCACACACCGGCTGCCGCCCGCCGACCCGGCCCGCGAGGCCCGCCAGATCGAGCGCCTGCGCACCCTGGCCGAAAACGCCAAGCTGGACCCGGCGTTCGCCGAGAAGTTCCTCAACTTCATCATCGCCGAGGTGATCCGGCACCACGAGCGCATCGCGGAGGACGCCGTCAACGGCGGTTCACCCACGGCGAATTGACCGCACGAGTCCCGTAAGGGGCGTGACAGCGGGGTGTGTTCGGGGCGATGCTGCGCTGTGCACCTGCATGTGCACTCCTCGTCAGCCGACGGGCACACCCCGTCAGCGCCTGCGTCATAAGCTGGTCGTCCCACGCGGGAGGGACCTCGGGTCATGCCGTCGGATGCCAGGATCCTCATCGTCGACGACCATGAGGACACGCTGTACGCGCTGGAGAGCGCCCTCGCCCCGCTGGGCTACCGGCTCGCCCGCGCCACCAGCGGCGACGAGGCGCTCAAGCAGGTGCTCCGCGGCCAGGTCGGCCTGCTCCTCCTCGACGTGCGCATGCCGGGCGTCAGCGGCCTGGACGTGGTCCGCTATCTGCGCCGCCTCGAACAGACCCAGCGCATCCCCGTCGTCCTCCTCACCGGTTTCGGCCTCGACCCCGAACTGACCGCCGCCGCCTTCGGCCTCGGCGTCGCCGACCTCATCACCAAGCCCGTCGACCCCTGGACCCTGCGCACAAAGATCCGCTACCTCTACGACGCCCACCAGCGCCACCAGGCCCTGGAACAGGAGCTCCGCGAACTGCGCGCCCTCATCGAGGAGTCCCGGGAACCCCGCCCCGCCCTGCCGCACCCGGACGCGCGCGTGCCCTACCAGCGCGACCCCCAGAACACCACCACTCCCACCACCTCCACCCCCGACCGAACATAAGCCGCATACCGGACCGGCTCTGTGCCATGTCAGTGCCATCAGGCAGCATGTCCACCATGTCCGTACTGACGCGCGACGAAGCGCAGACCCGTGCCAGGCTCCTCGACGTCCACCGCTACACGATCGAACTCGATCTGACGACGGGCGAAGACACCTTCGACTCCCGCACCGTCATCCGGTTCACCGCTCGTGCCGACGCGGACACCTTCGTCGAACTCAAGCCCGCCGAGCTGCGCTCCGTCACCCTCGACGGACACCCCCTCGACCCGGAACAACTCGTCGAGAACCGGCTCCCGCTGCCCGGCCTCACCGCGGGCGAGCACGAGCTCCGCGTCGACGCGAGCATGCGCTACTCCCGCACCGGCGAGGGCATGCACCGCTTCACCGACCCCACCGACGGCGAGACCTACCTCTACACGCAGCTCTTCATGGAGGACGTCCAGCGCGTCTTCGCCGCCTTCGACCAGCCCGACCTCAAGGCCGTCTTCGACCTCACCGTCACCGCCCCCGAAGGCTGGACCGTCCTCGCCAACGGCATCACCGAACACCTCGGCGAAGGCCGCTGGCAGGCCGCCCCCACCCCCCTCATCTCCACCTACCTCGTCGCCGTCGCCGCCGGCCCCTGGCACTCGATCCGCACCGAACACCGAGGCCTGCCCTTCGGCATCCACTGCCGCCGCTCCCTGGCCCCCCACCTCGACGCGGACGCCGAGGAGATCCTCGACATCACCCGCCAGTGCTACGACCGCTACCACGAGAAGTTCGAGGAGCCCTACCCCTTCGACTCCTACGACCAGGCCTTCGTCCCCGAGTTCAACGCCGGCGCCATGGAGAACCCCGGACTCGTCACCTTCCGCGACGAGTTCGTCTACCGCTCCGCCGTCACCGAAACCGAGCGCCAGACCCGCGGCATGGTCATCGCCCACGAGATGGCCCACATGTGGTTCGGCGACCTCGTCACCCTCCAGTGGTGGGACGACATCTGGCTCAACGAGTCCTTCGCCGAGTACATGGGCTACCAGACCCTCACCGAAGCCACCCGCTTCACCGACACCTGGACCGACTTCGGCGTCGTCCGCAAGGCCTGGGGCTACGACGCCGACCAGCGCCCCTCCACTCACCCCGTGGCCCCCGAGAACGTCGACGACACCGCCTCCGCCCTCCTGAACTTCGACGGCATCTCCTACGCCAAGGGCGCCTCCGCACTACGGCAGTTGGTGGCCTGGCTCGGTGAGAAGGACTTCCTCGCCGGCATCAACACCCACTTCGCCCGCCACAAGTTCGCCAACGCCACCCTCGCCGACTTCCTCGACTCCCTCGCCTCCGGCACCGAACGAGACGTCCACGCCTGGGCGGACGCGTGGCTGCGCACGACGGGGGTGGACACGCTCACGCCCGAAGTCCGGGCCGAGGACGGATGGTGGCACCTCGACATCCAGCACCAGGGCAGCGACGGCGTCTGGTTGAAGCGCGACCCCTCCCTGGACCACGACGGACTCACCCACCTCAACACCCTCGTACCGTCCGGCGGCACCCGCCCGCACCGCATCACCATCGGCCTCTACGATCACGACCTCCACGACGCGAGCCGCCTGATCCTCCGAGACCGCATCGAGCAGGACCTCGCCGCCTCCCCCAGCGGCAGCCTCACCAGCACCATGGGCCCGCGCCCCGCCCTCGTCCTCCTCAACGACGGCGACTTCACCTACGCCAAGATCCGCTTCGACACCGAGTCCCTCGAAACGGTCCGCACCAGCCTCTCCGGCCTCCCCGAACCCCTCACCCGCGCGGTCGCCTGGAACGCCCTGCGCGACGCCGTCCGCGACGGCGAACTCCCCGCCTCCGCCTACCTGGACGCCGCCCGCGCCCACCTCCCGCACGAGACGGACCTCGCCCTCGTCCAGGGCGTCCTCGCCTTCGCCTCCGCCCAGGTCACCGACCGCTACCTCACCCCCGAGGCCCGCCCGGTCGCCCTCGCCACCCTCACCGACCTGTGCCGCGACCTCATCCGCCGCACCGAGGACGGCTCCAACCCCGGCCTGCGCCTCATCGCCGTACGCCACTTCATCGACGTCGCCGCCCACCCCGACACCATCGCCGCCTGGCTCGCCGAAGGCACCGTCCCCGGCGGCCCGGAACTCGACCCCGAGCTGCGCTGGCGCGTCCTGGCCCGCCTCGCCGTCCTCGGCGCCACCGAAGAAACCGCGATCGCCGCCGAGTTGGCACGCGACCCGTCCGCCACCGGCCAGGAAGGCGCCGCCCGCTGCCGGGCCGCCCTGCCCGACCCCGAGGCCAAGCGCACGGCCTGGGAGGCGATGTTCACCACCGACGACCTCTCCAACTACCTCTTCACCGCCACCGCCCAGGGCTTCTGGCAACCCGAACAGGCCGATCTCGTACGGGAGTACGTGCCCCGCTTCTACGAGGACGCGGTCGCCCTCGCCGCCCGCCGCGGCCCCGCCATGGCCGACGCCGCCGGCCGCTGGGCCTTCCCCGCCCACGCCGTCGACCCCGAAACCCTCCGCCTCGGCGAGGAATGCCTCCGCGACGCCGACCTCACCCCGGCCCTGCGCCGCAAACTGGTCGACCAACTCGACGACCTGGGACGGGCGTTGCGAGTCCGCGAGGCGTAGGACCCTCGCCCTACGCCCTCACGGATACGCCTCGTCCCTGCCGACGATGCGGCGGGCTGATCGTCCTTCCTAGGCTCGATGCCGCCAAGGACGATCAGCCCCAGGAGGAACCCGTGATCGTAGTGACAGGTGCCACCGGCAACGTCGGCCGCGCACTGGTGGAACGCCTCACCGCCGCCGGCCGGCCCGTGCGGGCGCTCACGCGCGACCCCCGGCGGGCCGGATTACCGCGGCAGGCCGAGGTCGTCCGCCACCAACTCGACGACCCCGCCGCCCTGTTCACCGGCGCGACCCAGCTCTTCCTGAACCTTCAGGCCACCGGCGACACGACCCCGGTACTGCTCGACGCCGCCCGCGCGGCCGGCGTCCGGGACGTCGTCATGCTCTCCTCCGGAATCATCCGCGAGGGCGCCGACACCAGCCACCCCATCCACATCCGGCACGCCAAGGCCGAACAACAGGTACGCGACAGCGGCCTCGCGGCGACCATCCTGCGGCCCAACGCCTTCGCGGCCAACGCCCTCCAATGGGCCCCGCAGATCCGCGCGGGCGACACCGTACGCGGCCCCTTCGCCGACGGCGTCTCGGCACCGATCCACGAGGACGACATCGCCGCCGTCGCCGAACGCGCCCTCCTCGACCCCGGCCACGAGGGAGCTGTCCACCGCCTCACAGGCCCCGAAGCGGTCACCACGGCCCAGCAGATCACCGCGATCGGCCACGCCATCGGCCGCGATCTCCGCTTCGACGAGATCCCCGTGGACGAGGTCGGCCCCGAACTCTTCCCCCACGTACCCCCGGAGATGCTCCCCGGCCTCCTCAAGGCCTTCGGCGGAAGCGTCGGCACGACACCGGAGATCACCACCACGGTGGAGGAGATCACCGGCGTACCCGCCCGCCCGTTCAGCACCTGGGCGAAGGACCACGCGGACGACTTCCGGTGACCCTCCCACCCCGCTCACACAACACTTTCGGGTTCTGATCGTTGTACTTTCCGGGCGCGTCGACCCACCTGCGTACAAGCTGGAACTCCCCTGCCCCGCGCCCCGGAGGACAGCCCATGAGCAACGCGCCCCTCGCCTCAGGCGCCGAAGGCCCCGACGCCCTGCGGCCGTTGCTCGACACCGTCCTCGACGCGCTCGGCACCGGACGGCGGGCCCGCGGCGGACCGTTCCCGGCCGGCGGCCCCGACGCGGTCGCCGCCCGGCTCCGGGACGCCGTGGGAGACGTACTCCCCGAAGACGGCGACCCCGACGCGCTGCGCACCCTCGTGCACGCCCTCGCGGAAGGCGCCGCCGACCCCGCCGAGCCGCTGTGCGCGGCACACCTCCACTGCCCGCCGCTCGCCGTCAGCGTCGCCGCCGACCTCGCCGTCAGCGCGCTGAACCCGTCCCTCGACTCCTGGGACCAGGCCCCCGCCGCCTCCGCCCTCGAAGCCCTCGTCACCCGCACCCTCGCCCACGAGATCGGCCTCGCCGACGCCCTCGTCACCACCGGCGGCACCGAAGCCAACCAACTCGCCCTGCTCCTCGCCCGCGAAGCCCACAGCGGCACCGTCCAGTTGGTCTGCGGAAGCAACGCCCACCACTCCCTTCCCCGCGCCGCCTGGCTCCTCGGCCTGCCCGACCCCGTCGTCGTCCCCGCACCCGCAGGCACCCTCGACCCCGCCGCCCTCGACGAAGCCCTCACCGCACTCCCGGGCCCGCGCGGCTCCGTCCTGGTCGCCGCCACCGCCGGCACCACCGACGCCGGACTCATCGACCCGCTCCCCGAGATCGCCGGCCTGTGCGCCGCCCACGGCGCCCGCCTCCACATCGACGCCGCCTACGGCGGAGGCCTCGTCTTCAGCGACCGCCACCGCGACAAACTCGCCGGCCTCGACCGCGCCCACACCGTCACCCTCGACCTGCACAAACTCGGCTGGCAGCCCGTCGCCGCGGGCCTCCTCGCCGTACGGCATCCCCGCGACCTCGCCGCCCTCACCCAGCGCGCCGACTACCTCAACGCCGACGACGACACCGAAGCAGGCCTCCCCGACCTTCTCGGCCGCTCCATGCGCACCACCCGACGCCCCGACGTCCTCAAACTCGCTGTCACCCTGAAAACCCTCGGCCGCACCGGACTCGGCACCCTCGTCGACCAAGTCTGCGCCCGCGCACGGGAGTTCGCCGCCATGGTCCACAACCACCCCGGCTTCGAGCTCTACGACCCGCCCGTCATCAGCACCGTCCTGTTCCGGCCCGCCGAAGCCACCGACGACGCCGTGGCCGCCGTACGCCGACAACTCCTCCACGACGGACGCGCCGTCCTCGGCCGGGCCGCCCTCGACGGCCGGCTCTGGCTCAAGGCAACCCTCCTCAACCCCCACACCCGGCCCGACGACCTGGCCGCCCTCCTGAAACTGGTGGAAGGACACACCCCCCGATGAGCCACCCCCCGACGGGTCACCCCCGGACCCCCAACCCCCCACGCCACGAACCCGATCCACCCCGCGACCTGGTCGGCATCGGCATCGGCCCCTTCAACCTCTCCCTGGCCGCCCTCGCCCAGCCCCTCACCGAACTCGACACCGCCTTCTACGAACAGCGCCCCGGCTTCGACTGGCACCCCGGCCTGCTCATCGACGGCACCACCGTCCAAGTCCCCTTCCTCGCCGACCTGGTGACCCTCGCCGACCCCGCCAGCCCCTGGTCCTTCCTCAACTACCTGAAGGACCGCGACCGGCTCTTCCCCTTCTACTTCGCCGAGCGCTTCCGCATCCAGCGCGCCGAGTACGACGCCTACTGCCGCTGGGTCGCCGACAGCCTCCCCGGACTCCACTTCGGCCACCAGGTCGACGCCGTCCGCTTCAACCCCGAACGCGACGTCTTCGAGGTCGACTTCACCCAGCTCGACAGCGACGGGGAGGCGGAGGCCCTCGGCCGGACCTACACCAAGAACATCGTCCTCGGCGTCGGCACCACCCCCTACGTCCCCGACCCGCTCAAACCCCTCGTCGAAGCCCCCGGCGTCCCCGTGATCCACGCCGCCGACTACCTCGCCCACCGCGAGACCTTCCTCGCCGCCGAACACATCACCGTCATCGGCTCAGGACAGACCGGCGCCGAGGTCTTCCTCGACCTGCTCCGCAACCGGCCCGCAGGACACGAGAAACTCCACTGGATCGGCCGCAGCGAGGCCTTCGCCCCCATGGAGTACTCCAAGCTCGGCCTGGAGCACTTCACCCCCGACTACACCCGCTACTTCCACGCCCTCGCCGAACCCGTCCGCGACCGCCTCGTCACCTCGCAGTGGCAACTCCACAAGGGCATCGACGCCGACACCATCGCCGCCATCCACGACGAGCTCTACCGCCGCACCCTGCACGGCGGCTGGCCCGACGCCGTCCTCACCCCCGGCGTCCGCGTCCGAACGGCGGGCCGGATCGCGACCACCAAGGTCGAACTCCACCTGGAACACGTCCAGCAGAACACCCGCTCCCGTCTCACCACCGACGCCGTCGTCCTCGCCACCGGCTACCGCGAACGCCCCCTCGGCCGCATCCTCGCCGGACTCGACCCCTACCTGCGCCGCGACAGCGCCGAACGCCCGCGCGTCGACGAGCAGTTCAGACTCGTCCTCGACCCCTCCGTCACCGGCGCCGACTGCCACGTCTACGTTCAGAACGCCGAACTCCACACCCACGGAGTCGGCGCCCCCGACCTCGGCCTCGCCGCCTGGCGCAGCGCCACCATCCTCAACTCCCTGACCGGCAAGGAGCCTTACCCCCTGCCGGACCGAACGGCCTTCACGACCTTCGGACTCGACCCGCAGCCGCAGATCCCCCCGGCCCGGCAGGCCCGGACCCTCACCCCACTCGTCGAAGGCAGGTGAGGGCTCCAGCACACACCAGAAGACCAGCACACCAGAAGACCAGCGGGCACTAGAAGACAGGCGTGCCGTTCCGCGTCAACTTCCAGTCCACCGAAGCGAATTCAGCTGGATCCAGCACACCCTTCGCGGTCACCCACTCCGCGATCCGCGTCCGGATCTCCGTCGACTCCGACCACACCTCGGTCGCCGACGCCACATGCGGGAACGCACCGCCACCATTGGCCCGGTAGTTGTTCACCGCCAGCACGAACTGCTGCGCGTCGTCCAGCGCCGCACCGTTGTACGTCAGGTTCTTGATCCGCGAACCGGCCGCCTGCGCGATGTCGATGTCGTACGAGAACCCCGACACGTAGTCGTAGTTGTAGTCCGGACGGCCGTTCGCGTTGGTCAGCTTCTCCGTGTCGACGACCGCGTCGGCGGCCGTCTGCACGAAGTACTGCGCCGAGTACTCCAGATACGCCCGCACCTGAGCACCCGTCAGCAACTTCGCCACCAGAGTGTTGTCGTACACATACAGCCCCGACAGATCCCGGATCGTCACCTCGCCCGCCGGGATCTGAGAGGTCCGCGAGAACGGCGACGCCTGCGCGACCACCGGCAGCGACGCGTACGCCGTCCCCGCCAACGCCGCCTTCACCACGTCCTCCTGGACCTTGGTGATCAGGTCGATGATCGGCGCGTCCTTGTACCGCGCCTCCACCGTCGTCAGCGTCGCCGTCGCCGTACCGACCACCTGGTTGACGTACTCCACGACCAGCGCGTGCTCGTCCTTCAGCAACCGCGTGATCTTCGGATCGTCCGCGACCGTCTTCGCGTCCCGCAGGGAAGCCGCCACCGACTCGACGACCCAACGGCCCTTCTCGAAAACCAACTCGAAGTCGAAGACGCTCAACCGCTCGGCGAAGCACAGCGGTTCGGACAGCACGACCGTCTTCCCCGTCGCCGTGTTCGTGACCTTCAACTCCGGGATCTCCACATGCGCGTGCCCGACAAGGATCGCGTCGATCCCCGGCACCTGCTGCGCGACCAGCGCCGCCGAGTTCTCCACGTACGGCAGCTGATCACCGTACGACGACGTCCCCGACGACCCCGAATGCGCCGACACCACGACGACGTCCGCCCCCATCGACCGCAGCTTCGGCACCCACTTCGCCGCCTGCTCCTCAAGCCCCGGGAACGTCAACTTCCCCTGCACATACGCCTTGTCCCAGATCGCGATACCCGGGTTCGTCAGCCCCAGCACCGCCACCTTCACCGGCGGCGCCCCCGGCACCTGGAACTTCTTGATGAAGTACGGCGGAAACGCGGGCCTCTGCGTCTTCGCGTCCAGCGCGTTCGCACCGAGCAGCGGGAAACGGCACTGCTCCTCGAACTTCCGCAGCGTCTCGATGCCGTAGTTGAACTCGTGGTTGCCCAGCGCCGCCGCGTCGTACCCGATCGCGTTCATCGCCTGCGCCATCGGATGCACCGGACCGCCCTTGGCGGTGATCGGATCCACCTTCGCGAAGTAGTACGTCAGCGGGGTGCCCTGGATCGTGTCGCCCGCGTCCAGCAGCAGCGTGTTCCGCCGCCCCTTCTCCTGCCGGATCTGGTTCACCAGGGTCGACACCCGCGCCAGACCCATGGCGTTGCCCTTGGCGTCCGAGTACTCCGCGTCCTTGAAGTAGTCCCAGTTGAAGACATGCCCGTGGAGGTCGGTCGTGCCCAGCACGGTCAACGAGTACCGCTTGGCAGGCCTGCCAGGCTTCTTCTCCGCGGCCTGCGCCGCCGGAGCCGCCGCCGCACCGGCCAGCGCCACCCCCGCACCCGTCACGGCGGACGTCTTCAGGAACTTCCGGCGGTTCAAGGGCATGTCTGGATCTCCTCGGGAAACGGTCAACAACGCGCGTAGATTCTTACTCGCTTCTTACCAGCAGCGACAGGCTCCGCAGGTTTCGATCTGATGACCAGAAGACGCCACGACTGACAGAGTGGGACGTATGACCACCCCGGACGAACCCCAACCCGCCGTCCCCTACGGCACCCCCGACGCCCCCCGCATCGCCGTCCGCGGCGAAGCCCGCCTCGAAGTCGACCCCGAGATCGCCCGCATCGGCATCACCGTCGCCGCCCGCGGCACCGACCGCCGCACCGCCCTCGACGACCTCACCCGCCGCAACGCCACCGTCCTCGACCTGGTCAAAAGCTACGGCGACGCCGTCGAACGCCTCGAAACCGGCGGCTTCTCCATCACCCCCGAACTCACCAAACACGGCCGCGGCGAACGCGTCCACCGCTACCACGGCAGAGTCCACATCACCGCCGAACTCGCCGACTTCACCACCCTCGGCGAACTCACCACCCGCCTCGCCGACCTCGAACTCACCCGCGTCGACGGCCCCTGGTGGGCCCTCCGACCCGACTCACCCGTCCACCGCCAGGCCCGCCAGCAAGCCGTCCGCGAAGCCGTCCAACGCGCCCGCGAATACGCCGAAGCACTCGGCACCACCCTCGCCGCCCTCGTCGAACTCGCCGACATCGGCGCCGAGAACGCCGAGACCTACGGCACCCCCCAGCGCCGTATGCGCTCCATGTCCCTCGCCGGCGCGGCCACCGAGGACACCGCCGCCGCACCCCTCGACCTCGAACCCCAACGGCAACACGTCTACGCCCAGGTCAACGCACGCTTCACGATGGCACCCCCGATTCTGTGACCGGAGTTCACACGGCGACCATTCGAACGCTCATTGGAGCACCCGGCCGCACATTCAAGCCTTGTCAATAACCCTTCACCCAAAGGTTGTTGAGTAGTCATGCGCGACCAATTCCCTACCCGTCGGTAAGGCCTAGGCTCAAACCATGCGCCGAGCAAAAATCGTCTGTACTTTGGGCCCCGCCACCGACTCGTACGACCAGATCAAAGCCCTGGTCGAAGCCGGAATGGACGTAGCCCGCTTCAACCTCAGCCACGGCACCCACGCCGAACACGAGGAGCGCTTCCAGCGCGTACGAAAGGCCGCCGAAGAGACCGGCCGCAGCATCGGAATGCTCGCCGACCTTCAAGGCCCGAAGATCCGACTCGGCCGATTCACCGAAGGCCCCGTACTCCTTGAACGCGGAGACACCTTCACCATCACCGTCGAAGAAGGCGCCGAAGGCGACCGCCAGTCCTGCGGCACCACCTACGCCGGCCTCGCCGCCGACGTCACCCCCGGCGAACGCGTCCTCGTCGACGACGGCAAGGTCTGCCTCGAAGTCACCTCCGTCGACGGCCCCCGCGTCCACACCAAGGTCGTCGAAGGCGGCATGGTCTCCGACCACAAGGGCCTCAACCTCCCCGGAGTCGCCGTCTCCGTCCCCGCCCTCTCCGACAAGGACGAGGACGACCTCCGCTGGGCGCTGCGCTCCGGCTTCGACGTCATCGCCCTCTCCTTCGTCCGCAGCGGCAAGGACATCGACGACGTCCACCGCATCATGGACGAGGAGGGCCACCGCCTCCCCGTCATCGCCAAGGTCGAAAAGCCCCAAGCCGTCGAGGCCATCGACGACATCGTCGCCGCCTTCGACGGCATCATGGTCGCCCGCGGCGACCTCGGCGTCGAAATGCCCCTCGAACAGGTCCCGATCGTCCAGAAGCGCGCGATCAAACTCGCCAAGCGCAACGCAAAGCCGGTCATCGTCGCCACCCAGATGCTCGACTCGATGATCGAGAACTCCCGCCCCACCAGGGCAGAGGCTTCGGACGTGGCGAACGCGATCATCGACGGCACGGACGCCGTGATGCTCTCCGGCGAGACCAGCGTCGGCAACTACCCCATCGCCACCGTCACCACCATGGCCCGCATCGTCGAAGCCGCCGAGGAAGACATCCTCGCCAAGGGCCTGCCCCCACTGACCGAACGCAACAAGCCCCGCACCCAGGGCGGCGCGGTGGCCCGAGCCGCCGCCGAAATGGGCGACTTCCTCGGCGCGAAGTACCTGGTCGCCTTCACCCAGTCCGGCGACACGGTCCGCAGGCTCTCCCGCTACAGGTCCCCCATCCCCGTGATGGCCTTCACCCCCGACCCGGCCACCCGCGCTCAACTCACCCTCACCTGGGGCGTCGAGACCATCCTCGGCCCCCACGTCGACTCCACCGACGCGATGGTCGACCAGGTCGACGAACTCCTCCTCAAGTACGGCCGCTGCCAGAAGGGCGACATCGTCGTCATCACGGCGGGCTCGCCCCCCGGGGTGGCCGGCTCCACGAACCTCGTCCGCGTGCACCATGTCGGCGAGGACGACAGTCCCAAGTAGCGGCGGGGGGTCAGTGTTTGGGGCCTACGTGGGTGTCCATGAGGGCTACTGAGGCTTTGCGGGCGACGGAGATGTTGTAGGGGTTGCCGTTCCGAGTGCAGTGCGTCCACTGAATACCGAGTTTGTCGAAGGTGTCCGTGCACAGGCGGCGGATGTCGTCGGAGACGTTGGTGAAGAAATAACGGGGGTATTCGTAGCGCTTGCGCTCGCCGGCGACGACCCGGGTCGTCCAGTTGGTGATGCGGCAGCCGTCGGAATGGATGAGGCCTCGGATGAATTCCCAGGGGTGGGCGTCGACAATGTCCTCTTGCCAGGGTTCGAGGGCTATCCGGCGGTCGTGCTTCTTGCCGGGGCCGTGCTGAGGGAAGAGGCAGTGCAGGTGCTTCGAGTACACCTTCACGTTGCGGCAGCCGACCTTGCGGACTCGGCAGACGGAGTTGTCGGGGAAGACGGCGCGGATGGCTTCCTCGCAGTCGTCCATGAGCCCTGGCCATGACTCGTCGCACGTGATCATGAGGTTGGGGACGCGGTGCGCTGAGTACTGACTGATGTGGCCGTCACCGAGATACAGCCCGAGCAGGTAGCTGTATGCCGCGTGATCGAGGTCTCGGCCGTCGCAGCGAGGGCACTTCGGGTCGTGCTTCCCTGGGCACTCGCCGCGCTTCGCGCGGTCCAGGTGCTTCCAGTAACCGACCGTGCCGAGTGGAACGTTGAGCTGTCGCGCTACGTCCGCGTTCCTGGCGCCGTTTCGCAACAGAGTGAGTGCTTTGTGTCGGACCTCAGTGATCCTGCTGGCCAAATGCGGGGTCATGCGGCGAGTGTGAGGTCGAGTCGGGCGAGGTGGCTGGTGCGGGTGTGGTCGAGGGGCTGGCCGTTCCACCAGGCGTCGAGGCGGATCAGGTTGAGGGCGACGGCGGAGTAGACGTGCTCGAGATGGGTCTTCCCCAGCCCGCGGTAGCGGGCCCGGCGGTTTCCGGTGACCGCCACGGCCTGGCGAATGGTGCCTTCGATGCCGGCCCGCAGGGCGTACTTCGCCCGCCATTTCCCGTCTTCCTGGGCGGTGTGGTTGGCGTGGATGAGTTCGTGCAGCGGCCTGGGCCGCAGGGTGAGTTGGCGGCCCCAGCGGGTGGCGTTGGTGCAGACGGCTCTGACGGGGCAGGGACCGCAGTCGGCCTGGTCGAAGCGGACTACGATCACGTCGCGGCCTTTCTGTCTGGCCGGGCTCCAAAACCGGCTGGTGGCGCCCTGAGGGCAGGTGGCCTGGTGGGCGTCCCAGTCGAGGGCGAAGGCTTCGCGCTGGTAGCCGGCGTTCTCCCGGTACTGGCGGGACGTGCCGGTCAGCAGCGGTGTGACCAGGGTGATGCCGAAGACAGCCTGGGCCCCGACGATGAGTTCGATGCTCGCGTAACCGGAGTCCAGGTAGTGCTCGCCGGGCAGCAGGCCCCGGGTGGCGAGGGCCCGGTGGACGGGCTCGACGAGTTTCACGTCGGGCACCGTCGCATCGGTGGTCGCGACATGGGTGATCACGTTTGGGGCCGGGGGCCGCGACTGCCGGCATTGCCACGGAACCTCGTCCTCGGGCCGGGGCAGCTGGCAGACCTCGCTAATGTGCAGTTTGTACCCGGTCCAGCGAAGATCTTCCTTGCCGCCGTAGCGGGCATCGAGGTCATAGGGCGAGGCCAACCGCAAACTGCCGGGCGGAAGACC
Organism: Streptomyces hokutonensis; assembly: GCF_042751305.1. Lineage (GTDB taxonomy): Bacteria > Actinomycetota > Actinomycetes > Streptomycetales > Streptomycetaceae > Streptomyces > Streptomyces hokutonensis_A. The sequence goes on from NZ_JBHYWD010000004.1 coordinate 215,592, forward strand.
GTCCTTGTCCGCCTCCCGCCGCTTGACCACCTCCGCTCCGCTGTTGTCGGTAGTGATCAGGTAGTTCTGCACAGTGATTTGCCGCAGCGTCTGGACCGCGGGCAGCTGACGCAGCCACGGCGGCGAGTCCGGGTGGTAGACCGCCCGCAGCAGGGCCACCGCGTCGCGGCCGTAGTCCAGGGCGAGCTGGTCCCGCTGGGCCTGGGAGCCGGGCGGACGCCAGTACGCGTCGATCCGCCGCCCGTAACGCCGGTTCCACCCGCCGACGTCCAGCGCCTGCGCCACCCAGTCGGGGGCCGCGGCGGACAGCGCCTCCAGCGCGGCCCGCACGGTCTCCCCGGCCAGCTCCAGGCGGTTCAACTCCCGCACCGCCGCCAGCACATGAGTGGAATCGGTACGCTGCTTGCCTCCGGCCTTGACCAGGCCCTTCTCCTTCAATGCGGCCAGCAGCAGATCCAGCACGCGTTCTTCCAGGCCGTGCTCGACCACCCGGGTGCGGAACTCCGAGAGGACCGAGGCATCGAAGCCGACGTCCTCCAGCTCCAAGCCCAGGCAGTACTTCCATGACAGGTCGAACCGGACCCGATGAGCGGCGGCGCGGTCGGTCAGGTTCTCCGCCATCTGCAGCACCGTCACCATCGCCAGCCGCCCCGGTGACCATCCCCGTCGGCCCCGCCGGCCGAACGCCACGGCGAACTCCGCATCCGCGAACAGCGCGCCGAGCTCGTCTCGCACCCGCATCGCCAACGGTGGCGCCCCACGCCCCGCAGCAGCCCGTGCAACCCGCGCCGTGAGCTCAGGAACCTCAGGCCATTCCTCCGGCCGCAACGACATGACTCCCACCCCAGCGGCTGGGAACGACAAGACCAGCCACCACCGTGCCAACCGCGCCCCCACGCTGCAGGACACGACATTTGGCCAGCAGGATCCTCAGTGCCGTGAAAGTTCATGCGAACACTCTGCGTGACTGATCCACATCGAGCGCAGAAAAAAGCGGAGGTTCACGCGAACGTGAACCTCCGCTTCAGAGGTGCCGGGTGCGGGAGTCGAACCCGCACGTCCTCTCGGACAGATGTGTTTGAGACATCAGCGTCTGCCATTCCGCCAACCCGGCTGGCCAACCCGAGAGGAGTGTACCGGGTCTCCGTGTAGAGGTGCAGCTAGGTAGGCTCTTGCTCAGCACTACCCCCGTGCCCTGAACGAGGAGCCCCCGTGACCGCCCCCGAGTCGCCCCAGCCCGTAGACGCGCCCGACGACGACAAGTCGCACGTGCCTCCGCTGACGACCCGTGTCGTCATCGCCGAGGACGAGGCCCTGATTCGGCTCGATCTCAAAGAGATGCTCGAAGAAGAGGGGTACACCGTCGTCGGTGAGGCCGGTGACGGTGAGCAGGCCGTCGAGCTGGCCCGTGAGCACAAGCCCGACCTCGTGATCCTCGACGTGAAGATGCCGAAGCTGGACGGTATCTCCGCCGCCGAGAAGATCGCAGAGGAGGGCATCGCGCCCGTGCTGATGCTCACCGCGTTCTCGCAGCGCGACCTCGTCGAGCGGGCCCGGGACGCCGGTGCGATGGCGTACCTCGTGAAGCCCTTCAGCAAGAGCGATGTCGTGCCCGCGATCGAGATGGCCGTCTCGCGCTTCACCGAGTTGAAGCAGCTGGAGCAGGAGGTCGCCGACCTCACGCTGCGGCTGGAGACCCGCAAGCTGGTCGACCGGGCGAAGTCGATCCTGCAGACCGAGTACGGGCTGAGCGAGCCCGCCGCGTTCCGCTGGATCCAGAAGACGTCGATGGACCGCCGGATGTCGATGCAGCAGGTCGCCGAGGCGGTCATCCAGGACGCGGACGAGAAGAAGTCCTCGAAGGGCTGACACGCCGGACGGTGACTACGACGAGGCCCGCGCCCCCTGAGCTGGGGGCGCGGGCCTCGTCGTAGCGAAGGACGTTGGTGACCTCAGTCTTCGCCGAGGTACGCCTTCCGTACCGACTCGTCGTGCAGCAGGTCCTCGCCCGTGCCGGAGAGGACGATGTTGCCGACCTCCATGACGTGGCCCTGGTCGGCGAGCGACAGGGCTGCTTGGGCGTTCTGTTCGACGAGGAGGATCGTCGTGCCGGAGGCCTTGAGCTCCACGATCGTCGCCATGATCTTCTGCATCATGATCGGGGAGAGGCCCATGGACGGCTCGTCCAGCATCAGCAGTTTCGGCTGGGACATGAGCGCGCGGCCCATGGCCAGCATCTGCTGCTCGCCGCCGGAGAGGGTTCCGGCGGCCTGCTTCTGACGTTCTCCGAGGATGGGGAAGAGGTCGTAGGCGCGCTGGATGTCCTTTTCGATGCCTTCCTTGTCCTTGCGGAGGAAGGCGCCGAGCTGGAGGTTCTCCGCGATGGTGAGGCGGGGGAAGATGTGCCGGCCTTCGGGGGAGTGGGCCAGGCCGAGGGCGACGATCTTGTGGGCGGGGACGCTGTTGAGCGGCTTGCCGTCGAAGGTGATCTTGCCGCCGGAGGGCTGGAGCAGGCCCGAGAGGGTGCGTAGGGTCGTCGTCTTGCCGGCGCCGTTGGTGCCGATGAGGGTGACGACCTGGCCGGCCTCGACGCTGAAGGAGATGCCCTTGACGGCTTCGATCTTGCCGTAGGAGACCCTGAGGTCCTCGACCTCTAGCAGTGCGGTCACTGGGCTTCTCCCTTGGTGCTGGTGGTGCTCTCCGCTTCCGTCGCGGGCGGGGTGTCCTCGGTTGTGCCTTCGAACGGTTCGCCGAGGTAGGCGGCGACGACGCGTTCGTCGGCCTGGACGACGTCGGAGGTGCCTTCGACGAGTTTCTCGCCCTGGACGAGGACGGCGACGCGGTCGCAGAGGTTGAAGATGAAGCGCATGTCGTGCTCGATGACGAGGACGGCGATGCCCTTGTCGCGGATGGCGAAGACCAACTCTTCGGTGGCGCGCGTCTCTTGGGGGTTCATGCCGGCCGTCGGCTCGTCGAGCAGGAGCAGGCCCGGCTCGGACGCCAACGCCCGCGCGATCTCCAGCTTGCGCTGCTCGCCGTAGGGAAGATTGCGTGCCAGGTGGTCGCGCTTGTGGGCGAGGCCGATGAACTCCAGGAGTTCCATGGCGCGTTCTTCGCTGGCCCTTTCGGCTCTCTTGAAGCCGGGGCCGCGCAGGAGGGCCGACCAGAGGCCTTCCTTGGTGCGGGTGTGGCGGCCGACGAGGACGTTTTCCAGGACCGTCATGTTGGCGAACAGGCGGATGTTCTGGAAGGTGCGGGCGATGCCGGCCTTGGTGACGAGGTGGGGCTTCGGGGGAAGCACCGTGCCCTTGTAGGAGACCGTGCCCTCGGTGGGGACGTAGAGGCCGGTGAGGCAGTTGAAGAAGGTGGTCTTGCCGGCGCCGTTGGGGCCGATGAGGCCTACGATCTCGCCGGCGTTGACGGTGAAGTCGACGGAGCGGACGGCGGTGAGGCCGCCGAAGCGCATGGTGACGTCACGGGCTTCGAGTACTGGTGTCGTCATGGCTCTCTACGCCCCTGCCTTGGTGATGGCCGGTTCGTCGGTCAGGGTCGTGGTTTCCGGTACGTCGAGCTGGCCGGTCTCGTGGAACTCCAGCTGGCGTCGGCGGTTGGGGATGATGCCTTCGGGGCGGAAGCGCATCAGGAGGATGAGCGCGATGCCGAAGGCGAGGAGGGACTTGTCCTGGAGGGCGACGAGCTTCTCCGGGAGCAGGTAGAGCAGGGCGGCGCCGAGGAAGGGGCCGGAGACGGTGCCCATGCCGCCGAGGACCACGGCGGCGAGGAGGAACGCGGAGTTGGGCGGGGCCGCTCCGGCGAACTGGTACGGGTTGGGCACCACGCTGTACGTCACGTGGGCGCTGACCGTGCCGGCGAGGCCGGCGAGGGTGGCGCCGAGGGCGAAGGCGATGAGCTTGACGCGGAAGCCGTTGATGCCCATGGCGGTGGCGGCGGTCTCGTCCTCGCGGATGGCGATCCAGGATCGGCCGATGCGGGAGTCGGAGGCGCGGCGGTAGATCGTGATGACGAGCGCCATGATCAGGACCATGAGCAGGTAGTAGTTGGCGAACCGGCCGATGGTGAATCCGGCGATGTCGTGGCTGTCACCGAAGTTGAAGCCGAAGAACGACAGGTCGGGGATGGACGGGATGCCGTTGGGGCCGTTGGTGATGTCGGGGCCGGAGACGCCGTCCATGTTGTTGACGGCGATGCGGAAGATCTCTCCGAAGCCGAGGGTCACGATGGCGAGGTAGTCGCCGCGCAGGCGCAGGGTCGGGGCGCCGATGAGGACGCCGAAGACGAGGCTGGCGGCCGCGCCGGTGAGGGCGGCGGCCCAGAAGGGGAACTGGACGCCGGAGAACTTGGAGAACTCGGAGCCGGAGACCAGGGCGGCGGTGTAGGCGCCGACGCCGAGGAAGGCGACGTAGCCGAGGTCGAGGAGTCCGGCGAGGCCGACGACGATGTTGAGGCCGAGGGCGACGGTGCCGAAGATCAGGATGTTGACGCCGAGGTTGGCGTAGTGGTCGTTGGTCTGCGTGAACGGGAAGGCGATGGCCGCGACGAAGCCCATGGCGAGGGCGAAGCTGCGGTTGGTGGCCGTGAGGTGGCTGAACCGGTCGAAGAGGCCGGCGCTGTGCAGTGCCCAGGAGGTGAAGACGACGACGATCAGGAAGCCGATGAAGAGTTCGTCCTCCGCGTCGATGCCGTAGGCGAAGACGGTGAGGGCGAGGGCGGCGATGATCGTGATGACGAGTCGCTGGATCCAGGGGGCGGTGGCCTGGGGGGCCGGGATGCGGTCGGGTTTGGCGATGTACGCCTTGAGCGCTTCCTTGGTGTTGTCGGTGGCGTTCTGCGGGAGGGCGAAGGCGCCGATGACGGGGAGCAGGGAGGCGACGGCGGCGATGTAGGTGCCGGGTTCCCAGTTGACGAGGCCGCCGAGTTCGCCGGCGATCGTGAGGACCGTGTACCAGGTGACGGCGAAGCCGCCGAGGGCGGTGAGGACGAGGGGTGCGTTGTTGCGGGCGGGCAGGAGCCAGCCGAGTCCTCGGACGCCGTAGGAGGCGAGGGCGAACAGTGTGGTGATGAGGCCTGCGACGAGGGTGAGGATCTGGAGGCCGCCGGGGTAGCCGTTGACGGTGAGGTCGCCGGGGAAGTCGGAGGTCCAGGTCCAGCGCAGGAAGGTGGAGGCGGTGGTGGCGATGCCGCCGACCAGGATGAGGGCGCGGGCGGCTGCGAGGGGCAGCGGGATGAGGCCGCGCTGTTCCGCGGGGGCGGCGGCCGGCGTCTTGGGGGTCTCGGTCGTCTCGGTCATGTGATCACGCCCTGTCCGCGACGCGTTCGCCGAGCAGGCCCTGTGGCCTGAACAGCAGTACGAGGATGAGGAGACAGAAGGCCCAGACGTTGGCCCAGCCGGATCCGCCGAGCTGCTGCATGCCGGGGATGTGGTTGATGTAGGCGGAGGCGAGGGTTTCGGCGACGCCGAGGACGACTCCGCCGAGCATGGCGCCGTAGATGTTGCCGATGCCGCCCATGACGGCCGCGGTGAAGGCCTTGAGGCCCATCAGGAAGCCCATGCGGTAGCCGATGTTGCCGTACTTGAGGCCGTAGGAGACGGCTGCTACGGCGGCGAAGAAGCCGCCGATGGCGAAGGCGATGACGATGATGCGGTTGGTGTCGATGCCCATGAGCTGGGAGGTGTCCGGGTCCTGGGCGGTGGCCTGCATGGCGCGGCCGGTGCGGCTCTTGCGGACGAACCAGGCGAGGCCGGACATGCAGACGATGGCGGCGATGACCAGGAAGATGTCGGCGTCGGTGATGGTGATGGAGCCGAGGTCGTGGGTGCCGTCGAGGCTGGGGAAGGAGCGGTCCTTGTCGGCGCCCGGGTAGAAGTTCCGGACGAGTTCCTGGAGCGCGAGGGAGAGGCCGATGGCGGTGATCAGGGGCGCCAGTCGTGGTGCTTGCCGCAGGGGGCGATAGGCGAATCGTTCGGCCCCTACCGCGACGAGGACGGAGACGATTCCGCCGCCGATCAGCATGAGTGGTACGGCGACCACCATCGAGGTGCCGTCGGGCAGGATGTAGGCGTAGACCGTGAGGGCACCGAAGGCCCCGGTCATGAAGATCTCGCCGTGCGCGAAGTTGATGAGCTGGACGATGCCGTACACCATCGTGTAGCCGATGGCGATCAGCCCGTACATCGAGCCTAGGAGCAGCCCGTTGGCCAGCTGCTGCGGCAGGGTGTTCACCGCGTGGCCTCCATTGTCGCTTGGGTCGTGTGCACAGATCGCGTGCCTGGGGGTGGGGGTGTGACAACGGGCCGCGCGGTCGGGATCCTCCTTCCGCGCGGCCCGTGGTGCGGTGGTGCTGGAGCTGAGGTCAGCTGCCGTTGAAGGTGCCGGTCTTCACGGCCTTCCAGGCGCCGCTGGTGACCTGGTAGACGGTGAGCTGCTTGTTGGTGGTGTCGCCGTACTGGTCGAAGGCGACCTTGCCGGAGATGCCCTCGAAGTCGGACTTCTGGACGGCGTCGACGACCTTGGAGCGGAGGTCGCTGCTGGCGGGGAGCTTGTCGCCGTTGGCGTCCTTGACGGCCTTCACTGCCTTGATGATGGCGGTGGCGGCGTCGTAGGCGTAGGCGCCGTAGGCGCCGTAGTCACCCTTGTAGCCCTTGGCCTTGTAGGTCGCGATGAACTGCTTGGCGGCGGGCAGGGTGTCGGCGGGGACGCCGACGGAGGTGGCGAGGTCGCCTTCGGCGGCCTTGCCGGCGGTCTGGATGTAGGTGGTGGCGAACATGCCGTCACCGCCGAACAGCGGGATCTTGACGCCGGCGCCCTTGAGCTGCTTGGTGATCTTCTCCGACTCGTCGTACTGGCCGCCGTAGTAGAGCAGGTCGGCGCCGGAGTTCTTGATCTTGGTGACGAGCGAGCTGAAGTCGGTGTCGCCGGTGTTGACGTGGTCGGTGCCCGCGATGGAGCCGCCGAGCTTCTTGAAGGCGCTGTTGAAGATCCCGGCCAGGCCGGCGCCGTAGGTCTGCTTGTCGTCGACGACGAAGGCCTTCTTCTTCTTGAGGCCGTTGTACGCGTAGTCGGCGGCGAAGGCGCCCTGGAGGGCGTCGGTGGTGGCGGTGCGGAAGTACGTCTTGTACGGCCGCGTCTTGGTGGTCGCCCAGTCCTTGCCCTGGGTCAGGGCCGGGTTGGTGTTCGACGGGGAGATCTCGACCATGTTGGCCGAGGCGAAGACCTGCTGCATCGACTGGGCGACGCCGGAGTTCAGCGGGCCGACGGCGCCGACGACGTTGCTGTCGCCGGTGAAGGCGGTGGCGTTGGACTGGCCGGTGGCGGGCTGCGCCTTGTCGTCCAGGGCCTTGATCTTGAACTTGACGCCCGGGACCCAGTTGTTCTTGTTGGCGTCGTCGATGGCGATCTGGACGCCGTACTGGATGCCGAGGCCGGTGGTGGAGTTCTCACCGGACAGGGGAGCGTCGACGCCGATGGTCAGGGTGGTGGACCCACTGTCACTCTTGCTGCCGCTGTCACGGGAGCCGCAGGCGGTGAGGGTCAGAGCTCCGGTGGTGAGTACGGAGGTAAGAATCACCAGAGAACGCTGTCGCACAATCTGTCCTTTCCGCAGGCACAGTCGCCCGGGTAGGGCGGAGAGTGCTGCGCTGGTACCGAACTCCCGATGGAGCGGTGACTGGCCGTGACTCTAAGCCCGGTCTGTAGGCATGGGCATCGTCGTGCGCGGGCTTGTGACTTTCTTGTTATGACGTGCCGGTTGGCGGGCTTCGCGAAAGGTGGGTCTCAGCCGGTTTGGCGGAATTCAGCCGAGGTCCACATTTTGAGAACCTGCACTTCCGCTTGGCCGCGGGCCTGGCCTGGCGTTTGTCGTACCGCAGGCCCTGTGGAGGAGCTGGGAAAGGTCCTTGGAGTAGGAGGCGCCGAAGATGAAACTGTGGCGTTGTATTGCGCGCGTGTTACGGAGCGTTACGTCCAGAAAGGCGAGGTCCGCATTCAGGGGCAGTCCCGAACAGTCGGAAACCGAAATCTCCACCGTGACGCGGCGGGTCGCTCCGGTGCGCACGGTGAAGGACCGTTCCGGCACGGCCTCGGCGGTGAGTCCGTCGAAGGCGGCGCCGGTGACCCGCAGGGTGACGGCGGGTCCGCTGTCCACGGTGACCGCGAAGCGGAAGAAACCGGTCGTGGTGGGGGAGTCGGTGGTCTGGGCCAGTCCGACATAGCGCCACTCGGTGACGTTCGCGGGCCATGGCGTCGGTGGTTGCGGGTCGCTCCGCCGGGAGGTGTGGACGGGCGGCAGGAGGACGGCTCCGACGCCCAGGGCGGCGACCGCGCCCGCCGCGAGCGCGGCTCTGCGGGTGCGCGGCGACAGGGTGTGCCAACGGTCCGTCAGATGGGGCGGATCGCCGCCGATGACTTCGTAACTCCCGTTCGTCTCCGGCGAGTCGACGGATTCGACGGGCCCGATACCGCTCATGCCGGCAGCCTCATGGGAAAACGGTAGGGGAGTGGACGGGGGTGCGGAAGACGGAGTCCGGCCCACCACCCCCGACGGGATGACGGACCGGCGGGATCAGCTCGCGGGGATCCCGTCCCCGGGCTTCACGTCCCGCAGCAGACAGGTCAGCCGCGCAGTGCACACCCGTCGACCCTCCTCGTCACTGATCACGATCTCGTACGTCGCCGTCGAGCGCCCCCGGTGCACGGGTGTGGCCACTCCGGTGACCAGGCCGGAGCGGGCGCCGCGGTGGTGGGTGCAGTTCAGGTCGACGCCGACGGCGATCTTCGTGCTGCCGCCGTGCAGCATCGATCCGATGGACCCGAGGGTTTCGGCGAGCACGGCGGACGCGCCGCCGTGCAGCAGCCCGTACGGCTGGGTGTTCCCTTCGACCGGCAGTGTCCCGACGACACGCTCGGCGGACGCCTCCAGGATCTCCAGGCCCATGCGCGAGCCCAGGTATCCGGCGGAGAAGAGTGCGGGCAGGTCGACGCCGAGCGCGGCGTACTCGTCGACGACCTCTTGCGGGAACTGCACCTGCTGCTGCTCGCCCATGGGGCCCGACTCCGTTCGTCGTGATCACTGGTTCGGCTGCTGAGCAAACGCTCAGTCGGTAGCCGATTGTTCCAGACGGACGACGACGGACTTGCTGGCCGGGGTGTTGCTGGTGTCGGCGGTGGCGTCCAGCGGGACGAGGACGTTGGTCTCGGGGTAGTAGGCGGCGGCGCAGCCCCGCGCGGTCGGGTAGTGCACCACCCGGAAGCCGGGCGCCCGCCGCTCCACGCCGTCCTTCCACTCGCCGACCAGATCGACGTACGACCCGTCGGCGACACCGAGCCGGGCGGCGTCGTCGGGGTGGACCATGACGACCCGGCGGCCGTTCTTGATGCCCCGGTAGCGGTCGTCGAGGCCGTAGATCGTGGTGTTGTACTGGTCGTGCGAGCGCAGCGTCTGCAACAGCAGGCGCCCTTCGGGGAGTTCGGGGTATTCGACGGGCGCCGCGGTGAAGTTGGCCTTGCCGGTGGCCGTGGGGAAGCGGCGTTCGTCGCGCGGGGCGTGCGGGAGGGCGAAGCCGCCGGGGTGGGCGACCCGCTCGTTGAAGTCCTGGAAGCCGGGGATCACGCGCGCGATGCGGTCGCGGATCGTCCCGTAGTCCTTCTCGAACTCCTCCCAGGGAGTGCGGGATCCGGCGCCGAGGACGCGGCGGGCGAGGCGGCACACGATGGCCGGCTCGGACAGCAGGTGGGCGCTCGCGGGCTCCAGCCGGCCGCGCGAGGCGTGCACCATGCCCATGGAGTCCTCGACGGTCACGAACTGCTCGCCGCCGCCCTGGAGATCGCGCTCGGTACGGCCCAGAGTGGGCAGGATGAGGGCACGCGCGCCCGTGACGGCGTGCGAGCGGTTGAGCTTCGTCGACACATGCACGGTAAGGCTGGCGCGCCGCATGGCCGCCTCGGTGACCTCGGTGTCGGGGGAGGCGGACACGAAGTTGCCGCCCATCGCGAAGAACACCTTCGCGTCGCCGTCGCGCAGCGCGCGGATCGCCGCGACCACGTCGTAGCCGTGCTCGCGCGGCGGGGCGAAGCCGAACTCCTTCTCCAGGGCGTCCAGGAAGGCCGGCGCGGGGCGCTCGAAGATGCCCATGGTGCGGTCGCCCTGCACGTTGCTGTGGCCCCGCACCGGGCACACGCCCGCGCCCGGGCGCCCGATGTTGCCGCGCAGCAGAAGGAAGTTGACGACCTCGCGGATGGTCGGCACGGCGTGCTTGTGCTGGGTGAGGCCCATCGCCCAGCACACGATGGTGCGCTCGGAGGCGAGCACCATCTCCAGGGCCTTCTCGATCTCCGGGCGGGTCAGCCCGGTCGCGAGCAGCGTCTCGTCCCAGTCGGCTTCCCGCGCGGCTGCGGCGAACTCCTCGTAGCCGTGCGTGTGTTCGTCGACGAAGGCATGGTCCACGGCGCCCTCCGTCTCCAGGACGAGCTTGTTCAGGAGGCGGAAGAGGGCCTGGTCGCCGCCGATGCGGATCTGCAGGAACAGGTCGGTGAGGGCGGCGCCCTTGAGCATGCCCTGCGGGGTCTGCGGGTTCTTGAACCTCTCCAGGCCCGCCTCGGGCAGCGGGTTGACGCTGATGATCTTCGCGCCGTTGGCCTTGGCCTTCTCCAGGGCGGAGAGCATGCGCGGGTGGTTGGTGCCCGGGTTCTGGCCGGCGACGACGATCAGGTCGGCCTGGTAGAGGTCCTCAAGGAGGACGCTGCCCTTGCCGATGCCGATCGTCTCGTTCAGCGCGGAACCCGACGACTCGTGGCACATGTTCGAGCAGTCCGGCAGGTTGTTGGTGCCCAGCTCCCGCGCGAACAGCTGGTACAGGAACGCGGCCTCGTTGCTCGTGCGGCCCGAGGTGTAGAACAGCGCCTCGTCGGGTGAGCCGAGGGCGGCGATCTCCTCGGCGACGATGTCGAACGCCCGCTCCCAGGTGACCGGTTCGTAGCGGTCGGCCCCTTCGGGGAGATACATGGGGTGCGTGAGACGGCCCTGCTGGCCCAGCCAGTAGCCGCTGCGGGTCGCGAGATCGGCCACCGGATGCGCGGCGAAGAACTCGGGGGTCACCCGGCGCAGGGTGGCCTCCTCGGCGACCGCCTTCGCGCCGTTCTCGCAGAACTCCGCCGCGTGCCGGTGGTCCGGCTCCGGCCAGGCGCAGCCCGGGCAGTCGAAGCCGTTCTTCTGATTGACCCGCAGCAGGGTCAGCGCGGTGCGCTTCACCCCCATCTGCTGCTGGGCGATGCGCAGTGTGTGCCCGATCGCCGGGAGGCCGGCCGCGGCATGCTTCGGCTCGGTGACCTGCGGGGCGTCCTGGACCGGATCGCCCTTGGGCGGCTTCGTGGCCATCGCGGGCCTCTCCTTCGCTGGCACGTGTGCACTACGTCTCCGATCCTCGCACGCGGCAGTGACAAGGCCGAGGTCGGTTCGTGGGCTCAATGGTTTCGGCCTGTGCGTGAGGCGTGGGGTCCGGGGTGGGACGGGGTGGGCCCGTCCGGCTCCTGCTCCTCGCTGCGGCGGGCCGGGGCGCGTTCGACCGCGGCCGCGCGGTCCGACGCGGCGACCGTGACCCCGACTGTCAGTGGGGCGTGGCAGGATCGGGGTCGTGGCAGAGACAGCATCGAAGAAGACCGACAAGACCTCCGGGAACAGCTCCGGCGGAGACCGTCCACGGCTGATGCTGATGGACGGGCACTCGCTGGCCTACCGCGCGTTCTTCGCGCTGCCCGCGGAGAACTTCACGACCGCGACGGGCCAGCCGACGAACGCGATCTACGGCTTCGCGTCGATGCTGGCCAACACCCTGCGCGACGAGGCGCCCACGCACTTCGCGGTGGCCTTCGACGTGTCCCGCAAGACCTGGCGCTCCGAGGAGTTCACCGAGTACAAGGCGAACCGCTCCAAGACCCCGGACGAGTTCAAGGGCCAGGTCGAGCTGATCGGCGAGCTGCTCGACGCGATGCACGTCTCCCGGTTCGCGGTCGACGGCTTCGAGGCCGACGACGTCATCGCCACGCTCGCCACCCAGGCCGAGGCCGAAGGCTTCGACGTGCTGATCGTCACCGGCGACCGGGACTCCTTCCAGCTGGTGTCCGACCACACCACGGTGCTGTACCCGACGAAGGGCGTCTCCGAGCTGACCCGGTTCACTCCGGAGAAGGTCGTCGAGAAGTACGGGTTGACGCCCGCCCAGTACCCCGACTTCGCGGCCCTGCGCGGCGACCCGTCCGACAACCTCCCCGGCATCCCCGGCGTCGGCGAGAAGACCGCCGCGAAGTGGATCAACCAGTTCGGTTCCTTCGCCGACCTCGTAGAGCGCGTCGACGAGGTCAAGGGCAAGGCCGGGCAGAACCTCCGCGACCATCTGGACGCGGTCAAGCTCAACCGCCGACTGACCGAGATGGTCAAGGACGTCGAGCTGCCCAAGACGGTCGTCGACCTGGAGCGGGCTCCCTACGACCGCACGGCCGTCGCGATGGTTCTCGACACCCTGGAGATCCGCAACCCCTCGCTGCGCGAGCGCCTGTTGGCCGTCGACCCGGGCGCCGAGGAGGCCGACGCGACCCCGCCCGCCGAGAGCGGTGTCGCGGTCGACGGCTCGGTCCTCGCCACCGGCGAACTGCCCGGCTGGCTCGCCGACTACGGCACCGAGCCCCTCGGCGTCGCCACCGTCGACACCTGGGCCCTCGGCTCGGGTTCGGTGACCGAGGTCGCGCTCGCCACCGCCGGGGGAGCGGCCGCCTGGTTCGACCCCGCCGAGCTGGACGAGAGCGACGAGAACGCGTTCGCGGCCTGGCTGGCCGACGCCGGCCGCCCCAAGGTGTTCCACAACGCCAAGGGCGCGATGCGGGTCTTCGCCGAGCACGGCTGGACCATCAACGGCATCACCATGGACACCGCGCTCGCCGCCTACCTCGTCAAGCCCGGCCGCCGCTCCTTCGACCTGGACGCGCTGTCCCTGGAGTACCTCGGCCGCGAGCTGGCCCCCGCCGCCACGGCCGCCGGCCAGCTGGCCTTCGGCGCGGACGACGGCGCCGAGGCGGACGCCCTGATGGTGCAGGCCCGCGCGATCCTCGACCTGGGGGACGCCTTCGGGGAGCGCCTCCAGGAGGTCGGCGCGGCGGACCTCCTGCGCGACATGGAGCTGCCCACCTCGATCCTGCTCGCCCGCCTGGAGCGGTACGGCATCGCGGCCGACAAGGCCCACCTGGAAGCCATGGAGCAGATGTTCGCCGGTGCCGTCCAGCAGGCGGTGAAGGAGGCGCACGCGGCGGCCGGACACGAGTTCAACCTCGGCTCGCCCAAGCAGCTCCAGGAAGTCCTCTTCGGCGAGCTCGGCCTGCCCAAGACAAAGAAGACGAAGACCGGCTACACCACCGACGCCGACGCCCTGGCCTGGCTCGCCAACCAGACGGAGAACGAACTGCCGGTCATCATGCTCCGCCACCGCGAACAGGCGAAGCTGCGCGTCACCGTCGAGGGCCTGATCAAGACGATCGCGACGGACGGCCGTATCCACACCACGTTCAACCAGACCGTCGCCGCGACGGGACGTCTGTCGTCGACCGACCCGAACCTGCAGAACATCCCCGTCCGCACGGACGAGGGCAGGGCGATCCGCCGGGGCTTCGTCGTCGGCGAGGGCTTCGAGTCCCTGATGACCGCGGACTACAGCCAGATCGAACTCCGCGTGATGGCCCATCTCTCCGAGGACGAGGGCCTGTTGGAGGCGTTCACCTCCGGCGAGGACCTGCACACCACGGTCGCCTCCCAGGTGTTCTCCGTCGAGGGCTCCAAGGTCGACGCGGAGATGCGCCGCAAGATCAAGGCCATGTCCTACGGCCTCGCCTACGGGCTCTCAGCCTTCGGCCTCTCCCAGCAGCTGAACATCGACGCGGGCGAGGCACGGGTCCTCATGGACACCTACTTCGAGCGCTTCGGCGGTGTACGGGACTATCTGCGCCGCGCGGTCGACGAGGCACGGGCCACCGGATACACGGCGACTCTCTTCGGGCGCCGCCGCTACCTCCCCGACCTCAACAGCGACAACCGCCAACGCCGAGAGGCCGCCGAGCGGATGGCGCTCAACGCCCCGATCCAGGGCACCGCGGCCGACATCGTCAAGATGGCCATGCTCAAGGTCGACGCCGCCCTGCGCGAGGCCGGCCTCAAGTCCCGCATGCTTCTCCAGGTCCACGACGAAATCGTCCTGGAGATCGCCCCCGGGGAGCGGGCGGCCACGGAGGAACTGGTCCGCCACGAGATGGCGGGCGCGGTACATCTCCGGGCGCCGCTGGACGTCTCGGTGGGGGTGGGCCCGGACTGGGAGTCGGCGGCGCACTAGCCTGCGGCGCCGCGGCGGAGGGTTGTCCCGAGCGGGCTTTCCGACTGAGCCCGCTCCGACTCTCCGCCGCAACCCCCGGAGGACCCGTCACCCGCGTGGCCCTCGCGGAGGGGCCCCCGGCGCCCGGTGACCGTAAGGATGCGGGCATGGGTATACGCATGCTCCATCGCCGGTCGGGCCGGTCGCGGACCCGGATACAGGCAGCGGGCGCCGCTGCCGCCCAGGTCACGCCCCGCCCGCCGGTCCCGGCCCTCGCCGCCGGCGCAAGCACCGCCCGCATCCCCGCCGACCTCGCCATGGCCGTACGGCACACGGCCGCAGGACTCCGGTGCCGCCTCACGTTCCGGGACGACACGGCCGTGGACCCCCGAGAACAGGCCAGACACCCGCAGGGGCCGGCCACCACGCCCACCGGCACCCCCGTGTGGCGGCTCTGGGCCGAGCTGGGCCGCAGTTACCTGGACCTCGTGCTCACCCGGCTCCCGAGGTCACGCTCCGTGCACACCATGACGGTGTTCATCGCGACCCCGCCGGACGGCTCCGCTCCGCGCTGACCTCGTCGGGTGACCCGGAGGTCGCCGGGCGCCACACACGGACGCCCACGGCGTACAGCAGCACGCCCAGGACCAGCCCGGCCCCCGCCCCGAAGCACAGGGTCGGGATCAGGTCCCAGGCGCTCGCCGTCGACCCCCAGTAGGCCCACCAGTGGGACGCCCGCTCCACCGCCGCCACCAGCGCGCAGCCACCGAGGACGGCACCGGCCGCCCACCGGTCCCGTACCGACAGCACGGGCACCCCCACCGGCGCGGTGGCCGGAACACGTCGTAGCGCACGTACGACGAACGCGGCGATCAGCAGCGCGCCGACCGCCGAACTGCCGTACTGGAGAGCCGAGAACAGCGGTCGGCCGCCCACCGTGCGGTCGAGGACGGGGAACAGCCGGACGCCCCACCGGTCGTGGTGCGTGAACGCGTCCCACACGACATGGGTCAGGCCGCCGAGGACCGCGGAGACGTACCACCACGCGGCCAGTGACGGGGTGGCACGCGCGCGTGGCGTGCCGCAGCGCAGCAGGGTCGCCGTCCGGGCCTGCCGGGCGCGGGGGAGGAGGGCCACCAGGGGTTCGCGCAGCAGGAGCCACAGGGCGGTCGTCGTCCAGGTGATGAGGACGTCGACCGTGAAGACGCCGGGGAAGGAGTGCGTGACGTTCCCGAACTCCATCGCCCCGGGGACCGCGCTCGCCGCGTAGTAGGTCATGTCGGGGGCGAAGGAGCCCGCCACCAGCACCGCCGGTACCAGTCGGCCGCGCCCGCTGCCGTCGCCGCGCACGGCGGGCAGTACGGCGGCGGCATGACTCAAAGTGAACGGCAACAGGGGCTCCCCGTAGGAGTCATCGGCATATGGCCAGGTGGTGAATAACGGCCACCAACGGGTGCCCGTGCAAAGCAAGTTGTCGTAGGGTCGCCTGGGTCCCCACGCGGGGCCCGCGGGCGGGCGGAGACGGAGAACAAGTACACACCATCCGATAACCACCACGAGGGCAACCTGCGGTGCGGCTCGACCGTCACAACAGGCGCAGAGGCAACAGACAAGGACGGGCGCTCGGGCGTCCCTGGGAGGGGTTCACTCCATGACGGCGCATTTCGGCAGGCGGCTGCGCAAGGGTGCGGCGACGACAGCGGTGGCCGCGGCAGCGGTTGCGGCACTGTCCGCGTCCCAGGCTCCGGCGGCGACCGGCGGTCACAGAACGCTCGTTGCCGGACAGGAGACGCCCGACGGGATCACCGACCACAGCAGCGCCACCGGAGACTCGCCGTACTACACGGATCTCCCGCCGCTGAGCAGCCCGAACCCCAGTACGAGCCCCAGTCAGTCGCCCTCCATAGGGACCCCGGTCTCGGTGGGCGAGGCCGAGGCGGGCATTCCCGCGACCGTTCTCGACGCCTACAAGAAGGCCGAGGCCGAACTCGCCACCTCCAAGCCCGGCTGCAACCTGCCCTGGCAACTCCTCGCCGCCATCGGCAAGGTGGAGTCGGGCCAGGCGCGCGGCGGCCAGGTCGACGCGAACGGCACCACGACCTCCAAGATCCTCGGCCCCGCGCTCGACGGCAACGGCTTCGCGCTCATCCGGGACACCGACAACGGCAAGTACGACGGCAACAGCGAGTACGACCAGGCCGTCGGACCCATGCAGTTCATCCCGTCGACCTGGGCGTGGGCGGGCCGTGACGGCAACGGCGACGGGGTCAAGGACCCCAACAACGTCTACGACGCCGCGCTCGCCGCCGGCCACTACCTGTGCCGCAACGACTGGAACCTGTCGACCGACGCGGGCCTGCACAGCGCGATCCTCAGCTACAACAACTCCACGGACTACCTGAACACGGTCCTGTCGTGGCTGGAGTACTACCGCAAGGGCACCCACTCGGTCCCGGACGGCACGGGCACCCTGCCCTCCGGCCGCAGCGACGACGGCTCCGAGGCCAGCCCCTCGCCCTCGCCCTCCCCGTCGACTCCGACGACCTCGACGCCGAGCCCCTCCACGCCGGCCACCCCGACGCCCACGCCGACCCCGACACCCACGCCCACGCCGACCCCCACCGACACGGTGGCCAAGCTGGCGGACGCGGGCACGGCGAAGCTCACCGCGACGGCGGGCGGCGCGTTCACCAAGAAGATCAGCACCCGCGCCCAGGACTCGGCCGGCAAGGGCGTCGCCAAGGTCAAGGTCCGGTTCACGATCGTCGGCACCACGGACGCCACGTTCGCCGGTGGCGAGAAGGTCGCCCTGGCCGTCACCAACGCCTCCGGTGTGGCCGTCGCCCCGGCCCTGGAGGCCGGCGAGACCACCGGTGACTTCACCGTCCGCGCCACGCTGCTGGGCCGTACGATCGCCGCTCTCGACTACACGGCCACTGTCACGCCCCGCGTCGCCGACACCCTCGCCCGCACCAGCACCACCGCGCTGACCTGTACCCCGGGCGGCGAGTTCGCCGACCAGGTCGAGGTGAAGGCCACCTACGGCGGCGCGGTCGCCGGCAAGGTCGCGGCCACGGCGACCCTCATCAAGGCGGCCGACGACGCCACCGAGAACGACAAGGGCCCCTACTTCAAGGACGCCGACGGCAAGACCGTCCGCACCCTCACCGGCCTGGCCACGGACGCCGACGGCCTCCTGAAGCTGCCGAAGCTGTACGCGGACGACACCACCGGCACCTTCCTCCTCCGCATCACCACCACGGGCGGCGCGACCCTCACGGTCGAACTGACCGTGGCCGCGGCGACCGACACCTCCTCGCCCAGCCCGAGTGCCTCGGCCGACCCGAGCCCGTCGGCGTCGCCGAGCGCGTAGTCCCACCGCGCGACCCTGCGACAAGGGCGCCCCTCCGCTCCGGCGGGCGGGCGCCCTCGTCGTGTCCGCCCCTCGTCCGTGTGCAACGTGTTCTCATCTCGCCCGTGCGTTGCTACGGTGCCCGACCTGACGACCTATCAGTTCCTGTCCGTCGGGAGGCCCGTCATGCGTGCCCTGATCGCCGCCGCGACCGGACTCGTGCTCGCCTTCGCGCTGGTCCTGACGATCACCGCGATGGGCTCGCCGATGGGGAAGACCTCCCCGAAACCGCTGCTGACGACGGTGCCCGCGCACCCGTAAACGTTTGCGCAAGCGTTTGACTCCTTGAGGGGGAGGCCGAGATGCGCCGCAAGGCCAGCCTGATCCTGCTCGCCCTCGCCGTGTTCTTCACGGCACTGTCCCCGCTGCTGCGCTGGTACGCCTTCCCCCGGCTGGCCAAGATCCCGGCGAACCAGTACCAGGACATGGTCCTGGAGGCGAAGAACGCCACCCTCCTCGACTACGACGGCCTGAAGGCCAAGACGGTCCCCAAGGTCACCATCGTGCAGACCCTCAAGGGCAACGTGGAGGCCGCCAAGAAGATCGACAAGACGACGGGGCGGGACGTCGTCGTCTGGGACGGCCTGTCCTACGTCCAGGGCCCCGACGGCAAGATGGTCTCCTCGATCCCCGAGCGCTACATCTTCGACGCGCACACCCAGGAGCCCGTCCACGCCGCCGGAGAGATGGTCGACGGCGACCCGGTGAAACGGGACGGCATCGAGTTCAAGTGGCCGTTCCTGACCCAGAAACGGGACTACGAGTACTTCGACGCGCAGACCCGCACCACCAACCCGATCCACTACAAGGGCACCCAGAACTTCCGCGGCGTCAAGGTCTACTACTTCGAGCAGACCATCCCGTGGACCAAGGTTCCCTTGCCCAGGACGATGCCCGTCAAGGGCATCACCCCGGAGGACGTCGCCAAGACCGGCACCACCCGCTGGTACACCACGGTCCGCAAGTTCTGGGTCGAGCCCGTCACCGGAGCACCGGTCTACGGCGAGGAGATCCACAAGGAGGAACTGCGCGGCGGCACCCTCCTGAGCGGTCGCGCGAAGGTGACGGCGTTCGCCGGCGACGTGAAGATGCGCGAGGACTACATCAAGCACACCGTCGCCCTGGTGAAGTCCAACCGCACGCTCGTCCTTCTGATGGTCTCCTACCTCCCCTGGGGCTTCCTGAGCCTCGGCCTCCTCCTGCTGGCCCTCTCGCTCTACCTGGAGGCCCGCAGCAGGCGCCCCGGCGACCCCGCCCCCACCGAGGTCCAGGAACCGGAACCCGTCACCGCCTGAGCCGCGCGTTGGTGAACCGCGTGGCCTCGGCGGTCGCCGGGTCCTCGGGCCATGGATGCTTCGGATAGCGCCCCCGCAACTCGGCCCGCACACCCCGGTACCCGTCCTTCCAGAAGGACGCGAGATCGGCGGTCACGGCGGCGGGCCGCCCGGCGGGGGACAGCAGATGCACCAGCACCGGCACCCCGGCGACCTCCGGCGACTCGTGGAGCCCGAACATCTCCTGCAACTTCACGGCCAGCACGGGCTGTTCGGGGTTCCCGTAGTCGATCCGGACCCTGGACCCACTCGGCACGGCAAACCGCTCCGGCGCCAGCTCGTCCAACCGCCCCGCGTCCCCCGAGGCCCACGGCAACAACCGCCGCAGCGCCTGCCCCGCCTCGATCCGCCCCAGATCACTCCGCCGCCGCGCCCGCCCCAACTCCGGCTCCAACCACTCGTCCACGCGCGCGTGCAGCGCCTCGTCGGACACGTCCGGCCACGGCGCCGCGACGTTCAGCCGCAGGAACGCCAGCCGCTGCCGCAACACCTGGGCATCCGCCGACCACCGCAACAGTCCGAACCCTTCCTGCCGCAGCCCCTCAACAAGCGCGTCCCGTACGGCAACGGGGTCGGCGTCCTTGAGCGGCCGTACCGCAAGCTCGACGGCCCCGAGCCGCTCGACGCGCCGGGCGACCACGTCACCGCCGGCCCAGTGCACCTCGTCCACCTCGCTGAGCAACGCCCCGGCCGCGAACCGGGCGACGTCCTCGTCGACGACAGCGCCGAGCTGCACGCGCGCGTGCCCCTTGCCGATGGGCCGGTCGGCCGCGGCGATGGCGATCCAAGGGGCGCCGCGGAGGGGGCTGTTGTCGCCGAGTTCGGCGCGGGTGCCGGAGACGAGGAGATAGGAACCGCCGTCGGCCTTGGCCACACGTTCGGGGTACGCGAGGGCGGCCACGAGGCCTACGAGGGCGTCGTCGCTGTTGTAACGGGTGGGTGGGTGGGAAAATTCTGTTGCTACGGCCCGCAGCCGCCGAACCTCCGTACGCCACCGCCCGGAGTAGGCGTCACCCCCACGCCGAGCAAGCCGCAGGGCCCCGGCAAGATCATCCCCGTACTCCCGCGGAGCCTCCTCGCTGAGCAGCGCGACAACCTCCGCACCGGCCGCCCCCGTGTCCAACAAGGCCCGCCCCAACCGGGGATGCAACCCCAGCCGAGCCAACTGCACACCCCGGGACGTGGCCCGCCCACCCGAGTCGACCGCCCCCACCGCGGTCAGCACACCCCGCGCCGCCGCCATCGCCCCGGCGGGAGGCGGGTCGAGCAACGCCAGCCCCGACGCCCCAGGATCGCCCCAGCAGGCCGCCTGGAGGGCGAACGCGGTCAGGTCGGCCACTTTGATCTCCGGCGCCGGAAAACGCGGCAGACGCGCATCCTCGGCCTCCGCCCAGCACCGGTACACCGCCCCCGGCGCCTCCCGCCCGGCCCGCCCCGCCCGCTGCCGCCCGGCCGCCTGCGAGGCCCGTACCGTCGCGAGTGCGCTCAGCCCGCGCGCGTGGTCGACCCGCGGCTCCCGAGCCAACCCGGAGTCGACGACCACCCGTACACCGGGAACCGTCAGCGAGGACTCGGCCACGGACGTCGCCAGCACCACCCGCCGCCGCACGCCGGGAGACAGCACCGCGTCCTGTACGGCGGCCGGTGCCCGCCCGTGCACCTGGAGCACCTCGACGTCACCGAGGTTCCCCAACTGCCCGGCGACACGGGCGATCTCACCCACGCCGGGCAGGAAACACAGCACGTCCCCGTCCCGCTCGGCCAGCGCCCGCCGCACCACGGACGCCACGTGCGTGAGCAGCGCCGGGTCCACGCGCATCCCGTGCGGCGGCCGTACCGGTCGTGCCGGGGGCGTCCACACGACCTCCACCGGGTACGCGACGCCCTCCGCCTCGACCACCGGTGCCCCGCCCAAAAGCCGGGCCCAGCCCTGCGCGTCGGTGGTCGCGGACGCCGCGAGCAGACGCAACTCCGGGCGCAGCGCCTCCCGTACGTCGACCAGGAAGGCCGCCACGGTGTCGGCGTCCAGGTGCCGTTCGTGGCACTCGTCCAGGATCACGGCGTCGACGCCCGACAACTCCTGGTCCCGCTGCAGGCGTTGGAGCAGCACTCCGGTCGTGACGACCTCCACGCGTGCGTGCCGTCCCACGACCCGCTCACCGCGCACGGTGTAGCCGACGCTCTCCCCGACCTTCTCGCCGAGCAGCCACGCCATCCGCCGGGCCGCCGCCCGCGCCGCGATCCGCCGCGGTTCGGCGACGACCACCCGCCGCGCGGGCCCCTCGTTCCCCTTGCCGAGCAGCCCGGCGAGCGCGAGCGGCACCAGCGTCGTCTTGCCGGTACCGGGCGGTGCCACGAGCACGGCGGCACCGCCCGCCTCCAGGGCGGCGTCGAGTCCGGGCAGGGCACTGCGGACGGGCAGCGCGTCGAGGGCGTCGTAGCGGATCACGCCCCCAGTGTCGTACGGCTTGCGAAACGGCCTCTACGCGCGCGTGCCCGCGTTCTTGCTCAGTCCCGCCCGCGGTCGCGTTCGCAGACGTAGATGGCCGTTCCCGGGATCAGGTTGCCGCGCAGGGGCGACCAGCCGCCCCACTCGGCGGTGTTCCAGGACGGCCACTCCGGCTCGACCAGGTCCACCAGGCGCAGGCCCGACGCCACGATGTCGCGGATGCGGTCGCCGAGGGTGCGGTGGTGCTCGACGTAGACCGCGCGGCCCTCGTCGTCCTGCTCGACGTACGGAGTGCGGTCGAAGTAGGAGGCGGAGACCGTCAGTCCCTCGGGGCCCGGCTCGTCGGGGAACGCCCAGCGGATCGGGTGGGTGGCCGAGAAGACGAACCGGCCGCCGGGCCGAAGCACCCGGTGCACCTCGCGCAGCACCAGGGCGGGGTCGGCGACGAACGGCAGCGCCCCGTAGGCCGAGCACGCCAGGTCGAACGACGCGTCCGCGAAGGGCAGCGCGCCGGCGTCGGCGCACACCAGAGGGAACGATCCGCCGATCCGCAGCGCGTGCTGGAGCTGGCGGTGCGAGAGGTCCAGGGCCACCGGACGGGCGCCCTGGGCGGCCAGCCAGCGCGAGCACTGGGCCGCGCCGGCGCCGATCTCCAGGACGTCCTTGCCCTTCAGCTCCTCGGGCGGGCCGAGGAGTTCGGCCTCCACCTCGTCGAGGCCCTCGGGGCCCCACACGAACCGGTCGTCGCCGAGGAACGTGCCGTGCTCGACCTGGTAGTCGTCCGCGTTCCGGTCCCACCAGCCGCGGTTGGCGCGGGAACTCTCGGTGACGTCGGCGTCACGTCGGGTGGCTTCCGGTTCGAACGTATCGGGCTCTTGGATGATCGGCTCCCTCGTCGTACTCTTCCGTCACCTCTACGGTGCGGCTGCCCCGGTGGCGTCACTGAAGGGGTGTGTCAGGCCTGCGTGGCCTCGCGGGACACGTTTTGTGCCGGGTATGCGGCGATCCGCCCCGGGTGTGCGCCTTCGCGCATTGACCCTGCCTGGCTGCCCCCGTATGCTACAAGTTGCGCTGCGGGCCTGCGCACCTCAGACGTAGCAGGTTGCGCTCGCATCTGTATGTATGTCCCCTCGGTTTTCGAGGCGCCATCGGACACCTGGTGTTCCGGATCGGCGCTTCCTTGGCTGTCCGGCCTTCTGCAGAGCGAAGCGAAAAAGGCTCTCGGCGTGAGCAGTACCTACGACTTCAATGTCCGTACCGGAGCCCTTTCCCACATGACGAGCAGCACCGAGACCACCGCCACCACCCCGCAGGTAGCGGTCAACGACATCGGTAACGAGGAAGCCTTCCTCGCCGCGATCGACGAGACGATCAAGTACTTCAACGACGGCGACATCGTCGACGGCGTCATCGTGAAGGTCGACCGGGACGAGGTCCTGCTCGACATCGGTTACAAGACCGAAGGTGTCATCCCGAGCCGCGAGCTCTCGATCAAGCACGACGTCGACCCGAACGAGGTCGTCAAGGTCGGCGACGAGATCGAAGCCCTTGTTCTCCAGAAGGAGGACAAGGAAGGCCGCCTGATCCTCTCGAAGAAGCGCGCCCAGTACGAGCGCGCCTGGGGCACCATCGAGAAGATCAAGGAAGAGGACGGCATCGTCACCGGTACCGTCATCGAGGTCGTCAAGGGTGGTCTCATCCTCGACATCGGCCTCCGTGGCTTCCTGCCGGCTTCTCTCGTCGAGATGCGCCGTGTCCGCGACCTCCAGCCCTACGTGGGCAAGGAGCTCGAGGCCAAGATCATCGAGCTGGACAAGAACCGCAACAACGTGGTCCTGTCCCGCCGTGCCTGGCTGGAGCAGACCCAGTCCGAGGTCCGCCAGACCTTCCTCACGACCCTCCAGAAGGGTCAGGTCCGCTCCGGCGTGGTCTCCTCGATCGTCAACTTCGGTGCCTTCGTGGACCTGGGTGGCGTCGATGGTCTGGTTCACGTCTCCGAGCTGTCCTGGAAGCACATCGACCACCCCTCCGAGGTTGTCGAGGTCGGCCAGGAAGTCACCGTCGAGGTTCTCGACGTCGACATGGACCGCGAGCGCGTCTCCCTGTCGCTGAAGGCGACCCAGGAAGACCCGTGGCAGCAGTTCGCCCGCACCCACCAGATCGGCCAGGTCGTGCCCGGCAAGGTCACGAAGCTGGTTCCGTTCGGTGCGTTCGTCCGCGTGGACGAGGGCATCGAGGGTCTGGTGCACATCTCCGAGCTGGCCGAGCGCCACGTGGAGATCCCGGAGCAGGTCGTCCAGGTCAACGACGAGATCTTCGTCAAGGTCATCGACATCGACCTTGAGCGTCGCCGGATCTCGCTGTCCCTGAAGCAGGCCAACGAGTCCTTCGGTGCCGACCCGGCCTCGGTCGAGTTCGACCCGACGCTCTACGGCATGGCCGCGTCGTACGACGACCAGGGCAACTACATCTACCCCGAGGGCTTCGACCCCGAGACCAACGACTGGCTCGAGGGCTACGAGACCCAGCGGGAGGCGTGGGAGCACCAGTACGCCGAGGCGCAGCAGCGCTTCGAGCAGCACCAGGCGCAGGTCATCAAGTCCCGCGAGGCCGACGCCCAGGCGGCGGCCGAGGGTGTCGACACCCCGGGTGCGGCTCCGGCCGCCGCCGGTGGTGGCGGTTCGTACTCCTCCGAGGGTGCGGACACCTCCGGTGCACTGGCGTCCGACGAGGCGCTCGCTGCCCTGCGTGAGAAGCTGGCCGGCGGCCAGAGCTGATCACCTGAGCAGTAGCTCTTGAACTGAGGGGCCGTACCTTTCGAGGTGCGGCCCCTCAGCCGTTTCCCCGGCCTTGCAGAAACTTGCGGGATACATCAGTAACTGCCGTACCGTAACCGGCCGTTGGCACTCTTCCCCGGTCATCATGATCGGAGAGGGGAGCCGGACCATGGCAAGCAACCAGAGCCGACGTGCTTTTCTGCGGAACGTGGGTCTCACCGGTGGCGCGGGCACCATGTTCGCCACCATGGGCGCCCTCGGGCTCGCCCCCACCGCACAGGCCGCCCGGCGGGAGCAGCCCTTCCGCGCCCTGAACGCAAGTGACTTCACGCTCACCGGACGCGGCGCGGCCAAGGTCGTCATCGTCGGCGGCGGCATCGCCGGACTGGCCACGGCGTACGAACTGGGCAAGGCCGGCTACGACTGTACGATCCTGGAGGCCAGGGGCCGTACCGGCGGCCGCAACTTCACCGTCCGCGGCGGCGACACGACGACCGACCTCTACGGCAACCGGCAGACCGCCCGCTTCGCCGACGGGCACTACATGAACTGCGGTCCCGCGCGGATCCCGCAGTGGATGGTCACCCTCGACTACTGCCGTGAACTCGGCGTCCCCATCCAGGTGTTCACCAACGTCAACGCGGACGCGTACATCTACAACGAGTCCGCCGGCATGACCAAACCCGAGCGCTATCGCACCGCCAAGGCCGATGTCTACGGCTATGTCTCGGAGTTGCTGGCCAAGGCCACCGACAAGGGCGCCCTGGACAAGGAGTTGACCGTCACCGACCAGGAGCGGCTCGTCGAGTTCCTGAAGGACTGGGGCGAGCTGGGCGACACGCTGGCGTACACGGGCGGTGAGCGGCGCGGGTACACGACCGTACCGGCCGCCGCGGGCACCCCCGGTGTGCTGCTCGGAGACGTACCCACCGCCTCCGAGGTCCTCGCCAGCGGTGTCGGCCGCTACTTCTCCTTCGAATTCGGCTTCGACCAGGCCATGTTGATGTTCCAGCCGGTCGGCGGCATGGACCAGATACCGAAGGCGCTGACCCGCGCGATCGGCGCGCATCGCATCCGCACCGGAGCGGTCGTCTCGAAAATCACCGACAAGGGGAGCGGTGTTTCGGTCACCTACACGCAGGGTGGCCGTACGAAGGTCGTCGAGGCCGACTACTGCGTGGGCGCCCTCCCGCCCAACATCCTCGCCAAGATCCCGCACAACCTCGGCACCGGCGTCCAGACCGCACTGGAGGCGATCACCCCGTCCTCCGCCGCGAAGATCGGCCTGGAGTACAAGTCCCGTTGGTGGGAGCTGGATCACCGGATCTACGGCGGTATCACCGAGACCGACCAGGACGTCACCCACATCTGGCACCCTTCGTACGGCTTCCACGGTGAGCGGGGCGTCCTCATCGGGTACTACAACTACGACGACGACGCGGACTCGTACGCGAAGCTCACCCCGAAGGGGCGCGAGGAGCGGGCGGTGGCCGCGGGCGTGAAGATCTACGGGGAGAAGTACCGCAGCGAACTGGCATCGTCCTTCTCCCACCACTGGCGTCAGACGCCCCACCTGGAGGCCGCGTGGCACGACACCCCGGGCGGCCCCGACGACGTCCGCTACAAGCCGCTCAACGAACCCACGGGACGCGTCTACTTCGCCGGCGACTGGCTCAGCTACACCGACGCCTGGCAGCACGGCGCGTTCTCCTCCGCCCGCAGGGCCGTGACCGCGCTCCACGCGCGCGTGCTGTCCTCCTGACGTGGGCGCCCTCCTGGTGACACAGGGGAGCGGCGCATGAAAAGCCCGTAAGAGGTGCCTGATCAGGGGCATGGGCGGGAATGCCCATGCCCTGTAGGGCGTTGTGCAGTACGAACACGAGGAGGAGCGGTCACAGTGCTTGATCCGCAGGGTTTGTACGCATGGGAGCCGAAGGGCCTGGCCGTCGTCGACATGGCGCTCGCCCAGGAGTCGGCCGGTCTTGTCATGCTCTACCACTTCGACGGATACATCGACGCGGGCGAGACCGGCGACCAGATCGTCGAACGACTGCTCGATACGCTGCCCCACCAGGTCGTGGCCAGATTCGACCACGACCGGCTCGTGGACTACCGCGCCCGCCGCCCGCTGCTCACCTTCAAGCGCGACCGGTGGACCGACTACGAGGAGCCCACCCTCGACGTACGGCTGGTCCAGGACGCCACCGGAGCGCCCTTCCTGCTGCTCTCCGGCCCCGAGCCGGACGTGGAGTGGGAGCGCTTCGCCCTGGCCGTCCAGCAGATCGTGGAGCGGCTCGGCGTCCGTCTGTCCGTGAACTTCCACGGCATCCCCATGGGCGTCCCGCACACCCGCCCGGTGGGCCTGACCCCGCACGGCAACCGCACCGACCTCGTCCCGGGCCACCGCAGCCCCTTCGACGAGGCGCAGGTCCCCGGCAGCGCCGAGGCGCTCGTCGAGTACCGCCTCATGGAGGCCGGCCACGACGTCCTGGGCGTCGCCGCGCACGTCCCGCACTACATCGCCCGCTCCCCGTACCCGGACGCGGCCCTGACTGTCCTGGAGGGCATCACGGCGGGCACCGGACTGGTCCTGCCGGGCATCGCGCACTCCCTGCGCACCGAGGCCCACCGCACCCAGACCGAGATCGACCGCCAGATCCAGGAGGGCGACGAGGAGCTCGTGGCACTCGTCCAGGGCCTGGAGCACCAGTACGACGCCGCCGCGGGCGCCGAGAGCCGCGGCAACATGCTCGCCGAGCCGGTCGAGATCCCGTCGGCGGACGAGATCGGGCAGGAGTTCGAGCGCTTCCTGGCGGAGCGCGAGGGGGACGGCTGACGGTCGCCGGATGCCTTGTCGGTGGCAGGCCCTAAGCTTCGGCTCATGCTGAAGGTGGGCCTGACCGGCGGCATCGGTGCCGGTAAGAGTGAAGTGTCACGGCTGTTGGTCGGGTACGGCGCCGTGCTGATCGACGCCGACCGCATCGCGCGCGAGGTCGTCGCGCCCGGAACTCCCGGGCTCGCGGCCGTCGTCGAGGCCTTCGGCGAGGACGTGCTCGGCGCGGACGGCGGCCTGGACCGGCCGAAGCTGGGCTCCATCGTCTTCGCCGACCCCGAGAAGCTGGCCGTCCTCAACTCGATCGTCCACCCCCTGGTCGGCAGACGCTCCCGCGAGCTCGAAACCGCCGCGGCCGACGACGCCGTGGTGATCCACGACGTCCCCCTCCTCGCCGAGAACGCCCTGGCCGCGCTCTACGACCTCGTGATCGTCGTCGACGCGAGTCCCGAGACACAGCTCGACCGGCTCGTGCGGCTGCGTGGCATGACCGAGGAGGACGCACGCGCGCGTATGGCCGCCCAGGCGACGCGCGAGAAGCGGCTCGCCATCGCGGACATCGTCATCGACAACGACGTACCCCTGGAGGCGCTGGAGCGGCGCGCACGGGACGTATGGGCCGAACTCGTGCGCAGGGCCCACGCGCCCCAGCAGCCACCCCAGGAATAGCGGGCCTTCCACCGGGCGTTGAAACGCGCGAGCGAGGGAAGGAATTCGCCGTGCCCGAGAACAGCGGAACGACCGGACGTACTCCGGAGACGCATGTCATCGACTTCCGCGCCGCCGAGCAACTGCTCGCCGCGCGGGACCCGCGGGGCGCGGTGAAGCTGCTCGACAACGTCATCGACGCGCACCCCGAGAACACCGCCGCCCGCCTGCTGCGCGCGCGTGCCTTCTTCGCCGCCGCGCAACTGCGCCCCGCCGAGCTGGAGTTCACCATCGTCCTGGAGCGAGAGCCGGACAACGCGTTCGCGCACTTCGCGCTCGCCCGGACCTACGAGCGGCAGGGACGCGCCGACCAGGCCAAACGCCACTTCCGGCTGGCCGCCGCGCTCGATCCCCAGCCGCAGTACCTGAAGGCGGCCCGTTTCGACGGGTAGGCGCCCGCGCGCGAGCCGGTCAGGGGTGGCGGTGCTCCGGCGGCCGGTAGGGCGGGATGTCGGGGCCCGGCTGGTAGTGCGGGCCCTGGCGCATATGTCTGAGGATCATGGTCATGTCGATCGTGACGACCAACCACAGCACCCCGCAGGCTGCCGCCCACCCGGGGCGCCCGGCCAGCGCGAACGCCGCCGTGCCGAAGATCGTCCAGACCAGCCCCCACACGCTCAGCCAGAACCGCGCCCGCAGCGGACTGCGCGCGGTCGTCGGCTCACTGCCCGTACGCATCAGGATCACTACTCCTCCCTGAAACGTACTCTTCGGGTCGGACGTTCTCCACAGGTAGGAGACCCGACAGGGAGGGGAAACGCACTGTGCTGCCGGACGCCGAGGAACTGCCCGAGATCCTGCTCGACCTCGCCGTACCCCACGAGGACATCAACGAACTGGTCCGACTGCGCCGGGTGCTGGCGCGGGACACCGACGCGATGGGGCTCCTGGAGGAGTGCGTCGGGGAACTGCTGAAGGACATCGGGGAGTACGGCCACTGGACCCGGCTCACCGAGCTGTTCCGGGCCCGGCTGCCCGAGGCCCCGCCGGAGATCGGCACCTACTTCTCCGTGTACGTGTTCGCCGCCGCGCTGCCCGCCACGCGCGCGTACCACCGCGAACGCGGCATCCCCGCCGACGTCTCCCGGCGCACCCTCGCCGACCTGGGCCGCAACATCGCGGTCAACCACAGACGGTACGGCGGGGGAGGCGTGCCGGCCCCGCAGTGGCTCGTCCCGCACTTCCGCGGCGAGCTGTACCAACTGGGGCGGCTGCAGTACGAACGGGCGCGGCTCGGAGAGCGCACCGCGCGGGCGCTCGCGGCGGCCGGACTCGACGTCGAGCCCGGGACACCCTGCCTGAACCTGCACATCCCCGACTTCCATGGACCGCTCTCGCCGACCGCCTGCGACCGCTCGCTCGACCTGGCCCGCCCGTTCTTCGCCCGGCACTTCCCCGAGGAACGCCACGCGGTCGCGGTCTGCCACTCCTGGCTGCTGGACCGGCAGTTGAAGCAACACCTCCCGGCCGACTCGAACATCGTCCACTTCCAGGAACGGTTCCGGGTGGCCCACGACGACACGGAGCCGGCCGACGCCGAGCCGGTCCAGTTCGTCTTCGGCAACGGCGGTCTGGCGGTGGAGACCCTGCCCCGGCGTACGTCCGTGGAGCGGGTCGTCGGGGATCATCTGCGGGCGGGCGGGCACTGGTACATCGGGCATGGGTGGTTCCCGCTCTGAGCCCGGACCGCCAACCGGATCCGGAGGGTTCCTTTTCGACAGTTGCCGCCCCAACGGTTGCCTCTCCCAAGGGAATTGACTCGTACGGGTGAACCAGTGCGAGTCGGGAACGGGCGTGCGGTCGCGAGCCGTTGGGCGGGCATGCGACTCGAAATGCGTGAGGGGTACGAGGGGACCGGACCCGGGGTGATCACCCCGGACGGCTGCGCGGTGGAGCTGTACTCACGGCTGCCCGTGGGAGCGGAGCCGGACATCGTCACGGCGGCCGTGCCGGCGGGCGCGCGCATCCTGGAGCTGGGCAGCGGGGTGGGACGGGCGACCCATCCCCTCCTGGAGCGCGGGTTCACGGTCACGGCTGTCGACGAGTCCGCCGAGATGCTGGAGCGGGTCCGGGGCGCGCGCACGATATGCAGTCCGATCGAGAACCTCGACCTGGGCGAGACCTTCGACGTCGTGATGCTGGCGTCGTTCCTGGTGCACGCCGGGGACGCCGAGGTGCGGCGCGGACTGCTGCGGACCTGTGTACGGCATGTCGGGGCGGGCGGCTGTGTGCTGATCCAGCGGGAGGGCGAGGACTACCACTCGAACCTGCCGCGCGAGCGGGTCGACCCCAGCGGCTTCACCCTGCGGCTGGTGTCGGCGGAGCCGGTCGGGGACGGGGTCAACTCGGTGCGCGCGGAGTATGTGTTCCCGGACGCGGTCTGGACCCAGACGTTCCGGTCCCGGCCGCTGACGAAAGACCAGTTCGAGGAGGCGTTGGCGGAGGCGGGACTGAAGGTGGACAGCTATCTGACACCGGACCGGGTGTGGGTGCGGGCGGTGCCGATGGACTGACAGCCGCGCCGGATCTCACCGTTGCGTGCCCCGGTGGGCCCTGCGATGTGTGTCGCGGGGCGCGTCGGGACCGGCATCGGGGTTGGGCAGATCGCGCAGCCGTTCCAGCTCGCGGCGGTCGCGCTTGGTGGGGCGGCCGGTGCCGCGGTCGCGGATACCGGCCGGGGCGACGGTCTCGCGGGGCGGGGGCGGCGGGGAATTGTCCACGTAGCACTCGGCGGCGACGGGAGCGCCGACCCGTTTGCGGATGACGCGCTTCACGACGACGATCCGTTCCCGGCCCTCGTGGCGCAGTCGTACCTCGTCGCCGACGCGGACGGAGTGGGCGGGCTTCACCCGCTCGCCGTTGACGCGGACGTGGCCGCCCTTGCAGGCGGCGGCGCCCATGGAGCGGGTCTTGACCAGACGGACGGACCAGATCCAGCTGTCGACGCGGACGCTCTCGCCGTTCGAGGGACCGGCGGCGACGGCGGCGGCGGCCACGGCATCGCCCTGCGGTTCGGGCGCGGGGCGATGGTCGTCGGTCTCGTCGCTCACGTCGTCGCTCTCGTGCACGCCCTCGGAAGCCATGCCGCGATTTTAGTCCCCGGGGGACAGCGGGCAGGGCGGTTGCCGACGCTGCTGGTCAGGGTGATCGGCTGATCCGCGGCTGCTCGGAGCTCGGCCCGGTCCGCACCGGAGCCCGCGCGGTGATCGGCGGAGACCGTACGGTGAGGGGATGGACCTGTCCGACCTCGATCGCCGGATCACCGGCTGCCGGGCCTGCCCCCGGCTGGTCGCCTGGCGTGAGGAGGTCGCCCGCACCAAACGCGCGGCCTTCGCCGACTGGACTTACTGGGGCCGCCCGGTACCCGGCTTCGGTCCCGCCGACGCGCCCCTGCTGATCATCGGCCTCGCCCCGGCCGCGCACGGTGCGAACCGGACCGGCCGCATGTTCACGGGCGATCGCTCCGGGGACGTACTGTACGAGGCCCTGTACGACGTGGGCCTCGCCTCGCAGCCGACCGCCGTGAGTGCCGACGACGGCCTGGAGCTGTACGGCGTGCGCATCACCTCGCCGGTGCGCTGCGCACCGCCCGCCAACAAGCCCACGCCCGAGGAGCGCGACACCTGTCGCTCCTGGCTCGTCGAGGAACTGACGCTGCTGCGGCCGACGTTGAAGGCCGTGATCGTGCTCGGCGGTTTCGGCTGGCAGGCCGCGTTGCCCGCGTTCGCGGCGGCGGGATGGGCCGTGCCGAGACCGCGTCCGGTGTTCGGGCACGGGGTGCGGGTGCCGCTCGACGGCCTCGACCTCTTCGGCTGCTTCCACGTCAGCCAGCGCAACACCTTCACCGGGAAGCTCACCCCCGCGATGCTGCGGGACGTGCTGCGCACGGCGGCCGGGGCGGCGGGGCTGCCGGTCGCGTGATAACCGGTGGCAGGCGGGTCGCGGCGGGCGTTACGGTCGCCGGATGGGCCTGTATCCGGAGACCGAACCGTACGACCACGGCATGCTCGACGTCGGAGACGGCAACCTCGTCCACTGGGAGACCTGCGGAAACCCGCACGGCAAGCCCGCGGTCGTGCTGCACGGCGGTCCGGGATCGGGCTGTTCCCCATACGCCCGGCGCTTCTTCGACCCCGCCGCCTACCGGATCGTGCTGCTGGACCAGCGCGGGTGCGGACGCTCCACGCCGCACGCGAGCGCCTACGACACCGACATGAGCGTGAACACGACGGCTCACCTGATCGCCGATCTGGAACTGCTGCGAGCGCACTTGGGGATCGAACGGTGGCTGGTGCGGGGCGCGTCCTGGGGCTCGGTGCTCGGACTGCGGTACGCGCAGACGCATCCCGAAGCGGTGTCGGAGCTGGTGCTGACCTGTGTCGCCACCGGATCCAACGCCGAAGTGGCCTTGCTGACCAGGGGACTTGGGAAACTCTTCCCGGAGGCGTTCGAGCGGTTCGTCGGTGAACTGCCCGCGGGCGAACGCGACGGGAACCTCGCCGCCGCCTACAACCGGCTCATCGAGTCCCCCGACCGCGCCGTGCGGGAGCGGGCGGCGCGTGCGTGGACCGACTGGGAGACGGCGATCATCCCCGCCCCGCCGCGCTCCGAAAAGCGGTACGAGGACCCGGAGTTCCGGATGTGCTTCGCCCGTACCGTCACGCACTACTTCGGCAACGACCACTTTCTCGGCGAGGGCAACGACGAGGGGGTGGTGCTCCGGGACGCGCACCTGCTCAAGGGCATCCCCGGCACCCTGGTCCAGGGCAGCCTCGACCTCGGCAACCTGCTCGGCATCGTCTGGCGGCTTCAACATGCCTGGCCCGAGAGCGAGTTGGTGATCGTGGACGAGGCCGGGCACGACCTGGGCACGCCGGGTGTCGTGGACGCACTGGTGGCGGCGACGGACAAGTACGCCCGCCGCTAGCCCAGTTGGCCGGCCGGCCTCGTTCGTCGGCTAGTCCGGTTGGTCGCCGAAGAGGTGGCGCACCGTGGAGCGGTAGTTCGCCTGGACGTGGCTGAGGGCGTGGGCCCGGGCGCGGTCCGGGTCGCCGGAGGCGATCGCCTCGTACAACTCCTCGTGCTCGGTGAGGAGTTGGGGCCACTCCTCGTTCTGCCGGGTGAGCCAGCGCAGCCGGCCGTCGACCGGTTCCATGACCGAGATCAGCAGGCTGTTGCCGGCCAGGGCCAGGATGCGGTCGTGGAAGCGGGTGTTGACGTCGGTGATCGCCTCGGCGTCGTCGGACCGGGTGGCCTCCGCCGCGCTGTCCAGCAGCTCCCGTAGTTCGGCGAGTGCTTGAGGGGTGGCGCGGGACGCGGCGAGCCCGGCCGCGTAGACCTCCAGCGCCTCGCGCAGCTCGAACAGCTCCTTTACGTCGGTCGGGGTCAGCCGCCGTACGACCGTACGGCGCGCCGACTCGAACAGGACGAAGCCCTCCGCGACCAGGGCCCGGATCGCCTCCCGGACCGGCACCCGCGAGACCCCGAAGCGTTCGGCCAGCTCGCGCTCCACCAGCCGGTCTCCGGGACGGAGACGACCGGCGATGATGTCCTGCCGCAGGGTCGCCAGGACGCGTTCGCGCACCGCCCCGAGGGGTTCGATCTTCGCTGTCATGGAGCTCATGGGGCCATCTTCGCCGACTCCGGGGGTGTTTTACGGAGCGTTAACAGTGGGGACATCGGCCGGAACTGTTGACG
The DNA here is from genome assembly GCF_042751305.1 of Streptomyces hokutonensis. Taxonomy (GTDB): domain Bacteria; phylum Actinomycetota; class Actinomycetes; order Streptomycetales; family Streptomycetaceae; genus Streptomyces; species Streptomyces hokutonensis_A. The sequence goes on from NZ_JBHYWD010000004.1 coordinate 249,167, forward strand.
GGAGGACTATGACGGCAGTTTGGTATACCAAACGACATCGGTAGCCATCCTGCTCTCACCCCCCACCCCCTCCCAGATCCTCCGTCCCCTTGTCCTGGAGGCCCCGTGTCCCTCGCCGACCGTGCCGAAGCCACCGGCACACCAGCGTTCGTCCCCGACCCCCGGCTCACCAACGAAGACCTCGCCCCCGCCGACAAGCGCAACTGGAAGGTCTTCGACCTCTTCGCCATGTGGATGTCGGACGTCCACAACCTCGGCAACTACACCTTCGCCGCTGGCCTGCTGGTCCTCGGCATGAACGTCTGGCAGGTCTTCACCTCCCTCCTCGTCGGCTTCGTGCTCATCTACGTCGGCATGAACTGGATGGGGAGGATCGGACAGGCCCACGGCGTCCCGTTCCCGGTGGTCAGCCGCATCAGTTTCGGCGTGTGGGGTGCCAACATCCCGGCCCTCATCCGGGCCGTGATCGCCATCATGTGGTACGGCATCCAGACCTATCTGGCCTCCGTCGCCGTCAACGTGATGCTGCTGGCCGCCTGGCCGGGCCTGGAGTCCTGGACCCACCACTCCTTCCTGGGACTTGACGCCCTCGGCTGGGTCTCCTTCGTGTCCCTGTGGCTGATCCAGGCGGTGATCATCAGCCAGGGCATGGAGTCGGTGCGGAAGTTCCAGGACTTCTGCGGCCCGGCGATCTGGCTGGTGATGATCGCGCTCGCCGTCTGGGTGCTGGCGAAGGCCGGTTGGTCGATCTCGCTGACCTCCACCCCGCACCCGGTCTCGTTCGGCGAGCAGTGGCGGCAGTGGTTCGGCGCGATCGGCCTGATCCTCGCCACCTACGGCACGCTGATGCTCAACTTCTGCGACTTCTCCCGCTTCGCGCCCGACTACAAGACCGTCCGCCGCGGCAACTTCTGGGGCCTGCCCATCAACTCCACGGCGTTCGTGGTCGTTTCGGTGATCGTCACGGCCGGCTCGCTGGAGGTCTGGGGACAGGCCATCACGGATCCGGCGGAGTTGGTCGCCAAGGTCGGAAACACCTGGGTGATGGTGCTCGGCGCGTTCACGTTCGCCGTCGCCACCATGGGCGTCAACATCGTCGCCAACTTCGTCTCACCGGCGTACGACCTCGCCAACGTCTGGCCGCAGAAGATCACCTTCAAGATCGGCGGCATGATCAGCACGGTCGCCGCACTGGTCGTCACCCCGTGGAACCTCTTCTCGAACCCCACGGTCGTCAACTACTTCCTCGGCGGCCTCGGCGCCTTCCTGGGCCCGCTGTTCGGCGTGATCATGGTCGATTACTACTGGGTGAAGCGCGGCCGTATCGACGTCGAAGAACTCTTCGACGCGACCCCCGGCTCCCGCTACTACTACCGCAAGGGCGTCAACCCCAAGGCCCTGTGGGCGTTCCTGCCCTCGGCGGGCGTCGCGGCCGTACTCGCACTGGTGAAGACGTTCAGCGACGTCGCCCCGTACTCCTGGTTCATCGGTACGGCCCTCGGCGCCGGCCTGTACCTGCTGATCTGCCGCTCCGAGCGAACCGCCGCCCAGCCTCTGGAGGTCTGACGAGCGTGCGCATCGTCGTCACCAACTGCAACACCACGCAGGAGATGACCGAGGAGATCGTACGAGGTGCCCGGGCCGCCGCAGGCCCGGGCACCACCGTGACCGGACTGACCCCCGCGTGGGGACCGGAGTCGGCGGAGGGCTGGCTCGACAGCTACCTCTCGGCGGCGGCCGTCATGGACCTGCTGCGGACCTACGACGGCCCGTCCTACGACGCGGTCGTGATGGCCGGTTTCGGGGAGCACGGGCGGGAAGGCGTCCGGGAGTTGGTGGACGTACCCGTAGTCGACATCACCGAGGCCGCCGCCCATCTGGCCTGCCTGCTGGGCCGCCGCTACGGCGTCGTCACCACGCTGGAACGGTCCTGCGGCCAGATCGAGGACAGCCTGGAGCTGGCCGGGGTGGGCCGCAACTGCGCGGCGGTGGTCGGGACGGGGCTCAGTGTCCTGGACCTGGGCGGTGACGAGGCCCGCACGGAGGCGGCCTTCCTCACGGCGGCCGAACGGGCACGGGCGGCCGGCGCCGAGGTGCTGGTGCTGGGCTGCGCCGGGATGACGGGGCTGCAGCGCGCGGTGGGGGAGAAGCTGGGGCTGCCGGTGGTCGACGGGGTCGGCGCGGCGGTGAAACTGGCGGAGTCACTGGTGGGGCTGGGGCTGAGGACGAGCAGGGCGGGGAGCTATGCGCGGCCGGTGCCTAAAAGGAGGGCGTGGGGCAGCGCCCCTTCAGGGGCGCGGGGAACCGCGCGACCAGCCACGACGCCGCCGCAGCCGCCGAACAACACATCGCGGCACTCTCGATAGCTCATCCATAGGGGTGATCTCGCAACGACCTGACCGAAGCTACGGCGACTCGTTGAGGCGTGCCCCGCAAACTCCCGGAAGGACAACTCCCCACCGGCAAGAACGGAGCCTCCCTTGCCCACGCCGGTACAGCGAGCCCTCCTCGCCACGCTCCTCGCAGGACTCTGCGCCGGGGCCACCCGCGACGTACCGGAACCCTTCTGGACCACCCCCGACTCCCGAGCCGCGCAACAGGCGGCCACCTGGCGCGAGGACGGCCGAACAGCCGACGCCACGCTCATGGACCGCATCGCCACCAGACCCGAGGCCGAGTGGCTCAACGGCCCCGACCCCGGCCCACTCGTCCGCGCCCGCACCACCGCCGCCGCCCGCGCAGGCCGCCTCGCCGTACTCGTGGCGTACTACATCCCGAACCGCGACTGCGGCCAGTACTCACTCGGCGGCGCCCCCACCGCGGCCGCCTACCGCACCTGGATCGACGAGTTCGCGACCGCCCTCGGCGGCCGGGGCGCCTACGTCATCGTCGAACCGGACGCCGTCGCCCAGGTGGTCGCCGGCTGCACCCGGGTCGTGGCGAACGACCGCTACGCCCTGCTCGCCTACGCCGTCGACCACCTCAAACGCCAACCGCGCACCCACGTCTACCTCGACGCCGGCAACTCCGGCTGGATCCCCGAGGCCTGGCGACTGGTCGACGCGCTGAAGGCGTCCGGGGTCGCCCGCGCCGACGGGGTCGCCCTGAACGTCTCCAACTTCCAGACGAACAAGGCGAGTTCGGCGTACGGCGACCAGCTCTCCAAGGACCTCGCCGGCACGCACTACGTCATCGACACCAGCCGCAACGGCAACGGCCCCTACGCCGGCACCGACGCCTGGTGCAATCCACCCGGCCGCGCCCTGGGCACCCCGCCGACGACCCGCACGGACAACCCCCTTCTCGACGCCTACCTCTGGATCAAACGCCCCGGCGAGTCCGACGGCACCTGCCGGGGCGGCCCGCCCGCGGGCCAGTGGTGGCCGTCGTACGCCTTGGAACTGGCCCGCAACGCAGCCCCCTGACCTAGGACTTGGGCTCCCACACATACCGCACGTCCGGCTCGCGTTCCTCGTTGCCGCTGCCGTCCGTGAACTCGACGGCGACGAAGCCGTGCCGCTCGTAGAACCGGTGGGCGGGCTTGTTGACCTGGAAGGTCCACAGCCGCAGGCCCCCCGGACTCCGCTCCTTGGCCAGCTCCACGAACCGATCCCCGAGGCCGCGCCCGCGCCAGTCCGGATCGAGGTAGAGCTGCGACAGCAGACCGCCGTTGAGCACCATCAGCCCCACGACTCCGCCACCGTCCCCCGCATCGGCCACCCACACCTCGCGCAACGGCACGACGACATCCCGGAAGTACCCGCGCACGTCATCGGCGGACCGCGGGCTGACAACGGTCGGCAGCGCGGCGGCGAAGGACCGCAGCCACACGTCGGCGACGGAGCGGGCGTCGGGAGCGGTCGCCCGGCGGAGCGTGACGACGGTCTCCGGGCCGGAGTTCACGGCTGAGCCACCTCCGCCGGTGCGGGCGGTACGACGGCCGTCGCCGTGATCTCCACGAGCTGCCCGGTGTACCCGAGGCAGGCCACGCCGATGAGCGTCGACGAGTGCGGCCCCGCGCTCAGCCCGGATGCCTCGACCACCTCCCACACGGCGGACAGCACCGAGGGCTCACTGCTCACGACGTACACGTCCGTCGCCACGACATGCCCCAAGTCGCTGCCGACGGCCCGCAGTTGCTCACCCAGATTCGCGAGCACCTGCTCGGCCTGCCGCACCGCGTCCCCCTCACCGACCACCTTGCCGCCGGCGTCGAGCGGAACGGCCCCGGCGAGGAAGGCGAGCTTCGTACCGGCCTCGACGACGGTGGCGTGGGAGTACGTCGGCGGTGGGAAGAGACCGGGGACGGTGACGCGTTCGAGCACGGGGTCTCCCAGGGGCGGCGGCGGGCGTGGAATTGCAGGACGACAGCGGATCACGTGGACGACGGTCCCGCATCCGAATTACTCCTCCGTCAGCCTCTGCGGGGTTGGGCGCGTTACGTCGATCGGCGCTCGGCCGTGATGCGCGTCAGGACCTCGCGCCGTCTGCGCCGGGCGGCGGCCCTGGCCGCGGCGGACCGGCGCGCGGCAGCCGCCGCGACGGCCCGGAACGCGTCGCTGCGCTCGGCGGCCTCGACCCGTTCGACGTGGTACAGGCGGGTCGGCGGGGACGACCCGACATGCGGGTTGGCCCGGAACAGGTCTGGTTCGCCGAGCAGTTGACGCACCATGCCGGCCGTCCATCCCCGTGCACGCAGCCCGGCCGCCGAGAGATGCGTACGCGCGGCCTGCGAGTCGCCCTCACCGTCGGCTTGCCCCTGCCCGCCGTCATTCGTCTCGTGCGCTGTCATCGACCGCTCCCCCGTGGTGACTCTCAGTGACCACTCCATTGAAGCGCGCACCACTGACAATCGGTCCGGGGGCCTGATCTCAGGCCGCGAGAGCGCCCCGAGCCCGCCGCCGACCGGGTGCCCAGGGCCGTCGCCGCGCGGCGGGCCGCGAACGGCGTCGCCGAGCTGCGCGTACGCAGCCTGCCGGCACCGGCGGCCGACGGCGGCTGGCGGCTCCACCCCGTCACCCTGCACGCCTGGCACCACCACGATCCGGCGCAACGGGGGAGCGTGGCTGACCGTCGACTGGCGGCGGGTCGATGTGCACTATCGCGATCTGGCCGTGGTGGAGCGGGAGTCGGCGGAGGCGGAGGAAGGGCGGTTCCGGGTGGAGCCGCTGCTGTTCCATCTGGCCGGAATCCCCAGCTACTTGGTGGTCGCCGAACTCGCGATCAACCGAGTGCTGCGGGGTGAACTGCCCCGCCCCGACGCCTATCCCGAGAAGCTGCGGCGCTCCGCCGCCGAACGCTGGCACGGCACCGCCCGTGCCACCCTCGCGTACGCGCGGGACAACCACGCGCCGAAGGGCCGCCTCACCGAGGTCGCCGGCGCGCTCGCCGTGGCCGCCGTACAGGCCGGGCACGGTGTGCTGGCGGGGCGGGGGGAGTGGGTGACGAACGAGAAGCGGCTGCTGGAGCGGGCCGGGCTGCGGCGCGTCGACGACATCGTGGCGGGGCTGCGCCCGGAACCGGAGGCGCTCACGCACGCGGTTTCCGACGCGGAAGCCGTCTTCCGGGCGTTGCGTTCATAAAGAAGGCGCCGCTACGGCCAACCTTCACACCCTCGAAATACCACCGGCCCGCTCCGCACAAGTCCCCGAACTACCGTGGACACACAGCCTCAGTTCCGCCCCGGCCACCGTCGCCCGAAGGCACACCCCGCCCTCGTCACGACAGGAGCTCCGTGTCCCGACGCACCGTCGCACTGTCCCTTCCACCCTGGCTCGCCCACACGCTCCGCGCCCAGCGCGGGCCGGTTCCCTGGAGCGCGGTCACGCGGGGGGCGCTGTCCGCCGGGCCGCTTCTCCTCCTCGCCGTACTCCTCGACCGGACGTCTCTTGGCGTGCTGGCCGCGCTCGGCGCGATGCTCGCCGGGATCAACGACCGGCCCGGCAGCCGGCGGGCCTCCGTCAAGCGGCTCGGTGGGCCCGCCCTCGCGGGCGCCTCGGGGCTGCTCGTCGGGACGTATGCGGGGCAGCACGTCGGAGCTGTCGTACTGACGCTCCTCCTCACCGGGATCGGGCTGGTCGCCGGCGGGTTCAGCGCCATCGGGCCGGTCGCGTCCGGTGCCGGTACGCAACTGCTCGTCGCCTCCGCCATCGGCGCCGGGATGCCCCTGCCCGAACCGGGCTGGCAGCGGGCCCTCGCGTTCCTCGCCGGGGCCGCCTGGCTGGTCGGGCTGCGGCTGGCGCTGCCCACGCCCGGGGCCATCGCCGGCGACTACCGCTTCGACGGCGAGCGGGACGCCGTAGCCGCCGTCTACGACGCGATCGCCGCGCTCCTCGACGCCACCGGAGGGCCGGACGCGACGGCCCGGCGCGCCGCGCTCACCGCCGCTCTCGATCACGCGCAGGACGCCCTTGCCGGGCCCAGGCTGCGGCGGTACGCCAGTTCCGCGGCCGAGCGGCGGCTGCACGGGCAGTACGCCGCCGCGCTGCCGCTCGCCGAGGCCGCGACCGCGCTCGCCTGGGCGGGGGAGGCGGTGTCGGCCCGCGCGGGTGAAGGGCCGCGCCGGCTCGCCGCCGCCGTGCGCGACAACGCGCACACCGGGCCGTTGCCCGCCCCGAACCGTTCCGCGCCCGCGCTGCGCGCCCTCGACGACGCCCTGCTGCACGCCGCCGACGCCTTCGACCAGGCGGAGGGGAGTGATCTGCACACGCGGAAGCGGACGGCAACCGATCTGCTGCGTAGGGCACTCGGGGCCGGTGGGCGGGAGTACGGGCTGCGGGTCGCCCTCTGCTTCGGGGCCAGTGTCGGGGTCGCGCAGGCCCTGCACCAGGCCCGCTGGTACGGGCTGCACGAGCACTGGTACTGGCTGCCCGCCACCGCCGTCTTCCTCGTCAAGCCCGACCTCGGGCCGCTCGCCTCCCGGGCGCTGAGCCGGGCGGCGGGGACCGTACTGGGGGCGCTCCTCTTCGCCGGGTTCGCCGCCGTGCTGCCCCGGCCCGAGGGGCTGATCGCGCTCGTGGCGCTGAGCGGGGCGCTCATCCCGGTCGCCACCCGGCACTTCGCCGCGCAGACCGCCGTCGTCACCGTCCTGGTGCTCTCCCTCGTGATGGTCGGCGGGGAACCGCAGGCCTCCGCGAGCCGCATCGGCGAGACACTGCTGGCCTGCGCGATCGTGCTGATCGTCGGACATCTGCCGATGCCGGGGAAGAGCGGTGGGGGAGTGCGGGCACGGCTCGCGGCCGCCGGCGATGCCGCGCACGCCTATCTCGTGCACGTGCTGAGCGAGTCCGGCGACCGTGCCGAGCGCTGGACCCTGCGCCGCGAGGCCTACCGCACGCTCGCCGAGGCCCGCGGCACCATCGCCGTCTCGGCCGCCGAACTCCCCGCCCTCGCCCGGCACACGGAGGGCACCGACGAGGTCGCCGCCGTCCTCGAACGGCTCGTCGACACCACCACCGCCTGCGCCGTCCACCTCGACGACACGGGACGGCTCACGCCGCGGCACGTCCAGCAACTCACCGAGCTGCTACAGGAGTTCGAGCGGGGGCGCGGGCGGGTCGGGCTCCGCGCCATCGAACTCCCGGTCGCCGTATAGCCACTTGGGCCGCCGGTCACTCCACCCGCACCCACACCGGGGCGTGATCCGATCCCGGCGCCCCGCGCCGCTCCGCCGGATCCGGCCCCACCGACGGCAGCCGCAACGTTCCGTCACCCGGCAGCCCGGTCCCGGCTGTCGTGACCCGATGGACCAGATGGTGGCTGGTCAGGATGTGGTCGATCAGCTCGCGGCGCCCGGAGTTGATCCGGGAGTAGCGCTGGTCGGCGGGGATGAGCGGGGCCACGTCCCACAGCCGGACCGCGTCGCCCCGGTCCGGCCGGTCGTAGCCGGGTGTGCCGATCTCCGAGCCGGGCGGGCCGAGCAGGATCTGCGTGGTGGCCGCCTGCACCTCGTCGTTCATGTCGCCGAGCACCGCCACGTCCCGGGTCTTCCCCTCGCCGGCCAGCAGCTCGTCCGCCAGCGCCCGCAGCGAAGCCGCCTCGGCGGCCCGCCGGTAGAGCGCGTAGGCGCCGTAGCGGGCCCGTTCGCCCTCGTCGTGGGGGAAGAAACGGTTGCCCGGGTAGGTCAGCAGCTTCGACTTCAGATGGGCGACCGCCACCGTCACCGTGCCGCTGTCCGTCGTGACCTCCACAGCCAGGAAGCCCCGGCCCGCGGTCGGTTCCACGGCCCCCGAGTCGTCGGACTGCACGGGGCGCAGCTTCGCCGGGAACGTGTTCGTGTCGGCGATCACCTGCGGTGCCGTACGGCTGAGGAAGCCGACCCGGATGCCGCGGCCGTCCGGATGCGCGGACAGGGCGATGTGCCACTCGCCGCTCAGCATCCCGGCCAGGTCCTGGAGCGCCTCGGGCTCCCCGACCTCCTGGACGCCCAGCAGCACCGGGTCCAGCTCCGTGATCACCGCGGCGAGGGCGGCGAGTTTCGTCTCGTAGGCGGCCTTGTCCTTGGGGCCGAACGGGCCGCCGGGACGGTACAGGTTCTCCAGGTTCCAGGTGCCGAGGAGCATGTCGGGCTCCTTCCAGAAGCCTTGTCCTGAGCCAAGGGTGCTGGCCCGGACCGGTCCGCGACAGAGCAACGCCGGGATGCGCGGTTCGGCTCACGCGACACGAGGACGGCGTCGTACGTTGGCGTGATGAGGCCCTCTCGAACCGAAGCTGCCGCCGATCTCATCATCACCCGATGCACCGTCCTCGTGCACGACGATCAAGAGCGGATCGGGTTCAGGGAGGACGCCGCGATCGTCGTACGGGACGGGCTCGTCGCGTCGGTGACGGGCGCGGCGGACGTGGCCGGCCTCGTCGCCGTCGAACGCCTCGACGCGCGCGGGCAGGTGGTCCTGCCGGGGTTGATCAACTGTCACACCCACGCGCCGATGGTCGCGCTGCGCGGGCTCGCCGAGGACCTCCCCACCGAGGAGTGGTTCAACGACGTCGTCTGGCCCGTCGAGTCCAACCTCACCGAAAAAGACGTCGAGTTGGGGGCGCGGCTCGCCTGCGCCGAGATGATCCGCGCCGGGGTCACCTGCTTCGCCGACCACTACTTCTCGATGGACACGGTCGCCGCCGTGGTCGCCGAGTGCGGGATCCGCGCCCACCTCGGCGAGGCCTACTTCTCCTCCCAGGGGCCTCAAGGCCGGGAGAAGTCAGTGGAGTTCGCGCTACGGCACCGGGGCGCGGCCGGCGGTCGCATCACCACCGCCCTCGCCCCGCACGCCCCCTACACGGTCACCGACGCCGACCTCGCCGCCACCGCCCAACTCGCCCTGGAACACGGCCTCCCCGTCCACCTCCACGCCGCCGAGAACCGAGACCAGACCGAAACCAGCCTCGCCCGCCACGGCCTCACACCGATCGAAGTCCTCGACCGCACCGGCCTGTTGGCCACCGATCTGCTCATCGCCCACGGCACCGGCATCACCGAACGCGACCTGCCCGTCCTGGAGCGCGCGAGCGGCCGTGTCGCGGTCGCCACCGCGCCCCGCGGCTACCTCAGGTTCGGCTGGCCCGACACCACTCCGATCCGCGCCCTGCGCGCCATCGGCATCCCGGTCGGACTCGCCACGGACGGTGCCGCCTCCAACAACTCCCTCGATGTATGGGAGTCGATGGCCCTCACCTCCCTCGTCCAGAAGTCGACCGAGGGCAACCCGCGCTGGCTGACGTCCCGTCAGGCGCTGCACCACGCCACCCTCCAGAGCGCCCGGGCGGTCGGACTGGGTGACTCGATCGGGTCCGTCGCGCCGGGGCGGCGGGCGGACCTGATCCTCGTCGACCTCACCGGGCCGCACACTCAGCCCGTCCACGACCTCGCCGCCACCCTCGTGCACAGCGCCCGCTCCGCCGACGTCCGCACCACGATCGTCGACGGCCGTGTCCTGATGCGCGACCGCGAGCTGCTGACCCTCGATGTGCCCGCCGTCGTACGGGAGTTGGGGGACCGGCTGCCCGCGCTGGTCGACCGGAGTCACGGGCGGCGCATCCAGGAATACGACACCTGAGCCGCGCCCCGTTCGCCTCTAGGCTGTTCTCCATGGATCTCGCGGACGGCCTTCTCGACCACCCGTACGACGTGTACCGGCGCCTGCGCGACAGCGCCCCCGTGCACCGTATCGCCGGCCCCGACGGCACCCCCGCCTGGCTCGTCACCCGGTACGAGGACGTCCGGGCGGCGCTGGCCGACCCGCGGCTCTCGCTGGACAAGAGGCATGCCACGGCCGGGACCTACAAGGGGTTCGCGCTGCCGCCCGCGCTCGACGCGAACCTCCTCAACATGGATCCGCCGGACCACACCCGCATCCGCCGCCTGGTCGGCCGTGCCTTCACCCCGCGCCGAACGGAGCAGCTCCGTACGCCCGTTCGGCGCACCGCCGACCAACTCCTCGACGCACTGGGCGAGAACGGCGACACCGACCTCATCGCCTCCTACGCGGCGCCCCTCCCCATCGCCGTCGTCTGCGACCTGCTCGGCGTGCCCGACCGGCACCGGCGGGACTTCCGGGTGTGGACCGACACCCTGGTCGCGCCCGCCCCCGGGACACCGCCCGAGGCCGGCAGGCACGCCGTCGTCGCGATGCTCGGCTTCTTCACCCAACTCCTCGCCGACAAACGGGAGGAGCCCGGCGACGACCTGCTCTCCGACCTGATCGCGGTACGCGACGAGGGCGACCGGCTCAGCGAGGACGAGCTGATGTCGCTGGCCTTCCTCATCCTCTTCGCCGGGTACGAGAACACCGTCCAGCTCATCGGCAACGCCGTGCTCGCCCTGCTGCAACACCCGCAGCAGCTCGCCGCGTTGCGCAAGGACCCCAGCCAACTGCCCGCCGCCGTAGAGGAGTTCCTGCGCTACGAAGGGCCCGCGCTGCTCGCCATCCGGCGCTTCCCCGTCCAGGACGTCACCATCGGCGGGGTCACCATCCCCGCCGGCGAGACGGTCTGGGTGTCCCCGTCCGCCGCGAACCGTGACTCCGACCGCTTCCCCGACCCGGACCGGCTCGACCTCGCGCGCGACACCACCGGGCATCTCTCACTGGGCCACGGCATCCACTACTGCCTCGGCGCGCCGCTGGCCCGCGCCGAGACCGAGATCGCGCTCGCCGCGCTGCTGGAGCGGTTCCCCCGGCTGGAGCTGGGGGAGGGCGAGGTGCGGTGGCGGCCCTCGCTGCGCGCGCGGGGGCTGCTCACGCTCCCGGTGTCGTACGCGACGAATCTCTAGAGGCCGACCGATCCCCAGAGGTTTCCGACGAATCTCCAGAAGTTTCCCGCGGCAGCGATGAGTTCCGGTCCGTGCCCCGGTCCACCCCTCAACGGACCGTTGTCACAGGAGGGCCCATGTCGCTTCCGGAGATCGTCTCGCGAGCGCAGTGGCGCGCGGCGCGCGAGGAACTGCTCGGCAAGGAGAAGGCGGCCACACGCGCGCGGGACGCGCTCAACGCCGAGCGGCGCGGGCTGCCCATGGTCGAGATCGACAAGGAGTATCTCTTCGAGGGCGGCGACGGGAAGGCCACCCTGCTCGACCTCTTCGAAGGGCGCGGCCAACTCGTCGTCTACCACTTCATGTTCGCGCCGGAGTGGGATGCCGGCTGCCGCAGCTGCTCGGCATTCCTCGACCAGATCGGACATCTCGCCCATCTGAAGGCGCGCGGCACCACGTTCGCCGCCGTGTCGAGGGCGCCGTACACGAAGATCCTGCCGTTCAAGGCGCGGATGGGGTGGACGGTGCCCTGGTACTCGTCCTTCGGCGGGGAGTTCAACTGGGACTTCGACGTGACGCTCGTCGGGGACGGGGAGCCCGTCGAGCGGCCCGGGGTCAGCTGCTTCCTGCGGGACCGTGACCGGGTGTTCCACACCTACTCGACCTATGAGCGCGGGCTCGACGGGCTCGGCTCGACCACGTCCTTCCTGGACCTGACCGCGCTGGGGCGGCAGGAGGAGTGGGAGGAGCCGAAGGGGCGCGCGTCGGCACTCGGGGCGCCCGCGGGCAGCGAGCGCATCCGCTATCACGACGAGTACGAGGACTGATACGGGAACCTGTGTTCAAGATGTGTGGCCAGGTGTCGACTATGTCTCAGTACCGTCACTTCGCGAGCCGTTCACCGTACTGTCGGCGTTTAACTCTACGAGGCTTCACAAAGGTCTCAGGGTTCAGCACGACAGGGAGGTACAGGGTGAACGGGCGAACGGTGCTTCAGCGTTTTCCCGCCGGCGGGCCGCGTGGTTCCTGGCCGGCGGAGGAGTTCGCGCAGGCACGCCGTCTGGAAGGGCTGCCCGCCGAGGTCGTCATGGACATCGCGAGCGACATGTTCCTGGTGATCGTGCGCAGCGCCGACACCGTGGACGTGGCCGCCTGACCCGTCAGCCCGCCTTCGGGGCGGGCACCTTCGCCGTGAACTGGTCCGCCTGGAGCGCGTACAACTCCGCGTAGACACCGCCGCTGAGCAGGAGTTCGTCGGGCGTCCCGGACTCCACCAGCCGCCCCTGGTCGAGGACGTGCACCAGATCCGCGTGGCGTACGGACGCCAGCCGGTGGGTGATCAGGACGACTGTCTGGCCGGTGCCGGCCAGTGCGCGGATCTTCTCGAAGACCTCCAGCTCGGCGCGGGCGTCGAGGGCCGCGGTCGGCTCGTCCACGATCAGGATGCGGCCCTTGCGGTAGGCGGCCCGGGCGATGCCGAGCCGCTGCCACTGGCCGCCCGACAGCTCGTGCCCGCCGCTGAAGTTTCGGGCCAGCAGGGTGTCCAGGCCGCGCGGCAGATCCGCGACCACGTCCTCGGCACCGGCCTCGGCGAGCGCACCGGCCACCCGCTCCTCGGTGAGCGGCGCGGCGGACCGCCCGACGGCCACGTTGACCCGGGCCGTGAACGGCCACCGCTTGAAGTTCTGCGCCACCATCGCGATCCGGTCGGCCAGTTGGTGCCGGTCGGCCGTCGCCGCGTCGACACCGTCCCACAGGATCCGGCCCCGGTCCGGCCGGTACAGCCCGGCCAGCAGCTTGACCAGGGTCGTCTTGCCGGAGCCGTTCTCGCCGACCAGCGCGATGATCCGGCCGAGCGGCAGACTCAGCGTGACGTCGTCGAGCGCGGGGTGGGTGGACTCGCCCGGATAGCTGAACGTGACGTTCTCGAAGCGGATCTCCCGCGGCTCCTCGGGCAGCGCCGCCCCGCCGACCGGAATCGCCCGCTCCGCCGCCTCCTTGTACAGCTTCTCCAGATCGCCCACGAACAGGGCCTCCTCGTGCAGCTGGTTCACCGCCAGCACCAGCGTGTCGAGGCTCCCGGAACCGGTGCGGATCGCGATCACCGCCGTACCCGCCACCGACAGCGCCATCGCACCCGACAGCAGCAGCCCGCCCAGCGTCGCGTACGTCGCCGCCGTCGCGAGACCCGTCCAGGTCGCCGCGATCAGCCCGGTACGGGCCGCGAGCCGGGCCAGCCGGGCCTGCTCCGCCTCCGCGCTCTCCGACATCTCATGGAAGTGGCGCAGCAGGAACGGGCCGACCCCGTGGACGCGGATCTCCGGAGCCGCCTCCGGTTCGGTGAGCAGTTCGCTGATGAGATGGCCGGCGCGGGCGTGCTGCACCCAGATGTGGAACGACTCGTAGCGGCGCCGCGCGTTCGTCAGGGCGCCCCACGCGCTCGGCAGCGTCATCGTCACCAGCAGCGGGAGCAGCGCCGGATGCAGCACGGTCAGCACACCGGCCGCCGCGATCAGCGAGATCACCGCGTTCATCACCCGCGTCGCCAGCGAGATCATGCGGCGGGCCGATGAGGCACCGTACTGCGCGGTGTCCAGCAGCTTGTGGAACGCGTGGTCCTCGATCGCGGCCAGCTCCACGGCCGCCGCCCGCTCCAGATACAACTCGGTGGCGACCCGCTCCACCTTCGGCTCCAGCCGCCCGGTCGCATACGTCGACGCGGCCCGCAGCAGCGCGCCCACCAGCAGTACGGCGGCCACCGTGACCAGCGCCGGTACGGCACCGTGCAGCCGGTCCGCGATCGCGCCGCCCGTGATCAGCCGTCCGAGCACGCTGTTGACCGCGAGCAGACTCACCGCCTGCGTGACACCCCGGCCCGCCTCGGCGGCCAGCACGATCCGCGCGGCCCGTGGATCGGCCTGCCAGGCCAGCCGGAAACTCGACCCCAGCATCGCCGGCAACCGCGTCACCATGGCCCGGAAACTCAGCTCCAGGAACGCGTCGGTGTGCTGGTTCCACCCCATGTCGTACCGCAAGGGCCCACCGAAGAGCAGCTGCTCCGACGCGGACGGCCCCGCCTGCCCCGAGTCACCCTTGCTTCCCACCGTCGACCTCCCCCGATAGCGGACGAACGGCCACTATCGCGGGGCGGGGCGGTGTGGGGGAGAGCGCATGGGAAGGGGGTTACGGACGCGCGGGCGTACGCCGGGAAGAGCGCGCCCCAAAAGGGCGCGGGGAACTGCGCGACCAGCCCCCACCGGCCCGCAGACAAGAAACACCCCGCCCCGCGAAGCGCTACGCGCTACGCGCTAATAGGACGGGACCAGGAAGGCGTGGCCCCCGTAACCCGGCACACAGCCAGATACAACGGTATCGGCGGCGTATACGGCAGCTTCCCGTCAGGCCGATGAATCAGCCCGGGCGCGCGCGGCGCGTCCGGCACCAGCGCCCCGGCGGTGTACCGCGCCGGAGAAGGCCAGTCCAGCGCGTAGTCGGAGTCGGACGGCACGATCCACCACCAGTGCGCCTCGTCGGCGTAGACACAGCCGACGCGCGGCAGCCGGGGCAGGACCAGCGGTCCGAAACGCGCGGGCACCGCCACCGCGTCGCAGCCGAGCGGAGCCGTCATGCCCTCGGGGACGGGCAGTCGCCGGGGCGTGCCCGGTCCGTGCAGCGCGCGCCCCAGACGGACCAGCGTGTCGAGACTGAGTACCTGGCCGGGACCGGAAGCGCCGCTCAGACCCATTCGACCCCCGACCCGAAGTCCCCGAACCCGCCGGAATCCCCGGTACCGGCCATGTCCGCGGAGTCCGCGGAGTCCGGGAGGTCGCCGGCGTCCAGGTGGCCCCGGCCTCTGGAGGATCCTGTTTCCTCCCGGCCCGGCTCCCCGAAGTGTCCGGCGGCCTCCCGGCTCCGGTGAACGGAGCCGGTCCCGCTGCCGGGACCCACCCCGTTTCCGTGCTCCCGGCCCCCGAAGCCGCCGAGATCCAGGCCTCCGAACTCGCCGGCACCCCCATGCCCGCGGGGGGCATCCCCATGCCCCCGTGCCGGATATACGCCCAGATTCTCGAAGGCCCCGAAGTGTGCCGTCGCCTCGTCCTCGTCGCCCGCACCGCCCGACGGCACCGGTTTGGGTCGTGCGCCCCATCCCAGGTCGTTGCGCGGTACGGAGCTGTCGTGGCCGGGGGCCGGGTGGTGGCCGTGGGCCGGGTCGGCCTGCCGGGGCAGGTCGGCCCAGACGAGCAGGCCGGGTCCGTGTTCCTGAGCGCCCCAGGCCCGGCACAGGCCGTCGATGAGAAGCAGTCCCCTCCCGTGCTCCTCATCGGGCCGCTGCGGGGACGGATACGACTCACCAGGAGCGCAGCCCTCGTCACGGACGGCTATCCGCACCAGGTCGTCACCGTCGTGCAGCTCGCAGACTATGTGGCTGCTCGCGGTGTGCACGATGGCGTTGGTGACCAGCTCGGAGACGACCAGAACCGCCGTGTCGCAGGTGTCCTCGCACACGGACCAGCCGGACAGCCGGGCCCGCGTCAGGCGTCTCGCCTGGGCGGGGGAACCCGGATGGGCGGCCAGCTCGAACCGGAACCGGCGCTCGGCAGCGGCCCCACCTGGGGCGGCTCCCGTGGCGGCACCGAGGCCGAGGCGGCCTGCGGCGGCGTCTGTTCCTAAGGGCGCGGACGGAATCACGCTTGCCACTATCGCCCCGCCGTGAACACTTGGCAAGTGTCACTATGAAATATGCAGAGTGCCGTATGACGCTCTGCACGGTCGTGGCACACTGCTCGCAACAGAACGTCGCGCGGCGCCAGTTGGAATCTCCGGAGGTCTCTTCCGATCTTCGAATGAGTCTTCGAATGGCGCCGCAGGGCTGTCAGGATTCAACCGCCGGGCTCATTCGCCGTACGGGACTCAACGGGACTCATTGGGGGGAGGTGGAGCGTGAGCGAGCCGCGGTCCGCACCGACGGTCGGCCAGGTCGTCCTCGGCCGGCGCCTGCTGGACCTGCGGGAACGCGCCGGGCTCAAGCGCGAGGAGGCCGCCAGGGTCCTGCGCGTCGCGCCCGCCACGGTCCGCCGTATGGAGATGGCGGAGGTCTCCCTCAAGATCCCGTACCTCCAGCTCCTCCTGAAGTCCTACGGAGTCTCCGACGAGGAGGCCGTGGCCTTCGTCCAGCTGGCCGAGGAGGCCAACAAGCCGGGCTGGTGGCAGCGTTTCCACGACATCCTGCCCGGCTGGTTCTCGATGCACGTCAGCCTGGAGGGCGCCGCCGCGCTGATCCGGTCGTACGAGCCGCACTTCGTGCCCGGGCTGCTGCAGACCGAGGAGTACGCGCGCGGTGTGCTGCTGTCGGGAGCCATCGGCCAGACCGAGCCCGACGAGATCGAGCGCCATGTCGCGCTGCGTATGCAGCGCCAGGACCTGCTGACGCGTCCCGATGCGCCCCGCTTCTGGGCCGTCATGGACGAGACCGCCCTGCGCCGCCCGGTCGGCGGCCCGGAGGTGATGCGTGCCCAGATCGACAAACTGCTCGACGCCACGAAGCTGCCCAACGTGACCCTTCAGGTCGCCCCGTTCTCCTCGGGGCCGCACCCGGGCACGTACGGGCCCTTCGTGCTGTTCCGATTTGCCATGCCGGAACTTCCGGACATGGTCTACAGCGAGTACCTGACCGGCGCCGTCTACCTGGACGCGCGCGAAGAGGTGGCGACCCATCTCGAGGTCATGGACCGCATGGCGGCGCAGGCCGCTACGGCACATCGCACGAAGGAGATCCTCAAGGATCTCCGCAAGGAGCTGTGAATGGATCGCATCAAGCCGCGTATGAGCGTCTACAACGGAATGCCCGCGCGGGACTTGGGGAGCGAAGGCTGGCACAAGCCGTGGAGCGGCGGCAACGGCGGCAACTGCCTGGAGGCGATGAAGCTCGCCGACGGCCGGATCGCCGTCCGCCAGTCCACCGACCCGGACGGGCCGGCACTTATCTACACCACCGACGAGATGACGGCCTTCATCGAGGGGGCGAAAGCGGGCGCGGCGGATTTCCTGCTGTCCTGACCCGGTCCCTGACCCAGCTGTGCTGAATGCTTTTTCCTTACCGAACCTGATTAATTTGGTATCAGTCACCATTGGTTCTGATTGAATCCGTCGATTCCGCTGAGATGGGATGCGCCCCATCGCTGTCCGCGCCCAGGCTCCCGAGCAGGCGCAGCCCGTCCTCGGCGGGGCTGCCGGGGGCCGCGGACAGCACCAGCAGTTCCATGCCTGATTCGCCCGGCAGTGCGAAGTTCTCCTGATGCAGTTCCAGCAGCCCGACCAGCGGGTGCCGGTAAGCCTTGCGTCCATGGGTGCGGGCGCGCACGTCCGCACGGGCCCAGAGGCGGCGGAAACGCTCGCTGCCCATCGCCAACTCGCCGATGAGCGAGGCCAGTCGGGGATCCTCGGGGTATTGGCCTGCGGCCAGACGCAGATGCCCGACCACGTCCAGGGTGCATTGCTCCCACTCCGCGTAGAGGCCGCGCTCGGCCTCCTCCAGGAAGATGTGCCGCGCGGTGTTCAGGCCCGGCAGCGGTCGGCCGAAGAGAAGCCCGGCGAGGCGGTTCCCGGCGAGCACGTCCAGGCGGTGGTCCATGATCAGCGCGGGTGCGCCGGCGACCAGGCCGAGGACCCGCAGCAGCTCCGGCCGGAGCCGCCCGCCCGGCGCCTTCGCGCGCCGGCGGCGCTGCCGGGCGAGCCGGTACAGGTGCCCGCGCTCGGTCTCGTCGAGGCCGAGGACACGGGCGAGCGCGTCCAGGATCTGCCCGGAGGGCTGGGTCGCGCGTCCCTGCTCCAGGCGTACGTAGTAGTCCACGCTGACTCCGGACAGGTGCGCGACCTCTTCGCGGCGCAGCCCTTCGACCCGGCGACGGCTGTCGACGGGGATGCCGACGGCCGCCGGGTCGACCCGCGAACGCCGGGTCCGCAGGAATCCCGCAAGATCATCCATGCCCCCGAGTATCGCCGCGGACAAGACACTTGAGGATGGTCCTGCCGATACCAGGAAGTCCCGTCCGACGGAAGAGGCGCCCCTGTACGACGCGACCTCGGGCCGCCGAGCATCTGTGGCTGTACACCTTGTCGAAGGGATCCGCCATGAAGACGCTCATCGTCCACGCCCACCCCGAGCCGCGTTCGCTGAACGGCTCGCTGAAGGACCTCGCCGTGTCCACTCTCCGGGCCGCCGGGCACGAGGTGCGGGTGAGCGACCTGTACGCGATGAACTGGAAGGCCGTGGTGGACGCGGCGGACTTCGGCGAGCACGCCACGAACCCGCTGCGGGTGGTGCCGAGTTCGGCCGGGGCGTACGACGCCGGCGCGCTCACGCCCGACGTGGCAGCCGAGCAGGAGAAGCTCCTGTGGGCCGACACGGTCGTCTTCCAGTTCCCCATGTGGTGGTACACCATGCCGGCGATCCTCAAAGGCTGGGTGGACCGGGTGTTCTCCTTCCACTTCGCGTACGGAGTCGGTGTGCACGACGAGACGCGGTACGGCGAGCGTTTCGGCGAGGGGACGCTGCAGGGGCGCCGGGCGATCCTGTCGGTGACCGTCGGAGGCCCGGAGTCCCACTACACCGACCGCGGGATCAACGGCCCGATCGAGGACCTCCTGTTCCCGATCCACCACGGGATCCTGTACTACCCGGGTGTCGAGGTGCTGCCGCCGTTCGTGCTGTACGGCACCGACAGGATCACCGACAGCGACTTCGAGGACGCCGCGAAAGCCTGGAAGGAGCGGCTGCTGTCGCTGGAGACGACCGAGCCGATCGCGTTCCGGCGCCAGAACTTCGGCGACTACGAGATCCCGTCACTGCGGTTGAAGGAGGGCCTGGAAGTGCCTGGCCGCAAGGGATTCGGCCTGCATGTGCGCGGTTAGCCGCGGGAGAGGCGCGCGTCACGGGCCACAGGCGGCTTCGCCGGGCGGCAGCACCTCGCACAGCGCCTCCAGCGCGGCACCGAACCTGGCCTCCGAGGGTGTCGCGTACCCCACGACGAGACCGTCCTGAACTGCCGTCCCCGGCACGGTGGTCGGCGCCTCCGGATGCCGGAACGCGGCCAGGCCGTCCAGCGCCACGCCCTGCCACGCGGCGGCCTTCAGCGCGGAGCGCTCCGTGCCGGGCGGCAGCCGCAGCACCGCGTGCAGGCCCGCGGCGACCCCGGTGACCTCGATGCCCGGGGCCCGCGCGGCGAGCGCCGCGACCAGGCGGTCACGGCGGCTCCGGTACCGCTGCCGCATCCGCCGCACATGACGGTCGTAGGACCCCGACGTGATGAGGTCGGCGAGGCTCAGCTGGTCGAGGACGCTCGCCCAGGCCTCGCGCTCGCCCTTGGCCGCGAGCACGCCCTCGACATACCGCTCCGGCAGGACCATCCAGCCCAGACGCAGTGCGGGGGACAGGCTCTTGCTGACCGAGCCGAGGAGGATCACCCGCTCCGGGTCGAGGCCCTGGACGGCGCCGACGGGCCTGCGGTCGTAGCGGAACTCGCCGTCGTAGTCGTCCTCCAGGACCACCCCGCCACGCGCGCGTGCCCAGTCGATCACGGCGGCCCTGCGCTCGGCGTGCAGCGGGCCGCCGGTGGGGAACTGGTGCGCGGGCGTGAGCAGTACGGCCCGCTCCTTCGCCAACTCCTCGACGCGCGCGCCGTGTTCGTCGACCGACAGCGGCACGGTCCGTACGCCGGCCGTCCGCAGCAGCTCCCGGTGGAAGCCGAGTCCGTACGCCTCCACGGCCAGCGGTCCGCGCAGCGGCCCGCCACCGCCCTGGCCGAACAGCAGTCGCAGCCCGTGCGCGAAGCCGGAGCAGATCACGATCCGGTCGGGTGCGGTGCGTACGCCACGCGCGCGTGCCAGGTATTCGGTGAGCGCCTCCCGCAGCTCGACCCGGCCGGCCGGGTCGCCGGGCCCGAACACCTCGTCGGGCGCCCGCTGGAGCGCCCGCCGGTAGGACGCCAGCCAGGCCGCGCGCGGGAACGCCGACGCGTCGGGCGTGCCCTGCCGCAGGTCGTGCCGGGGCGCACGCGCGCGTGGAGGTGCCGTAACCGGGCCGTTCTCGGCGTGTCGCGCCTGCTGCGTCCGTAGAGGCCGGGTTCGGTCGGCGACCCGGGTGCCCGAGCCCTGCCGCGCGGTCAGCCAGCCCTCCGCGACGAGTTCCGCGTACGCGTCCGCGACCGTGTTGCGGGCGACCCCGAGGTCGGCGGCGAGCGAGCGGTACGGCGGCAGCAGGGTACCGGGGGCGAGCCGACCGCCGTGCACGGCCTCCCGCAGCGCGTCGATGAGCGCGGCCCGCCGACCGCCGCCGCCCGCCAGCTCCAGATGCAGATCGGCGCCGATCCGCTCCGCCGAATTGACCCATGATTCCGCCATGGAAATGCACCCTACAGGGGGTCTTTCCGGCTCGTAGATTTGTCACATGACGACGAACGCGAACACGAACGCCCAGGTCATCACTACGACGCCCCGCCTCGACCTCGCCCGCTCCGCCCCGAAGGTCTTCCGCGCGCTCATCGGCTTCGACGCCGCCGCCCGCGAGGGCCTGGACCCGGCCCTGGTCGAACTGATCCAGATCCGCGCCTCGCACCTCAACCACTGCGCGTACTGCCTCCACATGCACACGAACGACGCCCGCAAGGCCGGCGAGAGCGAGGACCGGCTGCACATGGTCGCCGTCTGGCGCGAGGCCCGGCACTTCTTCACCGAGCGCGAGCAGGCGGCCCTCGCCCTCACCGAATCGGTGACCCTGGTGGCCGACGGCGGTGTCCCGGACGACGTCTACGCGCAGGCGGCCGCCCAGTTCGACGAGCAGGAACTGGCCCACGTCCTGTCCCTGATCCTCACGATCAACACCTGGAACCGGGTGGCCCTGGCGACCGCCAAGGTGGCGGGCACGGACCAGCGACGCTGAGCCGGCCCATCACACCCCCACGCGTCACACCGTCATCGGCCGGTCGTACGGCCCGATCGGCGCCGGCAGCTGCGAACTCCCCGTCAGATAGCGGTCGACGGCCGCCGCCACGGCCCGTCCCTCCGCGATCGCCCACACGATCAGCGACTGGCCCCGGGCGGCGTCCCCCGCGACGAACACGCCCCGCGCGCTCGTCGCGAAGTCCGCGTCCCGGGTGATCGTGCCGCGCGGTGCCATCGCCAGCTTCAGCTGATCGATGAGCCCGTCGGCCCGGTCGGGCCCGGAGAACCCGAGGGCGAGCAGCACCAGATCGGCGGGCAGGCTGCGCCCGGAACCGTCCAGCGGGCGCCGCTCCGCGTCCACTTCGACCAGGTGCAAGGACCGCACCCGCCCGTCCGCGTCCCCCTCGAAGCGGAGGGTCGAGGCCGCGAACAGCCGGGCGTCCGCGTGCGCGGCGGGCGCGGTCTCCAGATCCCGCGCCTCCTCGTGCGCGGCCGACAGCCGGTAGATCTTCGGATACGTCGGCCAGGGCTCCGCGTCCTCGTCGCGCTCGGCGTCCGGCTGGGCGTAGATGTCCAACTGCGTGACGGACGCGGCCCCTTCACGCACCGCCGTGCCGAGACAGTCGGCCCCCGTGTCGCCGCCGCCGACGATGACGACATGCTTCCCGGCGGCGGACATCGGGGACTCGGCCAGGTCACCCTCGCACACCCGGTTGGCCAGCGGCAGGTATTCCATCGCCTGGTGGATGCCGGTCAACTCCCGCCCCGGCACGGCGAGTTCACGCCACGCCGTCGCTCCCGTGGCGATCACCACCGCGTCGTAGCGCGCCCGCAGTTCGGCCGCTCCGACATCCCGCCCGACCGTCGTGGACGTACGGAACTTGGTGCCCTCGGCCCGCATCTGCTCCAGTCGCCGCTCCAGATGCCGCTTCTCCATCTTGAACGCGGGGATGCCGTACCGCATCAGCCCGCCCAGCCGGTCGTCCCGCTCGTACACGGCGACCGTGTGCCCGGCGCGCGTCAACTGCTGTGCCGCGGCAAGGCCGGTGGGCCCGGAGCCGATCACCGCGACGGTCCGCCCGGACAACCGGTCCGGCGGTCTGGGTGGCGTGAAACCGTCGGTCCACGCGCGGTCGGCGATGGCCACCTCGACGTTCTTGATGGTGACCGCGGGCTGGTTGATGGCGAGCACGCAACCGGCCTCGCACGGCGCCGGGCACAGCCGCCCGGTGAACTCGGGGAAGTTGTTGGTGGCGTGCAGCCGGTCGGCCGCCGCCCGCCAGTCCTCCCGGCTGACCAGATCGTTCCACTCGGGGATCAGATTGCCGAGCGGACAGGCGTCGTGGCAGAACGGGACACCGCAGTCCATGCACCGGTCGGCCTGTCTGCTCACGATCGGCAGCAGCGCGCCCGGGACATACACCTCGTCCCAGTCCCGCACCCGCTCGTCGACGGGCCTGCGGGGCCACTCCTCGCGCGGAGTGGTCATAAATCCCTTGGGATCGGCCATGGCGGTCTTCCTTGCGTCCGCATGCGACAGGCCGTGCGTCATCGAGCGGCACTCTTTCAGCCACGATAAGGCTCCCCGGCCGAGCGCGCAGAGTGGGCGAGACCGCTTTCTCACGGAGGTTTCCGCAGGCTTGTGCCGCCCTTTGCCTGCGTTCCTCAGCCCGCGCCCAGTTGATCTTGGGACTTCGCTCAGGCGAGGGCCAGCATGTAGACGAGCGCGGCGGCGGCCGAGGTCACCGCGCGGACGTGATTCCACATCGTCCACTCGCGTACGTACGACGGCCAGTACGCGGCGGCCTCCGGGGTCCCCGGGTCCAGCTTCAGCAGGGCGTCGTTGCGGGGCACGTTCGCGACGAGGGTCAGCCCGAACGACCCGAACAGATACAGCGCGCTGCCCAACAGCAACTCCGCCGTCCCCTGATCCGGCCACAGCACGAACGTCACCACCGCGATCACCGCGCACACCAGCGCCGAACCGGCGAACAGCAGCATGAACGCGGGAGTCGTCGCCGCCCTGTTGATCGCGTTCATCGCGGCGACACCCTGCGCCGGCGGCAACTCGGCCAGCCCCCGCATGACCAGCACGGAGAAGGCACAGAACACGCCCGCCATCACCCCGGTCGCGAGCACCCCCAGAACCGTCAGCGCGAAGTACGGTTCACCGATCATGCCGACACCAACTCCCGCCCGTAGAGCCGAGATCCTGCCCACCACCAACCATCACGACAAGTCGAACCCATCCCCGCCCGCGCAACCATGGCCGAGAATCGCCGGGGCATACGGGTGCGTCCACGAGGCCGCCCGGCCACGGACACCTGTCGACACCGGCGAACGTCATGCCGGGGCATCCCGCCAGTCCCGCAGCGCCCGTTCCACCCCCGCAGAGATCCGCCGTCGTGCCTCGTGTCTCGGCACCCCACTCATCAGCAACTGGTCGTAGGGCGTGTCCACATGCCGTACGGACGCCACCACCGCCGAGACCACCGCGCCTTCGGACAGCGCCCGTCCCGCCGCGCTCCGCCCCACCCGCCCGCTGCCCCGCAGCGAGGCGTGCGCGGCGATCGTCCGGGCCCGTACCTCGGGGCAACCGGGGAACAGCCGTCGTATCTCCGCCGCGAACGCCTCCGTGAACCGCACGTCCTCCGCAGCCCGCCGCCCCGCGTCCCGCACCCGGCGCCGCCGCCGTGCCTCCGCGTCCGCGAGGCACCGCTCCTCGGCCCGGGCGAGCCCCGCCTCCTCGACGAGGACGCCCTGCCGCTCGTACCGGCCCCGCCGCCGGTTGAACCGCACGACCACCGCCGACAGCGCGCTCTCCTCCCGCGCCCTGCGTGTCAGCGCCGTGTCGCCGCGCGGCAGGAACACCAGATGCCCGAGGTCGACGCAGTCGAGACACCGCGGCACCCCGCCCTCGACGACCAGCAGCGCCAACGGCCCACGACGACACCCCGCACAGTGCCGTTTCCTGAGCGGCTGGACGACCACAAGTCCGCTGCCGACCACAAGTCCGCTGCGGATCGGGGGAGTCGAGAGCGATGCCATACGAGATCCATTCCCTGCCACCGACCACCTCTCTCCTGCTCTCTCCTGCCTTCCTCTCCTGTCTTCTACGTCCGCCGCACATGCGCCTCGCGCGGCACGAACACCGACACACGCGTCCGGTGCCGGCTCGGCGTCCCGATCTCGTCGAGCACCGCCACGGCCAGATCCGCGTACGACAGCCCGGGCGCACCCTCCGGCACCCGCTTGTCGCCGAAGCGGTGGCGCCCGGTGCGTGGGGCGTCCTGGTCCAGCCCGCCGCCCGGCGTGAGCGTCAGCCGGTCGACCGCGCCCTCGCCCGCCTCCCGCAGGCGCCGCAGACCCGCCGTGTGAGCCAGCGCGAACGGTCGGATCTCCGGCGGAAAGGCCGAGGCGTCGTCCATCACCGGCCGCCCGTCCGCCCCGATGAGGTTCGCGAACAGCCCGACCGCGACAAGCCGTCGCACCCCCGCCGAGGCCAGCCCGGCCAGCAGCGCGTCCGCCGCCTTGACGAAGAATTCGGGATCGAGCGACGCGAACCCCTGCTCGGGCCCGCTGAACGGCGACACCGCGTGCACGGCGCCCACCGCCCCGCCCGCGACGTCCCGCACCGACCCGGCATCGGTCACATCACCCCGTACGACCGAGACGCCCTCCGTGGCGAGCTCCGCGTACCGCGCCGGATCCCGCACCACGGCCGTCACCTCGTACCCGCGCCCGAGCGCCTCCGCCGTCACCGCCCGTCCCGCCCGGCCCCCGGCCCCGAAGACGACGATCCCGTCCATGCCCAACCCCCTTGCCCGGCAACGTCCTTCGCCGCCCGACCAGGACGTTGGGGACCGGAGGCCCGGTTACTTCAACGGTATCGGCGCCTAGCCTCGACGGATGACCGAAGCGACGGCCGACGAAGGGCAACACCCACTGGCCCCCGACATGTTCGACCCCGTCTGCCCTTCCTCCGTGATGCCCTTCAGGGTGGGGGACTGGGGGCACCGCCCACGCCCTTAAGGCAGTGGGGGAGGACCGGCATGGTCGTCCGCTGCCTCGAAGGCGGCCCGCGCCGTTTCACGTAACTCCAGGTCCCGCTCAGGGCCGTCACCCCCAAGGTCCTCAGCGAGACCCTGCGCGCCATGCGGCGCGACGGCCTGCTGACCAGGACCGCATACGACGAGAACCCGCCGCGTGTCGAATACGCCCTCACCCCTCTCGGCCGCAGCCTCATTCCTCTCCTCGACGTCGCCCGCGCCTGGAGCGAGACCCATCTCCCGCACCTGCTCGCCGCCCGACGGAGCCACTCGCGCGACACCTCCTGACCGGGGCCTGGCGCATCATGGGGCCTGTGCGACTGGAAGCGATCACCTGGGACCGGCTCGGCGACCTCCTCGCCGAGCGCCTGCTCGACCTCAAGCCGGCCGACGGCGGCCCCTGGCCGCGCATCGCCTTCGACGGCGCCCCGGCGGCCCGCCCGGGCGAACTCGCCGAGCGGGTCGCGGAGGCGCTGCGCATCCGCGGCCGTCCCTCGCTCGTCGTCGGCACGGAGGGCTTCCTGCGCCCCGCCTCCCTGCGGCTGGAGTACGGGCGCCAGGACGCCGACGCCTACTACGACGGCTGGTTCGACACCCGGGCCCTGTGGCGCGAGGTCTTCGGCCCGCTCGAAGCGGACGGCGACGGCCGTGTCCTGCCCGACCTGTGGGACCCGGCCGCCGACCGCGCCACCCGCAGCCCCTACGTCCAACTCCCGCCCGGCGCCCTCCTGTTGCTGCACGGTCCCTTCCTCCTTCGGCACTGGTTCCCCTTCGACCTGACCCTCCACGTCCTCCTCTCGCCGGGCGCCCTGCGCCGCCGCACCCCCGAGACCGAGCACTGGACCCTGCCCGCCTTCGAGCGCTACGAGGACGAGACCGACCCGGCCGGTACGGCGGACGTCCTGGTGCGCGCCGACGATCCACGTCACCCGGCGTGGGGCGGGTTGCCCAAGGGCTGAGCGGCCTGCCTCGCGCAAAGGCTTTTATATGCGCATGCATTTAGTTAGGGTGTCGTCATGCCGATCTTCGACGACTCCGTCCGTGCCCTTCTCGACGGCAAGAACTTCGCCAGCGTCGCCACCCTCCGCCCCGACGGCGCCCCGCAGACCTCGGTGGTCTGGATCAAGCGCGAGGACGACACCGTCCTCTTCTCCTCCCTCCAGGACCGTCAGAAGGTGCGCAACCTCCGCCACGACCCCCGCGTCAGCCTGTCGGTGTTCGACCTCGCCAACCCCTACGTCTCGGTCGAGATCCGCGGCACCGCCGAGATCCTCCCCGACCCGGACAAGCGGCTCCCGCACGAGCTCTCGCACAAGTACCTCGGCATCGACCCGCCCGGCGAACGGGACGACCAGGTGCGGGTGATCGTCCGCGTCGCGCCGGAGAAGATCGTGGGCTTCCAGGTCTGAGCGCCGTCCGAGTGCCGTCCCGGATTTCCGGTCGGGGCACCGGAAGTCCCGACCGTCCGGGTGCGTTCGCACCGCAGCGCGGCGAGAATGTAGAGCGCCGGGACTAGCGGAACGTTCTGTGCCGCGCCGACCGTCCGGCACCGGGAGGTACTTCATGACCACCGCCGGAGACATCATGCACCGGGGCGCCCAGTGGATCCCCGCCCATGAAACCCTGGACCGCGCCGCCCAGCTGATGCGCGAACTGGGCGTAGGAGCCCTGCCCATCAGCGACGAGAACGAACGGCTCTGCGGCATCCTCACCGACCGGGACATCGTCGTCGGCTGTGTGGCCATGGGCCACGATCCGGCGAAGATCACCGCGGGCGAGATGGCCCAGGGCACACCCCGCTGGATCGACGCCGGCGCCGATGTCGGCGAGGTGCTCCAGGAGATGCAGGGACACCAGATCCGCCGGCTTCCCGTCATCGAGAACAAACGCCTCGTCGGCATGATCAGCGAGGCGGACCTCGCCCAGCATCTGACGGAGGAACAGCTCGCCGGCTGGGTCGAGAGCGTCTACGCCCGGAGCGGCATGCGCTGAACCGCCGGGCGGTTCCGGTTCAGCGGCTGCCTCTCAGAGCCAGCCGTTGCGCCGGAAGCCCCGGTACAGCGCCAGACAGGCCAGGGATATCACGACCAGGACCAGGGGATAGCCGAACCGCCAGTGCAGCTCCGGCATGTTGTCGAAGTTCATGCCGTACACACCGCACACCATCGTCGGTACGGCGATCACCGCGGCCCAGGCCGTGATCTTCCGCATGTCCTCGTTCTGCGCGACCGTCACCTGGGCGAGGTGCGCCTGCAGAATCGAGTTGAGCAGTTCGTCGAAGGACGCGATCTGCTCCTTCGCCCGCAGCAGGTGGTCGGAGACATCGCGGAAGTAGGCCTGTATCTCCGGTCCGACCACCCGCATCGGCCGCGTGGACAGCGCCTCCAGCGGACCGCTGAGGGGGACCACCGCCCGCTTCAACTCCAGCAGTTCACGCTTGAGTTGGTAGATACGGCCCGGGTCGGCCCGCGCGCCGTTCTCCGCGAACACGTCCGTCTCCACTTGGTCGATGTCCGCCTGCACCGAGTCCGTGACGCTCAGATAGTCGTCGACCACGTGGTCCGCGATCGCGTGCAGCACCGCGGCCGGCCCCTTGGCGAGCTGCCGGGGGTTCGACTCCAACTCCTCGCGCAGCGGCCCCAGCGAGCCGTGCCGTCCGTGCCGCACGGTGATGACGAACTCGGCGCCGACGAACACCATGATCTCGCCGGTGTCCACGACCTCGCTCGTCGCCGTCAGCTTCTCGTGCTCGACGTAGCAGACCGTCTTGAACACCGCGAACAGCGTCTCGCCGTAGCGCTCCACCTTCGGGCGCTGATGGGCCTCGATCGCGTCCTCGACCGCCAGCGGGTGCAGGTCGAAGAGCTCGGCGATGCCCGCGAACTCCTCGTTCGTCGGCTCGTGCAGACCGAGCCAGACGAACCCGTCGTCCTTCTTGCGCACCCGCTCGACGGCGTCCACCAGATCGCCGCCGACCGGGACCCGGACACCGTCCTGATACGTGACGCACTTCACCACCGAGGAGCCCAGGGGCGACCGGGCGTGGTGGCTCAGGTCGACCCGCGGGCGCCGCCGCGCCAGCCGTGCCACCTTGCGGAGGCCGCCGACCCTGCCGAGGCCCGTGACCTTCCGAAGATTCCCTGCCATGGACATCCGGATCTCCTTGCGTGGATCCCCTCGCATCGCATTTCTGCGCCTGGCGTGCCAGTTTGCCAGGCCGACGTGAGCGGCGGGTAAGCCTGTGGGAACGGAATCCTCCGCTTTGTTCCCGGCTGTGGATGAACAGGTGCACGGTCGTGGCGAGGGGGTGGGGAACCGGAGCGTCGTCCCCTCCCGAGAAGCGGAGCAACTGGGATGATCGCGGCATGACGCGATCCGACGGGTATCTCCTCGACAACCGGCAGTCAGAGGCGGGGCAGCGCTTCGACGCCTTCGCCACGCTCTTCGACCCCACCACGTTCCGGCACATGGAGGGGTTCGGCGTAGGACCCGGCTGGCGGGTCTGGGAGGTCGGCGTCGGCGGCACCTCGGTGGTGTCCTGGCTGGCCAAGAAGGTCGGACCGACGGGGAAGGTTCTCGCAACCGACATCGACACCTCCCAGGTCGCCTCGGCGGGCCGCCCGCCGATCGAGGTGCGCGTCCACGACGTCGGCGCCGAGGAGCCGCCGGGGGAGGGCTTCGACCTGGTGCACGCCCGGCTGGTCCTGGTCCATGTCCCGGACCGGGAACGGGCGTTGCGCTCGATGATCAAGTCCCTGCGCCCCGGCGGACGCCTCCTGATCGAGGACGCCGACCCCGCCCTCCAGCCCCTGCTCTGCCCCGACGAACACGGTCCCGAGCAGCAACTCGCGAACCGTCTCCGCAACGGCTTCCGCGCCCTCCTCGCCGACCGCGGCGCCGACCTCTCCTATGGCCGCAAACTCCCGCGCCTGCTCCGCGAGGCGGGCCTGCGCCGGGTGGAGGCCGACGCGTACTTCCCGGTCACCTCACCGGCCTGCGCCGCCCTGGAATCCGCCACGGTCCGCCAGATCCGCGACCAGCTCGTCACCGCAGGCCTCGCCACGGACGAGGACATCGACCGTCACCTGGCCAACGTCGCCTCCGGCACGATGGACCTGGCGACGGCACCGATGATCTCGGCGTGGGGGCGGAAGGGGTAGGCGGGGAGCGGGAGTTGGCCCCGGGTGGCTGCGGGAGGCGGGCTTGCTTCGTCACTCCCGCCCAGGCGGCCGCCCTCCCACCCGTTCCACCGCTCGCGCCCCCGCCCGGCATCCCTCCCGCGCTGCTTTCTCGGGATCGGCGCCCGTCAGCAGGGTCGCGAGGAACGCCCCCGTGAACGCGTCGCCCGCGCCCGTGGTGTCCCGGGGTGTGGCGGGCTCGGCCGGTACGCGCGCGTGGACCGTGCCGGAGTGGGCCAGCAGGGCTCCCTCGGCGCCCTGCTTGGTGACGACCAGGGGGACATGACGGCTCAACTTGGCCGCCGCGTCCGCCGGATCGGGCAACCCGGTGAGCAGACACGCCTCGTCCCGGCTCGGCAGCAGCACGTCCACCCCCTCGACGAGCGCCAGGAAACGGTCCACGCCCAGCTCCACCAGGAACCCCGCCGACGCCGGATCCAGACTCACCGCCACTCCACGCGCGCGTGCCGACTCCACCGCCGCGGCCACGAACGCCCGGCTCGGCGCGGAGAACAGCAGATAGCCCGACAGATGCAGCCGCACGACGCCGTCCAGCAGCGAGTCCGACCAGTCCTCGGGGCCGAGCCGCAGCGCCGCGCCACTGTCGGTCAGGAACGTCCGCTCGGCCGAGGCTCCCGTGTCGACCAGGCAGATCACCGTCCCGGTCGCCGCCTCCGGATCGACGACGAGACGGGGCCGCACCCCGGAAGCGACCAGCTCCCGCTCGTGCCACGCCGCCGCGTCCGCACCCACGCGGCCGAGCAGCCGCACGTCCGCACAGCCCCAATGGGCCGCCCAGCACGCCACGTTGGCGCCCGCGCCGCCCGGCACGGTCCGGATCACCGCGGCCGTGTCGGTGCCCGGGGCGAGCGGGCCCCGATGCCGGGCCACGATGTCCGTGACGACGTCCCCGACGACCAGGAGCGCGCCGGTCGGCCCGGTCGTCACGCCTCCTCGGCCCAGGCCGCCGCGATCCGCCCCGCCAGCCGTACGTTGCCGCGCACGGCCGCCAGGTTGGCGCTCAGCGAGGCGCCGTCGGTGTGCTCCACGAGGTAGCCGAGGAGGAACGGGGTGACCGCCTGCCCGGTGATGCCCTCCGCCTCGCACGCGTGCAGGGCGTCGGCGAGCACGCGCGCGTGCAGCGCGGGATCCAACTGCTCGTCCTCGGGCACGGGGTTGGCGACGATCAGTGTCGACTCCGGGGCGTCGAGCGCGTCCTGCGCCCGCATCACGGCCGCCACCTGCTGCGGGGTCTCCAGCGTCCAGTCCACGGGGTATCCGGAGTCGGAGAGGTAGAAGCCGGGGAAGCGGTCCGTGCCGTAGCCGGCGACCGCCACGCCCAGCGTCTCCAGGCGCTGCAAGGTCGCCGGCACGTCCAGGATCGACTTCACGCCCGCGCACACCACCGTGATCCGGGTGGAGGCCAGCAGCCCCAGGTCGGCGGACTCGTCCTGCGTCACCGTCCACTCCCGGTGCACCCCGCCGAGGCCCCCGGTCGCGAACACCCGGACGCCCGCACGCGCCGCCAGCAGCGCCGTCGCCGACACCGTCGTCGCCCCGCTCGCCCCCGCCGCCACCGCGAGCGGCAGATCACGGTGGCCGAGCTTGCGGATCCCGTCCTCGTTGGCGACCCGCTCCAACTGCTCCTTGTCCAGGCCGACATGAGGCCGCCCGTCGAGCACGGCGATCGTCGCGGGGACGGCGCCCTCCTGGCGTACCGCCGCCTCCAGCTCCAGCGCCACCTGCAGATTGCGCGGGCGCGGCAGCCCGTGCGCGATGATCGTCGACTCCAGGGCCACCACGGGTCGACGCGCGTCGATCGCCTCGCGTACTTCCTCGGACACCACCAGCACCACGCGCCTCCTGTTTTTCGGTCTTCCCTCATCCCTGGCGGGCGTCGTGCCCGGTCAAACCCTCGCCGAATGTGGGGGACACCACCAGCACCTGACGTGGAAAAAGGGGGCCACGCGTGCGTGACCCCCACTTTCCCGTACGTCAGACCGGGCTGATGCCCGCCAGCGTCCCGTGCGGATCGAGCACGTACTTGCGGCTGGCGCCCTGGTCGAACTCGGCGTAGCCGCGCGGTGCGTCCTCCAGGGCGATCGGGGTCGCGTTGACCGCTTTCGCGATGTGCACGCGCCCGTGCAGGATCGCCATCATCAGACTCCGGTGGTACGTCATCACCGGGCACTGACCGGTCGTGAACCGGTGGCTCTTGGCCCAGCCGAGGCCGAGCCGCACCTTCAGGGTGCCGCTCTTCGCGTCCTCGTCGATGCCACCGGGGTCATCGGTGACGTACAGCCCGGGGATGCCCAGGGCACCGCCCGCGCGCGTGACGCCCATCAGCGAGTTCAGGACGGTCGCCGGCGCCTCCGGGGCGTTCGGGCCATGGGCCCGCGCCTCGAAGCCGACCGCGTCGACCGCCGCGTCCACCTCGGGCTCGCCGAGGATCTCGGCGATCTGCTCCCCGATGTCGCCGCGCGAGACGTCGACGGTCTCGCAGCCGAAACTCCTCGCCTGGGCCAGGCGTTCGGCGTTGAGGTCGCCGACGATGACGACCGCGGCGCCCAGCAGCTGCGCCGACGCTGCCGCCGCCAGCCCGACCGGACCCGCCCCGGCGACGTACACCGTGGACCCGACCCCGGCGCCCGCGGTGACCGCACCGTGGAAACCGGTCGGGAAGATGTCCGACAGCATGGTCAGATCGAGCAGCTTCTCGCGTGCCTCGTCCCGGTCCGGGAACCTCAGCAGGTTGAAGTCCGCGTACGGGACCAAGGCGTACTCGGCCTGACCGCCGACCCAGCCGCCCATGTCGACATAGCCGTAAGCCGCCCCCGGACGGGCCGGGTTGACGTTCAGGCAGATGCCGGTCTTGCGTTCCTTGCAGTTGCGGCACCGCCCGCAGGCGATGTTGAACGGTACGGAGACGATGTCGCCCACGTCGATGAACTCGACGTCCGGACCCCGTTCGACGACCTCTCCGGTGATCTCGTGTCCGAGGACCAGCCCCTCGGGCGCGGTCGTCCGACCGCGCACCATGTGCTGGTCACTGCCACAGATGTTGCTGGCGAGCACCTTCAGGATCACCCCGTGCCGGACCTTGCGGCCCACGTTGTCCGGTGCGACTCCCGGCCCGTCCTGCAGTTCAAGCGTCGGGTAGTCGATGGTCCTGACTTCGACCGCTCCCGGCTTGAGATACGCGACTGCCCTGTTTCCGCTTCCACTCATGCGTGATCGCCGTCCCTTCGGCTCCGATCCCCCGGATGCCAGTGGCTGTGCGCGCGCATGGCGGAGTCTGCTACCGGCTCGGCGTCCCGGCCACCCTCCGCGGGCCATCGGAAACCGGCGTTTTCCGGGAGCGGGTGACCAGCGCCAGCGCGGCCAGGGGTATCAGCAGGCAGGCGGCGGCCAGGTTCAGCCAGCCGTAGCTGGCCTTCGCGACCACCAGGCCGGCCACCGCCCCGCCGATGCCCGCCGAGGTGTTCATGGTGAGGTCGGACAGGCCCTGCGCGGCGGCCCGCGCGGGCTGCGGCACCGAGTCGGTGAGCAGCGCCGAGCCGGAGACGAGCCCCGCCGACCAGCCCAGGCCCAGCACGAACAGCCCCAGCGCGATCCGTCCGTGACTCCCGCCCGCCGTACCGGCGAGGAACGCTGCACAGGCCAGCAGCCCCACCGCGAGCCCTATCCCGGACAGCCGCCCCACCCGGTCGGACAGTCTCCCCATCAGCGGCGAGAACGCGTACATCCCCGCGATATGCCCGCTGATCACCAGCCCCACCAGATCGATGCTCGCCCCGTGATGGCCCAGCTCGACCGGAGTCATCGCCATCACCGACACCATCGCGGTGTGCACCACGGCCACCGTCACCAACGCGAGCCGGGCCCGAGGCGAGGTGGCCACCGCGGCGAACCCCGCCCGCAACGACCGCGCGGCCGGCGACCGGTCCTCCTCCGGCGCGAGCGCCCGGGCCGTCAACAACGGATCGGGCCGCAGCAGTACGGCGACCACGACCGCGGCGACCAGGAAGATCCCGCCCGCCCACAGGAAGGGGCCCGCAGCCTCGGGTATCCCGAGCCCGGAGACGCTACGGCCCGCGGGCGCTGCGATGTTGGGTCCGAGGACCGCGCCTATGGTCGTCGCCCACACGACACGCGAGATGGCCCGGGCCCGCTGCTCCGGCTCGGCCAGATCGGCGGCGGCGAACCGGGACTGCAGATTCGCCGACGAGGCCGCCCCGAAGCAGGCCATGCCGCCCAGCAGCAGCGGAAAGCTCCCGATGCTCGCCGCGAGCACCACGACACCGGCTCCCAGCGCCCCGACCAGATAGCCGAGGACCAGTCCGGGACGCCGGCCGCGCGCCGTCATGAGCGCAGCGAACGGCATCGACAGCAGCGCTGTGCCCGTCACGGTCGCCGTGGGTGCCAGCCCGGACAGCGACTCGGTCCCGCTGATCTGCTTGGCCAGGACGGCGGCCAGCGCTATCCCGGTGGCGACACCGAGCCCGCCCAGGATCTGGGTCGTGATCAGCACACCGGACACCCGGCGCCGCAGGGCGGGCAGCCGTTCGGCCGTGACGGCTCGCTCTTCCACGGCGGTCACAGCGCGCACCCGATGCCACTGTGACCGCATGTGCAACCGGTCTTCCCCAGCACGGTCTCTCCCCCCGTAGTCCCCTGCTCGAGCTCAGAACAACGGCTCGGGCAGCACTCCCTCCAGCGCCAGCAGCTTCCTCTTCGTCTCCAGGCCGCCCCCGAACCCGCCGATGCCACCATCGCTTTCCACGACCCGGTGGCACGGCACCACGACCGGCAGTGGATTGGAACCCATCGCCACCCCCACCGCCTGGGCCGCGCGAGGCTGACCGACCCGCCCGGCCAGATCGCCGTAACCGACGACCGAGCCGTACGGCACGCCGGACGCCAGCTCGCGCAGCACCTGCCGGTTGAAGCCGGAGATCAGGGACCAGTCGAGCGGCAGGTCGAAGTCCCGTTGCGCACCGGCGAAGTAGGCCTCGAACTGGCGTATCGCCTCGGCCAGCAAGGGGGAGTCGGGTGCCTCGACCGGTTCGGTGCCCAGCCGGGACGCCAGCCGGTCGAGTGTCCTGTCGCGCACCGTGTCCGTGGCGTGGAACACGACGTTGACCAGGCCGTCCTGTGTCGCGGCCAGCAGCAGCGGACCGATGTCGGTGCCGACGACGGTCCACACGACCCGCTGCTCGTTCTGCCCATGGCTGTCCATGCGCCCACCGTACGACCCGGCACTGACAACGCCCCGCGAGCGGTCTCAGAACCCGTTCAGCGCGGAACGCACCACGTCCGGTTTGTTGGTGATGATGCCGTCCACGCCGTACCCGGCGACCTTCCACGCCGTGGGCACGTCGTCGACGGTCCAGGCGTACACCTCCATCGGAGTGCCGTGCGGGCCCGTGAACCCGTGCACGGCGGAGACATAGCTCGCGGAGATCGAGCCGTACGACGGGTTGATCAGGTCGGTGAAGGCGGCGTAATCGTGCAGGGCGGACACGGAAGGCGTGCCGAGGAAGCCCGTCCTGATGCCCGGGGCGAGGTCGTGCACGATCCGGATGCTGTCCGCGCTGAAGCTCTGCACGATCAGCCGGCCGCCGAGGTGGGACTGGTCGAGCCATCCTTCGTTGCCCAGGACCTTGAGGGTCTGCTGCTCGATCCCGGGGTACAGCTCCGGGTTCTTGATCTCCAGGAGCAGGCTCTGGTGGTTGTGCTCCACCTCGCGCATGTACTGCGTGAGCGTGGGCACGCGGGTGCCAGTGAACGCGGGGCCGAACCAGCCGCCCGCGTCGAGGCGGGCGATCTCGGCGGCGGTGAAGTCCTTCACCTTCCAGGGGGCCCGGTCGGGGAACACCTTCGCGACGTCGGTGGTGCGCTTCAGGCTGTCGTCGTGGATGACGACGAGTTCGCCGTCCTTGGTGCGCTGGACGTCGTTCTCCACCCATTGGAAACCGAGCCGGGCCGCCTTGTCGATGGAGGCCAGGGTGTTCTCGGGGGCGTAGGCGGACGCGCCGCGATGGGCGACCACGGTGGGCCACTGGGCGGCGTCACCGGCACTGGCCCGGGGGGAGGGGAGCAGGAGGGCGGCGGCCCCCAGGAGCGCGGTGGTCGAGGCGGCAACTGCGCGCAGGTGCATGCGTACTCCTCGCGTCAAGCGATCACATACAGCTCAAGGATGACAGCGGAACGTCACTACCCGTGGGGTACGGGATGGACACAGAATGAATGGAGTTGCCCAAGTCCGCTCACCGGTGCCGCACAAGTGGGGCGGGGCCGTGTTTCTTTGCCGGAAAATCGTTCGACCATTCCGGTGGGGGTCATACTCTCTGCGTCGACCCTGACCGTTCCTGCGGTCCTGGGGCTGGGCGGGT
The DNA here is from genome assembly GCF_042751305.1 of Streptomyces hokutonensis. Lineage (GTDB taxonomy): Bacteria > Actinomycetota > Actinomycetes > Streptomycetales > Streptomycetaceae > Streptomyces > Streptomyces hokutonensis_A. Next base: position 284,973 of record NZ_JBHYWD010000004.1, read on the forward strand.
TTCAGGAATTTGCGGGACGGAACAGGGCGGAAGGGTTACTGCGCATGCAGGGCACGGTCGACGGTTTCAGCTACGGACTCGTCACACCGCTGGTGGCCTACCTCATGGCCTGCCTCGGCGGTGCGCTCGGCCTGCGCTGCACCACCAGATCGATGCTCGTGGCCCAGTCCTGGAGGCCCGGCTGGCTCGCCCTGGGATCGGCGGCGATCGGTTCCGGCATATGGACGATGCACTTCATCGCGATGATGGGTTTCTCGGTCCGCCAGACACCGGTCCACTACGACAAACCGATGACCTTCGCGAGCCTCGCCGTCGCCATCGTCATGGTGGGCGTCGGGATCTTCATCGTCGGCTACCGGGGAGCCAGGGGGACGGCCCTGTTCACCGGCGGCACCCTCACCGGCCTGGGCATCGCCTCGGCGCACTACCTGGGCATGGCCGGCATGCGCCTCAACGGGAAGCTCGAATACAACACCTTCACGGTCACCGCCTCCGTCGTCATAGCGGTCGTCGCCGCGATCAGCGCCCTGTGGGCGGCCGGACAGGTCCGCGGATTCCTGTGGAGCGTGGGCGCGAGCCTCGTCATGGGACTCGCCGTCACCGGCATGCACTACACCGGGATGGCCGCCCTCACCGTCCACATCCACGGCACGGCCGCGACCACCGACGGAGTCTCCGCCGCGTCACTGCTCGCGCCCATGATGATCGGCCCCCTCGCCTTCCTCCTCCTGGCCGGCGTCGTCGTGATGTTCGACCCGATGATGGTCATGGGCAAGCCCGCCAGGGTCCCCGTCGAGCACAAGCCCGGCGTCCCGGCCGGCGCCCTCGTCCCGCACCCCCGGCGCACCCCGGTCCGCGCCGACCGCGAGCTCGGACACCGCCGCTCCCGCACCCCGCAGAACCGCTGATCCGACCCCGTTGTCAGTGGCGGGTCGTACGGTTGGTTCCATGCGGCCCGTTTCCCACATCGAACGCACGGTGGCGCCTTTCGAGGTCGTCAGTTCCTACCAGCCCAGCGGCGACCAGCCGGCGGCCATCGCCGAGCTGGCCCGGCGCGTCGAGGCAGGTGAGAAGGACGTCGTCCTGCTCGGCGCGACCGGCACCGGCAAGTCCGCCACCACCGCGTGGATGATCGAGAAGCTCCAGCGCCCCACCCTGGTGATGGCGCCGAACAAGACCCTGGCCGCCCAGCTGGCCAACGAGTTCCGCGAGCTCCTGCCGAACAACGCGGTCGAGTACTTCGTCTCGTACTACGACTACTACCAGCCAGAGGCCTACGTCCCGCAGTCGGACACCTACATCGAGAAGGACTCCTCGGTCAACGAGGAGGTCGAGCGCCTGCGCCACTCCGCGACCAACTCGCTGCTCACCCGCCGCGACGTCATCGTCGTCGCCTCGGTCTCCTGCATCTACGGCCTCGGTACTCCGCAGGAGTACGTGGACCGCATGGTCCCCCTCAAGGTCGGCGACGAGATCGACCGCGACCAGCTGCTGCGCCGCTTCGTGGACATCCAGTACACGCGCAACGACGTGGCCTTCACCCGGGGCACCTTCCGCGTCCGCGGCGACACCATCGAGATCTTCCCGGTCTACGAGGAACTGGCCGTCCGCATCGAGATGTTCGGCGACGAGATCGAGGCCCTCTCCACCCTCCACCCGCTGACCGGCGAGATCATCAGCGAGGACGAGCACCTCTACGTCTTCCCGGCCTCCCACTACATCGCGGGCCCCGAGCGCATGGAGCGGGCCGTCAACGACATCGAGAAGGAACTCGGCGAGCGGCTGGCCGAGATGGAGAAGCAGGGCAAGCTCCTGGAGGCCCAGCGCCTGCGCATGCGCACCACGTACGACCTGGAGATGCTCCGCCAGATCGGCTCCTGCTCCGGCGTGGAGAACTACTCGATGCACTTCGACGGCCGCGAGCCAGGCTCCCCGCCGAACACGCTGATCGACTACTTCCCGGAGGACTTCCTCCTCGTCATCGACGAGTCGCACAACACGGTCCCGCAGATCGGCGCGATGTACGAGGGCGACGCCTCCCGCAAGCGCACCCTCGTCGACCACGGCTTCCGGCTGCCCTCCGCCCTGGACAACCGCCCCCTGAAGTGGGAGGAGTTCCAGAAGCGCATCGGACAGACGGTCTACCTGTCGGCGACCCCCGGCAAGTACGAGCTCTCCCGGGCGGACGGCACCGTCGAACAGATCATCCGCCCCACCGGGCTCATCGACCCCGAGGTCGTCGTCAAGCCCACCGAGGGCCAGATCGACGACCTGGTGCACGAGATCCGCAAGCGCACCGAGAAGGACGAACGCGTCCTGGTCACCACCCTCACCAAGAAGATGGCCGAGGACCTCACGGACTACTTCCTCGAACTCGGCATCCAGGTCCGGTACCTGCACAGCGACGTCGACACCCTGCGCCGTATCGAGCTGCTGCGCGAGCTGCGTTCCGGCGAGTTCGACGTCCTGGTCGGCATCAACCTCCTGCGCGAGGGCCTCGACCTGCCCGAGGTGTCCCTGGTCGCCATCCTGGACGCCGACAAGGAGGGCTTCCTGCGCTCCGGCACCTCCCTGATCCAGACCATCGGCCGCGCGGCGCGCAATGTCTCCGGCCAGGTCCACATGTACGCCGACAAGATCACCCCGGCGATGGAGAAGGCCATCGAGGAGACCAACCGCCGCCGGGAGAAGCAGGTCGCGTACAACACGGCCCACGGCATCGACCCCCAGCCGCTCCGCAAGAAGATCAACGACATCGTGGCGCAGATCGCCCGCGAGGACGTCGACACGGAGCAGCTGCTCGGCTCCGGCTACCGCAAGGCGGGCAAGGACGGGAAGGGCGCAAAGGCTCCCGTGCCCGCGCTCGGCGGCAAGGCCGCGAAGGCGTCCAAGTCGGCCAAGGGGAAGGCCAAGGACGGGGTGCCCACCGACCGTCCCGCGGCCGAACTCGCCGAGCAGATCGAGGAGATGACCGCACGCATGCGCGCCGCCGCCGCGGACCTCCAGTTCGAGGTCGCCGCCCGGCTGCGCGACGAGGTGCACGAGATGAAGAAGGAGCTGCGGCAGATGAAGGAGGGCGGCCTGGCCTGATCGCCCGGGTGGACCGCCGGACCTCGGGGTATGCGCTCTGTGTTGCAAGACCGACACAAAGTCCGATGCGGGGTTCGGCACTGTCAGTGCCGCTGCGTAGGGTTCTGGGCAGCCGCGGATTCCGCGGCAACAGGGGACAGTTCGAGAGGGGAACAGCCGTGACCGTCAACATGACCAAGGGTCAGGCCATCAGTCTTGAGAAGAACGACGGGACCGGCCTGACCGCGGTGCGCATGGGTCTCGGCTGGCAGGCGGCTCCCCGGCGCGGCCTGTTCGGCACGCGTACCCGGGAGATCGACCTCGACGCGTCCGCCGTGCTGTTCGCCGACAAGCAGCCGGTCGACGTGGTGTTCTTCCGCCACCTGGTGAGCGACGACGGCTCCGTCCGGCACACGGGCGACAACCTCGTCGGCGGTGTCGGCCAGGGTGGCGACGACGAGGCAATCCTCGTCGACCTCGCGCGCGTGCCGGTCCACATCGACCAGATCGTCTTCACCGTGAACTCCTTCACGGGCCAGACCTTCCAGGAGGTGCAGAACGCGTTCTGCCGCCTGGTCGACGAGACCAACGGCCAGGAACTGGCCCGCTACACACTCGCGGGCGGCGGTCAGTACACGGCCCAGATCATGGCGAAGGTGCACCGCTCCGGCTCCGGCTGGACCCTGACGGCCCTCGGCACACCGACCAACGGCCGCACTTTCCAGGACCTGATGCCGGCGATCCTGCCGCACCTCTAGGGCGGCGGCCCGGCGCACACGAGACGACACGGCTGAGCAGGGGGACGAGAGCGATGGCGGCCGAGCTGGTGCGAGGGCAGAACCACCCGCTCTCCCAGATGCGTCTGGAGATCCGGGTCGCGGCCGGCAAGCCGGTCGTGGCCGCCGCCACGCTCGGCGACGAGCGCGGCAGGATCCACGGCGTGGAGTGGGTGGCCCACCCGGGCACACCCACCCTGCCCGGCCTTGAGGTCTCCAAGCAGGCCGCCGCCGACCACCGCCTCGCGGTGGACCTCGGAGCCATGCCGGAGGCCGTCCACCGTGTCAGCGTGCTGCTCGCGCTGCCCCTCGGCGCCGACGGCCCCACCCGCTTCGGGGCCGTCGCCGCACCCTTCGTCGCGGTCACCGGCCTCGACGGCACCGAGGTCGCCACCTACACGATCACCGGCCTGGACGCCGAATCGGCCGTAGTGGCCCTGGAGTTGTACCGCAGACAGGGCGCCTGGAAAGTACGCGCCGTCGGCCAGGGCTACGCGGGCGGCCTGGCCGAACTCCTCACCGACCAGGGCCTGCCCCAGGCCGCCCACCTCGCGGGCACCATCAACGAAGCGGTGGCCCGGGGCCTGGCCCGCTCAGTGGCGGCACCTCCGCCGCGCACCACGGACGGCGACCGCTCCCGCCAGACGGCCACACCGGGCATCGGTCCCGACGGGAGCGGCCCTGCGACACCGGGTGCCTCCGGCGCCGTAGCACCGCAGCCGTCGACCTCTCCGTACGGTGCGCAAGGCGCTGTGGCGCCGCCGCCCGGATACCCCGCCGACCCGGCTCCCGCCCAGCCTGCAGCCCCCGCCACCGGTGGCCCGATCGACTACAGCCACCCGCGTCGGCAGACCGGGGCGCCCCCGTCGCCCGCGCCGACCGTGCCCCCGGCTCCGCCCGGACAGGCCGCGCAGCCCGTCGCCGGTGACGCGACCGGGTGGTCGATGGAGGAGCGGCTCTACAACCAGGTGTGGGGCATGTTCGAGGATTTGGCCCGCACCATGGCCGCCTATCGCAGCGCGGTCGACTTCGCCGACTCGCGCATGGAGAAGGAGCTCGACCAGGCGCTGTCCGACCCGCGCAGCCGGATCGGCGGCCAGGGCGACGCGGCCCGCGAGACGGCCCAGGCCAAGCACGCCCAACTCGTCGACCAGGCGCGGGCGGCCCTCGACCGGGACCTCGCCCAACTGGCTGCCGAGTCCGAGGTGGTCGAACCCGCGCTCCCGCTTGCCTTCGCCGGCTGGGACAACCCGGTCTGGCACGGCTACCGCGTCCCGATGGAGATCCCCATGGCCCTGCGCCTGGGCGACCTCCATCTCCCGGAGAGCCCCGACCTGCGGATTCCGATGCTGGTGCGGCTGCCGTTGGAGCGCGGTCTGTGGATCGACAGCGGCGGCGGGGAGTCCCTGGACGGCTCGTTCGCCGACTCGCACGAGCTGCGGCGCCTCGCGCTCGACACGGCCGTGGCGCACGCGGCCCGGCTGCTGGCCGTCTATCCGGTGGGCGAGTTCGCCGTGCACGTCATCGACCCGGCCGGTTCGGCGGCGCAGGCGCTGGTCCCGCTGGTGCACACCGGCGTGCTCGCGGCGCCGCCCGCCGTGGGGGCCGCCGGGGTCGCGGACGTGCTGGCCCGGCTCACCCAGCGGGTGGACCTGGTGCAGATGGCGGTGCGCGGCGGAGCCGCCGACTCGCTGCCGCCCGGCCTCGACACGGCCGAACAGCTGCTGATCGTCAACGACTTCCCGCACGGCTTCGACGACCGTGCCGTGACCCAGCTGCGCTATCTCGCGGACGAGGGACCGGCCGTCGGCGTCCATCTGATGATGGTCGCGGACCGCGAGGACGCGGCAGGCTACGGCCCGTTGCTCGACCCGCTCTGGCGTTCGCTGATGCGACTCACCCCGCTGCCCGACGACCATCTCGCCGACCCGTGGGTCGGTCATGCCTGGACGTACGAGCCCTCGCTCGTGCCGCCCGGCAGCCAGGTGCTCCAGCGGGTGTTGACCGAGGTCGCGACGGCTCGCACCAAGTACAGGTAAAGGTCCCCCACCTGCATCTTTATCCTTTCTTTGGTAATTGCTTTACCTTTCCTTGGTGATTGGGGTAAGCTTCTCCGTACGGAGGGGAGTACTCCCTATCTGCTGCGGCGTACCCGTCAATACGGATCAGGCCAGATCCCGGGGCGTCGGCCTTGGACGCCCGTCCAAGGTGGAAGAGACCTCCGGTAGCGACGACGCTGACCATTTGCCGTTAATACCGCCGGAGGAGCAGTAGTGGATGTTTCCGTGACCCTGTGGGTCCTGACCATCGTGGGGCTGGCCGCCCTCATCGCCGTCGACTTCTTCATCGGCCGCAAGCCGCATGACGTGTCGATCAAGGAAGCCGGCATCTGGACGATCGTCTGGATCGCCCTCGCCGGACTCTTCGGACTCGGTCTGCTCGTCTTCGGAGGCGGCCAGGCGGGCGGCGAGTTCTTCGCCGGCTTCATCACCGAGAAGTCGCTGAGCGTCGACAACCTCTTCGTCTTCGTCCTGATCATGGCGAAGTTCGCCGTGCCCTCGCAGTACCAGCAGCGAGTGCTGCTCGTCGGCGTCCTCATAGCCCTGGTCCTGCGGGCCATCTTCATCGCGGCGGGCGCGGCCGTCCTCGCCAACTTCGCGTGGGTCTTCTACATCTTCGGCGCCTTCCTCATCTGGACCGCCTGGAAGCTCATCCAGGAGGCCCGGACCGACGAGGAGGACGAGGAGTTCGAGGAGAACAAGCTGCTCAAGGCCGCCGAGCGCCGCTTCGGCGTGGCCGACCGGTACCACGGCACCAAGCTGTGGATCCAGGAGAACGGCAAGCGGGTCATGACCCCGATGCTGGTCGTGATGCTCGCCATCGGTACGACGGACGTGCTGTTCGCCCTCGACTCCATCCCCGCGATCTTCGGCCTGACGCAGGACCCGTACATCGTGTTCACGGCCAACGCGTTCGCCCTGATGGGCCTGAGGCAGCTGTACTTCCTCATCGGCGGCCTGCTCAAGAAGCTGGTCCACCTCAGCTACGGCCTGTCGGTCATCCTCGGCTTCATCGGCGTCAAGCTGGTGCTGCACGCGCTGCACGAGTCCGGCGTCCATGTCCCGGAGATCTCCATACCGGTCTCCCTCGGCGTGATCTGCGGGGTCCTGATCGTCACCACGATCACCAGCCTGATGGCCAACAAGAAGCAGGCGGCGGCCGAGGCGGCGCAGAGGGGGACCGAAGGCGCTGCGAAGGACAGCGTCGACGTCTGACCACGCCGGACGTAGGAACAACGATCACCGGGAGCACCGCACGATGAATTGCCGACCGCCGCTCCCGGTGCTTCGTTGGATACCGAGCGCCCCCGCCCCGGGGGTGGCACGGCCGGGTGGAGGCATCCATGGACGCAGCGATGAAATTCGTGCAGATCGTCGACTTCGAGACCGACCGCTTCGACGAGATGCGAGCGCTGGCGGAGGAGGCGGACAAGCGCATGGCCGGCCGCGACGGCGGGCCTACCCACCGCCTCGTCCTGCGGGACCGGAGCAAGCCCGGCCATGTCCTCGTCGTGATCGAGTTCGACTCGTACGAGGAGGCCATGCGCAACAGCAGCGATCCCGGTACCACCGAATTCGCCCAGCAGATGGCCGCGCTGTGTACCAGGCCACCGTCCTTCACCGACTGCGACGTACTGGAGATGACCGAGTTCAAGTAGTGCGCGAGGGGCTCCGCGACGCCGGAGTGCGGGGCCCGTACGCCTCTGCGAGGATCTCTTCATGATCACTCGGCTCAGGTCGCTCACCACCCGGTGGACGACCTTCGTACCGGTGCTCGCAGCCGTCCTGCTGATCTTCACCTGGGGGCGCAAGGACCTGCCCGGCGTGGTCGTCGCCCTGGTCACTCTGGTCCTCGCCGGGGCCGTCCTGGCCGCGGTGCACCACGCCGAGGTCATCGCCCACCGCGTCGGCGAACCCTTCGGCTCCCTGGTCCTCGCCGTCGCCGTCACGATCATCGAGGTCGCCCTGATCGTCACCCTGATGGCCGACGGCGGCGACAAGAGCTCGACCCTCGCCAGAGACACCGTCTTCGCGGCCGTCATGATCACCTGCAACGGCATCGTCGGCCTGTGCCTGATCGTCGCCTCGCTGCGGCACGGCACGGCGGTCTTCAACCCCGAGGGCACCGGCGCCGCCCTCGCCACCGTGGCGACCCTGGCCACGCTCAGCCTGGTTCTGCCGACCTTCACCACCAGCAAGCCGGGCCCGGAGTTCTCCGGCGCCCAGCTCACCTTTGCCGCACTCTCCTCACTCGCCCTGTACGGCCTCTTCGTGGCCACGCAGACCGTGCGGCACCGCGACTACTTCCTGCCGGTCTCCCGGCAGGGTGCGGTGATCACCAAGGACCACCACGCGGACGCGCCGACCGCCCGCACCGCCCTGATCAGCCTGGGCCTGCTCGGCCTCGCCCTGATCGGTGTCGTAGGGCTGGCCAAGGGGGTATCGCCGACCATCGAGTCCGGCGTCGAGGCCGCCGGGCTGCACCACGCCGTCGTCGGCGTGATCATCGCCCTGCTCGTCCTGCTTCCCGAGACCATCGCCGCCCTGCGCTCCGCCCGCCGCGACCGCGTACAGACCAGCCTCAACCTCGCGCTCGGCTCGGCCATGGCCAGCATCGGTCTCACCATCCCCGCCGTCGCCCTGGCGTCCATCTGGCTCTCCGGACCGCTCGTCCTCGGCCTCGGCTCGACCCACATGGTGCTGCTCGCCCTGACCGTGGTGGTCAGTTCCCTGACGGTGGTGCCGGGACGGGCGACACCGCTCCAGGGCGGGGTTCATCTGGTGCTGTTCGCGGCGTACTTGGAGCTGGCGATCAACCCGTAGCCGTGTCACCCGACGGCAGGCTCGGGGACTGCCACCGCCACCGGCCTGGTCTCCGGCAGCAGCGCGAAGCAGCCCAGGCTGAACAGCGCGACCCCCGTCAGATAGGCGCCCACACCCCAGGGGACGCGTCCGCCGTGCTCGGCGAGCGCCGTCGCCACGATCGGGGTGAGCGCGCCGCCGAGCACCCCGCCGAGGTTGTAGCCCACGGCCGCGCCCGTGCAGCGCACCCGCGGCTCGTACAGCTCCGGGAGATACGCGCCGAGCACGGCGAACATCGTCACGAACGCGAGCAGCGCCCCCAGGAATCCGAGGAACATCAGCAGCGGCGCGCCGGTGGCGAGCAGCGCGACCATCGGGAACATCCACAGCGCGGCGGCCGAGCACCCCAGCAGGCACAGCGGCCGGCGCCCGTAGCGGTCGCTCAGCAGCGCCACCAGTGGGGTCAGCGAGCCCTTCACCACCACGGCGGCCATGATGCAGGCCAGCATCTCGGTACGGCCGACCCCGAGCCGCTCGGTGCCGTAGGCGAGGGACCATGTCGTCACCGCGTAGAAGATGGCGTACCCGACGGACAGCGCCCCGGCGGTCAGCAGGACCAGTCGCCAGTGCTCGCGTACGACCTCGGCGAGGGGCACGCGCGCGTGGTCGTCGATTTCGAGGAACCGGGGGCTCTCGACTAGCGACGAACGCAGCCACAGCCCGCCCAGTGCCAGTGCCCCGGCCACCCAGAACGGCACCCGCCAGCCCCACTGCGCGAACTGCGCGTCGGTCAGGGTCGCGGACAGCGCCAGCATCACGCCGTTGGCCAGCAGGAATCCCACCGCGGGCCCGATCTGCGGAAAGCTCGACCACAGTCCCCGCCGCCCGGCGGGCGCGTGCTCGGCGGTCAGCAGTACCGCCCCGCCCCACTCCCCGCCGAGCCCCAGCCCTTGCAGAAAACGCAGCACCAGGAGGAGCACGGGAGCGGCCACCCCGATCGAGCCGTACGACGGTACGCAGCCGACCGCGACCGTCGAGGCACCGGTCAGCAGCAGCGAGGCGACCAGGACCGGCCGCCGCCCGCGCCGGTCTCCGAAGTGCCCGAACAGGATCGAGCCCAGCGGCCGCGCCACGAAGCCCACCCCGAACGTTCCGAAGGCGGCCAGCGTCCCCGCGACCGGCGAGAACGTCGGGAAGAACAGGGGGCCGAGGACCAGGGCCGCCGCCGTGCCGTAGACGAAGAAGTCGTAGAACTCGATCGCTGTTCCGGCGAGGGAGGCGGCGGCGAGCCGCAGCATGGACGGTGGGCTTACGGTGCGTGCATCGTGCATGCCGCGTCAACTACCCACAGTGAACAACGGTTACGGGGGGCGCACGGTGGTGCGGAGGCGGCGTGATAGACCGGGTCCGAGCAGTGGCCGTCAATCGGCGGTCCATCTCGAACGACATGTCCGAACGGACCGGAGGAACCGTGCCCCGCACCCTGGCCAACGCCCCGATCATGATCCTCAACGGCCCCAACCTGAACCTCCTCGGCCAGCGCCAGCCGGAGATCTACGGCTCCGACACGCTCGCCGACGTCGAGGCCCTGTGCGTCAAGGCGGCGGCCGGGCACGGCGGCACGGTGGACTTCCGCCAGTCCAACCACGAGGGCGAGCTGGTCGACTGGATCCACGAGGCGCGGCTCAACCACTGCGGCATCGTGATCAACCCGGGGGCGTACTCGCACACGTCCATCGCGATCCTGGATGCCCTCAACACCTGTGACGGGCTACCGGTGTTGGAGGTCCACATCTCCAACATCCACCAGCGCGAGTCGTTCCGGCACCACTCCTACGTCTCGCTGCGCGCCGACGGTGTCATCGCCGGGTGCGGAGTGCAGGGGTACGTGTTCGGCGTGGAGCGGGTGGCCGCGCTGGCGGGGGCGGGGAAGGCCGACGCGTAAGCACCGGCCTCCAGGCGCACGCCCCTTACAGACCACCAGTTACAGACGCCCCGTCACAGCCGGCCGGCCTCCACGATCCGTCGCAGGAAGCGCTGGGTGCGCTCCTGCTGCGGGTCGCCGAAGATCTGCTGGGCGGTGCCGCGCTCCAGGACCACGCCTCCGTCCAGGAAGCACACCTGGTCGGCGACGTCCCGGGCGAAACCCATCTCGTGCGTGGCCAGCACCATGGTCATGCCCTCGTCCTTCAAGTCCCGGACGACGGCGAGCACTTCACCCACCAGCTCGGGGTCGAGCGCGGCGGTGATCTCGTCGAAGAGCAGCAGCCGCGGCCGTACGGCAAGGGCGCGCACGATCGCGACCCGCTGCTGCTGGCCGCCGCTCAGCTGGTCCGGGTAGGCGCCCGCCTTGTCCCCGAGCCCGAGCCGCTCCAGCAGCTCACGCGCGTGCGCCTCGGCCTCCGCGCGGGACACGCCGTGCACCCGGCGCGGGGCGAGGGTGATGTTCTCCAGGACCGTCATGTGCGGGAACAGGTTGTACGCCTGGAACACCACGCCGATACGGCGCCGAATCGCGTCCTGGTCGACGCGCGGGTCGGTGATCTCCTCGCCGTCCAGCCAGATCGCGCCGTCGTCGATGTCCTCCAGGAGGTTCGCGCACCGCAGCAGAGTCGACTTACCGGAGCCGGAGGCGCCGATCAGCGCGGTCACGGTGTGCTGCGGAACCTCCAGGTCGACGTCCCGCAGGACGACGGACGTACCGAAGGTCTTGCGGACGGACTCCATGTGCAGCACGGGAGCGGTGTCGTCGGTGCTCATGTCGTGCCTCCCTGGGCGCGCTGCCGGTCCATCCTGGCCGTCACCCAGTCCGTGAAGCGGGTCATCGGGATGGTCAGCGCCACGAAGACGAGCCCCGCGACGATGTACGGGGTGTAGTTGAGGGCGCGCTGCGCGATGATGTCGGACGCCCGTACGGCGTCGATCGCGCCGCCGATCGACACGAGCCCGGTGTCCTTCTGGAGGGACACCAGATCGTTCAACAAGGGCGGCACCTGCCGGCGTACGGCCTGGGGGAGCACCACGTGCCGCAGCGCCTGCCGGTTGGACAGGCCCAGCGCACGGGCCGCCGCGCGCTGCGAGGGGTGCACGGACTCGATGCCGGCGCGGAACACCTCGGCCACGTACGCCGAGTACGTCAGCGTCAGCGCCGTACCGCCCAGCCACACGGGGTCGACGGTCACGCCCTGGAGACGCAGAGCGGGCACTCCGAAGACCACGATCATCAGGTTGATGATGAGCGGAAGTCCGCGGAAGAAGTCCGTGTACGCCGCCGCCAGCACCCGAAGCGGGAAGAACACCGGGCCCCGCAAGGTACGGGCGATGGCGATCAGCATCCCCAGGAGGAGCACCAGGACGCCGCAGATCAGCAGCAGCCGGATGTTCAGCCACAGACCTTCGAGAACCTTGGGGAACGCCTCGCGCGCGTAGTGCCCGTCGAAGAACGTCTCCTCGGTGCGCTCCCAGCCCGGCGCGCTGACCACGACCAGGTAGAGGACGACGGCCGTGACCAGGGTCGACACCGCGGCGATCGCAGTCGCGCGACGGGCACGCGCGCGTTTGTGCCGCTCACGCTCCAGGCGGCGCTGGGAGGGGACGTACGAGTCGCCCCCGCCGGGCATGTCGCCCTTGTCGTCCGCGCCCTCCCGGCCCGACTCGTCCTTCACCACGGTCACTTGAGGACCGGGGCGTCGACGGCGTCGGACAGCCACTGCTTCTCCAGCGCCGCCAGGGTGCCGTCCTTGCGGAGGGCGTCCACGGCCGACGTCACGCACGAGGTGAGGTCGCTGCCCTTGTCGAGCACGAGCCCGAACTGCTCGGGCGTGCCGCCCTGGTTCTCGAACTGGCCGACGATCTTCGCGTTGGTCACCTCGGCCGAGGTGATGTAGAAGGCGGTCGGCAGGTCGACCACGATCGCGTCGACCTGGCCGTTCTTGAGCGCGGAGACGGCCTGGTCGTTCTTGGAGAAGGCGGCTTCCTGCTGCGTCGGCTTCACCACGTCGCTGATGTAGTTCAGGCTCGTGGTGCCGACCTGGGCGCCCAGCTTGAGGCCCTTCAGACCCGCGATGGTCGTCGCCTTGGCGGCCTTGCTGCTCTTGAGCGCGATGACGGCCTGGCGCACGTCGTAGTAGCCGGAGGAGAAGTCGACGGCCTTCTTGCGCTCGGCGCTGATCGACACCTGGTTGATGTCGAAGTCGAAGGTCTTCACACCGGGCGCGAAGGCCTTGTTGAAGGGGACGCTCTGCCAGACGACGGCGCTCTTGTCGTAGCCGAGCTGCTTCGCCACGGCGTAAGCGACCGCCGACTCGAAGCCCTTGCCGTTGGCGGGCTTGTCGTCCTCGAACCAGGGCTCGTACGCCGGTTCGTCCGTCGCGATGGTCAGTTTGCCGGAGGTCTGGGTGGCCAGCTTGCCCTTGGCGCAGGTGGTCCCGGCGGACGTGGAGGCCTTGTCGGAGGCCTTGTCGTCCGGTTGCGGAGCACAGCCGACAGCGGTGGCGAAGAGGGCTATGGTGACGGCGGCTATCGCGCGACGCGGTGCGCGAGGGGCAAGGTGCATGGCGGGAGAGTGACAGCCAAACGTCCTGTTTGTCGAGGTCACAGCCCTCAATGTCCGCATATTGGGAACGGGTGTTGCGTTTTCGTGAACAACCCGTGTGTGATCCCGCCCGCGACGCGCTTGCCGGGGCCGCCGGTCGAGGGCGGGGATCGATGGACCGGCGGCCCATCCGCACAGGAGCCGTCATCCTGAACGGGGCTGCTTCCAGTTGACCGCGCAACCATGTGTGCCGGGAGCGCGCGTACGACACCGGCGCGTGCGAAGGATTCACACGGGGCGCGCGCGGAGGCTGCGCGGGGCGCGTGCGGAGTCGTTCACGCTGGGAGTTGAGCCCATGTACGACCAACCCGCAGCGTCTCATCCTGCCTGAACCGAGACATCCGTGATCTCCACGGACACCGTGGTGGCCGCCGAAGCCGTACTGATTACGGACGGCGAGTAGTTCAGGCTCGACCGATCCGACAGGTCAGCTGTCTCGATGACCGGGCCGGACTCATCGCCGTGGATCTCGTAGGTGATCCGGTACACGGCGTCCGGATCGATCCCCTCGCTGTCGCCCAGAAAGGTCAGATCCGGTTCGACCGTCACGTTGCAGCCCGCCGACCCGAAGCACTGCCGTTCGGTGGTCTTCAGCCCGATCGTGAAACTGTCGGCGTCGACCTCGGCGTACGTCGGCTCCGGAGCCGGCTGCTCCGGGGTGACGGCGTCCCCGTTGTAGGCGTTCGCCTTGGCGGTGGCGGTCGGCATGCTGTCGTCATTGCCGGACCGCACGACCACGACGCCGGTGGCCACGACGGCGGCGATGACGACGAGATGGGTGCGCGACTTCTTTGCCGGTGGCGCCGGATTGTCCGGTGGCATCGGTGGCATCGGTGGCATCGGCGGCACGCTGGTGTCGGTCATGGTCCCCCCAGAGGCAGTCGTTCCGTTCGTGTTCGGGTGGCCGGCGATGGCCCGCGCCGCCCCCGCGCTCCCCGCCCGCAGAACCGGCTACGACCAGCCCCCGGTGAAGTTGCTGCTCAGCTGTGCGGTGCAGATGTTGTAGCCGCCGGACGCGTGGCCCTTCTTCGTCTTCCCGTCCGCGGTGACCGAGCAGTTGATGTCCCCGGAGCCCTGGAGCTGCGCGTGCACGTTGTAGTACAAGGCGCCCTTGTCGAGGGTCAGCGTCGCCTCGAACTTGCCGTCCTTGAACGTGCCCTTGCGTGTGTCCGAGTCGGAGCCGTAGCCGATGTCGAGACCGCCAAGGGCGCCGGCGGGGGCAGTGCCCCACACCTTGAAGACCACCTTGTCGTCGGTGGCGTCCTTCTTCGTGTCGCTCTTCCTGGTGTCGGCGGCGGCCTTGTCGGGGCTCTTGCCGACAGACGCCGAGCTCTTCGAGTCGCTGCTGCCGCCTCCGATCACGGCGGCGATGATGCCGACGACGACGAACAGGCCGACGATGCCGAGGCAGCCGAGGCCGACGACCTTTCCGACGGAGCGCTTCTTTGGGGGCTCCGGTTGGAACGGGGGCTGTCCGTAGGGCTGTTGGGGCGGGTAGGGCGGCTGGTTGCTCATGGGTTCCCCTGGGGTCCTCGCTGATGAATGCGAGATGTGTGACTTGCAGGGAAGACGCCCGGTTGCCGCTTACCGGGAGGATTCACTCAAACGTGTTGAAGGCGGTGGTTCGGCCTCCCGAGGCCTGCTGCGGTGCCCCAGCACCAAAGCGGGGCCGACCCATCTGAGGGCGGCCCCGGCGCGGTTCAACGGTTCACCACCCGCGCGCGTGCCACTCCGGCAGATGCGGACGCTCCGTGCCCAGCGTCGTGTCGTTGCCGTGCCCCGGGTAGACCCAGGTCTCGTCCGGGAGCGCGTCGAAGATCTTCGTCTCGACGTCGTGGATCAGGCTGGCGAACGCCTCGGGGTCCTTCCGGGTGTTGCCCACACCGCCCGGGAACAGGCAGTCCCCGGTGAACACATGAGGATGCCCGTGCGGGTCGTCGTAGATGAGCGCGATCGAGCCCGGGGTGTGGCCCACGAGGTGACGCGCGGTCAGTTCGACCTGCCCCACCCGGATCGTGTCGCCGTCGTCGACCAGGACGTCGGTCGGCACCGGGATGCCGTCGGCGTCCTCGCGGCCCGCGTACGTACGCGCGCGCGTGGCCGTCACGACCTCGGCGAGCGCCTGCCAGTGGTCGCCGTGCTGGTGGGTGGTGACGACGGACACGATGCCGTCGTCGCCGATCGTGCCGAGCAGGGTCTCCGCGTCGTTGGCCGCGTCGATCAGCAACTGCTCGTCCGTGGCCCGGCAGCGCAGCAGATAGGCGTTGTTGTTCATGGGCCCGACCGCGATCTTGGTGATCATCAGGTCCGTGAGTTCGTGCACATCCGCCGGTCCGCCGACCGTGACCTCGCCGCTGTACGTCATGGCGGTCAGCCTAATCCGTTTCCGGAGGACGTTCCGAAGCGGCCGACATCTCCCGGACATTCGAGTGCGGAACCGGGATGCCTTGAGCGCGGTGGCGGCGGAGGCCGATCATTCCCCCATGAGAGCCGAAGTGCGCACGTTCCTCGCCGACGGCCCGCTTCCCGACCGGGACTCGAGCGAAGAGGAGATCGACAGACGGGCCGGCCAACTCGACGCGATCCCGAAGCCGGTCACGGGAGAGGAGGCCCGGGCGCTCGTCTCCTGCTTCGGCCCGGACGACTGCTACGGCGTCGCCTGGACGCTTCTGCACCTCATCGAGACCGGCCCGAACCCGGTCCTCGCCACCCGGCCCGCACGCGACGCCAACGAGTGGCATCAGCGGCTCTACGCCAGGGCCGGGGGTCTATAGCGGGGGAAGCGCCGGCAAGGAGCCGCCGTCGACCGTCAGGCCGGACCCGTCGCGGCGTCCGCAGAGCCAGCCGAGCAGATCTGCCGGGCCGCCGGTGACGGTGGCTTCGGGCTTCTCGGCGGGCCGGCCCGTGCTCCACGCGCGCGTGCCGTCCGAAAGGTGTGTCGACGGCACGTCGGGGTGCCCGGTGAACCGCTCGGCGAGGAAGTCGATCTCCCGCTGGGTGAACTCCTCGGGCAGGTCCTCCAGCTCGTACCCGATCCCCATGTCCACGTGGTGCAGCTCGACCTCGACCCACCGCCGGAACGGCACGCGCGACGCGGTGTCGACGACCCCGTTGCGCAGCTCCACCCGGCGCGACCAGTCCGCCGGAGCGGTGCCCGCCGCCTGGAAGCGGGCCCCGCTCTCGCGCACGTCGGCGAGCTGGACGTCGAGGGGCCGCGGGGCGTCGCGCTCGATGTCGGCGTCGCGGACGTGCGCCGTCGCGTACATGGGGCGCCCCTCCAGGACGTTCACGAGGGCGTCCGCGTTGCGGGCGATGTGGGCGAGGACGTGATTGCGGCTCCAGCCGGGCAGCCGTGACGGCTCGGCGGCCGAGGCGTTGTCCAGTGCGGCGGCTGCGGTGAGGAGCCGTTCGGTCGCGTCATGTACAGAGGCCAGGTCATGAGCGTGATCAATCATGCTGCTGACCCTAGCCCCGCCACACCTTTGGGTGAAGGTGGTGAAGCCGTGCCGTAAATCGAATGCACGTGCTATATCGTCGGGTGCGGCGTCGGGCATGCTGGAAGGCCGGAGGTTGTTATGCCTCGGCCGGGATTCCGACCGGCGTTGTCAGTGGCTCCCCCTAGTCTGAGAACGACGGGGGCCCCGCCCCTGTCACTTCTCTCAAGAAAGGTGCGGACCGGCGTGGCCGACCGTCTCATCGTCCGTGGCGCGCGCGAGCACAATCTGAAGAATGTCTCGCTCGACCTGCCACGCGACTCGCTCATCGTCTTCACGGGCCTGTCCGGGTCGGGCAAGTCCTCCCTGGCCTTCGACACGATCTTCGCCGAGGGCCAGCGGCGCTACGTGGAATCGCTCTCCTCGTACGCCCGCCAGTTCCTCGGCCAGATGGACAAGCCGGACGTCGACTTCATCGAAGGTCTCTCCCCGGCCGTCTCCATCGACCAGAAGTCGACCTCGCGCAACCCGCGCTCGACGGTCGGCACCATCACCGAGGTCTACGACTACCTGCGTCTGCTCTTCGCGCGCATCGGCAAGCCGCACTGCCCCGAGTGCGGCCGCCCGATCACGCGCCAGTCGCCGCAGGCCGTCGTCGACAAGGTCCTGGCACTGCCCGAGGGAAGCCGCTTCCAGGTCCTGTCGCCGCTGGTGCGCGAGCGCAAGGGCGAGTTCGTCGACCTGTTCGCGGACCTCCAGACCAAGGGCTACAGCCGCGCGCGCGTGGACGGCGAGACCATCCAGCTCTCCGAGCCGCCCGTCCTGAAGAAGCAGGAGAAGCACACCATCGAGGTGGTCATCGACCGCCTCACGGTGAAGGACTCCGCCAAGCGCCGCCTCACCGACTCCGTGGAGACCGCCCTCGGGCTGTCCGGCGGCATGGTCGTGCTCGACTTCGTCGACCTCCCCGAGGACGACCCCGAGCGCGAGCGCATGTACTCGGAGCACCTGTACTGCCCCTACGACGACCTGTCCTTCGAGGAGCTGGAGCCCCGCTCCTTCTCCTTCAACTCGCCCTTCGGCGCCTGCCCCGAGTGCTCCGGCATCGGCACGCGCATGGAGGTCGACGCCGAGCTGATCGTCCCGGACGAGGACAAATCCCTGGACGAGGGCGCCATCCACCCGTGGTCGCACGGCCACACCAAGGACTACTTCGGCCGTCTCATCGGCGCCCTCGCGGACGCCCTGGGCTTCCGCACCGACATCCCCTTCGCGGGCCTCCCGCAGCGCGCCAAGAAGGCCCTGCTCTACGGCCACAAGACCCAGATCGAGGTCCGGTACCGGAATCGGTACGGCCGTGAGCGGGTCTACACGACGCCCTTCGAAGGCGCCGTCCCCTTCGTCAAGCGCCGGCACGGCGAGGCGGAGAGCGACGCCAGCAGGGAGCGCTTCGAGGGCTATATGCGCGAGGTGCCCTGCCCCACCTGTCACGGCACGCGACTGAAGCCCGTCGTCCTCGCGGTCACGATCATGGACAAGTCGATCGCCGAGATCTCCGGGATGTCCATCAGCGACTGCGCGGACTTCCTGGGCGCGATGAAGCTCGACGCCCGCGACAAGAAGATCGCCGAGCGGGTGCTGAAGGAGTGCAACGAACGGCTGCGCTTCCTGGTCGACGTCGGCCTCGACTACCTCTCGCTGAACCGCGCGGCCGGCACCCTCTCCGGCGGCGAGGCCCAGCGCATCCGCCTGGCCACGCAGATCGGCTCCGGACTCGTCGGCGTCCTGTACGTCCTCGACGAGCCGTCCATCGGCCTGCACCAGCGCGACAACCACCGGCTGATCGAGACCCTGGTCCGGCTCCGCGACATGGGCAACACGCTCATCGTCGTCGAGCACGACGAGGACACCATCAAGGTCGCCGACTGGATCGTCGACATCGGCCCCGGCGCCGGCGAGCACGGCGGCAAGGTCGTGCACAGCGGCTCCCTGAAGGAGCTGCTCGCCAACGAAGAGTCGATGACCGGTCAGTACCTGTCCGGCAAGAAGGCCATCCCGCTGCCCGAGATGCGGCGCCCGCTCGACCCGTCCCGCCGGCTCACGGTGCACGGCGCCCGGGAGAACAACCTCCAGGACATCGACGTCTCGTTCCCCCTGGGTGTGTTCACCGCGGTCACCGGCGTCTCCGGCTCCGGCAAGTCGACCCTGGTCAACGACATCCTGTACACGCACCTGGCCCGCGAGCTGAACGGCGCGAGGAACGTACCGGGGCGGCACACGCGCGTGGACGGCGACGACCTCGTCGACAAGGTCGTGCACGTCGACCAGTCGCCCATCGGCCGCACCCCCCGGTCCAACCCGGCGACGTACACCGGAGTCTTCGACCACGTCCGCAAGCTGTTCGCGGAGACCACCGAGGCGAAGGTCCGGGGCTATCTGCCCGGCCGCTTCTCCTTCAACGTCAAGGGCGGTCGCTGCGAGAACTGCGCGGGCGACGGCACCATCAAGATCGAGATGAACTTCCTGCCGGACGTCTACGTCCCGTGCGAGGTGTGCCACGGCGCCCGGTACAACCGGGAGACGCTGGACGTCCACTACAAGGGCAAGTCCATCGCCGACGTCCTGAACATGCCGATCGAGGAGGCCACGGAGTTCTTCGAGGCGGTCCCCGGGATCGCCCGCCACCTCAACACCCTCAAGGACGTCGGCCTCGGCTACGTCCGGCTCGGCCAGTCCGCGACCACCCTGTCCGGCGGTGAGGCCCAGCGCGTCAAGCTCGCCAGCGAGCTCCAGCGCCGCTCCACCGGCCGTACGGTCTACGTCCTGGACGAGCCCACCACCGGCCTGCACTTCGAGGACATCAGCAAGCTCCTCACCGTGCTCGGCGGCCTGGTCGACAAGGGCAACACGGTCATCGTCATCGAGCACAACCTCGACGTGATCAAGGTGGCCGACTGGGTCGTCGACATGGGCCCCGAGGGCGGCGCGGGCGGCGGTCTCGTCATCGCCGAGGGCACCCCGGAGCAGGTCGCCGCGGTGGGGGCCAGCCACACCGGGAAGTTCCTGCGCGAGATCCTCGACTCCGACCGGATCAGCGACGGCGCCCCCGTGAAGGCCCCGCGCAAGGTGGCTGCCAAGAAGACCGCGGCGGTCGCGAAGAAGACCGCCGCGCCCGCCAAGAAGGCCACGCCCGCGAAGAAGACGACGCGGGCCCGCAAGGCCTGACCGGCGCGGAGCGGACACACGGATGCGGCGCCCTACGGGAACTCCCGTAGGGCGCCGCATCTGTTCAACGCCCGCTACAGATCGCCCAGTTCGGAGGCGTACGGCGGTTCCGCCCCCGCCCGGGAACAGGTGATCGCCGCCGCCCGCGCCGCGTACCGGAGCAACCGGGTCCAGCCGTCGCGGCCGAGGCCGGCCAGCCCCTCCGGGGACAGCGCGTCGCGGGCGGACAGACCGTGCAGCAGCGCCGCGTTGACGGTGTCGCCGGCCCCGATCGTGTCCACGACGTCGACCTTCTCGCCCGGCACCGGATACACCCTGCCGTCCCGGGTGAACGCGGTGAGACCGTCGCCGCCCTGGGTGATCACGACGGCCGAGGGACCGGCGGCCAGCCACTCGACGGGATTGCCCCCGAGCCACAGCGCGTCCTCCTCGGAGAGCTTCAGCAGCGACACATGCGGCAGCCAGCTCCTGAAACGCGCCCGGTAGGCGTCCGCGTCGGGGATCAGACCGGCCCGGATGTTCGGATCGAGCGCGGTGAACACGCCCTGCGCGGCAGCGGTCCGCATCAACTCCTCGTACGCGCTCGCGCCCGGCTCCAGGACGAGCGAACAGGTGCCGAAGGAGACCGCCTCGGTCTCGGCCGGCAGCGCGTAGGGCATCGCGAAGAGCCGGTCGGCGGTGCCGTCGACGTAGAAGGAGTAGGTGGCCGAGCCGTTCGCGTCGAGCGTGGCCGCCGCGAGGGTGGTCGGCTCCGGGCCGCGCTGTACGTCCAGGACGTCCACGTCGGCCTGCCGCAGCCCGGCGAGCAGGGCCTCGCCGAAGGCGTCCTGGGAGACGCGCGAGCAGAAGGCGGCGGCGGAGCCGAGACGGCCGAGGGCGACGGCGGTGTTGTAGGGGCCGCCGCCGAGCGCCGGCTTGAGGAGCGCGAGGGCGCCCGGGCCCTGCGGTACCAGATCGATCAGGGCCTCACCGGCGACGACGATCACGAGACGCTTCCCTTCGTGGACTGTTCGGGCTGTTCGGAGCAGCCGCACGACGTGCGGTGGACGAAGGCGGAGGGGAGCCGCAAGACCTGGGCGGGCCGGTCCGGGGTCGCGAGCCGGTCCAGCAGCAGCCGTACGGCCTCGGCGCCGATCTCCTTGCTGGGCTGGGCGATCGCGGTGAGCCGGGGCTCGAACAGGTCGGCCCAGGCGAAGTCGTCGAAGCAGCACAGCGCGAGGTCGCCGGGGACGGACAGACCGCGCTCGCGCAGGGCGCGCAGGGCGCCGATGGTCATCGCGTTGTTGGCGGTGACCAGGGCCGTGGGCGGGGCGGCGAGGGACAGCAGGGCCGCGGTGGCCCGCTCGGCGGCGGCCGACTCGGAGTCGCCGTGCGCCAACAGCCGCTCGTCGTAAGGGAGTCCGGCGGCGGCGAGGCCGTGCCGGTATCCGGCGATCCGCTCGCCGGTGGTGCTGAGCCCGGGCAGGCCCGCGACGAGGCCGATCCGGCGGTGGCCGAGTCCGGCGAGGTGGGTGACCAGCTGCGCCGTCGGTTCGATGTTCTCGGCGCACACCTGGTCGAAGGGGGCCGCCTGGCCGGAGGGGCGCGCCTGGTCGGAGGGGGACATGTCGTCCGAGGGCGCCTCGACCACCCGGTCCAGGAACACCGTCGGTACGGAGTGCCGCCCGAGGTAGGCGACCAGGGCGTCGGGGTCCGCCGACGGTGCGACGATCATGCCGTCCACCCGGCGCTCGTGCAGGAGTCGGCCGACCTTGAGCTCGTGCTCCGGGTCGTCGTGCGGGTCGGCGATGAGCAGGCTGTAACCGTGCTCCAGGGCGCCGGCCTCGACGCCCTGGAGGATCTCCGTGAAGTACGGGTTGCTGATCGCCGACACCGCGAGGCCGATGGAACGGGTGCGGGACGTCACCAGGGAGCGGGCAAGGGTGTTGGGGATGTAGCCCAGCTCCTCGATCGCGCTCAGCACGGCCTGCCGGGTGCCCGGCAGCACCGGGCGCGTGTCGTTCAGGACGTGCGAGACGGTCGCTACGGACACTCCGGCGCTGCGTGCGACGTCCGCCATGGTGGCCACCGTGGGTCCCCCCTGTCTGAAGCACGGCAGGTCTTCCGGCCCGGAACCTATCCCATCCGGCGCTCGACGTAAACGCTTGCGCAAACGTTTACGTACCGTGAGCGCTCATGGTGTGAACCCGGCTCAAAAGGGGGCGGACCTCCACCGGTATCGTCGGCCTGCACGACCTCTGAACAGCCCGAACACAGCCCGAACAGCTGGAGACCCGCATGCCCGGCCGCCCCGTCCCGAGCCGTCGTACCGTCCTGCGCGGAGCGGCCGTCGCGCCCGTCGCCGGGCTCGGACTCACCGCCTGCTCGGGCGGCGGCTCAGGGGCCTCCGCGACGCCGACCGCGCCCGTGGACCTCGGCGCGGAGAGCGAGGTCGCCAAGGGCAGTGCCAAGCTCTACCGGGACAGCAACGTGGTGGTCAGCCGGGCCGCGGACGGCACCCTCAAGGCGTTCAGCACGATCTGCACGCACGCGCAGTGCCCCATCAACAAGCTGGACGGCACGACTCTCATCTGCCCGTGCCACGGCAGCCAGTTCGACGCCACCACGGGCAAGGTGCTCCAGTCGCCGGCCACCGAGCCGCTGACGGAGCTGAAGGTGACGGCCGAGAACGGCAGGATCGTCGCGGGGCCGGGCGCCTGACCCCTGGGGCGCCGAGGCCGCGGCGGCTCACTCCCAGTCCCAGCCGATGCCCACGATCCCCGACCGCATCCGCGGCTCCACGAGGTGCACCGAGTGGTGTCCGGTCAGGCGCAGCTCCTGACGGCCGCTGCGCGGGGCCGCCGCCGAGTGCTGGGTGAAGCGGTGGCAGCGCGTCGGCAGGGTGTTCTCGTCGAAGCTCACCTGAAGCGCGTACTGGCCGCCCGCGGAACCGAAGTCGCGGACGTACTCGCGGGAGACACCGGCGGTGCCGTCCTCGACGCCGTAGCGGAAGAGGAACGTATCTCCGGAGCGCAACCGGGTGCCGAAGAGGAGTTCGGCGACCAGCATGCCGGTGTCGTGGTGCCGGCGGACGCGGCCCGTGCGGCAGTTCTCCAGGGCGTGCACTGTCATGTGCTCCGGGGTGCAGCCCGGGTCGCCGTAGTGGACCGCGATGAAGCGGTCGATGCCGTCCCGGTGGGCGCGGACGATGTGGTGCGACTCGCGGCTCGCCAGCTCGCGGCGTGGGCCGACGCGCACCCGCTCGTGGTGCCCGAAGGTGTGCAGCCCGCTGTCGGGCGTGGACTCCAGCTCGGCCAGCAGCTGCTCCAGGACGCCCGAGGCCTCGACGAAGGAGCGGTAGGAGCGGGCCGCGGGACGGGCGGCGACAGCGCGTTCCTCGGCCTCGGCGAGCAGCCGGATCAGGGACTCCTCCGGGAGCTGGAGGATCTCCTCCAGAGCGCGTACGGCGCGCAGCGACTCGGGGCGCTGCGGGCGGCGGGCGCCCTGCTGCCAGTAACTCAGGCTGGTGACGCCGACCTTGACCCCGTAGCGCGTCAGATGGTGCTGGACGCGCTGCAGCGGCAGTCCGCGGGCGGCGATGGCGGCGCGCAGTGCGACATGGAACGGGCCGCCGCGCAGGGCCAAGTCGAGTTCGGCGGTGGCGGCATCCGCCTGCTGTGTGGCGTGCGGCATGCAGGGCCCTTTCTGTGAATGTTCACAACGGCTGGTCAGGCCGTTCGCGCGGGTTGCTTCGGGGCCCCCGTCGGCGCCGGAGAAGGGTCTTCACATCCGTACGCCGTCGTTCACGCCCCGAGTTCCCCCGCATTGAAGCGTGTTGACCAAGTCCCGACAACACCTGTCGCCCAACAGTCCGGTGTGACCTGGCCGAGTCGTGGTGGGTGGGTTCAGGGCGGTGGGGCCGGGTCGCCGTCGCTCAGGACGTCTCTGATCGCCCGCGCGGACAGGGACGACTTGTCCAGGAATCCGCGCGCGGGGCTGGCGGCGATCAGTTCCTGGAAGTCCTCCCTGGAGTGGGTCGAGAAGAGAATCACCGCCGGTACGTCGCCCGCCAGGCGGCGCGCGACGTCGAAGCCGTTCTCGCCGTCGAGGTCGAGATCGACCAGGACGACGTCAGGGGCCGTCTCCCGGGCCCGGGAGACGGCGTCCGCGCCCGTCGAGGCAATACCGACGACCTCGACGCCGCCGACCGGATCGGACCGCTCGACGTGCCGGGCCGACTCGACGCCCGCAGCCGTCAACTCCGCGCCCTGCGGCTGCAGACCGGGACCGGCTCGCTCACAGCGCCCCAACTCGCCGACCAGTACGACACGATCGAGCACGATCTCCTGGAACTGGCCGCCACCCTGGAGTCCGGCCGCCCGACCCGCACCTCGGGCCAGGCCGCCGACGCCCACATCGCGCTCCTGAACGCCATCGAGGCCGCCGAACGCGAACGCACCGAGCTGGCCGTCCTGTTCGCCGCCCCGGGCGCCCCGCACCCCATCGTCACGGACCGCTGGGCCGCCCTGGAGAAGGCGCTCCTGGACGACTTCGGCCAGACCGCGCCCGCCGGCCTCAGGAGCAGGCTGTACGTCGTCCTCCTCCAGCACCCCGGGCTCGTCGTCCGCAAGACCCGCGAGACCCTCGCCGACCCGCAGGCCGAGCGGAACGCCTGGCCCACGTACGACAGTTGGCTGACCGCCTCCACCCAACGCATCGAGGCGCTGCGCGTCGTCCGGCACCGGGCCGTCGCCGAACTCGGCCGTGACGCCACGCGCGACCTGGACACCGCACGCGCGCGTGAGACCCGCGACCTCACCGTCTCGCTGGCCGTCCTGGCCGTCCTGGCCGCCGTCACCGTCCTCGCACTGGCCCTGCGGCTGTCGATCACCCGCCCGCTCAGCGAGGTCTCCGCGGGCGCCCGCGTGCTCTCCGAGGGCGATCTGTCGTACGACATCTGGTACACCGGCCGGGACGAACTCGGCGCCGTCGCCGACACGTTCCGCGAACTGCGGGTCACCACCGGGCGGCTCGCCGCCGAGATCAACGCCATGAGCGCGGCGATCGACGACAACCGGCTCGGCCACCGCGCGGACGTCGTCGCCTTCGAAGGGGCCTGGGCGCGGCTCCTGGACGGCGTGAACGGCACCATGGCGTCCTTCGCCGCCGCCCACGGGCGACGCGACAAGGCAGAGCAGGAACTGGCGAGCATCTTCCACCTCTCTCGCGACCTGTTGTGCATCGCCGGACTCGACGGCTACTTCAAGCGCGTGAACCCCGCCTTCGAGGGGACCCTCGGCCACTCCGCCGAGGCGCTGCTCGGCAGACCGTGGCTGGAGTTCGTGCACCCGGAGGACCGGGCACGCACGCGTGCCGCCCTCGACCGGCTGGCGAAGGGTGCCGAACTGGGCGAGTTCGAGAACCGCTTCCTCCGGGACGACGGCACCGAACGCTGGCTCCAGTGGAGCGCCCGCCCGGTCACCGCGGAGGGCCTGATCTACGCCGCCGTGCGCGATGTCACCGAGAGCCGCCGCGCCGCCCGTGAACAGACCGCCCTGCGCCGCGTCGCCACCCTCGTCGCGCGCGGGGTGCCACCGCACGAGGTGTTCTCCGAGGTCGCCGACCAGGTCGGCAAGGTCCTGAGCAGCGGCTCGGCCGCCGTCCTGCGCTACGGCGCCGACGGCACGGCCACCGTCGTCGGTTCCGCCCGCAGTCCCGCCGTGGAGGCCGAGACGGCCGCGGCGGCGGAGGTGGCGCGTACCGCCCGCCCCGCGCGCGTGGGCCGTTCGGTCGGCGCCCCCATCGTCCTGGACGACCGGCTGTGGGGCGCGGTCGTCGCGACCGCCGCCGGACCCGAACCGCTGCCCCCAGGCACCGAGTCCCGGCTCGCCGACTTCACCGAACTCGTCGCCACCGCACTCGCCAACGCCGACAGCCGCGACCAGCTCACGGCGTCACGGGCACGCGTGGTGGCCGCCGGGGACGCCTCCAGGCGCCGTATCGAACGCGATCTGCACGACGGCATCCAGCAGCGGATCGTCTCGCTCCAACTCGACCTCAGAATCGCCCAGTCGATGCTGGACGAACAGCCGGAGGAACTCGCCGAGCAACTGGAACACATCGCCAAGGGCCTGGACGACGCCTTCACCGACCTGCTGCAGGTCGCGCGCGGCATCCACCCCGCGATCCTCTCCAAGGGCGGCCTCGGCCCCGCCCTGCGCGCGCTCGCCCGCCGCTCGGCCGTCGCGGTGGAGCTCGACCTGCGGCTGCCCCCGGACCGCCTCCCGGAACAGACGGAGGTCGCCGTCTACTACGTGACCTCCGAGTCCCTCACCAACGCCGCCAAGCACGCGCGCGCGAGCTTCGTGCGGGTGACCGCGCGGGCCGGGGACGACGGCCTGGAGGTGACGATCGCCGACGACGGAGTGGGCGGCGCCGACCTCGGGCACGGCTCGGGGCTCATCGGACTCGTCGACCGGGTCGAGGCGATCGGCGGCAAGCTGTCGCGTCGACAGCCCACCGGGAGGGGGCACGACACTCACCGTACGGCTGCCGCAGCCCCGGACGGAGTCGTGACCCCCCGAGGAGTACGCGGTGGGGGTCCAGGCCGGGGGAGCGTGGACTCATTGACGTCGCGTACGCCTCGGGCGGTCTTCTCGGACGGAGAGGCGACCGTCCGGCTCTATTGGCGCCGCGAGGGACTCGCGCACAGCTGCCTGGCGCGCACCACGTCCGGGTCCCGGGGGTCCAGAATGTCCTTCGGGGACCGGGTGTCGTCCTCGTACCGGCGGACACGGACCGACCGCCGTCGTCTCCCCGCCCGTGTCCGCCGCATCTCCCGCAGCCCTTCCGAACCGCGGCCCGCGACCCCTCACCCGGGGCGACCGCTCCGCTCGCGTCCGCACTGCTACGAGAATCGTCCGGACCCGGCCCCTGTCGTCACGGTCAACCTCCAATTCCCACACCCGCTAGCCGTACCCGACCCGGTCCGGCAGGCTGTGCCTGGCGCACGGCACCGGTCGGGCAAGGGGCGCCTGAGACGATGGACGCATCGCAGCAGACCGCGCGGGGAAGGGTCGTCCTCGCGGACGACGACGTCCTGCTCAGAGAGGGTCTGGCGAGCCTGTGCGAACGCCTGGGCTACGAGGTGGCCGGCCAGGCCGGTGACGCGGAACGGCTCCTGGAACTGGTCCACACCGAGCGGCCCGACCTCGCGATCGTCGACATCAGGATGCCCCCGGACCACTCCACCGAGGGACTGAAGGCGGCCCGTACGATCCGGGAGCGCCACCCCGGCACCGGCATCCTCGTCCTCTCGGCGTACGTCGAGGTCGAGGAGGCCCTGGAGCTGCTGGCAGGCGGGCACAGGATCGGGTATCTCCTCAAGAGCCGGGTCACGGTCGTCGACGACTTCATCGAGGCCCTCGACCGCATCCACAAGGGCGGCTCGGTCGTCGACCCCTCCCTGGTGCACCAGCTGTTCTCGGCGCAGCGCCGCGACGATCCGCTGTCCGTCCTCAGCGCCCGCGAGCGCGAGGTGCTGGCACTGATGGCGGAGGGCCGCTCCAACTCCGGCATCGGCCGCAGGCTGTGGGGCACCGAGGGCACCGTCGAGAAGCACGTGCGCAGCATCCTGGGCAAACTCCGTCTCCCGGGGGCCGCCGACGACCACCGCCGGGTCCTGGCGGTTCTCACCTTTCTGGAGTCGCGGTAGGAGTTCCGGCCGGAGTTCAGCCGGGCGTGCCCGGCGTTGTCCACAGCCCCGCCGCGCTGTCACTCCGCGCCAGTAGGGTGTGAAACATGGCCGATCCCTCCAGCTACCGCCCCAGGCCGGGAGAGATCCCGGACTCGCCCGGGGTCTACAAGTTCCGCGACGAGCACCGCCGGGTGATCTACGTCGGAAAGGCGAAGAGCCTGCGCCAGCGCCTGGCGAACTACTTCCAGGACCTGGCCGGACTCCACCCGCGCACGCGCACGATGGTCACCACGGCCGCGTCGGTGGAGTGGACGGTGGTGTCCACGGAGGTCGAGGCACTTCAGCTGGAGTACTCCTGGATCAAGGAGTACGACCCCCGCTTCAACGTCAAGTACCGCGACGACAAGAGCTACCCGTACCTCGCGGTGACGATGAACGAGGAGTACCCGCGCGTACAGGTGATGCGCGGTCACAAGAAGAAGGGCGTCCGCTACTTCGGGCCGTACGGACACGCGTGGGCGATCCGCGACACCGTGGACCTCCTGCTGCGCGTGTTCCCCGTCCGCACCTGCTCGGCGGGCGTCTTCAAGAACGCCGCCCGCACCGGCCGCCCCTGTCTGCTCGGCTACATCGGCAAGTGCTCCGCGCCCTGCGTCGGCCGCGTCTCCGAGGAAGAACACCGCGAACTGGCCGAGGAGTTCAGCGACTTCATGGCCGGCCGCACCGGCACGTACATCCGCCGCCTGGAGCAGCGGATGACGGAGGCGGCCGAGGAGATGGAGTACGAGCGGGCGGCCCGCCTGCGCGACGACATCGAGGCCCTGCGCAAGGCCATGGAGAAGAGCGCGGTCGTCCTCGCCGACGCCACCGACGCCGACCTGATCGCGCTCGCCGAGGACGAGCTGGAGGCGGCCGTCCAGATCTTCCACGTCCGCGGCGGACGCGTGCGCGGCCAGCGCGGCTGGGTCACCGACAAGGTCGAGGACGTCACCACCGCGGCCCTCGTCGAGCACGCACTCCAGCAGCTCTACGGCGAGGAGACCGGGGACTCCGTCCCCAAGGAGGTCCTCGTCCCGGCGCTGCCCGACCCGGTTGAGCCGGTCCAGCAGTGGCTGACCGACCGGCGCGGGGCGAACGTGTCGCTGCGCATCCCGCAGCGCGGCGACAAGAAGTCCCTCATGGAGACCGTCGCGCGCAACGCCCAGCAGTCCCTGGTCCTCCACAAGACCAAGCGCGCCTCCGACCTCACCACCCGCTCGCGCGCCCTGGAGGAGATCTCCGAGGCCCTCGACCTGGACAGTGCCCCCCTCAGGATCGAGTGCTACGACATCTCGCACCTCCAGGGCGACGACGTCGTGGCGTCGATGGTGGTCTTCGAGGACGGGCTCTCCCGCAAGAGCGAGTACCGCCGCTTCCAGATCAAGGGCTTCGAGGGCCAGGACGACGTCCGCTCGATGCACGAGGTGATCACCCGCCGCTTCCGGCGCTATCTCGCCGAGAAGGAGAAGACGGGGGAGTGGGCGGACGGCGACGAGCTGGCGGACCTGAAGGACGACGAGGGGCGCCCCAAGCGGTTCGCCTATCCACCGCAGCTCGTCGTCGTCGACGGCGGGCAGCCGCAGGTCGCCGCCGCCAAGAAGGCCCTCGACGAACTCGGCATCGACGACATCGCCGTGTGCGGTCTCGCCAAGCGCCTGGAAGAGGTCTGGCTGCCCGGCGAGGACGACCCGGTGGTCCTGCCCCGCAGCAGCGAGGGCCTCTACCTCCTCCAGCGCGTCCGCGACGAGGCCCACCGCTTCGCGATCACCTACCAGCGCGCTAAGCGTGCCAAGCGTTTCCGGGCGAGCCCCCTGGACGACGTGCCCGGACTCGGCGAGACCCGCAAACAGGCACTGATCAAGCACTTCGGTTCGGTGAAGAAGCTGCGATCCGCGACAATCGATCAGATCTGCGAGGTTCCGGGCATAGGTCGCAAGACCGCCGAGACCATCGCGGTGGCCCTCGCCCAGGCGGCCCCGGCCGCACCCGCCGTGAACACGGCGACTGGAGAGATCATGGATGACATGGAAGACGGGACACCCCCGACGACGGCGGGTGCACCGGGGGAGCCCGTACCCGCGGGCGCCCCGGACGAGCGACGGGGGCAGGAGACATGAGCGAACAAGAGAAGCAGCCCACAGCGGACCGAGATCGGACGCACAAGGAAACCGGCGACGATCAGGCTCCGCAGCAAGAGGTCCAGGACGACGGAGCACAGGTGAGTACGGACAGCGCGACCCCCGGGGTGCCCGAGGCGGCCATCCCCGAGCTGGTGATCATCTCCGGCATGTCCGGGGCCGGGCGGTCCACCGCCGCCAAGTGCCTGGAGGACCTCGGCTGGTTCGTCGTCGACAACCTCCCGCCCGCGCTGATCCCCACCATGGTGGAGCTCGGCGCCCGCTCCCAGGGCAACGTCGCCCGGATCGCGGTCGTCGTAGACGTACGCGGCCGGCGCTTCTTCGACAACCTCCGCGAGTCCCTCGCCGACCTGGAGTCGAAGAACGTCACCCGGCGGATCGTCTTCCTGGAGTCCTCCGACGACGCCCTGGTGCGCCGCTTCGAGTCGGTGCGCCGCCCGCACCCCCTCCAGGGCGACGGCCGCATTGTCGACGGCATCGACGCCGAGCGCGAGCTGCTGCGCGAACTGCGCGGCGACGCCGACCTCGTCATCGACACCTCCAGCCTCAACGTGCACGAACTGCGCGCCAAGATGGACGCCCAGTTCGCCGGCGAGGAGGAGCCCGAACTGCGGGCCACCGTCATGTCCTTCGGCTTCAAGTACGGCCTCCCGGTCGACGCCGACCTGGTCGCCGACATGCGCTTCCTGCCCAACCCGCACTGGATCCCGGAGCTGCGCCCCTTCAACGGCCTCAACGAAGAGGTCTCGGCGTACGTCTTCAACCAGCCCGGCGCCAAGGAGTTCCTCGACCGGTACGCCGAGCTGCTGCGCCTCATCGCGGCCGGCTACCGGCGTGAGGGCAAGCGGTACGTGACGATCGCGATCGGCTGCACCGGCGGCAAGCACCGCTCGGTCGCCACGGCGGAGAAGCTCGCCGCGCGGCTCGTGGCCGAGGGCGTCGAGACGGTGGTCGTACACCGGGACATGGGACGGGAATGACGGGACGCAGCCCACGGCTCGGCCGGCTGCGCCGAGTGGTGCCGGAGGGACGTACGACCAGGCCCGTGGAGGCGCGCGGCGGCAAACCGCGCCGGCGCGGCACCCAGCCCAAGGTGGTCGCCCTCGGCGGCGGAATGGGCCTGTCCGCCTCGCTCACCGCACTGCGCCGGATCACCGGCGACCTCACCGCCGTCGTCACCGTGGCCGACGACGGCGGCTCCAGCGGGCGCCTGCGCGACGAACTAGGCGTGCTGCCCCCGGGCGACCTGCGCAAGGCCCTCGCCGCGCTGTGCGGCGACGACGACTGGGGCCAGACCTGGGCCCGGGTCATCCAGCACCGCTTCCAGTCCAAGGGCGACCTGCACGAGCACGCGGTCGGCAATCTGCTGATCGTCGCCCTGTGGGAGCAGCTGGGCGACCATGTCCAGGCCCTCGACCTGGTCGGCAAGCTCCTCGGCGCGCACGGGCGCGTGCTGCCCATGTCCGCCGTACCGCTGGAGCTCCAGGCGCTGGTCAAGGGGCACGATCCGGCGCGGCCCGACGACGTCGACACCGTCCGGGGGCAGGCGACCGTGGCGCTCACACCCGGCGAGGTGATGTCCGTGCACGTCGTGCCGCACGACCCGCCGGCCGTGCCCGAGGCCGTCGCCGCCGTGCTCGACGCGGACTGGGTGGTGCTCGGTCCCGGCTCCTGGTTCTCGTCGGTGATCCCGCACCTGCTGGTGCCGGAACTGCTCGACGCGCTCACCGAGACGAAGGCGCGCCGGGTACTCTCCCTGAACCTCGCTCCGCAGCCCGGAGAAACCGATGGCTTCTCCCCGCAGCGTCATTTGGAGGTTTTGGGACGACACGCCCCTAAACTCGCCCTGGACGTGGTGCTGGCCGACGAGGCCGCCGTGCCCGATCGCGCGTCGCTCACCGAAGCCGCCAAGCGGCTGGACGCCGCGGTCGAGCTGGCGCCGGTGGCCCGGACCGACGGAACTCCAAGGCACGACCCGGAGCTGTTGGCCGCCGCGTACGACCGTATTTTTCGGATGCATGGAAGGATCGGCCCATGGCGATGACGGCAGCGGTGAAGGATGAGATCTCCCGGCTCCCCGTCACCCGTACCTGCTGCAGGAAGGCGGAGGTCTCCGCCATTCTGCGGTTCGCCGGAGGCCTCCACCTGGTGAGCGGGCGCATCGTGATCGAGGCGGAGCTGGACACCGCGATGGCGGCGCGCCGGCTCAAGCGGGACATCCTGGAGATCTTCGGCCACAGTTCCGAACTGATCGTGATGGCGCCCGGCGGACTGCGCCGCGGCTCCCGTTACGTCGTCCGGGTGGTCGCGGGCGGCGATCAGCTGGCGAGGCAGACAGGCCTCGTGGACGGCCGCGGACGCCCCATCCGGGGCCTGCCGCCGCAGGTGGTCTCCGGGGCGACCTGCGACGCCGAGGCGGCCTGGCGCGGGGCGTTCCTGGCCCACGGCTCGCTGACCGAGCCCGGCCGGTCCTCCTCCCTGGAGGTCACCTGCCCGGGTCCGGAGGCCGCGCTCGCGCTGGTCGGCGCAGCCCGTCGGCTGTCGATCGCGGCGAAGGCCCGTGAGGTGCGCGGGGTCGACCGGGTGGTCGTCCGCGACGGCGACGCGATCGGCGCCCTGCTCACCCGGCTCGGCGCGCACGAGTCGGTGCTGGCCTGGGAGGAGCGCCGGATGCGCCGCGAGGTGCGCGCCACGGCGAACCGTCTCGCCAACTTCGACGACGCCAACCTGCGCCGCTCGGCCCGCGCGGCCGTCGCCGCCGGCGCCCGCGTCCAGCGCGCCCTGGAGATCCTCGCCGACGAGGTCCCCGAGCACCTGGCCGCCGCAGGCCGGCTCCGCATGGACCACAAGCAGGCCTCCCTGGAGGAGCTGGGCGCGCTCGCCGACCCGCCGCTCACCAAGGACGCCGTGGCCGGCCGTATCCGCCGACTGCTGGCGATGGCCGACAAGCGGGCCCAGGACCTCGGCATCCCGGGCACGGAGTCCAGCATCACCGAGGAGATGGCCGACAACATGGTCGGCTGAGGCCCCCCTGTCACCTGACGATCACTCAACACGCCGGTGCGGATGTCCCCTTGGGCAGCCGCATCGGCGTTTGACCGTCGCGATGCGCCCCCTTGACTCGATCATGAAGTGTCATGAGCCTGGCAACTGTTCGCTGCTGTGGCGGACAACCGCAAGGGGGGTTCATGAGACACAGAGCGAGATCGATCCTCGCTGTCGGCGCGCTCCTGATCGCCGGGGCGAGCATCGCACCCATCGCCCAGGCGCAGGGCGGGAGTTCCACGAAGGCCGACCCCGACGAGGTCAAGGTCTTCCACGCCGACGTCACCCAGAAGCAGATACCCCTGCTCCTGAAGGCCGGACAGGACGCGCACGAACTCGGCGACAACCAGTTCTCGGCCGCCGGCAAGACCTCCGTAGAGGTCTACCTGACCGACCAGCAGGCACAGAAGCTGGAGAAGCAGGGCGTCGATCTCACCGAGCACACCCTCTCGGCGAAGGCCGAGACACGCGTCGAGGACGCGGCGCAGGGCGTGTTCCGGCCGTACAGCGGAAGCGGCGGTCTGAAGGAGGAGATCGTCAAGACCGGGCAGGCCAACCCCGGTCTCACCAAGGTCGAGTCCATCGGCAAGACGATCAACGGCCAGGACATCCTCGCGCTCAAACTGACCAAGAACGCGAAGAAGACCAAGGACGGCTCCAAGCCCTCGGTGCTGTACGTGTCCAACCAGCACGCGCGCGAGTGGATCACGCCGGAAATGACCCGCCGGCTGATGCACTACTACCTGGACAACTACAAGACCGACAAGCGCATCAAGAAGATCGTCGACTCCACGGAACTGTGGTTCGTGCTCTCCGCCAACCCGGACGGCTACGACTACACCTTCAAGGACTCCAACACCCGTCTGTGGCGCAAGAACCTGCGGGACGTCAACGGCGACGGTGTCATCTCCGCCGGCGACGGCGTCGACCTCAACCGCAACTTCGCCTACAAGTGGGGCTACGACGACGAGGGTTCGTCCCCGAACCCGACGAGCGAGACCTACCGCGGCACGGCCCCCGCCTCCGAGCCCGAGACACAGGCACTCGACAACTTCGAGAAGCGCATCGGCTTCACCTACGGCATCAACTACCACTCCGCCGCCGAACTCCTCCTCTACGGAGTCGGCTGGCAGGTCGCGACGCCCACCCCGGACGACGTGCTCTACAAGGCGCTCGCGGGTACGCCCGACAACCCGGCGATCCCCGGCTACCACTCGCAGGTCTCCTCGGAGCTGTACACGACCAACGGCGAGGCGGACGGCCACGCGTCGAACGTCAACGGCATGTCGATGTTCACCCCGGAGATGTCGACCTGCCAGACCGCGTCGAACATCGACCCCAACGACGCCTGGAACGCGGCCGACTGCCAGTCCGTCTTCAACTTCCCCGACGACGAGAAGCTGATCCAGGACGAGTTCGCGAAGAACATCCCCTTCGCGCTCTCCGTCGCCGAGACGGCCGTCCACCCCGACCAGCCGAAGTCGTCCGTCGGCCTCAGCGCCGCCGACTTCACCCCGGCCACCTTCGCCACGTCGTACGCGCGCGGCGCCGACCAGACGGTCTCCGTGGTCGTACGGAAGTCCGTGCGCGACAAGGAGCTCAAGTACCGCGTCAACGGAGGTCGTACGCACGACGCGGCCCTCAAGTCCTGGAAGGGCGGCCAGACCTACGGCGGGGACGACAACCTGTACTTCGACGAGTACCGGGCCAAGGTCAAGGACGGCGACCCGGGCGACAAGGTCGAGGTGTGGTTCACCGGCCGGACGAAGGCCGGAAAGCCCACCTCCAGCGCCCACTTCACGTACACGGTCGCCAAGCTGCCCTCGGCCGACACCCTTGTCGTCGCCGAGGAGGGCGCTGCCGCCACCCAGGCGCAGGCCTATGTCGACGCGCTGAAGGCGAACGGCCGCAAGGCGCTCGTCTGGGACGTCGCCACCCAGGGCGCGCCCGACGCGCTCGCCGTGCTCGACCACTTCAAGACGGTCGTCCACTACTCGGGCCCGGCCGGACCCGGCAACGACACCCAGCTCCAGCTGCGCGCCTTCCTCAACGAGGGCGGCAAGCTGATCGAGGCCGGCGAACAGGCAGGCGGCTCCGTCTCCCTCGCCGACGGCACCCCCTCGAACGACTTCAGCCAGTACTACCTGGGCGCCTACTCGCGTACGTCGACCCCCGGGGCCACCGGCTTCACCGGCTCCGGCAAGCTCGACGGCTTCATCGGACCGCTCAGCGGCGCGCCTGGCAACCCGCTGGACCGGGCCGGTACCTACAGCGTCACCTCCGACTCGCTGTCGCCCACCAAGTACCCGCAGTTCGCGAGCGCGGGGGCGGGCAAGTTCGCCGGGACCGTCAACCCGTACGGGCCCTACGCGGGCTCCTACATGGCCGCCGCCGTCCACACCGACGACGCCTACAAGCGGCTCACCCGCACGATCGACCTCAGCGGAGTGACCGCGGCCGACAAGCCCACGCTGCGCACCGAGCTGCTGTGGGACACCGAGCCCGGCTACGACCACGCAGTCGTCGAGGTCCACACCAGCGGGGCCGACGACTGGACCACGCTCCCTGAGGTCGGCGGCGCCACCAGCACCGCCGTACCGACGGAGTGCGAGGCCGGCTTCCTGGTCGCCGAGCACCCGTGGCTCAAGCACTACCTGACGGTCGCCAGCAGCGGCTGCACCGCGACCGGCACCACCGGTTCGTGGAACAGCCTCACCGGCGCCTCCAACGGCTGGCAGCAGGTCGGCTTCGACCTGAGCGCCTACGCGGGCAAGTCCGTGGAGGTCTCGCTCAGTTACATCACCGACCCGGGCACCGGCGGCCACGGCGTCCTCGCCGACGACACCTCGCTCGTCGTGGGCGGCACGGCCACCCAGACCGAGGGCTTCGAGACCTCCCTCGGCGCCTGGACCGTGACCGGCCCGCCCGCCGGCAGCCCCGCGGTCCTGAACGACTGGACCCGCACCGGAGCCCTCTTCCAGACGTACGGCGCGGTCACCACCGACCGGACCGTGCTGCTGGGCTTCGGCCTGGAACAGGTCACCTCGGCCGCCGACCGCGCGGCCCTGCTCAAGAAGGCACTGGCGGCTCTGAAGAGCTGACTCGGTGTGACGATGTCATGAACATCCAGGGCGGTCCGTACCCCTACTGGCGGGTACGGACCGCCCTGCGGTGTATGGGGCATCTCGATGTCACCACGGAGGCCTCAGGAGGGTAGGGTCGTAGGCGGTCGGGGACATCCCATACAACTCGCCGGCACTGAGCCGGCGTACCAACGAGGAGATCGGTTCGTGACGATCCGCGTAGGCATCAACGGCTTTGGCCGCATCGGTCGTAACTACTTCCGCGCGCTGCTGGAGCAGGGTGCTGACATCGAGATCGTGGCTGTCAACGACCTGGGTGACACCGCGACCACCGCTCACCTTCTGAAGTACGACACCATCCTGGGCCGACTCAAGGCCGAGGTGTCGCACACCGCCGACACGATCACCGTCGACGGACACACCATCAAGGTGCTGTCCGAGCGCAACCCCGCGGACATCCCGTGGGGCGAGCTGGGCGTCGACATCGTCATCGAGTCGACCGGCATCTTCACGAAGAAGGCCGACGCCGAGAAGCACATCGCCGGCGGCGCCAAGAAGGTCCTCATCTCGGCTCCGGCCAAGGACGAGGACATCACGATCGTGATGGGCGTCAACCAGGACAAGTACGACGCGGCCCAGCACCACGTCATCTCGAACGCCTCCTGCACCACCAACTGTGTGGCGCCGATGGCCAAGGTTCTCGACGAGAACTTCGGCATCGTCAAGGGCCTGATGACGACGGTCCACGCGTACACGAACGACCAGCGCATCCTGGACTTCCCGCACTCGGACCTGCGCCGCGCGCGTGCCGCCGCCGAGAACATCATCCCGACCACCACCGGCGCCGCCAAGGCCACCGCCCTGGTCCTCCCGCAGCTCAAGGGCAAGCTCGACGGCATCGCGATGCGCGTCCCGGTCCCGACCGGCTCCGCCACCGACCTGGTCGTGACCCTGCAGCGCGAGGTCACCAAGGACGAGGTCAACGCCGCGTTCAAGAAGGCCTCCGAGGACGGCGACCTCAAGGGTTACCTGTCCTACACCGAGGACCCGATCGTCTCCTCCGACATCGTCGGCGACCAGGCCTCCTGCACCTTCGACTCCCTCCTGACCATGGTCCAGGAGGGCAACACGGTGAAGATCCTCGGCTGGTACGACAACGAGTGGGGCTACTCCAACCGCCTCGTCGACCTCACGGTCTTCGTCGGCGGCCAGCTCTAGTTCCCAGAGCAGGCAACTCGATGTGAGCCAGGGCTCGGGCAGCGCACGCCGCGCTGTCCGAGCCCTGCGCTGCGTGGTGATCGATCGGCTACTACGTAGTGATCGATCAGCCCTCTCGGATCCGAAGAGCCTGAAGAGCCCTCCCTAGGAGCCCCTTTCATGAAGACGATCGACGAACTTCTCGCCGAAGGCGTGGACGGCAAGCGGGTCTTCGTCCGCGCCGACCTGAACGTCCCGCTGGCCGACGGCCTCATCACCGACGACGGCCGCATCCGCGCCGTACTGCCCACGATCAAGGCCCTCGTCGAGGCCGGCGCCAAGGTGATCGTGGCCTCGCACCTGGGCCGCCCCAAGGGCGCCCCGGACCCGGCCTTCTCCCTGCTCCAGCCCGCCGAGCGGCTCGCCGAACTCCTCGGCGCGCCCGTCGCGTTCGCCCAGGACACCATCGGCCCCGCCGCCCACGACGCGGTGCGCGGCCTCGAGCCCGGCCAGGTCGCGGTCATCGAGAACCTGCGCTTCAACGCCGGCGAGACCGCCAAGGACGACACCGAGCGCGGCGAGTTCGCCGACCAGCTCGCCGCCCTGGCCGACGTCTACGTAGGCGACGGTTTCGGCGCCGTACACCGCAAGCACGCCTCCGTCTACGACCTCCCGGCCCGGCTGCCGCACTACGCCGGCTACCTCATCGCCACCGAGGTCGGCGTCCTGAAGAAGCTCACCGAGGACGTCAAGCGGCCCTACGTCGTCGCCCTCGGCGGCTCCAAGGTCTCCGACAAGCTCGCCGTCATCGACCAGCTCCTCGGCAAGGCCGACCGGCTGCTCATCGGCGGCGGCATGGCCTTCACCTTCCTCAAGGCCAAGGGCTACGAGATCGGCGCCTCCCTGGTCCAGGACGACCAGCTGCCCGCCGTCACCGAGTACGTCGAGCGCGCCGAGAAGAACGGCGTCGAACTGGTCGTCCCCGTCGACGTCGTGGCCGCGACCGCCTTCCCGGACCTGAAGACGAAGGCCCCGTCCCACCCCGTCACCGTCGCCGCGGACGCCATCCCGGCCGACCACATGGGCCTCGACATCGGTCCCGAGACCGGTGCCCTGTACGCCTCGAAGCTCGCCGACGCGGCCACCATCTTCTGGAACGGCCCGATGGGCGTCTTCGAGCACCCCGACTACGCCGAGGGCACCAAGGCGGTCGCCCAGGCCCTCGTCGACTCCCAGGCCTTCACCGTCGTCGGCGGTGGCGACTCCGCCGCCGCCGTCCGCATCCTGGGCTTCGACGAGACGGCATTCGGACACATCTCGACCGGCGGCGGCGCCTCCCTCGAATACCTCGAGGGCAAGACGCTCCCCGGCCTCGCCGCACTGGAGGACTGACCACTAATGAGCACGCGCACGCCGCTGATGGCGGGCAACTGGAAGATGAACCTCAACCACCTCGAGGCCATCGCCCACGTCCAGAAGCTCGCCTTCGCCCTCGCGGACAAGGACTACGAGGCCGTCGAGGTCGCCGTCCTGCCGCCCTTCACCGACCTGCGCTCCGTGCAGACCCTGGTCGACGGCGACAAGCTCAAGATCAAGTACGGCGCCCAGGACATCTCGGCGCACGACTCCGGTGCCTACACCGGCGAGATCTCCGGAGCGATGCTGGCCAAGCTGAAGTGCACGTACGTGGCCGTCGGCCACTCCGAGCGCCGCCAGTACCACGCCGAGACCGACGAGATCGTCAACACCAAGGTCAAGGCCGCCTACAAGCACGGCCTCACCCCGATCCTGTGCGTCGGCGAGGAGCTGGAGATCCGCGAGGCGGGCAACCACGTCGCCCACACGCTCTCCCAGGTCGAGGGCGGCCTCAAGGACGTCCCGGCCGAGCAGGCCGAGACCGTCGTCATCGCCTACGAGCCCGTCTGGGCCATCGGCACCGGCAAGGTCTGCGGCGCCGACGACGCCCAGGAGGTCTGCGAGGCCATCCGCGGCAAGCTCGCCGAGCTGTACACCCAGGAGCTGGCCGACCAGGTCCGCATCCAGTACGGCGGCTCCGTCAAGTCCGGCAACGTCGCCGAGATCATGGCCAAGCCCGACGTCGACGGCGCCCTGGTCGGCGGTGCCTCGCTGGACGCCGACGAGTTCGTCAAGATCGTGCGCTTCCGCGACCAGTGAGACCGTGAGTAGGCCTTAGCGACGATCCGTCGTACCCTTGCGGGGACATGGCTCCACAGCCGTGTCCCCGTCGTCCGTCCGAATCCGAGGAAGTTGGTCCAGCCGTGGTTTTGGGGTTCTCGATCGCCCTGATCGTCTTCAGCCTGCTGCTGATGCTGCTGGTGCTGATGCACAAGGGGAAGGGCGGCGGTCTCTCCGACATGTTCGGTGGCGGCATGGCGTCGTCCGTCGGTGGTTCTTCGGTCGCCGAGCGCAACCTCGACCGCATCACCGTGGTGCTCGGTCTGCTCTGGTTCGCCTGCATCGTCGTGCTCGGTCTGCTGATGAAGACCAACTGACCGCACGTTCCTTCGCACATTCCGTACGTAAGGCCCCATGTTCGGTACGCGCAGCTGAGCGCGGCCTATCATGGGGCTTGCGTCTAGGTGTAGGGGCTGTAACTCCAACCACTGGACGCGCGTTGGGCCTTACGTAGACTGAGGCGCTCGCAACGGAGCGAAACGCCGACTCGCTTCGCGGCACCATCACGCAGGGAGTTACGACCGTGGCAAGTGGCAACGCGATCCGTGGAAGCCGGGTCGGGGCGGGGCCGATGGGCGAGGCCGAGCGTGGCGAGTCCGCGCCCCGGCTGCGCATCTCCTTCTGGTGCTCCAACGGGCACGAGACGCAGCCCAGCTTCGCCAGCGACGCGCAGGTCCCCGACACCTGGGACTGCCCGCGCTGCGGCTTTCCCGCCGGACAGGACCGGGACAACCCGCCGGACCCGCCGCGCACCGAGCCCTACAAGACGCACCTCGCGTATGTACGGGAGCGGCGCAGCGACGCGGACGGCGAGGCGATCCTCGCCGAGGCGCTCGCCAAACTGCGGGGAGAAATCTAGGAGTTGAACCGGCCGGACGCCCACAAGGTGTCTGGCCGGAGCTGTTTCACACCCCGGCGGCAGGCCGCCTCCGGACCCATTGTCAGTGGCACCCTCTACGGTTTGCGCATCGGCGAATCGTGAGGGGGAGCAGTGACGACGGTCGAGGTGACGGGCAGTCATGTGCCCGCGTGGCGCGGGGGATTCGGGCGGCTGTGGAGCGCCGCCGTGATCTCCCGGTTCGGAGACGCGCTGCGCGGAGCCGCACTGCCCCTGCTCGCCGTCTCGCTCACCGACCGGCCCCTGCTCATCGCCTCCGTGACCGCCTGCGGCTATCTGCCCTGGATCGTCTTCGGACTGCTCGGCGGCGCGGTCGCCGACCGGGTGGACCAGCGGCGCGCGATGTGGACGGTGGACGCGGTCCGCGCCCTGCTCGTGGCCGTCTTCGCGGTGGCCGTCGCCCTCGGCCACGCCTCGATCCTGCTGCTCATCGCGCTGGCCTTCGCACTGACCACACTCCAGACCCTCTTCGACAACGCCTCTACGGCCCTGCTGCCGGCCCTCGTCGACCGCGCGGCGCTCAGCAGCGCCAACGCCCGGCTGATGACCGGCCAGCAGATCGCTGGCGGTCTGATCGGGGCACCCGTGGTGCCCCTGCTGATCGCCGCGGGGGCGGCGGTGCCCTTCGTGGCCGACGCGGGGACCTTCCTCCTGGCCGCCGCGCTGGTCGCCTCCCTGCGGGCCGGGGCACCCGAGCGGACGCCGAGACCGGCGGGCGGCACCCTGCGCGGGGAGATCGCCGACGGGCTGCGCACTCTGTGGCGCGACCGGCCCCTGCGCGGGCTGTGCGCCGCGACGGCCCTGTGCAACATCGGCATGGGCGCCCTGATCGCCACCCTGGTCGTCCTGGTGACCGGCCGGCTGCACGCGGGCACCACCGGATACGCGGCGGCGACCACCGCGTACACCGTCGGCGGCCTGGCCGGGGGAGTCCTGAACCGGCGGATCACGGTCCGGCTCGGTCCGTTGCGGAGCGTGCTGCTCGCGGGCCTCGTCCAGATCGCCGCCCTCGTCGTCATGGGCAGCGTGCGCAGCCTGACCGCCGTGGTGGCGGCTCTCGCGGTCTTCGGCTTCATGGGAATGCTGTGGAACGTCAACACGACCACGCTGATGCAGCAGCGCACCCCCGCCGACATGCTGGGCCGGGTCAGCTCCGCCTTCCGTACCCTGGCCGTCGCCGGAGCCCCGCTGGGCGCCCTCCTCGGCGGCCTCACCGCGACGGCCTGGGGACTGAACACACCCGCGCTGCTCACCGCCGCCTTCTTCGTCCTGTCGGTCATCGCACTGATACCTGGGGTCAAGCCGGACGTACCTGTTGTTGCCCCGCAGGACGGCGCGACGTCGGCTCACGCCACGGGCTGATCAATTAGGTTGGAACCGGCCCCCAGGTCGGTAGGAAAGAAGGCTGAAGTCGCAATGAACGCAGACGGCCGTACCAGGCTCAACCAGACGCCCGAGTGGACCGCGTTGGCCAAGCACCGCGAGGAGCTCGGCGAGGTGCAGCTGCGGGAGCTGTTCGCCGCCGATCCCGGACGCGGCACCGGCTACACGCTCCGGGTCGGTGACCTGCACCTCGACTACTCGAAGCACCTCGTCACCGACGAGACCCTGCGGCTGCTGCACGCGCTGGCCGCGGCCACGGACGTGTTCGGGCTGCGGGACGCCATGTTCCGCGGCGAGAAGATCAACGTGACGGAGGACCGCGCGGTCCTGCACACCGCGCTGCGTGCCCCGCGCGACGCGGTGATCGAGGTCGACGGCGAGAACGTCGTCCCGGCCGTGCACGCCGTACTCGACAAGATGGCGAACTTCGCCGAGCGCGTCCGCTCCGGCGAGTGGACCGGTCACACCGGCAAGCGCATCAAGAACATCGTCAACATCGGCATCGGCGGCTCCGACCTCGGTCCGGCGATGGCGTACGAGGTGCTGCGCAGCTTCACCGACCGCGATCTGACGGTCCGCTTCGTGTCGAACGTGGACGGCGCCGACCTGCACGAGGCCACCCGCGACCTCGACCCGGCCGAGACGCTGTTCATCATCGCGTCGAAGACGTTCACCACCATCGAGACGATCACCAACGCGACCTCCGCCCGCGACTGGCTGCTCACCGAGCTGAAGGCCGGTCAGGACGCCGTCGCCAAGCACTTCGTGGCGCTGTCGACGAACGCCGGCAAGGTGAGCGAGTTCGGCATCGACACGACCAACATGTTCGAGTTCTGGGACTGGGTCGGCGGGCGTTACTCGTACGACTCGGCGATCGGACTGTCGCTGATGATCGCGATCGGACCGGACCGCTTCCGCGAGATGCTCGACGGTTTCCACCTCGTCGACGAGCACTTCCGCACCGCACCCGCCGAGTCCAACGTGCCTTTGCTGCTTGGCCTGTTGGGCGTCTGGTACGGCAACTTCCACGACGCGCAGTCGCACGCCGTACTGCCCTACAGCCACTACCTCTCCAAGTTCACCGCGTATCTCCAGCAGTTGGACATGGAGTCCAACGGCAAGTACGTGGGCCGGGACGGCCAGGAGGTCGACTGGCAGACCGGGCCGGTGGTGTGGGGCACGCCCGGTACGAACGGGCAGCACGCGTACTACCAACTCATCCACCAGGGAACGAAGTTGATCCCGGCCGACTTCATCGGCTTCGCCGAGCCGGTGGCCGAGCTGAGCGGCGGCCTCAAGGCGCAGCACGACCTGTTGATGGCCAACTTCTTCGCGCAGACACAGGCGTTGGCATTCGGCAAGACACCCGACGAGGTGCGTGCCGAGGGTGTGCCGGAAGAGCTGGTCCCGCACAAGACGTTCAAGGGCAACCACCCCACCACTACGATTCTGGCCCGCGAGCTGACCCCGTCGGTCCTCGGCCAGCTCATCGCGCTCTACGAGCACAAGGTGTTCGTGCAGGGCGCGGTCTGGAACATCGACTCCTTCGACCAGTGGGGCGTCGAGCTGGGCAAGGTCCTCGCCAAACGCGTCGAACCCGCCCTGACCGAGGGGGCAGAGGTGCCGGGCCTGGACGCGTCGACGACGGCCCTGGTCGCCAAGTACCGGGAGCTGCGCGGCCGTTGAGACACGGAAGAGGGGGGGGGAGGCGGTTTGGGAGGGGGGGTGATTGGGGCGCGCGGGGGTTGGGGTATTCCGGCGGTGTAAAGCCCGCGCGCGGGGGGGGTTTATAGATAA
>NZ_JBHYWD010000004.1:328393-464879 GCF_042751305.1 Streptomyces hokutonensis
GCGCGTGTGAACCTATTTTTGTTATGGGTCTCGATCGTGACCTGTGAGTCGCCGTGTTGGGAGGGTATCGCGACCCGGGGCTGCACCGGCCGGCTGGGACACACCCCCCGGGGGCGGGGGCGGGCCGGCGCCCGGAGGCCCGTGCCCCACATCCCGGGGGCGCGGGGGGGCTTTTGACCCCCGCACCCCCCCTTCCCCCCCCCCCGGCCGGGCCTCTTCAGCGGCACGCAGGTGTTACGGAGAAGCCGGCGGATACAGCGCCCGCGGCAGCTGCGAGGCCGCCGCCGCGTCCAGCAGCCACAGGGTGCGGGAGCGGCCCTGGGCGCCGGCGGCCGGTGCCTGGATCTCGCCCGCGCCGGACAGCGCGATCGCCGCGGCCTCCGCCTTGTCCGCGCCCGCCGCGAGCAGCCACACCTCACGGGCGGAGCGGATCGCCGGCAGGGTCAGGGTGACCCGGGTCG
Source organism: Streptomyces hokutonensis (assembly GCF_042751305.1). GTDB lineage: Bacteria > Actinomycetota > Actinomycetes > Streptomycetales > Streptomycetaceae > Streptomyces > Streptomyces hokutonensis_A. The sequence goes on from NZ_JBHYWD010000004.1 coordinate 328,855, forward strand.
GCGGCGGCTTGGGCGCGCCGTGCACGCCCACCACCGTGCGCTCGGTCTCCCGTACGGCGGGCAACTCCGGGAAGAGCGACGCCACATGGGTGTCCGGGCCGACGCCCAGCATCAGGACGTCGAAGGTCGGGACGGAGCCGTGGTTCTCGGGACCGGCGGACCGGGCGAGTTCCTCGGCGTAACCGGCCGCCGCGGCGTCCACGTCGGCGCCGTAGGGACCGTCCGACGCAGGCATGGCGTGCACGCGCTTCGGGTCCAGCAGCACCGCGTCGAGCAGCGCCTCACGGGCCTGGGTGACATTGCGCTCCGGGTCGCCCTCGGGCAGGAACCGCTCGTCGCCCCACCACAGGTCGAGCCGGCCCCAGTCGATGGCGTCCCGGGCGGGCTGTCCCGCGAGGGCCGCCAGCAGACCGTTGCCGTTGCGGCCGCCGGTGAGCACGATCGAGGCGTAGCCGCGCGAGGCCTGCGCGTCCACGATCTTCGTGATCAGCCGGGCCGCGGCGGCCTGGGCCATCAGTTCCTTGTCGCGGTGGACGACGAGTTGGGGAGTGCTCACTGCGGATCAGCCTTCTTGCTTCTTGACCGGGGGCATCTTCGCGGGGGTCGGCCGGTCGGCGTCACCTTCGCCCGCCGAAGCGGAAGCCGGTGCCGGAGCCGACTTGGCAGTCGCTGCCGGAACCGACGCGGGCGTCGCCTCCGGTACCGCGCGGACCGGCAGCGCCGGCACGGGCTGGTCGGCCGCCGCCTCGGCCCGCTCCGCCGCCGACTGGATGCCGCCCAGCCGGTCCACGCCGAAGCGCAGCGCGGAGGCGTAAGTGTCGTCCGGGTCGAGCCGGCGCAGCTCCTCGGCGAGGAGTTCGGACGTCTCGCGGCGCTTGAGCGCCACCGCGCGGTCCGGCTGGCCGGGCAGGGCCAGGGTGGCCATCGCCCCGTCCGACCGGTGCAGCGTGATGGGACCGCCGGTCGTCTCCAGGCGCACCTGGGTCAGACCGGGACCGGCCGAGATCGCCCGCCGGACGTGCACGTGGAGGCGGTCGGCGAGCCACATCGCGAGCAGTTCGACGCTCGGGTTGGACTCCTCGCCCGCCACCTCGACGGAGACGATCTCCGAGGAGACCTGGTCGAGCGCGGCGGCCAGCATCGAACGCCACGGGGTGATCCGGGCCCAGGCCAGGTCGGTGTCGCCCGGTTCGTAGCTCTCGGCGCGGGACCGCAGCTCCTCGACGGGCTTCTCCGCCGCGTAGCTGTCGGTGACCCGGCGCTGGCTCAGGGCGCCCAGCGGGTCGTTCGCCGGGTCGCGCGGCGCGTCCACCGACCACCAGACGACCACCGGCGCGTCCGGCAGCAGCAGCGGCAGCACCACGGACTGGGCGTGGTCGGAGACCTCGCCGTACAGCCGCAGGACGACCGTCTCGCCGCTGCCCGCGTCCGTGCCCACCCGTACCTCGGCGTCGAGGCGGGACTGGGTGCGGTCCCGGGGGGAGCGCGAAACGCGCTTGATGACGACGAGCGTGCGCGAGGGGTGCTCGCGCGACGCGTCGTTCGCGGCCTTCAGGGCGTCGTAGGCGTTCTCCTCGTCCGTGACGACGACGAGGGTGAGCACCATGCCGACGGCCGGGGTGCCGATGGCGCGGCGGGCCTTCACCAGCCCCTTGTTGATCTTGCTGGCGGTGGTGTCGGTGAGGTCTATCTTCATGGCCGGCGCCAGCTCCGTCCCTCTCGTGCGAGCATTTCGTCGGCCTCGACCGGACCCCAGGTGCCGGACTGGTACTGCGCGGGCTTGCCGTGCTTGTCCCAGTAGCGCTCGATCGGGTCGAGGATCTTCCAGGACAGCTCGACCTCCTCGGTGCGCGGGAAGAGGTTCGAGTCGCCCAGGAGGACGTCGAGGATGAGCCGCTCGTACGCCTCGGGGCTCGACTCCGTGAACGACTCGCCGTAGGCGAAGTCCATGGAGACGTCCCGGATCTCCATCGAGGTGCCGGGGACCTTGGAGCCGAAGCGGACCGTGACGCCCTCGTCGGGCTGGACGCGGAAGACGATCGCGTTCTGGCCCAGCTCCTCCGTCGCCGTCTGGTCGAAGGGGGAGTGCGGGGCGCGCTGGAAGACGACCGCGATCTCGGTGACGCGGCGGCCCAGGCGCTTGCCGGTGCGCAGGTAGAAGGGGACGCCCGCCCAGCGGCGGTTGTCGACCTCGACCTTGATGGCTGCGTAGGTGTCGGTCTTCGACTGCGGGTCGATGCCGTCTTCCTGGAGGTAGCCGACGGCCTTCTCGCCGCCCTGCCAGCCCTCGGCGTACTGCCCGCGGACGGTGTTCTTGCCCAGGTCCTTCGGCAGCCGTACCGCGCCGAGCACCTTCTCCTTCTCGGCGGCCAGCGCGTCGGCGGAGAAGGAGGAGGGCTCCTCCATCGCGGTCAGCGCCATCAGCTGGAGCAGGTGGTTCTGGATGACGTCACGGGCGGCGCCGATGCCGTCGTAGTAGCCGGCCCGGCCGCCGATGCCGATGTCCTCGGCCATGGTGATCTGCACGTGGTCCACGAAGGACCGGTTCCAGATCGGCTCGAACATCGTGTTGGCGAAGCGGAGCGCCAGGATGTTCTGGACGGTCTCCTTGCCGAGGTAGTGGTCGATGCGGAAGACCTGGTCGGCGGCGAAGACCTCGTGCACGACCCTGTTGAGGTCCTCGGCCGACTTGAGGTCGTGGCCGAAGGGCTTCTCGATGACCGCGCGGCGCCAGGAACCCTTGTCCTGGTCGGCGAGACCGTGCTTCTTCAGCTGCTGGATGACGACCGGGAAGGAGCGCGGCGGCACCGACAGGTAGAAGGCGAAGTTGCCGCCCGTGCCCTGTGCCTTGTCCAGCTCGTCGATCGTGTCGCGGAGCCGCTCGAACGCGTCGTCGTCGTCGAAGGTGCCCTGGACGAAGCGCATCCCCTGGACGAGCTGCTGCCAGACCTCCTCACGGAACGGCGTGCGGGAGTGCTCCTTGACCGCGTCGTGGACCTCCTGCGCGAAGTCCTCGTGGGCCCACTCGCGCCGGGCGAAGCCGACGAGCGAGAAACCCGGCGGCAGCAGACCACGGTTGGCGAGGTCGTACACGGCGGGCATCAGCTTTTTGCGTGACAAATCGCCTGTGACGCCGAAGATGACCAGGCCCGACGGCCCCGCGATTCGCGGGAGCCGTCGGTCGGCGGGGTCACGCAGCGGGTTGCTGCTCGACAAGGTTTCAGCCCTCCGAGGGGGCGAGGCGCGAAAGCTCCGCCTCGGTCGACTTGAGCAGGTCGGTCCAGGCCGCCTCGAACTTCTCGACGCCCTCGTCCTCCAGCAGCTGCACGACCTCGTCGTAAGAGATCCCGAGCGCCTCTACGGCGTCGAGCTCGGCGCGCGACTGCTCGTACGTGCCGGCGATGGTGTTGCCGGTGATCTGGCCGTGGTCCTCGGTGGCCTCGAGAGTGGCCTCCGGCATGGTGTTCACCGTGTTCGGCGCCACCAGGTCGTCCACGTACAGGGTGTCCTTGTACGCCTTGTCCTTGACACCGGTCGAGGCCCACAGCGGACGCTGCTTGTTGGCCTGCGCCTTGTCCAGGGCCAGCCAGCGGTCGGAGGAGAAGACCTCCTCGTACGCCTGGTAGGCGAGCCGCGCGTTGGCGAGACCGGCCTTGCCGCGGGCCGCCTTCGCCGCGTCGGTGCCGAGCGCGTCGATCCGCTTGTCGATCTCGGTGTCCACGCGGGACACGAAGAAGGACGCCACCGAGTGGATCTTGGAGAGGTCCAGGCCGCGCTCCTTGGCCTTCTCCAGGCCGGTGATGAACGCGTCCATGACCTCGCGGTAGCGCTCCAGCGAGAAGATCAGCGTGACGTTGACGCTGATGCCGAGACCGATGGTCTCGGTGATCGCCGGGAGGCCCGCCCTGGTCGCCGGGATCTTGATCAGGGTGTTGGGACGGTCCACCAGCCAGGCCAGCTGCTTGGCCTCGGCGACGGTCGCCGCCGTGTTGTGGGCGAGGCGCGGGTCGACCTCGATCGACACGCGACCGTCCTGGCCGCCGCTCGCGTCGTAGACCGGGCGCAGGATGTCGGCGGCGTCACGGACGTCCGCCGTCGTGATCATGCGGAGCGCTTCTTCGACGGTGACCTTGCGGGCGGCGAGGTCGGTGAGCTGCTGCTCGTAACCGTCGCCCGACGAGATGGCCTTCTGGAAGATCGACGGGTTGGTGGTGACGCCCACGACGTGCTGCTGGTCGATCAGTTCGGCGAGGTTGCCGGACGTGATCCGCTTGCGCGACAGGTCGTCCAGCCAGATCGCGACGCCTTCCTCGGAGAGGCGCTTGAGTGCGTCTGTCATGGAAAATGCATCTCCTACGTGTCGTTTGTCAGCGTCAGCTCTGGGCGGCGGCGAGGGATTCCCGGGCCTTGGCGGCCACGTTCTCGGCAGTGAAGCCGAACTCCTGGAAGAGCACCTTGCCGTCGGCGGAAGCCCCGAAGTGCTCCAGGGAAACGATGCGGCCGGCGTCTCCGACGAACCGGTACCAGGTCAGACCGATGCCGGCCTCGACCGCGACCCGCGCCTTGACCGACGGCGGCAGCACGCTGTCCCGGTACTCCTTGTCCTGCGCGTCGAACCACTCCACACAGGGCATGGACACGACCCGCGTCGGAACCCCGGAGGCCTCCAGCTGCTCGCGCGCCTCGACGGCCAGGTGCACCTCGGAACCGGTGCCGATGAGGATCACCTCGGGCGTACCCGTGGACGCCTCGAACAGGACGTAACCGCCCTTGGCGGTGCCCTCGTTGGCCTCGTACGTCGGCACACCCTGACGCGTCAGCGCGAAGCCGTGCGGGGCGCCCTTGCCGTAGACCTTGGTGTAGCGGCGCAGGACCTCGCGCCAGGCGATCGCGGTCTCGTTGGCGTCGGCCGGGCGGATCACGTTCAGGCCCGGGATGGCGCGCAGCGAGGCCAGGTGCTCGACCGGCTGGTGGGTCGGGCCGTCCTCGCCGAGACCGATGGAGTCGTGCGTCCACACGTACGTCACCGGTACGTGCATCAGCGCGGAGAGACGGACCGCGTTGCGCATGTAGTCGGAGAAGACGAGGAACGTACCGCCGTAGACACGGGTGTTGCCGTGCAGCGTGATGCCGTTCATCTCCGCGGCCATGGAGTGCTCGCGGATGCCGAAGTGGATCGTGCGGCCGTACGGGTTCGCCTCGGGCAGCGGGTTGTCCGCCGGGAGGAACGACGAGGTCTTGTCGATCGTCGTGTTGTTGGAGCCCGCGAGGTCGGCCGAGCCGCCCCACAGCTCCGGGATGACCGCGCCGAGCGCCTGGAGGACCTTGCCGGACGCGGCGCGGGTGGCGACACCCTTGCCCGCCTCGAAGACCGGGAGCTTGTCCTCCCAGCCGGCCGGCAGCTCGCCCGCGGCGATGCGGTCGTACTCGGCGGCGCGCTCCGGGTTGTTGGCCCGCCACTCCTGGTACGAGGGCTCCCACGCGGCCTTCGCCTCGCGGCCCCGCTCCAGCGCCTGACGGGTGTGCTTGAGGACGTCGTCGGAGACGTCGAAGGACTTCTCCGGGTCGAAGCCGAGAACGCGCTTGGTGGCCGCGACCTCTTCGGCGCCGAGCGCCGAGCCGTGCGCGGCCTCGGTGTTCTGCGCGTTCGGCGCGGGCCAGGCGATGATCGAGCGCATCGCGATGAACGACGGCTTGTTCGTCACCTTCTTCGCGGCCTCGATGGCGTTGTAGATGGCGTGCGGGTCCAGGTCGCCGTCCGGCTTCGGGGCGACGCGCTGGACGTGCCAGCCGTAGGCCTCGTAGCGCTTGACGGTGTCCTCGGAGACCGCGGTCTCGGTGTCGCCCTCGATGGAGATGTGGTTGTCGTCCCACAGGAGGATGAGGTTGCCGAGCTCCTGGTGGCCGGCGAGCGAGGACGCCTCCCCGGAGATGCCCTCCTGGAGACAGCCGTCACCGGCGATCGCGAAGATGTAGTGGTCGAAGGGGGACTCGCCCTGCGGGGCGTCCGGGTCGAACAGACCGCGCTCGTAGCGGGCGGCCATGGCCATGCCCACCGCGTTGGCGACACCCTGGCCCAGCGGGCCGGTGGTGGTCTCCACTCCGGTGGTGTGGCCGTACTCGGGGTGACCCGGAGTCTTCGAGCCCCAGGTGCGGAACGCTTCCAGGTCGGCCAGCTCCAGGCCGAAACCGGCCAGGTAGAGCTGTGTGTAGAGGGTCAGGGACGAGTGGCCGGCGGACAGCACGAACCGGTCGCGCCCCACCCAGTCGGCGTCGGCGGGGTCGTGCCGCATCACCTTCTGGAAGAGGGTGTAGGCGGCGGGCGCGAGGCTCATGGCCGTACCGGGATGGCCGTTACCGACCTTCTGTACGGCATCGGCGGCCAGGACGCGGGCGGTGTCCACGGCCCGCTGGTCCAACTCGGTCCACTCGAGGTCTGTGGTGGTCGGCTTGGTGCTCACCCTGAGTCAGGGCTCCTCTCCACATGTCACGCATGTCGGATGCCGGTGCACTTGGCGCCCACCGGCCGTTGTCGAGCCTACCCCCGTGAGAACGTGCATTTTTTCGAGTCATTCCAGACTGCCGGGACTCTCGGGGATCCGCCTCCCGACTGGCCCGTTTCGTATTCGGCAACTGAATACGGAGGTGCTCGTTCGAGTGCTCAACAGAGTGCTGATCAGCTCTTCCGGGGGTGCCGTCCAACACGACCCCACCCCCGCGAATGTCCGGGTCTGGGCAACGTCTACAGTGGCGTGGTACGCGCGAGCCTTTACCGGGAGTTCACACCCGGAGGCTCGCTGGGATGTCTCTGTCAGGGGTGTGCGTGACGGCCGTTGAATCCCGTCCAGCGGGGATTGTCGGGGCGAGTCAGAGCCCGAGCCGGCGGCCGATCGGGGCCCGGGTCATGGCGTTCGTGGCGCTGACCAAGCCGCGGATCATCGAGCTGTTGCTGATCACCACCGTTCCGGTGATGTTCCTGGCCCAGCAGGGTGTGCCCGACCTCAAGCTGGTCCTCCTCACCTGCCTCGGCGGCTATCTCTCCGCCGGCGGCGCGAACGCGCTCAACATGTACATCGACCGCGACATCGACGCGCTCATGGACCGCACCTCGCAGCGCCCCCTCGTCACCGGGATGGTCAGCCCCCGCGAGTGCCTCGCCTTCGGCGTCACCCTCGCCGTCGTCTCGACACTCCTCTTCGGCCTGACCGTCAACTGGCTGTCCGCGTGGCTCGCGCTCGGAGCGCTCCTCTTCTACGTCGTCGTCTACACGATGATCCTCAAACGACGTACCTCGCAGAACATCGTGTGGGGCGGAATCGCCGGCTGCCTCCCGGTCCTCATCGGCTGGTCCGCGGTCAAGGACTCCATGTCCTGGGCCCCGATCATTCTTTTCCTCGTCATGTTCTTCTGGACGCCGCCGCACTATTGGCCGCTCTCCATGAAGGTCAAGGACGACTACGCGCGCGTGGGCGTGCCGATGCTCCCGGTGGTCGCCTCCAACAAGGTGGTCGCCCGGCAGATCGTGATCTACAGCTGGGTCATGGTCGCGGTCTCCCTCCTCCTCACGCCCCTCGGCTACACCGGCTGGTTCTACACCGTGGTCGCACTGCTGGTCGGCGGCTTCTGGCTCTGGGAGGCACACGGCCTCCAGAACCGCGCCAAGGCCGAGGTGACCGGCGGCAAGCTCAAGGAGATGCGCCTCTTCCACTGGTCGATCACCTACGTGTCGATCCTCTTCGTGGCGATCGCGGTGGACCCCTTCCTGCGGTAGCCCTGAGGCGGGAGTCACTCCCCCCGCCCGTCGCCGTTCGACCTACCCGTCGGTAGCATCCTGGCCATGGCAGACACGCAGCAGGTTGACGCGAAGGCCGAGCGCCAGGTGGCCCGCCTCGCCAAGCAGATCGGCACCTTCTCCAAGGCGCACGGCGGGGCCGAGGGCCAGGTCGCGTACATCGGGGAACGCGGCGCCCGCATCGTCCTCGTCGGCGAGGACGGCGGCTGGGGCGACCTGGTGGCCACGACCTACGAGATCGCCCAGCAGGCCGTCGAGAAGTCCGGCATCACCGTCCACGAGGACTTCGACGGCGAGTTCGCGGCGAAGGTGACGACGGGGCGGTACGAGTGGAGCCGCATGGCGGGCATCCAGGTGGGCGGCCCGAGCAACGGTTGACGACTGGGCACCCCCTCACACGGGGTGCGTACGAGCAACACCTCACCCCCGTTTCACCCGTTAGGCCCCGTACAAGGCACGCAGTCACCGCCACGGGGAGCCCGGATGATCGAAACGCCGTCCCTCGTGGACCAGTACTGCCACGGCGTACTGAGAACGGAGCTGGGCCTCGGCACCTTCGAGGCCCAACTCGCCCGCACAGAGGGCCCGCCCGCCCCCGGCACCACCCTCTTCGACACCCAGACCGGATTCGCCGTACGGCGATGGTGCCCGCCCCTGCTGGGCCTTGAGCCGCACTGTCCGCCCGCCCGCTATCTCGCCCGGCGCCGTGAACTGGGCGTACTGGAAGCGGGCCGCAGGCTGCTGCGCGGCAGTGGCATCACGACGTATCTGATCGACACGGGCCTGCCCGGCGACCTCACAGGCCCCGCCGAGATGGCGACGGCCGGCCAGGCGGACGCGCGGGAGATCGTCCGCCTCGAACTCCTCGCGGAACAGGTCGCCGACACCTCCGGCACCGTCGAGTCCTTCCTCGCCAACCTCGCCGAGTCGGTGCACGGCGCCGCGGCCGGCGCGGTGGCCTTCACCTCCGTGGCGGGCGTACGGCACGGTCTCGCGCTCGCGCCCGAACCCCCCGACCCGGGCGAGGTTCGGGGCGCAGCGGGCCGCTGGCTGGCAGGCCGCAGGGTCGGCGGCCCGCTCACCGATCCCGTACTCCTACGACACCTGCTGTGGATCGCCGTAGCGTCCGGGCTGCCCCTCCAACTCCACGCAGGACTCGGCGAACCGGGCCTCCGCATCGACCGCACCGACCCCGTCCTGCTCACCGACTTCGTGCGCGCGACGGCCGGGCTCGGCACCGACCTCGTGCTGCTGCACAGCTACCCGTACCACCGGCACGCGGCCCATCTCGCGGGCGTCTTCCCGCACGTCTACGCCGACTCCGGCGCCGCCCTCGTCCGCACCGGCGCCCGCGCCGCGACCGTGCTCGCTGAGATCCTGGAGCTTGCCCCCTTCGGGAAGATCCTGTTCTCCAGCGGGGCCCACGGGCTGCCCGAACTGCACGTCGTGGGCGCGCGGTTGTTCCGCGAGGCGCTCGGACGGGTGCTCGGTGGCTGGGTTGCCGAAGGGGCCTGGTCACTCGCCGATGCGCAGCGGGTCGCGGGACTGATCGCGGTCGGCAACGCGAAACGGGTGTACGGGCTGGAGTGAGCTGTACAGACTGGGCCAATGCCGACCGACGTGTTGCTCGACCGCTTCCTGAACGAACTGGCCCCCCTGAAGCCCGTCGCCGTGTGGGCCCACGGTTCGCTCGCCGGGGGCGACTACCAGGAGGGGCGCAGCGACCTGGACCTGATAGCCATCCTGGACCATCCCCTCAAGCCGAGCACCGCCCGCCAACTCGTCGCCCTGCACCGGGGCTTGCGCACCGACCCCCTCGCCACCCGCCTGCACTGCAGTTACCTCGCCCCCGGCACCCAGGACGCCCCGAACCAACGGCACCTCACCTGGGCCCACGACCACGTCACCCGTCGGCCGGTCACGCCCGTGACCCGGCGTGAACTGCACGACTTCGGGCGGGTGTTGCAGGGCGGATCACCGAAGGAACTGCTGCCCGCGGTGACGGACCTGGAACTGGGCGAGTTCGTGGTCCGCGACCAGCGGGAGTACTGGCGGCCGGCCGTCGACAAGGCGCACCTCTGGCACCAGGACATCTGGGTCGACCTGGGCCTGACCACCTTCGCCCGGGCGACCGTCACCCGGCGGGAGGGCCGCCTCATCACCAAGCGCGAGGCGCTCGACCTACTGCCCGGCCTGGGCGCCCCGGCAGAGGTCGTCGAGGACGTCGTACGGCGGCGTTACGACGATCCGGTACCGTCCGCCGTCGACTCCGTAGAGGGCGATTGGCTCGACCGCAGGGCCAAGCTGACGCGGGCCTATCTGGGCCCGGCGATTGACGAGTTGGTTACCCGCTACGGATGACTCACGCGCGCGTGGGCAGCGTCTGTTCCACCGACGGCCCCGGCAGGTCCGCCACGACCGCCGGCCGCTCGCGCAGCGACAGCAGCACCCGCAGCACCCCGATCCACACCAGGCAGGAGCCGAGCATGTGGAGGGCGACCAGGGCCTCGGGGAGGTTCGTGAAGTACTGGACGTAACCGATGACGCCTTGGGACAGCAGGATCAGGAACAGCTCGCGGGTGCGGTCCAGGGGGCCCCTGGGGGCGTCGACCGCCTTGAGGACGAACCACAGGGCGAACGTCAGCGTGACCACGATCCAGGCGAGCACCGCGTGCAGCTTGGCGACCGTCTCCCAGTCGATCGGGATCCGGTCGACCTCCTTGGAGTCGCCCGCGTGCGGGCCCGCGCCGGTCACCACCGTGCCGACCGCGATCAGCAGCACGGAGGCGGTGACCAGGAACCACACCAGCTGCTGCACGGCCTTCCCGACCAGCGGCTCGGCCTCCCCGTCGCCCTCCCGGCTGCGCTGCCACATCAGCGTGGCGACCGCGATCAGCGCCGAGGAGAGCAGGAAGTGGGCCGCGACCGTGTACGGGTTGAGGCCGACCAGCACCACGATCCCGCCGAGGATCGCGTTGCTCATCACGATCCAGAACTGCGCCCACCCCAGCCGGGTGAGGCTCCGGCGGTACGGCTTCTCCGAGCGCGCGGCGATGATCGCCCAGCCGACGGCCGCGCACAGCACGTACGTCAGCATCCGGTTGCCGAACTCGATGGCACCGTGGAAGCCCATCGCGCTGGTCGTGGTCAGCGAGTCGTCCGTGCACTTGGGCCAGGTCGGGCAGCCGAGCCCCGACCCCGTCAGCCGCACGGCACCGCCGGTGACCACGATGACCACCGACATCACGAGCGCGGCGAGAGCCGCCCGCCGAACCGTCCGGGGATCCGGGGTCCAGCGCGCGGCGATGAAGGCGAGGGGGTTGCGCGCGGCGGAGACGATGTCGGCGCGGGTCACGTTTGGCACGGGGTCCATCGTAGGGGGGTGCTTGTGCACGAATTCACGTGGGCCGGGCTTCGGACGGCGGATCGGGTGAAAGCACTGGTCACAGCGACTGACGGATGCGCTCGGCCTCGACCCTGAGCTGCTCGGCCTCCCGGTGGTCGCCGCGGTCCGCGACGCAGTCGGCCAGGTGCTCGTACACCGCTGTCAGCACGGGGTGGTCGCCGCCGAGCGCGGTCCGGAAGATCTCAGCCGCCTCCCGAAGTACGCGTTCCGCACCTGGACCGTTGCCCTCGGCCCGCAGCACGGGTCCGAGCCGGGTGAGCGACTTGGCACGGTAGTAGTGCTGATTGCCGTAGGCACGCCGGTAGATCTTCTCGGCCTGCTCCAGAATCCGCTTCGCCTCGGCCGTCCGGCCCTGAGCGAGCCGCAGCGAACCCAGTTTGTTGAGGCAGGACGCGTACTTGTGCTCCTCGGCCTCGCTGCGCTTGCTGTGCAGTTCCACCACCGGACCGAGGAGCGCGTCGGCCCGCTCCAGTGCCGCACGGGCCTGGCGCGCCAGGTCGAGGCGGCGCAGCGGCTGCACGGTACGGCGGGCATCCTCCCGGTGCTGTTCGCCTCGCCGCCGCAGCACGTCCGCCAGGAACTTGGCGACCTGCGCCGTCTCGAAGTCCTCCCCTCCCCGGTGGACCTTGCAGGTCTCCAGGGCCGAGTTCAGCCTCTCCTCGGCGAGCTCCAGCTGCCCGCGGTCCTGGGCGACGATGCCGAGGTCACGCTGGAGCATGGCACGGAAGACCGTGTACTCCGGCGGCTCCTGACTGCCCCGGCTGGGTATCCGTTCCTCGGCGCGTTCGTAGTGGACGGCGGCCTGGGCGAGTTGGCCCGCGTTGCGGTGGATCAGGCCGATCTCCTGTTCGGCGACGGCCCAGTCGAGACTCTCCTCCCGCCAGGTCTGCCCCTCGTAGATCTTCACGGCGGTCTGCACGGCCTCCAGTGCCTCCGGGAAGCGGTTGCGCTCGCGCATGATGCCGCCCAACTGCCGCTGGCACTGCGCCCGTAGCCGAAGGAACGCCTCTCCTTCGTGGTCCGCGCACAGGTCGAGGGCCAGTCGGCACTCCTGTTCGGCCTCGTCCAGTGCGGCCAGCAGATAGTGCTGGCGGGCCATCGCGTAGCGGGCGGTGGCGCGGGCGAGTTCGTCGTCGTCCCCTATCTCGCGGAGTTCGGCCTCCTGCTCGAAGAAGTCCAGCGCTCGTACCCAGTCGCAGCGGTGTTCCTGGTACATGCCGACGCGGTGCAGCAGCCGGGCCAACGCCTCCGGGTCCTGCGAGGCGCCGTATCCGCCGTCCGCGTCGTCCCCCCAGGCCAGCTTGTCGATGACGGCCTCGACGTGCGGCATCAGGCGCTCGCACACCGGCCACGACGCCAGCAGGTCCGGTGTCGGGGGGAAGCAGGCCTCCATGAGCCGCACCGCCGCCTGGGACCATTCCAGACGCGCCGCCTCGTTCAGCTCGTCGTGGATCAGTATCTGGACCCGTGGATGCATGCCGTACGCGGCTGATCCGTCGCGCCAGTCGCCGCTGCGGGTCACCAGGGAGTGGTCCACCAGCAGCATCACCTCGCGGTTGAAGGTGACCGGGTCGGTCATGATGGCGCACAGCCGGCCCGGGAGCACCGATCGGTGCTGGGTCAGCGTCGTCTTCTGTACGTCCTCCGACGCCATGAACGCGAACAGCTGCAACAGGTCCACGGCGGCGGGCGAGGCCTCCGAGACCCTGATGATGGACAGCCGGAAGGTGTCCTCGACGGAGGCCCCGCCGGGCAGGTCGCGCAGGTACTCGGCCACGGTGATCTCGGCCTGCACGATGTAGGCAGCGGCCTGTTCGAGGGCCAGCGGCAGCCAGCCGAGCTGGCGGCCCAGCGAGGTCATGGCCCGATGGTCCGCGTCGGTGACGTGGTCGCGTGCGATACCGAAGCGGCGGCGCAGGAACTCGATGCCCTCGTGCTCGGGGAACGCCCGCAGTTCGATCGGGTCGGCGCGCAGGCCGGTCCCCCCGTGGTGCTGCTGGGTAGTGATCAGCACCTCGCCGTCGCCCTCGGACGGCAGCAGGGCGCGCAGGGAATCGTCGTACGCCGGCCATCCGTCGTAGACGAGGAGCCATCCCGGCTGGTCGCGCAGCCGGGACCACAGGTTCATGAGGACGACGTTCTTGCTCTCCTGCTCGGGGATGCCCACGTACTCGGCGAGCTCCAGCAGTTCGGTGCGCAGTGCGTCGGGCCGGGAGGCGTGGAGCCACCATGTGAGGGTGTGCCGGTGGAGGTGCTGGAGGGCGTAGGCCACGGCCAGCTGCGACTTGCCGGCGCCGGTCGCTCCGTACAGGACACAGACGCGCGGGAGAGACCTCTCGTTCTTCTCGCGGCGTTCGACGTCCGGGCGGCGCAGTACGCTCACGATCCGTTCGCTCTGCGCCGCACGGCCGGTGAAGTACATGCTGAGCATGGGGAGGTTGTTCGGTGGGCCCTGCAAGGGGCTGGGCGATTTCGTACGGGGGATCTCGGCAGGCTTTCGCGCCACCTGCGCGGCGACGGCACCGGTCAGACCCACGACGACCGCGGCTCCTGCGGCCAGCCACCACAGCAGTGCCTTGCCCGAGTCGGCGGCTTTGGCGGCCACGGTGAGGAAGGCAGCCGCTCCGGCCCCCGTACCAGCGGATAAATTGATCACCCACGAACGCATGTGACCCCCCGAAATCGCTCCGCTACACACCACGAGCATCCCTCTCGCGTTTGCGGGCGAATGTCATCTAATCTTCAGTTTTCCCCGGTGCTCGCGCTTACAATCAACGAAAACCTGGTTCGTTGAAGAGACAAGCCGCACGTCGTATGGATACGATTCCCGCTCGCGGAAGTTGTTCTACCGTTTACCGGGTCTGGCCCGAGCACGGTGGCCAGTGCGCCGGAGGCGGCAATGGGGCAGGCGAGCGGTTTCCAGACCCCGAGAAGGCTGAACATCGCCTTTGTCCACTGGGCGTTCCCGCCCACGGTCGGTGGGGTCGAGTCCTATCTGTGGAACTGCTCCCGGCTGCTGGCCGGACTCGGCCACCGGGTGACGGTGTTCACGGGGACACCGGGGGCCAGGACGCCCCCGGCGGACGGGGTCGAGGTGCTGCACCATCCCGCTCTCGACCTGTCCCGGGCCACCGGGGGTCAAGAGGAAAGGGAGTCCCTGCGGGACTGGTTCCGGGCCGAACTGACCGTACGGGGCGTCCGGTTGGTGCACGGTCATAATCTGCACCATTTCTCCGCGGCGCCCGCCGAGGCCCTGCTCGACCTGCGTGATGCGCTGGGGCTCGTGCTGCTGCACACGTATCACAGCATCTGGGAGAAGCCTGAGAACGTCGCCCTGGCCGAGGCGTGCGGCCGGTTCGACGCGCACTTCACGGTCTCGGAGTACCTCAGCGACGCCTGTTCGAAGGTGCTGGGCGTGGACTGTGCGAAACCCATGTACCTGGGGATCGACGCGGAGTCCTATCTGCGGGTACCCGAGCTTTCCGACCCGAAGGAGGGTGAGGCGGTCGCTATTCTTCTGCCGGCCCGGCTCATTCCCGACAAGGGTGCCGAACTGGCTGTGAAAGCCTTGGCCAAGGTTATTGGGGAGGATCTTCCGGTTCGGCCGTACCTGGTTCTCATGGATACGCCTGACTCGGTCGATTTCCACGGTGAGAAAGTCGGATTTCGGGCTACCGTGCGCACGCTCGCAAAGACTCTTGAAATTCTCGATCGGGTGCGCTTCGAACGAGCCGGCGTGGATGGAATGTCTGATATGTACCGCGGGGCGCGGGTCGTGATCTGCCCGTCCACGTTCGCGGAACCCATGGGACTCGCGGCCCTGGAGGCGATGTGCGCGGCGCGTCCGGTGATCGCCACCAAGGTGGGCGGTCTCGCGGAGGGAATCGGTGCGAACGGGGTGTCCGGCTTCCTCGTGGATCCCTATGACATCAACGACCCCGCCCGGTGTGTCAACGACCTCGCCCGGCGCATCACCGAACTGCTCCGCTCCCCCGAATTGGCTCGGTCCGTCGGCAACGAGGCGCGGAAGCGGGTACAAGAGGAGTTCGATCTCGAAGGCCGTTGTCTGCCGCCGCTGGTCGAGGCCTACGAAGTCGCGCTCGCCGGCGTCCCCACTACGGCAGGTGGCCGCGCGGATTCCTCACCTGGCGGCTGGTTGGACGGCGTAGCGCCAGTCGCCGGGCAGCCCGGTCACCTCGACCGCGCCCGAGCGCTCCGCACTGATCGTGAGCTTGTGTCCGGCCAGCCGCACCCCGTCGGCCCTCAGCGGTCCTAACCGCTTCGACGGCATGGGGCCGATCCACAGCGTGCGGCTCGGGACGTCCGGGCGCAGCCCGAGGAGTGCGCCCAGCAGCGCCACTCCGGACGCAGCGGACCAGCCCTGCGGGCGGCAGGCCGCGGGGTAGGCGAGGGGAGCGGGTGATCCCGGGGTACGGTCGTCGCCGCCGTACAGTTCCGGCATCCGGTATCCGAAGCGGGTTGCCGCGTCCAGGAGGCCGTCTGCAAGGAGATATGCCTCCTCGTGGCAGCCTGTCGCGCACAACCCCTGGATCGCTATCGCCGTGTCGTGGGTCCACACCGAGCCGCCGTGGTAGCTCATCGGGTTGAAGCCCGGGAGCTTCGAGGAGCGACTGCGCAGGCCCCAGCCGGAGTTCAGTTCCCCGGAGGCGAGCCAGGCCGCGACGTCACGGGAGCCGGCCGGGTCGAGGATGCCGGTGGACAGCAACTGGCCCATGTTGGACGCGGGGCCGCTGATCTGGGTGAGGTCGCGGCCGACGGCGATGGCCACGTAGCGGGGTGCCGGACCGTCCGGCGACGGCAGCCAGAACGCGTCGGCGAAGCGCTTTCGCAGTGACTGCGCCCACGCGTGCAACCGCTCGGCCTGCTCGTGGCTGCCACGGGCCGACAGCAGCTCGGCCAGCCCGCTCGCCGCCTGGTAGGCGTACCCCTGCACCTCGCACAGGGCCAACGGGGGCTCTATACGGCGGCCCGCCGCGTCCCGGACCGCGTCCTCGCTGTCCTTCCAGGACTGGTGGCGCAGCCCGCCGGTGCGTGAGTAGTAACGCAGGAAGCCGTCCTCGTCCCCGGCGCTCGTCTTCACGACCCACGCCATCGCCCGCTCCGCGTACGGCAGCAGCGCGTCCACCTCGGCGTCCGGCAGCCCCCAGTGCCAGGCCTCCACCAAAAGGGTCACGAAGAGCGGAGTCGCGTCCACCGAACCGTAGTAGCGCGACGGCACGCGCAGGCCGTGGCCGTGTTCGGCGTCGGCCGGGCGCAGTTCGTGCAGGATCCGTCCCGGGGCCTCCTCGCGGGTCTCGTTGTCCACCGTGCCCTGGCGGCGGGCCAGCGCCCACAGCGTGCCGCGGGCCAGGTCCGTGCCCAGCGGCAGCATCATCCGCGCCGACCAGATCGAGTCGCGGCCGAACAACGTCAGGTACCAGGGGCAGCCCGCCGCGATGAACTGGTCCTCGGGACCATCCGGGGCCGTACGTTCGGGGTCCGCCAGGCGCAGCGCCCGCAGGTCGCCCAGGCCCTGGCGCACCAGCTCGACCAGGCGGCGATCGCCCTCTACGACAGGTTCGGCCCAGGGTGCCGCGGAGCGGGGAGCGTCGGGGTGGCCGGGCGGGGCAGGAACCGCTCCGCCCTCGACGGTCAGCCGGATCTGCCGACTCTCACCGGGCCGTAACACGATCCTGGGCCAGACGAAGGTGCCGCCCTCGGGGCCTTCGGCGATCTCCGGTGCCGAGGTGTCCTTGTCCACCACACGCACTTCGGTCCGGCCGGTGGGCGTCTGCCAGTCAAGACCGGCGGCGTCGGATGCGGTCGTGCAAGGCGCGGAGGTTCCCGAATCGCCGCGTTTCACCACGGCGATGTCCGCGAGGTCGGTCGCCAGGGCCAGTTCGACGTGTAATCGGCGGGTGACCGTGCCGACGTTGCGCAGCAGGACGGTCTCTCCCGCGCCGGCGGTGCGTACACGTTCGACGATCACGGTGGGATCGTCCGTCCCGCCCCCGGGATAGCGGTGGACCGCGGTGAACCGCACCTCGTCGGGGCCGAGCGGCTGCACTCCGATCGGCTCGGGTTCACGTCCGTCGACCAGCAGGCACACGGTGTGCAGCAGCCTGCGGTCGTGGCCGTAGAACCCGTCGGCGCGCAGACCGCGCAACTGCCCGTCCCGGGGTGACACGGCGAACGCCGGAGCCGCGACGCAGATCACCACGTCATGCAGCAGCGGTTGCAGGGCGCGCGCAGTCTGGGATTCCGCGGTCTTGAACACGGAGCGACTCTTCCCGCTCCGCACGAACGTCACTCCCAGCGGAAGAACCTCCCCGCCGCCCCCAGCCCCACAACCGCCCAGACCCCCAGAATCCCCAGGTCCCCCCACGGCATCCCGCCCCCGTGCTGCAACACGTCCCGCAACCCGTCCGACAGCGCGGAGATCGGCAGCAGGCCCAGCACGTCCTGCACTCCCGCCGGATACTTGTCCATCGGCACGATCACCCCACCCCCCACCAGCAGCAGCAGGAACACCAGGTTGGCCGCGGCCAGCGTGGCCTCCGCCTTCAGCGTGCCCGCCATCAGCAGGCCCAGGCCCGAGAACGCGGCCGTGCCCAGGACCAGCAGGAGCAGGACGGCCACGGGGTTGCCGTGCGGGGACCAGCCCAGCGCGAACGCGATCGCCGTCAGCAGGATGATCTGGAGGATCTCCGTGACCAGGACCGACGCCGTCTTCGCGGTCATCAGGCCCCAGCGGGGGAGCGGGGAGGACGCGAGGCGCTTCAGGACGCCGTAGCGGCGTTCGAAGCCCGTCGCGATGGCCTGGCCCGTGAACGCCGTGGACATGACGGCGAGGGCGAGGATGCCGGGGGTCAGGAAGTCGACGGACTTGCCCTTACCGGTGTCGACGATGTCCACCGAGCTGAAGAGGACCAGCAGGAGGGTGGGGATGACCACCGTCAGCAGGAGCTGTTCGCCGTTGCGCAGGAGCATCTTCGTTTCGAGGAGCGCCTGCGCCGCGATCATGCGGGGGAGGGGGGCCGCCCCTGGCGCGGGCGTGTACGTCCCGGAACCGGAAACAGTCGTCGTCACGAGCGCAGCTCCTTGCCGGTGAGTTCGAGGAACACGTCCTCCAGGGTGTGCCGTTCGACCGAGATCCTCTCCGGCATCACGCCGTGCTGCGCGCACCACGAGGTGACCGTGGCGAGCAGTTGCGGGTCGACCTTGCCGCCGACGCGGTAGGAGCCGGGGGTCAGTTCGGCAGCCGTGGAGTCGGCCGGGAGGGCCTTCAGGAGGGAGCCGACGTCCAGGCCGGGGCGGCCGGTGAAACGGAGGGTGTTCTCGGCGCCGCCGCGGCACAGTTCCTCGGGGGAGCCGTGGGCGATGACCTTGCCCGCGTCGATGATCGCCACGTCGTCGGCCAGCTGCTCGGCCTCGTCCATGTGGTGGGTCGTGAGGATGACGGAGACGCCGTCCGCGCGGAGGTCGCGGATCAGGTCCCAGGTGGCCCGGCGGGCCTGGGGGTCGAGGCCCGCGGTCGGTTCGTCGAGGAAGACCAGTTCGGGGCGGCCCACTACGGCCATCGCCAGTGCGAGGCGCTGCTGCTGGCCGCCGGAGAGGCGCCGGTACGTCGTACGGCCGCAACTGCCGAGCCCCAGGCGCTCGATGAGCGCGTCCACGTCCAGCGGGTGCGCGTGCAGCTTGGCCACGTGCCGGAGCATCTCGTCGGCGCGGGCGCCCGAGTACACCCCGCCGGACTGGAGCATCACGCCGATTCTGGGGCGCAGCGCGGCGGACTCGCGGACCGGGTCGAGGCCCAGGACGCGCACCGTGCCGGAGTCCGGCTTCCGGTACCCCTCGCAGGTCTCGACCGTGGTCGTCTTGCCCGCCCCGTTGGGGCCCAGCACCGCGGTGACACCCGCTTCGGCCACCAGGTCGAGGCCGTTCACCGCGGTCTTCGTGCCGTACCGCTTCACCAGGGCCTGGACCTGGAGCACGGGCTCGCTTCGCATGGGCCCGAGTCTAGGTACGCGATCCGCCGGTCAGGCGGGCGGGTGCAGGATCTCCTCCTCACGGGGGCGGTGCAGGGGCAGCCACCGTTCGGCGTAGGCCACGGCGTCGCCCACCGGGAACAGCCGTACGTCGGCCGCGCCCGCCTTTCCGCGGACGACGGGACGGTCCCGTTCGAAGTCGTGGCCCAGTTCGTCGAAGCGGTCGGAGGAGATCGACACCTCGGTCACCGTCTCCCAGCCGTCCGGGCCGGGGCGGCCGAGCGCGACCAGCGGGGACGGGACGCGGTACTCGGCGAGATGGAAGCTGGTGCAGGCGTCGTAGCCCGCGCCGAGCAGCAGCACGCGCGCCTGGAGGCCCTCCAGGCGGGCCAGCGGGCTGCGCTCGCCCAGTCGGCAGTCGGTGGCGTGGCCGTCGAGGATCTCGGCGGCGTGCGGGCCGATCGCCGCGAAGGAGGTCTGCGGGTGCGCGGAGCGCAGGGCGCCGGGCCAGGTGCGGACGGTCTCCGGGACGATGCCCACGCCGCGCGAGGGGGTGACGACGGGGTCGTAGGGCGGCATGGAGGTGCGGATGGTGTCCCACCATTCACGGGGAACCGGCGGGTTTCCCCAGTGGGCCGGGTCCGAGAGGTCGCCGGTCTGGGTGGGGACCACCAGGGTGCCGTCCGGGCCGAGCGTGTCGAGGATTCCCTGGACGACCGACACGGCGCCTCCGCAGACCCATCCGAGGGAGCTCAGGGAGGTGTGCGCGAGGAGGATCTCACCGGGGTGAACGCCCACCTCGCGCAGGTCTGCGGCGAGACTGTCCCGGGTGACAAGCGGGCCGGTGGGAGGGGGTGCGGGCATGGTTGTGGAGTCTCCCGGAAGGGGGGCGGCGGCGCCACCCGATTGATCGATCAAAGATCGTTTCCGCAGGTCGGATTAGGTATACCTAAGTGACGCACCGCACCGCCGGGTGGCCGGGGCGCGGGTTGCCTGCCTCTGAGGAATTACGCAACAATGGCGTTGTGAAAAACGTTGGCGAGGCTCCGCAGGAGGAACTCGCGACCGGTGAGCGGTCCACCCGCAACCGTGTCGCGCGCTCCATCCTGGACCACGGCCCGTCGACCGTGGCCGACCTCGCCGGCCGGCTGGGGCTGACCCAGGCCGCCGTACGCCGTCATCTCGACGCACTCGTCGCCGACGACGTCGTAGAAGCACGTGAGCAGCGGGTCTACGGAGCGCGCACGCGCGGCCGGCCCGCCAAGGTGTTCGCCCTGACCGACTGCGGCCGGGACGCCTTCGACCAGTCCTACGACAAGCTCGCCGCCGACGCGCTGCGCTGGATCGCCACGCACAGCGGCGGGGACGAGGCGATCGTCGCCTTCGCCCGTGACCGCATGGCGGCCCAGGCCATCGCCTACCGCAAGGTCGTCGAGGCCGCCGCCCCCGAGGACCGCGCGGAAGCGCTGGCCAAGGCCCTGAGCGCGGACGGGTACGCTGCTACGGCGCGTAGCGCACCGGTCGGTGAGCAGCTCTGCCAGCACCACTGCCCGGTCGCCCATGTCGCCGAGCAGTTCCCGCAACTGTGCGAGGCGGAGACGGAACTCTTCTCCCAGCTGCTCGGCACCCATGTCCAGCGACTGGCGACCATCGCCCACGGCGACGGTGTGTGCACCACGTTCATCCCAAAGATTTCCAAGACCACACATAACGCATCTGCAAGTACCGCCGGGAGGAACC
Source organism: Streptomyces hokutonensis (assembly GCF_042751305.1). Lineage (GTDB taxonomy): Bacteria > Actinomycetota > Actinomycetes > Streptomycetales > Streptomycetaceae > Streptomyces > Streptomyces hokutonensis_A. The sequence continues at coordinate 349,781 of NZ_JBHYWD010000004.1, forward strand.
CCGCATGACGCTCCCCATCGAGGAGACTGCCCACCCCGAGCTCGAGGGTCTGGGTACGTACGAATACGGCTGGGCCGACTCCGACGTGGCCGGTGCCTCCGCCAAGCGCGGCATCAACGAGGACGTCGTCCGGGACATCTCCGGCAAGAAGAGCGAGCCGGAGTGGATGACCAAGCTCCGTCTCAAGGGCCTGCGCCTCTTTGAGAAGAAGCCCATGCCGAACTGGGGCTCCGACCTCTCCGGCATCGACTTCGACAACATCAAGTACTTCGTGCGCTCCACGGAGAAGCAGGCGGAGTCCTGGGAGGACCTGCCCGAGGACATCAAGAACACGTACGACAAGCTCGGCATCCCCGAGGCGGAGAAGCAGCGCCTCGTCGCCGGTGTCGCCGCGCAGTACGAGTCCGAGGTCGTCTACCACCAGATCCGCGAGGACCTGGAGGAGCAGGGCGTCATCTTCCTCGACACCGACACCGCGCTGAAGGAGCACCCGGAGCTCTTCAAGGAGTACTTCGGCACCGTCATCCCGGTCGGCGACAACAAGTTCGCGTCGCTCAACACGGCCGTGTGGTCCGGCGGTTCCTTCATCTACGTGCCGAAGGGCGTGCACGTCGAGATCCCGCTCCAGGCCTACTTCCGCATCAACACGGAGAACATGGGCCAGTTCGAGCGGACCCTGATCATCGTCGACGAGGGCGCCTACGTGCACTACGTCGAGGGCTGTACGGCGCCGATCTACAAGTCGGACTCGCTGCACAGCGCGGTCGTCGAGATCATCGTCAAGAAGAACGCCCGCTGCCGCTACACGACCATCCAGAACTGGTCGAACAACGTCTACAACCTGGTCACCAAGCGCGCCGTCGCCTACGAGGGCGCGACCATGGAGTGGATCGACGGCAACATCGGCTCCAAGGTGACGATGAAGTACCCGGCCGTCTACCTGATGGGCGAGCACGCCAAGGGCGAGACCCTCTCCATCGCCTTCGCGGGCGAGGGCCAGCACCAGGACGCCGGCTCCAAGATGGTCCACATGGCGCCGAACACGTCGTCCAACATCGTGTCGAAGTCCGTGGCGCGTGGTGGCGGCCGTACGTCCTACCGCGGTCTCGTCGAGATCGGCGAGGGCGCCCACGGCTCCAAGTCGAACGTGCTCTGCGACGCGCTGCTCGTCGACACGATCTCCCGCTCGGACACGTACCCGTACGTGGACGTCCGCGAGGACGACGTGTCCATGGGCCACGAGGCGACCGTCTCCAAGGTCTCCGAGGACCAGCTCTTCTACCTGATGAGCCGCGGTCTGACCGAGTTCGAGGCGATGGCGATGATCGTGCGCGGCTTCGTCGAGCCGATCGCCAAGGAGCTGCCGATGGAGTACGCCCTTGAGCTCAACCGGCTGATCGAGCTGCAGATGGAAGGCGCGGTCGGCTGACCCCGCCCATCGGTCAGCACATTTCTTGACTTCAGAAAGCGAGCACTACGACAGCCATGGCTGAGGCTCAGAACTCCACGGTGGGGTCCTCCACCACCGCCGGATCGATCGCGGTGGCCGCCGAGTCGACCGTCGCCACGCGCATGAGCGCGCCCCCCTCCTTCGACGTGGCGGACTTCCCGGTCCCCCACGGCCGCGAGGAGGAGTGGCGGTTCACCCCGCTGGAGCGCCTGCGCGGGCTGCACGACGGCACCGCGGTCGCCGACGGCGGCGGCGTGAAGGTCGCCATCGGGTCCCCCGAGGGGGTCACCGTGGAGACCGTCGGCCGTGACGACGCGCGGCTCGGCAAGGCCGGCACCCCGGTGGACCGCGTGGCCGCGCAGGCGTACTCGTCCTTCGAGAAGGCCTCGGTCGTCACCGTCCCCAAGGAGACGGTCCTGACCGAGCCGATCCGCATCGCCGTGCACGGCGAGGGCGGGGTCGCCTACGGCCACCAGGTCATCGAGCTGGGAGCCTTCGCCGAGGCCGTCGTCGTCATCGACCACACCGGTGACGCGGTCCTCGCCGCCAACGTCGAGTACGTCCTCGGCGACGGCGCCAAGCTGACCGTCGTCTCCGTCCAGGACTGGGACGACAAGGCCGTGCACGTCGGCCAGCACAACGCGCTGATCGGCCGCGACGCCACCTTCAAGTCGTTCGTCGTCACCTTCGGCGGCGACCTCGTACGACTGCACCCGCGCGTGGCCTACGCAGGACCCGGCGGCGAGGCCGAGCTGTTCGGCCTGTACTTCACGGACGCCGGCCAGCACCAGGAGCACCGCCTCCTGGTCGACCACAACGTCCCGCACTGCAAGTCCAACGCCATCTACAAGGGCGCGCTCCAGGGCGAGGGCGCCCACGCGGTGTGGATCGGCGACGTGCTCATCGAGGCCAAGGCCGAGGGCACCGACACATACGAGATGAACCGCAACCTCGTGCTGACCGACGGCGCCCGCGTCGACTCCGTGCCGAACCTGGAGATCGAGACCGGCGAGATCGTCGGCGCCGGACACGCCTCCGCGACCGGCCGCTTCGACGACGAGCAGCTCTTCTACCTGATGGCCCGCGGCATCCCCGCCGACGACGCCCGACGCCTGGTGGTCCGCGGCTTCTTCGCCGAACTGGTCCAGCAGATCGGTGTCGCCGACATCCAGGAGCGGCTGCTGGAGAAGATCGACGCGGAGCTGGAGGCCTCGGTCTGATGTCGGCCTTCCTGCGCGCCTGCGCGCTGAGCGAGCTGGAGGAGGACACCCCGAAGCGGGTGGAACTCGACGGCACGCCGGTCTCGGTCGTGAAGACCGAGGGGGAGGTGTTCGCGATCAACGACATCTGCTCGCACGCGAACGTCTCGCTCTCCGAGGGCGAGGTGGAGGACTGCCAGATCGAGTGCTGGCTGCACGGCTCCGCGTTCGACCTGCGCACCGGCAAGCCGTCCGGCCTCCCCGCCACGCGCCCCGTACCCGTATACCCCGTAAAGATCGAAGGGGACGACGTGCTCGTCTCCCTCACCCAGGAGTCCTGAGGAACCCATGGCAACGCTTGAAATCCACGACCTGCACGTCACCGTCGAGGCCGACAACGCCACGAAGGAGATCCTCAAGGGCGTCGACCTCACCGTGAAGCAGGGCGAGACCCACGCCATCATGGGCCCGAACGGCTCCGGCAAGTCGACCCTCGCCTACTCGCTCGCGGGCCACCCGAAGTACACGATCACGGGCGGCACCGTCACCCTCGACGGCGAGGACGTCCTGGAGATGTCCGTCGACGAGCGCGCCCGCGCCGGCCTGTTCCTCGCGATGCAGTACCCGGTCGAGGTCCCCGGTGTCTCCGTCTCCAACTTCCTCCGGACGTCCGCCACCGCCATCCGCGGTGAGGCCCCCAAGCTGCGTACCTGGGTGAAGGAGGTCAAGGAGACCATGGAGCGCCTCTCCATGGACCCGGCCTTCGCCGAGCGCAACGTCAACGAGGGCTTCTCCGGCGGCGAGAAGAAGCGCCACGAGATCCTTCAGCTGGAGCTGCTCAAGCCGAAGATCGCGATCCTCGACGAGACGGACTCCGGCCTGGACGTCGACGCCCTGCGCGTCGTCTCCGAGGGCGTCAACCGCGTCCGCGAGACCGGTGAGGTCGGCACCCTGCTGATCACGCACTACACGCGCATCCTGCGCTACATCAAGCCCGACTTCGTGCACGTCTTCTCCGGCGGCCGGATCGTCGAGTCCGGCGGCGCCGAGCTCGCCGACAAGCTGGAGAACGAGGGCTACGAGACCTACACCGCGAAGGGTGGCGTATCCGCGTGACGCAACTGCCGGGCCTCCTCGACACAGAGGCGATCCGCAAGGACTTCCCCATCCTGGACCGCACGGTCCACGACGGTAGGAAGCTCGTGTACCTGGACAACGCGGCGACCTCGCAGAAGCCGCGCCAGGTGCTCGACGCCCTGAACGAGTACTACGAGCGCTACAACGCCAACGTCCACCGCGGTGTGCATGTGCTCGCCGAGGAGGCCACGGCGCTGTACGAGGGCGCGCGGGACAAGGTCGCCGCGTTCATCAACGCGCCCTCCCGCGACGAGGTGATCTTCACCAAGAACGCCTCGGAGTCGCTCAACCTCGTGGCGAACATGCTGGGCTGGGCCGACGAGCCCTACCGCGTGGACCACGAGACCGAGATCGTCATCACGGAGATGGAGCACCACTCCAACATCGTGCCGTGGCAGCTGCTCTCGCAGCGCACGGGCGCGAAGCTGAAGTGGTTCGGCCTCACGGACGACGGCCGGCTGGACCTGTCGAACATAGACGAGATCATCACCGAGAAGACGAAGATCGTCTCCTTCGTCCTGGTCTCCAACATCCTGGGCACGGTCAACCCGGTCGAGAAGATCGTGCGCCGCGCGCAGGAGGTCGGGGCCCTGGTCCTGATCGACGCCTCGCAGGCCGCTCCGCACATGCCGCTGGACGTCCAGGCGCTCCAGGCCGACTTCGTGGCCTTCACCGGCCACAAGATGTGCGGCCCGACCGGCATCGGCGTCCTCTGGGGCCGCCAGGAGCTGCTGGAGGACCTCCCGCCGTTCCTCGGCGGCGGCGAGATGATCGAGACCGTGTCGATGCACTCGTCGACGTACGCCCCCGCCCCGCACAAGTTCGAGGCGGGCACCCCGCCGATCGCGCAGGCGGTCGGTCTCGGTGCGGCGATCGACTACCTGTCGGCGATCGGCATGGACAAGATCCTCGCCCATGAGCACGCGCTGACCGAGTACGCGGTGAAGCGCCTGCTGGACGTGCCCGACCTGAAGATCATCGGCCCCACCACGGCCGAGGACCGGGGCGCGGCGATCTCCTTCACGCTCGGCGACATCCACCCGCACGACGTGGGCCAGGTGCTGGACGAAGAAGGCATCGCGGTACGTGTCGGCCATCACTGCGCACGGCCGGTCTGCCTCCGCTACGGAATTCCTGCGACCACGCGAGCGTCGTTCTATCTGTACTCCACGCCGGCCGAGATCGACGCACTGGTCGACGGTCTGGAGCACGTACGGAACTTCTTCGGCTGAGGGGTTGGCGAGCGACCGCATGAAGCTGGATTCGATGTACCAGGAAGTCATCCTGGACCACTACAAGCACCCGCACGGCCGGGGCTTGCGGGATGGCGACGCCGAGGTGCACCACGTCAACCCGACGTGCGGCGACGAGATCACGCTGCGCGTGAAGTACGACGGCGAGCAGATCACCGACATCTCCTACGAGGGTCAGGGCTGCTCCATCAGCCAGGCCTCGGCCTCCGTACTGAACGACCTCCTCGTCGGCAAGGAGCTGTCCGAGGCGCAGAAGATCCAGGAGACCTTCCTGGAGCTGATGCAGTCCAAGGGCAGGGTCGAGCCCGACGACGACATGGAGGAGGTGCTGGAGGACGCGGTCGCGTTCGCCGGTGTCTCCAAGTACCCGGCACGGGTGAAGTGCGCCCTCCTCAGCTGGATGGCGTGGAAGGACGCGACGGCCCAGGCCCTGGGCGGAGCCGAAGCCGAAAGGAAGACGGCATGAGCGAGACCATCGAGATCAAGCCCGCCTCCGAGGAGGAGGTCCGCGAGGCCCTGCTCGACGTGGTCGACCCCGAACTGGGTATCGACGTCGTCAACCTCGGCCTCATCTACGGCGTGCACATCGACGACGCGAACATCGCGACGATCGACATGACGCTGACCTCGGCGGCCTGCCCGCTGACGGATGTCATCGAGGACCAGGCCAAGTCCGCCACGGACGGCCTCGTCAACGAGCTCCGCATCAACTGGGTCTGGATGCCGCCGTGGGGCCCGGACAAGATCACGGACGACGGACGCGAGCAGCTTCGGGCGCTCGGGTTCAACGTCTGAGCCTTCTGGTTCTTTTGGGACCACCGGAAACGGCCATACCTTTCGGGTATGGCCGTTTCGCTGCATCACGTAGTCATCGACACGCACGATCTGCCGGGCCTCGCCCGCTTCTGGTGCGGGGTGCTGGACTGGCGGATCCTGTCCGAGAAGGAACGCGAAGTCGTCATCGGCCCCGGGGAGTTCGCGGAGACCGGCATCTGCTTCATGCCGGTGGGCGAGCCGAAGACCGCCAAGAACCGACTCCACTTCGACCTCGCTCCCGACGACCAGGACGCCGAGGTGGAGCGGATCCTCGCGCTCGGTGCGCGGCGGGTCGACGTCGGGCAGGGCGAGGCCGTGGGCTGGGTGGTGCTCGCCGACCCGGAGGGCAACGAGTTCTGTGTCCTGCGGCCCAAGGCCTCGCTGATCGCCTTTCGTGAAGTGACCGTCCAGGGGCCCTAGTTGAGCCCCGCCACCAGCTGGAACGCCGAGTCCGCCCAGTACTGGCCGCTGTTCTGGTACTGGTCCAGCTTGAGCTGGAAGTTCTGGTGGCGCAGGAAGCGGCCCGGGTAGTTGACCGACTCCAGCATCACCGCGCCCGAGTAGGGCGACGCGCGGGGGCAGAAGGTGGCGTCCTGCTTGAAGAGGGACGAGCCGTCGTTGCGTTCCGCGCGGAGGATGAAGTTGCGGTGGCGGAGATAGCTGCCGTCGGCCGTCGTGAACGAGTAACAGGAGCTCTTGGCCAGGCCCTTGACCACTTTGAAGGTCGAGGCGCGGCGGGCCGCGGTGGAACCGGCCGGGTTGAGCTTCACGTAGTCGCCGCTCACCTGCCAGTACCGGTCCGGGTAGTTGACCGAACGGACCGACCTCCAGACGGACGAGGAACTCGGCGAGCCGCCCGACCCCGACGATCCCCCCGAGCCCGACGAGGACGAACCGCCGTGGGACGACGACGACTTGGACGGCGCGGGCGCCTTCGCCGAGGGCGTGGAACCGTGCTCCGCGGCGCTGGCCGAAGCGGCGGGCGACTTCGTGGCTGCCGGTTTGTGCGCGTCGGGCGTGGGCGTGTCCTGCTTCGACGGCGAGGCGAACGAGAGCAGCCCGGGACCGTCCGCTCCGAGCGACGCCGGGCCCGTCGCCTTCTTGGTACGTGCTGTGTCGTCAGGTTGCTTGTCCGTGATGACGATCGCCGTGGCGCACACGGCGATCGTGGTGAGGGCGAGCGCCCCGGCCAGCCAGAGCCGGCGGGTTCCGGGGGCCCGGGAGCTGTCGGGGGTCCAGCCGTCCTCCCAAGGGGAGTGGTGCGGGGGAGGGTGCTGGGACGTGTTGTCTGGCATGCGCTGTTCCTCCAGCGGCGCCCATGGCGACGGCCGTAGCCGTGAAAACCAGGTGAGTGAACGGTGAAACAGTAGTGGAGCGAGAGGGCTGTGAGCAGCCGTTTCAGTGAGCGGTTTCTACGAGTTCCGAGGTCGGCGTGCGACGTATGGGACGTCACCTCTCATTCCTCGTGCACATTTATCAACTCCACTGTCGACTCCGCGCGAAACACGGCTACTTGGGCGAGGCCCGCGCCCAGGGGTCGAAGAGATGCCCCCGTCACGGGCCGACCGTTCCGCCCGCCGTTATGTACACTCGTACACATGGGATTCCTGATGCTCCTCACGGCGATCGCCGCGGAGGTGGGCGGCACCACCGCCATGAAGTTCAGCCACGGCTTCAGCCGGCTGTGGCCGTCGGTCCTCACGGTCGTCGGATACGTGCTCTCCTTCGCCCTGCTCGCGCAGACCCTGAAGTCCATGTCGGTCGGTACGGCCTACGCGATCTGGGCCGGCCTCGGCACCGCCGCCATCGTGGCCATCGGGACGGTGTTCCTGGGCGAGGGGATGACCTTCGCGAAGGCCGCCGGTATCGCGCTGATCATCATCGGGGTGGTCGTCCTCAACCTGGGCGGCGCGCACTGATGGCCCGGCGCTACGACCCCGAGCGGCGCCAGCGGATCATCGACGCGGCGATCCGGGTGGTCGGGGAGAAGGGCATCGCCGGCCTCAGCCACCGCTCCGTCGCCGCCGAGGCCGATGTGCCGCTCGGCTCGACGACGTACCACTTCACGACCCTCGACGAACTGATGGTCGCCGCACTGCGCCAGGCCAACGAGGGCTTCGCCAAGGTGATCGCGGCGCGCGGTGGCCTGGAGGACCCGCACACCGACCTGGCCGGAGAACTGGCCGGCTGGATGGGCGAGTGGCTCGCGGGCGACCGCACGGGCGTCGAGCTGGAGTACGAGCTGTACCTCGCCGCCCTGCGCCGCCCCGCCCTGCGCCCCGTAGCCGACGAGTGGGCCCGCGACCTCGCCGACCGCCTGTCCCGGCGCACGGACCCGGTGACCGCGCGGGCGCTGGTCGCGCTGATGGACGGGATCTGTCTCCAGGTACTGCTGACGGACGCGGCGTACGACGAGGGGTATGCGCGGGAGGTGTTGGGGCGGGTGATCCCGTGACGGGAGCTGTGCGGCGGGGAGACGGGCGCACGGCGACCGGTGACTGGTGACCGCCGCGCGGCGATCTGCGGTCGTGGGCCTGAGGTCTGGGCGTGGTGAGTGGTGAGCGTCGCGCGGCGATTTGCGGTCGTGGGTCTGAGGTCTGGGCGTGGTGAGTGGTGAGCGTCGCGCGGCGATTTGCGGTCGTGGGTCTGAGGTCTGGGCGTGGTGACTGGTGAGCGTCGCGCGGCGATCTGCGGCCGTGGGCCTGAGACCTGCGTGTGGCCCGTGACCTGTTGCCGCGGCATGCCGCGACCCGCGCCCCGGAACCCGCTTTACACGCAACCGGCTTTACCCGCACCCCGGGCCGACCCGCGCCCTGTGTACGCCCCGTCAGCCGCTCCCGTTGACCGTGGCGCGACCCGTGCCGCGAGGCCGTGTGTGTCGTTCCCTGAGACGCCCCGTGGACGAGTTGGTCCCCGCCGCCCCCTCCAGGTTAGGTTTCCCTCATGACCGACACGACCGCACCTCGCACCACCGGCGCCGTTGCCGCCGGCCTCGCCACCGTCACCGCCGACGGAACCGTCCTCGACAGCTGGTTCCCCGCGCCCGAACTGTCCGCCGAACCCGGCCCCGCCGGTACCGAGCGGCTGTCCGCCGAGCGCGCCGTGGAACTGCTCGGCGAGGGTGCGGCGAAGGCGATCGGTCCCGACGCCCGCCGCGGCGTCGAAGTGATCGCGGTCCGCACGGTCATCGCCTCCCTCGACGACAAGCCGCTCGACGCGCACGACGTCTATCTGCGCCTGCACCTCCTCTCGCACCGCCTGGTCAAGCCGCACGGCCAGAGCCTGGACGGCATGTTCGGCTTCCTCGCCAACGTCGCCTGGACCTCGCTCGGCCCGGTCGCCGTGGACGACGTCGAGAAGGTCCGGCTGAACGCCCGCGCCGAGGGCCTGCACCTCCAGGTCACGTCGATCGACAAATTCCCGCGCATGACGGACTACGTGGCCCCGAAGGGCGTCCGCATCGCCGACGCCGACCGGGTCCGCCTGGGCGCGCACCTCGCCGAGGGCACCACGGTCATGCACGAGGGCTTCGTCAACTTCAACGCCGGCACGCTCGGCACGTCGATGGTCGAGGGCCGGATCTCCGCCGGTGTCGTCGTCGGCGACGGCTCGGACATCGGCGGCGGCGCGTCCACCATGGGCACGCTGTCCGGCGGCGGCAACGTCCGCATCACCATCGGCGAGCGCTGCCTGATCGGCGCCGAGGCCGGCGTCGGCATCGCGCTGGGCGACGAATGCGTCGTGGAGGCCGGCCTCTACGTCACCGCCGGCACCCGCGTCACGATGCCCGACGGCCAGATCGTCAAGGCCCGCGAACTCTCCGGCGCCTCCAACATCCTCTTCCGCCGCAACTCGGTCACCGGCACGGTCGAGGCCCGCCCGAACAACGCGGTCTGGGGCGGCCTGAACGAAATCCTGCACAGCCACAACTAGCAGCGCGGCGACGTGAGTTGAGCGCCCTTCCGCCCGATGGGAGGGCGCTCGTTCATGTCCAGGATCATGCCTGCTCGGCCGCCGCGAATTCCGCCAGCGCCGCGAAGTCCCCCTCGCGCAGCCCGAGTCGGGGGTTCACGTGATGCAGCAGTGCCGGGCCGGGATGGCGGGCGGTCACGAAGTCGTCGTCCAGCGGGCTCTGTTCGTCGTCCACCCAGGCGAAGGGGCGGCCCTCGGCGTACGCCACGATCGCCTCCGTCTTCCAGTGGACCCCGTCGGGCCGCTCGGCGAACAGCGCGTCGCCGAAGTCGACGTAGGGCAGTTCGGGCAGGCCGACGACCGGGGCGATCCAGCGGTTCGCGGCGGCCATCCACGTGGTCGCCCAGCACAGGTCGTAGCCGAGACCGAGAAGCGCCGGGCCGTGTGCGGGGTTCAGCCAGACCCGGAGCGGCGGGCCCGGCCGCACGGTGGCCCTGATCGTCGTATAGCCGCCTGGGCGCCGCTCCGGCTTGGCGGCGTACGGGTTGAGGGGGCCGTCGACGTCGAGGAACAGCAGGGGGCGGCTCACGGGGGCACCGTACGGCAGCGACCGTACGACATGTGCCCCCGGCGGAAATTCCTCCCCCGGCAGGCATAGTGAGGCACCCCCGCGAGCGTCACCAGGAGTACAGGGGCGGGGCGCGGGTGCCGCCGGGGAAGAGAAGGTGACGATGAATGCCGAAGGGCTGGAGAGTTTCCGGGACTTCGTGGACAGCAGGTCGTCGGCACTGCTGAAGACGGCCGTGCTGCTCTGCGGGGGAGACCGGCACGCGGGGGAGGACCTGCTGCAGAACGCTCTGGCCAAGGCCGCCGGACGGTGGCAGCGGATCGACGAACCCGAGGCCTACGTACGGCGGATCCTCTACCGCCAGCAGGTCAGCCGCTGGCGGCTGAAGTGGCGAAGACGCGAGGTCAGCGTCGCCGAACCGCCCGAGGCGGGCGCGGCGCCCGACGCCGCGTCGGCGGCCGAACTGCGCCTGGTGATGCGCGAGGCGCTGTCCAGGCTCACCGCCCGCCAGCGCACCGTGCTCGTGCTGCGCTACTTCGAGGACCTGCCGGAGGCAGACGTGGCCCGTCTCCTCGGCTGTTCCGTCGGCACCGTACGGTCCACCACCCACCGTTCCCTGGCCCGACTCCGCGTGCTCGCACCGGAGTTGGCCGCCCTCGGCCCGGCCGATGGCGAGGAACTGCCGTCCCGTGACTTCTCGCCCGCGGAGGTGCGTCCATGAACATCGAGGAACTGGTGCGCGACTCCCTGCGCGAGCAGGCCTCCGGGCAGGCGTCACCGGCGACGGGCTTCGCCGACCGGGTGCTGGCCGTCCGCCGTCGCCGTATCCGCAGGCTCGCGTCCGTCGCCGCCGCCACGGCCGCCGTGGTCGCGGTCGCGGTGAGCGTGCCGCTGCTGGAGTCGGGCCGGACCGACGTACGTCCCGCCGAGGTGATCGACGGGACCGTGGCGCACCCCGACCAGTGGCTGCCGCGCGACATGATCGCGGCCGGCCGGACGGTGCTCGCCGCGTACTACACGGAGCAGACGGTGCCGACGACCCCCTATCGGGGAGTCGCCAGGCGCACCTACTGGCTGCTCGACCCGCAGACGGAGAAGTACCACATGATCAGCGGGTACTCCCACGTCGCCATCGCGCCCGGAATGCGCACCGCCGCAGTGCTGGAGGAGAACCTGCCCGCCCACCGGATCGGGATCCTTGACCTCACGACGGGCAAGATCCAGCGGTGGATCAAGGTGCAGCACGGGGTCGGCGGCCTCGCGTTCTCGCGCGACGGCAGCAAGCTCCTCGCGACGACATACAGGGAGAACCCCGATGTGCGCGCGCCCTCGACGGTCAACGAGAAGACCGGGGAGTGGTCCTGGCAGGGACCGTTGGGTTCGCCCCGCGACGGTTTCTACGTCCTCGACGCCGTCTCCGGAACCGGCCGGTGGAGCTCCGTCCCGTCCGGCCGCGAGATCAACGGCCGTGAGGACTTCGCCTTCAGCCGGACCGGCGAGCAGGTGTACTCGCGGATCGTCGGGGGCCGGGACGGTCTCCAGCAGTTCTACGACCTCGACGGCAACAGGATCGCCGCGCCCGCGAACGAGAAGTACCTGCGGTCCGACGTCGACGCGCGGCTGTCCCCGAACGGCAGGCTCGCCGCCCTCGGCCTGACGAAGGAGGTGGGCGGATCCCCCGGAAAGTCGTACTCCTCGATCCGTGATCCGCTCACCGGCAAGGAGATCACCAAGGTCCGCGGCGCCCAGCTGCTCGCCTGGGCCGACGACAAGCACCTCATCGCCTGGGAGCGGACCACGAGCCTGGATGCGCCGTACGTGCCCCGGCTCGTGCTGGTCACGATCGGCAGCGACAAGGTCGTACCCCTCAGCGGCCCGTACAAGAACATCGAGAAGGTCGTCTGGAAACCCGTCTTCGCCGAGCGGTGACGACCGCGCGCGGGCACGGGCACGGGCACGGGGTCAGCCGGCCACGAACTCCTCGTACGCCGCCACCAGCCCGTCGGTCGCCTCGCGGCCGGCGGGCCGCAGCGGCGCCCGGACCGAACCACCGGGCAGGCCGAGGGAGTTGAGGAGTGCCTTCGCGGTCACGGTGCCGGGCAGTCCCGCCGCCATCATCAACTCGATGAGGGGCGTGGCGCGTTGCTGGAGGCGGGCGGACACGGGGGTGTCGCCCGCCTCGAACGCGTCGAGGATCGCGCGGAGTTGAGCGGGCACGACATTCGCGACCGTGCTCACGTACCCCGTGGCCCCGACCGCGTACAACGCCAGAACGTGTTCGTCGCAGCCCGCGTAGTACGCCAAGTCGGTGCGGGCCAGCACCTTTTGGGTGCCGAGGAAGTCGTAGGAGCAGTCCTTGACCGCCACGATCCGGGGGTGCTCGGCGAGCCGGATCATGGTCTCCGGTTCGATACGGGTGCCGGTGCGGCCCGGGATGTCGTAGAGCACGACAGGCAGTCCGGAGGAGTCGGCGACCTCGCGGAAGTGGGCCTCCAGGGCGTCCTGCGGCGGCCTGCTGTAGTACGGCGAGACCACCAACACCCCGTCCGCGCCCGCCTTTTCGGCCTGCAGCGCGAGTTCCACGGTGTGCCGGGTGTCGAAGGTGCCCACGCCCGAGACGAGCGGGACGCGGTCACCGACGGCCTCGCGGACCGCCGTGACGAGCGCCGCCTTCTCCGCGTCCGACGTGGTCGGCGACTCACCGGTCGTCCCGGACAGGACGAGCCCGTCGCATCCCTCCGACACCAGCCGTTCGGCGAGGAGCTGGGCCCCGTCGAGGTCGAGCGCCCCCGACTCGGTGAAGGGGGTGATCATCGCGCACAGGGCGCGGCCGAAAGGGGGCGGGGAGGCGGTGGCGGCGTTCGTCATGGGAGTAGTCTCGGCAGAGCGACAGTGAAGCACTACTTAATTCTTCTACCTGGTATCGATAAGAGATGCTGCGGAATGGGTGCACCCCTCATGCCCGGCGGCGTCACCCCCCTCGGACCAAGGCCCTATGTCCAATTGGCCCCTTCATGGGTCACCATGGCCAGGAAGGTCACCGGCGTGGGACGTTCATCCACCCCCTGGTCACGGGAGGCGTCATGAAGCTCGGCAAGGCACTGGCCACCGGAGTCGCCGAAGAGCGGCCGCAGATTCACCACGAGGAAGTCGAACTCCCGGAGAACATCGCGGAGTTCACGGAGGAGAAGGCGCCCGAAGAGGTTCCGGCCGCCCGATGAGACTGCGGCTCCCCGAGGAACGCCCGACGGAGCCGCCGACCGGATTCAAGATCGCCCACCCGGTGCTGTCCCAGGACGGCACCCGGGCCGGGTTCACCGGTGTGTCGCTGGGCGGCGCGCTGCCGTACGGAGTCGTGGCCGACGCGTCCTGCGTCTACGGCCGCCGGCACCGGGCGCCCGCGCCCCGCTGCGACTGCGGCTTCCACTGTGTGCACGAACGGACGGCGGCGGAAGCCCTGTTGTGCACCGAGGAGCACCGTGCGGCGGTCCTCCTCGACATCACCGTCCTCGGCCCCTACATCCGCTTCGAACGCGGCTTCCGCTACGCCCGCCAGCGCGTCCGCACCGCCACCGTCGGCCCCTGCGCCTGCGGCGCCCGAGCCGTCGCGCTCGCCGACGCGGGCTGGGGCAGGCCGGGTTGGCGCGCCCTCGCCGCCGCGTGCGCGGGGTGCGTGCGTGGTCGTACGTCCGTCTCGCTCGCGGCGTTCGCGCGGCTGGCCGGGGACGGACTGCGGGTGGTGGCGGGGAGCGCCGGGACGGTGGCGACCGTCGACCCCGGGCTGCCCGAGGGACTCGGTGTGCCCGAACTCGTCGCGGAGGCGGCCCTGTTGCAGGCGCGGCTCGACTGGTTCCAGAGCCGGCTGGCGCGGCTGGAGGGGGGAACGGCGCAGCAGTAGTCCGGGGCTTGACCTCAACGTCGGTCGAGGTTGAAGGCTGGTCGGTGTACCCACCCGTACCGATCAGCGGAGGCCCGCATGACCCGTCGCACCCGTCGTACCGACTCGCACCCCGACCTCGCCGATCCCCGCGTCGGTGCCCCCGTCTTCAGCACCTGGCGCGTCGGCACGCCCTTGCGCCGGCGGCAGGCCGTCGAGGCGGTCGCCGTCGCCTGGGAGCGCCGGCCGTGGCCCGCCGACGACCTCCTCGGCTATCACCTCTACACCGGGCACGACACCTCCACCCTGCTGCACTACTCGCAGTGGACGAGCGAACAGGCCTACGAGGCCTTCGTCAGGACCCGCCGCCAGGAGCGCGTCGACGAGATCGACACCGCCGTGCCGGGCATCGAGCGGCTCGGCCCCGGCCGCTACCGCCACTACCGCAGCGGCGGCCCGGCGGACCGGGGCGGACGCGTCCCCGGGTGCGTCGTGATCGTCGACATCGAGTTCGAGGGACCCGACCCCGACCGCCAACGAGCCTGGGTGGACGCGGTGTTCGAGGCCCTGGAGAACGAGCCCGCGCTGCCTCCCGGCGGTATCGCCGCCCACTTCCACCTCTCCACCGACGGCACCCGCGTCCTCAACTACGCCGAGTGGGACAGCGCCCAGGCCCACCTGGAAGCCCTCGCCGCCCCCGGCGACGGAATCGGCTCCGCCACCGCCCTCTGGGAACGCGTCCAGACCTGGCCGGGCCTGAAGAGCAGCACGGTCAGCCGTTACGACCACGCGCTCGGTCTCGTCCGCGAGTGATCGCCGTGTTTACGGCCGCGCGGCCTTCCGGAGACCGGCTTCGGTGACGTGCCGCTGATACTCGGCCTCGGCAGCGGCGTCCAGGAAGGACACCAGCTGCCAGCGGGCCTGGTCGTAGCCGTCGCTCTCGCGCCAGATCTGCACGATGCCGTGGAGCTGGTTCCAGTACTCCCTGGTCATGGTGAGTCGCTGCTTCTCCTTGGCGATCCGCTCGCTCTCCGTCGGGGCGGGGGCGTGAGCGGGCGGCCGGGCCGAGGATTGGGCGAGACGCGGTCTCATGGGGCCACGGATTTCACGTTCGATCAACAGGATGAGGGCCGACACCGCCTCGGCGAGAGCCGCGGCTGTGCGGTGCTCCTCCGTGGCGTCGCCGTGCGCGCGTTGCAGCGATTCGAGGCGCGGCACCAGAAAGTCGTGGATCGCCCAGGCGTCGTCCATGGTGATGTCCGTGGCGCGGAGCGGCTTGTGCTCCGGATCGGTGCTCATCGGTCAAGAATGACGCACTCCACCGACAGTTCCCACCGACAATCAAACTCCCCTGGACAAAAAAAGTGTTCGGTGAGACCGTGGACGCATGCTGGACGTCACCGTGATCGAGGACCCCGAGGCCGCAGCCGTCTCGCTGGACCCCATAAGGGCCCGGCTGCTCGCCGAGCTGGGGGCGGGGCCCGCTTCCGCCGCCATGCTGGCCGGCAAGGTCGGGCTGCCCCGGCAGAAGGTGAACTACCACCTCAAGGCGCTGGAGCGGCACGGCCTGGTCGAGCTGGCGGGGGAGCGGCGCAAGGGCAATGTCACCGAGCGGCTGATGCGCGCGACCGCCGCGTCGTACGTCATCTCGCCGCTCGCGCTCGCCGCCGTGCAGCCGGACCCGGACCGGTTCCGCGACCAGCTCTCCGCGCGCTGGCTGCTGGCGCTCGGCGCCCGGCTGGTGCGGGACGTCGGTTCGCTGATCACCGGCGCGGCCAAGGCCCACCAGCGGCTCGCGACCTACGCGCTGGACGGCGAGGTGCGCTTCGCCTCCGCCGCCGACCGGGCCGCGTTCATCCAGGAACTGACCGCCGGAGTGAGCGCCCTCATCCGCAAGTACGACGCGGGGGAGGCGGAGGAGGGGCGCGATCATCGGATCGTCGTCGCCGTCCACCCCACGGTCAAGAAGCCATCCACCCCAGAACTGGACCAACAGAGCCAGTAGAACCCGTAGTACTCAGGAGTCAGCCATGTCCAAGGAATTCGAGATCGTCTACGAGTTTGAGGTCGACGCCACGCCGGAGCAGGTGTGGGACGCCATCACCTCCGGTACCGGCGGCTGGCTGTGGCCGATGGAGTTCGACGGCGAGAAGCGCGTCGGGCCCTTCGGGTCGACCCTCACGAACTTCGACCCGCCGCACCGCCTCACCGCGCTCACCGAGGACGTCGGTTTCCCGACCCAGAGCCTCAACCAGATCGACGAGACCATCGAGCCCCGCGACGACGGCCGGCGCGCCTGGGTGCGGTACGTGCACAGCGGGATCTTCACCGACGACTGGGACAACCAGTACGACGGTGCGCGCAAGCACAACGCGTTCTATCTGCACACGCTGCGGGAGTACGTCGTTCATTTCGCGGGGCGGCCCGTCGCGTTCGCGACCCTCAACGGGCCCGACGCCTCAACCGCCGCCGACGCCTTCGCAGTTGTCGGCCGGGCACTCGGCCTCACGGACGACGTCGAACAGGGCGCGCGGGTCCAGGCCCACGGTCCCGAGGGCCAACTCCTGGACGCCGTACTGGACTTCCGCGACCCGTACTTCATCGGACTGCGCACCGACAGCGCGCTGATCCGCTTCTTCGGGCGCAACCACTGGGGCGCCCCGGTCGGTGTCAGCGTCCATGACTTCGCACCGGACGCCGACGCCAAGACGAACGAACTCGCCTGGCAGAACTGGCTGGACGGGGCCTTCGCCTGACCTGGTGCAAGTCGGCGAGACCCCGTCCACCCTCCCCCGTGAGCCCCCGTGGCCCACCCCGTAGGTGCTACGGCTGGAAGCGCAGCACCTGCGGGTCGTGGTCGCTGATCTGGTCGTTGAACTCCGAGTTGATGTGGACGCTGTCGTACTCGAAGCAGTCCTTGCGGATCGACGGGCTGATCAGGATCTGGTCCAGGACCTGCTGGTTACCCTGGTAGTCGTACGTGTAACGCTCGTTCTTCGGCAGGGACTTGATCGCCGAGTACAGCTCGCCGTCACCCTCGAGGATCTTCGCGGTGTCGGAGAACTCGAAGTCGTTCATGTCGCCGAGCGTGATGACGTCCGCGTTCTTCTGCGCGGCGAGGATCTCGTTGACGAAGGCGTTGACCGCCGTCGCCTGCGCGTGGCGCTGGGTCTCCGAGCTGCGGGTGACCGGCTGGTACTGCGCGGTCAGCGGCTGGTCGCCACCCTTGGAGATCAGGTGGTTGGCGATCACGAAGACCGTCCTGCCCTTGAAGACGAACTCGCCCGCGAGCGGCTTGCGGCTCGCGGTCCAGGCCGCGTTGGCCGGGTCGATCCGGCCGGGGGAGACGGTGAGTTGTGCCTTGCCGTGCACCTTGGTGACGCCGACGGCGGTCGTGGAGTCGCCGCCCGCGCGGTCGGTGAAGGAGACCCGCTCCGGGTTGAACAGGAACACCTGGCGGATGTTGCCGCCGGGCTCGCCGCCGTCCTTGTCGTTGACGGGGTCGATCGAGCGCCAGTCGTACTTCGGGCCGCCCGCCGCGACGATCGCGTCGATCAGCTTGTTGACCGTGACGCTCGCGTCGACCGTGCCGTCGTCCGTGGCGCCGTTGTTGTCCTGGATCTCCTCCAGGGACACGATGTCGGGGGACTGGAGGTTGTTCACGATCGCGGCGGCGTGCGCGGCGAAGGTGCCGTCCGACGGGTCGAGGTTCTCGACGTTGTACGTCGCGACCGCGAGCTGGTTCCTCGACTGCTTCTTCGTCGTCTCGCGCTTGAGGCCGCCGCTCTTCACGGTGCCGATCTCGTTCGCGACGAGGGTGTAGCCGCCGTACTGGTTGAAGTCCAGCGGGCCCGCCGTGGTGCCGGTCAGCTTGTCGCCGACGTTGACGACCGGGAAGTCCGCCGTCGCGCCCAGGGACTGGATCTGGAGGCGCCCGCCGTTCTGCGAGTCGTAGGACCCGTAGACCGTGCCACCGCTCGGGGTGGCGTTCTGGTGCGGCTTCACCGTGACCCACAACTCCGAGTACGGGTCGGTCGCGGTGACCACGCGCACGTCGGAGACCTGGACGTTCATCCCCTCGAGGGACTCGTAGTAGTCCAGGGCGTACTTCTTGGGCTCCAGCGGCAGCGCGTTGATCGAGTTGCTCGCGGCGGTGTCGCCGGCCGGGGTGTACGCGCTCGGCACGGACCGGGAGTCGATCACCACGGGGGCCGGTACGGCGTTGCCGCTGGAGACGACGGTGACCGTCGGCTTGGTGATCTCGGTCAGCGACTGGTTGCCCGTGGCGGCGCCGCCCGGGACGTACTCGGAGACCGTGCCGGAGACGGTGACCGAGTCGCCGACGGCGACCTTCGGGACCGAGCTGGTGAAGACGAACACGCCCTCACTGGTGGCCGGGTTGTCGTCCGGGGTCGCGTCCTGGAACCAGAAACCCTTGGACGAGCCGTACGTACGGACGCCCGTGACGATGCCCGGTACGTCCGCGACCTTCTGGCCGGCGTACGGCGACAGCCGGGTCGTGCCCTGGATGTCGTGGATGCGGACGCCGTCGGCGTGCGCGGGCGAGGTGAGAACGATCGCGGACGCCATCGAACAGACGGCGGCGACGGTGAGCGCGGCGAGACGCGCGGAGGACTTGCTCGGCAACGGGATCCCTCCGGGGACATGCATGAGCCGGGACGAGGGTGGATGGAGCTGTGCAGCGGCGGTGGGAGCCGCGACCGGTGGGGCGGTAGCGACGCGCGTAGAAGATACCCGGACTAGGTGTCCATGACATTTCTACGCGCGTCAATCTCATTGCGGGGCCGCCCAGTTGTCAAGGTTTCAGCCATGTACACCTCGTGGCCGGGACATGAACCGGGCGGCATGGGGCGAAATCCGTCTAGGCTGAGCGGCTGAGTCGTGTGTCGTGTACGGCCGTCGTACGGCCTTCGAGGCGCCCTAGGAGAACCCCCCGATGTCAGACAGCTCCCCCCTGCCGCCGGTGCGGCTGCACTCCGAAGCGGAGCTGGCGCGTGACGCGCTGTCCACCCCCCTGCTCGCCCGCGCGGCCAGGCTCGCCCGCTGGGCCAGCCCCGACACCCGCATCGACGCCGGTGGCGGCCTCGGCGACGAGCAACTGCCCGCCGCCGCCGAGCTGCTCGGCCTGACCGGCGACGACGCGGCGGCCGACGCGAGCGAGGCCTGGCGGGTCGCGTTCGACACCGGGCTGGTCGAGGTCGTCGACGAGGAGGAAGGCACCGTGGCGGCCGGCGAGGAGCTGGCGCTGCTCACCTCGGGCTCGCCCGGCGACGTGCTCGCGGTGTGGCTCGGCGCCCTCGAGACCCTCCTCGCGGACGCGAGCGTGCCCGATCTGGACGGTCTTGTCGACGCCGTGGACGAGGGCGGCGAGGTCGATTTCTCGTCACTCGACTGGGATCCCGAGGCGGAGGCCGAGTTCCTCGACGGCGTCCTCGGCAACCTCTATCTCCTCACCGTCAACGAGGAGGGCCCCGGCGACGGCCCCATTCCGCTGCCCGCGCTGGCCGCCTCGATGATCGTGCCCAGCGACATGGGGGAGCCCACCAACGACGTACTGGAACAGGTCTCCGACGCGATGATGCGCCTCGACGACCAGTTCCGGCTGCTCGCGCCGGTCGGGATCGTCGAGTACCAGCCCGTGGACGAGGCCCTGATGGCCGACTTCGACGAAACGGCCGACGGAACCCCGCCCTCCGTCGACGAGACCGACGTCACCCGCTACGGCATGGTGCGGCTCACCCCGCTCGGCCTCTACGGCCTGCGGGCCCGCCTCCAGGAGGCCGGCTTCACGGCACCCGCCGTCGGAGACCTCGCCGACAAGGGCGCCGACGCACTCCTCGACGGCACGTCGACCTTCCCGCAGAAGGCCGCGCGGGCCGAGACCGAACAGTGGCTGGCGGGCCGCCAACCCCTCGCCGCCGCACGGGAGTTGCTGGCGGCGGCCCGCGGCGCCGACACCGGCGCACCACTGCGCCGCCTGCTCTGCCAGCAGGCCCTCTCCCTCGTCGGCGCGGAGGCCGAGCCCGCGCTGCGCGAGGTGCTCGACGACCCCGAACTGGGCGGTCTCGCCCGGGTCTGGCTGAGCGAAAACGGCGCGAGCGACGTCCCCGCGCCCTCCGAGGACCTGGTCTTCTGGCTGACCGTCGACACGGTCGCCGCACAGCTGGCCGCCGAGGGCAACTCCGAGGAGTTGCAGGCCCTGGTCGAGGGCCTGGCCCAGCAGCACAGCGGCTTCTTCGCGGCGGCCTGGCGGGTCGACCACCCCGCCACCGCCGACGTCCTGGAGGCGATGGGCCGCCTGCACCCCGACAAGCGGATCGCGAAGGAAGCACGCAAGGCGGCCTTCAAAGCGCGCTCCCAGCAAGGGAGTTGAGCCGACGCGACGCCCGTGGCTTTTGAATCCCATGGGTGACGGCATACGACTTCCTGGCTGATCGCAAACGAATCCATGGCCGATCACATAGAGATCGATGGCCGATTGCATACGGATTCATGGAAGAGAGCCCGGCGAAGTCGACCGGTGTTCAACTCGTGTTCAGACATGGGCGGAAGCGTGGCGCCGACCGAGGTCCGCCACCCTCCACGGCACACCCACCGTCACAGGAGACACACCATGTCGCTCACCCGCAGAGACTTCGCCGCGAAATCCGCGATCACCGGTGCCGGGGTCGCCCTGGCGGGCAGCGTCGGCGCCCTCGCCACCGCCCCCAACGCCCTCGCCGCCACCGACACCGAGACCGCGGCCGAGGAGTCGGCGACCGGCTACGGCCACGGCCATGCCGGCGTCGGCTACGGCCCGCTGATCGCCGACCCGGACGGCCTCCTCGCTCTCCCTGCCGGCTTCAAGTACCGCGTCATCACCTACAGCGGCAAGACCAAGCTGGAGTCGGGCGAGTTCACCCCCTCCAACCACGACGGCACGTCCACCTTCGACGGCCCGCGCGGCGCCACCCTCCTCGTCAACAACCACGAGCTGGCCGGCCCCCGCGCCAACTGGCCCCACCCCGTCCCGCTCACCGAGGGCCTCGTCTACGACCCCGCCGCGGCCGGCGGCTGCACGGTCGTCGAGGTCCGCCGCGACCACGTCGCCGAGTGGGTCGGCATCGCGGGCACCGCCACCAACTGCGCGGGCGGCAACACCCCTTGGGACACCTGGCTCACCTGCGAGGAGACCGAGGACAAGGCCGGCACCAACGGCTTCACCAAGGATCACGGTTACGTCTTCGAGGTCGACCCGGTGGACCGCCGCGCCAACAAGAACCCCAAGCCCATCAAGGCACTCGGCCGCTACGCCCACGAGGCGGTGGTGGTCGACCCCAAGCGCGGCCACCTGTACCTGACCGAGGACGCGTCGAACCCCAACGGGCTCCTCTACCGCTGGACCCCGCCCGAGCACTTCCACCACGGCCGCGGCAAGCTCCGCACCCTCGCCGACGACGCGGGCGTCCTCGAAGCCTTCAAGTGCTTCGACTCCGGCGGCAAGTTCGTCGACGACCTCTCCCGCGCCACGAAGATCGGCACGGTGTACGGCGTCGACTGGGTGACCGTCCCCGACCGTGACGCGAAGTCGGTGTCGGTCCGCAAGCAGTTCGCGGCCGGCGAGGTCACCCGCGCCCGCAAGCTGGAGGGCATGTGGTGGGGTGATGGCGGCACGTACATCGTCTCCTCGTTCGCCCGCACGGAGAGCCCCGTCCAGCACGACGGCGCCGTCTGGTTCTACGACCCCAAGCGCCGCACCCTCACCCTCAAGGTCCTCCTCGGCGTCAACCCCGACCCGTCCGTGGACGGCGCGTTCGACGGCCCCGACAACATCACGGTCTCCCCCTACGGCGGCCTCGTCATCGCCGAGGACGGCGAGGGCGTCCAGCACCTGTTCGGCGCGACCGAGAGCGGTCGCACGTACCCGATCGCCCGCAACGAACTCAACATCGGCACGGCGGAGAAGCCGGAGTACAGCGAGTTCACCGGCGTGACCTTCTCGCCCGACGGAAAGACGCTGTTCGCGAACATCCAGACGCCGGGGATCATGCTGGCGATCACGGGGCCCTGGAAGCGCCAGAAGAAGTAGTTAATTCGTTCGCCCGACTCGCAGCCGCCTCCTAGAGTGAAGAACGTCCAGGTGCGAAGGCAGGACCTACTTCCACTCATAATGGGGCGGCCGCGGGTTCGAGTCCCGCCACCGGTACAACGCGCCGGTGTAGCTCAGGGGTTAGAGCACCTACGTCGGTTCCGCCGGCCTTGAACTCTGGACACCACAACTTCATGCACCTCCCGGTGCGCGGGCTGCGGCTACTTCTTCCAAAGAATCCCATGCCGCCGCCGATTTGATCTCGGGAGGCGCGGCATTTGATGGGTGCCCGGTGCGCAGGCAGCGGATACTTCGGGAACTGGTGGGGGTGAATCCCTCATGCGGGTTCGAATCCCGTCATCGACTCAGGGTCGATGTGGCGGAACGGAAGACGCGCCAGTTTATAAGCACCGCAGTCGACTTCGACCTCGGGCGCTCTCCCTTTGCCGCTCCTCCCTCCGGAACACCAATGAATTCGGGGGGAATTCATCATGTCGCGATTCAACAACAAGTCGGCGAAGGCGCAGCCCACGTCGCGAGTGACCTCGACGGGCCGAGTACTCCGCACCTACCAGGGCGGCCGAGGCCGTGAGCGCGACGCGCGCTCCGAGCTCTTCCTGCTCGCCGTCGCCAACTTCGTTTCCCAGCAGACCTTTTACGAGTCCGGCGCCGACCGCGACGACCGCTTCGCGACCCTCGTGCGCGAACTCGCCGTCACCGACCCGGTCTGGACGGCCGGCCTCCTCGGCTGGCTGCGCGGCGAGGGCAACCTCCGTACGGCCTCGATCGTGGGCGCCGCCGAGTACGTGAAGGCCCGCCTCGACGTCGGCGCCACCGACGGCCCCTCGAA
Organism: Streptomyces hokutonensis; assembly: GCF_042751305.1. Lineage (GTDB taxonomy): Bacteria > Actinomycetota > Actinomycetes > Streptomycetales > Streptomycetaceae > Streptomyces > Streptomyces hokutonensis_A. The sequence goes on from NZ_JBHYWD010000004.1 coordinate 372,932, forward strand.
CCGACAGGTCGTCGACTCCGTGCTCCGGCGCCCGGACGAGCCCGGCGAGCTGCTCGCGTACTGGACCGCGCGCTACGGCCGCACCATCCCGAAGCCCGTCAAGCGGGGTGTCGCCGACGCCGTACGACGTCTCTACGGCGGCGCGTCGCTGCTGAAGTACGACACCGCGTCCAAGGGCTACCGCTTCGGCGACATCCTCAACCTGGTGCACGCGGCGCCGGACCCGGACAAGGCGTGGCAGGGCGAGCTGTTCCAGTACGCGCTGGACCGCCGGCACCACCCGGACACCGCCGTACCGCCCGCGTCGAACCGTGTCCTGACCGCGCACCGCGAGTTGATGGCGTTGCCGGTCGCCGAGCGACGCGCGGTCGTCACGGCGGCCGATGGCGCCGAGCGGCTCGCGGCGGCCGGGATGACGTGGGAGGCGCTGGCCGGCTGGCTCCAGGGCCCGATGGACAAGGCAGCCTGGGAGGCCGTGATCCCGTCCATGGGTTCGATGGCGCTCGTCCGAAATCTCCGGAACTTCGACGGGGCCGGGGTCTCCGACGAGGTCGCCGCGCAGGTGGCGGCGAAGATCAGCGACCCGGCGGAGGTCGCGCGCTCGCGGCAGTTCCCCTTCCGGTATCTCGCCGCGTACCGGCACGCGCCCTCGCTGCGCTGGTCGTACCCGCTGGAGCAGGCGCTCGGCCACTCGCTGGCCAACGTGCCCGCGCTGCCGGGCCGCACGCTGGTGCTCGTGGACCGCTCGGGTTCGATGTTCTACTCGCGGCTGTCCGACCGCTCGGAGCTCAACCGGGCCGACGCGGCAGCGGTCTTCGGTACGGCGCTCGCGCTGCGGGCGGCGGCCGCGGACCTGGTCGAGTTCGGCACCACCAGCAAGCGCCTCGACTTCGGTGCGGGCGAGTCGGTGCTCAAGGTCCTGGGCCGCTTCGGCGACCTGGGCGGCACCAACACCACCTCGGCGGTCCGCTCGCACTACCGGGGCCATGACCGGGTGCTGATCATCACCGACGAGCAGGCCGAGTACAGCCACTACGGCGACCCGACCGAGCAGGTCCCGGCCCATGTGCCGGTCTACACCTGGAACCTCGCCGGGTACCGGGCAGGCCACGGCCCGTCCGGCACCGCCAGCCGGCACACCTTCGGCGGCCTCTCGGACGCGGCCTTCCGGATGGTGCCCCTGCTGGAGGCGGCCCGGGACGCGGACTGGCCCTGGGCTGTCTGAGACACCAGGAGGGATCCAGAAGGGATATTGACATCTAACATTTCAGTTCTAGCATTACGGCCATGGAAGCCCTACGCCCCGTCCCCCGCACCCTCCTCCGGGACCGCGCCTACGAAGCGATCCGCGACGCCATCGTGGCCGGCGAGATCGAACCCGGCGCGGTGGTGCGGGACGCCGAGCTGGCCGAGCGGCTCGGGCTGTCCCGGGCGCCGGTGCGGGAGGCGTTCTCGCGGCTCGTGGACGACGGGCTCCTGGAGAGCAAGCCGCAGAGTTACACCCGGGTGACCCCGGTGGTGGCCGCCGACGTACGGGACGCGGCGGCTGTCGTCGGTGCCCTGCACGAGTTGGTGACGCGGATCGCCGTACCCCTTTTGCAGGGCACGGACGTTGACGTGATGCGCGCGGCCAACGACCGGTTCGCCGCCGCCGTGCGCGCCGGGGACGTGGACGCGGCGCTGCGCGCCGACGACGAACTGCACGACGTCCTGGTCCGGGTGAGCGGCAACCGCGCCGCCGCGGCCACCGTCGCCCGCTACACCCCGCTCATCCGTCGACTGGAGCGACGGCGCTTCGGCGAGGGCGGCAACTGCCGTTCGGCAGGACTGCACGAGCGGCTCATCGAGGCCTGCTCCGACGGTGACGTGGACGACGCGGTCCGCGTGACGGCCGAGATCTGGCGGGGTCTCGAAAGCCTCGCCGACACCGACTGACCCGGGAGAACCCCATGTCCCTTTCCTCGTACGACCGTTACCCCCTCCTCTTCGGCCCCTCGCCCGTCCACCCGCTGGAGCGCCTCACCGCCCACCTCGGCGGCGCCGCCCTGTGGGCCAAGCGCGAGGACTGCAACTCCGGTGTGGCATACGGCGGGAACAAGACCCGCAAGCTGGAATACCTCGTCGCGGACGCCCTCGCGAAGGGCTGTGACACCCTCGTCTCCATCGGCGGCGTGCAGTCCAACCACACCCGCCAGGTCGCCGCCTGTGCCGCCCGCGCCGGGCTCAAGTGCGTGCTGATCCAGGAGAGTTGGGTGGAGTGGCCCGACTCCGTCTACGACAAGGTCGGCAACATCCTGATCAGCCGGCTCGCCGGAGCGGACGTACGCCTCGTGAAGGCCGGGTTCGGCATCGGCTTCAAGGAGAGCTGGGAGCAGGCGCTGCGGGAGGTCGAGGAGAGCGGCGGCAAGCCGTACGCCATCCCGGCCGGCGCCTCCGACCACCCGCTCGGCGGCCTCGGCTTCGCCAACTGGGCCCATGAAGTCGCCGAGCAGGAGCGGGAGTTGGGCGTCTTCTTCGACACCGTGGTGGTGTGCTCGGTGACCGGCTCCACCCAGGCCGGCATGGTCGCCGGGTTCAAGGCGATCGAGGAGGCGGGCGGGCGTGAGCGCCGCGTCCTCGGCATCGACGCGTCGGCCAAGCCCGCCGAGACCCGCGAGCAGGTGGCCCGTATCGCGCACGGCACCGGCCAACTGATCTGGGTCAAGCGGGAGTTGACCGTCGACGACGTCGAACTCGACGACCGCTACCACGCCGGCGTCTACGGCATCCCGGACGAGACCACCCTGGACGCGATGCGCCTCGCCGCCCGCACCGAGGGGATGGTCACCGACCCCGTGTACGAGGGCAAGTCGATGGCCGGGATGATCGATCTGGTCGCCCGTGGCGAGATCGCCGCCGACTCCACCGTGCTCTACGCCCACCTCGGCGGACAGCCCGCGCTGAACGCGTACAGCGCGCTGTTCTAGACGGCCCGCCCGGCCTCCTTCCTGCCGGTGATCACGAACGCCGACACCAGCAGCGCGGTCAGGGCGATCAGCGCGCCGACGGCGAACGCGCGGGCCGAGCCGTGGACGAGGATGTCGGACGGCGATCCGGTCGTGTGCCGGGTCGCCGTGCCGAAGACGGTGACCAGGACGGACAGTCCGAGGGTCCCGCCGAGCCACTGGAGGGTCTGGAGCAGACCCGATGCCGAGCCCGCCTCCCGGGGTTCGATGCCCGCGAGGATCGTCGCGTTGAGCGGCATGAAGCTGAGGCCGACGCCCACGCCCATCAGGACGAGCGGGCCGAGCAGACCCGTCAAGTAGCCGTCGCCGGGGCTGAGTTGCGAGAGCCAGACCGCCGAGGCGACGAGCAGGGCCATGCCGGTGAGCAGGACCGGTTTCGCGCCGAGACGGGCGAGCAGGCGCGGTACGAAGCGGACGACCGTGAACATCGCGAGGGTCAGCGGCAGGAAGGCGAAGCCCGCGCGCAACGGGCTGTAGTCCAGGACCCGTTGGATGATCAGCGTGAGGAAGTAGAACGCGCCGAACATGCCCGCCGGCAGCAGCAGGACGCCCACATAACCGCCCGCGCGGTTGCGGCTCGCGAACAGCCGCAGCGGCATGATGGGTTGGTCGGCGCGTGACTCCACCAGGGTGAAGCCCACGAGCAGGGCCGCCGCCGCGCTGAAGCCCAACTGGGTCTGGAGGTCGCCCCAGCCGTCCGAGGAGACCCGGATGAACGCGTACACCATCGAGGTCATCCCGGCGGTGCCGGTGAGCGCGCCCGCCGCGTCGAACCGGCCCGCGTGGCGCGGGGTTTCGCCCACGAAGCGGGGTAGGGCGAGGGCCACGGCCGCGCCGATCGGCACGTTGATCAGCAGGGACCAGCGCCAGGACGCCCAGGAGGTGAGCATGCCGCCGATGACGAGACCGATCGAGGCGCCGATGCCGGCCATGGACGTGTAGATGCCGAGCGCGTGGTGACGGCGCGGCCCTTCCGGGAAGTTGGTGGTGATCAGGGCGAGGGTGTTGGGCGCGATGAGCGCGGCGCCCAGGCCCTGGAGCGCGCGGGCCGCGAGCAGCCAGGCGCTGTCGGTGGCAAGTCCGCCGAGCAGGGAGGACGAGGCGAAGAGCAGCACGCCGATCGTGAGCGTCCGGCGGCGGCCGACGATGTCGCCGACCCGGCCGCCGAGCAGCAGCAGTCCGCCGAAGGCGAGGGTGTAGGCGTTGAGGACCCAGGACAGGCCGGTGGGGCTGAAGCCGAGGTCCTTCTGGATGTCGGGCAGCGCGACGTTGACGACGGTGGAGTCGACGCCGACCATCAGATAGGCGGTGACGACGACGAAGAGGACGGCGCCGAGCCTGGCGGGCCCGGGTGGTGCGGGGAGAGGATCGGCGGTGGTGGACGGTGCGGACGGCGTGGACATGGAGTTCTCCCGGTCTGGCGTCCCCGGCTGAGAGGCGTGCGGGCAGCACGGACTGCCCGCCGAGATAAGCGGGGACTGTCTCCGTTTAGTACTCGGTAAGATACGGAGAGAGTCCCCGGTTCGCAAGGAGTATCTGGATGACGCAGGTCAGGCCCATGCGCGCGGACGCTCGGCGCAACTACGAGCGCCTGCTGAAGGTGGCGGCCGAGGCGTTCGCCGAACACGGGGAGAACGCGTCGCTCGACGACATCGCCAAGCGCGCGGGGGTCGGCTCGGGGACCTTGTACCGGCACTTCCCGACCCGGCAGGCGCTGCTGGAGGCGGCCTACGTCGACCGGATCGAGGCGCTCGGCACCCGCGCCGACGAACTCGCGAAGGAACTGCCGCCGGGCGAGGCACTGGCCGAGTGGCTGTACGAGGTGTGCGTCGGCACGATCCAGGTGCGCGGTATGAAGGCCCTGCTGGGCTCGGCCGTTTCGGACGGCACCAATGTCACGCTCACGGCCTGCGGCACGCACATGAAGGGTGCGGCACAGCGACTGGTCGAGGCGGCGCAGCAGGAGGGCACCCTGCGCCGGGACATCGAGCCGATCGAGGTCCTGCGCCTGGCCCACGGGGTGTCCACGGCGTCCGAACTGGCGGACGGCCAGGGGAAGTTCATCCGCCGCTATCTGTCCCTGCTGACGGACGGCCTGCGGCCCGCCGCCCAGGGGTAATGAACGCCGGGCGCCCCTGATCAGGGGCGCCCGCAGCGGTCGTAGGAGTGCTTACAGCGCCTGAGCCGCGGGCTTCACCATGCCCCTCACCGTGCGGGACTTCACGAAGTCGCCCATCGCGGTCATGTCCCATTCGCCGGAGAACTGCTTCACCAGCTTGGCCATCATCACGCCGGTCTGGGCCTCGGCGTTGGTGAGGTCGAAGCGGACCAGTTCCTCGCCTGTCGCGGCGTCCAGGAGGCGGCAGTAGGCCTTGGCGACCTCGGTGAACTTCTGGCCGGAGAAGGAGTTGACCGTGAAGACCAGGCCGGTGACCTCCTGGGGGATGCGGCCGAGGTCGACCACGATCACCTCGTCGTCACCGCCGCCCTCGCCCGTGAGGTTGTCCCCGGAGTGCTTGATCGCGCCGTTGAGGATCGAGAGCTTGCCGAAGTAGCAGCTGTCGATGTGGTTGCGCTGCGGGCCGTAGGCGATGACCGAGGCATCGAGGTCGATGTCCTTGCCGCGGTACGCGGGCTCCCAGCCGAGGCCCATCTTGACCTGGGAGAGGAGCGCGCGGCCGCCCTTGACCAGGGACACCGTCTGGTTCTTCTGGAGGCTGACGCGGCCCTTGTCGAGGTTGATCTTTCCGGCGCCGAGCGGCGGCGCGGCGGGCGGTGCCGGGGGAGCGGCGGGCACCGGAGGCGCCACGGGGGTCTGTGTCACGGGGGCCGGCGGAGCCACCGGCGCCGGGGCCGGTTCCTCGACCGAGACGCCGAAGTCGGTGGCGATGCCCGCCAGGCCGTTGGCGTATCCCTGGCCGACCGCGCGGGCCTTCCAGACGCCGTTGCGGAGATAGATCTCCACGACCACGAGTGCCGTCTCGGCGCCGAGCTGCGGGGGCGTGAACGTGGCCAGCACCGAGCCGTCGGCCGCGTTGCGGATCGTCGCCGTGGGCTCGATGCCCTGGAAGGTCTGCCCCGCGGCGTCGGGGCTCGCCGTGACGACGATCTTCTCGATCCCGGGCGGCACCGCGGCCGTGTCGACGGTGATCGCGTCCGGGGACGTACCGCCGCCGGAGCGGTACGTCACACCCGGGCCGTTCGGCTGGTTGTAGAAGATGAAGTCGTCGTCCGAGCGCACCTTGCCGTCGCCGGTGAGCAGCAGGCTCGACACGTCGAGCCGCACGGGGGCGGCGACATCGACCGCCACCCGGGAGACCGGAAGAGGGATGTTCGAGCCAGGGGTCATAGCTGTCATGCCTCGTGAACGACCGAGACCATTTTGCCGTTCCCTTACCAAGTGACCAATTGGCCAAGCTTTGGAAGTACTGGCTCGAATCCCGTCGTTTCACTCAGGGAATCACCACGATCTTCCGCCCCACGCCGGCCGCGAACTGCGCCAGCGCCTCCGGATACCGCTCCAGCTCGATCCGGTCGCTGATGAAGATCCCGGGGTCGAGGACCCCGTTCGCGAACAGCTCCGCCGCCCGCTCGAAGCTGTGCAGCACGGCCATGGAGCCGGTGATGGTGATCTCCTGGTTGTAGATGCGGTACGGGTCGATCGACACCCGGGTCGCGTAGTCGGCCACCCCGAACTGCAGGAACGTGCCCGCCTTGGCCACCCGGTCCAGGCCGTCCTGGATCGCCGCCGCGTTGCCGGTCGCGTCGATCACGAGGTCCCAGCCCTGGGGCCTCTCCAGCTCGTCCGCGTTCGCCGCGGAGCCGGAGACACCGAGTGTGCGGGCCGTCTCCAGTCGGGCCGGGTTCAGGTCCACGATGTCGACGCTCGCCGCGCCGGTGCGCTTGGCCAGCTCCAGCATCATCAGGCCCATGGTCCCGGAGCCGTAGAGCAGGACGTGCGCGCCCAGGCGGGACTTCAGGACGTCGTAGCCGCGTACCGCGCAGGAGAGCGGTTCGATCAGGGCCGCGTCCTCGGTGCGTACGTGTTCGGGCAGTTTCACGCAGTTCGCCACGGGGGCGAGTGCGTACTGGGCCGCGCCGCCCGCCGTGGTGACGCCGATCGCGGCCCAGCGTTCGCAGAGGTTGTTGTGGCCGTTGCGGCACTGCCGGCACTCGAAGCAGTACAGCGACGGGTCCACGGCCACCTGGTCGCCGACCGAGACCTCGGAGACCTGGGTGCCGACCGCGACGATCTCACCGGCGAACTCGTGGCCCGGCACGATCGGCAGCTTGGGCGCGAACTCGCCCTGGAGGATGTGGAGATCGGTGCCGCAGAGGCCGCACGCGGCGACCTCGACGACGACCTCGCGGGGACCCGGCGTCGGGTCCGGGACCTCGGTGACGACGGCGCGGCCCACGGACTCGATGACGGCGGCCTTCATTTGACGGCTCCCAGGGAGAGGCCCTGGACCAGCTTGTCCTGGGCGGCGAACCCCGCGGCGAGCACCGGCAGGGAGATGACGAGCGACGCGGCGCACACCTTCGCCAGGAACAGGCCCTGGCTGGTGATGAAGCCGGTCAGGAACACGGGCGCGGTCTCGGCGACGACACCCGTGAGGACCCGGGCGAACAGCAGCTCGTTCCAGCTGAAGATGAAGCAGATCAGGGCTGTCGCCGCGATCCCCGGGAGGGCGATCGGGGCCACCACGCGCGCGAGGATGGTCGGCAGCCGCGCGCCGTCGATCTGCGCCGCCTCGATGACGGCGACCGGGACCTCGGCGAGGAAGGACTGCATCATCCACACCGCGATCGGCAGGTTCATGGAGGTGTAGAGGATGACCAGGAGCCAGATGTTGTCCAGCATTCCGGCGTTCTTCGCGAACAGGTAGATCGGCAGCAGGCCCGCCACCACCGGGAGCATCTTCGTGGACAGGAAGAAGAACAGGACGTCGGTCCACTTCTTCACCGGTCGGATCGACAGCGCGTAGGCCGCCGGGAACGCCAGCAGCAGTACGAAGAGCGTCGAAGTCACGGACGCCACCAGGGAGTTGACCAGCGCGGGCCAGGGGCTCGCGCCGCCACCCGTGCCGAAGAACTCCCGGTAGCCGTCCAGGGTGAGGGCGGCACCGAAGGACGGCGGGTTGGTCGCCGCGTCGCTCTCCGAGTGGAAGGACGTCAGCGCCATCCAGGCGATGGGCAGGAAGAACACGATGCCCAGGAGCCAGGCCACCAGGCCGAGGCCCGAGCCTTTGCGGCGGGCACGCGCGCGTACGGCGATGCTGCTCATGCGCGGGACGCCTCCTCTCGGAACAGGGACGACACGACCCGCAGGGCGAAGGTCGCGATGATGATCGAGCCGATGACCACCAGGACGCCGGCCGCCGAGGCGAGGCCGTTCTCGTGGGCCTGGTAGAAGCTCTGGTAGACGGTGTAGGGCAGGTTGGCGGTGCCCAGGCCGCCGGACGTGATGGTGAAGACCGCGTCGAAGTTCTGGACGATGTAGATCGAGCCCAGCAGGGCGCCCAGTTCGAGATAGCGGCGCAGATGCGGCAGCGTCAGATAGCGGAAGACCTGCCAGTCGCTCGCGCCGTCCACCTTCGCGGCCTCGATCTGCTGGTGGTCGCGGCTCTGGAGCCCGGCCAGCAGGATCAGCATCATGAACGGTGTCCACTGCCACACCAGGGAGGCCTCCACCGCGAGCAGCGGGGTGTTGGAGATCCAGTCCGGCTGCGGTCCGCCCACATAGTGCAACAGACCGTTGAGCAGGCCGTATTCGGGGTTGTAGAGCACATGCTTCCAGAGCAGGGCCGCGGCCACCGGCACCACCAGGAACGGTGCGATCAGCAGGGTGCGGACGAAGCCCCGGCCGCGGAACTTACGGTCCAGGAGCAGCGCGAGGAGCAGGCCGATGACCAGGCTGGCCAGCACCACGGCGACGGTGAGCAGGACGGTCGTCCACACCGAGTGGCGCAGATCGGCGTCGCTGAGGACCTGCTGGTAGTTGTCGAAACCGGTGAAGTGCCGGGCCTTCGGATAGAGCGCGTTCCAGTCGAAGAACGAGATCACCAGCGTGGCCACGAACGGGAGTTGGGTCACGACGATCATGAAGACAAGGGCGGGGAGCAGCGGGGCACGGGTGGCCCAGGCGCGCAGTCGGTCCGAGGGCTGCCGCGCGGTACGGGTTGGGCTGGCGGCCAGCGGGGCCGTTGTCGTGGCGGTCATCGTCCCTCGTACTCCTTGGAGATCTTCTCGGCGAGCTTCTGGGACTTCTTCAGGGCCGAGTCGACGGACTGGCGTCCGGCGATGGCCGAACTGATCTCCTGGGAGACCTTCGTACCGAGGTCGGTGAACTCGGGGATGTCGACGAACTGGATGCCGGGCGCGGGCCGCGGCTGCACACCCGGGTCGTTGGGCTTGGCGCCCTCGATGGCCTCCTTCGTCTGCTCCTGGAAGGCGGCGGCCTCCTTCACGTACTCGGGGTTCGTGTACGTCGAGGCGCGCTTCCCGGCCGGCACGTTGGCCCAGCCGTCGGTCTCGCCGACCAGCTGCTCGTACTCCTTGCTGGACGCCCAGGACACGAACTTCCAGGCCTTGTCGGAGTTGTGGGACGCCTTCTGGATGCCCCAGGCCCAGGTGTAGAGCCAGCCGGAGGAGTCGGTCTTCTCGACGGGCGCGGGGACATAGCCGATCTTGCCCTTCACCGGGGAGCCCTTGGCCTCCAGGGATCCCGCCGCCGAGGTGGCGTCGTACCACATGGCGACCTTGCTCTGGGTGATGTTGTTGAGGCACTCGGCGAAGCCCGACTGGGCAGCGCCGGACTCACCGTGCTTGCGGACGAGGTCGACATAGAACTTCGTCGCCTGCTCGAACGCGGGGGAGTCCAGCTGCGCCTTCCAGTCCTTGGTGAACCAGGTGCCGCCGAAGGTGTTCACGACGGTGGTCAGCGGCGCCATCAACTCGCCCCAGCCGGGCAGCCCGCGCAGACAGATGCCCTTCATGCCCGACTTCGCGCCGTCGACCTTGGCGGCTATGTCGGCCACCTGGGTCCAGGTCGGGTGCGCGGGCATCGTGAGGCCCTTCGCGGCGAGCACGTCCTTGCGGTACATCAGGAAGGACGACTCGCCGTAGAACGGCTGCCCGTAGAGCTTGCCGTCGTCGGCGGTCAGGGACTCCCGCATCGGCTTGAGGATGTCCTGCTCGTCGTAGGCGGGGTCCTTGGCGACGTACGAGTCCATCTCGTGCAGCCAGCCGTTGCGGGCGTAGATCGGGATCTCGTAGTTGGAGAGGGTCGCCACGTCGTACTGGCCGGCCTGGTTGGCGAAGTCCTGGCTGATCTTGTCGCGGACGTCGTTCTCGGGCAGCACCGTGAAGTTGACCTTGATGCCGGTCTCCTTCGTGAAGTGCGGGGCCAGTTTCTGGAGTTCGACCATCTGGGGGTTGTTGACCATCAGGACGTTGACCGAGTTGCCGCCTGATCCGGCGCCGCCCGCTCCGACCCAGCAGCCGGAGAGCAGCGGGGCGAGCAGCGTCCCTACGGCGGCCAGGGCGAGCGTTGCTCGCGGGGGCCGTCGTCGGCTCTGGGTTCGCATGGATCGCTCCTGCACATATGGGGAGAAAAAGGCGCGGGCCGGGCGTGGCTGCGCCCTACGTAGAGACTCAGTTGGAATTTCGAACGGCGTGCTAGACGCGGATGACCTGTGGCCCCAGCAAGGAGTACCGGTGGGCTTCGGCCGACGGGAGCAGCGTGCTCGTGACGATCGTCTCCAGGGCGCCGATCTCGGCGAACCTGCAGAAGCTGACCGCCCCGAACTTGGTGTGCACACCGGCGAACACGGTGCGCCGGGCGGCGCGGATGGCCTGTGCCTTGACCTCGCTGACGGCGGGGTCGGGCGTGGTCAGGCCGTGTTCGCGGGAGATGCCGTTGGCGCCGATGAAGGCGAGGTCGAGGACGAAGCCGGCGAGCATCTTCGTCGTCCAGTGGTCGACGGTGGCGAGGGTGCCGTGCCGGACCCGGCCGCCGAGCAGCAGTACCGAGGTGTTCTCGGACTCGGCGAGCACGCCCGCGACCGGCAGGGACGCGGTGACCACGGTCAGCGGCCGGTCCCTGGGCAGCGCCTCGGCGATGAGCTGGGGGGTGAAGCCCTCGTCGACGAAGACCGTCTCGGCGTCCCCGAGCAGCTCGGCCGCGGCGACCGCGATCCGGCGCTTCTCCGGGACATGGCTGGTGGCGCGGAAGGCGAGCGTCGTCTCGAAACCGGCGCTCTCCACGGGGTAGGCCCCGCCATGGGTCCTGCGGACCAGCCCGTGGTCCTCCAGGGCGCGCAGATCCCGCCGTACGGTCTCCTTGGCCACGCCCAGCTCGGCGGCGAGCGCGGTGACGTCGACCGAGCCGGTGCGGCGCGCGGTGCGCACGATCTCCCGCTGACGTTCTTCCGCCGAACTCGTCCCCATGGCCGACACCGCCTTCCCGCTCACCCGGAGTACTGCCCGTTCGGGCCCGGTGGGACCCTTGGGGGAAGTTCTACAGCGGGTGCGCGGCACTGACCAGGCCTGTTGCAGGCCCGATGCTGCCCGTGTGTGACCGTTTACCGCGCGCCGTGCCCGTCGCGGACCTGCACGGCTGTGCGCCGGGGCGGGAGATCGGGCAGCGTCCGTGCCCGAACACGCCGGCGGGCGGGCCCGTTCGGTGCCCGCCCGCCGCCCTGGAGTTCCTCTTCCGGTCAGTACGGCCAGATCGGCGGGTCGTTCACGAAGTGGCCGCCGAGATAGGCGTGCGCCTCGACGCCCGGCTCCAGCTCGCCCTGCTCGGCGATCAGCTTCTCGGCGTACGGCTCCGAGTCGTCCCGCGGTTCGTAACCGAGCGCCCGCGCGGTCGACAGGTCCCACCACAGACGGGTGTTGGCGGAGGAGCCGTAGACGACCGTGTGCCCTACGTCCTCGGCGGTCAGGGCCGCGTGGAAGAGGCGGGCGCCGTCGGCGGGGCTCATCCAGATCGACAGCATGCGCACGCTGCTGGGCTCCGGGAAGCAGGAGCCGATACGGACGGAGACGGTCTCCAGGCCGTGCTTGTCCCAGTAGAGCTGCGCGAGGTCCTCGCCGAAGGACTTGGACAGGCCGTAGAAGGTGTCGGGGCGGTGCGGGGTGTCGATCGGGATGAGGGGGTCGTCCCCTTGCGGCCTCGGGGTGTAGCCCACCGCGTGGTTGGAGGAGGCGAAGACGACGCGGGGGACGCCCTCCTCGCGGGCGGCCTCGTAGAGGTTGTACGTGCCCTCGATGTTCGACGCGAGAATCTTGTCGAAGGTGGATTCCAGGGAGATGCCGGCGAGATGGATGATCGCGTCGACGCCCCGCACGGCCTCGCGGAGCGCGGCCCGGTCGGAGAGGTCGGCGGTGATCGCGTCCGGCTCGCCCCCGATCGGGCGCAGATCCAGCAGCCGCAGGTCGTAGCCGTAGGAGGGGAGCAGCTCCCGCATCAGGGTGCCTAGCCCGCCTGCGGCGCCGGTGAGCAGAACGGTGCGGGGAGCGGGCATCCTCGGTCTCCTAGGATCATCGGCCTCATGTGTGAACGTTATTCACATGCATGGACACGCTAAGGATCGGTCACCATGCCCGTCAAGTGTGGCGCGGACCTGGGAAATCCGCGTCCTTCTCGCACATTTGCCTGCTTGACCCGCGCTGAGGCAGATCCTTAGGGTGGGGCTGTTCAGAAATGTAGACGTTGATCAGAAGAACGCACGCGCCTGTTTCAAGGGAGAGCCCGTGACGCCAGCCCCTCTCGCCGACCGGCTCAGTATCCCCAGCGGGCCGCTCTTCTTCCCCGTCACCGCGTACGGCGCCGACGGCGCCGTAGATCTCGACGTGTACCGCGCGCATGTCCGCCAGGGCGTCGAGGCCGGTGCCGCCGCCGTGTTCGCGTGCTGCGGCACCGGGGAGTTCCACGCGCTGCTGCCCGAGGAGTTCGAGGCGTGCGTGCGGGCCGCCGTGGAGGCGACCGGTGGTCGGGTGCCGGTGGTCGCGGGCGCGGGCTACGGCACCGCGCTCGCCGTACGGTACGCACGGCTCGCGGAGGCCGCCGGCGCGGACGGGCTGCTCGCCATGCCGCCCTACCTGGTGGTCGCCGGGCAGGAGGGATTGCTGCGGCACTACCGGGAGGTGGCCGCCTCGACCGCGCTGCCCGTCATCGTCTACCAGCGCGACAACGCCGTGTTCACCCCGGCCACGGTCGTCGAACTCGCCCGCACCGAGGGGATCATCGGCTTCAAGGACGGCCTCGGCGACCTCGACCTGATGCAGCGGATCGTGAGCACCGTACGCGCCGAAGTCCCGGGCGACTTCCTGTACTTCAACGGACTGCCCACCGCCGAACAGACCCAACTCGCCTACCGGGGCATCGGCATCACCCTCTACTCCTCCGCCGTGTTCTGCTTCGTCCCCGAGCTCGCGCTCGCCTTCCACCGCGCCCTCGCGACCGGCGACGACACCACCGCGAACCGCCTCCTGGACGGCTTCTACCGGCCGTTCGTCGAACTGCGCGCCCAGGGACGCGGTTACGCGGTGTCGCTGGTCAAGGCGGGCGTACGGATGCGCGGCCTGGACGTCGGCGAGGTCCGCCCGCCGCTGACGGAACCGACCGAGGATCATGTCAAGCGGCTGGCCCAACTCATCGAGCGCGGCTACACGTTGATCGAGCCGCAGCTCGATTCGCGGACGGAGGAGGGCGCGTGAAGGCATCGGCGTTCGTCTATCCCTGGGACGTCAACGGCGACCCCGAGGCGGGCGAGAGGATCGCCGGGCTCGGGGTCCGGCAGGCGACCCTCGCCTCCGCGTACCACTCCACGCGCGCGCTGACCCCCCGTCACCCGCACCACCGCATCGTCACCGCTGAGCACGCGGCCGTCCTGTACCCGCCGGACTCCCGTTGGCAGGGGCGGGAGTTGAGGCCGTACGCGGCCGGCGACTGGGCGCCGGGCGACGCCTACGGTGAGGCCGCCACCGCCCTCGCGGACGCGGGCCTGGAGGTGCACACCTGGGTGGTACTCGCCCACAACTCCCGCCTGGGCGCGGAACATCCGGGCACCTCGGTGGTCAACGCCTACGGCGACCGCTACCCCTGGGCACCCTGCATCGCCCAGCCGGCCACGCGCGCGTACCTCGTCGACCTCGCCGCCGAAGCGGCCGTACGACCCGGCGCGCACGGCACCGAGCTGGAGTCCCTGGGCTGGTACGGCCTCGCCCATCTGCACGCCCACGACAAGACCGGGGGAGTCCCCCTCGGGGACGCGGGCCAGTACCTGATGTCCCTGTGCTTCTGTCCGACCTGCCGGGAGGGCTACGGCGAACAGGGCCTCGACGCCGATGAGTTGGCGGCGGTGGTGCGCGCCGCGCTGGAACCGGTGTGGCAGGGGGCGCCCTCCGACGGCGGCTGGGCCGGGGTCGAGAAACTCCTCGGCGAGGCGAACGCGACCGCCACGCGCGCGTGGCGCGACGACAGGGCCCGCACACTCCAGGAGACGGCGGTCACCGCGGTCCGGTCCGCCGCACCGGCCGGCTTCCAGGTCCTGCTGCACGCCGACCCGGAGTCGTACCACTGCGGCGCCAACGCGGGCGTGGACCCCGCGCACATTCTCTCCGTGGCCGACGGTGTGGTCGTCCCCTGCACGGGCGGCGCGGGCCTGCTCACCCCGTTCGCCGAACAGGGCCTGGACGGCGGGGTGTTGGCGGCCAACTTCACGGTGGTCTCCGGGATGGGCGGCCGCCCGGGGGCACTCGCGGCGGACGCGGCACGGGCGCGCGGCCTCGGCGCGACGGAACTGCGGCTGTATCACGCGGGGTTGGCGTCGGACGGGGACTTGGCGGAGGTACGGTCGGCGCTCGCCGGGCTCTGATCGGGGCCAGGCCCTCTCCTCCCCGAAAGTGCTCGGAGTGTGTCCGTCCCAACCAGCCCCAGCCACACCCCCGTCGAGATCAGCCCCAGCCCGACCACCATCAACACCACCCGGAAGTCGGCCAGTTCGATCAGTGCCGCCCCCGCCGCCAGCCCGATCACGTTCGGTGTGAAGAGCAGGGTGTTGGCGGTGGCGGTCGCCCGGCCCAGCAGCGGACCCGGCAACTCCCGCTGCACGGCGGTGAACGCGGCGATCAGTACGCACGGGAGCCCCAGGCCGACCGCCGTGCCGCCCGCCAGGACCACGGGGTCGGACGGCACCGCCCGCGCGGCCACCCCGACCGCCGCGAGGGCGATCCCGGCCGCCCCGAACCGCCGCTCGCCGAGCCGTCGTAGCGCGGGACCGGAGACGAGTCCGACCGCGACCGAGCCGGTGCCCTGGGCGACGTACAACACCCCCGTGTAGGCGGGCGCGTGCCCCAGGGACTCGACGATCGCGTAGTTCGTCGAACTGCTCAGGGAGGCCAGGAACATCATGGTCCCGCCCGCCACGACCAGTCGGCGCAACCCGGGACGCGCCCACAACTCGCTGACGCCCTCGGCGGTTTGGGCCCGCCAGTCGACGGCGGGGCGCTGCGGCCGCTCCTCGTGCGCGCGCACGAACAGCCACAGTCCCGCCGCCAGCACGAACGTCGCCGCGTCCAGACAGGCCACCGCCGGCCCGCCGAACGCGGCGTACAGGCCCGCGCCCGTCAGCGGCGCGACCAGCTTCATGCCCTCCACGGCCGTCATCCGCAGCCCGTTGAAGTCGCCGAGGAGATCCCGGTCCACCACGGCGGCGACAAGAGCCGACTCGGCGGGGTCCTGGACGACGACGACCGTGCCGTAGACGAGCAGGACCGTGAACAGGAGCCACAGGTCGGCGCGGGAGTCGACGGCGAAGAGGGTGAGGAGGAGGGCGGCCAGGGCGAGGTTCGTGCGGATCAGCAGGGGCTTGCGGCGGACGCGGTCGGCGATCGTGCCGAGGCCCGGGCCGAACAGGGTCGGTGCCCAGACCGCGAACACGCAGAGCGCGGCCAGACCGTTCGAGCCGCTGAGGTCCTTCACCCACACGCCGGCCGCCAGCCCCAGGGCGGACGTGCCGAAGGCGGACACCACCAGGCCCGTGAAATACAGCCCCGCGTTGTGGTCCCGCAGGATGCGCGTCACCGTCCAGTTTGTCGTCATGCCTGGTCATCGTGGGTCTAAGGCGAGGGAGGCGGCATCGGGCAGGTGCCGTAGAAAGGTGGGTCGGTGGGGGCGGGACACGGGTGCGCGATGAGTTTCGGGGCCGCGGTCGGTCCACCTCATGAGTGGAGACCGAACCCCGGAAGGGAAGCGCATGACCGACAGCATCTTCGACCTCGGCCCGCAGACCCGTGTCGTCGCCCGCCTCGTGGAAGGCGTCACCGACGAGCAGCTCAGGGACGCGACCCCGTGCCCCGGCACCGCCGTGCGCAACATGCTGGGACACCTGCTCGGCCTGTCCGTGGCCTTCCGTGACGCCGCGCGCAAGGACCTGGGCGTCATGACGGACACCGCGCCCGACACCGCCGCCTCCGACATCGGCCCCGGCTGGCGCGAGGACTTCCCCAAGGTCCTCGACGGACTCGCCGAGGCCTGGCGCGACCCGGCCGCCTGGAGCGGCATGACCCGAGCGGGCGGCGTCGACCTCCCTGGCGCGGTCGCCGCCGCCGTCGTGGCCGACGAACTGGTCATCCACGGCTGGGACTTGGCCGCCGCCACCGGCCAGCCCTACGAGCCCGACCCGGCCGCACTCCGGGCGTCGCACACCTTCCTGCTGGCGGCGGCCGAGGACCCGACCGGGGGCGGGGGCATCTTCGGCCCGGTGGTGCCGGTACCGGCGCACGCGCCGCTGCTGGACCGGGCGGTGGGGTTGAGCGGGCGGGATCCGGGGTGGAAGCCGTAGGTCTTGCCGAGGACTTCACTTCACCCCGGACCCCTTCACCGGTGCGAGCGGCCGGTCCACCGTCGGCCTGACGGAGTGATCTTCCGACCGTCGGCTCAGACGGGAAGTTCCGTGATGCCGAGGGAGAAGTCCAAGTTCCCCACCCCGTTGTTGGCGAGGCCCACCGTGACCAGGCCCGCTCCTTCCAGCCAGTGCGCCATTTTCAGGCCGCCGACGTCCAGCGGGCGCATTCCGAGGCTCTCGACGAACGCCTCCACGCTTGCCTTGGCCTGCGCGTCGTCGCCGGCGATGAAGACGTCGGGCCGTCCCTTCTCCAGGACGTGACGGAAGACGGTGTTGAAAGCCTTCACCACGTTGGCGCTTGCCGGGGCCGCCTTGGCGACTTCCTGCGCGATGGAGGTCTCCTCGCGGTGGGCCAGCCCGTCGAACGTGGAGTTGAAGGGATTGCTGATGTCGACGAGGACCTTGCCCGCGAGAGCGTCTCCGTACTGGGTGACGACCGGCACGACACCGTCGTACAACAGGGCCACGACGACGATGTCCCCGGCAGGGGCGGTGCCCCATTCTCCCGTCGTCGCGCCGCCGCCGAGAGCCTTGGCCAGGTCGTCGGCCTTGGACTGGTCGCGGCCCATGACCTCGACGGTGTTGCCGCCCGCCACCGCCCGCGCGCCGATGGTGCGGGCCATGTTCCCGGTGCCGATGATGCTGATGCTGCTCATGAGATGTCCTGTCCTGGTGGTGGGTTGTCCGGTTCAGATGGCGGTGGTGCCGCCGTCGGCGACCAGTTCCATGCCGTTGACATAGCTGGAGTCGTCTGAGGCGAGGAAGAGGGCGGCGGTGGCGATCTCGTCGGGGCTGCCCATCAGGCCGCGGGGGATGAGGGACTCGAACTGGCGCCTGGTGGCCTCGTCGAAGAGTTCCGCCTGCTTGGCGGTGGCGACCTGGCCGGGGGTCAGGACGTTGACGCGGATACGGCGGTCCTTGAGCTCGTTGAGCCAGACACGGGCCCAGGCCTGCTGGACGGCTTTGCTGCCGGCGTAGACGCTCCAGCCGGGGAAGGCGCCGAGGGAGGCGTTGGAGCCGGTCATGAGGATGGAGCCGCCGTCGTTGAAGAGCGGGAGCGCCTTCTGGACGGTGAACAGGGTGCCGCGGGCGTTGAGCCCGAACCAGGTGTCGAACTGGGTCTCGGTGATCTCACCGAGCGGGGCGGGCTCACCCCCGCCTGCGCTGGCCCACAGCACGTCGAGGCTGCCCTTCTCCCGCTTGACGGTGTCGTACAGGCGGTCCAGGTCGTCCAGGTCGGCGGCGTCGCCCTGGACTCCGGTGACGTTGCGCCCGATCTCCTTCACGGCCTCGTCCAGGGCGTCCTGGCGGCGGCCGGTGATGAAGACGTGCGCTCCCTCTTCGACGAACAGCTTCGCGCCTGCCAGCGCCATGCCGGTGGTGCCGCCGGTGATGACCGCGACCTTGCCGTCGAGCTTTCCCATGGTCGTTCCCTTGGGTCGGTGGTGCCGTGTGTAGCTGGGGCGACGGAGTTAAGTACACCGTCCTGTGTTCTTAACGTACGGGGTGAAGGGGCTGGGCGCAAACTATGTACACCGGTCGTTACCCGGCCGGGGTACCATGGGGGCATGACGGAGACGGAGTTGGAGAAGGGCCCCACGGGCCGGCGTCGCGGCCGGGGCGCTCGCGAGCGCATCCTGGGCGCGGCCCAGCAACTGTTCCGCGAGCAGGGCATCGCCCGCACCGGCATGGACCAGCTCTGCGCGGCGGCCGAGGTGTCCAAGCGCACGGCCTACCAGCACTTCGCAGGCAAGGACGAACTCGTCGCCGAGTACCTGCGCCGGTTCGACCCCTCCGTTCTGTCGGGCGTGTTCGACCGCACCGACCTCACGCCCCGCGAACGGCTCCTCGCGGCCTTCGACGTGCCGCCCACCACACCCCTGTGCCCCTATATCGCCACCTCAGTCGAACTCCACGACCCCGAGCACCCGGCATCCCAGTACGCACGCGACTACAAGAAAGCCGTCGCCGCGCGGCTGGCCGACGCCGCCCGCGAAGCCGGCGCCGCCGACCCCGAGCAGCTCGGCGAGCAGCTCGCGCTGCTCATCGACGGCGCGGCGGCCCGCACCCGGGTTCTCAATGCCGACGCCTTCCCCACCGCCGCCGCCATCGCCGCCGTCCTCATCGACAACGCCATCCCCGCCATCCCCGCCACAGCCGGCGACGACCGAGGACGGGAGGAAGTGTCGAGCTGACGTGGCGCGTCGCGGCCGGGCCGGACGTGCTACCGGTCACGCGGCTGCCCTGGCTGCCCCGGCGGGCACGCGATACCGGCCGCCCGGCACCTGGCATCGCGACCTCGCCGAGCAGGGAGTACGGTCTTCGGTCGTGCGGATCGCCATCGTCGCGCACAGCACGACCGATCGTGTCGGCTTCCTCCCCACGCTGATCGCGCTCACGAAGGAGAAGGGTTTCGTCGGTTACCCCGGGAGACGGCGCGAACCTGTGGAACGCCGTGCACGCCCGCGATGACGCCACCTTGTTCCGCCTGGCGCTGGAGAAGGGGCCGGCCGGCTCGTACTGGCACGCGGTCGAGGACGGGGGCATCCCGTTCCGCGACATCGCCGAGGCCATCGCCGGCCGCCTGGGCCTGCCCGCCGTGAGCGTTCCCCGCGATGCCCTGATGACGCCGGGGTACTTCGGGTTCCTCACGAACATCGCCACGCAGAGCTACCCGGTGTCCAACCTCATCGCCCGCCGGACCCTCGGCTGGGAACCCGCCCCGCCCGACCTCCTCGCCGACATGGACAACGGCCACTACTTCTCCGCCAGTTGACGGCAGGACGACCTTTGACCATCAGCCGGACCTGTCCGTACGCCCACGTTCCGCCGTCGACCCCAGTGCCCTGCGCCCCGGCCGAGAACGCCGGCGCCGGCTCGCCGCCACCCCCGACCCGGAACAGCCGCCACTCGTACGCCACTTGACTTCGTCAGCCGCGACACGACATGAGGCAACACGGCGCATGTCCGCAGAACACCGCAATTGTGAGTGCTGCGGGCCCCGGAGCCGTACTCTTCCCCGACATGCCTCTCAGTCTCACGATCCTCGGCACCGCCTCCCCGCATCCACGCCCCGGCCGCCCCTGCTCCGGGTACCTGCTGCGCGGTGGCGGTGCCGAGGTGTGGGTGGACGCGGGCACCGGAACATTCGCGGAGTTGCAGCGGCACACCGATCCAGCGCGGCTCACCGCGATCTGGATCTCGCATCTGCACGCCGACCACAGCGCCGATCTCCTCGCCGCGGCCTACGCGTTCGCCTTCGGCGGGATGACCCCGGCCGCCCCGATCCCGCTCTACGCCCCGCAGGACTGCGCCCGCCGGCTCGCCGGCTTCTTCGGACAGCCGGACGTACGGTTCCTGAGCGGCGTCTTCGACTTCCGCCCGCTCTACGACGGCCACGCCGTCCGGCACTGGAACCTCCGCCTCACCGCACGCGCCGTCGCCCACGACACCGAGGCGTACGGGCTGCGCGCCGAGTGCCAGGGGAGTGTCCTCGGCTACTCCGGGGACAGTGGACCCTGCGAGGCGCTGTCCGAACTCGCGAGCGGCGCCGACGTGTTCCTCTGCGAGGCCGACATCGACCGGCATCGCGAAGGCGAACGGCAGTTCCACCTCACGCCCGAGGACGCCGGCGCCTGCGCCAAGGGCGCCCGCGAACTCCTCATCACCCACGTGGGACCCACCCTCACGAGGGAAGCGGCGCTGGAGCGCGCCGCCGCGATCTTCCCCGGCCGGACCTCCGCCGCGCTCGAAGGCGTCACCAAGACCATCTGAAGCGCGACCATGTGAAGCGCTTTCTGGTTCTTCTGTCAGAAGCATTGACGAAACACTGGGCCGCTCCTACCTTCAACGCGTCGTACTTCGTACGTCATATATGAGACGCGATATGTGAGATCCGAGAGGCGCGCATGACCTCTGTGCCCACGCCGATCCCCTCCCGCACGCAGTACGTGCAGGAGGAGATCAAACGCCGCATCCTCACCGGGCAGTTGACGCCGGGTCAGCCACTGGTCGAGACCGAACTCGCCGCACAGTTCGGGGTGTCCAAGACCCCGGTGCGCGAGGCGCTCAAGACCCTGGCCGGCACCGGGCTCGTCGTGATGAACCAGTACAAGGGCGTCACGGTGCGCATGGTGGACGCGGACATGGCGCGCGAGGTGTACGACGTACGGCTGCTCCTCGAACCCGAGGCGCTACGGCGGGCCGTGCGACTGGGCGCCTCCCTGGAGGCCGCACGCGAGGCGCTGACCCGCGCCGACGAGGCGACCGACACCGCCGAACGCTCCCTCGCCAACCGGGAGTTCCACCGCGCCCTGTATCTGCCGTGCGGCAACCCGCTGCTCGGCCGGATGCTCGACGAGGTCCGCGACCAGGCCGCCCTGGTCTCCGCCGTCGCCTGGGCCGCCTCGCCCTCCTGGGAGCGGGAAGCAGGCGAACACCGCGAGATCCTGCGGCTCGCCCTCGACGGCGACGCGGACGCCGCGGCGACCGCGCTGCACGCCCACATCGCGTCGTTCGTCCAACGGGCCTTCCCCGGAACCGAGTTGGGCACCCAGGGAGAGGACGGTCAGGCATGACAGCGGCGTTCGAGGCCCAACGGGCCGCCCTGGCCGACGTGGTGGCGATCCCGGTGACCCCGTTCGCCGCGGACGGCACTGTCGACCAGGACACCCACCGGACCCTGCTGCGCCGCCTGCTCGACGGCGGGATCGGCATCCTCACGCCGAACGGCAACACCGGCGAGTTCTACGCCCTCACCCCTCGAGAACGCCAGCTGGTGACGGAGTTGACCATCGACGAGGCGGGCACACGCGCCGCGGTCCTCGTCGGCATCGGCCACGACGTGCCCACCGCCATCGCCTCCGCCCTGCACGCCCGCGACCACGGCGCCCAGATGGTGATGGTCCATCAGCCCGTCCACCCCTACGTCTCGCAGGGCGGCTGGGTCGACTACCACCGCGCCATCGCCGAGGCCGTGCCCGACCTGGGCGTCGTCCCGTACATCCGCAACGCCCAACTCCTCGGCGCCCGCCTCGCCGAACTCGCCGACGACTGCCCGAACGTCATCGGCGTCAAGTACGCCGTCCCCGACGCGGCCCGCTTCGCCGCCTTCGCCAGGGACGCGGGCCTCGAACGCTTCGTATGGGTGGCCGGGTTGGCCGAACCGTACGCCCCCTCCTACTTCTCGGCGGGCGCCACCGGCTTCACCTCGGGGCTCGTGAACGTCGCCCCGTCCGTCTCGCTGAACATGATCGAAGCGCTTCGATCTGGCGACTACCCGGGCGCGATGAAGGTGTGGGAACAGATCCGCCGATTCGAGGAACTAAGGGCGGCAAACGGCTCCGCGAACAACGTCACGATCGTCAAGGAAGCGCTTGCGTCACTCGGTCTGTGCCGCCGTGACGTACGGCCCCCCAGCAAGCCCCTGCCCGAGAGCGAGCGCGCCGAGGTCGCCGCGATAGCCGCCGGATGGTCCACATGAAGGCACCGGAAGAGCTCAGAAGCCACCAGTGGTACGGCGCCGACGGGCTGCGCTCCTTCAGCCACCGGGCCCGCACCCGCCAGCTCGGCTACCTCCCCGAGGAACACCTCGGCAAGCCGGTCATCGCGATCCTCAACACCTGGTCGGACATCAATCCCTGTCATGTGCACCTCCGTGACCGCGCCCAGGCGGTCAAGCGGGGCGTGTGGCAGGCGGGCGGATTCCCGCTGGAGTTCCCGGTCTCCACGCTCAGCGAGACCTTCCAGAAGCCGACCCCGATGCTCTACCGCAACCTCCTCGCGATGGAGACCGAGGAACTGCTGCGGTCGTATCCCGTCGACGGCGCCGTGCTCATGGGCGGCTGCGACAAGTCGACCCCCGCGCTGCTCATGGGCGCCGCCAGCGTCGACCTGCCCACCGTCTTCGTCCCCGCCGGGCCGATGCTGCCGGGCCACTGGCGCAACGAGGTCCTCGGCTCCGGCACCGACATGTGGAAGTACTGGGACGACAAGCGCGCCGGCCTCATCGGCGACTGCGAGCTGACGGAGCTGGAGAGCGGCCTGGCACGGTCGCCCGGGCACTGCATGACCATGGGGACGGCGTCCACGCTGACGGCGGCTGCGGAGGCGCTGGGCGTGACCGTGCCGGGGGCGTCGAGCATTCCGGCCGTGGACTCGGGGCACGATCGGATGGCCGCGCAATCAGGCATGAGGATTGTTGAACAAGTCCACAAGGGGCGGGTTCTCTCGTCGATCCTCACCCAGGAAGCCTTCGAGGACGCGGTCACCACCGTCCTCGGCCTCGGCGGCTCCACCAACGCCGTGATCCACCTGATCGCCATGGCCGGCCGCGCGGGCGTCCGCCTCACGCTCGACGACTTCGACCGCATCGCCCGCACGGTCCCGGTCCTGGCGAACGTGCGGCCCGGCGGACGGACGTACCTCATGGAGGACTTCCACTTCGCCGGCGGCCTGCCCGGCTTCCTCTCCCGGATCACGGACCTGCTCCACCTCGACCGCCCGACCGTCTCCCACGACACCCTGCGCGAACAGCTCGCAGGCGCGCGGGTGCACAACGACGACGTCATACGACCCCGCGACAACCCGGTGGCGAGCGAAGGCGGGGTCGCCGTCCTGCGCGGCAACCTCTGCCCGGACGGCGCCGTCATCAAGCACATCGCCGCCGAGCCGCACCTGCTCAAGCACACCGGCCCCGCGGTCGTCTTCGACGACTACCGGACCATGCAACGCACCATCAACGACCCGGAGTTGGACATCACCGCCGACAGCGTGCTGGTGCTGCGCAACGCGGGCCCCAAGGGCGGCCCCGGTATGCCCGAGTACGGCATGCTCCCGCTCCCGGACCACCTCCTCAAGCAGGGTGTCCGGGACATGGTCCGGATCTCCGACGCCCGGATGAGTGGGACGAGTTACGGCGCGTGCGTGCTGCACATCGCGCCCGAGTCGTACGTCGGCGGACCGCTCGCGCTCGTCCGGACCGGGGACACCATCACCCTGGACGTCGAGGCACGCACCCTCCAACTCAACGTGGACGACGAGGAGTTGGAGCGACGCCGGGCGGAGTGGACCCCGCCGCCCGCACGGTACGAGCGCGGCTACGGCGCGCTCTACAACGACCAGATCACCCAGGCGGACACCGGCTGCGACTTCGAGTTCCTGGCCCGGCCCGGCAAGGTGCCGGACCCGTACGCCGGTTGAGCACTTTCCCACGCCCGTAAGGCAAGCGCTTCCTGTATTGAGCGTCCTGTACTGAACGGAGAACAGTCATGGCCCAAGCCGCAGCCGTGGCGAAACCGCCCGCGCCACCCCGGCGGCGCCCTGCCTCCGCGACCCCGCGCAGGCTCCCGTATCTGCTGATCGCCCCGGCCGCGCTGCTCATGCTGGGCTTCATCGCCTACCCGGTCATCAGCGTCTTCTACTACAGCCTGCAGAACTACAACCCCACCAAGCCATGGCGCAACGGCTTCGCGGGCCTCGACAACTTCACCCACGCCTTCACCAACGACCCCCAGTTCTGGGACACGTTGACCTTCAGCGCCAAGTGGGTCGTCGTAGAGGTGGGCCTCCAGCTCCTCTTCGGGCTCGCCCTCGCACTGATCGTCAACCAGACCTTCGTGGGCCGGTCCATCGGCCGCGCGCTGGTGTTCTCCCCCTGGGCCGTGTCGGGCGTCCTGACCTCCGCGATCTGGGTGCTGCTCTACAACTCGCAGACGGGCGTGACCCGTTATCTCGCGGACATGGGAATCGGCCAGTACGGCACGAGTTGGCTCTCCGACCCCTCAACCGTCTTCTCCGCAGCGGTCGTTGCGGACCTCTGGCGGGGCGTCCCCTTCTTCGCGATCCTCATCCTCGCCGACCTCCAGTCCGTGTCGAAGGACCTCTACGAGGCCGCCGAGGTGGACGGCGCGAGCCGCTTCAAGCAGTTCGTCCACATCACCCTGCCGCACCTCAAGGACGCGATCGTGCTGTCCACGCTGCTGCGCGCGGTCTGGGAGTTCAACAACGTCGACCTCCTCTACACCCTGACCGGCGGCGGCCCGGCCGGCGAGACGACCACGCTCCCGCTCTACGTCGCCAACACCAGCGTGGAAGCACACAACTTCGGCTACGCGTCGGCCCTCACCACGGTCGCGTTCGTGATCCTTCTCTTCTTCTCGATCGTCTATCTGCGCCTGAGCAAGTTCGGAGGCGGCGACAAGTGATCACCGAGATCGCCCCGGCCCGTGAGCGGGAGTCCGCCGCACCGCAGCAGCCGCGCAAGGTCCGCCGCGCCTGGGACGAGGTCCCGCGCTGGCAGATCTACGTCCCCCTGGGGATCTACCTCGTCTTCACCCTGATCCCCTTCTACTGGATCCTGCTCTTCGCGTTCCGCCCGGCCGGCTCGACCTCCCTGGTGCCCTGGCCGATGACCCTCGACCACTTCCAGAAGGTGTGGACCGAACGCAGCTTCGGCGTCTACTTCCAGAACAGCGTCTACGTCGGCGTCGCCACCCTGGTCCTCACCACGGTCGTCGCCCTGGCCGGCGGCTACGCGCTGGCCCGCTTCGAGTTCAGGATCAAGCGCACCTTCATGCTGGCCCTGCTCTGCTCCCAATTCGTGCCGGGCGCCCTGCTGTTGGTCCCGCTGTTCCAGATCTTCGCCAAGCTCCAGATGATCAACTCGCTGGGCAGCGTCATCATCGCGGAGACCGTCTTCCAGCTCCCGCTGTCGATGATCCTGATCAGCGGCTTCATCCGGAACGTCCCGCAGTCCCTGGAGGAGGCGGCCTGGGTCGACGGCTGCAACCGCTTCGCCGCGTTCCGTATCGTCGTCCTCCCCCTGCTGCGGCCCGGGTTGATCGCGGTCGGCTCCTTCGCCTTCGTGCACGCCTGGAACCACTTCCTCTTCGCCCTGATGTTCCTCTCCGACCAGAGCAAGCAGACCATCCCGGTCGGCCTCAACACCCTGATGAGCGCGGACAGCGTCGACCTCGGCGCGCTCGCCGCCGGCGGCATCGTCGCGGCCGTGCCCGTGGTGATCGTCTTCGCCTTCATCCAGAAGTGGCTGATCACCGGGTTCAGCGCGGGGGCGGTGAAGGGATGAGGCAACCGCTTACCCTGCTGGCGAAGATCGTCGAAGCAGGGAGAATCCCATGACCCGCCCGAACGGTGCCACCACCGTTTCCACACCCGTCCCCGTCGTCCTCGCCGGCGCCCGCGGCCACGGCCGCTGGCACGTCGAGAACATCCGCCGGCTCCAGGACAAGGGGCTCGTACGCCTCGTCGGCATCTGCGAGCTGACCCCGCTGACCGAGGAGGAGTTCGGCGGCGAACTCCCGGCCCAGACCCCGGACTTCGGCGAACTCCTCGACTCCACCGGCGCCCGGGTGGCCGTGGTCTGCACCCCGATCCCGACCCACACGGACCTCGCCCTGGCCGCCGCGAAGCGGGGCGTGCACCTGCTGCTGGAGAAGCCGCCCGCGCCCTCGTACGCCGAGTTCCGCAGGATGGCCGACGGGGTCGCCGCGGCCGGAGTGGTCTGCCAGATCGGCTTCCAGTCGCTCGGCTCGCACGCCGTCCCCGCGATCCGCGAACTGATCGCCAAGGGCACCATCGGCACCCTCACCGGGGTCGGCGGGGCCGGTGCCTGGGCGCGCGACGAGGCGTACTACCGGCGCGCCCCATGGGCGGGCAAGCGGCGCCTCAACGGCGTCGACGTGATCGACGGCGCGCTGACCAACCCCCTCGCGCACGCCGTCGCCACCGCCCTCGCTCTCAACGGCACGACCCGCGCCGAGGACGTCGCCCGCATCGAGACCGAACTCGTGCGCGCCAACGACATCGAGTCCGACGACACCTCCTGCGTCCGCGTCACCACCGCCCAGGGCCGCCCGGTCACCGTCGCCGTGACCCTGTGCGCCGAACACCCCGGCGAGCCCTATGTGCTGGTGCACGGCAGCGAGGGCCGGATCACCTACTGGTACAAGCAGGACCGAGTCCTGCTCCAGCGGGCGGGCCACGGCCCGGAGGAGTTCGAGTACGGCAGCACGGACCTGCTGGAGAACCTGGTCGCCCATCTCGTCGACGGCGAAGCCCTGTTGGTGGAACCGGACTCGACGGGCGCCTTCATGAAGGTCGTCGAAGCGATCCGCCTGGCCCCCGACCCGGCCCAACTCCCCACCGATGCCTGGCACTTGCTGACCGCCGAGAACCGCCGGGTCGTCCCCGGCATCGACGCACTGGTCACGGCGGCGGCCGACACCCTCGCCCTCTACTCCGAGCTGGGCGCCTCCTGGGCCCCACCGAAAGAGGTGAGCACCTGATGATCACCCATGACACACCGGTGCTGCGCGTCGCGGGCCGCCCGGTCGCCCGGTACGTCACCCGGCCCGAGCTGCCCGTCCGGCTCTCCCCGCGCCCGTATCTGCACCCCGTAACCACCTTGTCCGGTACGGCGGTCACCGAGCTGAGCCCCGTCGACCACACCCACCACCTCGGCGTCGGTGTCGCCGTTCCCGACGTCGAGGGGCACAACTTCTGGGGCGGGCGGACGTACGTCCGCGACGAGGGGCCGCTGGAACGGGACAACCACGGCGCCCAACGCCACTCCGCCTTCCAGCTCCGCGACCCCGACGGCTTCGTCGAGGAACTCCGCTGGGTGGCCTCCGGTGCCGAGCTGCTGCACGAACGCCGTACGGTCGCCGCCACCGAACTCACCGACACCGCCTGGGCGTTGGACT
This sequence comes from Streptomyces hokutonensis, assembly GCF_042751305.1. Taxonomy (GTDB): domain Bacteria; phylum Actinomycetota; class Actinomycetes; order Streptomycetales; family Streptomycetaceae; genus Streptomyces; species Streptomyces hokutonensis_A. Next base: position 400,574 of record NZ_JBHYWD010000004.1, read on the forward strand.
TCACCTTCTCGCTCACGAACGTGACGCCCGACCCCCTGTCGATCGGCAGCCCCGCCACCAACGGCCGCCCCGGAGCCGCGTACGGCGGCTTCTTCTGGCGGGGCCGCAAGGAGGCGGAGACCCCGCACGTCTTCACCGCCGACCGCGAGGGTGAACCGGCCGTCCACGGCGCCCGCGCCGACTGGCTCGCCCTCACCGGCACCGGCTGGACCCTGGTCTTCGCCGGCGCCACGGACCGCTCCCGCCAGGATCCGTGGTTCGTCCGCACCGCCGAATACCCGGGTGTGGGCTCGTCGTTGGCCTCGGACGAGCGGCTGCCGATCCCGCCCGGCGACACGGTCGTACGACGGATCGTCACCGTCGTCGCGGACGGCAGCCTGGACCGGGGCGAGGCGGCGGTACTGGTGCGGAAGGCGGTCGGCCAGTGACCCCCGATACGTACACCAACCCCGTTCTGAACGCCGACTGGTCCGACCCGGACGTCATCCGCGTCGGCGACGACTTCTACCTCACCGCGTCCAGCTTCGGCCGCGTACCGGGCCTGCCGCTGCTGCACTCCCGCGACCTGGTGAACTGGACCCTGATCGGCCACGCCCTCCAACGCCTCGAACCGGCGCGGGAGTTCAGGTCCCCCCGCCACGACTGCGGCGTCTGGGCCCCCGCGTTGAGACACCACGACGAACGCTTCTGGATCTTCTGGGGCGACCCGGACCAGGGCATCTTCCAGATCAACGCCCCCGAGATACGCGGCCCTTGGACCCGCCCCCACCTCCTCAAGGAAGGCAAGGGCCTGATCGACCCGTGCCCCTTGTGGGACGAGGACAACGACGAGGCCTACCTCGTCCACGCCTGGGCCAAGTCCCGCGCGGGCATCAACAACCGCCTCACCGGCCACCGTATGCACCCCGACGGCACGACCCTGCTCGACGACGGCAAGGTGATCGTCGACGCGGACCACCTCCCCGGCTGGTTCACGCTGGAGGGCCCCAAGGTCCACCGCCACGACGGCTGGTTCTGGATCCTCGCGCCCGCAGGGGGAGTCGAGACCGGCTGGCAGGGCGCGTTCCGCTCCCGCGGCTTCTTCGGACCGTACGAGGAGAAGGTCGTCCTGGAACAGAAGGACACCGACGTCAACGGCCCCCACCAGGGCGCTTGGGTGCGCACCTCGTCCGGCGAGGACTGGTTCCTGCACTTCCAACAGCGCGGCGCCTACGGCCGAGTTGTCCACCTCCAGCCGATGAGCTGGGGTGACGACGGCTGGCCGGTCATCGGCGACGCGGGCGCCCCCGTAGCCGTACACCGGAAACCGGACCTCCCGCCGCAGCCGCCCGCGGCGCCCGCCACCGACGACGACTTCCCCGGCGGACGGTACGGCCGCCAGTGGCAGTGGACGGCGAACCCGCAGGACGGCTGGGCCACCCACCACTCGGGCGACGGACTGCGACTGACCTGCGCACGCTCCGCCGACGCACACGACCTGCGCAGGCTGCCGAACCTCCTCACCCAGCGGCTGCCGGGCACGCCTGTTGCGGTGGAGGTGGAACTCCGGCTGCACAGCGAGGAGTTGTGGGCGCGCGCCGGACTTGCCGTGCTCGGCGACGCCTACAGCTGGATCGGACTCCAGCGGGGCGCGGACGGGCTGGTGCGATTCGTCCACCGCTTCGCCGAGCCGGTCGCCATGGGGGCACCTCCCACGCCTTTCGGGCAGTGGGGGAGCGAACGGGACGCGGGGGAGTCCTGTCTCGCACCCGACGGCCGGGTCCGGCTGCGGATCGAGATCGGTGCCGGGGCGCGGTGCCGCTTCTTCTACGACGTCGGGGACGGGCCGCGGCCCAGTGGCCAGGTCTTCGCCGCCACCCCCTGGCGCTGGGTCGGCGCCCTGCTCGGGCTCTTCGCGCTCGCGCCCGTCGGCACGGGACATGCCGGCGCGGCCGTGTTCACGCGGTTCCGGATCAGTTCTCTCCACTAACTCGCCCTGCCCGTACGCCTGTTGGGAGTCGCAATGACGCACCTCCGTAGCAAGCGCTTGCCAGTCGCTGCCAGTGACCTCGTCACCCCGTTGGATCCACAAGAAGAGAGCCGACCAATGAGCCGACCTATGAAGACCAGCATCCGCAGAAGCCGGCGGGCCGCGATGGCCGTCGCCCTGGGCTCTGTGCTCGCGCTGACCGCCACTGCCTGCGGCGACGACGGCAGCGGCGGCGCGGGGGACAAGGGCGACGAGGGCTCAGGCAAGGGCACGATCACCTTCTGGGACAACAACGGCGGTGTCCGTACCGACATCTGGAAGCAGATCATCGCGGACTTCGAGAAGAAGAACCCCGACATCAAGGTCAAGTACGTCGGGATACCGGCCGCGAGCGCCCAGTCCAAGTACGACACCGCCATCCAGGGCGGCGGACTGCCCGATGTCGGCGGTGTGGGGACCGCGGTGCTCGCCGAGGTCGCGGTGCAGGGGGCGCTCGAGCCGTTGGACAGCCGGCTCAAGTCCAGCGCGCTGAACGGCAAGTTGAGCCAGAACCTGCTCGACGTGAGCAAGTCCGCGGGCGGTGGGGACACGCTGTACCAGATCCCGACCTCCGCCAACAACGGCACGCTGTGGTACCGCACCGACCTGTTCAAGGCGGCCGGTCTGGACGCGCCGACCACCTGGTCCAAGTTCTACGCCGCCGCCGACAAGCTCACCGACAAGGCCAAGAACAAGTTCGGCTTCACCATTCGGGGCGGTGAGGGGTCCATCGCGCCGGCCCTCGACGCGGTGTACGGGCAGACCGGGATCACCTCGTTCTGGAACGGCGACAAGACGACGGTCAACGACCCGAAGAACGTTGCCGCGTTGGCGAAGTACGTGAGCCTGTTCAAGAAGGACACTCCGTCCGCCGACCTCAACAACGACTTCACCAAGATGGTCGCGCAGTGGGACAGCGGCACGATCGGGATGCTGAGTCACAACCTCGGGTCGTATCAGGACCATCTGAAGGCGCTGGGCGCGGAAAAGTTCAAGGGAATTCCGAATCCGACGCTGGACGACGGCACCCGCGTGCAGATCTCCAACCCTGTTGACGGGCTGAGTCTGTTCAAGTCCAGCAAGAACAAAGAGGCGGCCTGGAAGTTCATCGAGTTCGCCGTTTCCGCGGCGGAGAACTCCAAGTTCAACGAGTCGGCGGGGCAGGTGCCGGCGAACACGGAGGCGGCTCGCTCCGCGTGGATTCAGAAGTCAGAGCCCACGCGGTTGGCGGCGGAGGCGCTGAACGGGGCGTCCACGAAGATTGTGCAGCTGCCGTATTACCTGCCGGACTGGAACACGATCTCCAAGGCGGACAACGAGCCGAACTTCCAGAAGCTGTTGCTGGGGAAGATGACGGCGAAGGAGTTTCTGGACACGTTGGCCGACCAGTTGAACAAGGCTCAGGCGGACTGGAAGCAGAACCACTGAGCTCGGGTGGTTTCGGGTTGTGGGGGGCTGCGGGCCGGTGGGGGCTGGTCGCGCCGAAGCGGCGGAGCCGCATATTCGAAACAGGCCCGCGCCCCTGAAGGACAAAAGACCGGAAGGTGAGCCAGTAGTGTCTCTTACCCGGCGCCAAATCGCGTTAGGTGCTCTTGCCGCCGTTCCATTGCGAGGCGGTGGTCGACGTGATCACACCCTCTACATCGCCGGTGATTCCACCGCCGCCCAGAAGTACTCCACCGAAGCGCCCGAGACCGGGTGGGGAATGGCCCTTCCCTTCTTTCTGCGACGCGGAGTGAAAGTCGCCAACCAAGCCGTGAACGGGCGGAGTTCGAAGAGTTTCGTCGACGAAGGGCGGCTGGACGCAATCCTCGCCGCCATTCGGCCCGGTGATCTTCTCCTCGTCCAGTTCGCGCACAACGACGAGAAGATCGCCGATCCGACCCGCTACACCGAGCCCTGGACGACGTACCAGGACTATCTGCGGCTCTACATCGAAGGGGCCAGGGCTCATGGCGCCCGGCCCGTCCTCGCCACCCCCGTCGAGCGCCGCAGGTTCGACGCCGATGGCAACGCCCTTCCCACGCACGGCGATTACCCGGCGGCGATGCGTGCGCTCGCCCAGGAAGAGCGGGTCGCGCTGCTCGACATCGAGGCGCTGTCGCTGGCGTTGTGGCAGCGGCTCGGGGTCGAGGAGACGAAGGTCTACTTCAACTGGACCGACACCGAGCAGGACAACACGCACTTCAATCCGCCCGGCGCGATCGCCGTGGCGCGGCTCGTGGCGCGGGAGTTGGCGCGTACCCGGGTGCTCGCACCACGTGATGTCGTCCGGCTGCGCGACGAGATTCCCACGTCCTGGATCACCTGGCCCGAGGCGGCGGACGCCTCGGACGTCCTCTGAGCAAGGAGACCCGCACAGTGCATTCATTTATATGTCATGGACGCGTCATAGCTTCGCTGGTGGGGTGCACGGCGCTCGCCCTCGCCCTCACCGGCACCACCGCCCAGGCCCATCCGCGCAGCCTCGCCCGTGAGACCCTCGGCGCCGGTGATGGCTGGGCCTCCTACGGCACCGGCACCAGCGGCGGTGCCGCCGCCACCCCCGACCACGTCTACACCGTCTCCAACTGGACCGATTTCAAGGCCGCGTTGGCCGCCGGCGGCACCGCGCCGAAGGTCATCAGGGTCAAGGGGATCATCGACGCCAACGCCGAGGGCTGCGACTCCTTCGCCGCGCCCGGCTACGACTTCGCGCAGTACCTCGCCACCTACGACCCCGCCGTCTGGGGCTACGACCAGAACCTCGACAACGAGCCCGCCGACAGCCCCGAGGGCCTGCGCCGGGTCTCCGCCGCCAACCAGAACACCGCCATCAAGGCGTTCGTGCCCTCCAACACCACCATCATCGGTATCGGCAAGAACGCCGGATTCAAGGGCGCCAGCCTGCAGGTCACGGCCGTCGACAACGTCATCGTCCGCAACCTCGCCTTCGAGAGCCCCCTCGACTGCTTCCCGCAGTGGGACCCGACCGACGGTGACACCGGCAACTGGAACTCCGAGTACGACAGCGCCGTGATCTACGGGTCCACCCATGTGTGGCTGGACCACAACACGTTCACGGACGGCGACCACCCCGACAGCTCACTGCCCACCTACTACGGGCGCATCTTCGAGCAGCACGACGGCGAACTCGACATCGTCAAGGGCGCCGACTACGTCACCGCCTCCTGGAACGTCTTCTCCGACCACGACAAGACGATCCTCATCGGCAACAGCGACGGCGCTTCAACCGCCGCGGTCGACCGGGGACATCTGAAGGTCACGCTCCACCACAACCTGTTCTCCAACCTCGTCGAGCGCGCGCCCCGCGTCCGCTTCGGCCAAGTCGACTCCTACAACAACCACTTCGTCGCCGAGCCCGGATACGGCTACAGCTACGGCATCGGCAAGGAGTCCCAACTCGTCGCGGAACACAACGCGTTCACGGTCCCGGCCGGCATCTCCGAGGCCACCATGCTCAAGAAGTGGTCCGAGGCGCCGCTCACCGCAGACGACAACTACGTCAACGGCGAGCTCACCGACCTGATCGCCGTCCACAACGCCGGTGTGCCCAGTGAGATCCTCCAGTCCGGCGCGGGTTGGACACCGACCCTGCGCACCAAGGTCGACCCCGTGCGTGCCGTGCCGTTCCTCGTCGACCACAACGCCGGTGCGGGCCGCCTGCGCTGACCCCTCGTCATCTCGTCATAAGGAGCACCCGCATGCCCTTGCACGAGCACCTCCAACGACCCCTGACCAGACGGGGGTTCCTAGCGGCGGGCGCGGTCGCCACCGCCGGCGCCCTGCTCGGCCTCGCCCCGGCCCCCGCTGGGCCCCGACCGTTCGGCCGCTACGGCTCACCGGCCGCGCGCCTCACCCCGCTCACCCTCTACGTCGACCCGCGCGGCCGGGGCGACTTCACGACCGTCCGGGCCGCCGTCACCGCCGCGACCGGCGCCAGGTACACCCTGGTCATCGCGCCCGGTGTCTACCGCGAGACGGTCACCGTCGGTGTCACCGACCCGGCCACCGGCCAACTCACCGACGCGGCAAGCGAGATGACCTGGCTCGGCGCCGGCGCGGACCCCCGTGCCGTCGTCATCGTCTACGACAACGCCAACGGGACGCGGAAACCCGACGGTTCGGGCACCTACGGCACCTCCGGCTCGGCCACCACCCTCATCCGCACCGACGGCTTCACCGCCCGCCGGATCACCTTCGCCAACGACTGGCTGCGCGCCGAGCACCCCGACATCACGGGCACGCAGGCGGTCGCGATCAAGGTGCAGGGCGACCGTTCGGCGTTCTTCGACTGCCACTTCCTCGGGCATCAAGACACCCTGTACGCCGACTCGTCGGCCCTCGGCGTCTTCGCCCGGCAGTACTACGCGCGCTGCTACGTCGAGGGAGACGTCGACTTCGTCTTCGGGCGCGCGACCGCCGTCTACGACCACTGCCACTTCCGTACCCTGAACCGCACCGACCTGGCGACGGCACCGTACGGCTTCGTCTTCGCGCCCTCCACAGCGGTCGCCAACCCGCGCGGATACCTGGTGACACACAGCCGCGTGAGCAGCCAAGCCCCGGACCGCTACTACAAGTTGGCCCGCCCCTGGGTGCCCGGCTCGGACACCACCGCCCGTCCGATGCTCACCGTGCGGGAGACGGCACTCGGTGCGGGGATCGACGCGGTGGCGCCGTACACCAACATGTCGGACGCCTATCCCTGGCAGAGCCAGCGGTTTGCCGAGTACCGCAACACGGGCCCGGGCGCGCTGATCGGCGTCCCGGAGAACCGTCCTCAACTCACCGCCGAGCAGGCCGAGTCGGCGACACGAGAGGTCTACCTCGGCGACTGGAAGCCGGGGCGGCGATGACCCTGCGCAGACGCACACTCCTGACGGGGATCGCCGGGGGACTGGTGGCCGCCGGTGCCGCGCCCGCCGTAGCCCTCGACCGGCGCCGCGTGCTGCACGTCCGGCCCGGCGGCTCGGTGCAGGCGGCCGTGGACGCGGTGGAGGGCAGCGGCTGGACGATCGTCGTACACCCGGGGACATACCGGGAGGTCGTCAACGTGCCTGCGGGGGCAGGTGAGTTGACCTTGCGCGGTGCCACCCGTGATCCGCGTGACGTCGTCATCGTCTACGACAACGCCAACGGGACGCAGAAGCCGGACGGTTCGGGGACGTACGGCACGGCGGGCTCCGCGACCTTCACCTCGACGGCGCCCGGGCTGACCGTCCGCGACCTCACGCTCGCCAACGACTGGCTGCGCGCCGACCATCCGGAGGTCACGGGCACGCAGGCGGTGGCCGCGTATGTGACGGGCGACCGTTCGCGGTTCTCGCACGTCCGGCTGCTGGCCCACCAGGACACGCTGTTCGTGGACACGACGGCGCTGGAGGCGTTCAACCGGCAGTACTTTTCCCGCTGTTACGTCGAGGGGGACGTCGACTTCGTCTTCGGGCGGGCCACCGCCGTCTTCGCGGACTGCCACTTCCACACCCTCCAGCGGGACGTGACGTTCACGCCGAAGGGCATGGTCTTCGCCCCCTCCACCGCCCGCGCCAACCCGTACGGCATCCTCGCGGTCCGCTCGCGGATCACCTCCGGCGCCGAGGACGCCGCGTACAAGCTGGCCCGGCCGTGGGTCCCGTCGTACGAGACGACGGCCTGGCCGTCCCTCGTCGTGCGGGACACCCGGATCGGGCCCGGCATCGACCCGGTCGCGCCCTACACGAACATGCGCGACACCTACCCCTGGCAGTCGATGCGCTTCCACGAGTACCGCAACACGGGCCCGGGTTCCGTGGCCACCGTCCCGGAGAACCGGCCCCAACTCACGGCCGCCGATGCCGCGTTGCACACCCCCGCGACCTATCTCGGCGACTGGCGTCCCTGAAGTCCCCCCATCCGCAGGAGAACGACGAAAGGACCGCACTCCTATGTCTCGTCGTACCGCTCTCACCCTGGCCACGGCCCTGGCGCTCGGCGCCGGCCTCGCCGTACTCCCCACCCAGGCCCAGGCCGCCACGGTCGTCGTCGACACGACCGCCGAACTGACCAGCGCGATCTCAACCGCCACCGCGGGCACGGTCATTCAGGTGCGCGGCGGCACGTACTACCCGACGGCCACCCTCCAGTCCACGACCAACGGCACGTCGTCCTCGCCCGTCACGCTCACCGCGTACGGCTCGGAGACGGTCAAGATCGACGGCTCGTCGCTGCCGTCCGGCTCCTGGATCTTCAAGCTCACCGCCGACTACTGGAACGTCTCCAACATCACCTTCCAGAACTCCCCGGACAGCGCGGTCGTCTGCCAGTCCTGCACCGGCACCAACTGGAACAACGTCAAGACCATCAACGGCGGCGACTCCGGCTTCACGCTCACCGGCGACGGCACCGTCAACAACACGGTCAAGAACCTCGACTCGTACGGCAATTACGACGCCGCCACGCACGGGCAGAACGCGGACGGGGTCGCCATCAAGTTCGGTTCCGGCACCGGCAACCTCGTCACCGGCGCCCGCCTGTACAACAACTCGGACGACGGCATCGACCTCTGGTCCTTCTCGTCGCCGGTCACCATCGAGCACAGCTGGTCCTTCGGCAACGGGGTCAACCGCTGGGGCGACTCCGCCTTCGAGGGCAACGGCAACGGTTACAAGCTGGGCGGCAACGGCGTCACCGTGGCCCACGTCGTCAACAACTCGGCCGCCTGGGGCAACGCGGGCAACGGCTTCACCGAGAACTCCAACACCGGCTCGATCGTCATCAACCGCACCACCGCGTACGCCAACAGCAAGTGGGGCTACTACTTCGCCACCAGCTCCGCCAAGCTCGGCAAGAACCTCGCGGTGAGCAACGGCGGCGGCTCGGTCACCAAGGGCTCCGCGGTCACCTCGGCCGGCAACAACTGGGACTCCGGCGTCTCCACCCCGTCCTTCGTCTCCACGGACGCGTCGACGACGTACAACGCCCGTTCGTCGAGCGGCACTTTGCCGGCGACGACGTTCCTGACGACGGGGAGCACGACGATCGGCGCGACGATGAACTGACCTGTGAGGTGGGCCCGGTTCGGGTGTCCCGGGGCTGGGCCCACGTCCTCGGCGGACCGTCGCGTTCGACTGGGTGCGAATCCCTTGCTGCCCTCAGTAGTAGTCCTCGCGTGTGCGCAGCTGTCCTGTCGGTTCGAGCTGCTCCCGGCGGAACTGGATCAGGGCGTCGTCACCGTCGAGCAGCACCGCGTAGGCGGGTGCGGTCCCGTCGTCCGCCGGCTCCGAGATTCCCAGGATCGCGCCCACCTTGCCCAGTGACTCGGGCCTGTCGGGCGAGTCCACCACGCGTACCTCCGCGTAGAACTCAAGGGCGTCTTCCATGGTGCTGTGGGTCCTTTCTCACTTGTGCGTGATCTCCCCGTCGAGGGACACGTTCAGATGGCTGCCGTCTCTGCTGAGCCAGCCGAGTTTGGCCCTGCCCAGCTTGCTCAACTGGACATCCCACTCGAAGGGCTGCCCGGCCGTCCGGGACGGGCCCTTGATCCACTCATTACCGAATCTGTCGACATAGCCCTTCCGGGTGCCCCGCGGCAGTCCCGCGTTCACCGACACGTCCTTCGGCGGCACGAACCGGATCCGTCCGCTGTGCGGCAGTTGGGCGTCCTTGAGGAGCCCCTTCACGCCGGTCCGCGGCGTCGGGGCGACCTCTTCGCACTTCAGACCCAGTGGGTCCACCAGCAGGAGTGGTGAATCGACGTAGGCGTAGTGGTCGGGAGCGGGGTCCAGTCCCAGGGGATCGGGACTCGCGTACCGGGCGGTCTCCGGATCGTAGTAGCGGAAGTAGTTGTAGTTCAGGCCCGTTTCCGAGTCCGCGTACTGGCCGGGGAAACGGAGCACGCACTGGACGGATTCGGCGTCGTCCGTCACGGCGGGAAAACGGGTGCCCCACAGAGTCGTCCGCCGCTGCCACACCACGTCGCCGTCGGCCGTCACCAGCTCGGTGGGGGTTCCGGCGGTGTCGGTCACGACGGCGTACAGGCGGGCGCCGCCCTCCGCGGTCGTCTCCGCTGCGAGCCGGGCCAGGAAGGAGCCGGAGGCGGAGCCCGGCGCGGGCGTGTGCTCGGTCTGGGCGATCGCCCGGTGGGTGTCCGGCGCGTGGTCCCAGGTGGTGACCTCGCCGTCCGGGCCGGTCTGTTCGGCGAGGCGGGTGTCGTCCCAGGTGAACTCGATGGTGCCGGCCGCGGTGCCGTCCTCGGCGACGCGCTGTTTGGAGAGCCGGCGGCCGAGGGGGTCGTAGGCGTAGCGCCAGCGCTCTCCCTCCGGGGTGACCGCCTCGGTCAGTCTGTCCGCCGCGTCCCAGGTGTAGGTCCACGTCAGCTTCTGCCCGTTGAGCAGCTTGCGGGTCCTGCGGACGAGCCGGCCCTGGGCGTCGTACGCGTACGCGGTGCGGCCCGCGCGGTGGATCAGCGTGCCCTCGTACTCACGCTCGCCGGTCGCTTCATGCGCGGGCGCGGCGGCCTGAACGATGGTGCCCGCGCTGTCGTACGCGTACGTCTCGGTCCAGCCGTGCGCGCGTACCCCCGTGACGCGGCCCATCCCGTCCACGTCGAAGCGGCGGGTGCCGGAGGTCAGTTCGCGGATCTCGGAGAGAGCGCCGTCGGCCCGGTAGGCATAGGAGCGATGCTGGAGGACGTGGTCCGTCGTCCTGGTGTCGGACGCCGACTGCAGAGTCTGGGTGATGAGGCGGTCGCCCAGGTCCCAACGCTGCGCGAGGGTCACCCGCTCGCCCAGCCGGCGCCCCGTCTCACGGCCGGCCGCATCGTAGGAGAACGTCAGCGTCCCCGCCCCGTTGCGGAATTCGGTCGCACGGTCCGCCGGGTCGTAGCACCACTCGGAGACCAGCCCGGACGGTGTGACGCGCCGCGTGCGACGCCCGATGGCGTCGTACGCGAACCGGGTCGTGCGGCCGTCGACCGTCTCGGACAGAATCCGGCCCAGCGCGTCGCGTTCCCACACAACGCCGCTGTCCGGGTTGGCCGCGTGCGAGAGGCCACCGCCCGCGCCGTACGCGTACGTCACGACCTCGTCGGTGCCGTTGTGCTGCTCCACGATCCGCCCGCGTACGTCCCGGGTGAAGCGCAGCGTCTCTCCGGCCCCGTTCGTACGGCTGGTCAACTGCCCCGCCCCGTCGTGCGCGTACGTCAGCGTCCGCCCGTCGAAGTCGGTCTCCGCGGTCAGCCGCCCGGCCTCGTCGTAGGTGTACGACCACGTCAGTCCCCGCGGACTAGTCACTTCCGTGAGCCGCAGCTCCGTGTCGTACGCGAACTCGTACCGTGCCCCGTCAGGGTCGGTCCGTGAGGCGGGCACGTCGAAGTGGGTTGAGGAGTGCCGAGTGACGTTGCCCGCAGGGTCCGTGTGGGCGAGGAGGTTGCCCTCCGCGTCCCACGTCCACGACTCCCGTGCCCCGTCGGCCGGTTCGCGCCAGGACGGCTTGCCCTCCGGGGTCCAGCCCATCCGGGTGGTGTGGCCCAGCGGATCGGTGATCGCGGTGATCCGGCCGAAGGAGTCCCGGCGGATCGACGTCGTGTGGCCCAACTCGTCGGTCAGGGACACCGGGAGACCGGCCGCGTCGTACGCGACCGTCCGCGTGTGGCCCAACGCGTTGGTGATCGAGGTCGGGTGGCCCGGCGCGTCGTATGCGTAACGGGTCTCCGCGCCGGTCGGGTCGACCGTCGCCAGCAGGTTGCCCCGTTCGTCGTACGTGTGCCGCCACACGACCCCGCCCGGCTCCACGACCTCCGTCGGCAGACCGAGCGCGTTGTACTCGGCTCGCGCCAACGAGCCGTCGGGCAGGGTGAGTTCGGTGAGGTTGCCCGCGTCGTCGTAGGCGTACCGGGTCGTGCGGCCCAGCGGATCCGTGACCGCGACGGGCCGCGCGCCGTACCCGTCCCAGCGCGTGCGCGTGACGTTGCCCAGCGGGTCCGTCTCCTCCTCGACCAGGCCCTCCGCGTTGTGGCGGTGCGTGGAGACGCGGCCCTGCGAGTCGGTGTACGTCGTCGTGCGTGACGTGTCGTCGTAGGTGAGGGCGCCGGACAGGATGCCGTCCACGCCCTCGGTACGGACGACCCGGCCCCGCTCGTCGTAGACGTAGGCGAACCAAGTCCCGTTCCGGTCCGTCCACTTGGTGACCCGGCCCTGCTCGTCGTACGCGAACCGCAGTGGCTCCCCACTGGAGTTGACGACCTCCGTGAGATTGCCGGCGCCGTCGTAGCCGTAGCGCATCACGACCGTGCCCTCGCCCACCGGACCGTCCGGGCCGTAGCGCGACGGGGGTTCGTCGAGCAGGCGCAACGCCGTGATGCGGGGGCCGGTCGTGTCGACGGCGACGTAGTAGCCGCCGGAGTGGCGGAGCCCGAACGGGACGCCCTCGTCGTCGCGTTCGACGTCGACGCGGTGGCCGTTGCGGTCGCTCCAGGAGTCCAGCGCGAGGTGGAAGACGCCGAAGGTGGAGGAGGGGACCGGGGCGGCGAAGGTGCGGACGACTCCTGTCGCCGGGTCGGTGATCGTCATGGCGCTGTCCGGCTTGCCGTCCCATTCCAGCGGCCAGCGCACGCCCTTCACCGGCATGGTCGGCACGCCCGGTTCCGGGACCGGATAGACCAGGCGCATACCGTCCGCCGCGGCGAACACCACGCCCTCACCGTCGATTTGAAGGCACTCGTCGAGAGTGGAGATCCAGGTCGGGCCGAAGCAGACGCCACCGCGATACGAAGACAGGTGGGTGCGGGTGAACTCCAGCGGCAGGCTCCCCGGCAACGCCAGGTCCGTCGCCGTCATCAGCATCGCGCCGGTCGCCACGTCGATCGGCTCGCCCACACAGGGGGTGCGGTCGGCGTTGCGGGCCGCCGGGCCGAGTTCGACCAGGTCGGGGCGGAGCGAGGGCGGTCGGAGCAGCAGCGGTGTCGTATCGCTGAACGCGCCCTCGATGCCCGCCTTGACGACCCCGCCGCCCGCGCCCAGCGCGCCGCCGAAGAGCATGCCGTCCTCGGCGGCCTGGTTGACCTCGTCGAGGCTGAAGCCCTGTTGCAGGCCCGTCGCCATCTTCAGCGGCTGGGCCACGGCCAGGTCGACGGTCACCGACTCGATCCCGCCGAACGCGGCGGCGACCAGCGTGCCGCCGGCGATCTCGGCGATCGTCGTGGAGACCGCGACCCCCAGCCCGGCACCGAACTCGATGACCAGGTCGGCCGCGGCGACCGCCGCGCCGGAGGCCAGGCCCGCGGTGAAGAAGGCCAGCGCCACCCCGCCCGCGATCACGGCCGCGTCGATGCCGATCTGCGTCCAGAGCTTGTTGATGGCGTCGTCGATCGCGTCGGCGAACTTCTCGAGCGCGGTGGCCATTTCACGCCCGGAGTCGGCGAGGTCCTTCAGCCAGCCGCTGTCCTTGTCCTTGGCGTAGCGGCCCCAGAACTTCCCGAACGCCTCGATCGACTCGCCCGTGTTGTTGTGGATGATCGACGACGCGCTCTGGTTGACCGGGCCGCGCACGTCGTCCACGGCGCCCGCGAACGTACGCCAGGCAGTCGCCGCCGACCGCAGCTTCTCGGAGTCGGCCTCCGGCCACCACATGCCCAGATCGAGCAGGATTTTCCGGGCCTCGTCCTCAACGCTCACCGGCACCGTCCGACTTGGTGACCTTCACTTCGGTGAACATCCCGGCGATCAACTCGTCGTTGTCGACATGACCGTCCGCCATGTCGGCCATCGCCTCGTGAATGCTCGTCAGACCGAGCACCAGCGTGCCCGCCGCGCTCTCGATCTTCTTCTGCAGCGGCTTGTAGGAGTCGCCGAACTCCTTGCCCTGTTTGTCGTTTCCCCAAGGCTCGCCCAGCCCGTCGAGGGACTTCACCAGCGCGGTCAGTGCCTTGCCCAGGTCAACTGCCGCCGTCTGGAAGTCCGGTGCCGCCCGCTTGATGTCGGCGGTCTTGATGTCGAGAACCCTGGTCGGATCCTTGCCGTCACCCATCGCGCGTTCCCCCGTTCGCAGTCGCGTCCACGACCCTAGGAGAAGTCGGCCAAGAGAAGGTCAAGTGCGTCCCATGCAGGGGTAATTCCCCGGCCTGTGTGTTGTGTATCGATCGGATAAAGGTCCTCGCGCCCGGGGGTGTGATGCGCGTAGACAGTCTCCGACCTGGTGCATCACCCATCAACCAGATCCGGAGATCCCATGCGGAAGTCCCTCAGAGCGGCCGCCGTCGGCGCCGCCTGTGTCGTCGCCGGTGCCACCCTGTACGGCACGGGCGTCGCCACCGCCGGCCAGTCGACGGCCAACTCGACTCACGAGCCCTACAACATCGGGCTGTTGACGAAGGACATCGACACCTACTACGGCACCACGCTCGACGCCAACGGCGTCTACCAGGCCTCGGCTACCAGCCCCTACGCCAAGGACCTGGCGCGCATCGACGCGTCCGCCAAGAAGTACATCGACAAGGCCGTCCGCAAGCACCACAAGGGCGCCAAGCCCGCGGTCGTCTTCGACATCGACGACACGCTGCTGCTCAGCCTCGACTACGAGAAGAAGAACAACTACGGCTACAGCTCGGCCACTTGGGCCGCGTACGTCGCCCAGGCCAACCGCCCGGAGGTCTTCGGCACCCCCGAGCTGGTCAAGTACGCCGCGTCCAAGGGCGTCACGGTCTTCTACAACTCGGGCCTGAAGGAGTCGCAGCGCACCTACGCGGTCGACAACCTGAAGAAGGTCGGCGCCGACGTCAACCTCGACGCCGACCACATGTTCCTCAAGGACACGGCCAACCCGCCGGCGTACCTGAGCGACTGCGCCACCGTGACGGCCTGGACCTGCACCACCGTGCAGTACAAGTCCGGCACCCGGAAGCACATCGAGGATCTCGGGTACAACATCATCGCCAACTTCGGCGACCAGTACTCGGACCTCGACGGGGGCTACGCCGACAAGACGTACAAGATCCCGAACCCGACGTACTTCGTCAGCTAGTCCGTACGTGTCGTCGGTCGGGGGCTGATCGACCCGAGGGTGGGCACCACCGGCAGGATCGTTCCGTCCGCCGCGAACCGCAGGCGGTCGATCGTGGTCTCCCGGTGCGTGCCGTCCCCACCAGGCCTACCTGGCCCGTTCAGGGCGAACCGGTGATAGACGACGTACCAGTCGTCGGTCCCCGGGGTGTTCACCACGGAGTGGTGGCCGGTGCCCAGGATGCCGTACTCGGGGTTCTTGGACAGGATCGTGCCCCGCTTGGTCCACGGACCGAGCGGGGACGGTCCCGTCGCGTAGGCCACGTGGTAGTTCTCGCTGCGGGTGTCGTCCTCGGACCACATGAAGTAGTACGTGCCCCTGCGCTTCACCACGAAGGACCCCTCGCGGAAGTTGTCCGTCGTGATGTCCTTGACCTTCGTCGCGTCGTACGACGTCATGTCGGCGTTCAACGGCACCACGTACGCGTGCCCGTTGCCCCAGTAGAGATACGACTGCCCGTCGTCGTCCGTGAAGACGGCCGGGTCGATCATCTGCCCCGCGAACCGGCCCTTCCGCACGAGGGGTTGACCCAGCGCGTCCTTGAACGGGCCTGCGGGCGAGTCCGCCACCGCGACCCCGATCTGCTGCTCGGCGCAGAAGTAGAAGTAGTACTTCCCGTCGCGCTCCGCGACCGCCGGCGCCCACGCGTTCTTGTCGGCCCAGGAGACGTCGGGGCCCAGGTCGAGGACGACTCCATGGTCCTGCCAGTGGACCAAGTCCCTTGAGGAGTACGCCTTGAAGCTCGTCCCGCCCCAGTTCGCGTAGCCGTCGCTCGTCGGGTAGATCCAGTACTGGCCGTCGAGATAGTGCACGTCGGGGTCGGCGGTCAGCCCCGGCAGTACGGGACTTCGCGTCGGCACCGCCTCCACCGTCCAGGTCCGGCTCGTCCCGTCCGCGGCCGTGACCGTGTACGTCTGCGGTGTACGGAAGTCACGCCGGCCACCGGACGGCGGGTTGACTTTCGCCCCCGCCCCCACGGTCAGCGTCGGCGCCAAGTGCCGCAGATCCGCGCCGGGTTGCATGGGCAGTACGACCTTCGACGAGGCCTCCGTGACGATCGCGTACCCCTTCTGCCCGTGTGCCGTCGCGTCGACGACCGACGTCGGGGTCGCCGGATACGCGGCCAGCAGCCGGTCGTACTCGGCCTGCGTCACCGGAAGTACCGTGCCGTGCCGGGGACTTGCCGGGAGTTGGTAGTCCGTGGACGGGGTCCACCGGCCGGAGTCCAGGTCGGTGGTCTCGAAGGGGACGTAGCCGCGCAGCCCGTACTCGTCGACGAACAGGTACCACTTCTTCTCGGTGTTGGACTTGAACACCGTCGGGCCCTCGCCCCGCTCGATCGCACCGCTGCCGATGCAATCGGAGACGAAGTCGTACGAAGTGGAGGTCAGCGAGGTCGACTTCTCGCCGGTGATGAACTTCGAGCAGGGGGAGCTGGAGGACGGGTCGCGCTCGTCCTTGGTGTAGCGGTAGTAAGTGTCCTTGTACTTCACGACGGTCGAGTCGATCACCGAGTAGCCGGGGTCGTCCCAGACCTTCGGCGCGCTGAAGGTGCGGAAGTCCTTCGTCGTCGCGTACATCATGCGGTTGTACGTCGAGCCGGTGTGGTCCGGGTCGTCGTCGGCGTACAGCTTCGACGCCCAGAAGACGACGTACTCACTGAGCGAGTCGTCCCAATAGGCCTCCGGCGCCCAGGTGTTGCCCGCGTTGTCCGGGGCCACTTTCACCAGCCGCTGGTCGGTCCAGTGGACCAGGTCGGTCGACTCCCAGATCATCACGGACCTGCTGCCGTGCCGCTGGACGTCGTCCCAACTCCCGCTGCTGTTCCGGTACATCCGCAGGTCGGTGGCGATCAGATAGAACCTGTCGCCCTTCGGCGAGCGGATCACGAACGGATCGCGCAGCCCCTTCTCGCCGATCGTCGACGTCAGGACCGGCTTGCCCTGGTTCAACTCCCGCCAGTGCAGCGGTTCGTTGCCACGGCTGAGGGCGTAGCGGATCTGCTCGCCGTCGGCGGTGCCCTCGCCGGTGAAGTAGGCGAAGAGATAGCCGGCGTACTTGGGGTGGGTCACGGGCGGTGCTCCTGAGTGCGCGGTACTGGGCGGGGCGGCGAGCAGGCTGAGAAGGAGGGCCAGGAAGGGGAGCAGGAGGGTGCGGGCGGTGCGGGGGCGCATGGCACATCCTGTGGGGGTGTGGGGGATTCTGTTGAATGGCTGTGCCTTCGGAGTGTCACCAGCGGGGTGCGGTGCGTCAATCGGTGCGGGTGGGGCCGGGCGGATCGAAAGTTTCGGTTCTCCTCCCGTGGCCGGGGCAACCTTTCCGGCCACGGCGGCGACCAGGAACCAGAAACGGGCCGGGGCGGCCCCTCCGGCCCGTTTCGTCCTCGTCATCCAGGAAAGGAACCAACGCCGTGCGTACGAGCACCGGACGCCACCGCAGGACCCGCACCCTCTCGATCGCCGCCGCGGTGGCCCTCGCCGCAGGGGCGGGCGGCGTCTACCTCGGCCTCAACAGCGGTGGCGCGCAAGCCGCTTCGTCGGCGGTCACCGTATCCACCACCGCCCAGCTGGAGTCGGCGGTGGCGAACGCCGTCGCCGGTACGGTCATCCAGGTCCGCGCCGGCACCTACACCCCGGCCGCGACCCTCAAGTCCACGGCGAACGGCACTAGTTCGGCCCGGATCACGCTGGAGCCGTACGGCACGGAGAAGGTGAAGATCGACGGCTCCAAGCTGCCGGCCGGCCAGTGGCTGGCCGGGATCTACGGCGACTACTGGACGGTCCAGAACCTCACCTTCCAGAACTCCCCAGCTCAGGGTTTCGTAGCCACGTCCTCGGTCGGCGGCATCTTCAAGAACCTGGTCACGGCGAACAACGGCGACTCCGGCTTCACCCTGCGCGGCGACGGCACGACGAACAACCTCGTGCAGAACCTGGACAGTTACGGCAACTACGACGCCGCCGGGCACGGCCAGAACGCCGACGGCATAGCCATCAAGTTCGGCTCCGGAACCGGCAACAAGGTCACCGGCGCCCGCCTCTACAACAACTCGGACGACGGCCTCGACCTGTGGCAGTTCTCCTCACCGGTCACCATCGACCACTCCTGGGCCTTCGGCAACGGCAAGAACCGCTGGAACGACTCCGCCTTCGAGGGCAACGGCAACGGCTTCAAACTCGGCGGCGGAGGCGTCGCGGTCGCCCACGTCGTCAACGACAACGCGGCCTGGGACAACAGCCTCAATGGCTTCACCGAGAACTCCAACACCGGCGCGATCATCCTCAACCGCAACACCGCGTACGCGAACGCGGCGGCTGGCTTCTTCTTCGAGACCAGCAAGTCCCGCCTTGCCCGCAATCTGGCTGTCGCCAACAAGGGGGGCCTGGACAAGCTGGGTTCGAGGACGGTGTCCGCGGCGAACAACTGGGACGGCGGGGTCGCCACGCCGTCCTTCAAGTCGGTGGACGCGACGACGGCGAATGGGGCGCGCTCGGCGAGCGGCACGCTGCCGGTGACGACGTTTCTGACGACGGGGTCTACGGCGATTGGGGCGACGATGGATTGAGGTGCCCCGGACTGGAGTTGCGGCCGCTGTGAGTTGACCGGAGCGTGAGCGATGTGGCGGTCAGTGGTTGTGGATGGCAGCTTCGGCCAACAGCCGGCGATAGAAGGGGCCGAGGCCGCCGGGGATGGCCACGGACCGGAACACCTCCTCCGCCGGCAGAAGACGGCGGTGAGCCATCTCGAACCGTGGGTCCCACGGAGCCAGACGCACCTCTGCTCGCCACATCGACCGGACCAGCACCAGCCCTTCTTCCGGGCCGCGCACACAGACGCCCCGGCTGAACCCGAGGAGTCGGCAGTCCATCACCTCCGCGCCGTGTGGCCTACCCGGCGCCGCATCAGAAGGCGGGTACCAATCAACGCGCCATTCCTGACCGTTGATGGATGCGGTGATGTAGGCGCCGTTCTCAGCGATGTCGTTCATGGCTCCGTTTCAGTGATCGGTTCAAGCGGCTGCGACGATGCGTTCCCCGGTGCCGTCCGCGCGCACGCCCATCAGCACCAGTACCGCGGCCAACGATGATCGACGACTCTCACCCCGTTCACTTGAGTCTCCAGCAAGGGGAGACGTAAAGGTGGGGGGCATGGACGGCGACACCCTCTACTCGATCGGCGAGCTGGCCCGGCGGACCGGGCTCACGGTCAAGACCATCCGGTTCTACTCCGATCGGGGAATCGTGGCGCCGAAGGACCGCACCCCGGCCGGCTACCGCCTGTACGGCGTCGATGCCGTCGCACGCCTGGACCTCGTAAGGACCCTGCGCGAACTGGGACTTGGCCTCTCCACGATCCGGAAGGTCGTGGACCGGGAGCTCTCGCTGCCCGAGGTCGCCGCGGCGCATGCCGAAGCGTTGGCCGTGCAGATTCGCGTCCTGGGTCTGCGGCACGCGGTGTTGACGGCCGTGGCCGAGCGCGGGGCGACACCTGAGGAGACGGAACTCATGCACCGGCTGGCACAGCTCTCCGAGGACGAACGCCGACGTCTGGTCGGCGAGTTTCTCGACGCAGTCTTCGGTGGCCTTGGCGCCGCCACCCCCGCTTTCGCCGGGGTCATGCGCTCGATGACCCCCGAGCTGCCCGACAACCCCGATGCGGAACAGGTCCAGGCGTGGGTGGAGTTGGCCGAACTGTCCCTGGACCCTGAATTCCGCGCCTCCGTGCGGCAGTTGGCCGAGGAGCAGGCCGCCGAGCAGGTTCGGAGCGATGTGGCGGGCCCGCGTCGCGATATCGCCGGAGTCGTGCGTGACCAGGTCGGGCCGGCCCTCGCCGCCGGTGTCGACCCGGGCTCGCCTCAGGCCGATCCGTTCGTTGCGGCCTTCACGGCGAGCTACGCGCATCTCTTCGACCGCCCCGACGACGTCGAGCTTCGCCGTCGGCTGACCGCTCGGCTGGAGCGCGTCAACGACCCCCGCAGGGAGCGGTATCTCCAACTGCTCGCCGTGGTCAACGGCTGGCCCGCTCCGGAGAGTCTGGCTCCGGTGCTCGACTGGTCCGTGCAGGCTCTGCGCGTCCGGATACCGCTATGACATGGCAGACGCGAGGTGCGGCAGGGTGAAATCGCCGCCGCAGATAATCAGTTCATGACTGCTCCCGTCGTACTTCGCATAGCCGCGACCCCGACCGCCCCCGCTCTCGTTCTCCGCCCCTGGCGCCTCGCGGACGTTCCCGCGCTGGTCGACGCGGGCCGGGATCCCCTCTTGCGTCAGTGGATAACCTCCATCGTCGACAACGAGGTTGACGGGGCGCGGTGGGTGCGGGAGCAGGAGCGGGGTTGGGCGGCGGGGGAGCGGTTCGCGTTCGCTGTTCTTGGGGCCCAAGCCGGTTCAGGGCAGGAGCAGTTGGTGGGCAATATGGTTCTCAAGGAGGTCACCCCTGGCAAGCCGGCCGCCGAAGTGGGCTATTGGACCGCCGCGCACGCTCGCGGGATGGGAGTTGCCCCCCGCGCCCTCAACGCAGTCAGCGACTGGGCCTTCGACGCCTTGGCCGCCGACGGGCTGGAGCGGCTCGAACTCCTGCACCAGGTGGACAACTTGGCCTCGTGCCGGGTTGCGGAGAAGGGCGGGTACGAGTTCGACAGCGTTCGGCCCGCGGTGCCGCCCGGGTTTCCCCGTGACGGCCACCTGCACATACGGCGCATGAACGTCTGAGAACCTCCCGATCCGGATGGACAACGCCCCCGCCGGTCGTCACCGGCGGGGGCGTCGCTCTGCTGACCGAGGGGGGCTCAGGTCAGCAGGTCGATGCAGTCGAACGACGTGCCCGGGCTGAGGAACGCCGAGCCCGTCGAACCACTGACCACGTTGATCTTCAGGACGTTGTACTTCGTCGTGTCCGAACTCCACGCACTGGAAGGGACGTTGAAAACGAACGTGTGGTTGTTTCCACGGTAGGAACCAGTGGTGAGATCGCGCGTCGAGGGTTGTGCGGGTGGGGTGGGGACGGTCGAAACCCAGTCGTTCACGGTGACTTGGGGTCGGGCGTTGATGTACGCCGTTGTCACACCCACCCGCAGTGTGTGCGCTGCCGCTGCCTGTGCCGCCGTGAGTTTGAAGTAGACCAGGACGCCGTCGTTCACGTCCTTCCAGATGTACGCCGGGAAGGACGCGGCCTCGCTTCCGCTGCCGATCGTGACGTTCCCCGTCCACTTCGCCGCCCGCGCGTCGGACGGATGCGCGTACGTCATCAGCTCCGCGTTCTTGAACTCCCCTGGTGTGCCGTCCCAGTTGCCCAGGCGCCACACCGTCGCCGCGGTGGACGGGTCACCCGTGATCGTCAGGGTGTGCAGCGACGTCGTACCGCCCGCCGTCACCGTCACCGACCCCGTGTGCACCGCGAGTTCGCCCTTGAAGACGGTCAGTGTGTACGTCCCGGGCAGCATCCCCTTGCAGGAGAAGGCGCCGGTGCCGGGCGCGGCCTTCGTCCAGTACTGCGCGTCCGTGTTGGAAAAGCCCACCGTGTAGGGGTACTTGGCGTCCATGCCCTTCAGGCCGACCCCCGCCACCTTCCCGCGGCCCGCCTTGCCGACCCAGCCGGTGATGCCGAGCGGGTCCACCCAGGAGGTGTTGAGGTTCGCGGCGAAGAGCGAGGACGAGGGCGTTCCGCCGTCCGTGAACGCCACCACGAACGGGCCCTGGAGGCCGAAGCGTTCGGGCTCCGTCTGGGCCTCGTTGTAGTGCAGGATCTCGTAGAGACCCGCGCCGCCCTCGTTCGAGTGGCGCAGCAGGGAGCGGTAGAAGGGGCCGCCGGACGCCTTCTCGTGGTTGGAGCGGACCAGGTACAGGCCGACCGAGCCGGTGGTGAAGCCGACGTGGTCGTAGTCGATGGTCCGCTTGCCCGAGTAGTGCTTGGAGCGGGTCGTGCCGTCGGGGCGCTTCCAGACGTCACCGGCCTCGATGATCGTGTCGGTGGTCGAATCCCAGGCGTCGGAGCCGGAGTTGGGGAACACTCCCGGCTTCACCCGCACGATGTAGCGGGTCGCGGTGAAGGAGGCGTCGGCCTTGTTCGTCCACAGGTAGACGTTGTTCTCGCCGCTGCGGGCCGCGTACCACTGGGTGATCGGTCCGTGCACGACCTTCACCAGGATCGTCGGCCCCGACTGCTTGATGGTGACCGTGGAGGCGCCGAGCCCGGACTCGACGTGCGAGTGCTTGCCGCCGTAGCCCTCGTACTCCTTGCCCTTGTAGGCGAGGGACGTGAGGTCGCCCGTCGACTTCGACACCTTGAACACGAGCGAAGCGCCCGTGGTGATCACATAGTTGGAGCCGTCGTCGGTGTAGCCGAAGGCGGCGGCGGAGGCGGACGAGAGGAGGCCCGTGCCGCCCGCGACGGCCGCGCCGGTGGCGGCGACACCGATCGCGGAGGCCCCGAGCACCCGTCTGCGGGTGAGGTGCTTCTTGTGCGTGCTCAAGCGACTTGCTCCGTGTGACTCCGTGCGAGAGGAACCTTGCGCTTCCTTGTCGCCGCCGGAGGAGGAAGGGTTGCCGCCCGCCCGAAGATTTTTTTCGCGAGCGGAGGGCTACGACTTCTGCGCCGCGAAGTCGCCCTTCACGGACAGCTGTTGGCCGGCCGCCGTGCCCGCCGCCGAGTAGCTGTCGTCCTTGGCGTCCCGGCCGCCGCGCTCATGGTTGTACTGCCCGGCGAAGACCCAGTCCCCGACCGGTACCGTGCGACCCTCCTTGAGCACCCAGGTGTAGACCAGGAACCCGTCCTGCTCCGTCACCGTCTGCGTGAAGTCCTGCTCGGGCAGCGAGCGCCAGGCGCCCGTGGAGCTGACCCCGCCGGTCAGCTTGACCTTCAACTGGACGGTGAGTGAGGTGAGTTGCTTGGTCGTCTTGAGGGTGACGTCGCTCTGTGCCCAGAAGTCGTTGCTGCCGGGATCGATCGAACCGTCCGACCAGAGCGGGCCGTCCTGGGTACCGGAGGCCGGCGGCAGCACGGGCGCGGACGGCGAGGCGGTCGCGGACGTCGTCGGGGAGGCGCTCGCCCTGGACGAGCTGTGCGAGGTGCCGGAACCCGAACTCGGCTTCGGGGCAACCGGCTTGATCGGGGTACGGCTCTTCGCGTCCGGCGACGGCGTGGGCGTCGGGGTCGGCGAGACGGACACCGTCTGCTCGGCGGGGGAGCCGCCCTTCACCGCGGAGGCCACCGCGTAGCCGCCGATCGCGAGGACGCTCGCCACCGCCGCCGTCGCGCTGACGACCCGCACCCAGCCGAACACGGGCGGCCGGGTGGCCCGGTGGTCGGGACGCGACTGCGCGGCCATGCCGCGTTCGAGCCGCGCCAGGATGCGCGCCCGGTCGGGCTCGTGGGTCTCGGCCGCCTCGTGCAGCCGGGCGCTCAGCTCGTCGTCGTGGACGTCCTGGTGCCTCATCGGTTCCTCCTTCCGGTCTCGCCGCCGCGCGCCATCGCCGCGTGCATCCGCAGCGGAGGGCTCTGCGGGCCGAGGATGCGCTGCAACTCGGCCATGCCCTTCGACGTCTGGCTCTTAACCGTACCGACGGAAACACCGAGGGCGAGCGCGGTGTCCTTCTCCGACAGATCGAACGCGTGCCGCAGCACCACACAGGCCCGCTTGCGGAACGGCAGTCTGCGCAGGGCCTCCTGGACGTCGACCACGCCGGCCACGTCCGGGTTCTCGGTCTTCTCCTCGCGCTGCGACCAGAAAAGGGCGACCCGCCGCCGCTCGCGCACCGCGCTGCGGATCCGGGTGCGGGCCAGGTTGGCGACGACCCCGCGGGCGTAGGCCGCGGGATGGTCGGCGGCGCGCACCCGGTCCCAGCGGTGCCAGAGCGCGAGCAGCGCGTCGGCCGCGAGATCGTCGGCGGCGTCCGCCTCACCCGTCAACAGGTGGGCGAGGCGCGACAGTTCGGCGTAGTGGCGTTCGAAGAAGGCGTGGAACTCCACGGAGGCGGCGTCGTCGACGACTGTGCCCACGGCGGACCTCTCCTCGCTGTGGTGTGTGCGTGTCATGTAGATGACACGTGATCATTCGGGGAGGACCCCGACCAGATCGGGAGCGTAGCAGTGGTCAACTGGGTGGATTGGTACAGGCCTTCGAACATCGTCTGGCAGGCCGACCCTGATTCCGTAACGCGGGGAAAACCTGAAACAGGTTCAACGCGGGAACAATCCAGCCAGCATCCGCGCACCGATCACTGAGGCGACGAGGAGTACCCGCATGTCCGAGTCACAGAAGGTGGCTGACCGGCCGAGTGCCGAACCACCGGCGGCGAACAGCGTCGACCGGTTCTTCAAGATCTCCGAACGGGGATCCACCTTCGGCCGTGAGATACGCGGCGGCTTCGCCACGTTCTTCACGATGGCCTACATCCTCGTCCTGAACCCGATCATCCTGGGCAGCGCCAAGGACAAGTTCGGGCACACGCTCGACACCGGCCAACTGGTCACCGCCACCGCCCTGGTGGCCTGTGTGATGACGGTCATCATGGGCGTCGGCGGCAATCTTCCGCTCGCGATCGCGGCCGGCCTCGGCCTCAACGCCGTCGTCGCCTTCCAGTTGGCGCCGCTGATGAGCTGGCCCGACGCGATGGGCCTCGTCGTCATCGAGGGCGTCCTGATCTGCGTCCTGGTCCTCACCGGACTGCGTGAGGCGATCATGAACGCGATCCCGCAACAGCTCAAGCAGGCCATCGGCGTCGGCATCGGTCTGTTCATCGCGTTCATCGGCTTCGTCGACGCGGGCTTCGTCAGTCGTATACCGGACGCCGCGCAGACCACGGTTCCCGTGCAGCTCGGCGCCGTCGGCAGACTGACCGGCTGGCCCGTCCTGGTCTTCTGTCTCGGCGTACTGCTGACCATCGCGCTGGTCGCCCGCAGGGTGAAGGGCGCGATCCTGATCAGCATCGTCACGATGACCGTCCTCGCGATCATCATCAACTCTGCCGCGGACATCAAGAGTTGGGGCCTGATGACCCCCAAGGTGCCGGACAAGATCGTGGACACGCCCGACTTCGGACTCATCGGCCACTTCAGCCTGTTCGGGGCCTTCGGCGAGACCAGCGCGATCACCGTCATCCTGCTGATCTTCACGCTGATCCTGTCGGACTTCTTCGACGCCATGGGCACGATCGTGGGTATCAGCGCGGAGGCCGGTCTCCTGGACGACGACGGAAAGGTGCCGAACATCGGCCGCGTCCTGTTCATCGACGGTGCCGCGGCCGTCGCCGGCGGGATCGGGTCCGCTTCCTCCAACACCGCGTACATCGAGTCGGCTTCGGGGGTCGGCGAGGGGTCGCGTACCGGGTTCTCGAACCTGATCACCGGTGGGCTGTTCGGGCTCGCGCTGTTCCTCACCCCGCTGTTGACGATCGTGCCGTTGCAGGCCGCCGCGCCCGCGCTGATCGCCGTCGGGTTCCTGATGATGACCCATGTCAAGCACATCGACTGGGACAAGTACGAGATCGCGATTCCGGCGTTCCTCACCATCGCCGCGATGCCGTTCACGTACTCGATCACCGACGGGATCGGGGCGGGGTTCATCTCCTACGTCGTGATCAAGGCGGTGCTCGGGAAGGCGAAGGAGGTCAACTGGCTGCTGTGGGGGGTTTCCGCGCTGTTCCTGGTGTACTTCGCCATTGACCCCGTTGAGCAGATTCTCGGGGTGAAGTGACTGACGCTGCGCGATCGGCCGACGGTTCGTCGTGGCTGGTCGCGCAGTTCCCCGCGCTCCTAAAAGCCGACAAGCAGGGCGTCACCCCACCGCCGCCTTCATCATCGCCTTGGCCACCGGTGCCGCCAGGCCGTTGCCGCTGATCTCCGACCTCGCCGCGTCCGACTGCTCGACCACCACCGCCACCGCGACCTCCTTGCCGGTCGAGTCGGACTTGCCGTAGGACGTGAACCAGGCGTACGGGGACTGGTCGTTGTTCTCGCCGTGCTGGGCCGTGCCCGTCTTGCCGCCCACGGTCACGCCGGCGATCCGGGCGTTCGTGCCGGTGCCGTCGGTGACGACCGTCTGCATCGCCGACTGGAGCTGCTGGGCGGTGTGCGAGCTGACGATCTCCTTCGTCGTCGTGCTGTCGTCGTAGTTGTGGACCACATCGCCGCCGCTGTCGGTGGTCTCCGACACCATGTGCGGGGAGACCAGCTTGCCGTCGTTGGCTATGGCGGCCGACACCATGGCCATCTGGAGCGGGGTGGCGGTCACGTCGTACTGGCCGATGCCCGTGAGGGCCGTGGACGACTTGTTCATGTTCGACGGGTAGACGCTCGGGTACGCGCGCACCGGGACGTCCAGCTTGTCGTCGTTGAAGCCGAACTTCTCGGCCATCGCCTTGACCTTGTCCTGCCCGAGGTCCACGGCCATCTTCGCGAACACGGTGTTGCACGAGTACTGGAGCGCGACCCGGATCGAGGCGTTGGTGCAGGGCGCGGAGGAACTCTCGTTCCTCAGCGGGGTGACCGTGCCCGGCAGGGTGTACGGCGAGGGGCTGGTCGTCTTCTCGTCCACCGAGGAGTAGAGCCCGTCCTCCAGGGCGGCCGCGGCCACGACCAGCTTGAACGTGGAGCCCGGCGGCAGCGGCTGGCGCAGAGCGCGGTTGGTCAGCGGCTTGTCGGCGTCGGCGTTGAGCTGCTTCCAGGCAGCGGCGGCGGTGTTCGCGTCGGTCAGCGACGAGGGGTTGTAGGACGGCGTCGAGACGACGGCGAGGATCTTGCCGGTCGTCGGATCGATCGCGACCGCGGCACCCTTCTTGTCGCCGAGCGCCTCGTACGCGGCCTTCTGCACAGCCGGGTCGATCGTCGTGACCACGTTGCCCGGGGCGGCCCGCTCGCCGGTGATCGTGTCCATGACGGTCTTCAGGCCGCTGTCCGTGCCGTCGAGGAGGTTGGCGTAGATCCCCTCCAGCTGCGTCGGCGCGTAGCTCTGCGAGGCGTAGCCCGTCACCGCCGCGTACAGCTTGCCGTCCGTGTAGGTGCGTTTGTACGCGAGGTCGCTGCTGTCCCCTGTCCGCGTCGAGCCGGTGATCGCGTTCCCGGCCACGATGATGTTCCCGAGCGGGTCCGCGTACGTCGCGATCGCGTTGCGCCGGTTGTCCTTGTCGTCCGCGAGCGCCTGGCCGTCGTAGAACTGCACCCAGGTCGCCCTCACCAGGAGGGCGAGCACCAGGAGCAGTGCGAAGACGGAGGCGCGCCTGATCGTCTTGTTCATCCCGCATGGAGGACGAGCGGACGGGAGGGGATCGTTCCCTTACGCCGCGTTTCTCATCGAGTGCTCATGAAACCGAGCGCTCATGAACCCAGCTTCAGCACCAGCTCGTCGATCTCCTCGCCCCGCGCGTTCGCGAACCCCCGGTCGTGCCCGGTGACGACGAACCCGCACTTCTCCAGCACGCGCCGGGAGCCCGCGTTGTCGGCCGCCACGCGCGCGTGCAGCGGGCGTTCGGGCACCTCGGCCAGCAGGTCGCGCAGCGCGGCCGTGGCGATGCCCTTGCCCCAGTAGGCGCGGTCGATCCAGTACGTCACCTCGCGCTCGCCGGGCTCGCCGTACACCGCGGCGCTGCCCACCACGTCACCGTCGACCAGGACTGTGCGCAGCACGTCGGACGATGCGCGGATGCGTTTCCAGTGGGCGTCGAAGGCGTCCCGGTCGGCCGGGTCCTTGGGCGCGAAGGCGGCCATCCGGAGCGACTCGGGGTCATTGACCTGCCGGAAGAAGACCGGCAGGTCGCTGTCGTGGACCGGGCGGAGCGCGACCTCCATGAATACCTCCATCATGCGGAGCTCCATGAGTACCTCATCATGCGGAGCTCCATGCGTCAGAGCCTCCGGGTGGCGAGGGTGAGCCGGTCGCGGGCGTCGAACAGGGCGTCCTTCACCATCTGTTCGTGCGCGGGCGTCAGCCGCGCCACCGGCACCGAGCAGCTGATCGCGTCCCGCGCGGGGGTGCGGTACGGGATCGCGACGCCGAAGCAGCGCAGCCCGAGCGTGTTCTCCTCGCGGTCCACGGCGAAGC
Organism: Streptomyces hokutonensis; assembly: GCF_042751305.1. Taxonomy (GTDB): domain Bacteria; phylum Actinomycetota; class Actinomycetes; order Streptomycetales; family Streptomycetaceae; genus Streptomyces; species Streptomyces hokutonensis_A. Next base: position 428,656 of record NZ_JBHYWD010000004.1, read on the forward strand.
CCTGGTCGCGGACCTGGTGGAGCTCCTCGATGAGCTTCTCGCGGTCGGTGATCGTGTGCTCGGTGAGCGCGGGCAGCGTCTCCGGGAGCATCTTGCGGACCTGCTCGTCCGAGTAGGTGCTCAGCAGCGCCTTGCCCAGCGAGGTCGAGTGCGCCGGGAGGCGGCGGCCGACGCGGGTGAAGGGCCGTAGATAGTGCTGGGACTGGCGGGTGGCCAGGTAGACCACGTTCGTGCCGTCGAGGCGGGCGAGGTGGATGGTCTCGGTGGTGTCGTCCGAGAGGCGGTCCAGGGTGGGGCGGGCCGCCGCGACCACCTCGTCGCCGTCGATGTACGACGTGCCGACGAGCAGCGCCCGTACGCCGATGCCGTACCGCGTGCCCGTGGCGTCCGTCTCCACCCAGCCCAGCTCCACCAGCGTGCGCAGCAGCATGTAGAGGCTTGACTTGGGGTAACCGACGGCCTCCTGGACCGCCGCGAGGGAGTGCATACCGGGCCGGCCCGCGAAGTATTCGAGCAGCTCCACCGTCCGCACCGCGGACTTGACCTGTGCCCCGCCGCCTGTCTCGCCTGCCGACATCGCCCTTGACCCCTTCGTTCGACGAGAACCTTGAGTTATCGTCTCCACGAGCATATTCATCATCAGAGACAGCGTTCAGCATATCGAACGAGCCTGGTGAATGACCCAGAACTGCGGCATTACATGTGGAGGGACCCGCGGTGGCAGCAGCACCAGTCTGGAGTGTCGACCCCCGAACCGGGAAGCAGCGGGAACAGGTTGCGGTGGAGGCCACAGCCCAGGAGGTGGACGCCGCCGTCCGCGCCGCGTACGCCGCCCGGGGTTCCCTCGCCGACCGTACGGTCCGCGCGGCCTTCCTGCGCGGCGCGGCCGACCAGCTCGAAGCGGCCAAGAACCAGTTGGTCGAGGTCGCCGACGCGGAGACCGCGCTCGGCCCGGTCCGGCTCAACGGCGAACTCGCCCGCACCTGCTACCAGTTGCGCGCCTTCGCGGACATCGTCGACGAGGGCGCCTTCCTCGACGTCGTCATCAACCACCCCGACGACACGGCCACCCCGCCGATCCCCGACCTGCGCCGCTACAAGGTGCCGCTCGGCGTCGTCGCCGTCTACTCGGCCTCCAACTTCCCCTTCGCCTTCTCCGTTCCCGGCGGCGACACCGCGAGCGCGCTGGCGGCCGGCTGCCCGGTCGTCGTCAAGGCCCACCCCGACCACCCCGGCCTGTCCGAGCTGGTCGCGAGCGTGCTGCGCCGGGCCGCAGCCGAGCAGGGCATCCCGGCCGGTGTCCTCGGCCTGGTGCACGGCTTCGAGGCGGGCGTCGAACTCGTCAAGCACCCGCTGGTCTCGGCGGCCGGTTTCACCGGTTCCGTACGCGGCGGCCGTGCCCTCTTCGACGCGGCGGCCTCCCGTCCCGTCCCGATCCCCTTCCACGGCGAACTGGGCTCCCTCAACCCCGTCGTGATCACCGAGGCCGCCGCGGCCGAACGGGCCGAGGCGATCGGCGCGGGGCTCGCCGGGTCCATGACCCTGGGCGTCGGCCAGTTCTGTGTGAAGCCGGGCCTTGTCCTGGTGCCGGCCGGCTCCGCCGGGGACGGGCTGGTCAAGTCCCTCACCGACGCCGTCAGCGACACGGACTCCGGTGTTCTCCTGGACCACCGGATGCGGGACAACTTCCTCGCCGGTGTCGCCGAGCGGGCCGGGCTCCCCGATGTGGACTCGCCGGTGACGCCCGGCGCGGGCAGCGAGCACACCGTGAGCCCGGGGTTCCTGACGGTTCCGGCGGAGAAGCTCGCGGCTGAAGGGGCGTACGACCTGCTGCTCGAAGAGTGCTTCGGGCCGGTCACTGTGGTGGCCCGCTATGACGACGACGTGCAGGCCAATGCCGTGCTGTCGAGGCTGCCGGGGAATCTTACGGCGACTGTTCATCTGTCGGCGGAGGAAGCGGCGGGGGAGGGGCGGGGGGCGGAGATCCTGGCCGAACTCACACCGTTGGCCGGGCGGGTGTTGGTGAACGCGTGGCCCACCGGGGTCGCTGTCGCGCCTGCCCAGCACCACGGCGGTCCGTACCCGGCTACGACTTCTACGTCAACGTCTGTTGGTGGTACGGCTATTGAGCGGTGGCTGCGGCCTGTTGCCTACCAGAACACTCCTGAGGCTTTGCTGCCGTTGGAGTTGCGGGACGACAATCCGCTGGGGCTGCCTCGGCGGTATGACGGGCGGTTGGAGCGGTAGCGCCGTTGGGGGTGCGGTGGTCTTCGGACTGGCGTTCCGTTGTGGCTGGTCGCGCAGTTCCCCGCGCCCCCAAAGAAACGATCGTCTGGGCCTGAGATAGTTAGTGGATGGACTTGGAACTTCCCCAACTACCTTTCCTCCTCCGTACTTATGGTCCCGACGGGCATTGGTCCTACGAGGACGGTGTGCTCACAGGATGGGCCGGGCCCCGGCAGGACCGGTTTGTGCCGCCCACCGGGGAAGGGCTCGACCCCGCCTCCGACGCGCCCCGGTTGCTCGGGGCGCCGCACGGTGACTTTCAGCTGATCGCTCGCGTCACCGTCGGGTTCGCGGGGTCGTTCGATGCCGGGGTGCTCTATGTCCACGTCGGGGAGCGGGCCTGGGCGAAGTTGTGTCTGGAGTACTCGCCGGACGTGCCCACCGTCTGCACGGTCGTAACCCGGGGGCATTCCGACGACGCCAACTCATTTACCGTGGACGGGAGTTCGGTGTGGCTGCGGGTCAGTCGTACCGGGCGGGCCTTCGCCTTCCACGCCTCCCGCGACGGCGAGCGCTGGACCTTTGTCCGACTCTTCACCCTCGGTGACGAGAAGGAGACGGACGCCGCCCTGGTCGGCTTCATGGCGCAGTCGCCGATGGGGGAGGGGTGTGTCGTGACGTACGACCACCTTGAGTTCAGGCCGAGTTGGCCGGACGACCTGAGAGACGGAAGCTGAGGAAGGCCGTCACCGCGAAGAGGGCCGCGCTGATCGCGAGGCTCTCCCGCAGGCCCGTCGTGAACCCGTCGGAGACCAGTGCTCCGAACACGGCGATGCCCAGCCCACCGGCCACCTGACGCGCCGAGTTGAGGACCCCGGCCGCCAGGCCTGCCCGCTCTGCCGGTACCGCGTCCATCATCACGATGGTCAGCGGCGGGACCGTCAGGGCGCAGCCGACGGCCATCGGTACGAGCAGTACGGCCACCAGAAGCGGGGGTGTGCGCTCGTCGACGCAGAGCAGGCCCAGGGTGCCCGCCGTGGCCAGCAACTGGCCGACCAGCATGGGCAGTCGGGCACCGTAGCGGCCCGCCAGTTTGCCCGACACGATGTTGGTCACCGCGATGAGGGCGGCCATTGGCAGGAACATCAGGCCGGTGTACAGCGCCGAACGGCCCTGCACCTGCTGGAAGAAGAGGGAGAAGAGGAAGACCACGCCGTAGAAGGCGATGCTGCACACCGCACCTGCCGCGACCGCGACGGACACCGTACGGCTGCGGAACAGGCCGAGCGGCACCGCTGGATGTGCCTGTCGGAGTTCGACCCGGACGAAGACCGCGCCCGCGACGAGGGCGACCAGCGAGGCCACAACTCCCGTTGTCCCGCCCTCGATCACCGCGAAGGTCACGGCGGTGAGCGCCACCACCGCCGTCAGCTGGCCCGGGAGGTCGAGCGGTGCGGGCCGGCGTTCCGAGCGTGGTGAGCGGATCAGCAGGACCAGTGCCACCGTGCCCAGGGGCAGGTTGATGAAGAAGCTGCCGCGCCAGTCCCAGACCGTGGTCAGCGCACCCCCGGCCACCGGGCCGAGGGCCATCGCGATCGCACCCCCGGCCGCCCAAGTGGCCACCGCCCGCGCCCTCTTGGCCGGCTCGGGGTAGGCCTGTCGTACGAGGGACAGCGAGGCCGGCAGGACGACTGCCGCCGCCACGCCCTGCGCCACGCGCGCGGCGATCAGCGTGGGCAGGTTCGGGGCCAGGCCGCAGGCCGCCGAGGCGAGGGTGAACACGGCGATGCCGATCGCGTACGCCCGGCTCGCCCCGGCCCGGTCCGCGAAGGCGCCGGTGGACAGCATCAGGGCGGCGAAGGAGAGGGTGTAGGCGTCCACCACCCACTGCAGGCCCGCCATCCCGCCGCCGAGCGCCTGGCCGATCGACGGCAGCGCCACGTTCACCACGGACGCGTCGAGGGTGATGAGCGCGAAGCCGAGGAGGGCGGCGGTGAGCGTGAGAGCGGGGGAGGGTGGGGTCAAGTCGCGGGTGCGGGGCGTGAGTTGGGTGGTGGTCGTCGGCATGCACCCATGCTGCGGAACCGCGACGGCATAGAGTAGTGGCCGGAACGCCATACAACCGGAGGTTCTGGCCATGCCCAGGAACATGCCGACGAACGTGCCGAGGGAACGGCCCCCGCACCGCGTCGCGATCGTCGCGCCGTCCCCCGTCTCCATGTTCAACCTGGCCATCCCGGAGCTGCTCTTCGCCAAGGTCGAGGTCGACGGCGCCCCCGGCTACGAGGTGACCATCTGCAGCTCGGACGGCGGGCCGGTGATGACGACCGGAGGGCTGCCCCTCCAGGTGGGCCGGGGCCTCGACGTCCTGCGCACCGCCGACACCGTGGTGCTCGCGGGTACCGGCGAGCGCTACGAACCTGATCCGGTCGCGGTCGCCGCCGTCCGCGAGGCCGCCGCCGCGGGCAAGCGCGTCGCCTCCATCTGCAGCGGCGCCTTCCTGCTCGCCGAGGCCGGGCTGCTCGACGGCCGCAGCGCCACCACATACTGGGGAATGGCGGACGAGCTGCGCGAGCGCTATCCGGCCCTCGACCTCAGGGGCGACGTCCTCTACGTCCAGGACGGCCAGATCCTGACCGCCTCCGGTTACGCCGCCGGCATCGACCTCTGTCTGCACATCATCCGCACCGACTACGGCGCCGCCGTCGCCAACGAGGTCGCCCGCCTCGCCCTCGTCGCACCCGTACGGCCGGGCGGGCAGACGCAGTTCACCCAGACCCCGCTGCCGCCCGAACGCGGCACCGCCTGCGCCGACACCCGGGGCTGGGCCATGCGCAACCTCGACAAGCCGCTCACCCTCACCGACCTGGCCCGGCACGCGGGCGTGAGCGTCCGCACCCTCACCCGCCGCTTCCACGCGGAGAGCGGGGTGAGCCCCCTGCAGTGGCTGCTCCACCAGCGCGTCGAGCGCGCCAAGGAACTCCTGGAGACCACCACCCTCCCCATGGACCAGGTGGCCCGCGCCTGCGGCCTGGGTACGGCGGACTCCCTGCGCGGCCACCTGGCCCGCCGCACCGGGCTGACCCCGAGCGCCTACCGGACGCAGTTCAGCCGCCTGGGAACCGGAGCGGCGGAGGTCACGTCATCGGCCGCATGACGAGTGATCGCGCCACCGACACCCCGATGATCCGCACGGCCCTGCCCGCCGAGGCCGGGGCCGTCGCCGATCTGCACTTCCGTGCCCGCTCGACCTACTACCCCGACGGCCTCCCGCCGTCCGACTTCGACTGGCGCGCCGCCTGGCTGGGCTCCATCGAACGCCCCGACGCCCATGTGCTGTGCGCGGTCGAGGACGGCCGTGTCGTCGCCGTCGCCTCCTTCCGCACCCCGGACGGCGGCCCGGCGGAAACGGTCAAGCTGTTCCAGTTCCACGTCGACCCCGACCGCTGGCGCTCCGGCCTCGGCACGGCCCTGCACACGGCCTGCGTCGAGCAGTGGCGGGCCGACGCCCGGCGGACCGCCGTACTCGACGTGCATGTCGACAACGAACGGGCGCAGGCCTTCTACGTCCGTCAGGGCTGGGTCGCCGATCCGTCCGACGGCGGTCACCACCTGGGGATGCGGCTGGCCCTCAGCGGGGAATGAAGCGGACGGGCGGAACGTTCACGGGGGAAACGGAGGGAGTCTCCGTGAACCGCACACGTCCTGGAAAGAGCCGAAGAAGATGCGCGTCGAAATCTGGTCCGACATAGCGTGCCCCTGGTGTTATGTCGGAAAGGCCCGCTTCGAGAAGGCCCTCGACGCCTTCCCGCACCGCGACGGCGTCGAGGTCGTCCACCGGTCCTTCGAACTCGACCCGGGCCGCGCCAAGGGCGACATCCAGCCCGTGCTGAAGATGCTCACCAAGAAGTACGGCATGAGCGAGGCGCAGGCGCAGGCCGGCGAGAACAACCTCGGCGCGCAGGCCGCGGCCGAGGGTCTCGACTACCGCACCCACGACCGCGACCACGGCAACACCTTCGACATGCACCGCCTCCTCCACTTCGCCAAGGAGCAGGGCCGCCAGGACGAGCTGATCCAGGCGCTGTACAAGGCGAACTTCGCCGAGGAGCGGTCCGTCTTCGGCGACGACGAGCGCCTCGTCGAACTGGCCGTCGGCGCAGGCCTCGACGCGGACGCCGCCCGCAAGGTGCTGGCCGACCCGAGCGCCTACGCCGACGACGTCCGCGCCGACGAGCGCGAGGCCGCCGAACTGGGCGCGAACGGCGTGCCCTTCTTCGTCCTCGACCGCAAGTACGGCGTCTCCGGCGCCCAGCCCGCCGAGGTCTTCGCCCAGGCACTGACCCAGGCGTGGGGCGAGCACTCACCCCTCAAGCTGATCGACAACGGTGACGCGGAGGCCTGCGGCCCCGACGGCTGTGCGGTGCCGCAGGCCTGAAAGCCGCAGGTCAGGGGCGACGCATAAGCATCGCTTAGAGGATTCACGCAAAAACGCGCAATGGACGAGGGGCGCACGGCACCGCAGAGTGGAGCCATGGAGACCTTCGAGAGCCTCGTCCGCGCCGAGTTCGCCCCGAAGAACACCTACCTCAACACGGCGAGCACCGGCCTCCTCCCGAGGCGCACCGTCACCGCCATGCACACCGCCGTCGAGGCGGCCTCGGTCGGCACACCGACCGACATGTTCGACGACGTCGAGGCGTCCCGCGCCGCCTTCGCCCGCCTGTCGCGGGTGCCTGTCGGCCGGGTGGCGGCGGGCGCCTCGGTGGCGGTCTACAGCGGACTGATCGCCTCCTCGCTCCCGTCCGGGGCCGAAGTCCTCACCGCCGAGGCCGACTTCAGCTCGGTGGTGAACCCCTTCCACATGCGCGCCGACCTCAAGGTGCGCGCCGTGCCGCTGGAGCGGATCGCCGAGTCGGTACGCCCAGGCACCGCGCTCGTCGCGGTCAGCGCCGCCCAGTCCGCCGACGGCCGGATCGCCGACCTGCCCGCGCTCCGGGCGGCGGCACGCGAACACGGGGCGCGTACGTACGTCGACGCCTCGCAGGCCGCCGGCTGGCTGGACCTCGACGCGGACGCCCACGACTATGTCGCCGCCGTCGGCTTCAAGTGGCTCTTCTGCCCGCGCGGGGTCGCCTTCCTGGTCACCCCGGAGGACCTCGGCGACCTCAACCCGGTCTTCGCGGGCTGGGTCGCGGGGGAGGCCCCGTGGGACAGCTGCTACGGCCCGGTCGCCGAACTCGCCCACTCCGCCCGCCGGTTCGACGAGAGCCCGGCCCTCTTCTCCTACGCCGGCGCCCGCCACTCCCTCGCCCTGCTGGAGGAGTTGGGCGTGGCCGCCGTACGCACCCACGACCTCGCCCTGGCCGACCGCTTCCGCGCGGGCCTGGCCACCCTCGGCCACGAACCGATCCCGTCCCCGGGATCCCCGATCGTGTCGGTGCCCGGACTCGGGCGCAGGCAGGGCGAGTTGAGCGCGGCCGGAGTCGAAGTCTCCGACCGCGCCGGGAATTTGCGCGCCGCCCTCCACCTCTACAACACCCCCGAGGACGTCGACCGCCTGCTGGACGTCCTGTCCGGCTGACGCCAGGAAGGGCACCAGGGGGTGGTGCCGGTGCGGCCGACGGGCAGCAGCACGTCCGTACCATTCGCCGCCGATCCCGAGCTGCACCGACGGCTCGTGTACGGCGACGAGTCCGCGCTGACCGAGGCGTACCGGATCCACGGCGGCCTGGTGCGGGGAGTCGCCGCACGGGTCACCCGCAGCCCGGTCGCCGCCGAGGGCGTGGCACAGGAGGTCTTCGCCCAACTGTGGAGCAGGCCCTATGCCTTCGACGCGGGCCGCGGCCCTGGCCTGGCTCTGACGCCGTTCCTCATCCGACCGGCGTGAAGTCCCGCGCCCCGATGAACTCCGGTCGGCGCACCGGTGCCGCGAACGGCTCAACTGCCTTGTTCTCCACGCTGTTGAAGACGATGAAGACGTTGCTGCGCGGGAACGGGGTGATGTTGTCGCCGGAGCCGTGCATGCAGTTGCAGTCGAACCAGGTCGCCGAACCCGCCCTGCCCGTGAACAACTTGATGCCGTACTGGGAGGCCATGCCGGTCAGCGCCTCGTCGGACGGCGTGCCCGCGTCCTGCATCTGGAGCGACTGGCGGTAGTTGTCCTCGGGGGTCGCGCCCGCGCAGCCCAGGAACGTGCGGTGCGAGCCCGGCATGATCATGAGGCCGCCGTTGGTGTCGTGGTTCTCGGTGAGCGCGATCGACACGGACACGGTGCGCATGTTCGGCAGGCCGTCCTCGGCGTGCCAGGTCTCGAAGTCCGAGTGCCAGTAGAAGCCGCTCGCACCGAAGCCCGGCTTCACATTGATCCGGGACTGGTGGACGTACACGTCCGAACCGAGGATCTGCCGCGCCCGCCCGACGACCCGCTCGTCCCGCACGAGCCGCGCGAACACCTCGCTGATCCGGTGCACCTCGAAGACCGACCGGATCTCCTTCGACTTCGGCTCGACGATCGACCGTTCGTCGGCCCTGATCGCAGGGTCGACGACCAGTCGCTCCAACTCCCGCCGGTAGACGTCGACTTCGTCGTCGCGGAGGAGTTCCGGCATGGCGAGGAAGCCGTCGCGCTCGAAGGACTGGAGGTCGGCCGTCGGGATCGGTCCCGGGGTGTCGGGTGAGCCCCAGACGACGGGGTCCTTGCGCGGGACGGACACCTCGGTGGTGCCGCGGCTGGGGTACAGGTCGGTGACTGTGGTCGTCATGCTCGTCAGACCTCCTCGGGTTCGGTCAGCACCGGGTAGACGCCGTTCTCGTCGTGGTCCTCCCGTCCGGTGACGGGCGGGTTGAAGACACAGACGCAGCGGAAGTCCTCCTTGATCCGCATCGTGTGCCGCTCGTGTCCGTCGAGGAGGTACATGGTCCCGGGCGTGATCGTGTACGTCTGCCCGGTCTCGTTGTCGGTGAGTTCGGCCTCGCCCTCGACACAGACGACGGCCTCGACGTGGTTCGCGTACCACATCGACGTCTCGGTCCCCGCGTAGAGGACGGTCTCGTGGAGCGAGAAGCCGACCCGCTCCTTGGCGAGGACGATGCGCTTGCTCTCCCAGGTGCCGGACGCGGCCTTGATGTGCCGGTCGGTGCCTTCGAGTTCCTTGAACGAACGGACAATCACGGTGCTGTGACGCCTCCTTGACGTGGTGTCAGATGGTCGGGCTGTTCTTATGCGGTTTCGCGTACCGCGCGGGCGAGGATGCTGAGGCCCTCGTCCAGCTCTTCCGGGGTGATGGTCAGCGCGGGGAGGAGTTTCACGACCTCGCCCTGCGGGCCCGACGTCTCGACGAGCAGGCCGAGTTCGAAGGCGCGGGCGCAGATCCGGCCGGCGCGCTCGGGGTCCTTGAACTCGATGCCCCAGACCAGTCCGCGGCCCCGGTACTCCTTGATGTCGGCGAGGTTCTCCTCGGTGATGGAGATCAGCCCCTGCTCGACCTGTTCGCCGCGGGTCCTGGTCTGCTTCTCCATCGCGGAGCCGTCCGCCCAGTACGTCTCCAGGGCGGCGGTGGCGGTGACGAACGCCGGGTTGTTGCCGCGGAACGTGCCGTTGTGCTCGCCGGGCTCCCAGATGTCCAGCTCGGGCTTGAACAGGCACAGCGACATCGGAAGGCCGTAGCCGCTGATGGACTTGGAGACGGTGACGATGTCGGGGACGATCCCCGACTCCTCGAAGGAGAAGAACGCGCCGGTGCGGCCGCAGCCCATCTGGATGTCGTCGACGATCAGCAGCATGTCCTGGCGCTCGCACAACTCGGCGAGCGCGCGCAGCCATTCGGGGCGGGCGACGTTGATGCCGCCCTCGCCCTGCACGGACTCGACGATCACGGCGGCGGGCTTGTTGAGGCCGGAGCCCTGGTCCTCCAACAGCCGCTCGAACCACAGGAAGTCGGGGACCTGCCCGTCGAAGTAGTTGTCGAACGGCATCGGCGTGCCGTGCACCAGCGGGATACCGGCACCGGCCCGCTTGAAGGCGTTGCCGGTCACGGCGAGCGAGCCGAGTGACATCCCGTGGAAGGCGTTGGTGAAGGAGACGATCGCTTCCCGCCCCTTCACCTTCCGCGCCAGCTTCAGCGCGGACTCGACGGCGTTGGTGCCGGTCGGGCCCGGGAACATCACCTTGTACGGCAGGTCGCGGGGCCGCAGCACCAGGTCCTGGAAGGTCTGGAGGAAGGCACGCTTGGCACTGGTCGACATGTCGAGCCCGTGGGTGACGCCGTCGCGCTCCAGGTAGTCGATCAACGCCCTTTTCAGGACAGGGTTGTTGTGCCCGTAGTTGAGCGAGCCGGCGCCCGCGAAGAAGTCGAGGTAGGCGTGGCCGTCCTCGTCGTACATACGGCTGCCCCGGGCCCGGTCGAAGACGGTGGGCCAGCCGCGGCAGTAGCTGCGGACCTCGGACTCCAAGGTCTCGAAGACGCTGAGATCGGGCTGGGTGATGGTCACGCGAATCGCTCCTGAAGGGGTGTGGGGGGTTCTCGGAGGCCGGGGTCTCAGAGGCTCAACGGGCCGATCTGGTACAGCACTTCGGGGTCGTGCGGTCCGTCCGGGAAGTCACCGGCCTCGAAGAGGACCGTGCGCTCGACGGTCGCGCCGTGGCGTTCGGCGTACGAGGTGAAGAGGCGCTCGGACGCGGTGTTGCCGGGCGAGATCGTGGTCTCGATGCCGGTCACGCCGTACTCGGCGGCGACCCGCTCGGTGAGCCCGTCGAGCATCCGCGCGGCCAGCCCGCGGCCACGCTGCGCGGCCTCGACGGCGACCTGCCACACGAGCAGGGTGCCGGGCCGCTCCGGCGGGATGTAGCCGGTGACGAAACCGACCGGTTCCCCGCGCTCGTCCCGCACGACGGCGGAGGTGCCGGCGAAGTCCCGGCACCACAGCAGATAGCTGTACGACGAGTTCAGGTCGAGGGCGTTCGACTCCTTGGCAATACGCCAGAGCACGGCGCCGTCGGCCACCGTGGGGCGGTCTATTTGCAGGTCTGCTCGGGTGGCGGTCATGCAAATTGAATTTACCGAGGGAAATTCGAAATTGCATGGAGGGATGGGGTTACGTATGGGGCTGTGCTGTGTTATCACGCGTGCAAGCGCCGGGGGTTTGTGGCGTTTTGACCCACAGATAAGGGGCGAAACGGTCCGCTTGTGTAACGGGTCACAGGGGTGTAACCCTCACGAGATCTGCGCGAATTATTTGCGTTTAGGTGCGCGGAAATCGGGCAGGAGAATTCTGGAATTACATCGGAATTAGGCGCCGGTCATACCGCCGATGCTTTCCCGCAAGATATCGGCGTGCCCTGTGGCACGTTGAGCACGAACACCCCGCTGGAATCAGTTCCGTTCGGCCTCGGCGCCTGTGGCTGCGGACCTCCGCCACTTCCAGCCCGTCCGGCGTTTGAGGACGAGGCCGTTCAGACCGATCGGGGGTCCGGGGGCGGCGCCCCCGGGATACCTCGGCCGAGGGTTACCGCCACGCCCCGTCCACGGCGGCCCGAGCCCCCTCCAGGTCCACCTGCACCCCCTGCTCGGCCAGCGCAGCGCCCAGTGCTGCCAGAGAGTTCTGTACCGCGTCCGCCGTCGCGTCGATTCCGTAGTGGTTGACCCGGATCATCTCCTTCGACAGGGCGCCGCCGCCCGCTGCCAGGGGCAGGGCCGGGTTCGTCGCCAGGGCGCTTGCCACCAGGTCCGACGCGATGACGCCCGGCGGTGTCCTGAGCGTCGTGGCGACCGGTGCGGCCTCGGTCGCGTCGTGGACGTACGGCTCCAGGCCGCCGCCCAGGGCCAGGGCGCCCGCCCGTGTCGCCGCGGCCGCGACGGCGTGGCGGCGCATCACCGTGTCGAGGCCCGCCGCCTCGATCCGCTCGACGCATGCCTCCAGCGCCAGCATCTCCAACTGGGCCGGGGCGTGGAGGAGGGCCTTGCGGCCCGTGTCCACCCAGCGGTCCTTCCAGTCCAGGAGGGAGAGGTACGAGCGGCGCGGCGCCCCGGGGTTGGACGTCATACGGGCCCATGCCCGTGCGCTCACCGACACCGCCGAGACGCCCGCCGGGCCGCCCATCGCCTTCTGCGCGCCGATCACGCACAGGTCGACACCCCACGCGTCCGGCAGCACCGGCTCCGCGCCGACGGAGGCCACGGCGTCGAGGTAGAAGAGGGCGCCGTGCGCGCGTACGACCTCGCCGATCTCCGCGACCGGGTTGGTGTTGCCGGTCGCGGCCTCCGCGTGGACCAGGGAGACGAAGTCGATCTCGGGGCGCTCGGCGAAGGCTTCGCGGATCTGGTCCGCCGTCACCGCCGTGTGGAACGGGACCGCCAGGTCGATCACCTCGGCGCCGCAGTCCCGCAGCCAGTTCCCGAAGGTCTGCCCGTAGGGGCCGGTGATGACGTTCAGCGCGACCGTGCCCGGACCCGCCGTCGAACGGATCGCGCCCTCCAGCGGCAGCAACGCCTCCCCCTGCATGATCACGACATCCTGCTCGGTGCCGAGCAGCCGGGCCACCCGGTCCTCGATCGATGCGAAGTGCGCGGCGCTCAGCGGGGGCGGGTCGAGGAGGGGGTGCGTCACGGCTGTGCTCTTTCACTCGCGGGAGTCGATGAGAATGAGGGTAACCGGCGCCCCTGGGCCCCTCTGACCGGCGACTTCTTAGCCCGTACGGCCCCCTGACCGGCGTCTCACCACGAGCGGTCCGCCCAGCCCCTCCGAATAATCGGAAGCCACAGTTCCGTCACAGGAGGCCTCCGTGAACACGCTCCTCGGCCGCCGGGCCCGCACCCTGGCCGCCACCACCGCGACGGCCGCACTCGTCCTCGTGGCCGGCTGCACGTCGAGCGACAGCGGCGGCAGCGGTTCGAAGACCGCCGCCGGTGGCGTCGAACTCGTCAAGGCCGGTCAGCTCACCACCTGCACCCACCTGCCCTACCCGCCCTTCCAGTCCGAGATCGACGGCAAGGTGCAGGGCTTCGACGTCTCCCTCATCGACCTGGTCGCCAAGGACCTCGGCGTGAAGCAGGAGATCCTGGACACCCCGTTCGAGAACTTCAAGACCGGCGCCTTCCTCAACGCCGGCGAGTGCGACCTGGCCGCCGCCGGCATGACCATCACCGCCGAGCGCAAGAAGAACGTCGACTTCTCCGACCCGTACTTCGACGCCACGCAGGCCGTCCTCGTCGACAAGAAGAGCGGGATCGCCTCCCTCGCCGACGTGAAGGCCAAGGGCAAGAAGCTCGGCGCGCAGGCGCAGACCACCGGCGAGGACTACGCGAAGAGCAAGGGCTTCGATCCCGTCTCCTTCGAGTCCTCCGACGCCGTCCTCAACGGCCTGCGCACCGGCCAGGTCCAGGCCGTCATCATCGACTACCCGGTCGTCCAGGGCTGGCTCAAGACCAAGGCCAACGCCGACGCCTTCCAGGTCGTCGACAACCTCAACACCGGTGAGCAGTACGGCTTCACGGTCAAGAAGGGCAACACGAAACTCCTCGCCGCCATCAACAAGGCGATCAAGGACGCGAAGGCCGACGGGACGTACAAGAAGCTGTACGAGAAGTGGATCGGCCCGTACGACGCCTCGGCCGCCTCGCCCTCGGCCTCATGACCGATACGGATTTCCAACTCCAGCCCAGGGCACGAGGTCTGACACGACGTCAACGGCGCAGGCTGTCCAGGGGAGTTCAGTACACCGTGTTCCTCGGCGCGGTGATCGCCTTCGCGGTCACCGCCGACTGGGGGCGCCTGAAGAACCAGTTCGCGCAGTGGAGCATCGCCAAGCAGATGTTCCCCGACGTCATCACACTCGCGTTGAAGAACACCGTGCTCTACACCCTGTCCGGCTTCGTCTTGGGGCTGGTGCTGGGCATGATCGTCGCGCTGATGCGGCTGTCGTCCGTCGGCCCGTACCGCTGGCTCGCGGGGATCTACATCGAGATCTTCAGGGGCCTGCCCGCCCTGCTGATCTTCATCTTCGTCGGTGTCGCCGTACCCCTCGCCTTCCCGGGCACGGAGATCGTCGGCGGCACGTACGGCAAGGTCGCCCTCGCGCTCGGCCTGGTGTCCGCCGCGTACATGGCTGAGACGATCCGGGCCGGCATCCAGGCGGTGCCCAAGGGGCAGTTGGAGGCGGCCCGTTCGCTCGGCTTCTCGCAGGCACGGGCCATGGTGTCGATCGTCGTCCCGCAGGCGTTCCGGATCATCCTGCCGCCCCTCACCAACGAACTCGTCCTCCTCTTCAAGGACTCCTCCCTGGTCCTCTTCCTCGGCGTCACCCTGGAGGAGCGCGAACTGTCCAAATACGGCAGGGACTTGGCGAGTACGACGGCCAACTCCACGCCCATCCTGGTGGCGGGCCTGTGCTACCTCCTCGTCACGATCCCGCTGAGCCTCGTGGTGCGCCGCATGGAGACGAAGACCGGGGAGGCCGTCCGATGAGCGCGAGCATCGCACCGGAGATCCAAGTCCAGGGTCTGCACAAGTCGTTCGGCACCAACGAGGTGCTGCGCGGCATCGACCTGGAGATCGGGCAGGGCGAGGTCGTGTGCGTCATCGGCCCCTCCGGCTCGGGCAAGTCGACCCTGTTGCGCTGCGTGAACCTGCTCGAAGAACCCACAGCGGGGCGGGTGTTCGTCGGTGGCACCGAAGTCACCGACCCGGACGTGGACATCGACGCCGTACGTCGTCGTATCGGCATGGTCTTCCAGCAGTTCAACCTCTTCCCGCACCTGACCGTCACCGAGAACCTCACCCTGCCCCAACGCCGGGTCCTGCGCCGGGAAAAGGCGTCGGCGGAGAAGGTGGCCGCCGAGAACCTGCGGCGCGTGGGCCTGTCCGAGAAGGCCGCCGCCTACCCCGCGTCCCTCTCCGGCGGCCAGCAGCAACGCGTCGCGATCGCACGGGCGTTGGCGATGGACCCCGAGGTGATGCTCTTCGACGAACCGACCTCGGCGCTCGACCCGGAGCTGGTCGGGGACGTGCTGGCGGTCATGCGGATGCTCGCCAACGAGGGCATGACCATGATGGTGGTCACCCACGAGATGACGTTCGCGCGCGAGGTGGCCGACCGGGTGGTGTTCATGGACGGCGGGGTGATCATCGAGGACGGTACGCCGGACCGGGTCATCGCCAACCCGACACACGAACGCACGCGCCACTTCCTGTCACGCCTGCTGGACCCGGCGATGGCCGAGGTGCAGGACGAGGACAGCGCCCCTTGAGGGGACCCGCACCCGACGAACTATCGTGCGTCCCATGAGCGATCAACCGGTGCTGCACGTAAAGGGCCGGGTCCTGGTGGGCCCCGAGGACATCCGCGACGAACTCTGGGTGATCGACGGCCGCATCTCCTACGACCGTCCCGTCGCCGCCGATGACATCCGCACGGTCGACGGCTGGACCCTCCCCGGCCTCGTCGACGCCCACTGCCATGTGGGCCTCGGCCCCCACGGCCCCGTCGACGCGGCCACCGCCGAGACACAGGCCCTCACCGACCGCGACGCCGGCACCCTGCTGCTGCGCGACGCCGGCTCGCCGTCCGACACCCGCTGGACCGACGACCGCTCGGACCTCCCGAAGATCATCCGCGCCGGCCGGCACATCGCCCGCACCCGCCGCTACATCCGCAACTTCGCCCACGAGATCGAACCGGACGAACTCGTCGCCTACGTCGGCCAGGAAGCCCAACGCGGGGACGGCTGGGTCAAGTTGGTCGGCGACTGGATCGACCGCGACCTCGGCGACCTGTCGGCCTGCTGGCCGCGCGACGCGGTCGAGGCGGCGATCGCCGAGGCCCACCGGCTCGGTGCGCGTGTCACCGCGCACTGTTTCGCCGAGGACGCGTTGCGCGACCTGGTCGAGGCGGGCATCGACTGCATCGAGCACGCGACCGGCCTCACCGAGGACCTCATCCCGCTGTTCGTCTCGCGGGGAGTGGCGATCGTCCCGACCCTCGTGAACATCGCGACCTTCCCCGACCTCGCCGCGGGCGGCGAGAGCAGATACCCGAGCTGGTCGGCCCACATGCGTCGGCTGTACGAGCGGCGCTACGACACGGTGCGCGCCGCCTACGACGCCGGCGTCCCGGTGTACGTCGGGACCGACGCGGGCGGTTCCCTGGCCCACGGCCTGGTCGCCGCCGAGGTCGCCGAACTCGTCACCGCCGGCATCCCCGCCGTGGAGGCGCTCTCCGCCACCGCGTGGGGTGCGCGGCGGTGGCTCGGGCGGCCAGGGCTCGAGGAGGGCGCGTCGGCGGACTTCGTCGTGTACGAGGCGGACCCGCGCGCCGATGTGCGCGTCCTGGCGTCGCCGCGACGGGTGGTGCTGAACGGGCTGGTGGTCGAATAGTCGCCAGCCGATTCGAATGCGTTCACGGAAAACCCACGATGGGGTGAAGTGACGCGGGATCGCTGACGGTTCACTCTTCGTGGGTAATTCTTACCGGGTCCCAAGCATGTCTCTTCTGGGGGTCCCACACCTTGAACGGCACCAACTTCCGCATGCCCGCACGCCGTTGGGCCACCGTCGCCACGGCCACCGTGCTCGCCGCCGGTCCCGTGACGCTGGCCGGCGCGGGGTCCGCCCACGCGACCACCGACCAGGGTCGCGCGAGCGCCGTCGTCCTGCGCACCGGGCTCGATGTGTCCCTGCTCAACAAGACGGTGGATGTCCCGCTCTCCGTCTCCCTCAACGAGGTGCAGGCACCGCAGAGTGCCGAAAAGACCGCGCTCAGCGCCCAGTTGGACGGGGTGAACGGCGGGCAGCCCTTCAGTGTGCTCAGCGCGGATGTCGCCACGGCGAAGGCGACGGTGTCCGCGACGAAGGCCGAGGGGTACACCGACCTCGCCCATGTCCGGCTCCATGTGCCCGGGTTGCCGTTGCTCTCGCTCATCGAGGTCGACGCGGTCACGTCCAAGGCGACGTGTGAGGCGGGGAAGGCGCCGGTCGCCACGTCGCATCTGCCGGGGTTGGTGACGGTGCTCGGTAAGCGCGTCACGGTGACTGCCAGTGGTCCTACGGAGGTTCAGGTGCCGGGGGTGGGGTCGGTGCGCCTCGACTGGTCCAAGACCTCGACCACGTCTCGTACGGCCGCTGCGACCGCGCTCCAACTCAAGGTGTCCGTCAACCCGTTGAAGCTGAACGTGGCGGATGTGGAGGGGACGGTGACGTTGGCAAAGGCGACGTGCGAGTCACCGTCACCGGCGCCGGATGTGAAGCCGCAGGGCGCTCCGGTGGAGGAGGGGTTGGCCGAGACGGGGGGTAGCTCCATGATGCCGTACATCGCGGGCGGGGCGGTGCTGATGCTGGCGCTCGGCGGGGCAGCGGTGATCACGGCGCGCCGCCGTCGAGGCTGAGCCAACTACCTTTCCCACCCACCCACCCACCCACCCACCCGTCTCGGTTGGTTGAGAAGTGGGCCTCAAAAGACCCCTCCTCTCACTTCCCCGACAACGTCACCGCCTGGTCCAGTGCCTGCAAGAAGCGGTTGACCGTCGCCCGGTCCCGTACCGCCAGCCGTAGCCACTCCTCGCCCAACCCCGGAAACGTGTCCCCGCGACGAACGGCGAAGCCCAGGTCGCGCAGGTGCCGTCGGACGGCGACCGCGTTGGGGACGCGGACGAGGACGAAGGGGCCCTCGGCGGGTTCCATGACCTGGAGGCCGTCGGGGGCGAACTCGGTGAGGCCGGCGACGAGATGGGCGCGGTCGGCGGCGATGCGGTGGGCCGCGTGGGCGGCCTCCGTGAGGGCCGCTGCGTCCATGCACGCCTCCGCCGCGGCGAGCGCGGGCGTGGACACCGGCCACAGCGGCTGGGCCCGTTCGAGTTCGGCGATCGTCTCGGGATCGGCCAGGACGTAGCCGACCCGCAGCCCCGCCAGACCCCAGGTCTTCGTCAGGCTGCGCAGCACCACCAGGCCGGGGATGTCGGTCCGGCCCGCGAGTGCCTCGCGCTCACCCGGCACCGCGTCCATGAACGCCTCGTCCACCACCAACGTCCGCCCCGGACGGGCCAGTCGGGCGATCGAAGCGGCCGGGTGGAGGACCGACGTGGGGTTCGTCGGGTTGCCGACCAGCACCAGGTCCGCGCCCTCGGGGACGGCCCCCGGGGTCAGCCGGAAACCGTCCGCCTCCCGCAGCAGCACCCGCTCCACCGCGTGCCCCGCGTCCCGCAGCGCCGCCTCCGGCTCCGTGAACTGCGGGTGCACGACCACCGGCTGACGGACCTTCAGCGCCCGGGCGAGCAGCACGAACGCCTCGGCGGCCCCCGCCGTCAGCAGCACGCGGTCCACCGGCAGCCCGTGCCGCGCCGCGACCGCCGCCCGCGCCGCCCGCCCGTCGGGGTAGGCGGCGAGGCCGGTCAGCGAGTCGGTTATTCGCTCGCGCAGCCACGCGGGGGGCGTGTCCGCGCGGACGTTCACCGCGAGGTCGGTCAACCGGGCGCCGTCGTCCCGGACCTCGGCGTCACCGTGATGACGGAGGTCATGGGTTTCGCGCGCGGGATCGTGGGCTCTGTCAGTGTGCATGTGCGTGCCCACCATGATGGTGATGCCCGTGGTGGTGACCGTCGTGGCCGTCGTCGTCCGGATGGAAGTGCGGCTGCTGCGGCTGCCCCACCTTGTCCTCGAAACCGGGCAGCGCGATGCGGTACACGCACGAGTCGCAGTTCATCCGCAAATCACCCTTGACCGCCTCCCGGTACCGCTCCATCACCAGGTCGAGCAACTCCGGCTCCGGACCGATGACTTCGGCCGACCGTACCTCGGTCTCCGGGTGCGCCGCCGCCCAGCCCTCCGTCTGCTGCCGCACCCGGTCCGGCAGGATGCCCGTGAACAGGAAGTACGGCAGCACGACGATCCGCCGCGCGCCCAGCTTCACACACCGGTCAAGACCGCTCGGCACGTCCGGTGCCGCCAGCGACACGAAGGCCGGTTCCACGCCCGCGTAGCCGCGCCCCTCCCACAGCAGCCGCGCCGCCTTGTGCACCTCGGCGTTGGCGTCCGGGTCCGTCGACCCGCGCCCCACAAGGAGCACGGTCACGTCACTCCGGTCCTCGGGCGTGCGCACCGACTCGCCGAGCGCCTCGTCGAGCCGCCGCTCCAGCACCTTCAGCAGCGACGGGTGCGGGCCCAGCGGACGGCCGTACGTGTAGGAGATCCCCGCGTGCCGCTCCTTCTCCCGGGCCAGCGCCGCCGGGATGTCCCCCTTGGCGTGCCCGGCGGACACCAGCATCAGCGGTACGGCGGCGAACCGGCGCACCCCGCGCTCCACCAGCTCGGTCACCGCGTCGCCCAGCGGCGGCGGCGACAGCTCGATGAACCCGCCCGCGACAGGCAGTTCGGGGTGACGGCGGCCCAACTCCCGTACGAAGGACCGGAACGCCTCGGCTCCGGCCTCGTCCCGGGTGCCGTGTCCGGCGATGAGCAGGGCGGGCGGCGGGGTGGTCACGATTTCTCCTCGGACGGTGAAGTGGGGTGGTACAGCAGGGCGTTGAGGGCGGCCGCGGCGACCGCCGAGCCGCCCTTCTCGGACACGTTGCTCACGGCGGGCAGCCCGCTCTCGCGCAGCGCGGCCTTGGACTCGACCGCGCCGACGAAACCGACGGGCAGCCCGATGACGAGTGCGGGGGAGGCGTCAAGCGTCAGCAACTCCTCCAGTGCGGTGGGCGCGTTGCCGATCACCCACAGGGCGCCGGGCCCGACCTCCTCGAAGGCGAGCCGGATCGCGTGCGCCGAACGCGTCAGCCCGGGACCGGACTTGGCGTCCTTCAGCCGGCACACGGTCTTGAGCTGCGTGATCCCGGCCGCGACCATCGCCACGTCCACGACCACCGGCGCCCCCGCGTGCAGCGCGCTGTGTGCCTTCGCCAACTCGCCCTCGTCCAGGACGAGATCGGTCGCGTACTCCAGATCGGCCGCGGAGTGGACGACCCGCTCCACGACCGCGCGGGTCAGCGGCGGGAGGTGCGAGGTGTCCAGCCGGGCGCGCATCCGCCGGTACGACTCCACCTCGATGGGATGCACCACACGGTCCACGGGGGTCACTTGGCGCCCTCCTCTGCTGCCCGATCCGCCTGCCAGCGGTACCCGCGCGGTGTCACCATGCGTCCGGCGACGTCCCGGGTCGCCGTGTTGCCCACGGTCACCACTGTCATCATGTCGACCGTCGCCGGATCCAGCGCCGCCAGTGTCGTCAGTCGGCTGGATTCGTCCGGCCGCGAGGCGTTCCGTACGACACCGACCGGCGTGGCCGGCTCCCGGTGCTCGGCGAGGATCGCGAGGGCCTTGGGGAGCTGCCAATCCCGGCCCCGGCTGCGGGGGTTGTAGAACGTCACCACGATGTCCGCCTCGGCCGCCGCCCGCACCCGCCGCTCGATGATCTCCCACGGCGTGTGCAGATCGGAGAGGCTGATGGAGACGTGGTCGTGGCCGAGGGGCGCCCCGAGGATCGCGGCGGCGGCCAACGCGGCGGTCACGCCCGGGACTCCGACCACGTCGATGTCGTCCGAGGCCTCCGCCAGCGCGGGCGAGGCCATCGCGTACACCCCGGCGTCACCGCTGCCGATCAGCGCGACCGCCTGCCCCTTCCGCGCCTCGGCGACGGCGGTACGGGCCCGCTCCTCCTCGGCGCCGAGCCCCGACTCCAGGACCAGCGTCCCGGGCCGCAGCAGATCGCGGATCTGGTCGACGTACTGGTCGAGCCCCACGAGTACGGCGGCGTGCCGGAGTTCGGCCTTGGCGCGCGGGGTGAGCAGGTCCCGGGCGCCGGGTCCCAGCCCGACCACCGCGAGCCGGCCGCGCGCGAGCCGACGTACGACGGCACAGGTCGCCATCGCCGGCTGCCCGTCGGCACGCTCCGACTTCCGCTTGGGGACGAGGAGTTCGCCGCCCCGCACGAGAGCCGCGGCCTCCGCCACCGACGGTGTGCCCACGGCGGCGAGCGGCGCCTCTGAGGGGTTGGGCACCTCCACGGCCGCCAACTCCGCGGCGGAGTAGGTCACCAGAGGCACTCCGAGTCGCTGTGCCGCCTCGACGATGCCGGGCTCGTCCGATTTGGCGTCCACGGTGGCGAGTTCGGCGAGGGACTTCAACGAAAGCCCCGCGTCACGCACCGCGCCCTCGATGAGCCCCACCACCTCGTCCGCCGGGGCACCCTTGGACGCGCCGACCCCGACGACCAGCGACGGCGGCCGGAGTACGACCTCACGCTCGGCGGGTGCGACGAGTGCGCGATCGGTGACCCTGATGACGTAGGAGCCGTTGGCGGACACCTTCAGCGGCGGCAGCGGCCACGCCAACTCGGCGTCCAGGGCGACCGGTTCGCCGTCGAGCAGGGCCCGCGACACCCCGGCCACATCGCCCTCCACCGGGAACCCGAGGGTATCGAGGCCGGGCACACCGACCGCGTCCGTGGCCGTGGTCACGACTGGCTGTGCGGTCAACAACTCGCCCACTTCCACGGCGAGTTCATTGGCCCCGCCGCCGTGCCCGCCGACCAGCGAGACGGCGAAGCGTCCGCCCTCGTCGACGCACACGACCCCCGGGTCGGTCCGCTTGTCGCCCAACAGCGGGGCGATCAGGCGTACTACGGCTCCCGTTGCGAGGAAACAGACGAGCTGCTCGCACTCCGCGAACGCGGCCCGGACGGCGTCCCCGACGGGACCGTCGTACACGCGCGTACGGTCCGGCCACGCGGCGGCCAGCCGGTCGCGTGCCGTCGCTCCCGCCGCGGTGGCGGAGATGAGGCCGATCACGAGGTAACTCCTTCATCCAAAAAGGGGGTTCGAACCCCCCACAGCAGAAAAACGGGATTGGTGGCCGCCAGCCGGGTCACGTTCCCCGGCAGCGGCGCGAGCCGGGACGACTGGAGCAGCACCCCGTCGACCACGAACCCGGCACCGCCGAGCGCCTCGCGCACCGCCGGTACCCGGTCCAGCGCGGCCATCGCGACGACCACGGTCCGCCGGGCCCGGCGCGCGCACGCGGTGACGATGGCGGGCAGTTCGCGCCCGCCGCCGCCGACGAACACGGCGTCGGGGTCGTCGAGGTCGGACAGCACGGTCGGCGCCGCCCCGTGCACGGTGTGCACGTCGACGCCGTGCGCCTCGGCGTTGGCACGGATCCGCTCGACACCGTCCCGGGTCTTCTCGACGGCGGTGACGGCGGCGCCGAGCCGCGCGCACTCCACGGCCACGGAACCGGAGCCCGAGCCGACGTCCCAGACCAGTTCGCCGAGCCGGGGTCCGAGTCGGGCCAGCGCCAGCGCCCGTACCTCGAACTTGGTGATCATCGAGTCCCGGTGCTCGAACTCCCGCTCGTCCAGCGCCCATTGGGCAGGACCCACGGCAGCCCCGGCGACCGTCCGTACGGCACCGAGAACGCGGGTCTCGTCCAGGCAGAGGACCACACTCACCGCCGTACCCCAGTCCCGGGCGGCGGCCTCGGCCGGCGTGACCCGCTCCACCTGTTCCTCCCCAGTGCCCAGCGCGGACGCGACGACCAGGACACGCCCGGTGGTGCGGTGGGTGAGAGCGGCGCCCAGTTCGGAGGGCCCGGCTCCGGGTCCGGTGAGCACGGCGACCTTGGGATGCGCGCGGCACGCGTTGACCGCCGTACGCAGATCGCGTCCGTGCGCGCTGACCACGACGGCGTCGTCCCAGGTCAGGCCGAGCCGGGCGAAGGCGGTGGCGACGGAGGAGACACCGGGGCGGACGTCGAGGGCGTCGGCGCCGAACCGTTCCGCCAGCGCCCGGACGATCCCGAAGAACCCGGGGTCGCCCGAGGCCAGCACGACGACCGGCTCGCCCTTCCCGACGTACGCCTCGATGGTGTCGAGGGCGGGCGCGAGCGGGCCGAGGACGATCTGCTCGGCGCCGTCCGGGAGCCTGGCGGCGGCCAGATGACGCCGGCCGCCGACGACGAGCCGGGCAGCGGCGAGCACATCGTCCGCCACCGGCGCCCCCGTCCCCGTACCGACGACCGTGATCACGTGTTCGCACCCCGCGAGCGCAGGGCCCGGCGGGCCTCCGGGTCGGCCTTGCGGTAGCCGTGGAAGTGGCCGGGGTGGTAGAGGTGCGAGCGGGTGCCGTGGGCGTCGAGGGCCGGGCCGACCAGGAAGAGGGTGTGCTTCCAGAGCTTGTGCTCCTTGACCGTCTCCTCCAGCGTGGCGATCGTGCACTTCACGATCAGTTCCTCGGGCCAGGTCGCCTGGTAGGCGACGACGACCGGGGTGTCCGTCGGATAGCCGCCCTCCAGCAGCTCCCGCACCAACTGCCCGCTGCGCGCGGCCGACAGGAAGATCGCCATCGTCGTACCGTGGCGCGCGAACTCCCGCACCTCCTCGCCCGGCGGCATCGGCGTCTTGCCGCCGCCGAGCCGGGTGAGAACGACGGACTGCGCGACCTCCGGGATCGTCAGCTCGCGCTGCGCGAGAGCGGCGACGGCGGAGAAGGCCGAGACACCCGGAATGATCTCGGTCGCGATGCCGATCCCGGCGCATCGGTCGAGCTGTTCCTGCGTGCCGCCCCAGAGGGCCGGGTCGCCGGAGTGAATGCGCGCGACGCGCAGGCCTTCCGCGGCGGCCCGCTCGTAGACGGCGACGACGTCCTCCAGGGACATCGTCGCCGAGTCCAGGATCTCGGCGCCCTCGCGCGCGTGGTCGAGGACCTCCGCCTGGACCAGGCTGGCCGCCCAGATCACGACGTCGGCCTCGGCGATGGCGCGCGCGGCACGGAACGTCAGCAGATCGGCGGCGCCGGGACCGGCACCGACGAAGGTCACCTTGCCGGTGGGGGTATCGGCGGCGGCATCGGCCATGGGGTCGGATCCTCTCAAGCGGGACAAACAGAACGGGAACGTCAGTGCATGTGGGGGTGGAGTGGCCCAGGATGTGCGCGAACAGGGGTTGATCGGATAGCAAGGGGACCATGGCGGTCTTCGTCGCGCTCGGCGCGTTCCTGATGACGCTGGCCGGCGGCTGGACGGCACAGCGCGTGACCGACCGCCGCCATCTCGTCCTGGGCCTGGCCGGCGGCCTGATGCTGGGTGTCGTAGGCCTCGATCTGCTGCCGGAGGCGCTGCGCGCGGCGGGCCGCGAGGTCTTCGGCGTACCGGCCGCCCTGCTGCTCTTCGTGGCCGGCTTCCTCGTGGCCCATCTGGTCGAGCGCACGCTCGCCGCCCGCCAGGCCGCGCACGGAGCGGAGGAGAGCAACGGCCGCGCGCCCGAGGTCGGCCTCACGGCGGCTGCCGCGATGGTCGGCCACAGTTTCATGGACGGGGTCGCCATCGGCGCCGCGTTCCAGGTGGGCGGTGGCATGGGCACGGCGGTCGCGCTCGCGGTCATCGCCCATGACTTCGCGGACGGCTTCAACACGTACACGATCACGAGCCTGTACGGGAACGCCCGCCGCAAGGCGATCGCGATGTTGTTCGCGGACGCGGCGGCCCCGGTGGCCGGCGCCGCCTCGACGGCGTTCCTGACCATCCCGGCCACGCTGCTCGGCGGCTATCTCGGCTTCTTCGGAGGCGTGCTCCTTTACCTCGCCGCCGCCGAGATCCTCCCCGAGGCCCACCACGAACACCCCGCGCCCGCGACCCTGTTGTGCACGGTCGCGGGGGCTGCGTTCATCTGGCTGGTGGTAGGCCTCGCGGCCTGAGCTTTGGGGCGTCACAGTTTCCCGCCCCGCCCGCCCTCGCGCCGCGCGGGTGCGATGAGCGTCGACAGATAGGGCAGCGGCTCCCCGTCCAGCTCGGCGGCCGTCCGGATCGACTCCTCGGGCAGCCCGAGTGCCGACCCCCACACCGCGTCCTCGATCCGCCCGGTCTCCCGCAGCGCCTCGGCGACCTCGCCCGCCTGCCGCCCGAACTTGTACGCCACGACCGTCCCCGGCCCGGCCAGCGCGTCCTTGAGCACCGCGGACCCGGCGGTCACCGGCACGAGCGTGAGCGGCTCGGTCCCTTCGGTGAGTACGGCCCCGGAGCGCGCGGCGAGATCCTGCATGGCGGTGATACCGGGGACGGTCTCGACCACGACCCCCGGCACCAACTCCTCGATGGTCAGGGCGAGATAGGTGAAGGTGGAGTAGACGTTCGGGTCCCCGATGGTGGCGAACGCGACGACGTCGTGCGCGGCGAGCAGCTCGGCGACCTTCGCCCCGGCGGCATCCCAGGCGGCCTCCCGCCGGGCGCGGTCGGTCCGCTCGTTGAGCGCGAAGACGACGCGGAGAACCTTCTCCTCCGGGACGTAGTGCAGGACGGTAGCCTCGGCGCGCCCCCGCTCCCCGGTGTCCATCACTGGTACGACGACGACATCGGCGGCCCGCAGAGCGTTGACGCCCTTGACGGTCACCAGCTCCGGATCGCCGGGACCCACCCCGACTCCGATCAACCTGCTGCTGCTCATGACGTCCGGCACCTCTCCACGAACCGACGGGCCACACCGGGCTCGGCCGCCCAGTGCGTGTGCAGATAACTCGCGTGCACACCCTGTTGTACGAAACCTTCGACCCGCCGCTCGGGTGCGCGCACTCCCCACGCGGGAGCCGCCCCCGAGCCGGGTTCGACGACGGTCCGGTGAAACTCGTGCCCGCGCATCCGCGTCCCGGCCACGGCCAGCACGCTGTCGCTCAGCGCGACGGCGTCCCGGTAGCCGAGTGTCAGCCGCTCACTCATCCGCGCGGTGGCATCCAGCACCCCGCACATCGGCCGACCGTCCAACTCCCGGCACAGATACAGCAGTCCGGCACACTCGGCGGCAACGGGTGCGCCACTCTCCGCGAGCGCCGAAACGGCCTTCCGCAACGGCTCGTTGGCGGACAACTCCGCGGCGTACACCTCGGGGAACCCGCCTCCGATGACCAACCCGCGCGTCCCGTCCGGGAGTTGTTCGTCCCGGAGGGGGTCGAATACGACGACCTCGGCACCGGCCGCGGTGAGGAGCTCGGTGTGCTCGGCGTAGGAGAAGGTGAAGGCGGGGCCGCCGGCTACGGCAACTCTTGAATGGGGTCGTGCACTCTCGGCCTGTCCGGCGTCTGAGGACGAGGCCCCTTCAGGGCCGAGGCGGGGGTCTGGGGGCGCAGCCCCCAGAGACGGGACGGGCAGGGGCGGCGGGGGCGAAGAAGCCAGGACCTCAGCCGCATCCCAAGCCGCACACGACAACGCACCGGCACTACGCGCCAGCGCGATCAACGCCTCCAGATCACACCCGGCGTCGACCTGCGCCCCCATCGCCGCAACAGCCTCAACCGCCGCGGCCCGCCGCTCGGCAACCGGCACCAACCCCAGATGCCGGGACGGCGTATCCACCTGCGGCGCCCGCCGCAACACACCCAGCACCGGCACCCCGGCGGAGTCCAACGCCTCCCGCAACAGCGCCTCGTGTCGATCAGACGCCACCTTGTTCAGGATCACGCCCCCGACCCGCACCTCCGGATCCCAGGACGCGAACCCGTGCACCAGCGCGGCGACGGACCGGGACTGCGAGGACGCGTCGACGACCAGCACGACCGGCGCCCGCAGCAACTTCGCGACATGGGCGGTCGACGCCAACTCCCCTTCGCCCGCGGCCCCGTCGAACATCCCCATCACGCCCTCGACGACGGCGAGATCGCACCCGCGCGCCCCGTGCGCGAACAGCGGACCGACCAACTCCGGCCCGCACAGATACGCGTCGAGGTTCCGCCCCACCCGCCCGGTGGCGAGCGTGTGGTACCCGGGGTCGATGTAGTCCGGCCCGACCTTGTGCGGGGACACGGCGAGCCCCCGCGCGGCGAACGCGGCCATCAGCCCCGTGGCGACGGTGGTCTTGCCGCTGCCCGAAGAGGGCGCGGCAATGACCAGCCGAGGCACGGAAGACATCACCACTCGATACCCCGCTGGCCCTTCTGACCGGCGTCCATCGGGTGCTTGACCTTCGACATGTCGGTCACGAGATCGGCGAAGTCGACGAGCTTCTCGGGCGCGTTCCGCCCGGTGATCACGACATGCTGGGTCCCGGGCCGGTTCCGCAGCACGTCGACGACCTCGTCCGTGTCGACCCAGCCCCAGTGCATCGGGTACGCGAACTCGTCGAGCACGTACAGCTGGTACGTCTCGGCGGCGAGATCCCGCTTGACCTGCTCCCAGCCCTCGCGGGCCTTCTCCTCGTTGTCCATTTGGGAGTCGCGCTGCACCCAGGACCAGCCCTCGCCCATCTTGTGCCAGTCGACGGTCCCGCCCTCGCCGGAAGCCCCCAGCACCCGAAGGGCGTTCTCCTCGCCGACCTTCCACTTCGCCGACTTGACGAACTGGAACACCCCGATCGGCCACCCCTGGTTCCAGGCGCGCAACGCCAGCCCGAAGGCGGCGGTGGACTTGCCCTTCCCAACTCCCGTATGCACGACGACAAGCGGCCGGTTCCGCCGCTGACGGGTCGTCAGCCCGTCATCCGGTACGACACTTGGCTGTCCCTGCGGCATTACGCGGCCCTCCTCTGTACGTCCTTGACCAGCCCGGCGATCGAGTCGGCCCGCAACTCGTCGAGCGTGACCGCCGTACCGTCCAGCTCACCGGCCAACTGCCGGGCCAGGCCCAGCCGTACGGGCCCCGACTCGCAGTCCACGACCACGGAGGCGACCCCGTCGGCCGCGAACAAGCGCGCCGCCCGCCCGGCCAGCGCGACGGGCTCCGGACCACCGGTGGCCCGCCCGTCGGTCACCACGACCACCAGCGCCCGCCGCGCGGGATCCCGCAACCGTTCCACCCGCAGCACGTCCCGCGCCTTCAGCAGCCCGGCCGCGAGCGGCGTCCGCCCACCGGTAGGCAACGACTCCAGCCGTACGGCGGCAGCGTCGACGGAGGAGGTCGGGGGCAGCGCCACATCGGCCGCGGAACCCCGGAAGGTCACCAGCCCCACCTTGTCCCGCCGTTGATACGCGTCGAGCAGCAGCGACAGCACAGCCCCCTTCACCGCGCTCATCCGCTGCCGGGCCGCCATCGACCCGGAGGCGTCCACGACGAACAGCACGAGGTTGCCCTCACGCCCCTCCCGCGTCGCCTGCCGCAGATCGTCCCGGCGTACGACGAGCCCACGCCCGGCCCGCCCACGCGCCAGCTGATGCGGTGCCGCCGCCTGCACGGTCGCCGCCAAGTGCAGCTTGGTGAGCGCCCCTTGGGGCCGCCGGGCCCCGGTGGTCCGCCCATGCTCGGTCCGCGCCCGCGAACGCCGCCCGGCGGCACCCTCACCGATCCCGGGCACACTCAACGCCTTGGCGCGGAAGGGCTCGGAGGCCCGTACGGGCTGCTGCTCACCGGAACCGGAAGGCTGCGGCTCCCCGCCCTCGCCGGCTTCCGGCTGCGCACCGGTGTCACCACCCTGAGGACCGTCAGAGTCCGAGGCCGGCGGCTGCCCACCACCCCCACCGGAGTCATCCGGCCCCGGATCATCATCTTCGGGCCCCTGCGACTGCTCCTGCTCGGCGAACTCCTCCAACGTGTCGTCGAGCTTGTTCTCGTCAAGTCCCGGCGCGTCAAAGGGATTTCGCCGCCTGCGGTGCGGCAGCGCGAGCAGCGCGGCCTGCCGTACGTCCTCGGCGAGCACGTCGGTCCGCCCGGCCCAGGCGGCCAGCGCGGTCGCGGTACGCGCCATCACGATGTCGGCGCGCATACCGTCCACCTCGAAGGCGGCACAGGTCGCCGC
Source organism: Streptomyces hokutonensis (assembly GCF_042751305.1). GTDB lineage: Bacteria > Actinomycetota > Actinomycetes > Streptomycetales > Streptomycetaceae > Streptomyces > Streptomyces hokutonensis_A. Next base: position 457,577 of record NZ_JBHYWD010000004.1, read on the forward strand.
GATCTGCCGCAGCGCCCCGTCGCCCAGCCGCACGGACGGCAACAGCGCACGCGCGGCGATGATCCGGGCCCGTACGGAGGACTCCTCGTCCGCCCACCGCTCGGTGAAACCGGCCGGATCGTCGTCGTAGGCGAGCCTGCGCCGCACGACCTCGACCCGCTGGTCGGGCTCCCGCGAGGCGGCCACCTCGACGGTCAGCCCGAACCGGTCGAGCAACTGCGGTCGCAGTTCGCCCTCTTCGGGGTTCATGGTGCCGACGAGCAGGAAGCGCGCGGCGTGCCGGACGGAGACGCCTTCGCGTTCGACGTACGAGGCTCCCATCGCCGCCGCGTCCAGCAGCAGGTCGACCAGGTGGTCATGGAGGAGGTTGACCTCGTCGACGTAGAGGATGCCGCGGTGCGCGTCGGCGAGCAGGCCGGGCTCGAAGGCCTTGACGCCCTCGGAGAGTGCCCGCTCGATGTCGAGCGCTCCGACTAGCCGGTCCTCGGAGGCGCCGACCGGCAACTCGACCATGCGCGCCGGGCGTTGGGTGCCGGATCCGGTCTCGTGCGGGCCGTCCGGGCAGGCCGGGTCGGGTGCGGCGGGGTCGCAGGAGAAGCGGCAGCCGGGGACGACGGCGACCTCCGGCAGCAGCGCCGAAAGCGCGCGCACGGCCGTCGACTTGGCGGTGCCCTTCTCGCCGCGCACCAGCACACCGCCGACCGCCGGCGACACGGCGTTCAGCAGCAGCGCGAGCCGCAGATCGTCCTGGCCGACAACGGCCGTGAACGGAAAGGGAGTTGTCACTGGTCGTCGCCCTCCAGGTCGCCTTCGAGCTCCAGGTAGGTGGCCCGCAGTCGTTCCAGCGTGTCCGCGTCCGGCTCGGCCCACAGACCGCGCTCGGCGGCTTCGAGGAGCCGTTCCGTGATGCCGCGCAGTGCCCACGGGTTGGACTTCTTCATGAAGTCCCGGTTCTCCGGGTCGAAGACGTACTCGGCGCTGAGCTTCTCGTACATCCAGTCGTCGACGACCCCGGCCGTCGCGTCGTAGCCGAAGAGGTAGTCGACGGTCGCCGCCATCTCGAAGGCGCCCTTGTAGCCGTGCCGCCGCATCGCCGCCATCCAGCGGGGGTTGACCACCCGGGCGCGGAAGACCCGGTGCGTCTCCTCGCCTAGCGTGCGCGTCTTCACCTGGTCCGGAGTCGCGGAGTCGCCGACGTATGCCTCGGGGGAGGCGCCGGTGAGGTGGCGGACCATGGCGACCATGCCGCCGTGGTACTGGAAGTAGTCGTCGGCGTCGACGAGATCGTGCTCGCGGGTGTCAACGTTCTTGGCGGCCACGGCGATTCGCCTGAACGCCGTCTCCATGTCCCCGCGCGCCGCCTGTCCGTCGAGCCCGCGCCCGTAGGCGTACCCGCCCCACACCGCGTACACCTCGGCGAGGTCCGCGTCGCTGCGCCAGTTGCGCGCGTCGATCAGCGGCAGGAGACCGGCGCCGTACGCGCCCGGCTTGGAGCCGAAGATACGGGCCGTGGCCCGGCGCCGGTCGCCGTGTTCGGCGGTGTCCTCGTCGGCGTGCGCGCGGACGTAGTTGGACTCGGGCGGCTCCTCCAGCTCGGCCACCGCCCGCACCGCGTCGTCGATCAGCCCGACGACGTGCGGGAAGGCGTCCCGGAAGAAGCCGGAGATCCGCACCGTGACGTCGATGCGCGGCCGGCCCAGCTCCGTGACGGGCACGATCTCGAAGCCGGTCACCCGGCGCGAGGCGTCGTCCCAGACCGGACGGCAGCCCAGCAGCGCGAGGATCTCGGCGATGTCGTCGCCCTGGGTGCGCATCGCCGACGTGCCCCACACCGTGAGGCCGACGGACTTCGGGAACTCGCCGTTGTCCTGGAGGTACCGCTGCACGAGCGAGTCCGCCAGCGCCTGCCCGACCTCCCAACTCAGCCTGGACGGAATGGCCTTGGGGTCGACGGAGTAGAAGTTCCGGCCGGTCGGCAGGACGTTGACCAGACCTCGGGTCGGAGAGCCGGACGGACCCGCCGGGACATAACCGCCGTCGAGCGCGAGGAGGATGTGGTCGATCTCGTCGGTGGTGCGGGAGAGACGGGGGACCACCTCGTCACAGGCGAACTCCAACACCGCGACCGCGTCCGGGAGTTCGGCGCCGATGACGGCACGCACGAGCGCCGGGACGGCCGTGACGTCCCACTCCTGGGCCTCCATGCCCTCCGCGAACCGGCGGCACAGCTGCTCCAGCAGATCGATCGCGTCGGCGGCCGAACGGGCCGGTCCCTCGACGAGATCGCTCAGTTCCACCGGCACCTTCAGCGGCGCACCCGGCTCGGCGAGCAACTCCTTCTCGCTGAGCCCGAAATGGGCCGCCAGCGAGGCCCGCAGCCCCGGCAGCGCGTTGGCCTGCCCGCCCCAGACCTGCGAGGCGCGCAGCACGGCCAGCACGAGGTTCACGCGGGCCTCGCCGACCGGGCCGCCGCCGAGGATGTGCAGGCCGTCGCGGATCTGCACGTCCTTGATCTCGCACAGATAGCCGTCGATGTGCATCACGAACTCGTCGAACGCCGCGTCGTCCGGCTGGTCGTCCACATGCAGGTCGTGGTGCAGCTCGGCCGCCTTCACCAGCGTCCAGATCTGCGCACGGACGGCCGGTGCCTTCGTCGGGTCCAGGTCGGACACCAGGGCGTACTCGTCGAGGAGTTGCTCCAGCTTCGCCAGGTCGCCGTAGGTGTCGGCACGCGCCATCGGCGGCACCAGGTGGTCGACGACTGTGGCGTGCCCTCGCCGCTTGGCCTGGGTGCCCTCGCCCGGGTCGTTGACGATGAACGGGTAGATGAGCGGGAGTTCGCCGAGGACCGCGTCCGGCGCGCAGCCACCGCTGAGCCCAAGTCCCTTGCCGGGCAGCCACTCCATGGTGCCGTGCTTGCCCATGTGGATGATCGCGTCGGCGCCGAAGCTGTTGTCCAGCCAGCGGTACGCGGCCATGTAGTGGTGCGACGGCGGCATGTCGGGGTCGTGGTAGATCGCGATCGGGTTCTCACCGAAGCCGCGCGGCGGCTGGATCATCACGACGACGTTCCCGAACTGCAGGGACGCCAGCACGATGTCGTCGCCGTCGACATAGAGGTTGCCCGGCGGCTCGCCCCACGCGTCCAACATGCCCTGCCTGAGGTCGGGTTCGAGCCTGTCGAACCACGCCTGGTAGTCGGCGAGCGGCACGCGCGCGGGCGCGGCGGCCAGTTGCTCCTCGGTGAGCCATTCGACGTCATGGCCACCGGCGTTGATGAGCCGGTGGATCAACTCGTCGCCGTTGTCCGGGTGTTCGTCGACCCCGTATCCGGTGTCCCGCAGCGCGTCCAGCACCCGGATCGCCGAGGCGGGCGTGTCGAGTCCGACCGCGTTGCCGACGCGCGAGTGCTTGGTCGGGTAGGCGGTGAAGACGACCGCGAGCTTCTTCTCGGCGTTCGGCTTGTGCTTCAACTTCGCGTGCCGTACGGCGATTCCGGCGACCCGTCCGGCCCGCTCGGGGTCGGCGACGTAGACCGGGACGTCGTCCGGTCCCTGCTCCTTGAATGAGAAGGGGACGGTGATCAGCCGCCCGTCGAACTCGGGGATCGCGACCTGCATCGCCGCGTCCATGGGGGAGAGCGCGGCGTCGGACTCGTCCCAGGCGGCCTTGGACGACGTAAGGCAAAGCCCTTGCAGCACAGGCACGTTGAGGTCGGCGAGGGCGCCGATGTCCCAGGCCTCCTCGTCGCCTCCGGCCGAGGCCTGCGAGGCGTGCGTGCCGCCCGCGGCGAGGACGGTGGCGATCAGCGCGTCAGTCCGGCCGAGGATGTCGTACAGCCCGGAGTCGGCACCGCGCAGCGAACCGCAGTACACGGCAAGGGCGTTGGCGCCCTTCGCCTCGATCTGGTCGCACAGCGTGTCCACGAAGGCGGTGTTGCCGGAGAGGTGATGCGCCCGGTAGAAGAGCACGCCGACGGTCGGGCGGCCCTCGACGAAGGCCCGCTCGCCGTGGACGCCGAACTCGGGCATCTTCTGCGGCGCTTCGAAGCCCTCGCCCGTGAGCAGCACGGTGTCCGAGAGGAAGCGGGCGAGTTCGGTGAGGTTGTCCGGGCCACCCTCGACGAGATAGCGCAGCGCCTCCGCCACGACACCGGCCGGTACCGACGACTCGGCCATCAACTCCGCGTCGGGGACGGTCTCCCCGCCCAGCAGCACGGTCGGGATGCCCGAGGCCTTGAGCGCGGCGAGCCCGTCCTCCCAGGCGCGCTTGCCGCCGAGCAGTCGTACGACGGCGATGTCCGCGCCCGCGAGGAGCGCGGGCAGCTCCTCGACGGCGTCCACGCGGGACGGGTTGCCGATCCGGTACCCGGCGCCGGAGGCCCGGGCCGCCAGCAGATCCGTGTCGGCGGTCGACAACAACAACACTGTGCTCATGCGGGCGCTCCCGGTGGAATGAAAGGCAGTCCTTGTGGCGCGCCGGACTCGATGAGCCGCCACAGCGCGTCCGTGTCCGCGTGCTGTTCGATCAGGTCGCCGAGCCGGTCGAGCTGCTCCTCACGCAGCGCGGCGAACGAGGTGTCGGCGGCCGGCACGAACCGGCGACCCGCGGCGGCGGCCACCTCGCGCAGGAACGCCCGCCGGAACCCGTCCGACTCCAGCGAGCCGTGCCAGTGCGTACCCCAGGTCTGGCCGACCCGGCAGCCGTCCAAGAAGGGCTCACCGCCGGTGAGCTGGGCGACACCGTGGTGGATCTCGTACCCCTCCACCCGCTCGCCGAGGGCTTCGCCGACGGGCCGGGTGAGGGTCTTCTCGTGTGCGAACCGCACGCGCAGGGGCAGTACTCCGAGTCCGTCGACCGAGCCCCGCCGGCTCTCGACCTCGTCCTCGATGTGCTCGCCGAGGATCTGGAAGCCGCCGCAGACACCGAGGATCGGCCGTTCCTCCGCGGCCCTGCGGACTAGGGCGTCCGCAAGTCCCCGCTCCCGCAGCCACTCCAGCGCCTGCACCGTCCCCCGGGTCCCCGGGATCACGACGAGGTCGGCGTCGGCCAGCTCCTCCGGCCGGTCCACGAACCGCACCACGACGCCCGGTTCGGCGGCCAGGGCGTCCACGTCGGTGAAGTTGGACATGAGGGGGATCGCGCAGACGGCGACCCGCAGCACGTCCTCGCCGACCGGCGGCGCGGTGTTCGACTCACGGACGGTCCCGCGCAGCGAGATGCGCAGCCCGTCCTCCTCGTCGATCCCGAGCCCGTGCCGGAACGGCAGCACGCCGTACGTCCGCCGCCCGGTGAGGCCGAGGAGCATCTCCAACCCCGGTTCCAGCAGCGACACATCGCCCCGGAACTTGTTGACGAGGAACCCGGCGACGAGGGCTTGATCCTCCGGGCCGAGCAGCGCCACCGTCCCGAAGAAGGAGGCGAAGACGCCCCCGCGGTCGATGTCGCCGACGACGAGAACGGGCAGCCCGGCGTTGCGCGCGATGCCCATGTTCACGATGTCGGTCCGCCGCAGATTGATCTCGGCCGGACTGCCGGCCCCCTCGCAGATCACCGCGTCATACGTGCCCCGCAACTCGGCGAGACAGTCCAGCACGGTGCCGAGCAGCGCCTCCTGCCGCCCGCCGTGATAGCCGCGCGCGCTCATCTCGCCAACAGGCTTGCCCATGAGCACGACCTGACTGGTCCGGTCGCCACCGGGTTTCAACAGGACAGGATTCATCAGCGCGGTCGGCTCGATGCGGCACGCCTGCGCCTGCATCGCCTGCGCCCGCCCGATCTCGGCGCCCTCGCGCGTGACGAACGAATTCAGGGACATGTTCTGCGCCTTGAACGGCGCCACCTTCACGCCCTGCCGCACCAGCCACCGGCAGATCCCGGCGGTGACGACACTCTTCCCGGCGTCCGAGGTGGTGCCCGCGACCAACAGCCCGCCGCCGCTCATGACGTCCGTCCCTTCACCAGCAGCCGCACGGCGACACTGACTCCGAGCGCGAGCCAGCCGACGCGCCGGGACAGCCGTACGGCCCGGTCGATGTCCGCTACGGCGACGGCGCGCCCGGCGCCGTTCAGCACGGGCCGGTCCTCGACCCGGCCGCCGTAGGAGAGCGTCCCGCCCAGTCGCACGCCGAGGGCGCCCGCGAAGGAGGCCTCCACGGGACCGGCGTTGGGGCTCGGGTGCTTGGGGGCGTCGGAGCGCCAGGCGCGCACCGCTCCGCGCGGGTCGCCGCCCGCGACGGTCGCGAGGACGGCGGTGAGGCGGGCGCCCGGCCAGCCGGCGAGGTCGTCGAGGCGGGCCGAAGCCCAGCCGTAGCGGCGGTACTTGGCCGACTTGTGGCCGACCATGGCGTCCAGGGTGTTCACCGCGCGGAAGCCGAGCAGGCCCGGGACACCAGCGATGCCGCCCCACACCAGGGCGCCCACCACCGCGTCGGAGGTGTTCTCGGCGACGGACTCGACGACGGCCCGGGCGATCCCGTCGGCGTCGAGGGCCTGCGGGTCCCGCCCGCAGAGGTGCGGGAGCCGTGCCCGTGCTGCCTCCATGTCACCGGCCTCCAGCGCGCGCCCGATGACCCCGGCTTCGCGCGCGAGGGAGGTCCCGCCGACGACCGCCCAGGTGGCGGCCGCGGTGAGGGCGGCGGAGGCGGTACGGGACGGTCGTAGGGCCGAAGTCGCCACGGCGGCGAGGGAGACGGTGCCGCCCACGCACACGGCGGTGTGCAGGGCGCCCCAGCCTCGGTGGTCGCGCCACAGGACCTGTTCCACGGCACCGGCGGCACGGCCGAACGCGGCGACCGGATGCCCGCGGCGGGGATCGCCGAGCAGGTGGTCGCCGAGAAGGCCGGCGGCGGCGCCGTACGCGAAGACGCGATCGGCACGCATCGGCTCAGCCGGTCGCTGAGTCGGGACTTGCGCTGGTACGGGACCTCGAACGGCAGCCGAGCATGGCGATATGTCCTCACTCAGGGTGTCCACGCCCTGGTTCGACGAGACCGGCGGTGAGAGTTCCTGGCTCCCGGGGTTGTCTACCCCGGTGACAGTGGCGGGACCGCGCCGGATTCGCACCGGCTTCCTCTCCTGCCGCCGTACATGGCTCCGGCAGTCCACCACGGGGTTGGAAGGGGCGTCAACTTGCTGTTGACCTGCGGGGGAGGAGTGTGCTGATACCCACACGTCCGCCTTCGGCGGGGCGCGAAAACGTGGGGTGGGGGGGGGGGTGGGGGGTCGCCGCCCCCCCCCCGCCCGCCGACGGGGCGCGGGCCGCCCCCGCGTGGGTCGGAGGGAGAGACCCCCCCCCCCCCCC
>NZ_JBHYWD010000004.1:464889-530128 GCF_042751305.1 Streptomyces hokutonensis
CCCCGCTCCGCGGCCGGGGCGTCGGGGTGAGGGTGGGTGGGGCGGCCCCCGCGACACCCCCCCCCCCCCCCCCCCCACGCTCGGTCCAACTGGCGGCCGGTCAGGCCACGATGAGGTAGATCCCGTACGCCACCGCCGCCGCGCAGGCCGCGAAGCAGGCGTAGGCGCCCGTCAGGGCGAGGGCCGCCGAGTCGCCCTGGGCGGTGGCCCGTTCGCGGCGGGAGAGGGCGGTGATACCGAGGGTGAAGACGGCCACCAGGGCCACGGTGACCACGAGGCTGACGCCGAAGACGGAGCCGAGGGCTGCCCAGTCGATGTGCATGCTGATTCGTTCCTTCTAACCGGGGGCGCGGGCTCAGACGGCGGCGGCCGGCGGGGTCGCCGGGTCGGACGTGGCGACGGCGGGCGGCGAGGGGATCGTCGCCGTGAGGCCCTCGGAGAGGGCGACCGACGGGGGCGGGGTCACAGCGGCGATCGCGGCGGTGACCACGCCGGCCGGCTCCTCGACCTCGTTGACGTTCGAGGCGTCGACCACCTGGCGGCGGGAGACGATCCAGATCGCGGTGCTGGAGGCGACCAGGAAGACGGCCACCAGCGCGGTGCCCCAGTCGCCGAGGTCGGTCACCGACTCGGCGAGCGCGCCGACCAGCGCGGCGGCCGGCAGCGTCAGACCCCAGGCGACGAACATCCGGGTGGCGGTCGACCAGCGGACGACACCGCCCTTGCGGCCGAGGCCCGCGCCCATCACCGAGCCGGAGACGGCGTGCGTGGTGGAGAGCGAGAAGCCGATGTGCGAGGAGGCCAGGATGACCGCGGCGGCGCTGGTCTGGGCGGCGAAGCCCTGCTGCGGCCGGAGGTCGGTCAGGCCCTTGCCCATGGTGCGGATGATGCGCCAGCCGCCGATGTAGGTGCCCATCGCGATGGCGAGGCCCGCGGAGAGGATGACCCAGGTGGGCGGGTCCGAGTCGGGGGCGATGGAACCGCCGGCGATCAGGGCGAGGGTGATGATGCCCATCGTCTTCTGCGCGTCGTTCGTGCCGTGGGCCAGCGAGACCAGGCCGGCGGAGGCGATCTGGCCGACGCGGAAACCCTTGTCGGCGGCCTTGCCCTCGGCGTTGCGGCTCAGGGCGTACGAGAAGCGGGTGGCCAGCATCGCCGCGACGCCCGCGACGATCGGGGCGGCGACCGCCGGCAGCAGCACCTTGGTGACCAGGACGTCGCCGTGTACCGCGCCGGTGCCGGCCGAGGCGATGGTGGCGCCGATCAGACCACCCATCAGGGCGTGTGAGGAACTGGACGGCAGGCCGACGAGCCAGGTCACCAGGTTCCAGAGGATCGCGCCGACCAGGGCGGCGAAGATGACCTCGGGACGGATGCCGCTCTCGTCGACAAGACCCTTGGAGATCGTGTTGGCGACCTCCACGGAGAGAAAAGCGCCCACCAGGTTGAGGGTGGCCGACATGGCCACCGCGACCTTGGGCTTGAGCGCACCGGTCGAGATGGTGGTGGCCATCGCGTTGGCGGTGTCGTGGAAACCGTTCGTGAAATCGAACGCGAGTGCGGTGACGACCACAATCGCGAGAATCAGCGAGAAGCTTTCCATTTACCCAGGCAATCGTTCGAGGTCATTGGCGCGTTGACCGTAGGCAACCTGGATGAACGGAAGATGAACTGAGGGGGTCTCTGGGGTGTCTGTACGGGCTAGTAACCCCGGGCGAACTTCTTCAGTTGGCCCGTCGTCCCGTTGAAGAGATTCTGATCACCCGGCAGACCCCCGCTGTTGTCGTACTGCCAGAAGGTCCAGTACGACCAGCCGGCGGGCAGCGAGCCCGCGTCCGCCGACTCGTGGCGGGCGATCCACAGCGCGTGTGTCGAGGCCAGGGCGGTGCTGCTGCCCGTGCAGGTGTTCCACCAGTGGGCGGTCGTGTAGATCACCGGACGGCGGCCGGTCTCCCGCTTCACCTCGGCGCTGAAGGCCTTGATCCAGCTCACCATCCTGGCCTTGCTCAGGCCATAGCAGCTGTGCTTCCTGTCGTACGGGTTGTATTCGATGTCGAGCGCCGGCGGCAGCGTCCAGCCGTCCGCCTTCCAGTCGCCGCCGTGCGCCACGAAGTACGCGGCCTGGGTCGCGCCCGACGACTTGTCCGGCAGTGCGAAGTGGTACGCGCCCCGGATGATGCCGGCGGCGCGCGCGCCGTTGTACTGCTCGGTGAAGTAGGGGCTGACGTAGTTGGTGGACTCGGTCGCCTTGACGTAGACGAAGGTGGCGCCTTTCGCCTTCGTGCTCGGCCAGTCGACGTTCTTCTGGTGCGAGGAGACGTCGTGGCCCTTGGCGGGGCTCGCGGCGGCGGCCGGAATGTCGGTGAGCGCGAGTGCGAGAGCGGTTCCGCCGGCGGCGAGGGCGGCGACGGCCGCGACGAGGCGGGCGCGGTGGCGGGACGGTTTGCGATCACGGGCCATGTTTCCCCCGGGGAATGGCGGCGTGCACGACAAATCCCCCAGAGGCTATTGGAAGATCTGTCGACGCCGATCGGTCTCCGGCCAAGCGGCCCGAGTGGGCGTTACATGCCTATATGTACTCTTTCGGATGGGTGGCTTCCGGCTTAAAGTGCCCTCGCCCGAGCGCGTGTTGGGGAACCGGCTGGCAGGATCGCGGCATGGCTGAACGGCGGCGGGACGAGCGGGGCGTACGGGATGTCGGGGAGGGCGCACAGGCTGTGGGGGAGCCGTGGCGGCGGCGTGTGCGCACCGAGGAGGCGGACGCCTGGGACGAACTCGTCGTCACGGCCCGCCGGACGGTGTCCGACGGCCTGGTCGTCGGCACCTCCGGGAACGTCTCGGTGCGCGTCGGCGACATCGTCCTGGTCACCCCCTCCGGTGTCCCCTACGACCGGCTGACTCCGGACGACACGGTCGGCGTCGACCTCGACAGCCGACAGGTCCTCGGCACCCTCCTCCCGACGAGCGAACTGCCCATGCATCTCGCCGTCTACCGCAACACCGACGCCCAGGCCGTCGTCCACACCCACGCCGTCCATGCCACGGCCGTCTCGACCCTCGTCCCCGAACTCCCCTCGATCCACTACATGTCCGGCGCTCTCGGCGGCCCGGTCCGGGTTGCCCCGTATGCGACATACGGCACCGAGGAGTTGGCCGAGAACATGCTTCAAGCCCTCGCCGGCCGCTCAGCCTGCCTCCTCCAGAACCACGGCACGATCGCCTACGGCACCTCCCTGGACCAGGCGTTCGACCGCACGGCCCAGCTGGAGTGGATGTGCCGGTTGTGGCTGACGGCGTCCTCGGTACCGGGGCTGTCGCCGACGCTGCTGTCGGGGGAGCAGGTGGCGGAGGCGGGGGAGCGGTTGCGGGGGTACGGGCAGCGGCGGGGGTGACCCGCGCGCGGCGCTTCTCGCTCCCTTCGGCAGCCCGCGGCAGCTTCGGCGGCCCGCGTCGACCCTGTGCCGCCTTCGGCTGGCCGCCGGGCGGGTCCGCCGGGACACTGGTGCCGTGCGCACAGTCAAAGCGACGGCCGCGGCCGTCTCCGTGGCCCTCGCGGCCGGTGCGGTGGGCGTCGCCGCCGGCCGGTACGCCAGCGACGCCGCGCTGAAGGCGCCGCCCGGCCGCCCCCTGCCGACCGAACCCCGGCTCACGGTGCACGCCACCGCCGCCGGCCAGATCACCCTCACCCGGGACCTGGCCTCCCTGCGCCCCGGCATCTACGGCCTCGCCGGCGACGGCTCCCACGCGGTCGTCGGCCCCGTCGTCGACACGGCGGCGCCCTCCGCCGACACCGTCGTACGCCGCCTCGAACGCGTCACCCACGGCACCCTGCACCCCCGCGACAAGGTGTGGCTCACCCCCAACGTCCACATCGGCAACCCGAGCGCCGCCCTCGGCCTCGACCACGCCGACATCGACATCCCGGGCGAACTCGGCTCCCTGCCCGCGTGGTTCGTCCCCGGAGCGCGCAGCACCTGGGTGATCGCGGTGCACGGCCTGGCCGCCACCCGCGAACTCGCCCTGAACGTCATGGAGTTCCTGCACCGCAACCGCTTCCCGGTCCTCGCCCCCTCCTACCGCGGCGACCTCGGCGCACCCCGCAACCCCGACGGCCTGGGCCACCTCGGCGAGACCGAGTGGCGCGACCTGGACGCGGCGATCCGCTACGCCGTGCGCTACGGCGCCGAGCACGTCGTCCTCTATGGCTGGTCCACCGGCGCCACCATGGCGCTGCGCGCCGCCGCTCACTCCGGGATGCGCGACCGCGTCTCCGGACTGGTGCTGGACTCGCCTGTGCTCGACTGGGAGACGACGCTGCGCGCCCTCGCCACCGCCCGGCACACCCCGGGCGCGCTGCTGCCGCTGGCGGTCCGCGCCGCCCAGGGCCGCACCGGTCTGCACGGCGACCGCATCGCCGAGGCCGCCGACCCCGCCCGGCTCAAGGTCCCGACCCTGATCTTCCACGGCCCCGACGACACCGTCGCCCCCTGGTCCCTCTCCCGCCGCTTCGCCGCCCGGCGCCCCGACCTGATCACCCTCCAGCCGGTCGCCCGGGCGCCGCACAGCGCCATGTGGAACGCCGACCCGGCCGCCTACGAGGAGATCCTCCGCCGCTTCCTGACCCCGCTGATGTGACCCCGGCCCGCTCATCGGCCCACCCCTCTCCGGCCTTCCGTTTAGCCCTGTACCACTGGCCTGAACCCGGTCCCCAGCAGCCCGCGGGACCCCCTGCCTTGGCCCTCCCCGTCGCCCGCCGTGACATTCCGTTTGGGTTTTCGGACCGTCAACCGGAAGACTGCACCCGTGACGTCCCGTATCCCGCGCGACTCCAGGCTTCGACTCGTCCGCCCGCGACCCCTGGCCGCCGCCCCCCGAGCGATGAACCAGCGGCGCTCGCGCCGCCCCGCACCCCGTCCTCCGGAGGGCACACCGGCCCCCGCGGAACTGGCCAGAATGGCACGCTCCGGCCTGGCCGGCGCGGCCCGCGTCGCCCACTGGGCCGACGCCGCACTACGCCCCGGCCGCGACGGCGCGAGCCCCGACGGCAAAGGCACCCTCTCCGAAGCGACCGCCGAACTCGCCGCCGAGGAACTGGGCCTGACCCCGGCTCAGGTCCGCGCCGACTGGGACACCGCCCGCCTCGCCGGCCTCGTCGAGGTGCACGGCGACAGCGCCCGCCCCGGCTGGCGGCTGCGCGCCTGGGACCGCGACGACAGCGCCGTACTGCGCGGCTGGGTCGCCCTCTTCGACGCCTGGTCGCTCGCCCACCCGGAACCCCGCGGGTACGAGCCCTCCGCCGTCGCCGAGGTCGTCTCGGCCATGCCTCAGGTGCTCTCCTTCCTCCAGCTGTCCGCCGGGCCCGTCCCCGTGGCCCAGCTCCTCGACCTCCTCGGCCAGCGCGTCACCGAACTGCGCACCGAACGCTGCGAGATCCCCTACGGCCCGCAGCCCGAGCCGGTCCAGCAGCCGCAGGCCACCGACGACACCCCTCTCGACGACCTCCTCGACTGGGCCCTGCACGCCCTCGCCTCCGTCGGTGCCCTGACCTACGGCGACGCCCAGGCCACCCTCACCCCGCTCGGCAGCTGGGCGGTCTGGGTCAAGCTGGAGCAGATCTGCGTGGCAGCGCAGAGCCCCGCCGGGAACATCGAGCAGTCCGCCGAGGACATGCTCCGCGGCTGCTCCCAGCTCCGCCCGAACGCCGCCCGCGCCGAGTACCGCGCCTGGCTCGCCGCCCGCACCGTGGGCAGCGCGGTCGGCCAGCTGATCGACGCCGCCCGCGGCGAGGACGCCCTGCTGCGCGGCCTCGCCTTCGAGGCGCTGCGCGTCGTCGGCGCCCCCGCCGAGCCCGACGTCCGCGCGGCGGTGGACGAGGCGACGCTGCGGCCGTACGCCCTGCTGTGGCTCGCGGAGCACGACGGGATCGACCCGGAGGACGCCCACGAGGTCCTCACCCGCGAGGAGGCCACCTGGATGTGGGTCGACACCGCCGCCGCGGTCGCCGACCACGGGGAGGCCCCGCTGCTCGTGCGCCATCTGGAGTCGGCGATCCAGCCGACCGTCCCCATGCTCCTCGACGAGGTCCGCGCGGTGGGCCACCCGCGCACCGTGCAGGTCCTGGTCGCGCTCGCCGCGGCCCACCCCGACCCGGCGCTCGCCAAGGCCGTGCGCCGGGCCGCCTTCCAGGTGCACACAGGGGGCAGCTAGGCCGGGTCAGGCGCCTGCCGTCCCCGGTATCTCCGGGGCGTAGGTACCGAAGCTCCAGATGTTGCCCTCGAGGTCCCGGGCCATGTAGTCCCGGGATCCGTACTCCTGGTCCGTCGGGGGCATCAGGATCTCCGCGCCGTGCTCCACGGCCCGTCGGTGGTGGGCGTCGACGTCGTTCACGACGAGGTACACCCCGACGGGTCCCGCGCTCTTCATCGCCTCGTCGAAACGCCCGCCGCGGCCCTTGGAGCCGAGCATCACCGCGCCGTTGCCCTGCGTCAGCTCGGCGTGCATCACCGAGCCGTCCTCACCCTCGTACACCGCGAGTTCGGTGAAGCCGAAGGCCTCCGTGAGCTGCCGGATCGCCGCCTTCGCGTCCGTGTACAGCAGGGACGGGTAGATGCTGGGACGCCCGCTGTCCTTGCCTGCCATGCCGATCACTCCCTTGTGCATCGGGTGTTGTCCGGTGCCGTGTGCCTTTGCTGTCTTTCCGCCGCTTCGATCGCTTTCGACGAGTCTTGCACCCGCCACTGACAACGCCCCGCGAACGGCATCCCGGCGGTCAGCGGAAGGTGTCGCACCGCGCCATGTCCCCGGTCCGGTAGCCCTGGCGGAACCACTGCTGCCGCTGCGCCGCCGACCCGTGCGTCCAGGTCTCCGGCGTGACCCGGCCCTGGAACCGCTCCTGGATCCGGTCGTCGCCCACGGCCGCCGCCGCGTCCAGCCCGTCCCGGATGTCGGCCTCCGTGAGGCTGGTGATCAACGGCCGCCCGGTCGACTCGTCCTTCGTGGTCGTCGCGTGATGCGCCCAGACCCCCGCGTAGCAGTCCGCCTGCAGCTCAACCCGCACCGCGTTGCTGTTCGCACCGGTCCGCCCGTCCTGCGCCCGGCCGAGCGTGCCCATCAGGTCCTGCACGTGGTGCCCGTACTCGTGCGCCACGACATACGCCTGCGCGAACGGGCCGCCGCTGGAGCCGAACTTCGTCCGCAGCTCGTCGAAGAACCCCAGGTCCAGATAGACCTTCCGGTCGCCCGGACAGTAGAACGGCCCCACCGCCGAGGTCGCCGTCCCGCACGCGGTGGCGACCTGCCCGCTGAAGAAGACCGTGGGGGAGCGGGTGTACGTCCCGCCGCGCCGCCGGAACTCCTGCGCCCAGAAGTCCTGCACGCTGTTGACCACCGCCACGACGCGGCAGTCCTCCTTGGTGTTCGCGTCCTGTCCGGTACGGCAGGACGACTGCACCTGGGCCAGCGAGGACGCGGTCGCCGCCGGTGAGTCGCTGCCCGACGACAACCCCAGGTTGTCGGGGCCGACACCGAAGAACAGCCCCAGGAGCAGCGCGATCAGCCCCGCGAGACCCCCGCCCACGGTCGCGCGCCCGCCGGGAATCCGGCTGCCGCGCACGTCCTGCACCTCGGAGGTGTCCAGATCGGCATCGTCGTCGAACTGCATGGGCCCCGCTCTCCGCGCGTGTGGACTCCCTGGCGCCCATACTCGCCCGCTGCCCGCGCGGGGGCGCCAGGCGAGCGGCCGAACGGGGGACGCCCGCTACGCGCGCGTGCCGTTCGTCACGGCACGGCGCCGCTCGTCGCCCGGCAGTTTCCGGGCGCCGGCCCGGACCGCCCAGCTCATCGCCGTGGACCGCGTGGGCCGGATCACTCCGGGCCACGCGCCCCGGGCAACGGCCCGCCGCAGACAGAAAAAACGCTTGCACCCGCCCGTTAGACTTGGCCTATGGCCATTCTCCTCGCGCATTAGACGGCGGGAACGTCCTCAGCCGCCCCTTCCGCCTACGACCCCGCTCTGGAGTCTGACCGTGATCTCCGCCTCCGGTATCGAGCTGCGCGCCGGCGCCCGCGTCCTCATCGAGTCCGCGACCTTCCGCATCGCCAAGGGCGACCGCATCGGTCTCGTCGGCCGCAACGGCGCCGGCAAGACCACCCTGACCAAGGTCCTGGCCGGCGAGGGCCAGCCCGCCGGCGGCACCGTCACCCGCTCCGGCGAGGTCGGCTACCTCCCGCAGGACCCCCGCACCGGCGACCTCGACGTGCTCGCCAGCGACCGCATCCTCTCCGCGCGCGGACTGGACACCCTGATCCGCAAGATGCGCGAGAACGAACAGCGCATCGCCAACGGCAGCGGCGCCACCCGCGACAAGGCCATGCGTCAGTACGAGCGTCAGGAGACCGAGTTCCTCACCAAGGGCGGCTACTCCGCCGAGGCCGAGGCCGCCACCATCGCCGCCGCGCTGAACCTGCCCGACCGTGTCCTCGGCCAGCCCCTGCACACGCTCTCCGGCGGTCAGCGCCGCCGTATCGAGCTGGCCCGCATCCTGTTCTCCGACGCGGACACGCTCCTCCTCGACGAGCCGACGAACCACCTCGACGCCGACTCGATCGTCTGGCTGCGCGACTACCTGAAGACGTACCGCGGCGGCTTCATCGTGATCTCCCACGACGTCGACCTCGTCGAGACCGTCGTCAACAAGGTGTTCTATCTGGACGCCAACCGTGCCCAGATCGACGTCTACAACATGGGCTGGAAGCTCTACCAGCAGCAGCGCGAGGCCGACGAGAAGCGTCGCAAGCGCGAGCGGCAGAACGCCGAGAAGAAGGCCGCGGCCCTGCACTCGCAGGCCGACAAGATGCGCGCCAAGGCCACCAAGACGGTCGCCGCGCAGAACATGGCCAAGCGCGCCGACCGACTGCTCGCCGGGCTCGACGCGGTGCGCGTGTCCGACAAGGTCGCCAAGCTGCGCTTCCCGGAGCCCTCGCCCTGCGGCAAGACCCCGCTCATGGCGGAGGGCCTGTCGAAGTCGTACGGCTCCCTGGAGATCTTCACCGACGTCGACCTGGCCATCGACAAGGGTTCGCGCGTCGTCATCCTCGGCCTGAACGGCGCCGGCAAGACAACCCTCCTGAAGCTCCTCGGCGGTGCCGAGAAGCCGGACACCGGAGAGATCATCCAGGGCCACGGCCTCAAGCTCGGCTACTACGCGCAGGAGCACGAGACCCTCGACCCGGAGCGCACGGTCCTTGAGAACATGCGCTCCGCCGCCCCCGACCTGGACCTGGTCGAGGTCCGCAAGACGCTCGGCTCGTTCCTGTTCTCGGGCGACGACGTCGACAAGCCGGCCGGGGTCCTCTCCGGCGGCGAGAAGACCCGCCTCGCGCTCGCCACCCTGGTGGTGTCCTCGGCGAACGTCCTACTCCTGGACGAGCCGACGAACAACCTCGACCCGGCCAGCCGCGAGGAGATCCTCGGGGCGCTGCGCACCTACAAGGGCGCCGTCGTTCTCGTCACCCACGACGAGGGCGCCGTGGAGGCGCTGCAGCCGGAGCGGATCATCCTGCTGCCGGACGGCGTCGAGGACCTGTGGGGCGCGGACTACGCGGATCTCGTCGCCCTGGCCTGATCGAACCGGCTTGATCGAATGCTTGATCAACGGCGTATGGATCATTCGGCCTACCGGTGATCCACCATCTGTGTGAGATCTCCTCGTACCGAGGTGTGTCCTACATCAATTTCCCGGCCGAGTCCTTTATCGACAAGGGCTCGGCCGTTCCGCGTCTCTGACCAGGTATTTCGCGCGGCAACTCGTTCGGTCGTACGGACACGGCCGTACGGAATTCCATATTCCACTTGTGGGGACGCGCTCCTGTCGTCAAAACCTTGTCTCACGGACCTTGCCGAATGGGTGGCCATGAACGCTTGGAGGGGTGATCATGAGGAGACCAAGAGCGCACTTCCCATGAGGAGGCACGGGTGGCCGAGACTCTGAAGAAGGGCAGCCGGGTGACCGGCGCCGCGCGCGACAAGCTCGCGGCAGACCTGAAGAAGAAGTACGACTCCGGTGCGAGCATCCGGGCGCTGGCCGAGGAGACCGGCCGCTCGTATGGCTTCGTCCACCGGATGCTCAGTGAGTCGGGCGTCACGCTCCGTGGGCGTGGCGGGGCGACCCGGGGCAAGAAGGCTTCGGCCTGACCCCGAGCGGCTCAACGGCTTCGATGGTGACCACCCGGTCGGACGACTGACCGGCCGGGTGGTTACTGTGCAGTCACTTAGCTCTGCTCTGTTGACCGCACACATCGGAGGCGCCCCATGGCTTCGCCCGAACAGGACGACAAGGACCTCGGTCCCGTACTCGACAAGGACGGCGTACGGCTCACCGTGGACGACGCGATCGCCACGGTGACGCTGACCAACCCGGCCAAGCGCAACGCTCAAAGTCCTGCTCTGTGGCGGGCGTTGGCGGAGGCCGGGCGGTTGCTGCCGGGCTCCGTCCGTGTCGTGGTGCTGCGTGCCGAGGGCAAGTCCTTCTCGGCCGGCCTCGACCGGCAGGCGTTCACGCCCGAGGGCTTCGACGGCGAACCGTCGTTCATCGACCTCGCGCACAGCGGTGACGCCGTGCTGGACGAGGCCATCGCCGGCTACCAGGAGGGCTTCACCTGGTGGCGACGGAGCGACATCGTGTCCATCGCCGCCGTACAGGGGCATGCCATCGGGGCCGGCTTCCAGCTCGCCCTCGCCTGTGACCTGCGCGTCGTCGCCGACGATGTGCAGTTCGCCATGCGCGAGACCAGCCTCGGACTGGTGCCCGACCTGACCGGCACCCACCCGCTGGTGGGGCTCGTCGGCTACGCCCGCGCGCTGGAGATCTGCGCGACCGGGCGCTTCGTCGCGGCCGAGGAAGCGGTGAGCACCGGCCTGGCCAACATCGCCGTGCCCGCCGACCAGGTCGAGGACGCCGTACGCGACCTGGCGACGGCCCTGCTGGCCGCGCCGCGCGACGCCGTCATCGAGACCAAGGCGCTGCTCCAGGGCGTCCAGGGGCGTACGTACGACGACCAGCGCGCCGCCGAGCGCGCCGCCCAGGCCCGACGGCTGCGGGACCTCGCCGGCGTCGGCGAATAGCCGCTGGCCGATCCTGGTTCCGCCTTCAGCCTTCAGCCGATCCTCGTGACGAGCACCGCCACGGTCGGGTGACCGGGCAGCACCTCGCCGACCCTCGCGCGGACCTCCCGGGCCACCTCCAGGGCCCGGTGGTCCGCGCGTACGGCGATCTCCACGCGCGCGTGCAGCCGCGGCAGCGCACCTTCGTCCTGCCGCTCCTCGATGTGCACCGCCCGCCCCAGCCCGCCCAGCGCACCGGTCAGCCGGGCCACGCCCGGGACGCCGAGCGCGGCCGCGATGATCAGGGACTCGCCGCCGTCGTCAACGTTGACCATCTGGTCAGAGTCATCAACATGGTCAACGTCGGCGGTGGAATGATCCACATCGTCCACACGGTCAACATCGTCCATATGGTCCAGCAGGGCTGTCACTTGTAGATCAACCTCCGTGACCACCAGCCCGAGCCGCTCTGCCGAGGCCGTGGCCAGCGCCGAGCGCAGCCTGGACGCGGTCTCCGGAAGGGGCTCGGTCGCCACGGTCGCGAAGTCGGCCGTGATCCGCAGCGGACCGGGCGGCAGCGCCCCCGGCGGTGGCGGTACGGCGGGCTCGTGCACGTCCTCAGGGTCGGCGAGCGCGATGCGCAGCACGCCCAGCCGCACGCCCCGTACCTGCCCCGCCACGCCCCGCAGCACGGCCTCGGCCGCCCGCTCCGCGATCCACGCGCCGTCCCGCCGATCGCCCAGGGGCAGCAGCCTGCCGAGCCCCAGTTGCTGCCGTACCGCTCGCGTCCATGAGTCCGCCGTCATTCCTCCAGCCTGCCGCATCCCCGGCGCGAGAGAATGGAAGCGCACTTACCGTGGTCGTAGGACGACGACCGAAGGGACGTACGGCGATGACCGACATGACGGAACGGAACCGGACGCAGGACCCCGACGGCGAGCGGGAGCCGCTGCAGACCCGTAAGACCCCCACCAAACGCGGCGGTGGCGACCCGGCGTCCAGGGGGCGCACCACCATCGCCGACGGGGTCGTGGAGAAGATCGCCGGGCTGGCAGCCCGGGACGTCCTGGGCGTCCATGCCATGGGCAGCGGGCTGTCCCGCACCTTCGGGGCCGTGCGCGACCGGGTGCCCGGCAGTTCGAAGTCGGTGTCCCGGGGTGTGAAGGTCGAGGTCGGCGAGGTGCAGACCGCCCTCGACCTTGAGATCGTCGTCGACTACGGGGTGTCGATCGCCGATGTCGCCCGGGCCGTAAGGGAGAACGTCATCGCGGCCGTGGAGCGGATGACCGGACTCGAAGTCGTCGAGGTCAACATCGCGGTCAGCGACGTGAAGCTGCCTGACGAGGAGGACGAGGAACCGGAGCCCCGGCTCCAGTGACCGGGCCGACGGATGACCCCATGGACAGTAGTGGGCCGACGAACGAGCTGAGGAGCGCAGGATGAGCAGGGCCGTGGTCGGCATGATCGCCGGAATGGCACTGGGCTTCGCCGGATACTTCGGCGGGTTCGGCGCGTTCCTGCTGGTGGCCGCTCTGGGCGCCATCGGGTTCGTCGTCGGCCGGTTCCTCGAAGGGGACCTGGAACTCGGCGACTTCTTCCGCTCGCGCGACGACCGGCGGCGGTGACGTCCGTGAGCGGCGCCGGCGGCGCGGTCGACGAACGCGGCAGACCCCCGGGGGCCGTCCCGCCCGGTGAGCGGGGCGCCATCCGGATCGCCGACCGGGTCGTGGCGAAGATCGCCGCGCAGGCCGCGCGGGAGGCGCTCGGACCGCTGCACCCGGACGCCGCACCGCCGCATGCCGCCGTCGTCGTACACCACGAAGCGGTACGCGTGCGCGTGCACCTCGAACTCGACTATCCCTGCGACATCGGCGACCGCTGTCTTCGGGTGCGTCGACAGGTGGTTCAGCGGGTACGCGCGTTGGTGGGCATGGAGGTGCCCGAGGTCGCCGTCCAGGTGGAACGGCTGCATCCGGCACCGGCACACCACGCGGCACAGGGGAGGACGCGATGAGCGAGTCCCAGGGCTCCGAAGGCACGACCCAACGACTACCGGTCATCGAGAAGGAGACCGACCCCGGACACGGCGGGTACGACCCGGCGGCGGACCGCGGTCCCGCCCCCCTGGTCGACGGCGGCGGCAAGGAGGGCCGCTTCTGGTCGGCGCGCCGCGTTCCCGCGGCGATCGTCGCCGTCCTGCTGCTCTTCGGCGCGGGCGCCCTGCTCTACGACATCACCGCCGTGCGCGCCGAACGGCCCTCGGCGCACTGGCGCCGCGAACTGACCCGGCAGCTCGCACAGCGGCCCCTGGACGACACCTGGGTCCTCGTCGGCGCCGGCATCGCCGCCGTCCTCGGCCTCTGGCTGATCGTGCTCGCGCTCACGCCCGGCCTGCGCCAGGTGCTGCCGATGCGCCGCACCCACGCCGACGTGCGGGCGGGCCTGCGGCGAGCCGCCGCCGCGATGGTGCTGCGCGACCGGGCCATGGAGGTCTCGGGCGTGCAGTCGGTGCGGGTACGCACGAGCCGGACGAAAGCCGATGTCCGCGCGGTGTCGCATTTCCGTGAACTCGACGACGTACGGGCCGACTTGGACGCCGTGCTCACCGACGCGATCACCGGTCTCGGGCTGGCCAGGCCAATCGCCCTGTCGCTGCACGTCGGCCGCTCCGGACGGAAGAGGTGAGGTCCGTGCTCAGGATCGTCAACCGTGTGGTGACCGGTGTCGTGGGTCTCGTGCTGGTCGTGCTCGGTGGCTCCGTGCTGGCCGTCGGGCTGGGCGTGAAGCCGCCGTCCTGGTGGATCTACGACGGCCGTCACGACGTCCTGCTCAGCGACGCCCGGCGGACCCGCTGGCGGCACGACGGCTGGTGGTGGCCCACGGTCCTCGCCGTGCTCGCCGTCCTCGTCCTGCTGGCCCTGTGGTGGCTCGTCGCGGTGCTACGGCGGCGCCGGCTCGCCGAGGTCGCCGTCCGCACCGGCGACGGCGAGGGCGCGCTGCTGCGGGGCCGGGCCCTGGAGGGCGTCCTCGCCACCGACGCGGGCGACCTGGACGGCGTGGCCCACGCGCACGTGCGGCTCGCCGGCACCCGCACGGCACCCGAGGCCCGCGTCCGGCTCGGCCTGGAACCCCACGTGGACCCCGGAGCCGCCCTCGACCACCTGACGGCCAACGCCCTGGCCCACGCCCGCGACTCGGCGGGCCTGGACGCACTCCCGACGGAGGTACAGCTGACAGGCGTCAAGCACCGCGCGGAGCGGGTGAGTTGACGATGCGTCAGAAACCGTGCCGCATCCCGCCGTCGACCGGCACCATGATCCCCGTCAGATAGGACGCGGCCGGCGACAGCAGGAACGCCGCCACGCGCCCGAACTCGTCGGGCGTCCCGTACCGCCGCAGCGGAATCCGCGTCTCGTTGGCCCTCCGGGTGGCCTCCGGGTCCGCGGACATCCCGTCCAGCTCGCGCACGCGGTCCGTGTCGATGCGGGCCGGCAGCAGCCCGACGACGCGGATCCCGCGCGGCCCCAGCTCGTCCGCGAGGGACTTGCCGAAACCGGCCAGGCCGGGCCGCAGCGCGTTCGAGATCGTCAGCCCGGGGATCGGCTCGTGCACCGAACCGGACAGCACGAAGCCGATGACCCCGCCCGCCTCCAGCTCCCCGGCCGCCGCGCGGGCGAGCCGTACCGCGCCCAGGAACACCGACTCGAACGAGGCCTGCCACTGCTCGTCGGTGGTGTCCGCGACGAACCCGGGCGGCGGCCCGCCGACGCTCACGAGGATGCCGTCGAAGCCCCCGAAGTGGTCGCGCGCGGCGGTGATCAGCCGGGCCGGCGCGTCCGCGTCGGCGTTGTCGACGGCCACGCCCAGCGCGTTCGGCCCCAGTTCGGCGGCCGCGTCGGCGGCCCGCTGCTCGTCCCGCCCGGTGATGACCACCTTCGCGCCGTCGGCCACCAGCTCGCGCGCGGCGGCGTTGCCCAGTCCACGGGTGGCCCCGGTGACGACGTACACCCGGTCCTTCAGTCCAAGATCCATGGCCCCTATCCTGCCTGCTCGTCCCCGAACAGGGTGAGGGCGGTGTTCACCAGGCCGATATGGCTGAACGCCTGCGGGAAGTTGCCCAGCTGACGCCCGGCCACCGGGTCGTACTCCTCGGCGAGCAGCCCCACGTCGTTCGCGAGCCCCACCAGCCGCTCGAACAGCACCCGGGCCTCCTTCGTACGGCCCGTCATGTGCAGCGCGTCCACGAGCCAGAACGAGCACGCCAGGAAGGTGCCCTCGTCGCCCGGCAGTCCGTCCACGGGAATGTCGGCGGCGGTGTCGTAGCGGCGTACGAAGCCGTCGTGGCCGAGCGCCGCCTGGACCGCGTCGACCGTGCCGACGACCCGGGGATCGTCGGGCGGCAGGAAACCGAAGCGGGGGATCAGCAGCAGGGCCGCGTCGAGTTCCTGCGAGCCGTAGTACTGCGTGAACGTGTTGCGCACCGGGTCGTAGCCCTTCTCGCACACGTCCTTGTGCACCGCGTCCCGCAGCTCGCGCCAGCCCGACAGGTCCCCCGGGAGGTCGGCGTACTCCTCCAGAGTGCGTACGGCCCGGTCGGCGGCCACCCACACCATGACCTTGGAGTGCACGAAGTGCCGGCGCCCGCCGCGCACCTCCCACAGGCCCTCGTCGGGCTGCTGCCACTGGGCGCGCAGCCACTCCAGGAGGACGCTCTGCAGCGACCACATGTGCGGCTTGGGCGACAGACCCGCGCGCCGGGCCAGCCACAGGGAGTCCATCACCTCCCCGTAGACGTCGAGTTGGAGCTGGTTGACGGCGCCGTTGCCGATCCGTACGGGGGCTGAGCCGCCGAAGCCGGTCAGGTGCGGCAGTTCGAACTCGGGCAGCCGCCGCTCGCCCGCCACGCCGTACATGATCTGCAGGTCCGCCGGATCGCCCGCGACCGCGCGCAGCAGCCAGTCGCGCCAGGCCTCGGCCTCCTTGTGGTAGCCCGCGGCGACGAGAGCGCCCAGGGTGAGGCTGGAGTCGCGCAGCCAGCAGTAGCGGTAGTCCCAGTTGCGTACGCCGCCCATCTCCTCGGGCAGCGAGGTGGTGGCCGCGGCGACGATCCCGCCGGTCGGGCGGTAGGTGAGGGCCTTGAGGGTGATCAGGGAACGTACGACGGCGTCCCTGTAGGGGCCCTCGTAGCGGCAGCGGGCCGCCCAGCGTTCCCAGTCCGCGACGCTGGTCCGCAGTGACTTGTACGGGTCGACGCGTGCCGGACGCGGCTCGTGCGAGGGATGCCAGGTGAGGACGAAGGCGACCTTATCGCCGGCCTCGACGGTGAACTCCGAGAGCGTGCTGAAGTCCTCGCCCCAGGTGCGCACTTCCGGCTCGCTGCGCAGCCACACCGAGTCGGGGCCCGCGACGGCCACCCGGTGCCCGTCGGACCTGCGCACCCACGGCACGACCGCGCCGTAGTCGAAGCGCAGACGGAGCGTGCTGCGGACGGTGACCCTGCCGCTCAGGCCCTCCACGATGCGTACGACGTCGGGGGCGCGGTGGCGCTGGGGCATCAGGTCGGTGACGCGTACCGTGCCTCCGTCCGTCTCCCACTCCGTGTCCAGGACCAGGGTGCCGGGGCGATAGGCGCGGCGGGTGCAGCGGTCCGCGCCCTCGGGGGCGATGCGCCAGTGGCCGTTCTCCTCGTCACCGAGCAGTCTCGCGAAGCAGGCGGCCGAGTCGAAGCGCGGCAGACACAGCCAGTCGACCGAGCCGTCCATGCCGACCAGCGCTGCGGTCTGTTCGTCGCCGATGAGGGCGTAGTCCTCGATACGTGGGTGCACGGGGTGCGGGTTCCCGGAGTATCGACCATGCAATCCCAGGTCGGGGCCGGGCGGGTGAAGAGCGGTGGGTCAGACCGTCGCCGGTTCCGCCTGCTCCGTCTCCTGCTCCTTGGCCGCCGCCTCCCGGCGGTCGCGGGCCTCGCGGCGGGCCAGGACGACATAGCCGACCGGTACGGCCGCGGCGAACAGCCACCACTGGATCATGTACGCGTAGTTCAGCGGGGCGTCTTCCTTGCCCGGGTCGGAGATCTGCTCCGGGGTGCCGCCCTTCGCCTCGGGCGCGGTCTGCTCGACATAGCCGCCGAGCACCTGGGCGTGCAGCCGCTTCGCCTGCTCCTCACTGTTGATCAACATGATCTGGCGGTCGGGCAGGCCCTTGATGTCCTTGATGCCGCTGGCCGCGGTCGTCTCGTCGGCCATCAGACGCCCGGTGATCGTGGTCGTGCCGCTCGGCGGCGCGGGGATCTTCGGGAAGGCGGTCTGCGCGCCGTTCGCCGGGATCCACCCACGGTTGATCAACACGACCTTGCCGTCCGTCAACACGAACGGGGTGAGTACATGGAAGCCGACCTCGTCGTCGTCATTGGTGCGGCGCCGGACGACGACTTCCTTGGAGGTCTCGAAGGTGCCCGTCGCGGTGACGGTGCGGTACTTCTCGGTACGGGTGACCGCGTGCCCGGGGGTGCTGATCGTCTCCACGGGGACCGGCTTGGCGTGCAGCGCGTCGGTGACCAACTGGTTCCGGGCACTACGCATCTCGTAGCGGTGCATCTGCCAGATGCCCAGCCTGATCATCGTGGGGATCAGGAGAAGGGTGATCAACGCGAGGATCACCCACTGCCGGGACATCAGGAAGCGGTACACCCCACGACCGTACAACTCGGTCGTGGGGCGCATTCAGGGGGGTCTGTCCTCGGACTGTCCTCAGACCTTGTCGATGATCCCCACCTTCCCCTCCGCCCGAGCACAGTGGCCGCCGCAGAACCAGTGGCCCTCGACCTCCACGCCCTGGCCGATGATCTGCACCCGGCAGTGCTCGCAGATCGGGGCCATGCGGTGGATCGCGCACGAGAAGCAGTCGAAGACGTGCACCGCGCCCTGCGCGTGCACCTCGAAGCTCATGCCGTAGTCATTGCCGCACACTTCACATCTCGCCATGCGCCACAGGGTGGGCCGTCCACCCGGCACGGGCGAGCGGGCGTGGGGCGAGTCGCGCCCCAATCACCCGTCCGTACGGCTCCCCGTGGCGCGCTCAGTCCGCCTGCTCGACATCCCGGAGCAGCTGCCCGAACGCCGCCTCGTCCACCACGGGCGTGCCGAACTGGCGGGCCTTGACCACCTTCGAGGTGCCCGAGTCCGGGTCGTTGGTGACGAGCAGGCTGGTCAGCCGGGACAGGCTCGTGGCGACATGCAGCCCGGCCTCCACGGCACGGTCCTCCAGGAGCTCGCGCTCGATGGACGTGTCCCCGGAGAAGGCGATCCGCATCCCCTGCTTGAGCGGCTTGCCGTCCTCGAACCGCCCCGGGTTCGGGTAAGGGCACGCGGGCCGCTTGCGCGCGGGACGCCAACTGCCCGCCCCGTAGCCGCTGTAGCCGCCCCCCTGGTGACCGATCCGGGGCGCCGGCCGGTCGGCGGTCCACTCGGTCAGTGGGCGGCACTCGTGCAACGGCAGCCGTACGCCGCTGCTCGCCGCCGCCCGCAGGCTCGGCCGGAACGCCTCGGCGAGCACACGCGCGTCGTCCAGCGCGTGGTGCGCGCGCTGCTGCACGACACCGAAGTGCGCCGCCAGGGACTCCAGCTTGTGGTTGGGCAGCGGGAGGGCCAGCTCCTTGGAGAGCGCGATGGTGCACAGCCGCTGACGGACCGGGGGATCGATCTGCACGCGCGCGTACTCCCGCGCGATCATCTGCCAGTCGAAGACCGCGTTGTGCGCGACCAGCACCCGGCCCTCCAGGCGGGTCGCGAACTCCTCGGCGATGTCCTTGAAGAGGGGCGCGCCCTCCAGTACGTCACTCGTCAGACCGTGGATCCACACGGGGCCCGGATCGCGCTCCGGGTTGACCATCGTGTACCAGTGGTCCTCGACCTCGCCGAGCGCGTCCAGCCGGTAGACAGCCGCGGAGATTATCCGGTCGTCCCGGGCCAGACCGGTGGTCTCCACGTCAACTACCGCATACCCCTGGGGATACGCGGCCGGCCACGGAGTGGCCGCGGACACTGCGGGCGAGTGGTCTTCGAGCATGGTCATTGAGGATACGGGCCGTCACTGACAGCCCCGTCCCTCAGGTGCCTTGTCCCGCCCGCCCGTTCGGGTCCGCCGAACGCACGCGCGCGTGGCTATGGACCTTTTGCCCGCCCGGTGCAAGCGTGCTGCCCGCCTGACGGATGACGGCCTACGAAGGGCGGTACGGCGTATGGCACGCGTACGGTACGGGGCACGGACCGAGGCGGAGATCGCCGCCGCACGCACAGCGAGCGCGAAGCTCCCCGACATCTGGTCCACCGGTGTGGTGGCCGTCTGGGAGAGCGACCCGGACGCGGTCGCGGCGGTCCTGCCGCCGCCCCTCAAGCCCACCGGGCGACCCCTGGTCCGGGTGAACATCAGCAAGGTCGAGCTGACCGGATACCCCCTGGGCGCGGGCTCGTTCGCGGTCGCCGCCGCGCACGACGGCGTCGAGGGCTGGTACCCGCTGGTCATGCCGATGACCCACGAACGGGCCCTCACCGGCGGCCGTGAGGTCTTCGGGGAACCCAAGAAACTCGGCGAGGTGACGGTGGAGCGCGTGGGCCTCGTCGTGCACGCGTCCCTGGCCCGGCACGGCATCGCCTTCGTCGAGGTCCGCGGCGCGGTCAGCGAGGAACTGCCCCTCCCCGGGCCGACGCAGAAGACCGACTTCTACTTCAAGTTCCTTCCCGCGGTGGACGGTTCGGGCTTCGACGCCGACCCGGTGCTCGTGCACTGCCTGCGCAACGAGAAGGTCCGCCGCCTCGAACGCGTCACCGGAGACGTCGTCCTGCGCGAGTCCATGTACGACCCGGTCGCCGACCTCCCCGTGCGCACCCTCGTCGACATCACCATCGGCGAGAAGACCAGCGACCAGCGCGGCAAGGTCGTCGAACGGGTCGACGCGCGGGCCCTGTTGCCGTACATCCACCAGCGCTACGACGATCCGCAGCAGATCCACGACGGGCCGCCCGAGGGGAGCGTCTGATGGAGCTGAGGGAGGGTCAGGTCGCCGTCGTCACCGGGGCCGCGAGCGGGATCGGGCTCGCGATGGCACGGCGCTTCGCCGCCGACGGGCTCAAGGTGGTCCTCGCCGACGTCGAGGAGGGCGCCCTCGACAAGGCCGCCGCCGATCTGCGCGCCGACGGTGCCGACGTGCACGCGCGCGTGGTCGACGTCGGCGTACGCCAACAGGTCCTGGATCTGGCCGAGTCGGCGTACGACACGTACGGCGCCGTCCATGTCCTGTGCAACAACGCGGGGGTCGGCTCGGGCGCCGAGGGCCGGATGTGGGAGCACGAACCGAACGACTGGCAGTGGGCGTTCGCCGTCAACGTGTGGGGCGTCTTCCACGGTATCCAGGCGTTCGTGCCGAGGATGATCAAGTCGAATCAACCCGGTCATGTCGTCAACACGTCCTCCGGGGACGGCGGTATCGCCCCGCTGCCCACCGCCTCCGTGTATGCCGTCACCAAGGCGGCCGTCGTGACGATGACCGAGTCCCTGTACGCCCACTTGAAGGCGGAGCACGTGCGCGTGGGCGCCTCGGTGCTCTTCCCGGGGCCGCACATGCTGCGCACGGGTCTGTGGGAGTCGCACCGCAACCGGCCCGACCGGTATGCGAAAGAGCGCCCCCGCAGGACCCCTTACCGCAGCCTCGACCAGTGGGAGACCGCGATGAAGGCGGCGGGCAAGGAGGTCGCCTTCACGCCCGTCGAGGAGGTCGCCGGCCTCGTCGTGGACGGCATCCGCGCGGACCGCTTCTGGCTGCTGCCCGAGAGCGAGCACAGCGACGCCCAGATCCGGGCCCGGGCGCGCTCGATGCTCGACCGGGCGAACCCGTCGTACCTCGAAAGCTTCATCCTGGACTGAGGGGACTGTTGTGACCGACCAGGAGCCGTACCTGATCATCTCCTCCGACTGCCACGCCGGGCTGCCCACCGAGGAGTACCGACCCTATCTGGACGCCCGGTTCCACCGGGACTTCGACGAGTTCCTCGCCGGACGCGACCGGCGCCGCGAGGAGATGACCCGGCTCGGCATCCGCAACGAGGCGTTCGCGGCCAAGTGGTTCCACGACAACGAGGAGGGTCTTCGCGGGGGTTGGGACACCGCGCAGCGCCTCAAGGAGCTGGACGGCGACGGGGTGGCCGCCGAGGTGGTCTTCCCGGACGCCGACGCCGTGGACAGCCAGACCGCCGCACCCTTCGGGGTCGGACTCGGTCTCTCCGGGGACCAGGACCCCGAGTTGGGCATGGCGGGCGCGCAGGCCCACAACCGCTGGCTGGCCGACTTCGTCTCCGAGAACCCCGAACGGCACTGCGGGGTAGCCCTGTTGCCCGTGACGGCCCCCACGGACAAGGTCGTCGCGGAGATCCACCGCGCCAAGGAGTCCGGGCTCGGCGCCCTGATGATCCCCTCCATGTGGGTCGACAAGGAGCCCTACCACGACCGGCGTTACGACCCCGTGTGGGCTGCCGCCGCCGAGTGCGCCATGCCCGTACTGACCCACTCCGGGGCCGCGCCCCGCCACGAGTACGGCGACCACCTGGGCATCTACGTCAGCGAGGTGACCTGGTGGCCCGCCCGGCCGCTCTGGTTCCTGCTCTGGTCCGGGGTCTTCGAACGCCACCCGGGCCTCAAGTTCGGTGTCGCGGAGTCGGGTTGCTGGTGGCTGCCGAACCAGCTGTGGTTCATGGACCGCCTCTACCTGGGCGCCCACGGCGGCAAGAAGCTCTCGCCGTTCGCGGAGCTGAAACGGCCGCCGAGCGAGTACCTCGACCGCCAGGTCTTCATCTGCGCCACCAACACCAAGCGCCGCGAACTGGCCCAGCGCTACGAGATCGGCGTCGACAACATCCTCTGGGGCAGCGACTTCCCGCACCCCGAGGGCACCTGGCCCGACACGCGCGCGTGGCTGAAGCGCACCTTCCACGACATCCCCGTCGACGAGACCCGCCGCATGCTGGGCCTGGCGGCGGCCGACGCCTTCGGATTCGACGTGGCGGCCCTGGAGCCGCTGGCCCGCCGGATCGGCCCCACCCCCGCCGAACTCGGCCAGCAGGACGACCAGGAGGCCGTGAAGGCCTCCTGGTCGCGCTCCCGCGAGGTCGGGCGGCACTGGCTGACCGACCACGACTTCCCAGTGCTGGGGGTGACGCCATGAGCGCCGCAGACTCTACGGGCGAGGACCGGTACACGGTCATCTCGGCGGACTGCCACGCGGGCGCCGACCTCCTCGACTACCGGCCCTACTTGGAGAAGCGCTACCACGACGAGTTCGACACGTGGGCGGCCACGTACGTCAACCCGTACGAGGACCTGGTCGCCGACACGGCCGACAGGAACTGGAACTCCGCGCGGCGGATCGCGGAGCTGGAACAGGACGGGATCGTCGCCGAGGTCGTCTTCCCGAACACCGTCCCGCCGTTCTTCCCGTCGGGCTCCCTCATGGCGCCCGCGCCCACGGCGGAGGAGTTCGAGCTCCGCTGGGCCGGCCTGCGCGCCCACAACCGCTGGCTGGCGGACTTCTGCGGGGCTGCGCCGGGCCGGCGGGCGGGTGTCTTCCAGATCCTCCTGAACGACGTCCAGGAGGCCGTCCAGGAGATCCGGTGGGCGGTCGAAGCGGGCCTCAGGGGCGGCCTGTTGCTCCCCGGCACCCCACCGGGCTCGGGGCTGCCGGAGCTGTACTCGTCGACGTACGACCCGATCTGGGCCGTGTGCGCGGAACTCGGCGTGCCCGTCAACCACCACGCGGGCTCGGCCGCCCCGCCCCTCGGTGACGAACCGGCCGCCCGCGCGGTGTTCATGGTCGAGACGACGTGGTTCTCGCACCGCGCCCTGTGGCACCTGATCTTCGGTGGTGCCTTCCGCCGCCACCCGGACCTGAGGCTGGTGCTGACCGAGCAGGGTTCCGGCTGGATACCCGGGGTGCTCGACATGCTGGACTACTACCACGGGCGCCTGGTCGCGGCGGCGTCCAAAGCGACCACGGCGGAGTCCAGGTTCGGCGCGGGGCTCGCCGCCTCGATGGGCAGGGGTCCGTCGGAGGTCTGGCGCGACAACTGCTTCGTGGGAGCCAGTTTCATGCGCCCCCACGAGGTCCTCCTGCGCGACCGCATCGGCATCGAGAAGATCATGTGGGGCAGCGACTACCCGCACGACGAGGGCACCTACCCGCACTCCAGGGAGGGCCTGCGCTTCGCCTACGCGCGCGTGCCGCACGACGAGGTCGCCGCGATGCTCGGCGGCAACGCGGCCCGCGTGTACGGCTTCGACCTGGACCTCCTGGACCCGATCGCGGCGAAGGTCGGCCCCACGGTGACCGAGATCGCCGAGCCACTGGCGGAGCCTCCGGCGGACGCCACGAGCCCGGTGTTCGCGCGGGGGGCGTCGGTACGGGTGTGGTGACGCGGGGGGTGGGATCCTCCGGGGTGTGACGGAACCGACCCATGACGAGGCCCATGACGAGGCCCACAGCGGCACACTCGGCTCGCGGCTGAACTGGCTGCGGGCGGCGGTACTGGGAGCCAACGACGGAATCGTGTCCACCGCGGGGCTCGTCGTCGGCGTGGCCGGCGCCACGGACGACCGCTCGGCGCTGCTGACGGCCGGTCTGGCGGGCCTCCTCGCCGGGTCCATGTCGATGGCGGCGGGGGAGTACGTGTCCGTCTCCACCCAGCGCGACTCGGAGAAGGCCGCCCTGGCGCAGGAGAAGCGCGAGCTGAAGGAGCAACCGGAGGCCGAACTGGAGGAGTTGACCGAGCTCCTCCAGGACCGCGGTCTGTCCCGTGAGGTGGCCATGGAGGCGGCGGCCCAGCTCACGGAACGCGACGCGCTGCGTGCCCACGCGCGCGTGGAGCTCAACATCGATCCCGACGACCTCACCAACCCCTGGCACGCGGCCTGGGCGAGCTTCCTGTCCTTCACGGTCGGCGCGCTGCTGCCGCTGCTGGCGATCGTCCTGCCGCCGGCGGACTGGCGCCTCGGCGTCACGGTGGTGTCGTCGCTAGCGGCACTGGTCCTAACGGGCTGGAGCAGCGCACGGCTCGGCGCGGCGGACACGAGGCCGGCGATGCTGCGGAACGTGATGGGCGGGGCACTCGCGATGGGGGTCACCTATGCGGCGGGGGCGCTGCTGGGGGCGGTGGGGGTGTAGCGGACCCACGGCCCGGGCGCCGCGGGCCCGTTGGCGGAGATCGCCAACAAGCAAGCGCGTACTCCCGGTAATACTTGTGGGTAACAACGTCTAGGCGTGACCGATTTACGGTCCTACGGTTCATCCATGCCGAACCTGCCCGATGCCGTGCTCTGGTCGACACCCGCCTTCGTGCTGCTCACCGTGATCGAGGTGATCAGCGTGCGCGTCCACCCCGACGAGGACGCGGCGGGCTACGAGGCGAAGGACGCCGCCACGAGCGTCGGCATGGGGCTCGGGAGCCTCGTCTTCGACTTCCTCTGGAAGATCCCGATCGTCGCGATCTACACCGCCATTTACGAACTCACGCCGCTGCGCGTGCCCGTGCTGTGGTGGACGATCCCGCTGATGCTGCTCGGACAGGACTTCTTCTACTACTGGTCCCACCGCGGCCACCACGTGATCCGCATCCTCTGGGCCTGCCACGTCGTCCACCACTCCAGCCGCAGGTTCAACCTCACCACGGCCCTGCGCCAGCCCTGGACGACCCTCACGGTATGGCCGTTCTACGTCCCCCTCGTCGCCCTGGGCGTGCATCCCGCCGCGCTGGCGTTCTGCTCCTCGGTGAACCTCGTCTACCAGTTCTGGATCCACACCGAGCGGATCGACAGGATGCCCCGATGGTTTGAGTTCGTCTTCAACACGCCGTCCCACCACCGGGTCCACCATGCCTCCCAGGGCGGCTATCTGGACCGCAACTTCGGCGGCATCCTCATCGTCTGGGACCGGCTCTTCGGGTCGTTCGTCCCGGAGGTTGAGCGGCCCGTCTACGGGTTGACGAAGAACATCAACACATTCAACCCGATCAAGGTCGCCACCCATGAGTACGTCGCCATCGCCAAGGACCTGAAGGCGGCGACCGGTTGGCGCGAGCGCGCCGGGCGGGTGTTCCGGGGACCGGGCTGGACGCCGGTGGCCGCCGTGGAACAGGCCGAGGAGTCCGTGGCCGCGTGAGAGCGTCCCGGGCGCTCCTGGGCGCCTTCGTCCTCGCCGCAGCCCTCGACCTCGTCTCCCTCGGCGTGGGCTTCCGCGCCGGCCATCTGGTCACCAAACCGCTGATCGTGCCGCTGCTCGCCGCGTTCGCCGCCCGCGCGGGCGGCCCTCGGCTCCTGGTCGCCGCCCTGCTGTGCGGCTGGGGCGGCGACGTCCTGCTGCTCTCCGACACCGACCCCGCCTTCATGGCGGGGATGGCCTCCTTCGCCGCCGGTCACGTCTGCTACCTCGTCCTGTTCCGACGCCACGGTCCGCCACGCGCGCGTGCGGGGCTGCTCGCCGTCGGCTACGCGGTCGCCCTCGTCACCCTGGTCGTCCTGCTGTGGCCCGACCTGCCGGCCGGCCTCCGGGTCCCCGTCGCCGGCTACAGCACCCTCCTGACCGCGATGGCATACACCGCGGCCACCAGGCTCGGCCCGGTCGCCGGGCTCGGCGGGGCGCTCTTCGTGCTCTCCGACACCCTCATCGCGACCGGCGTCGCGGACTGGCCGCAGCTGCCCCGGCCCGACTTCTGGATCATGCTGACCTATGCGGCGGCCCAGTTCCTGCTGGTCCGGGGCGCCCTCGATGCGCGGCCCGCACCGGCGGCGGCGTACCGTGAAGTGCGCTCGACCACCCCCTGAGCGCACCGCACCAGCAGACCAGCGACGAGAAGGACCCTCGCCATGCGCGCCACCACCATCCACGCCCCGTTCGACATGCGCGTGGAGGACGTGCCCGAGCCGAGGGTGCAGCTGCCCACCGACGCCGTGGTCAGGGTGCTGCGCGCCTGTATCTGCGGCAGCGACCTGTGGGCGTACCGCGGCGAGGCGGCCCGGCAGCCGGGGCAGCGGATCGGACACGAGTTCCTCGGGATCGTCGAGGAGACCGGCTCCGAGGTGAACGGCGTCAGGACCGGCGACCTCGTGGTCGCGCCCTTCATGTGGTCCGACGGCGTCTGCGCGTACTGCCGCGAGGGCCTCACCACCTCCTGCGTGCACGGCGGCTTCTGGGGTGCCGTGGGCTACGACGGCGGCCAGGGCGAGGCGGTACGCGTGCCGTTCGCCGACGGCACGCTCGTACGCCTCCCCAAGGAAGCGGCCTCGGACGACCACCTGCTGTCCGCCCTGCTGACGCTGTCGGACGTCATGGGCACCGGCCACCACGCGGCCCTCGGTGCGGGCGCCCGCAAGGGGGCCACCGTCGCCGTCGTGGGCGACGGAGCGGTCGGCCTGTGCGCCGTGCTCGCCGCCAGACGACTCGGCGCCGAGCGGATCATCGCTCTCGGCCGTCACGAGGCCCGCACGGCCATCGCGCGCGACTTCGGCGCCACCGACGTCGTCGCCGAACGCGGCGAGGCCGCCGTCGAGGCCGTTCGCGAACTCACCCGCGGCCAGGGCGCGCACTCCGTCGTCGAGGCCGTCGGCACCGAGCAGTCCATGAGTACGGCCGTCAACATCACGCGGGACGGAGGCGCCATCGGCTTCGTCGGCGTGCCGCACGGTAGCGGCACCGGCCTCGACCTCGGGGTGATGTTCGACCGGAACATCGCGCTGCGCGGCGGAGTCGCGCCGGTCCGCGCGTACATCCCGGAACTGCTGCCCGACATCCTGGACGGCGCCATCGACCCCTCGCCCGTCTTCGACCTGACGGTCGGCCTGGAGGGTGTGCCCGACGGCTACAAGGCGATGGACGAGCGCACGGCTCTCAAGGTCCTGGTCGTCAACAGTTGATCAATGCCGACGCCGGTCAATACTGGATTCGATCAATGCCAGCGGATCGGCACCGGCAAGGCTGTCAACAGTCCGGAGACCATGACCACCACGCCCAGGACGACGACTTCGGCCCGCGCGGGTGAGTAGGCGGCCAGCGGATCGCTGGCCCGCCGCAGCCGGTGGCGTGCCCACAGCGCGAGTACGGCGACGGTGGCGACGAGGATCACCTTGGCGAGCAGGGTGCGCCCGTACGCCGTCGTCGTCAGCTGGTCCAGGATCGTGCCGGCCGGCATCCTGCGCAGCGAACTCCACACCCCCGTGGCGGTGATCGCGGCGAGCAGTACGGCGGCCACGCGCGCGTAGAGCCCCAACAGCGCGGCGCCCGCCTCGGTGTTCCGCCACTGCCGCAGCGTCCGCAGCGCGTGCAGCAGCCCGCCGACCCACAGCGCCGCGCACGTCAGATGCACCAGGGTCAACTCCGAGCCGACCAGCGGACTGTGCTCGCCCACCGGGTGCGCGCGCAGCGCCTCCGCGAGGACCACGGCGGCAAGGGGCCACACCTGTAGGGCGGGCCGGCGTGACCGCGCGCACAGGGCCGCCACGGCGAACGCGTTGACCTCCAGGAGCGCCAGCTTGCCGTCGCGGGACTGGTAGAGGCCGCCGATGTCGATCTCGGCGAGGCTGTGCGGCACCAGATTGCCCGTCGCCACGACCGATGCGAGTCCCAGCGCGGCGAGGAAGCCGGCGCCGGCCGCGTACGGGCCCCAACTCCGAGGGCCGTTCGGGGGAGCGCCGGGCACGGTGCGCGCCAGCCGGTTCACGAACAACTCGCCCAACGGCACGCACAGCGCGGCGAACAGCACCGCCCGCAGCAGCGCGATGCCGCCGACGCCGGGCGCGGCGGCCTCCCCGGTGTCGTGCAGCGCGGCGGACGGGCCGAGCAGCGGGATCAGCGCGGCGAGCAGCACCAGGGCCAGTACGGCGACGGCCCGGCGCGTACCGGGGCACCGCGCGCGGCCACTGGTGTCGGCCGCTTCGACAGTCGGTCGTATCAAGGTCACCCCAAGATCTTCACCAGCCGCCACAGAACCGGGCAAGTGCAACAAAACAACTGGCGGAACCGGATTCCGCTCATAGTTACGTTTCCGCCCCGCCCCCGGATCAAGCCCACCGAGCCGGGTCCGTGCCCCAACGGCCCGGCGGGCGCGCCCAGTTCACGGGCCCGCCGGCGAAGGAGACCGGCGGCAGCGCGTGCTGCAGCCGCCCAATACCGCTGCCAGTCTCGACCAGCCAGGCGTCCGGCTGGTCGTACACCGTCCCGCCCGCCCCTTCCGGCCCTGCCCCGTCCGTCGTCAGCCAGGCCGCGGTCCGGGCCAGCGCCAGCCGCAGTACGAGCCCGCAGCCCTCCTCCGGCAGGTCCGTCAGCGCCCGCAGTACCGAGGCCGCCAGCAGATACCCGGTCCCGTGGTCGAGGGCCTGCGCGGGCAGTGCGCCGGGCCGCTTGGGCGACCCCTCGGTGGCGGCGATACCGGTGGCGACCTGCACCAGGCTGTCGAACCCGCGCCGCCCGCCCCACGGCCCGTACGCACCCCACGCCGACAACTGGGCCACGATCAGCCCGGGTCGGCGGTCGGCCAGCGCCTCGGGGGAGAGGCCGAACCGGTCCAGGGCGCCCGGCCGGTACCCCGTGACGACCACGTCCGCCCGCCCGAGCAGTTCCTCGAAGGTCCGCCGGTCGGTCGCCCGGCCGAGATCCAGCCGCGTCGACCGCTTTCCGAAACCGGTGTCCGCGTGCGCGTCGGGATCCTCCGGCAACTGCGGGGCGTCCACGCGCAGTACGTCCGCGCCCAGCAGCGCGAGCGTGCGGGTGGCGACCGGGCCCGCGATCACCCGGGTCAGATCGAGCACACGCACCCCGGCGGCCGGCAGCAACGGATCGCCGTCGAGCGGCGGCAGCGCACGCGCGCGTGCCGTGCCGAGCCGCTCGCGTTCGACCAGAGGCCGCCCGGTCACCGCGACTCCCTGCGGGTGTACGGCCCACTCCGCCGCCGTCCGCAGCGCGACCGCGAGGCCGCCGGCGCCGTACACGGTCTCCTCCACCTCCGACGCGGACCGTTCGGCGAGTACGTCGGCCACGTCCTCCGCGGAGGCGT
The DNA here is from genome assembly GCF_042751305.1 of Streptomyces hokutonensis. Taxonomy (GTDB): domain Bacteria; phylum Actinomycetota; class Actinomycetes; order Streptomycetales; family Streptomycetaceae; genus Streptomyces; species Streptomyces hokutonensis_A. Next base: position 494,077 of record NZ_JBHYWD010000004.1, read on the forward strand.
CATCCGGCAGCCGCAGCGCGTCCAGCAGCCGCGCCCGGTGGTGCGGATAGTTCGCGTGGGTGCGGATCCAGCCGTCGGCCGTCCGCCAGAACCGCGACAGCGGCGCGAAGGAGACCGGCGCCCGCCCGTCGATCAGCAGATGCCGCTCACTGACGAACGCCGTGGCGACGGCCCCGTCGTCCACCCGCACCTCGGGCACCTCCACGCGTCCGGCCCGCCGCGCCCCCAGCTCGGCGGCGGCCAGCGCGCACGCTCCCACGCAGGCCCGGGCCAACTCCCGTACGGGAAGCCGTGCTTCGAGCGCCCCTCGGCGCTCGACGGTCGAGATACGCGAGACCAGGGCGGGATCGCCGCCCAGGGCGGCCCATGCCACCTTGATGTCAGTCATGACTGAACTATGCAGTATTGATTCAATCAATATATCGGGGGTGGTGATGCAGATGGCGATACAGACATGAACGGGCCGGGCGGAGATCCGCCCGGCCCGCATCGACTGCATCAACAGAAAGAACAGGTACCGGCTACTTGACCGCCCGCAGCGCGTTGACGATGCCGAACCCGTAGAAGCCGTTGACGCGCTTGCCGCCGACGCAGGTCGCGTCCGCGATGCCGTCGCCATTGGTGTCGTACACCCCGGTCGGGCAGCCCGGGTTGTCCGCCTCGGCCTTGAGCAGCGCCTGCAACTGGGCCGGAGAGGCGTGCGGGTGCGTGGACTTCAGCAGCGCGGCCACGGCGGCGACGTGCGGGGTCGCCATCGAGGTGCCCTGGAGATAGCCGTACGTGTTGTTCGGCAGTGTAGACAGGATGCGGCCGTTCTTCGACGGGGTGTCCGGGATCTGCCGGGCGTCCCCGCCCGGCGCCGCCACGTCGATCACGCCCTTGCCGTAGCTGGAGAAGTACGACTTGGCCTTGGTGACGCCGACCGAGCTCACCGTGACGACACCCGGCAGCTGGGTCGGCACGTCGAAGCACTCGTGCGGGTCGACCGTACGGGTCGTCGCGGTCGAGTCGTCGGGGCTGGAGTCGTCGACCAGGGCGTCGGAGTCGAGGTCGTCGTTGGAGTTGCCGGCCGCCGCGACATTGAGCGTGCCCTTGCTCTGGGCGTACAGCTGGGCCCTGTTGACCGCGTCGACGATGGCACGTTGATCGGGGTCGTCCATGCAGTTGTACAGCCAAGGATCAACGTAGTAGCTGTTGTTGGTGATCTCCACGCCGTGATCCGCGGCGAACACGAACGCGCAGACCACGCTCTCCGGGTAGAAGAGCTGGGTCGAGTCCGGCTCGGCCACCGTGATCCCGGCGACCTTCACACCCGGGGCGACCCCCGCCACACCGATGCCGTTGCGGGCGGCGGCGATCTCACCCGCGACATGCGTGCCGTGGTAATGGGCGGAGTCCACAGGGCGCCAGGAACCGTACGTCGTATCGGCCTTGCCGCCCACGCAGTTGGCGGACTGCGAAGGGGAGAAGTTCGGGGCGATGTCCGGGTGGGTGTCGTCGACGCCGACGTCGATGACGGCGACCGTCACGCTCTTGCTGCCCGGGTTGATCTTCGCGGCCTTGTCGGCGCCGATCGCGGGCAGGTCCCACTGGTCGGCCTCGAGGGGCTCGCTGTCACCGGCGGCTGCGGAGGCCTTCGCCGTCTTCGCGGCCTGCTCCTTGGAGAGGTACTGCACCGAGCCCTCGTCGGTCGTCGAGGCGAGGCTCAGCGGCGCTGTGCGCGTGGCGCCGGCCGACTGCACACCGGGCACCTTGCGGATGATCAGCCCGAAGTCGGGATTCGCCGAGTGCACGACGATCACGCCGATCTGCTCGTACGTCTCCACGATGCTGCCGCCGACCGCGTTGATCGCCTTCTTGACCGTGTTGATCGTCCGGTGGTCCAGTCGAGTGTTGACCACATACGAAAGGTTGGGCGCGTCGGCGGCCTGCGCGGTGGTCTCCGTGATCGGGACCGCCGAAGCCGCCGACGGGAGGAAACCGAGCGAGGCGGTCAGCGACAGCACGACCGGTACGGCGAGGGCGAGCCGGCGTCTGGGGCGCAGATGAGCCATGGGATCTCCACATCATCCGGAAACGAAAAGGCCCGAGACGTGATGCCTCCCGGGCAGGTACATGACGAGTGGTGCCAGCTGAAGTTATCTCCCGCGAGGGCTGGCCAGCAATGACTTCCCAAAGGCGAGTCCTGAAAGAAGTCAAAGGAGTTGAACCGGTCCACGCGTGGCGCCGTGACCCTGGGCAGGAAGCGCCAGCAGGATCGGGGACCCCCTCGATATCGCGCAGGGGAGTCGCTCGATCACTCCTGGTGGCGTGATCCATAGGTCTGTGAGGTCGCAACCAGCATGTCCGCAACGCGAGGAGACACCGTGGCCACCGAGACACCACCGCCCTCGAAAGCCGAACGCAAACTCCCCAGTACCGAGGAGTTCGAACAGGTCCAGGAGAGCGCGGAGTTCGCCGAACTGCGCCGCGCCCACCGCTCCTTCGCCTTCCCGCTGACCGTCGCCTTCATCGCCTGGTACCTCCTGTACGTCCTGCTGTGCAACTACGCGGACGACTTCATGGACACCAAGGTCGTCGGCAACATCAACGTCGCCCTCGTTCTGGGCCTCGGCCAGTTCCTCACCACGTTCCTCATCGCCTGGTGGTACTCGCGGTACTCCGCCGCGAAGCTCGACCCCAAGGGCGAGGCCATCAAGTCCCGGATGGAGGGCGGCGCATGAGCCCCGCGATCACCCTGGCCGCAGGCGAGGCGAGCCAGCACCGGCCGCTGATCATCACCCTGTTCGCGGTCTTCGTCGCCGCGACGCTCGTCATCACCGTCTGGGCGGGCCGCCAGACCAAGAGCGCCGCCGACTTCTACGCGGGCGGCCGGCAGTTCACCGCCTTCCAGAACGGCCTGGCCGTCTCCGGCGACTACATGTCCGCCGCGTCCTTCCTCGGCATCGCCGGTGCCATCGCCCTCTTCGGGTACGACGGCTTCCTGTACTCGATCGGCTTTTTGGTCGCATGGCTGGTCGCCCTGCTTCTGGTGGCCGAACCGCTGCGCAACTCCGGCCGCTACACGATGGGCGACGTCCTCGCCTACCGCATGCGCCAGCGCCCGGTCCGTACGGCGGCCGGCACCTCCACCATCGTGGTGTCGATCTTCTACCTGCTGGCCCAGATGGCCGGCGCGGGCGTCCTGGTCTCCCTGCTCCTGGGCATCACCAGCGACGCGGGCAAGATCGGCATCGTCGCCCTTGTCGGCGTCCTGATGATCGTGTACGTCACCATCGGCGGCATGAAGGGCACCACCTGGGTCCAGATGGTCAAGGCCTGCCTGCTCATCGCCGGTGCCCTGCTGCTGACCTTCCTGGTCCTGCTGAAGTTCAACTTCAACGTCTCGGACCTGCTCGGCAAGGCCGCCGACAACAGCGGCAAGGGCTCCTCCTTCCTGAACCCCGGCCTCAAGTACGGCGCCACCGGCACCACCAAGCTGGACTTCATCTCCCTGGGCATCGCCCTGGTCCTCGGCACCGCCGGCCTGCCGCACATCCTGATCCGCTTCTACACGGTGCCCACCGCCAAGGCCGCCCGTAAGTCGGTCAACTGGGCCATCGGCCTCATCGGCGCCTTCTACCTGATGACCCTGGCCCTCGGCTTCGGTGCCGCGGCACTGATCAAACCGGACGAGATCATCGCCTCCAACAAGGCGGGCAACACGGCTGCCCCCCTCCTGGCCCTCCATCTGGGCGGGGTCGACTCCAACTGGGGCGCCATCCTCCTGGCCAGCATCTCGGCGGTCGCCTTCGCCACGATCCTCGCGGTCGTCGCCGGCCTCACCCTGGCCTCGTCCTCCTCCTTCGCCCACGACATCTACGCCAACGTCATCAAGCGGGGACAGGCGACGGAGAAACAGGAGATGGCCGCCGCCCGGTACGCCACGGTCGGCATCGGCGCCGTCTCCATCCTCCTCGGCGCCCTCGCCCGCGACCTGAACGTCGCCGGCCTGGTCGCCCTCGCCTTCGCGGTCGCCGCCTCCGCCAACCTCCCGACGATCCTCTACAGCCTCTTCTGGAAGCGCTTCACGACTTCCGGAGCCCTGTGGTCGATCTACGGCGGCCTCGTCACCGCGGTCGGCCTGGTCCTGTTCTCGCCGGTCGTCTCCGGCAAACCCGCTTCGATGTTCCCGGACGTCGACTTCCACTGGTTCCCCCTGGAGAACCCCGGCATCATCTCCATCCCGGTCGGCTTCCTGCTGGGCTGGCTCGGCACGATCCTCTCCAAGGAGGAGCCCGACACCGCCAAGTACGCGGAGCTGGAGGTACGGTCTCTGACCGGCACCGGAGCACACTGAGTCCCCTTCTGAATCCCCCACGCCGACGGCCGCGTCGTAGATCCCTACGACGCGGCCTCGTCGTACCTCGTGCGATCGGGCCGCTCTCGTTGTCAGAGGTGTCGCGTAGGCTCGCAGGTGTCGGAAAACATGCGATCCGAATTGAGGGAGGAGGCCCACGTGCTCATCGACACCTATGGCCGAGTGGCCACCGACCTGAGGGTTTCGCTGACCGACCGGTGCAACCTCCGGTGTACGTACTGCATGCCCGAGGAGGGCCTGCAATGGCTGGCCAAGCCCGACCTCCTCACGGACGACGAGATCGTCCGCCTGATAGACATCGCGGTCACCTCCCTCGGTATCGAGGAGGTCCGCTTCACCGGGGGCGAGCCCCTGCTGCGCCCCGGCCTGGTCGGCATCGTCGAGCGGGTCGCGGCCATGGAGCCCCGCCCCCGGATGTCCCTCACCACCAACGGCATCGGCCTCAAGCGCACGGCGACCGCCCTGAAGAAGGCGGGCCTGGACCGGGTCAACGTCTCCCTGGACACCCTCCGCCCGGACGTCTTCAAGACCCTCACCCGTCGCAACCGTCACCAGGACGTCCTCGACGGCCTGGAAGCCGCCCGCGAGGCGGGCCTGACCCCGGTCAAGGTCAACTCGGTGCTGATGCCGGGACTCAACGCCGACGAGGCCCCGGACCTGCTGTCCTGGGCCGTGGCGAACGACTACGAGCTGCGCTTCATCGAGCAGATGCCGCTGGACGCCCAGCACGGCTGGAAGCGCGAGGGCATGGTCACGGCCGGTGACATCCTCGCCTCCCTCCGCACCCGCTTCGAGCTGACCCCCGAAGGCACCGACGAGCGCGGCTCGGCCCCGGCCGAGCGCTGGCTCGTGGACGGCGGACCGCACCGCGTGGGCGTCATCGCCTCGGTCACCCGCCCGTTCTGCGCAGCCTGCGACCGCACCCGCCTCACCGCCGACGGCCAGATACGCAACTGCCTGTTCGCCCGCGAGGAGACCAGCCTCCGCACCGCCCTGCGCTCCGGCGCCCCGGACGAGGAGATAGCCCGCATCTGGCGCCAGGCGATGTGGGGCAAGAAGGCCGGCTCGGGCCTGGACGACCCGTCGTTCCTCCAGCCGGACCGCCCGATGTCGGCGATCGGCGGCTGAACAGCCGTCGTAGACGAAGGGGCGCTACGGAATCCCGGGTGCGCCCCATGGTCCTACGGGGTCTCGGGCGCTTCCCAGTCCTCGAACTTGACGACGTCCTTCAGGAAGCCCCGCACGTCGAGGAACTGGGACAGATGCTCACGATGCTCCTCGCACGCGAGCCATGTCTTGCGCCGCTCCGGCGTGTGGATCTTCGGGTTGTTCCACGCGAGGACCCACACGGCGTCGGCACGGCAGCCCTTCGCGGAGCAGATGGGCGTCTCGTCACTCACGGGAACTCACGGAATTCGTCTCACAGATGCGCTGAAAAGGCGACGCCGAGCAGCCACGGGGGGAGCTGCCCGGCGTCGGTCTGTCGCTCCGACGGGGGATGCGGAGCGCGTACGAAGTATGTCACGGGTAACCGGTCGCTCGGCACCGGAACAACATGATTGATCTGAGCTTTTCTTGAGCTTGGTGCGGAGCCGACTTCCGTTTATGACACGTTCGCCATGGTCACGACCGGCCCTACGGTTCGCCCCGGGCACCCGGCGTCGGCTCGGGCACGACCTCTTCCGGGACGGGTTCCGCGACCCCCTCGTCCGACCGCGGCGGCATGATCATCGGCCGCAGTGGCGCGGTGACGAACGTCGACGGCAGACCGGGCGCGTTCTCCCGACCGGCGTTCGCGATCACCACGGCGACATAGGGGAGGAGCACACCGAGCACCAACGCGACGATCGCGACGTGCCGTTCGACGTTCCACAGGGAACAGGCGAGAATCACCGACACCGTACGGATCGACATCGAGATGACATACCGGCGCTGCCGACCGCGGACATCCTCCGCGAGTCCCGTCCGGGCTCCGGTGATCCGGAACACCTGGGCGTTGCCTTCGCCGTGCAGCTTCCGCATCACATTCCACCATCCGCCCGCATCGGACTCTCCCCGGCCCGCAACCCCGGTTCGCACCCGATCCGGGAACCGGGCCCCGACGCCACCAACGTTACGCCGCGCCTGCGCCGCCTTCGAGACCGGGGCACCCCGGGTCCGGGCGAGCGAGCTGCGCCGCACCACGTACGGCCGTACCCGACATGCGGCGTACCGCGACCGGGCCCACACTTGGCGTAATGCTCACGTCGAGCCGTACAAGGAGGCAGCCATGGGCTGGTTGTGGGCGATCATCGTGGGATTCGTGCTGGGCCTGATCGCGAAGGCGATCATCCCGGGCAAGCAGCACAGTCCGCTCTGGCTGACCACCATCTGCGGCATTCTCGGCGCCATCGTCGGCAACGCCGTCGCCCGAGCGGCCGGCGTCGACGCGACCAGCGGCATCGACTGGAGCCGCCACGCGTTCCAGCTCATCGCCGCGATCATCATTGTCTTCGTGGTCGACATGGCCTACATGGCGACGATCGGCAAGAACAAACAACGAGCCTGACATCCCTACGACGTAGGGGCGGCCTCCCGAGCCGGGAAACCGCCCCTGCGTCATGCGCTCACGCGCCCGTGACCTCCACGGCCGCCAGGTTCTTCTTGCCCCGCCGCAGCACCAGCCATCGCCCATGAAGGAGATCCTCCGTGCCCGGCACGGCATCCTCCGCGGTGACCTTCACGTTGTTCACGTAGGCCCCGCCCTCCTTCACGGTCCGCCGCGCGGCGGACTTGCTCGCCACAAGGCCGACCTCGGTGAACAGGTCGACGACGAGACCGAGCTCGGCGACCTGGACGTGCGGCAGCTCGGAGAGGGACGCGGCGAGCGTCTTCTCGTCCAGCTCCGCCAGCTCGCCCTGTCCGAAGAGGGCCTTGGACGCGGCGGTCACCGCGGCCGTCTGCTCGGCGCCGTGCACCAGCGTCGTCAGCTCCTCGGCCAGCGCGCGCTGCGCGGCACGCGCCTGCGGACGCTCCTCGGTCTGCCGCTCCAGCTCCTCGATCTCCTCGTGGGACTTGAAGCTGAAGATGCGCAGGAACTTGGAGACGTCCCGGTCGTCCGCGTTCAGCCAGAACTGGAAGAAGGCGTACGGCGTGGTCATCTCGGGGTCGAGCCAGACCGTGCCGGACTCCGTCTTGCCGAACTTGGTGCCGTCGGCCTTGGTGATCAGCGGTGTGGCCAGCGCGTGCACCACGGCCTCCGGGTCGACCCGGTGGATCAGGTCGGTGCCCGAGGTGAGGTTGCCCCACTGGTCGCTGCCGCCGGTCTGCAGCGTGCAGCCGTGCCGCCGGAACAGCTCCAGGAAGTCCATGCCCTGGAGGATCTGGTAGCTGAACTCGGTGTAGCCGATGCCCGCCTCGGAGTTGAGCCGCCGGGAGACGGCCTCCTTGGCGATCATCTTGTTGATCCGGAAGTGCTTGCCGATGTCCCGCAGGAACTCGATGGCGGACAGGCCCTGGGTCCAGTCCAGGTTGTTGACCATGATCGCCGCGTGCGGGCCCTCGAAGTCCAGCAGCGGGGCGATCTGCGCGCGCAGCCGCTCGACCCACTGGGCCACGACGTCCGGCGAGTTGAGCGTCCGCTCCGCGTTCGGCTTCGGGTCGCCGATCAGGCCCGTGGCACCGCCGACCAGGCCCAGCGGACGGTTGCCCGCCTGCTGGATCCGGCGCATGGTCAGGATCTGCACGAGGTTGCCGAGGTGCAGGCTGGGCGCGGTCGGGTCGAAACCGCAATAGAACGTGACGGGACCGTCCGCGAACGCCTTGCGCAATGCGTCCTCGTCAGTGGAGAGGGCGATGAGCCCCCGCCACTGCAGTTCGTCGACGATGTCCGTCACGGTTCTCGTATCTCCTTGGGATGGTCTCGTGGATCAGGTACGAGGTTATACGCCCTGACTGACAGAGCTCATATTGAAGTCCGGCACCCGCAGCGCGGGCATCGCAGCCCTAGTGAACCAGTCGCTCCATTCCCTCGGCAGCGTCTTTTCCGTCCGCCCCGCCTCGATCGCCCGCCCGAGCAGATCCACCGGAGACTCGTTGAACCGGAAGTTGTTCACCTCGCCCGCCACCTCGCCGTTCTCGACGAGGTAGACGCCGTCCCGGGTGAGCCCGGTGAGCAACAGGGTTGCCGGGTCGACCTCGCGGATGTACCAGAGGCAGGTGAGCAGCAGCCCGCGCGCGGTGTTCGCGACCATCTCCTCCAGGGAGCGGTCCTCGCCCCCGCTGAGGATCAGGTTGTCGATCGACGGCGCCACCGGCAGCCCGGTCAGGCCCGCGCTGTGCCGACTCGTCAACAGGTGCTGCAGCTCGCCCTCCCGCACCCAGTTGGTCGCCGTCAGGGGCAGCCCGTTGTCGAACACCGACTGGTCGCCCCCGGAGGTGTGCGCGAGCACGAACGGCGCGGACTCCAGGCCCGGCTCGTTCGGGTCGCTGCGCAGCGTCAGCGGCAGCTCGGTGAGCCTCTCGCCGACGCGGGTGCCACCGCCCGGCTTGGAGAACACCGTGCGCCCCTCGACCGCGTCCCGCCCCGACGCCGACCACATCTGGTAGATCAACAGGTCCGCGACCGCGGTCGGCGGCAGCAGCGTCTCGTACCGCCCGGCGGGCAGCTCGATCTTCCGCTCGGCCCAGCCCAGTCGTACGGCCAACTCGGCGTCCAGGGCCGCCGGGTCCACGTCTTTGAAGTCCCGGGTGGAGCGGCCGGCCCAGGCCGAGCGCGTACGGTCCGGGGACTTGGCGTTCAGCTCCAGCGTCCCGTTGGGCTGGTCATGGCGCAGGCGCAGCCCCGTCGACGTACCGAGGTAGCTGGTGACCAGCTCGTGGTTGGCGAAGCCGTACAGCTCGCGACCGCCCGCACGCGCGCGTGCGAACGATTCGCCGAGCGCCGGGGCGAAGTCGGTGAACACCGCGGACGAGGTCTCGGCGGGCCCGTCCGTGAAGTCGGGCGACGCGGCCACGCCCGTGACGAGCGGCTGCGCGTCCTCGGCGGGCTCGGCCCCGCGCGCGGCCGCCTCGGCGGCCCGTACGAGCGGCTCCAGCTCCTCCGGGGTGACGGCGGACCGGGACACGACCCCCGAGGCCGTGCCCTCCTTGCCGTCGACGGTCGCGATGACGGTGAGCGTGCGCCCGCGCGTGACGCCGTTCGTGGTCAGCGCGTTGCCCGCCCAGCGGAGGTTGGCGGTCGAGTGCTCGTCGGCGATGACGACACAGCCGTCGGCCCGGGACAGTTCGAGGGCGCGCTCGACGATCTCGTGCGGCTTGTTCGTACGAGGACTCATCGACCGGCCTCCTGCGTGGTGTTGAGGATGTTGACGCCCGTGAAGAGGGCCGACGGGCAGCCGTGCGAGACCGCCGCCACCTGGCCCGGCTGGGCCTTGCCGCAGTTGAAGGCGCCGCCCAGGACGTAGGTCCCCGGACCGCCGACGGCCGCCATGGAACCCCAGAAGTCGGTGGTCGTCGCCTGGTACGCGACGTCCCGCAGCTGCCCGGTGATCCGCCCGTTCTCGATCTTGAAGAACCGCTGGCCGGTGAACTGGAAGTTGTAGCGCTGCATGTCGATCGACCACGACCGGTCGCCGACCACGTAGATCCCGCGGTCGACCCCACCGATCAGATCCTCCGTGGACAGCCCGGCCGGATCCGGCTGGAGCGACACATTGGCCATGCGCTGGACCGGCACATGGCCGGGGGAGTCGGCGTAGGCACAGCCGTTCGAGCGGTCGAAGCCGGTCAACTTGGCGATGCGGCGGTCGAGTTGGTAGCCGACCAGGGTGCCGTCCTTGACGAGGTCCCAGGACTGGCCCTCGACGCCCTCGTCGTCGTAGCCGATGGTCGCGAGGCCGTGCTCGGCGGTGCGGTCCCCGGTGACGTTCATGCGCTCGGAGCCGTACTTGAGCTTGCCGAGCTTGTCGAAGGTGGCGAAGGAGGTGCCGGCGTAGGCGGCCTCGTAGCCGAGCGCGCGGTCCAGTTCGGTGGCGTGGCCGATGGACTCGTGGATCGTCAGCCAGAGGTTGGACGGGTCCACGACGAGGTCGTACAGGCCCGCCTCGACGCTCGGCGCGCGCATCTTCTCGGCGAGCAGCTCGGGGATCCGTGCCAGCTCCTCGTCCCAGTCCCAGCCGGTGCCCGTGAGGTACTCCCAGCCGCGGCCCACGGGCGGCGCGATCGTGCGCATCGAGTCGAACTCGCCGCTCGACTCGTCGACCGACACCGCGTTCAGCTGCGGGTGCAGCCGGACGCGCTGCTGGGTGGTCACCGTCCCCGCGGTGTCGGCGTAGAACTTGTTCTCGTGCACGGTGAGCAGCGAGGCGTCCACGTGGTTGACGCCGTCCGCCGCGAGCAGCCGGGCGCTCCAGTCCGCCAGCAGCCCCGCCTTCTCCTCGTCGGGCACGGAGAACGGATCGATCTCGTAGGACGAGATCCACGTCCGCTCCTCGTGCACGGGCTCGGCGGCCAGCTCGACGCGCTCGTCCGACCCGGCCGCCTTGATCACCTGGGCGGAGAGTTTCGCCATCGCCACCGCCTGCGAGGCGACCTTCGCGGCGGCGTCCAGGCTCAGGTCCACGCCCGACGCGAAGCCCCAGGTGCCGCCGTGCACGACCCGCACCGCGTACCCGAGGTCGGTGGTGTCCGACGTACCGGCCGGACGGGCGTCCCGCAGCCGCCAGGACGCGCTGCGCACCCGCTCGAACCGGAAGTCCGCGTGCTCGGCCCCGAGCGCACGCGCGCGTGCGAGCGCGGCGTCGGCGAGGGCGCGTAGGGGAAGCGCCGTGAAGGCTTCGTCGATGGAATGGGGCACGGAGGTCTCCCTGCTGTCGTGGCCTGTGGAGTCCGATCATGTCGCGCGGACAGGTGCGGGGACCACACGTTTCCGCGCGGAGTCGGCTCTTTCTGTAGAGACCCGACAGCGAGTCCCCCAAGCCACTGTCGGTGCCCGATTGTCCCGTGGCGCGGGCCGACCGATAGGTTTTCGACAAGGCCGTCTGTCAACCAGGGAGTACCGGGCAGGCGCGCAGGACCGCTATCGAAAGGGTGATCCGTTGAGCCGCTCGGTTCTCGTCACCGGAGGCAACCGGGGCATCGGCCTCGCCATCGCCCGTGCGTTCGCCGACGCCGGCGACAAGGTCGCGATCACGTACCGCTCGGGTGAGCCGCCGGCCGGCTTCCTCGCCGTGAAGTGCGACATCACCGACACCGAGCAGGTGGAGCAGGCCTACAAGGAGATCGAGGCCGAGCACGGCCCCGTCGAGGTCCTGATCGCCAACGCCGGCGTCACCAAGGACCAGCTCCTGATGCGCATGTCCGAGGACGACTTCACCTCGGTCATCGACACCAACCTCACCGGCACCTTCCGCGTCGTCAAGCGCGCCAACCGCGCCATGCTGCGCGCCAAGAAGGGCCGCGTCATCCTGATCTCGTCGGTGGTCGGCCTCATGGGCGGCCCCGGCCAGGCCAACTACGCCGCCTCCAAGGCCGCCCTGGTCGGCTTCGCGCGGTCGCTCGCCCGTGAGCTGGGCTCGCGCAACATCACCTTCAATGTCGTCGCGCCCGGCTTCGTCGACACCGACATGACCAAGGTGCTCAGCGACGAGCAGCGCGAGAACATCGTGAAGCAGGTGCCGCTCGGCCGTTACGCGCAGCCCGAGGAGGTCGCCGCGACGGTGCGGTTCCTCGCCTCGGACGACGCCTCGTACATCACTGGAGCCGTCATCCCTGTTGACGGCGGACTGGGAATGGGTCACTGATCACCATGAGCGGAATTCTCGAGGGCAAGCGCGTCCTGATCTCCGGTGTGCTGCTGGAGTCCTCCATCGCCTTCCACGCCGCCAAGCAGGCCCAGGAGCAGGGCGCGGAGATCATCCTGACCGCGTTCCCGCGGCCCACGCTGACCGAGCGCATCGCCAAGAAGCTCCCCAAGCCCACCAAGGTCATCGAGCTGGACGTCACCAACGACGAGCACCTGGCGCGTCTCGCCGACGTCGTGGGCGAGGAACTGGGCGGCCTGGACGGCGTCGTGCACTCCATCGGGTTCGCGCCGCCGGACGCGCTCGGCGGCAACTTCCTCAACACGCCGTTCGAGTCGGTCGCCACGGCCATGCACGTCTCGGCGTTCTCCCTGAAGTCGCTGACCATGGCGTGCCTGCCGCTGATGCAGAACGGCGGCTCGGTCGTCGGCCTCACCTTCGACGCGTCCTTCGCGTGGCCGCAGTACGACTGGATGGGCCCGGCCAAGGCCGCCCTGGAGGCCACCAGCCGCTACCTCGCCCGCGACCTGGGCAAGCAGAACATCCGCTGCAACCTCGTCTCGGCGGGCCCGCTCGGCTCGATGGCCGCCAAGTCCATCCCGGGTTTCAGCGAGCTGGCCTCCGTATGGGACAACCGCTCCCCCCTGGAGTGGGACCTCAACGACCCGGAGCCGGCCGGCAAGGCCATCGTCGCCCTGCTGAGCGACTGGTTCCCGAAGACCACCGGCGAGATCGTCCACGTCGACGGCGGCCTGCACGCCATCGGTGCGTGACGCTGCCGCCGCACTGTGCATGAGGGCCCGCACCGCAAAGGTGCGGGCCCTCACCGTGTCACCCGTTCGGCCCCTCCGGCCGGGCGGGGACGGCACACAACTGCGCACCCTGGATTACGCGTTCACCACGCAATTCCCTCCCCAGCACCACCGAGGAGGTTCCCCTTGTGCGCCTGTCCCGCAGCCTGGCCTCAGTGACCGCCGCCATCGCGCTCGTCATCTCCCTGGCGTACGAGGCGATGCCCCACGCGCGCGTGGAGGCACGAAAACCGGCCGCCGCCCCCCAGCTGTTCGGCGCAGCGTGCCGTACCACCGTCCACGGCTCGCACGTGATCGCGTACTGCCACAACCCGTACCCCCTGACCGACCGCGTCAGCCTGCACATCGAGTGCGACCGCTGGTGGGACATCGACAGCGACGGCACCGGGATCGACGCAGGCCCGGCGCAGACCGTACGGCTGGCAGGCCGCTGCTGGGAGGACGTCCGCGCGGTGTGGGTCAGCCACCAGAAGCGGGCCCGCTGAGGCGCCCCGGGCGGCACAGGAACGGATAGCCCGCGGCCTCCGCGGCGGCCCCCTGCGCGTCACCCGCGCGGATCGCGTCCACGAGCCGCGTGTGGTCCATGTACGACTCCGGAGTCAGCTCCTCGCCGACGTCCGCGCGCAGCCAGTCCCGCAGCACCTCGCCGAGGTCGGCGTACATCGCCGTCATGACGTCGTTGTGCGAGGCGGCCACCACGGCCATGTGCAGGGTCGTGTCGGCCGTCACGAAGTCCTCCGCGTCCCCCGACGCCCACGCCTCCTCACGCCGTACGAGCAGGGCGTCCAGCTGCTTGAGGTCCTTCTCGGTGCGCCGCCCGGCCGCCAGCTGCGCCGCCGCCGACTCCAGGGTGGAGCGCAGTTCGGCGATGTGCCGGGGATCGGCGTCCGCGAACCGGCGGTGCATCACGCCGGCCAGCTCGCTGGTCGCGACGACGTAGGTGCCGGAGCCCTGGCGGATGTCCAGCAGACCGTTGTGCGCGAGCGCGCGGACGGCCTCGCGGACCGTGTTCCGGGCGACCCCGAGCTGCTCGACCAGCTCCGGCTCGGTCGGGATCCGGGAGCCGACCGGCCACTCGCCCGAGGTGATCTCGTTCCGCAGCGCGGCGATGACCTGCTCGGACAGTGCCGAACGACGGGGGTGGCTCAGGGGCATGGCACACCTTCGCATGTGCGGGGCGGAAGCGGGCCGCCCGGGGATGGACAACCAATCATCCCATGATTCTATGATGGACGGCATGGCGAGCGAGGAAACCCGGACACTGAAGTCCACGACGACGAACATCGGCGGCCCGACCGCGAGCGACTCCGCGGTACCGAGCACAGGACCGTCCACGCGCGCGTGGACGACGCGTCTGGTCGTCGTCGGCATCGTGCTCGCCGCACTGAACCTCCGCCCCGCCATCACCAGCCAGGGCGCCCTCCTCGAAGAGGTCCGCGACGGCCTCGGCATGAGCGGCAGCGTCGCCGGACTGCTCACATCCGTGCCCCCGCTGTGCTTCGCCGCCTTCGGCGTCATGGCCCCGCGCCTCGCCCGCCGCTTCGGCCCGAGCGCGGTGGTCTGCGCCGGCCTGCTCGCCATCACCGCGGGCCTGCTCATACGGCCCTACGCCGGCGGTACGGCGGGCTTCCTGGCCGGCAGCGCGCTCGCGCTCATGGGCATCGCGGTCAGCAACGTCCTGATGCCGGTGATCGTCAAGCGCTGGTTCCCCGACCGGGTCGGCTCCATGACCGGCCTGTACTCGATGGCTCTCGCCCTCGGTACCGCCGCCGCGGCCGCGGTCACCGTGCCCATGACCGAGTCCCTGGGCGGCAGTTGGCGCACCGGCCTCGCCGCGTGGGCGGGGCTGGCCGCAGCCGCCGTACTCCCGTGGATCGCTCTCGTACGACACCGGGAGACACCCGCGGAACGGCCCTCCCGCGCGCGGGAGACCGAACAGCGGGAGACCGAGCGGGCGCGGCCCGAACTGCGGATCACCCGCAGCCGTACCGCCTGGGCGCTCGCCGTGTTCTTCGGGCTCCAGGCCACCGCCGCGTACATCACGATGGGCTGGATGGCGCAGATCTTCCGGGACGCGGGGGTCTCCGCCGGCACGGCCGGGCTGTTGCTGGCCGTCACGATGGCGATGGGCGTGCCATTGGCCTTCGTCATCCCGCGCGTGGCCACCCGGCTGCCCCACCAGGGGCCGGTCGTCGTCGTGCTCGGCGTCTGCGGCCTCGCCGGATACGCGGGCCTGTACTTCGCGCCGGCCGGCGGAGCCTGGGCCTGGGCACTGCTGCTCGGTGTCGCCAACTGCGCCTTCCCGCTGGCCCTGACGATGGTCGGCATGCGGGCCAGGACCGGTGCGGGCGTCGCCCAGCTGTCCGCCTTCGCGCAGAGCGCCGGCTATCTCATCTCCATCCCGGGGCCGCTCCTGGTCGGCGTGCTCTACCAGCACAGCGGCGGCTGGGGCCTGCCGATCGCCCTCATGGCCGGCCTGATGATCCCGCAGATGGCCGTGGGCGTCCTCGCGGGACGCGACCGTACGGTGGAGGACGAGGCGGCCCGCTGACCTCACCCCGGCGAATCCGGCGCGGACCAAGGGTGCGAGACTGGACGTATGCCAGTGCTCGACCCGAACCCCCAGAACGGCCAGCGGAAGATGCTGCTCGTCTTCGGCTCGTTCTTCGCCATCTTCATCGTCATCGCCATCATCGCGACGATCGCGTCCCCGTGACCACACGCGTCTGAGTCGATGGTGGGGTTCTCCCCACCATCCCCTAGGGGGTGAGGCTCAGGGTCAAGTGGGTGGATCTCCGGATGGGTTGAGGGCCGCGCGTTCCGTAACTTCGAAGTGTGACCGCGGGAAGCGGATCGCGGACCACTCGGAGACCAGCGGAGGCACTCATGTCGGCCCCAACGCACACCCGGCCCCACCCGGCGACCACGGGCGGCGTCGACATCAGGCTGCCGTGGTGGGCCCTCGCCCTCCCGGCGCTCGCCTTTGGCGTGCTGCTCGTGATGATGCTCAACCCGACGGACGCGCAAGCGGCGGCCTCGGACCCGATGATCACCCACCTCTTCGAGCGCGCGCAGCAGCTCATAGCCCGCTGAGCACGGGCGAAGCCGCCCGTCAACTCCCTGCGCCCCGTGGCCTGTTTCATGCGAAGCTGGATCCTATGAGCGTCGCAGAACCCCGCAGGATTGTCCTCTTCCGGCATGCGAAGGCCGACTGGCCCGAGGTGACCGACCACGAGCGGCCGCTCGCCGAGCGGGGCCGCCTGGACGCGGCCACCGCCGGAAGCAGACTGGCCGACACCGGCATCCCCTTCGATCTGGCCCTCTGCTCCACCGCGACCCGCACCCGGGAGACCTGGAAGCTGGCCGTCCACGAGCTCGCGCACCGGCCGAAAACCGTCTACGAGGAGCGGCTCTACGAGGCCTCGCCCGGCGAGCTGATCGCCGTACTGAACGAGACGCCCGACGACTCGCGGAACCTGATCCTCATCGGCCACAACCCGGGCGTCCAGGGCCTCACCGAGATCCTCTCCGGACCGGACACCGGCGAAGCCCGCGAGCGGCTGACCCGTCGCGGCTTCTCGACCGCCGCGTTCGCGGTGCTGACCTTCGACGGCTCCTGGAAGTCACTGGAGCCGGGCGTGGCCACACTGACCGACTACTGGGCGCCGTCCGAGTAGACCCGTAGATCCGCAGTCCCGCAGACCCGCACGACAAGGGGCCCGGCACCGAGCGGTGCCGGGCCCCTGAAGGTCCTGAAGTATCCGGGGGTCAGTCCTCGTCGTGCGTGTCCGCCGCCTCGACCTCTTCGCGAGTGACGCCCAGCAGATACAGCACGGTGTCGAGGAACGGCACGTTCACCGCCGTGTGCGCGGCCTCCCGTACGACAGGCTTCGCGTTGAAGGCGACGCCGAGACCGGCCGCGTTGAGCATGTCCAGGTCGTTGGCGCCGTCGCCGATCGCCACGGTCTGCGCGAGCGGTACGCCCGCCTCGGCGGCGAAGCGGCGCAGCAGCCGCGCCTTGCCCGCGCGGTCGACGATCTCGCCGGTGACCTTGCCGGTCAGCTTGCCGTCGACGATCTCCAGGGTGTTGGCCTGGGCGAAGTCGAGCCCGAGCCGGTCCTTGAGGTCGTCGGTGACCTGGGTGAACCCGCCCGACACGACGCCGACTTGATAGCCGAGCCGCTTGAGCGTACGGATCAGGGTGCGGGCGCCGGGCGTCAGCCGCACCTCGCTGCGCACCTTGTCCACGACCGAGGCGTCCAGCCCTGCCAGCAGTGCCACGCGCGCGTGCAGCGACTGCTCGAAGTCCAGTTCCCCGCGCATCGCGGCGGCGGTCACCTCGGCGACCTCGTCCTCGCAGCCGGCGTGCGCGGCGAACAGCTCGATGACCTCGTCCTGGATGAGCGTGGAGTCGACGTCCATGACGACGAGCCGCTGGGCCCGCCGGTGCAGCCCCGCCGCCACGACGGCGACATCGACGCCGAGCGCCGCCGCGTGGGTGGCGAGGGCGGTGCGCAGGGGCTCGGTCTCCACCCCGGACACCGCGAACTCGACCGCTGTCACGGGGTACTTGGCGAGCCGGAAGATACGGTCGATGTTGCCGCCGGCCTTGGTGATGCGGGAGGCGATCGCGGCGGTGGACTCCGCGGTGAGAGGGTGGCCGAGCACGGTCACTAGCGAACGCCCGAGCCCGCGCGGCCGGTTGTCGCCGAGGCCGGAGATGATCTCCGCCTGCATCTTCATCGACTCGGCCCAGCTGTGCACGGTGGCCCGCAGATCCCCTTCGAGCCCGGCGGCCGGCGGCGTCACCAGCGCGCACAGCACCATCCGGCCACGGGTGACGACCTGCTCGATGTCGACCACGTCGACGGAGTAGGCGGCGAGGGTGTCGAAGAGTCCGGCCGTGATGCCCGGCCTGTCCTTGCCGAAGATCTTGACGAGGAGAGTGGGGACGTCAGAGGTCTGCGAAGCGCTCATGGTGTACCCACCGTATCCGGCACGGAGTGCCTTATGCCGCAGAGGTCCGCCCAGCGGACACGGAACAGTGGGTGTCGGATCGGTGGCGGGAATCTTACGGGGCGATCACGAAGGCGCTGGTGCGCGGTCACGAGCCGGTTCGGGGACGATCAGGAGACGCGCCGAGACGGTCGTGGTGGGGTGCGGTGCCGATCGGGAGTTGGCGGGGCGTCGGGCGGCAGGGGCGGCGACTGGTACGGCGGACGCGGGGGGACAGGGGCCAGGGACAGGGCTGGCGGGTGCCGCCGAAGTGGATCACCGGCGCCCCTTGGGCCTCCCCGGAGGTGGCGGTGGTGGCGGAGGCTGCTGCCCGTCGTCCGAGTCGTCCCCCGGCCAGTCCCGCGCAGGCGTCCCGGGCCGACGGCGGGGCGGCCGGGGGCGCGGTTCGTAGGACTGGGTCGGAGCACCGTACATATCGACGGGCGGCGAGGGGGTGCCGGGCGGCTGCGGGTCGCCGTAGGGCACGGGTTCGCCGTAGGGGCGAGTGGCGTCGTCCGCCGGGACGCCCCCGGGCTGCCCCGCGCCGCCCGGCGCACCGGACGACCACGAGTCTCCGGCGGGCGGCCGACCGCCTCCGCGCGGCGACCGCGCATCCGGCGGCCACGCACCCTCCCGAGGCGGGCCCGAGTCCGGTGGCCACTCCGGTCCGGGAGGCGGAGCATCGGCGCCGGGCCGTGCGCCGCCCGGCCGCCACGCACCCTCCTGCGACGGACCCGAGTCCGGCGGCCATCCTGGTCCGGGAGGCCGAGCCCCGGCGCCGGACCGCGCCCCGCCCGCTCCCGCGCCCCCCGGCGGCCCGCCGCCCTCCGGTTGCCGTAGCTCGTCGGGCAGTTGGAGATACGGGTTGGTGGCGGGGTTGGGCGCGCGGTAGGGCGTGGTCGGCACGTAGGGGCCCGAGTGCCCGCTGGTCTCCGGATGCCCTGCGTGTCCCGTGCTCCCCGCAGGCTGTGCGTGTTCCGGATGCCCTTCGTACCCCGGCGCCACGGTGTCCGGCCCCGCCGCCCCCAAGTCACCCAGTGCCAACCGCGAGGCACGCCGTCCAGCCGCCCCCGTCGCATACGCGAGCAGCCCCCCGACGCCTCCCGCAGCCGCGCCCCACACCGCGCCCAGCAGCAGCGCCATGCCCAGATGTCCGTGCAACCCGATTCCGGCGCCGAACGCGTCGAAGCCCAGGACCGACAGCGACGCGTCCACCGACACATCCGTCAGCCAGGCCAGCAGCGGCAGCGTCAGGGCGGTCGCGACCCCCAGTCGTACGGCGCATCGCCCGGCGAAACCGAGCGCCCCCGGCCCGCCGACGCCCTTCGCGCCCACAGGTGTCCGTGCCGCGGTGAGCACGCCGGCCAGCAGCATCATCAGGGCCGCGGCGACTCCCAACAGCCACACGCGGCTGTCCAGTTCGGCCAGTCGCCCCAGCGTCACCGGCTGGTCGGACTTCGCGCTCAGGAGGTCGTCGAGGGGATGGGGGAGAAGCTTGGCGAGTTCGCCGGTCGCCTTGCCGTCCCAGGGGACGAAGAGGCCGATCGGGATGCCGAGCCAGACCCCGTTGGGCGCGCCGAGCAGCGCGGCGCCCGCGATCCGTTTCGGGTGGTCGTCGCCGATCGCCGCGTACGCGGCCGCCGCGAGCCCCGCCGCCACCGCGACCAGCAGCACCGTGACGAGCGCGGACGCGGCCGGCCGTACGACACGGTGGACGGCCTCCCAGCCGCGGGGGAGGGGCGTACGACGGGACGCCAGCAGCGCGATGAGCAGGATGCCGGCCGCCCAGCCCAGACCGCCCAGCAGGGTCGGCGCCGTGTCGACCGTGAAGCCGACCGCCGCCTTCGCCTTGACCAGGTCGCTGATCTTGCCGGGCAACAGACCACCGATGTCACCGATACCGGGGATGTTCACGCCGCCGCTGCCGCCGCCCCCCGTGATGTTGTCGAGGCCCAGTTTGCTGCCGTCGATGGTGATGACGTCGTGCCCGGCCCAGGCCAGCCCGCCGAGCATCGCCACGAAGAGCGCGATCACCGAGCCCGCGCGCGCGAGGAGTTCGGCCGGTGCGATCACAACTGCGCCCGCCCGCAGGGACCGTAGGAAGAAGTACGACAGAAGCAGTGCTCCCACCAGGCTCACGCCCAACGGCGTGATCGTGACGGCCGTGGTCGCCTGGGCGCCGGTCAGGCCGAAGGCGGAGACGTCGCCGGTCGGGGTGACCGAACCGCCCGCGCCGAGCGCCACCACCGCCGCGGTCATCGGGCCGAGCGAGCCCGTCGCGTCGGCGCCCAGCAGGTGCAGGCCGAGCGCCGCCGTGCCGGCCATCCCTATCAACGCCCAGCTCACCGCGGCGATCGCGGACAACAGGACGTCACCCCAGGGCACCCTCGTGTCGTAGTGCGCCGTCCTGACGCTCGTCGCTGAGTTCATGGCAGACCCCCCGATCCGCGGCACGGCGTGGTGCGGACACCACGCATGTCCCCCCTCGCGTGGATTACCACTCTCCGGGTCGGTTTCCACCCCGTCAACGGAACCGCCGAACGCGTGACGGCGTGCTCTTCACAAGGTCCGACTTTCGGTCAGGGGGTGCAGCCTGAAATAGTTCCCGACGATGTTCGACATCCCTAGACTCCCTGCGATGGGGGTAACTCGGGGGACTACTCAGTGGGGCATGGAGTGCCGGAACTCGTACTGGAATTGAATGGACGGACCTGGACGCTGGACGCGTCCAGGACCTACACCCTCGGACGTGATCCGCAGGGGGACGTCGTGGTCGACGACGCCAGGGTCTCCTGGCGGCACGCCACGATCAGCTGGAGCGGCCGGAGTTGGGTCATCGACGACCACGGCAGCACCAACGGCACGTTCGTGCAGGGGCAGCGCATCCATCAGATGGAGATCGGCCCCGGCTCGTCCGTGCACCTGGGCAACGCGACCGACGGCCCGCAGCTGAGCCTGTCCGGCGCCGCCGCCTCGGTGGCGAGCCCGCAGGCCCAGCCGCAGCAACAGCCGTACGCGGCACAGGGCGCGGGCCCCGGCTGGGCCCAGCAGGCGCCGCCGCAGCAGACGCCTGAGCAGCAGCGTTTCCAGCCGTCGGCCGCCGCGAACATTCCGCAGCAGCCGGGACCCGGTGTCGGCGCGGGGGCGCCGCCGGTCTACGGCGACCGCAGTCCGACCACGTTCCACCAGTTCTCGCTGGACCGTGTGATGCGCATCGGCCGTGCGCTGGAGAACGAGCTGGTGGTCTCCGACCTCCAGGTCTCGCGCCACCACGCCGAGTTCCACGCGACGCTCGACGGCCGCTTCGAGATCCGCGACCTCGGCTCGCACAACGGCACGTACGTCAACGGTCAGCCGATCACCAAGGGCGGCTCGGCGCTGCTCGGCCCGAACGACATCGTCGGCGTCGGCCACTCCACGTTCCGCCTGGTCGGGGACCGGCTCGAGGAGTTCGTCGACACCGGTGAAGTCTCCTTCTCCGCCCGGCACTTGACCGTCGAGGTCGACGGCGGCAAGCAGATCCTCAAGGACGTCTCCTTCGGCGTACCGGAGAAGTCGCTGATCGCGGTCATCGGCCCGTCCGGCTCCGGCAAGTCGACCCTGCTCAAGGCGCTCACCGGCTACCGGCCCGCCAACCAGGGCGACGTCCTCTACGACAACCGCAACCTGTACAAGCAGTTCGCCGAGCTGCGCCAGCGCATCGGTCTGGTCCCGCAGGACGACATCCTGCACAAGGAACTGACCGTCAAGAAGGCCCTCAAGTACGCGGCCAAGCTGCGCTTCCCGGCCGACACCAGCACCCAGGAGCGTGACCAGCGCATCGACGAGGTGCTGCGCGAACTGAAGCTGGACATCCACAAGGAGAAGAAGGTCACCTCCCTCTCCGGCGGCCAGCGCAAGCGCGTCTCGGTGGCCCTGGAACTCCTCACCAAGCCCTCGCTGATCTTCCTGGACGAGCCCACCTCGGGCCTCGACCCGGGCATGGACCGCGATGTCATGCAGCTGCTGCGCGGCCTCGCCGACGACGGCCGCACGGTCCTCGTCGTCACCCACTCCGTGGCCGAACTGGCGATCTGCGACAAGCTGTTGGTGATGGCTCCGGGCGGCTCCGTCGCCTACTTCGGCCCGCCCGAGGAGGCACTGAACTTCTTCGGCTACGACACCTGGGCCGACGTCTTCTCCGCCTTCGAGAACTACCGCGACTACGACTGGGCCGGCCGCTGGAAGGGCTCGCAGCACTACCAGATGTACGCCGCCGACATCGACGCGATTGCTCCGCAGTCCGTACAGATGCCGCCGATGCAGGCCATGAAACCGCCCAAGCCACAGGGCTGGATGTCGCAGTTCGTCACCCTGGTGCGCCGCTACGTCACGGTGATCGCCTCCGACAAGGGCTTCCTGGCCCTGATGGTGATCCTGCCGGGCGTCCTGGGCGCGGTGAGCCTGCTCATCGACTCCGGCAACAGCCTGCTGCCCAACCCGGCCAGGGCGAACGGCACCATCATCCCGAACGGCACGGCCACCACCGTCCTGCTGATCCTCGCGGTCGGCGCCTGCTTCGCCGGCGCGGCCAACTCCGTCCGTGAGCTGATCAAGGAACGGGTCATCTACGAGCGGGAGCGCGCGACGGGCCTGTCCCGTTCCGCGTACCTGATGTCCAAGGTGTTCGTGCTCGGCGTGATCACCGCGCTCCAGGGCCTGATGGTCGGTGTCATCGGCTTCTCCAGCCGGGAGATCCCGAAGCAGGGCCTGGTCCTCGGCAGCCAGACCATGTTCGAGCTCTGCATCCCGATCATGGGCCTCGGCTTCACCGCGATGATGTTCGGCCTGATCATCTCCTCGCTGGTGAAGACGGCCGAGAAGACCATGCCGCTGCTGGTGATGTTCGCGATCATTCAGGTCGTGTTCACCGGCTGCCTGTTCACGCTGAACGGCGCGATCGGCGTCAACCAGTTCTCGTACCTGATGCCCTCGCGGTGGGCGGTCGGCGCCGCGGGCGCCACGCTGGACTTCAACAAGATCAGCCCGCCCAAGCCGGGCGACAGCAACGACCCGCTGTGGGAGCACACCGTCGGCGCCTGGGGCATGGACATGGCCGCCCTGATCGCCCTCGGCATCATCTGCGGCATCTTCGTGGCCCGCTTCCTGCGCCGCCACGAGCCCGAGGTCATGCGGAAGTAAGTCGGGAAAGCAAACTCACCTGGGTTTGGAAAGCAGACGCCGAAGGGCGGCGCCCCTCACACGGGTGCCGCCCTTCGGCGTCGATACCGAGACCCAGAGGTCCGCCGGAGGCCTCAGTACACGTCTCAGTACGCGCTGTTGACGTTGTCGATCGAGCCGTACCGCGCGGCGGCGTAGTTGGCCGCGGCGGTGATGTTGGCGACCGGGTCGTAGATGTTCGTCGAGGTACCGGAGACGTGGTACGCGTTGAACGTCGGCTGGATGACCTGGAGCAGACCGATCGACGGCGTGCCGTTGACCGCGTTGACGTCCCAGCCGTTGACGGCGCTCGGGTTGCCCGAGGACTCCCGCATGATGTTCTTGTACAGGCCGTAGTACGAGCCCGGGATGCCCTTCTGCTTCATGATCGCCAGGGCGTGGTTGATCCAGCCGTTGAGGTTGTTGGCGTAGGTCGTCGCGGCGACCGGCTGGAGCTTGACGCGCTGGCTGGAGCGGCTCGCGGCCTTCTTGGCCTTGCGCGCGGCCTGCGCCTTCTTCTTGGCGGCGGCTTCGGCGGCGGCCTTCTTCTTCGCGGCGGCGTCCGCCTTGGCCTTCGCGGCCTTCGCCTTGGCGTCGGCCTTCGCCTGGATCGCCTCGGTCTTCAGGCTGGCACCGGCGAGCTGGTCGGTGACGCTGGCCTTGACGCCCTTGATGGGCTCCGTGCTGTACGCCACCTTCGCCGGGGACGCGGCGTCGGTGGTGGTCGTCCCCGCGTCGCTGGGCACCGCCGAGAAGGCGAGGGCGGCGGCGCCGAGCGTGGCGACGCCGGCGAGCGCGATCCTGTGCTGCTTCGTCAGCTTGTTCGGCTTGGTCAGGCGACTATGACCAGGAGTGTTCGTGTTCTTGGGCATGGCGGATGGACCTCTTCGAATTGCGCGGAGGTCGCTCTTCGGTCCGGCGGGGACGCGGGTGCTTCCGGCACAAACGCCGCGGACGGGATCCGCGGCGCTGAGCGACGGCTGCAATTCTTAGCGGTCGCAAAAACCTGTGGCAAAGGTGTGACGTACGATCCTCGATAGTGGACCAGGGAAGGGCAAAACAGGACAGACGGGACCGTCTGCCCCGCTCAAGCGGGTCAGGTTTATCTCCTATGTGCCCTAGTACGTGATCTGCGCCCTATGTGCGGGCTCACATCGGCGACGCGACAACCTCACTCGGAGTTGCTCACGCAACGCTCTGCGTGAGGATCCTCCGCCGGGAGGATGAGGTGCACGTCCCCGAACTCGTGCCACAGGTAGAGCCCGCGCAACGCCTCCTCATAGCTGCGGTCGACAGCGGCCCGTCCGGCGACCGCCTCCAGCATCAGCAGATGCGAGGCCTCCGGCTCGTGCAGCCCCGTCAGCAGCCCGTCCACCACCCGCACCCCCCGCTCCGGGGTGACGACGAGATCCGTCCACCCGGCACGCGCGCGTACGACCCCATCGCCACCGGCGGCGGACTCGACGGCCCGCACGGCGGTCGTCCCCACCGCGATCACCCGCCCGTCCCCGGCCCTGACCGCGTTGATCGACTGGGCGGACGCCTCCGGCACCGCGAACCGTTCCGGATACGGCGGCTCGTGCACCTCGGCCGACGCCACCCCCGTGTGCAAAGTGATCGGCGCGAACTGCACCCCCCGGCTCACCAGCTCCGCCACCATCCGCGCGGTGAAGGGCCGCGCGGCACTCGGCATCTCCGCACTGCCCGTACCGTCCTCCGACGGCAACGAGAAGACCGTCTGGTAGACGGACAGCGGCTGATCGCGCTCCGTATAGGGGTAGCGAATGGGGCGCCCGTGCTCACGCAACAGCTCGACCACCCCCGAACCGGAGACCCGCGCCCACCACAACCGCTCGCCCCGCGCGCTCAGCGGCTCCTCCAGGGTCAGCCGCGTGTCCCCGGGCAGCCGCACCTCCGTCCCCGCCGGGCCGCCCGCACACGCGCGTGAGGTGCCCTTCCCGTCCGGCTCCCGCAGCTCGACCGCCCACCGCCCGTCATCGCCCCGCGTCGAGAAATGCACCACCACGCGCGCGTGCCCGATCCACCCGTCCACGGCGGCGGCGAGCGTCGGCGAGGTGTTCACGACCAGCAGATCCCCGGCCCGCAGCAGCCGCGGCAACTCCACGAACCCGTGATGCGACACCTCGGTCCCTCGCGACACGAGCAGTCGTACGGCGTCCCGGTCGAGCCCGGGCCCGCGCTGCTCGGCCGGCACCCGCGCGGACAGCTCCTCGGGGACGCGCACGGCCACCGTCATCGCTCTTCCAAGAGCGCCGGGGCCCCATAGCGCCCGCTCGCCGGGCGTTCGTCCAGCAGCCGCAGGAAGGCCGGCACCACCGAGGCGGGCTCCGGCCGTGGATCGTCGTCGTCCGGTACGGCCGCCGCGTACAGATCCGTGCCCATGTCCCCGGGGTCGACCGCCCACACCCGCAGCCCGGGCTCCTCCGCGCCGAGCACCGCCGCGAGCTGGTCGAGGGCCGCCTTGGACGCCCCGTAGCCGCCCCACGTCTCGTACGCCTCGGCCGCCGCGTCCGAACTGACCGCGATCACCGCACCGGCCCGCGAGGCCCGCAGCAGCGGGAGCGCCTCCTGGACCAGCCCGAGGGCGGCCACCACGTTCACCTCCAGCGCCCGCCGCAGCCCGTCCAGGGGCAGCTCGTCGAGTCGTACGAGCGGCTCGGCGCCCAGCGCGCTCGCGTTGCTCACCACCAGGTCGACACCGCCCAGCTTCCCCGCCGCGGCCACCAGCCCGGCCCGGTGCCCGGCGTCCGTGACATCCCCGGGGACCGCCTCCACGCGCGTGCCGTACGCGCCGACGGCCACCGCGGCCTCCCCGAGCGCTCCCTCGGTCCTGGCGTCCAGCACCAGGTCCCAGCCCCGCGCGGCCAGTGCCTCGGCGAGCGCCCGCCCCAGCCCCTTCGACGCCCCCGTGATGATCGCTACCGGCATGACACACGTCCCCTCGTCCACTACGCCTCCGTCGGCGTGCCCCCAACGTAGGAACGGGACCGCCCCCGCCGCGTCGGACGCCGGCCGCAGTCCACCGGGGCCCTTCGCCCTAGGCCTTCCGGACCAGACAAGGGCCGCCACCGGCCCGATCCGCGTTGTCACACCCCGCCGGTACCGTGAGGACATGAGTCAAGGTCCACGGTCCGGCCTCGCGGCGGTGAGTTCCGCGCTGCTGGCCATGAGCAGGCACCTGGAGGTGCGCGACGTCCTCAAGACGATCGTCGCCTCGGCCCGCGAGCTGCTCGACGCGCAGTACGCCGCGCTCGGCGTCCCCGACGACCACGGCGGCTTCGCCCAGTTCGTGGTCGACGGCGTCAGCGACGCCCAGTGGAAGGCCATCGGCCCGCTCCCGCGCCAGCACGGCATCCTCGCCGCGATGCTGCACGAGGCCAAGGCCGAACGCCTCGCGGACGTGCGCAAGGACCCGCGCTTCGAGGGCTGGCCCTCGGCCCACCCCGACATGTCCGACTTCCTGGGCCTGCCCATTCGCGACGACGACGAGGTCATCGGGGCTCTGTTCCTGGCGAACAAGAACTGCCCCAAGAGGGACGGCAGTTGCGGCTTCACGGAGGAGGACGAGGAGCTGCTCTCGATCCTCGCCCAGCACGCGGCCATCGCCCTCACCAACGCCCGCCTCTACGAGCGCAGCCGCGAGCTGACCATCGCCGAGGAGCGCTCCCGGCTCGCCCACGAACTGCACGACGCGGTGGCCCAGAAGCTGTTCTCCCTCCGCCTCACCGCACAGGCGGCCGCCACCCTCGTGGACCGCGACCCCTCCCGCGCCAAGGGCGAACTCCAGCAGGTCGCCGCGCTCGCCGCCGAGGCCGCCGACGAACTGCGCGCCGCGGTCGTCGAGTTGCGCCCCGCCGCCCTGGACGAGGACGGACTGAGCGCCACCCTGCGCACCCAGATCCAGGTCCTCGACCGCGCCCACACCGCCCGCGTGACCTTCACCGGCCGCGGCTTCCGCGCCCTGCCCGCCGCCCAGGAGGAGGCCATGCTCCGCGTCGCCCAGGAGGCCCTGCACAACGCGCTGCGGCACTCCGGCGCGGAACACGTCGCCGTGACCCTGGAGCGCAGCGGCTGCGGCGCGGTCCTGCGGATCACCGACGACGGCCGCGGCTTCGAACCCCAGTCGATCCGCCGCGCGGGACGCCACCTCGGCCTGGTCTCCATGCGGGACCGGACCAACGGCGTCGGCGGCACGCTCACCGTGGAATCGGCGCCCGGAAAGGGCACCACGATCGAGATGGAGGTCCCCGGTGGCTGACGCAATCAAGGTGCTGATCGTCGACGACCACCAGGTCGTCCGCCGGGGCCTGCGCACCTTCCTGGAGGTGCAGGACGACATCGAGGTCGTCGGCGAGGCGGCCGACGGAGCCGAAGGAGTCGCCCGCACCGAGGAGTTGAAGCCCGACGTCGTCCTCATGGACGTCAAGATGCCGGGCATGGACGGCATCGACGCGCTGCGCAGACTCCGCGAACTCGACCACCCCGCGCGCGTGCTGATCGTCACCAGCTTCACCGAACAGCGCACGGTGATCCCGGCCCTGCGCGCGGGAGCCGCCGGTTACGTCTACAAGGACGTGGACCCGGACGCGCTGGCCGGTGCCATCCGCTCCGTGCACGCGGGCCACATCCTGCTCCAACCCGAGGTCGCCGGCGTCCTGTTGTCCCAGGAGGAGTCCAACTCGGGGCAGGGGAGAGGCGGTTCCCTCACGGAGCGGGAGCGCGAAGTGCTCGGCCTGATCGCCGACGGCCGCTCCAATCGCGAGATAGCCCGCGCCCTGGTGCTCTCCGAGAAGACGGTCAAGACCCATGTCTCGAACATCCTGATGAAGCTCGACCTGGCGGACCGCACCCAGGCCGCCCTGTTCGCCGTACGCCACGGCCTGACCAGGTGAGCGGCACCGGGGCGAGGGCGTGACGGCAACACGGAACGTCCCGTTCCGGACCGAGATTCATACCGTCGTGGGAATGTCCCCCGGATGGCGCATCCTTCGTGGATCTCCACCGTTCTCCAGTGCGTGCCGCGGCGCCTGCCGCGGTGATCGCTAGGAGGGCTCAGAAGTGAAGAACCTGAAGAAGGCAGCGGCCGTGACGATGGTGGCCGGCGGGCTGGTAGCCGCCGGTGCCGGGCTGGCCTCCGCCGACGGCCTGGCGAACGGCCAGGCCGTCGGTTCGCCCGGCGTCGGCTCGGGCAACGTCGTCCAGGTCCCGGTGCACGTCCCGGTGAACGCGGTCGGCAACAGCGTCAACGTCATCGGCGTCCTGAACCCCGCCTTCGGCAACCTGGGCGTCAACCACTGACGCACGTCGCTCCGCGACAGTGACCTCCGGCCTCCCAGGGCGCTCCTGGGGTGGCCGGTCTGCTCGTCACCTGGTCATTCGGTCGGTTTGTCCCGCCAATGATCCGAACGGGCAGTCAAACGCGCATTCCCGTGCCGTTCCCGGTACTTCCTGCGTTGATCAGCTCACGACCCGCGGCCGGGTCGGTCACGCAATCGCAGGAGGAACGCTTCCCATGAACATCGCCAAGAAGGCCGCCGTGGCCCTCACCGTCGCCGGTATCGCCGCTGGCGCCTCCGCCGGTGCCGCTGTCGCCGACGCGGGTGCCGACGGCGCGGCCGTGAAGTCGCCGGGTGTCGGTTCCGGCAACGTCGTCCAGGTCCCGGTCCACGTCCCCGTCAACGTCGTCGGCGACAGCGTCAACGTCATCGGCCTGCTGAACCCCACGTTCGGCAACAAGGGCATCAACGGCTGACACCCACAGCCGTAGGAAGGGGGGCCCACGCCGAAACCCGGAGACCGGGGGCCCCGCCTGGCCCGGGCCGCCACACCCCCCGCGGGGCGTTGTTGTGCTGGCCCCATCGCGGGCCCAGGGGGGCGCGGGGTCTGTCGCCCCGCCCCCCGCCCCCCCCCCCCCCCCCCCCCCCCCCCCCCGCCGCCCCCGCCCGCGCCCACGCCCCCCCCCCCCCCGCCCCCCCCCCCCCCCCCCGAGGCCCCTTCAGGGCCGACGGGGGCCCGGGAGCGGAGCCCCGGACCCCCACACCAACTCACGGCAACCAAGCGGCAACCCCCCTCACCGCACCCCCCTCACCGCACCCCCTTCTCCCGCTCCTCCACAACGGAGTTGTACGCCGCGACCTGCGCCCGCCGAGCCGTCCGCTCCACCGGCCGCAACGCCTCTGCCCGCACCGCCATCTCGGACGCGCTCACCGCGCCCCCGTGCCCGCTCTCCTCGGCCAGGGACACCAGCAGCCCCACCCGCTGCGCCAGCTCCAACACCCGCACCGCGCGCGGCGGATACCCCGGCGCCAGCACCTCCCGCCCCCGCTCCGCCCGCGCGCGATACGCGTCGAGCGCCGCCTCCGCGACCGGTCCCGACCCGGCCACGTCGAGCCGCGACAACACCGCCGTCGCGTCCCGCAGCGCCTCCGCGAGCTCCCGCTCCGCCTCACCGAGCGAGGGCACATCGGCGGGCGGCGCCTCCCGCACCGGCAGACAGTGCCAGACGACCTCGACATGGACATCGCCGGCGGGACCGGCCTCGTACACCTCGGGAACGAGGCCGAGCGCGGCGCCGTAGCAGATCACCGCCTCCTCGGCCTCAAGGGCCCGCGCGTTGAACGCGGGCGGGCCGCTCAGCCCCAGCGGGTGTCCCGAGGTGGGCAGGGCCAGGCGCAGCCCGGTCACCCCGAGGGTGCGCAGCCGTCCCAGTGCGAGTGTGAGTCCGACGGGCGCCGACTCGCCCGGCAGCCCTTCCACCCGGTGCACGGCGTCCTCGCCCACGATGGCGAGTACGGCGTCGTCCGGGGAGACAAGCCCGGCCAAAAGGGCGTTTCCCCAGGCGGCGAGGCGTCCTGAACGTGGTTCCGAAAGCATGCCCCCCACCCTAAGGACCGGACCGATGGGATGGACCGCCCGGCCGGTGGCGTAGATTTCTTCGAGGGCTGCGCCTACCGGCGCACGCGACAGCCGAGACAGGCCGACGATGCAATGGGAGACAGCGCGCTCATGAGCGATGTTCTGGAGCTGGAGGACGTAACCGTGGTCCGGGAGGGCCGGGCTCTGGTGGACCAGGTCTCCTGGTCGGTCAAGGAGGGCGAGCGCTGGGTCATCCTCGGCCCGAACGGCGCCGGCAAGACCACCCTCCTGAATGTCGCGTCCAGCTACCTGTTCCCCAGCAGCGGCACCGCCACCATCCTCGGCGAGACCCTCGGCAAGGTCGACGTCTTCGAACTGCGCCCCCGCATCGGCGTCGCCGGTATCGCCATGGCCGAGAAGCTCCCCAAGCGCCAGACCGTCCTGCAGACCGTGCTGACCGCCGCCTACGGCATGACCGCCGGGTGGCACGAGGACTACGAGGACGTCGACGAGCAGCGCGCCCGCGCCTTCCTCGACCGTCTCGGCATGAGCGACTACCTGGACCGCAAGTTCGGCACCCTCTCCGAGGGCGAGCGCAAGCGCACCCTCATCGCCCGCGCCCTGATGACCGACCCCGAGCTGCTCCTCCTCGACGAGCCCGCCGCCGGCCTCGACCTCGGCGGCCGCGAGGACCTCGTACGCCGTCTCGGCCGTCTCGCCCGCGACCCGATCGCCCCCTCCATGATCATGGTCACCCACCATGTCGAGGAGATCGCCCCCGGCTTCACCCACGTCCTGATGATCCGTCAGGGCAAGGTTCTCGCCGCCGGCCCGCTGGAGCTCGAACTCACCGCGCGCAACCTCTCCCTCTGCTTCGGCCTCCCGCTGATCGTCGAGCAGGTCGGCGACCGCTGGACCGCACACGGTCTCCCCATGTCCTGACCGAACTCCCCTGAAAAATACGGGTCGTACGGGCATATGCGCCCTGTCCGCGACCCGGCCCGCCGCCCTACCATGACCTTGTGAACGACATCGGCGCATGGGTGTGGTGGCTCGTCGGCGCGGCGGCGCTCGGAATCCCGCTCGTGGTGACCGCCATGCCGGAGTTCGGCATGCTCGCCGCGGGCGCGGGCGCCGCCGCGGCCACCGCCGGGCTCGGCGGGGACCCCGTCGTCCAGGTCCTGGTCTTCGCCGTCGTCTCGGTCGCGCTCATCGCGGTCGTACGCCCCATCGCGAACCGGCACCGCTCGCAACGCCCCCAACTCGCCACGGGCGTGGACGCGTTGAAGGGCAAACAAGCCGTCGTCCTGGAGCGCGTGGACGCCTCGGGCCACGGCCGGATCAAGCTCGCCGGCGAGGTCTGGTCGGCCCGCGCGCTCGACACCGACCGTGCCTACGAACCGGGCCAGGAGGTGGACGTCGTGGAGATCGAGGGAGCCACCGCGATCGTCATCTGACCTCGCAGGACTCAACTGAACCGAACAGCACACGAGTTGCGTGACGGTCTGACAGACTCGACCAGCAAGATCTTCAACAACCATAAGATCTTCCGAAAGCGCCGAGGCGGAGAAGGGTACGGGGAGCACGATGGAACCGGTCATCATCGTCTTGATCATCCTGGTGGTGTTGGTCTTCATCGCTTTGGTCAGGACGATCCAGGTCATCCCGCAGGCAAGTGCCGCGATCGTGGAGCGGTTCGGCCGCTACACACGAACACTCAACGCGGGACTCAACATCGTCGTCCCGTTCATAGACACGATCCGCAACCGCATCGACCTGCGCGAACAGGTCGTACCGTTCCCGCCGCAGCCGGTGATCACCCAGGACAACCTGGTCGTCAACATCGACACGGTCATCTACTACCAGGTGACGGACGCGCGGGCCGCGACCTATGAAGTTGCCAGCTACATCCAGGCAATTGAGCAGCTCACGGTCACCACGCTCCGCAACATCATCGGCGGCATGGACCTGGAGCGGACCCTGACCTCCCGCGAGGAGATCAACGCGGCCCTGCGCGGCGTCCTCGACGAGGCGACGGGCAAGTGGGGCATCCGCGTGAACCGCGTCGAACTCAAGGCAATCGAGCCCCCCACCTCCATCCAGGACTCGATGGAGAAGCAGATGCGCGCCGACCGTGACAAGCGCGCCGCCATCCTCACCGCGGAGGGCACCCGCCAGGCCGCCATCCTCACCGCGGAGGGCGAGAAGCAGTCCCAGATCCTACGCGCCGAAGGCGAGGCCAAGGCAGCCGCCCTGCGCGCCGAGGGCGAGGCCCAGGCCGTCCGTACGGTCTTCGAGGCCATCCACGCCGGAGACGCCGACCAGAAGCTCCTGAGCTACCAGTACCTCCAGATGCTCCCGAAGATCGCCGAAGGCGACGCCAACAAGCTCTGGATCGTCCCCAGCGAAATCGGCGACGCCCTCAAGGGCCTCTCCGGCGCGATGGGCAACATGGGCCCGTTCGGCGGCGGTTCGGGAGGCGGCGGAGGCAACTCCGGCAACTCGGACGGCAATTCGGAACGCCGAGAGAAGCCGTCCATCGACTGACAGGCCTGTTCTACGACACTGGGGCCCACCTCCCGCAGGAGGTGGGCCCCAGTTCAGTTCACGTGCCCTACGCCGCCGGCTGCACCAGCCACTGCGGAAGGGCATCGAAGTCCTCGGTCCCCAGCGCCAGCAGCATCGCGTCCGCCGGCGTCGGCTCGAACGGCCGCCGCAGCAGCGGCATTCCGGCCTGCTCCGGAGTCCGGGCCGCCTTGCGGTGGTTGTCCTCCGCGCACGAGGCCACCGTGTTCAGCCAGGAGTCCTGACCACCCTGCGCCCTCGGCACCACGTGGTCCACCGTCGTCGCCCGCCTGCCGCAGTACGCGCACCGGTGCCGGTCCCGGACCAGCACACCCCGCCTCGACCACGGAGCTTGTCTTCGGAACGGCACCCTGACGTACCTGCACAGCCGGATCACCCGGGGCGCCGGTATGTCGACCTCGGCTCCGCGCATGCGCAGTTCGGGGTGGGCCTGCTCGACGACAGCCTTGTCCTGGAGCACCAGAACGACGGCTCGATTCAACGACACCGTCGACAGCGGCTCGAAGCTCGCGTTCAGCACCAGCGTGTCCCGCATCCAGCCCACCTCCCGTGTGCAATCGGCCCACCGCCTGGCGGGCTTGGATCAACTCTGGCCGGGCACGCCGAGATGGACAACGCAATAAAAACTGCCCGCCCCTGATCAATTCCAAGACCAGAGGCGGGCAAACGTTCAATGAACGTCAGTCTTCCGTCGGCGCTTCGTACTCACCGATCAGCTGGGCACGCGCCAGCGCGTGGAACCGCAGGTTGAAACCGACGACGGCCGGAGAAACGTCCGCGTCCGGACCGAGCTTCTCCGAGTCCACGGCGTACACCGTGAACACATAACGGTGCGACCCGTCCCCGGGCGGCGGCGCGGCCCCGCCGAAGTCCTTCGACCCGTAGTCGTTCCGCACCTGTACGGCGCCCTCCGGCAGCCCCTCGAACTTGCCGCTGCCCGCACCCGCCGGCAGCTCGGTCACCGAGGCCGGGATGTCGAACAGCACCCAGTGCCAGAACCCGCTCCCCGTAGGGGCGTCCGGGTCGTAGCAGGTCACGGCGAAACTCTTGGTCTCCGGCGGGAAGCCCTCCCACCGCAGCTGCGGCGAGGTGTTGCCGGCCGCGTAGACCTGAGCGTCCTTGAGCGTTGCTCCGGGCTCGACGTCCTCACTCGTCACCGTGAACGACGGCACGGGCGGATGGAAGTCATGGGGGAGAGGTCGCCGCTTCAGCTCGGTCACCTTGGTACCTCCTGATCGGAATCTTCAGTACGTCCCGAGCCTAGAACCAGTTGCGCTTGCTGCCGACCTCGGAGATCCACTGGTTGAGGTACGCCGCCCAGTCCGTCCCGTGGAAGTCGTGCTGGCCCACCTGGAAGGACCGGAAGGTGTCACTGCCCTCGCTGAACAGTCCCGGCTTCTTGTCCATCTCCAGGATGACGTCCATCGCGCTCTCATCGGCGACGAAGCTGAGCTCGACCTGGTTCAGCCCCCGGTACTGCGACGGCGGGTGGAACTCGATCTCCTGGTAGAACGGCAGCTTCTGCCGCGTCCCCCGGATGTGACCGCGCTCCATGTCCGCGTTCTTGAAGCGGAAGCCCAGCTGGATGAAGGCGTCCAGAATCGCCTTCTGCGCGGGCAGCGGGTGCACGTTGACCGGGTCCAGGTCACTGGAGTCCACGGCCCGCGCGATCGCCAGCTCGGTGCTCACCCCGATGTGCATCCCGCGCAGCGCCTGACCGTCGATCATCGTGACCGGCGTCTCCCAGGGGATCTCCAGACCGAACGGCACGGTGTGCGCGGTCCCCGCCTGCAACTCGAAGGCACCGCCGAGGCGCACCTTCGTGAACTCGATGTCCTGCTTGTACTCCTGGTCGCCGCTCTCGACCTCGACCTTGGCCTGCAGTCCGACCGAGAGCCCCTGGATCTCCTGGTTCACGGACCCGCCCTGGATCCGCACCTCGCCCTGGACCACACCACCAGGAACGACGTTGACCTCGGTCAGCACCGTCTCCACCGAAGCCCCGCCGGCCCCCAGGCTCGCGAGCAGCTTCTTGAACGCCATGACTCTCCCTTTACGAATGGACCCTTGATCCCTACAAACGCGATCCGACCGCGACCGGTTCCGCGCCACACCCTGGCAAGCGGACCGAACCTTGACCACCCCTTGGCACAAGCGCGTCTGGACTACGCTCGGACGCCATGATCGCGCCCCCGGACCGTAAGCCACTCCCCAGAGACTTCTTCGACCGCCCTGTACTGGAGGTCGCCCCCGACCTCCTGGGCCGCCTCCTCGTCCGCACGACCCCCGACGGTCCGATAACCCTGCGCATCACAGAGACCGAGGCCTACGACGGCGCAAACGACCCCGCCTCCCATGCCTATCGCGGCCCGACCGCGCGCAACGGCGTGATGTTCGGCCCACCCGGGTACGTGTACGTCTACTTCACCTACGGCATGTGGCACTGCATGAACCTGGTGTGCGGTCCTGAGGGCACGGCGAGGGCGGTCCTGCTCCGCGCCGGAGAGATCGTCGAGGGCGCTGAACTGGCCCGCAAACGTCGACTCTCGGCCCGAAATGACAAAGAACTGGCCAAAGGCCCGGCCCGCCTGGCTACGGCCCTGGACGTCGACCGCTCCCTGGACGGCACGGACGCGTGCACCACGGGCGAGACACCCTTGCGCATGCTGGCCGGCACACCCGTGCCGTCCCATCAGGTAAGCAACGGTCCCCGCACCGGAGTGTCCGGCGAGGGCGCGGTCCACCCGTGGCGCTTCTGGATCACCAACGACCCTACGGTGAGCCCTTATCGGGCCCATACGCCCAGGCGTCGGTCAAGTTGACGCGCCGTGGCGGGGTGCGTAATGTAGCCCGAGCCGCTTGACCCGGGTACGGCATTCGCCTGCAGCCGGAAGCGGCCAACCCACTACCTACGACTCCCTCTCAGCAGGGGCGCGTTCAGCATGCCCGCATGCCTGAATTCGAACTTGCGGAACTCGATTATGAGCTGGCGAGGGAATCGGCTAACGTAGTGAATGTCGAAAGGCCGACGGGCGAAAGCCCAAAGCGTTTGACAATCCCAACCGACAGGGAATCGGGACCGGAAACGGTCTGATAGAGTCGGAAACGCAAGACCGAAGGGAAAAGCCCGGAGGAAAGCCCGAGAGGGTGAGTACAAAGGAAGCGTCCGTTCCTTGAGAACTCAACAGTGTGCCAAAAATCAACGCCAGATATGTTGATACCCCGTCTCCAGTCATCATCTGATGTCTGGGACGAGGTTCCTTTGAAGAAAACATACAGCGAGGACGCTGTGAACGATCATCCTATTCCGGTGGTCGTTCCGCTCTCGTGTGTGTGCACCCGATTACGGGTAAACATTCACGGAGAGTTTGATCCTGGCTCAGGACGAACGCTGGCGGCGTGCTTAACACATGCAAGTCGAACGATGAACCACTTCGGTGGGG
>NZ_JBHYWD010000005.1:0-46916 GCF_042751305.1 Streptomyces hokutonensis
GCCTGGCACCTCGCCCCAGCCACCACATAACAAAGAAGGGCCATCCGGCCTCCGGCCGGACAGCCCCTCAACAAGATCTTCATCAGCCTTCTAGGGGGCAGCTCAGGGTTGTTCTCCACCCACGGGCCCTGTCGGCTTTCGCACCCTACGGCTACCTTCGCACCGTGGCGATGTTTCGACTCCAGGGCAGCAAGGTGCTCGCCGTCGACATGACCGGGGACGCCGTGAAGGCGAAGAACGGCTCGATGGTCGCGTACGACGGGCAGATGGCCTTCAAGAAGATGACGGGCGGCGGGGAGGGCATCCGGGGGATGGTCACCCGGCGGCTCACCGGTGAGCAGATGACGGTGATGGAGGTGAGGGGGCAGGGCACCTGCTGGTTCGCGGACCGGGCCTCCGAGATCAACCTCGTGAATCTCCAGGGGGACAAGCTGTACGTCGAGTCGAGCAACCTGCTCGCGACCGACGCCGGGCTGCGTACCGGCACGACCTTCACCGGTCTGCGCGGCGCCTCGCAGGGCAACGGGCTGTTCACCACGACCGTCGAGGGCCACGGCCAGGCGGCGATCATGTCGGACGGCCCGGCGGTGGTGCTGCGGGTGAGCCGGCAGTACCCGCTGACCGTCGACCCCGGCGCGTACATCGCGCACCAGGGGAACCTGCACCAGTCCTTCCAGTCCGGTGTGACCTTCCGCACCTTCTTCGGGGAGGGCGGCGGCGAGGCCTTCCAGATCCGCTTCGAGGGGGACGGGCTCGTCTACGTCCAGCCCAGCGAGCGGAACACGATCGCGGGGGACGTGTGACATGCCGTTCACGGAGATCAACTCGAAGATGATCCAGGCCACGGTGATGCCGGGCCAGCGGCTGTACAGCCAGCGGGGCGCGATGCTCGCCTACAAGGGCGACGTCTCCTTCACCCCGAACATCCAGGGCGGCCAGGGCGGCGTCATGTCGATGCTCGGCCGCCGCGTCGCCAACGAATCCACTCCCCTGATGACCGTCGAGGGCAGCGGCACCGTGATGTTC
The DNA here is from genome assembly GCF_042751305.1 of Streptomyces hokutonensis. GTDB lineage: Bacteria > Actinomycetota > Actinomycetes > Streptomycetales > Streptomycetaceae > Streptomyces > Streptomyces hokutonensis_A. The sequence goes on from NZ_JBHYWD010000005.1 coordinate 1,027, forward strand.
GGTCACGGCGGCCACCACATCCAGATCATCGAGCTCACCGGAGACACCCTCTACGTGGAGGCCGACCGTCTCCTCGCCTTCGAGGGCACCCTCCAGCAGGGCACGATGTTCATGGGCTCCCAGGGCGGCGTCATGGGCATGGTCCGCGGCCAGGTCACCGGCCAGGGACTGTTCACGACCACCCTCCAGGGGCGGGGCGCGGTCGCCGTGATGGCCCACGGCGGTGTCTTCGAGGTGCCGATCACCCCCGGCAGACCCGTCCACGTCGACCCGCAGGCCTACGTCGCCCACCACGGCGACGTCCGCAACAAGCTGTCCACGGCGCTCGGTTGGCGCGACATGGTGGGCCGGGGCTCCGGCGAGGCGTTCCAGCTGGAGCTGAGCGGCAGCGGCGCGGTGTACGTCCAGGCGTCGGAGGAGAAACTGTGAGCCAGTACGCGGGGTCCGGCCCCACGGTCTTCGACCCCATGACCCTGCCGGTCGACGACAACGTCAACAAGTACACCTTCTGCGTGGAGCTCAAGGGGAGCCAGTGGTTCCTGCAGAAGGGGAAGATGATCGCCTACTACGGCTCGATGGAGTTCAACGGCATCGGGCACGGGCGACTCGACCGGCTTGTCCGTACGTCCTTCCATTCGCCTCTGCACGCGAGCGACTGGGTCGTGGCGGACGGCTCGGGCAAGATGCTGCTCGCCGACCGGGCCTTCGACGTCAACGCGTACGACCTCGAAGACGCCAACATGACCATTCGCTCGGGCAACCTGCTCGCTTTTCAGCCAAGTCTCGCTCTCAAGCAGTCGATTGTTCCCGGCTTTCTGACACTCATCGGAACCGGAAAGATCGTGGCCGCCTCCAGCGGGCCGGTGGTGTTCATGGAACCCCCGATCCGGGTCGACCCGCAGGCGCTCGTCGGCTGGGCCGACTGCCCCTCCCCGTGCCATCACTACGACCACGCGTACATGACCGGTCTGATGGGGGGTCTACGTGCGATGACGGGGATCGGCGGGGCCTCCGGCGAGGAGCACCAGTTCGAGTTCGTAGGGGCGGGTACGGTACTGCTCCAGTCCTCCGAGAACCTCATGCCCGAGCAGGCCACAGGGGTTGTGCCGCACGAGCCGGGGGTACCGGGTGGGGGCGGGGTGCGCACAGGCCCCTCACAGCAAGCGGGCGCACCGCGCCTTCCCGGACAGCTGGGGGATCTCCAGCGTCGCTTCGGGCTGTGAGCGGTAGTCTGCGGAGTGTGACGTCGAACGTGTGCGCGCCGTCACACCACCCTCACTAGTTCGCCTTTCAACATTTTAGGTAGACTTCATTCATGGAGACCGAGACGGCCACGCGCTGGCTGACCGATGAGGAGCAGTGCGCCTGGCGCACCCACCTGGAGGTCAACAGGCTGCTGACGTACCAGCTCGAAAAGGACCTGCAGCCGTTCGGCCTGACGATGAACGACTACGAGATCCTGGTGAACCTCTCCGAGGCGGAGGACAAACGGCTGCGGATGAGCGACCTCGCCGCCGCCACGCTCCAGTCCAAGAGCCGCCTCTCGCACCAGATCACCCGCATGGAGAACGCGGACCTGGTACGCCGGGAGAACTGCGAGTCGGACCGCCGGGGCCTGTACGCGGTACTCACCGAACACGGCCTGGAAACGATGAAGAAGGTCGCGCCCCATCATGTGGCGTCCGTACGACGGCATTTCATCGACCTCGTGACGCCTGAGGGACTGTCGGAACTCGACAAGACGCTGAAGCCGATCGCGGAGCATCTGCGGGGGCAGCGGGGGCGTCCGTAACGGCAGCTGATCGAATGCGGGCGGGTATGGACCCCGCCCGCATTCGTCGTTCTCAGGGGCGCGCGGCTGTGTCAATGTGCGGCTCCGCCGCGTGGGCGCGACCAGCCACCACGGCGCGGTGGACGAACCACCGATCCGGCCCCCGCAACGACCGCCACCACCCCGGAGATCACGAAGCACACCCCCACCGGCAACCGTCCTATGAGCAGCCCCGTCACCACCGAGCCGCCCGAACTCCCCGCGTTCACCGCAGTGTTGACCCACGCTCCCGCCTGCGTCCGCGCCTCCGGCGCCGCCACCTCGTCGGCGAGCAGATACGCGGTGGTCAGAGCTGGTGCGACGAAGAAGCCCGCGCACGCCACCGCCACGGTGAGTGACCACAGCCCCGGGGCGACCCCGGCCGCCACCAGCGCCAGCCCGAGCCCCAGCGCCGAGCACGCCAGCCGCACCCTCGCGGCCGTACGCCAGTTCACGGCGCCGTTCAGCAGGCCGCCGACCGCGCTGCCCGCCGACACGGCTGCCAGCATCCAGGGCACGACGGCGTCGCCGTACCCCCGCTGTTCGGCGAACGCCATCACCAGCAGGTAGACGGCACTCAGCGCGAGCCCCATTCCGGCGGCCACGACGACCGGGCCGAGCAGCCCTCGGACCCTGGAGAGCTTCAATCCCCGCACGGCGCCTGCCGGAACGCGTACCCCGGCCAGTGCGGGTGACGTGACGAAGGCGAGGGTCCCCAAGCCGATCAACGCCGCGCTGAGCAGGATCGCGGTGGCCGGCGGGGCGAAGGCCAGTACCGCGCCGACCACCAACGGACCGATGACGTACAGGAGTTCCTCCGCGACGCCGTCGAGGCTGTACGCGCGCTGCAACAGGCCGCGATCACCAACCAGTTCGGCCCACACGGAGCGCATGGTGGGGCCAAGTGGGGGCGCGCACATGCCTGTTAGCGCAGCAACCGCGCCGAGCACCACCTCCGGTGTTCCGGGGCGCCAGGTCACCGCCGCGAGAACGCACAGAAGGCCGCCGTAGAGCATCGCCATGGGCAGCAGGGCCCGGCGTGGGCCGTGGCGGTCGACCAGGGCCGCGCGGAGGGGCATCAGGAGGACGGCCGTGGCTCCGAGGACGGCCATGACCGTGCCGGCTGTCGCGTACGAGCCGGTGGAGTGGACTACCGCGAGCAGCACGGCCGGGGACACCGTTCCGTAGGAGAGGCGGCCGACGAGGGCGGCGGTGAACGTGCGGCGCGCGTACGGGAGTTGGAGCACGGCGGCGTACGAAGGGCACGCCGGAGTCGGCGTGCGAGAAGGCGCGGGCATGCGAATGTTCCTCAACTGGAGGCATGGGAAAGGGACGCCGGTGTGTTCGGCGCGCCCTATGCCATGAGGAGGAACATGTGGGTCAACGTAGCAGCGGCACAAGCGCGTTGACCATCGACTCAGCCCTCCGTGATCCCCGCGATCAGCTCGTCCGCCGCCCGGTACACATCCAACTCCCCCGCCACCACCCGTTCCGCGAGAGCCCCGACCCGCCGGTCCCCGTGCAGGTCGCCGATCCGCGAGCGCAGGGCCGTGACCGCGATCGTCTCGATCTCGCGGGACGCGCGGGCCGCTCGGCGTTCCGCGAGGACGCCGTGTTCCTCCATCCATGCGCGGTGCTTCTCGAGGGCTTCCACGACCTCGTCGATGCCCTCCGCGCGGGAGGCGACCGTCTTGACGATCGGGGGGCGCCAGTCGCCGGGGCCGCGGGACTCGCCGAGGCCGAGCATGTGGTTGAGCTCGCGGGCGGTCGCGTCGGCGCCGTCGCGGTCGGCCTTGTTGACGACGTAGACGTCGCCGATCTCCAGGATTCCGGCCTTGGCCGCCTGGATGCCGTCGCCCATGCCCGGGGCCAGGAGCACGACAGAAGTGTCCGCCTGGGAGGCGATCTCCACCTCCGACTGGCCCACCCCGACCGTCTCCACCAGGATCACGTCGCAGCCCGCCGCGTCGAGGACGCGGATCGCTTGCGGAGCGGACCAGGCGAGGCCGCCGAGGTGGCCGCGGGTGGCCATCGAGCGGATGTAGACGCCGGGGTCGGAGGAGTGGTCCGACATGCGGACGCGGTCGCCGAGCAGGGCGCCGCCCGAGAACGGCGAGGACGGGTCGACGGCCAGGACGCCGACCCTCCTGCCCTGCTTGCGGTACGCCGTGACGAGCGCGGAGGTGGACGTCGACTTGCCGACGCCCGGCGACCCCGTGAGGCCCACGACGTATGCCCCGCCAGTCAGCGGTGCGAGCGCCGCCATGACCTCCCTGAGCTGGGGGGACGCCCCCTCCACCAGGGAGATCAGCCGGGCCACGGCCCGCGGCCGGCCTTCCCTGGCCTGGGCCACCAGCGAGGCGACGTCCTGCATCACAGCTCCGTTCCGTCGGAAAAGTACAGCTCAGGCCTTGGGTACCCGCACGATCAGCGCGTCACCCTGACCGCCGCCGCCGCACAGCGCCGCCGCGCCGACCCCGCCGCCGCGCCGCTTGAGCTCCAGGGCGAGGTGCAGGACGAGACGGGCGCCGGACATGCCGATGGGGTGGCCCAGGGCGATGGCTCCGCCGTTGACGTTCACCTTTTCCGTGGACACCCCGAGGTCCTTCATTGACTGGACCGCGACGGCGGCGAAGGCCTCGTTGATCTCGATCAGGTCGAGGTCCTCGACCTCCAGGCCCTCCTTCTTCAGGGCGTGCAGGATCGCGTTGGACGGCTGCGACTGGAGGGAGTTGTCGGGTCCCGCCACATTGCCGTGGGCGCCGATCTCGGCGATCCACTGGAGACCGAGTTCCTGCGCCTTGGTCTTGCTCATCACGACCACGGCCGCGGCACCGTCCGAGATCTGCGAGGAGGTGCCGGCGGTGATCGTGCCGTCGCGGGTGAACGCGGGGCGCAGCTTGCCCAGCGACTCGACCGTGGTCTCCGCGCGGATGCCTTCGTCCTTGCTGAAGACGACGGCCTCGCCCTTGCGCTGCGGGATCTCGATGGGGGTGATCTCGGCCTCGAAGACGCCGTTCTGCTGCGCGGCCGCGGCCCGCTGGTGGGACAGGGCGGCCACCGAGTCCTGCTCGGGACGGGCGATGCCCAGCCGCGTGTTGTGCTTCTCCGTGGACTCGCCCATCGCGATGTTCTCGAAGGCGTCGGTGAGGCCGTCGTGGGCCATCGCGTCGAGCATCTCGATCGCGCCGTACTTGTATCCCTCGCGGGACTTGGGAAGCAGATGCGGGGCGTTGGTCATGGACTCCTGGCCGCCCGCGACGATCACGTCGAACTCACCTGCACGGATGAGCTGGTCGGCGAGCGCGATGGCGTCGAGGCCGGAGAGACAGACCTTGTTGATGGTGAGCGCCGGGACGCTCATGGGGATGCCCGCCTTGACGGCGGCCTGGCGTGCCGGGATCTGCCCTGCCCCGGCCTGGAGCACCTGGCCCATGATCACGTACTGCACCTGGTCGCCACCGATACCCGCACGGTCGAGGGCGGCCTTGATCGCGAAGCCGCCGAGGTCGGCTCCGGAGAAGGACTTCAGGGAGCCCAGCAACCGTCCCATGGGCGTCCGGGCGCCCGCGACGATCACCGAGGTCGTGCTGTTCGTTCCAGACATGAGGTGCGATCCCCTTCCAGCGTGTTTCAGCTGAGGAGTGAACGAGGGTTTACTTGAAATGTACTGACCGGTAGACCACCCCGTCATCGGGCCGTCGGTGTGATCGCGCGCACGTTGCGTAACCATCCCGGTAGCGCTGCACTACATACATGCTGACGCGAATCGACCACATCGGGATCGCCTGCTTCGACCTCGACAAGACAGTCGAGTTCTACCGGGCCACGTACGGCTTCGAGGTGTTCCACTCCGAGGTCAACGAGGAGCAGGGCGTACGCGAGGCCATGTTGAAGATCAACAACACGGACGACGGCGGCGCCTCCTACCTCCAGCTCCTCGAACCCACCCGCGAGGACTCGGCCGTAGGAAAGTGGCTGGCGAAGAACGGGGAGGGGGTCCACCACATCGCCTTCGGCACGGCGGACGTCGACACGGACTCCGAGGACATCCGGGAGAAGGGCGTACGCGTTCTCTACGACGAGCCCCGGCGCGGCTCCATGGGGTCACGGATCACGTTCCTGCATCCAAAGGATTGCCATGGCGTACTGACAGAACTGGTCACTTCGGCGCCTGTTGAGTCACCTGAGCACTGACCCTCGTACATATGGGCCGGTAGGGTTGGGGTCGGTCGTCGCTCGCAACCAGGGCAACGGCATGCCGGGGTCCGGTTTCGGGGGGCGAGCGTCGGGGCAGCAGCCCGTGCTCCGCCGTTGATCTGACACCATTCCCCGGGAGCACCGTTCGGCGGATGGACGGCGCTCGTTGGAGTAAACCGCGACCAGGGGACGGATGGGACCGCGCAGTGCGGGGCTACGAACGCCAGGAGCGAGAGCCGGCGGCTGACGTCGACCACCTCTCTCGGTTCGAGGCCGAGATGGAGCGGCTGAAGACCGAGCGGGAAAAGGCGATCCAGCATGCCGAGGACCTCGGCTACCAGGTCGAGGTGTTGCGCGCCAAGCTCCACGAGGCGCGCCGCACCCTCATGTCCCGGCCCGCGTACGAGGGCGGCGACATCGGCTACCAGGCCGAACAGATGCTCCGCAATGCCCAGATCCAGGCCGACCAGCTGCGCCAGGACGCCGAGCGGGAGCTCAGCCAGGCCCGCGCGCAGACCCAGCGCATCCTCCAGGAACACGCGGAGAACGCGGCCCGCCTCCAGGCGGAGCTGCACCAGGAGGCCGTGACCCGGCGCCAGCAGCTCGACCAGGAACTGGGCGAGCGCCGGCAGACCGTCGAGTCGCACGTCAACGAGAACGTGGCGTGGGCCGAGCAGCTGCGCGCCCGCTCCGAAGCACAGGCCCGCCGGCTGGTCGAGGAGTCCCGCGCCGAGGCCGAGCAGGCGCTGGCCGCCGCCCGCGCCGAGGCCGAGCGGATCGCCGCCGAGGCCCGGCAGCGGCTGGAGATGGACGCCGAGGCCGCCCGCTCGGAGGCCGAGGCACTCCTGCGGCGCGCCCGCACGGACGCCGAACGGCTGCTGAACGCCGCCTCCAGCCAGGCCCAGGAAGCCACTGACCACGCCGAGCAGCTGCGCAGTTCCACCGTCAACGAGTCGGACTCCGCCCGCCGGCAGGCCACCGAGCTGAGCCGGGCCGCCGAGTTGCGGATGGCGGAGGCCGAAACCTCACTGCGCGAAGCGCGCATGGAGGCCGAGAAGGTCCTCACCGAGGCCAAGGAGGCCGCGGCCAAGGCCCTCGCGAGCGCCGAGTCGGCCAACGAGCAGCGCACGCGTACGGCGAAGGAACAGGTCGCCCGGCTGGTCACCGAGGCCACCAAGGAGGCCGAGACCACCAAGGCGGACGCCGATCAGGTCGTCGCCGAGGCCCAGGCCAAGGCCGAGAAGATCGTCGCGGAGGCCGAGGAGAACGCCCGCAGCCTCACCGCCGAGGAGACCGCCTCCCAGCTCGCCAAGGCCGCCCGGACCGCCGAGGACGTTCTCGACAAGGCGTCCGAGGACGCCAAGAACACCACGAAGGCCGCCGCCGAGGAGGCCGAGCGGATCCGCTCCGAGGCGGAGGCCGAGGCCGACCGGCTGCGCGCCCAGGCGCACGACATCGCCGAAGGACTCAAGGGCGCGGCGAAGGACGACACCAAGGAGTACCGCGCCAAGACGGTCGAGCTGCAGGAGGAGGCGCGCCGGCTGCGCGGCGAGGCCGAGCAGCTGCGCGCCGACGCGGTCGGCGAGGGCGAGCGCATCCGCGCCGAGGCCCGCCGCGAGGCCGTCCAGCAGATCGAGGAGGCGGCCAGGACCGCCGAGGAACTGCTGTCCAAGGCCCGGGCCGACGCCGACGAACTGCGCCAGACCGCCACCACGGACAGCGAGAAGGTCCGCACCGAGGCCATCGAGCGCGCCACCACCCTGCGCCGGCAGGCCGAGGAGACCCTCGACCGCACCCGCAAGGAGGCCGAGCGGCACCGCGCGGAGGTCATCGAGCAGTCCGAGGGCATCAAGGCGGACGCCGAGCAGGCCGCGCGCGATCTGCGCGACGAGACCGAGCGGGCCATAGAGGCGCGCCGCGAGGAGGCCGCCGAGGGCCTGGCGCGGCTGCACACCGAGACCGAGGAGCGGCTCGCCGCGGCCGAACAGGCCCTGACCGACGCCCGCGAGGAGGCCGAGCGGATCCGCCGCGAGGCCGCCGAGGAGACGGAGCGCCTGCGCGGCGAGGCCGCCGACCGCATCCGTTCCCTCCAGGCGCAGGCCGAGGCGGAGGCCGACCGGCTGCGCAACGAGGCCGCCGCCGACGCGTCCGCCTCCCGCGCCGAGGGCGAGTCCATCGCCGTACGGCTGCGGTCCGAGGCGTCCGCGGAGGCCGAGCGGCTCAAGACCGAGGCGCAGGACACCGCCGACCGGGTCCGCGCGGAGGCGCAGGCCGCCGCCGAGCGCCTCGCCATCGAGGCGTCGGAGACGCTGGCCGCCGCCCAGGAGGAGGCCGTACGGCGTCGTCGTGAGGCCGAGGAGTTGCTCGGGTCGGCCCGTGAGGAGGCCGGGCAGGAGCGCGAGCGGGCCCGGGAGCAGAGCGAGGAGCTGCTCGCCTCCGCCCGCAACCGGGTGGAGGAGGCGCAGGCCGAGGCGGTCCGGCTGGTCGAGGAGGCCGACCGGCGCGCCACCGAGATGGTGTCGGGCGCCGAGCAGCACGCCCAGCAGGTGCGGGAGTCCGTCGCCGGGCTGCACGAGCAGGCCCAGGAGGAGATCCAGGGACTGCGGTCGGCGGCCGAGCACGTCGCGGACCGGGTGAGGCGCGAGGCGCAGGAGGAGGCGGACCGGGTCCGCGCCGACGCCTACAGCGAGCGGGAGCGGGCCACCGAGGACGCCAACCGCATCCGGCGTGTGGCCGGCGAGGAGACGGACGCCGCCAAGGCGCTCGCGGAGCGCACGGTCGCGGAGGCGATCGCGGAGGCCGAGCGGATGCGTTCGGAGGCCGCCGAGCATCTCCAGCGGGGGCGCACGGAGGCGGCGGACGCGATCGCGCAGGCCGACCAGGACGCGGCGCGGGCCCGGGCGGACGCCCGCGAGGACGCCAACCGGATCCGTTCGGACGCGGCGACGCAGGCCGACACCCTCATCACCGAGGTGACGGCGGAGGCGGAGCGGCTCCAGACGGAGACGGCCAACGAGGCGGAGCGGGTGCGTGCGGAGGCCGTGGCCAAGGCCGAGAAGCTGATCTCGGACGCGACCGGGGACGCGGAGCGGCTGCGTGCCGAGGCCGCCGAGACGGTCGGGGCCGCGCAGCTGCACGCCGAGCGGACCCGGGCCGAGGCCGCGCGGCTGCGGGCGGACGCGGAGGCGGAGGCCGAGCGGGTCACCACGGCGGCGCGCGAGGAGTCGGAGCGGACGCTGGACGAGGCCCGCAAGGAGGCCAACAAGCGCCGCTCGGACGTCGCCGAGCAGGTCGACACGCTCATCACGGAGACCGCGGCCGAGGCCGACAAGCTTCTCAGCGAGGCGCAGCAGCAGGCGCAGAAGACCACGGCGGACGCCGAGGCGCAGGCCGACTCCATGGTGGGCGCGGCCCGTAAGGAGGCGGACCGGCTGGTGTCCGAGGCCACCGTCGAGGGCAACTCCCGGGTGGAGCAGGCCCGTACGGACGCGGACGAGCTGCTGGTCGGCGCGCGCCGGGACGCCACCGCCATAAGGGAGCGGGCCGAGGAGCTGCGCGACCGCATCACGAACGAGATCGAGAGTCTGCACGAACGGGCCCGCCGTGAGTCCGCGGAGACGATGAGGTCGGCCGGCGACCGCTGCGACGCGCTCATCAAGGCGGCCGAGGAGCAGCTCGGCAAGGCGCAGATGAAGGCCAAGGAGCTGGTCTCGGAGGCCAACTCCGAGGCGGGCAAGGTCCGTATCGCCGCGGTGAAGAAGGCGGAGGGTCTCCTCAAGGAGGCCGAGCAGAAGAAGTCCACGCTGATCCGTGAGGCCGAGGAGCTGAAGGCGGAGGCGATCCGCGAGGCCCGGCGCACGGTGGAGGAGGGCAAGCGCGAACTCGACGTGCTGGTCCGCCGCCGCGAGGACATCAATGCCGAAATCTCCCGTGTCCAGGACGTCCTTGAGGCGTTGGAGTCTTTTGAGGCCCCGACGGCGGCCAAGGACGGCGCGGTCAAGGCCGGCGCCGCCGCGGGCGCAACTCGTTCGGGTGGCAAGTCGGTTGAAGGCTAGGGCCTGTCCGGCGGATCAGGTCGCAGGAAAGTGACGGTGCCTCATGAGCGCCGGTGAGCGGAGTGTGGTGCGTGCAGCTGCAAGTCGGAGGAGGAAGTCCGACGCGGAGCATCGGCGGCCCAGGACAACGCCGCTGGGGGTCCCCCCACGCCTTTGAGGCAGTGGGGGAGTGCGTGCCACACCCCGCGTCTGCGACAGGATCCACCGGGCAGGCCCTGGTTCAAGATTAAGAACCTGCTATGAGGTTCGGGCGTTCTGGTGCCTTTGTCCCGGTCTTTGGCAAGCGCTCGGACGGTTAGCCACTCAAAAGGGGTGTCATTCTCCAGATCAAACACGCATCCGCTCGATGACACACCGCTTCGGCCCCTAGGATTCCACCTATCACCTCACCGGTCTCATTCGACAGGAACCCCATGAGCGACACTTCCCCCTACGGCTTCGAGCTTGTGCGGCGTGGGTACGACCGCGCTCAGGTGGACGAACGCATCTCGAAGCTCGTCTCCGACCGTGACAGCGCTCTGGCTCGTATCACTGCTCTTGAAAAGCGCATCGAGGAGCTCCACCTCGAAACGCAGAACGCCCAGGCCCAGGTCAGCGACGCGGAGCCGTCGTACGCCGGTCTCGGCGCGCGGGTCGAGAAGATCCTCCGCCTCGCCGAGGAAGAGGCCAAGGATCTGCGCGAGGAGGCCCGGCGCGCGGCCGAGCAGCACCGCGAACTCGCGGAGTCCGCTGCTCAGCAGGTCCGCAACGACGCAGAATCGTTCGCTGCGGAGCGCAAGGCCAAGGCGGAGGACGAGGGCGTCCGGATCGTCGAGAAGGCCAAGAGCGACGCTTCCCAGCTGCGCGGCGAGGCCCAGAAGGACGCCCAGTCGAAGCGCGAGGAGGCCGACGCCCTCTTCGAGGAGACCCGCGCCAAGGCCGCGCAGGCCGCCGCCGACTTCGAGACGAACCTCGCCAAGCGCCGCGAGCAGTCCGAGCGCGACCTGGCGTCCCGTCAGCAGAAGGCGGAGAAGCGTCTCGCGGAGATCGAGCACCGCGCGGAGCAGCTCCGGCTGGAGGCCGAGAAGCTGCGCACGGACGCGGAGCGCCGCGCCCGGCAGACGGTGGAGACGGCTCAGCGCCAGGCCGAGGACATCGTGGCCGACGCGAACGCCAAGGCCGACCGGATCCGTTCGGAGTCCGAGCGCGAGCTGGCCGCCCTCACCAACCGCCGCGACAGCATCAACGCTCAGCTGACGAACGTGCGCGAGATGCTCGCCACGCTCACCGGCGCCGCGGTGGCCGCCGCGAGCTCTCCGGTCGAGGACGAGCCCATCTCCCGTGGGGTTCCGGCTCAGCAGTCCCGGTAAGCACCTGTCACACGGCTGAGGCCCGCATTCCCTTCGGGGGTGCGGGCCTCAGCCGCGTCCGGTCACCAGCGGCAGGAGGACGTCGTCCACGATCTCCTCCAGCGCCGCGTCCGTGACCGGCCGGTCGCTCAGCACGATCTCGTGGCGCAGCAGGTCCGTGGGCAGGGTGACGATCCGCTCGGGGAGGTCGGCGGTGGGCACCTCGCCGCGCTCGGCGGCCCGCTCCTCTCGGACATCAGCCGCAGCAGGGCGAGGACGTCCTCGCGCAGTGAACCGGTGTCCGGGGCCCGGTCGGCGTTGGACCCGCTGTGGTGGCGCATGGCGGCGATGACGAGGTCCGCGCAGTTGTGCCAGCGGTGGTAGAGGACCTGCTTCCCGGTACGGGCCCGGGCGGCGACGCCCTCCATGGTGAGCCTGGTGTATCCGACCGCCGTCAGCTCGGCCCGGGCGGCGTGCAGGATGTCGGCCTCCAGGGCGGCACCCCGCCGCCGTGTGCCCTCCGCTTTCCCTCACGCGTTCGCCTGGGCGACGGCGTTCACGGTTGTTGCCTGCGTCGTCGGACTCTGTTTGCCCGTTCGGGTGGCATCCGCCGAACTGCCGTCTTAGCGTGGCCGCATGATCGAGCTCGAGGGGCTGACCAAGCGGTACGGCGAGAAGGTGGCGGTCAACAACCTCACCTTCGCTGTCCGGCCCGGAATCGTCACGGGCTTCCTCGGCCCGAACGGCGCCGGCAAGTCGACGACCATGCGCATGATGCTCGGGCTCGACCGGCCGACCTCAGGTGACGTCCGCATCGACGGCCAGCACTACGACCAGCTCAAGGACCCGCTGAAGTACATCGGCGCGCTCCTCGACGCCAAGGCCATGCACGGCGGACGCAGCGCCTTCAACCATCTGCTGTGCCTGGCGCAGAGCAACGGGATCTCGAAGGCCCGGGTGCACGAGGTGCTCGACACCGTCGGGCTCACCTCCGTGGCGAAGAAGAAGGCCAAGGGATTCTCCCTGGGCATGGGCCAGCGGCTCGGCATCGCGGGCGCACTGCTGGGCGATCCACGCATTCTCATGTTCGACGAGCCGGTCAACGGGCTCGACCCCGAGGGCATCCACTGGATCCGCAACCTGATGAAGTCCCTTGCCGCGCAAGGCCGTACGGTCTTCGTCTCCTCGCACCTGATGAGCGAGATGGCGCTGACGGCCGATCACCTCGTTGTCATCGGCCAGGGCCGGCTCCTCGCGGACACCTCCATGGCCGACTTCATCCAGCAGAACTCGCGGTCGTACGTACGGATCCGCACCCCGAACCGCGAGCGGCTGCTGGACGTACTCCACCAGGCCGGGGTCACCGTCGTCGAATCCGGCAACGGAACCCTCGAGGTGGACGGCGGCAAGTCCGAGCAGATCGGTGAACTGGCCGCGCAGCACCAGCTCGTACTGCACGAGCTGAGTCCCCAACAGGCCTCCCTGGAGGAGGCGTTCATGCAGTTGACCGCGGAGTCGGTGGAGTACCACGCGCATTCCGACGCACCTCTGATGGCACCCCCCGTCGCACCTGCCGAGCAGCGGCAGGGCTGGGGCGACGGCTGGAAGAAGGACTGACATGGCGGCGACCCAGGTCATCCGGTCGGAGTGGACGAAGATCCGTTCCGTGGCCTCGACGGTGTGGACACTGTCCCTCGCCCTGGTGGTGACGATCGGGCTCGGCATGCTGATCTCGGCGCTGTCGAAGAACCAGTTCAACGACATGAGCGAGAAGGACAAACTCTCCTTCGACCCCACCTTCATCAGCTTTGCCGGGATGAGCCTCGGGCAGCTCGCGATGATCGTGTTCGGGGTGCTCGTGGTGTCGAACGAGTACAGCACCGGCATGATCCGCACGTCCCTGGCGGCCGTCCCGCAGCGCGGCACCTTCCTGTTCGGCAAGATCGCGGTGGCCACCGGGCTCTGCCTTGTCGTCGGCCTGGTGACCAGCTTCGTCACGTTCTTCCTCGGCCAGGCGATGCTCGGCTCCCACAAGGCGGAGATCGGCGACTCCGGTGTGCTGCGCGCGGTGATCGGCGGCGGCCTCTACATGACCCTGATCGCGGTGTTCTCCATGGGCGTCGCCTCGATGCTGCGCTCACCGATGCTGTCCCTGGGCATCCTGATGCCCTTCTTCTTCCTGATCTCCAACATCCTCGGCAACGTCTCCGCGACGAAGAAGATCGGCCAGTACCTCCCCGACCAGGCCGGCAGCAAGATCATGCAGGTGGTCACCCCGGTCGACGACTCCGCCCCGTACGGCCCCTGGGGCGGCTTCGGCATCATGGCCCTGTGGGTGGCCGCGGCACTGATCGGCGCGTACGTCCTGCTGAAGCGACGGGACGCGTAGGGCTTCGCCGGGAGATCGGCTCGCGGAGCGTCAGCGACGCCCGGGCGGGGCCCGCGAACGGTGCCTGAGCAAGGCCCGATGCCTTCGGCCCCACGACGACGGCGACGCCGACCTCGGCGTCGGCGGGCGGACGCGGACTACGTGATCGGGCCGCCCACACGAGCCTCGGGCCATCGGTGGCGCCGAGCAGGGCACGCGACTGGGATCCGATGCCTTCGACCGCACCACGGCCTGAGCGCCGGCATCGACGGCCGACACGGCCTGCGCGATGGAGCCGCCCACACGAATCTGGGACGCCAGCAGCGCCCGGCAGGGCACGCGAGCGAGGCCCGACGTCTGGGGCCGCACGACAGCGGCAGCGCCGACATCAGCGAGCGCCGTCGGCCACGCGGCGGGAGGCATCCCGCGCGGAGTCGTCCGAGCGCGTGGGAGACGGCCCCAGAGGACACCGCTGTCGAGGCACTCCGCACCCCACCACCCGCGCCCAGGTCCCCCGCACCCCACGAACCCGCACTCGCCGACGTACGTGAGCGGGTCGTGGCGGTACGGCGAGCCCGCCGCTCAGCTGGTCCCCACGCCGTCCACTGTGGCAACCGACAGAGGGGCGCAACCCGCGGCGGGCTCGTCGTACCGACACGACCCCGACACCCCCACCGGCCCGTGCCGGGACGAAAACGCCGGGTACCGCCATGCCCCCACCCAAGGCCACGGCTTTACTTTCTCTTGAGCGGAACCGTCAGCGCCCCGATATCCTCCTAACCCTTACGGGGGCGTGCGCCCTGCTGTCCTGATCCTTTCGATGGGTGCGGAGCATGATCGAGGCTGTCGGCCTGACCAAGCGCTACGGCGACAAGACCGCCGTGTACAACCTTTCCTTCCAGGTGCGGCCCGGTGCCGTCACCGGCTTCCTCGGGCCCAACGGCTCGGGCAAGTCGACGACGATGCGCATGATCCTCGGCCTGGACAACCCCACGTCTGGACAGGTGACGATCGGCGGCTTCCCCTACCGCAAGCTGCCCAACGCCCCCCGCCAGGTCGGCGCCCTGCTCGACGCCAAGGCGGTGCACGGCGGCCGGAGCGCCCGCAGCCACCTGCTGAGCCTGGCCCAGCTCTCGGGCATCCCGGCCCGGCGGGTGGACGAGGTGCTCGGAGTCGTCGGTCTCCAGGACGTGGCGAGAAAGCGCTCCAAGGGCTTCTCCCTCGGCATGGGCCAGCGGCTCGGCATCGCCGCCGCACTCCTCGGCGACCCCCAGGTCCTGCTCTTCGACGAGCCGGTCAACGGCCTCGACCCCGAGGGCATCCTCTGGGTGCGGAACCTGATGAAGGCGCTCGCGGCGGAAGGCCGTACGGTCTTCGTCTCCTCCCACCTGATGAGCGAGATGGCACTGACGGCGGACCACCTCATCGTGATCGGACGCGGGCAGCTCCTCTCCGACATGAGCGTGCGGGACTTCATCTCGGCCAACTCCGCCGACTTCGCGCGCGTGCGCACCCCGGACACCGAGCCGCAGCTCCGCGAAAAGCTGACCTCCGCGCTGACCGAGGCGGGCGGCCACGTACTCCCCGAGCAGGACGGCGGGCTGCGCGTGACCGGACTGCCGCTCCCCCGCATCAGCGACATCGCGCACGAGACGGACGTACGGCTGTGGGAGCTGTCCCCGCATCAGGCCTCGCTGGAGGAGGCGTACATGCGGATGACGCAGGGGGCCGTCGACTACCGCTCGACGATCGACCAGAAGGCCGGTCTGATGCAGCCGCTGCCGCCGGGCGCGCAGCCGCCGATGCCGGTGCCGGGGCAGGGCCAGCCGGGCTGGTACGCGCCGCCGTCCCCGGCGCAGGGCGGACAGCCGTTCGCGATGGGGCAGCCGCCGGCGAATCCGTACGGCGCCCCGAACCCGTATGCCGCTCCTGCGGCGCCCGGCGGGGCCGCACCGGGACCGTACGGGCCTCCGACCCCCGTGGCCCCGCAGACGCCGCCACAGCCGCCCCAGGACGCGCCTCCGGCCGCGGACGTCGCCCCGACCGCTCCCGCCTCCGCCCCCACTCCCGACCTGACCAAGCCCGAGGACGCCCGATGAGTACGCCCCAGCTTCCGATGCCGCCGGCCGCCGCGCCCAACTGGCAGGCGGCGAACGGCCCTTCGTACGGTGGGTACACCTCGCCGATCCCCGTCGTGCGGACGCATCTCGGGCATGCGCTGGCCTCCGAGTGGACGAAGATCAAGTCGGTGCGGTCGACGATCTGGACGCTCGGGGTGTTCGTGGTCCTGGTGCTCGGCATCGGGCTGCTCGCCGCCGTCGTGGTCAGCAACTCCTCGTCCGAGATGAACGGCGAGAACCCGCTCTCCCTGGGCTTCTTCGGACTGCTGCTCGGCCTCATGTGCATCATCACGCTCGGCGTGCTGACCACGGCCTCCGAGTACGGCACCGGCATGATCCGCACGACGATGACGGCGTGCCCGAGCCGGGCCCGCGTGCTCGCGGCGAAGGCGATCGTGTTCTTCGCGGTCGCGTTCGTGGTGACGCTGGTGGCCACGTCGTTCGTCGCCTTCGTGGACGCCTCGCTGCTGAAGGACAACGGCGCCAAGGACCCGTCCGCCGGCGAGTGGCTGAAGGGGACCGTCGGGGTCTCCCTCTACGTCGCGCTGCTCGGGCTGCTCTCACTGATCATCGGCTCGATCATCCGGCACTCGGCGGGAGCGATCACCATCATGATCGGCACCGTGCTCGCCCCGCTGGTCGTCGCCCTGTTCATGTTCTCGCAGTCCCTGGAGAACGTAAGGCAGGCGCTGTTCGAGTACTCGATCCCGAACCAGCTGAGCGTCTTCTACTCCAACTCCCTCAGCGAGTCCGGACCTTCGGGCTGGGACCCGCTGTGGATCATCGTGGGGGTGACGGCCGTCGCGTTCGCGGGCGCCGTCGCGCTGCTGGAGAAGCGGGACGTGTGAGCAGGAACACCTACTAGAACTTCGGCGCGTTCCTGGACCGCTGCACCCGTGTGGTGCGGCGGTCCTTCGCGTTCCAGCACGCCTTGTGCCAGTGCCGTCGGTCGTCCACGCCCGAGTGCTCGGGCCAGGCCACCACATGCGGGACGCCGGAGGGAATCTGCTGGTCGCAGCCGGGGCAGCGGTACGTCTTGCCCTCGGCGCTGGCCCCGGCGACATGGCGCACGCTCCACTCCTCGCCCTGCCAGTGCTCCGTGGACTGCCAGCCGCCGTAGCGGCCGGAGCGGTCGTCGTCGGCACTGGGGCCGGGGGAACCGGACTCCTTGGGTCGGTTGCGACGCGGGGACACAGAACACCTCACGGGGCTATACAGGAGGCACGGGCTGTGTCCAGCCTACGTGCCCCACACAGGGGTGCGCGAAGGGCATCAACCCATACAAGTCCCCCTCAGGGCCGCACATTCTGCAGACAATCCGCAAATCTCTCCGCGAGGCCGTGTCCTAGGCACGTGTCGGACGGTTATGCCCGGTGGGGGAGCTCCGTGTCGGAGCCGAGGAAGCAGGAAGAACCATGCGCGTCGGAAGTTTTGTGTTGGCGGCCCAGTTCCCGGGGCAGGGCCAGGGGGAGGCGCTGCACCGCGCGGTCCGCTCGGTGGAGCTCGCCGAAGAAGCCGGCCTCGACACGGCCTGGCTGGCCGAACACCACTTCGTGCCCTACGGCACCTGCCCGTCCGCGGTCACCCTGGCCGCCTTACTGCTGGGCCGCACCGAGCGCATCCGCGTCGGCACCGCGGTCAGTGTGCTGCCCACCGTCCATCCGGTCGCCCTGGGCGAGCAGGCCGCGCTGCTGCATGTGACGAGCGGGGGGCGCTTCTCGCTGGGCGTCGGGCGCGGCGGGCCGTGGGTCGACCTGGAGGTGTTCGGCGCGGGCCTCTCGGCGTACGAACAGGGGTTCCCGGAATCACTGGATCTGCTGATGAGCTGGCTGCGAGAGCCCTCGGTCGCGGGCACCGGTGACCGCTACGCGTTCCGTGAAGTCCCCGTCGTACCAAGGCCGTCGGAGGCGCTTTCGGACGCGCCGGGCCCCGAGGTCGTCGTCGCCTGCACCTCCCCCGCGAGCGTGCGGCTGGCGGCCGAGCGGGGCCTGCCGATGCTGCTCGGCATGCATGTCGGGGACGAGGAGAAGGCCGAGATGGTCACCCTGTGGCGGCAGTTGGCGCGGGCGGCCGGACGGCCGGCGGAGGAGATCCGGGACGCGGCCCATGTGTCGGCCGGGGTCTGCCAGATCGCGGACAAGCGGGCCGACGCGGTGGAGGCGCTCGTGAAGGCGATGCCGGGCTGGCTGAAGCAGGGGCTGGACGCCCATGTGACGGTGGACGACCGCGAGCGCCGGATGCGCGACCCGCTGGCGTACACCGAACTCCTCTGCGGACTGCACCCGGTGGGCACCCCGCGATTGTGCGTGGACCGGCTCGCGGCCACCTCGGAGCGGACCGGCATCTCCCGCTTCGCGCTGCTCGTCGAGGGCTCCGGGGACCTGGCGTCGACCGAGGAGAACGTACGGCGGCTGGGTGCCGAGGTGCTCCCGCACCTCGGCTGAGCAACGTGCGGGGAGCTTGCCGCCCCAGTACAGAAAGCACCTCCCGCGTACGGAGCGGCAAGCAATGCGCATCGCCTCGTCAGCAGTCCCTGAACTCCGGGGACTGGTTCAGCAGTTGGCTGCGCACCGAGGTGAAGCGAGCCAGCGTCTCGTCGACCGAGCCGTCCAACGGGAACACCGCCACCCGGTGGCAGTTCTGGAAGGCCAGCCGCACACCGAAGTGCCGCTGCAGCGCGCCGCGTATCGCGTCACTCGCGAGCGCACGCAGCAACTGACCGCGTGCCTGCTCGTCCGGCGGCGGCGTCTGGTTGTCGGCGAACGCACCGCCGTCGACCTTCAGCTGAGCCACCAGGGAGCTGATCATCTCCCATGCGTAAGGCAGGGAGGTCCGGACGCAGTCGACGAATTCAGCTTCGTCGACCTCGCCTCGCTCGGCCTTTTCGAGTAGGGCCGGTGAGACGTCGAGCGACATGGGTTCTCCTCTCGCACCCCCAACTCGCGGGGGTTGCCGGACAGATAAGGGAGTCCGCGATTACGAACACGCTGCGTACACGTCTCGCGACCTCCCGTTTATACGGTAGGCAACTGAAGGAGGCGGCACCAGGAGAATGCGTACATAGGGAACTCTCAATAGGCCCACAATCGGCCATGAATGAACAAGGGGCGTCAGGGGTCTTCCAGGGCGAATCGCGTTCACTGTCGCCCGTCGAGTAGCGTTGCCGACCATGCGTCTCGTCATTGCCCGGTGTTCCGTGGACTACGCGGGCCGGCTCACCGCCCACCTCCCCTCCGCCCCCCGTCTCATCCTGGTGAAGGCGGACGGCAGCGTCTCGATCCACGCGGACGACCGGGCCTACAAGCCCCTCAACTGGATGTCGCCGCCCTGCACGCTGAAGGAGGGTTCCGGGGACGACGAGGGCGTCTGGACCGTCATCAACAAGGCGGGCGAGAAGCTCATCATCACGATGGAGGAGATCCTCCACGACTCCTCGCACGAGCTCGGCGTGGACCCCGGCCTGATCAAGGACGGCGTGGAAGCGCACCTCCAGGAGTTGCTGGCCGACCGCATCGACACCCTCGGCGACGGCTACACGCTCATCCGCCGCGAGTACATGACGGCCATCGGACCGGTCGACATCCTGTGCCGGGACGCCGACGGCCAGACCGTCGCGGTCGAGATCAAGCGGCGCGGCGAGATCGACGGCGTGGAGCAACTCACGCGCTATCTGGACCTGTTGAACCGCGATCCGCATCTCGCCCCGGTGCGCGGCATCTTCGCCGCCCAGGAGATCAAACCGCAGGCCCGCGTCCTCGCCACCGACCGCGGCATCGGCTGCGCGGTCCTGGACTACGACGCCCTGCGCGGCATCGAGGACGACAAGCTGCGCCTGTTCTGACCGACTCCGATTCCCCTACGACGAAAAGGGCCGGTTCCGATCATCGGAGCCGGCCCTTTCGGGGTCGTACGGAGGGTCAGATCACGGTGCCCGAGGCGATGCTGCTCGCGGGGGCGGCCGAACTGGTGGTGTCCGCGGGGGCGCTGGAGGAGACGATGCCGCTCGCCGAGGTTCCCGTGGACGGGGTGCTCGACGGCGTGGGCGTCGGGGTAGGTGTCACGGACTCAGACGGAGTGCTCGACGGTGTCTGTGAAGGAGACGCCGAATGCGACGGAGTCGAACTCGGCGAATGCGACGTGGACCTGGACGGTGTCGGCGACGTGGGCCTGCCGCTCGTCCCGCTCGGCTTGTCCGAAGGCGTGCCGCTGCTCGACGGCGGGGTCGGATCGTCCGACGTGCCGTAGGTCCCGTCGGGGCCGGGGTTGGTCGGGCTGCTGCTGGCCGTGCCGTTGTCGCCCTTCTTCGCCGGGTCGGCGCCCAGGCTGTCGTCGGAGTTGCCCTGGCTGGCGGACGGGTTGACGCCGACCTTGTCGGACGGGTTGTCGGCGTTGTTGTTGGACGTGGCGCCGAGGGTCACGACGGTGCCCAGGACGGCGGCGAGCAGCGCGCCCGCGCCGGCCGCGACGAGGTTGCGCCGGGCGTAGCCGCGCAGGCCGCCGCGCGCCTTGTTGTGGGGCGTGGGGCTGCCGGCCGGGGCCTGGTGGGCGACGAGGGTGTAGGTGTCGCCGGGCGGCTGGAGCGGCGGGAAGGGAGTCGGTGTCCCGCCGGGCGGCGAGGCGGACTCCTCGTAGCGGGCGTCGGGCACTTCCTCGCCGGCCGTGGCGCCGAGGCCGATCGTGATGCCGGAGCGGTCGGCGACCAGGGCGAGGGCGCGCCGGCCGGCGACGGTGCCGCGCTTGTCGGCGGCGGTGTCGCGCAGGCCGATGGAGGACTCCAGTTCGGCCCGGGCCCGGTCGAGGTCGCCCTCACAGAGCGCGAGGACGCCCAACTCGTGCTGGAAGTAGGCCTGTTCGCTCGCGTTGCCGGCTAGCTGGGCGGCCTCGGCGCCGGAGCGCAGCGCGCGTTCCCAGGCGCTCCAGTGGAGTCCGGCGGCGAACGCGGGGGCCGCTGTGCGGGCCAGTTCGACGGTGGCGCTCTCCTCGCCCTCGCCGGGCGGGGTGGTCGCCGGTACGAGGACGGTGAGGGCGGCGAGCAGCGCGTCCGCCTCGGCGCACACCCGCTCGGGGGTGACCGAGGGGTGTCCGGCCCACCAGGCGTAGTGCAGCCCGGCGATGAGGGCGCTGGCCTCGATCTCGTCGCCGTATCCGGCGGCCTCCAGCTGGGTCTGGACGCCGGCGGCGAGCCGGTAGCGGCCGCCGACCGGGGAGACCAGTCCGCAGGCCGCGAGTTCGCCGAGGGCGGCGTCCGCGTGGGTGTCGCCGACGAGTGCGGGCAGGTGGGCCTGGTGCGGCACCTCGCCGCCGAGCGCGACGGCGAAGCGCAGGGTGGCGCGGGCCGAGGAGCTGAGCCGGGAGGCGAGCAGCGGGGCGGGCGCGGCGGCCTCGCCGAGGGACGGCAGAGGTACGGCGTCATCCTCGTCGGCGTCGAGGGGCGTGATGGGGGGCGCGTCGGCCGGGACCATGTCCTGGAAGACGCCGAACTCCTCCACCACGCTGGTGCCGACGCGCTGTTCGTCGCGCTGCCGGAGCAGGGCGCCGGCCTGGACGAAGCGCAGGGGCAGGCCCTCGGACTCGAAGTAGAGGTCGCCCGCCCAGTTCGCCTCCTCCTCGGTGAGGACGCGGCCCACGCCGTGCTCCAGGACCTCCACGGCACCGGCCCGCTGCAGGCCGCCGAGGAAGACCTCCTCGATGACGGAGCCGGCGGCCGGTGCGGGGATCTCGGGGGTCGCGGCGACCAGGAAGGCGCACTCGGGGGTCGCGTCGAGGAGTTCCTCCAGGGCGGCGCCGCCGAACTCGATGTCGTCGAGGACGACGACCGCGCCGATCTCCCGCACCAGGGTGAGCAGTTCGTCCCGGGCGGGCCGGTGCAGGGGTGCGTCGTAGACGGCGTAGAAGAGGTCGTAGAGGAGGTCGGTGGCGGTGCGGTGGAAGCCGGTGAGGCGGATCACGCCGTCGGGGGCGAGGTCGAGGCAGTCCTCGGCGACGAGGTCGAGGAGGCTGGTGCGGCCCGAGCCCGAGGGGCCGGTGAGGCGTACGGAGCGGCCGCGGGCGAGCAGTCGTACGAGCCGCTCGCGCTCCTCCTGGCGTTCCAGGAGCGGGAGTGCGGGCCGGTTCAGGCCGGGCGGGACGGGCGGTTTGGCCGCGCGGGCGGTCTCGGCGCGCTCGGCGGCGGTGAGCTTGGCGGGCCGGCCGGGCCGCTGGCCGGGCGGGCAGGCCTCGATCTCGCTGCCGTCGACGGGGTTGACGGTGAGCAGGAAGTCACCGGTGACCAGCTGCACGGTGCGGGCGAGCGCGGGTGTGTGCTGGCCGAAGTCGGGTGTGAGGGGTTCCCGGGGCGGGCGCTGGCGCGACGACGTGTCGTCGCCGTCCTGGCCGTACTCCTCGGGTTCCCGGTTGATCGGGTCCATAGGTCCAAGCCCCCCAAAAGCGTCGTGTGCGGGTCGACAGGACCCAGGCCCCTCCCGGCCTTGCTGCACACCGCGCTGTCGCTTCTGGTCCGGGCCCGCTCGAAGGGTTGTCACACAGCGGGCGACCGAACCCTAAACCTTCGCACAGTATCTACGACAGCCCGGGGTACCGCGCCGTCCGAGACGTCACAGTCTCATGAGGATTGCGCGCGTCGGGTGTTTCGCGGGCGGCCGACCGGGCCTCTTTGAAAAAGTGTGCCACTTTCGGTGGAAGTGACACACTTTCAAAACTGGTCACACTCGGGGCAGGCACTCCGCCCCGATGCCGCCCTCGATCGCGAGGATGCGGTGCAGCCGGGTGGCCACGAGCAGGCGCTGCATCTGCGGCGGTACACCGCGCAGCACCAGGCGCCGGCCACAGCGGCCGGCGCGTCGATGGGCTCCCATGATGACGCCGAGGCCGGTGGCGTCCCAGGAGTCGAGCTCGGACAGGTTCAGCACCAGATCGCCGACTCCGTCGTCGACGGCCGAGTGCAGGACCGTACGGGCGTCCGCCGCGCTGCGGACGTCGAGGCGGCCCCCGACGACCAGCTCGACGTGGTCGCCCCTGATGTACATATGCGCTCCCCGTGAGTGCGGTGGCGTACTCCGTGATGTGAGTGATGCAACCTCTGACTGCGTGAAGTGCCGGGAGGTTGCCGTCTGTGAGCGAACCGATACCGAATTCACCCCTGCGTGTGATGCCACAGGGGCCTGTGCGGTTTCAGTGCTTGTAGAAGCCCTGCCCGCTCTTGCGGCCGATGTCACCGGCGTCCACCATTCGGCGCATCAGCTCCGGCGGGGCGAACTTCTCGTCCTGTGACTCGGTGTAGATGTTGCTCGTCGCGTGCAGCAGGATGTCGACGCCGGTGAGGTCCGCGGTGGCCAGCGGGCCCATCGCGTGACCGAAGCCCAGCTTGCAGGCGAGGTCGATGTCCTCGGCGGTGGCGACGCCCGACTCGTACAGCTTCGCCGCCTCGACGACGAGCGCCGAGATGAGACGGGTCGTCACGAAGCCGGCCACGTCACGGTTGACGACGATGCAGGTCTTGCCGACGGATTCGGCGAACTCCCGCGCGGTGGCGAGGGTTTCGTCGCTCGTCTTGTAGCCGCGCACGAGTTCGCACAGCTGCATCATCGGCACCGGCGAGAAGAAGTGCGTGCCCACGACGCGCTCCGGACGCTCCGTCACGGCCGCGATCTTCGTGATCGGGATGGCGGAGGTGTTGGAGGCGAGGACGGCGTCCTCACGCACGATCTTGTCCAGCGCGCGGAAGATCTCGTGCTTGACTTCGAGCTTCTCGAAGACGGCCTCGACGACGATGTCCGCGTCGCCGACCGCGTCGAGATCGGTGGTCGCCGTGATCCGGCCCAGGGCCGCGTCGGCGTCGTGCGCCTCCAGCTTCCCCTTGCTCACGAACTTGTCGTACGAGGCCTTGATGCCGTCGGTGCCACGCTTCAGGGCCTCGTCGGTGACATCGCGCAGGACGACGTCCCAGCCCGCCTGCGCGGAGACCTGGGCAATACCGGAACCCATGAGTCCGGCGCCGATGACGGCAAGCTTCCGTGCCACTGTGCGACTCCCCTTTGAAACGCTTACAGCGTGTATCCGTATGCCTCACGGCGGACACTAGCGAAGCTGCCGCGCTGTGTGACCGGTTAGTAACGCGCGTCACGTCTCATCTGACGGACATCACACCGGCACGGGTCATTCGACCGCCCGTACGGCCTAGTTGAGCGGCGGCCGACCCTGACTACGCTGGCCACATGGTCAATCTGACGCGCATCTACACCAGGACCGGCGACCAGGGCACGACCGCCCTCGGCGACATGAGCCGGGTCGCCAAGACGGACGTCCGCATCTCGGCGTACGCCGACGCCAACGAAGCCAACGCGGCCATCGGCACCGCCATCGCCCTCGGCAACCTCGACGAGGACATCGTCAAGGTCCTCACCCGCGTCCAGAACGACCTCTTCGACGTGGGCGCCGACCTCTCCACACCCGTGGTCGAGAAGCCCGAGTTCCCGCCCCTCCGGGTCGAGCAGTTCTACATCGACAAGCTGGAGGCGGACTGCGACCACTTCAACGACCGCCTGGAGAAACTCCGCTCCTTCATCCTCCCCGGCGGCACCCCGGGCGCGGCCCTCCTCCACCAGGCCTGCACGGTCGTCCGCCGCGCCGAACGCTCGACCTGGACGGCCCTGGAGACCCACGCCGAGGTGATGAACCCCCTGACGGCGACCTACCTCAACCGATTGTCGGACCTGTTGTTCATCCTGGCCCGTACGGCCAACAAGGCGGCGGGGGACGTCCTTTGGGTACCGGGCGGGGAGCGCTGACCCCCAACTCCCAAGTGGTCCAGACCTATTGACCGGTGGTCCAGACCTTCCTATCCTCACGGGACTGTGGGCGCGAAGGCTCAGTCGCGCCCCCTTACCCCCGAGGAGGCGCTCAATGCGCTTCAGAACCAGAGCAGTTGCCGGGTTCGCGACCCTGCTGCTCCCGCTCGCCGCTCTCGTCGGTCTGGCGGCCCCCGCCCAGGCCGCCTCGACCGCGACCGCCACCTTCACCAAGACCAGCGACTGGGGCACCGGCTTCGGCGGTCAGTGGACCGTGAAGAACACCGGTACCAGCGCGATCAGTTCATGGACGGTCGAGTGGGACTACCCCTCCGGCACGTCCGTCACCTCGGCCTGGGACGCGGACGTCACCAGCTCCGGCAACCACTGGACCGCGAAGAACAAGTCCTACAACGGCACCATCGCCGCCGGCGCCTCCGTCTCCTTCGGCTTCAACGGAGCCGGTTCCGGCGTGCCCTCCAACTGTCTGCTGAACGGCGGCAGTTGTGACGGCGGCACCACGGTCCCCGGTGACGCGGCCCCCTCCGCGCCCGGCACCCCCACCGCATCGTCGATCACCGACACCTCGGTGAACCTGTCCTGGTCGGCCGCCACCGACGACAAGGGCGTCAAGAACTACGACGTGCTGCGGGGCGGGACGAAGGTCGCCACGGTGACGACCACCTCGTACACCGACACCGGTCTCACCGCCGGCACCGACTACTCGTACACCGTGCAGGCCCGCGACACCGCCGACCAGACCGGACCGGTCAGCGGCGCGGTCGCCGTGCACACCACCGGCGGTACGACCACTCCCCCGACCACCGGCAGCAAGGTCAAGCTCGGCTACCTCACCGAGTGGGGCACGTACCAGCGCAACTACCAGGTCAAGAACCTGGTGACGTCCGGCTCGGCCGCGAAGATCACGCACATCAACTACGCGTTCGGCAACGTGACGAACGGGCAGTGCGCGATCGGCGACGCCTACGCCGACTACCAGAAGACGTTCACCGCCGACCAGTCGGTCAGCGGTGTCGCCGACACCTGGGACCAGCCGCTCGCCGGCAACTTCAACCAGCTGCGCGAACTGAAGGCCAAGTACCCGAACATCAAGATCCTCTCGTCCTTCGGCGGCTGGACCTGGTCCGGCGGCTTCGCCCAGGCCGCGGCCAACCCGACCGCGTTCGCCAACTCCTGCTACAACCTGGTCGAGGACCCGCGCTGGGCCGACGTCTTCGACGGCATCGACATCGACTGGGAGTACCCGAACGCCTGCGGTCTCTCCTGCGACACCAGCGGAGCCGCGGCCTACAAGAACCTGATGCAGGCCCTGCGCGCCAAGTTCGGCACCGGCAACCTGGTCACCGCCGCCACCACGGCGGACGGCACCTCCGGCGGCAAGATCGACGCCGCCGACTACGCGGGCGCGGCCCAGTACGTCAACTGGTACAACGTGATGACGTACGACTTCTTCGGCGCCTTCAACGCGACCGGCCCCACCGCCCCGCACTCCCCGCTCACCACCTACACCGGCATCCCGACCCCCGGCTTCACCACGGCCGACGCGATCGCCAAGTTCAAGTCGAAGGGCGTCGCCGCGAGCAAGCTGCTCATCGGCATCGGCTTCTACGGCAGAGGCTGGACCGGCGTGACCCAGGCCGCCCCCGGCGGCACGGCCACCGGCCCGGCGGCGGGCACGTACGAGCAGGGCATCGAGGACTACAAGGTCCTCAAGACGACCTGCCCGGCCACCGGCACGATCGCCGGCACGGCATACGCCTACTGCGGCAACAACTGGTGGTCGTACGACACCCCGAGCACGATCGCCGGAAAGATGAGCTGGGCCAAGACCCAGGGTCTGGGCGGCGCGTTCTTCTGGGACTTCAGCGGCGACACCAGCAACGGTGAGCTGGTGACGGCCATCAACAACGGGCTGAGCTGAGCCCCACCCAGGTCAGCACACCGCCGCGGGCAGACCTCTCCGGTCTGTCCGCGGCGCGTTGTGTGCGGCGCGCGCCCCCGGCGTGCACCCCGAAGGGCCATTCGGCCCGGGGCGGAGGCCGGTTGGCGCCGGTAGGAAGCTGCTGACCTGGGGCATCTTGGTCCTACGACAGCAAGCGGAACATCGCACTACGGGGGAAACCATGAAGCGCAGGACCACCACGTCCCGTACCAGCAAGAGGTCCGTCCACTCCTGGGCCGCGCCGGCCGGCGCACTCGCCACGGCGACTGCCGCGGCTCTCATGGCCGCCTGTCCGGTGGACGTCACCGTGACTCTCGGCTCCGCGCCCCACACGGTCGTCGTCAGCCAGGCCGACGTACCCAACCCGGTGTGTCCGATCAGGCCACGTTGACCCGCTGGCCGGGCGGTGCCGCCTCCAGCCAGGCCAGGAAACCGGTCAACGCGTCCTCGCTCATGGCGAGTTCGAGACGCGTGCCCCGGTGCAGGCAGGTCAGGATGATCGCGTCGGAGAGGAGGGCGAGTTCCTCCTCGCCCTCGGGGAGACGGCGGCCGGCGACCTCGATCGCGGAGCGTTCCAGGGTGCGGCGCGGGCGGTAGGCGTAGGAGAAGACGCGGTACCACTCGATGCGGTCGCCGTTGTAGCGGGCGACGCCGTAGCTCCAGCCCTTGCCGTTGGTGTCGGGTTTCTCCGGTACGTCCCAGCGGAGCGAACAGTCGAAGGTGCCGCCGGAGCGCTGGATGAGTCTGCGGCGCAGGCCGAAGACGAACAGCCCCACCACTACCAGGGCCACAACAATTCCGCACACAGTCAGAGCGAGGACCATCGACACCGACCTCCTCGTCTCCTAGGTAAAACAGGTAACGGAACGGAAAAAACACCCACATTCGCCTCAGCCGCGGCTGGGGCCGGATTCCTCCGGTCCCAGCCGCGGCTGAGTCACGTCATCGCGTCAACGCTGGGTTCAGCGCGTCTCCACCGCACGCAGGCGGACGTCCGCGCGGCGCTCGGCGGACTCGTCGCCCTCCGCCTTCGCCCGCTCCAGCTCGCGCTCCACGCGCTGGACGTCGATCTCGTCCGACAGCTCGGCGATCTCGGCGAGCAGCGACAGCTTGTTGTCCGCGAACGAGATGAAACCGCCGTGCACCGCGGCGACGACCGTTCCACCATCGCTCGTACGAATGGTCACCGGGCCCGACTCCAGCACACCGAGCAGCGGCTGGTGACCGGGCATGACGCCGATGTCGCCGGACGTGGTGCGCGCGACGACCAGGGTGGCCTCGCCGGACCAGACCTGGCGGTCCGCGGCGACGAGCTCGACATGCAGCTCAGCAGCCAAGGTGGGCTCCTCGGGTCACCACCCGGCGGTCGTGCCGGGTGTTGGGTCAATTCTAATGGGCGTGGAAGAGGGGGTGGGACACGCCCCACCCCCTCAGGTGAAGCACGGGGTCAGGAGACGCCCAGCTCCTTCGCGTTCGCCTTCAGGTCCTCGATACCGCCGCAGAGGAAGAACGCCTGCTCCGGGAAGTGGTCGTACTCCCCGTCGATGATCGAGTTGAACGCGGTGATCGACTCGTCCAGCGGGACGTCCGACCCGTCGACGCCGGTGAACTGCTTGGCGACGTGGGTGTTCTGGGACAGGAAGCGCTCGACGCGACGGGCACGGTGGACGGTGAGCTTGTCCTCCTCGCCCAGCTCGTCGATACCGAGGATCGCGATGATGTCCTGAAGGTCCTTGTACTTCTGCAGGACCGTCTTGACGCGCATCGCGGTGTTGTAGTGGTCCGCCGCGATGTAGCGGGGGTCCAGGATGCGGGACGTGGAGTCCAGCGGGTCCACGGCCGGGTAGATGCCCTTCTCGGAGATCGGACGGGAGAGAACCGTCGTCGCGTCGAGGTGGGCGAAGGTGGTGGCCGGGGCCGGGTCGGTCAGGTCGTCCGCGGGGACGTAGATCGCCTGCATCGAGGTGATCGAGTGACCGCGGGTCGAGGTGATGCGCTCCTGGAGGAGACCCATCTCGTCGGCCAGGTTCGGCTGGTAGCCCACCGCGGAGGGCATACGGCCGAGCAGGGTCGAGACCTCGGAACCGGCCTGCGTGAAGCGGAAGATGTTGTCGATGAAGAACAGCACGTCCTGGTTCTGCACATCGCGGAAGTACTCCGCCATGGTCAGACCGGCCAGGGCCACGCGCAGACGGGTGCCCGGGGGCTCGTCCATCTGGCCGAAGACAAGGGCCGTCTTGTCGATGACGCCCGAGTCGGCCATCTCCTCGATGAGGTCGTTGCCCTCACGGGTGCGCTCGCCGACACCGGCGAACACGGAGACACCGTCGTGGTTGTTGGCGACGCGGTAGATCATCTCCTGGATGAGCACCGTCTTGCCGACGCCGGCACCGCCGAACAGGCCGATCTTGCCGCCCTTGACGTACGGGGTGAGCAGGTCGATGACCTTGACGCCGGTCTCGAACATCTCGGTCTTCGACTCGAGCTCGTCGAAGCGCGGGGCCTTGCGGTGGATGGACCAGCGCTCGCCCGTGTACTTCTCGTCGCTGTTCAGCACCTCACCGAGGGTGTTGAACACCTTGCCCTTGGTGAAGTCGCCGACCGGGACGGTGATGCCGTCGCCGGTGTCGGTGACCGGGGCCTGGCGGACCAGACCGTCGGTGGGCTGCATCGAGATGGTGCGGACCAGGCCGTCACCCAGGTGCTGGGCGACCTCCAGGGTCAGCGTCTTCTTCGCGCCGTCCAGGGCCGGGTCGGCCACCTCGACGTGCAGAGCGTTGTAGATCTCCGGCATCGCGTCGACGGGGAACTCCACGTCGACGACCGGGCCGATGACCCGGGCGACGCGGCCCGTGGCAACGGCCGTCTCAACTGTCGTCGTCATTACTTGTCACTCCCCGCGGTCGCGTCGGCCAGGGCTGCGGAGCCACCGACGATCTCGCTGATTTCCTGGGTGATTTCGGCCTGGCGGGCCGCGTTGGCAAGACGGGAGAGCGTGGTGATCAGGTCTCCCGCGTTGTCGGTAGCCGACTTCATCGCGCGGCGCGTGGCGGCGTGCTTGGAGGCAGCCGACTGGAGCAGCGCGTTGTAGATACGGCTCTCGACGTACCGCGGCAGGAGGGCGTCCAGGACGTCCTCCGCCGACGGCTCGAAGTCGTACAGCGGAAGGATCTCGCCCTGGGGCGTCGCCTCTTCCGCGACCTCTTCGAGGCTGAGGGGCAGCAGCCGGCTGTCGACCGGCGTCTGCGTCATCATCGAGACGAACTCGGTGTAGACGATGTGGAGTTCGTCCACGCCGCCCTCCGCCGTGTCCTTCTCGATGGCCTCGATGAGCGGACCCGCGACCTTCTTCGCGTCCGCGTAGGTGGGCTCGTCGGTGAAGCCCGTCCACTGCTCCGAGATCTTGCGCTCACGGAAGTTGTAGTGGGCGACACCGCGGCGGCCGACGATGTACGTGTCGACCTCCTTGCCCTCGGCCTCGAGACGCGCGGTCAGCTGCTCCGCGGCCTTGATGGCGTTGGAGTTGAAGGCGCCGGCCAGACCGCGGTCGCTCGTGAGGAGCAGCACAGCGGAACGGGTCGGCGTCTCGGCCTCGGTGGTCAGCGGGTGCCTGGTGTTCGAACCCGTGCCGACCGCCGTGACCGCGCGCGTCAGTTCCTTCGCGTACGGCGTCGAGGCCTGCACCTTGCGGTGCGCCTTGACGACACGCGAGGCGGCGATCATCTCCATCGCCTTGGTGATCTTCTTGGTCGCGGTGACGGATCGGATGCGACGCTTGTAGACCCGGAGCTGGGCTCCCATGAGTCAGGTCCCTTCCTTACGTCACTTGGCCGCGGCCGGGGCGTCCTCGCCGAGGAGCTTGCCGTCCGAGGTCTCGAACTGCTTCTTGAACTCGGTGATCGCGTCCGCGGCGGCGGTGAGGGTGTCGTCCGACATCTTGCCGCCCTCCTTGATGGAGGTCATGAGGCCCTGCTCCTTGCGGTGCAGGTACTCCAGGAGCTCCTTCTCGAAGCGGCGGATGTCCTCGACCGGTACGTCGTCCATCTTGCCGGTGGTCGCGGACCACACGGAGACGACCTGGTCCTCGGTGGGCATCGGCTGGTACTGCGGCTGCTTGAGCAGCTCGACCAGACGCTGACCGCGCTCCAGCTGGGCCTTCGACGCGGCGTCCAGGTCGGAACCGAAGGCGGCGAACGCCTCCAGCTCGCGGTACTGGGCGAGGTCGAGGCGCAGTCGGCCGGAGACCTGCTTCATCGCCTTGTGCTGCGCGGAACCGCCGACTCGGGAGACGGAGATACCGACGTTCAGCGCGGGGCGCTGACCGGCGTTGAAGAGGTCCGACTCCAGGAAGCACTGGCCGTCGGTGATGGAGATGACGTTGGTCGGGATGAACGCCGAGACGTCGTTGGCCTTGGTCTCGACGATCGGCAGACCGGTCATCGAGCCCTTGCCCATCTCGTCGGAGAGCTTCGCGCAGCGCTCCAGCAGACGGGAGTGCAGGTAGAAGACGTCACCCGGGTAGGCCTCGCGGCCCGGCGGACGGCGCAGCAGCAGGGAGACGGCGCGGTAGGCGTCGGCCTGCTTGGAGAGGTCGTCGAAGATGATGAGGACGTGCTTGCCGTCGTACATCCAGTGCTGGCCGATGGCCGAACCGGTGTACGGCGCCAGGTACTTGAAGCCGGCCGGGTCGGACGCCGGGGCGGCGACGATGGTCGTGTACTCCAGGGCGCCGGCCTCTTCGAGCGCACCACGCACGGAGGCGATGGTGGAGCCCTTCTGACCGATGGCGACGTAGATGCAGCGGACCTGCTTGTTCACGTCGCCCGAGCGCCAGTTGTCGCGCTGGTTGATGATCGTGTCGACGGCCAGGGCGGTCTTGCCGGTCTGGCGGTCGCCGATGATCAGCTGACGCTGGCCACGGCCGATCGGGGTCATCGCGTCGACGGCCTTGTAGCCGGTCTCCATCGGCTCGTGCACCGACTTGCGGACCATGACGCCCGGGGCCTGCAGCTCGAGGGCGCGGCGACCGCTGGTCTCGATCTCGCCGAGGCCGTCGATCGGGTTGCCGAGCGGGTCGACGACACGGCCGAGGTAGCCCTCGCCGACGGCGACGGACAGGACCTCTCCGGTACGGGTGACCGGCTGGCCCTCCTCGACACCGCTGAACTCACCGAGGATGACGGTACCGATCTCACGCTCTTCGAGGTTGAGCGCGAGACCGAGGGTGCCGTCCTCGAACTTCAGCAGTTCGTTGGCCATGGCCGAGGGCAGGCCCTCGACCTTCGCGATGCCGTCGCCGGCAAGGGTGACCGTACCGACCTCCTCGCGCGAGGCCGCGTCCGGCTTGTACGACTGGACGAAGTTCTCCAGCGCGTCCCGGATCTCCTCCGGCCGGATCGTGAGCTCCGCCATCTGGGTTCCCTGCTCTCCTTGTTGGGCCCGAAGTTTCACTTGGGGGGATGGGGGGACTCCCCCCTGAACGAGGTGAATCCTCTGCACGGCCCAACTCGGGCCGCCTTACTACGTCTTTGTTGTGGTGCTGCTAGCTCGCCATACGGCGGGTGGCGTCATCGAGGCGGTCCGCGATGGAGCCGTTGATGATCTCGTCGCCGACCTGCACCCGGATACCGCCGAGGACCTCGGGGTCCACGTCGATGTTCAGGTGCATGTGACGGCCGTAGAGCTTCGCGAGGGCGGCGCCCAGGCGCTGCTTCTGCGGGTCGCTCAGCGGGACCGCCGTGGTGACGACCGCGACCAGGCGACTGCGGCGGTCGGCGGCGAGCTTGGACAGGGACTCGAGTCCCGCTTCCAGGCTACGTCCCCGGGGCGCGGTCACAAGGCGCGTCACCAGTCGTTCGGTGGCGGGCTTGGCCCGGCCGCCGAGCAGGCTGCTCAGCAGCTCGCTCTTGGCCGCGGTGCCCGCCGCGCGGTTGGTCAGCGCGGCACGCAGCCCGGTGTCCGAGGCGACGATCCGGCCGAACCGGAACAGTTCGTCCTCGACGTCGTCGAGCTGGCCCGACTGCTGGGCGGCAGTGAGGTCGGCGGTGGCCGCCAGCTCCTCCAGCGCGTCCACCAGGTCGCGGGACTGCGACCAGCGGGAGCGCACCATGCCGGACACCAGGTCGAGGGCGGAGCCGCCGACCTGACCGCCGAGCAGGCGCTCGGCAAGCTGGGCCTTGGCCTCGCCGTCCTGCGCCGGGTCGGTGAGGACCCGACGCAACGACACCTCACGGCCGAGCAGCGCGGTGACGGCGGCCAGTTCGTCGGCGAGCTGCGCCGCGTTCACGGACGTGGAGTCCGTGAGCGCGTCGAGACGCTCGCGTGCGGCCGCCAGGGCCTCGCGGCTCGCTCCGTTCATCGCGCGGCCTCGGCCTTCTCTTCGAGCTCGTCGAGGAAGCGGTCGATGACGCGGCTCTGCCGGGCGTGGTCCTCGAGGGACTCGCCGACGAGCTTGCCGGCCAGGTCGGTGGCGAGCTTGCCGACGTCCTGGCGCAGCGCCTGCGAAGCGGCCTTGCGGTCTGCCTCGATCTGCGTGTGACCGGCGGCGACGATCTCCTCGCGCTGCCGCTGGCCTTCCGCGCGCATCTCGGCGATGAGCGTGGCGCCCTGCTCCTGTGCCTCCTGGCGCAGACGCGCGGCCTCGTGCCGGGCCTCGGCGAGCTGAGCCTTGTACTGCTCAAGCACGCTCTGGGCCTCGGTCTGGGCGGCCTCGGCCTTCTCGATACCGCCCTCGATGGCCTCGCGCCGCTCGTCCAGAACCTTGTTGATGTTCGGGAGGAGCTTCTTGGCGAGGAAGCCGAAGACGATGACGAAGGCGATCAGGCCGATGACGAGCTCGGGGATCGGCGGGACGAGAGGGTTCTCCTTCTCGGCCGCCAGAATGAGCAGCTGGCTCATGTCAGTGCCTTTCGTCTAGTGGGCTGTTGCTGATCGACAGATCAGGTGCCGTAGACGAACGGCATGACCAGGCCGATGAGGGCAAGGGCCTCACAGAAGGCGAAGCCGAGGATCTGGTTGGCGCGGATCAGGCCGGCAGCTTCGGGCTGACGGGCAAGAGCCTGGGTGCCGTTGCCGAAGATGATGCCGACGCCGACGCCGGGACCGATGGCGGCGAGGCCGTAGCCGATGGAGCCGAGCGAACCGGAGACGGCAGCGAGGGTCTCAGTGGCAGCCATGCTGATTCTTCCTTATCTGTACGGACCGGCGGGGGTTGGCCACCGGACGCTAAGGGGGTTCTGGAGGGGGGTGCTCAGTGGTGCTCGGCGAGCGCGCCCTGGATGAAGGTGCAGGTCAGCAGCACGAAGACGTACGCCTGCAGGGCCTGGATGAAGAGCTCGAAGGCCGTCATCACGATGACCATGACGAACGAGACACCCGCGTAGGCGATCCCGATGCCGTTGAGCAGGTACCAGCTGGCGATCGTGAAGAGCAGCAGCAGGGTGTGGCCCGCGAACATGTTCGCGAAGAGTCGCACGGCGTGCGTGAACGGCCGGACGATCAGGTTCGAGAGGAGCTCGATGCCCATCGCCAGCGGGAGGACCGCGCCGAGCGACTTGTCGTAACCGGAGAAGTTCTTGAAGGCGCCGACGAATCCGTGCCGCTTGAACGTCAGCGAGACCCAGGTGATGTAGACGATCGCCGCGAGGACGATCGGGTACGCGATGATCGAGGTCACCGGGAACTGGGCGACCGGGACGATCGACCAGAGGTTCATCATCCAGATGAAGAAGAAGAGCGAGACGACCAGCGGTACGTACTTCTCGCCTTCCTTCTTTCCGATGGTCTCGTAGACGACACCGCGGCGGATGAAGTCGTAGCCGGTCTCGGCGACCATCTGCAGCTTGCCGGGGACGACCTTCGGCTTGCGGAAGGCGGCCCAGAAGAAGCCGACAACGATGACCGAGCCGATCAGCGCCAGCAGCATCGGCTTGTTGAAGTACACGTTGCTGTCGCCGTCCCCCAGAAGGGGCTTGAACAGGAACGAGTGCAGGCCGGGAGCCGGGAAGCCACAGCCGTCGAAGATGTGGCAGTCGGTCTCGAAGGCGAGCACCTGCGTCGGGTCAGCACTCACCGCGGGCTCCTTCAGCGTGGCGCATAGGTACGGCAACCTCGTTGTGTCGGCGCGGCGCGCAGCCGCGGTTCGGCACTGGACTGGTGTAACGGATGTGGGGGCGGCAGTGGGGCATCGAGCCTCGCGATTGAGCAGGCGTCAGCTCAGATGCCCGCGCCCGCGATGCCGCAGTTGGCACCGGACGATAGCAGGGTCGCTTACGTGCTCTTATCCCGGCCCTACCTCTCACGACGAGTGCCCCGACTTCTCGGGCTCGACGTAGAGGATTTTGGCCTTCATGTGGGCACGGGTCTGCGCGGCGGTCCAGACGATGGTTCCGGCGAGCAGCGTGAACGCGAAGGCCTTGGGATTGAACAGCGTGGTGTGCTTGAACGCGGCGAGGAAGATGAACAGCAGCAGGATCTGCGCCGCGAAGAGCATGAGGCCCATCGCCTGGAACAGGTGCGGAAGCGATTTGGCAGTGCGCTGCAGAACGTAGAGCCCGATTCCCATGAAGAGGATCACGATCAGCGTCCCAACGGCTGCCCCGATAGCCCCTTCACCACCGGCGACCACACCACTGACGACGGCGGCAATCGCGCCGACGGCAGCTGTGGGCACAGCGGCCTGAAGGAGAATCCGGGCGTCATTGGACGGCATGGCGGCAACTCCGCTTGCTAAGGGGGGCGTGTCGTCATGGACGAGCGTAGTCCCGGGATGAGAGAGAACCTCACGCCAATGGACCGTCGCACTAGGGTCCTTCGGCTCTGTCCCGGGTTCTCGTGAACCGTATCACAAACTATTTGATGCGGTCTTTACCTAGAAGGTGTGCTTGCTGTCACACATGAGAGTGACAGTGCGCGTCTGTGCAAAATAGCGGCCAACTTGTCTGGTATGGGGATGCTTTGTCTGCCCACGAGATGGCAACGCTTTAGTCAGATTCTTACCTTGGCGTCAGCGCGAGGACTCGGCTTTACGTCCGTCCAGGAGGCGCGAACGGGGGCCGACAGCGGTCGCCCCGTTGACTCCTGACACTCCGGCGACAACCGGCGGACGCGGATCGCGGTCCTCCTCCGCCAGCACCACGACGGGCTCAACTGCCGCCCTGCGACGGCGATAACGCGGCGGCACCAGGTGCTCGGCCCAACGCGGCGCACGCGGGGTGAAGCGCGGCAGCAGGAGCAGCACCAGACCGATCGCGCTCAGGAAGACGATCCCGAGGACGATCCACATGGAGGCCGAGTTGACCGAGTAGCCGAGCGCGCCGAAGGCGATCAGCGCCGACCAGAAGTACATGATCAGCACGGCCCGGCTGTGCGAGTGGCCGATCTCCAGGAGCCGGTGGTGCAGATGGCCGCGGTCCGCGGCAAATGGCGACTGGCCCCGCCAGGTGCGGCGGACGATCGCCAGCACCAGGTCGGCGGCCGGCACCGCGATGATCGTCAGCGGCAGCAGCAGCGGGATGTAGACCGGCACCGTCGAGTGCACGGCCGCCTTCTCCGAGTGCAGGAACAGCTGCAGCGCGTCCGGGTCGACCTGTCCCGTGATGGAGATCGCACCCGCGGACAGCACCAGGCCGATCAGCATCGAGCCGGAGTCGCCCATGAAGATCCGCGCGGGGTGCATGTTGTGCGGCAGGAAGCCGATGCACATGCCCATCAGGATCGCCGAGAAGAGCGTGGCCGGGGCGGCGGCCTCGATGCCGTACGAGTACCAGATGCGGTACGCGTACAGGAAGAACGCGGCGGCGGCGATGCAGACCATGCCGGAGGCGAGGCCGTCGAGGCCGTCGACGAAGTTGACCGCGTTGATGGTGATGACGACCAGGGCGACCGTGAGCAGGGTGCCCTGCCACTGGGTCAGCGCCACGTTGCCGACGCCCGGGATGGGCAGCCACAGGATCGTCAGACCCTGCATGACCATCACGCCGGCGGCGATCATCTGGCCGCCCAGCTTGATCAGGGCGTCGATCTCGAACTTGTCGTCCAGGACACCGATCAGCCAGATCAGGGCGGCGCCGGAGAGCAGGGCCCGCGGCTCGTTCGAGTTCTGGAAGACCTCGCTGAGGTTGGTCAGGTGGTCGGCGACCAGCAGGCCGGCGCACAGGCCGAAGAACATGGCGATACCGCCGAGCCGCGGAGTCGGTTCCCGGTGCACGTCACGGGCCCTGATCTCCGGCATCGCCCCGGCCACGATCGCGAACTTCCGCACCGGCCCGGTCAGCAGATACGTCACCGCGGCCGTCACGCAGAGCGTCAGCAGGTATTCACGCACAGGCTTCCCCACAGGTCTCGCTGGCCATCACAGCCCCACACCCTAGCGAGGGACGCATATGGTTGGGGACTTCCGGGTAGCGAAGATGGTTGCACGTGTGGCTGTGTGCCAGGGTCCGGGTACCCCCGTTCAGCCCGGATACGGCGGGAATCCACCCACAAGATCCCGCACTTCGTCACGGGCCCGTCTGGCGTCGACCCGTCCGCGCAGCACACCCGCGATCAGCGCCGCGATGCCCGCCATCTCGCCCTCCCCCATGCCCTGCGTGGTCATCGCCGCCGTGCCGAGCCGGAGGCCGCGGGTGTCGCCGTGCGGCAGCGCGCAGCAGTCCAACACCATCCCGGCGGCGGCGAGTTGACTGCGGGCGACGCGCCCGTCGATGCCCAGCGGCATCGGGTCGACGGTGATCAGATGGGTGTCGGTGCCGCCCGTGGTGACGACCAGCCCCTCCGCCGCCAGCCCCGCCGCGAGCACCCGGGCGTTGGCGACCACCTGATGGGCGTACGCCGTGAAGGCCGGCGTCGCCGCCTCGCCGAACGCGACGGCCTTCGCCGCGATGGTGTTCATCTGCGCGCCGCCCTGGGTGAACGGAAAAACGGCCCGGTCCACCCGTTCGGCCAGCTCGCTCCCGCACAGCAGCATCCCGCCGCGCGGCCCGCGCAGCACCTTGTGCGTGGTGGCGCAGACGACATCGGCGTACGGCACCGGGTTCGGCGCCGCTCCCCCGGCGACGAGGCCGATGGGGTGGGCGGCGTCGGCGATGAGATAGGCGCCGACCTCGTCGGCCACCTCGCGGAAGAATGCGTAGTCGATGTGCCTCGGGTAGGCGATGGAACCGCACACGATCGCCTTGGGCCGGTGCGTACGGGCGAGGGTGCGCACCTGGTCGTAGTCGATGAGCCCGGTCTCGGCGTCCACCCCGTACCCCACGAAGTCGAACCACCGCCCGGAGAAGTTCGCGGGCGACCCGTGCGTGAGATGACCGCCGTACGGGAGCCCCAGCGCGAGGACGGTGTCACCGGGCCGCAGCAGCGCGGCGTACGCGGCCAGCACGGCCGAAGAGCCGGAGTGGGACTGCACGTTGGCGTGCTCGGCGCCGAACAGGGCCTTCGCGCGGTCCACGGCGACACGCTCGGCGACGTCGACGATCTCGCAGCCGCCATGGTGACGGGCGCCGGGGTAGCCCTCGGCGTACTTGTTGGCCAGCGGGGAGCCGAGCGCGGCCAGCACGGCGGGCGAGCTGAAGTTCTCGGCCGCGACCAGCTGAAGCGTCGTCGACTGCCGGGTCAGCTCCCCGAGCAGGATCTCGGCCAGCTCGGGATCCTGCCGACGCAGGACATCGGCCTCAAGGACAGGGGTGACCGACATGGTGGACTCCGGGGCGTCGACGGTGACGTACGTCCAATGTAGGCCCGGGACGGGTGGGACGCGCGGCCGTTGTCAGGTCTTCGCGGGCACACCCGTGAACGTCACACCCGTTGAAGTCACGTCCGCGCGGGAACCCCCGTCAACGCCGTCACCACCGGATCGATCGCCTGGCTCAGCCACACCGGCCGCTCCACGGCGGACGTCACCGACTCGGCCCACCGGATCAACCGCTCCGCAGCGGCCCTCACCGACCCCGCTCTCGCCGGATCACGTCCGCGCGGGCACACCCGTCAACGCCGTCACCACCGGATCGATCGCCTGGTTTATCTCGTCGCCGATGGAGCGGAAGAACGGGAGGGGGGCGCCGTAGGGGTCGAAGACCTCGTCGGCTTCTGCTGTGGGGGCCAGGAGCCAGCCTCGGAGGGCCGCTGCCGCGCGGACCAGGGCGCGGGCGCGGGCCACCATGCCGTCCTCCAGGGGTGGGAGGGTGGCCGGGTCGATCGCCTTCACCAGGCGGGTGAACTCCTTGAGGGTGAAGGTGCGCAGGCCCGCCGAGTGGCCCATGGAGATGACCTGCTGGCGGTGGTCCCTCGTGGCGGTCAGCACCAGGTCGGCGCGGATCACGTGGTCGTCGAGCAGCTCGCGGCCGGTGAAGCCGGAGGGGTCCGCGCCGAAGTCGGTGAGGACGGTCGCCGCGTTGGTCTCCATGGGCGCGCCCTCATGGCCCCAGGTGCCGGCGCTCTCCACGATGAGCCCGCCCCACAGCGGGTCGCCGAGCCGGTCCGCCAGGGCATGACGGGTCAGCCGCTCGGTGATCGGCGAGCGGCACACGTTGCCGGTGCTGACGTGGAGGATGCGGAAGCTGTCCATGGGAAGCCCGAAGGTCCCCGTCACTTCCCCGTTGCCTATGCCACGCCCCGCGTCAGGGGCTGTCAATTCGCCACCTCGAGGTCGGGTACGACCTTGCGCAGCTCCTCCGCCGAGATCGCGCCCGCGCGCAGCAGCAGGGGCACCTCGCGCGTGACGTCGACGATCGAGGACGGCACGTTGCCGGGGGTCGGACCTCCGTCGAGGTACACGGAGACGGAGTCGCCGAGCATCTCCTGGGCGGCGTCACAGTCCTCCGGCGCGGGGTGGCCGGTGAGGTTCGCGGAGGAGACGGCCATCGGGCCGACCTCCGTCAGCAGCTCGATGGCGACGGGGTGCAGCGGCATGCGGACGGCGACCGTGCCCCGGGTGTCCCCCAGGTCCCACTGCAGGGACGGCTGGTGCTTGGCGACCAGCGTGAGGGCGCCCGGCCAGAACGCGTCGACGAGTTCCCAGGCCAGCTCGGAGAAGTCCGTGACGAGGCCGTGCAGGGTGTTCGGGGAGCCGATGAGGACGGGCGTGGGCATGTTGCGGCCCCGGCCCTTGGCGTCCAGGAGATCGGCGACGGCCTCCGAGGTGAACGCGTCGGCCCCGATGCCGTAGACCGTGTCGGTCGGCAGGACCACGAGTTCGCCCCGGCGGACGGCGGACGCGGCCTCGCGCAGACCCGTCGTGCGGTCGGTCGCGTCATTGGTGTCGTATCGCCGTGCCATGTCTAGCGGGCCTCCTCGTACACGTACTGCTGCGGGTCGAAAGTCGGGGCGCCGGTCACGGCGTCGCCCTGCGGGCGGTCGCGAAGCGCGGGCGGTTGTTGAGGTCGGGGTGGTCGGCCGCGTCGGCCCAGCCACGTTCCTCGGTGAAGATCCACGGCACCTGGCCGCCCTGGGTGTCGGCGTGCTCGATGACGACGACACCGCCGGGGCGGAGGAGCCGGTGTGCGGTGCGTTCGATGCCGCGGATCAGGTCGAGCCCGTCCTCCCCTGAGAACAGGGCGAGTTCGGGGTCGTAGTCCCGGGCCTCGGGAGCGACGTACTCCCACTCCGTGAGCGGGATGTACGGCGGGTTGGAGATGACCAGGTCGACATGGCCGTCGAGGTCGGGGAAGGCGTCCAGGGCGTTGCCCTGCCGCAGG
The DNA here is from genome assembly GCF_042751305.1 of Streptomyces hokutonensis. GTDB lineage: Bacteria > Actinomycetota > Actinomycetes > Streptomycetales > Streptomycetaceae > Streptomyces > Streptomyces hokutonensis_A. The sequence goes on from NZ_JBHYWD010000005.1 coordinate 41,348, forward strand.
TCGACCCTGGACCCCTCCATGTTCTTGCGGGTCCACTGGAGGGCGTCCTCGGACAGCTCCACGGCGTGCACCCGGGAGCGCGGGACCTCCTGCGCGAGGGCGAGCGCGATGGCGCCGGATCCGGTGCAGAGGTCCACGATCAGCGGCTCCACGACATCCATCGCGCGGACCGCGTCTATGGCCCAGCCGACCACCGACTCCGTCTCGGGGCGGGGCACGAACACCCCTGGCCCGACCTGGAGTTCCAGGTAGCGGAAGAAGGCGCGGCCGGTGATGTGCTGGAGCGGCTCCCGCTGTTCGCGCCGGGCGATGGTCTCCCAGTAGCGGGCGTCGAAGTCCACGTCCTTCACGGAGTGCAGCTCGCCCCGCTTCACACCGTGCACGAACGCGGCGAGCTCCTCCGCGTCGTTGCGCGGCGAGGGCACGCCGGCGTCGGCCAGCCGCTGGGTGGCCTGGGCCACCTCTGCTAGCAGCAGGTTCACGCAAGTCCTCCGTGTCGTACTCGTCCGTGCCGAACGTGCCGTGCGTACCGCCGTGTTACGCCCTCGTGTTACGCCGCCGCGAGCTTGGCGGCCGAGTCCGCGTCGACGCAAGCCTGGATCATCGCGTCGAGGTCGCCGTCCAGGACCTGGTCCAGGTTGTACGCCTTGAAGCCGACGCGGTGGTCGGAGATGCGGTTCTCCGGGAAGTTGTACGTACGGATCTTCTCGGAGCGGTCGACCGTGCGGACCTGGCTGCGGCGGGCGTCGGCGGCATTCTTCTCCGCCTCCTCCTGTGCCGCGGCGAGCAGCCTGGAGCGCAGGATACGCATCGCCTGCTCCTTGTTCTGCAGCTGGCTCTTCTCGTTCTGGCAGGACGCGACGACTCCGGTGGGAATGTGGGTGATGCGCACCGCGGAGTCGGTCGTGTTGACGGACTGGCCGCCGGGACCGGAGGAGCGGTACACGTCGATGCGGAGGTCGTTCGGGTTGATCTCGACGTCGACCTCCTCCGCCTCGGGGGTGACGAGGACACCGGCCGCGGAGGTGTGGATACGGCCCGCGGACTCGGTCGCGGGCACCCGCTGCACGCGGTGCACCCCGCCCTCGTACTTCAGCCGGGCCCAGACGCCCTGGCCGGGCTCGGTCGCGCCGTTGCCGCCCTTGGTCTTCACGGCGACCTGGACGTCCTTGTAGCCGCCCAGCTCGGACTCGGTGGCGTCGATGATCTCGGTCTTCCAGCCGACGCGCTCCGCGTACCGCAGGTACATGCGCAGCAGGTCACCGGCGAACAGGGCCGACTCGTCGCCGCCCGCGCCCGCCTTGACCTCGAGGATCACGTCCTTGTCGTCGTTGGGGTCGCGCGGCACCAGCAGCAGCCGCAGCTTCTCCGTGATCTCGTCCCGCTGCTTCTCCAGCTCCTTGACCTCGGCCGCGAACTCCGGATCGTCGGCGCCGAGTTCACGCGCGGTCTCGATGTCGTCGCCGGTCTGCTTCCAGGAGCGGTACGTGGCGACGATCGGGGTGAGCTCGGCGTAGCGCTTGTTCAGCTTGCGCGCGTTGGCCTGGTCGGCGTGGACCGACGGGTCGGCGAGCTTCTTCTCAAGGTCGGCGTGCTCGCCGATGAGGTCCTCGACAGCCTCGAACATCTTGGGCTCCTGAAATGCGGTGAAGAAAGGGAAGGCGGGCGACCAAAAACGCCGGTCCCGGCACGCCTGTAACAGGGGCGTGGCCGTGGACCGGCGAAATTGAAGCTCGCTACTTCTTGGAGCCGGCGCCAGCCTTGCCGAAGCGGGCCTCGAAGCGGGCCACGCGGCCACCGGTGTCGAGGATCTTCTGCTTGCCCGTGTAGAACGGGTGGCACTCGGAGCAGACCTCGGCGCGGATGTTGCCGCTCGTGATCGTGCTGCGGGTGGTGAACGACGCGCCACAGGTGCAGCTGACCTGGGTCTCGACGTACTCGGGGTGGATCTCGCGCTTCAAGGTGTCTCCTAGGTTCGGGAGGGCACCGGGTCGCTCCGCGGGTTTGCGGGGCGTGAACCGGGGCCGACTGTCCAGTCTGCCAGGACTGGAGCCAACCTCCCAAACCGGGGGCCCAGGTGATCTATTCCCTGCGGGTGCGCGGGGGCTGGGCGCGCGCCGCGGCGGACCGCCTGTCGACACAGCCCCGCGCCCCTGGGCGGTTGCGCCCTAGGAACTTGTCACGACGCCCTTGGCCTCGCCCGTCGCCGTGCCCTTGGACGCCGCCGCCGGTATCGGCTGGTCGTTCTTCAGGGCCGTCCAGACCAGCTGGGCCTTCGACTTCTCGATGATCACGCGGTTGGGATTGGCCGGGTCGTACTCGACCGGCATCGTGACCATGTTCATGTTGGCGGAGCTGATGCCCTTGAGGCCGTTGGCGAAGGACGTGAGGGAGTTCACGGAGCCGAGGTCGGAGTCGGTGGTGACGGCCTGGGTGGCGGTGTTGGCGAGGTCAAAGAGCTTGGTCGGGCTGGTCAGGAGGCCGACGTGCTTGACCTGGTTGACCAGGGCCTTGATGAACGCCTGCTGGAGCTGGATACGCCCGAGGTCGGAGCCGTCGCCGACGCCGTGCCGGGTGCGGACGAGGCCGAGGGCCTGCGAGCCGTTGAGCGTGTGCTTGCCGGCCTTGAGGTTCAGGTGGCTCTGCGAGTCCTTGATGTCCTTGGTGGTCGTTATCTGGACCCCGCCGAGCTCGTTGATGAGCTTCTCGAAGCCCGCGAAGTCGACCTCGAGGTAGTGGTCCATGCGCAGACCGGAGATGGACTCGACGGTCTTCACCGTGCAGGCGGCGCCGCCGGTCGAGTACGCCTCGTTGAACATCACGCCGGAGGCCGCGTCGTGCATGACGCCCTTGGTGTCGGTGCACGCGGGCCGGTCTACGAGGGTGTCGCGCGGGATGGACACCACACTGGCCCTCTTGTGGCCCTTGTAGACGTGGATGATCATCGCGGTGTCGGAGCGGGCGCTGCCGTCGTCGGTGCCGCCGCCCAGCTTCTTGTTGGTGCCGGAGCGGGAGTCGGAGCCCAGGACGAGGATGTTCTCGGAGCCGTTGTCGACCTTGACCGGCCGGTCGGTGCCGAGGGCCTGGTTGATGTCGACGCTCTTGATGTTGCCGTTGAGCTTGAAGTACACGTAGCCGGCGCCGGTACCGCCCAGCACCAGGACGCCTCCGGCGACCCAGGCCGTGATCATCAGGGCCCTGTGGCGGGGACTGCGGTTCTTCTGCTTGCGGCCTCCGGCGCGGTGGCGCGGGCCGCTGTTGCCGTCCTTGCCCGGTATACCGGGCTCCGGCGTGCTCTCGGCGGACATGGGCTCCTCGGTCTCTCGTCCGGTCGGTTACCCCCTGCTTTCAGGGTCAGGCGCGGTCAGTACCGCTCCATTTTCGTCCGCCTGGTCAGACGGGGAAACTCGACAAAGGGTTGCACAACACAGAGTGCCCATCGCGTACGGCGATGGGCACTCTGCGTAGTCGCGCGAGCGGGTCAGACCGCGCTCACCTGCTGTTTCACCCGAAGATGTCGTACTGCTGGAAACCGGTGCCCAGTGACTTCGCTGTGCCGAAGATCTCGCTCGTCGCCTTGCCGGTTCCCGGGTAGACGTACAGCGAACCGCTGGCGTTGCGGATCAGGAGGTCCGCCTTGCCGTCGCCGGTGAAGTCGCCGACCGCGTCGAACGCGTTGTAGCTGGGCCAGCTGCGCACCTTGACGCGGGCAGCGAAGGCGCCCGTGCCGGACTTGCCGGCGCCCTTGTACAGGTAGACGGCGCCGGTGCTCTTGTTGCGGGCGATCAGGTCGGCCTTGCCGTCACCGTTGAAGTCGCCGTGGCCGACCAGCGCGTTGTACTGGCTCCAGCCGCCGCCGACCCGCGAGGGCGAGCTGAAGGTGCCGTTGCCCTTGCCCGGGTAGATCCACAGGACACCGGAGCTGTCGACCGAGATCAGGTCGGGCAGGTAGTCGCCGGTGACATCGCCGGGGGCGATGATCCGGGTGCGGGTCTTCCAGTTGGCGAAGATCTTCGTGCTGGCCCAACTGCCGTCGTCGCGCGCGCTGTTGAGCACGAAGTGGTCCCAGTAGACCGCGCCGTCGGTGGTCCGGTAGATCCAGTCCTGGAAGCCGTCCCGGTTCAGGTCGGCGGAGCGGACCTGGTTGACGCCGCTCCAGTCGCCCAGGGACTGGCGGGTGGCCAGCGAGGTGCCCTTGGAGTCCAGCTCGTAGCCCACCTTGGTGGAGGACTTGCGGGCGTAGATGTCGGCCTTGTTGTCGGTGTAGCTGAGGTTGCCGTCGTCGATCTGCGCGTAGGCCGCGCCGACGTACGCGCTGACCTTGGCGAAGACACCGTAGGTGCCTTCGACGACACAGTCGTTGACCGTGGTGGCGTCGCCGTCGTCGGCGCTCCAGGAGACGACACCGACGATCCGGCCGGCGACGACCAGCGGGCCGCCGGAGTCGCCGTTGCAGATGGCCGTCGTGGTGGTGTCACTGCCGGTGGCGGGCTCGCCCGCGCAGACGTTGTGCCCCTTGATGTACAGGCTCCCGTAGGCGCCCGTGCAGGTGGCGTCCGACTGGATCGGCAGCGTGGCCGTCTTCAGCGTCTCGGAGATGTCCTCCGACGAGGAGCTGGTACGGCCCCAGCCGTAGACCTTGGCGGTCTTGGCGGCCGTGCCCGTGTACGACGTCGTGTCGGTGTTCGTCGTCAGGCGGATCGGGGTCGCCTTGACGGGGGCCGCCAGGGTGAGGACCGCCACGTCGTTGTCGATCGTCGCCGTGTTGTACGACGGGTGGGTCCACTGGCGCAGGACCGCGGTGGCCTGGCCGCCGTGCAGGTCGGTGTTGTTGTCCGCGTCGGTGGTCGGCAGCACGGTGGCGCTCGTGACGACGACGCCGTACTTGGCCCAGTTGTAGGCCTTGCCGTGCTCGTCCTTGGTGCAGTGCGCGGCCGTCAGGATCTTCGTCGGCGAGACGACCGAGCCGCCGCAGAAGAAGCCGAGGTCGTCGCTCTCGTCGGTGGTGCCCTTGTCGTCGTAGTACCAGAGCTGCGCCATGTACGGCGCGGTGCTGATGGTGGTGGTCGTGCCGCCGATGATCTTCGGGCTGGCGGTCGTGGCGGTGGTGCTCGCGCTGCGGGACGACTTCTTGGTCGTCCGGCCGGCAGTGTCGTCACTGGCCTCGGCGCCCGCGATGCGCTTCTTCAGCGTGGCGAGCGACGGCTGGCTGACGACGGGCTTCGCGGTCGGAGTCGGCAGCGCGGTGGCCGCGCCGGCGGACGTCGTCAGCACCGCGGCGGTCACGGCGGCGGCGATACCGGCCGCGGCGACGGGCAGGGCGAAACGTGTCCGGCGTCTGTGCCGACCGGCTCCAGGCATGGGCGTACCCACTGAAGTCCCCCCTCGGGATCAGAAGTTCGGACGAATGTCGAATGCGAGTCCGAAGAGCGTGATCGTACAGCGGGGGACCGACAACGCAGAGGGGCGCCCCCCCCCCCCCGGGGGGGCCCCCCCCCAACCCACATATCCCACCCTCACCCTGGGCGGGGGGTGGGGGGTCGTGTGGTGTTCTGGGTTGTAACACACC
>NZ_JBHYWD010000005.1:46926-57805 GCF_042751305.1 Streptomyces hokutonensis
TGTGTTGTGGTGCTTGTCTTGGGTTGTGTTTGTGTGTGCCCGTGGTCACCACCCCGCCGCCCCCCCCCCCCCCCCCCCCGGGGCGCCCCCCTCCGACAAAGCTGACTTGCCTCAGTCGCCGTTGCCGGGAGTCGGGGTCGTCTTCTGGATCTGGAGCAGGAACTCCGCGTTCGACTTCGTCTGCTTCATCTTGTCCAGGAGCAGCTCGATCGCCTGCTGCTGGTCGAGCGCGTGCAGCACCCGGCGCAGCTTCCACGTGATCGCCAGCTCGTCGCTGCCGAGCAGGATCTCTTCCTTACGGGTACCGGACGCGTCGACGTCCACCGCCGGGAAGATGCGCTTGTCGGCGAGCTTGCGGTCGAGCTTCAGCTCGGCGTTGCCCGTGCCCTTGAACTCCTCGAAGATGACCTCGTCCATGCGCGAGCCGGTGTCGACGAGCGCGGTGGCGAGGATGGTCAGCGAGCCGCCGTCCTCGATGTTGCGCGCGGCACCGAAGAAGCGCTTGGGCGGGTACAGCGCCGTGGAGTCGACACCACCGGAGAGGATGCGGCCGGAGGCGGGCGCGGCGAGGTTGTAGGCACGGCCCAGACGCGTGATGGAGTCGAGCAGCACGACGACGTCGTGGCCCAGCTCCACGAGCCGCTTGGCGCGCTCGATGGCGAGCTCGGCGACCGTGGTGTGGTCCTCGGCCGGGCGGTCGAAGGTCGAGGAGATGACCTCGCCCTTCACCGACCGCTGCATGTCGGTGACCTCTTCCGGACGCTCGTCGACCAGGACGACCATCAGGTGGCACTCGGGGTTGTTGTGCGTGATCGCGTTGGCGATCGCCTGCATGATCATGGTCTTGCCGGTCTTCGGCGGGGCCACGATCAGACCGCGCTGGCCCTTGCCGATCGGCGCGACGAGGTCGATGATGCGGGTCGTCAGCACACCCGGGTCGGTCTCCAGGCGGAGGCGGTCCTGCGGGTACAGCGGCGTCAGCTTGTTGAACTCCGGCCGCCCGCGGCCGTGTTCGGGCGCCATGCCGTTGACCGAGTCGAGGCGCACGAGCGCGTTGAACTTCTCGCGGCGCTCGCCCTCCTTCGGCTGACGGACCGCGCCGGTGACGTGGTCGCCCTTGCGCAGGCCGTTCTTGCGGACCTGGGCGAGGGAGACGTACACGTCGTTCGGACCCGGCAGGTAGCCCGACGTACGGATGAAGGCGTAGTTGTCGAGGATGTCGAGGATGCCCGCGACGGGGATCAGGACATCGTCGTCCGCGACCTGCGGCTCGCCGGCGCCGCCGGCGAACTCGTCACGGCCGCGACGGCCACGGCGGTCGCGGTAACGGCCGCGACGGCCACGGCGTCCGCCGTCGAAGTCGTCGTCGTCCTGCGGGCCGTTGTCGCGCGGCTGCCGGTCCTGACGGTCCTGGCGGCCACCGCTCTGCTGCTGGCCCTGCTGCTGGCGGTCCTGGCGGCCGCCGCCCTGCTGACGGTCCTGCTGCTGGCCGCCGCCCTGCTGCTCGTCGCCCTTGCGGCGGTCGCCGCGGTCACGGTCCTGACGGCCACCGCGGTCACGGTCGCGGCGGTCCCGGCGGCCCTGACGGCCGTCGTCACCGGCGTCGCCCCGGACCTCGCCCTGCGCGGCGGCGGGCGTCTCGGCCCGCGGCTCGCTCTTGACCTCGGCGGTGATCGTCTCGGGGCTGCCGGCCTCGGCGGTCGCGCGGCGACGGCGGCGCTCCACCGGAGCGTCATCGCTGGCAGGCTGGCCGGGGATCTCGATCTGCTGCTGGGCCACGGCCTTCTCGGCGGCGACCTTCTCGGCCTTCTGCTCGGCCGGGGCGACCGTCTCGTCGCCCGTACGGGTCTTGGAGGTGGCGCGGCGCTTGGGCTTGGTCTCGGTGGCGGTCTCGGCCTTGGCCGGAGCACCCCCTCCCGCCTGCGCCTCCTTGAGGACCTCGATCAGCTGGCTCTTGCGCATGCGCGCGGTGCCCCTGATGCCGAGGCCGGATGCGACCTGCTGCAGCTCGGCCAGCACCATGCCGTCGAGGCCGGTACCGCGGCGCCGCCGGGAGCCGGCACCGGTGGCAGGCGCGGAGGCGTCCGTGGCGGGCGCGGCAGCGGTCTCCTCGACACGTGCGCCCATCAGATCGGTGGTGTCGCTCACGAAGGGTCCTTCCCTGGAGCGGACGTCGGCCTGTCTGGCTCGGCGACCGGTTGTGCTGTCCGGCTTCGGTTCTTGCTGTGTGAACCGTGCCGGGGCGGTGGTCCGCCTAAGCGGCGGAAGAGATTTCTGGTGACGGCGCTTCCCAAAGCAGTGACACCGAGTGGCTGTGTCACGTTGCTTGGTCGCACCAATTCCGGAGCTTTCCCGGCTTCCGGAGCGTGCCCGGCGAACCACTCAGTGCCCGGACGGAACAGAGTGTGGTTTGGGAGGCTCCCGGAAGAATGTCTGTCCCTGACGGGGACAACAAGCACCTCGCCATGGTGGGGTCGGGTGCAGACTTGAGATTAACACTACCGGATCCAACAAACATTCCCCCTCTCGAAATCCGGCGACGGTACGTAGTCAATTGCTGCTCGGGGCGCTGCTCGGGGCCGCGAGCGGAAGGACGCACGCGCCTTGTTCGTCGAGGTCGAGCCGGTTGGCGGCCCAGCCCTCGCCGGCGAGATGGGCGACCTTGTCGGCGTTGTCGGCGTCGACGAGTGCCAACACGGTGGGCCCGGCACCGGAGATGACGGCCGGCACCCCGTCCGCGCGCAGCCTCTCCACGAGCGCCGCGCTCTCGGGCATGGCGGGTGCCCGGTACTCCTGGTGCAGGCGGTCCTCGGTGGCGGGCAGCAGCAGCTCGGGGCGGCGGGTGAGGGCCTCGACGAGCAGGGCGGCGCGGCCCGCGTTGGCGGCCGCGTCGACGTGCGGGACGTTGCGCGGGAGCAGGCCGCGCGCCGTTTCGGTGAGGACCGGCTTCCCGGGCACGAAAACCACCGGAACGATGGAATCGGCGGGATCCATCCTGATCGCCCGCGCGGCACCGGCGTCCATCCAGGAGAGCGTGAAGCCGCCCAGCAGACAGGCCGCCACGTTGTCGGGGTGGCCCTCGATCTCGGTCGCGAGCTCCAGCAGGGCCGTGTCGTCGAGCTTGGAGTCCCCGCCTATGGTCACGGCTCGCGCGGCGACGATGCCCGCGCAGATGGCGGCGGAGGAGGAGCCCAGGCCGCGGCCGTGCGGAATGCGGTTGGCGCAGACGATCTCCAGGCCGCGCGGCTGTCCGCCGAGCAGGTCGAAGGCGGTGCGCAGGGACCTTACGAGGAGGTGGTTCTCGTCGCGCGGGAGGGTCTCGCTGCCCTCGCCCGCGATGTCGATGAGCAGCCCGGAGTCGGCGACACGGACGACGACGTCGTCGTAGAGCCCCAGCGAGAGGCCGAAGGCGTCGAAGCCCGGGCCGAGGTTGGCGCTGGTGGCGGGGACGCGCACCCGGACGGCGGCGGCGCGGAAGGCTGGACCGGCCATCGCTCGATGACTCTCCTTGAGCTGCGTGATTGTCGAAGACATTCGATGAAGTTCGATGACATCCGATAGGTACGTGGAGACCCTCGGGCCGTGGAGACGGCGCGGTGCCGAGCCATGCGCGCAGGCATATGCGGCGGGCGGGTTCGGTACAGCCTATCGAAGGAAGGTTCTGTGGCGACATAGGGCGCACAGGAGGCGCACGATGCGTGTCGTAAGCCCCCTGTGCACCCCCCGTGGCGAATACCCGCCAGGCGGCTTTACGCCAGGCCGAGCCGCTCGGCGGCCGTCGGCGCGTCGACCGGGATCGTGACGGGCTGCGGGGCGCCCGCGACGGCCCAGTCCGGGTCCTTGAGGCCGTTTCCGGTCACCGTGCAGACGATGGTCTGGCCCGGGTCGACCTTGCCCTGCTCTGCCGCCTTCAGCAGACCGGCGACCGAAGCGGCGGACGCGGGCTCGACGAAAACACCCTCCTGTGCGGCCAACAGCCGGTAAGCGCGCAGGATTTCACGGTCCGTCACCTCGTCGATGAACCCGCCGGACTCGTCCCGCGCGGCGAGCGCGTACTGCCAGGAGGCCGGGTTGCCGATGCGGATCGCGGTGGCGATGGTCGAGGGGTCCTTGACGATCTCGCCGCGCACGATGGGCGCGGAACCGGACGCCTGGAACCCCCACATGCGGGGCGTCTTGGCGGCGATGCCGTCTCCGGCGTACTCCTTGTAGCCCTTCCAGTACGCGGTGATGTTGCCCGCGTTGCCCACCGGCAGGACGTGGATGTCGGGCGCGTCGCCGAGCATGTCGACGATCTCGAAGGCGGCCGTCTTCTGGCCCTCGATGCGCACCGGGTTGACCGAATTCACCAGCGCCACAGGGTAGTTGTCGCTCAGCTCGCGCGCGAGGGTGAGGCAGTCGTCGAAGTTCCCGTCGACCTGGAGGATCTTCGCGCCGTGCACGAGGGCCTGGCCCATCTTGCCGAGCGCGATCTTGCCGCGCGGCACGAGGACGGCGCAGACCATCCCGGCGCGCACCGCGTAGGCGGCGGCGGACGCGGAGGTGTTGCCGGTGGAGGCGCAGATGACGGCCTGCGCGCCCTCCTCCTTGGCCCGCGTGATGGCCATGGTCATTCCGCGGTCCTTGAAGGACCCGGTGGGGTTGGCGCCCTCCACCTTGAGGTGGACCTCGCAGCCGGTGCGCTCGGAGAGCACCTGCGCGGGCACGAGGGGCGTGCCGCCCTCGCGGAGGGAGACGACCGGCGTGCTGTCGGACACCGGGAGCCGGTCCCGGTACTCCTCGATGATTCCGCGCCACTGGTGGGTCATTGCTGGTTACTCTCCTTCAACCCGCATGATGCTGGCGACACCCCGCACGGTGTCGAGCTTGCGCAACGCCTCGACGGTCCCGCCCAGGGCGGCGTCGGACGCGCGGTGCGTGACGACGACGAGAGAGGCCTCGCCGTCCTTCCCCTGCTGCCGAACCGTATCGATCGAGACACCGTGCTCGGCGAACACGGTGGCGACCTGTGCGAGAACACCCGGTTTGTCGGCGACGTCGAGGCTGATGTGGTACCGCGTGACGACCTCGCCCATGCCCGACACGGGCAGTCCGGCGTACGCCGACTCCCCGGGCCCGGTGGTCGAGTTGAGCCGGTTGCGGCACACGGCGACGAGGTCGCCCATCACGGCGGAGGCGGTGGGGGCGCCGCCCGCTCCGGGGCCGTAGAACATCAGCTGCCCGGAGGCGTCGGACTCGACGAACACGGCGTTGTAGGCGCCGCGGACGGAGGCGAGCGGGTGGCTGAGCGGGATCATGGCGGGATGCACGCGCGCGGTGACGCTGCCACCGTCCTCGGCCCGCTCGCAGATGGCGAGCAGCTTGATGGTGCAGCCCATGTTCTTCGCGGAGGCGAAGTCGGAGGCGGTGACCTCGGTCATGCCCTCGCGGTAGACGTCGTCGAGACGCACGCGCGTGTGGAAGGCGATTCCGGCGAGGATGGCGGCCTTGGCGGCGGCGTCGAAGCCCTCGACGTCGGCGGTGGGGTCGGCCTCGGCGTACCCGAGGGCGGTGGCCTCGTCGAGGGCCTCCTGGTATCCGGCGCCGGTGCTGTCCATCTTGTCGAGGATGAAGTTGGTCGTCCCGTTGACGATCCCGAGCACGCGGTTGACCTTGTCCCCGGCGAGGGACTCGCGCAGCGGCCGGATCAGCGGAATCGCGCCGGCGACGGCGGCCTCGTAGTACAGATCCTTGCCCTGCCGCTCGGCGGCGGCGTGCAGGGCGGCGCCGTCCTGGGCGAGCAGCGCCTTGTTGGCGGAGACGACGGAGGCACCGTGTTCGAAGGCGGTGGTGATGAGGGAACGGGCGGGCTCGATGCCCCCGATGACCTCGACGACGACGTCGATGTCCCCGCGTTTCACCAGAGCCGTCGCGTCGGTGGTGACGAGGGCGGGGTCGATGCCCTCGCGGACCTTGGACGGCCGCCGGACCGCCACGCCCGCGAGCTCGACCGGTGCGCCGATGCGGGCGGCGAGGTCGTCGGCGTGCGTCGTCATGATGCGCGCCACCTCTGAGCCGACCACTCCACAGCCCAGCAGCGCCACCTTCAGCGGACGCGTACGCATCATCCGACCTCGTTTCCTCATACCGTCATCGGTTGGACCAGTCTCACTCACCGGACGGGACTTTCTATCCATAGTCCGGATCGTGAGACATCGATTTCATTTTCACGGGGGTGAAAGACGGGAGATCTTCCACCCCTCTTTCTGTGGCTTCCGCCTCAGCCGACGTCGAGCCGGAGCAGGTCCTCCTCGGTCTCCCGGCGGACGATGACCCGCGACTCGCCGTCCTTCACGGCGACGACCGGCGGCCGCAGCACATGGTTGTAATTGCTGGCCATGGAACGGCAGTACGCGCCCGTCGCCGGTACGGCGATCAGGTCACCGGGAGCCAGGTCCCCCGGCAGGAACGCGTCCTTCACCACGATGTCCCCGCTCTCGCAGTGCTTGCCGACGACACGGGCGAGCATCGGCTCGGCGTCGGAGCGGCGGGACACGAGAGCGACGCTGTACTCGGCGTCGTAGAGCGCCGTCCGGATGTTGTCGGACATGCCGCCGTCGACCGACACATAGGTCCGCAGCCCGTCGAGGGGCTTGATGGTGCCCACCTCGTAGAGGGTGAACGCGGTCGGCCCGACGATGGCGCGCCCCGGCTCGACGGAGATACGAGGAGTCCGCAGCTTGGCCGAATCGCACTCACGGGTGACGATCTCGGTGAGCGCCTTGGCGATCTCGTGCGGCTCGCGGGGATCGTCGTCGCTGGTGTACGCGATCCCGAGCCCGCCCCCGAGGTCGATCTCGGGCAGCTCGACGCCGTGCTCGTCGCGAATGTCCTTCAGCAGCCCGACGACGCGGTGCGCGGCGACCTCGAACCCGGACATGTCGAAGATCTGCGACCCGATGTGACTGTGAATCCCGATGAGTTCGAGCCCGTCGAGCTGGAGCGCGCGGCGCACGGCTTCGGCGGCCTGTCCACCCGCGAGCGGAATCCCGAACTTCTGGTCCTCGTGAGCGGTGGCGATGAATTCGTGCGTGTGCGCCTCGACCCCGACGGTGATACGGATCTGCACACGCTGCCGCCTGCCGAGGGACTGCGCGATGTGGGCGACACGGACGATCTCCTGGAAGGAGTCGAGGACGATGCGGCCGACGCCGGCGTCGACGGCCCGGTGGATCTCGTCCGTGGACTTGTTGTTGCCGTGGAAGGCGATGCGGTCGGCGGGCATGCCGGCGGAGAGGGCGGTGGCGAGCTCGCCCCCCGAACACACATCAAGATTGAGCCCCTCCTCGTGCAGCCACCGCACGACGGCACGGGACAGGAACGCCTTGCCGGCGTAGAAGACGTCGGCGTCGTGCCCGAAGGCGGTACGCCAGGCACGGGCACGCTGCCGGAAGTCGTCCTCGTCGAGAACGTACGCCGGAGTGCCGTGCCGCTCCGCGAGGGTCTTCACGTCGATACCGCCGACGGTGACGACACCGTTCGCGTCGTCGTCGCGGGTGACGGTCTGTGCCCACACCTTGGGGTCGAGTTCGTTGAGATCGGCGGCGGGACCGGAGTAGTGCCCCTCGGGCAGGACATCGGCGTGACGGGGACCGGCGGGATGTGCGGAACGGCTCATGTCGTGTTCTCTTCTGTCTCTTCCTGGCGCCGGGATCGAGTGAGTGGTGTCTTCGTCGGTCTCTGCGCTCAGAGGTGTTCGGGTGCGTCGATGCCGAGCAGGGAGAGGCCACCGGCCAGCACCGCCCCGGCGGCTTCGGCGAGCGCGAGCCGGGCACGGTGGGCGGCCAAGGGTTTCTCGTCCCCGAGCGGCAGTACCGCGGGAAGGAGAACGAGGGTCGCGTCGGCTACGGCGACCAGGTGACGGGCGAGCAGGTCCGGGGCGCGGTGGGTGGCCGCGCGGGCGAGGACCCGGGGGTGGTCGGCGAGGAGGGGGGTTACCTCTTCCACGTCGCCCTGTGCGTCTTGCGTGTCTCGTACGTCGCCGGGTTGGGCAGTGAATCCGAGGTCGGCGGCGTTGCGGCTGACGGCCCGGGTGCGGGCGTAGGCGTAACGGACCCGGAAGAGGGGATTCGCCTCGCGCTGCACGAGGTGACCGGCGGTGACACGGGGCCGGTCGTGGGCGGCGGGATGAAGGAGTGCCCAGCGGGCGGCGTCGCGGCCGAGGGTGAGGAGGGGGGCGAGGTCGGGGGTGGGGACGGGGGCGGGGCGTACGACTTCGCCGGGTGGAGCCGACGGTTCCTGGGGGCGGCTGTACGCGTCGGCATCGGCGACACCGAGAACGGTCGCCCAGGCGGGCTCGGGTGGCCCGGTCTCACAGCTGGTGCGGACGTCGGCACCCTGTGAGCGCAGAAGGCGGGCGACGACGTCCATGACGACGAGGGCGCGGGGCTCGCGGGGGGCGTGGAGTCGTACGGGGTGAGCGGTTGGGGTGTTCGGGGTGTCGTCGCCGATGGCGGGGGCGTCGCTGGTGGGGCCGTCGCTGGTGGGGCCGTCGCTGGTGGGGCCGTCGCTGGTTGGGCCGTCGCTGGTTGGGCCGTCGCTGGTTGGGCTGTCGACGAACCCGTACCGCGGTCCGCGCCGCAGGATCTCCGCGACGAGCGAGGTGGACGCCGTACTCCCCAGACTGATGTTGAGGAAACCGGGCCCGGTGATCTCGACACCGCTGACGCCCCGCGTGCCGGCCAGATGCGGCAGCAGCAGTTCGGCGACGCGACGGGGGGTCTCTCCGGCGGGCCGGGCGAGCTGAAGGGCGATGTTGGTGGCGTAGTCCCCGCACCCGCCGGCCCCCGGCACGGTCACCGAGGCCCGCTCGGGCACAACCACACTCAGCTCCCCGTCCTCGACAGCACGACGCACCGCGCGCAGCACGGTACGGGAGAGCTCGACGGGGGTCACGGGACAAGCGTAGGGGAGGAGGGGGGTGGGTAGGCCAGCCGATTCACCCGGGGGTCCGGGATGTGGACGCCGGGGTGGAGACGGGTCGAGGCGGGGTCGAGGTGTCTGCGCCGGGCGTCTGGAACCCCGGTACGTCAGCCGCCGGTACGGCCACCCCGTCCGGCTCGCTCGGCCCGCTCGGCCTCGCCCGCGCCGAAGGGACCGCCGACGGACAGCCCACCAGCCGCGTCACGCCGCCCGCGCTCGATCAACTGCCGTACGAGCGCGATGAGTTCGGAAGGTTCGAAGGGCTTGGCGAGAAACGCGTCGACGCCGACGTCGAGTCCGCTCTCGACCTCGTGCTGAGTGCAGGCGCTGACGATCGCGAGGGGCAGATCACGGGTACGGGGGTCGCTGCGCAGCCGAGCGGCGGTACGCAGTCCGTCCAGCCGGGGCATGACGACGTCGAGGGTGACCACATCGGGCCGTACCTGATGAATGACGTCCAGACACTCGGCACCATCGGCCGCGGTCACGACCTCGAGACCCTCCAGCTCGAGATTGACCCTGATCAACTGCCGGATGACCTTGTTGTCGTCCACAACAAGCACCCGACCCGACGCGCCTGGCACAACTCGAGAGTAGGTCCGGACCGGCCACCGCGTCCGGGTTTTCCCCACTTCCACCCCCTGCGAGGGACCCGGGACACCTCCCGGACCACCTCTCCCCCGACCTCTCTGACCACCGGGAAACCCGTTCATGAACACCGGTATGGAGCTGGTAGGGTTCTACCCGTCGCCGCGAACACCGCGACGGACACGCCCCCGTAGCTCAGGGGATAGAGCAACGGCCTCCGGAGCCGTGTGCGCAGGTTCGAATCCTGCCGGGGGCACCTTGTATTTGGTGCCTAAAGACCCCGCCATCAGCGCACTAGCTGAAGACGGGGTCTTCGCGTATGCGCAGGCGGATGCCGCTGAAAGCAGCCGTTTGTCAGTGATCACGTAATGACGACGTAATGATCTTGGCGGCCCTTCTGGCAGGTCAACGGCCGTCCGTCGTCCCTTTGAACGTAGCTTTCCGACACACCTCCGACACGACGAAAGCCCCGGATCGCTCCGGGGCTCTCCCTCGCCTCGCCGTTCAGAAGCGATTGCGCAAGGTGGCTACCCAGTAGCCGTGGCGGACCATCTCCTCTTCATCAGCCCCACCAACGACGAATCTGAGCGATGCCCCTTCAGTGATCGAGTCGAAGAGTGCGTCTGAACGCTCAACGACGCGGTCTCCGAACCGGTCTGGCAGGGAATCACCATCCCGCAACTGCGCCCGCGGCCGACCAGGCTTAGGAATGATTGCGGCGTACCGGCCGTCGTCAGTCTCGACGAACTCCGTCCATGGGTAATACGTGGTGGAGTCGACTCCCCCCTGCTGGTGGAAAACGATGGCTCGAAGGCGGTCATCCCGCCCCCAGGCTGCGCGGCGAGCCCAAGCGACTCTCACGCGCTGCTTCCCTTGCTCGCCCACCGCCTCGTACCAGCGCGTCCGATGGAAGCTCTCGACGCCGCTGCCCGGCCACCGGTAGGTCCATTCCTCAGTCTCGCCCTGAGCAGCGACCGAGACCGGATCAGTCGCCGGCGCATGCCGCCGCGCGCCGTCACCACCGTCGGCATGAGCGTCGATGATCTGATCGACAGCCCTGTGAAGCTCCATCCTGATCGCTTCGAGATCCACTCTCGCCCCTTCCCTCCCCCACCACTTCACGGCGTGGCTTAATTCGCTACTTCACTTCGCAAGTAGACAACGACACTTTCCAAGTATCGCTCTTCACTTGTCAAGTGAAGAGCGATACCTGACGGTAAAGAGCAAGGCGTGGGGGGGGGGGGGGCGCCGACGGCCCCCCCCGCCACCGGCGATGCGAAGGCGGGAGAGGGGAGGGGGGGGGCGAGACCCCCCCCCCCCCGCACACTAT
>NZ_JBHYWD010000005.1:57815-111814 GCF_042751305.1 Streptomyces hokutonensis
CTACTCTTTTCGTGGGCCGGTTCTTTTTTTTATAACAGAGTTGTTACTCGACAACCCCTCGTTAAAAGCCCCGGGGGGGGCCCCGGTAACACCCCGCGCCCCACGCCTGTCAGCTGAGAGAGCCGTTTCACTCTTCGGGGTCGTCTACCTCCCCCAGGCCCTTCAAGATCCGGTCGTTCATCTCCTGCTCCTGGCCGTCGATGCACTTGGCATAGATCTTCAGCAAGACGTCGACCGAGTGACCGGCACGGGCCGCCACCTCCGGGGCGGGTACACCGGAGTTGAGCCACTGGGAGACGCCCGCGTGACGGAGGTCGTAGGGCCGGAAGGCCAGCACCGAGGACACCTGGTGCGGGACTAACGCCAGTTCCCGAGCTTGCTTCCAGGCCCGGGAGTACGACGAGGCGGCGATCACGTTGCCCCGCTCGCTGGAAAACAGCCGGCCGTCCTTCGCCGTACCGAACTCCTTCAAGTGCTCGCGAAGCAGCCGCACCAGCGGAGGCGGAATCGGCAGGATGCGCACTTCGCCGCTGGCCCGTTGCTTCAGGCCGCGCCGATCGTGGGCTTCCCCGGAGTCCGTCCACGCCTTCCCGGCCGTAGGACGGGTCTCCGCCAGCTCAATCCGCCCCCAACCGGACGCCGGAAGCGTGCAGTCGGAGCGGCGGAGCCCCAGCGCCTCACCCGGCCGCATGGCCGCGTAGTACAGGCACCCGAAGAACGCCTTCAGCCGCCGGCCGCTCGCACGCTCATAGCCACCTACGTAGGTGAGGGCGATCAGCAGTTCCCGAGCCTGCCGAGGATTGACCACCACCCGACGGTCAACCTCCTGCACCGCACGCTTGCCTCGCTTACGCCGCACTCGGCTCAATGGGTTGGACTGCAAGTGCTCCAACTCCACTGCGTACTCAAGTGAGTTGAAGACCACCGCCCTGCGTCGGCGGTACGTCTGTGTCGCCGCAGGTTTGCCGTCCATTCTCCGGCCCAACCCGTCGATCAGCTCATGCACTCGCGCGATCTCCTGCAACTCACCCACGGGGAGCGAGGCCTTCTCGATCCACCGCACGGCCGCCGCGATCTCTTCCGGCCGCTCTCGTTCCCTGCGGGAAACCGGCAGGACGTACGAGCGCAGCGCCCTCCGCAGCATCTCGGGAGCGGGCCGCCCCCTCCCCGGCTTGACGAGGAGGGGAACGGCCGTCGCCAGGGCATCGGTCATGCTGTCCCGTTGCTTCGCTGACGCCTCCGCCCAGCGCGCTGCCACGTACTTCACCGCCAGGTCGAGGAACGACAACGCCGCTTTCCCACCGCGGAGCGAGTCAGGCAACCCGGTCACTGTGTCGAACGGTTCGCCCTTGTCAGCGGCTCGAAGCAGCTTGGCCCGGAAGCGATCCGCGAGCGCCTTCGTCTTGTGCGACTCGTGGAACGGCTCGCCGTCCACGGACCAGCGGACGAGGTAAGTCGGCTTCTTCGCGGAGCGGTTGATACTCAACTTCCAGATGACGACCTTGTACGACTTCACGATGCGGCCCCCTCCGCACGTTCCGCCAACCAGTCGTTGAGTACGTCGCGGCGGACCCTCAACTCCCCGTTGGGTAAACGGATGCAGGCTGGCGCGAGGCGCAGTTCGCGCCAGCGGTAGAAGGTGCGGCGGGAGATCCCACCCAGCTCTTCGAGCACCTGCCGCACGGTGAGTAGTTCGGCCGTCTTCTCACGCGCCATGAGGACCACCGACCTCCCGTACGGAGGCCGCCAGGAGTGCCGCCTCCGGCGAGTAGCCGCGCCCTGCATAGCGCCACTGGCCGATGATGACGGTTGTCCGCCCGCCGATGCCGAGGGCGGTCCGCTGTTCCTCCGCACGGTGTTCTGCACGCGCCTCGCGGAGTGCGGTCAGAGTCGTCGAGTAGCGCCGTGACTTGGTTGAGAAGTGGCCGCCGTAGCCGAGCATGTGGGCCCAACGCCGCAGCCCCAGGGGCTCGAAAGGAGGCAGACCACCCAGCCACCAACATGTACTGATCATGCGGAGGACGTGGGCCCGTACCGGCAGCATGACCATTTCCCGCGCCTGGTGGATCCGACCGTCGACCGCACCGGCGGACTCGGCACCCTTCGTGGCGTACTTCGCGATGTAGCCCGCGACAGCCGCGGAAGTCAGCCGCTCCCCCGCACCGAACGCCACGATGGGCCGCACGTCGACCTGTTCGCCGAACCGCAGCACGCGAGTACCGACGACATCCGCACCAGGAGCGATGAGCCGCACGCGGCCAACGACTGCCTGTACCGCGTCCATCAACAGAGCTGTTGTCGCCCACCCTGGCGGAGGCGAGGCCGGTCCATCCGGTCCGTCGAGACGGATCACGGCATGAAAGTGGACCAGGCCCCGCCGCTGGTACTCAGCCACCTTCGCGTACGACAGCCGGGCCGCGTCCGCGAGTTCGGTACGGGACAGCCCAGCCCGCCGCGCGATCTCGCGACGCAACTCCAGCGCGAACCGGTGCCAAAGCTGACCGGCGTACGCCTGCCAGAGGACAGCCCCGGCGTAGTCGTAGCAGCGCGGGCACAGAGGCTCACCGAGACGGGGCTCGCCCTCTGCGTGTCGCTCATGGCATCCGATGGGCGAGCCATGCGGGCAGCACTCCCCCACCTTCCGGGGACGGCATGCCCGTACACGCCCCGCATGTTCACGACGGGTGTGAACCGGGCCGAAGCCGGGAGCGGTGAGGGTGGCAAACACCCGAGGGTGCCCGCTCACCGACTCTGTGACGTTCTTGCCGCCGACCAGCCCAGCCCGGATCAGTTGATAGGTGTCGGCTCGGTAGAGGCGGGAGCAGGACGGGCAGACCGACGCACGCCGATTGCCGCATGCGGTCAGGAGTCGACCGCCGTAGACGTCCGACGCGTACGAGAACAGGGACTCGCCCGTAGTCGTGTCGACGACGGTTGCCCCGCCGACCAGGTGGATCGGGTTGGAGCAGCCGGCGAGGCTGACGATGTTGCGCCGCCAGGCCGTGAACTCCGGCTCTACTGCCCTGGTGAGCAGGGCAGCAACGTTCTTGGGCATGGACGCGGTCATTGCCGACCACCGCCTCCGAACGCCTGCCCCATCACGGCGGCGATTGCTTCCGTCCGGGTCTTGGCGCTGAATCGGAGTGTCGGGTCCGTGAGCCAGAGTGCGGCGGCGTGTGCCGGGCACAGACGCCGTTCGAAGCCGTTGAGCCCAACGAGGACGATCTGTTCCCGTCCGTCGCAGGTCGACACTTCGGAGTCGACGACCCTCAATTCGCACTCGGGCAGAGGGGATTTGCGCGATCGATGCGCGGTGGACAAAGTGTGAGTACTCCTTTCACTGCTCACGTGGCGGATGGAGTGGGTTCCTGACGGGGTCGGGTTTGGCGACTTCGCGCCCCGTCGGGAGCCCGTCAAACGGGCGATCACTGTTGTTCCTTGAGCGGGATCGCGACGACGCTGTACGCGATGGGTCCGAAGGTGCGACGCGCGCCGTAGTAGCCCTGGCCTAGGTCCTCCACCGGGACGCCGAGCGGAGCGGCAACGTATTCCGCGCCCTCCCTGCGAGCGGTGGAGTCGGCCGCGTCGACCAAGACGCCGAACGACGCGTTGCGCGGTACGAGGACACTGGGGTTCGCGGTGAGGAAGTCCGCCAGCTCGCGCAGACCGGCGATGAACGCAGCCCGGTTGCCAGAGCGGATTTCGTACGTGGACATGGCTCGCCCACCTCTCTGTTGTTCGGACATCGGGTGAGGGCGCTTCAGAAGCGGAGTTGGCCGAGGAAGCCGCTGACCGCGACGAGGACCGCCTGAACCACCGGCGCGGCCACGGTCTTTGCCACCAGGAAGCCGAAGGTCCCGCAGAGCAAGGTGTCCGCCCAGCGCAGGTAGCGGATGCGCAGCAGGAACCAGATGAACAGGCCGAGCAGCAGGACGGCCGACGTGGACACCAGCACGGCAGTCCCCTCTCACTTGGCCGCGGTGAGCAGCTCGGGCAGGACCGGGGCGAGGTGCGCGTACTCGGCCGCGATGGCTTCCGCGTCCACCTCAGTGACCAGGTGCGAGCGGGCTCGTTCCCAGCCGTCGCCGGAGGCCAGCACGGCCGTACCGGCTTGTTCCGGGGTGATGGCTTGTGCTGCCTTGAGCGCGTCAGGGTTGAGGTCTCCGAGCGCCATCTCTGCCGTGCCGGGATCAGCCACGCGGTGACAGACACGTCCGCCGAGCTGGGCACGCAGTGCCGTGACGCCCGGCCCTAGGTCGGAGCCGACCCGTTGGCCAGCCACGACTAGGAACACCCCGAGCGCCGCGCCGAGTTGGGCGAGTCGGATCAACGCCGTACCAGCCGCGTGCGCTTCGTCCTTCTCGTTGCGGCTCGCGACGAGAAACAGTTCCGCGATCTCGTCGACGATCACGACGACGGGGACCGGGCGTTCCTTCTCCGACAGGCCCCAGATGTTGCGCACACGTGCCGCCCGACAGACGGTCATGCGGTCGAGCGTCAGGTCGACGAGCGCCGCCAGGAGCCGAACCGCTTGCTCGCGATTGGTCGCCAGGGCGGACAACCGGGGCTCGTAGAGCGACAGTTCCATGCCGCCCTTGCAGTCGATGCCGACCAGCGCGACCGGTTGCGGAGCCAGGCCCGCTACGAGTGCGTTGATCAACGTCGACTTGCCGGACCGCGTGGCACCGACGATCAGCCAGTGCGGCACACGACGCAGATCGATGACCCAACCGGCGCCGGTCTCCAGCACGCCCACAGCGACCCGGAGCAGTTGAGCGGGCCCGCGCTGTTTCGGCAGTCGGGGAGCGGCGAGCGGATCGGCCACCGAGGCGGCGATCCGTACGACTCCCGGCCTCCAGGAGGTGACCCGCACCCCATGGACCTGCCAGTCCTCCGCCATCGCGGGCCCCGCCTTGACGAAGTCCTCGGGCACCTGCCCCGGCAACAGCCGTACCAGCAGCCAGAATCCGCCGCCCGTCGGGCGTATGAGCCCGTGCCGCGGGACACGCGGCTGAGGCGGAGGCGCTCCGTTGCCGACGAGCCCGGACACCACGGTCAGCGCCGGCCGACGGCTCACGGCGAGTCCGCACCCGGCCATCAACGGCCGCCAGGTGCACATCACTTGGACGACCATGACCGGGAAGCCGAGTAACAGCCACCAGGCCACGGGGCAGCGGCGGCGCAGGGCCGGGCCTACGAGAAGCAGGCCCGACACCAGCACTGCGGCCACCACCAGAGCCCAACTCGGCCAGACCGTCCCGGTCGAGGAGGTGGAGGAGGCCAGCGTCATCACTGCCCAGCCCCCTTCCCCGCCGGAGCGCTCAGGGGCCTGATCTCCGCCGCACGGAATGCGATCCCGTGCCGCCCGTCGTTCTCCCAGGGCGTGGCGACCAAGTCCCTTACGGCCACGGGCATACCGAGCTGCACACCGGCCGGCTCGCCAGCGACGCTCACGTTCACCACGTCCGCCGATGACCCGGCCATCAGGCAAAGACCGACCTGGAACACGGTCTTGCCGGTATCACGGTCAACACGAAGCTGACCGGTCTCACGATTCGCAACCCGCGGAGCCGGGGGTACAGCGCAGATGATCCCCGTGAACTTCGCGGTATCGATCGGAAGGCTTGCCACTGATCTGAACTCCTCATCTCTGGCACCCGAAAGCTGGTCCTTCGGGTTGCTAGACCACCCGTAGTACGGGCGACCGGAGTCCAGAGTGCGACCCGTAGTACGGGTTGTCAACCGTCTGGTGATGGGGGACGCTGTCCGTGCCGATGGACGATCTGTCCACGGAGATGGATAACCGAGAAGCGATCACGGCCACGGAGGGCCCGCATGCCGCCGAAGAACACGCAGCCGAAGTATCGGCAGATCGCCGACTACCTGCGCGAAGGCATCCTGAACGGCACCTTCCCCGCCGGCCAACCGCTCCCCTCCGAGGAGGCGTTGGCAAAGCAGTTCGGCGTGACGCGTCCCACAGTCCGTCAGGGCCTCACGGAACTAAGGGCATCCGGCCTGGTCGAGGTGATCATGGGCCGAGGCACATTCGCCCGCTCACCCCAGAGCCGCCCAAGCCTCACGCGCCCGCGCGGCGTCCGCCTGGCCCCCGACGGCCGATACATGGAGGCCGACGGCATCCAATGGACGAACGCCGAGCCACCGGTAGCCACTCGCACGGACGCCCCCTTGGCGTTGGCGGATCTCCTCCGCATCCCACCAGGCGAGCCGATGTTCACGTACGACGCCTTGCAGACCGCCGACCACGGCCGCCTCCGCCAACTCCACCGCACGTACGTGCCGTTCTCCGTCCTGGTCGACACGAAGTACGAGGAGGAAGCACCGCCGTCAGCGCCGGGACTCTACGTCGCGCTTGCTGCGCTGGGCCACGAACTTCACTTCACGGAGTACATCCGCACTCGCATGCCCCTACCGGACCAGGCCCAAGCCCTCCGCCTTCCCGAAGGCGTCCCGCTCCTTCATGTCATCCGCGTGACGCTTACCGAGGGAGACAAGCCGCTAGCCCTGGAGGAGTTCCACCTTCCCGGCGACGATCTGGAACTGTCCTTCAAGCTGTAGCCGAACCTCAGTTGGCTCAGATTTTCTCCACGTCATCAAGGCGGCTCGCTTCGCTCCCCGCGCGCGGCCCGACCCCCGGCCGGGCCTGCGCTCCTGTCTCCGCCCCGCTCCAGCCCGGCCGGCGCCCGCGCCGCGCTCCCAGCAGCCGCCTGAGCCAAAGAAGAGGTACGCCGCCGCTGAGACTCCGCAGGTGCACGCACACCTGGGCGTTTCCGGAACACGATTCGCGAATCGCCAGTCCAGGGCGCTTCAACGCCATACCATCATGCCAGGGCTTCAACAACTGCGACGAACAGGAGTCCAACGTGTCACGCGTTATCCGGTTCTCAATCTCTGGCCTTGCCGGACGCAGCGAGACAGTGAAGAGAGACCTCAATGCCGGGGTAAACATCTTCTGGGGAATGAATGGTTCCGGCAAGACCTCAATGTTGAAAATTCTGCACAGTGCATTGCAGAATGACGCCTCACTCCTCGCTCGCGTTCCGTTCACCCAGGCTTCGGTTCAGATTGAAACAAGATCAGGAGTCATCGAACGGAAGATCAACAACATCTCACAAAAAGAGGACGAGGAAACCCTATTCACAGATGACGAATGGCATGAACTCCAGGCACGAGAGCGTCTGCTGAACACCGCTAAGCAATTGCGCTGGACAGGCAGAAAAGTTAAAGGAGAACCGTCAAATCACCCAATTAAGCATAGCTACCTCTCAACTCTTCGCCTTAGCGATATGCCTCGAATCAGACAACAGGGACTCTCCCCGTCAGAAATCCTCGACGAAGCGGCATATGATCGAATCTTTGCACGTCAAATTCGAGCAATCTGGCAAGATTACTACACGCGCGAGCTAGTTCAGATCAGGCAGGCACAGCAGCGCGGTTTGGCCGCTATCGCAACTTCAGTCATCGTGCGATCCGGCCTCAAAAAGCAGAAAAAAGCAAATTCTCCAGAGGTTGATGCGGAAATTGCCTACCATACAGTGAGGCAGTTCTTTGAAGCTCAGCAATTCGATCTTGGAGTTTCATATAACGAGTTCATTGAAAACTTCCAGAACAGCGACCTGATGAGGGAAGTCGTCGAGGAAGTGGTAGATGTGCAGCGTGGCATCGAGGCCGCGCAAGAACCCACTGCAGCTCTGCAAGACCTTGTTAGTGATCTATTCTCAGGCAACAAGAGCCTCCATTTCGAAGGGCGCACCATCAGGATCACGCAGGGAGATGTAGAAATTCCGCTCCAAGGCTTGTCAAGTGGAGAGAAGCAAGTTATTCGCCTACTCATCGAATGCTTGGCGGCTGGCCCAAATCCAGTGATAATCGACGAGCCTGAGCTTTCTATGCATGTGGACTGGCAGCACCGACTCGTCAATTGCATGCGAACGCTCAACCCTGGAGCGCAATTGATTATAGCCACGCACTCGCCTGAGATTATGGCTGGCGCTGCGGACAAGGAGATCATGGAACTGTGAGCAATCGCCGCCTCTCGTACACTCGCCAAGCCTTTGCCCGTCGCGTCATGATTTCCAGAGACCGTCTATTCATTGTTGTCGAAGGCATCGATCTGGATTCTCCGTTCTATGATCGCATTTGTTCGTCAAGCGGGAAGATCGAAGACGCCGGTTATCAAGTATGGCTTGCTCAGCAAATCAAAGCAAGCGATGAAGGTAATGGAGCCTCAGGGAAGACGGCCGTATTGGCCCACTTTGATCACTTCAAGAAGAGAAAGCAACTCAGCTTCACGTCGACCAATGGCGAGATCCGTTCAATCGCTTTCATGATGGATCGGGACAACGAAGACATCACTGGGGGTAGCAGAAGGTCTCAGCATGCTATCTATACAGAAATGTTCGATGTCGAGGCGGAAATATTCTTTCGCGGGAAAGACAGTAAGGCGCTCTCCACTGCCCTCTCGCTTGATATGAAATCCGCAGATCATCTCGCGGCACATCTGGGGGATTGGATAGCCGACCTCGCTGTCATCTGGCGTGACTGGATCGAGTGGTGCTGTATCGCTAAGGCCACAGGCGCACGATGCGGGGTCGGGTTCTCTAAAGAATCCACAATAAATGTCCCCAAGTACGGCCCCGTCGACCCAGCAACCCAAGCCAGGGAAGCAGCAACCGTGGCGCGTCGGGCAGTGTGTGAACCCGCTGATTTCGCTAGAAAACAGCTCTCGATTAGCCGAAGAGTGGCGAATCGACACGCGAAGGGAGAGGCAGCAAAAACAGTCCGTGGAAAGTGGTTGCCATTCTATTTGATTTATCTCATAGGGCAGTATTTCGGCAACAGTCCTTACGTTTACCAAGGTTTCACAACGATCGCCGCCCGAATGTATCTCGATGCTTGCGATTTTAGCGAGGATTGGGTTTCGTACTATCAGACGCGACTTGAAAAACTCATATCCTAGCCGGGCTCTACCGTAGCTACTTTCGATACCATGGGCGGCTTCAGATGACATGGCAAGCGTAGTGGCAAATAACCGGGAAGGCAGCCGACGAATCCACAGTTCAGCTGTTCATCCTGGTCAACGCCTGAACCGTCCGAAAGTCATAGCAGTTTCCCATGCTGACTTTCCCGCCATCTTCACGGGCCCGCCCGTCGCGGCTTGCTCTGAGCGACGCCAATCCCAAATAGCGTGGCTGAGGCCGGTGGGGGTGCAGCGAGGCATACGCGGGCCTGGTCGGTCGGCGCACCCGCCGCCATGGCTGACTGTCGTCGGCTGAGGTTCGTGCCACCGCCGGGCCAGATGCAGCAGTCAGCCACGGTCAACACGGGAGGTCTGGCGGTCGAGTCCCGGCGAGTTCTGCAGCAACTCCGCCGGCACTGCATAGGAATGAGAGGCCGCAGTACCCTCCACTCAGGCTGCGGCCTCGTAGAGCCACCGGCGAACCTCGGTGTAACCGTCAGGAAGCTCGTTCCCTGTCCGTTCCCTGTACCTCGCCTTGACCTCTTCGCTGGCGTTCTGGCCAGCAGGGAGCCTTCGCAGGAAGGGGTCACGGTCAGGGTCGAGGAAGGACTGACGAGATTGGCCCTCCGCCTTTTCAGGCGCTGAGAGCGGGTCCCAATCCTTGACCTCGTACCTCTCGGCGTCCCGCCCTTCGATGCGATCGGCGATCACGGCGGCCAGGATCACGCCGCCGATGGCCAGAGTTGCGCCACCAACAGCACGGAACTTCGGCTCGTGCTTCTTGCACCAGTTCTTCGCTTTGGCGAAACGGGTGGGCTCGCCATCCTCGGGGAGCGCGGAGTCGTTCACATGCACATACTTACCGGACCCATCCCTCACCTGTCAGGCAATCATCAGGCATCGCGCGATCAAGTTCACTAGCCAGTCCGGCCAGCCCGAGCGTCTCAGTTTCCGTCTCATTCAGCCCCGTTCACGGCCGTTCAGCGAGGACCTCTCGCCAACTTCGGCTCACGGCTCAGCCGCCTATGAACCCAGGTGAACGGCCCTGAACGACGCCCTCCGCCCCACCCTCACAGTTGGAAAGCGTGCACATGCGGTCGACGTGCAGCACTGATTGGTGCGCGGTCGGCGCTGGCAGATCTCACTCTTGGCCATCGACGAAGCCCGACCGTCGGTTAGGTCCCGGGTTCACTCCAGGCCATCCCCAGACAGAACCGGGGATGCAGCTGCTCTACAGAGCTGGACACCTCGGAAGCCGACCGCGCGTCCAAGACCCTAGTCGTGGCCACTGACACCCCCTGCGAACCTGACACCCCTCAACCGCGTTCCGCTCATCCCCGCACCACAAGCGCACCAGATCGAGCGGGGAACAGCGGGGAATCACGGTGGAAGCCGCCGCCTCCGACAAGGCAGCACCTAACCCGTTCGCCCAGGTCAGCTCCCGAACCGCCCGCAAATGCCCGCAGCTTCCCAAGCTGATGGCATGAGGCGGGAGAAGCCCAGAACGAGGTGGGGAACCGACGCGGATGATTCAGGCGTTTGGCTTCACAACCGGGGCGGTGTTTCTACCCTGGGTTCTTTCGAAGCCGCGTAGTTCGGGGGATCAGGTGGGTGCTGAATTCGTGCAGTTGGTCGAGCAGGCGGGCCTGGCGGTGACAGCCGCGGTGGGCGCCTATGGGGTGGCAGTGCTGACCCGGGCGCAGGATGCTGCTGCCGAGGCGACAGTCGACCTAGGGCAGCGGATCCTGCAACTGGTCTGGCGACGCCGAGACGAGGCGGGCCAGACAGAACTAGAACGAGTCGTGGGCGAGGCCGCCGACGAGCAGAACGACGCCTACACCACGGCGGTACTGGGCCGACTCCTCAGGCGAGCGTTGCAGGACGATCCCGGACTAGGGGAGGAACTTTGGGCCCTGCTGCCCGCCCCGGCCACAGGCACGGTCACCATCACGGCGTCCGGTGAGCGGTCGATCGCCGCGCAGTACATCGGCACCGCAGCCACTGGTGACGGTCATACCCCACCCCAGCCGTGAGCACGGACGAGGCCGCCGCTGAGCCGCGAATCGAGGCGCCGGGGCAGCGATCGATCGCGGCACATGAGATCAGAGATGCCTACACCGGTGACCTCGTGCTGCCAGCCGAGGCGTTGCACACACCGGAGCGAGTCACTGCGGCGCCAGGCACCTCAAACCTGCCTCCGTCGCCGCTGTGCCTAGGCCGCCAGGAAGAACTGACCTGGCTGCGGCGCGCCCTAACCGACCAGCGCGGGGGCGCGATCACGCAAAGCGGGACCGTGCACGGGCTGGGCGGGATCGGCAAGAGCACACTCGCCCTGCACTACGCCCACCGTCACCGTGGCGACTACACGGTGATCTGGTGGATCAACGCCGCCTCCCCCGACGAGATCGAGACCTCTCTAACCACCCTCACCCAGACCCTGGTCCCCGGCTGGGCCGCCACGGCCGGACGCCGGGCGCAGGTGGCATGGGCAATGCAGTGGCTGGCCTGGCATCCCGGCTGGCTACTGGTCTACGACAACGTCGACAACCCCGCCGACCTCGACCTCTATACAGGCGCACTCCATCAAGGGCACCACCTGGCCACCAGCCGCCGCACCACAGGCTGGCCCGACACCGCCCCCATCCTGCCCCTGGGCAACCTCCACCCGGACGACGCCTGCATCCTGTTGTGCCGTCTCGTTTTCAAGGACACCACCCCCACTCCGCGCCAGCAGGCCGATGCCCGCACTCTTACCACTGAACTGGGACACCTTCCTCTGGCGATCAAACAGGCTGGCGCCTACCTCGCCCAGAACCGCGGCATCAGCCTCGACGCCTACCGCCGACGCCTGGACACCAAACTCGCCAAGACCGCCCACGGCCTCGACGCCAAACGCACCCTCGCTCGTGTCTGGAACGTCACTCTCCACATCCTGGAACAAGTGGATCCCCTGGCCGTTCAGGTCCTGCACACCGCCGCCTGGCTCGCCCCCGACGACATCCCCCACACCCTGCTCACCCTGCCCGGCACCGACCCGGACGACATCACAGAGGCCATCGGCACGCTTGCCGCCTACAGCATGATCACCACTACCGAAACCACCCTCAGCATCCACCGCCTGGTCCAAACCGTCCTCCGCACACCCCAAACCAGCGACCCGCAGCAGCCCCAGCAATTTCAAGGACGCGACCGCGCCGAACAGGCCGTCCTCCTCAGCCTGACCCCGCCTCCAAGCCAGGACAGCACCACCGACGGCCAGTGGGACACCCTCACTCCGCACCTCATCGCCCTTGCTGCCACAACCCCACAGGGGCACCACAACGTCCCACTCACCGACGCTTACAACACCACTGCCAACCGCCTCCATCACCAGGGTCACACCGCCCGCACCATCCCCCTGCTGGAGGCCGTCCTCGCCCGGTACGAGCAGGCCCTGGGCGACACCCACCCCGACACCCTGTCCAGCCGCAACAACCTCGCCAGCGCCTACGAGTCGGCGGGGGACCTGGGACGGGCCATCCCTCTACTGGAGGCCGTCCTCACCCAGCGCGAGCGGGTCCTGGGAGACACCCACCCCGACACCCTGGCCAGCCGCGACAATCTGGCCAGCACCTACCAGTCGGCGGGGGACCTGGGACGGGCCATCCCCTTGCATGAGGCAACCCTCACCCAGCGCGAGCAGGCCCTAGGCGACACCCACCCCGACACCCTCATCAGCCGCAACAACCTCGCCGGCGCCTACGAGTCGGCGGGGGACCTGGGACGGGCCATCCCTCTACTGGAGGCCGTCCTCACCCAGCGCGAGCAGGCCCTGGGCGACACCCACCCCGACACCCTGGCCAGCCGCCACAACCTCGCCCACACCTACCAGGCAGCGGGGGACCTGGGACGGGCCATCCCCTTGCATGAGGCAACCCTCACCCAGCGCGAGCAGGCCCTAGGCGACACCCACCCCGACACCCTGAACAGTCGCCACAACCTCGCCAGCGCGTACCAGGCAGCGGGGGACCTGCGACAGGCAATTCCGCTGTTCGAGGTGACCCTCGCCCAGCGCGAGCAGGCCCTGGGCGACACCCACCCCGACACCCTGATCAGTCGCAACAACCTCGCCAGCGCCTACAAGTCGGCGGGGGACCTGCGACAGGCGATCCCGCTGTTCGAGGTGACCCTTGCCCAGCGCGAGCAGGCCCTGGGCGACACCCACCCGAGCACCCTGATCAGTCGCAACAACCTCGCCAGCGCGTACCAGGCAGCGGGGGACCTGCGACAGGCGATCCCCTTGCACGAGGCGACCCTTGCCCAGCGCGAGCAGGCCCTGGGCGACACCCACCCCGACACCCTGTCCAGCCGCAACAACCTCGCCAGTGCCTACGAGTCGGCGGGGGACCTGGAACGGGCGATTCCCCTGCACGAGGCGACCCTCACCGAGTGCGAGCGGGTACTGGGAGACACCCACCCGCACACCCTGATCAGCCGCAACAACCTCGCCTACGCGTATCTAGCCGCGGGGGACGTGGGACGGGCGATTTCCTTGCACGAGGCGACCCTCACCCAGTGCGAGCGGGTACTGGGAGACACCCACCCGCACACCCTGATCAGCCGCAACAACCTCGCTGCCGCCCGCGCTGTACAACAGATAAACCCAGCAACCTCGGCAACCGACCATGTTCGACAACCGCCCTCAGGGGTTGAGTAGCAGCCTTTATGGCCCTGGTTGACCGACCTCTGTGGAGCTACAAGTCAGGTGCTCCTTCGCCGCAAAACGCTGGCAGGATGCAGTAGCAGTGAGTGTCTAACTGGGTGCCAACGCCCACGAACAACGGCGGACAAGCGCGGACGTCTGCGGAGTGTTAGCACAGGTGAGAACTACACCAGGCCAAGGCTGCGCCCCCACCCAAGTTGCTTCGGGACGAAGAGGTCGTGCGTTCAAGCGGTCAGAGGCCACATGCAAGATTGGTATATGGCCTCTGCCGCGATCGGAGACTGTCTCCGAGTTTTCATTCGCTCAGAAGGCGGGGGCCGTCGGGATCAAAGTAGCCATCCGCGGCCACAGCGGGCCCACCGTTGATCGCAGCTTGATACCGCTCCTCCGCGATCTCAGCAAACTTCGCAGCTTTCGTCCGCCGGCCTCCGATGGTGGTGTAGAGCCAGCTACGGTGTCCGTGACTCCAATGCAATCGTCCTATTTCACCCCGGAAATGCTGATCGAGGATTCGCCGAAGAGTGGCAGAGTCAACATCTCCAAGTTGATACGCAGCATGCCATCTCCCCATGATCAGGTTAGTGAAGCTAACCTGACGGTATTGCTCGAATGTCATGGGGATGTCTGGCGGCTCCCAACATGCAGCCAAAGCGCGATCTTCCATCGCCCGATAGACCATTTCCCGATGTGTAGCCCTGTCCCTCTCATCTCTGATGACCCTCGTCTGTTGGGATTGGTACACGAGCGAGATCGCAACACCAGTCAGAGCAATACCAGATAACAACACCGATGCCGCGCTGTAGGCCTGGTTGAGATCACTGAGCAACACGAACGGTGTAGCCAGAAGGACTGTTAGCAACACCGCTGATATTGCCACGAAGGTCACTAGCCGACGAGAGGCTCTGAAGCCGAGACCCACGAACCCTCCCCTGATTCGGTCTGCATGGTCGACGCTGACCCTACGAAGGGTCCGGAACAAGGGGTGGTTTGGCTGGACAGTGCCGCCCATCCCTTGCTCTGGCCCAGCCGCCCCGGCTCGTTTGGCAAAAAGGGACCCAGACAACGCGGCCGGCGCAGATGACGTGGTTCTCGGAGACGATGTCACGGCGGCGAAGGGCTGCCGGTTCTTCCGGGCGCATCGGGTCATAGCAGACGAGGTCGACCATGAGGCGCGAGTGAGTACGGATCGCATCTGCGCGGGCGTATGCATCCTGCTCTCTGATGTCCCGCTACCGTGACGCCTGCTCGACGATGTCAACCCACCTATGAGCTCCGGAGGAATCGTCGACCTAGCTTTGCTCCCATCTTTGTGTCGTTGGACTCCGCGGGCCAGTCATCACGAATCCTTTGAACGATATCTCGGCATTTCGTGATGTTCTTGAAGAGGCTCGTCACGTAACTGCTCGGATAAACGTCATCGACGTGCATCACGAGGGAAGAGAGAGACTTTTCCGTTAGTACAGGAACTCGCCTCAGCTCTGAAGACCAATCGAACTCAGCGTCATCAATTCTTTGCAAGTCAAGTTCTCGAAAAACCAAGTGAAGCACGAGGCGGTTACCTTGCAAGCAGACCGACCGCGGCCGCCCATCAAGTTGCTTCTTCAGGTCAGATAATGTGAGATCCACTGTGCGCATAACCTCGACGCACCTCCACACGCGATACGGTCCCACAGTTGGATTGAATAGCGTGCGGTAGGGAGGCTTTTCCGTTGACTCCCAAAGACTTCCGACCTTGCTCTTTGCAAGAACGGCAAAACTCGGTTCACGATTCGCGCAAGCGAGAGCAACGGTGGCATCCACCACTGTGCATCCATTATCAGGACTAGGTACAGGTTCTCCACGCTTGATCGCATACGTCTTCTTCAGCGAGAGTACTAATTCGGTGCGTAGGCGATCCTGCTGTGGGTCCAAAGCCACAAAGTCGCGCGTCTCTACGCTGTTTTGCGTATTCGTTGCCCTCGTGACCGCCGTCGCGAACCCGTCAGGACAGGATTCGAGATTAATAAATCGAACCCACACCATTGCACCGTCGAGGGAGCTTCCATTCCGATGGGAGGCCTTATGGATGCTGGCCACGGTCTGGGCGCCATTGACAATACTCACCCCAGTCAGCGAAAAATCACCGAAAGTGCGGGTTGTCGCGCCGCGAGCCGTCTTCTTGATGCTCTCACAGAGAGCTGTCACACCATTATTGAAGTACCAAAAATGATGAGGGGAATCCACGATAGTATTCGCCAGTGCATCATTCACACTGGTGTTACCAAGAGCCTTTCTAATATTCTGCGAGAACAACCGATCGCCAAAACGCTCATACCACTCGGCCACGCTAGATGCCGCGACGACACCATAATAGGCTTCATACGGCTCGCTTACAGTTCCCCAATTTTCCAACTGAGCATGAAAATCGATGCGCGAGCCGCCCAGCCCCTCGGAAACAAAAGAATGGAACTCGGTCAACCCCAGCATCTCGACCGAAACTAGCTGTTGGGTCTCATTCATCTCGTCAAGTACGTCCTGAAAAACCGCAGCAGACGGTTTCGCCAATTCAACTCGACCGGTAGTGGCAACAACAAGGATAAATGTCACGTCGACATCGTCGAGTGCTGCCGTGATCTGCTCCTCTCGTTCCCTAAGCCGAGGGGTAAAGCGATCAAACTTCGTGTCGAGGAGATCCTTGAATCCCGCAATAAAGTTCCGTGAATCACCTAGTCCAAGACTGCCGTCTCCGGAGCCATCCCACTTGGACTGCACAAGAATCACTTTGTGCTGTGCAGGATCGATCGCAATGGCGTCAATTCCATTATCGTGACTGCCATCCACAACGGTGGCGGCCGCTTGGGCGGCCGATAGTTCAGTGAACCTTTGAACCGCGAGGGCCGCTAAGGACCTGCTCAAGAATGCCTTCTCGCGGACCGAAGAGCTGGCTTTCTCGTAATCACTCATATCGATGTGACCAGCGAAACCTGTGTGCAGTGCATCCTTGATGTGCCTGACCCACAGCTTCTTCATGCGCCCCCCGCATCCGAGATCAGCAGGCTCGCCCCTAGGAGGGCACGGTACCGATCGCACACGGTCATAGGGAAGAGGCAGGCTGTGATCGCCAGTCGGGTGGGAACGCACCTGGGCCGAGCGAGGACAAGCGCCGCGTGGCCTGCGTTCTAGTGTGCTCGCCTGGAACGCATCGTTGTCGCCCGCTGTCTGGATCGGCGCAGCGAGCTCAGCACCAGGGATCCACTACGCCGACCTATAGCGCACAGCAAAGGGACCGCCCAGCAACCGAGCACGGCATCGACATCGTCGCACTGGCCGCCCGGCATGGACTCGGCCGGTGCCAGATCACGGACACATGGCGGAAGTGGTAAGGCCGCTCGCTGACGCTGCCCGCTGGGCATCCGCTCCCTGACACAGCAGCGCTGCCGCACCACAAGCGCACCAGATCGAGCGGGGAAAAGCGGGGAATCACGGTAGAAGCAGTCGGCCACGGCGAGGCCATGCCATGGCCGTTCGGCCAAGCCGGCGCCCGAACCACCCGTAAACGCCCGCAGCTTCCCAAGCCGATGTAGCAAGTTGTTCTGCCGTTCGTCCGGGCTGCGGCGCTAAGGCGCCGGTCCCGGCCGAGCGGCAGGACAACCAACCGCCACCGAGCAGCGGTTCATGCCGCAGGCGCTTCTCGAGGTGAGAGCAGAGGCGCCTTCGTCGTCATGTCACTCGACTCCGCAGCAAGTCCGGCCGCAATCAGCCTCGCCAGCAGCTCGGCCGCTTCAGGCCGAACGGTCCCGAGCTGCACGATCCCGTCACCGAAGACGTTCACATCGGCCACTAGGCCAGCGAAGTCGGAGTCCAGGCCAAGCAACACGAGCTGATCAGCCAGGGTGCCGGCGCCTCGCCGTGCGCGGTTCCAGCCGCGTACGTAGGGCACGCCAGGCGACAAGTTCTCCGCTCGTTTGGCTACCACTCCGCGCCGGTCGGTCATGACCTCAGGCCCTTCCCTCGTGTTCTTCGGCAATGGACGATCCGTGACTTCCGTCGTTTCCGTCTCTGCGGTATCCGCTTGCCAGCGCCAGGCGAAGGAGTTCCGCGAGGCGCTCGGCCGTGGCGGGGGACACTCGGCCCAAGTCGACGAGACCGTGCCCGAAGGCGTTCACGTCCGCGCGCAGATAGGGGAAGTCCTTTTCCAGGCCGGCGCGAACGAGGACGTCTCGCAATGCGGTGGTCGCGTCTCGGGCCGCGTACCAGCCGTCGCTGTCGAGAGGCGACCACGCGGCAGCGTCGCGCCCGTGGATCGGCTCATCCGGCATCTGTGGTCGTCTCCTCGGGGAGGGCAACGACCGCTGAGTAGGGCGTCGGGTACTGCTCGTCGAAGCGGTCCATCCGTGCCAGGAGCTCCGCGGAGGCGACCAGGACGGTTGCGAGGGCGACCGGGCGCCGGGGATTGGCTTCCGGTCGGCGGGTAGGTGCGCGAAGCCATTGGTAGCGGTCCTCGGCCAGAGGGATGGCTCCGGGGACGACGATGGCGCAGCCGTGGTCGAGGTACCGGTACGACGGTGGCGATGACGTTTCGCGTTCGAGGTAGTACGTGAAGACCTCGCGGCTCTGCGAGCCCAGAAAGAAGCCGACTCGCTGCGCCCTGCGGTCGACGACCGCCGGCCCGAACAGCATGCCATTTCGTCGAAGACGGTCGAACATCTCCATCCCAAGCCGCTGGTCCACGCTCAGCACGTCGAAGAAGCGGCCAGTCGACAGCGCGCAAGGCCTTCGGGGATCGTCCGCCCAGACTTGCCGACACTCGGTGGGATCGTCGGCTGCGGCGGAGAGCCACTCCATGCCACTTCTGGTCATCCTCTGCACGTCATCTCACCTCGGTCAGAACCCAGTTGCGGCCGCAATGCCGCCTGGTGTCCAGACTCAGGGGCACCACCCTGGTGAAGGCAGATGACGAGAGGTGACGGGGGATGACACGTCCCGAGTGCACGCGTCATCCCCCGTCACGGGTCAACAACCCGCGAACTCCGGTTACTTGCAGCGCGCACCGGTGAACAGCGCGTACATTCGGTCGAGAAGCCAAAGAATCGCGTGCCCCAGAAGTCGCACCCATGTACAAGTGGGGAGGGAACGGTCACGTCCTCGCTGGAGCCGATCAGCGTTCACTTACGGCAAGCCCGTGTAGGTCGCGGCTGGAGTCAGCCGCGGTTGGTACGGGAGCTGCGTCAGGTTGCGCTCCGCCGTGGCCACCAACTTCCGTCGGACGCCAGCGTGAAGCGTCGTATCGCCAGTTGGGAGAACGGGCACAGCACGCCGGACGACTTCTACGGTCCGCTTCTGTGTGAGGCGTACGGCCTCAGCGCCGCCGAGTTGGGGCTGAACCACGAGGGCGAGCGAGACACCGGACTCCTCGACGCCAGATATCCGGCGAGCCCCGAAGGTGCCATCGAGACCGTCGGCCTGCTGTGGCGCGCTGATCTGAACCGGTACGAGCCCCTGTTACAGGCCGAGCCGTCCGAGCCCGCGTGGAACGAAGCCTCGCTTCGGTGGCTGGTCGCACCCGAACCGGCCGTTCCTCTGCAACATCGGGATGGAATGCGCGTCGGTTTCGGAGACGTGGCCGCCATCAAGACCACCGCGGACATGTTCGCCGAGTTGGACGACCGTTTCGGTGGCGACCACGCTCGGCATGCTGCTGTCCAATACCTCAGCACCGAAGTGACACCGCTCCTGCGCGGGCAGTACACCGAGCAGGTCGGGCGGGCCCTGTTCTCCACCGTGGCCGAGGCAACTCTCCTGGCCGGTTG
Source organism: Streptomyces hokutonensis (assembly GCF_042751305.1). Classification (GTDB taxonomy): domain Bacteria; phylum Actinomycetota; class Actinomycetes; order Streptomycetales; family Streptomycetaceae; genus Streptomyces; species Streptomyces hokutonensis_A. The sequence continues at coordinate 77,284 of NZ_JBHYWD010000005.1, forward strand.
GATGTCCTACGACGCCTGCCGCCACGGCTTGGCACAGCGGTACTTCCTCCAGGCCCTCCGACTGGCCCAGGACGCCAACGACCGCCGACTTGCCGGAAGCATCCTGTCCGCCATGAGTCATCAGGCGACGTTCCTCGGTCGCTACACCCAGGCCGCGACACTCGCCCGGGCCGCCCTCATGGGCATCTCCCCCGTGGCTACTCCGACACTGCGCGCACAGTTCCACGTCATGGAAGCCCGCGCTCTTGCCCGGACTGGCGACGTAGGAGCCTGCGAAGCCGCTCTGAGCGCAGCCACCAGGGCGTTGGAGAGCCGCAACAGCGACGACGAGCCCGAGTGGATCAGCTACTTCGACGAGACGGAACTTGCCGCCGAGGCTGCGCACTGCTTCCGTGACGTCAACAGCGCCCGGCAGGCCGTTGCCCACGCCGAGAACGCCATGAGCGGCAGTCACGTACGAAGCGACTTCTTCGCCACGATGGTTCTCGCGGACGCGCACCTACGCGCCGGCGATGTCGAGGAGGCATGCAGAGTGGCACTCGACGCCCTCGACCTCGGCGAGCAACTCAAGTCAGCCCGATGCGTCAGCTACCTCGCTGAGTTTCGACAGGGTCTTGCAGCCGTCGGCAACACCACTGAAGCGCGAGCCTTCATAGAGCAAGTCGGAGAACACAGACTCTGGGTGGCGTCCGAGGCTCACGTCAATGTCTGACTCCCGCGCGTAGGATCGTCGCTCAGAACGGACCCCACGCGTCTCGCCCCTCACCGGTACGCAGTGACCGCACGCGCCGCCCGAACTCCGCCGCAGCACTCTCGCCTCCGGCGAACTGGTGGCCCAGCCAGGACACCATCATCAGTTCACGCAGATCCGCCAAGGTCTCGTAGCCAGGCCAGTTCATTACGTCGAAGCTGTATCGGTGAACGAACTCGGCATACTCAGCCTTCGTGTGCCAGCCGTACCGGTCGTAGAACATCGCGGTCTGGATCAGATCCCACTCGCGCGGGGCCAGCGTGAAGCCGTCGAGGTCGATGAGTACCGCGTGACCGTCCCGGTGGCGGAGCACGTTGCCGATGCTCGCGTCCCCGTGGATCATCCCGAAGGGGAGGACGAAGTCCAACCGGTCGTAGTCCTTGTGCAGCTTTGCGGCACGGTCCTCCAGGAACGTGCGGTCTTCCTCCGGGACGCCGTCCATCTGCCTCAGAGAGCCCGACAGCTTCGCGAACGGGTCGAAGTACGGCAGCCTCAGGGACTCGGGTTCCTCAAGCCAGTGGAGTCGGCGAAGCAGGTCGGCCAACTCGCCTACTGTGGCGTACTCTTCGCGGTCCTGGACGCTCTCCCAGACGGTCACGACCCGGCCGCCGATCACCATCGGTTGCGTGACGCCCGCCGGCACCCGCATAGCCGGAAGGTCTTCCCTCTCCAGCCACCGCGCGACTCGTACCGCCCGCTCCATGTCCTCCAGGACGTCGAGGTCACGGGCAACGCGGACGATGGTCGGCGACTTCGATAAGCGGTACACGGCGTTGGAGCCGAGCCGCAGCAACTCGGCGCCGTCCGGATCCAGTTGGGCCTTCGCGCACGCCTCGCGCAGGACAGCCCCAAGGCCCTCCTCCGTGAACTCCGTGCCGCCGTCCTGGTCCCCGCCGCTGCCCGAGATCATGCCTTCGACCATACGGCGCCGCCTTGCCGCTCGACAGGCCGCCCACGTAATAGGGACGTGATGACCTTGCTCAGCGGGCCCCACCGACGCCACTCCCCCGCAGGTCAGGCCCACAAAAGCGTCACGGTCTCACCTGGGCTCCGGAGCCGTGTGCGCAGGTTCGAATCCTGCCGGGGGCACCTTGATTTAGGTGCCCAAAGACCCCGCCATCAGCGCTCCAGCTGAAGACGGGGTCTTCGCGTGTGTGCAGGCGGATGCCGCCAAAAGCAGCCGTTTGCCAGTGATCACGTCGTAATAGCGTGTTGGTCTTGAGGGGCTTCGCGGCAGGTCAGTGCGTGTTCGGCGCCCCTTCAAGGTACCCCTGTAGACCAACCGTCCGCCGGTCGTGCGAGTCAGATCGGACGTTGTCGCCGTTGGGGTGGAGGACGGCCTCAGCGATCTCACGTACGCGGTCCTGGGTAATGCCGGTGCGCTGCTCGACGGCGAGGGGATGGTCGGTGGGTTCCAGCTCGACGAAGGGACGCCGGCCGAGTGGACGGGTGTGTGCGTTCGTCTTCAGGTTGAGTGTGCTGGGCGAGTAAAGGCTCAACTCAGTGGTCAACCAGCCGAAGTACGGCTTCTCAGCTTCGCGACCGGGGGTGTTCCACATGTCCAGAGCTCGCGCGAAGTTGTCCCGGCTCAAGGAGACCCAGACGCCCCACGAGAAGGGGTCCCCGCTGCCAATCACCGGTATCTCGATCAGGCCCTTGATGAAGTAATGCCGACCCTTGATGACGCACTGGTCGGAGGACAGCATGCTGCCGGGATCGTCTGCGAAATTCTGGTTCAGCTTAACCAGCCACTGATCACACGCGATCGTCCACATGTCCACGTACACGCAGACGGACCGTCCTGGTCCGATGCGGGTCCGGGTGACATCTTGACCTGTCGCCCGAACCCGCATCAGCCAGGAGGATGCACGGTAGGATAGGTAGCATGAGTGAGCCTACCGGCAAGTACTCGATCACCATGCCACGCGATATTGCCGAAGCAGCCAAGGCCCGCAGCGGCCCTTCCGGACTGTCCGCCTACGTCGCCGCAGCCGTCGCCCGCCAGATCGAGCGGGACAACCTCAACGAACTCATCACGGTGGCGGAGGCCGAACACGGCCCCATCGGTGACGAAGAGGTTCAGGCTCTGCGCGACCAACTCCACCAAGCCCGAGAGCAGCAAACCCAAGGCGGGGCGAACGCCGCGTGACCCCCTCCCCCGCCGCCCCCGGTGGCACCCTGGTTCTCGACAGCGAAGGGCTGGCCAAGGCCGTTCTGCGCGACCGCACGGTCACCGGCTGGCTCGCCCTCGCCCGCGCCGACGACCTGCGGGTGATCACTTCCGCAGCCACCCTCGTGGAGGTGATCCATCCACGGATCAATCGCCCAGCCCTGGAATGGACCCTGTCCCGCCTCGTCATCGAACCGGTCACCGAGCCCGTCGCCCGCCACGCCGCCGCCCTCCTCGCCGACGCCGGCCTGCACGGCCACAAGTACGCCATCGACGCCATGCTCGGCGCCACCGCGTTGGCCGCCCCCGGACCCGTCACCGTCCTCACCTCAGACCCCGAGGACCTCGCCGCGCTCTGCCGCGAACGCGTCACCGTCATCAAGATCTGAGGGCGCACCGCGCACCTGATCAATGACGACAACAACCACCCGCGTGCCTCGAAATGCCTCTCCATACGGCGGAACTGACGAACATCGGAGTGAAGTTCGCCATGAGACGACTCCATAGGGCATTTCACGTCGCGAAGCATGCGTGGGACGGCGGGCTTGATGGTCAGTCAGATGGGCCGCGGACCTGCCAAAACAGCTGGGAACTGTCCGGCTCCGGAGCTGTGTGCGCAGGTTCGAATCCTGCCGGGTGCGGTGCACTCCGCTTCGTAACCGCAGCCCTTGGAGATCTCTAGTCGGGCTCCGCCGCGCCCATCCCCTGCAGTTGGCGCAGCATGGTGACCTGATGCGCCAGGTCGGGGGCGGACTTGTCGGCGATGAGGATCGTGTCGCGGGACGTCGAGGCCTGGAGCAGCTTGATGTGTATTCCCAGGTGGGATCGCTCAAGGCCCGGGACGCTTCGCCAGTCGGCGTGTGCTGCCTGGTCGGCCGTCATCACGATCTGGGTCTCGGGGTCCCGTCGTACCAGGTGGGCCGGTACGGCGCTGCGGAAGTCTAGGGGGCCGGTCAGGTCGGATATGTCGAGGGCCCAGTCGCCGTCGCACATCAGGTCCACCCAGTGTTCTCCGTTGGCCCGTTGGTACAGCGGACCCAGATGGGAGGAGAAGGGGTCCACGTGCGGGAGGAGCGTGATGTTGGCGAAGTGGCCGCGGAGCACGACCCGGCGATAGGCGCAGCCGAGGACTCGTATGTGGGCGGTGTCGGGGGCGGTCAGGCCGTCGACAAGGACGTTGTCCAACAGCGCCCCCTCCAGGACGCAGTCGCGTACCGTGCAGCCGCGCAGGGTGATGTCGCGGAACACCGGCCGCCGGGCGGGGTCCTCTACCGCTTCGACCCGTGAGCCGAACAACTCGTAGCCGTCGAGCTCCCGGCCCTCGATCCTCGTACCGGGTCCGGAGCGGAGCGCCCCGGTGCTTCCTGGCAGTTGCTTCATCATGGCCTCCCCGCACTTCCCTTGTGTGTGCAGCGAGGAGTATCCCGTCCGCCCAGGACGGCAGTTGATGGACGGTCAGTCGGACGCACGGCGCGCCGCCCCTGGATAGGACAGCGCGCCGTGGATGTCACCTGACTACTGAGACGTCACTGGCCGGACGTCACAGAACCGGTGGTGGTCAGCGGTGGCCGCCGCCCCCGTGGCCGCCACCCTCGTGGCCGCCGCCTTCGTGGCCACCCCCGTTGTGGCCGCCACCCTCGTGACCGCCACCCCAGTTGTGGCCCCCGCCCCCGTTACGGCCGCCACCCTCGTGGCCGCCACCCTCGTGACCGCCCCCGTTGCGGCCGCCCCAGGACTTGTCGTCGACGAGGCGGCGGTGGTCGTTGCGGAGGGTGGCGGTGTCGGAGCGGTTGTCCCAGGCGTAGTCGCGGCGGTCCTGGTAGACGTCCTGGGCGGTGTCGCGGCCCTTTCCGGTGTGGACGCGGACGGTGGCGTGGCCGGCGAGGCGGTAGTGGCGGAAGGTGTAGATCTGGCCTTCCTTGTTCGACAGCTTCCAGCCGTCGAGGTCGACGCCGTGGCGGCCGTGGTTGGTGATCTCCACCCACTCGTTGTTCAGCGAACGGGCGGAGCGGTCGTCCAGTCCCGGCGAGTCGGCCTGTACGCGGCTGATCTCCACGCTCGACCGGGCCGCGTGGTCCGACGCGGTCGCCGGCAGTGCCGCCGCGCCGACGAGAGCGCCGGCAGCCAGCGCGGCTGCGGCCAGACGACGGACGGACACGGAAGGTGAAGAGGTCACGGGTTCCCCCAGCATGGTGCGGGCACATCCGCGGATACGGCAACGGCCGGACCCGGGCTGTGCGGTGTGCGGGTGGCGGCCTGTTGGCCGCACACCCACACCTTCTCCACCGCGCCGACGGGATATGGGCGATAGGTGAATCACGTTACGAGTCAGTCGCATTTCCGTGATTGTCGCCTGTACCGTCCATTTATGCGTGTGATGCGCCGAGTTGACGCACCTAGTTCTTGCGGGCACTGACCCGAGGTCCGTGATCGCCAGGGTGCGCCACCCCAGGTCAGCCGGGGGTGTCACCCGAAAGTGGGTAACGGACAGAGCTCCGATTCCCGTTACCTGAAGGACTCCCTGGTGCACCGGCTCACGATCCGCTCCTTCTGCGACTGACTCAGACGGGTGCCCCGTCGTCGTATTCCTCGCCGTGTTCGGGAAGGGTGTGGGCCTTGGGCAGGCCTTGTGAGCAGCCGGCGGCAACTCCCGCCCTGCACGCGGCACATCGGCGGTGGGGGCTGCGGGTGCCGGTGGTGCTGGGCGCGGTCGCCCTGGTCGCCGACACGCTGGTGGTCACCGTGCACGCGCCCGTCGTAGGACTGCTCAACTACGTGCTCGTGTGGGGCGTCGCCTATCAACTGGGCTTCTGCTGGCGGGACAAGCTCCTCACCGAGCGGTCCGCCGTCTCCGCGTTCATGGCCGCGGGCGGTGCGGTCGCCTTCGCCGCGCTGGTCCGGCTCGGACCCTTCCCGGTGAGCCTGATCCTCGTCACCGGGCAGAGCCCCAGTAACACCAATCCCCCGTCGGCGGCCATGCTGGCGTGGGCAGTTGGGCAGGTCGGGGTGGCGCTGCTGCTCGCGCCCGCGTTGCGGCGACTGCTGGAGCGCGGGCAACTCTGGCAGCTGGTACGGCCGTTGGGCGGTGCCGGCATGACGCTCTACCTGTGGCACATGCTGCCCGTGCTGGTCGTCGCGGGCGTCTTCTATCTCCCCGACCTCGCGCCCGAACCCGCTTACGGATCGGGGAGTTGGTGGGCGCTGCGCGTGCCCTGGCTGGCCGTGCTCACGGTCGTGCTGGTGGGGGTCGTAGGGGGGGCTGGGGCCGTTGGAGCGTGGGCTGGCAGTGGCCTACGAGCGGACGCGGCCGGGCGACGAACCGCGCAGGGCTTGGGCGTTGTGGGGCGGGCTGGCGGCGAGTGTGAGTGCGCTGATCTGGTTCGCGGGGCATGGGTTCGCCTATGGCGGGCGGTTTCCGGTGCTTCCCTCGGTGGGGCTGGTGGTTGGGGTGGGGCTGGTCATGGTGACGGGGCGGAGTGTGGTGGACCGGGGTGTGCGCGTCAGCGCCTGAGGGGCTTGTGTTGTCTTGCGGGTGCGGGCGCGTTGTGGCTGGTCGCGCCCACGCGGCGGAGCCGCATATCGATACAGCCCCGCGCCCCTTGGGAGTTGCCCTGGCCGGCATCGAGAGGGCGCGCCCCTCAGGGGGTTGTCTGCCCGGCGCCGAGAGGCTGATGGGGCGGGGCGACTTACGCCGTCCCGCCCCGTCACCCGCCAACAGCGTCAGTGCCTACCGCACTTCGACACATCGATCCGCACGATCTGCGGATCGTGGTCGCTCGCCTGGTCCGCGAACTCCGCGTTGATGTGGACGACGTCGTAGTTGAAGGACGTCACCGCGGGGCTGGTCAGGATGTGGTCCAGGGTCTGGGAGTTGCCGTCGTAGACGTAGGTGTAGCGCTCGGCGGCGGGGAGGGTGGTGATCAGGGGCGTGAGGACCTTGTCGGCCGTCAGCGTGGTCACCGTCTGGGAGAACTCGTAGTCGTTCAGGTCGCCGAGGACGATCGCCCTGGCGTTCTTGTCCGCCGCGAGGAGGGACTTGACGAAGGTGTTGACCTCCGCCGCCTGGGCCGCGCGCTGGGTCTCGGAGCTGCGGGCCGGGGGCTGGTAGCGGCCGTGGATCGGCTGGTCGCCGCCCTTGGAGATGAAGTGGTTGGCGATCACGAAGACCTGCTCGCCCTGGAAGGTGAACTCGCCGACCAGCGGCTTGCGGCTATCCTCCCAGGCCGCGTTGGTCGGGTCGATACGGCCCGGGGAGTAGGTGAGTTCGACGCCGTGGCGGGTCTTCACCACGCTCGTCGCGGTGGTCGCGTCGCCGCCCGGGTGGTCGGTGAAGGAGACCCGCTTGGGGTTGAAGAGGAAGACCTGACGGATGTTGCCGCCGGGCTCGCCGCCGTCCGCGTCGTTGGTCGGGGAGATGTAGCGCCACTTGTAGACCGGGCCGCCGGCCGCGCGGACCGCGTCCGTGAAGCGCTTCAGGGTGCCCTCGGCCGTCACCGTGCCGTCGTTGGTCGCGCCGTTGTCGTCCTGGATCTCCTCCAGGGCGACGATGTCGGGGGAGTTGAGGTTGACCGCGACGCCCTCGGCGAGCCGGTCGAACTTCTCCTGGGTGTCGAGCGCGTCCAGGTTCTCCACGTTGTACGTGGCGACCGCCAGCTCGTCCCTTTTCTGCTTGCGCGTCACTTCCTGCTTCAGGCCGTTGTCGACGAGGGTGCCGAGCTGGGTGGCCTGGACGTTGTAGCCGCCGTAGGTGGAGTAGTCGAGGGGGCCGGTGGTGGTCCCTGACAGTTCGTCACCGACGTTGGCGGCGGGGAAGGTTGAGGTGGTGTCGAGCGACATCACCTCGATACGGCCGGTGTTGGGCTGGTCGTAGGAGGAGTACAGGGTGCCGCCGCGTGCCGTGGCGTTCTCGTCCGGCTTGACCGTGACCCACAGCTCGCCGTACGCGTCGCTCGCGCCGACCACGCGGGCGTCGGCGAACGTGACCCGCATGCCCTCCAGGGACTCGAAGAAGTCCTGGGCGTAGACGGTGGGTTGGAGCGCGAGGGACTCGATGCTGCCGCCGGACGCGGTGGGGATGTAGGCGTCGGGGACCGAGGTGGCGTCCAGTGTCACGGCGGCCGGCAGGGCGTTGCCGCTGGAGAGGACCGTGGTCGTCGGGCCGCTGATCTCGGTGTTCGACTGACTGGTGCTGCTCGGGTAGTACTCGCTGACCTTGCCGGTGACCAGGACCGAGTCGCCGACCGCCACCGTGGGCTTGGTGGAGCCGGTGTAGACGAAGACGGCCTCGCTGGTGCGCGGGTCGGTGTCGGGGGTCGGGTCCTGGATCCAGTAGCCGAGGGAGCCGCTGGAGCGGACGCCGGTGACGATGCCGGGGACGCGGGTGACCGTCTGGCCGGAGTACGGCGAGAGGCGGGTCGTGCCCTGGATGTCGTGCACACGGACGGTGCCGGGGTCGGTCGGCGAGCCGCCGTCGCCACCGCCGCCGTCGCCCGAACCGGGCGTCTGGCCAGCCGAGTTGACCGGGGAGGGGGTGCCCGCGGTGAAGTCCGCCGCGTTGTCGTCGGTGTCGGCGAGCGAGTCGGCGCGAGCGACCGCGGCCGTGTTGGAGGCGCCGGTGGCCGGGCCGCTGCCCTCGCGGACGACCGCGGTGCCGTAGCCCGTGAGGTCGACGATGCGGGTGTCGGCCGCGCAGTCCGCGGCGGTCTTGCAGGTCAGCGCGGTGGTGCCGGAGACCAGGGCGATCGTGCCGGTGGTGGCGCTCATGGCGACCGAGCCGCTGGCGTCGGTGGTCGGCAGCGCGGTGGTGCCGCCGCTGCCGGTGCCCTCGCCGACCAGGTAGCGGGCGCCGGGGGCGATCGCGCCGGTGAGGGTGGTGACCTGCCAAGTGGAGGCGGCGGAGGGCGAACCGGGCAGGTACTGCACGCTGTAGCCCGACAGGTCGTAGGCCGCCGAACCGGCGTTGCCGAGTTCCACGAAGTCCCGGGTCAGGGTGGCTCCCGAGTTGCCTCCGCCGCCGTACACCTCGGCGATCACCGCCGAGGCCGACGGGGTGGCGTGCGCGGCGGGCAGGGCGGTGAAGGCGAACGCTCCCGCCGCGCCCACCGAGACGATCGCTTGGGCGGTGCGGCGGGCGCGGGGTCTGCGCCCTTCAGGTCTGGACACGCTGGCGGTCTCCTCGTACTTCGTGTAGCTGCCGATACCGGTGCCTGTGGGGAGTCGGCTCAAGTTACGCGCGTAGAAAGGGAGTTGCCAGAGGGCCTCGCGTTAAATCCCGGGAACAAGTGGGGGCGGGGACGGCGACCGCGGGCGCGAAAGTGACCTTCCACACATAAGACCGGTGATCGAATCGGACAACTCGCCCCATTCCGGCGGGCCTTGAGAGCCCGAGAGCCGCAAGAGGTTCACCGTTCAACCGTGGCGTTTTCCGGTTTCGTCCAGTTCACTCGGGATGGTTTGCCGCGCACCATAAGTCCGTTCTGAGCACAGGGAGTGTGTAGAGCCATGTCCAATTCACCCCATTCACCGGAGATTCCGTTCGCCCCGCACCCGGTGAGCGCCGCCGAAGTCATCCCCGGCGACCTGATCGCGTTGTCCCCCGACGACGCCGAACGCGACTGCTGGTACGTCGTCATGCACACCCTGCCCGAGACCCCGGAGACGATCCGGCTCGCGCTGCGTCCGCCGCTCGGCGGCGCCGACCGGGACGAGGTGCTCGGCCGGAACCTGCGCGTCACCGTCGCCTGCCACCGGATGGACGTCGGCGCGATCCCCCGCCTCGACTCCCAGGACCTCACCGCGGTCGAGTTCCGCGACGGCGACCGGGTGACCACCCTGCGGGTCGTCGATCCGCGCGCCGACGAGGTGTCGTACGTACGGCGTTGGGGTGTGTGGCACCGGGATCCGGACGGGGCGGCGGGAGAGGTCGCGAACGATACGGAGGTCCGTGGGTGGGGTGGCGCGGAGTACGTGGTAGGGCATCACGCGCGGCCGGAGCGGGAGGCGGTCGTGAACGGGCCGCGGCGGGTGGTGGTCACCGGGCTCGGGGCCGTGACGCCGCTCGGGGTCGGGGTGGGCGAGCTGTGGCGGGGGCTGCTCGACGGTCGGCACGGGATCCGGGAACTGGACGGCGCGGAGTTCGCGGAGCTGCCCGTACGGGTGGCCGGGACCGTGCCCGTCGACCCGGCGGAGCTGCTGCCACGCGCGGCGGCGCGGCGGATGAACCGGGCCGCGCAGTTCGCCGTGCTCGCCGCGCGGGAGGCGTGGGACGACGCCGGGTTCGTGGCGGGCGGCACCCGGGAGAGCGGGCTCGACCCCGAGCGGGTCGGCGTCAGCCTCGGGGCGATCCTCGGGGACGCGTCCGTGCTCGTCGGCGGCGACCGCAAGCTGCGCGACAAGGGGCCGCGCGCGGTCTCCCCGCTCACCACCCCCATGACCGTGCCCTCACAGGCCGCGTCCCAGGTCTCCCTCGACCTGCACATCACCGGCGAGGCCCGCACAGTCACCGCCGCGTGCGCCTCCGGCACCGAGGCGATCGGGGCGGCCATCGACCGCATACGGTACGGCCGCGTCGACATCGCCCTGGCGGGCGGGGCCGAGGCGGTCGTCACGCCGGCGATCATGGCGTCGTTCGCGGCGATGCGGGCGTTGTCCACGCGGGGGTTGGCGGACGGTTCGTCTCCGTCGCAGCCGTTCGGGAAGGGCCGGGACGGGTTCGTGAACGGGGAGGGCGCGGGGGTGCTCGTCCTGGAGGCCGAGGAACACGCCCGTGCGCGTGGAGCGCGGATCTACTGCGAGGCCGCCGGGTGGGGGCTGTCCGCCGACGCGCACCACATGGCCGCGCCGGATCCCTCCGGCGCCGGGGTCGCGCTCGCGGTGCGGCGGGCGGTGCGGGACGCGGGCGGGCATGTCGTGGACGTCGTGCACGTGAACGCGCATGCCACGGCGACGGTCGAGGGCGATCTCGCGGAGGCGGAGGCGCTGCGGGCCGTGTTCGGACGACGGGCCGTGCCCGTCACCGCGCTCAAGGGGCATCTCGGGCATCTGCAGGGGGCGGCCGGCGGGGTGGAGGCCGTGGCGACCGTGCTCACGCTGCATCACGGGGTGGTGCCGCCGACCGTGGGGGGTGGCGAGTTGGACGACGCGTTGGGGTTGGACGTGGTGGTGGGGGCGGGGCGGGAGCTGCCGGAGGGTGGGGATCTGGCGTTGAGCAATTCGTTCGGGTTCGGGGGGCACAACGCGGTGTTGGCGTTGCGGCGGGTGGGGTGACGTTGCGCGGCGAGCGGGGACTCAGGCGGTTCGCTTGCGGGGAGTTGCCTTCTTCGCCGGGGTCTTCTTCGCGGCGGTCTTCTTCGTCGCCTGCGTCTGCGTCTGCGTCGATTTCTTCGCGGATCCGGAGGCCGACGCCTTCGTGGTCGTCGCCTTCGTGGTCGTCGTCTTCTTCGCCGCCGTCTTCTTCGCCGTGGAGGTCGACTTCTTGCCGGTGGTCTGCTTCGGGGTCGCGCGCGAGGAGATGGAGGTGACCTCGGCCTTGGCCGCCGTCCGCGCACCGGCGGGCTCCGCGCCTCGCGACTCCTGTGCCTCGCGGACGCTCTTCTCCAGGGCCGCCATCAGGTCGAGGACCTTGCCGCTGCGGGCCGGAGCCGGGGCATCGGCCGGCTGTTCGCCGGAGGCCTTGGCGGTGATCATCTCCTCTACGGCCTCGCGGTAGTCGTCGTGGAGGTCGGCGAGGTCGACCTCGCCCAGCGTGTCCATCAGGGCGTCCGCGAGGTCGAGTTCCTTGTCCCGGACGGTGACGCCGGTGTCGGGGGCGACGCCCTCGGGGGCGCGGATCTCGTCCGGCCAGAGCAGACCGTGCATGGCGATCACGTCGTCGACCACGCGCAGCATGCCGAGGCGTTCGCGGCCCCGTAGCGCGTACTTCGCGATGGCCACCTTCTGGCTGCGCTTCAGCGCCTCGCGGAGCAGGGTGTACGGCTTGGCCGCGGGGACGCCGTTCGCGGAGAGGTAGTAGGCCGCGTCCATCTGGAGGGGATCGATCCGGTCGGCCGGTACGAAGGCCACGATCTCGATCGTCTTCGCCGTGGGGATCGGCAGCTGGGCCAGGTCCTCGTCCGTGATCGGGATCATCGTGCCGTCCGCGTCCTCGTACGCCTTGCCGATCTCGGCCTGGCTGACCTCGCGGTCCTCCAGTTCGCAGACCTTGCGGTAGCGGATGCGGCCGCCGTCCTCGGTGTGGATCTGGCGGAAGGAGACGGAGTGGCTCTCGGTCGCGTTCACCAGCTTGATCGGGATGCTGACCAGGCCGAAGGAGATCGCGCCGTTCCATATGGATCGCACCTGCCGCACCCGCCTTCCGATTCCGGATCACATCCGGTCCGCGTCCGGTTCGTCACGTTTCCGTGGGATTCTCATCGTATGACGCCGATCACAGAGGTGGAGGGGCGAAGGCTGGCGCTCAGCAACCTGGAGAAGGTGCTGTACCCGGCGGACGGCTTCACCAAGGGCGAGGTCCTGCACTACTACGCCACCACCGCCGAGGCCCTGCTGCCCCATCTGCGGGACCGGCCGCTGTCCTTCCTGCGGTACCCGGACGGGCCGGACGGTCAGGTGTTCTTCGCCAAGAACGTGCCGCCGGGTACGCCCGAGTGGGTCACCACGGCCGAGGTGCCCAGGTCGGAGGGGCCGGCCCGGATGGTGCTGGTGCAGAACCTGGCGTCCCTCATGTGGGCGGCGAACCTCGTCACCGAGTTCCACACCCCTCAGTGGGTGATCGGGGCGCCGGGCTCCGCCGACCGGCTGGTCTTCGATCTCGATCCGGGGGCGCCGGCGACGGTCGTGCAGTGCTGCGAGGTCGCGGTGTGGCTGCGGGAGCGGCTCGCTTCCGACGGGATCGAGGCGTATGTCAAGACGTCCGGGGCGAAGGGGCTGCATCTGCTGGCGGGGGTGGAGCCGGTGCCGTCGGAGCGGGCCGTGGAGTACGCGAAGGCGCTGGCCGTGGAGGCGGAGAAGGCCATGCCCCGGCTCGTCGTGCACCGGATGACGCGGAGTCTGCGGCCGGGGAAGGTGTTCGTCGACTGGAGCCAGAACGCTGCGCGGAAGACGACGGCGACGGCGTACACGCTGCGGGCGCGGGCCGAGCCGAGTGTGTCGGCGCCGGTGACGTGGGGGGAGGTGGAGGGGTGTCGGTCCGTGGGCCAACTGACCTTTCTGGCAACGGACATGGGGGTACGGCTGCGGGAGTACGGGGACTTGCTGGCGCCGTTGGTCGGTGGGGGGCCGGTGGGGGTGGGCCCTAGTTTCCCCCCCCCCCCCCCCCACCGCGGCCGCTCGGGGGGGCGGGCGCCCCCCGCCCCCCGCTTCGCCCCTGCGGGGGCCCCGACCTCTAACGCCGGACGGGCTGAAAATCGACCGGACCTCAGGGGTTCCAGAACACCGAAGTGAACGCCCGGTCGAAGCGACCCGTGGCAAGGTCCTCGCGCTGGATCGCCCAGTGGACGGACGCGCTCTCCCAGCCCTCCACGTCCATGCCTGCCTGCCAGTCGGCGAGGAGGAGCCAGTCCGAGGCGTCGGGCGAGACCGGGCCGGGCCAGTGGCCCGCTTCCGCCGCTTTTCCGGCGCGGTATGCGGCGATGGCGACCGGATCGGTGTGGACGGCCTCCTCCCAGGCGTATCCCCCGAGTTGGATGGGGGCCTGGGGGGTGATGGCGTCCTGGGTGCTGTTCCAGACCTGGACGAGTTCCCCGGCGCGGGGGTACTCGACCGCGTGGTGGTACGGCAAGGACACTCCGGCCGTCGCCCTCAACGGGCCCTGGGGGAACGCCTTGAACATCGCCTCCTCGTCCTCGAAGTCGAAGGTGTTCCAGGCGTTGGGGTCCCGTTCCGTCACGGCCGTGCCGGCGGGGACGTGGACCGCGCTGCCCCGCGTTTCGTAGTCGTCGGCGGTCTCCGGGAAGGCGAACAGCAGCAGGTGGCCGTCGGGAGGAAGGGGCAGGTCCGTCGTGTCGGTGCGGAGGGCCGTGAGGTCGATGGAGGCTACGAAGGGGCGGGCGGGGTCCGGGACATCGGGCGGCAGCAGGAGCGGGCCGCCGAATCTGCCCACGACCGGGCCGGCTTCCTGCCACTCCCCGTCCTCCGCCCGCGTCAGCGTCACGCAGGGGCGGGCCGTGTCCAGCCGGCGCTCCACGTCGTCGGCGGGTATGTCGCGCGCGCTCGCCTCGTCACGGAACGGGCGTAACCGGTCCCACATCTCAGGGGTCATGCTCAGACCGTGGAGGACGGGACTGACACCCCCGTCACACCTTCCCCCACGTATGCCGGTCCCGGGCCATCGCATGCAGCGCCTCCACGTCCGCCGGCTTCAACACCCCTCCCGTCCTTGCCAGTCCGGGCAGTTCCGTGTCCTGGAGTACGCGGACCTCGCGGAGCGGGTTCAGGACGGCGACGTCCGCCGGGCCGGCCAGGGCCAGCAGCGGGCGGACCTCGGCGGTGAGGGCGTAGGAGGCGCGGTCGGCGTCGGAGCGGACCCGGCGGAGGAGGGGGAGGGGGTCGCGGCGGCCCAGGGTGACCATGGGGTCGGCGATGCGGACGCGTTGTTTACGGGCGTACAGGGTGTGTACGGCGAAGAGGCCGCCGGGGCCGATCACCAGGTGGTGGAGGCGGTCGCCGCCGGGGAGCGGGATCGAGTGGAGGGCGTGCCAGCCCGCGCCGTCGAGTGCGTCCAGGGCCTCGCCGACGACCTGTTCGGCGGTGAGGGCGCGGCGGCGCTGGTCGGGGCGGAGCCGGTGCTGCGGGCCGGGGTCCCGGTCGAGGGCCAGGTGGAGCGCCTCGCCGGGGCGGTTGGGCGCGAGGTCGTCGTCGGGGTGGAGGGAGAGCCGCGCGAGTTCCGCGGGCGTCGGCACCGGCGGCGGGCCGATCGTGACCGGTCCGGTGAGGAAGGGGCCGAGGGCGTGCAGCACGTCCTCTCTGCGGTCCTCGCTCAGCAGGTTGATCCTGGCCGCCTCCCTGTCGTACCAGGCGACGTTCCTTCCGTCCGTGTGACAGACGTACAGCCGTTCCTGACCATGGCGCCAGGTCGGTACGACGCGTAGTCCACTCATGCGTCATCACCCCTCGACCATGGGAACAGGCGGGGTGCTCAAGGGGCAAGAACCCGGTTACCTTTGGGTCAGTCGCTGGGGCTTGGGGAGGCGCCGTTGCGGACGCGCAGGAAGCAACCCGACGTACCCGCTCCGGACACTCCGTGGAGCGAGATCGTCACCGGTCTGTGGATGGGCGGGCACGAGTTCAGGGGGCGCTCGGGGCAGCGGGAGTTCGCGGTGGTGCGGGACGAGTTCGATCTCGTCCAGACGCTGCTGCGGCTGCCGGGGCACGGGCCCGACTCCGGCGTCGAGCACCATGTGTGGCCGATTCCGGACGGGCCGCTGGACGGGACGCAGCTCGCGGGCGTGATGCGGCTGGCCCGGGCCGCGTGCGACGCGCTGGACGACGGGCGGAAGGTCCTCGTCCGCTGCTATCACGGCTACAACAGGTCGGGGCTCGTCGTCGCGCACGCGCTGGTCCGGCGCGGGTACTCCACCGAGGAGGCGATACGGCTGATCCGCGCCCGCCGCTCGCCGTGGGCGCTGCACAACGAACTGTTCGTGGAGTATCTGCGGGCGGGACTGTCCACGGCCCGGCTGCTGGAGGAGCTGGCCGAGTAATCGTTTCCCCGACCCGCTGACCTGCGTGAACAAAAAGGACTTCCGTACGAATAGGGTGTACGGGTGCCGTTCCCCCGCCCCCTGCGCACCACCGCCGTCGTCACTCTGCTGCTCGCGACCGCGGTGGCCTGCGGTGACACCGGCGCACTGCACGCCGCGGGCGCGACCCCGACGGCGACCAGCCCCGCCCGGCTCTGGCCGAATCTGTCGCCCGCCGCCTCCCCCGCCTACGACTTCGACGAGGCCGACACCGAGATCGTGCAGGGCGTCACCGTCCCCGGCGACGACATCCGCAAGGTGGACCCGATCACCGTCGTACGGGCCGAGATCGCCGCGAACCCGAGCAACTACGACGGCTCCCAGGCGCCGTACCGGGGAACCGCCGAGCGGATCGGCGACTGCGGGAGCGGCGGGGACCGCAGCAAGTGCCCCGTCCTCAAGCCGTACTACCGCGACCTGACCGGCGACGGACACGACGACCTGACGCTCGGCTTCCGGCTGCTGCCCACGAAGATGACGGCCGTGCGGGTCTACACCGTCGAGAAGCACCGGCTCGTGCAGGTCATGGCCAACGACGACGCGGTGAGCGGCGTCGAGCTGGCCGGGCGTTCGGTGATCATCCGCTCGCCGTCCGAGCTGGCGGGGTACGAGTACCGCGTGCAGTGGACCTGGGACGCCGAGCAGAAGGCGATGCTGCTGACCCACGACGAGTTCCTGCGCACGGGCAGCCGTAAGCACGGTGTCCGTCGCGCGACGCCCACGCCCGTACCCTCGGCGACCTCGTGACCCGGCTCGCGCTGCCCCGCTGGGCCGGGACCCTCGCCTTCAAGTCCGCCGTGTTCATCACGGTGATGTGCTGCGCGCTGGCCGCCCTGCTCGGCGTGCTCGTGCATGTGTCGGTGACCGACCGGACCGTCGGCCAGGCCCGCCAACTGGCGCTGTCGCGGCTGCGGACGGCGACGGCGCAGTACGAGGCCGGGGACTCGCTGCTGCACGGCGCCGGTGTCGATCCCGAGAGCCTGCCCGTGCCCCTGCGGCAGCTGGCCGCGGACGGCGACCGGGGCACGATGGTCGGCAAGCGCCGGGGGCGCCCGACGATGTGGGCGGCGGGACCCGCCGACGGGGGCCGGGTGCTGGCCGTGGCGGTCGACTACTCGCAGGGCGCCGACACCATCGCCGGGCTCGACCGGGCGATCGTGTGGTCCTCGGCGCTGGCGATCGGGGCGACCCTGCTGGTCGGCGCGTTCGCGGTGACCCGGGTGACCCGGCGGCTGCACGGGACCGCACAGGTGGCCCGGCGGATCAGCGCCGGCGACCTGGACGCACGGGTCGACGATCCCCGTACGAAGGACGCGACCCGGCCGCAGGACGAGGTCGCCGCGGTGGCCGCCGCGCTCGACACTATGGCCGCCTCGTTGCAGGGCAAGCTCCAGACCGAGCAGCGGTTCACGGCCGACGTGGCGCACGAGCTGCGCACCCCGCTGACCGGGCTGCACGCGGCGGCCGAACTGCTGCCGCCGGGGCGGCCGACCGAGCTGGTGCGGGACCGGGTGGCCGCGTTGCGCACGCTCACGGAGGACCTGCTGGAGATCTCCCGGCTCGACACCCGGCGGGAGCAGGTCGAGCTGGGTACTGAGCAGTTGGGGGCGGTGGCGCGGAGGGTGGTCCAGGCGTCGGGGACGGACACGGAGGTCGTCGTCGTACGGGACGAGTGGGTGGAGACGGACCGGCGGCGGCTCGAGCGGGTGCTCGGGAACCTGGTCGCCAACGCGCACCGGCACGGGCGGGGGCCGGTGGTGGTGACCGTGGACGGGGCGGTGGTGACCGTGCGGGATCACGGGGACGGGTACCCGGGCTATCTCGTCGAGCACGGGCCGCAGCGGTTCCGTACGGAGGGGGGAGCTACGGGGCATGGGCTGGGGTTGACCATCGCGTTGGGGCAGGCGGAGGTGTTGGGGGCGAGGCTGGTGTTCGCGAACGTTGAGGACGGCGGGGCGCTGGCGACGTTGACGTTGCGATGAGAGTGGTTGTCGGCAGCGGACCGGCGGGGGTTGATCGCGCCCACGCGGCGGAGCCGCATATCGGCACAGCCCCGCGCTCCTGAAGGGGCGCGCTCGTGTGGACCAACATGACAAGCGCGGCCCGTCCCGCTCCCCCTAATGTGGCGATTAGTCAGGTTCGCCCCATTTCTGGAGGTACCCCCATGTCCCTCAGCCTCTCTCTCCGGCGTATCGGTATAGCGGTCGCCGCCGGTGCGCTCGTCACCGCCGCCGCCGTCACGCCCGCCGTGGCCGACGACGAATGGGGCGACCAGGACCAGAGCGTCAGCAGCTCCCAGGACGACGACGGCTGGAACCAGCGCGGCGACGAGGACTCCGACGGTCGCGGCGAGCACAACCAGCAGGGTGACGACAACGGTCGCGGCGACGACAACGAGCACGGCGAGCACCACAACCAGCGCCTGTACCGGGGCGTCGTGACGGCGCGCGAACTGGCCCTGCGCACCCGGCCGGACCGCGGCAGCAGGATCATCCGGTACGCGCACCGCGGCGAGCACGTCTCGATCTTCTGCAAGACGAGGGGCTCCAACGTCGACGGCAACCACCTCTGGTACCTGCTCACGGACGGCACCTGGGCCTGGGGTTCGGCGCGCTACATCGACAACATCGGTCCGGCCCCCCGCTGGTGCTGACGGGCGAGACACACTCGCCACCCAAGGCACACAACCCGTCCCATTTGGGTAAGTTCCGGACATGACCAACGCCGGAACCACCGTCACAGCGGACCTTCCCACACCCGCTGTACGCCTCCCCCGGCGCCGTGGCATCGAACTCACCCTCATCGTCGTAGCCGTACTCCTCTCGGTGTACGGCTACTGCGCTGTCGGTCTGGCCAGGAACGGCACGGTCCCGCCCGGCGCCGCCGGCTACGGCGCCGGGCTCGGCGTGCTCGCCCTGCTGGCGCATGTGGCGGTGCGGCTGCGGGCTCCGTACGCCGACCCGCTCCTGCTCCCGATCGGGGTACTCCTCAACGGCCTCGGCCTGGTCCTGATCTACCGGCTCGACCTGGAGACCCCGGGCGACCGGGCGGCCCCCACCCAACTCGTGTGGTCCACCCTGGGCGTGACCCTCTTCACCGTCGTGGTCGTCGCTCTCCGGGACCACCGCGTGCTCCAGCGCTACGCGTATGTGTGCGTGGCGGCCGCGCTCGTCCTCCTCACCCTCCCGGTCCTCTTCCCGGCCGTGAACGGCGCCCGGATCTGGATCCGGATCGCCGGATTCTCCATCCAGCCGGGCGAGTTCGCGAAGGTGCTGCTCGCGATCTTCTTCGCCGCGTATCTGGCGGCCAACCGCAACGCGCTCGCCTACGCCGGCCGCCGCGTCTGGCGCCTCCAGCTCCCCACCGGCCGCGTCCTCGGCCCGATCGTCGCGATCTGGCTGATCAGTGTCGGCGTCCTGATCCTGGAACGCGACCTGGGCACCTCGCTCCTCTTCTTCGGCCTGTTCGTGACCCTCCTCTACGTGGCCACCGGCCGCACCGGCTGGATCGCGGTCGGCCTGCTGCTCGCGGCCCTCGGAGCGGTCGCGGTCGGCCGCCTCGAACCGCATGTCCACAGCCGCGTCCTCGACTGGCTGCACCCCTTCGCGTCGATCGACGCGGGCCAGGGACCCAACCAACTCGCCCAGTCCCTCTTCGCGTTCGCGGCCGGCGGCATCCTCGGCACGGGCCTCGGCCTCGGCCACTCGATCCTCATCGGCTTCGCCGCGAAGTCGGACTTCATCCTGGCCACCGCGGGCGAGGAACTGGGCCTGGCCGGCCTCTCCGCGATCTTCATCCTCTACGGCCTGCTCGTGGAGCGCGGCTACCGTGCGGGCCTCGCGCTGCGCGACCCCTTCGGCCGGCTGCTCGCGGTCGGCCTCGCCTCGATCGTCGCGCTCCAGGTGTTCGTGATCGCGGGCGGGGTGACCGGGCTGATCCCGCTGACCGGCATGGCGATGCCGTTCCTCGCCCAGGGCGGCTCCTCGGTCGTCACCAACTGGGCGATCGTGGCCCTGCTGATCCGGGTCAGCGACTCGGCCCGCCGCCAGTCCGACTACGACATCGAGGTGGCGGCGTGACCGACGCCATGACCCGGCACATCCGCCTCGCGGCGGCCTTCTGCACCCTGCTCCTGCTCGCCCTGCTGGTGAACGCCACCCGCATCCAGGTCTTCCGGTCCCGGCCCTACGACGACAATCCCGCCAACCGCCGCCAGACCATCGCCCGTTACGACCAGCCGCGCGGCGCCATCCTCGTCGGCGGCCGGCCGATCACCGGCTCCCGGGACTCCGGCGAGCAGCTCCGCTACGAACGGACGTACAAGGACGGCCCGTTGTACGCCCCCGTCACCGGCTTCGCCTCGCAGGAGTACGGCACGACGTTCCTGGAGCACTCCGAGGACGCCATCCTCTCCGGCACCGACGAGATGCTCTCGCCGTTCCCCCTGTGGAACGACCTCACCCGCGCGCAGAACCCCGGCGGCAACGTCGTCACCACCCTCGACCCGGCCGCGCAGAAGGCGGCTTACGACGGACTCGGCACCCGCACGGGCGCGGTCGCCGCGATCGAACCCTCCACCGGCCGCATCCTCGCCCTGGTCTCCACCCCGTCCTACGACCCTGGCGCGCTCTCGGGCAACGGCCGTACCGCGAACCGCAGTTGGGCCCGGCTGAACGCCGACCCGGACAAGCCGATGCTCAACCGGGCGGTACGGCAGACCTATCCGCCGGGTTCGACGTTCAAGGTGGTCACCGCGGCGGCGGCGCTGGACGCGGGGGTGGTGACGGACCTGGACGCGGCGACGAAGTCACCCGACCCGTTCACCCTCCCCGGCACCTCGACGACCCTCACGAACGAGGGTGACGGCTGCGCGGACGCGCCGCTGCGCTCCGCCTTCGAGTGGTCGTGCAACACGGTGTTCGCGAAGCTGGGCGTGGATACCGGTGTGCGGAACATGAGCGGCACGGCGGAGGCGTTCGGCTTCAACGACACCGGTGTGCGGATCCCGTTCGCGGTCTCCCCCAGCACCTTCGACACCTCGGTGGACAAGGCCCAGTTGGCGCTGTCGTCGATCGGCCAGTACAACACGCGGGCCACGCCGTTGCAGATGGCGATGGTCGCGGCGGCGGTCGCGAACGGGGGGCAGGTGCGGCAGCCTTACCTGGTGGAGCGCACGACGCGGAAGGGCGGCGAGACGGTGTCGACGGCCGGATCGTCCCGCCCGGTCCGTCAGGCCATGCACCCCGCAACAGCCGTACAGATGAGGGAACTCATGGAAGACGTGGTCACGGAAGGCACCGGCACGAACGCGGCCATCCCCGGCGCCACGGTCGGCGGCAAGACCGGCACCGCGCAGCACGGCATCGGCAACTCCGGTACGCCGTATGCCTGGTTCGTGTCCTGGGCGCAGGGCGAGCGGGACATGGAGCCGAAGGTGGCGGTCGCGGTGGTGGTGGAGGACGCGTCTGCCGACCGCTCGGACATCAGCGGGGGCGGGGACGCGGCACCGATCGCGAAGGCGGTGATGGAGGCGGTGCTCGGCCTGTGAGACGGGGGGTGTCACGGCACGGACGCCCGACCTATCGTTCGGTTCATGACTGAGCCGTCGACAGCACCCGCCTACGAACTCGCCCAGGTCAACATCGGCCGACTCCAATTCCCCATGGACTCCCCGGAGTTGAAGGACTTCGTGGACGCCCTCGACCCCGTCAACGCCGTCGCCGACGCGGCCGAGGGCTTCGTGTGGCGCCTCCAGTCCGACTCCGGCAACGCCACCGACGTCCCCGTCCTCGGCGACGACTGGCTGATCATCAACATGTCCGTGTGGCGCGACACGAACGCCCTGACCGCGTTCATGTACCAGGGCCGGCACCGGGAGTTGCTGGCCCGCCGCCGCGAATGGTTCGAACGCATGCGGGAGGCGATGGCAACCCTGTGGTGGGTCCCGAGGGGCCACCGCCCCACGGTCGCGGAGGCCGAGGAACGCCTCCTCCACCTCCGCGCCCACGGCCCGACCCCGTACGCCTTCACCCTGCGCACGTCGTTCCCGCCCCAGGGAGCCGACCCGACGGGACCGGTCAACATCCCGGAGGGGCTGGGCTGTTCCGTCTAGTTCCCGGTACCCGGCAGGGGCTCGCGGCGGCGCAGCCAGTCCTGCGGCACGCCGTCGAGCCCCGTCCGGGCGGCCACGATGCCGCCGGTGATGGCACAGGTCGTGTCGACGTCACCGAAACCCTCCGCGGTGGTCCACAGGGCGGAGGTCAGATCGTCCGGGTGCCGGGCGGCCGACCAGACGGCGAAGGGGACGGTGTCGTCGGCGCGGATGCGCTGACCGTTGCCGAGGAGGTCGGAGGCCCGCCACGGCTCGGTGGCGAACGGCACGTCGACCGCCCGCAACAGCCCTTCCCTCACGGCACTTTCGGGCGTCCGCGCCGCCACCGCCTCCAGGGTCAGCTCCCGCCGTACGGAGAACGCGGCGGCGACGGCCACGGCGACCGCGCCGGCGATGCCCTCCGGGTGGGCGTGGGTGACCTCGGCGGACAGGATCGCCTGCTCGACGACGCGGTCGAGATCGTCGTGGAACCACGCACCCAGCGGAGCGGCACGCATCGCGGCACCGTTGCCGAGGCTGCCCTGGCCGTCGAACAGCTCACGCGCCAACTCCCGCCAGCGGTGCGGCTCCTGGAGCAGCAGGGGCAGCAACTGGTGCATGCCGTGGCCGTACCCCCGGGCCGGATCGACGTCGTAGCCGAGCGCGAACGCCCGGGCGAGGGGCTCCTGTCGGATCTCGCCGTGCTCGTCGAGCACCCGGAGGATGCCGAGGGCCATCGCCGTGTCGTCCGTCCAGTGCCACTCCGGTTCCTCCGGGGTGCGCCGGGCGCGGACCTCGTCGTAGGCCTGACGGGGTTCGCGGAAGAGCGGGAACCAGCGCTCGCCGAACGCGTCGCCGAGGGCGAGCCCCTCCAAACTTCGGCGGGCCGGCGTCACTTGGCCTTCCTGGTCTCCGAGCGGACCTGGAGGGTCATCTTCGCGGAGAGGGCCAGGTCGACGTCGGAGGGGTCCTGGGTGAGGGTCGCCGCCGTGGTCCAGGCGACGGCGGCGGCGGTGTTGCCGTCGGCCCAGGCACAGGTGGGATAGGTGACGGTGGCGCCGAGCTTCTTCTGGCTGAGTACCTCGCAGGAGACCGTGACCCCGCCCTCGGCGAAGTCCTTGCGCGGTACGGCCACGGTCACCCCGGTGGCCTCGCCGGCGCCCTTCAGCATGCCCGCGCGAGCCTCGTCCTCGTTCTTGAAGCGGCCGTACATCCCCGACAGGACGAGCGTGCCCTTGGTCGCGTCGCCGTTCAGGGCGTAGGTGCCGACGACACCCACGGTGTCCTCGGCGTCCCAGGCGCCGTCCGCCTCCTGCTCGATCTTCTGCCCCTCGGTGCCGGAGAGGTCGTCGGCGAGCTCGAAGCGGCCGTCGACCAGCGTCTTGGGCAGCGTCAGCACGAAGTTCGCCTCGGGAAACCCGGTGGCGGACTGGCTGCCGACCGTCAGCACGACGGCCATGAAGATCACCACCGCCACACCGAGCGCCCCACCGACGATCCCCAGCACGAACCCGAGCCCGCGCTTCTTCGAGGGCGGCGGGAAGGCGGGCGGAGGGGCGCCCCAGCCGTAGGGCTGTTGACCGTACGGCGGCTGCGGCGGTCCGAACTGCTGCGGGGGGTACGCCTGTTGCGGGTACGGCTGGGGGTACTGCTGCGGGTACGGCTGTTGGGGATACGAGGGCTGCTGCGGCGGTGGAGGCATGGACACGACAGCACCGTACATGCGGAATATGCAGAACTTGCGAACAGAGGGATTGACGAGCTTGCTGACAAGCAGTCTCATAAGACTTCGGAGGATGTGACCCCGGGTAACACGCACTGATCCGCGAGGTGGGAGAACCATGACGACCCTGACCGAAGCCGACGCGGTCGACGGGCTGCGCGACGCGCTCGGCCTGCTCAAGGACCGCGAGCAGGTGGCCGAACGGCTGCTCGCCTCCTCCGCGAAGCACTCCTTCGACCCCGACAGGGAACTCGACTGGGACGCGCCCTTCGAGGACGGCAAGTGGTTCTGGCCGCCGGAACTGGTCTCGCTCTACGACACCCCGCTGTGGCGGCGGATGAGCGAGGAACAGCGGATCCTGCTCTCCCAGCACGAGGCCGCGGCACTCGCCTCGCTCGGCATCTGGTTCGAGCTGATCCTGATGCAGCTGCTCGTCCGGCACATCTACGACAAGGCGGCGACGAGTGCGCATGTGCGCTACGCGCTCACCGAGATCGAGGACGAGTGCCGGCACTCGAAGATGTTCGCGCGGCTGATCTCCCGCGGGGACGCGCCCTGGTATCCGGTGAGCCGGGCCCACCAGAACCTGGGGCGGCTGTTCAAGACGGTCTCCACCACGCCCGGTTCCTTCACCGCGACGCTGCTCGGGGAGGAAGTCCTCGACTGGATGCAGAGGTTGACGTTTCCGGACGAGCGGGTGCAGCCGTTGGTGCGGGGCGTGACGCGGATCCATGTGGTGGAGGAGGCGCGTCATGTCCGTTACGCCCGGGAGGAGTTGAGGCGTCAGATGGTCACCGCGCCCCGGTGGTCGCAGGAGTTCACGCGGGTCACGTCGGGTGAGTTCGCGCGGATCTTCTCGATCGCCTTCATCAATCCCGAGGTGTACACGAACGTGGGGCTCGATCAGCGGGAGGCCGTGGCTCAGGTGCGGGCGAGTGGGCATCGGCGGGAGGTCATGCAGAGCGGGTCGAAGAAGTTGACGGACTTCTTGGACGACATCGGGGTGCTGAGGGGGGTTGGGCGGAGGTTGTGGAAGGCTTCGGGGCTACTGGCTTGAGGTCGTAGTGCAAGCCGGTGGGGGCTGGTCGCGCAGTTCCCCGCGCCCCTACAAGCGCCTTGACTGATCCGGCCTTCAGGGGCGCGGGGCTGTATCGATTTGCGGCTCCGCCGCGTGGGCGCGACCAGCCACGACGCACCCGCACCCGCCCGACTACCCTGCACCCATGCCCCCTGCCGCGCCCGCCTACCGCCGTCTCAATGTCGAGGAGCGCCGGAGCCAGCTCCTCGAAGCCGCCCTCACCCTCTTCGCGCACCGCGCCCCCGAAGAGGTGTCCCTCGACGACGTGGCGGAGGCGGCCGGCGTCTCCCGGCCCCTGGTGTACCGGTACTTCCCCGGCGGCAAGCAGCAGCTCTACGAAGCAGCCCTCCGCTCCGCCGCCGAGGAACTCCAGCAGTGCTTCGACGAACCGCGCGAGGGCCCGCTCCTCCCCCGTCTCGCCCGCGCCCTCGACCGCTACCTCGGCTTCGTCGACCAGCACGACGCCGGCTTCAGCGCCCTGCTCCAGGGCGGGAGCGTCGTGGAGACATCCCGTACGACGGCCATTGTGGACGGCGTCCGCCGGGCCGCCGCCGTGCACATCCTCAGCCATCTCGGCGTCGCCGAACCGGGCCCGCGGCTGCGGATGACCGTACGGATGTGGATCACGGCCGTAGAGGCGGCCTCCCTCATCTGGCTCGACGAGGACAAGCAGCCGCCCGCCGACGAACTGCGGGACTGGCTGGTCGAGCAGTTCGCGGCGGTGCTGTCGGTGACGGCCCGCCGGGACCCGCAGACCGCCGGGCTTGTCCGGGCCCTCGCGACGGATGGCTGACACTGGTGGCGTGAAGAGCGAAGAGACCCCGTTCGAGGGCGGCCCGATGGACGGGCGGTCCCTGCCGGTGCTGGTCGGACCCACCGGGAACCCGCCGAAGACCTACCGCATCCCGGTCCCCGACGACGCCGGCGGCCCGCCCACGGTTCTCGTCTACCGCCGGGTGCCCAGGGCACACAGCAAGCGGCTCGGGCTCCCCAAGGGCTGGAAGTACGAGTACGACCCGCAGGGGAAGCGCGGCAGCGGCCTGCGCTGGCCCTGGTCCAAACCGGACGCCGCACCAGACGCCACGCCGGGCGGCAAGCCGGACGACACCCACGGGTGACCAGGTTGCGCCGAACCGCGCACACCCGGCGCGCGGACCCGGCGCCCCCGTCTGATGCTCACGATGCGGGGCGGAAGGGCCGCCGCGCACCGGAGGTGATGACGTGTCAGGAAGGCTTCTGCGTCTGGTCTGTACGGCGGCGGTGGCGGCCGGCACCGTCCTCGCACCGCTGCCCGCCGCGGCCGTACCCGATCCGCAGGCACCCGGACAGCGGCCCGTGGCCGAGTTGCTGACGGACCTTCAGACGCTGTACCGGGACGCCGAGCAGGCCACGGAGACGTACAACGCCACCGAGGAGAAGCTGAAGAAGCAGCACGCCGAGGTCGACCGCCTGGACTCCGAACTCGCCCGCGCCCGTCTCACCCTCCACGACAGCCGCGGCGCCGCCGGCCGGCTGGCCCGCGAGCAGTACCAGAACAGCACCGCCCTCTCCCCCTACGTCCGCCTCCTCCTCGCCCATGACCCGCAGCACGCGCTCGACGAGGGCCATGTCATCGGCCAGTTGGCGCGCGAGCGGGCCGACACGGTGGGCCGACTGCTCGGCAACGAGAAGAAGAGCGACGACCTGGCCCGCGCGGCCCGCAAGGCCCTCGACACCCAACTCACCCTGGCCGCGCGCCAGATGAAGGACCGCGACGACGTACGCAAGCGTCTGGCCGACGTCGAGAAGCTCATCGCCTCCCTCACCCCCGACCAACTCACCGCCCTCGCCGCCTTCGAGAAGACCGACGTCGACAAGGCCCAGCAGAAACTGGTCACTTCAGGTGCGTTGGGCGACGACAACCGCGAGCCCTCACGCGCGGGAGACCGGGCGTTGCGCTACGCCGTCCAACAGATCGGCAAGCCGTACGAGTGGGGAGCGGAGGGCCCGAGGACGTACGACTGCTCGGGCCTGACGTCCGAGGCGTGGGGTCACGCGGGCACCACGATCCCGAGGACGAGTGAAGAGCAGTGGGCAGAGCTGCCGAGAATCCCGCTCGACGAACTACGCCCCGGCGACCTGATCATCTACTTCCCGGAGGCCACGCACGTGGCGATGTACCTGGGCGACGGAAAGATCGTCCAGGCCCCGCGCACGGGCGAGAAGGTCCAGGTGTCACCTGTGGCGTCCTACCCCATCCTCGGAGCGGTACGCCCGGACGAGCGCCCTGAAGGGGCGCGGGGAACTGCGCGACCAGCCACGACGAAACCCGCAGCCTAGGCCGTCACAGAAGCCAGGTACGCCCCCGTCTTCTCCGGGTCATAGAAGAAGTTCTCAAAATCAGCCGGGTCGTCGAAGCCGTTGGCGAACCGATCCGCCACCGGCGGCAACTGCCCAGCCGCACCAATGAGGTTGAGGATGTGCTCCGGCGGCGGAGACAGCATCGCGTTGGTCCACTTCGTCACGTGCCGCGCGGTCTCCCAGTACCGCTCGAACGTCGCAGACATCCAGTCCCCGTCGAACTCCTTCTCCCCGTGTTCGAGGATCGACGCGAGATACGAAGCGGCGCACTTGGCCGCGGAGTTGGAGCCCTGCCCGGTGATCGGGTCGTTGGCGACGACGACGTCGGCGACACCGAGAACCAGGCCACCACCCGGCAGCCGACCGATCGGGTTACGGACGGTGGGCGCGTAACGGCCCGCCAACGTCCCACCCGCATCGGTCAGTTCGACATCGCGCGCCCGCTCGTACTCCCAGGGCGTGAACTTCTCCATGAGTTCCAGGGTCAGGGAGAGGTGCTCGCCCGGGTCCTTGACTCCGTTGAAGACGTCGAGGGGGCCGCCGGGTATGCCTTCCCAGAAGAGTATGTCGGCGCGGCCGGAGGTCGTGAGCGTCGGCATGACGAACAACTCGCCGACGCCGGGCACCAGGTTGCAGCGGACGGCGTCGTAGTCCGGGTGCTCCGGACGCGGGCCCAGACCGTGGACGTAGGAGACCGCGAGCGCGCGCTGCGGCTCGGTGTACGGGGAGCGCTCCGGGTCGCGGGCGAACATCGACACCAGCTCGCCCTTGCCGGCCGAGACGAGGACGAGGTCGTAGGTGCGGGAGAAGTAGTCGAGGTCGCCGACCGCCGCGCCGTGGATGACCAGTTGGCCGCCGCGCTGGGCGAAGGTCTCCATCCAGCCGGCCATCTTGACCCGCTGGTCGACCGACTGCGCGTACCCGTCGAGCTTGCCCACCCAGTCGATCGCGCGCTGTGTCGGCCCCGGGTCGTGCGAGCCGGGGGCGGCGACCGAGACGCCGAGTCCTTCGATCTTCGGGGCCTGGGACTCCCAGAAGTTCAGCTGGAGATCGCGCTCGTGCCGCAGTGCCGTGGTGAACATGCACTGCGTCGACATGACCCGCCCGGAACGGATCTCGTCCGCCGTCCGGTTGGACATCAGGGTGACCTCGTACCCGTGCGACTGGAGTCCGAGGGCGAGTTGGAGCCCGGACTGGCCGGCTCCGACGACGAGTATCTTCCGCATGCGGGTGGTGGCTCCTTGGTCGCGACTGATCGAGGACTGCTCGGGGGCTACTCGGGGGTGACGTCCAGCGTGTGGGCGACGAGCGCGAGCAGGGTCTCGATGGCCGAAATCCGCCGCCGCGCATCCATGATCATTACAGGTATGTGCGCGGGGATCGTCAATGCCTCCCGCACATCCTCGGGGTCGAACCGCTCGCTGCCGTCGAAGTGGTTGACCGCGACGACGTACGGCAGACCGCAGCTCTCGAAGTAGTCCAGCGCGGGGAAGCAGTCCTTGAGGCGGCGGGTGTCGGCAAGGACGACGGCGCCTATCGCGCCGCGCACCAGGTCGTCCCACATGAACCAGAACCGCTGCTGGCCCGGCGTTCCGAACAGGTAGAGCACCAGGTCGTCGTCGAGGGTGAGGCGGCCGTAGTCCATGGCGACCGTGGTGGTCGTCTTCTCCGGGGTGCCCGTGAGGTCGTCGGTGTCCTCACTGGCCTCGGTCATCAGCGCCTCCGTCTGGAGGGGCTGGATCTCGGAGACGGCGCCGACCATGGTGGTCTTGCCGGCGCCGAAACCACCGGCCACCACGATCTTCGTGGCGACCGGTGCGCGGGTGCGGTCCAACTGCCAGGCCCGCGGCTGCTCCTCGTCGTCGAGGAGCGGGGAGACGCCGTAGGCGGCGGCGTCAGAGACGACGGAGTCCACTCAGCACCCTTTCCAGCAGAGCGCGGTCAGGACGGCCCGGGCCGTGGCCGGTCCCGGTTCCGTACACACGGATCTTTCCCTGGTCCGCGAGATCGCTCAGGAGCACGCGGACCACGCCGAGCGGCATCTTCAGCAGCGCGGCGATCTCGGCCACCGTGCGCATACGGCGGCAGAGTTCGACGATGGCGCGCATCTCCGGCATGACCCGGGTGTTGAGCGAACCGTTCGCCAACTCCTTGCGTTCCTCCGGGGCTTCGAGCGCCGCCACGAAGGTCTCCACCAGAAGGACATGACCGAAGCGGGTACGGCCGCCGGTGAGCGAGTAGGGGCGCACCCGGGCGGGCTTGCGGTCGCCGCCGCGCACGGGAAGCCTGTTCGGCGTACTGCCCCTGCGGCCGCCGGTCATCGGGCACTCTCCGCGGACGCGTCTTCGAGGGACTTCCGCAGTTCGCTGCGGAGTTCGGGGGTCAGCACATGGCCGGCGCGGCCGACGAAGAGCGCCATGTGGTACGACACGACGCTCATGTCGCAGTCCGCGGAGCCGTGCACACCGAGCAGCGAACCGTCGCTGATCGACATCACGAACAGGCTGCCCTCCTCCATCGCGACCATGGTGTGCTTCACCGGGCCGGAGTCCATCAGCTTGGCGGCGCCGATGGTGAGGCTGCCGATGCCGGAGACGATGGTGGCCAGGTCCGCCGCAGAGCCTCGCGGTCCCGTGCGCCTGGTTTCCAGGGCCTCTCTGGCCTGATCGTTTCTGTGCGGGTCGGAGGAGAGGAGCAGCAGGCCGTCGGAGGAGACGACCGCGACCGACTGGATGCCGGACACCTCCTCGACGAGGTTGCTCAGCAGCCAGTGCAGGTTGCGGGCTTCACTGCTCAGGCCGAAGGTACTGGGCGCGGTCAACTGCTTGCCTCCTCGACGGTGCCCCCCGTGGCTTCTTCGGATGGTGCGTTCGCGCCGCGCGGTGCCGGGACCGGGTTCTGGCCGGTCCGTTCGGCGATCTCCGCTTCTACGTCGCGGTAGCCGGCGGAGGCTCCGGCGCGGAAGCCGCCGAGTCTGCGGCGCAGGGCTTCGGCGTCTACGGTGCCGGTCCGCCGGCGCGGGGCCTGTGCGGGCTGGGTGATCTTCGGGGTGCGCTTGGGGAGGCCCTTGGCTGTGACGGGGTCCTCGTCGGCACGTGTGTGCTCGGCCTCGGCTTCGCCGTCGGCCTTGTTTTCGCTCCCACCCGCACCGCCCGTGCGGCTTTCGTTGTCGGTTGCGGGTGGCCCCTGTGGGGCGGCCTCGCCGTCGGCGGCCGACGGGTCCTCCGTCGCCTGCGGCAGCAGGAGTTCCATCGTCGTCTCGGCCGGGGTCTCCCGTACCGCCTTCTCCGCGAGGGCGACCAGCGGGTCCTCGTCCGGCTTCGGGCGGGCGTGCAGGACGTTGGAGTTGGCCTCGGCCGCGGCGCCCGGGAGGGAGTAGGAGTGGGTGGTACCGGCCGCCGGTGAGGACGTCGGTACGGCCGTCATGGGGGCCGCCGCGAGGAGGGGGCCGGGCAGGACGACGACCGCCGCGATGCCGCCCTGCTTCTGGTCGCGGAGCTGGACGCGGACGCCGTGGCGGTGGGCCAGGCGGGCCACGACGTACAGACCGAGGCCGAGGCCCTCCTCGCCCTCCTGGTCGTAGGGGGAGTCCGGGTCGAACTCGGTGAGGCGGGTGTTGAGGCGGGTCATGCGGTCGTCGGTCATGCCGATGCCCTCGTCCTGGACGGAGAGCATGACCTCGCCGTTCTCCAGGAGCCAGCCGGAGATCTCGACGGGGGCGTCCGGCGGGGAGAACGAGCTGGCGTTCTCCATGAGTTCGGCGAGCAGGTGGCTCAGGTCGTCCGCCGCGAAGCCCGCCACGTGCGCGTGTGGCGGGAGTGCCGAGATACGGACGCGTTCGTAGCGTTCGATCTCGCTGACGGCCGCGCGGACGACGTCGACGAGCGGGACCGGGCCCGCGTGCTGCTGGACGTGTTCGGTGCCGGCGAGGACGAGGAGGTTCTCGCTGTGCCGGCGCATGACCGTGGCGAAGTGGTCGAGCTTGAAGAGGGTGGAGAGGCGGTCGGGGTCCTGCTCGCGCTCCTCCAGGCCCTCGATGACGGCGAGTTGGCGCTCGACCAGGCCGAGGGTGCGCAGTGCGAGGTTGACGAAGGTGCCGCCGATGCTGGTGCGCAGGCGCTCCAACTGCTCGCTGGAGTCGGTGACTTCGGCCCGGAGTTCCTCGCGGGCGTCGGCCATCCGCTGGCGCTGGCCGACCAGGTGCTTGCGGTCGGCCTCCAGGGTGGCGATGCGCTCGTGGAGGGCGACGGCGTGCGCGTGCAGGGAGTTGACCGAGCGGACGACCTGGGCGAACTCGTCGTTGCGGCCGGTGAACTTGATGGCTTCCTCGGCCGCGGGGTCCTCGGCGCCGGCCAGCCGTGCCGAGCCCCGGCGCAGCACCGACAGCGGGCGGGTGAGGGTGCGGGCCATGGCGGTGGCGATGCCGACGGCCAGCAGCATGAGGGCGCCGAGGATCGCTACGCGCAGCTCCAGCGCCTTGACGTCGTCGTCGCGCAGCTGGGCGAGGTCCTTGGAGCGGTGCTCGTAGAGGGCGGACTCCTCGCCGCGCATCAGGTCGACCCGGGCGGAGAGCGCCGCGTCCAGCTTCTTGGTGCTGGTGTCCAACTCGCTGTCGGACAGCGTGGGTTGGTCGGTGAGGGAGGCGAGGTACTTCTCGGCGGTGTTGACCTCGGGTCCGGTGACCGTGGAGTCGTAGCCCGCCACGGCCGCCTTCGTCCCGGTCTCGCGGAAGTCGGCGAGGGCGGCGTCGGAGCGCAGCCGGGCCTGCTGGGCGGCGGCGCTGAGGGCGTCCCGCTGCTTGGTCTGGGCGGCCGTCGAGCTGGTCTCGGTGACGGGGAGGCCGGTGATGGCGCTGATGACCGTCTTGGTACTGGTCGGCACGTTCAGCGCGGCCAGCAGCAGTCCGCGGGCGGCGGCGGCCTGCTGGACGGCGGTGTCGAGTTCGGCGAGCGCGTAGGCGCCGGAGCCGGCCCGCGGCGGCATCTGCTCCGCCAACTGCTCGGCGAGCCGGTGCAGTTCGGTGATGGCGCCGGAGTACGCGACATGCGCCTCCAGCGCGCTGCTCTGGCCGGTGAGCGCGGCCCGTCGTACGGCGGCCACGTCGTCGAGGTCCGAGCGGAGCGCGGCCGAGATGTCGGTGTCGGCGCGCAGTTCGTCGACCTGCCGGTCGACGCGGGCGCTGCGATCCTCGTCGGGGGCCTGGGACTTGGGGCGCCCGGCGGCGATGTACGAGGTGACCTCGTCCCGCTCGTCGGCGAGCGAGTGGGCCAGCGACAGGGCGTCCTGGGTCTGCTCGGCGAGCGTCACCAGGTCCTGGGAGTCGTGGAGTTGGCCGGAGGCGGTGACGAGGGAGGGGACACCGGCCGCGGCAATGGCGGCGGCCACCACGGCCACGGCGACGATGAGCCGGTTGCGGACGTGGGTGCTGCGCCCCTTGCCCGCGGGATCGGGCGTGACGGCACCGGTGGCGCCCCCCTGGGGGGCCGTCTGCTTGCCTGTGCGCCGAGGCCGCTTTTTCTGCACCGGTGCTCGCATTCCTGACTCGTGATACTCATGGGGCCGGGTGACGCTCCGTCATCCCGGTACGGCGACCCTCCCAGTGCCGGTGGGCAGCGGTCGCGCATCGTCCGGGCCGCCACCCGAAGGAGTGAACCCCGTTGGGGAGTTGGCGGGCAAGTTCCGGCGGCCCGTTCTACGGCCTTGCGGGCCACGCCGGTTGGACGTGGGCGGCGGGCTTTGGCAGGATTCGCCGCCACGCATTCCCGGAGTGATCCATTCCACCCCAAACCAGGCGTCTGACCTGCGGGGCTGCGCCGATTCGGTAACCAGTGCCAACGTTCTGCGAGGCCTGTGAAGAGGTCGTGCAGACTGGCCGAATGCGTACGGAACTTGTGTCGGAGCCCGGTGACCCGAACCGCCCCGACGAGGACTTCGCGAGCGTCGGCCTTCCGGCCTCGGGACAGGGCGGTTCGCTGATCGTCCTGGACGGAGTGACCCCGCCGAGGGGGGAGACGGGCTGTCTGCATCCGGTCCCCTGGTACACCGCGCGGCTGGGCGGCGCGCTGACCGAACTGACCGTTTCCTGCCGGGATCTGACTCTGGCGGAGATTCTCTCCCGGGCGATCCTCCGAACATCCGAGGCCCACTCCACCACCTGTGACCTTTCTCACCCGCGCACCCCGCAGGCGACCGTGGTGGTGGCCCGCTGGTCCCCGGAGGAGATCGAATATCTGGTCCTTTCGGACTCCGCCCTGCTCGTCGACTCCCCGGCCGGCGAGGTGACCGCCGTACTGGACGACCGCCTCTCGCGTCTGCCGCGCGCCGCGCGCGCCACGGACGAGCTGATCGACGCCACGCTCCGTAACAAGGAGGGCGGCTTCTTCACGGCCGCCGCCGATCCCTCGGTCGCGGAACGGGCGGTGACGGGCACGCTCCCCCGCGCCGGGGTCCGCGCCCTCGCCGCCCTGACGGACGGGGCGACGAGGTGGGTGGAGAAGTTCGGCAAGGGCGACTGGGCACAGTGCCTCGCCCTCGTCCGGAAGGAGGGCGCGGCGGAGCTGGTGAACCGGGTGCGGGCGCTGGAGCGGGCCGACGCGGAGACACGGACGTATCTGGGCCGGAGCAAGACGCACGACGACGCGACGGTCGTGTACGTCGAGCTGTGAGCCGCTACTTCCGCTTGGGGTACTTCCGCCCGGGGTACTTCCGCCTGGGGCTCACTTCTCCATGACGCCGTTCAACTGGTGGAGCAGGCGGGCGAGTTCGGCGACCTCGCGGCGGTCCCAGTGGGAGAGCTGGCTGACGTAGCGGGCCCGCCGGGCCTCGCGGACGTGTGCGACGCGGCGCCGGCCCTCGTCGGTGAGGTCGACCAGCCAGGCGCGGCCGTCCGCCGGGTCGGGCTCGCGGGAGATCAGGCCCAGCTCCTCCAGGGCGCGCAGCTGGCGGGACATGGTGGCCTTGCCGACGCCGATGTAGGCGGCGAGCTCGGTGGCCCGCTGCCGCCCGTACTCGTCCAGCCGGACCAGCAGACCGTACGCGGCGGACTCCAGGTCGGGGTGGACCTCACGGGCCATCTCGCCCTGGTTGGCCCGGGCCCGCCGAAGCAGGAACGTCAACTCGCGTTCCAGGGACAGATATTCGGGATCGGGATCCGGAATCCCGCTGTCGCTTCTGTCCTCGTCCTTGTGCACGTCAGCACCCATGTTCTGCTTTCCCGATCGTGAAAGTTTCCGCCGGACCCCGTCATCACCGCAGCTCCGCCAGTATTTCGCAGGGCTGGACCATAGGCATCGTCCGGACCCCCTTCCCAGCCGGCCCAGCGGATGCGTAGCGTCGTCACCAGACTCTTGATGGCATGCGCACGCCACGCACACCGCACGTCCTTCCCCCACTCGGAGGCACGCCATGCCCGTGCACAGATCCGGCCCGATCCGCCTGCGCCACCTCGCCCTCGCCTGCGCCCTCACGGCAGCCCTCCTGGCAGGCTTCTCCCTCCCCGCGAGTGCCGCCCCCGCGCCCGTCCCCGCCTACATGGGCATCGGCGGGGGGGGGCCCCCCCCCCCCGCCCGCCCCCCGCGCCCCCCCCCCCCCCCCCCCCCCCCCCGCCCGCGCGGGGGGGGGGGGCGCCCCCCGCGCGCGGGG
>NZ_JBHYWD010000005.1:111824-126490 GCF_042751305.1 Streptomyces hokutonensis
CGCCCCGGGTGGCCCGCCGCCGCGCCTGCCCCCGTTTTCTTGGGATGGGGCGGCGGGCCCCCGGCCCCCCCGCCCGCGGCGCCCACCGCCCCCGGCCTCGCCGCCCAGACGGAAGGCGTCGACGTCAGCGGCCACCAGGGCGACGTGGCCTGGTCGACCCTGTGGAGCAGCGGGGTCAAGTGGGCCTACACCAAGGCGACCGAGGGCACGTACTACACGAACCCGTACTTCACCCAGCAGTACAACGGCTCCTACTCCGTCGGCATGATCCGCGGCGCCTACCACTTCGCGACGCCGGACACCACGAGCGGTGCCACCCAGGCCGACTACTTCGCCGACCACGGCGGCGGCTGGTCCAGGGACGGCCGCACCCTCCCCGGTGTCCTCGACATCGAGTGGAACCCGTACGGCGCCTCCTGCTACGGCAAGTCGGCTGCGGCGATGGTGAGTTGGATCGGCGACTTCCTGTCCAGGTACAAGTCCCGCACCGGCCGCGACGCGGTGATCTACACGGCGACGAGCTGGTGGACCTCCTGCACGGGCGACTACGCCGGATTCGCCGCCGCGAACCCGCTGTGGATCGCGCGGTACGCCTCGGACGCGGGGACGCTGCCGGCCGGGTGGTCGTACTACACGATGTGGCAGTACTCGTCGTCCGGCCCGACGGTCGGGGACCACGACGTGTTCAACGGGGCGCTGGACCGGGTGGTGGCCCTCGCCGACGGGTGAACGACGAAGGCCCGGGCCCCTCGTGAAAGGGACCCGGGCCTTCACCTGACCGGTGGCGTCCGTCACGCCGCCACCGGAACCTCCGGGCTCGCGCCGTTCGTCGCGGGCGACAGGGCCAGCTCCAGGACCTGGCGGACGTCCGTCACCGCGTGGACGTCGAGCTTGTCCAGGACCTCGGCCGGGACGTCGTCCAGGTCGGGCTCGTTGCGCTTCGGGATGATCACCGTGGTGACCCCCGCCTGGTGCGCGGCGAGCAGCTTCTGCTTCACCCCGCCGATCGGGAGGACCCGGCCGGTCAGGGAGACCTCACCGGTCATGGCCACGTCCGTACGGACCAGTCGGCCGGAGAGCAGGGACGCGAGAGCGGTCGTCATGGTGACACCCGCGCTCGGGCCGTCCTTCGGCACCGAACCCGCCGGGAAGTGGATGTGCACGCCCCGGTCCTTCAAGTCGGCGACTGGCAGCTCCAGTTCGGCTCCGTGCGAGCGCAGGAACGACAGGGCGATCTGCGCGCTCTCCTTCATCACGTCACCGAGCTGACCGGTCAGGGTCAGACCCGCCGCGCCCGTCTCCGGGTCGGCCAGCGACGCCTCGACGTAGAGGACGTCACCGCCCGCGCCGGTGACCGCGAGGCCGGTGGCGACACCGGGGACCGCCGTACGGCGCTCCGCCGGGTCCTGGGCAGACTCGGGCACGTGGTGCGGCCGCCCGATCAGCCCGCGCAGATCGGCGTCGGTCACCGTGAACGGCAGCTCCCGCTCGCCCAGTTCGTGCTGCGCGGCGATCTTGCGCAGCAGCCGGGCGATCGACCGCTCCAGGGTGCGGACACCCGCCTCACGGGTGTACTCACCGGCGAGCTTGCGCAGCGCGCTCTCGTCGATGACGACCTCGTCGTCCTTGAGCCCGGCCCGCTCCAGCTGGCGCGGGAGCAGGTGGTCACGGGCGATGACGACCTTCTCGTCCTCGGTGTAGCCGTCCAGCCGGACCAGTTCCATCCGGTCGAGCAGCGCCTCCGGGATGGCTTCGAGCACGTTGGCCGTCGCCAGGAACACCACGTCGCTCAGGTCGAGTTCGACCTCCAGGTAGTGGTCGCGGAAGGTGTGGTTCTGCGCCGGGTCGAGGACCTCCAGCAGAGCCGCGGCCGGGTCGCCCCGGTAGTCGGACCCCACCTTGTCGATCTCGTCGAGCAGGACCACCGGGTTCATGGACCCGGCCTCCTTGATGGCGCGGACGATACGGCCGGGCAGCGCGCCGACGTACGTACGCCGGTGACCGCGGATCTCGGCCTCGTCCCGCACACCGCCGAGCGCGACCCGCACGAACTTGCGTCCCATCGCGTGCGCGACGGACTCGCCGAGCGAGGTCTTGCCGACACCGGGCGGACCGACGAGGGCCAGTACGGCACCGCCGCGCCGCCCGCCGACGACACCCAGCCCGCGCTCGCTGCGGCGCTTGCGCACGGCCAGGTACTCGGTGATGCGCGCCTTCACGTCCTCGAGGCCGGCGTGCTCGGCGTCCAGGATCGCCTTGGCGCCCCGGATGTCGTACTCGTCCTCGGTCCGCTCGTTCCACGGGAGTTCGAGGACGGTGTCCAGCCAGGTGCGGATCCACGAGCCCTCGGGCGACTGGTCGGAGGAGCGCTCCAGCTTGTCGACCTCCTTGAGGGCGGCCTCGCGGACCTTCTCGGGAAGGTCGGCGGCCTCGACGCGGGCGCGGTAGTCGTCGGACTCCTCGCCGTCCTTGGCCGAGTCGCCGTTCAGCTCGCGCAGCTCCTTGCGGACGGCTTCGAGCTGGCGGCGGAGCAGGAACTCGCGCTGCTGCTTGTCGACGCCTTCCTGCACGTCCTTGGCGATCGTCTCGGCGACGTCCTGCTCGGCGAGGTGGTCGCGCAGGTGCTGGGTGGCGAGCTTCAGCCGGGCCACCGGGTCGGCGGTCTCGAGCAGCTCGATCTTCTGTTCAGTGGTGAGGAAAGGCGAGTAACCGGAATTGTCAGCGAGGGTGGACACATCATCAATGGCCTGCACGCGGTCGACGACCTGCCAGGCCCCCCGCTTGCGCAGCCACGCGGTGGCCAGCGCCTTGTACTCCTTCACCAGCTCGGAAACGGAGCCGGGCAAAGGCTCGGGCAGGCTCTCGTCGAGCGCGGTGCCCTCGACCCAGAGCGCGGCACCGGGGCCGGTGGTACCGGCACCGATCTTCACGCGGCTGCGGCCGCGGATCAGCGCACCCGGGTCGCCGTCGGCCAGCCGGCCGACCTGCTCGATGGTGCCGAGCACACCCGTGCTCGCGTAGGTCCCGTCGATCCGTGGCACCAGCAGGACCTTGGGCTTTCCGGGCTCGGACCGCGCGGCGGCCTGGGCGGCCTCCACGGCGGCGCGTACATCGGTGTCGTTCAGGTCCAGCGGAACCACCATTCCGGGCAGCACGACCTCGTCGTCGAGCGGCAGCACGGGCAGGGTGAGCGGTGTGGACGTCGAAGCCATGATCTCCCCTTAGGCAGTCAAGTTGAGCTATGCCGACTCAATGCTTGGGCGCCTTCGATTGTTCCCCACGGGTTGTTCGCCGTGAGCGATCAGAGGGAGGGGCTCGTCCTTCGTGCAGGCCAACACGGAAACGGGGTGGGGGCTTCCCGGAAGGACGTGGCACTTCGGCGGCCGGTGTCAGCGGCACCTGCCACGCTCCCCGGACACCATCACGATCAGGAGAGACACATGGGCACCTGGGACGTCGGCCCCTTCGACAACGACACCGCGGCGGACCGGTGCGGCAACCTCGACGACGCCTCCCCGGACGCACGTCGGGGCCTGGCGCGGGACACCCTGGCCCGAGCGGCCGACACCGCCGACCGCCTCGACGCGGACATCGGCGACGAAGCCGTCGCTGCGGCGGCCCTGCTCGCCGCGCAGTGCCCCGGCGGCGAGCCGGCCCACCCCCACTACGGCCCGAAACTTCCCGTCCCCGACCTCACCGGCCTACGCGCCCTCGCCCTCCGGTCCCTCGACCGCGTCCTGACCGAGCCGTCCGAACTCCTGGAACTCTGGGCCGAATCGGACGGCGACTCCTGGCACGCGACGGTCAACGGCCTCCGCAGCACGCTCGCACCCCACGTGATCCGACTCCCCACCACCGGAAGGTCCAGATGAGCTGGGACGTTCATCCCCTCCACCTGCCGGCCGACAGCACGAAGTCCTCACGGCCGTCGCCCGGGCCGAACCCGAAGCCGACCTCTCGGAACCCCACCTGGGGCGTTCTCAGCGCACTCGGCTACAAGGCGCTGGACTGTTCCACAGGAGAGCCGATCACTCCGCAGGGCAGCTCAGGCCGGCACGCCTTCCAGGATTTCCGCGACCGCGTGACCGGCGCCGCCGAACAGGGCTGAGCATCCGCGCCGAGTAGGCTCACGACGCCATGGAACAACTGCCCGAGAGCGTGGACCGGGAGATCCTGGAGCAGCGGATCATCTCTGCGCTCGCGACCATCCGCGAGACCCTGGGGTGCACCCTTCACCAGGCGCTCGATGTGTTCGCGGAGCGGTACGAGGAGCTCCGCCGTGATCGCCCGGACGACTTCGCCCTGAGTCGGGAGGAATACGGCCGAGGCTTCTATTCCTGAACCGGCCGATTTGGCTGGAGCGGGCCCGACCCGGACGCGCGGGGATGCTTGCCGCCCAGGGAGGGTGACGCGCGAAAGCGTGACACGCACGGCGGAAGCGTCACGCTTCTACAGAGGGGGTCCCGTCCAGTTGGGGGAGCGGCAACCACTCCCGTCGCTACACGGCCGCCCCGACCTCGAAGCTCCCTCACGCGTCCACGCACAGCTCCACGAGGGCGAGCCCCCGGATCAGGAGACCGAGCGCCCCAAGTAGGCCAGCAACTGTCCGTGCGGGGCCGCCCCGGGCGCGGGCCGGACCTCGGGGCCGAAGACGCCCGGCACACGGTACGCGTCGAAGCCGCCCATCCCCCGCATCACCGCCAGCAGCTCCTCGCACAACTCCTCGTCCACCAGCGCCCGTTGGTCCGTCGCGACCGCCAGGTCCACGCCGTGGACGCAGACCTCGGTGAAGTGGATCAGCGCGGCCATCGGGCCGGGCAGCGCGCCGAGCGAGATGTGGACGGTGGTATCGAGGGCACCGGGGCGGTTCCAGGCCGCCCGGTCGGTCTCGGCCGCCTCCGTGTACGCACCCCGGGGATCCGTGCCCAACCAGTCGGACTCGTGTTCAGCACCCGGGTCGGTGCCGTTCAGTTCGGCGGCGAAGATGCGCATCCCGCCCACCGTGTGGTTCAGCACCGCCCGGGCGTCCCACTCCACGCAGGGGGTCCGGTTCGTCCACTGGCCCTCGCCAACTCCCGCCACCACAAGGCCGGTTGCCGCCAGCGCCCGCTCGATCCGCCGTACCACCGCGACCGTCTCCGCCACTTGGACCTCCCCCGTCCAGGACCGCGCTCGGCTGTCCACACCATCGCTACACCCCCGCAACGGCATTCATAGGCAACTGCCGCAAACTGCAAGCGGATTCACAGCTGGGCGCGAGCCCACGCGGGGACACGGGGGACAATATGGACAAGGATCAGGAACCGCGCGGGCCCGGCAGGCGTACGGCCGTGGCGGGGGCCGCGGTGGTCGCCACGGCGGCCGCGATCCCCGTCGTCCTCCACGCGACAGAGAACGACAAGCACACCACCCCGGCCGAACCCGCCACCCCCGTACGGAACTTCGCCTCCCCCACTCCCCGCACCCGCGCCCGCGGCGACGACCGCCCCAACATCCTCCTCGTCGTCACCGACGACCAGCCCAAGGACACCGAGTGGGCGACCCCGGAGACCGTCGACTGGCTCGGCGGCCACGGCGTCACCTTCGAGCGGGCGCACGCCAACACCCCGCTGTGCGCACCCTCCCGTGCCTCGATCATGTCGGGCCGCTACGCGCACAACCACGGTGTCCTGGACACCCGCCACCCCTACCACCTGGACCAACACACCACCGTGCAGAGGCAGTTGCACAACTCGGGTTACCGCACGGGCCTGTTCGGCAAGTACCTGAACTACTGGCACACCGGCGACAACCCGCCCCACTTCGACGAGTGGCTGCTCCAGGAACCGGTGGCGTACTACAACGGCCACTACAACGACGGCGGGACCGTCCGGAACATCCCCGGCTACAACACCACCGTCATCAGGAACCGCGCCCTCGCCTTCCTGGAGAACTCCCGCACCGACCGGAGGCCGTGGTTCGCCTACGTCGCCACCCGCAGCGCGCACGAACTGAACATCCCGGAGAAGAAGTACGCCCACACGCGCGTCCCCGAGTGGCCGGGACGGCCGTCCGTCTTCGAGACCGACAAGGCCGACAAGCCGGCGTTCCTGCGCAGGGCGAAGCACGGTCTGGCCGCCGGACAGGCCCTGCGCGCCCGCCAGTTGAGGACCCTGCTGTCGGTGGACGACGCGATGCGCGACTTCCGCGACCAACTGCGGTCGCTCGGCCAGCTGGAGAACACGCTCGTGCTGTACACCAGCGACCACGGGCTGTGCTGGGGCGACCACGGCTGGCTGCGCAAGTCGGTGCCGTACCGGCCGAGTCTGGAGGTGCCGTGCCGGCTGTCCTGGCCGGCCCGGGGCCTCGACAGGGGCACTTCGGACGACCGTCTCACCGGTCACGTCGACCTCGCGCCCACCCTTCTCGACGCGGCCGGCATCACCCCGGACACCCCGCACGACGGCCACTCGCTCCTCGGCACCGCCGACCGGGACCATCTGCTCGCCGAGTGGTGGTGGAACCGGCAGGACAAGGAGCCGATCCACACCTGGGCGACGTACATCGGGAAGTCGGAGCAGTACACGGAGTACTACCGCACCCGTCTCGACAACGACGGCCGGCCCACGGACGGCGACGGCAAGGTGCTCTTCCGCGAGTACTACGACCTGCGCGCCGACCCCTACCAGCTCACCAACAAGCTGCGCGGGGCAACCCCCGCACAGGAAGCGCGACTTGGCATCCCGGCCCTGGCGAAGGGGCTGAACGCGGCCGGACGGGCCGGGAGT
Organism: Streptomyces hokutonensis; assembly: GCF_042751305.1. GTDB lineage: Bacteria > Actinomycetota > Actinomycetes > Streptomycetales > Streptomycetaceae > Streptomyces > Streptomyces hokutonensis_A. Next base: position 118,592 of record NZ_JBHYWD010000005.1, read on the forward strand.
TAGGCCCGGGCCACCTCGACCCGGGCCACCTCGACCTGGGCCATCTCGACCGGAGCCAACCGGATCATCCGCCCGGCCCGCTGCCAGCGCCGTATCAACGGCCAGGTCGTGACGCCTATCGCGAGCGAGATCAGATGACCCCAGTTCGTCATGGGGTCGGTGAACGCGACCAGGTCCTCGACCAGCGTCCAGCCGAACAGGGCGAGCAGCGGCAGCCCGAGCCAGGGCCTGAGCAGACCCGCCAGCGCCCCGGTGCTCGCGGCGACGCCGAAGCTGATGCCGTAGTCGAGGCGGTGCAGCGAGGTGTCGGGCAGGTGCCCCGCCAACACGGCGAGCCCCACGGTGCCTTCGGTCGCGAGCGTGGCCAGGATGTGCCCGGTCAGGAAGACCCCGGCGGCCCGCGCCCCGCCGATCCGCCGCTCCAGCGCGGTCAGCACCAGCAGGAAGAGGATCGCGTACGGCGACATCACCCCGCCCACGATCCACAGCGCGCTGGCGACCAGCACCAGGAACGGGTCGCTGACGAGGTGGGTGACATCGGTGCTGGAGGCCTGGTGCAGCTGGTTGACCAGCGTGGGATCGGCGTACTGCGCGACGAGCGAGGTGACGACGAGCAGCGTGCCGTAGCCGAAGGTGAACGGCGTCCCGGTGGGCGTGGGCAGCACCCGCCAGGGACGGAGGAGACGCAGCAGGCCAGGGACGCGCGGTGCGCGGGGAACGGCAGGCGTGGACGCCGAGACGGACACCGCCGGCCGGGTCGACCCCCAGGCCGTTTCCACCACTTCGCGCTGTCTCGGCATCGCGTCCAGCAGAGAGGAGTCCTCCTCGGCCGAAGGCGCGCCCGAAGGCGTGGCGGAGACCTGGGTATCGGCCGTCGCGGTCCGTTCCACCGTGAGGGGCTCCTTCCGTTTCACCCCACCCTTCGCCGTCCCACCTGTCGCTGTCTATGACCGACGCCACGCGAGAGCCGATTCACAGCAACCTCAAAGGCTTCCTGCGCGTCCACAACGGGCCGGTCCCGCCGCCCGTTCCGGTGAAACTGCCAAAATGGACCGCATGACCACCGCGTACGACACTCCCGTTGTCCTGGACCGTCGCGAGGGCCCCTACGGCGAGGTGGTGCTGCGCCGGCACGGGGAGTTGCTGCAGATCATCGCCAACGGGTGCTTCCTGATGGACACCTCGGACGGGCGCTCGGAGCGGCTGCTGGTCGACGCCGCGTACGCCGCGCTCGACGGGCGCCCCCAACCGGACGTGCTGATCGGCGGGTTGGGCGTGGGTTTCTCGCTCGCGCACGCCGCCGCCGACCCCCGCTGGGGCCGGATCACGGTCGTGGAGCGGGAGCCCGCGATCGTCGAATGGCACCGCTCCGGACCGCTGGCGGCCCTCTCCGCGCCCGCTCTCGCCGATCCGCGCACCGACATTCTGAAAACGGATCTGGTCGCATTCGTCAATGAGACTTGCGCCACTTTCGACGCGCTCTGCCTCGACATCGACAACGGCCCCGACTGGACCGTCACCGACAGCAACGAAAACCTCTACTCACCGGCCGGACTGGCAAGCTGCGCAAGGGTGTTGAGGCCTGGAGGGGTGCTCGCGGTGTGGTCGGCACAGCCCTCTCCGGAATTTGAGCGAACACTATGGAATGCCGGGTTCCAGCAGGTGCGTACCGAAGAGATCCCCGTTGCCCGAGGAGTTCCCGACGTGGTGCACCTCGCCGTACGACCTGGATAGCAAACGGGTTGCCGCTGCCCGTACCCTGCTTGCCTGACGCGGATCATTCAAGCGTCAAGCGCAGTCATGGGATCACCCCACTGGTTCCGGAAAGCACACTTCAGGGGCGGGCGATGGAGCAGACACACACCTCCCACAACGGCACGGCCACGGCCACGCCGGGCGCGCAGCGCCGGGTGCTCGTGGTCGAGGACGACGCGACGATCGTCGACGCCATCGCGGCCCGTTTGCGCGCCGAGGGATTTCTCGTACAGACCGCGGGCGACGGGCCCTCGGCCGTCGACACCGCCGAGGCCTGGCAGCCCGATCTGCTGATCCTCGACATCATGCTGCCCGGCTTCGACGGCCTGGAGGTCTGCCGCCGGGTGCAGGCCGCCCGCCCGGTGCCGGTGCTGATGCTCACCGCGCGCGACGACGAGACCGACATGCTGGTCGGACTCGGGGTCGGCGCCGACGACTACATGACCAAGCCGTTCTCGATGCGGGAGCTGGCCGCGCGGGTGCACGTCCTGCTGCGCCGGGTGGAGCGTGCCGTGGTGGCCGCGTCCACCCCGCGCTCGGGCATCCTGCGCCTCGGCGAGCTGGAGATCGACCACGCGCAGCGCCGGGTACGGGTGCGCAGCGAGGACGTACACCTCACGCCCACCGAGTTCGACCTGCTGGTCTGTCTGGCGAACACCCCGCGTGCCGTGCTCTCCCGCGAGCAGCTGCTCGCGGAGGTCTGGGACTGGGCGGACGCCTCCGGCACCCGTACCGTCGACAGCCACATCAAGGCGCTGCGCCGGAAGATCGGCGCCGAGCGGATCCGCACGGTCCACGGCGTCGGCTACGCACTGGAGACACCAACGCCATGAACGAAGGGCCGACGTCACGGAGGAGCCCCGGGGAACCCTGGGGCGGCGTACGCCCGTTCTCGATCAAGACCAAACTGGGCGCGCTGGTCGTCATCTCGGTGCTCATCACCACCGGGCTGATGATGATCGCCATGCGCACGGCGACGGAGCTGCGCTTCATCACGGTCTTCTCGATGATCGCCACACTGCTGATAACGCAGTTCGTGGCCCATTCGCTCACCGCGCCGCTGGACGAGATGAACACGGTGGCCCGGTCCATCTCGCGCGGCGACTACACGCGCCGGGTACGCGAGAACCGCCGCGACGAACTGGGCGACCTGGCCGAGACGATCAACGTCATGGCCGACGAGCTGGAGGCCCAGGAGCGCCAGCGCAAGGAACTCGTCGCCAACGTCTCGCACGAGCTGCGCACCCCCATCGCGGGCCTGCGCGCCGTACTGGAGAACGTCGTCGACGGCGTCTCGGCCGCCGACCCGGAGACCATGCGGACGGCGCTGAAGCAGACCGAGCGGCTCGGACGGCTCGTCGAGACGCTGCTCGACCTCTCCCGGCTGGACAACGGCGTCGTACCGCTGAAGACCCGCCGCTTCGAGGTGTGGCCGTATCTCTCGGGCGTGCTCAAGGAGGCCAACATGGTCGCCTCCGCGCGCGCGGGCATCGCGTCCGGCTCGGGCAGCCACACGCGTACGGACGTCCATCTGCACCTGGACGTCTCCCCGCCGGAGCTGACCGCGCTCGCGGACCCGGAGCGCATCCACCAGGTCGTCGCCAACCTGATCGACAACGCGGTGAAGCACAGCCCGGCGCACGGGCGCGTGACGGTGAAGGCGCGGCGCGGATCGCTGCCCGAGTCGCTGGAGCTGGAGGTCCTGGACGAGGGGCCCGGCATCCCGAAGGCGGAGTGGGCGCACATCTTCGAGCGGTTCAACCGGGGAGCGGTGAGCGCGCCCCACGGACCCGGCAGCGACGGCGGTACGGGCCTCGGTCTGGCGATCGCCCGCTGGGCGGTGGACCTGCACGGCGGCCGGATCGGTGTGGCCGAATCCGACCGCGGCTGCAGGATTATCGTCACCCTTCCGGGACTGTCATCCGTGCCGAGTTGACGTAAAGTTCGAACCGGAGCCACAAGATCCACGGCGGTCCGCGCTGACGGACACGTGTGATCAGGCACAAGCCCGCGCCGTTCGCGCGCCCGGCCCGCACCAAGACGCCCCCTCTGCAGCGGAACCACGCTTGTTTCCCGCCATTTCAGCCCCCGAAACACACTTTCCGATGTGACTTACACGACGATGGACCGGCCCGACCTGACCTTCGTGGTCATGGGGGCGTAGCCTTAATTCCCGCTGTCCATCACCTTGTGAAGCGGAAGAGGGCGGTTGCCGCCGTGTCGTCACAGTCCCCCAGTAACTCGACCATCTCGACCGAGTCCGACCAAGCCGCGGGTAAGAATCCCGCGGCGGCGTTCGGTCCCAACGAGTGGCTCGTCGACGAGATCTATCAGCAGTACCTCCAGGATCCGAACTCGGTCGACCGAGCCTGGTGGGACTTCTTCGCCGACTACAAGCCGGGCGCGGCTGCCGCCCCGACCTCGACTTCGGCGGGTACTGCGGCCGCGGGGGCCGCAGGGCCCACCACTCCCCCGGCCGCGCCCGTAGCCCCGGCCGCTCCTGCCGCACCCGCGGCTCCGGCGGTTCCCGCGCCGGCGCCCGCAGCGGCCGCTCCGGCCCCGGCTCCCGTAGCCGCTCCGGCGAAGGCCCCTGCTCCGGCTGCCTCCTCGCCGAAGAAGGCCGAGCCGGCCACCGAGGCCCCCGCCGGCCCCGAGTACGTGACGCTGCGCGGCCCCGCCGCCGCGGTCGCGAAGAACATGAACGCCTCGATCGAGGTGCCCACCGCCACGTCGGTGCGCGCGGTCCCGGTCAAGCTGCTCTTCGACAACCGCATCGTCATCAACAACCACCTGAAGCGCGCCCGGGGCGGGAAGATCTCCTTCACCCACCTCATCGGCTACGCGATGGTGCAGGCCATCAAGGCCATGCCGTCGATGAACTACTCCTTCGCGGAGAAGGACGGCAAGCCGACCCTGGTCAAGCCGGAGCACATCAACTTCGGTCTCGCCATCGACCTGGTGAAGCCCAACGGCGACCGCCAGCTCGTCGTCGCCGGCATCAAGAAGGCCGAGACGCTGAACTTCTTCGAGTTCTGGCAGGCCTACGAGGACATCGTCCGCCGCGCCCGCGACGGCAAGCTGACGATGGACGACTTCTCCGGGGTGACGGTCTCCCTGACCAACCCCGGCGGCCTCGGCACCGTCCACTCGGTCCCGCGTCTGATGCCCGGTCAGTCGGTCATCATGGGCGTCGGATCGATGGACTACCCGGCGGAGTTCCAGGGCACGAGCCAGGACACCCTGAACAAGCTCGGCATCTCGAAGGTCATGACGCTCACGTCGACCTACGACCACCGGGTCATCCAGGGCGCCGCCTCCGGCGAGTTCCTGCGGATCGTCGCGAACCTCCTGCTCGGCGAGAGCGGCTTCTACGACGAGATCTTCGAGTCGCTGCGCATCCCGTACGAGCCGGTCCGCTGGCTCAAGGACATCGACGCGTCGCACGACAACGACGTGACGAAGGCCGCCCGCGTCTTCGAGCTGATCCACTCCTACCGGGTCCGCGGCCATGTCATGGCCGACACCGACCCGCTGGAGTACCGCCAGCGCAAGCACCCCGACCTGGACATCACCGAGCACGGCCTCACCCTGTGGGACCTGGAGCGGGAATTCGCGGTCGGCGGCTTCGCCGGCAAGTCCCTGATGAAGCTGCGCGACATCCTCGGTGTGCTGCGCGACTCGTACTGCCGCACCACCGGCATCGAGTTCATGCACATCCAGGACCCGAAGCAGCGCAAGTGGATCCAGGACCGCATCGAGCGCTCGCACTCCAAGCCGGAGCGCGAGGAACAGCTGCGCATCCTGCGCCGCCTGAACGCGGCGGAGGCCTTCGAGACCTTCCTGCAGACGAAGTACGTCGGCCAGAAGCGCTTCTCCCTCGAGGGCGGCGAGTCCGTCATCCCGCTCCTCGACGCGGTCATCGACAGCGCGGCCGAGTCTCGCCTCGACGAGGTCGTCATCGGCATGGCCCACCGCGGCCGCCTGAACGTGCTCGCGAACATCGTCGGCAAGTCGTACGCCCAGATCTTCCGCGAGTTCGAGGGCAACCTCGACCCGAAGTCGATGCACGGCTCCGGCGACGTGAAGTACCACCTGGGCGCCCAGGGCACCTTCACCGGCCTGGACGGCGAGCAGATCAAGGTCACCCTCGCGGCGAACCCGTCCCACCTGGAGACGGTCGACCCGATCATCGAGGGCATCGTCCGCGCCCGCCAGGACATCATCAACAAGGGCGGCACGGACTTCACGGTCCTGCCGCTCGCCCTGCACGGTGACGCGGCCTTCGCGGGCCAGGGCGTCGTGGCGGAAACGCTCAACATGTCGCAACTGCGCGGCTACCGCACCGGCGGCACGATCCACATCGTCATCAACAACCAGGTCGGCTTCACGGCCGCCCCGGAGTCGTCCCGCTCGTCGATGTACGCGACGGACGTGGCGAGGATGATCGAGGCCCCGATCTTCCACGTGAACGGCGACGACCCGGAGGCCGTGGTCCGTGTGGCCCGCCTGGCCTTCGAGTTCCGTCAGGCGTTCAACAAGGACGTGGTGATCGACCTCATCTGCTACCGCCGCCGCGGCCACAACGAGTCGGACAACCCGGCCTTCACCCAGCCCCTGATGTACGACCTGATCGACAAGAAGCGCTCGGTGCGCAAGCTGTACACCGAGTCCCTCATCGGTCGCGGCGACATCACCCTCGAGGAAGCCGAACAAGCCCTCCAGGACTACCAGGGCCAGCTGGAGAAGGTCTTCACGGAGGTCCGCGAGGCGACGGCCCAGCCGGGCGCGGCGCCGATGGCGGACCCGCAGGCGGAGTTCCCCGTCGCGGTCGGCACGGCCATCTCCACGGAGGTCGTCAAGCGGATCGCCGAGTCCCAGGTCAACATCCCGGAGAACTTCCACGTCCACCCGCGCCTGCTGCCCCAGCTGCAGCGCCGGGCGACGATGGTCGAGGACGGGACGATCGACTGGGGCATGGGCGAGACGCTCGCGATCGGCTCCCTGCTCCTCGAGGGCACCCCGGTCCGCCTGTCCGGCCAGGACTCCCGCCGAGGCACCTTCGGCCAGCGTCACGCGGTCCTCATCGACCGCCAGACGGGCGAGGACTACACCCCGCTCCAGTACCTCTCCGAGGACCAGGCCCGCTACAACGTCTACGACTCGCTCCTCTCCGAGTACGCGGTCATGGGCTTCGAGTACGGCTACTCGCTGGCCCGCCCCGACGCACTGGTGATGTGGGAAGCGCAGTTCGGCGACTTCGTCAACGGCGCGCAGTCCGTGGTCGACGAGTACATCTCGGCGGCGGAACAGAAGTGGGGCCAGACGTCCGGCGTAACCCTGCTCCTCCCCCACGGCTACGAGGGCCAGGGCCCGGACCACTCCTCGGCCCGCGTGGAGCGCTTCCTGCAACTCTGCGCGCAGAACAACATGACGGTCGCGATGCCGACCCTCCCGTCGAACTACTTCCACCTCCTGCGGTGGCAGGTGCACAACCCGCACCACAAGCCGCTGGTGGTCTTCACCCCGAAGTCGATGCTGCGTCTCAAGGCCGCCGCGTCGAAGACGGAGGAGTTCACGACCGGTCAGTTCCGCCCGGTCATCGGCGACGATACGGTGACGGACCCCGCGGCCGTCCGCAAGGTCGTCTTCGTCACGGGCAAGCTGTACTACGACCTGGAGGCCGAGCGTGCCAAGCGCGGCACCACGGACGTGGCGATCATCCGCGTCGAGCGCCTGTACCCGCTGCCGGGTGCGGAGCTCCAGGCGGAGGTCAACAAGTACCCGAACGTCGAGAAGTACCTGTGGGCCCAGGAGGAGCCGGCCAACCAGGGCGCCTGGCCGTTCATCGCCCTCAACCTGATCGACCACCTGGACCTCGCGGTCGGCGCGGACGTTCCTCACGGTGAGCGACTGCGGCGGATCTCCCGCCCGCACTCGTCGTCTCCGGCGGTGGGGTCCGCGAAGCGGCACCAGGCCGAGCAGGAGCAGTTGGTGCGGGAGGTGTTCGAGGCGTAACCGCCCCGAACAACCGCACGCGGCCGGGGGGGGCGCCCCCCCCGGGGGGGGGGGCGCGGCGGCGGGTGGGGCCGCATACGATGTCACCAGTGGATTTCCCGACCGGCGCAAGAAGCTAAAGAGAAGAGG
>NZ_JBHYWD010000005.1:126500-244451 GCF_042751305.1 Streptomyces hokutonensis
CCCTGAGCTGCCCTCGTGCCGTGGGTGGTGTTGTGTGTGGTGTGTGTTCCGCTACCACACCCCCCCCCCCCCCCCCGCCGGCGCCCCCCCCCCCCCCGGGGGGGGGGCCCCCCCCGGCCGTTTGCGCGCACTTATCCTTGACCCATGTACTTCACGGACCGTGGCATCGAAGAACTGGAGAAGCGGCGCGGCGAGGAAGAGGTCACCTTCGAGTGGCTCGCCGAGCAGCTGCGGACGTTCGTCGATCTGAACCCGGACTTCGAGGTCCCGGTGGAGCGCCTGGCGACCTGGCTGGCGCGGCTGGACGACGAGGACGACGACGAGTAGCAGCTCCTACGACGGTCGGTCCGGCCACAAGTAGCAGTTCCTACGACGGCCCTCCCGCGCCCCTGTGTCAGTCGCGCGGGCGGGCCAGGCCGTAGGCGATGCCGAGCGTCCCGTAGGCCAGGAGCAGTACCCCCGCGACGGTCCAGCCCGCGCTGCGGCGTCGTAGGCCCCAGGCCGTGAGCGGAACGCCCGCCGTCAGCTGGGCCACGGACAGGGCACTGGTCGCGTATGTGCCGGACCAGGGCAGCCAGGGGCCCAGGCGGCTGTTGTCGGCCGCGTCGAGTTCCGTGCGGACCAGCTCGCGCCAGCCCGACCGCTCGATCTGCCGGGCGTCCGGGCGGATGCGGGCGATCTCGCGGAGGCGGTCCGACGGTTCGCCGGGGGTGAGGCCTGCCGGAAGGGCAACTCCCGCGCGCGTGAGCACCGCCAGGAGGCCGCGCAGACGGGTGCGGGCGTCGGCCTCGGGGTCCGGTTGTGTGAGGCGGTCGAGGGACTGGAGATCCAGTACGGGGTCGAGGGCCAGGCGGGCGGCGAAGGTGCGCATCGCCTCGTCCTCGCCGGCGGGAGTGCCGTCGGCGAGCCAGACGTAGCCGACGGGACGGCGGAAGCCCGAGGCCAGGGTGTAACCGGCGCGGTCGGCGTCCCACCACAGGGCGAGTACGGGCCAGGGGGCGCCGACGGCGAGCGCGGCGGCCCAGCCGGTGAGGACGCGGTCGACGGGTTCGTCGCCGTGCAGCCAGGGCCTGCCCTCGGGGACGAGCACGCTCCAGTCGTCGCCCGCGCCGGTCAGCAGCATGCGCTCGCGGAGCAGATGTGCCACCGGAGCGACGGAGTCCGCCTCCGCGCGGCAGAGCAGCAGCGCGCCCGGGCCGGCACCGGCCCTGCGTCCGACCTGGGACTTCTCCATGGACATGGTCACACGCTAGGGCAATACGCCCCTTTCCGCCGGTCGTTGGACGGTCGGGGTCGACCGACGGTCACCGAAACGAGTGTCTTGACTTTCGACATCCGCGATATATCGTGTTTCTTGGAAGACGCGATATGGCGCGTCGTGTCCAGTCCCGTCTGTGCCCGATCCCGTCCCGCGCGGTTCGACCGAGGAGGTCTGCATCATGTCCGAGTGGTCCGTCGCAGAGCCCAAGAAGCTCACGTTCGACGAGCCCGTGAGCGATCTCCATGTGCGCATCGTCAACGGAACGGTGAACGTCGTGGGGACCGACGAGGGTTCCGCCCGCCTCGAGATCTCCGAGATCGACGGGCCGCCCCTGGTGGTGACCCAGCAGCACGGCACCCTGACGGTGGCGTACGAGGACCTGCCCTGGAAGGGCTTCCTCAAGTGGCTCGACCGCAAGGGCTGGCGGCGCAGCGCGGTGGTCTCCCTGGCGGTTCCGGCGAGCACCCGGGTCGAGGTCGGGGTGGTCGGCGCGGCGGCTGTCGTCTCCGGGATCCGCGGGCCTTCCGTGGTGCGCGGTGTCACGGGCGACACGACCCTCGTGAGCCTCTCCGGCCCGGTCCGCGCCGAGACGGTCTCGGGGAACCTGGAGGCCCAGGCCGTCACCGGCGACCTCCACTTCAACTCCGTCTCCGGTGACCTCACCGTCGTCGACGGTTCGGGGACCTCCGTACGCGCCGAGTCGGTGAGCGGCTCCATGATCGTGGACCTCGACCCGGACGGCCCGACCGACGTCCGGCTGACCAACGTCTCGGGCGAGATCGCCATCCGGCTGCCGCATCCGGCGGACGCGGACGTCGAGGCGAACACGGCGAGCGGATCCATCTCCAACGCCTTCGACGGACTGCGGGTGCACGGCCAGTGGGGCGCCCACAAGATCACCGGACGCCTCGGCGCGGGCACCGGAAAGCTGCGTGCCACGACCGTCTCCGGCTCCATCGCCCTGCTGCGTCGGCCGGCGGCGGAGGACGGGGAAGAGGGCGTTGAGAACGACGTGACCGGTGCCCCCGCGAACGGGGCTCAGGGCAACTCGGGGGACAATTCCGTTTCCGGCCCGGACGATGCTTCCGGCAGCGCCTCGGCCGACGGCACGACCGACAAGAAGGTGCTCTGACATGCCTCCCGTCTTCGCCCACGGCCGCCTCCGCCTCTACCTGCTGAAGCTGCTGGACGAGGCCCCCCGCCACGGCTACGAGGTGATCCGCCTCCTGGAGGAGCGTTTCCAGGGGCTGTACGCGCCGTCGGCGGGCACGGTCTACCCGCGCCTGTCCAAGCTGGAGGCCGAGGGCCTGGTCACCCACACCACCGAGGGCGGCCGGAAGGTGTACGCCATCACGGACGCCGGCCGCGCCGAACTGGCCGACCGCAGCGGCGAGTTGGCCGACCTGGAGCTGGAGATCCGCGAGTCCGTCGCCGAGTTGGCCGCCGAGATCCGGGCCGATGTCCGGGGCGCGGCGGGGGACCTGCGGCGCGAGGTGCGCGCGGCGGCCTCCGAGGCCCGGCGGGGCACCGGAAGCGCGCGGGCTCGCGGTGGCGAACCCGAAGGCACCGCCGGGGACTTCACGGACTTCGGCGACAAGGAGTCGTGGCGCGCCGCCAAGGAGGAGATGCGCCGCGCCAAGCAGGAGTGGAAGGAGCAGGCCCGGCGCGCCAAGGACGAGAGCCGGCGGGCCCGCGAGGAGGCCCAGCAGGCCCGGCGCCAGGCCAAGGAGGCACAGGCGCGGGCGTGGGCGCAGGCCCAGGAGGAGATGCAGCGCATCGGCCGCCAGGTCCAGGAGCACGCCCAGGACCACTTCGCGCGCGGCGACTGGCCCACGGGCGTACGGGAGAGCCTGACCGAACTGGCAAAGGAGTTCGGGGACTTCGGGAAGGAGTTCGGCAAGGACTTCGGGTTCGGCGGGCGGCCGGCTGCGGGCAAGTCGGCACCGGCACCGGGCGCATCGGCACCGGAGTACAGCCAGACCCCGGAGGACTTCCCCGCCGAGTACGAACCGGCCTGGGCGCACGAGGACTCCACCGGCGACCCGGCCCGCGACCTGGACCGCCTCCTCGACCGCTTCCGGGACGACATCCGCGACGCGGCCCGCGACCGAGGCGTCACCGAGGACCAACTCCGCGACACCCGCCGCCACTTGTCTGCGGCGGCGGCGCACATCGGGGCGGTGCTGCGGGGCGGACGCAAAGCCTGAGCCAAGGCTGAGGCCGAGGCCCGTAGGCGGTGCGCCACGGCATCAACCGAAGCGCACCGCCCGCTCCTCACCTCAGCCCGCCTTCGCCTCTCCCCCGCCGTACAGGACCCGTGTCGCCGCCTCGTGGGTCACCCCGTGGTCGGCGAGCACCTCGCCCGCCACCCCGGGGAGGATGGTCAGGGCGAGGAGGAGGTGTTCGTCGCCGATGTGCCGGTCATGGTGGGCCACGGCAATGCGCAGGGACTTCTCCAGGACGTTCTTGGCACCCCGGCTGAAGGTACGGCGGCCCGACCACCACTCCCCGCCCTTGCGGTCGCCGGACATCGCGCCGACACCGTGCACCTCCTCGACGCGGGCGACGATCTCCGAGACGTCGATGCCGAGTCCGGCAAGGGCGTCGGCCTCGGACTGGGAGAGCCCGGCGCGTCGGCGCGCGTCGCCCAGAGCCTGCCGTAGGGACTCCTTGCGTTCTTCGGTGGTGAGGCCGACGGCGGTCAGGGTGAAGGAGGCGCGACTGCCCTCGCGGTCGAGGAGTGCCAGGAGCAGATGGTCGGGGTCGACGGAAGCGGACCCCGACCGCTCGCAGTGCTCCACCGCGCCCCGCACCACGGCGCGGGCGTCCTTCGTGAACCGTTCGAACATCACTGCCTCCCGTACTTCTTGTGGACGGCCTGCCTGCTGACTCCGAGTTCCGCGGCGATCTCCTGCCACGACCAGCCCTGGTTGCGCGCACTGCGCACCTGCACCGCCTCCAGCTGCTCCACGAGCTTGCGCAACGCGGACACGGCGCGGAGGCCGACCCGTGGGTCACGGTCACCCGCGCGCTCGGCGAGATCCGTTGCTTCGGTCATGATGTCAACCTACGTTGACACGCATCGATCTGTCAATCAAAGTTGACAAACGCGTGCCGATACACGGCTGCGGCCGGCCCGGAAAACCGGACCGGCCGTGAGCCAGACAGAAGAGACGAGCAGAAGAGACGAGACGTCAGCCGTTCGTGAGGACGATCTTGCCGAACTGGTCGCCGGAGTCGAGGCGTTCGAAGCCCTCGCGGGCCCGGTCCAGCGGGAGGATCTCGTCGATGACCGGGCGGACCCCCGTCGTGGCGCAGAAGGCGAGCAGGTCCTCCAGCTCGTCCTTGGTGCCCATGGTCGAGCCGACGACCTTGAGTTCGAGGAAGAAGATGCGGGTCAGCTCGGCGTGCGAGGGGCGGTCGCCGCTCGTGGCACCGGAGATGACGAGCGTGCCGCCGGGCTTCAGCGACTTGACCGAGTGGGACCAGGTGGCGGCGCCGACGGTCTCGATGACGGCATCCACGCGCTGCGGCAGCCGGGCTCCCGGCTCCACCGCCTCCAGGGCGCCCAGCTCCAGCGCCCGCTTCCGCTTGGCCTCGTCCCGGCTGGTCGCGAAGACCCGCAGCCCGGCCGCCTTCGCGAGCACGATCGCGGCCGTGGCGACACCGCCGCCCGCGCCCTGCACGAGGACCGAATCGCCGGGCCGTACACCGGAGTTGGTGAAGAGCATGCGGTACGCCGTGAGCCAGGCCGTGGGCAGACAGGCGGCCTCCGCGAAGGACAGCTCCTTGGGCTTCGGCAGCACGTTCCAGGTCGGTACGGCGACCTGCTCGGCGAAGGTGCCCTGGTAGTGCTCGGTGAGGATGGAACGGGGTTCCCTGGGGCCGACGCCGTGGCCGGTCTGGCCGATCACGGAGTGCAGGACGACCTCGTTGCCGTCCTCGTCGACGCCGGCGGCGTCACAGCCGAGGATCATCGGCAGCTTGTCCTCCGCGAGGCCCACGCCGCGCAGGGACCACAGGTCGTGGTGGTTGAGGGAGGCGGCCCTGACATCGATGGTGCTCCAGCCCGGCCGGGCCTCGGGGGCGGGACGCTCCCCCAACTCCAGGCCGGAGAGCGGCTGGTCGCGGTCGATTCGGGCGGCGTAGACGGCGAACATGACCTTGACGATAGGCTCCGCCGGTTGACCAGGGAACTACCTCGCGCTGTGACACATGCCCTCTTGCGCGAGGGGGGCGGGGTGTTTGCGTGACGGTCTCCCAGGGGCACCTGCGGCCGCCGGCCAGCCCCGCCACCCACGGGCACGGTCCACCTGTAGGCGGACCGAACGGGTGGGCGGGTGGGCAAAATGGACCCACGGCCTGAGCCCGCCGACGAACCCGAGCCACCCACGGGCTACGCCCACCCCTCGAGTCACCCGAACGGGTGGGCGGGTGGGCAAAAAATGGCCCCGCCCGAACGGGCGGGGCCATTCGGACTACCGTCGGGCAACGCCCTCCGCCCGCGCCGCCGCAGCCACAGCCGCGGTGACCGCAGGCGCGACGCGCTCGTCGAACGGTGACGGAATGACATAGTCCGCGGCGAGATCGTCGCCGACGACACCGGCCAGCGCCTCCGCCGCCGCGATCTTCATGCCCTCGGTGATCCGAGAGGCCCGCACCTGGAGCGCGCCCGCGAAGATGCCCGGGAACGCCAGCACGTTGTTGATCTGGTTCGGGAAGTCGGACCGCCCCGTGGCGACGACCGCCGCGTACTTGTGCGCCACATCGGGGTGCACCTCGGGGTCCGGGTTGGCCATGGCGAAGACGAACGCGCCCTCGGCCATCGAAGCGACGGCCGGCTCCGGGACCGTACCGCCGGAGACGCCGATGAAGACGTCGGCGCCTTCCAGCGCCGCCTCCAGCGTCCCGGAGAGCCCGGCCTTGTTGGTGAGCTCGGCCAGTTCGCGCTTGACGGGCGTGAGGTCGTCCCGATCACGCGAGACGACGCCCTTGCGGTCGGCAACGGCGACGTCACCGAGCCCGGCCTCCAGCAGGAACTTGGCGATGGCCACTCCGGCCGCGCCCGCGCCGGAGATGACGGCCCGCAGGTCGCCCAGCTCGCGCCCGGTGAGCTTCGCCGCATTGCGGAGGGCCGCAAGCGTCACGATCGCCGTACCGTGCTGGTCGTCGTGGAAGACCGGGATGTCCAGCCGCTCCTGGAGCCTGCGCTCGATCTCGAAGCAGCGCGGCGCCGAGATGTCCTCCAGGTTGACGCCCCCGAAGGAGGGCGCGAGGCGCACGACGGTCTCGATGATCTCGTCGACGCCGGTGCAGTCCAGCGCGATCGGCACCGCGTCCACGCCGCCGAACTGCTTGAACAGGATCGCCTTGCCCTCCATGACGGGGAGGGAGGCCTCGGGACCGATGTCGCCGAGCCCGAGCACCGCCGTACCGTCCGTCACGACGGCGACCACGGACGACTTCCATGTGTAGTCGTGGACGAGTTCCGGCTGCTCCGCGATGGCGGTGCACACGCGCGCGACGCCGGGTGTGTATGCGAGGGACAGGTCGTCCTTGTCGCGGATCGGCACGGTGGCCTGCACGGCCATCTTGCCGCCGCGGTGCAGCGCGAACGCAGGATCGAAGGAATCGAGGGGCTCGGCCCCGCCGTCCTGATCCGTACTGCTGTCGCTGCGAGGATTGACGATCTCCGCTGCCACTTTGTCTTACCCCTTAAGTCTTCATTGATTTTGAGGGTGGCCACTCCCTGGTGAGGGGTGGGCGGGCACCGCGCAGGGCCCAGAGAGTTGATGCGTACGAGCACCTGCGCGACGGGCGCGCCGCACACGCGCCCTGAGCCCCGGATGAGGGGTGTAAAGAACCTTCTTACCGGACGGACGGCACCGAGGACGAGTCCAATAGGCGCAAGGTCACATCTCGTCGGCCGAGGGCGGAACGATGATCGATCACATCGTGAGACATGCCGAAGATCTTCCGGCCGGAACGAGTGGTTCCAGCAGATGGTCCGGGGTCAGGCCGTCCCGATGTACCGACCTGATGTGATTCGGGGGTCACCCGTTATCCGATTTTGACATGGCTGGTCCCCTGAATGGTTCAGTCCGAATGGCAAGATGCCCTAATCACACGAGGTCGCGACACCCGAAGGTGTGTGTTCTCGTCGACCCGTCGGCACCGCCATCCATCCGCCGGAGGAACTCACCATGACCGCAAGCTTCACCCGTCGTACGACCGCCGCGCACACCCGGCTCACAGCGGTCGGTGCGATCGCGGTCGCGGGCGCCCTGCTGCTCACCGGCTGCGGTGACCAGACCAAGAAGGACAAGTCCTCCAGCAGCGCGTCCACCAGCTCGGCGCCGCTGGCCTCCAAGCTGCCTGCCTCGATCCGCAGCGCGGGGGTCGTCAAGGTCGGCTCGGACATCGCGTACGCGCCGGTCGAGTTCAAGGACAACTCCGGCAACGTCGTCGGTCTCGACCCCGACCTCGCGGCCGCGATGGGCAAGCAGCTCGGCGTGAAGTTCGAGTTCGAGAACGGCACGTTCGACGGCCTGCTCACCGGTCTGCGCTCCAACCGCTACGACATCGCCATGTCCGCGATGACGGACAACAAGAACCGGCAGAACGGCGTCGACCCCGACACCGGCAAGAAGGTCGGCGAGGGCGTCGACTTCGTCGACTACCTGACCGCCGGTGTCTCGATCTACACGCGCAAGGGCCAGACCGAGAACATCGCCTCGTGGGCCGACCTGTGCGGCAAGAAGCTCGCCGTCGAGCGCGGCACGGTCTCCGAGGACCTCGCCAAGTCCGAGTCGAAGAAGTGTACGGGCGGCAAGAAGATCACCATCGAGCCCTTCGACGACGACCAGCAGTCCCAGACCCGCCTGCGCTCCGGTGGCGCGGACGCGGCCTCCTCCGACTTCCCGGTCGCCGCCTACGCGGTGAAGACCTCCGGCGGCGGCAAGGACTTCCAGCTGGTCGGCGAGCAGGTCGAGGCGGCGCCGTACGGCATCGCGGTCGCCAAGAGCGACACCCAGCTGCGGGACGCGCTGCAGGCCGCGATGGACGCCGTGATCAAGAGCGGTGAGTACCAGAAGATCCTGACGAAGTGGGGCGCCGAGGACGGCGCGGTCAAGTCGTCGGTCATCAACGGCGGCAAGTGACCGCGGATCCGCTGTCGCTGAGAGGCAACATCCGTGACTTCTGACATCGACAAGACGGCGGGGCCGAAGGACACGCCCCCGGCCGGCCCGCAGGCCATCAAGGCCATTCCGGTCCGGCACTACGGGCGCTACGTCTCCGCCGTCATCGCGATCGGCATCCTGGTCGCGATCGTCTACGCGTTCGGCCAGGGCAAGATCAACTGGCATGCCGTACCGGACTACTTCTTCGACCACCGGATCCTGACCGGTGTCTACAAGACCCTCCTCCTGACGGTCCTGTCGATGCTGATCGGCATCGCCGGCGGCATCGGCCTGGCGGTCATGCGGCTGTCGAAGAACCCGGTGACCTCGTCGATCGCCTGGTTCTACATCTGGTTCTTCCGCGGCACCCCGGTCCTGGTCCAGCTGTTCCTCTGGTTCAACCTGGGCCTGGTCTTCGAGTACATCAACCTCGGTCCGATCTACAAGAACTACTGGTCGGACTTCATGACGCCGCTGCTGACGGCGCTGCTCGGCCTCGGTCTCAACGAGGCCGCGTACATGGCGGAGATCTGCCGCGCCGGTCTGCTCGCGGTCGACGAGGGCCAGACCGAGGCCTCGCACGCGCTGGGCATGAGCCACGCCAAGACGCTGCGCCGGATCGTGATCCCGCAGGCGATGCGGGTGATCGTGCCGCCCACGGGCAACGAAGTGATCAACATGCTGAAGACGACCTCGCTCGTGGCGGCCGTCCAGTATCCGGAGCTCTTCCGCTACGCCCAGGACATCGGCCAGAACTCCGGCGCCCCGGTGGAGATGTACTTCCTCGCCGCCGCCTGGTACCTGATCATGACGTCCGTCCTGAGCGTCGGGCAGTACTACGTCGAGCGGTACTACGCCCGCGGCTCCAGCCGTGCGCTGCCGCCGACCCCGCTCCAGAAGATCCGGGCGAACCTGCTGTCCATCGGCCGTCCGAAGGGAGCAGCGGCATGACCGACAAGCTCACCAAGACCGACTCCGCCACGACCGACCCGTCGGTCCCGATGGTCAAGTCCGAGGGCGTCCACAAGTCGTTCGGCCCGGTCGAGGTGTTGAAGGGCATCGACCTGGAGGTGAAGTCCGGCGAGGTGTTCTGCCTCATCGGGCCCTCCGGCTCCGGCAAGTCGACCTTCCTGCGGTGCATCAACCACCTCGAGAAGATCAACGCCGGCCGGCTGTACGTCGACGGCGAACTCGTCGGCTATCGCCAACAGGGCGACAAGCTCTACGAGTTGCGCGATCGCGAGGTCGCGGTGAAGCGCCGGGACATCGGCATGGTCTTCCAGCGCTTCAACCTGTTCCCGCACATGACGGCCGTGGAGAACATCATCGAGGCGCCAGTGCAGGTCAGGCGCACTGGCAAGGGTGAGGCGAGGGACCGCGCCATGCAGCTCCTGGAGCGGGTGGGACTGGCCGACAAGGCCCAGAGCTATCCCTCGCAGCTCTCCGGCGGCCAGCAGCAACGGGTCGCGATCGCGCGGGCGTTGGCGATGGACCCGAAGCTGATGCTCTTCGACGAGCCGACCTCGGCCCTCGACCCGGAACTGGTCGGCGACGTCCTCGACGTCATGCGCGACCTCGCCGAGTCCGGCATGACGATGATCGTCGTCACCCACGAGATGGGGTTCGCCCGCGAGGTCGGCGACAGCCTCGTCTTCATGGACGGCGGTGTGGTGGTCGAATCCGGCCACCCGCGCGACGTCCTGACGAACCCTCAGCACGAGCGGACGCAGGGGTTCTTGTCCAAGGTGCTCTAGCGGTGGGCACGTCGGCCTGACGGCAGGCACGCGGAAGGGGCGGTACGGGATCCTCGTATCGCCCTTTTCACGTCCTCACTTCAGCGCGAGCAGCAGCGTGTCCCCCGGCGAGCACCACACCGCCCGCGCCTCCCCGAACCCCTTCTCCCGCAGCACGCGCGCGTGCCATGCCGCCGAGGGCATGTCGCCGTCCGCGTGGGCGCCGTAGATCTCGAAGCGGCGGGCGGTCGGGGCGGCGAGGACCGGGTCCTGGGCGGCGAGTTGCCACCACTCGGCCCAGTCGAGGGCGCCGTTCTTCTGGGCCTGTTCCATGCGGGCGTGGCTGCGGGTGCGCTCGATCGCGTTGATCCGGGGCGTGGTGTCGTCGATCATGTGGTCGGCGTTCATGAAGACGCCGCCGTAGCGGACGAGTTCGGCGAGTTGGCCGTAGAGGGCCGCGAGGGGTTCGTCGCGCAGCCAGTGGAGGGCCGTGGCGGTGAGGACGGCGTCGTACGAGTCGTACGGCAGTTCCGTCGTCCACCGCGGGTCCTTGAGGTCGGCCGTGACGAAGGAGGCCCGCTCGTCGCCCTCGAAGGTGCCGCGGGCGATGGTGAGGAGGGCGGGATCGAGGTCGACGCCGGTGCTGGTGGCGTTCGGGAAGCGGGCCAGCAGCCGGGCCGTGATGCTGCCGGTGCCGCAGGCCAGGTCGAGGACGCGCGGCTCGGGCCCGACGCACGCCTCGACCATGTCGAGCATGATCCGCAAGCGGTCCTCCCGGTCGGGCATGTACCACTCCTGCTGCCGGTCCCAGCTCTCCTGCCAGGACTGCCAGTCGGTTCCGACACCGGTCGTCATGAGGACCCCCTGTCCGCGCACTGTGGCAAGGCCACTCTCGTAATACCCTGGAAGCACGATCAGCTGTTACCCGACCGCATCCACGACCATAGAGCGCCTCCGTAAGGACTACAAGTGGAACTGGCCTATTACTCGGACTACGCCGTACGCCTCGTCAACACCGAGGAACCGGCCCGGGGCAAGGACGCCCTGACCTCGGTCGAGGCCGTGCGGGACCTGTTCGGCACCAACAAGGAGGCGGCCCGCCGCGCCACCGACGCCGACGTCACCCGCTTCCGTTCGGTCCGGGCGCGGCTGCGGGCGGTCTTCGAGGCGGCCGACGGCGGCGACGAGACCCTCTCCGTGAACCTGCTGAACTCACTCCTCCTGGAGTTCCCGGTCAGCCCGCAGATCTCCGGGCACAACTTCCGGGACGAGGACGGCCGTCCGCTGTGGCACATGCACCTCGCGGACCACCCGTCCAACGCGACCGCCGGCTACGCGGCCATCGCGGCGATGGGCCTGGCCTTCCACCTCACCGAGTACGGCGTCGACCGGCTGGGCCTGTGCGAGGCGCCCCCGTGCCGCAACGCCTACCTCGACACCTCGACCAACCGCTCCCGGCGCTACTGCTCGGACCGCTGCGCGACCCGCGCCAACGTGGCCGCCTACCGGGCCCGGAAGCGCCTGGAGGCCGACCGGTCGGAGAGGACGGGCCTGGCGGCCGAGAGCGCCCAGCGGGCAAGCGCGAGCGGCGAACGCTGACCGGGCTTGAGCGGCCGGTACCGGAAACGCACCTTGCCCAGCACCAGGTCCTCGGGCACGGCGCCGTAATCCGTACTGTCCCCACCCGCGAACGCGTTGTCCCCGAGCACCCACCAGCCGCCGTCCCGCCGCTCCACGGCCCGCTTGACGACCAGCAGGTCCTGCTGGAACGGATGCCGCAGCACGACGACGTCCCCGGGCCTGACCCTGGCGCCGTACTGGACCACGAGCAGATCCCCGTGGACCAGCGTCGGCACCATGGACGGCCCGGTCACCTCGGCCGTCCCGAAGGGCAGTACGGCCCTCCCGCGCTCGGTCTCCTGCGACAGCTCCGGCATCCCCGGCACCTCCCCGGTCCTATCCTCCACCAGTCTGAGTCCGACCCCGTACTTTTGTCCTAAGCCCATGGGGGCACTCGCGAAATCAGCTTCTCCAGGGAGTAATGTCCCACCTGAGAAGACGATCACGAGGAAGGAACGCTCCATGCTTTCCCGCCTGTTTGCCCCCAAGGTGAAGGTCAGCGCGCACTGCGACCTGCCCTGCGGTGTGTACGACCCGGCCCAGGCCCGCATCGAGGCGGAGTCGGTGAAGGCCGTGCAGGACAAGATGGCCGCCAACGACGACCCGCACTTCCAGGCGCGCGCCACCGTCATCAAGGAACAGCGTGCCGAGCTCGCGAAGCACCACGTCTCGGTGCTCTGGAGCGACTACTTCAAGCCCCCGCACTTCGAGAAGTACCCGGAGCTGCACCAGCTGGTCAACGACACCCTGAAGGCCCTCTCGGCCGCCAAGGCGTCCACCGACCCGGCGACGGGCCAGAAGGCTCTGGACTACATCGCCCAGATCGACAAGATTTTCTGGGAGACGAAGAAGGCCTGACACCCAGTCGGCCCGGCCCGGTCGACCGGCGGTCGGTGCACCATCGACGGTCAGTGGGCATGGGGAAGGGGCTCCGCCGGTTCGCCGGCGGGGCCCCTTCGTCGTTCCCGCCCCGGTGAAAGCGGTCCCCGTGCCATCCTGGACCCCGTGAACCGCGAAGACCTCGTACGGCTGCGACAGGCCCGCGACCGGATGAACCGGGAGTACGCCGAGCCGCTCGACATGGCCTCGATCGCGCGGACCGCGCTGATGTCGCCGGGGCATTTCCAGCGGAGCTTCCGCGCCGCGTACGGGGAGACGCCGTACAGCTATCTCATGACGCGGCGGATCGAGCGGGCGAAGGCGTTGCTGCGGCGCGGGGATCTGAGTGTGACGGAGGTGTGCATGGCCGTCGGCTGTACCTCGCTCGGTTCGTTCAGCTCTCGTTTCACCGAGCTGGTCGGCGAGACCCCCAGCGCCTACCGCGCCCGCTCCCACGAGGCCGGCGCGGTGATCCCGTCCTGCGTGGCCCGCACTTTCACCCGGCCGAACCGGGCAGGACCGCCGCTCCGGCCCTAGCCTGTCCTCCATGGATCTCAAACTCCGCCAGTGCTTCATCGCCGTCGACGACCACGACAAGGCGCTCGCCTTCTACTGCGACGTGCTGGAGCTGGAAATCCGCAACGACGTCGGTTTCGAGGGCATGCGGTGGGTGACCGTGGGGTCGCCGTTGCAGCCGGACGTGGAGATCGTGCTGGAGCCGCCGGCCGCGAACCCGGACGCCTCCCCCGCCGACAAGCAGGCCATGGCCGAACTGCTCGCCAAGGGCACCCTGCGCGGGGTCAACTTCACCACCGCCGACTGCGACGCCCTCTACGCCCGCGTCCAGGAGTCCGGTGCCGAGGTGGTCCAGGAGCCGACGGACCAGCCGTACGGTGTCCGGGACTGCGCGTTCCGGGATCCGGCCGGGAACATGCTGCGGTTCATGCAGCGCAGCGGGGACTGAAATCCGCGAGGGCCGCTCGGGCCCTCCGGCTTACGATCACGCGATGAGCATCCCCATCGGCATCCGCTGGACCTACGCCTTCGTCGACCGCCCGCGCGCGCTCCTCGACCCCGCCCGCACCTTCTGGACGGCCGTCACGGACACCCGGCTGTCCGAACCGCGCGGTGAGGAAGGGGAGTTCGTCACCCTGCTGGTGAAGGGGGCGGATCCCTGCGTGAAGGTCCAAGGGGTCGAAGCCGGTCCGGGCGGGGCTCATCTCGACTTCTCCGTCGAGGATGTGCCGGCGTTCGTGGACTCCGCGCTGCGGCTCGGCGCCGAAGGCGTCGCCGAGTACGACGGGTGGGCCGTACTCCGGTCCCCCGCCGGGCAGTTGTTCTGCGCGGTCACCTGGCACGGCGAGGCCGTACGGCCGCCCGTCGTGGACGGCAGCCGTCTCGACCAGGTGTCCCTCGACATCGGGCCAGGCTCCTACGACGCCGAAGTCGCCTTCTGGAGCGCCCTGTTGCCCGACTGGGCCTCGCTGCGGGGCGCGCTCCCCGAGTTCCATGTGCTCAAGCCGCCACCCGGCCTGCCGATCCGCGTCCTGCTCCAGCGGCTCGGCGAGGAACGCCCCGCCTCCGCCCATCTCGACCTGGCCTGCGCGGACATCGCCGCGACGACGGCACGGCACGAGCGGCTCGGCGCGACCGTCGTCTCCCACGGCACGCACTGGATCGTGATGCGGGACCCGGCGGGCGGCACCTACTGCCTGACGGGGCGCGACCCGGAGACCGGCGGGCTGCCTAGCCGGTCGTGAGGCAGATGAAGCTCGTATGCGGGGCGTCGTACGGCGAGGCCGTGGGCGTCGGACAGTCGTTCGCCGCGTCCTGATCGTCCTGACCTGGCGACGGCGTCGGCGTCTCGCCGTCGGGATTGTTCAGCTGCCAGCTGTACGGCTCGTGCGGCGCGGCGGAGTCCTGCAGCCACAGTGTGAGCCCGCCCCCGACGGCCACGGCGACCGCCCACGCCACCAGGACCCGGCGCCACAACCGGCTCAAGCCGTCCACACCTCCACGCCCACCACCGCGTCCACCGGGATCGGCCCGTAGACGTGCGGGAACTCCTCGCCGCCCGGCTTGGGCGCCTCGTACTTCAAGGGCGCGCCGAGCCGTCCCGGGTCCACCTCCAGGACCACCAGGTCGCCGGGGCCGTCGTAGGAGCCGTACAAGAAGGCCGCCACGCGCGGGAGTTGGGCGCGGGTCGAGCAGTGGATGAAGCCCTCCTCCTGGAGGGTGCGGCCGCGGGTCGACCACTCGTAGAGGCCGCGCTCGCGGGCCGCGTCCCAGAGGGCGCGTTCGGTGATGTGGAGGATGGTGGCGGGGGCGGCGGTGGGTTCTGATTCCGGCATGGGGCCACGCTAAGGCCTCAGCCGCGCGGCCCGCGCCCGCAGGTAGCGCTGTTCGGGCAGGCTGAGGGTCCTGGCCGCCGCCGACTCGTAGGCGGCCCGGGCCGCGGTGAACTCGCCGGCCCGTTCCAGGAGGTGGCCGCGGACCGCGTCGGGGCGGTGCCCCTCCCCCAACTCGTCCGCCACCAGGTCCAGTTCGGCCAGGCCCGCGTGCGGACCGTCGACCATGGCGACGGCGACGGCCCGGTTGAGGCGTTCGACGGGACCGGGGACCAGGCGCACCAGCACCTCGTACAGGCCGAGGATCTCGTGCCAGTCCGTCGCCCGCGCCGACGGCGCCTCGTCGTGTACGGCGGCGATCGCCGCGCGCAACTGGTACGGCCCCGCGGGCCCCTGGGACAGCGCCCGGGTGACGAGCGCGACGCCCTCCTCGATCGCCGCCCTGTCCCAGCGGTCGCGGTCCTGTTCGTCGAGGGGGACGAGTTCGCCGTGCGGACCGGTGCGGGCGGCCCGGCGGGCGTCGGTGAGCAGCATCAGCGCGAGCAGCCCCGCCACTTCGCCGGCCTCCGGGAGCAGCCGGTGCACGGCCCGGGTCAACCGGATTGCCTCGCCCGCGAGTTCGCGCCGCGTCAGACTCGGGCCGGACGTCGCCGTATAGCCCTCGTTGAAGATCAGGTACAGCGTGTGCAGAACGGCCGGCAGCCGCTCCGCCCAGTTGTCCGGCCGCCCGAAGCGCACGCCCCGCACCTTGGCCTTCGCCCGGCTGATGCGCTGCGCCATCGTCGCCTCGGGGACGAGATACGCGCGGGCGATCTCCGCCGTCGTCAGTCCGCCGACCGCCCGCAGGGTGAGCGCGATCTGCGCGGGCGGGGTCAGCTCCGGGTGGCAGCAGAGGAAGAGCAGGGAGAGGGTGTCGTCCTCGCGCGGCGGCTCGGGGGTGTACGGGTTCCGGGGCTCAAGAGCCGCCGCCTTCTCCTCCCGCGCCCGCCGCGCCTCCTCGGCGCGCAGCGCGTCCGTCAGCCGCCGCGAGGCGACCCGGATCAGCCACCCGCGCGGATTCTCCGGCACACCGCACTCCGGCCACTGCCGGGCCGCCGCGAGCAGCGCCTCCTGTACGGCGTCCTCGGCGGCGTCGAAATGGCCGTACCGCCTGACCAGCGCGCCGAGGACCTGCGGCGCGTGGCGGCGCAGCAGGTCCTCGGTGCCGGTGGTGTCGCGCATACGGCTCAGACGTCCGCGGTGCCGTCCTGGATGGGGCGGATCACCACCGCGCGGTTGACGGCGCCTTCGGGCAGGGGGCAGCGGGTGACGCGGTCGGCGATCTCCGTGACGCGCTCCAGGCTCGCGCACTCCAGGACCCAGTAGCCGGCCATCAGTTCCTTGGTCTCGCTGTACGGGCCGTCGGTGATCACGGCCTTGCCGTCCGCGCCCAGCGTGACCAGCCGGGTCCTCGCCGGCTCGGTCAGCCCCTGCGCGTCGATCAGTTCACCCGTCTCGGACAGGTCGTCGTTGATGGCGCCCATGTGGGCGAACATGGCCTGCATCTCCGCCTCGCTCCAGGCCGGGGACCCGGGGGTGGGCTTGCCCTGCATGCCGTCGTAGTCCGCCTGCGTGCCCTGCACCATGACCAGGTACTTCATGAGTCCGCTCCTTCGGCTCGGGCCACCCGTTCCGGGCGGCTCTCACAGGGGACATCGGAGCCGGGCCGCGATTCTCGACACGGGTTCAGGATTCTTTCGGGCCGGATTCGGCCCCGGGCTCGGCGCCCTGGCCTACGTACGCCTCGCACTCGGGGTTCCGGCACGGGCCGGCCACCCACTTCGGCACCCAGGCGCCGAGCGTCTTGTACCGCTTGACGACGGTGGTCACCGGCTGTCCGCAGACGGGACAGGTCCGCTCTTCTCTGCCCATGCACTCAGACTAGAACCGCGCGGGGCTCGCGCCACATCGGATACATGCGCGGGCCGTCCGGGAGGTCGAGGGTGGTGTCGGTGAAGGCGTAGCCGAGCCGCTCGTAGAGCTTGGTGCTGCGCTCGCTGCTCGCCTCCAGGTACGCGGGCAGGCCCTCGCGGTCGCAGCGGTCCAGAACGTGCCGGATCAGCGCGGCGCCGAGGCCCTCGCCCTGCCGGTCCGGTCTTACGGCGATCATCCACAGGTACTCGTGGGCCCGGCCGGTGGGATGCCCCTCGTCCATGAGCCGGGCGATCGTCTCGACCCGCTCGTTGTCCGGATCCACGAACTCCCGCAGCGCCACGGCCTCGTCCTCGCCGTCCGCCGCGTGTGCCTCGCCGGGCATCGACAGCCAGAGCGCGCAGGCCGCGCCGTCCTCGGCCAGGTCGATCCGCCCGTCGGCGAACACGGCGTCCGTGAAGGCGGCCATCAGCTTGTGGTGGGTCGTACGGCGGTACTCGGCGTCGGGGAAGATCCAGCCGCTCACCGGATCGTCCTGGAACGCGTCGTCCAGCAGCCGGACGACCAGCTCCCGGTCACCTTCGCCCGCGGTCCGTATCGCCACGCCCATGTTCCGCCTCCGCGCCTCAACAGTCGTATTTCGTACGGCTGTTGAGACTAGCGGGACTTACGGGCGAGTAAGCCAAAGGGGCGCGCCTGTGTCGAGAGCGCGAACGCGCGGAGGCCCGAAGGGTCGAGCACGATCGCGCTCTCGACACAGCCACGCGCCGGTAGGCGCATATTGAACACAGCGGCGCCCCGGAGGCGAACCGAGCCTAAAAAAAGAGGGGCCCCGCGCACCGTGGGGATGCGCGGGACCCGTCGGTCCGGAGCCCCGGTGGCCGTGCGGAGTCAGGGCCGCACCGCTCCCGAGGGGTCCGGAGTCTTCAACTGCTGCGCCGGGTCACGAACTCGGCCAGCGCGAGCAGACCGCCCGCGTCCTGCGGGTCCGGAATCGCCCGGGCCAGCTCCTGCACGGCCCGCGCCATCCGGTCGGCCGCCTGGGCCTGGGCCCAGTCCCGGCCGCCCGCCCGCTCCACGGCGAGCGCGGTGCGATCCAAGTCCCCTTCCTCGTACGGCAGTCCGTACAGTTCGGCGAGTTCCACGGCCGCCGGGGTGCCCGAGGTGAGCGCGGCGACCACGGGCAGCGACTTCTTTCGTACGGCGAGGTCGGCGCCGGCCGGTTTGCCTGTGCGGCCGGGGTCGCCCCATATGCCGATGACGTCGTCGATCAGCTGGAAGGCGAGCCCTGCCTGCCGGCCGAACGCGTCCAGTGCCGCCACGTCCTCGGCGGACGCCCCCGCGTACAGCGCGCCCACCGCGCAGGCGCAGCCGAGCAGCGCCCCGGTCTTGGCCTCGGCCATGGCGAGCACCTCGTCGAGGGTGACCTCGCCGGGGGCGCGCTTCTCCATGGCGGTGTCCGCGTGCTGGCCCGCGCAGAGTTCGACGACGCAGTCCGCGAGCCGGGCCGCGGCGGCCGAGGACGCCGGGTGCGGGTCCTCGGCGAGCAGGCGGAGGGCGAGCGCCTGGAGCGCGTCCCCGGCGAGGATCGCGTCGGGGTCGCCGAACACGGTCCACGCGGTGGGCCGATGTCTGCGGGTGGTGTCCCGGTCCATCACGTCGTCGTGCAGCAATGTGAAGTTGTGGACCAGTTCCACCGCCGCCGCGGCCCGCACCGCGCTCGCCCGCGCCCGCTCGCCGCCGAGCGCGGTGGCCGCGGTGAGGACGAGGGCGGGACGGATCGCCTTGCCCGCGTTGCCCGCCGCCGGGGTGCCGTCCGCGTGCTCCCACCCGAAGTGGTAGAGCGCGATCCGGCGCATCGAGCCGGGCAGCGAGTCGATCGCCGAGCGCAGTTCGGGGTCGACGGACGCGCGGGCCCCCTCCAGGATCACCGCGGCCTCGTGTCCGTCGGCCGCCGGTGCGCCCGCCGCCGTCTCTTCGATCGATTGCGTCCCGTCGGCGCGCTGTTTCGTCTCCGCCCTGAACTCGGCCATGGGGTCCCCCTCGGAGAGTCCGCGGACGGTGGCGTTTCCACTGCGGCTGGGCACATGTGACCGGGGTGTACCCGCCCTGACGGGCGGGGACACCGCGTCCAGCTGCTGAAACGTCACCTCCAGCGGCCGATCTCGACGTTCTCCAGGACGCCGAGGGCGTCCGGCACCAGGACCGCCGCCGAGTAGTAGGCCGTCACGAGGTACTTGATGATCGCCTGTTCGTTGATGCCCATGAAGCGCACCGACAGGCTCGGCTCGATCTCGTCCGGGATGCCGGCCTGCTGGAGGCCGATGACGCCCTGGTCGGCCTCGCCGGTACGCATGGCGATGATCGAGGTGGTCCGCCGGTCACTGACCGGGATCTTGTTGCACGGGTAGATCGGCACCCCGCGCCAGGTCGGGATGCGGTTGCCGCCGATCTCGATGGACTCCGGGACCAGTCCGCGCTTGTTGAGCTCGCGACCGAACGCGGAGATCGCGCGCGGGTGGGCCAGGAGCATCCTGGTGCCGCGCCGCCTGCTGAGCAGCTCGTCCAGGTCGTCCGGGCTGGGGACGCCGTCGTGGGGCTGGAGCCGCTGGTCGTACTCGCAGTTGTTGAGCAGGCCGAACTCGCGGTTGTTGATCAGCTCGTGCTCCTGGCGCTCCTTCAACGCCTCGACGGTGAGCCTGAGTTGCTGCTCGGTCTGGTTCATCGGCTGGTTGTAGAGGTCGGCCACGCGCGAGTGGATGCGCAGGACGGTCTGGGCGACGCTCAGTTCGTACTCGCGCGGCCGGGCGTCGTAGTCGACGAAGGTGTGCGGGATGTCCGGCTCGCCGGAGTGGCCCGCGGCGAGGTCGATCGCCTTCTCGCCGTACTTGTTGGTGCGCTGCTCGGGGATCGCGCGCAGCTGCGTGAGGTGGTCGCGCAGGGTCTCGGAGCGCTCCGCGACCTGCTCGACGTCACCGCGGGCCAGCACGAGCACCGTGCAGGCGGTGTCCGCGCGGGCCGTGTACTCCCAGATGGCCTCCGGGTCGAGCAGTGCCTGGTCGCCGAAGTAGGCGCCGTCGGCGAGGACTCCGAGGACCGTGTCGTCGCCGTACGGGCCTGTGCCGATCTTCTCCACCCTGCCGTGTGCCAGCAGGTACACCTCGTCGGCCTGGCTGCCGAACGACGCGATCGCCTCCCCCGGGGCGAACTCGCGCTGCCGGCAGCGGACCGCCAGCTCCGAGAGGACCTCCTCGTCCTCGTAGTCCCGCAGCGCGGGCAGTTCGCCGAGCTCCGCGGGGATGACCTCGACGCGGTCGCCGGTCTTCACGAATGTCACCCGGCCGTCGCCCACGGAGTAACTCAGCCGTCGGTTCACCCGGTATGTGCCACCCTGCACGTTCACCCACGGCAGTGTGCGCAGGAGCCAGCGGGAGCTGATCTCCTGCATCTGCGGTGCGGACTTGGTGGTGGTGGCCAGGTTCCGCGCAGCCGCCGTGCCAAGGCTCTGCTGCGGCTTGTTCTGCTCCGCGCGGACCTCTTCGCCTACCGACATAGAGAAATGCCCTCCCCATTCATGCCGGGCCTGTGCGCCCGACATCGTTCTCGCGCACCAGCCTTCCTCACTCAGCGTGCCGGTGGTATTACCCGAAAGAGCGGGAATGGATCTTCGCGTGCTGGGCACGGGGGCTGTTTACGTCGAATGTTGTTCGAGTTGCGGCCGGGGCCGCCGTTGTCCGGATCGGCTCGCACGCCGTGCGAACAAGTCGTGCGTACCGGGACTTTTTCGGTACAAGCAGCGATAACAGGCGGCCGTGCACGTCGGCCGTCGCACAGCACGAAGGAGGCGTTCATGGCCTCACCCATGTCCGCGGGCGGGTTCCTGGCCGGTCTGAAGGCGGAGGGCGTCACGGTCGTCGAGGTCGGCGACTGGGAGCACCACAACCGCAACCACAAGGGCCCGTGGGGACCCGTCCACGGCGTGATGATCCACCACACGGTCACCAAGGGCAGCGCCCACACCGTGGACCTCTGCCGCGAGGGCCGCCCCGACCTGCCCGGCCCGCTGTGCCACGGCGTCATCACCAAGGACGGCACCGTCCACCTGGTCGGCTACGGCCGCGCCAACCACGCGGGCCTGGGCGACGACGACGTGCTGCGCGCGGTGATCGCCGAGAAGCGGCTGCCGCACGACAACGAGGCCAACACCGACGGCAACCGGCACTTCTACGGCTTCGAGTGCGAGAACCTCGGCGACGGCGAGGACCCGTGGCCCGAGGCCCAGTTGGAGGCGATCGAGAAGGTCTGCGCGGCGATCTGCCGCCACCACGAGTGGTCCGCGCGCTCGGTGATCGGGCACCTGGAGTGGCAGCCCGGAAAGGTGGACCCGCGCGGCTTCACGATGGACTGGCTGCGCGAACGGGTCGGCGACCGCCTGAAGTGACCCCCGGGGTACACGGACGACACCGGCGCCCCGGGTGACAATGGTGCCGTGACCAGCCCCGACCTCGCCGCCCTACGGCCCCGGCTGCCGTCGCCGGTGGAGGAGATCACGGACGGGCGTTTCGGCCGGCACGGCGTCCGGCTGCTGCTCAAGCGGGACGACCTGATCCACCCCGACCTGATCGGCAACAAGTGGCGCAAACTCGCGCCCAACCTCGCGGCGGCGGCCGGCCGTACGGTCGTCACCTTCGGCGGCGCCTACTCCAACCACCTGCGCGCCACCGCCGCCGCGGGCCGCCTCCTGGGCCTGCGCACGGTCGGCGTGGTCCGCGGCCAGGAGCTGGCGGACCGCCCGCTCAACCCGTCCCTGGCCCGGTGCGCGGCCGACGGTATGCGCCTCCACTTCGTCGACAGGTCGACGTACCGGCACAAGAGCGAGCCCGAAGCCCTGTCGGGCATCCTGCGCGAGGTGGACGCGGAGGACGCGTATGTCGTCCCAGAGGGCGGCAGCAACTCCCTTGCCGTACGCGGCTGCCGGGCCCTGGGCGAGGAACTACGCGCGCGTGCCGACGTCGACGTCGTCGCCCTGGCCTGCGGGACCGGCGGCACACTGGCCGGACTGGCCGCGGGACTCGCCCCCGACCAGCGGGTGTTGGGGATACCCGTCCTCAAGGGCGACTTCCTGGGCACCGATATCGCGGCCCTTCAGGAACGCGCCTTCGGCGGCAGGCGGGGCGCCTGGTCGCTCGACGACCGCTTCCATTTCGGGGGCTACGCGCGCGTGCCGGCCGAACTCGACGCCTTCGCAGAGGACTTCGAGGACCGGCACGGGCTGGCTGTCGAGCGTCTCTATGTCGCCAAGTTGCTGTATGGACTTGTCGCTCTCGCCGACGAGGGCGCCTTCCCGCGCGGGACGACGATCGCGGCGGTGATCACCGGGCGGCCGTTCCCGTAGGCCTCCCAGGCGCCGTAGAAACCTCTAGGCCGCCTCCCGATAGGCCGCCGCCTCCTCCAGGTCCAGCCTGCGGAGCAGCGTGCGGAGCATCTCGTCGTCGATGTAGCGGCCGTCGCGGAGGCGGACGAACATCGAGCGTTCGGCGCTGATCATCTCGCGGGAGAGGCGGCGGTAGGTGTCGTCGACGGTCTCGCCGGTGACGGGGTTGGTGGCACCCAGGCGCTCCCAGACGGCGTTGCGGCGGCGCTCCAGGACCTCGCGGAGGCGGTCGGCCAGCGGAGGGGGCAGGGTGTTGCGCTCGTCCTCCAGAAGGGCGTTGAGGCGTTTCTCGGCCACCCGGGAGGCCTGCGCCTGGGCGTTGGCCTCGGCGAGGGTCTCGGCCTGGGGGTCGCGCCCGGGGAATTTCAGCAGCCGGATGATCGGGGGCAGGCTCAGGCCCTGCACCACCAGGGTGCCGATGACCGTCGTGAAGGTCAGGAACAGGATGAGGTTGCGCTGCGGGAAGGGGCCGCCGCCGTGCACCGTGAGCGGGATCGAGAAGGCGATGGCCAGCGAGACCACACCCCGCATGCCGGCCCACGCGGTGGTCATCGCCCCCTTCCAGGTGGGATTGTCCTCGCGTTCCCTGATCCGCGCGGAGAACATGCGGGGCAGGAAGGCCGCCGGGTACACCCACACGAAGCGGGTCACGACGACCACCAGGAAGAGAGCGATCGCGTACAGGGCCGCGTCCAGGCCCCGGTACTCGCCAAGTCCCTTGAGGACCACCGGCAGTTGCAGCCCGATCAGGGCGAACACCGCCGACTCCAGGACGAACGCGACCATCTTCCACACGGCCTCCTCCTGGAGGCGGGTCGCGAAATCGACCTCCCACGCGCGGTGGCCCAGATAGAGCGCCACGACCACGACGGCGAGCACTCCGGAGGCGTGCACCTGCTCGGCGACCGCGTAGGCGACGAACGGGATCAGCAAGGAGAGTGTGTTCTGCAGCAGCGCCTCCTTGAGGTGCGTGCGCAGCCAGTGGATCGGCACCATCATCAGGAGCCCGACACCGACCCCGCCGACGGCCGCGAGCAGGAACTCCCCGATACCGCCCGCCCAGGTGGCGCCCTCGCCGACCGCCGCCGCGAGGGCCACCTTGTAGGCGGTGATCGCGGTGGCGTCGTTCAGCAGGGACTCGCCCTGGAGGATCGTCGTGATCCGCGAGGGCAGTCCCACCCGGCGGGCCACAGCGGTCGCGGCGACCGCGTCCGGCGGCGCCACCACCGCGCCGAGCACCAGCGCCGCGGTCAGCGGCAGCCCCGGCACGATCACGTACGCGGCCCAGCCGACGACGAACGTGGCGAAGAGCACGTACCCCACCGACAGCAGCGCCACGGGCCGCACTTGGGCCCGCAGGTCGAGGTAGGAGCTGTCGGTGGCCGACGTGTAGAGCAGCGGGGGAAGCAGCAGCGGCAGTACGACGTCCGGGTCCAGGGTGTAGTCCGGGACCCCCGGGACGTAGGAGACGGCCAGCCCGACCGCGACCAGCAGCAGTGGCGCCGGCACCGGGGTGCGCCGGGCCCCGGCGGCCACCGCGGCACTTCCCGCCACCAGCAACAGCAGTGGCATCACGTCCATCGTCCTCGCCCGCCCTCGTTTTTCCGCGCGGCCAACCGCACAGCCGTCGTAATCTGGCAATCATGAAACAGTGCACGCACGCCGACGCGCTGCCGCTCCCGGAACCGAAGCCCCAGAGCGAGACCTGCCTCGAGTGTCTGGCGGCCGGCACCCACCCCGTACAGCTGCGACTCTGCCTCTACTGCGGCCATGTCGCCTGCTGCGACTCTTCTCCCCTGCGCCACGCGACAGCACATCACAAGGAATCCGGGCATCCGGTGATGCGTACCTACGAACCCGGTGAGAGCTGGCGCTGGTGCTTCGTCGACCACGTACTCCTGTGACCCCGTAATCCGACCGCCGGTTTCGACGGTTCGACCGTCTGACGTCTGGGTACGTCAACCCGGCGCGCGCTCTTCCCAATTGGGCCCGCAGGACCCCTAGCCACGGAGCGTATCCGTAGGTTTACTATGAGTGACAGCATGGGGTTGGGGTCCCGGGGACAGGAAAGTTCGGAGCGCGGTAGCGTCACCGCTGAACCAAGTATCGCGTTACCCCGGGGGGCGACCCCTGGGCCCCCGAAAGAGCTTGTACCACCTTGGAGGTGAGGGTGTCCCAGATCGCAGGCGAGCCCGCGACCCAGGACTTCGT
Source organism: Streptomyces hokutonensis (assembly GCF_042751305.1). Taxonomy (GTDB): domain Bacteria; phylum Actinomycetota; class Actinomycetes; order Streptomycetales; family Streptomycetaceae; genus Streptomyces; species Streptomyces hokutonensis_A. Next base: position 151,079 of record NZ_JBHYWD010000005.1, read on the forward strand.
GGAAGTCCGGCTGCCGGCTGCGGGTGCCTACCTGTCGGTGCTGCGTACGGCCACGGCCGGCCTCGCAGCCCGTTTGGACTTCACCCTCGACGAGATCGAGGACCTCCGCATCGCGGTGGACGAGGCCTGCGCGATCCTGCTCCAGCAGGCCGTGCCCGGCTCAGTGCTCAGCTGTGTCTTCCGGCTCGTGGACGACTCGCTCGAAGTCACCGTCTCCGCCCCGACGACGGACGGTCACGCGCCCTCGCGCGACACCTTCGCCTGGACCGTGCTCTCGGCCCTCGCGGGCAAGGTCTCATCGGCAGTCGACGAGGACAAGACCGTGACGATCAGCCTCTACAAACAGCGCGGCGCGGGACCCGGGCCGGCGTGAGGAACGGGGACGGGCCGGTGCGGGACGAAGAGCGCGGCACACGGGAGCTGCCGGCCGATGGCGGCACGGGCGGAGCACGCCTCACGGCGGACGCCGGCTCCCTGGTGCCACGCGGCGGAATCCCCGAACAGGCTCGGCCGCATCCGGAGGACGAACCCTCGGAGGCCGGTGTGACGGACGACGGTCAACGTGAGCAGGACGGTGCCGTGCGTATTGGTGGGGTCTCCCCTGTTGCCGGGGGTTCCCCCGCTCCGACTCAGTCGAGCGTGGGGGAGGAGGCGAAAGCTCGGGGAAGGGCGACGGACCAGGCGATGAGCGAGCACGAGCGGGACGACGTGGCGGGCGCGCAAGGCGTGCAGAGTGTGCAGAGCACCCGGCACGACCCCCAGGACCGCAGCGGAGCGCGCGCGCTCTTCATCGAGCTGCGCACGCTCAAGGACGGCAGCGTCGAGTACGCAGAGCTGCGCAACCGGCTGGTCCGTATGCACCTGCCGCTCGTCGAGCATCTCGCGCGCCGCTTCCGCAACCGCGGCGAGCCGCTGGACGACCTGACCCAGGTCGCCACCATCGGCCTGATCAAGTCGGTCGACCGCTTCGACCCGGAGCGCGGTGTCGAGTTCTCGACGTACGCGACCCCGACGGTCGTCGGCGAGATCAAGCGGCACTTCCGTGACAAGGGCTGGGCGGTGCGCGTCCCGCGCAGGCTCCAGGAGCTGCGTCTGTCGCTGACCACGGCGACGGCGGAGCTCTCGCAGCGGCACGGCCGCTCTCCCACGGTCCACGAGCTGGCCGAGAAGCTGGGCATCTCGGAGGAGGAGGTCCTGGAGGGCCTGGAGTCCGCGAACGCGTACTCCACGCTGTCCCTGGACGTCCCGGACACGGACGACGAGTCCCCGGCGGTCGCGGACACCCTGGGCGCGTACGACGAGGCCCTGGAGGGCGTCGAGTACCGCGAGTCCCTCAAGCCGCTCCTGGAGGACCTGCCGCCCCGGGAGAAGCGGATCCTGCTGCTGCGCTTCTTCGGCAACATGACGCAGTCGCAGATCGCGCAGGAGGTCGGCATCTCCCAGATGCACGTGTCCCGCCTGCTGGCCCGGACCCTGGCCCAGCTGCGGGAGAAGCTCCTCGTGGAGGAGTAGGACCGGGCCGGAGGCTAGCCCTTCGGCTCTTCGGTACGGCGGCCGGGCCCTCGGATTCCGAGGGCCTGTGTCGTTGCCGGGTTCACCAGGAGCACCAGGGAGGCGATCGCGACCACCGCGAGCGCGATCCCGGCCGGGATGGCCACGCTGTCGGCCTGGAGCAGGTTGTAGGCCACGGGCAGCGCCATGATCTGCGTGATCACGGCAGGACCCCGGCTCCAGCCGCGCCGGCCGAGCAGCCCGCGCCCGGCGAGCAGCGGCAGCAGCGCGAGCACCACCAGGGTGATGCCTCCGGTCACGGCCTGCTGCCGGTCGTCCGGGTCGCCGGTGAGCCCCAGGACGAGCATCCACACACCGCCGACGGCCAGCGCGAGACCCTCCAGTGCGACGAGGGCCGCCGCGTAGGTCAGTCGGCGCGGACGGGGTCCGTCGGGGCCGTCGGTCGCCGTCTCCGGGGCGGGGGTCTGCTCAGCGCTCACCCCAGAAGGGTAGCCCTCGGAAAACGGCCCCAGGTGTCCAGGCTCACGCCCTCTCCTCTTACCCAACCCCTACCTCGGTATGGGACGGGTACCCCCCAGTAGGTACGCTGCAACTCATGCGTGCACTTCTCGTGGTCAATCCGGCGGCAACCACCACAAGCGCACGTACGCGCGACGTCCTGCTTCACGCCCTCGCCAGCGAGATGAAGCTGGAGGCCGTCACCACGGAGTACCGGGGCCACGCGCGTGACCTCGCCCGGCAGGCCGCGGAGAGCGGGAACGTCGACCTGGTGGTGGCCCTCGGCGGCGACGGAACGGTCAACGAGGTCGTCAACGGCCTGCTGCACACCGGCCCCGACCCGGAGCGCCTGCCCGGCCTCGCGGTGGTCCCCGGCGGCTCCACCAACGTCTTCGCCCGCGCCCTGGGCCTGCCCAACGACGCCGTGGAGGCCACCGGCGCCATCCTCGACGCCCTGCGCGAGGGCAGCGAGCGCACGGTCGGCCTGGGGCTGGCTTCAGGAACGCCCGGCACCGAGGACGAGGCGGTGCCGTCCCGCTGGTTCACCTTCAACGCCGGGCTCGGGTTCGACGCCGGGGTGGTCGGGCGGGTCGAACAGCAGCGGGAGCAGGGCAAGAAGTCCACGCACGCGCTCTACGTGCGCCAGGTGGTCCGGCAGTTCCTCGGGGAGCAGCACCGCCGGCACGGGACGATCACCCTGGAGCAGCCCGGCGAGGACCCGGTCACCGATCTGGTGGTGGCCATAGTCTCGAACACCTCGCCCTGGACGTATCTCGGCAATCGCCCGATGTACACGTCACCTAAGGCGTCGTTCGATAAAGGCCTCGACGTACTCGGTCTCACCCGCCTGTCCAGCGCCGCGGTTGCCCGGTATGGCACCCAGTTGCTCACTTCGTCCCCCGAGCGCGGACCCCATGGCAAGCACGCTGCGGCTCTGCACGACCTGAGCGAGTTCACCTTGCATTCGAAGGTCCCTCTGCCCCTCCAGATGGACGGCGACCACCTTGGACTGCGTACGAGCGTGACGTTCACAGGCGTACGCCGTGCACTGCGTGTGATTGTGTGAGCAGAAAGGGCTGAAGTCCTTTCACTCGAACGTTTAGACCAGGGTCCACCCCATGGAAGTACGGCTGTGACCTAGTCGACACCGAGGAATCAAAAAAAACTTTCCGGTAGGGGTTGTATCCGCCGCTGAGGTTTGCGAGTCTCTACGTGGCGATCGAGACGGCCCGCAACACCGGCCTCCACGGATCGCCGGAACCCCTCTTCAATCCACAGGACCTCCGCCAGTGAACCTGGCGTTCGGCCCTTCACTTGTTGAGGGATTCGTGAAAGCGTTCACATTCACAAGCAACCCGCACGTAATACCAAGGAGAGGTAGCAGCCATGGACTGGCGTCACAACGCCGTTTGCCGCGAGGAAGACCCCGAGCTCTTCTTCCCCATCGGCAACACCGGTCCTGCGCTGCTGCAGATCGAGGAAGCCAAGGCCGTCTGCCGTCGCTGTCCTGTTATGGACCAGTGTCTGCAGTGGGCGCTCGAGTCCGGCCAGGACTCCGGCGTCTGGGGTGGTCTCAGCGAGGACGAGCGCCGCGCCATGAAGCGCCGCGCCGCTCGCAACCGTGCCCGTCAGGCCTCCGCCTGACGCCCACCCTGCTAACAGCCTGAGCTTGGCGGCGCGTACAGCGAGTACGCATCTCCCGCCCCCGAGCCGCAGCGCGCAGTACCCCCGATGCGCATAGCAACGAGCGACTGGCCCCGGACCATCACTTGGTCCGGGGCTCTTTGCTGTCCTCAAGCACGCGCGCGTGCACGGCAGTTCGGGCACACGCGCGTGGAGATCGTGTGCACGTATGTCACTTGTGCGCCTGCACCGGCACGTCCAGAATCACCCGGGTCCCCCGCTCCGGCCCCGGCACCATGTCGAACGTGCCGCCCAACTCGCCCTCCACCAGAGTCCGTACGATCTGCAGACCCAGGTTGCCCGAGCGGTGCGGGTCGAATCCCTCGGGGAGTCCTACGCCGTCGTCCTGCACGGTGACCAGGAGGCGGGCGTCCTTCGATGTGCCGCCGCGGACGGCCGACACCTCGACCGTGCCGGTCTCGCCCTCGCGGAAGCCGTGTTCCAGGGCGTTCTGGAGGATCTCGGTGAGGACCATGGAGAGCGGGGTCGCGACCTCGGCGTCCAGTATTCCGAAGCGGCCGCTGCGCCGGCCGGTGACCTTGCCCGGGGAGATCTCGGCGACCATCGCGAGCACCCGGTCGGCGATCTCGTCGAACTCCACGCGCTCGTCCAGGTTCTGGGACAGCGTCTCGTGCACGATCGCGATCGAACCGACCCGTCGTACGGCCTCCTCCAGAGCCTCCCGGCCGCGCTCCGACTCGATCCGGCGGGCCTGCAGCCGGAGCAGGGCGGCGACCGTCTGGAGGTTGTTCTTCACCCGGTGGTGGATCTCCCGGATGGTCGCGTCCTTGGTGATCAACTCCCGCTCGCGGCGCCGCAGTTCGGTGACGTCCCGGAGCAGCACCAGTGAACCGATGCGGGTGCCCTTGGGTTTGAGCGGGATCGCCCGGAACTGGATCACGCCGTCACGCGCCTCGATCTCGAACTCGCGCGGCGCCCATCCGCTGGCGACCTTGGCGAGCGCCTCGTCCACCGGGCCCCGGGTCGGGGCGAGTTCGGCGGTGGTCACGCCCAGGTGCTGGCCGACGAGGTCGGTGGCGAGGCCCATCCGGTGGTACGCGGAGAGGGCGTTGGGCGAGGCGTACTGCACGATGCCGTCGCCGTCGAGTCTGATCAGTCCGTCGCCGACGCGCGGCGAGGCGTCCATGTCGACCAGCTGGTTCGGGAACGGGAAGGAACCGGCCGCGATCATCTGGGCGAGGTCCGACGCGCTCTGCAGATAGGTGAGTTCGAGACGGCTCGGGGTGCGCACGGTGAGCAGGTTGGTGTTGCGCGCGATGACTCCCAGGACGCGCCCGTCCCGTCGTACCGGAATCGACTCGACGCGGACGGGGACCTCCTCGCGCCACTCCGGGTCGCCCTCGCGCACGATCCGGCCCTCGTCGAGGGCGGCGTCCAGCATGGGGCGGCGGCCGCGCGGGACGAGGTGGCCGACCATGTCGTCCTGGTACGAGGTGGGGCCGGTGTTCGGCCGCATCTGGGCGACGGAGACATAGCGCGTGCCGTCGCGCGTGGGGACCCACAGGACCAGGTCGGCGAAGGAGAGGTCGGAGAGCAGCTGCCACTCCGAGACCAGCAGGTGGAGCCACTCGAGGTCGGAGTCGTCGAGTGCGGTGTGCTGGCGTACGAGTTCGTTCATGGAGGGCACGTCTGCGAGCGTACCCGCCGGTCTGTACCTGTCCTAAAAACACCCGCGGGCCGCGGCGCCTGAGAGGGACCCTCAGCCCTCTCGGCACCGCAGCCCGGAGCAGCAACGGCCACGGGGTGTGCGGTCCCGATCGGCCGATGGATGAGGACCCGGGGCAGTCAGGGCAGAGAGCTCCGGTTCCTCGGTCCGTCTTCCTGTGCGGGGAAGACGGAGGCTTACGCCTTTAACACATTGTGGACTAGACCACTAATCCATGTCCATGCGTTGAAGGATGTTTGATGCCGATGCTTTCCCGCACTTGTCCGCAACTACTCGGACGTCCCAGCATGCAGTGCGAAGCCTAACGGTGTTGAGTCATGTGCGGGGCCAGATGGTCATGGCAATTTCGGCGAGCGCCTCCAGCTCCGTCCGGCTCGCCCCGTCCCGCGCCTGCTGGGACATTCCCTGGACGACAGCCCCCGCGTGCCGGGCCAGCGCGGCGGCGTCGAGGTCCGCCGGCAGCTCCCCCTCGGCGATGTCCGCGGCGATACGGCGCTCGAAGGCGGCGAGGTTGGCGTTGCGCCGCATCCGGAGGGACTCCTCGACCTCTGGGGTCGTGCAGTTGGTGGCCGCGTGGATGACGAGACAGCCGTGCGGCCGGCCGGGTGCGGTGTACTCGGCGGCGGCCTCGCGAAGGATCCGCGCCACGGCGGCCCGGGCGGTCGGCTCCTCGGCGAGCGCCCGGTCGGCGAAGGAGCCGTAGCGCGTGCCGTACTCCTCGACGACCTCGGCGAACAGGGCCTGCTTGTCACCGAAGGCCGCGTAGAGGCTGGGGGCGCCGATGCCCATGGCACGGGTCAGGTCCGAGACGGAGGTGGCCTCGTAGCCGTGCTCCCAGAAGGCGAGCACCGCCCGCTCCAGCGCGGTCGTACGGTCGAAGGAGCGCGGTCGACCGCGCGACTTACCGGCCTTGACCTGCGGTTTTGCCTCAGCATCGTCCACCATGGAGTGAATTGTATAGCGGCCGCTAGAGAAATGTCGGCGCGCTGTTGTACGGTCTTTTCTGTAGCGACCGCTAGGGAAATTGCTGGAGAGACGCGGAGGGGGCGTGGACATGGGTGTGCTCGCGGGCAGGACGGCACTCGTCACGGGTGCGGGCAGGGGAATCGGAAGGGGCATCGCGGAGCGGCTGGGGCGGGACGGGGCGCGGGTCGCGGTGCACTACGGCAGGAGCGAGGCGGCGGCGAAGGAGGTGGTCGCCGCGATCGAGAGCGCGGGCGGCTCGGCGTTCGCGCTCGGCGGGGAACTGGGCGTGCCGGGCGATGCCGAGCGGCTCTGGGCGGAGTTCGACCGGCACGCGGACGGGCTGGACATCCTGGTGAACAACGCGGGGATCGGGTCCTCGTCACCGATCGGGGAGATAGAGGAGGACGAGTACGACAGGGTCTTCGCGGTGAACGTGAAGGCGCCGTTCTTCCTCGTCCGGCACGGGCTGGACCGGCTGCGGGACGGCGGCCGGATCATCAACATCTCCTCGGGACTCGCCCGCAGCGCGGCGATGCCGGACAACATCGCGTACTCCATGACGAAGAGCGCCCTGGACGTCTTCTCCCGGGACCTGTCCAAGGTGCTCGGCCCCCGGGGCATCACGGTGAACTCGGTGGCGCCGGGCCTCATAGACACGGACAACACCGCCGAGTTGCTGCACGGGAGCGAGGACGGCTGGGCCCGGGCGGCGGCCATCTCCGCGCTGGGGCGGGTGGGAGAGACCGCCGACGTGGCGGATGTGGTGGCGTTCCTGGCGTCCGACGGCGGGCGGTGGATCACGGGGAGCTGGGTGGACGCGACGGGAGGTTCCCTCACATAAGAGCGTGCCGTCAGCGGGTCTCCGTCACCTTGGCCAGGGCGCGGGGCGCGTCCGGGTCCTGCCCGCGGGCGATGGTGACCTCGTAGGCGAGGAGCTGGAGCGGGAGGATCTCCAGGATCGGCTGGAGTTCCTCGGGGACGCCCTCGACGGGCAGGACGAAACCGGCCGAGGCCTGTTCGACCTGGCCGGCCGGGCCGATGACGACCAGGTCGGCGCCCCGGCCGCGCAGCCGGTCGAGCACGGGCTGGAGGGCGGCGCCGCCCTTGCCGTCCGTGACGACCGCGATGACCGGGGAGACGTTGTCGACCATGGCGAGGGGGCCGTGCAGCAGGTCGGCACCGGAATAGGCGAGGGCGGGGATGTAGCTGGTCTCCATCAGCTTGAGGGCGGCTTCCTTGGCGGTGGGATAGCCGTAGCCGCGGGAGGTGATGACCATGCGCTCCGCGAAGCGGTAGCGGGAGGCGAGGGTGCGGACCTCGTCCTGCCGGGCGAGCAGCTGCTCCGCGAGGCCGGGCAGCGCCTTGGCCGCGGCGCCGTCGCCGCCTCGAAGTCCCTCGACGAAGAGATAGAGCGCGAGAAGGGAGGCCGTGTACGTCTTGGTCGCGGGGAGGGCCTTCTCCGGTCCGGCCATGATGTCGATGTGGTACTCGGAGACGGCGGCCAGCGGTGAGTCCGGGTTGTTGGTCACGGCGACCGTGATCGCGCCGGCCTCGCGGGCGGCACGGGTCGAGGCGACCAGGTCCGGGGAGCCGCCGGACTGGCTGACGGTGACGACGAGGACGTCGGTCAGATCGGGGCGGGCGCCGTAGGCCGTGGTGGTCGACATCGAGGTGAGTCCGCAGGGCAGGCCGAGGCGGATCTCCAGGAGGTACTTGGCGTACAGGGCGGCGTTGTCGGAGGTGCCGCGGGCGGTGAGCAGCACGAAGCGGGGCTTGCGGGCGGCCACGTCCTGGGCCACCTGCCGGATGCGCGGGGCGCCCTCCTCCAGGATGCGGCGCAGGACGGCCGGCTGCTCGGCCGTTTCGCGGGCCATGATCCGGCCCGGCACGTCGTTCTCGGGGGTCGGTGTCGTGGCGGTCATGCGGGTCCTCCGGAGATGCGCGGGGTAAGGCGGGGGCGGTCCGTCGGGTCCATTTCACCCCCTCTTCCACCAGGCCGCCCGCGCGGGGTGGTTGGGACGGGGATCACCTGGGCGGTCGGACCCGATTCTGTTAGATTGAGCCCCGATTGGTCTAAACCACATGGCTCACTTCAGAACGGCAGGCCCAGCGTGGAAGTTGTCATCGTTCCGGACGCCAAGTCGGGCGGCGAGCTGATCGCCGAGGCCATGGCGCAGCTGCTCCGGCACAAGCCGGACGCCCTGCTGGGCGTGGCCACCGGCTCGACGCCACTGCCCATCTACGAAGCGCTGGCGGCCAAGGTCCGCGCCGGTGCCGTGGACGCCTCGCGGGCGCGGATCGCCCAGCTCGACGAGTACGTGGGGCTGCCCGCCGAGCACCCGGAGTCGTACCGTTCGGTGCTGCGCCGTGAGGTGCTGGAGCCGCTCGGGGTCGGGATGGACTCGTTCCTCGGACCGGACGGGACGGCCGAGGACGTGCAGGCGGCGTGCGAGGCGTACGACCGGGCGCTGGGCGAGGCCGACGGGGTCGACCTGCAGATACTGGGGATCGGGACCGACGGGCACATCGGGTTCAACGAGCCGTGCTCGTCACTGGCCTCGCGGACCCGGATCAAGACGCTGACCGAGCAGACGCGGGTGGACAACGCGCGTTTCTTCGACGGCGACATGGGTCAGGTCCCGCACCACGTCATCACGCAGGGCATCGGGACCATCCTGGAGGCGCGGCACCTGGTGCTGCTGGCGACCGGTGAGGGCAAGGCGGACGCGGTCGCCGCGACGGTGGAGGGGCCGGTCGCGGCGGTGTGCCCGGCGTCGGCACTGCAGTTGCACCGGCATGCGACGGTCGTGGTGGACGAGGGCGCCGCGTCCAAGCTGAAGCTGGCGGACTATTTCCGGCACACGTTCGTCAACAAGCCCGACTGGCAGGGGATTTGAGTCGCGGGACTTGAGGCGCGGGTTCCTCTCGCGTACGTACCGGTGCCGGGCTCCCTCGTGGAGGGCCCGGCACCGGCGTATCACCTGAGGTCACGCCCCCGCGAGGACCTCCGCCGCCGCACGGCCGCAGACCCGGGCCGCGCCGTGCGTCGCGATGTGGAGAGCGCCTCGGGGTGAGGCCTGCGGTATGCCCATCTCGACCACGACGGTGTCGGGGCGGGCCGCCAGTACGGTGTCGAGGGCAGCGGCCATCCACGGATGCCGGTGCTCGTCCCGCACCACGACCACGACCCGACGCGCCCCCGCCGCCTCCAGCACCTCGTCCCCCGCGGCCTCCCCGGCAAAGCTCCCCATCTCCGTGCCGGGCAGCAGCCGGGTCAGCTCCACACCCGCGCCCCAGGGCGTCTCGTCGCCGACGGCGATGTTCGCGACGGGGGTGAGGAGAGCGACGTAGGGCGGTTCGGTGAGGGGGGTGAAGCCTTCGGCACCGGTGACCGTCAGGGCGCGCCGGGCGGCGACGAGACCGATGTCGACGCGCGTCACGTCCGGCGCGGGAGCGACGCCTTCGTCCGAAGCGAAGGCTGACGCCGAGGCCGCCCAGCGGGCCAACCCCCGTACCCGTTCAGCCGCTTCGGCGAGGCGTTCCTCGGGGAGTTCGCCCGCGCGGACCGCGCTCACCAGGGCGTCGCGCAGGCGTCGTACCGTCTCGTCGTCCGCGAGGCCGCCGCCCACGCACAGGGCGTCGGCGCCGGCGGCGATGGCGATGACGCTGCCGCGTTCGATGCCGTAGGTGGCGGCGATGGCCTGCATCTCGATGGCGTCGGTGACGATGAGGCCGTCGTAGCCGAGCCGGCCGCGCAGCAGGTCGGTCAGGATGTGCGGGGAGAGGGTGGCCGGGTGGTCCGGGTCCAGGGTCGGGACCAGGATGTGGGCGCTCATCACCGCGCGGGTGCCGGCGGCGATGGCCGCGCGGAACGGGAGGAGTTCGCGTCGCTCCAGGACGGAGGACTCCGCGTCGATGCGCGGGAGGGCGTGGTGGGAGTCGACCGCCGTGTCGCCGTGGCCCGGGAAGTGCTTGGTGCAGGCGGCGACGCCCGCGGCCTGGAGGCCGGTGACGTAGGCGGCGGTGTGGCGGGCGACCAGTTCCGGGTCGGCGCCGAAGGAGCGGACGCCGATGACCGGGTTGGAGGGGTTGGAGTTCACGTCGGCGGACGGGGCCCAGTTGAGGTTCACGCCGCATGCGGCGAGCCTGCGGCCCAGCTCGTGGGCCACCGCCCGTGTCAGGTCGACGTCGTCCACCGCGCCGAGCGCGTGGTTGCCGGGGAAGGAGGAGCCCGTGCGCACTTCCAGGCGCGTGACGTCGCCGCCCTCCTCGTCGATCGCGACCAGCACGTCGTCCCGTTCGGCCCTCAACTGGGCGGTCAGGGAGGACAGTTGCTCGGCGGACGCGATGTTGCGGCCGAACAGGCCCACCGAGGCCAGGCCTTCGCCGAGGCGCCTCAGCAGCCAGTCGGGGGCCGTGGTGCCGGGGAACCCGGGTTGCAGGACGGTGAGGGCGTCGCGGGTCAGGCCGTCCTTTTCAGGATTGGACGCAGTTGTACCGCTGGCGAATGTCGTCATCGGTTGGCGTTATCCCTTCACAGCGCCGGCGGTCAGACCCGCGGCCATCTTGCGCTGGACGAGGAGGAAGAGGACGACGATCGGCACGGCCATCATCGTGGCGCCGGCCATCATCGGGGCGTATTCGGTGCCGTGCTTGGTGGTGAAGTTGCCGAGCCAGACGGTCGCCGTCTGGTGCTCCTGGCTGAGCAGCATCAGGGCGTACAGGTACTCGTTCCAGGCCTGGATGAAGCCGTAGACCGAGGTGGCGACCATGCCGGGGGCGAGGAGCGGGAAGACCACGCGGATGAAGGCGCCGGTGCGGGAGCAGCCGTCGACCATGGCCGCCTCCTCCAGTTCCTTCGGGATGTTGACTATGAAGCCGCGCAGGGTCCACACCGTGAACGGGAGGATGAAGGTCAGGTACGTGATGATCAGGCCGGAGAGCTTGTCGTACTGGTCGAGGTCGTTCAGCAGCAGGAAGACCGGGATGATCATCGAGACCAGCGGGACCATCTGGACCGCGAGGATGCCGACGATCACGATCTTGCGGCCGCGGAAGGCGAAGCGCGAGATGGCGAGCGCGGCCAGCAGGCCCACGACGATGCCGATCACCACGACCGACAGGGACACGATGAGGCTGCGGCCAACCGGGCCCCAGAAGTCCGCGATGTCCAGCGCCCGGCGGAAGTTGTCGAGCGTGATGCCGGTGGGCAGCAGGCTCGGGTCCGGGTCGATGGCGTCCTTGGCCGGCTTGAACGCGGTGTCGACCATCCAGTAGAGGGGGAAGCCGACGACGATGAAGACGAGGAGGCCGACGAGGTTCCAGCCGAGCTTGGACTTCTTGCGCCCGCCGGCCGGCCTGCGGGGCGCGTCGGTCGTGAGCGCGCTCATTCGACCTCTCCGATCTGAAGCATCTGACGCATGTAGACGGCGACGACACCGAGCAGCAGCACCACCGTGACCAGGGCTATCGCAGAACCCTGTCCGTAGTCGTTGACGACGAAGGCACGGTCGTACGAGTAGGTGCTCAGTAGTTGGAAGTCGGCCTCGGGATGGCCGCCGCGCATCACGAACACCTGGGGGAAGACGCCCATGTCCCAGATCACCGAGAGGGTCGTGAGCATCACGATGATCGGCTTGAGGATGGGCAGGGTGACGTACCGGAAGACGCCCCAGGCGCCGGCGCCGTCGAGGCGGGCGGCCTCCTCCAGTTCCTGGGGAACCTGGGTGAGTCCGGCGCTGAGGGTGATCACCACGAAGGGCACCGCGCCCCAGACCACCAGCAGCATGATGACGAGGAGGCCCTGCGGTCCGCTGGCGAACCAGTTGTGGCCGACCATGTCGACGCCGGGGAGCTTGCTGAGCAGGGCGTTGAAGACGCCGTAGTCGGTGTCGAAGAGCCACTTGAAGACGGTGGTCGCCACGATGACCGGCATGCCCCAACTGGCCACCAGGACAATGTTGATGAGGGTCTTCATCCAGCCGGAGACCCGCTGCTGGAGCAGGGCGAGGGCCATGCCGGCGACCATCGTGAAGACGACCGAGCCGGCCGCGAAGACGATCGTGCGGACGACGACGCCCCAGAACTCGCCGTCGCCCAGGATCCCGGAGAAGTTGTCGAAGCCGATCCACTCGGCGGGCTTGAAGCCCCACAGCTGGGACTGTCCGAAGGACTGGAAGGACAGCGTGACCAGGCGGACCAGCGGATAGCCCATGACCAGGGCGAGGATGAGCAGACAGGGGGCGAGCAGCAGCCAGGGGATCCCGGTCCCTCTCGACGTCCGCTTTCTGCGAGGTGCGCCCAAGGCGCGCGGTGGGGGCGCCTGCCGCGGCGGCGGCACCTTGGCGGGGGTGGTCGTGTCGGCACTCATCGCGCGCTCCTCAGCGGTCCCTCAGGTCGTACGGCCGTACGTGGGGCAGGGCCCTGCCCCGAAGAACCCGCCGTGGGGGTCCAACAGGGCCCTGCCTTCAGGTCACTTGGTGTTGATGACCTTGTCGATCGCGGTGTCCGCGGCCTTCGCGGCGTCCTCGACCGACTGCTTGCCGGTGCCGATGTTCTGCAGCATGGTCTGCAGGACCTGAGCCTTCTCGACCTGGCCCCAGCCCGGTGCCATCGGGACGAACCAGTTGGACTCGGCCGCGGTGGCCGGGACCGCCGTCGCGGGGTCGTTCTTCAGCGTCGCGAGGTCGGTCTTGTTGTTGGGCAGGTTGCCCTTGGCCATCAGGCCCTTCTGGCCGGAGGGGCCGGTGAAGGCGTTGATCCACTCGGCGGCGAGGGCCTGTGCCTTGGACTTGACCGGGACGGCCAGGTCCGAACCGCCCAGGAACACGGGCATGTTCTTGCCGGACGGGCCGGGCATCACGAAGTTGACGAGGCTGGTCTTCAGCTTGCCGCCGGTCTTGTCGGCCTTCGGGTCGGCCGCGCTCGCGCCCTCCCACGCGGCGCCGAAGATCATGGACGCCTTGCCCTGGCCGTAGACGATGTAACGGTCGGACTCGTCCTTGGTCTTGTCGCCGTGCATGTACTTGTCGATGACCGACTTCCACTCGTTGAGTCCCTTGATGGACTCGGGCGAGGAGAGGCTGGCCTTCCACTGGTCCCCGGACTGGGTGGCGATGGCGCCGCCGGCGTCGTAGACGAAGGACATGGCCGCGTACCAGTCGCGAGTGGGCTGGTACCAGGCGCTGAACTTGCTGCCCTCCTTCTTCTGGATCTTGTCCAGGTCGGCGGTCAGCTCGGTGTACGTCGTCGGGGGCGTCTTGATGCCGACCGAAGCGGCGATGTCACTACGCCAGTTGGCGACACGGCCACCGGCGTAGTAGGGGACGCCGTAGGTCTTGCCGGAGTAGGTGACCGAGGCCTTGAGGCCGTCGAGCCAGGCGGAGGAGTTGGTGAACTTGGCAGGGTCGACGGGTGCGAAGGCGCCCTTGACCATGTAGCTCAGCATCTCGGTGTTGCCCATCTCGACCACGTCGGGGGCCTTGTCGGTGGCGAGGACCGCGTCGAGCTTGGTGTTCTTGTCCGGCCAGCCGTAGTACTCGTGCTTGATCGTGACGCCCGGGTGCGCCTTCTTCACGGCCGCGTCGGCTGCGGCGACCAGCTGGGGCCAGTTGTTCTGCGCGTCGACGGTGAGCCAGACGGTCAGCTCCTTGGCGTCGGCGCCGCTCTTCGAAGAGCCCTTGTCGTCGTTGCCCCCGCACGCCGCGATGGAGACCATCATGCCCGCGATACCGATCGCGGCTATCAGCTTGCGCTTCACGCCACCCTCCTCAGGGATGCCTGCCACACCTCCCGCCCATGGGCCGGGACCTGAACCAATGGTGTAGACCAGTACCGGGAGCTTGGACCAGACCACAGGGCCTGTCAAGGGTTCCCGAAACCGCCCTGACCAGCCGTTATGGGACCTACATATGCAGGAACCTTTAAGTAAGAAGGCAGCGAAAACAACCGTGCCGGAGTACTCTCTTCCGCTAGACCACTTGCCCTTGTGGACTAGACCAAAAGCGACCGCGACGGTATACAGAAGGGATCACGAAGTGACCCTTGTCCGGAGCCGGAAAGGCGGAGCATGAGCACCGACGTCAGCAGTGCGGAGAACGAGGGTGGGGCTACCGTCCGCACCGCGCGTGTGCCCAAGTACTACCGCCTGAAGAAACACCTGCTGGACATGACGGAGACGTTGCCGCCCGGCACACCCGTCCCGCCCGAGCGCACGCTGGCCGCCGAGTTCGACACCTCGCGCACGACGGTCCGCCAGGCCCTTCAGGAACTGGTCGTCGAAGGCCGACTCGAACGCATCCAGGGCAAGGGCACGTTCGTCGCCAAGCCCAAGGTCTCGCAGGCGCTCCAACTCACCTCGTACACCGAGGACATGCGCGCCCAGGGCCTCGAACCGACCTCGCAGCTCCTGGACATCGGCTACATCACGGCCGACGACACCCTCGCCGACCTGCTCGACATCACCACCGGCGGCCGGGTCCTGCGCATCGAACGCCTCCGCATGGCCAACGCCGAACCGATGGCCATCGAGACCACCCACCTCAGCGCGAAGCGCTTCCCCGCGCTGCGCAGGTCACTGGTCAAGTACACGTCCCTCTACACCGCGTTGGCCGAGGTCTACGACGTCCATCTCGCCGAGGCCGAGGAGACCATCGAGACCTCCCTGGCCACCCCGCGCGAGGCCGGCCTCCTCAGCACCGACGTCGGCCTCCCGATGCTGATGCTCTCCCGCCACTCCCTCGACAAGGAGGGCAAGCCGGTGGAGTGGGTGCGCTCGGTGTACCGGGGCGACCGGTACAAGTTCGTGGCGCGACTGAAGCGCCCGCAGGACTAGGGGACTTACGCAGTAACGCCGGTTGCTCTACGTTCCTCCCGTCGCCGCATGGACGGGAGGACTCCCCGGTGCGTACCGCGAACGTCCGAACCATCGTCGTCTGGACCCTCGTCGCGCTCGTCGCCGCGGCGGGCTGGTCCGTCCTCGCGCTGGCGCGGGGCGAGAACGTGTCGGCCGCCTGGATGGTCGCCGCCGCCCTCGGCTCGTACGCCATCGCCTACCGCTTCTACGCCAGGTTCATCGCGTACAAGGTCCTGAAGGTCGACGCGACCCGGGCCACCCCGGCCGAACGCCTCGACAACGGCATCGACTACCACCCCACCGACCGCCGCGTCCTGCTGGGCCACCACTTCGCCGCGATCGCCGGCGCCGGACCGCTCGTCGGGCCCGTACTGGCCGCGCAGATGGGCTACCTGCCCGGCACGATCTGGATCATCGTCGGGGTCGTCTTCGCGGGCGCGGTCCAGGACATGGTGGTGCTGTTCTTCTCAACCCGGCGCGACGGCAGGTCACTTGGGCAGATGGCCCGCGAGGAGATCGGCCCCTTCGGCGGCGCGGCGGCCCTGCTCGCCACCTTCGCCATCATGATCATCCTGCTCGGCGTACTGGCCCTGGTCATCGTGAACGCGCTGGCCTCCTCCCCCTGGGGCACCTTCTCCATCGGCATGACCATCCCGATCGCCCTGTTGATGGGCTTCTATCTACGGGTACTTCGCCCCGGCCGCGTCTCCGAGGTGTCGCTGATCGGCGTGGCCCTGCTGCTGCTCGCCCTGGTCGCGGGCCGCTGGGTCGCCGAGTCGTCCTGGGCCGGCACCTTCACGCTCGCGCCCTCGACGCTGGTGATCTGGCTGGTGGCGTACGGCTTCATCGCCTCGATCCTGCCGGTGTGGACCCTGCTCGCCCCGCGCGACTACCTCTCCACCTTCATGAAGATCGGCACCATCGCCCTGCTGGCGATCGGCGTCGTCGTCGCCCTGCCCGACGTGAGGATGCCCGCCGTCACCGACTTCGCCAAGCACGGCAACGGCCCGGTCTTCGCCGGCTCCCTCTTCCCGTTCGTCTTCATCACGATCGCCTGCGGGGCCCTGTCCGGCTTCCACTCGCTCATATCGAGCGGTACGACGCCGAAGATGATCCAGAAGGAGACGCAGATCCGGATGATCGGCTACGGCTCCATGCTGATGGAGTCGTCGGTCGCGATCATGGCGCTGGTCGCCGCGAGCATCATCGACCCCGGCCTGTACTTCGCGATGAACGCACCGGCGGGCGCGATCGGCACGACCGTGCAGAACGCCTCGCAGGTGGTGACCAGTTGGGGCTATCACATCTCCCCCGCCGACCTCGCGCAGGCCGCGAAGAACGTCGACGAGGCCAGCCTGCTCTCCCGCACCGGCGGTGCGCCCACCCTCGCGGTCGGCGTCTCGGAGATCTTCGCCAAGGTCACCGGCGGGAGTCTGCGCGCCTTCTGGTACCACTTCGCGATCATGTTCGAGGCTCTGTTCATCCTGACCGCGCTGGACGCGGGCACACGGGTGGGCCGGTTCATGCTCCAGGACATGCTGGGCAACCTCTACCGGCCGTTCAAGAACGTGAGTTGGAAGCCGGGCCTGGCAATGACAAGTGCCGTGGTCTGCGCGCTCTGGGGCTACTTCCTCTGGGTCGGCGTCCACGAACCCCTCGGCGGGATCAACCAGCTCTTCCCGATCTTCGGCATCTCCAACCAGCTGCTGGCCGCCGTCGCGCTGGCCGTCTGCACCACCCTCCTGGTGAAGTCCGGCCGCCTCAAGTGGGCCTGGATCACCGGGATTCCGCTGGCCTGGGACGCGACGGTCACGCTGACCGCGAGCTGGCAGAAGGTGTTCTCCAGTGACCCGAAGGTCGGCTTCTTCAAGCAACGCTCGGTGTTCCAGGACGCGATCGACGCGGGCAAGGTACTGCCGCCCGCCAAGTCCATGGACGACATGCACACCGTCGTCACCAACTCCACGGTGGACGGAGTGCTTTCGGCCATTCTCGCGGTGCTCGTCGTGGTCGTCATCACGGACGCCCTCCGCGTCTGCGTTCGACACGTCCGCCGCCCGGCGCTCTCCTCGCTGAGCGAGACGCCGTACGTCGAGTCGAAGATCGTGGCACCGGCCGGACTGATCCCGACCCGGGAGGAGAAGGAGGAGGAGGCGAGGGCGCGCGATGTGGTCGGCGTTCCGGCGGGCGAGTAGCGGAGTGCGTTGGTACGTCCGGGAGTTGATGGACGAGTCGGCGTACGAGCGGTATGTCACGCATCTGCGCCGGGACCACCCGGCCGCCGAGGTCCCGAACCGACGCGACTTCGAACGAATGCGGACGGACCGCCAGGAGGCCGATCCACGCCAGGGTTTCCGCTGCTGTTGACACCGATGTCGGGCTTTCACTAAATCGACATGACGATATGCGGACGGGGTCTTTCGCTCGCGTGACGCCGTGACCTACATTGCCTGCGCGTTACACAGGTGATCAGTGAGGGGACGGAGCCGCGAAATGTCAGATGTGCCCGAAGTTCCGCCCGAAGTGGCCGCACCGGTGGTGACGCCCGTGCGCGTTGCCATAGCCGTCTGTCTGTTCGCGCCCTTCGTGGCGCTGCTCTGGGTCGGCTCCTACGCCAAGACGGACCCCGTATTCATCGGCATCCCGTTCTTCTACTGGTACCAGATGCTGTGGGTGCTGATCTCGACGGCGCTGACCATGACCGCCTACAAGCTCTGGCAGCGCGACCAGCGCACCCGTCATGGAGGCACCCGGTGAACGACGGCGTCAACGGCGTCGCTCTCGGCGTCTTCATCTTCTTCTTCCTGGCCGTCACGGTCCTGGGCTTCCTGGCCGCGCGCTGGCGCCGGGCCGACAACGAGCACAGCCTCGACGAATGGGGCCTGGGCGGACGGTCGTTCGGCACCTGGGTCACCTGGTTCCTGCTCGGCGGCGACCTCTACACCGCGTACACGTTCGTCGCCGTCCCCGCGGCGGTCTACGCGGCGGGCGCGGCCGGCTTCTTCGCGGTGCCCTACACGATCCTGGTGTACCCCCTGATCTTCACGTTCCTGCCCCGCCTCTGGTCGGTGTCGCACAAGCACGGCTACGTGACGACGTCCGACTTCGTGCGCGGCCGCTTCGGCTCGAAGAGCCTCTCGCTGGCGGTCGCGGTCACCGGCATCCTCGCGACCATGCCGTACATCGCGCTCCAACTGGTCGGCATCCAGGCCGTGTTGGACGTCATGGGGGTGGGCGGCAGCGCCAACTCCAACTGGTTCGTGAAGGACCTGCCGCTGCTGATCGCGTTCGCCGTGCTGGCCGCGTACACCTACTCGTCCGGCCTGCGCGCGCCCGCGCTGATCGCGTTCGTGAAGGACGGCCTGATCTACCTCGTCATCACCGTGGCGATCATCTACATCCCGATCAAGCTCGGCGGCTTCGACGACATCTTCAGCGCGGCGGGCGCCAAGTTCAAGGCGGCGGGCGCCGGCGGACTCGTGCCCGCCCCGGCCGGCCAATGGACGTACGCCACACTGGCGTTGGGCTCGGCACTGGCCCTGTTCATGTACCCCCACTCGATCACCGCGACCCTCTCCTCCAAGAGCCGCAACGTGATCCGCCGCAACACCACGATCCTGCCGCTGTATTCACTGATGCTGGGCCTGCTCGCCCTGCTCGGCTTCATGGCCATCGCGGCGGGCGTCAAGGTCACCAACGGCCAACTGGCCATCCCGCAGCTCTTCGAGAACATGTTCCCGGACTGGTTCGCGGGCGTGGCCTTCGCGGCGATCGGCATCGGGGCGCTCGTCCCCGCCGCCATCATGTCCATCGCGGCGGCCAACCTCTTCACCCGCAACATCTACAAGGACTTCATCAACCCGGACGCGACCCCGGCCCAGGAGACCAAGGTCTCCAAGATCGTCTCGCTCCTGGTGAAGGTCGGAGCCCTGGCCTTCGTCCTGACGATGGACAAGACAGTCGCCATCAACTTCCAGCTCCTGGGCGGCATCTGGATCCTCCAGACCTTCCCGTCCCTGGTCGGCGGCCTCTTCACCCGCTGGTTCCACCGCTGGGCCCTCCTGGCGGGCTGGGCGGTCGGCATGCTCTACGGCACCCTCGCGGCCTACGGGGTGGCCTCCCCGACCCAGAACCACTTCGGCGGCTCGTCCAAGAAGATCCCCGGCATCGGCGAGATCGGCTACATCGGCCTGACGGCGTTCGTACTGAACGTGGCGGTGACGGTGGTCCTGACGTTCGCGCTGAAGGCCTTCAAGGTCCCGGAGGGCGTGGACGAGACAAGCGCCGGGGACTACACGGCGGACGCGGGCGACCCGGGGGTGAAGGAGGAGCTCCCTGTAATCGCCGGTCACTGATTCCTACGTGATCACGGGCCGCCGGAGAAATCCGGCGGCCCGTTGTCGTACCCCTCCGGCACACTCGGCCTCATGGACATCGCGATCAGGCAAGTGGCCCCCGCCGAGTACGACACCCTCGGTGAGATCACCGCACAGGCCTACCTACAGGACGGCCTCCTCGACTTCGGCGAGAGCGACTGGTACCTCGGCGAGTTGAGAGACGTGGCCAAGCGCGCCGCCGCGGCGGAGGTCCTGGTCGCCCTGGACGGCGAACAGGTCCTCGGCGGCGTGACCTTCGTCCCGTCCGGGGGACCCATGGCCGATCTCGCGACGGCGGGCGAGGCCGAGATCAGGATGCTCGCCGTCGCCCGCGCGGCCCGTGGCCGGGGCGCCGGCGAGGCCCTCGTCCGCGCCTGCGTCGAGCGCGCCAGGGCCACGGACGGCTGCGTACGCGTCATCCTGTCGACCCAGCGCACCATGCACGCCGCCCACCGCATCTACGAACGCCTCGGTTTCACCCGCACCCCCGAGCGTGACTGGAACCCGATTCCGGAGCTCGACGACATCACTCTGCTCACCTACGAGTTGACGTTCTGACACGCTCCGAAGTCGCCGCGACACAACATCTGGGGGTGCCACGACAGCCCGGCACAAGATGTATGCTCATGCTCGCTGTCGCCGCAGGGGAATCCGGTGCGAATCCGGAACTGTCCCGCAACGGTGTACTTGCGTGCATACGCACGCCTGGTCAGTCCGAGGACCTGCCGACGGCGCGCCCGGCCAACCCGGCCCGGGCGCATGACGTCCGGGCCTCGTGGAGTGGGCCGGTGGACGCGACGCCCCGTGCGCTCGTGAGCTGCCGCCTGCCCTCCGCAAGGCCCCGTGCCGAGCGAGGGAGAGCCCCACCGTGACCATCGCGCCAGCAGAGCCGGCATCAGCGACCCAGGCGAACGAGGCGAACGCGAACGGAACCGACATGCCGGGAACCACCGTTCCCGGTGCCGACGGTCCCGGCGCCGCGATCCTGCGGACCCTGACCGAGCTGACCGCCGACCTTCCCGACGCCGACCCCGGCCGGGTCGCCGCCGCCACCCTGCGCGGCCGGTCCGCGCACGCGGACGAGACGGAACTGCGCGAACTGGCCACGGAGGCCGCCGCCGGCCTCATCTCCGAGGACCCGGTCTACTCCCGCCTGGCCGCCAGGCTGCTGACGGTCGGCATCGCCGCCGAGGCAGCCTCGCAGGGCGTCACGACGTTCACCGGGTCCGTCGCCGTGGGCCACCGCGAGGGCCTGATCGCCGACCGCACCGCCGAGTTCGTGACGCTGCACGCGGCCCGCCTCGACGCGCTGATCGACACCGAGGGCGACGACCGTTTCGGCTACTTCGGGCTCCGTACCCTGCACAGCCGCTACCTCCTCCGCCACCCGATCACCCGCAAGGTCATCGAGACGCCCCAGCACTTCATGCTGCGCGTGGCGTCCGGACTTGCCGAGGACGACTCGACCCGCGCCCTGGACGAAGTAGCAGCGCTCTACCGCCTGATGAGCCGCCTCGACTACCTCCCCTCCTCCCCCACCCTCTTCAACTCCGGCACCCGGCACCCCCAGATGTCGTCCTGCTACCTCCTCGACTCCCCGCTGGACGAGCTGGACTCCATCTACGACCGCTACCACCAGGTCGCCCGCCTCTCGAAGCACGCCGGCGGCATCGGACTGTCGTACTCCCGTATCCGCAGCCGCGGTTCGCTGATCCGGGGCACGAACGGGCACTCCAACGGCATCGTGCCGTTCCTGAAGACGCTGGACGCCTCGGTCGCCGCCGTGAACCAGGGCGGCCGGCGCAAGGGTGCCGCCGCGGTCTACCTGGAGACCTGGCACTCCGACATCGAGGAGTTCCTGGAGCTGCGGGACAACACCGGTGAGGACGCCCGCCGTACGCACAACCTGAACCTGGCGCACTGGATCCCGGACGAGTTCATGCGCCGGGTGAACGAGGACGGCATCTGGTCGCTGTTCTCGCCGGCCGACGTGCCCGAGCTGGTCGACCTGTGGGGCGACGAGTTCGACGCGGCCTACCGCAAGGCGGAGGCTCAGGGCCTGGCCAAGAAGACCATCCCGGCCCGTGACCTCTACGGCCGCATGATGCGCACCCTCGCGCAGACCGGCAACGGCTGGATGACCTTCAAGGACGCGGCCAACCGCACCGCCAACCAGACGGCCGAGCCGGGCCACACCGTCCACTCCTCGAACCTCTGCACGGAGATCCTGGAGGTCACGAACGACGGCGAGACGGCGGTCTGCAACCTGGGTTCGGTGAACCTGGGCGCGTTCGTCACCAATGGTGAGCTGGACTGGGAACGGCTGGACGAGACGGTCCGCACCGCCGTCACCTTCCTCGACCGTGTCGTGGACATCAACTTCTACCCGACCGAGCAGGCGGGCCGTTCCAACGCCCGCTGGCGCCCGGTCGGCCTGGGCGCGATGGGCCTCCAGGACGTCTTCTTCAAACTCCGCGTCCCCTTCGACTCCCCGCAGGCCAAGGCCCTTTCCACCCGGATCGCCGAGCGCATCATGCTCGCCGCGTACGAGGCCTCCGCCGACCTCGCCGAGCGCAACGGCCCGCTCCCGGCCTGGGAGAAGACCCGTACGGCCCGAGGCGTGCTGCACCCCGACCACTACGGCGTGGAACTCACCTGGCCGGAGCGCTGGACGGCACTGCGGGAACGTATCGCCCAAGTCGGCATGCGCAACAGCCTGTTGCTGGCGATCGCGCCCACGGCCACCATCGCGTCCATCGCGGGCGTGTACGAGTGCATCGAGCCGCAGGTCTCCAACCTCTTCAAACGCGAGACGCTGTCCGGTGAGTTCCTCCAGGTCAACTCCTACCTGGTGAACGAGCTGAAGCAGCTCGGCGTGTGGGACGCCCGCACCCGTGAGGCGCTGCGGGACGCCAACGGCTCGGTGCAGGGCTTCAGTTGGATCCCGGCCGACGTGCGCGCCCTGTACCGCACCGCGTGGGAGATCCCGCAGCGCGGCCTGATCGACATGGCCGCCGCCCGCACCCCGTTCCTGGACCAGTCCCAGTCCCTGAACCTGTTCCTGGAGACGCCGACGATCGGCAAGCTCTCCTCGATGTACGCGTACGCCTGGAAGCAGGGCCTGAAGACGACCTACTACCTGCGCTCCCGCCCGGCGACCCGCATCGCCCGCGCCGCGCAGGCCCAACCCACCGTCCCCGTACAGCAGTTGACCCCCGACGAAGACGCGGTCGCCTGCTCCCTGGAAAACCCCGAGTCCTGCGAGGCCTGCCAGTAATGCCCACCCGTCGCCCGACCACCGCCCCTGAAGGACAGCGCTTCGCGCCGACAGATATGACTGCCAAGAACCTTCTCGACCCGGGCTTCGAGCTGACCCTCCGCCCCATGCGCTACCCGGACTTCTACGAGCGTTACCGGGACGCGATCAAGAACACCTGGACCGTCGAGGAGGTCGACCTCCACTCGGACGTCGCCGACCTCGCGAAGCTGACGCCGGGTGAGCAGCACATGATCGGGCGGCTGGTCGCGTTCTTCGCGACGGGCGACTCGATCGTGGCGAACAACCTCGTGCTGACCCTGTACAAGCACATCAACTCCCCCGAGGCGCGGCTCTACTTGAGCCGCCAGCTCTTCGAGGAGGCCGTGCACGTCCAGTTCTATCTGACCCTCCTCGACACCTACCTCCCCGACCCGGAGGACAGGGCCGCCGCCTTCGACGCGGTGGAGAACATCCCCTCCATCCGCGAGAAGGCCGAGTTCTGCTTCAAGTGGATCAACGAGGTCGAGAAGCTGGAGAGCCTCCAGACCCAGGCCGACCGCCGCCGTTTCCTCCTCAACCTGATCTGCTTCGCCGCGTGCATCGAGGGGCTTTTCTTCTACGGCGCGTTCGCGTACGTCTACTGGTTCCGCAGCCGGGGTCTCCTGCACGGTCTGGCGACCGGCACCAACTGGGTGTTCCGCGACGAGACGATGCACATGTCCTTCGCCTTCGAGGTCGTCGACACCGTCCGCAAGGAGGAGCCGGAGCTCTTCGACGACCAGCTCCAGCAGCAGGTGACGGACATGCTGAAGGAGGCCGTCGAGGCGGAGCTGCAGTTCGGGCGCGATCTGTGCGGTGAGGGTCTGCCGGGCATGAACACCGACTCGATGCGCCAGTACCTGGAGTGCGTGGCGGACCAGCGCCTCCAGCGGCTGGGCTTCGCCCCGGTGTACGGCTCCGAGAACCCCTTCTCCTTCATGGAGTTGCAGGGTGTGCAGGAGCTGACCAACTTCTTCGAGCGCCGCCCGTCGGCGTACCAGGTGGCGGTGGAGGGCACGGTCGACCTCGACGAGGACTTCTAGCCCCGCCGAACACCCTTTATGTATCGCTTACTTCGCGGACGGCCCATGGAGCTTCCATGGGCCGTCCATGGAGTTTCTATGGAGCGGCAAAGTTCATGGGGTGCGTCTGTTCGCGGTCGCGCCACCCCGGCTACGTTCTGCCCGTCCTGTCCATGTCATTCACAACGGCATCACAGAACGCTCCAAGTGTCATGCCCATGACGACGTCCAACGCCGCCGCTACGCGCGTCACAGGCCTGCCACCACGCCGAGGAACCCCACTCCAATCGAACTCGACGGAGGCAGTACCCCCATGCGTGAGAAGCCCAGACGAAGCCTGCGAAGACTACTGACCGCCGCCATACCCGTCCTCACCCTCAGCGTCTTCGGTCTCGCGGCGGCCTCCCCCGCCGACGCGCGCCCCGCGGCCCAGGCGGTCGTCCAGTCCGCCCAGGTTTCCAAGGTCACCCAGAACGCCAAGGCCCTGACCGCCCCCGCGGCCCAGGCCGTCCACTCCACCGGCAAGGCCGGGCAGAAGGTGCCGACCGAGCACCTGTGCGCGAAGGCGGCCCCCGGTTCGGCGGCCTGTTTCGCCCAGCGGCGCACCGACATCAAGCAGAAGCTCGCCGCCGCCGTGCACCCGGACGCCGCGGCCGCGGTCTCCGGCCTCAGCCCGGCCAACCTGCACAGCGCGTACGCCCTTCCCTCGACCGGCGGTTCCGGCCTGACGGTCGCGGTGGTCGACGCGTACAACGACCCCAACGCGGCCTCGGACCTGGCCACCTACCGCTCCAACTTCGGCCTGTCGGCCTGCACGGTGGCCAACGGCTGCTTCAAGCAGGTCAGTCAGACCGGCTCGACCACGTCCCTGCCGACGAACGACAGCGGCTGGGCGGGCGAGGAAGCGCTCGACATCGACATGGTCAGCGCGGTCTGCCCGAACTGCAACATCATCCTGGTCGAGGCCAACTCCGCGACCGACTCGGACCTCGGCACCGCCGAGAACGAGGCCGTCGCCCTGGGCGCGAAGTTCGTCTCCAACAGCTGGGGCGGCTCCGAGTCCTCCTCGCAGACCTCCGAGGACACCTCGTACTTCAAGCACCCGGGCGTAGCGATCACCGTCTCCTCCGGTGACTCCGCCTACGGTGCCGAGTACCCGGCAACGTCCCAGTACGTGACCGCAGTTGGCGGTACCGCACTCTCCACCTCCTCCAACTCCCGCGGCTGGACCGAGTCCGTCTGGAAGACCAGCAGCACCGAGGGCACCGGCTCCGGCTGCTCGGCGTACGACGCCAAGCCGAGCTGGCAGACCGACACGGGCTGCACCAAGCGCATGGAGGCCGACGTCTCCGCCGTCGCCGACCCCGCCACCGGCGTGGCCGTCTACGACACCTACGGCGGCTCCGGCTGGGCGGTCTACGGCGGCACCAGCGCCTCGTCCCCGATCATCGCGGGCGTCTACGCGCTGGCCGGCACCCCGGGCTCCAGCGACTACCCGGCGAAGTACCCCTACTCCCACACCAGCAACCTGTACGACGTCACCAGCGGCAACAACGGCTCCTGCTCGACGAGCTACTTCTGCACCGCGGGCACCGGCTACGACGGCCCGACCGGCTGGGGCACCCCGGACGGCACCGCCGCCTTCACCTCCGGCACCACGACCGGCAACACGGTGACCGTCACCAACCCGGGCAGCCAGTCCACCGCGACCGGTTCCACGGCCAGCCTGCAGATCTCGGCCTCCGACAGCGCGGGAGCGACCCTCTCCTACAGCGCGAGCGGGCTGCCGACCGGCCTGTCGATCAGCAGCTCGACCGGTCTGATCTCCGGCACCGCGTCCACCGCCGGCACCTACGCCGTGACGGTGACCGCGACCGACTCCACCGGCGCCTCCGGCTCGGCCTCCTTCACCTGGACGGTCAGCACCTCCGGCGGCGGCAGCTGCACCTCGTCCCAGCTCCTGGGCAACGCGGGCTTCGAGTCGGGCAACACGACCTGGACCGCGTCCAGCGGCGTCATCACCAACTCCAGCAGTGAGGCGGCCCGCACCGGTTCGTACAAGGCCTGGCTGGACGGCTACGGCTCGACGCACACCGACACGCTGTCCCAGTCGGTGACGATCCCGTCCGGCTGCACGGGCACGACCTTCACCTTCTACCTGCACGTCGACACGGCCGAGACCAGTACCAGCACGGCCTACGACAAGCTGACGGTCACCGCCGGATCGACCACCCTGGCCACCTACTCCAACCTCAACGCGGCGACCGGCTACGTCGCGAAGTCCTTCAGCCTGTCGGCCTTCGCCGGCACCACGGTCACCCTGAAGTTCAGCGGAGTCGAGGACTCCTCGCTCCAGACCAGCTTCGTCGTCGACGACACCGCCGTCACGACCAGCTGACCTCCTCATGAGCTGAGCCCCGGCCGTCTCGCAGCGGCCGGGGCTCTGTCATGTCTACGGATGCGGTGTCCGCGAGTGTCATGTCCACGAATACTTCACGTCTCACGGCGGATCCGGTTGCGTCCGTGACACGTCAAAGGGGCAAGGAGGCCCCCCATGCGTCGATCCATCCTCGCTCCGTCCCTCGCCGTCGCCACCCTGGCACTCGCCCTCACGGGCTGCGGCGGCACGAAGTCCGACACCGGAAGCGGCAGTGTGTCGCCGTCCTCGTCCCCCACACCGAGCAAGAGCAAGTCGGCCTGTACGGCGAAGGAGACCCTCGCCGCCACCGACGACAACGGCACGTTCTGTCTGACGACCGGCAGCACGGTCCGGATCCTGCTGGACGGGACGGAGTCCCGGCCGTGGGCGCAGGTCAAGACCGCCGGCACCGGCCTGGAGGCCACCAACAGCGGGATCCTGATCCGGCCCGGCGACGCGAGCAACGCGTTCAAGGCGGTCTCGGCCGGGACCGTGAAGCTCACGTCGTCCCGGCCGCTGTGTGCGACCGCCCCGCACAAGATCTCCTGCAAGGGCATTCAGGAGTGGTCGGTCACCGTCGTGGTGACGAAGTCATGATCCGGTGGGCGGTCCGGATCTGACGGTCGACGCGGCGCTCGTGCGCGATGCCGAGCAGCGACGGGAAGGCCACGGCGAGGATGACGCCGAGGACGGTCAGTAGGGCGATGAGGTTGTCCATGGCTGCGTTCATAGACACCAGTGTCGCGACTTACACTCCTTACCGTCAGTGGCAGAACTGCCGTACACCCTCGATTTACTGCCACTTCCGGCGCACACTGGCAGCATGCTGAGAAACGTGGCCGTAGTCCTGCTCGACGGAGTCCATCCCTTCGAACTCGGCGTCGTCTGCGAGGTGTTCGGCCTCGACCGCAGCGACGAGGGCCTGCCGGTCTACGACTTCGCGGTCGCCTCGGCCGAGGGGCCGACGCTCGCCACGCACGCCGGCTTCTCGCTGGCCGTCGAACATGGGCTGGAGCGGCTGGAGAGCGCGGACCTGATCGCCGTACCGGCCGGTGCGACCTACGCCGCGCGGGAGTACCCGGAGGAGCTGCTCGACGCGCTGCGGCGGGCCGTGGACCGGGGCGCCCGGGTGCTCAGCGTCTGCTCGGGGGTGTTCGTGCTGGCCGCCGCCGGGCTGCTGGACGGGCGGCGGTGCGCGGTGCACTGGCATCACGCGGAGCTGCTGGCCCGGCGGTATCCGAAGATCGTCGTGGAACCGGATGTGCTGTACGTCGACGCGGACCCGGTGATCACCTCCGCCGGTACGGCCGCCGGTATCGACGCCTGTCTGCACATCGTGCGCAAGGAGCAGGGTCCTGAGGTCGCCAACGCCATCGCGCGGCGGATGGTCGTACCGCCGCACCGGGACGGCGGTCAGGCCCAGTACATCGAGCGGCCGCTGCCGCGCTCGCAGTGCGACACCGTGGGCGAGGTGCTGGTGTGGATGGCGGAGCACCTCGACGAGGAGGTCACCGTCGAGCAGCTCGCCGCCCGCGCCCACATGTCGCCGCGTACGTTCGCGCGCCGTTTCCAGCAGGAGACCGGGACCACGCCGTACCGCTGGATCCTGCGTCAACGGGTGCTGCTGGCACAGCAGTTGCTGGAGGGGACGGACGAGACGATGGACGAGATCGCCTGGCGCACCGGCTTCGGTACCGCGCCCGCGCTGCGCCATCAGTTCGTCCGCGCCCTGGGCACCACTCCGAACGCCTACCGGCGCACGTTCAGGGGCCCGGAAGCCGCCTGAACGCACGCCTGTCGTCTCACCTGGGGATCGGCCTGAGCATCAGCCTGTGCGGATGGAGGGTGATGCCGACGCGGGTGGTGTCGTAGGAACCGGACACCAGCTCGAAGCGGTACTTCGCCGCCACCGCCGCCGTGAACAGGCTCAGCAGGGCCATCGAGAAGTGGTCGCTGGGACACTTCCGGTTGCCCACGCTGAACGGGCTCATGGCGAATTTCGGTACGTCCTTGGACCGTTCCGGAAGCCAGCGGTCGGGGTCGAACTCCAGGTTGTGCGCATACGAACGCGGGTCGCGCTGGATCGCGTAGGGGCTGTAGATGATGTCGGCCCCGGCCGGAATCCGATAGCCGCCCAGTTCGGTGTCGGTGACCGCCCGCCGCGTCAATATCCATACGGCGGGCCACAGGCGCAACGTCTCGACGAGGACATTGTTGGTGTGGGTGAGCGCGCGGACGTCGTCGAATGCCACCGGGCGTCCGCCCGTCACGGATTCAACTTCTGCACATACCTTGTCGGTGTGTTCCGGGTGTTCGGTGAGGACCTGAAGCAGCGACATGATCGTGGACGCCACGGTCTCACTTCCGGGGGTGAGGATCGCGACGACCTGGTCGTGGATCTCCTGTTCCCCGATCGGCTCGCCATTCTCGTCGGTCGCCTCCAGCAGCGCTGTCAGCAAATCGTCCGGCTTTTGACCAGATTCCCGGCGTTCGGCGACGATCTCGTCGACGAGGAGATGCAGATCGGCCAGTGCCCGGTCGAATTCGCGGTTGGCCGGAAGGGGCAGCCGGTAGAGCGGTCCGGCCGGGACGACCATCCGCCGGTACATGCCACGGAAGACGGTGGCGAGGGCGGTGCACAGCCGCTCGGCGCGCTCGTCCATGAAGTCGCCGCGCAGCAGACAGCGGGCCGCGATCCGCACGGCGACCCGGAAGGCCTCGGAGGTGCAGTCGATCGTCCCGCCGTGCCGCCAGCGCTCGGTGAGCGCGTGCACCTCCTCCTCGATGACCGGCCCGTACCCGGGTATCGCGTCGAGCCGGAACGCGGGCTGGATGATGCGCCGTTGGCGCCGGTGGGTGGGCCCGTTGGCGGTGGCCACCCCCTCCTTGCCGAGCAGCCCCTCCAGGGACTCCCACAGCGGGCCCGCGATGATGTAGTCGGGGCTCAGCGCCACCGCCCCGGTGAGGGCCGGCGCGGTGACGGCGTACACCGTCTTGGGACCGAGGCGGAGCCGTACGACCTCGCCGTGGTCGCGGAGTTGGGCCATGAAGGCCAGCGGGTCGCGGACCAGTTTCCAGCCGTGGCCGAGGAGCGGGACTCCGCCGCCCGCGACGGGCGGCTCAAGGAGGTCCGGCGCCTCGGTGGCCGCGGGCTTCACAGACTCGACGGTCATTTCTCACCTGCCGCTTCGTTGTTGACGTAGGGGGGTGTGGACCGGTCGTCCCAGCTGTCGACCATGTAACGGCCGGACTCGTGGTGGAACCAGTAGACGGAACTGAACCAGTTCCGCATATTGCCGAGACAGGACCGCACGGCGGCGCTCAATTCCATTCCCCGTACGGTGCCGTCGTCGAGGCGGTCGGCGAGTCGTAAGGTCTCCCGTTCCGCGACGAGGAAATCGGCAATGCATTCCTCGACCCGGCGCCTTACTTCGGCGACCGCGTCCTCAAGAGTCAGCCCCTCGTGTTTGATGAGACTGATTCCGAGATTGTGGACCTCGTCGCCCGCGATTTCCTTCGGCAGGGAACAGAGGTCGTTGTACCAGGCGGCGAATTCCTGGCTGAGCAGTGCCGCCCGCCGATATCCCGGGTGTTTCCGCACACTGTCCGGGAGTTCGCACCCGGCGCTCGCTTCCAGCAGATCCGTCCAGATCCAGTGCGCGAAGGTGAGCCGGCGCAGCGCCAGGTATTCCTCGACCGCGGGAATGGCCCCCTCGGAGCGATTGCGGAATTCCCGGTCGTAGGCCTCGATCACGGCGTGGAAGTGCCGGGCGAAGCGCGCGTTCCAGGTGGCGGGGAGGAACGAGTAGATCCGCGTCACGCAGTCCGCGAACCCGGCGACCAGGGGATCCGGGTGAAGCAGGTGGTGGCGCGGTGAGTCCAGTGCGGCGTGCAAGCGGAACCGGAGCCGCCGCCAGGCGTCGGGCCGGCCGTACACGATGTCCCGGTCATGGCGGTCGTCCCAGACGAAGAACCACGCGCTGTAGTCCGCTATCGCCTGGAGCACCTCGTCCGGTGCGCCCAAGTAGTACCCGGCCATCAAGTCCGTGTAGCAAAGGCCGTCGGCATATTCACGTACCTTGTCCGCCGGCATCAGACGCTTTTCCAGCAGCCAGACGCGTGTCTTCTCCTGGAGCCTCGGCCAATACGGGTGCAGTCGCCGGGGAAACGCCGCCTCGATCACCGGGAGAGAGAGCGATGGTGGAACGGCGATCGCTGTCGACGCCGTTGTGGTGCTGTACGAGAAAGCAGGCACGAACAAACCCCTCTCAGCAGCCAGTTGCACACGCCCCTCCGGCTGTGCCGGGCGTGCGCCGTTGCGTATCCCCGCACTTCCCATTCAGCACCACAACTGACCGTTCTGGGAACGGATTTGCTCCCTTCACTACCCCCAAGTGCCGAGAATCCCTCCTTGTGTGACTGATTCTGGATCACTGCAAGAGCAGAAACGATCGAATGTGCGACGGACATGCGAACGGCGCCTGGTCAGGGAGGTGCACCTGAACAGACGCCGTACGTAAGGGGGTTGTGATCGTCCCTGGGACTCCCTGGGATTCCCTGGGACTCAGTCGTTGGCCACCACGGGGTAGCGGGGCTCGTTCTCGGCCATCTGCCGCAGCGCGTCCTTGCGGTCGCGCTTGGAGAGCCGGTCGATGTAGAGGTAGCCGTAGAGGTGATCGGTCTCGTGCTGGAGACACCGGGCGAAGTAGCCGGTGCCGCGGACCTTGATCGGGTTGCCCCGCTCGTCCTGCCCGGTCACCTCGGCGTAGTCGGGCCGTGCGAGCGGCGCGTACGCGGTCGGCACGGACAGACACCCCTCGTTGCTCTCGTCCAGGTGCCGCTTGTCAGCGGGCAGGTCGACCAGCTTCGGGTTGCAGACGACACCGACGTGCCGCTTGCCCTCGTCGTCCTGGCAGTCGTAGACGAAGACCTTCAGGCTCACGCCGATCTGGTTGGCGGCGAGGCCGACGCCCTCGGCGGTGCGCTGCGAGGCGAACATGTCCGCCACCAGCGTCTCCAGCTCCGCACCGAACTCGGTGACGTCCGCGCACTCCTTGTGCAGCACCGGATTCCCGACGACCGTGATCGCCCGCGAGGTCCCCCGCTCCCGCCAGGCCGCCTCTCGCTCCTCGGTCCCCTCGGTGTCGACGACAAACCCCTCGTCGTCCACGGGAAGCACGCCCACGTGCTGCTGATCGGTGTCCTGCTGCGCCATGACGGACGTAAGCCTTCCTAGGTAAAACGGGGGGGGAGATGTTGCAGCTACAGGGTACGTGGATGTCTTTCAGGGGCGCGGGGCTGTGCATATCTGCGGCTCCGCCTCGTGAGCGCGACCAGCGACAGCGCCCTGTCTTTCAGGGGCGCGGGGAACTGCGCGACCAGCCACAACCGACCCGCAGCGACCCACCGACCTCAGCAGACCTCTTCCAAATCCCGCCAGTCCCTTGTATCCGGGCTATCGGCGACCCATCCGTCCAGCAGCCCCCGAACCAGCGACGCGGGCGCCGCGAGCCCGCACTCCCGCTCCGGCACCCACAGCTGCCCGTCCGTTCGATGCCCCAGCGGCCCAGGATGCCCAGGCTCACTGTGATCATGCGGATCAAGATGCTCCCCGTCACCTTCATCGGAAGGCATCCGCGACTCCGAACACATCCGGCACAGCAACCGCACCGAGGACGACCAGTCCTCCGCCGCGAACCCGGCATCGGCGGCCAGCTGCTCCAACGCGTCCCGGTCGGCCTCGGCGGCAGCTTCGAGCAGCACCACCCATGTGGGCACAGGAGACGGCGCCCACAGCTCGATCTCGTCGAACACGGGGTACGAGTGCCCGGCGGCGGTGGTCCGCTCGCCGTGCGGCACTCCGTCATGGAGCACGACCTCACCCCAGCGTCGCCCGGACGAGGGAAGCGGAATGGACAGCACCTCGATCCGCGCCGGATCCAGTCGCCGCCCCCACACGACCTCGGCCTCCCCCTCGGGAGAGAGCCGCACGGCCGCGCTGCCGAGGTCCATCCCGGCGGGTTCGCCCGCCGCGGTGACCCCGCCCGGGACCCGCAGCCCGTACGCCTGCCAGGCGCGCCGGGCCAGCGGCCAGTCCTGGAGAGCGGTGGCCGCGATGCCCACGTTCCACCAGTCAGGTGCGCCGGCCTCCCGCTCCAGCAGCGCGACCGCGCGGAGCCCGGCCGCCCGGGCCTGCTCCCAGTCGTGCCGGAACTTGTGCAGCAGGGCGAGGTTGAACCAGGACTCGGACAGCCAGGGTTCCAGATCGGCGGCACGTGTCAGGAGCGCGCCCGCGTCTTCGTAGCGACCGTCGCCGATGAGCGTGAACGCGCGGTCTGTGGCCTGCCGCCAGGAGGCGGAGGGCCGGT
The DNA here is from genome assembly GCF_042751305.1 of Streptomyces hokutonensis. Taxonomy (GTDB): domain Bacteria; phylum Actinomycetota; class Actinomycetes; order Streptomycetales; family Streptomycetaceae; genus Streptomyces; species Streptomyces hokutonensis_A. The sequence goes on from NZ_JBHYWD010000005.1 coordinate 183,762, forward strand.
GCCGTCCCTTGCCGAAGATCCTCACGATTCCCGCCTGCCAGTTCCGTTCGTTGGGCTGGCTCTGCCCCCGGACACCCTCTTCTTCGCATCCAACCACGTACGGCTGGGAGGGCGCTCATTACCCATGGGTTACCCAGCCGAGGGCAAGGTCAGACAGCCACGGGAGAGCACCCGGGCCAGCGCTTCCACGACCTCGGGAGCGTAGTCCCCGGCGGTCCCGAGGCGCAGCTCCTCCAGCGCCTGGAGGGGCCCGCCGGGGCCTCCTGCCCGGGTTTTCTCCTCATACGCGTTGACGGCCCGCACGATTCGCGCGGTGACCGGCTGCTCCCGGCACGGGTCGGCCTGCCGTTCCACGACGGCCGCCACCTGGGGACTCACCCCGGTCTGCCGTACGACGGCCCCACCGAGCAGGGCTATCCGCCGCTGCTCGGCCACGGGGAGTACGGCGGTGGCGCCGGCCGGTACCGGGTCGACGAGGCTGAGCTGGCCGATGTCGTGCATCAGGGCCGCGTACTCCAGGACGGTGAGGTCGGGTTCGGACAGGCCCATGTCCCGCCCGACCGCCTGGCAGAGCGCGGCGACCCGGCGGGCGTGCCCGGCCGGGGTGTAGCCGGCGATCTCGGTGGAGCGGGCGAGGGAGGTGATGGTCTGGCGGTAGGTGGTCCGTACGGCCGCGTACCGCCGGAACGACAGCTGGGTCAGCAGCAGCGGCACGGAGAAGACGGGCAGCGCCCACAGCCCCACGACGGCGACCGCGAGCGCCATCACCGCGCCGGTCGCGCACACGGCGGACCCGATGCCGAGCATGCCGCGCAGCTCGTCGCGGAGCAGCGGGCCGAAGGGCCAGCGGGTGCGGGAGTGGGCGAGGGCGGCGGCGAGCACGGCGTCGCAGAGGGCGGTGAGGGTGAGGAGCGCGAGCAGGAGGAGGGCGTAGGCGGGGCCGCCCCAGGGTCCGAACACCCCTTGGTTGTAGAGGGGTTGGAAGCAGACGGCGGCGAAGCCGACGGTCAGCACGCGGCGCGCCATGTGGTCCGGCGTACCGCTCTGGCCGCGTGCGATGTGCGGCACGCAGCCGACGAGGGAGGCGGCGACGACCACGGTGACGACCTGGAAGGCGCCGTGGTGGGTGGGCCGGCCGGCGTCGGCGCCGAGCAGCGCGTAGGCGAGGGCGCCGGCGGCGCCGAGCGGGGCGGTCTCGCGCAGCCCGAGCCCGGTCGTCCCGTTCCACCGGCTCAACTCCCCCACGGCGACGAGGAGTCCGAAGGCGACGGCGACTCCGCGTTCCTCGATGCCGGTCCAGAGGGTGAGGGCGAGGGAGGTGGTGGCGAGGAGGGCGGCGGAGGTGTGGATGAGGGTGAGGGGCAGGAGGTTGCGGCGCCGCGTCATCGGTGCACTCCCGGCCGGCTCGGGACCGGCGCGACCGGCGGCACGAGGTCGGCCGGTTCGTCCGCGGTCACGGCGGGCCGCCAGCCGTACCTGCCGAGGGCCAGCATCAGCGCGGCCACCATGCGCGGATCGAACTGCGCCCCCGCACACCGCTCCAGCTCCGCCAGAGCTGCCTGTACCGGCCGAGCCCTCCTGTAGGACCGCGTCGACGTCATCGCGTCGAAGGCGTCGGCCACGGCAACCACCCTCGCGGACTCGGGGATCTGACTGCCCAGCAGCCCGTAGGGATACCCGCTGCCGTCCAGCCGTTCGTGATGGTGCAGGACGGCCGCACGGGCCTCCCCGAGGAAGGCGATCCCGCGCACGATCTCGTGCCCGTACTCGGGATGCAGTTCGATCACCCGCCGCTCCTCGGGGGTGAGCGGTCCGTCCTTGCGCAGCAAGCGCGTGGGCACGCCCAGCTTGCCCACGTCGTGCAGGATCCCGGCGAAGCGCAGCACTTCCACCCGGGAGTCGTCCATCCCCAGCTCCCGCGCGATCATCATCGACGCCTGTCCGACCCGCTCGCTGTGCCCGCGGGTGTAGCCGTCCTTGATGTCGACGGCCTGGACGAGGGCGCGGATGGTGGCCTGGTGGGCGGCGTGTTCGCGGTGGTACTGGGCGAACACCCACCAGGACACGCCCATCGGCAGCAGCACGAGCAGCGCGGCGACCGGGCCGTAGGGGCTGCGCCACAGGACGGCCATCATCAGCCCGGCGAGCCCGTGGACACCGATGGGCGCCAGGGACCGTAGGAACAGACCGCGCCAGGCCCGTCGGACCGGCATCCGCTCGGCGAGGGCCAGAATCCCGCCGTCGAGGACGGTCAGGACCAGGCAGAAGGCGAGGACGGCGGCGAGGGCGGGCAGCAGGGCGTACGGGAAGTCGGAGGCGACGACGGCGTTCCGGCCGCCCAGCGCCCAGTGCACGCTGCCCGCCGCCCACACGGCGAGCGCGAGCTGTGCGCCCCGCCAGCTCCGCCGCAGCCAGGGTGAGCCCTGCTCGACGTGGGAGAACAGCGCGCCCGGCAGCGGTACGAGCGCGGCGGCGGGCGGTGGGAGGAGGAAGGCGGCGGCGAGCAGCACCGGGTAGAAGGTGCCCGCGAAGCGGCGGCGGGCGATCTGCTCGCAGCCGGCGTAAAGGGCTGCCAGCAGCACGACCGCCCACCAGGGTGCGTGGACGGTCGGCAGCGGGAGCAGACAGAGCAGGGCGCCGAGGACGGCACAGAGGACGTACGCACGTGCCCGTGCCGGTGTCGCCTCCATGGCTGACGCCCTTCCCCCCGACCATGCCTGTCCAGGCCGAGGAGCCTAGGGCGATCAGGGGGAGGCCGCGGGCGTATCACCCGCGGATTAGCACATTCGAGTGACGACAGCCCGTTCAGGACTCCTGCGGAGACGCCGCCACATCATGCTCGGGCACGACCTGCCCCGACCGGATCATCTCCAGGCGTCCCATCACCTTGGAGCGCAGGTCCGTCGGCACGTCGTCCTGCCCGCAGCACCGCTTCACGAGCTTCTTCACGGCCTTCTCCAGGCCGTACTTCTCCAGGCACGGCGAGCACTCCTCGAAGTGCACCTCGAACTTGGTGCAGTCCGCGTCCGGCATCTCTCTGTCGAGGAACTCGTAGAGATGGTCGAGGACCTCACTGCAGTCCGTTTCGTGCGGCTCTCCGCAGCTCATGAGCCCGAGCCTTTCGCTTCGTTCGACTCTCCGGCACCGGCCGGGACCAGTCCGCGGTCACGCGCGTAGTCCTCGAGCATGCCGCGCAGTTGACGGCGGCCCCGGTGCAGCCGGGACATCACCGTACCGATGGGTGTCCCCATGATGTCCGCGATCTCCTTGTACGCAAAGCCCTCTACGTCCGCGAGATACACGGCGATGCGGAATTCCTCCGGGATGGCCTGGAGGGCTTCCTTCACATCCGAGTCGGGCAGGTGGTCGAGCGCCTGCGACTCGGCGGAGCGCAGACCGGTCGACATGTGCGACTCGGCACGCGCCAGCTGCCAGTCCTCGATCTCCTCGGCCGCGGAGCGCTGGGGCTCGCGCTGCTTCTTGCGGTACGAGTTGATGAACGTGTTGGTGAGGATCCGGTACAGCCACGCCTTGAGGTTGGTGCCCTCACGGAACTGGTGGAAGGACGCGTACGCCTTGGCGTACGTCTCCTGCACCAGGTCCTCGGCGTCGGCCGGGTTGCGGGTCATGCGCAGCGCGGCCGAGTACATCTGGTCGAGGAATTCGAGCGCGTCCCGCTCGAAGCGCGCACTGCGCTCCGCCGTGGACTCCGTGCTCGTGCCCTGGCCCTCGGGCTGCTCCGCCTGGCCGTGTTCGGTCCCTGCGTCGGTACCGGGAACCGGACCCACCTCCTCAAGATTCCGGGCAGCACCGAAGCCGATGCCACCAGAATCGGAGGATAGACGACGATCCGGTCCGCCCGCCGCCCCAATAGGGGTGGCCTTGGTCGCGTGCAGCACCGACCAGTCCAGGTCGGGGCGGCTGCTACGGGCCGGGCAGAAGGTCGAACCCATGCGGAGGACTTCCTTTCTACGACTCTCTGTGCTCGGCACAACAGTGGTAGGGGTCCCGGCATTCCCGCCCTTCACCCGAGTGTTCGAGTCCACTCCACCACTCGCCCCGTGATGATCTCCAGGGCCTCCTCCTGACCGGTCTCCGCCCGCTTCGGCACCGCGAACCCATGATCTCCGTACGGCACTTCGACCAGCCCGAAGTCGCCGTCCGGGAACTCCGCCGGTTTCCCGAAGGGATCGTTGCCGCCCTGCACGACGAGCGTGGGCACCCCGGCCCCGAGCAGTTCGTCGGCCCGCGACTTCTCCGGCTTCCCGGGCGGGTGCAGCGGAAAACTGAGGGCGAGGACGGCGGCGGCGCCCAGCTCCGTCGCCGTACGACAGGCCACGCGCGCTCCGGCGCTACGGCCCCCGGAGACCACCGGCAGCCCGGGCTTTGCGACGGCCGGCCAGATGCCCCGCCACCCCACGTCCAGCGTCTTCGGCGCGGGCGCCACCTTCTTCCCGGCCACCCGCCACGGCTGCTCGACCAGCGCGACGGTCACGCCGTGCGCGGGGAGGACGGTCGCCAGGGCCTGGAGGTCGCGCGCCTCGATGCCACCGCCCGCCCCATGGCTGACGGCGAGGACGAGCCGCGCCTGCTTCGCCGTGTGCCAGGTGACGCGGGCGGTCCCCGCGTCGGTCTCGATGATCTCGCTGGAAGTCACGTCAGAAGAGTGTGCCCTCCTCGGGCCCCTCCAGCTCCTTCAGCAGCTCCGGTCCGTTGTTGCGGACATTGCTGACGGCCGTGGACACCGGGTAGGCGCGCATCAGCCCGGCGGGCGGCGGGGCGAGCAGCTCGCGCAGGTCGTCGGGGTCGGTGCGGGCCGGGTCGAGCCAGGCGTCCCAGCGGTCCGGGGTGAGCATCAGGGGCATCCGGGGGTGGATGTCGGCGAGCGCGTACGGCCCGTCGGCGGGAGCGACCGCGAGCGGGGTCGTCTCCGCCTCGGTCGTGATCACCGAGCAGGTGACCCACCAGGCCAGCGGATGGTCGTCGGGCAGCGTGCGGTCCCGCCAGAACTCGTACAGCCCGGCCATCGCGAACACCGACCCGTCGGCGGGCAGCACGAAGTACGGCTGTTTCCGCTGCCGCTTCTTCTTCCCCTCGACCTCCAGTTCCCGCTCGTCCTTGGCGGTGACCCACTCGTAGTAGCCGTCGGCGGGGATGATGCAGCGCCGGGCGGCGAAGGCGCGACGGTACGACGGTTTCTCGTGCACGGTCTCCGCGCGGGCGTTGATCATCCGCGCACCGCCCTCCGGGGTCTTCGACCAGCTCGGCACGAGTCCCCACTTGAGTTTGCGCAGCTGGCGAACCGGCTTCGGGCTGTCCGCGTCCTTAAGTGGACGGTCGAGGACTGCATATACCTCTTTGGTCGGGGCCACGTTGTAGTCGGGGGCCAGAACCTCCTCGGGCTCCCACTTCTCGATCTCAAAGACTCCTGCGAGATCCTCGGGCCCACGACTCGCTGCATACCGTCCGCACATACGTGCAACACTGCCAGATTCGACGACACCCACGGGAGCCTCCGCCGCCAATGGACAGCACCGCAATCGCCTCGATACCCGCCCTCTGGGACGAGGTCTTCGGCAGCCAGCCCGACCCGGATCTGTGGGTGGTGATCGCCACCATGGTCGCCGCGCTCGCCGTGGTCGTCCCGCACGGACTCTGGCGCGTCTCCCGCAACGCCATCACCATCGCCCACGAGGGCGGCCACGGCCTGGTGGCCCTCCTCACCGGCCGCACCCTCACCGGCATCCGCCTCCACTCCGACACCAGCGGCCTCACCGTCAGCCGCGGCAAACCGCACGGCCTCGGCATGATCCTCACGGCGGCCGCCGGCTACACCGCTCCGCCGCTCCTCGGCCTGGGCGGCGCGGCTCTCCTGGGCGCGGGCCACATCACGCTCCTCCTGTGGCTGTCGACCCTCCTCCTGATAGCCATGCTGGTGATGATCCGCAACGCGTACGGCGCCTTGACGGTGATCCTGAGCGGCGCGGCCTTCCTCCTGGTGTCGTGGCTGACGGGTCCCCAGGTGCAGGCGGCGTTCGCGTACGCGGTGGTGTGGTTCTTGTTGCTGGGGGGAGTCCGGCCTGCCTTCGAGTTGCAGGCGAAGCGATCGAGGGGCGGTGCGGGCGACTCGGACGCGGACCAACTGGCGCGACTGACGCACGTACCGGCGGGGTTGTGGCTGTTCCTGTTCCACCTGGTGTCACTGTGCTCGCTGATAGGCGGCGGACGATGGTTGCTTGAGCTGTGACAAGCCCCGAAGGGGGCAGGCGTCAGGGGCGCGGGGCTGTGTCTATTTGCGGCTCCGCCGCGCGGGCGCGACCAGCCCCAACGGCGAAGCACTCGAAAGACGGCCTGCTTATACAGTGACCCCATGGCCCCGAACCACGACCAATCCGCCCTCTGGCCCGCCCCCACCGCCGCCGGAGCCGTCGACGCGACGGTCCACGTGCCCGGGTCCAAGTCCGTCACCAACCGCGCCCTCGTCCTGGCCGCCCTCGCCAGCGAACCGGGCTGGCTCCGCCGCCCCCTCCGCTCCCGGGACACCCTCCTGATGGCGGCCGCCCTGCGCGCGATGGGCGTCGGCATCGAGGAGGGCGTGGGCACGGAGAAGGGCTCCGGCGAGTTCTGGCGGGTCATCCCGTCGGGCCTGCACGGCCCGGCCACGGTGGACGTCGGCAACGCCGGCACCGTGATGCGCTTCCTGCCGCCGGTCGCCGCGCTGGCCGACGGCCCCATCCGCTTCGACGGCGACCCGAGGTCGTACGAACGCCCCCTGAACGGCGTCATCGACGCCCTCCGCGTGCTCGGCGCCCGCATCGACGACGACGGGCGGGGCGCGCTGCCCCTGACGGTGCACGGCGGGGGCGCGCTGGACGGCGGCCCGGTGGAGATCGACGCGTCCTCGTCGTCGCAGTTCGTGAGCGCGCTCCTGCTCTCGGGCCCGCGCTTCAACATGGGCGTCGAGGTCCGCCACATCGGCTCCTCGCTGCCCTCCATGCCCCACATCCGGATGACGGTCGACATGCTGCGCGCGGTCGGTGCCCAGGTGGACACCCCCGAGTCGGGCGGCGAGCCGAACGTCTGGCGGGTGACCCCGGGCGCCCTGCTGGGCCGGGACCTGACCATCGAGCCGGACCTGTCGAACGCTCAGCCGTTCCTCGCGGCGGCGCTGGTGGCCGGCGGCAAGGTGGTCGTACCGGACTGGCCGGCGCGGACGACGCAGCCCGGTGACCGGCTGCGGGAGATCTTCACCGAGATGGGTGGTTCCTGCGAACTCACCGAGTACGGGCTGGAGTTCACCGGTTCGGGTGCGATCCACGGCATCGACGTGGACCTGGGCGAGGTCGGTGAGCTGACCCCGGGCATCGCGGCCGTCGCCGCCCTCGCGGACTCCCCGTCCACGCTCCGGGGCGTCTCGCACTTGCGCCTGCACGAGACGGACCGGCTGGCCGCGCTCACCAAGGAGATCAACGAGCTGGGCGGTGACGTGACCGAGACCGCCGACGGTCTGCACATCCGCCCGCGCCGCCTGCACGGCGGGATCTTCCACACCTACGAGGACCACCGCATGGCCACCGCGGGCGCGATCATCGGCCTCGCGGTCGAGGGCGTGCAGATCGAGAACGTGGCGACGACCGCGAAGACGCTTCCGGACTTCCCCGATCTCTGGGCCGGGATGCTCGGGAGCGATGGGGCGTAGGGGACTCACGCCATGCGCCGCTACGGCAAGAACACCGACGAGGACGACATCCGCCAGCGCCCGAACCGCAAGGGCAACCGGCCGCGTACGAACATCCGCCCCAAGCACGAGGAAGCGGTCGAGGGCATGGTCCTCACCGTCGACCGGGGCCGGCTGACCTGCCTGGTCGAGGACCGGGTCGTGATGGCCGTCAAGGCCCGCGAACTGGGCCGGAAGGCGGCGGTGGTCGGCGACCGGGTCGGCATCATCGGCGACCTGTCGGGCGACAAGGACACCCTCGCCCGCATCATCCGCATCGAGCCGCGCACCTCGGTGCTGCGCCGCACGGCCGACGACGACGACCCGTACGAGCGCGTGGTCGTCGCCAACGCCGACCAGCTCGCCATCGTCACCGCCCTCGCCGCCCCCGAGCCACGCCCCCGCCTCATCGACCGCTGCCTGGTCGCGGCCTACGACGGCGGCCTCGACCCGCTGCTCGTGCTGACGAAGTCGGACCTGGCGTCACCGGACCAACTCCTTGAGCTGTACGGCGCGTTGGGCGTCCCGTACGTCGTCACGAGCCGCGAGGAGCTGGAGAACGGCAGCGCGGTGGAGCGGGTGCGCAAGCAGCTCGACGGCAAGATCACCGCGTTCGTCGGGCACTCCGGCGTCGGCAAGACGACCCTCGTCAACGCGCTGGTCTCGCTGGAGCGGCGGCGCAGTACCGGCATCGTCAACGCCGTCACCGGGCGCGGCCGGCACACCACGACCTCGGCCCGCGCGATCCCGTTGCCGGACGACTCGGGCTGGGTGGTGGACACCCCGGGCGTCCGTTCCTTCGGTCTGCACCACGTGGACCCGTCCCGGGTCATCAAGGCCTTCCCCGACCTGGAGCCCGGCACGGTCGACTGCCCGCGCGCGTGCAGCCACGACGAGCCGGACTGCGCCCTGGACCAGTGGGTGGCCGACGGCCACGCCGACCCGCAGCGGCTCTATTCGCTACGGCGGCTGCTGGCCACCCGGGAGCGGACCGAGGGCGACTGATCACCGGCTGACCACCGCGTGTTTGTGGGGACTCAAGTTCGGTAAGTGCATAATCGCACCGAGCCGGACAAACGGGAGGACAGCACATGGCGTGGCTGCTGGTTGTCGTGGCCGGAATTCTGGAGACCGGGTTCGCCGTGTGCCTGAAGCTGTCCCACGGCTTCACGCGCCTGTGGCCGACGGTCGCCTTCTGCACCTTCGCGCTGGGCAGCTTCGGCCTGCTCACCCTCTCCCTGAAGAAGCTCGACGTGGGCCCCGCCTACGCCGTGTGGACCGGCATCGGCGCGGCCGGCACCGCGATCTACGGGATGGCCTTCCTGGGCGACCTGGTGTCGACGCTGAAGCTCGTGTCGATCAGCTTCGTCATCGTCGGGGTGATCGGACTCCAGCTGTCCGGTTCCGCGCACTGAACTTCTATGTCAGCAGGGCCCGGTGGGCCGGCGTCAGAGCGCTGCGCACCAGTTCGCCGACACCGCCCTCGCCCGGTGGCGCCGCCACGCAGGACAGGGCGAGGCGTACGACGAGTTCGCAGGAGCGGGCCAGGTCGGCGGTGTCCGGCCGGGCCGCTCCGGGTCCGGCGAGCGCGGCCACGGCACGGTCGCGGACGACGGCCACGAAGTCGCCGGGCGAGGGCAGCGGTCCGTCGGCCCGGCGCTGTGCCGGTACGGCGGAGGAGGACGGCACCGCGGACAGGGTCGGCGAGGGCAGCCTTTCGCTCCAGCAGCCGGTGAGCATGGCCCGCACCAGCGCGTTCTCGCGGGCCGCCGACGTGGTCCACTCGGCGGTCGCGGTCAGCCGCTCACGGGCGTCGGCATGCGCGCCCAGGGCTCGGTCGACGCCGACGAGATAGCCGTCGGCCTCCCTTCTGACCAGCGCCCGCGCGAGCCCCTCCTTGCTGCCGAACTCGTTGTACAGCGTCTGCCTGGACACTCCGGCCGCGGCGGCCACGTCCACCATCCGTACGGTGGACCACGACCTGCGGGCAAGCGCCGTGTAGGCGGCGTCCAACAGGGATTCCCGCGCTGCAGGCATCATTCGCCTCCCGGGGACGAGCGGCTCTGCGCCCAGATTTGACGCGCACGGGAGCACTGTCAAGGGTTCACGACGGCGCCGGGGGGCGCACTTCGGCCATTGCGCGCGGGAGTTGGGGCGGGGGTTCCCCTTTGTCGATCTCCGCAAGGTCCCCCACCTCCCGTTTCGCCCACCGGACCCTGTAGCCCCGCGCCGACCCCTGAAGATACGGTTCACGCATGGCCGACTATCACGATGACCTGCGCCTCGCCCACGTCCTCGCGGACGCCGCCGACGCCGCGACGACCGCCCGGTTCAAGGCGCTCGATCTCAAGGTCGAGACCAAGCCGGACATGACTCCGGTCAGCGAGGCGGACAAGGCGGCCGAGGAACTCATCCGCGGCCATCTCCAGCGCGCCCGCCCGCGCGACGCGGTCATCGGCGAGGAGTACGGCGTCGAGGGCACCGGCCCGCGCCGCTGGGTGATCGACCCGATCGACGGCACCAAGAACTACGTACGCGGCGTCCCGGTGTGGGCCACGCTGATCTCCCTGACGGAGGCGGCGGAGGGCGGCTACCAGCCCGTCGTCGGCCTGGTCTCCGCGCCCGCGCTGGGCCGCCGCTGGTGGGCCGCGAAGGGCCACGGCGCCTACACGGGCCGCAGTCTGTCCTCCGCGTCCCGGCTGCGCGTCTCCCAGGTCTCGAAGCTGACGGACGCCTCCTTCGCGTACTCCTCGCTCACCGGCTGGGAGGACCAGGGCCGGCTCGGCGGCTTCCTGGACCTGACCCGCGAGGTGTGGCGCACGCGCGCGTACGGCGACTTCTGGCCCTACATGATGGTCGCCGAGGGCTCGGTCGACATCTGCGCCGAACCGGAACTCTCCCTGTGGGACATGGCCGCCAACGCAATCATCGTCACCGAGGCCGGCGGCACCTTCACGGGCCTCGACGGCCGCCCGGGCCCGCACAGCGGCAACGCGGCGGCGTCGAACGGCATCCTGCACGACGAGTTCCTTGGGTATCTCAACATGCGCTACTGAGCACAACGGGACGCCTGCACACGCCCCCAACCGGCCGCGCGCGCCCTCTTGTTGACCCGTGCTTTACCTGCGACTCTGAGAGTCCCCCCACTTGTGAACTTGTGAATCCGGGAACTAGCTCATCCGGATTCCGTAGGAGGTGGCCTCATCCCATGCTGGTCCGCGACGCCATGAGCACGGTGGTTCTCACCATCGGCCCCGCCCACACCCTCCGCCAGGCAGCCGCCCTGATGTCCTCGCGCCATGTCGGCGCGGCCGTCGTCCTCGACCCGGACGCCGGCGGCATCGGGATCCTCACCGAACGGGACATCCTCAACTCGATCGGCCGGGGCCAGAACCCGGACACCGAGCGCGCCCACGCCCACACCACCACCGACGTCGTGTTCGCCACCCCGGCCTGGACCCTGGAGGACGCGGCGAGCGCGATGGCCCACGGCGGCTTCCGCCATCTCATCGTCCTCGACCGCGCCGAGCCCGCCGGCATCGTCTCGGTCCGCGACATCATCCGCTGCTGGGCACCCGCACGACAGCAGGTACCGGTCTGACGACCGCGCCCGGTCCAGTTGGATCCAGTCCAAGTCCAGCAGCCCTCCAAAGTCACACCTATTCGGGAACTGGTCACGTTGCTGTTAGGCTGACCTGTATGAGTGACCTTCTGGAGCGGCTGCGCGGACGCGGATGGCGGATGACCGCACAGCGGCGCGTCGTGGCCGAAGTGCTCGACGGCGACCACGTCCACCTGACGGCCGACGAGGTCCACTCCCGCGCCGTGGCCAAGCTCCCCGAGATCTCCCGGGCGACGGTCTACAACACGCTGGGCGAACTGGTCTCCCTCGGCGAGGTCCTCGAAGTCGCCACGGACAAGCGAGCCAAGCGCTACGACCCGAACGCGCACAGCCCGCACCACCACCTGGTCTGCGCCAACTGCGGCCAGATCCGTGACGTCCACCCGGGCGGCAACCCCCTCGCCGACCTCCCCGACTCGGAGCGCTTCGGCTTCACTGTCTCCGACGTCGAGGTGACGTACCGCGGACTGTGCCCGAACTGCGCGAGCGCGTAGCAAGTCCTCACACCGGCCCCGGCATCCGTTCGACACGGACGCCGGGGCTTTGTGCTGCCTACAGCCTTCCCGAAATCTGACAGCCCGTCATATCGTCGTGCGGCACTCCCCACCCCTCGTACTCACACCCGTACCGAACTCCGCAAGGAGCAACCGTGGGAGACCCGCACCCAAAACTCCACGCCACCCACCTGACCCGCGCCTTCGGCCGCGCCCCGCACCAGGTCCACGCCCTCGGCCCGCTCGAACTCACCGTCGCCCCGGGCGAGTTCGTCTGCCTGGTCGGCCCGTCCGGCTGCGGAAAATCCACCCTCCTCCGCATCGCCGCCGGCCTGCTGCGTCCCAGCACGGGCATCCTGGAGATCCGCACGTCCAGCCCCCGCCCGGCGGCCATGATCTTCCAGGACTACGGCATCTACGACTGAAAGCCGGTCCGCGCCAACGTCCGTTTCGGCCTGGACGTCCAGCGCGTCCCACGCCGCGAGGCCAACGCCCGCGCCGACGAGTGGCTGACCCGCCTGGGCCTCGCCGACTTCGCGGACGCCTACCCCGCGACGCTCTCCGGCGGAATGCGCCAGCGCGTCGCCATCGCCCGCGCACTGGCCGTAGAACCCGAACTCCTGCTGACGGACGAGCCTCCCCCACTGCCCTGAACGGGCGCGGGGGGGGGGACCCCCAGCCGCCCTGGACGCCCAGCTACGCACGATCCTCCAGGACGAACTCCTCGACCTCACCCAGGCGTTGCGCACGACCACCCTCTTCATCACGCACAGCCTGGAGGAGGCGCTCGTGCTCGGTGACCGCGTGCTGGTGATGTCCGCACGCCCGGGGAGGATCATCGCCGAACACCGCCCGCCGTTCCCGCGCCCACGCACCGGCGACATCCGCGACACCCCCGAATTCACCGCCCTGAAAAGCGAGTTGTGGGAGCTGCTGCGGAAGGAGGCGGTGCCCGCATGACGACCATCGCCCACGACCGCGAGGATGCGGTCCTGGTCCGCCGCCCCGGCCCTCAGGAACTCCATCCCGTACGCACCCACCGCCGCCGGCGCGCACTGGAACTCTCCCTAGCCGCGGCCGTACCGCTCGCCCTCATCCTCTGGTGGCAACTGGCCGCCACCCAGGGCTGGATCGACCCCCGCGTCTACCCGGCCCCCTCCACGATCTTCTCCGACGGCTGGGACCGCGCCACCGCAGGCGACCTGTGGCCGGACGTCTGGGCCACCACCCGGCGCGTCTTGGGCGGCTACGCGATCGGCACGGCGGCCGGCTACGTCCTGGGCCTGCTGATGGGCTCCCTCTCGCTCGTACGGGCCGCGCTGGAACCGCTGTTGGACGCCCTGTACGTCGTACCGAAACTGGCCCTGCTGCCCATCTTCCTGAACATGTTCGGCCTGGGCGAGGGCCCCCAACTCGCGCTGGTGGCCGCCACGGTGTTCTTCTTCGTGTGGATCTCGACCATGTCGGCGGTCGTCGCGATCCCCTCCGGACATCGCGACGCGGGCCAGGTCTTCGGCGCCTCCCCCTGGCAGATGTTCCGCCATGTCCTCCTCCCCGCCTCCCTCCCCGCGGTCCTGGTCGGCGCGCGGATCGCGGCTGGCGTGGCCGTCCTGGTCATCGTCGCCTCGGAACAGATCGCCGCGACGAACGGCCTGGGGCATCTGATCTTCGACTCCCGCACGCTGTTCCAGAACGACGTGATGTTCGTCGGCATCGTGTGCGTCGCGACCCTGGGGGTCGTCTTCTCCGAACTGGTGCGTGTGGCGGGCCGGTTGCTCACACCGTGGGCACCGCGTGACCGAGGACGGGGCCAGTCATGAGACGTCGTACGTACGGTGTGGTGGTCGTCGAGGCGGCGCTGCTGGCGTCGGCGGGCTGTTCGTCCAAGTACGCGGACGACAACGGGAGTTCCGCCACGGCGGCCGCAGGCAACCGCACGGTCAAACCGGTGGACGGCTGCGGCAGGTCCTCCTGGACGGACCCGTCGGACCTCTCCCCCACCCGCACCCCGGCCCGCTGCCGACCGGGCGCCCCCGCCCCACGGCCCATCCCCAAGACCACGAAGTCGACGATCGCGACGGGGACGCTCAGCGCGGAGTACGTGGCCGCGCTCGAAGTCGCCCTGGAAAAAGGCGAGTTCAAGAAGGAGGGCCTGGACGTCACGCTCAAGGTGCTCCCGACCCCGGACGCACTCCCCCTCCTCGCGAAGGGGACATCGACGCGATGTGGGCGGCCCCGGAGGCGGCCGTCATGAACGGCGTCGAGGGTGGCTTCGACATCAAGTGGGTCGCCGGGAACTTCTCGCCCGACCCCGAGTCGAAGAGCGGTCTGTGGGTGAAGCTGAAGAAGGGCGAGGCCGCGGCGGACGTCCGGATGGCGGGCCGCAGGATGGGCACGATGATCGGCAAGGGCTCGGTGATCGCGTACCCCATGGAGAAGGCCCTCGCGACCCACGGCGGCGCCCTCGACAAGATCCAGTACCAGCAGCTCGGCTCGGCCGACGTCCTCACCGCCCTCCAGAACAGCGGCGTCGACTCCGCCTGGCTCCTCGACCCGGTCTGGCGCAAGGTCGACGGCAACCCCGTGTACGCCTTCCTGGGCGGCCAGCCCCTCGGCGAACCCCTGGGCGGCATGCAGTACGGCCGCAGCCTCCTGCACGACGACGTGGACGCCGGCGTGGCCCTCCTAAGGGCCTACATCCGCACGGTGAACACGTACTTCGCGGGCGACTACAAGAGCGACCCCGCCTTCGTCACGTACCTCGCGAAACTCCTGAAGACGGACGAGACGGTCCTGAAATCCACCCCGTCGCTCACCATGGACTGGGAGATCCGCGCCGGGACGACGACTCGCCTACAGGCCGCGTACAAGGCGGCGGCCGTGTCGAAGGGCGCCGCGCTCCCTGAGTCACAAACCGTGGACCGCTCGCTGTACGAGGAGGCGGTGGGCCACCAGCCGTAGAAACACCGAGGGCCGGAACCCTTTCGGATTCCGGCCCTCGGCCTTCAGTAGCGGGGACAGGATTTGAACCTGCGACCTCTGGGTTATGAGCCCAGCGAGCTACCGAGCTGCTCCACCCCGCGTCGGTAAACACGACACTACGTCAGTCGTACCGAGAGAAGCAAATCAGTTATCAGCCCAGGTCAGCTGGGCTCAGCCCGTCCGGCGTCTTTGAGGACGGGGCCGTCCGGGCCGAAGCGGGGGTCTGGGGGCGCAGCCCCCAGGGACGGGACGGGTAGGGGCGGCGGGGGCGAAAAACACTCCACCCCTACGCCGTCAGCTCCTGCCGCAACGCATCCCGCAACCGAGCCGCCCGCTCAGACACCTCACCGGGGCCGAGCGTCACCGCCCGATCAGCCCACCGCTGCCCCTCCGCCAGCTCCCCACGACGCGCGTAAACCAGCGCCAGCCGCAACGCCGCCCGACCGTGCCCGGCATCCGCGGCCCGAGCCCACCACACCGCAGCCTCGGGCTCGCTCCCCTCCCGAGCCAGCAACAGCCCAAGATTGAAGGCCCCGTTACGAGACCCGGCCTCGGCCGCCTCCCGGTACCACCGAGCCGCCTCGACCACATCCCCGCGCGCAGCGGACAGCATCCCGACCCGCACCTGGGCCCGCCGATGCCCCTGCGAAGCCGCCCGCTCGTACCACTCCTCGCACTCGGTCTTCTCGTGCACCTGCTCACCCAGCTCGTGCGCCGGCGCCGGCGGCCGCCGCGCGTCGAGCACAGAGGCCAGCCGGTACGCCGCCTCCGCGCTCCCCCCGCCGGCGGCGCACCGCAGATGCCGTTCGGCCTCCCGCTCGTCGCCGTCCCGCAGCCGCGCGATCCCGACCTGCAAGGCAGCCTCGGTGTGCCCGGCGGCAGCAGCCCGCTCGTACCAGGGCAGCGCGACGGTCTCCTCGCCCCGCCCGGCGAAGAGGATCCCGAGGTTGAAGGCCGCGTCCACGCTGCCGGCCTCCGCGGCCTTGGAGAACCACGGCTCGGCGCCGGTCGCGTCGCCGCCCTGGAGCAGCAGCACGGCGAGCGCGTTGGCCGCCTCGCGGTGTCCGGCGTAGGCCGCGCGCCGGTACCACTGCTCGGCCTGCGCGGTACGGGACTGCTCGGCGCAGAGCAGCCCGAGGTTGTACGCGCCGTTCACGTCACCGGCGTCCATCGCCGCCCGGTACCACCGCTCGGCGGTCTGGGTCTCGCCGCGCTCGGCGTGCAGCGCGCCCAGCGCGTTGGCCGCGTTGCCGTCGCCGTCCTGGGCGGCGCGCAGCCACCACACGGCGGCGCTCTCGGTGTCACCGGCGTCGCGCAGCAGGAACCCGAGCGCGCAGGCGGCACGGGCCTCGCCGTCCTTGGCGGACGTCAGATACCAGCGCCCGGCCTCCTTGAGCTCGCCCCGCTTCTCGAGGATCGCCCCGAGCTGCAGCGCGGCCCGCTGATGCCCACGGGCGGCGGCCTGCCGGTACCACTGCTCGGCTTCGTTGCCGGGAACCGGGGTCGCGGAGCCCGCGGGGACACCGGAAGCCGATCCGGCACCACCGTCCGCCGTGCCCGCGCCGGCGCCCTCGCTGCGACCGCCGGCCCTCTCCCCGTACCGGCCCCCGTCCGAGATCCCGTCCCGGTCTCCGACCCCATGGCCGTCTCCGGTCCCGTATTCGTCCTCGTGCGGCGCCCGCCGATCAAGCGCGCGCGCCAGCCGGTACGCGGCCTCGCGGTGTCCGCGCTCCGCGGCGGACCGCATCCACTGCTCGGCCGCGCTGTCCCCGCGGTGCTCCAGCAGGTCGGCGAGAGCGTACGCGCCGAGCGCGTGGCCCTGCTCGGCGGACTGGCGCAGCCAGTACTCGGCGGCGGGTTCGTCACCGCGCTCGCGGTGGTACCGGCCGAGTGCGTGCGCGGCGGCGGCGGAACCGGCCACGGCGGCGATCCGCCACCATCCGGCGGCCTCGTCGGCGTATCCGCGCTGGTGCAGGAGGACACCCAGGTTGTTGGCCGCGGCCCGGTCGCCCTCGGCGGTGGCGGCACGCAGCAGGGGCTCGGCTCCGTCGAGATCACCGCGGCGCAGCAGCATCGCTCCGAGGACACTCGTCGCCTCGACGTCGCCGGCCTGTGCGGCGAGCCGTGTGCGTGCCTCGTCGACAACCTCCCCCTCACCGGTCTCGTCCCGGTCGGAAGGCTGCACAAAACGCCCTGTATCCAACAGAGTTGCCTTGTCCCCCATAACGTCCATCGTCGCACCACCTGCAACCTGGGTACACCTGGTATACCGCAGCCAGTGAGGTCTCTACAGCGTTTTGTCGACATGCCCACAGAGAGACAAGCGAAACACGGTTCCACCAAGTCCCCCGGGCGGCACGGCCGTCACCCTTGTCGGCACATGCGTTCGCACAGCGCGAAGGCCCGGATCCTTGAAAGGATCCGGGCCTTCGCGATCAGTAGCGGGGACAGGATTTGAACCTGCGACCTCTGGGTTATGAGCCCAGCGAGCTACCGAGCTGCTCCACCCCGCGCCGTTGTGTTGCAACCGTACCACGGTGCGGGGTGGACCTCTGACCTAGTGATCAACTGCCGTCTGAGCTGCGCTAACCACTCGCACTGCTCGGACTGCTGCTGGCTTTAGGACTACTGCTCGGACTCGGACTACTACTGGGACTCGCACTGCTCTTGTCGCTGCCGCTGCTCTTCTCGGCAGCGGACTGCGCCTCCTCGGCCCGCTTCAGCGCGGCCTGCAGATCCTTCTGCGCCTGCCCGTACGCCTCCCAGTCGCCCTTCTTCAGGGCCTGTTGCCCCGCGTCGAAGGCCTTCTGGGCGTCGGTCAGGGCCTGTTGGACCGTCGGATTACTGGATGTCGGCGGAGTCGTGGTGCCGGTATCCGGTGGCGTGGTCGAAGTCTCCGCCCCGAAGACCTTGTTGAGCCCCTCGTCCAGCGTGTCCTCGAAGGCGGTCTTGTTGCCGTAGGCCACCAACACCTTGCGCAGGAGCGGGTACTTGAGTCCACCACCGCGTACGTAGACGGGCTCCACGTACAGCAGTCCTCCGTCGAGCGGCACCGTCAGCAGGTTGCCGTACTCGATGTCGGAGTCACCGCCCTTGAGCAGCTTGATGGATTCGGCGATGTCCTGTTGGGAGTTGAAGGCGCTCTGCACCTGTTTGGGGCCGCCGACGGTCGTGCTGGTCGGCAGTTTCAGGATTCTGATCTTGCCGTAGTCGGGGCTGCCGGCCTCGGAGTCGACCGCCATGAAGGCGCTGAGGTTGTCTCTCCCGTT
This sequence comes from Streptomyces hokutonensis, assembly GCF_042751305.1. Classification (GTDB taxonomy): domain Bacteria; phylum Actinomycetota; class Actinomycetes; order Streptomycetales; family Streptomycetaceae; genus Streptomyces; species Streptomyces hokutonensis_A. The sequence goes on from NZ_JBHYWD010000005.1 coordinate 201,846, forward strand.
CGGTGTGAACGTCGTCGTCAGGGAGAACGCCTGCGAGCTCTGGTCCGGCATCTTCATGCTCAGGTAGTACGGCGGCACCGCGCTGCCCGACTTGTTGGTCGGGTCGTCCGGCACCTGCCACACCTCGCTGCCGCTGAGGAACGTCTGCGCGTCCGTCACGTGGTAGCGGGTGAGCAGTTCGCGCTGGACCTTGAACAGGTCCTGCGGGTACCGGAGATGGGCCATCAGCGAGGCGGAGATGTCCGACCTGGGCTCGACCGTGCCGGGGAACGCCTTCATCCAGGTCTTCAGGACCGGGTCCTCGGTGTCCCACTGGTAGAGCTTGACCTGACCGGTGTACGCGTCGACGGTCGCCTTCACCGAGTTGCGGATGTAGTTGACCTGGTTCTGCTGGGCCACCACCGCGCGGTTGTTGTTGGTCGCGGTGAGCGAGTCGGCCGTGGTGTCCCCGAGGGTCGTCCGGGAGGCGTACGGGTATCCGTTGCTGGTCGTGTACGCGTCGACGATCCACTGGATACGGCCGTCCACGACCGCCGGGTAGGCGTCGCCGTCGATGGTCAGCCAGGGCGCCACCGCCTCGACGCGCTGCTTGGGCGTGCGGTTGTACAGGATCCGCGAACCCTCGCCGATGGCACCGGAGTAGAGGATCTGCGGCTCGTTGAACGCCACCGCGTACGCGGCCCGGTTGAGCGGGTTGGAGAGGTTGACCCCGCTCTTGCCCTTGTAGCTGGTGGTCTTCTCACCGCTGTCGTCGGAGTAGTCGATCTCCTTCTGGGGACCGCCGACGATCGAGTACGTGGTGGTCTTCTCGCCGTAGTAGATCTGCTGCTCGTACTTGCCCAGGTCACCCGTGGACGGCAGATCGGACTCGGTGAAGACCGGGCGGCCCTCGGAGTCGACCTCGGTGCCCTTGGCGGCGACCACTCCGTAGCCGTGCGTGTAGCGGAAGTGGTCGTTGATCCAGTTGTTCTTCGGGATGCCGTTGAGGTTCAGCTCGCGCAGCCCGATGACCGTGTCCTGGTCCTTGCCGTCCTCGGTGTAGCGGTCGACATCCAGGTTGGTCGGGAACGCGTAGTAGTTCCTGATCTGCTGGAGCTGCTGGAACGTGGGCGACACGACGTTCGGGTCCACGATCCGGATGCTCGCCGTGGAGTCGACGTCCGCGCGGAGCTTGGTCTTGTCCTTGGTGGTGCTCGTCCCCGAGTACTCCGTGACCTTGGTGTCGTCGATGCCGTAGGCCTCGCGCGTCGCCTTGAGGTTCTTCTGGACGTACGGGGCTTCCTTGGCCTGCTCGTTGGGCTGGACCGTGAACTTCTGGACGATCGCCGGGTACAGGCCGCCGATGAGGATCGCGGAGAGCACCATCAGGCCGAAGCCGATGACGGGCAGCTGCCAGGTGCGCCGCCACAGGGTGGCGAAGAACAGCAGCGCGCAGATGACGGCGATGCAGAACAGGATCGTCTTGGCCGGCAGATACGCGTTCGCGTCGACGTATCGGAGGCCCGTCCAGTCACCCGTCGCCTTGAAGTCGCTGGATTTGACCGCGAGTCCGTAGCGGTCGAGCCAGTAGGCGACCGCCTTGAGGGCGACGAAGATGCCGAGCAGCACCGACAGATGCCCGGTGGCCGCGGCCGTGGCCCGCGCGCCCGGGCTGGTGATGCGCAGCCCGCCGTACAGGTAGTGCGTCAGCGCGGCGGCCAGCAGCGACAGGATCGCGGCGGCGAAGCCGAAGCCGAGCAGGAAGCGGTACCAGGGCAGGTCGAAGGCGTAGAAGGAGACGTCGAGGTGGAACTGCGGGTCCTTCTGGTGGAAGGGCACGCCGTTGACCCACATCAGCCAGACCCGCCACTGACTGGACGCCGAGGCGCCCGCGATCAGCCCGACGAGAGAGGTGATCGCCAGCAGCAGCCACTTCTTGTACGGCGCGATGCCCATGCGGTAGCGGTCGAGGCTCTGCTGCTCCATCGACATGGCGCTGAGCGGCGGGCGCAGCCGGTGCGCCAGCCAGATGTTCACCCCGACCGCGGCCGCCATCAGCAGGCCGAAGACGAAGAACAGGCCGATCTTGGTCGACAGGGTGGTGGTGAACACGGACGAGTAATGCACCGACCGGTACCAGAGCCAGTCCGTCCAGAAGCCCGCGAACATCGTGAACGCCATGCCGAGTACGGCAAGAACGCCCAGTGTCATGAGCAAAGTCCGGACCCGCCGGGACGGGCGGCCCACTCTGATCCGCGGCCCTTGCGGGCCTCCGCCGCGGTCCGGCATCTGGAAAGCCAAGGTGCGCACCTCGAAGTTCGCTGTTGGTCGCTGTCGTTGCGTCAGGCCCCCGGGTTCGCGGACCGTCCGTAGCCCCGCGTGATCGCGGGCCCACACCTATGCAACTTACTCACCGTTTACTCGGTTCCCGATTCCGGCCATGAACGAGGCAGGATTGTGACCATGTCCAACACTCCCATGGCAGCGAACCCCCTCACCCGGGCCGTACTGGAGATCGACGAGTACGCCTCCGGCCTCGGCTGGGACCAGCCCGCTCGCCTCTTCGCCCTCGTAGACACCGCGCGACTGCGGGCCCAGGAGCCCGGTCTCGCGGCCCAACTCGGCCTGCGGGAAGAGCCCGAGACCACCGGTCTCACCCCGATCGAGCAGGAGGAGATCCCGGCGGGAAAGCCGCTGGACGAGTTCCTCGGCACGATCGCCTGGCCCGACGCGGTGGCCGGCTGCGCGCTCACCGTCGAACGGCTGATGCTGCCGCCGTCCGCCGAAGCCTCCGTCCCGGAGGGGCTCAGCGAGAAGAAGCTCACCCAGTGGGTGGCCCAGCACCCGGACCGCCAGGAGGTCCGGATGACGGTCGCGGTCCTGCGCGACGGCACCCGCGACTCGGCCCTGCGGCTGCGCGAGAAGGACTCCCCCACGGAGGTCCTCACCGGCGGCGCCCTCGTCCCGGGCCTGGCGGAGGCCCTGTCGGCGACCTTCGAGGACTGACGTCGTCCGGTACGGCTCCGGGGGCGCCCTTGGCCTGAGGGCGCCCCCGGAGTCGTATGCGAGGTCTACTTGAAGAGAGGTCTTCTTAAAGAAGAGGCCTGTTCAGCCCTTGGTGCTGCACTTCGGGAGGTCGGCGGTCTTGCCGCTGTTGATCAGCTTGAGGTCGCTGATCGCGTCCTTGATGGTGTTCACCTTGACGAGCCTCAGGCCACTGGGGGTGTCCTTGGCGGCCTCCGCGCAGTTGTCGGCGGGCGTCAGGAAGTATTGGGCGCCCTTGCTGCGCGCACCGACCGTCTTCATCGAGATGCCGCCGATCGGACCGACCTTGCCGGTGTCGTCGATCGTGCCGGTGCCGGCCACGAACTTGCCGCCGGTGAGGTCGCCCGGGGTGAGCTTGTCGTAGATGCCGAGCGCGAACATCAGGCCGGCGCTCGGACCGCCGACGTCGGCCAGCTTGATGTCGATACTGAACGGGAACGTGTGATCGGTTCCGGCCGAGATGCCGACGATGGCGCGCTTGGCGCCGGTGTCGTCGGAGGTCGCGGTGGTGATCGTGATGTCCTTCGTGGCCGTCGCCGTCTTGTTCGCCTTCACCGCGGCCGCCTGGTCCTTGGCCGACACGATCGTGAACACGACCTTCTGGCCCGGCTTGTGCTTGGTGACCAGCTTCGCGACGTCGTCGGGCTGCTTCACCGTCGTACCGTCGACTGCCTTGATCACGTCACCGGCGTGCAGCCTGCCCTCGGCCGGGGAGCCCTTGAGGACCGTCGAGACGATCACCCAGGACTTCACGGGGATGCCCAGCTGGTCCAGGGCCGCGACCTTGGCGCTCTCCTGGGACTGGCTGAACTCCTCGGCGTTCTCCTGCGTCGACTGCTGCTCCGTCTTGCCGTCCGGGTACAGCGTGTCGTGCGGGACGACCTTGTCGTCGTGGGCGAGCCAGCCGTACACGGCCTCGATGAGGTTCATGTTGTAGTCGGCGCTGGTGACCCGGACCGTCGTCATGTTCAGGTGACCGGTCGTCGGGTAGGTCTTGCGCCCGGTGATCTGCAGCACCGGCTCGCCGTCGTGGTCCCCGAGCGTGTTCACCGTCGGGCCCGGTGACATCTCCGAATACGGGACGTTGATGAGGACTCCCGCGCACAGGAGCGCGATCAGCATCAGGGTGGAGGCGAGCATCGTCGCGGTGCGGCGTGGCATGGCACGACAGTACGGGACGCGTCTGTCAGCGCACCGTCAGGGCCGCCTTCGGCTCAGGTGCCGGAGTGGGACTTGTCCATCGCCTCACGGAAGCGGGCATAGCCGTCCAGTTCCGGACCGTCGCTGCGCACCTTGCGGGTCCTGTTGGCCCAGCTGCCCCACAGACCGGCGCCTATCGCAGCCACCAGCGGAATCAACAACCAGGCGAGCGCCGCCATGCCGACCTCCCAACCCCGGGACAAGTGAACTCAACTGCCTGATCAGCAGATTAGCCAGGCCCACTGACAACGCTCGTGGCAGGGGGGCGGTTACGCAACCGGAGGGCGGGTGAGAAGTACGTGAGTGCGCATCAGCAGGCGCGGTGGGCCGGCCTCAGCAGGCGCCGACCCACTCCTCCGTGCCGTCGGAGAACTGCTGGTGCTTCCAGATCGGCACCTCGTGCTTGAGATCGTCGATCAGCTTCCGGCACGCCTCGAAGGCCTCGCCCCGATGGGGACACGACACGGCGACGACGACCGCCAGGTCCCCGATCCCGAGATCCCCCACCCGGTGGACGGCGGCCAGCGCCCGCACCGGGTAGTCCGCGACGACCTTCTCGGCGACGCGCCGCATCTCGGCCTCGGCACTGGGGTGGCACGAGTACCCGAGGCGGTCGACGTCGGCGCCGCCGTCGTGATTGCGCACGGTCCCGACGAACAGCGCCGTCCCGCCCGCCGCGTCGTCCCCGACCGCCCGGAAGACCTCGTCCACGGAGAGCGGCGTCTCCCGGATCCCGATCAGCTTGACGGGATCCTGCGCGGCCTGCTCACCGGGGTGGTCGATCGTGGGTGCCATGCCTCCATCGTGCCGCACCCCGCCGACAGCGCGGAATAGCACTTTCGTCAGGCACGCGCGTGTGCCTGTTTGGAGCGTCCTACAGGAGGCCGTTCCCGGCCCCGCTCAGATCCGGCGCCGGGCCTTCCGCGCCCGTCGTACGACCGCCGCCGCGCCGAGCAGTGCGACCGTCGCGCCGGCGGCACCCGCCGCCGTCGCGTCCTTGCGGCCGAGGCGTCGTCCGACGACCGTGTGCCGTCCGGCGACCTCCTCCAGGAGCTCCGCGAGCACTTCCTCGTTGGTCCACTGGGGCCGCCAGCCCGCGTCGTGCAGCCGGCTTCCGCTGACCACCCAGGGGTACATCGTGTACGCCAGGTCGCCGGCCGGGGACGGCGTGAGTCCGATCCGGTGCAGCCGGGCCGCCGCGCCGAGCGCGACCGCGGACGGCAGCTCCATCCGCCGGATGCCGCTGAGCTCCTCGACCTCCTCCTGCTCCAGCCAGCCGTCGCAGCCGACGGCGAGTTCCCCGTCGACCTTCTCCAGGACGGCGTACTCCAGGGCGCTGCACAGGTCCTCGACATGGCAGAACTGCCAGGCGGGCCGCGACCCGGCCACCACCAGCAGCCGGGGCGACTCGAAGTACCTGGTCAGCGCGGTGTCGGTGCCGCCGACGAGCACTCCGGGGCGGACGACGGTGACATTGAGCCCGGGATGCGCCCGGGGCGCGCGCCGCGCGAGCCGCTCGACCTCCAGGAGGTCGCCGACACCGGTGGCCTCCGCGGTGGCTCGCAGTTCGGCGTCCTCCGACAGCGGCAGCTCGTTGTCGGGCAGCGCTCCGTAGACCATCGCCGAGGTGCACAGCACGACCCGGTGGACCCCGGCCGCCGCGGCGGCGGTCAGCACGGTCTGCGTCCCCCGCACGTTGTACGCCGAACGGGCGGCCGGGTCGGTCTCCAGATCGAGGTCCAACGCCAGGTGTACGACGACGTCGGCGCCGCGGAGCTTCTCCGCGATGGCCGGATCCCGTACGTCGAGGATGTGCCACTGGGCCGCCGCGCACTCGCCGCGCCGCTCGTCGATGGCGATGACCTGCTTGATCTCCTCGGACGCGGCGAGCCGCTCGGTGAGGAGCGCCCCGATCCCGGACGCGGCGCCGGTGACCGCGACGACGGGCCCGCGCACGGCGGGACTGGTTGAGTGGTTTCGCGCTGCGCGAACCTGCGGATCTGGGGAACTCACCGGGCGTCTCCAGCGGTTGTCTTCAGTACGGACGCGCCAGACGCGTCCGGACCAGGTGGCATCCATCCTGCCGCAGGCCAGGTCTCGGCGAAGCACCGAGGCCCGATCGGCCTTCGGTGTCTACGCTGGGTGGTGTTGAAGGGCAGTCGTGCCGTCGGAGAGAACCGGCGGCCTTAACAGCCGAGGAATCCCGTGAGTGACACCCCATTCGGATTCGGCCTTCCGCCGGAGGAGCCGGACGACGGCGACGAGGGCAAGAAGAAGGACCAGGAGAGCGGTGGTGGTCAGGGACCGGCCAACCCGTTCGGATTTGGCGGGCTGCCCGGTGCCGGGGGCTTTGGCGGCCCCGGTGCGGACAATCCGCTCGCAGCCATGTTCGGTTCCCTGAACCCCAACGACCTGGGCGCCGCGTTCCAGCAGCTGGGCCAGATGCTTTCGTACGAGGGCGGCCCGGTGAACTGGGACATGGCCAAGCAGATCGCCCGCCAGACGGTCTCCCAGGGCACTCAGGACGGCACGAAGGACGCGAGCATCGGCCCCGCCGACCGCAGTGCGGTCGAGGAGGCCGTGCGGCTCGCGGACCTGTGGCTGGACGACGCGACCTCGCTGCCGTCCGGTGCCGGCTCCGCCGTGGCGTGGTCCCGCGCGGAGTGGGTCGAGGCGACACTTCCCGCCTGGAAGGAACTCGTGGACCCGGTCGCCGAGCGTGTCGGCGCGGCCATGGGCGATGTCCTGCCGGAGGAGATGCAGGCCATGGCGGGCCCGCTGATCGGCATGATGCGCTCCATGGGCGGCGCCATGTTCGGCACGCAGATCGGGCAGGCCGTGGGCGTGCTCGCGGGCGAGGTCGTCGGCTCGACCGACATCGGCCTTCCGCTCGGCCCGGTCGGCAAGGCCGCGCTGCTTCCGCTGAACATCGAGGCCTTCGGCAAGGACCTGGGCATCTCCCAGGAGGAGGTGCGGCTCTACCTCGCCCTGCGCGAGGCCGCCCACCAGCGCCTGTTCGCACATGTGCCGTGGCTGCGCTCGCACCTGTACGGCGCGGTCGACGGGTACGCGCGCGGGATCAAGGTCGACACGGCCAAGCTGGAGGACGTGGTCGGCCAGTTCGACCCGCAGAACCCGGAGCAGCTCCAGGACGCCCTTCAGCAGGGCATGTTCCAGCCGGAGGACACGCCCGAGCAGAAGGCCGCCCTGGCCCGTCTGGAGACGGCTCTGGCGCTCGTCGAGGGCTGGGTGGACGCGGTGGTCCACGCCGCCGCGAAGCCTCGTCTGACGTCCGCCGACGCGCTCCGCGAGACCCTGCGGCGGCGTCGCGCGACGGGCGGTCCCGCCGAGCAGACGTTCGCCACGCTGATCGGCCTGGAGCTGCGCCCGCGCCGGCTGCGCGACGCCTCCCGGCTTTGGGCCTCGCTCACGGACGCGCGCGGTGTCGACGGCCGTGACGGTCTGTGGGCCCACCCGGACATGTTGCCGACGGCCTCCGACCTGGACGACCCGGACGGCTTCGTGCACCGCGAGCAGCTGGACTTCTCCGAGCTGGACAAGCTGCTCGGCGAGGCGGCGAGCGGCACGGAGGAGAAGCCGGACCTGAAGAAGAAGGACGACGACTCCGAGTGACCCTGTACGACGACGCGGTCCTCGTACTGAAGAGCTACGAGGACCAGACGGAGCTGCGCCAGGCCTACCTGGACCACCTGGCCGCTCACCCGGACGGCCTGTGGAAGTCCTGCGGGGATGGGCACATCACAGCGAGTGCCCTGATCGTCGACCCGGAGCAGGGGCGAGTGCTGCTCACGCTCCACAAGAAGCTGCGGATGTGGCTCCAGATGGGCGGTCACTGCGAGCCGGAGGACACCTCCCTGGAGGCGGCGGCCCTGCGCGAGGCCACGGAGGAGTCCGGCATCACCGGGCTCACCCTGCTGCCGGGCGGTCCTGTCCGCCTCGACCTCCATCCCATCCCGGCACCGTGCCACTTCCACTACGACGTCCAGTACGCGGTCGTGGCACCGCCCGGCGCCGTGCAGGAGATCAGCGACGAGTCCCTGGACCTGCGCTGGTTCGCCTACGACGAGGTGGCGGCCGTAGCGGACGAGTCGGTCGTGCGGCTGCTGGAGGCGACGCGCGCCAGGCTGTGAACGTGTAAGGGGCGCCCGCAAGTGCGGGCGCCCCTTACGTTCGGCTACTGGACGCTCAGCTCCAGGCGTTGCCCTGGTTCTGGGCGTGTGCGCCGTGCTGGCCCATGCCGTACTGCGCGGCGAGGCCCTGGCCGATCCCGGCGTTCTGCGGCGGCAGCAGTTCGCTGGGCTGGACGAGCGCGTAACCGCTGCCCATGAAGCTCAGCTCCCAGCCCTCGCCGGTGTTGCCGCGGCGCCGCCACACCCCGGAGGAGTGCGTCTGGGCCTGCATCTGGACGCGCAGGCCGGTGGACCAGGCGACGATCGCGTCGGCGTCGCAGTTGACGTACTTGTCGGGCGTGACCTGCATCATCAGGGGCGCGCCCGAGGTCATCAGGGCGACCTTGCCGCGACCGGTGATGTTGAGCTGGTACTTCCCGGAGCCGGAGATGCCGTACTGGCTGTCCACGGCGATGACCTCGTGGTGCAGCGAGGAGTCCATCGCGAGGACGTAGCTGCTGTCGACGGTGAGGCCGTCCTGTTCCACGTCCACCACGTGGATGTGCTGGGCGAGGTTGGCGAGGAAGACCGTGCCCTGCCCGTGGCAGCGCATCAGGCTGAGGCCCTCGCCGGTGGCCGCACGGGCGTAGGCCTGCTGGGTGTTCTGGTACTCGGCGTCGAACTCGACGAGCCCCTGGTAGGCGACCATCGTGCCCTTGCGGGCGAGGATGTCGTCGTGGCCCTCCAGGACGATGCGCAGCATCTGCTTGTTCTGGAGGCTGTAGCGGTCCTGGGACTGCGAGTCGTTGAACGCGAAAAGCGGGCTCTGCATGGTGTCGTGTTCCCCCCTCAGCCCCGGAACCGGAGTCGGTCGGTGCTGTCCTCGCTGGGCTGGACGACGACGATGCCCTGCCCGGAGAAGGCCATCTGGTAGGCCTCGCCGCTGCCGCGGCCGATCAGCGACTGCGCCTTGAAGCTGCGCTTGCCCTTCACCTTGAGGTTCGGGGACCAGGCGACGAGCGCGTCCGGGTCGACGTAGGTCTCGTCGTCGCCGCCTCCGCAGTCGACGACGATCGGCTTGCCCCGGGAGGTCAGCGCGACCCAGCCCTGGCCGCTGATCTTGGTGTTCCACAGGCCCTGCCCGGCGAACTTGGCGAGCCCCTTGACGCGCTCGACACCCCAGGTGAGGGACGTGTCGAAGGCGAGCAGGTTGGTGGCGTTGACGGAGATCCCGTCGCCGTTGAGGTTGATCACGACGACATCGGCGCCGTAGTCGGCGAGGTAGAGCAGTCCGTCCCCGGAGCACTTCATCAGGGGCGCGCCCTCGCCGGTCATCCAGTCGCGCGCGATCTGGCGCACGGCCGGCGGGTTGGGTTCGTACTGGATGAAGCCTTCGTAGGCGATCATCGAGCCCACGCGCGCGAAGAGGTCGCTTCCGGTCTGCATGGCGACCTTCAGCATGTTGTTGCCGTGGTTCTCCATGCGGGCGGTGACGGGTGCGGGGGCGTAGCCCGCGAGCGGCTGGTTCATGACGGGCTCCCTCAGACCTCGTACGGCTGGACGACGACGAAATTGCCGGGGGCGGCCCGGAACTGCAGGTTGACGCTCTCGCCGGTGTCTCCGGGGTACGCGTTGCGGCGCATCCGGACCTGGCTGGAGACGATCACCTGGGCGGCGGCGGACCAGGCGACGACCGCGTTGCAGTCGGCGAACGTGGTCGGCGTGACCGGCAGGACGACGGGCTCGCCGTGGGTCTTCACGACGATGGTGCCGGTCCCCTGGAACTGCATCGTGAACAGCGCGCCTCCGGGGATGCCGTGTCCCTCGATGCGTCTGACCTCGTACTGGAGGCTCTCGTCGAAGGCGAGGACGTTCTCGGCGGAGACACAGATCGCGTCCCCCTGGAGCTCGACGGGGTGCAGGTTGGTCGAGTTCTCGGCGAGGAACACCTGGCCCTGGCCCGTGCAGCGCATCAGCTGCATCTCCTGGCCGGTCGCGTTGCCGACGAGCCGGCCGGCGAACCCGGCGCCCTTGTAGCCGAAGTCGACCTTGCCCTGGTAGAGCACCATGCTGCCCTGACGGGCCAGTACGGGCTGGCCGCCGATGCCGAGGTCGACGCGGATCAGCTTCTTGTTCTGCTGCGTCCAGCGCTGCCCGGTGGGCGTCTCCTTGAACTTCTGCAGCGCGGCCGACACACCGGCGCCCTGGGGAGCGCCGGAGGGCACTCCGTAGCCGGCCGGCTGGGCCGGGACCTGCCCGTATCCCGGAGGGGCGGGCGGCTGGCCGTAGCCGGGAGGCGGGGTGGGCTGACCGTAGCCGGGAGGGGCCGGGGGCTGGCCGTAGCCCGGAGGCAGCGGCGCGGTCTGGCCGGGGGCCTGCTGCCCGTACGGCTGCGGCGGCTGGCCGTAGGGCGCGGGGACGGGGCCCGGGGGCGGCACGGTTCCAGGGCCTGGCGGGGTCATCGGGGCGATGATCGTCGGCGCGGCGTGCACGGAGGGCGCGGGCGCCGGGGCCGGAGGCGGTGTGGCTCCCGGCGGGGGCGCGAAGCCCTGCACGGGGGCCGGTGCCGGGGCGGGCGGGGCACCGAACGCGGGCGGCGCCGAGGTCTGCGGGGGCGGGGCGAAGCCCGGGGCGGCGCCGGACTGCGGCTGCGGCGCGGCGGGGGCCTCCTCCTCCATGACCTCGCCGCCGAAGTTCTTCAGCAGCGCCTCCAGGCCGCCGTCGAAGCCCTGGCCGACGGCGGCGAACCGCCAGACGTCCTTCAGGTAGAAGTCGCCCAGCATCACGGCCCGCTCGGTGGTGAACTCCGAACCGTTGAACGAGTAGCGGGCCACTTCCTCGCCGCCCGCGACGATCCGGACGTACCCGGGGGCGATCTGGGACATCTGTCCGGCGCCGTCGATCGTGGCCGTGAACGCCAGCTTGTGGATCTGCGGCGGGATCTTGTCGAGCGTGACCCGGAAGGACTCGGCGTCGCCTGCCTGGGCGCCCAGAAGCTGGATGGACTCCTCGGGGGACTTCGGCTGGTTGAAGAACACGAAGTACCGGTCGTCCGAGAGCCGCTCCTCGGCGTCGAGACCGAAGCAGCTGATGTCGAACGTCAGCCCGGGGCCGGTGATCTGTACGCCTACGTACAGATCGGTGCCCGCGGTGAGGTCACTGATCTTGGCCTTGTGGCCGCGTTGGAATTCCCTGGCCATGCGTAACGACCGTCCCCCATCCCGATGCGATGTGCGTCGCGTCAGGCTAACGGCAATCTCCGACACCGGAGTAAGTCGGTACAGAGCCGGTACACAATCCCCCACAGGGGACGGTCACTCCTCGCGGGCGCCCGGCGGATGGGGCAGCCGCTCGGCCGCGACCACACCTTCGAGGTACCCCTTGGCCCGCTCGGTGCGCGGATACGCCTCCAGGAGCCGCCAGAAACGCGGACCGTGTCCGGGCACCAGGAGATGCGCGAGTTCGTGCAGCAGCACGTAGTCGACGACGTACTCGGGCATGCCCTGCAGCCGGTGGGAGAGCCGGATGCTGCCCTCGGAGGGCGTGCAGGATCCCCAGCGTGTGTTCTGGTTGGTGACCCAGCGCACCGAGGTGGGCCGGGCACGGCCGTCGAAGTACTGGGCCGACAGGCGCTCGGCGCGCTCGGCCAGCTCCGTGTCACCGAGCACCCGTTTGCTTTCCTGGGCGGCCAGCTTGTCGAGCATGACGGTGACCCAGCGCTTCTCCTCCGCCTCGGACATGCGGGCGGGGATCAGCACGACGGTGCGATCGCCCTCGCGGTACGCGGAGACCGTTCTGCGCCGACGCGCACTCCTGCGAACCTCGATCGCGCTCGCCCCCGAGCCGCTTGGCGGCTGGCTCGTCGTACTGCGCTGTGGTTTTCCGGCGCTGTGCAGTGGGTCGGCGGGCACGCCATGACGTTACCCTCTGCACACGCGGGAAGTCCCGACTCCGGGACGGTTTCGGTGTCGATCCCCCACCAAGCGTTTGATTCGTACGACGAATCCCCACCGCCTGTGGACAACTTTCGGCGTCCTCCGGCCCGGCCGGGCACTCTGGCACCACCGGCGGAGCACCGACCAGCTCCACCGGAACACGGGACGTACTTCCTACGGCTACGGGGGCCTGTCATGCATCCGATGGTGAAGCCCGCGCTGCGGCGCGGCTGGCGTGATCTCAATACCGTGCAGTTCGGGATGACACCGGCGCACGCGATGACGCTCGGTCCGATGGACACGGCGACGGGCAGTTTCCTGGACCTGCTCAACGGCACTCGCGGACTGCCGCTCCTGCGCGAGGAGGGCCACCGGATGGATCTGCCCGAGGGCCATGTCGACCAGCTGGTGAAGGAGCTCACGCACGCGGGCCTGCTCGACGACGCGAAAGGCGGCGGTCCCGCGGCCGACGCGCTCCGCGCGAAGAAGGACGTCCTGGACCGGCTGCGCCCGGACCTCGCCTCGCTCTCCCTGACGACCGGCGAGCCGGGCGCGGCGATGGGCCGGCTGGCGGCGCGCCGTGGACTGCGCGTACAGGTGAGGGGCGCGGGCCGGGTGGGCGCGGTGCTGGCCTCACTGCTGTCGGGTGCGGGGGTCGGCGAGATCGACGTGCGCGACGGCGGTGACACCGAGCCCTGGGACGTCGCTCCGGGCGGACTGCCCGCCGAGGCCGTCGGCGAGCGCCGGGACGAGTCGGCGCGGCGGGCGGTACGCCGGGCGGCTCCGGACCGGTCGCCGCGCCGGACGTCGGGGACCGCGAGGGAGGAGGGCGAACCCGGTTTCTCCCTGGTGGTCCTCGCCCCGCGCGACGATGTCGCCGTGCACGCGCCGGACCCGTCCGCCGCCGCCGACCTGATCGCCTCGGGGACCCCTCATCTGTACGCCGGTGTCGTGGAGGGCACGGGAACGGTGGGCCCGCTGGTGCTGCCCGGCGAGTCGGCGTGCGCGGGCTGTCTGCACCAGGCGCGCACCGACCGGGACCCGACGTGGCCGCGGCTGGTCGCGCAGTGGCGCTCCGGCAAGCAGCCCCGGGTGCGGCCCTGCGATCTGGCGCTGGCCACGACCGTCGCCGGACTGGCTGCCACGCACGCGCTCGCCTTCCTGGACGGGCAGTCGCCGTCGAGCGCGGGCGCGCGGTGGGAGGTCTCGCTGCCCGGTCTGCACTGGCACGCGCGACCGGTTTGGGCGCATTCCGCATGCCCCTGCGGGGCCGCGGAAAAGGAGGCGGAGAAAGGTAAGGAGGGACACCCCTCTACGGACGAGGATCGGCACGCGACAATGGCAGAGGACCGGCCGTCGAGGGACGTGCGCCGTAAGGCAGACTCGGCCCGGCCGGCTGGGACTTGGAGGGCTCATGTCTGATCTTCCCCGCAAGGCGGTCACCCGTACCGCCAAGCTCGCCGCGCTCCCGCTCGGCTTCGCCGGGAGAGCCACGTGGGGGCTCGGGAAACGGATCGTGGGCGAGTCCGCGGAGATCGTCGGCCGCGAGCTGCAACAGCGCACGGCGGAGCAGCTGTTCAAGGTGCTCGGCGAGCTCAAGGGCGGTGCGATGAAGTTCGGGCAGGCGCTGTCCGTATTCGAGTCGGCGCTGCCAGAGGAGGTCGCCGGTCCCTACCGTGCCGCGCTGACCAAGCTCCAGGAGGCGGCGCCGCCGATGCCGACGCGCACCGTGCACGGTGTGCTGGCGGAGCGGCTCGGCGAGGACTGGCGCGAGCTGTTCGTGGAGTTCGAGGACAAACCGTCGGCCGCGGCGTCCATCGGCCAGGTGCACCGGGCGGTATGGCACGACGGCCGCGAGGTCGCGGTCAAGGTGCAGTACCCGGGCGCAGGCGAGGCCCTCCTATCCGACCTGACCCAACTGAGCCGCTTCGCCCGCCTGTTGGGCCCGCTCATCCCCGGGATGGACATCAAGCCCCTCATCGCCGAGCTCCGCGACCGGGTCTCCGAGGAACTGGACTACGGCCTGGAGGCACAGGCCCAGCAGGTGCACGCGGAGGAGTTCGAGGGCGACCCGGATGTCGTGGTGCCCGCCGTGGTCCACCAGTGCGACCAGGTCCTGGTCACGGAGTGGATCGACGGGATTCCGATGTCGGAGGTGATCGCCGACGGCACCCAGGAGCAGCGCGACCGGGCAGGCCAGCTCCTGGCCCGCTTCCTCTTCTCCGGCCCGGCCCGTACGGGCCTGCTCCACGCGGACCCGCATCCGGGCAACTTCCGTCTGCTGCCCGCCGGCCCGGACGGCAAGGGCGACTGGCGCCTGGGGGTCCTGGACTTCGGCACGGTCGACCGGCTGCCCGGCGGTCTGCCGACCACCATCGGCGATTCCCTGCGTATGACGCTCGACGGGGACGCCGAGGCGGTCTACGAACTGCTGTGCGCGGAGGGCTTCGTCAAGGAGTCGATAGAGCTGGACCCGGACGCCGTCCTCGACTACCTGGTGCCGATCATCGAGCCGGCCCAGGTCGACGAGTTCACCTTCACCCGCGGCTGGATGCGCAGTCAGGCCGCCCGGATCGCCGATCCCCGTTCCCCCGCCCACCAGTTGGGCAAGCAGCTCAACCTGCCCCCGGCGTACCTCCTGATACATCGAGTGACATTGAGCACAATCGGCGTTCTGTGTCAGCTGGGTGCGACGGTGCGGCTGCGCGAGGAACTGGAGGAGTGGCTGCCGGGGTTCGTGCCCGAAGACCCGGACGAGTACGAGGAGTTCGGGGACGAGGAGGAAGCGGCGGCGGAGGCCTGAGCCTCACGTGCGGACGGCCGCGATCGGTCGCGGCCTACCACCAGTCGGAGTCCAGGCGTCCCTCGATCGCCCTGAGGTTCTCCCTGGAGCAGGTGTCGCAGAAGTACTGCCGGGTGCCGTTCTCCACCGAGCAGGTCCAGGTGGGCTTTGGGCCTTCGGACCGGGTGCCGCAGCGAGCGCACACAAGGGGCTGGGGCTCCGCGGTGGAGGCGCTGGTGTCGCTGCCTACGGGACGACTCGTCACCCGGCGACGATATCGCCGCGGCCGGGTATCGGGACAGAACGCACCGCGGGGGGGGGGGCGCGGGGGCGGGCCCCCCCCCCCCCCCCCCCGCGGGGAGCATTCGCCTCCTGGGCTGGGGAGGCCACCGCTTCAGGCGTGATCGGTTACTGCATGACGGCCATGGCGAGCGCACGGCGGGCGCGCAGCGAGGCGCGCTCGGCCCTGCGCTGCATCCGGCGGGCGGCCAGCAGGCGCGTGACCTGCCGTTCCCGCTCGGCCTCCTGCAGGCGCTCGTGCATATGCGCACGGGCCAGGGCTTCTGGAATGAGTTGCATCTCTCGGGTCCTGTTCTGGCGCGACTCGGTCGCACCCGGGGTGGTGAAGTCTGGGATCGCGGAGCCCGCGGGCTCGCTGGGAGTGGACGGCTTCATCGGGGCCTGCTTCTTGGGGTCGTGCGTGAGGGGGCGGTCGATCGTTCCGAGGGTGGTGTTCATGCCGTGACCGGGTTCTTGCGCGGACGGCCACGCGGCCGCTTGCGGGCCACGACGACACCCTGGACGAAGAGCTCGCCACCCCAGACGCCCCAGGGCTCACGCCGCTCCTTGGCGCCGGCGAGGCAGGCCTCGATCAGCGGGCAGGTGCGGCAGAGGGACTTGGCGTACTCGACATCGGCCGGCGACTCGGCGAAGAAGACCTCCGGGTCGTAGGAACGGCAGGGGACGGGTACGCCGAGGTTCTCGATGGCGTCGTCGAGCGCGGTGAGCGCAGTGAGCGGAGTCAAGGTGGAGTCCTCCGTGAGGCCGGGCGGGGGGATCGTTTCGGAAGGCGGTACGGACGGGGCGTGCGCTTCGAGTTGCACGGTTGTTGTTCCTCGTCTGGTCGGTCCGGCCCTGTTGGGCCGGGTGTCGGCTTGGTACCGGGTTCTTTTCTTGTCCCGAGGCCCCTTCGCTCCGTCATCCCCGTTCGGGGACAAACAGAAGGGCCGCGGATCCCGGATGGGGTTCCGCGGCCCTGAAGGCGCCGGCCTGATCGATCAGGCTGGATCACTCCAGGGTTCTGGCCCACGGAAGGCCCACATCTGGTGGTGCTGCGTCGTCTGCTTCCGGCTTCCGGCACCGGGCGCAAAGGCATAGGCCTGCGCCTGTGCTCCTACTGCTTCCAGTGCCTTGGTCGGTCGCTCATTGCGCTCGCGGATGGGAAGAACCGCGAGAGACAGGGCGGACGCCGGACGGGCGGCAGAAATGCCGGACAGACCGGTGCCCAGGTTCGAAACGCCGAGCATGCACAGGGAGACGACCGAGGGATCGGTCATTTTCACGGTGCTGGCGGAGCTGGTGTTGATGCTGATCACTGGAATCGCCTCCTCTCGGCGTCTCGGGGGACCGGGGATGAGCCCGGTCCTTCGGATATGCAAGTACATCACGGAATCAGGGCCTCCGAGAAGGCCTTCTGTTCCCGTGGCTTAGAACCTATGGGGATCGCTGGGGCATGCGCAAACTATTTTTCCGACGAGTTTTCATCAGCCCCCCGCGGCACCCTCCGCAGGCTCCTGACCGCCGCAGATGGCCAGGACATCGGCCCCGTAGCGGTTGAGCTTGCGCACTCCTACGCCGGGGATCCGCGCGAGTTCGCCCTCGTCGTCGGGGACGGTCTCGGCGATCGCCATCAGCGTCTTGTCGGTGAAGACGCAGAACGCCGGCTGACCGCTGCGCTGCGCCTGGACCTCCCGCCACTCCCGCAACCGCTCGTAGAGGCCCTCGTCCATGTCGGAGGGGCAGTCCTCACAGCGCATCAGTTTCATCTCGCCGGCGTCGGTGAGCGTGCGGCCGCAGACCCGGCAGCGGGCCACGGTGCGCTGTGCCCGCCGTGGAACGGCTTGGGGGCCGGTGCTCGTGTAGCCGCGCTCGATGCCGCCGGGGGCCACCAGACCGGGTCTGCCCGCGGCGCCGCTCGAACCGGGCCGCAGGCCGTCCAGGAAGCGGCTGGGGCGGCGGTTGGGGCGACTGCCGGGTGAGCGGGCGAGGGCCCAGGAGACGTGGAGCCGTTCCCTGGCGCGGGTGACTCCGACGTACAGGAGACGGCGCTCCTCCTCGATCTGTTCGTCGGTCTTCGCGTAGGAGATCGGCATCATGCCCTCGGCGACGCCGACCAGGAAGACGGCGTCCCACTCCAGGCCCTTGGCCGAGTGCAGGGAGGCGAGGGTGACGCCCTGGACGGTCGGGGCGTGCTGGGCGTTCGCCCGCTCGTCGAGTTCGGCGACCAGGTCGGCGAGGGTGGCTCCGGGTCTGGCCGCGGCGAAGTCCTGGGCGAGGTTGACCAGGGCGGCCAGGGACTCCCAGCGCTCTCTGACGGCTCCGGAGCCGGCCGGTGGCTCGGAGGTCCAGCCCTCGCCGGAGAGGACGGCACGGACCTGGGAGGGCAGGTCGACTACGTCGTCGAGGAGGGAGTCGTTGCCGCCGAAGCGCGCCGCGCCGCGCAGGGCGACTCCGGCCTTGCGGACCTCGGGGCGGTCGAAGAACCGCTCGGCCCCGCGCAGTTGGTAGGGGACTCCGGCGTCGGCGAGGGCCTGTTCGTAGGTCTCGGACTGGGAGTTCGTGCGGAACAGGATCGCCATCTCGCTCGCCGGCACGCCCGCTGCCATCAGGTCACGGATGCGGCGCGCGGCACCCTCGGCCTCGGCGGGCTCGTCGGTGTAGTCGGCGTAGACGGGCTCGGGACCCGCGGCGCGCTGGGAGATCAGCTCCAGTCGGTGGTCGGCGGCCCGGCCGCGGGCCTGGGAAAGCAGGCCGTTGGCGAGGTGGACGACCTGGGGTGTGGAGCGGTAGTCGCGGACCAGCTTGACGACGGTGGCGCCGGGGTGGCGGGCGCGGAAGTCGAGAAGGTGGTCGGGGGTCGCCCCGGTGAACGAGTAGATCGTCTGGCTGGCGTCGCCGACGACGCACAGGTTGTCGCGGTCGCCGAGCCACAGCTCCAGGAGGCGCTGCTGGAGCGGGCTGACGTCCTGGTACTCGTCGACCACGAAGTGCTGGTACTGCGAGCGGACCTGTTCGGCGATGTCGTGCCGGTCCTGGAGCACGGCGACGGTCAGCAGCAGGACGTCCTCGAAGTCGATGACCGCGCGGTCGCGTTTGACGTCCTCGTAGGCGGCGTAGAGCTGGGCGATCTCGGCGGGGGCGCGGGGGACGTCGCGGCCCGCCTTGGCCGCCGCGGCTGCGTAGTCGGAGGGGACGGTCTGGGTGACCTTGGACCACTCGATCTCGGCGGTGACGTCCCGCAGTTCGCCGCGGTCGAGTCGGATGCGGCAGGCCGCCGCCGCGTCGGCGACGAGCTGGATCTTGCGGTCGACGAGCCGGGGGATGCTGCCACCGATCGCTTTCGGCCAGAAGTACTGGAGCTGACGCAGGGCGGCCGAGTGGAACGTACGTGCCTGCACTCCCGTGGCGCCGAGTTGGCGCAGCCGGCCGCGCATCTCTCCGGCGGCGCGGTTGGTGAACGTGACGGCCAGCACGCTGGAGGACTGCAGGACCCCGGCGCGCACTCCGTAGGCGATGCGGTGGGTGATCGCCCGTGTCTTGCCCGTGCCGGCGCCCGCCAGCACGCACACCGGACCGCGCAGGGCGGTCGCCACCTCGCGCTGCTCGGGGTCGAGCCCTTCGAGCACCGCGTCGGCCGAGTCCGGTACCTGCGGGAAGAGGGGGGAGTGCGTTGCTGCTGTCACACGGCCATGCTGCCAGGTCGCCGGAGACGGGTGAGCCGGTTGTCCACAGGGAGGCACCCGCAGTCGTACTAATGCGGCAGGCGTCACGTGCTGTGGGATACCCCCGGCGGGAATGGCGGGTGCCTCGCGTACGTTTCCTCCACTGCGAGGACATATTCCCTGAGCTGTTGAGGAGCGCGAGAGAATGTCGGGCACCGTGACGATGTACAGCACCACCTGGTGCGGTTACTGCCGTCGGCTGAAAAGCCAGATGGACCGCGAGGGCATCGCGTACAACGAGGTCAACATCGAGCTGGACCCGGATTCCGCAGCGTTCGTCGAGAAGGCGAATGGCGGGAATCAGACGGTCCCGACCTTGCTCTTCGCGGACGGTTCGACGCTCACGAACCCTTCGCTGGCCCAGGTCAAGCAGAAGGTCGGCGCCTGATCGGCGATCGGCGCGCGCAGCTCCGCAGAAGGCGGCCCCTGACAGGTCAGGGGCCGCCTTCCTGCTGTCCGCTGCTTGTCGCCGGCCTCAGACGAAGCTGCGTGTCGGCAGCGGCTTCCCGTACCAGAGTTCGATCAGACGGGCCGCGATCGAGATGCCGTACGGGGGCAGGACCTCTTCGGACTCGAAGGCTGCGCGCAGTTCCTCGCGGGAGAACCAGCGGGCCTCGTGGATCTCGTCGCCGTCGACGTTGATCTCCGTCGAGGTGGCGCGGGCCATGAAGCCCAGCATGAGGCTGGACGGGAAGGGCCAGGGCTGGCTGGCGACGTACTCGACGTGGCCGACGGTGATACCGGCCTCCTCGAAGACCTCGCGGCGTACCGACTGCTCGATGGACTCGCCGGGCTCCACGAAGCCGGCGAGCGTCGAGAAGCGGCCCTCGGGCCAGTGGACCTGGCGGCCGAGCAGGATGCGGTCCTCCTCGTCGGTGACGGCCATGATCACGGCGGGGTCGGTGCGCGGGTAGTGCTCGGCACCGCAGGCCGGGCAGCGGCGGATGTGGCCGGCCGCGGCGATCACCGTGCGCTCGCCGCAGCGGGAGCAGAAGCGGTGCAGGCGCTGCCAGTTCTCCAGGGCGACCGCGTGCACCATCAGGCCCACGTCCCGGGGCGACAGCAGCAGTCCGGCCTCGCGCAGTCCCGCGGCGCGCGCCGACTGGTCGATACGGCCGGGCAGGGCGTCCTTCTGGAGGGCGAAGTAGCTGACGCCGTCGTCGTCGGTGCCCAGGAAGTAGCGGTGCGCCTCGGTGAGGGGGGCCTCGAAGGACGGGGTCATGACGAGCTCGGTCTTGCCGTCGGGTGTCTCGTCGATGAGGACCTGGCCGCCGGAGACCACGAAGCAACGGGTGGTGGGGTGGCTCCACGCCGCGGCGAGCCAGGCCTCGTCGAGCCGGTGGTGGGCGGCTCGATCGATGCCGCTCGGGGCGGTGAGCGAGATGGGTCGGTCGGCTGTGTGGTCGGTCCAGGTGGTCACGGGTGCTTCCAACTCCCCCGGCAATGCGGATTGTTTCGGCGGGCGGTTCAGCGGGACGTACGGCAGGAGGCGACCGGGTCGGGCGGGACGGGTGGCGGGGCAGTTCTTCCAGTGTGCCTCGCGCTTGTTGCCGTTCCGGATCGCGTGGTTCGTCAGGGCGCGTGGCGCCAGGTGTCGGCGAGGTCTCCCCACAGGTGGGCGGTGGTTTCGACGCCCTTGAGGAGGAGGTCGAGTTCGACCTTCTCGTTCGGGGCGTGCCAGCCGTCGGAGGGGACGGAGATGCCCAGGAAGAGGACGGGCGCCCCGAGGACTTCCTGGAGGTCGGCTGCCGGTCCGGAGCCGCCCTCGCGGGTGAAGAGGACCGGTTTCTCGAAGGCGACGGCCATGGCGCGGACGACGGACTGCAGGGCCGGGTGGTCCAGCGGGGTCAGGCACGGGCGCGTGGCGGCACTGAACTCAATCTCCATGCGGATGCCGTCGGGCACCTGCAAGTCCGCCCAGTCTCGGACGACCTTCTCGATGTGGTCGGGGTCCTGGCCGGCGACCAGCCTGAAGGAGAGCTTCACCATGGCCGAGGACGGGATGATCGTCTTGCTTCCCGGGCCCTGGTAGCCGCCGCCGATGCCGTTGACCTCTGCGGTGGGGCGGGCCCAGATGCGCTCCAGAGTGGTGTGTCCGGCCTCTCCGTGGGTGGCGTACGACTTGGCGGTGCGCAGCCACTCCCGCTCGTCGAAGGGCAGCTCGGCGAAGAGTTCGCGCTCCTGCTCGGTGAGTTCGACGATGCCGTCGTAGAAGCCGGGGACCGTCACGCGTGCGTGCTCGTCGTGCAGAGCGGCGACCAGGCGGGCGGCGGCGGTCGCCGGGTTGGGCACGGCGCCGCCGAAGGAGCCGGAGTGGATGTCCTGGTCGGGGCCGTGCAGCCGGATCTCGCACTCGGCGAGGCCGCGCATGCCGGTGCACACCGTGGGGGTGTCCTCGGACCACATGCCGGTGTCGGAGACGATCACGGCGTCGGCGGCGAGCCGGTCGGCGCGCTCTTCGACGAGTGCCCGGAAGTGCGGGGAGCCGGACTCTTCTTCGCCCTCGACGAGCAGCTTCAGGTGCACGGCCGGGGCCGTGCGGCCGGTGGCTGCGAGGTGGGCGCGGACGCCGAGTGTGTGGAAGAACACCTGGCCCTTGTCGTCGGCGGCCCCGCGCGCGTAGAGGCGGTTTCCGCGGACGACGGGCTCGAAGGGCTCGCTGTCCCAGCCGTCCTCGCGGGCGGCGGGCTGTACGTCGTGATGGCCGTAGACGAGGACCGTGGGTGCTTCGGGGTCGTCGGAGGGCCACTCGGCGAAGACGGCCGGTGCGCCCGGGGTCGGCCAGACCTCGGCGGTCGGGAAGCCGGTCTCCCTGAGTGCGGCGGCGAGCCAGTCCGCGCTGCGCCGGACATCGGGCGCGTGCTCGGGCTGCGCCGACACGGACGGGATGCGCAGCCACTCGGCGAGGTCGTCGAGGAAGGCTGCGCGGTGCTGCTCGATGTACGTGCGGACCGCGCTGACGGCACTGTCAACGGTGTGGCTCATGGTCACGAGCCTATCGGCCCGCACTGACATCCTCGGTGGGCGGTTCCTCACAGTTTGCTTGCGCGGCCGGCTACTCCTCTTGCGCGCCCGGTGATTCCGCCTGCGCGCCCGGCTCCTCCAGCAGCAGCCGCTCCAGTGCGGCCCGGTCCGGGAGGCCTTCCGGCCGGACGACCTCGCCGCCGCGCACGTACAGGAACGCGGCCGTGACCGCTTCCAGGGGCACGCCCTGCCGCTCGGCCCAGGCGAGCCGGTAGATCGCGAGCTGGAGCGGGTCGGCGGTGCGGGTGCTGCTGGTCTTCCAGTCGAGGATCTCGTACGTCGCTTCGTCGCCGTCGCCCTGTTTGTAGACGGCGTCGATACGGCCCCGTACGACGCGGCCGGCGATCGAGAGCTGGAAGGGGGTCTCGACGCGGTAGGGCGTGCGACGGGCGTACTCGGTGCGTTCGAAGGCGTCCTTGAGTGCTTCCAGATCTCGTTCGTCGGCGATCTCGGCCTCGCTGCCGGGCAGTTCTTCCGGCTCCAGCATGGGCAGGGTCAGTTCTTCGAAGCGTGATTCCACCCAGGCGTGGAAGCGGGTGCCTCGACGTGCGGCGGGTTGCGGAGGGCGTGGCATGGGGCGCGCGAGTTCCTGCGCGAGCCCGTCCGGGTCGGCGGCGAGGTGCAGCAGCTGGGTGGCGGTCAGGGAGGCCGGCAGGGGGACGTCGGTGACACCTCGGCGGGCGCGCAGAAGTTCACCGGTGAGCGCGTCGAGGTCGCGGTCCCACGAGGCGATGGCCCGGGCTTCCTCGGGGGTGAGGCGGGTGCCGGGCGGCTCCGTGGGGTGCGGGCGGACGCCCCTCGGCACACCGGAGTCCTCGGCGGGGTGCGGGGCCGTCGCCTGGTGCGGGACGGTCGGGCGGTCCGTGGTCCAGGCGTCCCAGTCGGCGGGGTCGTCCTCCGGGAGGCCGTCTTCGGCGTCGAGGGGAGTTTCCTCGTAGAGGGGCTCGTCGTAGGGCGGCTCGTCGTCCTCCGGTGGCGGGGGCCAGTCCGGGTCCTCGTGCGTGTCCGGGTCGTGGGTGGCCGCGGGGTGGCTCTCGTCGTGGGAGGCGAGGCGCTCCAGGTGGTCCATGACCATCTTGGCGGCCTTGTGGCGGTGGGCCATCGCCGTGTCGTCCAGGGGCAGCGGCCAGGCCTGGTCGGCTGTGGCCGTCTGCAGGGCGGGGTTCTCCTCGCCCTCCTCGGGTTCGTCCGCCCAGGCCTCGATCTCGCCGTATCCGGCCGCGGAGTGGTCGTAGAGGGCCTGGAGGAAGTCGGACGGTCCTCGGCGCTTCTTCTGCGTGGGACCCCACCAGTGGCCGGAGCCGAGCAGCAGGGAGCGGGGGCGGGTGAAGGTGACGTAGCCGAGGCGGAGTTCCTCGGTGCGCTGGTGGTCCTTCATGGCCTCGTGGAAGGCCTTCATGCCTCTGGAGTCCCAGGAGACGACGTCGGGCAGGGTGGCGGTGTCTCCGCGCAGCGCGTGCGGGAGGACCTTGCCCTGGGCGGTCCATTTCTCGCGGCCCTGGCTGCTGGGGAAGGTCCCGGTGACCAGGCCGGGGACTGCTACGACGTCCCACTCCAGGCCCTTGGACTTGTGCGCGGTGAGGACCTTGACGGTGTTCTCGCCGCCCGGGAGGGCGTTGTCGAGGCCCTTCTCGTACTGGGCGGCGGTGCGCAGGAACCCGAGGAAGGCGAGCAGGGTCGCTTCGCCGTCGCCCGCGGCGAAGGAGGCTGCGACGTCCAGGAAGTTCGACAGGGTCTCGCGGCGGCGGGCGGCCAGGGCGTGCGGGGACGCCGCGAGTTCGACCTCCAGGCCGGTGACGGCCAGGACGCGGTGCAGGACGTCCATCAAGGGGTCGGACAGGGAGCGGCGCAGGTCGCGCAGTTCGGTGGCGAGGCGGGCGAAGCGCACGCGCGCATCCGGTGAGAAGGGCAGCCCGTCGTCGTCCCCGGTGCCGTCCGCGCCGTAGAGGGGTGTCTCCAGGAACGTGTCGAGGGCGTCGGCGAGCGATATCACCTCGGAGGGGTCGACCCCCTCGACGGCTGCGGCGAGCCTGCGGTCCGGGTCGTCGTCGTCCCCCACGCGCGCGTGGGCCACGAGGAGTCGGGCGCGTCGGCCCAGGAGGGCGAGGTCGCGGGGGCCGATGCGCCAGCGCGGGCCGGTCAGCAGCCGGACCAGGGAGGCGTTGGCGCCGGGGTCCTGGAGGACTTCGCAGACGGCGACGAGGTCGGCGACCTCGGGCAGGTGCAGCAGCCCGGAGAGGCCGACCACCTCGACGGGGATGTCGCGGGCCACCAGGGCGCCCTGGATCTCGGCGAAGTCGGTGGCCGTGCGGCACAGGACGGCGATCTCACCGGGTGCCTTCCCGGCCCGTACGAGGTGGGTGATGGAGTCGGCCAGCCAGTCGATCTCCTCGGCGTGGGTGGGCAGCAGCGCGCAGCGCACCATGCCGTCGCGCTCGGCGCCGGGGGCCGGGCGGAGGGCCTCCACGCCCGCATGCATGGCGCGCAGGGGTTCCGCGAGGCCGTTGGCGAGGTCGAGGAGGCGGCCGCCGCTGCGGCGGTTCTCGCTGAGCGACTGGCGGGCGGCGAGGCGCCCGTCGGCGTGCGCGAAGTGCTCGGGGAAGTCGTCGAGGTTGGCGACGGACGCGCCGCGCCAGCCGTAGATCGCCTGGCAGGGGTCGCCGACGGCGGTCACCGGGTGGCCCGTGCCGGAGCCGAACAGGCCTGCCAGGAGGATGCGTTGGGCGACCGAGGTGTCCTGGTACTCGTCGAGCAGCACCACCCGGAACTCGTCGCGCAGGATCTCGCCGACCTCGGGGCGGGTGCGCGCCAGGGTCGCGGACAAGGCGATCTGGTCGCCGAAGTCGAGCAGGTCGCGCTCGCGCTTGGCGGCCCGGTAGCGGCTCACCAGTTCAGTGAGTTCACGGCGGGCGGCGGCCGCCTCGGGGACCTTGCGGAGTTCGGGGTTGCCGAGTTTGACGCTCTCCAGGGCGCGCAGCAGCTCGGCGTCGTACGCGCGCAACTGCTCGGGCCGTACGAGGTGTTCGGCGAGCTCGGCGTCGAGGGTGAGGAGGTCGCTGACGAGGTCCGGGAAGGAGCGGGTGAGCGCCGGATAGGGGCCGGGGGCCTCGCGCAGCACGCGCGCGGCGAGCTGGAAGCGGGTGGCGTCCGCGAGGAGGCGGGACGTCGGTTCGAGGCCGATGCGCAGGCCGTGGTCGGTCAGGAGGCGGCCCGCGAAGGCGTGGTACGTCGAGATCACCGGCTCGCCCGGGGGGTTGTCCGGGTCGATGACGTCGGGGTCGGTGACGCCCGCCTTGATCAGCGCCTTGCGGACGCGCTCGGCGAGTTCACCGGCGGCCTTGTTGGTGAAGGTCAGGCCGAGGACCTGTTCGGGAGCGACCTGGCCGGTGCCGACCAGCCACACCACGCGGGCCGCCATCACCGTCGTCTTGCCCGACCCGGCTCCGGCCACGATCACCTGCGGGGCGGGCGGCGCGATGATGCAGGCCGTCTGCTCCGGGGTGAAGGGGATGCCGAGGAGCTCCTTGAGCTGATCGGGATCGGTGATACGGGCGGGCATGTCGGAGAGGCTAGCGGCGGCCACTGACAGTCGAGGACCAATCGCCCTCGGAGGAAGAAGAAGCGCAGGTCAGCACATGTGGTGCGATGTGTCACGCGCGCTACTCGACCACGTGCCGCCCCTCGGGCCGCGCGCTGCACGAGGCCCGGAACGCGCAGTGCGCGCAGTGCTGGCCGGTCTTCGGCGTGAACCGTTCGTCGAGGACCTTGCCCGCGGCCGTGGCCAGCAGTTCACCGGCCCACTCCCCCTCCAGGGGTTCCTGGGCCTGCACCTTGGGCAGGGTCTCGCCGCCGTCCCGTACGGCGGCGCCCTGGCGCAGCTGGACGAGTTCGGCGCCGCCCGGTTCGGGGCGCACTCCGTCGAAGGCGTCGTCCACGGCGCCTTCCTGGACGGCGAGTTGGTAGACGGCGAGCTGGGGGTGGCGTTCGACCTCGCGGGCGGTCGGCGTCTGTTTGCCGGTCTTGAAGTCGACGACGTAGGCGCGCCCTTCGTGGTCCGTCTCGACGCGGTCCATGGAGCCGCGGATGCGCACTTCGTAGTCGCCCGCTTCGAGGGTGACGTCGAAGTCGTGCTCGCTGGCGACCGGGGTGCGGCCCGCGCGGAGGCTGTTGGAGTCGACGTGCCACTTCAGGAAGCGTTCGAGCGCCACGCGCGCGTTGTCCTTCTCCTGCGCGGACTTCCAGGGCGCGTCGAAGGCGAGCGCGTTCCACACGGTGTCGAGGCGCTCCATGAGGACGGCGAGGTCGGCGGGGGTGCGTCCGGAGGCGACCTCGTCGGCAAGGACGTGCACCACGTTCCCGAAGCCCTGGGCGGCGGTCGCGGGGGCGTCGGCCTTCACCTCGCGGCCAAGGAACCATTGCAGGGCGCAGGTGTTGGCGAGCTGGTCGAGGGCGCTTCCGGAGAGCACGACGGGCTGGTCGCGGTCGCGCAGCGGCACCTTGCTCTCGGTCGGCTCGAACATGCCCCACCAGCGGTACGGGTGCGCGGACGGCACCAGGGGGCGCCCGTCCTCGTCGGCGAGCGCGGCCAGCCGGGCCAGCCTCCGCGCGGCGGCTTCCCTGAGGGTGTCGGACACGCGCGGGTCGACGGTCGTGGCGCGCAGCTCGGCGACCAGTGCGGCGACGGACAGCGGCCGGCGCGGGCGCCCTGTGACGTCCTTGGGCTCGACGCCGAGTTCGGTGAGGAAGCGGGACGGCTGGTCGCCGTCGTCGGCGGGTGCCTTCACGGCGGTGACGACGAGGCGCTCACGCGCGCGCGTGGCGGCGACGTAGAACAGGCGGCGCTCCTCGGCGAGCAGGGCTCCCGGGGTGAGCGGTTCGGCTAGTCCGTCGTGGCCGATGCGGTCGGCCTCCAGGAGCGAGCCGCGGCGGCGCAGGTCCGGCCACAGGCCCTCCTGGACACCGGCCACGACGACCAGGCGCCACTCCAGGCCCTTGGAGCGGTGCGCGGTCATCAGGCGTACGGCGTCGGGGCGTACGGCACGCCGGGTGAGGGTGTCGGCGGCGATGTCCTCTGCGTCGATCTCCTCCAGGAAGTTGAGGGCGCCGCGGCCTCCGGTGCGCTCCTCCGCGCGGGCCGCCGTCGCGAACAGCGCGCAGACGGCGTCCAGGTCCCGATCCGCGTTGCGCCCGGCCGCGCCGCCGCGCAGGGTGGCCCGCTCCAGGCGCCCGGGCCAGGGTGTGCCCTGCCAGAGGTCCCACAGCGCCTCCTCGGCCGTGCCGCCGCCCGCCAGGCGCTCCCGCGCCTTGCGCAGCAGCGCGCCCAGGCGCTGGGCGCCACGCGCGTACGTGGGGTCGTGCGCGACCAGCCGCTCCGGCTCGGCGAGCGCCCGCGTGAGCAGTTCGTCGGAGGGCGGCGGCACGGGGTTGCCCCCGGCCCGCTCCTCCTCCCGCAGCGCCCGGCCCAGGCGGCGCAGATCGGCGGCGTCCATGGCGGCGAGGGGAGAGGCGAGCAGGGTGAGGGCGGTCTCGGTGTCGAGCCAGGAGGTGCCCGTGGGGCTCTCGTCGGACGCGTCGGAGTCGGAATCGTCCGCTTCGGCCGGGGCGTCCCCGGATGCCTCCGCGCCCGCCACCGCCCGCAGCGCCGTGAGCAGGGGGGCCACCGCCGGCTCGTGGCGCAGGGGCAGGTCGTCGCCGTCGATGTCCAGGGGGACGCCTGCCGCCGTGAGGGCGCGGCGGACCGTGGGGATCGTCCGGGAGCCGGCGCGCACCAGGACGGCCATGTCGTTCCAGGGGACGCCGTCCTCCAGGTGTGCCCTGCGGAGGATGTCGGCGATGTTGTCCAGCTCCGTGCCGGGCGTCGGGTACGTGTACACCTCGACGCGTCCGCCGTCGCGCACCGGGGACAGCTCGCGGTGGGCGCGCACCTTCTGGGCCGGAAGCCGGGTCAACGGCATGCGCTGGGTCAGCAGACGGGTGGCGGTCAGCAGGGTGGCGCCGGAGCGGCGGGAGGTCCGGAGCACCTCTACGGGGGCGGGGCTGCCGTCCGCGCGCGGGAAGGCGCTCGGGAAGTCCAGAATGCCGTTCACGTCGGCGCCCCGGAACGTGTAGATCGACTGGTCGGGGTCGCCGAAGGCGACGAGGGTGCGGCCACCGCCGGCGAGGGCGTGCAGCAGTCGTACCTGGGCCGGGTCGGTGTCCTGGTACTCGTCCACGAACACGGCGTCGTACTGGGCGGCGAGCCGTTCGGCGGCCTCGGGGCGGTGGGCGAGGAGCACCGCGCGGTGGACCAGTTCCGCGTAGTCGAGCACTCCTTGGAGGTCGAGTACGTCGAGGTACTCGGCGAGGAAGGCGGCGGCCGCCCGCCAGTCGGGGCGGCCGATGCGGCGGGCGAAGGCGTCGAGGGCGTCGGGGTCCAGGCCCAGTTCGCGGCTGCGGGCGAGGACCGCGCGGACCTCGTCGGCGAAACCGCGGGTGGTCAGGCAGGCCCGCAGTTCGTCCGGCCAGCGCACGTGCGCGAGGCCGAGCCGCTCCAGGTCGGGCTGGCCGGCGAGCAGTTCGCGTACGGCGACGTCCTGTTCGGGGCCGGACAGCAGCCGTAGGGGCTCGACGAACAGTTCGCTGTCCTGGTGGGCGCGGACCAGGGCGTAGCAGAACGAGTGGAAGGTGGTGGCGCGGGGCGCGCGGGCGGCGCCGATGCGCAGGGCCATGCGGTCGCGCAGTTCGACGGCGGCCTTGCGGCTGAACGTCAGCACGAGGATCCGCGCGGGGTCACCTCCCCGGGCGATCCGGGCCGCGACGGACTCCACGAGGGTGGTGGTCTTGCCGGTGCCGGGACCTGCGAGGACGAGCAGCGGACCGGCCTCATGGTCAACCACCGAGCGCTGTGGCGCGTCCAGGTGAGGGGGGACCGGCCGGGTCGGCGGGGTACGCACCAGTCGGTAAGCGCCACGGTTCCCCTGGCGCACCTGGGGGTGCGACAGGCGCCTGGTGGAGGAAGAGGAGCTCACGTGGTTCGCCGGTCCTGGTGGGTGTACTGGTTGGCAGGCTGTCGCGCGTCGAGGGCGGTGGCAGCGGGGTGAGGGGGGCGCGTGCAGCCGACGCTACGCCGGCGGGTCGTACGGGAGCGGGACTTCTGCTTCTTCCCGCACGGCTCTCACGACCCGTGTGTCCCTCGCCCCTCGAACGTACGGCATGCCACGGACGTGCCCTGTTTCCCCCGTACGGGCCACAGGCCGCACCCGGGCGGGTCCGGTGGCGGAAGCTGTCAGGTGTGACCGTCCGCGCGTTCGCCGCCGTCCCATCGCGCCCGTCTCATGTCGACGCGCGGCAGGTGGCCCTCGGTGGCCCTGCTCGCCTCCTTCAAAGGGGTGCCCTCCTCGCGGTAGCGGGCGAGGGCCTCCAGTTCGTGGCCGGGGAGCAGCACTCCGTCCGCGCGGATGACGCGCCACCACTCGACGGCTCCTCCGTAGAGGGCCATCACGCGGCCGACCTGGCGCGGCCCGCCCTCCTCCAGCCATTCGGCGACGTCGCCGTAGGTCATGACGCGCCCGGGCGGAATGCGTTCGGCCACGTCGAGGACCCGCTCCGCGTACTCGGGCAGCGCGTCCGCGTGCTCCGGGCCGGTGTCGTCCGGAAGGCTCTGCTCGCTCATCCGTCCCATCCTGCCGCACGCCACCGACAATGCGACGCGCTGGCGACTGTGCGTATCCCTCGCCCCGGAGCGGCGCTTGGGGCAGACTGTGCGCCCCCGCATTTGCACCCTGATGCCCCCGTGTGTCGGTGGGGCATGCCACCATCGTGCGGGCGGTGACAGGTGATACGAGATCAAGAAGAGACGATGAAACAGCAGGGTGTGCACCCCGAAGACGCGGAGGGCACCTCTGACGCTGCGTCGCGCCCGGACACCGCCGACGAGAACGAGCAGGACCCCACGGAGGCGCCCACCGAGACACCCGCGTCCGACCCCGTGGCCGGCCTCGAGGATTGCGACGACACGCACGCCGAAGAGGTCGAGGGCGACGAACCGCTCCTCCCCGCGCGCGTGCACCGTCCTTCCGATCTCATGCGCCTCCTGGTGGGCTTGCTCGCGATCGTCGTACTGCTCGCGATCGCCGCGTTCGCGCACGGCACGACCTCGGGGCTCGAACAGGACATCAACAAGGGCACCGGCCAGGCACCCGACCTGCTGATCAAGATCGCGGGGCTGGCCTCCAGCATCGCCATCCTGTTGGTGCCGGTCGCCTTCGCGATCGAGCGGCTGATCAAGCGGGACGGGCTGCGCATCGCCGACGGTGTGCTCGCCGCGGTCCTCGCGCACGGAGTGACACTCGCCACGGACCTGTGGGTCGCCAAGGGCGCCCCGGGCTCCATCCAGGAGGCGCTCACCCAGCCCTCCCCCGGCGACATCCACGCGCTCACCGACCCGGTGCACGGCTATCTGGCGCCCGTCATCGCCTACATGACGGCCGTCGGCATGTCCCGCCGGCCGCGCTGGCGCTCCGTGCTGTGGATCGTGCTGCTGCTGGACGCCTTCTCGATGCTGGTCACCGGGTACACGACTCCGTTCTCGATCATCCTGACGGTGCTGATCGGCTGGACCGTGGCTTACGGGACGCTGTACGCGGTGGGCTCCCCGAACGTCCGTCCCACCGGCCGGACGCTGATGGCGGGCCTGCGGACGGTCGGCTTCCACCCGGTGGGCGCGGCCCGCGAGGAGGCCGTCGACACCGAGAACGGCGACCGCGGCCGACGCTACTTCGTCACCCTGGAGGACGGTCCGCCGCTGGACGTCACCGTGGTCGACCGGGAACAGCAGGCCCAGGGCTTCTTCTACCGCGCGTGGCGCAATCTGACGCTGCGCGGCTTCGCGACCCGCAGCAGCCTCCAGTCGCTGCGCCAGGCGCTGGAGCAGGAGGCCCTGCTCGCCTACGCGGCGATCGCCGCCGGGGCCAACGCCCCCAAGCTGATCGCGACCTCTGAACTCGGCCCCGACGCCGTCATGCTCGTCTACGAGCACACCGGCGGGCGCACGCTCGACTCGCTCGCGGACGAGGAGATCACCGACGATCTGCTGCGCCTGACCTGGCACCAGGTGCAGGCGCTGCAGTCACGGCGCATCGCCCACCGCAGGCTCGCCGGTGACGCGATTCTGGTGGATCGTTCCGGCAAGGTGATCCTGACCGACCTGCGCGGTGGCGAGATCGCGGCCGGTGAACTGCTGCTGCGCATGGACGTCGCCCAGTTGGTGACGACGCTCGGGCTGCGGGTGGGCGCCGAGCGCGCGGTGGCGTCGGCGGTCGGTGTCCTCGGCCCCGACGCCGTGGCCGACTGTCTGCCGATGCTCCAGCCCATCGCGCTGTCGCGCTCCACGCGCGCGACACTGCGCCGGCTGTCCCGGGAGCGGGCCCAGCGGGAGCGCGAGGCGATCCTCGAGGCATCCCGGCAGACCAGGCTGGCGCACGCGGCGGCGCACGCGGAGAGCGGCTCCGCGCCCGCACTCGAGAAGCCCGACAAGAAGGCCGTACGGGCGGAGCAGCGGGCCGAGAAGCGGGCCATCGACGATGCCCTGGACGAGGCGCGCGAGGAGGATCTGCTCACCCAGATCCGCCACCAGGTGCTGTTGATCAGGCCGCAGGCGCCGGTCGAGCCGGCTCGTCTGGAGCGGGTGCGGCCACGCACGCTGATCAGTTTCATCGCCGGTGCGATCGGCGCGTACTTCCTGCTGACGCAGCTCACGCACATCGAGTTCGGGCCGCTCGTCGCCAACGCCCAGTGGGGCTGGGTGGCCGCGGCCGTGCTGTTCTCGGCGCTGAGCTACTTCGCGGCGGCGATGGCCCTCCTGGGGTTCGTGCCGGAGCGGGTGCCGTTCCTGCGGGCCGTGGCGGCGCAGGTCGCCGGGTCGTTCGTGAAGATCGTGGCCCCGGCCGCGGTGGGCGGTGTCGCCCTGAACACGCGCTTCCTGCAGCGTGCCGGGGTGCGGCCCGGGCTCGCGGTGGCGAGTGTCGGCGCCTCGCAGCTGTTCGGCCTGGGCTGCCACATCCTGATGCTGCTGTCGTTCGGCTATCTGACCGGCACCGAGAAGACGCCGTCGCTGTCACCCTCCAGGACGGTCATCGCCGGGCTGTTGACGGTGGCGGTGCTCGTGCTCGTGGTGACGTCGGTGCCGTTCCTGCGGAAGTTCCTCGTCACGCGCGTGCGGTCGCTGTTCGCGGGTGTCATCCCGCGCATGCTGGACGTGTTGCAGCGGCCGCAGAAGCTGGTCACCGGGATCGGCGGCATGCTGCTGCTGACGGCCTGCTTCGTGATGTGCCTGGACGCGTCGATCCGCGCGTTCGGCGACCAGTCGACCTCGCTCAGCCTGGCCAGCGTCGCCGTCGTCTTCCTCGCGGGCAACGCCCTCGGTTCCGCGGCCCCCACACCGGGTGGTGTGGGCGCGGTCGAGGCGAGCCTGACGCTCGGTCTGATCGCCGTCGGCCTGCCCAAGGAGGTCGCCGCTCCGGCGGTGCTGCTGTACCGGCTGCTGACGCTGTGGATTCCGGTGCTGCCGGGCTGGCTGTTCTTCAACCACCTGTCCCGCAAGGGCTCCCTGTAGGGCACGGGTACGGACGGACGCGAGGCACGCGCGCGCGTACCTCGTACGGCCCGTGCCCCGAGCGCCCCGCCGGGTACGACCTCAGGATGGGGTCATGCCGAACCCCTCCCGGCTGCGCGCCGCTGCCCTGACCGCCACCGTCGTCCTGCTGTCCGCCACGCTGGCGGGCTGCAGCGGCGACTCCAAGGACGAGGATCCGACGGCCCAGAAGCTGAGCTGGAAGGACTGCCCGGCCCCGTCCGAGTCGGAGGGCGGCGGCGCGGCGCCGTCGCCGCTGCCGAACGGCGACAAGTGGCAGTGCGCCACCATGAAGGCGCCGCTCGACTGGAACAAGCCCAAGGGCGACACCATCGGGCTCGCGCTGGTCCGGGCGAAGGCCAGCGGTGCCGCGGACAAGCGGATCGGCTCGCTCGTCTTCAACTTCGGCGGCCCCGGCGGCTTGGGCGTCACCACACTGCCCGCGTTCGGCGACGACTACGCGACCCTGCGCACCCGCTACGACCTGGTGAGCTTCGACCCGCGCGGAGTCGGCCGCAGCGCCGGCGTCAAGTGCGAGAGCGACTCCCAGCTCGACGAGTACTTCCAGCAGGACGCCACACCGGACAACACGGCCGAACGCACCAAGCTCCTGGCCAACACCAAGCAGTTCAACGCGGCCTGCGAGAAGAACTCCAAGAAGATGCTCCCCCAGGTGCGCACCACCGACGCGGCCCGCGACATGGACCTGATGCGCCAGGTCCTCGGCGACGACAAGCTGCACTACTTCGGGATCTCCTACGGCACCGAACTCGGCGGTGTCTACGCCCACTTGTTCCCCGAGCACGTCGGCCGTGCCGTCTTCGACGCGGTCGTCGACCCCACCCAGAACTCCGAACAGGGCTCCCTGGGACAGGCCAAGGGCTTCCAACTGGCGCTCGACAACTTCGCCGACGACTGCACGTCGAAGACCACGGACTGCCCGATCGGCGACACCGCGCAGGACGTCAAGGACCGTATCGCCAAGCTGCTCAAGGGCCTCGACAGCAAGCCGATCCCGGGCATCTTCCCCCGCCAGCTGACCCAGACCGCCGCGACGAACGGCATCGCGCAGGCGCTGTACTCCAAGGACTTCTGGGAGTACCTCACCGAGGGGCTCGAACAGGCCTACAGCGGTGACGGCAAGGTCCTCATGGCGCTGTCCGACTCGATGAACGGGCGCAGCGAGAACGGCGAGTACAGCAACATCACCGCGGCGAACGTCGCCATCAACTGCGCCGACGACAAGCCCCGTTACACGGCCGACTACGTGGAGCAGAAACTGCCAGAGTTCCGGGCCGCCTCTCCCCTGTTCGGGGATTTCCTGGCCTGGTCCATGGTCAGCTGCACCGACTGGGCCGTGCCGGGCGCCGCCGACCATCCCGACGTGAGCGCGGCCGGTTCGGCGCCGATCCTCGTCGTGGGCAACACCGGTGACCCGGCCACGCCGTACGAGGGCGCGAAGAAGATGGTGGACGCGCTGGGCAAGGGTGTCGCGGTCGAGCTGACATACAAGGGCCAGGGGCACGGGGCGTACGACAGCAAGAACAGGTGCGTGCAGAGCGCGGTGAACGGCTATCTGCTGAACGGAAGAGTGCCGGCGGCAGGCACCGTCTGCTCCTGACCCTCCGTCCGAAATTCGGGCAAAAGTGCAGGTCAAACGGTTATCCACAGGCCGTCACGGGCTCGGCTCGCGCCGCCTACTATGGCCTGACCGCCATCCGCGGCGTGACGCGGACGGCCTGCGAGGGGGGAATGCACATGGCGCGATTCGTACGGTGGACGGCCCTGATGGCCGTCGCCGCACTGCTGACGGCCGGCTGTAGCAGCGGCTCGTCCGACGACGGCAAGGACGGCGCGGGGGACGCCAAGCCGTCAGCGGCCGACTCGTCCTCTTCCACGTCCACCACGGCCGCGCTGCCGGCGTCGCTGACCGCGCAGAAGCTCGGCTGGGGGCGGTGCAAGGCCACCGGCGACTCGGCCGCGCCCAGCAGCGACTGGCAGTGCGCGACGCTCAAGGTGCCGCTGGACTGGGCGAAGCCGGACGGCTCCACGATCGGGCTCGCGCTGATCCGCTCGAAGGCGACCGGCGGCGACCGTATCGGCTCGCTGCTGTTCAACTTCGGCGGCCCCGGCGGCTCGGGCGTGGGCTACATGCCGGCGTACTCCACCACCGTGTCCGCGCTGCACGAGCACTACGACCTGGTGAGCTGGGACCCGCGCGGAGTCGCGGCCAGCGAGGGCGTCCGCTGCCGCAGCGACAAGGCGATCCAGGCCGCGGAGGACGTGGACGCCACCCCTGACACACAGGCCGAGGAGAAGGCGTACTTCCAGGACGCCACGGACTTCGGCAAGGGCTGCGAGAAGGCCGCCGGAAAGCTGATGTCACACGTGTCGACGACCGACACGGCCCGCGACATGGACCTGATGCGCCAGGTCCTCGGCGACACGAAGATGCACTACTTCGGCATCTCGTACGGCACCGAACTCGGCGGTGTCTACGCCCACCTGTTCCCGACGAAGGTGGGGCGCCTGATCCTGGACGCGGTCGTCGACCCGAGCGCCGACTCGGTGGGCCACGCGCTGAACCAGACCCGGGGCTTCCAGCGCGCCCTGGACGACTACCTCAAGTCGACGGGACAGGACCCCGCGCAGGGCTCGAAGAAAATCGCGGCCCTGCTGAAGCAGATCGACGCCAAACCGCTGGCGACCTCGACGGGGCGCGAGCTGACCCAGACGCTCGCCCTGACCGGCATCGTCCTTCCGCTGTACAGCAAGGAGAGCTGGCCGACACTGACCAGCGCCCTGGACTCGGCGAAGGAGGGCGACGGCTCGGAGCTGCTGGCGCTCGCCGACGGCTACAACGACCGTGACAGCGCGGGGCACTACGGCACGACGACGCATTCACAACGGGTCATATCGTGCTTGGACGACAAGCAGCGGCCGACGCCCGAGCAGACGCAGAAGCTGCTGCCGGAGTTCGAGAAGATCTCCCCCGTGTTCGGCGACTTCCTGGGCTGGGACACGGCCGGGTGGTGTCACGACTGGCCGGTGGCCGGGCAGTACGACACCCCGGAGGTCAGCGCGGCCGGTGCGGCCCCGATCCTGGTGGTCGGCAACACCGGGGACCCGGCGACGCCGTACGAGGGCGCCCGCAAGATGGTCGACGAGCTGGGCAAGGGCGTCGGTGTGGAGCTCACCTGGAAGGGCGAGGGCCATGGCGCGTACGGCAGTGGGAGCGACTGTGTCGACTCGACGGTGGACGCGTATCTGCTGAAGGGGACGGTGCCCGAGGACGGCAAGGTCTGCGCCTCGTAGCGTGCGCCTCCGCCCGGACCGCCGCCCGAATCTCTACCCGGACAGCGGAAAGGGGCCCGGCACCTGTGGTGCCGAGCCCCTCCCGGGAAGGCGTGTGCCTAGTAGACCGGCTTGTCGGGCTCGATCTGGTTTACCCAGCCGATCACGCCGCCGCCGACGTGGACCGCGTCGGCGAAGCCCGCCGACTTCAGAACGGCGAGGACCTCCGCGCTGCGGACACCCGTCTTGCAGTGCAGGACGATCTTCTTGTCCTGCGGGAGGGTCTCCAGGGCGGTGCCCATGAGGAACTCGTTCTTGGGGATCAGCTTGGCGCCGGGGATCGAGACGATCTCGTACTCGTTGACCTCGCGGACATCGATGATCTCGATGTTCTCGCCGTCGTCGATCCACTCCTTGAGCTGCTTGGGAGTGATCGTCGAGCCGGCGGCGGCCTGCTGGGCCTCCTCGGAGACGACGCCGCAGAAGGCCTCGTAGTCGATGAGCTCGGTGACGGTCGGGTTCTCGCCGCAGACCGCGCAGTTGGGGTCCTTGCGGACCTTGACCTGGCGGTACTGCATCTCCAGGGCGTCGTAGATCATCAGGCGGCCGACGAGCGGGTCGCCGACACCGGTGAGGACCTTGATCGCCTCGGTGACCTGGATGGAGCCGATGGACGCGCACAGCACGCCCAGGACGCCGCCCTCGGCGCAGGAGGGGACCATGCCGGGGGGCGGGGGCTCCGGGTAGAGGCAGCGGTAGCAGGGGCCGTGCTCGGACCAGAACACGGAGGCCTGGCCGTCGAAGCGGTAGATCGAACCCCACACGTACGGCTTGTTCAGCAGTACGGCGGCGTCGTTGACCAGGTAGCGGGTCGCGAAGTTGTCCGTGCCGTCGACGATCAGGTCGTACTGGCTGAAGATGTCCATCACGTTCTCGGCCTCGAGCCGCTCTTCGTGCAGGACCACGTTCACGTACGGGTTGATGCCCAGCACGGAGTCGCGCGCCGACTCCGCCTTGGAGCGGCCGATGTCGGCCTGGCTGTGGATGATCTGGCGCTGCAGGTTCGACTCGTCGACCTCGTCGAACTCCACGATGCCGAGCGTGCCCACGCCCGCCGCGGCCAGGTACATCAGCGCCGGCGAGCCCAGACCGCCGGCGCCCACACAGAGCACCTTGGCGTTCTTCAGCCGCTTCTGCCCGTCCATGCCCACGTCGGGGATGATCAGGTGGCGGGAGTACCTGCGGACCTCGTCTACGGTGAGCTCGGCAGCCGGCTCGACCAGGGGTGGCAGCGACACGGGGACTCCGTTGGTCGGTCAATCACTACAGTTGTTCTCCCCGTAACACTGCCATGCCCCTCTTCATTCCGAGACACCCGTTCCGATCCGCGAGACGATCTCGTCCCAGTAGCCGGGCATCGTCTCCCAGGGGTCGGTGCGGCCCCCGCGATCGGTGCGGTCGGTGAAGTAGACGGTCGAGGCGCCCTGCCAGCGGGCGATGCGCAGCGCCTCGTCGAGATGGCCGCGCGGGACGCTGTGCACGAAGTGGCAGAAGCGTTCGGGCGGGTGATCTGCGGTCCACTCGGCCACCTGGGACCAGCGGTAGTCGCTCCACGGGCCGGAGAAGGTCACCAACTGGTCGGCGAACTCGGCGTATCCGGGGTGCGGATGGGCGCCGTGCCCCAGGACGACATGGGCGCCGTCGCGGATCTCGCGGAGCGTGGTGACCGTGCGGCGGACCTCGGGGAGCGCGGTGCCTCCGGTGGGGCAGCGGTCCAGGAGGAAGCCGTCGGCCCGGTACCAGTCGCGATAGCGGTGCGCCTCGGAGATCAGCTCGCCGAAGGCACGGGCACCGTACGCGGCATCCAGGTGGCCGAGCACACGGATGCCCATGTTGCGCAACCGGCCCGCCGCTTCCAGGCAGTGCGGGTCGGGACGCGCCCCCGGGCCGGAGGAGACGTTGAGGACGACCCAGTGCAGGGGGGTTCCGGGGCGGGCGAGTTCGCCCCACTCGGCCGGTGCGACGAGGGGGTGTGCGTAGCCGGGGATGCCGAAGCCGGTGCGGACGCCGGTGCTCGCGGTGCCCGGGGTCGTGCTGGTCAGATGCGGCACGCCGCCTCCATCCAGATGTCGGCGAGGGACTCCTCCAGGTTGATCCGGGGCCGCCAGCCGAGCCGGTCGCGCGCGGTGCGCACATCGGCCTGCTGCCAGCTGCCGCAGCCGTCCGGGTACGGGTACGCGACCGGCGCCGCGTGGTCGGGGTCGCTGCGGGGGTGGCCGATGGCGGCCCGCAGCGGACCGGGCGGACCGTCGAGTTCGTGCAGCGCTCCGCCGTATCCGGCGACGCGGGCGAGGACCGAGGCGGCGTCGCGCAGCCGGACCGCGCGGCCCGAGCCGATGTTGATGACGCCCTGCGCGGCGGAGAGCGAGGCGGCGTGGACGGCGCGGGCCACGTCCCGTACGTCGACGAAGTCGCGTTGCGCGCCGAGGCCGCCGAGCTTGAGTTCGCCGTCGCCGGACTGCATGGCGCGGCGCATGGCCTCGGCGAGCCGGCCGAGCGGGGAGCCGGCCGGGGTGCCGGGTCCGGCGGGCGAGAAGACGCGCAGGACGACGGCGTCGAGACCGGAGCCCAGGACCAGTTCGGTGGCCGCGAGTTTGCTGACGCCGTACGGGCCTCCGGGGCGGGGGACGGCGTCCTCGGCCGTGGAGGAACCGGGCTGGCTGGGGCCGTACTCGGCGCCGCAGCCGATCTGCACGAGCCGGGCTCCGCAGCCGCTGCGGCGCAGCGCCTCGCAGACGGTCGCGACGGCGACGGTGTTGTGCCGGGTGAGTTCGCGGGCGCCGCCTCTGGTGGCACCGGCGCAGTTGACGACGACTCCGGGGTGGACGGCGTCCAGGAAGCGGGTGAGTGCTCCGGGACTGCCGGACGCGAGGTCGAAGCGGACGTCGGCGTCGTCGCCGCGGCCGAGCGCGGTGAGCTGGACGGCCGGGTCGGCGAGCAGGCGGTCGGCGACGAACCGGCCGAGATAGCCGTTGGCTCCGATCAGCAGGACCCTCATCGGACGGCTCCCGTGGCCGACTCTCCGGATCGGGAGGTGATCATCTGGTGTTCTCCTTCACAAGGTGATGCGGTTGCCTCCGGCGGTGGGGCCGGGCGCCTGCGGCAGGGTGACGGGGCCGCTTGGTTCGAGGTCATGGCGGCGTCACCGCGGCTCGTCCGCCGGCGCGTGCGCGGAGGCTCTGGTCAGGGTGCGGGTGGTGTGGAACAGGAGGGCCAGGGCGGCTGCTCCGCAGGCCAGGGCGGGGATGCTGCCCGGCCCCCAGGAGCCCAGGAGGGTTTCTACGGGGGTGGCCAGGAAGACGCAGTCCGGGAGCCGGCCGATGAGGTCCAGGGCCAGGGCCGTGGCCTCCGTCGCGGCTGCCGTGCCCAGGGCGAAAGCCGGGGCGCGGGTGAAGCCGTGCACGAAGAGGAGGCGGGCGAGCAGCAGGAGCGCGCCCAGGGTGACGCCCTGGGCGTACGCGGCGGGCTCGCCCAGGACGGCTCCGCAGAGAGCGAGGAGGGCAACGAGGGCACACAGGAAGAGGGCGAAGGTGCCGAGCAGCAGCGGTTGCACGGAGTCGGCGAAGTCCTCAAGGCCACGGCTGGTGGCGAGCTTGCGCCGGGCGCGTACGGCGAAGTGGTGGGCGCACCAGGCGGCCGGGACGCAGGCCAGGGTGAGGGCCAGGACAGGCGCGGTGGCCGTGGGCCAGGATCCACCGGCGATGCCGGTCGGCAGGCTGTCGGGGCCGCCGTCGTCCGCCGCGCGCAGCAGACCGTCGCCGAGGAGGGCGTAGGCGAGCAGCCAGTACGTCCACAGCCGCGTGCCGGGCGGGGTGCGCCATGCGGGGGTGCCGGGCGGGGTGCTCAGCGGGCCGCGGCCGAGCGCCATGCGCACGCCGAACGCCACGGCGAGGACACCGGCGACGGCCACCGCCAGTCGCACCCGACCGTCCGTGAGCCGCACGCCGGTCACGGCCGCGGCGCAGAGGATGCCGGGCAGCAGGGCGCGTACGGCCCAGGCGGCGCGGGGCGCGGGCGCTGTGACGATGTCGCCGGAGGAGTGCGGGGCCGCCGTGTCGGCGCGGGGCACGCGCGCGTACATCTCCTCGGCGAGCGAGAAGACGTCACGGTGCCGGAAGCGGGCGGCGGTCCGGTCGGTGACACCGTGCGCCTCAAGGCCCGCCGCGATCTCCAGCGGATCGACGGCCCGCTCGCAGAGTTCGCGATGCCGGTGCATCAACGCCTTCACGGGGTCGGCGGCGCCGCGCCGGGCGGGGGCGGGCTTGCGGCTGGTTGCGTGAGGGGGCTGTACGGGGGCGGGGTGGGCGGTTGGCGGATCGGCGGCGTCGTCGGCACGCGCCTTCTCAGTCCCAGTCTCCGCCTCCATCTCCGGCTCCCCCTGTCCTCCGAGCCACTCCCCCGACTGCGCGTCCCACGCCTCCGCGCCGGCGGGCGTTCCGGGGCGGTCGAGTTCGCCGAGGCCGCTCATCGGGCCGCCTCCGTCGTCGGCAGCGGAGTGGTGGCGTGTACAGGTGCTCCGGCTGCCCAGCGAGGGCCGCCGCGAGCCACGACACGGGCCGCGGGAGCGGTCGCCGGGCCCGCCGTGGAGGCGGGGGACGAGCCTGCCGTGGGGCGGCCGGTCCAGCGGCCGGGGACGTGGGACTCCGCGGGGGCGGCGAACGGCAGGGGTTCGCCGGTGTCGTCGAGGACGACGCGGTGTACCGGGGAGTGGGAGACGACCTCCAGGTAAATGCCGTGAAATGCCGCGATGTTCTGCTCGACGGTGAACAGTTCGAGTGCTCGGGCGCGCGCGGCGGCGCCCAGGCGCTCGCGGCGCTCGGGGTCGCGCAACAGGGCCACGCACGCCTCGGCGAGCGCCCGTGGATTGCGCGGAGGTACGACGAGTCCCGTGCCGCCGATGACCTCGACCACCGCGCCGACGTCCGTGGACACGGTCGCCCGGCCGCAGAACATGGCTTCGACCAGGCCGATCGGGAAGCCCTCGACGACGCTCGACAGGACGATCACCGTGCCGGACGCGTACGCCTCGGGAAGCGTGGGGGCCTCCGGGCCGCCGATCTCCTCGAATGACACCGGGTTGTCGCCGACCGCGTGCACACCCTCGGCCTCGTCAGGGAACAGCTGTGCGGCCAGTGCCCGGCAGTGGCCCAGGTAGGCCGCGCCCTCGGCGCCGGCGGGCGCACCGACGATCCGCAGGCGCGCCTTGGGCTCCTCCTTGCGGATCTCCGCGAAGGAGTGGAGCAGGGAGATCAGGTCCTTGGCGGGTTCGATACGGCCGACCCACACCAGCGTGTCCGGGTCGGCGCGGTCGGGCGCCTCGCCCACCTCCGCGAAACGGGACGCCTCCATGCCGGGATGGACCGTGCGGAGCTTCGTACGGTCGGCGCCGCAGCGTTCCTGCCAGCGGCGGGTGTGGGTGTTGCCGGGGGTGATCAGCGCGGCCCGCCGGTACACCTCGGCGGCCAGCCTGCCGTGGAAGGCGGCGAGCAGGGCCCGTACGGCGGGCGGGGCGTCCGCGGAGGCCAGGTAGTGCGTGCGCAGCTGTACGCCGTACTCGGTCACCAGCAGCGGTACGCCGGCGAAGTGCCGGGCGAGCAGCCCGGGCAGGGCCGCGGTGCCGCCGGCCGTCGCGTGGCAGAGGTCCACGGAGCCGAGGGCGTCGTCCTCGTACCAGTCGAGCGAGAGGGGGCGCAGGGCGCGTTCGACGTGCGCGGCGACGGTGAGGAGGTCGGGTACGCGCGCCTCGCGTGCCGTGCGGAGTGCGCCGGGCGCACGACAGGCGCGTTCGAGGGCACGCACGGCGCTCTCGGAGCGCAGCGCGGACGCGAGTCCGCCCTCGTCGCGGGCGAGGTCGGCGAGCCCGTACAACGCGTTGGCGAAACGGTCCGCCACAACGGCGGAAGCCTCCCCGGAGAGCGCGGAAGGCCCTTCGGGAACAGGCCCCGAGGACTCCGCAGGCCTCACGGAGCACGCCGACTCCGGCACGGCCGACTCAGAGACTGCCGACTCAGAAAGGAACGACTGTGACTCCGCCGACCCGGTCGGCCCCTGCACCGGCGCATCCCCCGCGCACAGCACCGCCGCCAGCTCCTCGTAGTGCTCGCGGAACCGCCGGCGTGCGCGGCGGCCGAGCGCCGGTCCGTCGTCCTCGGTGCTCCACAGCGGCGCGGTGCGCACTCGCCGGACCTGGGGCGGCAGTTCGAGCCAGCCCTCGTCCTCCTGGCGTT
The DNA here is from genome assembly GCF_042751305.1 of Streptomyces hokutonensis. GTDB lineage: Bacteria > Actinomycetota > Actinomycetes > Streptomycetales > Streptomycetaceae > Streptomyces > Streptomyces hokutonensis_A. Next base: position 244,132 of record NZ_JBHYWD010000005.1, read on the forward strand.
CGCTGCGGCTGAGCGCGTAGACGTCGAACTCGTGCTGCCCGAGCCCGCGCACGAGCCGGTCGCACCAGAGTCTGGCGTCACCGCTCACATACGGATAGCCACCCTCCGTAACCAGTCCTATGCGCACGACCACACCCCCGATCTCCCTTGTGGGGAGCCACCGTTGACCCGGCGGCTCGCAGCGGGACGAACGTATGCGGACATGACGGTGGGGGGGGCGCCGGGGGGGCCTGCGCCCCCCCCAACGGGGGGGGGGGTTTAAAAAAAAACCCACCCCCCGCAAAGACAAACAGAGCGGGTTGGGGGGGGTGGGGGGGTGA
>NZ_JBHYWD010000005.1:244461-272377 GCF_042751305.1 Streptomyces hokutonensis
TCGCCCCACCCCCCCACCCACAGCCGCCGGGGGGGCCCCCCCGCGGCCCCGCGGGGCCGGGCGGGGGCACGACTTACGGGGCCCGGGGGGGGGGGGCCGGGGGTGGCGCCCCCCCCCCCCACCAAAAGGGGTGAACGGTCGTAACTTTCCCGTGCGGGTCGCGTTCGCTCGCGCTAAGGGATCACCCGGGGGCGGATCGTTCTACGATCCACACCCAGATCGTTCTACGATCCTCAAGCCGTCGCCAACTCCCGTCGAACCGCCCTCCGCTGGGCCGCCACCTCCGGATCGAGGGCCGGTACGGCGGCCAACAGCTGCTTCGTGTACGGGTCCTGCGGCGAGTCGTAGACCTCGTCGGCGGGGCCTTGTTCAACGATCCTCCCGCGCCGCATCACCGCGACCCGGTCACTGACCTGACGCACGACGGCGAGGTCGTGGGCCACGAACACGAGGGCGAGGCCGAGTTCGCGCTGGAGTTCGCCGAGCAGGGCGACGACCTGGGCCTGAGTGGTGACGTCGAGCGCGGAGACCGGCTCGTCGCACACGATCACGCGCGGGTCGGCCGCGAGCGCCCGCGCGATGCCCACGCGCTGGCGCTGGCCGCCGCTGAACTCGTGCGGGTAGCGGTCGTAGTGCGCCCCTTCGAGCCCGACGCGCTCCAGCAGTTCCCTGACGCGCCCCCGAATGCGCCCCTCGTCCCGTTCGCCGCGCGCGCGGAGCGGGTCGGCGATCGACTCGCCCACGCTGCGGCGGGGGTTGAGGGAGGAGACGGGGTCCTGGAAGACCATCTGGACGTCGGGGCGTACGCCTCCGCCGGGCTTGATCTCGCCGGCCGTCGGCTTCAGCAGCCCGACCAGCATCCGGCCCAGCGTCGTCTTGCCGCTGCCGCTCTCGCCCACGATGCCGAGGGTCTCGCCCCGGTGGACGGTCAGCGACACGTCGTCCACGGCCGCGAACGCCCGCTTGCCGCGCCCGAATTCGCGCCGCAGGCCCGTGGCCTCCAGGACGACCTCCGCGTCGGCGGCGGGTGCCTCGGAGGGCGCGCGCGGCACGTCCACGCGCGGGACCGCACCCAGCAGGTCCCGGGTGTACGGCTCGGTCGGTGCCCCGAGGACGGTGCCCACCGGTCCGTGCTCGACAGCGCGCCCGTGCCGCATGACCAGGATCTCGTCGACGCTCTCCGCGGCGACACCCACGTCGTGCGTGACGAGCAGCAGCCCCAGGCCGGTCTCCTCGCGGAGCGTGTGCAGCAGGTCGAGGATCTGGGCCTGGACGGTGACGTCGAGCGCGGTCGTGGGCTCGTCGGCGATGAGCAGCTCCGGCTCGCAGGCCAACGCCATGGCGATCAGGGCGCGTTGGCGCATACCGCCGCTGAACTCGTGCGGGCGCGACCGGGACCGTCGCAGTGCGTCCGGAATTCCAACCCGGTCCAGGACCTCGACGGCACGCGCGCGTGCCGCCCGACGCGACACTCGCGCGTGCACCCGGTACACCTCGGCTATCTGGTCGCCGATCGCGTAGTACGGGTCCAGGGACGACAGCGGGTCCTGGAAGACCATCGCGGCTTTGCCGCCCCGCAGCCGCCCCAGGTCCGCGTCGGACGCCTCCTGTACGTCGATGCCGGCCACACGCACCGAGCCGCCCACGTCGGCTCCGGTGCCGCGGTGCAGCCCCAACAGGGCCGAGGCGACCGTGGACTTGCCGGAGCCGGACTCGCCGACCAGACCCAGTGCGGCGCCCTTCTCCAGCCGGAAGGACAGACCGTCGACGGCGCGCAGCGATCCGAACCCGACCGTCAGGTCGGTGACCTCCACCAGGACGTCCACCGAGCCCTCAAGGGAAGCTTCCACCGAACTCATGCGAGCACCACCCGTCGGTCGGCCACCGCGTAGAGCACGTCCGCGACGGCGTTGGCGATGACCACGAAGAAGCCGATGACCAGGACCATGCCGACGACCACGGGGAGGTCGACGACGTTGACGGCGTGGACGAGTTCCTGTCCGATGCCGGGCAGTCCGAAGAGCGTCTCGGTGAGGACGGCGCCGCCGACCGCCGAGCCGACGTTGTTGGCGTTGAGCGCGATGATCGGCGCGAACGCCCCGCGCAGCGCGTGCCGCCCGATGATGGACCGTTCACCGACGCCGTACGCGCGGAAGGTGCGGATGTGGTCCTCGGCGAGGGTCTCCAGCATCGAGGCCCGGGTGAGCCGGGCGAACGTGGCGGCCTCGATGAGGGCGAGCGAGAGCCAGGGCAGCAGCAGGTTCCAGGCCCACTGTTCGGGGTCGTCGGTGAGAGCGACGTACTGCGGGAACGGCAGCAGTTGGAGCTGCCCGCAGACGACGATCATCAGGACCAGGCCGATCACGAACACCGGGGTGGCGACGCCCGCGAGGGTGATGCCGGTCAGCAGGCGCTCGGTGAGCCGGCCGCGCCGCCACGCGGACAGGACGCCGGTGCCGACGCCGAGGATCAGCCACAGCACCATCGCGCCGAAGACGAGGGACAGGCTGACCGGCAGCTTGGTCAGGATCAGCTGGGTGACCTGCTGGTCGCCCTGGTACGACAGGCCGAGGCAGGGTGCCGAGCAGTGCTCCACGGAGGTGCCCGTGGAGTAGTCCTGACCGACGAGGATGCCCTGGAGGAAGTGCCAGTAGCGGAGGTACAGCGGGTCGTCGAGCCGCAACTGCTGGGCGACCTGGTGCACTTGTTCCGGAGAGCAGCGCGGGCCGCAGGTGATCTGGGCGACGTTCCCGGGGGTGACGAAGAAGACGACGTAGACGATCACCGAGATCGCGAGCAGGGTGATCACGGTGCCGATACCGCGACGCAGGAGGAATCCTCCGAAGCCGCTCATGACGTGGCCTCCTTGGAACCAGGGCTCTTCGTAGTCGCAGCCTTGCCGCTGACACCCTCGGCGCTCGCGTCCTTGGTGCCGGCGTCCGCCTTGGCCTCGCGCCTGCGGCCGGTGCCGATGCTCAGGCGGGAGGCAGCGCGCGGGTCGAGGGCCGTGCGGATGCCGTCGCCCAGGACCGTCAGGGACAGCACGGTGACGAACAACGCGCCGGCGGGCAGCAGGAGGTACTGCGGTGCCGCCTGGTACCAGACGTCGGCGGCGGTGAGCATCTGCCCCCAGGAGGGCGTCGGGGGCTTCACGCCGACGCCGAGGAAGGACAGCGCGGCCTCGACGGTGATGTTCATCGGGACGAGGAGCGCGGCGTACGTGATGACGGGCGCGGCGAGTCCCGGGAGCAGTTCGCGGCGGGCGATGCGCCAGGTGCCCCAGCCGCTGAGCCGGGCGGCGGACACGTAGTCGAGTTGCTTCAGGGTGAGCGTCTGGGCGCGCACGATCTTCGCGGTGTTGCCCCAGGCGATCAGGCCGATGACGAGGGCGACCAGCAGGGGCCGCGGAAAGCTGCTGGGCACGATCGCCAGCAGTGCCAACGACATGATCATCAACGGCATCGCGATGATGATCTCGGTCAACCTGCTCAACAGTTGATCAACCCATTGACTGCCGAGTGCGGCGGCGACACCGACCACGACACCGATGGTGACCTGTACGACGGTCGCCCCCAGGGCGACACCGAGCGAGACCCGGGCCCCGTAGACGAGACGGGCGAACAGGTCGCGGCCGGTCTGCGGTTCGACGCCGAGCCAGTGGTCGGCGGTGATGCCCCCGAAGGAGCCGGTCGGGACGCCTCCGCGCGCGGAGTCGATGAGCGACGGGTGGTAGGTGAAGGGGTCCTGGCCCTCGATCGCGGTGAGCAGGGGCGCGGCGAGCGCGACCAGGACGAGCAGGGCGACGACGGCCGCCGCGACGAGGGCGGCGCGCGGCGCGCGCAGCCGCCGCCAGAACTGACGGGCCCCCGAGGCCGCCGGGACGGTTACGTCCGTCCCGGCGGCCTGGGAGGCGACAAGTGCCTCGCTCATGGGGTTACTTGACCGCGACCTGGGAGATGTCCAGGACGCCGGTCCAGTCGCTGATCACGACGTTCTTGATGTCCTTGCCGACGAGTCGCTTGTAGACGGGGTGGAACAGCGGCACAGTCAGGGCCTGCTCGCCGATCTTCTTGTCCAGTGCGCCCCACCTCTTGGCGGCCTCGTCAAGATTCGTCAACTTGTTGATCGAGTCAATCTCGGCATTGACCGACTTGTCATTGAGCAGGCCGGTGTTGAAGTTCGCGCCGTCCTTGACGATCTGGCGGCCGTCGAAGATCGGGGCGAGGAAGGGACCGCCGGAGGGCCAGTCGGCACCCCAGTGGGCGAGGAAGAAGCCCGGCTCGGTCTTGACGCTGTGGATCTTGTCCTTGTAGTCGTTGATCTCCAGGCCCTGGAGCTTGACGGTGATGCCGGCCTTCTTGAGCGCGTCCTGGATCGCGGTCGCGATCTCCGGGCTGGTCTCGAAGTCCTTGTCGTTGGAGTGCGTCAGGGTGACGGTGATCCCCTTCGGGTAACCGGCCTCCTTCAGCAGTTCCTTGGCCTTCGCCGCGTTGCCGGACGCGCCCGCCGGGAAGAGGTCGTAGGGGTCGTACCCGAAGGACTTCTGGTTCGGCAGGAAGGTGGTCGCGGCCTCGGCGAGCGACGAACCGCCCGCCGCGTTGACCACGGACGACCGGTCGACGGCGTACGAGATCGCCTGGCGCACCTTGACGTTGTTGAACGGCGCGACGGTCGGGTTGAACGCGATGTAGTTCGTGTAACCGAAGTGCCCGGTGCCGACGCGCGCCGCGAGTTCCTTGTCGCCGGTGACCTTGGCGAGCTCGGCCGGACCCAGGTTGGTGTCGGTCGTGACGGCGGCGGCGTCCGCACCCTGGGACGACGACAGCCGCTGGTTGATCACGGACGAGTCGAGCCCCGACTTGACGTCGATCTTGTCCGGGTAGGCCTTGCGCTCGGCGTCAGTGGCCGTGGACCAGTACTTGTTGCGCTCCAGGACCAGCGTCTCACCGTCGTTCTGGTTCCTGACGACCTTGTACGGCCCCGAGGAGATCGGGTGCTGCTCGTACTTGGTGCCCGTGTCCTTGCCCTGCGGGACGGGCGTGAACTGCGTCTGCGTGGCGAGGTAGGGGAACTCGCCCTCGGGCTTGTTCAGGTGGAAGACGATCGTCCGGCTGTCCGGAGTCTCGATCGCGCTGAGCCCCTTCTTGTCCTTGTACGGCCCCTGGTAGTCGGCCGCGCCGACCAGCCAGTCCCGCAAGTAGGGCGCGCCGCCGGAGAGTTCGGGGGCGAAGGAGCGCTCGATGCCGTACTTGATGTCGGCCGAGGTGATCGCGGTGCCGTCCTCGTACTTGAGGCCCTTCTTCAGGGTGTACGTCCAGACGGTCGCGTCCTTGTTGGGGCGCCCGGTGTCGGTGGCGAGGTCCGGGACGACCTTGGCGCCGGCCGCGCCGCTCTCACGGTTGCGGGTGGTGAGCGTACGGAAGACGAGGGAGGGGACGTTGCCGCCGCCGGAGGTGTACAGGCGCGCCGGGTCGAAGTCCTCCTGGGGGTTGGAGTTCAGGACCGTGAGCGTGCCGCCCTTGTGCGGCGTGGAGTCGCCGCTCGAGCCCTTGGCATCGTTGTCCTTGGGCCCGCAGGCGGCGGCGCCCGCTGCCACGGCCAGGCTGACGGATGCCACGGCCACGCGCCGGGCTATGACGGACGGTTGACGCATCGGAATGACGACCTCTCGGGGGGATGCTCGGGAATTCTCATGGGGTTTCCCGAATGGCGAGACGGATGGACAAGGGGTGAGACGGAAATGAACAGACGTCTGCCCCGGCGTCAGGTCGTCGGAAATGCCCTGCCGGGGTCAGCGGCAAGGGCGAGGTGGTGCGGGTCGCGACACGAACGCCAGGGGGCGGTGTTCAGCGACAGAGAATGTCGGCCACGCAGAGCGGGGTCACACCGATGAGCGCCAGCTCGATGGCGGCGCGCTTCACGACATGACTAGACCACATGCCCAAAAATATGAAGGATGCTGCGGCTCGTGTCAATGTGACATAAGCGTCGCCTGTCAACTGCCCGGGTACGGCCAGGGGTTCGCCAGACAGTGGATCCCGTCGTGGTCGAGGAACTTGGTCTGCTGCTGCATGACCGGCGCCAACTCGCCGTCCTTGTCGCAGGTGACGTGCCCGTAGCCGAGACGATGACCGACTTCATGGTTGATCAACATCTGTCGATACGCGTACATCTTGTCCCCATATGTTGACGACCCCTGGGCCCATCGGTACGCATTGATCAATACACGTTCGGTGGCCGCCGAGTCGCACGACACATTGTCCTCGGTGGTGTCGAGGCCGGACTTGGCGCACCACTTGGCGGTGGTACCAGGGCTCGCGAGAGTGATCACGAAGTCCGGTTTGCCGGAGTAGATGCGCTCGAAAGTACGCGCCCCGTTGTGCGCCCAGCTCCGGTTGTCGTTGAGCGTCTTCTGCACGGCCTCCGCGAAGAGCGTGCCGTCGAGGCCGAGCCCCTGCTCCACGTCCACGCGGTACGTGTACTTGCGCCCCTTGCCGGGCGCCTTGTCGACACCGGGCACCGCGTCGAACTTGTCCGGCCCCTTGAGCGTGGCACTGAGGGGATACTTCTCGTCCATCTTCTGGGCATAGGTCAGGGTCGCCACCCGCGGCGAGGCGGACGCGCCGGCCTGCGCCGAGGCGGCACCGGCACCCCGGGCGTCCCGGGCCTGATCGGTGGCCGCCTCCGACCGCACACCGCTCTTGCCACCGTCTCCGGCGACCTGTCCGGCGACGACGACGGCCAGCACGGTGGTGACGGCCGCGGCGGCGATGCCGGTGTAGGCACGCCCCTTCCCACCCTTGGCGGGACCGGTACCGACGCCGGACCGGCCACGGCCACCGGGCGGCACGCCGGCAGCACCGTCGACGTCGCCCTCGGCGCCGGCGTCGCTCTCGGACGTCCAGTCGGTGACGGCGGCGTACGGGTCGGAACGGTGCGCGGCGACACCGGCTCGCGGTGCGAAGACGTCACCGTCCTCGTCGAAGGCGTCGACGTAGTCCTGCCGGGGACCACGACCGCGCTGCCCGCCTCGCTGAGCCCCGGCCTGCGGCGCCTGCCGCTGCCGGGGAATGGGAAGCACAGGACCCGCCCCGGGCGGTACGGGTCCGCCGGCGACCGGAGCTCGAGGCACCCCGGCTCGCCCGCCCTGCCCCCTCAACTCGCCCCAACCACCGCCGGATTCGGTCTGCTCGGGGTGTCCGGCACGAGCCTGCGGGACACCGCGCGCGGGAGTGCCGTCGGGGAGGCGGGGGGTGCCGTGCGCAGGGGTGCCGTCGGGAAGCCTCGGAAAGCCGTGGGCAGGAGTGCCGTCAGGAAGCCTGAAACCGGGCGCCGGGGTCCCGTCCCCGAAACGCGGCGCACCCTGCCGACCCACCCCGGGCCGAGGCCGCCCCTGAGCCGCCCAACCGCCTCTGCCGGTACCGGCGTTGGCATTGACGTCGGCACCGGCCCCCGTGCCTATGCCTCCGTCCGCGGAGTCACCCTTGGAGTTGGATTTACGGCGACTATGGCGTCCCACGTCGCCTCCTCAACTCCCCGTGTTCGTATCGTCGCCCTTGCCATCACCCGCGGCTGCTGCGCCGCTCTCACTCACCGTACTCACCGAACCGCCGTCACGGACCCCCCGCGCACCACTCCGGCCCCCTCGGCCACCGCGTCCCACGGCTTCCGCGTCAACCGTCCGACGTCCCGTCACCGCGCCCTCAGCAGTGCCGGCACCGGTACGGGCACCGGTACCAATGTCCTTCCTCAACTCCCCCGCGTCCGCGAGCAGTTCACGAAACGCCGTGGCCACGATCTCCGGGTACTCCATCATCGCGACATGCCCGGCGTCCGGCAGGGACAGCAGTCGGGAGTCGCGGAAGGCGCGGGCGGCCCGGTGGGCCATGCGGTAGCCGACCAGCTGGTCGCGGCGGCCGTAGACGAGGAGGGTCGGGGCGAGGACGCGCTCGGCCTGGCGCCAGAGGCCGTGCTGGCCGCCCAGGGTGTACGCGTTCACGACGCCCCGGGAGGAACGGGCCATCACGTCCCAGAAGTACGGCAGTTGGAGCCGCCGTTCCAGTTCCTCGACGGCGTGGCGGAACTCCTCGGGCGTCACCTGCCTGGGATCGCCGTAGCAGAGGGCCATGACGCCGCGGACGCGCTGTTCGGCTGTCCATTCCCTGCTGACGCGGGTGAACAGGGAGGCCACGCCCGGTACGCCGAGCAGTGCCGTCGGGACGGCCGTGCGCTGGACGCGGAGTTCCGGGAGGGCCGGGGAGACCAGGGTGAGCGTGCGGACGAGGTCCGGGCGTACCGCGGCCACGCGGGTGGCGATCGCGCCGCCCAGGGAGTTGCCGACGAGGTGCACCGGGCCGCGTCCGGCCGCGTCGAGGTAGCGGATGACCGCGCGCGCGTGCCCCGTGACGGAGTAGTCGCCGTCGTCCGGTGGCGGGGAGTCGCCGAAGCCCGGCAGGTCGAGGGCCTCGCTGTCGACCACGCCGTCGAGCCGGGCCATGAGCTGCGACCAGTTCTGCGAGGAACCGCCGAGCCCGTGGACGTACAGCGCGGGCGGGAGTCCTTCGCGTACCGGTGGTCTCGACCGCACCGTGAGAGTGATTCCCGGCAGCCGGACCGACCTGAGCCGCTCGCCGTCGCCGACTCTGACGGGCGCCACTTTCGGGAGCACGGCGGCGACCGACACGGAGGGCAGCTCTGTCGAAGACATGCGGCAATGTTACGAGACGATCACGCTGTGGTTCATGTGTTCGCCGTCACAGACGGCGAACGGGCCGGAAGCGGACGACGACGGACCGTCGACGGGCAGGCAACGAGCCGGACAACCGCGCGGCTGCCCCGCCCATCGCATGGCGTCCGGATCGCGTGTCTCCTAGGCTCGTAAACAGGGCACCCGTATGTGGCCCCCTGCTTCGTCAGGGACGTACTAGGAAGGGAGCCCCCCATGGCCGTCGATCCCACCGATCCCGAGACCTTCGAGGACGAGAGCGGCGCCGCCGAACTCGGCGTCGAGGCTCCGGAGGACGACGCCGCCGAGCAGTTGGCCGAGGTGACGGCGGGCCGCGAGGACCCGCTGACCGAGGTGGACCCGGACTCCGCGAACGAGGCCGACGTCATCGAACAGGCCCGGGTCGTCTCCCTCGACGAGGACGACTACCGCTGACCGCCCCACGGTCACCACCGTCCCCCGCCTCCCCCGGGAGCGCGCACCGAACCGCGCCCCCATGCCCGCTCCATCCCCTTTCAAAACACTTTGCGCGACTTCCGTCACCGTCCGGTCCGTGAAATTCTGCGCTCGCAGCGCGCACACCAGGGTTACCGAAAAGTACGATGGCCGCGCGGCGCTCACCGCATGAGGACGACATTGGGAGGCGGCGTGACAGCCATCGAGCAGACAGAGGCGGCACGCCCGCGGGGCACCCGCCTGCCGCGCCGTGCCCGACGGAACCAGCTGCTGGGCGCCGCCCAGGAGGTCTTCGTCGCGCAGGGGTACCACGCGGCCGCGATGGACGACATCGCCGAGCGCGCCGGCGTCAGCAAGCCGGTGCTCTACCAGCACTTCCCCGGCAAGCTCGACCTCTACCTGGCCCTCCTCGACCAGCACTGCGAGTCGCTGATCCAGGCGGTGCGGACCGCGCTCGCGTCGACGTCCGACAACAAGCAGCGTGTCCGGGCCACGATGGACGCGTACTTCGCCTACGTCGAGGACGACGGCGGCGCCTTCCGGCTGGTCTTCGAGTCGGACCTGACGAACGAGCCCGCCGTGCGCGAGCGCGTCGACAAGGTGACACACGAGTGCGCCGTGGCGATCTGCGACGTCATCGCCGAGGACACCGGTCTCTCGCGGGCCGAGTCGATGCTCCTGGCCTCCGGTCTCGGCGGTCTCGCCCAGGTCGTCGCCCGCTCCTGGCTGCACAGCGACCGCAGCGTCCCGCGCGACCAGGCGGTCCAGCTGCTGGCCTCGCTGGCCTGGCGCGGCATCGCCGGTTTCCCGCTGCACGGGAGCGAACAGCACCACTGACCGGTGGGCTCCCTTTTTGTTCCCGTCCGGTGTTCGCTCCTGGCGTTCCCGGCGCGGAACATCTACGTCCTCTCGCCGGGCTAGTGTGTGCTGGGTACGGCGCGGAAGATCGCGCACTTTGCTGACCGTCGGAGGGACATAGCGTGGAGGTCAAGATCGGCGTGCTGCACACGCCTCGCGAGATCGTTCTGGAGACCGGTCAGAGCGCCGAGGAGGTCGAGCAGGCCGTGGCCGAGGCACTGACCGGGAAGGCTCCGCTGCTGAGCCTCGTGGACGAGCACGGCCGCAAGGTCCTCGTCCCCGCCGACCGGCTCGCCTATGTCGAGCTCGGCGAGGCGGCCCCGCGCAAGGTGGGCTTCGGCGCGCTGTAGCCAAGGACAGACGAGGGGGCCCGGTGACCGGAAAGGCCACCGGGCCCCCTCGCGTTTCCGTCACAGATGGAGCACAAGTCGCCCACAGGGGAGGATTGCATTCCGCAGGTCACGGGTATGACCGGCTGTGACAGCAGTACGCAGGCCGACCGTGGGAGGGACCCCCGTGATGATCCTGGAAGCGCTCGGCTCCGCCGTGCTGGGTCTGCTGCTCGCCTGGGCCGCCGCCCACCGGCTCGCGGACCGTCTTCCGGCCCGCACCCTGGTCTTCTCCACCGGTGTCGCCGGAGCGCTCTTCGGCGACTTCGTCACCCACAGCGCGCTGGGCCCCGGCAGTGGCCTGCCGAGCCTCCTCGGCGCGGCGGTCGTCTCGGCCGCCTCGCTCTCCCTGCTCGTTCGGCCGTCAAGACGACTCCGGGGACGATCCGCACCGGCGTGACTAGGGCCTGTCCGGCGGATCATGCCGGAGACGCGGGGTCCGGCACGCCCTCCCCCACTGCCTCAAAGGCGTGGGGGACCCCCAGTGGCGTTGTCGTCCGTCGCCGACGGCCCCCAGCCTTCGGCCGGGAGGTGCCCCCACCCGCGTCGCCCGCGGCGGAGCCGCTGATGTCAACGTCTCCTCCGCCTTGCAGCTGCACGCGCCAGACCCCGCTCACCCGCGCTCATGAGCCGCCGCCGCCTTCCTCCGACCTGATCCGCCGGACACGACCTAGGCCGCGAGCCCCAGGGCCGCCATCCGCTTGGTGTGCGCCTCGGTGATCCGGGAGAACATCCGGCCCACCTCCGCGAGGTCGAACCCGTCGGCCACGCCGCCCACGAGCATTGTCGACAGCGCGTCCCGGTCGGCGACCACCCGCTGCGACTGCGACAGCGCCTCACCCATCAACCGCCGTGCCCACAGGGCGAGTCGGCCACCCACGCGCGGGTCCGCGTCGATCGCGGCGCGTACCTTTTCCACGGCGAAGCTCGCGTGCCCGGTGTCGTCGAGAACCCCGAGCACGAGCAAGCGGGAGTCCTTGTCGAGGCGGGCCGCGACCTCGCGGTAGAAGTCGCTGGCGATCGAGTCGCCGACGTAGGCCTTGACGAGCCCTTCCAGCCAATCCGAGGGCGCCGTCTGCTTGTGGAAGCCGTCGAGCGCGGCGACGAACGGCTGCATCGCCTCGGTCGGCTCGGCCCCGATCTCCGTGAGCCGGTCCCTGAGCTGCTCGAAGTGGTGGAACTCGGCCGACGCCATCTTCGCCAGCTCCGCCTTGTCCGCGAGCGTCGGCGCCAGCTTGGCGTCCTCCGCGAGCCGCTCGAACGCCGCCAGCTCGCCGTACGCGAGCGCGCCGAGCAGGTCCACGACCGCGTTGCGGTACTGCGGGTCGGCGGCGGCCGTGGCCCAGTCCTGGGCGGCGACTCCGGTGGGTTCGGCGGGTGCGTCGGAGGCATTGTCAGCGGTCGTCATGAAGCGCACAATAGCCCGCTCACCGCACGGCGGAAGTCCCTGGTCAATCACTGTGACGACGACTACGTGACCAAATCGGCCAACGCATGTGCGTGATTCCGGGGTATGGTGGTAATGCGCCCGCCGAGTATTCGCCGGGCCGCACGAATGAGGATGCCCGGTCGGTGGCCCGATCGGCTCCGACCCGACAGCCCTCCTCGCCCGTACGGCACGTTGCGTACGAAGTTCGGAGGGGGACCCTCAGCGGTTCGAGCGCTAGAGCGTCGGCAGTGGTCCCGTGCAGTACGGCTTGCCCTCGCGGGTTGTCCGTAAGGCAGCCGACGTCCCCGGCACGGTCCTGACACGACCCCCGCGCTCGCCTCGCACCGCGCACACAGAAGAGGCAGCACCCTGACTACTTTCCGAGAGCTCGGAATCCTTCCCGAGACCGCTGAGGCCCTTGAGGCCGTCGGTATCGTCTCCCCCTTCCCGATCCAGGAGATGACGCTCCCCGTAGCCCTTTCCGGCACGGACGTCATCGGCCAGGCCAAGACCGGCACCGGCAAGACGCTGGGCTTCGGTCTCCCGCTCCTGGAGCGCGTCACCGTCCCCGCCGATGTCGAGGCCGGCCGCGCCAAGCCCGAACAGCTGACCGACGCCCCGCAGGCGCTCGTCGTGGTCCCCACCCGCGAGCTGTGCACGCAGGTCACGAACGACCTGCTGACCGCCGGCAAGGTGCGCAACGTACGCGTCCTCGCCATCTACGGCGGCCGGGCCTACGAGCCGCAGGTCGAGGCGCTCCGCAAGGGCGTCGACGTCGTCGTCGGCACCCCGGGCCGACTGCTGGACCTCGCCGGCCAGAAGAAGCTCGACCTGAAGCACATCAGGTCCCTCGTCCTCGACGAGGCCGACGAGATGCTCGACCTGGGCTTCCTGCCCGACGTCGAGAAGATCATCAACTTCCTGCCGGCCCGCCGCCAGACGATGCTGTTCTCGGCGACCATGCCGGGCGCGGTCATCGGTCTCGCCCGCCGCTACATGACGCAGCCCACGCACATCCGCGCCACCTCGCCGGACGACGAGGGCAAGACGGTCGCGAACACCACGCAGTTCGTCTACCGCGCGCACAACATGGACAAGCCCGAGCTCGTCGCCCGCATCCTGCAGGCCGAGGGCCGGGGCCTGGTCATGGTCTTCTGCCGCACCAAGCGCACCGCGGCCGACCTCGCCGACCAGCTCCAGCAGCGCGGCTTCGCCTCCGGTGCGGTCCACGGCGACCTCGGCCAGGGCGCCCGCGAGCAGGCACTGCGCGCGTTCCGCAACGGCAAGGTCGACGTGCTCGTCTGCACCGACGTCGCCGCCCGCGGTATCGACGTCGAGGGCGTCACGCACGTCATCAACTACCAGTCCCCCGAGGACGAGAAGACCTACCTGCACCGCATCGGCCGTACGGGCCGCGCGGGCGCCAAGGGCATCGCGGTCACCCTTGTCGACTGGGACGACATCCCGCGCTGGCAGCTCATCAACAAGGCGCTGGACCTCAAGTTCAACGACCCGCCGGAGACGTACTCCACGTCCCCGCACTTCTTCGAGGAACTGAACATCCCCGCGGGCACCAAGGGTGTCCTGCCCCGCTCGGAGCGCACCCGCGCCGGGCTGGCCGCGGAGGAGGTCGAGGACCTCGGCGAGACCGGTGGTCGCGGCGGCCCGCGTGGCCGTGGCGGTCGCGACGCCGGCCGTGGCGGTCGTGACAGCGGCCGAGGCGGACGTGACACCGGCCGGGACAACCGGAACGAGTCCCGCTCCGCTGCCGCTCCCGTCGACGCCGAGCGCCCGGCGCGCACCCCGCGCCGCCGCCGTCGTACGCGCAACGGCGCCCCGATGGAAGGGACTTCGGCCGCTGCGGCCGTGACGTCCACGCCGGAGGAGACCGCACTGGCCGCCTCCGAGGAGACCGCGACCCGCACTCCGCGCCGCCGTCGCCGCACCCGCACCGGAGCGACGGGAGAGCAGCTGCCGGCCACGGCGGTCGCACCCGAGGCGGCGGAGAACGCCGTGGCTACGGCCGAGGGCCCGGCCCTGGACGCCCCCGCACCCGCGCGCCGCCGCCGTACCCGCAAGTCGGCGGAGCCGGCGACCGAGACGGCCGAGACCGTGGTCGCCGAGACGCCGGTGGCCGAGGCCCCCGTCGCCGAGGAGACCAAGCCGCGCCGCCGGACCCGTAAGGCCGTGGCGGAGACCGTCGCCGTGGCTGCTCCGGAGGCCGCCGCCGTGGACGCCGTCGACACGGCCGAGGCCGTCGAGACCAAGCCGCGTCGCACCCGGACCCGGAAGACCGCGGCTCCGGCCGAGGTCGTCGCCGTGGACGCGGCCGAGGGCACGGAGGCCAAGCCGCGCCGCCGCGCCACGGCCCGCAAGGCCGTCGCCGACATCCCGGCCCAGGTGGCCGAGGAGGCGGAGGTCAAGCCGCGTCGCCGTACGACCCGCAAGGCCGCCGAGGCCCCGGTCGCGGCGGAGCCGACGGTCACGGCGGAGGCCAAGCCCCGTCGGACCCGGAAGGCCGCGGTTGCCACCAAGGCCGCCGAAGCCGTCGTCGACACGGTCGAGGCCGTCGAGACCAAGCCGCGCCGTACCCGCAAGGCCGCCGCCGCGCCGGTGGCCGCCGAGGCGCCGGAAGCCGTGGCCGCCACGGCCGAGGTCAAGCCCCGTCGGACCCGGAAGGCCACCGCCGCCGAAGCCGTCCTGGAGACGGTCGAGGCCGTCGAGGCGAAGCCCCGTCGGACCCGCAAGACGGCCGCCGCGCCGGTGGCCGCCGAGGCATCGGAGGCCGCCGGGGTCAAGCCGCGCCGGACGCGCAAGACGGCTGCCGCCGAGGTCGCCACCGAGGCGGTAGAGGCGGTCGAGACCAAGCCGCGCAGCACCCGGACCCGGAAGACCGCGGCCGTCGCCGACATCCCGGCCCAGGCGGCCGAGGAGGCGGAGGTCAAGCCGCGTCGCCGTACGACCCGCAAGGCCGCCGAGGCCCCGGTCGCCGCGGAGCCGACGGAGGCAGCCGAGGCGAAGCCGAGGGTGCGCCGTCCCCGCAAGGCCGCGGCGGCAGCGACTACGGCGGCGGAGGCCGGCGAGAGCTGACCGGTCCCCGAAGGTCATGACACCGAACGGCCCGGCCCACTCCACGTGGGCCGGGCCGTCGGCGTTCCCCTCCGCTCGCCGCTCCCGCTCCCCCGTTAACCCCGGTTACACCCTCCCGTCCCCATCCCGCCCAGCTCGGCCGGATAACCTCGGGCCATGAGTAGGCCGCCCTCCTTCGTCCCGCCCCCCGGCGCCCGCGCGTACCCGCTGCGAACCGGTCGCGGTGAGTTCGCCGTCGTGGACTCGCCCGTGGCCGACGGCGTCGAGCCCGGGGGGGTCGCCCTGTTGCTGCCGGGATTCACCGGGAGCAAGGAGGACTTCAACCCCCTGCATGTGGCGCTCGGCGCGCGCGGGTTTCGGACGGTCGCCGTGGACGGGCGGGGCCAGTACGAGACGGACGGGCCGCAGGACGACGAATCCGCCTATGCCCAGGGCGAGTTGGCGCGGGACGTGCTCGCGCTGGCCGAGGCGGTCGGCGCGCCGGTGCATCTGCTCGGGCACTCACTCGGCGGGCAGATCGCGCGGGCCGCCGTACTCCTGGACCACACGCCGTTCGTGTCGCTGACGCTCATGGCGTCGGGGCCCGCGCAGATCTCCGCGTCCCAGCAGGAGCGGGTGAAGCTGTTGCGGGACGCGCTGGCCGTGATGTCGATGGCCGAGGTGTGGGACGCGATCCAGGCGATGGAGACGCCGGAGGAGACCGAGACCGGCGGCGCGCTGGACGAGGGGCTCGACGACCGGGAAGACCTGCGGCGCCGTTGGCTGGGCACGAAGCCGGCCCAACTCCTCGCCACGGGACGCCAGTTGTGCGTCGAGCCGGACCGGGTCGCCGAACTGGCCGCCGTCCCGCTGCCGTTCCACGTCCTGTCGGGTTCACGCGACGACACCTGGCCGGTACCGCTCCTCGACGACATGGCCGTACGGCTGAAGGCGCGGCGGACGGTCGTCGCGCGGGCCGAGCACTCGCCGAACACGGACCAGCCGGAGGCGACGGCCAGGGCGATCGCCGACTTCTGGGACACGGCTGTCCGGTAGGCGATCAGTACTGCGTCTGCAGGTGCTCCCAGAAGCCGTCCCGCAGCGACCGCCGCAGGTCGGACTGCCCGCGCAGGGAGTACTGCAGCAGCCCCTCCGCCTCCACCAGCAGGTCCTGGTCGACCGAACCGGGCAGGTACGGATGCCCGGGCAGCAGTTCAACCAGCGCCTCCCGTCCGCGTGCGGCGAGCCACTTCGCGGCGATCTGCGCGCCCACGAAGCGGACGTCGTCGCGGGTGGGCCGGGTGGCGGCGGCCTCGTAGACGGCGGCCGTGCGCCGGGAGACGTACGGCTTGAAGAAGTCGAGGTCGAAGGTGCGCTGGCTGTCGACCTCCCAGAGGAGCGGCTCGGCCTGGTTGCGGCCCTCGGGGGCCTCGATGCCCCACAAGTGGACGCGGGCGCCGTACCCTTGGGCCGCCTCGACCGCCGAGACCAGGTCCTCGTCGCCGCCGATGAGGGCCGCGTCGCTGATGGCGCGGTGCCGGGCGAGGGACTCCAGGTCGGAGCGGATGAGTGAATCGACGCCCTTCTGCTGGTTGTTGGCGTTGAGATTGCCCAACCGCACCTTCACGTCCGGGAGTTCGGCGATGGCCTGCTGCTCGGCGGTGTGGATGCGCCGCCTGGCGCCGTCGTACCAGTACACACGCAGCAGCCGGCTGTCCGCGAAGATCGTGCGGGCCTTGTCGATGAGCGCCTCGATGAGGCCCTCGGTGTCGAGGTCGAAGGTGCGCCGGTCCTCGGTCCCGGAGACGAGCCTGCCCGCGGCTGCATACAAGTACCCGGCGTCGACGAAGATCGCATGCGTCGAGGGCGTCTTCGCCACTTCGGCGAGCATGCGATGCAGCAGCTCGTTCGTGCGGTCGATGCGGGCGCTGAGGGCCGCGAGGTCGTCGTTCATCGCCTCCATTGTCCCGGCGGTCACGCTGCGAACACAACCGGTCCCGGTCAGTCTCGTGCCGATCTCTTACCGGTCAGTAATTAGGCGTTCGAAAAATTTCCTTAGCGTAGGGAATGTTTGTAACACGCATCCCGTTGACTACATCAGTACCCAAGTAGTTCTCCTCAGGAGGATGACCAGACGAAGGGAGAAGCCAATGCGCTTCGAAATCATGCGCCTTGACGAGGTCGACGGCACCACCGTGGACAGCACCGTCGTGGACGCCGCCTCCGTCAATCGGATCGTGCAACAGGCCGCCGCCATAGGACAGCGACTGTGGATCCGCCCCGCCGAGACCAAAGCCTCGTAACACCTACGACATCTGCCCGCGCACCGAAGACGGCTCGCGACCACACTTCAGCACCCCCGTACGGCACCGACGCCGTACGGGGGTTCTGCGTTCCCGGGCTCCCGGGCCTCAGCCCGCCCGGACGACCTGGGTGATCCCGTTGATGATCTGCTGCACGGCGATCGCGGACAGCATCATCCCGGCGAGCCGCGTCACCAGTACCACCCCGCCGTCCTTGATGACCCGGATGATCAGCAGCGAATACCGCATCACCACCCACAACACGGCATGGATGGCGAGGATCGCCGCCCACACCGACACCTGCGTGGCCACGCTGTCGGCCTTCTGCACGGCGAGGATGACGGACACGATCGCACCGGGCCCGGCGAGCAGCGGCATGCCCAGCGGTACGAGGGCGACGTTGACGTCCTTGGTCTGCTTCGGCTCGTCGGTCTTGCCGGTGAGCAGGTCGAGCGCGATCAGCAGGAGCAGCAGCCCGCCGGCGATCATCAGCGCGGGCACGGAGACATGCAGATAGTCGAGGATCTGGTGCCCGAGCAGCCCGAAGACGGTGATGACCCCGCCCGCGACACACACGGCCTGGAAGGCCATCCGCCTCTGCACCTTGGCCGGACGTCCGGCGGTCAGCGCGAGAAAGATCGGGGTGATCCCCGGGGGATCCATGATGACAAAAAGGGTCAGGAAGAGAGAGCCGAAGACGGCGACGTCGAACATGGGTGAGCCACGAGCCTTGCAGAAGAGAGGTGAGCGGGGAGGACGCGGGCGGGGTCAGGCTCCGCCGGCTCCCGGCACCGGGAACGCGCCGGTCGCGCGCCGCGTGATCTCGCCGTAGACCTCGGGATCGGTCGTGTACTCACCGAGCTGCACGGACTTGCGGCTGCCGTGGTAGTCGCTGGACCCGGTGACGAGCAGCCCGAGTTCCTTCGCGAGCCCGCGCAGCCGCACCCGTGTCTCGGCGTCGTGGTCCATGTGGTCGACCTCGATGCCGTCGAGCCCGGCCGCGGCCATCTCGGCGATGGCGGACTCGGGCACGGTACGCCCGCGCTTGCTGGCCCCCGGGTGCGCGAACACGGTCACGCCCCCCGCGCCCTTGACCAGCCGGATCGCCTCGAACGGATCGGTCTCGTGCTTCGCCACATGGGCCCGGCCGCCGTCGCCCAGCCAGTCCGCGGTGAAGGCGTCGTTCACGGTCGGTACGACACCCAGCTCGACCAGCGCGGTGGCGACATGCGGCCGCCCGACCGACCCCTCGCCGGCGATCCGCGCGACCTGCTCCCAGGTCACCGGCACACCCAGCCCCTGGAGCCGCTCCACCATGGCCCGGGCCCGCGGCACCCGGTCGTCCCGCACCAGCTCCCGCTCGGCGAGCAGCGCCGGCTCCTCGGGATCGAAGAGATAGGCCAGCATGTGCATCGAGATCCCGTCGACCCGACAGGACATCTCGGCCCCGGTGACCAGCGTGAGCCCGGCAGGCAGCGCGTCGATCGCCTCGCCGTACCCACGGCTGGTGTCGTGATCGGTCAGCCCGACGACGTCCAGCCCGGCAGCGGCGGCATTCCGCACCAGCTCAGCGGGCGAGTCCGTACCGTCGGAGGCCGTGGAGTGGGTGTGCAGGTCAATACGCACGACGAGACTCCAGGCGCTGGCAGGACGGGACCACACAAGGGTAACGGCATCCCCGGGACCTCTATGAACACAGCTGAGGCGCACTCACCTCAGGGGCGGGGAACTGCGCCACAAGCCCCCACTCACCCGCACCGACCAACAAACCGAACCACTACGGCTCCAACAACCGCGGCGACAAAGCGCCACACGGCACCAAGTCCACCTCCGCCCCCGCATCCCGCAAATCCGTAAGCACCAACTCGTCGTACATCAACAACCCCGACTGCTCCGGCCAGACAACCGCCCACAGCCACAACCCCAACGCCTCACCGGCGAAAACGGCCCGATCATCCGGCGCCGTAGCCACATGCCACAACGGCGTAGGCCGCCCGGCCGCGAGCAGCTTCGCCTGCGGCGGCTTCTCGACGCTCATGTACGGCCCCGGATCCGGCCCGTCGATCCCGGCGTACCGCGCCCCGAGCCCGACACCGAGCTCCTCCGCGACAAGGATCAGCTCACCCATCCCACCGAGCGGCCCGGGGCCCGAGCACGCGACAGCCGTCGCGCGACCCCCGCTCCGGTCGTCCCCCGCGCACGCCACGCCCGTGAACAGCCAGCCGACCGGCAGCGGCCACGGCATCCACACGGGTACCTGCGTGCGGTGCACGACGACGCTGAGGGCCTCGACGCTGGGCGGGATCACGGGCTGCACCGGATGCACCGTGCCGTGGACATCGCACTGCCAGGAATCGGCGAAGAGTCCGGGAGCCCTGACCCGGCCACCACACTTCGGGCAACTGGGTTCGCCCCTCATAGGGCCCCACGGTCCTACCCTCGCACCCGCACGTCAAGGACGATCACCCGTCCGGACGGGGCCACTCACGGAACGAAACTAGATGCATCTTGCATTTATTACCTTGCCTAACTTACTATGTTGCATACACCAACTACTTGGGAGGAAGCATGGACGGGATGGACGACCCCTTCGACGAGGGAGCCGGCGCCGGCAGCCTGCTGCGGCAGCCGAAGGCCGTGTGGGCCACCGCCGGCGCCTCGGTCGTCGCCTTCATGGGCATCGGGCTCGTCGACCCGATCCTGCCGTCGATAGCCAAGGGCCTGGACGCCACCGCCGGTCAGGTCTCCCTGCTCTTCACCTCGTACTTCCTGATCACCGCCATCGCGATGCTGGTGACCGGCTTCGTCTCCAGCCGCATCGGCGGCAAGAAGACCCTGCTGCTCGGCCTCGCCCTGGTCGTGGTCTTCGCCGGCCTCGCCGGCACCTCGGGCTCGGTCGGCGAACTCGTCGGCTTCCGGGCCGGCTGGGGCCTCGGCAACGCGCTGTTCGTCTCGACGGCCCTCGCGGTCATCGTCGGCGCGGCGGCCGGCGGCAGCGCCGCCGCGATCCTGCTCTACGAGTCGGCCCTGGGCCTCGGCATGGCCTGCGGCCCGCTGGTCGGCGCCCTGCTGGGCAACCAGAGCTGGCGCTACCCCTTCTTCGGCACCGCGTTCCTGATGGCGATCGGCTTCCTGTGCATCACGGCGTTCCTGAAGGAACAGCCGAAGCCCGCCCGCAAGACCTCACTGCTGGACCCGCTCAAGGCGCTCGGCCACGGAGGACTCGCCTCCGCCGCGATCTCGTCCTTCTTCTACAACTACACGTTCTTCACCGTGCTGGCCTTCACCCCGTTCGTGCTGAACATGACCCCCTACAAGTCGGGTGCCGTGTTCTTCGCCTGGGGTGTGCTGCTCGCCGTCTTCTCGGTCTTCGTCGCCCCGCGACTGCAGTCCCGCTTCGGCTCGCTCAAGGTGCTCGGCGGCTCACTCGTCCTGCTCGCCGTCGACGTGCTCGTCCTCGGCTACGGCAGCCACACCACCGCCGTCGTCTGCACGATCCTGTCCGGCGCCTTCATCGGCGTGAACAACACCGTCTACACCGAGCTGGCCCTCGGCGTGTCGGACGCGCCGCGCCCGGTGGCGAGCGCGGGCTACAACTTCGTCCGCTGGTTCGCCGCGGCCGCCGCGCCGTTCTTCGCACCGAAGATCGAGGGCTGGAGCAACATCCACATCCCGTTCGTGGTCGCGGCGGTCACCGCGGCGCTGGGCGCGCTGGTGGTCGTCGTACGACGGAACGCGCTCACACACGAGGCGGAGGAGTTGGAGCCGAGGCACGCGACCGAGGACGGTGTCGCGGTGTTCGCCAACTGACGGATTCCGGCCGGGCGTTGGTGAGATCGGTCACTCGGCCGGTCACTCCAGCGGGACGGACCTGCGGGACGGATCCCGGAGGTCCGTCCCGTTCGTCAGCCAGCGCTCCTGGAGGGCCTGGGCGCCGTGGACGCGTTTCCAGGCGGCCTCGTTCGGTGTCATCGGGAGCAGGGGAAGGAAGCGGACCGGGTCGAGGGGCGCGTCGAGGTCCAGGTCCTCGACCAGGCCGCCCGGTTCGGCGACCAGTACCGAGGTGAAGGGGGCGCCGGGCCACAGCGGCTCGCCCACGTCCAGCGAGGCGCCGGGAGCCACTACCACGCCCTCCACCTGCGGGGACGCGGCGAGCACGGCGAGCGGGCGGAGCACCTTGTCGGTGTCGGCGAGGCCGCCGCGTACCGACAGGACCAGCTCGGCGCGGGGGCCCGCGACCGGGTCGGCGTGCATCGCCGTGGGGTCGCTCATGGGCTGTGCGGACATGCCGAGCGTGGCGTAGCGGACGATGCCGCCCTCCTGGCCGGTGTCCTGGAAACGCAGTACCTCGACGCGGTCCGTGCCCAGGAAGGTGACCGCCGCGCGCGCGTCCGGTTCGCCCAGCGCGGTGCGCAACCGTGCCTCGACCAGAGCAAGAACATCAACCATGCGGGGAGCATAGAACTCGTCAGTACCGGGCAAAGCAGCGCCTTGACACTTCGGCCTGCTGATAGTCTGGGCCGGTCGTTCGGGCAGCACGCAGAAGCGTCGCGTTCAAGTCCGACGCCGTTGAGACTCCCCTACGGGGGACCGGCCGGAGGAGGTGGGGCTGCAATGGACCGAAGTCGACCTGGCAGTACCACCCGCTCTTCCGGCCGCTGATGTCGTCGCTCTGGCTCTAGCCCCTCCAGCCGGCTGCCGCCGCTCGCACTTCTTCACTGTCGCGGAAGAGCACTTCGTTTCCTTTTCCTGATCTGCCTGATCTGTTCGATCTGTCTGTTCCGAAGTCAGTGCCTGTATCAGTAGCGAAACTCGCCACCGCGACGGTGCGGTGCTCCCCGCTTTGTGGACGCGCCAAACATCCGCACACAGGACGTCCCCATTCCGGGCAGTTCCAACCGTCGTTGGCGCCTTTCGTTGCTCGTCGCGAAGGAGCCCGCCATGTCGATGATCCGCGACCTGCGTGCCGTGGTCCGCCCGTCCCGCCCCGCCCTGCGCAAGGACGGCGGCGCGTACGACACCACGCGTGACCCCGGTACCCCGTCGGCCGTCGTCGACTGCGCCGTCTACCGCGACGGTGCCCGCGTCGACACCGGCAAGCCGCTCACCCCGCACGAGGCGATGCGCCAGGTGCGGCGGGACGGCGGCTTCGTGTGGATCGGACTGCACGAGCCGACCGAGGCCGAATTCGCCGGTATCGCCGGGGAGTTCGGACTCCACCCGCTCGCCGTCGAGGACGCCGTACAGGCCCACCAGCGCCCCAAGCTGGAGCGCTACGACGACTCCCTGTTCACCGTGTTCAAGACCATCCACTACGTCGAGCACGACCAACTCACCGCCAACAGCGAGGTGGTTGAGACCGGCGAGGTCATGTGCTTCACCGGACGGGACTTCTTCATCACCGTGCGGCACGGCGGGCAGGGCTCGTTGCGGGCGCTGCGGCACCGCCTCCAGGACGACCCCGAGCTGCTCGCGCGCGGCCCCTCCGCGGTGCTGCACGCGATCGCCGACCACGTCGTCGACGGCTATGTCGCGGTCGCGGACGCGGTGCAGGACGACATCGACGAGGTCGAGACCGAGGTGTTCACGCCGGGCCGCAGGGGCGGGGTCTCGCGCGGTGTCGACTCGGCGCGGATCTACCAACTCAAGCGCGAGGTACTGGAGTTCAAGCGCGCGGTGTCACCGCTGCTGCGTCCCATGCAGTTGCTGAGCGAGCGGCCGATGCGGCTGATCGACCCCGACATCCAGAAGTACTTCCGCGATGTCGCCGACCACCTCGCCCGGGTCCAGGAGCAGGTCATCGGCTTCGACGAGCTGCTGAACTCGATCCTCCAGGCCAACCTCGCGCAGGCCTCCGTCGCGCAGAACGAGGACATGCGGAAGATCACCGCCTGGGCCGCGATCATCGCCGTACCGACGATGGTGACGGGCGTGTACGGCATGAACTTCGACAACATGCCGGAGCTGCACTGGAAGTACGGCTATCCGCTGGTGCTCACCTTCACCGTGACCGTCTGTCTGACGATCCACCGCACGCTGAAGCGCAACGGCTGGCTGTGAGCGGCCTGGATAGGCTGGGCGCCATGACTAGCAGCGAGCTGCTCGACCAGGCCCTCGTCGAGGAGGCCACGAAGAAGTCCGGCCTCGTCTGGGTCAGCGGTCCCGGCGTCCCGGCCCGTGCCCTGTGGCACGTCTGGCACGAGGGCGCGGCCTGTCTGGTCGGCGACGGTCCGGGCGAGCAGCCGCTGCCGGGGCTGACCGACGGCGGTGCCGCCGAGGTCACGGTCCGCAGCAAGGACAAGGGCGGCCGGCTGGTGGTCTGGACGGCGAAGGTCGTGGAACTGGCGCCGGGCTCCGAGGCCTGGACCGCGGCCGTCGGCGAGCTGAAGGGCAAGCGGCTCAACGCGCCCGACGGCGAGGCGATGACGGAGCGCTGGGCGCGCGAGTGCCGGGTGCTGCGGCTCGAACCGACGGGCGCCACGGGCGAGTTGCCGCAGGGTTCGCTGGCGGAACCTCCGCTGCCCTCGCCCGCGACGACCCGCCGGCCGGCCCCGGCCGCGCTGCCGCGCCTGCTGCTGAAGAAACGCAAACGGCGGTAACCACCGCTAGGAAGACGGCAGTTGCTTGCCGTAGTCGACAGTGTCGTCGTCCGCGGGTTCCGTCACGGCGAAGCTCTTGCCCCAGTCCGAGAAGGTCAGGGTGCCCGCGCCGCCCGCGCGGACCAGCCGGAGCGGATACGGCTTGCCCTCGAGAGAGACATCGAGGGTGCCGCCGGAACCGTCGTCGCCGGTGATACGGATCGTGCGGACGCCGTTCTGGTCGTGGTGTCCGTCCGTCGCGAGCGAACCGTGCAGGGTCAGCAGACTGGAGAGGAGGACGTCCTTGTCCGTGAAACCACTGAACTTCTTGTACGAGGGGTCGTCCTGCGGCACCTTCACGTACTTGCCGCGCAGCGAGTCGCCGGCGCCCGAGCCGCCGTTGCTGTTCCAGAAGTGCGCGTCGGCCTTCAGGTACAGCTGCTCGCCGACCCGCAGCAGCCCGAAGGTCGACCCCTTCGAGGTGACCGAGCCGGTGCCGCCGTCGGACTTCAGCCGCATGTCGAGCCGGTACGTCCGCCCGCTGGTGACGACGGTCCCGGACAGCCGTACCGCGTCGGCGGCGCCCGCGGCCGTCACCGACTTCGACTGGATCTTGTCGGCGGCCAGCTTGCCGACCCCGTTCGTCCCCGCGTCCGGATCCTCGCTGCAGCCCGCCAGAGCCAGCACGCAGACCGCGCCGAGCAGCGCCGCACGACGGTTTCGGACCGGGGGAATCGCAGTCACAGGTGGGGGGCCTTTCGTGCGGCGGGCGGCGCTGGCGTACGGCAGCGTACCGGGGTCGCCGGGCGCCGTCGGAGCCAGTCCGTCCGGACCGCCCACCTGCGCGGATCGCATACGGACGGGCTAGCCTGAAGCCCGTCCGAGCGGGCAAATCGGAACATCCGGAAACCAGGAAAAGAGAAAGGGAGGTGCGGCCATGGCAGGAGGCGCCCCCAGGGTCTTCGTCTCGCACCTCTCCGGTGTCGCCGTCTTCGATCCCAACGGCGACCAGGTGGGCCGCGTCCGCGATCTCGTCGTCATGCTCCGCGTCGGCCAGCGGCCCCCGCGCCTGCTCGGCCTGGTCGTCGAACTCTCCACCCGGCGCCGCATCTTCCTCCCCATGACCCGGGTCACCGGCATCGAGTCCGGGCAGGTCGTCACCACCGGCGTGCTCAACGTCCGCCGCTTCGAGCAACGGCCCACCGAGCGGCTGGTGTTCGGCGAACTCCTCGACCGGCGCGTCACCCTCGTCGAGACCGGCGAGGAGGTCACCGTCCTCGACCTGGCGGTGCAGCAGCTGCCCGCCCGCCGGGACTGGGAGATCGACCGCGTCTTCGTGCGCAAGGGCAGGCCCGGCGGAGCCTTCAGAAGGGCCAAGGGCGAGACGCTGACCGTGGAGTGGTCCGCCGTCACCGGTTTCTCCCTGGAGGAGCAGGGACAGGGCGCGGAGAGCCTCCTGGCCACCTTCGAGCAGCTGCGCCCCGCCGACCTCGCCAACGTTCTGCACCATCTCTCCCCCAAGCGCCGTGCCGAGGTCGCCGCCGCCCTCGACGACGACCGTCTCGCCGACGTCCTCGAAGAGCTCCCGGAGGACGACCAGATCGAGATCCTCGGCAAGCTGAAGGAGGAGCGCGCGGCGGACGTCCTGGAGGCCATGGACCCGGACGACGCGGCCGACCTGCTCGGCGAGCTGCCGGAGGAGGACCAGGAGCGGCTGCTGAACCTGATGGAGCCCTCCGAGGCCGCCGACGTACGCCGCCTGATGTCGTACGAGGAGCACACCGCGGGCGGCCTCATGACGACCGAGCCGATCGTTCTACGACCGGACGCGACCGTTGCCGACGCGCTCGCCCGGGTCCGCAACGCCGACCTCTCCCCCGCGCTCGCCGCCCAGGTCTACGTCTGCCGCCCGCCCGACGACACCCCCACCGGCAAGTACCTCGGCACGGTCCACTTCCAGCGGCTGCTGCGCGACCCGCCGTACACCCTGGTCAGCGCGATCATCGACGACGACCTCCAACCCCTGGACCCGGACGCCTCGTTGCAGCTCATCGCCGGGTTCTTCGCGACGTACGACATGGTCGCGGCGCCCGTGGTCGACGAGACCGGGTCGCTGCTGGGCGCGGTGACCGTGGACGACGTACTGGACCACATGCTTCCCGAGGACTGGCGGGAGACGGAATTCCACCTGGAAGAGGACGAGGCAGAAACAGAGGAGGTGGCGGCTCATGACTCCTGAGCGCGAGACCACGCGTGAGCGGACACCGGCGGGCGCGACCGCCACCACCCGGTCGCGGACCCGGCTCGACCAGCCCCGCCCGCCCCGGCGCCGGCTGCTGCCCGAGTACGACCCGGAGGCCTTCGGACGGCTGTCGGAACGGATCGCCCGCTTCCTGGGCACCGGGCGGTTCATCGTCTGGATGACGATCGTCATCATCGTGTGGGTGCTGTGGAACATCTTCGCCCCGCGCGATGTGCGCTTCGACAACTACCCGTTCATCTTCCTCACCCTGATGCTGTCGCTCCAGGCCTCCTACGCCGCCCCGCTGATCCTGCTCGCGCAGAACCGGCAGGACGACCGCGACCGGGTCAACCTCGAACAGGACCGCAAGCAGAACGAGCGGTCGATCGCCGACACCGAGTACCTCACCCGCGAGATCGCCGCCCTGCGCATCGGTCTCGGCGAGGTGGCCACCCGGGACTGGATCCGCTCCGAGCTGCAGGACCTGGTCAAGGAACTGGACGTACGGCACGGCGGGCATGTCGTATTCCCGGCAGAACGGTCTCCCGTGCGTGACGCAGACGACCGCTGAGGGGCTGGCCGAAGGGCCCGGTCGGCGCCGTACCATCGACCCATGGCTACGGAAGACGCGGTGCGCGAAGCGCTGTCGACGGTGAACGACCCCGAGATCAACCGACCCATCACCGAACTGGGGATGGTCAAGTCGGTGGAGATCGGAGCGGACGGAGCGGTCGCGGTGACCGTGTACCTGACGGTCTCCGGCTGCCCGATGAGGGAGACGATCACGCAACGCGTGACCGATGCGGTCTCCCGGCTCGACGGCGTCACCGGCGTCGACGTGACCCTCGACGTGATGAGCGACGAGCAGCGCAAGGAACTCGCGACCGCCCTGCGCGGTGGCAAGGCAGAGCGCGAGGTCCCCTTCGCGCAGCCCGGCTCCCTCACCCGCGTCTACGCGGTCGCCTCCGGCAAGGGCGGCGTCGGCAAGTCCTCGGTGACGGTCAACCTCGCGGCGGCGATGGCGGCCGACGGCCTCAAGGTCGGGGTCGTCGACGCCGACATCTACGGCCACTCCGTGCCGCGCATGCTGGGCGCCGACGGCACTCCCACCCAGGTCGAGAACATGATCATGCCGCCGTCGGCGCACGGCGTGAAGGTCATCTCCATCGGCATGTTCACCCCGGGCAACGCCCCGGTCGTGTGGCGCGGCCCGATGCTCCACCGCGCACTCCAGCAGTTCCTGGCGGACGTGTACTGGGGCGACCTGGACGTCCTCCTTCTCGACCTCCCGCCGGGCACGGGCGACATCGCGATCTCCGTCGCCCAGCTCGTCCCGAACGCCGAGATCCTCGTCGTGACGACCCCTCAGCAGGCGGCGGCCGAGGTCGCCGAGCGGGCCGGCTCCATCGCCGTACAGACCCACCAGAAGATCGTCGGCGTCGTCGAGAACATGGCGGGCCTGCCCTGCCCCCACTGCGGCGAGATGGTCGACGTCTTCGGCACCGGCGGCGGCCAGTCGGTCGCGGACGGCCTGACCCGCACGACCGGCGCCTCGGTCCCCGTCCTGGGCTCCATCCCGATCGACGTCCGCCTCCGCGAGGGCGGCGACGAGGGCAAGCCGGTGGTGCTGAGCGACCCCGACTCCCCGGCGGGCGCGGCGCTGCGAGCGATCGCAGGAAAGCTCGGGGGACGGCAGCGGGGCCTTTCGGGACTGTCACTCGGGATCACGCCCAAGAACAAGTTCTAGAGCTCTTCCTACGACGATGGGGGGGGGGGGCCCCCCGCCGGGGGCCCCCACCGCGGGTGCGGGACAGGGGGGTTGGGGGGGGGGGCGTTGTTGCCGGGGAAACCCCGGCGCTGCCCCCCC
>NZ_JBHYWD010000005.1:272387-381471 GCF_042751305.1 Streptomyces hokutonensis
GGGGGGGGGGGGTCGAGGGGGGACCCCGCCCGCCACCCCCCCAAAAAACATTTTAGATCGCCTCCCCCCCGGGGGGGGGGGGCGCCCCCCCCGCCGGGGCCCCCCCCATCGTCGTAGCAGCTACTGGGCGTAGGCGGCGATGTCCTTGATCGCGGCGAAGCCGAGGCCGTACGCGCTCATACCCCTGCCGTACGCCCCCACGTGGACCCCCGCCTGCGTAGATCCGGCGAGCACCCAGCCGAACTCGGACTCGCGGTAGTGGAAGGGTGTCGGGACGCCGTCCACGGGCAGGGACAGGGTCGACCAGTCGTCGCCGGCGAGGTCGTCGGCCAGGACCCAGGCCGTCTCGGTCTGCTGCTCCAGCCAGTCGTCGCGCAGGGTGTGGTCCATCTGGCCGGGCCAGGTGAAGGACAGCAGTCCGACCCCGGCGAGCCAGGCCGCCGAGGACACCGAGGTGGCCTCCAGGAGGCCCGTGCCGTCGGCCGTGCGCCGGGCGGGGTTGCCCGCGACGGTGACGACCACCGCGAACTTCTCCTTGTCCTCCGTGCCTTCGTTGCGTACGGAGGGCTCGTCGCCGTGCCCGATCGAACCGTGCTCGACGGCACCGTCCGCCGCCATGCCCACCTGCATCAGCCAGCGCGGCCCCGTGAAGGCCTCGTCGAGGCCGTACCACGGGAAGGGCGCCAGCAGGTAGCCGTCGACCGTGCGCCGGGCGGAGGGGACCTGCTGTCCGCCCTCCGCGGCCGGCGCCTGCGCGCCTACCCGACTCGTCGTCTCCATGCCGGACGCCTCCTAGCTCTCGTCGGACCGGGGCGGCCCGCCCCCCTTCGGGCGGCTCGCCCGGTCCGCACAACAACTCGGCAGCATAGCCACCTCGTGGGAGGCAGCCCGGAAAGCGCCCGGCGCGTGAGGCGTGCGGAGGCCGTGTTCAGGCCGTACGAGGGCGTGGCAAACGTATGAAACGCGTCACGTGGGAAGCGTTTCAGGAGTCTCGCGGGAGGATCAGGTGGCGTCCGCGTCGAAGGGCGGGCGCTCGTCCTTCTCGGGGTCCTCGGGCTTCTTGGTCATGTCGAGACGACCACCGGAAGCGGGCGGGGAGCTCGGAGTGTCGGCGCTCTGCACCGCCTCCGTGACCTCGGCCATCTCCTTCTTCAGGTCGAAGCCGTTGCGGATCTCCTTGAGCCCCAGCTCGTCGTTGTCCAGCTGCTTGCGCAGGAACGTCTTGGGGTTGAGGTCCTCGAAGTCGAAGTCCTTGAAGTCCGGGCCCAGTTCCTCGCGGATGTCCGCCTTCGCGCTCTCCGAGAACTCTCGGATCTTCCGGATCGTCCGCATGACGTCCTGGATGACCTTCGGGAGCTTGTCCGGACCGAAGACGAGCACGGCGAGCACAATGATCGTCACCAGCTCGAGCGGTCCTATGTCATTGAACACCTGAAGCTCCTTGCGATGTCCTCGGTCCTCGGCCCTCGGTGGTCTGTGCGCGTCTTCCGTGGTCCGGGCCGGGTCCACGGTACCCGGCGATCCCACCCGACCGGTACTGTCCCGTGGGCTACGAGTGGGTGTACAGGACCGGTTTTCCGGGTTGTTTGCCTAGTGGGACGGGGCGCGGGGCTCCCACCTGTGACGTTTCTGTCAATACCGGCTCATTCACCGGTCGAGGAGCCCAGGACGAGCGACACGGTCATGTCCTTGCCGCCCCGCCGGAGCGTCAGGCGCAGATGGTCGCCGGGGCGGTGCGCGCGGGTCCGCACGATGAGTTCGTCGCCGGAGTGGACGCGCTCGCCGTCGACCTCGGTGATGACGTCGCCCGCCTTGAGCCCGGCCCTGGCGCCGGGACCGCCGGCGGTGACGGCGGGGCCGTCGCTGCCCTTCGTCGCGACGCGGGCTCCGTCCCCGCTGTAGTCCATGTCGAGGGTGACGCCGATGACCGGGTGGGTGGCCTTCCCGGTGTTGATCAGTTCCTCGGCGACGCGCTTGGCCTGGTTGACGGGGATGGCGAAGCCGAGCCCGATCGAACCGGCCTGACCGTCGCCCGTGACGGTCCCGTCGTCGGCCGACCGGATGGCCGAGTTGATCCCGACGACCCGCCCCTGGGCGTCCAGCAGCGGCCCGCCGGAGTTGCCCGGGTTGATGGGCGCGTCGGTCTGCAGGGCGTCGACGTACGAGACATCGCTCCCGTCCGCCGCGTCGCCGCCGGCCGTGATGGGCCGGTCCTTGGCGCTGATGATCCCGGCGGTCACGGTGTTGTCGAGGTCGAAGGGCGCGCCGATCGCGACGACCGGGTCGCCGACCCGCACATTGTCGGAGTTGCCGAGGGGCATCGGCCTGAGCCCGCGCACCCGGCTCACCTGCACCACGGCGAGGTCGTACCCGGTGTCGTGCCCGACGACCTTCGCCCTGGCGGTCTGTCCCCCGCTGAAGCTCACGGATATCTCGCCGTCGCCGCCCGCGGGCTGCACGACATGGTTGTTGGTGAGGATGTGCCCCCGCGTGTCCAGCACGATCCCGGTACCGGTCCCCGACTCCTCGTCCCCGCTCACATGCAGGGTCACCACACTGGGCAGCGCCCGGGCGGCGATCGCGGCCACACTTCCGGCCGCCCGCCCACCGTCCTCCGCACCCGCCTGCGGCAGCACGACATCTCCACCACCGACACCGTCCCGCTCCAGATACGCCCCTACGACACCTCCGACGCCGCCGGAGACCAGCGCGAGCACCAGCCCGGAGACGACGAGGAGTTTCCGGGTGCGGTTGCGACGCTGGTGGTGGGTGAGGGGTGCGGCACCGGTTTGCTGGAGGGGAGCCGCGGGTGGTGGGGGTGCCCAGGGGTCGTAGCGGTGCCAGGGGTCGGGAACGGGATCGGGGGCGGGATCAAGTGCGGCGGGAGTGCCGGAGGCCGTTGTGGGGGCGTGTGGGGCGTCGCCGGGCGCCTGCACGGGACGCTCCGGCTCGAAGTCGGCGTCGGTGGAAGCGAGTTCGGCACTCACGGCCGCACCGGGCGTCACCGCCCGCCCTCGACCCCACCACTTCGGCTTCGGTGTCTCCTCGTTCATGTGCTCCCCACCGCCCGCCGTGCCACCCCGTACTCCCCGGATTCAACCAGGTCGGCGGGGTGCGGGGCAGGGGCCGGTCAGCGCAGGGGGCGGGAGGAGGCGGAAGGGGATGGAGTGGGGGACGAGGTGGCGTCGGGTGCGCGCAGCAGGCCGGGGGCCGTGACATCGGGGGCCGTGGACCACGAGGTGAGGGCGACCGGCGGGTTGGTGTTGAGCGGACGTATCAGCGGGGACATGACCGCCGCACCGGCTACCACGGGCGCGGTCAGCGTGTGCATGACCTCGTCGTCGCCCCGGACGACCGCCGGGGACGGAACCCCGGGCAGCAGCGGCGCGGAGACGGAGGTCGGGGCGATCGGGGTGTCGCCGAGCATCGACCGCTGGCTCGTGCCCTGGGCGAGCAGGGGCCCGACACCACGGCGGCGCCCGGAGTCGGCGGCCGCGGCGCCCGTGCCCTGGGTGCGCGCCGGGGTCACTCCCGCGCCGCCCCTTGCCTCGGCGGCGGTGTCGCCCGGTGTGACCGTGGCGACGCCGCCCAGGGCGATCGCGGCCAGTGAGACCGCGCCGGCGGCGACGAACGCGAACCGCATTCCGCGCGAGGCGGAGCGGTCGGTGTCGTGCCGGCTGACGTCATGGATGCGGAAGCCCTCGCGGGCCGGTGCGGACGACGGGGTCAGGGCTGTCGCGGCGTGCGGGCCCGCGGGGACATAGCCGAACTCGAACGCGTCGAGCGGGCCGTCTCTTCTCACGCCGAAGAAGCCGGCCCCGGCGAAGAGTCCCCCGCCGGGTGGTTCCTCGGGGTCCGAGTCTCCGTCTCCCCCGGGGAGTCCCTGGAGGCGGGCCAGGAAGCTCTCGGAGGGCGGCGGCGGGGCCATTTCCGCGAACACGTTCTTCAGTCGGCGCTGCGCGTCGGCCTCGGCCTTGCACTTCGTGCAGGTGGCCAGGTGTGCCAGTACGCGATCGCGCGACTCATGACCGAGCTCCCCGTCCACCAGGGCGGAAAGTCGGTCTCCCAGGTGCTGCTCCGCAGGCGTAGGACGTGTTCCACTCACGCGGACGCGCCCCCTCCCCCCAGCGCGGGCACACGCGCCACGAAGGAACGGCGCTCGGCCCGTGCTTCCGGCGAGCGGTGTGCGAGGGCCTTGCGCAGCTGGGAGCGGCCACGGTGGATCCGGGACCGGACCGTGCCGAGCTTGACGCCCAGGGTCGCGGCGATCTCCTCGTACGAGAGGCCCTCGATGTCGCACAGGACGACCGCTGCCCGGAACTCGGGGGCGAGGGTGTCCAGGGCCTGCTGGACGTCGGCGTCGAAGTGCGCGTCGTTGAAGACCTGCTGGGGCGACGGCTCGCGGCTGGGCAGGCGCTCGGCCGCGTCCTCCCCTAGGGCGTCGAAACGGATGCGCTGCTTGCGGCGGACCATGTCCAGGAAGAGGTTGGTGGTGATGCGGTGCAGCCAGCCCTCGAAGGTGCCGGGCGTGTACGTCGACAGGGAACGGAAGACCCGGACGAAGACCTCCTGTGTGAGGTCCTCGGCGTCGTGCTGGTTCCCCGTCAGACGGTACGCGAGCCGGTACACACGGCCGCTGTGGGTGCTGACGATCTCCTCCCAGGTGGGCGGAGTCCACGCCTGCCCGTCCGCGTCGGTGGAGAAGGTCGCGGTCTGGGCATGGTCAGCGGCGTGGCTGTGGTCAGCAGCGGTGTCGTTCACGGATTTCGGCCTGCCCGCCGATCCGAGAAAGCGCCGGAGCACTCCTCCCCGATCCACAGGTACAGCCGCACCTCCCCTGTCGGCTCTGGTGGTGTCCAGTGGAGTCCCTACCATAGCCACCTCGCCCGTTAGCTCCGGATAAGGGGTTTTACGAGAATTTGATACACGCTCATACCGACCTTCCGACGGTACGAGCCGATGCTCGGGCCCCTGCTCCCGCCGCTGCTCGACGTCCTGATCCATCCTCATCCCCCGCTCTCCCCTCCGGCCTCGTCCCCCAGTGCATTCCTTCCCCTCTAAACGCCCGGTCCCATCAGCAGGTTCCCGGCACCAACGGATACAGTCACGCCCAGGCAACCACGGGGACAGGAGAGGGTCATTACCGGCAACCGGCAGACGAGCTGGGCGTTCGCCGACGCCTATGTCGCCGAGGACGAAGCACTGCGCTGGGCCCGGGACCGGGCCCGCGATGCAGGGCTGCGCTCGGTGTCGCCCGGCACGGGCGCCGCGCTGCGGATGCTGGCCGCCACCGTGGACGCGAAGGCGGTGGCGGAGATCGGTACAGGGACCGGCGTGTCCGGGATGCATCTCCTCTACGGCATGCGGCCGGACGGGGTACTGACCACCGTCGACCAGGAGCCGGACCACCAGCAGTTCGCCCGCCAGGCCTTCCGCGCCTGCGGCTTCGCCAGCAACCGGGCCCGCTTCATCCCGGGCCGCGCCCTGGACGTGCTGCCCCGGCTCGCGGACGCCGGCTACGACCTGGTGTTCTGCGACGGCGACCGGCAGGAGTTCCTGGACTATCTCGCTGAATCGTTGCGCCTGCTGCGTCCGGGTGGCCTGGTGGTCTTCGAGGGCGTCTTCGCCAACGGCCGCACCGTCGACTCGGGCCCGCAGCCGACCGAGGTGCTGCGGCTGCGCGAGCTGCTGCGGGCGGTACGCGAGAGCCCGGAGCTGGTGCCGTCGCTGCTCCCGGTGGGCGACGGACTGCTGTGCGCGGTCAAGCGGTAGGACGCCGTGGGAACTCGGGAAAGCAGCTGCCCCGGCACCATCTCGGATGCCGGGGCAGCTGAAGGGGTATGGTCGCGTTCCGCCGCGTCAGCCGACGACCTTCTTGAGGGCGTCGCCCAGGGCGTCGGCCTCGTCAGGGGTCAGCTCGACGACGAGCCGACCGCCGCCTTCGAGCGGAACGCGCATGACGATGCCCCGCCCCTCCTTGGTCACCTCGAGCGGGCCATCGCCCGTCCGCGGCTTCATGGCCGCCATGCTCGTTCCCCTTCCTGAAACCAGCTCATCGTCGCCGACGGCCCCATGGAGGGCACGCGCGGCCCCTAATGAGACACGCGTCACCGGCATCGAACACATTGCTTCCAAGCCATTATCCCGCATCTCAGGACCCGATGACCAACATCAGTCGGCATCGCTTGGGCAACGCGCGCGAGCAAAACCACTCAATTCGCCGATGTGACTGCGATACTGCGCCGCCGCGCGGACCCCGGCCGAGCGAAACCGCCTCGGAATTCTTTGACGCAGGTCACACGTCCGGTCCGGTGCGTGGACGGCGATCTCCGCCATGCTGTCCTACGGACACAGGGCGTACCGGCCGGTACGCCGGAGCGGCGACACCGGAGGGGACCCACCATGGCCGACACCGTGCTCTACGAGGTGAGCGACGGACTCGCGAAGATCACGCTGAACCGCCCGGAGGCGATGAACGCGCTGAACATCGCGACCAAGGTCGCCCTCCGGGAGGCGGTCCGGGCCGCGGCGGGCGACGACGCCGTACGGGCCGTGCTGCTGACCGCGGCCGGCGAGCGGGCGTTCTGCGTGGGCCAGGACCTCAAGGAGCACATCACGCTGCTGGCCTCCGACCGCGAGGCCGGAACCGGGGCGACGATGACCACGGTCAAGGAGCACTACAACCCCATCGTGCGGGCGCTGGCCGGGATGGCGAAGCCCGTGGTGGCCGGGGTCAACGGGGTCGCGGCCGGGGCCGGCTTCGGGCTCGCGCTGGCCGCGGACTACCGCGTCGTGGCGGACACCGCCGGCTTCAACACGTCCTTCGCGGGTGTGGCGCTGACCGCGGACTCCGGCATCTCCTGGACGCTGCCCAGGGTCGTCGGTCCCGGGCGCGCCTCCGACCTGCTGCTGTTCCCGCGCACGATCACCGCGCAGGACGCGTACGACCTCGGTATCGCCAACCGTCTCGTCCCCGTCGGCGAGTTGCACGCGGAGGCCGAGAAGGTGGCGCGGGCGCTGGCCGGTGGGCCGACGGTCGCCTACGCGGCGCTGAAGGAGTCTGTGGCCTACGGCCTCTCGCACACCCTTGAGGAGACCCTGGAGAAGGAGGACGAACTCCAGGCCCGGGCGGGCGCGTCGGAGGATCACGCGATCGCTGTGGATGCCTTTGTCAACAAGGAGACTGCGAAGTACTTGGGTCGCTGAGTTCTGAAGCTGCGGGTGCGTGGGGGCTGGTCGCGCCCCGCGGCGGAGCCGCATATCGACGCAGCCCCGCGCCCCTTACAGGGCGCTTCTCGCTACGCAGACTTCCAAGTGGTCGTTCACCAGTCCGCACGCCTGCATCAAGGCATACGCCGTCGTCGGCCCTACGAATTTCAGGCCCCGCTTCTTGAGGGCCTTGGACAGGGCCGTCGACTCCTCAGTGACCGCCGGGACGTCCCCGAGTCTCTTCGGGGCCGGGCCCGGCTTCGGGGCGTGCGACCAGATGAAGTCGTCGAGTTCGCCCGGCGCCCAGTCGGCCAGCACGCGCGCGTTGGCGATCGTCGCGTCGATCTTGAGGCGGTTGCGGATGATGCCCGCGTCGAGGAGCAGGCGTTCGCGGTCGGCGTCCGTGAAAGCGGCGACCTTGGCGATGCGGAAGCCGTCGAACGCGGCCCGGAATCCCTCGCGGCGGCGCAGGATCGTGATCCAGGACAGGCCCGACTGGAAGGCCTCCAGGGAGAGCCGCTCGTAGAGGGCGTCGTCGCCGTGGACCGGGCGGCCCCACTCCTCGTCGTGGTACGTGATGTAGTCCTCGGTGGACAGCGCCCAGGGGCAGCGCAGACCGCCGTCGGGACCGGCCACGGCCTCGCTCACTGGTGGTCGCCTTCCACGGGCTTCTCGATCGAGACACGGTGGCTCTGCGCGCCCGCCAGCGCGGACTCCAGGTCGGCGATCCGAGCGTCGCGCTCGGCGAGTTCGGCGGCGATGCGGCTCAGCGCGTCGTCCACCTCGGCCATGCGGTAGCCCCGCACGGCGAGCGGGAAGCGGATGCTCTCCACGTCGGCCTGGTCGACGGGCCGGTCCGGGGGCAGCGCGTCGTCGAGGCGCTCGGGCGCGACGTCGGGCAGTGGGGCGTTCTCGCCGCCGCCGATCACCGAGAGGGTCACGGCGCCGACCACGACGGCCAGCCCGACGACCAGGAACAGGAACATGAACATCGCTGGGGTCTCCACGAGCGTCGATGTCGGACGTGCCGAAGCCGAATGTGTCAGGGTCCGATCGTGCCATGCGACGCTGACAGTTAGGGTCACAGGCGGCTGAAGACCGGTCAGTACTAGGAGAGGTCACAGGGGATGCTCAGGCTGGGCAGGCGTGAATTCGACGCGCACGAGCCGGTGATCATGGCGATCGTGAACCGGACCCCGGACTCCTTCTACGACCAGGGGGCGACGTTCCGCGACGAACCGGCCCTCGCGCGCGTGGAGCACGCGGTGGCCGAGGGCGCCGCCATCATCGACATCGGCGGGGTCAAGGCCGGCCCCGGCGAAGAGGTCACCGCCGAGGAGGAGGCGCGGCGCACGGTCGGTTTCGTGGCCGAGGTACGGCGCCGCTTCCCCGACGTGATCATCAGCGTCGACACCTGGCGGCACGAGGTCGGCGAGGCCGTCTGCGAGGCCGGCGCGGATCTCCTGAACGACGCGTGGGGCGGCGTCGATCCGCGGCTCGCGGAGGTCGCCGCGCGGTACGGCGTGGGGCTGGTGTGCACGCACGCGGGCGGCGCCGAGCCGCGGACGCGCCCGCACCGGGTGACGTACGACGACGTCATGGCCGACATCCTGCGCGTGACCCTGGGGCTCGCCGAGCGGGCCGTTTCCCTCGGCGTGCCCCGGGAATCGGTGCTGATCGATCCCGGGCACGACTTCGGGAAGAGCACGCGGCACAGTCTGGAGGCGACGCGGCGGCTCGGGGAGATGGTCTCCACGGGGTGGCCGGTGCTGGTGTCGCTGTCCAACAAGGACTTCGTGGGGGAGACGCTCGACAAGCCGGTCAAGGAGCGGGTTGTCGGGACGCTCGCGACGACGGCGGTGTCGGCGTGGTTGGGGGCGCAGGTGTATCGGGTGCATGAGGTCGCGGAGACGCGGCAGGTGCTGGACATGGTGGCGTCCATTGCCGGGCATCGGCCGCCGGCTGTGGCGCGGCGGGGGCTGGCCTGATTTTTTCGCCCCCGCCGCCCCTGCCCGTCCCGTCCCTGGAGGCTGCCGCCCCCAGACCCCCGCTTCGGCCCTGAAGGGGCCTCGTCCTCAAACGCCGGACAGGCTGATCACTACCGGCCGGCTTCCTTCGACACCAGCGCGACCGCCTCGTCCACGTCGTCCGTCACGTGGAACAGCAGGAGGTCCTTCTCCGACGCCTTGCCCTGGGCGATCAGGGTGTTCTTCAGCCAGTCGACGAGGCCGCCCCAGTACTCGCTGCCGAACAGCACGATCGGGAAGCGGGTGACCTTCTGGGTCTGTACGAGGGTGAGGGCCTCGAAGAGTTCGTCGAGGGTGCCGAGGCCGCCGGGCAGGACCACGAAGCCCTGGGCGTACTTGACGAACATCATCTTGCGGACGAAGAAGTAACGGAAGTTCAGGCCGATGTCGACGTAGGCGTTGAGCCCCTGCTCGAAGGGCAGCTCGATGCCCAGGCCGACGGAGATGCCCTTGGCCTCCAGGGCGCCCTTGTTGGCCGCCTCCATGGCTCCGGGGCCGCCGCCGGTGATCACGGCCCACCCGGCCTCCACGAGGGCGTGTCCGAGCCGTACACCGGCTTCGTACTCCGGTGAGTCCGGCTTGGTGCGGGCCGAGCCGAACACGCTGATCGCGGGCGGCAGTTCGGCCAGTGTGCCGAAGCCCTCGATGAACTCCGACTGGATGCGCAGAACGCGCCACGGGTCGGTGTGGACCCAGTCCGAGGGGCCTCCCGCGTCCAGGAGACGCTGGTCGGTCGTGCTCGCGGTCACCTGGCCGCGCCTCCGGAGGACCGGTCCCAGGCGCTGCTCCTCCGGTGGCTGCTGCTTGCCCTCGGGGTTGCCTGTAGCCATGTGCGCTCCCTCCACTTGCAGGTGTTTCGTACCTCAGCGTAGGTCTACGCGGGTTACGGAGGGGGGACATACGGATGTCAGACGGTGAGCCAGTCCCGCAGCCGCCGTTCCGCCTCGGGGATGAGGGCCGCCTCGACCCTCTCGTCCACCTTGTGGGCGAGGAGTTGGGCACCGGGGCCGTAGTTCACCGCGGGCACTCCGAGGGCGCTGAAGCGGGCCACGTCGGTCCAGCCGAACTTGGGGCGGGCCTCGCCGCCGACGGCCGCCATGAAGGCCATCGCGGCCGGGTGGTCGAGGCCGGGGCGGGCTCCTCCGGTGTGGTCGTCGACGACGAACTCGTCGACCCCGCAGTCGGCGAAGTACTCGCGCACGAAGGCCTCCGCCTCCGCCTCGCTGCGGTCGGGCGCGTAGCGGAAGTTGACGACCAGGGTGCACGCGTCGGGGATCACGTTGGTGGCCACGCCCCCTTCCACCCGCACCGCGTTGAGGCCCTCGTGGAACCGAAGGCCGTCCACGACCGGCGTGCGGGCCTCGTACGCGGCGAGCTTGGCCAGCGCCCGCGAGGCCGCGTGGATCGCGTTGGAGCCCATCCACGCGCGCGCGGAGTGCGCTCGTTCACCCTTGAACTTCAGAAACACCCTGAGCGTGCCCTGGCAGCCGCCCTCGACCTGACCGTCCGTCGGCTCCAGGAGGACCGCGAAGTCGCCTGCCAGCCACTCGGGATGGGCTTCGGAGACGTGCTTGAGGCCGTTGAGCGGAGCGGCGACCTCCTCGTTGTCGTAGAAGACGAAGGTCAGGTCGCGGTTGGGGGCCGGGACCGTGGCCGCGAGGCGGAGCTGGACGGCGACGCCCGACTTCATGTCGCAGGTGCCGCAGCCCCACAGGACGCCGTGCTCGTCGAAGCGCGAGGGGACGTTGCCGGCGATGGGGACCGTGTCGATGTGGCCGGCCAGAATGACGCGTTCCGTACGGCCCAGGTTCGTGCGCGCCACGATGTTGTTGCCGTACCGGTCGACCGTCAGGTGGGGCAGGGCGCGCAGCGCGGTCTCGATCGCGTCCGCGAGGGGCTTCTCGCTGCCGCTCTCCGAGGGGAAGTCGACGAGCTGCGCGGTGAGCCGTGCGGCGTCCAGCGTGAGGTCAAGTGGGGTGTCGGCCATGCCGTCGACCCTAACGCCAAGGGCGTCTCCACCGTTTGTCCACACCCGGCTCAGCGGTAACAGGAGCCTCCGCTACCTTGTGGGGATGCCTGAGCAGTCCCCCACCCCAAAGAAGCGTCGACGCGGCCTCCTCTTCAGGTTCTCGGCCGCCTTCGTGGTGCTGCTCGCGGTCGCGGGCTATCTGGTCGTCCAGTACGTCACCGGCGGCCGGGGCGGCCCCGGTTGCAAGGTGGTCTCCGGGAAGGGCGACGGCCAGGAGTTCGAGTTCACGCAGGAGCAGACGATGAACGCGGCGACGATCGCCGCCGTCGGCACCGGGCGCGGGATGCCCGAGCGGGCCGTGACGATCGCGCTCGCGACCGCGATCCAGGAGTCGCAGCTCGTCAACATCACCCATGGGGACCGGGATTCGCTCGGCCTGTTCCAGCAGCGGCCCTCGCAGGGCTGGGGCACCGAGAAGCAGATCATGGACCCGACGTACGCGGCGGGTGTCTTCTACGAGCACCTGGCCAAGGTGGACGGCTACCAGAAGCTCCCGCTCACGGTCGCCGCGCAGCGCGTACAGCGCAGCGGCTACCCGGAGGCGTACGCCAAGCACGAGCCCGACGCCACGCTGCTGTCCGCCGCCCTCACCGGGCGGTCGGCCGCCACGCTGACCTGCCAGGGCCTCCCGGACTCCACCGTGACCACCACCGGCCCGGACGCCGTACGGGCCGCGCTGGTCCGGGACTTCGGGCGCGAGGTGCTGAAGGAGACCGGCGCGGAGGTGACCGGCGGCGGTTCCACGGCCAAGGGCACGTCCGCGTCGAAGTCCAGGGCCAAGTCCTCGGCCACGCCTTCGCCGAGCGCGAGTGCGACCGGTGGGAGCAGCACGGTGACCCTGCCGGTGCGGTCCGGCAGTACGAAGACCGGCTGGCAGCTCGCGCACTGGGCGGTGGCCAACTCCTCGGCGCTGCACATCGACCGGGTGTCGTACGCCGGGCGCGAGTGGGCCGCGGGCAGCGCGAACGATCCGTGGCACTCGACCGGCACCAAGGCCGTGGGCGGGGTCCGCATCCAGACCGAGGGGCCGACCGGGCAGTAGTACGGGTCCTCACCCGTAGGGGTTATGCGTGGTCGATCCGGGGCCGTGGGTGCTCAGGTTTTCGTGTGGTCACCCTCGGGTGCGCCGGAGTCCTTGAAAACAAAGGGCTGCAAGCAATCGGCGGGCTTTCGGGACGGGCGACCTTTGTCCGTTTTTATCCGTAGCTGATAATGCGACGCATTGCCAACTCTTTACGTTGGCGCTCCGCAACCTTCGCGCGCTTCGAGCGGTAGTCACTGCGTCCGAGCCCGGAGATCAACACAAGGAGCATCATGTCCCTCCCCCTGACCCGCCGGATCGCCCGTGCCGCGCTGCTCGTCGCAGCGGGAGCGGCAGCCGGGGTCGGTGCGGCCGGCTCCGCCAGTGCGGCCCCCTCCCTGCCGGCCACCCCCAACCTGGGCGCGCTGACCGCCCTGGACGGGGCGAGCGTCGGCAACACGGTCGACGGCGCGAGCCAGAACGTCACGGGGGTCGCCGGCAAGTCCGGTGGCCAGACGCTGGAGAAGGCGGTGCCGGCCGCAGGCAAGACCGGCGGGAAGGTTGCCAAGACGGTGGCTCCGGCCGCGCAGCATGTTGCCGGGGACACGGCGGGACAGGCCGGCGGCCTGCTCGGTGACACGGCCAAGACCGCCACGGCTGGTGGTGGCCTGCCGACCGACGCCGTGACCAAGGGTGGGCTGCCCACGGCTCAGGAGCTGCCGCTCAAGGGTCTGCCGCTTGGCTAGTTCGCCTGCGCTGAAGGGGTCCAGGGAATTCCCCTGGACCCCTTCTTGCGTTGTTCGTCGACTTACGGCCGGTGGGGGCTTGTCGCGCAGTTCCCCGCGCCCCTAAGAGCAAAAACCTTCAGCTCAG
The DNA here is from genome assembly GCF_042751305.1 of Streptomyces hokutonensis. Taxonomy (GTDB): domain Bacteria; phylum Actinomycetota; class Actinomycetes; order Streptomycetales; family Streptomycetaceae; genus Streptomyces; species Streptomyces hokutonensis_A. Next base: position 285,547 of record NZ_JBHYWD010000005.1, read on the forward strand.
CCGGTTTACAGCTGCCCTTACTCGCTCGTCCGTCGCCGTCAGCGCCACGCGTACGAAGTTCGCGCCCGCCTCGCCGTAGAAGTCGCCCGGCGCGACCAGGATGCCCAGGTCGGCCAGGTGGGCCACCGTGTCCCAGCAGGACTCGTCCCGTGTTGCCCACAGGTAGAGGCTGGCCTCGCTGTGTTCGATGCGGAAGCCGTGGCCGGTCAGCGCTGCGCGCAACAACGTGCGGCGGGCCTTGTAGCGCTCGCGCTGTTCCTGGACGTGGGTGTCGTCGCTGAGTGCCGCCACGACGGCCGCCTGGGTCGGGGCCGAGGTCATCATGCCGCCGTGCTTGCGGATCTCCAGGAGCGGGGCGAGGACCGCCGGGTCGCCGGCCAGGAAGGCGGCGCGGTAGCCGGCGAGGTTGGAGCGCTTGGAGAGGGAGTGGACGGCGACGATGCCGTCGTAGGAGCCGCCGTTGACGTCCGGGTGCAGGACCGAGACCGGGTCGGCCTCCCAGCCCAGTTCGAGGTAGCACTCGTCGGAGAAGATCAGGACGCCGTGCTCGCGGGCCCAGGCGACGGTCTCGGTGAGTTCCCGCTTGGAGAGGACCTTGCCGGTCGGGTTGGACGGGGAGTTCAGCCAGAGGAGCTTCAGGCCGGCCGGGTCCAGGTCGCGCGGGTTGTCGTAGACCTCGTAGTCGGCGCGGGCCAGGCGGGCGCCGACCTCGTAGGTCGGGTAGGCGAGGCGGGGGTAGGCCACGCGGTCGCCCGGGCCCAGGCCCAACTGGGTGGGGAGCCAGGCGACGAGTTCCTTGGAGCCGACGATCGGCAGGACGTGGCGGTGGGTGACGTCGCGGGCGCCAAGGCGGCGTTCGACCCAGCCGGTGAGCGCGTCGCGCAGGGCCGGGGTGCCCCAGACCGTGGGGTAGCCGGGCGAGTCGGCCGCGTCGATCAGGGCCTTCTGGATCAGATCGGGGACCGGGTCCACCGGGGTGCCGACCGAGAGGTCGACGATGCCGCCCGGGTGCGCCGTCGCCGTCTTCTTGTACGGCTCCAGCTTGTCCCAGGGGAAGGTGGGCAGACGGTCGGAGACTGCGGACACGGTTGCTCGCTCACTCTCATCGGTTCGGCCGGTACGGCAAACGCCTCGGCCCCGTAGGGCGCTGATCGGGCGTGATCAGGCCGTACGGGACCGAGGCGGCGCGTCTGTCGCGGGCCGCTCTTACTGGTTCTGCGGCGGCAGCGCGGCGACGAAGGGGTGGTCGCGCTCGATCAGGCCCAGCTTGCTGGCACCGCCCGGGGAGCCGAGCTCGTCGAAGAACTCGACGTTCGCCTTGTAGTAGTCCTTCCACTCCTCGGGAGTGTCGTCCTCGTAGAAGATCGCCTCGACCGGGCACACCGGCTCACAGGCTCCACAGTCGACGCATTCGTCCGGGTGGATGTACAAGGACCGGGAGCCCTCGTAGATGCAGTCGACCGGGCACTCCTCGATGCACGCCTTGTCCTTGACGTCGACACAAGGCTGCGCGATGACGTAGGTCACGCTGTCGTTCCTCCTCGATAGGGCGCTGGCGGGCCTCCGTAGGCTCCGCCGCCAGGCGCGCTGGAGCGCGGCGTCGTCCATGCCCGCACCTAGTATCTCCGTTCCGGGGCGTGATCCATACAGGAGGGGTGAACTGACCTGTGGAAATCTCTGCGGCCGGACGTCTCGAGGTCCGTATCACCGCTGCTGACGTGGGCAAACGGGTCTCCGTCAGGTGCTTGTCAGATGCTGAAGACACGACGGAGAAGTTCACCGACACGGTGGGTGTTCTCACATCATGGGACAGCGGTGTGCTGACGATCACACGGAAGGGCGGGGAGTCCGTCCGCATTTCGGAATCCTCGCTGGTGGCGGGGAAGGTCGTACCGGCCGCTCCGGCCCGGCGGCGGGGGCCCGCCGCCACCTACCGGGAGCTGGCGCGGGTCTCCGCGCGCGGCTGGCAACCGGTGGAGAGCGAGCGGCTCGGCGAGTGGGAGCTGCGCTCCGCCGCCGGATTCACCCGCCGCGCCAACTCCGTCCTCCCGCTCGGCGATCCCGGCCTGCCTCTCGACGCGGCCCTCACCGCCGTACGACGGTGGTACGGCGACCGCGGTCTGCCGGCCTACGTCCAGACCGCGACCGGCGCCGAGGGCACGCAGGAGCTGCTCTGCGCCGAGTTGGAGCGGCGCGGCTGGACCCGTGAGGTGACGGCCGAGCTGTGGGTCGGGGCCCTGGCCCCGGTCGCCGACCGGGCCGACCCGGCCGGGGTCGTCCTCTCCGGGACGGCGGACGACGCGTGGCTGGCCCGCTATCAGCGCAAGGGGGTGAGCGAGGTGGCCCTGAAGGTGCTGGGCGGCGGACCCTCGGTGTGGTTCGCGACGGTCCCTGGTGAGGGCGCCGAGCCCGCGGCCATCGGGCGGTGTGTCGTGGACGGGCGGTGGGCCGGTTTCGGCGCCGTCGAGGTCGATCCGGCGCTACGGCGGCGGGGGCTCGCCTCGCTCGTCATGGCCGCGTTGGCCTCGCGGGCGCTGGAGGAGGGGGCGTCGGCCGCGTGGTTGCAGGTCGAGACGGACAACGCGGGGGCGCGGGCGCTGTACACCGGGATGGGGTTCGGGGCGCACCACGCCTACCACCACTATCGCGAGCCGGTGGCGGACAGTGACAGCGGCCGCCTCGGATCGTCGTGAGGGGGTTCGAGTTCGCCATGCCCGGTCCCTGTCCGCCGTCACCCGAGCGGTCGGCGGAGGTACGTGCCTGGTTCGCCGAGGAGGCGCGGTCCGAGCGGCCCGATCTCGCCACGCTCTGCCTGCTGGTGGGGGCGACGGCGGACGGGGCGCTGGACGACGCCGGTATCGACGCGGCGCAGGTCGAACTCGACCGGCTGGCCGGGCAGTTGCCGTACCGCCCCGGCGGGCCCTCCGCGTGGGCGAACGCGCTGCGCCAACTCCTCGGCGTCCGCTTCGAGTTCCGGGGTACGCCCGGCGACTACCAGCGGCTTGGTTCCTCGCTGCTGCACGACGTACTGCGGCGGCGGCGCGGGCTGCCCATCCTGTTGTCCGTGGTGTGGATGGAGGTCGCCCGGCGGGCCGGGGCCCCGGTCTACGGGGTCGCACTGCCCGGGCACTTCGTGGTGGGGCTCGGGCCGGCGGAGGAACAGGTGCTGGCCGATCCGTTCGACGGTGGGCGGGTGTTGTCGGGCGGCGACGCGGAGTTGCTGGTCGCGGGGGCGACGGGAGCTTCGCTGGAGCCCTCGATGCTTGTGCCTGCGGCGCCGCTGGAGGTTGTTTCGCGCGTCCTGAACAACATCCGGGCGTGGGCTGCGGCTCGGCCCGAGCGGTCGGATGTGGCCTTGTGGGCCGTGGAGTTGGCGCTGCTGTTGCCTTCGCATTCGGCTCGGTTGCGGTATGAGCGGGCTCAACTGCTGGTCGAGCGGGGGGATTTCCTCGCGGGGGCGGCCGAGTTGGAGGCGTATGCGGAGGTGGTGGCGGTGGTGGATGAGCCTGCTGCCGATCGGGTGCGGGGGCAGGCGCGGTCGGCTCGCGCCAGGCTGAACTGAGTTGGCGAGTGCGGGTGCGTTGGGGCTGGTCGCGCCCACGCGGCGGAGCCGCAAATCGATACGGCCCCGCGCCCCTGAAGAACTGCACCTGGCCGGCGATTTACAGCCAGCCCTTCTCTCTCGCGATCCGTACCGCCTCCGCCCTGTTCCTCACCGCCAGCTTCTGGATCGCCGTCGACAAGTAGTTGCGGACCGTCCCCTGCGACAAGTGCAGCGCCTTGGCCAGTTCCGCGTTCGTCGAGCCGTCCGCCGCCGCCCTCAAGACCTCGCGCTCGCGGTCGGTCAGTGGGTTGGCGCCCTCTGCCAGGGCCGCCGCGGCGAGAGTTGGGTCGATGACCCGCTCTCCGGCCAGTACTTTCCGTACCGCTGCCGCGAGTTGGGCGGCCGGGGCGTCCTTGACCAGGAACGCGTCCGCGCCCGCCTCCATCGCGCTGCGCAGATAGCCGGGGCGGCCGAAGGTCGTCAGGACCACCAGTTTCACCTCGGGGAGCGCCTTGTGGACCTGGGCCGCCGCCTCGATGCCGGTGCAGCCGGGCATCTCGATGTCGAGGAGGGCCACGTCCACGGCGTGTTCCCGGGCCGCCGCCAACACCTCGTCGCCGCGCGCGACTTGGGCGACGACCTCGATGTCGTCCTCCAGGCCGAGCAGTGCGGCCAGTGCCTCGCGGACCATCGACTGGTCCTCGGCGAGGAGGACCTTGATCGTACGGCTCATGCGGGGGATCCTACGTCCGCCGAGGAGACCGGAACGCCCACGGGCACCCGTGCGACCAGCCGGAAGCCGTGTTTGACGCGGGTCGCCTCCAGGGAGCCGCCGACCTTCGCGAGGCGCTCGGCGAGACCCGTCAGACCGTTGCCGGGGTCCTTGCCCGAGCCGCCCGAGCCGTTGTCCTCGACGGAGAGTTCGAGCATCGGGCCGTCCAGGGTCTGGCGCCGGACCAGTTCGACCACACAGCGCTGGGCCCCGCTGTGCCGGACGACGTTGGTGATCGCCTCGCGCAGGGCCCAGGCGAGGGCGGACTCGCGGTCCTCGGGGACGCCGGTGAGGTCCGGTTCGGCGGGGAGGTCGGCCGTGACGCCCGCGGCCGTCAACGCAACCTGGGCACCCGCGAGTTCGCCGGGGAGGCGGGGGCGCCGGTAGCCGGTGACGGCCTCGCGGACGTCCACCAGGGCCTGGCGGCTGACCTGTTCGATGTCGGCGACCTGCTGGGCCGCCTTGTCGGGGTGGTCGGGGAGCATCCGGCCGGCCAGCTCGCTCTTCAGCGTGATCAGGGAGAGGGAGTGGCCGAGCAGGTCGTGCAGGTCCCGGGCCAGGCGCAACCGCTCCTCGTTGGCGGCGAGTTGGGCGACGGTGGCGCGGGCCTTGCGCAACTCGACCGTCGTGCGCACGAGTTGTCGTACGCCTGTCATGGAGTAGCCCACCAGCAGCACGATCAGGAACAGGCCCCAGGCCTCGTCCAGGTCGCCGACGAACCAGCCCGCCAGCATCATCGCGGCGGTGGTCAGCGGGATCGTCCAGTACGCGGCGCGCAGCGGGAGGGTCACCCCGCAGGTGACGGAGACGTAGACGAAGAGGCCGAGCCAGGAGTTGCCGAGGCTGAGGGCCAGGGCGACGGCCAGTACCCACAGGACGGCGACCATGGCGGCAACGAGCCAACCGGAGTAGGGGCGGCCCATGGTGCGGAAGACGACTGACAGGTAGGTCCCGGTGAAGGCCACCAGGCCCACCCAGCCGGCCGCCGTGGCCGAGGCGGTGTGGTGGCCGGCCAGCAGGTCCTGCACGGGCGCGCCGAGGAAGACCAGCCAGGGCAGGATCCACACCAGCTTGCGCACCATCTCGCTCCGGTTGCGGGGCGGCCGGCCGATCCGGATCAGCCGCTCCACCCTGGCCTTCTCCGGCAGCGGATCTTCGGTCATCGCGCTCACGCCTTCAGCGTGTCCTTCCGGTACAGCCAGGCCGCCCCGCCCGCGAAGAGCGCGAAGTAGACGACGAGAAGGGTGACGTCCTTGGCGTGGGGCGACCGGCTCTGCTCGATGGCCTGCCCCAGGGCAGCGTACGCGTGCGTGGGCAGCCACTTCGCGATGTCCTGGAGCCAGGTCGGGAAGGTCGAGGACGGGAACCACAGGCCGCCGAGGATCGACAGACCGAAGTAGACGATCATCGTGATCGGACGGACCGCGTCCCCGGAGGCGAGGTAGCCGATGGCGACGCCGAGCGCGGCGAAGACCAGGCTGCCCGCCCAGATCGCGCCGGTCAGCGCTAGCCACTGCCAGGCCTCCAGCCGTACGTCCTTCAATGCGGCGGCGACGATGAACACGACCACGATCGACGGCAGGCTGACGACGGCGGCGCTGGCGGTCTTGGCGAGGACGTAGCCGCGCCCGGGCAGGGTGGTCAGCCGCAGCTGCCGTACCCAGCCGTTCTCGCGCTCCTTGGCGATGCGCTCGCTGTTGCCCATCAGGACGGCGGTCAGGGCGCCGAAGGAGGCCATGGAGACCATGACGTACTTGGCGATGCTCAGGCCGGTGCCGTCGACCGAGCCCGTCTGGTTGGAGACCAGCAGGAAGATGACGGAGGGGTAGATCACCGAGAAGAACAGGAACTTGCGGTTGCGCAGGGCACGGGTGAGTTCCAGTTTGATCAGGCTGTTCATGACTGCTTGGCCTCCTCGGCGGTGGTGATGGCGACGAAGGCCTGTTCCAGGCCGAGTCCGGCGACTTCGAGGTTGCGGGGGTAGACGCCGAGGCCGTAGAGCGCGTGGACGGTCGCGTCGGCGTCGGTGGACTGGATGCGGATCGTGGAGCCGCTGATGTCGACGGAGGTCAGGAAGGGCAGCGCGCGGATCGGTGCCTCGTCGATCTCGCCGTCCAGGTCGAAGGCGACCCTGCGGGCGCCCGCCTTCGCCTTGATCTCGGCGGAGGTGCCGTCGGCGAGCAGCCGGCCGCGGTGCAGGACCAGCACGCGGTCCGCGATGGCGTCGGCCTCTTCGAGGTAGTGGGTGGCGAAGAGGACCGTACGACCCTGGTCGGCCTGTTCGCGCATGGTGGCCCAGAAGGCCTGCCGGGCGGAGACGTCCATGCCGGTGGTCGGTTCGTCGAGGACGATCAGGTCGCTGTCGCCGGCGGTCGCGAGGGCGAAGCGGACGCGCTGGGCCTGGCCGCCGGAGAGCTTGTTGACCTTGCGGTCGGCGATCTGGGCGATGCCCGCGCGGGCGATCACGTCGGAGACCTTGTACGGCTTCGGGTGCAAGTCGCAGGCCAGCTTGACCAGTTCACCGACGGTGACCTCGTCCATCAGCCCGCCGCTCTGCAGCATCGCGCCCACCCGGCCGGCGACGATCGCCTCGCGGGGGCTGGTGCCGAAGACGCTGACCGTGCCGCTGTCGGCGTGCTTGAGGCCGAGCAGCAGATCGAGGGTGGTGGACTTGCCGGCCCCGTTCGGCCCCAGCAGGGCCACCGTCTCCCCCGGGTGCAGCGCGAGCGACAGCCCGTCGACGGCCCGGACCTCGCCGTAGCTCTTGCTCACCTGGTCGAACCCGACCACTGGGCTGGCGGTGGTCGCCGCTGTTGTCGTCATGCACCCATCGTGACCGCCCGGGGCCGGTGCCCGGCAGTGTCGGCGGTCCGGTGTGGCGCATGACAGATGTCATGTCCTACGGCCGAGGGGGCGCCCGGCGTGGTGCCGGGTGCCCCCTCGTGCGGTCGGACACGGTCTAGCTGGGGTTGGTCTGGATGATGCCCACCCGGTCGGTCTTGCTGATCAGGGCCTGGCGCAGGGCGCCGTAGACGTCCTGGGGTGTGACTGCCGTCTTCTGGCCGGTGGCCCGGGTGATCTTGACGCCGTCGAAGGCACTGCCGTAGAGCGCTTTGAGGGCGGCCAGGTCGGGGCTGTCGGTGAGCTTGCCGTTCACGGCCTTGACCCTCAGGAACTTCCACAGGGAGTTCTTCGGGCTCAGCAGCAGCGTGACGCCGGTGTCCGTCTTGACCGTGGCGAAGGCGGACATGGCGGGTTCCGCGAACGCCTTCATCTCGCGGTCGACCTCGGCGTTCGTGACGCTCGGCTGCTTGGTGGTCGTCGGGACCGTCACCGTGGTGACCGTGTTGGTCTCCACCTCGGTGCGGTACGCCTCCTCAACGGCCGTGACGGAGCCGGCCGGGTCGATGGCCTTGCCCGCCTTGCCGTAGACGGCGACCGCCTTGCCGGACGTGAACTGGATCGTGCCCTCGGTGACCGCGCCGGAGCCGGAGCCGCCGCCGAGGTTCGCCAGGGCGGCCTGGAGCTTCTCCTCGTCGGTCGGCATCTCGGGCTGGATGATCCGCTCCTGGCCGAAGAGCGAGCCGATCACGGAGACCGGGTTGTAGTCGCTGGTGGCGGCCTTGCTGACGGTCGTGGCGAAGTCGAACTGCAGCCCCGCCTGGTCCGGCTTCAGCGAGACGGTCCTGCCGCCCACCGACAGCTTCAGCGGCTTGTTCACCCGGTCGCCGAACGCGTCGTCGAGCTTCTTGACCGCGTCGTCACGGGTGCCGCCGCCGATGTCGACGCCGAGCACGGTGGTGCCCTTGGGCACGTCGGTGTGGTTCATCAGCAGCCCGGCGCCGTAGGCACCGCCCGCGATGACGAACACGCCGACACCGAGCAGGACCAGCTTGCTGCGGCCCTTCTTCTTTTTCTTCGCCGCGCCCTTGCCCGCGTTATTGCCTGCGTTCTTGGCGGGCGTGCTCTGCGTCGAGCCCGGCTCGGGCAGCTTCGGGGGCGTGTGCGGCAGCGGTCCGTCGGGGTGGGTGCCCGTGCCGAACGGCGCGGTGCCGTTGCCCGGGACGACCGGCATACCGCTGGTGACGGTGTGTCCGGAGACCTGGTCGGCGGGGGCGCCGTAGCCGGGCATGCCGGGCTGGGCGAGCTTCTGCGGGGTGAGGATCGCGGTGTCGTCGCTGAGCCCGCCGCCGGGGATCCCGCCGGGGAGACTCGCGCCGCCGGCCGTACCGGGGCCGGTGAGACCCATGGCGGGGCCCGCACCGGGGCCACCGGGGCCCGCGCCACGACCTCCGGGGCCGCCGGGACCACCCGGACCGCCGGGACCCCTGCCACGACCAGCGTGTCGGCCGGGAGCCGCGCCACCGGGGGCGCCGGGACCGCCCGGGCCACCAGTCGCACCCGGGCCGCCCGCGCCGTCGGCGTAGCCGCTCAGCGCGCTGGGCGCGCCCGGTGCTCCGCCCATGGAGCCGGGGCCCGGCGGCAGCATCAGGCCGTCGCCGGTGACCGGGCCGCCGGTCGGGCCCGCGGGGCCCTCGGGGCCGCCCTGGCCGCCGCGCCCGTTCGGGCCGTTGAAACCGCTGGGTCCACCGGGACCGCCCGGGGCGCCGGGGCCGATGCCCTGGCCGTCGGGCCCGGGGAACTGCTCGATGCGCGCGCCGTGACCGTTGGACCCGGCGTAGCCGCCCTGGGCACCCTGACCCTCGGGTCCGGGGAAGCCGCCCTGGCCGTTGGCCCCGGGAAGGCCGCCCTGCTCGCCCGGGCCGTTCCCCGAGAAGTACGGCAGCTCGTCGCGGCGCGGTTCGGCGCCGCCTCCGCCCGGACGGGAGCCGTTGCCCAGCGAGCCCGCCGCCAGCGCCTCGGTCACGTCGAAGGAGCCGGTGCCGCCGCCGTGCCCGGGGGCAACGGGTCCGCCACCGGTGGCACCGGCGAACCCGGCACCGTTCGTACCGCCGTTCGCGCCGCCCGGCCGGGAAGCGCTCGGCAGGCCCATGGCGCCGACCACACCGCCGGGGCGGGCACCGGTCGGCCGCGCGGCCCCGGGCGCACCCGTGGTCGGCGTGCCGGCACTCGGAGTCCCCGCGGCCGAACCGCCCGGAATCCCAGCGCCGTTGGTGCCGCCACCGCCCTGACCGCCCTTCGCGGGGCCGGACTTGCGTGGCGCGAACCAGTCGCTGGTCTTCTCCTCGGGTGTGGGCAGGGCGAGTTCGGCGGTCGGTTCGACGACGCCCGTGGGCAGCGGGGAACTCGGCAGCTGTGTCTCGGCGGTCGTGGACCCGTCGGCGGACTCGGTGTCCGCGACGGGCGTGCGCACGACGACCGGCGGAATGGGCCGCGACCCGGGGATGTTGATCCGGATCCGGGTCGTCAGCGTCGTCTCGGTCTTGCGTTCCTCCGGCTGCGCGGCCGAACGCCCCGCATCCGTACGGTCGTCGGAAGCCGCGGGCGTCCCGTACGGCGGGGTCCCCGATGGGTAAGCGGCTCCGCCGCGCCCGTCGGGCCCGGAGGACGGAGTGTCAGTTTCACGACTCAAGGCAGGTTCTCCCGGTTGGCTCCGCCGCCCGACACCCACGGGCGACTCGGCGGCGCGCACCACCATACTGGCCACTTCTTGGCGGTATCCCACGGCCGCTGGGGAAACCCACACCGGACTCGCACGCGCGCGTCACCGCGAAGTGGTACGTCACTTGCCAAGTCGGACGTCAGGGCCGCTTGGTTGCCGCCCCAAACCCAACGTGGCACAGATCACAGCAATGGCCATTCCGCCGAGCAGAAAGAGATAGGAACCGACTCCCGCGCCGAAGAGGAAGTCGCCTTCCGGACGGCTGGCGGTGAGCAGGATGACAGCCACCATCCAGCCGGCCGCGGGCGCCACGGCCCCGCCCCGCCCGCCGGCCGCTCTCGCCCCGCCGAGGAACAGTCCGCCCGCTCCGGCGAGCGCGAGCAGCAGCCCGCCGGGGAACCAGCCGCCCTGCACCAGCGCCCCGGCCGCCCCGACGACCGCGCCGAGCACGAAGAGCCCGAGGTAGGCCAACACCCGTAGTCCGGAAGGCCGTTGCAGCGGCTGGGCGAGCAGGCTTCCGCCGCCCTGGTTGGCGCTCGTCACAGGCCCAGCCCTTCGAAGAGGTCGGTCTCGGGTGCCGGGCCGCCGGTCTCGCCCTTGACCAACTCGTAGTACTCGGTGGTGAAAACCGGCTGCGCGAGGTAGTTGGAGAGCACGAAGTACGGCTCGTCCGGGGCGACTTCGATCTGGGTCGCGTGCGCGCGCATCGCGGCGGTCTTGGCGGCTCCGTATTCGGTGCCGTCGATCGCGGTGGTGATCCGGTCGTCGTCCACGACACCCGGGACGTCGTCCACGGCGGCGGTCTCCGCGAAGGGCAGCTCCGGCAGCGCGTCCCGCAGCCGCTCGAAGCCGTCCTCGACGACGGTCCGGGGTACGCGGTTCCAGTAGACCTTGGCGATCGACTGCCCTGCGTCGGCGGCGAGTTCGGCGGCGCGCATGGCGACGCGGTGGGCCTGGATGTGGTCCGGGTGGCCGTAGCCGCCGTCGGGGTCGTAGGTGACCAGGACCTGCGGGCGCACCTCGCGGATCACCTCGATGAGGTACTCGGCGGCCTCGTCGACGTCGGCCTGCCAGAAGCAATCTGGGTCGTCGTTGTCCGGGGTGCCCATCATCCCGGAGTCCTGGTAGCGTCCGGCGCCGCCGAGGAGACGGAAGTCACCCACCCCGAGCTCACTCATCGCGGCCCCGAGCTCGCCCGCCCGGTGTTTCCCGAGCGCGGCACCCGTCAGCTGCCGCAGCTCGGGCGGAATGACCTCGCCGTGTTCACCGAGGGTGCAGGTGACCAGTGTCACCAGGGCACCCTCGGCCGCGTACTTGGCCATGGTCGCGCCGTTGTTGATCGACTCGTCGTCGGGGTGCGCGTGCACCAGCAACAGACGACGGGCGGGCAGTTCCGTCATGTGCCCACCCTAAAGGTGAGCCGTCAGAACTTGATGCTGCCGATCATGCTCGCGATGTTCGTCGTGAGATCGCTGATCGTGGGCGCGATGGTCGAGGAGGCCAGATAGAACCCGAGGAGGACACAGACGACCGCGTGTCCGCCCTTCAGCCCTGATTTCCTGACCAGAAGGAAGACGACGATCGCCAGCAGCACCACCGCCGAAATCGAGAGTGCCACGGCGGCTCACCTCCAATGATCCCAGGGACTCGGGGGGGTCGGACTATGGGGGCAATGGATCCATGGCGTGGATCCGTAGAGCAAATCCATACAGCAGCCAGCAGGTTCATACCCACCCAGCGCTAGTGATCATAACTATCCGCGCTCGCGCATCGCTCGGCGCACAGCCGCACAAGGGGGCGCATGGCCAATATGGTCGGGGCATGACGACCGAGGCTGACTCCTTCCCCCGACGGCACGCCCGTACCCAGCGGTTCACGCTCGGCGCGCCGCGCGCGTTCACCGTGGCGCCCGATGGTTCCCGGGTCGTGTTCCTGCGCTCCTCCTCCGGCACGGACCGGGTGAACGCGCTGTGGGTCCTCGATCCGGCGGGCGGCGAGGAGCGCGTCGCGGCCGACCCGCGCGCCCTCCTGGGCGGCGCCTCGGAGCACCTCTCACCCGAGGAGCGGGCGCGCCGCGAGCGCACCCGCGAGGGTGGTGCGGGGATCGTCGGCTACGCCACCGACAGCGAGGTCGAGTTGGCGTCTTTCGCCTTGTCAGGGCGGCTTTTCACGGCCGAGCTGCGGGCCGGCACGGCACGTGAACTCCCCGTCCCGGGGCCGGTGATCGACCCCCGCCCGGCCCCCGACGGACGGCACATCGCCTACGTCACCGAGGGCGCCCTGCGGGTCGTGGGAGCCGAGGGCGAGGGCGACCGGGTGCTCGCCGGGCCGGAGTCGGACGAAGTCACCTATGGATTGGCCGAGTTCATCGCGGCCGAGGAGATGAGCCGTACCCGCGGTTTCTGGTGGTCGCCGGACTCGGACCGGCTGCTGGTCGCCCGCGTGGACGACACGCCGGTGGAGCGCTGGTGGATCGCCGACCCGGCCCACCCGGAGCGCGAGCCGCGGCGGGTCGCGTATCCGGCGGCGGGGACGGCCAACGCGGAGGTACGGCTGTATGTGATCGCGCTGAACGGGGTGCGCACGGAGGTCGTCTGGGACCGCGCACGGTATCCGTATCTGGCGCGAGTGCACTGGTCAGCGGCGGGTGCCCCGCTGCTGCTCGTGCAGGCGCGGGACCAGCGCAGCCAGCTGTTCCTGGCTGTGGACCCGGACACCGGGGCGACCCGGATGGTGCACGCCGACGAAGATCCAGTTTGGCTTGATCTTTTCCCTGGCGTGCCGTGCTGGAGCCCCTCCGGACGGCTCGTGCGGATCGCCGACGAGGGGGGCGCCCGGGTCCTCGCGGTCGGTGAACGCCCGCTCACCGGACCGCAGTTGCACGTCCGCGCGGTACTGGACGTCTCGGACGACAACGTGCTGGTCGCGGCCTCGGCGGGCGAGGCGGCACCCGCCCCGGAGACCGGCGAGGTGCATGTCTACCGGGTCAGCGAGCTCGGCCTGGAGCGCGTCTCGCAGGAGCCCGGCGTGCACTCGGCGGTACGCGCCGGGGGCGTGACCGTCCTGCTGTCGGCGGTACCGGACCGGCCGGGCACGCGGGTACAGGTGCTGCGCGAGGGCAAGAAGACGGTGCCGATCGCGTCGTACGCCGAAGATCCCGGTGTGTCCCCGCGCATCACCTTCACCGAGGGGGGCGCACGCCGCGTCCCGTGCGCCCTGCTTATGCCACGGGACTACAACGGCAGCAGTCCGCTTCCGGTTCTGCTCGACCCCTACGGCGGTCCGCACGGTCAGCGCGTGGTCGCCGCACACAACGCGCACCTCACCTCGCAGTGGTTCGCCGACCAGGGTTTCGCGGTGCTCGTCGCCGACGGACGGGGCACTCCGGGCCGCTCACCGGCCTGGGAGAAGGCGATCAGGGACGACCTCGCGGCGGTCGTCCTGGAGGACCAGATCGACGCGCTCCAGGCGCTCGCGGCCGACTTCCCGCTCGACCTCGGCCGGGTCGCGATCCGGGGCTGGTCGTTCGGCGGCTACCTGGCCGCCCTCGCCGCGCTGCGCCGCCCCGACGTCTTCCACGCGGCGGTCGTCGGCGCACCGGTCACCGACCTGCGGCTGTACGACACCCACTACCAGGAGCGGTACATCGGGCACCCCGCCGAGCAGCCCGAGGTCTACCGGCGCAACTCCGTGATCGACGACGCGGGCCTGGTGGACGCTGCCGAGCCGCACCGCCCGATGCTGATCATCCACGGCCTCGCGGACGACAACGTGGTGGTCGCCCACTCCCTGCGCCTGTCCTCGGCCCTGCTCGCGGCCGGCCGTCCGCACGAGGTACTGCCCCTCTCCGGGGTGACGCACATGACCCCGCAGGAGGCGGTCGCGGAGAACCTGCTGCTGCTCCAGCTGGACTTCCTGAAGCGCTCGTTGGGGCTCGCCCGCTGACAACGGGCAACGGACCGGGGCGACATGGCGCGCCCCGGTCCGTTTACGGCACCCGCACGGCCGTACGTTGTTCAGGTTGACGCGTCCGTATATCGAGATCGGGTCGGCCGAGTTGCCTGCGTGTTAACGCGGTTGATGCCTGTTTGTGCGGTTATTCCGCCCCGTTTCCAAGATCGTCCGGGGTCTCGTCCTTCGGTACGACCGTCTTCTCCTCCGCGAAGTGACAGGCCGAGTCGTGGGCCACGGGCCCGCTCACGAGCCGGAACTCGGCCGGTACGGCGAGCAGCGGCACCTCCAGCGCGCAGCGCTCCTGCGCCTTCCAGCAGCGGGTACGGAAGCGGCAGCCGGACGGGACGTTCGTCGGGGACGGCACATCGCCGGACAGGATGATCCGCTCGCGGTGCTCGCGCGCGTCCGGGTCGGGCACGGGGACCGCGGACAGCAGTGCCTGCGTGTACGGGTGCGTCGGGTGGTCGTAGATCTGCTCGTCGCTGCCGATCTCCACGATCCGTCCGAGGTACATCACCCCGACCCGGTCCGAGATGTGCCGGACGATCGAGAGGTCGTGCGCGATGAAGACGTAGGAGAGGTCGAACTCGTCCTGGAGGCGGTCGAGGAGGTTGATGACCTGGGCCTGCACGGAGACGTCGAGCGCGGAGACGGGTTCGTCGGCGACGATGACCTCGGGGCGCAGGGCCAACCCCCGTGCGATGCCGATGCGTTGGCGCTGGCCGCCGGAGAACTGGTGCGGATAGCGGTTGATGTACTCGGGGTTGAGTCCCACGACGTCGAGGAGATCCTGAACCCGCTTGCGCCGGTCGCCTTTCGGGGCCACCTCGGGGTGGATCTCGTACGGCTCTCCGATGATGTCGCCGACCGTCATACGGGGGTTGAGGGAGGTGTACGGGTCCTGGAACACCATCTGGATGTTGCGGCGGGCGGTCTTCAGGGCGCGGCCGGACATCTTACTGATGTCCTCGCCCTTGAACTTGATCGACCCCTCGGTCGGCCGCTCGAGATTGACCAGCATCTTGGCGACAGTTGATTTGCCGCACCCGGACTCCCCGACGATGCCGAGGGTCTCTCCTCTGTTGAGCGTGAAGTCGACACCGTCAACGGCCTTGACGGCACCGACCTGTTTCTTGAACAGAATGCCCTGGGTCAACGGGTAGTGCTTGACCAGTCCGGTCACTTCAAGGATCGGCTCAACCATTGAGGCACTCCCTCCAGAAGTGACAGGCACTGCCCCGGTGTTGATCAACCTCGTACAGTTCGGGTTCATCGGTCCGGCACACGTCCTGGGCCATCGGACAGCGGGGGTTGAAGGCGCAGCCGGGCGGGATGTGCATCAGGTTCGGCGGGAGGCCCTTGATGGCGTAGAGCTCCTGGCCCTTCTGGTCCAGGCGCGGGATGGAGTCCAGCAGGCCGCGCGTGTACGGGTGGGCGGGTGCCTTGTAGATGTCGTGGACCGGGGCCGACTCGACGATCCGTCCCGCGTACATCACGGCGATCTTGTCGGCGACGTCCGCGACGACTCCGAGGTCGTGGGTGATGAGGATGAGCCCCATGTTGAGCTCGCGCTGCAACTCGGCGAGCAGGTCCATGACCTGGGCCTGCACGGTGACATCCAGGGCGGTGGTGGGTTCGTCGGCGATGATGAGCGCCGGTTCGAGGGCGAGCGCCATCGCGATCATGATGCGCTGGCGCATACCGCCGGAGAACTGGTGCGGGTAGTCCCGCACGCGTTCCTTGGCGGCCGGGATCCGCACCCGCTCCATCAGCTCGACGGCCTTGGCGCGCGCGTCCTTCCTCGACATCCCCTTGTGCACGACGAACATCTCGCCGAGCTGATCGCCCACGGAGAGCACGGGGTTGAGCGAGGACAGCGCGTCCTGGAAGATCATCGCCATCTCGGCGCCGCGGACCTTGCGCCGTTCCTCTTCCTTGAACTTCAGCAGGTCCTCGCCCCGGAAGAGGATCTCCCCGCCGGTGATCTTCCCCGGCGGCACATCGAGAATCCCCATGACAGCCTGCGCGGTCACGGACTTCCCGGACCCCGACTCCCCCAGCACGGCAAGGGTCTCCCCCTCGTCCACGCTGTAGTTGACCCCGTTGACGGCCTTGGCGACCCCGTCCCTGGTCCTGAACTCCACGTGCAGATCCCGCACTTCGAGCAGCATGACGCCGCCTCACCTCAACTTCGGGTCAAGGGCGTCGCGCACCGCGTCGCCGAGCATGATGAACGCGAGGACGGTGATCGCGAGGGCTCCGGCCGGCCAGAGGAGCATGTGGGGGGCGTTGCGGATGTAGGCGGAGGCCGAGGAGATGTCGATGCCCCAGCTGACCGTGGGGGGCTTCAGGCCTACGCCGAGGTACGACAGGGTCGCTTCCAGCGAGATGTACGTGCCGAGCGCGATGGTGGCGACGACGATCACCGGGGCGACCGCGTTCGGGGCGATGTGCCGTAGCAGGAGGCGGGAGTTGGAGGCGCCGAGGGCCCGCGCGGCCTGCACGTAGTCGTTCTGTTTGGCGGTGATGACCGAGCCGCGGGCGATGCGGGAGATCTGCGGCCAGCCGAGCAGCACCATGAAGCCGATGACCGGCCAGACCGTGTTGCTGGTGACCACGGAGAGCAGGACCAGGCCGCCGAGGACCACCGGGATCGCGAAGAAGATGTCCGTGAGGCGGGAGAGGATCGAGTCCCACGCCCCGCCGAAGAAGCCCGCGAGTCCGCCCAGGGCCGAGCCGAGGATCGCGACGCCCAGCGTGGCGAGGACGCCGACCGTCACCGACGTACGGGTGCCGTACACCGTGCGCGTGTAGACGTCGCAGCCCTGGCCGTCGTAGCCGAAAGGATGGCCGGGCTGGGAGCCCTCCTGGGCCTTTGCGAGGTCGCACTTGAGGGGGTTGCCGGAGGCGATCAGGGACGGCCAGAGGGAGATGACGATCAGGAAGAGGATGACCAGTGCGGAGATGATGAAGACCGGGTTGCGGCGCAGGTCCCGCCAGGCGTCGGACCAGAGGGAGCGGGGCTTCTCCTGGGGGCCCGTGCCCTCCGGGCCGCCAGGAGTCTTCTCCAGGGTCTCCGCCTCGCTCGTGGCGAGGTCCATCGCGCCGCCCGCGCCGGTGCCGGCGATGGCGCGATCCGGCTCGAACGGCTGCTCAGGCATAGCGGATCCTCGGGTCGAGTACGGCGTACAGGAGGTCTACAAGCAGGTTGGCGACCAGGAAGACGAGGACGAGGACCGTCACGAAGCCGACCACGGTCTGTGTGTTCTGCCGGACGATCCCCTGGTAGATCTGGAAGCCGACGCCGTGGATGTTGAAGATCCGCTCGGTGACGATCGCGCCGCCCATCAGGGCGCCGATGTCGGTTCCGATGAAAGTGACCACGGGGATGAGGGAGTTGCGGAGGAGGTGGCGGATGATCACCCGGCGTCTCGGGAGGCCCTTCGCCACGGCCGTGCGGACGTAGTCGGAGCGCCGGTTCTCCGCGATGGACGTCCGGGTCAGCCGGGTGACGTAGGCGAGTGAGACCGAGGCCAACACCAGCCCGGGGACGATCAGTTCACTGAAGGTCGCCTCCGAGGAGACGGAGGGTTTGATCCAGCCCCACTCGACGCCGAGCAGCAGTTGCAGCAGCAGACCGGTGACGAAGGTCGGGATGGAGATGACGACGAGGGTGAGCAGCAGCACGCTCGTGTCGATCGGCCGGCCGCGCTTGAGGCCGGTGAGCACCCCGAGCGTGATGCCGATGACGACCTCGATGACGATCGCCACGATGGTCAGCCGGATGGTGACGGGGAACGCGGTCGCCATCAGCTCGGTGACCTTCTGGCCGTTGAACGCCGTACCGAAGTCACCGGTGAAGATGTTCCCCAAGTAGGTCAGGTACTGCTGCCACAGGGGCTTGTCGAGGCCGAACTCCTTCTTGAGCTGGGCGGCCGTCGCCGGGTCGCACTGCCGGTCGCCGCACAGGCCCGCGATGGGGTCGCCCATCACGTTCACCATCAGGAAGATCAGCAGGGTGGCGCCGATGAAGACCGGGATCATCTGCAGCAGCCGCCGGACGACGTACCGTCCCATGCGGGCTCAGCCGACCTTGATCTCGTTGTACACGGGGACGCTGAACGGGTTGAGCGCCACGTTGGAGAGCCGGTCGGAGTAGCCCGCGCTGCCGTTCTGGTACCAGAGCGGGATGGCGGCCATGTTGTCCCGTACGACGCCCTCGGCCTGCTGGAAGAGCTTGATCGCCTTGCCGGTGTCGGTCTCCGCGTTGGCCTGGTTCACGAGCTTGTCGAAGTCCTTGTTGGACCACTGGCCGTCGTTGGAGGAGGCGTTGGTGTAGTACAGCGGCTGGAGGAAGTTCTGGATGAGCGGGTAGTCCATCTGCCAGCCGGCCCGGAACGGCCCGGTCATCTTGTGCTGGCCGATCTGGTTGCGGAAGTCGGCGAAGGTGCCGACCGGGTTGCCGACGCACGCCTTGTCGTTGCCGAGCGCGTTGTTGATGGAGTTGCACACGGCGTCCACCCACTCCTTGTGCGAGCCCGTGTCCGCGTTGTACGTGATCTTGACCTGGCCGCCGGGCAGCCCGCCGCCCTCCTGGACCAGCTTCTTGGCCTCGGTCGGGTTGTACTTGCAGGAGTCCCCGCACAGCCCGTCCTGGAAGCCGCCGGCGGTGCCGAGCACCGGTGAGGTCCAGTCGGTGGCCGGGGTGCGGGTCTTCTGGAAGATCGTGTTGGTGATCTGGTCCCGGTTGATCGCCATCGACAGGCCCTGGCGGACCTTCTCCGAGCCGCTCTTGTTCCAGTCCTTGTCGTAGTACGGGAACGCGAGCGTCTGGATGATCCCGGCGGGCGTGTTGATGTACCGGCCGCCGAGGTCGCTCTTGACGTTCTTGAGCTGCGCGGCCGGGATGTCGTCGACGAGGTCGAGGTTGCCGGCCATCAGGTCGGTGTAGGCGGTGTTGTTGTCGGTGTAGACCTTGAGGGTCACGCCACCGTTCTGCGCCTTGTCCGCGTTGGTGTAGCCGTCCCACTTCTTGAGCTGCATCTGCGAGCCCTTGGTGTACGACTCGATGGTGTAGGGCCCGTTCCCGACCGGCTTCTTGAGCCAGGCCGCGTGGTCGGAGAAGAACGTCGACGGCAGCGGGGAGTAGGCCGCGTAGCCGAGGGTGTCCGGGAACGTGGAGAACTTCTGGGTGAGCTTGATGGTGAAGGTGTCGGTGCCGGTCACCTTGAGCCCGGAGAGCGTGGTCGCGGACTGCGAACCGCTGTCGGGGTGGACCTTGTCGTAGCCCTCGATGTACCCGAAGAAGTACGCGTTCTTCTGGTTGTTCTTGAGGCTGGCGCCGTAGTTCCACGCGTCGACGAAGGACTTCGCGGTGACGGCCTCGCCGTTGCTGAACTTCCAGCCGCTCTTGATGGTGACCGTGAAGTTCTGCGAGTCCGTGGTCTCGATCTTGTCGGCGAGCATGTCCTCGGCCTTGCCGGTCTTGGCGTTGTAGCGCTTGAGGCCGCGGAAGACCATGTCGAGGACCTTGCCGCCCTGTACCTCGTTGGTGTTGGCCGGCTCCAGCGGGTTCTGCGGGTCTCCCCAGGAGGCACTGAGCACCGCGCTGCCGTCACCGCCGCCGCTGCTGCTGCCGCCGCTGCTCCCACAGGCGGTCGCCGCGAGGGCTACCGCCGCCGCGCAAGCGGCCCATTTGGCGTGTGTGGCTCCACGCATCGAGTGCCTCCTCAGGAAAGCCGACCCAGGCCGATCCAGATCGATCCATTACCGGCCAATATCCGCACAAACCGGTCACCTCGCACACGCAGCCACCCGAATGCAGCACAGGCCGCGCGCGGGACGGGTGACGCACAGGCCGCAGCGGTCCCCGTTCCACTGCCACGGCCCCACCAGGCACGCTTCAGTGGTGTGGACCAATAAACCTCGAATCGGTGCGTCAACTCACTGTTTCCGCAGGCCACATGGCCTTTCACGCGCCGTTGACGGGTGCCGACCGCCGCTGATAGACACACTCTTCAACCCAGCCCGGCGTCACCTGGTCAAGCGCGAGGTCAGGACCATGAGCACTCAGGACCGGAACGGCACAGAGCACTCACGCCCCAGAAGACCGCGGCCCCGCCGCTTATACCGGCTGGTGGCCGGAGCATCCGGCGCCCTGGCCGTCACGGCGGCCCTCGCCACCCCCCTCAATCCGGCACCGCAGCAGGCCGAGGCCAAGACCGACAAGAGCGACAAGGTCCTCACCGTCGCCGTCGCGCAGAGCGTGGACTCCCTGAGCCCCTTCCTGGCGACCCGCCTGGTCAGCACCAGCATCGGCCGGCTGATGTACGACTACCTCACCAACTACGACCCCAAGGACAACCACACCATCCCGGGGCTCGCCACCAAGTGGACCTCGTCGCCGGACAAGCTGACCTGGACGTACACGATCCGCTCGGACTCCAAGTGGTCCGACGGGCAGCAGGCCACCGCCGAGGACGCGGCCTGGACGTTCAACAAGATGATGACCGACCCGGGCGCCGCCACCGCCAACGGCAGCTTCGTCACCAACTTCGCGAAGGTCACCGCCCCCAGCCCCACCCAGCTGGTCATCCAGCTCAAGAAGCCGCAGGCCACGATGACCGCGCTCGATGTGCCGATCGTGCCCGAGCACATCTGGTCGAAGGCCGGCGACCTCTCCAAGTTCAACAACGACAAGACCTTCCCGATCGTCGGCAACGGCCCGTTCGTCCTCACCGCCTACAAACCCGACAGCTACGTCCGCCTCAAGGCCAACAAGTCCTTCTGGCGCGGGGCACCGAAGTTCGACGAACTCGTCTTCCGCTACTACAAGGACCAGGACGCGGCCGTGGCCGCACTCCGCAAGGGCGAGGTCTCCTTCGTCGCCGGCTCCCCCTCCCTGACCCCCGCCCAGGCCGCCTCCCTCAAGACCGAGCAGAACATCAAGGTCAACGACGCCCCCGGCCGCCGCTTCTACGCCCTCGCCACCAACCCCGGCGCCCAGGCCAGGAACGGCACCCACTTCGGCGACGGCGACCCCTCCCTGCTCGACGAGAACGTCCGGCACGCCCTGTTCATGGCGGTCGACCGCACGACCCTCATCGACAAGGTCTTCCAGGGCCACGCCGTCGAGGGCGAGGGCTACATCCCGCCGCGCTTCTCGACGTACTTCTGGAAACCGTCCGCGAGCCAGGACCTCGCCTACGACCCCACGAAGGCGGCCCAACTCCTCGACCGGGCGGGCTACAAGAAGAACAGCGACGGCAAACGCGTCGGCAAGGACGGCAAACCGATCGACTACCGCCTGCTGTGCCACGCCACCGACCCCAACGACAAGGCGGTCGGCCAGTACCTCAAGGAGTGGTGGGGCAAGCTCGGCATCGGCGTGACGCTCGACTGCCTCGACAACGTCACCGACCCCTGGCTCGCCGGCAAGTACGACCTCGCCTTCGACGGCTGGTCCGTCAACCCCGACCCGGACTTCGTACTGTCCATCCACACCTGCGCGGCACTCCCGGCCACCCCCAAGGACATCGGCGCCACCGACAACTTCATCTGCGACAAGACCTACGACACGCTCTACGCCCAGCAGTTGGCCGAGTACGACCCGGTCAAGCGGGCGGACCTCGTGAAGCAGATGGAGTCGCGGCTGTACGACCTCGGGTACATGAACGTCATGGCGTACCCGAACGCCGTCGAGGCCTACCGCACCGACCAGATCAAGTCCATCGACACGATGCCTCTGAGCGGCGGCAACATCTACGGGCAGGACGGCTACTGGAGTTGGTGGTCGGCGGTGCCCGCGGCCTCCGACGGCTCGTCGTCCGGCGGGCTCTCGGGCGGGGCGATCGCCGGGATCGCCGTCGGAGGGCTGGTCGTGGTCGGTGCGGTGGTGCTGTTCGCGGTGCGGCGCCGGGCCACCGCCGAGGACCGGGAGTAGCCGGTGCGCCGATCCTCAACAGCCTTGTGCGGGACGGCCGTTCATGGCCGCTGACGTCACCTCGGTGCCGGTGGAGGAGACGGCCGGACCAGGAGCGGGCAGTGCCCGGTCCGGCTACGTCCGCTACGTCGGCGGCAAGTTGGGCGGCGCCGTCGTCTCGCTGCTGGCCGTGCTGGTCACCGGGTTCTTCCTGTTCCGGCTGATCCCGGGCGACCCGGTCAAGACGATGACCGGCGGGCGCCCGATCTCGACCGCCCAACTGGCCGAGTACCGCCGGGAGTTCGGGCTCGACCTGCCGCTGTGGGAGCAGTTCACGGACTACTGCGGCAAAGCCCTCACCGGCGACCTCGGGACGTCGTACCAGTTCCGGGCGCCCGTCATCGACAAGATCACCGAGGCGCTCCCGAACACCCTGCTGCTCACCGGCACGGCCTTCGTGCTGTACACCGCGCTCGGCATGTTCCTCGGCACCAGGTCGGCATGGCGCAACGGCAGTCTGTCCGACCGGCTCAACACCGGTCTTGCGCTGACCCTTTACTCCGTGCCGTCGTTCTGGCTCGGCCTGCTGCTGATCATCGTGTTCTCGGTGGGCGTGGGCCCGATCCCCGGGCTCTTCCCGACCGGCGGCATGGAGTCGGGCGGCAAGGAGGGCTTCGCGTACATGCTGGACGTGGCCCACCATCTCGTCCTGCCCGTGGTCACGCTGGTGGCGGTCGAGTACGGGCAGACCCTGCTGGTCACGCGCTCCGCGCTGCTCGACGAGATGGGCAGCGACTATCTGACGACCGCGCGGGCCAAGGGACTTCGGGACGACCTGGTCCGGCGCCGGCACGCCGTACCGAACGCGCTGCTGCCCACCGTCACCCTCGTCTTCGTCAACCTCGGCCGTACGGTCGCCGGCGTGATCCTGGTGGAGACGGTCTTCTCCTGGCCCGGTCTGGGCGGACTGTTCTACCAGGCGCTGAGCGTGCCCGATCTGCCCCTGGTCCAGGGCCTGTTCCTCTTCTTCGCCGCGGCGGTGATCGTCATGAACACACTGGCAGACCTCGTCTATCCGCTGCTCGACCCCCGGGTGGGCCGATGACCGCTCCCCCCGTCGCACAGACCGGTCCGCGCGCCCTCGCCTGGCAGCGCCGCCGCCGGTCCGCCGTACGGTTCTGGGCGCGGTACCGCACCCACCGCGCCGGACTGGTCGGCCTGGCCGCGCTCGGCCTCTTCGCACTGGCCGCGCTCACCGCACCGCTGACGGTCGGCTCCGACGTGTCGAGCGTGACCGGAGCACCGGGGCAGCCCCTGGAGAGTCCGAGCGCCCAATTCCCGCTGGGCACCGACCAGTTCGGCCGCAACCTGCTGGGACTGGTCATCTGGGGCGCGCGGGTCTCACTGCTCGTCGGACTACTCGCGGCCGTGCTGTCCGTGGCGATCGGCGCGGTGGTCGGGATCACCGCCGGGCACTTCCGGGGCGCGTACGGGACGGTCCTGATGCGGATCACCGACTGGTTCCTGGTCATGCCGACGCTGGTGCTCGCCATCGCGCTGGCCACCGTCATGTCCCGCTCCCTGGGGACGGTGATCCTCGCGATCGGCGTGACCACCTGGCCGACCACGGCCCGGCTGGTGCGGGCGCAGACGCTGGCGGTGGAGTCACGGCCGTACATCGAACGGGCGCGGGCGCTCGGCGGCGGCCACTGGCACGTGATGTCCCGGCACGTGCTGCCCAATGTGATGCCGCTGGTCCTGGCGCAGACGACCCTGATGGTCTCCTCCTCCATCCTCGCCGAGGCGACCCTCGCGTTCCTGGGGCTCGGCGATCCGACGGTGGTGTCGTGGGGCGGGCTGCTCCAGGACGCCCGGGAGGCGGGCGCGGTCAGTGCCGGGGACTGGTGGTACCTGGTGCCGCCCGGCATCGCGATCGCCGTGGTCGCGCTGGCGTTCACGCTGTGCGGGCGCGCGGTGGAGTCCGTCCTCAACCCCCGGCTGGGGGTGGCGGGTTGACCCTCCTGGAGGTCCGGAACCTCGAAGTGACGTACCCGGGCGGGGTGGCCGCGGTGCGAGGCGTCGACCTGTCCCTGACGGCCGGTCAGAAAGTGGGCGTGGCGGGCGAGTCGGGCTCCGGCAAGTCCACCCTGGCGCTCGCGCTGCTACGGCTGCTGCCGCCGGGGACGCGGGTCTCCGGGGAGATCCTGCTGAACGGCGAGGACGTGCTGACGATGCGGTGGGGGCGGGTGCGGGCGGTCCGCTGGGCCGGTGCCTCGATCGTCTTCCAGGGCGCGATGCACTCCCTCAACCCCGTGCACCGCATCGGTGACCAGATCGCGGAACCCGTGCTGCTGCACCAGGGCGCGACGACGGCACAGGCCAGGCGCCGCGCCGGGGAACTCCTGGAACAGGCCGGACTGCCGGCCACCCGCGCGACCGCCTACCCGCACGAACTCTCCGGCGGCCAGCGGCAACGCGTCATGATCGCCATGGCACTCGCCTGCGACCCGCAGCTGATCATCGCGGACGAGCCCACCACGGCACTCGACGTGATGATCCAGGCCCAGATCCTCGGCCTGATCGAACGCCTGGTCACGGACCAGCAGGTGGGCCTGCTGATGATCAGCCACGACCTCGCGATCCTCGCCGACCTCTGCGACCGCCTGGTCGTCATGTACGCGGGCCGCGTGATCGAGGAGGGCCCCGCCCGGCAGGTCTACGAGAACGCCCTCCACCCCTACGCCAAGGCCCTGTCGGCCTCCTTCCCGCACATCGGCGACCCGGCCTCCCGCTTCGCCCCACGCGGCCTGGCAGGCGACCCACCCGACCCGTCGGACCTGCCGTCCGGCTGCGCCTTCCATCCACGCTGCGCGGAGGCGTTGGACGCGTGCGCGACCGAGGACCAGTCCCTCCGGGAGGCCGGCCGGGGGCGGAGGGCGGCCTGCGTGCATGTGCAGGTACCGGCCGGCCACGACACCGGGAGCGCGTCATGACCACACAACCGGCGCCCCTCCTCAGCGCCCAAGGACTGCGCGTGGCCTTCCCCGGGCGGCGCGGCGGTGCGGCCGCCCGGGCCGTGGACGGGGTCGATCTCGACATCCGGCCGGGGGAGGTCGTCGCCCTCGTCGGAGAGTCCGGGTGCGGGAAGACGACGCTGGCCCGCTCGCTGCTCGGGCTGGTGCCGCCGACCGGAGGGCGGGTCACCTTCGACGGCAAGCCCCTCCAGTACTCCTCACGGGCCCTCAAGGCCTATCGCCGACGCGTGCAGCTCGTCCTCCAGGACCCGAGCGGGTCGCTCAACCCACGGCACACGGTGTACGACGCGGTGGCCGAGGGGCTGCGCATTCACGGGGGTGTGGGTGACGAACAGGCCGTGGTCGCCCGGGCGTTGAGCCGTGCCGGGCTGCGGCCGCCCGAGCGGTTCTTTCTGCGCTATCCGCACGAGCTGTCCGGCGGGCAGCGGCAGCGCGTGGTGATCGCCGGCGCACTCGTGCTGGAACCCGAACTCCTCGTCGCCGACGAGCCGGTGGCCTCCCTGGACGCCTCCGTGCGCGGCGAGATCCTGGCCCTGCTCCTGCGGCTGCGCACCGAACTCGGCCTGGCCGCCCTGGTGGTGACCCACGACCTGGGGCTGGCGTGGAACATCGCCGACCGGGTCGCGGTGATGTACCTGGGCCGGATCGTGGAGACGGGGGACGCCGAGCGCGTTCTGACGGCGCCCCAACACCCGTACACGCAGGCATTGTTGTCGGTGCTGCCGGAGGCGCCGGGCGATCCCGTGGTGCTGTCCGGCGAACCACCGGACCCGTCCCGTATCCCGAGCGGCTGCCGGTTCCGGGTGCGCTGCCAGATCCTGGCGAGCGGGGAGGCGGAGCGGGCGGGGGTGGCGCACCGGTGCCGGACCGAGGACCTGGAGGTGCTGGGCGGGGGCGGGGAGGCTCAAGTGGCCTGTCACTGGGCGCGGGTGGCGGACCCCGTCGTATGAGAACGCCGAATCCCGGCACCGCCGTCGCAGTGCCGGGATTCGGTGTCGGCCGTAGCGATCAGGCCGCGTGGACCACGTCCTTGACCTCGGCGAAGTGGCACGCCGACTCGTGGGCCGCGGGGGTGTCGGAGCCCTTGAAGCGCTCCGGGATCGCCAGCAGCGGCTCCTCCTGGGCGCACTTGTCCTGGGCCTTCCAGCAGCGGGTGCGGAAGCGGCAGCCGGACGGCGGGTTGGCCGGGGAGGGCACGTCACCGGTGAGGATGATCCGCTCGCGGTGCTCGCGGGCCTCCGGGTCCGGCACGGGTACCGCCGACAGCAGCGCCTGGGTGTAGGGGTGCGTCGGGTACTCGTAGATCTGCTCGTCGGTGCCGACCTCGGCCATCTTGCCGAGGTACATCACGCCCACCCGGTCCGAGATGTGCCGGACGATCGACAGGTCGTGCGCGATGAAGATGTAGGAGAGGTTGAACTCGTCCTGCAGTCGCGCCATCAGGTTGATGACCTGTGCCTGCACCGACACGTCGAGCGCGGACACCGGCTCGTCGCAGATGATGACCTCGGGGTTGAGCGCGAGGCCGCGGGCGATGCCGATGCGCTGGCGCTGGCCGCCCGAGAACTGGTGCGGGTAGCGGTTGATGTACTCCGGGTTGAGACCCACGACGTCCAGGAGGTCCCGCACCTTCTGGCGACGGTCCCCCTTCGGTGCCACCTCGGGGTGGATGTCGAAGGGCTCACCGATGATGTCGCCCACCGTCATCCGGGGGTTGAGCGAGGTGTACGGGTCCTGGAAGATCATCTGGATGTTCCGGCGGACGGCCTTGAGGGCCCTGCCGGACAGCCGGGTGATGTCCTGGCCCTTGTAGAAGACCTCGCCGGCCGTCGGCGTCTCCAGGCTCATCAGGAGCTTGGCGACCGTCGACTTGCCGCAGCCGGACTCGCCCACGATGCCCAGGGTCTCGCCCTGGTGCAGGTCGAAGGAGACACCGTCGACGGCCTTCACCGCGCCGATCTGGCGTTTGATCACGATCCCCTGGGTCAGCGGGAAGTGTTTGACCAGGTTGCGCACCTGGAGGATCGGCTCGCCCCGCTCGACGTTCGCGTCGAGAGCGGCGACCGCCTCCTCCTCCGAGTGCACCTCCGCCACCTCGACCTCGGAGACGTTGGGCATCGCGTCCTGGGGCTCGTCGGCCTTGGTCGGGTCAGCCATGGATCGTCTCCTTCCAGAAGTGGCACGCGCTGGCGCGGCCGGGCAGTTCCGTTCCGTCCGCCTCGGTCACCGGGACCAGCGGCGGGAACTCCGTACGGCAGATGTCCTGCGCCTTCTCGCAGCGCGGGTTGAAGGCACAACCCTGCGGCACCTTCAGCAGGTTGGGCGGCAGGCCCTGGATCGCGTAGAGCTCCTGGCCCTTCTGGTCCAGGCGCGGGATGGAGTCCAGCAGACCCCGGGTGTAGGGGTGCGCCGGGCGCTTGTACAGCTCGTGCACCGGTGCCGTCTCCACGATACGGCCCGCGTACATCACCGCGATCTTGTCGGCGACGTCCGCGACCACACCGAGGTCGTGGGTGATGAGGATGAGCCCCATCCGGTACTCGCGCTGCAACTCCGCGAGCAGGTCCATGACCTGGGCCTGCACCGTCACGTCGAGGGCCGTGGTCGGCTCGTCGGCGATGATCAGGTCCGGCTCCAGGGCGAGCGCCATCGCGATCATGATGCGCTGGCGCATACCGCCGGAGAACTGGTGCGGGTAGTCGTTCACCCGCGCCGCGGCGGCCGGGATCTTCACCCGGTCCATCAGCTCGATGGACTTGGCCTTGGCCTGCTTGCGGGACATGCCCTGGTGGACGCGGAACATCTCGCCGAGCTGGAACCCCACGCTGAGCACGGGGTTGAGCGAGGAGAGCGCGTCCTGGAAGATCATGGCGATCCGGGCGCCGCGCAGCTTGCGCCGCTCCTCGGCACCCATGGTCAGCATGTCCTGGCCGTAGAAACGGATCTCCCCCTGCGGGATCCGGGCGGGCGGCATGTCCAGGATGCCCATGATCGCCTGCGCGGTCACGGACTTGCCGGAGCCGGACTCGCCGAGCACGGCGAGCGTCTCTCCGGAGTCGACGGTGTAGTTGACGCCGTTGACGGCCTTGACCACACCCTCGCGGGTCTGGAACTCGACGTGCAGATCGCGCACTTCGAGCAGTGGGCCGGTGTTGTCGTGGTCGCCGGGGCGCTGGGCCGGAACGGCGTCCGTCGGGTCGATGATGGTCACGTACGCCTCCCTCAGCGCATCTTGGGATCGAAGGCGTCGCGAACCACGTCGCCGAGCATGATGAAGGCCAGGACCGTGATGCTCAGGGCACCGGCCGGGAACATCAGCGCGTGCGGCGAGGTCAGGAACCTGTCCTGGGCGTCACTGATCATCACGCCCCAGGAGATGTTGGGGTACTGGATGCCGATGCCCAGGTAGGACAGGGCGGCCTCGGCGCTGATGTACACACCGAGGTTCATGGTGGTGATGACGATGACGGGGGCGAGCGTGTTCGGCAGGATGTGCCGGAACGCTATTCGCCAGGAGCCCGCGCCCAGTGCCCGCGCGGCCGTCACGTAGTCGTTGTACTTGTTGGCGATGACCTCGCCGCGCATGATCCGGTAGACCTGCGGCCAGCCGAGGAGCGCCATGATGAGCGACACCGACCACACGTCGCCGCCGCCCCAGATGGACATGATCAGCAGCGCGCCGATGATGAGCGGCAGACCCGCGAACACCTCGGTGATACGGGACAGCAGCGCGTCGGCCCAGCCGCCGATGAGACCGGCGAGCATGCCCACCAGGCCGCCGATCAGCGTGGTGGCGGTGGTGGTCACGACACCGACGACGATCGAGTTGCGGGTGCCGTAGACGGTCCGCGTGTAGATGTCGCAGCCCTGCACGTCGTAGCCGAACAGGTGCCCGGACGAGGGCCCGGTCATGGAGTTCTGAAGCTGGCAGAAGCCGTCGGAGAACGGGGAGCGCGCCGTGAACAGACTTGGCGCGACCGCCAGCGCGAGCAGGACCAGGATGATCAGCGAGGTCACGATGAACATGGGCCGCTTGCGCAGGTCCGCCCAGCCGTCCCGCAGCAGGCTCGCCTGCCGCGCCGCCGCCTTCTCCTCCGCCTCGATCTCCTTGGCGATGGCGGCCTCGTCGGTGGTGGGCCTTTCTATCGTCTTCTCACTCATAGCGGATCCTCGGGTCAAGCACGGCGTAGAGCAGGTCTACGAGGAGGTTGGCGACCAGGTAGATCAGCACGAGAAGGGTCACCAGGCCGACGACGACGGGTCGCTCCCGCAGGGAGACGGACTGGGCCAACTGACCGCCGATACCTGGCATGTTGAACACGCGCTCGGTGATGATGGCGCCGCCCATGAGCGCGCCCAGGTCGAAGCCCAGGAAGGTGACGACCGGGATCAGGGAGTTGCGCATCGCGTGCACGCCGATGACCCGCCGCTGCGGAAGGCCCTTGGCGATCGCCGTACGGACGTAGTCGGCACGGACCGACTCCATCATGCTGGTCCGGACGAGTCGGGCGATGTACGCCATCGACGTCGAGGCGAGCACGATGGCCGGGAGGATGTAGCTCTGCGGCCAGCCGTGTTGGATGCCCGCGACCGGCGTGATCTTGAGGTTCACACCGAACTCCAGCTGCAGCACGGAGCCGAGCACGAAGACCGGGATCGAGATCAGGACCAGGGTCGAGATGAGTACGACGTTGTCGATGAACTTGCCCTTTTTCAGGGCGGAGAAGATGCCCGCGACGATGCCTATCACGGCCTCGATGGCGAACGACGTCAGCCCCAGCTTCAGCGTGACGGGGAAGCGCTCGGAGACGATGTCCGAGATGGAACGCCCGTTGTACGTCTCCCCGAGGTCACCGCTGAAGACGCCGCTGATGTAGTGCCAGTACTGCTGGTACAGCGGCTCGTTGAGGTGGTAGTGCGCGCGGAGGATCGCCGCGATGTTGGGGTCGGCGCGCTTGTCGCCGGCCAGTGCCTGGATCGGATCGCCGGGCAGAGCGAAGACCAGGCAGAAGATGATGAACGTGACGCCGAAGACCACAGGGATCACCTGTAGGAGACGGCGCGCGACGTATCGGCCCATGGGTACTCCAGAGGGGGGTGCTCGACCCGACCGCGGCCGGGGGGAGGGCACGGTCGGACGGTAGACGGCAGCAGAAGTGAGCAGGGGAAGGCTATTCCTCCCCCTGCTCACCCCGTACTGCTGTGTCAGAACTGTTCGAACCAGGTCAGCTGAGCTTGACCGTGTCCCACAGGATCTGGTGACCGGCGACCTTCATGGACTTGATCTTGTCGCTGAAGCCGGCGTTCATCGTGTAGAAGTACACCGGGATGTACGGCAGGTCCTTGAGCAGGATGTCGTCCGCGGCCTGGTACTTCTTGATGGCGTCCTCGTGCGTCGGGGCCTGGTCGCCCTCGACGAGGAGCTGCTCGAACGCCTCGTTCGTGTAGCCCGAGTAGTTGGAGCCGGTGGTGATGGCGTCCTTCGAGAAGATCGGACGGAGGTAGTCCTCCATGTCCGGGTAGTCCATGCTCCACGCCATACGGAACGCGCCCTGGTACTTCTTGGCGTCCAGGTCGTTGAGGATGGTCTGGAACTGCTCGAACGGCTTGGCCGTCACCTTGATGCCGAGAGCCTGCTGGATCTGGTTCGACACGGCCTCGACCCACTCCTTGTGGCCGCCGTCCGCGTTGTAACCGATCTCCAGCGTGTTGCCCGGCAGACCGCCGCTCTGCTTGTAGAGCGCCTTGGCCTTGGTCGGGTTGTACGTGCAGGACTCACCACAGGCGCCCTTGCGGTAGCCGTCGATGATCGGGCTGATGTAGTCGTCCGCGGGCGTACGGGCGCCGAGGAAGATCTTCGACGAGATCGTCGCGCGGTCGATCGACATCGAGATGGCCTTGCGGAGGTCCGCGTTCTGGAAGGCCTTGTTGTACTTGATCGGGAAGCCGATGTAGCCGACGGCCGAGTCGGCCTCGTCGATGTAACGGCCGTTCAGGTCCTTGTGGTACGTCGGCAGGCCCGAGGTCGGGATCGTCAGCAGGCTGTCGAGGTTGCCGGCGACGAGGTCCTTGTACGCGGTGTCCTGGTTCGAGTAGATCTTGAAGTTGACACCCTTGACCTCGATCTTCGAGGCGTCGGGGTACTTGTCGTACTTGACGGTGTCAATTTCCTGGTTGTGCTTGAACTTACCGCTCATCTTGAACGGGCCGTTGCCGATCGGGGCCTCGCCGAAGGCCTTCGGGTCCTTGAAGAACGCCTTGGGCAGCGGCACGAAGGCGGTGAAGGAGAGCTGCGACGGGAACGCCGAGAACGCGCCGTTCAGGGTGACCTGGAGGGTGCTGTCGTCAACGACCTTCAGACCGGACAGCTTGTCGGTCTTGGGCTTCTTGCCCTCGCCCGGGTTGAGGTCCGCGTAGCCCGCGATGTGGCTGAACAGCGGGTTGGTCTGCTGGGCGTTGGTCTGGTTCGCGCCGTAGTTCCACGCGTCGGCGAAGGACTGGGCGGTCACCTTCTCCCCGTTGTGGAAGGTGTAGCCAGACTTCAGCTTGATCGTCCAGACCTTGTTGTCCTTGGACTCGATCGACTCCGCCATGGCGTTGACGACCTTGTTGTCGGCGTCAAGCTTGGTCAGCCCGGTGAAGAGGGCGTTGATGACCTGGCCGCCCTCGGTCTCGTACGTGTTGCTCGGAACCAGGCTGTTCTGCGGTTCGCCGATCTCCACCGAGATGACGCCGTTGCCCTTGCTGCCGCCGGAGCTGTTGTCGTCACCGCCGCCGCCACAGGCCGTTGCGCCCAGCGCCACAACTGCGGCTATCGCAACCCACTTGGCGCTCTTGGCACCACGCATGGGGGCTCCTCCTCATGAGTCCAATGGTTCATCACCTGGGAGAGCGCATGACACATCACCGTCACCGGTGCCTGAAAAGGTCAAGTGCTCCCCGCGCTCGATGAGTCGCCGCCTACAGCGAGTGACCCGTGATCCGAGCTCTACGCGCCTAACTATCTGCCATGAGGCGGGGCCGAGCCATATTCACAAGGTCTCGGTTCGATCACACCTCGCGCGTACATCTTCCAAAATCCGGACAAAGGGTTTGGTGAAAGATCCCTGCGAAACGGACTTGTTACATATTTATCGGGCTTGAATGTCCGCATGCCGAACGCGGAGCGCGTGAAAATCCAGTTGCGGTTCAACGACCGCTGTGCAATCGACATGCCCGCACGCCGGAGGCCTTCAAGGGCAGCCGACAGAGCATGGACAGGATCACGCCAACGGCAGGGTAGTGCGGATCGGACGGCCTGTGCGGATTCCTGACCAGGACAAGGGATAACCCTTTATTCGGCCAGGCGTCGGGCAAAGCCCGGGTACCGCATCCCCCGGTTGAGAACCCGTCAAGAATGCAGGCGGTCCCGCCGTTCCGTCGGGGCGGCTGTGGCAGGCTGAACCGGTGGTGGATCGGTCATTCGGGGACATGTCGCTTGCCGAGTTGTACGACGGGCTCAATCCGTGGGGTGCGGGGGACGACTTCTATCTGGAACTGGCGATGTCCGCGCGGGCCGTGCTCGATGTGGGGTGCGGTACCGGGAGGTTGCTGCACCGGGCCCGGGGCGAGGGACACAGGGGGCGGCTGACCGGGATCGATCCCGCCGCCGCCATGCTCGTTCAGGCGCGTCGGCGGGAGCCCGGTGTCGAGTGGGTGCTCGGGGAGTTGCGGACCATGGCCTGGCACGGCGAGTTCGATCTCGTCGTGATGACCGGGCACGCCTTCCAAGTCCTGGTTCGGGATGAGGAGTTGCGGGTCGCGCTGCGGGCGGTCCAGGACGCGCTGGCGCCCGGCGGGCGGTTCGTGTTCGAGACGCGGAACCCGGCGGCGCGTGCCTGGGAGGGCTGGACACCGGACCGGGCGCGCCGGCTCACCGACCCGCGCGGCGGTGTCGTAACGGTGTGGCACGAGGTCGAGACCGTGCCGGCCGCGGAGGACCGGGTGACGTTCACCGAGACCTTCGAGGGCGGGTGTTGGACACGGCCTCAGGTCAGCCGGTCGACCCTGCGGTTCCTGGACCGTGCCGCCCTGTCGGGGTTCCTCGCCGGGGCCGGGCTGGCGGTCGTCGAGCAGTACGGCGACTGGGAGCGGGGGCCGCTCACGCCCGAGAGCCCCGAGATCATCACCGTGGCGCGGCCCGCGCACTGAGCCCGGGCACCCCAAGTAGGGGGCGCCCGGGCTCAGTTGGGCCTCAGCGGTGGATCAGGCGTGCTTGGCGCGGCTCGCCGAGCGACCCCGCTCCTTCTGGTCGAGGACGACCTTGCGGATGCGGACGGCCTCCGGGGTCACCTCGACGCACTCGTCGTCGCGGCAGAACTCCAGGGACTGCTCCAGGGAGAGCTTGCGCGGCGGCACGATCGCCTCGAAGGAGTCGGCGGCGGCCGAGCGCATGTTGGTGAGCTTCTTCTCCTTGGTGATGTTCACGTCCATGTCGTCGGCGCGCGAGTTCTCGCCGACGATCATGCCCTCGTACACCTCGGTGCCGGGGTCGGTGAACAGCACACCGCGCTCCTGGAGGTTCGTCATCGCGAACGCGGTGACGGCACCGGCGCGGTCGGCGACCAGCGAACCGTTGTTACGGGTCGTCAGCACACCGAACCACGGCTCGTGGCCCTCGTGGATGGAGTGGGCGATGCCCGTGCCGCGCGTGCCGGTCAGGAACTCCGTACGGAAGCCGATGAGGCCGCGGGACGGGACGACGAACTCCAGGCGGACCCAGCCCGAGCCGTGGTTGGACATGTTGTCCATCCGGCCCTTGCGGACGCCCATGAGCTGCGTGACCGCGCCCATGTGCTCCTCGGGCACGTCGATCGTCATGCGCTCGACCGGCTCGTGCACCTTGCCGTCGATGATCTGCGTGACGACCTGCGGCTTGCCGATGGTCAGCTCGAAGCCCTCGCGGCGCATCTGCTCGACCAGGATGGCCAGCGCCAGCTCACCGCGGCCCTGCACCTCCCAGGCGTCGGGGCGCTCGGTGTCGAGGACGCGGAGCGAGACGTTACCGATCAGCTCGCGGTCCAGGCGGTCCTTGACCTGACGAGCCGTCACCTTGCGGTCCTTGACGGCCGCCTTCGCGGTGGCGCCCTTGCCGGTGCCGCCGCGGCCGACCAGCGGCGAGGTGTTCGTACCGATGGTCATGGAGATCGCCGGCTCGTCGACCGTGATC
The DNA here is from genome assembly GCF_042751305.1 of Streptomyces hokutonensis. Classification (GTDB taxonomy): domain Bacteria; phylum Actinomycetota; class Actinomycetes; order Streptomycetales; family Streptomycetaceae; genus Streptomyces; species Streptomyces hokutonensis_A. The sequence continues at coordinate 319,544 of NZ_JBHYWD010000005.1, forward strand.
AGCGGCAGCGCGATCGGGTTCTCGGGGTCGGCGAGGGTCTCACCGATCATGATGTCCGGGATACCGGCCACGGCGCAGATGTCACCGGGGCCCGCCATCTCGGCCGGCTTGCGGGTGAGCGCCTCGGTCATCAGCAGCTCGGTGATGCGCACGTTGGACATGGTGCCGTCGCGCTTGATCCACGTGACGGTCTGGCCCTTGCGCAGCTCGCCCTGCTCGACGCGGAGCAGCGCGATACGGCCGAGGAAGTTGTCCGCGTCCAGGTTGGTGACGTGCGCCTGGAGCGGGGCCTCCTCGTCGTACTGCGGGGCCGGGACGTGCGACAGGATCGTGGAGAAGAAGGGCTCCAGGTTGTCGCTGTCCTGCGGGACCGTGCCGTTCTCCGGCTTGGTCAGCGAGGCGACGCCGTCACGCGCACACGCGTAGACGATCGGGAACTCGATCTGCTCCTCGTCCGCGTCCAGGTCCAGGAAGAGGTCGTAGGTCTCGTTGACGACCTCGTCGATCCGGGAGTCCGGGCGGTCCGTCTTGTTGATGCAGAGGATGACGGGCAGGCGCTGCTGGAGCGCCTTGCGCAGCACGAAGCGGGTCTGGGGCAGCGGGCCCTCGGAGGCGTCGACGAGCAGCACCACCGCGTCCACCATCGACAGACCGCGCTCGACCTCGCCACCGAAGTCGGCGTGGCCGGGGGTGTCGATGATGTTGATGGTGATGACGTCTCCGCCATCCTTGGGGTGGTACTTGACGGCCGTGTTCTTGGCCAGGATCGTGATGCCCTTCTCACGCTCCAGATCGTTCGAGTCCATCATGCGGTCGTCGAGCGATTCGGCGGCGTGCGCGGCGAAGGCACCGGCCTGCTTCAGCATGGCGTCGACGAGGGTCGTCTTCCCGTGGTCGACGTGGGCGACGATGGCGACGTTGCGGATGTCGTGGCGCGTGGCCATATTGCGGCGTACTCCCGGAGAGTGAGGAAGGCCTGCGCGTACGTCTGTGTTACGCGGACCCTGCCGGGCTGGACACGCCACGGCCTTACCCCATCGTACGTGGCGTACGGGGAAGGGGCCTCCGCAGGGCCTTACGGGCAGAGCTTCGACGCCGCCGCCTGGGCCGCAGCACTCTCGGGCGGCTCGGAACAGGGGATGAATCCGCCGCCGTAGGTGTCCCAGGTGTGCACGTGACCGCGCACCGGCGGGTTCAGTCCACAGCTGTAAGTGAAGTCCGCCTCGACCAGGCCGATGGACTCCCAGGTGTAATAGGGCTGCCGGGGGCCCACGAGCACGTCGAAGAAGTCCGTCTCCTCGTGCCCGGCGGTCTCGGACGGCCCGGCGAGCGGGTCCTCCGTCTTCAGATGGGTGCCGAGTGCCTTGATCACGCGCGCGGGGGCGACGCCCTTGGGCGGATGGGTCACGGTGGGCCGGTAGACGGTGTCGGAGACGGGTTCGACGGTGCCCTGGTACCCGCCGTCGGTGTAGGTGATCCGGTCGGGGAGCCCGGTCAGCCGCTCCTCGTGCCGGACGCCGGACCAGGTATAGGTCCCGTGCGTACAGATCGTGGCCGCCCCGGCCGCGGCCCGGCCGTCATCGGTGGCCGCGGCTCCGCAGCCGGCCGTGCCCAGCATCACCACCGCGGTCAACGCCGCACCCCAACCCCGCACAACCCACCCCCGTACGACAACCGCCGCCCCGCATCACCTGCGGGACGGCGGCGCTGCTCGTCATGTTCGCGCGATGTTAGCCCTTGGACGGGCTCGCCGAGGGGTGGGCCCCCTTCTTCAGAAACCCCATGTCCTCGTAGACCGGGGTCTGGAAGCCGAAGGAGCCCGCGTTGACGACGGTCTTGCGGGCGGCCGTGAGCTGGGGGCGCTGGTAGAGGGGGATGGAGCCGGCCGCGGCCCAGATGCGGGCGTCGGCCTTGCGGACGAGGGCGGCGGACTCGTCCTCGTCGAGGGTGGACGCGGCCTGGTCGAAGAGCTGGTCGACCTGGTCGGTGCCGACGCGGGTGTAGTTCTGCTCGACGTTCAGGGAGCCGTCGGCGGCCGGGACCGGCTTGGCGAAGATCGGGCGGGCGTCGGTGGCGGGGTAGGCGGACGCGGGCCAGGAGTAGAGGGCGAGGTCGTACTGGCCGGACGCGATGTGGTCCTTGAAGTAGCTGTCGTCGGAGACCTTGCTGATCTCGGTGCGGATGCCGACCTTCTCCAGCATGCGGGAGATGCTGTCGGCGACCGCGCTCAGCGACTCGGAGCCGGTGCCGGAGGGGAGCACGAAGCGCAGGGTGAGCGGCTTGCCGTCCTTGGCGAGCGTGCCGGTCTTCGCGCCGGCGGGGGCGGCCGTGCCCTTCGGGGCGTACGCGCCGGGCGCCCCGCCCTGCTTCACCTTGCGGCCGTCGTACTGCTTGCCGTCGGCGAGGTGCTTGGAGCCCCCGTCGCCGTGACCGTGCTTGTTGGTGTGGTCCTGCGGGTCCTTGTTGTCCTCGCCGACGATGTACTGCCCGTCGGAGCCGCCCTCCGACTCGTCGTCCTTCTTGCCCTTCTTGCCCTCGGCGCCGGCCGCCTTCTCGCCCTTGTCCTTGACCGGTCCGCCGGGCACCCATCCGGCGTCGGCGAGCAGTGCCTGCGCCTCCGCCGTGTCGTGGTCGCCGAGCGCGCCGCTGTTGTCGGCGTACGCGGCCTGCCCGGAGAGTGCGAGGTGGCTGCCGACCGGTACGGCGGGCAGGCCCAGCGGGGTGAGGACGACCTTGGCGAGCGCCTCCCGGTCGAGCGCTCGGGCCACGGCGCGCCGGACGCGCTCGTCGGCGAGGGGCCCCTCGGAGCCGTTGAGGGCGAGCTGTGTGTAGGCGGGTTCGAAGGAGCGGCGGACGGTGAAGGCCCTCAACTCGTCCTGCCGGCGCAGGTACTTGGCGAGCGCCTTGCGCTCCTTCTTGCTGAGCTGCTTCTTCTCCCTGGGGCTCTCGCCCTTGTTCTCGTCCTTGCTCTCCGTGTCGCTCGTGGCGCTCGCGCTCGCGCCCTGGAGCGGGGTGCCGGTGCCCTTGGCGCGGCCCGCGAGCGCGATCCGGCTCGCGTCGGCGGGGTCGACGGCGGCCAGGTCGACGGTGCCGTCGGCGAGTGCGGCGGCCCGCTTGTCCAGCGGTACGGCGGCCAGCACGATCTGCGAGAGCTTCGCGGGCCGGCCCCACCAGTGCGGGTTGCGGGCGAGGACGATCTCCTTGTCCTTGCGGTCGACCTTCTGCAGCGAGAAGGCGCCGGCGGTGACCTTCAGCTTGCGGCGCGCCCCGTCGTTGAAGGCGTCCGGGGTGCCCATGACGTCCTTGGGGTACAGCGGCGAGAACAGTGACTTCCAGTCGGCGTACGGCCTGCTGAAGGTGACCTTGACCTCGAGGTTGTTGGCGCCGCGCTCGATCTTCTCGATGCGGTCGTAGCCGGCGTTGCGGGCGGTCCAGTACGCGGAGTCCTTGCCGGACAGGGCGCGCCACTGGGCGGCGAAGTCGGCGGCGCCGATCTCCCGGCCGTCGCTCCACACCGCCTGCTGGTCGAGCTTGTAGAGGACGACCTGCTTGGGCGAGGTGTCGACGACCTTCGCGGACTCCAGGTAGTCGGCGTCGCGCTGCGGGCGGCCCTGCGCGTCGAGCCGGAACATGGCGGGCAGGACGGCCTGGGCGACGCGGGTGGTGGCGTCGTCGGCGTCCGACTGGAAGGCGTTGAGGGTCTCGGGTACGTCGTCGACGGCCCAGCGCAGGGTGCCGCCGTCGGCGACCAGGTCACGCGCGACGGGCGCGATGTCCTGTGCGGCCAGCGGCTTGCCCGACTCGTCCTCGGAACTGCACCCCGCGAGGGTGGGCACCGCGAGCGCGCCCGCGGTGAGGAAGGCGACCGAGCGCATGACCGCGCGCAGTCCGACGCCGTCGTGGGACATCACTGCTACCTCCGGTAAGCCGCGGGCTTCTGATCACTTTTGGTGGTATATGGGGCTGATCAGATCTTTGCGGCCACTGAAGAGGAAACGGTTCGGCCCTGTGGGGCGACACGGCGAGGGGCGCCGGGAAGCCCACCCGTGCGGCGCAATGTTCGAATCTGCCCCCGTACACACCAACGCACCCCGGCCAATCCGTGCACACCGCTTCCCACCGGCAGGTGTGACGCGCAACACTCGCAGGCGCATGAACGTTGCCGTCCAGGGCCGACGCCCACGGAAGTGAGGTCACGTCATGTCCGTGCACGACGAACTGACGTCAGTCCAGCGCTGTCTTGAAGACCTGTTCAGGTCGGTGGGACGGCTGGAACAGCAATTCGGCAGCGGCGGCCTGGAGATGCGCAGGGTCAAGGCCGACGCCGACCGCCTGCGCGAGAGCGTCGCGCTGCTGCGCGACGCCGCACCAGGGATCGAGCGCCCCCGGCGCCCCGATCTCGTCTCCATCTCCGACACCCCCTACGACAACACCCTGTGGACGGACTCGGACGACGAAGGACTCGGCGCCCACGACCGCCACGCACCCTGAACCGACCGGAGTCCTGAGTTGGCCACTGGTACGGAACCCCATCCGAACAGCGGCGGCGTACGCACCGGTACGCGCGCCGCCATCGACGCCCCGCATCTGCGGACCGACCGCTGGTGGCTGGCCCCGGCCGTCACCGCCGCCGGACTGCTCGCCTTCGTCGTCTACTCGACCTGGCGGGCCTTCGCGGACAGCAACTACTACTCGGCGCCGTACGTCTCGCCGTTCTACTCGCCCTGTCTGGCCGAGCGGTGCAGCACCATGCACGCGGGCCCGAACGCCGATCTCTTCGGGAGCTGGTGGGGCATCTCCCCCGCCATCATCATCCTGGTCTTCCCGCTCGGCTTCCGTCTGACCTGCTACTACTACCGCAAGGCCTACTACCGCGGCTTCTGGGCCTCTCCCCCGGCCTGCGCGGTGGCCGAGCCGCACAAGAAGTACTCCGGCGAGACCCGCTTCCCGCTGATCCTGCAGAACGTCCACCGGTACTTCTTCTACGCGGCGCTCCTGGTCGCGGGCACGCTCACCTACGACACCGTGCTGACCTTCCGCGACGAGCACTACCACTGGGGCCACATGGGCCTGGGCACCCTCGTCTTCGTGGCCAACATCGTGCTGATCTGGGCGTACACCCTGTCCTGCCACTCCTGCCGGCACATCGTCGGCGGCAAGCTCAAGCACTTCTCCAAGCACCCCGTGCGCTACAAGGCGTGGAAGTTCGTGGGGCAGCTGAACAACCGTCATATGCAGCTCGCCTGGGCGTCGTTGATCAGCGTGGCGGCTGCCGACTTCTACGTGTACCTGGTCGCCTCAGGCGCTTTCAACGATCCGAGGTTCTTCTGATGTCCGTGGTCGAGCGACAGGAGTGGGACGTCGTCGTGGTCGGTGCCGGTGGCGCGGGCCTCCGGGCCGCCATCGAGGCGCGCGAGCGCGGTGCCCGTACGGCGGTGATCTGCAAGTCGCTGTTCGGCAAGGCCCATACGGTGATGGCCGAGGGCGGCATCGCGGCGGCGATGGGCAACGTCAACTCCGGCGACAACTGGCAGGTCCACTTCCGCGACACCCTGCGCGGCGGCAAGTTCCTCAACCAGTGGCGCATGTCCGAGCTGCACGCGAAGGAAGCCCCCGACCGGGTCTGGGAGTTGGAGACCTGGGGCGCCCTCTTCGACCGCACCCAGGACGGCCGGATCTCGCAGCGCAACTTCGGCGGCCACGAGTACCCGCGCCTCGCCCACGTCGGCGACCGCACGGGACTTGAGCTGATCCGCACGCTCCAGCAGAAGATCGTGTCGCTCCAGCAGGAGGACTTTCGCGAGACGGGCGAGTACGAGTCGCGCCTGAAGGTCTATCAGGAGTGCACGGTCACAAGGGTGTTGAAGGACGGCAGCCGGGTCTCCGGAGTCTTCGCGTACGAGCGCGAGACGGGCCGTTTCCTCGTCCTGGAAGCGCCCTCCGTGGTGATCGCGACGGGCGGCATCGGCAAGTCCTTCAAGGTGACGTCCAACTCGTGGGAGTACACGGGCGACGGCCACGCGCTGGCGCTGCTGGCGGGCGCGCCCCTCCTCAACATGGAGTTCGTGCAGTTCCACCCGACCGGCATGGTCTGGCCGCCGTCCGTGAAGGGCATCCTCGTCACCGAGTCGGTGCGCGGTGACGGCGGGGTGCTGCGCAACTCCGAGGGCAAGCGGTTCATGTTCGACTACGTCCCCGACGTCTTCAAGGAGAAGTACGCCGAGTCGGAGGCGGAGGGCGACCGCTGGTACGAGGACCCGGACCACAACCGCCGTCCCCCCGAGCTGCTCCCCCGCGACGAGGTCGCCCGCGCCATCAACTCCGAGGTGAAGGCGGGCCGCGGATCGCCCCACGGCGGGGTCTTCCTGGACGTGTCGACACGTATGCCGGCGGAGGTGATCCGGCGCCGACTGCCGTCCATGTACCACCAGTTCAAGGAGCTGGCAGACGTCGACATCACGGCGGAGGCGATGGAGGTCGGCCCGACCTGTCACTACGTGATGGGCGGCATCGCGGTCGAGTCGGACACGGCGGCGGCACGCGGGGTACCGGGGCTGTTCGCGGCCGGCGAGGTGGCCGGCGGTATGCACGGCTCCAACCGGCTGGGCGGCAACTCCCTGTCCGACCTGCTGGTGTTCGGCCGCCGGGCGGGCTGGCACGCGGCGGACCACGCGGCCGACCTGGCGGACAGCCGCCCTCAGGTCGACGACACCGAGGTGGACCTGGCGGCGGCGGAGGCACTGCGCCCCTTCTCCGCGGAGGGCCCTGAACCGGGCAAGGAGAACGGCCGCACCCCGGAGAACCCGTACACCCTCCACCAGGAACTCCAGCAGACCATGAACGACCTCGTCGGCATCATCCGCCGCGAGGGCGAGATGGAACAGGCGCTGGAGAAACTGGCGGACCTTCGAGTACGGGCCCGCCGGGCGGGAGTCGAGGGCCACCGCCAGTTCAACCCGGGCTGGCACCTCGCGCTCGACCTCCGGAACATGCTGCTGGTCAGCGAGTGCGTGGCGCGGGCCGCTCTGGAGCGCACCGAGTCGCGTGGCGGACACACCCGCGAGGACCACCCCGGCATGAACCGCGACTGGCGGCGCATCAACCTCATCTGCCAACTCACCGACCCCACAGGCGGGTTGGGAGCGACGGACCCGATGTCCGCACAGATCGCCCTGACCCGCGAGACCACCGACCCCATCCGCGCCGACCTGCTCGCCCTCTTCGAGAAGGAAGAGCTGGTCAAGTACCTCGCCGAAGAGGAGCTCTACGAGTGAGCAGCTACGAGGCCCGCTTCAAGGTGTGGCGGGGGGACGTCAAGGGCGGCGGCCTGGAGGATTTCAAGGTCGAGGTCAACGACGGCGAGGTGATCCTCGACATCATCCACCGCATCCAGGCCACCCAGGCCTCCGACCTCGCCGTGCGCTGGAACTGCAAGGCGGGCAAGTGCGGTTCGTGCTCGGCGGAGATCAACGGGCGGCCCCGGCTGATGTGCATGACCCGCATGTCGGTGTTCACCCGCGAGGAGACGATCACGGTCACCCCGCTGCGTGCCTTCCCGGTGGTCCGCGATCTCGTCACGGACGTGGGCTTCAACTACCAGAAGGCCAGGGAGGTTCCGGCGTTCGTGCCGCCGCAGGGCGTCGCCGCGGGCGAGTACCGGATGATGCAGGAGGACGTGGACCGCTCGCAGGAGTTCCGCAAGTGCATCGAGTGCTTCCTGTGCCAGGACACCTGCCATGTCGTCCGCGACCACGAGGAGAACAAGACGGCGTTCGCGGGACCCCGATTCCTCATGCGGGTAGCCGAGTTGGACATGCACCCGCTGGACGCGGCCGCCGAGAGCGGCCTGGACCGCAAGAAGACCGCCCAGGACGAACACGGCCTCGGCTACTGCAACATCACCAAGTGCTGCACCGAGGTCTGCCCCGAGGGCATCCACATCACGGACAACGCGCTGATCCCCTTGAAGGAACGGGCAGTTGACCGCAAGTACGACCCGCTGGTGTGGCTGGGGTCGAAGATCAGGAGGCGCTCTTCGTAGGGTCCTCGGCCTTCCCGGGCTCCACGGCGGCCCGCTGGACGAGGATCCCGGCGGCCATCACGAACGTGCCGGCCAGCGCGAGGAACCCGTGCGAGTGGGGGCTCAGATACGGCCCGAAGAAGGTGGACCAGGCCAGGCCCGCGGCGCTGACCAGGATGCCGTAGCCCCACAACCGGGGGCGCGCGACGCCGCGTCGGCGGACGAGCGGGGTCCAGCCGCGGGTGATCGCCCCGACGCCGACGACGGCGAGAACGGCGATCAGCAGCACGGCCACGGTCAGTTCGACGTCACTCATGTCCACTCCGTGAGAGACAGGGCCTGCTGGAGGTTGTGTTCCGCGATGCCCCGCATGAACTCGGGGTCGTGGAAGTCACCGACCTCCAGGAGGCGCAACGGGCCCGCCACCAGGGAGAGATGCATGGCCAGGCGGTAGAGGTGGAGCCGGTCCTCGTCCAGACCCTCGGTGCGCAGGGCGTCGTAGTGACGGCCGAAGCGCAGGCGGAGGAAGACGTGCTCCCATTCGAGGTCGAAGTACATCAGGCCTTCGATGTCGATGAGGGCGAGGTCGCCGTCGGCGGTCACGCGGACGTGGTCGGCGCCGAGTTCGCCGTGGATGAGGGCGGGGCGCGAGGTGCGAGGGCCGACGCGGGCGGCCAAGGCCCTTACGGACTCGGCCAGTTGGGGGTGGGCGGCGGCGGCTCGCGGGTCGCGGGCGGGGAGTTCGTCGAGGTCGCTCAGGGCGCGTGCCACGACGGTCTCCTCGCATGAACTCCCGTACGAGGAACCGCCGTTGTCGACCACCACCACCTTCCCGAAGCGCGGGCCCGTGCAGGTGTGCAGGGCGGCGAGGAGGCTCGCCATCCGTTCCAGGGCCTCCTGTGCGGCGGCCGGGTCGGCGTCCAGCAGGTCCTCCAGGGTGCCGCCCGGGAGGTCCTCGACCAGCGCCGCGTCCGCCGGGAGGTGGGTGTGGGTGGGGTCGGCGTGCAGGAGCCGGGGCGTGCGGACACCGGCCGCGGCGAGGCGGTCGGCCGCCGCCGTGAAGAGGGTGAGGCCGGAGGCGTGGGAGAAGGGGTCGCGGGGGTCGCCGGGGCCGGCGTCCCAGAGGTCCTCGTCCGGTGACCAGACGTAGGCCACCGCGGTCGTACCGTCCTCGAAGGCGAGACGGTAGACGCCCTTCTTCGAACCGCCCCGGATGCGGGTGACGGTGGTCGGGGTACGGCCGAGGGCGGCACGGGACAGCGGGGTCAGGTCCGCGCGGGTGAGGGTCCTGCGAGTGGCGGTCACAGAGTCCCGGGGCGCTGCGCGCGCCACCGCAGTGCCCCGCCGAGGACGATCAGTGCGAACGCCGTCGCGCCGCCCAGGTCGTCCATCGCCAGGGAACCCGCCCACCAGTGCAGGGACATCGCCGTCCCCATGCCCAGTACCGAGGCCGGCGCACCGAGTCCCCGAAACTCAGGCCGTACGACCCTGCCTCGCGCCATCGGCGGCATCCAGCCGGTCGTCGCCGTGACGACTCCGAGTGCCGCCGTCAGCAGCAAGGCCACCGCGGCCGGCCATGTCGACAACATCGCCCACCCCCATCAGACGTGACAGATCATCGCATCCGCGGCTGTGACCACCGCCGTATTTTCGGCACACTTGATCTCGCGCTCAGTGCACCCAGCCCTCCCGGTACGCCGTCCAGTCCGCCTCCGTCGCCGCGAAGTCCACGTACAGGGCGACACCGAAGTTCGCGCGGTCCGCGTCCGTGCGGGACAGGCCGAGGCGTACGCCCCGGACGGCGGCGGGGACGGTCTCGGCGGAGCCCCGGTGCCCGAAGCGGTTCTCGTGGAAGAAGGGCAGGCCCATGAGGAGATCGGTGGAGTCCGGGGTGGCCTCCAGGGCGAGCGAGGTCTGCTGGGCGACATAGCCGCCGTAGAGACTCTCCAGCGGCTGCATCGTGTCGTACGACATGACGGCGATCTGGTCGACCCGGCGGGCGACCTGGCCGAAGTACGCCTGCGACCACCACTTGGGGTGGTTGGTGACGGTGCCCCAGAAGGAGTGGAAGGCGGGCAGCGGGTCGATCTGGTGGGCGGCGACGGAGAGTTGGGCGTTCCGGGACTCGGTGACGTCGTGCAGCCGGTCGAGCAGGTCGAGGTAGTCGTCGTCGCCGGAGTGCAGCGGTTCCAGGTCGACGTGGGCACCGTCGAATCCGGCGTCGAGGATCTGCCGGGCGGACGCGACGATCGCGGTACGCGTCGCCGCGCGCTCCAGCCGCAGACCGTCCGGACTCTCGGTCGCCAGCTTGTCCCCCAGCCAGGCCTGCACCCGTACGCCGGGCAGCGCACGATGGACCGCCTCGATCAGCCGGCCGGCCCTGGGGTAGTCCGCCTCCGGAAGGGTGCCGTCGTGCTCCAGCGGCCCCGAATGGACGTACAGATCACGGATACCGGTCCCCTTCAGCCGCCGGACCAGCGCGGCCACGTCGGCGTCGCTCTTCCGCCCGTCCACCCAGGCATGCCCCAGCCAGATCGCGTCCTGGTTCCTGGTGCGGGTGCCGTCCGCGGGGTCACCGGCGTAGTTCACCCGGAGGGCGATCTCTGCGGCGAGGGTGGGGAGGACCAGGAGGAGGACTAGCGCGAGGGCGGTACGGCGGGTCCAGCGGGCCCATTTCTTTCTCCGACCCGTACTACCCGTACCGCTTTCGTCGCCGGGTGCGGGTGGCTTCCGCGGAGGCACCTCACCGTCGGCGACCTCTGGATCGTCGTCCCTCCCCGTGCCCGCGCCCGTACCTCCTGCGTGCGCCGTCACCGCGTCTCCCCTCCCGTAGCCGTACCCCGCACCCCACTCGTCCCGGGCACACCCGCACGTCCCACCCCCGGTCGCGCGTCCGTAATCCTGCTCATACGCTCCGAAATGTGACGTCATCCTTGATACGCGGCCGGCCGCGATGCGCGGCCTCTCACATATCCGTGCGGGTGGCGCATGCCGTGCTGGGCGGGGCGGCCGGGGTCGGGTGGCTGGTGTTGCCGGTGATGACGATCAATGCGGAGGTTCCGGTTGCGGCCACCCGCACCGGGGCCGGCGCCGACCGGAGCGGGCAGGGGGCCGACGCAGGGCAGGACGCCACCGCCGGACAGCAGGTCACCGCCGGGCAGGCGGCCGACGGATCGTCCGCTGCCGACCTCGTCCTGCCGCTCGTGGCCGTCGGCGGCGCCGCGGTACTCGCGGGGAACGGGTATGTGCGGCGCACCCGTAGGGCCCGTACCCGTACGACTCCCGCGGTGGTGTCACCCGGGGTACCGCCCGTGGTGTCGCCCCGGCCCCCGGTGACCCCACTGCCCGTACTCGAACGGCAGGCCGGTGCCGCCCTCGTCCAGGCCGACGACTGCATACGCACCAGCCGGGCGGAACTCTCCTTCGCCGAGACCCGGTTCGGACCGGCGGCCGTCGAACCGTTCCATCGGGCCCTGCGGGAGGCCGAGCGCGAACTCGCCGCCGCCTTCGCGATACACCTGCGCTACGGCCAAGGCGTCCCGGAGGGTCGTGATGAGGAAGCGGCCCGGCGGCAGGCCCTCGCCGGGATCGTCGGGCGGTGCGCCGAGGCCGGGCGGCGACTGGATGCCGCAGCCCCGGCCTTCGATCAACTCCGGGCGCTGGAAGAGGAGATGGGCGAGGCGCTGGAGGTCGCGGAGGGCCGGTTCCGTGAACTGACCGGCCGTACAGGGGCCGTAGAAGCGACACTCGCCGACCTGCACGCCCGCTACCCGGCCTCGGCCACCGCCACAGTCACCGGATACGTCGAACAGGCCAAGGACCGCCTGGTGTTCGCCACGACCCATCTCAACCAGGCCCGCCAGGCGGCCGACTTGGGGCGGACCGAGCAGGCGGTGCGCGACCTGCGCGCCGCCGAGGGCGCCGTCGGCCAGGCCGACACCCTCCTCACCGGCGTCGACCAGCTCGCCAACTCCCTCGCCCAAGCCGCCGACTTGGTCCCGGCCGCGCTCACCGGCGCGGAGGCGGAGAGGGCGAGGGCACAGACGGCCACCGGGACAGCCGACGGTGTGTCCCGCTCCCTCCTGGGCGACGCCGACGCCGCCCTCGCCGCCGTACGGGAGGAACTGACCGGCGACCGTCCGTACGACCCCCTCGCCGCCCTGCGGAGCATCGTGCGGGCCGTGTCGGCGCTGGGCGGCGGGCAGGACGGAGTGCTCGGTGCCGCCGCGTGGCTCGTCGGCAGGGCCGACGTCCGGGCGGCGGACGGCTTCGTGGCGACGCACCGGGGTGCGGTGGGCGCCGGGGCGCGGACCCTGCTGGCGGAGGCGGAACGGCTGCTCGGCACCGACCCCGCCGCGGCAGGCGAACCCGCCCTGGCGGCGCGGGAGTTGGCCGAGCAGGACGTCCGCGTACACGGCAACCCGTACTCCGGCGGCGCCGGACACACGAGCGGAGCCGTCCTCGGCGGGGTACTGCTCGGCGAGGACCCGGACGGCGGGCCACCGCTCGCCTTCGGCGGCCCGGACACCCGGAAAGGCGGAGGACCCGGCGCGGAGCCCGTCAGAACGGACTGAGCAGCCCCTCCGCCGACGCCGAACACACAGACGGAATCGCCCCGGCGCGTACCGCCCTGCAAGGACCCGGACAGCGGCTCCCGTCCGCTTCGGCAGCCCCGACACCCGGAAAAGCGCGCGGAACCCGCCCCAGAGCCCGTCAGAACAGACTGACCGGCGCCCGTCAGAACAGACTGAGCAGCGCCTCCGCCGGATCCACCATCCCGGTCTCGCCGTCCGGCAAAGGCAGTTCGAACCACACCGTCTTGCCGCGAGGCGTCCGGCGCGAGCCCCACGCGGCCGACAGGAGGCCGACCAACTGGAGCCCCCGGCCGCCCTCGTCCGTGTCGCGGGCGCGGCGGCGGCGCGGTTGGACCAGGCCCGCGTCCCAGACCTCGCACACCAGGGTGCGGTCCAGCAGGAGCCGTAGCCTGATCTCGCCCTCGCCGTATCGCAGCGCGTTCGTCACCAACTCGCTGACGAGCAACTCGGTGGTGTCGATGAGGGGTTCGAGGTCCCAGGACTGGAGCCGGGCGCGCGCGTACTCGCGGGCGCGGCCCACGCTGCGGGGCTCGCGCGGCAGGGTCCAGTCGCCGACGGAGTCCTCGGGCAGGCCCTGGACACGTGCCATCAGCAGCGCGATGTCGTCCTCGCCGTGGTGCGTGTCGAGGGTGCTGAGGACGTGGTCGCAGACGTCCTCCAGGTCCCGGTGGGTCTCGGCGTTCAGTGCCGCCGCGTGGACCGGACGGCCGTCGTCCGCCGGGCGGTTGGGGTCGGTGAGGGCGCCCACGAAGGCCTGGAGGCCCTCGTCGAGGGGGTGGTCGCGGGATTCGACCAGTCCATCCGTGTAGAGCGCCAGCAGTGCGCCTTCGGGCAGTTCGACCTCCACCTCCTCGAAGGGCTCGCCGCCGACGCCGAGCGGCATGCCGGGCGGCACGTCGAGCATCAGCGCGGCCTCGCCTGGTTCCACCAGGACCGGCGGGAGATGGCCCGCGTTGGCGAAGGTGCACCGCCTGGTCACCGAGTCGTACACGGCGTAGATACAGGTCGCGAGGTACACCTCGGAGAGGTCGGCCTCGCGGGGGCGGCGGGCGGCGCGGGTGGCCTGCTGGACGCCGCCGGGGGTGCCGAGCCCGCGCGCGATCTCGTCCAACGCGGACAACACCTCCGCCGGTTCGAGGTCCAGGAGGGCCAAGGTGCGTACCGCCGTGCGCAGTTCACCCATCGCGACCGCCGCGCGCAGACCGCGGCCCATCACGTCTCCCACCACCAACGCCGTGCGGTGGCCGGGGAGTTCGATGACGTCGAACCAGTCGCCGCCGACCTCCGTCGCCGCGTTCCCGGGCAGATAGCGGCAGGCGATGTCGAGGCCGGATGCCTCCGGGTCGCCGGGCGGGAGGAGGGACCGTTGCAGTATCAGGGCGCGTTCGTGCTCGCGCCGGTACAGGCGGGCGTTGTCGATGCAGACGGCGGCCCGTGCCGCCATCTCCACCGCGAGGTCCCGGTCCCGGTCGCCGAACGGCTCGCTGCCCTTCGTACGGGCGAACTGCACGAGTCCCACGACGGTGTCGTGGGCGACCATCGGCACGGCCAGCGTGGACTGGACGGGGCCGCCCTCCTCGGCGGGGACGTACTGCGGGCGGGCGGTGCGCAGGGCGTCCGCGCAGGGCGAGTTGAAGGGGTAGTGGTGGACCGCGTTGACGGCGACGGGTGCGCCGCCGCCGACGAAGGGGGCGTCGGACACCGCGCTGGCGAAGGCCACCCGGCGCACCTCCGCGCTGCCGTCGGCCCGGCCGGGCGGGGTCTCGTCGCCGGCCAGGAGGCCCTGGTAGAGGTCGACGGTGGCCAGGTCACAGAAACCGGGGACGACGATGTCGAGGAGTTCACGGGCGGTGGTCTCGAGGTCGAGGGAGTTCCCGATGCGGGCACCGACCTCGTTCAGAAGGGCGAGATTGCGCCGCGCGGAGGCGGCCTCGCGGGCGGCGGCGCGGCGGGCGGTGACGTCGGTGCCGAGCCAGGCGATGCCGATGGGGCGCCCGCTGCCGCTGTGCACGCGGTAGAGGTTGATGGACCAGTGCCTGCGCTCCTCGGAGCCGGGCACGAATCCGGTGACATGCATGTCCGTTATCGAGTTGCCGGTCTCCAGGACGCGGCGCAGGGTCGCGGTGACCCGCTCAGCCTCGGGGCTCTGCAGATAGTCCTGGACGCCGTTGCCCCGGTGGTCGTCGGGGGTGCCGCCGAAGGTGTTGGCGATCTGCTGGTTGGCGCGCCGGACCCGCAGGTCGGGGTCGATCAGCAGGAACCCGAACGGAGATTGGCCGAATATCGACTGCGAAGCGGCGAGATCGGTCTCGATACGACGCAGGATCCGGACGTCGACGACGATGCAGACGGCGGCCCGCTCGCCCTCCTCGGTCCGGGTCGGCATCACATAGACCTCGGCGAGGCCCTCCTTGCCCGGATCGCCCGTCTCGGTCTCCGGCACCCGGAAGGGCACCACTCCGGTCCACTCCCGGCCGTCCAGGATCTCGGCCATCTTCCGCTGGCCGCGCTCCCGCAGCTCGGGGTCGACGAACGCCTCGATGGGGTCCATGCCGACGGCCTGCTCCGTGGGGATGCCGAAGAGCTGCTCGGCCCGCAGGCTCCACTGGTCGACGAGCCCGTCTGGGCCGATGGAGAAGGAGGCGACCTTGATGTAGTCGTAGATCGAGCCGGGCGGGCTGCTCTGCCACATGGCGTCGCCGACGGACATGGCGTCTACTGAGGGCACGTCGGCGAAGCCCACGGCCTCAGCCCTCGCGCCGCCCGACGGGTCCTCGGACTCCGTGGCCTTCGCTGGTATCTCGCTCACGCGAACCGTCCCCTCCAGCTCACCGCGTCCGGCACCGGTCACCGGGGGCGGCTGCCCGCAGTATCCAGCACTACGGCGCCCCACAACACGGTGTTCACGATCACAGGACAATCCCGATGCATTTCGGACCTGCCCGCGACAACACTCCCAGTCTTCTAACCAGCGGACACGCAGTCGAACCACGCCGATCGACAACCGTCACAGGCCTTGACCAATCGATGGACACCACTGTCCGGTTCGTACAGGAGCGTGCGCCCGCGCACGGGCCGGGGTCCATCACGGCACCGCGAGTTCGAACCACACCGTCTTGCCCGTCGCGCCGGGCCGGGTGCCCCAGCGGACGCAGGCGCCGGCGACCAGCTGGAGGCCGCGTCCACTCTCGTCCTCGGGGCGGGCGACGCGCTCGCGGGGCGGGTCGGGGAGCGGGTCGGAGACCTCGACCAGCAGGACGCCGTCCGGGCCGACGGGGCGGACCAGGCGGACGCCGATGGGGCCCGTGGCATGCCGCAGCGCGTTGGTCACCAGCTCGCTGACCAGCAGCGCGGTGATGTCGGCGAGGGCGTTGAGGTCCCAGTCGCGCAGCTGACCGCGGACGGCCGAGCGCGCGGTGCGGACGGCTCCGGGGTCGGCGGGAAAGGTCCACTCGGCGCAGTCGCCTTCGGTGTCGATCAAGCCGATCACATCCCGGGCCAGCCCAGCACACCCATGTCCGATTTCATGGGGTTAATGGGCACATACCCGATATCAAAGACCCGGTACCGCCCCGGAGGGCGCACTGTGGCACGAACGGCGTACACCGATCCCGGCGCACTCCACCCCGTCGCGCCCCATACGAATCCGGCGCGCCGGTCCGCCACGAATTACGGCGGGTTCCGCACACCCGGCTCATCCGGTTCTACGACGGGTTCAGCGCGCCCCGGCGTCGAGCAGCGCCAGCGTCTCCCGTACGGCGGGGACGTCCTGGTCGAGCCAGTCGACGGTCCAGATGTCCGCGGGGGCGAGCCAGCGCAGCTCGTCGTGGTCCTGCAGGGGGCGCGGGCGGGGCGAACCGGGGAGCAGACGGGCCGTCCAGACCTGGAGGACGTACGGCGGCTTCAGCGGCCACTCCCCCGGGACGCGGGCGACGGTCTCGGCGTCGACGCCGAGTTCCTCGCGGAGTTCGCGCACCAGCGCGGCTTCGGGGCGCTCGCCGGGCTCCACCTTGCCGCCGGGGAGTTCCCAGCGGCCGGCCAGCTCCGGGGGTGCGCTGCGGCGGGCGGCCAGCAGCCGGTCGCCGCGGCCGTCACCGCCGCCGATGCCGTCGCCGAGGTCGCCGTCGAACAGGGCGGCTCCGACCACCACGATCCGTGTCGTCATGCGCCGGAGCCTACGGGCTGCGTCAGTTGCGGGTCGCGTCCCCGTTCTGCCCGATCCGCTCGACCCAGTAGAGCTGCTTGTGCTTGCGGTCGTCGAGGCTGTCCGCGATCTTCTGGGCCTCGGCGCGGGTCGCGTACCTGCCCACGCGGTAGCGATTGCCGTTGTCGTCCTGCCGTATCACGAGCCAGGGAAGAGTGATCGTGCCGTCGTTCATCGCGCCCCTCCGCTTCCCGCTCGCGGTTCGTGCCGTGCCCCACCCCATAAGGAAACCGCAATCCGCATATGCCGGAGCCTACGCCTAACCTTCACGCAGCGAATACGGCTTTTCACAAAGAGGTACGCAACCAGCCATGACGGAGGGGGCGCACGACTACGAACGCGCCGTTGGCACACCTCGATGCATCCGGTCGGAGGCACGCTACAGGTCCTGTGAGCGACCTGCGAGAAAGACCGGAATCCAACGGCCTTCGGGGCAGGGCGGATTGACCGGTTCCGGCGACAACTGCCGGGAAAGTTCCGCTACTTCACCTGGAATGCACCCAACGCGCTACTCGGCGCGCTACTTCGGGGAAAGTCGGTGCACTACTTCACGGGCAGGTGGTAGGCGATCCGGTAGCGGTCGGCCGGGACCACCACGTCGGCCGTCTCCACCGCGCGTCCCGAGGCGTAGTACGTGCGCTGGATGACCAGGACCACATGCCCGGGGACACCGCCCAGCGCGAGCAGTTCCTCGGAGAGGCCCGGCCGGGCGCCGACCTCCTCCGTGACGTTGTCCACGACGACGTCGATGGCCCGCATCCGCTCGACGACCCCCATGCCGCCGAGCGGACCCTCCTCGGGCAGCATCACGGGCGTACGGCCGGTCACCGCGAGGGGTTCCCAGGACGTGGAGAGCATCATCGTCTCGCCGGCGTCCCGGAACACGTATTTCGTGCGCATCACGCGCTCGCCGACCTGGAGGCCGAGCCGCTCGGCGATCACGCCGCCCGCCTCGGTCTGCTCGCTGCTGGACTCCCAGGTGCCGCGCGCCTCGCCGTCGGCCTGCTCCTGCCGGAACGGTGTCGCGCCGGCCGCCGGCCGGAACCCGGAGCGGGCGATCCGGCGCGGCACCGGACGCTCGCGCACATACGTCCCCGAGCCGGAGCGGCCCTCGACCAGCCCCTCGGCCATCAGCACCTTGCGCGCCTCCAGGGCGACCGTGTCCGAGACGCCGTACTCCTCGCGGATTCTGGCCTGCGAGGGCAGCCGGGTGTGCGGGGGCAGCCTGCCGTCGACGATCTTCTTGCGGAGATCACCCGCGACGCGCAGATACGCCGGCTGCTCACCGAATGTCACTGGCCGCTCCCATCAGGTTGTACAGACAGCAACAGCCTGGCAACCGTGGGTTGTGCCATGCAAGCAAAGGCCAGAGAATCACTCGATGTGATGACTTGTGCCCGGCGTGGGCTTTACCCAGGCAGTTTCTCCCCGCTATAGAGGCCGTCACACCTTCAGACCGGTATCGCCTCCCCCGCTGTCCCCTCCGCTGCCGCTCTCGTCGTACGGGGGCGGGGTCGTGGCGAGCCCCAGAGCCTTGCGGGCGGTGACCGACAGATGGGGGTCGATGAGCTCGGCGCCCTTGTCGTAGTACCCGTAGAACTCGTCGGCGTCGGAGGCCCCGGCCGCCTTCGCCCACTGCTTCTGCGCCGCCCGCAGGTCCTTGACCAGGTCCGCGACCGGCTTCGCGGAGGCGCTCGGCCACTGGTGGCCTTCCAGCAGGTCGGCCTGCTGGGTCAGCGCGGTCGAGACCCGGCCCGCCCACGCCTTGTGCCCCGGCAGGTCGTCCTCGACGTACTGCGCGTCGGGCGCCGAGTCCAGCGCCGCGTTGAGGACGTGGGCCGCCTTCAGATAGGCGACCTGGTCCGTGTCGAGGGTCGTGGCGTCGTTGCGCAGCGAACCGCCGGGCAGGCTCGCCTCCTCGTCCTTGTTGCCGAACACACAGGTGATCTCGCGGTCGCCCAGGCTCCAGCTCTCCGCGGTGGGGGTGACGTAGTAGATGTCCACGTCGTCGGGTACGGCCCAGCCGTCCATCGCGTAGGAGTCCTGGAGCGCGTAGCACTTGTCGTCGGCGGTGGCCGTGACCTTCTTGTCGCCCGGGTACGAGCCGCCGCCCAGCCGCACCACGGCGAACACCTCGCCGTCGTGCTCGCCCGCGCAGGACACCACGTCGAAGTCGTACGCCGTGCCCTCCAGCGAACCGCTGGGCGCGTCGAAGCACTGCCCCTTCCCGGGGGAGGCGCTCGCGCTGTCGCCCCCGCTGACCTCGACGTCGTCGAAGAAACCGGTCGCCGCGCCGGCCACCCCGAGCGCCCACACCACCAGCCCGAGCGACGAGAGCACGATGCCGGCCACCGCCATGCCCCGGCCGCGCTCGCCACGCTTCTTCGTCTGGTTCAGCCCGATCAGCCCGAGGACCAGACCGACGCCCGGGATGCAGCAGAGGATGCCGAGCACGAGCGCGGCGATGGACATGCCGTTCAGGGGCGCGGGGTTGTTGTACGGGCTGTAGCCCTGGGACCAGGTCTGGTAGGGCTGCGGCCCGTAGGGGGCGTAGGGGGGCGGGGGACCTTGGGGGTACGGGGTGTACGGGGTGTACGGGTTGTAGGGGGGCTGCGGCTGTGCCCCGTAAGGGGGTTGGGGCTGAGCCGTCCCGTGGGTGTCCTCCGGCGGCGGGGCGTACGGGTTGTACGGGGTGGCGGGCGCCTGTGGGAGAGGAGCCGGGCCCGAGGGCTGGTCCTGGGGGCCTTCGGGGTCCGGCGGCGGGGGTATGGACACGGGTACCGTGCTCCTGGTTCAGGCGGGGGATCTTCGGCGGGAGGACTTGAGCTGAGGAGCCGGAGATCTTCAGGTGCGGAACTGACGTACGACTCGCGCATGTTAAGCACGGGGGGACCAGGGGCGGAATGCGGGTTTCGAATACGACCGTGCGGGCGGTGAACGCGCTCACCGCGCGCTGGGCCGGGGCCGCCTGTGGGGGCACGGTGTTCTCGGCGGCCGGGGTGTGGCCGCTGCTGGCGCTGCTCGCGGACGGTGCCGAGGGCGCGGCGCGGGCGGAGCTGGCCGACGCTGTGGGGCTGCCCGCGGGCCAATCGGCCGCCGCCGCACGGGAGTTGCTGGCCGGACTGGCCGCGATGCGGGGCGTGGACGCGGCGCTCGGGCTGTGGACGAAGCGGACCGTGGAGCTGCGCGAGGCATGGGCGGCCGGGCTGCCCGCCGAGGCGCACGGAGTACTCACCGGGGACCTCGCGGTCGACGGCGCGGCCTTGGACGCGTGGGCGGCGAAGCGCACCGGCGGGCTGATCGAGCGGATGCCGCTGCCGCTGACGGACGCCACCGAACTGGTGCTGGCGAGCGCGCTGGCCCTGCGCACCGAGTGGCTGCGGCCGTTCACCGAGGTGCCGATGGAGAGCGCGTACTGGCGCGACCGGGTCCCCCCTGGGCCTGTGGCGCGAGAGCGCCCTCCTGGACCGGATCGGCGTCGCGGACACACCGGACGGCCATGTCACCGAGCTAAAGGTGCTGGGCGACGCGGCGATCGACGTCCACCTCCTGCTCGGGGAGGAGCGGATGACACCCGCCCAGGTGCTGAGCGCGGGCGTGGGAATCCTGGACCGCCGTCATCCCGTAGTACCCGGGGACCAACTCCCCTACGGCGACCCCGGACCGGGGCTAAGGGTGGAGAGGACGCGCTCCACCCACCCACGGCCGCCCACCCTCGACGTGACGACGGTGGCGTACGACCTGACCTCGGGGCACGATCTGCTGCGCCTGCACCGCCTGTTCGGGCTCACGACGGCACGGGACGCCACGCACGGCCACTTCTCCGGCATCAGCCCCTTCCCGCTGGCCATCGGGTCGGCCGAGCAGGCCACGACGGCGAAGTTCGGCGCACTCGGCTTCCGTGCGGCGGCGGTGACGGCGGTCGGCGCCTTCCCGGCCGGCCTGCCCGACCTCCGCTACGTGACCACCACCGTCACCGCCCGCTTCGACCGCCCCTTCGCCTTCCTCGCCCTGCACCGCCACTCACGGCTGGTACTGGCGGCGGGCTGGGTCACGGAACCGGAGCCGTTCCCCGATGACCGGGGCTGATCATCCGGAGTCCGGGCGCCGACGATAGCCTTCCCGTGCGCGATCTTGCGCTACGGCACTGACGGGGGCGGAATTGGGAGCGGTCCAGGGGACGGCGGTTCAGGGCACGGCGGTCGGGGGGACCGTCGACGCGGTGAACCGGCTCACGGCGCGCTGGGCGGACACGGCGACCGGCGGCACGGTGTTCTCGGCGGCCGGTGTGTGGCCGCTGCTCGCGTTCCTCGCCGACGGGGCGTGGGGCGCCGCGCGGGCGGAACTCGCGGACGCGGTGGGCCTGCCCGCCGACCAAGCCGCCACCGCCGCACGGGAGTTGCTGGCCGCGCTGGGCTCGATGCCCGGGCTGCGCTCCGCGCTCGGCCTGTGGACCAGGCGGGAGCTGGCTCTGCGCGAGGAGTGGCGGGCCGGGCTGCCCGCGGGCACGCACGGGGTACTCACCGACGATCTCCCGGCCGGTCAGCGGGCGTTGGACACGTGGGCGGCCGAGCGGACGGACGGGCTGATCGAGCGGATGCCGATCGCCCTGGACCCGGACGTGGTGATGGTGCTGGCGAGCGCGCTCGCGCTGCGCACCGAATGGCCGCGCCCCTTCGAGGAGTTGATGGTCAGCCCGGACGCCGGCCCCTGGCAGGGTCGGCGGCTGGCGGGCCTGCGCCGCACCGGCGTCCGCCTCGACCGGGCCGGTGTGGCGAGCGGCCCGCACGGCTACGTCACCGAGCTCAAGGTCCCCGGCGACAACGGCATCGACGTCCATCTCCTGCTCGGCGAACAGCGGTTGACCCCCGGCCAGGTGCTCGGCACGGGCATCGCGGCCCTGGCCCGCCAGGTCACCGTGGTCCCCAGCGGCCAACTCCCTTACGGCGACGTGGGACCGGGCCTGCGCGTCGAGCAACAGCGGTGCGCCACACCGCAGCCGCCGGAGCTGTCCGTGACCACCGTGGCGTACGACATGAGCGCGCACCACGAACTCCTCGACCAGCACGGCCTGTTCGGGCTCACCACGGCCATGGACACCGGCGACGGCCACTTCCCCGGCATCAGCCCCGTCCCGCTGGCCGTCGGGAAGGCCGAGCAGGCGGCGGTGGCACAGTTCGGCGCGCTCGGTTTCCGGGCGGGAGCGGTGACCGCGGTCGCGCCCGCCCCCGGCGGTGCCCGGCCCGGCCTCCGCTGCACGACCACGGTCGTCACGGCCCGCTTCGACCGCCCCTTCGGCTTCCTCGCCGTACACCGCGAGTCACGGCTCGTCCTGACGGCGGGCTGGGTGACCGAGCCGAAGCCGTACCAGGGGTAGGGCCAGACCTGGGGTGCGCTCCGTACGTGGTAACCACCCGCGCGCTTCCCGTCGCCGTCCCTCCCCGCACCCCATCGTCGAACGGTGACCAAGCCACCCCGTCTGCTGCTCCCGCTCCTCGCCGCCGCCCTGTTCCTCCCCGTGCCCCCGGCGTCGGCCGCGCCCCTCCCCCGCGACGACTGCGGGGAGCGCGGCTGGGCGCCGTCGGCCACCCGGATCGACCCGGCCGACACCTACCACCCGTACGTCGGCAACGGCTATCTCGGCATCCGGGTCCCGCCCGCCGGCGCGGGCTATGCGGCGTCCGGCGAGAAGACCGGCTGGCCGCTCTACACCCCGCGCTACGACGGCGCGTTCGTCTCCGGCCTCTACGCCCGGGGCCCCGCGAACACCGCGGGCCGCGAAGCCCTCGCCGGCTCCCCCGCGCAGGACTTCCTCACCGGCAAGGGCGGCTTCCTCCAGGTCTTCACCCACGGCCTGACCGGTCTGCGGCTGCGCCCCGACGCCCTCCACCTCGACCCGAGCCTGCCGCCCCAACTCTCGGACGGCGTACGCCTGTCGGGCCTGCGCTGGCGGGGGCGTACGTACGACATCGCCATCGGTCCGAAGACGACGACCGTACGGCTGCGCTCCGGGGCGCCCTTCGTGCTGGACACCCCCGAGGGCCGCCGCACCCTCTCCGGCACGGTCACCCTGAAGACCCGGCGGCCCGACCTCGCCCCCACCACCGACCTGGCCCGCTGCCGACCGGCGACAGCTACCTCGTCGGAGTCCGGCCGCTATCCGGAGGCCGCCGTGGACGGCAGTCCCGCGACCGCCTGGTCCCCGGGCGCCGACCGCGCCTGGCTCACTGTCGACCTGGGCCGCCCGGTGCGGGTCAGGATGGTCCGGCCCACGTGGACAAAGCGGCCGGGGTCGTACACGGTCGAGGTCTCGGCGGACGGCCGCGCGTGGCACGACCCGAACGAGACCCCTGCTCGGTACGTCCGTGTCGCCGTGCGCGGCGGTACGGGTGCGGCTCTCGCCGAACTCGACGTGCGCTCATGACGGCCAACTACCCTTGCGCGCGAGGTCAGTTGGCCCCGGCCGACAGCCGCTGCTGTTCCTCCTCGACTATGCGGCGGGCCAGCGTGGCGTCCGATATGTCGACCGCGTCCGGCGTGGCGTCCGCGAGGTCGCTGCGGCGGGCGAACCGGTCGAAGAGGCGGTCCTTGTTCTTGAGGATGGTCAGGAGCCGGTCGTCCACGCTGTCGGTGGCGAGCATGCGGTGCACCTGGACCGTGCGTATCTGGCCCATGCGGTGGACTCGGGCCACGGCCTGGTGCTCCACCGTCGGCTTGACCTGGGGTTCGCAGAGGATGACCAGGGACGCGGTCTGGAGGTTGAGGCCGACCCCGCCCGCGCTGATCTGGGCGAGCAGTACGGCGTGGCCGGAGGACTGCGTGAAGTCGTCGACCAGTTGCTGCCGGCGGAGGGCCGGGACGCTCCCGGAGATCGTCCCGGTCACCCGCGTGCCGGGCCCGTCCAGAGCGCGCCGGACGGTGGTCAGCACATCCCGGAAGTACGAGAAGACCACCACCTTCACGCCGTTCTCCGCGGCCTCGGCGACCAGTTCGCGCAGGCGCTGGAGCTTCACCGACTTCTCGGCGTCGGCGTAGGCGGCACGGCGCATCGCCATGAAGTTCCCGGCGCCGACCGCGCGGTCGTAGGCCTCGCGGTCGGCGGCGCCGAGCTCCACCCACTCGTCGACCTGGACCAGGGCGGGCAGTTCGGTGAGGACGTCCACCTGGTTGCGGCGGAGGTAGGCAGGGGCGACGGACTTGCGGAAGGCCTGAGGTCCGGCCGCCGCCGTGCCGTTGCGGACCGTCGGCAGCAGTTCGGGGCGGAGGTGGCGGACGAGGGTGCGG
Organism: Streptomyces hokutonensis; assembly: GCF_042751305.1. Lineage (GTDB taxonomy): Bacteria > Actinomycetota > Actinomycetes > Streptomycetales > Streptomycetaceae > Streptomyces > Streptomyces hokutonensis_A. The sequence goes on from NZ_JBHYWD010000005.1 coordinate 343,647, forward strand.
AACTCGTCCACGTGGTTCTCCATGGGCGTGCCGGTCAGGAAGAGCACGCGGTCGCAGCGCTCGGTCCACAGGGCGACCGTCTTGGTACGGCGGGTGTCCGGGTTCTTCACGTAGTGGGCCTCGTCCACGACGAGCATGCCCGGGGTGGGACCGGGCGGGGCCTCGCCCTTGGGCTGTCGGCGCTTCGGCTTCCCGCTCTCCGGCGCGGGCAGGGTGTGCAGCGTGTCGAAGGTCGTGACCGCGACTCCGCCGCGCTCGCGCCACTCCCCGTAGGCCTCCTGCCGGTCCGGGCCGTGCACGGGCAGGGCGCGCAGGGTGCTGCGGGCGCCGATCTCCCGGGTCCAGTTGATGAGCACGCCGGCCGGGCAGACCACCAGGAAGTGGCTGTGCCCCTCGGCCGCGAGATGGGCCAGTACGGCGATGGCCTGGATGGTCTTGCCGAGTCCCATCTCGTCCCCGAGGACGACCCGGCGCTGGGCCAGGGCGAACCGGGCGCCGAACGACTGGTACCCGCGCAGCGAGACCCTCCGGTGGGTGTCGTCCAGCTGCTGGGCGTGCACGCGCTCGGCCAGCTCCGAGGGCAGGAAGCCCTCGCTCGCCGCGTGGTCGGGCAGCTGGCCGTCGACTTCGGCGAGCTGGCTGTAGTACTCGGCGGACCGCAGCTCGAAGTCGACCAGGGCCTCGATGTCGGAGACCGGCGGGCGCAGCAGGTCGGTGGAGGCCTGGGCGATCAGCAGCGGTACGTCCCGGGCGGTCGCGTCGGCGACGAGTTCGTGGAGTTCGGCGACCGCGGCGAGCGCGCGGTTCCTCCGCCCGCGCCCTGCGAGCGCCATAAGCAGCCTGCTGGTGGCGGGCCGGGCCACCGGGAGCAGCGCGCCGAGCCGCTCGTCGAGCCGGGTGGCCGCGTCCAGCGCGCGGCGCAGCTCGGGGCCCGCCTCGACGAGCCGCTGCAGAGCGACGACCAGGGCGGTGGTCCGGGGGTCGGGGTCGTCGGCGTCGATGCGGACGGAGACGGTCTCGCCGACGGCCCGCGCGATCTGCCGGGCCGCCGCGAGCGCCCGGTCGGCGGTCTGCTGTCCCACGCCGGGCAGTTGCCGCAGCTCGTACCGGCTCGCCTCGTGCACGGCGCGCACGGAGGTGAGCCCCGCCGCTTCCACGGCGCCGAGCCGCAGCCGCCCCTCGGTGACGTCCTTCAGCCTGCCGACCGGGATGGACTCCAGCTCCTGGGCTACGAGTTCGGCCCGCAGCGGTTCCAGCGCGGAGCGGACGGTGCCGAGGGCGCGGGTGTGGTCGGCACGCAGGGCGCGCGCCACGTCGTACAGCCGCGTCCCCCGTGAGCACAGCTCCCTGATCTGCCGCCCGCCGCGCGGAAACTCCCCCTCCATGTCACCCCCCGCTCGCATGCGTCCCGTCGTGCGTCCATCGTGGCACCCACCACTGACAACGGGGACGGAAGCGGGCGGGCCAAGGGTTCCCGGCCGTCCGTCAGGCGTCGAACCGGTCGTCCGTCACGCGTCGAACCGGCCCTCCGTCACGCGTCGAACCCGGTCGCCCGGGTCCGCTTCTCCCAGGCCGCGATGTCGCCGCGCACCTGGTCGAGGTGGCCGAGCACGGCGTCGACGGCGTCGACGCCCAGGGGCAGATGGAGCGGGGTCTCCTCGGCGTCGAGGGCGGCGAGGATGAGGGCCGCCGCCTTCGCGGGGTCGCCGGCCTGGCCGCCGTCGCCTCCGGAGACGAAACTGCGGGTCTCGGTCACCTTGGCGTACACACCGCTGTCGGCGCTGACCCCGGCCCGGCCGGTGTCGAAGAGGGCGGTCCGGAAGGCGCCCGGCTCGACGATCAGCACCTTGATACCGAACTCGGCGACCTCGTCCGCGAGCGCCTCGGACAGTCCCTCCAGCGCGAACTTCGTTCCGCTGTACGCCGAGAAGCCCGCGAAGGACATCTGCCCGCCCATGCTGCTCATCTGCACGATCGCCCCGGACCGCCGCTCCCGCATGAACGGCAGCACCGCGCGCGTGAGCGCGGCCGGCCCGAAGACATGCAGGTCGAAGAGGTCCCGCAGCTCCTGCTCGGTGGTCTCCTCGAAGGCGCCTACATGCGTACGGCCGGCGTTGTTGACGAGCACGTCGATCCGCCCGTGCCGCGCCACCACGTCCCGTACGGCCGCCTCCGCCGCTCCCGTGTCGGTGACGTCCAGGCGCAACGCCTCCAACTGGTCGGGGTGGGCGGCCACCAGGTCGTCCAGCGCCTCGGTCCGCCGGGCGGCGCCGACCACCACGTCACCGGCGGCGAGCGCGGCCTCGACGATCGCCCGCCCGAACCCACTGCTGGCGCCGGTCACGAGCCACACCTTGTTCATGACGTCTCCCGTTGAGATCCCTGTTTCCATCTGCGGACCAGCCTGCTCCCACCCCCGACGACGCGTCCAAGACCTAAGCTCATAACCGATGGCTATGACGAGAGACGTCCATGTACGGGACCTGCGCTACTTCGTCGCGGTCGCCGAGGAACTGCACTTCACGCGCGCGGCCGAGAAGCTGTACGTGTCGCAGCCCGCGCTGAGCAAGCAGATCCGGGCGCTGGAGCGGCAGTTGGGCGCCGAACTGTTCCGCCGCGACCGGCAGGGCGTGACGCTCACCGCCGCCGGGACGGCCCTGTTGCCGTACGCGGAACGGGTGTTGGCGGTCTGGGCGGAGGGCGCGACCGCGCTGGCGGAGGTCAGTGCGGTCCAACGCAGCACCCTGGTGGTCGGCATGAGCACCAGCCCCGGCCGGGGCGGCCTGCTGCCCGCGATCCGCTCCCGGTTCACGGCCGCGCGTCCGGAGGCGATCGTACGGCTGCGGCAGGTGAGCTGGGACGATCCGACGGCGGGTCTCGCGGACGGCGGCGCGGACGTCGCCTTCGTCTGGCTGCCGCTGCCCGACGCGGAGCGCTACGACTGGACGGTGGTCGCCGAGGAGCCCCGCCTGGTCGCCCTCCCGGACTCCCACCCGCTGGCCGCCCGCGCCGAGATCGACTTCGCGGACCTCCTCGACGAGCCGTTCCTCGCCCTGCCGCCCGACGCGGGCCCGCTGCGCGACCACTGGCTCGCCCTCGCCGAACGCGGTGGCCGACCCCCGCGCGTCGGCGCGGAGATCGCGAGCACGGAGGAGACGTACGAGGCGCTGGTCGCCGGTCTCGGCATCTGCCTGGTGGCCACGGGCAACGCGCATCTGATCACCCTCGGCGGTGTCACCACCCGCCCGGTGCGCGGACTGTCGCCGAGCCAGTACGCCCTCGCGTGGCGGCGCGAGAACGGCGGACAGCCGCTGGTAAGGGCGTACGCGGAGGCTTGCCGGGGGGTCAGGAGTGGCGGGTGAGACGCGTGGCTACTATGAGTCGGCTTTGGGGAGTCTGGATCTTGGGGGGTAGTCATGAGCGCAGGTCGTGTCGGACGTACAAGACGCATACCGTTCGCTTTCGTCGGTGTGGCCCTGCTCGCGCCGCTGGTCGTTCCCGCCGCCTCCGCGCAGGCGGCGTCGGGTTCGCTGACCGTGACCACGCTGGGGCGGCACGGCGCGAAGGTGGCGACGACCGTGACCGTTGTCGCCGTGCCGTCCGATGAGACGTACAGCGTCAAGTCCGGCAAGAAGCTCAGCCTGCCCGCGGGAAAGTACCTCGTGATGGCCGACATCTCCGAGAGCACCGCGGACGGTTCGGGCACCGACACCGTCGGCGCGCAGGTCGTGACGGTGTCGGGGGCCAAGTCCGTGACACTGGACGCCCGTAAGGGCAAGGCGGTGAAGGTGTCGCTGGACACCCCGGCCGATGTGACCGAGCCCGCCATGATCGGCGCGCAGGTGTGCGCCGCCGACGCCACCATGCCCTCCGCCGTCGCCGTGGGCGGCGGGAACTACGCCGGGTCCGTCTACGCCATCCCCAACTCCTCCAAGCTGCTCCAGTTCGGGTTCATGGCGCAGTGGTCCGGCAACGACAGCTACATCGCGGTGAAGAACACGACCGGTGTCCCGGCCGCGCCCGGCGGGTCGTTCAAGCGGTCCCAGCTGGCGACGATGCGTTTCTCGGTGCACAGCGGGACGCAGATGGCGAACGAGCACGACGTCGCGCTCCAGGCCGCGCCCAAGGTCGACAACTGCACGACCGACATGTACGCCAACGTCAACGGCGGCAGCGCGCCGTACAGCGCCACCGCCCATGTGACGCCCGGGAGTTGGCAGCCGCGCGACGACATCTACGCGAGCAACGGGGACGACGTGTCGGGCGGTTTCCCGGCGGTGCGGACGCTGAAGGCGGGGCAGAGCTTCACCCAGTCGTTCGGCCGGGCCGTCTGGAGCCCCATGCACTACCTGCCCACCGTCTGGCAGAAGTCGGTGAACTTCATCCCGGAGGCGCTGATCGGCGACCCCGACGTGGGCACGAGCGGAGCCGATCCGACCAAGGAGACGGTGGTCCTGTACAAGGGGAGCTCCACCGTCAAGAAGCAGACCCTGACCAACTGGGCCACCTCCGACGACGCCTTCGTCGCCCGCATCAACTCGGCCGGCACCTACCGGCTGACCGTCGACGCCCACCGCTACCGCCCCGGCATCACCTTCCCGTCCGGCATGCTGTCGTCGCGCGTCACGCTCGACTGGCGGTTCAAGGCGGACCCGGCCAAGTCGGTGGTCGCCTCCGTCTTCATGACCCGCTTCCTGCCGGCCGGTCTCGACAGCCGCAACCGGGCGAAGGCGAACAGCGTCACGTCGGTCACCGTCAGCGCGGGCCGCGGATCCCAGGGCCCCGACGTCAAGTTCACCAAGACGACGGTCAAGTCCCTGAAGGTCTGGGCGTCTTCGGACGGCGGCACCACCTGGAAGGCCGTCTCCGTCACCCGCTCCGGTTCCTCCTGGAAGGCCGCCGTGCACAACCCGGCGTCCGGCGCGGTCGCCCTGCGCTCCCAGGTGAGCGACTCCGCCGGCGGCACGTCGACGGAGACGGTCTACCGCGCCTACGCGATCGGCTGATCCGCATCGGCCGCCGCCCGGCCACAGGGGTGGTGACCGTCGCCCGGGGGCTCAACAGGGGTGGGGGCAGGGGGAGTCGGGGCCTTCACGGAGGGTTCCGGTGACGGTACGGACGGGGTCGTGGGCTCCGGTTTCGTGGGCTCCGGGGGCCCCTTCACGGGGTCGCTCGGAGCCGGGTATGTGGGCGTCGGCTCCGTGGGAGTCGGCTCAGGATCCGTGGGAGCCGGTTGCGTCGGAGTCGGCGTCGGCTCCGGAGTCACCGGCGGCGTGGGCACGGGCGTAGGTGTGGGGGCCGGCGTCTCAACCGGGTCCGTAGGAACGGGTGTTGGGCTGCTGCCTCCCACCGGCACCACGACCGTCCCAGGCCCGCTGCCACCAAGTACGGCCGGAGGCACGGCGGTTGCGGAACCGCCCGGTGCCGACACGGCCGAACCGCCGCGGTCCGGCGTCCTGGTGGGCTTCCCCGCTCCCGGCCGCGACGCCAACGGCGCCTGGGAGAGCGGGACTTCGGCCACCGGACCCTTCGCCACCGGGACCTCGGCGGAGTCGCCGCCGCCGAGGACGACGATCACCGCGACGGCGCCCGCGACGGCCGCGCCGACCACCGCGCCCACCTGTGTCTTGGAGGCGCCGACCGCGGCGTGCCGTACCCCGTGCAGAATTCCGCCGTGCCCGCCCGCCGCGGTGGCCGCGCCCGCGGACCCCGCGCCGAAGGCCAGCAGGAACTTGCCCGTGCCGCCGAGCACGAACACCAGCAGGGCCGGTGCCACGAGCGCGGGCAGCCGGTCGTTGGCGCGCATCAGGGCCGCGAGCCGGGCCCGGCAGTCGTCGCACGCGTCGACATGGCCGAGGAGCCGTTCGGACTGCCGCTCGGTGGCGCCGCCGCGCACATACGCGGGCATCCGCGCCCAGTGCACCTGGCACGCGGGATCGTCCGGAGCGCCGGTCTGCGCACGCAGGAACGCCTGCCGCATACCCTCCCGCGCACGGTGCAGCAGTACGGCCGTGGCCCCCTGCTTGGTGCCGAGCTGGGGTCCTATCGCCGCCAGCGGCAGCCCCTCCGCCTCGGCCAGCCACAGCGCCTTCACCCAGCGCTCGGGCAACTGCTCAAGTACCCTCACCAGCAGGTCTGTTGACGACACCTGCTCGGCCGGATCGTCCCCGTGGAGCTGCCCGGGATCGGCACCGACCCGCTCGCCGACCTGCGGATCGAGCGGCGTCTCGCGTGCCGCGCTCCCCGCCGCGCTCGCGAGATGCTTCACCGTGGTCATGAGGTACGCCGGTACGTTGTCGATCTCGTGCCCGGCGGACAGCCTGCGCCACACCCTGAAGTGCGCCTCGGCGACGAGGTCTTCGGCGACCCACGTGTTACGGGTGAGCGAGCGGGCGTAGGCGACGAGGCGCGGCTGCTGCTCCTCGTAGATCCGGGCGTACGCCGCGGTGGGGCCGTCGTTCATGGCAGCAACGCTCCAGTTGCCAGTGGGGCGGGAACAAGGGTTTGTACCCTAGATGGCAAAACTTTCAATTAAAGTTGCAGCCGTTACCCAAGGTGACGCAGGTCACATAAACACTTCGGGGAATGGCGTAATCAAAGCCCTCTCCGCGTGATCAAGGAGGGTGCGTCGGCACAACGGCCGCCGCCCCGCCCGAATCGGAGACCGCCCATGAGCCCCATCACCCTGGAACAGCCCACCGGCGCCCGCCTGATCGCCGACGACGACCAGGAGTTGGCCGTGACGGTCACCCTCCGCTACTCCTCCGGCGACCCCTTCGCCGTGCAACTCCTGTTCCCCGCCTGGATATCGCTCGACGGCAAGAAGGTGACCTGGACCTTCGCGCGGGCACTGCTGGAGGAGGGTCTCGACACCCCCGCCGGGATGGGCAACGTACACATCAGGCCGTACGGCCCCGCCCACACGGCGGTCGAGTTCCACTCGGCGGAGGGCATCGCGATGATCCGCTTCGACTCGGTCGCCCTGCACCACTTCCTGCGCCGCACCTACCGGGTGACCGAACCCGGCCGGGAGGCCGTGGGCCCGTCTCTCGAGCGGGGCCTCGCCTCACTCCTCGACGGCGCGTGACGCGAGCGAGCCGAAAGGGGCTCCAACTGCCCTCTGCGGCAGGCGAGTTGAGCTTGTTATCTTCGGCCTCATGAGCGAATCGCCGCGACGGCCTCCCCAGGTGTCCCGGACGTCGACCCGTGCCGTGGTCGTCGGAGGAAGTCTCGCCGGCATGCTCGCCGCGGCCGCCGTCAGGGACCACGTGGACACCGTCGAGATCATCGAGGCGCACGACCTGCCCGACGGCCCCGAGTCACGCCCGGGCGTGCCCCAAGCGGCCCATTTCCACGTCCTGTTGTCGGGCGGGGCGGACGCGATCGACGCCCTGCTGCCCGGCGCGATCGCCGACTTGCTCGCCGCGGGCGCCAACCGCGTTCCCATGACGACCGGCATGGTGCTGTTCTCCCCCGAGGGCTGGTACCGCCGTTGGAAGCGGGACAGCCACTACCTGATCGCCGCGAGCCGGGACCTCACCGACTCCGTCATACGCAGGCAGGTACTGAAGGACCCGCGCATCCGCGTACGCCCCCACACCAAGGTCACTGCCCTGCTGGGGAGTTCGCGCCGGGTCACCGGGGTACGGCTGAGCGCGGCCGACGGCACCGGGAGCGAGCTGACCGCGGCCCTGGTCGTCGACGCCTCCGGAAAGGCGTCGCGCACTCCGCACTGGCTGGCCCAACTGGGCGTCCCCGCCCCGGCCGAGGCCCGCATCGACTCCGGCATGGCCTACGCCAGCCGTATCTACCGCGCTCCCGTCCCCACCCGCAACTGGCCCGTGATCAGCGTCCAGGCCGACCCGCGGAGCGGCGAACCCGGCCGCGCGGGCGGCATCGTCCCGATCGAGGACGGCCGCTGGCACGTCAGCCTGATGGGTACCCCCGGCGGCCAACCCCCGCGTGACGCGGCCGAGTTCGAGAACTACGCCCGCACCCTCCGCCACCCGCTCGTCGCCGATCTCCTGGCCCACGCGCAGCCGCTCACCGACGTCGTCATGACCCACAGCACGGTCAGCCGCCGCCACTACTACGAACGCCTCAAGCCCTGGCCCGAGGGCCTGATCGCCCTCGGCGACTCGGTGGCCGCCTTCAACCCGGTCTACGGCCACGGCATGTCGGTGGCGGCCCTGAGCGCCGTAGCCCTGCGCAACCGACTCGCCGCCCTGGGCCTCGGCAGGGGCCTGTCCCGCACGGCCCAGCGGGCGATCGCCGCTCCCGTCGAACTCGCCTGGAGCCTCGCCGTCGGCCAGGACATCCACTACGCGACCACAACAGGCAAGAACGCGGGCCCGGCCGACCGCCTCCTCCAGCGCTACGTCAGCCGCCTCTCCCACACCGCCACGGGCTCGTACCACGTGGCAACGGCCATGACGGAAGTCCTGGCCCTCCAGTCGCCGGGCACGGCGTTGCTGCGGCCGGGTGTCGTCACGGCGGCGCTGCTCGGGCCGCTGCGGCCACAGCCCGACGGACCGACGTTCACGGCCGAGGAGCGAAGACTGCTGGCGGACGCCGGTATCGCGCTGCCCGGGCTCGCCGCGTAGGCCGGGCACCGGATTGTCAGTGGCGGCTGGTTCCATGACGTCATGAGCACCGTGCACGACACCGCCTCCCTCCTCCCCGAGCCCGCCGAACTCCGCGTCCATCTGCGCGCGTTGGCCTTTCTCAACAGCACGATCGGCGACGACGAGGAGTACTGCCAGTACACCTTCCACGCGGACTGGGGCCCCGGGGAGGAGGCGGCCCGGATGGACAACGGCTCGGGGGACGAGTTCACCGTCCTGTTCACCCCGGCCGGCGTGCTCATCATCGGCTTCGACCACGAGTCGGAGATGAGCCCGTACGGGACGGACGACAAGGAGGTCTGGCCCGGCGTCGTCGACGACGTGCCCGCCGCACTGCGCCCGCTCCTGGACGAACCCGCCTTCCACCACGCGGGCATCGGCGGCCACGCGATCACCGCGTGCCTGTGGCGCGAGACCGGCGACACCGCGTGGCGCGCCGGCCCGGCCATCGAATTCCCCGCCGGCAACGAGCACCCGGACGGCTCCGACTACCTCTTCCACCTCCTCACCGACCGCTCCCCCGAGACCGTCCGGGCCCACTTCGAGGACTACTACGAGCGCCCCGTGCCCCTCGACGCCGTCCGCCACGTCCTCGCCGGACACCCGGTCACTCCCGGGATCACCACGGCCCTCGCTCCACCCGCGCCCTAGGGCGGGGTCTGGTCACGGCACAGTCGGCGCCGCTACTGGGGTGCCACGGCGCGGCCGGTCTGCGGCGAGATCATCCCGGCGCACAGCCCCCGGGCGGCCAGTCCCTGCGCGATGCGCGGTATCGCCGCGACCGTGTTGGCCGGCCAGTCGTGCATCAGGATGATCTGGCCGGCGGTCAGGCGGCCGGCCGCCGCGACGATCGCGTCGGTGGTCGCGCCGTTCCAGTCCTGGGAGTCGACGTCCCAAATGATCTCTGTCAGGCCGTACTTGGCCTCTACGGCCTTCACCGTGGCGTTGGTCTCGCCGTACGGCGGGCGGAAGAGTCTGGGCGTGCCGCCGCCCGCGGCCGCGATGGCCTGCTGGGTCCGGGAGATCTCCGAGTCGATCGTCGCCCGGGTCTGCTGGGTGAGGTGCGGGTGGGTGTAGCTGTGGTTGCCGACCCACATGCCGGCGGCGACCTCGGCCCTGACCTGTGCGGGGTAAGTGGCCGCGTACTGGCCCTCGTTGAACGTGGTGGCCCGAAGACCGTTCTGTTTCAGTGCGTTGAGGAGTGCGGGTGTGTTGCCGGACGGGCCGTCGTCGAAGGTGAGGCCGACGTAACCGTTGCAAGTGGCGGCCTGCGCGGGGGTGTTGACGCCTACGGCGAGGGTGCCCGCGGCGATCAGGGCGGCGACGGCGAGCGTGGTGGCCGGCCTGGCCGACCGGGGTCGTAACGAGAAGTGCGGTGCGGACTTCATGTGAGTGTCCTCCCGAACTGGGTCAGCCCACCGTGATGTTGGAGTTCCCGCTGCTCTGGTAGCCCTCGGTCGCGAGGATCATGTAGTAGCTGAAGCTGCCCAGCGGCATCCCGGCGCGGGCCCAGGCGTCGAAGTGGTTGCCGGTGGTGATGGTGCCGCCGGTGCGCTTCGTCTGCCGGACGCTCCAGTACTGGTCGAAGGTCTTCGTGCCCTCCACCGAGGGGGCGTTGTACCGCGTGGTCTTGTAGATGTCGTAGGTGCCGCCGTCAGTGGTGACGGTGCCCTTGTACGTTCCGGTGGGCCGGTAGGTGCCCCAGTTGTCGACGATGTAGTACTCGACGAGCGGGTTCGACGTCCATCCGTAGAGCGACAGGTAGCCGTTGCCGGACGGGTTGAAGGTGCCCGAGTACGTCACGGTCCGGCGGGCGCCGTTGCTCCAGCCCTTGCCCGCCACGAAGTTGCCGGTGTTCTTCCAGGTGGTGTTGTAGTTGCCCCCGGAGTTGAGGGTCATGGAGACCGTGCCCTGGGAGTCGGTCCAGAACGAGTAGTAGTAGCCGTTGTTGGTGCCGGTCTGGTTCGTGGTGATCACCGTCGCGGCACTTGCGGTGCCGGGCAGGGTCATCGCCGCGAGGAGGGCCAGCAGCAGGGCGCAGGCGCCGCTGATTGACAGCCGTAAGCGGTTTGTCGTGCGTGCGGGTGTGTGGTCCATGCCGCGTCAGTGTTGGTACGTCCCTGTCAACTGTCAATAGTTTCGGTTCTGGGTGCGAAATATTCGCCGACGTATTGGCAGGTGAGATCAATGACAAGACACAAGCCACTTGCGAAGTGAATCACCTGCCCGAATGTCCGAATGTTTCGAGCGAATGTTTCGAAGAACCGGCGGGAGCAGTCGTTGACAGCGGCCACCCCGTACGCAAACGATGGCAGGAGCACGTCAAAACTGTGGGTGCCACAGCGTTCATCGGAAGGACACGACATGGCGGCGAGAGCGCGGGGGGCGGCGACCGACCCGCCACGCCCGATGGACCGCTACCCCACGGTCGCGGAGGTCACCGAGTCGGCGCGGCTGCTGGTCTCCCGGTTTCCGGGGACCGCCCGACTGCGCCGGATCGGGGCGTCCCGCGCGGGCCGGCCGATCCAGATGCTGTCCGTGGGGCACGGGCCGCGCCATGTCCTGGTGGTCGCCGGACCGCACCCCGACGAACCGGTGGGCGGCGCGACCGCGATCACGCTGGCGGAGCGGATCGCCCGCGGCGACCGGCTGTCGGCGGCGACCGACCCCACCGTCGTCACCTGGGACATCGTGCTGTGCCTGGACCCGGACGGCGCGTCCCTGAGCAGCAACTCCGGTCCCACTCTGAGGAGTTACTACCACACCGCCTTCCGCCCGGTCGCCGCGGAGCAGCCCGAGTGGGCCCCGATCGTCTCGCACCCGCTCCCGGAGAGCAGCGCGCTGTTCCAACTCATCGACGGGCTACGGCCGTTCCTCCAGTGCTCGCTGCACAGCACCGATGTGGGCGGCAGCTGGGTCCAGTTGACCCGCGACCTGCCCGAACTGGCCGAACCCTTCCGGGCATCCGCCGACGAACTCGGCATCCCGCTCCAGTACGGCACGTACGACGCCCTGTACTGGGAGAACCCGAGCCCCGCCGTCTACGTCCTGCCCCCGGCGGACAGCACCGGCCGGCTGGCGGCCGGGTCGGAGAACATCGGGCTGTCCACCTGGTGCGCGCCCCTGCGCTACGGCGGTGTCACCGCGATCGTCGAAGTCCCCATGTGGGCAACGGACTTGGCCGCGGACACGACCCCGTACCCGGCTGCCGACCACGCCCTGCGCGAGCTGGCCGAACTGGTGCTGGACGGCGGACGACAGGTGACCGCCGTACTCCATAAGGCACGCGGCTTCCTCCCGCCGGCCCAGGACGACCCGCTCAGACGCGTACTGGAGTGGATGGCCGACGGCCTCTACGACATGGTCGCCGACTCCTGGAAACCACTCGCCCGGCAGGCCGCCGCCGCGACGCACCCCGACGATCCGCGCCACCTGACGACCGCCCAGGTCTCGGCCCTGAACATCGTGGCCCGCCGCCAGCCCATCCGCGCGGCGGGCCTTCTGCTACGGCTCCTGGAGGCGGCGCAGGACCCGGCCGCCCCGGAGCTGCACCGCGAACTGGACGAGCTCTGCACCACGTGGTGCGCGGACTTCGAGCGGGCCCTCGGGGTGCGCTGGGTGCCGGTGCGCGACCAGGTGGAGCACCAGACGCGCACGGTGCTGGCCGCGGCCGAGAGCGCGCTGAAGACCCTCCGGTGACCACCGCTCCTCACCGCCCCGCGAGAATCGCCTCCACCCCGAACTCGAACCGCTCGTCGAAGGACCCCGGCGCGAGATGTCCGGCCACGCGGTGCAGGGCGGGGTGGGTCGTCGCGGAGATCGCGCGGGCCAGGATGTCGCCCAGAGGACGGTGGTCGACGGCCTGCTCCTCCTGGGTGAGGCCCAGGGCGAAGTAGATGACGGCCCATGAGGTCCAGGCGGCCTCACGGTCCCCCAGGCCGCACGCGAGCAGCGCCTCCACCAGCGCCTCCGCGAAGGCGAGGGCGCCCGGCTCGGCCGGGTAGGTGCCGACCACCAGAGCCGCGCCGTCGCGGTGGGACAGCAGACCGCGCCGGAAGCGGCGGGCCAACTCGCGGGCCCGTTCGGCGGGTTCGGCCGGCAGGTCGGTGAGCGGGATCTCGCCGAGTACGGCGTCCGCCATCAGGTCCAGCATCCGGGCCTTGGTCTTCACATGCCACTGCACTGTGTTGATCCGTACACCGAGCCGGTCGGCGACCGCGCGCGTGGACACCGCGTCGAGGCCCTTCTCGTCCAGAAGGGCCAGTCCCGCGCGAATCACCGTGGCCGGATCGAGCCGGTCGCCCTGTTGCCTATTGGTCACCGACCTAGGCTACTGCACCCACAGGCATTGGTCAGCGACCAAGAAGTGGATGGTCCCGTGGAAACACAGCAGGTCGTCATCGCCGGAGGCGGACCCGTCGGACTCTGGCCCGCCGCCGAACTGCGGCTGAACAGCATCTCCGTCACCGGCATGGCCATCTCCAACGGCCTCCGCCCCGGCCTCGCGGGCTTCGCCAAATCCCTGGCAGACGAACTGGGCCACCGCGGAATCCGTGTCTTCGGGCTCCTCCCCGGCCGCATCGCCACCGACCGCATGCGCGACCTCGACGGCCTCGCCCCCGCCCCCACCGCACGGCGCGCCGCCAACGAGTCGGCGATCCCGCTCCGCCGCTACGGGGCCCCGGAGGAATTCAGCCGCGCGGGCGCGTTCCTGCTGTCTCCGGCGGCTTCGTACGTCACCGGGGTGATGCTGTCCGTGGATGGTGGGGGGGCGGCGGGGGTTCTGAGGGCGGGCGCGGGCGGGACAGGGCCGAAAGCCGTGATCCCGGCCTGTGATCTCTTGCCTGGTCCCAGGACCGGCCGCTCCTGGTGTCAACTGCCGTAAAGAGTGGGCAGATCGACGAGGAGGACATCGTCACGACGGTCGGCCAGGTCGACGAGGTCGGGATAGAAACCGTGGAGGGAGTACAGGGCCAGTGTGGTGGCGGTGGTGTCGTAGCCCTGCTCGGCGAGTAGAGCACGGATGCGTTCCAGGCGCTCCAGGTCCCCCGTCCCGCGGCGGGCAGCCGTCGCCTTGGCCTCGCCCAGCAGCGCGATCCTGGCGCGGGGAGCCTGCGGGCGCTCGCCGGCGGCCAGGGCGATGACGTCGACCTCGTGTTTCGTCCGGGCGGTCTGGTCGGCGACCTCCGTGGTGCCGACCGGACCGGGCAGGCCGTCGGGCAACAGGGTGTGGGCGTAGCGACGGGTGAAGTCGCGGGCCAGGTCCTCGAAGTGCGGTCCGAGGATCTTGGAGTTGAAGGTCGGAGCGGCCTGCTGCCACACCTGCTCGGCGAATCCCTGCTCCACGGCGGCGGCCTGCGGGAGCGTGATGAGCTGGTTGAAGCGGATGACGGGGTCGGCAAGGGTGACGACGGGGTGCCTGGAGCGGAGGATGTCCTGCTCCCGCTGGATGTAACCGGTCGACTCCAGCACACCCAGCGGATGGGCGACGGCGTTGCGCGGGCGCTCCAGGGCCGCACCGATCTTGCTGGGGGTGGTGGCTCCGTTCGCGATCGCGGTGAGGATGTCGTAGTACAGCGTGTGCTGGGTGATTCTCGGGTCCTCGCGCAGCAGGTACTCGGTCTCGGTACGCGAGTACACCGCCCGCCCCGGGTCGAGCAGGGTCCGGGTGAGCCAGGTGTCGAAGCCGTCGTCCGGATGCGGCCGCGCGGCCACCGGCCGATAGCCGGGGGCCCCACCCAGGACCGCGTGCACCTTCAGCGCGGTCAGCGGGTCGGTGATCTGCCAGAAGGCCCGGCTGTCGCGGTAGTCGAACGGGCCAAGCCGTAGATCGACCACGGATCGTCCGCGCAGCGGCTTGGTTCCCGAGAGCAGTTCGTGCATGACGCTCATCGCGGAGCCGCACAGGATCAGCCGCGGCCCCGGCCCGGCACCGGGCGGGGCACCCCGTTGGCGTTCGTCGTAGAGCTGCTGCAACAGCCCCGGGATCTCGGGCGAGTGCTGGAGCAGATACGGCAACTCGTCGATCACCAGCAGCGGATGCGCCGAACGGGCGGTCACCTCAAGGGCGTTGGACAGGACGTCACGCCAGTCGGTCAGGCGAAGGCTCCCCGGCCGCAGGCCGGCGTAGGTGGCGACCGCGTCGGTGAATCGCTGGATGGCCGGCAGCCGCCCTTCCTCGCGGACGGCCGTCACGTACAAGCCACCGACCTGCTCGGACAGAGCCTGCAGAAGGTACGACTTCCCGTGCCGCCGTCGCCCGGACACGATGCCGAGCCGCATCGCCGGATCCGGATCGGTGATGAACTCCGCGAGCAGATCCCACTCCCGATCCCGATCGACCACGTCGTCCGGCTTGACCAGCAGGTTCTTCTCCACTCACGCTCCCTCATCTCGACTTCGACAGTTTCCGTCTAAGTCTACTTCGACGCAATGTGTCGTACTGGGGTTCTCCTTCATCCCCGACCCCCGGGCATGCAGTTCCCGGCCGCTGCCGACCGCCATGACAAGTGTGGACATATCCACTCGGGCACGATCACCGCAGGCGTAGGTAGCCGAGGAGCCAAGCGATCGACCGCTCGATCTTCGAGCGGTGCCGACCAAGGCGTTCGCCGGACTCGGTGCCTGGTCGCGCGATGCGCGCGACCAGCTCACGCTCGCGCAGCCGGCTGGGGTGTTCGGCGGAGAAGTACGCCTTGTCCGCACGGAGTTTGACGGGCCGGCGCCGCCGTGGTCCCCGCCGGGACCGGACGGCGGGGACGCCGAGGATGAGCGGCTTGAGGGCGAGACTGTCGTGCATGTTCGCACCTGACACGGCGACGGCGAGGGGATGCCCTGGGCATCGGACAGCACGTGCGGCTTGCTGCCCTTCCTGCCGCGATCGACCGGGTTCGGCCCCCGCCAGCGCCCCCCCTTGGCGCGAACGGAGGCCGCTGCGACGATCGCCGAGGTCCAGTCCACCTCCCCGCGGACCCCGAGTTCGTCCGGCAACGCCCGATGCAGCCGACGCCAGGGGCCGACCTCGGTCCGTACCGTGAAGCGGCGATGCGCGGTGGCGGAGGACGTACCGAAGGCCGGCGGCAGATGCCGCCAGGTACAGCCGCTGGTCAGCTCGTACACCACTGCGGTGAACACGGCCTGCTCGTCACGCGGCGCGGTCCCGCCACCTTGCGGTCGAGCCGCGAACGGCGGCAGTAACGGGGCGACCAGCTCCCGGAGTTCACCAGGAACCAGACGCTTCGACAGATCAGCACTCACGGTCGGCTTCGTGCCGCTCGAACATCAAGTCACGTGGGACAGCCTTCTATGCCCTGACCGATGCGGCCGATCTGGCGGCCTGCTCGATCTTCGCGCAGTAGGCGGTGCGGGCGTCCTCGTCGACCTGCATCTCGTGTTCGGGGCGCATCCCGGTTCGGCCGTCGACGCCTTCGCGCAGGATGTCGGCGTGTCCGGCATGCCGGTTGGTCTCGCCGAGGACGTGGACCAGGATGGCGAACAGGTTGGTGTTGGTATACGGCTCCGGCCACCACGGCACGTGGCCGGGGGCGTCGAGAGGTAGCTCGTCGATCGTCGCGTCCGCGTGTTCCCACGTGCGCCGGTAGTACCCGACGATCTGGTCGCGGGTCTCGTCCTCGGCCGCCCACAGATCGCTGCCGTCGTGGTCCTGCCACCGGGGCAGCGGTTCCGGGGAAGGCCGGTCGAAGACCTCGCCGAAGTACCTGGCCTCGACGCCGGCCACGTGTTTGACCAGGCCGAGGAGGTTGGTCCCGGTTGCTGTCAAAGGCCGACGGGCGTCGTATTCGGACAGGCCGTCGAGTTTCCAGAGCAGTGCCTCGCGGTCCCGCCGCAGTCTCCCGTGGAGGCTGTTCTTCGCGAATTCATCGATCATGCGTCATGAGCCTGCCATGGACTACTCGTGGCCTCAAGATCCCGTACTCGGACCGCAATCGACCGGCAGAACCGAACCCCGGCCATGGCCACCGCCCTGAGCTACTCAAGAAGCTCGCGGAACTTTCCACGTGAGACAACCTCTTGAGCGATGTGACGGACAACCACCGCGCCGACTTGTGCTGCAGCTGGTCTTCGAGCAACTATCTCGCACCGCTCTTCAAGAACACCACAAAATGCCGTGACCTGGTCGCCCAAGTCGAGGCCAAGTCGGGTTCCGGCTGACGAGCTGTTCGGCACGGAAAACAATATGGGGCCGACTCCTGGAAGAGGCGGCCCCATTTGACTCGCATTTCCACCAGGTCGCCAACCTGGGTGTTACGTCACGAAGCTCAGACGTTGAACCGGAACTCCACCACATCCCCGTCCTGCATCACATACTCCTTGCCCTCCATCCGCGCCTTCCCCTTCGCGCGGGCCTCCGCGACCGAGCCCATTTCCACCAGGTCGGAGAAGGAGATGACCTCCGCCTTGATGAAGCCCTTCTGGAAGTCGGTGTGGATGACTCCGGCGGCCTCGGGGGCGGTGGCGCCCTTCTTGATGGTCCAGGCGCGGGATTCCTTGGGGCCGGCGGTGAGGTAGGTCTGGAGGCCGAGGGTGTCGAAGCCGACGCGGGCGAGGGTGGCGAGGCCGGGTTCCTCCGCGCCGACCGACTCCAGGAGTTCCATTGCGTCCTCCTCGTCCAGCTCGGCGAGGTCCGCCTCCAGCTTGGCGTTCAGGAAGATCGCCTCCGCGGGGGCGACCAGGGCGCGCTGCGCGGTCTTGAAGTCCTCGTCGACCAGTTCGTCCTCGTCGACGTTGAAGACGTAGAGGAAGGGCTTGGTCGTCAACAGGTGCAGGTCGTGGAGGAGTTCCTCCTTGCCCGAGCCCTGGACGATGCCCTGCGAGAAGAGGGTGTCGCCGCGCTCCAGGATCTCCTTCGCCGCCTCGACCGCCGCGACCTTCGGGACGACGTCCTTCTTGATGCGCGAGTCCTTCTGGAGGCGCGGGAGGACCTTCTCGATGGTCTGGAGGTCGGCGAGGATCAGCTCGGTGTTGATCGTCTCGATGTCGTCCTTGGGCGAGACCTTGCCGTCGACGTGGACGACGTTCTCGTCCTTGAAGGCGCGGATGACCTGGCAGATGGCGTCCGACTCACGGATGTTCGCGAGGAACTTGTTGCCCAGGCCCTCACCCTCCGACGCGCCCTTCACGATGCCCGCGATGTCGACGAAGTCGACGGTCGCCGGGAGGATCTTCTGGGAGGAGAAGATCTCGGCCAGCTTGGTGAGGCGCGCGTCCGGGACGCCGACCACGCCGACGTTCGGCTCGATCGTGGCGAACGGGTAGTTGGCCGCCAGCACGTCGTTCTTGGTCAGGGCGTTGAACAGGGTCGACTTGCCGACATTCGGCAGACCGACGATTCCGATCGTGAGCGACACGTTGCGACTTCCCGTACGTGAGAGGCGTGAGAGCGATGAAGGGGGGCTGCGGGCTGACAGGGACTGGGGCCCGGGGCCGATCCACCAGTCTACGGCGTGAGCCGCGCCCTCCCGGCTCCGCCTCGAACACCTGGCCAAGCTCTGCTCATCGGCGTGTCCCAGGGCCCATTCGGCACATAAACCGACCTAAGTTGGTCCAGTGGAGCAACACAGGACACGACCCCCACAGCCCGGCGCGAGACGCGGAGCCCCGCCGCTGCCCCCGCAGGCGGGCCGGGGCCCGAACGGCGGCCCGGCCCGTACGACCCGGCCGGGACCCCAGCCGCGCGGCGCCGCGCAGCGCCGTCCGCCGGCCGTACGACGCCCCGGCCCGGCGGCGGCCCAGTCCGTACGGCCGCTGCCGAACCCCCGGCTCACCGGGCTCGGCGGCGGCCTGTTCTGCGCGGCCGTGATGGTCGTGCTCGGGTTTCTCGACCAGCTGCTGTTCGGGGCGTCGCTGACCGTGTACGGCGTGCTGTTCCTGCCGGTGTGCGTGCTGACGGCGGTCTGGATCCGGCGCGGCGACCTGCTGACCGCGCCGGTCGTCGTGCCGATCGCCTTCGCCGCCGGCCTGCTCCCCGTGGCCGACGGCAGCGGCGGCCTCGGCAACCGCCTGATGGGCCTGGTCACCGCCCTCGCCACCCAGGCCGGCTGGCTCTACGGCGGCACGCTCGCCGCGGGCCTCATCGCGACGGTCCGCAGGATCCAGCTGGTGAACCGACGCCGACGCGGGTGACCCGGGGCGACGGACGGGGACCGGCCAGGCATCACAGGCGGATGACGGGGGGCTAGTCGTCCCCCGCCGCGTGCATGGCCGCCCCCACGATCCCCGCGTTGTTCTGCAGCTGCGCCGGGACGATCTCCGCCTTGATGTCCTCGATGAAGTGCAGGAACTTGTCCGCCTTGCGGCTGACTCCGCCGCCGATGATGAAGAGCTCGGGCGAGAACAGCATCTCGACATGGGCGAGGTACTTCTGGACGCGGTGGGCCCAGTGCTCCCAGGTCAGCTCGCCGTCCTCCTTGGCCTTGCTGGACGCCTTCTTCTCGGCGTCGTGGCCGTTCAGCTCAAGGTGGCCCAACTCCGTGTTCGGCACCAGGATGCCGTTGACGAACAGCGCGCTGCCGATGCCCGTGCCGAAGGTCAGCAGGATCACCGTGCCCTTGCGGCCCTGGCCGGCGCCGAAGTGCATCTCGGCGACGCCCGCCGCGTCCGCGTCGTTGACGACCGTCACCGGAAGGCCGCCGAGTCTCTCGGCGAACAGCGCGCCCGCGTCCTTGTCGATCCAGCTCTTGTCGACGTTCGCCGCCGTACGGATCGTGGCACCGCCGGTGACCACGCCCGGAAACGTGAGCCCGACCGGTCCCGTCCAGCCGAAGTGGTCGACGACTTCCTTCACGCCGTCGGCCACTCCGTCCGGCGTCGCCGGGTGCGGGGTCAGCACTTTGCACCGCTCTTGGGTCAATTCGCCCTTGTCCAGGTCCACAGGGGCGCCCTTGATCCCGGATCCACCGATGTCCACGCCGAAGATCTGCATGGATCCACGCTACGACGAACGACTGACAGTCACTGCCCGGAGGGGGTCGTACGGTCCGCACCCGTGCGCTCGGCGACCAGTGCCGCCGCCTCTTCGCGCAGGTCACGGCGGAGTTCCTTGGGCAGCGAGAAGGTGATGGACTCCTCGGCCGCCTTGACCAGCTCGACGTCCTCGTAGCCGCGCGCGGACAGCCACTCCAGGACCTGCTCGACCAGGATCTCCGGCACGGAGGCTCCCGAGGTGACACCGACCGTGGTGACGCCCTCCAGCCAGGCCTCTTCGATCTCGTCGGCGAAGTCCACGAGATACGCGGCGCCGGCGCCGGCCAGCTTGGCGACCTCGACGAGCCGGATCGAGTTGGAGGAGTTCCTCGAGCCGACCACGATCACCAGGTCGGCCTCCTCGCCCATCTGCTTCACGGCGAGCTGGCGGTTCTGCGTGGCGTAGCAGATGTCGTCGCTGGGCGGGGAGATGAGCTGCGGGAACTTCTCCTTCAGGGCGTCGACCGTCTCCATGGTCTCGTCCACGGAGAGGGTGGTCTGGGAGAGCCAGACCACCCGGGACGGGTCGCGCACCTCGACCTTGGCGACGTCGCCGGGACCGTCGACCAGGGTGATGTGGTCGGGGGCCTCCCCGGAGGTGCCGATGACCTCCTCGTGGCCCTCGTGCCCGATGAGGAGGATGTCGAAGTCGTCGTTGGCGAACCGGACGGCTTCCTTGTGGACCTTGGTCACCAGGGGGCAGGTCGCGTCGATGGTGGCGAGATTGCCCCGCCTGGCCTCGTCGTGGACGACGGGCGCGACGCCGTGCGCGGAGAACATCACGATGTTCCCCTCGGGGACCTCCTCGGTCCGCTCGACGAAGATCGCGCCCTTTTTCTCCAGGGTCTGGACGACGTACTTGTTGTGCACGATCTCGTGCCGGACGTAGATCGGAGCCCCGTACTGCTCAAGGGCTTTCTCGACGGCGATCACGGCGCGGTCCACACCCGCGCAGTAGCCCCGGGGGGCGGCGAGCAGGACACGGCGGCCAGACGAAGCAGTCATGCGTCCCATCGTAAGGCCGCGCCCGACGGGTCAAAGATCGCGTCCTTGGGGAGACTGGCCGTGGAGGGGGAGGGGTGGGGCCGGACACTACGTACGGGAGACGCGAGATGGCCGACACCGACACGGATACGACGACCACGGCCGGCGAGGGGCCCCAGCTGCGCCGCAGCCTCGGTTTCCGCGATCTCGTCGTCTACGGGCTGCTGTTCATCGCCCCGATGGCACCCGTCGGCGTGTTCGGCACCCTGGACGCCAAGTCGCACGGCGCGGTCGCGCTGGTCTACGTCGTGGCGACCGTCGCGATGGCGTTCACCGCTTTCAGCTACGCGCAGATGGTGCGGGTCGTCCCCCAGGCGGGCTCGGTGTTCGCCTACGCGCGCGTGGGGCTCGGCAGGGAGGCCGGGTTCATCGCCGGCTGGATGGCGATGCTGGACTACGTCCTGATCCCCGCCGTCGCCTATCTCTTCTCCGGGATCGCCATGAACGCGCTGGTCCCGGAGGTCTCGCGGTGGGTGTGGACCGCGCTGGCGGTCGTCCTCACGACCTGCCTCAACCTCTGGGGCGTGCGGGCGGCCGCGCGCGTGGGCTTCCTCGTCCTCGCGATGGAGATCGTCGTACTCGCCGTCTTCGTCGTGTCGGCGATCGTCGTCCTCGCGCGCGACGGCGCCGAACGGGGCTGGCTGTCACCGCTCTCCGGGGACGGCACCCAGGGCGCGTTCGCGCTGTCGGCGGTGATCGGCGCGGTCTCCGTCGCGGTGCTCTCCTACCTGGGCTTCGACGCGGTGGCCACCTTCGCGGAGGAGGTCACCGGCGGCTCCGAGAAGGTCGCCAGGGCGCTGCTGTTCTGCCTCGCGCTGGCCGGTGTCCTGTTCATCACCCAGACGTACCTGGTCGCCCTCCTGGAGCCGACGACCTCCGCACAGCTCGCCGCCGACGCAGGAAAGCAGGGATCGGCGTTCTACGACGCGGTCGACGTGTCGGTGGGCAACTGGCTGCACAACCTGGTGGCCGTCAGCAAGGCGATCGGCGCGGCCTTCGCGGCGCTCGTCGGACAGGCCGCGGCGGGACGCCTGGTGTTCGCGATGGCCCGCGACCGACGGCTTCCCCGCGCCCTCTCACAGACCGACGACGGCGTACCGCGGGTCGCACTCCTGTCGGCGGCCCTCATCACCCTGATCGCGGCGGTCTGGGCGGCCCGCCGGGACGACGGGCTCGACCACCTGGTGTCGGTCGTCGACATCGGCGCGCTGACCGCCTTCACGCTGCTGCACGCGAGCGTGGTGGGCTGGTTCGCGGTACGGCGCCGGGGCGGGCCGGTGGTGTGGTGGCGGCACGTGCTGGTACCGGTGCTGGGAGCGGCGATCACCGTGGCGGTGATCGTGGAGGCGTCGGGGACGGCTCAGGTGGTGGGCGCGATCTGGCTGGCGGTGGGGCTGGTGGTGCTCGCGGTGCAGGGCAACCGGAACAAGGCCGGCACGGAGACCGGTTGACGGTCACACGCTCCTCGCCTCGACCGCGTTGTCGGACCCGGCCGTTACTCTCGGGCGCATGGCTCTCAACACGGCTCCGGACGCCCCGCTCCCCGTCGGTGAGGTCTCCCGGCTGATCGGCGGGTGGATCGACCGGCTCGGCGCGGTGTGGGTCGAGGGGCAGATCACCCAGCTGTCGCGGCGCCCGGGTGCCGGTGTCGTGTTCCTGACGCTGCGCGACCCGTCGTACGACATCTCGGTGAGTGTGACCTGCTTCCGGCAGGTGTTCGACGAGATCGCGGACGTCGTCAGCGAGGGCGCGCGGGTGGTCGTCCTCGCGAAGCCCGAGTGGTACGCCCCGCGTGGGCAGTTGTCGCTGCGGGCCACGGAGATAAGGCCGGTGGGGGTGGGTGAACTCCTCGCACGGCTGGAGCAGTTGAAGAAGTCACTGGCCGCCGAGGGGCTGTTCGCGGCCGACCGGAAGAAGCCGCTGCCGTTCCTGCCGCAGCTCATCGGACTGGTCTGCGGTCGCGCCTCGGCCGCCGAGCGGGACGTCCTGGAGAACGCGCGGCACCGCTGGCCCGCCGTCCGCTTCGAGGTGCGCAACGTGCCCGTGCAGGGCGTGCACGCCGTGCCGCAGGTCGTGCAGGCCGTGAAGGAGCTGGACGCGCTCGACGGCGTGGACGTGATCATCGTGGCCCGGGGCGGCGGCAGTGTGGAGGACCTGCTGCCGTTCTCCGACGAGCAGTTGGTACGGGCCGTGTCGGAGTGCCGTACGCCCGTGGTGTCCGCGATCGGGCACGAGCCCGACAACCCGCTCCTGGACTACGTGGCCGACCTGCGCGCCTCCACCCCCACCGACGCGGCGAAGAAGGTCGTACCGGATGTCGGGGAGGAGTACGAGCGCGTACGGCAGCTGCGCGACCGGGCGCGGCGGTGCGTGGTGGCGTTCGTGGACCGGGAGGAGCGCGGGCTGGCGCAGGCGCTGGCGCGGCCGTCGATAGAGGATCCGCACCGGATGATCGACGAGCGGGCGGACCATGTCGCCGCCCTCCTCGACCGCGGCCGGCGCACCCTCGGCCACCTCCTGGACCGCGCCGACTCGGAGCTGACCCACACGCACGCGCGCGTGGTGGCCCTCTCCCCCGCGGCGACCCTGAAGCGGGGTTACGCGGTGCTGCAGAAGGCCGACGGGCACGCCGTCCGGGACCCGGGGGAGGTGACGGCCGACGAGGTGCTGCGAGCGCGGGTCGCCGAGGGTGAGTTCACGGTTCGAGTCGATACGGCACATGCATAGGGTGGGCGGATGACCAGCAAGGTTGACGAAGGTGCCGGGACGGCAGAGGCGCTCGGGTACGAGCAGGCGCGCGACGAGCTGATCGAGGTCGTACGGCGGCTGGAGGCGGGCGGTACGACGCTGGAGGAGTCGCTCGCGCTCTGGGAGCGGGGCGAGGAGCTCGCGAAGGTGTGCCGGCGCTGGCTGGACGGGGCCCGGGCGCGGCTGGACGCGGCGCTGGCGGAGGAAGAGGCCGCGGAGGGCGACGCCGAGTGAAGGCGCTCAGCAGAGGTGCCGAGTAGCGGCGGTCGGCAGCGGCGACGGTGGTTCGCTGTGAGGCGGATCACCATGCTCCAGTTTTGGTTGAAAGTTGAACCTCACGTCGCGTACGGTCGGTCCCGTCAGCCTATCCGGACCGCGGTCCGGTACTCCTTCCGGCCCCCGAGGAAGTTCTCGCATGTCTCTCGTTCTTGACTCCGCCGCCCAGGACCTGCTGTTCCGCGAGGCCCGCACCGCCAACACCTTCACCGACGAGCCCGTGACCGACGAGCAGGTCCAGGCGATCTACGACCTGGTCAAGTACGGCCCGACCTCGATGAACCAGTCGCCGCTGCGCATCACCCTGGTCCGCTCCCCCGAGGCCCGTGAGCGCCTCGTCAAGCACCTCGCCGAGGGCAACCAGAAGAAGACCGCCGCCGCCCCGCTGGTCGCGATCCTCTCCGCGGACAACGAGTTCCACGAGGAACTGCCGAACCTGTTCCCGCACTTCCCGCAGGCCAAGGACGCCTTCTTCGGCGAGCGTTCGGTCCGCGAGAGCCACGCCGCGCTGAACGCCGCCCTCCAGGCCGCGTACTTCATCATCGGCATCCGCGCCGCCGGCCTCGCCGCGGGCCCGATGACCGGTCTCGACTTCGCGGGCGTCCAGAAGGAGTTCCTGGACGACGACCACACCCCGTTCGTCGTCATCAACATCGGCAAGCCGGGCGAGGACGCCTGGTTCCCGCGCTCCCCGCGGCTGTCGTACGACGAGGTCGTCACCACCGTCTGAGACGCATGACACGCACAAGGCCCCAGCACGGACAGGACATTGTCCGCGCCGGGGCCTTCCGCATTCGGCGTTGCCGTGACGCTCGGTGAAGGACTAGGGTCCGTGATGTGACTGCCGGGTCGGCCATGGGCCATTCACGAGTGGGGCACCCGGCCTCGGCGTGAGCACGAGGCGGGCCAGAGCCCCGCCGTTTCTCCTTGTCTTCCCTCCTGGCGCCCGCATGTGGCGCTCTCATCGGACCCAAGACTCGGAGACCCGCTCACACATGTCACTTGAACCCGAAACGCCGACCACCGTCCAGCTGAACCACACCGCCGTCTACGCCATGGACCGGCAACTGTCGGCCGAGTTCCTCGCCGCGATCCTGGGTCTGGAGGTCGGCGCGCCCTTCGGGCCGTTCGTGCCGGTCGACCTGGGCAACGGCGTGACACTCGACTACTACGAGAAGCGCGACGAGCCGATCCAGCCGCAGCACTACGCGTTCCTCGTGCCCGACGAGCGGTTCGACACCATGATCGGTCGCCTGGAGGCGGTCGGGGTCACCTATTACGCCGACCCGTACCACCAGCAGTCCGGCCGGACGAACCAGCTCTTCGGCGGTCGCGGCGCCTACTTCGAGGACCCGAGCGGCCACAACATGGAGATCATGACCCGGCCGTACGTCCGGCCGTAGCGCGGGACACCACTCGGGCTACTTCGTCTTCAACGCCTTTGCCATCTCGGTCAGTTGGGCGAAGGATCCCGTGCCCGCCACGACCGTCGTCGAGCCCTTGTCCGCGAGCACGAGGGCGTCGTAGCGGCCGCCGGTGTAGCGGGTCCAGGTGTGGCCGTCGATGGTCTGGGTGGTCCTGGTCGCGGCGGCGCCCTGGCTCGCGGTGTCGACGAAGTCGGACGGCTTCTGAGTCGACTGCTCAATCTGCACGTACTGACCACCGGGGGCACTGAACCCGAGGTGCCAGGCGTTGAACGCGGCGCCGTCGTAGCGGACCGAGGTCGCCTTCCAGGTCTTGGGCAGGCCCTCCGGCGCCGCCACCGGGTACGGCGCCGCGCGGCGTGCCGTGAGCAGTTCCACGCGGTAGTCGACCCGCTTGACGTCCGGAGCGTGGTCGCTGTGCGGGATGAAGATGTAGACGATCGCCGCCGCGATCCCGATCAGGCCCAGGGAGAGAATCATGTCCCGGACCGTCTTCTGCTTGCCGTTCGAACCTGCCACGCCCCTATCGTCGCAGGTGCCCCGGCCGCTCATCCGTGGGGCCCCCTGCTCATTTTGTCTGCCTGGCGATAGAGTCGTGGCCATACCCTCATCCGGCCGTCGTCGTATCAGAAAGGTGCGCTCCGATGACCGAGCATCATCATCTGCCGTCCGAACTCGAAGTCCCCTCCGAGGCCCCCGACCGCAACCTCGCCCTGGAACTCGTCCGGGTGACCGAAGCCGCCGCGATGGCCGCGGGCCGCTGGGTCGGGCGCGGTGACAAGAACGGCGCCGACGGTGCCGCCGTGCGTGCCATGCGGACCCTCGTCTCCACCGTCTCGATGAACGGCGTCGTCGTCATCGGTGAGGGCGAGAAGGACGAGGCGCCGATGCTCTTCAACGGCGAGCGCGTCGGTGACGGGACCGGGCCCGAGTGCGACATCGCCGTCGATCCGATCGACGGGACCACGCTCAACGCCAAGGGCATGCCGAACGCGATCGCCGTGCTGGCCGCCGCGGACCGGGGTTCGATGTTCGACCCGTCCGCCGTGTTCTACATGGACAAGCTGGTCACCGGGCCCGAGGCCGCCGAGTTCGTCGACATCGAGGCGCCGATCTCCGTCAACATCCGCCGGGTAGCCAAGGCCAAGCGGGTCACGCCCGAGGACGTCACCGTCGTCGTCCTGGACCGGCCGCGGCACGACGGGATCATCAAGGAGATCCGGGAGACCGGTGCGCGGATCAAGCTGATCTCCGACGGGGATGTGGCCGGTTCGATCCTCGCGCTGCGGGAAGGTACCGGCGTCGATCTGCTGCTCGGTGTCGGCGGTACGCCCGAGGGCATCATCTCGGCCTGTGCCGTGAAGTGTCTCGGGGGCGTGATCCAGGGCAAGTTGTGGCCCAAGGACGACGCGGAGCGGCAGCGGGCGCTCGACGCCGGGCACGATCTGGACCGGGTGCTCACCACGAACGACCTGGTGTCGGGCGAGAACGTGTTCTTCGTCGCGACCGGGATCACGGACGGGGAGCTGCTGCGGGGCGTGCGGTACCGGTCGGAGACCGCGACCACCGACTCCATCGTGATGCGGTCGAAGTCCGGGACGGTGCGGCGGATCGACTCGGAGCACCGGCTGAGCAAGCTGCGGGCCTACAGCGCGATCGACTTCGACCGGGCCAAGTAGCCACGCCGAAGCCACAGCCAGAACCACAGCCACAACCACGACCACACGGTCGTACGTGAAAGAGGCGCCCCCGGTGCGGTGGGGGCGCCTCTTCTACGTCGGTCAGCCCGCCGCTGCTATGCGGCCCGCCGCCCTCGCCTTCTGGAGCTCCAGGTCGCGGCGGCGGCGCCTGGCCAGGACCACTCGGCGTTCGGCGGCGGTGAGGCCGCCCCAGACGCCGTAGGGCTCGGGTTGGAGGAGGGCGTGTTCGCGGCACTCGACCATGACCGGACAGCGCGCGCAGACGCGCTTGGCGGCGTCCTCGCGGGAGAGTCGGGCGGCGGTGGGTTCCTTGGAGGGTGCGAAGAACAGGCCGGCCTCGTCGCGCCGGCACACCGCTTCGGTGTGCCAGGGAGCGTCTTGGTCCCTGTCTCGCGCAGGCACCCGCTGGGCCGGAACAGCAGCTACCTGCAGGGACGAATGCGGCGGTTGCAGCACGGTCTACTCCTGACGACGGCTTCGCGAGCGAGAGACGATGCAGCAAGGCCTACCCGCTGTGCGCGCGCCTATGCACTGAGTTCCGAACCGCTGGTTTCCGTGCGCTTGTGCGCGAAGTCAGGGGCGGACCGGCGTGGACCGATCAGCTCCACATGTGTCCCGATTCACAACCGTCAACGGTCCAGGTGTTTGCGCAAACCCTTGTCGACCTTGCGCTGAACCCGATCGAGAATGTCCGCAACGAGCTTGCCGCGCTTGGGTTTTGCCTCGATGTTTCCGAGTACGGCCCACCCGTCGACGTAGATCACGGGCGCGTCCGGCTCCAGCGAGTCCAGCGTGTCCACCTCGAAGTTGCCGAGGACACCGCCGCCGGTGCCGCGCAGCGACACGTTCTCCGGGACGCGGATCTCCACGTTGCCGAAGACCGAGATCGCCTTGATGACGACCTGCTGGTACTCGAAGATCGCCTCGCTGAGGTCGATCTCGACGCTGCCGAACACGGCGTACGCGTGCATGCGGCGCCCGGCGCGCCAGCGGCCCTTGCGCATCGCCGAACTGAACACCGCCACCACGTTCTCGTCGGCCTCGACCGGAATCGCGCCCTCGGTCGGGCGGTTCGGCGCGGGGCTGTACGACTGGGCCGTCGCCCGGTGCCCATGGGCGGCCGGCAGATCCTGGATGAAGACCTCCAGCTCACCGACGGTCTTGGCGCTCAGCACCCCCTCGACCCGCTCGGCGTGCTCGTCGGCGCTCAGCCGCCCCTCGGCCAGGGCGTCGCGCAGGATGTCGGCGATGCGGTCACGGTCGGCGTCCGAGGCGCGCAGCGCGGAGGCGGCGGGCGCGGGCTGCGGAGCCGTGGGCGCGGATGCGGGCTGCTTCTGAAGGTCCACGACAGCAGAGTACCGAAACGCGATAGATCGCGACTAGGGGTGTGGACAACGTTGGCGTGGCGCGGCGCCCGGCGAACTGAGCCTTACCTCACAAGCCCGGTGTCAGCGGCAGGTTCTACGCTGGTGGACGCCTGCCAATGGAGGCTGGCTGCGCTGTCTGTCGAGTGAGGAATGGGCGACATGCCTGAGTTCGCGTACACCGATCTGCTCCCCATGGGAGAGGACACCACCCCGTACCGGCTGGTGACCTCCGAGGGTGTCTCCACCTTCGAGGCCGACGGGCGGACGTTCCTCAAGGTCGAGCCGGAGGCGCTGCGGAAGCTGGCGGCCGAGGCGATCCACGACATCCAGCACTATCTGCGGCCGGCCCACCTCGCGCAGCTGCGCCGGATCATCGACGACCCCGAGGCGTCGAACAACGACAAGTTCGTGGCGCTGGACCTCCTGAAGAACGCGAACATCGCGGCGGCCGGTGTGCTGCCCATGTGCCAGGACACCGGTACGGCGATCGTCATGGGCAAGCGCGGGCAGAACGTCCTCACGGAGGGCGGCGACGAATCGGCCCTGTCGCGCGGTATCTACGACGCCTACCTCAACCTCAATCTGCGGTACTCACAGATGGCCCCGCTGACCATGTGGGACGAGAAGAACACCGGGTCGAACCTGCCCGCCCAGATCGAGCTGTACGCGACCGACGGCGGCGCCTACAAGTTCCTGTTCATGGCGAAGGGCGGCGGCTCGGCCAACAAGTCGTTCCTCTACCAGGAGACCAAGGCGGTCCTCAACGAGGGCTCCATGATGAAGTTCCTGGAGGAGAAGATCCGTTCGCTGGGTACGGCGGCCTGCCCGCCGTACCACCTGGCGATCGTGGTCGGCGGTACGAGCGCCGAGTACGCGCTGAAGACCGCGAAGTACGCCTCCGCGCACTACCTGGACGAGATCCCGGCCGAGGGTTCGGAGCTGGGGCACGGCTTCCGGGACAAGGACCTGGAGCAGAAGGTCTTCGAGCTGACGCAGAAGATCGGGATCGGGGCGCAGTTCGGCGGCAAGTACTTCTGCCACGACGTGCGGGTCGTCCGGCTTCCCCGTCATGGCGCCTCGTGCCCCGTCGCCATCGCCGTGTCCTGCTCCGCCGACCGGCAGGCCGTCGCGAAGATCACCGCAGAGGGCGTGTTCCTCGAGCAGCTGGAGACCGACCCGGCGCGCTTCCTGCCGGAGACGACCGACGAGCACCTGGACGAGGCCTCCGATGTGGTGCGCATCGACCTCAACCAGCCCATGGACGACATCCTCGCCGAGCTGACCAAGTACCCCGTCAAGACCCGGCTCTCGCTCTCCGGGCCGCTCGTCGTCGCCCGTGACATCGCGCACGCCAAGATCAAGGAGCGGCTCGACGCAGGCGAGGAGATGCCGCAGTACCTGAAGGACCACCCGGTGTACTACGCCGGGCCGGCCAAGACCCCCGAGGGCTACGCGTCCGGTTCCTTCGGCCCTACGACGGCCGGGCGCATGGACTCCTACGTCGAGCAGTTCCAGGCGGCGGGCGGCTCCAAGGTGATGCTCGCCAAGGGCAACCGCAGCAAACAGGTCACCGACGCGTGTGACGCGCACGGCGGCTTCTACCTCGGTTCGATCGGTGGGCCGGCGGCCCGGCTCGCGCAGGACTGCATCAAGAAGGTCGAGGTCGTCGAGTACGAGGAGCTCGGCATGGAGGCGGTCTGGAAGATCGAGGTCGAGGACTTCCCGGCGTTCGTCGTCGTCGACGACAAGGGCAACGACTTCTTCCAGAACCCGGCGCCGGAGCCGACGTTCACGCACATTCCGGTTCGGGGGCCGGGGCTGGTGTAGTCCCTTCGGGGCGGCGGCAATTGATTTCGCCCCCGCCGCCCCTGCCCTGCCCATCCCCAAGGGCTCCGCCCCTTCGACC
Source organism: Streptomyces hokutonensis (assembly GCF_042751305.1). Lineage (GTDB taxonomy): Bacteria > Actinomycetota > Actinomycetes > Streptomycetales > Streptomycetaceae > Streptomyces > Streptomyces hokutonensis_A. The sequence continues at coordinate 373,719 of NZ_JBHYWD010000005.1, forward strand.
CCGCCAAGGGGCTCCGCCCCCTGGACCCCAGGTCGGCCTGGACGGCCTCGTCCTCAAACGCCGGACGGGCTGATTATGTCCCGCTGCACGGGATGTCGTCCCGATTTGTCCCAGAGATGAAAGGGACGGCATCTTCACCCCCTTCACCGGAAACGCTCCGTACCGACTGGATCACAGCCCGTGGTCCCCGGTCGACTCGGAGGAACCCCCCATGATCCGACGCACTCTGCGCAACGGTCTCGTGGCCGCGCTCGCGGCCGTCGCCCTCTTCCCCACAGCAGCCGTCGCCGCCCCGGCCGGGCACCCGGCGCCGCATCACGTCACCGGCCACCACATCGCCGCCCCCGCCTGGGGCAGCGTCACGACCCGCCACTACACCCGTCTGAACGTCCGCTCGGGCCCCGGCACCGGCTACCGGATCGTCGGTACGCGGCCGGTCGGGCGGGTGCTGCCCATCGTCTGCAAGACGCGCGGTTCCGGCGTCCTCGGCAACCACCGCTGGTACAAGCTCCCGCACCACGAGGGCTACGTCTCCGCGCACTACGTCCGCAACCACAGCGCCGTCCGCTGGTGCTGACGCCCGGCTGAGCAGCGGCACCACCCGGCGGGACACCGCAGTACGTCCCGCCGGGTGGTGCGGGGTCAACACCCCTTCATATTCCGGCATATTCGGGGCGATCCGGGTGTGACCCCGCACCGTTCCCGGGAACGGATCACGGCGGTCACCCCGGTACGGCGAGGGAGCAGGATGGAAAGCCACGTGACGGTCGAGCGGCAGCGGCTCCTGGCGGAACGGCTCCGCCTCCTCAAGCAGCGGACCGGTCTGAGCCTGGCCGCGCTGGCCGCCGTCACCCCGTTCAGCAAGTCGACCTGGCACCGGTATCTCAGCGGCGGCCAACTCCCGCCCCGGGCCGCCGTCGAGGCGCTCGCCCGGCTCGCGCACACCGACCCCGGCCCGCTGCTCTCCTTGTGGGACACGGCGGTTCGGGAGCAGCCCAGGCCCGCCCCGCCGCCTCAACTCCCGGTCCCGGCCGTACGGCCCCGACGGCTGCGCGCCGCCGTCCGCGCCCTCGTCGCCCTCGCCGCGATGGCCACCACGGTCGCGGTCACCGCCGGTGCCGCCGATGTCCTCGACCGCGAGGCCGGGGCCGAGCGGCTGACGGCGGGCTCCTGCCGCAGCGGAGGCTGTCAGGGGGAGCTGCCGTCCGCCGGGGCCTGCGCCCGGGACGCCCGTACGGAGAGCGTCGTCGCGCGGGCCGCCCAGGTCGTACGGCTGCGCTACTCGCCGTCCTGCGCGACCGTCTGGTCGGAGGTGCGCACCCGGGTCGGCGGCGCGCGGGAGATCTCGGTCAGGGCGGGCCGGGACGAACTGTCCGCCGAGTACCCGGGCGACCGCTCCGACGGCTACAGCAGCCCGATGCTGGCCGCCGCGGACCCGCGCGGGGCGCAGGCGTGTGCCGAGGTGGCCGGAAAGCCCGTCTGCACGGCCCCGGACCGCTGACCCGGAACATCCCCGCCCTCCCGGTCGATATACAGGTATGAGCGACTACCGCATCGAGCACGACTCCATGGGCGAGGTACAGGTCCCGGCGGACGCCAAGTGGCGGGCGCAGACGCAGCGTGCCGTCGAGAACTTCCCCATTTCCGGCCAGCGTATCGAGCGCGCCCACATCGAGGCCCTGGCCCGGATCAAGGGGGCCGCCGCCAAGGTGAACGCCGAGCTGGGCGTGCTGGACAAGGACATCGCGGAGGCGATCCAGGAAGCCGCCCGCGAGGTGGCCGGCGGGGCGTGGGACGAGCACTTCCCGATCGACGTGTTCCAGACCGGGTCCGGCACCTCGTCGAACATGAACACCAACGAGGTGATCGCCACCCTCGCGACCGAGCGGCTCGGCCGCGATGTGCATCCGAACGACCACGTCAACGCCTCGCAGTCGTCCAACGACGTCTTCCCGTCCAGCATTCACATCGCGGCCACCGGTGCCGTCATCCACGACCTCGTCCCCGCCCTGGAGCATCTGTCGGGCGCGCTGTCGCGCAAGTCCGTCGAGTTCGCCGACGTGGTGAAGTCCGGGCGGACGCACCTGATGGATGCCACGCCGGTGACGCTGGGGCAGGAGTTCGGCGGGTACGCGGCCCAAGTGCGGTACGGCGTCGAGCGGTTGCAGGCCTCGCTGCCCCGGCTGGCCGAACTGCCGCTGGGCGGTACCGCGGTGGGCACCGGGATCAACACCCCGCCCGGTTTCTCCGCCGCAGTGATCGCGGAGGTCGCCCTGGTCACCGGGCTGCCGCTGACCGAGGCGCGCGATCACTTCGAGGCGCAGGGTGCCCGGGACGGGATCGTCGAGACCAGCGGGCAGTTGCGGACCATCGCCGTGGGACTGACGAAGATCGCGAACGATCTGCGGTGGATGGCGTCCGGGCCGCGCACCGGACTGGCCGAGATCTCGCTGCCGGACCTTCAGCCGGGATCCTCGATCATGCCCGGCAAGGTCAACCCGGTGATTCCGGAGGCCGTGCTGATGGTCGCCGCGCAGGTCGTCGGCAATGACGCGACCGTCGCCACCGCCGGGGCCGCGGGCAACTTCGAGCTCAATGTGATGCTCCCCGTGATCGCCAAGAATGTCCTGGAGTCGATCAGGCTGCTCGCCAATGTGTCGCGGCTGCTCGCCGACCGGACCGTGGAGGGGATCGTCGCGCACCGTGAGCGCGCGCGTGAGTACGCGGAGTCGTCGCCGTCCGTCGTGACCCCGCTGAACAAGTACATCGGGTACGAGGAGGCCGCCAAGGTGGCCAAGAAGGCACTGGCGGAACGGAAGACGATCCGCCAAGTCGTGCTGGAGAACGGCTATGTGGAGCGCGGCGATCTGACCGAGGCGCAGCTCGACGAGGCCCTCGATGTCCTGCGGATGACGCGTCCGTAACCAATTGTCGCCATGGCGTGAACCGTGACGCGCGCCGCAGCGTCGTATGCCCGGGGCACCTAATATCTGTTCATGGCAGACGGTGGAGCGGTGAGAGCGGTGGAAGCGGGTACGTCTACGGCCTTCTGGGCGCCCGGGAGTCAGATCCTGTGGCGCTATCGGGAGAACGCCGGACCGCGCTTCCACATCGCCCGCCCCGTCACGGTCGTCCGCGACGACGAGGAGCTGCTCGCCGTCTGGATGGCGCCCGGCACCGAGTGTGTGAAGCCGGTGCTCGCGGACGGCACGTCCGTGCACGGGGAGCCGCTGGAGACCCGTTACACCAAGCCGCGCACGGTGCAGCTGGACCGCTGGTTCGGTACGGGTGTGCTGAAGCTGGCGCGGCCCGGTGAGCCGTGGTCGGTGTGGCTGTTCTGGGAGCCGGGATGGCGGTTCAAGAACTGGTACGTGAACCTTGAGGAACCGCTGGCCCGTTGGGCGGGCGGGGTCGACTCCGAGGACCACTTCCTGGACATCACCGTTGAGCCGGACCGGAGTTGGCAGTGGCGTGACGAGGACGAGTTCACGCAGGCCCAGCGGGACGGGCTGATGGATCCCCAACTCGCCGAGCGGGTACGGGAAGCGGGCTGGTCGGCGGTGGAAGTGATCCGCGCGTGGGGTTCGCCTTTCGCGGACGGCTGGCAGCACTGGCGCCCGGATCCGTCCTGGGCTGTACCTTCACTTCCGGAGGACTGGGACCGCACCCCCGCGCACATGTCCACATGAGACCCTTGATGCGCCCCCGGTGCGCAACCGTAGGATCGTCCTCCGCAAGGGCACCGCGACAACTCCCGGGGCAGGTACCGGGACTGACCAGATGTCATCGAGGGGCGGCAGGACGTGAGCGAGGGGTACGAGGGCAACACCGGCGACACCGGCCCTGAGGGCCGCCGGTCCACCGGTGGCACAGGAACAGCCTCTGACCACGCGGGAATTCCGTTCCTGGGGCACGTATTCCGGGTATCGGCATTTCGGCGGGACGATCCGCACACGCGGTGTGCGGTCCCGGACGGACGGATTCGACACGCGTGACGGAGCACCCCACCTCCTTCGAGCGCCCACAGGGCGCCGACCCCACGGACCCCCGTGGGGCGCTTCTGCGTACCCCGACGCCGCCGCCAAGGCCGTCCGGTGCCCCGGCCTTACCGGCTCAGGCACGCACCGGTGAGCCGTCCTCGGCGCCGGGTACGAGCACGTCCCGCGCCAAGGGGAAGGACCCGGCAGGTACCCCTGTGAAGCCCGACACCGCAGGTGGCTCCGAGCACTCCCAGCCCTCGGCCGCCGAACCCGACGCCCACCGCCCGCGTCCCGCACCCGACGGCATCCCGGCCCAGCCGGGCGGCGGCGAGGTCCCCGACGCCGCCAAGGAGCGCCGTACGGGCCAGGGGCTGCCCCCGGGCGGCCCCATGCCGATGCGGCGGGACGGGGACCGGCTGCGCTTCGTGGGCGCCGCGACCCGGCGGATCGCCCGCGGCATCGACCTGGACGAGATCGTGATGGGGCTGTGCCGGGCGACCGTGCCGACCTTCTCGGACGCGATCCTGGTCTATCTGCGCGATCCGCTGCCGGTGGGCGACGAACGGCCCACGGGTCCCGTCGTGCTGCGGCTGCGCCGCACCGACCGGATCCCGGAGGAGCGGGACACGGAGAACGGCTTCATGCCCGCGCTCCAGCCCGAGCAGCCGTCCGAACTCTCGGCGGTCACCGCCGAGTTGTGCGAGGTCAGGCCCGGCGGCGCGCTGAACGAGGTGCTGCGGGGCGTACGTCCCGTCTTCGCCGACTCCCCCGCCGCCCGCGCCGCGCTGCCCGAACTGCTCGGTGAGGGCGGCGAGTTGATCGTTCCGGCCGGACAGCGGGCGATCCTCGCGCCGCTGCGCGGCCGGCGCCGGGTGATCGGCGCCGCGCTCTTCCTGCGCCGCCCCGAGCGCATGGCGTTCGAGGCCGACGACCTCCTGGTGGCCGCCCAACTCGCCACGCACAGCGCCCTGGGCATCGACAAGGCGGTGCTCTACGGCCGTGAGGCGTACATCGCCGACGAACTCCAGCGCACCATGCTCCCCGAGACCCTGCCGCGCCCCACCGGCGTACGGCTGGCGTCCCGGTATCTGCCCGCCGCCGAGACGGCACGCGTCGGCGGCGACTGGTACGACGCGATCCCGCTGCCCGGCAGCCGGGTCGCCCTCGTGGTCGGCGACGTCATGGGGCATTCCATGACATCTGCCGCGATCATGGGCCAACTCCGCACCACCGCACAGACCTTGGCGGGCCTGGACCTGCCCCCGCAGGAGGTCCTGCACCACCTCGACGAACAGGCCCAGCGGCTGGGCACCGACCGCATGGCGACCTGCCTCTACGCGGTCTACGACCCGGTCTCGCACCGCATCACCATCGCCAACGCGGGCCATCCGCCGCCGGTGCTGCTGCACCTGGGCGGCCGGGCCGAGGTCCTGCGGGTGCCGCCAGGCGCCCCGATCGGCGTGGGCGGCGTCGACTTCGAGGCCGTGGAGCTGGACGCGCCCGCCGGGGCCACTCTGCTCCTCTACACGGACGGGCTGGTCGAGTCGCGGCTGCGGGACGTGTGGACCGGGATAGAGCAGCTGCGCGAGAAGCTGGCCGCGGTCGCGCAGCTCACCGGACCGGACCATCCGCCGCCCCTGGAAGCCCTGTGCGACGAGGTGCTCGACATGCTCGGCCCGGGCGACCGGGACGACGACATCGCGCTGCTCGCCGCCCGCTTCGACGGGATCGCGCCGAGCGATGTGGCGTACTGGTTCCTCGATCCGGAGGACTCGGCGCCCGGCCAGGCCCGTCGGCTGGCCCGGCGGGCGCTGGCCCGCTGGGGCATGGAGGACATGAGCGACTCGGTGGAGCTGCTGGTCAGCGAGGTGGTGACGAACGCCGTGCGGTACGCCTCGCGGCCGGTCACGCTACGGCTGCTGCGGACCGACGTGCTGCGCTGCGAGGTCGGCGACGACGTGCCCCAGCTGCCCAGGCTGCGGCAGGCGCGGGCCACCGACGAGGGCGGACGCGGTCTCTACCTGGTCAACAAACTGGCCCGTCGGTGGGGAGCGACCCGGCTCAGCACCGGAAAGGTGGTCTGGTTCGAACTGAACCGGAATTAGACCTAGTCCAAAAGTTGCCGAGGTCCCGGCGTGGGAGTTGACTGCTGGGGTACGCGAAGCGAAAGCGACCTACTTTCTTCCGAACAGGAGGACGCTCGTGACGCAGTCACCCCAGCACACCCCGTACACCACGAACAACGCCGGCATCCCGGTGGAGAGCGACGAACACTCGCTCACCGTCGGACCCGACGGCCCCATCCTGCTCCAGGACCACTACCTCATCGAGAAGATGGCCCAGTTCAACCGGGAACGGGTCCCCGAGCGGGTGGTGCACGCCAAGGGCAGCGGCGCGTACGGCTTCTTCGAAGTCACCAACGACGTCAGCCAGTTCACCCGGGCCGACCTCTTCCAGCCCGGCAAACGCACCGAGATGCTGGCCCGGTTCTCCACCGTGGCCGGCGAGCAGGGCTCGCCCGACACCTGGCGCGACCCGCGAGGCTTCGCCCTCAAGTTCTATACGGAACACGGCAATTACGACATGGTGGGCAACAACACCCCGGTCTTCTTCGTCCGGGACACCATCAAGTTCCAGGACTTCATCCGCTCGCAGAAGCGCCATCCGGTGACCGGGCTGCGCAGCAACGACATGCAGTGGGACTTCTGGACCCTCTCCCCCGAGTCGGCGCACCAGGTGACCTGGCTGATGGGCGACCGGGGCATCCCGAAGACGTACCGCCACATGAACGGCTACAGCTCGCACACCTACATGTGGATCAACGGCGCCGGTGAGCGGTTCTGGGTGAAGTACCACTTCAAGACCGATCAGGGCATCGAGTACCTCACCCAGGCCGAGGCCGACGAGCTGGCCGGGTCGGACGGCGACAAGCACCGCCGGGACCTGTACGAGTCGATCGAGTCCGGGAACGCGCCGAGCTGGAGCCTGAAGGTCCAGATCATGCCGTTCGAGGACGCGGCGGACTACCGCTTCAACCCCTTCGACCTGACCAAGGTCTGGCCGCACGGGGACTACCCGCTGATCGACGTCGGCCGTATGACCCTGAACCGGAACCCGGACGACTACTTCGTCCACATCGAGCAGGCCGCCTTCGAGCCCTCGAACCTGGTCCCGGGCATCGGCCCCTCCCCGGACAAGATGCTGCTGGGCCGGCTGTTCTCCTACCCGGACACCCACCGCTACCGGATCGGCCCCAACTACGCCCAGCTGCCGCCGAACCGACCGCACTCGCAGGTCAACTCCTATGCCAAGGACGGCCCGATGCGGTACGAGGCGTCCAACGCGGCGCGACCGTACGCCCCGAACTCCTACGGCGGACCGGCGGCCGACTACGCGCGGTTCGGCGACCCGGCGAGCTGGCAGACCGCGGGTGAACTCGTCCGCGAGGCAACGAAGTCGCACCGCGAGGACGACGACTTCGGGCAGGCCGGCACGATGGTCCGCGAGGTCCTGGACGACGCGGCCCGCGACCGCCTGGTGTCGAACATCACCGGCCACCTCAAGGCCGACGTGTCCCGCTCGGTCATCGACCGCGCCCTGCAGTACTGGCAGAACGTGGACAAGGAACTCGGCGACCGGATCGCCGCGAACTTCGAGTAGCGGTACGCGAGAGGGGGGGCGGCCGGGGGGCGGGGGGCCCAGCGCGGGGGGTTAGCGGCGGGTGGGCGAGACGGGGGCGCGGGGGGGGGGGGGTTGAGCGCGCGGGGGTGTGG
>NZ_JBHYWD010000005.1:381481-424644 GCF_042751305.1 Streptomyces hokutonensis
TGTTGTTTTGCCTCGTGGTCCCCACCGCCCCCGCCCCCCGGCGCCCGCCCTACCGCGCGTGGGGGCCGCCGCGCGGGCGGGCGGGTGCGGCGGCGCCCCCCTTCCGTTCGTGTGACCCGGCTACTGGCCGAACTGGTCGAGCGGCTGGTCCGTGATGTCGCCGCTCGGTGTCGTCGGCGGACTGGTCGTCGGCGTCGGAGTGGGTGTCGGGGTCGGCGTGGGAGTCGGGGTCGGCGTGGGCGACTCCTTCGTCGGGGTCGGCGACGGACTCTTCGTCGTGGGAGTCGGGGTCGGCGTGGCCGACACGGTCGCGCTCGGGGTCGGCGTGAAATCCGGCTCGACGGCCGCACCCTGGTCGGTCTCCAGGTCGAACTTGCTGTTCGCCTCGGTCACTCCGAACATGTACGTCGCCCAGATCTGCGCCGGGTAGCCACCACCGTTGATACGGCCGCCGCCCGCGGTGATCAGACCGGTCGCACCGGTCAGCGGGACGTGTGCGCCGCTGCCCTTCTTCTCGCCGAACAGGCCCACCGAGGTGACCAGGTCGGGCGTGTACCCGGTGAACCAGGCCGACAGGTTGCTGTCGGACGTACCCGTCTTGCCCGCCACCTGCTGCCCGTCGCGCTTGCTGTTCTCGGCCACCGACACCTTCGCCGTACCGTCGTCGACCACACCGGTCAGCACCGAGGACACCGTGTCGGCGGCCTCACGCGGGATGACCTGGGCGCCGATCGGGTTCGGCATGGTGAGCGTGCGCGTGTTGTGCGACACCGACTTGATGATCGCCGGGGTGACCTTCCGGCCGTGGTTGTCGAAGGTGGCGTAGACGCCGGCCATCTCCATCGGGCTCGCGCCCATGGTGCCCAGGGTCTGCGCCGGTACGGCCTTCAGGTCGGCGGTGTCCATGCCCAGCTCGCCGGCGGTCTTCATCACCTTGTCCATGCCGACGTCGACACCGAGTTGCGCGAAGACCGAGTTGATCGACTTGTTCATCGCCGTCTGGACAGTGACCTTGCCGTAGTTCTGGTCGTCCTCGTTCTCCGGCGCGAAGGCGATGTCGCTGCCCACCACCGGGCGCTTGCTGGTGCCGTCGTAGAGCGTGTCGGCGGTGATCGTCTTGCCGGACTGCGTCTTGGCCTGGTCGGCCAGGGCCGCGGCCAGGATCACCGGCTTGAAGGTGGAGGCGGGCTGGTAGTCGGTGCGGGTGGCGTTGTTCCTGAAGTGCTTCAGATAGTCCACGCCGCCGTACATCGCCACGACCGCGCCCGTCTTGGGGTCCACGGACACCGCGCCGGGCTGGACGTTCGCGTCGACCTTGCGCTTCTTCGGGGCGAGCTTGCTGGTCAGCTGGGACTTGACGGACTTCTCCAGCTGGGCCTGCTTCTTCTTGTCGATGTTGAGGGTGATCGTCCAGCCACCCGCGGTGACCAGAGCCTCGGCATCCTTGGTGTTGGCGGCCTGGCCACTGGAGATCAGCTGCTTCTCCAGCGCCGCGTTGGCCTCGGTCACCAGGTAGCCGTTCTGCCCCTCCATGCCGGCCTCGGCCTTGGGCGGCTTGGGCGTCGGGAACGTCATCTTCTGGCGCTCGGCGGAGCTCAGCCAGTTCTGCTTGACCATGTTGTCCAGTACGTAGTTCCAGCGCGCCTTCACCAGCTGCTTGCCGGTGTCGGTGGCTATCGCCCAGTCGTACTGGTTCGGCGCCTGGAGCAGCGCGGCGAGATAGGCGCCCTGCTCGACCGAGAGCTTCCTCGCGTCGACCTGGTAGTAGGCCTGCGCGGCGGCCTGGATGCCGTAGGCGCCGCGGCCGTAGTAACTGGTGTTGATGTATCCGGCGAGGATGTAGTCCTTGGACTTCTCGCGGTCCAGCTTCAGCGAGATGACCAGTTCCTTCAGCTTGCGCGTGACGGTCTGGTCCTGCGTCAGGTAGTAGTTCTTGACGTACTGCTGGGTGATCGTCGAACCGCCCTGCGCGCCCTTGCCGGACAGCGTGTTGAGCAGACCGCGCGCGGTGCCCTTGAGGTCGACGCCCGCGTCCTTGTAGAAGGTCTTGTTCTCGGCGGCGACGAAGGTCTCCTGGACCTCTTTCGGGACCTGCGAGAGGTCCACGTTCTCCCGGTTGACCTGGCCCCTGCGGGTCAGGATCGAGCCGTCGCTGTACTTGTAGACGTTGCTCTGGAGCTTCGCGGTCGCGTTGCCCTCGGGGATGCTGATCATCATGTAGAGCACGATGAACGCGCCGATGCCGAGCAGGCAGAAGCCGAGGAACGTGCCGAGGATCTTCTTCCAGGTGAAGAGTCTGCGTATGAAACTCTTACCGCCCTTACCGCCCTTGCCGCTCTTGCCGCCCTTGGCGTCCATGCGGCTCGTGCCGGCCGAGGTGCTGACGGCCGGCGCCGTGGCTGTGGCGGTCGCTGTCGCTGTGGCCCCCGACGAGCGGCGGTTCTTGGGCGCAGCGCGGCGGCCACCGCGTTGTCGCGCTCGTCGCTCTTCCGCTCGTCCCATGAGTCCGTCTGCTCCGCTTCCGTCTCGTCCGTGGCTGCAAGTCAGCTCAGAAAGCTAACACCGCCAGTTGTGACAAAGGTCTGCCGATCCTGTCTTTTACGGACGTGAGAATCAGCACCTGTTCCAACGGAACCGACGTACGAACGGGGTTGAGGGTTGCCGCGCGGGGGTAAAGTGATATCACTTTGCTTCAACCGAGATATGGGGGAAATGATGGCCACGGACTCACCCACGGCGGACGTACCCGAGATGCCCGCCCCGCGTGTGCGCGAGTTCGCCGCGCACAGCATCGGCGGCGCGCTGGCACTGGTGCTCGGCCTCGCCGGGCTGCTGCTCGCCGCCGGACTGCTCGCCACCGCCACCGCGGTCACCGCGCCCGGCGGCAAGGCCGCGCTGATCGTCGGCGGGCTTCTTGTCTTCCTGGCCGCGGTCATCGCGATGCGCGGGCTCAACACGGTGGCACCGGGCGAGGCGCGGGTCGTGCAGCTCTTCGGGCGCTACCGGGGGACCATCCGGCAGGACGGACTGCGCTGGGTGAACCCCTTCACCGCGCGCACCAAGATCTCCACCCGGGTCCGCAACCACGAGACCGCGGTCCTCAAGGTCAACGACGCCTACGGCAACCCGATCGAGCTGGCCGCGGTCATGGTGTGGAAGGTCCGCGACACCGCGCAGGCCACCTTCGAGGTGGACGACTACAGCGACTTCGTCGCCATCCAGACCGAGGCGGCCGTACGGCACATCGCCATCGAGTACCCCTACGACTCCCACGACGAGGGCGGGCTCTCGCTGCGCGGCAACGCCGAGGAGATCACCGAGAAGCTCGTCCTCGAACTGAGCGCGCGCGTCGAGGCGGCCGGCGTCCAGATCATCGAGTCCCGCTTCACGCATCTCGCCTACGCGCCCGAGATCGCCTCGGCGATGCTCCAGCGGCAGCAGGCCGGGGCGGTCGTCGCGGCCCGGCGGCAGATCGTGGACGGCGCGGTGGGCATGGTCGAGGCGGCGCTGGCCCGGATCACCGAGCGGGACATCGTGGAGCTGGACTCCGAGCGGAAGGCGGCGATGGTGTCCAACCTCCTGGTGGTGCTCTGCGGGGACCGGTCGCCGCAGCCCGTGCTGAACACGGGGACCCTGTACCAGTGACGGTTCCCTCCGGGGGTTCGGCCCCTCAGCGTCAGCCGCAGCAGCGCAAGCAGGTGCTGCTGCGGTTGGACCCGTCCGTGTACGAGGCGATCGCCCGGTGGGCCGGGGACGACCTGCGGTCCGCCAACGCGCAGATCGAGTTCCTGTTGCGGCGGGCTCTCGCAGAGGCAGGGCGGCTTCCCGGTGAGGCCGGACCACTGCCTCGTCGTGGCCGGCCTCCCGGGGGCTCCGCCCCCGGACCCCCGTCGGCCTGAAGGGCCTCGTCCTCAAACGCCGGACGGGCTGGGATATCCGCACCCGGCATGTAGCAGAACCGTGACAATCGGCCCCCACCTGCGGGGCCGTACCCCGGGCCATGATCTACACACCGTGCGTATACACACCGGGTATACGCCGTATGTAGAGTGCTCCGCATGTCCATCGGTCACACCCTTCTGGGGCTCCTTGAGTCCGGCCCGCGCCACGGTTACGACCTGAAGCGGGCCTTCGACGAGAAGTTCGGTCACGACCGGCCGCTGCACTACGGCCAGGTCTACTCGACGATGTCCCGCCTGCTGAAGAACGGCCTCGTCGAGGTCGACGGCATCGAGGCCGGCGGCGGTCCCGAGCGCAAGCGGTACGCGATCACCGACGCCGGGATCACCGACGTACAGCAGTGGCTCGCGACGCCCGAGAAGCCCGAGCCGTATCTGCAGTCGACGCTCTACACCAAGGTCGTTCTCGCGCTGCTCACGCACCGGAACGCGGCGGAGATCCTCGATGTGCAGCGCTCCGAGCATCTGCGCGGCATGCGGATCCTGACCGACCGCAAGCGCACCGGCGATCTCGCGGACCAGCTGATCTGCGACCACGCCCTCTTCCATCTGGAGGCCGACCTGCGGTGGCTGGAGCTCACCGCCGCGCGCCTCGAAAAGCTCGCCGAGGTGGTGGCCAAGTGACGACGCATCCCGCCGGTTCCCTGCTCGCGGCCGAGGAGCTGCGCAAGGCCTACGGGCCGACGACCGCGCTCGACGGCGCCGAGTTCTCCATCCACCCCGGTGAGGTGGTCGCCGTGATGGGGCCCTCCGGGTCCGGGAAGTCGACGCTGCTGCACTGTCTCGCCGGGATCGTGCCGCCCGACTCGGGCTCGATCATGTACAACGGGCAGGAGATGGCGACGATGAGCGACGCCCAGCGCAGCGCGCTGCGCCGCTCGGAGTTCGGGTTCGTGTTCCAGTTCGGCCAGTTGGTGCCCGAGCTGACCTGTGTCGAGAACGTGGCGCTGCCGCTGCGGCTGAACGGCACCTCCCGCAAGGAGGCCGAGCGCGCCTCTCTCATGTGGATGGAGCGGCTCGAGGTCGACGACCTCGCCAAGAAGCGGCCCGGTGAGGTCTCCGGCGGTCAGGGGCAGCGCGTTGCCGTGGCCCGCTCGCTGGTCACCAACCCGCGCGTGCTGTTCGCCGACGAGCCGACCGGCGCGCTCGACTCGCTCAACGGCGAGCGCGTGATGGAGCTGCTGACCGAGGCCGCCCGGTCGACGAACGCGGCCGTCGTGCTCGTCACGCACGAGGCCCGGGTGGCCGCGTACTCGGACCGCGAGATCGTCGTACGGGACGGCAAGTCGAAGGACATGGAGCGGATCGTATGAACCTGCGCCAGTGGGCGGCCGATCTGGCCATGGGGGTGCGGTTCGCGTTCGGCGGCGGGCGTGAGGGCTGGATCCGGGCCGTACTGACGGCGGTCGGCGTGGGGCTGGGGGTGGCGCTGCTGCTGCTCACCACCGCGCTGCCGAACGCGCTGTCGCAGCGCAGCGACCGCGGCAACGCCCGGCAGGACTTCACCTACAGCGGGAAGCATCTGCCGAAGGCGGACAACACCCTCGTCATCGCCGACGCGGACACCACGTTCCGCGAGAAGGACGTGCGCGGCCGGATGGTGGAGCCGGAGGGCGCCGAGGCACCGCTGCCGCCGGGGGTCGCGAAGTTCCCCGCGGTGGGCGAGATGGTCGTCTCCCCCGCGCTCGACAAGCTCCTCAAGTCCGGCTCCGGGAAGCTGCTGCGCGAGCGGCTGCCCTACCGGATCACCGGCACCATCGCGCAGGCCGGGCTCATCGGGCCCGCCGAACTCGCCTACTACGCGGGCGGAAAGGATCTCCAGCGGGTCCAGTCCGGCAGCAGCGTCGAACGCATCAACTACTTCGGGCCCTCCCCCAGCTCCCAGCCGGACAAGCTCGACCCGATCCTGCTGCTGCTGATCCTGATCGTGTTCGTCGTGCTGCTGCTGCCGGTCGGCGTGTTCATCGCGGCGGCCGTGCGCTTCGGCGGCGAACGCCGGGACCAGCGGCTGGCGGCGCTGCGGCTGGTCGGTGCGGACGGGCGGATGGCGCGCCGGATCGCGGGCGGCGAGGCGCTCGCGGGGGCGCTCCTCGGGCTCGTCTTCGGCACCGGGTTCTTCCTGCTGGGGCGGCAGTTGGCGACGCTGATGGAGGTGCGGGACATCAGTGTGTTCCCGAGCGACCTCAACCCGTCGCCCGCGCTCGCCCTGCTCGTCGCCGTCGCCGTACCGGCCTCGGCCGTGCTGGTGACGCTGTTCGCGCTGCGCGGGGTCGTCATCGAACCGCTCGGTGTGGTCCGCAAGGCGAAGCCGCCGCGGCGCCGGCTGTGGTGGCGGCTGCTCATGCCGCTGGCCGGCCTCGCGATGCTCTACCCGATGGTCGGGCAGGGCAACTCCAACGGGAACTTCAACCAGTACCTGGTGATCGGCGGCACGGTCCTGCTGCTCGTCGGCATCACCGCCCTGCTGCCCTGGGTCGTCGAGGCCACCGTGGCCCGGCTGAACTCCGGCTCGGTGTCCTGGCAACTCGCGGTCCGCAGGCTCCAGTTGAGCAGTGGGACCGCCGCCCGCATGGTCAACGGCATCGCGGTCGCGGTGGCCGGTGCGATCGCGCTGCAGATGCTGTTCGCCGGCGTCGAGGGCGACTACACCAAGGAGACCGGCAACGATGTGAACCGGGCCCAGATGGAGGTCTCCGTGGGCAGCGGCACTCCGCTCGCCGAGGTCGGGCGGCGCCTGGCGCACACCGAGGGCGTGCGCCGTACGTCGGCCATCTCGCAGACCTCGGTCGGCGAGCGGGCGAAGAACCCGGACAACGAGCTGGAGATCTCCGTCGGCAGCTGCGCCGAACTGCGTGAGGTGGCGAGCCTGCCGGCTTGCCGGGACGGTGACATCTTCCGGATCACCGGCGGCAACTACGACGCCGCGACGAAGAAGATGGCCACGGCCGGCCACACGGTGTACTTCGACCCGGCGTGGGACGGGACGTCGAGCGTCTCGCACCCGACGCCCTGGAAGGTGCCCGCGGGTGTGAAGACGGCACAGCCGCGCGAGGATCCGACCGGTTACGCCCGCGACGGTCTGATGATCACGTCGGGCGCGATGCCCGCGAACGCGATGCGCGTCCTGGACCAGCACGTGTTCGTCTCGCTCGACCCTTCGGTGGCGGACGCGAGCGACTACGTGCGCAACACCGCCGCGCGCATGAACCCGCTGGCGAACGTGTTCATGCTCGCGTCCACCAGGCAGTCGCTGCAGTTCAAGTCGATCCGCACCGGGCTGTTCGTCGGCGCCACCTGTGTGCTGCTCCTCATCGGGTCGAGCCTGCTGGTGTCGCAGCTGGAGCAGTTGCGGGAGCGCAAGAAGCTGCTGTCGGCGCTGGTCGCCTTCGGCACCCGGCGGCGCACGCTGAGCCTGTCGGTGCTGTGGCAGACGGCGATCCCGATCGGCCTGGGCCTGGCCCTGGCCACGGTGGTGGGGATGACACTGGGCGCGGTGCTGCTGAAGATGACCGCCACCTCGGTGCGCGTCGACTGGTCGAGCGTGCTGGCGATGTCCGGCATCGGCGCGGGGATCGTCCTGGCGGTGACGCTGTTGAGCCTGCCGCCGCTGCTGCGGATGATGCGGCCGGACGGGCTGCGCACGGAGTAGTCCGCAGCCGTCCGCCCGCCCTCGTCAGAGTCCGTACTCCCGCACCACGCGCCGGACTTGGGCGAAGAGCATGCCCACGTTCACCGACTTGCGGCAGACCACCACGGCGACGACGTCCTGTTGCTCGGTCATCCGCACGAACAGATGGGTGAGGTTCTCGCTGTTGACGAGGATCTCCTGGAAGAAGTGGTGGTCACTGGTGATCCCGCGGCGCTCCTTGAAGACGTCCTCGATCATCACGACCGTCCGGCCCTGGAACAGGTCGAGGGTCGCACCCGCCAGCAGGTCGAGGACCTCTGGCGGGTGGTTGTCGATGGTCTCGTACGACAGCAGCATGCCGGTGGACATGTCGACCACGCCCGAGGCCACACAGTCGGGGGCGTCGGTCCGGAGGGTTTTGACCAGGCCCATCACCTGGTCGGAGAATCCTGGGGTCATACGCTTCGTCGCCATCCCTTCACACTCCTTCTGATGCCTTCTCGGTGAGGATCGACTCGATCCGGTCGAGCGTCGGCCGGGCCGCCAGATGCAGCCGGTCCACGTCCATCCCCTCGTCGCCGAGCACCACCATCAGTGCGGTGTCGCCCACGGCATAGGTCGCGGCGCAGCCGTGACTGCCGTACGTCACCGTCTGGCGCAGCGTGCCGCGGTCGGTGGCCTCGGCGGTGCGCCGGGCCAGGCCCAGGCCGGCCGCGGCGAGCGCGGCGAGGGCCTCCGGGTCGATCGTGTCGGCGGTGTCGGCCGCGATGAGCAGTCCGTCGGCCGCCGTGAGCGCGGTGTCGGTGATTCCGGTCACCTGTTCGCGCAGTGTGCGCATTTCCAATGTCAGGGCTTTGTGATCCACTTACTCAACTCCCCTAAACTGATCGTATTTGTCCGTCAGGGTCATTTCGAGGTTCCGTTCCGCAGTCGGAAGAACCCTTTCCAGCCCGCCCCGCTCTTTTCGGGGACGAGAGATTCGGTGATGCCGCTGGCCCCCGGATTACGGCGGGGCAGCGCGGTGGGTGCGGTGGGCGCGATGAACTGCGGGGGCGCGGGCGCCGGTTCACGACGGCGCAGGGCGGGTCCGTCGGGCGGCACCCGGACCGGGATCGGCACCGGGGTGTCGGAGCACTCCAGCAGCCCCTCGGCGAGCATCCGCGCGACCTCGGCGGTGACCGGGTAGACGCCGCGCCCGGTGCGGAAGGCGAGATCGCGGGCGGTGCGTCGGCCGTCGACATGGGTGAGCAACTCCCGTTGCAGCATGCCGAGTCCGGCCTCGTCGAGACCGCCGGCCGGGGCCCGGGGGCGTTCCCGGTCGGGGCGTACGGGATACGGGAGCGCGGCGATCGCGGCGAGTCTGCGGGCTCCGTCCTGGAGCAGCCGGATCGGTGGTTCGCCGATGCCGACAGGAGCGAACGGCCTTACGTCCGGGGCGCGTTCGCAGTGGTCGACGTCTCCGGCGACGACCGCGAAGGCCGCGTCGTGCAGGGCCAGCACGCAGACGATCCGCAACTGGGCTGCGCCCGCGTACCCGTGGGCGATCAGTCCGGCCACCGGCCAGCGCGAGCCGCCCGACTCCCGTACCAGTTCGGCCCATTGCTCGCCGGTGACCCGGCCGGAGCGCAGCACCAGTGCCTCGGGACCGGGCGCACCGGGGCTCTCCACCGCGATGACGAGCCCGCCGCGCAGATGGAAGATCCCGCCGGGTCTGCCGGACACCCGCAGTCCCCCGGTGAACTCCTCGCGCCCACAGGCCGAAAGAGCCGCCGCGAGCAGGTCGTGACCGACCCGGCCGAGGGAATCCCGAATGCCCGACATCACTCCCCTAGGCTTTTCGTACACGCAACTGACGTGTAGCGCTGAGGGGTGAAGGTGTATCAGTCCGAGCGCATATTCCGGCGGGGTTCTTCCTACCTGCCTGCGGGTGACGGAAGTTGAGAATTCCCGCCGTTCGATTTCCTTTGTACGGCGCTCATTTGACCGAACGGGGACGGGTCAGTTGCCGGTGCCCAACACCCTGACGGGCAGCGGCCGGAGGGCCTCGCGGAGGGCGACGGCCAGCTCCTGGTACTCGGCGCGGCGGGCGGCTCCGGTGCGCATCGCGAGGGCGATCCGGCGGGTCGGGGCGGGCTCGGTGAAGTAGCCGGTGAGGAGTTGGTCGCTGCGGGTGGTCTCGACGCGTACGGCGGTGCGCGGCAGCAGCGTGACCCCGAGCCCGCCGGCGACGAGCTGTACGAGCGTGGAGAGTCCGGCGGCCGTCGTGGTCACCGGGGCGTCCGCGCGGCCGGCCTCCCGGCAGATGTCGAGAGCCTGGTCGCGCAGGCAGTGCCCCTCGTCGAGAAGCAGCAGATTCAGCTCGCGCAGCGCCTCGCGCGGGATGCCGGACCGGCCCCCGAGGGGGTGGCCCAGCGGGGTGACGAGCACGAAGTCCTCGTCGAACAG
This sequence comes from Streptomyces hokutonensis, assembly GCF_042751305.1. Classification (GTDB taxonomy): domain Bacteria; phylum Actinomycetota; class Actinomycetes; order Streptomycetales; family Streptomycetaceae; genus Streptomyces; species Streptomyces hokutonensis_A. The sequence continues at coordinate 391,514 of NZ_JBHYWD010000005.1, forward strand.
CGGGAGTTCGACCACTCCGGGCATACCGAGGGGCACCGCGAGCAGCAGCAGGTCGAGGCGACCGGTGGTCAGCGCTTCCAACAGGTTCGCGGTCTGCTCCTCGTGCACCTGGAGGTCGAGGTCCGGGTACCGGTCGTGCACCAGCCGCAGCACGGTCGGCAGCAGATACGGCGCGACGGTCGGGATGACCCCGAGGCGCAGCGCCCCGGTGAACGGCGCCCGCACGGCCTCCGCCTCCGCCAGCAGCGCCCCGACCTCCTCCAGCACCGCCTTCGCCCGCACGGCGAGCCGCTCGCCGGCGGGCGAGAGCAGCACCTTGCGGGTGGTGCGCTCCAGGAGGGTGACGCCGAGGGTGTCCTCCAGTGCGGCGACTGCACCGGACAGGGCGGGCTGGCTCATGCCGATCGCGGCGGCGGCGTCCCGGAAGTGGAGGTGTTCGGCGACCGCGGAGAAGGCGCGCAACTGGGCCAGGCTGGGCTGGCGTCTCTTACTCGTATTACTAACGGTCACTGATAACCGCCTCCGATCAACACGCCCCAGTGTAGCTATTTCCACAATCAATGCACGTTGTGCCAGGATCGGGGCCGACCAAACACCATGAGAAGCACCCATTCCGCTCGGGTGCTTCTCCGCTGTAAGGAGAGCTCGTGCTCACTGTCGGTGACAAGTTCCCGTCGTTCGATCTGACCGCCTGTGTCTCGCTGGAGAAGGGCAAGGAGTTCGAACGGATCACTCACAAGACCTATGAAGGTTGGAAAGTGGTCTTCGCGTGGCCCAAGGACTTCACCTTCGTGTGCCCCACCGAGATCGCCGCCTTCGGCAAGCTGAACGACGAGTTCGCCGACCGTGACGCCCAGGTGCTCGGCTTCTCCGGCGACTCCGAGTACGTCCACCACGCCTGGCGCAAGGACCACGACGACCTGCGGGACCTGCCGTTCCCGATGCTGGCCGACTCCAGGCACGAGCTGATGCGGGACCTCGGCATCGAGGGCGAGGACGGCTTCGCCAAGCGCGCGGTGTTCATCGTGGACCAGAACAACGAGATCCAGTTCTCCATGGTGACCGCGGGCTCGGTCGGCCGTAACCCCAAGGAGGTCCTGCGGGTCCTCGACGCGCTCCAGACGGACGAGCTCTGCCCGTGCAACTGGACCAAGGGCGACGACACGCTGGACGCGGGCGCGCTGCTCGCCGGGAAGTGAGCTGACATGTCACTGGACGCCCTGAAGTCCGCCATACCGGACTACGCCAAGGACCTGAAGCTCAACCTCGGTTCGGTCATCGGCAACTCCGACCTTCCCGCGCAGCAGTTGTGGGGGACGGTGCTCGCGACGGCGATCGCGTCCCGATCGCCGCTCGTACTGCGGGAGTTGGCGCCTGAGGCGAAGGCCAACCTGTCGCCGGAGGCGTACACGGCCGCCAAGGCCGCCGCCGCGGTCATGGCTATGAACAACGTCTTCTACCGGACGCGGCACCTGTTGTCCGACCACGAGTACGGCACCCTGCGGGCGGGGCTGCGGATGAACGTGATCGCCAACCCCGGTGTCGACAAGGCCGACTTCGAGTTGTGGTCGTTCGCCGTGTCCGCGATCAACGGGTGCGGGATGTGTCTCGACTCGCACGAGCAGGTGCTGCGCAAGGCGGGGGTCGAACGGGACGTGATCCAGGAGGCGTTCAAGATCGCGGCGGTGGTGCAGGCGGTGGGGGTTGCGTTGGAGGCGGAGGCGGTGCTGAAACCTCTCGGCTGACGGTGAACGGGTGGGTGGGAAACGTCGTTTACGGTGCCTGGTCCGGCGGTGTCGATGAAACCGCCGTAGCCCCCCGCGGCTTCGGCGACAGCCGAGAAGGCGGCTCCGTGCCCTGGGCGTAGGCCTTCAGGTAGCTCACCACCGTGTTGGTGACCGCGACCAGTGGGACGGCGACCACCGCTCCCCCGATGCCGGCGACCATGCCGCCCGCGGCGACCGAGAGGACCACCGCGAGGGGGTGGACCCGGACCGCTCGGCCCAGGATGAAGGGCTGGAGGATGTGGCCCTCGATCTGCTGGACGGCGAGGACGACGCCCAGGGTGAACAGGGCCACGACGACGCCCTGGGTGACCAGCGCGACGACGACCGCCAGCGCGCCGGACGCGACCGCGCCGACCAGCGGGATGAACGAGAACAGGAAGATGAAGACGGCGAGCGGCACGGCCATCGGTACGCCGAGGAAGTAGATGCCGATGCCGATGCAGATGGCGTCGATCAGGGCGACTATCACCGTGCCGCGGACGTAGGCCGTGAGGGTGCGCCAGGCGCGCGGGCCCGCGCCCGCCATCGCCGGCCGGGCCGCCGCGGGCACCAGTTTCAGTGTCCACTGCCAGATGCGCGGGCCGTCGTAGAGGAGGAAGAGGGTCGAGAAGACCGTCAACAGGATGCCGGTCAGGGCCTCGACGATGACCTGGACGCCCTCCAGGCCGGCCGAGGTGATCTGGTCGGTGTTGGCGCCGATGGCCTCGCGGAGGTTCTTGGCGATCTGGTTGATCTGCTTCTCGGTGACGTGGAACGGGCCCTTGAGCAGCCAGTTGCGCAGATCGTCGACGCCGTTCTGGACCTGGTTGGAGAGGTTGTCGATGTTGGCCATGACCTGCCAGGTCACGAACCAGCCGATCAGGCCCATCACGACGAAGCCGAGGATCGCGGTGAGGGCCGTGGCGACCCCGCGCGGGAAGCCGTAGCGGATCAGGCGGGCCACCGTCGGCTGGAGCAGCGCCGTGATGAGGAGTGCGGCGACGAAGGCGAGGACGACGAGTTGGACGGCGCTGATGACCCGCATCAGCACCCAGACCGTGCCGGCCAGGATCAGCAGTCGCCAGCCCGCCTCGGCGGCCACCCGTACACCCCAGGGCACCGCGAGCGCGGGGTCGGGGCGGTCACGGTCGATGGTGACGGGTACCGGGGCGGGCTCGGGGGGTTCGGGGTCGGCGGGCGGCAACTCGGGCCCGGCCTCGGAGTGTTCCTTCTCCACCTCGGCACGGCGCTCGTCCAAGCGCTCCCCCATCTCGCTCAGCCCGTTGCCGAGCCGGCCGAGCCACCCTGGTACTCGCGACATGATCCGCCCTCTCCCCCCGTCCGTCCCCACCTCACTCCCCCTTGGAGCCGTTGCGTGTCCGACCGTACAGGGCGAAGGCCCCTCCCCCTATGACGGGGAGGGGCCTTCTGAGGTTGAGCGGCCCGGGGACCGGGCGTACCACTAGTACCAGCTGTTCGCCTGCCAGAACGACCAGGCCTCGCACGGGCTGCCGTAGCGGCTGTCCATGTAGTTGAGGCCCCACTTGATCTGGGTGGCTGGGTTGGTCTGCCAGTCGGAGCCCGCCGAGGAGTACTTGGAGGCGGGGAGTGCCTGGAAGAGACCGTAGGCGCCGGAGGAGGCGTTGACCGCGTGGTAGTTCCAGCCGGACTCGTGCGACACGATGTTGCTGAAGCACTGGAACTGACCGCTCGGCACCATCTGCGCGGCCATGGCCTGGATCTGCGCGGTCGAGTACGAGCTCTGCACGGGGAAGCTGGAAGAGGAACGGCTGGCCGCGGACTTCGCCGCGGCGCGCTCCTTGGCCAGCTTCTCCGCCTTCTCGGCTGCGGCCTTCTTGGCGACCGCGGTCTTCGCGGCGGCCAGGCGGGCCGACTCCTCGGCGTCCTTCTTGGCGCTCGCGTCGGCCTGGATCGCCTGGGCGTCGGCCTGCTGCGTCAAGGAAGCGGTCTGCACCTGGGCCTGCTGGCCCGTGGGGATGTCCGCCAGGAGCGTGGTGTCGGCTGCCGTCGTCTCGGCGTCATTGTTCTGCGCCTGAGCGACGCTGCCAGAGGCAACGCCCACGACGCTTCCGACGGCGGTGACCGCGGTGGCCGAAGCCACTGCGAATCCCCGGACCGAAATCCGGCTCACACGGTTTCCTTCCAGCATCGTCCGCTTCGGTGACCCTGGCGGACGCAATCGTGCCCCTGAACGCTGGCCTCCCACCTACGGGGTCACGGGAGGCACGGGCCCGGTGGGCAACTCCCGCGAGGGGAGCGCCGCGTGGAGAGCGGGCGGCATACGACTTCGCTGTGGAGTTGGCTGTGATGCTCAAGTTGGTGCGTACCGCTGGGGGTACACGTGTGTCGTATGCGGGGCCTGACAGAAATGAGACTCTGCCGTAACCGGACGCCGAGTGGCAATTCTGAGTTGCGTGTGAAAGCTCACATCCCGTTTGCCCCAGGGGATTTGGAGAAACAGCAGGACGCCAAAGCGCCGCCCCGCTAAGCTCCTTGGCTTTGCGGGGCGGCGCCAACTGACGTGCAACTACCTCAGATTTGGCCGTCCTCCAGCATTTCGGTCACAAGCGCCGCGATCTGGGACCTCTCGGACCTAGTGAGGGTCACATGCGCGAAGAGCGGGTGGCCCTTCAGCTTCTCCACCACGGCGACGACACCGTCGTAGCGGCCGACCCTCAGGTTGTCCCGCTGGGCCACGTCATGGGTGAGAACCACCCGTGAATTGGCGCCGATTCGGGACAGGACGGTCAGCAGGACGTTCCGCTCCAGGGACTGCGCCTCGTCCACGATCACGAACGCGTCGTGCAGCGAGCGTCCGCGGATGTGGGTGAGGGGCAGGACCTCGAGCATCCCGCGGGCGGTGACCTCCTCGATGACCTCGCGGCTGGTGACCGCGGACAGCGTGTCGAAGACCGCCTGGGCCCAGGGGCCCATCTTGTCGGCCTCGGAGCCGGGCAGATAGCCCAGCTCCTGTCCGCCCACCGCGTACAGCGGCCGGAAGACCATGACCTTCTTGTGCTGGCGGCGCTCCAGGACCGCCTCCAGGCCCGCGCAGAGCGCGAGCGCGGACTTGCCGGTGCCCGCCCGGCCTCCCATGGACAGGATCCCGATGTCCGGGTCGAGCAGCAGATCCAGCGCGATGCGCTGCTCCGCGCTGCGGCCCTTGATGCCGAAGGCCTCCCGGTCGCCGCGCACCAGCCGGACGTTGCCGTCGGCGGTGACCCGGCCCAGCGCCTTGCCGCGCTCGGACTGGATGGTCAGCCCGGTGTGCACGGGAAGGTCGGCCGCTTCCGGGACGTAGACGTGGCCCTCCTCGAAGAGGATGTCCACCTGTTCGCCCGGCAGGGTCAGTTCGGACATTCCGGTCCAGCCGGAGGAGCCCGTGATGGCCAGTTCCGCGCGGTACTCCTCGGCGAGGAGTCCGACGGACGAGGCCTTGATCCTGAGCGGAAGGTCCTTCGACACGACGGTGACGTCGTACCCCTCGGCCTGCAGATTGCGGGCGACCGCGAGGATGCGGGAGTCGTTGTCCCCCAGGCGGTACCCACTGGGCAGCACGCTGGGGTCCGAGTGGTTGAGCTCGACCCTGACGGTGCCGCCGAGTTCCCCGATCGGAATGGGGGCGTCGAGGCGACCGTGCCGGACCCGGAACTCGTCGAGCAGGCGCAGGGCCTGCCGGGCGAAGTAGCCGAGTTCGGGATGGTGCCGCTTGGCCTCCAGCTCTGTGACCACGACGATCGGCAGCACGACTTCGTGCTCGTCGAAGCGGTTCAGTGCGTTCGGGTCGGCCAGCAGAACGCTGGTGTCGAGAACATAGGTGCGCCGGTCAGGCAGGCGGCGCTTTGTGCTGGTCACCACGGAAGGACGTACCCCCTCGGAAGAGGTCGGGGAGCGACGGAGAGGAGCTGGACCGGTCCGGACCGCAGTGCGCGGGCCGGGGACCGGCCCTCCGTCTCGCCCGTACTGACCGCACGGTCGAACTGGTGCAAAGGGCCTCCCGGGCGGACGGCCCCGTGCCGTCCGCTGAGATACGACACCCGTGGTTCGGGCGTCGACCTGCTTGGCTTATGCCCTCGAACATGCGCCGCCATGCCACGGCATATGACGACGCCCTGGTGAACTCCTTGTTACTTGTGCACCAAACGGGGTACTCGGGGCGCCTTGTCCGTCATCCGCCGTAACGCCGGTGTCGCGCGGCGTAGTCGCGCATCGCGCGCAGGAAGTCGACCTTTCGGAAGGCCGGCCAGAAGACTTCGCAGAAGTAGTACTCGGAGTGGGCCGTCTGCCAGAGCATGAATCCGGACAGCCGCTGCTCCCCGCTGGTGCGGATCACCAGATCGGGGTCGGGCTGATCGCCCGTATAGAGGTGCTTGCCGATGAGTTCGACGTCCACGTGGTCGGCGAGCTCCTCCAGCGAGGTGCCCTTGTCGGCGGCGTCCAGGATCATCGAGCGGACCGCGTCGGCGATCTCCTGCCGGCCGCCGTAGCCGATGGCGACATTGACGAGTATTCCGTCGATGTGCGCGGTGGACTCCTCCGCCTCCTTGAGGGCGGACTGCATTCCCGACGGCAACAGGTCGAGGGTGCCTACGTGGTGGACGCGCCAACGGCCGTCCGCGGCAAGGGAAGTGACGACGTTCTCGATGATGCCGAGCAACGGGCCGAGTTCTTCCTGCGGGCGGTCGAAGTTGTCCGTCGAGAGCAGCCAGAGGGTGACGACCTCGACGTCCGTCTCGCTGCACCAGCCGAGGAACTCCTCGATCTTGTCGCCGCCGGCCTGGTGCCCCTGGACGGTGGTGGAACCCGCGGCCTTCGCCCAGCGCCGGTTGCCGTCCATGATGACGCCGATGTGCTTGGGCACCTGTGCGTGGTCGAGATGGCCTCCCACCCTGCGTGCGTAGAACCTGACCAGCAGGCGGCGCAGGGTGTCGCGCACGTTCACGTGTTGTCAGCCCCTCCGTGGATGGCAGTCCCCGGCGTCGAAGCCTACCCCCGCTGGAGCCCGGTTCCCCCAAGCAGTGTCTGGGCTCATCCCGGTTCGGCACGAAGGTCGGTCTCGGTTCGGCGCGGGGGTCGGGCCCGGTTCGGCACGGGGGTCGGTCCGGGGTCGCCGCCGGCCGGCGCGGGGGCCGTCACCGCGGGGCACAAAAAATCGGGCCGGTCCGTGGGGGGGATACGGACCGGCCCGAGGGGGGGTTTCCACCATAACCCTTCGTAAGTGATGCTGCGTGCATCGGCGTGCCACAACTACTCTCCGGAGTCGGCCGACAACACGTCCAGGGGTCCGGAAGCCCTGATTCCAGCCCTGATCATGGCCGGTTCACAGCGGATTCGGAGGAGAACGTGGAGGTTTTCCGCCACCCCCCGGCGTGTCGCTCGCAGGGGTGACACCGCCGGCGAACGTCCGCTTGACGGGGCAGGGGCACCGCGCAGCCCCCTCCACCGCGCGGTGCCGACCGCGCAGCTTTGCTCACGCGAATTACCTTGGTCTGAACTTACGTGAGGAGATGGCCGGAACGCGAGTCGATCTCGATAACGATGTGGAAACCGCGTGGACGTGTGGCGGACGTCCTGTGACCTAGTTCGGCCCTAGCGTCGCGCCATGACTGTGAAGACCACCTGGGCCCGGGCGAGCGCCCGCCGTCTCGAACGGCAGTTCCTCGACACCCCGGCCGGGACCGGCACACCGGTGGCCGACGTGGTGGCGTCGATGCTCGCCGCCCACGCGCAGGTGCTGTCGGCGGCCGAGCTGTCGGTCGGGGTACGGGCTGCCGGGCGGACCCGGGCGGACGTGCGAACGGCGTTGTGGCAGGCCGACGGCTCACCCGCCTCCCTCCTCAAGACCCACGGCCCGCGCGGGACCGTCCATCTGCTGCCCACCCGTGAACTCCCGCTGTGGAGCGCCGCGTTGACCGCGATCCCGGGCACGGGCCGGTTCGCCCCCGACATCCGGCTCACCGGGACACAGGCCACCGAGGTGGTCGCGGCCATTGCCGACGCCCTGGACGGACAGACCCTGACCATCGACGAACTCGACGAGGCGGTCGTCGCCCGCACCGGCCCGTGGGCGGGCGACCGGGTGATGCCGGCCTTCCAGGACCTGTGGCCGCGCTGGCGCCAGGTCCTGCACCGGGCCGGCCAGTCCGGCGCCCTGTGCTTCGGCCCGAACCGCGGCCGCAAAGTCACCTACACCCGCCCGCCCCGCTTCACCCCGCTCCCCACGGCCGAGGCCCTGCGCACCCTCGTACGGCGATATCTGCGCGCCTACGGTCCGGCGACCCCACCGGATTTCGCCAAATGGCTCGCGGCGCCCGGAGGTTGGGCGACGACGCTCTTCGAGACCTGCGCCGCCGAGGGCGGAATCGAGGAGGCCGACTTCGAGGGCACGCGCGCGTGGCTGGCGGCGGGCGACACCTCGTTCCCCGGGGAACCGGTCCGGGGCGTGCGCCTCCTCCCCTACTTCGACGCCTACGTCATCGCCGCCCAGCCCCGCGAGACGCTGTTCCCGGGTGCCGCGTACCAGCGGGCGCTGGCGGGCGGGCAGGCCGGCAACTACCCCGTGCTGCTGGTCGACGGGGTGGTGGCCGGGGTCTGGCACCAGCGCAGACGCGGACGGCGTACGACCGTCACCGTCGAGCCGCTGGGGAAGCTCTCGGCGCGCCAGGAACGGGAGTTGGGCGAGCGGGCGGAACGGGTGGGCGAAGTGCTGGAGGCGCGGGCCGAGTTGGTGATCGGGGACGTCGTCTCCGGGCCGCACGCCTGAGTCACGCGAGCGGCTTGCGTACGTCGAAGAGGTGCCGGGTGCTGTGGGTCACGAACGGGCCCGTGGTCTCGATCCGCTCGTGCAGGGAACGGAGTTGGGGCTCGTAGGCCTCGACCGTGAAGTCCGGGACCATCCAGATCACCTTGCGCAGGAAGTGCACGACGGCCGCGATGTCGTAGAACTCCATGCGCAGCCGTTCGGCCCGCAGGCCGACGACCTCGAGACCCGCGGCCTCGGCGCCGGCCCGCTCGCGCTCGGGGTCGCGGGCACCGCTCACGTCCTCCGGCTGGGGGCCGAGGAAGTGCTCGACGAGTTCGAACGCGCTGCGGGGGCCCACGTGTTGGGCGAAGTAGGTGCCGCCGGGGCGCAGCACGCGGGCGATCTCCGGCCAGTGGGCGCGGACCGGATGGCGGCTCAGCACGAGGTCGAAGGTGGCGTCGGCGAAGGGCAGCGGGGCGTCTTCGGCCGCCGCGACCACCACGACCCCGCGCGAGCGGAGCAGCTCGGTGGCCTTGGCGACGTTCGGCGGCCAGCCCTCGGTGGCGGCGACCATCATCGGGGGCTGGACGGCGGCCCGGCCCAGGGCGAAGTCGAAGACCTCCCCTCCGCCGGTCTGGACGTCCAGGGCGGTGTTCGCCCAGGTGAGGCGGTCCCCGGCCGTGCGCGCGTATCCCCACGACGGACGTGCCTCGGTGGCCCGCCCCTCGAACCACGAGAAGTCCCAGCCCTCGGTGGGGACGGCGGCCCCCTCCGCGACAAGATCCTCAAAGCTCCTGCTGTTGCCCATGCGGCGATGGTCGCAGGGCAGTGTCGGTGGGCGCTGCCGATTTTCGAAGCAGCGCGGGGCGGGTCAGGGGACGAGTGCCCTGACCTCCTCCGCCGCGAAGCGTACGAAGGCCTCCGGGTCGGGTTCGTCGCCGGTGGGCTGGAGGACGACCGTGTCGGCGCCGGCCTCGGCGAGGCGCTGGACGGCCTTCGCGACGGCGTCCGCGTCGCCGGCGACACCGAGGTCGGGGACCGACTCCAGTCCCTCTTCGGCGAGTTCGGCGCGGACTCGGGCGGCGGCGCCGGGTCCGGTGGCGGTGAGGAGATAGACGACGACCTGGTGCGCTTCGGTACGACCGGCCGACTCCCGTCCCTCGTCGATGAGTTGGCGGGCCCGTCGAACGCCGTCCGGTGCGGTGGACGCGGTGAGGACCGTACCGTCGGCCGCGGCGCCGGAGAGGCGGAGGGTGCGCGGGCCGCCGGCGCCGGCGAGGATCTCGACGGGACCGGCCGGCGGCCAGTCGAGGCCTACGTCGTCTAGCTTGACGTAGCGGCCCTGGGTGGTGAGCCGTTCTCCGCGCAACAGGGCGCGCAGCGCGTCGAGATGCTCGCGCAGCAGGGTCACCGGGGACTCGGCGCGTGCGCCGACCTGGCCCATCCAGTCCTGAACGCCGTGTCCGACGGCGAGGATCGGGCGCCCCGGGAACAGCCGGTACAGCGTGGCGGCTTCCATCGCGGTGATGGCGACGTTGCGCAGCGGGACCGGCAGCAGTCCGACGCCGATCCGCACCCGCTCGCTCCAGGCGAGCGCCGCCGCCGCGGCCGAGATCCCGCCCTCGCGGAAGCAGTCCTCCCACAGCCAGAGCTCTTCGAGCCCCGAGGCGTCGGCGAGTTCGACCACCGCACGGAGTCGCTCGGGGGGAAGTTGGGGACGGAACACCGCGCCGAGTCCAGTCATGGGTTCTTCCTATCCGGTGAGAGCACGGCGGACAACGGATTTACGGGGCGACCCGCTCGTAGCGCAGCAGGACGACCCCGTTGCCGAAGGTGCGGTTCTCGGTGAGGCGGAGCGCGGTGTGGGTGTCGGCCTCGGGGAACATGCGTGTGCCGCGGCCGATGAGGACCGGGTGGACGTACACCTTGATCTCGTCGACGAGGCCGAGCCGGAGGAAGGTGGCGGCGAGGTCGGCGCCGCCGAGGCCGAGGTCTCCGCCGGGCTGTTCCTTGAGGGCGCGCACCTCCTCGGGGACGACCTCGGACACGACGGTCGTGTTCCACTCGGCGGGACCGGCGGGCAGGGTCCGCGAGTACACGGTCTTCGGCTTGTCCCGCCAGATCGCGGCGAACTCGGCGGTGACCGCGGAGGCGTCCGGGTCGGCGTCGGCGGTGGGCCAGTGGGCGGCCATCAGTTCGTGGGTGACCCGGCCGTCGAGGAAGGCGCCCAAGGGCCTGAGGGTGTCGTTCATGTGCCGGTGGAGTTCGTCGTCGACCAGATGCCAGCCGATGTCCCGGTCGGGGCCCTCCAGGAAACCGTCGAGGGACACGGACATCATGTAGGAGATCTTCCGCACGGGTACGTCACCTCGTTCAGAACCGGGTTCACCACCGTCTCACGCCGCCGCCAACGCTCCCAGCACCACGCCCGTGAACGCGCCGCCGAGCATGAACGGCCCCAGCGGAATCGCCGTCTTACGACCCGCCCGGCGCAGCGCGACCATCCCGAGGCCGTACAGCGCGCCGTACAGCACCCCCGCGAAGGCACCCGTGACGAGCACCGGCCAGCCGTACCAGCCGAGGGCCGTGCCGAGGGCGAGGGCGAGCTTCACATCGCCGAAGCCCATGCCGGCGGGGTTGATGAGATACAGCGCCAAGTACCCGGCGCCGAGGGCGAGTCCACCGAGCAGCGCGGTGGGCCAGGAGCCGGCGTCGGCGGGCAGCAGGGCCGCGACGCCGAGGAGAGCGAGGGTGGCGGCGGCGAGGGGGAGGGTGAGGACGTCGGGGAGACGGTGCACCCGGTAGTCGACCAGCGCGAGCAGCACGGCGACGGGTGCGGCGAGCAGCCAGACGACGAGTTCGGGGTGGGGGCCGGTGGCCGCGGCGAGGGTCGCGCAGACGAGGGCGATGGCGGTGGATACGGCGGGGGTGCTGGGCCCGTAGGAACCGCACGGGTGTGCTGGGCCGGTTCCGTTGCAGCGGGCGCGGCCCAGCCAGCCGTCGTACGGACCCCTGATCGGGTGGCCGTCGGGGCAGTGCCCGTTCCAGGGTTCCTCGGCCTCGACGGAGAGGCGGTGGGCGGCGCGGGGCAGCAGAAGGCCCGACCACGCGCCCCAGAGGGCACCCAGGACGATCAGAATCAGGCGCACGCGGGGACGATATCCGGGTGGCGGCGGGCGGGGCATGGGTCCGTGGGCCCATGTGGGGCCCAGTCAGGGGCGGATACGGTCGGTAGGCCGGTCGGCACCGGATCCGGAGTGACGCAGAAGGGTGACCTGGTATGGGACGACGCTGGAGTGACGGGCCGGGGAAGCTGATCGTGCGGGGGGCCGCGGGCCCGGTCGCCGTCCCGCTGGAGCTCGCGACCTCCTACCGGGCGCGCACGAAGGGGCTGCTCGGCCGGGACGGGATCGACGGGGCGATGCTGCTCTCGCCGGCGAGCAGTGTGCACACGTTCCGGATGCGCTTCCCGATCGATGTGGCCTACTTGAACGGGAAGTTGGAGGTCGTCGCCGTCCACACGATGAGGCCGGGACGACTGGGCCTGCCGCGGCTCCGGTCCCGGCATGTGCTGGAGGCGGAGGCGGGGGTCATGGCGGGGTGGGGGTTGGGGGTGGGGGTTCGGGTGACGGTGGAGCCGGAGTAGGGGGAGCGGGAAAGCAAGTCCGCGAGGGCGCGCCGGATTTCGGCGGGACGCGACTCCGCCACGACGAAGAGGTTCGCGAGCGGCATCGTCAACCTCGCCTGTTTTCCCGCTCGTTCACGGCGACAGTGTGCCGTCCGCCTTCAGGCGGGCGAGGGCCTCGCGGCTTCGGGGGACGGTGCCGTGCCAGTGGAGCATCGACAGGGCCCGGTCGGTGGCGACGCCGAACCGGGCGTAGCGCTCGGCTAGTTCCATCGCCCACGGGGTCACCAGGGTGTCGTCGTCCACGCACATGCCGAGCCAGGTGAAGACCTCTCCGGCGATCCAGCCGCCGATCCAACTAACCCACCGCCGGACGAAGCGCTCCGCCTCCTCACCGTCCGCGTCCACAGGCACACCGGGGATGCCGAGCAGCACGCACTCCCGCATCGCCTCGGCCATGCGCTCCTCGGTGACCTGGTCGGCGTAAGGCATGAACTCCCTTAGCACGACACGGATTTCGAGCCAGGCGGGCTCTTCTTCGCCCTCGTCCTCGTCGCGGGTCCAGTCGGGGTCCGGGACGGGGTCGGGCACCGGGGCCTCGGGTGCGCAGGCCTCCAGGATCGCCCGTGCGCGGGCGATGTTCGCCTCGGTCTCCGGGAGTTCCCGGGGCCAGGTGAAGCCGGTGTCCCAGCTGTAGGGGAGTTCGCGTAAGACGAGGGGCAGCAGGAGGTGTTCTCCCGAGTCCTCCAACTTCCGCCTCCTTTTCCGGGTCAGGCCGTTCCGGGGCCGCGGGTCCCCGCGTTCCGGCCGGAGTGCTCGCCGTACTCCGACTCCCAGCGGCGCATGTCCTCGGCGTTTCCGATCCTGATGCCGAAGGGCCAGGTCGGGTCGAAGAAGAGCCAGTAGCGGGACTCCAGTTCGAGGGCGAGGCACTTGACCACACCCTCCTCGGGGTGGGAGCCGGCGTCCGTGAAGGGGCGGGTGGCCGTGCAACGGAGGCGGTCCCAGCTGTCGCCGAAGAGCTGCTCGCCCTGGGAGGCCAGGGCGAGTTCGTCCCCCTCCTCCTCGATGGCCGCGTAGAGGTCGACGCCGCCCAGGGTGACCCTGTCCACCACCCGGATCTCCAACTGGCCGTATCCGCCGACCGATTCGAGGCGCAGGGCCCCGTCGTCGAGGAGGACGAAGACGACGAGCGGCTGGGGCACGAACCGGGACATCATCTCGTCCCGGTCGATGCGGCCCGGGACCAGGACGTCCGTGACGTACCGCCGGCGGAGTACGTCCTCCGCGATGCTCCAGGGAGTCGGGCCCGAAGGGGACGGGCTTGCAGGCGGCACAGCTGCTCCTGTCATGCGGTCACTCGGCCTTCTTGGTGATCTGGAGGGACGTGTCCAGGCCCTCGCCGGACTTCAGGACGGTCCAGAAGTCGCCGTTCTCGTGCAGGACGACGGTCACGCCCTTGCCACGGTAGATCAGGCCTTCCGCTTCGCCCTTCTTCAGCGTGCCCTTGCCCACGAGCTTGAACGTGCCGTTCTTGATGTTGGCCTCGATGTCCTGGAGGAAGCGCGGGCCGTCCTCCTTGAGCTTCTTGTACTTGGTGCCCAGCGCGTCCTCGATCAGCTTCTTGTGGCGCAGGAAGTGGTCCTTGAACTTCTTGGGGTCGCCCTGGCTCACGGTCGGCTTCTTGGCCGCCTCGACCTCTTCCTTGGTCATCCGCCCGGCCGCCTCGTCGGCCTCGTCCGCCTGCTTCCGGGCCTCCTCGGCCTCCTTCTCGGCATCCTCGTCGCAGTCCTTGCCTTGGGCGAGTACGACGTACGGCGAGCTGCCGGCGGCCAGGACGGTCGTGCCGCTGCCGGTGCCTCCGAACGTGGGGCCGCCGCTGTCGCCGTACGGGATCCGGCGGCCGGGCGCGCCGACCAGGCAGCCGGTCTGCCGGGCCTTCTTCTCCGCCGCCTCGGCCGCTTCGTCGGCCTCCTTGGCCGCCTTCTCGGCGCCCGCCACGTCCCCGGCCTTGGCCGCCTTCTTCGCGTCCTCCGCCGCCTTGGCCGCCTTTTCGGCGAGTTCGCCGAGCTTCCCCAGCTTGCCGATCTTGCCGAGGTCGCCGACCTTCTCGACGATCTTGGCGCCGTCGTAGCCCGGGATGAAGAGGGAGCCGACGTTCCACAGGACGTGGGTGACGGCGCGGGTCTTGTCGCCGTTCTTCCAGTCCTTGGCCACGTCGTCGCCGATGAAGAGGTCGTAGAGGACCGTGCCGCCCGTCTTCGCGGAAGCGCTCGTCCAGTCCCACAGGGCACCGCCGTAGTCGCCGTCGGACCACTTCTTGCCGGCGTCCTTGGAGTTCTTGGACCAGTCGTCGCCGAGCTTTTTGCCGTAGTCGCCGATGCCCTTCACAGTGTCGATGGGGTGGCGGACCATGTCGTAGATGCCGGTGAGGTCGCCCCAGACTCCGTCGACGAAGAGGCCCTGGCCGACTTGTTTCACCTGGTCGCCGGCGCAGCCGAAGAAGGCGCCCACGCCGGAGAAGCAGCCGTCGTCGTGGCCATTTCCGTCGCCCTTGTCGTCCTTCTTGTCGGCGGCTGTGGTGTCGGTCTCGGTGGTTGTGGTGCCGGTGGTTGTGGTGCCGGTGCCGGTACCGCAGGCCATGCCCGTGACCTTGCAGACCTCCGACTGGATGCCGCCGAAGATCTGGGTGCCGAGGCCGGTGACCAGCAGGGCGGTGATGATGGCGGCGACGATGGCGATGAACCCGGCGTACTCGACCGCCGTCTGGCCCTCGTCCCGGCGCCAACGGATCAGCCGGGCAAGGGAGAAGGGGCGGCGCTCGACGCGTTCCAGCCCGGCGAGGCCGTACCACTCGCGGCTCTCGGGGCGGAACAGAAGGAACGCAATGACGATCGGGAGGAAGAGCTGGAGGCCGCCGCGGGCGGAGCCGGAGGTGAGGTTGACGACACCGCCGAGGATCAACCAGCCCTGCACGGCGAGAAGTCCGAGCCGGACCCGGCCCCCGCCCTCCCAACTCCGCCGGGCCAGCCACCAGCCGAGGACGCCCGGCGCGGCGGCGTAGGCAACGAGGGCCACGACCTGGCCGTCGAGCGTGTCGTACGACGCGGCGGTCAGGAGGACTCCGAGTCCGCCGACGACCGTGACCGCGAACAGGATGTGTACCAGCGTCAGTGCGGCGGCGAGCGGCACGGGCATCTCGTGCCGCCCGCTCGGCCCGCCGACTCCCCCGCCCGTTCCCCCGATCGAGGCCATGTCTCCCCGTCCCCCGCCGTCTGTCGCTCAACTCCACTGGAGCTTCCAGAGGTTAGGGACGGGGCGGGTGCCCGAGATGGGCCCGTGGGCCCAAATCGGTGCCCAATCCCCCGGTGGACTTCTCGGCTCAAGGCCTACCCGGAAGGTCACGGTTCTTCTGCGTCAGGCGCTGAGGCGACCGGGCCGAGGGGCGGAACGCTGCCTGCGGATGTGGTCCACCACTCCTCCCTCCGCGTCCGGATCGTCAGCGGTTCAGGTTCATGACACCGACTCCGAGCCCGTCGTAGGCCTCGGGTACGACGGTTGCCACCAATCCGCCTTCGGGAAGCATCGGGTTCGGCCGCGCGGCATGTACGGCTGCCGCGACACCGAAGGCAACACCGTCGCCGCGGAGTTCGGCGATCGTCACGGCCATCGCGAAGTCGTCGTCGATGATCTGGAACACGTCCAGCAGAACGCCCGCGTGGGCGACCGTCCCGGCGCGTTCGCGCTCGGCCTCCAGGAGGCACACCACGGGCACCCACAGACGTACGTCATCACTGGCCGCCGCCGCATGGATGAGCGCGGAAACCTGCTTGTTGCCGCCCATCCCCAAAAGTGCGGGAGTGTCGAGAACGTAATGCTCGGCCAAGTTCAATGGGAAGACTCCGCTTCCCCAAGAGCGGCCCGATAGGCGACGGTGGCCTCACGCATCCTGCGCCGCATCGCCGCCGAGTCCTCGTCCGTCACGTAGTGTCCGAACCGCTCGGCGAGCAGGGCGCGGGCATGGTCGGCCCGCTCCTTGATCTGCTCCGGAGTCAGCGTCTGAGCGGCTATTTCCCGCATGAGGGCGCGGAGACTGGTCCCGCGCGCCTCCGCCACGGCGGCGAGTTGGTCACGGACTTCGGCCGGCACGCGAATCATGACATCGGACATGCGACGAGTATACGCAACGTATACACCGCACACCGGCTCGCGCACCGCATCAGGCCGCACACCACTCTCCCCCGTACGCCCGCGCACCCGCCCGCGGCAACACCGCCCACATCCGAGTCCCGCCGCCCGGTTCGCGGGCCTCGCCGAAGCCCCACTCACCGGCGCAGGCCCGGACCGCACAGGACAGGACCCGCAAGGTGGCGCGACGGCGGGAGTCGCAGGCCGCCGCGAGGCGGGGATTGGTGTGGCGGGGGTGGGCGTCGTAGAGGATCACCCGGAGGGCGCCGTCGCGGTAGCGGAGCGACACGTAGATCTCGGCGGCGGGGGTGAAGCGGCAGGCGCAGGCGGCCAGTTCACTCACTGTCTGTACGGCCGCGTCCGTCATGTCGGCGAGGCCGTGCGCCTGGAGGATCGAACGGGTCGCGGTCCGCGCGATCGCGGGGCTCGGCGGGGCTGCGGGGAGCGTGAGGCTGTAGGTGAGGGTTTCGGGGGCCGGAGGGGTGTGGGGTGCGTCGGTGAGGGGCGGGGTCTGGCAGGAGGTCATCGTTCCGGGCATGGCAACTCCCTTGGTCGGAGGGTGGTTTGACGCTCCGCGCGGTGGCCTGTCTCCCTGACGCGGACCCACCCCTCCCAGGGGAGGAGATGCGGGCGGGCACGCGAGATGCGCTTCCGGTTGGGCGGAGGGGTCGTAGTCGACCCGTCACTGACTGTAGGAGCGATGGAGTCACAATGTCCACCCACTTGGAGATAATTACCCCCACGCATGGTCGACTGGCAGACTGGCTGCACCACAGCGGGAGAAGGGGTGGCATGGCGACAAGAAGTACGCCGACGGAGCGGCAGAAACGACTCGGTGCCGAGTTGCGGAAAATCCGCCTCTCGGCAGAGGCCACCACGGAGTACGCCGCCGGGCTGCTCGGAATCGACCGCACCCGGCTGTCCAACATGGAGTCGGGCATTCGTCCCTTCTCGGCCGAGCGCATCCGCACGCTCGCCTGCAACTACGGCTGCACAGACAGGAGTTACGTCGAGGCCCTGGTGCTCATGGCCGAGGGCAAGGAACGCGGATGGTGGGAGCGGTACCGGGGCACCCTGTCCGCAGGACTGCTGGACATCGCCGAGTTGGAGTGGCACGGCGCGCGCGTGCGGACCGCGCAGGTCATGCACGTACCCGGACTCCTCCAGACCGAGGAGTACGCGCGCGCCGTCTTCGCCGCCGTACTCCCGCCGTTGAGTCGGCTGGAGGTCGAACTGCGAGTAGCCCATCGCATGGAGCGCCAGCAGGTCTTCGACCGCCCTGAACCCCTTCCGTACGTCGCCTACGTCCATGAGGCCGCGTTGCGCATGCCGTACGGCGGCGCCGAGGTGACCCGGCAGCAACTGGAGCACCTGGCCGCACAGTCCGAGCGTGACTCCATCGACGTACGGATCATCCCCACCAGCGTCGGCGGCTTCCCGGGGGCGGGGCACGCGCTGCTGTACGCGGACGGGGCCGTGCCGCAACTCGACACCGTGCAGCTGGACTCCGCGCACGGGCCGGAATTCACCGGCGCGGAAGCTCAGCTCACCAAGTACCGTGCCCACTTGGAGTGGATGGACAACGCGGCGCTGCCCACGACGGCCTCGCGCGATCTCATCCGCAAGGTCGCCCGCGAACTCTGAGGAAGCCACTATGACCGGCATCAACTGGGAAGCCCCGTACTGCGGCGAGGGCAACAACTGCTTCCGCATAGGCACCGACGACGAAGGCAACGCCTACATCGCGGTCGCCGGACAGGAGCACCAGTACCTCACCGACAGCCGCGATGCGCTCCGTACCCTCATCCGGGACATCAAGGCGGGGAAAGCGGACCATCTGTTGTAGGGAGGGCTTTCGAGCGTGCCCCGGGGCAAAGCAGCCCCGGGGCAGTGAACAACCTTCCGATTCGGGGCACTTGCTGCTGCGAGACGGAGGTCGAGCCGTCCGCCCAAGACCGATCGCGCGCGGCAGCACCGCGCTTCGTATGCTCTTCCGGTCTTCCCACCCGACCCGCCGACCAGGAGTACACGGTGTTCAAAGTCCCGACGACCGCAGGCCTGTCGATCCTCGCGGTGATCGCGGCCGGCACACTGCTGTCGGGCTGCTCGGCTTCCGTCGAGGTGAAGAAGTCCACGCCGCCGAAGCTCTCCGCGGACAAGCTTTCCAGCACGCTCGCCGAAAAGCTCGCCGCCGCCACAGGACAGTCGAAACCGGACGTCTCCTGCCCCGAAGACCTCGTCGGCAAGGTCGGCACCACCTCGCGCTGCACGCTCACGGCGGACGACGGCAGCACCTTGGGCGTGACGGTCAAGGTCACCTCTGTCAGCGGCAACCAGATCCACTACGACTTCAAGGCCGACGACAAAGCTTCTCCGGCCTCGAACTAACCAGCGTCCAAAGACAGTTGAGCCCGATTCCCCAGTATGGGCGAGGGAACACAGCCGTGACGGTGGCGATCGGATCGGTGCAGTGGGACGAACGCCGGGCTGGCGCTGGAAAGCGGCACGCGAGGGGTGCGACCAGCTCGCGGAGTGGCGGTTGACCGAACCGGCGTGGCAGCAGGTCTTCCTCCGGGCCCAGGTCAGTCACGCCGTCCGGATCCGGATGCGCCTGGACCACAAGGAGCACGAGGTACGCGCCCTTGAGGAACAGTGGGAGCTGCGTCGGGTCGGTACTCCGACGAGGCTCCAGATGACGTCGGAGTACACACGCGGCCCCAGCCGGACCATCAGCCGTCCTTGGACCCTGGAGCGTGGGGCCGGCGGTGGCCTTGAGGCGACGGAGACCTTCCGCATCGACAGCGCCGACATGCGCGAACCCCTGCGCGACACCGTCCTCAGAAGTAGGAATCGGTCAGCTTTCCGTGCGCGGGAACGTCACCTCCACCCTGCGGTTCTTCTTGCGGCCGGCCTCCGTGGAGTTGTCGGCGATCGGGTACTGCTCGCCGTAGCCGCGTACTTCGAAGGTGATGTTCGGGTCGTTCAAGTCGGCGTCCAGGACGGCCTGTACGGCGTCGGCGCGCTGCTTGGAGAGGACGTCGCCGTGGGCCGAGGAGCCGAGGTTGTCGGTGAAGCCGAAGACGCGGACCGTGGTCGCGTTCTGCTTCTTGATCTCCGCGGCGATCGTGTCGATACGGGACTTCGACGCGGCGCTCAGCTTCGCGCTGTTCTTGCTGAAGAGGACCTCGGCCTGGAGGGCGAAGGTCACGTCCGAGTTGGTGTCCTCGCGGCGTTCCTCACCGCCCTGGTCCTCGACGACCGTCTTGATGTCCAGGACCTTGGGGTCGGCGAGCGTGGCGCCTTCGGGGAGCTTCAGGTCGGGGTCGTTCGGGTCGACCTGCACGGGCGCGGAGGCGGAGGCCTCGGTGCCCGGGGGGGCGCTGGGGCTCGGGGTGTCGTCGGCGTGGGCCGTGACCGCGCCAACAAGGTTCGCAGCGACCATGAGGGTGGCGGCGGTGACGACGAGGGGGAGGCGGAGAGTGGTGGTCACTGTGGCCTCACCCGGAGATCTTGATGGTGCCGGCGGAGAACGTCGGGATCTGCAGGGTGACTTCGGTCGTGGTCGCGGGCGGAGAGGGGAACTGCATGAAGACAGGGAGAGTCTGGCCGGCCTCGAGAGTGCCCAGGGCAGTTGTGGTGAGTGGCCGCCCGTCCGTGTCGCGCAGCACGTAGTAGCGCTTCTTCCCCTGAGAGTCCACCAGAGTGGCACCACCGAGTGAGGGACCGTGCTTGACGATCTCGGTCTCGTCTCCGCTGACCTGAGCCGGGATGACGACCGATTTGGCCCCGTCGTTCTTCAGATTCCCGTTCACGGTGATGAACCCGCCGGAATCCCTCTGGGCGGAGGTGATTTGAAGGAGCACCCCGTCCGTGCCCTTGAGCTCGGCCAGAGGTGTCTCCGACTGCCCCTCCTGAGCGCTCGGATCGGATCCACTGCTCTTGGATGTGGAGGCGGACGCCGAGGTGTCCGGCTTGCTGTCGTCTCCGCCACCACTGCCGCACCCGGCCACACCGAGGGCCAGACCGGCAGCGACAGACAGCGCGACCATCCCCCTGCGGGCCTTCGCCGTGAACCGAATGCTCATCACTCTGTTTCCTTCTCCACTCGTCGTTCGCTTGTCAGTCGGCCAGATGGACGTCGAAGAGGTCCTCGGGTCCCGGAAGATCAGTGAGGTGGAGCGGGTCCAGGTCCCAGACCTTGTCGTCCTTGCAGGTGAGCTGCGGCAGCACGTCGGCACCGGCGTCCGCGCCGGCGAGTTGGAACGTGCAGAGCGGCTCGATCACGGCGGTGGCGGAGGCTTCCGAGAACGTGCTCTCCGTGCCGGGGACGATCGAGTCCCCGACCGGCTTCGTGGCCTCGACCCCGACGGTATAGCCCAGGGGCAGCCCCGTCGGCGGCGGGCAGCTGTTCACGCGGGCGTCGTTCTGCCCCGCGAGCTGACCGGCGCGCACGCACGAATCGGCGAGTCCCGCCACGTTGCCGTTGAAGATGTCCCGCCACTTGGTCGGGTCGAGTACGTTCTCCACCCACATGCCTGCAAGTTGGTCCCGGGTATCCTGGGCCGCCGCGAGCGCTGCCGCGTCGGCGGCCGTCTGGGCGCCGCTCCGGTTCACCGCGGCCTGGCCGACCGCGACGTAGGCGAACGCGAGGAAGAGCAGGCCCGCCACCACCGTGATGTAGATGGGGAAGGCCTGCCCTGCGTCGCTGGACCTACGCGGAGGCATCAGGTGATTTCGTTGATCTTCGCCTGAATCTTGTTGAGGATGGTCTGGCCGATGTTCGTACCCGTGATGGCCAGCACGATCGCCACGACCACCGCGATGATGCCCAGGTACTCCACCGCGGTCTGCCCCGTGTCGCCGGCGCGGCGCTGAACGGCCGCGACGGTCGTGTTCTTCCAGCCGTTCACGCGGACCTTGGTCGCAACTGCGGTCTTCAGCATCAGGTCGCTCATGGTGTTCCCCTCCGAGTGACGCGTTACCGGCTTCCTCGTCGCCGGTGCCGCTTTCGACATGAGAACGGTATGCCTCAACACCCGTTTCGCCAGAGGGCCCCAGGGCCCAATCCCGGGCCCAATCGGTGTCCCGTCCCGCCATCACAGCTCACCCCAGCCCTCGCGCCGAACCCGGCGCCGTTCCCAGCCACTTGGCTGCGGCCTCGGAGCGGCTGGTGCTGTGGAGTTTGGCGAAGATGCGGTTGATGTGGTTCTTGACGGTCTTCTCGGAGATGAAGCAGGTGGCGGCGATCTGCTGGTTGGTCATGCCGGACGCTATGTGGTCCATGATCTCCGCCTCCCTCGCGCTCAGTTGGAACCGTGACCTGTCCGACGTCAACTGTCGCACATTCGGTTGCAGTTGCGAAAGCCCTTTGCTTGAAGTCGGTGACGGCAGGGGTGTTGCGGGTTCCATCACGTGTGCATTCGCACTTAGTTGATGCTCGTATGAGCCCAGGCTCTCGGGCAGTGCGGGGCCCGTTCGTTCCTGGCGCAGCTGGGCCAGGAGTGCGCCCGCCGCCGACGGTGTGAAGTGGGCCCTGCCCTGCTTGATGTCCCTTACGGCGGCGACCAGTTCGTCCGCGGTGAACTCGCCGTGGACCAGGTAGCCGCCCGCCCCTCGGCGCAGCGCCTCCTGGACGATCTCCGACTCCCTGCTGTACGTGAGCATCACGACCGGGGCGATCCCCACCAGGTACGGGAGCGCGGAGATGCCGTCCACGCCCGGCATGCGTACGTCCAGGAGGACCACGTCGGGGCGGTGCAGCCGGGCCGCCTCGTAGGCCTCGCGGCCGTCCGTCGCCTCCGCCACGACCGTGATGTCCGCGCGGCCCGAGAGGAGTGCCGTCAGGCCGGCCCGGACCACCGGGTTGTCGTCGGCCACCACCACCCGAAGGGGTGAAGTCGGCGCGGGCTGCGGGAAGTTCGGGAACGGGTTCGGCTGCGGCGCGCCGGGGTGGGGCGTCGTGTGGTCCGGCATGGCTGCCTCCTCTCGGGTCGTCGTAGTCGTGTGCGTCGTGTGCGTCGTGTGCGTGCGGTGTCGTTACGTCTTCGTCGTCAGGGCTTCCAGCGGGAGTTCCAGGCGGACTTCCGTGCCGTTGGGGTGGCCGCCCCGGCCGATGCGGATGCGGGCGCCCACCGATGCCGCCCGTTCCACCATGCCGACCAGGCCGAAGTGGCCCGCCCTGCGCAGCTGTTCGAGGGTGGTGCCGGGAGGGAGGCCGCGGCCGTCGTCGTAGACGCTGATGCGGAGCAGGCTGTCGTGGACTCCGGCGCGTACGTCGACCTTGGTGGGGGTCGCGTGGCGGTGGGCGTTCTCCATCGCCTCCGTCGCGATGGTGAGGAGTTGGCGGGCCACGGCGGGCGGGACGGGCGGTACGCCGTGTTCGCCGGTGGGGCGGTAGGTCGTGGGCAGGCCGGTTCTGGTGCTGAAGTCCCTTGTGCGGGCGGCCAGTTCGACGAGTACGTCCGTGCCCTCGTCGGGATCGGACTCGCGGCGCAGGTCCGCCAGGAGTTCGCGGGACTCCGCGGCGGCCCGGCGTGCCGAGCGGGCCACGAGTTCCGCCTGCTGTTTCACCAGGGCCGGGTCCATGCGGTCCGCGCCCGCCGAGCCGACCAGGCCGTCCGCCGCGAGGGCCACGCCGTGCAGGGTCTTCGCCACGGAGTCGTGCAACTCGCGGGCCAGGCGGGCCCGTTCGGCGCCCACCGCCTCCGTCACTGCCAGCCTCGCCTGGACCGTCGTCAACGCCGTCGTGGCTTCGCCGAAGCGGAGCATCAGGTTGCGCAGGGTCACTCCCACCGCGCCGGCGATCACGCACAGGCCGGGGAGGAGGGTGGCTTCCGCCACGCCCCGGTGGGCGTCGGCCGCGGCCGTCTGCGCCAGGAGCAGGATGACCGCCTGGAGACCGGCGAAGCAGCCGGCGCCGCGCCAGCCGTAGACGATGCCGGCGAGCAGGGGGGTGCAGACGCTGACGTAGGCGAGGGTGCTGGTGGGGCCCGCGGAGATGAGGAGCAGGGCGGCGAAGAGGGTGTCCAGGGCGAGGAGGGAGGGGTGGCGGAGGAGGAGGGGGCCGAAGCGTTCCCAGTCCCTGAACAGGACGTAGGAGGCCATGAAGGTGACGACGACCGCTGCGCCTACCAGGCGGGTCGCTACGCCGGGGTTGGCGTTGAGGAGGGCGGAGGGGGCGGCCAGGGCGATCATCGCGAGGCGGAAGCCGAAGACTTGCCGGCACATTGCTTGCAGCGCGCTGACCTGGATGGGGAGAGCCACGCTCCGGCCTTCGGCCGGGATCTTGCTCCCACCCGCACCACCCGTACTACCTTCGTCGTCGGGTGCGGGTGGCCCCTGTGGAGCGCCCTCGCCGTCGGCGGCCATCCGTCCGTCGTCCGCCGGCCGGGCCGCCTTCGGCATCCCCGACCCCGCCGACCCCGCCGACCCCGCCGGCCCCGCCGGCCCCGGCTGCGTCGGCACCCCGGGCAGCCTCGCCCCCGAGCCCCCCGACCCCACCGGTCCCCCCGGCCCCACCGGCGTCCACCCCGGCGGCAGCGCCGGCGTCACCGTCGTGACCGGTATGTCCGTCGCCCCGGACCGCACATGGTCCGGCAGAACCGTCCCCGCCGGCGGTGTCGTGATCTCCGTCGGCTTCGAGCGCCGTCGTAGTCGTCCCGTTCGTTCCTCTGTCGTCGCCATCCGCCCCTCGCCCCCGTCCCCTACTTGCCCGTGATCGTGCTGAAGTCCGTGCCGGAGCCGAGGAGGAGGCCAGCGCCCAGGAGCAGCATCGTGGCCGGGACCATGAACGTGGTGATCATCATGGTGGCCTTGGGCACCGCGCGAGCCGCCTTCCGCCGCGCGTTCTGCGCGTCCGTGCGCCGCATGTCCTTCGCCAGGGCGACCAGCGTGTCGACGATCGGCGCGCCCAGCTCCTCGCCCTGCTGCAGCGCCGTGACGAACATGGCGACCTGCTCGCTGTCGTTGCGCCGGCGCAGTTCCGTGAAGGCCGCGCGGCGGCTCATGCCCAGGTCCATCTGCCGCAGCGTGATGCGGAGTTCGTCCGCCCACGGCCCCTCGTACTTCGACGCCACCCGGTCCAGGGCCTGGCGGAAGCCCAGCCCCGCGCTCACCACCACCGCCAGTACGTCGAGAAAGTCCGGCAGGGTCCGTTCGATCACGTCCTTGCGGATGCGGATCGCCGACCAGATGCCGACCTCCGTCCAGAACGCGCCGAAGGCGAACAGGATGATGGCGAGGAGGTAGTTGCCCTTCAGGAGGAACACCAGGCCGCCGACGCCGCCCAGGAAGCCGTACACCGCACGCCGCGCCGCGTAGCGGTCGATGGTCAGGCCGCCGGGGTTGCCCGCGAGGTCTATCCTGCGGCGGTACTTGGCGACCAGCTTGGGGCCCATCAGGCGCAGGACCATCGGGGCGTAGCGCATGCCCATGCGGTCGATGAGGGAGTCGACCGCGCCGGTGCGGGTCGAGCCGACCTCCAGTGCCAGGACCAGGTCGGTCGGGAGTTTCACGTCCGCGCGGTACATGCGGATGCCGGCGAAGATGCCCCACACGCTGAGGCCCATGACCAGTCCGAGGACGAGTGCCGTCATCAGGTTCCCCCCTCTCAGACGTCGATGCGGGACAGGCGGCGGATGAGGACGAAGCCGACCGCGTACAGGCCGAAGGCGATGATCACGCAGGCCTGGCCGATCGGGGAGCCGGTCATCCGGTCGAGGGCGCCGGGTTTGACGCCGTTCATGAGGAAGAGGGCGCCGACGCCCATCACCGGAACGGCGTACGAGGTCATGTTGACCTGGGAGAGCTGGGTGCGGACCTCGCGGCGGGTCTCCTTGCGTTCCTCCAGGGTCTCGGTGAGGTTGCGCAGGGCGCTGACCACCTGGCCGCCCGCGCGGTTGGAGAGCACCAATGTCGTGACGAGGACGACCAGTTCGCGGGACGGGAGGCGGTCCGCCAGCTCGCTCAGCGCGTCGTCCATCGAGGCGCCGACCGCCAACTGGTTGGCCACCTTGGCGAGTTCCTCCCCGGCCGGTGCCTCCAGCTCCTCCGCCGCCATGCTGATCGAGGTGCGCAGGGCGAGTCCCGCGTGGGTGGCGTTGGCCATGATGCGGGCCAGTTCGGGGAGTTGGTTGATGAACTTCTCGATGCGTTTCTGGCGCTGCCAGTTGAGGAACTGGATCGCCACCCCGATGCCCAACAGGCCCGCGATCGGCCCGAAGAAGGGCGCCAGGGAGGCCTGGCCGATCAGCCAGAGGGCGGCCACCGTGGCCAGCATGTAGACGAAGAACTCGCCCGGAGTCATGTCCAACCCCGTTGCCGCGAGCCGCAGTTCGAGCTTGCGGCCGAGGCGGGTGCGGCGCAGTCTGCGGTCCAGGCCGCGGAAGCGGCGGGCGCGGCCGAGCGGGATCTGTCCGGTCGACGACAGCCGGTCGACCAGGGCCGCGCGCTGTGCCCTGCCCGTGGCGTAGGCGTGCACGCCGGCGACACCCAGGACGCAGGTCAGCAGGGTGATGCCGGTGGTGAGCGTGACGATCGTCTGGAGGTCCATGGGGTCGGTCCCTACCTACTGGCTTCTCTGAGGGCTAGGTGTTCCGTGCTCTGGGCGACGCCGAAGGCCTGCGGCAGGGGTTGGCTCGCCATGTAGAGGCGGTCGGCGGTGCGGCGCGAGAGCGGGAAGTACTCGAAGACGCCGTAGATCCGGCCGTCGGCGGCGATGGGCTGCGGGCTGAAGCGGGCGACTGTTGCCAGGCGGTACGGCTCGCTGCCATGGCTGTCGAGGAGGGCGATCTCGGTGATGCGGCGAGCGCCGTCGGCGAAGCGGGTGAGCTGGATGATGACGTCGATGGCGCTGTTGATCTGGTCGTGCAGCGCCTCGAAGGGGATCTCCACCTCGGACATGGACGCCAGCGTCTTGAGGCGCATCAGCGCGTCCTCCGCGCTGTTGGCGTGGACGGTGGCGAGGGAGCCGTCGTGGCCCGTCGACATCGCCTGGAGCATGTCCAGCGATTCGCCGCCTCGAACCTCTCCTACGACGATGCGGTCGGGGCGCATGCGGAGGGAGTTGCGGACGAGGTCGCGGATGGTGACCTGGCCCTTGCCCTCGACGTTCGGGGGGCGTGCCTCCAGCCGGATCACGTGCGACTGCTGGAGCTGGAGTTCGGCCGAGTCCTCGATGGTGATGATGCGTTCGGTCTCCGGGATGAGGCCGGAGAGGGCGTTGAGGAGGGTGGTCTTCCCGGTGCCGGTGGCGCCCGACACGATGATGTTGAACTTGGCGTGCACCAACCCCGCGAGGAGATACAGCATGTGCTCGTCGAGCGAGCCGAAGCCGACCATCTCCTGGAGCGTGAAGGAGCGCGGGAAGCGGCGGATGGTGAGCGTGGCGCCGGTCAGCGACAGCGGCGGGATGATGACGTTGACGCGTTCGCCGGACGGCAGTCGCGCGTCGACCATCGGATTCGACTCGTCCACGCGGCGGTTGACGGTCGACACGATCCGCTCGATCGTCTGCATCAGCTGGTCGTGGGAGGGGAAGCGCAGCGGCAACTGCTCGACCCGGCCGCCGCGTTCGACGAAGATCGCGTCCGGGCCGTTCACCATGATCTCGGTGATCGAGGCGTCTTCGAGGAGCGGTTCGAGTATGCCGAGGCCGAGCGCCTCGTCGACGACCCGGCGGATCAGCTGCGAGCGCTCGACGGTCGAGAGGACCGGTCCCTCGCGGCTGATGATGTGCCCGAGTACCCGTTCAAGGCGGGCCCGTCGCTCGGCGGCGGCCAGCGCGCTCATCTCCGCGAGGTCGATCTCCTCCAGGAGTTTGGCGCGGTACGAGGCGACCATGTGGCCTTCCTCGCCCCGATGGCCGTTCTCCTCGGGATGGTTGACGCGTTCCCGCAGACCCATGAGTGCTGTGCTCCTCGCTCCTTGTTCGGTCGAGCCGTGTGGTTCGCTGTCAGTGGTCGAGCGGCATGGTGGCGGTCTTGCTGGCGTTCCCGAAGCCGTCGTAGCCGGGGATGACGGACGGGATGTGGATGGAGGCGGTGACGGTGACGGTGTCGCTGCCGAACGAGGCCGGACAGCCGACGACCGTGAGCCGGGAGCTGACCGCGTCGCTGCACGCCGGCTGGGCGCCCTGCCGGAGCGAGGCGCTGCGCGCGCCCGCCCTGGCCGCCGTCCCCGCCTGCTCGGCGGCGTAGGCGATCAGCCCCAACTGGACGGCGGCCAGGGTGACGAGGATCAGGATCGGGATGAACCCGAGGTATTCGATGGCGACTTGACCGCGGTCGCGCACCTTACGGTCGTAGGACAACTCAATTCGTCCGTGGGGCATCTCAGTTCGTCGCCTCCTCTACGGCGCCCGCGTGGGCGTGGACCGTGAAGGGGAAGGCGATCGAGCCGGGGAAGAGGACGGGCACGTGGAGGGTGACGTCGGCCGTGACGAACCCCGTGCCCCCACATGTCACTTCGGCCCCGTCCCTCCACGCGGCGGACAGCTTGCTGAGGCCCGCCTGTTCGCAGGCGGCCTGGCGTTCGCCGCGCGTGGCCGCCGTGCCCGCCCGTACCGCCTCGTCGGCAGCATTCCCCGCGAGCGTGTAGGTGTACCCCACCAGCACGAACTGCCACATCAGCACCAGCGTCAGAATGATCAGCGGGGTCATGCCGAGGAACTCGATGGTGACCTGGCCCCGGTCTCGCCTCAGGACGGACATCCGCATCCCCCTCACTCCCTACGTCGCCGGAGGCTCAGCGAGCCGCGGTCGCCGCCGCGGGTCCGGCCGCCCTTCTGGGCGACTTCGGGGACCTTGACCAGTCCGAGTTCGCCCGCGAGACCCCAGAGGGCCTGTTTCACCACGCTCTTGTTGTCGAGTTCGTGCAGGCGGCCCGCGTCCACCGCGCCCTGGAGTTCCTTGAAGTTGGCGGGGATCGCGGTGGCGGCCACGGCCGTGCCGGTGATGCGCTGGATCAGCGCGGGCTGGATCTCCGTACCGCGCGTGTGCCGGTTGACGACGATGGTCGTCTCCTCCGCCTTGCGGATCTGCAGCCGGTCCCACATGCGGACGGTGCGCTTCGCGGCGCGTACGGCGACCACGTCCGGGGTGGTGAACAGCAGGGCGGTGTCGGCCATTTCGACGGCCGCCGCGCTCGCGCCGCTCATCTGGGCGCCGCAGTCGATGACGACGACCTCGTAGCGGGAGCGCATCGCGCTGACGATCTGGCGGGCGGCCCGGTCGGTGACCTCCTCGCCGCGTTCGCCCTCGCCGGGGGCGAGCAGCAGCGCCATCCCGGTGTCGTGCCGGAACACGGCGTCGGCCAGGACCCGGGGTGAGATGTCGGTGATCGCGGCCAGGTCGACGACCGAGCGGCGGAACTGGACGTCCAGGTAGGAGGCGATGTCCCCGGTCTGGAGGTCCATGTCGACGAGCGCGGTGCTACGGCCCGAGGTCTGGGCGGCGAGGGCGAGTTGGATCGCGGCGAGGGTGGCGCCGACCCCGCCCTTGGCGCCGCTGACCGTGACGACGGTGCCGCCGACGCCGGTGAACACGTCGCCGCCGTGGCCGAGATGGCGGCGTACGCCCACGGACCAGGCGGCGACGGCCTGGACCCGGGTGGCCAACTCCTCGTAGCTCAGGGGGAGGGCGATCAGGCCGCGGGCGCCGGAGTCCATGGCGGCCTGGAAGAGGCCGGGGCTGGCGTCGGTGGTGATGAGGATGACGCCGACCGCCGGGAAGCGCAGGGCGACTTCGCGGACCAGCTCCAACGCCGGGACGGGACCGATGCGTTCATGCACCACCACGACCTCGGGCAGCTCGTCGACGGACTCGGCGGCGAGCCGGGCCAGGGTGTCGATGAGCTGCGTCGAGTCGGCCACCGGGGCCACCGGGTCGGCGTCCGGGAGCTGGCTGAGCAGGGTCGTGATGGCGCGGATGGCGTCCGCGTCACCGACCGCCGGGAGAATCCTGGTGGGCATGCGGGCCTCTCACTTGTCCTTCGCGAGTTCGTACGTCCGGTCCTGCTCGGGCACGGTCGTATCGGTGCCGGGCGCCACCAGTGCCAGCCGCACCCGCTCGGCGAACGACTCGGCGTAGGTGATGCGCTGGGCGTCCAGCGTGGACAGCGCGAAGGTGATGGGGACGGCGTTGGTGGACTGCTGCTGGTTCTTGTCGCTGTTGCTGCCCGGGTCGAGGGCGGTGATGTGGCCGACGTCGATGACCTTCGCGTTGGTCACGATGATCTTCGACTGGTCGGGGTCGCCCTCTTTGGCGCCCGCGAAGGTGGCGTACACGTTGACCGTGGAACCCGGGGTGATCTTGCCGGCCACGCCGGTCGCCGCGTCGATCATGATGGCGACCTCCTGCTGCCCGGGCTGGAGGGCGGGCTGGTCGACGATCATGTCGGTCTGGAGCAGGGAGCCGCTCCGCAGGGTGGTCACCGCGATCTTTCCCTGGATCTGCCGGAGATCGGTCACGGCGTTGTCCGACAGCCACCGCTTGGGCATCTCGATCTTCTTGAACTGGGCGGCGGTGAGGGCCGTGTAGGGCGCCACGTTGTCCTTGACCTGGTAGGCGGCGACTTCGGGGCCGACCTTGGACTTCACGTCGCTGATGACGGAGAGGACGCCGGCGAACGCGCCGAGGGCGCAGAGGACCGACAGGAGCAGGAGTATCACGCCGCGGCGCTGACGGGAGTTCATGAACCGTACAACCTCATTGGGGATATCGGTCGAGCGGAAATGAGCGGATCGAGCCGGGTCGAGCGGGACCAGGTGCTGTAAGCGTGTCCTGTGAAGGGATGACTTATCCGCTGGGCGTTTGGTTCTCGTGAACGGGCGGTGTTGCCGAGCAGAAGACACAACGGTCGCCGATGACGTCGATTCCGCACCAATGGCACACGGACTGCCGTACCGAGGTGACCAGTTGGTAGAGCACCGACAGGTCGGGCAGATACGTACAGAACTCGATCAGCTTGCCCGTGCCCCACCAACTCGCCGACTCCGCGGGCAGGGTGGCCTCGCGCAGCCCCATCGCGTTCCAGGCCGGGGCGAGGGTGGTGCCGATCCAGTCGGACTGGAGCTGGCCCTTGGCGACCAGCATCCAGGTGCCGAACTCCGGCCCGGCGAGGGCGACTCCGGGGCCGACCCTGATGAGCTGCGGCTCCGGGTGGGCGATCACCGCGAACTGGCTGCCGGGCACCCAGGACTTGGCGTGCGACTTGAGACCGACGGGGACCCGGTCCAGCTTGGTGACCGAGCCGAGGACGGCGCCGGCGTGGATGTAGTGGGTGAGCAGCCGCCCCGCCGAGGCGAGCACCCCGGGGCTGAGGTCGCAGGACGCGAGCTGCCTCAACTGGCGGGCCAGTACGGCGAGTCCGAGTGGGGGGAGATTCGGACGGAACAGGGCGATCCGGTCGGTCTCCAGGATGGACCGGATGGTGTGCAGCCGTCGGTCGACGCCCTCGGACACGGCCTGCGAGGACACCACGACGACATGCCCGTGCTGGTCGATGAGGGTCTGCATCTCCGACAGCGCCTGGTCCAGCGGCCGTTGATCCAGGTCCCGCAGCACGACGGCGGGCACGGTTCGTTCGTCCTGTGGCGGCAGCGCCATGTCGGCGCTGGTCACGGCAATGGCAGTTGGCACGCGCAGCTCCCCGTCTCACGCCTGTCGGCTTCCCGGCATTACTCCGGTATGCCGAGTCGACTTCACTGCGTGACTACCTCAGCACTGTAACCACGCCCCTGTGACCGGAGAACAGCGTTTCGGCACCTGTACCGCAACTGTCATTGCGCACAACACGCCAAATCGGGGCAGGTCGAGCAGCTGATCGCGGCCGGGGTGCCGAATGCGCCGCCGGGGAAGTTGGTCTGGACCTCTTGACAGCGCAATTGGTCTGGACCAACTCTTGAACTCCAGCGGTGGCCACCGTCGTTCGTCACAGTCCCCTCCAACTCCCCCACCGGAGGCACCAGTGGACCGCGCACCAGGCATGCCCGCACTCAGGAACAGACGTCTGTGGGCCGGGATCGCCATGGCCGCCCTCGCTCTCTCCTTCGCGGGCACCGGCCAGGCGTCCGCCGCCGACATCAACAACGCCAAGAACGCCGGCTTCGAATCGGGCCTGACCAACTGGACCTGTACGGCGGGCAGCGGCACGACCGTCTCCTCCCCGGTCCACAGCGGCGCGGCGGCCCTCAAGGGCACCCCGGCCGGCCAGGACAACGCCCAGTGCAGCGAGTCGGTCGCGGTCAAGCCCAACTCGACGTACACGCTGAGCGCGTGGGTCCAGGGCGGCTACTCCTACCTCGGCGTGACGGGCACCGGCACGACGGACGTGTCGACCTGGACCCCCGACACGACATCCTGGAAGCAGCTGTCGACGACGTTCACGACGGGCGCCTCGACCACGTCCGTCTCGGTGTACACCCACGGCTGGTACGGCCAGGCGGCCTACTACGCCGACGACATCTCGGTCTACGGCCCCGACGGCGGAGGTGGCAGCGACCCCGCCCCGACGGTCCCGGCGACCCCGACGGGCGTGAGCGTCTCCTCCACGACCTCTTCCTCGGTCTCCCTGGCCTGGAGCGCGGTGTCGGGAGCCACGGGCTACAACGTCTACCGGAACGGCACGAAGATCACGGCGGTGACGGGAACGTCCGCCACGGTCACGGGACTCGCGGCCTCGACGTCGTACTCCTTCCAGGTCACGGCGACCAACTCGGCCGGTGAGTCCGGGAAGTCGACGGCGGTGACGGGCACGACGACGGCGACGGGCGGCGGCGGAGGCGGGTCCCTGCCCAAGCACGCGGTGACCGGCTACTGGCAGAACTTCAACAACGGCGCGACCGTCCAGAAGCTCTCGGCCGTCTCCTCCCAGTACGACATCATCGCGGTGGCCTTCGCGGACGCGACCTCGACTCCGGGCGCGGTCTCCTTCACGCTCGACTCGTCCGGGCTCGGCGGCTACACGGTCGACCAGTTCAAGGCGGACATCGTCGCCAAGCACGCGGCCGGCAAGAAGGTGATCATCTCGATCGGCGGCCAGAACGGCACGATCTCGGTCAGCGACTCGACCTCGGCGACGAACTTCGCCAACTCGGTCTACTCCCTGATGCAGACGTACGGCTTCGACGGCGTCGACATCGACCTGGAGAACGGGATCAACGCGACGTACATGACACAGGCGTTGAGGACCCTTTCCTCAAAGGCGGGCTCGTCACTCATCATCACGATGGCGCCGCAGACCATCGACATGCAGTCGACGTCGAACGCGTACTTCCAGACCGCGCTGAACGTGAAGGACATCCTCACGGTCGTCAACATGCAGTACTACAACAGCGGCACGATGCTGGGCTGCGACGGCAAGGTCTACGGCCAGGGCACGGTCGACTTCCTGACGGCCCTCGCCTGCATCCAGCTCCAGGGCGGCCTCTCCCCGTCCCAGGTGGGCCTGGGCCTCCCGGCCTCCACCAGCGCGGCGGGCAGCGGCTACGTCTCGCCCACCATCGTGAACAACGCCCTCGACTGCCTCACCGCCGGCACCAACTGCGGCACCTTCAAGCCGTCGAAGACCTACCCCGACCTCCGGGGCGCGATGACCTGGTCGACGAACTGGGACGCGGCGGCGGGCAGTTCGTGGTCGAACTCGGTGGGGGCGCATGTGCACGCGCTGCCGTAACGAATCACGCTGAACAGGGGGTGGGGGGGGGGGGGGGGGCCGCGCCGCGCCCCCCCCCCCCCCCGGCGCGCCCCCCCCCCCCGCCCGCGCCGGGGCGGCGGGGCGCGCGCGGCGCGCC
>NZ_JBHYWD010000005.1:424654-519549 GCF_042751305.1 Streptomyces hokutonensis
TCCTGAGGGGGGGGGCGTGTGTTCGCGTCCCGCCGACATCACCAGCCGCCGCGCGGGGGTGCGCCCCGCCGGGCCCCGCCCCCCCCCACCCCTCCGTGTTCGCCGTGCCTACTCCGCCGGCCGCTCCTTGCCGTCGGCGTTCCCCGCGCCCTCGGCGAGCCTGTCCAGCAATGCCTGCGCCTTGTCGACCGCGGTGTCGATCTGCTCGCTGTGCTTGCCGCCGGTCTTCTCGTCGACGAGCTCACCGGCCTTCTCCAGCCCGCCGGAGATCGCCTCCCCGTGCTCCTCGGCGATCTCCTCGGCCTTGTCCTTGAGCTTCCCCAGGTCCCCCAGGTTGTCGAACACGGCAGATCCCCCTCGCTGCAACAGCCGTACGCGGTCAGGGACATGGTCCTCACGGCAGCCCCCGCAGAACAAGGTGGCCCCGGCGCAACCGCCCCGGCGGTCGGAGGCGCGGGGCGGGCGTGTTCGGGGCGCAGTCGCATCGCCGGGGCCCTCCGCACGGGGCTCGGGCTCAGCCGGCCCCGGCCCGGAGCAGGGATGATGGGCCCATGCCGCCCGTGCCCGTCGAACCCCGTCCGCTGAACGCCCCCGAGCGAGCCGTGCTGGAGTGGATCCTCTCCGCCGACTTCGCCGGCGCCCCCGCACTGCGCAGCCAGCTGGCGCGGACGGAGGTGGTAGCCGTCTGGGGGCCAGGGTCGGTGAGCGTCGACCTGCGGGTCCGCGAGCCCGCGCGGCACGCGGCGATGGCGTCCGGCCTCGTCCCCGTCGACGCGCATGTCCACGACCCGTCGGGCCAGTACATCGGCGAGCTGCTGGTGTGGACCGACGGGGGCGCCACCCTGGCGGCCCTGGAGTACTCCTGGGTCACCGACGGGATGCCAACCGCCCTGCCGGCCACCGATGCCGTACGACTCTCCCTGCGCTGATCGGCCCCGCCTGAAACATTTCTGTGTACCCACCGCATCAATGAAGTGAGGGCGGTGCGGGCAGCAGCCCGCCGGGGGCAGGGGGAGACGGTATGAGACGACAGGGACGCGCCGACGAGTACGCGGAGTTCGCCGCCGCGCGCGCCGGGCATCTCTATCGGTCCGCCTGTCTGCTGACCGCCGGGGACACGCATCTGGCGGAGGACCTGGTGCAGGAGACGCTGGGCAAGCTGTACGTCGGGTGGGGGCGGATGTCCCGGATCGGGAACCCCGCCGGGTACGCGCAGACCGTTCTCACCCGTACGTTCCTCGCGCACCAGCGCCGCCGCAGCAGTACCGAACGCGCCACCGACGTCCTGCCCGACCGTCCCGACCCCGGCGGCTCCGGCGGTGACACCCCCCTGCGGCTGACCCTGCTCCAGGCCCTGTCCCGGCTGCCCGCCAAGGACCGTGCCGTGGTCGTCCTGCGCTACTGGGAGGACCGGTCCGTGGAGGAGACCGCCGACGTCATGCACGTCAGCTCCGCCGCCGTCCGCACCCGTTGCGTCCGCGCGCTGGGCCGGCTGCGGGAACTCCTCGGCGAGAACCTCGACGAGTACGCCCGCCCCTGACCGCCCCGCACATCCGTCCCGCCAACACCCCCTATGCGAAACGGTGGTTCGCCATGCCCGACGCACACTCCAGCGACAGCGCCGACCCCTTCGAGACACGGCTCGCGGCCGGTCTCCGGGAGGCGGGCGACGCCTTCGAGACCGACCGGGCCGCGCTCGTCACCGCGGGTGCCCTGAAGGGACGGCGGCGCCTGCTACGACGCCGGAACGCGGCCGTCATGAGCGGCGCGGCCGGTATCGCCGTCGTCGGCGTCGGCACGGCGCTGCTCCTGCCGAGCGGCTCCGGCACACAAGCTTCCCCGGCCGCCTCCGCCTCTTCCTCCGCCCCCGCTCCCGTCCCCCGCCAGACCCTGATCAGCCTGCTCACACGCCTGGTGGGCGACGGCGCGTACACCAAGGTCGAGGCCCGCGGCACGGACGAGGGACCGGCGCCGTACGTCCATGTCGTCTACGACGACGGCAAGGGCAAGTCGGCCGTAGAGCTCGACCTGGGCCGGGTGGAGCCGGGGAGCGACCAGGCGCGGCAGGCCACCACGTGCCCGGCGAAGGTGTTCACGCAATACGACGCGTGCCGCACGAGCCGGCTGGCGGACGGGTCGGTGGTCATGATCCTTCAGGGGTACGAGTATCCCGACCGCAGGGTGGACACCAAGTTGTGGAGGGCCGAACTCGTCACCCCGCAAGGGCAGCAAGTGAGCGTGCGCGAGTGGAACGCCGCCGCCGAGAAGGACTCACCGATCACCAGGCCCCAACCGCCGCTGTCGCCCGCCCGGTTGACGAAACTCGTGGCTTCGAAAGCGTGGCGGCAGGCCATCGACGCGACTCCCGAGGAGACGCCGACGGCGGCCCCGGCGCCGAGCGACACCGCTTTCGGCGCTCCCGTCGCCCCGACCCTCAAGAGCCTGCTGCCGAAGGGACTTACGGTCTCCGACAGCAGCGATGACGACACCGGGTTCGGCTATCTCGTCGTCGACGACGGCAAGGGCAAGAGCCTGGTCCAGGTCAACGTCCAGGCGAACATGTCGGACGTCGAGGGCGACCTCTTCGGCTCGGACGCCGAGGTCCTGTCGGACGGCACGAAGGTCGCCACCCATCAGGGTCCCGGCGAGAAGGGCGGTACGGGTGTCGTGATGTGGACCGTCGACACCATCCGCACCGACGGGTCGCGCGTGGTGATCAGCGCCTTCAACTCCGGTGCCCAGGACACCCCTTCGACCCGTACGGCCCCGGCCCTGACGATGAAGCAGCTCCGGGAGATCGCCCTGAGCCCGAAGTGGCGGTAATCCGGCCACCGACTTTGGACACCCTTGACCTGACCATGCCAACACATCAACATAGGCGCCACACAGGAAAGCCCGGAGGATCCCGCGCAGGAACCCCCCACCCGCACGCCGTACTTCACGCACGTCGCACTGAAACACCCCCAACTCCAGCAAGGAGATTTCATGCGACTTCGCATACGCGGCTCAGGCGCCCGAAGCGGCAGACGTACCGCCGCGCTCGCCGCCCTGATGGCCCTCGCCCTCGCCGCCCCCGTCGCGGAGACGGCCACCGCGGCGAAGGCCACCGCCGACAGCGCGCACCAGGCCTCCCCGGCCGCGGACGACATCCGCCAGTACGAGATCCACGTCGACCACAACACCCCGGTCACCCGTACGGCCATCGCGGCGGCCGGCGTCACCGTGGACGAGGCCGACGAGGAGACCGTGGTCGTCTCCGGCCGCGCCGCCCAGATCAAGCGGCTGCGCCAACAGGGCTACTCCGTCTCGCTGTTGGGCTCGGCACCCGACCGCTCCTCGGCGGCGGACGGCGCACGGCTCCTCGACTTCCCCACGGCCGACTCGAAGTACCACAACTACGCCGAGGCGAGCACGGAGATCGACCAGCGGCTCGCCGCCTACCCGGGCATCATGAGCAAGAAGGTGATCGGCAAGTCGTACCAGGGCCGGGACATCGTCGCCATCAAGGTCAGCGACAACGTGGCCACCGACGAGAACGAGCCCGAGGTCCTCCTCACCTTCCACCAGCACGCGCGCGAACACCTCACGGTGGAGATGGCGTTGTACCTGCTGCGCGAGCTGGGCGCGGGCTACGGCACCGACTCCCGCGTCACGAACATCGTCAACAGCCGCGAGATCTGGATCGTGCCCGATCTCAACCCGGACGGCGGCGAGTACGACATCGCGACCGGCGCCTACCGGTCGTGGCGCAAGAACCGGCAGCCCAACTCCGGCTCCAGTTACGTCGGTACGGACCTCAACCGGAACTGGAACTACAAGTGGGGCTGCTGCGGCGGCTCTTCGGGCTCGACCTCGTCCGAGACCTACCGGGGCGCGTCCGCCGAGTCGGCGCCCGAGGTGAAGGTGGTCGCGGACTTCGTGCGGAGCCGGGTCGTCGGCGGGAAGCAGCAGATCACCGCGGGCATCGACTTCCACACGTACAGCGAACTGGTGCTGTGGCCCTTCGGCTACACGTACTCCGACACGGCCACCGGAATGACCGCGGACGACGCCGCCGCGTTCAAGGCGGTCGGCCAGAAGATGGCCGCGAGCAACGGCTACACGGCCGAGCAGTCCAGCGACCTGTACATCACGGACGGTTCGATCGACGACTACCTCTGGGGCACCCAGAAGATCTTCGACTACACCTTCGAGATGTACCCGACGTCCAGTTCCGCGGGCGGTTTCTACCCGCCCGACGAGGTCATCGAGCGGGAGACCTCCCGGAACCGGGACGCGGTGTTCCAACTGCTGGAGAACGCGGACTGCATGTACCGGTCCATCGGCAAAGAGGCCCAGTACTGCGGCTAGGGACAGCTACTGGCTAGTCCTTGCGGACCTCGGCCTCCGCCTCGGCGAGCGCCGCCTCGTCCACCTCGGCGGACTCGTCGTCCGCGTCCTCGTCGCCGTCCTCGAAGTACGCGTCGAGGACGGCGTCGAGCTGTGTCTCCCACTCGGCGAACCGGCTCCTGGCCGCCGCCTCGATCTCGATCGGGTACCAGCGGCGGTCAGGGGTGTGCACCGTGATGGTGAACCGCTTCCCGAAGCGCGGGGTCTCGGTCTCGACGGCCCCGATCTCGTCCCAGCGGAACTCGCAGCTCTGGTCGTCCAGGCGCAGTCGTACGCCCTTCTCGTCCGCGACGATCGCGGCACGGCGGTCGGAGGCCTCGAAGACGGGTCCTTCGGACTCGTCGTCGGAGTCGGCGTCACCCGCGTCCCCGTCGGCGTCGTCGGAGTCATCGGCCTCGGCGACTGCTGCCTTCTCGGCCTCCGCCTCCTCGACCGGCGACTCCTCGACGGTCGACTCCGCGGCCGACGAGTCCTCGGCCTCCGGCTTCTCCGCCTCGGTCTCCACGTCCCCCGCCTTCTTGTCCTCCGGTTCGTCGGAGGACACGGCGGGTGCGGTGAGCCCGGGAATGAAAGCCGGGTCGAATCCGGCGCCCGTCACGGGCTCGCCCTTCAGGGGCTGGCTGCTCGAACCTATGCGCTGCTCCACAGCGGGCAGTATGGTCGACGATCCTGTGTCGCACACAGCCAGCCCCAACTTTGTTATCAGACGCCTACAAGCGGCTTACACGAACACACTGAGCACAGCGGCCACCGCGAACCCCGCGACCGACCCGCCGACTCCGGCACGTTCCACGTCTTCAGCGCGCTCCACGCGCGGGCACCGTCGTTGACGTGCGACCGCCGACGGCCGACGGCCGACCAGAGGCCGAACCGGCCGACCGCGACGATCACCACTGCCCAGCACCTACACGAAGAGACTCAGCACCGCCGCCACGGCGAA
The DNA here is from genome assembly GCF_042751305.1 of Streptomyces hokutonensis. Lineage (GTDB taxonomy): Bacteria > Actinomycetota > Actinomycetes > Streptomycetales > Streptomycetaceae > Streptomyces > Streptomyces hokutonensis_A. The sequence goes on from NZ_JBHYWD010000005.1 coordinate 429,984, forward strand.
CCCCGCGACCGACAGCACCGACTCCAGCACCGTCCACGTCCTCAACGTGTCCCGCTCGGTGATCCCGAAGTACTTGGCCACCATCCAGAAGCCTCCGTCGTTGACGTGCGAGGCGAAGATGGAGCCGGCCGAGATGGCCATGATGACGAGCGCGACGAAGGCCTGGGAGTGGTCGCCCTCGGCGAGGAGGGGGGCCACGATGCCTGCCGTGGTCACGATCGCGACCGTCGCCGAGCCCTGTGCGACCCGTAGTACCAGCGAGATCAGGTACGCCAGGACGACCACCGGCAGGCCCACGTCGTGGAAGGTGTCCGAGAGGGCCTGGGCGACGCCGCTCGCCTTGAGGACGGCGCCGAAGACCCCGCCCGCGCCGACGACCAGGATGATGTTGCCGACCGGCTTGAGGGAAGCGGTGGAGACGGTCTCCAGGGACTTGCGGGACCAGCCTCGCCTTATGCCCAGGAGGTAGTACGCGAGGAGGAGCGCGATGGTCAGGGCGACGAACGGGCTGCCGAAGAACTCGACCACCGAGCGGCCGGTGGACGGGTCGAAGGCGATCGACGAGAACGTGGCCGCGAGGATGAGGACCAGGGGCGTACCGATGATCGCGAGGACCGTGCCCAGCGCCACCGGCTTCTCCTGCGGTACGACACCGGACGCGCGCTGTTCGTCGATGACCGCCTGCTTCGCCTCGGCCGCGGCCTCCACCATGTCCTGCGGTACGGCGACGAAGATCCGCTTGCCGATCCAGGCCGCGTAGGCCCACGCGGCGAGCACGGCGGGGATGCCGCAGACGATGCCCATGAGGATGACCCAGCCGAGCTGGACGTGGAGGAGGCCCGCGGCCGCCACCGGGCCGGGGTGCGGCGGCAGGAACGCGTGGGTCATCGACAGGCCCGCGAGCAGCGGCAGGCAGTAGAGCAGGATCGACTTGCCGCCGCGCTTGGCGGCCGCGTACACGATCGGCGCGAGGACGAAGATGCCGACGTCGAAGAAGACCGGGATGCCGAAGATGAGGCCCGTGAGGCCCATGGCGAGGGGGGCTCGTCTCTCGCCGAACAACCCGAGCAGCCTCGACGCCAACACCTCGGCGCCGCCGCTGACTTCGAGGATCGCGCCGAGCATCGTGCCGAGGCCGATGATGATCGCGACATGGCCGAGGATGCCGCCCATGCCGGACTCGATGGTGGAGACGGCGTCGGAGCGCTGGACCGTGCCGAAGAGTTCGGTGACGGACAGACCGGCCAGCAGGCCGACGGTTATGGAGACGGCGAGGAGGGCCACGAAGGGCTGGAGTCTGACCTTGATGATCAGGAAGAGCAGCAGCGCGATACCGATGGCGGCGACCGTGAGCAGGCCTGCCGTGCCGTCGAGAAGGAGGAGCAGTCCTCCTGTGTGGGGTGGGGTCGCGGGGGCGGTGGCGGCGAGCGGCAGGGACATGGTGGGGGTCCTCTTGATCGTCGTAAGAACATGGGGCTTTCGGGCAGGGGGCATCGCGGCGCGGCACCCCGTGGGGCGCCGAACCGTCGTACGGTGTGCGGGAGTTGCGGGGGCGCTAGCCCAGTACGGCCAGCGCGTCGATCTCGATGAGCAGGCCGGCGGGGAGACCGACGTAGACCGTCGTGCGCGCGGCGGGGACCTCGACCAGGCCCTCGAAGTACTCGTTGTAGATCGCGTTCATCTCGGCGAAGTGGTCAACGTCCGTCAGATAGACGCGGATCATCATCACGTCCTCCCAACCGGCCCCGCCCTCCTCCAGGATGGCCCGGACGTTGGCGAGGGTCTGGAGGGTCTGCTCGCGCAGGGTCGGGCCGGCCGGTGTGGGCGGCCTGCCCTCCTCGGCGGGGAGGAAGCCGACCTGCCCGGCGACCTGGAGGATGTTCCCCTTGCGGACGCCGTGCGAGAACTTGGCGGGCGGGGTGGTGTGGGTCTTGGGCGTGAGCGCGATCTTGTCAGTCATTCGGGTCCTTTGCTGAAGTCACTGGGGTTCTGCCGGAGTACTCCCCACTGATGGCGTCCGCCGTACGACGGACCAGCGGGAGCAGGGTGAGGAGTTCGTCGGCGGTGACGACGACGTTGGGCGCGGAGACCGACATCGCGGCGACCACGCGTCCGTCGGCGCCCCGGATGGGCGCGGCGACGCAGTTGATGGACTCTTCGTGGCCGCCGAGGTCGGTGGCCCAGCCCTGTTCCCGCACCTTCTCCAACTCCCGCAGGAATGCGGGGGCGTTGGGGGTGGAGCGGGCGGTGTACATGGGGTAGTCGAGCTTGTCGGCGAGGACTCGCCGTTCGGCCTCCGGGAGGTCGGCGAGGAGCAGTTTTGCGACCCCCGCGACGGTGATCGCGACCGGCTTGCCGATCCGCGAGTACATGCGCACCGGGTAGCGGCTCTCCACCTTGTCGATGTAGAGGACCTCGTTCTCCTCGTACACCGCGAGGTGGACGGTATGACCGCACTGCTCGTTGAGTCGTACGAGATGGGGGTGGGCGATCTCGCGGATGTCGAGGTTCTCCATCGCCTCCTGGGCGAGGGCGATGAGGCGGGCGCCGAGGCGGTAGCGCTGGTCGGACTGCCGGTAGACAAGGCCGTGTTCGTGCAGGGTGCGCAGCAGGCGCAGGGCCGTCGACTTGTGGACGTCGAGGCGCTCGGCGACCTGGCCGAGGTCGGCGGGGCCCTCGGCGAGCAGCGGCAGGATGCTGAGCGCGCGGTCGACGGTCTGACTCATGGCGTACATACCTCCTCGTCGGCCCAGTCGGCGGCGTCGGTCCAGCCGGGGCCGAGACGAAGTCTCCCCCACGCCCGGTCGTCGAGGGCGACCAGGCGGTCGGCGTGGTCGCGGACGGGCGGGGCGGCGAGGTCGCCGGGGACGGTGAGGGCGGCGGCGGCCGTGAGGTGGCCGTGCCGCAGCCGGTCCCGTACGGGAAGTCCCCGCAGGGTCGCGGAGAGGAAGCCGGCGGCGAAGGCGTCCCCTGCACCCACCTCGGCGACGACGTCGACGTGCGGCGCGGGCACGAAGGTGGCGTGCTTCTTGTGGAAGACGGTGGCCCCGCGCCCGCCCTGCTTGACGACGAGCGTCTCGGGGTCGGGGAAGGCGGCCCGTACGGCATCGGCCCCGATCAGCCCCCAGACCTCGGCGGCCTCGTCCTCGCCGACGAAGACGAGGTCCGCGCCGCGCGCCAGCTCCAGCAGCACGCCCGGCCCGTCGGCCGAACGCCCCAGCGCGGGGCGGTGGTTGACGTCGAAGGAGATCAGCGGACGGTGCGCGCGGAGCGCGGTCAGCTCACGGACCAGGCCGAGGCAGTCCTCGGAGAGCATCGGGGTGATCCCCGACAGGTGCAGCACCCGCCCAGCCCGTACGGCGGCCAGGTCCACGTTCGTCGCGGCCATCGCGGAGGCGGCGGATCCGGCCCGGTAGTACGCCACCTCGTGCGCGTCGGTGGCCCGGTCCCCGGCGGTGCGGAAGTAGATGCCGGTGGGGCGAACGGGATCACGTTCCACGGCGGACACGTCCACCCCGTACCCGCCGATGGTCTCGACGAGATGGTCCCCGAAGCCGTCCGCCCCCACCCGGCCGACCCACCGGACGGTGTGCCCGGCCGCCGCCAGCACACAGGCGACGTTCGACTCGGCACCGCCGATGGCGCGGTCGAAGGACGGTACGTCGGCGAGGCGGCCGGGGCGACTGGGTAGGAAGGTGACCATGGACTCGCCCAGCGCTACGACGTCGACGACGTCACGGGCGGCGGTGGACGGTCCGTCGGCGGTCACGATGGTGATGGCTCCTCGTCGGTGCACCGGTTTGCGGCGGCTCCGTTGACCCGGTGTTGGGCGAGATGTTAGACAGCGGTAAGCGATATACGCAATGAAGGTTGCAGAGATTGCAACACTCCAGCTCAGGGAGGCCTCATGGTCCGCGACACCGGTACCGAAGCGCTCGCCCGGCTCGCCGGGGAACGCGTCGACCACCGTTTCAAGGGCCTCCCCCCGGACGCCGACGGCCTCACCGTCGCCGAGCTGTCCGCCCAGCGCCGCAACCTCTTCACCGGCGGCTTCACCACCCCCGTCCTCGCCCTCTCCGCCGAGCGCCTGGAGCACAACCTCCGCCTCATGGAGACCTACGCGACCCGCCACGGCCTCGCCTTCGCCCCGCACGGCAAGACCTCCATGGCCCCCCAGCTCTTCCACCGCCAACTGGCCCACGGCGCCTGGGGCATCACCCTCGCCGTCCCCCACCAGGTGCGCGTGGCAAGGGAGTTCGGGATCGACCGGATCTTCCTGGCGAACGAGCTCGTCGACCCCGCCGCCCTGAAGTGGATCTCCGCGCAACTGGACGCAGACAGCGACTTCCGTTTCATCTGCTACGTCGACTCCGTGCGCGGGGTCGAGTTGATGGACGCGGCCCTGCGCGGCGCCGCCCGCCCGCTGGACGTCGTCGTGGAACTGGCCGCCGGCGAGGGCGCCCGCACCGGCGCCCGCACGGAGGCGGAGTGCGCGGCGGTCGCGGACGCGGTGGCCGCCGTGGGGACACTGCGGTTGGTGGGGGTCGCCGGGTACGAGGGGGAGGTACCGGAGGCGGATCCGGAGCGGGTGCACGCGTGGTTGCGGCGACTGGTCTCCCTGGCCGTGGAGTTCGACAAGGACGGGCGTTTTCAGGGAGTTGACGAGATCGTGGTCAGCGCGGGCGGCAGCGCGTGGTTCGACGCGGTGGCCGACGTCTTCGCCGAGCTGCCCGAACTCTCGCTGCCCGCACTGAAGTTGCTGCGCTCGGGCGCCTACGTCTCGCACGACGACGGCCATTACCGCAAGCTGACGCCCTTCACCCGGGTCCCCGAAGAGGGCGCGCTGGAGCCCGCGTTCAGGCTCTGGGCGCAGATCGTCTCCCGCCCCTCCCCCGGGCAGGCCTTCGCCAACGCGGGCAAGCGGGACGCGGCCCACGACCTCGACCTCCCCCTCGCCCAGGTCGTCCGCCGCGACGGCACCGAGCGCCCGGCGACCGGCATCGAGATCACCGGCCTGTCCGACCAGCACGCCTGGCTGCGGACGACGCCCGACGCGGACCTGGAGGTGGGCGACTGGATCGGGATGGGCCTGTCCCACCCCTGCACGTCCTTCGACAAGTGGCAGCTGATCCCGGTGGCGGAGGCGGACGGGACGGTCGTCGACTACGTCCGTACGTTCTTCTAGAAGACCCCGGGAGGCATCGCGTGGAAGAGCGCATGGAAGAGCTCGTCATCCGGGACGCGGACGTCGTCGACGGCAGCGGGGACCCCTCGTACCGCGCCGATGTGGTGATCGACGGCGGCCGGATCGTCTCGATCGTGCGGGAGGCGGCCCAAGCCGGCTGTCAACGGCCCAAGGCTCGGCGGGAGTTGGACGCGGAGGGGCTGGTCCTCTCCCCCGGCTTCATCGACATGCACGCCCACAGCGACCTCGCCCTGCTCCGCGACCCGGACCACAGCGCCAAGGCCGCGCAGGGGGTGACCCTCGAAGTCATCGGCCAGGACGGGCTGTCGTACGCCCCCGTCGACGACCGCACCCTCGCGGAGGTGCGCCGGGCGATCGCCGGGTGGAACGGGTACGGCGACGACATCGACTTCGACTGGCGTTCGGTGGGCGAGTACCTGGACCGCCTGGACTCTGCTTTCGACGGCCGTGGAATCGCCGTCAACGCGGCCTACCTGATCCCCCAGGGCACGGTCCGGATGCTCGCCGTCGGCTGGGAGGACCGGGAGGCCACACCCCAGGAGCTGGACCGGATGCGGCAGTTGGTCGCCGAGGGCATGGAGCAGGGCGCGGTCGGCATGTCGTCCGGGCTCACCTACACGCCCGGCATGTACGCCAAGGACGCCGAACTCACCGAACTCTGCCGGGTGGTGGCGTCGTACGACGGCTACTACTGCCCGCACCACCGCTCCTACGGCGCGGGCGCGCTGGAGGCCTACGCGGAGATGGTGGAGCTGACGAGGGAGGCCGACTGCTCCCTCCATCTCGCCCACGCCACCATGAACTTCGGTGTGAACGAGGGCCGGGCACCGGAACTGCTGACCCTCCTGGACGAGGCCCTGGCCACCGGCGCGGACATCAGCCTGGACACCTACCCCTACACCCCCGGCTGCACAACTCTCGTGGCGATGCTGCCGAGTTGGGCGAGCGAGGGCGGACCGGAGAAGATCCTCGAACGGCTCGCGGACGACGCGACGGCCGACCGCATCCGCCACCACCTTGAGGTGACCGGCTCGGACGGCTGTCACGGGGTGCCGATGGAGTGGGACACGATCGAGATCTCGGGGGTCGCGGACCCCGCGCTGGCGGAGTACGTGGGCCGCCGCGTCGACAGTTGGGCCACGGCCCGCCATCTCCTGCTGGCCGACCGGCTGGCGCCCTCGATCCTCCAGCACGTGGGCCACGAGGAGAACGTCCGGCAGATCATGCGGCACCGCGTCCACACCGGCGGCTCGGACGGCATCCTCCAGGGCGCCAAGCCGCATCCGCGGGCGTACGGCACGTTCCCGGAGTATCTGGGCCGGTATACAAGGGAGTTGGGCGTGCTGTCCCTGGAGGAGTGCGTGGCCCATCTGACGTCCCGCCCGGCGGCCCGCCTGCGCCTGCCGGACCGGGGTCTGGTCAAGGAGGGCTACCGCGCGGACCTGGTGCTGTTCAACCCCGGGACGGTGGCGGCGGGTTCGACCTTCGAGGAACCGCGCAAGCTGCCGACGGGCATCCCCCACGTCCTGATCGACGGCCGTTTCGTGATCGAGGACGGCCGGCGGACGGACGTACTGGCGGGCCGGTCGGTCCGTCGCAGTCCCGTGCGACGGAACGCCAACCCCCTTACCTGACTTACGGCTTGGGCAGAGTGCAAGCGCTCGCGCTCAGGTTCAGCACGTTCGCCGAGGTGAAGCACGCCGGGATGTTGTAGGTCTCCTCGGCGTAGTTGATGCCCTCGCGAACAGTCACCGTGCCGTTCTCGTCGACCTCGCACGGGTTGTCGACCGTGCAGGTCTCCCCGTCCTCGTTGCCCGTGTTGTTGACGGCGACGACCTGCCCGGTGCTGGTGTCGATGACCGGGGAGCCGGACGTACCGCCGATGGTGTTGCACGCGGAGGTGTAGCGGACCGAGTCCTTCCAGGTCCAGGAACCCTCCTTCAGCCGGTACACGAACCCGTCGATGTTGCAGCTGTAGATCGTCTTCCAGTAGCCGGAGACCACCTTGATGGCGGTACCGGCGGTCGGGTGCGTGGCGCTCACGGTGAGCGGGCTGATGCCGTACGCGCTCTTGATGGCCGCATACGTGGTGGTGGTGCGGTAGATCGTCACGTCCGTGTCGGTCATCGTCGAGTAGACGACCTGGTTGGCGCGGAGCGTGGCGACCTTGGTGCCGGCCGAGTTCAGCAGCCCGAAGGTACGGCTGGAGGACTGGCCGGTGATGACCTGGCCGGCCGCCGGGAAGCCGGTCTCCAGGCAGTGGCCGTTGGTCAGCACGAGCGCCGGGGAGGTGTCGGTCGAGTTCGGGAAGCGGATGACCGAGCCGGAGCAGTTGCTGAGCGAGACGGTGCCGGCGAAGTCGACGGTCACCGCCGCCGCCTTCGGTGCCGCCTGCGGTGCGGCGACGGCGGGTGCCACGCCCGCCCCGGCGATGGCCAGGCCCGAGAGTGCGGCAAGGAGAGGCTTGTTCATGTGGGGGTCCCCTCTTACAGACGCGAGCGACCGGAGATCTTCCGGTCGCCCTCACGTCATTGTCATGCACATTCTCACGACAAGAGGGTGCCGCCGCAAGAAGCCCACGTGGTGCAAAACACGGCGCGAGAGGCGTTACCGGGCCGTAAGCTCACCGACATGCAGGTGATCCAGTCGACCAAGCTCTCCAACGTCTGTTACGAGATCCGGGGCCCGGTTCTCGAAGAGGCGATGCGTCTGGAAGCGGCCGGCCACCGCATCCTGAAGCTGAACACGGGCAACCCGGCCGCGTTCGGGTTCGAGTGCCCGCCCGAGATCCTGGAGGACATCCTCCGGAACGTGTCGTCGGCACACGGGTACGGCGACGCGAAGGGCCTGCTGGCCGCCCGCCGCGCGGTCGTCATGCACAACCAGACCCTCGGCATCGAGACGGACGTCGAGCACGTCTTCATCGGCAACGGCGTCTCCGAGCTGATCGTCATGGCGATGCAGGGCCTGCTCGACGACGGCGACGAGGTCCTCGTACCGTCCCCGGACTACCCCCTGTGGACCGCGGCCGTCTCGCTCTCCGGCGGCACCGCCGTCCACTACCGCTGCGACGAGCAGTCCGACTGGATGCCAGACCTCGCCGACGTGGAGCGGAAGATCACCGACCGCACCAAGGCGCTCGTCATCATCAACCCGAACAACCCGACCGGCGCCGTCTACGACGAGGCGATCCTGCGCGGCCTGACCGACATCGCCCGCCGCCACAACCTCCTCGTCTGCTCCGACGAGATCTACGACAAGATCCTCTACGACGGCGCCACGCACACCCCGACCGCGAAGATCGCCCCGGATCTGCTGACGCTCACCTTCAACGGGATGTCGAAGGCGTACCGGGTGGCCGGTTACCGTGTCGGCTGGATGTCGATCTCCGGGCCGCGGGCGCACGCCGAGTCGTACATCGAGGGCCTGACGATCCTGGCCAACATGCGACTCTGCGCCAACATGCCCGGCCAGCACGGGGTGGTCGCCGCGCTCAGCGGGCGGCAGACCATCAACGACCTGGTACTGCCGGGCGGTCGCCTGAAGGAGCAGCGGGATGTCGCCTACGACCTGCTGACCCAGATCCCGGGTGTGACCTGTGTGAAGCCGAAGGGCGCGCTGTATCTGTTCCCACGGCTCGATCCGCAGGTCTTCAAGGTCAAGGACGACCGGCAGATGGTCCTCGACCTGCTGCGCCGCGAGAAGATCATGGTCGTCCACGGCACCGGGTTCAACTGGTCCGAGCCCGACCACTTCCGGGTCGTGACACTGCCGACGGTCGGGGATCTGCGGGACGCGGTGACCCGGATCGGGAACTTCCTGGACGGGTACAGCCAGCCGTAAACCTCGTGGACCTGGTTTCTTCCGGCCAATTTTTCGGCCAGCACAACTTTAGACGCAATCTAAGCTAGGATGGTTTCCTGTCTGAGCACAGGAGACCATGCCATGTACGAACCGATCCGCACGAAGTCGGTCCACAGCACGGTGGCCCGCCCCTCCGCCGACTTTCCGCATCGGTCGCGCGAGGAGGAACTGGACATTCAGCTGGCGGGGCACCTCGCCGCGCTGCTTGCGGTGACTGATGAGCTGCGGGCGCTGGAGCCTTCGGCCGAGCTGGATGTCGCCGCGGAGCGGCTTGCGGGGCAGCTGACGCGGTTGCGGGGCGGGGCCTCGCCGATTCGTACGACTGCGGCCGCGTCTTCTACGTCCCGTCTTGACGCCCTGCATCAGCGGGCGCACGCGCTTGCCGGGCGGGCGTTGGTTGTCGCGGCGTCCCGGGCGGACACGGCTGCGGCGATTCTCTCGGCCGAGCGGATGGATGCGCATGCGGTGACTGCGGTCGTCTAGTCGCCGTAGGGGTTCCGACTTCCTGCGAGTGCGCGCCCGTTGTGGCTGATCGCGCGGTTCCCCGCGCCCCCGAAAGACAGGCGTGTTGATCCGGGACCCGTCCGACACCTTCCGTTCATCCCATTCCTCGGGGAATGTTGGGTTCCGCGAGCACGCTGCCCCTCGTGAGACGTATCGCGGGAATCGTCCTCGCGGTGTTGCTGATCGGCGGAGTGGTGGCAGCCGTCGTAGCGGGCCGGGACAACGGGGACAAGGGCACGGCAACGAAGACCGTGCGTGGAGTGATCGGTTCGGAGAAGGCGGACTTCTTCGCCGATCCCGATGTGGTGAAGGCCCTCGCCGCCAAGGGCTTCACCGTGAAGACGGAGACCTCCGGGTCCTGGGCCATGGAGGGGCGCGACCTCAAGGGGTACGACTTCGCCTTCCCCTCCAGCCAGGCGCCGGCCGACGCGCTCGCCGCCAAGTACAAGGTGCAGCAGCCCCTGCCGCGGCCTTTCTACTCGCCGCTCGTCGTCGTGGCCCATCGCAGCGCCGCCCAGGTCCTCGCGGCCAACGGGCTCGCCACGCTGGACAGGAGCCAGGACCGCGGCACCCTGAAGATGGGTGCGTATCTGGACGCGGCAAAGGCCGACCGGACCTGGCAGCAGCTCAAGGGGGCCGAAAAGCACGGGGAGTTGACCGGCACCCTCTATATCGCCACCACCGATCCGGAGACCTCCAACTCCGGTGCCCTGTACCTCGCCGCCGCTTCCTACGTCGCCAGCGGCGGGCGGGTCGCGGCCAGTAGCGCCGATGTCGGTCGTACCGCGCCGCTGATGCACAAGCTGATCAGTGTTCAGGGCGCCCAACAGTCCAGCTCGGACGGGCCGTTCAGGGACTTCATCAGTGGCGCCGGCAATCCGCTGGTCCTGGTGTACGAGTCGCAGGTGGCCTCGCTGCTCATCGAGAAGCAGCCGGTCGGCGATCTCGTCGTGCTCTACCCGGACACCACGGCCAACAGCGACCACACCGTCGTGCCGCTCACTCCGGAGGGCCGGGCGCTGGGTGAACTCCTCAGCTCCGACCCGACGTTGCGGAAGCTCGCCGTACGGCACGGGTTCCGGCCGCAGGGCGACACCGCCGAGTTCGTCGCGGCGACCGCCGCCCACTCCAGCTATCTCAACCAGACGCTGACCGGTGTCCGGCAGGCGCCCGTGCCCACCTCCACGGTGTTGCACGACATGGCGCGCCGGGCGCGCGGTTGACCGGGGGGACCACATGAGCAGCAGCTTCAACACCAGCCAGAACAGCAGTGAGAACACGCTCAGCGGGGACGACGTCTTCACGCTCACTCCGCCGGAGGCCGTGAAGCCCGTGCCGAGAGAGAAGGCGGGCGGGCTCGTGCCCGTCGACGACTCCGTCCGTACGGACATGGAACGCAAGGCGAGCGCCTATATCGAGGGGCTTGCCGCGCTGGACGCCCGGTCGCCCGAGTTCGCGGGCAAGGTCGGCGAGATCACCGCGCTCGGTGCCGGGGAGATGCGCAGCGCGACCGCGCAGTCCAACCGGATGCTGGAGCGGACGGTGCGCAGCCTGCCCTCGAAGGGCGGGGACGCCCAGTCGCAGGTGGCGGGCTCGCTCGTCGAACTCCGGCGCGTGGTCGAGGACTTGGACCCGCGTGATCTGCCCGCATCCAAGGGGCGGAAGTTCCTGTCCCGGCTGCCCGGCGGCAACAAGCTGCGCGACCATGTCGCCAAGTACGCCTCCGCGCAGGGCACGTTGAACAAGATCGTGGGCTCGCTGCGCGGCGGCCAGGACGAACTCCGGCGCGACAACGCGGCGTTGCAGACCGAGCGGGTCCGCCTCTGGGAGACCATGGGCAAGCTCCAGGAGTACGTGGTCCTCACCCAGGCCCTCGACTCGGCCGTCGAGCAGCACATCGCCGGCGTCGAGGCCTCCGACCCGAGCCAGGCCGACACCCTGCGCGCGGACGTCCTCTTCCCGGTCCGGCAGAAGCACCAGGACCTGCTGACCCAGCTCGCGGTGTGCGCGCAGGGCTACTTGGCGATGGACGTCGTACGGCGCAACAACGACGAGCTGATCAAGGGCGTGGACCGGGCGGCGACCACGACCGTCTCGGCGCTCCGGATCTCGGTCATGCTCGCCTCCGCCCTAGAGAACCAGCGCAAGGTCGTCGACCAGGTCAACGCGCTGCGGGGCACGACCGAGGACCTCATCCGGGGCAACGCCGAGATGCTCTCCACCCAGAGCGGCGAGATCCAGCGCATCGCGGCCGACCCCGCGGTGGGCGCGGAGACACTGCGCACCGCCTTCCAGCAGATCTACCGCACCCTCGACGCCATCGACACCTACAAGGTGCAGGCGACCGAGGTGATGGCCGCGACCGTGGAGTCCCTGACGTCCGAACTCCAGAACGCCAGCAGCTACTTGGAGCGGAGCCGTTCGCAGAGCGCGCTGGAAGGGGGTCTCGGATGAGACGCCTCCTCGCCCTCGCGCTCGGCACGGTCGCGCTGCTCACCGCGTGCACGGCACAGAAGGACACAAGGCCCCAGGGCAACGCCCCCGAACCCGGCACCCTCCGCGTCCTCGCCTCCAGCGAACTCAGCGACATGACCCCGGTGTTCGACCGGGTCCGCAAGGACACCGGCATCACGATCCGCCCCACCTACATGGGCACCCTGGACGCGGTGGACCTGCTGGCGAAGGGCAAGGTCGACGGGCAGTACGACGCGCTGTGGCTGTCGTCCGACGACTATCTGCGCCTGCGGCCCGACGCGGCGAAGAAGGTCGTCTCGGAGACGTCGATCATGTCGAGCCCGGTCGCGATCGGGGTGAAGACGGCCACCGTCACGGCATTGGGCTGGCAGCCGGACAAGGTGACCTGGTCGGGGATCGAACAGGCCGTCCAGGACGGCAAGTTGACCTACGGCATGACGGACCCGGCGCGTTCCAACTCCGGTTTCTCCACACTCGTCTCGGTGGCCTCCGCGCTCTCCGGCGCCCAGTCGGCGCTCACCGACGCGGACGTCACCAAGGCGACTCCCCGGCTGAAGGAGTTCTTCAAGGGGCAGAAGCTGACGTCGGGTTCGTCGGGCTGGCTCGCGGAGGCCTACCAACGCCGGGGGAATGTGGACGCGTTGCTCAACTACGAGTCCGTCCTCAAGGGCATCCCGGGGCTGACCGTGATCCGGCCGAGCGACGGGGTCGTCACCGCCGACTATCCGCTGACCTCCCTCGCCTCGACGGACACCACGACCCGGGACAACGTCCGCCGGGTGACGACCGACCTGCGCACCGACGCCCTGCAGAAGCTGATCACCACCCGCACGCACCGCCGCCCGGTCGTCACCTCCGTACCGCCCGCGTCCGGCCTGGACACCAGCCGACGGCGTGAACTCCCGTTCCCCGGCAGCCGGTCCGTCGCCGACGGGCTCCTCGACTCGTACGAGAACAAGCTGCGCCGGCCCTCGCGGACCGTGTACGTCCTGGACACCTCAGGGTCGATGGCGGGCGACCGGCTGTCCCGGCTGAAGAAGGCCCTCACCGATCTGACCGGCGACTTCCGGCAGCGCGAGGAGGTCACGCTGATGCCGTTCGGGTCGGGCGTGAAGAGCGTGAAGACCCATGTGGTGAGCCCGGGTGATCCGCAGGCCGGGCTGAACGCCATCCGCAAGAACACCAAGGCGCTCAGCGCCGAAGGGAACACCGCGATCTACACCTCCCTGGAGAAGGCGTACGAGCATCTCGGGACCGGCGGCGACACGTTCACGTCGATCGTGCTGATGACGGACGGCGAGAACACGACCGGCGCGAAGGCCAAGGAGTTCGACGGCTTCTACGGCCAACTGCCCGCCGCCCAGCGGGAGATCCCCGTCTTTCCCATCCTCTTCGGCGACTCGGACAAGACGGAGCTCCAGCACATCGCCGACCTGACCGGCGGCCGTCTCTTCGACGCCCAGAAGGGCTCGCTGGACGGCGCTTTCGAGGAGATCCGTGGCTACCAGTAAGTTCCTCGGCTACCTGGAGTCCCGCAAGAACCTCACCGGCAGCGCGTGCGGGCTCGTCGGGCTGGTGCTGACGTTCGTGGGGGTGGCGGGGCCGTACTGGCCGGTCGTGGTCGTCGGGCTGTACGGCGCGGGTGCGCTGATCGCGCCGCCGGAACGGCCGCCGCTGCCCGACTTCCCGGATCCGTCGGCCCAACTCGCGGAACTGCGCGACGACTTCGAGAAGCTGGGCGGCTATCTCAGCGCGATCGAGCTGCCGCCCGCCGCCGACGGCCGGCTCACCGAGCTGAACCAACTCCTCGCCGGGCTGCTCGATCCGCAGGTCACACAGGATCTCGCGCAGGATCCGGAGGGCGTGCACATCCTGTCGAGGGCGATCCGGCAGGACGTACCGGAGGCGGTCGACACGTTCGTACGGACGCGGTGGTGGACGCGGCTGGCGCCCGGCGCCGAGCCGCCGGAACGGCATCTGGAACGGCAGTTGACGGTTCTTCAGGAGGAGGCGCAGGGGCTGGCGGCGAACCTGCGTGAGGTGGAGGCGCGGCGGCAGGAGTCGCACACGCGGTATCTGGAGGACCGGGGGCGTTCCACCTGACGTGGATCAACGGTTGCCCAGCACGATGAGCACGATGAGCACCAGGACGACGGCGAACAGCGCGCCCGCCACCTTAAGCGGGCCGAACCGGTGGCTCTCCGGTACGTCCACCGGCGGCACCGGGACCGGCACCGGCTGTCGTACCGGCGGGTTGAACACGTCGTGTCCCGTCACCGCGGCTCGCGTGCACCACGGGCAGGTCGGGAGGTGGGAGCCGTAGGTGTGCAGGGGGCGGGTCGGGCAGGACTGGACGCGGGAGCGTTCCTGGTCGAGGGCGCGCAGCCAGACCTCGGGGGTGGGCCGGGCGGCGGGGGCGTGGACGCCCGGGCCGAAGGCCGTGTGGGCCAGGGTGAGGAGGCCGGGCGGGAGGACCGAGGGGTCGACGGTGCCGCGTGGGATGACGACCGCCTCGGGGCGGACGACGTAGGAGACGCTCGCGGCGATGTTGTCCTTGACCGTCGACTCGGAGGTGCTCTCGTGCGGGACACCGCCGAAGGGGTGGTTGCCGGCCGTGAGGAGCTGGTAGATGAGCACCGCCAGCGCGAAGTTGTCGCTCTCCGGGGTGGCCGCCGCGCCCGACTGGCGTTCCGGTGAGGAGTAGTCGGTGGTGTGCATCAGGCACGGGAAGTGCTCGCCGGTGGCCGGGTCGGTGAAGGCGATGGAGTCGCAGTCGAGGAACGTGACGAAGCCGTTGGCGTCGACGACGACGTTGCTCGACGAGAAGTCGCCGATGACGAGGCCGTCGTAGTGCATGCGGGCCGTCATGAACGCGAGGTTCCAGGAGACGCCGAGCAGGAAGCGCCAGTCCGCGCGGTCCGGGAAGAGGCGCAGGCGTTGGGCGCGGGTGAACAGGCCCACCAGCTGGACGTGTTGGGGTTCGCCGAAGCGGCGCATGGCGTAGCCGAGGAAGGTGTCGTCGGGGCCGCGGGCGATGGCGGTGGGCCAGGCGAGTTCGGGGGGCTGGTTGGCGTCGGTGGGGCGGGCGGCCAGCGGTGACATGGTCAGCATGCGGGCCAGACGGCGCTCCAGGTCCGGTCCCGGGCGGTCGCGGTAGAGCTTGACGACGATCGTGTCGTCGCCCTCGACGGGGAAGACGGCCGCCTGGCCGCCGCCCTTGAGCGGGAGTTCGGCGAGCGTGACCGGTTTGCCGTCCAGGTGGACGGTGCGGCCGGTCACGGGGTCACCGCGCGCACGGCCCGCAGCAGGGTCTTGTCGTCGCCGTTGAGACTGGTCAGCCGGTCGGAACGGAGGAGCGCGGCGATGTTCTCGCTCGCGCTGTCGGTCACCGGACCCGGGGTGTCCAGGGAGCGCAACACGGCTTCCACGAAAGAGGTGTTGGGCTGCGGCGGGCCGCCGCCGGGGGCGGAGAGTGCGGCCTGCGCGAGACCGTCGGTGGACAGCAGCACCCCGTCGACGCGCGGGTCCGCCACACAGTCTGTGTGCAGTCGGCGGGGTGCGTCGGGCGAGGTGAGGAAGACGGTCTCGTTGCTGTACTCGCTGACGGCGGGCGGCTGCGGCAGGAGGTGGAACTGCCGTTGCCCGTCCTCGGTTCCGGCGCGTACGACGACGAAGCCGTCGCCGACGCTGAGATGGCCGAGCCAGCCGGGGGTGAGGACGACGACGGTGAGGGTGGTGGCGTAGTCGGGGGCGGCGGCGCCGTAGGTGTCCAGGAAGATCTTCGCGACGTCGTGGAAGGCGTCGGCGAGCAGGTCGTGGACCTCGGTACCGGGCGGGCAGCCGGACGCGGCGGCGGCCCGGCGCCGGAAGTGCTCGGCCGCCAACTCGACGGCGTGCAGGGCCCCTTGGTCGGAGTGCGGGCGGCTGCCCGCGCCGTCCGCGACGGCCAGCACGGTCACCGGCGCGGACGCCACATAGGTGCAGGCGTCCTGGCAGGGGGTGCCGGTGCGGCGGTGGCGGTAGCCCTCGACGCTGAGGCCGTGGATGCGCCAGGGCGACGCGGCCACCGCTCAGCTCTCCCAGGCCGGGCGCTGGGTCTTGAACTGGCTGAAGATCTTCTCGAAGACCTCGTCGCCCGCGCCCTTCTGCTCGGCGTTGGCGCTGGCCGACATCATCTGGAGCAGCTCGCGGAACGGGAAGCCCTGGATGCGGGCGTTGAACTTCGGCGCGAAGGCCTGGAGGACCTGCTCCCCGCGGTCGGTGATGCCGCCGACGCCGATGGCGTAGAGCCGGAAGCGGCGGGCCTGCTGCTCCTCGGCGAGGACGGGCAGCAGCCGGTGCCAGGAGTCGGTCATATGGCCGGTGCCGTCGGTGGGGAGGCCGTCGGTGACCAGGCAGATCTGCGGGCGGTAGTACTGGAGTCCGGAGGCGCGCAGCTCAGCCTTGCGGGCCGCGACGACCTGCATGGCCAGCTCCAGCGCCTCCGTCATCAGCGTCACGCCGGACGCGGTGAAGCGGGGTGCCTGGAAGGCGTGCGCGGGCACGAAGGGGCTCATCGGGGTGCGCGGGTCGAGGAGTTGGGGCCCGCGCCAGGCGCCGACGCCCCGGCCGCCGAAGGTGATCACGGCGACCTCGACGCTGTAGCTGAGGGACACGTCGTCGTGCAGTTCACGGGTCCAGTCGGCGAGCGCGTCGTTGAGCGTCTGGATCGGCGCCCCCGCCATGGAACTCGACGTGTCGAGACACAGCACCAGCGGCAGCCGCTGCGCGTTGTTCTCGAACTCGATGTCGGCGTACTCCGCCGGCAGCGTGGGCGGGTATTCGCTGTGCATGGCTACTCCTGGTCGACCGGGCGGTAGTCGGGGTTCACGAGCTGCCGCGGGCGTGGTGCCGGGCGGCGGGTGGGAAGGCGTACAGGACGTCGGAGTCGGGTTCGCGGGCGTCGGTGACCTCGACGTACGCGCCGGGCTCGGGCGGGGTGCGGTCCGGTTCGGCCCACACCGCGCGGTAGAGGACGTGGTCGAGTTCGACGTAGCCCTGCGGGTGAAGTGCCGTACGGACGACGGCCGTTCGGGACGGACCGGTGCGGGGGCCGACCCTGCGGCCGGGGGACGGGGGCGGTGCGGGGGCCGGCGGGACGGGGCGGAGTCTGGCGGTG
This sequence comes from Streptomyces hokutonensis, assembly GCF_042751305.1. Classification (GTDB taxonomy): domain Bacteria; phylum Actinomycetota; class Actinomycetes; order Streptomycetales; family Streptomycetaceae; genus Streptomyces; species Streptomyces hokutonensis_A. The sequence continues at coordinate 447,191 of NZ_JBHYWD010000005.1, forward strand.
GTCTCCGCGGGTTCCGGGCCGGGGTTCGCTGCGACTGCGGCCGCGGCCGGGTTGCGGGAGCGGCGTACGGCGAGGAAGAGGCCGAGGAGCAGGAGGACGAGTACGGCGGTCAGGGCGTAGAGCAGGAGTCGCGTCCGGTCCGTGGACTTGTGCCCGCCGAGTTCGGTGACGCCCAGCTTCTTGTCGATCAGTTGGCCGCCGGTGAGCGAGGAGTTCTTGAGCGCCGTGCACAAGTCGCTCGCGCAGGCGCCGAGTTGGTTCAGCGTCCTGGTTTCCAGCCGGTCGATCCGGGCGTCCCGGTGGACGAGTGCGTGGCCGGCCAGGAGGAGCAGCACGGTGCCGCCCTGGCCGGTGCGGACGCCGGCCGGTACCTGTACCCGGAGGTTCTTGAGGTCGCGACGGAAGGCGGCCTGGTCGACCTTCCGACCGACGTCGAAGACCAGGGGCCTGTCCAGCGTGACCGTGACCTCGGCCCCGTCGTCGAGCGCGTCCTGCCAACAGCCGAGGCGCGCCGGAAAGTCCTTGCCGCAGTCCGCGCCGGCGGCGGCCACCGGTCCCGCCGGAATCACCGCGATCAACAAACCGAACAGCAAGGCAGTGCACAACGTACGTCTCATGACGACCCCCCGTTGGCGCCCATAGTGGAGGCAACAGGGCCGTGGCCGAAAGGGGTTGAGTGAGAATGCTCAATTCGTTTCTACAGCTGGAAAACCTGATGACAACGGGTGAACATCTGTCGCGCCCGTTCCACCCAATCACTGGCCAGAGCATCGAAGTCGGCCTGCGAGATCCGGCAGGTCAGCGGGAGGTCGCAGACCCCGGCGAGGCACGGTCCGGGTCCGCGCACGTCCCACACCGAGAGCATGGGATTCAGCTGTTCGGTGTTCCACGCGTTGGACGCGGCGGCGGCGATCGCCAATTGATCCTTGCGCAGAGAATGACCGTCGGTGACAAAGGCGACGAGAAGTCTTTTCGTGGTCATGAAACGCACGGTGAGCGTGCGCCCCGACTCTTCTAGATCGAATTGCAGGGAGAGGGAATCGACCTCGCTCTCGACGTGGTAATTCCGGCGGGCGCCCCAGGTGTGCGTCAACTGGCGCCAGGAGGAGGCGATGTCGTAGTCCCGGCCGGGCGGGATCGAGGCCTCAGGCGTCGCCACGGACCACCGCCCGCGTGACCATGTCGTCGGTGAGGCCCGCGTCCAGCAGGGCCTGCGCGTGCAGCAGCAGACAGGACGGCACCGGCAGACTCGTACCGCCACCCCGCCGGGCGACCAACTCGCTTCGCCGGACCTCGATCGTGCGGGCCACGGCGGGCGGCGGCCAGACCGCGGTGCGCGCCGGTGCCAGCAACTCCCCCAGCAGGACGTCCAGTCGGGGCCGGTCACCGGGCCGCTTCGCCAAGCACCGGGCGAGCAGCGGCCGTAGACCCGCCGGTACGCCGTCCAGGTCGGGTTCGCGGTGCACCACCCGCAGGCTCACCGCCTCGCCCGAGCCGAACGGCGGGCGGCCGGTCAGCGCGTACACCAGGACACCGCCGAGGGAGAACACGTCCGTGGGCGGGCCGACCGGCGCCGCCGTCATCTGCTCCGGCGACATGAACGGCGGGGTGCCGACCACGATTCCGGCCTGGGTGAGGCTCGGGGCGCCCTCGACGCGGGAGATGCCGAAGTCGATGACGCGGGGGCCGTCGGAGGCGAGCAGCACGTTGGCCGGCTTGAGGTCGCGGTGGACCAGGTTGGCCGCGTGGATCGCCTGGAGCGCCTCGACGAGGAACGCGCCGAGCCTGCGGACCTGGGCCTCGGGCAGCGGTCCGTCGCTGCGGACGGCCTCGGCGAGGGAGGGCCCTGGCACGTACATCGTTGCCAGCCACGGGAGTTCGGCCTCGGTGTCCGCATCCACTACAGCGGCCGTGTAGGCGCCGCTGACCAGCCGGGCGGCGGCGACCTCGCGGGCGAAGCGCTCGCGGAACTCCTGCTCGGCGGCGAGTTCGGGCCGTACGACCTTCACCGCCACCTCGCGGCCGGCCGGGGAGCGGCCGAGATACACCCATCCCATACCGCCGGAGCCGAGCCGCCCGGCGATCCGGTACGGCCCCACGCTCAGCGGATCGCTGACCGGAGTGCGCACCCCGCTCACCTCACTTCGGGGTTCGGGTTCGTTGCGAGTTGTCCCGAGTGTCCCCCGAAATGCCGGTCGGGGCAGAGGCGATGCGAGAAATAGAGACCAACGGGTAAGGGCCCGCACGCCGTTGTGCGGGCCCTCACGATTTCGCTGCGCCGTTTCAGCCCAGGCGCTGCACCAACGCCCGGTACTCGTCCCACAGTTCCTTCGGGGTGTGGTCGCCGAAGGTGTTGAGGTGGTCGGGGACCAGGGCCGCCTCCTCGCGCCACACGTCCTTGTCGACGGTGAGCAGGAAGTCGAGGTCGGCCTCGGACAGGTCGAGGCCCTTGGTGTCGAGGGCACCCTTGGCCGGCAGCACGCCGATCGGGGTCTCGACGCCCTCGGCGCGGCCGTCGAGGCGGTCCACGATCCACTTCAGGACACGGCTGTTCTCACCGAAGCCGGGCCACACGAACTTGCCCGCGTCGTTCTTGCGGAACCAGTTCACGTAGTAGATCTTCGGCAGCTTCGCCTGGTCCTTGCCCTTGGCCACGTCGATCCAGTGGCCCATGTAGTCACCCATGTTGTAGCCGCAGAACGGCAGCATGGCGAAGGGGTCGCGGCGCAGCTCGCCGACCTTGCCCTCGGCGGCGGCGGTCTTCTCGGAGGCCACGTTGGCGCCGAGGAAGACGCCGTGGTTCCAGTCGAAGGACTCCGTCACCAGCGGTACGGCGGTGGCGCGCCGGCCGCCGAAGAGGATCGCCGAGATCGGCACACCCTTGGGGTCCTCCCACTCGGGCGCGATGATCGGGCACTGCGAAGCGGGCACGGTGAAGCGGGCGTTGGGGTGTGCGGCGGGCGAAGTGGACTCCGGCGTCCAGGAGTTGCCCTTCCAGTCCGTGAGGTGGGCCGGAGTCTCCTCCGTCATGCCCTCCCACCAGATGTCGTTGTCGTCGGTCAACGCCACGTTGGTGAAGACGGAGTTGCCCCACAGCGTCTTCATCGCGTTGGCGTTGGTGTGCTCGCCGGTGCCGGGCGCGACGCCGAAGAAACCGGCCTCGGGGTTGATCGCGTAGAGCCGGCCGTCCTCGCCGAACCGCATCCAGGCGATGTCGTCACCGATGGTCTCCACGGTCCAGCCGGAGACGGTGGGCTCCAGCATCGCGAGGTTGGTCTTGCCGCAGGCGCTCGGGAAGGCGGCGGCGACGTACTTCGACTCGCCCTGCGGAGGGGTGAGTTTGAGGATCAGCATGTGCTCGGCGAGCCAGCCCTCGTCCCGCGCCATCACGGAGGCGATGCGCAGGGCGTAGCACTTCTTGCCGAGCAGCGCGTTGCCGCCGTAGCCGGAGCCGTAGGACCAGATCTCGCGGCTCTCGGGGAAGTGCGAGATGTACTTGGTGGAGTTGCACGGCCACGGCACGTCCTGCTCGCCCTCGGCCAGCGGCGCTCCGAGCGTGTGCACAGCACGCACGAAGAATCCGTCGGTACCGAGTTCGTCGAGGACGGGCTGTCCCATGCGGGTCATGGTGCGCATGGAGACGGCGACGTAGGCAGAGTCGGTGATCTCGACGCCGATCGCGGAGAGGTCCGAACCGAGGGGACCCATGCAGAACGGGACGACGTACATCGTCCGGCCCTTCATGGAGCCGCGGAAGATGCCCTTTTCTCCCGCGAAGATGTCCCGCATTTCCGCGGGAGCCTTCCAGTGGTTGGTCGGTCCCGCGTCCTGCTCCCGTTCGGAGCAGATGAACGTCCTGTCCTCGACCCGGGCGACATCGGTCGGGTCGGAGGCGGCGTAGTAGGAGTTGGGGCGCTTGATCGGGTCCAGCTTCTTGAAGGTGCCCTTTCGGACGAGCTCCTCGCTCAGCCGGTCGTACTCCGCTTCGGATCCGTCACACCAGACCACGCTGTCCGGCTGGGTCAGTTCTGCGATCTCGTTCACCCACGAGACCAGTTCTTTGTGCTCGGTTGGGATGACGGGGGGAGCCGCGATGTCGCGCGCCACGATTGCTCCTATGGTGAGGGATTTTGTCCTAGTTGCCCCGTGGGGGCCGCGACCCGGATGCTTCACGATGGTCGATCTTGGCGCTCATCCGGTGCCGACCGCACTCATTTGATCATCCGACTCGTCCGCCCATATGTCCAGAGGGCCTCACAGACGAGCGACGTGAGGATCGCCACGTATCGAGATGTTTTCCGTGCGTCACCGTCGCTTCACCCCGGGTACCCGCACGTCTGCCGGCCATGAGAGAGTGGCCACTTCTGGACCCCCATCTCGCCGCACTGACACGTAACTTACGGTTCCGTAGGTACGCTTGCGCGTATGACTGCGTCCGTCCCCGACGCGCACACGGACACGCCGATCGCCGGCCATGGTCCCTCCGCGCGCTCAATCCCCGACCATGTCAAGCCGAAGCTGCGCGGCTGGCTGCACCTCGGCATGTTCCCGGCCGTACTCGTCTCGGGCCTGGTGCTCACCGCTCTCGCCGACTCGCCCCGTGGCCGTATCGCCTGCGGGATCTTCGCCCTGACGGCCTGCCTGCTCTTCGGGGTCAGCGCGCTGTACCACCGGGGCAACTGGAGCCCGCGCATGGACGGCATCCTGCGCAGACTCGATCACGCCAACATCTTCCTGATCATCGCGGGCACCTACACACCCCTGACGATGCTGCTGCTCCCGGGCGCCAAGGGCCAGTGGCTGCTGTGGGGCATCTGGGGCGCGGCGCTGGCCGGTATCGCCTTCCGGGTCTTCTGGGTCGGCGCCCCGCGCTGGCTCTACACCCCCTGCTACATCGCGATGGGCTGGGCGGCCGTCTTCTTCCTGCCGGACTTCATGCGCACCGGCGGCATCGCCGTCCTGGTCCTGGTCATCGTCGGCGGACTGCTCTACAGCGCGGGCGGCGTGATCTACGGCATCAAGCGCCCGAACCCGTCACCGCGCTGGTTCGGCTTCCACGAGGTCTTCCACTCCCTGACGGTGGCGGCCTTCCTCGTGCACTACGTGGGGATCTCCCTGGTGGCGTACCAGCACGGGTAGCACCTGAGACACCTCTCGATCATGGCCACGGCTCTCGAGCCGTGGCCATTTCTCATGCACTGAAAGTCGATCCCCATTGACATCGACCACCTTTTGACAGCTACTCTCAATTCATGGCTACTGTCACTCAATCCCATGAGGTGCGACGCGATCCGCGCCGCTGGTGGGCCCTCGCGGCCCTGGTTGCGAGCATGCTCACGCTCGGCTTCGACACCACGATCCTCAACGTCGCCCTGCCCACCATGGCCGGCGACCTCGGCGCCACCACCGGCCAGCAGCAGTGGATGGCGGACTCCTACGTCATCGTCTTCGCGGCCCTCATGCTCCCCGCCGGACTCCTCGGCGACCGCTTCGGACGGCGCCGGATGCTGGTCGTGGGGCTGGGGATCTTCCTCGCCGGCTCCGTGGCCGGCGTCCTGGCCAACGATGTGAACTGGGTCATCGCCGCCCGCACGGTGATGGGAGTGGGCGCGGCCCTGATCACCCCGCTCGCCCTCTCCGTCCTGCCCTCGCTCTTCGGCCCCGACGAGCGCACCAAGGCCGTCGGCATCATCTCCGCGGCCTCCTCGCTCGGACTGCCGCTCGGCCCGATCATCGGCGGCTGGCTGCTCAACCACTTCTGGTGGGGCTCGGTCTTCCTGGTCAACATCCCGATGGCCGCGATCGGCATCGCCGCCTGCGTCTTCCTGCTCCCCGAGACCCGCGACCCCGCCTCCCCCAAGGTCGACATCCTCTCCACCGCGTTCACCGCGGCCGGCCTCGGCGCCCTCATCTACGCCATCATCGAGGCGCCCAGCCGCGGTTGGGGCGACCCGCTGATCGTGAGCATGCTCATCGGCGCCGCGATCCTGATCGCCGCGCTGGTGCTGCGCGAGCGCCGCATGGAACGCCCCATGCTCGACATGACCCTGCTCCGCCACCGCGGCTTCCTCTTCAACACACTCGCCGCGACCCTCGTGATGTTCGTCCTGTCCGGCCTGCTGTTCGTGCTGCCGCAGTACCTCCAGGCCGTCCTCGGCAACGACGCGCTCGGCACCGGCGTCCGCCTGCTGCCCATGATGGGCGGCCTGATCGTCGCGGCCCGCGCCGCACAACCGCTCGTCGCCAAGTTCGGCTCCCGTGCGGTCGTCACCGCGGGCCTGGTGGTCCTCGCCTTCGCCGCCGTGCTCGGCAGCCGTACGACGGTCGACTCCGGTTACGGCTTCACCGCGCTGTGGCTGTCCGTCACCGGCTTCGGTTTCGGCTTCTCGATCGTCCCCGCGATGGACGGCGCCCTCGGCGCGCTCCCCCGCGACCGGGCCGGCAGCGGTTCCGGGCTCCTGATGACCATGCGCCAGGTCGGCGCGGCGATCGGCATCGCCCTGCTCGGCAGCCTGCTGGCGAGCACGTTCCGGGACCGCCTCGACGTGACCGGCCTGCCCGCGAAGGCGGCCGACACGGCCGGGGAGTCGGTGGTAGCGGCCCACATCGTCGGCCGGCGGACCGGCTCGGCGGACCTGATCGCGTCAGCGAACAGTGCCTACGTCCACGGCATGGGCCTGGTCCTGCTCGTGTGCGGCGCCGCGGCCCTCGTCACCGCCCTGCTGGCGGCGGCGTTCCTGCCCAACACCCCGGCCGCGCCCGCGGCCAAGGAGGAGGAAGACCCCGCCACAGCCGTGGCCACCGCTCTGGCGGATGCCGGACAATGAACAGCATGACGGCCGCACCCTCCCCCTTCAGCCCCGCCGACCGCCCTCAACTGGGCCTGCGCGAGCGCAAGAAGATCAAGACCCGCGAAGCGATCCGCACCGCGACGTACGCGCTCGTCAAGGAGCAGGGCTACGACGCGACCACGATCGAGCAGATCGCCGAGCGCGCCGAGGTGTCGCCGTCGACCGTCTTCCGCTACTTCCCGACCAAGGAGGACATCGTCCTCACGGACGAGTTCGACCCGCTCATCATGGAGGAACTCCGGGCCCGCCCCGCCGACGAACCATGGATGGACACCCTCCGCCATGTCATGCAGAAGGCCGTCAGCCTCGGCATGAAGGAGGACGAGGAGGTCTCCCGGCTGCGGACCCATCTGATGGTCCAGGTCCCGGCGGTGCGCTCCCGCATGATGGAGAGCATGTCGGTCACCGGCGCCATGCTCTGCGAGGCCATCGCCGAGCGCACCGGCCGGGACCAGGACAGCCTGGAGGTACGGGTCTACGCCATGTCGCTCATCGGCGGCCTGATGGAGACGTCCCTGTACTGGGCGGAGAACGGCCACCGGGACGATTTCAAGGTCCTGGTGGATCGCACGCTGGATGTACTGGAGCACGGGCTTTCCGACTGAGCCCCGCTGGATGTCCGGCACGTTCGTGACCTGAGCGAGCCGGCGATCGAGAAGGAGGCCGTCATCGACGGGTACGAACGCCTGCGTGAACTCGAAGAGCAGGCCGAGGACGCCTGGCTGAACGGCCTGGCGGACAAGGCGGAAGCCGAGGGGCTCGACGGCTCCGTCTCCCTTGAGGAGATGGCCGCCGCGCTCCGCTCCCACAGCACCTGATTCTGCCGGGGTACGTCACCCGGTGCGCACCGCACGCCGAGCGCAACCTGCCCATCCTCCACCGGCTCACCGAGTTGCAAAGAGCCCTCGACGCGAACGACACCTCAGCCCTCGACAACAAGGCCCTCCAGGGGCACAACGCCCGCTGGCGCCGGCGCGTCGGAGACTTCCGCGTCGTGCACACCGTCGAGGACGGCCAATTGGTCGTATGGGCACTGGCTGCCGGCAATCGCCGCGACGTCTACCGAAACCTGTGAGCTCGATGAGGGCACGCTCCCAACAGGGGTGTGCCCTCACTGAGTTCACGCGCTAGCGCTTCTTCACGTCACCCTTCCCGCAAGCCACCCCGTCCTTGTTCGGGTCGAGCCGCAGCGGATCGTCCTTGCCGTTGACCTTCAGGCGGCCGTAGTCGTTCTGCCGCAGCCATGAACAGCGGGCCGCAGTAGTCGACTTGACCTCGGCCGGGAAGACCGTGGGTACGCAGACGTTGATCGTGCCGTAGTGGCGGTCGCAGCCGGAGATGGTCACCGGGACCTTCTGCGAGGTGCGCTTCTTGCCGGGCTCGGTGACCTTGCCGGTCAGGGCGTCGGCGAAGGAGTGGACGTGGGCCGAGGCCGTGTCGGTCGTCAGGGCCGAAGGGCCTTGCAGATGAACCCACTTGGCGACCGAAGGGACGCCGTTGGCATCGACCGCGAAGAGCATGTACCAGCCGGGCGGCGCCAGGTTGGGGTTGCTCGTCACGTTCAGGTCGACCGTGTTGCCGTTCACCGAGAGCGGCAGGTCCACGAACCGCTGGTTCGGGTCCGAGGAGTGGGTGACCGCCGCCGGGCGGATCAACTCCGCCTTGGCGATGGGGCGGTCGACGGTGATCGTCTGGGTTTCGCCGTACTCCCACTCGTTGTCGATCACCGAAGTGATCGTCGGCCGCGTGCCCTTGAGGAGATACGGCGGGGTGTAGATCGAGACGTTGTGGTTCCAGGTGCCGTTGCCGGGGTTGTCACCGGTCGACATCACCCGGCCGTCCGGCAGCAGGAACGAGGACGAGTGGTAGCCGCGGGCTTCGGGATCCGCGGCCACCGGGTCGAACGTCGTCGTCGCCGGGTCGAAGATCGACGCCTCGTACACCGGGTTGGCCCGGTTGTGCAGCGCGCCGCCCGTCTCCAGCACCGTGCCGTCCGGCAGCAGTACGGCGGACACGTACATCTTCCCCTGCGCGCCGGTCTCGGCCACCGGACCGTTCCCCAAGTCGACCGTCCCCTGCGGGATTTGGGGACCGACCGTGTACACCGGGTTGGCCGCCTTGAGGTCGATGATGTCCGTCAGCCGGTTGGCGTCCGGGTTGGAGTCGATGTTGCCGCCGCCGATGGTGAGGACCTTCTGGTCCTGCGCCGGAGGCAGCAACACACTTGCCGACTGGTCGCGTTGGTCCTTGTTCTGGAGCCCCGAGACCGAAGTGACGGTGTTGGCGCCGTAGTCGTAGATCGCGCTGCCCGTGCCCGGGATGTTGTTCCCGAAGACATGGCTGCCCGTGTAGAAGAGCCGGCCGTCCTGCATCAGGACCATCGACGGGTACAGACCCCAGTACGACCAGGTCTGGTTGACCTGCCACAACGGCAGCCACTTCTGCTGCGCGTCCGACCAGTACTCGGCCGTCACCGACCCCGTCGAGTCCTCGCGCAGCCCGCCGAAGGAGACGACGTCACCGTTGCCGAGCTCGGTCGCCGACGGGTACCAGTGGCCGTCGTTGAGGTCGTTCGTCTTGCTGTAGGTCTCGGTCACGGGGTCGAAGATGTACGAGTCCTTGTAGCCCTCGTAGCCGTGCGAACCGTCCGCCGCCGGGAACGCCTTGTTGCCGCTCAGCACCAGCACCCGGCCGTCCTGCAACTGGATGTGGCCCGAGCAGAACATGTCCTTCGGCGTCGGAATCACCTTGTACGTCCCCGCGACCGGGTCGTACACCGCGCTCGTGAACGTCCCCGCGTCGAACTGCTCCTGGCTGTTCCCGGAGCCCGCGATCAGCAGCACCTTGCCGTTGTTGAGGACGACGGAGTGCATCGAACGGACGGGGTTCTGCGTCGGGAGCACGTCCCAACGCCCGTTCGCGCACTGCTCGGCGGTCGCCGTGCAGGTCGCGGGCGGGAGCGTGTCGGGGACCTGGTCCATCGTGTAGTCGTCGGTGGTCGCGGACCCGGTGCCGTAGACCGAGACACCCCAGGTGATCCGGTCGGTACCGGCCGGGACTTCTGGCGTACGGACGCTTGCCTGGGTCCAACTCCCCTGCATCTCCAGGGTCTTGAGGTCCGTCCAGTACTGCCAGCCGGCGGTGGTGTCGTGCCGGAAGAGGGTGATGTTCGCGTCGGGCGTGGTCGTCTTGTACCAGAGCCCGAGGTCGTACTGCTTGCCCGCCGTCACCACCGGCGCGCAGGTCGTCGACTCGGTGATCAGCGCCTTCCGGTCACCGTCGACCCGCCGCGTCACGGTGACCTTCATCGCCTTGGAACCGGAGTGCGCGTCCGAAGTCGTACTGAAATCGAAGTCGTTGTCGCCCCAGCCGGACTTCTCCCAGCAGTACGGCATCCCGTCACCGCCCGCCGTCTCGAAGCCCGGGTTGAGCACGAGGTTCGCGGCCTCGGCGGACTGTGGCGAGGTGAGCAGCAGTCCGGCGGTCAGCGTTCCCACCCCGACGAACGCGGTTCTTCTGCGGTACTTGTTCACGCGCCTCTCCTTGGTTCCGTACCACTCCCTTTGCGCCGCGGGAGATAGACCAGGGCTTCGGTGCCGACGAAGCGCAGGACGAACGTGGTGACCAGCGCGAGCGCGGTCGCCGACACGGCGCTCATCCCGAACCGGTGCACGAACAGGGCGATCAGCGGGATGCGCAGCACCAGGTCGGCGTTGGCGAGCAGCACGAACCGGCCCGCCCGGTCCCACCAGTTGCGGTGCATCCGGCGGTCGCGGAACAACAGGTGCTCGATGAGCAGGAAGTTCCAGGCCACGCCGAGCTGGTTGGCGAGGATCTCGGCGGGGACGTAGTGCATGCCCGCCTTGGTGAGCGCCCACAGGCCGACCAGGTTGGGGAGAAAGCCGGTTGCGCCGATCAGGCCGAAGACCAGCATGCGGGCGACCGGCGAGGCGGTGCGCAGGCCGAGCAGATGGCGCAGGAAGCGGAAGCCTTCCTTCGCGGTCGACTTGGACTCGCCGGCGAAGCGGTCCTGGAAGACGAACGGCACCTCGGTGACCGTGCGCGGACGGCTGCGGACGGCGAGTTCGAGCAGGATCTTGTAGCCGAGCGGCTTGAGCGCCTCCGCCGTCACCGCGCTACGGCGGATCGCGAAGAACCCGCTCATCGGGTCGCTGATGCCTCGCAGTCTGCGCGGGAAGAGGCCCTTGGTGAGCCAGGTCGCCCCACGGGAAACGGCGATGCGGTAACCGCCGGCCAGTCCCTCGCGGCTGCCGCCCTTGATGTACCGGGAGGCGACGACGAGCCCGGCGTGCGCCCGCTCGCCCGTACCCACCAACTCCGGTACCAGGGACGGCGGATGCTGCAGATCTCCGTCCATGACGACGATCCAGTCCGACGACGCCCTCCGCATCCCCGCGACGACCGCGCCCCCGAGCCCGCCGACCGGCTCCTCCCGGTGCAGCACGACCACCGGGAACGGACAGTCCCGCGCGGCCTCGGAGATCACCTCGGGGGTGTCGTCGGTGGAGTCGTCGACGAAGACGACCTCGCAGGGCAGCCGGGTCGGCACGGACTCGGTGATCCGGCGCAGCAACTCCCTTACGTTTCCGGACTCGTTGAAGGTCGGTACGACGATGGTGACGGCGCCGGGCTCGGCCAACTCCGGCCCCTTTAGGGCCGGTTCGCCCAACTCCCCGGGGGCTGTGGACTCTTGGCTCATCACTGGGCTCCCACGGTCTCGGACTGGATCTGCCGGATCTCGATACGGTCGTCGCCGGTACCGAAGGTGGCGACCGGTGCGGAGTGCTCGATCGCCGCCTTGACGTTGGGCAGGTCGACCGCGTCGCGCCGTACCGTCGGGGAGGCCACCACGTAGTCGATGTCCCGCCAGCCGTGGGGCAGTGTCTTGGTGACGGCCGGGTCGAGGTCGGCCTTGTAGAACCAGATGACCCCGAGCCCGGGCCGGTACCCGGCGTGCACCAGGTCCAGCCAGAGCGCGTCGTCGACGAGGACCCGGGTGTCCTTCGGGTCCTTCACCTCGGTGGACAGCCACTTGGAGGCTGCCCGGTAGGGGGCGTTGGCATCCGCGGTCACGGCGGTGCGGTCGCCGTCGTACCACGGCGGTACGACATAGGCGCCGGCGGCGACGGCCAGTACGGCGGCGAGCGCGTACCGGCCTCCGGTGACGTATCGTTTCTCCCCTTCGCCGCGCCATCTGCGCAGCACCGCGTGGGCGACCGAGGCGGTGCCTCCGGCGAGCACCAGGGCGAGGAAGGGCAGCGCGCCGATCACGTACATCGCGGGCAGATAGCCGCCCGGGCGCAGGGCGACGGCGGCGAGGATCGCCACGGTCAGCGCCGGTCCGGCGAGCGAGCGGGCGGTGACCGACCAGCGCCAGGTGACCAGCAGGAGCAGCGCCCCGGCGAGGCCGCCCAGGGGCAGGACACGGTCGTAGTACAGCCACGAGTGGAGGACGCCGTAGGAGCCGCTCCCCCGGTCGAGGATGAAACCCGAACCCGGCCTGGTCATCTGGTACTTGAGGCCGTCCCAGAGGGAGACATGGCCGCCGCCGGGCAGCAACTCGCCCTTGAGCAGGGCGAAGAGAGGGTACGCGCCGCCGATCAGGACGCAGGCGGTGATGGCGCCGGTGAGCGCGAACTTGCGTGTGTCGCGGTGTCCGTGGCGCCACATGGTGACCACCAGCGCGGGCAGGACGACGACCATCGTCTCCTTGGTGAGGACCGAGGCGGCGGCTGCGAGCCCGGCCCCGAAGTGGTGCCAGAGATGGCGACTTGGGGACGCGGCCAGGCAGAACGCGAGCAGCATCCACATCACGGCGATGTTGTCGAGGAAGATCTCCCGCTGGAGGATGACGGACAGCGGCGAGAGACCGAAGAGCAGCATGGCGAGCCCCGCCGCCCAACGAGGCAGGGACAGGCGGCGGGCCAGGACGTAGACGAGGACCGCGCTGATCGCGCTGATCACCAGCATCGCGAGGCGCATGGTGCCGACGGTCATCGAGTCGGGGCTGAAGTGCGCGGGGATCCAGGTGAGCAGGGCGATCTGGATCCAGCCGAGGGGCGGGTGGTCGTACCAGTAGGTGTAGTGGGCGAGGCCCGTGCCCTGCTGGACGGACCAGGCCTGGGCGAGGTAGGTGCCCTCGTCGTCGCTGAGGGTCGGATAGTCGGCGATGTTCCAGCCCTGCACGACCAGGATCGCGGTGAGGAGCAGGCCGCAGAGGAGGAGGTCGGGGCGGGAGGAACGGAGTCTGCCCGGCGGTGTCGTTCGACCCGTCGAACCGGTTTCAGGCGCAGGCTGCCGCTGCGCGGGGACCGTGGTGGTCGCCGCGGGAAGGGTGGAGGTCACGCAGGAACGTCCTCTCGGATCACTGCGGGTTCGGTGAGGTGCGCGCCGACATGGGAGGTCAACTCCCAGTCGTTTCGGCCACGTTGCTCACGCCACACTGCGCGGATCGCGGCTCCGGCCAGGAGGACCTGGTAGAAGGGGCCGCCCACGACGAGCTTCAGGTAGTGGACGGCGCGGACGCGGAGTCCGTACTGCTTGCCGAAGTCGTGCAGTCCGACGACCTCGAAGACGAAGGTGACCGCGGCGGTGACCAGCGGCAGGAAGGTGAGGAAGGCGATGCCGACCGGCACGTCCAGGAAGAGCGCGACCGCCGCGTTGAGCGGGATGATGACCCCGGAGAAGGCCTGGAGGAACGGCGTCATCAGCGTGTAGCGGGCGAGCAACCGCTGCCCGAAGCCCGGGAGTTGCTTCCAGTCCTTCTTCCGGTAGACCTGAAGGAAGCCCTGGTTCCAGCGAGTTCGCTGCTTCAGCAACGACATCAGCGAGCCCGGGGTCTCCTCCCGGGTCACCATGTCGGAGTCGTAGGCGACGACGACCTTCTTGCCGACACTGGACAGCCGGACGCCCAGGTCGCAGTCCTCGGCAAGGCAGTTGGGGTCCCAGCCGTCGGCTTCGCGCAGGGTGTCGGTCCGCACGAAGACGGTGTTGCCGCCCAGCGGGATGAACCCCTTCTGCGCGTGCAGATGCAGCCGGGAGCGGAACCAGAAGAAGTACTCCAGGCAGTTGCGCAGGCTGTACCAGCTGGAGTGGAAGTTGATGAGCTGGACGCCCCCTTGGACGACGTCCGCTCCCGTCGTCCGGAAGGCGTGGTCGACATGGGCGAGCAGCTCCGGATGGACCTGGTCCTCGGCGTCGAAGACTCCGACGACGTCGCCGCGGCAGTGCGGCAGCGCCGTGTTCATGGCCTTCGGCTTGTTCTTCTTCTCGTGCGTGTCGACGACGACGCGGACGCGCGGGTCGCGCTCGGCGGCGCTGTTCGCCACCGCCGCGGTGTCGGGGTCGTCGTGCCCCACGATCACGATGATCTCGAAGTCGGTGTGCGTGGACTCCAGCAGGCGCTGGATGGTGTGGTCCAGCACGGCCTGTTCGTGCCGGGCCGGCAGCAGCAACGAGAACGAGACGTGCTCGTCCCCGTCCGGGCTGCTGAAGCGGGTGGAGGCGAGCACTTCGGGCGTACGCCACGCGTGCATCTGCCACCACAGGGTGAAGGCCGCCATCCAGAACAGGGCAAGCGAAACGGCGGCGACGAATACGGACGTCAGCACAGCAGATCCCCCCAGATCCCAATCCCCCCTGCGCGACGGTGAGTTACGTCCGTCGCGTCACGGGGCCGAGACTATGGGCGACCTGTGAAGTGGACAGGTGATTTCGGTGAAGAGCATGTTTCTTCACAATGGGTCCCACACATGACCATTTCCCGCACTGGTCGCGTTTGGGATGGTTACGACCCTGCCGTTTCACCTGCTCAGCGCGGTACGCAACTGCTCGGGATCGGTCGTCGGCGCGTCACAGGTGAAGTTACGGCAGACATACGCCGCCGGTTCACCACCCACCAACGGCCGGTCGGCGAGCAACGGCAGTTCCTCACTCTCCGCGACCCCGAAGGCGACCACCGCACCGGGCGCGGTACCCAGAAGCGCCTCACGGTGCAAGGCTTTTGTCCCTTCGTCAGAGAGCGAAGGTCCTACGACGGCCACCTCGCGCGGCCCGTCGAGATACGCCTCGGCGACCGCGAGTCCCCACCCGATGAACCGCGGCACACGTGGCCCGAGCGCCTTCACGACCCCCAACGCCCGCTCGGCGGCGCTGCGATGGGGCTCGGCGCCGGTCTGGGCCGCGTAGCCGAGCAGCGCACCGGCGGCCGCGGTCCACCCGGACGGGGTGGCGTTGTCGGTCGGATCCTGGGGCCGGCGGATGAGCCGCTCGGCGTCGGCGGCGGTGTCGTAGAGCGCCCCCGACTCGTCCACGAACCCGGCGAGCACATGGTCCAGCAGGAACCCCGCGAACTCCAGCCACACCCCCTCCCCCGTGACCGACGCCAGCGCGAGGAAGCCCTCCGCGACATCGGCGTAGTCCTCCAACACCCCGGCGTTCGTGCCGACTTGACCGTCCTTGCTGGTGCGGGCCAGCTTGGCGTGCTCGTCCAGATGCAGCCGTACGAGGAGATCGGCGGCGGAGACGGCGGCCTCGACCAGGTCGGGCCGGTCGAAGTAGGCACCGGTCTCGGCGAGCGCGGCGATCGCGAGCCCGTTCCAGGCGGCGACCACCTTGTCGTCACGTCCGGGGGCGGGACGCCGCGAACGGGCGGCGAGGAGGCGGCTCTTGACCGACGCGACCCTCTCGGCGTCGAAGACCCCTTCACTCTGCGGGAGTTGAAGGACGGACTGCCCTTCCTCGAAGGTCCCGTCGTCCGTCACACCGAAGTACTGGGCGGCGAGTTCCGCGTCCGCCTCACCCAGCACTTCTACGAGCTGCTCGGGCGTCCAGACGTAGTGGGCCCCCTCGACATGCCGGCCGGTCCCGGTCCCGTCGTCGCTGTCGGCGTCGAGCGCGGAGGCGAACCCGCCCTCGTTGGTGCGGAGTTCACGCACCATGAAGTCGGCGGTCTCCACGGCGACACGGCGGGCCAGCTCGGACCCGGTGCTGCGCCACAGATGGGCGTACACACGGCAGAGCAGGGCGTTGTCGTAGAGCATCTTCTCGAAGTGCGGCACCACCCACTCCCGGTCGACGGAGTACCGCGCGAAGCCGCCACCGAGCTGGTCGTAGATACCACCGCGCGCCATCCGCTCACAGGTGTCCTGCGCCATCTCCAGCGCACCCTCGGAACCGGTACGGGCGTGGTGCCGCAGCAGGAACTCGACGACCATGGACGGCGGGAACTTGGGCGCGCCCCCGAATCCCCCGCGCTGCGGGTCGTACTCACGGGTGAGCCCCAGCAGCGCCTGCGACAGCTCCTCCTTGCCGGGGGCCTCGGTGCCGCCGTAGTCGATCTGCCGCTGGGACAGGTCCCGAGTGATCTTCCCGGCGACCTCGGCGACCTCGTCCCGCCGGTCGGTCCAAGCGCTGCGCACCCCTTCGAGCACCTGCCGGAAGGAGGGCATGCCGTGGCGGGGCGCGGGCGGGAAGTAGGTGCCGAAGTAGAAGGGCTCGGCGTCCGGGGTGAGAAACACGGTCATCGGCCAGCCGCCCTGCCCGGTGGCCGCCTGCACGGCCTCCATGTAGACGGCGTCGACGTCGGGGCGCTCTTCCCGGTCGACCTTGATGCTGACGAAGTGCTCGTTGAGGTAGTCGGCGGTGGGCTGGTCCTCGAAGGATTCGTGCGCCATCACGTGACACCAGTGGCAGCTGCTGTACCCGACGCTCAGCAGGACCGGTTTGTTCGCCCTCCTGGCCTCGTCGAATGCCTCTTCCGACCAGGGCCACCAGTCGACGGGGTTGTCGGCGTGCTGGAGGAGGTACGGGGACGTCTCATCGGCCAGTCGGTTCGGCATGGACCCATCGTGCCCGACGGGCGGCACAGGTCGCAGAACGGCCCGCAGCTTCCGCGCAGCGAACGGGTGATCGTCGCCCTCTCGCGCTCCCGCCTCCCCCGAAGGACACTCATAGGCCAGGGAGTTGCCGTCGGAGGGGGACGCGACATGCGGGACAGCCATCGGAGCGATGCCGAGCGGCTGTTGGCTCGGGCCGTGGAGGAGGAGGTGCGGCGTTCCGGCGGGCGCGTCGAGGGGCCGGTGCTGCTGGCGCGGTCCCGGGCCGCGCTGGACGCCATGGCGGAGACGGCGGCCGATGAGTACGCGGCCTATACGGGCGCGCTCGACGAGGCGGCGGCCGGGCAGCTCACCTTCGGGCAGCGGTACGCCAGGGAGGGGAGCGGAACTCCCTTGCTGGTGGCGGGTGTTGGCGCCGTCGCGGCGATCGTGGCCGACCTGGCGCTCGGTACCGGCGCCGGTGCCGCGCTCGGCGCGGGTGTGACCGTCGGTGTCGTCGGTGCGGCGGCGACCGTCGTGAAGGTGACCGCCTCGCATCTGCCGGCCGCGCATCACCGCGCCGGTGCCGCGAGTCAGCCCGGTGGTCCGGAGCAGTTGCGGTTGCAGTGGCTGACGGCGCTGGAGGTGCGGGGCATCCGGCCGTTCCTGGACCAGCAGCGGGTGCTCGCCGCCTCCACCGGGCCGACGAAGAAGCCGGGGCCGCAGCTGCGCGGTACGGACAAGAGCGCGGCGGCCCGCAGACGGAGTGTGCTGGAGCAGTCGTTCGGTCAACTCCCGGACGCGGTGGGCGCGTTCGCCGGGCGGCGGGCGGAGCTGGCCCGCATCCGGCAACTGGTGCAGGCGGCCCGGGCGAGTACGGAGACCCGGCCGACCGTGGTCGTGCTGCACGGTGCGCCGGGTTCGGGACGCACGACCCTCGCGGTGCGTGCCGCGCACGAGCTGCGGGACCAGTTCCGCGGTGCCTGCGTGGTGGATCTGCGCGGCGACAGCCCGGGCGAGTCCCCGCTGCCCACCCGTGACGCCCTGCTGCATCTGCTGAACCGGCTCGGCGCGCCCCGCGAGCAACTGCTCTTCCGTGAACGCTCCTCACCCGACCAACAGGTCAAGCGGCTGGGCGAGTTGTACCACCAGCACCTGACCGGCCTCCCGGTGACGATCGTCCTGGACGATGCCTCCGACCCCGGGCAGGTGGCCACCCTGGTCCCCGAGCGGTCCGACAGTCTGGTCGTGGTCACCGCTCGCAAGCCTCTCGACCTGCCGGGCGAACTGGCCGCCTGGGTGCACCAGTTGCCGGTGGACGCGCTGGACGCGGCGGGCGCGGAGGAGCTGTTGGGAGCTGCGGCGCAGGACGGTTCGGGGCCCTACGACGCCGAATCCGAGGACCGGATCAGGGAGTTGTGCGGCGGGCTGCCGCTGGCGCTGCGGATCGCCGGCTCGTCCCTCGGCCCTCGCTCGCCCCGCCAACTCGCCACAGATCTCGGCGCGTACGGCCCGGTCGAGCCGGTCGAACGGGCGCTGTGGCTGCGCTACACCGACCAGTCCGACCCGGCCCGCGCCCTGCTGCGCCGACTGGCCCTCGCCGGCCGGGCCTCGCTCGGCGCCGCGGCGGCCGCCGCCCTGCTGGCCACGGACGAGACGGAGGCCACCCGCCATCTGGTCGCCCTCTCCCGCGCGGGCCTCATCGACCACGTCCGCGGCACCCGCTACCGCCTGCACGACCTGGTCCGCGCCTTCGCCCAGGCCCGCCTCCTCGACGAGGAGGAGTCCTCGGAACGTACGGCGGCGCAGGAGCGGCTGATCGTCAACTACGCCGAACTCGCCGACTCCGTACTGCGGTTGGTCGACGGCAACATGTCGACGCGCTCGGACCGCTTCGGCCCGCACGGCTTCACCTCGCTCGACGAGGCGCTGCGCTGGCTGGACGACGAGTCGAGCTTCATCACCTCGACGCTGCGGCACGCGGAGGGCGTCGACCAGGGCGCCGTACTCAATCTGCTCGGCGCGCTGTGCGACTACTGCCTGCTGCGCGGCGACCTCTACCGGCTGGGCGAGATCAGCGAGTTGGCGCAGGCCGTCGACCAGGGACTGCTCGTCCGCTCGGTGCAGTGGCGCACCGGCATCGCGGCCCGGCAGCTCGGCGAACTCGACAAGGCACGCACCACCCTCACCTCCGTGGTCGACCTCTACATGGAGGCCCACCACGACGCCGGCGCCGCGCGCGCCCTGTGCTCCCTCGGCATCACCCTCCACCACCAGGGCAACCTCACCGAGGCGGCGGCGAGACTCCGCGAGGCCCTCGACCTGCAAGCCCCGCCCCAACTGGCCACGGACCGCGCCTGGACCATGCACGCCCTCGCCGCCGTGGAGCGCGACCGCGCCCGACTCCCCGAAGCCATGCGGCTGTTGACCGAGTCCCTGGTCCTGCACCGCGCGGGCGAGTCCGTGCACGGCGAGGCCTGGGCGCACTTCCAGCTCGGCCAACTCGGCCTGCGCATGGGCGACATCCCGCGCGCCGAGTCCGAACTGACCACCGCCCTCGGCCTCTACGGCCGTACCCGCGACGCCCGCGGCGAGGCCTGGGCGCTGACCCAGCTGGCCCGGGCCCGGCTGGTCGCCGGCGACCCGTCCCCGGCGGTCGACGGCCTGCGCACGGCGGCCTCCCGGCACCGCGACAACGAGGACGCGCGCGGCGAGGCCTGGACGGTCTACTACCTCGGCCAGGCCCTGGAGGAGACCGGCAACCTGGACCTGGCGGTACGGGAACTCGAACGGTCCCGCACCATGTTCTCCCGCATGCGGGACGTCTACGGCCTGGCCTGCGCCCGGCACCACTCGGCCCGCGTCACCCGCGACCAGCGCGCGGCCCAGACGGGTTCGCTGCGCAACTCCGGGTTCGCCCGCCAGCTCCTCGTCGACGCCCGCGCCGACTTCCAGCGCATCGGCGTCGCCCACGGCGAGGCGTGGACCTGCCTGGAACTCGCCGTGGTCGACGCGGGCAACGCCCGTACCGCCCAGGCACTGACCCTGTGCGACGAGGCGCTCGGCCTGTTCACCTCGTACGGCGACCACCGCGGCGAGGACTGGGCCCGCTTCCTGCGCTCCACGCTCCTGCCGTACGCGGCCCCCGGCGGCGTCGAGGTCGGCACGGCGGTCGCCCAGGAGGAGCTGGCGCAGCTCGCCCGCACCCGGCACCCCTACCGCGACGAGAAACTCGACGACTACGTGGAGGCGTACCAGCTGCTGCTGGAGCGGGGCGTGAACCTGGAGGCGGGCTGGCAGGCGTGGCGGCTTGGCATGGTGCCGAGCCGGCACGCCCGTGAGGTAATGGGGGTGGCGGTGCCGGACCGGCCCTGAGCACCCCCGCGCGGGCCCGCCCGGTCAGCCCTGCTTGGCCTTGGGTGCGGCCGGGGCGGCCTCGGACTCCGCCTGCGGGTCCGGGGCCTCCTTGAAGTCGACCTTGTTCATCTGCTTGCTCATGGACTTCATCAGTCCCCATACGGCCAGGGCCATCACCGCGAAGACGATGAAACCGAGGACGCCGGGGGTGACCTTGTTCTCGTCGACCTCGGCGAGGGGGACCAGGTGCGTCATTGCCAGGGCTGCGCTTGAGCTCATATCAGGCATTGTCGCGGATGCCCGCGAAGAGGTCGTCCTCGGGGAGGGAGGTATCGACCAGAGACTTCGCGAGCTCGTACTCCTCGGTCGGCCAGACCCCCTTCTGGATCTCCATCGGGACCCGGAACCAGCCGCCGTCGGGGTCGATCTGCGTGGCGTGCGCGAGCAGCGCCTTGTCGCGGATCTCGAAGAACTCGGCGCACGGGATGTGCGTGGTGAGCGTGCGGTCCCGCATCTGCCCGGACTCGTCCCAGCGCTTGAGCCAGTCCCCGTACGGCGACTCCAGGCCCCGGTCGAGGAGCGCCTTGTGCAGTGCCTCGGTGCGCTGCCGGTTGAAGCCCTGGTTGTAGTACAGCTTCTGCGGCCGGTACGCCGGGCCGTACTCCGACTCCGGGTACTTCTCGGTGTCCGTCGCGCCCTCGAACGCCACCATCGAGATCTTGTGCGTCATGATGTGGTCGGGGTGCGGGTAGCCGCCGTTCTCGTCGTAGGTGGTGATCACCTGCGGACGGAAGGAGCGGATCTGCTTCACCAGCTCGCCGGCCGCCTTGTCGACGTCCTCCAGCGCGAAGCAGCCCTCGGGCAGCGGCGGCAGCGGGTCGCCCTCGGGCAGCCCAGAGTCGACGAAGCCGAGCCACTCCTGCTTGATGCCGAGGATCTCGCGGGCCTCGTCCATCTCCTTCTTGCGTACCTCGTGGATGTGCTCCTCGATGTACTTGTCGCCCTGGAGCTTCGGGTTGAGGATGGAGCCGCGCTCCCCGCCCGTGCAGGTCACGACCAGCACGTCCACCCCCTCGGACACGTACTTCGCCATGGTGGCCGCGCCCTTGCTCGACTCGTCGTCGGGGTGCGCGTGAACGGCCATCAGTCGCAGCTGGTCAGTCAAGACTCAATCCTCAGTAAGTCGGCGCCCCGGTGTCCTGGGGTGCAATTCAACAGGTGCCGTCCCGCAGGGACGTCGTTGAGGGGCGGTGGTCGGGCGGCGGGCGGGGGCTTCTATAGTGACCGAATCGGGAGGCGAATAATTCCGGGGGCCGGTTTCGGAGGCCTCTAGAGCCCCTTGCCGGGAGGACGATCATGAGTACGGCGAGTACGCGACTGCCCGAGGGCCGCTACGGCCGCTCGTCGGACGAGCGTGCCGACCACAAGCTCAGGATCGCCGGCGCCGTCCTCGCGGCGGTCCTCGTCGCCCTCGTCGGGTACTTCGCCTACCACTATGTCGTCGAGGCCAAGATCAGCGCCGAAGTGATCACTTTCCAGGCCTCGGACAACGAGGTCAAGGTGCATCTGGAGGTCCACAAGGACGCCGGCACCAGCGGCTACTGCACCCTGCGCTCGCAGGCCGCCGACCAGTCCGAGGTGGGCCGCGCCGACTTCCACTTCGGCGGCTCCGCGACCCGCATCGACAAGGTCGTCACCCTGCGTACGACGGCCAGGGGCACCACGGCCGAGCTGCTGGGCTGCCACACCGACTGACATCACCCTCGTTGTGTAGGTCTTGACCTGCGTTGACGTATTTCTGGTGCCTTATGTCCTCCCCCTGGCGCCGTTGAATTGTTAGGCTCGTGGTTTCGCCCTTCCATGAAGGAACATTCTTCTGGGTAGGGCGATGCTTTGTATTCCCAGTACCTACGAGGAGCACCTGTGACCCAGACCAGCGAAGACGTCACCTGGCTTACGCAGGAGGCGTACACCAAGCTCAAGGAAGAGCTGGCGTACCTGTCTGGTCCCGCGCGCGAGGAAGTCACCGCGAAGATCGCGGCTGCGCGCGAGGAGGGCGACCTGCGCGAGAACGGCGGGTACCACGCGGCCAAGGAGGAGCAGGGCAAGCAGGAGCTCCGCATCCGCCAGCTGGTCCAGCTCTTGGAGAAGGCCAAGGTCGGGGAGGCTCCGGCGTCGGCGGACGGCGCGGTCGCGCCCGGCATGGTCGTCACGATCGCCTTCGACGGCGACGAGGACGACACGATGACCTTCCTGCTCGCCTCGCGCG
This sequence comes from Streptomyces hokutonensis, assembly GCF_042751305.1. GTDB lineage: Bacteria > Actinomycetota > Actinomycetes > Streptomycetales > Streptomycetaceae > Streptomyces > Streptomyces hokutonensis_A. Next base: position 469,504 of record NZ_JBHYWD010000005.1, read on the forward strand.
AGTACGCGAGCGCCGACATCGAGACCTACTCGCCGCAGTCCCCGCTGGGCTCCGGCGTGCTCGGCCACAAGGTCGGCCAGGAAGCGCAGTACGAGCTGCCCAACGGCAAGAAGGCCTCGGTGACGATCCTCAAGGCCGAGCCGTACAACGGTTGACCTGCGGGACGTCACCCGCGGGACCTGACCCTCGGGATTCCGGGCCTTCGCCTTCGACGAGCCCCCGGCGGCCTTGCGGCGCCGGGGGTTTCGCCATGCCCCCGCGGATTGCGGTGTCCCGTGTCTCCTCAGGCCGTCGCCGAACGGTACTTCCGTACCGCCAGCGTCCGGAATATGAGGATGATCAGGAGCGAGTAGATCAGTGAGGCCCACACCGGGTGCACCATGGGCCAGGCGTCCGAGGGCGACTGTCCCGGGTTGGCGAAGAGCACCCGGCAGGCCTGCACGGTGGCGCTGAACGGGTTCCACTCGGCGATGTGGCGCAGCCACGGGGTCATGTGACTGGTGTCCACGAACGCGTTCGAGATGAAGGTCACCGGGAAGAGCCAGATCAGTCCGCCGGAGGTGGCCGCCTCGGGTGTCCGGACGGTGAGGCCGATCAGGGCGCCGATCCAGGTGAACGCGTACCCGAGCAGGAGCAGCAGGCCGAAGGCGCCGAGGACCTTGCCGGCGTTGGTGCTCCCGTCCGAGCCGACCCGCCAGCCCACCAGCAGGGCGACTATCGCGAGGACCAGGAGGGTCAGCGCGGTCTGTACGAGATCGGCGAGCGTCCGCCCGGTGAGCACCGCTCCGCGCGCCATGGGCAGCGAGCGGAAGCGGTCGATGAGGCCCTTGTGCATGTCGTCGGCGATGCCCGCGCCAGAGCTGGCGGTGGCGAACGTGACGGTCTGCGCGAAGATGCCCGCCATCAGGAAGTTCTTGTAGTCGGTGGCGCTGGTGCTGCCGCCGATCTGCATGGAACCGCCGAAGACGTAGGTGAACAGCACCACGAACATGATGGGCTGGATGAGCCCGAAGATCACCATCTCGGGAATCCGGCTCATGCGGATCAGATTCCGTTTGGCGACGACCAGGGAGTCGTGCACGGACTGGCCCAGCGCGCTGCTCGGTGCCGCGACCGGCACGGCGTCGGTGACGGCACTCACTTCGCGGCCTCCTTCTTGTGCTTGCGGTCCTTGGTGTCCGGGGTGGTGTCCGCGCCGTTGTCCTCGGTCTTCTCCTCGGCCAGGTGGCCCGTCAGGGAGAGGAACACGTCGTCGAGGGTGGGGCGGCGCAGGCCGATGTCGTCGATCTCGATGCCGCGGGTGTCGAGTTCGCGGATGACCTCGGCGAGGAGCTTCGCGCCGCCGGTGACGGGGACGGTGAGCTTGCGGGTGTGATCCTCGACGGTGGTGTCGCCCTTCCCGAAGCCGCGCAGCACCTCTGAGGCGATCTCGATGTGGTCGCGCTCGTGCACGACGACCTCCACTCGCTCCCCGCCGGTGCGGGCCTTGAGCTGGTCGGAGGTGCCGCGGGCGATGACCTTGCCGTGGTCGACGACCGCGATGTCGTGTGCGAGATGGTCGGCCTCTTCTAGGTACTGCGTGGTCAGCAGCAGTGTCGTACCGCCGGAGACGAGCTGCTTGATGACCTCCCACAGCATCTGGCGGTTGCGCGGGTCGAGGCCGGTGGTCGGCTCGTCCATGAACATCACGGGCGGCGAGACGACCAGGGCCGCCGCGAGGTCGAGCCGGCGGCGCATGCCTCCGGAGTAGGTCTTGGCGGTGCGGTCGGCGGCGTCGACGAGGTTGAACTGGTCGAGCAGCTCGTCGGCCCGGGCCTTCGCGGCCTTGGCCTTCATCTGGTAGAGCTGGCCGACCATCTGCAGGTTCTCCCTGCCGGTCAGGTACTCGTCGACCGCGGCGAACTGGCCGGAGAGACCGATGGAACGCCGTACCTCGTTGGGCTGCTTGAGCACGTCGAGGCCGGCCACGGTCAGCTTGCCGCTGTCGGGTCGCAGGAGGGTGGTCAGACAGCGGACGGCGGTCGTCTTGCCCGCGCCGTTGGGCCCCAGCAGGCCCAGCACGGTGCCCTCGGGGACATCGAGGTCGACGCCGTCCAGAGCTTTCACATCGCCGAAGGTTTTCACCAGGCCTTCGGCATAGATGGCGCCTGGCATATCAGTCTCCACGTCGTCGGGGATTCTTCGAAAAGCCTAGGTTTGCGCATGATGCACTGCCTCCCGTTTCTCACAGGACCGGCCGCACGAGACACACCATAACGCGATGTATCGCGTCTCTCAACGGATTTTCTCGAACGAGTGACGGAACAGGTGACGAACGGGCCCTGACCTCAGTCGATGACCGTGTACCCCGCGTCGCGCAGGGCCTGGCCGACCTCGGCACAGTGCACCGGCCCCTTCGTCTCCAGGTGCAGTTCGACCTCCACCTCGGTGAGCCCGAGCCGTGGGTCGGTCCGGACGTGGCTCACATCGAGGACGTTAGCGTCGACCACTGACAACACCCCCAGCAGCGTCGCGAGCGCCCCCGGCCGGTCCGTCAGCCGCAGCGTCACGGCCAGGTAGCGGCCCTGCGCCGACATGCCGTGGCGCAGGATGCGCTGGAGCAGCAGCGGGTCGACGTTCCCGCCGGACAGCAGCGCGACGACCGGTCCCTCGAAGGCGCGCGGATCGCTCAGCAGCGCCGCGACCGGGCTGGCACCGGCCGGTTCGACGACCAGCTTGGCCCGCTCCAGGCACAGCAGCAGCGCGGTGGACAGTTCGTTCTCGGTGACCGTGCGGACCTCGTCCACCAGCTCGGCGACGATCCCGAACGGCACGTCGCCGGGCCTGCCGACCTTGATGCCGTCGGCCATCGTCGCCGGGTGCCGGATCGACACCGGACGCCCGGCCGCCAGCGAGGGCGGAAACGCTGCGGCACCGGCCGCCTGCACGCCCACGATCCGCACATCGGGCCGCAGTGCCTTCACGGCGACCGCGACACCGGCCGCGAGTCCCCCGCCGCCGATCCCGACGACGATCGTCCGCACCTCGGGGCACTGGTCCAGGATCTCCAGGCCCACCGTGCCCTGGCCCGCGATGATGTCCGGGTGGTCGAAGGGGTGGATGAACACCGCGCCCGTCTCAAGGGCGTACTCCTGCGCGGCGGCCAGCGTCTCGTCGACCACATGGCCGTGCAGGCGCACCTCGGCGCCGTACTCCTTGGTGGCGCTGATCTTCGGCAGGGGTGCGCCCTTGGGCATGAAGACCGTGGAGCGCACGCCGAGGAGCGCGGAGGCGAGGGCGACGCCCTGGGCGTGGTTGCCGGCACTCGCGGCGACGACACCGGCGGCGCGCTCCTCGGGGAGCAGTCCGGCGATACGGACGTAGGCGCCGCGCAGTTTGAAGGAGCCCGTGCGCTGGAGGTTCTCGCACTTGAAGTGCACCGGTGAACCGACGAGCTGGGTCAGGTGCCTGCTGCCTTCCATCGCGGTCACCCGCGCCACGCCCGTGAGCATCTTCTGGGCGCCGCGCACATCGTCGAGGGTGACGGGTCGCAAGGAGTCAGCCGTGCTGTAGCTCATGACTCAAGCATCGCAGTTCACAGGCGCGCGCCACGGCTGTGACCAAGCACCGAGACTGGTTTGCGCAGCGCCGGTACGGGCCGCCTTCCATCCGCGTACCCTGTCCCCCAACCCAGCACCCCCTTCATGAAGCGAGCCCCCGGCCATGCCCACAACACCTGAAATGTCGATGGACATGACGACCGTCGGTGAACCCGGTCTCCTCGACACGCTGCAGCACGAGGTGGCGGTCTTCGCGCGCCGTGCCGAACAGACCCGGCTCGGTGGAGTCGGACAGGTGCGCAACTCCATGGACCGCGCCGCGTATCTGCTGCTCAACCGCCTGGACAAGGAAGGCCCGATGGGCGTCAAGGCGCTCGCCGCGAGCATGGGGATCGACTCCTCGACGGTCACCCGGCAGGTGGCACCGCTCGTCGACACCGGGCTCGTCAAGCGGACCTCGCACCCCGAGGACGGCCGCGCGGTGGTGCTGCAGCTGTCCCCGCGCGGGCAGTCGCGACTGGAGGAAGTCCGTTCGTCCAGGCGTCAGTTGATGGCCGAGTTGACACACGACTGGGCGCCGGAGGAGCGCGAGGCGTTCTGCACGCTCCTCACACGCTTCAACAGCGCCCTCTCCGCGCGGATGGCGATGCCGGGCAACGAGCCGTCGAACGCTTCCTGATCCCTCGGCGAGCCGGGCACACACGCGCGGTGCCCGACTCCCGCCCCTTCGTACCGAACTCTTGACCTCGCGACGGCCCTGGCCTCAGATGAGACCGGGGCCATCAGGGGGGAGGGCATGGTGCGCGAACGGCAGGTGTCCCAGGGCGCCCGCCGGGCCCGGGAGTTCGAGGCGTTCGTCGCGGGCGCGGCAGGGCGGCTGCTGCATGCCGCCACACTGCTCACCGCGGAGGACACGGACGACAACCCGCGCGCGCGACGCCTGCTGACGCTGTCCCTGGCCCACACGTACGCGTGCTGGGACCGGCTGCGCGGCGAGGACCCGTACGACCGCGCCCGGCAGTACCTGGCCAGTCGCTTCGCCCGCACGGCCTGGCACCAGTACGGCGGCCTCGGCCGGGCCCGCCCCCACCCCGACAGCCCGCTGGGCGCCCTCGCCCCCCAGGAGCGGCTGATCGTCGTCCTCAGGTTGTACGAGGGGGTCGCCGAGGAACAGGCCGCCGCACTCCTCGGACTGCCCACCGAACGGGTCCGGACGATCTGCGAGCGGGCTACGGCGAGGCTGCTGCATCCGCCGCGCTCTCCGGTGCCGAAGGTGGCGGGGGCCAAGGTGGCGCCGTCATGAGCTCACCGAACGGGGGCACGCGCGCGTGAACAGGCCCGAGCGAGAGGCGGCCGTACGGCGGATCATGGAGCGGACTCCGCCGCAGGTGCCGCCGGAGCTGTACGCGGACGTATTGCGCCGCGGCGGCCGGATGCTGCGCCGCCGCCGGGCCGCCCGGCGGCTGATGTGGATGCTGATGTGCGCGGCGGTGGTGGCGTTCACCGTGTGGGCCCTGATGGTCCATCCCTGGGTGGAGCCGCCGTCGGAGACGACTCCACCGTTGACGAACTGGTGAGAGCGGGCCCTAGCCCAGCGCCTGCTGCAGGTCCTCCAGGAGGTCCTGCACGTTCTCGATGCCCACGGAGAGGCGGACGAGGTCGCCGGGGACCTCCAGGGCCGAACCGGCGACGGACGCGTGCGTCATGCGCCCCGGGTGCTCGATCAGCGACTCGACGCCGCCCAGGGACTCGCCGAGGGTGAACACCTTGGCGCGGTTGCAGACCTCGACGGCCGCCTCCTCGCCGCCCTCGACCTGGAAGGAGACCATGCCGCCGAAGGCCCGCATCTGCTTGGCGGCGATCTCGTGACCGGGGTGCTCCGGGAGCCCCGGGTAGAGAACGCGCGTCACACGCGCGTGCCGGGTGAGCATGTCGGCGACCTTGGTGGCGTTCTCGCTGTGCCGGTCCATGCGCACCGACAGCGTCTTGGCGCCGCGCAGCACCAGCCAGGAGTCGAAGGGCCCGGCGACGGCGCCCATCGCGTTCTGGTGGTAAGCCAGTTCCTCGCCGAGCGCCTCGTCGGCCGCGATCAGCGCACCGCCGACCACGTCCGAGTGGCCGCCCATGTACTTGGTCAGGGAGTGCACGACGACGTCCGCGCCGAGGGCCAGCGGCTGCTGGAGGTAGGGCGTGGCGAAGGTGTTGTCGACGACGAGCCGCGCGCCCGCGTCCCGGGCGATCTGCGCGACGACCGCGATGTCGGTGATGCCGAGCAGCGGGTTGGAGGGGGTCTCCACCCAGACGACCTTGGTCTTCGGGGTGATGGCGGCCCGTACGGAGGCCGGGTCGCTGGTGTCGGCGACCGACCACTCGACGCCCCACCGGGAGACGACCTTCGCGAAGAGTCGGAACGTGCCGCCGTACGCGTCGTTCGGGATGACGACGTGGTCGCCGGGGCTGAGCAGCGTACGCAACAGGCAGTCCTCGGCCGCCAGTCCGGACGCGAACGCGAGACCCCGGCGTCCGCCCTCCAGGGCGGCGAGGTTCTCTTCCAGGGCGGTCCTGGTGGGGTTGGCGCTGCGGCTGTACTCGTAGCCGCCGCGCAGCCCGCCGACGCCGTCCTGCTTGTAGGTCGAGACCTGGTAGATCGGCGGGACGACCGCGCCGGTGAGGGGATCGGCGGTGTTGCCCGCGTGGATCGCGAGGGTCTCGAAGTGCTGACTGATGTGCCTGTCGCTCATGGGGCCGAGCGTAGTGCGCTCGCGGGGCGGACGGCGATCCGGACGCTCTAGGCGGAGCGACGCGGGTTTTCCACAGGGTGATGGACCGGGTTGGCCAATTGTCGGACGCGTCTGGTTCGCTTGAGGCATGGAGATTCTCTGGGTCCTGATGGCGCTGCTCATGATGGGCTTCGTGCTGCTCCCGTTCCTGCGGCGCAGGCGCGGGATGATGGAGCAGGTCTCGCCGGGCCACCCGGACGCCGCGGACCCGGCGACCTACGGCTTCGTGCGCGAGGAGGAGCTGGACATCCGCATGCCCGGCCCCGACCAGGACCTGCTGGACGTCCTCGACCTGGTGCAGCGCACGCAGGACTACCGCGCGGCGATGCAGTTGCTGGCCGGCACGGAGATCACGGGCGAGCTGCGCTGGCAGCGGGTGCAGGCCTTCGCGGGCGCCGCCTCGCTGGAGCTGCAGCAGCGGCCCGGCGGGGTCAGCGAGACGCCGGGCGGGCAGTGGCTGCGGGTGTGGCGGGCCGAGCACCCGAAGGACGCGGGCGGCGCGGCCGTGCACGCGGAGTTCCTGGTGCAACAGGCGTGGCGCACGTCGACGCGGGGCACGGACGAGTTCCGGATCATCATGGAGGAGGCGAAGGACGCCTGCGGGCAGGCCGCGCTGCTCTCCCCCGGTGACCCAGTCCCGTACATCGTCGAGCTGTCCGTGGCCCGTGGACTGGCGTATCCGCAGCCGGAGTTCGAGCAGCTGTGGCTGAAGATCCTGGACCGTGCGCCCGCCCATATGGGGGCGCATCTGGCGGCGCTGCACTACTGGTGCGAGAAGTGGCACGGCTCGCGCGAGCTGGCGAACTCGTTCGCAGAGGCGGCCGCCGCGCGGGCCCCGCAGGGTTCCCTCCTCGCCGCGATGCCGCTCTTCGCGGTCTTCGAGCACCTCCCCGAGGTGAATCTGGTCAGCAGCTTCTACCAGAGCGAGGTCGTGGAGAAGGCGATCCACGGCGCGCTGTTCGCCGTGCACGCGGCCCGCCCCGACGACCCGATGCTGGCGCACGTCCGCCATCTGCTGGTCTTCTTCCTGGTCCGCGCGGAACGCTGGTCCGAGGCGATGAACCAGCTCATACACATCGACGGCCATGTCGGAGCCCTCCCCTGGACGCTGTCGCCCGACCCGGCGGCGGAGTTCGCGGTGTACCGGGCGCTGGCGGTGGCGGGGTACGAGGCGAACGGCGGGAGTCCGGCGAGCCTGCCGCACTGACGGCGGCGGCCGCAGGGGCAGCGAGGTTGGGCAGAGGCCCCCGTATACGAAGACTGGACCGGAATTCTCCATGCGCCCCGCCCGTTGACACTCCGGACCCGGATCTCACCCCGGGGCCCTTGGGAGAGCGCATGTTCCTGCACAGTCGCACGCCTCAGCTGCCGACCCCCGAGCAGGCTCTGCAGGGCCGGCCGGAGCGGGTGTTCGCGGTCCCCGACCGCCACATCGTGCTCGGTACGCCGTTGCTCGGCCCCTACCCCGAGCACCTGGAGATCGCCGACTTCGGGCTGGGCTGCTTCTGGGGCGCGGAGCGGAAGTTCTGGCAGCTCCCGGTGGGGGTGTGGACGACCCTGGTCGGCTATCAGGGCGGCTACACCGAGAACCCGCACTACGAGGAGGTCTGCTCGGGCCTGACCGGCCACACGGAGGCGGTCCGCGTGGTCTACGACCCGGCGCTGATCCCGTACGAGAAGCTGCTGAAGACGTTCTGGGAGTCCCACAACCCGACGCAGGGCTTCCGCCAGGGCAACGACGTGGGCACGCAGTACCGCTCCGCGATCCACCCCCACACCCCGGCACAGTCAGCCGCGGCGGAAGCCTCCCGCACGGCCTACCAACAGGTCCTCACGCGCTCTGGCTTCAGGACGATCACCACGGAGATCCTTCCGGCGGAGGGACGGGTGTTCTACCCGGCCGAGGGATACCACCAGCAGTACCTGGCGAAGAATCCGGCGGGGTACTGCGGGATCGGCGGGACCGGGGTGTCCTGCCCGATCGGTGTGGCGTCGGCCGATGGCTGACCGATCCGAGCCCACGGCGCAGGAGGCGTTCACCACGCTGATGCGCGCACGGATCGCTCCCGGTCTGCGCGCGCTGGGCTTCAAGGGGTCGGGGCAGACGTACGAGCTGCCCCATCTCGAGAGCTGGGCTCTCATCGGGTTCCAGAAGTCCGCGCACAACACCGCGGGGCAGGTCGAGTTCACGCTCAACGTGACCGTGGCCGACAAACTCGGCTGGGCCCGGGCCCGCAGGAGTCAGCCGCACCTGCCCGCCCGCCCCAGCCCGAACGCGGTGTACGGCCCCGCTGCCTGGCACAGCCGCATAGGCCAGCTCCTCCCCGCGAAGCGCGACACTTGGTGGACCGTCTCGGCCACCACCGACCCCGGGCCCGTTGCCCGCGGTGTCATCACCGCGGTGACGGAGTACGCGCTCCCGGCCATCCGGGAGCAGCGGCGTTCATGACCGCTGAGGCGGAACCCGCCCGATCAGTGCGTGCGGCGCCCGAAAACCAGTAGCCCCTCGTGCCCGCCCACCCCCACCCTGAACCCCATGGAACAACCGCACCGCCAGATCTGTGCGGTCCACTCGGAGTCCACGGTCACCGTCTATCAGGCGTACGCCCCGGAGATCGGTCTGACCGCCGTCCGTGAGGGCCGTTTCCCCGCCGCGTGGAAGCGCGAGCGTATGACGTGGGTCATCAAGCCGCGTTCACAGACCACATCCACCTGTGCGCGCGGTGGACCGAGGTCGCCCTCGGGGTGGCCGGTCGAGGCGAGGATCATGGTCCCGTGATGAAGTGGACGAAGGAGACGCCTCCGGCCGGGCAGTCCGAGCATGAACCGGAACTCTCGGCCTACCAGAGGGAGATGCGCAACCGGCTTCTCGCAGCCTCCGTGGTGCCCGCGCCCAAGCCCTGGCGACCAGTCTTCGAGTACGAGTACGGCGTCCCTGTCGGCGGACTGCTCGGCATCGGCTTCGCGCCGGACCCCGATACCGGCCACGATCTGGTGATGGTCGTCTCGCGCGACGGGCACGGTCTCTTCGACGCCGTCACCGGCGAGAAGATCGCAAGGGACCGCGACCCCGCCCCCGAGGACAGCACCCCCGACGCAGTCGCCGATCTGTCCTGCCCCGGGCTGGGGCCGATCACCGGAAGCCGCGTACGCATCGCCGGGCTCTTCGGCGGCGGGCTGCACACCACCACCGAAGACGGCTGGGCCCTGGAAGTGGTCACCCCGGCCTGGCCGAACGATCGGATCCTGCTGTCCAGCGATGGCGGGCTCCCCCACACGGGTCCGCACGGAGAGGGGTGGTGGCACATCTTCCACTCGACCTACTCCACATTCCGTGCAGCCGGCTTCTCCCCCTCCGGCCTGACGATCGCCGTAGCGACGAGCAGCGACCTCACCCTGTGGACCCGCAGTACGGACGACCGTCACGCCGACGCCTGAGACATGACCGAGTTCGGGTGGAAGAGCAGAAGGAGGCGGAGTTGAGCGTCACAGGTGTGTGGATCGTCGGCGCCGTTCCTGACCAAGAGGTACGGAATTTGCTGAGCGCATCGGTTCAGAACTCGTCGCCGGCAGCGGTGGACCGTGACGAGCTTGGGGAGCTGGCTTGGTGGCGTCGCAAGGCGCAGGCGTCCATGTTCACTACGTCGACGAGCTCTCCCGGCGATTGGAGCGCCGACGAGGACGCACTCCGGCTGAGCACGTTCTTCGACACCTGCCACGACGACTCCGACAGCATGGAGACGATGCGCGAGGCTGTCATGGACCAGTTCCCAACCGAAATCGGAGAGAGTTTGTTCGTGGCCACGGCGCGCAAGGCAAGCCCCTTCTCCGCTCTCGCCTACGCCCTGGGTCCCGACGCGACGCTGCAACTGCCTGGCTGGTTCGGGGAGTTCCTTCTCGACGCCGACCAAGTCCGCACTCAACTGCCTGCGGCCGAGGAGACTCTCACCCTGACCGGAGCCACACGTCGTGACTCGATCGAGCGGATCCATACGTGGATGACCGGGCTGGGTGACGATCCCGCCCACGATGCGGACGAGCTTCTTGACGGCCCGCTGCGCGTTCTCCGCCACGCCGCCCGTACAGGGCAGGGGGCGGCTGGCCAAGTCCGCTGGTACTGATCCAGTCGAACACCCGTATGCGCCCGTACGCCGCGTGCCCTGTCGGACTTGGACAGACACCGCAAAGTCCCCGTGTACGGGCTTCGCTTCGTTGCGGGAAAGTCTGTGAACACGGCTTGACATGGGTCATCAAGCCATGTTGACGTCCTCTCTTTACCGTGGGCGGATCTCTCAAATCTGACCCTGTCGTCAGGTTCGGCGCGCTGACTGCCGGTTTATAGCGCTGCCGGTGATGTGCAGGGCCTGGAGTGTCGGTCTGGCCTCGAGGGTATGGCTCTATCCGGATGTGCCGTTTGCCGGGGGTGCACGTGGATGCGCAGTTGCTGCTGGGGCTGTTGGGCGCACTGACAGCTATTGGCGGGTTGTACTACGCGTGGCGTGCACTGGACCACGCTGCCGTCGAACAGTCCCGAGCCACCTTCGTCAGGGAACGGACAGATCTCCGCCAACGGTTTGGCCAGTTGTGTGAGACAGCCGCTGACATGCAGGTTCTTGCTCGCCCCTCGTTGGAGCGGATCGGTGGTAGCTCCCTGCTGTGGGAGGAAGCTATGCGCCCTCCGGCTCCGATTCCTTTGTCGGCGGTGATGCTGGAGTGGCAGGACGTGCTGCCCCCCCGTCAACCCAGCGTTGCTACAGGCGGCACGGCGCTGCTTGCCGAAGGAGTCGAAGGCGCGCCGTTACGAGCGGTATTCCTCGGCCATGGGGGCTCTGGCGCGTCCTACTCTCTTCGAAGACCGCCCGTCCTTTCGCCTTACGCGTGCCAACTGGGCTGATCCGGGAGGGCCTCGTCTGGTCTTCAGCAATGGCCAGTACTTCGACCTTGTCGATCAGAACGAGGCTGTCGCTCACGAACTGGCCGTGGCCACGAGGCGCGTACCAAGAAGGAGGCCGCCTTGGCGAGCGGTCCCCATGCGCAGACTCCTGGCCGACGATCCGTTGTTGCTTGAGGGACGTGTCGTGCTCCCCGCTGTTGGCACACTGACTTTACGTCGTACACCCGATGGCCAGGGCACCTTCTTTCTCCTCTATCGAGAAGCCGGACATGTTGCGACGGGAGAGGGCACTTACGGACCCCTCCCCGCCGGCATGGTTCAGCCAGCGTCGTTCTCGCCTCTTGCGCACCGCCAGGACCTGGACCTATGGCGCACTGTCATGCGCGAATACAACGAGGAATTACTTGGTGCACCAGAGGCCCGAGGGGACTCAGGCACAGAAGTGGATTATGACCAGCCCCCTTACAGCTTGCTCAACGCTGCCTTGGCCGACGGCTCGTTGAGAGTGTGGTGCCTGGGTATGGCCCTGGAGCCGTTGAATCTCGCCGTATGCATCCTGACCGTGGCGGTGTTCGAAGCGGATACATTCGACACGATCTTCGCCGAGGCGGTGGAGCGCAACGAAGAAGGCATAGTGATCAGCGGACCACGTTCCAACGGCACCATCACGGGTCTGCCGCTCGACGCCGCCAGCGTCAATGCTCTCCCTCCGAGTCGGATGTCGTCCCCTGCCGCCGGGCTGCTCCAACTGGCATTGCTCCACAGGGACGTTCTGCTGTCAGGGCCCGATCATCCTCAGGCATAACAAGGACTGCGAACGCGGCTTGACATGGGTCATCAAGCCGCGTTCACAGACTGCGGCCTACCCGGCGGGCAACCGGCTGGACGCCTGAAGGGCAGCGGGACGGCTCGCGAGCCGGGTCCGACAGGGTTCGCCTGCGTGGTGAGGGACGGGCTCCAAGCTGTCAATCGAAGGCCACGACCAGGCGAACACCTTCATCTCCGAAGCGGCCTGCCAGGGCCCTCATCACAGCGAAGACGTGCGGCCAGTGAGTCTCAGGCCCCAGGACCGCGCCGACCGTCAACGGCTCGTACGTGCAGGTCAGTTCGTCGGTGGTCCACTCCACGCGTTCCGTCGCATCGCGCAGGTCGAATGGTGGTTCACCCACCACTGACAGGGCCTCAAGCAGTCGCGAGTCGGAAACCGGATGCTGATGCAGGATCGATGGCAGCGCCTTCGTGCGCCACGTCAGCCGGCCGTTGAATTCACGCGGGGTTGCCGTGAGATCGACCGAAGCCAGCTCCGCCCAGCTGACCCAACTCGCGCTGTGCAGGCCGTCCGATGCGACCCAAGGACCCAACTTCGAGCGCATCCCGCTCGACAGATCGACGGGAAGGTCACGGTCCGGTGCAAGCGGCTGGAAGCCCGCGTAGTTGCGCACTCCGAAGAGACAGCCGAAGGCCGCGTAGTCGGTTTCGTCGTACAGCGGCCAGAGATCCATGGCAGCCACCCATGGCTCGCCGTCGTAGTAGTCGGTACCGGCGCCGGGATGGCGAAACTCGATGCCGCCATGGATATCTGTGCTCACGGCGCCGCACCCTAACAGCGCTCGCCCGGACGGACGCGAACAATAGGCCGGTCAACAGCGGAGGCGAGCCGTGTCCCTCGTGGCTGCCCACGATGCATGGGCGGAACCCGTGGATGGTGCTAGTCCACTTCGATACCGAAGTCCTGAACGAGTTCCTCCAGGCCGCCCGTGTAGCCCCTGCCGCCGAGCACGAAGTTCCAGTCCCCATTCGACCTTCGGCGGAACGAGCCGAGTACCAAGGCGGTTTCGTGTGGCCGGCCGTCGGAGACTTCGAGTCGTCCCAGTTCGTTCAGCTCAGGGTCCCGCAGGCGGATACAGGCGTCCGTGAAGCCGGAGAGGTCCGCCTCAGGGTTTACCTCTGGGTCGATGGCTGCGACGAGGACGAACCGGTCCGCGTCGTCCGGCAGACCGTCGAAGGAGACACAGATTGCGGCCTTGTCAGGTGCCGTGGGAGGGAGGGCGCGGACCGAGCCATCCGCTGTCTGAGGGTTGTTGAAGAAGACGAAATGTTCGTCGCTGAGGACGCGGTTGCCGTGGCACACGAGAGCGCACACATCCAAGGCCACACTTCCGGTCCACGACATGCCCAGGACGTTGTAGTCGTCGGGCAGCGGAGTGCCCGAACCGGACGGCGTCGGTTGCGCTGGAGCCTGACGGGCGGTTTCGCCCAGGCGCCCCCGCAAGCCATGGCGGTGTAGCAGGTCGACGAGTTGAGTGCCCGAGATGAGTTCGAGCGGCTTTCCGTTGGCGAAGGTGTGCGAGCCGGGGCCGAACCCTGACGTCGTCACGAGGACGCCCTTGTTGGCGCCGGCATCCTGGACGGTCCCGTACAGGTCACGCACGGCGGTGGGCGGCACCGTGTTGCGGTAGCGCTTCACCTGCACGACGATCTTTCCACCGCGGATCGGTGTCGGATCCAGCGCGTCGACGTCCACGCCGCCATCGTTGGAGCGCTGGGTGGTGACCGCCTGCATCCCCATGGCCCGGAAGAGATCGGCAACGAGGTCCTCGAACACGATCGGATCCATGCTGTACAGGTCGGGTTCCTCATCGCTGCCATGCGCGACAACACAGTTCCCGACATCCAGCGGCAGGCGACTTGGACGTACCGGCGTCAGTTGGTCGGGGCGGGGCGAGAGTTGGCCGCGCAGCGCGTCGGCCAGGCAGCTGCCTGCGTCCACCTGTGCCAAGTGCAGGTCGCGGAACGCTGAGCGCGACGCCATGACGGTAGCCAGGTAAATGTGTCCTGGTCGACCCGTCGTTGGGTCGTGCCCGTCTACGAACCCGTTCAACGTCACCGACTCAAGCGCGTCCAGCTCATCCGCGGCGAAGAGCTGGTGCAGGACGAGCAGCGTGCACTGCGCGAGAACCTCCCGGTACAGAGCCCGGCGCTGACCCACTGGGCGAGGGGTCTCCTTGTCCTGGTCCGTCCCGGCCACGTACCGAACGGACTTGACCTCGGGAATGATGCCGTAGGCGGGCAACTCCCAGTCCAGCACCAGTTGTCGAGCTGCCGGGTCGTAGGCGGCTACCACCTGGCGCGGGAAATCCTCCGGCCACGATGTGGAGGTGTAGAGAGCACCCGAGAAGTACTCGACCACAGATTCAGGATCGCGGCGCCCCACCCCATCGGTTACCTCGATGATGCCGGCGTTGTATCGACGTACTTCGGCCAGCTGAGCATCGGCCCACTGCTGGTACTCCCGCTGGTAGGACGCCAGTTGCTGTTGCCGCTGGGCCTCCGCCGTCTGGGCGGCCTGCCAGTCCCGCTCGAAGCGCGCCCGTGCTTCGGCCTGCGCCTGAGCCCGACGACTGGCGGTCCAACCGCTCTGCGCTTGGTACTGGCTGAAGTTTGGCATGGGCACGGGATGTGCCAACGGTCCTGGGGCGAAGGGCTGTACGTCCTCGGGGCGGAGAAGTGAGGAAGCCCTGAAAGCCGGAGCCTGACAACCCGAGGCGAGAAGACCTTGCAGCGACGCAACCTGTGCGTCCAGTTCCTCCGTGCGGCGCAGCGCCTCAGCCTGCCTGTACTCACGATGGCTCTGTGCGGCCCGCCGCTGATAAGCACGTGCTTGCTGCGCCTCTTGTCTCTGTCGTCTGGCTTCCGCCTGTATCTGGCGCTGCTGCTGCCGTTGCATTTCAGCCCAGACGCCGACAACGCCGGTAGAACGACGACTCATGAGGTGCTGGCCCTCCCCGAGGCAATCTGGTTGTCCCCACAACCAGTTGTAACCACACGACTGTACTCAGCAATTGCCGTCTCGCATATCCACGCGTCAAGGGCAACCTTCTCGCCACATCCCCCCAGGTCAACCTAACTGGATGGTGACCGAGGACGCGCCAGGCCGCAGTACCCAAATGGTCGCAATCCGCAGCACCGCTCCCGCCACGTACAGAGCACGCCCAAAGGTCTGCGAGCACGCCTTGACATGGATCAAGCCGTTGTTTCTGTGGATGATGTACCGCTGCGGCTGGGCCACCAAGCCAGGGCAGGAGACCGTCCTGGCCGTCGAGATCAGCCGGGACGGGTTCGAGTGGGCGTTGCGGCACGCCTGTCTGTCGAGTTACGAACCCGGGGTGCACCCCGACCGCGCCGCCTGGCAGCGTCAGCTGAAGAGCGCACCCGCCCGTGTCCAGTGGGATCCCGAACGGGACCTCCGGCTGCGGCCGCTGCCTTACCGCTCCTTGCAGCTCGGGCTCTCCGGAGAGGCCGTACGGCGTTACGCCGACGAATGGACGGTCGCCATCCGGGACGTGACGCCGCTCGCGCACGAGATACACGCACTGGTCGGCAGGGGGCAGCTCGAGTCGGCGGCGCGGTTGCTGCCCCGGGAAGAGATCTACCCCCTGGAAGGGGTTTAGCCCTCCGCGCGGGCCGGCAGCCGCCACCCCGGGCGGGGGAAGTGGCAGGTGTAGCCGTCCGGGTAACGCTGCAGGTAGTCCTGGTGCTCGGGCTCGGCCTCCCAGAAGGGGCCGACCGGCTCCACCTCGGTGACGACCTTGCCGGGCCACAGGCCGGAGGCGTCCACGTCGGCGATCGTGTCCTCGGCGATGCGCTTCTGCTCGTCGTCGACGTAGTAGATCGCCGAGCGGTAGCTGAGGCCGATGTCGTTGCCCTGGCGGTTCTTGGTGCTCGGGTCGTGGATCTGGAAGAAGAACTCCAGGAGCGCGCGGTAGTCGGTCTTCTCGGGGTCGTAGAGGATCTCTATGGCCTCCGCGTGCGTGCCGTGGTTGCGGTAGGTCGCGTTCTCCACGTCACCGCCGGTGTATCCGACGCGGGTCGCGGTCACGCCCGGGAGCCGGCGGATCAGCTCCTCCATCCCCCAGAAACATCCGCCCGCCAGTACGGCCCTCTGCGTCTGCGCAGCCATCGCGATCCCTCCACTTTCTGTCGGCTCGGTCACCCACAGTCCACAACGCTCGGGGACGCCCGGCGATTCCGTACCCGGAATCCGGTTGCGTCCGGTGGATTCGAGGGGTGTGGGGCGGGTTCGAGGGGTGTGGGGCGGGTTCGCCGACGCGGAGGACCGCACCACCCGGCCCGAGCACGCGTCGGGGTGGGCCGCGTCCCGGCGGTCGGGGCTACCGCAGGGAGTACCGCTCGATCTGCTCGGAGACCGAGAAGTCCTCGGCGCAGTCCGGACAGGTCGTGCGGCCGAAGAGGCGGGTCAGATGGTCGGCGGCCACGGGTTGGCCCGCCGCGACGGCCATGCCGTGGAGGCGGGAGGCGAGCGGGGGCAACTCGGCCAGCCGGGCGGCCACTTCACGTACGTCCACGGGCTGGAGGCGGAGGCCGCCGGGGACCGGGAGGACCGGGAGCTTCGTCATCTTCTCGACCATCGTCAGCGCGAGGTCGTGGAACTGGGCCGCGCGCAGGGTCGTCCACGGGATGCCCGAGTCGGCGACCGCGCGCTCGGCGTCGAGCTTGGTGCGCAGCCAGGCGAGCGGGACGCGGTCGGCGCCGATGACCGAGATGTAGACGAGGTGGCGGACGCCGGCGTGTGACGCGACGCGCACCAGGTTGCGGGTCGCCACGTCGTCGCCCTTCTGACCGCCCGCCAGGTGCAGCACGGTCTCCGTGCCGGCGACCGCCGCCGCCACGCCCTCGTCCTTCAGCAGGTCGCCGGTGACGTACTCGACGCCGTCCGCGGCGGGGCGCCCGTGCCGGCTCAGGACGCGTATGTCGTGGCCGGCCGCGCGCAGCAGCGGTACGACGTGGCTGCCCAGGGTGCCCGTGCCGCCGGTGACCAGGATCGGTGTGCCCATCATGTCTCTCCTCCGTCCGGACCACCCCCGCGCGGCGGCCTCACCGGTATGACTCCGGGCGGCGGAAGAGTGTGACGGGGCTACGGCGACGGGATGCAGCCGGCGAGTCGTCTCTCACCCACCGAGCCCCCTGGCCGACCCGCTCCGACGGCAAGCTAAGGTAAGCCTTACCTGGCCAGTTTTCAGTGGAGAGTCGGAGTGACAGTGACAGTGCGCGCGTTCAAGAGGAAGGCTGTCACGGCGGTGGCCGCCGTGACCGTCGTCGGGGGGTTGCTGGCCGGGTGCTCGTCCTCCTCCGCCGACAACGATGCCGAGAAGACGACCGAGGGTTCGCAGAACAAGGTGATCGGCGCCTCGGAGGGCCCGTCCGCCGCGCCGAGCACCCTCGCGACCGGGATGGGCGCGGACACCGACACCGATGGCACCTTCCCCCGGACCGTCACGCACTTCGAGGGAAAGACGACGATCAAGGCGAAGCCCACGAAGATCGCCGTGCTGAGCACCGGACAGCTCGACGACCTGCTCTCCCTCGGCACCGTCCCGACGGCCTCCACCCGCGCGGACAACGCCGGGCTCGTCCCCGACTACCTCGCCACCGCCTTCCCGGCCGACAAGTCGAAGCTGGCCGCGATGACGGACGCGGGCACCCGCCAGGCGCCCAACCTGGAGACGCTGGCCGCCGCGAAGCCCGACCTGATCCTCGCCAACGACTCGCTCGGCGACCTCTACCCCAAGCTGTCGAAGATCGCGCCGACCGTCATCACGGCCGGCAACGGCATCAACTGGAAGCGCGACCTGCTGCTGGTCGGCGACGCGATCGGCAAGGGGCAGCAGGCGCGGGAGCTGCTCGACGGGATCGTGGAGGACGCGCACGAGAAGGGGGAGGCGCTGTCGAAGACCTCCGTGTCGATGCTGCGGTTCACGCCCGGCCGGACCCGGATGTTCGGTGTCTCGTCCTTCACCGGTTCGATCGCCGTCGACATGGGGCTCGACCGGCCCAAGTCGCAGCAGTTCAAGGCGATTTCGCAGGACATCGGCGCGGAGAGCATCGACTCGGCCGACGGTGACTGGATCTTCTACTCGGTGCAGGGCGACGCGGGCAGGACGGACGCGGCGAGCGTGCTTGCCGGGCCGCTGTGGAAGTCGATGAAGGCGGTCAGGGCCGGGCACGCGGTGAAGGTCGACGACGACCCCTGGTACCTCAACGCGGGCCCGACCGCCGCCCGCCTCGTCGTCCTCCAACTCGCCGAGGACATCAGCAAGTAGTGAGTTCCACAAGGTCATGAGCCTCAAGCGCCTCGCCTGGCCGGCGGCCACCCTCGCGGTGGCCGCCGCCGTGCTGCTCAGCCTCGCCGTCGGCACCCGCCAGATCCCCCCGTCCGCGGTGCTCAACGCCCTTCTGTACGGCGGGAGTTCACCGGACGCACTCGTCGTACGGTCGCTGCGGCTGCCCCGCACCGAGATCGGGCTGACCGCGGGCGCGGCGCTCGGCGTGGCGGGCGCGGCACTCCAGGCCGTCACCCGCAACCCGCTCGCCGACCCGGGCATCCTCGGCCTCAGCCAGGGCGCGGCGGCCGGCGTCGTCCTCGCCGTCGCGACCGGCCTCGCGACCGGTTTCGAGGGCTATGTCTGGTACGCCTTCGCCGGTGCCGTCCTCGCCGCCTGCCTGGTCTACGGCATCGCCGCGCGCGGACGCGGCGGGGCGTCCCCGGTGAAACTCGCCCTCGCCGGTACGGCGTTGTCCGCGATGACCGCCGGTGGTACGACCGTCGTCCTGACCTCCAGTTCGGCCACCCTGGACCAGTTCCGGTTCTGGCAGGTCGGTTCGCTGAGCGGGCGGGACGCCGACACCGTCGTACGGATGCTGCCGTTCCTGGCGGCGGGCGCGGTGCTGGTGCTCGCCTGTGCGCGCGGGCTGGACGCGCTGGCGCTCGGGGACGAGACGGCGCGGGCGCTGGGGCATCGGGTGGGGGTGGTCCGGGTGTGTGCGGCGCTCGGGGCGACCCTGCTGGTGGCGTCGGCGGTGGCCGCGGCCGGCCCGATCGCGTTCGTCGGACTCGCCGTCCCGCATCTGGCCCGCAGGCTCACCTCGGGCGGTCACCGCGGTCTGCTTCCGCTGTCCGCGCTGCTCGGCGCGGCGCTGCTGGTCGCGGCGGACGCGGCGGGCCGGGTGGTGCGGGCGCCGGCGGAGGTGCCGGCCGGGGTGATGACGGCGTTGGTGGGGGTGCCGGTGCTGGTGGTGCTGGTACGGCGCCGGGGAACCGCCCTATGAGCACCACCGGCGTCACCGTCCTGCGCCCCCGCCCCACCATCTCCCTGCTCCTGCACCGCCGTTCGGCCGTCGTGGCCGTGACTCTCGTACTGCTGCTGGCCGTTGCGATGGGCGCGGCGGCCTGTCTCGGGCAGACCTACATCCCGCCCGCCGAGGTGTGGCGCACGCTGCGTACCGGTTCGGGGCAGTACGACCTTGTCGTCAACGAGTTGCGGGTGCCGCGGATCGTGCTCGGGGCGCTGGTCGGGGCGGCGCTGGGGCTCGCGGGGGCGCTGGTGCAGACCGTCACCCGGAATCCGCTGGCCAGCCCGGACGTGATCGGGGTCGGACACGGCGCCGCCGCCGCGACCGTGCTCGCGCTGTCCACCGGGCTGGTCGCCTCGCCGGGTGCGATGCCCGTCGTCTCCGTGGCGGGCGGACTCGCCGCCGCCGCGCTCGTGTACGTACTGGCGTGGCGGCACGGGATGCAGCCAAGTCGGTTCGTGCTGACGGGAGTTGGCATCGGGGTCGCGCTGTCGGCCGTCGTGCAGCTGTATCTCGCCGACAGCGAGCTGGAGGCCGCCGAGCAGGTCAAGCTGTGGCTGACCGGCTCGCTCAACGGGCGCGGCTGGGAGCAGGCGGGGCCGCTGGCCGTCGTACTGCTGCTGTGTCTGCCCGCGCTGGTGTGGGCGAGCCGGGCCGTACGGCCACTCGGGCTCGACGCCGATACCGCTGCCTCGCTCGGGGTGCGGGTGGACCGGACGCGGCTCGCGCTGACCGTGCTCGGGGTGGTGCTGGCGGCGACGGCGACCGGGGCGGCCGGGCCGATCGGGTTTGTCGCACTGACCGCGCCGCAGTTGGCCCGGCGGCTCACCAGTACGCCTCAACTGCCGTTGCTGTGCTCGGCGTTGACCGGTGCGGTGATTGTGGTGACGGCGGATCTCGCCGCCCGCACGGCGTTGCCCCCGCTGGAGGTTCCGGTGGGGGCGCTCACCTCGTTGGTCGGGGGGCCGTATCTGCTGTGGCTGTTGGGGCGGAACAGGGTGGGAGGCTGAGGTTCGTCGGCGGGTGCGGGTGCGTCGTGGTTGCTCGCGCAGTTCCCCGCGCCCCTAAAAACACCGGTCGCCCCGCGTCTTTCAGTGGCACGGAGAACTGCGCGACCAGCCCCCACCGGCCCGCACTCCACAACGCACCGCACACCACCCCCCCCTAAAAGCGCCTGTGCTGGTCCAACCCTTCAGGGGCGCGGGGAACTGCGCGACCAGCCCCCACCGGCCCGCACTCCACAACGCACCGCACCCCGCGCCCCAACTAAAAGCGACGCAGTCAGATCGTGGCCGTGTCGATCACGAAGCGGTAGCGGACGTCACTCGACAGCACCCGCTCGTACGCCTCGTTGATCTGGTCCGCGGAGATCAGCTCGATCTCGGCGCCGAAGCCGTGCTCGGCGCAGAAGTCCAGCATCTCCTGGGTCTCCTGGATACCGCCGATGCCGGAACCGGCGAGGGTCTTGCGGCCGCCGATCACGGAGAACAGGTTGAGGGAGACGGGCTCCTCGGGGGCGCCGACGTTGACCAGCGCGCCGTCCGTCTTCAGCAGCGAGAGGTACGCGCCGAGGTTGAGCGGCGCCGACACGGTGGAGATGATCAGGTCGAGGGTGCCGCGGAGCTCCTCGAAGGTCTTCGGGTCGCTGGTCGCGTAGTAGTGGTCGGCGCCGAGCTTGAGGCCGTCCTCCTTCTTGCTCAGGGTCTGCGAGAGGACGGTGACCTCCGCGCCGAGCGCGTGCGCGATCTTGACGCCCATGTGGCCGAGGCCGCCCATGCCGACGATCGCGACCTTCTTGCCGGGGCCGGCGTTCCAGTGCTTCAGCGGTGAGTAGGTGGTGATGCCGGCGCAGAGCAGCGGGGCGGCCACGTCGAGGGAGATGCCCTCGGGGATGCCGACGACGAAGTTCTCGTCGACGACGATCTTCTCGGCGTAACCGCCGTAGGTGGGCTCGCCGTCCTTGCCGACGGCGTTGTACGTGCCGACGTTGCCGCCGGTGCAGTACTGCTCCAGGCCGGCCTTGCAGTTGTCGCACTCGCGGCAGGAGTCGACCAGGCAGCCGACGCCCACCCGGTCACCGACCCGGAACTTGGTGACACCGGGGCCGACCTCGGAGACGATGCCGGCGATCTCGTGGCCGGGCACCATCGGGAAGATGGCCTCGCCCCAGCCCTCCCGGGCCTGGTGGATGTCCGAGTGGCAGATACCGGCGAACTTGATGTCGATCAGGACGTCGAACTCGCGGACCGCCCGGCGCTCGATCGTGGTGCGCTCCAGGGGAGCCTTGGCGGCGGGGGCTGCGTATGCGGCGACTGTGGTGGTCATGCCGGAACACTCCTAGGGGGATGTGCGCCCGGCTGCCTTCCGTCCGGGCACGTTGGACAGCCTGCCCGAAAGACAGAGGGCTACCCAGGCCACGGTTCTGCGTACGTCCGCTGTGCCTACCACCAGCGAGGTCAGGCTCATGGACGTACGACGGGGAATACTGGAGCACATGGACGAACAGCCCGAATCCGCCACCGAGCCCCTGGACCCCGGCCGGCCGCTGGACCAGCGTTCCGAGCTGAGCGAGTTCCTGCGCACCCGGCGGGCCCGGCTGAAGCCGGAGGACGTCGGGCTGCCGGACTTCGGGCGGCACCGCAGGGTGCCCGGGCTGCGGCGCGAGGAGCTGGCGCAGCTGGCCGGGGTGTCGGTGGCGTATTACACACGCCTGGAACAGGGCAACGGGCGAAACGTGTCGGCGGAGGTCCTCGACGCGATCGCCCGCGCGCTGCGCCTGAGCGACGCCGAGTCCTCGCACCTCACCCACCTGGCGAAGCCGAAGCAGCACAAGAAGAAGTCGTCGACACCGGCCCAGCACGTGCGGGGGCCGCTGCGGCAGCTGCTCGACACGATCGACACGGTCCCGGCGTACATCTCGGGCCGCCGCACGGACATCCTGGTGTGGAACAGGATGGCCGCGGCCGTCTTCGGAGACTGGTCCGAGCTCCCGCCGCAGGAGCGGAACTGGGCGCGGCTGGTGTTCCTGCGGCCCGAGTACCGGGACCTGTTCGTGGAGTGGGAGCAGAAGGCGGCGGACATCGTCAGCGTGCTGCGGATGGACGCGGGCTACTGCCCGGACGACCCGCGACTGTCCGCGCTGGTGGGCGAACTCTCCGTGAAGAGCGCGGAGTTCAGACGACTGTGGGCGACCCACGACGTCAAGGAGAAGAACTACGGCGTCAAGCGCCTCCTGCATCCGCTGGTCGGCGAACTCACCCTGCACTTCGAGGGTTTCCGCCTGGCGGACGGTTCCGATCAGATCCTCGTCACCTACCACGCGGAACCGGGCTCCCCGTCCGCCGACGCCCTCCGCCTGCTGGCGAGCTGGGGCACGGACGCGACCCGCGCGGGCACCGCGTCGGCCGACCGCCCCGGCCTCACTCCGTGACGCCGAGGTCGGCCCGCATCAGCCGCCGCATCGCGGTCAGCCGGGGCTCGGCCTCCTTCAGGTCGAGCATGATCTGCTCGGCGCTCTCGCCGTCCCGCGTCAGCCCCCGGTCGAGCCGTTTCACGGCGGCGTCGGCGGCCACGAGGACCTCGTTGACCGCTCGTGACGCGTCCAGGACGCGTTCGGGTACGACCATCTGCGCCTCGGCGTAGCGGTCCCGGTGGTCGCGGCGCGCCTCTTCCAGCTGATCGCGTTCCCGTTCCGTGTAGACGCCGTCGCGGATGCGGTGCAGGGCGTCCTTGAGGAGCGTATGAAAGTGCCGCGAGGACCGGTTCATCGCCGTGTACGCGTCCCGACGCTCCTCGAACAGCCTTCTGCGCTCGGCGACTTGGGCGTCCTCGGCCCGTTGCCGGGCGGTGAGGCGCTGGCTGAGGACGGGCGCGAAGAGCGTACCGAGCACACCGACGACGGCGGTGATCATGGCGGTGACGGCGGCGGACATGCGGTGACCCTACGGCCCCCGGGTACTTCGATGTCACCCCTGGTACGGCGGCATCGATCCCCAGCTCCACCGCGGCACCGGCTGTTCCGCCGGCGGCTGGGCGTCCGGGCCGGAGAAGTACACGGCCAGCCGCGTGCCCCACTCCACGTAGGCGACAAATGCCGAGCGGAACTCCGCGTCCGTCGGGAGGCCCGCGTCGTCCGCGGCGTCCTGGACGAGGTTGACCCAGCGGCGGCGCTGGGGCTCGGTGATGTGCTTGCCGAAGTGTTTGGCGACCATGTGGCCGTGGCCGCCCTGGGTCTCGGAGTAGGCCGCCGGGCCGCCGAAGACCTCGGCCAGCCAGAGGGCGACGTGCGCGGCGTGCGCGGGCGCGAGGTCGGCGAAGAGGGGGGCGAGGAGGTCGTCCTTGAGCACCTTGTCGTAGAAGACCTCGGTCAGCTGGGAGAAGGCGTCCGCGCCGCCCGCCCAGTCGTACAGGGTGGGGACGGCGGACCCGTCGCCCCGCACCTCGGTCGGCCGGTAGTGGCGCATCTCCTCGATGTCCTCCACGTACGGGCCGATCTCCGCGAGGAACGGCGGGAACAGCTCCGACCTGCGGAAGCCCTCCAGGTGCGCCTCGGTGGACGTCCAGGTGATGCGGAGGATGAAGGACTCGGGGTCCTCCTCGCAGCGGGACAGTTCGTACGTCTCGCACTGCGGTGCCGCGGCCAGTTGGCGTGCGGCGCGGGTGTAGGCGGCCAGGAACTCCGCCGACCGCTGCTCGGGGATGCGGTACCGGATGTACTCGACGGTCTGGGCTGTCATGGGGCCACAGAAACACGAACGGCCCGCCGGAAGCTGCACATCCGGCGGGCCGTTCGCTGTCGGCCTACTCAGGTACTAGCGGTTCACTTGGCGTAGTACGCGTTGTAGATCGAGATCGTCGACTTGTTGCCCTTCTTGTCGGCGATCTTGGCGTGGAAGGAGATGGCCTTGCCCTTGGCCGGGTTGGTGACGGTGATCTTGCCGTTGACCACAGGGATCTTCTTCCAGGTCTGGCCGTAGTCGTACGACACCCACACGCCGAGCGACTTGAGGTTGCGGCCGGCCGCCGCGCCCTCGACGGTGACCGGGAAGGTCACCTTCTTGCCGGCCTCGACGCGGCTGTCCAGGCCGGTGACCGCGTGGAAACGGGCCGTGGAGACCGGGAGTTGGGCGACGGTGGAACCGGACGGCTTCTTCGAGGAGAACGTCCAGCTCGCGTCGATCCGGGTGGAGGCGGCGGCGATCTTGACGCTGCGGATGACCGAAGTGGTCAGCTTGTACGAGGCGTTGGCGGCCGGGACCTTGAACGTCTCCCCGCCGAACAGCGGGTCCTTGTTGGAGCCGACCTTGGTGCCGTTGCGGTACAGGGTCGTGTTGACCGAGGTGAACGTCGACGAGCCCGGGTTGCCCTGGGAGTCGGCGAACAGCGGCACCAGCCCGAGGATTTCGTTGCCGCTGCGGAACACGCCGTAGTCGGCGGTCAGATGCGGGCCGAAGACCGCCGTGTTGAAGGTCTTGGAGTAGGTCTGGCCCGCCTTGAAGGTCTGCAGGTCGTTCGTTGTGTAGTAGGCCTCGGTGATCGGGAAGCCGTCCGCGTCGAGCCCGCCGTCCTGCTCGAACTCCAGCCCCCACTGCACCCCGTTGATGGTGGAGACGTGCAGCGTGCGGGTGCCGGGCAGCTTCTGCGGGACGCTGGTGGCGGAGCCGCCGATGCCGTTCGGCAGATAGCCGAAGGCGGCCACCGAACCCGTCTTGCCGCTCGCCGCGGCGCCCATGCGGGTCTTCACCGTGGCGAGTTCGGTCGCCTTGTAGTGCTTGGTGTAGCCGGTGGCGAGCTGCTTGACCTTGGCCGCGGTGGTGGTGTCGTACTGCTCGTCGGTGCCCTTGACGAAGTGGGCGTCCCACTGCTCGGTCAGCGAACCGTCGGTGATCTGCGGGCCGAGGTGCGCAGAGCGGAAGTTGACGAATGTGTCCAGGAACCAGGTGAAGCCGACGCCCCCGTCGGACGTGTCGACCTCGTACCCCGGTGCCGCGAAGGCGGACACGGCACCGGTGTCCGGCACCGTGATGTCGACCGGCTTGGCCGTGCGGGCGTCGATCGTGACCGAGGTGTTCTTGCTGATGTCCAGCTTGGGCTGGGCGAGCCAGTCGGCGCCCTTGGTGAAGTCCTCCGGGTCCACGAAGATCCCGGTGTCGAGGACGTAACCGCCCTTGGGGACACGGACCTTGACGGTGCCCGAGGCGTCGTAGGGGCTGAAGAACTCGCCGTTGCCGAGGCCGGAGATGCCCGCCACCGAGGCGCTGTAGTAGGTGGCCGGGGTGCCGTCACGGTTGATGAACTTCAGTGTCAGGTCGTACGACTGCACCTCGCGCACCACGGCCGCGGCCGTACGGACGCTCTGTCCGCCGCCCGTCGCCGTCACATACGCGGAGTAGGCGCCGTCGAGCGTGCCGCCGAGCTTGGTGTTGACGGTCAGGCCGACCGAGGCCTTGCCGCCGGCCGGGACCGTCACCTTCGTGGCGCCCAGCTTGAAGAAGCCCGCGGGAGCCGTGTGGCCCTTCGGGTCGGTGGCCGCCGCGGTGAGGCTGAGGGTGACGTCCGTGGTGCCGAGGTTGCGATAGGTGAGCTGCTTGGTGACCGGGGTGTCGTCGGTGTGCGGCCACTGCTGGACGCCGAAGCTCACCGACACCGGGTCGGCGATGACGCTCTGCTTGATGGCCTTGTCGACGGCGATACGGCCCGAACCCTGCTGGAACGGCGTGTACTTGCCGCCCTTCGCGGAGCCGGTCAGCGCGCCCTTCAGCTCGGCGTACCCCCACGTGGGGTGCTCCTGCTTGAGGATCGCGGCGGCACCGGCGACGTGCGGGGTCGCCATCGACGTACCCGAAATGGTCAGGTAGCCGGGCGGGTTCTCGCCGACCTCCTTGTCGATGACGCTGCCCGGAGCCGCGGCGGCGGTGATGTCGACGCCGGGCGCGGTGACGTCCGGCTTGATGGCGCCGTCGCCGACGCGCGGGCCGGTGGAGGAGAAGTCGGCGAGCTTGTCGTTGCCGTCGACGGCGCCGACGGTGATGGCCGCGTCCGCGCTGCCGGGCGAACCGATCGACTCCGGGCCCTCGTTGCCCGCGGCGATCGCGAACAGGATGCCCTTCTCGGCGGAGAGCTTGTTGACCTCCGCCTCCAACGGGTCGATCTCCGGGGTGTCCTGGCCGCCCAGGCTGAGGTTGACGATGTCGGCGCCCTCCGCGGCCGCCCACTCCATGCCGGCGAGGATGCCGGAGTCGTCACCGGAACCGTTGTCGTCGAGGACCTTGCCGTTGAGGATCTTCGCGCCGGGCGCGACCCCCTTGTACTTGCCGTGCGACATGGCGCCGGTGCCCGCCGCGATGGACGCGACGTGCGTGCCGTGACCGAAGTGGTCGTTCGCGTCGGCGGCCGTGGAGAAGTTCTTGGACTCGATCACCTGGGTCTTCAGGTCCGGGTGGTCGGCGTCGACTCCGGTGTCCAGTACGGCGATCTTGACGCCCTTGCCGTCGTAGCCGGCCGCCCACGCCTTCGGGGCGCCGATCTGCGGCACGGACTTGTCGAGGCTGGCCCTGCGGACGCCGTCGAGCCAGACGTGCGCGATCCCGGAAGCGGTCTTGTCGCCGTTGGTGACGGCGGCCCACAGCTCGGGCGCGTCCTGCTGCGGGGTCTGGACGGCGTCGGCGTTCAGGGTCTTCAGGGACCGGCGCAGCGTGCCCGCGTCCCGGACGTCGGCCTTGGTGGCGGTGGCGGCGCCCTGGTAGCCGACGATGACCTTCAGGCCGGCCTTCTGGGAGGCGCGCTCGGCGGACCTGCCGAGTTCGGTGATGTCGAAGAGCCGCTGGTCGAGCTTGCCGGTCGCGACGAGGCGGGCCGCGTCGGCGGGTATGACGAGCGTGTGCCCGGCGATCTTCCGCACCTGAACGGGTATGTGCTGACGGCCCTTTGCGGGCTCGAGGCCCACGACCCGGCCCTTGGCGTCGACGGTGACGCGGTCGCCGGTGATCAGGGTCAGATGATGTTCGCCGGCCAGCCGGGCCTGCGCGGCACCGGCCGTTCGCAGCGCGGAGCCGGTCGAACTCCGCCCGCTCGGTTCGGACTTCGCCGACGCCGGGCTGGTCATGCCCGCGGCGAGGGCGACGGCGGCGGCCGTGGCGACACCGGCCGCGCACGCTCTCTTCACTTGTCTGCGCAAGACTCCCCCTGGAGCTCAGGTACCGGGCGAATTCCCCATTCACCCGGCCGGGGGAAGGTTCGCACACCTGCGCGCACACCCCCCGGAACACGAAGTATGCCGA
Source organism: Streptomyces hokutonensis (assembly GCF_042751305.1). GTDB lineage: Bacteria > Actinomycetota > Actinomycetes > Streptomycetales > Streptomycetaceae > Streptomyces > Streptomyces hokutonensis_A. Next base: position 497,147 of record NZ_JBHYWD010000005.1, read on the forward strand.
GGGGTGATCAACCGCTCAAGAGATGAGAGGAGGGTAAGAGGGCACGGCCGGAGAATGTTACGGGCCCGCGTGAACTCCGTTACCCAGTCGCCGGGTTCACCCCGCGAGAACTCCGCTAAGGAGTCTCCGGCCCCACCGAACTCCCTTGTACCGCACAGGAGTTACTTGGACCCCGCGTTCTCCTTCACCGTGATCCTGCCCTTGCGGATGGTGGCCAGACGCGGGGCCTTCTTCGCGATGGCGGAGTCGTGGGTGACCATGATGAAGGTCAGCCCGTGCTCCTTCCACATGCGCTCCAGTACGTCCATGATCTCGTCGCGCATCGACTCGTCGAGGTTGCCGGTCGGCTCGTCGGCCAGCAGCACCTTGGGCTGCTTGACGAGCGCGCGGGCGATGGCGACACGCTGCTGCTGTCCTCCGGACATCTCGCCGGGGAGGTGGCCGAGCCGCTCGCCGAGACCGACCGAGACCAGCGCGTCGGCGGCGCGCTGGCGGCGCTCCTTCGTCTTCACGCCCAGCGGTACGAGGGCGGTCTCGACGTTCTCCTGCGCGGTGAGCGTCGGGATCAGGTTGAAGGACTGGAACACGAAGCCGATGTTCTCGCTGCGGACCTTGGTGAGCTTGGCCTCCGACAGCTTCGCCAAGTCGACGCCGTCCAGGACGATTTCGCCCGCGGTGGGGCGGTCGAGGGCGCCGATCATCTGGAGCAGGGTGGACTTGCCGCCGCCGGTCGGCCCCTGGATGACCAGGCGGTCGCCGTCGCCGATGGTGAGGTCGATGCCGTCGAGGGCGTGGACGGTCTCCTTGCCGCGCGAGTAGAGCTTGGTGACGCCTCTGAGTTCGTACATTCGTGCAACTCCTGGGGAAGTAAAGGGGGTTGGGGCCCGTCCGGTGCGACGGGCCCCAGTGCCGGGCGGTGACTGCCGTGACTGCCGTACCGGAGCGGGCTACTCGACGCGCCGCAGCGCGTCCGCCGGGCGGAGGCGGGAGGCGCGCCAGCCGCCGAAAGCGCCGGCGATCAGGCCGCCGGCGACGGCGAGGCCGACCGCGAGGCCGATGGTGGTGGCGTTGACGGGCGCGGTGAGCGCGACGTCGAGCGTCTTGGCCGCGGCCTGCCGGCCGGGACCGCCGAAGCCGCCGCCACCGGGGCCGCCCGCGCGGGCGCCGCCACCGGCAGAGTTGCCGAGGGAGGCCGAGAGGGTGGGGCTGATCGCGGTCACGACGTACGCGCCCGCCAGGCCGAGCGCGATACCGAGGACGCCACCGACCAGACCGTTGACGATGGCCTCGCCGACCACCTGCCTGGTCACCCGGCCCGACTTCCAGCCGAGCGCCTTCAGCGTGCCGAACTCCCGCACCCGGCGGGAGACCGCCGAGGAGGTGAGCAGACCGGCGACCAGGAACGCGGCGATCAGCACCGCGATCGACAGCCACTTGCCGACGCTGGTGGCGAGGGAGGAGGCGGTGGACAGGGACCCGGAGACGGTGTCCGCCAGGTCGGCGGAGGTGGTGACCGTCGTACCCGAGACATTGCTGGTGATGGTCTTCTTGACGGCCGAGATCTGCTTGGAGTCGGTCGCCTTGACGTAGATCGTGGTGACCTTGTTCTTGTCACCGCTCAGGGTCTGCGCCTGCGTCAGCGGGATGTACAGGTTGGCCGCGGCGTCCCCGCTGGTCGCGGTGGCGATCCCGATGACCTTGTACTTGACGCTCTTGATCGTGACCGTGGACCCGACCTTGAGCTTCTTCTCCTTGGCGTACGCCGAGTCGGCGACGACGACCTTCGCGTTGGTCTCGGAGGTGGTGAAGGTACGGCCGCTGGTGATCTTCGAGGAGGTCAGCGGGCCGAGCGCGGGCTTGGTGACGTCCGTGCCGTAGACCGTGTACGCGTTGATGTTGAAGTTGGCACCACCGCCGGTGACTTCGCCCTGCGGCGCCCCGGTGCCGCCGCCCTGCCGGTTGCCGCCGCCGGTGCCGCTCCCCTGGTTCTGCTGGAACTGGCCGCGGGTGAACTGGCCGTCGACCTTGACGACGTTGAGGCTGAGCCCGCCGACGGCGTCGGACACCCCCTTCTGTCCCGCGACCTTGGTGACGGTGGTGGAGGCCAGCGTCGTGAAGCCCTGGACCATGACGCGGTCACTGCTCTGCGTCTTGCTGTCGTCGTTGTTGTTGGCGTCGAACTGGAACCGCGGCTGCTGCGAGCTGCTCGCGCTGGCCGTGGCCGCCTTGGTGACGGTCATGTCCGTGCCGAGTCCGTACAGCGACTGGAGGACCTTGTCCTGCGCCTTCCCCATGCCGGAGGACACGGAGTTGACCACGATGACCAGCGCAATGCCCAGTGCGAGGCCGGAGGCGACGACGAGGGCCGCTTTTCTGCGGCGGCGCAACTCGCGCCTCAGGTAGGTGAAGAACATGGCCCGCAAGCTAGGTACAGCGCGTGATGATGCCATAAGGCCGACATAAGAGAACGATGAGAAGGCTGTCCGTGGACAAAGAATGAACCTCGGCGGGGCTGTCAACAAAGGCCCGGGACAACCCATTTCGCAGCACTTTCGGAGGCGCGAGGCACGGCGCGCCGATAGATTCCCGGAATGACACGAATTCCCAGCTCAAGAGGCCCGGAACTCGACCTCGACGGCATCGAGGAACTGTGCTCGGCCGCCACGCCGGGCCCTTGGTTCGTCAGGAGTCTCGACGACGACTACGCCATGAACCTCGTCGCGGTGAGTACGGCCGGGGACACCGGCCTGGGCGAGCGGTGGCCCGAGTTCGACCAGGGCGAGCTGATCGCGGCCACGCTGATCCAACATCCCCGGTACGTGGACTGCGCCGACGGGCGCTGGGACGAGAACGCGGCGTTCATCGCGACGGCCAGAGAGGCAGTTCCTCAACTGGTCGAGGAAGTCAGGCGTCTTCGGGCTCTGCTCGACTCCTGAGCAGGCACCACACCGTCTTCCGGTCCGCCGCCTGCTCCACGCCCCACCGCATCGCCAGTGCGTCGAGAAGAGCCATGCCGCGGCCGTGTTCGTCCGTCGTCGCGGCGCGGAGGAGGACAGGCAGCGCGCGGGCATTCGGGTCGGTGACCTCGACCCGCGTGTGACCGTCGTCCGTGCCCAGCACTCGCACAGTCACCGGAGTCCCTTCCCCGACGTGGTCGATCACGTTCGTCACCAACTCCGTTGCGCAGAGGCGGACTTCGTAGGTGTGGTGGCGGAGGTGGTGACGCAGTTCCGGTACGGCCTTGGGTGTGGCGAGCAGGCGGAGTTCTACGGTCATCGTCGCGCCGCCTCGCGGAGAACGGCGGCGAGTTCACGGGCCGTGGCGGTGTTGCAGTTCCCGAGCGCGACGAGGCCGGCGGCCAGGATGTCCACGCCGAGGGAGGGGAGCGTGATGCCGTGCAGGCCGAGGGCCTCGCGGAGTTCCTCCACGCAGAGGGTCGTGTCGTAGGGGTCGGACATGAACGGGTGCCTCCTGTGCGCTCTGTGACGAACTCCTCACAGAGTGGCGTTCCGCTGGCTACCGTAAAAGAGGTTTCGCGTTCGCGACCGGGGCAGCGGAGGAGGTCAACTGGTGGCACGGGGCAAGGACATCGACGGTTCGATGAGCGTTCCGACCTTCTACGGCAAGGAGTTGCGGTGGAAGAGGGAGGAGGCGGGGCTGTCGTTGGATGCGTTCCTGGAGGGCAGCTTCTACGGCAAGACGTACCTCAGCGACATCGAGCACGGGGAGCGGAGGATGCCGCTGGATCTGGCTCAGCATGCGGATCGGAAACTGGGGACCGACGGGTTCTTCGAGCGGCACTGTGAGGATGTGCGGAAGGCGCGGAGGGGGCCGCATGCGGCGTACTTCGAGAAGGCTCTGGAGGCGGAGAAGTACGCCGAGTCCATCGAGTTGTGGTCTCCCATCATTCTGCCGGGCCTCCTCCAAACCGCTCCGTACGCAAGGGCGTTGGTCCGGGCGACCCATCCGGCCGCCTCCGACGAGTGGGTCGAGGCGAAAGTAACGGCCCGTATCGACCGTGCCCGCCTCTTCGAGGACGACCACACCACTCCGGAGTACTGGGCGGTCCTGCACGAGTCACTTCTCACCGACCCGGTGATCTCGCCTCAGGAGATGGCCGAACAGCTGTGCCAAATCGTGGAGTTGGCGGAACGGCGTCGAATCACTCCGCAAATCATTCCGCGGACATGCGGGGCGTATCCCCTGAAGGCCGCCTCCATCATGGTCATGACCTTCCCGGACGCCCCACCGTTGATCTACACCGAGGCGTCGTACAGCGGTGACACCATCGACGATCCAGCCCTCGTGAAGCAGTACCGCAAGGCATACGATCGGCTCAGGGCCGTCGCACTGTCACCGGAGGCGTCCCTGGCGATGATCAAGGCAGCGGCAGAGGAACACCGAAATGGCAAGCAGCGGGACCGACTTGAGTAGTGCGCTCTGGCTCAAGAGCAGCTACAGCAACGGTGACGGCGGAGAATGCGTCGAGGTCGCCCACAACCTCCCCGGCCTCGCCCCCGTCCGCGACTCCAAGACCGCCCCCCACGGCCCCACCCTCATCCTCACCGCCTCCGCCTGGACCCCCTTCATCACCGCCCTCCAAAAAGTGTGACACCCACCCCCCAAACCGTCACACTTTTACAAAGCAGGCCCCGCGCTCCAGCTCAGTAGAAGGCCCCTAGGTTGGCTGACGTGAGTGCCCAACGGCGGGGTTACAGGTACGTCGGACCGGCGGAACCGAGGGCTGCGGTCCGGGCCGGTTCCGGTGGGCGCCTGATCAGTTCGAAGGCCGACTTCAGCGGGTGGATCGGTGAGCGGTCGGCGGCGGAGATGGCCGAACCGTTCACCTACGTCATCGGCATGGACGGTGCGCTTCGACTGGCCCCGCGACGAAGTGAGCACGTGACCTGTGCCGGCGGAGACAAGGTTCTGAGCGCCGGCGAGATCACCTTCGTACGCGCGGTGGACCAGTGGACCGTGAGCGAGGTCAGCAACCAGTCCACCGGGTACTGCCCGGACACCACTTCCTGGCCGGCAGTCGCCCGCGCTCTGGACGACGTGGAACTCGTGCGGCCCTCCGGTTTCACCCACGCGGTGGTCTTCCGGCGGTGCCCCGAGTGCCAGGAACACAACATCGTGCGCGAGGACGACTTCGTCTGCGTCTTCTGCGACAGCGACCTGCCCGCAGCCTGGAACGTGGATCCCACCGAGTGACAGCCGGAGGACCAAGTCGGGCTTGCTGCGGACGCCGTAGCCGGTATCGTCGTAGACGAAGAACGAGCCCCCGACACGGCCGGAATCCGTGACAGGGGCTCCAGCTCACCCAGGAGCTTGGTGGGAGGCCCCTAGTACTGCGAGGGGTCTCCCGCTACCTGCTGAGCCACCAGAGCCACCACCGCCTCACATGCTTGGCCCACTTCTCCGGCAGCAACCGGGTGAGCCGACACACGAGAGTCGGTTACGGCTTGGCATGACGTCCCATAGGGTGCGCCTCCCTTTCCATAGGGAGGCGGCCTTTTTTCTTTACCCGGAACCGCCCCGCTTCGGGCCGGGCCCCGAGGAGAGGGGCCCGGAACAAGGGAGGCGCACCCGAGGTACGTCACGTTCCGTATGCTACCGCCAACTCTCCGCCCCCAGGCGCCACTTCAGTTCCGCAACGCAAAAGGCGGCCACCCCCACCCAGGGGCAACCGCCTTCAAGCGAACCGGAGTTGGCAGATCGGGTCGGATCAGACCGCCGACCCCGCCTTCCACTGCGCCCAGTCCATGTTCCAGCCGTTGAGGCCGTTGTCGGGGGCCACGGTCTTGTCACCCGTGTTGGAGATGACGACGACGTCACCCACGATCGAGTTGTTGTAGAACCAGGCGGCCGGCATGTTCTTGTCGCCCGCGCCCTTCACGTCCTGGAGGCCCACACAGCCGTGGCTGGTGTTGACGCTGCCGAAGACGGACGGCGAGCCCCAGTAGTTGCCGTGGATGAACGTGCCGGAGCTGGTGAGGCGGATGGCGTGGGGGACGTCCTTGATGTCGTACTCGCCCTTGCCGTCGTCGTCGGTGAACCCGACCGTCGCGCCGTTCATCCGGGTCTGGACGAACTTCTCGGACATCACCATCTGGCCGTTGTACGTGGTGTGTTCGGGGGAACCGGCCGAGATCGGGATGGTCTTGACGACCTTGCCGTCCTGCTCCACCTTCATCTGCTTCGACTTCGCGTCGACGTACGAGACCTGGTTGCGGCCGATGTGGAAGGTGACCGTCTTCTGCTGCACGCCGTAGACCCCGGAGGCGCCCTCGACACCGTCGAGCGCGAGCTTCAGCGTGACGGTGGAGTTCTCCTTCCAGTAGTCCTCGGGGCGGCAGTCCATGCGCTGGGTGTTGAACCAGTGGCAGACGACCTCCTGGCCGCTGCTGGAGGTGACGGTGACGCCCTTCTGGACAGCGGCCTTGTTGGTGATCGCCTTGTTGAAGTTGATCGAGACCGGCATACCGACGCCGACCGTGGAACCGTCCTCGGGAGTGAAGTTCCCTATGAAGCTGTTGGCCGGGGAGACCGTGGTGAAGGAGGCGTTCTCGTGGGCGGCGAGGCCGGCGGAGTCCTTCGCCGTGGCCGCGACCTTGTACGTCGTGGAGCGCTCCAGCTGGGCGCTGGGCTTCCAGCTGAGCTTGTCGGCGGAGATGGTGCCCGCGACGGCCGTACCGTCCGCGGTCGTCATCGTCACGGCCGTGAGCGTGCCCTTGCTGACCGTGACGGTCGCCGAGTTGTTGATGGAGGCGTTGTCCGAACCGTCCGCCGGTGTGATCTTGATCTGCGCCTGGGACGACTTCTTCGCCGCCGCCTCGTCGGCCTTCGACTGTGAGCTCTGGCTCGAGTCGCTGCCGGAGGACTTGTCGTCGCTGCCGGAACACGCCGTGAGCACAAGCACACCGCCGAGCAGTGCGGACGCGGCCACAAGACCCCTGCGCCGCTTACTGTCCGTCATCACACGCTTCTCCATCGTTGCCGAATCACCAAAAACCCGAGCGCCCCGTTGAACAGTTTTCTCAACAGTTCTTAAGAAACCAACGCTACGACTGGTGCGTCCCGTTCCGCTTACCCACTATCTGTGGGGCACACCACGTCCACCGTGACGCCCGGAACCACTGAGACGACGAAACCCCGGACAGCGGTTGCCGCCCGGGGTCTCTCGGTCCCGCGCACGGCTCAGCCGACCACTGCCGTCCCGTCTGCTTCCTCATCGCCGTCGACATCATCCTCGTCGAGGTCCCAATCCGGCGAATCCGGGTCGTAGTCGATCTCCTCACTGCTCCATGAGGCCTGGGCCAGTTCGACCCCGGGCATCTCGCCGACCAGGTCGAACGGGTCCACGAGATAGGCGAGGGCCTCGGCGGTGTCTTCCGTCACAGCGCTCTCGGCGTGCACCCGTTCGTCACCGGGCAGTTCCGGATCGTCGGCGATCTTGGCCAGCGCGGCCTTGGTCACGGCGTCCTCGTTCTCGACTTCAAGAACGAGTTCGACACGAAGGCGTACAAAACGTGATGTCTCTGGAGTGCTCATGCCGGGAGCGTACGGCCCACAGCTCCCACGACTTTCCCACGACCCGCAGAGTTCATTAGCATCGCTCCACACGGCCAATTCGCCAGCGCCACAAGGGGATCGATATTCCGTGTCAACCGCTCGCCGAACGATGCTGACCGCCACCGCCGCGGGCACCCTGCTGGGCGCCCTGTGGTTCGTCCCCTCCGCCAACGCGACGGTGACCGACCAGGTGAGAGTGGGGACTTCGGCGACGCCAACCTCCCAGGTCACCCAGCAGGCCAGGGTGACCTCGTCGGCGGTCACCACCTACTCGGACGACACCCAACTCGCCGACACCGGAAGCCCGGACACCACGCCCTACATCGTCGGCGGGACCATTTTCCTCGGTCTCGGCGCCGGTTTCGTGGCGTATTCGGTGCGGCGGGAGCGCCTCGGGTTTTAAGTTGCTTGACTCATCCTTGACTCAAGCTTCATAGTCCGCTCATGAAGAGATCATCGGGCATACGGCTGTGCGTCACCGTCGCGGTGGGCGCACTGTCGCTGGCCCTCATCACCGGCTGCTCCGACGGCGGTTCGGACACCGCGAAGAGCGACGACGCCAAGAGCAACACCGAAGGCACCACCAAGAACTCCGCGAAGGCGCTCAGCGCCGCCGAGTTGCAGAAGCTGGCCCTCGCGAAGGGTGATGTCACCGGCTACGAGGTCGGGTCGGTCGGCAAGACGTACCCCGCGACCAAGAGCGCCGTCACCGTCGACAAGGCGCAGTGCCGCCCGCTGGCCTGGGCGATGGCCGGGCAGGCGCCGGGCGACGCGGCAACGGCCACCAACAGGATGGTCACCGAGGCGAAGAAGACCTCCGCCACCCCGTCCAAGTCCGTGGAGGACCTGAGCGAGGAGGAGTTCGACGACGCGTTCGGTGCCGCGCTGGACCGCACCACCACCGTCGTCGGACTGTCGTCGTACGACGGCGACGGCGCCGAGAAGACGTTCAAGACCATCTCCGACGCGGTCAGGACCTGCGCCGGCGGCTTCACCCTCCTCCCCGGCTCCGACGGCACCAAGTACACCGGCGTCGCGGCCGAGAAGGCCTCGAACTCCGGCGACGAGTCGGTGGCGTTCGGCGCGAGCGCCGTGATGGAGGACACCGGCGGCAAGACGGGCACCGTGCACACCGAGGTGGTGCGGCACGGCAACACCCTCGTCACGTACTACACGGTCAACCTCGGCGCCCTGATGACGCAGAAGGCCTACGCCATCCCGGCCGCGGTGGTCACCGCCCAGTCCGCCAAGCTGAAGTGACGTACGGGGCCCGGCCGTTGCCACAGCCGGGCCCCAACTCACCTACCGCAACGGCCCGGTGACCTTCTCCACGGCCTCCACCACGAGCCCGTCGCGCACGAACGCCTCCGCCGCGGCGAGGTCGGGAGACAGGAAGCGGTCCGGCCCCGGACCCTCAACCCCCGCCGCCCGCACGGCATCGATGACCGCGCGGGACGCAGGCGCCGGAGCCAGCCCCTCGCGCAGCTCCACGGCACGCGTGGCCGCGTACAGCTCGACGGCGATGATCCGGGTGAGGTTGCCGACGGCGGTACGCAGCTTGCGCGCGGCCGACCACCCCATGGAGACATGGTCCTCCTGCATGGCGGAGGACGGAATCGAGTCGGCAGAGGCAGGCACGGCCAGCCGCTTCATCTCGCTCACCAGCGCGGCCTGCGTGTACTGGGCGATCATCAGCCCGGAGTCGACACCGGCGTCGTCGGCGAGGAACGGCGGCAGCCCGTGCGAGCGGTTCTTGTCGAGCAGCCGGTCGGTACGCCGCTCGGCGACAGAACCGAGGTCGGCCGCGGCGATGGCGAGAAAGTCGAGGACGTAAGCCACCGGCGCGCCATGGAAGTTGCCGTTGGACTCGACCCGACCGTCAGGCAGCACAACGGGGTTGTCGACAGCCGACGCCAACTCCCGCTCCGCAACGAGCCGGGCGTGCGCGATGGTGTCCCGCCCCGCACCCGCGACCTGCGGAGCACACCGCACCGAATACGCGTCCTGAACCCGGGGCGCACCGTCCTGGTGATGCCCGGTGAGCTCCGAACCGTCAAGCACGGCAAGCATGTTGGCGGCACTCGCGGCCTGCCCGGGATGCGGCCGGATGGCGTGCAGCTCGGGCGCGAGCACCTTGTCGGTACCGAGCAGCGCCTCCAAACTCAACGCTGCCGTAACGTCGGCGGACTTGTAGAGCATGTCCAGATCGGCGAGCGCCATGACCAGCATCCCAAGCATCCCGTCGGTGCCATTGAGAAGGGCGAGCCCCTCCTTCTCACGCAGCTCGACAGGCACGATCCCGGCCTCCGCCAGCAGCTCACCGGCGGGCCGCACAACCCCATCGGGCCCCTCGGCGTCACCCTCCCCCATCAACGTCAGGGCGCAGTGCGAGAGCGGGGCGAGGTCGCCGGAGCACCCGAGGGAGCCGTACTCGTGGACGACGGGGGTGATCCCGGCGTTCAGCACATCGGCCATGGTCTGCGCGACCTCGGGCCGCACACCGGTATGCCCCGAGCAGACGGTCTTGAGCCGCAGGAACATCAAGGCCCGAACGACCTCCCGCTCCACCCGCGGCCCCATCCCGGCGGCGTGCGAGCGAACGATGTTGCGCTGCAACTGGGCCCGCAGCTCCGGGCTGATGTGCCGGGACGCCAGCGCCCCGAACCCGGTACTCACGCCGTACACGGGCTCCGGCTTGGCCGCGAGCGCGTCCACGATCTCCCGCGCCGCGGCGAGCGCCACGAGGGCCTCACCCGAGAGCTCGATCCGGGCGCCTCCACGCGCCACGGCAAGAACGTCGGACGCGGTGACCCCCGACGTCCCCACCACCACAGTGTGCATATCCATATTCAGGAGCGTACGCATTGAATGCCACAGTGTCACTACCGGGTACCCACTTAGACCCTTACAGATAGGTCACTGGGCACCCCGGGACGCCCGTCAGCCGCGTACGGCGCGAAGGTGCCGTGCCGGGGGGGGTGTCCACCCGCAGCGGTTGGCACGTCAACGCGCTCCCCTTCCTGCGAGACCGATTCCGCGCCGTTCCGAGGACGGACGCCCCCCGACACGGCACCGACCCACAACGAACCGCACGCGCCGCCCCGCCCCATCACGCCCGCCGCCCCCGGAACCGCCGCCGCTCGGCAGGCATCTCCGGCGTAGGGGAGTCGGCAAGCCGCACCACCGGATCGTCCGGACCGCCACGCCCGGCAACCACCGGCCGGTCCGCGCGCAGCGCCTTCGCCCGATACTGAGCAGCGTCCGCAAGCCGGAACAACCGACGGCCGGACCGAACCACCCCGATCGGATCCTCGGTAGAGGCGACCCCGCAGGCGACCCCCTCCCCCAGCTCCAACTCGGCGGCACGGCGGCACAGTTCACCCGCGGCGTCGACCACCTCGTCGGCAGGCGGCCCGACCGCGAGCAGACAGAACTCGTCCCCGCCGAGCCGCGCGGCCAGCGCGCCCGGCAGCATCGCCCCGCACAGCGACAGCACCGACCCGAACCGTTCGAGCAGCCGGTCACCGACCGCGTGCCCCTGGGTGTCGTTGACGCGCTTGAGCCCATTCAAATCACACACGACCAGACTGACCACGACCCCGTCCCGCCGATGCCGCTCGACCGCCTCGTCGAGCCGTACGTCCACGGCCCGCCGGTTGGCGAGCCCGGTGAGCGCGTCCGTGAACGCCAGCCGCCGCGCCTCCTCCAGCCGCTCGGTCTGCGCGATCCCGGCCGCGACGACGGAGGCCAGCACGGTCGCGAAGTCGGCGTCACCCCGGTCGAACACGGCCGCACCGACCGGCCGCGCCACATACAGCTCGCCCCAGGCCCGCCCGTGCAGCACGATCGGGGCGACCACACAACAGCCACGCCTACGACGCCGTAGCGCCGCCACGCGCTGGTGGCAGTAGCCGGGACTGCCCGCGGCCGGCCCCTCGGCGGTCTCGACCCAGGCGTTGGGTTCGCCGCCCCCGGCCCACCGCTCGTGCAGGAACTCGGTGATCTCCGGGAACTGGTGCACCGGATAGGTCTCGCCGTCCGGAAACTCCTCCTCGCCCGCCGCCCGCTCCCCCACGTTGACGAGGACCCGCAGCCGCCCCAGCTCCCGCTCCCACACCGACAGCGCGGCGAAACTCCCGTCCAGCGCCCGGCACGCCCCGGCCGCCGCCGCCCGCCAGGACTCGCGCGGGGTGTGCGCAGCCGCCATCCCCTGCGCCAGCTCCACCACGGCAGCCAGCCGCCTGTCCTCACCCATCACTCCAGGCTAGGGAGTTTTGGTGCATACCGGGACATTGATGCGGCGAACAGGTGTCGGGGGGTGAGGGACTAGAGGTTGACGCCGGGCGCGTTGACAGGCGGGCCCGCATCACCCCCCGCCCCCTACTCCCCCGGCCACTCCGGCTTCCGCTTCTCGTTGAACGCCGCCACACCCTCCGCCCGGTCCCCCGAGAACGCCACCGACCGCCAGGCCGCGTCCTCGACCTCAAGGCCGGTGCGCAGATCCAGCCCGTGCCCGAGCCGCAGCGCGCGCTTGGCCGCGCGGAGCCCGACGGGCGAGTTCGCGGCGATGCGGGCGCCCAGGGCGAGCGCCTCCTCGCGATCCCGCCCCGCCTCCACCAGGACGTCCACGAGCCCCAGCTCCGCCGCCTCGGGCGCCTCCAACCGCCGTGCGGTGAAGATGAGTTCGGCCGCCCGGGCCGCACCCACCCGGCGGGGCAGCAGCTGCGTACCGCCACCGCCCGGGATCACACCCACCGACACCTCAGGCAGCCCCACCACGGCCGTGGAGTCGGCCACGATCAGGTCGCAGGACAGGGCGAGTTCGAAACCACCGCCCAGCGCGAAGCCGTGCACGGCGGCGACAGTCGGCATCGGAAGTTCCAGGACGCCGGTGTACGCACCCCGGGCGACCGGCCGCTGCCGTACGAGCTCGGCGTCGGTGAGCGAGTTGCGCTCCTTCAGGTCGGCGCCGACGCAGAAGGCCCGCTCGTGCGAGGAGGTCAGCACGGTGACGCGGACGTCCCGGTCCGCCGCCAGTGCCGTACAGGCCGCGGCGATGGACCCGGCCATGGCGGTGGAGACGGCGTTCATGGCCTTGGGCCGGTCCAGGACGAGTTCCGCGACGTGGTCGTGCCGCCGCACCAGCACGAACTCCCCGAACCGTTCCTCGCTCATGACACCCTCCTGGTTAACGTCGGTTAACAGAACTCGCCCCGATCATCGCACGGCCCTTCCCCGTTCGGGTGACATCCCGCCCAACTCCCGCCGCACCGCCCGGAGAAGCGCATAACGTGCGTCCGCCACACGACAGGGGAGGGATCGTGACGACGACCACGCAGGCGGAGCGGGCCGAGGACACAGCGGACGTAGCGCCACCCGTCCTCCCCCGGGGCCGCCACCGCCGCCCCAGGCCCCGCAAGGTCCTGCTCGCCTTCGGCGGCCTCGCGGTCGCCGCCGGGGTGCTGAGCCTCGTACGGCTGGCGCCCGAGTCGGGGGTCGGCGGGGTGGGCACGGCGGAGGCGGAGCCGAGCCCGGACGTGGACGCGGAGCAGAGCGCCGGGCACCCGGCGAACGCCGCCGCCACGATCAGCGCGGATCCCACGGCGTTCCCCTCGGCACTCCCCTCCGCAACCTCGGTGATGGGCGGCGCGAGCCCGACCCCGACCACGGCTTCCGGCGTCGTACCGACTCCGTACGCGACGGCGGCGCGGGTGCCCGGGGCCACGACCCCGACGACCATCCCCCAGACGACGACGGCGCCGGACACGCCACACCCCCAGGCGCCGGCCGCACGCTCGACGCCGACTCCGACGCCCACGTCCGCACCGACTCCCGCGGCCACGCCCACGCCAACCCCCACCCCGAGCCGCACCGCCAACTCCCCAGCCCCCGCGCCGAGTCGGCCAGGTCTGTGCGTGCCGATCATCGGGCTGTGCGTGGGGGGCCACTGAGGGGCAGCCCCGGACACCCCGTGATCCGGGCTGAGCCACGCCCGCTACTTTCTGAAGCACGGGACGTTCGAGGGCCAGGAGCACGGCGACGGCGACTCGCTGGACGACTGCACCCCCTACGGCTCCGGCAACGCTCTGCAGGACTGGATCGAGGGCAACAGATGAGCACGTCGACGGCATGGCGGGAAACGGACTCCGCACAGCACCCGGCCTGGAGGCAGGTCTTCAACGAGGACTGGGCCGGACCTGACCCCGACAGCTCGTGTCCGGTGTGCGGTGCCCGTGCGCTGCACCGCTGGTATCTGCTAGAGGACAGCGAGGCGAAGGTTTTTCGCGGGGTGCCGTTCAGGGGCCGTGGACGGCTCTGGGAGTGGTGCTCGGTGTGCCGGACCTTCGAGCACTACCCCGACGGCCATGTCCCCGAGTGGTGGATCCCTCCCTACGGCGTCGCACCTGAAGCGCTCCGCCACGACCCGGGACCGATCGAGGAGGCCCGTACGGCCGGATCACGGGGCTGACGTACCGCCCCGGCCCGTCAGCAGCCAAGGCTCCACCACGCCAAGACCCCGCACCGGCCGCTGCCACATCGGCTGGAGTGCGAAGCGGTACGTCGGGGGCTCCTCGCCCTCCTTCTCGGCGGTGGCCGCGGCCTCGGCCGCCTCCGCCTCCGAGGCGGGGGCCTCGCCGCTGCGGATGAGTTCCTCGGCGAAGGCGCTGTCGACGAGGACGGCGTCGCGGGGAGCTATCGAGGTGAGCCGGGAGGCGAGGTTGACCGTCGTGCCGAAGACGTCGCCCATGCGGGTCGTGACCGTGCCGAAGGCCATGCCGACCCGGAGTTCGGGCATGGTCTCGTCATTCGCCATGGTCTCGATCAGGAGCAGGGCGATCTCCGCGGCGACCCCGGCGTCGTCGGCGGAGAACAGGACCTCGTCGCCGAGGGTCTTGATGAGCCGGCCGCCGCGCGCGGCCACCAGGTCGGCGGCGGTGGTCTCGAACGCCTCGACCAGCTCGCCGAGTTCCTCCTCCTCCATGCGGCGGGTCAGCCGCGTGAAGCCCACCAGGTCGGCGAAGCCCACGGCCAGGCGCCGGTCGACCATCTCCTCGTCGTCGCTGGCCTGGACGACCCGGCCGGCCGAGGCGGCGAGCTGGCGCCGCCACACGTAGACGAGGAACTCCTCCAGCTCGGGCAGCAGCAGCTCGATGATCGGGTACGTCACCTCGGTGCGGGACATGCCGGGCTCGGGCGGCTCGGTCAGGCCCTCAAGGAACGAGTCCATCTGCCAGCCCGCCAGCCGCGCGGTGGTCTGCCCGGTGGAGCGGGCCACCTGCACGGCCATCGCCTCGCTCAGCAGCCCCGCCTCGACGAGACCGGCGAGGCGGCGCAGCGCGAGGACGTCCGCCTCGGTGAACGCCTTGGCCTGGCCGACGTCGGCGAAGCCCATGGCGCGCCAGAAACGGGTGGCCAGCTCCATGGAGACACCGGCGGTACGGGCCGCCTGGAACGGGGTGTAGCGGCGCTCCGCGCCCAGGATGAGCCCTTCGAGGCGCAGCGCGAGGGGGTCTTCGCCGGGATCGGCGGCATAGGGGTCGGCCCGGCCACCGGCGGCATCGGGGTCCACCCGGCCGTCCGCGTCCGCGCCGGAGCCCGTGTCGTCGACGGTCACGCCTGCTGCCCTTCCGATCTGCCACGGTCAGGTATCGACCGGGCCCAATGCTACGGCAGGTGTGGGCCAGCTCACTCCGTGAGTCACGCGGACAAAGCGGCCACAAGAGCGGTCGGGGTCACGCGGGGCGCAGGTGCACGATGTCGCCCGCCCCCACGGGCTCCTGCACCCCGTCCTCCGTCGCGAGGACGAGCCGCCCGTCCCCGTCGATCGCGACGGCCTCCCCGGTGATCGACCGGTCCCCGGGCAGCTCGGCCCGTACGACCCGGCCGAGCGTGGCGCAGCCGGCCGCGTAGGTCTCCTGGAGGCCGCTCTCCACCGGGTCGCCGCCCGCCGCGCGCCACTTGTCGTACCAGTGCTCCAGGGACCGCAGAACCGCCCGCAGCAGGGGGTCGCGGTCCGTGGCGACGGCCCCGGCCAGGGCCAGGGAGGCCGCCTGGGGCACGGGCAGCTCGTCCTCGCGGAGGGTGACGTTGATGCCGACGCCGACGATCACGGCGTCGTCCCCGGCGCGCTCGGCGAGGATGCCGCCGGCCTTGCGCTCCTCGCCACCGACAGTCACCAGGAGGTCGTTGGGCCACTTGAGTGCCGTGTCGACGCCGGCCGAGCGGGCCAGGCCGGTGGCGACGGCGACACCGGTGAGCAGCGGGAGCCAGCCCCAGCGGGACACGGGGACGTCGGCGGGCTTCAGGAGGACGGAGAAGAAGAGACCGGAGCGGGCCGGTGCCGTCCACTGCCGGTCGAGGCGTCCGCGCCCGGCGGTCTGTTCCTCGGCGACCAGCACCGCACCCTCGTCGGCGTCCCCCGCGAGTGCCAGGGCGATGAGGTCCGCGTTGGTGGACCCGGTGCGCTGCACGACCTCGATGTCGCAGTAGAGGCCGCCGTTGCCGCCGTCCCGCACCAGGCCCTTGCGCAGCGCGGCGCCGTTGAGCGGTGGACGGTCCAGATCGGACCAACGGCTGCTGTTGTCGTCTGAGGCATCTCGCGGCGTCATGCAAGCCACCCTAGGTGTGTTGTACGCCGCACTGCCGATCGGTAGCCCCACCACTACTCTACGAATGAGTAACCGTCCCCCCTTTTGAGCAGGCAGGGAGCCGTAATCCCGATGTCCGAGCCGGAAGCGCCTCAAGAGATCGACATCCACACCACCGCCGGGAAGATCGCGGATCTTCGGCGCCGCACCCAGGAGGCGACGCACGCGGGCTCGGAGCGCGCGGTCGAAAAACAGCACGCCAAGGGCAAGTTGACGGCCCGTGAGCGGATCGACCTGCTCCTCGACGAGGACTCCTTCGTCGAGTTCGACGAGTTCACCCGGCACCGGTCCACGGACTTCGGCCTGGAGAAGAACCGCCCCTACGGCGACGGTGTCGTCTCCGGCTACGGCACGGTCGACGGCCGCCCCATCGCCGTGTTCTCCCAGGACTTCACGGTCTTCGGCGGCGCTCTCGGCGAGGTCTACGGCCAGAAGATCGTCAAGGTGATGGACTTCGCGCTGAAGACCGGCTGTCCGGTCATCGGCATCAACGACTCCGGCGGCGCCCGCATCCAGGAGGGCGTGGCCTCCCTCGGCGCGTACGGCGAGATCTTCCGCCGCAACACCCACGCGAGCGGCGTGATCCCGCAGATCTCCCTCGTCGTGGGCCCGTGCGCGGGCGGCGCGGTCTACTCCCCCGCGATCACCGACTTCACGGTGATGGTCGACCAGACCTCGCACATGTTCATCACCGGCCCCGACGTCATCAAGACGGTCACCGGCGAGGACGTCGGCTTCGAAGAGCTGGGCGGCGCGCGCACCCACAACTCCGTGTCCGGCGTGGCCCATCACATGGCGGGCGACGAGAAGGACGCGATCGAGTACGTCAAGCAGCTGCTGTCGTACCTCCCGTCTAACAACCTCAGCGAACCCCCCGCGTTCCCCGAGGAGGCGGACCTCGCCGTCACGGACGAGGACCGCGAGCTGGACACCCTGGTCCCGGACAGCGCGAACCAGCCGTACGACATGCACACGGTGATCGAACACGTCCTGGACGACGCCGAGTTCTTCGAGACGCAGGCGCTGTTCGCGCCGAACATCCTCACCGGTTTCGGCCGGGTCGAGGGCCGCCCGGTGGGCATCGTCGCCAACCAGCCGATGCAGTTCGCGGGTTGCCTGGACATCGACGCGTCCGAGAAGGCGGCGCGCTTCGTCCGCACCTGCGACGCGTTCAACGTCCCGGTCCTCACCTTCGTCGACGTCCCCGGGTTCCTCCCGGGCGTCGACCAGGAGCACTACGGCATCATCCGCAGAGGCGCGAAGCTGATCTACGCGTACGCGGAGGCCACGGTCCCGCTCATCACGGTCATCACCCGCAAGGCCTTCGGCGGCGCCTACGACGTCATGGGCTCCAAGCACCTGGGCGCCGACCTCAACCTCGCCTGGCCGACCGCCCAGATCGCCGTCATGGGCGCCCAGGGCGCGGTCAACATCCTGCACCGCCGCACACTCGCCGAGGCGGAGGCCGCCGGCGAGGACCTGGACGCGGTGCGCGCCCGCCTCATCCAGGAGTACGAGGACACCCTCCTCAACCCCTACATCGCGGCCGAGCGCGGCTACATCGACGCGGTCGTCCTCCCCTCCGACACCCGCCGCCACGTGGTCCGGGGCCTGCGCCAACTCCGCACCAAGCGCGAGTCGTTGCCCCCCAAGAAGCACGGCAACATCCCCCTGTAGAGGAGCGGCCTCCATGAACATCAAAGTCGTAAGGGGCAACCCGACCCCGGAGGAGCTGGCCGCCGCACTGGCGGTGGTCAGGGCCCGCGCCGCGGCGGCGACCCCCACACCGCCCGGCGCCCCGAGGCAACGGGACGCGTGGTCGGACCCGTCGAGGATCGCGGGCGCTCGGCTACCCATCCCGGGCCCGAGTGCATGGACCCGCACGTTCTGGCCCGGCTGAGGGGATGCACTTGAGGGGCGCGAGGCTGTGTCGATTTGCGGCTCCGCCGCGTGGGCGCACAGCACCACGATCCCGGGCAAGAATTTAAGTACCCGTACTCAGGCGCCGCCCCCCGCCGAGCCGCACGCTGGTGCCATGCTGTGGTCCGACCCCGAAAACGAGCCTCCCAAAGAACTGCGGGAGACAGAGCTCATGTTGCGGCGGCTCGGAATACTCATGGCACTCGCGATGGTGCTGGCGATGATCGTGATCGGACTGTCGGGCTGAGGTGAGCGGCCGACGCGCCGCCGATACCCTGGCCGTATGACAGATCAGCCGCGCCGCCGCCTCGTGCTCGCCTCTCAATCCCCCGCCCGGCTGGGCCTCCTGCGCCAGGCGGGACTGGACCCCGAGGTGATCGTGAGCGGGGTGGACGAGGACGCCGTGAGCGCCCCCACCCCGGCCGAACTGGCGCGCGCCCTCGCCGAGGCGAAGGCCTCCGTCGTAGCGGCGAAGCCGGAGGTCAAGGGCGCGCTGGTGATCGGCTGCGACTCGGTGCTGGACCTCGACGGCGAGGCCCTCGGCAAGCCCGCCGACGCCGAGGAGGCCACCGCCCGCTGGAAGTCGATGCGCGGCCGGGCCGGCACACTCCAGACCGGGCACTGCGTCTACGACACGACGAGCGGCCGGTATGTGTCGGCGACCGCGTCGACCGTCGTCCGCTTCGGCGAGCCGACCGACGCCGAGATCGCCGCGTACGTCGCCTCGGGCGAACCCCTCTACGTCGCCGGGGCGTTCACGCTCGACGGCCGTTCGGCGCCGTTCATCGAGGGCATCGACGGCGACCACGGCAATGTGATCGGCATCAGCCTGCCGCTCGTTCGCCGGCTGCTGGGCCAACTGGGCGTCGGCATCACGGAGTTGTGGACGCCCCGAGAGGCGTGATCAGGAGGCGCTGGGGGCCGGCGGCGAACTGACCGGCCCCGAACCGCCGCTCTCGCCCTGCTCGGCACTCTTCTCGGCCGGCTCCAGACGGTCGTACGTCATCAGGAGCAGGATCACGAGGCCGAGCACCACCACCATGAACGCGAACGCCGCCTTGCTCAGCATGGCCCAGGCGAACGCGCCCAGCAGTCCGTGCACCACGGCCACGCTGATCAGCAGGATGCGGCCGAGGCCGGCCGGGGCCCGGTCGCGTATCGCGACGAGCAGGGCGACCAGGGCGCACAGGAGGAAGTAGAGGCCGAAGAGGACTCCGCCGATCTTCGAGGAGACGGACATCGCGTCCGGGTCGATACCGGCCAGGGACATGTTCTGGCGGTCGGCGACGATCCCCAGGAACCAGTTCAGCGCGGCCACTCCGAAGGCCTCCACGAAGAGGACGACCGCCAAGATCCATGCCACCGGTCTGCGCACCACCGGCCCCCACCCACTTCCGTTCGGGACACCCCGAACGCTACTAACGGGTAAACCACGGGACAAGGGTTGTGTCAGGGGCAAAGAATCATTGGGCCATTCGTAGGGACTCCACAAAGAAACGGCGTGGCGCGCGGCACGCTCTCACAGAGACCTTGACCACACCGGAGGGCTAGGGTTTTACGGAGGAGTCCTGCGTACCGAGGTGCGACAAGGGATTTCACGGGTCGAGCGGGCCTCGCATCACGCTCCGTGTGGGCAAGCTCACCACAGGGGACGGGTCGATGCGACGTGTCGGCAGTCCCTAAACTCGGCTTGTTTCAAGGAGGGAGCCTCAATCGTGCGCAAGGTGCTCATCGCCAATCGTGGCGAAATCGCTGTCCGCGTTGCCCGGGCCTGCCGGGATGCCGGGATCGCGAGCGTGGCCGTATACGCCGACCCGGACCGGGACGCTCTGCATGTCCGCGCCGCGGATGAGGCGTTCGCCCTGGGCGGTGACACACCGGCGAGCAGCTACCTGGACATCGGCAAGGTCCTGAACGCGGCCCGTGAGTCCGGTGCCGACGCCGTCCACCCCGGCTACGGCTTCCTGTCGGAGAACGCCGAGTTCGCCCAGGCGGTCCTCGACGCGGACCTGATCTGGATCGGCCCGCCCCCGCAGGCCATCCGCGACCTCGGTGACAAGGTCGCCGCCCGGCACATCGCCCAGCGCGCCGGCGCCCCCCTCGTCGCCGGCACCCCCGACCCCGTCTCCGGCTCCGACGAGGTCGTCGCGTTCGCCGAGCAGCACGGCCTGCCCATCGCGATCAAGGCCGCGTTCGGTGGCGGCGGCCGCGGTCTGAAGGTGGCCCGCACGCTGGAAGAGGTTCCCGAGCTGTACGACTCCGCGGTGCGCGAGGCGGTCGCCGCCTTCGGCCGCGGGGAGTGCTTCGTGGAGCGATACCTCGACAAGCCCCGGCACGTGGAGACCCAGTGCCTGGCCGACACCCACGGCAACGTGGTCGTCGTCTCCACGCGTGACTGCTCGCTGCAGCGCCGCCACCAGAAGCTGGTCGAGGAGGCGCCCGCGCCGTTCCTCTCCGAGGCGCAGGTCGCCGAGCTGTACTCCTCCTCGAAGGCGATCCTGAAGGAGGCCGGTTACGTCGGCGCCGGGACCGTGGAGTTCCTCGTCGGCCAGGACGGCACGATCTCCTTCCTGGAGGTCAACAC
Organism: Streptomyces hokutonensis; assembly: GCF_042751305.1. Lineage (GTDB taxonomy): Bacteria > Actinomycetota > Actinomycetes > Streptomycetales > Streptomycetaceae > Streptomyces > Streptomyces hokutonensis_A. Next base: position 517,874 of record NZ_JBHYWD010000005.1, read on the forward strand.
CCGTCTCCAGGTGGAGCACCCGGTCACCGAGGAGGTCGCCGGGATCGACCTGGTGCGGGAGATGTTCCGCATCGCCGACGGCGAGGAACTCGGGTACGGGGATCCCGAACTGCGCGGCCACTCCTTCGAGTTCCGCATCAACGGCGAGGACCCGGGCCGCGGCTTCCTGCCCGCGCCCGGCACCGTCACCACCTTCGCCCCGCCGTCCGGCCCGGGTGTCCGGCTGGACGCCGGTGTCGAGTCCGGCTCGGTGATCGGCCCGGCATGGGACTCGCTGCTGGCCAAGCTGATCGTCACCGGCGCGAGCCGCGAGCAGGCGCTGCAGCGCGCGGCGCGGGCGCTGGAGGAGTTCCGCGTCGAGGGCATGGCCACCGCGATCCCCTTCCACCGCGCGGTCGTCACCGACCCCGCCTTCGCCCCCGAACTCACCGGCTCCGCCGACCCGTTCACGGTCCACACCCGCTGGATCGAGACCGAGTTCGTCAACGACATCAAGCCCTTCGCCGCCCCGACGGACGCCGAGGCGGACGAGGACGCCGACCGCGAGACGATCGTCGTCGAGGTCGGCGGCAAGCGCCTGGAGGTCTCCCTCCCCGTCTCGCTGGGCATGTCGCTGGCCCGCACCGGCCTCGCGGCGGGCGCCAAGCCCAAGCGCCGGGCGGCGAAGAAGTCCGGTCCGGTCGCCTCCGGTGACACCCTCGCCTCGCCGATGCAGGGCACGATCGTCAAGGTCGCGGTCGAGGAGGGCCAAGAGGTCAAGGAGGGCGACCTCATCGTCGTACTCGAAGCGATGAAGATGGAACAGCCGCTGAACGCGCACAAGTCCGGCACGATCAAGGGCCTCGGCGCGGAGGTCGGTGCGTCCCTCACGTCCGGCGCCGCGATCTGCGAGATCAAGGACTGATCCGGCGGTACGTCCAGAGGTGCCCGGCCGACAGGAACAGCCTGTCCGCCGGGCACCTCTGTAATGTGACGGGACGACGCCGTATCGCGCCGAGGAGGGCAGGTGGGACCCGTGGCCGACACAGCCAGGCCGCCGGCGGGGCTGCGTGCCGACGCCCGCCGCAACTACGAGCGGCTGCTCGCCGAGGCGCGCGTGTCCTTCGCCGCGCACGGCACGGACGCGTCCCTGGAGGACGTGGCCCGGCGCGCGGGCGTCGGCATCGGCACGCTGTACCGCCACTTCCCGAACCGGCAGTCCCTGATGAGCGCCGTCTTCGAGGACGCGGTGCGTGAACTCCTCGCGCGCTCAAGGGAGTTGCTGTCCGCGCCGCAGCCGTGTGCGGCCCTGGTGACCTGGCTGCGGGAGATGGTGGCGCACGCGAGTGAGTACCGGGGGCTGGCTCGGGCGTTGATGGCGGTGGGCCAGGACGAGACGTCTGCCCTGGCCCGGTGCAGCAGCCCTATCCGGGAAGCAGGGGGTGCGCTGCTGTCCCGGGCACAGGAGGCGGGTGACGTGCGCGGTGACGTCGAGATCGGCGATCTGCTTCAGCTGACGCATGCGATCGCGTTGGCGGCCGAGGGGAATCCTGGGGACCCTGAACTGGCTGACAGGTTGCTGACGTTGACCTTGCGGGGGTTGAAGCCGTAGTAGTTCGGCTGCGGCTTCGTCGTGGCTGGTCGCGCAGTTCCCCGCGCCCCTAAAAAAACACCGGTCGCCCTGCGTCTTTTAGGGG
>NZ_JBHYWD010000006.1:0-9038 GCF_042751305.1 Streptomyces hokutonensis
AAACGCCCGGTTACATTCCGAACCCGGAAGCTAAGCCTTACAGCGCCGATGGTACTGCAGGGGGGACCCTGTGGGAGAGTAGGACGCCGCCGAACAAATATTGCGAAAACCCCTGTACCGTTTATTCGGTACAGGGGTTTTCTGCGTTTGGGCTACCGTTGCTGCCATGAACTACAAGATCCGTTCGATACGCGCCGACGAGTGGGCCGCGGCGAAGGAACTGCGGCTGGTCGCCCTTCAGGATCCCGTCGCGCATCTCGCCTTTCTGGAGACCTATGAGGCGGCGAAGGCCCAGCCGGACTCCTTCTACCAGGAGCGGGCCGTGGGAGCCGCAGAAGGTGCCGAAAAGGCTCAGCAGATCATTGCCGAGGGGCCGGACGGAGAGTGGGTCGGGACGCTGACCGTGCTTATCGAGGAGGCCGGGACCGTCGACTGGGCCGGCTTCGTGGTCGAGCGGAAGCAGGGGCACATAGTCGGGGTGTTCGTGCGCCCGGAGGTGCGGGGCATCGGGCTCACCGAGGTGCTGTTCGACGCGGCTCTGGAGTGGTCCTGGGGGCGCGGTGTCGAGCGGGTGCGGCTCATCGTGCACGAGGACAACGAACGGGCCCGGCGCTTCTACGGCAAGGTCGGCTTCCTGCCCACGGGCGTCGTCGTGCCGTTGCCCGGGGCCGCCGGTGAGCGCGAGCTGGAGATGGCGTTCGAGCGGCCGTAGGCGCCGTGGGCCCGTCTGGTCCGGCCGGTTCAGTGAGCGGCGGGGAGCGTCTCGCTCAGGAAGTCGGTCAGCAGGGCTGTCACCGCGGCAGGGCGCTCCAGGTTGGGGAGGTGGCCGGCCCAGGGCAGTTCGAGGTGGCGGGTGCCGGGGAGCAGGCTCGGCAGGTGGGCCGCGATGCGCTGGAAGTCCGGCAGGTCGTGGCCGCCCGAGACGGCGAGGCCGGGGGCCTTGATCGCGGCGAGGTCGAAGTCCACCTTGTTGCGTCCGGCGCCTTCGGGGGCGGCCAGTTGGATGTCGAAGGCCTGCCGTTGCATTCCGCGTACCTTCTGGCGGGCCGATTCGTCGGCGTCCGGGCCCAGCCAGGTGTCCACGTTAAGTTCTACGGCTCCGTCGACATCGCCCGCTTCCAGGAGTTCGTCCTCCCGCTCGCCGAACGCGCGCAGTTCGTCGGTGGGTTGATGGCCCGGGAGGCCGGAGCAGAGCAGGGCCAGCGCGGATACGCGGTCCGGTTGGCGGGCGGCGAGTTCCAGGGCGACCTGGCCGCCGTAGGAGGAGGCGATGAGGGTCGCCTGTTCGATGCCGAGGGTGTCGAGGAGGTCGAGTACGTCCTCGGCGTCGTTGTGGCGGTGGTCCGGCAGGGGGGTCTCGCCGAAGCCGCGGAAGTCGCAGCGCACCACTCGGTATCCGGAGTCGGCCAGGGCCTGCCACTGCGGGTCCCACATGCGGCGGTCGCAGACGGCGGAGTGGAGGAGGACGAGGGCGGGACCGTCGTCGCCGGTCGTGTCGTGAGCAAGAGTCATGCGGCAGACCCTACGGGGGTCCCAAGGGGCTGGTCACCCAAGTATTGCGGCGCCGACCTGCTCGTACCGGAAGAACTGCGGTTCCTAGACCGGGAGTTCGTGGTGCGGCCAGCGGGCTCTGGCCTGTTCCTGGGAGCGGAGGAGGGCCAGGGTGGGGAGGCCTCGGTCGGCTCCGGTGGCCAGGAGGTCGGGGAGTTGGGGGAGCGGGGCGACGGCGGCGATGTCGTCCAGGACGAGTGTCATTGGTGGGTCGAGGCGACCGGCCGATGACCGTTCGGCCATGTGCCGGCCGCGCTCGACCACGCTTGATGCGAGGGCGGTGAGGAGAGGCATCGCGCCCGGGTTTGTACGGGGGTCCTCGATGGATTCACCTACCAGATAAAGCGTGCCCCCTTCGTTCGCGAAGGAATCCAAGGAGAGCGCGTCAGTTCTGTTGGGTGTGCAGGCTTCGCGGATGTTGACCGTGAAGAGGGAGGACAGCGCGCGGCTTGTCAACTCCTGGGCGATGTCCCGGCGTTCGGGGTGGGAGGTGAGCGCGGCCTCGAGTTCGCCTGCCGCGCCTGGGGCCGCCTTGGGGTTTGTACGGAGAGTTCGTACGGCGTCCTGGACCTGGGTGCCCTGGGACCAGCGGTGGACGTGGCGGATGGTGCGGCCGTCGATCGCGGCGGCGTGCAGGTAGCTGCGGAGGAGGGTTTCGGCGGTGTCCGCCACCGCCTGGTCGATCTTCGCGGTGGGTTTCACGGGGGCGAGGAGGGCGGCGGCCCGTTTTACCGCGGTCTGTTTGTCCTCGCAGCCGGTGGTGGGGGACCAGTGGAGGCGGGCCGGGGTGTCGCACAGGTGGGTGGGGTCGTAGAGGAGGACCGGGCCGAGTTTGGCGCGGGCGTCCTTGGTGTCCTGCCAGATGGTGGGGTTCGACGTGACCACGAGGGCGGGGCCTTCCGCGTCCCGTACTGCTTGGGTTGCGGTGGCTTGGCGGCTTTCCGCTGTCGCGAGAAAGACCTTTTCCCAACCACCCGCCCGTTCACCGTTCATTGGAGGGGCTGAGGCCGAGACGAGCGGCGGTGCGCTCTGCGGTTGTTCGAAGACGGCCGTCGGCTGTTGCTGAGGTTGCGGCTCCGGTCTCTGCGCCGGTACCTCGTGGACCTCCGGTGTCGGCGGCACCGCCTTGCTCCGGGCCCGTACCGCCCGCCATCTCGCCACCGTGCCCATCGTGAACACGGTCAGGACGAACAGGACCATCAGCTGGCCGATGAACAGGCCCCAGAAGAGGCCGTAGCCGGAGAGCTGGGTGGGTGGAGTCTCCGGCCAGGCGCCGGTGATGTCGTGCGGCCGGCCGATCAGGTGGCGCATGGCCAACGGAGTGCGGGCGAAGGTCACGCCCGTGGGCCAGGCGCCCTTGGAGAACAGGGCCGCCAGGCCCGCGGCCGACCACACCAGCAGGGTCATGCCGAGGAGGAAGGCGAGCAGGCCGATCAACAGGCCGTCGGGGATGCCTCCTCGGCGTTCCCGTTCGTCGTTCGGTCTCATCTCGCCTCTTCGCCTCTCACGCCACCGTGGACTCGGAGGAGCCGTCGAGATCGCTCAGGTGCTGTTCCATGAAGGCCGCCGCGCGTTCCTCCGCCTCCAACTCGGCGGCGCGCAGGGCGTCGTCGGTCAGTTCGCGGTCGTGGTCGCGGGAGGACTGGGTCATCGCGCGGTCGGTGAAGACGAGGGGGCGTTCCGTCTCGGTGATGAGGTGTTTGACCACCTGGACGTTGCCGTTGACGTCCCAGACCGCGATACCGGGCGTGAGGGTCGGGATGATCTCCACCGCCCAGCGAGGTAGCCCCAACACCCGCCCGGTTGCCCGGGCTTCGTCCGCCTTCTGGGCGTAGATCGTGCGCGTCGACGCCATCTTGAGGATCGCCGCCGCTTCCTTTGCGGCAGCCCCGTCGACCACGTCCGACAGGTGGTGGACCACCGCCACGAACGACAGGCCCAGCCGGCGGCCGAACTTCAGCAGGCGCTGGAAGAGTTGGGCCACGAAGGGGCTGTTGATGATGTGCCAGGCCTCCTCGACCAGGAAGATGCGCTTCTTCCGGTCGGGGCGGATCCAGGTGTGCTCCAGCCAGACGCCGACGATGGCCATCAGGATGGGCATGGCGATGGAGTTGCGGTCGATGTGGGACAGGTCGAAGACGATGAGGGGGGCGTCCAGGTCGATGCCCACCGTCGTCGGGCCGTCGAACATGCCGCGGAGGTCGCCGTCGACCAGGCGGTCGATGACGAGGGCCACGTCCAGGCCCCAGGCGCGTACGTCGTCTATGGCGACGTTCATCGCCTCGGCCGACTCCGGCTCTGGGTGCCGTAGTTGCTCGACGATGTCCATGAGGACGGGCTGGCGGTCGACGATCGTCTCGTTGACGTAGGCGTGCGCGACCTTCAGGGCGAAGCCGGAGCGTTCGTCGAGGCCGTGGCCCATCGCCACCTCGATGATCGTTCGGAGCAGGGCGAGTTGGCCTGTCGTCGTGATCGCCGGGTCGAGGGGGTTGAGGCGGATTCCCATGTCCAGGGCGGCGGTTGGGTCCAGGCGGATGGGGGTTATCCCCAACTCCTCCGCGATCAGGTTCCATTCACCGACGCCGTCCTCGCCCTGGGCGTCCAGGACGACGACTTGGCGGTCGCGGAAGCGGAGTTGCCGTAGGACGTATGTCTTCTCCAGGGCCGACTTGCCGTTGCCGGACTCGCCGAGCACCAGCCAGTGGGGGGCGGGGAGTTGCTGGCCGTAGAGCTGGAAGGGGTCGTAGATGTAGCCCTTGCCGGAGTAGACCTCGCGGCCGATGATGACGCCCGAGTCGCCCAACCCGGGGGCGGCGGTGGGGAGATAGACCGCCTGGGCCTGGCCCGTCGAGGTGCGGACGGGGAGGCGGGTGGACTCGATCTTGCCGAAGAGGAAGGACGTGAAGGCGTCGGTGAGGACGGACAGCGGATCCCGCATCTGAGTCCCTACCTCCGGATGCCGGTGGCGAACGGCAGTGTGTTCACAAACGCGCGGTGGTGCTCGCGGTCGCACCACTCCAGCTTCAGATACGACTTGCCGGCGGACGCCCTTATCGTGCGCTTGTCGCGCGCGAGGGCCTCGGGGTTGCGGGAGGAGACGGTGATGTAGCCGACGAGGTTCACGCCGGCCGCGCCGCTCGCCAGGTCCTCGCCGCGCTGGTCCATGCGGCCGTGGGCGGCGACGTCGCGGGGGTCGACGGTGCGGTTCATCTTGGCGGCGCGGGAGGCGTCGGCCTCGTCGTTGGTCTTCTCCGTGAGCATGCGTTCGATGGCGACCTCGGTGGGTTCGAGGTCCATCGTGACGGCGACCGTGCGGATGACGTCCGGGGTGTGGACGAGAAGGGGCGCCAGGAAGTTGACTCCCACCGGGGTCATCGGCCACTCCTTCACCCAGGCCGTGGCGTGGCACCACGGTTCGCGGGTGGACGACTCGCGGGTCTTCGCCTGGAGGAACGTCGGTTCCATGGCGTCGAGTTCGGCCGGCCAGGCGTTGCGTTTCGTCATCGCCTGGATGTGGTCGATGGGGTGGTCCGGGTCGTACATGGAGTGGATGAGCGAGGCGAGCCTGCCCTGCCCGAGCGGCTGCCGTACGCGGATGTCCGCCTCCTGCAACCGCGAGCAGATGTCGGTGAGTTCACGCGCCATGACGACCGCGAGCCCCGCGTCCCGGTCGAGCTTGCGGCCCGACTGGGGGCGGGCGGCGCGGGCCATCGCGTTGGCCTCGGAGGAGAGTTCGCGGGTGAAGTGCATGCACGCGACGAGGTAGGCGCGGTGCTGCTCGCTGCTGGTGGACACCATCGACTGGAGTTGGTCGTACGACTGCTGGAGCCAGGTCAGGGACTTCTCGTCGCCGCGCTGGGCGACGTCCTTGGCATGGGCGTCCGGGTCGGCGGGGAGGGTGCGGGCGAGCATCTGGAGGCGGGTGACGAAGCCGTCGCCGTTGGCCACATGCTTGAGGAGCGTGCCGAAGCGGTCGACGAGGGCCTCCTGGTCCTCGCTGTCGCGCAGGCCGACGCCCGGGCCCTCGATCTCGATCGCGGCGGTGACCGTACGGCGGTCGGCGTGCAGGAGTACGGCGATCTCGTCGGGGCCGAAGGGGGCGGCCAGCCAGTTGATGCGGCCGATCCCGGGCGGCGGGCCGATCTCGACCTCGCGCCCGTCGAGGTGGACGCCGGCCTCCATGACGGAGGAGCGGTACGTCGTGCCGTTGCGCAGGGTGCGCTTGTAACTGCGGTTGATCTCGAACCACTTGTAGAACGTGCGGCGCTTGTACGGCACGTAGACCGCCATCAGCGCCAGCAGCGGGAAGCCCGTCAGCAGCACGATCCGCAGGGACAGGACCGGGACGAGGAGCCCGCACATCATGCCGAGGAACGCGCCCACGATGATGAGCGCGATCTCTCCGGTCTCACGATTCTTGCCGACGATCGCGTTCGGCCGGGCTCGGCCGATGAGATATGTCCGGCGGGGCGTGATCGGATGGGACAGGTGGGACTCTGTCGTCAACGCCCTTCACCTCCCGTGCGGTTGTTGCGGGCGTTGCTGGCGTGCGGGGTGTTCGCCGGGCTCTGGCGGGGCGGGGGCGCGGAAGCGGGGACTGCTCCGCCGCCGCCCGAGGAGGGGCGGGTGCTGTGGGCGGCGACGCCGCCGGAGACCGGGTTGGACGGGCGGGCGGAGCCGGAGGACTGGCCGCCGCCTCCGCCATCGTTGGTGCGGGCGCTGTGGGTCTTGATGCCCTGGGCGACCATGGTGGCCGGGGAGCTGATGACCGCGGCGGCCTTGCCCTCGGCGCTCTGCATGATGCGGTTGTTGCGGCCGTTGGCGATGTCGTCGCCGAAGCCGGGGACGAAGCGGTAGATCATCGCGCTGGCGAAGATGGCCAGCAGGATGATGGCGAGGCCGGAGACGACGGCGGAGAACGAGTCCGGGCCGTCGGCGGTGGACAGCGCGCCGGCGAGGCCCAGCACGATGACGATGACCGGTTTCACCAGGATCACCGCGATCATGATGCCCGCCCAGCGGCGGACGTGGCCCCACAGGTTCTTGTCGACGAGGCCCGCGTAGACGACGGTGCCGAGGAGGGCGCCGACGTAGAGCAGGGCGGCGCGGATGACGAGCTCCAGCCAGAGGACGCCGGCGGCGAGGATGCTGACCAGGGAGACGACGATCAGCATGATCGGGCCGCCGCCGATGTTGTTGCCCTTGGCCAGGGCGTCGGAGAAGTTGCCGAAGAACGTGTCCTGGTTCCCGGTCGTCTTCGCCAGGACGTCCGTGATGCCGTCCGTGGCGGAGACGACTGTGTACAGGATCAGCGGTGTGAACGCGGAGGCGATGACCGTGAGCCAGAGGAAGCCGACGGCCTCGGAGATCGCGGTGGTGAGGGGGACGCCCCGGACCGCGCGCTTCGCCACCGCGAGGAGCCACAGGAGGAGGGTGAGGATCGTGGACGCGGCGAAGACGACGGCGTACTGCTGAAGGAACTTGGAGTTCGTGAAGTCGACGTTCGCGGTGTCCTTCACGGCCTCGCTGAGCTTGTCGATGGTCCAGGAGGCGGCTTCGGCGCAGCCCTTGGCGAGGGAGGAGAGGGGGTCGAGGGTGTCGGTGGTGGGAGTGGTGGAGCCCGCACCCTTTTTGCCGTTCTCGCAGATGTCCTTTGCCTCGCCGACCAGGAGCTTGCACTGCTGAGCCGCCGACGACCCCGTCGGTGTCGGGGTGGGAGAGGGGGCCGCGACGGCATGGGTGGCCAGCAGCACGGCGGTGGTCTGCACGGCGGTGAAGGCTGCCGCGGCCTTGAGTACGAGACGTGAGCTACCGGGCATAGGTGAACCCTCCGTACTCCTGGACGGCCTTGGCCATCTCGTCGGCAGTCGATGCCTTGTTGTCGCCGGGGACCGGGGCGGGGCCGTCCTTCTGGGAGAAGCTGTCGGCCTTCCAGTCGCCGTCCGCCCAGCGCAGGTGGAGCGTCAGGGTGAACCAGTCGCTGGTCACCGGGTTGGTCGAGACGGTGCCTGCTGTGCCGTACAGCCCGGTGCACCAGACTTCCACCGTCGCCGCGGTGTCCGAGTAGCTCGTGACCTTGGTGCCGATGGGCACGGTGCGGGAGACGTAGGTGTTGCCCGCGCTCGCGTCTCCGTTCGCGTCCAGGCCGAGCTTGCTCAGGAACTCCTTGGAGTAGGCCTGGTCGAGGCTGTTCTCCAGCGCGGTCTGCTGTTCGGCGACGAAGACCTGCCGCACGATCTCGGTCCGGCGGGCCGGCTTGAGGATGTCCGCGGAGACGAGCACCGTCGCGTAGTTGGTCGCCGCGCTCTCGGTGCCCTGTTGGTCGTGCGCGAACCCGGAGGGGATCCCGCCCGCCTTCGTCGTCACCGGCTTCGTCCCGCTCGCCGCCGTCGATGTCGCGTCCGGCTTCGAACCGCCGGACACGGTCGTGTCGTTGGAGGAGGAGTCGTTGCCGCCGCGGTTCGCGAAGGCGATGGCCGCGATGAGGAGGACGACTACTCCGACGACCGTGACGAGGCTTCTGGAGGAGGAGCGGTTGCCTCTGCGGGCGCCGCCGTAGATGTCGCCGCCGTCGCCCTGGGGGAGGCGGGTGCGGGTCTGGCCGGTGCCGCCGTAACCGCCGGAGGTCTCGTGCTCGTCTCCGGAACTCATGCCGGGTACGCCCCTTCGCCGTCGTCCAGAAACATCTGGAAGTACGACGGTAGCCGTGCTGGTTCCCGCGCGGGCGCGGTGTGGTGACTCGACATCAGGGAAACGCAACCTCAGCCGGTGGGCGCGACGGGCGGGTGGGGTGGGGAGAGCGGGCGGTCGAGTCCGGCGGCTATACGGCCATGCCGTACACGATCGTGAAGAGGGTGCCCAGGGAGCCGATGATGAAGACCCCGGTCAGCCCGGCGATGATGAGGCCCTTGCCCTGCTCCGCGCTGAACGTGTCGCGGAGCGCCGTCGCGCCGATGCGCTGTTTGGCGGCACCCCATACGGCGATTCCGAGACAGAGCAGGATGGCGACCGCCATCACCACCTCGATCATCACCTTGGCCTCGTTGCCCAGGCTGCCGAAGGGGCCCCAGTCCGGAGCGATTCCGCCGATGATGGTGTTGATGTCTCCCTTGTCGGCCGCAGAGAGCATGTAAGTCACCGCCCCTGGTGGGTAGTTCCGCATCCTCTGCAGGTGCGCAGAGGTCAGGCATCATTGTCGCCGACAATGGCGCCGACGTATGTCGACTTGGCGTCATTGGTTGGCGAGTTTCGTACGAATACTACGTACGGTCACTCTGTGTATCACGGTAGGTAACGCCGGGCAACGAGGCCTGGGCGGAACCTGTGCGTGGTTCGGTCGTTAGCCCCTGATTATCGAGTTGCTCGTGCTGATGTTCTCATGATGAACGGGGGGGGGGGGGGGGGGCCGGGCGCCGCGGAGACTGAACGTCTGGGGGCCCCCGCCCCCCCCGGGGAGTAAGAGATAGTGTGTGTAGTTAGGGCGGTTA
>NZ_JBHYWD010000006.1:9048-10928 GCF_042751305.1 Streptomyces hokutonensis
CCGCGGCGACCCGGGCGCGGGGCTCAACTTGGGGTTGTTGGTGTCTTTACCCCTTATTAATCTGTGTGCTGTTATTTTTGTTCAATTTATCACGGGGGGGGGGCGGCCCGCCCCCCCCCGTTCTCTCATGCCACGTGTGGCCCCCACGACCCACGGTGGCATGACATGTGACTGTGGATCAGATCGGAGTTGAACAGGGAACAGGGTGGGGGTCGGCCGGCCTCAGTTCGCGAAGGCCGAGATGCCCTCCGGGGTGCCCCAGCCGGTCGGGCCGTCGTAGCCGGTCGTGGCGGTGCAGAAGTACGACGTGGTGCAGGTGCCGTTGTTGCCGCTCGTCACGTCGTTGAGGGACGAGGTGCCCGCGTAGTCGTAGGGGTACTGGGCGGGGTAGGTGCCGCTGGCCGGGGTGCCGGCGAGGGCGTAGACACCGGCGATGATCGGGGCGGAGACGCTGGTGCCGCCGAAGGTGTACCAGCCGGCGGTGACGCCGTAGGAGTCGTAGACGGAGACGCCGGTGGCGGGGTCGGCGACGGCGGAGACGTCGGACTCCATGCGCTTGGTGCAGCCGGTGTCGGTCTGCCAGGTGGGCTTGGCGTCGTAGGAGGAGCAGCCGGAGCCGGTGCCCTCGGTGCTGGACGTCTTCCAGACGACCTCGGTCCAGCCGCGGGTGGTGGAGGAGGTGGAGAGCTTGGTGCCGCCGACGGCCGTCACGTAGCGGGAGGTCGCCGGGTACTCGGCGCCGTAGGCGCTGTCACCGGAGGAGACGGTGATGGCCACGCCCGGGTGGTTGTAGTACGAGGTGTCGTACGACGTCTGGGACGAGGACTCCGAGCCGCCGTAGCTGTTGGAGACGAACTTGGCGCCGAGGGCGACGGCCTCGTTCTCGGCGGTGCCGAGGTTGGCGTAGCTGGCGCTGGTGGCCTCGACGAGGGTGATGTTGCACAGCGGGCAGATCGCGCTCGCCATGTCGAGGTCGAGGGAGATCTCCTCGGACCAGCCGGCGTCGGACGACGGCAGCGAGGTCGTCGAGCCGGTCTGGCTGACCTTCTTGAAGCAGCCGTTGGCCGTGGTGCAGGCGGAGAGGCCGTAGTACGAGCGGTAGGTCGCGAGGTCGGCCTCGGCGTTGGGGTCGTTGTACGCGTCGACGATCGCGATGGTCTCGCCGGAGCCGTTGGAGGCGGCGGCGGAGGTCAGGCCGTAGGCCGACCGGAGGTTGGTCGGGCTGTAGCCGGAGGGGGTCGACGCGTCGGCGGCCTTCGGGGTGATGCCGGTCTTCGCGGCCTGCATCTTCTGGTAGGCGGTGAGGCCGCCGGTGACGCGGTAGGACTTGCAGGTGAGATCGCCGGCGTGCTTGGGGGTCGCACAGGGGGCGGCGGCGTAGGTCACCGCGGTGGAGGTGGTGGCGCTCTGCACGGCGTCGGCCTGTGCGGCGGTGCCGAGGCCGGTGAGGACGAGTGCGGCCGTGGCGACGGCCGCGGAACCTATGCGGCGCCATCTACCGTGCGTGTGGGGGGAGTTGGGGGTCGTGGTACGCAAGGTGCAGCCTCCTGAGTCGGTGGAACAGGGGCGGTGCGGGTGCGTCTCGCCGGTGCGGTTTCCCCGGCGGTGGGGGGCGGCCCGCGATGACCATCTCTTGTTGAGTACGCGACAACAAGAGGTTGCCGGAATCCTGACTTCCGGCTTACCGAACAGGGTCTGGCTCTTTACCAAACCCACAGGTTTCTCATGGGAGTTGGGGCTGGCGGGGGCCTGAAACACGGCGAACGGGGCGCGGCGGGGTGTCCCCGGCCCGGGGGACCATCTCCCCCCCGCGGGGCCCCCCACCCCCCCCCCCCGCCGCGCCCCCCGAACCCCCCGCGCGGGCGAGCGGGGGTGGCGCA
>NZ_JBHYWD010000006.1:10938-128041 GCF_042751305.1 Streptomyces hokutonensis
TTTTTCTCATTTTTTGTTTTGACATAAAACACACCCCATTTGTTTTCGTGGGGGGGGGGGGGGGGGGGGGCCCCCCCCCCGGGGGGGGGCGCGGGGGGGGGGCCCCCCCCCCCCCTTCGCCACTTGCTCCGCCGAGGGGACCCCACGTCCCCCTCTGCCGGCGGCTCCCCGTGACCCGACGGGGAGGCTCTGCGGGAGTGCCTCAGCCGGTGAAGGCCGAGATGCCCTCCGGGGTGCCCCAGCCGGTCGGGCCGTCGTAGCCCGACTTCGCGGTGCAGTAGTACGAGGTGGAGCAGGTGCCGTTGTTGCCGCTGGTCACGTCGTTCAGCGCGGAGGTGCCGGCGGAGGCGTAGGGGAAGCTGGCCGGGTAGGAGCTGCTGGACGGGGTGCCGGCCAGGGCGTAGACCGAGGCGATGATCGGGGACGAGGCGCTGGTGCCGCCGTAGGTGCCCCAGCCGGTGCCGTCGGCGCCGTAGGTGTCGTAGACCGAGACGCCGGTGGCCGGGTCGGCGACCGCGGAGACGTCGGCGATCATGCGCTTGGTGCAGGTGGTGTCGGTCTGCCAGGTGGGCTTCGCGTCGTAGGCGGAGCAGCCGGAGCCGGTGCCCTCGGTGCTGCTGGTCTTCCAGACGCTCTCGGTCCAGCCGCGGGAGTTGGAGGACGTGGAGAGCTTGGTGCCGCCGACGGCGGTGACGTAGCGGGAACCGGCCGGGTACTCGGCGCCGTAGGCCTCGTCGCCCGCGCTCGCGGTGATGGCGACGCCCGGGTGCTTGTAGTACGAGGTGTCGTACGACGTGTCCGAGGAGGACTCGGAGCCGCCGTAGGAGTTGGAGACGAACTTGGCGCCCAGCTTGACGGCCTCGTTCACCGCGGTGCCGAGGTTGGCGTCGCTCGCGGACTTGGCCTCGACCAGGAGGATGTTGCAGTTCGGGCAGGTCGCGCTGACCATGTCGAGGTCGAGGGACTCCTCACCGGCCCAGCCGCTGTCGGCGGAGGGGAGGGAGGTCGTCGAGCCGGTCTGGCTGACCTTGGTGAAGCAGCCGTTGTCCGTGGTGCAGTCCGAGAGGCCGTAGTACGACCGGTACGTCGCGAGGTCGGCCTCGGCGTTCGGGTCGTCGTAGGCGTCGACGATCGCGACCGTCTCGCCGGAGCCGTCGGAGGCGGCGGCGTCGGCCAGGCCGTAGGCGGACTGGATGTCCGAGGGGCCGTAGCCGGTCGGGTCGTCGGTGGCGGCCTTCGGGGAGATGGTCTTGGGCGCGATGCCCTTCAGCGCGGCCTGCTTCTCCATGAAGGCGGTGGTGCCGCCGGTGACGCGGAGGGCGTTACACGCGGCGAACCCCTTCTTCGGGGTGGCGCCGCAGGCGGCCTTCTCGTACTGCACATGGGCCTTGGCGACCTGGGCGGCGATCGTCTTGGCGGTCACCTTGTGGGGGCTGGTGGCGGCGCTCGCGTGGGCCGCGGTGCCGAGTCCGGCGATCAGGAGCGCGGCGGTCGCGGCGGCGGCAGAACCGATTCTGCGCCAGTTGCCGCGTATGTGGGGGGAGTTGGGGGGTGACGTACGCAACGTACAGCCTCCAGGGAGAGGTGGGCAGAGGCCTGCGGGTGGGGGATCCACCGGTGAGGTTCCCGGTGGGGGCGGCGGCCCGTGACGACCTTCTCTTGTTGAGTACGTGACAACAAGGAGCATTCCGGAACTCTGACTTCCGCGTTACTCAAGGGGGTTGGGGGATTGCTGATCAATGGCGCCGGGATGGCGTGGCAATGGGGCGGGCTTGACTCTCTCCACGGAAAATCCACAGCGTGACGCGCGTTGACAAGGGGGGATGGCCGGATTGGGGGTGGGTGGTGCGGGTTGGTCGCGCGGTGCGGGTGGATGGGGGCTGGTCGCGCAGTTCCCCGCGCCCCTCGGGGTATCGGGGCGGGGCGGGGTGAAGGGGGGGTGCCCCTACACGACCCGGCCGGAATCACCGTCAAGTAGTTGTCGCTCGCCGCTCGTTCTCGCGGGGCGTGAGGCCGTTCAGCAGATGGTGGATCAGGGTCGGGATGCCCGCGACCGCGGCCTCCGGGGTGAGGGTGCCCTGGGCCGCGAAGGAGGCCGTGCCGTGCAGGGCGGCGCCGACCACCAGGCTGACGGTCCACGGGTCGCCGGCGACGATCTCGCCGCGCTCCTGGGCGTCGGCGATGATCCGCACGAAGGGGACCGTGGTGCTCTCGACGGCCGCGCTCAGCTGCTCGGAGATGTCCGGGTCGTGCTTGCGGGTGTACATGACCTCGAGCAGCTCGGCGTTGGACGCGGCGAAGTGCACATAGGTCGTCGCCAGCGCGACGAGGCGGTCCTCCAGCGGTGCCTGCGCGTCGTCGGCGCCGTTCAACACCTGGGCCATGCGCTCGAAGCCGGACAGGGCGAGCGCGTCGACGAGGGCCTGCTTGTCCTTGAAGTGGCGGCCGGGCGCGGCATGGCTGACCCCGATGTCCCGGGCGAGCTCACGCAGGGACAGGGCCGCGACGCCCTTCTCCAGCAGGGTGCGCTCCGCGCTCGCGAGCAGGGCGGAGCGCAGGTCTCCGTGGTGATAGGGGCGTGCAGGCATGCGAACCATCGTATCCCGATGTAGACGACGGCAGCATTGTTGCTACCGACATCATTGTTGTCATTGACAGCATTGTAGCCGTTGCCTACATTGGGGGCATGGACAACACGGACAAGACCATCAGTGGCAAGGGCCCCGGCAAGGCGCCCAAGTGGGACGCGAGCCGGATCCCCGACCTCTCCGGGCGGACGGCGGTCGTCACCGGCGCCAACAGCGGCATCGGCTTCGCCGCCGCCGCCGAGCTGGCCCGCGCGGGCGCGCACGTCGTGTTCGCCGTACGGGACCCGGAGCGCGGGCGGGCCGCGGCGGCGAGGGTCGGCGGCAGCACCGAGGTGCGCCGGCTGGACCTCGCGGACCTGGCGTCCGTACGGGAGTTCGCCGAGGCGTGGGACGGCCCGCTGGACCTGCTCATCAACAACGCGGGCGTGATGATGCTCCCCGAGGGACGCACCCGGGACGGCTTCGAGACCCAGTTCGGCACCAACCACCTGGGCCACTTCGCCCTCACGAACCTGCTGCTCCCGCACATCACCGACCGCGTGGTGACCGTCTCCTCCGGCGCGCACAAGATGGGCGACGGCTACATCCACTTCGAGAACCTGAACCTCGACGGCATCTACGGCCCGCAGCGCGCCTACTCCCAGTCCAAGCTGGCCAACCTGCTGTTCACGCTCGAACTCCAGCGCAGGCTCGCCGAGTCGGGCTCCCGCGTCCGCGCCCTGGCGGCCCACCCGGGCTGGGCGGCGACCAACCTCCAGAGCCACACGGCGAACCCGGTCGGCCGCGCGCTGATGGCCGTCGGCAACAGGGTCATCGCCCAGGACGACAAGGGCGGCGCCCTGCCGACGCTGTACGCGGCGACCCAGGACCTGCCGGGCGCGAGCTACGTCGGCCCGAGCGGACTGGGCGAGATGCGCGGGGCGCCGACGCTGGTCGGGCGGAGCGCGGAGGCGAGTGACGTGGAGGCGGCCGGGCGGCTGTGGACGGCTTCGGAGGACCTCACCGGGGTGCGGTTCCCGGTGGGGGCGGTGGCGTAGCGGGTACCGGCTCCTGGGTGCCGAAGGTGAGCGCCGACCGCACCCGCTCCGGTTCCTCACAGGCCAGGAGGTCCAGCAGGAGGCCCCGGACCAGTGCCAGGGCCCGTGTCGCCCGGGCCTGTGCGAGGGCGGGCGGGGTGCCGGGCGGCTGGGCGCGCGCGAGGAGGTCGAGCCACTCCCGGGCCGCCTCGCCGGCGAAGCCCGCCCACGGGCCGGGATCGTGACTCAGGGACATCAGGAAGGCCTCGTACGTCAGCCGCACCATCGGGCGTTGCTCCGGCTCGGAGAGAAAGGCCCAGAGGCGGTCCACGAGGGCGTCGAAGTCGTCGCCTCCGGCCTCGGTGAGCACTACGGCCATCGTCCCGACCTGCTCGTGCCGTGCCCTGGCGAGCAGTTGCCGCAGCAGCTCGTCCTTGCTGCCGAACAGGTAGAGCAGGACGCGCGGGCTGGTGCCCGTGGCGGCGGCGAGGGGGCGCAGGGACAGACCGGTGAGGCCGTGTTCGAGGAGGTAGGCGTAGCAGGCGTCGAGGAGTTCGGTGCGCCGCGGAGAAGGCGCTGATGACGGTGTCGTGCCCACTGCGCTACCGTAACTGAAACGAGTGTTTCAGTGCCAACCGTGGTGGAGGTCGCGGGATGGGTGCTCACGACGCCTTCTCGCTCGCCGGCCATACGGCCCTGGTGACCGGCTCGGTGCGCGGACTGGGCCTGGAGATGGCCCGGGGACTGGCCCGGGCGGGCGCGCGGGTACTGGTCAACGGGCGGGACCGGGCCACCGTCGGCGCGACCGTGCGGGCGCTGCGCGACGAGGGGCTGGACGCCTCGGCCGCGGTCTTCGACGTCACCGAGCGGGCGGCGGCGCGGGAGGCGGTGAGCGGGCTCGGGGACATCGACGTCCTGGTCAACAACGTCGGCCGGCGCGACCGGCGAGGGCTGTACGACATGACCCCGGACGCGCTGGCGCACATGCTGGACGTTCACCTCACCTCGGCGTACGCGCTGAGCCGGACCGTCGCCGAGGGCCTGGCCGCCCGTCGCACCCCCGGCCGCATCATCAACGTCTCCTCCGTCATGGGCCAGTTGGGCCGCACCGGGGACATCGCCTACGCCACGGTCAAGGCCGGCCTCGACGGGCTGACCCGGGCCCTCGCCGCGGACCTGGGGCCCAGCGGCACGACCGTCAACTCGGTGGCTCCGGGGACGTTCGCGACCGAGGTCAACGCCGGTCTCGCCGACGACCCCGAGTGGGGCCGGTGGCTCAAGACCCGTACCGCCCTGGGGCGTTGGGGGCGGCCGGCCGAGATCGCGGGAATCGTGGTGTTCCTGGCGGGCGACACGGCATCGTTCATCACGGGGCAGACGATCGCGGTGGACGGCGGGATGACGACGACGTTCTGAGCGGTTCCGGGCCCGTCAACCCCGGTCCCGTCAACTCCAGCTGCGTGCCCCGGCGTTGAAGACGTCGGCGTCGCTGTGCACCGGCAGGACGCACAGCAGGTGGCCGCCGGGGGCGCGCAGGGTGCGGCACTCCAGCCAGCGGGAGACCGGGGTCGCGCCGAGGGCGAGAAGGCGGGCCGTCTCCGCCTCCACGTCGTCGGTCTCGATGTCGATGTGGAAGCGGGGGTTGGGATCGTCGATCGACTGAACCGCCGTCACCAGACCGGGGATTGCCTCGTGGAGGGAGATGAACTGCTCCTCCGAGGGGACCGGCGTGGCGGGGGCGCCGAGGGCCGCCGACCAGAAGGCCGCAGCGGCGGCGGCCTCCGGACCGGGGGTGTCGATCAGGAGGGCGAAGACGCGGCTTCTATGCATGGGGCCCGTTTCCCGGGGCTGTTGGGTCCGCCGCCTCCTCCACGCCCTCCACGAAGTGGTCGAACTCGCCTGCCTGGACGCCCAGCACGAAGGCGTCCCACTTGCGGCGGTTGGTGGTGACCACGTTGTCCGGGTCGCTGGTCTCGCGGATGTAGACCGGGGCCTCGCCGTCGTCGCCCTCGCCGAAGGCGATTTCGATCCAGGGGCCGGGTCCGGTGGCGTCCGGTGGGGCGGCGCGTTCCCAGGTGAGGTCGGGGGGGATGTCGGACACGGGAGATTCCTCTTTCTGGCAGCCGGGGGCGGCATCGAGTATCGCTCAGGGGGCAGAAGAGACGGGAGGACAGTACGGTGGACTGACCGCCGAACGAAGCGCCGAACGAGTCGTTGCACGAGCCGTTCACAGCGAAATCTCAGCAAACGTCGACGTCCTTTCTCACCTTCGTGGGACAAAGTGGGGGCCGATGAAGCGCAGCTCACGCATCTCCCGTTCCGCTCGCCTCGCGGGCAACCGCCGGTACGCGCTGTTCGTCGCCGTGGTGACGCTGGCCCTGACCTCGGCGTCCGTGGCGACCGCGGACGACGGCCCGGGGCCCTTCGGCGTGACCACCGTGACCGAGGTGAACAAACAGAGCGTGCGGGTCGGAGCCCTGTTCGGGTCGGACCACGCCACCAGCCTGGCCGGCGGCCACCACTGCACCGCGTCCGTGGTGCACAGCGCGGGGCACAACCTCATCGTCAGCGCGGCCCACTGCCTGGACGGCGACCCCGGCGACGTCTTCGTGCCCGGCTACCGGGACGGCAAGGCGCCGTACGGGGTGTGGAAGGTCCTGCAGCGGTACCTGCCGGACGGGTGGAACCAGGGGCAGGGCGAGGACAGCGACATCGGCTTCGCCACGGTCGCCGAGGTGGACGGCAAGAACATCGAGGACGTGGTCGGCGCCGACCGGTTCACCACCGGGACGGAGACCGGGGCCACCGCCGTGACCATCACCGGCTACCCATCTGCGACCGACCAGCCCATCAGCTGCACCAACAAGCCCACCCAGCACAGCGCCACCCAGCAGCGCATCGACTGCCCGGGCTTCACCGGCGGCACCAGCGGCAGCCCTTGGGTGAACGGCGACCAGCAGGTCGTGGGCGTCATCGGCGGACATGAACAGGGCGGACTGACGCCCGATATCTCCTACAGTGTCGTGCTCGGTAAAGAAGCGGCCGAGTTGTACAAGGACGCCACGAGCGACCCGGAATAAAGGCCGCCGCGCCATCCGGCCCGCTCGCTGAATACGCGTCACATCCGGCGGAAACACAGCGAAATGCCGCCACCCTGCCCCGAAATGGCCTTGAACAGGGCTGACATGGGGGAGGGTTGAGCCGTGCGAAAAGTATGGGTGATCGGTGGGATCGCGGCCGGGCTCGGGCTCAGCTTCGTGATGCTGCTCGTCGTCGGGGTGTACCTCGTCGCCGGGAACCTCGCAGGCGGAGCCGGCGGAGGCAGCATCGCGCTCGCCAAGGGCGCGGTGCCGGCGGCCTATTCGTCACTCGTGCAGAAGTGGGGCAACCTCTGCCCCGCCCTCAACCCCGCACTGCTCGCCGCCCAGCTCTACCAGGAGAGCGGCTTCAACCCGAACGCGAAGAGCCCCGCGAAGGCGGAGGGGATAGCGCAGTTCATCCCCGGGACCTGGGCCACGCACGGGATCGACGGCAACGGCGACGGCGTCCGCAACGTATGGGACCCGAACGACGCGATTCCCTCGGCCGCGAGCTACGACTGCCAGCTCGCCTCCTATGTGAAGGACGTGCCGGGCAACCAGAGCGAGAACATGCTCGCCTCGTACAACGCGGGCGCGTACGCCGTCATCAAGTACCAGGGTGTGCCGCCGTATGCGGAGACCAAGAACTACGTGAAGACGATCACGTCCCTGGAGCAGAGCTTCGCCGCGCCGGTCAGCCGGGTCGATCCCTCGCAGCAGGCCGCCACCGCCATCAACTACGCCCAGAAAAAGCTCGGCACCCCCTATCTGTGGGGCGGGAACGGCACCGCCGACCAGGGCGGGCGCTTCGACTGCTCGGGGCTGACCAAGGCCGCGTTCGAGAGCGCGGGAATCACGCTGCCGCGCGTTGCGAACGACCAGTACAACGCGGGACCGCATCCGCAGCGGTCCGAATTGCTGCCGGGAGATCTGGTGTTCTTCTCGGACGACCTCACCAATTCCCGCGCCATCCGGCATGTGGGGATTTATGTCGGCGGCGGATACATGATCGACGCGCCCCGGACGGGTGCTGTGATCCGGTTCGACCCCATTGACACCCCCGATTACTTCGGCGCCACCCGGGTCACCGAAGATGGCGCGAAAGCACTCCCCACGACGGTGTGAACCGAGCGTGAACCCACCCCCTGAGCTGGGGCGATGAGTCTCTCTTCGATAACGTCTGCGTGATCATTCGGTGGAGTGTGGAACGTATGAAGTGAGGCCGTGCGTTCCTGTTTCAGTGATGCGCACGAGAGGGTGCGCCCGGAACAACGACGAAGGAGCCGCAGCATCATGGCTGTACTCGCCGAATCCGGGTCCAACCCCGACGTCGATCTGCTCTACGACATCAATGGCCTCGCCAAGGACGCGCCGCACTGGTTCGACCGGATCGTGGAGTTCGTCGGCGAGTACGGACTGCTGATCGCCATGGTGCTGCTCGTGGTGTGCTGCTGGTGGTCCGTGCGACGGCGCGCGGACGAGGACTCCGCCCAGTCCGTCGCGGCGCTCGTCTGGACTCCGCTGGCCGCGGCGGTCGCCGTACTTGTGAACGTGCCCATCCGCGGGTTCGTGGAGCGGCCCCGGCCCTTCGTCGACCACACCGGCATCGATGTCCTCGTCTCCGGGAAGACCGACTACTCCTTCGTGAGCGATCACGCCACGATCACCATGGCGATGGGCGTCGCGCTGTTCGTCGCCAACCGGCGGTTCGGGTTGCTGGGGATCGGGCTCGCGCTGGTGGAGGGGTTCTGCCGGGTCTATATGGGCGTGCACTATCCGACCGACGTGATCGGTGGGTTCGCGCTCGGTACGGCTGTTGCCCTTCTGCTGTCTCCGCTGGCGATGGCTCTGCTCACGCCTGTGCTGAAGGCTGTCGAGAGCTCGCGGTGGGGTGCGTGGCTGGTGCGGTCCGGTGACGCTCGGCGGCTGGCCCGGGACGCGGTGATCCCGGGGGCTCGGACGGAGGCTTCGGGGACGACGGAGGAACGGGACTTGGCGGCGTAGGCGTCGTGTTTCGTCTGCGGGCTCGTTGTGGCTGGTCGCGCCCACGCGGCGGAGCCGCAAATGGATACAGCCCCGCGCCCCTCAGGGGCGCCCTGCAGAACTGCCTGTTTACAAGCCCTGTGGGTATGTGAAGAACCGGTTCGGGTCGTACTGCTTCTTCAAAGTCGTCAGGCGGGTCGCCGCGTCGCCGTAGTACGCCTTGCGCCAGTCGGTGAGGGTGGGGTCGGTGTAGTTCTGGTAGGCGGCGCCCGAGGCGTACGGCTTCATCGCGGTGTGGAAGCGGGTCAGCCAGGACTGGGCGGCGGTGCCCGCCGTGCCGGCCGGCCAGGAGACGAGGTACTGGGCCAGCATGCGGGAACGGCGGTGCACGAAGGCCGTCGCCGTGGGGGAGACCCGGTTGACCGCGCCGCCCAGCGCCGTGAGCGCGATGTCGCCGTTGCCGCTGACCGACCGCATCTGCGCGAGCATCGTCTGGATGCCCGCGTCGGAGATCGAGCGGTCGAAGAAGTCCGAGCGGCCCGTATAGGTCTCCCTGGACAGCGCGCCCTGCGGGTTACGGCCCGGGGTCGTACCCGGCAGATGGCACTGGGCGTCCGTCGAGAACGACGAGCAGCCCGCGTAGGCGTTCATCGACTCCTCGTACGTGTGCCGCTTGAGCGAGACGCTCGACGCGTTGCCGCCGACGAGGTGGGCCAGTTTGTCGACCGCGTTCTGGAGTTCGTTGTAGGTGCCCAGGGAGAAGGCGGCGACGGAGACCCTGGGGGTGCCGCCGGGGGTGTTCGAGAGATGGCAGGACGACCAGATCTCGTCGGGCTGGTCCGGGCCCCACTCCTGCCAGGCCTTCACCACGGCCGCCGCCATCGACGACGGCCAGGTCAGATAGCCGGATACGGCCTGGGGTGCGGGGTGTGTCTTGAACTGCAGCTCCGTGACGACGCCGAAGTTGCCGTTGCCCGCGCCGCGCAGCGCCCAGAACAGCTCCTTGTTCTCGCTCGCGTTGGCGATCAGCTGCTTGCCGTCGGCGGTGACGAGGGTGGCCTGGGTGAGGCTGTCGCAGGTCAGGCCGTACGCCCGGGAGACCACGCCGTGGCCGCCACCGAGGGTGAGGCCGGAGACGCCGACCGTGGGGCAGGAGCCGGCGGGTATGGTCACGCCCTTCGCGGCGAGGCCCCGGTAGACGTCGATCAGTTTGGCGCCGGCGCCGACGACGGCGCTGTTGCCGCTCGCCCGGATCTTGTTCAGCTTCGACACGTCGACGATCAGCCGGTTGTCGCCGGAGGACCAGCCGGCGTAGGAGTGGCCGCCGTTGCGGATCGCGACCTTGACGCTGTGGGCGCGGGCGTAGGAGAGGACGGAGCGGATGTCGTCGGCGTTGGCGACATAGGCCACCGCGGCCGGCTTCAGGTTGTCGAAGCGGGTGTTGTAGAGCTGGTGGGCCGTCTTCCAGGAGGCGTCACCGGGGCGCACCAGGGTGCCGTCCAGCTCCCGGGCCAGGGCGGCCCAGTTGGCTGCGGCGGCGGGCAGCCTGCCGATGCCCGTGGACTTGGCGGCGTTGGCCACGGTGGAGGTGTCACCACTGCCGATGCCCGGGCTGCCGCCGCTGCATCCGGCCGTGGCCACCGCCGCTATCGCGGCCGCGCCGCCGCCTATGAACGTACGCCGTTCCATTTCGCCTCCTGTGGGGGTTCCGTGAGGTGAGATACGTCCGGCGCCCCACAAGTTCTCGCGTTCATGTCACGGGTTCGGAACAGAGAGATGTCCCGCCGCGTCCGTTCTGGCCTGGCTTCTCGCCCGTCTCGCCGGGCCGCGCCAGCCGCATATGCACCGGCCGAAGCAGAAAGGACCCTGCTCGATCAGCGTCGTGCGGTGTTCCGGATGTACGGGGGGAGCCTCTCGGCCGTCCTGCTGCGCCACTCCGACAACGTTACCGAGGTTCCGTAAAGGGTTCGTATGGCGGCCGGAAGTCGTTGTACCCGGCCCGGATACGCGTGACGGGGCCACCCGCCCGCTCGTTAGGCGCAGCGACAGGGGGCCCGTGACGACGTACCGGGGGTACGGCAGCGATGGAGGAGCGGCAGCGCAGGCGAGCCGGTGGGGCGGTCGTCGCGGCGGGGCTCGTGGTCGGGGTCTGTGCCGGGACCGGTGGGTGCGGTGGTGGCGACGGGGCGGCCACGGCGGACGCGCGCGGTGGCGGGGACGCGGTCGCGGTGGTGCGGCGCGCGGCCGACACCCTTGTCGCGGCGGGGAGTTCACAGGCCCGTACGTCCATGGAGATGGCCACCGGCGGCACCCGCGTGACCATCCGGGGCGCGGGCGGCTACGACTTCCGGCGCCGGCTCGGCCGGCTCACCGTGCAGTTGCCGCAGGATCCCGCCGGTGCAAGTGAACACCGGCCGATCACCGAACTCCTCGCGCCGGGCTCCCTGTTCATGAAGAACCGGGGCGCCGGGGTGCCCGCCGACAAGTGGGTGCGGGTCGACACCGGGACGCTGTCCGACGGCAACCTCGTGACCGGCGGGGCCACCGACCCGTACGCCGCCGCCGAGGTGCTGCGCGGGACGACTGCGGCGACGTATCTGGGGAAGACGGAGGTGGCCGGGGCCCTGGTGCGTCACTATCGGGGGGTCGCCGATCTCTCCGTCGCCGCGAGGAGTGCTTCGGCGGGGAACGAGGCGGCCCTGCGGTCGGCGGCGAAAGGGTTCGCCACTTCCCGGGTGCCCTTCGACGTCTACCTCGACGACCAGGGGCGGATCCGCAAGCTCCGGCAGCAGTTCAGCTTCGTCAACGGGCAGCGCCGCAGCACCGTGGCGGTCGCCTCGACGACGCTGCTGTACGACTTCGGGGCCCCCGTGGACGTACGGCTTCCGGTGTCGAAGGACATCTACGCCGGGCAGATCGCCGAGAAGTGACCTGAACCGATCGGTGACGAGTCGGTGTGAGAACTAGCCCGTCCGTGCCATGCGCGGTGTGTAGACCGCTCCCTACTCTAGGAAGTCGGTGACGGCAGAGAAGAGGTGACGCACGTGGCTCCGGTCGGCGGTACGGCAGTTCAGGACCACGTGGCACTCGCCGAGATCGAGCTGTGCGGAGACCTGATCATCGCGGCCTCGGCCGCCCAGGACCGGCTCAGCCTGGAGAGCATCGACGAGGTGCTGAAAGTGGCCGAGGAGCGGGACGCCTCCAACAGGGCCTAGTCGCTAGGTACGCAGGAGTCGGGCGATCGCCTTCGTCGCCTCTTCGACCTTCGCGTCGATCTCCGCGCCGCCCTTGACGGCAGCGTCGGCGACGCAGTGCCGCAGGTGCTCCTCCAGGAGCTGCAGTGCGAACGACTGCAGGGCCTTCGTGGAGGCGGACACCTGGGTGAGTATGTCGATGCAGTAGACGTCCTCGTCGACCATGCGCTGCAGTCCGCGGATCTGGCCCTCGATCCGGCGCAGGCGCTTGAGGTGCTCGTCCTTCTGGTGGTGGTAACCGTGCGTCACCGGTTCGGTGGCCGGTTCGACGGCCGGCTCGGAGGGCGTCGTCGCCGCGCCGGCCTCGGTGGTCGTCATCGCGTCCATGGCGTCCTCCAGACATATACCCCTAGTGGGTATATCGTAACGAACTTTGCTGGGTATAGGGCCCTTGGTACGCCCCCGTGCGGATCACTGTGCCTCATGGGCGACACTGGGGGACGGCCCATTAGCCGTGGCCGGATGATGCACTTAGCATCAGCCTGACCGAAACCGATGCATCCCGAGGACCCCTTGTGCGCTTTCGTCTGACCCCCAGGGAGACGAGCTTCTACGACATGTTCGCCGCGTCCGCGGACAACATCGTCACGGGCTCGAAACTCCTCATGGAACTGCTCGGGGCGGACACCGCCGGCCGGGCCGAGATCGCAGAGCGTATGCGGGCCGCTGAACATGCCGGTGACGATGCCACGCACGCGATCTTCCATCAGCTGAACTCCTCGTTCATCACGCCCTTCGACCGCGAGGACATCTACAACCTCGCTTCCTGCCTCGACGACATCATGGACTTCATGGAGGAGGCCGTCGACCTGGTCGTCCTCTACAACGTGGAGGAACTGCCCAAGGGCGTCGAGCAGCAGATCGAGGTACTGGCGCGGGCGGCGGAGCTCACCGCGGAGGCCATGCCGAACCTGCGCACGATGGACAACCTCACCGAGTACTGGATCGAGGTCAACCGGCTGGAGAACCAGGCCGACCAGATCCACCGCAAGCTGCTGGCCATGCTCTTCAACGGCAAGTACGAGGCCATCGAGGTGCTCAAGCTCAAGCAGATCGTGGATGTGCTGGAGGAGGCGGCGGACGCGTTCGAGCACGTGGCGAACACGGTGGAGACCATCGCCGTCAAGGAGTCCTGACCTCTCCATGGACACCTTTGCTCTGGTCGTGACCATTCTGGTCGCGCTCTTTTTCACGTACACGAACGGTTTTCACGACTCCGCCAACGCCATTGCCACGTCCGTCTCGACGCGGGCGCTGACGCCGCGCGCGGCGCTGGCCATGGCCGCCGTCATGAACCTCGCCGGTGCCTTTCTCGGTTCCGGGGTCGCCAAGACGGTGAGTGAGGGGCTGATCGAGACGCCCGACGGGTCGAAGGGGATGGGGATCCTCTTCGCGGCACTGATCGGCGCGATCACCTGGAACCTGATCACCTGGTACTTCGGGCTGCCGTCCTCGTCCTCGCACGCGCTGTTCGGCGGGATGGTGGGGGCCGCGCTGGCCGGCGGTACCGATGTCATCTGGCACGGGGTCGTCGACAAGGTCATCGTGCCGATGTTCGTGTCGCCGGTCGTCGGTCTCGTCGCCGGTTATCTGGTGATGACCGCGATCATGTGGATCTTCCGGAAGGCCAATCCGCACAAGGCGAAGCGGGGATTCCGTATCGCGCAGACGGTGTCTGCGGCGGGGATGGCTCTTGGCCACGGCCTCCAGGACGCGCAGAAGACCATGGGTGTCGTGGTGATGGCACTGGTGATCTCCGGGCATTCGACCTACGGCGATCCGATCCCGGTGTGGGTGAAGATCGTCTGCGCGCTGATGCTGTCGCTGGGGACGTACGCGGGTGGGTGGCGGATCATGCGGACGCTGGGGCGGAAGATCATCGAGCTGGATCCACCGCAGGGGTTTGCCGCGGAGACGACCGGCGCGGCGATCATGTTCACCACGGCGTATCTGTTCAAGGCGCCGGTTTCCACTACGCATGTCATCACCTCGGCGATCATGGGTGTGGGGGCGACGAAGCGGGTGAACGCGGTGCGGTGGGGTGTCGCCAAGAACATCGTGCTGGGGTGGTTCATCACGATGCCGGCGGCTGGGCTGGTCGCCGCGGCGAGCTTCTGGGTCGTGAACCTGGCGTTCCTGTAGGGCGCCGTACCAAGGGGCTCCGCCCCTGGACCCCTGTTTCCACCCTCCCACCCGTTTACGGTGGGTTGAGGGGTGAGCGATTCAAGACAGAACGAACGGGCCCGCCCCCGGGAGCCAGGGGCGGGCCCTTTTCGTCCTCGCGGTGGCACCGCCATGCAGCACCGCGAGGGGTTTCAGAAGAGGACTCCCGGTTTAGCCGAAGCGGCCCGAGATGTAGTCCTCCGTGGCCTGGACCGACGGGTTGGAGAAGATGCGCTCCGTGTCGTCGATCTCGATGAGCTTGCCGGGCTGGCCGACCGCCGCGAGGTTGAAGAAGGCCGTACGGTCCGAGACGCGGGCCGCCTGCTGCATGTTGTGCGTCACGATGACGATCGTGAAGCGTTCCTTCAGCTCGCCGATCAGGTCCTCGATCGCGAGGGTGGAGATGGGGTCGAGGGCCGAGCAGGGCTCGTCCATCAGCAGGACCTTCGGCTCCACCGCGATCGCGCGCGCGATGCAGAGGCGCTGCTGCTGACCACCGGACAGGCCCGAACCGGGCTTGTTGAGGCGGTCCTTGACCTCGTTCCAGAGGTTCGCGCCCTTGAGGGACTTCTCGACGACGTCCGACAGCTCGCTCTTCTTGTAGGAGCCGTTCAGACGCAGGCCCGCCGCCACGTTGTCGAAGATCGACATGGTGGGGAAGGGGTTCGGGCGCTGGAAGACCATGCCGATCTCGCGGCGCACGGACACCGGGTCGATGGCGTGGCCGTAGAGGTCCTCGTCGTCCAGGAGCACCTTGCCCTCGACCCGGCCGCCGGGCGTGACCTCGTGCATACGGTTGAGCGTGCGCAGGAAGGTCGACTTGCCGCAGCCGGAGGGGCCGATGAAGGCCGTCACTGTGCGGGGCTCGACCGTCATCGAGATGTCTTCGATTGCCTTGTGGGAGCCGTAGTAGGCGGTGAGCCCACTGACGTCGATTCGCTTGGCCATGACTGCTTCACTTCCAGAGATTCAGAACGGTCGCTGAGGGGGTCGCGTCAGCGACCGGTCTTGGGGGCCTTCCAGCGGGCGATGCCGCGGGCCACCAGGTTGAGGATCATCACGAAGGCGATCAGCGTGAGGGACGCGGCCCAGGCACGGTCGTAGGCCGCACCGGAACCCGCGCTCTGCGCGAACTGCTGGTAGATGTACAGCGGCAGCGACGCCTGCGCCCCGTGGAACGGGTCGTTGTTGATGAACGGGTTGCCGAACACCAGCAGCAGGACGGGCGCGGTCTCACCGGCGATGCGTGCCACCGACAGCATGATGCCCGTGGTGATGCCGCCGATAGCCGTCGGGAGGACCACCTTCAGGATCGTGCGCCACTTCGGGATGCCCAGGGCGAGGGACGCTTCACGCAGCTCGTTCGGGACGAGCTTCAGCATCTCCTCGGTGGAGCGGACCACGACCGGCATCATCAGGATGGCCAGGGCGCAGGAACCGGCGAAGCCGGAGGGCCCCATGTCCCACATGAGCATGAGGGACAGGATGAACAGACCCGCGACGATCGACGGGATGCCCGTCATGACGTCGACGAAGAACGTGATCGCCTTGGAGAGCTTGCCCTGCCCGTACTCGACCAGGTAGATCGCGGTGAGCACCCCGATCGGGGCGCCGATCAGGGTGGCGAGGGCGACCTGCTCCAGGCTGCCGATGATGGCGTGGTAGATACCGCCGCCGGGCTCGGTGTCGCCGACCACACCCATCGAGTGGGTCAGGAAGTAGACGTTGAGGACCTTCACACCGCGCGCGATCGTCGTCCAGAGCAGGGAGACGAGCGGGATGACGGCGAGGAGGAAGGCGACCCAGACGAGGCTGGTCGCGACCCGGTCCTTGGCCTGGCGGGTGCCCTCGATGCGGGCGGCGATGACGTACGTGCCGAGGACGAAGAGGATCGCCGCGATCAGGCCCCACTGGATCTTGCTGTCCAGGCTGCCGACCAGTCCGATGAGGACGGCCACCACGATGGAGCCGCCGGCGATGGCGTACGGCGACCACTTGGGGAGGGTCGCGCCCTGCAGGGTGCTCACGGGCTTGTCGGCTACGGCTGCGTTGCTCATGCGTTGGCCCCCGAGTACTCCGCACGGCGGGCGATGATGAGCCGGGCCGCACCATTGACCAGCAAGGTGATGACGAACAGGACGAGACCGGACGCGATCAGTGCGTCACGGCCGAACGGTGTCGCCTCGCTGAACTTGCTGGCGATGTTCTGGGCGAAGGTTCCGCCGCCCGGGTTGAGCAGGCTGGCGTGGATGATGAAGTCCGGGGAGAGCACGGTGGCGACGGCCATCGTCTCGCCGAGCGCGCGGCCGAGGCCGAGCATCGAGGCGGAGATCACGCCGGAGCGGCCGAAGGGGATCACCGCCATGCGGATGACCTCCCAGCGGGTGGCGCCGAGGGCGAGGGCCGCCTCCTCGATCATCTGCGGGGCCTGGCGGAAGACCTCACGGCTGACGTTGGTGATGATCGGCAGGATCATGATCGCGAGCAGGATGCCGACGGTGAGCATCGAGCGCGGGGCGCCCTCTTCCCAGGAGAAGATCCCGGTCCAGCCGAAGTAGTCGTTCAGCCAGCCGAAGAGGCCGATCATGTGCGGTACGAGGATCAGGGCGCCCCAGAGGCCGTACACGATGGACGGTACGGCGGCCAGCAGGTCGATCACGTAGGAGACCGGGCCGCGGAGCCTGCGCGGGGCGTAGTGCGTGGTGAACAGGGCGATGGCGACCGCGATCGGGACCGCGATGACCATGGCGATGATCGAGGACACCACGGTGCCGAACGCCAGGACGGCGATGCCGAACTTCGGCGGGATCAGGCCGGTGTTCCACTCGAAGGTGGTGAGGAAGTTCGCGTGGTCCTTGCTGATCGCGAGCGAGGCGCGGTAGGTGAGGAAGACCGCGATGGCGGCCATGATCACCAGCAGCAGGATGCCCGACCCGCGGGAGAGACCGAGGAAGATCCGGTCACCGGGTCGGGTGGCGCCGCGGGCGGTGCGCTTCTGCTCCGCGGCGGAGGGCTCAGGGGTGGGAGGGGGTGCTTCTGCAGGGTTCTTTGTCGATATATCCATCGGGATTCTCCGGTCTGCGGGTCCACACGTGCGGTGTGCGGTCCGTGGCGGCGGTGCACCGGACGGTGCGGCCGGGCCCCTGGAACGGGACCCGGCCGCACACTCGGACTAGCTGATGCTCGCGATGGTGGTGCGAACCTTGGCGATGATCGCGTCGGGGATCGGCGCGTAGTTGATGCCGGAGAGGACCTTCTGGCCGTCCTCGCTGGCGATGTAGGTGAGGAACGCCTTCGTGGCGGGCAGCGTGTCGGCCTTGTTGCCCTTGTCGCAGACGATCTCGTACGTCACCAGGGTGATCGGGTACGCGCCCTCGGCCTTGGTGTTGTAGTCCAGCTGCAGCTTCAGGTCGTTGCCGGTGCCGACGATCTTGGCGGCGGCGATGTCCTTGGTGGCGCTGTCGGTGCTGGGCGCGACCGGGGCCGAGGCGCCGGTGTTGATGCTGACGGCCTTGACGCCGTCCGCGACGTAGGAGAGCTCGAAGTAACCGATGGCGCCGGAGGTCTGCTTGACGCCCGCGGCCACACCCGCGGAGCCGGCGGCGGACTGGCCGCCCTTGGCCTGCCAGGCCTTGCCGCCGGAGTACTTCCAGTTGTCCGGGGTGGTGGCGATCAGGTACTTGGTGAAGTTGTCCGTGGTGCCGGACTCGTCCGAGCGGTGGAACGCCTGGATCTTGAGGTCGGGCAGCGTGGCGGACGGGTTCAGCTTCTTGATCGCCGCGTCGTTCCACTTGGTGATCTTGCTGTCGAAGATCTTGGCGAGCGTCGGGGCGTCCAGGACCAGGTTGTCGACCCCCGGGACGTTGTAGCCGAGCGCGATCGGGCCGCCGACCATCGGGAGGTCGATGCCCTGGCCGCCGGAGCAGACCTGCTTGGAGGCGGTGACCTCTTCGGGCTTCAGCGCCGAGTCGGAACCGGCGAAGGCCAGCTGACCCTGGTTGAAGGAGGTGACACCGGCGCCGGAGCCGCCGCCCTTGTAGTTGATCTGGACGCCACAGGCCTGGCTGAACGCCTTGACCCACGCGTCGATCGCGTTCTTCTGCGCGGACGAGCCGTCGGCGAGCAGCTGCTGGCCCTTCTTCGCGTCGCCGCAGATGGCCGAGCTGGCGTTGGTCGTCGAGGAGCTGCTGCTGCTCGACGAGCCACCGTTGTCGTCCGAGCCGCACGCCGTGAGGGCCAGGGCGCCGGAGACCGCGAGAGCACCGAGGGTGAGGGCCCGCCGGTTCATGCGCTGAAGCTTCACTTGAGGGAGTTCCTTCCAGGAGCCGCCGGCCTGAATAACGGCGGCGTGCGAAGACGAAGACTGGGTGACGCGGGTAGCGACCCCCAGGTCGCGGCTCGCATCGCGTAAGGCCGAAAGTAGGCAGAACAGGTGAAGGCGCCTATGGGCATAAGTGAACGGAGGGTGAACCCCTGTGGGCGGTGCGGTTAGGTCACGGAACGCTCACGTCGAGGACACGACCCGATTCCGGACTATGCCAGGTTCGGCGGGCCCGGAAGCGCGTCCACGAGCGGGCGTTCCCTCGGTTGGGCGACGGCCCTGCTGCGGCCGTCTTCTCGCAACGTAACGCGAGGTGGGCGGCACGGCAGCCCAGGAGACGGGGTCAGCCGGGCGGGTCCTCGTCCGTCCCGACGGCCATCAGCGCGAGGGAGATCAGGTCCCGGTCCCGCTCGTAGGTGAGCCGCTCGCGGGCCTCGGCCGGCCTCAGCCAGACGACCGCGTCGACCTCGTCGTTGGGCTCGAAGGCCCCGCCGGTCGCCTCGGCCGCCCAGTAGCGGACCTCCTTGGGCCGCCCGTGGTGGTCGGTGTACCGGGCCGACGGGAGCCCCGTGCCCAGCCGGCAGGTGTGGCCGGTCTCCTCCAGGACCTCGCGGCGGGCCGCCTCCTCGAACGTCTCGCCGCGCTTGAGCTTGCCCTTGGGCCAGGACCAGTCGTCCCACTTGGGCCGGTGGACCAGCGCCAGTTCGAGGTCCCCGGCGGACCGGTGCCGCCACAGGACGCAGCCGGCCGCCTGGACGATGGTGTCGTTCGTCGAGGAAGTCACTGAAGGTTCACCGTCTCCTTCGCGCGGGTTGGTGCAGGGCGTCAGGCGGTCCCCACTGCCCGTTTCTGCCACGACTGCTGGAAGGCGAAGCGGGCCGCCTCCACCTCGTGGCGCTGGTCGGCGTGGAGCACCCCGAGCGCGTACGCGGTCGCCGGGGCGATGCGCGGGGTGCGGGCCGCGGAAGCCGCCGCGGCGGCGGCCTCCGAGGCGTCCCGGTGCAGATTGAGGGCCTGGCCGGCCGCGAGCAGCCGTACGTCCAGGGGCGGGTCGTCGCCGTGCAGGACCTCGACGGCGTAGCGGTGCAGCCGCAGCAGCAGACGGACCTGGTGCCAGGGGCCGTCCTGGGGGTGCGGGGCCGGGTCGGGGGAGAGGCCGTGGATGAGGGCCTCCGCGTTGTACGGGTGCCCGGCGGTGACCAGCGGCAGCGCGGCGACCGCGTCGTTCAGGCGCTCCCCGGCCGCGGCGGCCAGCGGGCGCAGGTCGGCGCCGCCGGCGGTGGGGGTGAGAGGGACCTCGCTGGCCAGTACGGCGACCTTGTCGGCGACCGCGTGGAAGCGGGAGGAGCCGAGGGCCTGCAGCGCGGTGGAGTGGGCCCGGGTCCGGGCCAGGGTGAGCTGGCGCTCCAGGAGGGCGCCCGCCTTGGCCGCGCCCACGGTGAGGTTGCCGCGCTCGGCGGTGGCGGAGGGGGGCGCGGCCGGGCCTGTGCCGCGGCCGTTCGCGGGCGCCGGTACGCCCCGGCCCGCGCCGGTGACCCGGCCGCCCACGGCCGAGGCCGCCGACTGCGCGGGGAACGCGGCCGAGCCGGAGAGCCGGTGCAGGGCGAGCAGCAGCCGCTCGAGCCGGGCCGCGCACGCGTGCTCCAGCGCCAGCGTGCCCGACAGCCACGCCAGTTCGGGGCGCATCTCCTCGGACCAGCCGGCGTCCAGGAGCGGCCGGAAGGTGTGCAGGCTGCCGCTGATCCGGCGGGCCGAGTGGCGCAGGGCGCGCGCCGCGTCGACGGATTCCTCCGTGCCGTTCTGGCCGCCCCCGGTCTCCCGGTGCAGTCGAAGTGCCCGGAGGAACTCCGTGGCCTGGCCGCGCAGGTAGTCCGCCAAGGCGTCACCTGTCACGGCCCTGGCCGTGGGATCCGTCGGGTCAAGGTGTTGCTGTGCCACGCCGGCGCCTCCGGGCGTCTATGAGCATCTCCTGGACGTTGCGCAGGGGTTGGCCTTCCGCGTCGGTCGCGTGCCGGGTCCACTCGCCGTCCGGGCCCAGGTGCCAGGACGAGGTGGTGTCCGACATGCCGGTCTCCAGGAGCCGGCTGATCGTGGCGCGGTGGGCCGGGTCGGTGACCCTGACGAGGGCCTCGATCCGTCGGTCGAGGTTGCGGTGCATCATGTCGGCGCTGCCGATCCACACCTCGGGCTCGCCTCCGTTGCCGAAGACGAAGACACGGGAGTGTTCGAGGAAGCGGCCGAGGATGGACCGTACGCGGATGTTCTCGGACAGTCCCGGGACGCCGGGCCGCACTGCGCAGATGCCGCGCACCCACACGTCGACCGGGACGCCCGCCTGGGACGCGCGGTAGAGCGAGTCGATGATCGCCTCGTCCACCATCGAGTTGACCTTGATGCGGATGAACGCGGGGCGTCCGGCACGGTGGTGCTGGACCTCCTTGTTGATCCGGGCGATCAGGCCGTCGCGCAGGGACTTGGGGGCGACCAGCAGGCGGCGGTAGGTCTCGCGGCGCGAGTATCCGGACAGCCGGTTGAAGAGGTCCGAGAGGTCGGCGCCGACCTGGGGGTCCGCGGTCAGCAGGCCGAGGTCCTCGTAGAGTCGGGCCGTCTTCGGGTGGTAGTTGCCGGTGCCGACATGGCTGTAGCGGCGGAGCGTGTCGCCCTCCTGGCGGACGACGAGCGACAGCTTGCAGTGGGTCTTGAGTCCGACCAGGCCGTAGACGACATGGCAGCCCGCCTCCTCCAGCTTGCGCGCCCACTTGATGTTGGCGTGCTCGTCGAAGCGGGCCTTGATCTCGACCAGGACGAGGACCTGCTTGCCGGCCTCGGCCGCCTCTATCAGCGCGTCCACGATCGGGGAGTCGCCGGAGGTGCGGTACAGGGTCTGCTTGATGGCGAGGACGTCGTCGTCGTTGGCCGCCTGCTCCAGGAACCGCTGCACGGACGTGGAGAACGAGTCGTACGGGTGGTGCAGCAGTACGTCCTTGTTGCGCAGGGCGGCGAAGATGTCCGGCGCGGACGCGGTTTCGACCTCGGCGAGGTCGCGCTGGGTGCCCGCGATGAACTTGGGGTACTTCAGCTCGGGCCGGTCGAGGGAGCCGATGCGGAAGAGACCCGTGAGGTCGAGCGGGCCCGGCAGCGGGTAGACCTCGGCCTCGCTGATCTTCAGCTCGCGCACCAGCAGGTCGAGCACCTCGCGGTCGATGGACTCCTCGACCTCCAGGCGCACCGGCGGCCCGAAGCGGCGCCGCATGAGCTCCTTCTCCAGGGCCTGGAGCAGGTTCTCGGCGTCGTCCTCCTCGACCTCGAGGTCCTCGTTGCGGGTCAGCCGGAACGCGTGGTGCTCCAGGATCTCCATGCCCGGGAAGAGTTCCTCCAGGTGGGCGGCGATGACGTCCTCCAGGGGGACGTACCGGCCCGGCGAGGACTCCAGGAAGCGGGAGAGCAGCGGCGGCACCTTGACGCGCGCGAAGTGGCGGTGGCCGGTGACCGGGTTGCGGACGACGACCGCGAGGTTCAGCGAGAGGCCCGAGATGTACGGGAAGGGGTGCGCGGGGTCGACGGCCAGCGGGGTCAGCACGGGGAAGATCTGGTGCCGGAACAGGGTGAAGAGGCGGGCCTGTTCCTTCTCGGTCAGCTCGTTCCAGCGGACCAGGTGGATGCCCTCCTCCGCGAGCGCGGGGGCGACGTCCTCGTGGTAGCAGGCGGCGTGCCGGGCCATCAGCTCGCGCGAGCGGGCCCAGATCATCTCCAGCACCTCGCGCGGCTGCAGGCCGGACGCGGAGCGGGTGGCGACACCGGTGGCGATACGGCGCTTGAGGCCCGCCACCCGGACCATGAAGAACTCGTCCAGGTTGCTGGCGAAGATCGCGAGGAAGTTCGCCCGCTCCAGGAGGGGCGTGTTCGGGTCCTCGGCGAGTTCCAGGACTCTCTCGTTGAACGCGAGCCAGCTCCGCTCCCGGTCCAGGAAGCGGCCCTGCGGAAGCTGGGGCCCGTCGTACGGCGACTCCTCGTACTCGTCGAGGTCGGCGTCGATGTCGGGTTCCAGATCGGAGACCGCCGCCGACACGGTGTGCGGGCGGTGGGCGGCTATGGAGCCCACGGAGGGCTGCGCGTGCTGGACCTGTGCCTGGGCGTTGGGCTGACTCATGGAGCCATTCTTCCGCGTCACGGGCGAAACGGGCGCGTCGGAGAGGGCCGGGGGGAGCGTGGGGGACGTGGAGAACGCCCCGGTCGTGTGCAGCCGGGACTGCGGGAGGGCGGTCCCGTTCTCCCCGTTCACCTCGGGAGGCGGCGAAGGCTCTGGCACGACGGGTTTCATTCGCCGAGCGTCGCAAGCCCGTCTGAACCAATGGTTACGGGGACATGGCGTGCGGGATATCGGGGGGCGGCTCCCGGACGTCTACGCCACCGAAACGAACGTAACGGATGCCCGGGAGCCACCGTGAGGCGGGATCCGGTCAGGAGGTGCGGCGGCGCAGCAGGGTGAAGGCGGCGGCGGTGGCCAGGGCGGCGACCGCGAGGATCAGGGCGGTCTGGGTGAGCTGGAGGGACCAGAACTGGGAGGAGGGGTGGTACTCGCTGTAGTAGCCGACGATGTCGTGCGCGGCCGGGCAGGCCTTTCCGGTGCCGACGCACGGGTCGGCGATGTGGGCGCCGGTGGAGGTGACAGCGCCCTCGCCGCCGTAGATGACGTCGGCCGGTGCCGCGTAGCCCTCCTTCAGGTCGCCGACGCTGGTCTTCCACGGCACGAGGTGCGGGCCGGCCAGGCCGATGAGGGTGGTCGCGCTCGCCGTGGCCAGGAAGCCGCCGATGAGACCGGGCACCGCCCGGCCCGCGATCAGGCCGGAGAGGGCACCTACGGCGAGGGCGAGCAGCGGGAACGCGATGGCGATCGTGCCGTTGGCGTAGAAGGTCTCACTGTCGTTCCAGGACCAGCTGTCCTTGATCCGGTGGGCGTCGAACAGCAGGCGGTGCAGCAGCACGAGCAGGGTGCTGCCGGCGGTGATCACCACGGCCGGGAGGCTGAGCTTGGCGGCGAGCCAGCGGGCCGGTGAGACGGACTGGGTCCAGGCCAACTGGGCGGTCCCGCGCTCCAGTTCACGGCCGATCAGCAGCCCGCCCGCCCAGAGGGCGACGACGACCGGCACGAAGTGGATCAGGGCCTCGCTGACCGAGTGGACGAGGTCGTACCCGGTGAGGGCGTCGCTCCAGTCGCACACGTCGTCCGTGGTGCACTCTCGCTCCCACGCCGAGTGCGCCGCGTCGCCGAGCGGGCCGTAGGCCCACAGGAGCGCCGCCGAGACCACGGCGACGAAGGCCCCCCAGGAGATCAGCGCCGGCCGGTGCAGCCGCAGCACGGCACGGCCGGCGCGGGCCGGTCTCGGGTGGGCCGTCGGGGTGGCGGCCAGGGCGGTCATACGGCGGCTGCCTTTCGTGCGGGCGTCGAACCGGTGCGGCGCTTGAGGAGGTGGAAGGCGGCCACGGTGAGGGCGGCGGTGACGGCGAGGATGAACGCGGTCGCGGTCAACTGGAGTGGCCAGTAGTGGGATTGGGGGTGGTAGTCGTTGTAGTAGCCGACGGCGTCGAGCTTCTCGTAGCGGATCCGGCACTGGGCGTTGGTGTCGCTGCCGCACAGGTGGCCGGAGAGGTGCTTGCCGGTGGAGGTGACCAGGCCCTGGTCGACGACGATGCCGGACCCGGCCGGGACGCTGTGCTTGAGGCTGCTGACCGTGGTGACGGTGGGCCACAGGTGGGGTGTGGCGATGGCGACGACGCTCCACAGGAAGCCGGTGCTCGCCAGTGAACCGACCAGCGCGCCAAGGGAGTTGTGCTTGAACAGGCCCCAGAGGACGCCGCTCGCCAGTCCGGCGAGGGCCATCGCGGCGGTGGCCGTGCCGTTGGCGGCGTAGGTGCCGAGGTCGTGCCAGCCCTTGACGGTGTCGATCCGGCCCTGTCCCGTCGACCAGGCCCAGTGGTGCAGTCCCGCGAGGAGGCCGGAGCCGGCGGTGATCAGCACGGCCGGGACGGCGAGCTTGGCGGCGAGCCAGCGGGCCGGGGAGACCGCCTGCGTCCAGGCCAACCGGGCGGTGCCGCTTTCCAGTTCGCGGCTGACCAGCGCGGCACCGGACCAGGCGGCGACCAGGAACGGGGCGGCGATGACGGCGATGGTCGTGTAGTTGTACCAGTCCTTGTAGCGGCCGATCGCGCCCGCGTCGTAGGAGCAGCCTTCCGCCCCGCAGGCGCGGTACTGCTTCCAGGCCTCGGCCGACGCGTCGGTGAGCGGGCCGCCCACCCACAGCAGGAGCGCGCCGACGACGAGTACGAAGGCGATCCAGGAGAGCAGGGCCGGCCGGTGCAGCCGGACCAGCCAGCGCAGCAGTCGCGGTGACCGGGCCGGGCGCGAGGTGAGCGTCGGCGGGGTGGCGAGGGCGGTCATGCGGCGGTCTCCGGGGTCTCGGGGGTGGGTACCTGCTGGAGGCTGGGGGTGGATCTAACTGCTGTACCGGCCGGTGAATGGTTAGAAAAGACCCCACACTCCAGAAGGTGCATGGCCGGGCGCAGGGCGGCTGCCCGTGTGGCGAGGGCGGTCACGCGACGGTCTCCGGGGTCTTGGTGGTGGGGGCCTGGGGGTTGCGGAGGTAGGAGAGGACCAGCTCCTCCAGGGTGGGTGTGCCGGTCTGCCAGTCGGCGGTGAGGGGGGCCAACGGGCGGATCAGGGCGGTGAGTTGGCGGCCGGTGGTGCGGGACTCGACGACCGTGTGCGGGTCGAGGACGGTGTCGGCGGGGGCGGACACGCGCCGGTGCGCGGCCAGCAGTTCGTCGATCTCGCCGGCGATCCGGACCTGGCCGCCGTCGACCAGGAGCAGGTGGTCGCAGGAGTCCTCCAGTTCGGCCAGCACGTGCGAGGACATCACGATCGTGGTGCCGTACTCGGCGGCCTGCGCCATGAGGAGGCCCATCATCCGGTGCCGGGCGAGCGGGTCCAGGTCGGCCATCGGCTCGTCCAGGAGCAGCAGTTCGGGCCGCTTGGCCAGCGCGAGGGCGAGTGCGACGCGGGTGCGCTGGCCGCCGGAGAGGGCGCGGATGCCGGACTTCGGGTCGAGGTCGCCGTCGGCGACGATCCGCTCGGCGACGGAGGCGTCCCAGCGGTCGGTGTTGAGGTCGGCGCCCATGCGCAGCGTCTCGGCGACCGTGAGCTGCGGGTAGAGGGGCTTGTCCTGGGCGACGTAGGAGACCCGCTCGCGGGCCGCGCCCGGGCGTCCGCCGAGGACGGTGATCTCGCCCTCGGTGGGGGCCAGCAGTCCGGCGGCCAGGGCGAGGAGCGTGGACTTGCCTGCGCCGTTGGGGCCGACGACCGCGCAGACGCGCCCGGCGGGCAGCCGGAACGCGCAGTCCCGCAGCGCCCAGCCTCCCCGCCGGCCGAACCGCTTGCCGAGCGCGGCGGCCTCTATCGCGGCGGTGCCTGTCATGAGGGTTCTCCTTGGAAGTGCTTTTCGAGTACGGCGGTGAAGAGCGCGGCGATGTCGTCCCGGCCGAGCCCGGCTTCCCGGGCCCGCTCGGCCCAGTCGTCCAGCTCCAGGCGCAGGGGCGAGTCGGCGGGCGTGGTGCTCAGCCCCTTGCGGACGAAGGTGCCCAGGCCCCGGCGGGCCTCGACCAGTCCCTCGCGCTCCAGCTCGCGGTAGGCCTTGAGGACGGTGTTGGGGTTG
The DNA here is from genome assembly GCF_042751305.1 of Streptomyces hokutonensis. Classification (GTDB taxonomy): domain Bacteria; phylum Actinomycetota; class Actinomycetes; order Streptomycetales; family Streptomycetaceae; genus Streptomyces; species Streptomyces hokutonensis_A. The sequence goes on from NZ_JBHYWD010000006.1 coordinate 37,053, forward strand.
ATGGCGGTGGCCTCGACGACCTCGCGGGCCGTGGGCAGCTTGTCGCCGGGCTCCAGCATGCCCAGGCGCAGCGCCTGCTTGGTCTGCTGGACGATCTGGACATAGGTGGCCACGCCGCTGTGCCGGTCGATGCGGTACTCGACCACTGGGGTTCCACCACCCTTTCACTAATTAAGTAGTGAAAGGGTGGTGCAGAGGGGCTGAGAAAGTCAAGAGAGATCTGTGCGCCGATCCGTGAACCGGTCGGCGGGGCTCGTGCGATGAGGAGATGTGAGCGATACGGGAAGCGACGGGGAGCTGCTGCGGGCCATCGCGGCGGACGGTGACCGGCGCGCGTTCGAAGAGCTGTACCGGCGGTACGCGCCGTGGCTGACCGCGCGGCTGCGCGGCCGGTGCGCCGACGCCGGGATGGTCGACGACGTCGTACAGGAGACGTTTCTCGCGGTGTGGCGGGGCAGTGCCCGCTACCGGGAGGACGGCGATGTGGCCGGGTGGCTGTGGCGGATCGGGTCGCGGCGGCTGATCGACGTGCTGCGCGGCGACGGGGCGCGCGGCCGGATGCGGCAGGCGCTGGCGCGGCTGCGGCACCGGGACGAGGCGTCGGCGGAGGAGCGCGTGCTCGCGGGGGTGGAGCACGGGGACCTCGCCGGCGCCCTGGTCCGGCTCTCGCCCGAGCTGCGGGCGGTCCTCCAGGCCACCGTGATCGACGGGCTGACCACCCGGGAGGCGGCCGTCCTGCTGGGCATCCCGGCCGGCACGGTCAAGACACGGGCCATGCGCGCCCGTAAGCAACTGCGGGAGGAGCTGGCATGACCTGGCATGTGGCCGAAGACGACGTACGCGCCTATGCGCGGGGCGAGTTGGCACCGCCCATGCTCTGGTCCGCCGACACGCACCTCGCGGGCTGCGCCGAGTGCCGCGACCTGTTGGCGTCCGTCACCGACCCCGTCGCGCTCGACGCGGGCTGGGAGCGGCTCGACGCCGAACTCGACGCTCCCAAAAGGGGGTTGGTGGAGTCGCTGCTCGTGCGGATCGGTGTCGCCGACCACACGGCACGGCTGCTGGCGGCGACGCCGGTGCTGCGCCGCTCGTGGCTCGGCGCGGTGGTCGCGCTGCTGGTGATGACGGTGCTCGTCACCAACTCCCTGAAGACCGCGGCCTCCCCGACCCTCTTCCTGGGCCTGGCCCCGCTGCTCCCCCTCGCGGGCGTGGCGCTGTCCTACGGCCCGAAGTTCGACCCGACGTACGAGATGGCGGTCGTCGCCCCGCTGCACGGCTTCCGGCTGCTGATGATCCGTACGGTCGCCGTCCTGGTCGCCGGGCTCGGCCTCAACGGCCTGGCCACCCTGGCCCTGCCGGAGTACGGGCTGCGCGCCCTGGCCTGGCTGCTGCCCGCGCTGGCCCTGACCACGACCGGTCTGGCGCTGATCCCGCGCCTCGGCCCGGTGCTCGCGCCGTCCCTGGTCGGCGGCGGCTGGGTGGCGTGCCTGGTGGTGGCCAACAACGTGCACGGCGGCACGCTCGCGCCGTTCACCCCGGCCGGGCAGGGGGTGGCCGCGGCGGTGGCCGCGCTCGCGGCCGGACTCCTGTACCTGCTGCGGGACCGCTTCGACGCCCGCCCGACCGCCTTCGGCGACCTCGCCTGAATCCCACGCGTTCCGTCACCTTCGGGCCCCTCGTCCGAACCTCTCGAACCCTGACTGGAGTTCCGTACATGACCACCACCGTCTCCGCGGCCGGGCTCAGCCTGCGCTACGGCTCGACGCACGCCCTCGACGACGTGTCGCTGCGGCTCGGCGAGGGCGTCACCGGACTGCTCGGCCCCAACGGGGCCGGCAAGACCACCTTGTTGAGGGTGCTCGCCACCGCGCTGCCAGCCGACTCCGGCGCGTTCACCGTGCTCGGCCACGACCCCGGCACCATGGCCGGACGCCAGGCGGTGCGGCGCGTCCTCGGCTATCTGCCGCAGACGCCCGGCTTCCACCCGGACTTCACCGCCTTCGAGTTCGTCGACTACGTCGCGATCCTCAAGGAACTCACCGACCGCGAGGGACGCCACCGCGAGGTGCGGCGGGTGCTCGCGGAGGTCGACCTCTCCGACGTGCGCGGCAAGCGCATCAAGAAGCTGTCCGGCGGCATGCGGCAGCGCGTCGCGCTCGCGGCGGCCCTCGTGGGCGACCCGGGCTTCCTCGTCCTCGACGAACCGACCGTCGGCCTCGACCCCGAACAGCGCATGCGCTTCCGGGAGTTGATCGCGCGGGCCGGCGAGGGCCGTACGGTCCTCCTCTCCACCCACCAGACCGAGGACGTCGCGATGCTCTGCAACCGCGTCGTCGTCATGGCCGGCGGCACCATCCGCTTCGAGGGCACCCCGGCCGAACTCACCGCACGGGCCGCAGGCCGGGTATGGAGCGGCACGGAACGCGACCCCGCCGCGATGGCCGGCTGGCGCACCGGACTCGGCGCCTTCCGCAACGTCGGCGACCCGCCCCCCGGCGCTGAACTCGTCGAACCCACCCTGGAGGACGGCTACTTGATCGCGCTCGACGGCGTGGCCGCGGAGGTGGCGGCATGAGCGCCGTACTGGAGAAGGCACCCCCGGCCGAGCGCGCCGACGAGCAACGCCGTTCCTGGCCAGCGGTGTTGGCGCTGGCCCTCTTCGAGACACGCAGACTCCTGCTCCGCGTCCCCGTGTTGCTGATGTTCGCCCTCTACGCCGCCTGGATCGGCTGGACCATGCGCGACGCCTGGACCGGCTACCCGGCCCTCCAGGACGTCGACCGCGCCACCCAGACCGGCCCGCTGCTGCCCGCCCTGGCCGTCCTGCTCTGCGCCAACCAGGCCGTCCTGCGCTCCCGACGCCAGGACACCGACCGGCACTTCGACGTGCTCGTCCTCGAACCCTGGCGCCGTACGGTCGCGTTCGTGCTGTCCGTCGTACCGGCCGCCGCGCTCACCGCGCTGCTGGTGGCCGCCCAGTTCACCTGGGGTGTGCTCGCGCCCGGCTCGGTCGGCCACGGTTCGGTCGGCGAACTCCTCGTCGGACCGCTGACGGTGCTGCTCGCCGGGACGGCCGGGGTACTGCTGGCCCGGGTCGTACGGTCACCCTTCGCGGCACCGATGCTCCTGGTGCTGGCGTTCTTCTCGACCCTCTTCCTCGGGGCGGTCCCGAGTGACGACAACGGCAGCGCGACGAGGTGGCTGGTCCCGGTCATCGGCGACGCGAGCAGCAAGACGCTCCCCTCCGACCTGCTGGGCCGCCCCGCCGCCTGGCACGCCCTCTATCTGTTCGGCCTCGCGCTGACCCTGGCCCTCGCCGCGGTCCTGGTCAACGGCGGTCGTACGAAGACGGTGGCGGCGGCACTCGTAGTGGCGGTGGGCCTCGGTACCTGGGGTGCGGTGGGCCAGGCGGCCAAGGTGCCCGCGGACACCGTAAGTGCCCGCGCGCTGGCCACCCTCAACCCGGCGAAGGTCCAGTCCTGCGCCCGGCACGGCAACTCCACGTACTGCGCGTTCCCCGAGTGGATGCCCCGTACCGGCACTTGGGCGAAGGTCGCCGACAGTGTCCAGTCCCTGGCCGGCGGCACCGCCGCCCAGGAGAAGCTGCTCGTACGGCAGCGCGTCGACGCCCGCTACGGCATGGACGGCGACGGAGCCATCGACCCGTCCACGGTGCCCTACCAGGTGACCGTCGGCACGCGCTGGGGCGGCCCCCGGGTACCGGAGTTCGCCGCGGCGGTCTCCTCCGTGCTGGTCACCGGCAGCGAGAAGGCGTCCGATTCGCTCTGCGACGGCCGCATGGTCACCATCATGTGGCTGGCCCTCGGCTGGCAGTCCGACCCGCTGACCCAGCTGCGCGCGGTCCGGCTCGACGACAGCATCAGCGGCTCCGCGATCGTGCTCTCGCCGACCGACCCGATGTCGATGACGGCCGGACAGACCACGGTGGTACGGGAGTTGCTCACGGCCGGCAGGACCACGATCGCCCCCAGGGTGAAGGCGCACTGGGCGGAACTGACGGCACCCAAGGTGACCACGGCGAAGGTGGCCGAACTGCTGGGCGTCAAGGCACCGAAGGGGGCGGACAAGTGCGAGTGACGACAGGGGTGTTGGGGCAGCTGGTACGCCCGGTACTGCGCGCCCTGCCCCGGCGGGCGCTCGGCGCGGGCGCCGTAGCGGGACTGCTGCTGGCCGCGCTGCCGCGCCTCACCTCGGCCGACTTCGACCCGCGGTCGGCACTGCTCCTGCTGCGTGGCGCCGTGCTCGCCTTCGCCCTGGGCCTGACGTTCCTCCTGGACGACCCGGCCCGCCAGGTGACGGTCGCGGTCCCGACCCGCCGTATGCTCCGGGCCGCCCTGCGCACCGCCCTGGTCGCCCCGCTCGCCGCGCTGTGGTGGACCGCCGTCGTGCTGCTGATACCGGCGCAGGCACGGCCCCCGGTCGGCGACACCACCCTGGAGGCGGCCGCCGCCGCGGTCGTGGCCCTCGCGGCCTCGGCCGCCGCGATCCGCCTCACCGACGAGGCCGAACCGGGCCAGCGGCTGGCGATCGCCCTCCTCGCCACGTCCATGGCGGCGGCCCTGCTGTTCCCCGAGAGCTGGGGCCTGTTCGCCATGCCGAAGGAGAAGTGGTGGGCGACGGGCCACGACCACTGGGCGTTCGTCCTGGCGGGGGCGGCGCTGGTGTGGACGGCTTGCGGGCCGGAGCCGGTGCGGCGCAGGCGGTTGAGGCTCACCCCTTCCTGACCGGGCTCCTCACGACTCCGAGCGGTACATCAAGTCCGTCTCGTACGTCGTGAACCCCAGCCGCTCGTACACCGACACCGCCGCCTTGTTGTCCGCGTCGACGTACAGCATCGCGGTCGGCAGCCCCTGCGCGGCCAGGTGTCGCAGGCCGATCGTCGTCAGGGTCTTGCCCAGGCCGCCGCCCTGGGCGCCGGGGAGGACCCCGACGACGTAGACCTCGCCGCGCTGTTCCTCCGCGTGGACCTTCGTCCAGTGGAAGCCGATGAGTTCGCCGTCGCGTTCGGCGAGGAAGAAGCCCTGGGGGTCGAACCAGGCCTCGGCCTTGCGGTCGTCGAGGTCCCGCTGGGTGAGGGAGCCCTGCTCGGGGTGGTGGGCGAAGGCGGCGGCGTTGACGGCGAGCCAGGCCGCGTCGTCGGCGCCGGGGACGAAGGTCCGTACCGTGACGCCCGCCGGAAGGACCGGCTCGGGCAGCTCCAGATCCGCCAACGACCGCCGCAGCTGGCGCAGTTCGCGGAAGAGGGCGAGTCCGAGGACCTGGGCCAGATGGCGTGCGGCGGGATGCCCGCCGTGCGCCCAGACCCGCAGCCGCTTACCGGACGCGGCCAGCAGCGCGGCGCCCAGCGCCCGCCCGTGCCCGTGCCCCCGGTCCGAGGGGCGGACGAGGAGTTCGGCGGCCGGCGCCTCCACCGGGTCGGTGTCCTCCAACTGCCCGTAGCCGACGAGCTCTTCGCCCAGGGTGAGCAGCAGATGCGAGACCCCGGGCCGCGCACCGCCGCGCAGCTGCAGCCGCCCCTGCTCGGACACCGCGGGCTGCCCGTCGGTCCTGGCGGCCTCGGCGATCAGCGCGAGGACGGTCCCGGCCTGGTCCGGGGTGAGCTCGGAATAGGTCTCGATGGAGCGGGAGATGGGCGCGGGCCGTGCGGTGTCGTCGCTGGTCATGGCCTCAGGGTAAGCGGACCCACCAGCAAAGTGGCGGCAAAGAAGAAACCAGGATGTAACCAAGAACCCCCTGTCACGCTACGCGCGTTGACCCTAGGCTGCGCCGGAACGTGGTGACTTCTCAGCCGACTCACAGGGGGGCTCATGCCAGCCACTTCCCAGCCGTTCCGCCCGCGCAGACGCCGTGTCGCAGGCCTGCTCGCCGCCGCCGCGAGCCTGGCCACGGCCGGTGCGCTGGCCGCCGCGCTGCCCGCCGACGCGCACACCGGCCCGGGCGGTCACGGACACAAGCCGAGCCGCTACCAGGACGTCCAGCTGCTGTCCTTCAACGACCTGCACGGCAACCTGGAGCCCCCGTCCGGTTCCTCCGGCCGGGTCACCGAGCTCCAGGCGGACGGCACGACGAAGACGATCGACGCGGGCGGTGTCGAGTACCTCGCGACGCATCTGCGCGAGGCCCGCAAGGGCAACCCGTACTCGATCACCGCGGCCGGCGGCGACATGGTCGGCGCCTCCCCGCTGATCTCGGGCCTGTTCCACGACGAGCCGACCATCGAGGCCCTCAACAAGCTCGACCTGGACGTCACTTCGGTCGGCAACCACGAGTTCGACGAGGGCGCCAAGGAGCTGGCCCGCCTCCAGAACGGCGGCTGTCACCCGGTCGACGGCTGCTACAACGACGGCGAGACCTTCGAGGGCGCCGACTTCCCCTACCTCGCGGCCAACGTCCTCGACGAGAAGACGAAGAAGCCGATCCTCAAGCCGTACTGGGTGTGGAAGAAGAACGGCGTCAAGGTCGGCTTCATCGGCGTCACGCTGGAGGGCACCCCGGGCATCGTCTCCGCGGACGGCGTCAAGGGCCTGCAGTTCAAGGACGAGGTCGAGACGATCAACAAGTACGCCAAGGAGCTTCAGAAGCAGGGCGTGAAGTCGATCGTCGCGCTGATCCACGAGGGCGGCTTCCCGGCCTCCGCGTCCTACAACTACGACTGCGACGCCTCCGGCGGCGGCTCCGGCATCTCCGGCCCGATCGTCGACATCGCGAAGAACGTCACCCCGGCCGTCGACGCCCTCGTCACCGGCCACACCCACAACGCGTACGTCTGCACGATCGACGACCCAAGTGGCAAGCCCCGTATGGTCACTTCGGCCGCGTCCTTCGGCCGCCTCTACACGGACACCACGCTGACGTACGACCGCTGGACCGGCGACATCGCCCGTACGGCGGTCAAGTCCGCGAACCACGTGGTCACCCGGACCGTGCCCAAGGCCGCCGACATGACCGCCCTGATCGGCAAGTGGAACACCCTCGCCGCTCCCATCGGCAACCGCGCGATCGGCTACATCTCCGCCGACGTCAACAACACCGGCACCGAGTCCCCGATGGGCGACCTCATCGCCGACGCCCAGCTCGCCTACGGCAAGGAACTGGACCCGGAGACCGACCTCGCGCTGATGAACCCGGGCGGGGTGCGGGCGGGCCTGACCTACGCGGCCAAGGGCGCGGAGGGCGACGGTGTGGTGACGTACGCCGAGGGCTTCACGGTGCAGCCGTTCGCGAACACCGTGAACCTCCAGGACTTCACCGGCGCGCAGGTCGTCCAGACGCTCAAGGAACAGGTGAGCGGCACGAACGCGGCGGCACCGAAGATCCTCCAGCCCTCGTCCGGTCTGACGTACACGCTGGATCTGACGAAGACCGGCGCGGACCGCGTGGTGACGGACTCGATCCGCCTGAACGGCGCGGCGATCGACCCGGCGGCCACCTACCGTGTCGCGACGAACAGCTTCCTCGCGGGCGGCGGTGACGGCTTCCCGACGCTGGGGCAGGGCACCGGTGACCTGGTCGGCACGGACGACCTGAGCGCGCTGGCGCAGTACCTGACCGCCCACTCGTCGGCGGCGAGCCCGCTCACGCCTCCGGCGGCGAACCGGATCACGGTCGTGCAGTAGCAGTCAGCAGTTCCTCCCTCCTCAGGGGGCCCGGTGCCGCAGGTCGGCGCCGGGCCCCTTCCGTTTTCCCGGGGCCTGGGCCGTTCTAAATTCTGTGTAAGGGCGGGTTCGGTTCCGCGAATTCCATAAGAATTATCCATGGCAATCGCACAGGAAGGTCTAAGCGAAAATCGCTTTTCCTGCTCCGGAAGTCCAGTAGTGTTTTCCATGTCGAAAGCGAACAGCGCAAACGACAGAGGCAGCACAAGACAAAGGAGAGCACCATGAGCTTCCACAAGATCGTCCCGGTCAAGAAGCACCACAAGCCCGCCCCGGCCCCCAAGAAGGCCCCGAAGAAGCCTGCTCCGGCCCCGAAGCGCCGCCCGGTCGGCCACAAGTAAACAACCCATAAGACGTCGCAACAGGGAGGGAATTAATCATGAGCTTCAATAAGATTCACCCCATCAAGAAGACCCGCAAGCCCGCTACGGCCCCCAAGAAGCCGGCGCCGAAGAAGCCCGCCCCGAAGCGTCGCCCGATCTCCCACAAGGGCTGACAAAGAATTTACAGGCGTAATTCAAAGGCAGTTGCAGCAGATCGGTAGAGGAACTGTTGCAGAACCGCAGCAGACACCGCGAAAGCCGTACCAGAGAGGGAAACCGTCATGAGCTTCCACAAGATCGTCCCCGTCAAGAAGCACCGCAAGCCCGCCCCGGCCCCGAAGAAGCCCGCGCCGAAGAAGCCGGCGCCGAAGCGTCCGGTCGGGCACAAGTAAGCAGTCCGACGAGCCGCAGAAGAAGACCCGCACCACCCCCCACCCGGCCCCAGCGCCGAACCCCCGGAAAGGGAACCCACCATGAGCTTCCACAAGATCGTCCCGGTCAAGAAGCACCGCAAGCCCGCCCCGGCCCCCAAGAAGCCCGCGCCCAAGAAGCCCACGCCGAAGCGCCCCGTCGGGCACAAGGGCTGAGCCGGTACCCAGTGAGGCGGGGCCGCCGGTTGGCGAGTTCGCTCGCGCCGGTGGCTCCGCCTCGGCCACGTCCAGGCCGCAATCCGTAGTCCCGAAGGGAGTTGTTGACCATGAGGGAAGCCCGTGAGGCCTTCCGCCGTTTCTGGCCGCTGACCCGCGGTGACCGCAAGTGGCTCGCGGTGATCATCACGTGCGTCATCGTGTCGGCGCTCGCCGAGACCGCCGCGATCCTGCTCTTCGCGGAACTCACCGACAACGCCCTCAAGGCCGGTTCGCTGTCCGCGTTCTGGGGCCCGGCCGCCGCCTGGCTCGGCGTCGCCGTACTCGGCGCGCTCGTCGGCTACTTCGGCAACTCCCTCGCCACCTGGACCGCCGAACGCTTCGTCCTGCGCCTGCGCGCGAACGTCTTCCGCCACGTCCAGGACCTCCCGCCCCACTTCTTCCAGAAGCACCGCCAGGGCGACCTGGTCGAACGCCTCACCGGAGACGTCGAGGCCATCGAGCAGATGGTCGTGTCCGGCGTGGTCGGCACCATCTCGGCCGCGTTCTCCGCGGTCTTCTACGCCTGCGCGGCCCTGTACCTCCGCTGGGACCTGGCCCTGGCCACGTTCGTCCTGGCCCCCCTCTTCCTGCTGGCCGCCCGCCGCTTCTCCGGCCGTATCAAGCAGGCCTCGCAGGACGAGCGGTCCGCGGACGGCGCGATCACCTCGGTGGTCGAGGAGTCCCTCGGCAACGTCGTGTTGACCCAGGCGTACAACCGCCGCCGGGACGAGGAGAAGCGCCTCGACATCGAGGCCCGCGCGTGGATGAAGGCATCGGTGCGAGGCGCCCGCCTCAGCGAGATGTACGAGCAGTTCGTGGAGGTGGTCGAGACCCTCTGCGTGCTGGCGGTCATCGGCCTCGGCGTCTGGGAGATCTCCGCCGACCGCATGACCCTCGGCGCGCTCCTCGCCTTCGCCGCCTTCATCGGCTACCTCTACCCCCCGGTCCGCAACCTCGGCCAACTCGGCCTCACCCTCACGGCAGCGACCGCGGGCGCCGCCCGCATCAACGAGATCCTGGACGCCACCCCGTCCGTAGGCGACCCCCGCGAACCCGTCCCCGCCTGGCCCGTCCACGGCTGGGTCAGCTTCCACGGCGTGACCTTCCGCTACCCCGGCGCGGCCCGCGACACGGTGAACAACGTCACCTTCAGGGCGGACCCGGGCGAACTGGTGATCGTCACGGGCGAGAGCGGAGCGGGCAAGTCGACCCTCTCCAAGCTCCTCACCCGCTTCTACGACCCCTCCGAGGGCGTGATCTGCCTGGACGGCGTCCCGCTCCGTGACGTACCGCTCGAATTCCTGCGCGAGAACGTGGCGTTGCTGCCACAGCAGACCCTGATCCTCAACGGCACGATCCGCGAGAACATCGAGTGCGGCCGACCGGGCGCGACGGACGAGGAGATCGAGCGGGCGGCGCGGGCAGCGGCGGCCCACGACTTCATCACAGCCCTCCCTCAGGCCTACGACACGGAGATCGCCCCCGGCACGGCGGCACTCTCGGGCGGACAGCTCCAGCGGATCGCGATCGCTCGCGCGATGCTGCGCCAGGCCCCGGTCCTGGTCCTGGACGAACCGACGGCCGGCCTCGACTCGGTGGCCGCCCGCCAGGTGATCCAGCCCCTGCGCCGTCTGATGTCCGGCCGTACGACCATCATGATCACCCACGACCTGAGCCTCGCCCCCGACGCCGACCGCATCCTGGTCGTGGAGGGTGGACGCCTGGTGGAGACGGGAACGCACGCGGAGTTGGTGTCAAGGGGCGGCGCGTACGCGCGACTTGCGGGCCCGCTCCCCGAAATGGCGATCACGGGATCGGGCACGGGGCGGCACCGCGCGGACGACACGATGATCCTGCGCCAGGTTCCGCCACCGGCACCCGACGAGACGATGATCCTGAGGCTGCCGCTCAAGTAGCCGTCAACCGGCGGGAGTTGCCCGGAGGGTGTACCCGAGCCCCCGCACGGTGTGGATGAGCCGCGGTTCGCCGCGGCTCTCCAGTTTCCGGCGCAGATACATGACGTAGACGTCGAGGGTGTTGGACGCGGGCTCGAAGTCGAAGCCCCAGACGTGCCGGTGGAGCCGGGCCCGGGTGAGCACGGTGCCCGGATGGTGGAGCAGGTACTCCAGCAACAGGAACTCGGTCCGCGTGAGTTCGAGCGGCCGGCCGCCGCGGGTGACGGTACGGGTGCGCGGGTCCATGACGAGATCGTGGAAGACGAGCTGTTCCAGCTCGGGAACGGGCGGCTGCTCATCGACCGCCCGCCGCCCACTCCGCCGCAGCAACGCCCGTACCCGGGCCAGCAGTTCATCCACCGCGAACGGTTTGCTGAGGTAGTCGTCGGCGCCGTTGTCGAGGGCGACGATACGGTCGCCGACGGCGGTCCGCCCGGTGAGCATCAGGATCGGCACGGTGGAGCCCGAGGCGCGGATGCGCCGGGTGGCGGCGAGCCCGTCCAGCTCGGGCATGGAGACGTCCATCAGCACGAGGTCGGGCGCGGCGGGGTCGTGAGGTACGCCGAGCAGATCGATGGCGGTACGCCCGTCTCCCGCGAGGACGGTCTCGTACCCCTCGAACCTGAGCAGCCGCCCGATCCCTTCGCGTACGTCCGCGTCGTCGTCGGCCAGCAGGATCTTCCGCGCCAGCGCCATTCGAACACGGTGTGACCGGGGGCTGTGGCGGGGCTGGCAGAGGCCTATGCGTGGGCTGGGGCTCGTCGGGCCGCGAGCCGGCGGAGGAACGGGAGGAGGAGGGCGTAGACGGCGAGGGGAACGCAGAGGAGCAGGAGGAAGGGGTGGGGTTCGCCGCCGGTGGTCACCTCCCACATCAGATACACGAGGCCGGCGAAGAAGGCGAGCAGAGCCCAGGTGATCGCCCGTTCCTGTGCTTTGCGATGCCCCGCGCGCAGCCTGATCCGGGCCTCGACCTCGGGCCGCGGCTCCCATGCCATGCCGCGGTGCGTGGCGGCGACGGTACGCAGATCGTCGATCTCGGCCCGGAGATCCGGGAGTTGCCAGTCGTCCACGTTCGGGAGGAGCAACCTGCGGCCGTCGTTGTCGTAGAGCCAGGTCCACCACCGGACGTCCGCGCGGGTCTGCTTCGGACGTTCCTCGACGCGCAGATCGTAGATGTCGGGCCAGGCCAGCCTGCGCACGCGGAAGGCACCGCGGACGGTGACGCCGTCCCCCGCCGCCCGCCCGTGGATCCTCGCGGCCGTGTCCTGGGCCGTATTCGTGGACGGGGTCAAAGCCGGGGCGGCCGTGCACACGTTCGGGTGACGTGGGGCGGAAGGCCTGACGTTCGTCGCCGCGCCTCCCGCATCGTTGATCTTCCGGTCGAATGCACGGCCGGGAGACCAACCACTGAGAGGGAACGGACGAGCCGGTTATGGTCGTAGACACGACGCGTCGAAGGAGGGCACCGGCCATGACTGCTCACGCTGCCGAACCCGAGCCGTCCGTCCCGCCGATGCCCGAGCGGACGCCGAAGGCGCTGCGCAGGGCCATCGCGCAGCACACTCCCGAACTCCTCCCGGACTTCGACGCCCACTGGAAGTGGGCGATCGCCGACGCGTACGACGTAGGTCCCGTGCCCGCGTTCATGGCCCGCTGGTGGGGTGAGTACGCCCTCGCCCGTGATCCCAGGCTGGACGCGCACGTCCGCGACCTCGAACACCGAGCTGCGTACGAGTGCACCGACAGCGCCGAGGCGAAAGCCCTCCTCGAAGAGGCGGCGAAGATTCACTACCGGGTCCGAGACCTGGAGCCCGGCGAGTGACCGATGGGTTCATGGGACCGCCTTGGCAGGCGGATTGGCGAACCGATGCCCTTGCCACCTTCGAGGCACTGCCCGACCACGCTCGTGAGATCGTCCTTGCGGCGCGAGCCGAACTGGTCACCGCGAAGGATCCGTACTTCCGTGGCATCAACGCCGACGCCGGGTTACCCGAGGGCATGAGCGTCATGCCGGGCCGGTCCACCGAACCGAAGGGCCGCCACCTCTGCTTCTTCGACGGTGGAAACGGCTGGCTGAAATACACCTTCGTCCGCCGAACCGAAGATCCCCAGATCGTGGTCGAAGAGGTCTTCTGGCAAGAACCTGAGCCTGTTGCTCTGCCTCCGGCGGAGGACTAGCCATGGCAGAGACCACGACCATCCGGGTCTCCCAGCAGACTCTGGATCATCTCGCCCGCGTCGCCAAGGACCGATGCGTGTCCGTCAGGCAACTGGTCGAGCAACTGGCCGCCGACCGGCAGGTCGTCCGGGACCTGATCGGTCTGGACATCAGCGATGAGGAGTACGACGGGGCGCCTGACATCCGCGGCGGCATTCACAAGATCGCTGCCGAGAAGGTCCGTAGGGCGCGAAGCGCGGCGCCGCCCCCACGACCCCACCCCCGAAAATGTGTGTCACTTCCCACCAGAAGTGACACACTTTTTTTTAACTCGCCTACTGAGAGGCGGAGCCCTCCGGCGGTGGAGTCGGCGCCCCCGGCAGTCGTACGGTCGCCACCGTGCCGCCGCCCGGTGCGCGGGACAACGTCACCTCGCCGCCCGCCTGTTGGACCGTGCGGGCGACGATCGACAGGCCCAAGCCCGAACCGGGTAGGGCGCGTGCCGACGGCGAACGCCAGAAGCGGTCGAAGACGTGGGGGATCTCGTCCTCGGGGATGCCGGGGCCGTGGTCGCGGACCGTGAGGACACCGCGGGTGAGCTGGACCTCGATCGTGCCGCCCTCGGGGCTGAACTTCACCGCGTTGTCGAGGATGTTGACCACGGCGCGTTCGAGCGCGGAGGGCTCCGACTGGACGTACCAGGGCTGGACGTCCGCCGTGATCGTCAACTCCGGGCCGCGCAGGCGCGCTCGGCGCAGGGCCGCTTCGACGGTGTCCTGGAGCGAGACGATCTGGACGCGCTCGCCCCGCTGACCCTCCGAACGGGACAGTTCCTGCAAGTCGCCGATCAGGGACGCCAGTTCGGTCATCTGCGCCTTCACCGAGGCGAGCAGCGCCTTGCGGTCCGCCGGGGGGATCGGGCGGCCCGTCTCCTCGCTGCGGGTGAGGAGCTCGACGTTGGTACGGAGGGAGGTGAGGGGGGTACGGAGTTCGTGACCTGCGTCCGCGATGAGTTGCTGCTGCAGCTCGCGGGAGTTCGCGAGGGAGGTCGTCATCGAGTTGAAGGAGCGGGAGAGACGGGCGACTTCGTCGTCACTGTCCTTGTCCACCGGGATGCGGATGGCCAAGTCCTCAGTGCGGGCTACGTGTTCGACGGCCTCGGTGAGCTTGTCGACAGGGCGCAGGCCCGCACGCGCCACCGCGAGTCCGGCCGCGCCGGCACCGACCACTCCGATGCCGGAAACGAGGAGGAGGATCAGGGCCAGTTCGTTCAGCGTGTCCTGGGTGCTCTTGAGAGGGACGGCGACGAGGAGTCCGACATTGGGCCCGGGAGCTCCGGAGGCGGTGTTGGTGGTGGGGGCCACGAAGCGCGTCATCACGCGTACCGGGTTGCCGTCCGTGTCCGTGCCGTTGCGGAAGTAGGCCTGGCTCGCGTCGCCCTTCTTGATTTCGTTCTTGTCGGCCTGGGTGACCTTGACGACCCCCGTGGAGTTGTCCTGGACGCAGACCTTGCCCTTCTCCGTGACCACTTGGGCGTAGGCGTTCCGGACGAAGTTGTTGTTGTCGTCCTGCGGGGACGTGGTGCAGTTGAGCAGGGCGATCTGGACCTGTTGGTTCTGACCGGGTCCCCTCATCCCGGACCTCGTAAGGTCAGTGTTCAACTGGTCGTACAGCTTCCCCTGCACGATGAACCAACAAGTAACCGAAACCGCCGCCACCCCGAACGCCACCGCCGCCGCGACCAGCATCGCCAGTCGGGACCGGATCGGCAGGGTGCGGAAGCGGTGCAGGAACCGGTCGAGGACCTTCTTCACTCCGCGCCACCCTGCCGAAGGACATACCCCACTCCACGAACCGTGTGCACGAGCCGCGGCTCGCCCCCCGCCTCGGTCTTGCGGCGCAGGTACATCACGTACACGTCGAGGGAGTTGGAGGACGGCTCGAAGTCGAAGCCCCAGACCGCCTTCAGGATCTGTTCGCGGGTGAGGACCTGGCGGGGGTGGGCGAGGAACATCTCCAGCAGCGTGAACTCCGTGCGGGTCAGCTCGACCTGGCGCCCGTTCCGCGTCACCTCGCGCGTCGCGAGGTCCATGCGGAGGTCGGCGAAGGTGAGGGAGTCGTCCTCGGGTGCCTGCCCGGCAGCCGCGGCCGCCGCGTACGAGCTGCGGCGCAGCAACGCCCGTACCCGCGCGAAGAGTTCGTCGAGTTCGAAGGGCTTGACGAGGTAGTCGTCGGCGCCCGCGTCGAGCCCGGTCACGCGGTCGCCGACCGTGTCGCGGGCCGTGAGCATGAGGATCGGGGTCGTCGTGCCCGCCCCGCGCATGCGGCGCGCGGCGGTGAGGCCGTCCATGCGCGGCATCTGGATGTCGAGGACGACCAGGTCGGGCTGGTAGGCGGTCGCCTTCTCCAGCGCGTCCGCGCCGTCGACGGCGACCTCGGTGTCGTACCCCTCGAAGGCCAGACTGCGCTGGAGTGCTTCACGCACCGCCGGCTCGTCGTCGACGATCAGGATGCGCTGGGTGTCACGGTCGCCTTCGGCGGGGCTCATGGGCTGGATTCCTCGGGTGCGGTGGGACGGGGAGACAACGATCGGCTGGTCGCAATCAGCCTCGCATGTTTCCCGGCTGGCGCGTAAAGGAGGAGGGGAGGGGATAAAGGGTGAGATCGGCCGCGCGGCGCCCGGAGTCACCTCGCGGTGCCCGAGCCGGTCCGCCGGGCGGAGCGGCCTCGCGGTGTCGGAGTCGGAGCGCCTCGCGGTGTCCGGAGCCGGCCCGCCGCCCAAGGCGGCCTCGCTGTCTCCGAGCCACTCGTCTTCCGTGACGACCGCGTCGTTTCCCGCATCGACCCCGTCCTTCGGGCTCAGGCCCGCATCGTCGCGAGCCGGCTCAGCGGCACCTTCCGGTGGTGCGGGTGGGCCGCGCCGGTGCGGAGCCCCATCAGCTCCGGGGCGGGCGCCAGTTCCGGTGCCCGTGCCGCCGGCGCGTGCAGTTCGTACGCCACCCCGAGGGCCAGGCCGAGACCGGCCGCTCCGGCGTCCGTCACCGTGTGCGAAACCTGCTTGATCATGACGTACTCCCTAGTGATCACTGAACACTGATCGTTGGACTACGGACTCAGCTGTCGGAACCGCCCGCCCGCAGCGAAGCCAGGTCCGCCTTGACGGTGTTGATCGGGATGGCGAAGCCGATGCCGATGCTGCCGGCGTCGGACGACGAGGACGAGGACGAACTCGACGAGTACATCGCGGAGTTGATGCCGATGATGTTGCCGTTCGCGTCGATCAGGGCACCGCCGGAGTTGCCGGGGTTGAGGGACGCGTCGGTCTGGATGGCCTTGTACGTGGTCGTGGACGAACCGGTGTCGCCGTTGAACTGCTGGCCGCCGAACTGGAAGGGCCACTGTCCGTTGCCGCTGCCGGAACCCTGGCTCTGGCTCTCGTCGGTCGAGACGGTCACGTCACGGTTGAGGGCGGAGACGATGCCGCTGGTGACCGTGCCGGTGAGGCCCTCGGGGGAGCCGATCGCGACGACCGTGTCGCCGACCTGGACGCCGGAGGAGTTGCCGAGGGTGGCGGCCGTCAGGCCGGAGGCGTTCTCCAGCTTGAGGAGCGCGAGGTCCTTCTTGCTGTCGGTGCCGACGACCTTCGCGGTGTACGACTTGCCGTTGCTCGTCTTGACCTTGACGGACGTGGCGCCGGAGACGACGTGGTTGTTGGTGACGATCTCGCCGTCGGCGGTGATGATCACGCCGGCGCCGGTGGAGGTGCCGTTGCTGAGGGTGGCCTCGACCTCGACCACGCTAGGGCTGACGGTCGCGGCGATGGTGGCGACGTCGCCCCGCTTGCTGGAGGGCACGACCGCCGTGGTGGTGCTGGTGGTGGCGACGGTGTCCTTGCCGGTCAGCTGCTGGAAGGCGTACGCGGTACCGCCGCCGACGGCCGCCGCGACGATCGCCACGGCGGCGAGCAGCGCGATCGGACCGCGGGTCCGCTTCTTGGGCTTGGGCGCTTCCGCCTGGACGGGGGTGAGGAGAGCCGTGTCGCCGCCACCACCGGAACCGCCGCCGTATCCGTCCGAGCCGAACGCGGCCTGCGGCGAGGGCGAGGGCGCGGGCGTCTGACCGCCCGGCCACACCGTCGTACCCGGCTCGACGGTGACTGGCTGCTGGGCCGAGTCAAAGGGCTGAGCAGACTGAACGGGCTGAGCAGACTGAACGGGCTGAGCAGACTGAACGGGCTGCGCCGGCTGCGGCTGGTACGCCGGCGGGGGCGGCCACTCCGGGTTCACGGGGGAAGAGGCGTGCTGCTGCTGGGGGTACGCCTGCGGCTGGTCGCCCTGGGGGGTCTCGTACTCGCCGCTGCGGCGGAAGCTCTCGGTCATGGAAAAGAGACTGTCGCGCGATCATGAGAGGTACCTGAGTCCCCGCTGAGAAGCCCGACAGAACCTCGTATGCCCGATATAAAGATGCCGGAGGCCCGGAAACTCGGGGAAACGGGAGGTTGCGGGGGAGTGAGGGCACGGCACGGGGCGGACGAATACTTGTGTGACCCCTGTGGGACACGTGTGGGAGGTGGCAGGCGGGGCCTACGATCTCCGGGCCGGAGGGGGGCTCCGCGAACAGAGCCGGTACGTGCGCCGTGACGGAAAGCATTACGAGAAGCATCACGGAAAGCATGTTGTCGGCCCTGCGTGGTCGCGTCGTACGCCCTTCTCGGGCCCACTACGACACCCACACCAGGAGTCCCGAGTGATACGTGTCCTGCGCGGCCGACTGAGACGCCCCACGACGGCGTTCCCGGCCGCCGCCCTCGCGCTGGCGCTGAGCTGCGCCGGCGTTCTCGCGGCCCAGCCCGCCACCGCGGCCGACGGCCCGCCCGGACTGCCGTCCGCCGCCGCTGCCGCCGCCCAGGCGGGGCTGACCCAGCCCACCGCCTCCGACAAGGAACTGCGCTCCCGCGTCGTCGACGCGGCCAGGACCCAGGCGACCGCCAAGAAGACCGCGACCAAAACGCCGTACATCATCGGCGGCACCGAGACCACGATCTCCAGCGCGCCGTGGATGGTCCAGCTCGCCTACTACGACGACACGACCGGCGACGGCTACTTCTGCGGCGGCACCCTGGTCGCCCCGAACAAGGTCCTCACCGCCGCGCACTGCGTCGCGGGCCTGAACTGGACGAAGAACGGCGCCGTCCTGGCCGGTGCGACCGGCCTCTACGACGACACGTCCGGCACGGTCGCGGGCGTCGCGCGCCAGTGGAACCACCCGCGCTACAACGCGACCACCACGCAGAATGACATCGCTGTCCTCACCCTGGACCGCCCCCTGGACCAGCAGACGATGCGGCTGGCCTACCTGAACGACCTCGGGTACATCACCCCGGGCGCGAAGGCCGCGGTCTACGGCTGGGGCCTGACCTCCGGCACCGGCACCGAGCTCTCCGCGAACCTGAAGAAGGCCACGCTGCCGGTCGTCGACGACGCGACCTGCGACAGCGCGATGAAGACGGTCCTCGGGGACGACGAGTTCATCGAGGGCTCGATGTTCTGCGCGGGCACCCCCGCCTCCGGCACCGACGAGGGCACCACCAGCCCCTGCAACGGTGACTCCGGCGGTCCGGTGATCGTCGACAACAAGGTCATCGGCATCGTCTCCTGGGGCGTGGCCGGCTGCACCGCCAAGGGCGCCTACCCGGTCTTCACCAAGGTCGGCTCGTACACCTGGGCCGCGCAGCCGCGCATCGACGACACCGACCTGTCCTTCGACGGCCGCGCCGACCTGGTGGCCCGTACGCCCTCGGGCGGGCTGTTCGAGCAGGACAGCAAGGGCACCTCGCTCGCGCGGCGCGCCTACGTCGGCAGCGGCTGGCAGGCGGCGAGCTGGGGTCTCCAGGCCGACCTGGACCGGGACTCGTACCAGGACCTGATCGTCCGCGACAAGACGGACGGCACCCTCTGGCGCGACTACCTGAACCACTCCACGGGCGAGTTCGACTGGATGCAGATCACCTCCGTGTGGGGCGGCTACAAGTCGTACGCGATCCCCGGCGACCTGACCGGTGACGCCCGCCCCGACCTGGTCGCGGTGGACGCCGACGGCTCGGTCTACCTCTACCCGGGCAAGGGCAACGGCCAGTTCTACGGCAAGGTCAAGGTCGTCAACAAGGCGTGGAAGAACGTCAAGATCTTCGGCCACGGCGACCTGACGGGCGACGGCCGCGCCGACCTCCTGGTCCGCAACTCCTCCGGTGTCCTCTACCTCTACGCGGGCACCCAGGTCGAGAAGGCCCCGTGGAAGGCCCGCGTCCAGGCCCGTACCGGCTGGAACTTCACCTCGTACGTCGCAGCCGGTGACGTCACGGGCGACGGCATCGCGGATGTCATCACCCGCGACTCGGGCGGCACGCTGTGGCTTTACCCGGGCACCAACAAGGCGACGACCGCGCTCTTCGGGACGCGGATCAAGCTGGGTACCGGCTACAACCAGTACAACCTGCTGTTCTGATCAGAAAACCGTGAACCGGCGGTCCGGTCAGGCTTCGCAGCCGCAGGACCGCCGGGTCACCAGGCGGGAGGGGAACACCTTCAGCCGCTCGCGACGGGAGCCCGCCACGCGCAGCCCGTCGTCGAGCACGAGGTCCACGGCCGCCCTGGCCATCGCCGGACGGTCCGAAGCGATCGTTGTCATCGGCGGATCCGCCAGGGCGGCTTCCTTGATGTCGTCGAAGCCGATCACGCCGAGTTCGCCCGGCACGTCGATGCGCAGCTCGCGCGCGGCCCGCAGCAGGCCGATCGCCTGGTCGTCGGTGGAGCAGAAGATCGCGGGCGGCCGCCGGGGTCCGGAGAGGATCCCCAGGGCGACCTGGTAGGCGTCGTAGCGGTTGTACGGCGCCTCGAAGAGCCGGTCCTCGGTCGGCAGGCCGGCCTCGGTCATCGCGCGCCGCCAGCCCTCGACGTGGTCGGAGACCGGGTCGCCGACGGCAGGTGTCTCGGCCGTACCGCCCATACAGGCGACGTAGTCGTAGCCGTGCTCCAGGAGGTGGCGGACGGCGAGCTGGGCGCCGCCGAGGTCGTCCGTGACGACGGCGACGTCGTCTATGGCCTCGGGGCGTTCGTGGAGAAGGACCACGCGGGCGTCCCAGGCCTCGATCTCGGCGGCGGCGAGGTCGTTCAGCGCGTGGCTGACGAGGATCAGGCCGGAGACGCGCATGCCGAGGAACGCGCGCAGGTAGTGGACCTCGCGCTCGGCGACGTAGTCGGAGTTGCCGACCAGCACCATCTTTCCGCGCTCGGACGCGGCCTGTTCGACCGCGTGCGCCATCTCCCCGAAGAAGGGCTGGCGCGCGTCCGGCACGATCAGGCCTATGAGGTCCGTGCGCCGGGACGCCATGGCCTGGGCCACCCGGTCCGGTCGGTACCCCAGTTCCTTGATCGCGGCGAGGACACGCTCGCGCGTGGCCGGGGCAACCGGCCGGGGTCCGTTGTTGATGACATAGCTGACGACGGCAGTCGACGTCCCTGCCAGTCGCGCTACATCATCCCGAGTCACCTTGGCCACGCGCGGAGTCTACGCGGATTGACCCGCTCTGGGCAGGGCGTTTCGAAGCTTCTCGTCGCTTCCGCACAGCATCTCCGTGCGGAAGCGACGAGAACCGACGAGTAGCCGTGCGGAAGCGATGCCCTGCCCGGACGCGGGTTAAGCCTGTGCCGGGATCTCGGTCGCGTCCAGGGCGGTCGAGTCGGCCGTCTCGTCCGCATCCTCCGGCTTTGCACCTGCGAGAGCGGCGCTCGCCTTGAGCTTCGCCTCCTCGCCGCCCCGGTCGCCCTTCTCCGGGGTCACGAATCGATAACCGACGTTCCGGACGGTCCCGATCAGCGACTCGTGCTCGGGGCCGAGCTTGGCGCGCAGCCGTCGTACGTGGACGTCGACCGTCCGCGTACCGCCGAAGTAGTCGTAGCCCCAGACCTCCTGCAGCAACTGGGCGCGCGTGAAGACGCGGCCCGGGTGCTGGGCGAGGTACTTGAGGAGCTCGAACTCCTTGAAGGTCAGGTCGAGGACCCGGCCCTTGAGCTTGGCGGAGTACGTCGCCTCGTCCACGGAGAGGTCGCCGTTGCGGATCTCCATGGGGGAGTCGTCGTTGACGATCTGCTGGCGGCCCATGGCCAGGCGCAGCCGAGCCTCGACCTCGGCCGGGCCGGCCGTGTCGAGCAGTACGTCGTCGATGCCCCAGTCGGCGGTGACGGCGGCGAGGCCGCCCTCGGTGACGACGAGGATGAGCGGGCATCCCGGTCCGGTGGAGCGGAGGAGCTGACACAGGCTGCGTACCTGGGGCAGATCACGGCGGCCGTCGATGAGGATGACGTCGGCACCGGGGGTGTCGACGAGAGCGGGGCCTTCCGCCGGTGCCACGCGCACGTTGTGCAGCAGCAGGCCGAGGGCCGGAAGCACCTCCGTAGACGGCTGGAGGGCATTGGTCAGGAGCAGCAGAGAACTCATAAGTCTGGTTCCTCCTCGGTCCCTGCGAGGACGTGTGTCGTGCGGCACAGCGTTTGCGGTCCCGGGGGCCCTGTATGACCTGCGGCCACCTGTGGTTTCCCGTGGTGTACCGCTTCGTATACAACGCTCCTGGAAGCACAAAAGGACCCGGGGGCTTCTCTGCCCGAGTCCTCTGTCGAGCAGAATAGCCCACATGAGCGCTGGTACGGCAGGTCATGTGGCACGATCCACCGTTCGTCCGAACTCTGAGACGATCAGACGCACACCTTTGCGGACGTTTCTGCACACCGACGACGGGGTGACGATCGATTCCGTATACGACCCGGCAGTGGTCGTATACGACGCCTCCCCGCCACCTTCCGGTGACCTGGTGTTCGTCGTCGCGCACGGTTTCACGGGCGACGTGGACAAGCCGCACGTGCGCCGGGTGGTCGAGGCGTTCGCCCAGTACGGGGCCGTGGTCACGTTCTCGTTCCGGGGTCACGGAAGGTCCGGCGGACGCTCAACCGTCGGCGACCGCGAGGTCCTCGATCTGGCCGCGGCGGTCGCCTGGGCGCGCGAGCAGGGGCACGCGCGCGTGGTCACCGTCGGCTTCTCGATGGGCGGTTCGGTGGTGCTGCGGCACGCGGCGCTCTACGGCCCGGAGGGTGAAGCGGACGGTCAGGGGCGCAGGGGGCGCACGGAAGCGCGCACGGACGCGGTGGTTTCGGTGAGTGCGCCGGCCCGCTGGTACTACCGGGGCACCGCCCCCATGCGGAAGCTCCACTGGCTGGTGACCCGCCCCGAGGGCCGCCTGGTCGGCCGCCTCGGCCTCAAGACCCGTATCGAGCGCGGCGGTTGGAACCCGGTCCCGCTCTCCCCGGTGGAGGCGGTCCCGCGCATCGCGCCGACCCCGCTCCTCGTCGTGCACGGCGAGATCGACGGCTACTTCCCACTCGACCACCCCCGCATGCTGGCCGACGCCGCGGGTGACCACGCCGAACTCTGGCTGGAGCCCGGCATGGGCCACGCCGAGCACGCGGCCAGTGACGACCTGCTGGCCCGCATCGGGCGCTGGGCCGGTTCACAGGAGAGCTAGCCTGGCGGTTGCAGCCCCCGATCGATTGAGGAAGCGGATGCCAAAGGTCACGGTGCGCTACTGGGCCGCCGCGAAGGCCGCGGCCGGGATCGCCGAGGAGCCGTTCGACGCGGCCACCCTCGCCGAGGCCCTCGCCGAGGTGCGCGAGCGACACCCCGGGGAACTCGCCCGCGTACTGCTGCGATGCTCCTTCCTCGTCGACGGTGACCCCGTGGGCACCCGCGGGCATGAGACGGTACGGCTGGCCGAGGGCGGCACGGTCGAGGTGCTCCCGCCGTTCGCAGGAGGATGAGCGAAGCGATGAGCAACCAGCCGTACGAGGGCTATGGCGAGGGCTACGACCCCTACGCCCAGCAGCAGCAACAGCCGCAGCAGGCCCAGCAGCAGGCGCAGGCCTGGCCCGGGCAGCAGCAGGCCTACGACGACCCGCACGCCGCGCAGCAGTACACCCAGCAGTGGCAGGGCCAGACCTGGGACACCCAGGTCCAGCAGTCCAGACCCTCCGCGTCCGACCTGGCGTACTTCCCACCGCAGAACTACCAGGCGCCGACGCCGAGTTACGACCCCTACGCGCAGGCCCCCGTGACCGCGCCCCCGGCTCCCGCCGCCCCGGAGGAGGCGGTCGCCTACGGCCCGCCCTCCCTCGCCGGGAACGCCCGGATCACCGACGCCCAGCGGGCCCGGCTGGAAGGCCGCTCGCCGATCATCGAACCCGGGATGCAGCCCGCCGGCCTCACCGCCCTCCTGGCGATCCTCCTCTCCGTCACCGCGCAGATCGGCTTGTACGCCCTCGTCGTACCGCTCGTCGTGCTCCAGGCGGTCACGGCGGCGGGCTGGTTCCGGCTGAACGGGATGTGGCCCGCCCGGCAGGGCATCGCGCTGGCCTTCGCGGGCGCGCTCGTCGCGGACGTGGCACTGCTGGCGGCCGGCCGGGACAACGGACCGGCCGCGATCCTCGGCACCCTCGGCGTCTGGGTCCTGCTCTCCCTCGTCATGCAGTTGCGCTCGCACGCCGACCCGGACACCCGGATCACCAGCCTGATGGCGACGGTCGCCTCGGCGGCCCTGGCCATCGTCGCGACCGGCCACCTCGCGGCCGACCCGGACGCGGTCACCGTCGGCGCGGCTGCCGTGGCGGTCGCGATCCTGGCCCGCGCGCTGCCGCTGCCGACCGTCGCCTCAGTGGTCGTCTCCCTGCTCGCCGCCGCCGGCGCGGGTATCGCGGTCGGCGGGATGACCGGCCTCGGCGCGAAGGGCGCCCTGCTCGGCGCGGTCGCGGCGGGCTGCGCCCTCATCGGCCACCGCGTCGCGAGCTACGACTACCCGTCCCGCTTCGTCCACTTCACGGCCGGTGTGGCCCTCCCGCTCGCCGCGGCGGCCCCGGCGGTCTACGTACTGGGGCGCGCGCTGGCGTAATCACGCCCCCCTGTCACAGGTGATCGACAATTTCCCACTGCACGCATCTCGCGGGACTACGCTCGCGATTCGCGGCCACCCGGTCGTTGTACCGCTCTCTTCGACGACCGCCAGGTGGGGGAACACCGTAAATGCGTGGGCTACGAATACTTCTGACCGTCGTGGTGATTCTGGGCGTCCTGTTCGTGGTCGTGGACCGGGTCGCGGTCTACTTCGCGCAGGACGAGGCGGCGGGCAAGGTGCAGACGAGCGAGAACCTCGCCTCCGCCCCCGACGTCTCCATCAAGGGCTTCCCCTTCCTCACCCAGGTCGCCTCCGGTGAGCTGGACGACGTGGCGCTCACCATCAAGACCTACGAGGCGACCACCGCGAACACGACCGGCAGCGGCACCTCCACGATCCGGATCGACAACCTCAAGGCCGACATGAAGGACGTCAAGTTCTCCAACGGCTACAGCTCCGCCACCGCGGCCAGCGCGACCGGCTCCGCGAGCATCGCCTACGACCAGCTGCTCAAGGCCGCCAAGTCCCAGCCGACGGACATCTTCACCGGGGTCAAGGCCCAGGTCGTCAACCTCTCCGACGGCGGCGACGGCAAGATCAAGGTCGACGTCAAGATCTCGGCCGCCGGCCAGGAGACGACGTACCCCGTGCTCAGCACGGTCACCGTCGACGGCGACACCGTGAAGGTGCACGCCGACAACCTGCCCAAGCTGGTCATCGATCTCGCCGACTCCCGGATCCGCTCCATCACCGACTTCCAGCAGACGATCGACCAGCTGCCGGGCGGGGTGAAGCTGGCCAGTGTGCAGGCCGCGAAGAACAGTGTGGAGATCAAGGTGAAGGGTTCGAACGTCCGCCTGGCCGGGTAGGACGAGGTCCGGTGGACGACGGCTGTCCGAAGGGCGAGACGGCAGTGTCCGTACGGCAGTTGTGCGGACGGCAAAGGGCGGACGGATTCCCGACGGCGGGGCCGTTGTTGGTCAGCTGATCTCACATCACGGACGATCGCGTCTCAAAATACGACACACCGGTGACATGTCCCGCCGTCCGTCCCTACGATCGACCCTATGAGGCAACAGGCGGATCTCACGAAGCGGCGGGCAGTGGACCTGTGCCGCGTCGCCGCCATGCTCTGTCGCACTTTCTGAGCGGAAGCGCAGGCTTCCGACTTCCCCCGTGCCCTTGATCTCTGGGCACCCGCGCGAGCGCGCACCCCTCTCTCACGCACCGCACCGCCGTAACTGCCCCGGAGGAGAAACAGCATGAGCCGCAGTGACGTCCTGGTCGACGCCGACTGGGTCGAGGCCAACCTCGACAACGCGGACATCGCCATCGTCGAGGTCGACGAGGACACGTCCGCGTACGAGAAGAACCACATCCGCAACGCCATCCGGATCGACTGGACCAAGGACCTCCAGGACCCGGTACGCCGTGACTTCATCGACCAGGAGGGCTTCGAGAAGCTCCTCTCGGCCAAGGGCATCGGCAACGACACGCTGGTGATCCTCTACGGCGGCAACAACAACTGGTTCGCCTCGTACGCCTACTGGTACTTCAAGCTGTACGGCCACGACAGCGTCAAGCTGCTCGACGGCGGCCGCAAGAAGTGGGAGCTGGACGCCCGCGAACTGGTCGAGGAGGTCCCCACCCGGGCCACCACCGACTACAAGGCCAAGCCGCAGAACAAGTCGATCCGCGCCTTCCGCGACGACGTCGTGGCGGCCATCGGCTCGCAGAACCTGGTCGACGTCCGTTCGCCCGACGAGTTCAGCGGCAAGCTCCTGGCCCCCGCCCACCTCCCGCAGGAGCAGTCGCAGCGTCCGGGCCACGTCCCGTCCGCCCGCAACATCCCGTGGTCGAAGAACGCCAACGACGACGGCACCTTCAAGTCGGACGACGAGCTCAAGGAGCTCTACGCCGAGGAGCAGGTCGACCTCGCCAAGGACACCATCGCGTACTGCCGTATCGGCGAGCGCTCGGCCCTGACCTGGTTCGTGCTGCACGAGCTGCTCGGTGTCGAGAACGTCAAGAACTACGACGGCTCGTGGACCGAGTACGGCTCCCTGGTCGGCGTCCCGATCGAGCTCGGCGCCAACAAGTAAGCCCCGACCAGCCCCAACCCCGTAAGGACAGACCATGTGTGGAGCGAAGGCCGGCGGCCCCGACGCCTCGACGATCAAGCCCGGTGAGACCACCATCCAGGGCCAGGTGACCCGCAACGGCGAGCCGGTGACGGGCTACGTCCGTCTCCTGGACTCGACCGGCGAGTTCACCGCGGAGGTCCCCACCTCCGCCACGGGCCAGTTCCGCTTCTACGCGGCCGAAGGCACCTGGACCGTCCGCGCCCTCGTTCCGGGCGCCACTGCCGACCGCACGGTCGTCGCCCAGACGGGCGGGCTGGCGGAGGTGGCGATCGCGGTCTGATCGCCGACCCACTGCCGAAGGGCCGCACCTTTTTTCCTGGGTGCGGCCCTTCGGCGTGCCCAGGCCTACCCTTGAGACATGCTGGCACGTCGCCGTCGCGTGTACTTCGTCATGATGGGCATCTGCATCGGACTCTTCGTCCTGGCCTGGGGAGTCGTGCGGATCTGGTCGGTGCCCGCGGCCGTCGGAATGTGCGTGGTCGCGATGGTGATCCCGCCCGTCGCCGCCATGGTCGCCAACCGCCGGGGCCCCGACGACCGCTGGTGGGACGACCCGTCCGGCGACCCCAAGTCCGACGAGTGGTGGGACGAGCTGGACGGCAAGAAGCGGCGCCAGTAGGAAGGCGGGCATGTCGCCTACGAGACTGTCCACCGTGGTGCTCGACGCGTACGACGCGCACGAGCTGGCCGGCTTCTATCTCCGCCTCCTCGGCTACGAGATCCGCGCCGAGGAACCCGACTGGGTCCTCATCGGCCCGTCCGACGGCGGCACCGGCCTCTCCTTCCAGACCGAGCCGGAGTACGTCCCGCCCGTGTGGCCCACCCGCAGGCCTGGTGACCAGCAGATGATGCTGCACCTGGACATCGAGGTCGACGACCTGGAGGCCGAGGTCGAGCGGGCCGTGGGCCTGGGGGCCGCGCTCCACGACCACCAGCCGCAGGACGACGTACGGGTGCTGCTGGACCCGTCCGGCCACCCCTTCTGCCTCTGGCGGGAGGAGCAGGGGGTGTGACCGAGGGGGTTACGCGGCCGGAGCGACCTTGTCGAGGCGTCGTCGGGTCTCCTCCGCGTCGAGGGGTCCGCCATGGCCGGGGAGCAGGCGCTGCGGACGGCGGTCGAGCTCGGTCATGAGGGCCCTGCGCACTCCGGCGGCGTCCTCGGTGAAGAAATGGCGCTTCGGGCTCCGGGGGCGCAGTACGCCACCGCGGACCAGGTCGCCGACGAGCGTGTCGTCGCCGACGCGGACGACGAGCGAGCCGGGGGTGTGGCCGCCGAACCGCTCGGCGTGCGCGTCGACGCCGTAGGGAGTCAGGTCGAACCTGTCCTCCACCAGGATGTCGGCTTCGACCGGCCGGGCCTTCGCGCGCAGGACCATGGGCTTCAGCAGCGCACCGGCGGGATGACTGATCGGGAGTGCGTCGATGCGTCCGGTACGCAGGAGCTGTTCGTCGCCCAGGCCGACCGCGATCGGTACGCCGGCCTCCGCGAACGACGCCGCCGTGCCGCTGTGGTCGTTGTGGCCGTGGGTCAGGAGGACCAGGGCGATGTCGCGAGGCCGCAGGCCCTGTGCGGACAGCGCGTCGCGCAGTCGGTCGCCGTCCTCCGGTCCGCCCGCGTCGACGAGGACGGCCTGCTCGCCGCGCAGGAGGTAGGCGTTGCTGTTGCCCATGGAGAGCGGGGTGACGGTCGTGGCGCTCATGCGGCGCACCGCCCGTCGGCGGTGAGTATTCGAACGAGAACGTCCATGACCATCTCCCCTTCACGCTACCCATGTAACTTTACGGCCGTAAGTAGAGCATGAGAACTTACGGCTGTAAAGTCATCGCCATGGCTCCACCGGCAGCACGCAGACGCAACCCCCGAGGTCAAGGAGGGCAACTCCGCGACGAGATCGTGGCCGCGGCCCGCGAGCTGCTGGTCGAGACCGGATCTGACAGCGCGGTGACACTGCGGGCGATCGCCCGCAAGGTCGGCATCGCGCCGCCGTCGATCTACGCGCACTTCGACACGCCCGACCAGATCGTCGAGGCCGTGATCACCGAAACCCGCTCGCTGCTGGTGCGTCAGCTCGAGACCGCCCGGGCGGGAGCGGATGACGCGCGTGGACGGCTCCTGGCCGACTGCCGCGCCTATCTCGTCTTCGGTGCCGAGCAGCCCGAGCTCTACGCCCTGCTGTTCTCCCGGCCGCGGCCCAGGGGCAGCAGCACCACAGAAGAACGCGTCGACCAGGCGGTACGCCAACTCGCGCCCATCGTCGGCGAGACCGTCGCGAGTCAGCTCGCTTCCGCCGAAGCGTTCTCGATCCTTCTGCGCGACGTCGCCGACACGATGCACGACGGCACGTCCCGTGCGGAGGACGCGTTCACCACGGCGACCGCGATCTGGGCGGCCCTGCACGGCCTCATCCTGCTCCGCGCCCGCATTCCCCGGTTCCCGTGGCCGCCACCCGGTCCGCTGGAGGACGAGATCATCACTCGGCTCGCGTTCCCGTAGGCCCTGCCTCCGGATGACGAGGTCCTGCGCACGGCCACGCGGGATGCGCGACATCCGCTCACGTCGTCGCGAGGATCGCCATCAGCAGGCCGCCGATGCAGAGGGCGGTGAGCGCGCCGGTCCAGAAGGCGTCGTCGCGGAGGGCGCGGGGGGTCCGGAACCGGCGGCGGCGACGGGGTGCCTGCGGTGCGGGTGGGGGTGTGGCTGGTGGGGGTTCCGGCGGTCGTACGGTCGGCATGAGCGGGGGCGGGCATGCCTGGACCGGGAGTACCTGGATCAGCTGGTGGGGCAGCGGGCGGTTCATGCGGGGTGGGCCTCGCTCCGGTGTTTGCGCAGCAGGACGTTCGCGTCGGTCTCGGTGCTGTAGTCGTGTTCGGTCCGTGCGCTGGACCGGAGTTGGGCGAGTTCCGCGCAGGTGTCGCAGTCGTCGACCGGCCGGGGCGGGGCGGCGACCAGGAACGGACCGTCCGTCCGCGCACGGGCGTTGGCCGCGCGGACCCCGGCACTGAGGCGTTCCTGGTCCGTCGCCGGTCGCAGCGACGCGGGGTCGGCCTGCCATTCGCGCCCACCGCCGACGGGGCGCAGCAGGGCGTAGGGGCCCGACCTGTCCTGGTACTCGCCGACCCTGTCCGTGGCCGGGTCGTAGAGCAGCGCTCCGGTTTCCATCGGCTCCTCCTCCTTTTTGTACAACTTCCATACAGAATGCGACAGTTGAACTACTCTGTGCATTCCTGGGTGTTACGAGGATGGCCCAGGTCGGAGGCGGATGCAGCGCCAACGGGCTCAACTTCCGCACGGGGCGCGCCAAATTCCACAAATTCCACAGGAGGTCGTAATGCCGCAACGGCTGGTGGTCACGGAACGCAGCCATGAGCCCAGGAAGCGGTTCGCCGAGGAGTTGCGGCGGTTGAGGGTCGAACGGGGCCTGACCCTGCGGGACTTGTCGAGGGAGGTCGGGTGGGACGCGTCGCTGTTCGGGAAGATGGAGAGCGGGAACACGCTGGGTGGGCCTGAGGTCGTACAGGCGCTGGACCAGTACTACGGGACGGGCCCGCTGCTACTCACCTTGTGGGAGCTGGGGTTGGGGGACCCGACCCAGTTCAAGGAGCAGTACCGCCGGTACATGATGCTTGAGGGCGAGGCGACGAGCTTGTGGCAGTACTCCGTGAGCATCGTGCCCGGTCTGCTTCAGACGGACGCGTACGCCCGCGAGGTGCTCTCGCTGGGTGGCTACCGAGGCAAGGAGCTGGACCGGCAGGTCGAAGCGCGCACCGGTCGGCGGAAGTTGCTGGAAAGGCTGGAGGACTCGCCGCCGTTCCGCGCGCTCCTCTCCGAAGCGGTGCTGCGCACGCCTTTGCAGGACAAGCAGGCATGGCGGCACCAGCTTGAGTATCTGGCGGAAGCGGGTGAGCGGCCGGACGTCAACATCCAGGTTCTGCCGTACAGCGCCGGACTGTCAGGGTTGGTGAGCACCGACGTGATGTTCCTGCGGCTGCTGGACGGCACTACCGTGGCCTACACGGAGAACGCGCACCGTGGTGAACTCATCGAGGAAAATGCCCCGGTTGAGCAGTTGCAACGTGCGTACGATGCGATGCGCGACGTGGCGTTGTCCCTGCCTGAGTCGCGATCGTTCGTCCTGCGGATGTTGGAGGAAGTACCGTGCGAGCCATCGACCTGACCAACGTGACGTGGCGCAAGAGCAGCTACAGCAACCCGGACGGCGGCAACTGCATCGAGATCGCCCCCAACATCCCCACCCTCGTCCCCGTCCGCGACAGCAAGAACCCCGCCCACGGCACCCTCGTCTTCGGCACCGACACCTGGGCGGAGTTCGTCAACTCGGTCAAGACTCAGTAGACGAGCGCCTGCGTCTCGTCGGCCATCGCTTCCTGCACGAACACCTGCGCCCCGGCGATCCGTACGCCCTCGATGACGTCCTTCTCCGTGATGTCCCGTCGGGCCGCGCACTGCGTGCACAACGTCACGCGGCCGGCGGCGAGGATCGAGTCGAGCAGGTCGGGGAGCGGTGCGGCGTGCGGGAGTTCGAACTCGGCGGCGCGGCCCGGCAGCGCGAACCACGCCGACTCGCCGGTCAGCCACAGGGAGACATCGACCCCGCTGGCAACGGCCACCGCCGCCACCGTGAACGCCTGTGAGCAGCGTTCGGGGGCGTCGGCCCCCGCGGTCACCTTGATCACGAGCTTCTTCGCCATGACCGAATCGTAATCAACTTCCTTACAACTCCCTGCAACGGCCATGAGTCTCCTGTGCGCGCATATGGAATGCGCATGCCAGGTTCCGTGGGGGACGTTGTGGAAGTACCAGAAGAACCAACTGAAGAACCAACTGAAGAAGCGACAGCCGAAGGAGCAGTGGCCGAAGAGGCGCCCCGGCCGCCGCGCCGCCGTGGCCGCACGACACTCCTGATCGCGGTCGCCGCGGTGCTCGGTGTCGTCGCCGGAACCTGTACGGGTTTCGTGGTGCAGGCGAACCGCGCACCCGACAAGCTTCCTTCGCTCTCGCAGGCGACGCTGACGCAGGCGAAGGGCCCCGCTCCGGAGCCGCTGTCCGCCGCCGAGGACCGGAAGGTCAAGACGGACGGCGACCTGCGCAAGCTGCTGCTGAAGCGGCCGAGCGGGGCGCGGGACGCGGGCTACGAGGTCGGCGCGGACGGGTGGATGGACCTGGCCGAGGACGCGGAGACGTTCGACAAGCCGGCCGGCGCGTTCAGCGACCTCGTCGCGAGCGAGTTCCGCCGCGCCGCCGTCGCCAACTGGCGTGAGGGCAGCTCGCTGTACGTAGAGATCCGGCTCGTGCAGTTCCGCCAGGAGGACGAGCTCACGGTCTCTTCCGACGCGGAGGACGCCTACTACTGGGCCGAGAAGGAGTCCCACACTGACAGCTGGCCCATCCCGGGCACGGGCGACGGAATGGCGTACGTCCACAACTCGCCGGACACCAAGGCCGGTTACACGGACGTCTACAACGCGGAGGCGCACGCCTGGCGCGGTGACGTCGAGATGGACATCTGGGTCTCCTCGTCGAAGCCCGTCCCGAAGAAGAAGATCATGGACTTGGCCGAGCGCCAGATGGAGCGGCTGTGACCACCGAGAACCAGCCGGAGCAGAAGCCGGAGACGGACCTGCTCGTGCCCGAACTCGTCGGCAGCTCCGAGGAGTTGACCGCAGAGGTCGTCAAGAAGCCGGTGCGCAGGGGACGGGTCGCGGCGATCGCCGGGGCCGCGCTGCTCGCCGTCGCCGTGATCGGCGGGGTCGGGTACACCGTCGTGGCCGTGAACGGCGCGGACCGGGACGCGGGGGACGCCGTATGGACGCTCCCGAAGGTGAGCTCGGAGAAGGCGGTGGGCGGCAAACCGAGCACGCTCGCGGCGGCGCTCGTGCCGTACGGGCCGGACGGGTGGAGCCAGGGGCCCGACATCGCGGAGTACGGGCACGACGTGGACTACACGGGGGCGCAGGCGACGGCGTTGCGCAAGGACGAGCTGAAGGAACTCCCGCTCAAGCAGCGCAAGCGGCTGGAGAAGGAGATCGACAAGCAGCACACCAAGGGCCTGGCGATGCGCAGCTACGTCAGCACCGACGCGCAGGCGTCCGTCTACACGGACAAGGCGTCGACGGTGAGCATCGTGCTGGCCCAGATCGCGGACAAGACGGCGGTACGGAACGCGTCCCGCTTCCAGAACGAGCTCTTCGACTCCCTGGGCGTCTTCCGCCCCGGCCCGTCGATCAACGGCTACAAGGACGCCAAGTGCTTCCTCTCCCCGAAGGACGCCGACGAAAAGCTCGACACGATCTACTGCTCCGCCTACCAGGGCGAAATCCTCGTCACCCTCACCGCGAAATCCGCCCGCCCGATGCAGACGTACGCCATCGGCCGCCTGCTCCAGGAACAACTCGACCGCATCAAGGACCCGGGGGAGGCGGTATGACCGACCAACAGCAAGAGACACCAGCACCGACACCGACGAACACACCACCGCCCCCTACGCCGACGATCCCTGCGCAGGCCTCGGAGCCCGCGGTCGACGCCACTGAGGTCCCGGCCGCACCGGCCGCACCGGTCGCTGCCGAAGCTCCGGCTGCGCCGGTGGCCGCGGAATACCCGGCAGTCCCGGCCACGTCCGAGTCTCCGGCCGCTCCGGCCGTCGTCGACGAGGCTTCGGTTGTCCCGGTCGCTGCCGACGTTCCGGCCGCACAGACGGTGGCGGTATCCCCGGCAGTCCCGGCTGTCTCCGAGGCTCCGGCTGCTCCGGTCGTCGTGGCCGCTGCTTCGGGCGTCCCCGTGGCTACCGAGCCTCCCGTCGTCCCGGCCGCCTCCGAAGCTCCGGCCGCTCCGGCCGCTCCGGTCGTCGTCGACGAGGCTTCGGTTGTCCCGGTACCCGCGGCACCCCCGCTACCCACCCAACCCCCGCTCCCCCCGACGCCTGCCCCAGAAGATCAGCCCATCACCCCCCGGAAGG
Organism: Streptomyces hokutonensis; assembly: GCF_042751305.1. Classification (GTDB taxonomy): domain Bacteria; phylum Actinomycetota; class Actinomycetes; order Streptomycetales; family Streptomycetaceae; genus Streptomyces; species Streptomyces hokutonensis_A. The sequence continues at coordinate 69,908 of NZ_JBHYWD010000006.1, forward strand.
ACCGTCGGGTCCTCCGCGCCGTGCTGCGGTGGGGCGCCGCCGTCGTCGTGTTCGCGGTGGTCGGGGCTGGGACGGCCTATGGGATCACCGAGATGAAGCGGTCGGACGTGCCGGGGCTGAAGACGGCGTCGGACGGGCGGTGGACGTTTCCCACGGTCAGCAAGCCGCCGTTGCCTGCGGGCAGCCCGGGGCCGTTCGCCACGGCTAACGCGGCGGGGGCCCACTTCGCCGACCTGCGGGCGCTGGTGCTGCCGGCGCCGAAGGGAGCCGTAGGGGACAAGGCGCTGGACGGCAGCGACGGCTGGCTGGCGACGAAGGTGTTCCTCGCCGAGTTCTCCGCGGCCGACGACCGCACCGAGATCGCGCAGCAGCTGACCGACCAGGGCCTGCGGCACATCGCGGCGCGCGGCTGGACCACCTCGGACGGCACCCACACCCGGATCTACCTGCTCCAGTTCGACACGGCGACGGTCGCCGACGAGATCTCCAAGGGCCTGGCCGGCTACGCGTCCCCCACCCACCCGGTCCGCGGCGCCGACAGCTACGAGTCGGACGACGACTTCCCGGACGCGGCCAAGGTCACGAACGTCTCGCTCCAGCCGTACGTCGAGACGAAGCCGTACGGCGCCGAACAGGTCCGCCTGGGCTTCGTCACGGCCGGCGACACCTTCGCGATGATCGTGCAGTCGAGGAAGGGGCAGGCCGAGGCCGTTCCGTTCCAGCAGACGGTCACGTTGCAGAGCGAGCTGCTCGGCTAGCCGTACCTCGCAGCGAGCACCGGGCCCCGGCCGACTAAGCTGGGGCCCGGCCCTGATTACGCGCATCGCTCAAGGAGCACCCGTGGAGATCTTCTTCGAAACCCTGCTGGTCCTGGTCTGCGTCGGCGTTCTCGCCTTCGCCGGACTGACCGTGAAGAAGCTGTACCAGGGCCAGCGCTGACCCCCACCGAGGAACTGCTGACGTCATGATCGAGATCCCGTCCGACCTCCACAAGGACCTGGTCCCCCTCGTCTTCCTGCTCGGCGAGTGGGCCGGCGCGGGTGTGCACGACTTCCCGGGCTCCGAGAAGTGCAACTTCGGCCAGGAGGTCTCCTTCACGCACGACGGCCGCGACTTCCTGGAGTACCGCTCCCACACCTGGGTCCTGGACAACGACGGCAACAAGGTCCGCCCCCTGGAGACCGAGTCCGGCTTCTGGCGCATCGACGCGGACCGCAAGGTAGAGGTCACGATGACCCGCGACGACGGAGTCGTCGAGATCTGGTACGGCGAGCTCGCCAAGCAGAAGCCCCAGATCGACCTGGTCACGGACGCCGTCGCCCGCACCGCCGCCTCCGGCCCCTACACCGGCGGCAAGCGCCTCTACGGCTACGTCAAGAGCGACCTCATGTGGGTCGGCGAGAAGCAGACCCCCGAGGTCGAACTCCGCCCCTACATGTCCGCCCACCTGAAGAAGGTCGTCACCCCGGAGGATGTCGAGAGGTGGGCCAAGGCCCTGCCGGACGACATGCCGGACGACGGGATTGCTTTCTTCAAGTAGGCCTAGACTCGTGGGTGTGGTGAGCACCCAAGGCACAGACCAAGGCACTGACCAGGGCACCGACTGGAAGAGTGATCTGCGGCAGCGCGGTTACCGGCTGACCCCGCAGCGGCAGCTCGTGCTCGAAGCCGTGGACACCCTGGAGCACGCGACCCCCGACGACATCCTCGTGGAAGTGCGGAAGACCGCGTCGGGGGTCAACATCTCCACGGTGTACCGGACCCTGGAGCTCCTGGAGGAGCTTCAGCTGGTCAGCCACGCCCACCTCGGGCACGGGGCGCCGACGTACCACCTCGCCGACCGGCACCACCACATACACCTCGTCTGCCGCGACTGCACGAACGTCATCGAGGCCGATGTCGAGGTCGCCGCGGAGTTCCGGGCCAAGCTGCGCGACACCTTCGGCTTCGAGACCGACATGAAGCACTTCGCGATCTTCGGCCGCTGCAAGGACTGCACGCAGAAGAATCCGACCGGCAAGACGTCAGCTGAGTCTTCAATTACCGAGTCGTAGGCTTACCCGTATGAAGAGCCCACTGCTGTCCCTGCCCGGCGCCGTCTCCGCCGAAGGAGTGGACGAAGGCGTCGCCGCCCACTACGGCGACCTGTTCCGCGAGCAGCGCGCCCTCGCCGACGGCGCCGGTTTCGTGGACCTCTCGCACCGCGGTGTGGTCGCCGTCACCGGCGGCGACCGGCTGAGCTGGCTGCACCTCCTGCTCACCCAGCACGTCACCGACCTCCCCGTGGGCGTCGCCACCGAGGCGCTGATCCTCTCCGCGCACGGCCACATCGAGCACGCCCTGTACCTCGTCGACGACGGCGTCACGGTCTGGATGCACACCGAACCCGACACCCAGGACGCGCTGATCGCCTACCTGGAGTCGATGAAGTTCTTCTACCGCGTCGAAGTGGCCGACCGCACAAGCGAGTTCGCGGTCGTCCACCTCCCCGCCGGTTCCATCGCCCCGGTCCCCGACGGCGTCGTCGTACGCGAGACGCCGTACGGCCGTGATCTCTTCCTCCCGCGTGCCGACCTGGAGTCGTACGCCGAGAAGGCGGGGCCGCCGGCCGGACTCCTCGCCTACGAGGCGCTGCGCGTCGAACACCACCGCCCCCGCCTCGGCTTCGAGACCGACCACCGCACCATCCCGCACGAACTGGGCTGGATCGGCACGGCGGTTCATCTGCAGAAGGGCTGCTACCGGGGCCAGGAGACGGTCGCCCGCGTACAGAACCTCGGCAAGCCCCCGCGCCGCCTCGTCTTCCTCCACCTCGACGGCAGCGAGGTCCATCTCCCGGGCCACGGCACCGAGTTGAGGCTCGCGGAGGAGGGGGAGGACGGCCGGAAGATCGGCTTCATCACCACCTCCGTACGCCACCACGAACTCGGGCCGATCGCCCTGGCGCTGGTGAAGCGGAACGTGCCCCTGGACGCGCCCCTGCTGGCCGACTCGACGGCCGCGGCCCAGGAAGTCGTCGTAGAGCCGTAGAGCCGTAGAGCCCTAGAACCTTTAGAGGTCGACGACCACCGTGAACGGGCCGTCGTTCGTCAGCGCGACGCGCATCTGGGCGCCGAAGCGGCCCGTCGCCACCGTGGCGCCCAGGGCGCGGAGTTGGGCGACGACCTCGTCGACGAGCGGTTCGGCGATGTCGCCCGGGGCGGCGGCGTTCCAGGTGGGCCGACGCCCCTTGCGGGCGTCGCCGTACAGCGTGAACTGACTGATGACGAGGAGCGGCGCATCAATATCACTGCACGACTTCTCGTCGTGGAGCATGCGGATCGACCAGAGTTTGCGGGCCAGTTGGGCCGCCTTCTCCTTGGTGTCCTCGTGGGTGACGCCGACGAGGACGCACAGCCCCTCGCCCTCGATCGCCCCGACCGTCTCGCCCTCGACCACGACGCTCGCGCCGTCCACCCGTTGCACCACTGCTCGCATGGGTCCCATGATGCCGTGCGGGTGGGAAGTGGTAGCGGCGGGCCTATTTTTGTTCCTTAACCCCCCATCTGGGGCCGTTCGGGGGCACTCGGTCACATAGCGGCCAGTTGGGGTGGCACGATGCTGTCCACACGCCGGTCGAGGGGACGGGTAGAGGCACATGAGCACACCGAGTACCGGGCAGCCCCCCGGGACTGTCTCGCTGATCCGCGCGGGAGGCACGGCCACGCGCCGTCCGCCCGTGCAGCGCATTGACAGCCCGCTGCTGCCCGCCGAACCGGCCGCACCCGACCTGACCGCACTGCGCCTCCCGGAGCTGCGCGCGCTGCGCCGCGACGCCCAGCGCGACGAGGCCGACCTGAGTTACGTACGACGGCTCCTCCAGGGCCGTATCGACATCCTGCGGGCCGAACTCGCCCGCCGCTCCCCGGCGGGCGCGGCCTCCGTCGTCGACCGTCTCTCGGAGATCCTCACCGACGCGCCCGCCCGGCACCGCTCCTCGGCCCGGCACGTCACGCTCGGCACCCCGCACAGCGAGGAGTACCGGCTGCTGGCCGCCGAGATGCTCGCCGAGGTCGAACTCTCCGACCTGGAGGCGCGCACCGACCTGGAGCTGACCACCGCGATGGGCCGGCTCGTACGGTACGAACAGCAGGTGTCCCGCCGCCGTCAGGTCCTCCAACACACGGCCGACGGCTGCAGCGCGGAGATCGCCCGCAGGTACCGTGAGGGCGAGGCGCAGGTGGACGACCTGCTCGTGTGACTCGTGTGAGGGGTGCGCGTGACGGCCGAGGATTCCTTCATCGCACCTCCGGTACTCGCCGAGGTGGTCCGCTCCGGCTTCGTCGAGAGCCGCCACCGGGGCAGCCTGGTGGTACTGGCGCCGGACGGCTCCGTGGAACTGTCCCTGGGTGACACGACCACCCCGATCTTCCCCCGCTCCTCCAACAAGCCGATGCAGGCAGCGGGCGTCCTCCACGCGGGCCTCGACCTCTCCGGCGAACGCCTCGCGATCGCCGCCGCGAGCCACTCCGGCGAACTCTTCCACCGAGATCTCGTACGACAGCTTCTCGCCGAACACGGCCTGGACGCGGGCCAGTTGCAGTGCCCGCCTGACCTCCCGCTCGACCCCGTCGAGCAGGAGACGTACCTCGCCTCGGGCGCCGTACGCGACCGGATCGCCATGAACTGCTCCGGCAAACACACCGCGATGCTGGCGGCGAGCGCGCGGAGGGGCTGGCCGCTGGAGTCGTATCTGGACCAGGACCATCCACTCCAGAAACTTATCCACAGGGTTGTGGAAGAAGTGTCGGGGGAGCGGGTGGCGGCCGTGGGAACGGACGGCTGCGGCGCCCCGCTCCTGGCGATCACCCTGACCGGCCTCGCCCGCGCCTACCGCTCCTTCGTCCTCGCCGCCCCCGACACCCCGGAACGCCGAGTCGCCGACGCGATGCGCGCCCACCCCGAGTACGTCGCCGGCACCCGCCGGCCCGACACGCTGCTGATGCGCGCGGTACCTGGCCTGTTGTCGAAGATGGGTGCGGAGGCGGTACAGGCGGTGGCGTTGCCGGACGGGCGTGCCGTGGCGTTCAAGGTGGAGGACGGGGCGGGGCGGGCGCTGGGGCCTGTGCTGGGGAGGGTGCTGGATTTGATGGGGGTGCGGGTGGAGGGGTTCGGGAAGGTGGCGGTGTTGGGTGGGGGGCGTGCAGTGGGGGAGATTCGGGCGGCGTTCTAGGCGGGCCTCCGCTGCGGTATTTCAGCCCGTCCGGCGTTTGAGGACGAGGCCGTTCAGGCCGAAGCGGGGGTCTGGGGGCGCAGCCCCCAGGGCAGGGGTGGCGGGGGCGAAAAAATCCCCGCCGCACCACCCCCCACCCGCCCTACCGTGACCCCATGACCAGCCCCGCACACACCCTCCCCGTACGCCCCGTCACAGAGCCCGAGATCCCCGACTGGATCCGCGCCCTGAACACAGGTTTCCTCCGCACCCCCACCGTCGACGACGCGGAACTCACCGACCGCAGCACCTACATCGACCCGCCCCGCACCCTCGGCGCCTTCGACAACGGCCGCTGCGTAGCGACCTTCCGCTCCTTCCCCCAGGAGATCACGGCGGTGGGCGGCACCCCCGTCCCCGCCGACGCCATCACGAACGTCAGCGTCACGGCCACCCACCGCCGCCGAGGCCTGCTCACCCGCATGATGACCGAGGACCTGACCGCCGCGAAGGAGCGCGGCGACGTCGTGGCGACGCTCATCGCCGCCGAGTACCGGATCTACGGCCGCTACGGCTTCGGCCCGGCCACCTCGGCGACTCAATGGGATATCGACGTCCAGCGCGCGGGCCTGGACCCCCGCTGGTCGGCCCCGGAGGACGGCGCCCGTATCGACCTGGTGGACGCCGAGGACGTACGCAAGCTGGGCCCCGAACTGCACGAGCGGCTGCGCCGCCTCCTGCCGGGCGCGATCAACAGGGACGACCGCTGGTGGCAGGTCAGCACGGGCGCCGTACGGCCGGGCCGGGTGTCGTGGACCGAGCCGTTCTACGCCGTCCACCGCGCGGCGGGCGGCGAGGTGGAGGGCCTGGCCGCGTACTACTGCGACGGTGCCTGGACCGACGCCAAGCAGCCGGGCGAAACGGCCACGGTGAAGGACCTGATCGCGACGACCCCGGCCGCCGAACGCGCCCTGTGGCAGCACGTCTGCTCGCTCGACTGGGTGACGAGGGTGAAGTCGGGCTGGCGTTCCCCCGACGACCTGCTGCCCCACTTCCTGCCGGACCCGCGCGCGGCCACGATCACCACGCAGGCGGACTGGCTGTGGGTGCGGATTCTGGATGTCGTACGGGCCATGGAAGCGCGGTCGTACGAGGGAACGGGCACGCTGGTCTTCGAAGTGACCGACGCGGCCGGACTGACGGGCGGACGCTACCGGTTGGACGCTTCACCACAGGGGGCGTCCTGCGCGCCGACCACTGAGAGCGCGGAACTCACGCTTGATGTGCGGGAGTTGGGTGCGCTGTGGCTCGGTGACGTGTCGGTGCCGCGACTCGTGGCGCTCGGCCGGGTGCGGGAAGAACGAGCGGGCGCCGCCCGAGTGGCCGACGCCCTGCTGCGTACGTCCAGGCGGCCTTGGTGCCCGGACATCTTCTGAACGCTCCTTGCTGTGCGGCCGGTTGGCGGCGGGTGGGTGGACTCATCCGTAGCTGTTCAGTTGTGGTTGTCGTCGTGCGGTGGAGCCGGCCGACCGGGCTCTCGGCTCCCCTCCAGGAGAGAGGTCCGGTCGGCCAAGTTACCTAAGTTGGTAACCAACTCTTCTCTAGTTATCTCCTCTTGGATGCGTCTCATAACCACCTTTCCATGAACTGCCCAAAGATGGCGAGAAGTTGTAGGGTTTGGTCGTGGAGCCCGAACACGCCACCGTCAATGGACGGTCGAGGTCACCACGGCCACCGCGGTCACACCGCGAACTGGCCGACGAGCTGCGCACCAGGATCAAGTCCGGTGTCCTGCGGCCCGGCCAGCGCATGCCCACCCAGGCCAAGCTGGCGGACGAGTTCGGCGTCGAGCGCGGGGCCGTACGGCAGGCCCTGCGCATCCTGCAGTCCGAGCGACTGCTCACCAATGTGTCCAAAGGGAGCCCGGCGACCGTCGCCCCCGACCTCGGACCGGCCCTGACCGGCCCCGGAGCCCCGCCGCAGCCCACGATGGTGGGCTTGGCCCCGCGCATCGCGGAGGCCTTCGCGCAGCCGCACGTGGAGATCGAGGCGCTGTGCCTGACGGCGGTCTCGCTCACGCTGGCCATCGGCGAGCCGCTGCGTCAGATCCACGCCGGGGAGCTGAATCCGGCCAAGGTCGATGTGCGGGTGCTGCTGCCGAGCAGTGACATCGAACTCGCGTTCCCGTCCCTGGTGGACGCCCCCGACGACAGCCGGCCGCAGCAGCGCTGGCTGGCCCAACGCAACGCGCAGGGCCAGGTGTTGAGCCACAATCTCCTGGCCCTGCGCGCGACGCACGGCATAGACGTGCACATCACGTTCCGCGCCCTCCCCTTCACCCCGCCCGTGAAGCTGTACCTGCTCAACGGCTCGGAGGCGTTATTCGCCTACTACACGGTGAGTCAGCGCGAGGAGGAGCTCGGTCAGGAGCAGGTGGAGATGTACGACGCGGAGGGCACCCAGTCGATGCTCTTCGCGTTCGAGCAGGGTGCGGGGCTGCGGGACACGACGTTCGTGGAACAGTCCCAGCTGTGGTTCAACGCACTGTGGGAGACGATCAGTTCGGAGCTGAGGCTGACGAGCTGATCGCCTCCCGCGGTGGCTGATCCGGAGGGCGGCTTTCGGATCACAGAGCGGGTCCGGTGAACAGCAGGGCCAGGACGACGGCCCCGATGGAACTGATGGCCGGGCTCTTGGCCTTGATGCCGATGGAGAGCAGGAGCAGGCCGATGATGCCGGTGGCGCCGAACTTCCACTGGACGATCTGTTCGAAGCCGACGACGAAGACGGCGGACAGGAGGGCGATGGCAGGCACGGTGTTTCCCCCTTCGGGCTGCGGAAGCAAAACTTCCACCAACTTGGAGAAGTTGGCAGCCAACTCTGCTTGAGTTGTTCCCATTTGGTACCTACTCACACCTACTCGCCATCAAGTTCCAAACAACTCCCCTTAGATGGGGCAGAGTTATACCGTTTGGTTGTGACCCAGGAGAACGTGGCAGTGAACGGCAGCAGAAGCTTCTCGCCCCAGGAGATCGCCGACGCCCTACGCGACCGTATCCGCGCCGGCGACCTCAAGGCGGGCGACCGCCTACCCACCCAGGCCGACCTCGCGGAGGAGTTCGGCGTGGAACGGGGCGCCGTACGGCAGGCGTTGCGGGTTCTCCAGGAGGCGGGGCTGCTCACCAACGTGAGCAAGGGGAGCCCGCCCAGGATCGCGGAGCCGGCGGCCCGCACACACGGCGAACCCCAGCCGACGATGGTGGCGCTGGCGCCGCAGCTGGCGGAGGCGTTCTCGGCGCAGGATGTGCGGATAGACGTGGTGTGCCACACCGCGGAGACGCTGGGGCTGGCCCTGGGTGAGCCCCTCCGCCGGATCCATGAGGGCCGCCTTCGCCCGCAGTCGATCGAAGTCCGCATCCTGGTGCCGTCCAGGGAGATCAACCTCGCCTTCCCCGTCCCTGTCGAGGGGCACGGCGAGGATGACTCGGTTCACCAGCGCTGGCTGGCGATGCGCAACTCCGGAGGCCAGGTGCTCCGGCACAACCTGCTGGCCCTGCGCGCCACCCACCGCATGGAAGTCAACGTCACTTTCCGCGCCCTCCCCTTCACTCCACCCGTGAAGCTGTACCTGCTCAACGGCGAGGAAGCGCTGCTCGGTTACTACATGCTGGAGCGACGGGAGGAGGAGTACGGCAGCCAGACCCTGGACATGTACGACGTACTCGGCAGCCAGTCCCTCCTCTTCTCCTTCCAGCGGCAGGCCGGCCAGCGCGACACCGCCTTCGTGGAGGAATCGCAGAAGTGGTTCGACGCCCTCTGGGAAACCATCACCACGGACCTGACACTCTCCTAGTGACTCCTGATACGGCGCAGACTGTTCCGGTGACAGAAGAGACAGGCAACGTACGCGAATTGATCACCGGCGCTCGCTTCGTCCTTTTCGACTTCGACGGCCCGATCTGCCGGCTGTTCGCGGGACTCTCGGCGGAGGGCGTGGCGAAGGACCTGGTGTCCTGGCTGGAACGGCAGGGGCTGAAGGAACTGCTGACGCAGAGCGAGCGGGTGCACCCCGATCCGCACGTCGTCCTGCACGCGGTCAACAAGCGCCACCCGCGCAGCGATCTGGTCGACGAACTGGAGGAGTTGCTCACCCAGCACGAACTCAAGGCGGTCGACTCGGCGTACCCCACCCCGTGGGCGGATGTGCTGATACGCACCTGGAACGCCGTCGACATCCATCTCGCCGTCGCCACCAACAACTCCCCCCGCACGGTCACGGAATACCTCCACGGCCGGGGCCTCCTGGAGTGCTTCACCCCGCACATCTACGGCCGCACCAACGACCTCGACCTCCTCAAGCCGAACCCCCACTGCCTGAACCGCGCCCTGCGTGCGATGGGCGCCCGCCCCGCCGACGCCCTGATGATCGGCGACACCCCCTCGGACTTCGAAGCGGCCCGCCAGGCGGGCATCCCGTTCCTCGGCTACGCGCGTAACGAGTTCAAGGAAACGTTGCTGCGGAGGGCTGGCGCGGAGTCCGTGGTGCATTCGTTGCGGCCGGTACTCGACTTGGTACGGCGGACGTAACGACACAGTAACGCCGCTGACCTCGGTCGGACGTGCGTGTCTTCGCTCGCGGCGGTTCAATGGGCGGGTTCTCCGGCGTTGCTTGACGCCTCTGGAGTAACGTGCCTCATCCCTTACTCATCGGCTCAACCGGAACGGGCTGAACCCAGCGAATGACACACCAACTCACCGGTGTTCGGCAGCGCGCCGACGAACTGGTCGGCGAAAGCGGCGTGGTCGCCGGCCCCCTTGAGGGCTATCACCACGAGACCTATGTGCTGACCATGCCGGGCGAGACGCGGATCGTGAAACTCCGGGAACCGCGCGAGCGGATCCTGTGGTTCGACCGCAGGTGCTTCCGGTCCGAAGAGGCCCTGCTCCGCGCACTGGACGGCCGGATCAGCCGTATCCCCGTCATCCACGAGGTGGAGGGCATGGCACTACAGGTCTTCATCGAGGGCCGCACCCTCAAGTCCCGCCCGTGGGGCGACCGGCGGATCCCGGAGGGGGTCCGCAGCCAGATCGTCGACCTGTTCGGGGAGTTGGCGCATGTCACGCCCAACACCCTTCAGGTGGACCGCAGTTGCGGGGCCAAGGACCGCGCGGACGAGGGCGACTGCGACGGCTTCCTTGAGCGCCTCATCGTCTTCGTGGAAGAACAGGTCTACCAGAAGAACTCCCGGGACTTCGGGCAGCTCTTCACCGAACTCGGCCTCCACCCCGACGCGTTCGTGCAACTCAGAAAGAACGTTTCCGGCCTGACCCGACGCGACTTCTGCCTGCTCCACGCGGACCTGCATCGAGAGAACTTCATCCTCGACCCCCTCAACCAACTCTGGTCCATCGACTGGGAGTTGGCGATGCTGGGAGACCCGCTCTACGACCTCGCCACCCATCTCTACCTGATGTCCTATCCGGAGGACCAGGAACGCCGGATGGCCGAGGACTGGGCGAGTGCCGTCCACAAGGTACGTCCCAGCAGTGTGCGGGGCTGGCAGGACGACCTGGACCGCATCCTCGCCTTCAAGAGAGCGCAGTCGGTGTTCACCGACGTCATCCGGCTGTCGCTGTCCTTGCGCGGCGGATCGACCGTGAAATGGGCCCGGTTCCCGAAGGCGGTCCGGAAACTGCAGGCGATCATGACGACCGCGGCGGGCCCCCTGGGCCTGGCCGAGGTTCCGAGCGGGCCCCGGATCGCCGCGGCACTCGCGCGCTGGGCCAACACGGCCGACCCGGCCGGCATGGACGGAGCGGTAGCGTCCGGGGCATGACTGATGCCACCGACTTCACCGACTTCGAGGACATCCCCACCACCACGCTCGCCGAACTGCTCGGCCGCGAGCGGGTCATGGACATCGGTATCCGGCCCCTGTGGGGTCCGCTGCCGCGTCTCGCCGGTCCGGCCTTCACCGTGCGGTGTCCGCCCGGCGACAACCTCATGCTGCACGCGGCCATCTACCGCGCCGAGCCGGACTCGATCGTCGTGGTGGAGTCGGGCGACCTGGACTACGCCCTCGCCGGCGGGAACGTCTGCGCCATCGCCCAGCGGCGGGGCATCGCCGGCTTCGTCCTCGACGGCGTGATCCGCGACCTGGGAGAGGTACGGGCCGCGGGCTTCCCCGTCTTCGCGCGCGGTGTCATCCCGATCCCGGGCGGCAAGAAGGCCGTACTCCCGTTGAACGAGCGCGTGAGCTGCGGGGGAGCCACCGTCCACGCCGGGGACATCGTGGTGGCCGACGAGGAGGGGATCGTCGTCGTTCCGGGCGACCGTCAGGCGGAGATCCTCGCCGGGGCCCGGGCCCGCCTGGCGAAGGAGTCCGCCGAGACCCTCGACGACTGGGAGAAGGCGCATCGGGCGCGGGTCGACGAGCTGTTGCGCGCCGGCGGCTTCGAGGAGTGACGTGAGAAGGGGTGACGTGAGAGGGGCCCTCTGATGCTGCTCTTCCTCGATGTCGACGGGACGCTGCTGCCTTTCGGCGCGTCCCGGCCGTACCCGGTCCACGAGTCCCGCTTCGCGTCGTCCGCGCCCGACGCGCCCCCGCTGCTGACCCGCATCGATCCCTCGCTCGGACCACGGCTCGCGGCCTTGCGGTGCGAACTGGTGTGGGCGACGATCTGGATGGACGACGCGAACACGTGCGTCGCGCCCTGGCTCGGTCTGCCTCAACTGCCCCTGGTGGACTGGCTCGACCCGGCCGAGGACAGGGTGGGGGACGGCAAGGGCGGCTGGCTGCACTGGAAGACCCGGCCGCTCGTCGCCTGGGCCGCCGGGCGGCCCTTCGTCTGGGTGGACGACGAGATCGGGGACGCCGACCGCGACTGGGTGAGCGCCCATCACCATGAACGGGCCCTGCTGCAGCGCGTCGACCCTCGGTACGGGATCACGGATGCCGATTTAGCGGCGATGGGGGAGTGGGTGGCGGCCAATCGCTGACGGGGTCCCTCTACAACAAGGGCTCCTCGGACGACAGTTTCAGCAAGGTCTTGGCGCTCTCCGTCGCGCCCGCCGCACGCGTCGCCGCGGAGGCGCCCGGGAAGTGGCGGTTCCAGGCTGCCGCGCGGCCGATGACGCCGAGGCGGGTCGCGAGGGTTAGCGCGCGGCGGAGTTCCGTGGTCGTGTGGCCGTTTTCCGTCCAGGGCTCCAAGTAGGCGTCCCGTAGCCGGGGGACCGCCTCGGGGCCGTACCGTTCGCGGACCCGTCCGGCCGGGACCAGGAAACTGCAGAAGGGGTGCGAGACGGCGGCGTCGCCCCAGTCGAAGAAGGTGTAGCGGCCGGCGGCCGGGTGGAAGAGCTGGCCGTCGTGCAGGTCGGAGTGGTCGAGGGAGTCGGGGATGCCCAACTCGGCCAGTTCAGCGGACAGTTCGAGCAGCAGCGGCCGTAGGGCATGCAACTGTGCAGGATCGGCGGCCGGTTCGGTGGTGGCGGCGATGAACTGCACTACCCCGTCGAAGACTTCGGGCAGGGCCGTCGTCCGTGCACTGGGGACGCCGAGTTGTTCGAGGTCCTTGGTGTGCGGGACCAGGGCGCGTTGCATCGTCGCGTACTGGCGCAGCGGTTCTTCCCAGGCGCGGGGATCGGTGGGGGTGCGGTCGAGGAACTGCCGGAACAGTTCGCCGCCGTGGGGGAGCAGGGACCAGCCGCGGTCGGCGTCGACGGCGAGCGGTTCCAGGACGTACTCCGGGACCCAGCGGGCGAGCGCAGCGGTGAGCAGTGCCTCGAAGGCGCCGGCCGGCGGATTTGCCTTCAGCCAGACGGCAGTTCGGGCCGCCGTCGCACCCGACCCTGCTACGGGAATCCGGACCAGGACCGACCACGGGCGCAGCCGTACCCCCAGCCGGCCCGTCTCGCGCAGCCCTCGCGCGGCGAGTTCGCGCCGGGCCCAGCCGAGGGCCGCGTTCCGCCAAGTCTCCTGATCCCAGGGTGACTTGGTGCCCTCGTACTGTCCGCGGTCGATGACCTGCGACGTCTCGTCGTCGTGCATCGCGTCATTCCAGCATCCCGGCCGATGGGTGATCCATCGGTTTACCGGCCCGCGCTACCGTGGTGATCATGGCGGACTGGGGGATACGGCCTGCGGTGCGGGCGGACGTCGAGAGCGTGGCGGAGTTGCGGGCGGTCGTGCTGCGGGACGATCTGGAACGGCTCGGGCGCTACGACTCCCGGCGCGTGCGGCAGCGGCTCCGGGACGGGTTCGAGCCGGCGCACACCTGGGTGATCGAGGTGGACGGCCTGTTCGCCGGATGCGTGGCGCTACGACCCGACGCGGACGGCCGCTGCCACTGGCTGGAGCACTTCTACCTCGCGCCGGAGTTCCAGGGCGCCGGTATCGGGTCCGGTGTGCTCGGCGAGCTGCTGGAGCGGTGCGACCGTGACGGTGTCCCTGTCGTGCGGCTGAATGTGTTGCGGGGGAGCCCTGCCCGGCGGCTGTACGCGCGGCACGGGTTCACCGTGGAGACCGGGGACTACGAGGATCCGGTGGACGTGTTCATGGTGCGGGAGGCGTCCACTCGACGTCGGCCCTGACAGCCGCCCTGACATTCTCGGGGGCTGCGTCGTCGTAGACGTATGAACAGAATCCGGTACGTCAGCCTCGGCCTGCTGGCCGTGGTCAGCCTGTACACAGGGACCTGGGCCTATTTCTCGCCGACGGGGTGGTACGCGAACTTCCCGGGGCTCGGACTGAGCTGGTTGCCTCAGCTGGGGCCCTACAACGAGCACCTCGCCAAGGACGCGGGAGCGATGTTCCTCGCGCTGGCCTGTCTGACGCTCGTCGCGCTGCGACAGGTGCGGAACACCAGGCTGGTGCAGACGACGGGTGCGGTGTGGCTGGTCTTCAACGTGCTGCACTTCAGCTATCACGTACAGCACCTCGACATGTACGGGACGCGGGACCAGGTCTTGAACGTGGTCTTCCTGGCCGCGCTCGTACTGCTGGCGGCGGTGCTGCTGGTGCCGGTGACGGGACTCCCGGCGCGACGGGGTGACACCAAGTGAAGGAGCGGGACGGTATGCGGATCGCGGTGGCGGGCGGGACCGGGCTGGTCGGCCGGTACGTGGTCGAGGAGCTGGTCGCGGCCGGACAGGAACCGGTGGTGCTGAGCCGGTCGCGGGGCGTGGACCTCGTCGCGGGCGGCGCCGGGCTCGATGCCGCGCTGGAGGGGGTGGACGCGGTCATCGACGTGAGCAATGTGACGACGACCAGCGCGAAGAAGGCCGTCGCGTTCTTCGACACCGTCGGACACCACCTGCTCGACGCGGGCGCACGGGCCGGCGTACGGCATCACGTGGTGCTGTCCATCGTCGGCATCGACCGGGTCGGCCTCGGCTACTACCGGGGCAAACTCCGGCAGGAGGACGTGGTGTCGAACGGCCCGCTGCCGTGGACCGTGCTGCGCGCCACCCAGTTCCACGAGTTCGCCGCGCAGACCCTCGACCGGGTTCCGGGGCCCGTCGCGGTGGTGCCCCGGATGCGGACCCAGCCCATCGCGGCACGCGAAGTGGCCCGGCACCTGGTGGAACTCGCCGTCGCCCCCGCCCGGGGCATGGCCCCCGACCTCGCCGGGCCGCACGTCGAGCAACTCGTCGACATGGTGCGCCGGTTGCTGCGGGCCCGGCACCAGCGCCGGCTGCTGCTGCCGGTACGGATGCCGGGCGCGACCGGTGCGGCGATGACGGGGGACGGGCAACTGCCGCTCCTGGGCGGGCCGTTGGGGCCGCGTGGCCGTCAGACCTTCGACGAATGGCTCACCCAGCATGTTCAGCGAGTCGGGTCCGTCGAGAAGCCCACTGTCCAGGAAGGATGACCGCGCCGTGCCCGACTCGGGTCAGGATCCGACCCTCGGTTCCCTCATGGCCGAGCGCCGCCGACTGCTCAACCTTGGGTACCGGATGCTCGGTTCGGTGCAGGACGCCGAGGACGTCGTACAGGAGACGTACGCCCGTTGGTACGCCCTGTCGGAGGAGGCGCAGCGGGAGATCGAGGCGCCGCTCGCGTGGCTGACCCGGGTCGCCTCGCGGATCTGCCTCGACCAGCTCGGGTCGGCGCGGGCCCGGCGCGAGCGCTACACCGGGGAGTGGCTGCCGGAGCCGGTCCGGCGCAGCGGTACCTGGGCCAGCACGGGTGGCGCGGGCGCGGACGATCCCGCCGACCGCATCACCCTCGACGAGTCCGTCAGCATGGGCATGCTCGTGCTGCTGGACTCGATGACTCCGGCGGAGCGCGTCGCCTTCGTCCTGCACGACGTCTTCGGCCTGCCGTTCAGCGAGATCGCCGAGACAGTGGGCCGTACCCCGGCCGCCTGCCGCCAGCTCGCCTCGTCCGCGCGGCACCGACTGGCCCGCAAGCCGCCCGGCGCCAGTACGGCCGAGGAGCACGGGCGGGTCGTCTCCGCGTTCCGCGAGGCGTGCGAGACCGGTGACTTCGACGCGCTCGTCGCCCTGCTCGACCCCGGCGTCGAGTCGCGCAGCGACGGCGGCGGCAAGGTGCGGGCCGCGCTGCGGCCGGTCGTCGGCCGGGACAAGGTGGCTCGCCTCTTCCTCGGCCTCATGCGCCGGGCTCCCGAGATGGAACTCGTCGAGGAGGACGTCAACGGCATGCCCGGTGTCTCGGTCCGGATCGGCGGTACGACCTTCGCCGTGCTCGCGGCGCAGGTGCGGGACGGGCTGATCACCGACCTGTGGCTGGTGGTCAACCCGGACAAGCTGCGGGCGTGGACGGGGTACTACGACGGTAATCACGACGGCGGTGATGCGGACGCTCTCGGCTAGCCGGTGTCCGCTACTCGGACTGCCGGGCGTGCGCGGCCCGCTCCGTGCAGCTGTGGGCGACCGTGTCGGCGAAGGTGCGGGCGAGCGGGGTGAGGGAGTCCCAGCGGCGGACGGCCCAGCCGACCGGGAGCGGGGGCAGACCGGGGAGGGGGACGAGGCGGAGCGGGCCGGTGCCGGGTGTCTCCCAGCCGGGCAGGAGGGGTACGACGGCGTGACCGAGGCCGAGTTCGGCGAGCAGGAGGGCGGTGTCCCAGTCGGCGACACCGGTGTCGGAGCTGCTGCGGACGCCGAGTTCGGCGAACGCGGCGTCGAGACGGGCGCCCGAGGTGGAGTTCGGGGGCAGGCGGATGATGCTGATGCCGTCGAGTTCGGCGCTGTCGACCCGGGACCGGGCCGCGAGGGGATCGTCGGCGCGGACGGCCAGTACCCACGGCAGTTCTACGATGGGACGCTGCTCGATACCGCGCACCGGCCCGTCGATCGTGACCCATGCGAGGTCCAGGTGACCGGCGGTGAGCGCGTCGAAGCAGGCGCGGCTGGAGGTCTCGGTCCGGAACTCGAGACCCACCCTCGGATATTGCTGCCGGAAGGCGACGACCGCCTCCGCCATGAAGTGCCGAACGGTGGTCCCGCCCGTCGTGACCCGTACCGAGCCGCTGTCGCCGTTGACGAGGTCCCCGAGCCGCCGCATGGCCAGCTCAAGCCCGGCCACACTCTCCGAGGCGGCCTCGCACAACACCCGCCCCGCGTCTGTGGGTACGACACCTCGCGGTCGGCGCTCCAGCAGGCTCATGCCGGCCTCCCGCTCCAGCCGCTTCACATGCTGGCTCACCGCCGACTGGGTGCGGCCCAGTTCGCGGGCGACGGCGCTGAGACTTCCCGCCCGGCACACGGCCACGAAGACACGCAGATCCTCCAGAGTCACAACTCCAAGCTACAGCTTGGGTGTTGACGGAAATACATAGGATTGACCAGGGTCAGGGACTCGACCATGCTCAGCACAGGGCCCAGGCGGCAACCCGTCCGGCGCCTTCGCCGGGTCCGGACCAGGGCGAAGACACGGACGGGTGCCGACCTCCGACCTCAGATCAGCGAAGGGAGGACGCCGGGTCGTGTCCGACTTTCCTACGTCAACTGGTCACCCGCCTGGCGCTGTTGACGCGGCCGCAGCACTGCTCCGCCGGCTCGGCGCCGCCGACATCGCGCACCCGGGCGGCACTCTTCTCGCCCACCTCCAACGCGTCCAGGACCTCCTCGCCGCATGGGGTGCCCGCCCCGCCCTCCAACTCGCGGGCCTGTGCCACGCCTGCTACGGCACCGACGGTTTCCCCGCTGCCCTGTTGCCGGTGGACACGGGCCGCGCCCAACTCGCCGAGGTGATCGGCGCGGAGGCGGAAGGGATCGTGTATCTCTACGGCGCGTGCGACCGGAAGGCCACATATCCCGGGCTCGCGGAGGCCGACGGGCTCTTCCGGGACCGTTTCACCGGCGCCCTCCACCCACCCGGTCCGCAACTCCGCCGGGACCTCGCCGAACTCACCGCCGCCAACGAACTCGACCTGGTCCGCCACGACTTCACGTTCCGCGACCGCTGGGGCCCTCAACTCCTCGCCCTCTTCACCCCTTTCGAGCCCCTGCTGAGCCAACCCGCCTGGGCGGACTGCCAGATGACCCTCACGCCGTGACGGACTCCGCGATCCGCAGGGCGGCCTGGTCGTGCGTGAGGTGGGTGGTGTCGACAACATGGGCCTCGCGGTGCAGCCAGGTGCGGGCCGCCTCGGCGTAGGGCTCCAGGTAACGGAGCCCGAACGGGGAGCCGGAGCCAAGGACGGTGTCGCCCGCGATGCGTTCGCGCAGGGTGTCCTGGTCGGCGTGGAGGACGAAGTGCCGTACCGGAATGGCGTGTTGGGCCAGGCCCGCGCTGATCTCGGGCCAGTACTGCTCGACCAGGACGGTCATCGGAACGACCAGGGTGCCGCCCGTGTGGTCGAGTGCGCGCCGGGTGGTCTCCACGACGAGCTGCCGCCAGGGCGGCCAGTGCTGGAAGTTGTCCGTCGCGGGCAGCCCCGGCGAGATGTCCATGAGCGTCTCGCCGGCCTTCTCGGCGTCGAACACCCTTGAATCCGGGATGAGTTGCCGCACGAGCGGGCTCGTCGTCGTCTTGCCCGCGCCATGGGTGCCGTTGAGCCATACGATCATGGGCCCGACGCTGGCGTGGAGCGGGACATCAGGTCCGCCGGTTACGTCGGCGGCTGGGCGAGCTTGGCGGCCACCGCGTCGAGGACCCACTCCAGGCCGGTCGTGAAGGACGTCTCGGCGTCCACGTCCGTGCCGTCGTGGACGGCCTTGGACAGTGCGGGGAAGCGGCCCGTGGCCAGCATTCTCGTCACATGCGGGCCGCGGGAGCGCTGCCAGTCGCGCTTGGAGAGGCCCGTGGCGCGCTCGGCGCGCAGGTTCGCGATCTCGCGTCTGATCGCGCCGGTGGAGTAGGCGCTGACGGTCTCCACGGCGCGCATGACGGTGTCGATGTCGGCGAGACCGTCGAGGGCGGCCAGCGTGGCCTCGGTCACGGCGAGGCCGTTCGGGCCCAGGCTCGGCCGGCCGCCGAGCAGGTCGGCAAGCCATTCGTGGCGGAGGGCGGCCCGCCGGGTGCGGTGGGCGAGGGCGCGCAGCGCCTCCCGCCAGTCACCGGGCGGCTCCTCGGGGAGGATCTCGGCCTGGACCTCGTCCACCATGAGGTCGAACAGCTCCTCCTTGGTGGAGATGAAGCCGTACAGCCGCATCGGGCCGGCGTTCAGTCGGGCGGCGACCTTGCGCAACGACACCGCCTCCAGCCCGCCCTCGTCGGCCAGCGTGACGGCGGCGGCGACGATCCGCTCCCGGTCGAGCGGCACGGGCCGGGTCGGCGGCTCCGGACGGTCCCACACAGTCATGGATACATCGTAGATGCATCGTACTGTTGCGATACACCAACCCGAATCAATACAGTGTATCGACATGAGACAACGCATCGCCGTGGTCGGGGGAGGCCCCGCCGGCCTCACCTTCGCCCGAGTCCTGCACCGCTACGGCCACCCCGTCACCGTCCTCGAACGCGATCCCGCCCCCGACGCCCGCCCTCCCGGCGGCACACTGGACCTGCACGAGAAGCTCGGCCAACTCGCCCTGGACAAGGCGGGGTTACTCGCCGAGTTCCTGTCGCTCTCGCGCCCCGAGGGACAGGCCATGCGCATCCTGGACCCGGACGGCACCGTCCTGCGCGACTGGCTGCCCGGTCCGGACGACCTGGCCAACCCCGAGATCGACCGCGGCCAACTCCGTGACCTGCTGACCGGCCCCCTCGACGTGCGATGGGGGTGGGGCGTGACGCGGGTGGTGCCGGGCGGCCGGGACGGCGTACTCGTCCAGTCGGCCGACGGGCGGCAGGAGACGTACGACCTCGTCGTCGGCGCGGACGGCGCCTGGTCCCGGGTCCGCCCGGCGGTCTCACCGGTGGCACCGCACTACACCGGAGTCACCTCGCTCGAGACCTCCCTCGACGACGTCGACACCCGCCACCCCGACCTCGCCCGGCTGATCGGCGACGGTTCCGTAGCGGTGTACGGCGCGAACCGGAGCCTCGTCGCGCAGCGCAACAGCGGTGGCCACGTGAAGGTGTACAGCAAGTTCCGCGCACCGCTGGACTGGCACAAGGACCTGGACCTGGACGTGGACCTGGCCGATGCCGAGGCCGTGCGATCGAGCCTGCTGACCCTGTTCGACGGCTGGTCCGCCCCCGTTCTCGACCTCCTCCGCCGAGGCACCGCCTTCGCCCACCGCCCCTTCTACGTCCTCCCCGTCTCCCACACCTGGCCCCACACCCCCGGCGTGACCCTCCTGGGCGACGCCGCCCACCTCATGCCCCCACTCGGCGTCGGCGCGAACCTCGCGATGCTGGACGGCGCCGAACTCGCCGAGTCCGTCGCCACCGCCCCCGGGAACTTGAACGAGACCGTCCGCGCCTTCGAGGAACGGATGTGGGCCCGGTCCGCCAAGTGGGCCGAGATCACGACGGCCGGCCTGGAACGCCTGGTGAGCCCGGACCCGGCCGAAGCGATCGCGGTCTTCGACGAGGTGCAGTCGTAGGGACACCCAAGGGTTTTACAGGCCGCCCAGCCGCTCGTGCAGCGAGTCGAGAGTCGGCCAGGGCGGACCGTCGTGCAGTGCGCGCAGGAGGCCTTCCCCGAACAGTCTCCCGTTCGGAAACTGGTCGCCGAGCTCCCAGCGCCACGCGGCGACCATCGCGAGGACGACCTGTCGGCACTCGTCCAGCAGCCCTTGGTCGACGTTCGGGTAGTGCTCCCGGACCGCCTCGGGAACATGGGCGAGGTCGAACTCCACGGGTCCCCGGCAGCACGTCTCGAGGTCGATGAACAGCGGGCCGTTCCTCGTGCCGAGCACATTGCCCGGATGCGGCTCACCGTGGAGCAGCTGCTCCACGGCGCCGCGGTCGTCGATCGCCCGTCGCAGGCTCGCCAGCCTGCCGCCGAGGAACTCGCGTTCCGCGTCGGGGAGTTCCGGCGAGCGGGACGGGTCGGCGACGACTGCCTCCGCCTCCGTGATCCGGTCCGTGAACCTGGGGCTCGGCACATCGACCTCGCGCATGGCGGCGTGCAGCTGCTCCAGCGCCTTGGCGTAGTCGACCGGCGCGGTGTGCGGTGACACGGGCTCGCAGTAGGTCCACAGCGTCACCGCGAAGCCGTCCCGCCTGTACACCCGCGGGTCCACCCGAGGCTCCAAGGGACACACCGGGCAGCCGACTTCGGCGAGCCGCTGCGCGAGTTCGACCTCGAACTGCGCGACCTCTTCCCCCACACGGGCGACCCGGGCGAAGACATCGCACGGCGTCAGCCGCAGTGCCAGCTTGTTCGAATTGTGCAGAACGACCGCCTCGTCGGCGGGCAGACCGAGCGATACGGCGATCGAAGTCGCGGCCGCGATCGCGCGCGTGGCGTCGGTGATCTCCATCCGCGCATCCTGGCATGCTGAACGAGTGGCGTGGCGCACTTTTGCAAGCAGGTGCTTGCAAAAGTTAGCAGTGGTGGTGCAAGGTGAAGGCATGGCATCGCTCAACGTCGGCAATCTTGGTGAGTATCTGCGGGAACAGCGGCGCACCGCGCAACTGTCCCTGCGGCAGCTCGCCGATGCCGCCGGGGTGTCCAATCCGTATCTGAGCCAGATCGAGCGCGGGCTGCGCAAGCCGAGCGCGGAGGTGCTGCAGCAGGTCGCCAAGGCGCTGCGGATCTCCGCCGAGACGCTGTACGTGCGGGCCGGCATCCTCGACGCCGAGCGGGACCGGGACGAGGTCGAGACACGTGCGGTCATCCTCGCCGATCCCACGCTCACCGAACGGCAGAAGCAGGTGCTGCTTCAGATCTACGAGTCCTTCCGCAAGGAGAACGGGTTCGAGATCGCCGACGGGGACGAAGGCGTGGAGAGCGGTCCCGGCGTGAGCGACGGTGCCGACGGCAGCGACGCCGACCCGCGGGAGCAGACGGCCGGTTGACGACGACACAACCCGTTGACGACGACACGCCCGTCCGCCGAGCGCGGAAGCAACCCAAAACCCTCAGCTGATAGCAACCGGGAAGGACCATCACCATGGCCATCACCGATGACCTGCGCAAGACCCTGAGCGACCCCACCCCCCTCTACTTCGCCGCCGGCACCGCCGACCTCGCCCTCCAGCAGGCCAAGAAGGTTCCCGGCCTGGTCGAGCAGCTGCGTGCCGAGGCCCCGGCCCGGATCGACGCCGTGCGCGGCACCGACCCCAAGGCCGTGCAGGAGAAGGCCGCCTCCCGCGCCAAGGAGGCCGGCGCCAAGGCCAAGGAGGCGCAGGAGACGCTCCAGACCAAGGTCAACGAGTTCCTCACCAGCCTCGACGGCGACCTCAAGAAGCTCGGCAGCACGCTCGACGCCGACCTCAAGAAGTTCGGCGAGTCCGCCCAGGACTTCGCGCTGCGCGGTGTCGGCGTCGCCGCCGAGTACGCCGTCAAGGCCCGCGAGGCGTACGAGAAGGTCGCCGAGCACGGCGAGCAGGCCGTGAAGACCTGGCGCGGCGAGGCCGCCGACGAGATCGAGGAGCTGGCCGTCGCGGTCGAGCCCGACCCCGAGCCGGTCGTCGTGAAGGCCGAGGAGCCCGCTCCGGTTCCGGCCCCGACCGCGGCCGCCCCGGCGAAGAAGCCCGCCGCCAAGAAGGCGCCGGCCCGCAAGACCACCGCGAAGAAGACCACGCCGCCCGCGAAGTGACACGAACGGGTGATCGGTAACGGGTCGGGCACTCCACGAGTGCCCGACCCGTTCTGTCTTCAGCGGCAATCCGGTTGCGGGTACGGTGACCGCGTAACGACTAGCCGAGTCTGGTGGTGGACGTAGTGCTGATGCAGGGCTTCGCAGGGTTCATGTGGCTGTTGAGTGTCGCCCTGATCGTGTTCAGCGGCTTCGCGCTCGTCGACGCCGCCACGCGTCGCGAGGACGCCTATCGTGCGGCGGACAAGAAGACCAAGCCGTTCTGGCTGATCATCCTCGGGCTCGCCTTCGTGGTGAACCTGATCTTCAACATCCTGTCGTTCCTGCCGATCATCGGCCTCGTCGCGACGATCGTGTACATGGTCGACGTCCGCCCGGCCCTCCGAGGCCTCCCCGGCGGCGGCCGCAGCCGCAGAGGCGGCTCCAGCAGCGACGGCCCCTACGGCCCGTACAACGGCGGCCGCTGAAGGACTACGGCCAGGTAGCCGGGGTCACTTACGGCGCCCGGTCCAGCAGTACCACCGCCACGTCGTCCGTCAGCTCGCCGCCGTTGAGATCGCGGACCTCGTTCACCGCTGCCCGGAGCAGTTCCTCACCGCGCAGACCCTCCGCGAGCTGGCGGCGGACCATCGCCACCATGCCGTCCTGGCCGAGCCGTTCGCGGCGGCCCTCGCCGATCCGGCCCTCGATCAGACCGTCGGTGTAGAGCATCAGGCTCCACTCGGCGCCCAGCTCCACCTGCATCCGCGGCCAGCGGGCACCGGGGAGCAGGCCGAGGGCGGGGCCGTTGTTGTCGTAGGGGAGGAGCTCGGCCGGGCGGCCGGGGCAGGCCAGCAGCGGGGACGGGTGGCCGGCCAGGCAGAGGCCCGCGCGGCGGCCGTCGGGGGCGATGTCGACCGTGCAGAGCGTCGCGAAGATCTCGTCGTCGGAGCGCTCGTGCTCCAGGACCTGCTGGAGCGTGCCGAGCAGCTCGTCGCCGCACAGCCCGGCCAGCGTCAGCGCGCGCCAGGCGATGCGCAGCTCCACGCCGAGCGCGGCCTCGTCGGGGCCGTGGCCGCAGACGTCGCCGATCATCGCGTGCACGGTGCCGTCGGGGGTGCGCACGGTGTCGTAGAAGTCGCCGCCGAGCAGCGCGCGGGAGCGGCCGGGGCGGTAGCGGGCGGCGAAGTGCAGCGGGGAGCCGTCGAGCAGGGGCGTGGGCAGCAGTCCGCGTTCGAGGCGGGCGTTCTCCTGGGCGCGCAGCTTGGACTCGGTGAGCTTGCGCTCGGCCCGGTCGGAACGTTTCCGCTCCACCGCGTAGCGGATCGCGCGGCTCAGCAGCCGGCCGTCCAGCTCGTCGCGGAAGAGATAGTCCTGGGCGCCGACACGGACGGCCTCGGCGCCGCGCTCGGTGTCGCCGGACGCGGTGAGGGCGAGGACGGCGTGGCGGGGCGCGATCCTCAGCACGTGCCTGAGCACGGCCAGCTCGTCGTCGGCGCCGTCCGCGGTCCGGCCGGGGGCGGGCAGCGCGAGGTCGAGCAGGATGCAGTGGACGTCGTCGGTGAGCAGCCGCTCGGCCTCGGTGAGGTTGCGGGCGGTACGGACCCGGATCGGTTTGCCGGTCGGGTCGAGCAGCTCGGGCACGATCGGCGAGCCGCCGGGGTCGTCCTCGATCATCAGCAGGGTGAGGTGACCGGCGGGACCGCCGGGACCGGCGCCGGTGACCGTGCCGTCGTTCACCGTGTCCTGCGTGCGCGGGGTCTCCGGGCGCGGGGCTTCCGTGCCTTGGGAAGCGCTCCCCGGCAGCTCGCTGGTGGTGCCCCCGGAGGTGTCTCCCGAGGTGTCGCCGATCGTGGGTGCGGCCGGCGCCTGACCACTTTCCGCGGCCGGGATCGCTCTCTGCCGCGGTATGGGTGCGGGCATCGTCCTGTTTCCTTCCCTCCCCCCGAGGGCGCGGCGGGGCGAGGGACCTCGACCCACCGACCGGGACCATAGCGGTAGTGGGCGCCGGAAAGGAATGGTGTGAGGCAGGTCGCCCGGCAGGCGGCCACAGTCATATGCCGTGTTCCGTACCGCAGTTGGGCAGGACGGCGGTGGGGCCGGGATGACGAAGGTCACGCCGGGCCGGGGTTTGGGGCGGGTGGTGCGTGTGCTGCGTCACGTGGCTCGGGTCACCGGCCGCAACCCCGCCCACCGGACGGACGAATCACGCATCAGGTCGCACAACGCCCAATATCGGCATCGAGCCGGCCCCCGCGATCGTGACCGTACGCCCCGGTCGCGGGGCGTGGATGATCGCGCCGTCGCCGATGTACATCGCGACATGGCTGGCGTCGTCGAAGTAGATGATCAGGTCGCCGGGCCGCATGTCCTTGACGTCGACGTGCTTGAGCTGCTTCCACTGCTCCTGCGAGGTGCGCGGGATCGGGTCGCCGGCGCTCGCCCAGGCCTGTGAGGTCAGCCCCGAGCAGTCGTACGACTTCGGGCCCTCGGCGCCCCACTCGTACGGTTTGCCGAGCTGGGCCGTCGCGTACGCCACCGCGGCCTTGCCCTCGGCGGACGCCTGGCCGCTGATGTCCTTGAGGACACCGGAGTCGAGCCAGGCGGTCTGCGCCTTCAGTGCGGCCTGCTGCTCCAGCTTCGCGAGGCGCTCCTTCTCCTGCTTCTCCAGCTGGGACTCGAGCTTCTCGGCCGCCGCGATCCGGGTCGTGATCTCCTTCTTGGCGGCGGCCTTGGCCTGGCGGTTCTTCTCCAGCAACTGCCACTGGGTGGAGGCGTCGGCGGTGTACTGCTTCAAGTCGTCCTGGGCGCGGGTCAGTTCGGCGATCAGGCCCTTGGTGGCGCGCTGGCCCTGGAGTATCCGGCCGGCACCGTCGAGGAAGGCCTGCGGGTTGTCGCTCAGGATCAGCTGCGCCTCGTCCGGGAGTCCGCCCGTGCGGTACTGGGAGCGGGCCGCGGCACCGGCGCGGTCCTTCAACTCGTCCAGTTTCTCCTGGCCCTTGACGATCTTCCTGGCCAGTTCGACGATCTGCGCGGACTGCTTCCGCGCCTGCTCCTCGGCCGCGTTGTAGGCGTCGGTGGCGACGGCGGCGTCGTGATAGAGGTCGTCGAGTTTCGCGCGTACGGCCTCAAGGTCCTTGTTGGTCACGGGGGTCGGGGACGCGGTCGTCGAGGGGGTCGGCGTGGGCGACGGACTCGCGAAGGCGATACCGGGTGCCGCCAGCACGGTGACCGCGCAGACGACTGTGACGGCCGTCGTGATCAGGGCTCGCCTGCCCGCTCCCATACCCCTGCCCCCACATCCCGTATCTGATTGACCGTCAGTAACTTACGGACGCCTGGGGGATCGTGCCATGTCCGCTCAGAAAACGACAGAGGCAGCACTACTCGTACTTCTCCCCTTTCCTTCCAGGTCATGACCGGTCACGGCGATTTCCCCGCCCATGTGACGAACGGCCGACGGAGATCGTTCCCCGCGGGCCGCCCGTTCACCCCAGCGGGGCCAAGGCCCGCCATTCCACGGTCACTTCGCCCTGCCGCCACCGCACCGGACCGTCCACCACCGGCCAGTCGGCCGTGAGGTCCCGCACCGCGCGGATCCAGCGCTGACGGGCGCCGTAGGAGGTGTAGGGCGCGGCGGCGGCCCAGGCGCGGTCGAAGTCGCGGAGGAAGGCGTGCACCGGTTCGCCGGGCACATTGCGGTGGATGAGGGCTTTGGGAAGCCGTTCGGCGAGGTCGGACGGCCGCTCCAGCGAACCGAGCCGCGCCGCGAAGGTGACCGTCCGCGGCCCCTCGGGCCCGAGCGCGACCCACACGTGCCGCCGCCCGATCTCGTCACAGGTCCCCTCGACCAACAGCCCGCCCCGGGAGCCCCCGCCCGCCGGCGCGAGCCGCCCGCACAGCCGCGCCCAGACCTCGGCGACCTGCGCCTCGTCGTACTGCCGCAACACGTTCGCCGCGCGGATCAGCGACGGCCGCTGCGGCACGGGGATCTCGAACCCGCCGTGCCGGAACACCAGTCCCTCCCGCTCGTACGGGCGGGCCGCCGCGACCCGCGCCGGTTCGATCTCGACACCGGCCACGCGCGCGTGCGGGGCGACGGACCGGAGCCGCTCCAGCAGTTCCACGGCCGTCCAGGGCGCGGCGCCGTACCCGAGATCGACGGCGAGGGGCTCGTCGGCCCGCCGCAGCTCCGCGCCGTGCGTCGCCACGATCCAGCGGTCCATGCGGCGCAGCCGGTTGGGGTTGGTCGTCCCGCGGGTCACCGTTCCTACCGGGCGGGAGGCTGCGCGGGCTGTCATACGTACGAGGGTAGGCGGCGCGGGACAAGGGCCGCCGCACCGGGCACCGGCCGAAGCCGTCGCTCTCCCGTCCCGTTGTCAGTGCCGCCTGGCAGGATCGGAGATCAAGTCGCCGAGGTGAGGGTGGGGCCGATGAAGGTGCTTGTCACGGGAGAAGTCCACGTCGACTACGGCCAGATGTTCGTGGAGAGCGGCGGGGACGAATGCGACCTGTACGACGCCTTCGCCGGGCAGGACGGCGTCGGGCTCTGCGGGGGAGGGACGGCCGGGACGCTGCTTCTGCTGACCGGCCTGCACATCGGCGGCGTCGACTTCACCGCCGAACTGCACGACGGCCGGCCCGAGGTGGACGAGACGTGGGAGGAGATCGTCGAGGTCCCGTTCCGGCCGGTGTCGCAGGAGACGAAGCTGCGGCAGTGGAACTGGAAGAACTCGTGGGAGCTGGGACTGGAGGAGCGCGACTACCGCGTGCGGTACTCCGCCATCGCCATGGACGCCGGCCGGAGCAAGAACGTGCGGGAGGACGACGAGCCCGCGACCGGCGACCGGTATCTGCTGCAGATATGGCCTGCCGAGCCCGAGCCGGCCCGGCTGCTCAAGCAGACCGGCGGCGCGGCCGCGTACTGGCACGCCTTCGCCACGGCACCCGTGGGCTGACGCCCTGGACGGACTCGGCAGACGCACTCTCGCCTCGAACGGTTGAGCGACAGGGGGTAATGCCTCGGTAAAATCCCCATGCGCCGGAATGAGAATCCCGCCTCCGGGCGTTGCAGCCCCTTGGAGGGAACCGCACGCCCTCCCTCAGGCATGCCCGCAGCGAGGAGGAACGCCACGTGAGCCAGTACGTCAGCAGGCTCGGGCGGCGTTCCCAGGCGCCGTCGGCCCGGCTGCGGCTGCACCGGAAACCCCGCCGGGTCGCCATGCTCTCTGTGCACACCTCGCCGCTGCACCAGCCCGGCACGGGCGACGCCGGCGGCATGAACGTCTACATCGTGGAACTCGCGCAGCGCCTCGCCGCGATCAACATCGAGGTGGAGATCTTCACGCGCGCGACCACCGCCGTCCTGCCCCCGACCGTCGAGCTGGCCCCGGGCGTCCTCGTCCGGCACGTCGACGCGGGGCCGTACGAAGGTCTCGCCAAGGAGGAACTCCCCGCCCAGCTCTGCGCGTTCACGCACGGAGTGATGCAGGCGTGGGCCGGTCACCGCCCCGGCTACTACGACCTCGTCCACTCGCACTACTGGCTCTCCGGCCACGTCGGCTGGCTCGCCGCGCAGCGCTGGGGCGTTCCCCTCGTGCACGCCATGCACACCATGGCCAAGGTCAAGAACGCCAACCTGGCCGACGGCGACACCCCCGAGCCCGCCGCCCGCGTCATCGGCGAGACCCAGATCGTCGCCGCCGCCGACCGCCTCATCGCCAACACGGCGGAGGAGGCCGACGAACTCGTACGGCACTACGCGGCCGACCCCGCCAAGGTCGCCGTGGTCCACCCCGGCGTGAACCTCGAACGCTTCCAGCCCGCCGATGGCCGGGCGGCGGCCCGTGCCCGTCTCGGGCTCCCGCAGGACGCACTCATTCCGCTCTTCGCCGGGCGCATCCAGCCTCTGAAGGCGCCGGACGTGCTGCTGCGCGCCGTCGCCGTGCTGCTCGACGAGCGGCCCGAGCTGCGCTCGAACATCGTCGTCCCCGTCGTCGGCGGCCCCAGCGGCAGCGGCCTCGCCAAGCCGGAGGGGCTGCAGAAGCTGGCCGCGCGGCTGGGCATCGCGGATGTCGTACGGTTCCGGCCGCCGGTCGGGCAGGAGCAGCTCGCGGACTGGTTCCGGGCCGCGTCCGTGCTGGTCATGCCGTCGTACAGCGAGTCCTTCGGACTGGTCGCCATAGAGGCGCAGGCGGCCGGTACGCCGGTGCTCGCGGCCGCGGTCGGCGGCCTCCCGGTGGCCGTGCGCGACGGCGAGACCGGGTTCCTCGTCCAGGGCCACGACCCCGCCGCCTACGCGCACGTCCTGCGCACCCTCGCCGACGACCCGCACCTCGCGCCCCGCATGGGCGAGGCCGCCGCCCGGCACGCGCAGTGCTTCGGCTGGGACACGGCCGCCGCCGCCACGGCCGACGTCTACGCGGCCGCGGCCCAGGCCCACCGCCGTCACGTACGCTCGCACCATGGGTGAGAAAGCGGACCAGGACCGGGCGGCGCAGGTCATCGAGGGTTTCCTCAAGGGCGCCGAACTCGACTGGGAGAGCCCGGAGCCGGGCACCTTCGTCGTCCAACTCCCGGGCACCCGCAAGCTGTCGACGACCGTCTCCCTCCTCGTCGGCCGCCACTCCCTCTCGCTCAACGCCTTCGTCATCCGCCACCCCGACGAGAACGAGACGGGCGTCCACCGCTGGCTCCTGGAGCGCAACCTCAAGCTGTACGGCGTGAGTTACGCCGTCGACCAGCTCGGTGACGTGTATGTCACCGGCCGGCTGCCCCTCTCCGCCGTCACCGAGGCCGAGATCGACCGCCTCCTCGGCCAGGTCCTGGAGGCCGCCGACGGCAGTTTCAACACCCTCCTGGAACTGGGCTTCTCCTCCGCGATCCGCAAGGAGTACGCGTGGCGGGTGTCGCGCGGGGAGTCCACGCGGAACCTGGACGCGTTCACTCATCTGACCCAGCGGCCGACCGACTGACCCCAGCCCGACCTCTTCCCCGTCGATGGGGCTTCGTGGCATGCTCACCGCCAGCACATTTCTGAACGTCGTTCACATCCATGAAGAGCCGCGTGGGAGGACGTACGTACATGAGCCACACCCGTCTCACCAGACGAACCCTGCTCGGAAGCACGCTGGCCCTGGCGGTCCCCCTCCCGAAGGACGGATCGCGAGGGCAAGTCCCTTCCCTCTGGCGGGAGTTCACCCGCACCCCGTACACCCACCCGCAGATCCCGTACATCGGAAGGGCGGGCGCCCGACGCCACTCCCACCCCTCCTCCCGGGTGTTCGACGTCCTCCGCTACGGCGCCGTCGCGGACGGCGCCACCGACTCCGCCCCCGCGATCAACCGTGCCATCGCCGCTGCCGGCCGGGCCGGCGGTGGCACGGTCCACATCCCGCCGGGCACCTTCCGCATCGACGACGTGATCCGCGTCGGCCACTCGAACGTCGTGGTCAGGGGCGCGGGCAGCGACCGTACGAAGCTGTGCGCGACCCGCAGTCTGACGGAACTCATCGGCGTCTACGGCTCCCGCTACGGCGGCGAGAAGTCGGCCTGGTCCTGGGCGGGCGGCCTCATCTGGCTTGCCCCGGCAGCCCGTTGGGACTCACTGGTCGCCGCGATCAGGGCGAAGGCCTGGCCCTTCGAGGGCTGGACGGGCAACAGGCGTGACGAATGGCGGCAGTTGACGACCGTCGAACCGGCCCGGCAGGGCGAGTGGACGGTGCGGGTCGCGGACGCCTCACAACTCGAGCCCGGCACCCTGGTGTTGCTCCGCCTCGCCGACGACACCGCCCACACCCTCCTCCAGCACATGGCGGGCGGCGGCCCCGGCCCCGAGGCGTACTACTGGGACGACAAGACGAAGCTCCTGTCCTACGTCCCCTACGAATGGCCCGTCCGCATCGCCCACGTCCACGGCCGCAGGGTGACGCTCGAACGCCCGCTGCCCCTCGACCTCCGCCCCGAGTGGAACCCCCAACTCACCACTCACGTGCAGGAGTTGACGGGCTCGGGTGTCGAAGGCCTCACCCTGGAGGCGGTCGAGACCCCGCAGCAGCCGCACCTCCTCGACAAGGGTTACAACGGAGTCGTCCTCCAATGCGCCTACGACTGCCGGCTGGACGACGTGACGGTCCGTCACGTCGACAACGGCTTCGGCCTGGTGGCCGCCTCGGCGTGCACCCTGCGCGGTACGACGGTCGCGGGCCGCGGCTCCCACCACCCCTACTTCTGCCGCGAGGGTTCGCACGACAACCTCATCGAGGACTTCACGATCGAGGACCGCACGGTCCCGGCCCCGCCCAACACCCAGCTCCACGGCATCAACGTCGAGGGCCTGTCCTCCTACAACGTGTGGTCGCGCGGCGACATGCGCATGGGCACCTTCGACAGCCACCGCGGCCTGCCCTTCGCCGACGTCCGCACCGACATCACGGTCAACAACAACGGCCGCCACGGCGGCGACACGAACGCAGGACCGCTCTTCGGCGCCCGCTTCACCCACTGGAACGTCCGCGTCACCAACGGCCGCGCGGGCCTGATGAAGATCGACCAACTGGCGCCGTACAGCGCCACGGTGGGCCTCAACACGGTCACCGAGTCCGACCAGATCGACGTCCCCGACTTCACCGGCGACCTGCACTCACGCCTGGAGCTCTACGGCACGACGAACGTCGTACGGCCGCGGAACCTGTACGAGGCGCAGCGGGAGCTGTGAGTCACGGGCGCGCCACCGGGCCCCTGCGCCTCAGGTGCGCCACAGGGTGTTGTAGCCGATGAAGTCGAACATGCGCTGTCCGGGCGGGAGCCCGCGGTTCTCGCCGGTGAAGCGGTGGGCGCCGACGGACGCGGGGAGCGCGGGGTCGGAGACCCACAGCCGCTCGAAGCCGCGCTCCTCCAGCCAGGCGCAGATCTGCGGGACGAGGTCCGGGGCCTTGCGGTTACGGGTCCAGACGACCGTGCCCCCGGTCCGGCACAGCGCGGTGCAGTGGTCCAGGAGGCGTTCGACGTCCGGGTCGGTGATGTTGCCGAGGACTCCGCAGAGGAGGACGAGGTCGGCGGGTGCGAGGTCGGCGTACTGGTCGGTCGACGAGGCGTCCCCGGCGACGACTTCGACCCCGGTGAGGCCGGCGGCCCGGGCGCTCTCCGCCGCATGGGCGACGTTGCGTTCGTCCAACTCGACCAGCCGGGCCCGGACTTCGGCCCGGCGCGGATGGTCAGCCAGTACGCCGATCAGGTCGCGGCCCTGTCCGGCGCAGAGGCTGATCGCGGTGAGGGGGCCGGGCGGGGCGGTGTCGAGGGCGTACCGGACGCGTTCCTGGACGCGGGCGAGGCGCTCGCTGAGGTAGGAGTCGGGGGAGTCGTAGGCGTCGTGCCACTCGTGCCAGTCCATGCCGCGAACTAACCGCGGTGCTGATCCCTGTCGCGTGAATAACGCCCCGGCGTGACCCCCACCAACTTCCGGAAATGGCGGGATAGATGGGACTGGTCGTAGAAGCCGGTCGCCGCCGCGACCTCGCCCGGCGGGCGGCCGTCCAGGAGGAGCCGGCGGGCGCGGTCGACGCGGCGGGACATCAGGTACTGGTGCGGTGCGATGCCGTAGGCGCCGCTGAACGCCCGTACCAGATGGGCGGGATGGGCGTGCACGAGCCGCGCGGCCTCGTCGAGCGCGATGCCCTCGGTGACGCGTTCGTCGAGGAGTTCGCGCAGGGTGCGGGCGAGGGCGGGGTCCTCGGCGGGGGTGGGGGAGGACGGCCGTAGGTGGGCGTGCAGCCGTTCGGCGATGAGGGTCAGGCGGCTCTCGGCCTCCAGTTCGTCACCGGGGTGATCGAGCGCGGTGTGCAACTGGCCTACGCGCAGCCGGAGTTGGGGATCACGGAGGTCGGGACGGTCGACGGCGGAACCGATCAGGTCGTCCGGGAGATGCGTGCCGTCGAGATACAGGACCCGCTTGCGGAAGCCGTGCGGCGTGGCGGGGGAGCCGTTGTGCGGGACGTGCGGCGGGAGCAGGGACACCGTGTCGTGCGGGGTGCCGTGCTCGTGCCGGTCGAGGTCGTACCGTACGGCGCCGTCGTCCACGATCAGCAGCGTCCACGCGTCGTGTACGTGCATCGGGTACGCGTACTCGGTGAAGTGGGCGTGGAAGACCTCGACGACACCGGGGATGCGGGGCCGCCACGCGGAGACTTCCTGCTCGGGGCGGGCAGGGCCGTGGTGCGGGGCCATGCAAAGAACGTACAAGACGGGGGCGCGGGGCGGTCGGCAGTCTCGGTGCATGAGCACTGACATCGCTGGTGAACCGATCCGCTTCGACACGAAGATCGCCGTCCTGCTGCGGGACGACCTGGAACCCTGGCAGCGGCTGAACGTCACGTCCTTCCTGGTCAGCGGCCTGGGCACACAGATCCCCGAGGTGATCGGGGAGCCGTACGAGGACGCCGACGGGGTCGGCTATCTGCCGATGTTCCGGCAGCCGGTGATGGTCTTCGAGGCCACCAAGGAGGTCCTGGTGGCGGCCCACGCCCGGGTCCTGTCCCGGGCCCTGCCGCGCGCGGTCTTCACGTCCGACCTCTTCGCCACCGGCAACGACCGGGACAACCGGGCGGCGGTACGGGCCGTCGCGACGGCCGACCTGGACGTGGTGGGGCTGGCGGTGTACGGGCCGCGGAACGGGGTGGACAAGGTGGTGAAGGGGGCGCGGATGCATCCGTGACGCCATCCGTGACGCCATCCATGACCGAATCTGCACAGGGCGTGCGCAACCGCGGGGCGGGCGGGGCCCGTTGGGGCCGAGTTGTCCGGTTCGAACCGGCCGCCGAACTGCCTGTCAGCCCGCTGTGCGCCGCCGCCTGTAGAGAACTCGGACCCAACTCGTGTGCACACTCACACGGTTCGGCCGCCGCCGGGTTCAACTGTCCTGCGGGGAGCGGGATCGGACTGGATGCCCCGCACGTCGCGTGGTTTGATCCTGCGCATCGCGGCCCGCAGCCTGTCCCCCGGCGGGACCGCATCCCCATGTGGACCACCACGCGAAGGGAAGTTTCCCCATGAACTCCGCTCCCCAGGTTCAGACCCTTGAGATCTCCGACACCGAGCTCGACACCGTCTCCGGCGGGGTGAGCCCGCAGGTCAGCGTCAGCGTGGGCTCGACGACCCTCAGCAGTGCGGACCTCCTCGCCGAGGTCGACTCGGTCAAGGCAACTGTTCTGGGCACCCTCGGCGGCACCCTCGGCGCGCTTCCCCACAGCGTCGGCGTGAACGTCGGCTACTGACCGGTGTCTGTCGGCGGTCATCGCCGGTCACGACGACGAGCCCCCTACCTGCAGAAGACGTGCGGGGGAGGGGGCTCGTCGTCGGGTATGTCATCCTCGGGAAGGTGACGGCGTGGCCGTGTCGTCGTAGGGCCGTCAGGCCGCGCTGACCTCCGGCTTCGCCGCCACCGGGGTCTCGACGCCGACCGGTACGGCGGCCGGAAGCCGCCGCATCAGCACGCCGTATCCCACCGCCGCCCCCGTCCCCACGACCGCGCACAGCCCCCACAGCCACTCCGCCCCGAACCGGTCGATGACGAAGCCGGACATCAGCGGGGCGACGAGTGCGGCTACGGCCCACGACAGGGTGTACATGCCCTGGTAGCGACCGCGTCCCAGGACCGGGGAGAGACGGACCACGAGGCCCGTCTGCGTCGGCGCGTTGATCATCTCGCCCAGGGTCCACACGCACACCGTGAGGGCGAAGACGCCGACCGAGCCGGCGAACGCGGTGAGCCCGAAGCCGTAGCCCGCGAGGAGCGAGGAGACGACCAACAGCCGCTTGGCGTCCCGGTGTTCGATGAGCCGGGTGACCGGGATCTGGAGGGCGACGATGAGGAAGCCGTTGACGGCGATCGCGGTGCCGTAGTCGGCGGGCGTGAACCCGGCCTCGCCCATCGCGACCGGGAGTCCGACCGAGCCCTGCTGGAAGACGAGCGCGACGAGGAAGGACAGTCCTACGACGCTCATGAACCGCCCGTCGCGCAGTACGGTCCCGATGCCCACCGGGTCCACGGCCTTCCTGCCGTCGTCGTCCATGGCGACCGTGGGCCGGGACTCGGGCAGCTTCAGGAAGACGACGACCGCGCAGGCCGCCGTCATCCCCGCCTCCAGCAGGAAGCCGGCGCGGTAGCTGACCTCGGCGATGAACCCGGCGGCCATGGAGGAGACGGCGAAACCGAGGTTGATCGCCCAGTAGTTGAGGGAGAACGCCCGGACGCGGTCCTCGGGCCGCACGATGTCGGCCATCATCGCCTGCACCGCCGGGCGGGACGCGTTGCTCGCCATCCCGACCAGGAACGCGACACCCGCGATGGCGAGGGGGTCGTGCATGAAGCCGAGCAGCGCGACGGCCGCAGCGGTCGAGGACTGCGCGATGAGGAGGGTGGGCCGCCGCCCGAGCCGGTCGGTCATGACACCCGCGCCGATGGACGAGACGACCCCGCCCAGCCCGTGCAGCGAGGCGACGAGACCGGCGTAGGTCGCGGAGTAACCGCGGTCGAGCGTCAGATACAGCGCCATGAAGGTCGAGACGAACGCCCCGAGCCGGTTGACGAGGGTGCTGGTCCACAGCCACCAGAACTCGCGGGGCAGACCGGAGACGGTTTCCCGGGCGGCACGTCTCAGGGCGGCGAGTGGCATGGATCGATCCCCCATGTAAGCGGCTACGGCGGTGAGCACAACTTACGAACAGGACGCCCGGTCGGACCACTCAATTAACAGAAGCCGTCAACTGTCGGACGGGGAGGCGGGCCCCCGACCATGGCCCGAATGCGTGGATTACGCTCTGAGGCATGGCCGACGCACCGTACAAGCTGATCCTCCTCCGCCACGGCGAGAGCGAGTGGAACGCGAAGAACCTGTTCACCGGCTGGGTGGACGTCAACCTGAACGAGAAGGGCGAGAAGGAGGCGGTCCGCGGCGGTGAGCTGCTCAAGGACGCCGGCCTGCTCCCCGACGTGGTCCACACGTCCCTCCAGAAGCGAGCGATCCGCACCGCGCAGCTCGCCCTCGAATCCGCCGACCGCCACTGGATCCCGGTCCACCGCAGCTGGCGCCTGAACGAGCGCCACTACGGCGCCCTCCAGGGCAAGGACAAGGCGCAGACCCTCGCGGAGTTCGGCGAGGAGCAGTTCATGCTGTGGCGCCGCTCCTACGACACCCCGCCGCCCCCGCTCGAGGACGGCACGGAGTTCTCCCAGTCCGCGGACCCGCGCTACGCCTCCATCCCCCCGGAGCTGCGCCCCCGCACGGAGTGCCTGAAGGACGTCGTCGTCCGCATGCTCCCGTACTGGTACGACGGCATCGTCCCCGACCTCCTCGCCGGCCGCACGGTCCTCGTCGCCGCCCACGGCAACTCCCTCCGCGCCCTCGTCAAGCACCTCGACGGCATCTCCGACGCCGACATCGCGGGCCTGAACATCCCGACGGGCATCCCCCTGTCCTACGAACTGGACGCATCCTTCAAGCCGCTCAAGCCGGGCGGCACTTACCTTGACCCGGATGCGGCTGCGGCTGCTATTGAGGCGGTCAAGAACCAGGGCAAGAAGAAGTAAGCCGGAACGGTCAAGGCCCCTACCTGCGGTTTGTCCGCCGGTAGGGGCCTTGTTGCTGTGCTGGGGCGGTCTCTGGGACCTCAGCGGTCAGCGGGTCAACGTCGCTTCTCGGCGTCGCACAGAATCGCGACGAGGGTCTCGAAGGCCGCCACGTTCTTCGGGGACCTGATACCGAGCCGCTGCGCGGCAAGCTGCAGGGTCAGCTTGCCGTTCGGTGGCGGGGCTTTTCCCTCCAGCACTCCGGCTGCCTTGAGCAGATCCTGCTGCGGTACGTCCAGGGCCACCGCCAGGGGCTTGAGCAGATCGGTCGGGACCTCGAACGTTCCCGCGAGGATCTTGGATATGTCGCCCTCCGGCATGTCCGCTGCTTTGGCGAGCACGGCCCTGCCTTTCCCCGACGAGGAGTTGAGGGCATATCCGGCGTTGTCGGCCGCACGCGTTACGTACTCAGCAAACTTCTTCGTAGCAGGATTCGGACGCGTTGCCACTTGCTGCCCCTTCCGTCGCAGGATGAAGCAGGTTCCCACTCTGCCTGCCGTTTCCGGTAGGGCACGGCTCCGACTCCCCAGGGTCCCGCCCCGGAAGCGGATCGGAAGCGGATCGGTTCTGGTGGCGGAAGCGGTGGCGGCGGTGGCATGCGAGGTGTCCCTCAGCCTCTGTGCGACGGGTGGCTGAAGTCAGCGCACTGTCGCGACCGTTGGAGTGCCCCATGAACGACCCCATGAACTACCCCATGAACGACCTCGGACCGCCGCCGTCCGCCCCCGCTCCCGCCGTGCCGAACCCGCCGGCCTCCTACCGTGCCGGCGGGCTGGTCCCGCCCCCTGGAGCCGCCCGCACCTGGGGGCTCACCGTCATCGGTGTGCCCTTGCTGATCGTCCTGCTCCTGGGGCTGGTCGACGGTTCCTTTTCGACCGGGGGCGGAGGCGGGGGCGGGCAGGCGCAGGCCCAGCCGTGGAACCCGCCCACGGCGTCGTACACGTACACCGGATCCGTCGAGGCGAGCCCCTACGGCGCCTCCGACCCGGCCACCACACCCGACCCGGTCACCACTACCGCCCTGACCCCGACCGACCAGGCGACCCGGACAGGCACCGCCACCGCCGCCGGGCCGGAAGCCGCCGTCACCGCCTACTTCGCGGCGATCAACAACCGTGACTACTCGACGGCCTGGGCCCTCGGCGGCAAGAACCTGGGGGACCCCGACTACGACGCGTTCGTCGCGGGCTACGCCACCACCGAGCGCGACACGATCAGCCAGGTGTCCGTGCGGGGGAGCGTCGTGACGCTGGTCCTCAACGCCTTTCAGACGGACGGCACTTCGCACGCGTACAACGCCGCCTACACGGTGCTCGACGGTGTGATCACCCAGGGCACGGCAACCCCGATCGGCTGACCATCCCGCACG
Organism: Streptomyces hokutonensis; assembly: GCF_042751305.1. Taxonomy (GTDB): domain Bacteria; phylum Actinomycetota; class Actinomycetes; order Streptomycetales; family Streptomycetaceae; genus Streptomyces; species Streptomyces hokutonensis_A. Next base: position 107,193 of record NZ_JBHYWD010000006.1, read on the forward strand.
AGTGGAGCGCTGAACCATCGTGAGCACACAGGCACCGCACCGCAATCCGCCCGGCCCGCCGCCCGCGGCGCCGCCACCGGTCACCCGCGTGTACGCGCGGACCAAGGCCACCCGCCTGCTGTCCGCAGGAACCTACCTCGACCCCGGCTACCGCAAGGACGTCATCCGCGAACTGCTCAAGAGGCGCTTCAGAGTGGTCGCGCCGTCGTACGGCTACGACGCCGTGTCGGTCCTCGCCCACGCCCTCGCCGCGCGCCGACTGCGCCGTATCCAATGGGCAGTTGGGCTCGGATCGGCGGTTCTGCTGCTGATCCTGCTGAGCGACGGCGCGCTGGGGCCCCTCGTCGCCGTGCCGCTCCTGTTCTGGGTGCTGTGGGGCGCGGCCTATCTGCGCCGGGTCGTCACCCTGCACATCCTGATGACCCGCCTGAAGGAGACCGGCCCGGCCGGCGGCTTCGACGGTGGCTACCCCGCCAACGGCAGGCTCACCCCGGCCCTGATCGGCAAGATAGACGCCGAGCAGGGCAGCCACGAAGGCCTGGTCTTCTACGGCGGGTTCCGGCCCTTCGTCGGCGCCGGGCTGCCCCTGCGCGACTGGGCCAACGCCCAACTCCTGCTCGGCGCGCCCAAGAACCGCCTCGCCGCGCGCAAGGACTTCGACGTCAACGGGACGGGATCCGGGGCCGACCTGGACGAGGTGGAACGCAAACCGGTCAAGCCGTTCACCGTCCACAAGATCACCTCGCACGTCGCCGCCCGGATGGACGCGGAACTGCGCGACGAGGTCCGCCAGGACGAACGGATCGAGGGGCTGGCCGTCGAGCAGCGCCGCTACACGACGGCGATCCGCACCAACGACCGTACGCTGGGCATCGGTTGGTCCCAGCTGCCCGGCATGGACGATCTGCCGGACATCCACTGGCGGGAGGACTACGACGCGGCCCGCGAGTATTTGTGCGTGCGCGTCGGATCCTGGAACGAGGAGCTGGTGACCTCGATCTTCGTCGGGTTCGACCTCAAGGGCGACACCCTGCACACCGAGTTCTACACCTATGTACTCGGGCCGCTGGTAAGGGAGTTCCACCTCGTCGACCGACTGCCCGACTCCTTCGACGCCCGGCTGGCGGTGCGGGTCGCGTGGGACATGGTCAAGGCCGTGCCGAGCTGGTGCGTGGCGTTCGGACTGTCGCCGCTGCGACTGTTCCCCGAGCGGTTCCTGCCGGGGCGGGTGCGCCGGTGGGTGCGGCCCCGGCGGGGCGGGCGGTCCGCCATCGAGTTCACGGCGGCGGGCGCGACGGTCGACACCAGCGAGTTCCGGCTCGCCCGCTACGCCAACGAGTCGGTGGACTGCGGCGCGCTGACCAGCGTCCGGGAGATGGCCACCAGCGACACCTACCACCACTTCTTCCAGAAGACCGATGCCCTGAAGTACTCGCAGATCGTCGAGCGCCGACTGCTGCACACCATCCGCCAGTTCCTGGAGGAGCAGGACGTGGATCTCGCCGACCACGACCGCGCGCAGACCAACATCCTTTTCGGGGACAACGCTCAGGCGATCCTCGGCGGGCACAACGAGAACTTCGGGTACAACTACCGCCCGCAGGGCCCCGATTCGTCCGGCAGCCAAGGGGATCAGTCATGAGCGAGAGCCACACATTCGGCGACAACAGCCAGGTCATCCTCGGCGGGGAGAACAAGGGCTTCGGCTACAACTACCATGCTGCGCCCGAGACTTCGGACACCCCGTCGCAGCCGTCCGACCAGTCGTCCGCGCAGGCGCCCGCCGGTCACGACCGCGGTCGTAGCGTCTTCGTCGTGCACGGCCGGGACGAAGAGGTGCGGCAGGCGATGTTCGGGCTGCTGCGCCGGCTCGACCTACGGCCGCTGGAATGGGAGGAGTTGGTGCGGGCCACCGGCAAGACCGCGCCCTTCCTCGGCGAGGTGGTCATGAACGCACCGGCGCAGGCACAGGCCGCCCTGGTCCTGCTCACCCCGGACGACGTCGCCAAGCTCCACCCGCACCTGCTCGGCAACCGCGAGCCGGACGACGAGACCCAACTCACCGGCCAGCCAAGGCAGAACGTGCTGATCGAGCTGGGCATGGTGCTGATGGCCTACCCCGAGCGCACCGTCATCGTCGAGGTCGGCCGGCTAAGGCATGTCGCCGACACCGCGGGCATCAACGTCATCCGGTTCGACGGCACAGAGTCCTCCCTCGCGAAGATCTCCGCGCGGCTGAGGCTGGCCGGCTGCCAACTCGACGACAGCGGACCGGAATGGCGCGAGACCCGGCACTTCCAGAACCTCTCCGCGTATCGGAGGCTTGCCTGAACCCGGGAGAGAAAGGGGGAGGGTACGGACGCTCAGGCGGCCGTACCCTCCCCTCTTTTTGCTACACGCGGTCGAGTCCCGAAGCGAGAACCCGCAAGAAGGCCGCCACCTCCCGCATGTCGATCCGCTCCAGATCGGCGGGCCGCACCACCACCCGCAACTCCCGGCAGACCGCGCCCTCCCGCGACCGGGCGACGAAGGACATCAGGATCAGCCGCAGCAGGCTGTCCTGGTCGAGATGGTCGAGCCGGGACAGCCCCGAGCCGACCAACGGCATTGCCACGCGCTCCAGTTGGGCGTGCCGGTGCAGCGCGTCCCACAGCCGGCCGAGGCCGAGCCAGAGCTCCTCCACACTGGACGCGGCCACACAGTCGTTGCCGATACGGCTGTACGCGACCGCGAACACCAGCCTCGGCCGGGCGCCCAGCACCGCCACCGTGCCGACCGGATAGCGGTCCAGTTTGCCCAGCGGCTTGTGGTCCCGGTCCTCCCGCGCGACCGGCGTGATCCCGGCGAGCGCCGCGAGCAGTTCCGCGTCGAGGCGCCGTACGTCACCGTCGTACCGCCGGAGCAGCAACTGCCCTTGCACGCTGCCCGCGTTGATGACCTCGCCGGCGGCCGACGCGGTGTCGAAGGTGTCGCAGAACCCGACGACGAGATGCGCAGACTGGTCGAACACGTCGCCCGCCTCGATCACCACCGTCAGATCGGGCCGCCGGAACACCTGCTCCACCCGCTCCACCGGCCGGGCCTGGACCAGCCCCCACACCAGACAGGCCGCCACCGACACGACTGTGACCGTGCCGGGATCGGGAAAGCTCCGGGGGAAGAACTGCCCGACGAACTGAAGCACCGCCGATATTCCGCCGAAGGCCACCATCGTGTTGCGGGCGAAAACCCTTCGGGCGCGCCCGGTGCCGTAGAGCCGCAGAAAGCGGACCGGTATGCGGAGTCGGGACCCACGGTTTCTCCAAGGCATCATGATAATGTTCTTGTCACTTCTCGGTGACACAGGGTGATACAGGGGCGCGGCGGGGGCGACGCGGGTGGCCGAAGGACAAGTGCGTATTCAGGTCAAAGTGCTGGGGCCGGTCCGGCTCGACGTCGACGGGATTCCGGTCAGGCTGACCCCGTTGACCACCCGGCTGCTGGTCCGTCTGGTGGCCGCCGAGGGCGAGGCCGTGCCGGTACGTCAACTGCGGCGTGACGTATGGGGGTTGGCGGACGGGCCCCGCCATCTGGACCAGCGCAACCGCAACGAGGTGCAGAAGCGCGTCCTGGAGCTGCGGCGCGCGCTCGATCCCGGCCAGGACGGCACGGCCGCCCGCGTGCTGCGCACCGAGCAGCAGGTCACCGTGCACGGTCCGGAGACCGCCTACCGGCTGGTGCTGCGGCCCGAGGAACTGGACAGCGCACGGTTCACGGCCGTCGTCGGGGCCGCCCTGCTGGCCCCGCCCGCCACGGCCGCCCACGAACTCGCCGAGGCGCTGGACCTGATCCGCGGCCGGCCGCTGGCCGAGGTCAACGGCGAGAGCTTCGCCGACCCCTTCATCCGCCGGCTCACCGCGCTGCTCGACTCGGCCCGGCGTGAACTGGTCCGCGTGCAGGCCGACTTGGGCCGTCCGGACCTCGCGCTGCCGGTCGCGGAGCTGATCGTGCGCGACCATCCCGACGACCTCGACGCGGCGCGCGCCCTGGACACCCTGCGGGCCGCGCTGCGTGCCCGCCACGGCGCCGAACTGCTGCGCCACCGGGTCCCGTTGCCCGGTCAGCGGGCGGATGTCGTCCTCGTCCGCGGTGACTTGTTCGAGCAGACGGACTGCAATCTGGTGGTCGGCTTCACCGACACCTTCGACACGGAGACCGACCAGGACATCGTCATCAGCCGCGACAGCGTGCAGAGCCAACTCGTCGACCGGCTCTTCGGCGGCCGGCGCCGCCTGCTGGACGAGAAGCTGAAGACCGGGCTGCGTGCCGTGCGGGCCGTCGGCACGGAGAGCGCACGGGCCAAGCCGCGCGGCCGACGGGTCCGTTATCCGATGGGTACGACCGTTGCCGTACCCGTCGAAGGCCGCCGGATCTTCGCGGTCGCCTACTCGCGGCTCGGCAACGACCTGGTGGCCCGGTCCGGTGACGAGGACCTGCGCTCCGGCCTGGAGAACCTCTGGGCCTCGGTGGCCGTGCACGGCCTGTTCAGACCGGTCGCCGTCCCGCTCATCGGCTCCGGGCTGGCCCGGGTGACCGACCTCGACCGCAGCCAGCTCGTGGCGCTGATCGTCGACTCGTTCATCGCCGCGTGCCGCCGATACCCCGCGCTCACTCCCGAACTGCGCATAGTGGTCCGCCCGGAGGACCTGGCCAGCACCGATCTGTCGCCGGTCGAGCGGCGATTCCACGAACTGGTGCCGGATCTGGAGCCCGCCCCGGGGCCCGACCGGGTGGAATGACCAGGAACAGCAAGGAAGTTGAGGCCACGGAGCCCGAGCCCGAGCCCGAGCCAGTGCCCGCGCCCGAGGTGAGACCGGGTGGCCCTCGGCGTCCGTCCCCCGCTCCGACAGGTTCCTCCGCATCTACGGCTCCCCCACGCGGCATCGCCCGCCGGTCCTGGTCCGCCACAGCCACCCGGCCTCACCGGATCCCAGTGCACCGCCGCCGCCGCTTCCGCCGGTAGCCACCATCCGCTTCCGATCCGATTCCGACGCCGGCGGGCAGGCCTCGGGGCAGCGGCAGTTTCGGCGGCCGCCACTCCCGCAGCTCGCGCGCCGGAGGCCGAGCCACCTGGGCACCGGGATCGGGGACGATCACGTCGTAGGCGATGCGGTCGGCGTGTCCGGTGTCCTCGGTCGCCGTCGCCTCCTCTTCCCAACCGGCGGGTCCGCACGGCACGATGGCGCCGCAGGAACGCAGGGGCAGGGGATGCCGTGGGAAACAAAGAGACCGAACAGGCCGCGATCACCCACGTGTTGGCCGTGGAACGGGCGGCCGGCCGCGACCCGAGGGACGTACGGACCACGGGCCTCCCGTACGACATCGACAGCGCGCCCCGCATGATCGAGGTGAAGGCGTTCAGCGGTTCGGCGCGCAGCGAGACGCTGGCGCTGGAACACCGGCAGATCACCGCCGCCCAGGCGAACCCCGAGCGCTTCTACCTCTACGTCGTGGACAACCTCGCCCGCCCGGACGGAGCCGAGGTCGGCGTACGTGTCCTGCACGGCGAGGTCCTCCTGGCGATGATCGAACGCTCCCGCCCCGCGATCACTCACTGGCCCACGTTCCGCGCGGCGGAGTACGACCAGGCGGAGCGGCTGGGGTGAGCGACCGGTGATCAGGGTCGAATACCCCCGCACCGGCCCCTACGTGGACCAGGGCCACGAGAACCGCGAAGGAACGCTGGTACTACTTCCTGTCCGGCCTCAGGTTCACGATCGACGAGGCCGTGCTGACCCCGCCGTGGTCGTGGACGCCCGTTTTCGACTTCCTGTGGTCGGCGAAGGGGGCACTCGACCACCTTGAGCGGGGCGAGCGTACGACGATCGGTTTCACCGAGAACGCGGAACTGATCGAGTTCGTCCCGGAACCGGATGGCGAGCGGGTACGGATCTCGTGCACGTACACACCGGTGGAAGCGGGTTGCGAGCGCCGTGCTCTCAAGGACGCCTGGCTGACCCTTCGCGAGGCCGTGCTGTCACAGCTCGGCGACGAGTACCCCGACCTCGCGGCCAACCCCGTACTCGCCGAACTACGACTCTGAGCGACCGGCCGACGCCGACGACGAGTCCTGCTCCGCGGTCCCCAACTGCCCTTCCCGGCAGAGCGACAACAGACATGCGGCGCCTGGACGGAGTCCGCCCGGAGGAAAGCCACTTGGCGTACCGCCGGGACGATTCTCTCCCCAGTGACGCGATTCCACGCGATACGTGCCAAGTAGGCTGCCGCTCATGACCACTTCTCCTGATCATGTCAACAGCAGAGAAGACCTGTTCGCCTTCGTCGTGGACCTCCACCAGAACTACACCGAGGAGGGCCACACATGGGAGAACGCGGACCTCGGGCGTTACCTGGACGCGCTGGCAGCGTGGATCCACAGCGCGCCCGGCTGGTACAGCAACTTCGGCCGCACCATGCCCGCCGACGGTGACTGGAGCTTCTTCGCGCGAGCTCTTTCAGCTGCGAGGCACTACGAGTAGTGGCGGAGGAGTCGAAGTGGTGGTGGGGACCCGCTGGCTCACGTGCGCTGCTCTCGGCGTTCAAGGTTTGCTGCTCGGGCGTATGCCGGGAAAGTGGCTGCAGCGTCATGTTCGGCACCCGAGACTCAGGGGAGCGGGTGCGTTGGTCGTGGTCGGGATCGGTCTGATCGCCCTGGGGCATGTCGTGAAGCCGGAAAATCAGCGATTTGGGGGAGCAGCGATGCTGCGGTTCATGGACTGGTCCGTAGTTGCCATGGGATGCCTGCTGGTTCTCGCGGCTCTCGGTGGGCGGTGGTGGGAGCGGGCCAAGGAAGGTGGTCCCGGTCAGGAGACGCGGTTCCTCTGGGCGTGGCTTCCTCTGCTTCTGGGCCTGGGGATGATCTGCGGCAACCTGCCGCGACTGCTGCACGCGTCCCACGCCGCCGTCATGACCATGGACACCCTCAACCTCGTACTGGCGGTCACGACGGTGGTCCTGGTTCTCCGGGCCGCGCGTCACTTCTTCCAGGAGCGAGGGCTTCGCACCCTCGAATGAATGCCCCGCTCTGGGACGCGGACGGCCCGGGTTCGCGTGGGATGGGATGCGAACCCGGGCCGTCGGTACGGGAGTTCAGGGGGTTCAGAGAACCCCGCGGACCCTCAGTGCTTCCAGCTCGCCTTGGCCAGCGCCGGAACGAAGCGCAGCGCGTCCACCGTGCCGATGCCCGTCGCCATGTCGTAGCCGTTGCCGGCCGTGTAACCGGTCACGCCCGCGTACGTGTTGTTCGTGCCGTCGTTGACGTCGACGATGCCGTTGCTCTTGGCGCCGTGCCGAGCGAGGGCGTACAGCGCCGAGTTGATGTTGCCGACGCGGTGTCCCGCCGCCTGGTCGGCGAGGGCGATGATGCCCGAGAAGAGCGGGCTGGCCTCGCTGGTGCCGCCGTAGACGTCCCAGCCGATCGCGGTCGGGTCGTAGCTGGAGTAGACCCAGGCGCCGCCGTTGACCGCCGCGGCCATCGACACGTCGGGCGTGGCGCGCTGGGTGCCGACGACGCTCTTGACGCCGTTCTGGAAGGACGGGCGGGAGAACACGTGGGACTGGCCGCCGCCGCTCGCGCCGTAGTCGTTGTAGACGCTGTCCGGGGTGACGCGGTTGCCCTTGTCGTTCAGGTGGAGCTGTGTGCCGCCGATCGACGTGACCAACGGGTCCGAGGAGGGCCAGGAGTTGACGGGCTTGTCGTAGAAGGCCGAGCCGTCCAGGTTGTAGTCGGTGGCGCCGCCGTCGCCGGAGGAGGCGAGAACGGTCACGTGCTTGCGGTTCGCGTCCTGGAACGCGTAGCGCAGCTTCTTGATGCTGGAGAAGTCGCCCTGGTCGAAGCCGGGGAAGGTGTTCTCGGTGGCGCCGAAGCTCTGCGTGATGACGTCGCCGACGCCGTGGTCGATCAAGTACTTCTCGGCGTCCATCATTTCGGGCAGACCGGTGACGCCCTCGGTCTCGGCGACCGCCGTCTCCACGAGCACGATCTTCGCGTCGGGCGCGACCGCGTGCGCCATCTCGACGTCCAGGGTGGTCTCGCCGGCCCACCCGGTCATGTCGGCGTTCTTCGGGTCGAAGACCGGGACCTTGCCCCACTTGACCACGTTGACCTTGGCGCTCTTCAGGCCGAACTGCTTGCTGTAGACGTCGAGATCGTGCTGGATCGTCGGCGAGCCGAACGAGTCGACGATGACGATCGTGCGTCCCTTGCCCGTAATGCCGTGCTTGTAGAGCGAGTTGAGGTTGTACGCGGTGCGGTACTGCAGCGGGTTGTAGCAGGCGATGCCCCACTTGGCCTCGCACTGCTCGCTGGAGAGCGGGCTCGGCACGTCACGGGCGAGGGTGTGCCCGGTGATCGCCGGGATCGCCTTCGTCTGCGGTACGGCGGCGGACGCGGCGCCGCTGACACCGGCCAGCGGGGCGGTCGCCAGGGCGGCGACGGCGAGGGTGGCGGTGGCGGCCGTGGAAGCCGCGATGCCGCGTCTGGTGCGCGCTATGTGCATGAATCGCCCCTGGATGATCGTGAGTTGCACGCGATGGTGTGCGTGCATCTCATCCAGTGAGACATGCACAGGACAAGTCAGTTGAACTGCCGATGCCGAAGCTTTTGCCCAAACAGCACCCAATGCTCGAACGGTCCTGGTGGGCGGACGGGTTCGATCAGGCCGCGGACCCGGACCCGGCCAGCCGCCGGAACGCCTCGGTGGTGCGCGGATGCGCGATCTCGTCCAGCAGGTGCCGCCACTCGGGATCACCCTCGGCGGGATGCGCCAGGTCCCACGCGGCCAGCAGCGGAGCGAGCGCGCTCTCGCCGGAGACCTCGGCCGGGTCCGTGAACTGCCTTGATTCCATGGGACGTTCCTTCCGGGCGGGCGAGCGGTGGGAATCGGCCGGTGGCCAACTGGCTTCTACGATGCCTTCGTCCGCCCGCACCCACCATGCAGCGCCCCACCCGACCGCGGGTGGGGCTGACCGCACCCCCGGGTACCCCCGAACACCCCCGGTACGGCGTCAGATCGAGTACGGCACCGGGTGCACCTCGTCAGCCCGGTGCCCCGCGCGCTCGTGCACCCGCTGGACCGCCTCGGGCGACGGCGCCTCCGACAGGCAGTACACGGTCCCGGACTCCGGATCCGCCCAGGCCCGCTCGAAGTGGACGCCCTCGTCCTTCTCCACGGCGAGATCCGCCTTGTGGGCCGCCATCAACTGGTCGGCCGTGATGCCCTTCATTCCGTGATGTACGTCCATGTACTGAGCCATGGCCTCGCACCTCCTCGTGCTGTTCCCCCCTCCCCATGCTGCGCTCCCACGGCCTCCGGGGCTACCGTGCGGAACGATCACGGGGAGGGTGACAGGACGTGACGAGGGGCATCCGTTCGGGGACGCCCGGGCCTGCGAGGCGAGCGACCTGCCGTTGCGGGCGGTCCTGGACCTCGTAGGGCTGCCGCTGCCGGCCGGGGCGAAGGACGTGCACTATGTGACGCACTCGCCCGCGGCGGCGGGGCAGGTGTCGCCGGCCGTCGCCTTCCGGGTCTCCGGGTCTCCGGGTCTCCGGGTCTCCGGGGCGGTGATGGACCGCTGTCTGCGGGCGAACGGGATCGTGCCCGCCGGGGTCGACTGGCTCACCAACGGGCCCTACGCGACCGGGGACTCCGGCGCCGACCCGGCGAGCCTGGGGCTGTGCGGGGAGGGGTGAAGGAGATCTTCGCGCCCTCCGTGCTGGTCGACAAGCGGTTGGACGCCCTGGACGGGAGCCGCCGTGCGGTCGACTTCGCCATCGCGCTGCCCGACGGCTACGACAGCCTCCCGGCCACCACCGACGTCCTGCTCACCGTGGCCGAAAACAGCCCCTGAGCACGCCGGAGGGGCCCCGGCGCCGTAGCACCGGGGCCCCTCCGGGAGCAGACGGCGGTCAGCCGCACTGGCAGGGATTGCCCGACTGGCACCCGCATCCGCAGCCCGAGCCGCAGCCGCAGGCGCCGAAGAGCGGGAGGCTCTTGATCTCGGCGGGCTGCTGCGTCTCGCGCTCCTGCGTCGGGTCCGGCGTCGTGGCGGGGGATTCGGCCATGGGTCCTCCTGGAGGCTCGTGCCTGTGCCCATCGGATGCTGCCCATTGGATGCCCGCTGCGGCGGGCGCATCAACGGCGCATTGAGGCTTCCCTCACGAGCCCCCCGACCTGGGGCCTACGCCCCCCGGACCTGGGACCTACGCCCCCTCGGCCCCCGTCGCCGGCTGGATGTCGGGCTGGAGCTCGTCCGCGTGCTCACCCGTGACCAGGAACACCACGCGCTTCGCGACCGACACCGCGTGGTCGGCGAAGCGCTCGTAGTAGCGGCCGAGCAGGGTCACGTCGACCGCGGTCTCGATGCCGTGCTTCCACTTGTCGTCCAGCAGGTGCTGGAAGAGCGTGCGGTGCAGCAGGTCCATCTCGTCGTCGTCCGCCTCCAGCTGGAGGGCCAGGTCGACGTCCTTCGTGATGATGACCTCGGCCGCTTTCGCCATCAGGCGCTGGGCGAGCTGGCCCATCTCCAGGATGGTCGCGTGCAGGTCGTGCGGCACGGCCCGCTCGGGGAAGCGCAGCCGGGCCAGCTTCGCCACGTGCTGGGCGAGGTCGCCGGAGCGCTCCAGGTCGGCGGACATGCGCAGGGACGTGACGACGATCCGCAGGTCCGTCGCCACCGGCTGCTGCCGGGCCAGCAGGGCTATGGCCCGTGCTTCCAGGTCGTGCTGGAGGTCGTCGACCTTCTTGTCGGCCTCGATGACGCTCTCGGCCAGCTTCAGGTCGGAGTCCAGGATCGCCGTCGTGGCGCGTCCGATCGCCGACCCGACCAGCCGGGCCATCTCCACCAGACCGTCACCGATCGAGTCAAGTTCCTCGTGGTACGCGTCCCGCATCAGGGTTCCCTCTCCTACGTTTGCTTCGGGGGGCTCAGGGGCCCGGGGCCTGTCGGTTGTGACTAAAAACCGGCCCTTCCACCCCACGCTCCCACGTTCCCGCTCCTACGCGACGGTTTCCGCCACCCCAAATGAACCAATACTGGCTCCAAGGTGAACTCTGGGCGACGAGTGTTCGAGGTCGCACTCCGATGGCTGTGGCCAGGAGGTATCCCATGCCTAACCTGGGGGCATGGACGTGAACGCGGCGGTCGCCGCAGCGGCAGCGATCGCCGGGGTGCTCACCGGTGTCATCGCCATGCTGGCGTTCCGCTGGAGCGAACGCGACCAGAAACGGCCGACCAGGACCTCCCTGCACACGGACCCGGTGCTTCCGCCGGGCGTGGACACCGTCCTCTCGGTGCTCCGCTCCTCGGCCGTCGTCCTCGACGAAGCGGACGCCGTGGTCAAGGCCAGCTCGGCGGCTTACGCCCTCGGACTGGTCCGTGGCGGGAAACTCTCCGTCGACCCCATGCTCCAGATGGCCCGGGACACCCGGCGCGACGGCGAGATACGCCAGGTCGAACTGGATCTGCCCCGGCGGGGCACCGGACGCGGCGAGGCTCTCGCCGTGTCCGCACGTGTGGCCCCGCTCGGCTCCCGGCTCGTCCTGCTCCTCGTGGAGGACCTCACCGAGGCCCGCCGCATCGAGGCCGTACGACGGGACTTCGTGGCGAACGTCAGCCATGAGCTGAAGACCCCGGTCGGGGCCCTCTCCCTCCTGTCCGAGGCAGTTATGGACGCCTCGGACGATCCTGAGGCGGTGGAGCGCTTCGCCGGCCGGATGCAGATCGAGGCCACCCGGCTGACCAACCTCGTGCAGGAGCTCATCGACCTGTCACGGGTCCAGAACGACGACCCCCTCGAAGACGCCGAGCCGGTCCGCGTCGACGAACTCGTCGCCGAGGCCATCGACCGGTGCCGGCACCAGGCCGGCACCAAGCAGATCACCATGGCCGCCGGCGGCACCGCCGACCTGCACGTCTGGGGCAACCGCGGCCAGCTGGCCGCCGCCCTCGGCAACCTGGTCGAGAACGCCGTCAACTACTCGCCCGCCCGCACCCGTGTCGGCATAGCCGCCCGCCGGGTGTCCGCGCCCGGCGGCGACCACATCGAGGTCGCCGTCACCGACCAGGGCATCGGAATATCCGAGAAGGACAAGGAGCGCGTGTTCGAGCGCTTCTACCGTGTCGACCCGGCCCGCTCGCGGGCCACCGGCGGTACGGGTCTCGGGCTGGCGATCGTCAAGCACGTGGCCGCCTCGCACGGCGGGGAGGTCACGGTGTGGAGCTCCGAGGGACAGGGCTCCACGTTCACCCTGCGGCTACCGGAGGCGGGTGCGGCCCGCGACCGTGCCCACCAGCACCCCGACCTCGACGACGAGGCCGAGGGGTCCCCTGATCCATCCCCGTACGAACCGCTTCCCGCCCCGGAGGTCCTTCCGTGACCCGAGTGCTCGTCGTCGAGGACGAGGAGTCCTTCTCCGACGCCCTGTCGTACATGCTCCGCAAGGAGGGCTTCGAGGTCGCCATCGCGACCACCGGGCCCGACGGACTCGACGAGTTCGAGCGCAACGGCGCCGATCTCGTCCTGCTCGACCTGATGCTGCCGGGGCTGCCCGGCACGGAGGTCTGCCGCCAGCTGCGCGGCCGCTCCAACGTCCCCGTGATCATGGTGACGGCCAAGGACAGTGAGATCGACAAGGTCGTAGGCCTGGAAATAGGAGCCGATGACTACGTCACCAAGCCCTTCTCGTCCCGCGAACTGGTCGCCCGTATCCGGGCCGTCCTGCGCCGCCGCGGCGAGCCCGAGGAGGTCACCCCGGCCGCCCTCGAGGCAGGTCCGGTCCGCATGGACGTGGATCGCCACGTGGTCACGGTCTCCGGCTCCAAGGTCGACCTGCCCCTCAAGGAGTTCGACCTGCTGGAGATGCTCCTGCGCAACGCGGGCCGCGTACTGACCCGCATGCAGCTCATCGACCGCGTCTGGGGCGCCGACTACGTCGGCGACACCAAGACCCTGGACGTCCACGTCAAGCGCCTCCGCGCCAAGATCGAACCGGACCCGGGTGCCCCGCGCTACCTGGTGACGGTGCGCGGCCTCGGCTACAAGTTCGAGCCGTAAACCGCGCACACACGATCAAGGTGCTACGGCCGCTGCTCAGCCGGCGGAGGCCGTGGCCGTCGCCGTGGTGCTCTCGGAGGCGGAGTCCGACGGGGTGGCCGACGTGCTCTTGCCGGGCTTCGGCGAGGCGGAGGTGGTCGCGGAGGCGCCCGGGGCCGGGGTGGGGATCGCGGTCGGGCCCCACTTGGTGAAGTAGCTGTCGGCCGGGACGACGAACGCGCTCAGGCTCACCGCGCCGGTCGTGCTGAGGGTGAAGGTGACCTTCTGCGCGTTGCCGTCCTCCAGGCCGCTGCCGACGTCGGTCAGCGCGGCGGAGGCGTTGCCCTTGCCGCCCAGGACGAGCGAGCCGAAGGCCGGGACGGTCAGTTTGCCCTTGCCCTTGGCGGGGGTCAGCGTGGCCGTGCCGACGCCGTCGACGCTGACCGAGTCCAGGGTCTGGGGGTCCTTGCTGTTGTTGAACAGGGTCGCCGAGATCACCGCCGGGCCCGAGGGCTGGGGGCTGGAGTCGGTGACGGGCTGGGTGATGACGAGTGCGTTCTGCACCTTGATGACACCGACGGAGACGGCCGCGTTGTCCGGCTTGACCTCAAGCGTCTGGGCGTCGTTGCCGGCACCGCACGCGGCGAGCGAGGCGATCGAGAACGCGATGGCGGCGGCGGCGAGGGCGCCGCGTCGAAGGCTGCTGCTCACGGCGGCGGCTACTCCTTGAACGTGGGCGGAGCAGGGCGACTCCCGAATAAAGCCGCCCTAAGTGTCTGTCAGCGGCCTTAGGTTACCGAGCCGTTCCCGCGCCACCGCACCCGACCCTCCCCCAACCGGGTACCCGTGTGCCACAAGTGACCCGCGGGTCACTTGTGCCCGGCACTCGTCCGGCATTCACATAAGCAGCTCAGCCGTCCGTCGGCGGATTTTCCGTGAAGAATGCAGGACACCTCGAAGAATTGATCACCGGCCGTTCCGCGCCTCCTCGGTGATCAATTCCGGATTCGCCTCGCACCGGGCTCCGCGCACCGAACGGAGTAGCGGAAGTCGAGCACTTGGAACCAGACATTTGGGGACGTTCGTCCACTTGGGGGCGCCTCCGGATGTGTGTAACGTACGCGTTTCACCTCACCCGGAGAGCCGCTCCGACCTGCGAATACCCTCTTCCGCCCGGCCTCCGCAGCACGTTCCTGTTGCTGTTGTCAAGCCCCGAGATATGCCCTGACCTGCGAAAACGCCATTCAGAACACGCAGTTTCCGTGTTACCCTGGATAGCCACGGAAGGGGTACCTGTCACATGACGTTCAAGGTTGGCGACACCGTGGTCTATCCCCATCACGGGGCCGCGCTGATCGAGGCTATCGAAACTCGCCAGATCAAAGGCGTGGACAAGACCTACTTGGTGCTGAAGGTCGCCCAGGGTGACCTGACGGTGCGTGTGCCAGCGGACAATGCGGAGTTCGTCGGCGTACGTGATGTGGTCGGTCAGGACGGGCTGGACCGGGTCTTCGAGGTGCTGCGCGCTCCGTACGCCGAGGAGCCCACGAACTGGTCGCGTCGTTACAAGGCAAATCTGGAGAAGCTCGCCTCCGGCGATGTCATCAAGGTCGCGGAAGTCGTCCGTGACCTGTGGCGTCGTGAGCGCGAGCGCGGACTCTCTGCAGGTGAGAAGCGCATGCTCGCCAAGGCTCGCCAGATCCTGGTGAGTGAGCTCGCGCTCGCGGAGAACACGAACGAGGACAAGGCCGAGGCCCTGCTCGACGAGGTTCTCGCGTCCTGACGCAGGCACCTGGTACGCCCTGCTCAGCACACTGAAATGCCGTGGTGCCCGATGACAGCCCGCCTGTCGCCGGGCGCTTCGGCATGTTCGGGGGCAGTTCACAACTACGCGTTCATCACTACGCGTTCATGACTACGCGGAGAAACCCCCGATAATGGTGTGCCGGGCCCGGGCAGCAGGCTCGACCGGTGTCACGGAAGGGTCCGGTCAAGGCGTCGCGCCCGGCACTCCTCAGGCCATACCCACGTAGGTCGAGCACACAAACCTGACAGGAACCGATGTCTGACGATTCGCGCTCTTCGCAGGCGCAGTCCTCCGTCGCCGCCGTGATCCCGGCCGCCGGACGGGGCGTACGCCTCGGCCCCGGCGCCCCCAAAGCGCTACGCGCGCTGAACGGCACCCCCATGCTCATCCACGCGGTCCGCGCACTCGCCGCCTCCCGCGCCGTCACCCTGGTCGTCGTCGTGGCCCCGCCCGACGGCGCCCCCGAGGTCAAGACCCTCCTCGACGCGCACGCGCTGCCCGAGCGCACCGACTTCCTGGTCGTCCCCGGCGGCGACTCCCGCCAGGAGTCCGTGAAGCTCGGCCTGGACGCGCTGCCCCCCGGCTACGACGTCGTCCTCGTCCACGACGCGGCCCGCCCGCTCGTCCCCGTCGACACGGTCGACGCGGTCATCGAGGCCGTACGGGACGGCGCCCCCGCCGTCGTACCGGCCCTGCCGCTCGCCGACACGGTGAAGGAAGTCAAGCCGGCCACACACCCCGGCGACCCGGAGCCGGTGGTCGCCACCCCCGAGCGGGCCCGCCTCCGCGCCGTACAGACCCCCCAGGGCTTCGACCGCGCCACGCTGATCCGCGCCCACGAGACGGTCACCGACAACGTCACCGACGACGCGAGCATGGTCGAACAGCTCGGCCTCACGGTCGTGGTCGTCCCCGGCCACGAGGAGGCCTTCAAGGTCACCCGCCCCCTGGACCTGGTCCTCGCGGAGGCGGTCCTCGCCCGCAGGAGGCTGAACGATGGCTTCTGAGCCGTACGTGGTGCTGCCCCAGGTCGGCATCGGCACCGACATCCACGCCTTCGAGGAGGGCCGCGAGTTGTGGTGCGCCGGCCTCAAGTGGGAGGGCGAGGGCCCGGGCCTGGCCGGCCACTCCGACGCGGACGTCGTGGCGCACGCCGCGTGCAACGCCTTGTTCTCCGCAGCGGGCCTCGGCGACCTGGGCCAGCACTTCGGCACCGGTCGCCCCGAGTGGTCGGGCGCGTCGGGCGTCACCTTGCTGACAGAGGCGGCGAGGATCGTCCGCGAGGCGGGCTTCACGATCGGCAATGTGGCGGTCCAGGTGATCGGCCCGCGCCCGAAGATCGGCAAGCGCCGGGATGAGGCACAGAAGCTGCTGTCGGAGGCGGCGGGTGCTCCGGTGTCGGTTTCGGGAGCGACAACGGACGGCTTGGGCTTCCCGGGGCGGGACGAGGGCTTGATGGCGGTGGCAACGGCGCTGGTCCTGAAACAAGGGTGACTGTGCCTACTCAGGGGCGCGGGGAACTGCGCGACAAGCCCCCACCGGCCGGTACTCGGCATACGGTCCCGCGCACCCCGCACCGCCCACTACCCTTGTACCGTGACCATTCGCCTGTACGACACCAGCACCCGGCAGATTCGCGACTTCACCCCGCTCACAGCGGGCTGTGTCTCGATCTACCTGTGTGGTGCCACCGTGCAGGCCGCCCCGCACATCGGCCACATCCGCTCGGGCCTGAACTTCGACATCCTGCGCCGCTGGTTCGAACACCGCGGCTATGACGTCACGTTCATCCGCAACGTCACCGACATCGAC
Source organism: Streptomyces hokutonensis (assembly GCF_042751305.1). Taxonomy (GTDB): domain Bacteria; phylum Actinomycetota; class Actinomycetes; order Streptomycetales; family Streptomycetaceae; genus Streptomyces; species Streptomyces hokutonensis_A. Next base: position 123,884 of record NZ_JBHYWD010000006.1, read on the forward strand.
GACAAGATCATCGCCAAGTCCCGTGACCAGGGCCGCCCTTGGTGGGCGATCGGGTACGAGAACGAGCGCGCGTTCAACGACGGCTACCAGGCACTCGGCTGCCTCCCGCCGACGTACGAACCGCGGGCGACCGGCCACGTCCCCGAGATGATCGAGATGATGCGCGGGCTCATCGAGCGCGGGCACGCCTACGAGGCGGACGGCAGCGTCTACTTCGACGTGCGGTCGTACCCGGAGTACCTGCAACTGTCGAACCAGGACATCGACGATCTGCGCCAGCCCTCCGAGGAAGGCATCACCGGCAAGCGCGACCCGCGCGACTTCGCGATGTGGAAGGCGACCAAGCCGGGCGAGCCCGACTGGGAGACGCAGTGGGGACGGGGACGGCCCGGCTGGCATCTCGAGTGCTCCGCCATGGCCCACAAGTACCTGGGCCCGGCCTTCGACATCCACGGCGGCGGCCTCGACCTGATCTTCCCGCACCACGAGAACGAGATCGCCCAGGCCAAGGCCTACGGCGACGACTTCGCGCAGTACTGGGTGCACAACGCCTGGGTCACCATGAGCGGCGAGAAGATGTCGAAGTCGCTCGGGAACAGCGTGCTGGTGAGCGAGATGGTCAAGGTGTGGCGGCCGATCGTGCTGCGCTACTACCTCGGCACCCCGCACTACCGCTCGATGATCGAGTACAGCGAGGAGGCCCTGCGCGAGGCGGAGTCCGCGTTCGCGCGGATCGAGGGCTTCGTGCAGCGGGTCGTGGAGAAGGCCGGGGGAGTCGTCGAGCCCGCGGCCGAGGTACCGCCCGCGTTCGCCGAGGCGATGGACGACGACCTGGGCGTACCGCAGGCGCTGGCCGTCGTACACACGACTGTCCGGCAGGGGAACTCCGCGCTCGCGGCCGACGACAAGGAAGCCGCAGTGGCCCGCCTCGCCGAGGTGCGCGCCATGCTCGGCGTCCTCGGCCTGGACCCGTTGGACCCGCAGTGGGCGGGAGAGACGGACCGAGGCGAGGACCTGCACGGCGTCGTGGACACCCTGGTCCGGATGGTCCTCGACCAGCGCGAGGCCGCCCGGGGCCGTAAGGACTGGGGCACCGCGGACGCCATCCGCGACCAGCTCAACCAGTCCGGGCTGGTCATCGAGGACGGCCCACAGGGCCCGCGCTGGACCCTCGGCCCACGCTGAACCCACTCCGGTCAACGAAGATCGACTGTGCCGCCCGGCCCTCCGGGCGGCACACTGCATAGACGTACGTATTCGTTCGCACTCATCGCATCGCACAGACAGGTAGGTCATGGCAGCCAACAACCGCCGCATGTCCGGCAAGAAGGGCGCGCAGGTCGGCAGTGGCGGCCAGCGGCGCCGGGGTCTGGAAGGCAAGGGTCCCACCCCGCCCGCCGAGGCGCGCAAGGGCCACAAGAAGAACCGCATCGCCAACGCCAAGGCCAAGCAGGTCCAGCGGCGCGCACCGGTCGTGCGCGGGCGCGGCGGCAAGGGCACGTCCGAGATGGTCGTAGGACGCAACCCGGTCGTGGAGGCGCTGCGCGAGGGCGTCCCGGCGGTCACGCTCTACGTCCAGCAGTTCATCGACAACGACGAGCGGGTGCGCGAGGCGCTCCAGCTGGTCGCCGAGCGCGGTGGCGTCCACCTCATGGAGGCCCCGCGCCCCGAGCTGGACCGCATGACCAACGGCCTCAACCACCAGGGCCTGGTCCTCCAGGTCCCGCCGTACGAGTACGCGCACGCCGAGGACCTCGCCAACGCGGCCTACGACAAGGGCGAGGACCCGCTGATCGTCGCCCTCGACGGGGTGACCGACCCGCGCAACCTAGGCGCGATCGTCCGCTCGGTCTCCGCGTTCGGCGGCCACGGCGTCCTCGTCCCCGAGCGCCGCGCGGCCGGCATGACCGCCGGTGCCTGGAAGACGTCGGCCGGTACGGCGGCCCGTACGCCCGTCGCCCGCGCCACGAACCTGACGCGCGCCCTGGAGGCGTACAAGAAGGCCGGCATCGCGATCGTCGGCCTGGCCGCCGACGGAGAGGCCGAACTCGGCGAACTGGCCGCCCTGGAAGGGCCGGTGGTCATCGTCGTCGGCAGCGAGGGCAAGGGCCTGTCCCGACTTGTGGGCGAGACCTGCGACTTCAGGGTCCGGATTCCGATGCCGGGCGGCGCGGAGTCGCTCAACGCCGGTGTGGCGGCCGGGGTCGTCCTCTACGAGGCGGCTCGTAAGCGTTCCTGAACGGATGTTCGGCGCGGTCACCCACTCGGGGCAATCTGGGTGTCGAGGGCGAGCTTGACGCTGTCCGGACACATCCGGCAAGTCAAAGCAGTGTCCTAAACACACGTCACTCGGTTAGATGAGTGTGGACACCAGAACACCCCGCACACCCACGGGGGACCGCTCGTCCGGATTCCAGTCCGGATTGGACGACGCTCCCGCGCTGAGCATGGTGAAGGTGCCGAGCGATCCGGCCCAGGTCATCGTCAACCATGCGAGTTTCCGCGTGCAGCTGGGCGCCTCGACGCGCACCCGAAACCCGCGCCTCGCACGGCAGTTGAGCACCGCCGAGGACACCGCCCGGATGCCCGCGGCCGGTGCCGGCGGCGCCCGCCGACGGCCCGTCGTCTGGAGCGGCAGGTCCGCCCCGGACGACACCGGCGCCCACCGGCTCCTCCAGGCCGTGCGGGGCAGCGGCCTCCGCCACGGCGAGCAGCCGGCCGCCGACGCGGGCGCCACGCAGGTCATCCCCCGTATCCAGGACGGCGGTTACGGCGGCGACCACGACGGCGACCTGACCGCGCAGACCCTCGAAACCCCCATCGTCGGCGCCCAGCGCGGCCACGCCCACGACACCGGCGAGAACCGACTCCTGCCGCAGATGCGGACCGTGGGCAGCGCCTACGACGAACCCGCCTACGGAGACGGGGAGTTCGAGGACTTCGAGGCGGACGGCGACACCGAGCGGCGCACCGCACGGCACCCCAACGACCCGGTACGGCACGCCTATTACCCCGGCCGCCGGATGAACCTCGGCGTCGTCCTGCTCCCCCTCCGCATCTTCCTCGGCTTCATCTCCATCTACGCCGGCATGGGCAAGCTGTGCGACCCCGTCTACTTCGACGGCGGCAAACGCGGCTCCATGGTCAAGTGGCTCAACACCCTGCACCCCTGGGAAGTCGCCGAGCCACTACGGCAGTTCGCCCTCCAGCACCCCGTCGGCTCCGGGCTCGTCATCGCCTTCGCCCAGGTCGTCGTGGGCGTCCTGACGATCCTCGGCCTCTGGCAGCGGGTCGCGGCGGTCGGCGGCGCGCTGCTCTCCGCCGCGCTCATCGTCACCGTCAGCTGGAAGACCGTTCCCGCCTACGACGCCCCCGACATCATCTACCTCGCCGCCTGGTCCCCGCTGATCATCGCCGGCGCCCCCGTCTACTCCGTCGACGGCCGCCTCGCGGGCAGCGCCTGGCGCCGCCTCGGACCCCGCGCCGACATCTGGGAACTCCGCCGCTACGTCCTGCGCCGCGGCGCCCTGGTCACGGCGGTCGCCATCGGCCTCACCCTGCTCATCGGCTCGCTGCTCGGCGGCGCGGTGCGCGACTCCAGCCGCGTGGTCGTCCCCGGCCCCGGCGAGGCCCCGCGCAACGAACTCCCCGGCGCCCCGCTCCCCGGGGAACCGACCAAGAGCCGTAGCAGCAGCCCCTCGGCGGTCAACTCGCCGTCCCGGCAGCCCACTTCGGCGAGCCCGTCGCACGCCGCGACGAGCCCGGGCGCGACCCACTCCTCGACCGGTACGGCCACCGGCGGCGCCCCCAGCCAGACCCAGGGCACCGCGGGCCGCACCCAGCCCCAGCAGTCCTCCCCGGCCGGCCAGGCCCCCAGCACGACCTCCGGCCCGACATCGGGCGGCGGCACGACCGGCGGCACCGGCTCAAGCGGCGGCTCCAGCACCGGGGGTTCGTCCTCCTCCGGCCAGCCGGGCCTGGTGGGCGGCCTGTTGGGGTAGCTGGGCCGGTGGGCGGCTTGTTGACGCAGTCACCGCCCACCGGCTGACACACGAGGAGGGGGGGGGCCGGCGGCGGGGGGGGGGCGCCCCCCGGGCGGAGACGAGGACGCGCCGCCCCCCACCCCTGGGGCGGGGGCAGGGGGAGATGTGTGTGGCG
>NZ_JBHYWD010000006.1:128051-145229 GCF_042751305.1 Streptomyces hokutonensis
GGGTGGGGGGGGCGCGGGGTGGGGTGGGGGGGCGGTGGGGGGTATACTTCGCCCCCCCACCCCGCCCCGTATTCCCGCGCGGCCCCCCCCCCCCCGCGGGCGCCCCCCCCCTCCTCAGTTCCGTCTCAACGACCCAGCGCAGCAAGCTCCTTGGCGGCTTCCCTGAGGTCCTTCGCAGTGTCGATGGCCCGCCAGTACGCCCCCTGCGGAATCGGGAACCCGGCCAGCCGCAACTCACGCGCGAGGTGCGGGAACGTCGTCCGCTCGTGATCCCCCCGCTCCGGCAACAACCCCGCGAACTCGGGCGAGAAGACGTACACCCCCGCGTTGATCGCGTACTGCGTCGGCGGCGACTCGATGAAGTCCGTGACGCGCCCGAAGTCGTCCGTCTGCACGGCCCCCCAGGGGATCCGCGGCCGGGCCAGCGCGATCGTGGCGACGGCGTCGCGCTCGGTGTGGAAGTCCGCCATGTCGCGCAGCGAGAAGCGGGTCCAGATGTCGCCGTTGGTGGCGTACCAGGGGCTGTCGGGCCGGGGCAGATGGGCGGCGGCGTACTTGAGGCCGCCGCCGCGGCCCAGCGGCTCCGTCTCGACGACCGTGGTCACATCGACGGGGAGATCGGCTGTTTTCAGCCACTCCTGCAGCACCTCGGCGAGGTGCCCGCAGCTGACGACGACGTCGGTCACGCCCTCTTCGGCGAGCCAGACGAGCTGATGGCCGATGATCGGCGTCCCCGTGCCGGGGATCTCGACCATCGGCTTGGGCCGGTCGTCGGTGTAGGGGCGCAGCCGGGAGCCCTGGCCACCGGCCAGGATCACGGCTTGGGTGGGGCGCGACGCGGCGTTCGGATCGGTCATGACCCGAACTGTACGTGGCGGCCCCACCGCGTTTTTCGGCTGCAACCGTTCCTTAATCAGCCGTTACCGACCTCCTACTCCGGGCGCCGGCTCCGGTCAGCTGTGCGCGGCCATGACCCCGGAGGCGAACGCGGTGTCGCACACGGGGCGGGCGTAGGACTGGGCGCGTGCCGCGCCGTAGATGCGGACCGCTGCGCGGCCCAGTGCGCGGGCGATGGAGGTGCAGTGCGTGGCGAGCGACGGGTGGCCGTTCACCGCCTCCTGGAGGTGGGTCAGGACGACGCCCGGGTTCTTGTCCTGGAGCTCGGTCATGAGCTGGTCGCGCAGGACGTCCTGCGGGGCCCGCGCGGCGGCCCGCGAGGAGGCTCCGGCCGCCGTGACGTCCGTAGCGGTGAGCATCGAACTGGAGGGGCTGCCCGACCAGTTGACCCGGGTGACCGCGAGGGTCCCGGAGAGCACCATCATGACGGGCAGGACGAGGGCGAGGGTGCGGCCGACCCGGCGGGCGGGGCCCCGGCCGCGTCGCGGCTGTTGGTTATTGGAGTGCTTCACGCGTGTGAGGGTAGCGCCCGGTAATGATTTGGCGACATTTAGTCACCAATTCGGGGGATGGATTGGTGCCTCGAATTGGGTAGGGCGTTGACGAACACTGCTCGAAATGACGGGTCTGCCGGGGTATTTGTCATATCGGTCGGCCGACGTGAACCGGAGCGGACCGGAAACGGGAAAGGGCCCCGCGGATGACCGCGAGGCCCTTGTCATGACCGTGTGATCAGTCGGTGAGGCGCTCGCCCGTGGAGGTCGAGAAGACGTGCAGCTCGCCCGGACGCGGCACCACGTGCAGCGTCGAGCCCTTCTCCGGCACCGAGCGGCCGCTGACCCGGACGACCAGGTCCTTCAGGTCGTCGCCGACCTTGGCGCTGCCGTAGACGAAGCCGTCGGCGCCCAGCTCCTCCACGACGTTCACGGAGACCGCGAGACCGGCCGGGGCGTCCTCGGAGTCCTTGGTGAGGGACTTCGCGGCCTCGCCGTTGTGCTCCTCGATGTCGAAGTGCTCGGGGCGCACGCCGACGGTGACCGTACGGTCACCCTTGTCGGTGGCGGCCTTGAGCGCCTCGCGGTTGACGGGGACGACCGAGTTGCCGAACTTCACACCGCCGTCGGTGATCGGGACCTCGACCAGGTTCATGGCCGGGGAACCGATGAAGCCGGCGACGAAGAGGTTCGCGGGGCGGTCGTACATGTTGCGGGGGCTGTCGACCTGCTGGAGCAGACCGTCCTTGAGCACGGCCACCCGGTCGCCCATCGTCATGGCCTCGACCTGGTCGTGGGTGACGTAGACGGTGGTGATGCCGAGACGGCGCTGCAGCGAGGCGATCTGCGTACGGGTCGAGACACGGAGCTTGGCGTCGAGGTTCGACAGCGGCTCGTCCATGAGGAAGACCTGGGGCTCGCGGACGATCGCGCGGCCCATCGCGACACGCTGGCGCTGACCGCCGGAGAGCGCCTTCGGCTTGCGGCCGAGGTACTCGGTGAGGTCGAGGATCTTCGCCGCGTCCTCGACCTTCTGGCGGATCTCGGCCTTGTTGACGCCGGCGATCTTGAGCGCGAAGCCCATGTTGTCGGCGACGGTCATGTGCGGGTACAGCGCGTAGTTCTGGAACACCATGGCGATGTCCCGGTCCTTCGGCGGCAGGTGCGTGACGTCGCGGTCACCGATGCGGATGGCGCCGGCGTTGACGTCCTCGAGCCCCGCGAGCATGCGGAGCGAGGTGGACTTGCCACAGCCGGACGGACCGACGAGGACGAGGAACTCGCCGTCCCCGACCTCGATCTCCAGACCATCGACGGCGGGCTTCTCGGTGCCCGGGTAGATCCGGGTCGCCTTGTCGAACGAAACAGTGGCCATGGTGAAGGCCCCCTTCTACCGGCAGGAACGTGCCGGACGATCCGTTGTAGGAAGGTGGTGGTGTAGTCCACACGAGTGAACTGGGTACGGACGGTACCTGGCGTTTGCCCGGTCTGTCAGTACCCGAGAGCATGTGAACTTCGCGGAAATTTTCGACAGGGCGGGTCGGGGACCTGGGTACACTGCACCAGGCACGTGATCGCGCACGCCTCGCACCCGTCTCGCGCACGCGCAGGCCTCCTTAGCTCAGTTGGCCAGAGCAACGCACTTGTAATGCGTAGGTCGTCGGTTCGAATCCGACAGGGGGCTCCTTCGAAGGCCAGGTCACATCGTCCGTGACCTGGCCTTTTGTGTGGAACGTTGAGATGGGCGCTGGACAGGGCTTCGGTGGGGTCTCCGGCGTGTCCTGGACCGGGTCCACGCGGTCAGGTGCGCAGCGATGTCGTGATGGACGCGGTGAGGATTGCCAGGCCTTCGGCGAGTTCGTCCTCGGTGGTCGTGAGTGGGGGCAGCAGCTTGACCACTTGGTCCGCGGAGCCCGAGGTCTCCACCAAAAGCCCCCGGGCGAAGGCGTGCGCGCTCACTCGCGGAGCCATGGCCGGATCCTTGAACTCCAGCCCCCAGACCAGTCCGCGACCGCGACAACCAGTGATCTGCCCTGCGTATCTGTCGGCCAGCGTGCGCAGCTGTCCCTCCACCAGAGTCGCCCTGTCGGCGGTCTGCTTCTCCAGGATGCCGTCCTGCCAGAACTCCTCCAGTGCCGCCGTGGCGGTGACGAACGCGGGGTTGCTGCCGCGGAAGGTGCCGTTGTGCTCACCAGGAGTCCAGACGTCCAGCTCCGGCCGGAACAGTGTCAGGGCCATCGGCAGTCCATATGCGCTGATCGACTTCGACAGGCACACGATGTCGGGTACGACACCGGTTGCCTCGAAGCTGAAGAACGGCCCGGTACGGCCGCAACCCATCTGCACATCGTCCACGATCAGAAGGATCCCTCTGCTCCGGCACAGTCCGGCAAGATCGGTGAGCCACTGTGTCCGGGCCACGTTGACGCCGCCCTCCCCTTGCACCGTCTCCACGATCACCGCGGCGGGCAGGTCGACGCCGCTGCTGCTGTCGTCCAGCATCCTTTCCAGCAGCAGCAGTCCTGATCCGCCGACGTCACCGAACCCGTCGTAGGGAACGCGATACGTGTGGCCGAGCGTGACGCCGGCCCCGGCACGCTTGGACGCGTTGCCGGTGACCGCCAGGGAACCCAGGGACATGCCGTGAAAGGCACCGGTGAACGCGACCACCGTGGATCGTCCGGTCACCTTGCGGGCGAGTTTCAGTGCGGCTTCGACGCTGTTGGTACCCGTCGGCCCACAGAACTGAACCCGGTAGTCCAGATTGCGCGGGGCGAGTATCCGCCGCCCGAACGCTGCCAGGAAGCCGGCCCTCGCCGTGGTGGCCATGTCCAGGCTGTGGATCACACCGTCCTGATCCAGATACGACATCAGCGCCTGTTTGAGGACGGGGTGGTTGTGGCCGTAGTTCAGGGCTCCGGCACCGGCGAAGAAGTCCAGGTACGAGCGGCCCGCGTCGTCGTGGAGACGGCTGCCGAGGCCATGAGTGAACGTGGTCGGCCAACTGCGACAGTAAGTGCGGACCTCGGACTCCACGGCGGCGTTCGTCATGTTTCCTCCTCAATAGGGCATGTGAGTACGATCGGCGGGCCGGACGGGGTACCGGCAGGAGGTATGGCGACGGGCGGTGCGGTGACGCCACGCGGGATCAGGTGGTACAGGCCGGGCGCCGTGACCAGCAGGGCGCCGGCGCACAGCATCCAGGGCAGCGTGGGGCCGTAGCCGTACAGGTAGACGCCGACGGCGGGGCCGACGGACATTCCCGCCGACTGGCAGAGGCTGAGCAGTGACTGGTATTTCGGGCCCTCGCCAGGGGGAGCGGACTCACTTGCGTAGGCGGCGGCCACCGGCTCCAGCAGCATCTCGCCCGCGGTCCACACGAGGACACCGGTCACCAGGACGGCCAGGCTGAGGCCCAGGGCGTTCAGTGCGTATCCACCGCAGACACACGCCGCCCCGGCCGCGATGGCTGTGCGGCGTGGCCAGCGACCCGAGTACCGGGTCGTGGGCACCTCGGACACGACGACGACGATCGCGTTCATGGCGAGCAGCCACCCGTAGACATGGGGGTCCTGGCCGGAGTCGTGGATGCCGAGGGCAAAGGCACCTGTCTGCTGGGCGTAGACCAGGGAGACCAGACCGAACAGCAGGCATGAGGCGGTGTACCGGCGGCTGATGCGTCGACGTGGGGCGGACCGGCCGCTCTCCGTCTGCTGCTTACGGGTCTTCTGCTCACGGCCGTGGGTTCGATCCGGCCGGGGCCCGTGGGCGGTCGTCGGCGGAAGGGCGAGCAGCAGCAGGGTCGCCGATGTCGCGGCGATCCCGTTCCCGATGAGGAGCGCGCTCATCGACCATTCCATCAGGAACGATCCGATCAGTGGACCCGCTGTCGCCCCGAGGTTCAACCCGAGGCGGTAGACGGCGAACATTCTGACCTTGCGTTCCGGCGCCGCCTCGATACCGACGATGGTCTGCGCCAGGGGCCCGTAGGCCTGCACCCCGGCGACGAGCAGCGCCGAGACCACGACGGTGGCCGGAAGGCCACGGACGATCGCGGCGGCGTACGCGCAGCACGCGGTGAGGGAGCTGACCAGCAGCAGGGCCCCGCGCAGCCCGAGTCGCCCGGCCAGCCAGCCGGAGAGTCCCGCGCCTGCCATCCCGGCGAGCGCGCAGGTCACCAGGGCAATAGTGATCTCGCGGGGCGAATACCCGCGGTCCGCCATGATGATCGTGAGGAAGAGGGCGAAGAAGCCGCCGAGCCGGTTGATGAACACTCCCAGCGAGACGATGGCGATGGGCCTGGTGACACCGGCGAAGTAGCTTCGGGCCAGATTGGTCATCGGTCATCCCGGGAGCAGGGAGCGCGTGGTCTGGACGGCTGTCGCGGCGAGCGCCAGGAGCACCACGACAGCCCCGCAGCGCAACAGCGGGCCGCCCCTGCGCAGCGCGGCCACCGCCCCGGCCGCGTAACCGGTCACCGCGGCCACCGCCGGTCCCAGAAGCAGCAGCGGCACGGAGCCGTCCCGGGCACCGATCACGGCGAAGGCGCAGCACAGGGCTCCGACGGCCGCCACCAGCGGCCGACGGGGACCCGCCGCGTCGGGCCGCAACTCGGCGGCGATCCGCGCGGCGGTGCGGATGTTGGTGAGGCAGTAGGACGTGAGGACCACCAGCACCGCGCCGGCCAGCGTCCATCGCACCCACGCGGCCGGCGGCTCAGGGACACCGGCACCGTCGGCGACGCTCCGTACTGCTGCGAGCCCCAGGTAGACGGCCGCCACGACAGCGACACCCAGACCGACGCCGGCGGCCGTACGGCTCGCTGTGGTCGGTGCGCCGGGAACGACGGAGGTGACCGCTTCCCACCCCACTCCGGCGAAGAACAGCGCTGCCACCGCGAGCCAGAAGGCCGCGCCGGGCTGGAGCGAGGACGGGACGAGCGGCGTGTGTGCGTCCGGGCCAGGGGCGTCGGGCCATGCGCAGGCCGCGCATCCCAGCGCCACCGCGCCGGCCGCCCAGGGCCGGGCGCGGAGCACGGCGGCCGGCAGCCGCAGCGGACTGAGTGCGAGCGCCAGCGCTGTGGAGAGGACGCCGAGTGCGATCAACAGGCCGGTCTGCCCGGGCGGTTGGACGGTCCCCTTGGCGGCGGCCTGTACGCAGGTGGCCGCGAACCACGCGATGGCCCCTTGCCCCGCCGTGAACGCGGCCGCGAACACGGCGTTGACGAGCCCGGCCGCCCGCGGTCCCAGAGTCGCCCCGGCGGTGGCCGCCAGAGACAGGGAGCGGGTGGTGCCGTGGACCAGCAACGCGAGGAGCAGGCTGACCGTGCCGCCCAGGAGGATGTGGACGGTCCAGGCACGCAGGCTGCCGTCGCCTGTCAGGTCTGCGACGACGGCGGGCATGATGACCATGCCGGCGCCGAGCACCTCCCTGGCGACACCGCCGGCGATGGCCGTCCCGGCCCGGTCCGGCCGGAGCTGCGGATCCCGCGCCGGCGGCGTGCGGGCGCCGGTGTCCGCCGGGTGTTCGATGCGCTCGCGGCTCATCGCTGCAGGCGCTTTCGCAAGCCGTCGGCGATGGCCTTCGCCCGCAGGGAGAGCAGGCTGAACGACCCCGAGTCGCCGATGCCGTGCGAGGACTCGCACAGACCGTTGAGGAAGAGCAGGGGGGTGTCCACCGCTCCTGGCCGTGCCTCGTAGTCGTGGGTCACCATGAGGTGGCCGTGGTCGTCGAAGGCGAAGCGGTCCGCGATGTCCCGCATGAGGTGCGGGACCCGTTCCTGGTGCGCCGCCGGGCCCAGATCCCGGAACCCGGTGGCCAGCACGACGACGTCGACGCGGACCTGTTCGACGGCTCCGGTGTTCAGTTCCTCGATGCGCAGCCGGATACCGGTCTCGTCGGCCTCGGCCTGCCGGACCTGGCGACTGCCGTGTACGAACACCCGCTGGTCGTGGTCGAGACGCTGTTCGTACATCAGGGTGTACAGCTCGCGCAGCACGTCGCCGTCGGCCGACGAGTAGTTCGTCGGGCGCATGTAGGAGTCGAGCACGTCCTTCCGCTCGCGCGGAGCCCGGTAGTAGTAGTCGGTGAAACCCGGGAAGTAACCCCGCTCGCTGAACGGGCTGGTGTCCTTCTGGCGCAGGTTGAACTGACGTACGTAGGTGGTCACGCGCGCGTCGGGGAAGCGCCGGGTGAGATCCAGGGTCAGCTCGACGGCGCTCTGGCTCCCGCCGATGACGGCGATGTCCTGCGGTGTCCAGCCGGCACCGTTGCTCTCCTGCTCCTGCAGGCTTCGCAGCGCGGGCAGGTAGCGGCTCAGGTGGAACACGCGTGGCGAGCCGAGTGCGTCGAACGGCTCGGGTATGTACGGGGTGCGGCCGGTGCCGACGACCAGGCAGCGCGCCCGGTGGCGCCGGCCGGAGGAGGTGGTGACGGTGTAGCAGGGGCTGCCGTCGTCGTCCTTCTCCACGGCGATCCCGGTGACCGGTGTGCCGTAACCGACGAGGTCGGCGAAGTGGCCGGCCGCCCAGGAGACGTACTGCGCGTACTCCTTGCGCAGCGGGAACTCCGTGGGGAGGTTGAGGTGTTCGACCAACCGGTCGTTCTCGAAGAGGTAGTTGACGAAGCTGTAGCGGCTGCGTGGGTTGCGCAGCGACACCAGGTCGCGCAGGGGATGGTTCTGGATGTCGGACCCCGGCAGCATCATGGCGCTCTGCCAGGACGGGCCCGTCCTGGCCTCCAGGAAGCGGATGTCCAGGTCGCTGCCTTCTTCCCGCAACGCGATCGCCAGCGCCAGGTTGGCCGGGCCGAACCCTATGCCCAGGACGTCATGGGTGTGGTTCACATCTCTCCCTTGTACGGAAGCGGGCACGAGTACTCGACGGAGCACCGAGCGGGACCGGATCGGCCCGCGCATCAGGCGTCGTGGGTGAAAGCACGGGTCAAGAGGGCGTTCGCGATACGACGGCCCGCCTCCGGAGCGGTCTTGACTCCACCGCCGTTCCAGCCCCGTACCGACCACACATGGGGCAGCCGGGTGCGGGCGAGGATCGCGGAGTGCTCGCCGTAACCGTCGGCGGCCCGGACGACGCTGACCTGCTCGGCGGCAGCGGCCCAGGGCAGGTGGATTCCGACAGCCTGCGCGGTGGCCCTGGCATGGGCGGGGTCCGAGGCGCTGTCGAAAGGACTGTCCCAGACGAGGTGCGGCATGCCGATGAGCGAGTGGTTCGCGTCCACGGGCCTGGCGTAGACGCCGGTGCGCAGGTCGATGAAGGTCGCGTGCGCCGGGGCGGGCGGCTCGCGCCGTACGATGCTGATCTGGATCGACCGGGAGCGGACCGGTGAACTCGGCCGCAGGCCCTGTGGCGGCCGGGCCGTCCACAGCCCGGTGGCCGCGACGACGGCCCCCGCGCGGATCTCTCCGGCAGATGTCCGCACGACAGGGCGGCCACCGCGGTCCTCGACACCCAGCACCCGGGTCCCGTAGTGCAGCGAGGCGCCGTTCGTCACCGCCTGGCCGAGCCAGTCCCGGGTGACCTCCACCGGCGGCACCCATCCCGCATCGGGCTCGACGAGTGCCGCGCCGTCGTCGAGGCGGACGCCCATGATCTCGTCGCGGCCGGTCACCACATACGCGGAGGTGTCCGGCGCGCGGTTGATCCGGTCGGCGGCCCCGCGCAGGGCCGGCTCGTCGGCCGGATCGGTCACAGTGATCGCGCCGACCGCGCGCAGGGGAGCTCGCCCCGACGCCCAGCGGGCGGGATCGCGGTAGACGGCCAGGCTGGGCCGGGCCAGTTCACCGATGGCGGGGTCGGGATCGTAGCCGCGCACCATGCCGCCGGAACGCCCGGTCGCTCCGGCTCCCGGCCCCGGCGCCTGCTCCACCACGGTGACCGGGATTCCGCGCAGGGCCAGGTGGTGGCCTATGGAGGCGCCGGTGATCCCTGCGCCCACCACCACGACGCCCGTGCTCCGGGGCAACTCCCCCGTAGGGCATGCCGTCGGCGCGTCCGGCGTCGGACCAGTCATGGCCGTTCGCCCGACGCGGACTTCTCCCGGTCACCGGCACGGCGCCCGAACTCGGGGGTCGCGCACTCGGTGCCGGCTCGCAGGAAGGACCACTGCGCCTCGCGCCGGGGTTGTCCGGGCAGTCCGAGCCAGTCCCAGACCCGCTGGGCCAGATCGGGCATCACCGGCCATGCCAGGCCCGCGAACGCCTTCGCGGCCAGGTACTCCAGAGCGATGCCTGTCCGGGCCTCCTCGGCCATCGACAGAACCTGGCGCAGCGCTTCCTCGCCGGCCCGGAACTCGGCGACCCGCCCGATGAAGGAATCGAGCAGGCGGACGTAACCGCGGGCACTGAACGACTCCGGAACCAGCAGGCCGTCCAGTTGCTGGGTGAGGGAGTTGAGACAGCGGTAGAACTCGCGGTGGGAGGCGGTCCAGGCGCCGGTCCCGGGGACGCCGCCGCCGGACTTCTCCAGCAGGCCGGCGAATCCGGCAAGCCAGTCGTGGGCTTGGCGGTAGAGCGGATCGTCCCCGAACCTGTCCGCGTCCTCCATCGATATCCCGGTCCCCCGACCCTCGGGAGCGTTGCGCAGCAGGGCCAGGCGTACGGCGTCGGGACCGGCGGCCGCCAGGGCGTCGTCCGCCCACACCGCGTGGCCGCGGCTGGTCGAGAACTTCTCGCCGCCGAGGTGCAGGAACCTGTTGGTGACGAAGCCTGACGGCAGATGGTCGGCCACGCCACCGGCGAAGGCCAGCACGGGCATGAGCACGGCGTAGTAGAAGCTGTTGTCGAAGCCGAGGAAGAAGGTGGCTTCGGCGGGGCCGACCGTTTCGGTCTCCGCCAGGGACGCGTCGAGGAAGGTCAGGGTCAGTTCCACCCATGCGTCGATGGCCTGTCCGGTGCCGTCGCCCCAGGCGATGCCCCAGTCGGTGGTGCGGGTGAGCCGGTACCGGGGGAGCCCCTCAGGGGCGTCCAGAAGGGTTTCGACCAGGCTCCGCAGGTCGGGACCGGCGTGGATGCGTGCCATGTAGGCGCGGAGTTCGTCCGCGTACGCCTGCATGTCCAGCCACAGGGCGCGCTCGGACCGTGTGGTCGCCGGGGTGCCGCAGAGCCGGCAGGTCAGGTCGGCCAGCTCGCGTGCCTCGTTGGGCCGGCCGCACGCCTCGCAGATCTCCCCGTCGCAGGTGGCCGCGCAGTGCGGGCACCGCCCACGGGCGAACGCCTGATGCAGGGACACATCGCAGCCGGAGCAGTAGGCGGTTTCGTGTGCCTCCTCGCGCACGGCGGGGGAGGCGATCACCCGGGAGAACAACTGCCCGATGCGTTCCGCGTGTTCCCGGGTGGCGATCGGCCTGGTGAGCCGGTCGCATCCGACCTCGGCCGCCTGCCACGTCGCGACGATGGAGTCGCCCTCGGTCGTGGCCACTTCGGCCGGGGTGGTGGAGCCGATCCGCGCGGCCACGTCGACGTACGACTGGTGGTCGTCGGTGCCGGTGACGTGGCGGGCGTCCCGGCCCATGCTGCGCAGCCCGCGTACCAGCATGTCGGCGCGGATGTACGGGCCGGCCAGATGGCCCAGATGGAGCCCGCCGTTGGGGGTGGGCGGAGTGCAGGCGACCAGGGCGCGCTCCGGGAGGAGGCTGCGGGGAGGGATCCGGTCCAGGGCCTCGACGGCGGAGGGGATGTCGTCCCAGTAGACGGAGACGATGTCGAACGGCTCGTCGGACTCGTTGCGGATCTCGTGGAACGTGAACGGGGAGAGGTAGACGACCTCTCCGGGACCGAGTTCGCGTTCCTCCTCGCCCAGGACGACGAGGGCCCGGCCCGACAGAGCGATGAACATCTCGCCGTCGTGGTGCGCGTGGCGCTTGGAGACACTGCGAGCGGGAACGCTGCCGAAGACGGATCCGAAGGGCAGTCCCTTGATGTCGGCTTCGGACAGCATGGGCTGCAGGTGCATTTCGTAGGACCAGTTCATGGCAGCCCTGTTGAAGGCGCGCGTGATCACGTGATTACCCCCGTCGGCGTGATGGGAAGGGTGGTACCGGGCGTCGACGCGTCCGGTTCGAAGGCCCTGCCGTGCAGGGTCACGGCCCGCTCCAACTCGTCGAGACGGGACGAGCAGTCCGCGCGGTCGGTCCCGGTGGCGATGAGATACGCGAAACGTGACACGTAGTCGGCGGGCGGGCAGCGCAGTTCCGCGCCGGCCGCGACCAGTGGCGCGGCCTCGACCAGGCCGTCGTACTCCCCGGGACGCGGAAGGCCGATGCCGGTGACCGTGCAGTCCTCGGTGGGACAGCAGAACCGGATGCCGACCGTATGCGGCCCTTCGTGGCGCGCCGTCGACCGTGCCGTGCCCTTGGGGGGACAGGCACCCAATGCCACATGGGCCGCGATCCAGCCGAGGTCGACGCCGGCGGCCAGCCAGCCGAGCCGGGGGATCAGGTCCCCGCCCGGGCGGCCGTTGATCTCGATGACGACGGGACCGCGCGCGGTGAACTTGACCTCGGCATGGGTCATTCCGTGGTGGAAACCCAGCGCCTTGTGGGCGCGCTGCAACAGGTCGAGGACCTGGGGATCGGACAGCGCGGGGTCTTCCGCGGTGACGACATGCCCGGTCTCCACGAAGAACGGCTCCGGGCCGATCCTCTTGTGGGCGACGATGTACGGCTCGTACGCGCCGTCCACGACGGAACCGTCGATGCTGATCTCCGGTCCCTCCAGGAATTCCTCGACCATGATGTCCGGATATTCCTCGATGCCCGGGTAGTGGGCGGCCGTGGTGACGGCGAACGCGTCGTCCACCTGCGCCGGACCCTCCACCTTGATGACGCCCGAACTCGCGCCGAGCGCCCGGGGCTTCAGTACGACGGGGAAGCCGTACTTCTCCGTGACAGCGTGCAGTTCCTCCGCCGACCTGACGGAAGTGTGGCGCGGCTGGAGCAGTCCGGCGTCCGTCATGAGGCGGCGGCCGCGCTTCTTGTCCCGGCAGGCGCGCACCGAATCGAGCGCCGCTCCGGGCAGTCCCAGATCGGCCACCACGTGGGCGGCGGGCAGCAGCAAGCCTTCGTCGGGGCACATGACCCCTTTGACGTCATGCCGGGCGGCGACCTCACGGCACGTCGCGACGAGCGCCTCGGTGGTGCGTTCGGGAACAATGCTGCTTCCGGCTGCGTACGGTGCCTGCCAGGTGAGTTCATCGGTCTCCACGAGCCACAACGGGTACGCGCGTGCGGCACCGGCCAGCAGGTGTTCCCGGTAGGGACGGCTGTCGCGGTCCTTCTGACTGCCTATTCCGATGACCAGGAGTACGGAGGTCTCGTCGCTCATCGCGGGTGGCCCTCCCCTGCCCCGCCCGTGACACGCAGTCGCGTCGCCGTTCCTTCGGGGGAGAACGGACTGCGGAAGTTGAACGCGGTGGGCGTGGATCCGTGGTCGTGCAGGTGCTCAAGGGCCCGACAGGCTTCGGACCAGGTCGGGATCGTGTCGTCGGAGACCCACCAGGCGGCGTAGGTGGGCCACTCGGGTCGGAGGAACCACTCCTGGCGCTTGCGAAGGGACCTGTGGTGAAGGCCGTTGTAGGCAAAGGCGGACACGGACTCCAGGTCTCGCCACAGGGAAAGCGTCGAGGCGCGGCTGTCGGTCTCGTTGGTCCGGCCGCCGGTGTAGAAGCGGGGGACGTCGAACTTCCCCCAATCGCCCCAGTCGCGTTCGAAATTCGTGAGGTGGCTTTCGGCCTCGTCCTCTTTCGCGCGGGCGATGAATCCCGGACTCCGCTCCGCCTCTTCGAAAGTGGCTGGCGTCAGGTCATCGAATTCCTGAACCTCTGGGTTTCCGTATGGCTTCTTGAGTATGCCGAAGGTTGTGAACGCGACGCGAGGCATCAGTTTCCCCCGTTTGCATGTGATCTGCAGGCGTGCGTGAAGCTCGCAACGACTCCGCCTCGACGCAGGTCGCCTGGACGATGAGGAGATATTGGTGTGCAGGAAACCAGCTGTCGACGCTTGTTCCGCTCAGCGGCACCAGCTCACCGGCCGCCGGTATACGGATCTCCAGGTCGCAGGTTCCGGAACTTCCATCAAGTCCTGCCAGGAGCAGTCCGCGATCCTCCGCGAGCGGGTGTGCCATGGCGGCTGTCAGCGTGAGCAACGCGTGAGCGGACGGCATGAACCCGTCGGTGCTTGTGATGCGTAGGTCGTCGGTTCGCCAAGTTCGCCCAAGAGCGGGCGGGTGAGAAGCCGCGTCGGATCTACGTGTGAGCTCGGCACTGCCCTGCACCGTCGCGGGCTGATTCGCGGACCGCGACGCGCCGTAAGCGGGCAGGTCGTCGGCCTCGTACTGGCGCAGTTCGGGGATGAGTGGCATCGCGGGGGACGTGACCCCCTTGGATTCGATCTTGCGGACAGCCGCGTACCTCCCCGTGCTCGGGCGATCCTGGTGGCGGCCGGCGACTGCGGCTTCTCCGGAACGCTGCACTGTGAGTGAGTCAATAACTGTGTTTGTGAAGTGAGAGTTTGCCGGACCATGCGGCGAGAGTTTTTGTCGCAATGATCGGAGTGGAATTGGTTGACCGACGAGGGCCGTGGTGGCGTGCTACTGTGATCTCAGTTGCAGTTTTGGTTCCCGAAACTTCAAGTGCTCCCACTCGGCTTCGGCGGAGGAGAGCGCTTTTGTATTTCCGGTCGTTTTCCGGGCGGGGTAATCATTGCGGCGACACGGTGTCCGCACGGTGCGGATTCCGATGTACTGCCCCGAAGGAGATATGACATGGCTGCTGGTACCGTGAAGTGGTTCAACGCGGAAAAGGGCTTCGGCTTCATCGAGCAGGACGGTGGCGGCGCTGACGTGTTCGCCCACTACTCGAACATTGCCGCCCAGGGTTTCCGCGAGCTGCTGGAAGGCCAGAAGGTGACCTTCGACATCGCGCAGGGCCAGAAGGGCCCGACGGCCGAGAACATCGTTCCGGCCTGACGCTGAAGAGCACTCTGTAGCTGGGGCCCGCATCCCTTGGGGTGCGGGCCCCAGCTGCACGCGTTCTCCCGCAACGGTTTCACCTGCGGGACGGCTCGGAGAAATCCCCGGCCTCACCACGTGCGGTTCATCCTTCAGAGATGCGGACGCAACCTGAAGAGCCGCACCGCAGCCGACGCCCGGATGGTGCGTCGCTGCCACTTCTTTTGTTTCAGCACCTGCGCCCGCGTGGATTTCCGTCGGCCAGATCTGCTTTCTTCTGCATTGTGCTTCTGCCGTCGGTCCATACTTGTGGTTCTCCATGCTGCTCAACGCTGCGGGAATTCCTTGATATGTGCCACATCGAGGAAGGTTCCGCATGAACCGCACACGTACGAACGACCGCTTTGCCCGCACCCGTAATGGTAGCGCCGACGCCGGGAAGGGCGGCAGCCGCTACGGCTCGCCGGCACCGCGCCGTTCCGGCGGGCCTGTCCGTTCCGGCGGTTACGGCCGCCGGCCCGCCACGGTGCAGGGTGAGTTCGCGCTCCCTGAGACGATCACCCCCGCGCTGCCCGCCGTTGAAGGTTTCGCCGATCTCGACATGCCCGAGCAACTGCTGGCCGAACTCGGCAGGCAGGGTGTGAGCGCACCGTTCCCGATCCAGGGCGCGACCTTGCCGAACACTCTGGCGGGCCGTGACGTCCTGGGCCGCGGGCGCACCGGTTCCGGCAAGACCCTCGCCTTCGGCCTCGCCCTCCTCGCCCGCACGGCCGGACAGCGTGCCGAGCCCCGCCAGCCGCTGGGACTGATCCTCGTACCGACGCGTGAGCTGGCGCAGCAGGTGACCGACGCGCTCACCCCGTACGCCCGCTCCGTCAGGCTGCGGCTCGCCACCGTGGTGGGCGGGATGTCGATCGGCAGGCAGGCCGGCGCGCTGCGAGGCGGGGCCGAAGTCGTCGTCGCGACGCCGGGTCGGCTCAAGGACCTCATCGACCGTGGCGAGTGCCGTCTGAACCAGGTGGGCATCACGGTGCTGGACGAGGCCGACCAGATGGCCGACATGGGCTTCATGCCGCAGGTCACCGCACTGCTCGACCAGGTGCGCCCGGAGGGGCAGCGGATGCTGTTCTCCGCCACCCTGGACCGTAACGTCGACCTGCTGGTGCGCCGCTATCTCACCGACCCCGTCGTGCATTCGGTCGACCCGTCGGCCGGTGCGGTCACGACGATGGAGCACCACGTCCTGCACGTCCACGGCGCCGACAAGCACGCCGCCACGACCGAGATCGCCGCCCGCGAGGGCCGGGTGATCATGTTCCTGGACACCAAGCACGCCGTCGACCGGCTGACCCAGGACCTTCTCAACAGCGGGGTCCGGGCCGCCGCGCTGCACGGCGGCAAGTCGCAGCCGCAGCGCACCCGCACACTCGCCCAGTTCAAGACGGGGCACGTCAGCGTGCTGGTGGCGACCAATGTGGCGGCGCGAGGCATTCACGTCGACAACCTCGACCTGGTCGTCAACGTCGACCCGCCGACCGACCACAAGGACTACCTCCACCGCGGTGGCCGTACCGCCCGCGCCGGCGAGTCCGGCAGCGTCGTCACCCTCGTGACACCCGGCCAGCGACGCGGCATGGCCCGCCTCATGTCGGACGCCGGCATCCGGCCGCAGATCACCGAGGTCCGCTCCGGCGAGGCCGAACTGAACCGCATCACCGGTGCCCAGGCTCCGTCCGGCATCCCGGTCGTCATCACCGCACCCGTGGCCGAACGCCCCAAGCGCGGCGCCTCCTCCAGGGGCCGGCGCCGCCCCTCCTCGGGAGCCCGGCGCGGGCCCGTACGCCAGTCCGTCGTCGGCGCGGCGGCCTAGAACCTTAGTGATCAGGAAGCTCACCCATCTCTGCAGGAGGCATCTTTTGACGCTGGTTCAGACGCAGCCCCGCCCGGCGAACGCCGGCCCTGCGCACAGGACGCCGGCCGAGGCCGGAGAGGTGGCCGGACCGCAGGTCTGGGACGACATGAGCGTCGAGGTGGCGCTGTCCGTCATGGCCGCCGCCCGTACGGGCCGACTGTTCGTCTGCGACCAGGACGGCCAGTGCATCGGCCTGGTCACCCGGACCGAACTCACCGCCGTGCGTGACGACTCCGCCTACACGGACCGCGTCCGCCTGCGCGACATCCTCGGCGACCACCGGTCGTTCACGTCACCCGTGATGACGATGGCCGAAGCCGAGCACGCGATGCGTTCCCGTCGGCGTCTCGGTGCCCTGCCGGGGGCCGACGGGCAAGGCGGCGCACTCGGCGCCCTCGCCCTCTCCCGCTGATCCGCCTCACCCTCGTCGGACCGTTCTCCCCTTCCCTCTGTGAGGCCCCCATGCGCTGCGTCATCGCCCGTTTCCCCTTCGAGCTCACCAAGAGCGGTGTGCTGGAGTCGATGAAGGGCATCAAGCCCGAGCAGGTGATGGGTGAGTCCGTGATCATCGGCCGCCGTCACTACCCCGTCAAGCAGGTCGGCCAGGTCATCACCCGCCAGGACCGCCGCGACTTCAGCGCCGACGAAGTCCTCCGGGCGATGACCAGGCTCGGCTTCACCTGCCGCGCCCTCCCCAAGGCCGTGCCCGTGGGCATGCCCGGCTCGCTCCGGCAGGCTTCCGGGATGCTCGGTACTCCCGTGTCCGTCTGACCGATGCGACGGCACGCGCCGACACCTGAACAGCAGTGGGGGGGGGGGGGCGGGGGGGGCGGGGGGGCGCCCGCCCGCGCCCCGGCGGGCGCGCGCCCGGGGCGCGCGGCGCGCGCGGCAGGACGAGGGGTAGATTGAAATAA
>NZ_JBHYWD010000006.1:145239-482054 GCF_042751305.1 Streptomyces hokutonensis
TCCCACGTGGCCGCGCGGGCGCTGCCGCCCGGCGCGGCCCCCCCCCCCCCCCCCCGCCCGCGGGGGGGGCGCGCCGCCGCGCGCGCGCCCCCCCCCCACTGCGTGCGACGGGTTCCCGTTCCCGTGGTTCCTCGGCGGCCGGAATATCAGCTGTCGGAATAGCTGAAGTCGCCCACGGTCCAGGCGCTGACGTCGCTGATCGCGACCCGGTACATCCCGCCCGTCTCCGGGATCCCCACCGTGCCCTGAAGAATTCGGGCGACGTGGAAGTGCAGATGAGTTGGTGGGCCGTCGTCCTTCGCGGGGGCGTCGAACACGGCGGAGAATTCTCCCAGGCGGGCGGAATCCGTCAGAACCTCCGACACCCTCCGCCTCCACACGGCTTCGGGAGCCAGCCGCCCGGTGATGACGGTGCCGCCGGTGACCACGGTCAGGGACATCTGGTTGCTCTGCCCGGACTCCACCACGGTGGCGACGTCCACGAGCAGCTCGTCATGCTTCGACATGGGTCAGATTGTATTTGGCCGCCGTCCGGCTGCTTCAGCGGTGGCGTTACCGGGCGAGGAGGGCGCGTCTTGCCGTCGCCCGCTTGGCGGGTGACCGCGGTGGCGTGGGCGATGCGGTTGACCATGGGCCGGCCGAAGCCTCCGGTGCCGTCGTCGAGGTCGGGCGACGGATGTCGCGGAGCGGGCGGTTGCGATGTTGACGGTCATGGTGTTCATCAGGCCCTCCTCCCGTGGCCGCCGGTTGAGCGGGTGCTGGCGGCCCTTGCTCCTGTGTCGGTCACTGTTCGAGGCTGATTGCCTGTCTGTCGAACACGCGGAAATCTGTGTTTGTTGGAGTAGACATTGGGGTGTGGGTGTGATTATGGTTCTCTCGTAGCCCAGAGAGACAGCAGGGCCTGGCAGACACGAACTGCCGGGCGGAGCAGTACATGTGAGTGCAGTTGGCAGGACGGTGCGGTGGTGGAGTCGCGAAGCCAGAGCGGTTGCAGGACGGCGACGCGGCTGGCGGCCGTACCGGGTGGCCCGTAGTGATCAGGGGCCGCCGTGAGCAGGACCGCAGTGGCAGTACTCGAAAGTGCAGTTCGCGGTACCCAGCAGTGAAGTCAGTGAGCAGTACCTCGGTGAAGGCGTCGGCTGCGGGCGCGCGCACCGGGAGGTTCGGCAGTGGGGTTCCAAGCCAGGGCAGACGCAGGACGGGCGACGGGGCCGGCTGCCGAAGAGCGGTGCTGTCACAGGCCGCTGAGCAGTTGGTATCACCAGCACAGTGCAGTACCCCCGTTGTAGGCAGTTGATCCCAGAGGGAAGAACGGAGGAGCCGAGCGCCATCAGGATCGCCCGGGCCGGATTTTGAACCCGGGTACCGCAGGACATCGACAGTGAGGTGGTCTCCGGTCAAGCAACCGCGATCCCAGCAGGCCCGGCAGAATGCCGGTCGGGTCTGCGGAAGCAGAAGGCCGACGCCCTGTCAGGGTCGGCAGATGGTGTAGTAGTTCCTTCGGGGCCCTGGTGCGATGAGCGCCAGGGCCCCTCCACGCGTTCCATGGAGAGGTGCAGATGACAGCAGACGACTCGTTCAGCCGTATCGATGACGACGACTATCCCGCCTACACGATGGGCCGGGCGGCCGAGCTGCTCGGCACCACGCAGGGTTTCCTGCGTGCCATCGGCGAAGCCCGCCTGATCACGCCGCTCCGCTCCGAGGGCGGTCACCGCCGCTACTCCCGCTACCAGTTGCGTATCGCGGCCCGTGCCCGGGAACTCGTCGACCACGGCACCTCTGTCGAGGCCGCCTGCCGCATCATCGTCCTCGAAGACCAGCTCGAAGAAGCCCAGCGCATCAACGCCGAATACCGCCGCACCGCAGAATCGGCGAACCCGGCGAACCCGACGAACACGGACTGAGACAGGGGCCTGCCGGCACCGGCGGGCACCCCCTGCAACCGGTCCTGGTGTTCGGCGTGATCGCTTTCCCTGGTGACGCGGTGTGTGGGCGTGTAGCGTCTGCGTCAGCTGTCGTGGTTCGGAGTTCCCCCAAGCCCACGCTCCCGGTGTGGGCTTTTTGCTGTGCTGTGCCGCAGGGACCAGGGCGATCACCTCCGTCTTCCCCATGGAGGGGGAGACGTTCACCGACTGGGAGGCACGAGACATGGCTACAGGAACCGTGAAGTGGTTCAACGCGGAGAAGGGCTTCGGCTTCATCGCCCAGGACGGCGGAGGACCGGACGTCTTCGCGCATTACTCGGCGATCAACTCCTCGGGCTTCCGTGAGCTCCAGGAGGGTCAGGTCGTGACGTTCGACGTCACCCAGGGCCAGAAGGGCCCCCAGGCCGAGAACATCAACCCGGCCTGACCTCGCAGCCCTGCCCGGCGGATCGCGCACGCCGCGTCCGTGACTGCCGCCGACCGGCGCGCGTGACGCGGCCAGCCGGGCAGGTGCCCCGGGCCGCCCCCGCCCGGGGACCGGACGCGGCGGGACGCCGGAGCAGGCGTCGCGTCATCGCGCGGAATTCGCCTGCCTTGTCCGTGACGGTGCGGAGGCATCGGTGAGGTCGGCGCCGGTGTTGGCGTCCCGCTCCGACTGGTCGACGCCGTGCCAGTCCAGGCACATGACGGTCGCGTCGTCCTGCAGGTGGCCGTGGTTGGCGTCGACGATCGCCCCGATGAGAGTCCGGGCGGCCTCACGGGGGTGCAGTGCGCTGGTGCGCACGATCAGGTCCGACAGATCGAGGCTGTTGGCGTTGCGCTCCAGCATGCCGTCGGTCAGCATCACCAGCCGGTCGCCCGGCTCCAGGTCCAGCGACTGGACCCGGTAGGTGTGAGGGACGTGGAAGCCGAACGGCATGTCGATCTTCGGAGTGATCTCCTGAACTTCGCCGTTCCGCATGCGCAGCGGCCAGGGGTGGCCGGCGTTGACGAACTCGGTTGTGCCGTCGATCAGGCTGATGCGGAGAAGCTGACCGGTGACGTAGCTCTGACGGCCGTGGTCCCGCATGGCCTGGTCGGCCTGGCGGGCCTGTTCGGCGAGGTCGGCACCGGCCCGCCGGGCCCGGCGCAGGGCGCCCACCAGGAGAGTGGCCAGCAGCGCGGCGTCGACATCGTGGCCCATGGCGTCAGTGACGGAGAGCTGGACGGTGTCCCGGTCGATGACGTAGTCGAAGGTGTCACCCCCCACGTGGTCGGCCGGCTCCAGCGCCCCGGCCACGGCGAACTGCGCGGCCTCACAGGCCAGCGAAGCCGGGAGCAGCCGATGCTGGATCTCCGCGGCCAGGCTCAGCGGAGTGGTACGGCGGCCCCACTGGTACACGTCGGTGAAGGACCGGTTCGCGATGACGATGTACGCCAGGGCGTGTGCGGTCTCGCCGATCTCCCGCATGGTCTGCGCGTCGGGTGCCGCGGGCAGGAACAGTTCGAGGAGCCCGATGGCGTCCCCGCGGTTGGTCACCGGGGCCACGATCCGCACCAGCGCGCCCTCGCCCTTGTCCTCCACGCTCGGCCGCTGGGTGCGGATCACGTCGTCGTAGAGGGTGCCCCGCAGGGTGATGCGCCGGGCGGGTTCATCGGTGTCGACGCTGCCCGCCGCACCCAGCCGTACCACCGAGCCGCCGGTGAAGTCGGTGATGAGGAACGACACCGACGCGGCCCCGAGGTGCTCCCTGAGCATCCGCGCGACCACGTCGAGCGACTCCACGGGTGCCGCTGTCTCCGCCGCGGCCAGTGTCCCCGCCAAGGTCATCACCCTCCCCTGGCCACCCCGGTTCACGGAAGTGGGAATGGTCGGCCCGCCGGGCCCTTCATGCTCGCGTACGGTCATGGTGAATCCTCGCTGCTCGCTGGTACTCAGGGCTCGCGCCCGGGTACGCGAGTGGCCGGCGCCGAGCCCGTTGCCAGACAGGTGCCGGTGCCAGTCCACCACAGAGTGCCTGAACTGATGCGCCCTATCGGCCAACCACCCCTTGAGCGGTCAAGCCACCGGTCACGTCCGCGGGACCGAGATGCACCGGGCTGGACTGCGCGCGGCCTTCCCGGCCCGGCCCGCGCCGGGTGCGTGCGCGTACGTGCCGGTCTCCCACCCAAAGCACCGCCACGGCCCTGCAACTGGTGATCTACTGAAGAGGCCGGCAGCAAGGGAAGGCCCACAGGACAACAGATGGATGAGCTGTTCGGCCGCGACGAAGAACGCGGCCGTCTCCAGTCACTGCTCAGGCGCGGCCGAACCGGCATGAGCGGCGCCCTCGTTCTCCGCGGTGCACCGGGCGTCGGCAAGAGCGCCCTGCTGGACCATGTTCAGGTCCTGGCGGAGGGCAGTCATCAGGTCCTGCGATTCGATGCCGTCGATTCGGAGGCCGAGCTCGGGTACGCGGCCCTCCACCACCTGCTCGCCCCTCACCTGTTTCGCCTGCCCCGATTACCCCTTCCGCAACGCAACGCGCTCGGGCGCATTTTCGGCCTGCAGGACCACTCCGCTCCTCCGGACCGGCTCCTGGTCGGGGTGGCGGCCCTGGGCCTGCTCACCGCGGCCGCCGCCGAACAGCCGCTCCTGTGCCTGGTGGACGATGCGCAGTGGCTGGACGAGGAGTCGGCCGTCGCCCTGGGCTTCGTGGCGCGACGCATGTACGCGGAGTCCCTCACCTTGGTCTTCGCCGTCCGTGAGGGCAGCGAATCAGCGCCCGCTCTCCGAGGGCTGCCCTCGCTGCCGGTCGACACTCTTCCCGCGCGCTACGCCACGCAGTTGCTCGAGGCGGTGGTGGACGGAGCACTCGACACCGAGGTGCGCGACCGGATCGTATCCGCCACAACGGGCAACCCCCTGGCCCTGATCGAAGCCGTCAGAGAGCTGAGCCCCGCCCAGTTGAGCGGCGTCTCGCCGCTGCCCGACCCCGTTCCGCTGGGCCAGGCCATCGAGGACCTGTACGTACGGGAGACCCTGACCCTGCCGGCCGGCGCCCGGGCCCTGCTTCTCGCGGCCGCCGCCGACCCCACCGGTGACCCCAATGTCCTCTGGCGCGCCGGAGTCCTCCTGGACTACGACGCCGATGCCGCGGCCCCGGCGGAGGAGCAGAACCTCCTGACCATCCGGGATCGCGTCACGTTCCGTCATCCCCTCATCCGCGCGGCCGTGTATCACGCCGCGCCCACCGCCCTTCGCGTCCGCACCCACGCGGTCCTCGCCGAGGTCGCCGGCGACCTCGGCGACGTAGACCTCCGAGCGTGGCATCTCGCATCGGCGGCCACGCATCCGGACGACGCCGTGGCCCTGGAACTGGAGGCCGCGGCGCACCGTACGCTCGGCCGCGGCGGGTGGGCGGCGGCCTCCACCATCCTCGCCCGCTCCGCCGCGCTGACCACCGACCTGCCCTCCCGGGCACGCCGCCTGCTCACCGCAGCCGAGGCGAGTGTGGTCGCCGGGTCGCCCGGGCGGGGACAGACACTTCTCGACGCGGCAGCGGCCTACCAGGCGGATCAGCACCACAACGGGCAGGTCCAACGCGTCCAGGCGCGCATCCATCGTCTTGCCGGCGACACGGGCGCGGCGGCGGACGCACTGCTCTCCGCCGCTCGCCAACTCGCCCCCGTCGATGTCCGCTTGGCCCGCGACATCCTGGTCGAGGCCGTGGTGCAGGCGCAGATCGGCGGGTCCCTGGCCCCGGCCGCCAGTAGCCGGCGCGGGGTGGCCCAGCTGATCCGGGACCTGCCCCTGCCCCCGGCGACGGACCGCACGCCGGGTGACACTCTCCTGGAGGCCGACGCCACGCTGCACATCGAGGGACTTGCCGCCGCGGCCGTTCAACTCCACCGCGCCGTCGACGAGGTACGTCAGGCTCCGGCGACGGCACCCGAATTGTTCCAGTGGCTTGCCGCGGCATGTGCCCACGCGACCCTGTTGGGTGACGATACGGCTCTCAACACCCTGGCGTGGCGAATGGAAAAGGAGGCGCGCACGCAGGGAGCGGCAATTCCCCTGGCCCTCGCCCTCAGCCACACGGCACTTTCCGAACTGGTTGCCGGACGTATCCGAGAAGCGGAGATCCTCTTCGACAAGCGGTCCGCGTGGGAAGAGGCGCGCGGCAATGAAGATCACCTCGGTGCACTCCTCATTGCGGCCTGGCGTGGCCAGTACACAACCGCTCAGGAACTGGATGAAATCGTCACACAGCAAGCCGCTCGTCATGGGCAGGGCTACCTGCTGGTATTCCGTGACTATGCGCGGAGCGTCGTCTCACTGAGCCAGGGCCGCTATGCCGATGCTCTCGGCAGCCTGGAGGGGTGTCTCGCGGAGAGCTCGCAGCTCAAGTTCGCGATCTGCGACATGGTGGAAGCCGCCGTCCGCTGCGGCAGACAGACGCAGGCTCTTTCCATACGGGACTACTTGCAGGATCTGGCGAAATTGACTCCCGTACCCGCTCTCCTGGGTGATCTGGCGCGCGCCAACGCACTTGTTCTCGAAGACGACGCGTCGGCCGAACCGCTCTATCTCGAGGCGATCCAGCATCACGAGAACACACGGGGCCCCGGGCGGCGCGCCCGCAGCCACCACCTCTACGGAGAGTGGCTGCGCCGGGGCCGCCGTACCAAGGAGGCCCGCCGTCACCTCCGGTCCGCCCGCGACCTGTTCACGCAGATGGGAGCGGCGGGCTATGCGCTGCGTGCGGCCATGGAACTGTCCGCGGCCGGCTCCTCGTCGGAAACCCGAGCGCGCACACCCGCGACCGACAGCGAAAATCACCTGACGACGCAGGAGTCCAGAGTCGCGCGGCTCGCCGCCGACGGCGCGACGAACGCCGAGATCGCCGCACAACTCTTCCTGAGCGTGCATACGGTCGATTATCACTTGCGTAAAGTGTTCAAGAAACTCGGAGTGCATTCCCGTCGGGAACTGCAGGAAAATCGGAAACACCTCGGTTCCTGAACCCCGGCACACCGGCGCGGAACCGGATTTCTTCGGCCCGCGGACCCCGGGTTCGTAGTCGCCGGACCACGCGGACTACGAACCGTACGGGATGGCCACGCCGTCCATTCTGCTGCACGATGGGAAGCGGCAGGCGACACCCGGTACGACAGAGCACTGCGACGGGGAGATACCTCGCGAATAACCTGTTGGCCGCGGTCAGTTCGTTGCACATGCACACCAGGGTCCGTTGAACTATTTTCAAGCGGCCTGCTTCGCCGGTGAGTTCTGTCGGAACAGCACCTGGCGTGAGGCCGCCGGCGGAAGGTGAATCGATCATGGCAGTCTTTACCACTTCTGACGGCACCGAGATCTTTTACAAGGACTGGGGAAGCGGTCGCCCCGTGGTGTTCAGCCACGGCTGGCCGCTCAACGCCGACGCCTGGGACGACCAGGCCCTTCTGGTGGCGGGCAACGGCTACCGGGCCATCGTGCACGACCGCCGCGGTCACGGCCGGTCGGGCCAGCCGTGGGACGGCAACGATCTCACCACCTACGCCGAGGACCTCACGCAGTTGCTGGAGCACCTCGACCTGCACGACGTGGTGCTCGTCGGCCACTCCACCGGCGGCGGCGAGGTGACGCGCTGCGCGGCCGGGCGGGCCGCGTCACGGGTGTCGAAGCTCCTGCTCCTCGGCGCGATCCCACCGCTGATGCTCAAGACGGAGAGCAATCCCGAGGGCCTGCCCGTCGAAGTCTTCGACGGGATCCGCCAGGGTGTCCTCGATGACCGATCCCAGTACTACTGGGAACTCAGCGCCCCGTTCTACGGTGCCAACCGAGAAGGCTCCCAGGTGTCCCTGGGGCTGCGTGAAGCCTTCCGGTTGTGGAGCCTCCAGGTCGGCATGAAGGGTGCGTACGACTGCGTCAAGGCCTTCTCGGAGACGGATCTGACCGAGGACCTCAAGCGCATCGAGGTACCGACGCTCATCATCCACGGGGACGACGACCAGATCGTGCCCATCGTGGCGTCGGCGGAGAAGTCGGTGAAGCTCATCAAGGACGCCGAGCTGAAGGTCTATCCGGGCGCCCCGCACGGGCTCATGTCGGTCGCCCCCTTCAAGGAGCGGTTCAACGCGGACCTGCTCGGCTTCCTCGCCGACTGACCCGCGAGCGGTACCCGGATCAGAGCCGGCACCCGCTGACCGCGGTGATGCGCGGGTACCGCTCGCGCATCACCTGCCGACTCCCTCTCCACCACAGGCACTTCTCCACAGACGGAGGGGCGTCGCCCTGCGACGCAATCCTCTGGTGACCGGAGCGACCGGCAGGACGGGCGGCCGTACCGCCGAGTTGCTGCTTGACCGCGGTCAGCGGGTTCGCGCACTCGTCCGTCGGATCGACGAGCGCGCCGAGCGGCCCGCCGCGCTC
Source organism: Streptomyces hokutonensis (assembly GCF_042751305.1). Taxonomy (GTDB): domain Bacteria; phylum Actinomycetota; class Actinomycetes; order Streptomycetales; family Streptomycetaceae; genus Streptomyces; species Streptomyces hokutonensis_A. The sequence goes on from NZ_JBHYWD010000006.1 coordinate 153,562, forward strand.
GCTATTCACGTCACCATCGTGGAACCGGGCTTCTTCCGCACCGACTTCCTCGACCCGGCGAGTCTGAACTCGGACATCGACGTGATCGACGACTGCGCGCCCACCGCCGGCGCGATGCGTGCCGCCGTCCCCTCCCTGAACCACGCCCAGCCCGGCGACCCGGTCAAGGCCGCCCACACCATCGTCGAGATCGCCGCCACCCCCGAACAGCCCCTTCGCCTCCCGCTCGGAGACACCCTGCAAGCCTTCGACACCGAACTCGGCGCCCTCCGCAAGGAGATGGACACCTGGCGCCACGTCGCCCTCTCCACCGACCACGACCAGGGCTGTGCCCTGTACGGCGAGAAGGGCGAGTCGTCGGGAACAGCGGATTGCCGGAAAGACCCCGAAGCGCAAGGCAGTTGGGGACAGCGCACGCAGCCAGAGAGGACGACATGTCCACCCCTGATCACAGGTACCAGAGCAGACTGGTCGAGACACCTTACGGGCGCCTTCACGTTCGCGATGTCGGAGGCGATGGCTTACCCATCGTCGCCATGCACGGGTTTCCGGACGACTCCCGGATCTACGACCGCCTCATACCCCTCGTAGCCCCAAGGCGCGTGGTGACCCTGGACTTCTCCGGCTTCGGACGGTCCGACCGCGGCCCGTACGCCGCCCTTCAGCCCGGGCAGCGCGAGGCCGAACTCACGGCGGTGCTCACGGCGTTGGGAATCGATCGCTGCGTTCTGGTCGGCCACGACGCGTCCGGGGCCGTCGCGGTCAACTTCACGCTGGACCACGCCGAGTCGGTGGACAGACTCGTACTCCTCAACTGCTACTACGGGGACGCCCCTTCCTTGCAGTTCCCGGAGCTGATCCGCCTGCTGGGAGATCCCGACTTCACACCGCTCGCCGACGCCCTCATGGACGACCCGAAGATGCGGGAGTGGATCCTGGCGCACACCCAGACGCGGTTCGGGTACACGGTCGGAGATCCGGACGGTGTGGTGGCGGCCTCCGTGGCCCCGCAGTGGTTCGGGGAGGACACGCGGCCGGACGCACTCGTAGCGATCCGCGCCTGGACCGCCGCCCTGTCTCCCGACCTGGAGATCCAGAACCGCCGCATCGCGGACGGCGAGTTGAACAGGCTGACCGTGCCGGTCACCGTGGCGTTCGGCGAGGACGACCCCTACCTCAACCCCGAAGTCGCCCGGCACATCGCTCACCACTTCCCCGACGCCACACTGCACCTGATCAAGAACGCTTCCCACTGGCCCCAGTGGGAGCAGCCCGAGCAGACAGCCCGGATCGTTCTCGGAAACGAGAGCTGAGTCTTCCATGCGCGTTATGGATTTCGCTGAAATCAGCCGGATCGAGCGAGGGGCAAGGTGTGAACGACACACTCAGTCTGCCGACGGGGACTTGGCACAACGAGATCCTCGTGGCGATGCAGCAGACCGTGAATCCGTCCGTCGTGAACCACTGTATTCGCAGCTTCCTGTGGGCGCGCCTGTACGCGGAACACATCGGCGCGCTGAATGACGCGGCCTACGACGAGGACCTCCTCTTCGCCGCCTGCATCGGACACGATCTTTCCACCGGGACTCTGGGGAAGGGCACTTCTCGCTTCGAGGTGGAAGGAGCCGACCTGGTTGCCGAAATCCTGACCAGGCACCATCTCGCCGCCACGGACGTGGACCGGGTGTGGGAGGCGATCGCCCTGCACACCTCCGACCAGATCGCCGAGCGGCGCGGCTTGATCACGCGGCTGACCTACGAAGGCATCTACATCGACTTCGGAAAGAACGCCGACCTCGTAACCGATCGGGCCGCGCGAGTGCACGACGCTTTCCCCCGGCTCACAATGGTCCGCTCGCTCACCGACGTGATCGTGGCACATGCGGCACTGAGTGAGAATGCCGTTCCTCGCTACGGGCTCGCTTTCAATCTTGTCCGTGAGCGAGAGGCCGATGGCGAGACCTTCATGGAGCGCACCATAAACGAAGGTCCCTGGGGAGAGTGAGGTACGTCATCGCACTCCACTCCTCATCGGATCGGAGTGCGACGCGGCGCCGGGCACCTCGTCCGTCCCGCTCGGCCAGTGCCGGCCCGTTCAGCTCTTTGCGGCGAACGATTCGATGTAGGCCAGGGCTCCGTAAAGCGCGTCACGCAGGGGCGTGGACTCGCCGGCCGCCTGGTCCAGCAGTGCTCCGCCCTGGAACGCGGCGGTGAGCAGGTGGGCGAGCGCGACCGGGTCGGCCTCCGGCCGCAGTTCGCCGCGCTCGCGCATCTTGCCCAGGCCGCGCTTGAACAGCTCCTGCCACCGCCCGAAACCGTCGGCCACCGCGTCCCGGTGGGCGGGCTCGGTCTTGACGACCTCGGCGGCCAGCGAGCCGAACGTGCACCCGCCCCGCACCATGTCCTGGGAGGCGATGTAGGAGTCGGCCCACCGGTGCAGGGCGGCGAAGCTGTCCAACTCGCCCAGTTCGGGCGCCTGGTGGCGGGCGACGATGGTGTCGGCCTGCCAGGCGAGCACCGCGCGCACCAGGGACTCCTTGGTGGGGAAGTGACGCGTCAGCTGGGAGCCGCTGACCCCGGCGGCCTCGCGGATCTGCTCGTTGTTGGTGTTCTGCGCGCCGTGTTCGTAGATCAGCTCGGCGGCGGCCCGGACGATGCGTTCGCGTGTGGCCAGGCCCTTGGCGGTCAGCTTCTGACCCGGCGCTTCGCTGGTGGTGGTCATGGTCACCATCGTACCCCGAAAAAGGGCTTGACAACCCTTTCCGTGAGGTGTTCCCTGGGGGCAGGTCGAAAAAGGGCTACCAAGCCCATTCTGCTGAGGAGGCGGACGGGATGACCACACAGGTGGCGCCGCAAGCGGTCGCGACGACAGTGCACGATGCCCTGACCCCGACCCCGCCCGTCAGTGAGGCCGGTCACCCGCGCCGCTGGAGCATCATGGCGGTGCTGGGTGCCGTCGCCTTCATGGCGCAGCTCGACTTCTTCGTCGTCAACGTCGCCCTCGACGGAATCGGACGGTCGTTCCCGGGCACGGGCGTCGCGACCGTGTCGTGGGTGCTGTCGGCCTACGCGATCGTCTTCGCCGCCGTGCTCGTGCCGGCGGGTCGCATCGCGGACCACTGGGGACGCAAGAGGATGCTGCTCTCCGGAGTGGCGCTCTTCACCCTCACCTCCGCCGTCGCGGCCGCCGCACCCAGCCTCGGCGTACTGGTCGCGGCCCGCGCTCTCCAGGCCGTGGGCGCGGCCATGATCGTGCCGACCTCGCTCGGCCTGCTCTACCCGAGCTTCCCCAAACGCCAGCACACCCTGGTGGTCGGCCTGTGGGCGGGCGTGGGCGCGATCGCGGCCTCCGCGGGCCCGCCCGTCGGCGGACTGCTCGTGACCCTCGACTGGCGGTGGATCTTCCTGATCAACGTCCCGGTCGGCATCGCCACCCTCGTCGCCGGTGCGCTGCTGCTGCCCGAGGTCCGCCGGCCCAAGGGCGCCGCTCTGCCGGACCCGGTCTCCGTCCTCGCGCTGCTGCTGGCCGTGAGCCTGCTGGTACTCGCCACCGTTCAGGGGCCGGGGTGGGGCTGGACGGACGTCCGTACCGTGACCCTCTTCGCAGCGGCCGCGCTGGCCGCCGCCGCGACCGTCGAGCGCACCCTGCGCGCCAAGGCGCCGGTGATCGAGAGGCAGTTGTTCGCAGGCCGGCAGTTCACCGCCGCCACCGTGGCCCTGTTCCTGTTCTCCGCCGGCTTCGCCATCGTCCTGCTCAGCACCGCCCTGTTCATGCAGGAGGTCTGGCACTTCAGCCCGCTGCGCGCCGGCGTCTCCATCGCCCCGGCCCCGCTGGCGTCGATCGCCTTCGCGATGAACGCCGGGCCCATCCAGAGCCGCTTCGGACGCACCGCCCCCGCCGTGACCGGCACGCTGGCCATGGCATTCGCCGCCGCCTACTGGCTCACCGCCGTCCACACCGCCCCCGACTACTGGGGCGCCATGTTCCCGGGCCTGATCCTGGTCGGCCTGGCAGGCGGTCTGGCCCAGGCGCCGCTGTTCGCCGCCGCCGGCTCCCTCGCACCCGACCGCGCCACCACCGGAAGCGCCGTACTCAACATGAGCCGGCAGATCGGCAGCGCCGTAGGTGTGGCCCTGCTCGTCGCCCTCACCCCGCAGGCCACGACCGCCGGGTTCGACCACGCCTGGTGGGTCCAGACCGGCGCCGGACTCGCCGCGGCCGCCGCGCTCATCGCCCTACGGCCCGGCCGCACCCGCTGATCGCAGCGCCGCATCCCCGGACCGCAGCGCCCCGGCCACTGTGCGGCACCCGTCAACTCCCTTTCAGGAAACGGAGATCACCATCATGGAACGCAACCTCCTCGTCATCGGCGCCACCGGCAAGACCGGCCGCCACACCACCGAACTCCTCCTCCAGCGCGGTCACCACGTCCGCGCACTCGTCCGCGGCCTCGACGGACGCGCCGAGCGGCTCGCCGCCCTCGGAGCCGACGTCGTGGAAGGCGACGTACTCGACCTGGACTCCCTGGCCCGCGCGACCAAGGGGATCGACGCCCTGTACTTCACCTATCCGATCCGCCCCGGCCTGATGGACGCCACCGCGAACGTGGCCCAGGCGGCGGAGGAGAACGGCGTCCAGGCGATCGTGAACATGTCGCAGGTCTCCGCCCGCCGCGACACCGCCAGCAACGCCGCACGCCAGCACTGGGTCGCCGAACGCGTCCTGGACCACGCCCCGGTCCCGGTCACCCACATCCGCCCGACCTTCTTCGCCCAGTGGCTGATCGACACCTGGGCCGACGGGACGGGCGAACTGCGCCTGCCGTTCGCCGACGGCCGCCACGCCCCCATCGCGGAAACCGACCAGGCGAAGGTGATCGCGGCCATCCTCGAAGACCCCGCCCCGCACGCCGGTCAGATCTACCCGCTGTACGGCGCCGAGGAGCTCAACCACTACGAGATCGCCGAGAAGATGTCGAAGGCGCTGGGCCGCGAGGTCACCTACGTGCCCATCGAACTCGACGAATTCGCCGCCATCCTGCGCGGGCGCGGCGCGCCGGACCACCTGATCCAGCACCTGCTCGCCGTGGCCGTCGACTACCGCAACGGCGTCTTCGCCGGCACCAACGACCTGGTGAAGACGATCGGCGGCAGCGAACCCCTCGACGTCGAGGGCTTCATCGCCCAGAACCGCGCCGCCTTCAACCTGCCCACTGCCTGAAGAGGAGAAGACAATGAGTGTCTGGTTCATCACTGGATCGTCCCGGGGCTTCGGCCTGGAGATCACGCGTGCCGCCCTCGCCGCCGGTCACCAGGTGGTCGCGACCGCGCGGAGGGCGGAAGCCGTCCGCGAGCAGTTCCCCGATGCCGGTGACGCGCTGCTGGCCGTGCCGTTGGACGTGACCGACCCGCAGAGCATCCAGGCGGCCGTCGACGCGGCGGTCGAGGGGTTCGGCCGGATCGACGTCCTGGTCAACAACGCCGGCACCGGCCTGCTCGCCGCCGTCGAGGAGTCCGACGACGCCGCGGTCCGCGCGTTGTACGAGACCAACGTGTTCGGCCCACTCGCCGTGCAGCGGGCTGTGTTGCCGGTGCTGCGGCGTCAGCGTTCCGGCCATGTGATCAACATCAGCTCCATCGTGGGTTTCGCCACTGCACCCGGCTGGGGCATCTACGCCTCCACCAAGTTCGCCGTCGAGGGCTTCACCGAGACCCTCCACACCGAACTGGCCCCCCTCGGCATCCACGTCACCCTCGTCGAACCGGGCTTCTTCCGCACCGACTTCCTCGACCCGGCGAGTCTGAACTCGGACATCGACGTGATCGACGACTACGCGCCCACGGCCGGCGCGATGCGTGCCGCCGTCCCCTCCCTTAACCACGCCCAGCCCGGCGACCCGGTCAAGGCCGCCCACGCCATCGTCGAGATCGCCGCCAACCCGGAACCGCCCCTGCGCCTCCCGCTCGGAGCCGACACCCTGCAAGCCTTCGACACCAAGCTGGACGCCTTCCGCAAGGAGATGGACACCTGGCGGCACGTCGCCCTCTCCACCGACCACGACTAGGACAAGCAACACCGCGCTGGATCGGGGATCTTCGGCACCACGGTCCGAGGCCCGTCAGGAGCTTCGGTCGGGAGCTTCGGTTGCGCTTCGGTTGACGGCGTCGCCCGACGCTTCGACGTAGGCATCGAGTTTGTCCGTGTACGCATGTGTCCCGTTCGGGCGCCTGCCCAGGTGCTGGTCAGTTCGCCTCCTCCTTCTCCTCCGCCTCCGCGACCAGCGCATCGAGTGCCGTACGCAGCGCGGCCAGTTCGGCCGGGGTGGGATCGGCCGGCTCGTGGGGTATCAGCGCAGCGGGGTTCACCACGGGGGTGGTGCCCTCTGGACCGGACGCGGCCGTGGCGCGGGCAAGGAGCGGGCCGTTGTCGGGCGGCGGGGTGCCGAGGCCCTTGCCGAGTCTCTTCAGCGCTGCTGCGAGCGGGGGCTGAGGGAAGGGGAAGCCGGCGGGGAGCAGTCCGGCCTGCTGTGTGTGGTCGTCGCCGCGGAAGTCCAGGGCCCAGTCCTCCCAGCGCGGCAACGGCCAGTCGTGGATGCCGGCCACGGTGCACACCGCCCAGAGCGAGACGGTGCGGGCCTGCGGGTCGAAATGGACGCCGCCGTCGGGCATGTCGGTGAGCGCGGGGGTGGCCGGCGAGGCGACGAGCAGGTCGATGAGGCCGGGGCCGCCCCCGAGGTGCTCGACGGGCTCCCAGTCGCCGCCCCACGCGCGCACGCTTCCGTCGGGCAGGCGGAGGGAGACAACAGTGCGGGGGTCGGTGCTCTCGGAGTCCGCGAACCCGATGGGCTCGAAGGTCTCGAACCAGCCCGGCGAACGGGTCAAGTCCCGGCCGAGGCCCAGGTGGTGGGTCAGATCGCCCAAGCCGTCGTGCGCGAAGCGGACGTCCCAGTCGGGCCAGGTCCGGGCCAGTACGGCGCGGGCGGCGAGGTGGTCGGCCCAGCTGCCCGCGTCGGCGAACCAGAGCAGGACCCGGCGGTCGTGGTCGACGAGTGCGGCGCCCTCGCACCACACGTCGTCGAGCCATTCGTCGATCTCCCGGTTCGCGCGGAAGCAGCGTGTCGCCGCGGCCGGACCGGGCAGCAGATCGTCAACCACCCGGTTGGCGGCCCAGTGCGAGTAGTACCGCTGCCAGGCGCCGCCCTCGACCACCACGTACTGCGCTCGTGCTCCCATGACCGCCGAGGCTAGCGCCGCCGAACGAAGGGTGACGAACGCTTTTCAGGCATCCGGCTCGGGCTGTTCGCCGGCGACCAGGTGGGCCCATGGGCCGATGGTGAGCCATGGTCAAGAGCTGCAGGCGAGGGGTCGTCATCGACCGGCCCGCCCGTACGACGATCCCGGGTACCGCCCTGTCCGACGCGGACGGCTGGTACGAGCCGGGGTGCCAGTCCTTGGTCATGTTCAGGGCGAGGGCGTGCAGTTCGCGGCTGGTGATGGAGCGTAGGTCGTCGTGGGGGGAAGACGTTGAACATGACGTCGCGGAAGAGGCCGCGGGTGTGGTCGTCGAGGGGCACCTTGCCGTAGATCTGGCGGATGCCGCTGTCCATGATCCGGGTGTGGGGGAGGTATTGCCGGCGGACGGCGGAGTTGACGCCGGCCGTGGCGATCAGGACGTCGGCGGTGGCCGTCGTGCCGTCGGCGAAGTGGGCGGTGACCGGGCCGACTTCGGGGTCGGGGGTGTCGTAGCGGATGAGTTTCTTGCCGGAGGTGACGTGGTCGGTCAGGCCCTCGAAGAGGATCTGGCGGAGGGTGAGGCGGTCGACGGAGATCGGGGTCTCGTCGGAGGCGTCTTCCAGGACGCGGGTTTCGTTGAGCTGGTCGTCTGGCTTGACGATGCGCAGGGGCGGGTAGCCGGCGGTGGCGCGGAAGAGGGCGTACAGGTCGGCGGGCGGGGAGTCGCGCAGGACTCGGTCGCCGGTGGGGTCGATGTGGAGGCGGTAGCCCTGGTTGCGGGTGAGCAGGGCGTCGTCGTGTTCGTGGACGGTGACGTCTACGGCGTGGCGGCGGAGGCCCTGAGCCAGGCAGAGGCCGCCCAGGCCGGCGCCGATGAGCATGACACGTAGGCGGGTTTCGGACATGACGGACCCTTCCTCGATGGTGATGAGAGAAGGGATGCACCGGGCACTGCCGGCAGGAAGCCGGTGTGCTGAGAGTGCGAGCTCCGCCCGGACCTACCACTGACCGGGAACGGTTTTTTCGCGCGTCCGCTGAAGAAGTCCTTAACAGGGCGTTTTGTGCCGTCCGCATCCTGGGATCGGATGGCTTCGAACCGTCCATGGGGGCGACGTGAGGACTAGTGTGCTGTACAGACGTCCCAGACCCCGGCGGCATGCAGTTGCTGAACTCAGATGGCTGCGGGGGGCGGACGCTTCGTCTGTCACCCGGCGCATCCCTGGAGGGAACCGGGTTGATCCTCTGTCCTGCCGCGCAGGCTGTTGGACCGGCCGTCGCTCTGCCTCCGCCGAAAGTACGCCCCAGCCGGGAGCGCGCCCAGGGAGCCGGAACTCCGGCACCACCGCACCCGCTGCCGGATGGTCTTCCGAACCGAGGCGCCATGCCCCTGCTACAGCTCACCGTCCACCACCATGACCGAACGACCCGGGCGCTGATCACCCTGGCCGGTGAGATCGACCTCGAATCCGCGCCGTTGCTGCGTGTGTCGCTGGAGCGGTGCATGCGCGACGGTATCCGCGCCGTCGATGTCGACCTCGCCCGCGTCACCTTCTGCGACTGCAGCGGGCTCAACGTGTTCCTCCGCGCGGCAGAGCAGACCGCAGCGCTCGGCGGAACCCTGCGACTGCAGCATCCGCCGGCCATCCTGCTGCGGATTCTCGACGTCGTCGGCGACGGGTTCCTGCTCCTCGGCCCTTCGTCCGGCCGTCCGCCACCTCCTCGCGCGGACACCCAGGCCACACCTGTTCCGGGCCCGGCGCACCGTTCCGTGCGGCTGGCGTCCGTCTTTTCGGGAGACACGCGATGACGGCCGACCGCCGGCGCCGGCGTGGCCTCGGCCGTCGTGTACGGGAGGGGCTGCCGGCCGGCCGCCTGGCATCGTCCGGCGCCGCGTCGGCGGACCCGGTCACGATGCCTGCGGGCGGTGGCCCGGGTGGGGTCTGACAGCCGGTCGGAGCGTATCCAGGTGCTGGTGGCCGAGCAGGCGGCCCGGCGCGGTGTCCGGGTCGGTGTGGTGGACGTGTGCACCGCGGCCGTGGCCGCGCTGCCGGTCGGCGGGGCCGGACTGTCGGCGATGTCCCCGGCCGCGCCGAGCCATCCGCTGTGCAGCACCGACGACATCAGCGAGCAACTGGAGGAACTCCAGCTCACGTTGGGCGAGGGGCCGTGTGTGGATGCCTTCCGGCACGGCTCGGCCGTCCTGACACCCGATCTGCTGACCCGTGAACTCCAGGACCGCTGGGTGGTGTTCGCGGACGCGGCCCTGGAAGCCGGGGCACGCGCGGTGTTCGCGCTCCCGCTCCAGATGGGGGCGATCAACCTGGGAGTTCTGGATCTGTACGCCCAGGTTCCGGTCCGGTTGGACGCGGAGGAACTGGCGGACGCGCTGGCGTTCGCCGATCTCGCGACCCTGGTGCTGCTCGACGCGCGCATCGACGAGGCGGGCGGTCCGCGCGACGGCCCCGTCGAGGACCTGGGCGCGTACCGGGCGGAGATCGACCAGGCGAGTGGCGTCCTGACCGTCCAGCTCGGCGTCGGCATCGAGGAGGCCTTCGTCCGGCTTCGCGGTCATGCCTTCGCGCAGGGACGCCGGCTGGCCGAGGTCGCCGCGGACGTGGTGGCCCGGCGGCTCCGTTTCTCACCGGACGCGGAGCCGCACGCGGAGCCGGATCCGGACGCGGACCCGGACGCGGAGCCGGACCCGGACACGGACCCGGACGCGGAGCCGCACGCGGAGCCGGACGCGGAGCCGGATCCGGACGCGGACCCGGACACGGACACGGACCCGGACGCGGACCCGGACACGGACACGGACCCGGACGCGGAGCCGCACGCGGAGCCGGACCCGGACACGGACCCGGACACGGACGCGGACCCGGACCCGGACGCGGACCCGGACCGGACCGACGAGGAAAACTGACGCAACCTGAGGAAACCTGACGCACGGGTGCCGTCCGAGAAACGCGCCGTACTTCCCGCCCCTCCGGGCCGGGACCAGTCCCAATCGAGGGTGCCCACGATGGACCAACAGCTCCTGGCCAAGACCTTCGTCGAACTGGCCGACAATCTGGTCGCCGACTTCGACCTCATCGATTTTCTGCGCCTGCTGACCGATCGCTGTGTGAGCATGCTCGACGCGAGCGCCGCAGGCGTGCTGCTCGCCGACCGGGACGGCAAACTCCGCGTCATGGCCGCCTCCGACGAACAGGTGCGGCTGCTGGAGCTCTTCCAGCTCCAGAACGACGAGGGCCCCTGCCTCGACTGCTTCCACACCGGCGCACCGGTGATCATCCACGACCTGACCCGGGAGATCGACCGCTGGCCGCGGTTCGTCACGGCGGCCCACCGCAGCGGATTCGGGGCCGTACAGGCCCTGCCCATGCGACTGCGGGAGGAGACCGTGGGCGCCCTGAACCTCTTCCGCGCCGCACCCGGCCCCTTCGACCCGGTCGCCACGCCCGTCGCCCAGGCCCTGGCCGACGTGGCCACCATCAGCCTGCTCCAGCAGCGCTCCAGCCTGCGCAGCACGGTCCTCAACGAGCAGTTGCAGGCCGCGCTGAACAGCCGGGTGCTGATCGAACAGGCCAAGGGGAAGCTCGCCGAACGCCAGGGCATCGACATGGAGCAGGCGTTCAGCGCCCTGCGTGCCTACGCCCGCGCCCACAACCGGCGGCTGTCCGACGTGGCCCGCGCCTTCGTCGACGGCTCCGAACTCCTTGCCGGTCTGGGGGTCTGACCCACGCCCCGTCAGGGGAGCGGGCACCCGCACAGGTCACCCCGGCGTTCGCGGTCCCGGCGCTTCTGGTAGTCCCGGTAGTCCCCCCGAGATCGGAACCGCTCTCACGCCACCCACCGGAGGGGGTGGAGGAACCCGAAGGCGAACAGGACCAGGACGAGGACGATGAGCAGGACGAACACGACGGGTCTCCCGGGAGCTGGACTCAGCATCGATACCGGGGACTTGGGCCTGACTTCAGAACGTAGTCCTGTCCCAAGGCCGTGGATACGGTACGACGTCAGACGTTTGCACCTTCGCCCTCGAATCCGTCAGGAACCGACCAGGGACGACACCTTCGGCCACTTCCACGCGTACCTGGAGTGAGGGCTGCGGGCCGCCCCCTGTACGGCAGTACCCTCGTCGTACGGTCAGCCCGTGCCCCCGGCCCTCTCCGTAGCGTCCGTTTCCGCGCAACAGAGGCCCTGCGCAAGGCGAAAGCCCCCCGGTGGCAGAGGAGTCGGGTCATATGGACCCCCATTCCGACCTGTTCGACGAATTGCGTGTGGTCACAGCCGGCGGCGAGCTGGACCTGATGACCGTGCCGGCCTTCGCGCGTGATCTGGTGGACGCCCGGCACGGCGGCGGGCGGCTGCTCCTCATCGTGGATCTGCGCGGTGTCACCTTCATGGACGGCAGCGTCCTGGAACCGCTGTGCGCGGCGCGGAAGGACTGCCATGAACGGCTCGGACAGCTGCGCGTCGTGTACCACCTGCCGGGCGCGGGTCTCGTGTTCCGGGCCGCCGGTCTGCGGGACTGGTTCCCGCGGTACGCGAGCACCCACGACGCCCGGCACGACGTACGCGCGGACCGTGCGACGGCGGACCGGGCCCCGTAGTGTTCGGGGCAGGCCGGGTGACGCCCCACCCCGAAGTGACGCGGCCCGCGCGGGACGGAGACGGGTGATCAGTGACGGCATGGCCGAGGTCCTGCGGTCGCTGCGCCTCGGTGAGGACGGTGACCCCGCCCGGGCCTGTGCGCGGGCGCTGGGTGCCGCGGGCGTCGCGCTGTCGCTGCTGGTCGGTGCCGAGCGGACGGCCGAGCCGCTGTGGCACCACCCGGACCTGAGCGCCCGGTTCGAGGAACTCCAGTTCACGCTGGGGGAGGGCCCGGGGCCGGAGGCGGTCCGTACCGGTTCGCCGGTGCTGGAGCCGGACCTGGCGCGGGTGCGGGCCGAGCGCTGGCCCGCGCTGCTGCCGGCCGCGCGCGACCTGGGCGTGCACGGCGTGTGCTGCTTCCCGCTGGGCGTCGGGGCGATCCGGGTCGGCGTACTGACCCTCCTGTGCGACCGCGAACGGCGGCTGAGCGGGCAGCAGTACACGGACGCCGCCGCGCTGACCGCCGTACTGACCGGCGGTCTCCTGAACCGTGACCGACGCGGCGAGGGCGGGGACGGGGGCGGGGACGGCCCGGGGCTCGGCGCGGTCCTGGAGCCTCCCTCAGTGCTGAGCCGTGCGGTCGTGCACCAGGCCACGGGGATGATCAGCGCCCAGCTGGACGTGTCCATACAGGAGGCACTGCTGCGCCTGCGGGCCCACGCGTACGGCAGTGAGCGGCCGCTCGGCGATATCGCGGCGGATGTGGTCGCCCGCAGGCTGCGCTTCAACGACGACTTGGACGACGATGTAAGCGGGCCGAACTCGCCCGACGGTGGAAAGGGATGATTGCCATGGCCCGCGAACGACGTCTGGCCGAGATCTTCGTGGAGGTCGCGGACTCACTGGTCGAGGACTTCGATGTCATCGACCTGCTGCACCGCCTCTCCGCGCGCTGCGTGGAACTGCTGGACGTGTCGGCGGCCGGGATCCTGCTCGTGGACGCGCACGGCGAGCTGCAGATCATCGCCGCCTCGGACGAGCACACCCGCCTGCTGGAACTCTTCGCGCTCCAGCACGACCAGGGTCCGTGCGTCGAGTGCTACCGCACCGGTGCCGCCCGCACCAACATAGACCTGAACCGGGCGGAGACGACCGCCGCCTGGCCGCGCTTCGCCCGGCAGGCCCGCGCGACCGGGTACGTGACCACGCACGCCATTCCGCTGCGGCTGCGCAACCGCGTCGTCGGCGCGCTCAACCTCTTCCAGACCACCGCGCACCGGCTCGGCGACGACGACATCGCGCTCGCCCAGGCCCTCGCCGACGTGGCCACCATCGCGATCCTGCAGCAGCGCACCCTGGAGCAGTCCCATGTCGAGAACAGCCAGCTGGAGAACGCGCTGACCAGCCGCATCCTGATCGAACAGGTCAAGGGCTTCCTGGCGGAACGCTGGAACACCTCCGTCGACGACGCCTTCGCCGCCTTCCGCGGCTACGCCCGCTCCCGTCACCTGCGGCTCTCGGACCTCGCCGCGGAGATCGTCTCCAGTGACTTCGACACCAGGGCCATCCCGGCGCCGGCGGTGGCTCAGTCCGGCGACCAGGTCGGCTGACCGGTGACGGCGGTGGCCATGAGGGCTTCGGCCGCTTGCTCGGTCGTGTCCGGCGGCACGACCAGGAGATCTCAGCGGCCCTGGCCGGGTGAGAGCAGGACGATGGTGTGCGGGGCGGATTCGACCTGGGTCCCGCGCAGCCGTACGACCTGCTGGGAGACGAGCAGCCGGCCGGGCACGGCGGACCATGCCGACCCGTTGACCGTGGCACTGGTGATGCGGCCCCACCGACGGGGCAACCCGGCCAGCAGTCCCGGGAGTTCGGCCGGCAGGTCGTACGAACGGGGCCACCACGCGCCGTCGATGGCCCGCGGCAGGTTCCCGTGGGGTGCCAGCCGCAGACGCAGGACGGGATGCGAGGGAGGCGGGGGCTGCAGCACGGTGGTCATGAGGCTCCTGCCAACTGCCGTACGTGGAAGAGCGGTTGGGTGTCAGGCGCGGCGGGCGGTGATGCGGTCCGGGGTCGGCCAGTGGACGTCGTGGACCCAACCGGCGCGTTCGAAGAGGCGGATGACGGCGGCCGACGGGTCGATCTGGCCGCGGTCGACGCCGTGCCGGGCGCTGGTGGGGTCGGCGTGGTGGAGGTTGTGCCAGCTCTCGCCGAAGGAGAGCAGGGCCAGCGGCCACAGGTTGGTGGCGCGGTCGTGGCGGCGGGTGCGGAAGGGGCGCTCACCGATCATGTGGCACAGCGAGTTGACGCTCCAGGTGACGTGGTGGAGCAGTGCGATACGCACAAGTCCCGCCCACAGCAGGCCCGTTACGCCGTACAGCCAGCTGCCGCCGATCGCCCAGCCGAGCCCGAACGGCAGCGCGAGGGTGAACAGGCACAGCCACGGGAAGGCGCGGGAGACGGCCCGGATGTCGGGGTCGGCGAGGAGGTCGGGGGCGTAACGCTCCGGCAGTGTCTGCTCGTTGCGGAACAGCCAGCCGACGTGGGCGTCCAGCAGCCCGTGCAACTGGCCCCACAGATGGGTGCCGTAGCGGTACGGCGAGTGCGGGTCGCCGGGCCGGTCGGTGAAGGCGTGATGGCGGCGGTGGGTGGCGACCCACCCGATGACGTCGCCCTGGAAGCTCATCGACCCGGCCACCGCGAGCGCGATGCGCAGGGGACGGTCGGCCCGGTACGAGCCGTGGGTGAGCCCGCGGTGGAAGCCGACCGTGACGCCGAGGCCGGTGATCGTGTAGAGGACGACCGCGAGCACGATGTCGACGGGGTGGATGAGTCGCCCCCACAGCAGCCACCCGGCCAGGCCGAGCCCCACGAACGGCAGCACCACGATCGCCGCCGTGATGCTCACGTATATCCGCGCGGCGCCGTCGCGCACGGGCGGCGGACCGTCCTCCGGGAACGGCGAGGTGCCGTCGTAGGCCGGGGGCGGCGGGTCGGTGCCCGCCGGGACGCCCGTCGTGGACGGGGTGGAAAGGATCGACATGGCGGGACTCCTCGGCCGTCGGTGCGGATGGCGCGGCCGGGGTCACGGGCTGCCCCTGGGAAGGGAACGCGAGGACAGGACGCCGGACCGGACACCGGCACGTCAAGAGCCCTCGGTTACTCCACCGTACTCCCGTACGGTCCGGAACGGACCCGGCCGGAACGCGGAGTACCGTGGACAGTACCGAGGGCACTTCGCACACCGGCCTCCGCACCGGGTCGTCCTCGGCGAGTGACGAAACCCGTGCTGCCGCAGAGGCGGCCCGGAGACGGGTCCGCATCATGTCGGCGACCGTGCAACCCACCCTCCCGCGCCCCCGGCCCGCCGCGGCCCCGGCCGCCCGGCTCGCCCTGAAGAGCGACGGCGCCGCCACCGGCCTCCTGGACGGCGCCTGGTGGCCCCGCTCCCGGGACCTGCTGAGCGAACTGCCCTCCCTGACCGCCGTGTTGGACCCCCTGTGGGGCCGCATCACCCGCGTCGCCGTCAACCCGACCTACTGGCCGGACATCCCCCGCAAGGTTCCCGTGGCCGGTCATGTCGTCAAGGCCGGCTGGTTCACGGAGTTCGACCCGCACAAGCTCCTGCTGCTCTCCTACGGCAACGGTCGCCGGGACCTGCTGATCATCCCGCCGGAGACCGGTGCGGAGTCGGCGGCCCGGCTGATGGCCGCCGCGTCCGCCCACGACGGCCCGCAGCTGACCGCGAGCGCGTTCATCGCCGCGGACGAGGGCCGGGACGAGAGTCGGGACGAGAGCCGGAACGGCGCCGCCGGGACCGTCGTGAGCGCCTTCCCCGTCCACGGCTGAGTCGAGCCGGGGCCGGGGCCGGCTGCGGCCGGCGGATGCGGGGATCCCGGACTTCGGGGAGCACAGGCGGGTGCCCGGGCTGGGCCGGGACGAGTTGGCGCGGCTCGCCGGGGTGATGCGTTCGGCTTTCTGCCAGTGCGTTCAGGTCCCGGCCAGTGTGGTCAGCGCGTCGTCCGTCAGCCGGTACACCGTGCACTCGTCCTGGGGACGGGCGCCCAGTGACTCGTAGAAGGCGATCGACGGGGTGTTCCAGTTGAGGACCGACCACTCCAGGCGTTCGTAGCCGCGGGCCGCGCAGATGCGGGCGAGCTCGGTGAGGAGGGCCTTGCCGTGGCCGGTGCCGCGGGCGGTGGGGCGGACGTAGAGGTCCTCCAGGTAGATGCCGTGGACTCCGCGCCAGGTCGAGAAGTTGAGGAACCACAGGGCGAAGCCGACCGGTTCGCCGGTGGTGTCGTCGGTCGCGATGTGGGCGTAGGCGCCGGGGTGTTCGCCGAAGAGGGCCTCGTGGAGCTGTTCCGGGGTGGCCCTCGCCTCCTGGGGTTCCCTTGCGTGGGCGGCGAGTTCGCGGATCAGGGCGTGGATGACGGGGATGTCCGTGGGGTTCGCGGTGCGGATCATGCGGAGAGAGTAGAAGACGGGCTCGGGTCCGTGTCCCGCTCCGCGGGCTCGCGGCGGGGGAGGAGGAGGGGGCTGGCCAGGAGGAGGACTCCGGCCAGTGCGATCGCGGTGCGGGGGGTCGTGGCCGCGGCCACCCATCCCCACGCGGCCGTCGTCAGCGCGATCGCCGCGCTGGTGCTGACCGACCACGCGGTGAGGGTGCGGGCCACGCGGTCGGGGGCGGTCTGAGTGAGGCGGGCGGTGGCGAGGAGGGGGTTGAAGACGCCGATGCAGGTGACCATGGCGAGTTGGAGGGCGGCGACGAGGAGCATGCCGGGGATCCCGGGGCCGACGAACGCCAGTCCGAGCGGCCAGCACGCGCGCAGCGCCCCGGAGGTCAGCAGCACCCTTCGCTCGCCGAACCGGGCCGCGAGCGGGCGCGCGAGGCGTGAGCCGATGAAGCCGCCCGCGCCGGAGGAGGCCGCGAGCGCGAGCGCGAACTGCCAGGGCGCGAATCCGAGACGGCCCAGCAGGAGTACGGCGAGCAGCGGCTCGGACGCCATGATCAGGCCGTTGACCGTCATCGCGTTGAGGAGCAGGGGGCGCAGGGTGGGGTGGGCGAGGATGTAGCGCCAGCCGTCCAGCAGGTCGCCCGCGCGCAGTCGGGGTGCGCCGGTTCGCTCCGGGCGCGGTTCCGTTCCGCCGATGGCTCGGATGCCGAGGGCCGAGAGCAAGTAGCTGGCCGCGTCGGCCACTACGGTCGTCACCGGGCCGAACAGGCCGATCGCCGCCCCGCCGAGCGGGGGGCCGAGCATGGTCGAGGTCCAGGTCGTGGACTCGAAGCGGGCGTTCGCCACGAGTAGGTCCTCGGGCGGGATGAGGGACTTGAGATACGACCCGCTCGCCGCGTTGAACGCGATGTTCGCGGCGGCCACGGTGATGGAGACGAGGAGGAGTTGGGCGAAGGTCAGCGCGCCGAGCGCGTACGCGACGGGGATGCTCAGCAGGCCCGCGAAACGGGTCAGGTCCATCGCGATCATCACCGGCCGTTTGCGGCGGAACTCCACCCAGGGGCCGAGCGGCACCGCGATCAGTGAGCCCACCGCCCGGCCCGAGGCGGCCAGTACCGCCACCTGGGTCGGGCCGGAGTGCAGTACGCGGATCGCCAGCACGGAGAAGGCGCCGAAGCCCAGGCCGGTGCCGTACGAGCTGACCGCGAACGCCGCCCACAGCCAGCCGAACTGCCGGCCCAGCGCTCGCCTCGCCACCTGCACTCCCTCTGCCGAAGTCCGCCGGACAACCCCTCGTTGACCTCAGCGATCCAAGCGAGTGCCTCCACCACTGGTCAAACAACCGACCCGCCGCACAGCCACAACCAGGGGTTGTACCGAGTGGTGGCCGGTCAGCCGCGTAGGCGGCGGGCGATCTCCAGGTGGTCCGGTGCCGGTTGTCCGCCGGACTCGATCGACCACAGCGTGTTCTGCAGTACTCGGCCCAGCGTCCAGGCCCGCGCGCGTGCCCTGTCGATACCGATCACGTCGGTCATCGCGTCGAAGCGCCAACGGATTTCGTCGGGGTCGAAACGGTTGTCCAGGGCCGGGAAGAGTTCGAAGCCCGGGTCGCCCGCGAGTGGTTTGGGGTCGATCGCCAGCCAGGGACCGCGGTCGTCATGGGTCGCGTCGGCTACGGCCAGGACGTTGTCGTAGTGCAGGTCCCAGTGCAGCAGCCTGTCGCCCGGCTCGGTCGCCACCTCGCGTACCGCCGCCGCGCAGTCCTCGATCAGGTGTCGGTCGGAGGGGGCCGGGATACGGGGGAGGGCGGCGGGGGTTCGTTCCAGCATGGCCGTCGTCAGTGTGCCGAGGCGTCGGTGCAGTTCCGGTGGTGCGGATACCGTCGTCAGGCGGGCCAGGAGGCGCGCGATGACGAGGGTCGCGGCGCGGGTGTCCGGTTCGTGGGTGAGGGCGCGGGTCGCGTCGAGGCGTTCCAGGAGCAGGGTGCCGGTCGTGGTGTCGTACTTCAGGAGTCTTACGGCGCCTTCGCCGGCCCAGGTGCGCAGTGCGATCGGTTCGCCTGCCGTCTCGTCGTCCAGGTACTGGAGTTTCAGCGCGGCCCGGCTTCCGTCGGCGCGCAGTACGGGCAGGACCAGGGCGCACATGCCGTAGTGGGAGGGGCCGTCGAGCCGTAGTGACCAGCGGGAGAGGAAGTCGGCCGCCCGGTGGGGGAGCTCGGCGATGAAGGCTCGGCCCGCCTCGCCGTTGAAGCTCTCCTGGGAGAGGGCCAGCCCGGCCGGAATGTCGATCACGCCTCGGACGATACTTGCGTGCGTGAATCGGCTCATGCGAATTATCCGGGGCCTCCACAGGGTGTGGACTTACGTCCGCAGCGCTCCCGGCACGTATGTCTGGCTGGGGATTCTCTTTGTCACCACGGTCGCCATGCACCATATGTCGCCGGATTTCGAGCAGGACTTCCTGCGGCAGCGGTCCACCAACATCCACGAGCTGTCCAACAACCCGGTGCGGGTGCTGTTCGCCAGCGCGATGTGGATCGACGGGGGGCGCTGGCTGCCGTACGCCGTGCTCTACACGGTGTTCCACGCGCAGGCGGAGCGGTGGCTGGGGACCGCGCGGTGGCTGATGGTGTGTGTGGCCGCGCATGTGCTTGCCTCGCTGATCAGCGAGGGGGCGCTGTTGTGGGCCGTGAAGAACGGGATGGCGCCGCAGTCGTCTGTCGACACCCTTGACATCGGGGTGAGTTACGCGCTGGCGGGGGTGGTGGGGGTGCTGGTGTATCGGATCGCTGCCCCTTGGCGGTATCTGTATCTGGTGGTTGTGGTGGCCGTTTACGGGGTGCCCTTGGCCACCCATCGGACGTTCACCGATCTCGGGCATTTCACCTCCGTGGCGATCGGTCTGGCGTGTTATCCGCTGGTCAGGGGGTGCGGAAAAGCATGGAATCCGAAGGAGACAGTGGCCGCCTTCAGGGGTTAGCGTCCGGATATGAGCAGCTCGGCAAGCGGTTCGGTCAGCGGTGTCGTGAACGGTGGCGTTTCCTTCTGGTACGCGGACGACGGGCTTCCCTCGCGGCGGGAGCCTCTCGGTGGTGACGCCTCCGCCGACGTCGTCATCGTGGGTGGCGGGTACACGGGGCTGTGGACCGCTTATTACCTGAAGCAGGCCGATCCCTCTCTTCGAGTCACCGTCCTGGAGCAGAAGTTCTGCGGTTACGGCGCCTCGGGGCGGAACGGTGGGTGGCTGTACAACGGGATCGCCGGGCGGGACCGGTACGCCAGACTCCATGGGCTCGAAGCCGCCGTACGGTTGCAGAAGGCCATGAACGACACCGTTGCCGAGGTCGTGAAGGTCGCGGAGGCGGAGCGGATCCAGGCCGACATCCATCGGGGTGGCGTCCTCGAAGTCGCTTGTACGCCTGCGCAGTTGGCTCGGCTGAAGGCCTTTCACGAGCACGAGCTGTCGTACGGCGAGAAGGATCGCGAGTTGTACGGCGCCCGTGAGACCGCAGAGCGGATTCGCGTTGCGGACGCGGTCGGGTCCACGTGGACTCCGCACGGGGCTCGGTTGCATCCGGTGAAACTGGTGAAGGGGCTGGCGGCGGCCGCCGAGGCGTTGGGCGTAGTCATTTACGAGTCGACGCCGGTGACCGAGATCCGGCCCCGGTGCGCTGTCACGCCTTACGGCAGTGTGCGTGCGCCCTATGTTCTGCGGTGTACGGAGGGCTTCACCGCGAGTCTCAAGGGGCAGCGGCGGACCTGGCTGCCCATGAACTCCTCGATGATCGCCACCGAGCCGCTCAGTGAGGAGCAGTGGGCTTCGGTGGGGTGGGGTGGGCTGGAGACGCTGGGCGATATGGCCCACGCGTACATGTACGCGCAGCGGACCGCCGATGGGCGGATCGCGTTGGGCGGGCGTGGGGTGCCTTATCGGTTCGGCTCCAAGACCGACAACGACGGGCGGACGCAGGCTGCGACCGTCGACGCGTTGCGGGAGATTCTTGTGCGGTTCTTTCCGTCGCTCGCCGGGCTGCGGATCGAGCATGCCTGGTCGGGGGTGCTCGGGGTGCCGCGTGACTGGTGTGCGACGGTGACCTTGGATCGGGCTACGGGGCTGGGGTGGGCCGGCGGGTATGTCGGCTCTGGGGTTGCGACCACCAACCTCGCTGCGCGGACGTTGCGGGATCTGGTTCGGCTGGATTCCGGGGAGGGCGGCGCTACTGAACTCACCCGCCTTCCGTGGGTCGGTCACAAGGTGCGGAAGTGGGAGCCGGAGCCGTTTCGTTGGCTGGGGGTGCAGGGGATGTACGCGACCTATCGTGCGGCGGACCGGCGTGAACTCGGTGGGCATGGTGCGGAGTCGTCTCGGTTGGCGCGGATCGCGGATCGGGTGGCCGGGCGCCATTGAGACCTGCGGGCGTGTGGGTGAGTCGCCTTGCGTTTGGTGTGGGTCGGTGCCGCGCCGGGGGGTGTCCGTCCTCGGAACGGCGCGGAATCGGTCTCGCAAGATTTTGGGGGTGTTGACGCGCCAACCGCTGCGGGCGGACACCCCCCGACACGGCACCTTCGCGCCGTACGCGGCTGATCAGTTCACCGACTCCGCCTCGTTCACCGGTGCCTGTCAGGGCTCGGGCGCCGAAGAGTATGCCGGAGGTGGTGGCCGCGCCGCCCAGTGCGGAGGCGCCGGCGAAGCCGATGTAGGTGGTGATGACCCTCCCCCACTGCCTTAAGGGCGTGGGAGGTGCCCCCAGCGGTTGCCGTCGGACATGCCCAGGTCGTGCTGTGCTGAGGGGAGCGCGATGTTCACCAGGCCCCACCAGCGCCGGGGGTCGGGCTCCGCGGCCGTCGTGCTGGATTCACCTGTTCGGGTGACGCTCATCTGCTCAGAAGACCATGAATCGGGATGTATCGCATCCGCGGGCCTGCTGGGGGTGGTCATGGCTCCAGTACCACCTTTCCGGTCGTCCGCCGGGTCTCTAGTGCGCGGTGCGCGTCTGCCGCGGCGGACAGTGGGAACCGTTGTACGGCCGGGACCAGTCGGCCCTCGGCGGCCTCGGTGAGGGCCCGGAGTTCGAGGGTGCGGATGGGGCTCGGGCCGCCGGCCTTCTGCATCATCGCGGGGCCCAGGACTCGTGTGGATGCTCGTTCGGTTTCGTACGGTTCTCCGCTCGACCAGCCGAAGATGATGTGTTGGCCGGTGGGGCCGAGTAGGGCGGTTGCCTTGCGGGCTACTGTTCCGCCCACTCCGTCGAAGACCGTGGTTGCGTGTCGGCCTCCCAGCCAGGCCTTTACCTTTTCCGGCCACTCCTGGGTTGTGTAGTCGACGGCCAGGTCGGCGCCGTTCGCCCTTGCGAGGGCTGTTTTCTCGGGGCCGCCCGCCAGGCCGATCACTGTGGCGCCGGCGTGTTTGGCGTACTGGACCAGGAGGGTGCCCAGACCTCCTGCGGCGGCCGGGATGATGACCACGGAGTCGCTGCTCAGGTCGGTGAACTGCACGATTCCCATCGCCGTGCGGCCCGTTCCGATCATGGCCACCGCCTGAGCGAAGTCCAGGTTCTTGGGGATCTCGTGCACTCGGTCGACGTCGACCACGGCCGACTCCGCGTAGCCGCCGGGTGCGAATCCGAGGTGGGCCACCACCCGCTTTCCGAGCCACAGGTCGGCGACCCCCTCCCCGAGTGACTCGACGACTCCGGCGACTTCGCGGCCGGGGATCGTGGGGAGGGTGGGGAGTTCGGGGAGCGGGCCCTGTTCGCCTTTCCGCAGGACGGTGTCCAGGAGGTGGACTCCGGCTGCCGCTACGGCGATGCGGACCTGGCCGGGGGCGGGGGAGGGGGCGTCGACGGATTCGTAGGTGAGGTTGTCGGCCGGGCCGAAGGTGTGGAGTCGTATGGCATGCATGGGGGCCACTCTTCGACCTCAAGCGTGCTTGAGGTCAAGGGTCCGCCGGCCTCGTTGTCAGTGGTGGGGTGCAGGATGGGGGCATGGCGAGGAGAGCGGCTGGCGGGACGGGTGGAGTGAAGGGGGCGCGGCGGCCGGAGGTGCGGTTGCCGGCGCTGGAGGCTTACGGCGGTGGGGAGTTGGAGCCGGACGGGGACTACGACGGGCTGGAGATCAGGGACGAGGACTTCGCGGGGCAGGACGGCGGGGGCGCCCGGTTCATGGACTGCGCGCTGACCGGCTGCGCGCTGGACGAGACGCGGCTGCACCACGCGCGGGTACTGGACTCGGTCCTCACCGGCATACGGGGTGTCGGCACGGACCTCGCGGAGTCGACCCTGCGTGATGTCGAGATCGTCGACGCCAGGATGGGGGGTGTGCAGTTGCACGGTGCCGTGCTGGAGCGAGTCGTGATTCGGGGCGGGAAGATCGACTACCTGAATCTGCGCAAGGCGCGGCTCCGGGATGTGGTGTTCGAGGGGTGTGTGCTCGTTGAGCCGGACTTTCTCGATGCCCGGCTGGAGCGGGTCGAGTTCGTGGACTGCGCGCTCAAGGGTGTGGACTTCACGGGGGTGACGTTCACGGACGTGGATCTGCGCGGGGCGGCCGAGCTGGAGATCACGCGGGGCATCGACCGGCTGTCGGGGGCCGTGATCAGCATGGGGCAACTGCTGGATCTGGCGCCGGTGTTGGCGGTGCAGATGGGGATTCGGGTGGAGGGGTGAGGGGCTGGGGGTGCAGCCCCCAGGGGGCACCTACAGCTCACCGCACCCGGGGGAACTTCGCCTGTAGCGTCCAGATCGCCGGGTTCTCGCCGAGCGCGTCGTGCATGTCGACCAGGTCGGCGATCAGGTCGTGCAGGAAGTCCCGTGCCTCGCGGCGGAGTTCGGTGTGCGAGAAGGTCAGCGGTTCCTCGTCGCGCCGCATCCAGTCGGCCTCCACGTCCACCCAGCCGAAGCGGCGCTCGAAGAGCATCCGGTCCGTGGACTCGGTGAAGTCCAGCTCAGCCCGCTGGGGGCGGGACGCCCGCGAACCCGCCGGGTCCTGGTCGATCCGCTCCACGATGTCGCACAGCGCCCACGCGAAGTCGAGCACCGGCACCCAGCCCCAGGCCGTGGCCACCTCCCGGTCCGCCTTGGTGTCGGCGAGATACACGTCACCGCAGAACAGGTCGTGCCGCAGCGCGTGGACGTCGGCGCGCCGGTAGTCGGTCTGCGGGGGGTCCGGGAAGCGGTTGGAGAGGGCGTAGCCGATGTCGAGCACGTGGATGATGGTGTCACGGTTCGGGACGGCGGACGGCGGCTGGGGCGATCACTCACCCGGCCCGGTGGGACTGTCCCCGTTCTTGTCCTGTGCGGCGGCCGCCGCCTCCAGGAGGGACCAGCCGTCGACCTCCACGGCCTGCGGTTCTTCCGGTCGCGGCAGCCGGCCTTGGGCCGACGCCGCGTCGAGCAGGGCGCGGACGGCGCCGGGTTCGTGCAGGTTGAGCGAGGCTCCCCGGACGTACCCCACGTCCCCGGAGCCCAGGGGGGCGCCGCCCGGGACGTACCGCCCCGGTCCCGCGACGAAGACGATGCGCAGTGGTCCACCGGTGCCGGCCGGCTGGGGACGCAGGGTGAGGGTGTGGACGCAGCCCATGGGCTGACCGTCGGTGTGGCTGTGGCGCAGGTTCCAGAGGTAGACGCGTCCGTCGGCGACGAGTCGGCGGGGCTTCTTGGCGGAGCGGGGCATGCAGCCGAGCGTACGAGCACCGGGCTCATAGGATCGCGGACGTGCCCCGATCCGTACCCCTTGTTCCGGCGGTCGTCGCCTGTGCGCTGGCCCTTGCCCTGACCGCGTGCACGGGGTCGGGTGCCCGGGGCACGAGCGGCGGTTCCGGGCTGGGCGACCCGTACTTCCCGAAGGCCGGCAACAGCGGCTACGACGTCACCCACTACGGCCTGACCCTCGCCTACACCCCCGACGCGCCTCGACTGACCGGCACGGCGACGATCACGGCCCGGGCCACCGCCGAACTCTCGTCCTTTCACCTGGACTTCAAGGGCATGACGG
The DNA here is from genome assembly GCF_042751305.1 of Streptomyces hokutonensis. Classification (GTDB taxonomy): domain Bacteria; phylum Actinomycetota; class Actinomycetes; order Streptomycetales; family Streptomycetaceae; genus Streptomyces; species Streptomyces hokutonensis_A. The sequence goes on from NZ_JBHYWD010000006.1 coordinate 177,836, forward strand.
TCGAGTCGCTGACAGTGGGGGGACGGGACGCCCGCTGGAGCCGGAGGGGGCAGGAGCTGACGGTCCGGCCGTCGTCCGCCCTCTCCAAGGGCGGGACGTTCGAGACGGTCGTCCGCTACTCCGGCGCCCCGGAGACGCTCACCGATCCGGACGGTTCGGAGGAGGGCTGGCTGCGTACGGCGGACGGTGCGCTGGCGCTGGGTGAACCGGTCGGCTCGATGGCGTGGTTCCCCGGTAATGACCATCCCTCCGACAAGGCGACCTACGACATCGCGATCACCGTCCCCAAGGGTCTGCAGGCCGTCTCCAACGGGGAGTTGAGGACGGAGACGACCAGCGGCAGCCGTACGACGTACAGCTGGCACACCGCCCAGCCCATGGCGACATACCTGGCCACGGTCGCGATCGGCCACTACGACATCACCCGCACCACGATGAGCGACGGCCTCCCCGTCTATGTGGCGGTCGACCCGCAGGAGGCGGCCGCGAGCCGCAAGGTGCTGGCGAAGATCCCCGAGATCATGGAGTGGGAGGAGTACAACTTCGGCCCGTACCCGTTCTCGTCGACCGGTGCGATCGTCGACCGGCGTGGCGACGCGGGGTACGCGCTGGAGACCCAGAACCGTCCCTTCTTTCCCGGTGCCCCGGACACCGCCACCCTCGTCCACGAGCTCGCCCATCAGTGGTACGGCGACTCCGTCACCCCGAAGACGTGGCGGGACATGTGGCTCAACGAAGGGTTCGCGACGTACGCGGAGTGGCTCTGGGACGAGGACCACGGCGGCGACACCGCCCAGGAGGCCTTCGACGCGCTCTACGACGGGACCTACTTCGACGACCCGGCCGAGAGCGAGGCCGTCTGGGCCTTTCCGCCCGCCCGGCCCAGCTCCGCCGCGCACATCTCCGACAGTCCCGTGTACGAGCGTGGCGCGATGGTGCTCCACAAGATCCGGCAGACGGTGGGCGACGCCCGGTTCTACGACATCGTTCAGGGCTGGGCCGCCGCCCACCGCCACGGCAACGCGGACACCGCGGAGTTCACGGCGTACGTGGAGCGGATGGCGCCGGGGAAGGACTTCGGGAGGATCTGGAAGGACTGGCTGTACGGGGACGGGAAGCCGGCGCACGCCTGAACCGGCCTTCGCCGAGGTCGCTCAGCGGGTGTCCCCCAGGGAGATCAGCAGGGTGCGCAGCATCCGGGTCAGCTCGTCGCGGTCGGTGCCCTCCAGGGCCGAGAGGATCTGGATCTGGTTCTGTACGTGGCCTTCCACCACGCGGTCGACGAGGTCGCGCCCGGCGTCCGTGAGCGCGATGTGCAGGCTGCGTCGGTCGCCGGGGACGGAGTCGCGGGTGACGAGGCCGTGGGCGACGAGCCGGTCGACGCGGTTGGTGAGGGCTGCCGAGCCGATCATGACGCTGGAGGCCAGTGCCTTCGCGGTCAGGGGCCGGTCGCTGCGGCGCAGGGTGGCGAGGACGTCGAACTCCCAGGTCTCCATGTCGTACTGGGCGAAGTACTCCTTCAGTCGGGTGTTGACCAGCCGTGAAAGCCGCAGGACGCGGCCGATGGTGCCCATGGCGTCGAGGTCCAGGTCAGTGCGCTGGGCGGCCCACTGGCCCATGAAGTCGTCGACCGCGTCACGGGTGACGGCATCGCTCATGGGGTCACCTCCTGTTCACTATTGCTTCAGCCACATTAATTCGACAACAAACTGTTTGACCGCACCCTAGTCCACGACATAACCTCTCGATGTCAGATAGTTCGACGTCGAAGGACTTGGTCTCATGTCTGTGGAGTCGCTCGCGACGGATCACGCCACGGTGTCCCGGGTCATCCGGTCCCGCCGCAGCATCCGCCACTACCGGCCCGATCCGGTGCCGGCCCCGCTGCTGCGCGAGCTGGTCGAGCTGGCTCTGGAGGCTCCGTCCAGCTTCAATCTCCAGGCCCGGTCCGTCGTCGTGGTGACGAGTGAGGAGGGTCGCCAGGCGTTGACCGAGGCCACCGGGGGGCAGCCGCATCCCCAGGAGGCGCCGGTGACGCTGGTGTTCGTCGCCGAGTCCGGCGCCTGGCGCGAGGACCGCGGTGACGTCTGGGAGACGGCGCGGCGCGGCGGTGCGTGGTCCGAGCGGTTCGCCGCCGCCTCGCCCGAGGACGCGCGTCTCTTCCACGAGGACCTGCGCGAGCGCGGTCTGGAGCGGGAGTACGCGGTGAAGGACGCCATGATCGCCGCTTCGTTCTTGATGGTCGCCGCCGAGGCCGCGGGGCTTGCCACCAGCCCGATGAACGGCTGGGACGAGGACGCGGTCAAGAAGGCCGTCGGCATCGACGGCCGGGACGACCTGCACATCGCCCTGCTCGTCCCGCTCGGCCACCCGGCCGAGTCCCGCCGCCATCCCGGGCGCCGGGACCGTTCGCTGACCTGCTTCAGCGAGACGTACGGCCGCTGACATCGGCGGGGGCCGGGAACGTGGGGCGTTTCCGGCTGTCCGCGGCACACAGATCCACGGCCGACCGAACGGCCGTGACAACAAGGGGGGTTGGTCTTCATGACCACTGTCAACAAGCTCGTCCAGGTCGCCGGCATCATCGACGCCGCCGAAGCCGACATGATCATCGGCGAGGGGGCGGACTGGATCGGGTTCGCGCTGCGCCTGCCGTCCGGGAAGGACGACATCCCGGAGCAGGACGCCGCCGCCATCATCAAGGGGCTTCAGGAACCGCACGCCGGTGTCCTCATCAGCTACCTCACCGACGCGGAGGAGATCAGCGCCTTCTGCCACGAGCTCGGTGTCGTCGCCGTACAGCTGCACGGTGACGTGGAGACCGGGGAGCTGCGCCGGCTGAAGGAGCTGCGGCCGGAGCTGTTCGTCCTCAAGTCGCTGGTCGTCAAGGCGGACAACGCGGAGGAGCTGCTGCGGCTCGTCGACGAGACGCACCCCTTCGTGGACATGTACATCACCGACACCTTCGACCCGCGGACCGGCGCGAAGGGGGCCACCGGGCTCACGCACGACTGGAACGTCTCCGCCGAGCTGGTCCGCCGTTCGCCCAAGCCGCTGATGATGGCCGGCGGGCTGAACCCGGAGAACGTCGGCGACGCGATCCGCGCCGTCCGGCCCGCCGCCGTCGACGCGCACACCGGCCTGGAGGGCCCCGACGGGCGCAAGGACCGGGCGAAGGTCGCGAAGTTCCTGGCGGAGGCCCGGCGCGCGTTCGACGAGATCGGCTGACCGGTTCGAAGACGTCGGGGCGACCGCAGGGCGAGGGGACACCCCTCCGGTCGTCCCGTTCTCCCCGGTCATCTCCGTGTTCCCGTCGATCTCACCGGACCCAGAGGAGTCACCCGTGACCACGGGCCACAATGTGCACCTGCTTCCGCAGACCGACCAGCTCCGCGCCATCCACACGATCATCCGCGACCGGGACTGCCCCCGCGAGGACTTCGTCTTCTACTCGCGGCGCGTGATCCGCCTGCTGCTCGAAGCCGGCCTGGATCTGCTGCCGTTCACCAAGAAGGACGTCACCACACCGGTCGGCACCACCTTCCACGGCCTCGAATTCGCCACGAAGATCTGCGCGGTGCCCGTCATCCGGGCCGGCGAGGCCATGGAGGGCGAGCTGCGCCACGTCCATCCCGGCATCCGGATCGGCAAGATCCTCATCCAGCGCGACAAGCGGACCAAGCTGCCGCACCTGTACTACCAGCACCTTCCGGCGGACATCGCCGAGCGGCACGTACTGCTGCTGGAGCCGATGCTGGCCACCGCCGGCTCCGCGATCGCCGCCATCGACGTCCTGCGGGACGCCGGTGTGCCCGAGAACCACATCATCATGGTCAACTTCCTGTCCTCCCCCGAGGGACTGCGCCGGGTCGCCACCGAGCGGCCGCACGTCAGGATCGTCACCAGCGCGATCGAGGACCGGCTCAACGAGCACGCGTTCATGATCCCCGGCATCGGCGACTTCGGCGACCGGTTCTTCGGCACCACCGACTCCGGAGCCGTCAAGTGAACAGCCAGCGCATCGCGGCGACTTCGGCGGTCACCGCGCTCGCCCCCGCCGTCTGGGGATCCACCTACCTGGTCACCACCGAGTTCCTGCCGCCGGACCGGCCGCTGCTCGCCTCCACCCTGCGCGCGCTGCCCGCCGGACTGATCCTGCTGCTGATGACGCGGAAGCTGCCCAGCGGTGTGTGGTGGTGGCGGGCCGTCGTCCTCGGTGTGCTGAACATCGGCGCGTTCTTCTACTTCCTGTTCCTGGCCGCCTACCACCTGCCCGGCGGAGTGGCCGCCCTGGTGATGTCCATCCAGCCGATGATCGTGCTGCTGCTCGGCTCGCTGCTGCTGAAGGACCGGATCCGGCCGCTGCACGTCGGCTCCTGTCTGCTGGCCGCCGCAGGGGTCGCCCTGCTGGTGCTGCAGCCGCACGCCGGCCTGGACGGTATCGGTGTGATGGCCGGGCTCCTGGGCGCCCTGTCCATGGCCTCCGGCATCGTGCTCACCAAGAAGTGGGGCCGCCCCGACGACGTCAGCCTGCTCACCTTCACCGGCTGGCAGCTCACCGTCGGCGGTCTGGTCCTGCTGCCGGTCATGCTCGCGAGCGAGGACCTGCCGGACCACCTCACCTGGGGCAACATCGGCGGGTACCTCTACCTCGGCGTCATCGGCGCGCTGATCGCCTATGTGCTGTGGTTCCGCGGCCTGTCCCGGCTGCCCGCGCTGGCCGCCTCGTTCCTTTCGTTCGCCTCGCCGCTGTGCGCGACGGTCCTGGGCTACCTCTTCCTCGACGAGACCCTGCGCCCGCTCCAACTGGTCGGCGCCGTCGCCGTCGTGGCCGCCGTCGTCCTCGCCCAGCCACGCAACCGCAGCAAGCCGCCGGCACCCGTGCCGCCCGCGCGCGCTGCCAGCAGAGTCTGAGCGACACACCAATCAATCCGGGGGGATCCGACACCGCATGAACACCCAGCCACCGATAACCGGCGTGTTCTCCAAGCCCGCGTCGCTGCGCGGCCTGCTCACCCACCAGGCCCGACTGCGTCCCGACGACATCGCCCTCACCACCTCCGAAGGCGATGTCACCTTCCGCCAACTCACGGACGGCGCCGACCGGTTCGGCGCCCATCTGGCCGCGCTCGGCGTCACACCGGACACCTGCGTCGGCCTCTACGCCGAGCCGTCCGCCGACCTGATGACCGGCGTGTGGGGCATCCTCGCCGCCGGCGCCGCCTATCTGCCGCTCTCGCCCGACTACCCCGAAGCCCGGCTCCGGTACATGGTCGAGAACTCCGGGGCCCAAGTCGTCGTCACCCAGCCCCACTTGCGCGAACGCGCCCTCGCCCTCGTCCCCGGGGGCACCACCGTCGTCACCCTCGCCGACGCCACCGGGCAGCCGACGGCACCGCTGCCGGAGTCGCGGGGCGACCAACTCGCCTACGTCATCTACACCTCGGGCAGCACCGGCAGGCCCAAGGGCGTGATGATCGAGCAGCGCAGCATCGTCTCCCAGCTGCGCTGGCTGGCCGACTGCGGGCACCTCGGCCCCGGGGCGTCGATCCTGCAGAAGACGCCGATGAGCTTCGACGCCGCGCAGTGGGAGATCCTGGCCAGCGCCGTCGGCGCCCGGGTCGTGATGGGCGGCCCGGGGCTCTTCCGGGACCCCGAGGCCATCATCACGATGATCTGCGAGCACCGGGTGACCGCGCTCCAGGGCGTGCCCACCCTGCTCCAGGCGCTCGTCGACACCGAGGAGCTGACCGCCTGCACCTCGCTGACCCGGCTCTTCTCCGGCGGCGAGGCCCTGACCGCCACGCTCGCCAAGGACCTGTTCACGGCGCTGCCCGCGGTGTCCCTGGTCAACCTCTACGGGCCGACCGAGACCACGATCAACGCCACCTCGCACTGGGTCGACCCGGACGTCCTCGACGAGGCGTCCGCCGGGATCCTGCCGGTCGGGGTCCCGGCCGACCACGTGACCTGCTACATCCTCGACGAGAACCGACAGCCGGTCGACATCGGCGAGAGCGGCGAACTGTTCATCGGCGGGGTCCAGTTGGCCCGCGGCTACATCGGCCTGCCCGAGATCACCGCCCAGCGGTTCGTCACCTCGCCGTTCAACCCGACCGAGCGCCTGTACCGCACCGGCGACCTGTGCATGTGGAACGCGGACGGCACCATCCAGTTCACCGGCCGCACCGACAACCAGGTCAAACTGCGCGGCTACCGCGTGGAGTTGGAGGAGGTTGCCTCCCGCATCGAGGAGCACACCTGGGTACGGCGCGCCGCCGCGGTCGTCACCGACGATCCGCGCACCGGGAGCAAGTCCCTCGTGGCGGCGGTGGAGTTGAACGAGCGGACCGCCGCGGTGATGGACCAGGGCCGCAGCGACGCCGCCCATCACCAGTCGAAGGCGTCGAAGCTCCAGGTGAAGGCACAGCTCTCGGACCCGGGGGTGCGGAGCCGGGACGAGCTGACCGGTCGTCAAGTCGTCGCGCTGCCCGGCGAGTCGGCCACCGCGGAGCAGCGCCGGGAGACGTTCGCCCGCAAGACCTACCGGTTCTACGACGGCGGTCCCGTCACCGCCGACGATGTCCTGGCCCTCCTCGCCCCCCGCCCCCGTACACCGGTCGAACCCCGCGCACTCACCCGGCTCACCCTGGAGGAGTTCGGCCAACTCCTGCGCTGGTTCGGCCCGTTCCGCAGCGCGGAGCGGTTGCTGCCGAAGTACGCCTACGCCTCACCGGGCGCCCTGTACGCCACCCAGACGTACCTGGAGATCGACGGCCTGTTCGGGCTGTCCGGCGTCTACTACCACCACCCCGCCGACCACACCCTCGTCCGCGTCGGCGACCTCGGCGAGCAACTCACCGGTCCTGTACTGCGGGTGCACTTCCTGGGCCGTACGCGGGCGATCGAACCCGTCTACAAGAACAACATCGTGGAGGTGCTGGAGTTCGAGGCCGGCCACATGGTCGGTGTCTTCGAGGAGATCCTGCCCGGGTACGGCCTGACCATCGGCCCCGTCGGCTACGACCCCGGCGTCACGGCACGGCTCGACGCCGCCGAGGGCGACCGCTACCTCGGCACCTTCGAGATCACCGCCGACCACGGCAGGCCGCGCCCGGACCAGGTGGAGCTGTTCGTGCAGGCGCACGGCGACCGGGTGGCGGGGCTGGGGGAGGGCCTGTACCGGTACCGGGACGGGCAGTTGGACCGGATCGGCACGGAGACGGTCGAGCGGCGCCATGTCATCGCCATCAACCAGGGCGTGTACGACCGGGCCGCGTTCGGCATCAGCGCCGTCTCCCGGGCTGGCCAGGACTGGCAGCGCTACCTCGTGCTGGGCACGCTGCTGCACCGCCTCCAGCGCGTCCCGGGGATGGGCCTGATGTCCTCCGGCTACTCCTCGAAGACGGGCAACCCGCTGCCGGCCGCCCGCCGCCTGGACGAACTGCTCGCCGCCGCCGGGGTCCCGGCCGCCGAGGCCTCGTACTTCTTCGTCGGCGGCCGGATCAGCGCCGGGCAGGCCGCGCACGAGGGGATGAGCGAGGACGCCGTACACACCAAGGGCCCGGCGGAGATGATCCGTGACGACCTCGCGCGGTTCCTGCCGGACTACATGATCCCGGCCCGCGTGGTGGTGGTGAACGAACTGCCGCTCACCGCGAACGGGAAGATCGACGCCAAGGCCGCGGCCCGGCTGCCGGAGGTGACCGCGCAGCGCACCGCGACGGCGTACGTGGCACCCGCGACGGCGACCGAACGGTGGCTGGCCGCCGAGTGGGGCCGGATGCTGAAGTACGACGACGTCTCCACCCAGGACGAGTTCTTCGCCTCGGGCGGGAACTCCCTGCACGCCGTGGCGCTCGTCAACCGGATCAACCGCGAGTTCGACACCTCTCTCCCGCTCCAGGTCGTCTTCGAGTCGCCGAGGCTGGCCGAGCTCGCCGCCCGTGTCGACGACGGCACCCCCGGGCGCGCCTCCCGCCTGGTGCCGCTGCACACCGCGGGCGCCGAGTCCCCGGTGTACTGCTGGCCCGGTCTCGGCGGCTACCCCATGAACCTGCGGCTGCTCGCCCAGGGCGTGGACCTGGACCGTCCGGTGACCGGTGTCCAGGCCCACGGGATCAACCCGGGCGAGGTGCCCCACGGCTCCATCCGGGAGATGGCCATGGCGGACGTGGCGGAGATCCGCCGGGTCCAGCCGTCCGGGCCGTACACGCTGTGGGGGTACTCCTTCGGCGCCCGGGTGGCCTTCGAGGCGGCCTGGCAGCTGGAGCAGTTCGGCGAGAAGGTCGAGAACCTGCTGCTGATCTGCCCTGGCAACCCCGAGGTGCGTACGGAGGACGGCCGGCGGTGGGGCCGCGAGGCCTCGTTCGCCAACCCGGCCTACGTCGCCATCCTGTTCTCCGTCTTCGCGGGCACCGCGCACGGACCGGTCGTGCAGGCGTGCCTGCGGGAGGTCACGGATGAGGACTCCTTCGTGTCCTTCGTCCACGACAGGCTCCCCGCACTCGATGAAGGAACGATTCTTCGCATCACCCGGATCGTCGCCGCGACCTACGAGTTCGAGTACAGCTTCCGCGAGCTCCGGGAGCGCCGGATCGAGGCGCCGGTCACGGTCTTCAAGGCCCGCGGCGACGACTACTCCTTCCTCGAGAACAGCTCCGGATACTCCGCGAAGCCGCCCACCGTCGTCGATCTCGACGGCGACCACTACGGGGTGCTGAAGAAGCACGGGGTGGGCGAACTCATCGGCCGGATACGGCAAGTGACGGTCCGTCAGTAATTGTCGGAGTCGTCAGCAGCTGTCGTAGGAAAGGAACGCGGTCGTGCCGCACATCAGCATCAAGCACTTCCCCCGCACGTTCACCGAGGCCGAGAAGGCCGACCTGGTCGCCGCGCTGACCGAGACCGTCACCCGGGTCTTCGGCACGGACGCGGGAGCGGTGTCCCTCGCCGTGGAGCCCGTCGAGCCCGCGCTGTGGACGGAGCGTGTCCACCGGCCCGAGATCGAGGCCAGGTCCCACCTGCTGTGGAAGCAGCCGAACTACTCCAAGCCCCTCCCGACCGAAGGAATTTGATGACCGCCCGTATCCCGATCGTCCACTCCGAAGAGGTCCGCGAGGCCCTGCACGAGGGCCGGCCGGTCGTCGCGCTGGAGTCCAACGTCATCACCCACGGCCTGAAGTACCCGCAGAACGCGGAGACCGCGTACGAGGTCGAGGCCGCCGTCCGCAAGGGCGGCTCCGTGCCGGCGACCATCTGCGTCGAGGACGGCGCGATCAGGGTCGGCATGACCGAGCAGGACATCGAACGGTTCGCGTCCCAGTCCGGAATCCCCAAGGTCTCCAGCCGCGATCTGCCAGTGGTGCTCGCCCGCCGCGGCCCGGGCGCGACCACCGTCGCGTCCTCGCTGGTCGCCGCCGAACTCGCCGGGATCCCGTTCTTCGCCTCCGCCGGCCTCGGAGGTGTCCACCGGGGCGCCGGGACCACGATGGACATCTCCTCGGACCTGATCCAGCTCACCCGCTCCAAGGTCGCGGTCGTCTGCGCCGGCGCGAAGATGATCCTCGACCTGAAGCTGACCATGGAGTACCTGGAGACGCAGTGCGTCCCGGTGATCTCCCACGGCTCCGACGACTTCCCCGCGTTCTACTGCGCCTCCAGCGGCGTCCGCTCCCCGCACCGGATCGACGACGAGGACCTCATCGCCGAGGTCGTCGCCACCCACTGGGCCACCGGCCACCCCGGCGGGATCGTCCTCACCACACCGCCCCGGGCCGAGGACGCGGTCGACCCCGCCGAGGCCGAGGCCGCCATCCAGGACGCCCTGGCCCGCGCCGAGTCGGACGGCGTCACCGGCCAGGGCCTCACCAAGTACCTGATGCACGCGGTCGACCGGGCCACCGGCGGCCGCACCGCGCAGGCCAACATGGCCGTCCTCATCTCCACGGCAGAGGTGGGCGGACGGCTGGCGGCGGCTTACGCGCGCCGCTTGGCGGCCAGGTCCTGAGGCCGTGTCACCGGTCGGCGCGGCCTGGCCGTGGCTACTCGCTGGGGGTGCCGGCCGGTCACGGTCACCCGCCTGGGTTGCCGGTCGGCTGTGGCTGCTCGCTTGTGGTCGCCCGTGCCTGCGGCTTACGCGCGCCGCTTGGCGGCCAGGTCCTGAGGCTGTGTCACCGGTCGGTGCGGCCTGGCCGTGGCTACTCGCTGGGGGTGCCGGCCGGTCACGGTCACCGGCCTGGGTTGCCGGTCGGCTGTGGCTGCTCGCTTGTGGTCGCCCGTGCCTGCGGCTTACGCGCGCCGCTTGGCGGCCAGGTCCTGAGGCCGTGTCACCGGTTGGCGCGGCCTGGCCGTGGCCAACCGCCCGGGTTGCCGACCGGCCGTGGCTATCTGCTCGCGGTCGCCCGCCGGCTGCGGCCACCTGCACGGACTGCCTGTCCGCAGCCACTCACCCGTGCCGCCCGTCCACGACTACCCGCCCGCGTCACCGCAGGCATTCACCCGCTCCACCCACTTCACCCGCAAAGGACGACCATGACCTCGCTGTTCGACGCCGTGACCTTCGGCAAGATCGCTCTCGGCAACCGGCTCGTGATGGCCCCCATGACCCGCAACCGTGCCAAGTCCTGTGGCGGGGCGACCGAGTTGATGGCCGAGTACTACGCCCAGCGCGCCTCGGCCGGGCTCATCGTCACGGAGGGCACCCAGCCCTCCCAGGTCGGCCAGGGCTTCCTCAACACCCCCGGACTGCACCACCCCGAACAGGTCAGGACCTGGCGCACCGTCACCGACGCCGTGCACGCGGCGGGCGGCCGGATCGTCGTACAGCTGATGCACTCGGGGCGGATCGGCCACCCGTCGCTGTACGACAGCGCCCACCGGTCCGTCGCCCCCTCGGCGGTGGCCGCCGGCGGGCAGTGCTTCACGCCGTCCGGAATGCAGGAGTACCCGGTTCCGCACGAGCTCACGGCCGACGAAATCGCCGCCACCGTACGGGACTTCGCGGACGCCGCGCGCAACGCGGTCGAGGCCGGCTTCGACGGCGTCCAGGTCCACGCGGGCAACGGCTTCCTGCTGCACCAGTTCCTCGCCGCCAACACCAACCACCGCACCGACGGCTACGGCGGCTCCGTCGCGAACCGTATCCGCCTCACGGTGGAGGTCACCGAGGCGGTCGCCGCGGCGATCGGCAACGAGCGCACCAGCGTGCGCCTCTCGCCCGCCAACACCTACAACGACATCGCGGAGGGCGACACCGAGGCCCTGTACGCGGCCCTCGTCCCGGCCCTCCCGGAGCTGGCCTTCCTGGAGGTCTGCGAGATCGTCGCCCGCCCCGTCACCCGGCTCGTGCGCGAACTGTGGGCGGGCAACCTGGTGGTGAACCCGCACGCCACCGGCGACTCCTTCCCCGCCTCGGTGGACGCGGCCCAGCAGGTCCTCGACGAGGGACTGGCCGACGCGGTCTCGCTCGGCGCCCTGTTCCTGGCCAACCCCGACCTGCCCGCCCGCATCAAGGCCGGCGGCCCCTTCACCGCGCCCGACGAGTCGACGTACTACGGCGGCGACCACCGGGGCTACACCGACTACCCGGCGCTCGGCCAGTGAGTTCCCCGAGTTCCCTGGTCCGTGGCGCCCGGCGGGAACTGCTCCTCTTCTCCGGCCGGGCCCACCCCGAACTCGCCGACCGGATCGCCCGGGAACTGGGCACCGGCCTGGTCCCGGCCCAGGCGCGGGACTTCGCCAACGGCGAGATCTACGTCCGCTTCGAGCAGTCGGTGCGCGGCGCGGACTGCTTCGTCGTCCAGTCCCACACGGCACCGATCAACACGTGGATCATGGAACAGCTCATCATGATCGACGCGCTGAAACGGGCCTCTGCCCGCAGCGTCACGGTCGTGGCCCCGTTCTACGGCTACTCGCGGCAGGACAAGAAACACAAGGGCCGTGAGCCGATCTCGGCGCGGCTGGTGGCCGATCTCCTCACCGCCGCAGGCGCCGACCGGGTCATCACGATCGATCTGCACACCGACCAGATCGTGGGCTTCTTCGACGGCCCGGTCGACCACCTCTTCGCGCTGCCCACGCTCGCGGACCACATCGCCGCGGGCACCGACCGCGACCGCCTCACGGTGGTGTCACCGGACGCCGGCCGGGTACGGGTCGCCGACCGCTGGTGCGACCGGCTCGGGGCGCCCCTGGCGATCGTCCACAAGAAGCGCGACAAGGACATCGCCCACCAGGTCAGCGTCCACGAGGTGGTCGGCGAGGTGGCCGGGCGGGTCTGCGTGCTGGTGGACGACATGGTCGACACGGCGGGCACGATCTGCGCGGCGGCCGACGCGCTGTACGCGAGCGGTGCCGAGGACGTCATCGTCGCGGCCACCCACGGCATCCTCTCCGGCCCCGCCGTGGACCGCCTGAAGAACTCCCGCGTCACCCGCTTCGTCTTCACCGACACCCTCCCGACCGCCGCGTCGACCGGCCTCGACAAGGTCGAGGTCCTCTCCGTCGCCCCGCTGATCGCCCACGCGATCCGCGAGATCTTCGAGAACGGCTCGGTGACGAGCCTGATGGACGAGCTGTAGGGGAAGCGAAGCGTCGCCGTTGACCGGGCCGCCCTCCCCGAACGAGGAGAGCGGCCCGTGTCATGCCTGCGGACCCTGTCCCTCCAACTCGTCGAGCAGCCGCGCAAGTTCAGGCGGCCACATGGTCTCCGTCGCCCCGCGCAGCTCCTCCCGTGTCCACCATCGCCAGGTGAGGATGCCGTCTTCGGCGTGGGCGGCGGCGAGGTGGGGGCCGGTGGGTTCTCGGTGGGGGCCGTGGGTGACGTAGATGGTGTCGTGCTGGCGGACGGGGATGTCGCCGTGGGTGAAGTCGTGTTCCCAGCTGTGCAGCAGAGGGCCGGGCTCCAGGTCGGTCCAGCCGGTCTCCTCCGTCAGCTCCCGCAGGGCTGCCTCGCGCGGGGTCTCGTTCCCCTCGATCCCTCCGCCGGGCAGGGACCAGTGGATGCCGATCTCGACGTTGTCGTAGCGGAAGAGGAAGACGGATCCGTCCGGGTCGAGCACGGCGACGCGGGCGGCGCGCCGGGGTGTCCGCAGCTCCTTGCGCAACACGGCGCAGGGGCGGCCGAGTTGGCGGTCCCGGCGTTGGTCGATGACGTCGTAGCCGAGGGCGGTCCAGAAGGCGAGGCCGTCGGGATTGTTGTCGAGGACGGCGAGGCGTACGGCGGTTCGGCCGGCCGCGCGGAAGCGGTCCTCGACCAGGGACGCCAACTCCCGCCCGTGTCCCTGCTGTTGCTGTGCGGCGTCGATCATCAGCAGGCCGATCCAGGGATCGTCGTCGCCCGGATCCGGATGCCGCCCGAGGGTGATCGCGATCCCGACGAGCCGCCCCGCACTACGGGCGAGCAGGACTTCCGTGTTCGGATCGGCCAACTCGTCCGCCAGCGCGGTCGCCACCTGCTCGGGCCGGATGTCCTCCGGGTCCGGGAAGTCGCCGCTGAGGGCGTGGAACGCGTGGTTGGAGGCGTAGAGGGCGGCGAGTTCGGTCAGCAGCTCACCGGGCAGCGCACCGGCCTCGGTCGACGTGAGCGGTTCGAGGAACATGGGGGCACGCTAGCCGCCGGGGGCTCCGCCGAGCTCGAACCAGATCTGTTTGGCCGGGGTGCCGTGCGCGGCGGCGCTCCGCCGTACGCCCCAGTCCCGGGCGAGGTCGGTGAGCAGGAGCAGGCCCCGACCGTTCTCGTCGTACGCGTCGCCGGGTTTCTGGTGGGGGTCGGCGTCGAATGCGTCGTCGTAGACCGAGACGCGTAAGAGGTCGTGGCGCAGGACGACTTCGAGGCGTACGGCCAGGGAGTCGGTGTGCAGATTGACGTTCGTGACGATCTCGGAGACGAGGAGGCGGGCGGTGTCGGCGTGGTGGGGGTATCGGAAGAACATGTCGGGGGCGAAGAGTTCTTCATCCTCGACGTCACCGACAGGCCCAACCCGCTGGTGAACGTGCCGGATTTCTGGCTCTTCGACTCCGAGTCGGTGGCCACGATGGACTACGACACAACCGGAAAGTTCCTCGGCGCGGAGGGCCTGCCACCGGAACGCGCGGCAGAACTCGCCCGGCTGCTGGGGCGTTGCTCGTCATATTGATCCACACCGCCCCAGGGGCCAGGGCCGCGAACACGGCATCCGGAAGAGCTGCCGCCGCCTCGTCGGGTCCGGGAACCACGGTGACCAGGACGTCCGCCTCGGCCGCGGCCGCCGTGACGGACGGCGCCCAGTCCGCGCCCAACGAGCGCACCGCTTCTTCCCGTTCGGGACGCAGATCGGAAACGGTCACCGCGTGACCCGCCGAATCGAAGCGTCCGCACAGAGGTGTCCCCATTCGGCCGGCACCGACGAGGGCTACGCGCGAGGGCAAGGGCACAGGAACACCGCCACGCAGTAGTTGTGTCTGTCGTTTCCCTCCGGCGGGCTTCAGCTGCCCACAGGGCCGGTGTACGTGCCCGGATGCGTGGCGCCGTCCTGGAGCAGGACGCTGCCGCCCGGCCAGGTCAGGGTGGCCGAGGTGGTCTCGTTCGGCGGGGTGACGACGACGGACGTGGCCTTGAACTCGGTGCCGCTGCCCTGGGTCCACGGCAGGAAGGTGATGGTGAACGTCGCGCTGCTGCCGGCGGCCAGGGTGACCTTCTGGGGCGTTGCACTGCTGCGGGTCAGTGACCAGCTTCCCCCGGAGGACTTCAGGTCGACCCCGGGGAAGCCCTGGATGGTGCACGCGGCGGACGTCTTGTTCTTCAGTACCACGGCCAGGTGCTGCTGGTCGTCCGAGCTGCTGACCTTGCCGTCGCCGGAGCCGAACGAGAAGCCCAGCCCGGCGGTGTGGCAACGGCTTGCGCCGGTGCCGTCACCGCTGCCGCTGCCGCTGCCGGTGCTGGTGCCCGTACCGCCGCCGGTGCTGCCCCCCGCTTCCTTGGTGGCACCCGCGTTCTCGGCCGTGGCCGTGGCGCCGTCGGCCGCGGTGGCCGAGGACGAGGAAGCCGGTGCGGACGACTTGTCGCCCGAGGCGTCGTCGCCGCTGCCGTTCCCGCAGGCGGTGAGCGTCAGGGCGAGCGCGGACGTGGCGGCGAGTGCCGTGGCGGCGTGGAGCAGACGCATCGTGGTGCTTCTCCGTTGGATAAGGGGCGCCGACGAGCGCCGTGTTGATCACCACAGTAGGTGTGCATTTTCAACAGACCTGTAACCGAGGTGTTCTGACGTCGCATCAGGCTCCGGGGCGCGCCCGAACTGCCGTGCCCCGTCCGGGAATGGCCCCGCTTACCGGAACGGAATGTTCAGCCAAGGACTCCCCGGATCCGACGTCAGGATCCGGTGTGCGGCGACCATGTCCTGGTACCACGGGCCGAACTCCTCCTCGTCGAAGTGGAGGCAGCGGCCGAGGATGTAGCCGGCCGAGAAGTCGGTCCAGGAGCGGTGGGCGAGGGTGGCGGCGCGGCCCGCGCGGATCAGGGCCGACTCGGTTTCCGCCAGGGTGCAGAAGCGGGCGCCGAGGCCCCAGCGGGCCATCTTCGAGGCGCGGCCCAGGTCCCAGGCCTCGACGGAGGTGACATGGCGGTTCTCGTCGAGGATGCCGTCGGCCCGCATCCGGGCCTCGTAGCGGGTGATGCGGCCGATGAGGCGTTGGACGCCCTCGATGCGGGCCTCGGTCTCCGAGGCGGGGCGGGGGTCCGTTTTCGTGACGCCGTCCTCGGTGATGACCGTGGAGCCCTCGGAGTCGGCGCGGATGACGGTGGCTACGGCCTGCCGCCAGTAGCCGGTGTCGACGTGGCCGCCGAAGTCACGGGCGATGGTGCGGCGCAGGCTCAGCGCGAACTCCCATACGGAGCTGGAGGCTTCGCGGGCCAGCAGGTTGCGCAGATGGTGCTGCCACTCGGCGCGGGTGGTGATGCCCCACCACTCGCGCAGCCGCCGGCGTTCCCCGTCGTAGCCGCTGCCGTGCCAGGCCGGCGCGTTCCACAGGGAGCCGTTGCTGACGCAGAGGAGGGCTCCGCAGGCCAGGCCGTGGGCGACGGGGCCGTGCAGCGCGCCGCCCACGTGCAGGGCGCGCAGCCGCATGCCACTTACGGGCGTGCCTGTGTGTTCGGCCGCGCGTGACCAGTCCGTCGTGCCCGGGGGGCCGTAGGGGAGGGCGAGTTCGCAGGGGGTGCCGGGGTTGATGACGAGGGTGGGCGGGCACTGCGGGTTCCAGGCGTCGGCTATCCAGCGGAGCGAGGCGCGCGAGTAGACCATGTCGGGGCGCGGTGCGGGGAGCATGCCGTCGGTGAAGAGTTCCCAGTGCCTGGTGCCGCGCCGGACGTCGCGGATGAACACGCGGTGGACGCGGTCGGGTTGGGCGTCGTAGGCCTCGCGGGACATCTCGTAGTAGAGGTGGGTCCGGGCGAGTACGTCGTAATACGCGGACCGGTCGCCGCGCGCCCTGGCCTCGGTGAGGGCCCGCTCGGTCTCGGTCGGCGGGGTCCAGGCGGGCGGACCGGCGGGCGGGGGCGGCCCGAAACCGGCGGAGGGCGGTCCGAACGACATGGGTGCTCTGTCCTTCCAGGTCCAGCCGCTGCTGACCCCGGCACACTCCCACATGGGACTGAGACGCCCCTGTGGACCCCCGAAAACGCCGTTCTCCGTGCCCGAGGCCCCCGGCCGCGGTCACGCGGTCAGGGGCCTCGCACAGCGCACTGCGGGCGGGTCGTCCGTCAGACGTTGACGCCGAAGTCCTGGGCGATGCCGACCAGGCCCGAGGCGTAACCCTGGCCCACCGCGCGGAACTTCCACTCCGCGCCGTTGCGGTACAGCTCGCCGAAGACCATGGCCGTCTCCGTCGCCGCGTCCTCGGAGAGGTCGTAGCGGGCGATCTCGGCGCCGCCGGCCTGGTTCACGATGCGGATGTACGCGTTGCGGACCTGGCCGAAGTTCTGCGAGCGGGTCTCCGCGTCGTAGATCGAGACCGGGAAGACGATCTTGTCGATGTCGGCCGGGAGGCCGGCCAGGTTGACGTTGATCGCCTCGTCGTCGCCCGCGCCCTCGCCGGTGCGGTTGTCGCCGGTGTGGACGATGGTCTGGTCCGGCGTCGACTTGTTGTTGAAGAAGATGAAGTGGCCCTCCGAGTACACCTTGCCCTCGGGGTTGACCGCGATCGCGGAGGCGTCGAGGTCGAAGTCCGTGCCGGTGGTGGTGCGGACGTCCCAGCCGAGGCCTACGGTGACGGCGGTCAGGCCCGGGGCCTCCTTGGTGAGCGAGACGTTGCCACCCTTGGACAGGCTTACAGCCATTGTTGGGAGTCCTTCCCTCGTTGCGGTGCGGGCTTCGTACTGAGGACGAAGCTACCGGTACCTCTATGAACGCCAAGAGGGGTATCGAAGGTTCCACGTGGCTTTACTTTCTTTACCCGGGGCGTCAGCTCGACGTCCGCTCGATGTCCGGCCGTATTTCGCGTGACGTGGACGGGACAGCTGAGCGACCATGGGGGACATGTCCGGTCCCTATGCCATCCGCGGCTCCGTCTCCCTGCCCGAGGCCGAGCTCATGTGGCGTTTCTCGCGGTCGTCAGGGCCGGGCGGGCAGCACGTCAACACCAGCGACTCCCAGGTGGAGCTGCGCTTCGACCTGGCGAAGACCGAGTCCTTGCCCGAGGTGTGGAAGGCCCGCGCGCTGGAGCGCCTCGCGTCGCGGCTCGTCGACGGCGTCGTCACCGTACGGTCCTCCGAGCACCGCTCCCAGTGGCGCAACCGCGAGACCGCCGCCGTACGCCTCGCGGCGCTGCTCGCCGAGGCCACCGCGCCGCCGCCGAAGCCGCGCAGGCCCACCCGGATTCCCCGGGGTATCAACGAGCGCCGGCTGCGCGAGAAGAAGGCGCGCTCCGACACCAAGCGGGGGCGGACCGGGCGCGACTGGGGGTAGTCCCCGGTTCCCGCCGCCGCTTGTCACATCCCCGGCCCGTGCTCCGTCGTAGCAGTGACGACGGACCGCGACGAGGAGTGTTCACCCGTGGGCGACTTCGAATTCCCCCGACAATTCCCACAATTCCCACAGTTCCCACGACGACAGGACGGTGAATTCCTCGCCGCCCGATTCGAATCCCACCGCCCCCGCCTGCACGCCGTCGCCCACCGCATGCTCGGCTCGGCCGCCGAGGCCGACGACGCCGTGCAGGAGGCCTGGTTCCGGCTGAGCCGTGCGGACGCGGACAAGGTGGAGAACCTCGGGGGCTGGCTCACCACCGTCGTCGGCCGGGTCTGCCTCGACATGCTGCGCTCCCGCAAGTCCCGCGCCGAGGAACCCCTCGACGCCGGTACGCCCGTCCCGGCCACCGCGCCCGGCCCCGAACAGGACGCCCTCCTCGCCGATTCCGTGGGCGTCGCGCTGCTCGTCGTCCTGGAGACCCTCACGCCCGCCGAACGGCTCGCGTTCGTGCTGCACGACCTGTTCGCGGTGCCGTTCGAGGAGATCGCGTCCGTCGTCGGCCGTACGCCCACGGCGGCACGGCAGTTGGCGAGCCGGGCCCGGCGCCGGGTGCAGGGCGCTCCCACCCCGGACGCGGATCTCGTACGGCAACGGGCGGTCGCCGACGCCTTCCTGGCCGCCGTGCGCGAGGGCGACTTCGACGCGCTGGTGAAGGTGCTCGACCCGGACGTCGTCGCCCGCTCCGAGGGCGCCGTGACCGCGGGTGCCGCCGCCGTGGCGACCGGTGCGACAAGCTTCGCGCGCTTCGCCGCCCTCGCACGGCCCGCCCTGGTGGACGGCGCCACCGGCATCGCCCTGATCGTCGACGGGCGCCCTGAGCGCACCCTGACCTTCACCTTCGTCGGCGACCGCATCGCCGTGATCGACATCGTGACGGAGCCGGAGAAGGTCGCGCTGCTGGACGTACGGCTGGTCTGAGGCGCGGCTACGACAGCTCCAGCACGCCCACCGTCTCGCCCTCGCTCAACTCGCCGTTGGGCCGGAAACCCAGCCCCAGATAGAAGTTCGCCGGCCCGGCCGTGCCCTCGTGCCAGGTGACGTAGAGCTCCTTGCCGCCCCGGCGGCGGATCTCGGCGGCGACGGACTCCACGGCGAACCGGCCGTAGCCGCGCCCCTGTTGGTCCGCCGCGATGTTCAGACGCCACAGGCCGGAACGGATGACGGTGCCGTCCAGCTTCCAGTCGATGTCGAAGAAGGCCATGAGGAAGCCGACGGGGCGGTCCTGGTCGACGATCAGGCGGGGCCAGGCGGTGCCGGGGTGGACGTAGGCCTCGGCGAGGGATTTCACGACGGGGGAGACCGCGAATTCCTGGTCGGGGCGGACCCGGATGCCCAGGGCGGCGTCGATGTTGCCGCGGGTGATCTCTTCGAGGCGGGGCCCGGGTCCGGGTCCGGGTCCGGTGGTGATCGTCGTCATAGGTGCACGGTAGGCGGACCGCTCACCGGTGGGCGAGCGAATTCACGGTCACCCCAACTGCCGGTACCTGCCCCGGAAATAGGTCAGCGGGCCGCCGTCCGTGCTGGTCGCCTCCGCCGTGAGCACGCGGCCGATGACCAGCGTGTGGTCCCCGGCCAGCACCCGTTGCTCCGTACGGCATTCGAGGGTCGCGAGGGCGCCGCGCACCATGGGAGCGCCGGACGCCTCCCCGTGGACGTAGGGGATGTCGTCGAAGAGCAGCCGGTCGCTGATGCGGCCCTTCATGGCGAAGCGGCCGGCGATGTGGCGCTGGCTCTCGGAGAGGACGGACACGGCCCACAGGGGCTGTTCGTCGAGCAGGTCGTCCATGCGGGAGCCGTTGCGGAGGCTGACCAGGACCAGCGGCGGGTCCAGGGAGACCGACATGAAGGCGGTCGCGGTCATGCCGACGTCCTCGCCGACCGGCGCCTGCGGGTCGTCCGGGTCGTACGGCTCCTCGTGCGCGGTCACCAGGACCACGCCCGCGGCCAGCCGGGCGAGGGCGGCGCGGAACTCGTCGTTGCTCACCCCCACAGCATGCCCGGAGGGGACGGACTCGGTGATCGACGCGGTGTTCAGCACGCCGGGAACGCTAATCTCCGAGTGCCGCGCACCGCATCGGACTTCGGTCGCAACAGGGTCCTAGGACCAATGACCCACGCGGCGGAACATCGTCGTGCATCATGTCCACACACCCACAAAGTTTGCGTTCAGTAAACGCACAGGTAAAACGCAGAAACTCCACTCAATTGTTCATCTTCCGCTGTGACTTGAGTCACAAGGGGTAGTAATTGTTGACCCTGTGTACCGAGTGGGCAGCGCGCTGTGATTCAGTGGCGGGGAAGAAGACCCTTGATTCGCTGCGAGGTCTCGGGGGGAGGGCGAGTATGGAGACCGAGTCGGAACCCTACGTCCGTCTTGAGAACCTGCGGCAACTGCATACGGTCATGGCGGACATGAACACCGCCCGCAGCCTGGCGGACACCCTGCAGACCGTCGCCGACGGCGTGGTCAAAGGCCTTGGGTACGAGCTGGCATGCGTCAACCTCGTACGCCCCGACGGCGACCTGGTCGTCGCCGCCTTCTCCGGCAACTCCGCCGCCGAGGCACTTATCACCGGCCGGGTCGGCTCCCGCGCCTCCTGGGAGCGCCGCCTCGGCATGGGCGAGGACTGGGGCGACCTGCGGTTCATACCGCACACCGAGGGCTGGGTCCTCGACGAGGACGACGTGCCGCAGTGGTACACGGACGGCCCCGCGCCCCGCTTCGAGGACGAGTGGCACCCCTCCGACCGCCTCTTCGCGCCCATGTACACGCCCGGTGTCTCCGGCGGCTCGTGCGGCGAACTGATCGGCGTCCTGTCCGTGGACCGCCCGCGCAACGGCCGCCGGCCCGGCGCGTGGGGTCGCGAAGCGCTCCAGATGTACGCCTTCCAGGCCGCCATCGCGATCAGCAACGCGCGTCTACGTGCGAATATGCAACGCGCACTTGTCAGACTCGAACGCGAGCAACAGGCCCTGCGCGCAAGCGAGGAGAGCTTCCGCCAGGCCTTCGAGTACGCCCCCTCCGGCATGGCGATAGCCGAGATGGGCGGCGACCAGCACGGCCGAATACTCCGCAGCAACGACGCCCTGTGCCGCCTCCTGGGCCGCCCCGCCTCCGCGATGCGCCGCTACTCCTTCTCGGACCTCGTCCACCCCGAGGACATAGGCACCCTGCTGAGAACCTCGGCGGAGGGCGGACGCGCGGAACTCCGGCTGGGCCGCCGGGACGGCACCTACGTCTGGGTCTCGCTCCGCAACTCCGTCGTCGCCGACGCCGCCGACGGGCCGCGCTTCCTCCTCTCCCACGTCGAGGACATAGAGGACCGCAAGCGTCGCGAGCTCCAGCTCGCCCACCGCGCCGCGCACGACGCGCTCACCGGCCTGCCGAACTCGGCCGAGCTGCGCACCCGCCTCTCCGCCCGGCTCTGCCAGCGCCCGACCTCCGCGTTCCCCGGCGAGGTCGAGTCCCTCGACGCCGCCTACGGACACCCGGCCTACGACGCGAACGGCCACGGCTTCGACTACCCCCCGGGCGCCGACCTCCTCGACGCCTACGACCACCACGTCCACACCATCGCCCCCGAGGGCGAGCGCGACGACGGCACCAAGGGGCTCGCGGTCCTCTTCTGCGACCTTGACGGCTTCAAGTCGATCAACGACCGGTTCGGGCACAACGCGGGCGACGCGGTCCTCATCGAGGTCGCCCGCCGGCTCGGCCGGGCCGTGCGCGACGGCGACACGGTGGCCCGGCTCGGCGGCGACGAGTTCGTCGTCCTCGCCGACGGCCTCGGCAAGGCCGACGCCGCCGACCTCGCCGTACGCCTGCGGAACGAGATCATCCAGCCCATCCGGGTCGACGGCCGGGCCATGCGGGTCGGGGCCAGCTTCGGCATCGGGTGGGCCCACTGCGGCATGACGGCGGACGAGGTGTTGAAGTCCGCCGACGAACGGATGTACATCGAGAAACGATCTCGTCCCAAACAGCACAGACGCGCGGGATGATCTCCAGGTCAGCGTTGTGATGCGGTCCGAGTCACCCGTTTGGAGCACGCAGAGCGGGTAGGCTCGCACTTCACCAGACGTATGAAGCTGACGTATCTGATCCGCCCCGCACCTGTTGAGGAGTACCTAGGGATGACGCCCGGCAACAACGGCGCGAGCACGCCCGAGGACGACGACCCGTTCGGCTACCTGTACGCCGACGGCCAGGCCAACGGCGCCCAGCCGCCGTCCGGAGGTGGTGGCTACGGCTACCCGGGCTCCGTCAACCGGGTGCGCGCGGTCGGCGAGCGCCAGTACGGCGGCCAGCCCGCCGCCGCCCCCACCGCCCAGTACCAGCAGCCGTACGGCCAGACCGTCCCACAGCAGCAGACCTACGGCGCCCAGCCGAACGCCGCCTACCAGGCCCCGGAGGCCTTCGGCGCCCCGCCCACCCAGCAGCCCCCGTCCTACGACGGCGGCCGAGGCGGCGGCCGTGGCCGCGGCCCCAACACCAAGGGCCTGCTGATCGGCGCGATCGCGGTCGTCGCCGCGGTGGTCATCGGCATCAGCGTGGCGATGATGAACGGCAACGGCGACAGCAAGACGGGCAACCAGGCGGGCAACACGCCTTCGGCTTCGCAGAGCGCTTCGTCGAGTCCGTCGGCGAGCAGCAGCGCGTCGGACGCGGCGGAGACGCAGAAGGTCGACGTCAAGGCGCTGAAGCTGGACGGCGGGACCACCACGGCCTCGGACGTCGACGGCGCGAAGGCCGCGGGCGGCGTCTACGTGTCGGGCTTCAACCAGGTCGGCGCGTCCATCACCTGGACGGTGAACGGCATCACCAAGCCCGGCAAGTACACGCTGAACGTCAACTACGGCGTGCCCGGCAAGGACGCCAACGCCACGCTCACGGTCAACGGCACGGCCCAGAACCGTCCGCTCAACTTGAGCAACTTCGCCAGGGCCGCGGAGGGTGACTACGAAAAGGGCTGGACCAACACCTGGGGGAACATCACCCTCAACAAGGGCACCAACACCATCAAGGTCTCCTGCGAGCAGGGCAACCAGTGCGACGTCAACTTCGACCAGTTCTACCTGGAACCGGGCTGGAAGAAGTAGCCCCGAGCAGTCGGCCCTAGGCCGCGCTGGCATCCCCCGTCACCGCGACCCGCCCCAGCAGCTCCTCGTACGCCGCCCGGTCGAACTCGCCCGCCACCGGCGCCAGTACGGTCGCCGCGGACAGGGCGACCGCGCGGGCCAGCCGGTCCGGCCAGGGCAGGCGGTCGACCAGGCCCGACAGGAGGCCCGCGACCGCTGAGTCGCCCGCGCCGGTCGGGTTGCCGTGTATCCGCGCCGGAGGCGTCGCGTGCCAGGTGCCCTCCGGGGTTGCCGCGAGGAGGCCCCGCACGCCCAGGGAGGCGACCACCGTGCGGGCGCCCCGGCGTCGTGCGTCCTGGGTGGCGCGCAACGGGTCGTGGGAGCCGGTGAGTTCGGCCAGTTCGTCGGTGTTGGGCTTGAGGATGTCGGGGCGGGCGGCGACTCCGCGGCGGAGGGGTTCGCCGCTGGTGTCCAGCAATACCGGGACGCCGGCCGCCCGGGCCGTGCGGATCAGGCCCGCGTACGCGCCCACCGGAACCCCCGGCGGCAGACTCCCGCACAGGGCCACCGCCGACATCCCGCCCAGCAACCCCTCGTACGCCTCTTGGAACGCCGTCCACTCCGCCGGAGTGACCGTCGGACCGGGCTCGTTGAGTTGAGTCGTGTCACCGGTCAGTTCGTCGACGATCGCCGTCGTGCGGCGAGTGGCTCCGGAGACCGGGACCAGCGCGTCCAACACCCCCGGCGTAGCGGCGAGTTGTTCCTGTACGACCCTCCCGGTGGCGCCGCCCGTGAACCCGGTCACCGTCACCTCGTGGCCGAGGGCGGCCAGCACCCGGGCCACGTTCAGCCCCTTGCCGCCCGGCCGCTCGGTCACCTCGGAGACGCGGTGGGTGCCGTGCGGCCGCAACTCCCGTACCCGATAGGTGATGTCGAGCGCGGTGTTCAGTGTGACCGTGAGAATCACCGGGCCGACCTCCCCCGAAGATCGCATGACTGCGCTTGCTCTGTGTTCCGGAGGCTCGATGATGTCAAACGGGAGGCGGTCCTCCCAGTCCCCCGGGACAACCGCCGCCGTCAACCGCGTCACATATCAGCCCAGTTGGGGCTCGACCACCCAAGTACCGCGCCGCATCACGCCCTTGAGATCGAAGTCGGAGTCCAGCAGCACCAGGTCGGCGTACTTGCCGGGCTCCAGCGAGCCGATCTCGTCGTAACTCCCCAGCAGCTTCGCCGGGTTGGCCGAGATCGCGGCGACCACGTCCTCGACCGGCAGCCGGTCGACCGTCACCGCACGCTTGAAGGCCCGGTCCAGGGTCAGCGTCGACCCCGCGATCGAACCGCCCTCCACCAGCCGCGCCACACCCTCGCTCACCTCGACCTCCAACGGGCCGAGCATGTACCGGCCGTCGCCGAAGCCCGCCGCGTCCATCGCGTCCGTGATGAACGCCACCCGGCCCGCGCCCGCGTGATGGAACGCCAACTCCAGGGACGCCGGGTGCAGATGCGTACCGTCGTTGATCAACTCGACGGTGACGCGCTCGTCTTCGAGCAGCGCCGCGATCGGCCCGGGCTCGCGGTGACCGAGCTGCGGCATCGCGTTGAACAGATGCGTGGCCACCGTCGCGCCCGCGT
Source organism: Streptomyces hokutonensis (assembly GCF_042751305.1). Lineage (GTDB taxonomy): Bacteria > Actinomycetota > Actinomycetes > Streptomycetales > Streptomycetaceae > Streptomyces > Streptomyces hokutonensis_A. Next base: position 202,552 of record NZ_JBHYWD010000006.1, read on the forward strand.
CGATCGCCTCCACCGTCTGCTCGTACGACGCGTCCGTGTGCCCGATCGCCGCGATGACGCCGTGTTCCACGAGCAGCCGTACGGAGTCGAGCCCGCCCGGGAGTTCGGTCGCGAGCGTGACCATCCTGGCGCTGCCGCGCGCCGCGTCGACCAGCTTGCGCACGTCCGCCGGGTCCGGCTCGCGCAGCAGCGCCTCGGAGTGCGCGCCCTTGCGGCACGGGGAGATGAACGGGCCCTCGAAGTGGATGCCGGCGAGGTCGCCCTGTTCGGCGAGTTCGGAGAGGAGGCCGGCGCGGTGGGTCAGGAAGTCCATCTCGCCGGTGACGGTGGAGGCGACGAGGGTCGTCGTGCCGTGCAGGCGGTGGGTGTGGATGCCCTTGAGGACGTCGTCCACGGTGCCGGAGGTGAAGGAGGCTCCGCCGCCGCCGTGGTTGTGGATGTCTACGAAGCCGGGCACCAGCCAGTGGCCGGTGACGTCGATGACCTGGGCGTTGTCGGGCGCCGCGCCGGTGATCTTCGTGCCGTCCACGATGACTCGGCCGCCGCGCACGATGCCCGTGGGGAGGACCACGTTGGCGCCGGACAGGATCAGGGGCGCATTGGCCGTCGCGGAGTGCGGGCTCGTCGTGGCTGGTCGCGCAGTTCCCCGCGCCCCTGGGTGGGTTGGCATTAGGGGGTTACCTCCATGCGGTCGGTTGTGGTCAGGAGGTCCCAGGCCAGGAGGCCGGCACCGAGGCATCCCGCGGTGTCCCCGAGGGCGGCGGGGACGATCGTCGGCGGCTTCTGGAAGGTGATCCGGGCCCGGACCGCCTCCCGCAGTGGTGTGAACAACGTTTCCCCCGCCTCCGCCAGGCCGCCACCGATGATGATCGTGCGGGGGTCCAGGAGGGTGAGGGCGGTGAGCAGGCCGTCGGCGAGGGCGTCGACGGCTTCCTGCCAGACCTTTTCCGCGCGAGGGTCCCCGGACGCGACCGCCTTCGCGCAGTCCGCCGCGTCCGCGTCAGGGTCGGCGGAAACGGCCGCCCACGCCTCCGTCACCGCCGCCGCCGACGCGTACCGCTCCAGGCAGCCGGTCTGGCCGCAGGGGCAGGGTGCGCCGCCGGGTCGTACGACGATGTGGCCGATCTCGCCCGCGAAGCCGTGGGCGCCCGCCTCCACCCGGCCGTCGATGCCGATGGCGCCCGCTATGCCGGTGCCCAGCGGCACGAACAGGAAGCGGTCGGCCCCCTTGCCCGCGCCGATCCGGCCCTCGGCGAGGCCGCCGGTGCGGACGTCGTGGCCGAGGGCGACCGGGACACCGCCGAGCCGGGCAGCGAGCAGATCGCGCAGGGGTACGTCGCGCCAGCCGAGGTTGGCCGAGTAGGCGGCGATGCCCCGCTCGGCGTCGACGATGCCGGGGACGGCGACTCCGGCGGCGGACGCGGGCTCGCCGTAGTGCTGCTCGCCGTACGCGCGCAGTTCGGCGGCGAAGCCGAGGATGTGCTCGACGACCGCGTCCGGTCCGCGCTCGCGGCCGGTCGCCCGGCGGGCCCGGTGCAGCAGCTCGCCGTCGGCCCCCACGAGGGCGGCCTTCATCCCGGTGCCGCCCACGTCGAGGGCGATGACATGTCTCACGGGGGACAGTGTGGCCCGTCTACCCGCGAGAGGTCTAGTCCACTTACGTGGTGTAGACCTTATGGGTTCGCGGAGCGAACGTCACGACAGCAAAGCTTTGGGGAGTCAGCAGTGCAGCGGCGCAGGACAGGAATGATCGCGGCGATGTCCGTACTGGGCATGACGACGGTCCTCGGCGGCTGCGGCCTCGGCGGGGACTCGGGTGACGTCACCCTGAGACTCGTCGCCGCCGACTACGGCGACTCGGCGTCCAACAGTTCGCGGAAGTACTGGGACGCGCTCGTCAAGGCGTACGAGGCCAAGCACCCCGGTGTGAAGGTCGACGTCGGCGTGTACTCGTGGAACGAGGTCGACGCCAAGGTGAGGGCCATGGTCGACGCGGGGAAGGCTCCGGACATGGCGCAGATCGGTGCGTACGCCGACTACGCGGACGAGGGCAGGCTGTACTCCACCGCCGACCTGCTCTCCATCCCCGTGGAGGCGGACTTCCTGGAGCCGCTCGCGGACGCGGGGAATGTCGATCACATCCAGTACGGCATGCCCTTCGCCGCGTCTACGCGCGTCCTCTTCTACAACAAGACCCTCTTCACCGAGGCCGGCCTGACCCCGCCCAAGAACTGGAGTGAGCTGGCGGCGGACGCGGAGGCCCTGAAGGAGCGGGGTGTGAAGTACCCGTTCGCGCTCCCGCTCGGGTCCGAGGAGGCGCAGGCCGAGACCATGCAGTGGCTGCTCGGCGGGGGCGGCGGCTACACCGACGAACTCGGCAGCAGCTACACCCTCGACTCCGCGGAGAACATCTCCACCTTCACCTGGCTGCGCGACAACCTCGTCGGCAAGGGGCTGACCGGACCCGTCGCACCCGCCGAACTCAACCGCGCGGACGCGTTCGCCGCCTTCGCCGACGGAGACGTAGGCATGCTGAACGGACACCCCACGCTCATCCAGCAGGCGGCCAAGAAGGGCGTCAGGTTCGGTACGGTCGCGATGCCGGGGCGCACCGGCAAGGCCAAGACCACGATGGGTGTCGCCGACTGGATGACCGCGTTCAAGCAGAACGGTCACCGCGACCAGATCGGCGACTTCCTCGACTACGTCTACAGCGAGAAGAACGTCCTCGCCTTCTCCCGCGAGTACGACCTGCTGCCGGTGACGACCTCCGCGTCGAAGGTGATGGAGGCGTCGAAGGAGGACCAGGACCTCCGCCCGTTCCTGGAGGAGCTCCCGCTCTCCACGCTCTACCCGGTCGGCAACACCTCCTGGGCCACGGTCAGCGCCGACATCAAGAAGCGCATAGGGCGGGCGGTCGCCGCGAACGGCAGCCCCGGCGCGGTGCTGGGGCAGCTGCAGGCGGCGGCGACGCTGGCGGAGAGCGGCAAGTAGGCGACTGGGGCCGTTGTCAGTGGCGGGCGTTACGGTGCAGGGCATGGACAAGGACCGGCCCTCGCGGCTTCCTCCCCTCCACCGGAGGGAACAGGACATCCTCGCGCTGGAGCGCCGCGGCTTCCCGGGCCCCGGCGCGAAGGAGCGTGCGATACGCGAGGAGCTGGGCCTGGCCCCCGTGCGCTACTACCAGCTGCTCAACGCCCTGCTGGACGACGAGCGGGCGCTCGCCCACGACCCGGTGACGGTGAACAGACTGCGACGGGTCCGTGAGACGCGGCGTTCGGAGAGGTGAGGGTCCGGCCGAGCGGTGATGGGCGAGGGGTGCGGTCGGCCCCGCCCGGATAGGGTCGCAGTATGGGCAGCCCTAAGGACTCCACCGATCCCGTCCATCTCCCGGATGTACTGCCGACCCCTCGCACCGTCGCCGGGCGCGAGGGCCTGGAAGCGATCCTCGCACGCCCCTCCGCCGCGGTGATCGGGCTCGACTTCGACGGCACGCTCGCACCGATCGTCGCGGACCCCGAGCAGGCCCGCGCGCACCCGGGCGCGGTGCCCGCGCTGGCCGCCCTCGCCCCGAAGGTCGCCGCCGTCGCCGTGATCACCGGCCGCCCGGCGGGCGTGGCGGTCCGCAACGGCGGCTTCGCGGGCGTACCGGGCCTGGAACACCTCGTCGTCCTCGGCCACTACGGCACGGAGCGCTGGGACGCGGTGAGCAGCACGGTCAGCGCCCCCGCCCCGCACCCGGGCGTTGCCGCCGTCCGCGCCGAACTCCCGGGCTTCCTCGACCGGATCGGCGCCTGGCAGGGCACCTGGATCGAGGAGAAGGGCCGTGCCGTCGCCGTCCACACCCGCCGCGCCACGGACCCCCAGGCGGCCTACGACGCCCTCCGCGCCCCCCTCACCGACCTCGCCACCCGCCACGGCCTGATCGTCGAACCCGGCCGCCTGGTCCTGGAGCTGCGCCCACCCGGCATGGACAAGGGCGTCGCCCTCGCCGACTACCTCCGCGAGACGAACGCCGAGTCCGTCCTCTACGCCGGCGACGACCTCGGCGACCTCCCCGCCTTCGCCGCCGTAGAAAAACTCCGCTCCGACGGCCTCCCCGGCCTCCTCGTGTGCAGCGGCAACGACGAGGTCACCGAACTACGGGAACGGGCCGACCTGGTGGTGGACGGGGCGGCGGGGGTTGTCGGGCTGTTGTCGGCGCTGGCCGCTCAACTGGGCTGATTGGGCCGGGGTGTTGCCGGGGCGACGGCGCGAGTTGGCGGTCGTCGACCGGCGGAGCCGAAGGTCCGCTGTCGGCGCCTGCCGCTCAACTCGCCTCATCCCGGGCGGGTGTTGGCGGAGGAAGTCGGGCAGGGTGTCCGGTCCTGCGCCCGGCGCGGACAGCGGTGGGCCGGGCCCGCCGCAACGGCGTTACGGACGCCGCCCGGCCGGACCGTAGCCCTGCTGTCGGCATCGGCCGCTCAACTCGGCTGATCGCGTGGGGGCGTTGACGCGGGCCGGGTCAGGGTGTCGCGGTGACAGGGGCGCCCCTGGATCGGCCGCCCGGACGCTCCGCCGCCCGCCGCCTCGTGATCAACTCACCTGATCCCGCAGCGCGTTCAGCTGGTCCAGGAACCACTGGGCCGGGGGGAGTGCCGTGGCCGCGGCGGCCAGGCTCTTCGTCCGCTCGGCGCGTTCCTCGGCGGGCATCGTGAGCGCCTCGTGGAGGGCCTTGGCCGTGCCGATCACGTCGTACGGGTTGACGGTGATCGCGTCCTTGCCGAGTTCCTGGAAGGCGCCCGCCTCGCGGGAGAGGACCAGCGCGCAGCCCTCGTCGGAGACGACCGGGACCTCCTTGGCGACGAGGTTCATGCCGTCGCGGATGGGGTTGACGAGGGCCACGTCGGCGAGGCGGTACGCGGCCAGTGAGCGGGCGAAGTCGTCCTTGACGTGGAGGACGACCGGGGTCCAACCGGGCGTGCCGTAAAGGGAGTTGATCTCGTCGGCGACCCGTTGCACCTCGGCCGTGTAGTCCCGGTACACGGCGAGGTCCTGCCGCGACGGGTAGGCGAAGGCGACGTGCACGACCCGTTCCCGCCACTCGGGGTGGTCGTCGAGCAGCTGCCGGTACGCCAGCAGGCCACGCACGATGTTCTTCGAGAGTTCGGTGCGGTCCACCCGGACGATGGTCTTGCGGCCCTCGCCGATCTCCTCGCGCAGCGCGGCCATCCGTTCCTCGACGTCCGCCTGGTGCGAGCGCGCGTGCAGGAACTCGGCGTCGGCGCCGAGGCTGTGGACACCGATGAGCGTCCGGCGGGCGATCCGCACCCGGTGGGTGGTCCCGTCCTTCTCAAAGTGCTCGATGGCCCGCGGGGCGCCCGACGGCCAGGTGGAGACCCAGCGGTCAGGGTCGACCCCGCCCGCGCAGTTCTGGAAAGCCGTCGCCCACCGCCAGGTCAAAAACGCCACCCGGTCCGCCCCGAGCATGCCCTCCATCAGCCGTGCCTGGATGTCGTCGGGCAGCATCGCGAAGTACTCCGGCGGCGCCCACGGCGTGTGCGAGAAGTGCCCGATCCGCAGGTCGGGACGGAGCTCGCGGAGCATCCCGGGGACCAGGCACAGGTGGTAGTCCTGCACCAGCACTGCCGCGCCCTCGGCCGCCTCCTCCGCCAGCGCCTCGGCGAACGCCCGGTTGTATGTCTCGTACGACGCCCACTGGCGCCGGAACTCCGCGTCGAAGACCGGCTCCAGCGGGGTCTGGTACAGCATGTGGTGGACGAACCACAGCACGGAGTTGGCGATGCCGTTGTACGCGTCGGCGTGCACGTCGGCCGGAATGGCGAGCATGCGCACGCCGTCCTCGCCGACGCCCTGCCGTACCGCCTCCCGGTCGCCGTCGGACAGCGCCGAGCACACCCACAGCGCCCCGGCGTCCGGCCCGATCGCCGACAGCCCGGACACCAGTCCGCCGCCGCCGCGCCGGGCGTGCAGCGAACCGTCGTCGCCCACCTCGTACGAGACCGGACCGCGGTTGGACGCGACGAGCACCTGAGCAGCACCGGGAGAGGGCGTGGAAGCCGTAGAAGCCGTAGAAGCCATACGGCACAACCTAGCCCGGCCCGGAAACACTCAAACGTACAGACGACCCACGGCGGACTGTCGGAGTCCGTATACGGCCCCCGGCCCCCGGCAACAGCGCCTGCCGGCTACGCCACCTTGCGCGACTGGTACTCGGTGATGTCCGCCATCGGCGGCCGTTCCTCCGTGTCCACGGAGTACGTGCGCGGCTCGAAACCCTCAGGCCCCCGCTCGAACTGCGTGAGGGACGGCCGGATGAGATGCCCGCGGGCCAGCCTCAGCTGGGCCGTGCGGTAGATCTGCGCGGCCATGCGGCCCAGCGCCTGCCCGTCCTGGTGCCGGTGCTTGCGCACGCCCACGTCGACCTGCGCGAGGGCGTCCAGACCCACCAGGTGCAGCGCGTCGACGAGCATGCCCAGCTCGACGCCGTAGCCGACGGGGAACGGGAGCTGCTCGAGCAGCGAGCGGCGGGCCGCGTACTCGCCGCCGAGCGGCTGCACGAATCCGGCCAGTTGGGGCCAGTGCATGTTCAGCAGCGGGCGGGCCATCAGCTCGGTGACACGTCCGCCCTGGCCGGCCGCGCCGGCGAGCGGGCGGTCGTACATCGCCTTGACGAGGTCGACGCCGGGGTCGGTGAGCAGCGGGCCCACGATCCCGGTGACGAAGTCGGAGGAGAACTCCTTCAGGTCCGCGTCGATGAAGCAGACGATGTCGCCGCTGGTCACCAGCAGCGAGCGCCACAGCACCTCGCCCTTGCCGGGCACGGCGGGGATGCGGGGCAGGATGTCGTCGCGGTGCACGACCCGGGCGCCCGCCGCGGCGGCCACCTCGGAGGTGCGGTCGGTGGACCCGGAGTCGACGACGACGATCTCGTCGACGAGCGGGACCTGCTGCATGAGGTCGTGACGGATGATCGCGACGATGTCACCGACCGTCGCTTCCTCGTTGAGCGCGGGCAGCACGACGGAGACCGACTGGCCCGTACGGTGCTTCGCGGCCAGGATCTTGTGGAGCGGCCGATCGGTCAGGGACCAGGAGCGGGTGCTCAGCCAGTGCTCGACTTCCTTCAGCACGTTGCGCGGCTCCTCTGCGTTCTCTCGGCGAGGGCTGGTCACAGACAGTGAGTAAGTGATCCATCTCGCGGTTCGGACGGCTCACTCAACTGTCCTGGCCTTCGGTTACAGTCTTGAACAACGCTGATGACCATCGCATGTCGGGGGCCGTCGGCGGGACAATCGCATACACAACTGAACACCGCTCATCCAGAGGGGCAGAGGGATACGGCCCGTTGAAGCCCCGGCAACCCTCCAGCCGGTCTTGTCGCATGTCGTCCATGTGCCGAGGCTCCCGGCTCGGGAAGGTGCCAAATCCGTCTCGCGGCGAAACGCGTCGTGAGGAAGATGAGGAAAGGGCCTCGCCTCCATGGCTGCGCAGACTGTTGCAAGCACCACGAACCCCGCGAAGACGGACACCACCGCCGCGGACCCGAACCCCACGAACACCGTCGATCTCGGCCCCGCCGCCGCGCTGTCCTGCCGCGAGTGCGGCCACCGCGTCCCGCTCGGCCCGGTCTTCGCCTGCGAGGAGTGTTTCGGCCCGCTGGAGATCGCCTACGACTTCTCGGCCTACGACACCGAAGAGCTCCGCAAGCAGATCGAAGCGGGTCCCGCGAACATCTGGCGCTACGCGCCCCTGCTGCCCGTCCCCGCCGACGTGGCGACCAAGCCGAACATCAACCCCGGCTGGACCAAGCTCGTCCAGGCCGACAACCTCGCCCGCGAACTGGGCGTCGACGCGGGCAAGTTGTTCGTCAAGGACGACTCCGGCAACCCGACGCACTCCTTCAAGGACCGCGTCGTGGCGCAGGCCATCGAGGCCGCCCGCGCCTTCGACTTCACCACCCTCTCCTGCTCCTCCACCGGCAACCTCGCCGGCGCGGTCGGTGCCGCCGCCGCGCGGGCCGGCTTCCGCTCCTGCGTGTTCATCCCGCACGACCTGGAGGAGGGCAAGGTCGTCATGGCCGCGATCTACGGCGGCGAGCTCGTCGGCATCGAGGGCAACTACGACGACGTGAACCGCTTCTGCTCCGAGCTGATCGGCGACCCGGCCGGCGAGGGCTGGGGCTTCGTCAACGTCAACCTCCGGCCGTACTACGCCGAGGGCTCCAAGACCCTGGCGTACGAGATCTGCGAGCAGCTCGGCTGGAAGCTTCCGGACCAGCTGGTCGTCCCGATCGCCTCCGGCTCCCAGCTCACGAAGATCGACAAGGGCTTGCAGGAGCTGATCAAGCTCGGGCTCGTCGAGGACAAGCCGTACAAGATCTTCGGCGCCCAGGCGGAGGGCTGCTCGCCGGTCTCCGTGGCCTACAAGGCCGGGCACGACGTCGTACGGCCGCAGAAGCCGAACACCATCGCCAAGTCCCTCGCCATCGGCAACCCGGCCGACGGGCCGTACGTGCTGGACATCGCCCGGCGTACGGGCGGTGCGGTGGAGGACGTCAACGACGAGCAGGTCGTCGACGCGATCAAGCTGCTGGCGCGCACGGAGGGGATCTTCGCGGAGACGGCGGGCGGGGTGACCGTGGGTGTGGCGAAGAAGCTGATCGACAACGGTCTGCTGGACCCGACGCTGACCACTGTCGTGCTGAACACCGGTGACGGTCTGAAGACGCTGGACGCGGTTGCCGGTACCGGACTCACCGCGACCATCCGCCCGAGCCTCGAGTCGTTCAGGGAAGCTGGGCTCGCGTCCTAGCGTCGTAGTTCGTCTGCGGGTCCGCGGGGGCTGGTCGCGCCCGCGCGGCGGTAGCCGCACATCGACACAGCCCCGCGCCCCCAAAAAGACAAAAGCCGTACCTGACCGGAGGTCCTGAGCATGAGCGTTTCTGTCCGCATCCCCACCATCCTGCGCACCTACACCGGCGGGCAGGCCGAAGTGACCGCCGAAGGCGCCACCCTCGCCGAGGTCATCGGCGACCTGGAGAAGAACCACACCGGCATCTCCGCCCGCGTTCTCGACGACCAGGGCAAGCTGCGCCGGTTCGTCAACGTCTACGTCAACGACGACGACGTGCGGTTCGAGCAGGGGCTGGAGACGGCCACTCCGGACGGGGCCGGCGTCTCGATCATTCCGGCCGTTGCCGGAGGCTAGTCGTTACCCTCGGTAATGCCGATTACCGAGTGTTCATCGAATTGCCCCCTCCGCGAGAGAAGCGGAGGGGGCAATTCTGTAGGGTTGAGCGGGGTACAGTTGGGGAACCCGCTCCACTCCGCATGCCGAACGCATATGAGTACCGGCTCCGCGTGCGATGAGAAGTAGCCAAAGTGTGCAGGTCTTTTGCGCCTTATGTGCCCTTTATCCGGCCCGACTTGCCCTGAAGTCGGGCGAATTCTCCGTAAATTCCCGACCGGTCCTGCCCGGAATTCTCGTCGGATTGACCTGTTGCAGACGGCAGTTGGACGGATACATTCGGCCGCGGTCGACGCGTTCCGGCGCACGCCCCCAATCCTGTGGGGGGTGAGGTCTGACCCGGATCCGCGAAGTGCGGGTCCGTGCAAGGGCCAGTAATAGGGGAGTTAGGCATGGCTCAGGGCACCGTCAAATGGTTCAACGCGGAGAAGGGGTACGGCTTCATCGCGGTCGACGGTGGTGCGGATGTTTTCGTCCACTACAGCGCGATTCAGATGGACGGCTACCGCACCCTGGAAGAGGGTCAGCGGGTCGATTTCGAGATCTCGCAGGGTCAGAAGGGGCCGCAGGCGGACATGGTCCGGCTCGCGACCGGCTGAAGCACGCGCCGACGAACAGCAGCGACGTTCTTCGTTCTTCATCGAAGGGCTCGTACTCCTGGGGGGTCACCTCCTGGGGTACGGGCCCTTCGGCATGTTCCGGAGGCCCGGGGGGCCGGTCAGTACCTGGTAGCCGCTTGCACTCGACCATGCCGAGTGCTAATCATTGGCGTTAGCACTCTGAAGGTGAGAGTGATAACGAAGGACCGGGTCGGTGAGGCCCGCAGGCCAGGTGGTGCAAGGAACCACGGGGCAGGCAGGCCGTCCGTCGCGGGCGCCAGCGCGGTCCGGAGCAATCCACCCCAGTCCGGGAGGACCACTTCACATGGCCAAGATCATCGCGTTCGACGAGGAGGCACGGCGCGGTCTCGAGCGCGGGATGAACCAGCTCGCCGACGCCGTCAAGGTCACCCTTGGCCCCAAGGGCCGCAACGTCGTCCTCGAGAAGAAGTGGGGCGCCCCCACGATCACCAACGATGGTGTTTCCATCGCCAAGGAGATCGAGCTCGAGGACCCGTACGAGAAGATCGGCGCTGAGCTGGTCAAGGAAGTCGCCAAGAAGACGGACGACGTCGCCGGTGACGGTACGACCACCGCGACCGTCCTCGCCCAGGCCCTCGTCAAGGAGGGTCTGCGCAACGTAGCCGCGGGCGCCAACCCGATGGCCCTCAAGCGCGGTATCGAGAAGGCCGTCGAGGCCGTCTCCGGTGCCCTCCTCGAGCAGGCCAAGGACGTGGAGACCAAGGAGCAGATCGCTTCGACGGCCTCCATCTCCGCCGCCGACACCCAGATCGGCGAGCTCATCGCCGAGGCGATGGACAAGGTCGGCAAGGAAGGCGTCATCACCGTCGAGGAGTCGCAGACCTTCGGGCTCGAGCTCGAGCTCACCGAGGGCATGCGCTTCGACAAGGGCTACATCTCGGCGTACTTCGCCACCGACATGGAGCGTATGGAGGCCGTCCTCGACGACCCGTACATCCTGATCGCCAACTCGAAGATCGCCAACGTCAAGGACCTGCTCCCGCTCCTGGAGAAGGTCATGCAGTCGGGCAAACCGCTGCTGATCATCGCCGAGGACGTCGAGGGCGAGGCCCTGTCCACGCTGGTCGTCAACAAGATCCGCGGCACCTTCAAGTCCGTCGCCGTCAAGGCTCCGGGCTTCGGCGACCGCCGCAAGGCCATGCTCGGCGACATCGCCATCCTCACGGGCGGCGAGGTCATCTCCGAGGAGGTCGGCCTCAAGCTGGAGAACGCGACCGTGGACCTCCTCGGCCGCGCCCGCAAGGTCGTCATCACCAAGGACGAGACCACCATCGTCGACGGCTCCGGCTCCGCCGACCAGGTCGCCGGCCGGGTCAACCAGATCCGCGCCGAGATCGAGAACAGCGACTCGGACTACGACCGCGAGAAGCTCCAGGAGCGCCTGGCGAAGCTCGCCGGTGGCGTCGCCGTCATCAAGGCGGGCGCGGCCACCGAGGTCGAGCTCAAGGAGCGCAAGCACCGCATCGAGGACGCCGTTCGCAACGCGAAGGCGGCCGTCGAGGAGGGCATCGTCGCCGGTGGCGGCGTCGCGCTCATCCAGGCGGGCCACGTCTTCGAGAAGCTCGAGCTCGAAGGTGACGAGGCCACCGGTGCGGCGATCGTGAAGCTGGCCCTCGAGGCCCCGCTGAAGCAGATCGCCGTCAACGCCGGCCTCGAAGGCGGCGTCGTGGTGGAGAAGGTCCGCAACCTCACCCCGGGTCACGGCCTCAACGCCGCGACCGGTGAGTACGTCGACCTGGTCAAGGAAGGCATCATCGACCCGGCGAAGGTCACGCGCTCTGCCCTGCAGAACGCCGCCTCCATCGCCGCGCTCTTCCTCACCACCGAGGCCGTCATCGCCGACAAGCCGGAGAAGGCCGCGGCCCCGGCCGGCGGCGGCATGCCGGGCGGTGACATGGACTTCTGATCGACCCCTTCCGGTTGATCAACGGTCTTACCGAGGGCGGTACTTCCTGCTTCTGGCGGGGGGTACCGCCCTCGGGCGTGTCCGGGATCACAGACCGAGGAGTGGGACGGTCGGAATGACGGGCTTGGCCCGGAGGTTGTTGTTGACGCATGATCGATGCACACGCACATACCGTCCGGTACCCAGTGCCTTGTAGTCCGAGGAGCCCCCACACGTGTCTACGACCGCCCCCGCCTCCCGAGCGGCCGAAGTCCTCGCCCGTCCGATCACCCTCAACGGCCTGACCGTCCCCAACCGGATCGTCATGGCGCCGATGACCCGGCAGTTCTCGCCGGGCGGCATCCCCGGTGAGGACGTGGTGTCGTACTACGCGCGCCGGGCCGCCGCGGGCGTCGGTCTCATCGTCACCGAGGGCACGTACGTCGGGCACGAGTCGGCCGGGCAGAGCGACCGCGTGCCGCGCTTCCACGGCGCGGAGCAGCTCGCGGGCTGGGCGAAGGTCGCCGAGGGCGTGCACGCGGCGGGCGGCACGATCGTGCCGCAGCTGTGGCACATCGGCATGGTCCGCGAGCAGGGCCAGCCGCCCTACGCCGACGCCCCCGCGGTCGGCCCGTCCGGGCTGCGCATCGGCAGCGACGAGGTCACCGGTACGGCCATGACCCAGCGGGACCTGGACGACGTCATCGGTGCCTTCGCCGAGGCCGCTGCCGCCGCCGAGCGCATCGGCTTCGACGGCGTCGAACTCCACGGCGCCCACGGCTACCTCCTCGACCAGTTCCTGTACGCGGGCACCAACCGCCGTACGGACGCCTACGGCGGTGACGCGGTCGCCCGCACCAAGTTCGCGGCGGAGATCGTGGCGGCGGTTCGGGAGACGGTCTCGTCGGAGTTCCCGATCATCTTCCGCTACTCGCAGTGGAAGCAGGACGTCTACGGTGCGCGGCTCGCGGAGAGCCCGGAGGAGCTGGAGGCGATCCTGACCCCGATCGCCGCGGCCGGTGTCGACGTGTTCCACGCCTCCACGCGCCGTTACTGGCTCCCCGAGTTCGAGGAGACGGGCTCCGACCTCAACCTCGCGGGCTGGACCAAGAAGCTCACCGGCAAGCAGACCATCACCGTCGGCTCGGTCGGCCTCGACGGGGACTTCCTCAAGGGCTTCCGTGGCGAGGGGGCTCCGGTCAAGGGGATCGACGATCTTCTCGACAGCCTGGAGCGGGACGAGTTCGACATGGTGGCGGTGGGGCGGGCGCTGCTTCAGGATCCGGAGTGGGCGGCGAAGGTGCTGGCCGGCCGGGTGGAGGAGCTGGCGCCTTATGACGCGGCGGCGCTGAAGTCGCTGAGCTGAGCTGGGCTTTTGTTGTGAGGTCGGTGGGGGTGCGCCGGAGGGGTTTTCGCCCCCGCCGCCCCTACCCGTCCCGTCCCTGGGGGCTGCCGCCCCCAGACCCCCGCTTCGGCCCTGAAGGGGCCTCGTTGAAGGGGCGTCGTCCTCAAACGCCGGACGGGCTGGATGGTGTCGGCCTGAGTTGGAAGGTGCCGGACGGGCTGGATGGTGTCGGCCTGGGGTGGAAGGTGCCGGACGGGGTGGGTGATGTCCGCCTGAGCCCTTGGTGATCCCGGTCGCTCAGCCTGCGATGCGGGCGAAGAATCCGAGGGCGAGTGCGTACGGCGCGAGCAGGAGGAGCATGGGGCGGAGGGCGCGGCCCTTCTGGTCGCCGCCGGCGGCGTAGGCGAGGGCGCTGGAGAAGCTGCCGCTCATGGCCGCACTCGGGGTGAATCCGAATACGTCGCCCCAGCCCCCGATCGCGACCGAGGCGCTCGCGTGGCCGACGACGGCGAGGAGGGCACAGACCAGGTTGAGCCGGTCGTCCAACGGGCGCCAGACCGCGCCGCCTTTGCGCCCGTGTCCGGTGAACCGGGCGATGCCCGCGTACAGCAGCGCGGGCAGGCCCGCCGCCACCAGCAGTACGGCCCACATCGCGCCGGTGTCCGGGTCGTTCAGGAATCCCATAGTGCTGCTTCGCCCCCCACTGCCCAGGCTGTCGTCCCCTCGTGCGCGAAGCTCCGCGGGTGTGCGTACGGTGATCGTATGACTTCCGTCAACCGGGTGGCCACGGTCGCCGATCTTGATGCCGTCGTCGCCACCTTCACCAGTGCCTTCCTCCAAGACCCGGTGTGGGGGCCCGCGTTCCCGGACGAGCGACGGCGGGCCGAGCAGGCGGCCGTGATGTGGCGGGTCTACGCCGGCTCCGCGCTGCGCTATCCCTGGACGCTGGTCACGCCGGAGGTGGAAGCCGCGGCGATCTTCATCCCGCCCGGCGGCGTCGAGTTGACCGAGGAAGAGGCCGCCGGGCTCGAGGGGCGGTTGGCTGCGGTCACCGATGCGGGGACCGCTCGCGCGATCACCGTCGTTGGGGAGCAGTTCGAGGCGGCTCATCCTGCCCAGCCGTTCTTCTACCTCACCATCCTGGGCACGCACGCCGACCACCGGGGCAAGGGGCTGGGCATGGGGCTGCTGGCCGACGGGCTCGCGCGCGTCGACGCGCTCGGGGCTCCCGTGTATCTGGAGTCGACCAACCCGGCCAACAACAGGCGGTACGAGAGCGTCGGCTTCGAGGTGCGGGACGAGATCGTCGTCGCCGGTGGCCAGGTCGTTACGACCATGTGGCGTCCGGCCACTCGTTGAGCCGTGGCTCTTGGTGAGCGTCCCGACTCGGGCTAGCGTGCCGGAACATGAGGATTCTCCACCTGTCCGACACCCACCTGGAGCGCACCGACGCCCCGAACCGGCACGGTGTCGACGCGACCGACTCGCTGCGGCTGATGCTCGCCGAGTTGCGGCACCAGCGCGGTGTCGACGCGATCGTCGTCACCGGGGACCTCGCCAACGACGGGGCGGTGGAGGCGTATTCGGCCGTACGGGAGCTGGTGGGCGGGTTCGCGCGGCGGATGGGCGGGGTGCCGGTCTTCTACACGACCGGGAACCACGACGAGCGCGAGGCGTTCGGGAAGGTGTTGGGCAGCGGGCATCTGGCCGCCGACGGGACTGATCGGGTCGTATCCGCCGTGTTTCCCGTGGAGTTCGCGTGCGCGGCCGTGAGTGACGTGGGCGGGTACCGGTTCATCACGCTCGACTCGCTGGTGCCGGGGAAGGTGTACGGGCGGCTGAGTGGGGCCCAACTGGACTGGCTGAAAGAGGAGTTGAGCACGCCGTTCGGGAACGGCACCGTCCTCGCCTTCCATCACCCGCCGATCGCCCTCGACGTGCCGACCCAACAGGCCTTCGGGCTGCGGAATCCGGGGGAGCTGGCGGACGCGATCCGGGGGAGTGACGTACGGGTCGTCCTCACCGGGCACTTCCACCTCCAGCTCTTCGGCTTCCTGGAGGCGACACCGGTGTGGGTCACGCCGGGTGTCGTCAACCGCATCGACCTGACGACCGCCTACGGCACCGAGCGGGCGGTGCGCGGCGCCTCGGCCTCGCGGGTCGAACTGGGCGGTGAGAGCGGGCCGATGTTCCACACCTTCCACGCGCGGGACCCGCGGGCGCACGAGACGGTGTACCAACTGGACGCGGAACGGACCCGGTTGGTCGTCGAAAGGGAGCGGGAGCGTGAACAGGAGGGCGGCTAGCGGGACTTGAACCAGGCGGCCGAGACGATCAGCGCCGCGCCGATCCGGCACCGGCGAACTCGTGGGCCGCGTGGTAGGCCAGGTCGGAGCGGTCGGTCACGGCCAAGTCCCGGCCGGCGTAGAGCGGGATGACGATCGTCCGGTCGCCGTCGACGAACCGGTGGACGTTCCGCGCGGCGAACCACAGCGGCAGCGCGAGCGTGCACAGGCAGGCGACCGGCACGACCCGCTGCCACCAGCTGAGCCCGGTCAGAGGTTCCCCAGGGGCTCGATGTCCACGTGCACCGGTGTGCCCCAGACGCGTAGCACCTCGTAGTCCGTGAACTCGTGCACCAGCCGGTACGCCATCGCCGCGCGCGAACCGCGGCGCTGGGCCGCGAGATACAGCTCGGCCTCGTGGCGGTCGCGGCGCGGGGTGCCGCACAGCTGCCAGGCCTGGCCGTTCCACAGTTCGGGCAGCCAGCGTTGCTGCGCCTGCGGGCGGTCCTCGCGCACGCCGTAGCGGGAGGGTGTGGTGTCGGCCGGCCTGCGCACGTCGGGGCCGTTGATCTCGGAGCGGCGGGCCGCGCGGCGCCGGGTCTCGCAGAGCAGGCACAGGTCCGGGGCGTCGGCGTCGACCGGGCCGTTGGGGTGCTCGGGGCAGCGGGTGGTCGGCGCGCCGCCGCTGACGGTGTCGTCCAGCAGGTCCAGGGCGCGCTTGAGATCCGCCTTGACCTCGTGCAGCCGGGCGTCGGGGGTGTCGGACGTCAGCGCCTCACCGTGCTCGCCGAGGAGGCGGAGGGCGCGACCTAGGGCGGTCTGCTGGGCGTGGTTCATGGTTCTGCCGACGATAGTCGGCTTTGCCGCGGCCCGGTGGCGGGGCAGCCCCCGCCGTTCCTCCGCTCAGACGGCCGGGTGCGCTTCGCGTGTCCGGAGGAGGCGGGCGAGGCGGCCGAGCAGTACGGCGTTGACCAGCCCGCTCAGGGCGCAGCCGGCGGCGAAGAGCGGCGGGCTCAGCCAGGAGAGATCGGGGAGTTCGGCCGGTATCGACACGGCGAGGGGGACGAAGCTGAGCGGCGCGGTCGTGATGAGCGGCCAGATCCCGGCGAAACCCGGGTCCGGCAGGACGTACACGGCGCCGAGGAAGAACACCACCGAGGCGGCGACCGCGGTGAGGTAGACCCGCGCGGGCCAGTTGTCGACGGCGGGCGCGAGCAGGGTACGGAGGCGGCCGGCACGTGTCGCAGGGCGTGCTGCGGAGGGTGCTGCGGATTTCCTCGCCGCCAGGGCGCCGATCACGGCCGCGTTCACCAGCGCGCTCAGCGCGACCCACACCGTCCAGGAGCCCACGGCCAGCCCCTGTGCCGTGCCGCCGCCTTCGGTGCCCGGACCGAAGGGGAGGACGATGCCCACCAGCGAGAGGGGTGCGGTGAGTACCAACGGGGCCGTGGCGACGGGACTCTCCGGGGAGAGGAACATCACCACGACGGAGGCGCCCACGACGCCCAGGTAGGCCCGGGCCGGCCAGTTGTCCGTGGCGAGTGCGAGGAGCCGACGCGGGCGGGAGGGAAGCGGCATCGAGGCGTCCTTCGGGTCGGTCCGGGTTGGTGTCACAACGGTGGACCGAGGGGCGCGCCCAGGCATGAGTACGGGTACCCATGGGGGAGGGGCGGAAGGACTCAGTTCGTCAGGCTGCCGACGAAGGCCGACCATGCGTCGGCCCGGAACACGAGTTTCGGGCCGAGGGGGTTCTTGGAGTCACGGACGGGGACGAGGGCGGGGTGGCCGTCGGCCACTTCGAGGCAGTCGCCGCCGCTGCCGCCGCTGTGCGTCGACTTGCGCCAGCGGGCGACTTCCAAGCAGTTGTCGCCCCCGCCGCCGCTGTAGCTCGACTTGTGCCAGGTGGCCGTGCTCAGGTCGTAGTCAGGAAAGTTCCTCATGGACGTAATCCTGCGCCAACGCCTCGATCATGGCCAGGGACTTCTCCGGCGAGAGCGCGACGGCTGCGAGGAGTTCGAAGGTCAGCCTCAGCTGGGTGACGGTGGCCGGGTCGTCCTCCAGCCGTCCGGTGCGAACTCCCTCCAAGTAGACGAGAGGAGGCGCATCCTGGAAGTCCATCAGTTTCATGGCGCCCTTCATCGCCGTGTGCGCGCCCTCTTTGAAGGGCAGCACTTGCGTGATGACCCGGCCCCGGCGGCCCAGGTCCACGACGTGGCGCAGGGCCTCTGCCATGACCGCCCGGCCACCGGTCTCCCGGCGTAGTGCCGCCTCGTCAAGCACGGCCCACAACAGAGGTGTTGTTGGGTGATCGAGCAGGCGGGTCCGTGCCATCCGGCCATCCACCCACTCGTCGATCGTTCCCTCGAGTGCCGTCGGGTAGTACGCCCGATTCACGGCCCGTGCGTACGCGGGGGTTTGGAGCAGTCCGGGGATCAGCATGGGCGCGTATTCACGGATGGCCGTAGCCCTCGTCTCCGCCTCCGCCGCCTCCTCAAAATGCTCGGGGTACTTGGACTTCGCCGCCGCTCCACAGTTCCGCGTGAAGAAGTCCCCCGTCCCCAGCTCAACGTCCAGCATCCGCGCGTACTCCGGCAGCATCCGCCGCGTGCCCGCCTCCAACTGCCCGATGAACGAACCGCTCACGAACAGCCGTTGCCCCAACTCCTCCTGGCTGAAGCCCGCCTTCTCGCGGGCGTGGCGGAGTTCGGCGCCCAGCAGTGCGCGCGGCGACGACGACGGGTCGAGGTCCTTCTGTCCTGCCACGGCAACTCCCTGCCCTAACACCCGAGTTTGTTGGGACTTCGCGTATGGCCAGGTTAGACATGTGACCGCCACGCTGTGTTGCGAACAGCGAACTCTGCGTGGAGGTGAAGGAATGCTGCGGTCGACGGAAGAGGTCGTCGCCCTGCTGAGGGAGGCACTGACCGGTGTGGGTGTCGCGTTGCCGTCCCTGGGTGTGGACCCGGTGACCGGTGCGGGCGAGGAACCGTTCGCG
The DNA here is from genome assembly GCF_042751305.1 of Streptomyces hokutonensis. Classification (GTDB taxonomy): domain Bacteria; phylum Actinomycetota; class Actinomycetes; order Streptomycetales; family Streptomycetaceae; genus Streptomyces; species Streptomyces hokutonensis_A. Next base: position 220,952 of record NZ_JBHYWD010000006.1, read on the forward strand.
TTGGTGACGCTGGGGCGTTGCAACGTCCGTACCGCCGAGAAGCTCGCGTCCGTGCTGCGCGGTGAACGGCCGCCGGTCGGGGCGCACGCCGTGGACGTACGGGACGGGCGGATCGGTGAAGTGATGGGGCACGTGGGCGGGAACGTGCAGTTGCGGCCCGTCTGCGGCGGCCGGGAGTGGGACTGCCCGCCGGAGTCGACGGGGCCCGCGGCACAGGAGGAGGTGCTGCGGGCCCGGGTAAGGGAGCGGAACCGGGAGGCTCGCCTCCCGTGAAGCGGCCGACCGCACGGGGCTCAGCCCGGGATCACCCCGCTGATCTCCGTGTACGGCACCGGCCGGGCGGTAAGGGCGTCCAGGACGACGCGGTCGGCGAGCGGCTGCCGCAACTCCACCTTCACGTTCTGGTAGATCATCTGGGCGCTGCAGGCGCCGCTCCGCTCCCCCGCGACGGAGGCGTACAGCACGATGCTCTCGTCCGTCTCCAGCACGTTGACGACGGGGCCGTCGTCACAGGCTCCGTGGCCGGCCCGCACCGTGAGGACGCGGCTGTCCACCGCCCTCCCGGACAGCCCGGTGACACTCCAGAGGCCGCCGGTGGATCCTTGCTCCACTCGTCCGATCGGCGACCTGGGCAGCTTCGACGGGGTGACGGCCACCTGCTTGAGCGGGGTGTCGTAGCCGTCGAGAGTGAACAGCCAGGCGGGAACGGTCGCCGTTCCCCGGCTCGTGGCGATCGTGGTCTCGCCGAGCTTCACTCCCGTCACGCTGAGCCGGGGCCCAGCATTGTTGTAGTGGGCGAACGACTGATACGCCGTGTTCGGTGCCACCAGCGGACGGCTCAGGGTGCTTCCGCTCCGCCACTCCACCTTCCCCTGCGTGATCGCGGTGGTCGGCAGCTTGCCGCGCCGGACGATGTTCCTGTTCTCGTAGGCCTGCTTGTCCGCCTCGCTGTGCCAGCCCGATTCCGGGGGCTGTGTCGTGTCGGCCAACGGGTAGTAGCCCCGGCTCCAGGCAGCGGCGGCCGCGGATCCGTGCCAGGCGTCGGCCACTTCACGGGCGCGCTTCTCCTGCGTCTTGAGCGACTCACTGTTCGTAGGCCCCTCGTCGCCCGCGCTCCGATCATCGCCGCAACCGGCGAGGAAGCATGCACCCAGGAGCGGTGTGAGCAGCAGTCCGACGAGGCGGTTCGCTTGTGTGTTCATGGGCCTACGACGCCGAAGGGGGACTCCGCGTTCACTCACGGCGCTCACCCCGTCTGCTACGGCAGTTGCCCGGGACCGGCTCCCGTCGCTCGGGAGCCGGTCGTCGGGGCAGGCTCCGGTGGACTACTGCTGGTGCCAGCGGTCGTACTGGTCGGAGGGGTCGCAGGGCGTCGTCTGGATGAGGGTGCCGTTTCCGACGCTGGGCGTGGAGAGGCAGTAGCCGCTCGACGCGTTCTGCCAGACGTCGTACCAGCCCGAGGGCGGACCGAGCGGGTTGTCCGCGAAATAGACGCGCCACTGCTGGTTGGCCGCCGCCGCGTTGCAGAACGCCATGCTGACCGTGCCCGTCCCCGAGGCGGGCGCGGTGATGCACCGTCCTGTGTTCTGGTTGGTGAAGGTGAACAGGCCGGTCTGGGTGTTGAACCCTTCGAGCCACCTCTGTTCGGGGCCGCCGGTGCAGGACCACATCTGGAGCTTCGCGGCGTTCTCGGTGGCGTTGTCGAGACAGTGGCTGGAGTTCCAGACGTTGATCGGGGTGAAGCCCGCGGCCTGTGCGGGTGAGCCGCCGGCCCAGGCCAGGGCCAGTATCGCCAGCACCGCGGTGACGAGCGCGAACAGTCTGCGTCGTTCGGGCATGCCTCTTCCTCCGTTCCCCCGTGCGGGGCAGCTTCGGTTTCCGTGCGTGTGCTGGGCAGCCTGGTGGGCCGGGGAGCGGGTGTCGTGTGCTGTTCCGTTCAGCGGACCGGGGCGAGGATGTTGCCGTTCACCCGGTTTCGCGCCGTACGCCGCCCAGCCCCACGAAGTACGTCGCCACGAACCCCACCGCGTACCCCGTCAGCAGCCCGCCCCCGTAGATCGCCACCGTCGTCCCCAGCCCCCTGTTCCCCGCCAGCAGCGGAAACAGGGCCCAGCCCGACGGGCCGATCGCCGTCGCGCCCACCTTGTCGCCGAGGGTCGCGAAGAAGCCGACGAACGCGCCGCCCGCCGCGCCGCCGGCACACGCGGTCAGGAACGGGCGGCCGAGGGGGAGTGAGACGCCGTAGACGAGCGGCTCGCCGATGCCCAACAACCCGGCCGGGAGGGCCGACTTGATGGTCGTACGGAGTGAAGTGTCGTGGCGGAGACGGAAGTAGACCGCGATCGCCGCGCCCACCTGGCCCGCGCCCGCCATCGCCAGGATGGGCAACAGGACGGTGTAGCCCTGCTGTTGGATGAGGGTGGTGTGGATGGGGATGAGGGCCTGGTGGAGGCCCAGCATCACCAGGGGGAGGAAGAGGCCGCCCAGGATCAGGCCCGCGAAGGGGCCTGTGGTGGAGAGGAGCCAGTTCGCCGCCGTGCCGATCGCCGTGGAGATCCCGCCGGCCGCGTACATGAGGCCGTAGAGCGTCGCCAGGCCCGCGACCAGGACCGTCAGGGTGGGCGTGACCAGGACGTCGAGGGTCGCGGGGACCCAGGTGCGGCACCACTTCTCGACGTACGTGCCGAGCAGCGCGGCGGCCAGCGCGCCCAGCACTCCGCCCTGGCCGGGGGAGAGGGCGACCCCGAACGCCGTCACCTTCGCCACCCCGGGGTACACCACGACCGCCGCCACCGCCCCGCCCAGCACCGGCGTTCCGCCGAACTCCTTCGCCGTGTTGTAACCGACGAAGACCGAGATGAGGGCGAGGAACGCGGAGGCGACGGCGGAGAGGGCGGGGGTCAGGCCCGGTAGCCAACTCATGTTGATCAGGAGGCCGTTGAGGCCCGCCAGCACCCCGCAGCCGATCAGGGCGGGGATGAGGGGGACGAAGATGTTCGCGATCCGGCGGAGGAGGAGTTTGGCGGGGGTCGCGTTGCGGGCCCGCTGCTCAGCCTTCAACTCCGCGCCCCGGGTGGTCAGTTCGCCGCCGCCTCCCGCCAACTTCTCGAACTCCGGGGTCACTCGGGCCACCACCCCCGGTCCCAGCACGATCTGGTACGTGTCGTCGTCCACGATCCCGAGCACGGCGGGCAGCACCCGCAGCGCCTCCTCGTCCACCAGTGACCGGTCGGCCAGGCCGAGCCGTAGGCGGGTCATGCAGTGGGCCACGGAGGTGACGTTCGCGGGGCCGCCGACCAGGGGGAGGAGCGCGGCGGCGATGTCGTACGGAGTGTCGGTATCCACCCCCTGAGCGTGCTGGTCAGCCGCCCGCAGCGGTCAGTGCCGCGCGCAACCGGCCCCCGGACTCCTCCAGAAGGCGGGCGGCCGTCGGGCCGTCGACCCCCGCGAGGACCACGAGGATCGCGTTCTTCACCTCGCCGTCGGTCGCCGCGAGGGCCCGCTCGATCTCCGCGTCGTCGGCACCGGTGGCGAGCGCGACGATCCGGCGGGAACGGGCGCGCAGCTTCTCGTTCGAGGCGCGGACGTCGACCATGAGGTTCCCGTACGTCTTGCCGAGCCGGATCATCGTGATCGTGGACAGCATGTTGAGGACCAGCTTCTGGGCCGTGCCCGCCTTCAACCTCGTTGATCCGGTGAGGAGTTCGGGGCCCACGACGACCTCGATGCCGTGCTCGGCCGCTGCCGCGAGCGCGCTGTGCTCGTTGCAGGACAGGCCGATGGTCAGCGCGCCTGCGCTCCGCGCGTGTTCTACGGCCGCGATCGCGTACGGGGTGCGTCCCGAGGCGGAGATGCCGACCACGGTGTCGTCGGCGGTGAGCGCGAGCGCGTCGAGGTCGGCCTCCGCCAACTCCCGCGAGTCCTCCGCCCCTTCGACGGACGTGACCATGGCGGGCGGGCCGCCCGCGATCAGTCCGACCACCTGGGAGGGGTCGGTGTTGAAGGTCGGCGGACACTCGGACGCGTCCAGCACGCCCAGCCGTCCGGCGGTCCCGGCGCCCATGTAGATCAGGCGGCCTCCTCTTCCCATGCGTTCCGCCACGGCGTCGATCGCGGCGGAGATCTCGGGTAGGCGGTGGGCTACGGAGGCTGCGACTGTGGCGTCCTCCGCGTTCATGAGGCGGGCGATGTCGAGGGTGGGGAGTTGATCGATCCCGGCCAGTTCGGGGCGGAAGGCTTCCGTGGTGAGTGACTCCAACTCGGCGCGGAGGTCACGGGGGTTGGACGTAGAGGTCATGGAGAAGCGGCTCTTTCTGTTGTTCTTTGTCTGCGGGGCGGCTGTGGCTGGTAGTTCCCCGCGCCCCTTCGTAACTCGGGCCCAGTTTCAGGGGCGCGGGGAACTGCGCGACCAGCCCCCACCGGGCCCGCAGACAACCACGAACCGTCAGCGCCTATGTCGATGCGCCAGCGCCTCATAAGACGCCGACAACGCCGGTGCCGCCTGTTCATACGTCCGTTGCGCCACCCCGATGAACAGGCAGTCCACCACCAGCAACTGACTCGTCCGGGACGACATCGCGGCCGGCCGCAGCTCGCTCTCCCGAGCGGTGGACGTCGTGAGTATGTGATCGGCGTACTGCGTCACCGGCCCGTCCGGCCGCCCGGTGATCGCGACGGTCGTGGCCCCGTGCTCGAAGGCGACTCTCAACGGTTCGATGACGTCGCCGGTGGACCCGGAGTGGGTGATCGCGATGGCCACGTCCCCGGCCTTGAGCTGCACGGCGTTGGTGACGGCGAGGTGCGGGTCGCTGTGGGCGTGGGCTATGAGCCCTATGCGCAGGAGTTTCTGGGTGAGGTCCTGGGCGACGAGCCCGGACGCGCCGACGCCGTAGATGTCGGTACGGCGGGCCGCCGCGAGCGCGGTGACGGCCGCGCCGAGCTGCGCGGTGTCGAGGCCGGCGGCCGTGTCGGCGAGGGTCTGCTGCTCGTCGTAGGCGAGTTTCGCGACGACGTCGGCGATCGGGTCGTCGACCGCGATGTCGGTGGTGAGGGCGGGCGCCCGCCCGGACTGCTGCTGTGCGGCGAGCCCGGCGAGGGCCAGGCGCAGGTCGCGGTAGCCGGGGTAGCCGAGGATGCGGGCCGTGCGGACGACGGTGGCCTCGCTGGTGCCGGTGAGTTCGGCGAGGCCGGTGACGGTGAGGGCCGCGCAGCCGGCCGGGTCGGCGGCGACGGTCTCGGCGACGCGCTGCATGGAGCGGGTCATGGAGGGGGCGAGGGTGCGCACCTTGGCGGCCAGGGCCGCGGGTGGCGTACTCCCGGTACTCCCGGAGGCGCTTCCGAAAATTTCTTTCACGTCCTGGGTCACCTTTGAAAGATATTTTCGGGACGGTGGTTCGGTCAAGAGTGCGCACAATGGGTGCATGGAACCCACCCGCGACCCCATCAGTCCCCTGGAACAGGCGCTGCACGCCGCCCGCGCGCTCGTGCTCGCCGACCTGGCCGCGCGCGAGGTCGTCGCGGCGGACGTGGTGTCGATGGTGGAGGAGTCCGTCGTACAGCGGCGTTGGTGGGTGGAGCAGTGGCCGGAGGGCGTCGACTACGTGGCCGGCCTGGTCGCGCAGGACGTGCAGGACGCGCTGCTGGAGGCGTACGGCCGCTGGCCGATCTGCCCGGTCTGCTCGGCCGGTGACCCGCACGCCCTGGAGGTCGAACCGGAGCTGGGACCCGACCCGCACTGGGTCTGCCACCAGGCGGGCGTGAAGGTCGCCGCGGTGGGAAACCTGGGTTCCCTGTGACCGTCTACATCGACCCACCGACCTGGCCGGGCCACGGCCGTCTGTGGTCCCACCTCGTCAGCGATGTCTCCTACGACGAACTCCACCTGTTCGCCGAGGAGTTGGGCGTGCCGCGACGGGCCTTCGAGCGGGATCACTACGACATTCCGTCGCATCGCTACGCGGACGCGGTGGCCGCCGGGGCGGTGGAGGTCAGGAGCCGGGAGGTGGTGCGGCTGCTGACGGCGGCGGGGCTGCGCAGGCCCAAGGGGCGGGAGCTGTAGCCCGGTTGGGCGGTCAGCCTTCCAGCTCGTAGGTCAGCTCGTCGAGGTCCTCGCCCACCTGCTTGAAGCCCACGCGGGAAACCACCGCCTGGGAGGCGAGGTTGTCGCGTTCGACGGTCGCGAGGACGGTGTGTACGTCGTCCCGCGCCAGCGCCCAGCCGGTCAGCGCGCGCAGCGCCTCCGTCGCGTAGCCCTGGCCGCGCGCGCCCTCCACCAGGTCGTAGCCGACCTCGACGCGGCCCTCCTCGTCGGGTGTGCCGTGGAATCCGATGCCGCCGATCGCGCGGCCGTCCTCGTGGCGGACGAGGGCGAATACTCCGAACTCCGGGCGGTGCAGGCCTGCTTGGTACGCCTTCGTCATGAAGGTCGCGGCCTCGCGGGTGCCCTGGAAGGGGCCGCCGGCGATCCACTCGAAGCCGCCCTCGCCTCCGGCGGCCAGGTCGGCGGCTGCCGCCGGGTGGACGCCGTCCAGGGTGAGGCGTTCGGTGGGCAGGACGAGGTTGTTGTGCCAGCGCCACTCGGTGACGGGGGCGCGGCCGGGGAGGTCGCCGCGGCCGGTCGCCCACAGCAGGGTGCGCCAGGGGTCGGCGCCGGGGCGGACCTGCGGGAAGATCCGGGTGAGGACGAACTCGGCGAGTTTCCGGGCCGGTTGGTAGTCCAGTCCCAGGGCCTGGGCGATGTCCTGGGTGTGCAGCAGCACCTCGGCGGTGCCCATCGCGGCGAAGCCCTCGCGGTTGGCGCTGCGGAACGGGTACGGGTGGAAGGCGCGCACCTCGCGCGGGGTGGTGCGGACGGCGGCGGCGAGCAGGGCGCCGGTCGCCCCGATCACCTCCAGGACACCGGAGTTGTCGGTGCCCTCGTCGAGGGTGATCTCGAAGGGGAGGTACGTCTGCTGCGCGCGCCCCGCCAACTGACCCGCGTACGCGATGAGATCACCGGCGATGTGCTCGGCCGTGTAGCGGCAGCTCCACTCCAGGCGGTCGGCCTTCACGCCGTCCCAGTCCCGGTCCGTCGCCGTGCCCAGCAGCGCGAGACAGCTCGCTACGGCTTCTTCCACCTGTGGTGCGCCCGTGGTCCCCATGGCGGGGAGCATACGGGCCGCGCCCTGCGACCCGCCGTGAATAAATCGCTCACCACTCGCCGTCCTCACCCCGCACTCGGGTCCGCCGAGCCCAGCAGGGCCAGTTCCCCCGTCAGGTTGTAGCGTGCCGTCGCCTCCCACTCCGCCAGCCCGTGCGGGGTCCTGAACAGCTGTGGCAGGGAGAGGAGTTGGCGCAGGATCGCCGAACGGCCGTCCCTGAAGGCGTCGTTGGGGACGAAGTGGTACTCCTCGCGGACGGCGGCCGTGTACGCGGCGTACGCCGACGGGGGTGCGGCCAGGATCGCGAGGTCCGCGTCGCACAGGACCATGCCGTCGCGGTCGTCGGCGGCGGGGGCGTGGGTGACGGTGAGCCGGACCAGGCGGGCGACCTCGGCCGTCTTCGCGTCCGGCACCCCGGCCTCGGGCAGCGCCCGTTCGGCCAGCCGCGCCGACCGCTCCTCGTTCTCGGACCGGTCGGGGAGATAGACCGCGTCGTGGAACCAGGCCGCGAGCCGTACGACGTCCGGGTCGTCGGCGTACTCGGCCAGCACGTCGATGTGGTCCAGGACCGCCGTGAGGTGGGTGAGCGTGTGGTAGTGGCGTTGCGGCTCCTGCCAGCGGGCGAGGAGGTTCTCCGCGTACGGCAGGGGGTCGGGTCCGCCGCCTGGCGCCCGGGCTCCTTCGAGAGCACGGGTCCAGCGGGCGCGAAGGGCGTCGAGATCGGCCATGGTGCTTATTTTCCTCCCGTGGCCCCGCCCCTAGCGTGGGACCCATGACTTACGCCGATACGACGCACGACGTACGTGATCCCGAACTGCCCGGGCGGCTCCTCGCCGGTGAGCGCGACGCGCTGATCCCGCTGCTGCGGTCCCGCTCCGAGGAGGACTTCGCGCTGGCGACCGACGCGTGTCCCGGCTGGACCGTGCGGGACGTGCTCGCACACTGCTCGTCCGCGCTCATGCGGGTGGTGGAGCGCCGGTTCGAGGAAGGGGTGTTCTCGCCGGAGGCCAATGACCGGGACATCGCCGAGCGGGCGGACTGGAGCAACGCGCGGGTCGTCGACGAACTGGAGCGCGGGATGACCGAGGCCGGTGCGGTGATCGCCCGCGCGGGCGGGGCGCTGGACGCGGTCGCGCTCGGCGAGTGGGTGCACGCAGGCGACGTACGGGACACGCTCGGCGAGCCCGGAGCCTATGGGGGCGAAAGGCTGGCGTCCGCCCTAACCCTTCTCGCCCTTGTGACCCGTCAGAGAAACCACCGGCCTCTCCACGCCGACCTCGACGACCTGGACGATCCGCTCCGGCTGGGCGATGTGTCGGGCGACCGCACCCCCGCCCGGTACATCGGCGACGCGGCCACCCTCGTACGGCTGTACACGGGGCGCCCGGTGCCGGAGGGGACGGTGTACGAGCTGGCGGGGGCGGAGCCGGCGGAGCTGAACATCTTCGGCTCATGGCCGTAAGCCGCCGTTCGCCGTTCGCCGTTCGCGGGGGTGATCTCGCGGCCCCCTGCCCGCCCGCGTACCCTGAGATTGGACTAGACCTGTAGCCGCTCCAGGGAACACGACGGAAGGGGTCCTATGAGCACGCGTGCAGTCCTGGAGGTGATCGCCCTCGGCGCCGAGGACGCGATCGCCGCCCAGGCCGGAGGCGCGGACCGCCTCGAAGTGGTCACCGACATCGCGGCCGACGGACTGACCCCGCCGGTCGAGACCTTCGCCGCGATCCGCGCCGCCGTGGACATCGACCTGCGCGTGATGATCCGCCTCGCGGACGGCTTCGCCGCGGGCGACACGCACCGGCTGGTACGGGTCGCCGGGGAGCTGCGGGCGGCCGGCGCCGACCAGTTCGTGCTCGGGTTCCTCGACCCGGACGGCGGGGTCGACCTGGACGCGGTGGAACGCGTCGTCGCCGAACTGGACGGCTGCGCCTGGACGTTCCACCGCGCGATCGACCGCGCCGCCGACCGCGACGCCCTCCGCAAGCAGCTCGCCGACCTGCCCGGCCTCGACACCTACCTCACCGCCGGCTCGGCCGACGGCGTCGACGACGGCCTCCCCGCCCTGCTCCGCGAGGCGGCCCTGCGCGGCGAACCCGGCTACGAACAGCGCATCCTGGTCGGCGGCGGCCTCCGCCTGGACCACGTCCCCACCCTGCGCGCCGCCGGAGTCGACGCCTTCCACATCGGCGGCGCCGCCCGGCCCGAGGGCTGGGAGCGGCCGGTGTCGGCGGCGGCGGTCGGGGAGTGGCGGGTCGCGCTCGACGGGTGAGGCGCGGTCGGTCGTGCCGGGCGCGTGCACGCCCTCAAGTCCGCGCCGGTTCCGGGGTGTCGGTGGACACGCGCGGCTGCGGTGCCGGCCGTGTCGTCAGGGCGGCGACGACCGTCGCCAGCAGGGCGAGTCCCGCTCCCGCCAGCAGGAACCAGCGCTCGCCGAAGAGGCTCAGGGCCAGGCTGCCGGTGCCGCCGGCCGCGGCCATGCCGAGGTAGAGGGCGCTGCTGTTGAGGGAGATCAGCACGGGTGCGTTGGCGGGGTCGAGCGAGGTGACGCGGGTGATCTGGCCGACCATGATGGACCAGCCGAACACCGGGGTGAGCGCGGAGGAGACGAGCGCGGTCGGCATGGTGCGCAGCGTCCAGGGAGCGGCGGCCGCCAGCGCCACGTAGGCCGTGCTCGCGGACAGGATCACCACCCGGGGTCCCCACCGGTCGATCAGCCGCCCGCCCAGCGACGAGCCCGCGACCGCCGAGCAGCCGGACACCAGGAGCAGCAGGGTCAGCCGGTCCTGGGAGCCGTGGGTCGCGTGCCGGGTGGCCACCGTGTAGTAGATGTACGTCGTCTGGAAGGCGAGGAAGACCAGGAAGGTGGTGCCGGCCGCGCCCAGCACCCGCCGGTCGGCGAGCGGGGCGAACCGCGCGCGCAGGCTCAACGCGGCCGCCGGCTGCGGCAGTTCGGGCAGCAGCAGGGCCAGCCCGGCGAAGGCGGCCACTCCGAGCCCGGTCACCAGCCACATCGTGAGCCGCCAGTCCGTACGGCCGATCCAGGTGCCCAGCGGCACCCCGAGCGCGGTCGCGACGGTCAGCCCGCCCATCACGACCGCGATCGCCCGCCCGCGCCGCTCGGCGGGCACCAGGGTCGTCGCCACGGCGTTCGCGGTAGGGGTGTAGAGAGCGGCTCCTACGGCGGCCAGCACGCGGGTGGCGAGCAGTGCGTCGTACGAAGGGGCAAGCGCCGTAAGGGCGTTGGCGGCGCTGAAGACGGCGAGCGCCGTGAGGAGGGTGCGGCGGCGGGGCCAGCGGGCGGTGACGGTGGCCAGGACGGGGGCGAGGACGCCGTAGGAGAGGGCGAAGACGGTGACCATCTGGCCGGCGACCGAGATGGAGACGTCCAGATCGCGGGCGACGAGCGGCAGGATGCCGGCCGTCACCATGCCGTCGGTTCCGACGGCGAAGGTTCCGAGGGCGAGCAGGAGCAGGCGTAGGCGCACGGGTCCCCCAGGTGCGTCCGGCGCAGGGCTGCGCAACGGTTTGACGTTGGTCAAACAATAGGGACTGTTGGATGATTGTCAAACGGTACGGAGAGGGGTGCGCCCGTGAGCGAGGCGGAGAACGAGTGGCTGCCACAGCCGGACGTCGAGGACATCGAGCTGGTCAAGGTGTTGCAGGCGCTCGGTGACCCGGTGCGGCTGTCGCTGCTGAAGGTGTACGCGACGGGGGAGCGGTTCAGCTGCGCGCCCGACGCGCTCGGCGTCGCCCATCTGCACAAGTCGACCGTCTCGCACCACATGAAGATCATGCGTGAGGCCGGGCTCACCTCGACGCGGGCCGTCGGCCGCAACCGCTATGTGCAGCTGCGGCGGGACGACCTGGACGCGAGGTTCCCCGGACTGCTGGACTCCCTGCTGAAGTCCCTGCCTGATTAGGCGAGTTGGGACGGAAGCGGTGCCGTGTGCGTGACGATCAGGCCCGAGACCGCTCGGGTCAGGGCGACGTACAGGCGGCGCAGGCCGGTGCGTTCGTCCGGTTCGCCGTCGACCACTGCCCGCGGCTCGTCGAGGACCACGTAGTCGTACTCCAGGCCCTTCGCGAGCGAGGCCGGGACCAGGGTCAGACGCGTGTCCACGGTCGTCTCCTCGCCCGGGTCGATGTAGCCGATGCCCGCCGCCGTCAGGGCCTCGGCCAGCTCGGGGACGCGGGCGTCCGCCGCGATCAGGCCCGTCGAACCCTCGTTGCGCAGCAACTCCGCGCAGGCGGCGACCACTTCGGCCGTCCCGGCGGTCTCGCGGAGGTCGAAGAAGCCCGGGTTCTCACGGACCGAGGCGACCGGGGTCAGGCCCGGCGCGATGTGGGGGAGCAGCCGGGATGCGTAGGTGATGACGTCCGTCGGTACGCGGAAACCGGCCGTCAACTCCTCGATCACACCGTCCGACTTGCCGAGATGGGCCAGCGCCTCGTCCCAACTCCGCGTCGCCCAGGGCGTGGTGCCCTGCGCCAGGTCGCCGAGGACGGTCGCGGAACCGGTGGTGCAGCGGCGGCCGACCGCGCGGTACTGCATCGGGGAGAGGTCCTGCGCCTCGTCCAGCACCACATGCCCGAGCGAGTGCGTCCGCTGGACGATGTCGGTCGCCTCGTCGATCAACACGGCGTCCGCGGCGGCCCACTTGGCGGCCTTCACGCTTCGGACGGGCTTCTGCCAGAGGATCGTCTTCTGTTCGTCCTCGTCGAGGATCCCGTCCGCGTGGGCGGCGAGGAACTCCGCGTCCGTGAGCAGCCGCAGCACCAGCTTCTCCGGCTCGACCGGCGGCCACACCGCCTTCACGGCCGCCTTCACCGCCGTGTTGCGCGCCACCGCGTCCTGCACCCGGTCGTCCGGCGCCTCCCCCGACCGCTCCATCTGCACCAGCACGGCATGCGCGATGCGCTGCGGGAGGGCCTCGCGGGCGGCGCCGTAGCGGATGTCGCGGTCGAGCAACTCCCGCACGATGGCTTCGAGTTCGTACGCCGGGACCCGCCAGCGGCGCGAGCCGCGCACCACCATCACCGGCTCGGTCGGGATGCTCACGTGCGAGTAGACGGCCCTGCGGAGCACCTCGGCCATCCGTGCGTCGCCCTTGATGACGGCGGCCGGGGCCTCGTCCGTGCCGCGCACCTCGACATGGGCGACCAGGTCGTCGACCGTGCCCTGACGGACCGTCAACTCACCCAGTGCGGGCAGGACTTGCTCGATGTAGTGGAGGAAGGACTTGTTCGGCCCGATGACGAGGGTGCCGGTGCGGGCCAGCCGCTCGCGGTGGGCGTAGAGGAGATAGGCGACCCGGTGCAGGCCGACGGCGGTCTTCCCGGTCCCGGGCCCGCCCTGCACGCACACCGTCCCGCCGAGTCCGGACCGCACGATCTCGTCCTGCTCGGGCTGGATGGTGGCGACGATGTCGCGCATCGGGCCGACGCGGGGCCGTTCGATCTCCTGCTGGAGCAGTTTGCTGGTGGCGGCGGCCTCGGCGGGGTCCATGAGGTGCTCGTCCTCGTAGGCCGTGAGCTCGCCGCCCGTGTAACCGAAGCGGCGGCGCAGCGAGATGTCCTGCGGGTCCTTCTTCGACGCCCGGTAGAACGGCTGCGAGACCGGCGCCCGCCAGTCGATCACCATCGGGTCGCCGTCGCCGTCGTGCACATGCCGGCGCCCGATGTAGAACTGCTCGCCCTCCGCGCCCTCCGCGTGCTCGGCGCCGGGAGCGTGCAGGTAGTTGAGGCGGCCGAAGAACAGCGGGGTGTCGCTGAGGTCGGCCAGCGCCTTGATGCGCTCGTCGATCTGGCGGGCCAGCACCTCGGCGTTGACCCAGTTCGCCGTGACGTCCTTGATGTCGAGGGACTCGACGTCCTCGCGCATGGCGCGCAGCGCGGAACGGGAGGAGGCGAGGTGGGTGCGTTCGCGGGCGAGGGGGTCGTCGAGGGGATGGCCGACGGGGTCGGCGGCGGGCGTGGACAAGGGGGTGCCTCCGGAAGACTCAAGTGGGATACCGACCGGTTTCCGTCCGGGCGGTGGCACTCCCTGCGGGGAGGCGGGCAAGAGCGGAGAGTTTAGTGACGCGGGCCCGGTGGGGGCCAATCGTTTTCCGTCCCCTAGGGGACGACCCCTCCACCCGACGGGGGAACGGGTCAGCCCGGAGGCGTACGCGGGCGGCTTCGAGGTTGGCTCTCAGGACCGATGCCGACCTTATGTCCCAAGACGCACCATGGATTCATGAGCGCAGCAACCATCCACCCGGTCCCCGTCCGCCCGTCCGGTGCCACACCGGCGACCGGCGGCAGCCACCCCCATCGCCTGGGCAATGCCCTGCGCGCCATAAAAGTGTTCGCGGGCGCCGCGTTCAGCGTGGTCGTCCTCGGAGAGTACGGCGAGGAAGCGGGCATACGCCGTAAGTGACCGCAGGGGTCACTTACGGCAGCCTTCCCGGGCTCAGCTCTCCGCGAGGATCTCGTCCGCGTCCATGATCCGGTACGCGTAGCCCTGTTCGGCCAGGAAGCGCTGGCGGTGGGCGGCGAAGTCCTGGTCGATCGTGTCGCGGGCGACGACCGAGTAGAAGTGGGCCTGATGGCCGTCGGCCTTGGGGCGCAGGACCCGGCCGAGGCGCTGGGCCTCCTCCTGGCGGGAGCCGAAGGTGCCGGAGACCTGGATCGCGACGGTCGCCTCCGGCAGGTCGATGGAGAAGTTGGCGACCTTGGAGACGACGAGGACGCTGATCTCGCCCTCGCGGAAGGCACCGAAGAGCTTCTCCCGCTGGGCGTTGGACGTCTCGCCCTTGATGACCGGCGCGTTCAAGTGCTCGCCCAGCTCGTCGAGTTGGTCGATGTACTGGCCGATGACGAGGATCTGCTGGCCCGCGAAGCGCCGCACGATCGCCTCCGTGACCTTCCGCTTCGTCGCGGTGGTCGCACAGAAGCGGTACTTCTCCTCGGCCTCGGCGGTGGCATAGGCGAGCCGCTCGGAGTCCGTGAGGTTGACGCGCACCTCCACACAGTCGGCGGGCGCGATGTAACCCTGCGCCTCGATCTCCTTCCAGGGCGCGTCGAAGCGCTTCGGCCCGATGAGGGAGAACACGTCCGACTCCCGGCCGTCCTCGCGGACGAGGGTCGCGGTCAGACCGAGACGGCGCCGGGCCTGGAGGTCGGCGGTGAACTTGAAGACGGGCGCGGGCAGGAGATGCACCTCGTCGTAGAGGATCAGGCCCCAGTCGCGGGAGTCGAAGAGTTCCAGGTGGGGGTAGATCCCCTTCCGCCGGGTCGTCAGTACCTGGTAGGTGGCGATGGTGACGGGCCGGATCTCCTTCCGGGTCCCGCTGTACTCGCCGATCTCCTCCTCGGTCAGGGAGGTCCGCTTGATCAGCTCGTGCTTCCACTGCCGGGCGGAGACGGTGTTGGTGACGAGGATGAGCGTGGTCGACTTGGCCTGCGCCATCGCCCCGGCCCCGACCAGGGTCTTGCCGGCCCCGCACGGCAGCACGACGACACCACTCCCGCCGTGCCAGAAGTTCTCCACAGCCTGCTTCTGGTACGGGCGCAGCGCCCAGCCGTTCTCGTCCAGTTCGATCGCGTGCGCCTCGCCGTCGACGTACCCGGCGAGGTCCTCGGCCGGCCAGCCCAGCTTCAGCAGCACCTGCTTGATCTGCCCGCGCTCGGAGGGGTGCACGGCCACGGTGTCCGGGTCGAGCCGGGCGCCGACCAGCGGGGCGACCCGCTTCGAGCGCAGGATCTCCTCCAGCACCGGCCGGTCGGTGGTGGTGAGGACGAGCCCGTGCGCGGGGTGCTTGGACAGGGTGAGCCGGCCGTAGCGGTCCATGGTCTCGGCGATGTCGACCAGCAGCGCGTGCGGCACGGGGTACCGGCTGTACTCGACGAGCGCGTCCACGACCTGCTCGGCGTCGTGCCCGGCGGCCCGCGCGTTCCACAGCCCGAGCGGTGTCACCCGGTAGGTGTGGATGTGCTCGGGCGCCCGCTCCAGCTCGGCGAACGGCGCGATGGCGCGCCGGCAGTCGTCGGCTCGCTCGTGATCGACCTCGAGGAGCAGGGTCTTGTCGGACTGGACGATGAGGGGGCCATTCACGTACGTACACATCCCTTCCGCACGGCCAAACGTCCAGTGTGCACTACCGGCCGATGATCACGGCCGGCCCTGCGAGGGTGGAGGCCATGGGAGAACTGGTGGAACGGGTGGACGAACAGGATCGGGTGGTCGGGACCGTGGACCGGGGCGAGGCCATCGCGCACCACTGGCTGCACCGCGTCGCGACGACCGTCTGCCGGGACGGGGAGGGCCGGGTCCTGGTGCACCGGCGGGCGGCGGACATGTCCCGGTTCCCGGGGCAGTACAACTTCCTGGTCGGCGGCGCCGCGGAGGCCGGGGAGTCCTACGAGGAGGCGGCGGCCCGTGAACTCACCGAGGAACTCGGAGTACGGGCGCCGGTCCGGTTCGCCTTCAAGTACCTGTGCCGGGGCGCGATCAGCCCGTACTGGATGGGCGTCCACGAAGCGGTCGTCGGTACGGACATCACCCCCGACCCGGCCGAGATCTCCTGGCACGCGTGGGTCACGGAGGACGAGCTGCGGGAGATGGCCCGGCGCCCGACGTTCGTGGCGGACTCCGTCGAGGCGCTGGACCGCTATCTGGGCCGAGGCGAGGCGGCCGGGGCGGGGGACCCCTCCGAAAAAGTGTGACACTTCCGCAGGAAAGTGACACACTTTTTCAGAGTCACCCCCTACCCCTCCGCCAGCTCCGCCACCCCCGTCACCCGGTGCAGCGGATACGTCCGTACCTCGTCCGCCGTGTGGTCGTACGCCGTGACGAAGCCGCCCTCCACGCGGATGGGGGCGATGACGCGCTGGCTGGCGGCGCCCTCGGCGTTGACGTAGCCGATCCAGAGGGTGGTGCCGGTGAGGACGGCGGCCTGCATCGTGGCGAGGGTCTCGGCGGAGCCGGTGCGCGGGAGTTCACCGGCCGGCGCCGGGGTCGTCGACGGCTTCAGGGGCGTCGTGGAGGCGCGGTCGCCCGCCCTGATCGCGCGGATCGCCGCCGACAGGAGGGTCGTGTCCGGGGTCGGCGGACCGTCCGGTACGGGTTCCGGGGCCGTGCGGGGTGGGGTGCGGTGGGCGTGGGCGCGGGTGATGACGACATCGCCGTCCGCGGACTCGGCGGCCGGCGCGAAACCCATCGCGCGCAGCCCGTCCAGGAGCGCCGCCGGATCCGCCTGCGCCGCCAGCACGGTCGGCGCCAGGCGGCGCAGACGCAGGCCCGCCGAGCGTTTGTCCGCGAGGATCTCGCTGAGCACCGCGTCGTCGTCGCACCGCACATACGCCGAGGCCGCGCCGATCCGCAGATGGCCGTGTCTGCGGGCCACGTCGTCGATCAGATAGGCGAGGGGCTGCGGGACGGGCGTACGGGAGTGCGCGGTGAGGAAGTCGTGCAGATCGGAGGCCGAGCGGCCGGCGTCCAGGGCGCGGCGCACCGAGCCCGGCGTGAAGCGGTAGACCGTGGCACCGCCCTTCGACTCCACGTCCGCGAGCACGTCCAGCACATCGGCCAGCGGCCGTTGCAGCGGGCCCGGGGCCACCGCCGTCAGATCCGCCTGCAACAGGACGTGGTCCAACGGCTCGGGCAGCAGCGGAGCGAGCAGCCGAGCGGCGGCGGCACTCGCCACGGCCTGCTCCGCGGGGGAGAGGGGCTCGGGGGGAGTGGGCGCGCGGTGGTGGACGGGCAGCTTGTCGCCGGGACCGGAAGGCGCGCCCTTCGCCGTGGTGCCACCCGCCGCCCCCAGCAGCGCCCGCCCCTGCCCCGACAGAGCGCCCCGCCCCGTCACCCCCAGCAACTCCGCCTCGTTCAGGGCCCAGCGGGCCAGGCGGCTGCGCAGGTCCTCCTCGGACTGCGGCGCCGTACCGCCCGTTCCGCGCGGCGGGCGTTCCCAGCGCAGCCGGGCCAGCAGCGACTCCGTGGACGGCGAGGTGCCCTCGGGAAGCGCGGCGAGCAGCGTGAGCACCCGGTGCCGTACCTCCGGGGCGGCCGAGCGGTCGAGGCCGGGGCCCAGTGCCGACAGCGTGCGCTCCTTGGCGTCCCGACCGCCGACCAGCCCGGACGTCCGGGTCCCCGTCAGCCAGGTCTCCGCGAGGTGCGTCCAGCGCTGCGCGGCGGGCTGTTGCAGCCACTCGTCGTAGGCCGGGGTCGCCGCATACCGTTCGTCCGCCTCGCCGTCGGACGCCAACAGGCCCGCCGCATAGGCGAGTTCGACCCAGAACGCGGCGACCGGCTCCGCCAGGTCCAGCGCGACGGCGGTCCGCTTCAGGTCGCGGATGCTGAGGCCACCGGCCCGCAGCACCGTCGGCCCGCCCTCGTCCCAGTCCTTCAGCAGCTCCTCGACCGTCGCCAGCGCCGTGTACGCCTGCCCGGCCGCCGCCGCGTCCACAACCTGTGGACGGTGCGTCGCCTTCGCCTCCACCGCCGGAGCCACCGGCTCCGTCTCCCGGTGCGCCCGCCCGGCCCGCAGATGCAGGGCCACCTCACGCGGCAGTACGACCGTGCCGGGCGCCGTCGGCAGCAGCAGCCCCCGGTCGATGAGCCAGCGCAGCCGGGCCGCCGGATCGGCCGTCACCTGCCCGTACGGCGGCCCCCAGACCAGTCGGTTCAGTACCTCCAGGGACTCCTCGGGGGCACCGGCCAGCAGCGCCTTCATCCGCCGCCGGGACGTGAACAGCTTGGTGAGCGCGGCCACCGCCGACACCGGGTCGTGCGTGGAGGGCAGGCCCGCCCCCGTCACGAGCTCCTGGATCCGGCCCGGCGACATGCCCGCCGTGGCCTCCGCGACCGTAGGACCGAGCCCGGTCGGCGACGGATGCTGCGGCGCCGGCGCCAGCAGCTCACGCGCCGTCCGCACCAGCCGCAGCCGGTCGTCCGCACCCCACACGAGCGCCTGCTCGCGCAGCGCCGCGACGGCGCGCGGCAGCGCGTTCACCACCGCCGGATCGCGCGCGTCGCCCGCCATCAGCCCGAGCAGCTCGTCGTACGGCGCCGGGTCCGCCGCCACGGCCAGGGCCTGCGCCGTCTGCAGCGTGAAACGGTCCAGCCGCTCCAGCGCCCGCACCACCGAAGCGCGCGTTCCGGCCCTGGTCGCGAGCTGGGTGAGATCGGTCGGCACGGGCGTGATGAGGTCGGGGCGGCTGCGCAGCAGCGCGGCCAGGGAGACGTCGTCCCTGGTTCGGAGTGCCTCCGCGAGCGAACGGGGCGGCGTGGCCGGAGTGCTCATCCGACCCACGGTAGCGGGTGGGTGTGACCGCGGGGGAGCGCGCACGACGTGAGGTTCCCGGCACCGGGCCCGCTGGCGGTAACGTCTGTCACCACGGGGTATCCAACGCACCCGCCCCGGAGGGGACTTCGTGGGTATCGAGAGCGACCAGGTCGTCTACGAGTATCTGAGCCGCGTCGGTGACGTCGCGCAGCAACGCCAGCTGCCCTCGGTCACCCGGATGCGGCTGGTGTCGGAGCTGCGCAACGAGATCGACCGGCAGCGCGCCGGAGCCACCGCCGACACCCCCGCCGCCGTCCAGCGCATCCTGAAGGGCCTCGGCTCCCCGGACGAGGTCGTCGCCGCGGCCGGCACCGGCGCCGGTGTCCCCCGGGCCCCGTCCACCTCCGTCCCCGTACAGCGCGACCACGAGGACGATCTGCGGCCCAAGGGCCTGCGCCGGGTCGTACCGCGCCCGCGCCCCGCCAAGGCCGCGCCCGCACCGGAACCCGACAACGCCGCCGCCCCGCCGCACCTCGCGAGCGCGGCCGAGCTCGGCGACAGCGTGCTGCAGCCCGACTGGTGGCGGACGGAGGGCAACGGCTTCGCGCTCGGCGACAGCGTGCCCGGATTCACCGGCGGCGTGGAGATCCCGGAACTGCTCAAGCCCCCGCCGCCGAAAGAGCCCCCGAAGTCGCTCCAGAAGGAACAGAAGGAACCGGAGCCGGTGGCCGCCCCGGTCGTCGAACAGGCACCGGAGGCCCCCGCCCGCAGGCGCCGCGTCGTCCCCCGCCTCCCCACCGGAGGCTGGTCCAACCCCCTCCTCCTGATCGCCGCCGCGCTGCTCGTCGTGGGCGCCGTACTCGGCAACTGGTTCGCGCTGCTGCTCGGTTGGCTCATCGCCTACGCGTCCCGGCGGCTGACCGACGCGGAGACGAAGTGGGCGGTGATCGGCATGCCGACGGCGGCCGTCGCGGCCGGCGTCGTCTGGCTGTGGGGCAGGAACACCGGCCGCTGGGGCACCCCCATCGCGCAGGGCCACATGAACGACGCCATCTCCGAGACCTGGCCGTGGGTGGTGCGGGGCGCGGCGGTGGCGTCGGCGCTGTATCTCGTGTGGCGCTCGCAGCGGCAGAGGTAGGACGGGGCACGACTGCCTGGCCTCCACGGGTACTGGGCACAATGGCCCATATGACCTCGCGCGCTCAGCACCCGGCCCCGCCCGCCCCGACCGTCGGCTTCGACCTCGACATGACCCTCATCGACTCCCGGCCCGGTATCCACGCCTGCTATCTGGCGCTGGCGGAGCGGACGGGGACGTACATCGACGCCGATCTGGCGATCACCCGGCTCGGGCCGCCATTGGCCGACGAGTTGGTCAACTGGTTCCCGGCGGACCAGGTGCCCGCGATGTCCGACCTGTACCGCGAGATGTACCCGGCGATCGCCATCGCCGCGACCCCCGCGATGCCCGGCGCCCGCGAGGCGATAGCGGCCGTGCGGGGGGCCGGCGGGCGGGCGGTCGTCGTCACCGCGAAGTACGAGCCCAACGCGAAACTGCACCTCGCGCACCTCGGTATCGACGCCGACGCCGTGATCGGCGACCTGTGGGCCGAGCAGAAGGCGGAGGCGCTGCGCGAGGAGGGCGCGAGCGTCTACGTCGGCGACCACGTCGGTGACGTACGCGGTGCCCGCGGCGCCCAGGCGCTGTCCGTCGCCGTCCCCACCGGGCCGTGCGATGCGGAGGAGTTGCGGACGGCCGGTGCGGATGTCGTGCTCGGCGATCTCACCGAGTTCCCGCGATGGCTTTCGGACTACCTCGTGGCGCGCGCCTGACGGCGGCCGGCGGCGACGGACTGGAGTACGCCGGCGGCCGCGAGCAGAAATCCGACGCCCATGAGCATGCTCAAGAGGTACATGTACGTCGGAAAAGGCGTCGTGTGGAGCAGCAGCGGTACCACGGTGACGAGTGTGGCCACCGCACCGACGAAGAAGACGACGGCACCGGCACGGATCAGCCGGTCACCGGCCACGGCGGAATTCGTTTGGGTTTTGTCACGCACTCGACCAGGGTAGTTCCCTGCGCACAGGAACAGTCCGGCGACGTCTTGTCACCGGCCTGAAGACCATTAGCCTTGGTACCGGCAGTTCCCCAGCGTTTTCCGAGCAGTTTTCCGACGAGTACGAGGACGAGGACAGACGTGCCCACCGGCAAGGTCAAGTGGTTCAACAGCGAGAAGGGCTTCGGCTTTCTCTCCCGCGACGACGGCGGCGACGTCTTCGTCCATTCCTCGGTACTGCCCGCCGGAGTTGACGCCCTGAAGCCCGGACAGCGCGTGGAGTTCGGGGTCGTCGCCGGTCAGCGCGGCGACCAGGCGCTCTCGGTGACGCTGCTCGACCCGACCCCCTCGGTCGCGGCGGCCCAGCGAAAGAAGCCGGACGAACTGGCCTCCATCGTCCAGGATTTGACGACCCTTCTCGAAAACATCACCCCGATGCTGGAGAAGGGCCGCTACCCCGACAAGGCCTCCGGCGGCAAGATCGCGGGCCTGCTCCGCGCGGTCGCCGACCAGTTGGACGTATAGCCGCCACACCGTCTGTTCTACGGGAATTCGAGCGCGTTCGGCCCGAGGGGCGGCACCAGCCCCTCGGCCGCCGCACGCGTCAACAGTCCCCGGACCGCCGCGTATCCGTCCTCGCCGAGGTCGGTGGTGAACTCGTTGACGTACAGGCCGATGTGCTGGTCGGCGACGGACGGGTCCATCTCCTGGGCGTGTGCCATGACGTACGGGCGGGAGGCCTCGGGGTCGTCCCAGGCGGCGCGCACGGACGTCCGGATCGAGTCGGCGAGCAGGTTCAACTGCTGGGCGCCCAGGGACCGTTTGGCGATGATCGCGCCCAGCGGGATCGGCAGCCCGGTGGTCGCCTCCCAGTGCTCGCCCATGTCCGCGAGCTTGTGCAGCCCGTAGTTCTGGTAGGTGAAGCGCGCCTCGTGGATGACGAGCCCCGCGTCGACCTTTCCGTCCCGCACGGCCGGCATGATCTCGTGGAACGGCATGACGACGATCTCGCCCACCCCGCCCGGGATCGTGTCCGCCGCCCAGAGCCGGAAGAGCAGATACGCGGTCGACCGCTCGCTCGGCACGGCGACCGTACGACCCGTCAGGTCCCCCGGCCCCCGGGTGAGCACCAGCGGCCCGCACCCCCGCCCCAGCGCGCCCCCGCAGGGCAGCAGCGCGTACTCGTCGAGAACGTACGGCAGCACGGCGTACGACACCTTCAGGACGTCCAGCTCACCGCGCTCGGCCATGCCGTTGGTGATGTCGATGTCCGCGAAGGTCACGTCGAGCTCGGGCGCGCCCGGCACCCGGCCGTGCGCGAGGGCGTCGAAGACGAAGGTGTCGTTCGGGCAGGGGGAGTAGGCGATCTGCAAAGGCTCGGTCGAAGCGGTCATACCTGTTCCCAACTCTCCAGTACGGGCGCGCACTTCCCGAATCCCTCGGTCAGGGCCGCGAGCGCGTCGCCGATGCGCCAGGCGGCGCGGTCGCGCGGGCCGACGGGGTTGGAGACCGCGCGCAGTTCCAGGACGGGGACGCCGTGGAGGGCGGCCGCCTCGGCCACGCCGAAGCCTTCCATCGCCTCCGCGAGGGCCCGGGGGTGGCGGCCACGGAGTTCGGTGGCGCGGGCGGCCGTACCGGTCACCGTGGACACGGTCAGTACGGTCCCGGGGCGCGCCCCGCTCGCGTTCGCCAGCGCTCGTACGAGTGCGATCGGCGGACGGTGGGTGACGGTGCCGAAGCCGAGTTCGGTGACCGGGAGGAACCCGCCGGGGGTCTCCCCACCCAGGTCGGCGACGGTGATCTCGTCGGCGACCACCAGGGAGCCGACGGGCGCCCCGGGCTGGAAACCGCCGCCGATCCCGGCGGAGACGACGAGGTCGTAGGAGGCGCGGGCGAGGGCGGTCGCGGTGCCGGCGGCAGCGGCGGCCGGGCCCACCCCGACGGCGAGGACAGTGAACCCGTCACCGGTCAACGCCCGTGCCACCGCGTCCCGTTCGGCCGGGACGGCGGTGGCGACGAGGACGCGTGGGGACGACGTGGTCAGGAGTCCTTCTTGAACTTGAAGGACCAGATGCCCTTGACCGTCTTGTCGCCCTCCTTGATGGAGACGACGGTGGAGTTGCCGGTCGCGCCGTACTGGGTGTTGAAGAACACGCTGCCCGGGATCGTCCGGTAGGTCTTCTTGCTGGAGTCGGTCAGCGGCTGACCGTTCATCAGGATCGTCCAGCCGTTGTCGGCGATCTTCGGGTCGACACCGAAGCGCACGGTCTCGTCCGGGTCGACCGAGATCGACGTGGAGGCCTTCAGGCACTTCGTCAGCTCGGCGGTCTTCACCGCGTCGCCGTCGTTGTAGCAGGTGGCCTCC
This sequence comes from Streptomyces hokutonensis, assembly GCF_042751305.1. GTDB lineage: Bacteria > Actinomycetota > Actinomycetes > Streptomycetales > Streptomycetaceae > Streptomyces > Streptomyces hokutonensis_A. The sequence goes on from NZ_JBHYWD010000006.1 coordinate 243,777, forward strand.
GTGTGGACCGAGTTCCTCCCGACGGTGATCGTCGAGATCGGCGTCGGCTTGTCGCACGCCGACAGGACGAGCAGTCCGGCGGAAACGGCGCCGGCGGCGGCGACGGCGCGGCGGCGTCGCACAGCGGATTGCATGGTCATGGGGCGAAGGCTATCGGGCCCGTCCAGTCCTCCCGCCACGTGGGGTGCGGCGTGCCGGGCCGGGCACCGAGGGTTAGGCCACTCGCGGGCGCCCGGTACCCCCGTGCCGGGCCGAGGCGAGCAGCCCGCGCAGGGTGGTCAGCCAGCCCAGGGCGATGACCGCGGCGGCCAGCGTGAAGCCGAGGGCGCCGTTCAGCGGCATCACGATGCCGATCGCGCCGCCCAGCACCCAGGCCATCTGGAGCATCGTCTCCGAGCGCGCGAACGCCGACGTACGCACCAGCTCGGGCACGTCCCGCTGGATCAGCGCGTCCAGGGACAGCTTGGCCAGCGCCTGGCAGAACCCGGCGGTGGCCGCGAGACAGGCCACCAGGGCCGCGCCGAAGAAGATCGCCGCCGTGATCGCCGCGCCCAGTACGACCGCCATCACCGTCACGATGATGAGCTCCGGCGCCCGCTGCCGCAGCCAGGACCCGACCGCCGTCCCGAGCGCGTTGCCGACGCCCGCCGAGACGGCGACTATGCCCAGCGACACGGCCGCGCTCTGCCCGGTCATCGGGTGCTCGCGCAGCAGGAACGCGAGGAAGAAGGTCAGGAAGCCGGACAGCCAGCGCAGCGCCGCGTTGGCGCCGAGCGCGTGGGTGACGGCGATGCCGACCGTGCGCAGCCCCGGCCGCTTGACCTCCTTGGGATGCGGGCCGTGCAGATGGTTCTCGTCGGCGGCGAGCAGCGCCGTGTCCTCGCCCTTGGCGGAGTCGACCTTGGGGTCCAGGAAGAAACACAGGACCGTACCCGCGACGAAGATCACGAAGGCGCCGTAGAGCGGCCAGGGATCGCCGATGGCGTGCAGGCCGCCCGCGATCGGGGCGGCGACGCCGGTGGCGAGGAGCCCGGCGAGGGTGACGCGCGAGTTCGCCTTCACCAGGGAGATGCGGGGTGGCAGCAGGCGGGGCACCACGGCGCTTCTGACGACGCCGTACGCCTTCGAGGCCACCAGTGCGCCCAGTGCGGCCGGATACAGCTCCAGGCTGCCGCTGGCGACCGCGCCGGAGATGATCAGCGCGAGGAGTGCGCGGGCCAGCATCGCGGCCGCCATCGCGGCGCGGCGCCCGTGCGGGAGCTTGTCGAGAAGGGGCCCGATGACCGGCGCGAGGACGGTGAACGGCGCCATGGTGATCGCGAGATACAGGGCCACCCGCCCTCGCGCCTCATCGGTCGGGACGGAGAAGAACACGGTGGACGCGAGGGCGACGGTGATCATGACATCGCCGGCGCCGTTCACCGCGTGCAGTTCGATCAGCCGGCCGAGGCCCGACTCGCCCGCGCCGTGCGCGTGGGTCGCCTTGCGGATGCCCCGGGCGGTACCGGTGACGGGGAAGTGCAGGGCACGACCCATCGCGCGGACGGAACCGCCGACCCGGCCCGAACCGCCACCTCGGATGTTCCCCTTCGCGCCACCGACACCGGTGGCACCTTGGGGCGACCTCGCGGCTGCCACCCCGTCATAGTGCCCCGAGAACGGGGCGAGTAGTGCCGTTACCGCACGTATGGCGGCCGACGGGGCCGGATTCAGTGCCGTTGCACAGGCATCCGCAGGTCTCTGTTTGATCGCCGCGCACCGCCCAAGGGGCCGTCGGTGTGGGCGCACGGCCCGGGAGAAGGTAGCGTGCGTAGCGCGCCGTGGCGATTGTTCTCGGCCGCGCGCCTCTCGGCCATCCCGCAGAATGGATGGCGTAGGCGCGCCCGAGCGCGATCGGGCGCGGACGTCGACGCGGCCTCTCACCAGTGCCCCCAAGGGCCTGGTACATGTCTTTCAGCCGCTCCGTCCGCTCCCTTCGCCACACCAGGCGCACCCGTGAGACGGCGTAGGAGAGAAGCGATACCTGTGAGCGCAGCGACCACGCGAAGCCGCACCCCCGACCGTCTGTGCGCCGAGGCCGTCGACCTCGCCCGTGCCGCAGCCGAGGAGGCCGCCGCGCCCGGCGTGGTCGGCGAACACGCGGGCTTCGAATCCGAGGGCGACCGGGTGGTCACGCACTTCTTCGAGTGCAAGGAGTTCGGCTACCGGGGCTGGCGCTGGGCGGTGACGGTCGCGAGGGCGTCCCGCGCGAAGCTGGTCACGCTGGACGAGGTCGTCCTGCTCCCCGGCCCCGACTCCCTCCTGGCCCCCGAATGGGTCCCGTGGAGCGAACGCCTCCGCCCCGGCGACATGGGCCCCGGCGACCTGCTCCCCACCGACGCCGAGGACCTGCGCCTGGAGCCCGGCTACACCGGCGAGGACGAGCCCCCGCCGAACTCGGCCGTCTCCGAGGAGATGGCGGAACTGGTCGAGGCGGAGGACGCGGAGGTGACGGCCGGGGCGCCGGCGACCCTCCCCGTGGCCCCCACCCGAGGCTCGATCGCGGCAGTGGCGGAAGAACTCGGCATCCGCCGAGCCCGAGTCCTCTCCCGCTACGGCCTGCACGTCGCCGCCGACCGCTGGGAGGACGGCTTCGGCTCCAAGACCCCCATGGCTCAGGCGGCCCCCGCGGCCTGCGTCAGCTGCGGCTTCCTGGTAGCCATCGGCGGCTCCCTCGGCCAGGCGTTCGGAGTCTGCGCGAACGAATTCTCCCCGGCCGACGGCCACGTCGTCTCTCTCTCCTACGGCTGCGGCGGCCACTCGGAAGCAGCGATCATGCCCAAGCCGCCCCAGCCCCCCGCCCCGGTCATCGACGAGACGATGGTCGACCCGTTCCCGCTGCGCCCTGCGGCGGATTCGGGCTCGGTGCCGGTGGGCGTGGACGAGGATTCGGCGGAACTGGGGCACTCGTAGGGGTCGGACTCGCGCCCGCTCGCCTCCCGTGCTTGGCTCGCCCGATGAATCTTCTGCTGACGGCGAGCGGGCTGCGCAACGACACCTTGCGGCAAGCGCTCCGGGACATGCTGGGCAAGCCGTTCGGGTCGGCGAACGTCGTCTATGTGCCCACAGCGTCGGTCGCCGAGCCAGGGGACCACACATGGTTCGTCGAGGACATGAACCGGCTGCACGGCCTCGGCTGGCGGGAGTTCGACGTCCTGGAGCTGAACGGCCTGCCCCCGCGACTGGTGCTCGACCGCCTGCTCCACGCCGACGTCATCTACGTCGAGGGCGGCAACCACTACCACCTCGCCCGCAGCATCACCGGCAACGGCCTGGCCGACGGCTTCCTGGAGGCGCTGGAGAGCCGGGTCTACGTAGGCGTGAGTGCCGGCTCGATGATCTTCAGCCGCAACCTCACCGAGCACTCCGCCGACGTCATCGGCGACACAGCCGACCTCCACCTCCTCGGCGCGACGACCATCGAGCCACCATTCGCCCTCTTCGACTGGTACCTCAAGCCCCACCTCCACTCACCCCACTTCCCCGAACGCGACGACCCCTGGGCCGACCGCATCACCGAACGCGCGGACTTCCCGATCTACTTCATCGACGACGACACGGCCCTCCGCGTCAGGGACGGCGAGGTGGACGTAGTCACCGAAGGCCGCTGGCGATTCCACCCGTAACCCGACAACTGCTGCGGAGCCACGCCCCCGTACCCGCCGACGAAACGGGAGCGGGTCGTGGCGGTACGGCGCAGCCCGCCGCTCAGCTGGTCCCGACGCCGCCCACTTGGCAACCCACAGAGGGGCGCAACCCGCGGCGGGCTCGCCGTACCGCCACGACCCCGACCCCACCACCGCCCAAGGGCGAAAACCCAGCACCCCCCACCGCGCGGTACCTTCATCGCGACGCCGATGAGGAGAGTGAACGTACGTGAGCAAGTTCGTGCGGCCCGCTGCCGAGGGTGCCGACCCGTTCGGGACCGCCCGTCTGCGACGTGGGGTGCTCGACGCCTGGGCGACCAGTCCGGCCCGCTTCCGGGAGGACGCCAACGCCGAGGAGGACCTCGTCCTCGGCGGCTACCGCGACCGGCTCGTCGTAGAGCTCGCGCAGAACGCCGCCGACGCCGCCGCCCGCGCAGGCGTGGCCGGCCGCCTCCGGCTCACCCTCCGCGACGGCGTCCTGTGCGCCGCCAACACCGGCGCCCCCCTCGACGCGGCCGGCGTCGAGTCGCTCTCCACCCTCCGCGCCTCCGCGAAACGCGACGCGGGCGACAGCGCCGTAGGCCGGTTCGGCGTCGGCTTCGCCGCGGTCGTCGCCGTGACCGACGAACCCGCCCTCGTGGGACGGCACGGAGGCGTCCGCTGGTCCCTCGCCGAGGCCCGCGAACTCGCCGACGAGACCGCCCGCCACAGCCCGGGACTCGGCACCGAGATCCGCCGCCGCGACGGACACATCCCCCTCCTCCGCCTCCCGTTCGCCGCCGTCGGCAGCGCCCCCGACTCCTACGACACGGTCGTCATCCTCCCGTTGCGCGACACCGCCGCCGAGGACCTCGCCGAGCGCCTCCTGAACGCCGTGGACGACGCGCTCCTGCTCGCCCTGCCGGGCCTGGTGGAAGTCGTGATCGAGATCGGCGACCGGACCCCGCGCAGCCTCACTCGCCGCACTGTCGGCGCCGACACCGTCGTGGACGACAGCCGTGACGGAACCACCCGCTGGCGTACGGTCGACGCGCACGGCGACCTCGCCAAGGAACTCCTCGCCGACCGCCCCGTAGAGGAGCGGCTGCGCCCCCACTGGTCCGTCACCTGGGCCGTCCCCGTCGACGCGGACGGCACCCCGGCCCACCCCCGCACCAGCCCCGTCGTCCACGCGCCCACGCCCAGCGACGAACCCCTCGGCGTCCCCGCGCTCCTCATCGCCTCCCTCCCGCTCGACACCACCCGCCGCCACGCGGCCCCCGGCCCGCTGACCGACTTCGTCGTGGAGCGCGCGGCCGACGCCTACGTCGAACTCCTCGCCGCCTGGCGCCCGGTGACCCCCGGCATCATCGACCTCGTGCCCGGCCCGCTCGGCAAGGGCGAACTGGACGGCACCCTCCGCCAGGCCATCCTGGACCGGCTCCCGCGCACCTCCTTCCTCCCGCCCGCCGTCGAACCCACCGGCGACGACTCGGAGTTGCCCGAGTCGCTACGCCCCCGCGACGCCGAGGTCGTCGAGGGCGCGGGCGCCGACACCGTGCGCGTCCTCGCCGAGGTGCTCCCCACCCTCCTCCCCGCCGGCCTCGAACGCCGCGTGGAACTACGGACGTTGGGTGTCGCCCGCGTCCCCCTCACCGACGCGATCGACCGCCTGGCCGGCCTGGAGAGGGATCCCGCCTGGTGGCGCCGGCTCTACGACAGCCTCGCGGGCGTCGACCCCGACCGACTCTCCGGGCTGCCCGTACCGCTCGCCGACGGGCGCACGACCATCGGCCCCCGCCAGGTCCTCCTCCCCACCCCCGACTCCGCACACGTAGAACCCGAAGTCCTCGCCCGCCTAGGCCTCAAGGTCGCCCACCCGGACGCGGCACACCCCCTCCTGGAAAAGCTCGGCGCGCTGCCCGCGACGCCGCGCGCGGTCCTCACCACACCCCAGGTAAGGGCCGCGGTCGCCGCCTCCCTGGACGACGAGGGCGGCGCCGTATGGGACGAACCCACCCCGGACGCCGAGGAGTTGGCCGACACGGTGCTCGCCCTCGTCCGGGACGCCGGCCTGGAACCCGGCGACGAGCCCTGGCTCGGCGCGCTCGCCCTCCCCGACGAGGAGGGCGAACTCGCGCCCGCAGGCGAACTCGTCCTCCCCGGCAGCCCGTTCGCCCAGGTGATGCGCGAGGACGAACTGGCCTTCGTGGACGCCGAGTTGGCCGACCGTTGGGGCGAACAACCCCTCGCCGCCTGCGGAGTCCTCGCCACCTTCGCCCTCGTCCGAGCCACCGACGTGGTCCTCGACCCGGACGAACTGGAGCCCCGCGACAGCGACTTCGCGGAACCGGACGACCCCGGCCTGCTGGACTCGGTGGACGTCTGGTCGGAGGACGTACTCGACCGCTTCCCCGACACCCCCGTCCCGCCCGTGGCCACGGAACTGGTAGCGGTCCGCGACCTCGACCTGGTGGACGACGACCGCTGGCCCCAGGCCCTCGCCCTCCTCGCCCAGCCGCCCCTCCGCGACGCGATCACCCAACAGGTCCGCATCCTGCTGCCCGACGGCTCCTACGAGGTCGTACGGCCGTACACGGCCTGGTGGCTGCGCGGCCACCCGGTACTCGACGGCCGCCGCCCGGCGGGCCTGCTGGCGTCCGGCGGCGACCCGCTCCTGCGCGGCCTCTACGACGAGGCCGACGCGACCGGCTTCGACGACGAACAGGTCCTGCGCGCCCTGGGCGTCCGCACCTCCGTCGCCGCCCTCCTCGACGAGCCCGGCGGCGCCGCCGAACTCCTCGACCGCCTCGCCGACCCGGACCGCGAGGTCACCGGCGCCCAACTGCACGCCCTGTACGGCGCCTTGGCCGACCTCGACCCCGAACAGGTCACCCTCCCGGACGACTTGAGGGCCGTGCTCGACGGCGAGGTCACGGTCGTGGACGCGGCGGACGCGGTGGTCGTCGACTCACCCGACCTACTGCCCTTCACCAGCGGCGTCCCGCTGCTTCCCGTACGCCCGTCCCGGGCAGCCGAGCTGGCCGAACTCTTCCAGGTCCGCCGCCTCAGCGAGTCCATCACCGGCGAGGTCACCTCCGAGGGCACCGAACACGACGTACCGGACTCCGTCCGCGTCCTCCTCGGCCCCCTCACCCCCACGACCTACGTCGAACACGAGGAACTGGTCGTGGACGGCGTGGAGATCGACTGGCGCCGCACGCGGGACGGTGTGCTCCACGCCTCGACCCTGGAGGGCGTCGCCGCCGGCCTCGCCTGGGCGGCGGGCCAGTGGCCACGCCGCTTCGAGGTGGCCGCACTCCTGGAGGACCCGTCCCGGACGGAGGAACTGGCGCGGGACCGCTGGTTCGACTGACCGGACGGGGAACGGGGTACGGGGGATGGGCCGACCGCCGACGCCGCCGGTGACTTCATCGACGTGAAGCGGTCCAGGCAGCGATGGCGGAGTTTCCGCACTTCACCACGGGTTTGCAATGCCCGTACAAAGTCTTGATCCGTCGTACAACCTGTCCCACCCGTCACGGATCAGATCTTGTGAGCCAACAGGCTCCGCCATCACTTGGGCCCCGGCGCCGACGACGAGCCGTACGGAACGACCACCGCGCCGGGCCCCCTTTCTCCACTTGGGGAACGCATGCGCATACGCGCCACCGTGGCCGCCGTCTCCGGCGCCCTGGTCCTCTCCGCCTTTGCCGTACCGGCCGCGCAGGCCGCCGACGCCACGTCCGGCAAGGCCACACTCAGCTCCGCGTCCGCCGCCGCCTCGCTCAACGTCACCTTCTCGAAGGTCAAGGTGAACAACGGCAAGGCCATCGTCGTCGGTGCGAGCGCGAAGGTGGCCGTCCCGGTCACGTACACCGTGACCCACGCCGCGAGCCTCGACGTCAGCGAGGACAACTTCGCGAGCGGCCCGCTCATCTACCGCGGCACCTCGGTGGCCAGCCCGGCCAACGAGATCATCAGCGACGACCCGGGCACCTGCACCAAGGCCTCGACGACCGTCCTGAACTGCAAGGCCACCATCTACATCCGCCCGGCCGACGACGACCTCGCGAACGCCGAGGCCGTCACCTGGAAGGCGGGCGGCCTCGCCATCACCGCCAACGGCGCCAAGAAGACCCAGGGCGACCTCGGCAACGTCCCGGTCCGCCGCGCCGCCCAGCTCACCGCCGACGCCACCCCGGAGCCGGTCAAGAAGGGCAAGACCATCACGGTCACGGGCAAGCTGTCCCGTGCCAACTGGGAGACCCACAAGAACGCGGGCTACGCCGGCCAGTCGGTGAAGCTCCAGTTCCGCAAGAACGGCTCGACCACGTACACCACGGTCAAGACCATCAAGACCAGCTCGACCGGCGCCCTGAAGACCACGGTCACGGCGACCGTCGACGGCTACTTCCGCTACAGCTTCGCGGGCACGGCCAGCACCTCGGCGGTCAACGCCACGGGTGACTTCGTCGACGTGAAGTAGCAGTACCAAAGGCAGCTGCCGCGCCCTTGAAAACAGGGGCGCGGCAGCTGCTTTTCAGGGGCGCGGGGCTGTGTCGATGTGCGGCTCCGCCGCGTGGGCGCGACCAGCCCCGACGGACCCGCAGCCGAAATACGACCCTCAAGCCGCCCCCCGCCGATCGACCACCCGCCACACCACCTCCAGCAAAACCCCCGCCACCCCCGCAATCCCCACCGCGACCCACGGCATGGTCACCCCCACCAGCTTCAACGCGAAGAAGTGCTGCAACCACGGCACGATCAGCACGAGCACGAACGCCGCCCCCATCGCCGCGACCAGTGTGACCCGCCACCACGTGTACGGCCGGGCGATGATCGCCAGCACCCACATCGAGATCAGGAAGAGCGTCAGGGTCGCCGCACTGGTCTCCGCCCCCAACGATCCCTTTCCCGTGTAGTAGTGACGGGCGATCAGATACGTCACGAAGGTCGCCGCCCCGGCGATCACCCCACCGGGGATCGAGTACCGCATCACCCGCCGCACGAAGTGGGGTTGCGCACGCTCCGTGTTGGGCGCGAGGGCCAGGAAGAACGCGGGGACGCCGATCGTCAGCGTCGACAGCAGCGTCAAGTGCCGTGGCAGGAACGGGTATTCGACCCGCCAGCACACCACCAGTACCGCCAGCAGCACCGAGTACACCGTCTTCACCAGGAACAGCGTCGCCACCCGGGTGATGTTCCCGATGACCCGCCGCCCCTCGGCGACGACCGAAGGCAGCGTCGCGAAGCTGTTGTTGAGCAGCACGATCTGCGCGACCGCCCGGGTCGCCTCGGACCCCGAGCCCATCGACACCCCGATGTCGGCGTCCTTGAGGGCGAGTACGTCGTTCACGCCGTCCCCGGTCATCGCGACCGTGTGCCCGCGCGACTGCAACGCCCCCACCATGTCCCGCTTCTGCTGCGGAGTGACCCGACCGAACACCGTGCCCTCGTCGAGGGACTTCGCCATCTCCGCCTGATCCGAGGGCAGTTGACGGGCGTCCACGACCTGCCCGGTGAGCCCCAGCTTCCCGGCCACCGCCCCGACGGACACCGCGTTGTCCCCGGAGATGACCTTGGCGTGCACGTCCTGCTCGGCGAAGTAGCGCAGTGTCTCCGCCGCGTCGGGCCGCAGCCGCTGCTCCAGGACGACGAGCGCGGTCGGCCGGGCACCCCGCGCCACCTCGGGATCGTCCAGCTCGCCGGCGGCCCGGGCCAGCAGCAGCACCCGTAGGCCCTGCTCGTTGAGCCGCCCGGTCTCGGCCAGCGCGGGATCGTCGGCGTTCAGCAGCACGTCGGGCGCCCCGAGCAGCCAGGTGCTGGATTCCCCGTTGCCCTCGCTGAAGGACGCGCCGCTGTACTTGCGCGCGGACGAGAACGGCAGTGACTCGACGCACCGCCACTCCTCGCTGTCCGGGTAGGCGGTGATGATCGCCTGAAGGGACGCGTTGGGCCGCGGGTCCGACTCGCCGAGCGCGCCGAGGACTTTGCGTACGTACGTTTCGTCGGCCCCGCCGAGCGGGCGCAGCTCGGTGACGTCCATGCCGCCCTCGGTGAGCGTGCCCGTCTTGTCGAGGCAGACCGTGTCGACGCGGGCGAGGCCCTCGATGGCCGGAAGCTCCTGGACGAGGCACTGTTTCCGGCCAAGCCGGATGACCCCTATCGCGAAGGCCACCGAGGTGAGGAGCACCAGCCCCTCCGGGACCATGGGCACGATCCCGCCGACCGTCCGCGCGATGGAGTCCTTGAACCCGTGCTGTTTGACGACGAGTTGGCTGATGACCAGGCCGATCGCGGTCGGGATCATCATCCACGTCACGTACTTGAGGATCGTGGAGATACCGGTCCGCAGCTCGGAGTGGACGAGCGTGAACCGCGAGGCCTCCTCGGCGAGTTGGGCGGCGTAGGCCTCGCGCCCCACCTTCGTCGCCTCGAACGCCCCACCGCCGGCGACGACGAAGCTGCCCGACATCACCAGGTCCCCGGGGCGCTTGACGACCGGATCCGCCTCACCGGTGAGCAGCGACTCGTCGATTTCGAGCCCGTCGGCCTCGACGCACTCCCCGTCGACCACGACCTTGTCCCCGGGTCCGATCTCGATGAGGTCGCCCAGCACGATCTCGGAGGTGCTCACCTCCGCGGCGGCCCCGTCCCGCCGTACCGTCGGTTTCGCCTCGCCGATCACCGCGAGGGAGTCGAGGGTCTTCTTCGCCCGCCACTCCTGGAAGACCCCGATTCCGGTGTTGGCGAGGATCACGTACCCGAACAGGCTGTCCTGGAGCGGCGCGACGAACAGCATGATCAGCCAGAGCACACCGATGATCGCGTTGAACCGGGTGAGGACGTTGGCGCGCACGATCTCGCCGAGGGACCGGCTGCTGCGCACCGGGACGTCGTTGACCTCCCCGCGCGCCACCCGCTCGGCGACCTCGGCGGTGCTGAGTCCATGGGCTCGCCGTGCCGGGACGGGCACGGGGTGCACCGGGTCGAGTTCGGCGCCCGCGTCGGTGTGCGTCATGCATTCGACGGTACGTGCGGATTTACGGCTTCACCCGCCGAGTGCCCGGAAGATCCGACCAGGGGAGGACGGCGGGCGGGACGGGGTGATGCCTGGGGTGTAGGCGGAGCTCCTCACTCCGCAGCAGGAGAGGGGCCGCCAGGAGAGGAGCCCTCGGCCGCCGCCTCGGCCGCCAGCCGCTTGAGGGCCGCGTCCCGCCCCCGGACGTACCAGATCCCGATCAGGCCCAGCCCGGCCCCGGCCAGGCAGGTCCACAGCCACCACAGATGACCGTGGTCGTCGAACCAGCCGTAGAACGGGAGCTGCACCAGGAAGAGGACGAACCAGAGGATCGTGCCGCCGATGATGGTCGGGACGATCGGGCCCTCCAGGGGCTCCGGTGCCTCGTGTGTCGGTGTCCACTTCGCCATGCCCACAGCTTACGAGGCGGCACAAGGCGCCCGGATCCACCCGTGATCCATGCCGGTCTACGCGCGGAGATAGCGCCTGACGTCTTCATATGTTCATACTGAAACGGTTTCCGTCTGTCCACTTCTGCTCGTAGGAACATCCAATGCAGACCGCCCTCGACCGCTACTTCAAGATCTCCGAACGGGGCAGCAGCCTCCCCCGCGAGATCCGGGGCGGGTTCGCCACCTTCTTCGCGATGGCGTACATCATCGTGCTGAACCCGATCATCCTCGGCAGCGCCAAGGACATGTACGGGCACCACCTCGACAACGGCCAGCTGGTCACCGCCACCGCTGTCACGGCGGCGTTCACCACCCTCCTCATGGGTGTCATCGGCAACGTGCCGATCGCGCTCGCCGCCGGACTCGGTGTGAACTCCGTCGTCGCCCTCCAGCTCGCGCCCCGCATGACGTGGCCGGACGCGATGGGCATGGTCGTGCTGGCCGGCCTGGTCGTGATGCTGCTGGTGGCCACCGGGCTGCGCGAGCGCGTCATGAACGCGGTGCCCTACGGCCTGCGCAAGGCGATCTCCATCGGTATCGGCCTGTTCATCATGCTGATCGGGCTCGTGGACTCCGGGTTCATCACCCGCATCCCGGACGCCGCCCAGACCACCGTTCCGCTCCAGCTCGGCGCCGACGGTCACCTCAACGGCTGGCCGGTGCTGATCTTCATCCTCGGCGTGCTGCTCACGCTCGGGCTGATCGTCCGCAAGGTGTCCGGTGCGATCCTGATCTCGATCGTCACGATGACCGTCCTCGCGGTGATCGTGAACGCGGTCGCGACGATCCCCTCCTGGGGCCTGACCACCCCGAAGTGGCCCGGAAACCCGGTCGCCACCCCGGACTTCGGCCTGATCGGCAAGTTCAGCCTGTTCGGCGGCTTCTCCAAGGTCGGCGTGCTGACCGGTGTGCTCTTCGTCTTCACGGTCCTGCTGTCGTGCTTCTTCGACGCGATGGGCACGATCATGGGCATCAGCGACGAGGCGAAGCTGACCGACGGCGAGGGCAACATGCCCGGTATCAACAAGGTGCTCTTCGTCGACGGCATTGCGGTCGCGGCCGGCGGTGCCAGCTCCTCGTCGGCCACCACCTGCTTCGTGGAGTCCACGGCCGGTGTCGGCGAGGGCGCCCGCACCGGCTTCGCGAACGTCGTCACGGGCGCCCTGTTCGCCGTAGCGCTGTTCCTCACGCCGATCGCCACGATGGTCCCGTCCCAGGCGGCCACCCCCGCGCTGCTCGCGGTGGGCTTCCTGATCCTGGCGGGCTCCGTCAAGGAGATCGACTGGGCCGACTACACGATCGCGATCCCGGCCTTCATCACGATGGTGATGATGCCGTTCACCTACTCGATCACCAACGGCATCGGCATGGGCTTCATCACCTTCGTGGTGCTGCGGCTGGTGGCGGGCCGGGGCCGGGAGGTCCCGGTGCCGATGTACGTCGTGGCGGCGGTCTTCGGCTTCTACTACCTGATGCCGGCCCTGGGTCTCACGTGACCCCGTAGAACTTCTCGGTTTCTTCCACGGCGGTCTGGAACCGCTCGTCGAAGTCGTCCCGGATGAGCGTCTGGACCACATAGTCCTGGACGCTCATTCCCCTTTTCGCCGCATGGTGCCGGAGCCGCTCGAGCAGCTCCCCGTCTATCCGCAGGCTGAGCACACTGGTCCCCATACAGACGAGGGTCCGGGGCGACTCCGGCCACCGTGTCACGTTCCGCTCCCGGATCACTCATATGGGTGACGGAAGGGTTCAGTGGCCGGGGTCACGGGCATCTCGGCGTGTCCCATGGGTATCCGGTTGGTCTTTAGCGAGAGTAATGAGTTACGCTAAAGAACATGCCGGACCTAACCCATGGCGACGACGCTGCCGCCGTGAACTCCCTGCGCTCAGCCGTGATGCGGTTGTCCCGTCGACTCAAGCACCAGCGCGTCGACGAGTCACTGAGCCCCACCGAGATGTCGGTGCTGGGCACTCTGTCCAACTGCGGCAGCGCGACCCCTGGCGAGCTCGCTCGCAAGGAGCATGTGCAGCCGCCCTCGATGACCCGCATCGTCGCGCTGCTCGAAGCCAAGGGGCTGGTGCAGCTGGAGCCCCACCCCGAGGACCGGCGCCAGAAGGTCGTCACCAAGACCCCCCAGGCCGAGGCGATGCTCGAAGAGAGCCGCCGCAAGCGCAACGCGTTCCTGGCCGGCCTGGTCGACGGCCTCGACGAGGACGAGTGGGCGAAGATCGTCGCCGCCGCCCCCGTACTGGAGAAACTCGCACACCTGTAAGCCCGTCCATGCGCGAGTGAGCTGTAGGGGCGCGCCGGTGTCGAGAGGTCGAGCGCGCGGAGGCCCGAAGGGTCGAGCACGGTCGGGCTCTCGACACCGGCAGAAAGCGCCCCGAAGGCGAACGAGCAGAAGAAAGAGGAGGCGACCTTTTGAGTTCGGGACCCGGAGCAGATTCCGCCCCCGCGCCAGCCACCCCCGACTCCCCGTCCGCACCCCCGCGTAGGTCCTCGATGTTCAGCTCGCTGAAGATCCGGAACTACCGGCTGTTCTTCATCGGCCAGGTCGTCTCCAACACCGGCACCTGGATGCAGCGCATCGCCCAGGACTGGCTGGTCCTCAGCCTCACGGGCTCCTCCGCCGCCGTGGGCATAACGACCGCCCTCCAGTTCCTGCCGATGCTCCTCTTCGGGCTCTACGGCGGTGTCCTCGTCGACCGGCTGCCCAAGCGCCCCACCCTCCTCGTCACACAGTCCGCGATGGCCCTCACCGGCCTCGCCCTCGCCTTCCTGACCCTCTCCGGCCACGTCCAGGTCTGGCACGTCTACGTCGCCGCCTTCGCCGTCGGCCTCGCCACGGTCGTCGACAACCCGGCCCGCCAGTCCTTCGTCTCCGAGATGGTCGGCCCCGAGCAACTGCAGAACGCGGTCAGCCTCAACTCCGCGAACTTCCAGTCCGCCCGCCTGGTCGGCCCCGCCGTCGCGGGCGTGCTGATCACCGGCGTCGGCACCGGCTGGGCGTTCCTCTTCAACGGCCTGTCGTTCGTCGCCCCCCTGACCAGCCTGCTGCTCATGCGGGGCCGCGACCTGAAGGCCGTCAAGCGCGCCCCGCGCGGCAAGGGCCAGCTCCGAGAGGGCCTCCAGTACGTGGCCAAGCGCCCCGACCTGATCTGGCCGATCGTCCTCGTCGGCTTCATCGGCACCTTCGGCTTCAACTTCCCGGTGTGGCTGTCGGCCTACGCCGACGACATCTTCCACGCGGGCGCCGGCGCCTACAGCCTCTTCAACACCCTCATGGCCGTCGGCTCCCTGGTCGGCGCCCTGCTCGCCGCCCGCCGCGGCACCACCCGCCTCCGCGTCCTGATCGCGGCGGCGGCGGCCTTCGGCCTGCTGGAGATCGTGGCCGCGGTGGCCCCCTCCTACTGGCTGTTCGCCCTGCTCATGATCCCGATCGGCATCGCGGGACTGACCGTCAACGTCACGGCCAACACCGCCGTCCAGATGGGCACCGACCCCGCCATGCGCGGCCGGGTCATGGCCCTGTTCATGATGGTCTTCATGGGCGGTACGCCGGTGGGCGCACCGATCGTCGGCTGGATCACCGACGCCTACGGCCCCCGCGTGAGCTTCGCCCTCGGCGGTGCCATCGCGGCCCTGGCCGCCGCCACGATCGGCCTGGTCCTGGCCCGCATCGGCGACCTGCGCCTGTCCGTCGGCTGGAACCACGGCCACCCGAGCGTGGCCTTCGTCCCGAGAGACCGGGAGCAACTGACCGCGGCGGCATGACACTTGGGGCAGGTGCTACACCCTCCGGGCCAGCACCTGCCCCGGCCAGTTGTTCTCACCCACGACGAAGGCCTCCGTCGCCGTGAACCCGTTGGCCTCGTAGTAGGCGACGAGCTTGCGGTCGTCCCCCGCGTAACAGTCCACCCGCAGCAGCGAGATCCCGGCCTCCCGGGTCACCTCCGCCGCGTGCGCGAGCAGCGCGCTGCCGACGCCGTACCCCTTGAACCGGCGGTCGGAGGCCAGCAGATGCACATACCGCTCGGGCTCGTCGACGGCTTCGATGTACGACCCGGGAGAGTCGGTGAGGGTGAGCGTGCCGGCGGGGACGCCGTCGACCTCGGCGATGTACGGGCTGCCGGTCGCGACATACCGCTCCACCATCGCCACGGCCTTCGGATTCTCCGACCACGGCGTGCTGCCCCACTGCCCGGTCCGCCCCTGCGCGGCGAGCCACGCCACCGCGCTGTCGAACATGCCGAGTATCGCGGGGATGTCGCCGGTCCCGCCGTCCCTGATGGTGATGGCCATGCCTTCATGGTGGCAGCGCGGACAATGGCAGGCTGGGGTTCATGAGACTCTTCGCGGCGCTGCTGCCACCAGAGCGGGTACTGGCCGAACTCGGTTCGGTGGTCGACGAGTTGAGGCAGCTGCCGGGCGCGGACACGCTCCGCTGGACGGGCCGTCCGGGATGGCACTGCACCCTTGCGTTCTACGGCGAGGTCGACGAGGACCTCGTACCGGAACTGTCGGCCCGGCTGGAGCGGGCGGCGCGGCGCACCGAGCCGTTCGGGCTGGCCGTGCGCGAGGGCGGGCAGTTCGGGCAGGGGCGGGCGCTGTGGGCCGGGGCGGAGGGGGATCTCGCGGCCCTGCGGCTGCTGGCGGACCGCTGCGAGGCGGCCGCGCGGAAGGCGGGCGTGGAGATGGCGGACCACCGGCGCTACCGCCCCCACCTCACCCTGGCCCGCAGCCGGGACGCGGCGGACGTACGGCCGTATCTCGACCGGCTCGACGAGTTCGCGGGGCCGGCGTGGACGGTGGACGAGCTGGTGCTCGTGCGGAGCAGCCTGCCGAGGTCGGGGGTTCCGGGGGAGCAGCCGCGGTATGAGGCGGTCGCCCGTTGGGGGCTGGGGGCGGGCGGTTAGGCTCGGGTACGTGGACCCGAAATTCCGGAACCGGATCATGGCCGGTGTGCTTGTGCTGTTGTTCGTCGTCGTGGGGCTTGCGGCGGCGCTTGGTAAGTGAGGGCTGGGGAACTGCGGGTCGAAGTTCGGCTCCGCCGCGTGAGCTGGTCGCGCCTACGCGGCGGAGCCGCAAATGTCACAGCCCCGCGCCCCTGAAAACGGGCGCCGCCCTCACGGTGTCACCAGGCGAAGGCCTCCGGAGACGGCCCCGGACCCGGGAAGATCTCGTCCAGCGAGGTGAGGACTTCCTCGCTCAGTTCCAGCTCTACGGCCCTCAGGGCGGAGTCGAGCTGTTCGGCGGTGCGCGGGCCGACGATCGGGCCGGTGACGCCGGGACGGGTGAGGAGCCAGGCCAGGGCGGCTTCTCCGGGCTCGATGCCGTGCTTTTCGAGGAGGTCCTCGTAGGCCTGGATCTGGGCGCGTGAGGCCGGGTTGGCGAGGGTGTCCGCGGCCCGGCCGCTCGCCCGGCGCCCGCCCGAGATCTCCTTCTTGATGACCCCGCCCAGCAGCCCGCCCTGCAGCGGCGACCAGGGGATGACCCCGAGGCCGTACTCCTGCGCGGCCGGGATGACCTCCATCTCGGCGCGGCGCTCGGCGAGGTTGTAAAGGCACTGCTCGCTGACGAGCCCGATGGTGCCGCCGCGGCGCGCGGCGATCTCGTTGGCCTGGGCGATCTTGTAACCGGGGAAGTTGGAGGAACCGACGTAGAGGATCTTGCCCTGCTGGATCAGGGTGTCGATCGCCTGCCAGATCTCCTCGAAGGGGGTGGCACGGTCGATGTGGTGGAACTGGTAGACGTCGATGTAGTCCGTCTGCAGCCGCTTGAGGCTGGCGTCCACGGCGCGCCGGATGTTCACGGCGGAGAGCTTGTCGTGGTTGGGCCAGGACTCGCCGTCGGCGGCCATGTTGCCGTAGACCTTGGTGGCGAGGACCACCTTGTCGCGGTGGTCGGGGCTCTTGGCGAACCAGTTGCCGATGATCTCCTCGGTGCGCCCCTTGTTCTCACCCCACCCATACACATTGGCGGTGTCGAAGAAGTTGATACCGGCGTCCAGCGCCGCGTCCATGATCGCGTGACTGTCCGCCTCGTCGGTCTGCGGACCGAAGTTCATCGTCCCGAGGACGAGCCGGCTGACCTTGAGGCCTGTGCGTCCGAGCTGCGTGTACTTCATGGGTACTCAGCCAACGACTTCGAGTGCGCTCGATGCAAGGGGTATCAGTCGCGGGGGAAGTCGTCCGTGGTGAGGGTGAGGCCGACCACGGTGCCGGTGAGATCCATGTCGTCCCCGAACGCGACCTTCGTCTCGGTCGCGTAGTCGTCGCCCTTGGGGTGGGTGTAGATGTGGCAGCGGCCCTGGTAGGGGTCGGCGATGACGTAGACGGGGACCTCGGCGAGAGCGTACGCGGCCTTCTTCGGGCCGTAGTCGTTGGCGGCGGTGCCCTTGGAGATGACCTCGGCGACGAACTCGACGTCCTGGTGGCGCCAGCCCCCGCCCTCCGTCTTCTCGGCACCCTCGGCCATCACCGTCACGTCGGTCGCGAATCCGTTGAGGTGACCCGGGTAGTCGATACGGACGTCGGACTTCACGCGCTTCCGGGGATACTTGGTCCGCAACTGCTCGACGATATCCAAGATGATCTCCCAGCGGGTGTCCCGCTGCGGCGACATGAAGACGGTCCCCTCGACGATCTCGACCTTGTATCCCTCGGGGGCGGGCATCTTCTCGATCCGCTCGAACCACTCGTCGAGCGTGATCTCGTCGTCGCTCTTGGCCATCGCGATCCTGTCTTCGAGGACGGTCATCCTGGCGCTCCTCCCCGGCCGCCCTCCGCACGAGTGCAGCCGCGCGGTACAACGATACGCACGGTGACCGGGATGCGGAGTGATCACGCCATCGTCACCGTCGATATTCGGTTGCCGCCCACGCCCCCACCCCCGACCCTGCTCCTCGTGACCCACCCCACGGACACGGACACCTACTTCATCTGCGCCACCCCCCGAACCGGCAGCTCCCTCCTCCTCGGCCTCCTCGACTCCACCGGGGTCGCCGGGCACCCCCAGGCCTACTTCCGGCCGCCGGACGAGGTGGCGTGGGCCGAGCGCTGGGGAGTGGCCCACACGCCCCAACACGCCCTGGACTACGGCGACTTCGTGCGGGCCGCGCTCGCCGCCGGGCGGACCGGCAACGGGGTCTTCGGGGCCAAGCTCATGTGGGGGACCCACGCCGAACTCACAACTCGGCTCGCCCGCCTGCACCCTGACCTCGCCGGAGACGAACTCCGGCTGTTGGAGCGGGAGTTCGGCCGGGTCCGGTTCGTCTGGCTGCGGCGGGACGACGTACTCGCGCAGGCTGTGTCATGGGTGCGCGCCGAGCAGAGCGGTGTCTGGTTCGTCGGCGGGAAGGGCGAGATCAGCGGAGGAGGGCGCCCCGGCAGCGAACGGCCTTCCTACGACCGCGACGCCGTCACCCGCACCCTGCGGACGATCGAGGAGCACAACGCGGGGTGGGAGCGGTGGTTCGAGGCCCACGGCGTCGAGCCGTACCGCATCCGCTACGAGGACCTCTCCGCCGACCCGGAAGCCGTCACCCTCCGCGTCCTCGATCACCTGGGCCTCACGCTCCCCGCCGGGCGGCACGTCACCCCCAGTCATCAGCGCCAGGCCGACCGCCTCAACGAGGAGTGGGCCGACCGGTACCGGCTGCGGCCCCCCGGCGGCTGATCGGCAGGTGCGGCGGACGAGGTGTCCGAGCCGTCCACGTCGTACTCCCCGCCCAACCCCCACGCCTGATGCATCGCCCCCGCGAACGCCCCCGCGATCCGGTGCTCGCCGGAGGCGTTCGGGTGCGTGCCGTCGTACGTGTCGTGGTTGATGTCGTACGACTCCGGGAGGGAGGCCAGGAGGAGGGGTGAGCGCGGGTCGTCGAGGTCGGCGACCGCCTTGGCCTGGAGTTCGTTGAAGAGGGTGACCTCGGCGGCGAAGGGGGCGTCCGTCTGGGCGCGGACGTTCGGGATGACCGGGAGGAAGACCATGCGGACGGACGGCTTCACGGCGCGGGCCTCCGCCACGAAGGACCGGACGTTCTCCGCCGTCTGGGCCGCGTTCGTGTAGAAGCCCAGGTCGATCAGGCCGAGGGAGACCAGCAGCACGTCCGCCCGGTGCGCGCGGACCGCCTCGCCGATCAGCGGGGCCATGTGCAGCCAGCCCTCACCCCACCCGGCGAGGTGGAAGTGCGGGAAGTCGGGGTCGGCGTACTCGTACGACGTGGGCGTGTCCGTCGCCTTGTCGTACAGCGTCTCGCGCGGGCCGACCACGGCGAAGGGGCCGCCGTAGGTCGCGCGCAGGTGCTGCCAGATCCGGTAGCGCCATGTGTGTTCGCCCGCGCTCCCGATCGTCATGGAGTCGCCTACGGGCATGAACCTGAGCATCCGCTCATGATGGACGATCAGTGGCCGATCACTGGAGCCGGTGGGGTGTGAGGCCTGCCACGATGGCAGGCTTGGGGGCATGCGTCGCTTCCTCGCGTTCCTCGGCGCCGGCTTTCTCGTCGGCGCGCTCGCCCTGCCCGCAGCTGCCGCCGACGGTGACGGCAAGGGCGACAAGGGGTTCACGATCACGGACTCCCGGATCAAGGAGTCGAGCGGGCTGGCCGCCTCCCACCTCCACCCCGGCATCTACTGGACGCACAACGACAGCGACGACGGCCCGTACATCTACGCCGTCGACAGCAGCACCGGCAAGACGGTCGCCACCGTCACCTTCAGCGGCGTCGGCAAGCCGCGTGACGTCGAGGCCATCTCCATCGGGCCGGACAACCAGATCTACGTCGGCGACATCGGCGACAACCTCGACGGGACCTGGGCCTACGTCTGGATCTACAAGCTGCCCGAGCCGAAGGTCCTCAAGGACCAGACGATCAAGGCCACGCAGTACGTCGTGAAGTACTCGGACGGGGCGCGCAACGCCGAGTCGCTGGTCGTGCACCCCAAGACCGGGCGCGTCTACATCATCGACAAGAAGGAGGAAGGCGGACATCTCTTCGAAGGCCCCGCCAAGCTCTCCTCCTCCGGCACCAACTACTTCAAGCCGATCGCCTCAGTCGACCTCTGGGCCACCGACGCCGCCTTCTCCCCCAACGGCCGGCAGCTCGCCGTACGCGGTTACTTCGGCGGTATCTACTACGACTGGAACGGCGGCAGGATCAAGCGCAAGGGGCGCCTCGACGTGCCCTTGCAGGGGCAGGGGGAGTCCGTCAGCTACTCCGCCGACGGGACCAAGCTGATGTACGGCAGCGAGGGCACCGACAGCCCGGTGCAGGCCGAGGACGCGCCCGACGGTGCCACGTCCGCGTCCAAGTCGCCGTCCGGGAGCGGGAGTTCGGCGAGCGGCGGCGACAGCGGTGGCGGCTCGGGGAAGAACCTGAAGGTGGGCGCCGTCGCCGTCGTGGTCGTCTTCGGGGCCGTGATCGGGCTACGGCGGCTGACCCGCCGCAGCTGAGTCGCTGCTGAACTCTCAGTCCCCGCCGCGCTGTTGGACCAGTACCTCAAGTCCGTCCAGGATGCGGCCGAGCCCGAACTCGAAGTGGTCGAAACCGGCGGTGAAGGTGTCGGGGGAGAGGGACGCGAGGGTCGGGTAGGCGCCGGTCGCCATGGCCTTCTCCAGGGCCGGGACCTGGGCGCCGTAGAACTCCGCGTCGGTCAGGCCGGTGGAGCGGGCCGCCTCCTCCTGGTGGACCTGGGTGCGGGCGGCGCCGACCACATAGCCGTCGATCATGACGACCGTCGAGACGAGTTCCGGGTCGGACAGGCCCATCGGGCGGATGCGGCCGAGCAGGTGTTCCAGGGTGGCGAGGGCGCGGGGGCCGAGCAGCGGGCGGGACTGGTTGACGCGCAGCAGCCAGGGGTGGCGGCGGTGGACGGCGAGCGCGTCGCGGGCGGCCGTCTCCAGGGCCGCGCGCCAACCGGCGGCGGTGGGTTGGGTGCCCGGCCGGTCCGGAAAGCGGACCCGGTCCAGCATCAGGTCGAGGAGTTCGGCCTTCCCGGGGACGTAGCGGTACAGGGACATCGCGCCCGTGCCCAGGTCGGTGGCCACGCGCCGCATGGAGACCGCGTCGAGCCCCTCCTCGTCCGCGACGCGGATGGCCGCGTCCACGATCCGGTCGACGCTCAGGCCCGGCTTCGGGCCGCGGCTGGGGCGGGGGCCGGTGTCCCACAGCAGTTCGAGGGTGCGGCCGATGTCACCGCTGCCGCTGGATTCCTGACCGCCGCTCGCCGGCCTGCTCGTCATGGGGGGAGTCTAGGTCCGGAGCGAAAACCGAGTACACCGTACGCAGCATCGGATACGGTGCACTCAGTTCGGGAGGGAGGGAACCATGAGCAGCCACGGATACGTCGTGGAGGCCGAAGGGCTGGAGAAGCGCTACGGCGACAAGCGCGCCCTCGACGGCTTCGACCTCGCCGTCCGCGAGGGCACCGTGCACGGCCTGCTCGGCCCGAACGGCGCCGGCAAGACCACCGCCGTACGCATCCTCTCCACGCTCGTCCGGCTCGACGGCGGCAGCGCGACCGTCGCCGGACTCGACGTGGCCCGCCAGCCGCGCCAGGTGCGTTCGCGCATCGGCCTCACCGGCCAGTACGCGGCGATCGACGAGATCCTCACCGGCCGGCAGAACCTGGAGATGTTCGGCCGGCTCTTCCATCTCGGGCGCAGGCGCGCCAAGTTGAGGGCGACCCAACTCCTGCGCCAGTTCGACCTGGAGGCCGCCGCCGACAAGGGCGCGGGCGGCTACAGCGGTGGCATGCGGCGCCGGCTGGACCTCGCGGCATCGATGATCCTCGCCCCGGCCGTCCTCTTCCTCGACGAACCCACCACCGGCCTCGACCCGCGCAGCCGGGGCGAAGTCTGGGAAGCGGTAAGGGAGTTGGTGGCCGACGGCACCACCGTCCTCCTCACCACCCAGTACCTGGAGGAGGCCGACCGGCTGGCCTCCCGCATCACCGTCATCGACCAGGGCCGGGCCATCGCCGACGACACCCTCGACGGCCTGAAGAACCGCGTCGGCGGCGACCGCGTCGAGGTCGTGGTCCGCGAACCCGCCCACATCCCCTACGCGCTGCAGGCCGTCGCCCGGGTCGCCCACGGCGGCGAACCGGAGGCGGACATCGCGGAGCTGCGCGTCCACGCGCCCGTCGCCGACCGGGTGGGCTCCCTCACCGAAGTCGCCCGTTTCCTCCAGCACTTCGGCATCCCGGTCGAGGACATCGGCCTGCGCCGCCCGAGCCTGGACGACGTGTTCCTACGGCTGACGGGCCGCCGTACGGAAGAGGAACCGGCGCCGGAACCGGAGATCGAGGAGGCGGTGGTATGAGCGGCGGTGTGTCGACGGCGTCCGACGCCACCGGACGGACGTACCGCAGACGGCCGCAGCACGGCCGCCTGTTCTGGACGGTCGCCGACTGCTGGAACGTCGTGCGGCGCGGTCTGACCCACTACCGGCGCCAACCGGTCAGCATCCTCTGGCAGTTGGGCTTCCCGATCCTGTCCGTACTGCTGTACGGGTACGTCTTCGGCAAGGCCATCCAGGTGCCGGGCGGCGGCGACTACAAGGCGTTCCTGATGCCGGGGATGTTCGTGATGACCGTCGCCATGGGGTTCGTCTCCACGGCGACGATCTTCGTGAACGACTCCAAGAAGGGCGTCATCGACCGCTTCCGCTCCATGCCGATGGCGCCGTCCGCGGTGGTCGCGGGCCGGGGCGCGACCGATCTCATCGTGTCCTGCGCGGAGTTGGGCATCATGATGGCCACGGCGTACGGGATGGGGTGGCGCCCGGAGTTCGGCACGGGCCCTCTCTTCGGCTACGGCCTCGGCTTCGTGAAAGCCGTCATCCTCCTCCTCTCCCTGCGCTTCGCGCTCATCTGGGTGGGCGTCTGGCTGGGGTTGCTGCTGCCGGGCCCCGAGCAGGTGGGCGGCCTCTTCGCGATCGTCTTCCCGCTGACGATGATCTCCAGCATCTACGTCTCCCCCCAGCAGATGCCCCACTGGCTCGGCCAGGCCGCCCTCTGGAACCCCCTCTCCTCCACGGCCGGCGCCACCCGGGCCCTCTTCGGCGCCCCGACGGCACGGGGCGCCTCCTGGCCGGAACAGCACGCGCTGCTACTGGCCGGGGCGTGGCCGGCCGCCCTGACGCTGCTGTTCCTGCCGCTGGCGGTACGGAGATTCCGGCGGCTCAGCCGTTAGGTCGTTTCCGCGAAGTCCCGTCTCGAGTCGACCGCGTCGAACGCCGCCCCGTCCCGCTTCGCCCCCGCGCACAGCCAGATGTAGGCGAGGTCGAGCACGCTGCACATGATGCCGAGCCCCAGCAGGAACCCGTCGTGCCGAAGGGCGCCGAAGAGGATCGTGGGTGCGAGTGTGCCGAGCCACTTGGCCACCGCGATCGTCACCGACTGCCCGCGCAGCCCGCGCCGTGCCACGAACACCGCGATGAACAGGGCGGACATCAGCAGGTTCTGGAGAAACGCGGAGTAGCCGGCCCCGTCCTCCGCGCCGAACTTCGCCAGGAACAGCCACTGCACGGCGAACGACATGCCGAACAGCAGCACGCTCAGGCCGCCGAACATCCGTGGTGTGACGAACGACGGGAACTCGGCGCGGCCGTACCGGAAGAACGTGTACACGATCACGGCGTCGGCGATGCCCCACACCAGGTTGATGCCGCCCTGCACGGACGGGTCGAAGGCCAGGTTGTGCACCGCGTACGTCCACTCCCACGCGAAGTTCAGGCCCAGTGCCACGGCCGGAATGGCGTAGGTGCGTTCGCGGAACCCGACTCGGATCGCCTCGACGTACACGATCGTCCAGGCGATGCCGCTCGCGAGGATGAGCGAGATGTCCATCTGCGTCTCCCTGCTGTGGAGCTCCGAGGGGTCGCGCGGACGCTAGCAGCCACGTTTGCCTGTCTGCTACCCGCGCGGCAACGACGTGTTGGTGATGGGGAGTTGCCGCGTCGCCCCCGCCACGTACATGTCCCTCGGCGCCGTGCGGAGCGTGAACGTGTCGTCGTAGCCCTTGACTCGGACCGACAGGACGAAGGAGCCGTTGTACGTGGCGATCGTCTTCACGTCGTACTCCTGCTCCCAGTAGGTCTGCAGGAAGACCTCGGTGCCCGCGGGCTGGACGCCCTTGGGGAGGGTGACCTTGCCCGAGACGGTGAGGATGTCGCCGGACTTCACCTTCTTCTTGCTGACGCGGTAACTGACCGAGCTGGACCGGGCGTTGGCGTTCACCGTGGTGTCCGCGTAGTAGCCGTCCTGCGGGGTGTTGAGGTTGCCGTCCACGTCGTACAGGGCGGTGATGTCCACTCCCTGCTGGACGTTGAGCAGGCTGCTGCCGGTCGTGTGGTCGATGTCGACGCCGGGGATGGTGAACTTCCCGTTCGCGTCGGTGACCGGCGTGCCCAGGTCGCGCGGCTCGTAGTAGGTGGGGTCGATGGGG
The DNA here is from genome assembly GCF_042751305.1 of Streptomyces hokutonensis. GTDB lineage: Bacteria > Actinomycetota > Actinomycetes > Streptomycetales > Streptomycetaceae > Streptomyces > Streptomyces hokutonensis_A. The sequence continues at coordinate 268,368 of NZ_JBHYWD010000006.1, forward strand.
TCGCCCCACGGGTTCCAGGTGGTGAACTTGACGACTTCCTGGACGGTGACGGGGATGTTGGGCGCGGGCGTGCCGTCGGCCTTGGTGACCGTGCCGGTGACGTCGACGTGGCGGCTGCCGTAGCTGGTGGCGGCCGGGCTGGTGGTCACCTTCAGGACGTAGGCGTCGCCGGGGGACGCGTCCGAGGGCCTCGCGGAGGCGGCGGGCGCGGACAGGGCACCGGCGGCGAGCAGCAGTGCGGCGGTCGCGGCGAGCCGCGTCGGCAGGGACTTCCTTGGCATGGGGCAACTCCAACTTCGGTCGGGAGTACAGGAGTTGCGCCGCGGAGGTGCGACGCAACAGGTTCGACCGGTGGTGCGGGGTGGGAGTTGTTCTCTGTGTCGTCCCTGTTACGCGGCTGTGGCGGTTGGGGCGATTTGCCCCGGTTCTGGGTTCACCTCGATGTCGGGCGCAGTCCGCCCGCCGTCTTCTACGACGACAAAAGGCGCCCCGCAACCAACTCCGCGGGGCGCCCTACGTGTCGTAACCGAGAAGTCAGAGCTTCTCGATCACATAGTCGATGCACTTCGTCAGCGCCTCGACGTCCGCCGGGTCGATCGCCGGGAACATCGCCACGCGGAGCTGGTTGCGGCCGAGCTTGCGGTAGGGCTCGGTGTCGACGATGCCGTTGGCGCGCAGGACCTTGGCGATGGCCGCCGCGTCGATCTCGTCGGCGAAGTCGATGGTGCCGATGACCTGCGAGCGCTTGGTGGCGTCCGCGACGAAGGGGGTCGCGTACTTGGAGCCCTCCGCCCAGCTGTAGAGGCGGCTGGACGAGTCCTTCGTGCGGGCCGTCGACCAGGCCAGGCCGCCCTGGCCGTTGATCCACTCGAGCTGCTCGTTGAGGAGGAACAGGGTGGCCAGGGCCGGGGTGTTGTACGTCTGGTTCTTGCGCGAGTTGTCGATCGCGGTCGGGAGCGAGAAGAACTCCGGGACGTGGCGGCCGGACGCGTGGACGCGCTCCGCGCGCTCGATCGCGGCGGGGGAGAACACGCCGATCCACAGGCCGCCGTCGGAGGCGAAGGACTTCTGCGGGGCGAAGTAGTAGACGTCCGTCTCGGTGATGTCGACCGGGAGGCCGCCCGCGCCCGAGGTGGCGTCCACGAGGACCAGCGCGCCCTCGTCGGCGCCCGCGACGCGCTTGATGGGCGCGGCGACACCCGTCGACGTCTCGTTGTGCGTGAACGCGTACACGTCGACGCCCGCCTCGGCGGCCGGCTCCGGGTGCGTGCCGGGGTCGGACGAGATCACCGTCGGCTCGGCCAGCCACGGGGCCAGCTTGGCCGCCTTGGCGAACTTGGAGCTGAACTCGCCGAACGTCAGGTGCTGGGACTTGTTGTCGATGAGGCCGTGGGTCGCGACGTCCCAGAAGGCCGTCGAGCCGCCGTTGCCGAGGACGACCTCGTAGCCCTCGGGGAGGGAGAACAGCGCGGAGACGCCCTCGCGCACCTTGCCGACCAGGTTCTTGACCGGGGCCTGACGGTGGGAGGTGCCCAGCAGAGACGTACCGGTGGCGGCCAGCGCGTCCAGCGCCTCCGTCCGCACCTTGGAGGGGCCAGCGCCGAACCGTCCGTCGGCGGGCTTGATGTCAGCGGGAATCTCGATATCAGCCACGAGCCGGAGCGTATCCCCTCGGTGAAACCGGACGGAAACGCGTCCGTTCGATGAGACGGCCGGAGAGACGACCCCTCCGGACCCCTCCGGCTCGTGTACGGACGGTGAGCTACGGCGCCAGCCGCACCGGCAGCTCGAAGAGGTCGTTCTGCGTCACCACCGGCTTGTTGCGGAGCTCGGCCGCCGGGACCGCCAGGTCCAGCCGCGGGAAGCGCTCGTAGAGGGCCGGGAGCGCCACGTCCGCCTCCAGCCGGGACAGGGCCGCGCCGGGGCAGACGTGCGGGCCGTGGCCGAAGGAGATGTGCCGGTTCTCGCTGGTGCGGGTGATGTCGAACTCGCCCGCCGTCGGCCCGTGGGCCTGCTCGTCGCGGCCGATCGCGGCGTACGACACGATCAGCGCGTCCCCGGCCGGCAGGACCTTGTCGCCGACCTGGACGTCCTCCGTGGCGAAGCGGATCAGGACGTGCGAGGTGGGCGTGGAGTGGCGCAGGGTCTCCTCGACCACCGAGGACCAGTCGGCCTCGCCGGCCAGCACCAGGGCGCGCTGGACGGGGTGCTTCGACAGGTTGACGACCGCGTTGACGATCAGCGAGATCGTCGTCTCGTGGCCCGCCGCGACCATCAGCTGGAGCGTGGAGACGATCTCCTCGTCGGTGAGGTGGTCGCCGTCCTCGGAGGCCGCGATGAGGGCCGAGGTCAGGTCGTCGCCGGGTTCGGCGCGCTTGGCCGCTACCGTCGCCGCCATGATGCCCGCGAGTTCCGTGAGGGTGGCGATCACCTCGGCCGGCGGGGTCTGCGTCGAGAAGAACTTCTCGAACAGCTCCTTCAGGCGCGGGAGTCGGGACTCCGCTATGCCCATGAGGTCGGCGATGACGTACATGGGCAGCGGGTACGCGAACTCCGCCTTCAGGTCGACGACTTCACCCTCGGCGGCCTCGACTCCGTCGAGCAGCCCCTCCGTCAGCTTCGCGATCCGCTCCCGCATCTGCTCCACCCGGCGCGGGGTGAGCGCCTGCGCGACCAGCGTGCGCATCCTGCGGTGGTCGGCGCCGTCCACGGTCAGCATCGAACGGCCCGGGTTCGCCAGCCCGATCAGCGGCCAGTCCGCGGGGATCTCGCCGCGCTGCCAGGCCCCCCACACGTTGATGTCCTTCACCAGCCGCGGATCCGTGAGCAGCTGTTTCGCCTCCGCGTGATGGGTCACGGCCCATACCGGCACCCCACCGGGGAGTTCTACGGCGGCCAGCGGACCGGCCGCACGAAGCCTGGCGCTCTCGCCGTCCAGGTCGCCGACGAAGGGGTCCAGGACGATACGGGTCTCTTCGGTACCGGTGCTCATACGGGATCGCCTCCAGGGCAGGGCTCATGGCCAACGGGCAAAGGACGGAATTCGGAACTCAGAGCGCGGGTACGGGCGTGAACCGCACCGGCAGCGCGGTCAGTCCCCGCAGCCACGGCGAGGGCCGGCGCGTCAGGGACTCGGCGGGGACCGCCAGGTCGATGTCGGGCAGCCGGTCCAGTACGACCTCGATGCCCGTCCGCGCGATGACCTCGGCGACCTCCTGCGCGGGGAACGGACACCGGTGCTCCCCGTGCCCGAAGGAGAAGTGCGCGTTGTTGCCGCCGGTGAGCGCGGAGCCGTCGGTGCGGACCTGGGGGTCGGAGTTGGCGCCCTGGAGGCCGAGCAGCAGCAGGTCGCCGGTGCGGATGCGGCGGCCGCCGAGCTGGGTGTCGCGGGAGGCCCAGCGCCCGGCCACGTTCTGCGTCGGGGTGTCCTCCCACAGCACCTCGTTCATCGCCTCGGCGACACTGTTGCGGCCACCGAAGAGGGAGGCCGCGAACCGGTCGTCGGTCAGCATCAGCCGCAGCGAGTTGCCGATCCAGTCGGCGGTCGGCTGGTGGCCGGCCGCCATCATCACCATCAGGTCCTGGGCGATCTCCACGTCGTCGAAGCCGGACTTGTGCGCCAGCATCCGCGATACGACGTCATCGGCCGGCTCGTCCTTCCGGTCGGCCAGCAACCGCCCCATGGACGTGGCGAGATGGGTCTGCCCGGCGATCGCGCGATCCCGGCCGTCGATCATGTCGTTGAGCGCGGTCACCAGACCCGGACCCTGCTCGTCCCGGAAGCCGTAGAGCCGGGCCAGCACCCGCACCGGCAGCAGCATCGCGTAGTCGCCGACGAGGTCCGTCTCGCCCTTGGCGCAGATCCCGTCGATCAGCTCGTCCGCGAACTTCTCGGCGTACGACCGCAGTTCGGACGGGTCCACGGCCTCCAGCGCGTCGCTGATCATGCCGACGCGCTCACGGTGCCGTTCGCCGACCGTGTAGAGGATCGACGGCTGCTTGCGGCCGATCATCGGCAGCAGCGGCCAGTCGTCGGGGATGCGTTCCCACTGGCTCCACAGGTCCGAGTCACGGCTGAACAGGACGGGATCGCCGGTGACCTGGTGCAGTTCGCGGTAGCCGAGCACCAGCCAGGCCGGGATGTCGCCGTCCAGCACCACGGGCGTCACCGAGCCGTGCTCGCGCCGCATCTCCCGGTACAGCCGCGCCGGTTCGGTCTGGAACCTGGGTCCACTCAGCGGTACGGGCGCGGTCACAGGGCCAACTCCTGGTGGGGGACGGGGACTTGGAGGCGGGCGGGGCCCTGGGTGCCGTAGGAACTCCTGACGTGCTCGACCAGGGTGATCAGGACCTGCTTCGCGGACGCGCGGGAGCGGGCGTCGCAGTCCAGGAGGGGGACCTGCGGGTCGAGGTCGAGGGCCTCGCGGATCTGGTGCGGGGCGTAGGCGGGGCCGCCGAAGTCGTTGCAGGCCACGACGAAGGGGGTGCCGTGGTGTTCGAGGCGGTCGATGGCGTACCAGGAGTCGCCGATACGGCGGGTGTCGACGAGGACGACCGCGCCGAGCGTTCCGGAGAACAGCCGGTCCCAGAGGAACCAGAACCGTTCCTGGCCGGGGGCGCCGAACAGGTACAGCACATTGCGGGCGTCGAGCGTGATGCGGCCGAAGTCGAAGGCGACGGTCGTCGCGGACTTGCCGCGCACCTCGCTGATGTCGTCGACGGCCTCGCCGGCCTTCGTCATCGTCTCCTCGGTGTTGAGGGGACGTATCTCGCTGACCGAACGGACCAGTGTGGTCTTGCCGACGCCGAAGCCGCCGACGACCACGATCTTCAGGCCGTTGTCGGCGGAGGCACCCAAGGGGGTGCGGGCGTCAGAGGTTGCGGAGTCCAACGAGCACCTGTTCCAGGACGTCGGGATCGGACACGGCCGCCCGCGGATGCCGGGCACTGACCCGGCCGGCCGCGAGAAGGTCGGAGAGGAGGATCTTGGTGATGGACACCGGGAGCTTCAGCTCGGCCGCCAACTCCACCACCGCGGTGGGGTGTTCGGTGAGCCGCAGGATCGCCGCGTGCTCCGACTGCATGCCGGTCACCGGATCGCCCTCGGCGACCACGAGGGTCACCAGGTCGAACGGGTTGTCCGGTGCGGAACGGGTGCGGCCTCCGGTGAGCGTGTAGAGGCGGTCGGGCGAGTCGTCCCTGCCGGGGCGGCTCATGACGTACGGGGTTCCGCGCGCAGGTGCTCGCCGAGCTGTTCGACCAGCTCGCTCATGTTGTGCCCGATCAGACCCGCGTCCGCGTCCTCCGTGGTGACGAGCGCCAGGTGCGCGCCCTCGCCCGCCTCGACGATGAACAGCACCCCGCCGTAGAACTCCGTCATCGCGGAGCGCACACCCCCGCTGCCGTCCCCGAACTCCACCGACGCGCCGTGCGACAGCGACTGGATACCGGCGGCGATCGCGGCGAGCTGGTCGGCCTGGTCGACGGAGAGCTCGGGCGTCCGGCACAGCTTCAGGCCGTCCCGGGACAGCACCAGCGCGTGGCGCGCGCCCGGGGTGCGCTCCAGGAGGCCCTCGATGAGCCAGGTGAGCTTCTCGTCGGCGGTGGTCGTGCCGGTCATGAGGTGGGGTTGCCTTCCGGGTACGGGTGGGTGAGGGACGTGGTGTGTTCGGAGCGCTCGGGCTCCGGCTCCGGCTCCGGCTCCGACTCAGGCTCCGGTACGGGCGCGGGCAGTTCGGACGCCCTCGTGCCGGACTCCCATACGGGCGGCGGCAGTTGCCCGGCCGACTTCGCGCCGGACTCCGGCAGGGGCGGCAGTTGTTCGGTCATGGCGCCGCGTACGGCCTGGCGGAAGCTGTTGAAGCGGGCGGTCCGGGCCAGGGTGTCGTCGGCCGTGGGCGCGGGGTGCGACACGGAGGCCGCGGCCTCCGCACGCGCGCGGGAACGCTCGGCCGCCGCCAGCGCCTGCCCCCGGCGCCGCTTGGGCAGGCCTTCCGGGAGGTCGCCCGGGGCGGTGTCCGGCCGCGACTCGGCCAGGACCTCGGACAGGGCGTCGGACAACACGTCGGACAGGGCGTCGCGGTCCGGTGACTCGTGCGTGGGGACCGGGTCCGGGTCCAGGTCGGAGCCGGCGCGCGCGGAGGCGTACGACACCCGCAGCTGTCCCGGGACGAGCGGTTCCGGTTCGCGCTCCGGCTCCGGAGTCGGCAGGGCGGCCGACGGCTCGGGAAGGGCGACGGCCTCCTGCGGAGCCGCCGGGGTGTCCTGCGGCACCAGGATGTCCTGCGGCACGAGCATCAGGACGCCCGTGCCTCCGCGCGCGGAGGGCCGGTACGACACCTTCAGGCCGTACTTGCGGGCCAGCCGGCCGACGACCGCGAGGCCGAGGCGGGTGCCGGTGAGACCGCCCAGCTCGGCGGAGTCACCGCTCACGGCCCGTTCGGCGCGCCGGAGTTGGATGTCGCCCATGACCAGTCCGCTGTCCTCGACGGACAGGATGACCCCGGCCGGCACCTCCTCGACGTACACATGCACCTCGGCGGTCGGCGGCGAGAAGTTCGCGGCGTTGTCGAGGAGTTCGGCGAGCGCGTGCATCACGCCCTCGGCCGCGTGCCCGGCGACGGCGGCGTCGCTCGCGGAGTGCACCCGCACCCGCTGGTAGCCGCTGATCCGGCCCATCGCGCCGCGCAGGATCGACTCCATGGCGATCGGACGGGCCCAACGACGCCCGGAGCGGGCGCCGGTGAGGACGGCGACGGAGTCGGCGAGACGGCCCGCCTGCGCGGTGCGGTGGTCCAGGTGCAGCAGGTCGGCGAGGACGTCCTCGTCGGAGTGCCGCTCCTCCATCGCGCGCAGGTCGGCGAGCATGCCGGTGGCCAGCGCCTGCATACGGCTGGCCGCGTTGGCGGTCGCGGAGAGCGCGGCGGCGCGCTCGTGGGAGTCCCGGCGGGCCCGCTCGGCCAACTGCTTGTTCTCGGCGGTCAGCCGGGCCCGCTCCAGGGTCGATTCCTCCGTGAGGCGGCTGCGCTCCTCCGCGAAGGACGTGGTGAGCCGCATCCGCTCCTGGGCGAACTCGGAGGTCAACCGGGCGCGTTCCTGCGTGAGTTCGGCGGTCAGCCGGGCCCGCTCGTGGGTCAGCTCCTCGGTCAGCTGAACGCGCTCGCGGTCCAACTCCGTGCTCAGCCGCGCCCGTTCCTGCAGCAGCCGGCCAGCGTCCAGCGTGACGGCCTCCAGCCGGCGGCGGGTGACACGGGCGGTCTGGTAGGCGTGCGCCGCCGCCGCGACGGCCGCGCACAGCAGCAGCGCGCCGGCGCCCGCCGCGCAGGCGACCGCGAGGCGCTGCGAGCGGGGGGCCACCCAGACCGCGCCGGCGACCGCGAGTCCGGCCAGGACGGCGGTGAGCAGCGGGGCGGGGGCGAGGGTGCGGAAGGTGGGTCGTTCGCCGGGAAGCATGGGGGCGGTCATGAAGGGGGTCCTCGGTCGGTCCTCGGGCGTCTTTGGTCGGGGTCCTCTGTCGTCCTCGGTCGTGTCCTCGGGGGGTGCTCGTCGGGTTCCTGGGCGAGAAGCGACACCGGGTGCTCAACTGTCCGTCACTATATGAGAGTTAGTGATCGAACTGGGGAGGTTCTGGATGCGTTTACAGAATCCCTTCATGCTGGGGGCATGGCGGATCTTGAGGCGGAGCTGACGAGGACCGTCCGGGGCGAGGTCGGCTTCGACGTCACGTCCCGGGCGCTGACGACCATGGACGCGTCCAACTACCGACGTGTACCCCTGGGCGTCGTCGCACCCCGTGACGCCGACGACGTGGCGGCGACCCTCGCCGCCTGCCGGGCGCACGGAGTGCCGGTCGTGGCCCGCGGCGGCGGCACCTCCATCGCGGGCCAGGCGACCGGCACCGGCGTCGTCCTCGACTTCACCCGCCACATGAACCGCCTGCTGTCCCTCGACCCCGCCTCCCGCACCGCCGTCGTCCAGCCCGGCCTGGTCCTCGACCGCCTCCAACAGGCCGCCGCCCCGCACCGGTTGCGCTTCGGCCCCGACCCCTCGACCCACAGCCGCTGCACCCTCGGCGGCATGATCGGCAACAACTCCTGCGGCTCCCACTCCGTCGCCTGGGGCACGACGGCGGACAACGTGAGCGAGCTGTCGGTACTCACCGCGCGCGGCGACTCCCTGCGCCTGGGCCAGGACTGGGCGGGCACCCCATCAGGTCTACGCCCCCTCGTGGAGGGCGAGTTGGCCCGCCTGCGCACCGGTTTCCCCGACCTCCCCCGCCGTATCTCGGGCTACGCCCTGGACGCCCTCCTCCCCGAGAAGGGCGCCGACGTAGCCCGCTCCTTCTGCGGCAGCGAGGGCACACTGGGCATCCTCACGGAAGCGGTCGTACGACTCGTCGAGGCACCGCGCGCGCGTGCCCTAGCCGTGCTGGCGTACGCCGACGAGAGCGCGGCGGCGGAGGCGGCGGCGGGTCTGCTGGTCCACGGCCCGCTCACGGTCGAGGGGATGGCCGCCGACCTGGTCCGCTCCACGGCCGACCTCCCCCGGGGCGGCGCCTGGCTGTTCGTGGAGACCGGCGGCGACACGGCGGCCGAGGCACACGCGCGTGCCGAGACGGTCGTCCGCGCGGCCGACGTCGTCGACTCCCTGGTGGTGACGGACCCGGCGGCCCAACGCGCGCTGTGGCGCATCCGCGAGGACGCGAGCGGTACGGCGACGCGCATGCCCGACGGCTCGGAGGCGTGGCCGGGCTGGGAGGACTGCGCGGTACCACCGGCCCAACTGGGCGCGTATCTAAGGGACTTCAGGGCACTTCTCGGGACATACGACCTACGCGGCACGCCCTACGGCCACTTCGGGGACGGCTGCATCCACGTCCGCATCGACTTCGACCTGCTGACGCAGCCGGGCGTCGCCCGCTTCCGCCGCTTCTCCGAGGACCTGGCCGACCTGGTGGTGGCCCACGGCGGCTCCCTCTCCGGCGAACACGGCGACGGCCAGGCCCGCGCGGAGTTGCTGCCGAAGATGTACGGCGACGCGATGGTGACCCTCTTCGAGCGCGCGAAGGGGGTATGGGACCCGGACGACCTCCTCAACCCCGGAATGCTGGTGAGGCCCGCCCCGCTGGACACGAACCTCCGCTTCGCGGTGCTCCCGCGTGAGCCAGTGGACGTCGTCTTCGGCTACCCGTCCGACGGCGGCGACTTCTCGGCGGCGGTACGGCGCTGCGTCGGGGTGGCCAAGTGCCGTACGACGGAGGTGTCCGGCCCCTCCGTGATGTGCCCGTCGTTCCGCGCGACCGGCGAGGAGGCGCACTCCACGCGCGGGCGGGCCCGGCTGCTGCACGAGATGCTCGCGGGCGAACTGGTCACCGACGGCTGGCGCTCGACCGAGGTCCGCGACGCGCTGGACCTGTGCCTGTCCTGCAAGGGCTGCCGCACGGACTGCCCGGTCGGGGTCGACATGGCCACGTACAAGGCGGAGTTCCTGCACCACCACTACGAGGGGCGACGCCGGCCCGCGTCCCACTACGCGATGGGGTGGCTGCCGCGCTGGCTGCGACTGGTGGCGCGGACGCGCAGCGCGTGGCTGGTCAACTCGCTTGCCGCGGTGGGGCCGTTGGCGTGGCTGGCGAAGCGGCTGGGCGGGATCTCGGGGGAGCGGGAGATCCCTCGGGTGGCGGGAGTGCCGTTCACGCGGGCGTGGCGGCGGAAGGTCATGGCGGAGTCACGGCGGAACACGCACGACGGAGTGGAGTACGTGGAGACGCCCTCCCGGGGCCATGCCTACCTGTGGCCGGACACCTTCACGGAGCACCTCTCACCGTCCGTCGGCCACGCGGCCGTTCGGGTACTGGAGGCGGCGGGACTGGGTGTGCTCCCCGTCCTGCCGGCGATGGCGGGTAAGCCCGTCTGCTGCGGACTGACGTATGTGTCGACGGGCCAACTGGACCGCGCCCGCGAGGTCATGCGCACCACCCTGGACGGAATGGGCGTGCTGGTGGACGGCGAGGGCGCTCCACCCGTGGTGGTCCTGGAGCCGAGCTGCGCGGCGGCCCTCCGCACCGACCTCCCCGAACTCCTCCCCGACGACCCCCGTGCGGCCCGCCTCGCCGCGTCGGTCCTCACCTTCGCCGAGGCACTGGAACGCCTCGCCCCCGACTGGACCCCGCCCCGCGTCGACCGCCCCGCGGTCGGCCAGACCCACTGCCACCAGCACGCGGTACTCGGCGACACCGCCGACCGCCGCCTGCGCGCGGCGGCCGGTCTCACGGGTGAACTGGTCGGCGGCTGCTGCGGTTTGGCGGGCAACTTCGGCTTCGAGAACGATCACTACGAGGTGTCGGTGAAGTGCGCGGAGGAACAACTGCTCCCTGCCGTACGGGAGGCACGGGACGGCACGGTGGTCCTGGCGGACGGCTTCTCGTGCCGTACGCAGCTGGAGCAGCTGGCCGGGGTGCGGGGCAGACACCTGGCGGAGGTCCTGGCGGAAGCACTGGAGGCAGAAGCACAGTGATGGACGAACTCGAACTCGCCCGGGTCGCGGTTCTCTCCGACATCCACGGCGTGCTCCCCGCCCTGGAAGCGGTCCTCGCCGAACCGGAGGTGGCCGCCGCCGACCGCATCGTCCTCACCGGCGACATCACGGCCGGCCCCCAACCGGCCGAAGCAGTAGACCTGTTGCGCGCACAGGGCGACCGAGTGCTGTGGATCGCGGGCAACGCGGACCGCGAACTGGTCGAGTACCGCAGAGGCGAACGCACCGAAATCCCCGACCCGATCGCCCCCCACGCCGCAAGGGCCCTCCGCCCCGACCAGATCGACTTCCTCGCCACCCTCCCCAAAACCCTGACCCTCCCCGTCCGAGGCCTCGGCAAGGTCCTCTTCTGCCACGCAACTCCCCGGGACGACGAGGAAGTCGTCCTGGTCGACTCCCGCCCGTCCCGCTGGGCGGAGGTCCTGTCCGACCTCGCCGAAGACATCCGCACAGTGGTCTGCGGCCACACCCACATGCCGTACGTCCGCCTCGCCCACGGCCGCCTGATCGTCAACCCCGGCAGCGTAGGCATGCCCTACGGCCGCACCGGCGCCCACTGGTGCCTCCTCGGCCCCGGCACAGACCTCCGCGTCACGCCGTACGACATCCCGACCGCGATCACCCGCCTCGTCCACGAGTCCGCCTACCCGGAGATCGCCGACTGGGCGGACTACTTCCTCAACGCACGGGCGTCGGACACGGAGGCGCTGGAGACGTTCGGACCGAGGGACGGGCGATGACGGTTGACGATCGCTAGCCGGCCGGCGGGCGCGAGCGCCGGCCTCTCCGCTCCGCCAGGTAGCTGATCGGGGCCACGACCAGCAGCACCAGCGCCATGGCGACCCCGCTGAAGAGCCAACTGACCGGAGTGCCCTTGACTCTTTCCACACCCCAGAAGGCCACCGTCATCGCGCCCCAGCGGACGGAGAGGCGGGCAAGGGTCCGTCCTGGCCCGCCGGTGCGTGGACGGTGCACGAACGGCCGGGCGGCGGCGTCGTAGCCGACGCGCTCGTAGTGCAGTTGACTCAGGCGCTCCAACCGCAGGAGCAGTGCGAAGAACAGCGTCATCCCAGCGCCCAGCAAGACCGCCTGCAAGAAACGCGTCCCGTCGGTGAACGCCCCGAAGGTCGAGCCACCCAGCGCCGCGAGCGGCACGGCCAGCACACCCCCGGAAAGCAGCGGGCGGCTGGTGACGCGAACCGCGACGGGCGCCGGAGGCCGGTACCTCGCGCCCATCCAGAGAGACCGATCGGCTTTCAGGGCTGCCGTCAGCAGCAGCATCTCCGCCTTCCGCAGCATCCGTTTCATAGCCCCCCGCACATCGACGACGCCCGAACCACACAGTGGACCATCGACAGCGCGGCAAGGTTGCCGTCGCTCCGAAGCGGGCTCCAATCTCCGTCTCCAGCCATATGCAGGTGCCGTCGTGGGGAGTTGGTCGGGGTCGGGCTGGTGTTGAGGTCGCCGACCGGCTGCGCCGTGCGGGCTGGCAGCAGACGGAGCCGGGGGCGGAGGACGGGTTCGCGGCCGGGCAGCCGCGGTACGTGTTCCAAGTGCCGATCGCGGGACGGACGTTGGACGACATCCACCGGCCTCAACCAGCAGTGGCGCCGCAACATCAAGAAGGCCGAGAAGGCCACGATGCTGACCGTCGGCCGGCACGTTAGCCCAATCAACTGCTGGGGCCCCTGAACCCACTGCTGCACAAGCCGCTGGACCTCTGCATGGCGCGCCGCTGAGGGGCTTTTCTGAGGGCGGAAGCACAGGTTCGTTAAGGCTGCTCTCAGGTTTATTAGAGAACTCTCAGGTTCGCGGACCTCGCTCAGGATTCACAAAGGTATTCACAGGGCCTGCTTGCCGTTCGCTTGCCGACTTTGCTGCTTCTTGGCGTCGGGGGCGTGTAAGTTTCTTGGTGTCGGGAATTCCCCGGGCGGTAAAACGCTCGACTTTGACGCACAAAATCCTCTGCACAACCTAGGAGTTCGGAATGGGCCTCAACAAGCTCGCCCCGCTGCCCAAGCCCAAGAAGCAGCAGCTGCCGCCCCCGCCGCCCCCGAAGCCCCGCAAGAAGCACGAGCCGAAGCCCCTGCCGAAGCCGCTGCCCGGCCAGGACAGCTGATCCGGCAGTAGGAGGAGGGCCGACCCACGCAGTCGGCCCTCTTTTCTTTCCTGAATTCGAAAATCCAGAGAATTCTGATGACGGAAAGTGGAGGGCGTTGTGGACATGGATGTGGAAGAGGAAGACCTCGAATATGAGGACGACGAAACTCCTGCCATTCCCGCCCGCACGGCTTTCCGCCGTTTCTGGCCGCTCACGGTGGGCCTCAGACGCTGGCTGATCCTCGTCTGGGTGTGCACGGTCGTCGCCGCACTCGCCGAGACCGAGTCGATCCTCCTCTTCAGCGACCTCACCGACCGCGCCCTGGCGAAGGGATCGCTCGCCGCGTTCTGGAGCCCGGCCGCCAAATGGCTGGGCGTCGCGCTCGTCGGCGCGGTCGTCGCCTACGCAGGCAACTCCCTCGCCGCCTGGGCCACCGAACGCTTCGTGATGAGACTGCGCGAGCATGTCTTCGACCACGTACAACAGTTGCCCCCGCACTTCTTCCAACGGCACCGCCAGGGCGACCTGTTGTCCCGCCTCACCAGTGACGTCGAGGCGATCGAGACACTTGTGGTCTCCGGCGTCGTAGGCACCGCCTCGGCCGTCTTCTCCGCCCTCTTCTACGCCGCCGCCGCGTTCTGGCTGCGCTGGGACCTCGCCGCGGCCACCTTCGTCCTCGCCCCGCTCTTCTGGCTGGCCGCCCGCCGCTTCTCCGGCTCCATCAAGGACGTCTCGCGCGCGGGCCGCGTCGCCGACGGCGCGATCACCTCCGTCGTCGAGGAGTCCCTCGGCAACATCGTCCTCACCCAGGCCTACGGCCGCCGCGACGCGGAACGCCGGCGCCTGAACGAGGAGGCGAGCGCCTGGTTCCGCGCCTCCGTCCGCTCGACCCGCCTCAACGAGGCCTACGAGCAACTCGTCAGCGTCATCGAGACCGTGTGCGTGCTCGCCGTCATCGGTATCGGCGCCTGGGAGATCTCCACCGGCCGCATGACCCTCGGCCAACTCCTCGCCTTCTCCGCCTTCTTGGGCTACCTCTACCCGCCCGTCCGCGGCCTGGCCCAACTCGGCCTCACCATCACCGCCGCCACCGCCGGCGCCGAGCGCCTGATCGAGATCCTCGACGTACGACCGTCCGTCGCCGACCCCAGCCACGGCACCGAGTTCGGCCGCCCCGACGGCACGGTCGAACTCCGCGACATCTCCTTCAGCTACCCCGGCGCGGACCGCCCCGCCCTGGAAGGCCTCTCCTTCACCGTCAACCCCGGCGAACTGGTGATCGTCACCGGCCCCAGCGGCGCCGGCAAGTCCACGGTCTCCAAAATGCTGCTCCGCTTCTACGACCCCGACGCCGGCGAAGTCCTCCTCGACGGCGTCCCGCTGCGCGACCTCCCGCTCGCCCGCCTGCGCGAGTACGTCACCCTGCTCCCGCAGGAGACCCTCGTCCTGCACGACACCGTCCGCGCGAACATCGCCTGCGGCCGCCCCGGCGCCAGCGAACAGGCGATCATGGACGCGGCCATCGCCGCCGACGCCCACGAGTTCATCCTCCGCCTCCCCGACGGCTACGACACGAAGGTCGACCCCAACTCGGCCCGCCTGTCCGGCGGTCAGCTCCAACGGCTGGCGATCGCCCGCGCGATCCTCCGCGACGCCCCGGTCCTCGTCCTCGACGAACCGACGACCGGGCTGGACTCGATGGCCGCCCGCCGGGTCGTGAAGCCGCTACGGCGACTGATGGCCGGCCGTACGACGATCATGATCACCCACGACCTCAACCTCGCCCCCGACGCCGACCGGATCCTGGTCGTCGACCTGGGCCGGATCGTCGAGACGGGGCGGCACGACGAACTGATGGCGCGGGGTGGGGCGTACTCGCGGCTGCACCGTTCGCAGAACAACGCGGTAATGGACACCGGGGAGCTGCGGTTGCCGCTGTTCGCCGAGGCGGGGGTGGCGGCGGGGGTTCAGTACGTTGCCGCGCCTCCGGTCTTCGTGGAGAGCTGGGCGCCGCAGCCACAACAAGTGCCTCAGGCACAGCAAGTACAACAAGTGCAGCAGATGTATCAACCTGCGTACGTCGAGGCCGAGTACGCCTCCGACCCGCTCTTCGGGCCCCTGCCCTCCACCCTCCCCGACGGTCGTCCGCTGTTCCGCGACGAGGTTCCCTGGAGCGGCATCTGAGTCACTGATCATCCGGCGGGCCGGCTCCAGGACAGTTGCATAAAGGGTTCTCACACCTGACTCGGTCCATTACTATGGACTGAGCAGTGCACCGTGATGAACGAATCCAAGCTGATCCCCTGGAAGCGCCGTGAGCATCCCCAGTACGTCTACGACCGCCCCCGTGGCGGCGAGCCCGACCCCGGTTGCCGCCCCCCGTCGGTTCGGTCCGGTGGGCCTCGTGCTGGCCGGGGGGATCTCGGTCCAGTTCGGTGGGGCGCTGGCGGTGACGATGATTCCCCGGGCCGGATCGCTGGGTGTGGTGACCCTCCGCCTCCTGGTGGCGGCGGTGGTTCTGCTCGTGGTCTGCCGCCCGAGTCTGCGGGGGCACTCGCGCACCGACTGGGGCACGGTCGTCGTCTTCGGTCTCACCATGGCCGCGATGAACGGGCTCTTCTACCAGTCACTGGCCCGCATCCCGCTGGGACCGGCGGTGACCCTGGAGGTACTGGGCCCACTCGCCCTGTCTGTGCTGACTTCCCGGCGCGCGCTGAACGCTGTGTGGGCGGGACTCGCCCTGGCCGGTGTGTTCCTGCTCGGCGGGGGAGGCTTCAGCGGCCTGGACCCTGTAGGTGTGGCCTTCGCGCTGGGCGCCGGAGCCATGTGGGCGACGTACATCGTTTTCAGTGCACGTACGGGTCGACGCTTTCCGCAGGCCGACGGGCTGGCGCTGGCGATGGTCGTGGCGGCGGTGGCGTTTCTGCCGCTCGGTCTTGTGGAGTCGGGTACGAGGCTGCTGAACCCCGTGACCATCGCGCTCGGGTCGGCGGTGGCGGTTCTCTCCTCCGTTCTTCCCTACACGCTCGAACTACTGGCGTTGCGACGGCTGCCTGCTTCTACTTTCGCCATCCTGATGAGCCTGGAGCCTGCCATTGCTGCGACGGCGGGTTTCCTGATCCTTCACCAGGCGCTGTCTGTCACTGAAGCACTGGCCATTGGGTTGGTTATCGGGGCGAGCATGGGGGCTGTGCGGACTCAGGTGGGGCGGGGGAGGGCTAGGCGGGAGGCGGCTCGGGAGGGTGCTGGGGTTGGTCCTCAGGCGTAGGTTGCTGTTGGGCCACTCGCTTCTTTGCCAGTGTCGGGCTTCCGCGGACCGAGTAAAGGGCGCTCCCTGCGGTCGCGTCGGCTCCGCCGATTCCGCTGCGCTCCACCCTTGACTCGCTCCGCTCCAGCCCGTCTGAGAAGCGAGCGAGCGGCCCGGAGGAATGGGGGGCCCAGGTCTGCTACCCCTTCACGTGGGCTGCGTACGCACCCGGTGTTGCGGGGCGCGTCCGCGTCTCGCCCGCACGCCGGGCCGGCTCGGCGGCCAACCGCGAGTGGAGGGACCCCCTTGGGAGCGGGCGGGGCCCGGGGGGTCTCCAGAAGCTGTGCACCAGACTAACCAGTCTCACCCCTCATGACTGGTTAGAAAAGACCACAGCTTCCAGAGGGGTGGTGGGTCGGGGCGGCGCACGAGCATGCGGCCCCATAGGGCTCATGGGCCCTATGGGCTCATGGGGCTCATGAGGAAGACGATGGTCAGGGAGAGGGGCAGAAGCGGGCCGCCACCCCAACCCGCCGCCCGCCGGGTCCGTCCCGGGATCCCGCCCACCCTCCTGGCTGCCCCCATCAGCCCATCACCACCACCCACCAGGCACCACTCGCCACGCACCGACGACCATCCACCACCCGCCACCCGCCCCCCACCAGCGGTTGGACGCTGAACCGGCCCGGCGCGCCGCCGAGACGCGGACGCGCCCCCAACACCGGCCGACTACGCAGCCGACGTGAAGGGTGGGCATACCTCGGCCCCCCATTCCTCCCGGCCACTCGCTCGCTTCTCGAACGGGCTGCAGCGGACCTAGTCAAGGGTGGCCCGCAGGGCCATCGCCGCAGGCGACGCGGAGCGAAGCGCAGCGCCCTTTACTCGGTCCGCGGAAGCCCGACACTGACAAGAAGCGAGTGGCCCAACAGCACCCTCACAACACACGCAAGCACCCCCCCCACCCCACCTCACCCTCCCCACCAAATAATGCAAGCACGCTTGATTGTTTCTGGCGGCCCTGCCATGCTGCCCCCATGTCCGATCCGACGCACGTGTTCGACGACCTGCGTGAGGAGAGCGACGAACTCGACCGGCTGGTAGCCGAGTTGAGCCCGGAGGGCTGGGCGGTCGTGACTCCCGCCGCCCGCTGGACCGTCGCTCACCAGATCGCCCATCTGGCCTGGACCGACCACTCGGCGTTGCTCGCCGTGACGGACGAGGAGGCGTTCGGCGCGCTGGTGGAGAAGGCGCTCGCTGCCCCCGAGTCGTTCGTGGACCAGGGCGCGGAGGAGGGTGCAGAGAAGCCTCCCGCTCAGCTGCTTGCCGACTGGCGGGCCGGGCGGACGGCCCTGTTGGCTGCCCTGTACGCCGCGCCCGCAAAGACCCGCTTCCCCTGGTACGGCCCACCCATGTCGGCCGCCTCCATGGCCACCGGTCGCCTCATGGAGACCTGGGCCCACGGCCAGGATGTGGCGGACGCGGTGGGTGTCGTGAGGACGCCCACGGACCGGCTCAGGCATGTGGTGCGCATCGGAGTACGGGCGCGGGACTTCGCCTTCGGTGTGCATGGGCTGACGCCGCCGAGTGAGGAGTTCCGGGTCGAACTCGTCGCACCGTCAGGCGAGTTGTGGGCCTACGGTCCCGACGACGCCCCGCAGCACGTCACCGGGCCCGCCCTCGACTTCTGTCTTCTCGTCACTCAGCGAGCCCACCGCGCCGACCTCGCGGTGGAGGCCGTAGGTCCCGATGCGGATCGATGGCTCGACATCGCCCAGGCTTTCGCGGGACCACCCGGCCCCGGGCGGCAGCCGAAGTCGAAGGGGGCCGACCAGTGAGCCCCCAGCCCATGTCCCACCCCGCGCCCCTCCGAATAGGCAACGCCTCCGGCTTCTACGGCGACCGCTTCGACGCCCTCCGCGAGATGCTCACCGGTGGACAGCTCGACGTCCTCACCGGCGACTATCTCGCCGAGCTCACCATGCTCATCCTGGGGCGGGACCGGCTCAAGGACCCGGGTGCCGGGTACGCCCGTACCTTCCTGAAGCAGTTGGAGGAGTGCCTCGGCCTCGTCCACGAGCGCGGGGTGCGGATCGTCACCAACGCCGGCGGGCTCAATCCGGCCGGACTCGCCGATGCCGTAAGGAAGTTGGCCGACCGGCTGGGGATAACCGTGCGGGTCGCGCATGTCGAGGGGGACGATCTCGTCGCCCGGTATCCGGGGTCACTCGCCGCGCATGCCTATCTCGGCGGGTTCGGTATCGCCGCCTGTCTCGGCGCGGGGGCCGATGTCGTGGTCACGGGGCGGGTCACCGACGCGGCCCTGGTGACCGGTCCCGCTGTCGCCCACTTCGGATGGGGGGCCGGCGACTACGACCGGCTCGCGGGTGCCGTGGTCGCCGGACATGTGCTGGAGTGCGGGACCCAGGCCACCGGCGGCAACTACGCGTTCTTCGCCGAGCACCCGGCGGAGAGGCTGCGCCGCCCGGGCTTTCCGCTCGCCGAGATCCATGAGGACGGTTCGTCCGTCATCACCAAGCATCCCGGCACGGGGGGAGTCGTCGACGTCGGTACCGTCACCGCTCAGCTTCTCTACGAGACGCAGGGGGCGCGGTACGCCGGTCCCGATGTCACCGCCCGCCTCGACACCGTCCGGCTCGGCCAGGACGGGCCCGACCGGGTGCGGATCGAGGGGGTGCGGGGGGAGGCCCCGCCGCCGACGCTCAAGGTCGGTCTCAATCGGCTGGGCGGCTTCCGCAACGAGGTCACCTTCGTGCTCACCGGGCTCGACATCGAGCGCAAGGCCGCTCTCGTGCGGGAGCAGATGGACCTCGCGTTCGGCAACGCCAAGTCCCGGCCCGGTGAACTTCGTTGGGATCTCGCCCGTACAGATCACGCCGACGCGCCGACCGAGGAGACCGCCAGTGCGCTGCTTCGGCTTGTCGTCCGGGACGCCGATCAGGAGGTCGTCGGGCGGGCGCTGAGTGCGGCCGCCGTCGAGCTCGCGCTGGCCAGCTACCCGGGCTTCCATGTGCTCACCCCACCTGGAAAGGGAGCGCCCTATGGCGTCTTCGACGATGTGTATGTCCCCCATGGTGCCGTCGACCATGTGGCCGTCCTCCACGACGGGCGCCGGGTTGCTGTGGCCCCGGCCCACGACACCCTCGTACTGGAAGACGTTCCACAGCCTGCCCTCCCCGAGCCTCCGCCTGGCGGCCCCACGGCGCGGGCGGCCCTTGGTCTGGTCGCCGGGGCCCGTAGCGGCGACAAGGGAGGGAACGCCAACGTGGGGGTGTGGGCGCGTACGGATGAGGCGTGGCGCTGGCTCGCCCATGCGCTGACCGTGGAACGGTTCCGCCAACTCCTGCCGGAGACCGAGGAGTTCACGGTAGTGCGACATGTGCTGCCCAACCTTCGTGCCCTCAACTTCGTCGTCGAGGGCATTCTCGGCGAGGGTGTCGCCGCCCAGCACCGTTTCGATCCGCAGGCCAAGGCCCTGGGCGAGTGGCTGCGTTCCCGTCGACTGGACATTCCGGAGGCCCTGCTGTGACCGTCCTTCCGTCCGCCGTGGACGTCAACGGTCCCGACTACCGGGCCAACCGCGAGGCCATGCTCGCCAAGCTCACCGAGCTCGATGCCGAGCACGCGAAGGCGCTCGCGGGCGGCGGGCCGAAGTACCTCGAACGGCACCGGAAACGCGGCAAGTTGCTCGCCCGCGAACGCATCGAGCTGCTGCTCGACCCCGACACCCCCTTCCTCGAACTGTCGCCGCTCGCCGCCTGGGGCAGCGACTACGCGGTAGGCGCCGCGCTCGTCACCGGTATCGGGGTGGTGGAAGGCGTGGAGTGTCTGATCACCGCCAACGACCCCACCGTGCGCGGGGGTGCGAGCAATCCCTGGTCGCTGAAGAAGGCCCTGCGCGCGAACGACATCGCGCTCGCCAACCGGCTCCCCTGCATCAGCCTCGTCGAGTCCGGCGGCGCCGATCTCCCGTCCCAGAAGGAGATCTTCATCCCCGGCGGCGCCATCTTCCGCGACCTGACCCGCCTTTCGGCCGCCGGTATCCCCACCATCGCGGTCGTCTTCGGCAACTCGACCGCCGGCGGCGCCTACATCCCCGGCATGTCCGACCACGTGATCATGGTCAAGGAGCGGGCGAAGGTGTTCCTCGGCGGGCCGCCCCTCGTGAAGATGGCGACCGGCGAGGAGAGCGACGACGAGTCGCTCGGCGGCGCCGAGATGCACGCGCGCGTGTCGGGCCTTGCCGACCACTTCGCGGTCGACGAGCAGGACGCCCTGCGCCAGGCCCGCCGCGTCGTCGCCCGCCTCAACCACCGCAAGGCGTACGGCGATCCGGGCCCGGCCGCACCCCCCAAGTACGACGAGGACGAGCTGCTGGGCATCGTCCCGGGGGACCTCAAAACCCCCTTCGACCCCCGCGAGGTCGTCGCCCGCCTTGTCGACGCCTCCGACTTCGACGAGTTCAAGCCCCTCTACGGCACCAGCCTGGTGACCGGTTGGGCCACCCTGCACGGCTATCCGATCGGCATCCTGGCGAACGCCCAAGGGGTCCTCTTCAGCCAGGAGTCCCAAAAGGCCGCCCAGTTCATCCAGTTGGCCAACCAGCGCGACATCCCGCTGCTCTTCCTGCACAACACCACTGGCTACATGGTCGGCAAGGAGTACGAGCAGGGCGGCATCATCAAGCACGGCGCGATGATGATCAACGCCGTCAGCAACAGCCGCGTACCGCACCTCTCCGTCCTCATGGGCGCCTCGTACGGCGCCGGCCACTACGGCATGTGCGGGCGCGCCTACGACCCCCGCTTCCTCTTCGCCTGGCCCAGCGCCAAGTCCGCCGTCATGGGCCCCCAACAGCTCGCCGGCGTCCTGTCGATCGTCGCCCGCCAGTCGGCCGTGGCGAAGGGGCAGCCCTACGACGAGGAGGCGGACGCGGCGCTGCGCGCCATGGTGGAGCAGCAGATCGAGTCCGAGTCCCTGCCGATGTTCCTGTCGGGGCGGCTGTACGACGACGGTGTCATCGACCCGCGCGACACCCGCACCGTCCTCGGCCTGTGCCTGTCCGCCCTCCACACGGCGCCCTTCGAGGGCGCGCGCGGTGGCTTCGGCGTCTTCCGGATGTGAGGGATCACGTGATTTCGACAGTACTGGTCGCCAACCGGGGCGAGATCGCCTGCCGGGTCTTCCGCACCTGCCGCGAACTGGGCATCCGGACCGTCGCCGTGCACTCCGACGCCGACGAGCACGCACTCCACGCACGCGTGGCCGACGCGACGGTACGGCTGCCCGGAGCGACGCCCCAAGAGACGTATCTGCGCGGCGAGTTGATCGTGAAGGCGGCCGTCGCGGCGGGCGCGGACGCGGTCCATCCCGGCTACGGCTTCCTCTCCGAGAACGCCGACTTCGCCCGCGCCGTCCTGGACGCAGGCCTGGTGTGGATCGGCCCGCCCCCCGAGGCGATCGAGGCCATGGCCTCCAAGACCCGCGCCAAGGAACTCATGGGCATCGCCTCCCTGGACCACGTCACCGAGGCCGACCTCCCCGTCCTGGTGAAGGCGGCGGCGGGCGGCGGCGGCCGCGGCATGCGTGTCGTACGCCAACTCGCCGACCTCGACGCCGAGTTGACGGCCGCCCGAGCCGAGGCCACCAGCGCCTTCGGCGACGGCGAGGTCTTCGTCGAGCCCTACGTCGAGGGCGGCCGGCACATCGAGGTACAGATCCTCGCCGACACCCACGGCACGGTCTGGGCCCTCGGCACCCGCGACTGCTCCCTCCAACGCCGCCACCAGAAGGTGATCGAGGAGTCCCCGGCACCGGGCCTCACCGATGAACTCACAGAAGAATTGCGCGAGTTGGCCACCCGCGCTGCCCACGCCGTCGCCTACGAGGGCGCCGGAACGGTCGAGTTCCTCATCTCCCCCGACGGCAGGCCCCACTTCCTCGAGATGAACACCCGCCTCCAGGTCGAACACCCCGTCACGGAGGCCGTGTTCGGCATCGACCTGGTGGCCCTGCAACTGAGGATCGCGGAGGGCGAGCCCCTGGAGGCCGCCCCTCCCCACCCCCAAGGCCACGCCATCGAGGCCCGCCTCTACGCCGAGGACCCGGCAACCGACTGGACCCCCCAGACCGGAACCCTGCACCGCCTCGCCGTCCCGGGCGGCGTCCGCCTCGACACCGGCTACACCGACGGCGACGACATCGGCGTCCACTACGACCCCATGCTCGCCAAGATCGTGGCCCACGCCCCCACCCGAGCGGAAGCCGTCCGCAAACTGGCCGGAGCCCTCGACCGCGCGACGATCCACGGCCCCCTCACCAACCGCGACCTCCTCGTACGCTCCCTGCGCCACAAGGAGTTCACGACCGGCACGATGGACACGGGCTTCTACGACCGCCACCTCACCGAACTCACCGAGCCGACCCCGGAGCCGTACGCCCCCCTCGCGGCCGCCCTCGCCGACAGCCACGGCCGCTCCCGCTTCGGCGCCGGCTGGCGCAACCTCACGTCCCAGCCACAGACCAAGCGCTACGTCATGGCCGGCGAGGAGCACGAGGTCCACTACCACCACACGAGGAACGGCCTGACCGCGGAAGGGGTACGCGTCATCCACGCGGACGCGGGTCTCGTCGTACTCGAAGTGGACGGCGTGCAAAGGAAGTTCGAGGTAGCGCGCTACGGCACCGACCAGGTGTACGTGAACACCACTACCTTGACCGCCCTCCCCCGCTTCCCCGACCCGACTGCCCAACTGGCCCCCGGCTCCCTGCTGGCACCGATGCCGGGCACGGTGGTGAGGGTCGCGGAGGACTTGGCCGTAGGAGCCGCCGTGACCGCCGGACAGCCCCTGATCTGGCTGGAGGCGATGAAGATGGAACACAAGATCACGGCACCGGTTGCGGGCACGCTGACGGCCCTGCACGCCGTGCTGGGTCAACAGGTCCAGGTCGCCTCTCTACTAGCGGTAGTCCAGCCCACCTAAGGGCGCGGGACCGTATCGGTTTGCGGCTACCGCCGCGCGAGCGCGACCAGCCACAACGAAGGAGCCAGATGCCCACCACCGAAACCGAAGAACACAAGGCCCTACGCCAAGCCGTCTCCGCCCTCGGCAAGCGCCACGGCCGCACCTACGACCGCGAGCAACTCTGGTCCGAGGCAGCCAAACTCGGCTACCTGGGCGTCAACCTCCCCGAGGAATACGGCGGCGGAGGCGGCGGCATCGCCGAACTCTCCATCGTGCTGGAGGAGTTGGGAGCAGCAGGCTGCCCCCTCCTGATGATGGTCGTGTCCCCGGCGATCTGCGGCACCGTGATCGCCCGCTTCGGCACGGAAGAACAGAAACAGACGTGGCTCCCCGCCCTCGCCGACGGCACCCGCACCATGGCCTTCGGCATCACGGAACCCGACGCCGGCTCCAACAGCCACCGCATCACCACCACCGCCCGTAGGGACGGCACGGACTGGCTGCTCACCGGCCGCAAGGTCTTCATCTCCGGCGTGGACCTGGCCGACGCGACGCTGATCGTCGGCCGCACCGAGGACTCCCGAACCGGCCGCCTCAAGCCCTGCCTGTTCATCGTCCCCCGCGACGCGGACGGCTTCACGCGCCGCCAGATCGACATGGAACTCCAGGCGGTGGAGAAGCAGTTCGAGCTGACGCTGGACGACGTGCGCCTGCCCGCCGACGCCCTCGTGGGCGACGAGGACGCGGGCCTCCTGCAACTCTTCGCCGGCCTCAACCCCGAGCGCATCATGACGGCCGCCTTCGCGATCGGCATGGGCCGCTACGCGCTCGCCCGCGCCGTCGAGTACGCACGCGACCGCACCGTGTGGGACGCCCCGATCGGCGCCCACCAGGCGATCGCGCACCCGCTCGCACAGGCGCACATCGACCTCGAACTGGCGCGCCTGATGATGCAGAAGGCGGCGTATCTGTACGACGCGGGGGACGACGTCGGCGCGGGCGAGGCGGCGAACATGGCCAAGTACGCTGCGGGGGAGGCGTGCGTGCGGGCCGTGGACCAGTCGGTGCACACGCTCGGCGGGAACGGCCTCACGCGGGAGTTCGGGCTCGCGTCGTTGATAACTGCCGCGCGTGTGGCTCGTATTGCTCCGGTGAGCCGGGAGATGATTCTCAACTACGTCTCCCACCAGACCCTGGGCCTGCCCAAGTCGTACTAGCCACTCGGCGGTCCATGCCCGTTCGTGCCAGGAGGAACCATGTTCCGCAGCGAGTACGCAGACGTCCCGGCCATAGAACTCCCCATCCACGACGCGGTGTTGGGCGGGGCCGCGGAGTTCGCGGACGAGCCCGCGCTGATCGACGGCACGGACGGCACGACCCTCACGTACGCCCAGGTGGACCGGTTCCACCGCAGCATCGCGGCCGGGCTCGCCGAGGCGGGCGTGGGAAAAGGGGACGTCCTCGCGCTGCACAGCCCGAACACGGTCGCCTTCCCGCTGGCCTTCTACGCCGCCACGCGCGCGGGTGCCGCCGTCACGACGGTGCACCCGCTCGCCACGCCGGAGGAGTTCGCCAAGCAGCTGCGGGACTCGGCGGCCCGCTGGATCGTCACCGTGTCACCGTTCCTGGAGACGGCCCGCCGCGCGGCCGAACTCGCGGGCGGTGTCGAGGAGATATTCGTCTGCGACAGCGCGCCCGGACATCGCTCGCTGGCCGACATGCTCGCCTCGACGTTCCCCGAGCCGGTGGTCGACATCGACCCCGTGGAGGACGTCGCGGCCCTCCCGTACTCCTCGGGCACGACCGGCGTCCCCAAGGGCGTCATGCTGACGCACAGTCAAATAGCCACGAACCTGGCCCAGTTGGAGCCCGCGGTCCCCACCGGCCCCGGCGACCGCATCCTCGCCGTCCTGCCGTTCTTCCACATCTACGGCCTCACGGCCCTGATGAACGCACCCCTGCGCAAGGGCGCCGCGGTAGTGGTGCTGCCCCGCTTCGACCTCGAGACCTTCCTCGCGGCCATCGAGAACCACCGCATCACCGGCCTCTACGTCGCCCCGCCGATCGTCCTGGCCCTGGCCAAACACCCGGCGGTCGCGCAGTACGACCTCTCGTCCCTGAAGTACATCATCAGCGCCGCCGCCCCCCTCGACGCGAACCTCGCCGCCGCCTGCTCGCAGCGCCTGGGCCTGCCGCCCGTGGGCCAGGCCTACGGCATGACGGAACTGTCCCCGGGCACCCACGTGGTCCCCGTACAGGACATGTCCACGGCGCCCCCCGGCACGGTCGGCAAACTCATCGCCGGCACCGAGATGCGGATCGTCTCCCTCGACGACCCCGACAAGGACCTCGGCATCGGCGAGACCGGCGAACTCCTCATCCGAGGCCCCCAGGTGATGAAGGGCTACCTCGGCCGCCCCGACGACACCGCCGCGATGATCGACGGGGACGGCTGGCTGCACACCGGTGACGTCGGCCATGTGGACGCCGGCGGCTGGACCTTCGTCGTAGACCGGGTCAAGGAACTCATCAAGTACAAGGGCTTCCAGGTGGCCCCCGCCGAACTGGAGGCCCTCCTGCTCACCCACCCCGGCATCGCCGACGCGGCCGTCGTGGGCGAGTACAACGAGGACAACAACGAGGTCCCGCACGCGTACGTGGTCCGCCAGAGCACGGCCGCTGACCTCCCCGAACCGACCGAAGGCGAGGTCATGATGTACGTAGCCGAACGCGTCGCCCCCTACAAACGGGTCCGCCGGGTCACCTTCATCGACGCCGTCCCGCGCGCCGCCTCCGGCAAGATCCTGCGCCGCGAACTCCGAGGCCGCTCATGACCCTGATCGGCCGGACCCGCACACGTGGCATCGAGACCCTGAGCCTGGACTCACCGGACACCCGCAACGCCCTGTCGGCGCCCCTGGTGGCCGAGCTGGCGGACGCCCTCGCCGACTGCGCCAAGGACACGGACGTACGGGCGATCGTCCTGACCCACACGGGGAACACGTTCTGCGCGGGCGCGGACCTACGGAACCCGCCGCCCCCGGACGCGCTGGTGGCCCTGCTCCGCCAGATCGTGGAGGTACCCAAGCCGGTGGTCGCCCGAGTGACCGGCCACGTACGGGCGGGCGGCCTCGGCCTCCTCGCGGCCTGCGACATCGCGGCGGCATCCGGGGAAGCCACCTTCGCCTTCACGGAGGTACGGATCGGGGTCGCCCCGGCGGTGATCTCCCTCCCGCTCCTGCCCCGCACCGACCCCCGCGCCCTGGCCCGCTACTACCTCACCGGCGAGCGTTTCGACGCGCCGGAAGCGGCCCGCATCGGCCTGCTGACGACAGCGGGAGAGGACGTGGACGAGTCCCTCGCCCCCATCCTCGACGGCCTGCGCCGCTCCGCCCCCGAGGCCCTGGCCGAGACGAAACGGCTGCTCACGGCTAGGGTGCTGGAAACCTTCGACCGGGACGCGGCCGACCTGACCGCGCTCTCGGCACGGCTGTTCGCCTCCGCGCAGGCCCGCGAGGGGATGACGGCCTTCCTCGAACGACGGGATCCCGCATGGCTGGTGTGAGCGCGGCGCCCGCGCCGGGCACGGTCGACCGCAGACCCAAGCAGGACCGCAGCCGGGCCACCCGGCAGCGCCTCCTGGAGGCCGCCGTGTCCTGCCTCGCCGAACACGGCTGGGCAGGCTCCACGGTAGCCGTCGTGGCCGAACGCGCCGGCGTCTCCCGAGGCGCCGCCCAACACCACTTCCCCACCCGCGAGGACCTCTTCACGGCGGCGGTCGAGTACGTGGCCGAGGAACGCTCCACGGCGCTGCGGGCCCTGTTCCCGGAGGGCGCGGAAGACCGCCGGGCAGTGGTAGAGGCCCTGGTCAGCCTCTACACGGGCCCCTTGTTCCGAGCGGCCCTGCATCTGTGGGTAGCGGCCTCGAACGAGGACCAACTCCGCCCTCGGGTAACGGAGCTGGAGGCGAAGGTGGGCCGAGAGACCCACAGAATCGCGGTGGACCTGCTGGGCGCGGACGAGTCCAAGCCGGGCGTACGGGAAACGGTCCAGGGCCTCCTGGACATGGCAAGGGGTCTGGGCTTGGCGAACCTGCTCACGGACGACAGGGGGCGCAGGGAGCGAGTGGTGGCTCAGTGGTCTGTCCTGTTGGAGGACACCTTGGGCTGAGGCTTTTGTCTTTAGGGGCGCGGGGAACTGCGCGACCAGCCCCCACGGACCCGCAGTCGCCCACGAACCGATCCACCTCTCTCAGTGGGCGATATCCCCAAACCCCTCGATCGACTCAGGCCCCCGCGAGGCAGGCCCCACATACCGCGCGGACGGCCGCACAAGCCGCCCCGTCCGCTTCTGCTCAAGAATGTGCGCCGACCACCCCGCCGTCCGCGCACACGTGAACATCGAAGTGAACATGTGCGCCGGCACCTCGGCGAAGTCGAGCACGATCGCCGCCCAGAACTCGACGTTGGTCGCGAGCACCCGGTCGGGACGCCGAGCGTGCAGCTCGGCAAGCGCGGCCTTCTCCAACGCCTCCGCGATCTCGAACCGAGGCGCCCCCAACTCCCGCGCCGTACGCCGCAGTACACGCGCCCGAGGATCCTCGGCCCGGTACACCCGGTGCCCGAACCCCATCAACCGCTCACCCTTGTCGAGCGCCTGCCGCACATACGCCTCGGCATCCCCGGTCCGCTCGATCTCCTCGATCATCCCGAGCACCCGGGACGGCGCACCACCATGCAGCGGCCCGGACATGGCGCCCACGGCACCGGACAGCGCGGCGGCGACATCCGCCCCGGTCGACGCGATGACCCGAGCGGTGAAGGTCGACGCGTTCATGCCGTGCTCGGCGGCGGACGTCCAGTACGCATCCACCGCGGCGACATGCTTCGGATCCGGCTCGCCCCGCCACCGGATCATGAACCGCTCGACAACGGACTGAGCCTTGTCGATCTCCCGCTGCGGCACCATCGCGTTGCCCTGCCCGCGCGCGGACTGGGCGACGTAGGACAGCGCCATGACGGCCGCGCGGGCGAGGTCGTCGCGGGCCTGCTCCTCATCGATGTCGAGGAGGGGCTTGAGGCCCCACACGGGCGCGAGCATGGCCAGCGCGGACTGTACGTCGACGCGGATGTCACCGGAGTGCACCGGGATCGGGAACGGCTCGGCGGGCGGCAGCCCGGGATTGAAGGCGCCGTCGACGAGCAGCCCCCACACGTTGCCGAACGAGACGTGCCCGACCAGATCCTCGATGTCGACGCCCCGGTACCGCAGGGCGCCGCCTTCCTTGTCCGGTTCGGCGATCTCCGTCTCGAACGCGACGACTCCCTCGAGTCCAGGTACAAAGCCGGGGTCGGACATCAGGCGGCTCCTCATGCTGTGGCTCCACGGTCGCTCGGGACTCGCGGGCCGAAGATAGAGACAGCAGCACCATAACGCCGGGTGCCACCCAAGGGGAGGTCTGCGGCACTGAGTGCCACCCGAACTCGTGGCCGCACCCGCCGTACGGCAGGATGACCGCCGTGACCGACCGCGATCCCACCGCCGGTGAAGCCACCGCCCCCGATTCCGCCGCCCGTGACCCCCGCCTCGACCCCGCCGCGATGCGCAGGCAGTACCGGGCGGAGGGCCTCGACGAGCGGGACCTGGCGCCCGGCCCCATGACCCAGTTCGGCCGCTGGTTCGAGGAGGCGGCGCTCCAGGACCTCGTCTACGAGCCCAACGCCATGGTCGTCTCCACCGCCGACCCCGAGGGCCGCCCCAGCTCCCGCACGGTCCTCCTCAAGGACTACGACGAGCAGGGCTTCGTCTTCTACACGAACTACGAGTCCCGCAAGGCCCGCGAACTCGCCGCCAACCCCTACGTCTCCCTGCTCTTCCCCTGGCACCCGATGGCCCGCCAGGTCCTGGTCACCGGCACCGCGCGCCGCACCGGCCGTGACGAGACCGCCGCGTACTTCCGCACCCGCCCGCACGGTTCCCAGCTCGGCGCGTGGGCCAGCGCCCAGTCCTCGGTGATCGCCTCCCGGACCGAACTGGAGTCGTCCTACGCCGAGTTGACCACCCGCTACCCCGAGGGCGAACAGGTCCCGGTCCCACCCCACTGGGGCGGCTTCCGCATCGCCCCCCAGACGGTCGAGTTCTGGCAGGGCCGAGAAAACCGCCTCCACGACCGCCTCCGCTACACCGCCGAACAGGACGGCAGCTGGCGGGTGGAGCGGCTCAGCCCCTGAACACTCCTGGCCCTGGATTTGGGACAAGGTCCCTGGCTTCGGCCGGGGGAGCGAGGGAGAGGGACGACGTGCGGATTCGGTTTCGGTTTCAGTCGGGCGGGCTGGGCGCCCGCCGATGGATCCTCATCGGAGTGATCACGTTCGGATCGCTGTTCCTGACCGTCGGACTGATTCTCGCCGGGGTGTCGGTCTCGTTCCTGACGGGCGCGGACCGCGCCCCGGGCACTGTCGTCTCCCTGGACCGGCGGGCCGGCCACAGCACCGGCACCTCTGGCTGCTGCCCCTGACACGCAGACGACCCGCGAGCTCAGGTCCCTCCGCCTCACGGCGGGGGAGCCGGCCGGACGTACCGGCGAGCTCGCGGGTCGGGTGACTGCGTTGGGTTAGGCCGGTTGCGCGCAACTCACACACGCGGGCCCGGCGCCGAACCGAGTACGACGGCGGGCCACTAGCCCGCAGCCACCTCTTCCGTCCGGTATCCATACATCTGCCGAACCACCTCCTTTCCGAAGTACTCGCCACCCTAAGAACCCCCTGCCGACGGATCAACCGCTTTTCGCGGACGGCATAGGCCACGGCAGCACCGTCAGCTCCGGCCAGGACTTCCGCCAGCGGGCCGTCTTCGTCTCGTAGACCTGTTGGGGGGCCTGTGCCGGGTTCGGGCGTACGACGAGGTTGAAGATGTCGGAGAGGCCGTGCGGGGCGTAGACGCGCCAGGTGCCGTCCTCCTCGAGGCGTACGGCGAGGCAGCAGGTGGTCGACGCGAAGGAGTCGATCGCGGATTCGACGGAGTCGTACGGAGGGCACGGGGTGCCGAATTTCTGCTCGTACCAGAGGTGGACGCGGGCCTCGTTGCGGATCTCCACCTCGGCGGGGAGGCCGGCGAAGGCTTCGCGGCCCGCGCGGATCGCCGTGTCCTCCGCCTCCCAGGAGAGGTCGGTGGCGTCGTAGTAGAAGACGTCGTAGTCCTTGATGCCGTGGGTGGGGGGACGGCCGGTGACCGTGTTCCAGATCGTTTGGAAGAGGCAGCCCGCGGTGAGGTACCAGTCGGGGAGGTCGAGGGCCGCGGCGCGGTCGAGGACCTCCAGGAGGGTTCCGTTGCGGGACAGCGTCGTCCGCAGCGCGGTGAGCTGTTCGTCGAGGGGGAGGCGGGCGGGCATCGGTCGAGTGTGCCGGTGCCGGAAGCGGTGCCGTACAACGATTCCCTCAATCTTTGGGAACGCGGTGTGTGCTGCGTCACGTTCGAGTTGAATGATGGTGAGTGAGTGAACCGACGCTCCGTGTCCGCGGACGCAGCCTGCAGGGGGTCCAGGTGAGTGCTTCCCGGCGTAGTGGGACCACCGACGAGTTGGGTCCCGACGAGCCCGAGCGGGACGGTGGTCCCGAGGGGCCCGGTGGGTCCGATCTGCTGGCTGCCCTGCTGGACGGCATGGACGCGGCACTGTGTGCCTTCGACGCCGACGGCGTGCTGACCCACTGGAACCGCGAGGCCGAGCGCATCCTCGGCTGGACCGCGGCCGAGGCCGTCGGACGGCACGGGCTCGCCGGGTGGGCCGTACGGAGTGCGGACGCCGAGGAGGTCGAGGGGCGGCTGATGTCCGCCATGCAGGCTCCCGGGCGGCAGGTCAACGAGTTCGCCCTCCTTACGAAGGACGGTGGGCGGGTGCTTGTGCGGACGCAGTCCGCCGCCGTGCGCGGTCCCGACGGGAAGCCCGCCGGGGTCTACTGCGCCTTCAGCGAGGTGCATGCCCAGATCGACCTCGAGCGGTCGATCGCCCTCAGCGAGGCCCTCTTCGAGGACGCCTCCTGGGGAGTCGTGCTCGTCGACGCCGATCTGCGGCCCGCCGTCGTCAACGCGCATGCCGCGCGGGCGCTCGGCACCGGACGCACCTCCGTCCTGGGGCGGCCTCTTGGCGAGCTGCTGGCCCAGGGCGTCGAGGAGTTGGAGGCCGCGCTCACACATGTGCTGGCCGAGGGCGCGCCGCCCGCGCCGGCCGAGATCTGGGTGAGCGTACGGACGCCCGAGGGGCATCTGCGGCGCTGCTGGCGGAGCGGGTTCCTGCGGCTGGCCTCGCCGCTCACCGAGGAACCGGTGCCGCTGGGTGTCGGCTGGCTCTTCCAGGACGTCACCGAGGCCAAGCAGATCGAGCAGGAGGCCTCGCTGCTGCGGTTCCGGGCCCAGCAGCTGCACCGGGCCGCGCGCGCCGCCGCCGAGTGCGAGGACCCGCGCGACGCGGCCACCGTCCACCTCGACTTCGCCCTCGCCGGCTTCGCCGACCACGCGCTCGTCGACCGGGTCGTGGGTGGATCGTTGAACGATTCCGATGGGGGCCAGGTCGCAGCCGTACGGCTCGTCCGGGTCGCCGCCACACCCACCGGGGCGCCGGGGCCCAGCCTGCTCACCGGTGCGGCCGGGCTGCCCGTGCGCTACGGAGAGGGACATCCCGCCCTCCAGTGCGTCGAACGCGTCGGCTCCGTGCGGGCCGGCATCGGCGCCGCCCCGCCCGAACAGGCCCGGGAGTGGGCCCGGGCCCGCCAGTGGCCCCAGGACGCCGTGCACGCGCTGTGCGCGGTACTGCGCAGCCGGGGGCGGACGCTGGGTGTGGTGACGTTCCTGCGCGGGGCGGGCCGCAGCCAGTTCGAACGGTCCGACTCGATCTACGCCGAGGACGTGGCCGTACGGATCGCGGCGGCGCTGGATCTGGCGGCGGAAGCGGGCGAGAAGCAGTAGGGGTGCCTCAGTGCCTCAGTACGGGTAGGCACTGGTACTGATAGGCCTCAGTACTGGTAGAAGATCCGGTCCCGGTACTCCTCGAACACGCGGGCGTTCCACTCGTGGCCGCCGTCCACGTTCCCGGAGCGCAGCAGCGGCGGCTCGATGCCGCGGTCGGCGAGGGTCGCCGCCGCCGTCGCCATGACGGCCTGGAGGAGGGCGGCGGTGACGACCGTGGAGGCGGGGGCGAAGGGGGCGGGGATGGCGTCGTGGGTGAGTTCCGCGTCGCCGATCGCGATCTTCGAGTCGAGTACGACGTCGCAGTGGTCCTTGAGGTACGTCCCCGAGGTGTGCCGTGACGTCGTCTCCGAGGCGTACGCCACCGAGGTGACGCCGATGACGCGGACGCCGAGGGCGCGGGCCTTCATGGCCATCTCCACGGGCAGGGCGTTGCGGCCCGAGAGCGAGATGATCACCAGGGCGTCGCCGGCGCGCAGCGGTGAGGTCTCCAGGACCACGCTCGCGAGGCCGTCGACACGCTCCAGGGCGGAGCCCAGTGTGGCCGGCATGACGTCGACGCCGAGGACCCCGGGGACCACGAGCAGGTTCATCAGGGCGAGTCCGCCCGCGCGGTAGACGAGGTCCTGCGCGGCGAGCGAGGAGTGCCCGGCGCCGAAGGCGAAGAGGCGGCCGCTGTCGGCCACGGTGTCCGCGAGGAGCGTGCCGGCCGCCCCGACGGAGTCGGCCTCTTCGTCGCTGACCCGCTGGAGCAGGGTGATCGCGGCGTCGAAGAACTGGCCGGCCGGCGTACGGTCGCTCATGCGGGAGCCCCCTCGGTGAGTTTGTGTCGCGGATCACCGTGCGGTCTGGACCAAGTGGATGTCAATACGGCGTCGAGGGCGATCCGGTCCGCCGCGGAGCGGTCGGAGAGGGGCTGTGCGGACCGCCGTAACCGGCTGGTTTCAACGGCGCGGCACGGTTGTCAGTGCGATGCGTCAGAATTGAGTCCAGGGCCAGCGCACGCGCCGCGGAGCCGCCGAGCTTCGGGCAGAGGTAATCGAGGGGCACGTATGTCCGGACTGATCGACACCACGGAGATGTATCTCCGCACCATCCTCGAGCTGGAGGAGGAAGGTGTGGTCCCCATGCGCGCCCGCATCGCCGAGCGGCTCGACCAGAGCGGCCCGACGGTGAGCCAGACGGTGGCGCGCATGGAGCGCGACGGCCTGGTGGCCGTCGCCAGCGACCGCCATCTTGAGCTGACGGACGAGGGCCGCCGGCTGGCCACGCGCGTGATGCGCAAGCACCGGCTCGCCGAGTGTCTGCTCGTCGACGTGATCGGCCTGGAGTGGGAGCAGGTGCACGCCGAGGCCTGCCGCTGGGAGCACGTGATGAGCGAGGCCGTGGAGCGGCGCGTGCTGGAGCTGCTGCGCCACCCCACGGAGTCGCCGTACGGCAATCCGATCCCCGGTCTCGAGGAGCTGGGCGAGAAGGACGGGGCCGACCCGTTCCTCGACGAGGGCATGGTGTCGCTGGCCGAGCTGGACCCGGGCCTGGACGGCAAGACGGTCGTGGTGCGCCGGATCGGCGAGCCCATCCAGACGGACGCCCAGCTGATGTACACGCTGCGCCGCGCGGGTGTGCAGCCCGGCTCGGTGGTGAGTGTGACGGAGTCGGCGGGCGGGGTGCTGGTGGGCAGCGGTGGCGAGGCGGCCGAGCTGGACTCGGACATCGCCTCGCATGTGTTCGTCGCCAAGCGCTGACCACGTCCTTCGCCCGGCGGGGTCGTCAACTCGTTTGGCTGGAGAGGCAGTTGTGGCGTTTCGCCGGACGCGGAGATTCCAAGATTCAGTGTGCTGAATCGCAGCGCGGGGGCGCTTCGCGTGCCAGGCTGTCGCGTGAGGCATATGACCGTGAGGGGGCGGGAGGATGTGCCGCAGACATGGGGAAGGCCCCGGCGCCGTGCGGCGCCGGGGCCTGTCCTCCCCCGTGCTGACCCGGAGCCCCGAGCTCTCAGGGTCATCCCCTTCGGACCGTTTTCCCCGAGCGGTCCGCCTCCCGGTGAAGATCTCCCCTCGGCGGCGGCGATCATTCCTTGAGCCGGGTCACTCGAACGAGGGGTGTTGCGGCCGGAGACAGCATTTTCGAATCTGTATTCGATAACCTGTGGGTGATGAAACGCGCGGGGCGTGACCTGTAGGAAGAGACGAGCAAGAGAAGAGACAGCAGCAAGAACGAACGGCACAAGCGGCAGAGCGTGGCTAGGGGGGTGCCAGGACCAATGGCGCGGCGCATCGACGTGACCGGAGCAGGCGGCGTACGCCTGGCCGCATGGGAGTTCGCGGACCCTCCCAAGCTGGGGGAGATCGAGCGGGCACCCGGAGTTCTCTTACTGCACGGCCTGATGGGCCGTGCCTCGCACTGGGCGTCCACCGCCCGCTGGCTCTCCGAACGGCACCGCGCGGTCGCACTCGACCAGCGCGGCCACGGCCAGAGCGACAAGCCGCCGCAGGCGGCGTTCACCCGTGAGGCCTACGTCGAGGACGCGGAGGCCGCGTTGGAACAGCTGGGGCTCGCCCCGGTCGTCCTCATCGGCCACGCGATGGGCGCGCTGACCGCGTGGCAGCTCGCCGCGAAGCGCCCCGATCTGGTGCGGGGGCTGATCATCTGCGACATGCGCGCGTCCGCGCTGGGCGCGGCCTCGCAGCGGGAGTGGTCGGACTGGTTCAAGTCCTGGCCCGTTCCCTTCGCCACGCTCGCGGACGTCCGCAAGTGGTTCGGCGAGGACGATCCCTGGGTGGAGCGGCCGAATCCCTCTCGGGGGGAGTTCTACGCCGAGGTCATGCACGAGTCTCCCGACGGGTGGCGGCCGGTGTTCGAGCCGGAGCAGATGCTGAAGTCGCGGGAGACGTGGGTGTACGACGCGCACTGGGAGGAACTGGCCCAGGTTCAGTGTCCCGCGCTGGTGGTGCGGGGGCTGGACGGGGAGTTGGGGCGGGCGGAGGCGCAGGAGATGGTGCGGGTGCTGCCGCACGGGGAGTATGCCGAGGTGGCTGATGCCGGGCATCTTGTGCACTACGACCAGCCGGAGGCTTGGCGGGCTGCTGTTGAGCCGTTTCTTGATGGGGTGTTGGTGTGAGATCGCCCAGGAGCTCGGGGGTTCGGGTACGTGGGCGGGTGCGGGTGCGTGGTGGCTGGTCGCGCAGTTCCCCGCGCCCCTAAAGGCAAAGACAAAAGCCGCAAGTCACCCCTTGCTTACCGCCGCCAGGATCTCCGGCAGGCGCCTCGCCGTCCCAGGCGCCGCCAACCGTAGGCCCGCATATGTGATCGCCGCCCCATACCCCGCCCCCACCGGCAGCAGCACCCAGCTCCACTGATCCCCGTCCGCGCTCACGTTGGACCAGATGGTGAGGGTGATGACGGGGGAGCAGAGGAGGGCCGCCGAGATCATGCCGCCGAAGATGGAGATCCAGGCGAGGCCGGCCTGGCCGGGGGCGACGTTCTTGTGGCCGCCCTGGGGGATGGAGTAGGGGAAGCGGGCCGAGGTCCAGGCGCCGGTCGCGAGCATCGCGCCGAGGAGGGCGAAGGAGAGGCCGAGGACCTCGGGGAGCCGGTGCCAGTCGCCGAGCATCGCCGTCGTGAGGACGGTCACCAGCGCCGCGTACGGGACGGTGATCAGCAGCAGCGCCAGCGCGCGGGCGCGGAGTTCGACGTAGGCGTCCCTGGTCGTGGAGATCGTCATCGCGACCATCCAGAACGCGGAGGTGTCCTGACCGAACTGGTTGTACATCTGGATGCCGAGCATCCCGGCGGCGAAGCACGCGAAGTAGACCGAGCCGGTGCCCTGGAGCGCGTTGAACACGGGGACGATCAGGCCGATCGCGAGTGAAGTCACCCACGCGGCCTTGGTCTTGGGGTCGCGCCAGACGTAGCGCAGGCTGCGTTCCATGACCGTGCCGGTGCGGCCGGCCGGGAGGAGCCGGGCCAGGCCGCCGGCGGACGCCCTGTCCTTCGCGACCGGTTCGGCGGACTGGAGGGTGGAGCCGTCGGGCGAGGTCATCAACTTGGTGAGGCTGCGCGACCAGAGGAGCAGCAGGGCCGCCAAGGCGCAGGCGGACAGGGCGAGTTGGGTGACGGCGAGGCCGTACGAACCCCTGCTCGCCGAGTCCACCGCGCCGACCGCCGACGCGGGCGGCACCCAGCGCAACACCTCCGCGGCCGGGTCGAGTTGGGACAGCCCGGACGAACCCAGGCGCTGCGCACCGAAGTTGACCAACTGCGCGCCGACCGCGATCAGCAGCCCGCTCAGCACCGCGAGATCCCGGCCCTTACGGCTGGTCAGCAGGCGGATGTTGGCGGCGGCTACGGCCCGCGCGAGGGCCACACAGACCAGCAGGGAGAGCGGGAGGGCCAGGACCGCCGTGACGCAGGCGGCGGCGCCGTGCGCGACCGCGATCACCGAACCGAGCAGCAGCACCAGCGTGAACAGCGGCCCGATACCGACCAACGAGGCCGCCAGCAGCGCCCGTACGAGAGGCTGGGGCCGTAGCGGCAGCATCACCAGGCGGGTCGGGTCGAGGGTCTCGTCGCCGGTCGGGAAGAACAGCGGCATCACCGCCCAGCCAAGACCCAGCACCGACACCAGGACGACCACCACGGAGTCCGCGTGCGAGTCCCCGCGCAGCGCGATCAGCCCGAGCAGCTGGAGCGCCGCGAACAGCAGTGCCACGACCGCCGACGCGACATACGCGGCCCGCCGGCCACCGGACTGCCGTAGACCGTTGCGCAACAACGACAGCTTCAGGCGTACGACGACGGGAGTGATCGAGGCCGGGGGTGTGCTGGTGTCGGTCATCGGGTGCCGCCGCCCAGCCAGTCGAGGTCGGAGCCGTGGTCGCGGGCGCCCGCGCCGACGAGTTCGAGGAACGCCTGCTGGAGGGTGGGGGATTCGCCGCGGACCTCGGCGAGGGTGCCCTGGGCGCGGATGCGGCCTGCGGCCATCACGGCCACCCAGTCGCAGAGGGACTCGACGAGTTCCATGACGTGGGAGGAGAAGACGACGGTGGCGCCGGAGGCGGTGTAGCGCTCCAGGACGCCCCGGATGGTCTGCGCGGAGACCGGGTCGACGCCCTCGAACGGCTCGTCCAGGAACAGGACTTCGGGATTGTGGAGGAGAGCGGCGGCGAGCCCGATCTTCTTGCGCATACCGGTGGAGTAGTCGACGACGAGCTTGTGCTGCGCCCCGGCCAGATCGAGCACGTCCAGCAACTGCGTGACCCGCTTGTCGACCTCGCCCCCGGGCAGCCCCCGCAACCGCCCGCTGTAGCCGAGGAGTTCACGTCCCGAGAGCCGTTCGAAGAGTCGTAGGCCCTCGGGCAGTACTCCGATCCGCGCCTTTACGGCCACCGGGTCCCGCCACACGTCGTGCCCGACCACCTCCACGGTCCCCTGATCGGGCCGCAGCAACCCGGTCACCATGGAGAGGGTGGTCGTCTTCCCGGCGCCGTTCGGCCCGACCAGCCCGATGAACTTGCCCGCGGGCAACTCCAGATCGATCCCGGCAACAGCGACTTGCTGCCCGAACCGCTTCCAGAGCCCACGCACACTCACAGCCGACGTCATGGAAGCCCACCCTAGGGGCGCGGGGCTGTGTTCGATATGCGGCTCCGCCGCGTGGGCGCGACCAGCCCCCACCGACCCGCACCCGCCAACGCTACCGATCCCGCCCACACGCATAGGCGAGCGGCGAGATCAACTCCTCCGCATCCGGCAACCACCGATTCGCAGCGGTAGGCCGGCAGGCCCACTGGACAGCCCCCCGAGACCCGAACCGCGTCGGCGGCGCAGCCACAAACCCACCCTCACCCAGCACCACGAGATCAAGAGTGGCGGGGGACCAGCCGATCTTCCGCACCAGATCCGGCACCTTCACCGAAGCCCCCGGCAGAACGAAGAACTCCATCCGCCGTGACGGCGTCAACGTGACGGGACCGAGCGTCAACTCCATGCGCTCCATCCGGGCCAGCGCGAGGAACCCCGCGGTCTCCGGGACGGAGATCGCGTCGAACGTCCGCCCGGTCGGCAGCAGAATCGATGCCCCTGGCTGCTTCTGCCACATCCGCCGCGCGACCGTCGCACTGCCCGTCGCCTGCGTCGCCCAGTCCTCACGCGCCGGATGTGCGCCGGGTGCGGCGCACGCGGGGTCCTCGCACGAGCAGCGCTGCACCCCGTCGACGGCTTCCAGCCAGGTGCCGGGAAAGACGTCCCAGTGGCGCTCCTCGGCGTAGCGTACGGCTGTCTCCAGCAGCGATTCCCCGCGCTGCTTCGGAATCTGAGCGGCTTCGGTGCCCGCGATCGTCTCTTCCACGCCCAACACAACTCCCGCACCCACCTCGGGTTACGGCTGTAGCGCGCGCGGGGGAGGAGCATCGATTCCGCAACTGGGGCGCATGGATGCATGTGCGGGGGCGCGCGGGAGGACCGAGGGCGGGATCGGGGTAGCCACGTGAGGGGCGGGCACGAGCTTTTACCCCGGCATTCTTCGCATGCTTCGCATTTTCGCCATGTTCGCTGGGCATTGATCTTCTCGGCCGGATCTTTTCGCTTCAGGGGTTGTTCCCAGGGGGTACGCCATGGCCGCAAGGCCACTTGTCGCGCGGCAGCCGAACGAACGGCTGCAGGCGCTCATCCAGGAGGCGGGGTGCTCGAACGCCGGGCTGGCCCGCCGGGTCAACATGTGCGGCGCCGAGCACGGTCTCGACCTGCGCTACGACAAGACGTCCGTGGCCCGTTGGCTGCGGGGACAGCAGCCGCGCGGGCGGGCTCCGGCGATCATCGCCGAGGCGCTGGGCCGCAAACTGGGCCGTACGGTCACGATCGACGAGATCGGCATGGCCAACGGCAAGAACCTCGCGTCGGGCGTGGGCCTGCAGTTCTCGCCGACCGTGCTCGGGGCCATCGAGCAGGTGTGTGAGCTGTGGCGCAGTGACGTGGGGCGCCGGGACTTCCTGTCCGGTTCGTCGGTCGCCGCGTCCGCGCTGGTCGAGCCGAGCCGCGACTGGCTGATCTCCTCGCCGGACTCGCAGGTCGCGCGCGCCGCGGGGCCCCGGGTGGGCCAGTCCGACGTGGCGGCCGTGCGCGCGATGACGCAGGCGCTCAGCGAGCTGGACCACCAGTACGGCAGCGGGCATGTCCGCCCGGTCGTCGTGCACTACCTCAACAGTGTCGTCTCCGGCCTGCTCGCGGGGTCGTACCGGGAAGCCGTGGGGCGTGAACTGTTCGCCGCCGTCGCCCGGTTGACGGAACTCGCCGGCTACATGGCCGTCGACACGGGTCAACCCGGCCTGGCGCAGCGGTACTACATCCAGGCGCTGCGCCTCGCGCAGGCGGCCGGGGACCGGGGATACGGCGGGTATGTGCTCGCCGCGTCCATGAGCCATCTCGCCGCGCAGCTCGGGAACCCGCGTGAGATCGCGCAGTTGGCGCGGGCGGCGCAGGAGGGGGCGCGCGGGCGCGTGACCCCGCGGGCCGAGGCGATGTTCCACGCGGCGGAGGCGCGCGGGCACGCCCTGATGGGTGACGCGCGGTCGGCGCAGCTGGCGTCGGGGCGCGCGGTGAGCGCGCTGGACGCGGCGGATCCGTCGTCCGGGGACGACCCGGCGTGGATCGGGCACTTCGACGAGGCGTATCTCGCCGACGAGTTGGCGCACTGCCACCGCGACCTGGGGCAGGCCGAGGCGGCGGCCAGGTGCGCGCAGGAGTCCCTGGACGGGCACCCGGAGTCGCGGGCGCGCCGCCGGGCCATCGGGTACGTGCTGCTGGCGAGCGCGCAGGTGCAGCAGCGCGAGGTCGAGCAGGCCTGCAACACGGGCCTGAAAGCGGTGGAGTTGCTCGGTTCGCTGCGCTCCAACCGGGGCGCCGAGTACCTGGAGGACCTCCAGCAGCGCTTGGAGCCGTACCGGGACGAGCCGGTGGTGCGGGAGTTCGGGGCGCGGATGGAGTTGCAGGCGGCCGCCTGAACGGGGAGTGAACGAAGCTTCCGGTGGTGATCCGGTGGTGAAAGGAGGGTGTAGAACGGCATTTGGCGCGGATGAGGGGCCGGAGTTGTTACCGAGGTCACAAGTGGAGAGGTCCAGTCCAGTGCTGCGTGGCACCGGGCTCCGGGTACCCGGTAGCGTGAACCGACGATCCCGAAGGTCCCCCATTCGTAGGAGTCCCGGTGACGCAGAGTGGACAGGGCGAGGAGCCCTCGGCGCGGCCCGCGCGCGAAGGCATCGTGCTGCCCTCCGACGGAGGTGAACCCCTCCTTCCGGGTATGACGGGCGGACGTGGTGACCAGCAGTCGGCAGGGCAGCCGCCGAGCACACCCCCGGGCGGTCAGGCCTGGGGCGGCTCGTGGGGCCCGGACCAGCAGCACGACCCACAGCACCGGACCCCGGCCCCGCCGCCGGGCCAGGGCTGGGGCGACGCACAACAGCAGCAACAGCAGCCGCAGCAGCAGTGGGGCGCCGCCCCCGAGCAGCCGTCCCCGTGGGGCGCCCAGGAGGGCATCCCGAGCCAGCCGGGGGCGCTGCCGCAGGAGAGCGCCCAGCACGCGGCCTACGGCGTGCAGCAGCAGTCGTACGCACAGGAGTACTCGCCCGCGCCGGGGTACGCCCCGGAGCAGTCCGCCGGGTACGGGGCGGGCGCGCAGGACTACGGCTACGGATACGGCGGTTCCGGTTCGGGCGCCGCGCCCCTGCCCGCCGCCTCGTCCTCCTCCTCGGCCGCGTTCCCGAGCGCTCCGCTGCCGCCCGCCGACGAGGGCGCGACGCAGTACATTCCGCCAGTGGTCAACATTCCGGGCGACGAGGGTGCCACCCAGTTCCTGCCGCCGGTGCCGGCCGCCCTGATGGACGAGGGGGCGACGCAGTACATCCCGCCCGTTCTGCCCGGTGCGCTGCCGCCCGAGGTGTCCGGCGGTGCCGGGCCGATGCCGCCGGCCGCGCATCCCGACGCGCAGCCCACGCAGTTCCTCCCGCCGGTGCCCGCGCAGGGCGGCCCTCCCGGGTACGGGGGGCCGCCGGGCGGGGCGGAGGACCGGCAGCCGCCCGCCGAGTTCGACAACCTCTTCCGCACCGGGGAGGCGCCGGCGGGGTCCACTCAGCAGATCCCGCGCTTCCAGCAGCCGCCGCGGGCTGAACAGCAGGGCTACGGGCAACAGGGCCAGGGCTACGGCCAGCAGGGCCACGGGCAACAGGGCTACGCGCAGCCGTCGTACGCCCAGCCCGGCTACGCCGATCCGTCCTACGCCCCGCCCGGGCAGGACGACGACGGCCGGGGCGGGCGCCGTTCGCGGGTGCCGCTGATCGCCGGGGTCGGGATCGTCATCGCGATCCTCGGGGTCGGTGCCGGGGCGCTGCTCAGCGGTGGCGGGAGCAAGAGCGACGGCAACAAGACGGTGGCCGCGACGTCGCCCGCGACCGACGGTTCCTCGTCGGCGGGTTCCGACGCGGCCAAGCAACAGGCCGTCGAGCTCGACAAGTTGCTGGCCGACAGCGGCAGCAGCCGTGCCTCGGTGATCCGTGCCGTGGGCAATGTGAAGGCCTGCAACAACCTCGACGGCTCCGCCTCCGACCTGCGGGACGCGGCCGGGCAGCGCACCGAACTGGTCACGAAACTCTCGCAGTTGACGGTGGACAAGCTGCCGGACAACGCGGCCCTGACGACCGCGCTCACCAACGCGTGGAAGGCGTCCGCGTCCGCCGACAACCACTACGCGGCCTGGGCCGACCAGGCCGCGGGCAAGCACGGCTGCAAGAAGGGCCAGGCCCGCACCACCGGCCAGACCGCGGCCGGCAACGCGGCCAGCGGCGTCGCCAGCAACCAGAAGACCAAGGCCGCAGCGCTCTGGAACACGATCGCGAAGACCTACGGCCTGACCCAGCGCCAGCCGACCCAGCTCTGAGACACGGACGGCGCGGACCTCAGTCGAGGTTCGCGCTCTCCAGCGTCCCCGTCATATCGAAGAAGCCTTTCTTCGCCGACACCAGAACGCCCTTGCGTACGACCTGAAGGGTCACCGAGGCGTTGACCAGGCGGGACAGTCCCACGGAGGCGAGATCGTCCTCGTCGGTGGAGCTCCACCGGAGCGTCGGCGTGAGCCCGCCCGTGGTGACCTTGACTCCGTCGTCGAGGGCGCGCCGCACGGTGTCGGCGCTCACCTCGCCGTTGCCGAGCGAGTTCACGACCGTCTTGAACGCGGTGTACGCGATCCAGGTCGTCTCCACCCCCGCGTCCGCCGGGTCGATGCGGTTGTCGCCGAAGGCCACCTCGTTGACGGCCTTCTTCATCGGGTCCCAGCGCGGGTCGCCCGCGACCGGGTACCAGCCGGTGATGTACGACCCCTCGTACGGCCCGGACTGCCCGCCCGTCGCGTTGATCTCGGTCTGGTCGACGCTGCCGAGCACGGTCGCGGTCCGCACGGCGGGATAGTCCGCGCGCTCGCGCCGGAAGGAGTCCATGAAGGTGTCGGTGCGGTCCCCGAGCGAGGGCACCACGCACCCCTCCTTCGACGAGGTGCCGCTGGACGCGCTCTCCAGCGCGCGTGTGGCCTGGCTGGAGTACTCGGTGAGGTTGTCGGCCGCGAGCTGGTCGGTGGCCGCCGCGTGCCTGCCCGCCGAGAGCCCCGCGTTCAGCAGCGGGGGCAGGTCGTCGCCGGCGATGGAGTCGGGCCGGACCAGGGTGACCGTGCCGCAGCCGGGGGCGAGTTGCTTGCCGAGACCGGCCAGCAGCGCGGGCTGGCCGCCGTTGACGGGGTAGGACAGGGCGCGGGTGAATTCCTGGCTCGTCACGCCGTAGCCCCCGATGTACGGGATGCCGGCACCCTCCAGCGGGGCGAAGAACGAGTCGCTGAACTCGCTGTAGGAGCCGACGACGGCGACGACGTTCTCCTTGACGGCCTGCCGGGCGCACTGCGCCGCGGCGATGCTGGTGTTGTGGTCGTTGCAGGTCAGGACCTTGAGCTTGCGGCCGTTGAGACCGCCGTGCTTGTTGATCCACTTCGCGTACGCGGTCGCCATGGCGGGCATGCCGGGCTTGTTGGTCGCGTTGGTGTCCCAGGGCGCCCAGGTCATGACGGTGATCGGAGTGTCCGCGGAGCCCGTGGTGCCGGGGATGACCCCGCAGCCGGCCGCGAGCGACGAGCACGCCACCAGCGCCGCCGCCGACATGGCGGTGGCTCTGACGCGCCGGGTGATCGTGGGGAGGAAGGTGCTGCGGTTGCGCCGACTGCCGGTCATGTACACACACGCTTCCGCCACACCACTAACCCGGGAGTGACTCGCGGTCAACGAGTGGTGACCTGGAGGTGAATTACGGGGGGCGTTCCTGTGTGTGTGACAAGGAACGTACGATCGATGACCGTGCAAGCTCCGGAGAACTCTTCCCGTCGCCCCCGTCGCTCCTCCACCATGGGCGGCATGCCACTGAACGACATGCCGTGGTGGCGCTGGCGCAGCAACGTGCGTTCCGCGCTGCACATGCTCTCCGATCCGGTGTTCCAGCAGAACGTCTGGCTGGCCGGTGTCGACGGGTACGGGGACGTCACCGACGCCGTCTACCGCCTCGTCGAGGACACCTGGCTGGACAACTGGTCCGCCGAGAAATACGTCGGCACGATCTTCCGCGACTCCCAGGAGGCGGCCCTCGTCGACTCCGCCGTCCTGCGCGTGCTGCGGATCATGCACCAGGTCGGGCCCGACGCCCCGGTCTCCGCGTACGTCGACCACCAGGCGTGGCCCGAGGCGGTGCGGGCGGCCCGCGACGCGCACGTCCGCATGGCGTCCAGCGACGGGGAGGACCCGGACGCGCCGCCACGCACGCTCGAGGTGCTGCAGATCATGACGCGCTCGGCGTAGCCCGCGGGTCGGCTACGGCGACTCGTCTCCACGGCCGCGCGTCCGCCGCCGGTCCGGGTGGCGGACGCCGGTCCCCCCTCCCAGGGGGATATGGGACCCTGTCCTGCATGAACGCGCAGTCCACCCGAGCCGCGGCGCCCGCCGACCAGTACGTCCTGACCCTGTCCTGCCCCGACAAACAGGGCATCGTGCACGCCGTGTCGAGCTACCTCTTCATGACCGGCTGCAACATCGAGGACAGCCAGCAGTTCGGCGACCACGACACGGGACTGTTCTTCATGCGCGTCCACTTCTCGGCGGAACCCCCAGTGACCGTGGACAAGCTGCGCGCGAGCTTCGCGGCGATCGGTGACTCCTTCCACATGGACTGGCAGATCAACCGGGCCGACGAGAAGATGCGCATCGTCCTCATGGTCAGCAAGTTCGGCCACTGCCTGAACGACCTGCTGTTCCGCGCGCGGATCGGGGCGCTGCCCGTGGAGATCGCGGCCGTGGTCTCCAACCACACCGACTTCGCCGAGCTGGTGGACTCGTACCACATCCCCTTCCACCACATCCCCGTGACGAAGGACAACAAGGCCGAGGCCGAGGCGCGGGTCCTGGACCTGGTCCGCGAGGAGAACGTCGAACTCGTCGTCCTCGCCCGCTACATGCAGGTCCTCTCCGACGACCTCTGCAAGGCGCTCAGCGGCCGGATCATCAACATCCACCACTCCTTC
Source organism: Streptomyces hokutonensis (assembly GCF_042751305.1). Taxonomy (GTDB): domain Bacteria; phylum Actinomycetota; class Actinomycetes; order Streptomycetales; family Streptomycetaceae; genus Streptomyces; species Streptomyces hokutonensis_A. The sequence goes on from NZ_JBHYWD010000006.1 coordinate 312,794, forward strand.
CTGCCGAGCTTCAAGGGCGCGAAGCCGTATCACCAGGCGCACGCGCGGGGCGTGAAACTCATTGGGGCGACGGCACATTACGTGACCGCCGACCTCGACGAGGGCCCGATCATCGAGCAGGAGGTCGAGCGGGTGGGGCACGACGTGACCCCGGACCAGCTGGTGGCGATCGGGCGTGACGTGGAGTGCCAGGCGCTGGCGCGGGCGGTCAAGTGGCACGCCGAGCGGCGGATTCTGCTCAACGGGCGACGGACGGTTGTGTTCGCCTAGGAGCTCGGGGGGTCGGGTGCGTGGGCGGCTGCGGGTGCGTTGTGGCTGGTCGCGCAGTTCCCCGCGCCCCTTCTTGACTCGGGCCCAGTTTCGTCTTCAGGGGCGCGGGGAACTGCGCGAGCAACCACGGACTACCCGCACCCGCACTGAAACCGAAGCCCCCCAAGGGGCGCGGGGAACTGCGCGAACGGCCCCCACCGGCCCGCAGCCGCCCACGAAACCGCAACCCACCCCTACATCCGGCTCAAGCTCGCCGTCGCGAACAGAACGTCCCTGATCGCCCCCCGATCCCCCAACTGCCCGGCCGCCGCGTCCTCCGGCGACACATGCCCGGCCGCCAGATGACAGAACTCCACGCCGTCCAGGGCGATATGGGCCACTTCACGCTCAGCGGACCCCACCGCCCCCGGTGAGTCGAGAGGGATCAGCCACTCGCCCCCACCGTGCCCCTCGATCTCCAGCCGCAGGGTGCGTCCGGGATCCCCGGCCGGGACCAGGTGCCGCCCCTCGGCCGGCGCAGCCAACCCGTGGCGCCGGCGCTCGGCGAGCACCGCGGGCAGCATGCGGGCCGCGAGGTCGATCATGCGGTTCAGGCTGCGCGGTGCCGGCGGCTCGTAGGGATAGTCGACCGCGTCCGCGATGTCCTCCGCGTGGACCCAGCACTCGAAGGCCCGGTCGAGCATCGCGTCGTGCAGCGGCAGCTCGAAGTCGCCGTAGGAGACGGCCCGTTTGCCGGTGGTGGTGCCGGTGAAGGACACCGTGCGGACGATGGTGTGGCTCTGCTCGCGCCAGGGTGCGCGGATGGAGCGGGTGGGCGGGAAGTACGAGGCCCGCCAGTACGCCTCGGTGCGCGCAGCGGGGTTCGTGGCCTTGTCGGCCGACTCCCCGGTCAGCGGGTCGTCGAGGCCCAGCGCCGTCGCGACCAGGCCGTCGACGGTCAGCAGGTGCGCGATGACCCCGGCGACGGTCGTACGGCGGCTCGCGGGGGCCCGGCCGTCGAACCAGCGCAGTCGCACGGGCGCGTGCCACTCGGCGTCGCCTATGTCCTGCAGCAGGGCGTCAAGGCGCGCGGTCTCGGCGTCGTACGGCGTCGCCCACTCGGGGACCGGGATGCGCGGCGGCCGGCGGTCGAAGGAGCCGGTGAGGACGCGGGTGCGCAGGCCGGGGTCGAGGTCGAGGGGTTCGACGGGGTGGAGGAGGCCGACCGCTCCGCGCAGGCGCAGCGCCTCGTCCGCGCAGGCGCCGCACTCGCCGAGGTGTTCCTCCACGGCGGCCGTCTCGGCCGCCGAGCACGCGGCCAGCGCCCACGCGCCGAGCAGCGCCTTCAGCACGGGGTGCTCCAGCACCAGCGGCGCGGGCCGGGACGCGGTCTCGTCGAGCTCGGGCAAGGGCTGGCCACCGTCCTCGACCGAGGCCCGGGGCATGGGAATGCGCGGCGGCACGGAAGCCTCTTCGTACGACTCGTGCTCGTCGTTCGCGTCGCTCACACCGCACCCCCTGGTCCCGCTGGTTCCGGCGGTGCGCCGGTGTCGTGGGCGGTGGACAGGAGCTGGAGGCCCAGGCGCAGCCGGCGGCGGGCCTCGTCCTCGGTGACGCCGAGGTCGACGGCCGTCTGGCGGTAGTCGCGGCGCTGGAAGTAGGCCAGCTCCAGGGCGGCCCGCAGCGGGGCGGGCATGGACGTGACGATGTAGTCGGCGCGGGCGGCGACGGAGGCGCGGCGGACCTTGCGCTCCAGTTCCTCGGTGGAGCCCTGGCCGCCCTGGGCGAGGGCGGCGGTCTCGGTGGCGCGCAGCCGCTGCACGGCGAGGCGGGCGGTCAGCGCGGCCACCCAGGAGCGCAGCGGGCCCTGCTTGGGGTCGTAGGTGTCGGGGTGTTCCCAGACGTGGGCGAAGACCTCGCGGGTGATGCCGTCGGCGGCGCGCTCGTCGCCGAGGACGCGGTGGGCGAGGGCGTGCACGAGGGAGGCGAAGCGGTCGTAGAGCTCACCGAGGGCCGCCGCCTCGCCGCGGGCCAGCCGCTGCTGCATCTTGCGGTCCCAACGGGGCGGTGCGTCCTTCGTCGCCATGCGGCCCCCTCACCGTGTCCGTGCCCAAGTCAAGCGTGCGCCCACCGTCTCTTCGAATGTAGTCGGCACCTCGGACAGCGCACGCCCCTTCGTGCAATCGCACGCCCCCGAGGGGGCGCTGGTGGTAGCGGACGGTTGCCTACCCGGTCCACAACTGATCGAACAGGATCGAAGGCGACTAAAACAAGCCTCTTCGGACCGGTTTCCGTTTCTGTCCCCGTGTTTCAGGGAACGGCCGCTGGGCAGCCGCGCTGCAAGGAAGCGTAGGTACGGCTTCCGTTTCCGGACGGTCTCCGGGAGTTCCGGCTAGCGAAAGGCGCGATGGTGGCCTTCAAAGTGAACGACGGCGAGCGCGGCGGCTGGTCCGTGCTCCTCGTGTCCGGCGAACTGGACCTGGTGACCTCGCCGGTGCTGCGCCAGCGGGTGCACGACGTGGTGGCGGACGGTCACCACAGCCTGGTCGTGGACCTCTCCGAGGTGCTGTTCTGCGACTCGAGCGGCGTCGGGGTCCTGATCGCCGCCCGCCGGCTGATCCGCTCCTGCCAGGGGCATCTGCGGCTGATCCTGCCGGCCCAGGGCGCCGTCGACGGCTCGCACGTCAACCGGGTGCTCGGCGCCCTCGGAGTGCGCCGCCTCTTCGACGTCTACCCCGATGTGATGACCGCCACAGAAGAGGGCCCCGAGGAAGAGGCGGACCCCCTCTCGGCGTGACACGTCGGTTTCCGGGGTGACGCCGTTGTTTCGGAATTTCCCCGGTCTTGGTACAAGCGACGTTTTCGGCTCCCGGACCCGCCCGGGCGTCGTACGCTCCAGCCAAGTGCACCCCCACATGAGTAAGGCGGCCCGAAAGACATGGTCAGCACCGAGTACGAGCGACGCATCGCCGCCCGGTTCGCCACCTTCGACCAGGACGGCAACGGCTTCATCGACCGCGAGGACTTCAACTCGGCGGCCAAGGCGCTGCTCGCGGAGTTCGGTACGGCGGCCCGCTCCGACAAGGGCCAGGCCCTGTACATCGGCGCGGAGGCGTTCTGGCAGGGCATGGCGGGCATCGCGGACCGGGATGGCGACCAGCGGGTCAGCCGGGAGGAGTTCGTGGGCGGCGCGGTCAAGCGGCTGCGCGACAACCCGGAGCGCTTCGCCGAGATCGGCCGCCCCTTCCTGCACGCGGCCCTCGACGTCGCGGACCCGGACGGCGACGGCTCGGCCACCATCGCCGACACGGTGCGCGTCCTCAAGGCCCTCGGGGTGCCCGACGACGTCGCCGCCATGGCCGCCGACGCCCTCGACACGGACAGCGACGGCAAGGTCGGCGAGGCGGAGATCGTCTCCGCCTTCGCCCGCTACTTCACCGTCCCGGAATAGTCCCGGGATTCGTCCTGGGATCGGTCCTGGGATCCGAATAGCGCTCCCGCAGCTTGTACTTGAGCACTTTGCGCAGTGTCTCGTTGCGCGGAAGGGCGTCCACGATCTCCAGCTGCTCCGGCAGCTTGTGCACGGACAGCCCTTCCGCGCGCAGATAGTCCGTCACCGCCGACAAGGTCAACTCCCCGGTGCCCGGCGGCTGTTCGACCACCGCGCACACCCGCTCCCCGCGCTCCGCGTCCGGCAGCCCCACGACGGCCACGTCACCGATGTCCGGATGCGCGGCGAGCAGATCCTCGATCTCCTTCGCGGAGATGTTCTCCCCCTTGCGGATGATCACGTCCTTGAGCCGCCCGGTGAGGATCAGATGCCCGCTGTCGGTCACGGTCCCGAGGTCACCGGTGCGCAGAAACCCGTCCGCGTCGAAGGCCTCGGCCGTCTGCGCCGGGTCCAAGTACCCCTGGCAGACGGCCTCCCCGCGCAGCCGCACCTCCCCGCCTTCGGCGATCCGTATCTCCATCCCCTCGGGCGGCCGTCCCTCGGTCGTGGCGAGGTTCTCGGTCGTGTCCTCCGGGTCGCCCATGGTGATCATCGGCACCTCGGTCATGCCGTAGCCGTGGGTGAGCTGGACCCCCATCTCCCGTACGACGGAGTGGTAGACCTCCGGCGGCTTGGGCGCCCCGCCGCCGGCGAGCAGCCGTAGCGAGGGAATGACCTTCGTCCCTGGCTGCTTGCGCTGCTCGGCAAGGAACATGGAATAGAAGGCGGTTGAGCCGCCGGCCACCGTCACCCCGTGCTTGCGGTACCCCTCCAGGGCGTCCGGCAGCGCGAACTGCTCGAACATCACCGCCGGGAAGCCGTAGAGCAGCAGCATCACCGTGTAGTCGGGCCCCGCGATGTGCGCGTACGGGAAGGCCATCGAGCCCACGTCGTCCGCCGTCAGCCGCAGCGCGTGCGCGAGGCACGAGCCGCCCGCGATCAGCGAACGGTCAGTGTGCAGCACGCCCTTGGGGTCGGAGGTCGTGCCGGAGGTCCAGTAGATCCAGCGGACGGAAGTGCCGTCGGCGGGCGGAGGCGGGAGCAACGACGGCTCTCCGTCCGGGAGTCGGGCGTCGTCGTACGCCTCGAAGATCCCCCGCGCGCCGAGCCGCCGTGCCATCTCCGTGTGGTCGAAACCGCGCCAGGTGCCGGGTACGGCGAAGTACTCGGCCTTCGACTCCCGCAGCGCGAAGCCGACTTCGCGCTCGCGGTAGAAGGGGATCACCGGCGTCTGTACGGCGCCCAGGCGGGCCAGCGCGAAGGAGAGCAGGGCGGTCTCGATCCGGGTGGGCAGCTGCCAGGCGACGACCGTGCCGGGGCGCACGCCCATGCCGTACAGGCCCGCCGCGACCCGCTCGGCCCGGTCCCGCAACCCGCCGAAGGTCAGGGCGCGGTCGTCCTGGAGGAAAACGGGCCGGTCGGGGGTCAAGTCGGCGCGGCGGACGACCAGTTCCCAGAGCGTGGGGGCGGAACTCAGGGAGTGCGGCGTCTCGTTCATGGTGCCCCCTCCTTGGCTGACGACTCGTCAGGTGACATGCTATCTGACGGGTCATCAGATAAGTACCGTCCGGCGGAGGGGAACCCATGACCACCGAACTGCCCCGCATCATCAGCGTCGACGACCACGTGATCGAACCCGCGCACCTCTTCGAGACCTGGCTGCCGGCGAAGTACCGCGAACGCGGCCCCCAGCCCCTCACCGCCGGAATCGGCGAACTCGCCTACGTGGCGGGCAAATACCAGATCACGATGGACCCGGACGGCCCGCCCACCGACTGGTGGATCTACGAGGACCTCAAGTTCCCGTACAAGCGCAACATCGCCGCCGTCGGCTTCGACCGCGACGAGATGACCCTGGAGGGCATCACCCGCGAACAGATGCGCCGCGGCTGCTGGGACCCCAAGGCGCGGCTCGCGGACATGGACCTCAACCATGTCGAGGGCTCGCTCTGCTTCCCGACCTTCCCGCGCTTCTGCGGCCAGACCTTCGCCGAGGCGCACGACAAGGAGGTCGCGCTCGCCTGCGTGCGCGCCTACAACGACTGGATGGTCGAGGAGTGGTGCGGCGACAGCGGCGGCCGGCTCATCCCGCTCTGCCTGATCCCTTTGTGGGACGTCGAGTCGGCGGTCGAGGAGATCCGGCGCAACGCGGCACGCGGGGTCCGCGCGGTCACCTTCTCCGAGATCCCGACCTACCTCGGGCTGCCGTCCATCCACTCCGGCTACTGGGACCCTTTCTTCGCCGTCTGCCAGGAGACCGGCACGGTCGTCAACATGCACATCGGCAGCAGCTCCCAGATGCCCGCCGCCTCCCCGGACGCACCCCCCGCCGTACAGGCCTCCCTCTCCTTCAACAACGCCATGGCCTCGATGATGGACTTCCTCTTCAGCGGCGTCCTGGTGAAGTTCCCGACCCTCAAACTCGCCTACAGCGAAGGGCAGATGGGCTGGATCCCGTACGCCCTGGAGCGCGCCGACGACGTGTGGGAAGAGCACCGCGCGTGGGGCGGGGTCCGCGACCTCATCCCGGACCCGCCCTCCACGTACTACTACCGCCAGATGTTCTGCTGCTTCTTCCGCGACAAGCACGGGGTCGCCTCGCTGGACGTCGTGGGGCGGGACAACGCGACCTTCGAGACCGACTACCCGCACGTCGACTCGACCTTCCCGCACACCAAGGAAGTCGCCCTGGACCACGTCAAGGGCCTCGACGAGGAGACGATCTACAAGCTCATGCGGGGCAACGCGATCCGCATGCTGGGCCTGGACCTCGACCGGTAATGGACCTCTCGTACACGGCCGAGGAGGACGAGTACCGGGCCCGCTTGCGGGAGTGGCTCGCCAAGGTGCTCCCCACCCTGCCCGCGAAGCCGTCCCCGGACGACTGGCCGGGCAGGCGCGCCTACGACCTCGGCTGGCAGCGGATGTTGTACGACGCCGGGTACGGCGATGTGCACTGGGACGCGTCCCCGACCACCCGCCTGATCTTCCTGGAGGAGACGGAGGAGGCGGGCGCGCCCTACGTAGGGGCCAACTTCGTGGGGCTGCTGCACGCTGGCCCGACGATCGCCGCCGAGGGCACGGCCGAGCAGCGGGAGCGGTGGCTGCCGCCCGTGCTGCGCGGCGACGAGGTGTGGTGCCAGGGGTTCAGCGAACCCGAGGCCGGTTCCGACCTCGCGTCGTTGCGCACGCGCGCGTGGCGGGACGGCGACGACTACGTGGTGACCGGTTCCAAGATCTGGACCTCGCACGCCGAAGTCGCCGACTGGTGCGAGCTGTTGGTGCGGACGGATCCTGCGGCGCCGAAGCATCGGGGGATCAGCTGGCTCGCGATGCCGATGGACGCGGCGGGCATCACCGTACGGCCGCTGCGGACGCTCGCCGGGTCCGCCGAGTTCGCCGAGGTGTTCCTCGACGAGGTGCGGGTGCCTGTCGGCAACCGGGTGGGCGACGAGAACGACGGCTGGCGCGTGACGATGGTGACGCTGTCCTTCGAGCGCGGGACGGCCTTCGTGGGGGAGGTCGTCGCCTGTCGGCGGGTGTTGGGTGAACTCGCTGTCGAGGCGCGGCGGAACGGGCGGTGGGACGATCCCGTGCTCCGACGGCAACTGGGGCGGTTGAACGCGGAGTTCCGCGCCTTGTGGCGGCTCACCCAGTGGAACGTGAGTGAGGCGGAGGCCTCCGGCGGCGTTCCGGGCGTGGGCGGGTCGGTCTTCAAACTCCGGTACTCGCACGCCCGTCAGGAGTTGTATGACGTGGCGGCGGAGGTGCTGGGGGTGGAGTCGCTGGATCTGGAGCGGGCTTGGGTGCTTGATCGGCTGTCGTCGCTGTCGTACACGATCGCTGCGGGGACCTCGCAGATTCAGCAGAACATCGTGGCCGAGCGGATTCTTGGGCTGCCGAAGGGTCGCTGACATGCGTTTTCAACTCACGGATGATCAAAGGGCGTTGCGGGCTGCTGTGCGGGATGTGGTCGGTCGGTGGTCGGGTGCAGGTGCGTTGGGGCTGGTCGCGCCCCGCGGCGGAGCCGCTGATGTATACAGCCCCGCGCCCCTGGAAGCTCCTCGGCTGGACCGGGGTTTGTGGCGGGCCCTCGGTGACCTTGGGCTGTTCTCCCTGCGACTGTCCGAAGCCGACGGCGGAGCCGGACTCGGGCTGCCCGAAGCCGTGTTGGCGTTCGAAGAGGTCGGGGCGGCCTTGGTGCCGGGGCCGTTGGTCGCCACGCATCTTGCTGCCGGGGTGGTTCCGGGGGCCGCCACCGGGGAGACCGTGGTCGCCGCTGCCGACGGCCGGCTCGTGGAGTGGCTGGACGAGGCCGATGTCGTGTTGCCGGGGGCCGAGGGGGCCGTAGCACTGCGGTCGGTGGATCCGTTGACGCCGGTGCATCGGGTGCCGGCGCCGGCGCGCGTCGATCCGGTGGCCGTGCTGCTCACCGCTGCCGAGCAGCTTGGTACCGCTGGGCGGGTGTGTGGGCTCGCGGTGCAACACGCCCGGACGCGGGAGCAGTTCGGGCAGCCGATCGGGGCGTTCCAGGCCGTGAAGCAGCTGTGCGCGGGGTCGCTGGTGCGGGTGGAGGTGGCGCGGGCCGCGGTGTACGCGGCGGCCGTGACCGGGGATCCGGTGGACATCGCGGCGGCCCGGCTGCTGGCCGACGAGGCGGCCGTGCGCGGGGCACGGGACTGTCTGCAGGTGCATGGCGGGATGGGCTTCACCTGGGAGTCCGAGGTGCATCTGCACTTGAAACGGGCGTGGGTGCGGGCCCAGCGTGGTGGCGGGAACACGGAGAGTGAGGAGCTGCTCGCGGCCGATCTGGTGGGCGGAGCGGTGTGATGGGGCGCCTGCCTGCGGGGACCGGAACGGCTCCGACAACGGTGTCGCGGATCGTGGCACACAGGAATCACACAGCGTTGATATCGGGTTGTGTCCCAGGCGTGACTCGTCACGGCCCGGAGTCGCCCCGGGGCTCCGGTACCTTGTGTGGGATGCGAGTGGTTCAAGGTACGAGCCATGCCGGTGTTGCCTGTGGGGCGGCTCCGGATCGGGCGGTGCGCTCCGCAGTTCGTATGGCAGAACGGGCTTTCACCCCTGCCTGTTCGACTCCCCGCGATGAGCGTCGCACAGTATCCCGCACGCGTACTCCTTCGCGCTGGAATATGCCCGAAGCGCTTGTTGGGGTGACGGAACGTCAATCATGCTGTCTCGCAAGGGATTCACGTTCCGTGACCCTGGCTCCGGTCGTTGTTCTGGCCATGCAGAAAATGGCTACGATCGTGGCCCTCGTGAGGCGCGAGGCTATGTGTCCGCCGGTTCGGATGGTGTGAGCGGTGCAGGTGCTTCAAGTGCAGCTGGAGATCCGGCCCGACCCCGCAGAGGTGGGGCGGGCCAGGAGATGGGCGCGCTCCCGGCTCGCCGGGTCCGGGATAGAAGCAGACGAACCGCTCGCGGAGACGCTGATCCTGCTGGTCTCCGAGCTCGTCACCAACGCGGTGGTGCACACCGGTTGTCCGGCCGTGCTGCGGCTCTCCCTGCCGGACGAGGCGGACGAGTCGGCCACGGTCCGCCTTGAGGTCGCAGACACCAGCTGTACGGCTCCCGTGCCGCGTTGCGCGGACGGTGACGAGACCGGCGGTCGGGGACTGGCGCTGGTGGACGGCCTCGCCGACCGCTGGGGCTGGAGCGCCGAGGGCACCGGCAAGCGCATCTGGTGCGAGCTGGACCGGGGCAGCCAACCCCGGGACGCGGCCGCCGCGTTCGGGGGCGGTGTCACGGCGTACGGGGGCTTCGAGGGCTTCGCGTACGAAGCCGTGTAGGTGCTGTCTGCAAGTGCCCGGCGGAGATGCGCCGGGCCGTGCTTCCGTGCGCGCCCTGCGACAAAGTGGTGCTTAAGGAACAAATCCCCGGATGGGCGTTGACGCGACGTGACCGTTTGGTCACGCTTGTGGGCAGCGATTCGCCGCGAGGGGACGACGAGGGCTTCGGTGACGGGAGCCCTCGGCGAGTGTGGGTCGTGTTCGGCGTGGGTTCCCTCGGGGCCGGGGGCCGGGACGGGTGCGCCGGAGTCGGATGGCGGCAGCGCGGTGCCGTGCTCGGGGCGGGCAGCAGCGCGCCGCCATCCGACCGTAAGCCCGGCCCTCGTCAAAACCGGACTGCCTCAGAGGATGGCGATCGGGGCCACCGGGGTTCCCGTCGCGCCCACGAAAGGTTCGGGCATCGCCGACAGGAAGAACGTGAAGCGGTTCTCTTGTCCACAAGCTGTGGACAACTCTTCGAGATTCCAGTTCTGCCCTTGCAGCATCCCCATCTCGACCAGGTCGAGCGCGTGCACCGGCAGCCACAAGTCCTCGATCTCCGGCGGAAATATCTCGAACGTGAGGGTGTCGTTGGCGACCGCAGCGACATCCCGCGCGTGGAACCACTCCGGCGTACGGATCGAGAGACCGGGCGAGGGGTAGCCGTAACCGTGCTTGTCGCCGGCCAGATACACCTGCACCTGGCCGGTCCGTACGAGCACGATGTCGCCCGCGCGGACCTGGGCGCCGGCGAACTGCTCGGCGGCCTCCAGGTCCTCCGGGGTCACCGCGTGCCCGCCTTCGAGACGGTCGACGCCACGCGCGCGTGCCACGTCCAGCAGCACCCCGCGCGAGACGATGTGCCGCGCCTTGTCGATCCCGCTGAACTCGGCGCCCCCGTGCGGGGTCACGGTGCCGGCCGGGCGGCCGTTGTAGAGCTTCCCCGAGTGCGAGACATGGGTCAGCGCGTCCCAGTGGGTGCCCGCCTGCAGCCCCATCGTCACGGCGTCGTCGCTGCACGCCACCGTCCCCGGGCCGAAGAGCTCCTGGTTTATCTGCACCATCGCGTGCAGCGGGTTGACCCGGCCCGGGATCATCCCCGTCTGGACGCCGTCGTGTTGGAGGGGGAGGGCGAGCGGGACGCGGCGGCCGGTCCGGATCTCGGCGGCCGCCTCGCGGACCACCTCGTCGGTGATCAGGTTCAGCGTGCCGATCTCGTCGTCCGGTCCCCAACGGCCCCAGTTGTTCACGCGCTTGGCGATGTCGTGGAACTCCGGACCAAGTGACGGCGGTGACGTCGGCAGTGACATCGGGGCCTCCCCGGGGCTTGTCCTCAGGCATCTGACGGGTCGTAGAATCTGAGTCGAATCTAACGGACCGTCAGAAACTGCGGGAGGGGCCGGACATGGGGAACTTCTTGGCAGGCAAGGTCGTCGCCGTCACGGGCGCGGGCCGGGGCATCGGGCGGGCCGTCGCGCTCGCGGCCGCCACCGAGGGGGCGCGGGTCGTCGTCAACGACTACGGCGTCTCGATGGACGGCGCGTCGCCTACGAGCGAGATCGCCGAAGGGGTCGTCAAGGAGATCGAGGCGGCGGGGGGCGAGGCCGTCGCCGTCGCCGACGACATTTCCACGATGGCGGGCGGGCAGCGGGTTGTTGACGTCGCGCTGTCCTCGTACGGGCGCCTCGACGGTGTGGTGTGTGTTGCCGGGATTCTGCGGGAGCGGATGCTCTTCAACATGTCCGAGGAGGAGTGGGATCCCGTTCTCGCCACGCATTTGAAGGGGACGTTCACTGTTTTCCGGGCGGCGTCGGCCGTCATGCGGAAGCAGCGGGGCGGGACCTTGATCGGGTTCACCAGTGGGAATCATCAAGGGTCGGTTTCGCAGGCCAACTACAGCGCGGCGAAGGGCGGGATCATCTCGCTGGTGCGGAGCGCTGCGCTGGGGCTGAACAAGTACGGGGTGACTGCCAATGCGGTGGCGCCTGTTGCTCGTACGCGGATGTCGGCGAACGTCCCCATGGAGTTGGCGGAGATCGGGTCGGCGGAGGATGTTGCCGCGTTGGTGGTGTATTTGCTGTCGGATTCTGCTCGGGAGGTGGGGATCACCGGGCAGGTTTACACCGTTGCGGGGCCGAAGATCGCGGTGTGGGCGCAGCCTCGGGAGTTGCGGGCTGCGTATGCCTCCGGCGGTTGGACGGCTGAGAAGATCGCGGAGTTTCTGCCGGGGTCTGTGGGGGTGGATCCGATGCCGATGCTGGCTCGGTTGCAGGAGATGGAGAGGGCTGCGCGGGAAGGGAGTCGACCTAACGCCTAATGGGGTGGGGCGGTGCGTTGTGTGGCGGGTGCGGGTGCGTTGGGGCTGGTCGCGCAGTTCCCCGCGCCCCTTGGGTGGGTGGACTTGACGGTGTTGATAGGGGAGCCCTGTGGATTTTGGATTCACTGACGCGGATGAGGGGTTTCGGGCTGAGGCTCGGGGCTGGCTCCTTGAGCATGCCGAAGCCGGTCAGGACCGTCGAACTTGGGAACGCACTCTCGGCAAAAGCGGCTGGATAGGGCTGGGTTGGTCCGAATCCGGATACGGGAATCGCAGCGCCACTCTCACCCAACAGGTCGCCTGGGCCGAGGAATACGCTCGATCGGCCGCACCCCCTCGGTCCGGGCACATAGGCGAGAACCTGCTCGCTCCCACCCTCATCGCACACGGCACCGACGCGCAGAAGTCCCGTTTCCTGCCTGCCATTGCCGCCGGGGACGAGTTGTGGTGTCAGGGGTACAGCGAGCCGGGGGCGGGGTCCGATCTGGCCGGGGTGCGGACCGTGGCCGTGCGGGAGGGGGACGGGTATCGGATCAGTGGGCAGAAGATCTGGACCTCGCTCGCGCATGAGGCCGACTGGTGTTTTGTGCTGGCGCGCACCGAGGAGGGGTCGCGGCGGCATCACGGGCTGAGTTTTCTGCTGGTGCCCATGGATCAGCCGGGGCGTATCGAGGTGCGGCCGATACGGCAGTTGACCGGGACCAGTGAGTTCAACGAGGTGTTCTTCGACGGGGCGTTGGCGCGGGGCGAGCATCTTGTGGGGGGTGAGGGCGGGGGCTGGGGCGTTGCCATGAATCTGCTCGGGTTTGAGCGGGGGGTGTCGACGCTGGCCCAACAGGTCGGGTTCGCCCGGGAGTTGGGGCGGGTTGTCGAGGCCGCTGTCGCTTCGGGTGCCGTGCTCGATCCTGTCCTACGTGATCGACTCGTGCGGCAGTGGGCCGAGTTGCGGACCATGCGGTGGAACGCCCTGCGGACGCTGGGGCGGGCCGGGGACGCCGGGGCGCCGAGTGTGGCCAAGCTGTTGTGGGGCGGGTGGCATCAGCGGCTCGGGGAGCTGGCGATGTCGGTGCGGGGGGCCGCGGCTGCGGTGGGGCCGGTGGACTGGTCGCCGAGTGTGTCGTACGAACTCGACGTGTTTCAGCACCTGTTCCTCTTTTCGCGGGCCGACACGATCTACGGCGGCTCGGACCAGGTTCAGCGCACGATCATCGCCGAGCGGGTGCTCGGTCTGCCCAGGGAACCCAAGGGGGTCGTCTGATGCGCGGTGTGGTCTTCGACGGCAAGCAGATCCAGGTCGTGGACGATTTGGAGGTGCGGGAGCCGGGGGCGGGGGAAGTACTGGTCGCCATTTCCGCGGCCGGGTTGTGTCACAGCGATCTGTCCGTGGTGGACGGGACCATACCTTTTCCCGTTCCTGTGGTGTTGGGGCATGAGGGGGCGGGGGTGGTGGAGGCCGTGGGTGTAGGCGTCACCCATGTGGCGCCCGGAGATCACGTGGCCCTGTCCACGCTCGCCAACTGCGGGACCTGCGCCGAGTGCGACCGGGGGCGGCCGACCATGTGCCGGCAGGCCATCGGGCGGCCGGGGAAGCCGTTCACGCGGGGCGGGCAGCCGGTCTACCAGTTCGCCTCCAACTCCGCCTTCGCCGAACGGACCGTGGTGAAAGCCGTGCAGGCCGTGCGGATACCCGAGGACATTCCGATGCCGTCCGCCGCGCTCATCGGGTGCGGGGTGCTGACCGGGGTCGGCGCCGTGCTGAACCGGGCGCGGGTCGGTCAGGGGGAGAGTGTCGTCGTCATCGGGACCGGGGGGATCGGGCTCAATGTCATTCAAGGGGCGCGGATCGCGGGGGCGTCGCGGATCGTCGCGGTCGACGCGAACCCGGCGAAGGAGGAGGCGGCGCGGAAGTTCGGCGCGACCGATTTCCTGAAGTCCACGGAAGGGGTGCGGGACCTGCTGCCCACGGGGGCGGACCACGCCTTCGAGTGCGTCGGGCGGGTCGAACTGGTCCGGCAGGCCGTCGACCTCCTCGACCGCCACGGCCAGGCGATCCTGCTCGGCACGGCACCGGCGACGGCGGAGGCGTCCTTCCTCGTCTCGTCGATGTTCCTGGACAAGTCGATCCTCGGCTGCCGGTATGGATCGTCACGACCCCAGCGGGACATCCCGCTGTACACCCAGTTCTACCGTCAAGGGCGGCTGCTGCTCGACGAGTTGGTCACCAGGACGTATCCGGTGGAGGACTTCGAGAAGGCGGTGGGGGACCTGGAGGCGGGGCGGGTCGCGCGGGGGGTACTGACGTTCTGACGACCGTACGGACCGCCGCCTGACGGTGGCATGACGGGAGTTGTCCACAGCTGGGGAAAATCCCGTGGGGTGTTGTCGGTGACGGCCCGTAGCGTGCTGCCATGACCTACCGCGACGTTGTCTCCCGACAGGTCCTGACCTGGGCCTGCACCGCCGTCGGCGCCCGTATGCCCGTGGCCATGGCCCCGCTCGCCCTGGTCTTCCTGGTGCGCGAGCGGCCCGGGGGCTACTCGCTGGGCGCGATCATCGCGGCGGCGTACGTCCTCGGGGAGATTGTCGGCGCCCCGGTGCTCGGGATGCGGCTGCGGCCCGAGCGGGCCCGGCGGCAGCTCGCGGTCGGGCTCGGGCTCGGCGCGGCGGGATTTCTGGGGCTCGGGGTGTTCCCCGGCGCGCATCCCGTCGTCCTCGCCGGGTTCGCGTGTCTCGCCGGGGCCGCCCCGTCCGCCGCGACCGGAGCGCTGCGCACCCTGCTCGGCTCTCTGGTGCCGGAGCGGTCCGTGGCACAGGCGCTGTCCGTCGAGTCGATACTCACGGCGGGGGTCTGGGCGCTCTCCCCGGCCGCCGTGGCCGGTCTGGCGCTCGGTGTCGCGCCGCGCGTTCCGCTGCTGCTCGCGGCCGGTCTGATGGCGTCCTCGGCCGGGGGGTTGTGGCTGCTGCCGGCGGGGTGGGGCGCGGGCGGTACGGAGGGCAAGGACGAGGCAGGCGGGACCGGTGCACCGCTGCTCCGGGTGCTGGTCGGTGCCTGGCCGGTCTATGTCACGGGCGCGGCGAGCCTGACCCTGCTCGGACTGTCCGAACTCGTGCTGCCCGCCCTCCTCGAACAGCGCGGCATCGGTGTCGGCTGGTCCGGTCCGCTGCTGGCCGGGATGGCGGTGGGCGGCGGCCTCGGTGCCTTCCTCTACGGCCTGCGCGGCTGGCCGGGACTGCTGCGCACCCGCAGCCTGGTGCTGACGGCCGGGACCTCGGCCTGTGTGACGCTCGCCGCGCTGATACCGAGCACACCCGGGATCGCGGTCGCGCTCGTCGTGGGCGGCACGCTCCAGTCGGGCGCGATGATCACCCGCAATCTGTCCCTGCGCGAGGTGCTGCCGCCCGGCGCCCTGGCCGCCGGTTACTCGGTCATGTACGCGGCGGCGGGGGCGGGTTACGCGGCGACGGGGTCGCTGGCCGGGGCGCTGCTCCAGGTGACGGCGCCGTCGACGGCGATCCTGGCGGGGGTGGGCCTCACCGCGCTGCTGACCGTGACCGGGTGGTGGGGCGAGGTGCGGCGCGCGGGCCGGGGAGCGGGGGCGGCCCGGGTGTCGGCGGGCGCCGATGTCGCCGTGGCGGATGGGGGTGCCGACGGCGGGACGGTGGCCGACGGCGGGGACCGGGCCAGACCGCTCGGTCTGTGAAGTCTCGCGTCACGAAGGGGAGTTGGCGGCGTTCGCGACGCGAGTCGGCGGAGTCGGCGGTGATTCTTACGAAGCTCGGACGTCGGACCTTGGCGTGACTTTTGTCCGCTTATGCACTGCGCTCGCGGGCTAGCGTTGCAGCCGTCCGGCAGTGAGCGCGAGTCGCTCCGCCGGCCCCTGTCCCGCGTTCCGTTTTCCGCAAGCTTCCGCATTTCCGCGTTTCCGCGTTTCCGCAAGAGGAGTACCCATACATGGCTCTCGCCAAGGCCCGCGCCTCCCGCACCTCCCGCACCGTCCGGATCGCCCGCACGGCGGGTACGGGCGCCCTCGCGCTCGCCGCCGCGGCCCTCTTCGCCGCTCCCGCCGCCACCGCCGCCGACGCGCACCGCGGCTCCGACTCCCGCGCCCACCACGGCAGTTCGACCGTCTTCGTCCAGACCGACGACACGACTGCCAACTCCGTGGTCGCCTATGAGCGCGCCGCCGACGGCACCCTCGGCCAGAAGGGCGTCTACCGCACCGGGGGCAAGGGCGGCGTACTGCCCGGCACCGTCGCCGACCACCTGGCCTCGCAGGGGTCGCTCGCCTACGACCGGCACCACCAGCTGCTCTACGCCGTCAACGCGGGCAGCGACACCGTGACCGTCTTCGCCGTGCACGGCACCCGGTTGCGCCGCGTCCAGGAGATCTCCAGCGGCGGGCAGTTCCCGGTCGGTGTCACCTTCCACGGCGACCGGGTCTACGTCGCCAACGCGCTCGGCGGCGGTTCGATACAGGGCTTCGTGCGGACCGGCGACGGGCTGGTCAAGGTCCCCTCCTGGCACCGCGAACTCGGCCTGGCCGCGACCGCTTCGGCCGTGGGACAGATCTCCTTCACGCCCGACGGCTCGAAGCTCGTGGTCACCACCAAGGCCGCCGGGCAGAGCATCGACGTCTTCCCGGTCGGCCGGTACGGCGGTCCGTCCGCACGGCCCGTGGTGACCTCGCTGCCGGGGGCCGTGCCGTTCGGCTTCGACTTCGACTCCGCCGGACGGATCCATGTGACGGAGGCCGGGACGAACTCGGTGGGCACCTTCGCCATCGCCCGTGACGGCGCACTGACCGCAAAGGGCACGGTGGCGACCGGCCAGACCGCGACCTGCTGGGCAGTCACCGCCGCGGGCAACGTGTACGTCTCCAACGCGGCCAGCGGCACGGTGTCCGGCTACCGGGTGGGCGCCGAGGGCAAGTTGACCGCGCTGGGCAACACGGCCACCGACGCCGGCACGGTGGACGCGGCGGCCTCCTCCGACGGCCGCTACCTCTACGTCCAGACCGGTATCAAGGGCATCGTGGACGAGTTCCGGGTCGGCAAGGACGGGTCGCTCACCGAGATCGGCTCGGTCGTGGTGCCGGGTGCCGTCGGCGGGGAGGGCATCGTCGCGGGCTGACGGGGGCGACACACGCGGGGCACGGGTTCAGGGCGCGGCGCCGACACCGCCGTAACTCTCGGACCCGCTGCCCCGGCCACCGCTGCCGGTGCGGAACGTCCGGCGGTAGGTCGTCGGGGTGACCCCGAGCGCCGCCTGCAGATGCTGGCGCATCGACTGGGCGGTGCCGAAGCCCGCGTCCGTGGCCACCTGGTCGATGGACAGGTCGGTGGACTCCAGGAGGTGCCGGGCGCGTTCGACGCGCTGCTGGGTGAGCCACTGGCCGGGGCTGACCCCGACCTCCTCGCGGAAGCGGCGGGTGAAGGTGCGCACGGACATCGCCTCCTGCTCCGCCATGTCACGCAGCTGGATCGGCTCGTGCAGCCGGCCCAGCGCCCAGGCGCGGGCGGCGGTCGTGGTCGCCAACTGCGGGTCGGGGACCGGACGGTGGATGTACTGCGCCTGCCCGCCGTCGCGGTGCGGCGGTACGACCGTGCGGCGGGCCACGTCGTTGGCGACCGCCGTGCCGAAGTCGCGGCGCACCATGTGCAGGCACAGATCGATCCCGGCCGCGACACCCGCCGAGGTCAGCACGTCGCCGTCGTCGATGAACAGCACGTCCGCGTCCACCTCGATGCGCGGGAAGAGCTGCTGGAACCGCTCGGCCTCCGCCCAGTGCGTGGTCGCCGGGCGCCCGTCGAGGAGACCGGCGGCGGCGAGGACGTAGACGCCCGTGCAGATCGACGCGAGGCGGGTGCCGGGGCGGATGTGGGCGAAGGCGGCGGTGAGTTCGGGGGTGAGGACGCCCTCCTCGAAGACCGGGCCGAGTTCGTACGACGCCGGGACGATCACCGTGTCGGCGGTGGCCAGCGTCTCCGGGCCGTTCGGGACGTGGATGGCGAAGTCGGCGTCGGTGTCGACGGGCCCCGGCGGCCGGACCGAACACGTCACGACCTCGTAGAGCAGCCGCCCCTCGGCGTCCCTGGGGCGGCCGAAGATCCGGTGCGGGATGCCCAGCTCGAAGGGGAGCAGGCCGTCGAGGGCGAGCACGACGACGCGGTGCGGGCGGAAACCGTCGGTGGCGGTGGCGGTCGGGGGGACTGTGGCCATGACCCGATTGTATGGCCCGATCCTAATGAATGCTGTCCTTCGGGCCAATGGACCGGATCGGACGCAGGCCGGAAGCTGTATGGCGTGACCCAGACAACCGAACCGACCACCGTCGTGAACGAGGCCCGGCCCACCCGAAGGCACCGCATCCACCGCGCCTGGTTCGTCGCGGCCGTCACCTTCGTGACGATCATCGGCGCGGCGGCCTTCCGTTCGCTGCCCGGGCTGCTGATCGATCCGCTGCACCAGGAGTTCGGCTGGTCACGCGGGACGATCGGGGCCGCGGCCTCCATCAACCTCGCGCTGTACGGACTGACGGCCCCCTTCGCGGCGGCGCTGATGGACCGCTTCGGCATCCGGCGCGTCGTCGCCGTCGCGCTGACCGTGATCGCGCTCGGCTCCGGCCTGACGGTGTGGATGACCGCGCCCTGGCAACTCCTGCTGTGCTGGGGCCTGTTGGTGGGTCTGGGCAGCGGTTCGATGGCGCTGGCCTTCGCCGCGACCGTCACCAACCGCTGGTTCACCGAACGCAAGGGCCTGGTCACCGGCATCCTCACCGCGGCCTCGGCGTCCGGCCAGCTGATCTTCCTGCCGCTGCTGTCCTGGATAGTCGAGGAGCACAGCTGGCGCCCGGCGGCCGTGACCGTCTCCCTCGCGGCCCTCGCCGTCGTCCCCTTCGTGTGGCTGCTGCTGCGCGACCACCCGGCGGACGTGGGCGCGAAGCCGTACGGCGCGACGGAATTCGTACCGAAGCCGCAGCCCGTTCCGGGCGCGGCCCGCCGCACGGTCTCGGTGCTCTTCAAGGCGGTCCGCACCGGCCCCTTCTGGCTGCTGGCCGGCACCTTCGCGATCTGCGGCGCCTCCACCAACGGCCTGATCCAGACCCACTTCGTGCCCGCCGCCCACGACCACGGCATGCCCATCACGGCCGCGGCCTCGCTGCTCGCGGTGATCGGCGTCTTCGACGTCGTCGGCACGATCGCCTCCGGCTGGTTCACCGACCGCTTCGAACCCCGCCGCCTGCTCGCCGTCTACTACGCCCTGCGCGGCATCTCCCTCCTCTTCCTCCCCATGCTGCTGGCCCCGACGGTCCACCCGCCCATGCTCTTCTTCATCGTCTTCTACGGCCTCGACTGGGTCGCCACCGTCCCCCCGACCCTCGCCCTGTGCCGCGAGCAGTACGGCGAGGACAGCGCGATCGTCTTCGGCTGGGTCCTGGCCTCGCACCAGATCGGCGCGGCACTCGTCGCCTTCCTCGGCGGGGTCGCACGGGACGCGTTCGGGTCGTACGACATGGTCTGGTACGTGTCCGGGGCGCTGTGCGCGGTGGCGGCGCTGATGGCGCTGGTCATCCGGCGGCGGCCGGTCCTGAAGATGGGCGCGGTCGCGGTGGCATGAGGCCTACGGCGCCGAGGTGACGTTGCCCTTCGCGTCCACGGTGTGGGTCTCCCAGTACGTGTCCCACTTGTCGCCGACATGCTGCGGCACCTTCCCCTTCGGGTAGCGCGTGTAGCCGCTCGGCGGGGTGTCGCCGTTCTTCACGCAGGCGCCGCCCATGGTGCTGCCCACGGCCAGGACCGGGTACTCGCCCGAGCTGCACATGGCGTCCGCCACGGAGAACGAGCAGGCGGACAGCAGTCCGGCGGTGGATATGAGGATGGCTGAGAGAACGGCGACTCGCGTGTGCTTGCTCATGGTTGGGGTCCCCGGGTCAGTTGCTCGAATCGGTATGAGAGCAAGGCTGGCGGAGGAGGGGCGGACGTTCATGAGTACGGGGGCTCAGAATCGGAGTGCGGGTTACTCAGGGGAACTGAGGAGCAATCAGAGGAACCGGCCCCGGTGGAACAGCAGCGGTGCCCCGTCCCCGTCGTCCGCCGTCCCGAGCGCGTCGACCCGGCCCACCACGATCAGATGGTCGCCCCCGGTGTGCACCGCGTGGATCGTGCAGTCGATCCAGGCGGCGGTGCCGGTCAGGCGTGGGGAGCCGGAGACCGGGGACGCGTCGTACGGCACGCCCGCGAACTTGTCGGTGCCGCTGATCGCGAAGCCGCGGCACAACTCGCCCTGGTGGGCGCCGAGTACGTTGACGCAGAAGACGCCGGCGCGGGCGATGCGCGGCCAGGTCGCGGATGTACGGCCGACCATGAAGACGACGAGCGGCGGGTCGAGGGAGAGCGCGGAGAACG
The DNA here is from genome assembly GCF_042751305.1 of Streptomyces hokutonensis. Taxonomy (GTDB): domain Bacteria; phylum Actinomycetota; class Actinomycetes; order Streptomycetales; family Streptomycetaceae; genus Streptomyces; species Streptomyces hokutonensis_A. The sequence goes on from NZ_JBHYWD010000006.1 coordinate 333,045, forward strand.
ACTGGCAGGCGAAGCCGGCGGGGCCGGGTTCACCGGCCGCCGCGGGGGCGGTGATCACCGTCACGCCGGTCGCGAAGTGGCCCAGTACGCGCCGGAATTCACCGTGGTCGACCGGCGCGCGCTCGTCGTCCGCGACGCACCGGAGCTCCGGCCGCGGCAGCGCCTCGACAGGCTGCGCGGCCGGAGCGCTTCCGGACGACCTGAGGTAGCGGACGGCGGCGGCGGCCGCTCCTGCTTGTCCCATCACACCACCCATTGAAGCTGACGGGTCATCAGATAGGAAGGGCGGCGAAGGTGCGATGACGGCTCATTCACAGACTCCCGGTCAGAACATGGGAGTTGTGTCGCCGCACGGACCTCCCCGGGTCACTCCCCGCACACCCGCCCGTAGCAGAGTCGCGCAACGACCGCCGCCGGTACGGAGCCGGTGGCCGCCGTGACCCGAGGAGCATCCAGCCGATGAACCGTCTCACCGCACGCGGTACGGCAGTCGCCGCCGTGGCAGGCCTGGCCCTGACGCTCGCCGCCGCCCTGCCCGCGCAGGCCGCCGACTCGACCGTCACCGAGGCCCAGTGGCTGTCCGACGTCGCCGCCGTCACCGGCCCCGCGCAGACCTACATCGACTCCCGCGCCGCCGCCAACACCTCGGGCGCCAAACTGGCGATCGTCCTCGACATCGACAACACCTCGCTGGCGTCCTACTTCGAGGGCGGCTACCCCACCCCGGCCACCGCACCGGTCCTCGCCCTCGCCAAGGACGCGCACGCCAAGGGCGTCAGCGTCTTCTTCGTCAGCGCCCGCACCAACCTGATCGACGTGGCCACCAAGTACAACCTGACGAACGTCGGCTACACCGTCGACGGCCTCTACACCCGCACGCTCATCGACATCGCGAGCGAGAGCGTCGCCGACTTCAAGACCTCCCAGCGCAAGGCGATCGAGGCGAAGGGCTACGACATCGTGGCCAACATCGGCAACAACACGACCGACCTGACGGGCGGATACGCCGACACGACGTACAAACTCCCGGACTACGACGGTCTGTTGGACTGACGAGCGCCGTACGCCTGGCCCGCGTGGACCCCTGCCGATTGCGTCGGCGGGGGTCTCAGTTCTTGTTCAGCGACCGGGTGACGCCCGCGACGACCGCCGTCGTCAGCAGCCAGCCGGCCGCGATCAGGCCGTAGGAGAGCCATTGCGAGAGGCTTCCCTCCGGCCAGTACCAGGCGGTGCGCTGGCCGAGGCCGCCGATCGGGATCAGCAGGTCGAGGGTGTAGACGAGGGTGTTGAACGGCGGGCCCTGCCCGGGCTGAACCTGGATCGGCTTCTGGTGGCCGAAGACGACCATGCCGAGGACGGCCAGGGCCACGATCCACACTCCGGCCAGCCAGGGCCGGTAGCCGTAGCCGACCAGGGCATCGAGCACCCGCCCCCACACCCGGCCGGCCGGGTGCAGGGTGCTGCGGCGATGGCGCTGCTTGGCCAGCAGCACCCTGCGCGCGTCGTCCTCGTGGCCGACCTGCCGGTACCAGCTCGCCAACTGCTCGTAGGGTTGCGGGGCGTAGCCGGGCTCGCGGCGGACCCACTCGACGCGGCGGGTCACGTCGTAGCCGTGCGGACCGTCCTCGGACTGGATGGAGGCGTAGCCGAACCCCTGGAGCCGTACGACGTCCGGCCAGCTGTCCTTGCCGTCGTGCAGGACCGAGACATGGGCCCCGTGCAGGTCCACCGCACCGGAAGGGGGTGCGGCGGGCGTGAAGTGGAGCTCCCCCGCCTGCATTCGTGAGCAGTCCAGGGCCACGTCCGGGCCGCTCAAAAAGGCGCCGTCGAAGGTGAGTTGGTCGGATATCTGGGCGCCGCGCAGCTGGACGGTCCCGGTGGCGGTGAATCCCTGCGAGAAGACCAGGGTCTGGGCCACGGCGTTGTCCGCGACGAGCGCAGGGCCGTCGGGATTGTCCAGCCGGGCGCCCTCCATGAACAGGCCGCCGGGCAGGTGGGCCCCCAGCAGACGTATGCCCCCGTGGGCCGTGAATCCCCGACGGCAGAAGACCCCGCCCTCCATGACCAGACCGCCGGCGAACAGCGCCCAGCCCTCTGGGTCCGACAACACCGCCCCGCCCAGCTGGAGTTCACCCGCGATCCGCGCCCGCATGAGCGACAGCCTGCCGTGCAGGACCGAACACCTCAGGTCGAGGGTGCCCTCGACGGAGGCCAACGTGGCGTCGATGCCCGGTACTTGGCAGCCGACGATCCCGATCGTCCGGGTGGCGGCTCCGCGGAGACTCGGACCCTCCTCGAACCAGCAGCCCTCGAACCGCAGCAGGTGTCCGATCTCCGCGTCGGCCAGGTCGAGTCGGCCGGTGATCCGCGCGCCGATGACCCGCAGCGCGGTGACCGCCCCCGGCGGTGCGGCGTTCGCTCCTCGCGCCACTGCCGTCACGACAGCGGCTCGAAGCGTGCGCTCGGGTCCCCAGTCCGCCCCCTCCGCCGGATCGTTCTCATCCGGTGCGCCCACGCGCAGGTCCACCAGGCGGCCTTCGGGGAAGGCGTTCCACAACTCCCGTTCGGGCGGGGTCATTTCCTCGTACGACAGCATCGACACAGCGTAGAGACCAAGGTCCGCGGCGCGCGCGTCAGCGTCCCCGGTACTCCGGACTCCGCCGCGCCACGAAGCTCGCCACGCCCTCCCTCGCGTCCTCCGTCGTCATGTTGATCTCCTGGGCCGCCGCCTCCGCCGCGAACGCGGTCGTCCGGTCGCTGTCCAGGGAGGCGTTGACGAGCTGTTTGGTGAGAGCGAGGGCGCGGGTCGGGCCGGTGGCCAGGCGTTGTGCCCACTCGCGGGCCGTCTTCTCCAACTCCCCGTCCGGTACTACCCGGTTGACGAGTCCGAGGCGTTCCGCGTCCGTGGCGGTCAGGGCGTCGCCGAAGAACATCAGCTCCTTGGCCCGTTGCGGGCCGATCAGGCGGGGGAGCAGGTAGGCGCCGCCGCTGTCCGGGACCAGGCCCCGGCGTACGAACACCTCGATGAACCGTGCCGACTCCGCGGCCAGGACGAGATCGCAGGCGAGGGCCAGATGCGCGCCCAGGCCCGCCGCGGTGCCGTTCACCGCCGCGATCACCGGTTTCTCGCAGTCCAGGACGGCGGCGATCAGACGTTGCGCGCCCAGGCGGATCGTGCGGGCGACGTCTCCGGCCACCCGTTCGCCGTTCGCCGTCGCGCCGCCCCTCAGGTCGGCGCCCGCGCAGAAGCCGCGTCCGGTGCCGGTGAGGACCACCGCCCGTACGGAAGGGTCGGCCGACGCCCCCTCCAACAGGTCGATCAGACGGTTCCGTTGGTCCGGGGTGATCGCGTTCATGGCCTCGGGGCGGTTGAGGGTGAGGTGAGCGACCTGGCCCGAGACGGTGTGCACGACCTCGCTCATCGGCACACCGCCAGCGCGTCCAACGCCACCGCGCCCTGTCCCCGGGGCAGCACCATCAGCGGGTTGATGTCCAACTCGGAGAGCACGTCGCCCAGTTCGAGGGCCATGCGCTGCACCCGCAGGATCACCTCCACCAGCGCGTCCAGATCCGCCGGCGGTCGCCCCCGCACCCCGTCGAGCAGCGGTCGGCCGCGCAGCTCGCCGAGCATCGCGGCCGCCTGGTCCTCGCCGAACGGCGGCACCCGTACGGCCACGTCCCGCAGCACCTCGACCAGCACCCCGCCGAGACCGACCGTCACGGTCGGCCCGAACAGGTCGTCCTGGGTGACGCCCACCACCATCTCGACGCCCCGCTCGACCATCTGGCAGACCAGGACACCGTCGAGGGTCACGTCCTCGTAGCGGGCGATGTCGGTCAACTCGCGGTAGGCGTCGCGGACTTGGCTGGCCGATGTCAGTCCGACCTTCACCAGGCCCAGTTCCGTCTTGTGCGCGATCTGGCCGCCCGACGCCTTCATCACCACCGGGTAGCCCACCAGGCCCGCCGCCCGTACGGCCGCCGCCGCGCTGGTCACCAGCTGCTCGCGGGGCACCCGGATGCCGTAGGCACGCAGGAGTTGTTTCGCCGCGTGCTCGCTCAGCTGCTGGCCGGGGCGCATCAGGGCCTGGGCCTTGCGGAAGGACGGGGAGAGGGTGCGGGGGGCCTCGTCGAAGGGGGAGCGGTAGGCGTGGACGAAGCGGTGGTGGGAGAAGTAGGCGCGCAGTGCCGTGATGCAGTTGCCGACCGTGCGGAAGGTGGCCACCCGGGAGGAGCCCAACAGGACGTCCCGGTAGGCCGGTTCGGTGCCGACCGGCGAACCCCACACCACGCACACCAGCTTGTCGGTGCGTTCGGCCGCGGCGACGAGGTCCTCGACCAGCTTGTCGCTCAGCGGCGGGAAGGGACCCGTGATCGGGCACACCAGGACGCCCACCTCCGGGTCGTCGAGGATCGCGTCGATGATCTTCCGGCCGCGCCAGTCGCCCACCGGGTGACCGCCGTTGTCCACCGGGTTGGCCACGCTCAGGTACGGCGGTATCCACTCGTGCAGTTCGGCCTGCTTGGCCGTGGACAGCTGTGGCAGGTGCAGTCCCGCCTCGCTGGCCAGGTCGGCGAAGTGGGCGCCCGTGCCGCCGGAGATCGAGTACACCACGACCCCGTCGGCGACCGGGGGCTTCGCCCGCGCCAACAGGCTTGCCGTGTCCTGGAGTTCGTCGAGGCCGTCGACGCGGAGTACGCCGTACTGGCGCATCGCCGCGTCCACCACCGTGTCCGCGCCGGTGAGTTTGCCCGTGTGGGAGGCGGCCGTGCGGGCGCCGGTCTCGGTGCGGCCGACCTTCACCGCGACGACGGGCACCTTGCGGCGGGCGGCGCGGTCGGCGGCGAGGAGGAAGGCACGGCCGTCCTTGAGGCCCTCCAAGTAGCAGGCGATGGAGCCGACTTCGGGTAGTTCGGCGAAGTAGGAGATGAAGTCGGCCGTCTCCAGGTCGGCCTCGTTGCCGGTGGGCGCCCAGTGGGAGAGCCGGATGCCGAGTTCCTGGAGGGCGAAGACCGGGCGGCCCTGGTGGCCGGACTGGGTGATGAGGGCGATCGCGGGGCCGTCGAGGTCCTCGCGGAAGTTCTCGAAGGCGTTGAGGTTGGTGTTCGGGCCGAGCAGACGGAGACCGGACCGGCCTACGGTGGCGGCCAGTTGCTCCTGTGCCAGTGCGCCCTCCGCGCCCGTCTCCGCGAAGCCGGACGCGAAGGCGACCGCGAACTTCGCCTTGGCCTCGGCCAGTTGCTCGATCACGGGGAGCGGGTCGGCCACCAGCACCACGGCCAGGTCGACCTGTTCGGGGAGATCGGCGACGGACGGGAAGCAGGGGACGCCGAAGACCGTCGTACGGGTGGGATGCACCGGATGCAGACGTGCCCCCACCCGCTCGGCCCAGGCCATGAGTTGGCGGGTGATGCCGGTGTTCGGGCGTCCCTCCGCGTCCGAGGCGCCGATCACGGCGACCGACTCGGGGCGGAAGAAACGGTCCAGGTCGGGTACGCCGGCGTACAACGGCCGCCCACTGACATCGAGATCGTCGACGTCGGCGGGCCTTCCGTGGACGGCGGGGCCGGGTTGCTCACCGCAGGCGATGACCCGGGCCCGGCGGGAGTCGGTGGTGAGGGTGCCGTGGGTTGATCCAAGCATCGGTCCGCCCGCTCCTGTGTGACAGTCGTGACAGCGCAATTAACTGACGCAGTGTCAGATTACTGAACTGACACTGCGTCAGGAACTGTCGTGCACGCAAAGAACGGACGGGCTCCGGGACAGGCTCTAGCTCACGGCACTTTTGCGGACGGACTTGGCGAGCGTCTTCGCGATCTTCTCCGCGTCGATCGCCAGCTCGCGGAGCATGCCGCTGATGGGGTTGGTGAAGCCGGTGAAGTACAGGCCGGGCGCCTCCTTCGGGGAGCGGGCACCGTGCACGACCGGCTTCCCTCGCGCGTCCAGCACACCGAGGTGGCCGACGAGACCCTCCAGCGAACGGACGTAACCCGTGGCCGCCACGACGGCGTCCGGCTCGATCCGCTCACCGCCGGCCAGCACCACCTTGCCGTCCTCGAACGACTCCACGGCCGCCACGACCTCCACCCGCCCCTTGCGCACCGCGTCGATCAGACCGACGTCCTGCACCGGGATCGACCCGTCCTTGACCCGGCTGTACAGCCCGGTGTCGGGCCGCGCGAGCCCTTGCTCCGACAGGTCCGGCACGCTGAGCCTGGCCATCGGCCCCGCGAGCCGGTCGACGAGCCCGACCGGCAGCCGCCGTACGACGATGCCCGTGTACTGGGCCGCCCAGCCCGCGGTCGAGCGGCGCACGATGTGCGGGGTGGTGCGTACGGAGAGCCGTACGCGCGACGCGCCGCCCTCCACCAGGTCGACGGCGATCTCCGCGCCCGTGTTGCCGACGCCGACGACCAGGACGTCCCGGCCCGCGTACGGCCGCGGGTTGCGGTAGTCGGCGGCGTGCAGCAGCTCGCCGGTGTAGGTGTCGCGGCCTGGCCAGTCCGGCAGCCGGGGGGTGTGGTTGGTGCCGGTGGCGACGACGACCGCGCGGCCGGTCAGCTCACGGCCGCCGGTGGCGTGCAGCAGCCAGCCGGTGCCGTCGGCCGAGCGCTCGATGCGGGAGACCTCGACGCCGGTGACGATCTCCAGCTCGTGGACCTCCGCGTACTTCTCCAGATAGCGCACCACGTCGTCGCGCGAGACCCAGCGCCCGAACCGGCGCGGCATCGCGAGGCCCGGCAGGCCCGAGAGCCGCCGGGTGGTGTGCAGGTGGAGGCGGTCGTAGTGCCCGCGCCATGACGCCCCGACCCGGTCCGACCGCTCCAGTACGACGGCACGGATGCCCCGCGCGCGCAGCGCGTACGCGGCGGCGAGTCCGCCGGGGCCGCCGCCGATGACGTACACGGGGCGGTCTGCGTGGTTCTGCGGCACCGGGGTCGGGGACGCTGTGGAGTCGGCCATGAGCGCGAGCGTAATCACGTCCCACGTTGATGGGTCTCGGTCAAGACCGGAATTGGTTGCGGATTGATCACGGGTGTGGAGGACCGGGTGCGGCCTGTGACGTAGAACCTCTGGTTGTGCGCGACGGGTGCGGGTCCGGACATGCCGCGGCGCCGAGCCTGCGACGTACGCGGAGGGGCTCGGCGCCGTGGGGCGGTGACCGGAGGAATTTCATGGCCCCCTCTCGGCTTTCCCCATCTTCTGACGTACCGTCAGATTCATGGATGCGATCTGGCTCGACGGAGCGGAATGGCTCGCGGTCCTCCGCATAGGACTCGGCCTGTGGTGGCTGGAGAGCTGGCGGCACAAGGACAAGAAAGCCTGGTTCGAACGCGGCACCGGCATCGCCTGGGCCGTCGACGTCGCCGCCAAACACCGCTGGACCGCGGTCCGTTCGGGCTTCGACGTGATGGTCGCGCCGCGCCCGCGCACGATGGCGTACGTCGTCGTCTACGCCGAACTCGCCGTAGGGCTCGGCCTGGTGGCGGGATTCCTCACCCCGGTCGCCCTCATCGGGGGCCTGCTCCTCAACGTCCTCTACTTCACCCTCATGATCCACGACTGGGCGGAGCAGGGGCAGAACGCGATGATGGCGCTCATCTCCGTCGTGGCACTGTTCGCGATGTCCTGGCAGGTGTGGTCGCTGGACGACGCGCTCGGATGGTTCCGATGACTGACGAGTTGCGCTTCGACCTCCCCGAGACCGACGCGTTCACCCGCACCTACTGGGACGCGGCCGGCCAGGGCAGACTGCTGATCCGCCGCTGCGCCGACTGCGGCCGGCCCCACCACTACCCGCGCGAGTTCTGCCCCCACTGCTGGAGCGAGAACGTCACCTGGGAGACCGCGAGCGGCCACGCCACCCTCTACACCTGGTCCGTCGTCCACCGCAACGACCTGCCGCCCTTCGGAGGGCGGGTGCCGTACGTCGCCGCCGTCGTCGATCTCGCGGAGGGGCCCCGCATGATGACGGAACTGGTGGACTCCGACCCGGCCGCCCTACGCGCCGGAACGCCGGTCGAGGCGGTGTTCCGGGAGGGAGTACCGGTGTTCAGGGTTCCGCCCGGTGAAAAATGACACACCCCGTGCACGGGGCACTTGATTCAATGGCGTGATGGCCCACATACGCGAGCGGTCCGTTCAGCACCCCCTGCCCGAGCTGAACGGCCACGGACTGCGGCTGCGCCCCTGGGACCCCGACGACGACACCGATGTCGCGGACTGGCTGCGCGGAGTGTCCGACCCCGACTTCCAGCGCTGGAACACCCCACTCCGCCCGATCACGGACCTCACCGGCGCCCGCAACTCGCTCCGCTCCCGCGCCGAGGGTGCCGAGGACGGCGTCAGCGCCTCGTTCCGCGTCATGGACGCCGCCGACGGCAGGACCCTCGGACACATCGGCGTCAACGACATCGACCACGTCATCAGCGTCGGCCGCGTCGGCTACTGGACCCTCCCCGAGGCCCGCGGCCGGCACGTCGCGATCCGCGCCCTCACCCTCGCCGCCCGCTGGGCCCTCACCGACCTGGGCCTGCACCGCCTCGAACTCGGCCACGCCCTCGGCCACCACGCCTCCTGCCACATCGCCGAACGCTGCGGCTTCCCCGCCGAGGGAACACTGCGCGGAGCGATGTTCGAGGCGGGGCGCCGCGACGCGTTCCGCGACGTCCACCTGCACGGCCGCCTGGCAACCGACCCGGAGGCAGAACTGTGACGACGACCCCCGCCTGGCACCTCACCCCGGACCTCGACCAATTCCTGCGCCTGGCAGGCGACTTCCTCAAGTCCCGCCCCGCCCACCACACGATTCAGCTGACGGTGACGGACACCCTGCGCAGACGCGGGCGACACATCTACGGCGACGGCGACCCGGAGTTCGGCGTCCTGGAACGCGACGGCACCGTCACGGCCGCCTACTTCCGCACACCCCCCGGCCGCCTCATGTCGACCCGCCTCACCCCCGACGAGGCCGAAGCGCTGGCGGCCCAACTCGCGGACCAGGGGCTCAAGTTGCCCGGCGTCATGGCCGAACAGGACACGGCGACGGCCTTCGCGGAAGCATGGGGGCGACGCACCGGAACCGAACCCGAGATCGGCGTCCGCCAACGCCTCTACCGCCTGGCCGAGTTGACGATCCCGACCCCCGCCCCTCCCGGCCGCCCCAGAGTCGCGGTGGCAAAGGACCGCGAACAACTCATGTGCTGGCACGACGAGTTCGTGCAGGCGATCGGCGAACACGGCGCCATGATCGGATCGGCCGAATGGGCCGACGCCCGGATCTCCTACGGCGGCGTCACGCTCTGGGAGACGCCGGACGGAACACCGGTGTCGATGGCCGGAGTCACGGCGAAGGTGGCCGGCCAGATCCGCGTCGCCCCCGTCTACACCCCTGTGGACCTGCGGGGCCGCGGCTACGCGGGCGCCGCCACGGCGGAGGTCAGCCGGGCCGCACGCGCGGCGGGCGCGGCCGAGGTGCTCCTCTTCACCGACCTCGCGAACCCGACCAGCAACGCCCTCTACCAACGGATCGGATACCGCCCGGTCGCCGACTTCACCGCATACGACTTCGGACCCGGAACCGGCCGAAGGTGATACTCGACCCATGCCAACGGAACCGGAACCGGACCTCCACGACCTGCTGAAGTCCCTACGGGTATGGGCCCCCGAAACGACCGAACTACGGGCCTTCGACCCGACCACGGCACCGGACACCCCCCTCGACCTCTTCACCACATGGTTCGCGGAGGCGGTGGCGGCGGGGGAAACGGAGCCCCATGTGATGTCACTGGCGACGAGGGACGACGAGGGCCTCCCCGACGTACGCATGGTGATGCTGCACGGCGCGGACACGGAGGGCTGGTCCTTCGCGACCCACGCCACAAGCCGCAAGGGCCACCAGCTGAAGCACTTCGCGTACGCCGCCCTCTCCTTCTACTGGCCCCGCCTGGGCCGCCAGATCCGCCTGCGCGGCCCGGCCCTCCCGGCGACCCCCGACGAATCCCAGGCCGACCTGCACGCCCGCTCGACAGGGGCCCTGGCGGCAGCGCTGACCGGCCACCAGAGCGAAGTCCTCCCGTCCTTGGAGGAGTTGACCCTCTCTTCTGAAGAGGCCTGGGAACTGGCTCAACGCGAGCCGCACACCCCCGTCCCGTCCTGGACCCTGTACCGCGTCTTCCCTGACGAGGCCGAGTTCTTCCAAGGGGACGCGCTACGGCGGCATGTCCGGCTGAGGTATGTGCGTGAGGAGCGGGGCTGGGCCAGGGAACTGCTCTGGCCCTGAGCCCCGCCGGCCATCACCCCAGTCGCCTGACCGTGTCCCAGCCGCTCGACCTGAGCGTGGTCGAGGAGCCGACAGCGGTCGCGCCGCCCTTGTAGAGCAACAGGGCTCCGGCCGCGTTGGTCGTCCAGATGTCGGGGATGCCGTCACCGGTGGCGTCGGGGGTGCCGTGGATCAGCGGGTAGGCGGCGTAGGTGAAGGTGCCGGAGGCGTAGGCGTGGTCGCCGTCCAGGCTCGCGCCCGACGTGCCCAGGCTGGCGAGGACCGTGCCCGTCCCGTCGCTGTCGAGGATCCCCTTGCGCAACTGGATGTTGCCGGCCGCGGTGCGGTACGTCATGTCGGCCGCGCCGTCGCCGTTGTAGTCGGCGATGGCCACGAAGTCCCGTTCGGTGTCGCCCCAGGAGGAGGTCGTCATCTGGGTCGCCCCGCTGAAGCTGCCGCCGCTGTACCCGGTGAACACCCACAGCTCGTTGCCGCCGGCGCCGCCCGCCACGAACAGTTCCGGCCGGCCGTCGCCGGTGATGTCGCCCGCCGACTTGATCTCCGAGAAGGTGGCGGGGTCGGGGGCGTTGGACGGCAGGCGGATCTCGACGCGCTTGCTGACGTCGATCGCGCCGTAGCCGTCGCCGGGGTAGAGGAACAGCCGGCCCTCGGGGGTGCGGATCACCCAGTCGCTGACGCCGTCGCCGGGGGCGAAGTCGCCGTTGTGGGTGACCAGGGCGTAGGTGCCGGTGCCGTCCCAGATGTGCGGGGCGGTGCCGCCGTCCTTGATCAGGGTGCCGTTGTCGTGGGTGCCGAAGGCGCTGGACACCCAGGTGCCGTCCTGGGAGACCGAGTCGATCCAGAGGTTTCCGGCGGCGGTGACATGGCCGAAGTCGGCGTCGCCGTCCCCGTTCAGGTCGCCGGGGCCGTCCGCGGCCGAGCGCGGCTGGACGTAGAAGAAGTGCTTGGTCCCGTTGGGGGAGATGTTGCCCGCCGAGTCGACGGACTTGACGTACAGCGTGTTGGGGCCGGCGGCCGGGGGTTTGATGCCGGTGATGGTGGCCGTCTTGATGGCCGTGGTGCAGGACTTGGTGAGGCCGCCCGAGGTGCCCTGTGCGCCGCCCGAGCAGGCGTAGCCCGCGTAGCTGGTGGAGTTGATGGACCAGACGAACTTCACGATGTCCGTCTCGGAGGCGCTGCCCACCGCGAAGGTGAAACTGCCGCTGTTGCCGAAGGGTTTGGCGGACCACACGTCGGGTTCGCTGTCGCCGTCGTCGTCACCGGGGAAGTCGGTCGAGACGACCGGGGCGGGGGAGTCGGGCAGATCGGTGTCGTAGGTGAACCGGCACACGCCGTCGCCGCCGGTGGGCGCCCAGCCGCTGCTGACCTTGGCGTCCCAGGCGCGTACCCGCCACGAGTAGGTGACGCCGTTGCTCAGCGACGACTTGACGGAGACCCCGCCGACCTCGCCGTCGTCCACGGTCTTGGTGAACGTCTTCGTCGTGGTGTCGGACTTGCCGGTCTGCCAGAGCTGGAACTCCAGCTTGGTCAGGTCGCTGTCCGGGTCGGTCGCCTTGCCGCTGAGGGTGATGGTGTCCCCCTTGCCGACCTTGATGTACGGCGAGGCGGAGGTGTCGCAGGAGCCGGGGCTCATGGTGACGGAGGTCGGCGTGTTCGGCTTGCGGTTGTAGGTGACGGACAGCGAGGGGGAGCCGTCGCCCTCGGCCTTGAACCGCTTCCAGGAGTACGTGTCCGTCTCCAGGCTGCTGGAGGAACCCGTCGGCGCGGAGGACGAGGTGGAGGCGACCAGGCCCAGGTTGAAGCTGGTCGCGCCGGAGTCGGCGGCGTCCTGGGCGAGCGAGGTGACGGTGAAGTTGACATAGGCGTCCGGGCAGGAGCTGTTGGACTTCCAGCCGTAGGCGAAGGACTTCGAGGTGATCTTCCGCTTCCAGGACGGCTGGCGGTTCCAGGTGGTCTTGGAGGTGAAGTCGCCCGTGCCCCACAGCTGGACGGTGCGCTTGCTGCACGACCAGGAGTGGGTCTCCAGGACCTTCAGGGTGGCGCTGGAGACGTCCGCGTTCTTGATGGAGTTCCGCAGCTTCATGCGGAAGAACGAACGGGCCGTGCCCCAGGTGTCCCTCTCGAAGCCGACGCGGGCCTCCTTGGTGTCCTCGTTGTAGTTGGCGCCGTCGTAGAAGCTGGAGCTGGGGTAACGCTTGTAGACCGTGGTCCAGTTGGCGCGGATGCCGGTGGTGGAGGGGTCGAGGAACAGCGGGTAGGTGAGGTCCTCGGTGTCCGTGAGATAGCCGGCCGGCGGGGTGATCGTCAGCACGTCGCCGCTGTACCGGGCGGCGGCGGTGGTGGCGTGGCCGCCGTCGCCGGGGCCGTTCACGGCGGGCAGGGCGAGGGTGTCGGACGCGGACGCCCGCGGGCCGTCGTAGGCGACGGGGTCCGCCTTGCCGCCGGAGCCGTCCGGGTTCTCGTTCGGGACCTCGTCGGGCGGTATGTCGTCCGGGTTCTCGCGCGCCGGTGCCTCCTCGACGACCTCGGGGTTCTCGTTGGTCCCGGTCGCGGCTTCAGGGTCGGCGGACGCGCCGTCCGTGTCGTGCGTGCCCGCCGAGTCCCACAGGAACGGCGTGGGGGAGACGGCGATCTCGTTGCCGTCGCCGTCCTTGGCGGTGAGCACGTCGGTGCCGGGGTCGAGGACGAAGGAGAGGTCGGCGGAGGTGACCCGGTAGCGCGGCGGGTCGGCGGCCAGGTTCTCGGCCGCCTGCGGTGTGTGGACGACCAGGACATGGGTGAAGCCGGTGTCCCGGGCGGTGAGCATCAGGTCGACGCCGGGCCGGACGCCCTCGTACAGCGCGCGGTTGTCCTCGACGACCGGCTCGGGCAGCTCGCCCGGCCACGCGAAGGTGATCTCGTGGCCTTCGGCGGTCATCGTCAGCAGCGGGGTCCACGAGGTGTCGTCGACCTGCTGGGCCACGCGGCTCCCGGTGCGGAACACGGCGGAGCGAACGGCCGTACCTGACCGAACCGCCGTACCGGACCGCCGGGTCGATGTCTCGTTCGTCCCGCCCGTTCCCTTGCCGCCGGCCGAAAAGGTCACCGGATAGGGGCTGTTGACGGTGTGCCAGCCCTCGCCGGTCCTGCGCAGGCCGGTGTCGACCGGTGCCCACGCGCCCTTGGAGTTCCTCGCGCGCAGGGGCGCGACGGAGACCGTGTAGGTGAACGTTCCGTCGGGGTTGGCGTAGGTGGTCGAGAACTCGTCGGTCAGCGTGGCGACTTCGACCTTCTTGCCGCTCCTGCGTGCCCGTGACTGGGCCTCGTCCTCGTCGACCGGCCGGGCGGCCCGCCTGGTCCTGGCGTCGGAGACGGCGTCGCCGTCGTCGCGCAGCGCGAGCAGCGCGCCGCCGCCGGCCAGGAGGGCCAGTGCCACGGCTGTGGCCACGGCACGCCGAACGCGCTTTCTGCCGGGGGGACTTGGTTCCGCGGCGGTGTCGAGGTCGCTCAAGGTGCCCTTCTCCACAACAGGCTGCATGGCGGTTGGAGTATGGACAGCTCTTTCCGGCCTGATCAACACCCTTTGGCCGACGCGAATCGAGTAATCGGCGCGCAAAGACACCCAGGGCTTTTCTTTGCCGTTCTTTGCCTGGTTTTGGACAGTGACATAGCTAACACAAATCCGTCACATCTTGACGGTGATCTTCACGGCGTCTTTATCTTCGTGCCCGGTGCGCAAGCCGTTGCTCACCAAGTGCTGTCGGGACATGTGGGTTTCTGACGAAGTGTCACGGGGGGAAGGTTCGTTTTGACCGTGCGTGCGGTGCTGTCGTGGTGCGGCAGAGGTTCGCTGGCGAGATCGCCGCGCGAGCGCCTGGTCCGTCGCCGGACGCGGGTCGGCGTCGTCGCCGGGCTGGTCCTCGCCCTCAACGTCACCCTGCTGCCCAGCGCCGTCGCGTTCGGCCCCGGTGATCCCCGGACGACGGTCGACCTCGCGGACCTTCAGGAGACGGACGCCGTCCCGCTCGACGAGAAGTTCGCCGACGACCTCGACGATCTCTCGGGCTCCGCCGCGACCGATCCGCAGAAGGCGTACGCGCCGGCGGCCGTCGCCGAGGTGCCCGCGGCCTCCGGTACCAAGGCCGTCGACACCATGACCGCGGGCGCCACGACCGAGGTCGCCAAGTCGGCCGACGGCACGATGAGCATCGGCGTCGGCGCCCCCGACGGTGCCACCGCCGCGCAGGCCGACGCCCTCGAAGGCCAGTGGAGCGTCGCCGCCGCCCCCGAGGCCGACGCCGTCGCGAGCGGCGCCCAGGGCTTCATGCTCGCGGTCGACGCCCCCGACACCGCGACCGGCGACGCGGTCGTCTCCATCGACGCGACCAGACTCGCCGAGACCTACAGCGCGCAGTGGCTCGACCGGCTCTCCTTCACGCTGATGCCGGCCTGCTATGCGACGACGCCCGAGGACGAGGCGTGCTCCACCGGCATACCGGTGACCACCGAGGTCGAGCGCACCGGCGACAGCGTCACCGTGGCGCTGGACGCCGGTGACTCCTCGGGCTCCGAGGCGGACACCGGCGAGGACGGCGCTCCCGACGAGACGCACGGCTCCACCGAGACCACCACCCAGGTCCCCGAGACCCTGGTCAACGTCACCCTGGACACCGCCGACCTCGCGTCGGTCTCCGCCGCCGCGTCCACCGCGAACAGCGCGGTCGCCACGGACACCGGCCAGGTCGACTCCGCCGTCTGGCGCGGCGACAAGGCCGGCGCCGTCCGGCAGATCGCCGGCTCCTCCGGCGGCGGCCTGCTCGTCGGCAGCTCCTACGGCGCCGGCGCCGGCGGCGACTTCTCCGCGAGCCCGATCGTGTCGGCGGGTTCCTGGACGGCGGGCGGTTCCTCCGGCGCCTTCACCTACGCGTACACGATGGCCGCCCCGCAGGTCCCGGCGGGCCCGACGCCCAACGTCACCCTCAGCTACAACTCCCAGACCTCCGACGGCCGTACGTCCGCCACCAACAACCAGGTCTCCTGGGTCGGCGAGGGCTGGGACTACAACCCCGGCTCCATCACCCGCACCTTCGTGGGCTGCGCGGCGGACACCGCCGACGCCAACAACAAGGACCACTTCACCGGCGACCAGTGCTGGGGCTCGTACAACGCGGTGCTCTCCCTGAACGGGACGACCACCGAGCTGGTGCGCGACGACACCACCAAGCAGTGGAAGGGCGCGCGCGGCGAGAACATGCGCGTCGAACTGCTCACCGCGGCCGACTACAAGACCCTCACGGGGATCGACGGCTCCAACAACGGTGACAACAACGGGGAGTTCTGGCGGGTCACCACCGACGACGGCACCCAGTACTACTTCGGTCTGAACCGCCTCCCGGGCTGGACCTCGGGCAAGCCGGAGACCAAGTCGGTGCTCAATGTGCCGGTTGCCGGCAACCACTCCGAAGACCCCTGCCACGCCGCCAAGTTCGCGGACTCCTTCTGCGACCAGGGCTGGCGCTTCCAGCTCGACTACGTCGTGGACACCACGGGCAACGCGATGTCGCTGTGGTGGGAGAAGGAGAAGAACGCCTACGCGCGGGACATGCAGGAGGCCAAGGCGGTCGAGTACGACCGCGCCGGCTACCTCTCCCACATCGACTACGGCCAGCGCGCCACCACGCTCTTCTCCCAGGAGCCGCTGGGCCGGGTGAGGTTCAACGCAAGCGAGCGCTGCTTCGACGACCCCGCGCTGAACGTGGCCTGCTCGAACGCCAACTTCGACTCCAAGCAGTCCGACCGGACCCGGCCCTGGTTCGACACCCCCGCCGACCTCGCCTGCGCGACCGGCAAGAAGTGCGGCACGTACGCGCCCACCTTCTTCTCGCGCAAGCGCCTCGCGTCGGTCGACGCCTGCACCCAGCGCGAGCAGGGCGTGACACTGACCGAGTACTCCTCGGACGCCGACGGCAACGAGAGCGGCCAGCGCAACGCCTGTGGCCTGGACGGGGATGCGACGACCACGACCTCGCTGTCGAAGGTCGACTCCTGGGGCCTCAAGCAGTCCTTCCCCTGGAACCTCACCGGCGAGTACACCGCGCTCTGGCTGGAATCGATCACCCGCACCGGCTACGCGGTGGACGGCTCCACCGACCGCCTCAACCCGGTGGCCTTCGGCCACAACCAGAACCCGCTGCCGAACCGCGTCAAGAACGGCTCCTCCGACACGTCCCCGCTGTTCGCGCGGCTGCGTATCCAGGACGTCGTCTCCGAGTACGGCGGCCGAACCCACATCGACTACAAGGACCCCGAGGGCAAGTGCCTCACCGGCTCCGCCCGTCCGACGATCGACCGGAACCACTCCCTTTGCTACCCGGCGTACTGGCACGCCGACGGTGAGCTGGAGGACAAACGGATCTCCTGGTTCCACAAGTATGTCGTCGACAAGATCACCGAGTTCCCGCGTCTCGCCGACGCGAAGGACATCGTGACGACGTACAGGTACGAGACCGACGACGACGCCGTCGACGGCGCGCTGTGGGCCAAGAGCCAGTCGGAGTTCTCCCGCCCCAAGAAGCGCACCTGGGACGACTTCCGCGGCTTCCCGCTCGTCACCACGACCACCGGCACCACGGACACACCGGACGGCAGCGTCGCCTCCAAGTCCGTCACCCGCTACTTCCGCGGCATGGACGACGACGTCCTCGCCGACGACACCCCGGAGAAGTCCTCCGACGACGTCAAGCGCTCCGTGGTGACGACCGACATCACCGGCGCGACCCTGGCCACCGACCGCAGGGCGTACGCCGGCATGGTCGCCGAGTCGCTCACCTACCCCGACGCGTCGGCCGACACCGCCACGGGCTGGGTCGCCCGCACGGTCAACTACCCGGACGCCCCGGTCCGCCTGGCCACCCGCGACCGCACCGACGGCCCGGACGTGGTCTCCGAACGCGTCACGCTCGGCAGGACCTCGACCATCTCGAAGGCCTCGGGCAAGGCCGCCGACAAACTGACCCTGCACACGGTGACCTCCGAGACCGAGTACGACTCCACGTACGGTCTGCCGACCAAGGTCAAGGAGTACGGCGACACGGCCGTCTCCGGCGACGAGTCGTGCACCGCGACCTCGTACGTGCACAACACCTCGGGCACCAACTACCTCGTCGGCCTGGTCGCCCGGACCGTCGCCACCACCGGCACCAGCACCTGCTCCACCGATCTCTCCAGTTCGACGGGCACCACCCTGGTCAGCGCCTCGCGCATGTTCTACGACGGCGCGAGCTCGTCCACCGCCACACCCACCAAGGGCCTGGTCACCAGGACGGAGGCGCCGACCGGCGCCGGCACCGGCTGGGAGACCACCAACCCCGAGTCGCGCACCGAGTACGACCCCACCGGCCGCGTCACGAAGGTCACCGACCCGACCGGGGTGTTCAACACCACGACGTACACGCCGTCCGACGGCCAGGTCTACAAGATCGAGACGGTCACCGGGAACAAGGTCGTCGACGGCGCCGTGGTCGCGGGCTTCACCGACACCACCTACCTGGAACCCGGACGCGGCACGACCCTCAAGTCCACGGACGCCAACAACCGGACCGAGTCCTACGCGTACGACCCGCTCGGGCGCGCCGTCGCCGCCTGGGACGCCACCCAGCCCGCCACGGACGACCCGACGGTCAAGTACACGTACACCACCGACCCGGGCAAGCCGGTGTCGGTCGTGACCGACTCCCTCGCCGACAACCCGAAGACCACGGCGGGCGACGGAACGTACGAGTCCGCCACCACGATCTACGACGGCCTGGGCCGCGAGCGTCAGACCCAGACCCCGGCCGTGGGCGGCGGCCGGCTGATCACCGACACGCTCCACAACAGCGCCGGCCAGGTCCGCTACACCCGCAACGCGTACTACATGGAGGGCGACCCGACCACGGACCTGGTCGTCCCCTCCTCGGAGTCGCTGGTCCCCAACGCGACCTCGTACACCTACGACGGCCTCGGCCGGGTCCTGACGGTCACGCCGGTGCACAACTCCTACCCGCAGACGGGTGAGACGTTCACCAACGCGGGCAAGGCGGCGACCACCACCGACCGCCGCACCCGCTACGAGTACGCCCTCGACTACACGGTCGTCCGCCAGCCCAAGGGCACGCCCGCCTCCCGGGTCTGGACCGACGCGCTGGGCCGCACGACCCGTCAGGACACCTTCGCCGACACCGCGCTGACCGAGACCGGCGCGATCACCACGACGTACGACTACGACCTGCGCGGCGACATGGTGACCTCCACCGACGACGTCGGCAACACCCGGACGTGGGCGTACGACGCGCTGGGCCGGGTCACGGACACCACGGACCCGGACACGGGCGCGACGCACACCGACTACGACGCCTACGGCCGGGTGGACAAGGCGACCGACGCCCGCGGCCAGGTCGTCTCGTACGGCTACGAGCGGCTGAACCGCGTGGAGCAGGTCAAGGTCACCCCGAAGGGCTCGACGACCTCCACTCTCGCGCAGACGTACGCCTACGACGGCGCGAGCGGCGGCAAGGGGCAGCTCTCCTCGGCGACCCGCTACACGGACGGCAAGGCGTACACGACGACGATCGGCGGCTACACGGCCGACTACCAGCCCACGGACGTGACCGTGGCACTGCCGCCCGGTTCGACGGCCGGCCTGACGGCCGACGGTTTCGCCACGCAGTACAAGTACACGTACAAGTACAACGACGACGGCCAGTTGGAGACCTACACGGCCCCGGCGGCCGGCGGCCTCGACGCCGAGGACGTCATCACCCGCTACAACGCGGCGGGCCTGCCGACCTCGGTCTCCGGCAAGGACTGGTACACGTCGGAGGCCTCCTACTCGCCGTACGGACAGGTGCTGCGCTCCACCATCGGCGAGCAGGGCCACCGGCTGTGGCAGGAGAACACGTTCAACGAGTCGACCGGCGAGCTCTCGACCAGCAGGCTCGTCCGGGAGAGCGCCACGGACACGACGGTCGTGCCGGGCAGCGAGGTCAGCAAGCGCTCGTACTCCTACGACGCGTCGGGCAACGTCCTGTCGGTCGCCGACCGCATGGGCACGACCACCGACCAGCAGTGCTTCACCTACGACACGCTCGGCCAGCTCAAGGAGGCGTGGACGACACCGGGCGGCGGCGCCTGCGTGGCCGCGGGCAAGTCGACGGCCGAGCCCGTCTACTCCGACAACACGGTCAACGTCTCGTCCGGCAACGACGGTTACTGGCAGTCCTACGACTACGACGTGCTGGGCAACCGGACGAAGAAGACGATCCACAAGGCCGACCCGACGTTCATCTCCGGGGCGCGCGACACCAAGGCCGACACGGTCACGGACTACGCCTACGGAACCAGCACCACCGCGAAGAACGCCCAGCCGCACACGCTGACCTCCTACACCACGTCGTCGACGACGGCGGCGGGCGCCCAGGTCACCACCCGCTCGACGCAGACCTACGACGCCGCGGGCGAGATGGAGACCCGCTCCACCGGCGGCGACAGCGCGCAGACGATGACCTGGACGTGGGACGGCAAGGTCGAGTCCGTGACCGGCTTCGGCGCCGACGGCTCAGGGGCCTGGATCGGTGTCGGCGGCCTGTGCATGGACCTGTCGGCCGGCAGCACGACGGCCGGCACGGCGATGCAGGTGTTCGTCTGCAACGGCAGCAGGCCGCAGCAGCTGCGCCTGAAGGCCGCCGACACCAACAGTGACGGCACCGTGGAGGACGCGACGGTCGGTCAGCTGGTGGTGGGCGGGCGCTGCGTCCAGCCGAACGGCACGGCGATCGGCGCGGCCGTCCTGATCCAGGCCTGCGACAACGCGGTGGCCGCGCAGCGCTGGCAGACCCTGAGCACGGGCCAGGTCAAGCACGTCCCGACCGGCCTGTGCCTGGCGGCACCGGCGTCCACGGTCGGCACCGACCTCACGCTCGCCGCGTGCAGCTCGACCGTGGCGGGCCAGCTGTGGAAGCCCGCGTCGAAGACGACCTACGTCTACGACGCGATGGGCAACCGCCTGCTGGAGCGCACCAGCGCGGGCGCGGTGCTCAACCTGCCCGACACGAAGGTGTCGCTGACGACGGCCGGAAAGGTCCGCTACGTCGAGCGGACGTACGCCGGCATCGGCGGCCCGTCGGTCACCCGCTTCCGCGAGGGCGTCGACAACACGGCCGGCGTCAGCGAACACATGTACGCCCAGGCGACGGACCTCAACGGCACCCCGCTGGCGGAGGTCCGCCTCGACGACGGAATGACCGTACGCGTCACGAAGCGGGACCCATGGGGCGAGGACCGCGCGGTGAGCACGGCCCCGCGCTCCCACACCGGTTTCCACACGGGCGACGACGACGCCGAGACGGGCCTCACTCACATGGGCGCCCGCGAGTACGACTCGGCCACGGGCCGTTTCATCTCCGCGGACCCGGTCCTGGACGACAGTGACCCGCTCCAGGCGAACGGCTACTCGTACGCGAACAACAACCCGGTCACGTACGCCGATCCGTCCGGTCTGACGTCGTCGGCGTCGAGCTTCGACGCGTCGATCGCGGCGCTGGACGCGAAGATCGCCGCCTATCAGAAGACCCTGAGCCGTTCGATCGGCGATGTGATCCTGGCGACCGGCTGGGCCGTGTTCAAGGAGTTCATCGGCTGGAACGACGTGGTCGGCTGCTTCACCCAGGGCGACCTGTGGGCGTGCGGCAGCCTGCTGATGGACGCGATTCCCTGGACCAGCGTCTTCTCCAAGGGCAAGAAGATGTGGCGTGCCTTCAAGGGCACGATGAGCGCGGTCAAGGCGTTCAAGGCGGCCAAGCGCGCGGCCGAGATCGGCATGAAGGCGGCCAAGGCCGCGAAGGTCGCCCTGCTCAAGGCGAAGAAGGCCGCGGAGGCCGCGGCGGCCGAAGCCAAACGCAAGGCGAGAGAAGCGGCGAAACGCGCCGCGGAGGCGGTACGGAAGAAAGCCCACACAGGCTCCAAGGGCGCCAAGGGCAACCCGGTCCAGGCAAAGGCCCGCTCCCAGGCCCAGTCCAAGGGCTCCAAGGCCGGCGGCAAGGCGGACGAGAAGTCCGGGGGGTCACGGGACGGGTCGGGGAAGGAGGACAGCGGCGGCGGCGAAGGCGGCGGCTCCGAGGGCGCGAGCTGCACGGCCAACAGCTTCACCCCCGACACCCAGGTCCTGATGGCCGACGGCTCCACCAAGAAGATCAAGGACGTCAAGGCGGGCGACAAGGTCCTGGCGACCGACCCGGAAACGGGCGAGACCGTGGCAGAGACGGTCACTGCCGAGATCCTCGGCAAGGGCGTCAAGCACCTGGTCAAGGTCACCATCGACACGGACGGCAAGAAGGGCACGAAGACCGCTCAGGTCACCGCGACCGCCGGTCACCCGTTCTGGGTCCCGGAACTCGGTGAGTGGATCGACGCGACCGCTCTCCACTCGGGCGAGTGGCTGCGCACCAGCGCCGGCACGTACGTCCAGATCACGGCGGTGGAGCGGTGGACGGCGCTGGATGCGACGGTTCACAACCTGACCGTCGGCGTGCTGCATACGTACTATGTGCTGGCGGGCGGCACGCCCGTATTGGTTCACAACTGCGGCTGGGGTGAGCTCAAGCAATATCGAGCTGATCAAGGGATGCCCGCAGCGGGGAGCGAAGATGACGTTTACACTGCTGCGCGGTTGCAAACGGAAGATGGTCAGGTCTTCTTCGGCAGGAATGCTCATGGCAGGGATGTGAATATCCGCGTGAATGCCCAGACCAAGACTCACGCTGAGGCAGATGTATTTCAGCAGGCCAAAGACGCGGGCGCTGCCGGGACACGGGCTGTCCTTCACGTTGACCGCGATTTCTGTCGGGCCTGTGGTGCTACCGGTGGAGTCGGGTCTCTCATGCGCGGGCTCGGGATTGAAGAACTGCTCGTCCATACGCCGTCAGGAATATTTACCATCAATGCTGTGCGGAGGCCGTCGATTCCGAGGGCTCTGCTGTAGGAGTGTTAGTGATTACGCTTGCAGGAGACGACAGGGTTGGCTCCAGATCTGCTGACTGGAGCTCGGATGATCCTAGCGTTGCCGACGTTACTGAAGCGCTGGCGCGTCTTGACGGGAAGCGACGGACGGAAATCTCCATCGTTGACGATGCGCCATTTCGATTCTTGACCATCTCCGGTGGGCCGGACTTGTTTTTGGTAACCGGAGAGTTGGAGGACGGTGGGATCCTTCATCTGAAGGATCCCAACGGGGACGAGCAGGAAATTGGACTCGTTTGTGGCGGTCAGCTGGGAAAATTCCCGCGATCACATTTGGTAACTGCGAAGGAGGCAGTCCAAGCTGCAGTCGATTTCCTTGGCGGCTTCGTTGGTGGTTTGGGTAAGTACTGGACCGTAGAATGAATACAATCGGCCGAGTTCGGACACTTCCCTCCATGCCGATCCCTTAGGGCTGGCGTGCTTGTGGTGTCTGGAGTCTGGACATTCGACCGCTACGGGAGTACACCGAACAGAGAGGCGGCGTAAGGTCCTGTGTAATTCGAGAGGCGACGGCCTGCCGGACTGGATTGTTATCCCGCCGTCTCGTCCGATGGTTGAACAGGATGGGGAATTCTCCAGCAGGGAAGATTTTCCAGCAAATCAGCCCCGCCTACTATGCCGTGCTCCAGTCTCTCAGAGCGCGTTTGAGATCTGCCGTAGAGCCGACCGAGGCCGAAGGGTCGGCAGGACGATCCCGTCTTGGTGATCGGTACGATCGGCAGGTTGGAGGGGATGTGATGTTGCAGGTTCTGTACAGCGGGAAGACCAGAGAGCTTGAGCTCTCTGGGACGCGTCAAGGGCTGCTGGCGTTCGGGCAGCTGCTGCGGGGGAAGGCCGGAAGCTGTGATCTCCCGGAGGACCGGCGCCCCTTTCCCTACGAGAGGTCGCTGTCCGAGATCGCGTTCCAGGAGGATCCGGAGCGGGCCACCGTTTCGATTGTCACGGAAGCCCAGATCCTGAGGATCCAGGGAGCGCGGGAAGCTCTCGACCTCCTCGCCGACAACATCGAGGGCTTCGCCGCCGAGGCGGATGCAAGCGATCATTGCCACGTCGACTCCCCGACATACGACTACATCGCGCCAGAGTCGGACCCGCTGGTGATTGCGTTCATGAAGTGAGCGGAGAGACTTCGGCCCGCCGAGAACGTCAGACCGGACGGATCGGCATACGTTGCCGGGTTGTTGTTCGCGTACGAGTAGCCGTTCGCCTGGAGCGTGTCACCCCCGCCCCAGCACCACCGTCCCCGACGAGCAGAACCACCCGCCCGTGCCGGAGGCGACGCCGAGGCGCGGCAACTCGCCGTCTCTCCGCGTGACTTGGCGGGCCCCGGCCTCTCCCCGTAGCTGCAGTACCGCCTCCACCAGCAGGAACAGCCCTCGCATGCCAGGGTGTTGGGCCGACAGGCCACCCCCGTCGGTGTTCACCGGCAACTCGCCGCCGGACACTCGCAGCCGTCCCTTCTCCACGAACGCGCCCCCTTCGCCCTTCGCGCAGAAGCCCAGATCCTCCAGCGTCACCAGGGTCATGTAGGTGAACGCGTCGTAGATCTCCGCGAAGTCGATCTCCTCGGGGCGGACTCCGGCTCGTTCGAAGGCAAGTCGGCCGCTCACCGCTGCCGGGGACACCGTGAAGTCGGGCCATTCGGACATCGTGGCGTGCGAGACGTGTTCTCCGGTGCCGAGTATCCAGACCGGTGCCGTGCGGCAGTCTCGTACGTACGATTCCGCGGCCAGCAGGATCGCCGCCCCGCCGTCTGACCGTATGCAGCAGTGCAGTTTGGTGAAGGGGTCCGCGATCATCGGGCCGGAGAGGACGTCGTCGACCGTGATCGGGTCGCGGAACATCGCCTCCGGGTTGAGGGCGGCGTTGGCGCGGGCTTGTACCGCCACCTCCGCCAACTGCTCGACGGTCGTGCCGAATTCGAGCATGTGGCGGCGCGCGGCCATCGCGTACTTGGCGATCAGTGTGTGGCCGTAGGGGACCTCGAACTGGAGCGGGCCCCGTGCGCCGAAGGAGAGGTCGCCGGTTCTGCGGCCCGCCTTGATGTCGGCGCGGGCCGTCGAGCCGTAGACCAACAGCACGGCGTTCGCGTGGCCCGCCGCTATCGCGTCCGCCGCGTGTGCCGCCATGACCTCCCAGGTGGAGCCGCCGACCGCGGTGGAGTCGACCCAGGTGGGGCGCAGGCCCAGGTATTCGGCCACCTCCACCGGCGGCAGCGTGCCCAGGCCCGCCGACGCGAAGCCGTCCACCACGGACCGGTCCAGGCCCGCGTCAGCGACTGCGCGGCGGGCCGCCTGGGCGTGCAGGGCGTAGGGGGTCGTGTCGTCGACCCGTCCGCAGTCGGACAGTGCCACGCCCACCACGGCGACCTTGCGGCTCCCCGGTGTCATGAGGGGCCTCCTCCCTCTGTGCATATCGTGCCCGGACTCCTAATATGACGGACCGTCAGATCTGGAGGGAAGTGTCATGGACGCCAGCTTCACCGCCGAGCAGGACGAGATCCGCCGTACCCTCCGCGAACTGCTCCAAAAGCGGTGCGGTTCCCACGAGTTGCGTGCCGCCGTCGATACCCCCGCCGGACACGACCCCGCCCTCTGGACCGCCCTTGCCCAGCAGCTCGGCCTGCCCGGACTCGCCCTCCCCGAGGCCTACGGCGGTGTCGGCTGCTCGGCTACCGAACTCGCCCTCGCGGCAGAGGAGACCGGCCGTTTCCTGGCGCCCTCGCCGCTCCTCGCCACCGCCGTGCTCGTCGCGCCGCTCGTTCTGGAACTCGGCACCGAGGCCCAGCGCGCCCGGCTGCTGCCCCGCATCGCAGCCGGCTCCCTGACCGCCGCCCTCGCGATACCCGGCCCCGCCCTCACCACCGCCCTCACCCTCACCGGGCCCAGCGGCGGCGAGTGGGCCGGCGGCGGGCGTGCGGGCGGGGTGCAGGCCAGACAAGTGGGGGACGGCGGCTGGCGGTTGTACGGGCAGGTCGCGCAGGTTCTTGACGGGCACAGTGCTCAGCTGCTCCTTGTCGCCGCCCATACCGGCGGGTTCGCCCGGTCGCGGACTCTCCTCTTCCTCGTCGCGGGGGACGCCGACGGGCTCGTACGGACCCGGCAGACCGCCCTTGATGCGACCCGGCCGCAGGCCCGGCTCGAACTGCGGGATGTGGAGGGGGAGTTGCTGGGCGCCGATGACAGCCCGCGGCTGCTACGGGAGCTTTCCGCGCTCGGTGACACCGTCGCGACCGTGCTCGCCGCCGAGGCCGTCGGGGCCGCCGACCGTGCGTTGGAGCGGACGGTTCAACACGTCAAGCAGCGTGAGCAGTTCGGGCGGGCGATCGGGTCGTTCCAGGCGGTGAAGCACCGGCTGGCCGATGTGTATGTGCAGGTGCAGGCGGCCAAGTCGGCCGCCTACTACGCCGCTTGGGCCATCGGCAACGGGGAGCGGGTCGGCGGGATCGCCCTCGCGCAGGCGCTGGAGGCCCTGCGCGTGGCCGCCGCCGAGGGGATCCAGTTGCACGGCGGGATCGGGTTCACCTGGGAGCACGAGGCCCATCTCTATTTCAAGCGTGCCGCCGGCGACGAACTGCTCTTCGGGCCGGTGCACCGGCTGCGGGCACACGCCGCCGAGGGTGCGCGTCTCTTCGAGAGCCGTGAGGTGACGGTGTGATCGGTGTGCGACTGGTGCAGAAGGTTTCGTCGACGCCCGGGTTCGCTCGCGTCGCCCCGCACGTCATCCCCGCCCTCGACCGGGCCGTGCACCGGCTGACGCGCGGGAAGGTGCTGCTCAGCGCCCAGATGCTGCCGGGGGTGATCCTGACGGCGCGGGGTGCGCGGAGCGGTCAGCGGCGGAGTACTCCGCTGGCCTGTATGCCGGTTGAGGACGGGTGGGTTCTGATCGGGTCCAACTTCGGACGCACGGGTCATCCGGCCTGGACCCGCAACCTCATCGTTCACCCTGAGGCCGAGATCAGTTGGAAGGGTGTGGAAATCCCGGTCACCGCGCGGCTGTTGGAGGGGGAGGAGCGGGCGGAGGTGTGGAAGGCGGCGCTGGTCTTCTGGCCGCCGTATGCCACGTACCAGGCGCGGGTGGAGCGGGAGATCCGGCTGTTCCGGATCACACGCAGGGCAGGCGACGGTCCACCTGGGTGAACCGCCGCCCGCGAGACAGGACTTGGGACCTGAGAAGTCAGAACCTGGGAAGCAGGAACCGCTACTTCGTCGGCTTCTTGCCGGTCACGCCCAGGTGGACCAACAGCGCCAGGTTCGGCTTGAGTTCAGCCTGCTTGACGCCCCACGTCTGGAAACCCTTCTGGTGCGAGGCGACCGCCGCCAGCATCGCGACCAGCGAACCGGCGACGGCCGCCGGGTTCACGTCCTTGTCGACCCTGCCCTTGGACTGCAACTCGGTGACCGCGTCCGAGAGGGAGTTGTTCACGGAGTTGAGGATCTTCATGCGGATCTTGTAGAAGCGTTTGTCGCCCTCGGCCGCTCCGAGGTCGACGACCCGCAGGATCGCGTCGTTCCGGCGCCAGAACTCCAGGAATCCGTCCACGAGTTCCTGCGAGGTCTGCCAGCCGGCCTTGCCGACCCATGACCGGCCGGCCAGCAGTTCGGTCAACTGCCCGCCCTCCGTTGCCATTTGCTCGGCGATTTCCAGGACGGCGCCTTCGACGTCCGGGAAGTACTGGTAGAAGGTCGCGGGTGAAGTCCCCGCCTTCCGGGCGACATCGATGACTTTGACGTCCCGGTAGGGGGAGGAGCTGAGCATCTCGCTTAGGCAGTCGAGCAGCTTCTGCCGGGTCGCCTGCCCACGCCGGCCAGCCACGCGGCCGTCGACGGTACGCACTTGTCCTGTCATGCCGTCAGCTTACCGAGGGGTGATCGGAGCGCGATTCGGCCGACTGCAAATGGGGTGCACGAGGGTCCAGAGGGTGGTGTGCCTGGTCTGCGGGGTGCGTGCGGCGCCGTTACTTTGACGGTATGGCCGAAAACAGGGCATCCGCGTACGGAGAGGGCGTCCCCTGCTGGGTGGACGCGCAGCTGCCGGACCTGGCTGCGGGCAGGCGGTTCTACGGTGAGCTCTTCGGGTGGACCTTCGAGGAGGCGTACGGCGGCTCCGTATGGGCCCGCAAGGACGGTGAGGCCGTCGCGGCGCTCGCCCACAAGGCGGACGGGCGGCTGCCGACCGTGTGGACGGTGTACTTCGCGACGCCGGACGTGGTGCGGCTGACCGGGCGGATCCGGGACGCCGGCGGGCAGGTATTCATGGCGCCGATGCCGGTGGGGGAGCTGGGCACGGCCGCTCTGGCCGCCGATCCGGAGGGTGCCGTCTTCGGGCTGTGGCAGGCGGCCCGGTTCCCGGGTTTCGGGCTCCGGCACAAGGCGGGCACCTTCGGCTGGGCCGAGCTGTACGCCCGCGACACGGAGACCGCGAACACTTTCTACGGCGGACTTTTCACAGACGCCCTCTTCGGACCGGAGGCCGCCCCGGACTTCGGGCGGGCGCCGGTCTCCGACGTCTTCCCGGTGGAGATGCCGCCGCACTTCCTCGTTCACTTCCGGGTCGAGGACATCACCGCTGTTCTGGGGGCCGTGCAGCGGCTCGGCGGGCGGGTTCAGGTCCCGCCCTTCGAGACGTCGTACGGAAAAGTGGCCGTCGTCACCGACAATCAAGGGGCGTCGTTCGCGCTACAGCAACGCTGACACCTGGACTTTTGTCCGGAGATATGCCGAGACACCCCGATTGGTCGCCGGGTTCGCAACCTGTGGCCGGGCCAGGAAGAATCAGGGTGCGTGCCGCCATGGCGGTGCGGTGGTGAGACGCTGCACGGGGTCGCGTACATATGTGGGTGACGCGGCTCGTACGGGGAGGTGGCAGGCAAGTGGTGGATCAGCTGACGCAGCACGATCCGCGGCGGATCGGGCCGTTCGAGGTGCTGGGACGGCTGGGCGCGGGCGGCATGGGGCTGGTCTATCTCGCGCGCTCGGCGTCCGGCCGGCGCGTGGCGATCAAGACCGTGCGGACGGAACTCGCCGAGGACCAGCTGTTCCGGGTCCGTTTCACACGCGAGGTCGAGGCCGCGCGGGCCGTCTCCGGGTTCTACACGGCTGCCGTGGTCGACGCCGATCCGCGGGCGGCCGTGCCGTGGCTGGCCACCGCGTACGTTCCGGCGCCCTCCCTCGAAGAGATAGTGAACGAGTGCGGGCCGATGCCGGCCCAGGCGGTGCGCTGGCTCGCGGCGGGGGTCGCGGAGGCGCTCCAGTCCATCCATGGGGCGGGTCTCGTCCACCGTGACCTCAAACCGTCGAACGTGCTCGTTGTCGAGGACGGGCCGCGGGTCATCGACTTCGGTATCGCCTCCGGTGTGTCGAACACCCGTTTGACGATGACGAACGTGGCGGTGGGCACCCCCGCCTACATGTCCCCCGAGCAGGCCAAGGACTCCCGCAGCGTCACCGGCGCGAGCGACGTCTTCTCGCTCGGCTCGATGCTCGTGTTCGCCGCCACCGGACACCCCCCGTTCCACGGCGCCAACCCGGTCGAGACCGTCTTCATGCTGCTGCGCGAGGGCCCCGACCTCACCGGCCTCCCGGACGAACTGCGCCCCCTCATCGAGTCCTGTATGCAGATGGAGGCCACCGGCCGCCCCAACCCGGCCGACCTCCAGGCCCAGCTCGCGCCCCACCTCTTCGGCTCCGGCTCCGACGACAGCGGAACGGCCTCGGCCTGGCTGCCCGAGCGCGCGGTCACCCTCATCGAGACCCGGCGCGGCGGCCGCCCGCCCGTGAAACCCACGCCCACCGCAGGCCGAAGCGGCGGTGGCCGCGCCGCCGTACCGCCGCCGCCCTCCCACGACCCCGTCGTGCCCGTCCCGGTCGGCGCTCCCGACACGGGGCCCGTACGGCTGGCCGGCGCGCCCGTGCCCATCGGCCCCGGCCCCCGGGTCGCCGACGCCCGCGCCGCCGCCGTGAAGGCACCCCCTCCGGAGGCCGGCCTCGTCGCGTCCTGGTCCCGGCCCCGGCCCGGCGTCAACGGCACCGACGCCGCCGTAGGACCCGCCGTACCCGCACCGCCGCCGCTGCCCCCGGAGACCGCCTCCGGCTGGCGCCCCTGGCGGTTCCGCATGTCGAACGACGTATGGGGCACCCCGACCGTCGCCGGCGACCTCGTCTACGTTACCTCCTTCGAGGTGCACGCACTCGACGTGCAGACCGGCCGCCGCTCCTTCAAGACCAGGGACGTCGCCTGGTCGATGGCGGTCGCGGACGGCCGTATCCACGCCTCGGACGGCCCCACTCTCTTCGCCCTGGACGCCCGCGAGGGCGGTGACCTGTGGCGGCTGTCCACCGAGGCCTGGGTGTACTCCCTCAAGGCCGACCGCGGCACCGTCGTCACCGGCACGCGCGGCGGCGGAGTGCAGGCCTGGGAGGCCGCCACCGGGCAGCAGTTGTGGCAGCTGACCGGCGCGCAGACCGACTTCGAGTCTCCGGAGGCGGGCCCCGCGCTGCACGACGGCACGGTCTACGTCTGGCAGGACGCCCGGCTGCGCGCCCTCGACGCCCGGACGGGCAAGGAGCGCTGGGCGTACCCGATCGGCGACGCGGCCTCCTGCGGGGGCGTACCCGTACGGGTCACCGCCGCCCCGGACGGTCACGTCTACGTCGCCGCCGGCACCCGCGTCCTGTCCGTCGAGGTGGCGAGCGGCCGGGTCCGCTGGCACTTCGAGGCCCCCGCGGTCTTCCTCTGCGCCCCGACCTTCGCCCCCGGCCCCGCGGTCACCGGCGGCGGCATCTACCTCGCCGACTACCTCGGCACGGTCTACGCCCTCGACGCCGCCGACGGCCGCGACCGCTGGCGCATCGCGACCGAACCGCGCGCCTCCATCGAACCCGTCCTGGTCGCCGCCGGACACGTCCACGTCGGCAGCGGCAAGGGCCTCTACACGCTCGACGCGGTCACCGGCACCCCCAAATGGCGCTTCCAGGCGGGCGGCGACATCGTGGGCGCCCCCGCCGTCGCCGAGGGCCGGATCCACTTCGGCTCCACCGACCACCTCCTCTACACCCTCAAGGCCGACGACGGCCGGCTCCGCTGGAAGCTCGCCACCGGCGGCGAGATCACCGGGGCACCGGTGGTCCGGGACGGTGTCGTGTACGCGTGCAGCAAGGACCGCTGCGTCTACGCCCTCGACGCGGAGAAGGGGACGGGCACCGCAAGGACCGCGTGAGCGGCGCCCGTTGGGGTCGGTAACATGAGCGGATGCAAACGCGGGGGCGCAGGCTCAGATTCACGGCAGTACTGGCACTGACGGTTCTCACCCTCACCGGCTTCTCCGCCGGACGGCACCACAGCGGCAGCCGGCACCGGAGCGGCGGCGGTGGGGGCGGGTGCAGCAGCTCGAGCCAGGACCACGACACCTCGACCAGCACAACGGGCGGTTCCTCGGGCGGCAGTTCGTACACCCACCGGCCCAACTACCGCTCCACACCCACCTCCACGGCCACCTCGGGCCGTGGCACCAGCAGCCTCCAGGACGGTACGGCGAAGCTGGTGAGCTGTGCGACGGCGAAGAAGCAGTACGCCACCGTCGAGGTCAGCAACCCGAACAGCAGCAAGGCCACCTTCTCCGTCGACGTCACCTTCAAGGACGCCCAGGACAACGAGGTCGACTTCAACTACGCGGACGTCAAGGTCCCGGCCAAGGGCAGGGCGACCGTCCGGGTGCGCGTGCTCGGCACCTCCACCCCGATCGACCACTGCGAGGTCGACCCCAGGGCGACCCCGGGAACCTGACCCCCCTCACCGGGTCCGGAACTCGCCGCTCCGCCGCCCGGCGAACAGCTCCGCCTGCCGTTCGTCGGGCAGATTCCCGAGCGCGATCAGCGGCGGCGCCTGCGCATAGGCCTGCGCCCGCGCCGCCTCCTTCGCCGCCCACAACGCCCGTACGGTGCCCTGGACACCCTCGGTCGGATACCCGGCGACGACGGTCGCACAGGCCACGGCGGCATCCAACGCCCCGCCGGTCGGCGCGAGTTCGGACACGAGCCCGATGTCGTACGCCCGCTGCGCGGAGATCCGCTCCGCCGTCCCCATCAGCATCATCCGCGCCACCTCGCCGTACGGCATCCGGTGTGCCATCAGCACCGACTCGTAGGCGCTGACCATGCCGTAGGTGGTGTGCGGATCGAAGAACACGGCGGTCGGATCGGCGACGACGAACTCGCTCTCGCCCAGCAGATAGAAGGCCCCGCCGCAGGCCATCCCGGACACGGCGGAGATCACCGGCTTCCACAGGTCGTTGGCCTTCGGCCCGATGCGCAGCAGCGGATCGTCCTGCATGAAGGGCGAGTTGGGCTGCGGCACGACCGCGTCCCGGTCGAGTCCGGTGCAGAAGGCCCGGTCCCCGGCCCCGGTGAGAACGACCGTCCGTACGGTGTCGTCGAACCGCAACTCCCGCCATACGGCGGCCAGTTCGGCGGCCGTGGCGAGGTCGACGGCGTTGAGTTTGTGCGGCCGGTCAAGGGTGACGACGGCGACCCCGGTGTCCTTGTCGGCGGCGATCCGCAGCGTCATGACCGCTCCAGAACCCACTGCGGCAGCCCGTCCGCGTCGAACACCACCTGCACCCGCGTCCCGATC
Source organism: Streptomyces hokutonensis (assembly GCF_042751305.1). Classification (GTDB taxonomy): domain Bacteria; phylum Actinomycetota; class Actinomycetes; order Streptomycetales; family Streptomycetaceae; genus Streptomyces; species Streptomyces hokutonensis_A. Next base: position 364,991 of record NZ_JBHYWD010000006.1, read on the forward strand.
CGAATCCGGCCCGGGGAAAGGGAGTTGAGTGCGGCCCCGGCCTCGCTCACGAGGTTCCCGACCAGCCGGATCCGCGGCGCGTCGACGAGCTCGACGACGATCACGTTGTACGGCGCGACGGCGGCGTAGTCCGGCAGCAGCGGCGGATGCGGGAAGACGTACGACCACACCCGCCCCCTCCCGCTCACCTGCCGCCACTCGCTCTCGAAGGACTGGCAGTGGGGGCAGCAGGGGCGGGGCGGGAAGCGGGGTTCGTCGCAGTCGGCACAGGTCTGGACGCGGAGTTCTCCGGCCCGGGCGTACTGCCAGAAGGGGGCGCCGTCGGTGTCGGTGACGGGGGAGAGCATGGCGGTCAACTCCTCAGTAGCAGGGCGGAGGTGGGGACGCCCTCGCCCGCCGTGACCAGGCAGGTGGCGGCGTCCGGGACCTGGGCGGTGCTGGTGCCGCGCAGTTGCCGTACGCCCTCGTTGATCAGGTTGAAGCCGTGGACGTATGCCTCGGAGAGCCCGCCGCCGCCGGTGTTGAGGGGGAGTCGGCCGCCGATCTCGAGGGCGCCCCCTTCCGTGAACGCGCCGCCCTCGCCCCGTCCGCAGAAGCCGTAGCCCTCCAGGGAGAGCGGGACGAGGGCGGTGAACGCGTCGTAGATCTGGGCGACATCGACGTCCTGCGGGGTGAAGTCGGCGTGTTTCCACAGGTGTCGGGCGGCGGTCCAGGCGGGGCCGGTGAGGGGGTCGTCGTTCCAGTAGTTGACCATGCCGTGGTGCTGGGCGGGGAGGCCCTGGGCGGCGGAGTGGACGTAGACCGGGGTGCGGCGGCAGTCGCGGGCGCGCTCGCGCGAGACGACGACACAGGCCAACGCCCCGTCCGTCTCTAGACAGTTGTCGAAGAGGCAGAGGGGCTCGCTGATCCAGCGGGAGGTCATGTACATCTCGCGGGTGAGCGGGCGGTCGTACATGATCGCGGCGGGGTTCTGGTTGGCGCGGTTCCGGCAGGCGAGGGCGACGTTGAACAGGTGGTCGCGGGTGGCGCCGTACTCGTACATGTAGCGGCGGGTGAGCATGGCTATTTCATCCGCCGGCCGGAGGAGCCCGAAAGGGCGGGTCCACTGGGCTGGGGTGGGGAGTTGGCGTGCGGTGTTGGTCCACGGTCTCGCCCCGCTGCCCCTCTTCCGCGACCGCCAGGCCACGCCCACCGTCGCCTGCCCGGCGGCGATGGCGGTGGCGAGATGAGCGACGGTGGCACATGAGCCGCCCCCTCCGTACCCCACCTTGCTGAAGAAGGTGAGATCCCCGAAGCCGACCGCCTTCGCGAGTTCGACCTCGTCGGTCTCCTCCATCGTGTAGGAGGCGAGGGCGTCGACCTCGCCCGGGGCGATGCCCGCGTCGTCGAGGGCGGCGAGTACGGCACGACAGGCCAAGGTCCGTTCGTCCTCGGGGAGTTGCTTCGCGAAGGAGGTCTGTCCGATGCCGACGATCGCGGTCGCGTCCTTCAGTCCGGCCATGCGCTGTCCGGCCATTCTCCGTGCACCTCCGCGTGACACCCGGGGAAGCTGACAGGGCGTCAGGCTACAGCTAATCTGACGGTCAGTCAGCTACTGGGTACAGGGAGGCCGTTCATGCGCGGAGACGAGGAGTGGGGCAGCATCCCGGGCCTGGTCCGGTCGGCCGCCGAACGGTACGCGGACGCCGAGGCGGTGGTCGAGGGCCGGACGCGTATCTCCTACGCCGAACTCGGCGCCCGGGTCGAACGCGCGGCGGCGGCCTGTCTCGCCGCCGGCATCGAGGTCGGCGACCGGGTCGGCATCTGGGCGCCGAACTCGCTGGACTGGATCGTCTCGGCGCTCGGCGCGGTGTCGGCGGGCGCGGTCCTGGTGCCGCTGAACACGCGCTTCAAGGGGACCGAGGCGGCGTATGTGCTGCGCGGCAGCGGGGCGCGACTGCTGTTCGTGACCGGGACGTTCCTGGGCACGTCGTACGTGGCGTCGCTGCGGCGGGCGGCGGGGGAGGGGGCGGGCGAGGGCCCGTTGCCCGGACTACCGGCGCTGGAGCAGGTCGTGGTCCTGGCCGACGACGCCCCCGCCGACTTCCGCACCTGGAAGGACTTCCTGGCGGGCGGCGAGGGCGTGGGCGAGACGGAAGTAGGGGAACGGGCACGGGAGTTGGACGGCTCCACGGTCTCGGACATCATCTTCACGTCCGGCACGACGGGCCGCCCGAAGGGCGCGGTGATCACGCACGCGCAGACACTCCGCGGCTACGAGATCTGGAGCGACCTGGCCGGGCTGCGGCAGGGCGACCGCTACCTCATCGTGAACCCGCTCTTCCACACCTTCGGCTACAAGGCGGGCGTGATCGCATGTCTGATGCGGGGCGCGACGATGATCCCGCAGCCGGTGTTCAACGTGGACACGGTGCTGGCGAACATCGCCGCGGAACGGGTCTCGGTCCTCCCCGGCCCGCCCACCCTCCACCAGTCCCTCCTCGACCACCCGGCCCGCGACGCGCACGACCTCTCCGCACTCCGGCTCGTGGTCACGGGCGCGGCGGTGGTGCCGTTGCGGCTGGTGGAGCGGCTGCGGGGCGAACTGGGCGTGGGCACGGTCCTCACGGCGTACGGCCTCTCGGAGGCCAGCGGCATCGTCACGATGTGCCGGCGCGGGGACGACCCGTCGGTGATCGCGTCGACGTCGGGGCGGGCGATCCCGGGCACGGAGGTCCGGGTGGAGGCGCCCGTCGGCTCCCCCGGCGAGGTACTGGTCCGCGGCTTCAACGTGATGCGCGGCTACTACGAGGACCCGGCGGCGACGGCGGAGGTCCTGACCGAGGACGGCTGGCTGAGGACGGGTGACGTGGGAGTCCTGGACGCTGCCGGCAACCTCCGCATCACCGACCGGATCAAGGACATGTTCATCGTCGGCGGCTTCAACGCGTACCCGGCGGAGATAGAGCAGCTGCTGGGCCTGCATCCCGATGTGTCCGACGTCGCGGTGATCGGCGTACCGGACGCACGGCTCGGCGAGGTCGGCAAGGCGTATGTCGTACGGCGGCCCGGGGTGACCCTCACGTCCGACGACCTGATCGCCTGGGCCCGGCGCGAGATGGCGAACTACAAGGTGCCGAGGGTCGTGGAGTTCGTGGGGGAGCTGCCTCGGAATGCGAGCGGGAAGGTGGTCAAGGGGGAATTGCGGGGGTCGTGACCCGTCGCGACGCGCGGTATGGTGATTGGTATGGCAACGAAGAAGTACACCGTCACGCTGCCGGAAGAGCTTGCCGAGGAGATTCGGCGGGAGGTCGGGAGCGGGGGGTTCAGTGCGTATGTCACCAAGGCCATAGAGCGTCAGCGTGAACAGGACCGGCTGGGCGAGTTGGTGGACCGGCTGGAGAAGGAGCACGGGGCCGTCACGGAGGCCGAACTCGCTGCGGCCGAGGCCGAACGCAGGGAAAACGAGCGCCACTTCACCGGTCACCATGGGGTCGACGATGTCGACTGCCCGAAGGCGAGCTGATGGGGCCGAGCACCTATGTGCTGGACAGTGAGGGCTTGTCGCAGGCGGTGCGTGGCGAGCGGATGATGCTGGCCAGACTCAAGGACGCCCATCGGACCGGCATCCGCGTGCTGACCAGCTCCATGACCCTCATCGAGGCGTACCACGAACAGGTGAATCTCGCGGCGTGGGGCTGGGCGATGTCCCGGGTCGTGGTCGAACCCGTGACACGAGACGTGGCCGACGCGGCGATCGCCCTCCTGAAGGACACCCGCCTGCACGGCCACGAATACGCCATCGACGCCGCCCTCGCGGTCATCGTCGGGCGTCAGCCGGGCGGTGTCGTGCTGTACACGTCCGACGTGGACGACATGCGGAAACTGTGCCCGCCGAGCGTGGCCGTCAGAGGTCTGTAGGGCCCCGGCCCCGGACACACATCGGCCGCGACGGCTCCCCCTCGGTGCCGCCGCGGCCGATCCCCCGTACTGGGAGAAGGTCTAGCCGGGTCCGGATGTCACGTCACGTGGGTGTTGTCCGGGGTGACGGTCCCGCTGTCCTCGTCCTCGTCCGCGATCACGGTGACGTGAGTGTTCAGCGGCTTGATCGGGCTGCCGGTCACGTGGGTGTTGAGCGGTGTGATCTCCTCACCGGCGGGTTCGTCGGTGACGTGGGTGTTGTCCGGCGTGACCGTGTCGTTCTCGGTGTCGCTCATGGTGGTGCCTCCCCTGTTGGAACAAGTCGGAACTGTGAGAGACCCGTCCGGTCACTCCCCCGAGGATGACCGGACGGGTACTCGGTCGCCACCCTAGATGCCGGGCCCGGCGACTTCACCGGCGGTCCGCCTGCCCCCCGACGCGACGGATCGACTACGAAGAGACTGCCTGGCGGCGATAAACGAACGATGAACGCCGCCCGGGGGCCCGGCCGTTGGATGGAGCCCTAGGAAGTGGCGACCTGGGTGAGGAGCGAGCGCACCTGCGCGGCCTCCTGCGAGTCCAACCCCTCGTAGATGTCGAGGGCTTCATGCCAGCAGACCTGGGCCCTCCCGGAGTGCCCGATGCCGTTCAGCGCCTTGCCCAGCACGGTGAGCACATGCGCCCGCCGCCACTCGCCGCCGATTCCCCGCAGGACGGTGAGTGCCATTTCGGCGTTGCTCGCGGCGCTGGCCTGCTTGCACGCGTCGAGGTCGACCTCCGCGAGCCGGCAGAGCGTCATCCCCTCCCACAGGCGCTGGCGGCTGGAGCGGAAGACCCGAAGGGCCTCCTCCAGCTGTTCGGTGGCGTTGGCGTACTGGCCCGTCTTGCCGAGGGCCATCCCGAGGGCATAGTGCCCGTTCGCTCCGCGCAGGGAGTGGCCCAGCTTCTCGTAGATGTCGGTTCCCTGTCGGGCGAGCTCCACCGCCGATTCGGCACGGTCTGTCGCGAGGTGCAGGCGGGACAGGTTGCAGAGGCCGGCCGCCGCTCCCGCCATGTCGCCGCAGTGCCGGAACTTCGTGATGGCCCGACCGAAGTGGTCCTCGGCGTCCTGGTGCCGGTTCTGGTAGAAGGCGATGCTTCCCAGGATGTTCGCCGCCCAGCAGGAGGGCAGCAGGTCGTCGGTGGCCTCCGCGAGCCGGAACGCCTCCTGCGCTTCCCGGTACGCCATGTCGAAGAGTCCGGAGAAGAGGCGCGCGTTGCTCAGGACGACCGACGCCCGCCCCTCCGCCCGGACGTCGCCCTCGGCCCGCGCGGCGTCGCGCAGGGCCGCCGCGGCCGCTTCGTACTCCTTGGAGTTGGCGCCCGACTCGGCCAGGTCGACCGACGCCCACATGAGGTCGATCGCACGGCGCAGGGTGGCCTTCTCGGTGGACTGCCGTACGCAGGCGAGCAGCGGAACGGCCTCCGAGTAGAGCCAGTCCCACGCCGCTTGGCGGTTCGCGAAGGTGAGGCCTTCGACGGCGGTCGGCTCCAGGTGGTCCACCAGCCGGTCTCCCGGCCGCTCGATCCCGTAGACCCCGGCCGCCGTGGCCAGGTAGAAGTCCAGCAACCGGGAGATCGCCGCACCCCGCTCGCTCGGCGATGACTCGTCCCGCTCCGCGCACGCACGCGCGTAGAGCCGCACCAGGTCGTGGTACCGGTAGCGGCCGGGCGCCGCCGACTCCACCAGCGACGTGTCCACGAGGGACTCCAGGACGTCTTCCGTCTCCTCGGCGGACAGGTCCAGTACGGCCGCTGCCGCGGCGAGGGAGATGTCAGGGCCGTCCGCCAGCCCCAGCAGGCGGAACGCCCGCGCCTGGGCCGGCTCCAACTGGCCGTAGCCCAGCTCGAAGGTGGCCTTCACAGCCAGGTCGCCGGCCTGGAGCTCGTCCAACCGCCGCCGCTCGTCCGCGAGTTTCGCCGCGAGGACCGAGACCGTCCAGGTGCGGCGGGCCGCCAGGCGGGAGGCCGCGATGCGGATCGCCAGTGGGAGGAAGCCGCAGGCCGCGACCACGTCCAGGGCCGACTCCCGTTCGGCGGCGACTCGTTCGGTGCCCACGATCTTCGTGAAGAGCTGCAACGCCTCCTCGGGGGACATCACGTCCAGGTCGATGAGGTGGGCACCCGCCAGGTCCACCATCCGTACCCGCGAAGTCACCAGCGCCGCGCAGCCTTCCGTCCCCGGCAGCAGCGGCCTCACCTGGGCCGCGTCCCGCGCGTTGTCGAGGAGCACCAGCACCCGGCGGCCGTCCAGCACCGACCGGTACAGCGCCGAGCGTTCCTCCAGCGAGTCCGGTATCGCGGAGTCGGCCGTGCCCAACGCCCGTAGGAACGCGCCGAGTACGGTCTCCGGTTCGGCGGAGCGGGAGCGCGCGCCCTGGAGGTCGACGTACAACTGGCCGTCGGGGAAGGCGGATCGGGCCTGGTGGGCGACGTGCACGGCGAGGGTCGTCTTGCCTACGCCGCCGATGCCCGCCAGTGCCGAGACCGCCATGACGCGCCCCTCGGCCGAGGCGAGGACCTCGCTCAGTTCGGACACGAAGGCGGCGCGGCCGGTGAAGTCCGGGACCGTCGCCGGGAGTTGGTGGGGGCGGACCGGTGCGGGCGCGGTCTCCGCCGCCGGTGCGGACGGTTCCGCGAGGCCTGGGTCGGCCTGGAGGATGCGCTGCTGGAGTTCGCGCAGGCCGGGGCGCGGGTCCACGCCGAGTTCGTCGGCGAGCAGGCGTCGGGTGTCGGCGTACACCGCGAGGGCCTCCGCCTGGCGGCCGGAGCGGTACAGCGCGAGCATCAGCAGCTCACGGAGGCGTTCGCGCAGCGGGTGCGCGGCCGTGAGGGCCGTCAACTCGCTGACCGCCTCCGCGTGGCAGCCCTGCTCCAGGTCCATGTCGAGACGGGATTCGAGGAGTTGGAGCCGCCACTCCTCCAACCGGACGCGCTGCGCCTCCGCGTACGGGCCGGGCACGCCGGCCAGCGCCTCCCCGTCCCACAGCGCGAGCGCGCGGCCCAGCAGATCGCGCGCATGGCTCAGGTCACCCGCCGACTTGGCCTTCTCCGCCTCCATCGCCAGGTCCTGCGCCACCGCCGCGTCCAGCGCGCCCTCGGGCAGGCCCCGTACGGCGTACCCGCCCGACTCGCTGACCAGCACCTCCGCGTCCAGGACCTTGCGCAGCCGGGACGCGTACGTGCGCACCGCGGCCAGCGCCTGCGAGGGCGGTTCCTCGCCCCACAGGGCGTCGATCAGCTCCCCGGCGGTCGCCGTCCGGCCCTCGCGCAGCAACAGCGCGGCCAGCAGGGCGCGTTGCTGGGGAGAGCCGGTGGGCAGCGAAACAGGGCCCCGCCAGGCACGTACCGGACCGAGCACGCTGAAGCGCAGCGCCGTCGACTCTTCCGAGTCGGAGCCGGGGCGCCGCTGCTCCGGTACTCGCGGTCCACCGTCCATCGCCGTTCCCCCTAGGCATGCCTGATAACTACGACAGTTTGCCTTGTTCGCGGCGGTCGCGTCAGCACTCGGAGACAGCGCTCACAGGTCGCCGCGCGGGATATCACAGGACTCTCACACGGCTCACGCACAGTTCCGCACAGAACCGAGCACCCCGAACCCGGATCCAGCTAGCTGACGGGTCGTCAGATCGGCGCTACCGTGGCGCCATGGACACCCAGAACACCGACCAGGCGACCCTCCCTCCGATCATCTCCGTCGACGACCACACCGTGGAGCCCGCCGACGTCTGGCAGCACCGGCTGCCCAAGAAGTACCTGGACACCGGCCCGCGAGTAGTGCGCGCGCCGCTGAAGGAAATGACGTTCCTCGGGGGCCGGTTCAAGCCCGTGATGGGCGAACCGGGCGACGACGGACCGATCGGCGACTGGTGGGTGTACGAGGATCTGCACCGCCCGCTCACCCGTCTCGACACCGCCGTCGGCTACAGCAGGGACGAGATCAAGCTCGAAGTCATCACTTACGAGCAGATGCGGCCGGGTTCGTACGACGTCCCGTCCCGGCTCGCCGACATGGACGTCAACCACGTCCAGTCCGCGCTGTGTTTCCCCACCTTCCCGCGCTTCTGCGGCCAGACGTTCACCGAGGCCGCCGACCGCGAGCTGGGACTGCTCTGCGTCCGCGCCTACAACGACTGGATGGTGGAGGAGTGGTGCGGCCCGCAGGCCCAGGGCCGCCTGATACCCCTCCCCCTGATCCCGCTCTGGGACCCGGAGCTGGCCGCCGCCGAGGTCCGCCGCAACGCGGCCCGCGGCGTCCGCGCCGTCGCCTTCTCCGAGATACCCCCGCACCTCGGCCTGCCGTCCATCCACACCGACGACTGGGACCCCTTCCTCCAGGCCTGCGCCGAGACCCGCACCGTCATCGCCATGCACATCGGCTCCAGCAGCCGTATGCCCTCCACCTCCGCCGACGCCCCGCCCGCCGTCGGCTCCACCATCACCTTCGCCAACTGCTGCTACTCCATGGTGGATTGGCTGATGAGCGGCAAGTTCGAACGCTTCCCCGACCTCAAGGTCATGTACGCCGAGGGCCAGATCGGCTGGATCCCCTACATCCTGGAGCGCGCCGACGTGGTCTGGGAGGAGAACCGCGCCTGGGGCGGCGTCGCCGACAAGGTCCACCGCCCGCCGTCCGAACTCTTCACCGAGCACGTCTACGGCTGCTTCTTCGACGACGCCTTCGGCCTGAAGAACCTCGACTCCATCGGCGTGGGGAACGTCCTCTACGAGACCGACTACCCCCACTCCGACTCCACTTGGCCCAAGTCCCGCGAGGTCGGCGAGGCCCAGATGGGGCACCTGCCGCCGGACGTGGTCGAACGGATCGTGCGCGGCAACGCGATCGACCTGCTGGGGCTGACGCCGGACGGCCTGTGGGAGGGCCCCGAGTGAGCGGCCTCGCCTACGGCATCCAGTTGCCCGTCCAGTCGCAGAGCACCATCTACGCCGAGCCCTGGGAGGCCGACGCGGGCCCCGCCGACCTCGTCGAGATCGCCCGCGCCGCCGACCGGTCCGGCTTCGACTACATCGCGGGCTGCGACCACGTCGGCGTACCGCGCCGCCTCGCCGCCGCGATGAGCACCATCTGGTACGACCCCGTCGCCACCCTCTCCTTCCTGGCGGGCGTGACCGAGCGGGTCCAACTGCTCAGCCATGTCGCGGTCGTCGGCCTGCGCCACCCGCTGATCACCGCCAAGCAGTACGCCACCCTCGACCACCTCAGCGGCGGCCGGCTGCTCCTCGGGGTCGGCGCCGGACACGTACGGGAGGAGTTCGAGGCGCTCGGCATCGACTTCGACCGGCGCGGGCCCGTCCTCGACGAGTCGATCGACGCCCTCCGCGCCGCCCTCGGCCCGGACGAATTCCCCGAGCACCACGGCAAGTTGTACGACTTCGAGGGGCTGGGGCAGCGGCCCCGCCCGGCACAGGAACACATCCCCCTCTGGGTCGGCGGCTCCTCACCCGCCGCCGTACGCCGGGCCGCCCTCAAGGCCGACGGCTGGCTGCCGCAGGGCGACCCGCGCGACCGGCTGCCCGCGCAGATCGAGCGGATCCGGCGACTGCGCGAAGAGGCCGCCGTGGAAGGGGCGTTCGTGTTCGGGGCCATCACCGAACCGCTGTACATCGGCGAGCCCGGATGGGAGGTCGGGCGTCGCACGCTCACCGGTTCGCCCGAAGTCCTCGCCGAATCGCTGCGCGCCTACGGGGAGATGGGCGTGGACCAGATCCAGGTGCGGTTCCGCAGCCGGAGCCGGGCCGAACTCACCGACCAGATGGCCGAGTTCGGGGCCGAGGTGGGGCCCCTGCTCTGATCACAACCTGTTCGAACATGATCACGGGCCGTTTGAACACGGTCACGCCGAGCCGCGTATGTATGGACGTACGGACGTCATGGCTCCGGCGGAAGGACCCCTCACGTGCGATCCTCCCAGCGATTCGTGGTCGCCCTGGCCTCCGCCGGCCGCACCTGGCCGCACGAGGACTGGCCACCCCCGGACGATCCGTACGTGAGCGGGGTGCTGCGTGTCTCCCCGCCCTACGACGGGCTGGCGGAGACCACCGCGGATGTCGTCGTGCTGCACTGCGAGGATCCGGCCGTGTCCTTTCCGGGGCTGCTGGAGGTCCTCCGCACCCGGGGTGTCCCCGCGCTCGTGGTCAGTCCGCGCCGGGACACCGAAGCGGTGGTCGAGGTGTTCCGGGCCGGGGCGGGCTATCTGGTCGAGGGCGACCACTGCCCCGCGATGATGTCCTCGGCAGTGGTGGCGGCCACCGTCGGGCACACCTACCTCTCTCCGTCCGCCTGCGACGCCCTGCGGGAGGGGGCCGGTCGGATGGCCGCGACCGACGACGCGATGCAGCGGTTGCGCGCGCTGCTCTCGCCCCGCGAGCAGCAGATCATGGAGCTGCTGTCGACCGGTCTGGGCGCCCGGCAGATCGGGCAGCGATTACGGCTGAGCGAGAAGACCGTCCGCAACAACCTCAGCAACATCTACGCCAAGCTGGACGCCAGGAGCGGCACGGACGCGGTCCTGCGCTGGCTGGGAACCACGCCCGTGCTTCGCACCTGAGAACCCGGCAGACCTGGATATCAGGAAGCCGGGATCTCCGTCAGCGGGATTTCCACGTCGGTCACATTGTCGCCGCCCTCACCGAATCCGGGTTCCGAACGGAGGGCCTTGGTCGAGTTCCGGACTCCACTGGCTTCGGCGGTCCCGCATTTCACGTTCCGCAGCCACAGCCGCCCGTCGGGCGTTCCGTTGTTCAGGATCTGAGGATAGAAGACGTGCACGGTCGCCGCGCCTTCACTGGGCGCGAAGAACACCGTCCGGCCGTCCTGTGCCTCTTTGTACGTGGCCCTGAGGAATCCGCTCACATCGGTGCGCTTGGCGGACCACATGTAGAAGGCGATGCTGTCCGCCTGCACGGTGTCCGTCCGGCTGAACGCCAGGGTGGTCGTCTTGTCGTCGCGCGTGATGTTGATGGTCGACGTGCTGAACTTCAGGCCGACCTCGAAGAACGAGTTCCCGAGTTTCGTGCCGGCCTCGGTGGTGGACCCTTCCTCCAGCTGAATGGTCCGCGTGACCGAGGTGCTCACGTTGAAGGTCTTCGTCGCGGTGCCCGTGGAACCGCAGTTGTCGGTCACCGCGGAGACGCGTTCGTTGGGCCCGAGACTGTTCGCCTTGAACTGGACGTCGACGAACCGGCAGTCGGCGAGTTCGTCCGAGTCCGAGGCGCAGTCGGCGGTCACTTCGGAGGAGGTGGCGGCGTTCGCCTGGTTCATCAGCGGGACGATCACCGCGAGGGCCGCCACGGGGGCCAGGGCCAGGGTGATGCGCTTCTTCTTGCTCCGGTGGCTTCTGCTGCGACCGGTTCCGGCCATGGGTGTCTCCTGTGACATGAAGGGGGTGTGAGCTGGGGGTACTTGAAGGTCGGCCAGCGGCTCAGCAGTCCTCCAGGACCGCCTTGGAGGTGCCGTCCACGACACCGGGGGCGCCCGCGGCGCCCGGCAGGATGACCGGTCCCTCGACGACGTCCGGTGCCACGAAGTTCTGCTCGGGAGAAGGGTTTACGGCGAAGCTGCCGGGGTCGGCGTCGATGCGCACCCGCCATTCGCCGGTCATGCGCTGGAGTTTCGGCGTGAACTCCATGTGGAGCACCTTGCCGACCGGTACGTCCCGCGTCTCCGTGTCGCCGGCCGTCGCCGACTTCACGGTCATGTCGAGGGTGCCCTTGTGCTTGACCCAGGACCCGCTCAGGAATCCGAACAGGCCACCGCCGCCGCCCTGCTGGGTGGAGACGTACTTTCCCTGCCCCTGGGCGGCCGTCGCCGACCAGGTGATGGACACCTTGGCCGCTTCGGTGGCGTTCGGTTCGCAGTTCGGGAAGTCGATGGAGGACTTCTCGGTGGGTCCGTCGAAGGTCTCGAAATTCGTCTCCACGAAATCACAGTTGTCGGCCTGGAAACCGTCCGCGAAAGCGCCGCCGAAATCCTCCACCGACCGTTTCACGCCATTCACCACGGCGGACCTTTCACACATGGTCATGATCTGGTCCGGCGTCTTCGCGTCGGCCGCGTTCGCCGACGGCAGGAGGGCGACGATCGTTCCCCCGGTGGCGAGTGCGGCACCGATCGCCACGTACCTGACTTTCCTGTTGCGCAATCTCCGCTTTGCCATACCCGGCATTCTTGGAGTCAAGCCGAGGTATGGCCAGGGTCAAATGTCCCTACTCCGGGGTCACTTCAAGTGTGCTTGTGCAAGCCCTCGTTCTGCATCTGACGCTTCGTCAGATGCGGCGGTACGATGAGCCGCATCCACCGATCCCGAGGAGGCCCGCATGGGCAAGCTGGACGGGCGTGTCGTCATCGTCACCGGAGCGGCGCGCGGGCAGGGGGAGCAGGAGGCGCGACTGTTCGCGGCGGAGGGCGCGAAGGTCGTCGTAGCGGATGTGCTGGACGAGCAAGGGGAGGCGCTGGCGAAGGAGTTGGGCGCGTCCTTCGTGCATCTCGATGTCGGCGAGGAGGCGGACTGGGGGGCCGCCGTGGGGGCCGCGAAGGAGACGTACGGGCGGATCGACGGGCTGGTCAACAACGCGGGGATCCTGCGGTTCAACTCCCTCGTGGACACGCCGCTCGAGGAGTTCATGCAGGTCGTGCGGGTGAATCAGGTCGGGTGCTTTCTCGGGATCAAGACCGTGGCGGCGGCGATGGAGGACGGGGGCACGATCGTCAACACGGCCTCGTACACGGCGGTTACGGGGATGGCGGCCGTGGGGACGTACGCGGCGACCAAGCACGCGATCCTCGGGCTCACCCGGGTCGCCGCGCTGGAGTTGGCGAGCCGGCGGATACGGGTCAACGCGATGTGCCCCGGCGCCATCGACACGGCGATGTCCAACCCGGCCCAGCTCGACCCGGACGCCGACGCGGAGGAGATGTCCCGGGCCCTGGACGAGCTGTACCGCAAGCTTGTGCCGCTCGGGCGGATCGGGAAGCCGGCGGAGGTCGCCCGCCTCGCGCTGTTTCTGACGTCGGACGACTCGTCGTACATCACCGGGCAGCCGTTCGTGATCGACGGGGGCTGGCTGGCGGGGGTCAGTGTCATCTGACAGCAGCATCCGAGGTATCTGACGGGGCGTCATCTATTGACGAATCTGACGCTACGTCAGAAAGTCGTAGCACTCATAGGGACCACCTGGACTTGGGACGGTGAACCTCCTTGGAATTCGGGCTCTTTGTACAGGGATACGTGGGCAAGCGTGCCGAAACGGACCCGCTGGCCGAGCACAAGGCGCTGATGGAGGAGACCGAGTACGTCATCCAGGCGGACAAGTCCGGTTTCAAGTACGCCTGGGCCTCCGAGCACCACTTCCTGGAGGAGTACTCGCACCTCTCGGCGAACGACGTCTTCCTCGGCTACCTCGCCCACGCCACCGAACGCATCCACCTCGGCTCGGGCATCTTCAACCCCCTCGCCCAGGTCAACCACCCGGTGAAGGTCGCCGAGAAGGTCGCCATGCTCGACCATCTCTCCGGCAACCGCTTCGAGTTCGGCAGCGGGCGGGGTGCCGGCAGCCACGAGATCCTCGGGTTCATACCGGGCGTCACCGACATGAACTACACCAAGGAGATCTGGGAAGAGACCATCGCCGAGTTCCCCAAGATGTGGCTCCAGGACGAGTACGTCGGCTTCCAGGGCAAGCACTGGCAGCTGCCGCCGCGGAAGGTTCTGCCGAAGCCGTACGGGAAGGCGCACCCGGCGATGTGGTACGCGGCGGGCTCCCCTCCGTCGTACGCCATGGCCGCGCACAAGGGGCTCGGTGTCCTCGGGTTCAGCATCCAGAAGGTCTCCGACATGGAGTGGGTGCTGGAGCAGTACAAGACGGCGATCGTGAACGCCGAGCCGGTGGGGGCGTTCGTCAACGACAACGTGATGGTGACGACGACCGCGATCTGTGCGCCCACGCATGACGAGGCGATCCGGATCGCGACCAGCGGTGGGCTGCACTATCTGCCCTCGCTGGTGTTCCGGTACCACGACACGTTCCCGCGGCCCGAGGGGTTCCCCGTGTGGCCGGAGACGCTGCCCGAGTACACGCCGGAGTTCGTCGAACTCCTCGTGGAGGAGGAGCTGTTGATCTGCGGGGACCCGGACGAGGTGCTCACGCAGTGCAAGCGGTGGGAGCAGGCCGGGGCGGATCAGTTGAGCTTCGGGTTGCCCGTGGGGGTGCCGAAGGAGGAGACGTTGCAGACGATTCGGTTGATCGGGGAGCACGTGATTCCGAAGATCGACACGGATCCTGTTCATCGGACCACGCGGTTCCGGGAGACCGCCTGAGGTTGTACGGCGGCTGCGGGTGTGTGGGGGCTGGTCGCGCCCACGCGGCGGTAGCCGCAAATCGATACAGCCCCGCGCCCCTAGGTAGGTATGCGTCACGTATCTCAAGGAGTCACCCTGTGTTCGATCACGTCATCAAGGGTGCGACCGTCGTGGACGGGACGGGCGCGCCCGCGTACACCGCCGATGTCGGCATACGGGACGGGCGGATCGCCGCGATCGGGACGATCACCGAGGAGTCCCGTACCAGTGAGGACGCGCACGGGCTCGTCCTCGCGCCCGGGTTCGTCGACCCCCACACCCACTACGACGCCCAGCTGTTCTGGGATCCGTATGCCACGCCCTCCCTCAACCACGGGGTGACGACCGTCGCGGCCGGGAACTGTGGGTTCACCCTCGCGCCCCTGAAACCGCAGGACGCCGACTACACGCGCCGCATGATGTCCAAGGTCGAGGGGATGTCGCTGGTCGCGCTGGAGGAGGGGGCGCCCTGGAGTTGGCGTGGGTTCGGGGAGTATCTGGACGCGCTGGAAGGGCGGATCGCGGTCAACGCCGGTTTCATGGTGGGGCATTGCGCGCTGCGCCGGTACGTGATGGGGCCGGACGCCGTGGGTGGGCAGCCGAGTGAGGAGCAACTCGCCGAGATCGTACGGCTGTTGCACGAGGCGATGGACGCGGGGGCCTGGGGTTTCTCCACCACCCAGTCCTCCACCCACTCGGACGGCGACGGGCAGCCGGTCGCCTCCCGGCACGCCCGCCCCGAGGAACTGCTCGCTCTCTCACGGGCCGTCGGGGAGCACGAGGGAACGCAGATCGAGGCGATCGTCGCCGGGTGTCTGGATCAGTTCAGCGACGCCGAGATCGATCTGTTCGTCGAGATGAGCGCGGTGGCCGGGCGGCCCCTGAACTGGAACGTGCTCACCGTGGATGCCGCCGTGCCCGAGCGCGTGCCCCGGCAGCTGTTCGCGAGTGAGCGGGCGCGGAAGGCCGGCGGGCGGGTCGTCGCGCTGACCATGCCGATCCTCACGCCGATGAACATGTCCCTCGGCACCTTCTGCGCGCTGAACCTGATACCCGGGTGGGGGCCGATCCTGAGCCTGCCCGTGCCCGAACGGATCGCCGCGCTGCGCGAACCCGGCGTACGGGCGCAGATGTTGCTGCGGGCGAACAGCAAGGAGGCCGGGGTCTTCCGGCGGCTCGCGAACTTCGGGCGCTATGTGATTGGGGATACGTACAGCGAGGCCAACGAGGGGCTGACCGGGCGGGTGGTCAAGGACATCGCCCAGGAACGGGGGCAGGAGCCCTTCGAGTGTCTGGTCGAGATCTGTGCGGCTGATCAGTTGCGGACCGTGCTGTGGCCCATGCCGTCCGACAACGACCCCGCCTCCTGGGCCTTGCGCGCCGAGACCTGGCAGCACGAGGACGTGTTGCTCGGCGGGTCCGACGCGGGGGCGCATCTGGACCGGATGTGCGGGGCGCCGTACACGACCCGGTTCATCGGGGACTGTCTGCGCGGGCGGAAGCTGGTCGGGCTCGAGCAGGCCGTGAAGATGCTGACCGACGATCCGGCGCGGCTGTTCGGGCTGCGGGAGCGCGGGCAGGTGCGGGAGGGCTGGCATGCGGACCTGGTGCTCTTCGACCCGGAGCGGATCGACGCCGGCAAGGCCACCCTGGTGCACGACCTGCCGGGTGACAGTCCGCGGCTTGACTCCAAGGCGATCGGGGTAACGGCCGTGTGGGTCAACGGTGTTGAGGCCATCCGGGGCGATGTGGTGAGCGGGTCCGTGCCGGGGCGGGTGCTGCGGTCGGGGCGGGACACCAGGACGGTGAGCACCCGGTGAGTTCCCAAGTTGCCGATGGGCAGCGGCTGTTCATCGGCGGGGAGTGGGTCGTGCCGGACGGTGGGCATTACGCCGTCGTCGATCCCGCGACCGAGGAGACCGTGGGGTGGGCGCCGGAGGCCTCGCGGGAGCAGGTGTTCGCCGCCGCGGCGGCTGCTCGGGAGGCGTTCGGGCCGTGGTCGCGCACGCCGCCCGGGGAACGCGCGGCGATCCTCGGGCGCGCGGCCGACCTCGTCCGGGGCGAGCTGGTGCCGTACGCCGAACTCGCCCAGGCGGAGACCGGCGCGACGACCGGGACCGCGCGGGGCATGCAGGTGGGGGTGGCCGCCGCCCGGTTCCGGCGGTACGCGACCGTCGAGCCGGCCGAGTGGGCGATCGCGCCGCAGGTCAACGAGGCGGGACCCTTCGGCCGGGCGGCCGTCATGGGGGCCCTTGCCGTACGGCAGCCGGTGGGTGTCGTCACGTGCATCACGTCGTACAACAACCCGTGGGCGAACCCCGCCGGGAAGATCGCCCCCGCCCTCGCCATGGGCAACACGGTCGTCGTGAAACCCGCCCCGCAGGACCCGCTCTCCGTCTACCGGATGGCGGAGGCGCTGGAGGCGGCCGGGGTGCCGCGCGGGGTCGTGAACGTGGTCAACGGGCGGGCGGTGGAGGTCGGGGAGGCGGCCGTGGAGTCGCCGGACGTCGACATGGTCAGCTTCACCGGGTCCACGGCGGTCGGACAGCGCATCGCCGAGGTGTGCGGGCGGGGTATGAAGCGGCAGTTGATGGAGCTGGGCGGGAAAGGGGCGGCTGTCGTCTTCGACGACGCCGACCTCGCCTCCGCCGTCTCCGGTATCGGCACGACCTTCTCCTTCTACAGCGGGCAGATCTGTACGGCGCCGACGCGGGTACTGGCCCAACGGGGCATGTACGAGAGGGTTGTTGAGCAACTGGCCGCTTACGCCGGTCGATTGAAGGTCGGAGATCCACGCTCGCCGGACACGGTGGTCGGGCCGGTGATCTCGGCTGCGCACCGGGAACGCGTCGAGTCGTACGTCGAACTCGGCCGCAAGGAAGGCGCGGTGGTCGTCGCCGGTGGCGAACGGCCGTCGGACGGACCGGGGTTCCACGTCGCCCCCACCGTCCTGGCCGACTGCACCGCCGAGATGCGGGTCGTCCGCGAGGAGATCTTCGGTCCAGTCGTCGTGGTCGTTCCCTTCGACGACGAGGAGGAAGGAATCGCCCTCGCCAACGACAGCGACTACGGCCTCATCGACTACGTCTGGTCGGGGGACGTGGCCCGGGCGTTCCGGGTGGCCCGGCTGCTGCGGGCCGGCGGGGTGGGCGTGAACACCGTGGGGCGCAACATGGAGGCGCCGTTCGGCGGGTTCAAGAAGAGCGGCGTCGGCCGGGACGTGGGCTCGTACGCGCTGCACGCGTACAGCGAGGTGCAGGCGATCGTGTGGCAGGGGTGAGGGGCGGGACCGACCTCGGCTAGAGACCGAAGACTGCGCGGAGTCCGATCTCGACCGCTTCCATGAGCCGCTCGTCGACTGGTCCGAGGTCCTCGGTGAAGCGAGGCGCGGACAGTGTGCGAAATTCGCCGAGCACGACGGTGCCTGTCGAAGGCGAGGTGATCGGGATGTCGACGAGCGTGGCCTCCCGTACCTGTTGCGGACAGATCAGCACGCAGGTGGCGCACTTGTTCTGCGTGTTCAGAGCGTCCGACGAGATCACCAGAACATGCCCGGGACCGCCGGAGAAAGCCAATTCGTAGACGTGCCCCCGCTTCACCGACCGCCCACCCGCGCCCACCGCTCGAAGGTCGCTTCCTCGGTCTCGGCGGGCTCTGCGGCGGTCGTCACGATGCCGGCTTCGGCCCGCAGGCGCGCGGACCTCTCCAACTCCGCCGCGAGCATTCGGCGGCGCAGTATCCGGGCCGTGTATGCGGAGGCGTTGCCCTTGGCCTTGATGTACGCGGCCACATCATCAGGGAGGCTCATCGTCATGTTGACCGTCATGTCGGCATCGTGGCACCCGTCATTTAGGTATATGGCGAGTCATCCCTATTTGTCCAGATCCACCCGCACCGTCAGCAGGTTCGACCCCATCGCCTTCACCGCCGCGCTGTTGAAGCGGGGCAGGGTGCGCAGCCGGGCGCGGGGGTCGTCGTCGGGGAGGAGGTGGGCCGTCCCGGTGTGCCAGCGGCCCATGATGCGGACCCGGACCTCGGGGTTCGCCTTGATGTTGCGGACGTAGTGGGAGAGTTCGCCGAACTCCGAGACCAGCCAGAAAGTGTCGCCGACACGGCGTCCGCCGAGCGGGGTGCGGCGCGGCTGCCCGGAGACGCGGCCGATGGTCTCCAGGACGGTCTGGGTGGGGAGGCGGCGGGTGACCGAGTTCAGCATGCGCTGGATTCGGCTGATGGTGCGGTACTTGGATTCGGGGGTGGATGGGGGCATCGGTTCTCGGGTCTCCTGTTGATCGGCCGGGGCGTGTCCTCCCATGGTGCCGTGCGCGTCCGACAGGGAATCCGTCGGCATGGGCAACGCCGTCCTCAGTTCACCGTGCGGCTTCTCCGAGGAAGATCGGATTCGTGAACGCCGCGAGTGCCCCCGGCACCACCCCCGCCGCCGTCTCGTGCCTCAACTCGGCCCGTACGTAAGCCGCGTAGGTCGGAGTCGTCCGCCATTCGATGGTGCCCGTGCCCGCGACCGGCAGGGGATCGCTGGTGAACAGCACGCCCTGGTCGGTCACGAGGCGGACGGTGCAGCGCGGGGCGCCGGTGACCTCCAGCCGTACCGTCACCGGGGTTTCGGCGGCCACCCTCAACCGCTCGCCGATACCGGCGTGTTCGCCCTTCGTCCCCGTCGCGGTGAAGGAGAGGGAGACGTTCTTCGACTCGGCGACATAGGAACGACCCGCGCGGATGCCGTCCTGGATCGCCTCCCTCGTCAAGTCGTCGGCCAGGACGACGGTTTGGGGGAGGCCGACCGCGTCTGGGTCGCGGTGGGCGTCGCTGTTGCCCATCGCCGGGAGCCACTCCCGGTTCTCGCGGACGGAGGCCACGAGGGTCGCGTCCCAGGAGGCGAGGGCGACCTCGTCGTCGGGCGTGTAGGGGCCGTTCCACACCTCGACGGCGTCCGCCTCGCCGAAGCCGAACTTCCAGGCGCAGCCGATGCAGGTGGCGTGCGGGTGGGCCGGGACCACGAGCCCTCCGGCCCGGCGGATCTCGCGGGCGAACCGGCCGAAGCGGTTGTCGCGGGCCCTGTACCGCCAGTCGACGAACGTGCCGGGCTCGGTGCCGAGGGCGACCACGTGACCGTTGCGGGTCGTGACCTCCTCGCCGAGCATGATCAGCAGGTCGTCGCCCGCCTCCGAGGCCCAATGGGGGTGCGAGGAGTGCGTGTTGTGCTCCGACGTGTTGATGAAGTCCAGGCCCGCCGCCCGCGCCAGCGCCGCGATCTCGGCGGGGGTGCGGCGCCCGTCCGAGTACCAGGAGTGCAGGTGGCAGTCACCCCGGTACCAGTCCCGCCCCCGCCCCTTCGCCCGCTCCGGCGGGTACACCGGCTGCGGCGCGACACCCGGTTCGCCGTAGGTGAGCGTGATCGTGAGCTCGTACGACAGGCCCTGCGGGGACACCGTGTACGGGCCCAGCGCGATGTGCCAGACGCCGGCGTGCACCGGGCCGGGGATGTACCCGGGCGTCGCGTCGTCCACCCGGACGAAGAACTCCGTGCGCGCCCCGCCCGACCAGCCCCGGAAGCCCCGGCCGCCGAGGCCGGTGCCGTGCTGGTCGAAGACGCCGATGTCGAGGGCGTTGCCCTGGGTGCCGGCCGGGACGGACGGTCGGTCGTAGGTGTACGCCACCTTCAGCTCGCGGACCCCCGCCGGGACCTCGACGGGGACGTACACGAAGTCGGGCGAGCCGGGCGGCAGGGTGCCCCGTACCGTCCGGCTCTCCTGGTCGCCGTCTGCCGCGGCCTCGGCGCCGCTCGCGAAGCTCACGCTTCCCAACGTAAGCGCGGCGGCTGCGCCCGTCACGAACAGCGCGCGCCGGTTGAGACCGTTTCCGTGATCGTCGTCGCACATGCGGCTGCTCCCGGGGTGTCGTCAGTGACAGGGATCGTGCGGAGGTGACCCGTACGACTCTGATAGCCCGCTGTGAACTCCCGTGCAAGGAAAGGCAATCGGCGGGTGTCGGGAAACCGGAGCCGGCACGGGGGAGGGCGGAGAGCTCCCACTGCCAGTGACACCGTGTAACGACCTGCCCGGCCGGAACGAATCGGGCGCCCCTCTTTGGCCTGATCAGACCGATCGTATGCTCGAAGGATGACGACTCCCGCGAGCTCCGGAACCGCCCCGACCGAGAACTCCATGCGTCGCGCCCTCAAACGCGCCCGTGACGGCGTCGCCCTCGACGTGACGGAAGCGGCGGTGCTGCTCCAGGCCCGCGGCGAGGCCCTCGACGACCTCACCGCGTCCGCCGCCCGGGTGCGCGACGCGGGCCTCGACGCGGCCGGCCGCGCCGGCGTGATCACGTACTCGAAGAGCGTCTTCATCCCCCTCACCCGCCTGTGCCGCGACAAGTGCCACTACTGCACCTTCGTCACCGTCCCCGGCAAGCTCCGCCGCGCCGGCCACGGCATGTTCATGTCCCCGGACGAGGTCCTCGACATCGCCCGCAAGGGCGCGGCCCTCGGCTGCAAGGAAGCCCTCATCACCCTCGGCGACAAGCCCGAGGACCGCTGGCCGGAGGCGCGCGAGTGGCTCGACGCGCACGGCTACGACGACACGATCGCCTACGTCCGCGCCATCTCCATCCGCATCCTGGAGGAGACGGGCCTGCTGCCCCACCTCAACCCCGGCGTCATGAGCTGGACCGACTTCCAGCGCCTGAAGCCGGTCGCCCCGTCCATGGGCATGATGCTGGAGACGACCGCGACCCGCCTCTGGTCCGAGCCCGGCGCCCCGCACTACGGCTCCCCGGACAAGGAACCCGCCGTACGCCTGCGGGTGTTGGAGGACGCGGGCCGCTCCTCCGTCCCCTTCACGTCCGGGATCCTGATCGGCATCGGCGAGACGTACGAGGAGCGCGCGGAGTCCCTGTTCGCGCTCCGCAAGATCTCCCGGTCCTACCACGGCGTCCAGGAACTCATCATCCAGAACTTCCGTGCCAAGCCCGATACGGCGATGCGCGGCATGCCGGACGCGGAACTGGACGAGCTGGTGGCGACGGTCGCGGTGGCGCGGCACATCATGGGCCCGTCGGCCTGTCTCCAGGCGCCGCCCAACCTCGTCGACTCGGAGTACAAGCGCCTGATCGGCGCGGGCATCGACGACTGGGGCGGGGTGTCCCCGCTCACCATCGACCACGTGAACCCCGAACGCCCCTGGCCCCAGATCGAGTTGCTGCGCGAACAGTCCGCGGAGGCGGGCTTCGAACTCCGCGAACGCCTCTGCGTCTACCCCGAGTTCGTGGGCCGGGGCGAACCCTGGCTGGACCCACGCCTGTTGCCGCACGTACGGGCCCTGGCGGACCCGGAGACGGGCCTCGCGCGTGAGGACGCGGTCGTGGAGGGCCACGCCTGGCAGGAGCCCGAGGAGGCCTTCGTCTCCTCCGGCCGTACGGACCTGCACGCGTCGATCGACACGGAGGGCCGTACGTCCGACCGCCGTGACGACTTCGACGAGGTCTACGGCGACTGGGCCGCCCTGCGCGAGGCGGCGGCGCCCGGCATGGTGCCCGAGCGCATCGACACGGACGTACGGCAGGCACTGGCGACGGCGGCCGACGACCCCACGAAGCTCACCGACGCGGAGGCCCTCGCCCTGCTGCACGCGGACGGCCCGGCGCTGGACGCGCTGACGCGGATCGCGGACGACGTGCGGAAGTCGGTGGTCGGTGACGAGGTGACGTACATCGTCACGCGGAACATCAACTTCACGAACGTCTGCTACACCGGCTGCCGTTTCTGTGCCTTCGCGCAACGCCGTACGGACGCGGACGCGTACACGCTCTCCCTGGACCAGGTGGCGGACCGGGCCCAACAGGCCTGGGAAGTCGGGGCGGTCGAGGTCTGCATGCAGGGCGGCATCCATCCCGACCTGCCCGGCACGGCGTACTTCGACATCGCGAAGGCGGTGAAGGAGCGGGTTCCCGGGATGCACGTCCACGCGTTCTCCCCCATGGAGGTGGTGAACGGCGCGACGCGCACGGGCCTTTCCATCCGCGAGTGGCTGACGGCCGCGAAGGAGGCGGGCCTCGACACCATCCCCGGTACGGCGGCGGAGATCCTGGACGACGAGGTCCGCTGGGTCCTCACGAAGGGCAAGCTGCCGACGGCGACCTGGATCGAAGTCGTCACGACGGCACACGAGTTGGGCATCCGGTCGAGCTCGACGATGATGTACGGCCATGTGGACCAGCCCAGGCACTGGCTGGGCCACCTGCGGACCCTGGCCGGAATCCAGCAACGCACGGGCGGCTTCACGGAGTTCGTGACACTCCCGTTCATCCACACCAACGCGCCGGTGTACCTGGCGGGCATCGCCCGCCCGGGCCCGACGATGCGGGACAACAGGGCGGTGGTGGCGATGGCTCGTCTCCTCCTCTACCCCTGGATCCCCAACATCCAGACGAGCTGGGTGAAGCTGGGCTCGGAGGGCGCGGCGGAGATGCTGCGCTCCGGCGCGAACGACCTCGGCGGCACGCTGATGGAGGAGACGATCTCGCGCATGGCGGGTTCGTCGTACGGCTCCTACAAGTCGGTACGTGACCTGGTCGCCGTGGCGGAACTGGCGGGCCGGCCGGCGCGACCGCGCACCACGCTGTACGGAGAGGTGCCCGAGGAGCGGCAGCGCGCCGCGTCCGCCTCGGACGGGCACCTGCCGGAACTGCTGCCGGTGCTGGACTGAGGGTCCGGGCGGTCGGACAGGGGCCGGTACGATGATCCGACCCCTGTTCGATCGGGATGTGGGGGCTGTGAGTAGCTGAGGAGATGCGTGCCCGTGCCTGCCTCGAAGGTCTGGGTTACCGGTCTGACGGTGGGAGCGATCGCCGCGGTCACGGTCCTGGCCATGCAGGCCGACAAGGGTCCGCACCCGAAGGCGTCCGCCGCCCGCCCCAGCGCCTCGGCCACCGCGCACGCGTCCAAGTCCCCCAAGCCGCACGCGACGGCCGCCGCGGTACCCGCCTCCTCCGGCACCGGCCGGCGCATCGTCTACGCCGTCGGCCAGAAACGGGTCTGGCTGGTCGACGCGAGCGACAAGGCGGCCCGCACGTTCCCGGTCTGGCCGGGCACGGTGAGCCCCGACCCCGGCAAATACACCGTCTCGGTCCGCAAGGACGCCACGACGGGCTCCGACGGCGTCCAGATCGAGCACATCGTCTACTTCGCCACCAAGTCCGGCCTCAACATCGCCTTCTCCAACGCGGTGGACGGCTCCTCGCCTCCGCCGGCCGCGGGCAAGCAGACGGGCGGTGTGCGGATGGGCAAGGCGGACGGGGCGGCGCTGTGGGCGTTCGGGACGACGGGCACGCGGGTGACGGTCGTCAATTAGGGGAGATTCCTGATCGTCGCGCCGTCTCGGCCTGGCCGGCCAGAGCAACCACGAGTGGCTGAAGAACCACGGAGTGATCCCGCTCGCCTACGGCGACGGAGCCGCCGACCGGATCAGTGCCGCCGCGCCAAACGGATCGACACCATCGCTGATTTCGCGGCCGCCGCGAAGTACGGGGTGAAAACCGACGGAGGGGCGGCGGCCGGGCCGGGCGCCAAGGTACTCACCGAACCGGCCGGGCTGATCTCCGACGGCCATCTTGAGGTACCCATCGCGAACGTCTACGCGTTGGCGCAGGTCCAAGAGGCCTATACCGAGCTCGAACGCCGCCACACCCACGGCAAGATCGTCCTCAAGCCCTGAAGGTCAGAGACTCCCGGGGCGTGAGAGCCTGCGCCCGGGTCATGCCATAGCGCATCTCAAGGACATGAACTTCCTTGGGATCGCTGATCAGACGGCTGTGGAGCTGGCTCTCCGAGTGCCCGAGTGCCTTGCCATCGCGGAGTTTCAACAGCCTGATCGAGCCCGCCATACCCGCGTGGTCCTCGCGGTCCGTGGGCAACACCATTCTGCCTCCGAGGGGTCGCCGTAGCGTCACCTCTTCCTGGACGAAGGTGAGCTGCGGCGCTGGCTTGCGTTCGAAGACGGCCTTGCGTGCCACGCGCGCGGTGACGTGTCGATCGATCTCCTCCTCCGTATACGCGGGCCGTCGCATGGCGTACAACTCCCTTGCGTGGTCCGGGGTTTGCAACAGACCGTGAATCTGGTGGCTGTCGTAGGCCCCCAGTTCTACGGCCTCGTCCTCCAGCTTCTTCAGATCCCGCACCTTCTTTGGGTACCGGGCCTTCTCCACGTCCTCTTTCATCGCGGAGATCTTGGCCGCCCGCTTTCAGTACCTTGTCCGCCTTGTCCGGGAACTCCGGCTTGGGTGCTCGCCGCCCCGCTCCACCGACGAGACCATCTCCGCGCTGTACCCGATCTCGCCCCCGAACTCCGCCTGCGACAGCCCGGCGGCCTCACGCACGCGAGCCGGACGACCCCGGACAGCACCCGGACAGTCGCGCTCCGTACCGACATGAATGCTGTTGAGGCACCCACCCCCTGCAAGACCGTGTGGGCCGAACTCGTGTTGGGGCGGGGTGAGGGGGTTGCTGTGGCTCTGAGTTGTGGGGTGAACGTTGGGCCACTCGCTTCTTGTCATTGTCGGGCTTCCGCGGACCGAGTAAAGGGCGCTCCCTGCGGTCGCGTCGGCTTCGCCGATGGCCCTGCGGGCCACCCTTGACTAGGTCCGCTCCAGCCCGTCTGAGAAGCGAGCGAGCGGCCCGGAGGAATGGGGGGCCCAGGTATGTCAGCCCCTTACGTGGGCTGCGTTGTGGGCCGGTGTTGCGGGGCGCGTCGGCGTCTCGCCTGCACGCCGGGTGGGCTCAGCGGCCAACGGCCGGTGGGGGGACTGGGGTGCTCGGCGTGTTGTGGGATGACGTGAAGTGTTTCTTCGGCCTGGGCTTGGTGGGCCGTTTTCCGGGTGTGGGTGTCGCGAATGCCTCGGTGGAGGGCCGGTGCCGTGGGCGGAGGGTGTGTTGTCCTGTTGCGGCGGATGCCGAGTGTCCTGAGGTGCGGGTCTGGCTGATGGCCGATGTGCTGGCGGTCTTCGGCTTCGGTCTGCGGGGTTTCCAAGGCGGGGACCGGCTTGGTGCGTTCTGTGGCTTGCTTCGGGAGTTCGGGCGCTGTTTGGGCAAGCCGTGCGGCCGTGCGGTGCTCTGCTCCCGCAGGTCAGGTTACGGGGGGCAGGGCACAAGGCCGGAGGCCCCATTGCGCAGCCGACAGAGACGGTGGGGGAGGAGGAAAGGAGAGGGGGTGGGGGTATGGGTCTGAAAAAGTGTGACGCTTCGGGCGGGGAGTGTCACACTTTTTCGGACCCCCCTACCCCCCCAGGCCTGTGTCCTGTCCCTGCGGATCCCCCCCACTCGGGGTTGGCCGCTGAGCCGGCCCGGCGTGCTGGCGAGGCGCGTACGCGCCCCGCTCCGCTGGTTGCGGACGCAGCCCACGTGAGGGGTGGGCATGCGTCGGCCACCCATTCCTCCGGGCCGCTCGCTCGCTTCTCAGACGGGCTGGAGCGGACCTAGTCAAGGGTGGCCCGCAGGGCCATCGGCGAAGCCGACGCGACCGCAGGGAGCGCCCTTTACTCGGTCCGTGGAAGCCCGACACTGGCAAAGAAGCGAGTGGCCCAACGTCCACTCTGTCGTCGCAGGTCGGTTCAACTCCCCGTATACCGATCAGCCCCCTCAACTCACCGTCCCCGTTCGATTACAGTGCTGAGCTGACTCGTACGTATGGACGGCGCCTGAGGAGGTCTTGGTGAGTGCCGCAACCGCAACCGCTGCCGGGGCCGTCTGGGGGCGGGGGGAGCAGCAGGACTTTCGGAGCCGGGTGCGGGGGACGTTGCTGGGGGCCGCTGTGGGGGACGCACTCGGGTCGCCCGTCGACCTGTTGGCGATGGACGAGATCCGGGAGGCCTACGGTGCGGAGGGCCTCGTAGATCTGGCGTTCGGGTACGGGCGGCGGGGGGCCGTCACTCATCTCACGCAGCTCAGCCTGTTCACCGTCGACGGGCTGATCCGGGCCCAGGTGCGGCGGGACACCGGGGCCTGGCATCCGCCCACCGATCTGCACCGGGCGTATCTGCGATGGGCGGCCACCCAGCACGACTGGGGACCCGACGAGCGTCGTAAGGATGACGGGTGGCTCGCGCGGGAGGAGTGGCTGTACGCGCGGCGGGACCCGACTCGGGCCTGTTTGCTGGGGTTTGGGGACGAGCGGATGGGGACTCTCGACGCGCCCAAGAATCCTGGTGAGGTGGGGGGCGAGGCGGCTGCGCGTTCGGCGCCCTTCGGGTTGCTCGTCGGGTGGGAGCCGCAGCTGGTGATGCAGCTTGCGGTGGAGTGTGCGGCTCAGACGCATGGGCATCCGGTCGGGTATCTGGCGGCCGGGGCGTACGCCGTCGTTGTGCATGGGCTCGCGCGCGGGGAGAGTCTCGACGCGGCTGTGCAGAGGGCGCTTGCGCTGCTGGCCGCCCGGCCCGGGCATCAGGCTGTCTCCGATGGGCTGCAGCGTGCGCTTGGTGCCGTGCGGCAGGGGATGCCGACCTCGGGGCGGGTCGAGGAACTTGTGGGGGAGGGGGGCGCGGAGGAGGTGCTCTCGGGGGCTGTGTACTGCGCGCTCGTCGGGGAGGACGTACGGCACGCGTTGTGTCTTGCCGTGAATCACGGTGGGCCCTCCGGGGTTGCGGGGGCGCTCACCGGTGGGCTGCTGGGGGCGTTGTACGGCGAGACGGCCCTGCCGCCGGTCTGGCTGGCCGAGCTGGAGGGCCGTCCCACGCTGCTCGTGCTCGCGGACGACTTCGCCGTGGAGATGACCCAGGGGCCGGCGCTGCACGGTCCGGCAGGTGCCTCCCCGGGCTGGCTCGCCCGTTACCCGCGGGGCTGAACCGTCCGCAACCGGTGTGCGATCGGATCAGTTCATCAGGCGCTGCGACTGGTCGGGGTCGACGAGCGTCTGGCAGAACAGGGTGATCGTCCCGACGTCGGTGCGACGTCCCTTGGCCGGAACATGGACCCGGACCGGGAGGACTGTGTTCGGGCCACGGCAGTCGTCGAGCGGGGCGACGCCGTCGTCGGCGTCGCCCCTTACGCTCTGGACCAGGAGACGCGGCCCGGCTGTGGACGGTGTCCGAAGCCTTCGTCCGCTGGACGTCAGTCCGTTCCCCGCGTCACCGCCGCCGTGTCCTGCGTCCCGTCGGCCTGCGCCGGTACCGGGACCGCCGCCGCCTCGCCGTCGTCGTCCCCGCCGCCGTTGATCTGCTCGATCAGGGCGTCACGTTCCGGGGTGTCCTCGGGCTTCACGTAGCCGATGAGGATGTAGAGGACGAGCGACACCGCGAGCGGGATCGACACCTGGTACTGGAGCGGGACCCCGCCGTCGACCTCCCAGTTGATGGGGTAGTTGACCAGCCAGAAGGCGAACAGGCCCGCCGCCCAGCTCGTCAGCGCCGCCGTGGGGCCGGACTTGCGGAAGGGGCGGAGCAGACCCAGCATCATCGGGATCGCGATCGGGCCCATCAGGCCCGCGACCCACTTGATGACGACCGTGATGATGTCCTTGAACGTGGGCGAGTTGATCTGCGTCGCCACCGACATCGACAGGGCGAGGAAGACGACCGTCGTCACGCGGGCCGCGATCAGGCCTGAACGGTCGTTCCAGGCACGGGCCCTGGCCGATACGACCGGTGCCACGTCCCTGGTGAAGACGGCCGCGATGGCGTTCGCGTCGGACGAGCACATCGCCATCGTGTGGGAGAAGAAGCCGACGACGACCAGGCCCAACAGGCCGTGCGGCAGCAGCTGTTCGGTCATCAGGCCGTAGGAGTCGGAGCCGTCCGGCTTCTGCGCGTGGACGAGCAGCGGTGACATCCACATGGGGAAGAACAGGACCGTCGGCCAGATCAGCCACAGTGCCGCCGAGAGGCGGGCCGAACGCTCGGCCTCGTGGGGGCTCTTGGTGGCCATGTAGCGCTGGGCCTGGTTGAGCATGCCGCCGTTGTACTCGAAGAGCTTGATGAAGAGGAACGCGAGGAGGAACACCGTGCCGTAGGGGCCGACGAGGGGTTTGCCGTGGCCCTGGAGCGCCGGTTCGTCCCAGGCGCCGAAGAATCCGATGCCCTTGTCGTTCAGCTTCAGTACGACGGCCACGAACATGGAGACGCCGGCGAGCAACTGGATGACGAACTGGCCGAGTTCGGTCAGCGCGTCGGCCCACAGGCCGCCGATCGTGCAGTAGACGGCCGTGATCGCGCCGGTGATGAGGATGCCCTGGTTCAGGGACACACCCGTGAACACGGAGAGCAGGGTCGCGATCGCCGCCCACTTCGCGGCCACGTCCACGATCTTCAGCAGCATCCCGGACCAGGCGAGCGCCTGCTGGGTCCGCAGGTTGTAGCGGTTCTTCAAGTACTCGAGGGGAGACGCCACATGGAGCCGCGAGCGCAGCCGGTTGATGCGCGGCGCGAACAGCTTGGAGCCGATGGCGATGCCCAGCGCGATCGGGAACGACCAGGTGATGAAGGACGTGACACCGTAGGTGTAGGCGATGCCCGCGTAACCGGTGAACATGACCGCGCTGTAGCCCGACATGTGGTGCGAGATGCCGGAGAGCCACCAGGGCATCTTGCCGCCGGCGGTGAAGAAGTCGCTCACGTTGTCGACACGCTTGTGCGACCACACACCGATGGCCACCATCACGCCGAAATAGCCGATGAGCACGGCCCAGTCGAGCCCGTTCATATGCGCCCTCCCACGATTGAGCCGGTTCAGCCCGGGGCTCATCGTGGGCGGTCGTGCGTGAGCACGACAAGTAAGCGAACAGTCAAGGGGGAGCAAAATCGTTCGGATTGATGTTCCGCGTTCATCTACATGAACTCAACGCATCAGCTCCCCGGCGTTGACCAGCAACGACTGTCCCGTGATCGCCCGCGCCCGTTCCGACGCCAGGAACACCGCCGCGTCCGCCACATCCCCGTCCGTCGCCAGCTCGGGCAGCGCCATCCGGTCGGACAGCCGCTTCAGCACCTCCGCCTCCGGCACCCTCTCCGTGTGCGCGGTGAACTGCACGTACGCCTCCACCGGCGGCCCCCACATCCACCCCGGCAGCACCGTGTTCACCCGGATCCGGTACGGCCCCAACTCCCTTGCCAGCGAGTACATCGCGCTCGTCAGCGCCCCCTTCGACGCCGCGTACGCCGCCTGCCGCACCTGCGAGGGGGCGGCCACCGCCGACTGCGTCCCGATGATGACGACCGAGCCGCCGCCCGCCTCCTTCAGCGCCGGCAGGCACGCCCGCGTCATCCGCAACGTACCCAGCAGATTCACGTCCATCACCGACTGCCAGGTGGCGAAGTCCGCGTCCTCGAGCCCGCCGAAGTAGCTGTCCCACGCGGCCACATGGACCACCGCGTCGATCCGTCCGAACCGCTCCCGCGCCACCTCCGCGAGCGCCTCGCACTGCGCCTCGTCCGTGATGTCGGTCGACCGGTACGCCGTGTGCGAGCCGTCCGGATCGATCTCGGCGGCCGACTTGGCGAGATGCGCCTCCGTGCGCGCGCCGAGCACGGCGTTCCCTCCGTCCCGTACGACGGCCGCGGCGACCTGGTGGCCGAGTCCGGCCCCGACCCCCGAGACGACGACGGTCTTGCCCGCGAGCAGCGACATCCGATCCCTCCCGGGGTCTGGCGGTTTATCTGACGGGGCGTCAGAGTATGGGCGACCGGCGGAGGACGGAAGGGGAGCGACGTGAGCGAGGACACCCGGAGCGACGTGTACGCCGAACTGGCCGCCGTAGGACCGTACGGAGTCCGGCCCGGCCACGCGTTGATCACCATGGTCGAACCGCAGCCCGGCCACGAGTACGCGTACAACCGCTGGTACGAGGACGACCACTACTACGCCGGCGCGATGGCCATGCCCTGGATGTACGCCGGCCGCCGCTGGGTCGCCACCCGGGACCTCCAACTCCTGCGCTATCCCGAGAAGTCGGCGATCGCCCAGCCCGTCACCGCCGGCTGCTACCTCTCCACGTACTGGGTCACCGAGGGCCGTTACGACGACCACATGAAGTGGACCGTCGGCATCAACAAACGGCTCAATCGCGACGGTCGGGTGTACCAGGACCGTACGCACGTCTTCACCGCGTTCCAGGACCACGAGGCGACCGTGTACCGCGACGGCGCGGCCGGACCGAGGGACTTCCACGCCCTCGACCACCCTTACGCCGGGCTGGTGTTGGAGGTCGTCGACAGTGAATCGGCCGCGCAGCGCGCCGAGTTGCTGGAGTGGTTGCGCTCCCGGCACCTCCCGAAGCGGCTCGCGGGGTCCCCGGCCGCGATGGTGACCGTGTTCCGTCCGACCCCGCTGCCGGGCGACCGCATGACCTACGTCAAGCAGGTCGAGGGGGTGGATACGCGGCTGACGCTGCTCTGGTTCCTGGAGGCGGATCCACGGGACTGCTGGGAGGAGTACTTCACGGGACTGGACACCGCCGTGGCCGAATCGGGCCTGGGGACGGTCGAGTTGGTGGCGCCTTTCATCCCGACCGTCCCCGGCACGGACAAGTACGTCGACCGGCTCCGCTGACTACTTCAGCTCGTCGGGGCAGGGCGTACCGCGCGGCAGCTGGTAGGGCGCCGCGAGCCGGTACGTCCCCGCCTTCGGGGCCAGCAGCATCGTCCACTTGTCGCCCTTCGAGTCCTCCGCGGTCTCCGTCAGGCACCCGTTGAGGTTGTCGTACGTCTTGGGCGTGCCCTCGGCGCGATGCTTGGACGCCTCGGTCTCCTGCGGCGGCTTGAGGCTCTTGCCCTTCGCGTCGACGACGCTCAGCCACGGCGAGTACGGGATGCGGATCAGGATCCGGCCCTTCTTCTTCACCTCGATGGTCAGCTCGCCCTGCTCGGCCCGGTCGACGACCGCGTTCGGCTCGGCGAGCGGCGTCGGGTCGGTGACCTGGAACAGCTGCCAGTTCGTGTCGCCCCAGACCTGCTTCAGATAGGGCATCCCGCGCTGGACCAGGTCCCGTTCGCGCTCGCCGCCGTCGCCGTCCAGCTTGTCCTTCGGCAGGACGACGTAGTGGACGGCCCAGCGCTGGAGCCACTCGTGGTAGTTCGCCGAGTTGAGGGTGTCGTCGTAGAAGAGGGGGTTGCGCTCCATGTCGGCCTGGCGGTTCCAGCCGCGGGCCAGGTTGACGTACGGCGCGAGCGCGGAGGCCTCGATGTGGGAGCGGGCCGGTACGACCTCGACCCGGCCGCGTTCGGCGCCGACCTCCTGGAGTTCGTTGACCAGCGGCGCGAGTTCGTGCGACCAGGACGCGGCGGGGGCGGTGTTGACGACGTCGTCGACCGACTTGAAGCCGATCCAGCCGGTGAAGCCGACGAAGGCCAGCACGATCGCGTACCACTTGCGCGAGCGCGGCACCGCGAACGGCAGCGCGGAGACCAGTGCCACACCGGCGAAGAGCATCGCCAGCCGGCTTATGTTCGAGCCGATCTGCGAACTGACCAGCCAGACCAGGATGACCCCGACGCTGTACACGGCCGCCGTGATCCGCACCGTCGTCCACTCGTGCGGCACCAGGAAGTAGACGAGGACCCCGGAGATCAGCGGCAGGATCATCGAGCCGAACAGCATCGGCTGGGTGCCGGAGAACGGGAACAGCCAAGCGGATACGGCCACTACGGCCGCGGGTGCGAGGCCGAGCGCCCAGGCGCCGGGGCGGCGCTTCTGCAGGAACAGGGCTACGGCGACCAGGCCCACGAACAGGCCGGCCACCGGGGACGACATCGTCGCGAGCGCGGCCAGCGGGGCCGCGCACAGGGCCTTCGCCCAGCGTTTGTAGCGCCAGCGGTACGGCCAGCAGAAGACGACGGCCACCGCGCCGAGCCCGAACACCATGCCCAGGCCGTACGTCACCCGGCCCGACGCCGCGTTGCACAGCAGCGCGAAGACACCCGCGAGCGAGGCCCACAGCGGGTTCTTCACCGAGCGGCTGCGGATCAGGATCAAGGTGAGCAGGCCCGCCGAGATCGTCCCGGCGATCATCATCGTCGTACGGACACCGAGGACCGACATCAGATACGGCGAGACCACGCTGTACGACACCGGGTGCATGCCGCCGTACCAGGCGAGGTTGTACGCCGAGTCCGGGTGGCGGCCGACGAACTCCGCCCAGGCGTCCTGCGCCGCGAGATCGCCGCCACTGTTCGCGAACGTGAAGAACCAGACGATGTGCAGGATCCCGGAGAGCAGCGTGAAGCCGATCACCGGGTGGCGGAGGAAGGGGGTGCGGAGACGGTCGATCAGCCCCGCCCAACGGGTGCTTCCGCTAGGTGTCGCGTCCTGGTCCGTGTGGTGCGCGGGCAGGTGTATTCGCGGGCCGGCTACCGGGCCCGGATCGGCATCGTCGGCGCGTGTCGGCTCCGCTGTGGCCACCTGAAGGCACTCCCCGTGTCCCGTCTTCTGTTCCCGGCCGCGTCCCGTCCCGTTCCCGGCCTGTTCGACGCCGCGTCCACTTGACCGGCGACGTGCCCCGATTCGCGACGCTAGCACGCACCCCGCCGGTCGGCTCCCGTGCGGGTGGCCGGTCGGCGGGGTGCGGTGACGTACAACGCCTCGTGGGTCAGCCGAGACGCGTCAGCTTCGCGGTCAGGGCCGGTTCCGCGAGATCCTTCTGCAGGGCGACCGGCACCTTGACCGCGCCGCCCGAACCGTCGCCCACGGTGAGCGTGCCCACCTTGGTGCCGGCCTTCGCGGTGTGCGGTACGGAGTCGGGGGCGAACGACAGCTTCACCTTCAGGCCGGCCCAGCCGACCGCGGCGACGTCCTTGGTGACGACGACCGGGGTGTGACCGCCGAGCTGGTCGTCAACGTACCCGACGACGTCACCCTTCTTCAGGATCTTCGCCGACTTCATGGCGTCCTGCGCCGCGAGCATCGCCGTCTTGCTGACCGCGTTGACGGTGTCGATGATCGGCGCGGTGTGCTGGCCGAGGATCGCGCCGACGACGACGGCCGTCTCACCGCCGACCTCCTTGGTGGCGGCGAAGAGCAGGTTGCCGCCGGCCGCGGTGGTGGTGCCGGTCTTGATGCCGAGCGAGTTGTTGTACGGCACCAGGCGGTTGTAGTTGGTCCACTTCTTGCCGGACGGGTCGACCCAGCTCGGCAGCTTGGTGATGTCCATCAGCGCCTGGATCTTGACCAGTTGATTGCCCAGCTTCACCTGGTCCTCTGCGGTGGAGACCGTGGTCTCCTTCAGGCCCGAGGCGTCCGTGTACGTCGTGTTCGTCATCCCCAGCGACTTCGCGGTGTCGTTCATCTTCTTGATGAACGCCGCCTCGGAGCCCGCGTCCCACCGGGCCAGCAGCCGCGCGATGTTGTTCGCCGACGGGATCATGATCGCCGACAGCGCCTGCTTCTCGGTGAGGACGTCGCCCGCCTTGACGGTGTTGAGCGTGGACTCGCCGTCCTTGTCGTAACCGCCCTCCTTCTCGGCGGTCGCGTCCACAGTGATCTTCTCGCCCTCCGCGCCCGACTTCAGCGGGTGGTCCTTGAGGACGATGTACGCCGTCATCGCCTTCGCCACGGACCCGATGGCGACCGGCGTCTGCTTGCCGAAGTTGCCCATCGTGCCGATGCCGTTGACGTCCATCCAGCCCTGGCCCTCGCTCGGCCACGGGAGGTTCGCCTTGCTGCCGGCGAAGGTGTACGAGTCGTCGGCGGTGAGCGTGAGGGAGGGCGTCGGCAGCGGCCTCAGGGCCTGCACTACTGCAAACACGATCGCCAGGAGGACGACCAGCGGGGTCCAGATCTTGACCCTGCGGATCGCCGTACGGACCGGGGTCTCCGGCGGCGGCGGAGTGTTGGTCAGCTCGGCGAGGAGGTCCAGCGGGGGCTTCGGGGGAAGCGGCTGCTGGGTCGTGCGCTCCGGGCCGACCTGGGCGACGGGGCGGGTGGCGTCCGGCCGGGGTGCGCGGGGCGCCCGCGGCTCGTCGAGGGGCTTCAGCGCGACGAACTTGCTGGTGCGCTCGGCGGGGGCCTCGGGGGTGGGCGGGGCCTTGGGTGCCTTGAGAGTGGTGGTCGGCTGGTCCACCGCGGGCTTGGGCGCCCGTACGGCCTTGAAAACGGCCGTGGGCTGATCGACCGCCTCGGCTACGCCGTCGTCCGCCTTCGTTTTCCCACCCGCACCACCCGTGCGGGTCGCGTTGTCGGGTGCGGGTGGAGCCTGTGGGGCGGAGGCGCCGTCGGCGGCTTTCGGTTCGGGGGTGGTGGGGGGTTCGGGGGTCGGGGGGGTGTCTTGCGGCTCAGCTGTCGCGTCTTCCGGTTCGGCTTCGGGTGTGCGAGGGGCCGCGTCCTCCGGCTCCGCTGAGGAGGAGCCAGGTGCGGCGTCTTCCGGGTCGGCTTCGGATGCGCTGGGTGCGGCGTCTTCCGGGTCGGTTTCGGAGGAGCCGGGTGCGGCGTCTTCCGGGTCGGTTTCGGAGGAGCCGGGGGTGGCGTCTTCCGGGTCGGTTTCGGAGGAGCCGGGGGTGGCGTCTTCCGGGTCGGTTTCGGATGCGCCGGGGGCCGCGTCCTCCGGCTCGGCTGTGGAGGAGCCGGGTGCGGCGTCTTCCGGTTCGGCTGCGGACGCGTCCGGTGCGGTGTCCTCCGGCTCGCCCTCGGCTGCGTTGGGGACGGCGTCCTGTGGTTCCTCGTCCGCGTCTCCGTCGGCCTCCGGAGTCTCGTCCGGGTCGGGAGCCGCGTCCTCGGGAGTGCCGGTGGCCTCCGGGCGGGCGTCAGCGATCTCGTCGTGGGTCTCGGTCTCGGTCTCGGTCTTGTCGGCTTCGGCGGTCTCAGGAACCGCGTCCTGCGGCCCGTCCTCGGTCGCGGTCCCGGCGTCCTCCGACTCGGCACCCCGCCCAGCATCGGCCGCCGCGGCCGCTACGGCACTCACGGAGCCCTCCTGGGCCTCCGCAGCGCTCTCCGCGTCCGCGGGGCGCCCCTTCGCGGGGCGAGTCGCCACGACGACGGTCTCCGCGCTCTCGGCGGACTTCGCCGAGTCCGCGGCCGTAGAAGCCTCGCTCGCGTCGTCGGCCGCTTCGGCCCCGGCAGGCTCGTGTACGTCCGAACCGTCCGACTCGCCCGAGTCCTCGGGCTCGTCCGCACTCGCCACCCAGGCCGCCACAGCCGCCCGCAACCGGGCATCGCCCGCCGGGCCGCCCTTGGCGGAAGGGTTCTGCGCATCGGCGTCCTCGACGGCTTCCGCGCCCGCAACGCCCCCGATGACTTCGGCGTCGTCGGCGGACTCGGCGCCCTCGGGACCCTCGCCACCCTCGGCCGGCTCGGGACCCTCGGAGTTACCGGTTTCGTCGGCGCCGGCCGCCTCACCCGACTCGCCGGCACTACCCGACCCGTCGTCGCCCTCACCGACATCGCCCGATGCACCGGCCCCACCGGACTCGCCAGTCCCACCAGCCTCGCCCGACCCACCGACCGCATCCGAGTCACCGCCCGAGCCGGAGCCGGAGCCATCGTCCGAGCCGGACGCACCGCCCGCACCGTCGGAGCCGGCCACACCGCCCGCACCGTCGGAGCCGCCCGCACCGCCCGCACCGGACGCACCGTCCGACCCCGCCCCGTCACCGGCCGTCCCCGACGCCCCGCCCGTGTCCCCGTCCTCGGTCGCCCCCGCCCGCAGCTCCCGGATCGAGAAGATCTTCGTCGCCGTGTCGACACCCCCGCGCTGGGACGACGTCGACGTGGCCTCGCGGGCCACCGCCAGGCGCGGGTCGCGTTCGGACCTCGCCTCGGGAACCGGACTCGCGCTCCCCGGCGTCGGTTCTGCCGACGACTCGCGCTGCTTCGACCTGTCGGGGGACTCGCCCGCCACCGATGCCTCCTCCATGAGCCGCACGCCCACCGTGCGTCAACCGAACCGACCGAGATAGCCGAGACAGCTACAGAAACAGCTGAAAACAGCCGGTAAATCTCCTACCCGCAGCCCGGACAACGCATCAAACACCGTTGTCCGAACGATGTACCAGTGTCCTGTGTGCGGGCTTAACCCCTGCGGTAGACGAGAACGACATACCTACCGGTTCCACTACGAAGCGGTCACGCACTCTCGACAGACCAATGTGAGAGGGGTCACCCTGTCATTCATCCACGCGGGGAGGCATGGATGGGCAGGAGCCGCAGAACTCTTCCGGAAGAGCTTCTACTGCTGGCATTGGACCCGGCCACGGGTACCACTGCGCAGCCGCAGTCGCTCGACCTCGGTCTGGCCGGAGCACAGCTAGTGGAGCTGGCGCTGGCCGGACGGATAGCCCCAGACGGGGATCGTATCGCCGTGGTAGTCCCACGGCCGACCGGAGATCCGACTTTGGACTGCGCGTTGGAGTTGCTGCGAAGGCGTGGCGCTCCCGTGCGTGCAGTGAACTGGATTGGCGGGCCCCGACTGGGACTTCGCCAGACCTACCTCTCGCATCTGGAGCGGTGCGGCATGGTGCATGCCGTGGCGGGACAGATGTGCGGGGTGTTGCCCACGACTCGCTACCAGGCGACGGACAACGAGATCAGCCGTGAGATCAGGGCGCGACTCGATTCCGCGATCCGCACCGGCGTACCGCCGGACCCGCGGACCGCGGCGCTCGCCGCACTGGCGCACGCGGTGGGTCTGGGCAAGCACCTGTATCCGGGTAACGAGGGACGTTCGTCCCGCTCCCGGCTGCGGGACCTGATCAGGCACGACCCCATGGGCGGACTCGTGGCGCACGCCGTGATGGACGTCCAGAACGGTGTGGCCGCACAGCCACGCCGCAGCCCGGCCCCGGCCGGCCGTCAGGCCGCGCCCGGATCAAGGCCACCGGAACCGGCTCGTGGTGTTCCGATGCAGCCGCACCGCGGCACCATGGCGCGCGCCGTGGCTCACTGAGCCGCAGTTCCACGGCACACGCCCGCATCAGGCACGACAGGACCGCACCACCGTACGACCGCAGTACACGCACCACACGCAGTACCGCCGCACCGCCAGTCCCCAAGACCCGGTTCGGGAGCCGCTGGTCCGAGCGGGGTGGAGTAGACGTAACGTCACTCCACCCCGCTCGGCCGCATCTACGGACGCCGTGGGAAATCGGAACCTGGCCCGTACCTGCCGCATATCCACCGTTTCCCAGCGGTAGAAACCACCTTGGTGGCAGTCTGCTCAACAGCAGATACGCAAAGTGGCAAGCAGTGAGCAGCAAGTAGCGGCAAGTAGCAACAAGCAGTGGCAAGCAGAGGCATGCAGCCGGAGGTGCACGTTCCCGTGGCGTCAAGTGTCAATCCCACCGTCAGGCGACGCCGGTTGGGCCAGGAGTTGCGTCGGCTCCGAGAGCTCAAGGGCATGACGGCCGAAGAGGTCGCCGAGCGGCTGCTGGTGTCGCAGTCGAAGATCAGCCGGCTGGAGAACGGCCGGCGCAGCATCAGCCAGCGCGACGTCCGCGATCTGTGCGGGGTGTACGAGGTCGAGGACGTCCGGATCGTCGACTCGCTGATGCAGATGGCCAAGGACTCGCGCCAGCAGGGCTGGTGGCACTCCTTCGGCGACATCCCGTACAGCGTCTACATCGGCCTGGAGACGGACGCCGCCTCGCTGCGGGCCTACGAACCCCAGATCATCCCGGGCCTGTTGCAGACCCGGCCGTACGCCGAGGCGCTGATCCGGGGCGCGCTGCCCGAGACCTCGCCGAGCGACATCCAGAAGCGCGTCGAGGTGCGGCTGCGCCGGCAGGAACGTGTCTCCTCCGGGGAATCCCCGCTGCGCCTGTGGACGGTGCTGGACGAGGCGGCGCTGCGCCGGGTCGTCGGGGGCCGCCAGGTGATGCGCGAGCAGCTGGAGAATCTCGCCGAGATGTCCCAACTCCCGCACGTCACCGTGCAGGTGCTGCCCTACGAGGTGGGCGCGCACCCCGGTCTCAACGGCCAGTACGCCATCCTGGAGTTCCCCGACGCGGCGGACTCCAGCGTCGTGTACATCGAGGGCGTCACCAGCGACCTGTACCTGGAGAAGGCGGCCGACGTGCAGAAGTACAGCGTCATGTACGAGCATCTGCGCGCCCAGGCCCTGAACGTGGACCAGTCGCACCAGTTCATCGCGGACATCGCGAAGGAGTACGCCCGCTGAGTGGCCCCGTCCGGCGGAAGGTGCCGCACCTTACACCTTCCGCCAGCCAGGATGGAAGCACCAGGGGAATATGCCACCCGGTCGAGTGAATGGCCGCTTCGCCTACCAATGTTGGCGAGTAGCGTCGATCACGCCATCGAGCAACAGGCGTTGGCGCAAACCGTGTTGTACGTCCGGAGTGTTCGTGGCCGGACGGGACGCGCGGTGACAGCGACTCATCAACTGGCGTAACCGGAGCAAAAATGGCAATTCAGCAAGGCGCCAACGACAACTGGATCAAGTCCTCGTACTCGGCCGGAAACGGCGCGTGTGTCGAGGTCAAGTCCCCAGCTCTCGCGGCGTTGGCCGTACGGGACTCCAAGACCCTCGACGGCCCCACGCTGGCGTTCCCCGTCGACGCGTGGACCGCCTTCGTGGCCGAGGTCGGCAGGGGGACTGTCGGCCTCGCGTGACGGATGACCACTCCCATTTCACAGACACACCGAAAGAGCCCTCTCGACTGGCCCGCCGTCCCGGCCGAGGGGGCTCGGCCATGCCCACCCCACGCGACCAACGGGCCCGTGCCGCACCTGTCGAGCCTATGCCGTGACCGCCGGGCCCGCGCCCGCACCTGTCGGCCCTGTGCCGCGACCGGCGAGCCCGTTCCCACGGCTACCGGGGCCCGGCCCCTTCCGCGGCGATCGAGCCCGATCCGCGACTATGGGGACCGGGCCCGATCTACGGCTACCGAGCCCTGCCAGGGTCAACAGGCTTCGGTTCTACGGTTACTGAGCCCCTGCCGCGGCCAACGGGCACCAGTCTTACGGCTGCCGAACCCGTGCCGAAGCCAACAGGCCCCGCTCCTACGGCTGTTGAACCCCTGTCACGGCTACTGAGCCGGATCCCGTTCCACCGGGAACGCCACATCGCACACCGCGTCCTCGGGGCCGGCCGCGTCCCAGTCCGCGAAGTACACCTCACGGCACGGACCGGCGAACCGCAGCCCTTCCGCGGCGACCCACTGCTCCACCGCCTCGAACGCGGCCAGGATCTGCGGATGCGCCACCTGCGCCTTGGTGATGCGGGTGTACGCCAGCCGCCGGGCCGGTTCCACCCGGACCGCGGTCTGCCGGGTCCGCCCCTGCCGCGCTGCCCACGCCCGGGCCGCCGCCTCGTCCGCGACCGGTACGCAGGACTCTGCCGGGCCGTCGCTCTCCGTCGACACCTCGGAGTGGTAGACGACGAAGGGCGAGGCACTCACGCCCCCGCACTCCTCGGCCGCCGCCTCCAGGCGTCCGAGCGAGGCCCCGATCCAGGCCGGCAACTCGTCCGCGAGGGTGTGCCGGGTCTCGGTGATCAGCACCTGCTGCGGCACCTCGACCGTCTCGACCACGAACTTTCCGTACATCTCGGAACTCCTCCCCGAAAGGCGTGCACGGAGGTACTCGGCGAGCGTGCGCTGCCCGGCGATCCGGGTCTCGACGTCCGTCCAGTACGCGGCGAGGAGTTCGGCCGCGTCCGGCCCGTCCGCCTCGACCAGCGCGGCGACTTGGGCCAGCGGCATGTCCAACTGCCGTAGCAGCGCCACGAGTCGGGCCTGCTCGACCTGGTCGGCGCGGTAGTAGCGGTAGCCGCTGGCCGCGTCGACCCGGTCCGGGGTCAGCAGCCCGAGGCGGTCGTACAGCCGCAGCGCTTTGGCCGAAAGCCGCGCCCGGGCGGCGAACGCCCCGATGGTCAGCAGTTCGTCGTTCACCCCAGCCATCCTCCGTCACCGGGCGGAATCCGTCCGCCCGGCGAGAAGGACGCTCAGCCCTGCCCCAGGGGCAAGGTCAACACATGCTCAGGCGAGGGAACCCTCCACCGCCGCCACGACCTCCGCCGACTCCGGCTCGGTCTGCGGGGAGAAGCGGGCGACGACCGTGCCGTCGCGGCCGATGAGGAACTTCTCGAAGTTCCAGCGGATGTCGCCGGTGTGGCCCTCCGCGTCCGCGAAGCCGACGAGGCGCTCGTACAGCTCGTGCCGGCCGTCGCCGTTGACCTCGACCTTCTCGGTCAGCGGGAAGGTCACGCCGTAGGTCGCCGAGCAGAACTCGGCGATCTCCTCGGCGCTGCCGGGCTCCTGCCCGAGGAACTGGTTGCAGGGCACGCCGAGCACGGTGAAGCCCTGTGCCGCGTACCGCTCCTGGAGCCGCTCAAGGCCCGTGTACTGGGGGGTCAGCCCGCACTTGGAGGCCACGTTCACCACGAGGACGGCTTGGCCGGCGTACTGGGAGAGGTCCGCCGAGCCGCCCTTGAGCGACCCGATCTCGACGGCGAGGGGACCCGTGTTCTCTGTAGTCGTCATAACCGGATGCTAACTCCGGTAAATGTCGTTCTCGCGAGCGGCCCATCCGTCTCGGGACCTACACACCGGCAGCCTCCACCACGGCCTCCCCCGCCGCCGTCCGCGAATACAGCACCGAGCGCCCCGCCCGCCGCTGCGCGGCGCTGGGCATGTTCGTGGGCGACCTGACCCTGGGCCGCTTCGTGCCGGCCGCCCTGCGCGGCCGCCTCGACATCCCGCTGCGCCTGCTGCTGGCGGCGCCGTACTTGTTCTTCGCGCTGCGGCCGGGCATGCCGTGGGCGGCGATCGCCGTGTGCGTCGCCTCCGTCGGCTACGGCGCGAGCCTGGTCCTCCAGGAGCGCCTGATGGAGCTCACACCCGACGAACTCGCGGGCCACGCACTCGGGTTGCGCTCCGCGGGCCTGCTCGCCATGCAGGGCGTCGGCGCGGCGCTCGCGGGCACGCTGGCCCAACTGACCTCCTCCGCAACGGCGATGACCCTGATGGCGACCGGATCGGCAGTGGTCACAGGGGTGTTGGCGGCCTGCGCCCGGCAGGACCGCCCGGTGACCGTCTCCGCCTGTTGATCGCCTCCGTGTCCTGATCGTTCCCGGATCGTTCCCGGCCGGGCGATCCGTGCTCTTTCCATGACCACAGGCATCCTTGACGGCGTCCGTACTGTTTCGCGACGTTTGAGACCTGCCGAACTGTTCGTCTCTCGTCGTACCGTGGGAGGAGTAGGCAGGGCGCGGACGACGCGTCGTGGGGGAAATGTGGGGGGACGGTCGCCCATGCGATCCATGCGATCCAATGGCAAGGCGGACATCACGATCCACAGACCGGAGGAGTTGAGCACCTCGCTCCGCCAGGCCTGGCACAAGGCGATGGACGAGTCGCCGGACTACGCGAACCCTTTCCTGGCACCGGAGTTCGCGGACGGCGTCGGCCGTCACCGCGGCGGTGCGCAGGTGGCGGTGCTGCACGAGGGCGGGGAGCCGGTCGGCTTCTTCCCGTACGAGCGCAACCCTTTCGGCGTCGGCCGGGCCATCGGCCTCGGTCTCTCCGACTGCCAGGCCCTGGTGCACCGGCCCGGTGTCACCTGGGACGTCCAGCAACTCCTGCGCGCCTGCGGCCTGTCGGTCTTCGAGTTCGACCATCTGGTCGAGGAACAGCAGCCGTTCGGCCGCCATGTCACGGGCACCTTCGCCTCCCCGGTGATCGACCTCAAGGACGGCGACGGCGAGGTCCCCTATGCCGAGTGGCTGCGCGGCGCGTACCCGGGCATCGCCAAGACGACGCTGAAGAAGGAACGCCGGCTCGGCCGCGACCTCGGCGAGATGCGCTTCGTCTACGACGACCGGAGCCCCGAGGTGCTGCACACGCTGATGCGGTGGAAGTCCGCCCAGTACCGCAGGACCGGCCGCATGGACCGCTTCGCCCGGCCGTGGATCGTAGACCTGGTGGACCATCTCTTCCGGGTCCGCGAGGAGCACTTCACGGGCATCCTGTCGGTCCTCTACGCCGGGGACCGCCCGGTCGCGGCCCACTTCGGACCGGCGTCCCGCACGCTGTTCGCGGCCTGGTTCACGGCGTACGACCCCGAACTCCGTTACTACTCCCCGGGGTTGATCATGCACCTCAGGATGGCCGAGGAGGCGGGCCGGCACGGTGTGCGCCTCATGGACCTGGGGCGCGGCGACAAGGAGTGGAAGGACTGGCTCAAGACCCGCGAGCTGCGCGTGGGGGAAGGTTTCGCCACCCGCCCCCACCCGGTGGCCACGGCCCACCGCCTGTGGCGCCGCCCGGTCCGCGGCCTGCGCAACACGGTCCTGGCCCACCAGTC
Source organism: Streptomyces hokutonensis (assembly GCF_042751305.1). GTDB lineage: Bacteria > Actinomycetota > Actinomycetes > Streptomycetales > Streptomycetaceae > Streptomyces > Streptomyces hokutonensis_A. The sequence goes on from NZ_JBHYWD010000006.1 coordinate 407,534, forward strand.
CCTGCGCGACCCGGCCGACCGCCTCCTGAAGACGGTCGGCGCGCTGCGCACATCGGGCCGGGCGGCGCTCAAGAAGTGACGGCGCGGCGACACCGACTCCGGAGGGGCCCTCGACCTGGCCGGTCGAGGGCCCCTTTCGCGTGTTTTCCGTGCCCCTGATCGGCCCCGTCATCCGCGCGACAGGCGGCCGTGGTAGACAACGCCGATGATTGGTCGGGTTGTTGACGGATACCCGGCCCGCGGGCGACCGCGCGACAACAGGAAGGGGCAACCCGTGCTTCTGAAGACCTTCCGCTGGTCGTTCGCGGTCACCGCGCTCGGCCTGGCCCTGGGAGTCTGGTACGGCGGCTGGACGGCGTTCGGTGTCATCGCGATCCTGGCCGTCCTGGAGATCTCGCTGTCCTTCGACAACGCGGTGGTCAACGCCGGGATCCTGAAGAAGATGTCCGCCTTCTGGCAGCGGATCTTCCTCACGGTCGGCGTCCTGATCGCGGTGTTCGGCATGCGCCTGGCGTTCCCGGTCGTGATCGTCGCCGTCACGGCGAAGAAGAACCCGATCGACGCGGTCAACCTGGCCCTGACCGACAAGGACCGCTACGAACAGCTGGTCACCGACGCCCACCCGGCGATCGCGGCCTTCGGCGGCATGTTCCTGCTGATGATCTTCCTAGACTTCGTCTTCGAGGACCGCGACATCAAGTGGCTGGGCTGGCTGGAACGCCCGCTCGCCAGGCTCGGCAAGGTCGACATGCTCTCGGTCTGCCTCGCCCTGATCGTCCTCCTGATCACGTCCTTCACCTTCGCCACCCACGCCCACCAGCACGGCGGCGCCCACGCGGACAAGGCCCAGACGGTCCTCGTCTCCGGCATCGCGGGCCTCATCACCTACATGATCGTCGGCGGCCTCTCCGGCTTCTTCGAGAACCGCCTGGAGGCGGAGGAGGAAGCGGAGGCGGAGGAACGGGAGCGCGAGGGCGAACGCTCGCCCGTGGTCCTGGCAGGCCAGGCCGCCTTCTTCATGTTCCTGTACCTGGAAGTCCTCGACGCGTCGTTCTCCTTCGACGGCGTGATCGGCGCCTTCGCCATCACGAACGACATCGTGCTCATGGCCCTCGGCCTGGGCATCGGCGCGATGTACGTCCGCTCACTGACGGTCTACCTGGTCCGCCAGGGCACCCTCGACGACTACGTCTACCTGGAGCACGGCGCCCACTATGCGATCGGCGCCCTCGCCGTGATCCTCATGATCACCATCCAGTACCAGATCAACGAGGTCATCACGGGTCTTGTCGGCGTCCTGCTGATCGGATGGTCGTTCTGGTCGTCGGTGCGGCGGAACAACGCGCTCGCGGGGGCGGGGACGGGGGAGACGGCGGCGGCCGAGGACCCGGATGCGGCGAGGGTGCCGTAGCCCGGAAAGAACGACGACGGCCCCGAACCCTCTCGCGGGTTCGGGGCCGTCCTGATGTTCCGACTACTACAGGTGTGCCCCCGGCAGGATTCGAACCTGCGACACCCGCTTTAGGAGAGCGGTGCTCTATCCCCTGAGCTACGAAGGCGGGGGCTTGTGGAAAACCTTGTTGAAAACCCAGGACGTGGATCTTCGGCAAGGGGCACAAGCCCGCTGGTCAGACATGGTGCGATGCTCTCCGCCCGGTCACCTGAGCAGACAACGCGACGTACCAACGACCGACCAGGGACAGCGTAGCGGATGCGCGCCGGCAGCTGTCCTCTGTATAGAGGCAGGAGAGCGGGGCGGCGAGCTTGAACGTCTCTGAGCTGCAGCTTCTGTGGCCTGTAGCGAATGATTGGTGGGCGTTCTGGGGCAGCGGCCGAGGGCGGTTGGACCGTTCTGCTCCATGCGTCAGCTTGTGGGGCCACTGAGTGCTGTAGCGCTGGCGTCTGGCAGGGCAGGTCGCCCCTTGTTCGGGGACAGGTCCCCTTCTGGAACTCCGTGCAGACTCTCGCCTTCACCCTGGCATGAATCGCGGTTGACGACTTTGCTGACGCCGCCCCGATCTCACAGCGTTGCGGGCACGGATGGGGCTGCTGGTCGCTCGACTGTTCCGGGCGCCTCCGCTGCCCTGTAGGTCCGAACGTGATCGGTACGGCGGTATCGGGACGACGAGAGGGGGCGGCGCGGCCGTTGGCGAGGACCCGCGCCGCAGCCGGCACCCTCCTGGCTGTCACCGGTGCATCCCTCCAGGTCATGGGTTGCCTCTGCGTTCACGGCGTCATGGCCTGAGCTGGGGCGGAGCGCGCGGTTCTCCGTTGCCGGGTGGGCATCCGTCACGGCGTGCACGCGTACCACGGGCCGAAGCTGCCGCCCTAGACGGTGTCCGGGCCGGTTCGTGAGAGTCGGACCATGGCGCGGTAGAGCGCCGCGGGCCTCGGGGCTTCGGGCACCGCGGGAAGCGGTGCGCCGGGTGTGGCGTAGGAGCGGAGCATGTGGCCGACGAGGCGGCGCCAGGCGTCGGGGGCGGGGGGGCGGGCTGGGGGGGGCGCAGGCGGGCGGGTGCGGGGCCGCCGCGGCCCGCGGGGCGCGGGCGACAGCGGCGGGTCTGGGGGGCCCGCGCGGTTGGGGGGTTGGGGGGGGTGGGGTTGGGGGGGTGTTGGGGGGGGGGGGGGGGGCGGGGGGGGGGTGGGGGGCCGCGGGGGCGGGGGGCGCCCCCCCCGGCGTTGGCCATGAGCAGGATGACGAGGTCCTGGTGGGTGAAGTCGTCGCGCAGGTGTCCGCTGTTCTTGGCGCGGGCGATGAGCTCGAGGAACCCGTTGTGTGACTCGGCGCGGCGGGCTTCCAGCGCTTTGGCGGCGGGGAAGGTCATGGTCAGGACGTCGGCGAAGCCGCGGTCGGCGGCCTGCATGGCGCAGACGGCGTGGAGGTAGCCGGTGAAGCCGTGCCAGGGGTCGGGGTCGGCGAGTGCCGCGCTGACGGCGTCGGCGTAGGCGTCCATGCGGTCGGCGAAGACCGCGTTGACGAGTTCCTCCCGGGTCGCGAAGCGCCGGCCGAGTGTGGCTTTGCCGACGCCTGCCTCGCGGGCGACCGAGGCCATGGAGACGCCGAGCCCTTCGGTGGCGTAAAGGCGGCGGGCGGCGGCCAGGATGCGGTCGCGGTTGCGTTCGGCGTCGGCGCGCAGTCCCGTGCCGGGCTGCCGGCACGGTGTCTGGTCGGAAGGCGGGGAGGTCATGCCTTCATTCTACTCAAGTGGAACGGGTGGACCGTTTCTGGTGTACGGTGGGCCGCAGTGGAAGTGGGCCACCCGTCCCACTTATTTCGGAGGGTTTTGTCATGCGCGCTGTCACGCTCGAATCCGTTCCCTCGGCCCCGGCCGTGGCCGAGGTGGACACTCCTCGCCCGGCGGCCGGGGAATTGCTGGTCAAGGTGGCCGCCGCTTCGTTGAACGGCATCGACCTCGCCACTGCCGCCGGTTACACGCAGGCGTTCATGGAGCACCGGTTCCCGCTGGTCCTCGGCCAGGACTTCGCAGGCACGGTCGAGGAGCTCGGCGAGGGCGTGGAGGGCTTCGCGGTCGGCGACGCGGTCTTCGGTGTCGTCCTGAAGCCCTACTTGGGCGCCGGGTCGTTGGCCCAGTACGTCACGGTGGCCGCCGGACACGGCGTCGCCCGCATCCCCGCGGGCGTCGAGGTGGGAGACGCGGGCGCGCTGGGCGTGGCCGGAGCCACTGCCCTGGTGAGCCTGGACGCGGTTGCCCTTTCCGAGGGGGAGACGCTGCTGGTCTCCGGGGCCTCCGGCGGGGTGGGCGCACTGGCGGTGCAGCTCGCCGCCGCCCGTGGCGCGAAGGTGATTGCGACCGCCCGCCCCGGCGCGCAGACCGACTTCGTCACCGGGCTGACCGGCGCGGATGTCCACGTGGTCGACTTCACCGGTGACCTTCAGGGGCAGGTCCGCGCGATCGCCCCGGAGGGCGTGGACGCGGTGCTGCACCTGGCGGGCGACGGCGCCCAGCTGGCCGCCCTGCTGCGGCCTGGCGGCCGGCTCGCCTCCGCCACCGGCCTGACCCAGGACGACGCCAAGGGGTATGACGTCACGGTCCACACGATCATGTCCAACCCCGACGTGAAGATCCTGACCTTCCTGGTCGAGCAGGTCGCCTCCGGCGCGCTGCGCGTGCCGGTCACCGCCACCTACCCGCTGGAGCGGGCCACGGAGGCGTTCGCCGCCTTCAGTGCCAGCGCTCCGGGCAAGATCGCCGTCTCCTGCTCCTGACACACGCCCAACGGAGGAGGAACGACCGTGCCCACCATTGCCATCGTCGGCGCCGGCCCCGGTATGGGCCTGGCCATCGCCCGCACCTTCGGCAGCCGCGGTTTCGACGTCGCGCTGATCGCCCGTACCAAGGAGAAGCTTCAGACGCTGGTCGACCGGCTCGGTCAGGAGGGCATCACGGCGGAGGCGTTCACCGCCGATGTCCTGGACCGGCCCTCCCTGACCGCCGCCCTGGACGCCGTGAAGGTCCGCTTCGGCGGCATCGACGTGCTGGAGTACTCGCCGGCAGCGCACTCCCTACTGGAAAACTCGCCGGCCGCGCACTCCCCGGTGCCCCACCTCACCCTGGCCACTCCCTCGGAGGCCACGGTGGACAACCTGCAGCCGCAGATCGAGTACGTCTTCTACGGCGCCGTCGCCGCCGCCCGCGCGGTGCTGCCCGCGATGCGGGAGGCGGGCGCCGGCACCCTGCTGTTCACCACCGGCGGCGGTTCGGTGGATCCCGTCCCCATGCTCGGCAACGTCCACGCCGCCGGTGCGGCCCTGCGCAACTGGGTGATCAACCTGGGCAAGGAGCTGGCCGGCAGCGGTGTGCACGCCGCCCACGTGGCGATCAACGTGTGGATCGGCGACGGCGGCCCGGAGGGCTTCCCGACGGCCACGTCCGACGAGATCGCCCCCCTGTACTGGGACCTGCACGAAAACCGTGACCGCTCCGAGGCCGTCTTCAACGCCTGACCGGCCCTCCCACCCCGCTCCCGGGCCGGCGCATCCCCTCTCACCCCGCCTCGTCCCCCTCGTCAAAGGAATCCGTACGTGAACGTCTTCTTGTGGATCGTGCAGGCCGTGCTGGCCGCCATGTTCGCCCTGGCCGGCGTCATGAAGTCCACCCGGCCCAAGGAGAAGCTGGCCGGCCAGCTGCCCTGGACCGCCGACTTCTCGCAGGGCACCGTCCGCTTCATCGGCATCGTGGAGTTCGCCGCAGCCCTCGGACTGATCCTGCCCCCGGCCACCGACATCGCCCCCGTGCTGACCCCGCTGGCCGCGACCGGCCTGATCGTGGTGATGGTGCTGGCCGCGATCACCCACGCCCGCCGCAAAGAACCCTCCGCGATCGCCTTCAACGCCGTCCTGCTGATCCTGGCCGCCCTGGTGGCCTGGGGCCGCTTCGGCCCGTACGGCTTCTGACCCCCACGCCCGATCGCCACCGCGAGGAACCAACCCTGATGCGTGTCACCGTATTCGGCGCGTCCGGTGCCATCGGCCGCCTGGTCGTCCAGCAGCTCCTGGACGACGGCCACCAGGTCACCGCCCTGATCCGCGCACCGGCCAAGCTCGCCCTCACCCACTCCCAACTCGCGGTCGTCACCGGGCAGTTGTCCGACGGCGATGCCGTCGAGCAGGCCGTCAGCGGCGCCGACGCGGTGATCAGTGCCCTCGGGCCGTCCCTGAAACGGTCCACGACCGGCACCCAGGTGACCGACGGAACCCGCACCATCGTGCAGGCCATGGAGGCGCAGAAGGTCGCCCGGTTCATCGGCCTGGCCACGCCCTCGCTTGCCGATCCGCGGGACAGGCCGCACTGGAAGCACAAGGTGCTGCCCGTCGCCGCCGGCCTGATGTTCCCCAACGCGCTGGCCGAGCTGAAGGGCATGACCGAGGCCGTCACCGGTTCGAGCCTCGACTACACCATCGCCCGCATCACCAACCCGACCAACAAGCCCGCCACCGGCCGCATCCGCTCCGGGTTCCTCGGCCACGACAAGGTCGCGTCCGCCATGAGCCGCGCCGACATCGCCGCGTTCCTCGTCGCCCAGCTCACCGACACCCGCTACCGGCGGGCCATGCCCGCCATCAGCAACTGAGGCAAGGACCCCGCCATGACCTTCGAGCTCGGCGTCCACTCCTTCGGCAACAAGTCCGCAGCCGTGGTCACCGCGGTTCTGTTCGTGCTCGCCCAAGTCGTCGCCCGGGGCCGGTTCAGCCTCTCCGGCGGGTGAACCCGATGCGCGTCGTCCACCGAACCTCCGGCAAAGGAGCCCGCCATGGCGTCTGACCAGCTGATGATGCGCGCCGCTCAGTACGACCGTTACGGAGGCCCCGAGGTGCTCTCCGTCGGCACCGTCCCGCGTCCGTCCCCCGGTCCGGGCGAGGTGCTCGTCCGGGTCCACGCATCCAGCGTCAACCCGGTCGAAACGAAGATCCGTTCCGGCGCGATGCGGGTGATGACCGGACGGCGCTTCCCCAAACGCACCGGATTCGACTTCGCCGGCGAGGTGGTCGAACTCGGCGGCAAGGTCACCGACGTCAATGTGGGCGCACATGTGTGGGGCATGCTCAGCGACTTCTCCGGACGAACGGGTGCGGCCGGCGAATACCTCCTGGCCAAACCGAAAGCCATCAGCACCGCGCCCAGCGGCACGGACCTGGTGGCAGCCGCCGCCCTGCCCTCGGTAGGCGTCACCGCGCTGCGCGCCCTGCGCGACAGCCTGCGCCTGCGCGCGGGGCAACGACTGCTCGTGGTCGGCGCGAGCGGCGGCGTCGGCAGCACGGCGGTCCAACTGGCCCACGCCTGGGGAGCCCACGTCACCACCGTCGCCGGCGCCGCCAACGCCTCGTTCTGCTGCGAACTCGGCGCCGACGTGACCCTGGACTACGCCACCACCCCACCGAGCTCCCTGAAGGGGACGTTCGACGCCGTCCTCGACTGCCACGGCTCCTCGGTCCGCGACTACCGCCGTGCCCTGCGCCCCGGCGGTCGCATCGCCTCGCCCTCCGCCGGCGCCATACCGTTCGCCCTGCTCTCCGTCGTCCTGCCCGGCCCGCGCGTACGCCTCCTCATGGCCAGCTCCCGACGCGCGGACCTGCAAACCCTCGCAGACCACGTCGACGGGAAAGACCTGCGCCCGGTCATCGAGCGCGTCTATCCCCTGGACGAGATCCAGGACGCCCACCGGGCCACCGAAACCGGCCACGCCCGCGGCAAGCGCGTCATCCGCCTCGTGTAGCGCCGAGGGGGTGCCGTCCGAGCCCTCTGCTGCTGGGAGTCGGTTCCGTGCGTCGCGCCGACATCGCCGCGCTCCTCGTCTCCCAGCTCACCCGCGCTCGCCACCGGCGTGCCATGCCCGCCATCAGCAACTCAAGCCAGGACCCCGCCATGACCTTCGAACTCGGCGTCTACTCCTTCGGCAACACCCCGCGCCTGCCCGACGGCAGCCGTGGCCCCACGTCCCAGGCCCTCCGCGACGTACTGGAGGCCATCAAGCTCGCCGACGAGGTGGGACTGGACTTCTTCGGGGTGGGCGAGCACCACATGCGGGCGATGCCGCTGTCCTCACCCGCCTCCGTGGTCAACGCCGCCGCGGCCGTCACCCACCGGATCAAGCTCAGCACCGCGGTCACCGTCCTGTCCACCGACGACCCGATCCGGGTCTTCCAGCAGCTCGCCACCGCCGCCTCCCTCGCGCCCGGACGCATCGAACTGGTCGCCGGACGCGGCTCGTCCACGATCACCTTCCCGCTCTTCGACCACGACGAGCACGACTACGACATGCTGTACGCCTCCAAACTCGCCCTGCTGATGGCGGTCAACGCCGGCGAGAACGTCACCTGGCGCGGCCCGCACCGCAAACGGCCGCTGCAGAATGTCACCGTCTTCCCCCGCCCCGAGGAACCGCTGAAGATCTGGCTGGGCACCGGCGGCAGCCCGGACTCGGTCTACCGCGCCGTCGAGTTGGGACTGCCGATGTTCCTCGGCATCCTCGGTGGCACGCCCGAGCACTGGGCGCGCTACGGGCATGCCTACCGGGCCGCCTGGGACGAGGCCGGCCACCCCGCCGAGCAGGCCGACATCGCGGTGGCCGTGCACGGCTTCGTCGCCGGGTCCGCCGCCCAGGCCCGGTCCACCTACCTGGAGTACGAGCACCGGATGATGGCCGAGGGCAGCGCCGAACTGGGCCGCCCCGCCCCCTCCCGCGCCGACCGAGCCGCAGCCATCGAACCCGGCGGCATGGTCTTCGTCGGCAGCCCCGACGAGATCGCCGACCGCATCCTCCACCTGCACGCTCTGCTCGGACACACGCGCCAGATCCTGCAGATGGACGTCGGCGGCATGCCACAGCCCGACTTCCTGCGTGCCATCGAACTCCTCGGCACGAAAGTGCTTCCCCGGATCCGCGCCGAGCCGGCGAAACCATGAGCAGGAAACCTCCCCATCACGGGGGCCGCCTACCGCCCCGCGATCTCCGCCATACGGCCGGCTCGGCGCCCCGACCAGCGGGTGCCGCCTCCGCAAGCCGAGCGGTGTGCCCCCGGGCCGACCGCCGACCACTCCGCCGGACTCCGCGCCGCCGAGGTCGCCCTCGCCATCCGCGGGGAACCAGCCCCGCCGCCGCCCGAAGTGACCGCGGCGTGAAGACCGTCGCCACCGGCTTACGCGCCCGTGGTCCGCCGACTCTCCTCATGCCCCGGGCGCCTGATACCCGTCCTCAGTGATCCCCCCACCATGAAGGAGACCGCAATGACCACGACCACCGATCCGTCCTACGTCGACCCGGCGCTGATCAACCCCCGCACGTTACGTCTCGTCGAGGCGTTCAAGGACGCCCTGGCCCGCCTCCGCGACGAGGAAGGACTGACCTTCGACGACCTCAACGCCGTCACCGACCTGTTCCAGCAGCTCCAGACGGCCACCGGCGCCCCCCTCGCGTTGGTCGCCATGCCCCTGTACGGCGAGCTCTTCCAGGGCGGCCGGGACGGCTACACCCCCTCCGAGGACGTCAAGAGCCCCACCGTCATCCCCGGCTCCCCGCGTATCGACAACCCCGGCACCCTGCCGATGCGGCCGGACGAGCCCGGGATCCCGCTGATCGTGTCCGGCCGCGTTCTGGACGGCCACGGTCAGCCGCTCGCGGGCGCCAAGCTGGAGATCTACCACGCGGCCAACAACGGCAACTACTCCGGTCTGTACGACGACGGAGTGCCCAAGTACAACCTGCGCGGGCACCTGTTCACCGACGCCGACGGCCGCTACACCTTCACCACCGTCACCCCCGTCGCCTACGCCGACGAATACGCCATGGCGATCGACAGCGTCGTCGAGGCCGCCGCGGCCCTCGGCCGCAGCCTCTACCGCCCGGCCCACATCCACTACGAGGTCCACCACCCTGAGCTGATCACCCCCTGGTTCGGCGAGATCTACTTCAAGGGAGACCCCGTCATCCCCGTCGACTTCGTCGGCTCGAAGCTGGCCCACCCCGCCCTGCAGGCGGACACCACCCTGCACGAGAACCCCGAGGACATAGCCGCCCACGGGTTCCAGGGCCCCTACCGGACCATGGAGTTCGACTTCGTCCTCAAGACCCGCACCAGCCCGGACACCCTCACCCCGAAGGGGGAGAAGGCATGACTCCCGAAGAGGCAACGGCCTGGGCGCTGACCCGGCTGAACACGGCCTTCTTCCACCACTACGACCGCCGCGAGTACGACGAACTGCTCCAACTGTTCGCCCCCGAGGCCCTGTACGAGGTCCATGGACGCAAGCTGCGCGGCCACGCGGAGATCCTGGACGTGCTCCACGCTCGCTCCGGTCCCGAGGTAACGGTTCGTCACCTCGTCACCGGCCAGCACTTCCACAGCATCGGGGACGGGACTGCCCAGGCCACCGTCTCCCTGCTCGCCTACGCCGGACCCACGCCCGTCGACGAGGGCCCCGCCCTCTATCCGGCCGCGAACGCCGGACACGTCGTCGAACTCAACGACCACTACCGGCTCGACAACGGGCACTGGAAGATCACCCACCGCGTGGCCCACCCGGTACTCGCTCCGGCCTCCGCCTGATCCCTCCACGGGGGCATCGTGTCTCGTCGGCGGGAACCGCTATGGCCGTTCCCGCCGACGAGCAACCGCCCGTTCGGGAAGAGACGCGACCACCCCTGGGGGATCACCGGATCGTGCGCTCGCACCGATGAAGGTCCCGCTGCCGCTTCAGCGCCGTGGCTCATCGCAGAAGAGGGCGGAGCCGGGTCTGTCGGCTTTCGAGGTCGCCGGTATGGAATTTCACGCTCGGCAGCACCACTCCTGTCCGGCCACGACGAGACGCGCGCCGGGCAACGGGCTTACGTACCGGCGTTGCCGTCGCGCAGAGAACGGATCATGCTCTGCAGGATCCGGAACGCGCCCGCCTGCTCGGTCTGTGTCATGCCGGCCAGCATTCTGACCTCGACGGACCGGACCGCTACGGTCGCCTTCTCAAGGCTCCGTCGGCCGCGAGGCGTGAGCCGGGTGGGAAGTGCCTTCCCGACGGGTGCCTCGGCAGGCCTGGTCACGTAGCCGTCCCGTTCCAGGGCCTGGAGCAGCACGTTCATCGACTGCCGCGTCACGAACGCGCCCCGCGCGAGCTCGGAGTTCGACAAGCCCGGCCGTTGCGCCAGCAGCTCAAGGCAGGAGTAGTGCGTCACGCTCATCCCGAGCGGCCGCAGCACCTCCTCCATGGCGGCGCGCAGGACGCTCGACGCCTCTTTCAGCAGGTAGCCCAGTGACGTCTCCAGGTCGACGCCGGCACCGTCTTGATTCATGTCAGCATTCTGACATAGGTTCACTTGTGTCAGAAAGCTGACACGAAGAGAAGGAGCATCATCATGCCCGCCACCGGCCCCGACTTCATCTCGCTCCAGGCCCGCGACCTCGACACTTCGCAGGCGTTCTACGAGCAGTACCTCGGCCTCGTCCGCTCGCCGGCCGGACCTCCGCACGCCGTCGTCTTCGAGACGAAGCCGATCGCGTTCGCACTGCGCGACGTCGTTCCCGGCACCGATCTCACATCCGTCCCCCAGCCCGGTGTCGGTGCCGCGATCTGGCTCCACGCCACCGACGTCCAGGCCATCTACGACGCGCTCGTCGCCGACGGTCACACCATCGTCTCCGCGCCGATCGACGGCCCCTTCGGCCGGACCTTCACCTTCGCCGACCCCGACGGCTACCAGGTCACTCTCCACGACCGCGCCTGACTGGCCCAACGCCACCGGACGATCACCGAGCCCCGAAGACCGCGGTTGCGCCCCAGGTGCGAGCGTGACGCCGTTTTCTTGGATGAGCACGCGTGGCGCCACACCTGTCGCAGGGCCGAGGTCGTCACCGCCATCTTCGACCTCACCCCGGTCCGCGACGGCGCCGGACCGTCGAGACTGCCGGGCAGGGGCGAAGGCCGATTCAAGGGGTGAGGTGTTCAAGGCCTGGCGCGAGGCCCGGACACCAGGGTTCCGCAACGACATTGAGATCGTGGCCGTGGACGACTGCGCGGGCTTCAAGCCCGCTGCAGCTGAAGAAATCCCCGACGCAGTCGGGGTGATGGGCCCGTTTCATGTTGTCGCCCTGGCCGGCGATGCGCTGGACCGAGGCCGGCCAACGCGTCCAGCAAGACACCTGCAGGCACCGCGGCCGGGCCGGTCCGGTGAGCCCAGTGGAGCCGGCTGTTCCCACGGTCTGCGTGGCGGCTGGACGCCGTCGTTGGCGCCGGTTTCACCCTTGCCACCGGACCGGCTCCGCTCGTGTGTGCCTGATGCCCAGCTCTGAGAACCGGATATCGGCCCGCCACGTGACCGGTTCAGCCGACGGGCTGGGCGGCGGCTTTGGGGGAGGGGCCGTACTCGTTGGTGCCCGGGGTGCCGTCCACCGTCATGCCAAGGAGGTAGACGATGGGACCGACAGCCGGGATCAAGGCGATGAGCATTCTCCGCCCTGACTTACCGGTGTCGTGCAACCGGCGGACGGAGACGCTCAGCATCGGCACGATGAGCGGCAGCAGGAAGATGCTGAACAACGGAGCCTCGATTGCGAAGCTGACCCCGCCGATCACGGCGGCGGCTCCCATGTACAGCAGCGAGAACCACCAGTACTCCGCGCGCCGTGCGCGACCGGAGAATGTGGCGAACTTGGAGGTGAGGCACGTGCGTGCCGCATCGGTGAACGACATGCTTGTCACAGTGGTCCTTTCGCAGGAGTGTCACCTGGGACACGGCGGATCGGGTGGTGAGAGTGCGGCTGGGATTCGGTGCCGCCGGCGCGGCCTCCGCGGCGCAGGCCGTACGACCCGCCGCAAATCGGAGTGACCTATCCGATTAGAGATCCGGATAGGTCACTCCGATTTCTCGTGTCAGCCTAGCATGGGAAATGGATAGGGCAATCCGATTGCCGGCTTGGGGTCACCGCACGACCAAAGTCCTGGAGCTGCGCCTCGGCCCTGTGATCCAACTGCTCCCAGGACCGCGCACTTCGCTGCCATGGTGGGCGTCGTCGGCGTGCCGGGAGTGGCGCCCGTGCTGTGTCGGCCGCTTCCGCGACTTCGCGGTCCATGTCAGGGCCGCGTAGCAGTCCTCCAGCCCGGCGGGGAAGGGGTGTTCCGGGGCGAGCCGGTATTCGACGGAGACCACGACCGTGCCGACCTCCGCGGCGATGCGGGTGGCGGTGGCGTCGAACTGCTCGACACTGCCCATGATGAATCCGCCGCCGTGGATGAACAGCAGGCCGGGCAGCAAGCCGTCGTGCTCCGCGGGACGGTAGACGCGGACCAACACGTCGGGTGCACCGTCGGGCCCGGGGACGGTGACGTCGGCGATGCTGATCGGGATGTCCGGCTCGTACACCGGCAGGCCGCCTCGGACCGCCGCCTCGCCCATTGCTCGTAGCTCATGGAAGTCGGCGAACGGCCCGTTGGGGAACAGGTCGAGCCAGGGTGCGATCTCGGGGTCGTACGCGTAGGCCATGAAGCCTCCTTGGCGAGGTCGGGCGAGGATCCGGTGAGCGCGGCGTGAGTGACCTCGCAGGGCCCGGTGTCGCGGCATCGGTGCTCGGTGAGTGCACCGAGGTGACGGGCGCCCGCTGCCGGACGGTGACCAGGGTCTTCACCTGCCGATGTCGGGGAGTCGTAGGCGATGGACGACACCCGGACCAGTCCCAGCGCGATGGATGCGAGGACGGGCAGCACAGCGTGGACGGCGACGGCCGCGCGGTGCAGCCCAAGTAAGGCGGTGCGCTTGATGACGCCGATCAGCGCACCAGCGGAGACAAACATCCCCACCGCAGGCGTCGGGACGAGTGAACGCGGCGGGAACCTGTTTCGGACCGCGCCGTCGCAGCGTCAAGCGCGATGGCGCGATCCGGCTCCGACGAGAGGAGAGGACGGAGCCCTGGTGCGATCTCAGAGGCTGAAGACGAGTTCGGCCTGGTCGCGCTTGGTGGTGTGCAGCTCCCAGTAGACCGGGGAGATCTCCTCGGGCTGGGCTGTCGGGAAGCCGGGGACGGCCGGCGTGCCGATCGACACGTCGATGCCGACGTGGGCGGCCTGGACGCCGGTGCCGTCCAGCTCCTTGTGGAGGTTGAGCACCCAGTTGCGCAGGGCCGCGGCGGCGGCGTTGACGTTGCCGACCTGCGGCACGGGATCGATGGAGCCCGCGCCGGTGGTGTAGAGCAGGGTGCCCGCGCCGGCCTCCCGCATGGCCGGCAGTACGGCCTTGGTGGCGGCGATGGCGCCGTAGAGCTGGAACTCGATCTCGTGCTGCACCTGGGCCGGTTCGGCCTCGGCCGGGGTGGCCAGCGTGGTGGCGAGGCCCGCGACCGGGGAGTACTCCAGGACGTCGATGCTGCCGAACCTCGCGGCGGCGTCCTTGAGGGCCTGGGTGAGCGCGTCGCGGTCGAGGACGTCGGCGGGGAAGGCGGCGGCGGTGATGCCCTCGGTGGTGAGCTTGCTGACGAGGTCGTCGAGCTTGTCGCGGTTGCGGGAGATCAGGGCGACGTCCAGGCCCTGGGAGCCGAAGGTGCGGGCGATGGCCAGACCCAGCTGGGGGCCGGCTCCGATGATGGCGATGCTGGTCACAGCGATCCTTTCCCAAAAAGGCAGTCGAAGGAAGAAGGAATTCGGATAGGCCTATCCGTATCTAGATCCGGATAGGTCTTACCGGTTCACTGTTGTCACCGTACCACCAAAAATGGATAGGGCAATCCGATTGCTAGACTCCCCGGCATGACCCCTGGCACCCAGCGTCCCGACGGCCCTGCCGCCCAGCCTCTGCGCAGCGATGCCGAGCGCAACCGCGAGCGGATCGCCGCCGCTGCCCGCAGGGTGTTCGCGCGTGACGGGCTGGGTGCCTCGATGGCCTCCGTGGCCCGTGAGGCGGGGGTGGGGATCGCCACCATGTTCCGCCGCTTCCCCACGAAGGAGGAGCTGGTCGACGCCGTCTTCATCGACCGCATGGACGCCTACGCCGACGCGGTCACCGTTGCCCTGGAGGACCCCGACCCCTGGAACGGGTTCGTCGGCTACATCGAGACCGCCTGCGCGATGCAGGCCGCCGACAGCGGCTTCGCCGACGTCCTGATCACGACCTTCCCTACAGCCAAGGCCCTGGAGCGGCGCCGCAACGAGGCCTACGAGGGCATGGTGGAGCTCATCGGCCGGGCCAAGGCGACGGGCCGGCTGCGCGAGGACTTCGACTCCTCGGACCTGGTGCTGCTGCACATGGCCAACGCCGGTGTCGTCAACGCCACCGGCGACGCCGCCCCCGATGCTTGGCGCCGCGTCGTCGCTCTGCTGGTCCAGTCCTTCGAGGGACCGGCCCGTGGACCTCTGCCCGCCTCGCCCGAGCACGACGCTCTCTACAGGGCCATGCTCCGCGCCGGTCCGGCGGCTGCTGCGGAGCCGGATGCGGGCGACGGCTGACCTGCCCTGCCACTTGAGCTCCGGTCTCGGTGACCAACGGCAGCCGGGATGGATGCCGAGCTTGACCGCGGTCTGCTTGGCCTGCTTGCCGGCGCGATGGCACGCGCCCGGCACTCCGGAGGACAAGGGCGAGGCATGACTGCCAGCCTTCCGTGAAGGACTGTCAGTCAGCCACCAGAACTGCAACCGAGGACGTGGGGCAGGCCAAAACCTGCATCAGACCCCTCGGGCGAAGCGTTGAGTGTGCGAGGAAGCTTTCAAGCCGACGAGAGTGCGGACTGCTTCGTGTCGCTGCGCGTCACTTCCAGAAGGTCCACCGGCAGGATCCGCCGGCGCGCCCTGACCTGCAGCGATCAGCTGAGCGTTTCCGAATCGGCGGGCGTGCGTTCCGGAGCGCTCTCCTGGCCGGCCGCTGACCTGCGGCGACGGAGTTTTCTACGGGCCCCACGAAGGCGCGGTGGCCGCGTAGCCGACGTACGGCTGTGCCACCGGCGCCAGTGCAGCGCGTGGCGGGTTGGCGGCCGGCGCGTTGGCGGGAGGCCGGGCTGCTGGGGGTCCGGTGGCATCGTTGCGGTCGGCGGGGGCAGTGGGGGGTGGTGCAGGGCGCCCCGTCGCCCGCCCTTGCTAAAATCCCCCCAGCTCATTCCTTCGGGTCGACACCTCCGGTCAGCGAACAACCGGACCGGGTGCCGACCCTTTTTTGATGCCCTGCGCCGGCTCTGTCTCCGGCACCGCAGCGGCACACCCCAGCAGCACACCGCACCGACGGGCCCCCGCGCCCGCCGGTCCTTCGTCATGGAGTTCGACAGATGACAGACACCACCCTGCCCGTCCCCCGAGTCCCGCCCCTCCGGCGGAACTCGGGCTTCCGGAACTTCTGGCTCTCCCGTGCCGTGTCCGGACTCGGATCCGCCGTCACGACCGTCGCGCTGCCCGTCCTGGTGTTCCAGCAGAGCAGGTCGCCGCTGCTGGTGTCCCTGGTCGCGGCGGCCGGGACGTTGCCCTACCTCGCGTTCGGGCTGGTCGCGGGCGCGGTCGCCGACCGCGTGGACCGGCGGACTCTGATGATCGTGACCGACTGCCTCAGCGCCCTGTGCCTCGGCTCCGTGCCGGTCGCGCAGGCCCTGGACGCGCTGACCGTGGGACAGGTCGTCGTGGTCGCGTTCCTCTGCTCCAGCCTCTCCCTCTTCTTCGACGCGGGTGGGTACGGTTTCGTCCCGGCCGTCGTCGGCAAGGACAGACTCGCGGACGCCAACAGCGCGCTCTACGGCGCCGAGACCGTCGTCCGCATCATCGGGAACGGCGTCGCGGGCGTCCTCATAGCCCTCGTCCACCCCGTGGGCACGCTCACGCTCGACGCCCTGAGCTTCGCCGGCTCCGCGCTGTTCCTTCGGGCCGTCGCCAACTCCCCTGCCCGCGCCGCCAGTTCCTCGGGTCCGCGACCGGGGTTCCGGGAGTCCGTCGGTGAGGGGCTGCGCTTCCTGGCCGGGCATCCGACGCTGCGGGTCATGACCGTGGTCGGCACCCTCCAGTCGTTCTCCGGCGGAGCCATCGTCGGTCAGCTCGTCGTCTTCGCCGACCGCGTCCTCGGCGTCCACGGCACCGACGGCCGTATCGGCCTGCTCTACATGGCGTGGAGCACCGGCGGCATCGGCGGCTCCCTGCTGCTGCCCCGGCTGCGGCGCCGCTACGACGCCTTTCCGCTGCTGCTCCTGGTGCTGCCGGTCGGCGCGCTGCTCGGACTCGTGGTCGTGCTCTCCACCGACTGGCGGATCGCGCTGGTCGCGCTGGCGGCCTGGGGAACCGCCTATCTGGTCGTCCTGGTGAACACGATGACCTACTCCCAGGAGGTGACCCCGGCCGAGCTCCAGGGCCGGGTCAACACCACCCGCCGCATGCTCTCCTCCGGCCTGGGCGTCCCGCTCGGCGCCCTGGTCGCGAGCGGCGTCACGGTGTCCGCCGGAATCCGGGCCGGGATGGCCACCGCGGTCGCGTCGATCGCCCTGGCGGCGATCGTTGTGTGGGTGGTACGGCTGCGCGGCCTGCTGGGACCGGGCGCCGGGGCGTAGGTATCACGGGGGTGCTTGCCTGGGCCGGGGCGGCGACAGTGGTACGGCTGCGCCGGCTGCCGGATCCCGCTGCCGAGGTGTAGCCGTGGGGCGGGTTCTCTCGTAGGCCGGGGCGGCGACAGTGGTACGGCTGCGCCGGCTGCCGGATCCCGTCGCCGGGGTGTAGCCGTTCGGCGGCGGGTTCTCTCGTAGGCCGGGGCGGCGACAGTGGGTACGGCCGTGCCGGCCGCCGGATCCCGTCGCCGGGGTGTAGCCGTTCGGGCGGGTTCTTTCCTGGGCCGCGTCGGCAATAGGGGTACGGCCGCGCCGGTTGCCGGATTTCGCCGCCGAGGCGCAGCCGTCAGACGGGCTATCTCCAGACGGGCTGTCTCCTGGGCAAGACGGCGACAGTGATATGGCTGCGCGGTCTGCCGGAACCAGCAGCCGGGGCGTAGCCGTCACACCCGGTCCCCCTCCGTGCATCAGGCCCCAGCACCCCCACCCCCCACCGGCGTCAGGACCGCGCCACCCGGGTGAACCGCCCCGCCACCCGCAGATCCGCCTCGATCAGCCCCGCCGTCGTCAGCAGCTCGGGCAGGATGTCCGCGACGTACTCCTCGGCCGGACGGCGTGCCACATGGGTCGCCGTGTTGAGCGCGGCGACCACCCGGCCGGTGCGGTCGCGGACCGGTACGGCGAGTGAGCGCAGGCCCGCCTCCAACTCCTCGTCGGCCAGGGCGTATCCCTGGGACCGGACCCGTTCCAGCGCGGCGGAGAGCGCCCCGGGGTCGGTCGGCGTGTGCGGGGTCAGGGGGCGTAGGGCCGCCAGGGCATTCCGTACGGTCGTCGGCGGGGCGTCGGACAGCAGGACGCGGCCCAGGGCCGTCGCGTACGCCGGGAAACGGGTGCCGACCGCGACGTTCACGCTCATCACGCGGCCGGTGGTGACCCGGGCCGTGTACTGGATGTCGGTGCCCACGAGGATCGCCAGGGAGGCCGACTCGTGGATGCGGGCGGCGAGGGCGGTCAGGTGCGGAGTCGCGAGGGACGGCAGGGTGGTCCGGGACAGGGGCGGGAAGCCGAGCGACAGTACCCGGGGTGTCAGGGCGAAGCGGCGGTCGCCGGACGGGGTCACCAGGCCGAGGTGCTCGTAGGTGATCAGTGCGCGGCGGGCGGTCGCGCGGGCCAGGCCCGTCGCCTGGGCGACCTCCGTCAGGGTCAGTTCGGCGCGGCCCTCGCCGAAGGCCGTCAGGACCGTCAGTCCGCGGGCCAGGGACTCGACGAACTCCCGGCCCAGTTCCTGCTTGGACGCGCCCGTCCAGGTCGCCAGGCCCGAGGGCGCGGCCACCGGGTCCGGCCGGGGTGCCGCGCGCAGGTCCTCCTCCATCGCCTCGACCGCCGCACGCAACCGCGGCAGCAGCGTGTTCCGCAGATCCGCCGCCGTATGCCGGCTGGTGTGGCTCACCACACTCGCCACGCACGCGATCGCACCGGTGCGGGGGTCCCGTACCGGCACGGACACCGCCGTCAGGCCCGGTTCGATCAACTGGTCGTCCAGCGCCCAGCCGTTCTCACGGGCCAGGACCGCAGCCCCTTCGAAGTCGGGTGACGGGGACGACGACGAGCGCGGGGGTACGGCCGGGAAGCTCCGGTCCTCCGGGTCCGCCGCCCGGCGCTCGCGCCAGCGGGCCCAGTCGCGGTCGGTCCACTCGGTCGCGAACAGCGGTCCCGGCGCGGTGCGTTCGGCCGGCAGCAGGTCGCCTATGCGGAAGCTCAGGGACATCGCACGGCGGCGGGTCGCCTGGTGGATGAAGCGAATGCCGTCCCGGTCGGCGACCGCGAGCGACACCGACTCGTCCAGCTCGTCGGCGAGCGCGTCCGCGCGGGCGTCCAGGAGGGCCGGCAGCCGCAGGGCGGCCAGGTAGGCGTTGCCCAGTTCCATGATCCGAGGGGTGAGAACCGTGTCCCGGCCGTCGAGACGGACGTATCCCATGCGGGCGAGCGTCGCAGTGATCCGGTCGACCGTGGACCGGGCCAGACCGGTGGCCCGCTCCAGCCCGCTGAGGCTCAACGTGCCGCCCGCCTCGGTGAGTTGACGCACCACCGCGACCCCCCGGATCAACGGCGCGACCGCCTCGGCGGGCACGGCTGGGGCACGGTCGTCCAACGTGGTCTCAGCGGGCATCGGCTCTCCGGTACGGCGATCTCGGCAGCCCTACGGTAAGCCCGCGGGGGCCGGAGCCCAGTCCGAACCCGAGTGGCGCCCCTGGGCCGCCGGGCCCGGTGCGGTCACCGCCGACCGAGCCACCGGCGAGCCCGCTCCCGTCGGGCCCGCCGGTGCTGCCGAGTACGCGACACCCGCTTGAGGAGAGCGGTGCTCCATCGACCGAGCTGAGCGACCGAGCGACCGCGACCGCCCAGCGCAATCCAAGTCCACCGCCCCCTACCGCGTCCGCGTAACCGTCACCCGAAAATTCCCCGCCGCGTCAGCCCCGGTCACCGCGACCCGAACCCCCCTGCGGGGATCGTTGAACGATTCTCCCGCAGTGAACGGCGCGTCCGACAGCTCGGCGTGCACATTGGGGCTCCGCGTGCAGCCCCCGCTGTCCCGGTGCGCGTCGTAGACCTTGACCGGGCCCATCCCCGTGTCGACGTCCGCCTCCACCTTGTAGATGAGGACACCGGGGCGGCACACCGCCTCGTCGTTGCCCTCACGGGTGCGCAGTTCGAGGGCGTAGCCCGTGCGGCGGGAGAGGGGGACGAAGACGAGGCGGGTGCCGTCGCCGCCCGGGTGTTCCAGCGGGGTCAGGGTGTACTCCGAAGTACCTCTGGTCATCGCGCAGTTGACCTGGGACGGGTCGAGCCAGCCGAGTTTCCACTTGTGCCAGCCGAGGAGGTCGTTGTCGGCGCCCCAGTCCTCGCTCATGATGTCCCAGTGGCCGACCGCGCCCCCGCCCTCCTGGGTGTAGAGGTCGGGCAGGCCGAAGACATGGCCGTTCTCGTGGGGGAGGACGCGGTAGCCGGTGCGGGCGTAGGAGCCGGAGCCGTCGTCCTGGCGGGAGTAGACGAAGGAGGCGTTGGAGACGGGGACGCCGTCCGCGACAGGGGCCTCGGTGTTGCCGGCGAAGGTCACCGAGAGGACGGTGTCCAGGGCGGAGGGCCCCGCGTTCGGGGTGACGAGGACGTTCAGGAGGTCGTACGACCGGAAGTCCACGGCCGGGTCGGCGGCGGCCACGATGTCCTGGACGAGCTGCCGGTACCCGGGGTCGAAGGGCGCGCCGCGCTCTATGCCGTAGGACCTGAAGGGCTTGGGCATGCGGAGCCAGTGGTCGACCGGGGTCTCGGGGCGGTAGTCGAGGCGGCCGTAGGAGCTGGTGCGGAACCACTCCTGGGTCTGCGGGAAGAACTCGTGGTAGCGGTCCATGGCGGTGCCCTGGCCGGGGGCGTCGGAGAAGTCGACCATCAGGGTCAGGGCGTGGACCGTGCCGGTGGAGCGGGAGTAGCCGCCCGGGGTGGGGATGCCCTCGGACATCTCGGTGTCGAGGGGGCCGTTGATCATGCAGGCGCCGAGTGCGGAGGTCCGGGCGAGCGCGACCGGGCCCGCCGCCGTCGTGGCGCCCGGGGTGAGGTGTCCGGTACCGGCCGAGGTGCTGACCGCGAGGGTCAGGACGGTCACGGACGCGAGGGCGGCCACGCGGCGCGGGCGTATCCGACGGCTGGGCTGCATGCATGGACCCTTCGCGCCACGGCAGCCGCCGGTGTCCGGCTGCACCCTTTCGATCACCCTGTGTCGTGCGGTGCGCGGGCGCGCGCTGGAGGAGACCGACCGTGTGGTGGAGCGGGAAAAGGGGGCCCGGACGGGGGTCAAACGAGATGTGACCCAGGTCACATCAAATGTCCCGCTGAGTGGGAAATAACCGGGGACCGTTTCCCCGTTTAGCCATGTGTCCGAGCGAAACGGGGACTGGATCCCCGGATCGTGTCAGCAGTCCAAGACCTTCAGAGCCCCAGGAGTACGCCGTGACGACCGCGACCCCCGTACAGCGAAAGGTGACCCGGCCGCGCGCCGACGCTTTGCGCAACCGGGAGCGGATCGTCACCGCCGCCCGCGAGATGTTCGTAGAGTTCGGCGCCGATGTGCCGCTCGACGAGATCGCCCGCCGGGCGGGCGTCGGCAACGCCACGCTCTACCGCAACTTCCCCGACCGCGACGCCCTGGTCCGCGAGGTAGTGGTCTCGGTCATGGACAGTACGTCGGAGGCCGCCGAGCAGGCGCTCAACGAGACCGGCGACGCCTTCGCCGCTCTGGAGCGCTTCGTGCACGTGGCCGCCGACGAGCGGATCAGTGCGCTGTGCCCGATGATCTCCAGCACGTTCGACAAGTTCCACCCGGACCTGGAAGCCGCGCGGGAGCGGGTCGAACAGCTCATCGGCGAGGTCATGGTCCGCGCCCAGCGGTCCGGACAGCTCCGCACGGACGTGGGTGTCGGCGATGTGATGGTCGCCGTGGCCCAGCTCAGCAGGCCCCCGGCCGGCACCGGTTGCCTCAGCGCCGACCGGTTCGTACACCGACATCTGCAGCTGTTCCTGGACGGACTGCGGGCCCCGGCCCGCTCGGTCCTGCCGGGCACCGCCGCGACCATGGAGGATCTCCGGCAGCCCTGACCGATTAGTTCAGAGCGTCACGCCCGTCTCAACAACAAGCACCGGCTCTCGTCGTCGCAGCGACCGAAGAGTGTCACTCGTCGACGAGCCGTCCCCGAACACGTCCTTCTTCCGTATTTTTCCGTCACGAAGTCCCGAAGTGGGTACCACCATGTCTGAAACAGCTCGAAGCGCCTCAGGCGCTCTCGACAAGGCCTCCGAGGCCGCCGAGCACGAAGCCCATGCCAACCGCTGGAAAGCGCTCGCGTTCATCGCGCTCGCCCAGCTGATGGTCGTGCTCGACGCGACCATCGTGAACATCGCCCTCCCGTCCGCCCAGACCGACCTGGGCATCTCCGACGGCAACCGGCAGTGGGTCGTCACGGCCTACGCCCTCGCCTTCGGTGGTCTGCTGCTCTTCGGCGGCCGTATAGCCGACCTCTGGGGGCGCAAGCGCGCCTTCGTCGTCGGTCTGACCGGCTTCGCCGCCGCGTCCGCCCTCGGCGGTGTGGCCACCACCGGCGCCATGATGTTCGGCGCCCGTGCGCTCCAGGGCGCCTTCGGTGCACTGCTCGCGCCCGCCGCGCTCTCCCTGCTCGCCGTGATGTTCACGGACGCCAAGGAACGCGCCAAGGCGTTCGGTATCTACGGCGCGATCGCCGGTGGCGGCGGCGCCGTCGGCTTCATCCTCGGCGGTGTGCTGACCGAGTACCTGGACTGGCGCTGGACGTTCTTCGTGAACATCCCGTTCGCGATCGTCGCCGCGCTCGGCGCGTACTTCGTCATCCGTGAGCCGGAGGGCGGCCGCAACCGCAACCCGCTCGACATCCCGGGCGTCCTGCTCTCCACCCTCGGCCTGGTCTCGCTCGTCTACGGCTTCACCCGCGCCGAGACCGACGGCTGGGGCGACTCCTCCACCATCGCGCTCTTCGTCGCCTCCGCGGTCCTGCTGGCCTCGTTCGTGATCGTCGAGTCCAGGGTCAAGGCCCCGCTGCTGCCCCTGCGCGTGATCACCGACCGCAACCGCGGCGGTATCTACCTCTCGCTCGGCATCGCCATCATCGCGATGTTCGGCACGTTCCTCTTCCTCACCTACTACCTCCAGGTCGTGAAGGGCTTCTCGCCGATCAAGACCGGCTTCGCCTTCATGCCGATGATCGTCGGCATGATGGTCGGCTCGACCCAGATCGGCACCCGCCTGATGACCCGCCTGCCGGCCCGCCTGCTCATGGGCCCCGGCTTCCTGGTCGCCGCGGTCGGCATGCTGCTGATGACGCAGCTGGAGATCGGCTCGTCGTACGCCTCGATCATCCTGCCCGCGATGCTGCTGCTCGGCCTCGGCATGGGTACGGCGTTCATGCCGGCCATGTCCCTCGCCACCCTGGGCGTCGAGCCCCGGGACGCGGGTGTCGCCTCCGCGATGGTCAACACCTCGCAGCAGGTGGGCGGCGCCATCGGTACTGCCCTGCTGAACACGATCGCCGCCTCCGCGACGACCGCGTACATCAAGGACCACATCGCCGGCGCGGGTACCTCCAAGACCCAGCAGCAGCTGGTCGCACTCCAGGGCCAGGTGCACGGCTACACGAACGCCATCTGGTTCGCCGTCGGCATGCTGGTGGCGGCCGCCGCGATCGTCTCGGTCCTCGTCAACGCGGGCAAGCAGGGTTCCGACCCGGTGGCCTCCGGTGACGGCGCCGCCGAGGACGAGTTCAAGGTCCCGGTCGTCGCCCACTGACGACGCCCGACCCGGTCGTACCCCCTTCGCACCATCCGTACGTACGGGGAAGGGGACGCCCCGTACGTACGACTCCCAGGAACTGCCCTGGTTCTCGCCTGAGTTGAGCGGCTCAGCGGAGCCAGGGCAGATCCGCGCCCGCTTCGTTCGGCTGAAGTCCCTCGGCGACGATCTCCATGATCTCGCCGAGGGACTTCTGCTGTTCCGGGCTCAGCCGCTCGAACAGCGCCTGCCGTACGGCGGCCACATGGCCCGGCGCGGTACGGCCGAGCACCTCGTGGCCCGCGTCGGTCAGCACCGCGAACTGGCCGCGCTTGTCGGAGGGGCAGTCCTCGCGGCGCACCCATCCGTTCTTCTCCAGCCGGGCCACCGCGTGCGAGAGCCGGGAGCGGGTGATCTTCGCGTACATGGCCAGCTCGGTCATCCGCAGTCGCCGGTCCGGGGCCTCGGCGAGCTTGACGAGCAGGCCGTAGTAGATGTGCGGCATGCCCGCGTCCCGCTGGAGCTGGCGGTCCAGATGGTCCTCCAGGAGGGTGCTGGCCTGCATGTAGAAGCGCCAGACGCGCTGCTCCTCGGCGGTGAGCCAGCGGGGTTCTGCGGAAGTGGGTGCCGTGTTCATGCGCTCCACTGTACGAGAGCTCTCCTTGAATGTTAAACAAATGCGGCGTAAGCTCGGACGCAGGGAATTTGAGAGTTCAAGCATGGGGAGTGACCGTCATGTCCACCGCCGCACCGGAGCGCATGCCCGCCCTCTATCTCAGCCACGGCGCGCCGCCCCTCGCGGACGACCCCATCTGGCCCGGCGAACTCGCCGCCTGGTCCGCCGGCCTCCCCCGCCCCAAGGCGATCCTCATGGTCTCCGCCCACTGGGAGGAGGCCCCCCTCGCCCTCGGCGCCACCGACCCGGTCCCCCTGGTCTACGACTTCTGGGGCTTCCCCGAGCACTACTACCAGGTCCGCTACGACGCCCCGGGCGCACCCGAACTCGCCGAGTCCGTACGGAAGTTGCTGCGCGCCCCGGGCATCCCCGTGCAGGACGTCCCCGACCGCGGCCTCGACCACGGGGCGTACGTTCCGCTCGTCGAGATGTTCCCGGCCGCGGACATCCCGGTCCTCCAGGTGTCGATGCCGACCCTCGACCCGGTGAAGCTGATGGAGATCGGCCGCAAGCTGGCGCCCCTGCGCGACGAGGGCGTCCTGATCGTCGGCTCCGGCTTCTTCACCCACAACCTGGCCGCCCTGCGCCACACCGGCGGGGGAGTCCCCACCTGGTCCTCCGAGTTCGACGACTGGGGCAGGCGCGCGCTGGAGGCCCGCGACTGGGACGGCCTGCTCGACTTCCTGCACAAGGCACCGGCCGGGCGCTACGCCCACCCGCGCACCGAGCACTTCGCCCCGCTGTTCGTCACCATGGGCGCGGCGGAGGCGGCCGGTGAACTGGACACCCCTGAGTCGCTGAACCCCTCCGTGATCGACGGGTTCTGGATGGGGATGGCGAAGCGGTCGGTGCAGTTCGGCTGAGCCCGCCTGTCTTTCGGCTGAGCCCGCGCGAAAAGGCCCTCCCCTTCGGGGAGGGCTACAACTCCTTCTCGTACCAGGCGACATCCCAGTAGCGGCCGAACTTGCGGCCCACCTCCCGGTAGGTGCCCACCGGCCGGAAACCGAAGCGTTCATGCAGCCGCGTGGACGCTTCGTTGGGCTGTGCGATGCCCGCGTACGCCCGGTGGACGTCCTCGGTCGCCAGGTCCGCGAACAGGGCCTTGTAGAGGAGCGTTCCGATACCGCGGCCGCCGGCGTCGGGGGCGAGGTAGATCGTGACCTCGACCGAGGTGGAGTAGGCGGGCTTCGCCCGGTAAGGGCTGGATGTGGCGTAGCCGAGGATTCGCTGTGAGTTTCCTTGGAAGGTCCCGTCGACGGCAACCTTCAGCCGGTATGGGCCGTCTTCAGGGTGGGAGAGCAGCCAAGGGCGGCGCTCCTCCGGCGTGAAGGCGGCGGTGTCGAAGGTGATCGGGGTCTCGCGTACGTAGTGGTTGTAGATGTCGGTGAGGGCGACGAGGTCATCCTCGACTCCTGGCCTGACCTGCACCTCTGTACGCTCCGACGGCATCGGACCTCCCTTGTGGCCGGACAGGGTACTGCAAGATCAGAAAAATAGGGGAGTGGGTCGGGAATTCTGTCCGGATTCCAGTCGTTGTTTCCATCAGATGCAGGGCACACGAGAAGAGTCACGAAGAGAGTGCCCCGGCATCCGACGAACACCTGCTGACCCACCATCGCAAGGGAGCACGCATGGCAACCCGTGCCGTCGCCCGTCGTAAGTCCGCCTCCGGCGAGACCTCCGGCGTGGCACGCAGTGTTCGCGCCCATGGCGGCGAGATCGCCGACCGCGACCTGGTCGGCATGTATCTCGACGAAATCGCGCGCACACCGCTGCTCGACGCCGCCAAGGAAGTCGAGCTTTCCCAGACCATCGAAGCGGGCGTGTTCGCGCGCCAGGTCCTCGACGGCGAGGAGGAGTCCCAGGCGGACGCCACCCGCGAAGAGCTGGAGGCCCTGGTCGCCGAGGGGGAGCGTGCCAAGGACGTCTTCATCCGGTCGAACCTCCGCCTGGTCGTGGCCGTGGCCCGCCGTTACCCCCGTAGCGGCCTGCCCCTGCTCGACCTGATCCAGGAGGGCAACGCGGGCCTGGTCCGCGCGGTCGAGAAGTTCGACTACCGCAAGGGCTTCAAGTTCTCGACGTACGCGACCTGGTGGATCCGCCAGGCCATCACCCGCTCGATCGCCGACCAGTCCCGGACCATCCGGCTCCCCGTCCACCTGGTGGAGGAGCTGGGCCGGATCCGGCGCGTGCAGCGCGAGTTCAACCGCAAGAACGGCCGCGAGCCCGAGCACGCGGAGATCGCCGCCGAGCTCGACACGACCCCGGAGCGGGTGACGAACGTCCTGGACTGGGCGCGCGACCCGGTCTCGCTGAACATGTCGGTGGACGACGACGGCGACACGCAGTTCGGTGACCTCCTGGAGGACACCTCCGCGGTCTCGCCCGAGCAGTCCGTGATGACCCTGCTGCGCAGCGAGGAACTGGACGACCTGATCGGCCGCCTCGACCAGCGCACGGCCTCCATCATCAAGATGCGGTACGGCATGGAGGACGGCCGGGAGCGCACGCTCACCGAGGTCGGCAAGGAGCACGGCCTCACGCGCGAGCGCATCCGCCAGATCGAGAAGCACGCCCTGCTGGAACTGAAGAAGCTGGCCAGCCAGACCGGTTTCGACGCGGCGGCGTAGGACAGGCCCCTGGTCAGCAACCCCTCCGGCGGGGGCGCCGGAGGGGTTGCCTGGGGGGCGTGGTTCCCCGGCTCCCCGCCGGGCGGCCCGACAGCCACGGGGGCGCGTCCGACCCCATGTGCGCCCGGCCGCGTACGCCGGGTGGCGGGAGACCGCGCAAACATGGCTGTGCAACGCCGCTTCAACCTGCGGAGCCCTGGGAACAAGACTTCAGGGCCCAGGAGTTGGGGCCATGGGCGCTGCCCCATAACCCACCGAGCCAAGTCCCGACGCAAATCCCCCCCCCGGCGCCGGGACTCTCCCGAGCCGGGCTTCGGCACCTGTCCCCCCAGGCGCCGGGGCCCGGCTCTTTTTCACGCACGGGCGGGGCAGGGTGAGGTGCGGACACGCTGGGACGGCGGGGCACCCCGTACCTGAACTCCGGGGTGGCCCGCCGAATGGCAGATTGTGCCACAGCGGCATAGCCTGACGGTGTGAGCAGCCCCACCCCAAACCCGGGTCCCCGTCCCGACTCTCCCTCCGCACCGCTCTCGCTGACCGAGCGGCGCAAGGCCGAGACCCGGATGCAGATCGCCCGGGCGGCGGCCGGACTCTTCGCCAGACACGGGCTGCGGGCCACCCGCGCCGAGGACATCGCCCAGAGTGCCGGTATCGCCCCGCGCACCTTCTACCGCTACTTCGCCACCAAGGAAGAGGCCGTGGCCCCGCTCTACGCGGCCGGCGCCCAGCGCTGGGCGGACGCGGTGCGCGCGGCCCCGCCCGCGCTGTCGGTGCCGGAGGCCCTGGAACACGGGGTGCGCCACACGCTGACCCCCGGAGTGGGTGTCTCCACGGCCTCCTGGACCTGGGTGCGCACCCTGATCGGCATGGCGGAGTCCAGCCCCGGCCTGCGCAGGGTGTGGGCGGAGGTCTGCCAGGCGTCGGAACGGACCCTGGGCGAGGTCCTGTTGGAACGTGTCACCCACGGCGACCCCGTCCACGCCGCCGGCGCCCCCGACGTGACCTCCCCGGAGCTGCGCTTCGCCGCCGCCGTCGCGAGCGCCGCCGTACGCACCGCGGTCGAGGGCTGGGCGTCCGCGGAGGAACACCCGGGCACGCTCGCCGGCCCGGCGGAGTCGGCACTGCGGAACCTGCGGGCGCTGCGGGACTTTCCCTGGGGGGAGATCGGGGCGGCGCGGGGCGTGGGGTGAGGCGGCGCTACTCTCCCCCTGCCGCCCTGCTCAGCCGTTCCCCCAACTCCCGTACGCAGCGGACCAGTTCCTCCGGTTCCTGCACCGTGAACTCGAAATCCAGCAGGGCCAGCCGGGCGGCCAGCCAGCGGACCTCGTCGCCGGTCGTGGCACGCAGCCGGCAGCTGCGCTCGTCGAGCGGTTCGGGTGTGCCCATCCAGGCCGGGACGCGCGCGGCGACGGCCTCGGCGGGCGCGGCGAACGTCACGGTGTACTCGTAGGACTCCTGCCGCCGGTACATCGACTGCCGCAGGAACTCCGCCGCGCTCCCCGTCGGCAGCTCGCGCGGCGCGAACCGCGCCCCCGTCGCGAACGGCTCGCTCACCCGGTCGACCCGGAACGTCCGCCAGTCCTCGCGGTCGAGGTCGTAGGCCACGAGGTACCAGCGCCGGCCGGTCGAGACGAGCCGGTACGGCTCCGTCACGCGGCGCGACGCGGTGCCGTCCTTCGCGCGGTACGCGAACCGCAGCCGCTCCCGGCCGGCCACCGTCGAGGCCATGACGGTCAGCGTCTCGGGCGCGATGCTCGCCCCGTCGCCACTGGTCAGCGGGGTGGTGGCGGCCTGGAGGGTGGCGACCCGGTGCCGTAGCCGCGAGGGGAGGACCTGTTCCAGCTTGGCCAGCGCCCGTACGGACGCCTCGTCCACGCCCTCGACCGCGTGCCCGGCGCCCGCCCGCAGCCCGACCGCGATGGCCACCGCCTCCTCGTCGTCCAGGACGAGCGGTGGCATCGCCTTGCCCGCGACCAGCCGGTAGCCGCCGTCGGCGCCCAGCGTCGCCTGCACCGGGTAGCCCAGCTCGCGGAGCCGGTCGATGTCCCGGCGGACGGTGCGGCGGGAGACCCCGAGCCGGTCGGCCAGCTCGCCGCCGGGCCACTCGCGAGGCGTCTGGAGGAGGGAGAGGAGCTGGAGGAGCCGGGCCGGAGTGTCCGTGGTCATGAGTTCGAGGATGCCGCAGAACTAGGACATCATCTGGCCTAATCGTCTTCTAACTTCGACACATGACCTCAACCGAGACCACCGCGCTCAGCGCACCCCGTCCGGCGACGGACCACACCGCTCAGCCCGCCGCAGGCGACCGGCGGCGCTGGTTCGCCCTCGCGATCGTGATGACCGCGGCCTTCATGGACCTCGTCGACGTCACGATCGTCAATGTCGCGATCCCCTCGATCCAGCGGGACGCGGGCGCGTCCTTCAGCCAGATCCAGTGGATAACGGCCGGTTACGCGCTCGCCTTCGCCGCCGGACTCATCACCGGCGGGCGGCTCGGCGACATCTACGGCCGCAAGCGGCTGTTCCTGCTGGGGATCGGCGGCTTCACCCTCGCCTCCGCGCTGTGCGGCTTCGCCGCGAACCCGGAGATGCTGGTCGCCTCGCGCATCCTGCAGGGCGGGATGGCCGCGATGATGGTGCCGCAGGTGCTGTCGATCGTGCACGCCACCTTCCCGGCGCACGAGCGCGGCAAGGTCTTCGGGCTGTTCGGCGCGATCGTGGGCCTCGGCGCGGTCTCCGGACCGCTGCTCGGCGCCCTGCTCACCGAGTGGAACCTCTTCGGTCTCGAATGGCGCCCGATCTTCCTGATCAACCTGCCCGTCGGCATCGCGGGCCTGATCCTCGGCAGCCGCTTCATCACCGAGTCGAAGGCCCCGCGCGCCCTGAAGCTGGACCTCGTCGGCGTCGCCCTGGTCACCCTCGGGCTGCTGATGCTGCTGTACCCCCTCACCCGGGGCCACGAACTGGGCTGGCCCGTCTGGGGGTTCGTGTCGATGTCCGGCTCGATCGGCGTCTTCTGGGGGCTGGTGGCGTACGAGAAGCGGAAGGCCGGGCGGGACGGTTCCCCGCTCGTCGAACTCTCCCTGTTCAAGGTGAAGAGCTTCGCGGCCGGCATCGCCGTGCAGACCGTCTTCGGCGTCGGACTCGGCATCTTCTTCCTCGTCTGGACGCTCTACATGCAGACCGGCCTCGGCTGGAGCCCGCTGCGGGCGGGGCTGACCGGCGTACCGTTCTCGATCGCCTGCTCGGCGGCGGCCGGGATGTCCGTGCAGAAACTGGTCCCGCGCCTCGGCGGACGCAACGTCCTCCAGACCGGTGCGCTGGTGATGACGGCGGGCGTGCTGCTCTACCTCTGGGAGTCCGACCGGTACCAACTGGCCATCGCCTCCTGGCAGATGGCGCTCCCGCTGGTCGTGATGGGCGCCGGCATGGGCCTGATCTTCGCCCCGCTGACCGACACGATCCTCTCCGAGGTGCCGCGCGAGTACGCCGGTTCCGCGTCAGGACTCATCAACACCGTGCAGCAGATGGGCAACGCGCTGGGGCTCGGGCTGGTGTCGGTCGTCTTCTTCGGCTCGATCGGCGACCGGCTGACCGCGGCCGAGGTGGGGCCGGCGTTCGTCAACGCCTTCCAGAACGCGCTGGGTTGGGTGGCCGCGGTGATGGGCCTGATCTTCCTGCTGATGTTCGCGCTGCCGGGGCGGGCGGCAACGGAGAGTGCGGCGGCCAAGGGGGCTGTCTCCGACGGGAGTTGACGCGGTCCAACGACGCCGTCCGCTGACGCCGTCCACTGATGCCGTCTGCCGGTGCCCTCCGCTGACGCACCGCAGCCGAGCGCCCCGCCCCGAGGCCGTACCGGGGGGCGGGGCGCTCGGTGCAAGCTCCCGGAGTTGGCGTACGCCGGTGCGCGCAGGGAGGCGCACGCCGGGCCCGTCCGACGGCGGACTCGGTACCGGACATCATGCTCTGTACGGAAATCGCCGCTTCTGGACCGGACACTCCGGCTTCGGAGCGGCACGGGTGCTCAACTCACCTGCTCCACAAGAAAACTGACAGGGTGAAAGGTGGGGCGGGAGTGGGGATGGGAGGGGCGAGTGGATGCGGACCGGACGCTGATGCCCTTGTCCATTAGTCGATATTTGGCGATGTGCTGCGGTGAACCGTCGATTCATGGACGGGAATCCGTTCCTGGCCCGGATCGCCGTATTTCCTGTCGACCCGGATTGCCTCTCGGAAAGGAATTGCGGAGACGTCGTCCGGTTAATTCGCCGGGTGTGCTGCCGGTCGATCGGGGCGTCGGCCGAGAGGGGGTGTCCTGGCCGAATCTGTTGGGTCTTGATCGATTGCTGTCACGTGGAGAAGTCGTCCCACCCCGGTGAGGATAGGGGCGGTCTCGTTCGCGCACACGCAAAAGGGGTAAAGCGTGCGGCCGCGCGGGATGTCTCGACGGCGTGTGCGGGAAGGGGTGCTGTCGGTGACGTCCCCGGGGTTGGGGATTTGGGCTGGCCATCCGGCGCCGGGTGCCGCTTCCTGCCTGATGGGGAGTGACCCAAAGGCGGTCCGTGGTGTTTACTGGGCAGCGGTCTGATCCTGACGGGTCCGGACCTTTCCGGGAGGTCCTGGGGGTGGTGCCCCGGGGCCTCTCGTCTTTGCCGCCCGTTTGTGTGGACGTCATATGTCGCCCCGCGGAGAAGCTCCCCGCCGCGTCTCCGGGGGAACGCGAACAACGGGGATAAGCGGTTTGGTAATTGCGCAATGGGTGGCTACTTTTCCATTCGCATTGTGCGTGGGCTCCCGTCGTAAAACCCCGTGGCGAGGGGGTTTGGGCCATGATCGCTAACCGTCGCGGCACCTCGGGAAACGCGACTGGCTTATCTCTCGCGACGAGCGGTACGGTCTGTCCCGCTGCTGTTTCCGTCCGCCCGGACTCACCAACCGGGCGATTGCCGTACCTCCCGGAGAGGGAGGCCGGACCCGTCACTCCGGAACCTCGCCGACCAGCGGGGTTCCAGAGCCTCAACAGAACAGAGAAACAGGGAAAGGGAATCAGACCCCATGCGTACCGTGATACCTCGCCACCACCGCGTACCGCAGGCCGCGTACGCGGGAGCGGGGGAGTGAGCGTGCCCTCGACCGTCGACACCGCCTGCCCGACCGACCTCCTCCTGGACCACGAGAGCCAGCCCGAGGGGAGCTTCCTGCGGCGCCTGGCGGCCGAGGACTGGAGTGCACTGCTGCGGGCCGGCCTGCGCAGCCGTGCCTTCGCGCGCGACGAGCACCTGCCGATCGGACCGGCCGACGAGAACGTGTACATCATCTGGGACGGCGTCGTGCGCCAGGACCGCTTCCCGCTGGGCGAGGGGGACGGCGTCCCCACCGTCACGCGGTTCCGGGGCCGAGGCCAGCTGGTCGGCGAGGCCAAGCTCGTCACCGACGACTGTGCCGTCCGCACCAAATGCCTGACCGGGACCCTGGTCGTCCCCTGCCGCGCCCGCTACTTCAACGTCCTGCTGCGCAAGCGTCCGGAGGCCCAACGCGCCCTGCTGCGCAGCCTGGAGGACCGCAACCGCGGCGACGAACTCGTCTACACCATGGCCACCAGGCCGCCCCTGGAACGGGTCAGCAGGCTCCTGGCGCACCTCGCCGACACCGCCGGCTGGGCCGGCCCCCGCGCGGACCGCGTCACGATCACCGGCCCGAGCCAGAAGGACCTCGCCGCCGCGCTCCAACTCGCCGTCTCCACCACGGAGAACGCGATCAGGACCCTGCGCTACCACGGGATCGTCGAAGCCGGGTACCGCCGGTTCGTCGTCCACGACGTGGACGCGCTGCGTCACCTCGCCGCCGGGAACTGACGCCCACCCCTGAACGGACAACAGAATGATGACCAGCACCCTTCTGGTGCCCATAACCTCCGCCCTCGGCGGGGGTCTCATCGGTGTTCTGATGTACCAGCACCAGAGACGGGTCTTCGCCTGGACGCGGCGGATCCGCCGCAAGGACGAGACGAACGCCGAATACGACAAGCCCGCCGAGTGGCTCGCCGATCTCTACAAGGCCCAGTGCCGCCTCACCCGCAAGCCCTGCGTCGCCGACGACTTCGCCGAGATCTCGCAGACCGGCAACATGATCGACGGAATAGCCGACACCACCGAGGCCCTCCGGCTCGAACTGCGGAAGGTCGTCGAGTGCGTGAAGGACTACGTCGCCACCGCCCTGCCCGAGCCCGACGCGGCGGCCGTACGCATCGGTCTTCAGCAGCACCGCGCCCAGCTCGTCCAGGCCATGCGGCAGGAGACCGCCCGGGGTGAACTGGTGCGCGCCGTCCTCGCCGCCGAGAAGAAGATCAAGGGCCTCCGCCGCAGCTGATCCCCGTCGACGTCTGCCTCTCTGCCCGTTCATGTCCACCTCGTGCCCGAACCTGTTTACTTTCCGGAAATGTGGGCGTAGCCTCCGAGCGAAACCACAAGTTCGGGCAGAGGTCGGAGGCGAACGGACATGTACGCACCGGAGCGGCAGCAGGAGATCCTCCGGCTGGCCCGTGACGGCGGCCGGGTCGACGTCGTGTCGCTGGCCGAGGAGTTCCAGGTCACCGCGGAGACGATCCGCCGCGACCTGAAGGCCCTCGACCGCGCGGGCCTGCTCCGCCGGGTGCACGGCGGGGCCATACCGGCCGGACGGCTCGACTTCGAGCCGGACCTAGCCGAACGCGAGTCCACGGCGGCCGACGAGAAGGACCGCATCGCCAAGGCGGCCCTCGCCGAACTGCCCATGCAGGGCACGGTGATCCTCGACGCCGGTACGACGGTGGCCCGCCTCGCGGGCATCGTCCCGCTGGAGGCCGAGCTCACGGTCGTCACCCACTCGCTGCCCATCGCGGCCCGCCTCGCGGACCACCCGGGCATGCAGCTCCACCTCGTCGGGGGGCGCGTACGGCACCGTACGCGCGCCGCCGTGGACGCCTGGGCGCTGCGGGCCTACGGCGAGATCCGCGCCGACGTCGTGTTCGTGGCCGCCAACGGCTTCTCCGCCGAGCACGGGCTGACCACGCCCGACCTCGCCGAGGCCGCCGTGAAGCACGCGGCGATGGGCGCCGCCCGCCGCGTGGTGCTGCTCGCCGACTCCGCCAAGCACGGCCAGGAGCACTTCGCCCGCTTCGGTGCCCTGAGCGACGTGGACCTCCTGATCACCGACAGCGGGCTGAGCCCAGAAGACGCCACCGCCATGGAGCGCGGCGGCATGGAAGTAGTGCGCGCATGATCCTCACGGTCACCCCGAACCCGTCCCTCGACCGCACCTACGAGGTCCCCTCCCTGGACCGCGGCGAGGTCATACGGGCCACCGGCGAGCGCATGGACCCGGGCGGCAAGGGCGTCAACGTCTCCCGCGCGGTCGCCGCCGCCGGGCAGCGCACGGTCGCGGTGCTGCCGCTGGGCGGTGCGCCGGGCGCGCTGGTCGCCAGCCTGCTCGACGCGCAGGGCATCGAGGTCGCGCCGGTCCCGGTCGCCGGGGCCACCCGCTCGAACATCGCGCTGGCCGAGGCGGACGGCGTCCTCACGAAGATCAACGCCCCCGGCCCCGAACTGACCGCCGCCGAACAGGAGTTGCTCCTGGAGACGGTCAGGCAGCAGTCCCGTGACGCCGACTGGATCGCCTGCTGCGGCAGCCTCCCGCGCGGCCTCGCGCCGTCCTGGTACGCCGAGTTGGTCGCCCGCGCCCACGCGGTCGGCGTCCGTATCGCGTTGGACACCTCGGGGCCCGCGCTCATCGAGGCCCTGCGCGAACGCCCGGACGTCGTCAAGCCCAACGCCGAGGAACTCGCGGAGGCCGTCTCCCGCCCCCTCACCACCGTCGGCGACGCGGTCAAGGCGGCCGAGGAACTGCGGGAGTTGGGCGCGGGCGCGGTCCTCGCCAGCCTCGGCGCGGACGGGCAACTGCTGGTGGACGCCTCGGGCGCCTGGTACGGCAGCGCGCGCGTCGACGTCGTACGCAGCAATGTCGGCGCGGGGGACTCCTCGCTGGCCGGCTTCCTGATCGCCGGCGGCCACGGCCCGGAGGCCCTCGCCTCGGCCGTCGCCCACGGCGCGGCAGCCGTCCAGCTCCCCGGCAGCGTGATGCCCACCCCGGCCGACCTCGACCCGTCCGCGGTGACGGTCACGGCCGACGTCCCGGTGGACCTGGTCCTGACGGAGCCGGTCGCATGAACGTTTCCACGGCCTTCAGGACGCCCCTCGAACCGGCCACCGGGCGGCGGCACTCCCCGCTGTTAATCGCCGCCGCCACCCCCACCGCGACACACGGCAGTACCCCCGTCCCCACCCCCGCCCACCACACCCCCCGGGCGATACGCGTGCGAAGGAGCCCGCGATGAGCGAGATGATCACCGCGGACCTGGTCGACCTCGACCTGTCCGCCGATACCAAAGAGGCGGCGGCACGTGCCCTCGCCGAGCGCATGGTCGCCCAGGGCCGGGTCACCGACCTGGACGGCTTCCTCGCCGACGTGGCAGCCCGCGAGGCGCAGATGCCGACCGGCCTCGACGGCGGCATCGGCATCCCCCACTGCCGCAGCGAGTACGTCACCGAGCCGTCGCTCGCCTTCGGACGCAGCGCCGAGGGCGTCGACTTCGGCGCCCCGGACGGCCCCGCCGACCTGATCTTCCTGATCGCCGCGCCCGCAGGGGCCGACGACGCCCACCTCACCATCCTGTCGGCGCTCGCCCGGCAGCTCATGAACGCCGAGTTCACCTCCGCGCTGCGGTCGGTGGGCGACGCGGAGAGCGCGGCGGCGCTGATCCGCGGCGACGAGACGCCCGCGGCGGGCACCTCCGAAGACTCCGCTGCGGCACCGACGGCGGCCTCCGCCGGTGCCGCGGCGGGCAGCACGGACACGGCGGGGGAGGGCGACCGCCCGTTCCGGATCGTCGCCGTCACCTCCTGTCCCACCGGTATCGCCCACACCTACATGGCGGCCGAGGCGCTGGAGAACGCCGGCCGTGACGCCGGCGTCGAACTCGTCGTGGAGCCGCAGGGCTCGGCCGGTTTCACCCGGCTCGACCCGGCGGTGATCGCGGCGGCGGACGCCGTGATCTTCGCCCACGACGTGCCCGTACGGGAGAAGGAACGCTTCGCCGGCAAGCCGACCGTCGACGTCGGCGTCAAGGCGGGCATCAACCGCCCCGCCGAACTCATCACCGAGGTCCGCGGCAAGGCCGAACGGGGCGAGGTGACCGCCGGTGCGGGCGCCCCCACCCCCGTCGAGCGCGGCGGCGAGGCGGGCGAGGGCTACGGCACGATGCTCCGCAAGTGGCTGATGTCCGGCGTCAGTTACATGGTCCCGTTCGTCGCGGCCGGCGGTCTGCTGATCGCCCTCGGCTTCGCGATCGGCGGCTACGAGATCAAGTCCGCGCCCTCGGTCATGCAGCACTTCGCGTGGACGCAGACCGACAGCTGGGCCGCGCTGATGTTCCAGATCGGCGCCGTCGCCTTCGGCTTCCTGGTCCCGGTGCTGGCCGGCTACATCGCCTACGGCATGGCCGACCGGCCCGGTCTGGTGCCCGGCTTCGTCGGCGGCATGATCGCCTCCACCATCAACGCCGGCTTCCTCGGCGGCCTGGCAGCCGGTCTGATCGCCGGTGGTGTGGTGCTCGCGATCCAGAAGGTGAAGATCCCGAAGGCGGTGCGCGGGATCATGCCGGTGGTGGTGATCCCACTGATCTCCTCGGCAGTCGTCGGGTTCCTGATGTTCGTGGTCATCGGCAAACCGATCGCCTCCGCACAGAAGGGCATGACCGACTGGCTCAACGGCCTCAGCGGCTCGAACGCCGTCCTGCTGGGCGCCCTGCTCGGCCTGATGATGTGCTTCGACCTCGGCGGCCCGGTCAACAAGGTCGCGTACACCTTCGCCACCGCCGGTATCGCGGTCTCCAACCCCAGCGACTCGGCGATGAAGATCATGGCCGCGGTCATGGCGGCCGGCATGGTCCCGCCGCTGGCGATGGCCCTGGCGACCACCGTGCGCGGCAAGCTCTTCACCGAGACCGAACGCGAGAACGGCAAGGCCGCCTGGGTGCTCGGCGCCTCCTTCATCTCCGAGGGCGCCATCCCGTTCGCGGCGGCCGACCCGCTGCGGGTCATCCCGTCCTCGATGGTGGGCGGCGCGATCACCGGCGCCCTGTCGATGGCCTTCGGCGCGACCCTGCGCGCCCCGCACGGCGGCATCTTCGTGGTCCCGC
Source organism: Streptomyces hokutonensis (assembly GCF_042751305.1). Lineage (GTDB taxonomy): Bacteria > Actinomycetota > Actinomycetes > Streptomycetales > Streptomycetaceae > Streptomyces > Streptomyces hokutonensis_A. Next base: position 444,428 of record NZ_JBHYWD010000006.1, read on the forward strand.
TCATCGGCAGCCCGTTCCTCTACCTGATCGCCATCGCGGTCGGCATGTGCGTCACCACCGCCCTGGTCGTCGTACTGAAGGGCATGCGCAAGCCGGCCGCCGGTGCCACTGCCCCCGGAGCACCGGAGGACATATCCACCCCCGCGGCGGAAGCCAAGCAACCGGTCGCCGCCTAGCCGCTTTTGGACCGCCGTGAGGTGTTCACGGCAACTGCGAGATTCGTCACGGTCCGGGACCACGGTCCCGGACCGTGGTGTCTACTGGAACGCATGCCTGCGCACGTCTCGATACTCCAGCTGACCGGTGTGGCCGTTCTCGCCCTGGCGACCGTCGCCTGGGTGCTCGGCCTGACCCGCATCCTGCGCCGCGCCCTCGCCGAACCCACCGTCCGGCACGCGGCCCACCCGCTCTACGTCCTCCCGGGCCAGCGCGACACGGCCCCCCACCTGGAGTCCGTCGAACTGACCCCCGCCGAGCGCGACGCCTTCGCGGGTCTCGTACGACAGCTCAGCGACGGGCGCTGAGCCGGGCCCGCGGTCTTACGAGACCTGCGCCGCCCGCCGCTCCATCGCGTCCCGGGCCGCGTCCTCGCTGACGTACACCTCGCACATGTGACGGCCGTCGGGCGTGGCCGTGTGCTCGACCTCCCACAGGGAGATCTCCCTGTTGTCGGGCAACAGGAACGCGTGCTCGTAGAGCGAGAAGCACACCGCCGCGCGACCCGCTCGGTACGGGCGGCCGAAAGCCTGGATGATCTGGTGCGCGAACGCCGTCGCCAGCAGCGCCGCCGTCTCCTCGTCCGGCCGGTCCGCGTTCTCCGCGCGGCGCAGTAAACGGCGCGCGTGGTCCGCCGAGTTGTCCGCCAGATACGAGTGCCGGGGCTCGGGAATCGGTGACAGGTGCACCAGCACCGGGAGTTCGAAGTCCGTCGTGTCCGGCGGCATCGGCAGCCGCGCGGTCGCCGTCCGCAACTCCTCCTCGTCGACATACACCTCGTGCTGCGCCTCACGGCCCAGCACGGTGTTGTGGACGAGCTCCCACAGGGTGAGTGCCGAACCGTCGGTGAGCAGCCACGTGTGCCGGTACGTCTCCCGGTGCAGGCCCGCGCTGTGGTGCGCCGAGTGCAGCGAACTGTCGTACGCCAGCGCGCAGTCCAGGACCAGCCGTATCGTCTCGTCCGGCAGCTCGAAGGAGTTCAGGGCGCGGCCGAGCAGTCGCGCGAGGTGCTCCTCCGGAGACTCGTGCGACTCGGGTGGTTCGTACGCTGCCGTGTCGTACGGAACGCTCAAGGCTTCTCCCGGCGTTGCTGCATGTCACCTTGTGGGTGCATACCGTAGCCCCTCGGTCGGACATCATGCCCGGGAACCGAGAAAACGTATGCCCGGAAAACGCGCGGGCCGCGCGAGATATTCCCGCGCGGCCCGAAGATCCGTCAAAACCTGCCGGTCAGGCGGCACTTCCGGCGGTCCACTCGCTCCACGCCAGGTTCCAGCCGTTGAGCCCGTTGTCCGGGGCGACCGTCTTGTCGGGGGAGTTCTTCACGATCACGACGTCCCCGATGAGGGAGTTGTCGTAGAACCACTTGGCGTTCGTCGCACCCTGCGCGCCCTGCACGTCCGCGAGGCCCACGCAGCCGTGACTGGTGCCGGTCTGGCCGAAGGGCGGATTGGCCTTGTTGTACCAGTAGTTGCCGTGGATGAACGTCCCCGACGAGGTCAGCCGCATCGCGTGCGGCACGTCCGGGATGTCGTACTCCCCGCCCAGCCCGACTGTCTGACTGTTCATCCGCGTCTGCGTGAACTTCTCGGAGATCACCATCTGCCCGTTGTACGTGGTGTGTTCCGGGCTGCCCGAGGAGATCGGCAGCGACTTGAGGGTCTGGCCGTCCCTCACCACCGTCATGGTCTGCGTGTTGACATCGACCGTGGAGACCTGCGAACGGCCGACGGTGAAGGTCACGGTCTTCTTCTGCACGCCGTAGACGCCGTTCGCGCCCTCCACGCCGTCCAGGTCGATCTTCATCGTGACCTTGGAGCCGGCCTTCCAGTACTCCTGCGGCCGGAAGTCGAGCCGCTGCGCCCCGAACCAGTGCCCCACGACCTGCTGCCCGCTGCTGGACGTGACCGTGATGTGCGACTGCACGGCCTTCTTTTCACCGATCACCTTGTCGAAGGTGAACGACACCGGCATCCCCACACCGACCGTCGTCCCGTTGTCCGGCGTGTACGTCCCTATGAAGCTGTTGGCCGAACTGACCGTCGTGAAGATGGAGTTGGCCGCGGAGGTCTTCCCGGTCGCGTCCTTCGCGGTAGCCGAGATCTGGTACTTCGTACCGCGCTCCAACTGCTCCTTCGGCTTCCAGCTCGCGCCGTTCGCGGAGACCACGCCCTCCACGGCCTGCCCCGACCCGGCCACCGTCATCTTCACGTCGGTCAGTTTGCCGTTGCTGACCTGCACGCCGGTCGCGTTGATGGACGCGTTCGTCGCACCGTCCTTCGCCGAGATGACGATCTTCGCGGTGGACGTCTTCGCGGACGTCCCGCCACTGCCCTTGCCGCTGGTGTCTGTGTCCGCGCTGGCGTTGCCGCCGCACGCGCTGAGGGTGAGGGTGCCGACCACCAGGGCGGCGATGGCCCCCAGTACGCGCCGCGCTGCTATGTCCGGCGTTGTCACGGGCTGCTCCAGGTTCGTGTGATGTGCGTGATCCGCTGCGATGCGTGGACAAAGAGGGTCCCCGCCCCCGCACGGGTTCCCGCCGTTCCCCACGAACGCCATCCGGTGACAGAACCGCGACAAACACCGCGACGGATCCCCGGAAACACCCGACGCCCACCGCCACAGGGCCCCTACCGCCTCCCGTACAGCTCCTCGTACGACGGCCACGCCCCGCCCGGCCCGTCCACCGGCTCGGCGGCACGCACCGCGCGCACGATCGCCCGGGTCACCACCTCCGCGCCGGCCGCGAGGATGTCGTTCAGCGCGAGAGGGTGCTCGGCGTCGAGCGGGCGGGCCCCGGTGGCCAGCGCGAACACCGTGTCCCCGTCGTTCAGCAGATGCACCGGCCGTACGGCACGCGCAATGCCGTCGTGCGCCGTGCCGGCCAGCTTCTGCGCCTGCGCCTTGGACAGGTCCGCGTCGGTGGCGACCACCGCGAGCGTGGTGTTCAGCGGCGGCGGCACGTTCTTCGCGGCGGTCTCGGCGAGGCGCCGGCGCGCGGCCTCGTGCACGTGAGCTTCCGGATACGTCACCCGCCCCTGGAACAACTCCCCGTACAGGACGCCCGTTTCGGGATCCATGACCGACCCCGCAGCGTTGGCCACCACCAGCGCGGCCACCGTGATCCCCGACTCCAACACGATGCTCGCGGTCCCGACGCCACCCTTCATCGGTCCGACCGCGGCGCCCGTACCGGCACCCACGCACCCCTCGCGCACCCGCACCCCCGGCCCGCTGATCGCGGCGGCCTCCACCGCGGCCCGCCCGGTGGCCGCGTCCGGCCTGGCCCTGAAGTCGCCGCCCCGCCCCAGGTCGAAGACACAGGCCGCGGGTACCACCGGCACGACATGCGTCGGTTCCGCGCCCACTCGCACCCCGCGGCCCTGCTCCTCCAGCCAGGCCATCACCCCGGACGCGGCGTCGAGCCCGTACGCGCTGCCGCCGGTCAGTACGATCGCCTCCACCCGCTGCACCACGTTGCGCGGATCGAGCGCGTCGGTCTCCTTGGTGCCGGGCCCGCCACCCCGCACGTCCACCGCGGCCACTGCTCCGCCCTCCGGCGCGAGCACCACGGTCGTACCGGTGAGCCAACCGTCCCCCGACCGCGTCGCATGGCCCACCCGCACCCCGGCCACGTCCGTCAATGCGTCAACTGTCATGGAGCTCAGTCTCACGCAGCGCGCGGCGGATTCGGGGACCGGCGGCGCGGTGGGGGCGGTTGTTGGGGTGCCGGTCGGCTGGGTGTCGGGGGTTGTTCCACTGGCGGTCGGCCGGTTGTGGGTGTCGGTCAGCCCACCGGCACGGTCGCCTCGGCCTTGCTTTCCGCGCCGGCCGTGAGCGCGGTCAGGGTCGTGCCGACCGCGACGGTCAGCGCCGAGACCAGGCCCGCCGCGAGCACCGCCCACGAGCCCAGGAAGGTGCAGCAGATCACCAGCAACGCCGAGACCGGAAGCACCAGTTGCTGGGCGGCGCCCACCTTGTAGTGACGGGCGTGCAGCGCCCACACGCTGAGCAGATACAGCGCCGTCGGCAGGGTCACCGCGGCGGACGCGGCCAGCGTGGAGATGTGCGCCTTGCCGATGGCCTCCGTGACCGCCACCTCCAGGCCGGCGCCGATCGTGGCCGCCGACGCGAAGATCAGATAGTGGCCGTAGCCCCACAGGAACGCCTGCCGGTTGGACCGGAGATGGCCGTGGATCGGCACCACGAAGTAGATCCACCAGGCGGCGAACACGATCAGCAGCCCACCCGCCGCGATGGGCAGCAGCTCGCCCAGCGCGTCGTGCTCGTCCACCCCCGACTTCACGGCCACCGTGGCCGCCGCGATCGTCTCGCCCAGCACGATGATCGTGAACAGCCCGTACCGTTCCGAGATGTGGTGCGGATGCCACGGCGTAGGGAAGTCTTTCTCCGCGTAGCGAGGCACGGACAGCTCGGCGATCACCATCACGAGGAACACCCACCCCCGGGCCGGTTCCGGCAGGACCACCAGGCCCGTCCAGCCGACCATGCAGAGCAGCACGCCGCCCGCGTACCGCAATGCCATCGTCCGCTCCGGGCCGTTGGCGGCCCGTGCCGCCCGCAGCCACTGGGTGGCCATCGCCACCCGCATGATGACGTAGCCGAGCCAGACCATCAGGTAGTCGTGGTGTTCGAAGGCCCGTGAGACCCCGGCCGCGAGGACCAGGACGCCGGAGATCTGAACCAGGGTCACGACCCGGTAGAGCACGTCGTCGTTGTCGTAGGCCGAGGCGAACCAGGAGAAGTTCATCCAGGCCCACCAGATCGCGAAGAACTGCATCGCGTAACTGAGGACGCCCTGCCCCGCGTGGCCCTCGGCCACGGCGTGCGCCAGCTGGACGCCCGCCTGTGCGATGGCCACGACGAAACACAGGTCGAAGAAGAGCTCCAGCGGCGAGGCGACCCGGTGCGGTTCGTCCCGGCCGCGGGCGACGAGCGGGCGCAGGGGTCTCGGAATCTCGGACGTCATGCGGACAAGCACAGCAGATATCGGCAGGGATTTCAGAAGTGTTCGGCTCGACCGGCACCGACCGCTCGGCCCGCGGCGGCGTCAGGCGCCCCCTCGGCCGTACCCTGGACGTATGAGTACCGCCCCCGCCCCCGAGCCGCGCGATCCGATCGAGCCGAAGCCCGCTCTGGTCTTCGACGACCCCTTGAGCCGGCCCTCCTCGGACGACACGGACCGCGGGTGGGGCGAGCGGGCCGAGAGTGAGGGCGGCGCCGCCGACCTCAAGCGCTTCCTCGACGAGAAGCCGCCCCACCACATCTGAGCCGTCGGCTGCGACTGCCGCTGAATCCGAGCCGCCGACAGCGACTGCCGATGCGTCCGAGCCGTCGGCTACGGCTCCCGGTGTCCGTTGCCGCGCTGGGCGACGAGCGCGTCGCGGATCTCCTTGAGGACCTCCAGCTCGGTGATCTCGATGACCTCGTGGGCGCCCTCCTTGGCCTTGCGCTGGGCCTCCACCCGGGCCAGGTACTTCGACATCGGCAGGACCATCAGGAAGTAGACCACCGCCGCGGTGATCACGAAGCTGAGGGCGGCGCCCAGGACCGAGCCCCACATCAGCTGGATGCCCTTGTCGCCCGAGCAACTGTCGCTCAGGCACGAGCTGTAGCTGTCGAGATTCTGGGTGCCGATCGCGCCGACGAGCGGGTTGATGAGTCCCTTCACCACCGAGTTGACGATGTTCGTGAAGGCGGCGCCGATGACCACCGCGACTGCCAGATCGACGACGTTCCCGCGCATCAGGAAGGTCTTGAACCCCTGCCAGACGCCCGGTTCCTTGTTCTTCTCGCTCAACTCGGAGCCTCTTCTCGCACGCGCACGGTGTGGAACGAACAGCTCCGCAACCTACGTCAAGGCGTGGCCGCCGTGTCCAATTCGGTAGCTCGAACGAGGGACTTGACACGAATTCGCACAGGCGCCGGAAGGCGCGGCTCACGATTCGGAGAGCGCGACTCAACACATCGTCACCGCCAGCCGTGCCGTGGCACTCGCACCGGCCAGCCGCGCCGCCGTGGCGCGCGGCACCGACAGCACCACCAACGCCCCGCTGCCGGCCGCCTCGTCGAGCGGCTCGGGCACCTTGGTCACCCGCGCCCCGCGCGCGACCACTTCGGCGTCACCGCCCGCCGCCGTGTCCTGCGCCGCGATCACATCGACCCGGTCGCCGGACCGCAGCAGCCGGACTGTGGCGGCGTCGGCGATCCGCACCGGCGCCGACACCCACTCGACCGCCCGGCGCTGCTGCCGTACCGGATCGGCCACCGGATGCCTGCCTGGCCGCTCGCCGTGCCGCGCCTCCGCCGCATCGCGCGGGCCCGCCGCGATGAGCGCGACCGCCGTCACCGCGAGGCCGGCGGCCACGGCCCGCCTCCGGTGCCGTAGCAACCGGCGCAGTTGGTACCACCCGCCGCGCACCCGAACCGGCGCGAAGTGCGGCACCTCGCACGTGGCCGGAGCGTCGGTGCCCAACGGGCGTGGAAAGGAAGGGGAGATGGGAGGAGAGCCGGGAGGGGAGAGGGACATGTGGACCACCACCTGCGACGAGGGATCGGCTTGCCGTCCCACGATGCGGGAATTCGCCGCGGTCCGCCGGAGCCCGTGTGCTACCCGCCGGTTGTGGACAACTCCCTCACCCGAACGGGAAGTTCCGCCCCTCCCGAGCCTCCGGACTCAGCCCGGCTACGGCAGCTCGAAGCCCGGATCCATCCCGCCCAGCGCGTTGGCGCACAGACAGTCCCGTGCCCCGTTCTCCGGCAGCGCGGCCACCGTGTCGAACAGCACGCCCCGCAGTCGGTCCACGTTGGCCGCGAATACCTGAAGCACCTCGTCGTGGGAGACGCCCTCGCCGGTCTCGGCGCCCGCGTCGAGGTCGGTGACCAGGGTCAACGAGGAGTAGCAGAGCTCCAGTTCACGGGCGAGCGTGGCCTCGGGGTGGCCGGTCATGCCGACCACGGACCAGCCCTGGGCCTGGTGCCAGAGGGATTCGGCGCGGGTCGAGAAACGCGGCCCCTCGACCACCACCAGAGTGCCGCCGTCGACCGCTTCCCAGTCCCGCCCGCGCGCGGCCTTCAGCGCCGCGGCCCGGCCGGTCGGGCAGTAGGGGTCGGCCAGGGACACATGAACCACGTTCGGCACCGTGCCGCCGGGCAGTGGCAGCCCGTCGAAGTACGTCGCCGCCCGGGACTTCGTACGGTCCACCAGCTGGTCCGGCACCAGCAGCGTGCCCGGCCCGTACTCGGGGCGCAGCCCGCCCACCGCGCACGGACCGAGGACCTGGCGCACGCCCACGGAGCGCAACGCCCAGAGGTTGGCCCGGTAGTTGATGCGGTGCGGAGGCAGATGGTGGCCGCGTCCGTGCCGGGGCAGGAACGCGACCCGCCGGCCGGCGATCTCGCCGAGGAAGAGGGAGTCGCTGGGCGGCCCGTAGGGCGTGTCCACCTGGATCTCGGTCACGTCGTCCAGGAACGAGTAGAAGCCGGAGCCGCCGATTACGCCGATCTCTGCGTTCGCCATGAGCAGCACACTAGCCGTCGCCGAAAAGGCGCAGAATCCGGCCTGGGAGCCGCCCCGGAAACCGGCTCGGAAAACACCGAAGACCCTGTCGTCGTACGACGACAGGGTCCCGCGGTCGAGAAGTCCTACGCGGCGGAGCTGCTGCTGCCGGTCGAGGAGCCCGAGCTCGACGACTTCGACTTGGAGTCCGAGGACGAGGAAGCGGTCGACGGGGTGGACGGCTTCGCGTCCGAGGACGTCGACGGCTTCGAGGTGGCGGGCGAGCTGCTCGACGAGGAGCCGCGGCTGTCGTTCCGGTAGAAGCCGGAGCCCTTGAAGACAATGCCGACCGCGGAGAACACCTTCTTCAGGCGGCCGCCGCAATTGGGGCACTCGGTCAGCGCGTCGTCGGTGAACTTCTGGACCGCTTCAAGGCCCTCGCCGCACTCGGTGCACTGGTACTGGTAGGTCGGCACTGTGTCTTCCTCCTGGCACTCTCACTCAATGAGTGCTAACGAGCGTCCATAGTGACGTATTCCCGGGGATCAGTCCACTGCCACCGGCACGCGGTGACCGACGCCACGTGCCACGGTGCGGCTGTGCGGCCTGGTCGCGAGGCGGGACCGGAGCGCGATCAGGGTCCCCAGGGCGAGCACCGTACCGGCCATCGGCACCAGGAAACCGGCCCCGCCCCACAGGCGGTCCTCCAGCTGTCCGGCGACGGTGACGGCGGCGGCCTGGCCGAGGGCGACCGCGCCGGTCAGCCAGGTGAATGCCTCGGTGCGGGCGCCGGCCGGGACGAGCCCCTCGACCAGGGTGTAGCCGGTGATCAGGGCGGGCGCGATGCACATGCCGACCAGGAGACCGAGGCCGGCCAGGAGCAGCACCGAGTGGGCGGTCCACAGGGCGGACGCGGTCAGCGCGAGGGCCGCGTAGCCGACCAGGAGGCGGCGCTGAGGGGCGACCTTCCAGGCGACGGCACCGCAGACGAGGCCGGAGAGCATGTTGCCGGCGGCGAAGGTGCCGTAGAGGACGCCGTTCAGGCCGGGTTCGCCGATCGACTCGGTGAAGGCGGCCAGGGAGACCTGCATGCCGCCGAACACGGAACCGATGCCCAGGAAGGTCACGATCAGCACGCGGATTCCGGGGACGCGCAGTGCGGAAACGTGCTCCACGCGCGCGTGCCCGTCGCCGGTCACCGTGGGCTGGGTTCCCTTCTGGGCGGCGAAGACCAGACCGCCGACCAGGGTGAGCCCGGCCTCCGTGACCAGGCCGGCCGCCGGGTTCACGGTGGTGCACAGGGCGGTCGCGAGCAACGGGCCGAAGACGAAGGTCAGTTCGTCCGTGACGGACTCGAAGGCCGCGGCGGTCGTCATGAGGGGCGAGTCCTGGAGCTTCACGCCCCAGCGGGCGCGCACCATGGGCCCGACCTGCGGCACCGAGGCGCCGGTCGGCACGGCGGCCACGAACAGCGCCCACAGGGGTGCGTGGCCGAGCGCGAGCGCGGTGAACGTCAGGCCCGACAGGGAGTGCACCAGGACGCCGGGGATCAGCACGGCCCGCTGTCCGTGGCGGTCGGCCAGGCGCCCGCTGTAGGGCGCGAACAGAGCCATGGAGACGCCGGTGACGGCCGCGGCGGCGCCCGCAGCGCCGTAGGAGCCGGTGGTGTGCTGCACGAGCAGGACGATGGAGATGGTGAGCATCGCGAACGGCTGCCGCGCGGCGAAGCCGGGAAGCAGGAACGTCCAGGCGCCACGCGTACGCAGCAATGGCCCGTATCCAGGACGTGATCCCGGACGAGAGGTGACCGTGGATGCCACGGCCCGTGCCTTTCTGCCACCTGGTAGCGCGCCCTGTGCGGGGGGCGCCGAGCACTGTCCTCTTGCGCGGAACTGCGGTAGATACCGGTGCCCACTGCGGAGGAGGGATTCGGCCGCCATACGGTCGCGCCAGCACTGCGTCAGGCAGAGTTGGTTCGATCAGAATGTGCCTTCATCGTACAGGGAGCGAAGCCCGGTGGACCTGTGAAAACGGGCACCATGCGCGCGTTCACCTGCGATTGGTGAACGTGTGAACCGTACGAAACATGTCCTTAACGACCGGCAGTGGCGTTGTCCGTGCCCAGCCACCCTGCCAGCTTCCCGCCGCGGCCCACCGCCCGCAGCCGCCGCTCGGCCGCGTCCCGGACCGGATCCGTCGCGACGACCAAGAGTTCGTCGCCGCGCCGCAGAACCGTCGAAGGCAGGGGAACAAACGATTTTCCATCGCGTACGACCAGGGTGACCGCGGCTCCGGCCGGCAGCCTGAGCTCGTTGACCTCGACGCCGTGCATCTTGGACTCCGCGGGGATCGCGACGGACAGCAGATGCCCGCGCAGCCGCTCCAGGGGCGCCGATTCGATGCCGAGGTCGGCGGCCTCGGCCCCCTCGCCCAGCTTCAGCATGCGCGCCAGCCAGGGCAGCGTCGGCCCCTGGACGAGGGTGTAGACGACGACCAGGACGAAGACGATGTTGAAGACGCGACGGCTGCCGGTGACGCCGTTCACCATGGGGATGGTCGCCAGGATGATGGGCACGGCGCCGCGCAGCCCGGCCCAGGACATCAGCGTCTGTTCCTGCCAGGGCACCCGGAACGGTGTGAGGCTGAGCACCACGCTGAGCGGCCGGGCCACCATCGTCAGCACCAGGCCGATGATCAGCGCCGGCCAGACGTCGTCGCCCAGTTCGTGCGGGGTGACCAGCAGGCCGAGCAGGACGAACATGCCGATCTGGGCGATCCAGCCGAGCCCGTCGGCGAAGCCGCGCGTCGCGGGCCAGTGGGGCAGCTTGGCGTTGCCGAGCACCATCGCGGCGAGATAGACCGCCAGGAAGCCGCTGCCGTGCGCCAGGGCGCCCGCCGCGTACGCGGTGACCGCGATCGCCAGGACGGCGATCGGGTAGAGGCCGGAGGCTGGCAGCGCCACGTGCCGCAGCCCCCAGGAGCCGAGCCAGCCCACCGCGAGGCCGATGGCCGCGCCAATGGCCAGCTCCAGGGCTATCTCGCCCACCAGCGTGTACCAGTGGTCGACCGGGCCCGCCGTGGAGAAGGCGACGACCAGGATGACCACCGGGGCGTCGTTGAAGCCGGACTCGGCCTCCAAAGTGCCCGTCACGCGCGCGGGGAGGGGGATTCTCCGCAGCACGGAGAAGACCGCCGCCGCGTCCGTCGAGGACACCACCGCCCCGATGATGAACGCCTGCCGCCACTCCAGTCCGACCAGATAGTGCGCGCCCGCGGCCGTGACGCCGACGCTCACCGCCACCCCTGCCAGCGCCAGCGTGGCGGCCGACGACAGCACCGGCCTGACCTCTGTCCACTTCGTGCCGAGGCCGCCCTCGGCCAGGATCACGACCAGGGCCGCGTATCCGATGACCTGGGTGAGCTCGGTGTTGTCGAAGTGGATGTCGCCGATGCCGTCCTGGCCCATGGCGATGCCGATCCCCAGGTAGACGAGCAGGCTGGGGAGCCCGCTTCGCGAGGAGATCCGGACCGCCGCGACGGCGACGAGCAGGACGAGCGAGCAGACGAGCAGGAGCTGGTCGAGGTGGTGGACAGTCAGAAGGCTTCCCTTCCTAGGCCGACGCGCGTCCGGGGCGGCAGCACATGTACAGGGGACGCGAGACTGCGGCGCCACGCATCCAAGTACTTCGTTACCTTACCTAACTCTTGACGCTTTCTTGACGCTTCCCGAGGCAAGATCGAACGCCCGTCCGCGCCGGTACCCGACACCGCGTCAAGTCGCTCGGAAGCCTGCGCCTATGGTTGCTCCAGCGCTCAGTCAAAAGCACAGCCCGCCCTGCCGCTCGCGTTAGGACAGCAAGGACAGCGATGCCCCCCAACACCACCGCCTCATCGGGTCACAAGCCCGGCAAGTCCGGCAGGAAAAAGGGGCGCAAAGCCCGTCTATTGGTTTTCGTCCTGGTAATGGCCATCATCGGGGGCATCGCCTACGGCGCCTACTGGTCCGTCAGTACGGTCCGGGCCTCCCTGCCGCAGACCACGGGCTCGATCACACTCGACGGCCTGTCGGGACCCGTCGACGTCAAGCGCGACAGCTACGGAATCCCGCAGATCTACGCGTCCTCCGACGCGGACCTGTTCATGGCGCAGGGCTACGTCCAGGCGCAGGACCGGTTCTACGAGATGGACGTACGCCGCCACATGACTTCCGGGCGGCTGTCCGAGATGTTCGGCAAGGGCCAGGTCAAGAACGACGAGTTCCTGCGCACCCTGGGCTGGGACCGGGTCGCGAAGAAGGAGTACGACACCACGCTGTCGGCCTCCACGAAGAAGTACCTCCAGGCCTACGCCAAGGGGGTCAACGCCTATCTCCAGGGCAAGGACGGGAAAGACATCTCCCTGGAGTACGCGGCCCTTGGTTTCACCAACGACTACAAGCCCGAGAAGTGGACCCCGGTCGACTCCGTCTCGTGGCTCAAGGCGATGGCCTGGGACCTGCGCGGCAACATGCAGGACGAGATCGACCGCGCGCTGATGACCTCCCGCCTCGGCCCCCAGCAGATCGCGGACCTGTACCCGGAGTATCCGTACAGCCGCAACAAGCCGATCGTCACCGTGGGCGAGTACGACGAGTACACCAAGACGTTCAACGGCGGTGACAGCTCCTCCAGCACGTCCACGAGCGGCACGACGGGCTCCACGTCGTCCTCGTCGGGTTCGGCCCTCACGAGCCAGCTCGCGGGCCTCTCGAACGTCCTGGACGACCTCCCGACGGCCGTCGGCGTGAACGGCCAGGGCATCGGCTCCAACTCGTGGGTCGTCGGCGGCGAGCACACCATCACCGGCAAGCCCCTGCTGGCCAACGACCCGCACCTGGAGGCGTCGCTGCCGTCCGTCTGGTACCAGATGGGCCTGCACTGCCGCACGGTGTCCAGCAAGTGTCAGTACGACGTCACCGGCTACACCTTCGCGGGCATGCCAGGCGTCGTCATCGGCCACAACCAGGACATCGCGTGGGGCATGACCAACTCCGGGGTCGACACCACCGACCTCTACCTGGAAAAGCTCTCCGGCGACGGCTACCTGTACGACGGCACGACGAAGCCCTTCACGAGCCGCACGGAGACCATCAAGGTCGCCGGCGGCGCCTCCAAGCAGATCGTCGTCCGGGAGACCAACAACGGCCCGCTGCTCTCCGACCGCAACGACGAACTCGTGAAGGTCGGCAAGAAGGCGACCGTCGACACCGCGGCCCCGGACAGAGGCGACGGCTACGCCATCTCCCTGCGCTGGACCGCCGAGGACCCGGGCACCACCATGGACGCCGTCTTCGCCATCGACAAGGCGTCCGACTGGAGCGAGTTCCGCGCGGCGTCCACGAAGTTCGACGTGCCCTCGCAGAACCTCGTCTACGCCGACACCAAGAACAACATCGGCTACACGCTGCCCGGAAAGATCCCCGTGCGCGGGAAGGGCGACGGCTCGCTGCCGGTGCCCGGCTGGGACTCCAAGTACGACTGGACCGGCTACATCCCGCAGGCCGCCCTGCCGTACGAGTACAACCCGAAGCGCGGCTACATCGTCACCGCGAACCAGGCAGTGATCGACAAGGACAAGTACCCGTACACGCTCACCACGGACTGGGGCTACGGCACCCGTAGTCAGCGCATCACCGATCTGATCGAGTCGAAGATCGGCGGCGACGGCAAGATCTCCACCGACGACATGCGGCAGATGCAGCTCGACGACAGCAGCGAGATCGCCAAGCTGCTGGTGCCCAAGCTGCTCAAGATCGACGAGCCCGACCCGGACGTGCGCCAGGCGCAGAAGCTCCTGGAGGGCTGGGACTACACCCAGGACGCCGACTCGGCGGCCGCCGCCTACTTCAACTCGGTCTGGCGCAACATCCTCAAGCTCGCCTTCGGCAACAAGCTGCCCAAGGAACTGCGGGTCAAGGGACAGTGCCTGTTCGTCTCGCCGGTCGACACGACCGGTCCCGCCGACGAGACCAACCAGAAGGTGCGCGAGTGCGGCGAGCGCGACGCGGACCAGGCGCAGCCGGACGGCGGCGACCGCTGGTTCGAGGTCGTCCGCAAGCTCATGGACGACCCCACCAGCGACTGGTGGACGACCCCCAAGTCGGGCACCCGCCCGGGCGCGAGCAACATGAACCAGCTCTTCAAGCGCGCCATGATCGACGCCCGCTGGGAGCTGACCGCCAAGCTCGGCAAGGACATCGACACCTGGAGCTGGGGCCGGCTGCACCGCCTGTTCCTGAAGAACCAGACCCTGGGCACCGAGGGCCCGGCCATCGTCCAGTACATCCTCAACCGCGGCCCCTGGAAGCTCAGCGGCGGCGAGGCCACGGTCAACGCCACCGGCTGGAACGCGGCCGGCGGCTACGGAGTGGTGTGGGTGCCGTCGATGCGCATGGTGGTCAACCTGGACAACTTCGATAAATCCAAGTGGATCAACCTCACCGGAGCCTCCGGGCACGCCTTCAGCGCGCACTACACCGACCAGACCGGCAAGTGGGTCGACGGCGAACTGCTGCCGTGGTCCTTCTCGTCCAAGGCGGTCGACAACAGCACGAGCGACACCCTGGTGCTCAAACCGTGAATCGTTGACCAAATGAAATGGCCCTCCACGCGCGCGTGGAGGGCCATTTCATTTCCCGGGGAACCGGTGCACACCACCCGGTGTCACCGCCGCCCGCACCGGCCGGTCGTGCGCCTCCGCCGGGACGCGTGCGACGACTTCGGAGTCGTACAGCAGCACCACCAGCGCGGGATGCGCGCCCGCCCGCTCCAGCCGCGCCAGCACCCGGTCGTACGACCCCCCGCCGCGCCCCAGCCGCATCCCGCGCCCGTCGACCGCCAGGCCGGGCAGCAGGACGACGTCGGCGGCCGTCACGGCGTCCGGGCCGAGCCGTTTCCCGGACGGCTCGAACAGGGCCATCCTTCCGCCGTGTTGGACCCGGTCGAGCGAGCCCTCGCCGCCGTAGGCGCCCCAGTCCAGGTCGTTGTCGGGGAGGAGCGCGGGGAGCAGGACGTCGACGTCCCGCGCGCGGAGCGCGTCCAGCAGGGCGAGTGTTCCCGGTTCGCCCCCCACGGAGACGTACGCCGCCACCGTGCGCGCGTGCGCCAGCTCGGGCAGTTCCAGCGCGCGGTCGGCGAGCGCTGCGGCGGCTTCCCGCACGTCATCGGCCGTCAACCTGTTCCTCACCGTGAGGTGTTCTCGTCGCAACATTCGCTTGTCAGGCTCGGGTTCATGTCCTAGGTGACGCACAGGTCCCATCCGTATCCTTTGCAATGTGCTCATATGAGAGCGTATTAACCGGAGCCACAGATTCTGCACAAAGGCACCGGATAGGGTTCGGACATGACTCAGTCGCACCCCAGGATCAGCAAGGCTGTCATCCCCGCAGCCGGTCTCGGCACCAGGTTCCTGCCGGCCACGAAGGCAACTCCCAAGGAGATGCTGCCGGTCGTGGACAAGCCCGCGATCCAGTACGTGGTCGAAGAGGCCGTGTCGGCAGGGCTCGACGACGTGCTCATGATCACCGGACGCAACAAGCGCCCCCTCGAGGACCACTTCGACCGCAACTACGAACTCGAATCGGCCCTCCAGAAGAAGGGCGACGCGAGCCGGCTGGCCAAGGTCCAGGAGTCCAGCGACCTCGCGACCATGCACTACGTCCGTCAGGGCGACCCCAAGGGCCTCGGCCACGCGGTGCTCTGTGCGGCCCCGCACGTCGGCCACGAGCCCTTCGCCGTCCTCCTCGGGGACGACCTGATCGACCCCCGGGACCCCCTTCTCGCGCGCATGGTCGAGGTCCAGGAGCAGCACGGCGGCAGCGTCGTCGCCCTCATGGAGGTCGCACCCGAGCAGATCCACCTCTACGGGTGCGCGGCCGTGGAGGCCACCGCGGACGACGACGTCGTCAAGGTCACCGGCCTGGTCGAGAAGCCGGACGCGGCCGACGCCCCGTCCAACTACGCGATCATCGGCCGCTACGTCCTCGACCCCCACATCTTCGACATACTGCGCAAGACCGAGCCCGGCCGCGGCGGTGAGATCCAGCTCACCGACGCCCTCCAGCAGTTGGCCACCGACGAGAAGGTCGGCGGCCCCGTGCACGGCGTCGTCTTCAAGGGCCGCCGCTATGACACCGGCGACCGGGGCGACTATCTGCGTGCCATTGTCAGACTCGCGTGCGAACGTGAAGACCTGGGCCCGGACTTCCGCGCCTGGCTTCGCAGTTACGTAGCCGAGGAGATGTAGCAACGTTGAGAACCGCCGCGACCCGCACCACAGGACCCGACCACCTCTGGACGGTGGACGAGCACCTGGAGGACATCCTCGCGACCGTCCGCCCCCTGGAACCCATCGAGCTGCAACTGCTCGACGCCCAGGGCTGCGTCCTGGTCGAGGACATCACGGTGCCGGTCTCGCTCCCGCCCTTCGACAACAGCTCGATGGACGGGTACGCGGTGCGGGTCACGGACGTGGCGGGGGCGAGCGAGGAGTTCCCGGCCGTTCTCACGGTCGTCGGCGACGTCGCGGCGGGCCAGGCCGAACCGCTCCACGTGGGCCCCGGCCAGGCCGCCCGCATCATGACCGGCGCCCCGCTCCCGCCCGGCGCGGAGGCCGTCGTCCCCGTGGAGTGGACCGACGGAGGCCTCGGCGAAGGACCGGTCACCGGCATGCGCGCCCGCAGCCAGGACTCCGAGGCGGCCGGCGGACATGTGAACGTGTACCGCTCGGCCGAGGCACGCGCGCACGTACGCGCGAAGGGCAGCGACGTGAAGGCCGGCGACCGCGCCCTCGACGCCGGCACGATCCTCGGCCCGCCGCAGATCGCCCTGCTCGCCGCCATCGGTCGCGGCACGGTCCGCGTACGGCCCCGCCCGCGCGTGGTCGTCATGTCCACCGGCAGTGAACTCGTCCAGCCCGACGAGCAGTTGGGCCCCGGTCAGATCCACGACTCCAACAGCTTCGCTCTCACCGCCGCCGCCCGCGACGCCGGAGCCATCGCCTACCGGGTGGGCGCCGTCGCCGACGACGCCGAGACCCTCCGCGACACCATCGAGGACCAGCTCGTCCGCGCCGACCTCCTGGTCACCACCGGCGGCGTGAGCGTCGGGGCGTACGACGTCGTCAAGGAAGCGCTGTCCTCCGTGGGGGACGAAGACGAGGCGGGCGCCGGGATCGACTTCCGCAGGCTCGCCATGCAGCCCGGCAAACCCCAGGGGTTCGGCTCCATCGGCCCCGACCACATCCCGCTGCTCGCCCTCCCCGGCAACCCGGTGTCGTCGTACGTCTCCTTCGAGCTGTTCGCCCGCCCCGCGATCCGCACCCTGATGGGCCTCGACGACGTCCACCGCCCCAGGACCCGCGCCACCCTCACCACCGACAAGGCGCTGACCTCGCCCAAGGGCCGCCGCCAGTTCCTCCGCGGGACGTACGCCGACGGCGAAGTGACCCCCGTAGGGGGCGCCGGATCGCACCTGGTCGCGGCCCTCGCGCTGGCCGACGCGCTGATCGTCGTCCCCGAGGACGTCGAGTCCGTCGAGCCCGGCACCGAGGTCGAGGTGGTCCTGCTCGGCTGAGCACTCCTGGTTGGCGGTACCGTGTCGCGCACAACACGCCCGGACCGGGAGCGCCACACAGCATGACTGAGCCTTTCCGGGGGGACACCCCCGGACCCCCTGAGCAGGACCGCCTCACGCACATCGACGACGCGGGCGCCGCCCGGATGGTCGACGTGTCCGGCAAGGACGTGACCGCGCGCACCGCCACCGCCACCGGACGCGTCCTCGTCTCGCCCCGCGTGATCGAACTCCTGCGCGGCGAGGGGGTCCCCAAGGGCGACGCCCTGGCCACCGCGCGCATCGCGGGGATCATGGGCGCCAAACGCACTCCCGATCTGATCCCGCTCTGTCACCCGTTGTCGGTGTCGGGTGTGAAACTGGATCTGTCGGTCGCGGACGACGCCGTACGGATCCGGGCCACCGTGAAGACGACGGACCGCACGGGCGTCGAGATGGAGGCCCTCACCGCGGTCTCCGTCGCCGCGCTCACCGTGATCGACATGGTCAAGGCGGTCGACAAGGGAGCGGTCATCACGGACGTACGCGTGGAGGAGAAGACGGGCGGCAAGTCGGGGGACTGGAGCCGGACATGAGCCCCGACGAGCCGGCCGGCGACGCGCTGCCCGCGAGGTACCGGGCCCTGGTGGTCACCGCCTCCAACCGCGCCGCCTCCAAGGTCTACGAGGACAGGGGCGGCCCCTTGATCGCCGCCGGCCTCAAGGGCTTCGGCTTCGCGGTCGAGGGACCGCAGGTGGTTCCCGACGGCGACCCGGTGGAGGCCGCCCTGCGCGCCGCCGTAGCGGCCGGTTACGACACGGTCGTCACCACCGGCGGCACCGGCATCTCGCCCACCGACCGCACTCCCGAGGCCACCCGCGCGGTGATCGACTACGAGGTGCCGGGCATCGCGGAGGCCATCCGGGCGTTCGGCCGGGAGAAGGTGCCCACCGCGGCGCTCTCGCGTGGCCTGGCCGGGGTCGCCGGGCGCACACTGATCGTCAACCTGCCGGGTTCCACCGGCGGGGTGAAGGACGGCCTCGCCGTCCTGGAACCCCTGCTGGCGCACGCCGTCGACCAGATCCGAGGCGGCGATCACCCCAGACCCGCCGACACCAGTGGGGGTGCGAGCTGAACAGCCCATCCTGGCCCGCCGTACTGGCGGACGGCGACATCGTCCTGAGGCCGATAAGAATCCGCGACCAGCGGGACTGGCGCGAGGTCAACCGGCGCAACCGGGACTGGCTGCGCCCCTGGGAGGCGACCATTCCGCCGCCCACGCCCAGCGGGCCGATCGCACACCGGCCGACCTACCGGCAGATGGTCAGACACCTGCGCTCCGAGGCGAACGCGGGCCGGATGCTGCCGTTCGTCATCGAGTACCAGGGGCGCCTGGTCGGGCAGTTGACGGTCGCCGGGATCACCTGGGGCTCGATGTGCTCGGGCCACATCGGCTACTGGGTGGACGAGTCGGTGGCAGGACGCGGAGTGATGCCGACGTCCGTGGCACTCGTCGTCGACCACTGTTTCCGGGCCGTGGGACTGCACCGCATCGAGGTCTGCATTCGCCCGGAGAACGGCCCCAGCCGCCGGGTCGTCGAGAAACTCGGATTCCGTGAGGAGGGGCTTCGGCCCCGTTATCTCCACATCGACGGCGCCTGGCGCGACCATCTCGTCTTCGCGCTCACCGCGGAAGAGGTCCCCGAAGGGTTGCTGGCCCGCTGGCAGCGGGCACGCTCCCGGAGCACACCGCACGACAATCCCGCGTAACGGGGAGCCTGTTGGGCCCGGATCCCCGGATCCCCGGAAATGGAATAAGTGTTCGAAAGTGATCGACGGATGACCGCCTTGGGGCAATGAATTCGCCAACTCCGCGGCCTGTTGATCGCATCGGTCACAAAAAAAGCTCGAAATATCAGCCAGATCGTGCGACACACCGGCTCAATTGGCAGATGGCCTCACGCAAACCCCTCTACCGTGTGAGGCGTGAGCAGCAGCGGCCTCATCTACGCAGTCATTGTCGGGGCCTGGGCCGCCTACTTGGTGCCGATGTGGCTCCGTAGGCAGGACGAGCTGAACGAGGCCCGTCCGACGGAACGCTTCAGCACCGCCATCCGGCTGCTGTCCGGACGGGCGGGAATGGAGCGCCGGTACGCCAAGGACCTGCGGGCGCGCTCCACCGAGGAGGGGGAGCCCAGCGCCGTCGTGCCGGACGCCGTCACCGACTCGGTGGACGTCCGGGCCTTCGCCATGCCCCCGGCCCGTCCCCAGGTGCACGCACAGGTCCGCCGGCCGGGCCCTGACCGGTCGGAAGCGGCGCGGGAGACGGAGCGCGAACCGGCGCGCGAGTCGGCGCGTGAACCCGCGCGTGAGCCGGGTCGCGACCCGGCGCGCGATCAGGCCCGGGACCAGGCGCGCGACCAAGCGCGGAGTCAGACCCGCGAACAGGTCCGTGATCAGGCCCGGGACCAGACGGCCAAACCGGCACCCCAGCAAGGCTCCGTCCCCGCCCTGGCCTCCGCCCAGGCGTCCAAGCCCGCCCCCAAGTCGGCCCCCGCGTCCGCCCGTAGGCGCGTCCCGGTCGGACGGCGTACGCCCGCCGAGGAAGCCGCCGCTGCGCGCGCCCGGCGTGTGAAGGTGCTCGCGCGCCGTCGACGTACCACCGTGATGCTCTTCCTCGCCTTCACGCTCGGCGCGATCGTCGCGGCGGTCGGGGGGCTCACCTTCCTGTGGGCGCCCGGCGTGCCGGCGATCCTGCTCAGCGGATACATCGCCTACCTGCGCTCCCAGGAACGCCGCCGCTTCGCCTACCAGATGGACCGCCGCCAGGCCGAGGCCGCCGCGCAGCGACTGCGGGAACGTCAGCCGCGCCGGCGCGCGACCGTGGACGCCGGCATCGACGACCCCGAGGAAGGACCCGAACCGGAGACCGACCCCGGGATGTCCGCCCTCGCCGCCGACCGCCGTGCCCTCGTCGAACAGACCGACCACGCCGAGTGGGTCGACCAGCAGCGCGAACGGCAGCGCCGGCCGGGCCAGGGCGACAGCTGGGACCCCGTACCCGTACCCCTGCCGACGTACGTCACCGCCCCGGTCGCCCCGCGCGCCACCTCCGACGTGGACCTCGGGGCGCCCGACGCGTGGAGCTCCGCGCGCTCCAGCTCGGTGGCGCCGGAGCAGGAAGCGCAGCCGGCGGCCCGCGAGGAAGAGGCGGAGGACTTGTCGGACGACGACAAAGCGACGCCGGACGGCCGCACCGACGCCCGCCGTGCCGCCTCCGCCCGCCGCGCCCGTGAGCGCGGCCGCACCCCGCTGTTCGACCAGTACGAGGACGGCGAGCGGCCCCGCGCGGCCAACGAGTGACCAGGCAAGGAACGGATTTCCAAGCACCCTGAGGGGGATGCTAGAGTTTCACTCGTTGCAAGGGCCTGTGGCGCAGTCTGGTAGCGCACCTCGTTCGCATCGAGGGGGTCTGGGGTTCAAATCCCCACAGGTCCACACAACAACGAGATCCCGTCCGATCACTTTGATCGGACGGGATCTCGTCGTTTCTGGACTGTGCGGGAGGTCTGGGTGCGGGTGGCGCTGCCACGCCCGTCGAGCGATGGCAGCGATATCCCTCCTGGTCATCCGAGCGTGGGCGCGTGGCTGCTGTGATCGCGGCGTCGGAGCCGTCCTGGATTTCGTGAGGGCGCCGGCGGGGGCCGGACGGGCCGACCGTGGAGCCTGCCGTCGGACGACCGCGTCCTCCTCGTCACGGCCTACTGGCGTACGAACTTGACACCGCGCCGACTCTCCCCGTTGTACGGCAGCTCAAAGTCCGCCGCGGACCTCATGGTCGACCCCCTCGGTCCGATGCTCGCACTCCAGCCCCGGAAGCGATTCCTCAAGGACACCGTGCTCATCGTGGACGGCACCCTGGTGCCCACCCGCGACCACACGGTGACCGAGCAGTCCAAGACCTATCGGTACTCCAGGACCGGCGGCGGCCTTCGCACCGCCGCCGCGAGGGCGAGGAGCCCCCTGCTTGGAAAGAGGAACACAACCGCTCACACAAACAGGTCCGGGCTCGCGTCGAGCATGTCTTCGCCCGCATGAAGAGCTGGAAGATCCTCCCCGAACTGCCCGACGGATGCCTACCAGGTCGTGAAAGCGAGCGTCATCGGATCGGGGCTTGCCTCGCCCACGTAGTAGCCGCTGCCCGTGTGCAGGAAGAACCGCCCGTCGTCGTACAGCATGGGCACCTTGACTTCGTTGCTGATCAACGAGTGCAGCGTGCTGTTGAGCGACAGCTCGTCGGGCATCTCCATCAACGTGGTGCTCTTGCCGGTGGCGGGGTCCAGGAGCAGGACCCGGGCGGGGGTGGTGGGTTCGGCCTCCTGCGCGGCGACGAGGGCCTTGCCTTCGGCGCGCACCGGAACGAGGGTCGAGTCGTCCGGGGCCGGGAAGCTGCGGATGGCCTTGCCGGTGGTCAGGTCGAAAGCGGTGATCCGGTTGCCCGCGGAGTAGTTGTGGGGGTCGCTGCCGAGGTAGGCGATGTCGCCGCTCACGACCGTGGCGCCGCAGCCGCCGGTCTCACCGCACCCCGCGACGTAGTCGTCGCCGAGTGGGATGGTGGACTGCACCTTGCCCTCGTCGGAGACGGTGACCAACTGGTCGGCGTCCAGGCCCTTTTCGTTCTGGAGCAGGCCGAGCACGAGCGGCTCACTGGACACCAGCCAGGCGCCCCTGGCCTTCGGCACCTCGTACCGCCACGTCGCCTTGCCGGTGCCCGGATCGCGCTCGCCGACGCGGAACTTCATGCCGGCGGAGGTCTTGCAGTAGGACAGGGTGAGGAGTTCCGCACCGCCGAGGTGTTCCTCCTGGGTACAGCCGGCGGCCGGGGCGGTCCACGCGGGGGCGCCGGTGGAGGTGCCGTAGGCGGCGGACCCGCCGGGCCAGCCGGCCGCCGCGACGGTGTCGCTGATCGCGACGTTCAGCCCGAGCCCGAGGCCGACGCTCTCGTCGGTGATCGGCTTCTCCCACACCTTGACGCCCTTGTCCACGTCGATCACCGCGAACCGCGTGCAGAGACTTTTGACGGTGTCCTTGGTCGCGTGGAACACGACGGCGACGAGACCGGCGGAGGTCACGTTGCGGGAGGCCCCGCAGAGCCCGCCGGAGAGCGGGACGGTCCAGGCGCGCTTGCCGGTGGTCAGGTTGTAGCCGGTGACGGCCTCCTCGGCGCCGGTGGCGTAGACGCGGGAGGTGAGCCACGCTCCGGGAGTCTGGATGTAGTCGCTGGTGTTCTTCGGCGTGGGCGGGTCTACGTTCAGGAGCTGCCGGCCGTTGATGGTGGTCGGGGTTGGCGTGGGCGTGGGGGGCGGGGAGGCGGCGCTCGTTTTGCCGTCCGAGCGGGTGGAGTCGTCGCCGCGGAGCATGAGGACCGTGCCGGTGGCGAGGAGAGCCAGGACGGCGGCCACCGCGCACAGCACGAGCGGCAGGCGCCGGCTGCGGGTGGGCGGTTGCTGAGGCGGGGGCGGGAACTGAGGCTGGGCATAAGGATTCTGAGCGTGCGGCAGAGGGCCCGGCTGTGGCTGCTGAGGGGGCTGGTAGGGGCCGTAGGACTGAGGGGGCTGATACGGCCCGGCCTGCTGGGGGTGCGGGGGCGGCTGCGGAGGCCGGCCTTGCGAGGGAGGTGGCAGTGGCGGCTGCGACATGGGGTGCTGTTCTCCTTCGCGCGGGCGCGTGGCTACGCGGGGCGCGCGACTCGGCGTGGATGACCGGAACATGTTCGCAGATGTGATCATCCTGACACCACGAGGGTGGGCGGGTGCCCGTCGGGTACCACCCCCCCCGCCCGGGCGCCTGTCCCCTGACGAGCCGACAGGTGCCCGAGGTCACAGTGCCTTCGCGAAGCACCTGCTGTCGTCGAAGTGGCGGTAGTAGCCGAACTTCACGCAGGGCGCGTAGCCGCTGGACGTGTAGAGGGCGATGGCCTCGGGCTGCTTGGTGCCGGTCTCCAGGACCATGCGGGTGCGGCCGGCGGCGCGGGCGTTCTCCTCCAGGGCGGCCAGCATGCGGCGGGCGAGGCCCAGGCCGCGTGCCTGCTCGATCACGAACATGCGCTTGAGTTCGGCGTCGCCGTCCTCGTTGCCCTCGCCGTTGGCGTCCTGGGAGCGCCAGCCGCCGGTGGCGACGGGGGCGTCGTTGTCGTCGTACGCGATGAAGTACACGCCGTTGGGCGGTTCGAAGTCCGTCGGGGCGAGCGGGGTGGAGTCGCCGCCGTCGCCGTAGCGGACGTGGTACTCGGCCTGTACCTCGTCGTTCAGCTTCACGGCGTCGGGGTGGTCGAAGGGAACAGTGCGTATATCCACGGCGAAAATCGTATACCTGCTCTAAAAGGGGATCCGGACTCCGTCCAGTGTGCCGGTATCGTGCCGGAGTGCTCACTGTGACCTCAGCAAATGTCAATGGCTTGCGGGCCGCCGCGAAGAAGGGCTTCGTGGAGTGGCTCGCCGGGACCTCCGCCGATGTGCTCTGCCTCCAGGAGGTGCGAGCCGAGCCGCAGCAGCTGCCGGAGCACGTCCGCACCCCCGAGGGCTGGCACGTCGTGCACGCGCCGGCCGCCGCCAAGGGCCGCGCGGGCGTCTCCCTCTACACCCGCCGAGAGCCCGACCGCGTCCGGGTCGGCTTCGGATCGGCCGAGTTCGACGGCAGCGGCCGCTACGTCGAGGCCGACCTCCCCGGCGTCACGGTCGCGAGCCTCTACCTCCCCTCCGGCGAGGTCGGCACCGAGCGGCAGGACGAGAAGATCCGCTTCATGGACGAGTTCCTCGCCTACTTGAAGGACCTGCGCGAGCGGGCCGCCGCCGACGGCCGCGAGGTCGTCGTCTGCGGCGACTGGAACATCGCCCACCAGCCGGCCGACCTCAAGAACTGGCGCGCCAACCAGAAGAGCTCCGGCTTCCTGCCGGAGGAACGGGAGTGGCTGAGCCGGGTCTTCGACGCGGCGGACGGGGCGTACGTCGATGTCGTACGGGCGCTGCATCCGGACGTGGAGGGGCCGTACTCGTGGTGGTCGTACCGGGGACGGGCCTTCGACAACGACAGCGGATGGCGCATCGACTACCACGTCACGACGCCGGGGCTCGCCGCCAAGGCGGTCAAGGGGTATGTCGAGCGCGCGGCCACGCATGACGAGCGGTGGTCGGACCACGCTCCGGTGACGGTGGTCTACGACCTCTGAGGATCCTGGCCGCGCTGTTGCAGTCGCCGGTCCATCGCCATCGACAGTTCCGCCTCCACCACGCTCTTCGCCAGCGGCCGCAGCCGTTGCAGGTCCTCCGGTGTGCCGCCCTGGGCGAGGACCAGGTCGGCGAAGAGTTCGGCGAGGGACTCGGTGTGCGCGCGGACGCGGCGGCCCGCGTCGAGGACGTCGGCGAGGGGGATGCCCTCGCGGACCAGGGCGGCCGTGATGTCGAGGAGGCGGCGGCTGATGTGGACGATCTCGCTGCCGTCTGTGCCGAGGTAGCCGAGTTCGAGCGAGGCGGCGAAGTTCTCCGGGGTGGCCTGGTCGCCGAAGTAGTCGGCGAGGGCCTCGGGGGTGAGCCGGACCGGGGTCTCCTCGGTGGGTGCGCCCAGACCGAGGAGTTCGCCTACGTTGCGGCCGTGGTCGAAGGCCTCGGCCAGTTCCGCGATGCCGTTGAGGGTGTGGCCGCGCTCCAGGAGCGCCGAGATCGTGCGCAGGCGGGCGAGGTGCGTCTCGTCGTACCAGGCGATACGGCCCTCCCGGCGCGGCGGGGGGATGAGTTTGCGTTCGCGGTAGAAGCGCAGGGTGCGCACCGTGATGCCGGCCTGCTCGGCCAGTTCCTCCATGCGGTATTCGCGCTTCTGTTCTGCCTTCTCCGCCACGCCCGCACCCTACGTCGTACCCCGGGTAACTTTCCCGCTCCCGCCCCCTACCCATGAGTACGGAGCTGCTCTACAGTCCGATTGCGCCAGTGTTCACTGGCGCGGTTGTGGGTCGTATGGGAGGGCACGGGATGACCGAACACGAGCATGTGCGGGTGGCGGTGATCGGGTCCGGGTTCGGCGGGCTGGGGGCCGCGGTGCGGCTGCGGCGCGAGGGCGTCACCGACTTCGTCGTCCTGGAGCGCGCGGACAGCGTCGGCGGGACCTGGCGGGACAACAGCTACCCCGGGTGCGCCTGCGACGTGCCGTCCCATCTGTACTCGTTCTCCTTCGCGCCCAACCCCGACTGGCCGCGCACCTTCTCCGGGCAGGAGCACATCCGCGGCTACCTGGAGCACGTCACGGACGTCTTCCGGCTCCGCCCCCACCTCCGCTTCAACTCCGAAGTGAAGATGATGACCTGGGACGCCGAGCGGCTGCGCTGGGACATCGAGACCAGCGGCGGTTCCTACTCCGCCGACCTCGTCGTCTCCGCGACCGGGCCGCTCTCCGACCCGAAGATCCCGGACATCCCCGGGCTCGACTCCTTCCCCGGCAAGGTCTTCCACTCCGCCCGCTGGGACCACGACTACGACCTGCGGGGCAAGCGCGTCGCCATGGTCGGCACCGGCGCCTCCGCGATCCAGATCGTGCCGTCGATCCAGCCCGAGGTGGAACGCCTCACCCTCTTCCAGCGCACCCCGCCCTGGGTCATGCCCCGCGTCGACCGCGCCATCAGCGGCGCCGAACGCGCCCTGCACCGCGCGCTGCCCTTCACCACCCAGGCCCGCCGCGGACTCCTGTGGGGCCTCAGGGAGTTGCAGGTCCAGGCGTTCACCAAGCGGCCCAACGAGCTCGGAATGGTGGAGCAGTTGGCCAAGCGCAACATGGCCCGCTCCATCAAGGACCCGGCCCTGCGCGCCAAACTCACCCCCGACTACCGCATCGGCTGCAAGCGCATCCTGCTCTCCAGCGCCTACTATCCGGCCCTCGCCCAGCCCAACGTCGACGTCGTGACCAGTGGGCTGAGCGAGGTGCGCGGCTCGACCGTGGCCGGTGCCGACGGCAGTACGGCCGAGGTCGACGCGATCGTCTTCGGTACGGGCTTCCACGTCACGGACATGCCGATCGCCGACCGGGTCGTCGGCGCGGACGGGCGGACGCTGGCCGAGGCCTGGCAGGGCGGAATGCAGGCGCTGCGCGGCGCCTCGGCGGCCGGGTTCCCCAACTGGATGACCATCATCGGGCCCAACACCGGCCTCGGGAACTCCTCCATGATCCTGATGATCGAGTCCCAGCTGAACTACATGGCCGACTACGTACGGCAGTTGGACGTCCTCGGCGGCCAAGTCGCCCTCGACGCCCGGCCCGCCGCCGTGGACGCCTGGAACCGGCGCGTGCAGGAACGCATGAAGCGGACCGTGTGGAACACCGGCGGCTGCACCAGCTGGTACCTCGACGCCAACGGCCGCAACACCACCATCTGGCCCGGCACGACCACCGAGTTCCGCACGGCCACGCGGCGCGTGAACCTCGCGGAGTACGAGGTCGTACGCGCGCCCGCCGAGAAGAAGGCCGAGGCCGCCGTATGAGCCGTCTCATGCATGTCGTCTCCGGGGCCTACGCCCCACCCGTCCCCGTCCGGGAGTTGACCGTCACCTCGGCCGACGGCTCACGGCTGCACGCCGAGGTGCACGGCCCCGAGGGCGCGCCGGCCGTCGTCCTCGCGCACGGCTGGTGCTGCTCCACGGCCTTCTGGGCCGCGCAGACAAGGGACTTGGCGGTCGACCACCGGGTCGTCGTCTACGACCAGCGCGGGCACGGGCGCAGTCCGGCGGCCCTCACCTACAGCACCGACGCGCTCGCCGACGACCTGGAAGCCGTACTCGAAGCGACTCTCACCCCCGGCGAGAAGGCCGTGGTCGTGGGGCACTCCATGGGCGGGATGACCGTGCTGGCGGCGGCCGGGCGGGCCCGGTTCCGGGAGCACGCGGTGGCCGTGCTGCTGTGCAGTACGGGCAGTTCGCGGCTGGTCGACGAGTCGCTCGTGGTGCCGATGCGGGCCGGGCGGACCCGGACCCGGCTGACCCGGAAGGTCCTCGGGACGCGGGCGCCGCTCGGGCCGGTCACGCCCGCCGCGCGCCGGATCCTGAAGTACGCGACGATGGGACCCGGTTCCGCGCCGCACATGGTCGAGGCGTGCGCGCGGATCGTGCACGCGTGTCCGAGGACGGTGCGGCACGCGTGGTCGCAGGTCCTCGACTCCCTCGAACTCGACCACGGCGTACGGGAGTTGGCGGTGCCCACGGCCGTCGTCGTCGGGACGGCGGACCGGATGACGCCGCCGGTGCACGCGCGGGCGCTGGTCGCCGCGCTGCCGAACTGTGTCGGGAGCACCGAGTTGCCCGGGCTCGGCCATATGACGCCCGTCGAGGCGCCGGAACTGGTCAGCGCCAGGATTCGTGAACTGGCCGCCACGTACGCACACATCAAGGAGGGCGCATGAGCGGCAAGGTGAGCCTGGAGGGTCAGGTCGCGGTCGTGACCGGGGCCGCGCGGGGCGTCGGCGAACTGCTCGCCCGCAAGCTCTCCGCGCGCGGCGCGAAGGTGGCGCTGGTCGGGCTGGAGCCGGACGCGCTCAAGCAGGTCGCGGAGCGGCTGCACACCGACAGCGCCTCCTGGTACGCGGATGTCACCGACCACGAGGCGATGGCGCGGGTCGCCGCCGAGGTCAAGGAGCGGTTCGGGAAGGTCGACATCGTCGTCGCCAACGCCGGTGTCGCCGGCGGCGGGCCCTTCGTCGACTCCGATCCGGTCGCGTGGCGGCGGGTGATCGAGGTGAATCTGATCGGGTCCGCCGTGACCGCGCGGGCGTTCCTGCCGGTGCTGATGGAGAGCCGGGGATATCTGCTGCAGATCGCTTCGTTGGCCGCGATCACTCCCGCGCCGATGATGACCGCGTACTGCGCGTCCAAGGCGGGCGTCGAGGCGTACGCGCACAGCCTGCGCGCCGAGGTCGGCTACAAGGGCGTACGGGTCGGCGTCGGGTATCTGTCCTGGACCGACACGGACATGGTGCGCGGGGCCGATCAGGACGACGTCATGCGGGAGTTGAGGCAGCGGCTGCCGTGGCCGGCCAACAAGACGTATCCACTCGGGCCGGCCGTGGACCGTCTCGTCGCCGGGATCGAACGGCGGTCGAGCCATGTGTACGGGCAGGGGTGGCTGCGGGGGACGCAGGGCCTGCGCGGATATCTCCCGGGGATCATCGGGGCGGTGGGGCAGCGGGAGATGCGGCGGTTCGGATCGCGGTTGGAAGGTATGCGTTCCGGGCTCGTCGGTGCAGGTGGGGCCGCGGATGAGGCCGCGCGTGCTACGGAGGGTGACTGATCGAGATGCGGGGGGTGACCGGGCGTGTGAATCTGGTCGAGGCCCGGTCAAGGGCCATTTCCCCCCACTACGGGAGTGAACCCACATGGGTATGAAGGACCAGTTCCAGGACAAGGCCGAAGAGCTCGCCGACAAGGCCAAGGAGAAGGCGGGCCAGGGGCGTGAGCGCGGGGAGCGCGGGGAGCGCGGCGCGCGGCGGGACGAGATGGGCGAGCGGGGTCAGCAGCGGGACGAGACCTCCGAGCGCATGCAGCGTGAAGAGGACCGGATGGATCAGGACTACGACGTTTAGTTGAGGCCTGATTGCGTGGGGCGCCCTGTTTTTTTGGGCGTCCCACGTTTCGTTGTTGGGTGCGGGTCGGTGGGGGCTGGGCGCGCCCACGCGGCGGAGCCGCAAATAGATACAGCCCCGCGCCCCTAGGTGAGTTGCCCCGCTGTCTCCTAAGAGCGTGGGGGGAGTTTTGGGCGGGAGCGGTCCGGGACGTCCGAGTAGTTCGGCGGGGTTGCCGCCGGGTGGATTGCCAGCAGGTCCAGCGCCAGCTTGATCGCGTCGTCCAACTGGGCGTGCCGTCCCTCTGCCCAGTCCAATGGGGTGCGGAGGATCTCCAAGTCCGGTGTGACGCCGCGGTTCTCCACCGACCAGCCGTAGGCGTCGAACCAGGCCGCGTTCATGGGGACGGTGATCACCGTGCCGTCGCCCAGTTGGTGGCGGCCGGTCATGCCGACCACTCCGCCCCAGGTGCGTTGGCCGACTACCGGACCCAGCTTCAGCAGCTTGAAGGCTGCCGTAATCATGTCGCCGTCCGACGAGGTCGCCTCGTCGGCCAGCGCAACCACCGGGCCCCTGGGGGCGTTTGAGGCGTACGACACCGGTTGGGCGTTGCGGGTCAGGTCCCAGCCGAGGATGGTGCGGGTGAGTTTTTCGACGACCAGCTCGCTGATGTGGCCGCCCGCGTTGCCGCGTACGTCGACGATGAGGGCGGGGCGGGAGACCTCCAGGCGCAGGTCGCGGTTGAACTGGGCCCAGCCGGAGCCGCCCATGTCGGGGATGTGGAGGTAGCCGCAGTGGCCGCCGCTCAACTCCCGTACCACCGCCCGGCGTTTGGCCACCCAGTCCTGGTAACGGAGGGGGCGTTCGTCGATGAGGGGGACGACCGCGACGCGGCGGGCTCTGCCCTCACCCTCCGCCGGAGTGAACGTCAGCTCCACCGTCGTGCCGCCCGCGCCCGCCAACAGGGGGTAGGGGCCGGTGAGTTGGTCCACCGGGCGGCCGTCCACGTGGGTCAGGACGGCGCCCTCGCGGATGCCCGTGCCGGCCAGCGGGGAGCGGGCCTTGGAGTCCGAGGACTCGCCGGGGAGGATGCGGGTCACCGTCCAACCTCCCTCCCTGCGGACGAAGTTGGCGCCCAGCAGGCCCTGGCGGCGCTGGTAGTGGGGCGGGCCCTCGTTGCGGCGGGACGGGGTGACGTAGGCGTGGGAGGTGCCCAGCTCGCCCAGGACTTCGCGGAGGAGGTCCGCGAAGTCGTCGGGGGTGGCGACGCGTTCCACCAGCGGGCGGTACTGGTCCAGGACTCCGTTCCAGTCGATGCCGCACATCTGCGGGTCCCAGTAGTGGGCGCGGATCAGGCGGCCCGCCTCCTCGTAGGACTGGCGCCACTCGGCGGCCGGGTCGACCTCGTGCAGGATGCGGCGCAGGTCGATCCAGACGGTCGAGTCTCCGTCGCCGGACTCTGTGGAGGGGACCGCTCGTAGTTCGTCCTCGTCGACTACCACCAGCCGTGAGCCGTCGCCGCTCAGCGCGAACCAGTCGAGGTGGTCCACGAGTTCGGACTTCTTCGCCTTGCTGATGTTGAAGTACTCGAGGGTCGGCCGGCCGCTGGTGTCGTCCGGGTTGGCGAAGGTCTCGCCCAGCGCGCCGGAGATCGGCCAGCGCAGCCAGACCAGGCCCCCGCCCGAAACCGGGTACAGCGCCGAGTACTTGGAGGCCGAGACGGGGAAGGGGGTGACCCTGTTCTCCAGGCCCTCCACCTCCACCGTCACCGCGCCGTCCGCGCCCTCGTCGTCCTCCGCCGCGTCGAGGCCTCCGGCGGCCGGGCGGCCCTCCGGGGTCAGGGCGAAGGGGGAGGGGGTGGCCGAGGAGAGGGGGACCAGGTAGGGGCGGCAGCCCAGTGGGAAGGACAGGTCGCCGGTGTGGACGTCGTAGACCGGGTCGAAGCCGCGCCAGGAGAGGAAGGCGAGGTAGCGGCCGTCCCTGGTGAAGACCGGATTCTCGTCCTCGAAGCGGCCGTTGGTGACATCGACGATCAGGCGGTCCTTTATACGGGCCATCTTGATCTGGCGGAGGGAGCGGCCGATGCCCGGGTGGGACCAGGTCAGCCAGCTGCCGTCGGGGGAGAAGGCGAGGTCCCGTACCGGTCCGTTGATCGAGCAGATGAGCTCCGTCACTTCGCCGCTGGAGTCCTCCGTGGCATCCAGGAGCAACAACCGACCGTCGTGGGCCGCGATCGCCAGGCGTTCGCCCGCCGGGTCCGAGACCAGTTCCAGTACGCGGCCCAGTTCGCCGGAGGCGAGCCGGCGGGGGGCGCGGTCGCCGGTGGCCCGGGGGAGGTAGGCGATCTCGATCGCGTCCTCGCCGTCCGCGTCGGTGACGTAGGCGACCTGGCCGCCGCTGCCGAGCATCTCGGGGAGGCGTACCCGTACGCCCGGGGTGTCGGTGATGGTCCGGGCGGGCCCGTCGCGGTGCGTAAGCCAGTACAGACTTCCCCGTACGACGACGGCACTCGCCCGGCCCGTCTCGTCGACCGAGATGCCGTCGACGTGCTGGGCGGCGGGGACCTGGTACGTACGACGGCCCGGGCGCGGGCCGCTGAGGCGGACGTCGAGCTTGCGTGGGAGTGAGGTGGGGGACAGGTCGCCGACGATCCACAGGTCGCCGGCGCACTGGTACACGACCCGGGTGCCGTCGCTCGCCGCGTGCCGGGCGTAGAAGGCGTCGTGGTCGGTGTGGCGGCGGAGGTCGGAGCCGTCGTAGGTACAGGAGTAGAGGTTGCCGATGCCCTCGTGGTCGGAGAGGAAGGCGATGCGGCCGTCGACGAACATCGGGGAGTGGAGGTGGCCTTCGAGGTCGGCGAGGAGGCGGCGGCCGTGCAGCCAGAGGCGGCCCATGGCGCCGCCGCGGTAGCGCTTCCAGGCGGCCGGTTCGTGGGGCGGGGTGCCGGTGAGGAGGAGGGTCCGGCGTTCGCCGTCGATGTCGGCGAGCTGGATGTCGGAGACCGGGCCCCAGGGGAGGCGGCCGCCGGGGTCGCCGTCGGTGGGGACCTTGTGGGCCCAGGTGAAGTAGGAGAACGGTTCGCCGTGCGAGGCGACCGCGAGGATGTCGCCTTCGGGCGTCCAGCCGCAGACCTGGGTGTCGGCGCTGCCCCAGTAGGTGAGTCTGCGGCCGGGGCCGCCGTCGACCGGGACGAGGTGGATCTCCGGGACCAGGCTCCGCCAGGTCGTGTACGCGAGGTGGCGGCCGTCGGGGGAGAAGCGGGGGTGGCCGATCTTGGTGCGGTCGACGGTGAGGCGCCAGGCGCGGCCCCCGCCGTAGAGGGGGGCCAGCCAGAGGTCGTCCTCGGCGACAAAGCTCAGCAGGTCTCCGTTGAGGTGCGGCAGGCGCAGATAGCTCACGTCCCTATGCTTTTCCGCGGGACGGACCGGAGCAACTTGTGAAATAACGAGGCGGGTGACTCACCACACGTACGAAACGGTTTCGTTTCGAAGAGAGGTGCGCTACATTCGTCATGTACGAAACCGTGTCGTTCGGAGCCGGAAGGTGAGTCGCATGACTGAAGTCGCAACGGCGCGTCGCAGTCGCATCACACCCGAGCGCGAGGCCGAGTTGTACGAGGCCGTGCTCGACCTGCTCCGCGAAGTCGGCTACGACGTCCTCACCATGGACGCCGTCGCCGCCCGCACCCACTCCAGCAAGGCGACCCTCTACCGCCAGTGGGGCGGCAAGGCCGAGCTGGTGGCCAAGGCGGTGCGGCACAGCAAGCCGGGCCGGCCCACCGATGTCGACACCGGAACGCTCCGGGGCGACATGCACGCCATGGTGGCCCGCGAGGACGACTGCCGGATCGAGCGGAACTCCGCGCTGATGCGGGGTCTGGCCATGGCGACGCACAACAACCCGGATCTGCTGCAGGCGTTCCGGGAGCTGCTCATCGAACCGGAGATCGAAGAGTTCCGCATCGTCATGCAGCGCGCCGTCGACCGGGGCGAGGTCCGTGCGGACTGCCCGGCGCTGGAGTTCGTGGTGCACATGATGATCGGCGCCTTCGCCACCCGCACGGTGATCGAGGACCTGCCGCCGACCAAGGCCTATCTGACCTCGTACATCGACGCCGTAGTGCTCCCCGCACTGGGCGCACCCACCACCTGACACACCCCACAACACCCAGCAAGCCCACCTGACGTAACCGCTCACGTCGTCGGGCCGATCAGCCGTGTCCCCAACCGGCCGGTCACACCTGCCCCGAAGAACCCCACGACCTGACCGGGAGTACGCCCTCGTGGCCACGTTCCTCTACAAAGCCGGCCGGCTCGCCTTCAGGCGACGGCATTTCGTCGCCCTCCTATGGATCGCCCTGCTGACGCTCGCCGGAGTCGGCGCGGCCAGCGCGCCCGCCGCGGGCAGCACCTCCTTCTCCATCCCCGGCACCGAGGCCCAGAAGGCCTTCGACCTGCTGGACCAGCGCTTCCCCGGCTCCAGTTCGGACGGCGCCACCGCGCGCGTCGTCTTCAAGGCGCCGAGCGGCGAGAAGATGACGGACGCCGCCAACAAGGCGACCGTCGAGAAGACGGTGAAGGAGCTGGCCGACGGTTCCGAGGTCGTCTCCGTCAGCGACCCGTTCACCACGAACGCCGTCAGCAAGAACGGGACGGTCGCCTACACCTCGGTGAAGTACGACGTCGCCGGCATGGAACTCAAGGACGCCAGCAAGAACGCCCTGGAGGACACCGCGGCCCAGGCCCGGTCCACCGGACTGACCGTCGATGTCGGCGGTGACGCGCTCCAGGCCGCCGCGGAGATGGGGGTCGGCGAGATCATCGGTATCGCCCTGGCCGCCGTCATCCTCCTCATCACCCTGGGCTCGCTGGTCTCGGCCGGCCTGCCGCTGCTGACGGCGATCATCGGGGTCGGCATCGGCGTCTCGACGATCACAGCCCTCGCGAAGACGCTGGACCTGGGCTCGACGACATCGACGCTGGCGCTGATGATCGGCCTCGCCGTCGGCATCGACTACGCGCTGTTCATCGTGTCCCGCTACCGCGCCGAACTGGCCGAGGGCCGCGAACGCGAGGAGGCGGCGGGCCGGGCCGTGGGCACGGCAGGCTCGGCGGTCGTCTTCGCGGGCCTCACCGTGGTCATCGCGCTGGCCGGACTCGCGGTCGTCAACGTCCCGATGCTCACCAAGATGGGCGTCGCGGCGGCCGGCACGGTCGTGGTCGCGGTGCTCATCGCCCTGACCATGATCCCGGCGCTGCTCGGCTACGCGGGCCGCAGGATCAAGCCCACCGGCGAGAAGGCCAAGTGGCTCGGCGGCGGCAGCGCCAAGGAGGCCGCCAAGGCGGCCAGGCCCAACATGGGCACCCGCTGGGCGAGCTTCGTCGTACGGCGTCCCGCGGCCGTCCTGATCCTCGGCGTGCTCGGCCTCGGCGCGATCGCGCTGCCCGCCAGCCAGCTCCAGCTGGGCCTGCCCGACGACAGTTCGCAGCCGACGTCCACCACCCAGCGACGGGCCTACGACCTCCTCGCCGAGGGCTTCGGTCCCGGTTTCAACGGCCCGTTGATGATCGTCGTGGACGCCAAGAACAGCGACGCCCCCAAGGCCGCCGCCACCGAGGTGACCGACAGGATCAAGAAGCTCGACGACGTGGTCTCGGTCAGCCCGGCCATGTTCAACAAGGCCGGTGACACCGCGACGATCACCGTCGTACCCGACTCCAAGCCGTCGTCGGTCACCACCGAGGACCTCGTGCACTCCATCCGGGGCGAGGGCGCCGGCATCAAGGCCGACACGGACGCGCAGGTGCTGGTCACCGGCACCACGGCGATGAACATCGACTTCTCGCAGAAGCTCAACGACGCCCTGATCCCGTACCTGGCCCTGGTCGTCGGCCTCGCCTTCCTGCTGTTGATCGTCGTCTTCCGCTCGATCCTGGTCCCGCTGAAGGCGGCCCTCGGCTTCCTGCTCAGCGTGCTCGCCTCGCTCGGCGCCGTCGTCGCCGTCTTCCAGTGGGGCTGGCTGGCGGGCCTGATCGGCGTCGAGGAGACCGGCCCGGTCATGTCGATGATGCCGATCTTCCTGGTGGGCGTGGTCTTCGGCCTCGCGATGGACTACGAGGTGTTCCTCGTGACCCGGATGCGCGAGGCGTACGTCCACGGCGAGAAGCCCAGCCAGGCCGTCGTCACCGGGTTCAAGCACGGCGCCCGGGTCGTCACGGCCGCGGCGGTCATCATGATGGCGGTCTTCTCGGGCTTCATCACCTCCAGCGAGGCCATGGTCAAGATGATCGGATTCGGCCTGGCGGTCGCGGTCCTCTTCGACGCGTTCGTCGTCCGCATGGCGATCGTCCCCGCGGTACTGGCCCTGCTCGGCAAGCGGGCCTGGTGGCTGCCGAAGTGGCTGGACCGGGCACTGCCCAACGTCGACGTCGAGGGCGAGGGCCTGCGCGCCCTCGACGCCAAGGACTCGGATCCCGACGAGGACCGGGAGTTGGTCCGGGCCTGAGGCGGCTGCCGCGAGGCACTGAGGCACCGGACAACTGATCTGCCGCGCCACCGAGTTCGGGTGGCGCGGCAGATCGCGTCGGTGACAGGGTTACGGCCGTGACCGCACTGGACGATCTGTTACGGCTGCTCGGCCCGTCGACCGTGGCGAGGACCCCGTCCCCCGACGACTGGACCGAGACCGAGGCGTACGTCGCCTCGCCACTGCCCACCGACTTCAAGACGTTCCTCGACACCTACGGCACGGGCGTCATCTGCGACGAGCTGGTGGTCTTCCACCCGTGCGGCGACAGCCCCCTCGTCGCTCGGATGCGCCAGGTCCACGAGAGGCGCGCCGCTGCCCGGCGCCGCGCCCCGGACCTGCACTCCTTCCCCGTCCACCCGGAACCCGGCGGCCTGATCTCCTGGGGCTACGACCACTCAGGCAACGAGCACTTCTTCTGGCCCTGCGATCCCGACCCCGACCGGTGGAAGGTCGTCACCGACAGCCACGGCCTGGAACTGGAGGTCTTCGAGGGCTCGTTCACCGCGTTCGTCCTCGACTTCGTCGAGCGACTGCGGGAGGTGGACCCGGACGACGAGTTCGATCCGGACGACCTGGACGAACTCGGTGAACTGGATGAACCGGAACCCGTGGAACCGAGCTTCAGACCGATCTGAGCCGGGCCGATGTCAGTGGGCCGGACTAGCGTGTTGAGCATGACCACACTCGCAGAACGGCCCCACACCGCACTCCTGCTGATCGACGTCCAGGTCGACGTCGTGGCCGACGCGTACGACCGTGACGCGGTCGTCGCCAACATCGCCGCGCTCGCCGAGCGGGCACGCGAGGAAGACGTCCCGGTCATCTGGGTCCAGCACTCCGACGAGAACACTCCGAAGGGCAGCGAGGGCTGGCAGTACGTCCCCGAACTGACCCTCCGCGACGAGGAACCCCTCATCCACAAGCGCTACCCGGACTCCTTCGACGACACCCCCCTGGAAGAGGTATTGGCAGCCGCCCAGGTCGGACGCCTGGTCGTGGCAGGCGCGTCCACCGACGCGTGCATCCGCTCCACACTCCACAGTGCGTTCACGCGCGGCTACGACGTCACACTCGTCGGCGACGCCCACACCACGTCCGACCTCAGCCAGTGGGGTGCGCCGCCGCCGGAGCAGGTCATCGCCCACACGAACCTCTACTGGAAGTACCACACCGGCCCTGGTCGCACGGCGGGAGTCGAGACGACGAAGGACGTCACCCTCACGACCTGACCTTGACCCAGACCGTCTTGCTCCTGTTTCGGGAGATTTCGTCACGTACGTTTCGAAGTGAGCGTTGGGCCACTCGCTTCTTTGTCAGTGTCGGGCTTCCGCGGACCGAGTAAAGGGCGCTCCCTGCGGTCGCGTCGCCTGCGGCGATGGCCCTGCGGGCCACCCTTGACTAGGTCCGCTGCAGCCCGTTTGAGAAGCGAGCGAGTGGCCGGGAGGTGTGGGGGGCCGAGGTATGCCCACCCTTCACGTGGGCTGCGTAGTCGGCCGGTGCTGGGGGGGCGCGTCCGCGTCTCGCCGGCACGCCGGGCCGGCTCGGCGGCCAACCGCTGGTGGGGGGTGGATGGCGGGTGGCGGGTGGTGGATGGTCGTCGGTGCGTGGCGAGTGGTGCCTGGTGGGTGGTGGTGATGGGCGGGTGGGGGCAGTCAGGAGGGTGGGCGGGATCCCGGGACGGACCCGGTGGGCGGCGGGTTGGGGTGGTGGCCCGCTTCTGCCCCTCTCCCTGGCCATCGTCTTCCCCATGGCCCCATGGCCCCATGAGCCCCATGAGCCCTTGAGCCCATAGGCCCCATAGGCCCCATAGGGCCTATGGGGCCCATGCTCGTGCGCCGCCCCGACCCACCACCCCTCTGGAAGCTGTGGTCTTTTCTAACCAGTCATGAGGGGTGAGAATGGTTAGTCTGGTGCACAGCTTCTGGAGACCCCCCGGGCCCCGCCCGTCCCCAAGGGGATCCCTCCACTCGCGGTTGGCCGCTGGGCCGGCCCGGCGTGCGGGCGAGACGCGTACGCGCCCCGCTCCGCCGGGTGCGTACGCAGCCCACGTGAAGGGGTAGCAGACCCGGGCCCCCCATTCCTCCCGGCCGCTCGCTCGCTTCTCAGACGGGCTGGAGCGGAGCGAGTCAAGGGTGGAGCGCAGCGGAATCGGCGAATCCGACGCGACCGCAGGGAGCGCC
>NZ_JBHYWD010000007.1:0-38237 GCF_042751305.1 Streptomyces hokutonensis
CGTTTGTTCTCAGCGTCCCCCCTTGTCCCCGCCCCACCCGCACCGGCCCGCCCCCCCCCGCTCCAGGTTCACGCGTACGAGGGGGTCGTACGACGGTCAGACCTCCACCACGACCGGGAGGATCATCGGCCTGCGTCGGTAGTTGTCCGAGACCCACTTGCCCAGCGTGCGGCGGACCAGTTGCTGCAGTTGGTGGGGCTCGACCACGCCGTCCTGGGCCGAGCGTTCCAGGACCTCCGTGATCCTTGGGACCACGTCCACGAAGGCGGAGTCGTCGATGCCGGAGCCGCGGGCCTGGATGTGCGGGCCACCCGTGATCTTGCCGGTGGACGAGTCCACGACGACGAAGACCGAGATGATGCCCTCGTCGCCCAGGATCCTGCGGTCCTTCAGCGCGGGTTCGCCGACGTCGCCGACCGAGAGGCCGTCGACGTACACGTAACCGGCCTGGACCTTGCCCGAGATCTTGGCCTTGCCCTCGATGAGGTCGACGACCACGCCGTCCTCGGCGATGACGATGCGGTCGTGCGGGACGCCGGTCAGGGCGCCCAGCTCGGCGTTGGCCCTTAGGTGGCGCCATTCTCCGTGGACCGGCATCAGGTTCTTCGGCTTGCAGATGTTGTAGAAGTACAGCAGCTCGCCGGCCGAGGCGTGTCCGGAGACGTGGACCTTGGCGTTGCCCTTGTGGACGACGTTGGCGCCCCAGCGGGTGAGGCCGTTGATCACGCGGTAGACGGCGTTCTCGTTGCCCGGGATGAGCGACGACGCCAGGATCACCGTGTCGCCCGCGACGATGCGGATCTGGTGGTCGCGGTTGGCCATGCGGGACAGCGCGGCCATCGGTTCGCCCTGCGAGCCCGTGCAGACGAGGACGATCTCGCTGTCCGGGAGGTCGTCGAGCGTCTTGACGTCCACGACCAGACCCGGCGGGACCTTGAGGTAGCCGAGGTCACGCGCGATGCCCATGTTCCGGACCATTGAGCGGCCGACGAAGGCGACCCGGCGGCCGTACTCGTGGGCCGTGTCCAGGATCTGCTGGATGCGGTGCACGTGGCTGGCGAAGCTCGCCACGATGATGCGCTTGCGGGCGCCCGCGAAGACCTGGCGCAGGACGTTGGAGATGTCCCGCTCCGGCGGGACGAATCCCGGGACCTCGGCGTTCGTGGAGTCGGCGAGGAGGAGGTCGATGCCCTCCTCGCTCAGCCGTGCGAACGCGTGTAGATCTGTCAGTCGACCGTCCAGCGGCAGCTGGTCCATCTTGAAGTCGCCGGTGTGGACGACCATGCCAGCGGGGGTGCGGATGGCGACCGCGAGGGCGTCCGGGATCGAGTGGTTGACCGCGACGAACTCGCAGTCGAACGGGCCGATGCGCTCGCGGTGTCCTTCGGCGACCTCGAGCGTGTACGGGCGGATGCGGTGCTCCTGGAGCTTCGCCTCGATGAGGGCGAGGGTCAGCTTGGAGCCGATCAGCGGGATGTCCGCCTTCTCGCGAAGGAGGTACGGGACTCCGCCGATGTGGTCCTCGTGGCCGTGCGTGAGGACGATGCCGTCGATGTCGTCGAGACGGTCCCTGATGGACGTGAAGTCCGGCAGGATCAGGTCGATTCCGGGCTGCTCCTCCTCGGGGAAGAGCACGCCGCAGTCGACGATCAGCAGACGGCCGCCGTATTCGAAGACCGTCATGTTTCGGCCGATTTCCCCGAGGCCGCCGAGTGGGGTGACCCTCAGGCCGCCTTCGGGGAGCTTCGACGGAGGGGCGAGTTCAGGATGCGGATGGCTCAAAAGACTCTCCTACCCATGCGCGCCACGTACCGGTAGGCACGTGGCGCGCATGACGTTCGTGCAAATGCAGTTATTGGATGTGGGGTGCAGGCGCCGAAGCCCTGCGTATTGAGTTGTGAAGTCTGTTGTCAGAGCTGTACCCCGCCGGCGGCAAGATCGATCTTGAGCTGGGCGATCTCCTCGGACGAGCACTCGACCATGGGTGAGCGCAGCGGTCCGGCGGGCAGTCCCTGGAGGGTGAGCGCGGCCTTGGTGGTCATGACGCCCTGGGTGCGGAACATGCCGGTGTAGACGGGGAGCAGCTTCTGGTGGATCTCGGTGGCCTTCTGGACGTCACCGGAGACGTACGCCTCCACCAGGGTGCGCAGTTCGGGTGTGACCACATGGCCGACGACCGAGACGAAGCCGACCGCGCCCACGGAGAGCAACGGCAGGTTCAGCATGTCGTCGCCGGAGTACCAGGCCAGGCCGGTCCGGGCGATGGCCCAGCTGGCACGACCCAGGTCGCCCTTGGCGTCCTTGTTGGCGACGATCCTGGGGTGCTCGGCGAGTCTGACCAGGGTCTCGGTGCCGATCGGGACGCCGCTGCGGCCGGGGATGTCATAGAGCATGACCGGCAGTTCGGTGGCGTCGGCAACCGTCGTGAAGTGGCGGTACAGGCCCTCTTGCGGGGGCTTGTTGTAGTACGGCGTGACGACGAGCAGGCCGTGTGCGCCGGTGCGTTCGGCCGTGCGGGCGAGTTCGACGCTGTGGTGGGTGTCGTTCGTGCCGACGCCCGCGATGACGTGGGCGCGGTCGCCGACCGCCTCCAGTACGGCTCGTACGAGATCCGCTTTCTCCGCGTCGCCGGTGGTCGGGGACTCACCGGTGGTGCCGTTGATGACCAGGCCGTCGTTGCCTGCGTCCACCAGGTGGGAAGCAAGCCGCTGCGCGCCGTCGAGGTCGAGCGCGCCGTCCGCCGTGAAGGGCGTGACCATGGCGGTGAGGACCCGCCCGAAGGGGGTCTGCGGAGTGGAGGTCGGAGCCATGGGTAACACGCTACTCGCTGCTCAATGCGGGGTCTGCCCTCGGGGCAGGCGACAAGTCGTGACAAATATGGAGCCCGGCACTGCCTGCTCGGGGGTTCAAGCAGTGCCGGGTCCGTTTGATCAGGCTAGATGAACTTCTCCAAATGCCGCAATACGGACACTTCGCGCGACTGATCCGCACATGTGTGCCCGCACGGCAAACAGAGGTGCGCTACGGCGCGACACGACCGTTGGCGTTGAAGGCGGAGTAGGTGAGCGGCATGAGCTTGGCCCACTGCTCCTCCATCTTCTCGCCGACCATCTCGATCTCCCGCTGCGGGAAGGACGGCACCTTCG
Source organism: Streptomyces hokutonensis (assembly GCF_042751305.1). Classification (GTDB taxonomy): domain Bacteria; phylum Actinomycetota; class Actinomycetes; order Streptomycetales; family Streptomycetaceae; genus Streptomyces; species Streptomyces hokutonensis_A. The sequence goes on from NZ_JBHYWD010000007.1 coordinate 3,147, forward strand.
CCAGCTCGTGCTGCGTGCGCAGGCCGAGGAAGTGCATCAGCGAGCGGGCGTTGCACGTGGCGTACATCGAGGAGAAGAGGCCTACGGGGAGCACGGCGCGGGCGACTTCGCGGGCCACTCCGGCGGCGAGCATCTCCTGGTACGCCTCGTACGACTGCCGGTACGAGTCCTCCATGGTGCGGCCGACCAGCTCCTGCTGGGCCTGGGTGCCCTCCACGAAGACGTACTTGCCCGGGCGGCCCTCCTGGACCAGCTTGCGGGACTCGCCGGGGACGTAGAAGACGGGCTGGAGCTCCCTGTACCTTCCCGATTCCTCGTTGTACGACCAGCCGACCCTGTGTCGCATGAACTCGCGGAAGACGAAGATCGGGGCGCTGATGAAGAAGGTCATCGAGTTGTGCTCGAAGGGGCTGCCGTGCCGGTCGCGCATCAGGTAGTTGATCAGGCCCTTGGAGCGCTCGGGGTCCTTGCCCATCTCCTCCAGGGACTGTTCGCCGATCGTCGAGACGCGGGCGGCGAAGAGCACGTCCGCGTCGGACGCGGTGTGCTTGACCAGCTCGACGGTGACATCGCTGCGGAAACTGGGCTTGAGGTCGTCGGCGGGAGTGTCGGTCACGGCTCGGAGGGTCCTTCCATCACGTCTCTCGGGCGGCGCCCACTCTACGGCCCGGCACTGACATCGGGGCGTTCGGTGCCGTGCCGCGACATTCGTTGGCGAACTTCTGCGAATTCGGCGAAACGGGGCACCTTTTGGGACGTTCGCTCGTCTGTCTTGGTGAGATCCACCCGTTCGATCCCGACCGATCTTTGAGGGGAGATGCACCACCGATGCTCCGTCGGCGCGAACCCGTCCCGTTCGCCTTCATCGCCGAGACCGACCGCTTCCGCAGCAACGTCACCCCGCCGCCCCGTGAGCGCGCGTCCGCCGGTCAGATAGCCGGGCGTTGGCTTCTGGGGCTCACCATCATCGCCGGCATCGTGGGCTCCGTGGTCCTCGGTATGCCGGCGCTGTCCCAGCACAACCTCTCGACACAGAACCAGCAGTCGCAGGCCGCCGACAATCGCTGACCTGGCGCGCAGCCGTACAGCTGACCATGACTCATCCGGACCCCCAATGGTGGTGAGCGGAAACTCGGCCGGATAGCCTCACCGGGCACAGCCCACGCATGGATTCAGTGAGGACACCAGCCGTGCCCCTGCCCTTCCTTACGGCCGACCGCGCATTCGAGGCCGCGGACGAGCTCGCGCTGCCGTTCGACGACCGCGACCGCTGGCGGCGCCCCTACCGGCCCGGACCGTGGCGGGTGGCGGTATCGGCGCTCGTACTGCTGCTCGCGTCGTACGTGCTGTTCGCCGCCGTCATCATCGCGTTGACCGGCTCGCGGTCCGAGGCCGGAGTGATCCTCGGTATCGCGTTGGCCGTCATCCTCTGCGCCCTGCGGCTGCTGCGCATGGGCGTGTGGGTGAGTGCGCGCGGGCTGCGCCGGGTGCGGTTCTTCTACACCCTCACGGTGCGGTGGAACCGGGTCGCCGCCGTACGCACGGTGCAGCAGCCGGTGCGCTGGCTCGGGCTGCCGCGCACGGTGCAGGGACAGGCGCTGCTCCTCGTACGGAAGGACCGTGCTCCCGAGGACGTGGCCGCGCTGCTGACCACGCACGACATCGACTTCCTGGCGCGTGCCTCCGCCTTCGACCGGGCCGCGGACTCGGTCGAGGTGTGGTCCGACGAGTACCGGCGGAGCTGACCGGCCAAGAGCAACGTCGAAGGGGCCGGTCCGCAGCGAGTGCGGGTCGGCCCCTTCGACGTACAGGCGTACGGGAGTTCAGGCCTGGACGGGGCGGCCGGCGTGCAGGGCGATCGCGCGTTGCATCGCCTTGCGGGCGCGCGGGGTGTCGCGGGCGTCGTGGTAGGCGACGGCGAGGCGGAACCAGCTGCGCCAGTCGTCGGGAGCCGCCTCCGTCTCGGCCTTGCGCCTGGCGAAGACCTCGTCGGCGGAGTCGCGGTCGATACGGCCGCCGGGCGTGCGCCTCAACTCGTCGACGGGGAGGCCGCCTTCGGCTTCGAGGAGGGCGGCGAGGCGGTTGGCGTTGCGGACGAACTGGGTGTTCTTCCAGAGGAACCACACGCCGATCACCGGCAGGATCAGGACCGCGATCCCGAAGGTGACGGTGATGACCGTGCCCGACTGTATGAGCATGACGCCGCGGCTGCCGACCAGGACGAAGTAGAAGACCAGGACGGCGGCCGTGACGGCGTAGCTGAGTTTGGCGCGCATGTCGTGAGCCTCAGCCCAGGTCCAGGAAGTGTTCCAGGCCGAAGGTGAGGCCCGGGGTGGTCACCACGCGGCGGGCGCCGAGCAGGATGCCCGGCATGAAGCTGCTGTGGTGGAGCGAATCGTGGCGGACGGTCAACGTCTCGCCCTCGCCGCCCAGCAGGACCTCCTGGTGGGCCAGCAGGCCGCGCAGGCGGACGGAGTGCACCGGGATGCCGTCGACGTTCGCGCCCCGCGCTCCGTCCAAAGCCGTCTCCGTGGCGTCCGGCGCCGCGGCCGTGCCCGCCTTCACGCGCGCCTCGGCGATGAGCTGGGCCGTGCGCGTGGCCGTACCGCTCGGGGCGTCGACCTTCTTCGGGTGGTGCAGTTCGATCACCTCGACCGACTCGAAGTAGGGCGCGGCGATCTGCGCGAACTTCATGGTCAGTACGGCCCCGATGGAGAAGTTGGGCGCGATGAGGACGCCCGTCTCCGGGGACTTCGCCAACCAGCCGGTGAGCTGCGCGAGGCGTTCGTCGGTCCAGCCCGTCGTGCCGACGACCGCGTGGATGCCGTGGCCCACGCAGTAGTCGAGGTTGTCCATCACCGAGGCCGGCGTGGTCAGTTCGACCGCGACCTGGGCGCCGGACTCCGTGAGTGTCTCCAGTGCGTCACCCCGGCCCAGGGCGGCCACCAGTTCCATGTCCTCGGCGGCCTCGACGGCTCGTACCGCCTCGGCGCCGATCCGGCCCTTGGCACCGAGGACCGCCACGCGCAGCTTGCTCATCGTTCTTGCTTCCTTACGACGGGTGTTAGGCGACGGCGTCGTTCAGTCGGGCCGCCTGCTTGTCCTTGAGCGGGCCGATGACCGCCAGCGAGGGGCGCCGTCCCAGGATCTCGCGGGCGACCTCGCGGACCTCGTCCGGGGTGACCGACGCGATCCTGGCCAGCAGGTCGTCGACGGACATCTGCTCGCCCCAGCAGAGCTCGCTCTTGCCGATGCGGTTCATCAGCGCGCCCGTGTCTTCGAGGCCGAGGACGGTGGAGCCCTGGAGCTGGCCGACGGCGCGGCCGATCTCGTCGTCGGACAGGCCGTGTTCGGCGACCTGGTCGAGTTCGTCGCGGCAGATCTTCAGCACGTCGTGGACCTGCGAGGGCCGGCAGCCGGCGTAGACGCCGAAGAGGCCGCAGTCGGCGAAGCCGGACGTGTACGAGTACACGCTGTAGGCCAGGCCGCGCTTCTCCCGGACCTCCTGGAAGAGGCGGGACGACATGCCGCCGCCGAGGGCCGTGTTGAGGACCCCCAGGGCCCAGCGGCGCTCGTCGGTGCGGGCCAGGCCCGGCATGCCGAGGACGACGTGCGCCTGCTCCGTCTTGCGGCCGATCAGCTCGACGCGGCCCGCGGTGCGCAGGGCGCGGCGGCCGTCGCGCGGGGCGATGGGCGCTGCCTCCGCGTTCTTGAAGGCGCCGGCCTTCTCGAAGGCCGCGCGGACCTGCCGTACGACCTTGTCGTGGTCGATGTTGCCGGCCGCGGCGACCACGAGGTGGGTCGGGTCGTAGTGCTTCTTGTAGAAGCGGCGGATGCGGTCCGCGGTGAGGGCGTTGACGGTGTCGACCGTGCCGAGGACCGGGCGGCCGAGGGGGTTGTCGCCGAACATCGTGCGCGCGAACAGGTCGTGCACGCAGTCGCCCGGGTCGTCCTCCGTCATGGCGATCTCTTCGAGGATGGCGCCGCGCTCTACGTTGACGTCCTCCTCGCGGATCAGGGAGCCCGTCAGCATGTCGCAGACCACGTCGATGGCGAGCGGCAGGTCGGTGTCGAGCACGCGCGCGTAGTAGCACGTGTACTCCTTCGCCGTGAACGCGTTCATCTCGCCGCCGACCGCGTCGATCGCGGAGGAGATGTCCAGCGCGCTGCGCTTGTGCGTGCCCTTGAAGAGGAGGTGCTCCAGGTAGTGAGTGGCGCCGTTCAGCGACGGCGTCTCGTCGCGGGAGCCCACGTGTGCCCAGATGCCGAAGGTGGCGGAGCGGACCGAGGGCAGCGTCTCGGTGACGATGCGCAGGCCGCCCGGGAGGGTGGTCTTGCGGACCGTGCCGATGCCGTTGGTGCCCTGGATGAGGGTTTGGGTACGGGCGACGGCCCGCGCCTCCGAGGAGGTGCGGGCCGTCGTCGTGGTACTGGTCGACGTCACTTGTCGCCGTCGTCCTTCTTGTCGTCCTCGGTGTTCTCTTCACCCTCGATGACGGGGATCAGGGAGAGCTTGCCGCGGGAGTCGATCTCGGCGATCTCGACCTGGACCTTCTGGCCCACGCCGACGACGTCCTCGACGTTCTCCACGCGCTTGCCACCGGCGAGCTTGCGGATCTGCGAGATGTGCAGCAGACCGTCCTTGCCCGGGAGCAGCGACACGAACGCACCGAAGGTGGTGGTCTTGACGACCGTACCCAGGTAGCGCTCGCCGACCTCCGGCATGGTCGGGTTGGCGATGCCGTTGATCGTGGCGCGGGCGGCCTCGGCCTGCGAGCCGACCTGGGCACCGATGTAGATGGTGCCGTCGTCCTCGATCGTGATCTCGGCGCCGGTGTCCTCCTGGATCTGGTTGATCATCTTGCCCTTCGGGCCGATGACCTCGCCGATCTTGTCCACGGGGATCTTGACGGTGATGATCCGCGGGGCGTTCGGGGACATCTCGTCCGGCGTGTCGATCGCTTCCATCATCACGTCGAGGATGTGGAGGCGGGCGTCACGGGCCTGCTTGAGGGCGGCGGCCAGGACGGAGGCGGGGATGCCGTCCAGCTTGGTGTCGAGCTGGAGGGCGGTGACGAACTCCTTGGTGCCGGCGACCTTGAAGTCCATGTCGCCGAAGGCGTCCTCCGCACCGAGGATGTCGGTGAGGGCGACGTAGTGCGTCTCGCCGTTGATCTCCTGGGAGATCAGGCCCATGGCGATACCGGCGACGGGGGCCTTGAGGGGCACACCGGCGTTCAGCAGCGACATGGTGGAGGCGCAGACCGAGCCCATGGACGTCGAGCCGTTCGACCCGAGGGCCTCGGAGACCTGACGGATCGCGTAGGGGAACTCCTCGCGCGTCGGCAGGACCGGGACCAGGGCGCGCTCGGCGAGCGCTCCGTGGCCGATCTCGCGGCGCTTGGGGGAGCCGACGCGGCCGGTCTCGCCGACGGAGTACGGCGGGAAGTTGTAGTTGTGCATGTAGCGCTTGCGGGTCACCGGGGAGAGGGTGTCCAGCTGCTGCTCCATGCGGAGCATGTTGAGGGTGGTGACGCCCAGGATCTGGGTCTCGCCACGCTCGAACAGCGCGGAACCGTGCACGCGCGGGATGGCCTCGACCTCGGCGGCCAGGGTGCGGATGTCGGTGACACCGCGGCCGTCGATGCGCTTCTTCTCCTTGATGACGCGCTCACGGACCAGGGACTTGGTCAGCGAGCGGTACGCGGCGGAGATCTCCTTCTCGCGGCCCTCGAACTCCGGGAGGAGCTTCTCGGCGGCGAGACCCTTGACGCGGTCGAGCTCGGCCTCGCGGTCCTGCTTGCCGGCGATGGTCAGCGCGGAGGCGAGCTCCGGGCGGACGGCGGCGGTGAGGGCCTCCAGGACGTCGTCCTGGTAGTCGAGGAAGATCGGGAACTCGCCGGTCGGCTTGGCGGCCTTGGCGGCGAGGTCGGCCTGCGCACGGCAGAGCACCTTGATGAAGGGCTTCGCGGCGTCCAGACCGGAGGCGACGACCTCCTCGGTCGGCGCCTCGGCGCCGCCCGCGACCAGCTGGATGGTCTTCTCGGTGGCCTCGGCCTCGACCATCATGATCGCGACGTCGCCGTCCTCCAGGACGCGACCGGCGACGACCATGTCGAAGACGGCGTCCTCGAGCTCGGTGTGCGTCGGGAACGCGACCCACTGGCCGTTGATCAGCGCGACGCGGACGCCGCCGACCGGGCCGGAGAAGGGCAGACCCGCCAGCTGCGTGGACGCGGAGGCCGCGTTGATCGCGACGACGTCGTACAGGTGGTCGGGGTTGAGCGCCATGATCGTGGCGACGACCTGGATCTCGTTGCGCAGGCCCTTCTTGAAGGACGGGCGCAGCGGGCGGTCGATCAGGCGGCAGGTGAGGATGGCGTCCTCGGAGGGACGGCCCTCACGGCGGAAGAAGCTGCCGGGGATCTTGCCGGCGGCGTACATCCGCTCCTCGACGTCCACCGTGAGGGGGAAGAAGTCGAGCTGGTCCTTGGGGTTCTTGGAGGCGGTGGTGGCCGACAGCACCATGGTGTCGTCGTCCAGGTACGCCACGGCGGAGCCGGCGGCCTGCTTGGCCAGGCGGCCCGTCTCGAAGCGGATGGTGCGGGTGCCGAAGGAGCCGTTGTCAATGACGGCCTCGGCGTAGTGGGTCTCGTTCTCCACTAGCGTTTTCTCCGTTACTTGTCGTCTTTCGTCCCTCCCCGCCCGTGTGGCGGGGGGACGGTGGCGGAGAAGCGCTGTCTGGTGCGGGCCGGTCTTCGATCGAAGCACCCGGGGTGTCTTGCCCGGGGGCCACTACCGAGGACCGGCGGCTGCGAGGCGCGCTTCTCCTCGTTCGTTTCGTACGTTGTTCGTACGTTGTCGAGCTGTCGTGCGTTGTCGTGCTGTGTCGTGCGTATTGCGTTGTGCTACCACACTACAAAGCGGCAGTGACACTCCGCACGTTTCCGCACGTACGGGCAATCCGTACATACGGCAAAGGGAGCGACTCCCGATCGTTTCGGGAACCGCTCCCCTTCACGGCGTCTTACTTGGCGCCCGCCGCACCGCGGCGGATGCCAAGGCGGTCGACCAGCGCACGGAAGCGCTGGATGTCCTTCTTGGCCAGGTACTGCAGCAGCCGGCGGCGCTGACCGACCAGGATCAGCAGACCACGACGGGAGTGGTGGTCGTGCTTGTGGGTCTTGAGGTGCTCGGTCAGGTCCGAGATGCGGCGCGAGAGCATGGCGACCTGGACCTCGGGGGAGCCGGTGTCGCCCTCCTTCTGGCCGAACTCGGTGATGAGCTGCTTCTTCGTAGCGGCGTCGAGCGACACGCGTACTCCTCGTAGTCTTTGATGTGCCACCGAGTGCCCCTGGTCCACTTCTCAGGGGAGCTTCCGTAACTCGGGAGGCGGGATCCGCTGGGCGCTGCCTCGGGAGCGTGAGCTCCAGGGGTGCGTACACAAACGGCCGCTACACAGCGTACCAGCCTGGGGGGACACCTCGGTCCAGCTCTGTGAAGGGCCCTGACCGGGGCGGATACGGCCACTAGGGTGATCCGCATATCCACATGTGGATCGTGGATCACGTCGGTTCGTCGGGAAGGGGTCGCTTCGCCATGGCGGAGACGGAGCAGGAGATCAAGGCACGCAAGGAGCGGGAGCGGGACGAGCTGTACGCCCTCGACATCTCGGGCGTCGAGTGGCGCAGCGCGCCGGGCACGGAGGAGCACGAGGAGCGCGTCGAGATCGCCGACCTGCCCGACGGCGCGGTGGCCATGCGCTCGTCGCTCGACCCGGACACCGTACTGCGCTACACGGAGGCGGAGTGGACGGCCTTCGTGCTGGGCGCCCGGGACGGCGAGTTCGATCTGGAGCCGGCTCCGGAGGAGCAGCAGTAGTCGTAGACGCGGAAAAGGGGCGGCACACACGCGTGCCGCCCCTTTTCCATGCCTACGGCTCCTAGCTGGTCATCGCCCGTGCCTTCGCGTACACGTCGAAGACGGCCAGGGAGAGCGGGATCAGGGTGAGCAGGACGAAGCTCTCGGCGATCTCCAGGAAGCGGCCCCAGAAGGGGGTGACTCCGCGCTTCGGGGTGATCAGGCCGACCGCGGCGACCAGCGCGGTGGACGCGGCCACGGCCGCCGCGAGCCAGACGCTGCGGATGTCGAGGGAGTTCGGGTCGCCGAGGAACGCGTCCCGCACGTACGCGTGCGGCGGGTTCAGGGCGAGGCCGAGGCCAAGGAAGACGAGGGCGGCCAGGCCCGCGGCGAGGGTGGCGCCGACCTGGGCGGTGTAGCGGAACAGGTGGGCGCGCATCAGCATCGCGATGCCGGTGGCGAGGGCGAGGAGCTGTGCCCACACGTTGCTGGAGAAGCCGAGGACGATCGAGGCGCCCACGGACACGAGGGCACAGCCGCCGACCAGGCCGACGAGGAGTTCGTGGCCGCGCCGGGCGCGGGCGGCGATGCGTTCGGCGTCGACGGGCTCCTGGGCCACGGGTTCGCCGTCGCCGTAGCCGCGGGTGGGGTTGGGCGGTTCGAAGCCGATGGGGAGGCGGGCGAAGCGCATGGACAGGCCCGGCAGGAAGGCGAGCGCGCACACGGAGAGGGGGGCGCAGATCGCGGCCGTCTCGATGGGCTTCAGGTGGGCGAGCATCGCGGTGAACGTCGTCAACAGGCCGATGGCGGAGGCGAAGACGAAGGCCACGAAGGGGCCGTCTCCTCCGGGTGACACCAGGGTGAGGACGACGGCCGCGACGAGGACGGCGGCGCAGGCCAGCAGGAACTGAAGCCGTCCAATGCCTTCTCCTTCGGAGAAGGGGAGCAGCCCGGAGCCCGCCACGGCGATGTTCGGGAGCGCGCCCAGGCCCAGGGCGACCGCCGAGCCCCGGTCGTCGTACACGCGCGCGCGTACGCAGGCGATGGTGACGAGGAGGATGCCGGCGAGGCCGGCGACGATGCCCTGGAGGCCGTTCATGTCGTGGTGGATCTGGGAGCTCCAGGCCACGAACGCGAGCAGCGCGGGCAGGATGCCGCCCGCGACGAGACCGGCGGCGCGCGTCAACTCGCCGTTCCACAGGGCACGGTCACGGGTGACGGCGGCGGCGACCGCCTCGGAGACGTCGTCGTAGACGGCGGGCGGCAGCGAGTCGGCGAAGGGGCGCAGGGTGAGCAGTTCGCCATCGAGGATGCGCTGTGCGGCGAAGGAGCGGGCGCCGTCGAGGACGGTGCCGTCGCGGCGTACGAGGTGGTAGCCGACGGGGGCGCCCTCGGCGAGGCTCTGCTGGGACAGCCGCAGGATCTCGGGGTAGAGGTCGGCGACCGGTACGTCGTCCGGCAGGGCCACGTCGATCCGGCTGTCGGGCGCCACGATGGTGACCCGGCAGAAGCCGAAGCCCGTGCCCGCCCCGGATGAGGCTCCGGTGCCCGTTCCGCCGGTCGCGCCGGCCGGCGCGGAGGCCGTGATGCTCACCTGCTGTTCCCCCTTGTCAGTGACGGACGGTCCGCGAAGGTGCCGCGCGCGTCCACCGTGTGGTTCCGCCGTAAAGATCCTGTGCAGGTCGCGCCGTGCCGCCCGTCCCGTCGGTGGGACCGTGCCGTCGTGCCCGGCACTCAACGGGATCCGACGGGATCCGCCCGCCGCGAACACTGCGGTTTTGCCCGGTTTTCCCGGAACGATTCGCAACTGCTCACACGTCTCACGGGCACCCTACCGCCCGCCGTTGTCAGTGGTTGTCAGTAGGATCGCGCAGTGCGGATCGGCGTCCGCCCGACACGGGGCGGCGGACGTAAACAACTCGGTCCGGCAAGGGAATTGGTGCTTAGTGAGCCAGATCGTCGTCAAGCGTCCGCCGAGGTCGCTGCCGAAGGAAGTGCCCACGGACGAGGTCATGCTGCAGGCTCCGCCGGAGCTGCCGCGCGGCCAGCAGGAGGGCGCCATGATGCAGCTCCTGCCCATGCTCGGCATGGGCGGGTCGGTGGTGTTCTTCTTCAACCCCAGTGCCCAGCCGTTCATGAAGATCATGGGCATGGTGATGATCGCGTCCACGGTCGCGATGGGCGTCTCGATGCTGGTCCGCTACCGCCGGGGCAACCAGGGGCAGATGGCCGACATGCGCCGTGACTATCTGCGCTATCTGTCCCAGACCCGGCGTACGGCCCTGGAGACCGCGCGGGCCCAGCGCGACGCCCAGTACTACCTGCACCCTTCGCCGGAGCAACTGTGGGCACTGGTCGCCGAGGGCAGCCGGGTGTGGGAACGCCGCACGAACGACGAGGACTTCGGACAGGTGCGGGTCGGTCTCGGCCCGCAGGGACTCGCCACTCCCCTGGTCCCGCCGGAGACCGCCCCAGTAGACGAGCTGGAGCCGCTGACGGCGGGCGCCATGCAGCGTTTCCTGGCCACGCACAGCACCCTTGAGGACCTGCCGATGGCGGTCTCGCTGCGCGCTTTCTACCACGTGACGATCAGCGGCGAACCGGCCACCGTGCGCGGCACCGCCCGCGCGGTCGCCGCCTCCCTCGCCTCGATGCACTCCCCCGAGGACCTCGTCATCGCCGTCGCCACCGGGCGCGAGTCGGTGCCCGAGTGGGAGTGGGCCAAGTGGCTTCCCCACGCGCAGGCGCAGGGTCTCGCGGACGGCGCGGGCAGCATGCGGCTGATCTCGACCGACCCGGTGGAGCTGGAGGAGATGCTCGCGGACCGCCTCCAGGGCCGCCCGCGTTTCCACCCGGCCGGAGCGCCGGTGCCCGAACAGCCGCATCTGGTGGTCGTGTTGGACGGCGTCTCCCTGCCGCCCACCTCCTTCCTGGCCAGCCCCGAGGGCCTCCAGGGGGTGACGATCGTCGAGGTCGTCCCCGGCGACCTGAGCAGCGGACGCGGTGACCTCTCGGTCGTCGTACACCCGAAGGAACTCCGCCTGGAGTCGGGCCACGGCATGGTCTACGAAGGCACGCCGGACGTCCTGTCGTACGAGGCCGCCGAGGCGCTGGCGCGTCAACTGGCGCCGCTGCGCATGGTGTCGGGCGGTGACGACGACGAACCGCTGCTCGCCAACCTGGAGTTCACGGATCTGCTGAACCTGGGCGACGCGGCCTCCGTGGACCCGAAGCGGACCTGGCGCCCACGTTCGACGGCGGAGCGGCTGCGGGTGCCGATCGGGCTCGGCGAGGACGGCCGGCCCGTGATGCTCGACCTCAAGGAGGCGGCCCAGGAGGGCATGGGCCCGCACGGGTTGTGTGTCGGCGCGACCGGTTCCGGCAAGTCGGAGCTGCTGCGCACCCTGGTCCTCGGTCTCGCGGTGACGCACTCCTCGGAGACGCTGAACTTCGTCCTCGCGGACTTCAAGGGCGGTGCGACCTTCGCCGGAATGGCGCAGATGCCACACGTGGCGGCCGTCATCACCAACCTGGCGGACGACCTGACGCTCGTCGACCGTATGGGTGACTCGATCCGCGGCGAGTTGAACCGCCGCCAGGAGATGCTCCGCGACGCGGGCAACTACGCGAACATCCACGACTACGAGAAGGCGCGCGCCGCGGGCGCCCCCTTGCAGCCCGTCCCGTCACTCGTCCTGGTGATCGACGAGTTCAGCGAACTCCTCACCGCCAAGCCGGACTTCATCGAGATGTTCGTGCAGATCGGCCGCATCGGCCGTTCGCTGGGCGTGCATCTGCTGCTGGCCTCGCAGCGCCTGGAGGAGGGCCGGCTGCGCGGCCTGGAGACGTACCTCTCGTACCGGATCGGTCTGCGTACGTTCTCGGCGGCCGAGTCGCGGGCCGCGCTCGGGGTGCCGGACGCGTACGAGCTGCCGAACGTGCCGGGTTCCGGCTTCCTGAAGTACGGCACCGACGAGATGGTCCGCTTCAAGGCGGCGTACGTCTCCGGGGTGTACCGCACCGGTTCGCAGCAGGCCGCCGCGCTCGGCGGGCCGCTCCCGGTGGACCGCAGGCCGGTGCTGTTCACGGCGGCGCAGGTGCCGGTGCAGTACGCGCCCGTGCCGCGGCAGCGCCAGGCCGAGACGGCGGACGAGAAGGACGACGCGCTCGCCGACACCGTGCTCGACGTCATCGTGCGGCGACTTGAGGCGCAGGGTCCGGCCGCCCACCAGGTGTGGCTGCCCCCGCTGGACAGCCCGCCGTCGCTCGACTCCCTGCTGCCCGGACTCGCCGCGGTACCGGGGCGCGGCATGACGCAGCCCGGCTACGAGGGCGCGGGCCGGCTCGTCGTCCCGGTCGGCCTGGTCGACAAGCCGTACGAGCAGCGCCGCGACCCGCTGTGGACCGACTTCGGCGGCGCGGCCGGCCATATGCAGATCCTCGGCGGCCCGCAGTCCGGCAAGTCGACGCTGCTGCGCTCACTCATCGCGTCGTTCGCACTCACCCACACCCCGCACGAAGTGCAGTTCTACGCACTGGACTTCGGCGGTGGCGGCCTCTCGGCGGTGGCCGGTCTCCCACACGTGGGCGGGGTCGCCTCCCGTCTCGACCCGGAGAAGGTCCGGCGTACGGCCGCCGAGGTCTACGGCGTGATGACCCGCCGTGAGGAGTACTTCCGCACAGCGGGGATCTCGTCGATCGCGGAGTTCCGCGCCCGCCGCGCGCGGGGCGACATCTCCGTGACGGACCAGCCCTGGGGCGACGTCTTCCTCGTCATCGACGGCTGGGGCAACTTCCGTACGGACTACGAGGCGTTGGAACCGCTCGTGCTCGACATCGCGGCCCGCGGCCTCGGTTACGGCATCCATGTGATCCTCACGGCGTCGCGCTCCATGGAGGTCCGCGCGAACATGAAGGACCACCTGATGAACCGGCTGGAGCTGCGGCTCGGCGACCCGATGGACTCGGAGTTCGACCGCAAGGTCGCCGCCAACGTGCCCACGGGCGTGCCCGGGCGCGGCCAGACCCCGCAGAAGCAGCACTTCATGGCGGCGGTCCCGCGCATCGACGGCCTGTCCTCGGACACGGACCTCGCGGAGGCGACAACGGCCCTCACGGCCGAGGTCGCCCGGCACTGGCAGGAACCCGGCGCACCCGAAGTCCGGCTGCTGCCGAGGGAGTTCGCGGCGACCCAGCTGCCGTCCGGCGACCGTTTCCCGAACCGGGGCATCTCCTTCGCCCTCGACGAGGACAACCTGGAGCCGGTGTTCGTCGACTTCGACCAGGATCCGTTCTTCCTGGTCTTCGGCGAGAGCGAGTCCGGCAAGTCGAACCTGCTCAGGCTGCTGATCAAGCGCCTCGGCGAGCGCTACGACGGCGACGCCTGCAAGCTCTTCGTGGTCGACAACCGGCGTTCCCTGCTCGGCGTGACCCCGACCTCGCACCTGGCCGAGTACATCCCGATGTCGAACCAGATGCAGCACCACATGGACGCGCTCGCCGACCTGATGCAGCGCCGGACGCCGACGTCCGACGTCACTCCGCAGCAGCTCCGCGACCGGAGTTGGTGGCGGGGCCCGCAGGTCTTCGTGATCATCGACGACTACGACCTGGTGTCCACGTCGAGCGGCAACCCGTTGTCGGGACTGACGGAACTGCTCCCGTTCGCCCGGGACGTGGGCGTGCGCTTCATCATCGCCCGCTCCACGGCGGGTGCGGGGCGCGCCGGTTACGAGTCCTTCATGCAGCGCATGAAGGAACTCGGCGCCCAGGGCGTGGTGTTGGCGGGCGACCCGGCCGAGGGCGACCTGCTGGGCGGGGTGCGGCCGCGGCCGATGCCGGTCGGGCGTGGCGTGTTCGTGTCCCGGAAGCGGGGGAAGCCGTTGGTTCAGGTGGGGTTGGCGGACTCGGAACTCTGAGAGGTCGGCTCGTCACTGGCTCAGGCTCACGTCGGGTGCTGCGTGTCGGAAGATCGACCGCAGGCGGTCGTGAGCCAGCCGGGCTGTTCACCGCTCATCGCAGCCCATAGACGGCTGTAAGAGCCGTGGCCAGATCTGTGGCTCTCTTGAAATCTGTGTTCAGCGGGTTGGTAGGTTCGCGGAGCGTCTCCCCTTACTAGCGGGGTTTACGCAGACAAACGGGGAGGCATCCACGCATGGCGTGGGACGAGTGGGAGCAGCTCAAGACCCAGGCGGCGGAGCGGCGCTCGGCGAAGATGGAGCTCAACCAGTTGCCGGCGGACCCGGGCGGAAGCGGGAGCAGGGACAGTCCGCAAGGTGATCTGCGGGTGAGTCAGAAGGACTTGACCGCGGTCGGTGATGCCGCATACCAGCTGCACCAGGATTTCGCTCACTTCAGCACCTATGCCCGTACCGCCTCCCTCACCGCGGCCGGCGGTCTCAAGAAGCAGGGCTTCGCGCTCGGCGCCGCGCTCGACCACGTCGCCGAACGCTGGGCCGAGCAGACCCGCTCGCTCCTGGACGCCACCGCTCACATCTCCAACCACCTCGACTACACCAAGGGCGCACACGCCAGGGACGAGGTCTACATCGCCGACTCCATCAGCAGCATCTCCACCCTCGACGACGGCTTCGACCACCGGAACGGGCAGAGCTGATGGACCTCGACACACTCCGGTACGGCAACTTCCAGCAACTCGGTGAGGCCATCACCGACTGGCAGCAGATGACGAAGAAACTCGCCGATCTCAAGAAGGATGCCGAGAACAACCTCAAGGCCAAGGCGGACAAAGCGGATTGGGCCGGTCTCAACGCCACCGTCACCCGTCAGTTCGTGGACAAGACCGCCACCGAGTTCGGCGACGCGCACACGCAGGCCGACTCGATCTCGAAGATCCTGAGTGACACGCACGGTGAACTCGTCGACTACCGCACCCAGTTGAACAGTGCGATCGACCGCTGTGCCAAGAAGCACCTGACGGTGGTGGACACCGGCGACGGCACCTTCGTGGTCACCCAGAACACCCGCCCCGACTGGGCCTCCGACCCCAGCGGCAAGACGGACACCACCAGCCAGCAGGACATCGACGCACTCCGCACCGAGATCGCGCACATCCTGAGCAAGGCCACCGAGAGCGACAACAGCGCCGCCAAGGTTCTCCAACTCCTCGTCGACCAAGCCGAGTACGGCTTCTCCGACGCCGCGTACACGGACCGCGACTCCGCCGCCAAGGCCGTAGAAACGGCCGACAAAATGGCCAAAATGGCCAAGGATCCGAAGAAGATGTCGCTCGACGACATCACCAAGTTCAATCTGTACCTGGAGAACTACCACAATGACGCTCTTTTCTCAGAGCAGTTCGCGAAGCGGCTAGGCGCGAAGGGAACTCTTCAGTTCTGGGCGGACATGGCAGAACTTCATGCCGGTGCCAGGGGTACAGAACTCACACGCATGGAGATCCTTCAAAAGAACTTGGGCCTCACCTTGGCCACGGCATCGTTCTCAGACTCCGACGACATGCAAAATTGGAAGAAGGGAATCCTCAAAGAAAGGAACACCAACTTCGTAACCGACCCTTCAAACCCGATGAAGAGTCCGGTCGGAGCTCTCGGCTCCCAGGTGCTTAGCAGCCTGATGCGACAAGGACATTTCGACACCAAATTCCTTGACGACTACCGTAGCGAACTTTTCAAGGCCGATAAGGGAGCAGGGGAGTCTGGCACCAACAACCTATGGACCAAGGGTTACGACCAGATCGATCTGGAATTCGGGAAGGGAAACGGTCGCGATCCTCTGGAAGGGCTTTTCGATGCCCTATCACACAATCCGGAGGCAGCAACCCACGCCTTCGACTCCAAGTCGGATCTCGACCACATGTTCGGCACCACGAAGTACACGGATCGAGGAACTTCACTGGGGCACGCCCTGGAGGCTGCGGTGACCGGAGTACCGGCTGGGGACCCGACGCAACAGGCTGCACCGCACAGCACAGCACAGGTCAAGATCATGGCGAACATCATGCAAGCCGTGGCTGACCCGGACGGCGGTGCAGGCCTTGTGAGCAAGCAGATGGGTGCCAGCTTCGGACATATGGCGGCAGCCTATATGCCTGAAATCAGCCAAGCATTTGGAGGCCCGAACTCCGGAACAGTGTTCGTCACGAACAGTGACGCTCCCTCGGGCCTCAATCGCTGGGACACAACGCGGTTCCTTTCCGCGGTTTCCCAAGATGCCGCAGGCAGGGCTGCAATTCGCTACGGCGAGAGCATCTACACCGGCAGCCTCCTGGACGCACACCTCTCCGACCCTGCTTTGTTCGACGGAAGCCGCGAACAAGTTCTTCATGACATCGGCCGAAACGCTGGGATCATTGAAGGCATCGTCGGACGTTCTGTCGCAGACGCAGATATCAGCAGTGATATCGGGTTCACGAAGGATGAAAACGACGCTATTGCACAGCAGGGCGAGTTCTTCAAATCAGCAATGTCCGCCGGTGTCGGAATCGGATCCGTCGCGCTCGTACCCGCGACCGGTGGCGGTGCGCTGGCCGGAGCCGCCGGTGGAGGCTTCTTCGGCGGTGTCGCCAGCATGGCCGTCGATCGAATGGTCAGCGGCAAGGAACTTGACGTTGGCCAGGCGATGGACGAGGCCTTGTACCGAACGGGCCGGGATCTCAGCCAGACACAGGACTCCGTCAGCCAGCAGACGCAGTGGTCGGTCGATGATGCTCTGAAACGCCACCATGTCGATCTACCCAAACAGGGGACCGCCGATCTTATCCGGAATTCCGTCAACGAGGGCTGGGAATCGAGCGATTCCATCCTGCATGATTTCAAGCAACGCCCTACCGGTTAAGGAAGAGGATATTACCCCCCATGAAGAAGAGAGCAAGAGGAACCATCCTCGGCATCGCGGTCCTCGGCCTACTGGGCGGAGGCTGGTTCGGATACCAGCAGGTTTTCACGAAAGGCCTCGACCACCTCCCGAGTAAAGTATGCGATAACGCAGCAAAGCGGGAGACAGTGATTCGCGTGCTTCCTGACACCCGGTCAGCAAAGGAGGGGGCGAAACCAGAGAATCCTGGCAGGAATTTTTCTTTCTACTGCCATATTTACACCAGTGGCGATTCAATCCTGTCCGGCGAAGTGCAGGTTCAGGATTCCTCGGCAAAAGCGTGGGCTGATTACTACCGGGGGTACGGCGGCACAGATGAGGGGGAGGTGGAGCGTGTTTCCCTCAAAGACGTCCAGGCGCTGTCCAAGACGCATATGTCTAGCGTATACACCCCTTGCGTCCCACGAGGCGTCAAGGCAGCCGAAGCTTCACAGGCCTATGCCCTCGTCACCGAAGTGCGCGTGATCGGGAAGAGCCGGACCAACGGGCTGGCACTACGTCAGGCCCTGACTGACTTCGCCTATCAGATCACCCAGCGGGCCTACGAACTGGGCGAGTGTCAACCGACCCGGACATTCGCCGGGGAGCTTCCGCGCTACGTGGCCAACTGAGATACCACTTCGGAAATCATCCGGCGCGGCGATCGATGTACATGGCCCGATCAGACGCAGGGCCGTGGTGCCGTCGTGGGTTGCTTCGTCGGCGATACCTGTCCCCCGCAATGGAATTCTCGGCCCTTATGTCTCTTGTTGACCAACGCCGGGGTGGGCGCCTCCCGCGCGCGCCCACCCCGGTTTCCGCTGCGATCCTCGTCCTACTGGAAGTAGCTGGCGGCCTTCTTGTCGCCTTCCATGTAGGTACCGCCGGACGTGTACACGACGTGACCGATGCCGGTCAGCGCGGTGTGGATGTCGTTGGCTTCCTTGTCCCAGCGGTGCAGCTTCTCGTTGAAGGTGCCCTGGGCGTCACCCTCCCAGTACTGCTGGCTCTTCACGACCAGCGCGCGAAGCTCCTGGAGGTCCTGCTCCAGCTGCTTCGCCTCGTTGCCGATCTTGGTGGCCGCGAAGTCCAGCCCGTCATAAGTGACGGAAAGGCCGTCGGAGTTACGGCTCATGCGTGTTTACCTCGTCTCGTTCGTATGGGGCTGGTGGGCGTGGTCGTACGTGATGACGCGTGGCTCAGTAGGAGCTCAGCGAGGACGAAGGCACGGTCGGCGCGCCGTCCTGGAGGTCGATCTTGTTGACCGCCGCGCGGACTTCGTCTTCCTTGCTGTCCTTGATGTTGCGCGTCGCGGTCATCGCCTCGATGACGTCGCCGAGAATGGTGCCGATCTTCTGCAGCGACTCATTGATCTCGTACTGCTTCTTGTCGAACGCCGCGCGCCCGATGCCGTGCCACTGGCCTTCGAGCCCGTCGATCACACCCTGAAGCCCGTGCACGCGCTTGGCGATGCCGTCGTACTTGTCGAGCATCTGCTTCTGAATATCGACTACTGCGGCATCTTCGAGCTTCTGCTTGTTGGACATGGTCAGCTCACCCTTCTTGTGTTGACTGATTCGCAGTCTGGCTGGAAATCCCAGTCACCTGGCACGCCGTGCGCGAGCTACGGCCACGCCCGCGCCACCGATGACGAGCACGGCGGCGGCACCGCCGAGCGCGATCCAGAGCGTGTTGCTGTCGTTGGACGGCTCGGCGGTTGATCCTGCCGCCGAGGTACCGCCGGCAGAACCCTTGCCCGGATTCTTTGACGCGGCCGACGCGGACGGAGTCGATGCGGCCGAGGAGGAACTCGCCGACTTGGCCAGCAGGTTGCCGCCGTTCTCCTTCGCGAGCGGGTCGACGTTCGGGGCACCCGCGTCGTACTTGGCGTTCTCCAACACCATGCGAGGACGGACGAACCCGTAACCGGCGTACTTGCTCGGGTCGTTCTCCGGCCACGTCCGGCTCGCCGTGTCGATCAGGGAGCGGGTGACCTGGTTGACCGTCCAGTCGGGGTGGGCGGACCAGATGAGGGCGGCGGAGGCGGAGGCGATGGCGGTCGCCTGGCTCGTGCCACCCGTATCGCAATACGCGTGGAACTTGGTGTCGCAATATCCCGGAATACCTGTGCCGGGTGCTACGAGATCGACGTAGTTTCCGTACGAGGAGAACTTCGTGACGGTGAACGACGAGTCAACCGCCGCGATGCCCACCACATAGGGGTAGGCGGCTGGATAGTCCACATTGCCATCGCCCTTCCCGGTACCCGAGT
Organism: Streptomyces hokutonensis; assembly: GCF_042751305.1. Lineage (GTDB taxonomy): Bacteria > Actinomycetota > Actinomycetes > Streptomycetales > Streptomycetaceae > Streptomyces > Streptomyces hokutonensis_A. The sequence goes on from NZ_JBHYWD010000007.1 coordinate 22,111, forward strand.
TGCCTACGGCGGCGATCATCAGCTTGCCCTTTGAAGCGGCGTACTTGACCGCTTCCTCCTCCTCAGGGCTGACGTATCCCCCGATCGACATGCTGATGATCTTTGCGTCAGTGTCGGCCGCAGCCCTGATCGCCTGCCAGGGCTCGGGCGTCTTCTTCTGCTCTGCCGAACCGACTTTCAAGCCTTTGAGATCGACGCGATACGGGACGATCTTCGCACCCGGTGCCAGCCCCTTCAGGCTGCCTCTCGCCCCGCTACCCGCGATCAGCTCGGCCATGGACGTGCCGTGGCCGTCGAAGTCGACGGTGGCGTGATAGGAGACCGCCTTGGGGACATCGTCCACCAGCACCTGCCCCTTCAAAGAGGGTGTGTCAGGGTTCACCCCGGTGTCGATGACGGCTACCTTGACGCCCTTCCCCGTGCTGACCTTCCACATCTTCTCGGCCTGCATCTGGTCCAGGTACCACTGCTTCGACTGGACATCGTCAGCAGCGGCATTGGGGGCGAATCCCACGCCGACCACGGCCAGGGCGCCAACCGCCGCGCTCACGGCACGCACTCGTCTGGCACGGCGCGTCCTGAGGAGCGCAGCCCTCTGGGCTCGTCGGCTGGTCGCTGACTTCATGGCGTTGACTGTCCTCGCTCGCGCTCAGTTGACGGCCGGCGGCACATCACGCCGCGGCGGGGTGGGGAGACGGGTTTCTTCTTCGTTCTCAACAAGGTGGTCGGCGGGCCGAGTTCCGTCCGTGCGTTCCCTGTCGCCGTGCTTTCCTTGGTGGTTACCAGGTCCGCGTACGAGGCCGGAGCCGCCGCGCGTCATGCCGTTGCGTTCGGCCTGGGCAAGGGATTTACGTTGGGTGGGCGTGGCCGTGACACTCTCCGGAGTGCCCGTACGACCACGCGCCCCCTGCGAGCTCGGACCCGGCCTTGTCGCGGTCTCGGGCGCTCCGAAGACCCCGCGCTGCCCGGGCCGACCGCCCGTCGACCGGGAACCGGCCGCCTCCTCGCCACCGATGACATTGCCACGCGGAATCCTCGCCCCGCCCTTCCCCTGGTTGCCCGTGGAGGACGTGGGCCGCCCGCCCACGACTCCGTTCGAACGTCCGGCGCCGGTGGCCGGGCCGGCGCTGCCTCGGGGGGTCGCCGTAGCGCCTGATCGCGGGACACCACCAGTGACACCTCGCCCCATCGGCGACGGTTTCGCTCCTGAAGCAGTGCCCTTGGCGAGGGACCGGCCAGTCTCCGTAGCACGACCCATCTGACTCGTGGGGCCGCGGCCGACAGACCGCTCTGCTCCCGAATTGCCCAGACCGGAGGTACCACTTCGCCCTTGCGCGGAGAAGGTGGTCCGGAAGCCGCCGGCGCTTCTACTCACGGGACCATTGAGAAGGGGAGTCCCGAAGCCGCTCTCGAACCCGTTGGCCTGGCCTCCCCCCGGGGCAGGGGCACCCGTGACCGGCGGATTGTGAACCGTGCTGGGCACTGTGGTGGCCGGCGGAAGTGTGCCAACACTGTCGATGTTCGTGTGCGTCGGCACATCAGGGGGAGTCACATGATCGGTGGTGTGTTGCGCGGGCGGCGTGACGTCACTTGGGACATCGTGTTTGCCGGTACTGCCCGTGGATGACACGACCTTAGCGTGGTGATCCGCAACACGCGACGCACCGGTCACTTCCGTGTTCGGGGATGTGATCCGCTGATAATCCCCCCGCTCGTTCTTCTGAGCCCGCGGCACACCCACATCCGGCATGGCCGTGAACTCAGGCGCCTTGCTGTTCAAAGCCGCCAGCTCGTCCTTGGACACCACGTAGTACGACGACAGCCGGTTCATCTGGTTGATCGCCTCTTGGCGATCCTTCTCCACGCGTACGGCCGCCGCGTACTCGTCCTTGTTCGCGACCTTCTCGGCCGCCGTGAACTTCGTGGGGTGTTTGCGCTCAGCCTGGGTGTCACGAGGGGGCATGGCACTACGCACCGACGCCAGCCCCATCGCGGCAGCAGTGATCTGATCCCCCGCGCCCCCGGCGAAACTGCTCAGGCTGTGCGTCTGGATGACGAGTTCGCTCCCCCACTTACGGAACGCCTCGCCCGACTCCCCAGCCCACCGGACTTTGTCGATGTGACCGTCGAGCTCCTCGGCCGCCGCCTTGATCGCGTCACGCGCGTCCCACAGAGCCTTGCCGGAGGACTCCAGGTCCTCCGGGTTCGTCCGCTCCACGAGGTCGATCATCTCGTTGAGCGGGCGGTTCTCGAAGTTCGTACGACGGTCGGCGGACGGCCCGTGCACGGAGTCGTGGACGGCCTGGCCCTGCGACGTGCTCTCGACCACCGCGCGCACTGGGTTGTAGAAGAGGCCGGCCAGCAGTCCGTTCTCTCGCGGTCGCTCCTCGACGCCCCGTGCCAGGTCGGTGAACTGATTCTGGCTGGAGACCCTTTTCAGGTCCGCCTTGTGCTGGTCGTCAGTCATCGTCACCCACTCATGCCGGAGTTGGCGGTGTTGGTGCGCTCGGGACCCGAGGCCCCGTTGATCCTTGTGATCTCAGTCTGGATCTCCCAGAACCGCCGACGCTGATCCTCTTCCACCCCGTCGAAGGTGCCCCTGGCACCCTGCACGGCGATGCCGATCGCCTCGATCTGCAGATGGAGCATCTTGGACAGGGCCGTGAGCTTGTCGTGGACCGCGTGGTACTCGTCGTACAGGCCGTCCGCCTCATGGAAGGCGCCTCGCCCGCCCCTGTGGATCGACCCCGCACTGACCGTCTGCGCACCCACCCGTTTCGGATTCCCCGCCGAACTCTCAAGATCGCGCAGGACCTTGTCCACGCGGCTCACGAAGTCGGTCAGCGCTTCGCTGCTCGCCTCCAGGTCCTTCGCCCTGGTAGCCGACACGCCCCCCACCATGTCTGCCGGAAGCACGACGCTCCTCCCCGTTTCCCCGTACATCCATCGGCCACCGTCGAACCGAGGACGATCAACCGCTCACTCTACGATCGCAAAGCGAGCCACTCCTGACAACGCGTTTACCACTCTAGTCAACCTGTACATCGGGGCCAACCGGCCTGTGTGTTAACTCAGTTACGGGGCCAGGCCAGACGCCACAGTCTGCCGGTTTTGTCACTTTACGACTTATGGATCACGCGTCAGCAGCACTGGCGCCCCGCCGGAGGCCCGAGCCCGCGCGACCACGTCGGATGCCGCCGGACGGGCCCCGCTGCAATCTTCATGGAATTCCCACACGCGATCGATCGCTCCGGATCACCACGGCTCCCACGCGCCCCTCGGGGCGCATCGATGTCGAAAAGGGGCGCCCGGTCGAGTCACACGCCGGCAACGCCGGGTTTCGGCCCCGCGGCCTTCCGATGCCGACGAGCAAGCACGGATGTGGCCGCCATCCGTCGACCAACCACACATTCAGCGCCCGCTCGAACCTTCACGATCGACAATCCGCGCACATCGGACCCGACCCTAATTTTCCTCGGCACGGGTTGCTAACTTGACCAATCATCGTGAACAGGAGACGGCATCGCCTGCCGACCGGTGCGCCGGAGGCAGAGCACGGGGGAAGGTGGCCAAAGGTGGGCTGGGACGAATGGGAGCAGCTCAAGGGCGACGCGCTGGCGCGCCAGGAGAGCTCCACGCACATGCAACTCAACTCGATCCCGGCCGATCCCGGCGGCGGGAATCCGCAGGGTGACCTGCGGGTCAGCCAGAGCGACCTCGCCGCGGTCGGCGACGCCGCGTACGAGTTGCACCAAGCCTTCCAGCACGACAGCGACCTCGCCCGTATGAGTTCCATCAAGGCCGGCGACGGTCTCAAGAGCGAGGGTTACGAGATCGGTTCGGCGCTGGACCACGTCGCCGAGCACTGGGTGGACCAGGTCCAGTCGCTCCTCGACGCGACGGCCCACATCTCCAACCACCTCGACTACACCAAGGGCGCGCACGCGGGCGACGAGGCGTACATCGCGGGCACGCTCAGCAGCATCGCCACGCTCGACCAGGGCTTCGACGAGCGGAAGGGCAGCTGAACCCCGTGGAACTCGACGCGCTCCGCTACGGCAACTTCCACCAGCTCGACGAGGCGATCACCGACTGGCAGAACATGGCGAAGAAGCTCAAGACCCTCGCCACCGACGCCGATAAAAACCTCAAGGGCAAGGCCGACAAGGCGGACTGGGCCGGTGTCAACGCCACGGTCACCCGTGAGTTCATCGACAAGACGGTGGGCGAGTTCGCGGACGCCCACACTCAGGCGGACACCGTCGCCAACATCCTCAGTGACACCCGAGGCGAACTCGTCGGCTATCGCGACCAGTTGAACGAAGCCGTCGCGGGCGGTCAGAAGAAGAGCCTGACGGTATTGGACACCGGCCAGGGCACCTTCGTCGTCACCCGGACCACCCGCCCCGACTGGGCTTCCGATCCCAGCGGCCGGTCAGACGCCGTGGACCAGCAGGAAGTCGACGCCCTGCGCGACGAGATCCAGCACATCCTCACCAAGGCCACCGAGAGTGACTCCACCGCGGCCAAGGCGCTGCGCCTCATCGTCGACCAGGCCAAGTACGGTTTCTCCGACGCCAGTTACGAGAACCGGGACGCTGCGGCCAAGGCCATCGCCGACGCCGACGCGATGGCCAAGATCCTCGCCAAGAACCCGCACGACGTGACGAACACGGAACTCGCGAGCCTCAACGCCACCCTGGTGAAATACAAGAACGACCCTCTTTTCGCGGAGGAGTTCGCCGAGCAGGTGGGCCCCAAGAAGCTCCTCACCTTCTATGCCGGCATCGCCGACCCCTACCAGGGCGGCTACGACCCCGCACGCGGCGAGCAGGCCAAGCAGCTCCAGAAGAACCTCGGCATCACCATCGGCCGCGCCACACTCTCTGACAGCGACAGGATGCAGAGCTGGGAGAGCCAGATGACCAGGCTCGGCCCGGACCAGCTCGGCATCGACGACGCGAGCAATCCGACCGGCTATGCCGTCATGAGCAATCTCATGCGCTTCGGCGACTACGACGACCAGTTCCTCAACGACTACGGCGACAAGCTCCTCGCCTACGACAAACAGGTCAACGGCGAGGGCATCAGCCTCTGGGTCAACAACGCCAACCAGGGAGACCTCAACTACTGGGGCTACAAGAACGACCGGGGCCGCGACCCGGTGACGGGATTCCTGGAGGCTCTGGGGCACAATCCGGGAGCGTCGGAGCAGTTCTTCGCCCGGCCTGATGTACCGGAGGGAACCGTGGACAGGGACACCGTCGACGCGAACTCCGAGGTCAACGAGCACCTCAAGTACCTGACCCAGGAGCGTGTCTGGGTGTCCGACGCCACCATGGAAGGCAACCACGACTTCATCGCCGGGCGGGACTCACTCGGCCATGCTCTCGAAGCCGCCACGACCGGATACGCGTACGACGCCACCGCGGACGCGGTGAAGGCCGGTGGTGACCATCGCACTGCCGCTACCGCGGCCGTGATGGAACAGGTGGCCTATCTCTACGGAGGCGAGGACGGCCCGAAGTTGCTGCACGACCAGCCCGAACTCGCCGACAGCCTGGGCAAGATAGGCGGCGCGTACATCGATGACATCGACTACGAGCTGTCCGGTATCGGCGACCACGGCAAGGACGGTAGCGATTTCCCTGCCCAGTACGCCGGACGCGCCCGGTTCGGGAACCAGGGAGCCATCGACTTCCTGAGCGTCCTCGGGCAGAACGAGGATTCGCACAAGGGCGTGACGGCCGCTCAGCACCTCTACACCTTGAGCATGCTGGACGCGAACCCGGCTACCAGCGAGGCCCACATGAACCACGCCCGTGACGTCATGGCGGTCGGTGCCGAGGCACGTGGCATCCTCGACAACTCCCGTGTGCAGCAGGCGGAGACGACGTACGGCCAGAACTCGGAAGAAGCCAACAAGGCGCTGGGCAGGTCGGCCGACTGGAAGAAGCTGCTTGTGGGGGCGGTCGTGGCGGGCGGAGTCGCAGCCGTACCGCTGCCCGGCTCGACGGCTGCCGCACTCGTCATCGCCCCTCTCGCCGCGGACACTCTCACCGACGCGGCCAACACACTGCTCGGGCAGGAAATCGACAAGGCTACGGACGCCGCCGAATCCGATCCGCTCAACCAGTCGCAGATGACCAGCCGGCAGTTCTACGGCAGGGGAGTCGACGACCTCGGATCAACGTACGAGTCGTACCTCCAGGGCCACCCGGAGGCAAAAGCGACGGCCGACGGTCAACAGTGGATCGAAGAGACGAAAAGCAGCTATCTGGGTACCGGCTCGCATGAGAACGACTACCGGGGCCGACCTCCTTACAAGGACTGACCAGGGACAGGGAATGCGTCGATTTACAGGGCGTCGCGCACGAATGAATGCTCTCGCCATCACTGCGGCTGCCATATTCGTCAGCGGTTGCAGCAACAATACCGACGACAGCGATACGGCGGGGCAGGACGCCGGTACACCAGCAGCGAAGGTGTGCGACGGGACCCTGGACCCGGCTGCTTCAGCCGCGCTGCGACGGCTGGCCGGCTCGGATCGGTTCGACGAACTCACCGGGACCAATGAGGCAGGCGAGCCCAACATCTTCTCCTTGACCAGAGCCGTCAAGCATCTGCACGACGAGTACAACAAACGGAGCGCGTGCAGACTGTACAAATCCGGCGACAACAGCGGCCAACCCCTTCTGGAAGTCCGTTTTTCGGCATCAAGCAATCACCCCTCGGCCTCCGCGGCGGAATCTGGCAGCGACCGGGTCTCATATCCCTTGGGTGTCTATGCACTGGCCGGCAGCAACGGGGCGGATCTCTTCTTCCACTGTCCCACCAAGGCGACCACCAGCGGCGCATCGGTCGACGATACCAACTACGTAAAAGCAGAAATGTCTGCGATAGCCAACAACCTTGATGGCAACAGCGTGAACAAAGACCGCATGGTGGTGCTGAATTCTATGGCCAGGGCAGTCGCCAAGGCCGCAGGCTGCGCTTCCACCGCCGCGCTGCCGACACAGGTACCGGAGGCCAACGGCAGTTGAGTCCGGAGGAACGTCTCAGCCCTGTTCTGCATTCACACGTTCCGCCACCGTCAGACGTGTGCCGAACACGGTCTCCGAGAGGCGGAGTACAACAAGGCGGCGGGCGAGCGCCTCGCGCTCCAAGAGGAGGTCGCCGGCATGGTGAAGCGATCAGCACCTGCATCGGCCAGCGAATCGACAAGGGAGTGGACGATGCACGGTAGGCATCAGCATCGCGTACACCGACGACGCCGCTGTGTCACTGCTCAAGTGCCGTGGGACCGACGTGCAGAAGGAGGACATCAGCACCCTCATCAAGGTCCTGAAGCCCGCGCGGCCGGACGAGTCGGCCATCAAGAGCCCGATCAACGACTACACGGCGAAGGTCAAGAAACAGGGGCCCTGCAAGAAGCGGAGCTCCTTCTGAGCGGGTGTCGGCGCTGCCAACCGGGGCCACGCTTCTCCACCCCCGTCAACTCCCCGCCCCGCCACGCCCCATAACCCGCCCCCGCCGCCGACGCGAATCCCGCACCGCCACCGCGGTCCCCCCAAGCCCCGCCACCGCCAGCAACCCACCCACGACCACATACGTCCCCAGCCGTGTGTTCCGTTCGTCCGCCGTCTCGCCGAAGTGCAGGGGAGTCACCGACGGAGCCTCGGCCTTGGAGACGCCGCCCTCGGGGGCCGGGGACTCCACGGGGTGTTCGGGGTCGACGTCCGTGAGGGCCTTGACCGGGTCTACGACGCCCCAGCCGACGAGGCGGTCGTGGCCGGAGATCGAGCGTTCTGCGGTCTGTTCGATCTGGGCGACGATCTGGCGTGCCGTCCAGTGCGGGTACTTGGCCTTCAACAGGGCTGCCACGCCCGCGACATAGGGCGCCGAGAAGCTCGTACCGTTGTCGGAGCAGTGGCCGCCGCCGGGCACCGTGGAGATCATGTCGACGCCGGGTGCGGCCACGCCGACGAACTCGCCGGACTGGGAGAAGGAGGCGCGTTCGTTGTTGCGGTCGGAGGCCGCGACGGCGAGGACGCCGTCGTAGGAGGCCGGGTAGGTGACCTTGACGTTGCCGCCGAGGCCGTCGTTGCCGGCCGAGGCGACGATCACGACGCGCTGGGCAAGGGCGTAGTCCACGGCTTGGCGGAGGCGGTCGTCGGGGGCTACGGCGTTCGCCGTGTCCTGGGAGATGTTGATGACGCCGGCGCCCTTGGCCACGGCGTCGCGGATCGCCGTCGCGAGGGTGGCGGCCGTGCCGTCGCCCTCCGCGTCGTTCTGCTTGATCGGGATGATCGTCGCGTCGGGGGCCAGGCCCACGAAGCCCGTGCCCTTGGCGGGGCGGGCCGCGATGATGCCGGCCACCCGGGTGCCGTGGCCGACCGTGTCCGTGGTGCCCTGGCTGTTGCCGCGGTCGATCGTCTCGCCCTTGGTGTTCTTGGGGGGAAGCAGGTTCTCGCCCTTGGACGCGTCGACCGCCGACTTCAACTGCTTGTTCTTGACGTCAACTCCGGTGTCGATCACCGCCACCTTGACGCCCTTGCCGGTGGACTCCGCCCACAACTCGTCGAGATTGACGCGCTGCAGGGCCCACGGGCGGCCCGTGTAGTCCTTCGACGGGAACGTGCACTGGCCGTCGTCCGCCCACACCGGAGTCACCAGCAACGGTGACATCGACAGGGGTACGGCCACCATCGAGGCCGCCACCGTGACCCTCAACATCCGCGCGATCAGCATCAGTTGAACCCCTCGCCCGTTTCTCTCACGAACCCTGCGGCTGCCGTGCCGCCGCCTCCGACAGGCGGGGGCCCATCGGCAGGAACGTCGACCACTCGGCGGGGACGGGGGTGGGGGTGACCTTCTCGTAGCCGAGGCGGGTCTGCGCGATCTCGGCCTCGCTCAGTTCCTGTTTGCGCTGCGCGGCGGTGGTGCCGATGCCGCTGTCGTCGGTGGCGCTGTCGCTGTTGGACTGCAGGGCGTAGCGCAGGCCCGTGTCGGTGACCAGGAAGACCGGGCCGGCCTTCGCCTCGGTGCCCTTGACCTGGCGGAAGAGCTGACCAGAACCGGCGGTGACGTACGCGCTGGAGGAGCCGGTGGGCAGCTGCGCCGGGTAGTCCGTGCCGACCCAGGTGGAGAGCGTGGTCCTGTTGTCCGCGCCGACCGAACGCAGCACGTTGCAGACGGTGTTGGGGCCGCTGGTGGCGCTGGTGCCGTCATTGACGGTCCTCGGTTTGTACGTCGGCCAGTTCTTGTCGGCGTCGAAGGCGGTGCTGTCGGCGACCGCGCCGGGGCTGACCTGCTGGGCCTCGCCCGCCTGGCCGACGTCGACGAGGTCCCCGCTGTTGAGCAGGAGCGTGGCGGTGAACTCGGAGATACGGGCCACCTTGCCGGGCAGCACCACGTAGTACTGCATCACCTGGCCGGCGTAGGCCCTGATGACCTCGCCGACCTTGTCGTAGTCCCCCAGGAGAGTGGAGGCGCCGGCCTTCGCGCCCGGGGTGCCGCCGGTGATCTTCGGGATGGAGATCTCGTCGCCCTTGTGGAGGGTGTCGAGCCATTCCTGGGAGACGCGCTGCGGGGCGCGGCCGCGGGTGTCGAGGGCCTTGAGGAGTTCGGTGTCCGAGGGGTCGGCGATCTTGTACGCGGTGCCCTGGGCGTCGACCACGTACTGCGTTCTGCCGTCCGGGGCGACGACGTACATCAGGTCGCCGCCGGAGAGCTTGCCGGTGCCCTCCGTCTTCGGCCACTCCTTCTTCGCGAGGACGAACGTCGCCTTCTGGATGGCGCGTCCGCCGGCGCTGGGGCGTTCGCACACGGCCCAGCGCTTGGCCGCCTCGGCCTCGTCGGAGGAGGGGAGGCGGTCGGGGGCGTAGGGGATGCCGATGGTGGCGCCGTGCGGGAGCTTGCCGTTGTCGAGGACGTTCTCGTCGACGGTGATGACGCTGGACTTGTTCGGATCCAGGAGGAGTTTCGCGGAGGCCATGTTGAGGACCGGGTGCAGCTGCTTCTGCTTGTTCTTGCCGGTGGTCAGCACCACGTACCGGGTGGTCGACTTGCTCGCGACGATGACGTGCGACTCGACGTCGGCCCAACCCTGCGGCGCCGTCGGCTTGAACATGCCGATCCCGCCGAACACCGCGAGGATCACCACGCCGACGACGACGCCGGGCACCAGCGCGCCCAGCGGTTTCGGCGCACCTTCTTCCGAGCCCGTCGGGGACGGCTGCAGGAAGGACGCCAGCGTGCGGCGCTTCGCGAAGGTGTAGGCGTTGAGTTCGTCGCGCCGTGATGCCATCTGTGTCCGCTCTCTCCCCGTGCGGAGCCGTGGAGGACCTGTGGAGATACGTCTCCCGCCCCCGATTGCCTCTGATACCTCAGGTGTCAGACCCGCCCCCTACTATGCCTGTTGCGTGGGTGTGCTTGTGTCACGGGTAGGGTGCTCTGGCCCTGAGGGGACCAGTGCGCAGGGAATTTCGGGAGAGTTCGGGGGTTTTGGAGTGATGGCTTCCGCAACGTGGAACCGGTCGCGATCGCAATCAGGATCCGCGTCCGGATCGCGATCAGGATCCGGCTCGGATCGCGTGAGCGTTTCGGGTCCGTACCGCGGTTCCTTCACGCCTCATCTGAAGTCGCGTTCGGGGCGCGGGGGTTCGTTCACGACCCAGCGGCTGGTCCTGCTGGAGGTCGCGGCGGCGCTCGTGGTCTCCGGCTGGCTCGTCGGCCCGGTCGCGCTCGTGCCCTCGGTCGTCGTCGCCGCACTCCTCGTGGTCCTCGCCGTCGTGCGACGCCGGGGGCGCTCCCTGCCGGAGTGGCTCGGCACCCTGCTGGCGCTGCGGTCCCGGGTGCGGCGGGCCGCGAACACCCCGGTGCCGCCGGGGACGGACGCCGGTCTCGCGCCCGCCGTGGAGTGCGACCCGAGCCTGCGGACGTACAGCTACCAGCGCGGTGACGACCGCGACCAGCGGCCGGTCGGGATGATCGGTGACGGCGACTTCCTCACCGCGGTGCTCCAAGTGGAGTCCGACGCGGGCGCGTTGCGTGCCGAGCGCGGACGCAGACCGCTGCCCGTGGGGCTGGTCCGGGACACCCTCGACGTCGACGGCATCCGCCTCGAGTCGGCGCAGATCGTGGTGCACACGCAGCCCGCGCCCGCGCTGCATCTGCCGCAGCAGTCGGTCGTGGTGAGCAACTACGCGCCGCTGCAGGCCCAGACCGGCTCCCCCGCCGTCCGTATCACCTGGATCGCGCTGAAGCTCGACCCCGAGCTGTGCCCCGAGGCGGTGGCCGCGCGCGGGGGCGGACTCGTCGGGGCGCAGAAGTGCCTGGTGCGGTCGGCGGAGCATCTGTCGAGCCGGCTGTCCGGTGCGGGGCTGCGCGCCAACGTGCTCACCGAGGAGGAGCTGAGGGCCGCGATCGCCACCTCCGCGTGCGCCAACCCGATGGTGACCGCGCAGGCCGGGCGGAGCGAGGCACCGCAGCGGCGGACCGAGGAGTCCAGCCGCAGCTGGCGCTGCGACAACCGCCGGCACACCACCTACTGGGTGCGCCGCTGGCCCCAACTGGGCGAGTCCGGAACGTCGTTGGCGCAGCTCGTGGCCCAGCTGACGGCGGTGCCCGCGCTGGCGACGACCTTCAGCCTGACCCTGGCCCGCGGCGAGCAGCAGGACGTGGCCCTCACCGGACACCTGCGGATCACCGGCCGCAGCAACCAGGAACTGACCGACGCCCGGCGCGAGTTGGAGCAGGCGGCCCGGCAGGCACGCACCGGCCTGGCCCGCCTCGACCGCGAACAACTCCCCGGCGTCCTCGCCACGTTGCCCCTCGGAGGTGCCCGCTGATGACCGTGACGACCATGACGACGACAGAGCCCGGCACCACCGGCATCGCCGCGCGGCTGCGTACCGGGTTCGGCCTGCTCGGCCCCCGCCACCCCCGGCACTCACTGCCCGCCGACCAGGTGGAGGCGCTCTCGCTGCCCATCGGGGACGACGGTGTGGTGGTGGGCATCGACCCCGAGGGCCGGCCCGCCGTGCTGGGCGTCAACCGCCCGACGCCGTACGACATCCTGCTCATCAGCGGCCTGTGGACGGCCCAGGTGCTCGCGCTGCGCGCGGCGGCCACCGGGGCGCGCGTCGCCGTCGAGACGGGACGGCCGCAGGCCTGGATGCAGATGGTGCACGCGATGGGCGGCGGGCAGAACGGCCTCGCGGTGTACGACGTCGGCCGCGTCCCCCCGCAGGGCGCCTCCGCGGGGACGCCCGTGCTGGTGGTGCGGGACTGCGGGATGCGGCCCCCGCGCGGGCGGGTGACGTCGGCGCCCTGGCAGTCCGTGCTGACCCTGCTGCCGTATCTCAGCCCGGTGGCGCCCCGGTTGATGCGGCAGGCGCGGCTGGTGGGTGTGCAGCGGGTGTCGCCGGACGAGGCGGCCGAGATCGGGCGCGTGATCGGGTTGCCGCGCTCCGACCTGGAGTCACTGCCGACGCTGCCCGAAGGCGTCACGCTGTGGTGCACCGAGCGGGACCGGCAGTACGTGATGACCCAGCCGACGGACGCCGAGGTCGGGCTGCTGGGCACGGCCCGCCGCATGGACTGACGGCGGGGCGACGGCGGACAGACGGACCGACGGAGGGGGGATCCGGCGGATTGAAGTGCCCGAGCTGTCGCGATTGGTCGAATTCCAGGGGGATTTGATCCGCTATCGCCGGTCTCGGTCGTGTGGGTGTGCACGAAGGGGTGGGCGGGCCTGCCGAGTCCACGGTTTTGGTGATTAGGCTGGGACAGGGCACGTCACGAGTATCCGCGAGCGGGTGGTGCGTCGCCCAGGGCCAGGGGCTCAGGGGGACGACCCGGCGCATCGGATGTTCGGATGTCAAGAACGGTCGCCCCAGCACGGCATGAGGGTGCTCGACCACACCAGGAGGAATTGTGAGCAGCGATCGGGACGGGATCCGCGGGGGCTGGGCCACGCCCGGCGATGACCAGCCCGATGACGAGTCCGCCATCGAGATGACGGGCGAGTTCACGATCGACTACGCCCCGCCGGCCTGGTACACACAGAACTCGTCGGGCACGCCCGCAGAGGCATCGCCGACGCCCGCACCGCCTACGGCACCTGCGCCGCCTTCGGCGCAGACTCCGGCGAACGGTACGGCCACGCCGCCTCCGCCGTCCTCTCCGGTCGGCCTCCCGTTCTCGACACCGGCGTTGCCGAACAACCCCGGCTTCCCGTCCGCATGGACGGCCGCGGCCCTGGTCTCCGACGAGGACGACGAGGACTCCGAGAGCGGCGACCTGGTGAGCGGCGCGACCATGCGGATCTCGGCCGCCTCGCTGAAGAGGGAGATCACGGAGCGGGGTGGGGTGGCGGGCCCCACACCGGGACCGACAGACGCGGAGGCTCCGGTGACTCCGGGACCGGGACCGGGACCGGCCGAGGGTTCTGCGCGGAATACCGCCAGTGCCGAATCGGGCTCCGGGGAAGGGGAGTTCGAGGGTTCCGAGGACGAAGTGACGGAGACCCCGGACAACGATGACGCCGCCGAGGTGAGCACTCAGGACGAGGACGACGCGGTCGCCGACTCGGAGAGCGCGGACCCTGCTGAGGCCAAGGCTCAGGACGAGAACGAGAGCGCCGACGACGCCTCCGCGCCCGCTGCGCCCGCCGCTGACGCCGATACGTCCCCCGCCACCGACCAGGCGGACGAACCGAGCGACACCGACACCCCGGCCCCCACCTCCGAGCCCGACGCCCCGCAGCCCGCTGCCGCTCCGGCCACCGGCGACCTACCGCCCCTCCCGCCCGCCTGGACCCGCCCGCCGGCCCCGCAGAGCGGTGTCCCGCCCCTGCCCCCCTCCTACCAGCCCGCCGCCCCGGCCCCGGCCGACCACTGGCCCGCACAGCCGCAGCCGGAACCTCAGCCCCAGGCTCAGGCCCAGACTCAGCAGCCCCCGGCCGTGAACCCCGCGCCGCCGCAGCCGCCCCAGCCGCCGTCGCCGCCCCAACAGCCCGCGTTCCAGCAGCCGCAGGCACCCCAGACATCCCAGACACCCCCGCCCGCTCCGGCCGCATGGACCGCCCCCGCTCCACAGGGCGGCCCGGCACCCACGCCCCCGGCCCCGCCACAGAGCGGTTACGGCTTCCCCCAGCCGCCCGCTCAGCCGGCTCCGCCCGCGCCGCCGACCCCGAACGAACAAGGCGGCTACGGCTTCCCCCAGCCCCCGGCCCACCAGAACCACCCGGGCACCCCACCGAACCACCCGGGCACCCCACCGAACGAGCAGGGCAGCTACGGCTTCCCGCCACCGGCGCAGCACAGCCAGCCGGGCACCCCCCAGGGAGCGCCCACCGCACCGCAGGGCCAGCAAGCCGCCCCGCACCCCGGGCCCGCCCCCACCCCGCCGAACCAGCAGGGCGGTTACGGCTTCCCCCCGCCTCCCCCTCAGCAGGACGGCTACGGCTTCCCGCACGCCCCCGCCCCTGCCCCTGCCCAAGGCGCCCCCCGCCCCCGCTTCGCCCCGGAGTCCTGGTCCGACGAGGCGCCGCCCCCGCACGCACCCCACATCCCGCAGCAGGCCGGCGACCCACGGCACCCCGGCCCGCCCCCGCAGGCACCCCAGCAACCGCAGCCGCAGCCGCTGCCGCCGCAGTCCCACCCCCAGGCTCCCTCCGCGCCCCCGGTCGACCCCCGCACAGGTGCCGCCTGGCCGCAGCCCATGCAGCACGACCACCGGCAGCCGGTGAACCCCGGTGCCGCGCCGCTGGGTTACACGGCTGCCGTGGAGCTGTCGTCGGACCGGCTGCTCAGCAACAAGAAGCAGAAGGCGAAGAGCGGCCGGCCGGGTGCCTCGCCGTCGCGGTTCAAGCTGGGCGGCAAGAAGGAAGAGGCCGAGCGGCAGCGGAAGTTGGAGCTGATCCGCACGCCTGTGCTGTCCTGCTACCGGATCGCGGTCATCAGCCTCAAGGGCGGTGTCGGCAAGACCACGACCACCACCGCGCTCGGCTCCACCCTCGCCACCGAGCGCCAGGACAAGATCCTCGCGATCGACGCCAACCCGGACGCCGGCACGCTCGGCCGCCGGGTGCGCCGCGAGACCGGCGCCACCATCCGCGACCTGGTCCAGGCGATCCCGTACCTCAACTCGTACATGGACATCCGCCGGTTCACGTCCCAGGCGCCCTCCGGGCTGGAGATCATCGCCAACGACGTCGACCCGGCCGTCTCGACGACCTTCAACGACGAGGACTACCGGCGCGCGATCGACGTACTGGGCAAGCAGTACCCGATCATCCTCACCGACTCCGGTACCGGTCTCCTCTACAGCGCGATGCGCGGTGTGCTGGACCTCGCCGACCAGCTCATCATCATCTCGACGCCGTCCGTGGACGGCGCCAGCAGCGCGAGTACGACGCTGGACTGGCTGTCGGCGCACGGGTACGCGGACCTCGTCTCGCGCTCGCTCACCGTCATCTCGGGGGTGCGCGAGACCGGCAAGACGATCAAGGTGGAGGACATCGTCAGCCACTTCGAGACGCGTTGCCGGGGTGTCGTGGTCGTGCCGTTCGACGAGCATCTCGCCGCCGGTGCCGAGGTCGACCTCGACATGATGCGGCCGAAGGTCCGGGAGTCGTACTTCAACCTCGCGGCCCTGGTCGCCGAGGACTTCGTCCGCCACCAGCAGATGCACGGCCTGTGGACGAGCGACGGCAACCCCCCGCCGGTACTGGCCCCGCCGATGCCGGGCCAGCAGGGATACCCGGGAGCGCAGGGCTACCCCGGTCAGCAGGGTTATCCGGGTCAGCAGCAGCCGTACTCAGGCCAGCCCGCTCCCGGCCCGTACCCCCCGCAACAGCCTCAGCAACCGCAGCACCAACCGCCGCCCCAGCCGGGCCAGCAGCCGTACGGCCGGCAGCCCGCGTCGCCGTACCCCCAGCACCCGGGACAGCAGGCCCAGCCCTACCCGCAGCACCCGGGCTACGCCCAGCCGCCCGAGGGCACCCCGCCCCCGCCGTCCGCACCCCCGCAGCAGTAGCGCAACCCCGAACGGGGGGGTTGGGGGGGGGGCCGGCGCACGCCAACCGCGCCCCCAGGCCGTCTGACAAAAAAACAAAAAAC
>NZ_JBHYWD010000007.1:38247-64871 GCF_042751305.1 Streptomyces hokutonensis
GGTGCCCGCAAGCACCGGCCGCCCTTCGACGTCGTAGAACCAAAAACGGCTACTCGCCGTCGCCGGAGTCCGCATCCGCCGAGATCAGTTCCCGGCAGCGCTTCACGTCCTGGGCGATCTGCTCCAGCAGGCCCTCCAGCGACTCGAACTTCGCCTGGCCGCGCACGAAGGCGAGGAAGTCGACGGCGACGTGCAGGCCGTAGAGGTCGAGGCCCACGCGGTCGATGGCGTACGCCTCGACCGTGCGCTCGGTGCCGTCGAACTGCGGGTTCGTGCCGACGGAGATCGCGGCCGGCATGGCCTCTCCCTCGACGTGGAGGTAACCGGCGTAGACGCCGTCCGCCGGGATCGCCGTGTGGGGCAGGGTCTCGACGTTGGCCGTCGGGAAGCCCATTTCGCGACCGCGCTGGGCGCCGCGCACCACGACACCCTCGACCCGGTGCGGGCGTCCGAGAATCTCGCGGGCGCCCTCGACGTCGCCCTCGGCGACCAGCCGCCTGGTCAGTGTGGAGGAGAAGGGCTCGCCGCCGCCCGCCGCACCGCTCACGTAAAGATCCACCACCTCTACCTCGAAGTCGTATGTCCGGCCCTGCTCGATCAGGAAGGCCACATTGCCCGCGGCCTTGTGGCCGAAGCGGAAGTTGGGGCCCTCGACGACCGCTTTCGCGTGCAGCTTGTCCACCAGGACCTTGACCACGAAGTCGGCCGGGGACAGCTTGGAGAACTCTTTGGTGAACGGCAGGATCAGCGCCGCGTCCACACCCAGCTCGGCCATCAGTTCGGCACGGCGGTGGTGCGGGGCGAGCAGCGGGGGGTGGCTGCCGGGGCGCACGACCTCGCTGGGGTGCGGGTCGAAGGTGACGACGACGGAGGGAACGCCCAGCTCACGGGCGCGTTCCACGGCATGCCGGATGATCAGCTGGTGCCCGCGGTGGACCCCGTCATAAGAACCGATGGTGACGACGCTGCGCCCCCAGTCCTCGGGGATGTCCTCCAAGCCACGCCAGCGCTGCACTGTGACCGCTCCTCATCGAACCCGTGTCCGGATGTAGACCTGTGTCGTTGACCTCTTACGCAGGTCTAAGGGTGCCATGCCGGGGCCCTCCGCCCCGCATCGGCATGGAGGCTGTGACCGGGCGCACGTACGAATACCGCTAGGCGGGAACCCCCACCCCGGCCAGGTTCTCGATCATGCGCCGGGTGCTGGGTCCGACCACCGCGGCCCAGTCCTCCGGGGTGTCCGCCAGCCAGCGGGCCATCAGGGCGGCGAAGCCCGGCACCTGGCGGCCGAGGTCGACGAGCCCGCGGTCGAAACGGGTCGCTCCGGCGGGGGTGCGGACGAGCAGCCGGCCGGTCCGGTGGACGAGGTCGCGGAGCCCGTCGTCGTCGCGCCGGGCCGCCGCGTACAGCAGCGCGTCCAGTACGGCGGGGTCGTGCTCGTGCGCGAGCAGGAACTCCAGGAGTTCGCGGCGCAGCGGCCGGGAGGCGGGGGCGCCGGGCGCGGCGAGCACGGCGGCGAGGGCCGTCCGCACCGGTTCCGGGCCGCCGTCCAGGAGGCCGGTGACCAGGGGGAGGAGGACGGCCCGTGCGGTGGGGCCGTGGTCGAGGCACCGGTCGACGTAGACACCGAGGTGGGCGGCCGTCTCCGGCCACCGTACGACGGTCTCGCGCACCAGGGCGGCGGCCCGGCGGGCGAGGGCGGGGGTCGTGACCTCGGCGAGCGTACGGACCGCCTCGCCCGCGTCCGGTCCGTGCAGGCGGGCCCTGAAGGCTTCGAGGACGGGGTCGGAGTGGGTGGTGAGGGCGGCGGCCAGCGCGCTCGGCGGGAACTGCGGGTCGCCGGACGCGAAGTGCCGCAGCGCCTGCGGGAGATGACGGGCGCGGGTGTGCGGATCACGGACGAGGAGGGCGAGCGCACCGCCGTGCAGGGAACGGTCGGCGGGCCGGGCCAGCAGGAACTGGGCCGCGTAGCGCAGGAGTTCACGGTCGGCCTCGGTCCGTACGTGCGGCGCGGCCCGCAGCCCGTACGCCACCGCCGCCACCCGCCGCCCCGGCCGCTCGTCGTGCGCCCACCGGTCCACGGCCCGGCACACGGCCGACGGCTCCTCCTCGGCCAGCACGGCGAGGAGTTCGTCGGCCCGCCCGTGCGCACAGCCGACCAGCACCTCCGTCAGATCGTCCAGCGCCCGCCGCCGATGCGTGTGCAGCAGGGCCTGCGCGGCCGTCGCCACGGTCGCGTGCGGGGTCGCGGGCAACGGCCGCTCGTCGTCGAACCAGCGGGTCAGCAGCGGCTGTACGGCGGCGGGGTCGGCGACGAGCAACTCGGCCGCGGTGTCCAGGAACCGGGGCCCGCCACCTTCCTGCGGGGCACCGTCCGCGAGCACCAGCCGGCGCAGCAACTCGAACCGCTCGGCCTCCGGCAGCGCCAGCGCGGTCCAGAAGTCCGGCCCGAACTCCGCCGGTACGTCGCCCTGTTGCTGTCGCCGCCCCACCAACTGGTCGGCGAGCAGCCGCAGTACACCGCCGTACGGTGTCGCGTCGGGCACCCGTACCAGCACCTCGGCGAGCAGCCGCGCGGCCCACCAGGAATGCGGGTCGGCATTGAGAGCCTGCGCCAACTCCTTCAGCCGTAGCGCGAGTTGACCGGTGCCGTGCTCACGGGCGAGGAGCAGCAGGGCCTGTACGACGGGGCCGATGCGGTGGTGCGGGACGGGGAGGAGATGCGCGGCCCGCTGGGTGCGCGGGCGGTGCACGAGGGCGTGCAGCGCCTCGTCGAGGTCGAGGTGCGTGCCCTGGATCCAGTCGGCCAACTCCTCGTGGGCGAAGCGGTATCCGCTGCCGGCCGGCACCAGCAGCCCCTCGGTGAGGACGGCGGACGCCCACCCGGTACCACCGCCGAGCCGCGCCGGTGCGGGCCCCCACGGGAACACCGCCTCGAACGCCTCCCGGCCCAACTCCCCCTGCCCCGGCCCGAGACTGCGCCGCGCCGCCTCGTGCACCTGCCCTGACACCTTGGCGGCGAGCCGTCGTACGGCGGTACCGCGCAGGCCGTTCTCGGCGGCGAGCCGGACGGCGATACGGAGGCACATGAGATCGAGGTAGGCCGAGAACACGTCGTCGCGGTGGAGTCGGGCGGCGGGGGCGGCGGGCAGTGCGGCGAGCACCTCGGAGAGGAGCCGGAGGGTGAGGGGGTGACGGGCGTCGGGGTCGGCGAGGGCACCCTCCGGGACGCCGTACGCTGCGCGGGCTTGGCGGGCTTCATCTGGCCGCAGGTCGCCCAGGTGGACGCAGGCCGGCAGTACCGTCCCGGAGGCTGCGCCCCCAGACCCCCGCGTCGGCCCCGAAAGGGCCTCGTCCTCAAACGCCGGACGGGCTGAGGAAAGTGGACCGGCGTCGTCAGGCGCGGGCGCCCCGCAGGAAAGCCGACCGGAGTCATCAGGCCCGGGCGCCCCAGGGAAGAACCCGCGATACAGCAACTCCCTTGGAAATCCCGCCCCTTCCCAGTACTCCGCCCGGCACCCCACCACCAGCCGCGCCCGACTCCCCCGCAGCCACTCCCCCGTCCCCCGGGTCCACTCCGCCAGCCGGTGCGCCAGCACGGGAGGCATCTCCTCGGGCCCGTCGAGCAGGAGCAGCAAGGGCCTTCCGGCATCGGCCGCGACTCGGGCCAGCCGCTCGGGGCCCACGTCGCCGAGGCCGCCGGGCAGGGCGACGGACGCGGCCAGAATGCGGGACGCCCGCTCCACCGTCCGCCGTACCGCGTCCGCCACCGATTCGTCGCCGTCGCGCAGATCGGCGCCGCGCAGCCACAGCGTGGGTGCCGGTTCCGCACCGCCGCCGCGCCGGGCGGCGAACGCCGCGAGTTCCGTCGTACGGCCGCTGCCCGGAGGTCCGACGAGGCCGAGTACGGCGGCCGGGCTCGCGGTGAAGCGGGCGAACTCCCTTGCCGCCGACGGGCGTTCGACCGGTCGCAGCATGGACGAGCCGTCGAGGCGGCCGGGGCCGACGAAGCCTGCGAGTGTGCCCGGCGGGCCGTCCGAGCCCACCGAGGTGGCCGTCAGTTCCAGCACACCTGCCAGGTTGAGGTCGGCGCCGTACGCGGGCACGGTCGCCGCGTTGCGGGCGAGGAGCTCGGCCAGAGGGCCGTCGGGCGCGCGCAGGGGGACCGCGAAGCCCGTGTCCCGCTGCCCGGACTGGAGTGCTGTGCCGAGGACGGCGACCACCGCGCCGGTCACCGTGTCGAGGACGGGTCCGCCGGCCGCTCCGCCGCCCAGCCGCAGCGCGTCCCGGCCGGACGTGCCGATCGCCAACTCCAGGGCGTCGTCGAGGAGATGGAAGCGGTCGGTGGCCGTGTACGTGACGGAGGTGGCGCCCAGGACGCGGGCCTCGCGCCAGCAGCCCGCGGCGATCCGGACGTAGGTGCCGGTCCCGATCCGGTCCCGGACGGTGACGGGGAGCGGGTCGACGCCGAGGCCATCGGTGCGGACGAGGGCCAGGTCGAGGTCGGGCAGTGGGGTCACCGCGTCGGCCGTCACCAGGCAGCTGCGGTCGCCGGCGCCGTGCAGGACGAGCCGGGGCAGTCCGTCGACGGCCTCGTGGCTGGTGATCACCGTGCCGTGGTGGTCGGCGACGAATCCGGTGCCGCGCGGGCGTCCGGCCAGATCGCGGATCCGCACGAGGCGCTCCGCCGGGGCCGCGATGTGCCGTCGTTCATCTGCGGCGCCGTCGTGGCTGGTCGCACAGTTCCCCGCGCCCCTTTGGGGCGTTGTCGCATCGCCCCCGGTGGATCGCCGCGGGCCCCGTCCCACCATGGTCGAACCTCCCCGCTGTACCCCTGCCCTGTGTTCGACGGTAGGCGTGGCGTGATCAGCGGGACAGATCGCGTGGTGAACGCGCCCCCTTCCGCTCCCTCGGTTCACTCCGAGCGCCTGCCCAGGTGGGTGAATAGTCGCGGAGCGTTGGATACACCCTAGGGGTGGGGGAACCGAGGGGGGAGCGGGGGGGGGGGGGGGGGCCTGGCGCGCCCCCCCCCCCCCCCCCCCACGGGCGGGAGTTGAGACCCCCGGAGAGATCTCCGGGGGTGTCGCTCAGGCGAAGACGGCGAGGCTCTTGGCCTTGCCCTTCTGTTCCTCGACCAGGGCCAGGAAGCGGCCCTCGGGGTCGAAGACGCCGACCGCGCCGACGCCCGCGTACTCCTCGGGGATGTCCAGGCGGACTCCGTTGAGCAGCAGCTTGGCCCGCCGCTCGTCCACCGACCAGCGTGGGAACGCGGCTTCGGCGGCCTCGGCGATCGGCATCACGGTCAGCTCCTGCTGGAGCTGGTCCAGGGTCCTGGCCGAGTCCAGCTTGTACGGGCCGACGCGGGTGCGGCGCAGGGCGGTCAGGTGGCCGCCCACGCCGAGGTCCGCGCCCAGGTCGCGGGCCAGGGCCCGGATGTAGGTGCCGGAGGAACAGACCACCGAGACCACCAGGTCGAGGACGGGGGTGCCGTCCTCGGCGACGGCGTCCCGGACGTCGTAGACCGCGAAGGAGGAGATGGTGACGGGGCGGGCGGGGATCTCGAAGTCCTCGCCGTCGCGGGCCCGTTTGTAGGAGCGCACGCCGTCGATCTTGATGGCGCTGACCTTGGACGGGACCTGCATGATCTCGCCGCTGAGCTTGGCGATCCCGGCGTCGACGGCCTCCCGGGTGACCTTCGAGGCGTCGACCGACCCCGTGATCTCGCCCTCGGCGTCGTCGGTCAGGGTCGTCTGGCCCAGGCGGATGGTGCCCAGGTACTCCTTCTCCGTCAGCGCGAGATGGCCGAGGAGCTTTGTCGCCTTCTCGACACCGAGGACGAGCACTCCCGTCGCCATGGGGTCGAGGGTGCCGGCGTGCCCGACGCGGCGGGTGCGGGCGATGCCGCGCATCTTGGCGACCACGTCGTGCGAGGTGAAGCCCGACGGCTTGTCCACGATGACAAGGCCGTCGGGCGTCTGGGTTTTCTGCGTCATTCGGCGGCGTCGTCCTCGTCGTCCGGCTTCTTGTACGGGTCCGCGTCGCCCGCGTAGGCGGCGCCCGCCGAGACCTCGCGCACCTTCTGGTCGGACTGCCGGGCCTTGTCGAGGAGGTCCTCGATGGTCTTGGCGGTGTCCGGCAGGGCGTCCGCGACGAAGGTGAGCGTCGGCGTGAACTTCACGCCGGCCGCGGCACCCACGGCCGAGCGGAGCACGCCCTTGGCGCTCTCCAGACCGGCGGCGGCAGCCGCGCGCTCCTCGTCGTCCCCGTACACGGTGTAGAAGACGGTCGCCTCCCTCAGGTCCCCGGTGACCCGGGTGTCCGTGATGGTGACGTGCGAGCCGAGCCGCGGGTCCTTGATCCCGCGCTGCAGCTTCTGGGCCACCACCTCTCGGATGAGGTCCGCCAGCCTCTTGGCACGCGCGTTGTCGGCCACTGGTCCGTCTCCTTAGTAACTACGTCTTGCTGCTTGCTTCAGTCTTCGTCGCTGTGGAGCCTGCGTCGAACCGAGAGCAGTTCCACCTCGGGCCGCCCGGCCACCAGCCGTTCACAGCGGTCCAGTACGTCGGTGAGGTGTCCCGTGTCCCCGGAGACCACCGCGAGCCCGATCTCGGCCCTGCGGTGAAGGTCCTGACTGCCCGTCTCGGCCGCGCTCACCGCGTACTTGCGCTGGAGTTCGGCCACGATCGGACGGACGAGAGAGCGTTTCTCCTTCAGCGAGTGGACGTCGCCGAGGAGCAGATCGAAGGACAGAGTCCCCACATACATGTGTGTCCGGATGTCCCGCCGGTTCGGGGTATGGGCGCCGGTCTCGGACGCCGATACAGGAACCGTACACGCAACGGCCGGGGCCGATCGACGGAATTGTGTCCCCGCCGACCGGCCCCGATCGCGTGCTGTGACGATCAGCCGCGAGGCTTCTCGCGCATCTCATACGTCGCGATGACGTCGTCGACCTTGATGTCGTTGAAGTTGCCGAGGTTGATACCGCCCTCGAACCCTTCGCGGATCTCGGTGACGTCGTCCTTGAAGCGACGCAGACCGGAGATGGTGAGGCTCTCCGCGATGACCTTGCCGTCGCGGACGAGGCGCGCCTTGGTGTTGCGCTTGACCTCTCCGGAGCGGACCAGGACACCGGCGATGTTGCCCAGCTTGGACGACTTGAAGACCTCGCGGATCTCCGCCGTGCCGAGCTCGACCTCCTCGTACTCCGGCTTGAGCATGCCCTTCAGGGCCGCCTCGATCTCCTCGATGGCCTGGTAGATCACCGAGTAGTACCGGACGTCGACGCCCTCGCGCTCCGCCATCTGCGCCGCTCGGCCCGCTGCGCGGACGTTGAAGCCGATGACGATCGCGTCGGAGCCGGTCGCCAGGTCGATGTCCGACTCGGTGACCGCACCCACGCCGCGGTGCAGGACGCGGATGTCGACCTCGTCGCCGACGTCGAGCTGGAGCAGCGAGGACTCGAGGGCCTCCACCGAACCGGACGCGTCGCCCTTGATGATGAGGTTGAGTTCCTGCACCAGACCGGCCTTGAGGGCCTCGTCCAGGTTCTCCAGGGAGAACCTGACTCCGCGCCGGGCGAAGTTGGCGTTGCGCTCGCGCGCCGCGCGCTTCTCGGCGATCTGACGTGCCGTGCGGTCCTCGTCGACGACGAGGAAGTTGTCGCCGGCGCCCGGGACGTTGGTGAGTCCGAGGACGAGGACCGGGGTCGAGGGACCCGCCTCTTCCACGTTGTCGCCCTTGTCGTCGAGCATCGCGCGGACACGGCCGTAGGCGTCGCCGACCACCATGGTGTCGCCGACCCGCAGGGTGCCGCGCTGGACCAGGACGGTCGCGACGGCGCCGCGGCCACGGTCCAGGTGGGACTCGATCGCGATGCCCTGCGCGTCCTGCTCCGGGTTGGCCCGCAGGTCGAGCGAGGCGTCCGCGGTCAGGACCACGGCCTCCAGCAGCTGGTCGATGTTCAGACCCTGCTTGGCGGAGATGTCGACGAACATCGTGTCGCCGCCGTACTCCTCGGCCACCAGACCGAACTCGGTGAGCTGACCGCGCACCTTGGTCGGGTCGGCGCCCTCGACGTCGATCTTGTTGACCGCGACCACGATCGGCACGTCGGCCGCCTTGGCGTGGTTCAACGCCTCGATCGTCTGGGGCATCACACCGTCGTTGGCCGCCACCACGAGGATCGCGATGTCGGTCGACTTGGCACCACGGGCACGCATGGCGGTGAACGCCTCGTGACCCGGGGTGTCGATGAAGGTGATCTTGCGCTCTTCGTCGTTGACCTCGGTCGTGACCTGGTACGCGCCGATGTGCTGCGTGATACCGCCGGCCTCGCCCGCGACGACGTTCGTCTTGCGGATGGTGTCGAGGAGTCGGGTCTTACCGTGGTCGACGTGACCCATGACGGTCACGACCGGCGGACGCGCGACGAGGAACTCCTCGCCACCCTCGTCCTCGCCGAACTCGATGTCGAAGGACTCGAGCAGCTCGCGGTCCTCCTCCTCGGGGCTGACGATCTCGAGGACGAAGTTCATCTCGTCCGCGAGGAGCTTCAGCGTCTCGTCGGAGACGGACTGCGTGGCAGTGACCATCTCGCCGAGGTTCATCATCACGCCGACGAGCGACGCCGGGTTGGCGTTGATCTTCTCGGCGAAGTCGGTGAGCGAGGCACCGCGCGACAGACGGACGGACTGTCCGTTGCCACGAGGCAGCATCACACCGCCGACCGACGGGGCCTGCATGGCCTCGTACTCCTGGCGCCTCTGCCGCTTCGACTTGCGGCCACGACGCGCGGGACCACCGGGACGGCCGAAGGCGCCCTGTGTGCCACCACGGCCACCAGGACCACCGGGACGACCGCCGAAGCCGGGACGGCCACCGCCGCCACCCGCCGGAGCACCCGGACGGCCGGCGAAACCGCCGCCACCGCCACCGGGACCCGCGGGACGACCGGCGAAACCGCCACCGCCGCCACCCGGACGACCGGCGAAGCCGCCGCCGCCACCGGGACGACCGCCGCCGCCACCGGGACCACCGGGACGACCGCCGCCGGCACCGGGACCACGGCCACCGGGGCCGCCACCGGGACGGGGGCTACTGCCCGCGGCGGGACGCTGCGGCATCATGCCGGGGTTCGGACGGTTGCCACCGGGGCCACCGCCCGGACGCGGAGCGCCGCCCTGTGGGCGGGGCATGCCGCCCGGGGTCGGACGCGCGCCACCCGGAGCACCGGGACGGGGACCGCCCGCGGCACCCTGGGGACGGGGACCGCCCTGACCGGCACCCTGCGGACGCGGGGCGCCGCCGGGAGCACCACCCGGACGGTCCTGGCCGCCGGGACGCGGGGCACCGGGACGGGGCGCACCGGGGCGCGCCATGCCGGTGGAGCCGCCGGAGGTGAACGGGTTGTTGCCCGGACGGGGACCGGCCGGACGAGCACCGGGGCGTGCGCCCTGGCCGCCCGGACGCGGAGCGCCGGGACGGTCGCCGCCACGCTCGGGGCGGTCGCCACGACCCTGGCCGCCCTGGCCGGGACCGGCCGGACGGGCAGCACCCGGACGGGGCGCCTGACTCGCCGGACGCGGGGCGCCCGGACGGGGTGCGGAGCCGCCGGTGGAGGCAGGAGCGGCCGGAGCCGCGGGAGCCGCCGGAGGCGCGGTGAACTCGGGCGCGGTCGGCGCCGGCGAGACCGGGGCGGGCCGCGGCGCGGGCCTCGGGCCCGGACGGGGACCACCGGTGGAGGCCGGGGCGGCGGGCGCGGCCGGGGCTGCGGGAGCCGCGGCGGCGCTCTCGGCGACGACCGGCTTCGGGGCCGGCGGACGCGGCGCGGCGGGACCCGGACGGGCACCCTGCGCCGGAGAGGGGGCTCCCGGACGTGCCGGGGCAGCCTTGCGTGCGGGGGCGGGCTTGCCGCCTCCGCTGCCCTGCTGGAGGGCGTCTGTCAGCTTGCGTACAACGGGCGCCTCGATCGTCGAGGACGCCGAACGGACAAATTCACCGAGTTCTTGGAGCTTGGCCATGACGACCTTGCTCTCCACCCCGAACTCCTTGGCGAGTTCGTATACCCGGACCTTAGCCACTTCGCTCCTTTTAGGTCCGGGTGCGTCCGGACCGTCGCTACTTCATGGGCGTACTCATCGCGTGCTCATCGAGTGCTCATCGCAATCTCGACCTACTTCCAACTCGCGGAATACCGGGCCGCACGGAGGTTCCGTACGACTCGCTCTTACGGTGTTGCCTGCTCGACGTGGAGACGCAACGCCTTTGTGTCGAGCGTCCCCTGGGCACGCAGCGCCCGTGGGAACGCCCGGCGGCGTACCGCCAGGTCGAGACAGACCAGGGCGGGGTGCAGATATGCGCCCCGGCCGGGCAGCGTACCGCGATGATCGGGGACGCATTCGCCCTCGACCGCCACGATGCGCAGCAGTTCCTTCTTGGCCGCTCGCTCCCGACACCCCACACAGGTGCGTTCAGGGCATGCGCGGGCTCGCGTCCGGCCAGACACGTCTAAGTCTACCTCCCCGCACCGACCTCACCCCTTCGGGGCAAGAATCGAACGGCTGTTGTCGTGATCTAAGCCACTGGCGGCCGAGAACTATTCCCCTGGCTGGTCGGACGGCTGTTCGGTGTCCGGACGGATGTCGATCCGCCAGCCGGTGAGGCGGGCCGCGAGCCGGGCATTCTGCCCTTCCTTGCCGATCGCCAGCGACAGCTGGTAGTCCGGCACCGTCACGCGCGCGGAGCGGGTCGCGAGGTCCACCACCTCGACCTTGGAGACCCGCGCCGGGGACAGCGCGTTGGCCACCATCTCGGCCGGGTCGTCCGACCAGTCGACGATGTCGATCTTCTCGCCGTGCAGCTCGCCCATCACCGCGCGCACCCGGCCGCCCATGGGGCCGATGCAGGCGCCCTTGGCGTTCAGACCGCTGCGGGTGGAGCGGACGGCGATCTTCGTACGGTGGCCGGCCTCGCGCGCGATGGCGGCGATCTCCACCGACCCGTCGGCGACCTCCGGCACCTCCATGGCGAACAGCGCCTTCACCAGGTTGGGGTGCGTACGGGACAGGGTCACGGACGGACCGCGCATGCCCTTCGCCACCCGGACGACGTACGACCGCAGGCGCAGCCCGTGCGGGTACTCCTCGCCCGGCACCTGCTCCTGCACCGGCAGGATGGCCTCCAGCTTGCCGATGTCGACGAGCACGTTCTTCGGGTCGCGGCCCTGCTGGACCACACCGGCGACGATGTCGCCCTCACGGCCGGCGAACTCGCCGAACGTCACCTCGTCCTCGGCGTCCCGCAGCCGCTGCAGGATGACCTGCTTGGCGGTGGTGGCGGCGATCCGCCCGAAGTCGGACGGGGTGTCGTCGAACTCGCGCGGCTCCTCCCCCTCCTCCAGGTCCTCGGGGTCCTCTTTCGCCCAGACCGTCACATGGCCGTTCTCACGGTCGAGCACCACGCGCGCGTGGCGGCGGCTTCCCTCGGTGCGGTGGTAGGCGATGAGGAGGGCCGACTCGATCGCTCCGACCAGCAGGTCGAAGGAGATCTCCTTCTCCCGTACCAGGCCCCGCAGGGCACTCATGTCGATGTCCACGGCTACGCCTCCTCTGCGTTCTCTTCGTTGTCGTTCTTGTTCTTACGGTTGAACTCGACCTGCACGCGCGCCTTGACGACGTCCGCGAAGGCAAGCCGCCTGGCGGTGGGCTTGCGCCCCTTCACGCCGGGCACTTCCACATCGATGCCGTCGTCGTCCACGTCGAGGATCCGGGCGACCAGCTCACCGCTCTCGGCCAGCTGGAACCTCACCAGCCGGTCGGTGGCCCGCACGTAGTGACGGTGCTCGGTGAGCTCGCGCTCGGCGCCGGGGGTCCCGACCTCGAGGGTGTACTCGCCGGCGCCCATCGCGTCGGTCTCGTCGAGCTTCGCGGAGAGCGCGCGGCTCACATCCGCGATCTGGTCCAGATCGGCACCCGTGTCGGAATCGACGACCACGCGCAGCACCCGCTTGCGTCCGACCGAGTCCACTTCGACCTCTTCGAGATCGAGGCCCTGGGAGCTGACGAGCGGTTCCAGCAGTACTCGCAGCCTCTCGCTCTGGGTCGTGCTCATCCGGGGTGACTCCTCGGCCGCGTGTGCTGTTGTGGGTAGGGCGCGTGTCTGCTCAAAGGGTATCCGGTCCCAGGGTGTGTTGCCGCCCACCTGCAGGCCGACCGGTGCCGGTGACTGCCACCCGGCGGGCGCGCGGGTAACGTGATCACGGGCGCGCTGCCCTTGCCGTGTTTTCGTTCGTACGAGCCCCCCGAGGACGATCCGCCGTGCCGTTCCCCCCACCTCCGCGCACCCTCACGGGACCGCGCAGAAGGAGCCTGCTCGCCTCGGCCGCCGGAGCCGCGCTCCTGGTGGGCTGCTCCACCGACGGTGACGACTCCGAGAACACCGCGGGCAGCCCCTCGGCCGCCGAACGCGCACGCGCGCGTGCGGCCTCCGACAGCGAGAACCTGCTCCAGCACTACGACGCGGTACTCGCCGCCCACCCGACGCTCGCGGAGCGGTTGGAGCCGCTGCGGGCCGAGGTCGTCCGGCACGCGACGGCCTTCGGCGGCAGCGCTTCCAAGCCGTCTTCCACGGCCACCGCCTCGCCGTCGGCTTCCGTTTCGGCCTCCGCCGTGCCCGCGACCGCGAGCGACGCCCTGGCCGGACTGGCGGCGGCCGAGCGCAGCCTCGCCGACAGGCGGGCCAAGGCGCTGCTGGACGTACCGGGCGAGCTGGCCCGGCTGCTGGCCTCGGTGGCCGCGGCCGGGGCCGGGCACGCGTATCTGCTGACGGAGGATGCCAAGTGAGCGAGGAGAAGGCCGCGGAACTGACCGCACTCCAGGCGGCCCTGGCCGCCGAGCACGCGGCGGTCTACGGCTACGGCGTGGTCGGCGGCCGTATCCGCGAGGGCCGGCGCACCGAGGCCAAGGCCGCCTACGACGGGCACCGGGCCCGGCGGGACGCCCTGGTCCGGGAGGTCCGGGACCTGGGCGGCAGGCCGGTGGCCGCGTCGGCCGCGTACGCGCTGCCGTTCGCGGTACCGGACTCGGCCGCCGCCGTACGGCTCGCCGCCGAGCTGGAGGAACGGGTCGCCGGGGTCTACTCCGACCTGGTGCGGGCGTCGACCGGGGCTGTCCGCGGTACGGCCGCGGAGGCGCTGCGGGAAGCTGCGGTCCGGGCGGTGCGCTGGCGCGGCGGGAGCGTACCCTTCCCAGGTCTCGCCGAGCGGGCCGCGACCCCCACGGCCTCGGCGACACCCACGGCGTAACACCGCACCGGGCCGCAGGACCGCACGAAGGGAACAACTCGCGCATGGCTTTCGAACCGCCGCAGCGTCTGGTGAGGGCGCTCGGTGAGACGGCACCGAGCGGTGACGACTGGTTGGAGAAGCTACCCGAGCTGGCCCAACAGGCCGTTGGTCTACGCGAGTTGACCGCGGAACGGGTGCAGGTGCCCGGTGGGCGCAGCAGCCTGGTCGTGCTGGTACGGCGGGCCGACGGAACCCCTGCGGTGCTGAAGCTGGCCCCGCGCCGGGCCCGGCCGGAGAGCGAGCGGGCCGCGCTCGCGCACTGGGGTGGCCGAGGGGCCGTACAGCTCGTCGAGGCGGCGGCGGGCGAAGGCGTGCTGCTGCTGGAGCGGTTGCATCCGGATGTGTCGGTGCGGTCGTTGCCGGAGGCGAAGGCGTTGCTGGAGGCGGCGGGGGCCTTGCGGCGGCTGTGGGTGGAGCCGCCTGCGGATCATGTTTTCGAGACCGTGGGCGAGCGGACCGGCCGGCAGGCGGCGGCGATGCGGGCGACCGCGTCCGGCTTGGCGGAGGTTTCGGAGCTCGTGGACGCCGCGTTGGCCGTGCGGGACGAGTTGTTGGCCGCGCCGCCCGAGGTGCGGTTGCTGCACGGGACGTTTCGGCAGAGCAAGGTGCTCGCCGGGGATCGGGTGCCGTGGTTGGCCGTGGGGCCGGATCCGGTGGTGGGTGAGTGCGCGTTCGATCTGGCCCGGCTGGTGCGGGACCGGGTGGAGGATCTGATCGCCACGCCTTCGGGGGCCGCCACTACCAGGCGGCGCATCAAGCGGCTCGCGGAGTCGCTGGAGGTGGATCAGGAACGGCTGCGTGGCTGGACGCTGTTCCGGGCGGTGGAGTCGGGGGTACGGGCGCGCCGCGTGGGACGGATGTCGGACGCCGAGCTGCTGCTGGAGTTCGCGGGCTGGCTGTAGCCGCATCGCGGGCGGAGCCCGGGCCGTCCCCGCGGCGTGCTGCGGATGGGACGGCGCTCCCCTGCTGGAGGGTCCTCGCAGGGGAGCGCCGTGGGTCCGGCCGACGTGCCTCCCGAGCCTGCCAACCGGAGCTTCGCGGGGCAGCCGTCCCGTGCCGTGTCAGTGCTCGGTCGGGGGCCGCACCTGCGGCTGTTGCCGGACGGGAGCGGCGAACAGGGCTCCCTCCATGGCCAGCAGGCGGGTGTGACTGCGGATGTGGGCGGCCTGCTCCAGGGCGGCGGGGCCGTCTCGTCGCAGGTGGTGGACGGTGTGCTCGACGCGCCGGACGTGTCCGAAGAGCGGAAGGTCCCTCGGCAGCAGCCACCAGGACAACTGCTGGTCCCCGGCCACGAGGCTCAGCAGGTGCCTGCCGCCGACGGCCGGACTGATGGCCGCGCTCGACGGGTGCAGCGCGGCCAGCCAGGCGAGGAGGTGCGCGCGCTCGAAGGAGACACGGGTCAGCTCCCGTTCGAAGGAGTCGGTGTGGCGCTGCCAGCGGGCCAGTTCCTTCCGGCAGCCGTCAAGGTCCACGGAGAGACGGTGACACAAGGCGGCCTCCTGCCGACGGGCACGCCCACGCGGCCTGAGCAGGCGGAGCAGAGCGGCCGTACGGCCGACGGGCCGGGTGCCGCGAGCCGCCGAGCCGCCGGACACGGGCTCTTCGGGCAGGGGCATCGTCAAAGGTGCGGGCATGAGGTACTCCGGTGGCGGTGAACGAGGAATCACTCCCGGGGCGGACCGCTGCTCGTCCCGGTCGCGTCCCACAGGTGGTCGCGGGCTCGGGAGTCGTCGGTCCGGCCGCGGGTGGAGCCGGTGCGTCGGTATGCGCCGGCGCTCCGCGCGTTGGCGAGGCGACAGGCCTCGTCGGCCGGCTCCCGCAGGCGCAGATGCCGTTGATATGCCGCCCGGGTGCCGCACGGGGCGAGCTGCCCTCGCGGCACACCGGCCGGGACGCGGGGTGCTGCGGGTTCGGCGGGCGGCGACGGATCCGTCTGACACTCCAGGGCGTGGCGCTGAGCTCCGGTCAGACCGGCGATGACACCGTCGCGATGGCATTTGGGCAGTCCCTTCTCGCGTTTGAGCACGGCGGCCCGGCACTGGGCCAGTACGGGGCAGGCCGCACAGATGGACACGGCCCTGGACGAGGACCGGCGGGAGAACCAGAGCTCCGCGTCCTGGTGACGGCAGGCGGCTCGCGCCTCCCACGCCCGGGTGCCCTCCTCCGCCCCTCCCCCGGAGCCGGTCGGCCCCCTCGACCGACCGGCGCTCACTGGTCCGGCCCTTCCGGGCCCGTCGCACGTCCCGACGGCAGGAGCGGTACGAGCCGTTGCGCCCAGGCCGGCCGGTGCCCCTGCTCCGGCAGCATCCGCTGTACGGCCGGTTCGGGGAGCGCCGCCGAGGCCTGCACGGGGCCGACGGCCGGGCCTTCGGCGTCGGTCCGCTCCGGCGACAGAGGCCCCAGGTATGCGGCCACATTGGCGAGGGAGCAGCGCTCGGGTCTGCCGTCGAGAGACATCAGAGGCATGCCGTCGCTGGTCCGGTAGCCCTGGAAGTACCAGACGTCCCCGTGTCCGTCGCGCTGCGGTAGGGCCAGGTCGTACAGGGTCTCGCCGATCCGGAACGGACGCTGTCGCGCGCCCGTCGCCGGCTCCGGTGGTGCCGTGGGGACGCCGAGGACCATCACCGTCACCCGGACGCCGTCGAGTTCTCCCTCGCCGGTCAGGGTGTGGGGCTCGGTCCGCTCGCCGACCACCGTGATGCCGAAGTACGAGCACCAGCGTGCCCATTGGGCGAGGTCGTCGATGCGGAGCAGCACCCGCACCCGGTCGCCCTCGATGCGGACGGCGTGCGGACCGGGGTGGCTGTCCAGGTACCGCTCGATGGTGCGGGCGGCGTGACGCGCCCGCTCGCAGGAGGCGTCCCAGCTCATGGCCTGCCGCTCCAGTTCGGTGACCGGCCGCGCGGCGCGGGCCCAGCCGCCGTCCGGCCTCCGGCTCAGCACCACACCGAAGGAGCGTTCCGGATCGACGAGGAGGCGGGCCGAGTCCAGCGCGTGCGCGACGGCCACCGCCTGTTCGGTGCGGACGGCCGGCAGCACCGTGCGGATCACGCGGGCGGCGTGGGGAAGGCTCCTGTTCACGCGCTCACCGCCGTCCAGCGCAGCTTGCGCAGCGCCCGGTGGGTCAGCGCCTTGACCGCGCCGACGCTCCGCCCCATCTCCAGGGCGGTCTCCTGCGGTGTCAGCTCGTGGAGGAAGCGCAGTTGCACACAGTGCCGCTGCTGGTCGTTGAGGGTGTGCAGGGCGGTACGCACCGTCTCGTGGGCCTCGACCGCCTCCAGCTCGCGCAGGGCGGGCGACTCCTGTCTGCGGCCGGGCGTCTGCGACTCCGGGAACTCCGCGACCGGGGTCTCCAGCCGGGTGCAGCCGCGGCCGAGTTCGTCCAGATAGAGGTTCTTGGCGATGGTCGTCAGCCAGGCGGCGAAGGCCGTGCCCTGCCAGGTGAAGACGTCGATGCGGCGCAGTGCGCGGACGAACACCTCCTGGGTCAGGTCCTCGGCCAGGTGTCTGTTGCGCGTACGGATGAGCAGAAAGCCGTACGCCAGGTGGTAGTGCTCGAAGTAGAGGGCGGCGAACGCCTCCCGGTCGCCGGCGCGGGCCCGGGCGACCAACTCGGGCTCCGGACCGTCCGGTGCGGACGTGCCGTTGTTCGGTGCGAACACGATGGGTACTCCCGTCGACGTCTTTCGGGGTGTGGAGCGACGGCACCCCACATCTTCAATATTCATGTAGATGTAGATTATCTCGACGGTCGTGCGGCATGGACACCACTACGCGACCCCACCGCCGGACATCGGGGTCCGCCTCCGGAGATATCTACAGTCTTCACGTAGATGCATACAGTGTCAAGTTGTGCACGGACCGCAAGGAGAGGGCTCGCTCCCGCGACAGGGGTGCGCGGGCGCACACCCGCGCATTTACGGTGGAACAACCGCAATAGCGCTCCGGCGTGCACCAGAAGCCCGAATTGCCGGTCTGCGATCTACTTGCGCTTGTAGATAGCGATGCCGGATCCTCTGTTGCGTGACAAACCAGCAAAGCCGCCGAGGAGACGCAGAACCCGGCAACGATCCGGCCCGTCAGGACGTAGACCTGACGGCTCTGCTCGAACGCCTCCTGGCACAGGCCCCGGGAAAGACCCAGAAGGACCTGGCGTCGGCAGCAGGCATCTCGTACCCGACACTCAACGCGTGGATGAACCGGACCCGCGGCACCTCTCGCATCGACCCGGAGAAGCTGCGGGCCATGGTGGAGGTGTTCCGCGGCTGGGGCGTGCGGACGACTCCGCGCGAGTTCTTCGAAGCGGTGGGCCGCCCCGCACCCGGGCCCAGCGCGGACGAGCGGGAGGCGCGACTCCTCAAGCTGTACCGGCAATTGCCGGAGGCACGTCAGCGCGCACTCATCAAGGATGCCGAGGCCATGCTCCAGGTCAGCCGCATCACGTGAGGTCAGCGACCTCCGCCCCGGCCCCTCACGGCGATGCCGGCGCCCGACGGGCGGGGAAAGGCGATACACCCCGCACGAGTGAATATGACCGAAACTCTCCCGGCCTCCGACGGCCATGGATACCATCGGTCAACCGCTGACCTCCCGGAGCGGATCACTCGCGTCGTTGTGCATCCCTGGGGAGACAGTTGTGTGCATCCACATTTCATTAGCGGACAATCTGCCTGAAATCGCGACATGGGACCCGGACGAGGTCGTCATCCGTGTCGCCAAGGGCTTCCAGCCGAGTGACGTGCTCCGGGAAGTACGGGACATCCTGATGATCGACCTGGGTGCCCCCGCATCGCACGGCAGCCTGCTCCGATGCTTCTGCGGCATGCCGGTGGAACTCCCGCGCGAGCTGCTCCTGCGCGAGCTGGTCACCGCCGAGGTCTGCTGATTGCCGTCAGCCTGTCGGCGCCTGAACCGATTCCGGTGGACGTCGGCCCGCCGGAGTCGGCGTGAGTCTGAGGGCGAGGACGGGGCAGTCGGCGGCGGCTCTGCGGGCGCGCCTGACTGTGCGGGCGGGGATGCGGGTGTCCCCGGCCAGGGGATAGCCCCACTCGTCCAGCGTGATGTGGTCCGGGAGCAGTTCCGCGCACAGGCCGTGGCCCTGGCAGGACGTCCAGTCGATGTCGATCTGCTGTTGCTCCATGGTCAGCGGGCCTCGTTCGGGATCGGGAGCAGGGGGGTGGGGTCCGTCGCCGTGCACAAACCCCTTGCGTGGGCGTCGAGTTCGGCCGCGAACGTGGTCAACGCGCTGCGGACCAGGCGGACCGTGCCGTCGGGGTGGTGGCAGGCGCCTCGGCCCTCGACCAGGCCGGACCAACGGGCCACGTCCTGACGGGTGTCGCCCTGCGGGCCGGGGGTGGCCAGGGTGTGGAACGCGGACGCGATGCGCGGGAGGCCGTTGAGACAGGGGCCGCACTGGCCGGCCGACTGGAGGGCCAAGTAGCGCAGGACTCGGGCGGTTTCGGCCACTCCGCAGCGGGTGGTGGGAAGTGCGGCCAGCACGCCCGCCCCCAAGTCCCCTGCGTCCAGTGTGCGTTGGGCTGCTTCGGCGGCCGGGATCCACGTGCCGTGGTAGCCGCCCACCAGTACCGCCGACATACCTTGGAGCGGGAGCAAGCGGTCCAGCGGGAGGCCGAACGGGGCTTCCACCACCCGGACTTCGCGGCCCGGCACATGCAGGGTGCAGAGCGTGCTGCCGGGCTGCGCGGGGGTGCCCGCGCTGCGGAACCAGTCGGCGCCGTAGCGGGCCACCAGGGCGAGGTGGGCCAGGGTCTCGACGTTCTGGACGAGCGTCGGTGCCTTGCGCACCCCGCGTTCGCGGACCGGCGGGTCCTGGTGGCGGGGCAGCGGGACGTTCCCGGAGACGTACTGGGCGAGCGCCGAGGCCTGACCGGAGAGGAAGCGTTTGGGCAGGCGGACCACTCGCACGGCCAGCGGGTCGTTGCGTTGGGACAGGGCCGACTCCAGGTAGGACGCGCCGTCCTCCACCGCCAGGTGGGCCTCCCCCGCGCCGACCGCCCTGGCCGCCAACTGCAGCCCGTCCAGGACCAGATGGGGTGAGAGGCGGAGCAGGGTCCTGTCCTTGCGGCTGGCCGGTTCGCCCTCCGCGCCGTTCGCCACGACCACGGGGGCGCGGCCCGTGCGGCGGCTCGCGTCGGCGACCGCGACCAGCTTGCGGTACGTCGGGAACGCGGCGCCTCCGCGTCCGGTGAGGCCGGATTCGGCGACTGTTCTCAGGAGGGCGTCGGGATCGCCGTACGACAGTGGGCCGTAGCGCTGTTCGTGGGTGGCGAGGTCGGCCGCGGTGCCGCCGGGGGCGAGGAGGCGAGGGGACATGTAGACGTCGGTGAAGGTCGTGGTCATGAGCGGGCTCCTTCGGCGGTGCGGAGCAGGGCTGCGGGGGTGCGTCGGGCGGCGCGGGCGGAGTGGGCCGTGCGGATGGCGAAGGCGGCGACCACCGCGGCCACGCAGGACACGGTCAGCCAGGTCATCCAGTCGGTGCCGGTGTCCGTGCCGATGCCGATGCCGTGGATCAGGGCGACCGGCCAGGAGGCGTAGGCCAGCCAGTGGAGCGCCCGCCACGTGCGGTGGCCGATGCGTTCCCGCAGGAGGCTGGTGATCAGGACCGCGAGCATCAGGTCGAAGGCGACCGTGCCGAGGCCGAGCCAGAGCGGCTCGTAGTCGGAGACGAAGGGGACCACCGCGTCGAGGACGGTGATGTCCACGTAGCCGTCAATCACCGCCACCGCGATGTGCAGGGCCAGGAAGGCCGTTGCGGAGAGCGAGAGGGTGCGGTGCAGGGTGACCGTGCCGAAACGGGGCAGGCCGGGGAGGCGCGTGCGCAGGCGGACCGCTATGCCGAGCAGGACGACGACCGTGAAGAGGACCAGGCAGACGGCTCCGGTGGCGCGGTTGGCGTACCAGAGGGTTTCGGAGGTCATGCGGCGGCCACCAGGGAGGTGGGCCAGCCCGGGGTCGTGACGACCGTGCCGTCCTGTGCGACCAGGCGGGCCGGGAGGCCGAGGCGGGTCAGCCGGCGTTCGGCGTCCGCGCCCTTGACCATGGCCGCCGTGCTCGCCGCGTTGGCGTCGGCGCTCGTCGCGGCGGCGACGGAGACCGTGCGCCAGGGGCTGCGGACGGGGAGGCCGGTGCGCGGGTCGACGATGTGGTGCAACTCGTGGCCGTTGCGGCGCCAGTTGCGGGCGGCGGTGCCCGAGGTGGCGAGGCCGCCGGAGCGCAGGCCGATCGTGGCGTACGTGCCGTTCGTGGGCGTCTCGTCGACGGAACCGGTGACGTCCTGGACGCGGATGTTCCAGCCGCCGGCCGGGGGCTCCCCCGCGACGGCCGTGTCGCCGCCCAGGCTCACCAGGACTCCGCAGCCCGCCACTTCGGCGAGCATCGCCGCGGCCCTGTCGGCGGCCCAGGCCTTCGCCGTGGCGCCGAGGTCGAGGCGGACCCCGGCCGGGACGGTGACCGTGCCCGTCGTACGGTCGAGGTCGATCAGGCGCCAGCCCGGGGCGCGCTTCACGGTGAGCCGGACCGGGCGGTCGTCCTCGCGGACGAGGGTGAAGTCGCGGTCGTAGCCGATGGCGTTCATCGCCGAGCCGACCGTCGGGTCGACCGCGCCGTCCGTCGCCTCGGCTGCGCGCAGGGCGACGGCCAGGGCTTCGGCGAGCAGCGGGCTCACGGTGACCGGGCGGCCGAACGAGGCGTCCAGGGCGGCCAGTTCGGAGTCGGGGCGGAACCGGCTGCAGGCCGCGTCGACCTCGGCGAGGTGCCGGGCGAGGAGCAGGTTGCAGGAGTCCAGCAGGGCCGGGTCGGTGACGACCAGCCGGACCGTGGTCCCCAGGGCGCGCCATTCCGCGGCGGCCGTCCTGCGCAGGGTCGTTGTGGTCATCACGACGCTCCCGACGTGGAGTCGGTGGAGCCGCCGGAGGACGACGTCACGCCGGACGAGGACGACTGGAGGTCCGACGAGGACGACGAAGATGAAGAGGATGAAGAGGTCGAGCTGTCCGACGTGGAGGACGCCGACGGCGAGGGTGACGACGAACTGGTCGTCGTGCCGGTGTTGCTCGCCGTCGTGTCCGCTTCCGTGTCCGACTGCATCGTGCCGACCAGGGCGAACACCCCGGCCGCCGCCGCCAGCGTGACCGCTGCCGTGGCGGCCGCGATGCGCCGCTTGCCTCTGCGGACCGCCGCAGCGGCCCCACGCTCCTTGACTGTCATGACCGTTCCCCTCCGCAGTGACGCTCTGTCACGTACTACGGTCGGGGACCAGCCTGAGAGAAGTCTGTGAGGCGCCCATACGCCTGCGCAGAACTCCCTGAGAGATCTCTTACAGGGCGGGTTGTGCGGTCAGACGGACGATCGCCTCGTCGACCGTCAGTTCCTCGCGCTCACCGGTCCTGCGGTCCTTGAGCTCCAGGACGCCCTCGGCGGAGCGGCGCCCCGCGACCAGGATCTTCGGTACGCCGATCAGCTCGGAGTCGGTGAACTTCACGCCCGGGGAGACCCCGGCGCGGTCGTCGACCAGGACGCGCAGGCCGGCGGCGCGCAGCTTCTCCGAGACGTCGAGGGCGAGTTCGGTCTGGAGGGCCTTGCCCGCGGCGACGACGTGCACATCGGCCGGGGCGACCTCGGCGGGCCAGCACAGGCCCTTGTCGTCGGCGGTCTGCTCGGCGAGGGCGGCGACCGCGCGGGAGACACCGATGCCGTAGGAGCCCATCGTCACGCGGACCGGCTTGCCGTGCTGGCCGAGGACGTCGAGCTTGAGGGCGTCGGCGTACTTGCGGCCGAGCTGGAAGATGTGGCCGATCTCGATGGCGCGGTCCAGCTTGAGGCCGGTGCCGCACTTGGGGCAGGGGTCGCCCTCCTGCACGACCACGACGTCGACGTACTCGCCGACCTCGAAGTCACGGCCCGCGACGACGTTCTTGGCGTGCGTGCCCTCCTTGTTGGCGCCCGTGATCCACGAGGTGCCGGGGGCCACGCGCGGGTCGGCGATGTACGTGACCTTCTCGCCCAAGCCCTGCGGACCGACGTAGCCGCGCACCAGGTCAGGACGGCCGGTGAAGTCCTCCGCCGTCACCAACTCCACGGCGGCGGGGGCGAAATGGGCCTCGACCTTGTCCATGTCGACCTCGCGGTCACCGGGCACTCCTACGGCCACGATCTCGCTGTCGACCTTCACGAGGAGGTTCTTGAGGGTCGCGGAGGCCGCTACGCCGAGGTGGGCGGCGAGGGTCTCGATGGTGGGGGTGTCGGGGGTGGGGATCTCTTCGAGCGCGGGCACGCCGGTGGCGTCCACGGGCTTCAACTCGTACGAGATCGCTTCGGTGTTGGCGGCGAAGTCGCAGTTCGGGCAGTCGGCGAAGGTGTCCTCGCCGGCCTCGGCGGGGGCGAGGAACTCCTCCGACTTGGAGCCGCCCATCGCGCCCGCGGTGGCGGCGCAGATGCGGTAGTCGAGGCCGAGGCGCGCGAAGACCTTCTGGTAGGCCTCGCGGTGCAGGGCGTACGACTTGGCGAGGCCCTCGTCCTCGGTGTCGAAGGAGTACGAGTCCTTCATCAGGAACTCGCGGCCACGGAGGATGCCGGCGCGGGGGCGGGCCTCGTCGCGGTACTTGTGCTGGATCTGGTAGAGGATGACCGGCAGGTCCTTGTAGGAGGACGCCTGGTCCTTCACGATCAGCGTGAAGATCTCCTCGTGGGTGGGGCCGAGGAGGTAGTCGCCGCCCTTGCGGTCCTTGAGGCGGAACAGCTCGGGGCCGTACTCGTCCCAGCGGCCGGTCGCCTCGTACGGCTCCCGGGGCAGGATCGCGGGCAGCAGCACCTCCTGGGCGCCGATCGCGTCCATCTCCTCACGCACGATCCGCTCCACGTTCGAGAGGACCTTCTTGCCCAGCGGCAGCCAGGACCAGATGCCGGCGGCGGTACGGCGGACGTAACCGGCCCGCACGAGGAGCTTGTGACTGAGGACCTCGGCGTCCGCCGGGTCGTCGCGCAGCGTCTTCGCCATCAACTGGGACATGCGCTGGACCGGTGCGTTCGCCATGGTTCCTGTACTCCTGCCGGGAAAGGGTGATGGCTAGGAGGTTAGCCGGGCTCGCTGTGCCGGTGGAAATCGGTTAACGACGGCGGAGCGGCAGCGGGGCGCCCATCACCGCGTACGGCTTCGGGGCGCTGGGGAACAGGACCTGGCGGGCGAGGTCCTCGTAGCCGAGGGAGCGGTAGAGGCCGCGGGCCGGGCTGTCGGTGTCGATCGCGGAGAGGATCGAGCGGGGTTCGGCGGCGGTGTCCGTGATCGTGGTGATCAGGGAACGGCCGACACCGCGGTTCTGGAAGTGCGGGTGGACGTGCAGCTCCGTGATCACGAAGGAGTCGTCGAGCCAGGCGTCGTGGCCACCGGCCCGGAGGTACGGCTCTACGACCGTGGACCACCAGTGGGTGCGGTTGTTCGGCATGCCGTAGACGAATCCGACGAGTCGGCCCTGGGTGGTGGCGCCGAAGGCGTTGGCGCCGGGGTAGGTCATGTGGCGCAGGACGATTTGGCGGCGAACCGCTACCTCGTCCGGGCCCAGGCCGAAGGCGATGGCTTGTACGGCGAGGGCTTCGTCGACGTGGGCCGAGAGGTTCAGGGGGGCGATCACGACGTCTTCGGGGTGGCGGTGGCCGTGACCGGGAAATCGCATGTGGGGAGAGTACATGGGCATGACGGTTGTCTTTCGGGTGGCGGCCGTATGTGGCCGGTCGCGCCCACGCGGCGGAGCCGCATATGTCACAGCCCCGCGCCCCTCGGGGGGGGGTGTGGACCTCAGCGTGTTTCAGAAGAGGACGCTCATGAAGGCTCCTACCTCCTGGAAACCCACTCTCAAGTACGCCCTTCTCGCCGGGGTGTTGAAGTCGTTCACGTAGAGGCTGACGACCGGAGCCACGTCCGCCAGGGCGTAGCGCAGTACCGCTGCCATCGCCGGGGCCGCCACTCCCCTGCCCCGGTACTCGGGGGCCACCCACACGCCCTGGATCTGGCAGGCCTGCGGGGTCGCGGCGCCGATCTCGGCCTTGAAGACGACCTTGCCGTACTCGTCGAGGCGGGCGAACGAACGGCCGGAGCCCACGAGTTCGGCCACTCGGGCCTGGTAGAGGAGACCGCCGTCGCCTGCCAGCGGGGAGACGCCCACCTCCTCGGTGAACATCGCCACACACGCCGGCATGATCGTCTCCATCTCGTCCTTGCGGATGCGCCGGACGTAGGGATCGGGAGCGATGTCGGTGGGCATGCGGTCGGTGACCATGAGGGGCTGCTGGGCGCGGACCTCCCGGGCCGGGCCCCAGCTCGGTTCGAGGAGGCGCCAGAGCTGGGCCGTCGCCTCGGCGGGGCCGACGATCGAGGAGCAGCGGCGGCCTGCCCTGCGGGCCCGGTCGGCGAACGCGCGGACCGCCCGGGGGGTCGCGCAGATCGGGACCAGGTTGGCGCCCGCGTAGCAGAGGGACGTCAGCATGCCGTCCTCGTACCAGCCCCACATCTCGCCGCCGAGCCGCCACGGGTCGAGGCCGGCGACCTGAACCCGCGAGGTCACGAAGGCGTTCGTGACCGGCTCGCGGTCGAGTACGGCGAGCGCGGCTTCCAGGTCGCTCGGTTCGAGCACCCGAGAGGTGGTCTGGGTCAACACGTACGGGGCCTCACCCTGAGGGTCTGCTGATCTCCGCACTGTACCTGCGGAAGCTGAGCGGTGCCGCCTTGTGTTGGGGCTAGCTTCTCTTGTGGGGGGTGAGGAAGGTGGGCGTCTGGGGGCTGCCGCCCCCAGGCCCCCGCTCTCGGCCTGGACGGCCTCGTCCTCAAGCGCCGGACGGGCTGTCAGTGCCAAGCCTCGCTGTGAAGTGAGCCTTTCAGCCCGCGACCGCCACCGTCGGCTCCCCCGAAGCCACCCCGTCCGCCTCCATCTGCTCGGCGATCTTCATGGCTTCTTCGATGAGCGTCTCGACGATCTTCGACTCGGGGACGGTC
Organism: Streptomyces hokutonensis; assembly: GCF_042751305.1. Classification (GTDB taxonomy): domain Bacteria; phylum Actinomycetota; class Actinomycetes; order Streptomycetales; family Streptomycetaceae; genus Streptomyces; species Streptomyces hokutonensis_A. The sequence continues at coordinate 63,597 of NZ_JBHYWD010000007.1, forward strand.
TTGATGACCTCGCCCTTGACGAAGATCTGACCCTTGCCGTTGCCGGAGGCGACGCCGAGGTCGGCCTCGCGGGCCTCGCCAGGGCCGTTCACGACACAGCCCATGACGGCCACGCGGAGCGGGACCTCCATGCCCTCCAGGCCCGCCGTGACCTCCTCGGCCAGCTTGTAGACGTCGACCTGGGCGCGACCGCAGGAGGGGCAGGAGACGATCTCCAGGCGGCGGGGCTTGAGGTTCAGGGACTCCAGGATCTGGAGGCCGACCTTGATCTCCTCCACCGGCGGGGCGGAGAGCGAGACGCGGATCGTGTCGCCGATGCCCTGCGAGAGGAGGGCGCCGAAGGCGACCGCCGACTTGATCGTGCCCTGGAAGGCGGGGCCCGCCTCGGTGACGCCGAGGTGCAGCGGGTAGTCGCACTGGGCCGCGAGCTGGCGGTAGGCCTCGACCATGACGACCGGGTCGTTGTGCTTGACCGAGATCTTGATGTCCTGGAAACCGTGCTCCTCGAAGAGGGACGCTTCCCAGAGGGCGGACTCGGCCAGCGCCTCGGGGGTCGCCTTGCCGTACTTCTTAAGCAGTCGGCTGTCCAGCGAGCCCGCGTTCACGCCGATGCGGATCGGGGTGCCGTGGTCCTTCGCGGCGCGCGCGATCTCCTTGACCTTGTCGTCGAACTGCTTGATGTTGCCCGGGTTCACCCGGACCGCCGCGCAGCCGGCCTCGATCGCGGCGAAGACGTACTTCGGCTGGAAGTGGATGTCCGCGATCACCGGGATCTGCGACTTGCGCGCGATGGTGGCCAGCGCGTCCGCGTCGTCCTGCGTGGGGCAGGCCACGCGGACGATCTGGCAGCCGGACGCGGTGAGTTCGGCGATCTGCTGGAGCGTGGCGCCGATGTCCGACGTACGGGTGGTCGTCATGGACTGCACGGACACCGGCGCGTCGCCGCCGACCGCCACGGATCCGACCTGGATCTGCCGGCTCTTGCGACGCTCGGCGAGCCGGGTCGGAACGGACGGAATGCCGAGAGAAATCGCAGTCATCTGCTGTGCAACCCCAAGTCGTGGATCAAGGCCCCGGTCCCGGAACAGCGGGCTCCAGGCTTCGAGATTACGTCAACCGTGCGGGCCCGAGCACATCCCGGCCGTAAACCCACTCAATGGAGGGGGGGGGGGGGGGGGGGCGCGGGGGGGGCGGCGCAGCGCGGACCAGACAGCCGCAGAGAATTAGTTAGTGTGAGAATTAAACACCACAACAACGAGCACAACACGCCAGGTC
>NZ_JBHYWD010000007.1:64881-121675 GCF_042751305.1 Streptomyces hokutonensis
CAACCAGACTCTCTCAAACGATCATTATAAAAAGACTCCCCGGCCCGCCCACCAACACCCCCCCAAAAACAAACACATATTCCGCGGCCACCACTCACATCAAGGATGTGAGGCCGCCACAAACTACGAATGACTAGGAGATTTTCACCGGGTTAACCACGTCCGCCACTAGGACGAGCAACGTGAAGCAGACGAAGATCCCTGCAACGACATACGCGACCGGCATCAGCTTCGCCACGTCGAAGGGGCCCGGGTCCGGGCGCTTGAGCACCTTCGCCAGGTTGCGGCGCAGCGCCTCCCACAGGGCGCCCGCGACATGCCCGCCGTCGAGCGGGAGCAGCGGGAGCATGTTGAAGAGGAACAGGGAGAGGTTGAAGCCGGCGACCAGCATGAGGGCCATGGCCAGCTGCTGGGTGGGCGGGATGTCGAGGGTGAAGATCTCGCCGCCGACGCGGGCCGCGCCGACCACGCCCATCGGGGAGTCGGCCTGGCGGGGGGCGCCGTCGAAGGCCGCGTTCCACAGGGCCGGGATCTTGCCGGGGAGGGCCGCGATGGAGTCGACGGCCTCGCCGAGGCGGTCGGTCATCCAGGTGACCGAGTCGCCGAAGTCCTGGCGGACGATGCCGGTGGCCGCGCTGAAGCCGAGGAAGCCGGCGGTGACGTACTGGCCCTGGACGATCTGGCCGCTGGAGTCCTTCTTGGCGACCTGGTTGGAAGCGATCTTCGCGTGCAGGGTGACGTCCTGGCCCTTGCGCTCGACGACGATCGCGACCGTCTTGCCGGGGGCGGCGCGGATCAGGTCGGACAGCTTGTTCCAGTCGGTCGTCTTCACGCCGTTGAAGCTGAGGATCTTGTCGCCCGCCTTGAGGCCCGCGGCGGCGGCCGGGGAGGCCGGGTCGGTCGACCTGCACGTGTCGCGGTTCTGGCTCTGCGCGATCACGCACTGGGAGACCGAGCTGACCGTGTTGGTCTGCTGCGAGATGCCGAAGCCCATCAGGACGGTGAGGAAGAGCGCCACCGCCAGGATGAGGTTCATGAAGGGGCCCGCGAACATCACGATGACCCGTTTCCACGGCTTGCGGGTGTAGAAGAGGCGGGTCTCGTCGCCGGGCTGGAGTTCCTCGAAGGCCGCCGAGCGGGCGTCCTCGATCATGCTGCGCCAGGGCGAGGTGGAGCGGGCGGTGATCCGGCCGTCGTCGCCGGGCGGGAACATGCCGATCATGCGGATGTAGCCGCCGAACGGGATGGCCTTGAACCCGTACTCGGTGTCGCCCTTCTTCCGGGACCAGATGGTCGGGCCGAAGCCGACCATGTACTGGGGCACCCGGATGCCGAAGAGCTTCGCGGTGGAGAGATGTCCCAGCTCGTGCCAGGCGATCGAGACCAGCAGGCCGACCGCGAAGACGACTATGCCGAGGATCATCATCAGGGCTGTCATGCACGCGCCTCCGCGTTCGCCGTGGTCGTCTGCGCTGTCAGTTCGCGGGCCCGGGCGCGTGCCCAGGTCTCCGCTTCGAGGACGTCCGCCACGGTGAGCGAGGTTCCCGTGACCGGTGTCCCGTGTTCCTCGACCACCTGTGTCACCGTCTCCATGATTCCGTTGAACGGCAGCGCGCCCGCGCGGAACGCCTCCACGCACTCCTCGTTCGCCGCATTGAACACCGCCGGGGCCGTGCCCGCGAGCTGTCCCACACGCCGGGCGAGGCCCACGGAGGGGAACGCCTCGGTGTCGAGCGGGAAGAACTCCCACGTCGAGGCCTTGCTCCAGTCGAACGCGGGTGCCGCGTCCGGGACCCGCTCGGGCCAGCCGAGCCCGATGGCGATCGGCCCGCGCATGTCGGGGGGCGTCGCCTGGGCAATCGTAGATCCGTCGTTGAATTCCACCATCGAGTGGACATACGACTGCGGGTGCACGACCACCTCAATGCGATCGAAGGGAATGTCGTACAGCAGGTGCGCCTCGATCACTTCGAGCCCCTTGTTCACCAGGGTCGCCGAGTTGATCGTGATCACCGGGCCCATGGCCCAGGTGGGGTGCGCGAGGGCGTCCTCGACCGTCACGTTCGCCAGTTCGGCCTTCGTACGGCCGCGGAAGGGGCCGCCGGACGCGGTGACGACGAGCTTGCGGACATCGGCCCGGGTACCGGCCGCGAGGGCCTGGAAGAGGGCCGCGTGCTCGGAGTCGACCGGGATGATCTGGCCGGGCTTGGCCAGGGCCTTCACCAGCGGGCCGCCGACGATGAGCGACTCCTTGTTGGCGAGCGCGAGGACGCGGCCCGCCTCCAGGGCGGCGAGGGTGGGCGCGAGGCCGATGGAGCCGGTGATGCCGTTCAGCACGGTGTGGCAGTCGGAGGCGGCGACCTGGGTGGCCGCGTCGGGACCGGCGAGGATCTCGGGGAGCGGCTCCCCGGTGCCGTACTGCGCGGTGAGCGCTTCGCGCAGTGCCGGTACGGCGGCCTCGCGGGTGACCGCGACCGTCCGCACCCTGAGCCGGTACGCCTGCTCGGCGAGGAGCCCGACCCGGCCGCCGTTGGCGGAGAGTGCGGTGACCCGGAAGCGGTCCGGGTTGCGCAGCACGAGGTCGATGGCCTGGGTGCCGATGGACCCGGTGGAGCCGAGGATCACCAGGGCCTTGGGACCGTCGCCCACGACGGGGTCGTAGACGAGATGTGGGTCGGCGAGGGGTGCTGGACTGTCGCTCATCCCTCCATTGTTGCCGCAACGGGTGGCCAGGTGGACAGCGGTTCCCTCGCGCGGGTGGCTTATCGGCTCTCGTCGGTGATTGAAGGGAAATCCCCCTTTGTGAATACGGCGTGAAGGTCGTGTGATAACACTTCTTTCCTGCGCCGGTGGACGACCGGCCAGTGGACGACATCCTGGGGGGATTCTCCATGCGGATACGCACTGCCCTGCCCGCGCTCGCGGGCGCCGCGATACTCACCGGCACCCTGCTGAGCACCCCGGCCGAGGCCGCCGGCGGGGTCACGATCTACCACGTCTGGTTCGACAGCCCGGGCTCGGACAACCGGTCCAACACGAGCCTCAACGGCGAGTGGGTGCAGATCACGAACACCAGCCGGTCGGCGATCTCGCTCAAGGGGTGGGTCCTCAAGGACGTCTCGAACCACCGGTACGTCTTCAAGAACATCAAGATCGGCGCCGGCAAGTACATCAAGGTGCACACCGGCAAGGGCTCGGACACCGCGTCGAACACGTACCAGAACCGCGGTGCCTATGTCTGGAACAACACCAGCGACACGGCGACGCTGACCAGAGCGACCGGCAGCAAGGTCGACACCTGCTCCTGGACGACGCGGGATCCGAGCGACAAGTACTGCTGATCCGGGGCTAGTCGACGGTTCGGTGCACGTTGTCCACCTTGCTCGGACCGGCGGAGGCGTCGGCGATCCACGGGCCCTCGCCCGACGGGTCGACGATGCCCTCCTCCAGCCATGTGTACGCGCCGCCCATGACTCCCTTGACCACCTTGCGGTCGAGGTCGTCGGTGTTGGTCCACAGCCGGCCGAAGAGCTCCTCGACGCGGATGCGGGACTGTTCGCAGAAGGCGTCGGCGAGTTGGTAGGCCTCGCGGCCGTGTTCGCCCTGGGTGCGCAGGAGTTCGGCCCGTACGCAGACCGCGCTCATCGCGAAGAGTTCGGCGCCGATGTCGACGATCCGGCCCAGGAAGCCCTGCTTGGTCTCCATGCGGCCCTGCCAGCGGGACATGGCGTAGAAGGTGGAGCGGGCCAGCTTGCGGGCGTTTCGCTCGACGTAGCGAAGGTGCTTGGAGAGGTCGATGCCGTGGCGGAACTCGCCGTAGGTGCCGGGGAGTTGGCCGCTGCCCGCGACCAGCTTCGGGAGCCACTTGGCGTAGAAGACACCCGCGTTGGCGCCCGCTTTCGCCTTGTCCGAAAGGGACTTGTCGGGGTCGATGAGGTCACCGGCGACCGTGAGGTGGGCGTCGACGGCCTCGCGGGCGATGAGGAGGTGCATGATCTCGGTCGAGCCCTCGAAGATGCGGTTGATGCGGAGGTCGCGCAGGACCTGTTCGGCGGGGACCGCCTTCTCGCCGCGGGCCGCGAGGGACTCGGCCGTCTCGAAGCCGCGGCCGCCGCGGATCTGGACCAGTTCGTCGGCCATCAGCCAGCCCATCTCGGAGGCGAAGAGCTTGGCGAGCGCGCCCTCGATGCGGATGTCGTTGCGGTCCTCGTCGGCCATCTGGCTGGACAGGTCGAGTACGGCCTCCAGGGCGAAGGTCGTGGCCGCGATGAAGGAGATCTTCTTGCCGACGGCCTCGTGCTCGGCGATCGGCCTGCCCCACTGCTCACGGGCCGCCGACCACTCGCGGGCGATCTTCAGACACCACTTGCCCGCCGCGACGCAGGACGCGGGGAGGGAGAGTCGGCCGGTGTTGAGGGTGGTGAGGGCGATCTTCAGGCCCGCTCCCTCGGGGCCGATACGGTGGGCGGCGGGCACCCGGACCTGGTGGAAGCGGGTGACGCCGTTCTCGATGCCGCGCAGGCCCATGAAGGCGTTGCGGTTCTCGACGGTGATGCCGGGCGAGTCGGTCTCCACGACGAAGGCCGTGATGCCGCCCTTGTGGCCCTCGCTCTTCGGCACCCGGGCCATCACGACCAGGAGGTCGGCGATCACGCCGTTGGTGGTCCAGAGTTTCACCCCGTCGAGGACGTAGGAGTCCCCGTCCGGCGCCGCGCTGGTCGCGAGCCGCGCCGGGTCGGAGCCGACGTCCGGTTCGGTGAGCAGGAAGGCGCTGATGTCGGTGCGGGCGCAGCGCGGCAGGAACTCGGCCTTCTGCTCATCGGTGCCGAACAGTTTCAGCGGCTGCGGTACGCCGATCGACTGATGCGCCGAGAGCAGCACGCCGACCGCCGGGCAGGCCGAGCCCGCCAGGGCCAGCGCCTTGTTGTAGTACACCTGGGTGAGGCCGAGGCCGCCGTACTTGGTGTCGATCTTCATGCCGAGGGCGCCGAGCTCCTTGAGGCCGGCGATGACCTCGTCGGGGATGCGGGCCTCGCGTTCGATGCGGGCGGCGTCGATCTCCGTCTCGCAGAAGACCCGCAGCTTGGCGAGGAACTCCTCGCCGCGCCGCACGTCCTCGTCGGGCGGGAGCGGGTGGGGGTGGATGAGGTCGAGCCGGAAGCGGCCGAGGAACAGTTCCTTGGCGAAGCTGGGCTTGCGCCAGTCCTGTTCCCGGGCGGCCTCCGCCACCTGCCGGGCTTCCCGCTCGGTGACGGTGGGTTTGCTGGGTGGAGCGGACATGAGGCTCACCTCGCCGCGAATCGGACCCTCGGCGCTCTGTGGTTACCGATGGGTGCTACCCGTTCGTATCTACCCGATCCGCCGCGAAGCGGCCACCCTTCGCGCGTCCGTTCAGCCGATGTCGACGGAGTACGTCTTGGTGTCAAGGCGCCCCGAACCCTTGAGGACCTCGGTGCCGGACTCGATGCCGGAGAGGTACTTGTCGTTGCTCAGCAGCTTGCGGCGGACCAGGGCCTGGGTGAAGTCGTCGATGTTCAGGGTGGCCTTGGTGGTGTTGGCGGTGCGGACGAAGGAGTAGACGTTCCAGCCGATGTTGCCCTGGTAGATGTCCCACATGGTGCCGTCGAGGCTGACGCTGCCGTACTTGGTGCCGAGCGGGCCGGCGCCGCCCTGCCGGTCGAGCCGGATCATGATCTCGTCCGTGGGCTGGTCGGCCCAGCCGGCGGTGTTCTTGGCGTGCAGCCACAGGTCGTAGGCGACGTCGAGCGTGCCGGGATTGCCGCTGAGCGAGAAGTCCCAGCTGGTCTTCACCGGCTTGCGGTCGCCGACCCGGATCGGCAGGCCGGTGGTCGCCTTGTCGACCTTCCAGCCCCAGTGCCGGCCGAGGACGGTACTGGCGTACGACTTCACGTCCGCGTCGGCGCCCTTGCCGTTGTTGGCCCGGCTGATGGACGTACCCCACGAAATCGCGGACCCCGACCGGGAGTCGTCCCAGACGCACTGGCTGCCGGTGGCCTTGTCCTGGCCCCAGAGGTTGTTGTTCACGTAGTACTTGCCGAGCGTGACGGTGTCGAAGGCCCCGCACCTCTTGCTCGTCCCGCCCGCCTGGGCGACGGTCACCCCGGCGAGCGCCGTGAGCGCAACCGAGGCGGCGGCCAGCGCATTCGCCTTCTTCGAGAGGCGGGGCCTGCGGTGTTGCATCGGGGGTCCTTCCGGGGGACGGTTCGTCTACGGCCCATCGGCGGCCGTTACGACCTTCCAGTGGTCGCCGACCCGCCCGGAGGTTGTCTTTCCCGCGCGGAGAATCCCCGGGGCACCCCGTTGAGCCGGGTCTTCGGAGAAAGTGTCGAAGCGCTTCGACACCCTATGGACACCCACACCGCCTGAAGCTAATGTCGAACCACCCCCACCCGCCCTTGTCAGCAACGCGCACTGTCGAAGCGCTTCACAAAGCTTGGAGAGCTGGATGGTCACCCTCGCCGAGGTCGCCCAGCACGCCGGAGTCTCGGCGAGCACGGTGAGCTATGTCCTCAGCGGCAAGCGGTCCATCTCCGGAGCCACCCGGCAGCGGGTCGAGCAGAGCATCCGCGAGCTGGGCTACCACCCGAACGCGGGCGCCCGCGCCCTGGCCAGCAGCCGGTCGAACATCATCGCGCTGATGGTGCCGCTGCGCACGGACATGTACGTACCGGTGATGATGGAGATCGCCATCGCCGTGGCGACCACCGCCCGGCTGCACGGCTACGACGTGCTGCTGCTCACCGGCGAGGAGGGCCCCGACGCGGTCCGCCGGGTCACCGGCAGCGGGCTCGCCGACGCGATGATCCTGATGGACGTCGAACTCGCCGACGAACGGCTGCCGTTGCTGCGCGGCACCGACCAACCCTCCGTACTCATCGGCCTCCCCGCCGACACCACCGGACTGACCTGCGTCGACCTCGACTTCGGGGCGACCGGCGCGCTGTGCGTCGAGCACCTCGCGAAGCTCGGTCACCACGACATCGCTGTCATCGGCGAGGCGCCCGCGGTCTACGAGCGGCACACCGGTTTCGCCGAGCGCACCCTCGACGGACTCCGTTCCAGGGCAAGGGAGTTGGACCTCCGGGTACTGCACCGGCCGTGCGAGGGCGGGTACGACGCGATGGCGGTGACGCTGGCCCGGATCTTCGACGAGCGCCCGGGCACGACGGGCTTCGTCGTGCAGAACGAGTCGGCGGTCGAGCCGCTGCTCGCGCTGCTGCGCCAGCAGGGCCGGGCGGTGCCGGAGGACGTGTCGGTGGTCGCGGTCTGCCCCGACCAGGTCGCCACCCAGGCCTCGGTGCGGCTGACGTCCGTCGCCATCCCCGCGCAGGAGATGGGGCGTTACGCCGTGGAGCACCTGGTGGCCAAGCTGGACGGCCGCGGCAGCGACGAAGTCGTGCTGATCGCACCGGAGTTGACGGTGCGGGCGAGTACGGGGCCGGCGCCGTCAGCTTCTTGACCAGCCACGCTCCACGTGTTTGTGCGGTTACCCCCTGCCTGCTTTCTTCCAGGAGCACTCCTCGTGAATCAGCCTGCAGTAATCCAGTCCGAGGTCAGTCTCGCGCAGTCCTCCCCCACCGTCGGAACGTTCCGGGAGAGGGACGGCGCGCTGGAGTGGAGCGGGCGTCAGGAGACCGTACGGATCGAGCCCTGGGGTCCGGACGCGGTACGGGTGCGGGCCCGGCTCGGCGGACCGCTGCTCGACGGGCTGCCGGGCGCGCTCCTGGACCAGGCACCGGCCACCGAGGCCGGCGTGAAGATCGAGGACGGTCAAGGGACCCTGACCGTGGGCGAGTTGACCGTCCACGTCGACGCCGAGGGGCTGATCCGCTTCCTGCGCACCGAGGACTCCGCCGAACTCCTCGCGGAGGCCCGCGCCCATTTCTGGTGGCCCGGCTCGCGGCTCTACACGGCAGTCGGCAACGGCCACCACCGCCTGGAGCAGCGCTTCGCCGCGTACGAGGACGAGAAGCTGTACGGCCTCGGGCAGCACCAGCACGGGAAGCTGGACCAGAAGGGGCTGGTCCTCGACCTGGTCCAGCGCAACGCCGAGGTCGGCATCCCGGTGCTCGTCTCCAGCCGTGGCTACACCCTGCTGTGGAACAACCCGGCGATCGGCCGGGTCGAGCTGGCCGGCAACGGCACACGCTGGGTGGCCGATTCGGCCCGGCAGATCGACTACTGGATCACCGCCGGCGACCCGGCCGACGGCCAGCGCCGCTACAGCGCGGTGACGGGCCGTACGCCGATGCTGCCGAAGTGGGCGGCGGGCTTCTGGCAGTGCAAGCTGCGCTACCGCACCCAGGCCGAACTCCTCGCCGTGGCGCGGGAGTACAAGCGCCGCGAACTGCCCCTCTCCGCGATCGTCTGCGACTTCTTCCACTGGACGCACCTGGGCGACTGGAAGTTCGACCCGGCGGAGTGGCCCGACCCGGCGGCGATGGTGCGTGAACTCGACGAGCTGGGCGTGAAGTTGGTGGTCAGCGTCTGGCCGTCGGTGTCGCCCCTGAGCGAGAACCACTCAGTACTGGAGCAGCGCGGCCATCTGATCGGCACGCAGTACGGGCCGATGGCCCACGCCGACTGGCCGGACAAGGGCGTCGCGTCGACCGTCCAGGTGGCCTTCTACGACGCGACCAACCCCGGGGCCCGCGAGTTCCTGTGGTCGAAGATCCGCGACAACTACCTTGCGCCGTACGGCATCACGGCCTTCTGGCTGGACGCCTGCGAGCCGGAACTGAAGCCGGGCTTCCAGGAGAACCTGCGCTACTGGGCGGGTCCGGGCCTGGAGGTCGGCAACATCTATCCGGCCGAGAACTCCCGTACGTTCCACGAAGGACTGCTGGCTGAGGGGGAATCGGAGATCATCACCCTCAACCGCTCGGCGTGGGCGGGCAGTCAGCGTTACGGCGCCGCGCTGTGGTCGGGTGACATCGGCACCGACTTCCCGACCCTGCGCCGCCAGATCGCCGCGGGCCTCAACACCGCGCTGTCCGGCATCCCTTGGTGGAACACGGACATCGGCGGCTTCCACGGCGGCGACCCGGACGACCCGGCGTACCGGGAAGTCATGGTCCGCTGGTTTCAGTTCGGCGCGCTTTCGCCGCTGATGCGCCTGCACGGCTTCCGCGACCCCGGGATGCCGCTGGGCCCCGACATGACGGGCGGCCCCAACGAGGTCTGGTCGTACGGCGATCAGGCCCTCCCCATCCTGGAGAAGTACCTGCGGCTGCGCGAGCGCCTGGAGCCCTACGTCCTCGATGTGATGCGGGCCGCCCACGAGGAGGGGCTGCCGGTCATGCGGCCGCTGTTCCTGGAGTTCCCCGGGGACCAGGCGGCCTGGTCGGTCGACGACGCGTATCTCTTCGGCCCCGACCTGCTGGTGGCTCCGGTGCTGACGGCGGGTGCGACGGTCCGTACGGTCTATCTCCCGGCGGGCGCGTGGTGGACGGACGCGTGGACGGGCGAGACGTACGAGGGCGGCGCGGCCGTGACGGTCGACGCCCCGCTGGACCGGATTCCGCTGTTCCTGCGGGACGGGGCGACGCTGCCGGTCGCGGAGTAGCCGTGTGTGGAGGGGAGTTCGGACTCCCCTCCGAGACGTGACGCTTCCGTTGTGCGGAACTGTGGGCTCCGTCACAGCCGTGCCGATCTTGTTCTGGTGGACTCCTGCGATGGTCCTACGCAAGCTCGCCGGCGCGGCGGGCCTGGCCGCGTTCGCCCTGTATCTGTGGGGTCTGCTGCACATCATGGGCGCGCTGCTGGAGGTGGGGGACGGCGGCACCGGCTCGGCGCCGCTGCCGCCCTGTCGTACCGTCAACGGGCAGTACGACGAGCGGACTTCGAACGTCATCGACTACTCGGTGGACTTCGTGCCGCTGCGGTTCGTCTGCGAGACGAAGGACGGCGGCGGCTTCGTGTCCGACACCGTCCCAGGTTACGTCAACCCGGTGGTCGGCGCCCTCGTGCTCGCCGCTCTCGGCTGCTGGGTCGCGGGGCTCGTCGTGGCGGAGCCGCCCGGCCCCCGCGGAGTGCGGGGACCGGGCGGCTGAGCGCGGTGCCGGGGTGCGTCAACTGCTGGTGACACTCTCGCTGTTGGTGGTGAAGGCGAGCCCGCCGGACGAGGACGTGATCTCGAAGCCGAACTGCAGGTCCCCGATGGTCACGTTGCCGAACCAGCCCTTGGTGTCCTTGATCCACTTGAGGATCGGCAGGATGTCGATCGTCCCGGACGAGGAGTTGGAGCTTCGGACGAACGAGAACACGTCGTTGCTGCCGTTGTTGCCCTTGTAGACGGTCCAGGTGGAACCGCCCAGTGTCAGGCTGCCCTGCGAGGTGCCGAGCGGGCCGACCGCGCCGGTCTTGTTGACCCAGAGCATGATCTCGTAGGCGTAGTTGGTGTCCCAGATGTCGTACGACGTGTTGTACGCGCCTGACGACGGCACCGTGACGTTGTAACTGCTCTTGAGCGAGCCGAGCGAGGTGATCGACTTGCCGATCACCTTCTTGGCGTTGGGGTAGGCCTTGATCCCGCCGGTGTTGGGGTGGTTGGCGGTGACGCCCCAGTTGGTACCGGAGTTGGCCCAGATGCACTGGGTGCCGGCGCCGGAGCCCCAGATGTCGTTGTAGAGCGTGTAGCCGTTCAGGGTCGTGCTGCCCCACTGGTCGCAGGAGCTCCAGACGGCGGCGGAGGCGGGGGCCGAGGCGAGGCCGACGGTGGCGCCGAGCGCGAGGGCGGGGGCCAGCAGGGCCATGACGAGCCTGCTGCGGGTGCGTGTTGCCATGGTGTCCCTTCCATGGGTGGGGGGAGTTGGGTGTGGCTACCGCGCCCCCAGGGTGAGGACGCGGTCTTCTCCGGCGACGAGTTCGAGCGGCTGAGTGCCGGAGGAAGTCCGCAGTTCGACGCGGTGGGTGCGGGAGGGGCGGAGCACGGCCACGGCCGTGTCCGGCGTCCAGGTCAGATCGAGTTCCGCCCCGAACCTCGTGCGTACGCCGGTGAGTTGACCCCGCGGATACGCAGTCGGCAGCGCGGGCAGCAGGACCAGCCGGTCCGGCGTCGACTGCACCAGCGTCTCGATCAGCACACCGGGCAGCGTGTGCGCGGCGTCCGCGTTGTAGACATCGCGGTTCGGGTAGTGCGCGCTCATCAGCGAGGCGTGGAAGAAGTCGCCGTCGAGGACCTGGCCGAGGGCGTGCGCGACCCGTTCGCCGTCACGGAGTCGGGCGGCGACGAGCGCGTGGTGGAGGTGGCCGTGCGCCGAATCGTTCTCGGCGCCCCGGAGTTGGAGCGCGCGGTGCGCGGCTCTCGCCAGCTCCGGGGTGTCGTAGGGGTTGATCTCGTCGAGGGGCCAGACGCCGTAGAGGTGGCTGAGGTGGCGGTGGTCGTAGGTGTCCTCCAGGCCCGGCCACGCCCATTCGGCCAGCGCGCCTTGGGAGTTGACCCGGTGTGGCGGAAGCCGGTCGGCGAGGGCGCGCCAGCGGTCGGCCTCCGGGGTGCCCGGGTGGTAGTCGGCGGCGGTGCGCAGCGCGTGCCGGGCGGCGGAGAGGTCCATCGCGGCGTTGATCGCGCCCCAACTGCCGTTCGCGGGACGGTTCTCGGGCGAGTAGGAGGGGACGACGACCAGCCGGCCGTCGGGGTCGGTGCGATCGCTCGTGAGGAAGTCCTCGTAGAACAAGGCGGCTTCGGCGAGTGCGGCGGCGGTGCGGGGGTCGCGTGCGCCGCGGGTCTCGTCGTGGTCGACGAGCGGCTTGAGCAGCCAGTCGGCGCCCGCGGTCCACAGGTGCAGCGGGTACTCGCGGCTGAAGTGGTACGACAGCCCGGACTCGCCGTCGGTGTGCGCGGGCGCGACGACGCCTCGGGCGCCGAAGACGGCACGGGCGTTCTCCCGCCAGTCACCGAGCTGACGGTGGATCAGGGAGGCGAGGGCGTCGGTGACTTCGGGGAGTGCGGCGCTGGCGGCGGAGGCGGTCTGGAGGTTGAGGTTCGCGTCGTTGGTGAACGCCCCGGACCAGGCTGTGTTCCAGTCGCCGGTCCACAGGCCGGTGAGGCGGGGTGGCAGCAGGCCGCTGGCGGAGAGGAGGTGGTAGCGGCCTGCGGCGAAGAGGCGTTCCAGGAGGGCGGGGCTGCTGGGCCGCTTGAGCAACTCGGAGCCCGGGAGGGCGCGTTCGGTGGTGTCGGCCCGTAGATCGAGGTTGACACGGTCGTAGGCCGTGCTGTGGAGGGCGAGGTGGCGGTCGAGGAGGGTGTCGTAGGGGTGCCGGTCCCCGTCCCGCTCGTCGGGCAGCAGGGCACGTAGGGCTCGGGTCTCCGCCGCGACGTCCAGTTCGCCGGTGTGACGTCGTACGCGGGTGAGGAGCAGGACCTCGGTGGCGCCGGTGACACGAACTCCGGTCGGCGCGAGCCGAGTTGTGCCGCCGGTGACCACGGCCAGGGTCACTCCGGTGTAGGCGCGGTCGCTGTCGGGGTAGCGGACGCGGAGGTTGAGCAGTACGCCGTCCGGGGTGAGGAGCGTGCCGTGGCCGACGGTCAACCCGGCCGGCGCGCCCGGGAGTTGATGCTCTTGGGCAAGGTCGAGGGTAAGATCGGGGGCCGTGACGTGCTGGACGATCACGTCGTCGGCCCGGGAGACGAAGACGCGGCTGCGCCGGTCGCCGCGGTGGGCGGTGGTCTCGCCGGTGGTGAAGTCGACGGAGCGGTGGTAGTCGCGTTCCACGGCGGCGGCCCGGCTGCTGCGCAGCCGTGTCTGGAAGGCCGGATGAAAGGGCTGAACCCACTGGAGCGGGCGGCCGTCCGTGAAGCCCTCGGCGGCCGTGAGGTCACCGGCGAGCAACCGTTCCTGGAGCGCCGCGAGTTCGGCGGCGAGGCGCGGCGGCCGGGCGTGCTCGGCACCGTTCGGGCGGACGAGGGTGTGGTGGGTGACGATGACTCGCTCGTCGTCCGGATCGCCGAACACGAGGGCGCCGTGATGACCGTTACCGCTGAGGAAGGCGTCCTCCCAACGGGCGGCCGGGGTGGGCTCCCAGGTGCCGTGGTGGGGGGTGGTGGTGGGCGTGGGGTCGGTGGAGCGGCGCGCGTCGGGCGTGGCTCCGCTGGAGGTGCGTGCTTCGGGCGCGGCACCACCGGACGTGCGCGCCTCGGGCACGGCTTCACCAGACCTGCCTGCTTCGGGCGCGGCACCACCGGACCTGCGCGCCTCGGGCACGGCACCACCGGAGGTGCATGCTTCGGGCGCGGCACCACCGGAGGTGCGCGCCTCGGGCACGGCACCACCGGACCTGCGCGCCTCGGGCACGGCTTCACCAGACCTGCGTGTCTCGGGCATGACTCCATCGCACCCACATGTCTCAGGCGTGACTCCACCAGACCCGCGCACCTCGGACACAGCTCCACCGAACCCGCGCACCTCGGACACAGCCCCTCCGAACCCGCGCACCTCGGACACAGCCCCTCCGGACCCGCGTGCGTCAGGCACGGCTCCACCGCTCCCGCGCACCTCGGACACAGCCCCAGCGCACCCGCGCGCCCCTGACACAGCCCCTCCAGACGCGCGTGCGTCAGGCACGGCTCCACCGCTCCCGCGCACCTCGGACACGGCCCCAGCGCCCCCGCGCGCCCCTGACACAACCCCTCCAGACGCGCGTGCGTCAGGCACGGCTCCACCGCCCCCGCGCGCCTTGGGCACGGCTCCGCCTGATCCGCGTGCCTCGGACACAGCCCCTCCAGACCCACGTGCATCAGGCACGGCTCCACCGCCCCCGCGCGCCTCGCGCCCGGCTCCACCGGACTCCGTTCCGCCCGTCATGGCCGTAGCACCGCGACGCCGTAGCGGCCGAGGGTGAGTTCGTCCTCGACGGACGTGCCCGTGAGCAAGTCGTCGTATCTGCCTGGGACTTCGACGGTCACCGGTTCGCGTCCGTGGTTGAGGAGGAACAACAGCTCGCCGCGGCGTACGGCCTCGATGCCCGCCGGCAGCCCTTCGAGCACCGGGCGGATCCCCGCCTCGGCGGCGACGCGGGCGAGGAGGGCGCGGAGTGCGTACGGCTCGGGGAGGGTGGAGACGTACCAGGCGCGGCCCTTGCGCAGCACGGCGGGCAGGCCATCCAACTCCCCGCCCTTGTAAGGGATCGCCTCGTCGGCGGCGCCGTCCCCGGGCTCGATCTCCTCCGACCAGAGCGTGCCGCGGAAGCCCTCGCATTCGACGGTCTCACCCGGGTCCAGCGGCCACCACTCGTGCAGGGTGCGGATGCCGAAGAGGTCGCGGAGGCGGCCGTCCATGCCGCCGGGGCGGACGCGGTCGTCCTCGTCGGCGATCCCGGTGAGGAAGCCGCAGACGAGGGTGCCGCCGCCGCGGACGTACGCGAGGAGGTTGTCGATCGCGGTGTCGGTGAGGAGGTACAGCTGCGGTACGACGACCAACTCGTAGGCGGACAGGTCGTGTTCGGGGTGGGCGAAGTCGGTGGTGAGGTGGGACTCCCACAGGGCGCGGTGCCAGGCGCGGACGACCTCGGGGTGGTCGACCTCGGTGGAGAGGCGGCCGTCCTGGGCGCCGGCCCACCAGGCGTGCCAGTCGTGCAGGATCGCGATACGGGACGTGATGTGACTGCCTGTCACCTCACCGCCTATGCGCGCGAGTTCGGCGCCAAGCTGCTTGACCTCCTGGAAGGTGCGGCCCCGTTCTCCCGCGTGGCTGAGCATTCCGGAGTGGAACTTCTCGGCGCCCTGCCGGGATTGGCGCCACTGGAAGTAGCAGACGGCGTCGGCGCCCCGGGCCACGGCCTGGAGGGACCAGAGGCGGTTGAGGCCGCGCGGCTTCGGGTGGTTCACCCCGCGCCAGTTGACCGGTCCGGCCGCCTGCTCCATGAGCATCCACGGACCGCGTGCCTGTGAGCGGGTCAAGTCCTGCACGAGGGCGGCACTTTGGGCGCCGAGAGGATCGCGCGGGTCGGGGTACAGGTCGACCGAGACGACGTCCTCCTCCTCGGACCAGCGCCAGCCGTCCTGCCCCACCCACAGCGGCATGAAGTTGGTGGTGACGGGGATGTGCGGGGTGTGCCGGCGGACGATGTCGCGCTCGGCGGTGTAGCACTCCAGGAGCATGTCGGAGGTGAAGCGCCGGAAGTCGAGCACGTGGGTGGGGTTGTTGAGGTAGTGGGCGTGGCGCGGCGGCAGGACGCCGTCCCAGGTGTCGTAGCCCTGGCTCCAGAACGCCGTGCCCCAGGCCGAGTTGAGGGCGTCGAGCGTCCCGTACCTCGCGCGCAGCCAGCGGCGGAAGGCGACGGCGGCCTCGTCGCCGTAGTCGAAGGTGCAGTACTCGTTGTTGATGTGCCACATCTTGAGGGCGGGGTGGTCGGCGTAACGGGCGGCCAGGGCCTCGGTGATGGCGGCGGCGTGCCGGCGGTAGACGGCGCTGGAGTGCGAGAAGTGCTGGCGTCCGCCCCACCACTCGATCCGGCCGTCGGCGTCGCGGGGCAGGGTCTCCGGGTGGAGGCGGCCTAGCCACGGCGGCGGGGAGGAGGTGGGCGTGGCGAGGACGACGCCGATCCCGCTGCCGTGCATCAGATCCATCAGCCGGTCCAGCCAGCCGAACTCCCTTGCCCCCGGCTCGGGTTCGAGCTTGGCCCAGGAGAAGACGCCGAGGGTGACGGAGTTGACGCCGGCGTCCTTCATCAGCCGGACGTCCTCGTGCCAGGTCTCCTCGGGCCACTGTTCGGGGTTGTAGTCGCCGCCGAAGAGGACGCGACCGCGGGTGGCATCACCGAGCCGAGGCATCAGATCTGCTCCCCGAACTGGATGCCGCGCCCGTTGGTGGCGAGGTAGACACGGCCGTACACGCGCGGGTCACCGGTGATGCACTGCCCGGTCCAACCCCACTGATGCCGGTCGTCGTTGATCCGCACCCAGGTCTTCGCCTCGTCGTCGGAGCGGTAGACGGCGGTGATGGTCTCGGTCGAGCCGACCTGATAGATCGCCGGGTAGTCGGCGCCGGGGGCGGGCCTGCCGAACCCGAGGGTGTAGGAGGCCCAGCAGCTGGCGACCTTGCTGAAGCTCGCGCCGCCGTCGACGGACCGGTAGAGCCCGTTCCACTTGACGCTCAGCCACAGGTCACCTGACCTGTCGGGCGCCGCGACCAGCTGGAACTGACTGTCCCCGGCGGGCAGCCCACCCGCACGCGCAGTGAACGAAAGGCCACTGTCAGTGCTGGCGTATAGCGTTCCTGTGTCGGTGTCGTATGCGTAGAAGAGCGTCGGGTCGGCCGGGTCGGCGACCGGCGTGGCGCCCTTCGGGAAGGAGGAGATCTCGGTCCAGGTCGCGCCGTTGTCCGCCGAGCGGCGAGCCGCGTACTTCGTGCCGTCCCAGTGCACGAAGGACCACAGCAGCGTACCGCCGTCGGCGCCGGCGGCGATCGGCCCCGGTGCGTCATGGGCGATGGAGGGCTGGGCAGCGAAGGGCGCCCAGGTCCGGCCGCCGTCGCCCGAGTAGGCACCGTTGCCGTTGTCGCCCCAGCCCGTGCGGACGACATACGCCGGCCTGCCCGCGGCCTGCGCGATTCCCGTCGCCGACCCGAACACGGGGTTCGTCGCCATGCCGCGCGACGGAGACGCCGTGAGCCGCTCGTGGTACATCACGCCGATGTCCCGCGAGGCGCTGATCAGGTGCGCCTCCCCGACCGGGGGCGAGATCAGCTGGATCACGGACGTCTCCTCCAGGCCACGGATCTGCGGTGCCCAGTGCATGAGGTCACGCGTGCCGTAGAGCGTGGCGCCGGTGCCGTAGACGACGTGCTTCGAGTCGTACGGGTCGACGGCGACGGCCTGGATCCACCAGCCGAACTTCGGCTGGTCCACACCCCACTTGAGGAAAGGAGTCTCGGACACGTCGAAGACAGCGGAGTCCTTGAGGGACGTCCAGGTGAGGCCACCGTCGGTGGTCCGGTACAGGGTGTCCACGGCCGCCCAGCGGTTGTTGGTGGAGACGACGACGGTCCCCGCGCGACGGGCGTCGACGGCGACCCCGCCATAGCCGAAGGTGTCGCTGCCGCCGGGCTGGACGGGGGTGACGTCCGCCCAGCGCCCGGTGGCGGGCGCGAGCCTGTGCACGCTGCCGGCGGACTGCCCGTTGGGCCCGGGTGCGTCGGCGTACGTCACATAGAGCTCGCACGCGTGACGGTCGTAGGCAGCACGGATCGGGACCTTGGCGGAGGTACCGGTGGGCTGCCCGGGGACGGCCTCCCACGTGCTGCCGTCGGTGGTGCGGTAGAGGTTGACGGCGGTCGCGCTCCCGTCGCCGTCACCCCACCCGGCGTAAACGGCGCGGCCGGCGGCGACGAGGAAGGTGACGCCCTGGCCGCTCGCGCTCGGGGCCGCCGGGAAGCCGCCGACGGCTGCCCAAGTGGCGCCCCGGTCGGTCGACTTGAGCAGCCCGTCGTGCCGGGTGCCGAGCCACAGGGTGTCACTGTCACGCGGGTCGACGAGCAGCCGCTCCCCCGCCCCGCGCCCGTCCTCGTTGCCACCGAGCTTCACGGCGAGATCGGTACGGGTCCAGGTGGTGCCCCGGTCCTCGGAGCTCAGGATCGCGCCGTTGCCCGCCCAGGACTGGGCATAGGTGCCGACGGCGAGGTACAACCGGTCCGGATGCGCCAGGTCGACCGCGAGGGCCTCCACCCCGAGGAGATTCCAGTCGTCCCAGCCGATTTGATCGGTGAGGGGGGTCCAGCGGGCGGAACGGTCGTCCCAGCGGTAGGCACCGCCGATGTCGGTACGGGCGTAGGCGAGACCGCGGACGGAGGGGTGGAAGAGGACACCGGTGACGAATCCGGTGCCACCGATGACGGCGTTGCGCCAACGGTAGGTTGGGGTTTCCGCTGCCTGTGCCCTCGTCGTGAGGAGCGGCACGGTGGTGAGCGCAGCGGCAGCCGCAGTCCCGGCAAGAACGGCCCGGCGGCTCAGTCGGGACGCAAGCATGCACATACCTCGCTGTATGAGATGGGGTGAGGAGACTTGCTTTTCAGGGGCGCGGGGAACTGCGCGACCAGCCCCCACACACCCGCAGCCAAAACACAACCGATTCAGCCCTTGACGGCCCCGGTCAACATCCCCTTCTTGAAATGCCGCTGCACAAACGGCGAAAGCACAGCCACCGGCAACAAAGCCATCACCATGACGGCCATCTGCACAGCCAGCCCGGACAGTTCACCCGTCTTGATCGCCTGCCCCAACCCCACCGGCGCCTCCTGCTTCTGCACCAGCTGGATCATGACGTTCTGCAACGGCATCATGTCCTGGTCGTTGAGATACAGGGACGCGTTGAACCAAGCGCTCCAATAGCCCACGGCATAGAACAGCGTGATAACGGCCAGCACCGCACGGGACAGCGGCATCACGATCTGCCAGAGAATCCGAAAGTCACCGGCACCGTCGATCCGCGCGCTGTCGACGAGTTCCTGCGAGATCCCCATGAAGAACCCGCGCAGCACAAGGATGTTGAAAACACTGAGCGCACTAGGCAAGATCAGCGCGAGATAACTGTCAGTCAGGCCGAGCGACTGAACCAGCAGATACGTCGGAATGAGTCCGGCGCTGAAGAACATCGTGGCGAGCAGCAGCATCAGGATCCACCGGTGCCCGAGCGAGCCGATACGCGAGAGGCCGTAGGCGCACAGCACGGAGACCGTCATCGAGAACGCCGTGCCGACGACGGTGATGAGGACGCTGATGACCGCCGCGCGGGTGACCTGGCCGCCGCTGAGGAGTTCCTTGTAGGCGACGACGGTGATGCCCTTGGGCACCATGACCAGGCCGCCCGCCTGGTCGATGGTCTTGCGCGAGGAGAGGCTGGTGACGAGGACGATCCAGAGCGGGAAGAGGATGCCGAGGCAGGCGAGGGTGAGGACCAGTCCCTTGCCGGCGAGACCGGCCCTGCTGGGTTCCTCCTCCCAGGTCGGCCGGGGCGGTGCGGCCCAACGGCCGGGCTGTCGTACGGACTTGACTGGCTCGACGGGCTTGTCGATGACGGCGGTCACTTCTTGTACACCCCCTGCTCGCCCATGAGGTGGGCCACTTTGTTCGCGGCGAGGACCAGGCCGAGGCTGATCACGCCCTTGACGAGTCCGGCCGCGGCGGCGTAGCCGAAGTCCTGGTTGCGGACGCCGTTCCACCAGACGAAGGTGTCGAGGACCTCGGCCGCTCCGGGTCCCACGGCGTCGCGTTGGAGCAGGATCTGTTCGAAGCCGACGGTCAGCGCATCGCCCACGCGCAGGACCAGCAGCAGCGCGATCACCGGCCGGAGCGCGGGCAGCGTGACGTGCCACATGCGGCGCCAGCGGCCGGCGCCGTCCATCGCGGCGGCCTCGTAGAGGTCGGGGCTGACGGAGGAGAGCGCGGCGAGGAAGACGATGATCCCCCAGCCCGCGTCCTTCCACACGCTCTGCGCGGTGACCAGGAACTTGAACGTGTTCGGGTCGGTCATCACGTCGAGGCCGTCGAAGCCGTGCTGCCTCAGGAGCTGCGAGAACAGCCCGGCCCCGCCCAGGAGTTGCTGGAAGACGGCGATGACCAGCACCCAGGAGAAGAAGTGCGGGAGGTACAGGATCGCCTGGGAGAGCGCCCGGACCCGGGGCCTGACCACGCTGTTGATGAGCAGCGCGAGCAGGATCGGGATCGGGAAGAACAGGATCAGCTGGAGGAAGAACAGGACGAGCGTGTTCTGTACGGCGCTCCAGAAGGCGGAGTCCGCGAAGATCTGCTGGAAGTTCTCCAGGCCGACCCACGGACTGTGCAGCATCGAGACGATGCCGTTGTCGCTGGCGTAGGGGTCGTAGTCCTCGAAGGCGACGATGTTGCCCAGGATCGGCAGGTAGTTGAAGACGAGGATGAGCAGGACGGCCGGCAGGGTCATCAGGAGCAGGACGCGGTCGCGTCTGAACCTGATCCGCCAACTCACCTTTGTCTTTGGGCGGTTGCGTCGGGGTCCGGTGGCGCCGCCGGACGCCACCGGGGACTTGTCCGTCGTGTCGGCCTCGGTCCTGCTCCGAGGCACCGTGCTGTGGGACACGGCCGTTCTCCTTGCCTCGGTACCCGGTCAGCTCGTCGCGGTGCCGTTGTCGTCGAGCAACTTCTGGTACCAGGCGCGGAGTTGGTCGCCGCCCTTGCTCTTCCAGTCCGACACGGCCTGCTGCATGTCGCTGATCTTCTTGCGGCCGCGGGTGATGTCGTCCTCCAACTGCTCGAAGTCGTTGGAGAGGTTGGTGTAGCGGCTCGGTTCGGTGATCTGCTGGCCGTAGAACGTGGACTTCTTCGTGAAGGCGCCCATCCGCTGCTGCCACTCGACCTGCGCCTTGGCGACGTCGGGGAAGTCGGGGTGGGCGATCGTCGCGGCCGGGCTGGCGACCATGACGTAGGCGTTGATGACCTCGTTGTTGCCCTGGTCGGTCTTGGTGGGCACACCGTTCTTGACGGTGTAGTGGGTGCCCTCCACGCCGTAGTTGGTGAGCATGTACTCCTTGGTGCCGTACGGCGCGGCGGTGACGTTGGCGACGGCCAGCGCGTCACGGACGACGGACTCGGAGGCCTTCTTGCTGATGAAGGCGAAGATGCCGGCCGGTTCGCCGGCCCACAGGGTCGGGTCGCCGCCGTCGTGGCCGAAGATGTCCATGCCCCAGATCTTGTAGTCCGGGTTCTGGGTGGCCTGTTCGGCGGTGCGGCTCCACCACTGCGAGATGTCCTGGTTGTAGATGAGGAACTCGCCGGCGGCGAACTTGGGCCCGGGGTCGGTGGCCTGGCTCTTGCCGAGCTTGGCGTCGGGGTGGACGTACCCGGCGGCGAACAGCTTGCGCGTCCACTCCAGTGCTTCGAGGTATTCCTGGGTCTCGATCCGGTTGATCAGCTTGCCGTCGACGAGGTTCCAGCCCAGCGACTTCTCACTGCCGGAGAGCACACCCCAGGCGTTGAAGGCCGTCCACTTCATGTCCATGCAGGCCCAGCGCTTGGCCTTGGCGTTGGTGATCTCCTTGGCCAGGGCCATGAACTCGTCGGCAGAGGTGGGGACTTGGTACCCCTCCTTGTCGAAGATGTCCTTGCGGTAGAGCGGCACGATGTTGGGCACGTACGAGGACGGCATGGGCAGTCCGCGCAGCTTGCCGCCGAAGACGCAGCGCTGCCAGGCGTCGGACGGTATCGCGGCGAGGTTCGGGTAGTCCTTGACCTTGTCCCCGGAGAGGTAGGGGCCGAGGTCGGCGAACTTGCCGATGATCGCGCTGGGTATCTTGCCGCCCATGTTCCAGCCCGGGATGACCACGACATCGGGGATGTCGCTGGAGGCGAGCACCGCGCCGAGCTTCTGGTCGTAGGTGTTGCCGTCCTGGTTCTGCCAGGCCACGTCGACGCCGATCAGGGCGTTCATCGCCTTGTAGTAGGCGTTGTCGCTCTTCGGCGGGGAGCCCCAGAACGGCGACATGACGGAGACCTTGCCGCCCTTGCCGAGCTTCTTCGGAACCGACGTCTTCAGTGTGGCCAGGTCCAGCTTGCTGGTGAAGCCGATCGCGGAGCCGTTCTTGGAGGGAAGGTCCGGGGTCACCACGTTGCCGGCCACGAACGCCGGCAGCAGCTTCTTGACGCCCTTGCCCTCCGAACTGCCCCCGCCCGAACCGCTGTCCGAGGCGCCGCAGGCGGAGAGCAGCGGTACCCCTCCCGCCACCGCTGCGGCGACGACCGCCGTGGAGGCGAGGAAGCTTCTCCGGCTGGGAGCGGAGGCGGCGGAGGCGTTCGGCGTCATTGCGTCAACCCTTCATGGCGCACCAGGACACCCGGCGGTGGAGCCGTCGGCTGCGGTGTCTTGAGTGGAACAGAGCACTTAGTCGAAGCGCTTCGATGTTGCTGCGAGGTTAAGTGAACACCCATGGGTGCACAAGGGTCGCTTCCAAGATTCCTCCGAGGTGTGCGGGGTGACCTGTCCGTATGCGCTGCTTGAAATAACGGTGAAGGTCTCTTGACACCCGCTCCGCATCGAATCAGCATCGAAGCGCTTCGAAAGAGCCGCGCCGCTCCATCGCAAGGGGAACCCCACGTGACCGCACAAACGCCGCCTACGCCGCCATTCCGCGACCCGCAGCTGCCGTTCGCGAAGCGCATCGACGATCTGCTGGCACGGCTCACCCTCGACGAGAAGATCGGATTTCTGCACCAGTACGCGCCCGCCGTGGAGCGCCTGGGCGTCGCCGCGTTCCGCACCGGCCAGGAGGCCCTGCACGGGGTGGCCTGGATGGGCCCGGCGACGGTCTTCCCGCAGGCGGTGGGCCTGGGCGCGACCTGGAACGAGGAGCTCGTACGACGGGTCGGCGACGCGGTGTCCAAGGAGGTCCGCGCGATGCGCGCCCGCGACGACCGCGTAGGCCTCAACGTGTGGGCGCCGACAGTGAACCTGCTGCGCCACCCGCTGTGGGGCCGTAACGAGGAGGGCTACTCGGAGGACCCGGGGCTGACCTCGGCGATCGCCACCGCGTACACGCGCGGCCTGCGCGGCGACCACCCGACGTACTGGCGCACGGCCCCCGTCCTCAAGCACTGGCTGGCCCACAACAACGAGACGGGCCGCGACGTCACCTCGTCCTCCGTCCGCCCGCGCGTGCTGCACGAGTACGACCTGCGCGCGTTCCGCGAGACGGTCGAGGCGGGCGCGGTGGCCGGGGTGATGCCCGCGTACAACCTGGTCAACGGCCGCCCCAACCACGTCTCGCCGTATCTCCGCGAGCACCTCCGCACTTGGACCGACGAGGACCTCCTCGTCTGCTCGGACGCGGGCGCGCCCTCCAACCTGGTGGACTCCGAGCACTACTTCGACACCCACGAGGAGGCGACGGCGGCCTCGCTGCTCGCCGGCGTGGACAGCTTCACCGACCACGGCACGGACAGCTCGACGATCGTCGCCCGGCTCCAAGGCGCCCTGGAACAGGGCCTGTTGACCGAGGCCGACATCGACGCGGCAGTACGCCGACAGCTCTCGGTCCGGTTCCGGCTCGGCGAGTTCGACCCGGCGCACGATCCGCACACCGGCACCGAGGACTTCGACACCGCGGCGCACCGGGCCCTCGCCCAGGAGGCCGCCGAACAGGCGGTCGTCCTCCTCAAGAACGACGGCGACCTGCTGCCCCTCGCCCACGACACGCGCCTCGCCGTGGTCGGCCTGCTCGCGGACGAGTGCAAACTCGACTGGTACAGCGGCACGTTGATCCACCGCTCCACTCCGCTGGAGGGCCTGTACGAGCGGTTCGGCGCCGAGCGCGTCGAGTTCGCGGAGGGCGTGGACCGGGTCCGGCTGAAGACCTCCCAAGGCGCGTATCTGCACGTTCCGTTGGCGGACGTTTCCGACGAAGTGCGCGGCGCCGAGGGCGCGTTGGACCCCGCGCTCCTCGCGGGCCGCACCGACCTCCCGCCGCTCACGACCGACGCCACCGGCACCGAACTCGCGCTCGTCGACTGGGGCGAGGGCGTCCTCACCCTCCGCGCCTCCGACGGCCGTTATCTCTCGGTCGCCGAGGACGGTTACGTCCGCGCCTCCGCCGACCAGCCCGGCGGCTGGGTCGTCCAGGAGACATTCCGCCTGGAACCCCACGAGAACGGTCACCTCCTGCTGCACATCGGTACGGGTCGCCACGTCTCTGTCGCCGCCGACGGCGTGAAGGTTGCCGGGGAAGGTGCGGAGGTTTTCGAGTTGCTAATCGTGGAGCGCGGCGAGGACACGGTGGCCCGGGTCGCGGAGGCGGCGGACGTGGTGCTCGTCGTCGCGGGCAACGACCCGCACATCAACGGCCGCGAGACCGAGGACCGTACGACGCTCCAACTCCCGCCCCAGCAGCAGCGCTTGCTGCGCGCGGCCCGCGTCGCGAACCCGCGCACGGTCCTGGCCCTGGTCTCCGCGTACCCGTACACGGTGGACCCCTCCGACCTCCCCGGCCTGCCCGCGATCCTGTGGACCGCCCACGGCGGCCAGGCGGCGGGCACCGCCCTCGCCCGCGTCCTCGCCGGTGACGTGTCCCCCGCCGGCCGCCTCCCCCAGACCTGGTACGCGGCCGACAGCGACCTGCCCGACCTCCTCGACTACGACGTGATCGGCAGCCGTCAGACGTATCTCTACTTCGAGGGCACCCCGCTGTTCCCGTTCGGCCACGGCCTGTCGTACGCGTCCTTCTCGTACGGCGACCTGAGTGCACGGGTCGAACTCGGGGCGGTGCACGTGGAGTTCACGGTCACCAATACCGGGGACGTGACGGCCGACGAGGTCGCGCAGCTGTACATCAGCGCGGTGAACCCGTCGGTCCCCCGCCCGCTCAGTGAACTGGCCGCGCACCGCCGCGTACCCCTTGCCCCCGGCGAGACGGCGGACCTCTCCTTCGAAGTCCCGCTGTCCGCCTTCGAGTTCTGGGACGTGGCCCGGGGTGGCCACCGCCTGGAACCGGGCGGCTACGACCTCCTCGTCGGCGCCTCCAGCGAGGACATCCGCCTGCGGACGACGGTGACGCTCACCGGTGAGCCCACCGCACCCCGGGATCTCCTCCAACGGGGCCTGCCCGCGGCCGACTTCGACGAGCAGTCGGGCGGCGAGATCGTCGACCGGACGAAGACGGCGGGCGACGCGGTGACCCCGGTGGGCGGCGGCACGGCCGAACTGACGTACCGGCACTGCGACTTCGGCGCCGGGGTCACGGAGGTGACCGTGGAGGTGGCGGGCGGCGAGGGGGTCGTGGAACTGTCCCTCGACGGCGGCCTGACACTGGCCCGACTCGCCCTGCCCGCACCGACGTCGGGCCCCTACGACTACACCACTCTCGGCGCCGGGATCGTCGCCGAGGGCGTGCACGACGTGCACATCGGGCTGCGCGGCCCGTTGCGGCTCGCGCACGTCGGCTTCTCCGGCTGAGGGTCCGGAAGCAGGCCGACACGAAGAAGAGGCCCGGCACCGGAAGGCATCGGCGCCGGGCCCCTTCGGGGAGACTATCTGAAAATGGTTCCCATTAGCTAGTACGGCTCGGTGAGAGAACGGTCAGAGCGCGAGCCCCGTGAGCACCAGCACCCGCTCGTAGGTGTAGTCGTCCATCGCGAACTTCACGCCCTCGCGGCCGACACCGGACTGCTTGGCGCCGCCGTAGGGCATCTGGTCGGCGCGGTACGACGGGACGTCGCCGATCACGACACCGCCGACCTCGAGTGCGCGGTGGGCGCGGAAGGCGACCTGCACGTCATGGGTGAACACCCCTGCCTGGAGGCCGTACTTGGAGTCGTTGGCGGCGGCGAAGGCGGCGGCCTCACCGTCCACCTTCGTCACGGTGAGCACCGGTCCGAAGACCTCCTCGCAGGAGATCGTGACGTCGGCCGGTACGTCCGTGAGCACGGTCGGCGCGTACGAGGCGCCGTCGCGCTTGCCGCCGGTGAGGAGGGTGGCGCCGGCGTCGACGGCCTCCTGGACCCAGGACTCGACGCGCTGCGCGGCGGCCTCGCTGACGAGCGGGCCGACGTCGGTCTTGGCGTCGGACGGGTCACCGGTGACCTGGGCCTCGACGGCGGCGACGATGCGCGGGAGGAGGCGGTCGTAGACGGCCGCGTCGGCGATGACCCGCTGGACGGAGATGCAGGACTGGCCGCCCTGGTAGTTGGAGAAGGTGGCGATGCGGGTCGCGGCCCAGTCGAGGTCGGCGTCGGAGGAGTAGTCCCCGAGGACCACGGCCGCGCCGTTGCCGCCCAGTTCCAGGGTGCAGTGCTTGCGCGGCACCGAGTCCATGATCGCGTAGCCGACCTTCTCCGAACCGGTGAAGGAGATCACCGGCAGCCGCTCGTCCTGGACGAGGGCGGGCATGTGGTCGTTGGCGACCGGCAGGATGCTCCACGAGCCGGCGGGCAGTTCGGACTCGGCGAGCAGGTCGCCGATGATCAGGCCGGAGAGCGGGGTGGCCGGGGCCGGCTTGAGGATGATCGGCACGCCGGCCGCGATCGCGGGGGCGATCTTGTGGGCGCAGAGGTTCAGCGGGAAGTTGAAGGGCGCGATGCCGAGGACGACGCCCTTCGGGAAGCGCCGGGTGAGGGCGAGCCGGCCCTGGCCGCCGGCGTCGGTGTCGAGGCGCTGGGCCTCGCCGCCGTTGAAGCGCCGGGCCTCCTCGGCCGCGAACCGGAACACGGACACGGCCCTGCCGACCTCACCGCGCGCCCACTTGATCGGCTTGCCGTTCTCGGCGGAGATCAGCTGCGCGATCTCCTCGGTGCGCTCGGCGAGCCGCCGGCTGACGTGGTCGAGGGCGGCGGCGCGGACGTGGGCGGGGGTCGCGGCGAACTCGTCCCGTACGGCGTACGCGGCGGCCACCGCCTCCTCGACCTGGGCGTCGGTCGGCACGCTGACCTTGCCGACGAGGCGTCCGTCCCACGGGGAGGTGACGTCGAAGGTGTCCTCGCCGTTGGCCTGACGGCCGGCGAGCCAGAAGGCGTGGGTGGAAGTCATGTCCCGGCCCTTCCGCGTTGGGGGTGGTCTTGGGGCTTCTCGGTCAACCGTAGGTGCGGGGAGGCCGCGGTGCGTTTAGCCGAGTCGTAGTGGTACCGGACGGGAACAGTACAGTTCGGCAGGGCCTGCCCCACCGCCGCGGCCGTCACTCCGCAGAGGCCGTCACTCCGCCGCGGCCGTCGCCTTCAACGCCAGCCACAGCTCCATCCGTACGTCCGGATCGTCGAGCGAGCGGCCGAGGATCTCCTCCACCCGCCGCATCCGGTACCGCAGCGTGTGCCGGTGCACCCCGAGGTCCGCCGCCGCCGCGTCCCACTGGCCGTGCCGGGACAGCCACGCCCGCAGCGAGGCGACCAGGTCCCCGCGCCCGGTCGCGTCGTGCTCGGAGAGCGGCCGCAGCAACCCGTCCGCGAACGCCCGTACCGCGTCGTCGGCGAGCAGCGGCAGCACCGACCCGGCGGCCAGCTCCTCGTGCTCGACGAACACCCGACCGCGCCGCCGGGCCACCGACAGTGCCTGCTCCGCCTGCTTGTGGGCGGCAGCGGCGGCGATGGGCCCGGCCGGCGCGGAGAGCCCGACGACCGGTCCGTCGTCCTCGGCCTGCTCGCGTACGTCCCGTCCGTCGGAGGAGGCGCGCTCGGCCTCCAGCGCCGCCGCGTACTCGCGGCAGGCCTCGACGGCCGCGCCCCCGTCGACGGCGAGCACCACGAGCCGCTGCGCCTCCTGAGATCCTTCCGGTACGACGAGCACGGCCTCCCCGGAGCGGGCCGCCGCCGACTCCATGACCTCGGCGAGCCCGCCCAGCGCGTCGCGGTCCGCGCCGGTGCCCTCCCCCACGATCACCCGGAACGGCGCGTCGAGGAGCGCTCCGAACAGGCCCCCTGCGACCGCCCGCGCGTGGTCCGGCTGTCCTGCGAGCAGCATCCGCAGCACCGCCGCGCCGATCCGCTGCTCGGCGGCCTGCAGGGACCGTGAGCGTTCGGTGGTGAGGGTCAGGAGCGCGATCGCCGAGTGGACGGCGTACCGTTCCGCGGTCCCGAGCGCGGCGGCGGTGCCCACCGCGAGGGCTGCTTTCGGCCGTCGGCCGGTGCCGAGGGAGTGCAGTTCGACGCGGTCCTCGTGGTCCGGGAGGCCCACCACGGATGAGGCGGGCGCGGGGCGCTCCCGCAGCCGTTCGACGTCCGCCGTGAGCCGGGCGGCCCGGCGGCCGGCCCACTCCGGTGCGGCGGCGACGACGGCGCCGGACGTGTCGTAGAGCGCGGCCCACCCGTCGACCTGCGAGGCGAGCGCGGCGAGCAGCCCCTCCGGGCCGTCGGTGAGGGCCTGCCGGGTCAGCTCGCGCTGCGCGGCGAACCCCGCGGTCACGGACCGGTACTGGTCGGCGGCGATGGCGGCAGAGACGGCCTTGCTGATCGCGAGGAACGGGGTCCGCCGGGGCACCTCGAGCAGCGGCAGCCCCTCCTCCGCCGCAGTGTCGACCAGCGCCTTCGGGATCTCGTCGTAGTTGACCCCGACGGCGAACCCGAGCCCCACGACCCCCGCCCCCACCAGCCGCTTCACATACCGCCGCATGGCCTCGGGGTCCTCCGCGTCCAGCTTCAACGCGGTGATCAGCAGCAGTTCCCCGCCCTCCATGTACGGCACCGGGTCGGCCAGCTCGCTGACATGCGCCCAGCGCACGGGCACGTCCAGACGGTCCTCGCCGGCGCGCACGGTGAGTTTGAGCGCGGAGTGGTGGACGAGCGAGGCGAGGGTGGGGGGCATGGGGCCTTCAGATGGGAGGAAATCGAGCACGGGCGATCATGGCGATCTTTTGGCCGCCGCGTATGAACGGCCTGTGCCGATTCTGCCTCACCGTATGGTCGCGACGCCCCCGTATGTCCGGTTCAGTGCCCCTGGCCGCGCAGATCCACCAGCAGCGGAGGCGCGTGTTCCCCTTTCACGCTGGTCAGGGACAGCACCGCGTGCCCGGCCGGCACACCGTGCGCCAGCTCGGACGCGGACCAGCGCTCCCGTTCGACCTGGCGGACGGTCACGGCCTCCGTGGTCACGGCCTTGCCGGTGACGAGTTTACGGAGGGCGTGGATGGCGCGGGTCATGGGCTGGTCGGCGAAGACGGTGTGCTTGGCGACATCCGTGGTCTCCACCCACTCGGTGCCCCAGGCCTGCGCGAAGCGGCTGCCGTCCCAGGTGGTGACGCCGGCCAGCGCCATCCGGCAGCCGACCGCGCCGTAGAGCGGGCCGTGCAGGGCCTCGGGCACCTCACCGACGGTGCGCAGGGCGAGGACGACACCCGCGTCCTCGGAGCGCAGCCGCTGGATCCGGCGCAGTGACTCGGTGGTCACGGTGCCGGTGGCGTCGTCGAGCACGAGGCAGGCGAAGTGCCCGCGCTCGCGGCCGCGTACGACCGCGGTGAACTGCGCGAGGACCAGCCGGGTGAGCACCTTGGCCGCCTCGTCGTGCCCGTGTTCGGGCAGGTCGATACGGACCCGCAGCGGGTGGTGGGCGACGGCTCGCAGCGAGAACGGCCGTACGGTCCCGCTACCCGCTCCGAAGAACTCGGCGAACACCGGGCGGTCGAGCAGCGCGAGCCGGTCGGCGAGGGCCTGGCCGGGGTCGTTGCCACCGCCTGCGTGGCGCATACGGGAGTCGAGTTCACGCCGCATCATGGCGTGTCCGTCGTCGGTGAGTGCCCCGCTCAGCTCCGCCAGCACCCTCGGCTCGCCCTCGAGGAGTTCGCGCAGTACGGGCAGTGCGGGGAACCTGCCGTACGCGGCCCGGTAGGGCCCGAGGAGCTGGGCCAGAGCGCCGGCGGCACGCTGCGTGTCCACCGTGTCGAGGTCTCCGGCCAGGGCCTCCGCGAGCAGGGCGGCGGCTTCGTCGGGGTCGGTGGACTCGGCGTACGGGTCGAGGTCGTGGACGGACCCCGGATCCCCGACCCTGACGATCACGTCGAACGCGTCGTCCGGGCCGAGCGGCGCACCGGCCGCGCACACCGCGACGACGGCGCACCGGCCAGTGAGGGCCTGGAGGGTGAGGTTCTCGACCAACGGCCGCACCACGTGCCGTGTCTTGCCCGAACCCGAGGGTCCGACGACGAGCAGCGAGGTCCCCAGCGTGTCCGGGCCGAGCGCGGTGCCGACGCCGCGGTAGGCGAGCGCGGTGCGCTCACCCGGCGCCCAGGTCCCGATCCGCACCTGACCGGCGAGCAGGTCGTGCCGCGCGATGCGGCCGGGCAGGTCGCGGGAGCCGGAGGGGTGGGTCCAGGCAGCGCCGGCGTCCCGCAGCACGGTGCGGGTGAAGGAGGAGAGGTCGCCGGTCCGCCGGGCCCGCTTCCAGGCGTGCTCGACGCGCGCGCAGTCCACGTCGTTCATCCGCCCCGCCAGTACCTCGTGGGTGAGGACGTCCGCGGCCTCGAACTGCCCCGCCTCGCGCAGTTCGGGCCAGTGGGCCCGTGAACCGTCGGCCGGCGCCGGCTCGGCAGCGACCGTCGCGGCGGCAGTGTCGCGTGGGGCGTACCGCTCGCGGAGAAGTGGCAGCCAGCCGCCGATCCGGGCGAACGGCCAGAGGAGCAGGACGCCGATGACCACGTAGAGCAGGTTGCCCATCAGCGGTGTGGAGATGAAGTCGTAGCCGCCCGGGAAGAGGTTGATGAGGTGGTAGACCGGACCGGCCACCGGAAGCGCGTTCCAGCCGACGTCGAAGACGCTCGGGATCACGACCAGGTTCTCCGCGACCACGGCACCCAGCAGCGCGAGCAGCGCCCGGGCCGGCTGCGGGCGGCGCGTGACCAGGTGCCGGATGATCTCGGGCCAGCTCCCCAGGCGCCCCATGCCGTAGACCAGGATGCCGAAGAACACGCCGTCGGCCACCGCCACGGCGTCGAAGCCCTTGCCCTTGGGTGCCGTGGTGCCGGCCCACCACCAGTCGTCCGGGGTGAACACCTTCAGCAGCGCCCATTGGTACGGGATGCTGCCGTGCCGCCACAGCGACCACAGCACCATGCCCACGACGAGCGGGACGACCACGCCGACGATGGTGATCGGGGACAGCCGGTCGGTGCCCCTCTCCGGCTTGGGCACGCGGTACCCGAACCGCCAGATACCAGGACCGGCGGCCGGCCGGGGCTCGTTGAGCCAGTCGGCCACGGCGGCGCCGACCGGGCCGGGGGGGTGCGCAGGCCTCGGCGGCACCCCCGCCGCCTCCGTAGGCCGTGCCGGGCGCGGCACAGGATTCGCATGCGTACCCCGCGCGTCCCGCGTCCCGTCGCTGTCCATCGCCCTCGCCCCTTGACCAGCCGTTCCGTGCATCGTCAGCGAGTCAATCTAACGCGCCGGCAAGGGGAGTTCACCGTTTACGCGGCCCGGCGCGCGACAAGCGACGCGAACCCGACACTGTCCACGGCGGACAACCCGCGGCGCCGACACCGCCCACATGGAGCATGCCCACCCCTCGCCCCCGGTCCTAGCCTGCGAGAAAGGAAGAAAAAGAAACAGGACAGCGCGCAAGCGTCCGCACCACCCCAGGAGCCCCTCATGACCGCACTTCCGCAGGAGCGCCGCGTCGTCACCGCGATCCCCGGCCCGAAGTCCCAGGAACTGCAGGCCCGCCGTACCGCGGCGGTCGCGGCCGGTGTGGGTTCCGTGCTGCCCGTGTTCACCGCGCGCGCGGGCGGCGGGAT
Organism: Streptomyces hokutonensis; assembly: GCF_042751305.1. Classification (GTDB taxonomy): domain Bacteria; phylum Actinomycetota; class Actinomycetes; order Streptomycetales; family Streptomycetaceae; genus Streptomyces; species Streptomyces hokutonensis_A. The sequence goes on from NZ_JBHYWD010000007.1 coordinate 96,063, forward strand.
CATCGAGGACGTCGACGGGAACCGGCTGATCGACTTCGGTTCCGGTATCGCGGTGACGAGCGTCGGCGCCTCCGCCGAGGCCGTCGTACGCCGTGCCACCGCGCAGCTCGCCGACTTCACCCACACCTGTTTCATGGTCACGCCCTACGAGGGATACGTCGAGGTCGCGGAGGCGCTGGCCGAGCTGACCCCGGGTGACCACGCCAAGAAGTCCGCGCTGTTCAACTCCGGCGCCGAGGCCGTCGAGAACGCCGTGAAGATCGCGCGGGCGTACACGAAGCGGCAGGCCGTCGTCGTGTTCGACCACGGGTACCACGGCCGGACCAACCTGACGATGGCGCTGACCTCGAAGAACATGCCGTACAAGAACGGGTTCGGGCCGTTCGCGCCCGAGGTGTACCGCGTTCCCGTCGCCTACGGCTACCGCTGGCCGACCGGTGCGGAGAACGCCGGTGCCGAGGCCTCCGCGCAGGCCATCGACATGATCAACAAGCAGATCGGCGCCGACAACGTCGCCGCGATCATCATCGAGCCGGTCCTCGGCGAGGGCGGCTTCATCGAGCCGGCGAAGGGCTTCCTGCCCGCGCTGAGTGAATTCGCCAAGGCCAACGGGATCGTGTTCGTCGCCGACGAGATCCAGTCCGGGTTCTGCCGTACGGGTCAGTGGTTCGCGTGCGAGGACGAGGGTGTCGTCCCGGACCTGATCACCACCGCGAAGGGGATCGCGGGCGGCCTGCCGCTCGCCGCCGTCACCGGTCGCGCCGAGATCATGGACGCCGCGCACGCCGGTGGTCTGGGCGGTACGTACGGCGGCAACCCGGTCGCCTGCGCCGGTGCCCTCGGTGCCATCGAGACGATGAAGGAGCTCGACCTCAACGCCAAGGCGAAGAACATCGAGGCCGTGATGAAGGCCCGGCTCGGTGCCATGGCCGAGAAGTTCGACATCATCGGCGATGTGCGGGGGCGCGGCGCGATGATCGCCATCGAGCTGGTCAAGGACCGTACGACCAAGGAGCCGAACCAGGAGGCGACGGCCGCGCTCGCCAAGGCCTGCCACCAGGAGGGGCTGCTGGTCCTGACCTGTGGCACTTACGGCAACGTCCTCCGCTTCCTGCCCCCGCTGGTGATCGGGGAGGACCTGCTGACCGAGGGCCTGGACATCATCGAGCAGGCGTTCGCACGTATCTGAGCCACCCTCTCCCGTACTTCCGGGCCACAGGGAGCCCGCAGCTCCCGCACAGGGGCCGCGCCTCACGCGTCCCATCCGCCCCAGCCCTTTCATCCGCCGTGATTCACAGGCTGGGGCGGCGGGCGTCAGGCCGTGTGAAGAAGGTGTGCGGGGTGCATGACGGGACGCGAATCCGCCTGTCTTCCCTCCAGTCACTGCCGTAGGTTCTACCCAGATGAGAGATACACCCCGCCCACAGGGGACTGTGGGCGACTTCAGGACGAGGCCTCCCCAGCTTCGCCCTGGTCGTGCCCTCGCGCACACAACAGGAGCCTCCGGCTCCGAATCTCCTCACCGATCGGACAGTCGCCCGCCCCAAACCCCCCGGGGCGGCCGACGTTCCGATCCGGACGGCCGGCCCGGAACTACCCCCCCTGTTCCGGGCCGGCCGACCTCCTTTTTCTGGCTCCTTCTCGCCCTTCCCGTGCTGCTCTTCGCGGTGATCACCTGGCAGGTGGCAGCCGACGGCCCGCTCCTCCGCTTGGACGAGCGCCTGAGCCGCGCACTCGTCCACCCGGACCACTTCTCCGAACTCCTCGCCGACCTCGGCAACGTCCAGGTCGCGGTTCCCGTTCTCGTCGTGGTGCTGGTCTACGTCGCCTGGCGCGGCCGTGTCAGTGGTACGGACCGCTGGTGGCTGTCACCCCTCGCGGGGGCCGTGCTGATGGCCCTGGTCCCGGCGCTGATCGTCCCCGTCAAGGAACTGATCGCCCGCGGCGGCACCCCGGCCGTCCCGCCCGGCACCGGCTACTACCCCTCCGGCCACACGGCCACCGCGATGATCGCCTACGGCGCCTCGACGCTCGTCCTCCTTCCTTGGCTCCGGACGTCGTACGCCCGCCGCGGAGCCGTTGCCGTCTGCGCCCTCCTCGTCGCCGCCGTCAGCTTCGGGCTGGTCCGGCGGGGCTACCACTGGCCACTGGACGTGGTGGCCAGTTGGTGTCTCGGGACCGTGCTGCTCGCCTCGCTGCGGCTGTTTCTCGGCCGCTTTCGGAGCGAGCCTCAGCCGAAGTAGCCGTCGAACGTCTTCTGGAACTCCCAGTTCGAGTAGCGGTCCCAGTTGATCGACCAGGTCATCAGGCCGCGCAGGGTCGGCCAGGTGCCGTGGGTCGTGTACGAGCCGCAACTCACCTTCTTCGTCAGGCAGTCCAGGGTTTTGGTGACCTCGGCGGGAGCCACGTAGCCGTTGCCCGCGTTGACCGACGCCGGCATGCCGATGGCGATCTGGTCGGGGCGCAGGGCCGGGAACATGTTGGTGGTGTCGCCCGCGACCGGGAAGCCGGTGAGCAGCATGTCGGTCATCGCGATGTGGAAGTCGGCGCCGCCCATGGTGTGGTACTGCCCGTCGAGGCCCATGATCGGGCCCGAGTTGTAGTCCTGGACGTGCAGCAGGGTGAGGTCGTCGCGCAGTGCGTAGATGACGGGCAGATACGCGCCGCACCTCGGGTCCTGGCCGCCGAACTTGCCGGTGCCGTAGAACTGATAGCCCATCTGCACGAAGAACGTCTCGGGCGCCATGCTCAGCACGAACTTCGAGCCGTACTTGGCCTTCAGCGTCTTCAGGGCGGCGATCAGGTTGACCACCACGGGAGTTGTGGGGCTCTTGAAGTTGGTGTCGCTCGCGTCCAGGGAGAGCGAGTGGCCCTCGAAGTCGATGTCCAGGCCGTCGAGTCCGTAGGTGTCGATGATGTTCGAGACCGAGGAGACGAAGGTGTCCCTGGCTGCCGTGGTGGTCAGTTGGACCTGGCCGTTGGCGCCGCCTATGGAGATCAGCACCTTCTTCCCTGCCGCCTGTTTGGCCTTGATGGCCGCCTTGAAGTCGGTGTCGCTCTCGACGTTCGCGCACTCGCTGGCCGGGCACCGGTTGAAGCGGATGTCGCCGGAAGTCGCGGAGGTGGGTTCACCGAAGGCCAGGTCGATGACGTCCCAGCTGTCGGGGACGTCGGCCAGGCGCGTGTAGCCGGAGCCGTTGGCGAAGCTCGCGTGCAGGTAGCCGACGAGGGCGTGGGTGGGCAGTCCGGTACTGGGGCCCGAACCGGTGGAGGTGGTCGCGGTGACCGCCGTCGACTTGGCGGACTCGCCCGCGTCGTTGACCGCAGCGACCTGGAAGCTGTACGCCGTCGCGGCCGACAGTCCGCTCACGGTGGCCGAAGTCCCGCTCGCCGTCTGGACTTTCACGCCGTCGCGGTAGATCGCGTAGCTCGTCGCGCCGGTGACGGCGGACCAGGAGAGGGCGACGGAGGAGGAGTTGATCGTGCCAACGGCGAGGCCTGTGGGGGTGGTTGGCGGCGTCCCTACGTCGACCGCCGGGCCGGTGAGGGAGATGTCGTCGGCGTAGTAGGCACCGGTGGCGTACCAGCCGTGGGTGTAGATCGTGACCTTGGTGGTGGACGCGCCGGTGGTGAAGCTCGTCGTCAACCGCTGCCAGTCGGGGGCCGATTGGGTCCAGGTGGAGACGTCCGTGGTGCCGGTGCCGCTCGCGCCGAGGTAGACGTAGCTGCCGCGGACGTAACCGGCGAGCGAGTACTGCGAGTTCGGTTTCACGGTCACCGTCTGCGCGCACTGGGCGTAGTCGTTGCCGGCCGGGGTCGCCTGCAATGCCGAACTGCCGCCGTGCACGGGCGACTTGACCGTCGTACCGCTGCTCGCGGAACAGGACCAGTTGTCGAGGCCGGACTCGAAGCCGCCGTTCTTCGCCAGGTCCGCGTCGGCCGCACGGGCGGCCGACGAGAGTGCGGTGATGCCGGGTACGGCCAGCAGGGCGGCCGTGAGCATGGCGAGGACAGGTCTGGAGCGATCCACAAGTGCCTCCGGGCATGGGGGAATTGGAGGGGTGGAGCGCGCCCAATTTGGTCCAGACCAATTAGCTTGTCAAGACCTCACCCGCTCACCCGTCGCCCCCTTCCGTCGCCAGCCCCGCCGCCGCCTCGTGCATGGCGAGTTCGAGGAGTGCGGGGTCGGTGAGGGTGCCGGAGCCGTCCGGCGGTACCAGCCAGCGGACTCCGCCGGTCGACCGGCCGGGGTACGGCACGACGATCCACGTGCCGAGTCCCGCCGTACGGATCCCGGTGCCGAGCCAGCGGGCCGCGGTACCGGGCGGTACCAGGAAACCCATGCGTGCGTCGCCGAAGTCGACGAGTACCGGGCCCGGTTGATCGATGACCCGGGTGAGCACATCGAGCGTGGGATAACCGAGCTCACCCGGCAGGATGAGTACGTCCCAGGCCTTGCCGGCGGGCAGCAGCGCGATCCCCATGGGGTTGCGCTCCCATTCCCAGCGGCAGGCCTCCGGATCCGGAGCCACGGATGCCAGCCACTCGACGGCCGTCTTCGCCCCAGTCATGAGGAGACCTCCCTTTCTCATGTCGACGCTGGTCGCGTCACAGGAGAGAGGGAGGTCGGCCGTCGGCATTACGCGGGTTCCGGCCCCTCGAAGGAGTGAACCGGGTCACACCTCGCAGGTGGGGCTCAGCTGTCGAAGCCCAGGCCCAGCTTGTCCATCGTCTTCAGCCACAGGTTGCGCCGGCCGCCGTGGTCGTCGGCGCGGGCCAGCGACCACTTGGTGAGCGCGATGCCGGTCCAGGCGAAGGGCTCGGGCGGGAAGGGCAGCGGCTTCTTGCGGACCATCTCGAGTTCCGTGCGCTCGGTCCGCTCCCCCGCGAGCAGGTCCAGCATCACGTCCGCGCCGAAGCGGGTCGCGCCGACGCCGAGGCCGGTGAAGCCCGCCGCGTAGGCCACCTTGCCCTGGTGGGCGGTGCCGAAGAACGCCGAGAAGCGCGAGCAGGTGTCGATCGCGCCGCCCCAGGCGTGCGAGAAGTTGAGCCCCTCCAACTGCGGGAAGCAGGTGAAGAAGTGCTCGGCGAGCTTGGCGTAGGTCTCCGGCCGGTCGTCGTACTCGGCGCGCACCCGGCCGCCGTAGGGGTAGATCGCGTCGTAACCGCCCCACAGGATGCGGTTGTCGGCGGAGAGCCGGAAGTAGTGGAACTGGTTCGCCGAATCGCCCAGGCCCTGGCGGTTCTTCCAGCCGATCGACGCCAACTGGTCGGCGGAGAGCGGTTCGGTCATCAGCGCGTAGTCGTAGACCGGGACGGTGTACGAGCGGACCCGCTTGATCAGGTTCGGGAAGATGTTGGTGCCGAGCGCGACCCGGCGGGCGCGGACCGAACCGTAGGGCGTGCGTACGGCCATCCCGGCGCCGTACGGCTTGAGGGCGAGGGCGGGGGTGTGTTCGTAGATACGGACGCCGAGTCGGAGGCAGGCGCGCTTCAACCCCCAGGCCAGTTTGGCCGGGTTGAGCATCGCGACGCCCCGGCTGTCGTACAGGCCGGCCAGGAAGGTCGGCGAGTCGACCTGTTCGCGGACCGCTTCCGCGTCGAGGAACTCGGTGCCGTCGGCGAGGCCCTTGCTCTCCAACTCGCCGTACCAGTCGTGGAGTTCCTCGGCCTGGTGCGGTTCGGTGGCGACGTCGATCTCGCCGGTGCGCTCGAACTCGCAGTCCAGGGAGTAGCGGGCGACCGCATTCTCGATCTCGTCGAGGTTGCGGGCGCCCAGCTTCTCCAGCTGGTGGATCTCGTCGGGCCAGCGGGTGAGGCCGTTGGACAGGCCGTGGGTGAGGGAGGCGGCGCAGAAGCCGCCGTTGCGGCCCGAGGCGGCCCAGCCCGCCTCGCGGCCTTCCAGCAGGACGACATCCCGTTGCGGGTCGCGCTCTTTCGCGATGAGCGCGGTCCACAGTCCGCTGTAGCCGCCGCCGACGACCAGCAGGTCGCAGGTCTCGGCGCCGGTGAGCGCGGGCTCGGGGTGGGGCTTGCCGGGGTCGTCCAGCCAGTACGGGACCGGCCGGGCTTCGGAAAGAGACTTGGTCCAATTGTTGCTGCGGCTCATGGCGCTCGGGGCCATGATTTCAACTCCCTACAGGGCGCTAGCGGTTATGCCTTTACCTTGTTGCGGCGGTTGGTGATCACCATGGAGACGAGCACCAACAATACGGCGACGAGGAACATGGCCGTACCGATGACATTGATCTGAACGGGTGTCCCGCGCTGTGCCGATCCCCAGACGAACATGGGGAAGGTGACGGTCGAACCCGCGTTGAAATTGGTGATGATGAAATCGTCGAAGGAGAGCGCGAAGGAGAGCAGCGCGCCCGCCGCGATTCCGGGGGCCGCGATGGGGAGGGTGACCCTGACGAACGTCTGCACCGGACCGGCGTAGAGGTCCCGGGCCGCCTCCTCCAGACGCGGGTCCATCGACATCACGCGGGCCTTGACGGCGGTGACGACGAAGCTGAGGCAGAACATGATGTGGGCGATCAGGATGGTGTAGAAGCCCAGTTGGGCGCCCATGTTGAGGAACAGGGTGAGCAGCGAGGCCGCCATGACGACCTCGGGCATCGCCATCGGCAGGAAGATCAGCGAGTTGACGGCACCGCGGGCGCGGAAGCGGTAGCGGACCAGCGCGAAGGCGATCATCGTGCCGAGGACGGTGGCGCCGATGGTCGCCCAGACCGCGATCTGGAGGCTGATGGAGAGCGAGCCGCACATGTCGGCGACACCGCACGGCTGCTTCCAGGCGTCCAGCGAGAACTGCTGCCACTCGTAATTGAAGCGCCCCTTCGGCTTGTTGAAGGAGAACACCGTGACGATGACGTTCGGGAGCAGGAGATAGCCGAGGGTCAACAGGCCCGCGATGACTACGAAATGGCGCTTGAACCAGCGTACGACTGCCATTTAGACCAGATCCTCCGTCCCGGACTTGCGAATGTAGATGGTCACCATGGCGAGAATGGCGGCCATGAGGACGAAGGAAAGAGCCGCCGCCGTCGGGTAGTCCAGAATGCGCAGGAACTGCGTCTGGATGACGTTGCCGATCATGCGGGTGTCGGTGGAGCCGAGAAGTTCGGCGTTGACGTAGTCACCGGCCGCCGGGATGAAGGTCAGCAGGGTGCCGGAGACGACGCCGGGCATCGACAGCGGGAAGGTGACCTTGCGGAAGGTGGTGAAGGGCTTGGCGTACAGGTCGCCGGCCGCTTCGTGCAGCCGTCCGTCGATGCGCTCCAGCGAGGTGTAGAGCGGCAGGACCATGAACGGCAGGAAGTTGTACGTCAGTCCGCAGACCACCGCGAGCGGGGTGGCGAGGACGCGGTCGCCGGAGGTCCAGCCGAGCCAGTTGGTGACGTCCAGGACGTGCAGCGTGTTGAGGGCGCCGACGACCGGGCCGCTGTCCGCGAGGATCGTCTTCCAGGCGAGCGTGCGGATCAGGAAGCTGGTGAAGAACGGCGCGATCACCAGGATCATGATCAGGTTGCGCCAGCGTCCCGCGCGGAAGGCGATGAGGTACGCGAGCGGGTAGCCGAGCAGCAGACAGAGGATGGTCGCGGCTGCGGCGTAGAGGCCCGAGCGCACGAACTGCGGCCAGTACTCGGACACCGCGTCCCAGTAGGTCGAGAAGTGCCAGGTGACCTTGTAGCCGTCCTCCAGGGAGCCCGTCTGGATCGACGTGGAGCCCTGGTAGATCATCGGCAGCGCGAAGAAGACGATCAGCCAGAGAATGCCGGGCAGCAGCAGCCAGTACGGCGTCCAGCGGCCCCTCTTGCGCGGAGGCTTCTTCTCCGGCGCGGGCGCCAGGGGCGGCGCCTCGGTGACAGCGGCCATCAGGCGGCCTCCTCCTCGGTGTCGACGCCCGCGTCGATGTCCTGTGCCGCGTCGAGGCCGAAGGTGTGGGCCGGGTTCCAGTGCAGGACGACGTCGGCGCCGGGCCGCAGCCGGGAGTCACGGTCGATGTTCTGGGCGTAGACCTCGAACTCGGGGCAGACCGGGCTGTCGATGACGTACTGGGTGGAGACGCCGATGAAGCTGGAGTCGGCGATCTTGCCGGTGATGCGGTTGCGGCCGGCCGGGATCTCGCCCGCGTCGTCGGCGGGCGTGAGGGTGATCTTCTCCGGCCGTACGCCGACCAGGACCTTGCCGCCGGTCGTCGTGGGCGCCGAACATCGCGCCTCGGGCAGGACGAGCTTGCCGCCGCCCGCCTTGAGGACGATGTCGTCGCCGGACTTGGAGTCGACCTCGGCCTCGATGAGGTTGGAGGTACCGAGGAAGTTGGCGACGAAGGTGGTGTTCGGGTTCTCGTAGAGGTCGCTGGGCGAGCCGAGCTGCTCGACACGGCCCGCGTTCATCACGGCGACCGTGTCGGCCATGGTCATGGCCTCCTCCTGGTCGTGCGTGACGTGCACGAAGGTGATGCCGACCTCGGTCTGGATGCGCTTGAGCTCCAGCTGCATCTGGCGGCGCAGCTTGAGGTCTAGGGCGCCGAGGGGCTCGTCGAGGAGGAGCACCTTCGGGTGGTTGATCAGCGCGCGGGCCACGGCGACGCGCTGCTGCTGGCCGCCCGACAGCTGGTGCGGCTTCTTCCGTGCCTGCTCGCCGAGTTGGACCAGGTCGAGCATGTCGACGACCTGCTGTTTCACCGACTTGATGCCCCGGCGGCGCAGACCGAAGGCGACGTTCTCGAAGATGTCGAGGTGCGGGAAGAGGGCGTACGACTGGAAGACGGTGTTCACGGGCCGCTTGTACGGCGGGAGGTTGGTGACCTCCTGGTCGCCGAGGTGGACGGTGCCGGAGGAAGGTTCCTCCAGGCCGGCGATCATGCGCAGGGTGGTGGTCTTGCCGCAGCCGGAGGCGCCGAGCAGGGCGAAGAAGGAGCCCTGGGGCACTGTCAGGTCCAGCGGCTGCACTGCTGTGAAGCCGTTGTCGTAGGTCTTGCTGATACCGGAGAGGCGGACGTCGCCGCTGGTGTCCTTGGTGTTCATCGTCGTCACGCCCCTGTGAGCTTTGCGAACTTCTGCTGGTAGGCCGTCTCTTCCTTCGAGCTCAGGGAGCGGAAGGCGTGGGACTTGGCCGCCATGGCCTTGTCGGGAAGGATCAGCGGGTTGCTCGCCGCCGACTTGTCGATCTTCGCGAGATACGGCTTCACGTCCGCGACCGGGCTGACGTAGTTGACGTAGGCGGCGAGTTCGGCGGCCGGTTCGGGCTCGTAGTAGTAGTCGATCAGCCGCTCGGCGTTCGTCTTGTGGCGCGCCTTGTTGGGGATCAGCAGGTTGTCGGTCGAGGTCATGTAGCCGGCCTCGGGGATGACATAGCCCACGTCCGGGTTGTCCGACTGGAGTTGGACGATGTCGCCGCCCCAGGCGACGCACGCGGCGAAGTCGCCCTTGGTGAGGTCCGACGTGTAGTCGTTGCCCGTGAAGCGGCGGATCTGGCCCTTGTCGACGGCCTTCTGGAGGCGGGCGATGACCGCGTCGTAGTCGTCGGTGGTGAACTTCGCCGGGTCCTTGCCCATGTCGAGCATGGTCATGCCGACGCTGTCGCGCATCTCGGTGAGGAAGCCGACGCGGCCCTTGAGCTTGGGGTTGTCGAGGAGGTCGGAGATCGACTTCACCTCGACGCCGTCGAGCGCCTTCTTGTTGTAGGCGATGACGGTCGAGATGCCCTGCCATACGTACGAGTACGCCCGGCCGGGGTCCCAGTCGGGGCTGCGGAACTGGTCCGACAGGTTGGCGTAGGCGTGCGGCAGGTTGGACGCGTCCAGTTTCTGGACGTAGCCCAGGCGGATCATGCGGGCGGCCAGCCAGTCGGTGAGGACGATCAGGTCGCGGCCGGTGGGCTGGCCGGCGGCGAGCTGCGGCTGGATCTTGCCGAAGAACTCGTCGTTGTCGTTGATGTCCTCGGTGTACTTGACCTTGATGCCGGTCCGTTTGGTGAACGCGTCCAGGGTGGGCCGGTGCTTGCCGCTGTCGTCCGTGTCGATGTACTCGGGCCAGTTCGAGAAGTCGATCTCCTTCTCCGTGGCCGAGTGGTCGTCGGCGGACACGCCGCCCTGCGTCTTGCCTGCCGCGGGGATCCCGCAGCCGCTGAGGGCCCCGAGACCGCCGACCGCGAGCGCGCCGCCGGCGGAGGCGCGCAGCACCGAACGGCGGGTCCACGCGGACCTGCTCTTGCGGAAGCTGCGCCGGACGGCGGCCATTTCGGCCGGGGTCAGGCGGTCGGGCTCGTACTGCTTCATGCGCGTGCTGCCCTTTCGGGAGGAGACGGCGGCGCCTTGGGCGGCCGTCAGTTCTGCTATCGGTCCCCGAAGATCGTGCGGTGCCAGTCCTTGCGGGCCACCGCCGTGTTGTCGAACATGACGTGCTTGATCTGGGTGTACTCCTCGAACGAGTAGGCGGACATGTCCTTGCCGAAGCCGGACGCCTTGTAGCCGCCGTGGGGCATCTCGCTGATGATCGGGATGTGGTCGTTGATCCACACGCAGCCGGCCTTGATCTCGCGGGTCGCGCGGTTGGCCCGGTAGACGCCCTGGGTCCACGCGGAGGCGGCGAGCCCGTACGGGGTGTCGTTGGCGAGCGCGATGCCCTCGTCGTCGCTGTCGAAGGGCAGCACCACGAGGACCGGGCCGAAGAGCTCCGACTGCACGATCTCGCTGTCCTGGGCGGCGTCCGCGACCAGGGTGGGGCGATAGTACGCGCCGTTCTTGAGATCTCCCTGAGGAGCCTCGCCGCCGGTCACCACGCGCGCGTAGCCACGCGCCCGGTCGACGAAACCGGCCACGCGGTCGCGCTGGACGTGCGAGATCAGCGGCCCGAGGTCGGTGCCGGGGGCGAACGGGTCGCCGACCCGGACGCCCGCCATGAGAGCTGCTGTCTTCTGGACGAACGCTTCGTAGAGGGGCCTTTGCACGTACGCGCGCGTGGCGGCCGTGCAGTCCTGCCCGGTGTTGATGAGCGAACCGGCGACGGCTCCGTTGACAGCGGCTTCGAGATCGGCGTCGTCGAAGACCACCAAGGGTGCCTTGCCGCCCAGCTCCAGGTGGATGCGCTTGACAGTGGCGGTCGCGATCTCGGCGACGCGCTTGCCTACGGCGGTGGAGCCGGTGAAGGAGGTCATGGCCACGTCGGGATGCCCGACGAGGTGCTCCCCGGCCTCCTTCCCGGTCCCCGTGACGATGTTGATGACACCGTCCGGGATACCGGCGTCGGTGGCGGCCTGCGCGAACATCAGCGAGGTCAGCGGGGTCAGCTCGGCGGGCTTCAGGACGATCGTGTTGCCGGCCGCGATCGCCGGGAGGATCTTCCAGGCGGCCATCTGGAGGGGATAGTTCCAGGGCGCGATGGAGCCGACGACACCGATGGGTTCACGGCGTACGTACGACGTGTGGTCGCCCGAGTACTCACCGGCCGACTGCCCCTGGAGGTGCCGTGCGGCACCGGCGAAAAAGGCCGTGTTGTCGATGGTCCCGGGGATGTCGAACTCGCGGGTGAGCTTGAGGGGCTTGCCGCACTGGAGGGACTCGGCGCGGGCGAAGTCGTCGGCGCGCTCGGCGAGCACGGCGGCGAAGCGGTGCAGCGCGTCGGAGCGCTCGCCGGGGGTGGCGCCCGACCAGCCCGGAAAGGCGGCGCGGGCGGCGGCGACGGCCGCGTCCACGTCGGCCGTGCCGGCCAGCTCGTACGTGTAGACGTCCTCGCCAGTCGCCGGGTCGACAACCGCGTGGGTACGACCCGAGGTGCCCTTGGTCAGGCGGCCCGCGATGAACTGCGCGCCGTCCGCGAAGTACTCCTGAGCGGGGAATCGTTCCGGGGTGGCGTTGCCCGGGTTGTGCATGTCGCTCTCCTCCGCCTTCGCCCCGCTTCGTCCGCTGGCGGGTGGCGTAGCTCCAGCTCGATTTGAATGCCGATCCTGACAGAGCAAAGGGACTCCAACAAGTGATTCCGTTGTTGCCTTTTGGTTACGCGACGGAATCCTTCGACCAGGTGTCGAGTCCGCATGGAAAAGGGGGGACGGAGTGTCAGTGGTGCCTGCAAGACTCGCGTGTATGGACAAGATCACGGGGAAGCTCGCGTCCGACGCGGCGCGAAAGATCGATTCACAGGAAGCCCTGATCAGGGAAGTGCGCGCCGGGACCAAGGTCAAGTACCTGCACTTCTGGGGCCACCGCCCACGCCCGGACGGCCGCGTGAGCGCGAGCTGTCTGAGCCAGTGGTGGCCGTCGCCGTTCACGGTGGACGGGGTGACGTATGCGACCGCCGAGCACTGGATGATGGCGGGCAAGGCGCGGTTGTTCGGCGACACCGAGGCGCTCACGCGCGTGCTTTCCGCCGGTCATCCGTCCATGGCGAAGAAGGCGGGGCGCCTGGTGCGCGGCTTCGACGAGGAGACCTGGGCGCGGGAGCGGTTCGGGATCGTCGTCGAGGGGAGCGTCCACAAGTTCGCGGCAGACGCGGAACTGCGGGCGTTTCTGCTGGGCACGGGGGATCGGGTGCTGGTGGAGGCGAGTCCCGTGGACCGGGTGTGGGGGATCGGGCTGGCCGCGGACGACCCGGCGGCGGAGGATCCGGAGCGGTGGAGGGGGCCGAATCTGCTGGGGTTCGCGTTGATGGAGGCGCGGGGACGGGTGGAGTAGGGGGCCTCTGCCGGCCCCCCCGGGGGGCTTCGGCTGCGGTTGGTGTGCTGGCCGACGGGAGGCCGGGGCAGCCGCCGAGGCGGGGGCGGAGGCGGGGCAAGCCTGAGGGCGTATCGGCGAAGGCACCTCGACCGCGGCCGGGTTCCCGCTGATGGAAACCCTGGAGGGCCTCGGCGGGAGAAGGGGCCGCGCTGACGGGAGGCCGGGCGCAGCCGCCGAGGCGGAGGCGGAGGCGGAGGCGGAGGCGGAGGCGGGGCAAGCCTGAGGGCGTATCGGCGAAGGCACCTCGACCGCGGCCGGGTTCCCGCTGATGGAAGCCCTGGAGGGCTTCGGCGGGGATGGGGCCGCGCTGACGGGAGGCCGGGGGTAGCTGCTGAGGTAGGAGGGCCGGGGCGGGCGAGACCAGGGGGCGTATCGAGGAACCCGCTGCGGTTGCGATCTGGGCTCGACCCAACCGGGAGGGCGGGCAATGGCTGGGACGAAAGGTCGAGGCGAGCCCAGGGGCGGGGTCAGGGAGGCGCTTGGGTTGCGGTTGCGGTGCGCGTTGGAGGAGGGCCGGGGCCGCTTCAGCAAGGCGCGCATCGGGAGGCGTATCGGGGAAGACCCTACGGCTGGGCTCGCGAGGGCCGAGGGCTGAAGTGGCTTCGGTGGGCGGGCCTCGGGGGCCTACCGGGGAAGACGCTTCAACCGCGACAGGCTCGCGCTGGTGGAGAGCGAGGGGGCGCTTCGGCGGGGCGAGCCCAGGGGCGTGTCGGTTGGGCGGCCCTTGGGTCACTCCTGGGTCGGGATCGGGGCCGTCAGGGCGGGCGCGGAGTTGTAGGACGAGGTCGAGTCGGAGTCCTGGTTGCCGTTCTCGTTCTCGTATACCGCCAAGCCGATGACCAGCAGGACGATCACGGCGAGGCCGAGGATGATGCCGATGATCCCCGTGACCAGACCTGCCTGGGCCTGACCCCGGTTCGTGGCCTGGCCGCGGTCGGCCCGCTTCTTGCCCTTGACGCCGAGGACGACGGCGATGATGCCGAGGACCAGGGAGACGATGCCGTAGACGCAGAACAGGCAGCAGGACAGGATGCCCAGCACCAGGGCCGCGGTGCCCAGGTTGTTCTGCGGGGCCATCGGCATACCGGGCCAGCCGTAGCCCTGCGGGTAGCCGGGGTAGCCGTAGCCGCCGGGCACTCCCGGGGCGCCTGGCATGCCGGGTGCGCCCGGGGCGTTGGGCGGGCCGTAACCGGGGGTGCCGTAGCTGGGGAGGCCCGGGGGTGTGCCGGGCTGGCTGGCGGGTGTGCTGGGCTGGCCGTAGCCGGGGGCGCCGGAAGGGTGCGGGACTCCGGGTGCGCCGGTAGCGGGCGGAGTTCCGGGCGGGGCGAAGCCGTCGGACGGGAGGGCGGTCATGGTGGGCTGGTAGTGCAGGGACGGCGGCTGGTCCTGCGGGGGCGGCTGCCGGCCGGGGCTCGGCGGCTGTGCGCGCTTGTCCAGTGACGGCCTGTTCTCCGGGGGTGCCCACGGGTCGTCGTTCGCTCCCGCGCCGCCGTCCGGCTGTGTCTGGTCCCCCATGTCCCGTCCCCGTCCCCGTCGGTCGACCGTCAGACGGACCATGCTAGAGCGTTCACGTGACAGTTCCGCCATACGGACGGCACCGCGGATGCCGATCGGGCTCGGCGCGATCAGCCCCCGCCGACCACCACCCCCGTCCCCTCCCACCCCGGCCTACGATGATCCCGAGTCATCGATCAGCCGATCACCCGCGTCCCGTACGGCACTGCCCGGGGCGCCGTTCCGGGGAGGAACCTTGTCCGACCACAGCGCCGTACCCGCCGCCGGTCAGGCCCGCGAGCTGCACGCCTTCATCGCCGGGCTGCCCAAGGCCGAGCTGCATGTTCACCACGTCGGCTCCGCCTCCCCGCGGATCGTCTCGGAGCTGGCCGCCCGGCACTCCGATTCCACTGTGCCCACCGACCCCGAGGCCCTGGTCGACTACTTCAGCTTCACGGACTTCGCGCACTTCATCGATGTCTATCTGTCCGTGGTCGACCTCATCCGGACGCCCGAAGACGTGCGGCTGCTGACGTACGAAGTGGCGCGGGACATGGCCCGGCAGCAGGTGCGGTACGCCGAGTTGACCATCACGCCGTTCTCCTCGACGCGACGCGGGATCGACGAGCGGGCGTTCATGGACGCGATCGAGGACGCCCGCAAGGCGGCCGAGGCGGAGTTCGGGACCGTGCTGCGGTGGTGCTTCGACATTCCCGGTGAGGCCGGGCTGGAGGCGGCGGAGGAGACCGTGCGGCTCGCCACCGACGACCGGCTGCGCCCGGAGGGGCTGGTGTCGTTCGGGCTCGGCGGGCCGGAGATCGGGGTGCCCCGGCCGCAGTTCAAGCCGTACTTCGACCGGGCCATCGCGGCCGGCCTGCGCTCCGTGCCGCACGCCGGTGAGACCACCGGGCCCGAGACGGTGTGGGACGCGCTCAACGACCTGCGCGCCGAGCGCATCGGGCACGGCACCAGTTCCGCGCAGGACCCCAAGCTGCTCGCCCACCTCGCCGAGCACGGCATCGCGCTGGAGGTCTGCCCGACCTCCAACATCGCCACCCGCGCGGTCCGCACGCTCGACGAGCACCCCATCCAGGAGTTCACCCGGGCGGGGGTCCTCGTCACGATCAACTCCGACGACCCGCCGATGTTCGGCACCGACCTGAACAACGAGTACGCGGTCGCCGCCCGCCTCCTCGACCTCGACGAGCGCGGTGTCGCCGACCTCGCGAAGAACGCCGTGGCGGCCTCCTTCCTGGACGCGGCCGGCAAGGCCCGTGTCAACGACGAGATCGACGCCTACACCTCGGCGTGGCTCGCGCCCTGACGGTCGGCGCTCCCGCGACAACCAGCAGAATGGGCCCATGGAGAACGTGACCGCCGTGGGCCATCGCGGCGACCCCTACCGTGCCCGTGAGAACACCCTCGACTCACTGCGTTCCGCGCTCGAACAGGGCGCGGACGCCGTCGAGTTCGACGTACGAGTGACCCGGGACGGCGTGCCCGTGCTGCTGCACGACGAGACGCTGCAACGGCTGTGGGAAGTGGACCGGCCGCTGAAGTCCCTGTCGGTGGACGAGGTGCGCGGGCTCACGGACGGCGGGGTGCCGACGCTGGTGGAGGCGCTGGCCGCGACCGAGGGCAGCCGGGTGATGGTCGACCTGCCCGGCGTGGCCGACCCGGGGGCCGTGCGCCGGATCGTGGACGTGATCGGCGAGTGCGGGGCGGCCGACCGGGCGTACTACTGCGCGGGCGCCGACTGGATGCTCGCCGTGCGCGCCGCCGATCCGTCGGCCGAGATCGCCCTCACCTGGACCTCGCTCGCGCCGCCGCGCCCCGCGGTCCTGGAAGCGGTACGGCCGCGCTGGCTCAACTACCGCTTCACACTGGTCGACCGGGACCTCGTCGCCCGTGTCCACCGCGACGGCTACCTCCTGTCGGTCTGGACCCCCGACACCCGGCGCTCGATGCGCCGGCTGCTCGACCTGGGCGTCGACTCGATCACCACCAACCGCGTCGGCGTCCTGTGCGGGCTCAGGAAGCAGGGGTGACGGCGGCGCCCGGGGCTCGCGGGCCCGCCGACTCCCCCGGCGGGGCGATGGATTGAGCGTCCACTCCCTCCCCCACCCACAACCGGATGAGCAGCGCGGCAGTCGCCTCCAGTAGTGCCGCGCCCTGGTCCAACTCCCCCGCCGCGAAGGGTTCGCAGCCCACGTCCCGCACCAACTGCCGTACGACAGCGAGGGCTTGTTGGTTGTCGCCGCTCAGGGGGACGCCCAGGGGGCGGCCGTCGAACACCGGGGGTGTCAGGCGCCAGACGTCCTCGTGGCAGAGGTTGAAGGCCTTGACGACGTGGGTCTCGGGGCCTGCGGCTGCGGCGAGTTGTACGGCGGCGGAGGGGGCGCCCGTCGTCAGCAGGCGGAAGCCCGCGCCGACCGGGTTCGTGCAGTCGATCAACACGCGTCCGGTGAGGGGTAGTTGGGGGGCGATCTCGATCGCTGCCTGCCAGGGCAGTGCCATCAGCACGGCGTCGGTGCCGAAGTCGGCGGCCTGGTGGAGGGTGCCGTGGTCGCCGCCGTGTCGCCTTGCGAGAGTCTCCGCCCGCCCCAAGTCGCGGCCGCCGAACAGTACTTCGTGTCCGGGCCGGAGCCACTGCGCGCCGAGCGCGTCCGCCATTCCGCCGGTTCCGAGGATTCCGATTCGCATGGCACGACAGTAGGAAGCCGCTCGGGCACCATGTGGTGCGTGACCTCCGACCCCGTGTTTCTCGCCGACTGCCGGGCCCGGCTCGCCTTCGACCTGCTCGGCAACACCTGGAACTGTGTGGTGCTTTGGGCGCTGCGGCACGGTCCGCGGCGGCCGGGTGAGTTGCGGGAGCGGATCGGCGGGATCAGCCAGAAGGTGCTGACCGAGACCTTGCGGCGGCTGGAGTTCAACGGGCTGGTGGCACGGCGGTCCTACGGTGGTTCGCCACCGCGCGTTGAGTACGAACTCACCGCGCTGGGGCGGACGTTGCTCGAACCGATCGACGCGTTCGGGGCATGGGCGTTCAAGCACGGGGACGAGGTCATGGCCGCGCAGGACGACTACGGGCGGGACGGTCAGACCCGGGAGGCCTGAGCGACCGTCGCCGGGTCGGCCGGGGTGGTGCGGGTGACGTACTGGGGTACCGGGGCGTTGTCCTTTCCGGTGTCTCGGGTCAGGCCGTAGCGGGTGGCGCCCTGGGCGGGGCCGGTGGTGATGTCCTGTTCCACGGCGTCCCAGGTGGTGGGGAAGACATTGAGGCCGTAGTCGGCGCCGCGTTCGTTGACGGTGAGGGTGACGCTGCCGTCGATGTAGAAGTACTCGTTCTGCCACATCTGTTGGGTGCCGGTGGGCAGGACGTCGTAGCCGGTGGTCTTGCTGCCCATACCGGTGGCGGTGGGGTCGGTGGTGCCGACCCGGTCGTCCATGCGGCGACCGCCGCCCGAGGCGACGTGGAAGAGCTTGCCCTTCAGCGTGGTCCAACTCGGCATGACCAGCGCGCCGGAGCGGTACTGCGGTGAGATCTGCCAGCGGACGAGGACGTAACCCTGGCCCCTGAGCGTCACGTTGTCCCCGCGATGGTTCATGGTGGCGTGCGCCCCGCCGGTGCTGCTGAGGCCGGAGGCCGGGCGGTGCGGGAGGGCGGCGGGTGGGGTGTCGGGGTTCGGGGCACGGTCCACGGCGTCGACCACCGAGCCGTACGGTCCGCTCGTCGTCTTCGAGGAGGAGGAGGGGGACGGGGGGAGGGACGGGGATCCGGACGGGAAGGGGGATGGGATGGTCGCGGTAGCCGTCGCGGACGGGGGGTGGAGGGTGCCGACCGTCGCCGTGGGGGTCAGGGCCTTCGGGGGTGGGGTGTTCGGGGTGTGGGTGGCTACGTAGGCGCCGCCCGCCGCGATCGTCGCGCCCGCCGTCACGGCGACGAGGGGCTTGGTCAGCAGCCCGAGCACCTTGGCCGACCAGCCGGCGGGCCCACCGGCCGAGCCGACGGTTCCCGCCGCACCGGCGGCGGTTCCGGCGGCGCCAGCAGCACCGGCCGCGCCCGCCGAACCCACGGCGCCTGCCCCGTGCACAGCGCCCACCGAACCCGCAGCCCCGGCAGACCCCGCGACACCCGAAACTCCGGCGCCCCCGGCCGAACCCGCGGCTCCGGCAGCTCCCGCGGCTCCGGGCAGGCCCGTGGATCCGGCGACGCCCGAGACTCCCCCAGCACCTACGACCCCAGCAGCATGCACCGCACCCGAAACCCCCGCCGAACCCACAACACCGGCAGACCCCGCAACACCCGAAACTCCCCCAGCACCTACGACCCCAGCAGCATGCACCGCACCCGAAACCCCCGCCAGCCCCGCCGAACCCACAACACCGGCAGCGTGCGCCGAACCCATGGCACCGGCAGCACTTGCCGAACCCGCCGTGCCCGCTGCTCCTGCCGTCCCGGCCGAGGCCGCGACACCCGAGGCCCCGGCCGAGCCGGCGAAACTGGCGGTACCCGCCGCCCCAGCCGATCCCGCGAAACCCGCCGCACCCGCAGAGCCGCCCGCCCCGACCACACCAGCCGCCCCGCCCGCCCCACCCATCCCACTCGCCCCCGCCGCAAAAGCCGCCCCCGCCAACCCCGTCGCAGCCGCCGCCGTCTTCGCGCCGAAGGCCAGGGACAGGGTGAAGCCGAGTGGGAGGGGGACGAGGGCGATGCCGACGAGGAGGCGTTCCGCGGGGACGACGGATTCGCGGGGGTCGCCGCAGTAGGTGCAGCCTCGCAGGTGGCGGGCCACGCGTTTGCGCCAGACCGAGTCCTGGCGGCCGTCCCAGCGGGCGGTGACTTCGCGCAGGTCGGGGCAGGCGCCGTCGAGGGCGCGGACGATGGCCCGGGCGGTTTCCAGGCGTTCCTTCATGCGCTGGACGCGGACCGCCGCATGCTGGCGGCTGATGCCGACGGCGGACGCCAGTTCGCGGCGGGTGAGTTCGCCGCCGACCTCCAGCCACCACAGGGAGAGGAGCTGGCGGTCCTCGTCGTCGAGCCAGCGGACCGCCTCCGCGACCTCGCGCCGCTGGCCCTCCAACTGGAGCCGCAGGACGGTGAGTTCGGCGAAGTCGGCGGCGTCGCCGGGGAGCCCGTCCGGGAGCTGGTCGGGGGACTTGCGGCGGCGGGCCCGGTCCCGGATCTGGCGCATGGCGATCGCGACCAGCCAGGACCGGAAGCTGTCGGGGTCGCGGAGCGAGCCGAGGTGGTCGACGGCGCGGAGCATCGTCTCCTGGACCACGTCGTCCACGTCCGCATGGCCGTTGAGGGCGCGGCCGACCACGTTGTAGACCAACGGCAGCCAGCCCGCGACCAGTTCGTCCAGCGCCCGCCGGTCACCGGCCTGTGCCGCGGCGATGGTGGAGTGCCACTGCCGTCCGTCCCCGTCCATGTCGCCTCTCACCCTCCCCGGTGTCACTTGGTGTACGACGGTGTCACTTGCTGTACAGCAGCGTCCCGAAGCCGAGTTGGTCGTAGCCGCCGCTGTTGGGCCCGTAGTCGCCGCCACCGCCCTCCGCACGCACCTTCTCAGCCATGAGCGTGATGAACGGGGTGGTCAGACGCCGCCGGCGGGCGTAGTGGTTGTGCAGAATCTCCCAAACCGGGCGAACGGTTCCCCTGGCTATGTCGGAGATCACAGGCTGCTCCAGGTAGCGTCCGGCGCCCTGGCCGCTGCGCCAGGCGTACGTCGTGAAGGGCACGGCCGCGCCGAGGTTGTACTTGGCGACGTACTCGGCGGCCTTCATGAAGCGGTTGTCGAGGTAGCCGTAGAGGTCGACGCCCTGGTTCCAGGCCATCTCGCAGATCGCGCCCATGAGGCCCATGCCCATCATGGTGTGGCCCTGGTCCCGGCCGCTCTCCTGCCACTGGGCGAGGTTCTGGCCGCTGTAGACGAACGGGATGGCGTGCTTGAACGAGCCGTTGCCCGCGCCGGACTTCATATAGGTCACCGCGCGTTCGAAGGTGGCGCGGTCGTCGCACAGGATGCCGCTCGCCATCAGGGAGGCGACGTTGCACAGGTCCCAATTCGCCCAGTAGTTGGTGATGTTGGCGGTGTTGTGATTGGTCAGGAAGTCGGTGTTCATGGGCAGGAACACCGTGCGCAGCATCTTCTTGAAGCGGGCGAACTCGAAGTCCGGGTGGTCGCGGACGAGTTCGGCGGCGTTGGCGAACTGGTAGCCGTAGATGCCGGAGGCCAGGAAGCGGTCGGCGTTGCCGTTGACCGAAGTGAGGGTGGCCGACCAGGCGTTGAGGATGGCGACGGCTGTGGAGCCGTTGGCCTTGGTGCCGCCGATCCGCCAGCGCAGGGCGTTCTGGTACGCGGCGTGGATGTCGTTGTAGAGGATGCCGTAGTTCTGGCCGGTGCCGCCGCGGACGACGACGGCCTGCGGGCGGGGCCGCCAAGTGCTCGCGGAATGCGGGTTGTTGGTGAGCCGGGTCCAGCCCTTCAGCCAGGGGTCCTTGTGGGCGGCGATCCGGACCTTGGCGCGGTGCAGGTCACCGGCGTTGTGCAGCATGCCCGGGTGGGTCAGCGCCTCGGGCCGGGCGGTGGCGGTGCCGATGGCCGTGCCGGGCTGCGCGGCGTCGGCGCCGCCTCCGGAGAACGCGGCGATCCCGCCGCCGACGACTCCCGCCGCCGCGACTCCGCCGCCGAGCGTGAACAGGCCCCGGCGGGTGAGGCGGTGCTTGTTGGCGGGCCTGCGGGTGCCGGTCGGCTTGGGGGCGCCGGTCGGCTCGGGTGCGTTCGTTGCCAAGTGGGTGGCTCCGGTGCGTGAGGAAACGGAGGACGCAGAGGGAGACGGGGTGAAGGCTTCGGCGATAACAGTTTTTGCGGCGCCGAGTTGGATCCCGTAGGGGGCCAACCCCGGTAAACCCCTTGTTCCGCAAGGGAGTTGGTCCGGGTGGCGCCAGGGTGGGTGCCCTCCTCGCCGACGATCCGCGGTGGGCCGTATGCGATGAGGCTGATCACCGACAGCCACCGGAGAACCCAGGAGCAGCCGATGCGCACCCGCCGTCGCACCACCGTCCTCACCGCCTCGCTCGTCCTCGCCCTCGCGGCCGGACCGCTGGCCGCACCCGCGTTCGCCGCGTCCTCCTCGCCCTCAACTGCCGTACGGGAGACGGCCGGCCCGGACACCGAGGCGCTGCGGGCCGCGCTCGTCGGACTGCCGGACGCGGATGCCACGGCGGCCCTCGTGCGGGTGGGAGGGACGGACGGAAGCTGGCGCGGGAGTGCCGGTGTACATGACCTGGAGAGCGGTGCCGCCGCCGATCCCGCCGCCCGCTTCCGGGCCGGTTCGACGACGAAGGTCGTGACGGCGGCGGCCGTGCTGCGGCTCGCCGCACAGGGGAAGGTCGACCTGGACACACCGGTCCAGCGCTATCTGCCGGGGCTGCTCACGAAGGCCTTCGAGCCCGTATCCGTACGGCAGTTGCTGACCCACACCAGCGGTATCCAGGCCGGTGACGGCTTCGGGGACGCCTTCGCCGACCAGTACGCGCACCGCTTCGACACACTCACGCCGAGGGAGGTGGTGGCGTCGGCGGTGGCGAAGGGCCCGGAGTTCCGCCCGGGCACACAGCAGGACTACCTCAACATCAACTACACGATCCTCGGCCTGCTGATCGAGAAGGTGACGGGACACTCGTACGCCTCCGAGGCCACCCGCCTCGTGCTGCGCCCGGCGGGCATGCGGGACACGTACTTCCCCGGCACCGACCCGCGCATCCGGGGCCCGCACAACCACGGCTACCAGGTGGTCCAACAGACCGACGGCACAACGGAGTTCGTCGACGTCACCGACTGGAACCAGGCGGACCGGTGGGCGGCCGGCGACATGATCTCGACGACCGCCGACCTGGAACGGCTGATCACGGCACTGTTCCGGGGGCGGATCGTGCCGGAGCCGTACCTGAAGGAGATGTTCACGGTGCCGTCCGGCATCGAGGGCGCCAGCTACAGCGCCGGCCTCCAGCGTTTCGAGTACGGCGGGAAGGTGTACTGGCTCAAGTCCGGTTCCCGGTACGGCTACAGCGCGGTCGTCCTGGCCACCCGCGACCTCTCCCGCACCCTCGTCTACTCCGTCAACTCCACGGACGCCAAGGGCGAGTCGATGAACGCGGTCGCGATGCGGATCGCGCTGGCGGCGCTCAAGTAGCCGGGGCGGGGGCGGGAGTCGGCGCGAGCACGGCTTCCAACCGCTTGATCTTCTTCCGGACGACGTACAGCGGGACGATCCCGATG
Organism: Streptomyces hokutonensis; assembly: GCF_042751305.1. Taxonomy (GTDB): domain Bacteria; phylum Actinomycetota; class Actinomycetes; order Streptomycetales; family Streptomycetaceae; genus Streptomyces; species Streptomyces hokutonensis_A. The sequence continues at coordinate 118,563 of NZ_JBHYWD010000007.1, forward strand.
ACCCCGAAGGACATGTCGATCACCGTCCACCAGAAGGGAATTCCGCGGATCGGTCCGCAGACGAGAGCGAGCGGGATGATTCCGGCGCAGGCGATCATCCCGAACTCGACGACCCAGATGTTGCGGACCGGGTCGCGGTAGGGGCCGTAGAAGGCGACCGCGATGACGAGGTGGGCGAAGGCCAGCCAGTCCGTGCCGTAGAGGAGGAAGGGGTAGTCGGTGTCGGCGGTGTCGAGTCCCTGGCGTACGCGCTCGATCCAATCCGCGAGGGCGGGCAGGTAGTGCGGTACGGACAGGGACGTCAACAGGTCCTCGGCCCAACGGAGTTCGTGGACCAGCGGGAAGGCGGTGGCGCCGCTGAGCACCAGACAGACGACGAACAGGGCAAGCCAGACGCGGATGCCCTTCAGAAGGGCGGCTCTGTCGTTCATGGCGGCAGCCTACGCCGATAATTGAACACGTTCAAAACAATCGGCGGTTCTCTCCTCCATCACCATTCGTCCCAGTGGAGTACCTCCTCGCGGGGGATCCTGCGAGCCGGGCGGAAGTCCGTGCCCAGGGTGTACGCGACGGGGATCAGGGCCGTCTGCATCACCTCGGAGCAGGGGATGCCGAGGAAGCGGGCCGTCTGCTTCTCGTGGACCAGGTTGCCCGTGGTCCAGCAGGTGCCGAGGCCGTGGGCGCGGGCGGCGAGCATGAAGCTCCAGACCGCCGGGAGGATGGATCCCCAGGTGCCTGCCTGGTGGAGTACGGGGGCCTCGTCGGTACGGCCCTCCACGCACGGGACGACGAGTGCCGGGACCTCCTGGAGGTGTTCGTAGAGGTGTGCGGCGCCGGAGAAGACGCGGTCCATGTGGGCGACGTCGGCCCGGCGGAGGTCGCGCAGCGGGACGGGGGCGGAGGCACCCGGCGTGTTCACCCCGGCCCGCCACAGGTCGGCGAGGGCGGCCCGTCGTTGCGGGTCGGTGACGATGACGAAGTGCCGGCGCCGGCGATTGCGGCCGGTGGGCGCCTGGACCGCCAAGTCCACGCATTCTTCGAGAAGTTGACGGGCTACGGGACGGGTGAGGTCGAGGCGGTGGCGGACGGCCCGGGTGGTGGACAGGAGCTCGTCGGAAGAGAGGGCGAGAGTCATGTGTTGACCTTCGCGGGGCGTGCCTGGCGGCGACAACGTCCGGCTTTCGCTGGTTGAAAACCTGGGGTGCGAAGTGGCCGGGCGGGTCTTCTCGGTGCTGGACGCCTTCGTGGGCGGTCCTGACACCCTGCGGCTGACGGACATCGCACGGCGGACGGGACTGCCGGTGCCGACCGCGCTGCGGATGGTGCCGGAACTGGTGGCCTGGGGCGGACTTGAGCGCGCGGCCGACGGCTCCTACCGCCTGGGCACCCGCATCCGGGCGCTCGGCGCGGCGGCGCCCTGCCCGCGCGGACTGCTGGACGCGGCGCTGCCCGCGCTCCGCGCGCTGTCCGCGCGCACCGGCGGGCACGCCGACGTCGCCGTACCGGCGGACGGTACCGCGCTGTGCCTGGTCAGCGGCGAACGCCTGCCGCTGTACGCGACGGCGGCCGGCAAGGTCCTGCTGGCCCACGGCCACGGCCCGCCCGCCTCCGTCGAACGCCACACCCCGCACACACTGACCGCGCCGGGCCCCCTCGGCGCCCAGCTGGCCCGGGTCCGCGCGACAGGCCTGGCCACCGCGCACGAGGAGTACCGGCTCGGCGAACTGTCCCTGGCCGCACCGGTGTTGAGGGCCGGCATCACGGTGGCCGCCGTCTCGGTCAGTGCGGCCACCAGCACGCCCTACGACCGGCTGGGCCCCGCCGTACGGGAGGCCGCCGTCGCGGTGAGCCGCGTACTCGACGAACCGCCGCGCACGGGGCGGCCGTAACTCGCGTCAGCTGCCCGGCGTCCCGAGGCTCCCCCAGAAGTCCAGGTCGTGTTCCTGGGCGAAGTCGCGGGTGGCTTTCGAGCAGGCCACCGGGGGCTGTCGCTCGACGGGGCGGCGTCGCAGGCCTTCAGGGACATCAACTCCCCTGTCCCCGTACGGTACTTCTGCCAGTTCGGGGTGCCGTAACTGTTCGGGTCGCCCGTCGCGGTGAAGTGGTCCCAGAAGGTGATCATCTGGTGGGACAGCTCCAGTTGATCGTCACACGATCGGCTGCAATTGCCCCTGTGGGCGCGGGAGTTACCGCGTTCGGGTCGGTATGGCCGAGGGGGCGGCGGTTCGGGACGCGAGTGAGGCCGGTGCCGTGGGGGCCCTGGACGGTTCCATGCTGGGGACACTCGTGCGGCTCGGGTCCGCGCTGGGGCTGGGTGCCTGGGTGGCGGGCGGCGCGGGCGGAGTCGTAGGAGTGCTGCTCAGGGGAGGTGGGGCGAGGGGGACCGTGGGGGTCACGGGGGTGTCGCGGTGGGCCAGGCGGAACGGGAGGGCGGCCAGGACGAGGACCGCGCAGGTCGCGCCGGCGCCGGCCGCCGCGCGGAGCAGGCGGCGGCGGTGCGCGCCGCGGCGGATCGACTCGTAGCGGCCGACGGGCGGGCCCAGGTACTCGGCGGAGGAAGGCCGCAGGATGACCGTGAGGGGGTCGTCGAGGGCGAAGTCGGGCTCACGCCCCTCGTCCTCCTCGTCAAAGTGTGTGGTCAAGGCTTCTCCTCAGATGGGCTCGGAGCAGTTCGCGGGCCGCGTGGAGGTCGGCCTTGATGGTTCCTTCCTTGCGCCCGGTCAGCACGGACACCTCCCGGATCGGCATGTCAGCGTAGTAGTGCAGGAGGATCGGGACGCGCAGTCGTTCCGGCAGCGACTGGACGAGCAGCCGTACGGACGGGTCGGTCTGTTCGGTCGGCGGGCGTATCGCTTCCTCGGTGGTGGCGCGGCGCACGGCCCGGCGCTCGCGCTCCAGTTTGCGCCAGTGGTCCCGGACGAGGTTGGCCGCGGTGACGTAGAGGAAGCCGCGCGGTTCCGCGACCTTCGTCCAGCGGGCCCAGAGCCGGGTGAAGGCCTCGGAGGCGATCTCGTGGGGCGGGGGGGGGGGGGGGCGATGGGCGGCGCGCCCGGCGCGGGCGGGGGGGGTGGGGCGCGACCATGGGTGCGGCGGGGCCCGAGGCGCGGGGGCGA
>NZ_JBHYWD010000007.1:121685-206686 GCF_042751305.1 Streptomyces hokutonensis
CTCCCGCCTCGGTGTCCCGCTCATTTCTACCGGGTGGCAACTCGCGGGGTGCGGCCGGGGTGGGGTATTTGGGGGGCTTATGTGTGGTCTCCGCCGACCCGGCGGCACCAGCCGGCGAGGCGCGGGTAGACGGCGGCGAACAGTTCGGACGCTGCCCTCTCGCGGGACCGTTTCAACATGCTCCGTAGGGGGTGGTGAGGTTCACGGAGGAAGACCCCGGACCGCCGGCGGGGGTTCCGGCGGTCCGGGATCCGGACCGGATCAGGGGCTCGCGTCGGTCAGCACCGCGAAGACGATCACGTTGTCGAGGTAACCCGAACCGGTACGGGTCCCGCCGCAGGTGATGAGCCGGAGTTCGGGGCGGTCCACGTTCCCGTACACGTCGTCCGACGGGAAGTCGGCCTTGGCGACCGTCCGCACGGAGGTGACCGCGAACACGGCCGTCGTGCCGTTCTCCAGGACCACGTCGATCCGGTTGCCCGCGCGAAGCCGCGCGAGATGCCGGAAGACCCCGTCCCCGTACGCGCCCACCGTCACATGCCCGAGGATCACCGACGGCCCGGTCGCGCCGGGGGTCGGCGAGTACCGGTACCAGCCCGCCCGGTCGTGCGCCGTGATCGGCGGCACCTGCACGGTGCCGTCCGAGGCCAGCCCCAGTCGCATGACCGGGGTGTCGACCCCGATCGCCGGGACGCGCAGGGTGACCGGAGCGGACCGCGCGAGGGCGTGGACCGGCTTCGCGGCGGCGGGCGGCGAGGCGGGCGTCGAGCTTCCCTGCTCCGAACTCCCCTGCTTCGCAGCGGAGTTCGTGACCGGGGCGGTCCCGTTTCCACCGCCGCAGCCGGTGAGCAGGGCCGCCGCCGAGGCCGTGACGAAGGCGCGCCTGGAGAGCGAGGTCATGCCCCGGTCGCCCTCCGGCGCCGTACGACGACGAAGGCGCCGCCACCGACGAGGGCCGCGGCGGCTCCGCCGCCGATCAGTGTGGTCGACAGGTCGGACGACTTCGACTCCGGCGCGACACCGGTGTCCGGGGCGCCGCGGGGAACGCTGGCGACCTGGCTCGGCGCCACGCTCGGTTCGGCGGAGGGCGCGGTGCTCGGGCTGCGGGTGGGATCGGCGCTGGGGACCGGGGTCGGCGCCGTGGTGCCGGACGGCGCGGCGGTCGCGGCGCGGGTGGGCGACGCGGACGCCCCTTGGGCGAACGCGGGCACGGTGCTCGCCAGTACGGCGCCGCACGCGAGTGCCATGGCGCTGAGGACAGTTCGGCGCATGAATCGCTCTCTCTCGTCTGTCGGCCCGCCGGGTCCGCCGGTGGTGCACCGGCGGGGCGGGTTACGGATCGAGCGGAGAGACGACGGGGCGGGAGTGCGGGTTGTAAAGAGCGGGCAAAGTCCTGGAGGCGTACGGGACTTCACCCGCCGCGCCGCGCTGTCCCGCGCGGCTCAGGCGGAGAGCGGGGCGAGATCGACGTAGACGCGGAAGTCGTCGATGAGGCCGGTCTCGTCGACGTGCCACATGGTGACGGCGGGGACGGTGACGGTGTCGCCGGTCAGCCGGAAGTAGTCGACGGGCTGGCGACCGATTGCTGTGACCGGCTGTTGGTGGGGCACCCCCCTACAACCCCACGATCTTGTTCCACTCCTTCGCGAACTCCACCCGTTCCGTCGATGTGATGTCCCGCGCGATGGCGAGGTGCTTGCGCATCGTGGTGTCGGGGAAGATCAGGGGGTTTTCGGCGAGGGCCGCGGTGTCCTTGTCCTTGGAGGATGCGAGGACGTCCTGGGCGGCGGGGACGGGGCAGACGTAGTTGACCCAGGCGGCGAGTTCGGCGGCGACCTCGGGGTCGTAGTAGTAGTCGATCAGACGTTCCGCGTTGGTCTTGTGGCGGGCCAGGTCGGGGATCATCAGGGAGTCCGCCCAGAGTTCGGCGCCCTCCTCGGGGACGACGAAGCGGATGTCCGGGTTGTCGGCCTGGAGCTGGATGACGTCGCCGGAGTACGCCTGACAGGCCAGGACGTCACCGCTGACCAGGTCCTTGGTGTAGTCGTTGCCGGTGAAGCGGCGAATCTGTTTCCTGCTGATCTGGGTCCGGACCTGGTCGCACACCTTGTGGAAGTCGGCGGCGGTCCACTTGGTGATGTCGACGCCGTTGCCCTGCATCAGCAGCGCGAACGCCTCGTCGAGGCCGGAGAGCAGGGTGACCCGGCCCTTGAGGTCGCTCGCCCACAGGTCGGAGACGTGCCGGATCTCGCGGCCGAGCTTGCGGTGGTTGTACGCGATGCCGGTGATGCCCGACTGCCACGGCACCGTGTACCGGCGGCCCGGGTCGAAGGCCGGCGAACTGAGCTGCGGGTCGAGGTACTTCGCCACGTTGGGCTGCGCGGCCCGGTCCATCCGCTGGACCCAGCCGAGGCGGACGAACCGCGCGCACATCCAGTCGCTCATGACGATCAGGTCGCGGCCGGTCTGCTGGTGGTTCATGAGGGCCGGGCTGATCTTGCCGAAGAACTCGTCGTTGTCGTTGATCTCCTCGATGTAGTCGACGGAGATCCCGGTCCTCTTCTCGAAGGCGTCCAGCGTGGGCCGCTTGGTCGCGTCGTTGTCATCGGTGTCGATGTACAACGGCCAGTTCGCCCAGGTCAGCCGCTTGTCCGTGGCGGACAGATCGGCACCGGCACGGTCGCCCGCCTTCACATAGGCGGCGGGCACACCGCACCCGGAGAGGGCGCCGAGCGCGGCGACAGAGCCGCCCGCGCGCAGCAGGGAGCGGCGGGAGGGCGAGTACGGCTTCGGAGTCTTGGGCACCCGCGCAGCATGACGCTGCGACCCGGGTCCGATCAATGGACGCTGCGTCCAGCGGCTCCCCGCGGACCCGACACCTTGTCGATCGGTTGTCTGTGAAGTAACCGCCGGTTCACACGACGGGTGCGGTGTACGCCGGGTTCCGGTGCTCCGCCGGGGCGTACGGCGGCAGGCTCACCTCCACCACAAGGCCGCCCTGCGGCCGGGTCCGCGCCCGCACCCGTCCGCCGTGCGCGGCGACGACCGCCGCCACGATGGACATGCCGAGGCCGAGGCCGTCCCGCTTCCCGACGCGTTCCGCGCCCAGCCGCCGGAACGGCTGGAACAGTCCGGCCGCCTGGTCGGCCGGGATCACCGGCCCGCTGTTCTCGATCCGCAGCCCGGGCCGCCCCCGCGCGTCGAGCCCGGTCCACACGCTCACCCAACTCCCCTCCCCCGCCGGGAGGTTGTGCCTTACGGCGTTGTCGGTGAGGTTGACGACCAGCCGCTCGACGAGCTGCGGATCACCGAGAACGGGCGCGGATTCGAGCCGGGCCCGCACGGCCGGCTCCACGCCCCGCAGCCGCTCCTCCACGACCGTCGCGAGATCCACGAACTCCCGCCGCTCAAGGCCGCGTTGGCTGCGCGCGAGGGTCAACAGCGCGTCGATCAGCCGTTCTTGCTCCTGCCCGGCCGCCCGCACCCGGGCCAGCGCCGCGCGCAGCACCCGCACCGGTGCGTTCGGGTCGGCGAGGGTGACGTCCACGATGGCCTGTTGGAGCGTGAGCGGGGTGCGCAGTTCGTGCGAGGCGTTGGCGACGAACTGCTTCTGCGCCTCGAACGCGCCCTCCAGCCTTGCCAGTACGGCGTCGAAGGTGTCCGCCACCGCCTTCAACTCGTCGTCGGGACCGGTGACCGCGAGCCGTTCGTGCAGGTTGTCGGCGGAGATCCGGCGCGCCGAGGCCGTCATGGTGCGCAGCGGCGACAGCACCCGGCCGGCCATCAACCAGCCCAGCGCGAGCGAGGCCACGGCCATCACGGCGAGCGCGATGACGGCGTAGACGACCAGTTGGTGCAACTGGTCGCTGCGGGCGGCCTCGGCTACGGCGGTGAGGGTCGGCGCGTTCACGGCGGGTGTACCGCCGACCACTTGGGTGCTCATCCCAGGGGCGGCCGACCCGCCGGCGGTGGTCTGTGCGAGCAGGTACACGAAGGTCAGCAGGAGCGCGCCGGCCACCACGAAGAGCGCGCTGTAGAGAAGGGTGAGGCGCCGGCGGACGGTGCGCGGCCCGTGCAGCCGTCGCAGGACCCATTCCCTCATCGGATGCGGTACCCGGCCCGGTCCACCGTCTCCACCAACGGCGGTTCCCCCAGCTTGCGGCGCAGTCTGCTGACCGTCACCTTCACCGTCTGGCTGAAGGGATCGGCCGCTTCGTCCCATGCCCGCTCCAGGAGTTCCTCGGTGGACACGACCGTCCCCTGCGCGCCGAGCAGGAGTTCCAGTACGGCGAACTCCTTGGGGCTGAGCGGCAGTTGGCAGCCGGCCCGGGTGGCTTCCCGCCGTGCCGGGTCGAGCCGGAGTTCGCCGCGCACCAGGACCGGCGGCAGCGCGGGCTGCGCACGGCGGGCCAACGCCCTGATACGGGCGACGAGTTCGGTGAACGCGAACGGCTTGGGCAGATAGTCGTCGGCGCCCAGTCCGAGCCCCGCGACCCGGTCGGCGACCGTGCCGGACGCGGTGAGCATCAGCACCCGCGCCCGGCTGTTCCCCGCCGTGAGCGTCCGGCAGACCTGGTCGCCGTGGACCCCGGGCAGATCGCGGTCGAGTACGACGACGTCGTAGCCGTTGATCTCCGCGCGCTCCAGGGCCGTAGGACCGTCGAAGGCGAGGTCGACCGCCATGCCTTCGCGGCGCAGGCCCGCCGCCACGGTCTCGGCGAGTTCTTCGTGGTCCTCGACCACCAGCACACGCATGGCCGTCAGTGTGGCGGGCGGACGGTTACACGGGGGTAAGGGCGGCAGTTCCCGTGGTGTAACCGGCCGGGCGGTTGTGTGGGTGGCGTCCAGCGACACCCGCAACAGCAGGAGGAACCATGCGAGTTCTGGCGACCAGGCCGCAGCGGCTGGCCCTCGGCATCGCCATTCTGTCGGCCGCCGCGCTCGGCACGGTCAGTGCGTCGGCCGCACCGGCGTCCCACACGGCGACCGTGAAGCCTCATCTGGCGGTCGTCTCCGGCACTGCCCTGAACACGGCGAAGGGCAAGGGCGACAAGCACTTCGCGTCTCCCAGGACCGTGGCCTTCGCGGTCGCCTACCACCCGACCAAGAGCGCCCCCGGCGACCTCAACACCGCGAACGGCGACTTCGCCCGGTGCATGCGCGGGCAGGGCCGGTCGGTCTTCCCGGGCTTCCACGCGTCCAAGGACTCGGACGGCCGCGTCAACCTTCAAGTGAAGGTCGCCAAGGGGGACTTCGACCCGACGACGGCCGGCTACAAGAAGGCCGTCGAGACCTGCGGTCCGCTCCTGGAGAAGGCCGGCATCACCTTCCCGGACCCGGCCGACCTGCCGCCGCTGCCTGCACCCGGCAAGGCGGGCAAGCCTGCTCTGCCGGGTGAGCCCGGCAAGGTCACCTCCGAACTGCCCTCGCTGACCAGCGTCGCCGAGCACGCCTGACCACCGAGGAGGGGGAAAAGAGGGGAAACAGCGCGGCCCCGGACGGATCAACTCCAGTCCGGGGCCGCGCACTTGCTCTGGTGAGAACTACTCGCCCAGCGACGTCATCACGTGCTTGATCCGCGTGTAGTCCTCGAAGCCGTAGGCCGAAAGGTCCTTGCCGTAGCCGGACTTCTTGAAGCCGCCGTGCGGCATCTCCGCGACCAGCGGGATGTGGGTGTTGATCCACACGCAGCCGAAGTCCAGCGCCTTCGACAGCCGCATCGCCCGCGCGTGGTCCTTCGTCCACACGGACGACGCGAGCGCGTAGTCGACGCCGTTGGCCCACTCGATCGCCTGGGCCTCGTCCGTGAAGGACTGGACGGTGATGACCGGGCCGAAGACCTCGTTCTGGATGATCTCGTCGTCCTGCTTGAGGCCGGAGACGACGGTCGGGGCGTAGAAGTATCCGACCTCGCCGACCCGGTGACCGCCCGACTCCACCTTCGCGTGCGCGGGCAGCCGCTCGATGAAGCCGGTCACCTGCTTGAGCTGGTTCGGGTTGTTGAGCGGGCCGTAGAGCACGTCCTCGTCGTCCGGCTGGCCGGTCTTCGTCTCGGCCGCCGCCTTCGCGAGCGCGGCCACGAACTCGTCGTGGATGCCCTCCTGGACGAGGACGCGCGTCGCCGCCGTACAGTCCTGCCCGGCGTTGAAGAAGCCCGCGACCGAGATGTCCTCGACGGCCTTGGCGATGTCGGTGTCCTCGAAGACGACGACGGGGGCCTTGCCGCCGAGCTCCAGGTGGACCCGCTTGAGGTCCTTGGACGCGGACTCGGCGACCGACATGCCGGCGCGCACGGAGCCGGTGATGGAGGCCATCGCCGGGGTGTGGTGCTCGACCATCAGGCGGCCGGTGTCGCGGTCGCCGGTGACGACGTTGAAGACGCCCTTGGGGAGGATCGAGCCGATGATCTCGGCGATCAGGACGGTGGAGGCGGGGGTGGTGTCCGAGGGCTTCAACACCACCGTGTTGCCGGCGGCCAGCGCGGGCGCGAACTTCCACACCGCCATCATCATCGGGTAGTTCCACGGCGCGACCTGCGCGCAGACGCCGATCGGCTCGCGCCGGATGATGGAGGTCATGCCCTCCATGTACTCGCCGGCCGAGCGGCCTTCGAGCATCCGGGCCGCGCCCGCGAAGAAGCGGATCTGGTCGACCATCGGCGGGATTTCCTCGGAGCGGGTCAGCCCGATCGGCTTGCCGGTGTTCTCCACCTCGGCCGCGATCAGTTCCTCGGCCCGCTCCTCGAACGCGTCCGCGATCTTCAGCAGGGCCCGCTGGCGCGCCGCGGGTGTCTCGTCCCGCCAGGCCGGGAACGCGGCGGCGGCGGCCGCCATCGCGGCGTCCACGTCCGCCGCTCCGGACAGCGGGGCGGTGGCGTACGCCTCGCCGGTCGCCGGGTTGACCACCTCGGTGGTCCGTCCGTCGGCGGCGTCCCGGAACTCACCGTCGATGTAATTGCGCAGACGACGCAGCTCGGTGCTCACTGCCGGCCCTCCAAGTTCAGGTGTCCAATCACTGAGACACCCACACTAATCGCCCGGCCCACGTTTTCAACACCCCCGATCGCGCCAAGACTACGAAATCCGCAAGTCTCGACCTTGTAAACAACGAATTTCATCGAAGCGGCCTTGCGGAACGGTCGAGACGTCGTGCACAGTGAAGCCGTGGCCAGTCGTAGCGCAGAACACAGGGACTCCCGCGAGTCCAGGAACGGGACTCCGCATCTGGATTCCGTCTCCCTCGCCATCATCGAACAGCTCCAGGAGGACGGTCGCCGGCCGTACGCCGCCATCGGCAAGGCCGTCGGCCTCTCCGAGGCGGCCGTGCGCCAGCGCGTCCAGAAGCTGCTCGACCAGGGCGTCATGCAGATCGTCGCCGTCACGGACCCGCTCACCGTGGGCTTCCGCAGACAGGCGATGGTCGGCGTCAACGTCGAGGGCGATGTCGAGAACGTGGCGGACGCGCTGACGGCCATGCCGGAAGTGGAGTACGTGGTGATGACCGCGGGCTCGTACGACCTCCTCGCCGAGATCGTCTGCGAGGACGACGACCACCTGCTGGACGTCATCAACAAACGCATTCGGGCGCTGCCCGGAGTGCGCTCCACCGAGAGCTTCGTTTATCTGAAGCTCAAGAAGCAGACCTACATGTGGGGAACCCGATAACCGTGAGCAAGGACCTCAGCCGCACCGCGTACGACCACCTGTGGATGCACTTCACCCGCATGTCCTCGTACGAGAACGCGCCCGTTCCCACGATCGTCCGTGGTGAGGGCACCTACATCTACGACGACAAGGGCAAGCGCTACCTCGACGGTCTCGCGGGTCTGTTCGTGGTCCAGGCCGGTCACGGCCGCGCCGAGCTGGCCGAGACCGCCGCCAAGCAGGCGCAGGAGCTGGCGTTCTTCCCCATCTGGTCGTACGCCCACCCCAAGGCCGTGGAGCTGGCGGAGCGTCTCGCCCACTACGCGCCGGGCGACCTGAACAAGGTCTTCTTCACCACCGGCGGCGGCGAGGCCGTCGAGACCGCCTGGAAGCTCGCCAAGCAGTACTTCAAGCTCCAGGGCAAGCCCACCAAGTACAAGGTCATCTCCCGCGCGGTCGCCTACCACGGCACCCCGCAGGGCGCCCTGTCCATCACCGGGCTCCCGGCCCTGAAGGCCCCGTTCGAGCCGCTCGTGCCCGGCGCGCACAAGGTCCCGAACACCAACATCTACCGCGCCCCGCTGTTCGGCGACGACCCGGAGGCCTTCGGCCGCTGGGCCGCCGACCAGATCGAACAGCAGATCCTGTTCGAGGGCCCGGAGACGGTCGCCGCGGTCTTCCTGGAGCCGGTGCAGAACGCCGGCGGCTGCTTCCCGCCGCCGCCCGGCTACTTCCGGCGGGTCCGCGAGATCTGCGACCAGTACGACGTGCTCCTGGTCTCCGACGAGGTCATCTGCGCCTTCGGCCGCCTGGGCACGATGTTCGCCTGCGACAAGTTCGACTACGTGCCGGACATGATCACCTGCGCCAAGGGCATGACCTCGGGCTACTCCCCGATCGGCGCGTGCATCATCTCCGACCGCCTGGCCGAGCCGTTCTACAAGGGCGACAACACCTTCCTGCACGGCTACACCTTCGGTGGCCACCCGGTCTCCGCCGCGGTCGGCCTCGCCAACCTCGACATCTTCGAGCGCGAGGGCCTCAACCAGCACGTCCTCGACAACGAGGCCAACTTCCTGCAGACCCTGCAGAAGCTGCACGACCTCCCGATCGTCGGCGACGTCCGCGGCAACGGCTTCTTCTACGGCATCGAGCTCGTCAAGGACAAGGCCACCAAGGAGACCTTCACGGACGAGGAGTCGGAGCGCGTGCTCTACGGCTTCGTCTCCAAGAAGCTCTTCGAGTACGGCCTCTACTGCCGCGCCGACGACCGCGGTGACCCGGTCATCCAGCTGTCGCCGCCGCTGATCTCCGACCAGTCGACCTTCGACGAGATCGAGGGCATCGTCCGCCAGGTCCTCACGGAGGCCTGGACGAAGCTCTAGCCTTCGGCAGTTCAGCGGTTTATACGGCCCGGGGTGCGCCCGTACGAGTGAGAACGGTGCACCCCGGGCCGTGTGCTGTCCGGGGTCGCGCCCCAGCCTCCTTAGCGTGCCTGGTAACCGATCGGCCCTGTCCTCGTTCCCCCGCTCGGGGGATGCGGCACAGGAAAACGGATCTGAACGAGGTGTACGCGCATGGTGGCCCCGCCGGACAACGACGTGCTCTGGGCACGTGCCCTGCACTTCCAGCACAACGACGGCACGCCCGCGCTCAGCGGCGTCTCGCTCGGCGTCCGGGAGGGCGAGATCCTGGCCGTCAACGGCCCGCGCGGCAGCGGCAAGACGACGCTGCTGCGCTGCCTCTCCGGTCTTGAGCGCCCCGGCCGCGGCGAGGTCTGGTTCAACAGCGTGCCCGTGCACACCATGGGCCCGATGACCCGGGAACGGCTGCGCCGCGACCGCTTCGGCTGGATCGACCCGGCGCCCGTACTCGTCCCCGAGCTGAACGTCTGGGAGAACGCGGCCCTCCCCCTGATGCTGCGCGGCACCAGCCGCCGCCGGGCCAAGACCGCCGCCCTGGAGTGGCTGGACCGCCTCGACATCGGCGACCACGCCCGCAAGCGCCCGCACGAACTGCGCCAGGCGGAGCGCCAGCGCGTCTCGATCGCCCGCGCGCTGGCCCCGGCGCCGACGGTCCTGTTCGCCGACGAGCCGACGGCCCCGCTGTACCGCGCGGACCGCGCCCACGTCCTGCGCACGCTCACCACGGCGGCCCGCTCGCACGGCATCACCGTCGTCCTCGCGACCCACGAGGCGGAGACGGCCGCCCTCGCGGACCGCACGGTGTCGCTCCTCGACGGACGCCGCGTGAACACGGTCCACCTTCCCCCGGTCACCGAAGCGGAAGGCCGGGCCGAGTGCTCGCTCTCCGTCTGACCCGCGGCTCGCACCCCGCCGTCCAACTCCGCCGCCTGCTGGTCGCGGTGGCCTCGGCGGGCACGGGCTTCCTCCTCCTGTGCACCCTCGGCTACGCGATGGGCCACCCCGACTCCCCCGCCGCCGCGGCCCTCCGCCTCGGCTGGTGCGCGACCCCGCTGGCCACCACCGTGTACTTCGCGGTGGCCGTCGCCCGCACCGACCCGGCGACCAGACCCCGCCCCGGCCTCTCCGCGATCGGCCTCGGCCCCGGCCGCCTGATGGCGATCTCGGCGACCACGACCGCGCTGGCCTGCACCCTCGGCTCCATGCTGGCCCTCCTCTTCTTCCTCCACCTGCGCGGCGACCTCACGGGCATGCCCTTCGACGGAGCGGCGGCGGAGTTCCTGGCCTCGGACCAGCCGCTCCCCCTGCCCGCCGCACTGACCCTCCTCGCCCTCGTACCGCTGACCGCCTCCGTCGCGGTGGCCCTCACCCTGCGCCCCCGCGACCTCCGCCCCGCCTCGGAGAAGGGCCCGGCAAGGTCGTACGGCCGCTTCGGCGTGCAGGGCCGCCCGGGCTCCCGCGAGACCTTCGGGGCGTACGGCCGCTTCGGCGCGCACCTGCGTGCGGGTGCGCGCAACGGCGGTCCGGAGTCCGAACAGCCCGCGCAGGTCGAGCAGTTGGAGACCACGAGCGAAGCCGCACCCACCTCCGACCCCTCGCGCCCCCCGGCTCCCAGGGAAGCCCCCCGCGGTCTCCCCTGGGGCATCGCGGTGCTGGCCGCCGGACTCGCGGTGGAGGCGTACGCGAACCGGGCGAAGGACGGCAGCGGGCTCTCGCTCCCGGGCGGGCTCGCCGACGGGCCCGCGAGTGTGCTGGCCGGCTGGGTGCTGACCGCGATCGGACTGGCGCTGGCCGGCCCCGGGCTCACGCACCTGTGCGGCCGGCTGCTCCAGTCCGTCAGCCCCGGCGCGCTGCGGCTGCTGGCCGGGCGGGTGCTGATGGAGGAGGCGACCCGGATCGGGCGCCCGCTGGGCGTGGTGTGCGCGGTGGCGTCCGGCGGCTTCGCGATGACGGCGCTCTACGACGCGGACGCCCCGGCCTTCGGCCCCCTGACCACCCTCGGTCTGCTCCTGGTCACCGGCTGCACGGTGGCGACCCTGCTCACCGCCGCGCTGGAGGCCAAGCACGCCCGCGCCGACACCACGGCCGCGCTGCTCCGCCTCGGCGCCCCCGCGACGATGCTGCGCAGCGCGGCGGCCCTGCGCGCGGGCGCGCTGCTGGCCCTGTTCCTCCCGCTGACCCTGTCCGTGGCCGAGCTGGCGGCGCTGCCGCTGGCCGGCCGATGAGTTTCGCGGCGACGGCCGGTCTACCCACCGAACAGCACGCACGCCCGATGGGAGAGACCCCGCATGTACCAGCAGATGATCTTCGTGAACCTGGCCGTGAACGACGTCGACGCGTCGAGGAAGTTCTTCACGGAGCTCGGCTACTCGATCAACCCCCAGTTCAGCACCGACGAGTGCGCGTGTGTCGTGATCAGCGACACGATCATCGCGATGCTCCTCAGCAAGCAGCGGTACAGCGACTTCACCAAGAAGGAGATCGCCGACTCGACGACGACCAGTGAGGTCCTGCTGTGTCTGAGCGCCGAGAGCCGCGAGAAGGTCGACGAACTCGTCGACAAGGCGTTCGCCGCCGGTGCCACCGGCAGCACGGACGCCATCGACCAGGGCTTCATGTACGGCCGCTCCTTCGACGACCCCGACGGCCACTCCTGGGAGGTCGTGTGGATGGACCCGGCGGCGGTCCAGGGCTGACCTGGCCACTGCCTAGCATGGGCCCGTGCAGACGAGCCCGGCCCATGCGGCCGCCCACGACGAACGCGAGATCGAGACGGTCGAGGACTTCGACGCGACCGTCTCGGCCCGCGGCACCCTCGCCGGATACCGCGTCCAGGCCGTCGATCTGACGGACCGTACAAAGGAGTTGCTCACCACCGACACCGCGGGCGCGGTCTTCCTCGGCTGCCCGATGCGCGACGAGGCGGCGGCGAAGATCCGCGCCGAGGGCGCCCTCGTCTTCCCGCCGGTCCCGCACCTCCCCTTCGACCCCTACCGCGGCCATCTCTACACGCCCGCCGAGCTGTTCGCCTCGCTCGACCAGGGGTACGAACGGACTCCGGACGCGCTCGCGTACGCCTGGTTCCAGCGGACCAAGGCGGACGGCGACATATACGCCTCGATGCTGCGCGCCGTGCACGACGACTCGATCTCCGACGCCCTCGACGAACTCCTGCGCGGGGCGCGGGTGGTGGGCGTGATGGGCGGTCACGCGATGGCGCGCGGGACGGAGGCCTACGGCGGTGCCGCGCGCCTGGGCCGGGAGCTGAGCCGCTCCGGGTTCACGGTGGCGACCGGCGGCGGCCCCGGCGCGATGGAGGCGGCGAACCTGGGCGCGTACGCGGCGCCTTACGAGGACGCGATGCTGGAGGAGGCGTGCGAACTCCTCGCCGGATCCCCCTCGTTCAGCCCTTCCATCACCGACTGGGCGCGGCGCGCCTTCGAGGTCCGCACCCGCTGGCCCAAGGGCAACCACTCGATCGGCATCCCGACCTGGTTCTACGGCCACGAGCCGCCGAACGCCTTCGCCTCCCACATCGCCAAGTACTTCGCCAACGCCACCCGCGAGGACGGTCTGTTGGCCCGCTCCAACGCGGGGGTGGTGTTCCTGCCGGGCGCGGCCGGGACCGTACAGGAGATCTTCGACAACGCGACGCCGAACTACTACGAGTCGCGCGGCGAGCCCACGCCGATGGTTCTGGTGAACCGGGAGCACTGGACGGAGCGGCTGCCAACGTGGCAACTGCTGAGTGCACTTGCCCGGGAACGGTCGATGGAGAGCCGTATCGCCCTCGTTGACCGGATCGAGGAGGCTCCGGAGGCGCTGAAACGTCTCGCTTATTAAAGTGCAGGTAAAGCCAACTGTCGGACGCCGGATATGCATTGACACTGCTTACGCAGCACTTATAAACCAGTGAGACTCCTGGGGGTGGTGGTGCCTCACCTCGAACGTTGCCTCATCTCCCCCTAAACCCCCCGCAGTTGCACATCCCGTGAAGGGCAAACGTGTCCATATCTCGACGTTCCGTACGCATCCTCGGTGTCGCATCCGCCTCGGCCGCGCTCGCGCTCGGATTCGCGGGCAACGCGCTCGCCTGCAGCATCGGCGAGTTCTCCGCCTCAGCCAGCTGTGACGGCGACAAGGGCGTCATCACCGTGACCGACAAGGACGCCTCGGCCACCCAGGCGACCATCACGGTGTTCCTGGAGAACAACGGCTCCGACGCCAAGCAGGTCGGCGACGCGCAGTCGGTCAAGGGCTCGAAGGAGGGCGTCACTGTCACCTTCTCCGAGGACTGGCAGCCGAACGCGACGTACCGCGTCCACGTCGAGGCCGCCAATGGCCTCAACAAGAACATCTCGCCGAACCTGACGACCCCGTCCAAGGCCTGCGCCACGGAGTCGCCCACCCCGACTCCGACCGAGGCTTCCCCGACCCCGTCGGAGACCGCCTCGACCCCGGCCGAGTCCGACACCCCGACCCCGTCGGCCTCGGAGAGCAGCAGCACCGCCCCCGCCACGACGACGGACAACGCGCCGTCCCCGGCGGCCGGTAGCTCGAACCTCGCCGAGACCGGTGCCAACTCCAACACCGGCATGATCGCCGGTATCGCGGGCGCGTTCGTCGTCGCGGGCGGCGGAGCCGTCTACTACGGCATGCGCCGCCGCGGTGCGACCAACGGCCGCTGATCCACCCGCTGTTTCTGCTGTGGCCCGTCCGGTTCGTGGGGGCGGGCCACACGCATGTCCGCTAGCCGTCGAGTACGACGGTGTCGGCCGCGTCGAACTCCACCCCGACCGTGTCCCCGACCTCCGGCGCCTCCCGCAGCGCACACGCCGCCTCCAGGCGCGGCGCGCCCTCAGGCTGGAGCTGTACGGCGACATGGGTGCCCCTGAACGTGCGGGCGGCGACCGTGCAGCGCAGACCCTCGTCGGCGGGCAACAGACGGACGCCCGCGGGGCGTACGAGGAGCGTGCGGGCGCCCTGCGGGGCGTCTTCGGGGACCGGCACCTTGCCCCAGGGCGTGTCGGCGGCCTCTCCGGCGACCGTGGCCCCGACCACGTTGTCGAAGCCGAGGAAACGGGCCACGAACTCGTCGGCGGGGCGCTGCCAGACCTCAAGTGGCGTACCGGACTGGGCGATCCGCCCGTCCCGCATCACGACGACCCGGTCGGCCAGCGCGAACGCCTCGCCCTGGTCGTGGGTGACCGCGAGCACGGTCGTGCCCAACACCCCGAACAGCTCACGGAGTTCGACAACCAGCCGCTCCCGCAGTGACCGGTCGAGCTGGCCCAGCGGTTCGTCGAGCATGAGGAGCCGGGGGCGGGGCGCGAGGGCACGGGCGAGCGCCACCCGCTGCTGCTCACCGCCGGACAGCCCCGCGACGGCACGGCGGGCGGCACCCGGCAGTCCGACGAGGTCGAGCAACTCGCCTACCTGGTCCTTCTGTTGCTCCTTCGACGCTCCGTGCCTCCGCAGCCCGAAGGCCACGTTGCCAGCCACGTCCCGCTGCGGGAACAGCTGATGGTCCTGGAACATCAGACCCACCCCCCGCTTGTGCGCGGGCACCCCGGCCTGGTCGCGTCCGTCGAGCAACACCCGCCCGGAGTCCAGTGGTTGCAGCCCGGCCACCACCCGCAGCAGCGTCGACTTGCCGCTGCCGCTGGGCCCGAGCACACAGACGATCTCGTGCTCGGCGACCCCGAGGTCCACGGCGTCCAGCACCGGGCGCCCGCCGAACCGTACGGTCGCGCCCGCAAGACTGAGCAGCATGTTCGGCGGCATCTAGAACTCCCCGGTCCGGTCCGTGCGCAGCCGCTCGAGGACCAGCAGGGCCACCGCGCACACCACCATCAGAATCGTCGAAAGGGCCATCGCCTGGCCGTAGTTGAGATCACCGGGCCGGGACAGCAGCCGCGCCACCGCGACCGGCAGCGTCGGATTGTCGGGCCGCGCGATGAACACGGTCGCCCCGAACTCCCCCAGCGACACCGCGAACGCGAACCCGGCGGCGATCAGCAACGCCCGCCGTACGAGCGGCAGATCGACCTCCCGCCACACCCGCCACGGCGAGGCTCCGAGCACGGCCGCCGCCTCCCTGAGCCGCCCGTCCACCGCCCGCAGCACGGGCAGCATGGTCCGTACGACGAAGGGGACGCCGACCAGGGCCTGCGCGAGCGGCACCAGGATCCATGAACTCCGCAGATCCACCGGGGGTTTGTCGAGCGAGATCAGGAACCCGAAGCCGACGGTCACCGCCGACACCCCGAGCGGCAGCATCAGCAGCGCGTCGAAGCCCCGTACCAAGCGGCCCGCGTCGCGCCGGGCCAGGGCCGCGGCGGCGAGCCCCCCGATCACCACGGCGATGGCGGTGGCGGCGGCGGCGTACTCCAGCGAGTTGCCGATCGCGGCGATCGGCGGGACCAGGAAGGTACCGCCGTCGTCGTGGGTCAGCGCCCGGTAGTAGCCGAAGTCCGGTGAGTCCAGCGACCGTTGGACCAGCACGGCGAGCGGCAGCACGAGCAGCAGCAGGATGGAGACGAGGACTCCGGCGAGCAGGGACCACTGGCCGGCCCCGCGCGGGCGGCGTGCGGTCACCGCCGGGTCCACGAGCCGCAGGGCCGTCTCCCGTCGCCGTACCGTCCAGGCGTGGACGGCGAGGATCGCGCCCACCGCGACGAACTGGACGATGGTGAGCACGGCCGCCGTGGAGAGGTCGAAGACCTCCGAAGTCTGACGGTAGATCTCCACTTCGAGGGTCGAGAAGGTCGGGCCGCCGAGGATCTGCACCACACCGAAGGAGGTGAAGGTGAAGAGGAAGACCATCAGCGCCGCGGCGGCGACGGCGGGCGCCAGCGCGGGCAGCGTCACCTTCCGCCAGGCCCGGAGCCGGGAGGCGCCGAGCATCCGCGCGGCCTCCTCCTGACGCGGGTCGAGCTGTGCCCAGAGGCCGCCCACCGTCCGTACGACGACCGCGTAGTTGAAGAAGACGTGCGCGAGCAGGATGGCCCACACGGTGGTGTCCAGCCGTACGCCCCACAGGTCGTCGAGGAGTCCGCCCCGGCCGACGAGCGCGAGGAAGGCGGTTCCGACGACGACCGTGGGCAGCACGAAGGGGACCGTCACAACGGCCCGCAGCACGTGCCGTCCCGGGAAGTCGAAGCGCGCGAAGACATACGCGCCGGGGAGCGCGATCAGCAGCGTGAGCGCGGTCGAGGCGAGCGCCTGCCAGGTGGTGAACCACAGCACGTGCCGGATGTCGGACTGAGCGAGCACGTCCCCGATCCGGCCCAACTGCCAGGCGCCGTCCACCTTGAGACCGCGCCCGACGATCGCGGCGACGGGGTAGGCGAAGAACACCGCGAAGAACGCGACGGGGGCGGCCATGAGGCCGAGCCGCGTCACGTTCCCCTTTCGGGTCCTGCGTGGCGCTACTTCAGTACGAGCGAGGTCCACGACTTGACCCACTGGTCCCGGTCGGCGGCGATCTTCGCGGGGGCCATGGTCTCGGGGTCCTTGGCCTGCGGACCGTACTGCGTGAACTCGGCCGGCACGGTCGCGCCCTCGACCACCGGGTAGACGAACATGTTGAGCGGCATGTCCTCCTGGAACTTCCTGGTGAGCAGGAAGTCGATGAAGGCCTTGCCGCCCTTGGTGTTCTCGGCGTTGCTGAGCAGCCCCGCGTACTCGGTCTGCCGGAAGCAGGTGCCGTACGACACCCCGGTGGGCGCGGTGGTGGGCTTCGGGTCGCCGTAGATGACCTCGGCGGGCGGCGAGGAGGCGTACGAGACGACGAGGGGCCGGTCGCCGCCCGCCTTCTTGCCGCCGGCCGAACCGGAGAACTCCTGGTCGTAGGCCTGCTCCCAGCCGTCGACGACCTTCACGCCGTTGGCCTTGAGCTTCTTCCAGTACGACTGCCAGCCGTCGTCCCCGAACTGGGCCGCGCTGCCGAGCAGGAAGCCGAGGCCGGGTGAGGACGTGGCGGCGTTCTCGGTGACGAGGAGGTTCTTGTACTCGGGCTTCACGAGGTCCGCGAAGGACGTCGGCGGGGTCAGCTTGTGCTTGCTGAAGTAGGCCTTGTCGTAGTTGACGCAGATGTCGCCGGTGTCGATGGGCGTGACCCGGCGCTTGGTCTCGTCGACGCGGTACGCGGGCTTGACGGTGGCGGAGCCCTTCGCGTCGTAGGACTGGAAGAGGCCGTTGTCGAGCGCGCGGGAGAGCAGGGTGTTGTCGACGCCGAAGAAGACGTCGCCCTGGGGGTTGTCCTTGGTGAGGATCGCCTTGTTGACGGCCTGGCCCGCGTCGCCGTCCTTGAGGACCTTGACGGTGTAGCCGGACTGCTTCTCGAAGTCCTTGAGGACGTTCTTCGAGACGGCCCACGAGTCGTGGCTGACGAGAGTGACGGTCTTGTCGGATCCGGAGCCGCTGTCCGACCCCGACCCGCACGCGGAGAGCGTGACCAGGCCGAGGCCCACGAGGACAGCACAGTACTTCTTGGTGTTCACGGTGATGACCGAACTTCCTACCCAGAATGACCTGGGCGAGGTTCAGAGGGTCTGCGGCCCGATTGCCGCACTCTCAGCGCTGCGCGCTCCCCTGTCGGATATGAAGATGTACGTACAGGTCGTACGGGTGAAGATTACCTCTCGGTGGCCGCGAGCTGGCCACACGCTCCGTCGATCTCCTGGCCACGGGTGTCCCGGACGGTGACCGGCACCCCATGGGCCGCGATGGCCTCGACGAACGCCTTTTCGTCCTCGGGGCGGGAGGCGGTCCACTTGGAGCCCGGCGTCGGGTTCAGCGGGATCAGGTTGACGTGCACCGGCTTGCCCTTGAGGAGCCGGCCGAGGCGGTCACCGCGCCACGCCTGGTCGTTGATGTCACGGATCAGCGCGTACTCGATGGACAGCCGGCGCCCCGACTTCGCCGCGTACTCCCAGCCCGCGTCGAGCACCTCGCGCACCTTCCACCGCGTGTTCACGGGGACCAGGGTGTCGCGCAGCTCGTCGTCGGGCGCGTGCAGCGAGATCGCGAGCCGGCACTTGAAGCCCTCGTCGGAGAAGCGGTGGATCGCGGGGACGAGTCCGACCGTCGAGACGGTGATCCCGCGCTGCGAGAGGCCGAGGCCGTCCGGCTCCGGGTCGGTGAGGGCGCGGATGGACTGGACGACCCGCTTGTAGTTGGCGAGGGGCTCGCCCATGCCCATGAAGACGATGTTGGAGAGGCGGGCGGGACCGCCCGGGATCTCGCCGTCGCGCAGCGCGCGCATCCCGTCGACGATCTGGTGCACGATCTCGCCGGTGGACAGATTGCGGTCGAGTCCGGCCTGTCCGGTCGCGCAGAACGGGCAGTTCATCCCGCAGCCCGCCTGCGAGCTGATGCACATGGTGACCCGGTCCGGGTACCGCATCAGCACGGACTCGACGAGCGTCCCGTCGAACAGCCGCCACAGCGTCTTACGGGTGGTCTCCTGGTCGGTCGACAGATGCCGTACGACCGTCATCAGCTCGGGAAGCAGCGCCTCCTGCAGCTTCGCGCGCGAACCGGCGGGGATGTCGGTCCACTCCGCCGGGTCGTGCGCGAGGCGCGCGAAGTAGTGCTGCGAGAGCTGCTTGGCGCGAAAGGGCTTCTCCCCGATCGCGGCAACGGCTTCCTTGCGCTCGGCGGGCGTGAGATCGGCAAGGTGCCGCGGCGGCTTCTGGGCTCCGCGGGGGGCGACGAATGTGAGTTCTCCGGGCTTAGGCATGGCTGTACCAGTGTCGCAGATCGTTTACCGTGATCCGTTTCGGGTGATCCGCTTCAGCAGGTTTCAGCTGGTTTCAGCCGATGTGCTCCAGGTGTTCCCTCAGGAGCTTCTCGTTGTGGGGCATCTCGCGTCGGACCTGGGGGCGTACGACGAGGGGCAGCAGGACCTTGCCGATGCCGTGCCCTTCGAAGTCGAGGTCCATCGTCACCCGGGTACGGCGTCCGTCGCCGACGGGTGCGATCTCACCGCGGAAGTTGCCCCTGATGGGGCCGTCGATCCCGCGCACGGTCCAGGCGCGCGGCGGCTGGAACTCGGTGCACTCCATGGTCATCGCCATGTCGCGACGACCCACGTGACGGGTGACGCGGACCCGGGAGCCGAGGCCGAAGGGACGGTCGTCGAGCTGTTCGACGGCCACCGCGCTCTCCTGCCACTCGGGCATGTGGGACGGGTCGATGACGTACGCCCAGGCGTCCTCGGGACGGCAGTCCACGTCGAACTCTTCATGGAAGGCGGACATGACGCCCTCCTTCTTTGAGGGCGGTCCCTTTTTCAGGGCTTGTACCGAAATCGTACGACCGGGCGCCCCCGTGCCATAGAGGAGTCCTCCACGGAACAGGGACGCCCGGGATGTCGTACGACGATCGTCAGGCGGACCCGACGAACAACACCATCAGCAACCACACGACCGGAGCCGTCGGCAGCAGGGAGTCCAGCCGGTCCATGCTGTGTCTACTTGCCGCTACCGCGGCGCGGCGCCGCGGCCCTCACCCTGACCCAACGAACAGCACGAACATCAGCCACACGACCGGAGCCGTCGGCAGCAAGGAGTCCAGCCGGTCCATGATGCCGCCGTGCCCCGGCAGCAGCGTGCCCATGTCCTTGATGCCGAGGTCGCGCTTGATCATGGACTCGCCGAGGTCGCCCAGCGTGGCGCTGGCCGCGACCGCTAGGCCCAGGACGAGGCCCTGCCACCAGCGGCCGTCGTCGATCAGGAACTGCATGCACAGCGCGCCCGCCACCATCGCGAAGGACACCGCCCCGAACAGTCCCTCGCGGGTCTTTCCGGGGCTGATGCGCGGGGCGAGCTTGTGGGTGCCGAAGCGCCAGCCGACGGCATAGGCGCCCGTGTCGCTGACGACCGTCAGCAGCAGGAACGTCATGACCCGCCAGGCGCCGTCGTCCGCGGTGAGCATCAGGGCGACGAACGTGGCCAGGAACGGCACGTAGAACGCCGCGAAGACGCCCGCCGTGACGTCCCTGAGGTAGCCCTCCGGCGGTTCCGTCATCCGCCATACGAGGACGGCGAGCGCCGTCAGCGCCATGGCGACCCAGGCGCCCTCGGCGCCCCGGACGTAACCGGCGACGACCATCGCGGCCCCGCCGACCGCGAGGGGCACGAGGGGCGCCTTGATGCCCTTGCGCTCCTGCAGCCGTGAGGTCAGCTCCCACAGGCCGACGACCACGGCCACCGCTATCACGCCGACGAACACGGCCTTGACGACGAACAGGGACGCGACGATGACCGCGCCGAGTCCGACCCCGACCCCTATGGCCGCACCCAGGTCCCGGCCCGCACTCTTCTTCTGCGGGGCGGGCGCCGGTGGCGGGACGTCGGGCATGGGCTCCGGATTCTGCGGCACCGCCCCGTAGGGCTGCGCCTGCGACGTGTCAGAGGGCTGCGTCCGCGGGTCGTACGACGGCGGCTGCCGTACGTCGTACGGCGGCTGCTGCGTCTCGTCGCGGAACAAGGGGCCGCTCAGCCGAGCGGCCCCCCGGTCGTCATCCTGGTGTCCGCCGTATGCGGGCTCGTCGGGCACGATGGGCATGGGGCGAGTCTGCTGCGCCTCAGGCGCATCGTACGTGGGACCCGCCGGGGCAGCCCCCTGGACAGGCCCCTGGTCGGACGGCCCCCAGTACCCGGCTTGTGGCGGTGCTCCCCAGGAAGAGTCGTTCATCAGACCTCGAGCAGCTCCGCTTCCTTGTGCTTGAGGAGTTCGTCCACCTGGGCGACGTACTTCGCCGTGGTGTCGTCGAGCTCCTTCTCCGCGCGACGGCCCTCGTCCTCGCCGACCTCGCCGTCCTTGACGAACTTGTCGATCGTCTCCTTGGCCTTGCGGCGGATGGAACGGATCGAGATCTTGGAGTCCTCCGCCTTGGTCTTGGCGACCTTGATGTACTCCTTGCGGCGCTCCCCGGTCAGCTCGGGGAACGTCACCCGGATGATGTTGCCGTCGTTGCTCGGGTTGACACCGAGGTCCGAGTCGCGGATCGCCTGCTCGATGTTGCGCAGCGCGCTCTTGTCGAACGGGGTCACCACGGCCATGCGCGGCTCCGGCACGGAGAACGAGGCCAGCTGGTTGATCGGCGTCAGCGCCCCGTAATAGTCCGCCACGATCTTGTTGAACATCGCCGGGTGCGCACGACCGGTGCGGATCGCGGCGAAGTCCTCCTTGGCGACCACGACGGCCTTCTCCATCTTCTCCTCGGCCTCGAGGAGGGTCTCTTCGATCACCACTTGCTCCTGCGTGTCTTGAGTAGGCCCGGCTGCTGTGCTGTGTCGGCGTCGGCGGCCGGCTGCGTCGCGTCTTCTTCCTGCACGGTTCCCGACCGGCAGGACATTGTCCATCCCCCGGTCAGGGTCATCAGCCCTGGCTGCCTTGGTCACCCACAAGCGTGCCGATCTTCTCACCCTTGACGGCGCGGGCGATATTGCCCTCGGCGATCAGCTCGAAGACCAGGATCGGAAGCTTGTTGTCGCGGCACAGGGTGATGGCGGTCATGTCGGCCACCTTGAGGTCCTGGGTGATGACCTCGCCGTAGCTCAGCGAGTCGAACTTGACGGCCGCGGGGTTGGTCTTCGGGTCGGAGTCGTAGACCCCGTCCACGCCGTTCTTGCCCATCAGCAGCGCCTCGGCGTTGATCTCCAGGGCGCGCTGCGCGGCGGTGGTGTCGGTGGAGAAGTACGGCATGCCCATACCGGCGCCGAAGATGACCACACGGCCCTTCTCCAGGTGGCGCACGGCACGCAGCGGGATGTACGGCTCGGCGACCTGGCCCATGGTGATGGCGGTCTGGACGCGGCTGTCGATGCCCTCCTTCTCCAGGAAGTCCTGGAGGGCGAGGCAGTTCATCACGGTGCCGAGCATGCCCATGTAGTCGGAGCGGGCCCGGTCCATACCGCGCTGCTGGAGTTCGGCGCCGCGGAAGAAGTTGCCGCCGCCGATGACGACGGCGACCTCCGCGCCGTCCCGTACGACGGCCGCGATCTCGCGGGCGATCTTGTGCACCACGTCGGGGTCGACGCCCAGGCCACCGCCTCCGGAGAAGGCCTCTCCGGACAGCTTCAGCAGAAACCGGCCGCGTACTTTGCCGTCGTCGCTCTTCTGGGGCTTGGTGGTCATGACGTTCTCGCCTCTTTTACGTGGTCGCACATACGAAGAAGGCCACTGCCGGTGGGGTGTCTGTCGCATCCCATGCTCGGCAATGGCCTCCTCGTCAGATCTGCTGTCGTCCGCCACGCGCGCGTGCGCGACGGCGTACCCGGCCGACTGGTGACGACCCTAGCGGGATTCCGCGGGCCGTCGCGCGTCGATCGCGGTACGGACTCAGATGCCGACCTTGATGCGCGTGAAGCGCTTCAGGGTGACACCCGCCTCGTCCAGAACCTTCTGGACGGACTTCTTGGGGTCGAGCGCGTACGGCTGACCGAGCAGCGTCGCGTCCTTGAAGAAGCCGCCCACACGACCCTCGACGATCTTGGCGATCGCGGCCTCGGGCTTGCCCTCGGCGCGGGTGGTCTCCTCGGCGATACGGCGCTCGGACTCGACGACCTCGGCCGGCACGTCCTCCTTGGCCAGGTACTTCGGCGCGAAGGCGGCGATGTGCTGGGCGACACCGCGGGCGACCTCGGCGTTCGGCTTGTCCAGCTCGACGAGGACACCGATCTGCGGGGGCAGGTCGGGCATCGTGCGGTGCATGTACGCGGAGACGTAACCGTCGGCGTACTGGGCGAAGCGGTCCAGGACGATCTTCTCGCCCAGGTTCGCGTTGGCCTCGTCGACGAACGCCTGGACCGTCTTGCCGGACTCGATCTCGGACGCGAGGAGCGCCTCGAGGTCGGCCGGGGCGGTCGCGGCGACGTGCTGCGCGATCTGGTTGGCGACGGCCTGGAACTTCTCGCCCTTGGCGACGAAGTCCGTCTCGCACTTCAGCTCGACCAGGACACCGGAGGTGTTGTCGTCGGCGATGACGGAGACCACGGCGCCGTTCTCGGCGGAGCGGCCCTCGCGCTTGGCGACGCCCTTCTGGCCCTTGATACGGAGCGCCTCGACGGCCTTCTCGACGTTGCCGTCGGCCTCGTCCAGCGCCTTCTTGCAGTCCATCATGCCGGCGCCGGTGAGCTCACGGAGCTTCTTGACGTCGGCGGCGGTGTAGTTCGCCATGATCTGAAAATCTCTTCTCGGAGTTCGAAGTCTCGAAGTCGGCGGCGGCCGCGTGGTGAGCGGGCTTCCGCCAAAGATCTACGGGCTACGAAGATCTAGGGGCTGTGAGTGAACGGCGGGTGGCGCGGTCCGCACCACCCGCCGTCACTTCAGTCAGCCCTTTGGCCCGGAAGGTCAGGCCGTTGGCCGGGTCAGGCCTGCTCGGCCTCGGCGGCCGGAGCGGCCTCGACCTCGGCGGCGGGGGCCTCGACCTCGGCAGCGGCCTCGGCGGCGGGAACCTCGTCGGCCTGCTCGGCGTCGGCGACCTTCTCCGTCTCGGCGGAGGTCTGGACCTCGGCGTCGGCGGCCGGGGCCTCGTCAGCCTTCTTCTCGCCCTCGAGCAGGTCGCGCTCCCACGCGGCCAGCGGCTCGCCGGCGGCCTTGTCACCCTTGGCCTCGGCGGCGACACCGGAGCGGCTGATGAGGCCCTCGGCGACGGCGTCGGCGATCACGCGGGTGAGCAGGGTGACGGAGCGGATCGCGTCGTCGTTGCCCGGGATCTTGTAGTCGACCTCGTCGGGGTCGCAGTTCGTGTCGAGGATGGCGACGACCGGAATGTTGAGCTTCCGGGCCTCACCGACCGCGATGTGCTCCTTCTTGGTGTCCACGATCCAGACGGCGCTGGGAACCTTGGACATCTCGCGGATACCACCGAGGGTCTTCTCCAGCTTGGCCTTCTCGCGCGAGAGCACGAGAAGCTCCTTCTTGGTGAGACCGGACGCGGCGACGTCCTCGAAGTCGATCTGCTCCAGCTCCTTGAGGCGCTGCAGACGCTTGTAGACGGTGGAGAAGTTGGTGAGCATGCCGCCCAGCCAGCGCTGGTTGACGTAGGGCATGCCGACGCGGGTGGCCTGCTCGGCGATGGCCTCCTGCGCCTGCTTCTTCGTGCCGACGAACATGACCGTGCCGCCGTGGGCGACGGTCTCCTTGACGAACTCGTAGGCGCGGTCGATGTACGACAGCGACTGGAGCAGGTCGATGATGTAGATGCCGTTGCGCTCCGTGAAGATGAAGCGCTTCATCTTCGGGTTCCAACGACGGGTCTGGTGACCGAAGTGGACGCCGCTTTCCAGCAGCTCCCGCATCGTGACGACGGCCATGGCCGTTCTCCTTGGTTTTCTCGGTTGTGCCGCGAGCGCCGGGACGGCACTCGCGCCTGACGCCCACATGCGCGTGCCCAGAGGACCGAGGAGCGCTGACACCGGTTTTCGTCTCTCGACGGAGGACCAGATGTCGGGGCGTGCGAAGTCGACCCGGTGACCCGGATCGCCAAAGGAAGTGTACGGGACCCGCGAGGTACCGGGTGACGCCGTTGTCCACAGGCACCGGCCGGTCCACAGGTCCCGGCCATGATCGACACAGGTACGGCACGGTTTGTGCCATGCGAACACGACGACATCCGCGACATCCGCACACGGCACTGGCCTTGGTACTGGCCCTCTTCCTGACCCTGCTGACCTGCGCGGCCCGGGCGGACGACGCCCCTCCCGCACCAGGAGTCCCGCCCCCGCCGGTCCCGGCCATGGCCCGCACCTGGCCCGTCGGTTCCCACCCCTTGGTCCTACGAGGCTGGGAGCCTCCGGCGACGCTCTACGCCCGGGGCCACCGGGGCGTGGACCTGGCGACCCCGGCCGGCGCTCCGGTAAGGGCGGTGGCGGCGGGCCGGGTGTCCTTCGCGGGCCGGGTTGCGGGGAGAGGGGTGGTCTCGGTGGAACTGACGGGGACGGATCTCCGCACGACCTACGAACCGGTGAGCGCGACGGTGAAGAAGGGGGACGAGGTGGAGGCGGGCGGGGTGGTGGGGACGGTGGAGGTCACGGGCTCGCACTGCGCGACTTCGTGCGTGCACTGGGGCTTGCTGAGAGGGGAGGTGTACTTGGACCCGCTGGGGCTGCTGCCGCCGTGGCTGCTGAACAGGGGGCCATCACGCTTGTTGCCGGTGCTGGGAGTGCCCGTTTAGGGACGCGGGGCCGCATCGATCTGCGGCTGCGCCGCGGGGCGCGACCAGCCCCCACCGGCCCGCAGCCGACACTCAACCCTGAACGCCCCGCAACGCCATACTCACCGCGGCCTCAGTAATCACCGAGGGATCCTCCGCAGCCCCCAGCTCAATCCGCCGCACAGCCGCATCGACAACCCCTTGAAGCAGCATCGCGGCCAACCGAGGCTCCCCATGCCCCATCTCCGCCAACGCCTCGACGATCATCGTGACCAGCCCGCCGTGCGCGGCCCGGATCTTCTCCCGCGCCCCGGCGTCCAACTCACTCGCGGAGATGGCAACTACGGCCCGATGCCGCCGGTCCCCGACCAGGGCCAGCTGCTGCCGGACGTACGCCTCGACCTTGCCCTCCGCCGAGTCCGCCCGCTGCATCGCCGCCGACACGTCCGCCGCCCAGACGGGGAAGTCGACCTCACAGAGTTCCTCGACGACGGCGGCCCGCGAGCGGAAGTACTCGTAGACGGACGACCGCGCGAGACCCGTCCGCTCGGCCAGGGCCGGGAAGGTCAGCGCCTCCGTCCCGCCCTCGGACAGCAGGGAACGAGCCGCGTCCAGCAGGGCGGCTCGCTGCATCGACCGGTGCTCGGCCACGGAGGCCGCTCGAATCCTTGGCACGTCAACCACTCTACGGACGGTCCACCCCGGGCGGGAGTGACCGGGGCCATGCAGGCACGATTCTGCGAGGTCTAGAAGACGGTACGGCTCTCGCTCAACGGCCGAAACTGGCCAGCTTGGCGCGCAGTTGCAGCACGGACTTGGTGTGGATCTGGCTGACCCGGCTCTCGGTCACCCCGAGTACATTGCCGATCTCGGCGAGGGTCAGCCCCTCGTAGTAGTACAGCGTGACGACGGTCTTCTCCCGCTCGGGCAAGGTGTTGATCGCCCGCGCCAGGAACCGCCGCAGCTCCCGCCCCTCGGCCACCTCGACCGGGTTGTCGGCGGCGGTGTCCTCCAGGGTGTCCATCAGGCTGAGCCGGTCGCCACCCTCGCCGCCGGCGTGCAGCAGCTCCTCCAGCGCCACCACGTTGGCCAGCGACAACTGGCTGAAGACGGCGTGGAGTTCGTCCACCGCGATGCCCATCTCGGCGGCCACCTCGCCCTCACTCGGGGTGCGCCTGAGCCGCGCCTCCAGCGTGGCGTAGGCCCGCTCCACGTTGCGCGCCTTCTGCCGCACCGAGCGCGGAATCCAGTCGAGCGCGCGCAACTCGTCGATCATCGCGCCCCGGATGCGGGTGATCGCGTACGTCTCGAACTTGATCTCCCGCTCGATGTCGAACTTCTCGATGGCGTCGATCAGTCCGAACACTCCCGACGACACGAAGTCCGCCTGCTCGACGTTGGGCGGCAGCCCGACGCTCACCCGTCCCGCGACGTATTTCACGAGCGGCGAGTAGTGCAGGATCAGCTGCTCGCGCAGCCGCTCGTCGCCCGTCGTCTTGTACGACCGCCACAGCTCGTCGAGCGTCGAGGGAGCGGGCGGCCGGACGCTGCCACCGTCACGGGCGGCTGGGGGGATCGCCGCCCGGTCGGACCCGGAGGTGTGCTGGGGCATTCGTCGCCTTGTGCCGTTCTGCCGTGAAGTGGGGTTGCCTGGGTGAGCTGTCGCAGTGGTGTGGAGTTACCTGTCTGTTTGCCGGTCTGTGCCGGAATCCCCGTGAGCGTAGCGTGACTGGAGTGTCGCGGTGTGCGAAGGGCAGGGCTCGGACCGGCCACGGACGCGTTCGACGGGGTGGCGGAACGGGTCACTCCAGTCGCTCTGTGTGATCACCGGAATGCGCCAACTGCGGGAATTCCCAAGGGTGTCGGGGTTCCCCCGGACGGCCGAACACACTCGGTCAGCGGCGCCCCCGATCCGGCCGGACCGAGATCATCGCCTGGCGTGTCAACTTCCAGCCGTCGCCGTGTCGTTCGACGTAACCAAGTGCTCGGAGTTCGTACAGTCTCGCGACCGCGTCGTCCTCCGTGGTCTGCGCACCGCGGGCGATCTCCCGCACCGCTGCGGCCCTGTTGCCGGGGAGGGCGGCGAGGATGCGGCGGGCGGCCGGTTCCAACAGGTCGCGCGGGAGTACCGGTCCGCGTCGGTCCGGGGCCAGTTCGCCCATGTCGCCGACGAGTTCGACGACTTCGGCGGCGTCGGTGACCAGCACCGCGTCCCCGCGCAGGAGTTCGTGCACACCGGCGGACAGCCCGCTGGTGGCCGGACCGGGCACCCCCATGGTGTGGCGCCCCAGCCGCTGCGCCGCCCGGGCCGTGACGAGCGATCCGCTGCGATACGCGGCCTCGACCACCACGGTGCCCCTGGTGAGCGCGGCGATCACGCGGTTCCGGAGGATGAACCTGCTCGGTGTCGGATGCTCACCGGGCGGCAACTCGCCCACCACGAGCCCCTGTTCGGCGATCCTGCCGATCAACTGGGCGTGGCCGCGCGGGTAGGGCTGGTCCACTCCGCAGGCGAGCACGGCGACGGTGGCACCGCCCGCTCCGAGGGCGCCGCGATGTGCGGCACCGTCGACGCCGTAGGCACCCCCGGACACGACGATCCAGCCGTCCTGGGCGAGGTCGGCGGCGAGGGTGGCCGCCATGTGCGCGCCGTACTCGGTGCAGGCTCGGGCGCCGACGACGGCGACGGACTTGAGCGCCCACACCCGCAGGCTGGGCCGCCCGCGCACCCACAGTCCGACGGGCCGCGCGTCCCCGAGGTCGTCGAGCTGGGCGGGCCACTCGGAGTCGCCGGGGCACACGAATCGCACCCCGGCCTCCTCCGCGACTTCCAGATCCCGCCCCGGCTGGACCGACTCGGCCCGCGTGCACAGCCCGGCCCACCGCTTGTCGGTGACCCCGACGAGCTGCGGCCCCCCGTCCCGCAGCCGCCGGGCCACTTCCACGGCTCCCAGCTCACGAATCCACCGGCCGGCCACCTCGTCGCCGGGTTCGACTACTCGGGCGAGGTAGACGCGGGCGTGGAGTTCGTCGCCCGTGCCGTCGCTCGCGGTCATGCCAGTGCCCCGATGGACATCGTGGCGCCTCGTGAGACACCTGTGCGCAGTTGCAGGGCCAGGAGCACGTCGGTGTCGTCGGGCCGGTCGTGACCCTTGAGGTCCGCGACGGTCCAGGCCACACGCAGCACCCGGTCGATCCCGCGCGCGGTCAGCGCACCCCGTTCCAGACTGCGTTCGGCCTCGTCCATCGCCCCGCGCACGGCGTGCCAGCGGCTGCGCAGTTCACGGCCGGGCACCTCGCTGTTGGTGCGCCACGGAGTGTCCGCGAGGCGTGCCGCCGTCCGCTCCCTGGCCGCCCGCACCCGGTCCGCGACCGTCGCGGTGGTCTCTCCTCGCGCGCCGCACACGGAGAGCTGCTCCCGCGTGACGCGGTCCACCGTGACCCGCAGGTCCACCCGGTCGAGCAGTGGGCCGGAGATCCGGGCCTGGTAGCGGCGGATCGACGTGGACGGGCAGTCGCAGAGGTCGTCCTTCAGGGAGTAGCGGCCACAGGGACACGGATTGGCCGCGAGCACCATCTGGAACCTCGCCGGGAACCGCACCACACCCGCACTGCGGGCGATGACGATGTGCCCCGACTCCAGTGGCTGCCGCAGCGCGTCGAGGGCCTGGCCGCTGAACTCCGGAGTCTCGTCGAGGAAGAGAATTCCCCGGTGCGAAAGGGAGACGGCTCCTGGCCTCGTCATCTGGGATCCGCCCCCGACGAGAGCCTGCATCGTGGCCGAGTGGTGCGGGGCGCAGTAGGGGGCGACATCGATCAGGGGTTTCCCCGGAGGCAGCAGACCCGCCACCGAGTGGACCGCCGTGACCTCCAGCGAGTCCTGCCTGCCGAGCCGGGGCAGGATCCCGGGCAACCGCTCCGCCAGCATCGTCTTGCCCGCACCCGGCGGCCCTTCGAGGAAGAGGTGATGTCCGCCGGCCGCGGAGATCTCCACCGCTGCGCGTGCCGCGTCCTGTCCGACGACATCGGCGAGGTCATGACCGGGATCGTGATGCGCCGCTCCCACGCTGTGCATCCCCGTGGCCGCCCCGGTGCCCGGCACCCGCAGGCCGGCGAGGAGCGGATCAGGCCGGCCCACCAGGTCGTCGGGTTCCTCGTCGGGGACGGGCTCGTCCGCGAGTACGGCGATCAGTTGCCGCAGGCTGCGGACGCCGAGCACGGACACCCCGGGCACGAGGGACGCCTCGGCGGCGGCGCACTCCGGCACCACCACCTGCTCGTAACCCGCGTCCGCCGCCGCCAGCACTGCCGGGAGGATCCCCCGGACCGGGCGGACCCTCCCGTCGAGGCCCAGCTCGCCGATCATCACGATGTCGGCGAGCACCCGGGGATCGATCCGTTCGGCCGCTCCGAGTACCGCGGCGGCGACCGCCAGGTCGAAGCCGCTGCCGCTCTTGGGTACGGACGCCGGGCTCAGACCCACCGTCAGTTTCTTCTGCGGCCAGGCGGCGCCCGAGTTGACGACCGCGGCGCGCACGCGGTCCTTGCTCTCCGTCAGGCTCTTGTCGGGCAGTCCCACCAGCGTGAACGCGGCGACGCCCGGTTCGAGGTCGGCCTGGACCTCGACCACCACGCCCTCGACGCCCACCAGCGCCACCGAACACGTACGAGCGAAGCCCATCTCAGGCCACCCCCCGTGCGTGCTCGACCACGGGCCCGCCGCGCCGGGGCACGATGACGCCCACCAGGTCGATACGGACCCCTCCCGGCGGGGCCCCGCCGTGCGCGTGGATCCATCGCGCGGCGAGGCCGCGCAGGCGCTCCGCCTTCCCGGGGGTCACCGCGGCCATCGGGTGCTCGAAGGCACCGGCCCGCCGTGTCTTGACCTCGCAGACGACCAGGACGTCGCCGTCCCGCGCCACGATGTCGATCTCGCCGGTCCTGCCACAGCGCCAGTTGCGCTCCAGGACCGTCATACCGGCCGCGACCAGCCGTCGTGCGGCCAGCGTCTCGCCGTACTCGCCGAGTGCACTGCGTGCGTTCATGTCGGCATCACCTCCGCGCCAACCGTCACGCAGAACGGCCCACCGAGTGGATCTTGGTGGACCGTTCAGTGCTTGTGGAGAACTCCGTCACCCACACGAGCGACGGGTGCTCCGCGAAGAGCCGCGGTCAGCCGCCCGGCAGCTCCAGATCGCTCTTGTTCAGCTCCTCGATGTTCACGTCCTTGAATGTGAGCACCCTGACCTGCTTGACGAAGCGAGCCGGTCGATACATGTCCCACACCCAGGCGTCCGCCATGGACACCTCGAAGAAAACCTCGCCCTGGACCGAGTGCACCTGCATCTCGTAGTCGTTGGTGAGGTAGAAGCGCCGTTCGGTCTCGATCACGTATTTGAACAGACCGACGACATCGCGGTACTCCCGGTAGAGCTTCAGCTCCATCTCGGTCTCGTACTTTTCGAGGTCCTCGGCGCTCATGGCATGTTCCCCTTCAGCCGTGCGATCCCACCATTGTGCGCCAGTCCCGTGCGTCCCTAGACGATTTCCGTGTCAAGGGTCACCGGCCCGGCCGGGGGCCCTTCGTCGATCAGCCTGCGGAGCAGCTCGGCGAGTCTGGTCGGATACACCGTCTCATGCGCCCGCTCCAGTTCCCGGCACGTCCACCAACGTGCTCCGGAGACACTGCGCCGCTCCAGCTCGGTGAGGGCCGTGGCGCCGGGCACCCCGTCGGCCGTAGCGGCCGTCCTGGCCAGGTAGTACCACTCGTCCTGGTCCCAGCGGCGGCCCGCGAACGGGAAGGAGCACGTCCGGGTCCACAGCACCGGGCCGAGCTCCACCCGGGTGATCCCGGTCTCCTCCGCGAGTTCCCGCAGGGCGGCCTCCTCGTGGGTCTCGTCGCCCTCCAGGCCGCCGCCGGGCGTGAACCACCAGTCGTCGGCCGGATCGTCCGGCTCGTGGCCGTGCAGCAGCAGGATGCGGTCCTGCGGGTCGAGGAGGACCACCCGGGCGACCTTGCGCAGCCCGCCCTCGTACGAGTCGCCGTAGGCGCCCTCCTCGGTGGCCTCAGCGGGCACCGGCGGGCTCCGTACGGGTCCGGGTGCGACGGCCGGCCAGCAGCTTGGCGACGGGACCGTAGGCGCCGCCGCCGAGGACGAGCACCGCGCCCGCCACGATCATGGCGACGATCGCGTTCAGCGGGCCGGGCTGGGAGAGGCCGCCGAGTTCCTCGAAGCCGGTGGGGCGTTCCAGCATGCCCTTCATGGGCCATACGACGGCGTCCACGCGGGCGTTCACGGCGCTGCTCGCGACGGTGCCGCTGGCGACGTCCGTGAGGTGGGCGCTGGAGTCCAGGGAGCCCTGGCGTTCGTCGCCGAGGAGGAACAGGCGGCCCTTGGGGACCTTCACCGTCGGGATCGTCTTGTCCTCGACCGCGCCGCCCTTGAGGTAGCCCTCGTCGATCTGCTTGCCGTTGACGACCAGCTTGCCGTTCGTGCAGCAGGAGACGGTGTCCCCGCCGACGGCGACAACGCGCTTGACCACGGGCGCGTTCGTCACCCAGGTCTTGTCGGTGAAGACGACGACGTCGCCCCGGCGCACCTCGCTTCCGTCGATGCGCTGCGCCAGCACCCGGTCACCCATGTCGATGGTCGGCGTCATGGAGCTGGTGGGCACCGTGTACGGCCGGTAGACCACCGCTCCCCAGCCGAATCCCCCGAGGAACAGCACAAGGCCCAGTGCGACGGCCAGTCCGGACAACCGCTGTCCGGTCCGGCTGCCCACCGGGCCCTTGCCTGTGCCGCCGCTGGTACGCGGGGCCGTACGTGTTGCGCTCTCGCCACCCATGGGTCCGCACCCTACCCGGCGGTACCGAGGGTGGTCAGCCCTTCCTCCGGGACCAAGGTCACAAGCTCTACAAGGCCTTTACCAGGACTTGGCGGACCGCCTGCGGCGCCACAGGGCCAGCGGGAGCACGCCGACGAGGGCGAGGCCCTCCGGTGCGGCCGTCAGCAGACGCGAGGCCGAGGCCCGGGTGTTGATGCCGGCCTGGTCGAAGGTGTCCGGGATCGGCAGCGTGCCCCAGCGGTTGATGGGCCAGGCCTTGACGATCGCGCGGCCGACGACCTCCTTCACCGGGACCATGCCGTGGTGCTTGTCGGACTGGTTGTAGCGCGAGTCCCGCGAGTTCTGCCGGTGGTCGCCCATCACCCAGATGTCACCCTTGGGGACCTTGACGGTGAACTGACCGCCCTGGTCGTCGTTGGTGCACGGGGTGTTGCCCGGGTAGACGTACGGCTCGTTCAGCGCCTTGCCGTTGACCATCAGCGGGCCGGTGCCGCTGCAGGAGACCGTGTCGCCGCCGACGCCGATGACCCGCTTGATCAGGTCCTTCTCCTGGGCGGACGGCATCAGGCCGATCCAGCTCAGCACCGTCTGCAGGGCGTTGGGGTTGGCCGTCGGCTCGCCCGCCAGCCAGTCGTCCGGGTCGTGGAAGACGACGACCTCACCGCGCTCGGGCTCGGAGCCGAACCACGGGGTCAGCTTGTCGACCAGGACCCGGTCACCCTGCTGGAGGGTGTTCTGCATCGAGTCGGAGGGGATCGAGAACGCCTGCACCAGGAACGTCTTGATCAGCAGCGCCAGGACGAGCGCGATGACGACGAGGATCGGCAGCTCCTTCCAGAAGGAACGCTGCTTCTTCGCCTGGGAGGGCGAGTCGCCCGACCCCACCACCTCGGTCCGGGCCGCGTCGCCCGGCGCCGTACCGTCCTCGTCCGCTCCGGCGTCACTCCCGGAGGTCACGGCGCTGTCCGCGGCCGGGACGGGTGCTTCCACGGGATGTCCCTGGTGCTCCTCGCCGTCGTGTCCGGACCGTGCGCCAACCGCCACATCCCCCACGCCAACTCCTCACTCTGTGCCGCCGCCTGCCCCATCCTCGGCGCAGGCCCACCACTCCCATAACGAGCGGGAGTTCCGCAGGGCTCGGGAGTTGGACCGATCCGTTCGGATCGACCGGGGCAACCCTATGCGACAGTTCGGGACCGGCGGTCGTCCCCGACACGGAGTTGGAAACCGATGCGAAGGTTTTAGGTTCGTTCAGGCTGGTCCAGTGGCCCATCGGCCAGGCGATCACCTTGGCCCGCCCCACCACCGAGGAGAGCGCGACCGTGCCGCCGTAACTGGTGTTCTGGTGGGCCCTGGAGTCCGCCGAGTTGCCGCGGTGGTCGCCCATCACCCACAGCCGGCCCTTGGGGACGGTGATGTCGAACGGCGTCTCGGAGGGTGCGTTCCCGGGATACAGGTAGTCGGCCTCGGTCAGGGGAACCCCGTTGACGGTCACCCGCCCTTCCGAGTCGCAGCACTTGACGTGGTCGCCGCCGACACCGATGACCCGCTTGATGAGGTCCTTCTCGTTGTCGGACGGCAGCAGGCCGATGAACTGGAGGCCTTCCTTGACCTGCTTGACCACCACGGGGTCGTTCTTCTTGGTGGTCTGCTCGTCAGCGAGCCAGCCGCCCGGGTCGTGGAAGACGACGACGTCCCCGCGCTTGGGCTCGGAGCCGAACCACGGGGTGAACTTGTCGACCAGGACCCGGTCCCCGATGCGGATCGTCTGCTCCATGGAGCCCGACGGGATCACGAACGCCTGGACGAGGAAGGTCTTGAGGACAAGGGCTATGAGGACGGCCACGCCCACCAGGAGAGGTATCTCCCGGACCGCGCCGCGCCTGCGCCGCCGCTTGACCTTGCGCTGGAGCTTGCGCCGCTCGGCCCGGCTGCGGCCGGCGCCTCCCGCCGGGGCGAGCACGCCCGCCCGCCGGAAGCCGGTGGGCAGCAGGTTCTCGTTCCCGAAGTTGCCGCCCGGCGCCGCGCCGCGCGGTTTGCCGCGGTTACCCATGGGCGCCGTCCGCGGCGGGTAGGCGCGCGTAGGCGCCGGGTCGGACGAGGCGGGTCCAGTGCCCGGCGGGCCAGATGACCCAATCGGCTCGTCCGATGACGTCACCAACGGGAATCATGCCTCCGCCCGGGTCGCCCAGGTGATCCCGGGAGTCGCTTGAGTCGCTGCGGTGGTCACCGAGGACGAAGAGGGTGCCGGAGGGCACCACGACGTCGAACGGCACGCTGGACGGAGTGTCCCCGGGGTACAGGAACGCCGTCTCGTCGACCGACCGCCCGTTCACCTGGAGTCTCCCCTCCTTGTCGCAGCAGACCACGTGGTCACCCCCCACACCCACAACGCGCTTGATGTAGTCGGCGTCCCCGAAATAGCCGGTGCCGTCGAACACAACGATGTCCCCGCGCCGCGGATGGGCACCGAAACGGTACGCCAACTTATTTACGAGAACGCGGTCGCCGATCCTCAATGCGGATTCCATGGATCCGCTGGGAATCTGGAAAGGCTGGACCAAGAAGGTGTTGAGCAGCAGCAGAAACACCAGGCAGACCAGGGCGGTCAGGGTGATCCGGCCGCCGGGCAGCCACTCGACGGCACGCGACAGCAACGCGAAACGCGACCGTTCCTCCGGTCCTTCTGTGTCCGGGCTGTGCTCGGAGTCGGAAGGGCGGGAGGAGCGGTCGCGCTCCGTCGGCTGTGCTTCGGTGTCCATCGGGGCCAGATGCTATCCGGCCCCGATATGAACCCCGTAGGAGCGACTAGTTGTCGCGCTTCTCCTTGATCTTCGCGGCCTTGCCGCGCAGGTCACGGAGGTAGTACAGCTTCGCGCGACGGACGTCACCACGGGTCACGAGCTCGATCTTCTCGACGATCGGGGTGTGCACCGGGAAGGTGCGCTCCACGCCGACGGAGAACGAGACCTTGCGGACCGTGAAGGTCTCGCGGACACCGGAGCCCTGGCGACGGATGACTACGCCCTTGAACTGCTGCACACGGGAGCGGTTGCCCTCGATGACGCGCACGTGGACGTTGACGGTGTCACCCGGGCGGAAGGCCGGGATGTCGGTGCGCAGCGAGGCGCCGTCGACGATGTCGAGCAGGTGGGACATTTCGTCTGCTTTCTTCATCGATGCCACAGGTCACCGACGGGAGATAGGTGAAGTGAAGGATGTTGTCCGTGTCGGGGCGGGCGTCGTGTCCCCCTGTGGCAGGGGCGCACGCCGGACGACGCACAACAGCGACCTATTCTTCCACGCCGTCCGGCCTGCGCCAAAATCGGCCGTACGGCTCCCCCGCCGGGTCCGGGGCCCAGCCCAGGATCGAGAGCATCTCGCGGTCTTTCTTGTCGAAGGCCTTGGGCTCGCAGCGCTCGATCAGGTCGGGCCGGTGGGCGGCCGTGCGCTTCAGCGCCTCGTCGCGGCGCCAGCGGGCGATCTTGCCGTGGTGGCCGCTGAGCAGCACGTCCGGGATCTCCCGGCCGCGCCAGGCGGGCGGTTTGGTGTAGATCGGCCCCTCCAGGAGGTTGGCCATCGCCCCGGGCGCGAAGGAGTCGTCGCGGTGCGACTCGGCGTTGCCCAGGACACCCGGCAGCAGCCGCGCCACGGCCTCCGTGACGACCAGGACGGCCGCCTCGCCGCCGGCGAGCACGTAGTCGCCGATGGACACCTCGTAGACGGGCATCCGGGTCGCGTACTCGTCGATGACCCGCCGGTCGATGCCTTCGTAGCGGGCGGGTGTGAAGATCAGCCAGGGGCGCTCGGACAGCTCCACCGCGAGTTCCTGGGTGAAGGGCCTGCCGCTGGGCGTGGGCACGATGAGGGCGGGCGCGCCGGAGCCCGTCTCGTAGCCGTCGGCCAGCACGGAGTCCAGGGCGTCGCCCCAGGGCTCGGTCTTCATGACCATGCCGGGGCCGCCGCCGTAGGGGGTGTCGTCGACCGTGTTGTGGCGGTCGTACGTCCAGGAGCGCAGATCATGCACGTGCACATTCAGCTGTCCACGCGCGCGTGCCTTGCCGACGAGGGAGACGTTCAGCGGTTCGAGGTACTCGGGGAAGATCGTGACGACGTCGAGCCGCATTACGCCTCCTCCTCCTTGGAGGACACGATCTCCGCCTGGTCGTCGATCAGCCCGGGCGGCGGGTCGATGACCGCGCGCTGCTCCTCCAGGTCGATCTCCAGGACGATCGACTCGACGAACGGGATCATCACCTCGCTGCCGTCGGGGCGCTCGACGATGAAGAGGTCCTGGGAGGGCAGGTGCGAGATCTCGGTGATCCGGCCGACCTCGGTGCCGTCCTTGGTGACGACGTCCAGGTCCATCAGCTGGTGGTCGTAGTACTCGTCCTCTTCCTCCGGCAGCTCCTCCGGGTCGACCTCGGCGATCAGGAGGGTGTTGCGCAGGGCCTCGGCGCCGGTGCGGTCGCTCACGCCCTCGAAGCGCAGCAGGAGCCGGCCGCTGTGGACCCGGCCGGTCTCGATGGTCAGGGGACCGGTGGAGGCGGGTTCGGTGGCCAGGACGGCTCCGGGGGCGAGCCTGAGTTCCGGCTCGTCGGTGCGTACCTCGACGGTGACCTCGCCCTTGATGCCGTGGGCGCGGCCGATGCGAGCGACTACCAGCTGCACTGTGCTTGCTCTCCTGTAGTACGACGAGTACGACGACTGGTACGAGGACCACTACGACGACGGGCCGGGGACGGCCCGCAGGCCCTCCCCGGCCCGAGCCGGTATGCGATGAACGTCAGCGGACGTGGTCCACGTCGACGAGGTCGACGCGGACGCCTCGGCCGCCGATGGCGCCCACGACGGTGCGCAGAGCGCGAGCGGTGCGGCCGTTGCGGCCGATCACCTTGCCGAGGTCGTCGGGGTGCACCCGGACCTCCAGCACGCGCCCGCGACGCAGGTCGCGCGAGGCGACCTGCACATCGTCAGGGTTGTCGACGATGCCCTTCACGAGGTGCTCGAGAGCCTCCTCGAGCATGCTCAGGCCTCGGTCGACTCGGACTCGGCCGGAGCCTCGTCCTTCTTGTCGGCCTTCTTCTTCTGGGTGATGGCCTCACCCTTGCTCGCGTCGTCGCCACCGAGGGCGTCGAACACGGGGCGGGCGGCCTTCGGCTCGGCCACGAGCAGCGGAGCCGGGGCCGGCAGGCCCTTGAACTTCTGCCAGTCGCCGGTGAGCTTCAGGATGGCGAGGACGGGCTCGGTCGGCTGCGCGCCGACACCCAGCCAGTACTGCGCGCGGTCCGTGTCGACCTCGATGCGCGAGGGGTTCTGCACCGGGTGGTACAGACCGATCTCCTCGATGGCCCGGCCATCACGGCGGGTACGGGAGTCGGCGACGACGATGCGGTAGTGAGGCGAACGGATCTTGCCCAGACGCTTCAGCTTGATCTTGACTGCCACGGGAGTGGGTTCTCCTGGTTTTGACGTGGTTGGGCACGGCAGATGGCCGCGTGGGGTTGCGGTACCCGAGTGCCCGATGGACGCGTCAGCCGGAGGCGAGAGGGTTCCTGTGCGGCTGTCGAGTACAGCTAGCCATTGTGCCACACCCTGGCGGTTCGCCCGACCGGGGAGCGGGCCCCCGCCCGCCCCCGCCCACGCGGAAGCGACACCCGGCGCCGGGAGGTGACCGGCGCGGGTGTACGCAACCCGGCCCTGCGGGGTGCGGCTGCCACGAGCAGCCGTAACCTCAGGCCGCGCCCACGACCTCCGGAATGCGGAAGGGCTTGCCGCAGCCCCCGCACACGATCGGCGCCTGGGCCAGCACCGACGGGACGACCCGTACGTTGCGACCGCAGTCGCACACCGCCTTGACGCGGACCCCGCCACCGGACGAGCCGTGCCGGGCGGCCGGGCCGCGGAAGGTGCGGGAGGTGTCCGCGGAGGTGGCGACGGTGTGCGCCTTCAGCGCGCGCTGGAGACGCTCCATCGTCGGCCGGTAGCGCCGCTTGGCCTCGGGGTTGAGCTGGACCAGCGAGAAACCGCTGCTGGGATGCGGTTCGTCGGGGTGGTCCAGGCCCAACTCCTCGGCGATCGCGAGGAATCTGCGGTTGTGGTAGCGGCCGGCGCGGGACGTGTCGCGCACGCCGCGCGCGGCGGCGATGCCATGGACTGCCTCATGGAGCAGTCGCTCGAAGGAGAGCTCGTGTCCGCAGGCGGACGACGACTCTCCGATCAGGGACTCGGGCGCGGCCAGATCGGGCAGTTCGGGGTGGTACCGCTGAATGTCGGCCCACGCCTCTGCCAGCTCTGCGGCGAGAACAGGTGGTGTCTGTGTCGTGCTCACGTAATGACAACGAGCCGGAGTGCCCCTGTGTTCCGATTCCGGGGCATCCCAAATAATTTGCACGTACCCGTCAGTTGCCGCTGATGCGTCCTGACGAGGGCGGGTGCGCTGATCTGCGGATAAGCCTCACAGCTCGTACCAAGCTGGTGCGTAGACCCACGTACGACCCGGCGCGTAGACGGTGTCCGCGCGCCGGGGGAGCTGGCGTCCGCAGTTGCGCAAGAGGCCTTTCGGTCGCTCTGCCGCCGGAGCCCGCCGCCTCAGTAGGCGCGCGCGACGACCGCGACGTTACCGGGTGCCTTGTCGGCGTCCGGTACCGACCCGTCCTCGGCGACCAGACACCGCACGGTGACCGCGTGTTCGGCCAGCTCGGCCTCGCCCTCTTCACCCAGTGTCGCCCACGGGATCCGCGCCCAGCCGCCGGCGGTCGCGGCCTCGACCGCCTCCCCGATCGTGGACACCTCGGAGGTGCGGGACTCACGCCGCTCGCGGGACTGCTTCAGCAGCAGCGCCTGGTCCTCCTGGAGGATGACGGGAAGCAGCTCCACGAGGGAG
The DNA here is from genome assembly GCF_042751305.1 of Streptomyces hokutonensis. Lineage (GTDB taxonomy): Bacteria > Actinomycetota > Actinomycetes > Streptomycetales > Streptomycetaceae > Streptomyces > Streptomyces hokutonensis_A. The sequence goes on from NZ_JBHYWD010000007.1 coordinate 160,653, forward strand.
TCGATCGCCACCGGCTCCTTGCCTCCCGGGATCCGCCGGGCCAGCATCGCGGTGCCGTTCTCCAGGTCACGGGGCCCGATCTCGATCCGTACGGGCACGCCCTTGAGCTCCCAGTCGACGGCCCTGCGCCCGAAGGGGATGTCGGTACGGACGTCGACCCGTACGCGCACTCCCGCCGCCTTCAGCCGGTCCCCGATCTCCCGGACTTTGGCCAGAACCGCCTCGTCGCCCTTGATCGCGAGTACGACCACCTGGATGTGCGCCAGCCGCGGCGGCACCCGGAGGCCGTCGTCGTCGCCGTGCATCATCACCAGGGCGCCGATCATGCGGGTGGTGGAGCCCCAGGAGGTCTGCCAGACCAGTTCCTGCTTGCCCTCCTTGGACAGGTACTGGGTGTTGAAGGCCTTGGCGAAGTTCTGGCCCAGCTCGTGACTGGTCGCCATCTGCAGCGCCTTGCCGTCGCCCATCATCCCTTCGAGGGTGAGGGTGTTGATCGCGCCCGCGAACCGTTCCTTGACCGTCTTGCGTCCCGGTACGACGTCCATCGCGAGGACGTTGACCATGAAGTCCTCGTACACCTTGCGGTGGATGTGCGCCGCGAAGTCGCGCGCCTCCTCGTAGGTCGCGTGCGCCGTGTGGCCCTCCTGCCACAGGAACTCGCTCGTACGGAGGAAGAGCCGGGGGCGCAGCTCCCAACGGACCACGTTCGCCCACTGGTTGATCAGCAGGGGCAGGTCGCGGTAGCTCTGCACCCACTTCGAGAAGTACTCGTTGATGATCATCTCGGAGGTGGGACGGACGACCGCGGGCTCCTCCAGCTCCTTGCCGCCGCCGTGCGTGACCACGGCCAGCTCGGGCGCGAAGCCCTCGACGTGGTCCGCCTCGCGGGCGAGGTAGGACTGCGGGATCAGGAGCGGGAAGTACGCGTTCTCGGTGCCCGTGTCCTTGATCCGGGCGTCCATCTCGGCCTGCATCCGCTCCCAGATGCCGTACCCGTACGGTCGGATGACCATGGAGCCGCGCACTGGGCCGTTGTCGGCCAGCTCGGCCTTGGTGATCAGATCCTGGTACCAGCGGGGGAAATCTTCCGCCCGCGGTGTGAGTACGGGTGCCTTCGCCATGGCGCGATCGTACGGGCCCACGTTGCCGTCATGTGAATTCTCGCCACTCCCACAGAGAAGCCACAAGCCGGACCCCACAAACCCTGGACGCCGTAGCGAGCGCGGAGTTTGCTGGCATACGGGGGAAGTGCGAGCGCACATCACGGGGGCCTCGGAAACGGGCACGGCCACAACTCTCGGCGGATTGGGGCGCTTTCGATGACACCTACGCTCGTGCGGCACTACCTGCCTCATGCGGGGCCCGCGCCCCGTGTGGACCTGGGTGCACGCGCGCGTGACTGGTCCGAGATCCAGGAGCGGATGCTGGTGCCGCTCTACGAAGCCGTCTACGAGCGACTCGAAGTGGGGCCCGGCACCCGGCTGCTCGGCCTCGGCTGCGGCTCCGGGCTCGCCCTGCTGATGGCTGCCTCCAGAGGCGCGTCGGTCACCGGTGTCGAGCGCTCCTCCCCCGAACGGCTGGCCCTCGCCCGGGAGCGGCTGCTGCCGGATGCGTGGTCCCCTCGCGCGCGTGCGCAGACCCGGCTCGTCTACGGCTCACCCAGGGACGCGGCCGACGCGGAGACGCCCGCGTACACCCTGGTGACCGCCTTCGAGCCCATCGGATGCCTCGCGGGCGACGCGGAGGGCCTCGGCGAACTGCTCGCGTCCGCCACGCCGTTGACCGGGCACGGCGCGCCCGTGGTGCTGGCCGGCTGGGGTCCGCCGGAGCGCTGCGCCACCTCGTCGGTGCTGCGGGTGGCCGCCAGGATGGCGGATCCGCTGCGCAGCGCGGGCAGTTGGCGCCCGGCTCTGCGCGACGACCTGGAGGAGGTCGCCCAGCGCGCCGGTCTGCGGCCGGACGGCTCCGGGCGGGTGTCGTGCCCCTTCGGGTACGCCGATGTGGAGAGTGCCGTACGAGGGCTGCTGTCCACCGGGCTCTTCGACGCGGCGATCACCGCGACGGACCAGGTGCAGGTGGAGAAGGAGTTGGCGGAGGCGTTGCATCCGTATCGGCGGCAGGACGGCACGGTGTGGATGCCGAACGTCTTCCGGTATGTGATCGCGCGTACGACCTGAGGACTAGGGACTAGGACTCCTCCTTGAACAGGCGCGTGACGCCCGCGATGCGGTACGCGTCCGTCTCCTCCAGCGTCTCGTTCTCCAGGAGGGCTTCGGCGAGCGAGTCCAACTGGCCGCGGTGGTCGCGGAGTTTGCGGAGGGCTTCGTCGTAGCACTCGTCGACGATGCGGCGCATCTCGTGGTCGATCACGTCGAGGGTCCCCGGGGCCGCTGCGAGGCCGTAGGCCTGCTGCGCGTCGTTCGGGAGGGCGGAGAGGCGGCCGACGCGCTCGCTCATGCCCCAGCGGGCGACCATCCCGCGCGCGATGTTGGTGACCTGTTCGAGGTCGTTCTCGGCGCCGGTGGTGATCACCCCGTAGACGACCTGTTCCGCGGCCATGCCACCGAGGGCGCCGATGATCCGGCCGCGCAGGTACTCCTCGGTGTACGCGTACTTGTCGGCGTCCGGCGTCGAGAGCGTCACGCCGAGTGCCCTCCCGCGCGGGACGATGGTGATCTTGCGGACCGGGTCGGCGCCGGGCTGGAGCATGCCGAGCAGGGCGTGGCCGCTCTCGTGGTACGCGGTGCGCCGGCGCTCCTCCTCGGGCATCACCAGCGGGCGTTCGGCGCCCAGTTGGACCTTCTCCAGGGCTTCCGAGAGGTCGGACTGGGTGACCTCGCTCTGCTTGCGCTTGACGGCGAGGAGGGCGGCCTCGTTGGCGAGGTTCGCGAGTTCGGCGCCGGTCATGCCCGGGGTCGTACGGGCGACCTGGGCGAGGTTCACGTCCTTCGCGAGCGGGATCTCGCGGGTGTGGATCTCCAGGATCGCCTCACGGCCGCCCCGGTCGGGCGGCGAGACCACGACCACACGGTCGAAGCGGCCGGGGCGGGTCAGGGCCGGGTCCAGGACGTCGGCGCGGTTGGTGGCCGCGATGACGATGACACCCTCGGAGCCGGAGAAGCCGTCCATCTCGGTGAGGATCTGGTTCAGGGTCTGCTCGCGCTCGTCGTGACCGCCCATACCGCTGCCGCCGCCGCGGGCCCGGCCGATGGTGTCGATCTCGTCGATGAAGATGATCGAGGGGGCCACCTTGCGGGCCTCCGCGAAGAGTTCACGCACGCGTGAGGCGCCGACACCGACGATCATCTCGATGAACTCGGAGGCCGAGGCCGAGAAGAACGGCACCCCCGCCTCCCCCGCGACCGCCCGCGCGAGCAGCGTCTTTCCGGTGCCGGGCGGGCCCGCGAGCAGCACGCCCCGGGGCATCTTGGCGCCCATCTTGCGGTACGCGTCGGGGTTCTTGAGGAAGTCGACGACGTCGTTCAGCTCGCCCTCGACCTCGTCGATGCCGGCCACGTCCTCGAAGGTCGTGCGCTGCTTGCCCGGCTCCAGCTCGACCGGCTTCGGCGGGGCCTTGCGGCCGAGCATGCCGCCCGCGCCGCCGAGCCCCGAGCTCATCCGCCGCGCGATGAAGAGCCACAGGACGACCAGGAGCAGCATCGGGGCCAGCGAGATCAGGAGATTGGCCAGAAAACTACGGTGTTGTACGACCGGTTCCGCCGTGACCGTGACGTTGTGCTTGGTCAGGTCGTCCCAGATCTTGTCGTCCGCGAAGGTCGGCCGCTCGGTGTCGAACTTCGTGTACTTGCCGTCGCCGTCCGGGTTCTTCTGCTCCTTCTTGAGCTGGCCCTGGATCGCGTTGCCCTTGGCGTAGATCTTGGTGACGTTGCCCGCGTCGACCTGCTTGCTGAACTCCGTGTAGGAGATCGTCGGCTCGTTGCCCTCGTTGAAGAAGGACAGGATCAGGTTGGCGATCAGGTACACGACCAGCGCGGTGAGGATCAGACTCCACCAGCCGCCGCGCATCTTCTTCCCGCCCGGCGACGGCTTCGGGGGCTCGTCCGGGGTGCCTTCGGTACGCCAAGGCTGATCGGGGGACTTGCGCGGCGGCGCGGGGTTGGTCATATCGGGACGTTACGACACGGGCCAACCCTTGGCATGCGCAGAGGGTGAACTCAGGGCATGGACCCTGTGAAAGCTCAGCCCATGAACTTCTTGAACTCGTCCGGCAGCTCGAAGTCCTTGCCGCCCTGCTCGGGCAGTCCGAACGCGTTGCCGCCCTGGGCCGCGCCGGCCTCGCGGCGCCTGGCCTCTTCCAGCTCCTGCTGCTTGCGCTTCATCGGGTTGCCGGAACGCTGCTTGCCCTTGGCCTGCTTGGGCTGCTTCTTGGTACGGCCCGGACCGCCACCCATGCCCGGCATCCCCGGCATGCCGGGCATCCCGCCGCCCTGCGCCATGCGGGACATCATCTTGCGGGCCTCGAAGAACCGCTCGACCAGACCCTTCACGGCGCTGACCTCGACCCCGGAGCCCTTGGCGATACGGGCGCGGCGCGAGCCGTTGATGATGGTCGGCTCGGCGCGCTCGGCCGGGGTCATCGACTTGATGATCGCGGCCGTACGGTCGACGTCCCGCTCGTCCAGGTTGTTGATCTGGTCCTTGATCTGGCCCATGCCCGGGAGCATGCCGAGCAGCTTGCTGATGCTGCCCATCTTCCGGACCTGCTCCATCTGGGACAGGAAGTCGTCGAGGGTGAAGTCCTGGCCCTTCTTGGACGCCAGCTTCGAGGCCATCTTCTCGGCCTCTTCTTGGCTGAACGTCTTCTCCGCCTGCTCGATCAGGGTGAGCAGGTCACCCATGTCGAGGATGCGGGAGGCCATCCGGTCCGGGTGGAAGGCGTCGAAGTCGTCGAGCTTCTCGCCGTTCGACGCGAACATGATCGGCTTGCCGGTGACCGAGGCGATCGACAGGGCCGCACCACCGCGGGCGTCGCCGTCGAGCTTGGAGAGCACCACGCCGTCGAAGCCGACGCCGTCGCGGAAGGACTCGGCGGTGTTGACCGCGTCCTGACCGATCATGGCGTCTACGACGAAGAGGATCTCGTCCGGCGAGACCGCGTCACGGATGTCCGCGGCTTGCTGCATGAGCTCCTGGTCGATACCGAGGCGCCCTGCGGTGTCCACGATCACGATGTCGTGGACCTTGGACTTGGCGAACTCGATGGAGTCCTTGGCGACCTTGACCGGGTCACCGACGCCGTTGCCGGGCTCGGGCGCGTAGACCGCGACACCGGCGCGCTCGGCGACGACGCTCAGCTGGTTCACCGCGTTGGGGCGCTGGAGGTCGGCGGCGACGAGCAGCGGCGAGTGCCCCTGGTCCTTGAGCCACTTGCCGAGCTTGCCCGCGAGGGTCGTCTTACCGGCACCCTGCAGACCCGCGAGCATGATCACGGTCGGCGGGTTCTTGGCGAAGCGAAGACGCCGGGTCTCGCCGCCGAGGATCGTCACGAGTTCCTCGTTGACGATCTTCAGGACCTGCTGGGCCGGGTTCAGCGCCTTGTTGACGTCGGCGCCGAGTGCGCGCTCCTTGACGTTCTTGATGAACGTGCGGACCACGGGCAGGGCAACGTCGGCTTCGAGGAGGGCGATGCGGATTTCGCGCGCCGTGGCGTCGATGTCCGCTTCGCTCAAGCGCCCCTTGCCGCGCAAGTTCTTGAAGGTCGCTGAAAGGCGATCGGAGAGAGTATCGAACACGGCGGAGTCGGTCCTCGGAGTCGGGGGCAGTGTGGGCGTCTTCCAGGGTATCCGGCCGCGCAAGACAATCGTCCCCGCCTGCTGGGTTCAACGGGCGGAGACGAGCAAAACCCCGCGCCGACGGGGAGCACGCGGCCTCGGAGAGCCGCCCTTTGCCGCGCAGCGGACCACCCCCGCAGCTGCGGGGAGCACATCGGATCAACGCGTGGCATGACCGCACGGTCACGCCCGCAGCGTCTCCTCCAGTTTGCGCGCGACCGCCGTCGCCTCGTCCGCCGGCAGGGGCGTGCCCTCCGCCCCGGTGACGTAGAAGGCGTCCACCGCGTTCGAGCCCAGCGTGCTGACGTGCATGCTCCGCACCCGCACCTTCGCCTCGTCCAGCGCCCGCCCGATCCGGTGCAGCAGCCCGGGTGCGTCGTGCGCCCGCACCTCGATGACCGTGGCGTGCCGGGAGGCGGCCGGGGCGACCGTCACGCGGGCCGCCGGTGCCACGACACCCCGGCGGCGCGGGTATGCCGCGTCCCGCTCCGCCAGCCGCCCAGCGATGTCCAACGACCCGTCCAGGGCCCGTACGAGATCGGCGCGCAGCCGGGCCGCCTGGGGCAGGGAGCCGTATTCGGCGGCGACCCGCCAGTTGAGGAGGAGGACCGAGCCCTCCACGCCGGCCGGGAGGTCCAGCGCTCGCAGTTCCGCCGTGCGGACCGTCAGGCGGTGCATCGCCAGGACGCCCGCCACCGCCGGGAGCACGCCCGGCTGGTCGGGTACGGCGATCAGGAGTTCCACACCGAGGGGTTCGGGATCGCCCGAGGGCTCGTCCTCGGACGGGGGTTCGGTCTGCGCGCGCAGCGCCAGCACCGGACCGCCCGTCGCCACCGCCTCGATGGCGAGCCGTTCCTGTTCCGCCGTGGCCGCGCCCGCCTCGGGCTCCTCGGGGGCGTCGCCGGAGAGGACGGCGGCGACCCGCTTCACCAGATCGGTGACGAGGGAGGACCGCCAGGACGACCAGGCGGCCGGTCCGGTGGCCAGCGCGTCCGCCTCGGTAAGGGCGTGCAGCAGCTCCAGAGTGCTCGTCGTACCGACCGCCTCCGCGACCGAGCGGACCGTCGCCGGGTCCTCCAGGTCGCGCCGGGTGGCCGTGTCGATGAGGAGGAGGTGGTGGCGTACGAGGGTGGCGAGTACGGCGACTTCCGCGCGGTCGAAGCCGATACGGGCCGCCACGTCCTTGGCGATGATCTCGCCGGCCACGGAGTGGTCGCCGGGCCAGCCCTTGCCGATGTCGTGCAGCAGCGCGGCGACCAGCAGGAGGTCGGGGCGGCTGACGCGGCGGGCGAACTCGGAGGCGCGGACGGCGGTTTCGATGAGGTGCCGGTCGACGGTCCAGATGTGCACGGCGTTGCGCTGCGGACGGCAGCGGACCCGCTCCCAGTCGGGGAGGAGCCGGGTGATCAGGCCTTCGGCCTCCAGCGCCTCCCACACGTCGACGGTGGGCTGTCCGGAACCGAGCAGCGTCACGAGCTGCTCGCGGGCCTCGGCGGGCCAGGGCGTGGGCAGCGGGCGCGCGGTGGTCGCCATGCGCCGTACGGCGTGCAGCGAGAGCGGGAGGCCGGCCTGCGCGGCGGCAGCGGCGGCGCGCAGCGGGAGGACGGGGTCGCGTTCGGGGCGGGCGGCGCGGGCGAGCACCACCTCGCCGTCCTGCTCCACGACGCCCTCGGCGAGCGGGGAGCGCTCGGCGGCGGGTTTGGCGCCCCCGCCGAGCATGGCGCGCAGCCTCGGCCGCACGGCCCGCGACCGCAGCACGCGCCCCACTTCGCGCCAGGTGACATCACTGGCGTACGACACGACGCGTGCCGCCTCGTAGACCTGGCGCAGCAGGGTGTCCGCGTCGAGGAGGCCGAGTTCGGCGGCGACCTGGTCCTGCTCCTGGAGCGCGAGCCGGTCGGTGGCGCGGCCGGTGGTGAGGTGCAGGGCGTCGCGGACGTCGAGGAGGCGGCGGCGGGCGTCGGCGAGGCCCTCGCGCGGGGCGTCGGCGAGCCAGGAGGCCGCTACGGCGCGCAGCGCGGTGGCGTCGCGGAGGCCGCCGCGGGCCTCCTTGAGGTCGGGTTCGAGGAGGTACTGCAACTCGCCCTGGCGCTCGGCGCGTTCGGCGCAGAGTTCCTGGAGTTCGGGGAGGCGCTTGGGCGCCTGGTTGCGCCAGTCGGCGAGGACGGCCGTGCGCAGGGAGGCGGTCAGGCCGAGGTCGCCGGCGATGTGGCGGGCGTCGAGGAGGCCGAGCTGGACCTTGAGGTCCTCGCCGGCGGTCTTGCGGGCCTCGGCGGGGGTGCGCACGGAGTGGTCGAGGGCGAGGCCCAGGTCCCAGACCGGGTACCAGATGCGGTCGGCGAGCGCGGCGACGGCGCCGGAGTCGCTGCCGTCGTGCAGGAGGAGCAGGTCGAGGTCGCTGCGCGGGGAGAGCTCGCCGCGGCCGTAGCCGCCGACGGCGACCAGGGAGACGCCCTTGAGGGCTTCGTTGCCGGCGGTGAAGAGGCCGGTCAGCCAGTCGTCGGTCAGTTCGGCGAGGGCTGCACGGCGCGGCGGCCCGGACCGCGCCCCCTCAGTGAGGAGGCGCAGCCGGGCCGCCGCGTAGCCGCTGGGTCCGGAGTCCTCTGCATCCTTGCGCACGTCCGTACTCGTCACCCAGCGACTCCTGTTCTGTTTCTTTTTAGAGCGCGTCCGGTCCGCGCTCGCCGGTCCTGACCCGGACGGCCGTCTCGACCGGGAGGGACCAGACCTTGCCGTCACCGATCTTGCCGGTGCGGGCGGCCTTGACGATGACGTCGATCAGCTGCTCGGCGTCGTCGTCCTCGGCCAGCACCTCGATGCGGATCTTGGGAACCAGGTCGACCGTGTACTCGGCGCCCCGGTATACCTCGGTGTGTCCCCGCTGACGACCGTAGCCGCTCGCCTCGGTGACCGTCAGACCGTGGACCCCGAAGGCCTGGAGCGCTTCCTTGATCTCGTCGAGCCGGTGGGGCTTCACAACGGCGGTGATGAGCTTCATGCGTCCACCTTCTTCGTCTCCGTGGCAGCGGTGAGGGTGCCGCCGCTGAGGCCGCCGCCGGCGCCGCTGAAGTCGTATGCGGTCTCGGCGTGCTCGGCCTGGTCGATGCCGGAGACCTCTTCGTCCTCGGTGACCCGCATACCGATGGTCTTGTCGATGAGGAAGGCGAGGACCGCGGAGGCGACCAGGGAGTAGCCGAGGACCGCGCCGACACCGGCGAACTGCTTCCACAGCTGGGTGAAGGAGTGGTCGCCGTAGAAGACGCCGGTCGCGGTGGACTGGCCCTTGCCGGTGGCGAAGAAGCCGATGAGCAGGGAGCCGAGGATACCGCCGACCATGTGGACGCCGACGACGTCGAGGGAGTCGTCGATGTTGAACTTGTACTTCAGGCCGACGGCCGCGGCACAGCCGACACCGGCGATGGCGCCGACGGCGATCGCGCCGAGCGGGGAGACCGCACCACCGGACGGGGTGATGGCGACCAGACCGGCGACGGCACCCGAGGCCGCGCCCAGCGTGGTGAACGCGCCGTGGCGGATCTTCTCGTAGGCGAGCCAGGCGAGCATGGCGGCGGCGGTGGCGACCTGCGTGTTGACGAACATCAGCGCGCCGACGCCGTCGTCGTTGCCGAGCCACGAACCGGCGTTGAAGCCGAACCAGCCGAACCACAGGAGACCGGCACCGAGCATGACCAGCGGAAGGCTGTGCGGACGCATGGGGTCACGCTTGAAGCCGACGCGCTTGCCGATCACCAGGATGACGCCGAGGGCGCCGGCACCGGCGTTGATGTGGACCGCCGTACCACCGGCGAAGTCGATCACACCGAGCTTGAAGGCCCAGCCGTCGCTGGCCCACACCCAGTGGGCGACCGGGACGTAGACGACCGTCAGCCACAGGGCGACGAAGAGCGACCAGGCCGAGAACTTGACGCGGTCGGCGATGGCACCGCTTATCAGGGCCGGCGTGATGACCGCGAACATCATCTGGAAGACCATGAAGACGAAGATCGGGATGGTGTAGCCGGGCCAGAGGTCCGTCAGGCCGACATCGCTCATGCCCAGCCAGTGGGAGTCGTAGCCGATGAAGCCGTTACTCGAACCGAAGGCGAGCGAGAAGCCGTAGAGAACCCACAGGATGGTGACGATCCCGATGCTGATGAAGCTCATCATCAGCATGTTCAGGGTGCTCTTGACGCGGACCATGCCTCCGTAGAAGAAGGCGAGTCCCGGTGTCATGAGCAACACCAGGGCGGAACAGATGAGCATGAAGCCTGTGTTCGCGGAGGACAGTTTGGGTGCCTCCGCAGCAAGCGTGATGGCGGCTGATGCCATCGGCGTCTCCTCGTCGGTTGTACGGCCCCGTGCGGGCGAAGCCTGGATGCGGTCCGGTCAAGGCGGGGGGTCCGGTTATGCGCCATGAGATTGGCGCAGCGCGGTTTCCGTCGAAGCCCCACGTTGTTTCACCGGAGTGACGAAGGCGCCGCGCGTGTTACGCGTCGATGAACTGCCGGATCTCCGGGCGGGCGATCGTTATCGTCGCGCAACCTTCCCCGACGGCGGGAAACCGGCCGCGGCCGGAGTTGTGGCGGCCCGGTGCGGGGGCGCCGGGGCATGGGGTCCGGGCCCCTTCGGCGCTCTCCGGCGGCCCGTTCGGGAGCCTCCCGGCGGGGTCGGCGATTCCGGCCGGAGATCCGGCGCCGCGCACCGCCGCGGGGACGGTCTTTCGAATACGAGTCAGGAAGGGCGGGACGGTCCTTCGACCACCCGGTCCGCACCTGCCGTACCGGCCGCCGCCCGATCTGCGGACGCACATGAAACCGGCCGCGGTCGGCCTTCCGATGACCTGGCATGGGGGAGCCGAGTCGGGCGGTTCGGGAAGGCCGGCCGCGGCCGGGGCCTGGGGTGGTCAGACCGCCTCGGCGGTCTCCGGGAGCTCGATGGCGAGCCGGTCGGTGAGGTCTATGACCTCGGCCAGCTCACCGAAGTCGCGGACCGCCGTGTCGATGGTCTTTCGGATACGAGTGTTGACGCGCTCGGAGCGCACCTTCTTGGCGACGGTCATCGCCTCGGCCGCGAGCACCGCGCCCTGCTCCGGCTCCCGCCGCAGCAGGTGCACGGTGGCCATACCGATGAGATTGAGCGCGTACGACCGCTTGTGGTCGTCGTCCTTGGCGAAGAGGTCCACCGCCCGCTGCATGACGGGCTCGGCCAGCGAGGCGTAGGCGGGGCTGCGGCCGGCGACGTAGGCGAGGTCGCGATAGGAGTGCGAGTTCTCGCCGTACAGCTCGGCCTCGGAGAAGAAACGGATCCAGTCCGGGTCCGGGTCGTCCCAGTCGTGTACGTCGGCGAAGGTGTCCTCGGCCGTCCGGACGGCCCGCTTGCACTTCCCGGGCTGCCCCATGTTGGCGTAGGCGCGGGCCTCCATCGCATACAGCATCGACTGGGTGCGCGGGCTCGCGCAGTCCCGGCTGCCGTACTGCGCGAGGTGGATTAGCTCCAGCGCGTCGTCGGGCCGGCCGAGGTGGATCATCTGGCGGCTCATGCTGGACAGCACGTACGACCCGAGCGGCTTGTCGCCCGCCTCCTTCGCGGCGTGCAGGGCGAGCACGAAGTACTTCTGGGCGGTGGGCTGAAGCCCCACGTCGTACGACATCCAGCCCGCCAGCTCGGCGAGTTCGGCGGCGACCTTGAACAACTTGCGGTTGGTGGCGTCGGGTTGGGGCTCCTGGAGGAGGTCGGTCACCTCGTGCAGCTGTCCCACGACCGCCTTGCGGCGCAGGCCGCCGCCGCACTGGGCGTCCCACTTGCGGAACATCGCCGTGGTGGACTCCAGCAGCTCCAGCTCCGGCTTGGAGAGCCGCCCGATGTGCCGGGAGGAGCCCACCGGCTCGGGCTCCGGCGGGAGGGCCGAGGGGCCGGGGACCAGCCAGCGCTGCATGGGCTCGATGAGGGACGGCCCCGCGGACAGGGCCAGCGAGGTTCCGAGGAAGCCGCGCCGCGCCAGCATGAGGTCGCTGCGCGAGAACTCGCTGAGCAGGGCCACCGTCTGCGGGGCCGTCCAGGGCAGGTCGACGCCGGACACGGAGGGTGCCTGGCGGGCGGCGCGCAGGCCCAGGTCCTCGACCGAGACGACACAGCCGAAGCGCTCGGAGAACAGCTCCGAGAGGATCCTCGGGATCGGCTCGCGCGGGTTCTCGCCGTCCAGCCAGCGGCGCACGCGGGAGGTGTCCGTGGAGATGTGGTTGGCGCCCAACTGGCGCGCCCGGCGGTTCACTTGGCGTGCCAGCTCGCCCTTGGACCAGCCGCTGCGCACGAACCACGAGCCGAGCAGCTCATTGGGGCGCTTGTCCGTACTGGCCGCGGTCGTCCCGCTTCCGCCGTTGCCGCCCACTGGAACGCCCCCATCCCTGGAACCACTTGTCGCCGCTGTGCGCCAAGCCCTATCAGAATGCCGGTAAATACGGCTTCCCGTCCCGCACTTGTCACCCTTCGAACGAGATGACGAGTTGCCTCCGGCATACCCACGAGTGCATGTGCCCCGAGGGCTTGTGCACACAAAGTAATCCTACGATCACCCGTCCAGCCACGGCGATCCCGGAAACGCCACCATTCGCCACCCCTTCGAATGAACCTACGGTTGCCCGCGCACGATTCACTTGACATAGGACGGCCGGAGGTGGGCGCAGCGGTGCACGCAGGGGCGCGTACCGCTCAGCACACCACCCGAGATGCTCCTGGGCGCCGCCTGGACCCAGCGGCACCGGGTAGGCGTGGACGCAGAGTGACGATCCGCATCCGTCTCGTAACCACCGGTGCGTCGGACCCGTTGGAGGGGGCATGGGCTTCACGATCGGCAGCAGCCGGGGTATCCGCGACATCCGGTCCGGCACGCGCCGCCGCGGCCGCACCTCGGAGTGCACGGCCGTGGCCGAGTTCACCGGGCTGTGGGGCTGGGACGTGGTGGCGGGCGCGCGGGCCGCGGGCGGCGCGTGTTCCTGCGGCGACACCAAGTGCACCGCGCCGGGCGCACATCCCCTTGCCTTCGCACCCGAGGTACGGGCCGGCGCGACCCTCGACGAAGTCACCGAGGCCTGGGCCGAGTTGCCCGGCGCCTCAGTGATGCTGCCGGTCGGCCGCGCCTTCGACGTCATCGAGGTGGCCGAGCCCGCGGGCCGCCGCGCACTCGCCCGCCTGGAGCGCATGGGCCTCCCGCTCGGCCCGGTCGCGGCGACCCCCGACCACCGCGCCCACTTCTTCGTCGCCCCCGGCGCAGCCGCCGAACTCCCCTCCCTCCTCTACCGCATGGGCTGGGACGACCCCACCTCCCTCGACCTCCGCGGCCTGGGCCCCGGCACCCACATCACCGCCCCACCCTCCGACCGAGCAGGCCTGGGCCCGGTCCGCTGGCTCCGCTCCCCCGCCCTCGACTCGGCGACAAGGCCCCCGGCGGCACGCTTGCTGCTGGGCACGCTGGCGTATGTGGCACACAGGTCGCGCGCATAGCCGTAGAACGACGAAGTGCCCGTCCCCAACGATGAGTTGGGGCCGGGCACTTCTTTGAAAGAGGCCGATTACAACGCGCCCTGCAGGGGCGCGGGGAACTGCGCGACCAGCCCCCACCGACCCACAGCCAGAAAACGACGCATCAGTCCCCAATAAGGGCATCCACAAACGCCTCCGGCTCAAAGGGCGCCAGGTCATCCGCCCCCTCACCCAGCCCGATCAACTTCACCGGCACCCCCAGCTCCCGCTGCACGGCAACCACGATGCCCCCCTTCGCCGTGCCGTCCAGCTTGGTCAGCACGATCCCGGTGATGTCCACGACCTCGGCGAAGACCCGCGCCTGCACCAGCCCGTTCTGCCCAGTGGTCGCGTCCAGCACAAGCAGCACCTCGTCGAGCGGCGCATGCTTCTCCACGACCCGCTTGACCTTGCCGAGCTCGTCCATGAGCCCGGTCTTCGTGTGCAACCGCCCGGCCGTGTCGATGAGGACGACGTCGACCCCCATCTCCTTGCCCTCCTTCACCGCGTCGAACGCGACGGAGGCGGGGTCACCGGCCTCGGGCCCGCGCACGGTGTGGGCACCGACCCGCTCGCCCCAGGTCTGCAACTGATCCGCGGCGGCGGCCCGGAACGTGTCGGCGGCGCCGAGCACGACGGTACGGCCGTCGGCCACGAGCACGCGGGCCAGCTTCCCCGTAGTCGTGGTCTTGCCGGTGCCGTTGACCCCGACGACCATCACGATGCCGGGCTTGCGGTCCTCGGGCTCGGTCTTCACGGTCCGGTCGACATCCGTGCCGACCAGCTTGAGCAGTTCCTCGCGGAGCAGCGCGCGCAGCTCCTGCGGGGTCCGGGTGCCGAGCACCTTCACCCGCTCCCGCAGCGCGTCGACCAGTTCCTGGGTGGACGCTACGCCGACGTCCGCGGTGAGGAGGGTGTCCTCGATCTCCTCCCAGGTGTCCTCGTCGAGGTGCTCGCGGGACAGAAGCGTGAGCAGCCCCTGGCCGAGCGCGTTCTGCGAGCGGGAGAGCCGGGCGCGCAGCCGGACGAGCCGTCCGGCGGTCGGCTCGGGGACCTCCAGTACGAGGGGTTCCCCGACTCCTGGGGGTTCCTCGACGGCGACCGGGGCCGAGCCGTCGGGGAGGTCCACCTCCTCTATGGTCCGGCGCGCTTCGTCGCGCGGCGTCTCGGCCTCGTCGCCGATGTGCGGCTCGGCCGGCGGGGCGGTGATGTCGGGCACGGAGGTGGGCGGCGGGGGCAGCGGCTTCTTGCGCCGGCTGCCGACGACGAGCCCGCCGAGCGCACCGAGCACGACCACGGCGATGACTACAGCAAGGATGACGGTTTCCATAACCCACCCAGTATCAGCCATGGGCCTCGCCGGGGCCCAGCGCGGGCGCGCGGCCGGGTGGCCGCCATCACCCTCGCCGGCCTCGAACCGCCGCGGTCATGCCCATGGCCATCTGACATACCGTCAGCTAACGTCCCCCACCACACACGGAAGGGGGACCTCCCATGCCCGTCTCGGTCGTCCGCTTCAACCTCGTCGAACCCGGCGCCACCCCCGCCTCGCTGAGCGCCCGCTACCGGGCCGCCCTGGACATGGCCGCGTACGCCGACGAGCACGGGATCACCACCGTGCAGACGGAGGAGCACCACGGCGTCGCCAACAACTGGCTGCCCTCGCCCTTCGCCTTCGCGGGCGCGGTGTTCGGCGCGACCCGGCACATCGCCGTGACCGTCTCGGCGGTCATCGGCCCGCTGCACGACCCGCTCCGGCTGGCCGAAGACATCGCCGTACTGGACCTGTTGAGCGGCGGCCGGCTGGTGACCGTCGCCGGGATCGGCTACCGCCCTGAGGAATACGCCCAGTTCGACGTGGAGTGGAAGCAACGCGGCAGGCTCCAGGACGAGTTGCTGGAGACGGTCCTGAAGGCGTGGTCCGGCGAGGAGTTCGAGTACCGGGGCCGTACGGTACGGGTCACCCCGCGCCCCTTCTCCGATCCGCACCCCCTGCTGCTGGTCGGCGGTTCCTCCAAGGCCGCCGCGCGCCGGGCCGCACGGCTGGGTCTGCCCTTCTTCCCCAGCGCGCATCTGCCGGACCTGGAGGCGTACTACAAGGACCGGCTGGTGGAGTACGGCACCGAGGGCTGGACGATGATGCCGGGCCCTGAGACCCCGCTGCTGCACATCGCCGAGGACCCGGACCGGGCCTGGGCCGAGTACGGCGCGCACTTCCTGCACGAGGCGCGGACCTACGCCTCCTGGCAGTCCGGGGAGATCCGGTCGGCGGTGAAGTCGGGGGCCACCACCGTGGCCGAACTGCGCGCGGAGGGCGTGTACCGGATCCTCACGCCGGACCAGTGCGTGGCGCTGGGCCTCGACAATCTCGTACTGCATCCGCTGGCGGGCGGGATGCCGGTGGACGAGGGATGGCGGAGCCTGCGGCTGTTCGCGGAACGGGTGCTGCCGGTGCTCGGGGAGTGAGCACGGAGTGACTCTTACCCGTAACCGGTGGACCGGCCGGTCCACCGGTGGTCCACTGCGGTCATGACCTTGGCAGTGGATGTGTTCCTGCGTGACGCGGACGGCCGGTGGAACGTGCTCGACGTTCCGGAGGGCTGCAACGACTCGGCCGGTTTCGAGAACTGGCGGGAGACCGTGTGGGGTTCGCCCGCCGTACGGTCGCTCGGTGCCACGTATCTTCCCGTGCTGGCCTCCAGCGACCTGTACGTCGAGGCCTCGGACGTACCGGCGTTCCTGCGCGAGGTCGCGCTGCTGCGGGAGCATCTCGACGCCGTCGCCGCGGCCGTGGGAGAGGCTCCCGACCTGGTCGGGAGCCGGCTGGACAACATCGAGTCGGCCGCCCTGCGCGCCCGGAAGATCGGCGGCGGCGTCCTGATCTGGTGAAACGGGGATTCGGGGAGACGGGCGGCGGGGGATGGAGCCCGTCTCCCCGAGCTTGCGGTGACCCGCCTTCGCGGGCCCGGTTCACGGGAGGGCCGGTCAGCCCATGTCCTCCAGCTTCTTGCCCTTCGTCTCCTTCACGAACTTCAGGACGAACGGGATGGAGAGCGCGGCGAAGACCGTGTAGATCACATAGGTCGCGGAGAGGTTCCAGTCGGCCAGCGACGGGAAGCTCGCGGTGATGGCCCAGTTGGCGATCCACTGCGCGGAGGCGGCGACACCGAGAGCGGCGGCGCGGATCCTGTTCGGGAACATCTCGCCGAGGAAGACCCAGACCACGACACCCCAGGACAGGGCGAAGAAGAGGACGAACACGTGGGCCGCGATCAGCGCGGTCCAGCCCTGCGCGGCGGGCAGCTTGCCGTCGACGAGGTCGTAGGAGAAGGCCCAGGCCTCCAGCGCGAGACCGACGACCATGCCGACCGAGCCGATGAGGGCCAGCGGCTTGCGGCCGACGCGGTCCACGAAGATCATCGCGATCACGGTGCCGATGATGTTGATGATCGACGTCGTGAAGGAGTAGAAGAACGACTGGGTCGGGTCGACGCCGACGGACTGCCACAGCGTGGCGGAGTAGTAGAACGCGACGTTGATGCCGACGAGCTGCTGGAAGGCCGAGAGGCCGATGCCGACCCAGACGATCGGCTTGAAGTAGACTCCGCCACCGCCGAGCAGGTCCTTGAAGGTCGACTTGTGCTCGCTCTTCATCGCGTGCTCGATCTCGGCGACGCGGGCGTCCAGGTCGATGTCGTCGCCCTCGACCTCACGGAGCACGTCGTGGGCGCGGCTCAGCTTGCCCGCGGAGATCAGGAAGCGCGGGGACTCGGGGATCGCGAAGGAGAGCAGGCCGTAGAGGACGGCCGGGACCACCATGACGCCGAGCATGACCTGCCATGCCTCCAGGCCCATGAGCTTGCCGCGCTGGTCGCCGCCGGCGGCGTTCAGCAGACCCCAGTTGACCAGCTGCGAGATGGCGATGCCGATGACGATCGCGGCCTGCTGGAAGGAGCCGAGCCGGCCGCGGTAGGCGGGCGGGGAGACCTCGGCGATGTAGGCGGGGCCGATGACGGAGGCCATGCCGATGGCGAAGCCGCCGATGATCCGCCAGAAGGCGAGGTCCCAGAGCGCGAAGGGCAGCGCCGAACCGACTGCGGAGATGGTGAACAGCACGGCGGAGATCTGCATACAGCGGATACGGCCGATGCGGTCGGCTATCCGGCCGGCGGTCGCCGCGCCGATGGCACAGCCGATCAGGGCGATGGCGATGACCTGTGCCAGCAGCGTGGAGCCCACGTCGTAGCGGTCCCTGATGGCCTCCACGGCGCCGTTGATCACGGAACTGTCGTAGCCGAAGAGGAAGCCGCCCATCGCGGCCGCCGCCGCGATGAAGATGACATGCGCGAGATGTTCGGGATGAGCCGACCCGGCTCCTGACTGTGATGCCTGCGCAGTGCTGGTCACGTGTAACTCCTGAGGCCACCGGCGTCGCTGCCGGGGTGGGGGGCGACCCTTCCAGTGGCGCACAGCTTCCCGCTGCCCACCACCTGAAGGTAAAAGCAACGTTGCAGAGACTATTCCTTCAAGTTTCGAAGTCAACACCGGGTCCCCTGCGACTTCGAACGCCACAGATCGACACAGGTCACAGAGTTGTGTTCAACACTTGAAGGAATAGGGGTGGGTTAGCGGAGCCGCTGCGAGATGACCTTCGACACCCCGTCGCCCTGCATGGAGACGCCGTACAGCGCGTCGGCGACCTCCATCGTGCGCTTCTGGTGCGTGATCACGATCAGCTGCGAGGCCTCCTGCAGCTCCTGCATGATCCGGATCAGCCGCTGCAGGTTGGTGTCGTCGAGCGCCGCCTCGACCTCGTCCATCACGTAGAACGGACTGGGCCGTGCCTTGAAGATCGACACCAGCAGCGCCACGGCGGTCAGGGACCGCTCCCCGCCGGAGAGCAGGGACAGCCGCTTGACCTTCTTGCCGGGCGGGCGGGCCTCCACATCCACCCCTGTGGTGAGCATGTTGTCGGGATCGGTCAGGATCAACCTGCCCTCGCCGCCCGGAAACAGTCTGCTGAAGACACCCTCGAACTGAATGGCCGTGTCCCGGTAGGCCTCGGTGAAGACCTGCTCGACGCGCTCGTCGACCTCCTTCACCACTTGAAGCAGGTCGGCGCGGGTCTTCTTCAGGTCCTCCAGCTGCTCACTGAGGAACTTGTGCCGCTCCTCCAGCGCCGCGAACTCCTCCAGCGCGAGGGGGTTCACCTTGCCCAGCTGCTGGTACGCCCGCTCGGCCGACTTGAGCCGCTTCTCCTGCTCCGCGCGGTGGAACGTACGGGGCTGGTTGCGCGGGTCCTCCGGATCCTCCGGCAGCACCTCGCCCTCGGCGGCGAGCGAGGGCGGCACGAGCTGATGCGGCCCGTACTCCTCGATCAGCCCCGCCGGCTCCACCCCCAGCTCTTCCAGCGCCTTGGTCTCCAACTGCTCGATCCGCATCCGTTTCTCGGCACCCAGCACCTCACCGCGGTGCACCGAGTCGGTCAGCTTGTCGAGCTCGCCCTTGAGGTCACGCCCCAGGTTGCGGGCGGCGGCCAACTCCTGCTCCCGCCGCGCCTTGGCGGCATCGGCGGCGGTCCGCTCCTCGTCAGCACGGCTCAGCGACACCTCGACATGCGCGAGGAGTTGCCGAGCCCCGAAGGCAACGGCCTCAGCCACAGCGGCCTCGTGCCGCAGCCGCGCGAGCCGCTGCTCCGCCCGCGCCCGCGCCTCCCGCTCGGCCCGGGCCCCCCGGTCCAGCGAATCGGCCCGCCCGGCAAGCCCCTTGACCCGCTCCTCATGCGTACGGACCTGAAGCCGCGCCTCCATCTCCGTCTGCCGGGCGTTGGCACCGTCGGCGGCAAGCCGGTCCCGCACGGAGGTGTCGGGCTCCTCCTCGACCGGCATCTCCTCGGCCACAGCCAGCCGTTCGGCCAGCACCTCAGCCTCTTCCACGGCCTTGTCGAGCGCCTCCTGCGCCCGTGCGGCGGCAGCGGCGGACCGTTCCGCCTCACCCGCGGCCCCACGCGCCTGCCCGGCGAGCCGCCCCAACTGCTGCGCCACGGCCGACTTCTCGCGCTCTGCGGCGCGGCGCCGGTCCCCCAACTCCTCGACCAGCGCGGCGCATTCCTTGCGGCGCTCGGCTGCGGACTGCTGGGCGGCGGTCAACTCCTCGCAGCGGACGGCGAGTTCTTCGAGCTCGGCTGCGGCTTCGTCCACCGAGGCCTGGACTTCGAGGAGGCTGGGGGCGCCGGCGGAGCCGCCGTGGGCGAAGTGGGCGCCGAGGAGGTCGCCTTCGGCGGTTACCGCGGTCAACTCTGGGTGCGTGTATACGAGTTGTTCGGCGGCTTCGAGGGTGTCCACTACGACGATGTTGTGGAGGAGGCGGCGGATCGCGGGCATGAGGTCGGCGGGGGCGCGAACGAGGTCTGCGGCGAAAGCTTGTTGGGCGGCTGCGGGATCGTTGTGGCTGGTCGAGCCGTGGGGTGTCTCAGTGGGCGGTGTTGGATCTCCCGCCAGCAGCAGTGCCGCCCTGCCCCCGTCCTGCTTGCGCAGCAGGCGGATTGCGTCGGCCGCCGACGACGGGGTCGTCACCGCGATCGCGTCCGCCGCCGCACCGAAGGCTGCTGCGAGGGCGACCTCGTGGCCCGGGGTCACCGTGAGCAGTTCCGCTGCCGGGCCGAGGATTCCGGTGAGGCGATCCTGGGCGCCGAGCAGTATGCCCGTGCCGTCCTTGCGGCGCAGGCCCAAGGCCAGGGCGTCGCGGCGGGCCTGGGTGGCGGCGCGCTGGCGTTCCGCGGCGGTGGCCGTCTCGCGGGCGGCGGACTGGGCGGCTTCCGCCTCCGAGAGTGCGGCCCGGGCCGCCTTGTGCTGTTCGGAGAGTTCCTCGTCGCCCGCGTCGAGGCCGTCGACCTCGGCCTGGAGGGTCTCGTACTCCTGCTGTGCGGTGACCGCTCGCTCCTGGGCCTCGTCGCGGGCGGAGGCGAGGCGGTCGATCTCGGCCTGGGCGGAGGCGGCGCGGGAACGGGCCGCGTTGACCTGGCCGTTGAGCCGGGCGAGGCCCTCGCGGCGGTCGGCGATGGAACGGGCGACGTCCTTCAACCGCCGTTCCTCTGCGGTGAGTTCACGCTCCAGTTCGGAGCGGTGGGCGACCGTGTCCTCCAGGGCGTGTTCGGCCGCCTCCAGGGCCGCTTCGAGCTCGGCCTCCTGCTCGCGGATACGGGCGGCCTCGCGCTCCATGTCCTCGGGGTCACGGCCGCGCCGCTCCTCGGGGGGTGCCGAAGTCGCGCTCTTCACGCGGGCGTCGGCCAGCGAGATCGTGCCGCGCACCCGCTCGGCCAGCTGGGACAGCTCGTACCAGGTCTGCTGGGCGCGCTGGAGGCGCGGGGTGAGCTGCCGTACCTCGTCCTCCAGGAGGCCTTCGCGCTGGAGGGCCTTGCGGAGCTCCAGTTCGGCGGCTTCCCTGCGTTCCTTGAGCGCAGCCTCGTCGGCGATCTCGGTGTTGAGCGCCTGGCGGAGTCGTACGAGATCGTCGGCGAGCAGGCGGAGGCGGGCGTCGCGGAGGTCGGCCTGGATGACGGCGGCGCGGCGGGCGACGGCGGCCTGGCGGCCCAGGGGCTTGAGCTGGCGGCGGAGTTCGTCCGTGAGGTCCTGCACGCGGGCGAGGTTGGCCTGCATCGCGTCCAGTTTCCGCAGCGCCTTCTCCTTGCGCTTGCGGTGCTTGAGGACGCCGGCCGCCTCCTCGATGAAGGCGCGGCGGCCCATGGGGTCGGCGTGCAGGACGGAGTCGAGCTGGCCCTGGCCGACGATGACGTGCATCTCGCGGCCGATGCCGGAGTCGGAGAGGAGTTCCTGGATGTCGAGGAGGCGGCATGTGTCGCCGTTGATCTGGTACTCGCTGCCGCCGTTGCGGAACATGATCCGCGTGATGGTGACCTCGGCGTACTCGATGGGCAGCGCGCCGTCGGAGTTGTCGATGGTCAGCGACACCTCGGCGCGGCCCAGCGGTGGGCGGCCGGTGGTGCCGGCGAAGATGACGTCCTCCATCTTGCCGCCGCGCAGCGACTTGGCGCCCTGTTCGCCCATGACCCAGCTGAGCGCGTCCACCACATTGGACTTGCCCGAGCCGTTCGGACCGACGACGCACGTGATCCCCGGCTCGAACCGGAGCGTGGTCGCCGAGGCGAACGACTTGAACCCCCGCAGGGTCAGGGCCTTGAGGTGCACGCCGCTGGACTCTACCTTCCGCTGCTCGCTCTCTCCATGAACGTCCGGTTCCCCGCGGTTTCGCCCTTGAACGTGCAGGGCACACCAAACGTTAAAGAGGGTGGAGGCTTGCGGGGGAAAGAAAGAAGGGACGCCGAAGCGTCCCTTGCAAACTCTGACAACTTAGTGGTTGAAGCAGGCCGCCCGACCACTGCTTGTCATGTGGTGCGTCGCAGTGATCAGGTGAGCGCGGGCTCTGCCTGGCGTGCGTCGAGCTCGAGAAGCGAATCGTGAGTTGCGGCAGCCGTCAGCGCGTCGTTCTCTTCCTGGATCCGTACGAGCTCGGATTCCAGGTCCTGGACGCGCTGCTGGAGCCGTCGCATCTCGGCGAGGAGTCGCGGGTCGGAGCCGCCGACGTAACCGAGAAGCGCCTTTGCCATGATGGATGGTCCTCCACACTGAGTGACCGACCGAAGCGGTGTGGGTCGTGAGGGAATCGCACCCGCGATGCTTGACACACTCGAGGGTTGCTCTGCTGTTCTTCCATGCCAAACAGCTAAGGTGCGCGGGGTTTTCAGCGTCTCACCAAAATGTTTGACGGTCAACACGATCACGCCCCGTATTGGCGGGCAACCCGGGGCTGCGCGGCCCTGAACGGGCGGCGCTGCGGCTCCTGCGGGGCCTGACGGGACTGGCGATCATCCTTAGGTGCGGAGCCTGCCAGAGCGAGCCGTTCTTGGCAACCACCAGGCCATTTCTGCTGTGGGCAGGTGCCAGCGGCATGCCCCTCCGCTTCCGCCAGGGCCGCTTTACACCTTTTCGGAGAATGTGCTCAGCGGATCGCAAAGCCGTCGTAGCCACCCCGAGGTGTGTCCCAGATCTCGGTGACGCCATCCACGCGCCCGGGCGTGTCGTGACCCCGGAGCCAGTCGAGGAGTCCTTCGCAGCCCGCGCGCGATCCCTCCGCGACCACTTGCACGCGTCCGTCGCCCAAATTGAGAGCAAAACCACTCAGGCCCCCGATCTCCAGAGCCTTGGCACGGGTAAACCACCGAAAACCCACACCTTGCACACGCCCTCGCACCCAGGCGACCAACCGCACATCCTCGCTCATGGCTGCAACCTAACCGGCCAATGTCTCTCGGGACACTTGCTCCTCACCCGCCATGCGGTACCGTCCGCCCCAATGAATCTCATATGAAACTCACTCGATCGAGTGAGCTGGGTCACCGCACGGACGAGTTGACCGCAAGGACGAAAGGCAAGGACATGGGACGCCACCGACGCTCCGCCGCCGGCCGCGCCGCCACGAGCCGCGCCACGGGGGTCACAGAGACGCACGGCTCATACACGAGCGGCTACGACCCGCACGACTCGTACGACTGGAACGACCAGGCAGACGGTTCCGGCTGGAACGCAGCCGGCGGCTCGACGATCGGCATGGCGCCCTATCTGCACCCGGAGGGCCCGGCCGAGTTCCACCCGAACCACCAGGCTCACTCGAGTCACCAGCCTCAGGCGCACCACGAGGCACCTCCGAAGTCCGAAGCCCGGCTGCGGGCCGAGTCCCGCCTGAAGGCCGACACGCGGCTGAAGAGCGAGGCCTATCTCTTCGCCACCGAGGAGGACTACGCCGTGGTCTTCCCCGAGGCGGCCGGTGTCTCCTCCCGGGGCGACGGTTCACGCCCGGGCCGTGGACGCCGTCGTAAGCGCAAGACCGTGACGCCGGTCAAGACGGGCCTGCTCGGGGTCTCCGCCGCCGTCGCCATCGGCACGGTGGCCGTCGCGACGGGTGCGATGCCGGGGCTGGACAACTACAAGCTCGGCGGCGGCAACAACAGCGACAAGGTGCAGGCCGCGGGCTCGCCGTCCAACTCGGCGACCCAGCAGGGCGGCACCTCCGGCAGCGCGGAGTCCCGCGACTCCGGCTCCTCCACGAGCCGTGACGCGAACCGCCCGGCCTCCCCGTCGACGGCTCCGACCAAGTCCGCCACGGCGCCCGCCACCAAGGCCCCGGCGAAGAAGCCGGCGGCCACCCCGACCGAGGAGCCGACGACCTCGACCCCCTCGGCGAAGCCCACCCCGACGCCGACGCAGTCCGCCGACGCGCCGGTGACGGTCTCCGCGGAGGCCGCCGCCGAGGCCGAGGTGCTCAAGCTCGTCAACGAGCAGCGCGCGATCGCCGGCTGCACCCCGGTGGCCGCCAACAGCTCGCTGACCACGCTGGCCGAGAACTTCAGCACTCAGATGGCCGAGCAGGACTTCTTCGACCACACCGACCCCAGCGGGGCCACCCCGTGGGACCGGGCGGAGAAGCTCGGCATCACCAACCTCGGCGGCGAGAACATCGCCCGCGGCCAGGCCGACGCGGCCGCGGTCATGGACGCCTGGATGAACAGCCCCGGCCACAAGGCCAACATCCTGAACTGCGACTTCAAGACCCTGGGCGTCGGTGTGCACTTCGGCACCGGTGGCCCGTGGTGGACGCAGGACTTCGGGTACTAGTACGACGCCGACGGGCACCCACAGGGAGCGCTAACCGGCGGTTAGTGCTCCCTTCTGGTTAGCGCTGCGTTCGCGTACCCTTATGAAATGGACACCATCCAGGAGCGTACGGAGGAGCAGAACCTCCCGTACAGCGTGTTCGCCAAGGCCTGTCCCTCCCGGGCCACCCTGGAGCACGTCACGGGCCGCTGGGGCGGACTCACCCTGTGCGCGCTGCTGGAGGGCTCGCTGCGCTTCAACGAGCTGCGGCGGCGCGTCGACGGCGTGAGCGAGAAGATGCTCTCGCAGACCCTGCACGCGCTGGAGCGCGACGGCCTGGTGCACCGCGAGGCCCAGCCGACCAACCCGCCCCGCGTGGACTACGAACTGACCCCGCTCGGACACGGCGTCGCCGAACACCTCAAGGGACTCGTCGACTTCATGGAGAGCCGTATGGACGACGTCCTCGAAGCCCGCACGCGCTACGACGAGACACGCGGCGGACTCTGAGAGACGCTCCGAGAGGCTAACCGCGCGGCGGGCGCTGGCACTTGGGGCAGAAGTAGCTCGACCGGTTCATCCACGCCTCCCGCTTCATCGGCGTACCGCAGCGCCGGCACGGCAGGCCCTCGCGGCCGTACGCATCGAGCGAGCGGTCGAAGTAGCCCGACTCGCCGTTCACGTTGACGTACAGGCTGTCGAAGCTGGTGCCGCCCACATCGAGGGCCGCGGTCATCACATCCCGTGCGTGGCCCAGGAGTTCGGCGGTGCGCGGGCGGGTGAAGGTCGCGGTCGGGCGTTCGTAGTGGACGCGGGCCCGCCAAAGGGCCTCGTCCGCATAGATGTTGCCGACCCCGCTGATCAACGACTGGTCGAGCAGGGCCCGTTTGATGGTCGTGCGCTTGCGGCGCAGTGCCTGGTGGAACAACTCGTCGTCGAACAACGGGTCCAGGGGGTCGCGCGCGATGTGCGCGATGACGTCCGGCAGCCCGTCCGGGGTGGTGTCGTGCAACGACAGTCCGCCGAAGGTGCGTTGGTCGACGAAGCGGAGTTCGGTACCGAGGGTGTCGGCGAACCGGACCCGGATGCGCAGGTGCTTCTCGTCGGGGAACTCGTGCTGCTGGACGAGGAGTTGACCGCTCATCCCGAGGTGGGCCAGCACCGCCTGGTGGGTGTCCTCCAACGGCAGCCACAGGTACTTGCCGCGCCGGCTGGGCGTGCCGATGCGATGCCCCTTGAGCCGGTGCGCGAAGTCGTCGGCGCCGGCGACATGACGTCGTACCGCACGCGGATGCAGTACCTCGGTGTCGGTGACGGTGCGCTGGGCGACCCACCGCTCCAGACCCCGCCGGACGACCTCGACCTCGGGCAACTCGGGCATGGCATCCCCTGCTGGTCACGGGTGAACGATCCGAGCGCCCGCCCCACTCGGGGACGGGCGCTCGGGTCGCGCTGTTCGGTCAGGCGGAGGCCGACGACTGGTCGGCGCTCTCCTCGGCAGGCTGCTCAGCGGCCTCGGCGGCGGTTTCGGCGGCCTGTTGCTCGGCCGTCTCCTTCGCCTTCTTGGCACGCTCGTCTGCGTCGGCCCGGATGGACCGCCAGGCGGACTCGGCGGCCTGCTGCTCCGCCTCCTTCTTGCTGCGGCCGGTGCCGGTGCCGTACGAGACGCCTCCGACGCGGGCGGCAGCAGTGAAGGTCTTCTCGTGGTCGGGGCCGGTCTCCGTGACCAGGTACTCGGGGACACCGAGTCCTTCGGTCGCGGTGAGCTCCTGGAGACTGGTCTTCCAGTCCAGGCCGGCACCGAGGTTCGAGGACTTCTCGATCAGCGGGTCGAACAGGCGGTGCACCAGTTCGGAGGCCGCGTCGAGGCCCTGGTCGAGATAGACCGCGCCGATCACCGCTTCAAGGGTGTCGGCGAGGATGGACGCCTTGTCCCGGCCACCCGTGCCCTCTTCGCCCCGGCCGAGCCGGATGAAGGAGCCGAGTTCCAGACCGCGACCGACCTCCGCCAGCGCACGAGAGTTGACCACCGCGGCCCGCAGCTTGGCCAGTTGGCCTTCGGGCAGGTCGGGGTGGGTGGTGTACAGCGTGTCCGTGACGACGAGGCCGAGCACGGAGTCCCCGAGGAACTCCAGCCGCTCGTTCGTCGGCAGACCGCCGTTCTCGTACGCGTACGAACGGTGGGTCAGCGCACGCACCAGAAGGGCGGACTCGAGGTGATACCCGAGCCGCCCTTCCAACAGCGTGTGGGACGAGGCCGTGTCCGCCTGTTTCTTGGCGGTCGATTCCGCCTTGACGTCAGACATGGAGCCTCTCACCAGCCGCTCAGACCTCGAGGACCTGGCGCTTGTTGTACGTGCCGCAAGACGGGCACGCGATGTGCTGCTGCTTGGGCTCGTGGCAGCGCTCGCACGCAACCAGAGGGGTGACCGCAGCCTTCCACTGCGACCGGCGGTGGCGCGTGTTGCTGCGCGACATCTTCCGCTTCGGAACAGCCACGGCTACTTCTCCTGCTTCTCGTTGGCGCGCGCCGGTCGGGGCGCCTCGCCACTGATCTCGTCCTTCTCGCCGTCTTCGAGTGAACCGGCGAGTCCCTGCAGTGCCGCCCAACGGATGTCGACGGCGTCGTGGTGGTGGTCCGGGTCGTCCGCGAGCCGCACTCCGCACTCGGAGCACAGGCCCGGACAGTCGTCCTGGCACACCGGCTGCATCGGCAGTGCGAGCACCACCGCATCGCGCAGCACGGGTTCGAGGTCGAACAGGCCGTCCTCGATGAAGAGCCTGTCCTCGTCTTCCTCGGCGTCGTCGACCGGTTCCGCTTTCACACGGCCACGGTCGTCGGCGTCAGGGTACGAGAACATCTCCTGGAATTCCGCTTCGAGCGACAGCTCGAGCGGCTCCAGACACCTTACGCACTCCCCCTTGGCCTGTGCACGGGCGGTGCCTGTGACAAGCACCCCTTCCATGACCGACTCAAGGCGGAGGTCGAGCTTCACCGGGGCGCCTTCCGGCACTCCGATGACTCCCTGGATCCCGAGATCCTTGGGAGCGTCGATCGAACGGGTCAGGCGCTGCAGCGCACCAGGACGCCGCCCCAGCTCGTGAGTGTCGAACACGAGAGGGTTGCGGTGGTCGAGGCGGGCGTTCAGAGCCATTCCTGTCTTTCGGTCTGCTGAGCTCAAGGAACGCTGCCCTTCGGTGCTTCCGGGCAGCGTTGATCGCGGACGTACACGCGACCGAAGAGCCAGGATACTGGACCTTTCGCTCACGGCCCAATCCGGTGGTCCCTTACAGGCCTCGGCCCTGCTCGTACGCCCGCAGCTGCTCGGCGCTGATCATGCCGGTGTCGAAGAGGCTGGTCTCGTCGAGGGCGTAACCCTGCTGCTGCCCCTGCTGGGCCGGCTGCTGGGCCTGCTGCAGCTGGTTCGGGTCGTACACGGGCTGCTGGCCGGTGTCGTAGCCCTGGTAGGCGTAGGGGTCGGCCTGCTGGTAGCCGTACGGGTCCTGCTGCTGGGGCTGGGCGTACTGCTGCTGGTAGCCGTACTGGTCCTGCTGCTGGCCGGTCTGCTGGTAGTCGTAGGCCGCCTGCGGGGCGTAGTCCTGCTGCTCGGGCTGGACCGGGGTGTTCGAGACCGGGGTGTCCGTGACGGTCGCGAGGTCGGCGAGGTAGTCGGCGTCGCTGGTGTGCTGGACCTGGTTGCCGTCGTCGTCGAAGGCGAGGGCGCCGAGGTCGTCGCTGGCGATCCGGCCGTGCAGCTTCTGCCGGCCCTTGCCAACGGCCTCCAGGGTCTTGGCGAGGACCGCCTCGAAGGCGCCGAGCTTGACGTCCACGTACGCGTCGGCGTCGCGGCGCAGGGTCTCCGGGTCGTGGCTGCGCTCGGGGGCGTCCTCGTCCTCGTAGCCCTGGTCGTCGATGCCCGGGCCCGTGCCGAGCAGCTTCTCGCGGCCCCGCCCCACCGACCCGAGGGTCTTGGTGAGGACGACCTCGAAGTTGGCGAGCTTGGAGTCGACGTAGTCGTCGGCCTCCGCGCGGACCTCCTCGGCCTCCTGGCGGGCCTCGGCGAGGATGCGGTCCGCCTCGTTCTGCGAGCGGCGGGCGACCTCGGTGTCGGAGATCAGCGAGCCGCGCTCGGCGTGCGCGGTCTGGATGATCCGCTCGGCCTCCTGACGGGCCTGCTCGACCATCTCGTGCCGGCCGCCGATCAGCTCCTGCGCCTCGGCCAGCGAGTCGGGCAGTGCCGCGCGCACCTCTTCGAGCATCGCGAGGAGCTCGGCGCGGTTGACCACGCAGGAGGCCGACATGGGCATGGACCGGGCGCTGGAGACCGAGGCGACGATCTCGTCGAGCTTCTTCTGCACGTCCACCGTGTGCTCGCCACTCTCTACCGACGTGTTGGAGACGGACGGGTCGACTGTACGACCACTCCTGTCCCGCCCGACACCGGGTGACGCACAGTCAGTCCCTCAGGCCTTGCCGATCCGGCCCTTGAGCGCATCCAGAACCACCGGCGGCACCAGGTGGGAGATGTCGCCGCCCCAGGTCGCGACCTCCTTGACCAGCGAGGACGACAGGAAGCTGTAGGTGGGGCTGGTCGGGATGAACAGGGTTTCGACGCCCGAAAGGCCGTTGTTCATCTGGGCCATCTGCAACTCGTAGTCGAAGTCGCTGACCGCGCGCAGGCCCTTGACGATGGCGGGGATGTCGCGCTGCTTGCAGTAGTCGACGAGGAGGCCGTGGTAGGCCTCGACCTGCACATTGCCGAACTCGGCGGTGACCTCGCGGATCAGTTCGATCCGCTCGTCGACGGTGAACAGGCCCTTCTTCGACTGGTTGATCATCACGACGACGTGCACGACGTCGTACAGCCGGGAGGCACGGGCGATGATGTCGAGGTGTCCATTGGTGATGGGGTCGAAGGACCCCGGACAAACAGCGCGGCGCACTTGATTTCCCTCGCTCTCCGGTCCGGTCATCGTGCGTCTTCGCACGTAGAGGCGGCGCGACCGTACCAAAAGGTCCCCTCGCCGTAACGACGGGCCCGGATCCCCTCAAAACCGTCCGGCCACCCGAATTCACCGCCCCTGGTGCTGCGCTCCACGGTGACGAGCGCGTCCGGCGCGAGCCAGCCCCCCGACCGGAGTGTGAGGAGAATCTCCCGAAGATCGTGATCTGGGACAACATACGGCGGATCGAGAAAGACGATGTCGTACGGCTCGGTCGGCGCCGCTGTCTGGACGACCTGTTCGGCCTTGCCCGCCCTGACCTCGGCGCCGGGGAGGCCGACGTTCTTGACGTTCTCCCTGATGACCCGGGCGGCCTTGGCGTCGGCCTCTACGAGGAGGGTGTGGCCGGCTCCTCGGGACAAGGCCTCCAGTCCTACGGCTCCTGAGCCCGCGTAGAGGTCGAGGACCCGTTCGCCGTTCAGGGGGGCGCCCAGGAGGGACTGCCAGGTGGAGAAGAGGCCCTCGCGCGCGCGGTCGGAGGTGGGGCGGGTACCGGTGCCTGGCGGCACCGCGAGTCGACGTCCGCCGGCTTCGCCGGCGATCACGCGGGTCATGTGGGGTCCTTGCTTGTGGGCGTCTTCGGGTATCAGTGTGGCTGGTCGCGCAGTTCCTCGCGCCCCTGAAGAAGGTGGGCCGGCCTCTAGCCCTTTTCCAGGTACTGCTCCCTTTCCTCGTCCAGCAACGCATCCAGTGCCACACGCAGGCCCGGGAGGCGCTCCAAGTCGGGATCCGCCTCGACGACCGCCGTCGCCTCCTCCCTCGCCTCCGCGATGACCTCCTCGTCCTCGATGACGGACAGCACGCGCAGAGACGTACGGGCACCGGACTGCGCCTGCCCCAACACATCGCCCTCTCTGCGCTGTTCGAGGTCGATGCGGGAGAGTTCGAAGCCGTCGAGGGTGGACGCCACGGAGTTCAGGCGCTGGCGGGCCGGGCTGGCCTCGGGCATCTCGGAGACCAGGAGGCAGAGACCGGCCGCCGAACCACGCCCCACCCGGCCGCGCAGCTGGTGGAGTTGGGAGACGCCGAAGCGGTCCGCGTCCATGATCACCATCGCCGTGGCGTTGGGCACGTTGACGCCGACCTCGATGACCGTCGTGGCGACCAGGACGTCGGTGTCCCCGGCGGCGAAGCGGCGCATCACGGCGTCCTTGTCGTCGGGGTGCATACGGCCGTGCAGCACCTCGATCCTGAGGCCCTGGAGGGGGCCCTTCGCCAGCTGGGCGGCCACGTCGAGGACGGCGAGCGGCGGGCGCTTCTCGGCCTCGTCCTCGGGGGACTTCTTCTTGCCGGCCTTCTTGGGGTCGTCCTCCTCGTCGCCGATGCGGGGGCAGACGACGTACGCCTGATGGCCGTTGCCCACCTCCTCGCGGACCCGCTCCCAGGCGCGGGCCAGGAAGTGGGGTTTGTCGGCGGCGGGGACGACATGGCTGGCGATGGGTGAGCGGCCGGCCGGGAGCTGGTCGAGGACCGAGGTCTCCAGGTCGCCGAAGACCGTCATGGCGACCGTGCGCGGGATGGGGGTGGCGGTCATGACGAGGAGGTGCGGGGGCTGTTTGCCCTTGCCGCGCAGGGCGTCGCGCTGTTCGACGCCGAAGCGGTGCTGTTCGTCGACCACGACCAGGCCCAGGTCGTGGAACTGCACCTTGTCCTCGATCAACGCGTGCGTACCGATCACGATCCCGGCCTCACCGGTGACGAGATCGAGGAGGGCCTGGCGGCGGGCCGCCGTCCCCATGGAGCCGGTGAGCAACGTGACCTTCGTGGCCCGCTCGGCCCCACCCAGCATCCCGCCCTCGGCCAGCTCCCCCATCATCTCGGTGATGGAGCGGTGGTGCTGCTGCGCGAGCACTTCGGTGGGCGCGAGCATCGCGGCCTGGCCACCTGCGTCGACGACGGCGAGCATGGCTCGGAGGGCCACCATTGTCTTGCCCGATCCGACCTCCCCCTGCAGCAACCGATGCATCGGATGCTCGGTCGCCAGGTCGTCGAAGATCTCCTTCGACACCTTCAGCTGCCCGTCCGTGAGGGTGAACGGGAGGCGGTCGTCGAAGGCGGCGAGGAGGCCGTCGGGCGATGGTTTGCGGGCCACCGCCGGAAGTTGGGCGTCGGTGTGGCGGCGGCGGGCCAGGGCTACCTGGAGGACGAAGGCCTCGTCCCACTTGAGGCGGTCTCGGGCGGCGGCGATGTCCGCCTTGGTGTGGGGGCGGTGGATCTTGAGGAGGGCTTCGGGGAGGGAGACCAGGCCGCGGCCCTCGCGGAGGGAGTCCGGGAGGGGGTCGACGGCCTCCTGGGCGCTGGGCAGGACCGTCTGGAGGGCCTTGCCGATCTTCCAGGACTCCAGTTTGGCGGTGGCGGGGTAGATGGGGATCAGGGTGCCCGCCCATGTCTCCACGGTTTCCTCGGCGTCGCCCTTCAGCAACTCGTAAGCCGGATGAGCGAGTTGCAGTCGGCGGTTGAAGACGGAGACCTTGCCGGCGAACATCGCCCGGGTGCCCGGCAGGAGTTCCTTGTGGGGTTTGTGAACTCCCGAGCCGAAGAAGACGAGTTGGAGCCGGCCGCTGCCGTCCGTGATCGTGACTTCGAGTCGCTGGCCCTTGCCCCGGGGGGCCTTGCTGGACGCGAAGGTGTGCAGACGGGCGTCGGCGACCTGGGCGACCACGGTGACGTGCTCGTCCATCGGCAGCTCGGCGAGGTGCGTGAGCTGGCCGCGTTCCTCGTATCTGCGCGGGTAGTGGTGCAGGAGGTCGCCCACGGTGTGCAGGCCGAGATGCTCGGCCATCACCTTCGCGGTGGCGGGGCCGAGCACCTTTTTCAGTGGTTCTTCCAGTGCGGGCACGAGATCCATTGCACACCACGCCACTGACAATGCCGTATACGTCTTGCGAAACCCCTGGTCAGGTGGGTCGTTCGAGGCCTAGGATGGCGCGCTCCGGCCATCCCCGCGGTCACCGCCTCACAGGGACCGCCCGACCCTCGCGCCGTTCGCACCTTCCCCCACCTCGGCGCTGCGACGATGGACTCCCAGACCTCACAGTCATCACAGGCATCCCAGTCACCTCACACGTTCCAGGTCGACCTGCGCGGTCTGGTGGACCTGCTCTCCCATCACCTCTACTCGAGCCCCAAGGTCTATCTGCGCGAACTGCTGCAGAACGCCGTGGACGCGATCACCGCGCGCCGGGCCGAACAGCCCGACGCCCCCGCCCTGGTGCGGTTGTACGCCGAGGGCGGCACCCTGCGCGTCGAGGACTCCGGCGTCGGGCTCACCGAGGCGGACGTGCACAACCTCCTCGCGACGATCGGCCGTAGCTCCAAGCGCGCCGACGGACTCCAGGAGGCCCGCTCCGATTTCCTCGGGCAGTTCGGCATCGGGCTGCTCGCCTGTTTCGTGGTCGCCGAGCGGATCCGGGTCGTCAGCCGCAGCGCCCGTACGCCCGACGCGCCGCCCGTGGAGTGGACGGCGACGGACGACGGGTCGTACACCGTGCGGACCCTGCCCGCCGCCGAGCATCCCGAACCGGGCACCACCGTGCACCTGGTGGCGCGCGCCGGGGCCGGTGAGTGGCTCACCAAGGAGCGGGTCCTCGCGCTGGCCCGGGACTTCGGGGCGCTGCTGCCGTACGACGTGCGGGTGGACGGTGAGGCGGTCACCGATCTGCCGGCGCCCTGGGACCGGCCGTACCCGAGTCCCGGTGCCCGCAGGGTGGCGCTGGCGCGGCACTGTCACGAGCTGTTCGGGTTCACGCCGTTGGACTCGATCGAGCTGTCCGTACCGCTCGCCGGCATCCGGGGGGTGGCCTACGTCCTTCCGAGCGCCGTCAGTCCCGCGCAGCGTGCCACGCACCGGGTGCATCTCAAGGGCATGCTGCTGACCGAGCGGGCCGAACAGCTGCTTCCGGACTGGGCGTTCTTCGTGCGCTGTGTGCTGGACACGGACAGTCTGCGGCCCACGGCCTCGCGCGAGTCGCTGTACGAGGACGAGACGCTGGCGGCCGTACGGGAGGCGCTGGGTGAAAGGATTCGCTCCTGGCTGACCGGGCTCGCGGCGGGCGATCCGGAGCGGCTGGCCACGTTCCTGTCGGTGCATCACCTGGGGGTGAAGTCCCTGGCGCGGCACGACCCGGAGATGCTGCGCACGATGCTGCCGTGGCTCCCCTTCGAGACGACCGACGGACGCGTGTCCCTGGAGGAGTTCGCACAGCGCCACGCGGTGGTGCACTTCACGCGGACGGTCGAGGAGTACCGGCAGGTCGCCCCGATCGCGTCCGCGCAGGGCATCGGGGTGATCAACGGCGGTTACACCTACGACGGCGAGCTGGTCGAGGCGTTGCCGTCGGTGCGCCCGGGGACGGTGGTCGCCGAGCTGGACTCGGACACCGTGACCGCGCACCTGGACTCGGTCGACCCGGCCGAGGAGCTGGCGCTGGCGGACTTCCTGGCCGCCGCGCGGGCCAAGCTGGATCCCCTGGGCTGCGATGTGGTCCTGCGGGCGTTCCATCCGCTGTCGGTGCCCGCGCTGCACCTGGACGACCGCTCGGCCCGGCACGAGCAGGCCCGCGCGGAGGCCGAGGAGCAGGCCGACGACCTGTGGGCGGGCATTCTCGGCTCGCTGCGCGGCAGCACTCCCCGCGCGCGACTGGTGCTGAACCATCTCAACCCGCTGATCCGGCGGATCAGTTCGCTCAAGGACAGAGACCTGATCGGGACGGCCACGGAGTCGCTCTACGGGCAGGCACTCCTGATGGCGCAGCGACCACTGCGCCCCGCCGACTCGGCACTGCTGAACCGGGCGTTCATCGGCCTCCTGGAGTGGGCCACACACGGGGAGGGCGACCACTGATGACAGGGATCACGGACTTCGACGCGCTGCGCCGGGCGATGGCCGAGAACTCCGAGGAGCCGGAGGGACCGGCCCGCAACGCGCGCGCGGAGCAACTGCTCGCCGAGGCGGAGAAGCTGGACATCCCGCTCGCGGTGATCGAGGCGCTCGGGCACCAGCTGAAGGTCTACAACTACAGCTCCGAGAAGGACAAGATGTTCGTCCCCTTCGCGCGCCTGCTGCGCATGTGGGACGAACGGCCCGAGGACTTCGACGAGTACGAGATCCACTCGCTGCACTGGGTCTTCAAGTGGATGTCGTCCGGAATGCTCGGCCAGCCGCACATCCCGCTCGCGTCGATCGAGAAGTGGCTCGCCGAGATGGAGCACCGCTACCGGCTGGCCGGGCACTCCGAACGGGCCGTCCGCAGTGCGGAGTTCAGTGTCGCCTCGCACGTCGGGGACCTGGCGCGGGCCGAGCGGGCGTATGCGGCGTGGCTGGCCGCCGACCGGGACACCATGGCGGACTGCCACGCGTGCGAGCTGCACAGCCAGGGCGAGTGGCAGGTCGAGCGGGGGCGGGACGCCGAGGCCCTCGACCTGTGGGGTCCGGTCCTGGAGGGCGAGTTCACCTGCGCCCACGAACCGCACACCGTCCTCGCGTCCTCCCTGGCCCCCCTGCTGCGCCTGGGGCGGGCCGACGAGGCGCGCGCGCATCACCTGCGGGGTTTCCGGCTCGTACGGCCCATGGAGAGCATGCGGGGCGCGTACGCGGACCATGTGGAGTTCTGCGCGCTGAGCGGCAACGAGGCGCGCGGTCTGGAGCTGCTGGCGGAGCGGCCGGCGTATTTCACGGACTCCGGGAACCCGCGCAGCGGGCTGGAGTTCCTGTCCGTGGTGACGCTGCTGATGGACCGGCTGACGGAGCTGGGGCTCGGCGACCAGCGGGTGCCGGGACCGGCCGGCCGTCCCTGGACGGCGCGTGAACTCGCCGCCCACGCGCGCGTGGAGACCCTCGCGCTGGCCGCCCGCTTCGACGAGCGCAACGGCACGACCCATGTCGGCGACGGGGCACGCGCGCGCATGGATCAGCGTCCCCTGGTGGAACGGCTGCCCCTGGGAGTGCGTTCGGCGGGCCGGTCTGCCTCCGCACCGGTGACCGTCCCCGCCCCCGAACCGGCCGCGGAGAAGGACCTCGCCGCGCTGCTCGCGGAGGCGCGGCGGCTGTCGGACACGCTGCAACCGCACGCCGTGGAGGCCTGGTTGGCCGTCGCGCGGGCCGCCGAGGGCGCCGAGCTGGCCGCCCTGGACCGCGCCGAGATCGCCGACCACCAGGCGATGGACCGGGGCCCCGAGGGCATCGCCCTCTTCGAGCGCGCCGCCGAGCTGTATGTCGAGGCGGGCGACCCCGGGGAGGCGTGGGCGGCACGCGCGCGTGGGGCGTACGTACGGGCGCTCACGGGCGAGGTCGACGAGGCCCTCGCGGCGATCGCCGAGCCGTACGACGGGGTGCTCGCCCTGTACGCCGAGGGCGCCACGGGTGTGCGGCAGACGGCGGGTGTGCTGATGAGCCGGGCGCGCGTCCTGATGCGGGGCGTGCACGAGGACCCCTCGGGCGACTCCCCCGACGGCGAGGTCCTGGCCGCCGCCGAGGCCGCCGTCCGGGAGGTGCTCGCCCTGGTCGACGGGCAGCCCCTCCCGGGTGACGAGGCCGATGTCCGGCTGGCCGCGCGGGGTGCCGAGGGACAGGCGATGCTGGCCGAACTCGCAGTACGGACCGGGGACTTGGAGACGGGCGTCCGGCTGTTCGCGAAGGCCTCGGCGGCTTTCGTGGAGGCGGGGCTGCCGTGGTTCGCGGTGGAGTACGAGGCCCGGTCGGCCGGGCTCGCCCATCACCTCGGGGACATCGCGGAGGCGGAGCGGGCGCTGCGGGCCGCCCTGGAGCACGGCGGGCCGTACCTGGAGGCGCCCGGGCGGGCGCAGCTGCACCTCCAGCTCGCCGAGGTGCTCGGCGGCCGGGGCCGGGCCCAGGAGGCCGCGGAGCACGCCCTGGAGGCCGCGCACTGGTCCGACGAGGCGGGCGAGGGCCGGACGCTGGGCGCCTGGGCCCGGCACCAGCTGGGCGGCTTCCTGCTGCGCCAGGGCCGGTGGGCCGAGGCCGCGGAGGTGCTGGAGTCGGCGCTGCCCGACCTGAGCGCCGAGACGCACGGCGACGGCGCGATCGTCCAGACGAAGTGGTGGCTCGGCGACTGTCTGAGCGAGCTGGGCGAGCACCGCGCGGCGGCCGAACGGCGGTTGCAGGCGGCGGAGATCGCCCGGCACTGGCCCGAGCAGCACGACCACGCGACGCTCGCCCATCTCGCCGCCGAGTCCCTGGGGCACGCGGGGCTGCACACCGAGGCGGACCAGGCGTACACGCGCGCGGGCGACCTGTGGCGGTCCCTGGGGAATGTGCACGGGCTGGTGCGTTCGCTGCGCGCCCGGGCCTGGCTGGCGTTGCCCGCCGACCAAGGGCTCGACAGCGCGCGGGAGTTGATGTCGGCCGCGATCGAGGAGTGCGAGGCCGCGCTCCTGGTGACGGACGACGAGGAGGCTCGGCAGCGGCTCACCGGTGAACTCGGCCACACGCACCGCCAGTTCGGCGAGCTGCTGGCCCGTTCGGTCGCCGAGGAGGCCGAGGACACCGCGATCCAGGGCGCGTTCGAGGACGCTCTGACGCAGACCGCGGAGGCCGTCGCCGTCTTCGCCGCCCTCGGGGACGGCGCCGTGCACACCCGCACGGCCGCCGAACTCGCCGCGGGCTGGCTGGAGGCGGACCTCAGCCGTCCCGGCGACGCGGCGGCACGCGCGCGTGGCGTGCTGAAGGCCTACGAGGATGCCGACGACCGCGACGAGACGGTACAGGCGCGTCGCGCCGAGGCCGAGCAGCTGCTCCAGCTCATGGAGGAGCAGAACGAGGACAAGTAGTCCCTACTCGACGCCGATGAGCAGCAGGGCGCCCTGCCGGCCGCCCCGGTACACCACTGTGTCGACGGCGAGATACGACTCGCGGACGTGGACCTCCAGGACGTCGGCGACGCTCTCGGGGGCCTCGTCGCCCAGGACGAGGGTGACGAGTTCGCCGCCGGCCGCGAGCATGCGGTCCAGGACGGCGCGGGCGGTGGCCGTGACGTCGGCGCCGATCACCGCCACGTCGCCGTCGACGAGGCCCAGGACGTCCCCGGCCTGGCAGATGCCGGCCATGGTCCAGGACTGGCGTTCGGCGACGGCTACCTCGGCGTAGCGGGTCGCGCCGGCCGCCGAGGTCATGGAGACGACGTCCTCGTCGAAGCGGCGCCCGGGCTCGTGCACGGCGAGCGCGGCGATCCCCTGGACCGCGGAGCGCGTCGGGATCAGCGCGACCCGGATGCCCTCGGCGCGGGCCTGCTCGGCCGCTGCCGCCGCCGTGTGCCGCAGGTCGGCGTCGTTGGGCAGCAGCACGACCTCACGCGCGTGGGCTCGCCGCAGAGCCGCGACCAGCTCCCCGCTGGCGGGCGGCTCCCCGGGGCGCGCGAGCACGGTGGTCGCGCCGGCCTCGCCGTAGAGCCCCGCCAGGCCCTCCCCCGGGACGACCGCGACGACGGCCCGCTGGGCGCGCTCCCTGGGCGGCCGTTCGGCACCGGTGGTGTGCACGTCGCCGAGCCCGAAGTGGGTGATCCGGATGCGGTACGGCCGCCCGGCCTCGACGCCCGCCTCCACGGCGGCGCCGGCGTCGTCGACGTGCACATGGACGTTCCACAGGCCGTCGCCGCCGACCACGACGAGCGAGTCGCCGAGGGCGTCGAGCCGGTCCCGCAGCCGGGTCACGGCCGTGTCCTCGGCCTCCAGGAGGTAGATCACCTCGTAGGCGGGACCGCCCTCCTGGGGTGCCGTCGGGTCGTCCTCACAGAGGAGGACGTCGTCGACCCCGGGAGCACCGGAAGCCGAAACGGCCTCCACGCGCGCGTGCCCCCCGAAGACCGGCGCCTCCCGTGTGAACGTCTCCACCAGCGCGGCCAGCACCGCCACCAGTCCCCGTCCGCCCGCGTCGACCACTCCCGCGCGCTCCAGGACCGCCAGCTGCCCCGGGGTCGCGGCCAGCGCCGCGCACGCTCCGTCGTAGGCGGCCCGTGCCACGGTCCCGCAGTCGCCCTCGGTGTCGCCGGCCGCGTCGGCAGCCGCCGAGGCGACCGAGAGGACCGTGCCCTCGACCGGGTGGGCCACGGCCTGCCGGGCGGAGTCGGCCGCGTGCCGCAGCGCGAGCCGCAGCCCCTCCCCGTCGGTGTGAGCCGTCTCACCGTCGGCGGCGAGTACCTGTGCCATGCCCCGCAGCAGCTGCGCGAGGATCGTCCCGGAGTTGCCGCGCGCCCCTATGAGCGCCCCGTGGGCCATCGCGTGGGCGGCGTCGGCCAGCGGCGGTTTCTGCTCGGTCAGGGTGCCGTGGCCGTCGAACACCGCCTCGACCGCGGCGACGGCGGACTCCATGGTCAGGTACAGGTTGGTGCCGGTGTCCCCGTCGGCCACGGGATACACGTTGATCGCGTCGATCTCCTCGCGCGCACGCCCCAGCGCCCGCAGCGCGAGACCGCACCAGGTACGCACCGCGAGAGCATCGAAGAATGTCTGCGGCACCTGCGGCACCTGCGCCTCCTTGAGCTGCTGGACTGGCACGCAGCGTAGACCCCGGAGGGGGCCGGGCCCGAGGAGGGCCGGAGCAGGCCCTCGACCAGGCATGGTAGTTTCGTTGAACCGGCGCAGTCGTTGTATGCTGCTCCGGTTGCCCGATCCCGATCGGGCCATCCCCCCTGGCAGCGCCACATCAGATCCTAGATCCTGATCCCGGCATGCCGGGATCATCCGTAAGTGCATCTGTGCATCTGAAGTCTTTGGAGTGACCCGTGGCTGCCAACTGCGACGTCTGCGGCAAGGGGCCGGGCTTCGGCAACAACATCTCGCACTCGCACCGCCGTACGCCGCGTCGCTGGAACCCGAACATCCAGCGCGTTCGTACCGTGGTCGGCGGGACGCCGAAGCGCGTGAACGCTTGCACCTCGTGCATCAAGGCCGGCAAGGTCTCGCGCTGACGCACTGCTGAGCGCGCGGCCACTGCTGGTTCGCTGCATCGAGCCGGTCCACCTCGTGTGGGCCGGCTTTTTGCCGTGCCCGCTCAGAGGCCCTCGCGCCGCAGCGCCCATCCATGATCCACCGGCCCGATCCCGCCCCCCAGCGCGAACCCGGCCGCGATCGCCCCGGTGACGTACTCCTTCGCCGCCGCCACCGCCTCCGGCACCGGCCGTCCCATCGCGAGGTGCGCGGCGATCGCCGAGGCGAGCGTGCAGCCCGTGCCGTGGGTGTGCCGGTTGTCGAACCGGGGCGCGCGCAGCCAGTGCTCCTCGGTGCCGTCGGAGAGCAGGTCCACGGCGTCGCCGGCCAGATGCCCGCCCTTGACGAGCACCCACCGTGGTCCGTACGCCAGCACGGCTGACGCGGCCTCCCGCAACTGCTCCTCCGTCTCGACCCGCACACCGGTGAGCTGTGCCACCTCGTCCAGGTTCGGCGTCGCCACGGTCGCCACCGGAAGCAGCTTCGTGCGTACGGCGTCCAGCGCGGAGTCCGCCAGCAGCGAGTCCCCGTGCTTCGAGATGCCGACCGGGTCGACGACTGCCGGGGCGTCCGTCCCCGCGAGCAACTCCGCGACGGTCTCGACGAGTTCGGCCGACGCGAGCATGCCGGTCTTCACGGCCTGTACGCCGATGTCGTCTACGACGCTGCGGTACTGGGCGCGCACCGCCTCGGCCGGAAGTTCCCAAGCGCCTTGCACACCAAGGGAGTTCTGCGCGGTGACGGCGGTGACGACGCTCATGCCGTGCACGCCGAGCACGAGCATCGTCTTCAAGTCGGCCTGGATTCCGGCCCCTCCACCGGAGTCGGAGCCTGCCACCGTGAGGACGTTGGGCTTCACGACTCGATGTCCCCGAAGTGGTCCCAGCCGCCCTTGCTGGTCCACGGCGCCCCGTCGACCGTCACCTGGGGCAGCGCCGACGGGTTCAGGACCTCGCCGATCACCTTCCAGCGGGCCGGCAGCTTCACGTCCGGGGCGAAGGTCGCCACGATCGCGTGGTCCTCTCCCCCGGTGAGCACCCACTGGATGGGGTCGACGCCGACGGCCTGCCCGATGTCGTGCATCTGCGTCGGGATGTCGATCGCGCCCGAGCGGATGTCGATCCGGACCTTGCTCGACTCGGCGATGTGCCCGAGGTCGGCGATGAGCCCGTCGCTGACGTCGCACATCGAGGTCGCGCCGAGCCCGGCCGCCGCCGGACCCGCGTGGTACGGCGGCTCGGGGCGCCGGTGCGCCTCCACGAACGCGCGCGGCGAGCGGAAGCCCCGGGACAGCACCGCGTACCCGGCCGCGGACCAGCCCAGCCAGCCGGTCACGGCGACCACGTCACCGGGCTGGGCGCCGGCCCGGGTGACCGGCTCCCGGCCGCGCAGATCGCCGAGCGCGGTGATAGACACCATGATCGTGTCGCCTCGTACGACATCGCCGCCGACCACCGAGGCGCCCGCGACCTGGCACTCGTCGCGCAGGCCGTCCATCAGCTCCATGGGCCAGGTGACCGGGAGTTCGGCCGGCACGACCAGTCCGAGGAGCAGCGCGGTCGGTACGGCGCCCATCGCGGCGATGTCCGCGAGGTTCTGCGCGGCGGCCTTGCGTCCGACGTCGTAGGCGGTGGACCAGTCGCGGCGGAAGTGCCGCCCCTCCAGCAGGATGTCGGTGCTCGCCACGACCCTGCGGTCGGGCGCGGCGACGACCGCGGCGTCGTCGCCGGGGCCGACCCGGACCGAGGGAGTGGTGGTGA
The DNA here is from genome assembly GCF_042751305.1 of Streptomyces hokutonensis. Classification (GTDB taxonomy): domain Bacteria; phylum Actinomycetota; class Actinomycetes; order Streptomycetales; family Streptomycetaceae; genus Streptomyces; species Streptomyces hokutonensis_A. The sequence continues at coordinate 201,339 of NZ_JBHYWD010000007.1, forward strand.
GCCGGGAAGTGAGCTCCCTGATGAGCCCGAACTCCCCCAACTCACCGACGGTGCCCTTCATCGTTCGTCCTCTTCTCGTGACGGCAGCGCCCGGTCGCGAGCCGTCGGTGTGCTCGGTACGGTCGAGGTGACCGTCAACTTCAGTCGTGCCCGTGCCCCGGCACCGCCGCGGGTCTCCCCGTGGTGAGCGGCGACGCGATACCGTGGCGTTCCTTTTCCCCACATGATCCTCGTGGCCGCCCTGGAGGTTCCGTGGTACAGGCGTACATCCTGATCCAGACGGAGGTCGGCAAAGCGTCGACCGTCGCCGACACGATCAGCAAGATTCCCGGAGTGATCCAGGCCGAGGACGTGACGGGACCGTACGACGTGATCGTGCGCGCCCAGGCCGACACGGTCGACGATCTCGGCCGCATGGTGGTCGCCAAGGTCCAGCAAGTGGACGGCATCACCCGCACCCTGACCTGCCCGGTGGTGCATCTGTAGCCCCCGTCTACCCTTGGCCGGTGAACTCTCTCCGTCACCGGCACCGTTCTGTCATCGGGCTGTCCGTGCTCGCCCCGCTGATCACCCTCGCGGGCTGCTCCTCAGCAGACGACAGCGCGTCGGCGGCGGTTCCCTCACCGGGCGCGAAGGTCACCGGGCTGTGCCGGAATCTGGACAAGGTGCTGCCGTCGAAGGTCGACGGCCAGGGCCGCCGGGATCCCGAGCCCGCGTCCGCGCTGACCGCGGGCTGGGGGAACCCGGCGATCATACTGCGCTGCGGTGTCGTGAGACCCGCGAAGATGAACGACCCGGAGGCCGACGGCGTCGAGGTGAACGGCGTCGGCTGGCTGCTGCAGAAGCAGGACGACGGGTCCTTCCGGTTCACCACGACGCTGCGCAAGGCGTACGTCGAGGTGACCATCCCGAAGGACCGCACCGGAGACGGTCTGGCGCCCCTGGTCGACCTGGCGAAGTCCGTGCGGAAGGCGATCCCCGCAGGGATCGCCGACTAGATCGACCGGACCGGCCCGTTCAGCGCAGTCCGGTGGACCGGCGCAGCGCCGCCTGCACCAGACGGTCCACCAGCTCCCCGTAGGGGACGCCGCTGGCCTCCCACATCTTGGGATACATGGAGATCGGCGTGAAACCGGGCATCGTGTTGATCTCGTTGATGACGAACTGGCCGTCCTCGGTGAGGAAGAAGTCCGCCCGCACCAGCCCCTCGCAGGAGGCCGCGTCGAAGGCGTCCACCGCGAGCCTCTGCACCTCGGCGGTCTCCTCCGGCGTCAGCGGGGCGGGCACGATGCCGGGGGTCGAGTCGATGTACTTCGCCTCGAAGTCGTAGTACGCGTGCTCCTGGGGCGGCGGGATCTCGGCCGGCACGCTGGCCCGCGGCCCGTCCTCGAACTCCAGCACCCCGCACTCGATCTCGCGCCCGCGCAGAGCGGCCTCCACGAGGATCTTCGGGTCGTGCCGCTGCGCCTCCTCGATCGCCTCGTCGAGTCCGGCCAGGTCGTCGACCTTGGTGATGCCGATCGACGAACCCGCGCGCGCGGGCTTCACGAACAGCGGCCAGCCGTGCTCACCGGCGAAGTCGACGATCTTCTTGCGGGCGGCGGACTCGTCCCGCTGCCACTCGCGCGGCCGGATCACCACGTAGGGGCCGACCCTGAGACCGAAGGAGGTGAACACCCGCTTCATGTACTCCTTGTCCTGGCCGACGGCCGAGGCGAGCACACCCGCGCCCACGTACGGCACACCGGACAGCTCCAGGAGTCCCTGGAGGGTGCCGTCCTCGCCGTAGGGGCCGTGCAGGACGGGGAAGACGACGTCGACCTCGCCGAGGGCCTTGGGCACGGATCCCGGTTCGCTGATGACGACTTCGCGGTTCCCGGGGTCGAGCGGGAGCACCACTCCGCCCTCGCTCGACTCGGCGAGCTCCTCGACGTCCGGGGTACGCCGGTCGGTGATCGCCATGCGCTCCGGCGCGTCGGCGGTGAGGGCCCAGCGGCCTTCGCGGGTGATGCCGATCGGCAGGACGTCGTACTTGGTCCGGTCGATGGCCGCGAGGACGGCGCCGGCGGTGACCACGGAGATCCCGTGTTCGGAGCTGCGACCGCCGAACACGACGGCCACACGCGGCTTGCGAGGCGGCTGCTCAGGGCTCTGGGAGAGGTTCTCGGTGCTCATATCGCGATGAGCGTACCCGGTGGTACTGCTGTGATACAGCGTCGGTTGACGACGGGCGGTTCGCGCAGCGCCCTGAAGGGGCGCGGGGCTGTATCGATATGCGGCTACCGCCGCGTGAGCGCGACAAGCCACGAGGGACCCGCAGCCACCCGACGGCACAAGGCGCCCCCACTCCACGGCCCCACCCAGCGGAGCGCTCAGCGTCGCTCGGGCTTCGCGCTCCGCGACATCAGCTCCTTCACGGCGACCACCGGCGACTTGCCCTCGTGCACGATCTCGAACACCGTCTCCGTGATCGGCATGTCGACGCCGTGCCTGCGGGCCAAGTCCAGTACGGATTCGCAGGACTTGACGCCCTCGGCCGTCTGCTTGGTGACCGCGATGGTCTCCTGGAGGGTCATGCCCTTGCCGAGGTTGGTGCCGAAGGTGTGGTTGCGGGACAGCGGCGAGGAGCAGGTCGCCACCAGGTCGCCGAGGCCCGCGAGTCCGGAGAAGGTCAGCGGGTCGGCGCCCATCGCGATGCCGAGCCGGGTCGTCTCGACGAGACCGCGCGTGATGAGCGAGCCCTTGGCGTTGTCCCCGAGTCCCATGCCGTCCGCGATGCCGACGGCGAGCCCGATCACGTTCTTCACCGCGCCGCCGAGCTCGCAGCCCACGACGTCGGTGATGGTGTACGGCCTGAAGTACGGGGTGTGGCAGGCGGCTTGGAGCCGGCGGGCCACGGCCTCGTCGGTGCAGGCGACCACCGCGGCGGCCGGCATCCGGGAGGCGATCTCCCGCGCGAGGTTGGGTCCGGAGACCACGGCGATACGGTCCCGGCTCACCTTGGCGACGTCCTCGATGACCTCGCTCATCCGCATGACGGAGCCGAGTTCGACGCCCTTCATGAGTGAGACGAGGACCGTGTCGGGCGCCAACAGGGGTGCCCAGTCGGCCAAGTTGGCGCGCAGCGTCTGCGAAGGGACCGACAGGACGGTGAAGTCGGCGTCGGCGGCGGCCTCGGCGGGGTCGGTGGTGGCCCGCAGGTTCTCCGGGAGTTCGACACCGGGGAAGTAGTCGGGGTTCGTACGGCCGGAGTTGATGGCGTCCACGACTTCCGCGCGGCGCCCCCACAGGGTGACCTCGCAGCCCGCGTCGGCGAGCACCATGCCGAAAGCCGTGCCCCATGAACCGGCGCTGAAAACAGCCGCCTTGACCGGCTCGCTCACGTGCCCTGCCCCTCTTCCTGCTCGACCATCGGCTCGGTCGCCGACTCGGCCCTGGACTCCAACTGCTCGGTCTCCGCGGCCGTCCGGCGCCGCTGCTCGATCCGCTCGCGGCGCGGGTCGTAGGGCGTCTCGGGTGCCTTCGCGCCGCGGATCTGCTCCAACAGGCGGGTGATGTCGGCCATGATGACCTCGGTCGCCTCCTTGAGGAGGTCCGGGCTCATGTCCTTGCCGTAGAAGCGCGTGAGGTCCACCGGCGGGCCCGCGAGCACATGGCTGGTCTTGCGCGGGAAGACGTGCAGCTTCTTGGCGTACGGCGGCAGCAACTCGTTGGCGCCCCACTGCGCGACGGGAATCACCGGGCACTTGGTCTGCAGGGCCACGCGCGCGGCACCGGTCTTGCCGGTCATGGGCCACTGGTCGGGGTCGCGGGTGATGGTGCCCTCGGGATAGAACGCGACGCATTCACCGCGCTCCACGGCGTCGATCGCGGCGCGGAAGGCGCTCAGCGCGTCGGTGGTCTCGCGATAGACGGGGATCTGTCCGGTGCCGCGCATCGCGGCGCCGACGAATCCCTTCTTGAAAAGGCCGCTCTTCGCGAGGAATCGCGGAACGCGCCCGGTGTTGTACTGAAAGTGAGCGTACGCAAGGGGGTCTACGTGCGAATTGTGGTTCACCGCGGTGATAAATCCGCCCTCGGCCGGAATGTGCTCCATTCCACGCCAGTCCCGCTTGATCAGAACCACCAGCGGCGGTTTGCAGAGGACCGCTGCGAAGCGGTACCAGAACCCGATTCTGCGGCGGGGCACGCGAACACCTTCCTCTAGGACCTGGGGGGCCGCACAAGTGTCGCCCCAGGCCGTCGGTCTGTCGAGAACACCGTACGCCCCGCCACCGACAACGCCAGGGGCGCCGGGTGACAATGACCGTGACAAGAGAGGGACGGAACCCGCGTGCAGTGGACCTTGGTCATACCCCTGAAGTCTCTGGCGCGAGCCAAGACCAGGCTCTCGGACACGGCCGGCGACGGGCTGCGTCCGGGGCTCGCCCTCGCCTTCGCGCAGGACACCGTGGCGGCCGTGCTGGCCTGCCCGGCGGTCCGCGATGTGGCGGTCGTCACGGGCGACGCCCTGGCCGGCCGCGAACTCGCCGCGCTGGGCGCCCGTATCGTCGCGGACGAGCCGGGAGACGGTCTGAACGCCGCGCTGCGGCACGCGGTGACGGTCGTGCGGGTTTCCCGCCCCGAAAGCGCGGTGGCGGCCCTGAACGCCGATCTGCCGGCTCTGCGCCCCATGGAATTGGCCCGGGTCCTGGACGCGGCGGCGGAATTCCCGCGCGCTTTTCTCCCGGACGCCGCCGCAATCGGCACGACCTTGCTCACCGCGCGAGAGGGCCGCGAATTGCGCCCGGCATTCGGCACCGATTCCCGCGCCCGCCACCGCGCTTCCGGCGCGGCCGAACTCGCCCTGGACGCGGTGGATTCCGTACGGCAGGACGTGGACACCGGCGAGGACCTGCGCGCGGCGCTGGCCCTGGGCGTGGGGCCGCGCACGGCGGCGGCGGCCGCGGGGCTGCTGATTCCGGGAAGGCCGGGGGCCGTGGGCGGGCAGTAGGCTGCGGCCATGCAGGCGACCGCTTACACCTACGACGCCGGGACCCGCACCGGCAGTGTGCTGCTCGACGACGGCACCCCGGTGCCCTTCGACACCGCCGCGTTCGACGCGGGCGGGCTGCGGCTGCTGCGGCCGGGACAGCGGGTGCGGATCGAGACGGAGGGGCCGAAGGACGGCCTCAGGGTCACATTGGTGACGCTGCAAACCTTCTGAACGGCCGTGTACGGGCCGTGAACACGCCGCGGGGGGGGGGGGCCCCCGGGGGGGGGCCCCCCCCGCGGGGGGGGCGAGGGTACCCATCAGAAAGGGGGGGGGGGGGGGGGTGTGGGGGGGGTGTGGGGCGGGCGGGCATAAT
>NZ_JBHYWD010000007.1:206696-214395 GCF_042751305.1 Streptomyces hokutonensis
CATCTTGTTAAATTGGTGGACGCGTCAAACTTTCTGACCGGCGTTGTCCTGGCCTTGAAAATACCGCGGTCGGTCACCCCAGCGGGAGTCCGGCCCGGCGCGTGAGTGCCCTGCGTTCCGCTGACTAGCGGGTGGCGGTGGCCTTCTTGGCGGTGGTCTTGCGCGTCGTCGACTTCTTGGCCGGGGCCTTCTTGGCCGTGGCCTTCTTGGCGGTGCCGGTGGCCTTCTTGGCCGCCGTCTTCTTGGCCGTCGCCGTGGTCTTCTTGGCGGTCGACTTCTTGGCCGTGGTCTTCTTGGCGGTGGCCGTCTTGGCCGCCGTCTTCTTCGCCACGGTCTTCTTCGCCACGGTCTTCTTCGCGGTGGCCGTCGCCCTCTTGGCGGTGGTCTTCTTGGCCGCGGCCTTCTTGACCGTCGCCGAAGCGGTGCCGCTCAGGCTGCCCTTGGGCGCCTTCTTGACGGCGACCTCGCCACCGCGCGGGAGCTTCTTCGAGCCGCTCACCAGGTCCTTGAAACCCTGGCCCGCGCGGAAGCGCGGCACGGAGGTCTTCTTGACCCGAACCCGCTCGCCCGTCTGGGGGTTGCGGGCGTAACGGGCCGGACGGTCGACCTTCTCGAACGAACCGAAACCGGTGACCGAGACCCGGTCCCCACTGACGACGGCACGGACGATGGCGTCCAGTACCGCGTCGACCGCCTCGGCGGCCTGCTGACGGCCACCGACCTTGTCGGCAATCGCTTCTACGAGCTGCGCCTTGTTCACGTCTTCCCCTTCGGAGACATTGCCGGAACGAAAGTGTTCAGGCTTTTCCGCACGTTAGGCAGATATATACCGCAAATCAAACACGAAACGGGCTAATCACCCGTGCGCCGCAACGAACTCGACTGTCCTGGACTTGTTCAGCGTTCCTCTTCGGGGAATCGACCCGCGTCGAGGTCCGCCGTGAACCGGTCCAGTCGCCTTGTCGCGTCGGCGAGATCGTGCTTGGCCGCGGCCGTAATGACCAGCAGCTTCCGGGCCAGCGCCATCCGTACGCCCTCCGGGACTTGCAGTGCGCGCACCCTTGTGTGCGCTTCCTTGAGTTGGTCCGCGACTGCCGCATAGAGCTTGAGTTGGCCGTCGTGTTCCATGCACAGATTGTGCCATCTGGGGCGAGTTGTCGCCTGCGGGGGTCGCAACTGGTGCCTCGAACGGCCTGACGGAGCTCGGCGGCAGCCTTGGCTCAAAGCTGCGCCTACCCAGTCAACACCCTGTCTAACATGGGAAGTTGAGAGAAGCGTTGGAGGCGCGCGGGGCCGTTCGAGTGCAGACATGGCTGTACCCCCAATCGTGGCGATCGGGGGTACAGAGGGTGTCGCGGTGGCCGGATCTCGACCTGGTGCGGAGGTTGGGGTCAGACCTGGACCGTCCGCGGCTTGTACGAGGGACGCTTGGCCTCGTACGCCGAGATGTCGCCCTCGTTCTGGAGGGTGATGGAGATGTCGTCCAGGCCGTTCAGCAGCCGCCAGCGGGCGTTCTCGTCGAGTTCGAAGGCGGCGGTGATGCCCTCGGCGCGCACCTCACGGGCCTCCAGGTCGACCGTGATCTCGGCCTGCGGGTCCTTCTCGGTGAGGTCCTGCAGCGCGTCCACGGTCTTCTGCTCCAGAACGACCGTGAGCAGGCCGTTCTTCAGCGAGTTGCCGCGGAAGATGTCGGCGAAGCGGGAGGAGATGACGGCCTTGAAGCCGTAGTTCTGCAGCGCCCACACGGCGTGCTCGCGGGAGGAGCCGGTGCCGAAGTCGGGGCCGGCCACCAGGACCGTCGCGCCCTTGCGCTCGGGCCGGTTGAGGACGAAGTTCTCGTCCTTGCGCCAGGCCTCGAACAGCCCGTCCTCGAAGCCGTCCCTGGTCACCTTCTTGAGCCAGTGGGCGGGGATGATCTGGTCGGTGTCCACGTTGCTGCGGCGCAGCGGGACGGCCCGGCCGGTGTGCGTGGTGAATGCTTCCATGACTCTCAGACTCCAGCGGGCACAGGGGCGTCGGACAGATCGGCGGGCGAGGCCAGATGGCCCAGCACGGCGGTCGCGGCGGCGACCTGCGGCGAGACCAGGTGCGTACGGCCGCCCTTGCCCTGCCTGCCCTCGAAGTTGCGGTTGGAGGTGGACGCGGAGCGCTCACCGGGTGCCAACTGGTCCGGGTTCATGCCCAGACACATCGAGCAGCCCGCGTGCCGCCATTCGGCGCCGGCCTCCTTGAAGACGACGTCCAGGCCCTCGGAGACGGCCTGCAGACCGACCCGCGCGGAGCCCGGGACGACCAGCATCCGTACGCCGTCGGCGACTTTGCGGCCCTCGACGATCGCGGCGGCCGCACGCAGGTCCTCGATACGGCCGTTGGTGCACGAACCTACGAAGACGGTGTCCACCTTGATGTCGCGCAGCGGCTGGCCGGCCTCCAACCCCATGTATTCCAGGGCCTTTTCGGCGGCGAGGCGCTCCGAAGCGTCTTCGTACGAAGCCGGGTCGGGGACGGAGGCCGAAAGCGGCGCGCCCTGACCGGGGTTGGTGCCCCAGGTGACGAACGGCGCCAGCGAGGGACCGTCGATGACGACCTCGGCGTCGAATTCCGCGTCCTCGTCGGTCTTCAGGGTCTTCCAGTACGCGACGGCGGCGTCCCAGTCCTCGCCCTCGGGGGCGTGGGCGCGGCCCTTGATGTACTCGAAGGTGGTCTCGTCGGGGGCGATCATGCCCGCGCGGGCGCCGGCCTCGATCGACATGTTGCAGATGGTCATGCGGGCCTCCATCGAGAGCTTCTCGATGGCGGAGCCGCGGTATTCCAGGATGTAGCCCTGGCCGCCGCCGGTGCCGATCTTCGCGATGATGGCGAGGATCAGGTCCTTGGCGGTGACGCCGTCGGGCAGTTCGCCGTCGACCGTGATGGCCATGGTCTTCGGGCGGGCCAGCGGCAGCGTCTGCGTCGCCAGCACGTGCTCCACCTGGGAGGTGCCGATGCCGAACGCCAGCGCGCCGAAGGCGCCGTGGGTGGAGGTGTGGGAGTCACCGCACACGACCGTCGTACCGGGCTGGGTCAGACCCAGCTGCGGTCCTACGACGTGGACGACACCCTGCTCGACATCGCCCAGGGAGTGCAGGCGCACGCCGAAGTCGGCGCAGTTCTTGCGCAGCGTCTCCAGCTGGGCCCGGGAGACCGGGTCCGCGATGGGCTTGTCGATGTCGAGGGTCGGGGTGTTGTGATCCTCGGTGGCGATGGTGAGGTCGAGGCGCCGCACGGGACGCCCGGCCTGGCGGAGCCCGTCGAAGGCCTGCGGGCTGGTCACCTCGTGCAGCAGGTGCAGATCGATGAAGAGGAGGTCGGGCTCGCCCTCGGCGCGCCGGACGACATGGTCGTCCCAGACCTTCTCCGCGAGTGTCCTACCCATCGCTTTCCCTCCGGCCGGCGAAACAGCGCCGGCCCAACTAGAGATCTTGAGGAGACGGCGCTCGCACCCCTGGTTCACGGGCAGCCGCCGCCTGGCCCGTTTGGAACGCGGGCCGCTGTGTCTACAAGAGTTGCGCGTCTCACGAAAAAAGGAACTTGCGTTTCACAGAGTGAGACGCGAGTATCGTTTCATGGACAACAGTAGCGGCGTCGGCGTCCTGGACAAGGCAGCCCTTGTCCTGGGCGCTCTGGAGTCCGGTCCGGCCACCCTCGCGGGTCTGGTCGCGGCGACCGGGCTGGCACGACCCACGGCACACCGGCTGGCCGTGGCCTTGGAACACCACCGCATGGTGGCGCGCGACATGCAGGGCCGTTTCATTCTCGGCCCCCGGCTCGCCGAGCTGGCCGCGGCCGCCGGCGAGGACCGTCTGCTCGCCACGGCGGGCCCGGTGCTCACGCATCTGCGGGACATCACGGGCGAGAGCGCGCAGCTCTACCGCCGCCAGGGCGACATGCGCATCTGCGTCGCCGCCGCGGAACGCCTGTCCGGACTCCGGGACACGGTCCCGGTCGGCTCGACCCTCACCATGAAAGCCGGCTCCTCGGCCCAGATCCTGATGGCCTGGGAGGAGCCGGAGCGCCTGCACCGCGGCCTACAGGGCGCCCGCTTCACCGCCACGGCCCTCTCGGGCGTACGCCGCCGCGGCTGGGCCCAGTCCATCGGCGAGCGCGAGCCGGGCGTCGCGTCCGTCTCCGCGCCCGTGCGCGGCCCCTCGAACCGCGTGGTGGCCGCGGTGTCCGTCTCCGGCCCCATCGAGCGCCTGACGCGCCACCCGGGCCGTATGCACGCCCAGGCGGTCATCGACGCCGCGGCCCGCCTTTCCGAGGCGCTGCGCCGCACCGGCTGATCCACCCGGTGCATCTGAACGAGGGCCTGCCTCAACGCCGCGGCAGGCCCTTCGCCATGTCCGAGGTCAAGCGCATCACATCGACCGTCGTTCCAGTGCCGCGCCGTCGTGGCTGGTCGCGCCCACGTGGCGGAGCCACAAATCGACACAGCCCCGCGCCCCTTTGGGGCGCTCCCCCCTACTCGGACGTCACGTTCCCCGACCGGTACGCGAACCGGTCCTTCGCCCGCCTCCCCCGCCGCTCCACCGGCACCTGTCCGTGCGCCGCCGCGAGGCCGAAGGCCGGCATGTCGGCGTAGATCGCCTCGTACGAGCCCTCGGGCACGACATAGCTCTCGTGCCACAGACCGACGTGCCCGCGCACCTTTCCCGCCTTCTCCTTGCGGTTGATGATCGCCCACGCCCTGTGATGGAACATGTCGGGCGAACTCGCGTACTTGTAGAGCTTCTCCTTGGATTCCCAGTACTGGACGACGTAGTACGTCCGCGGGGACGCCGTCAGCAGCACGTGTCCGAGCAGTCCGCGACCGGGGTCCTTCCCCAACTCTCGCAGCATGCGCGGCATCGCGAGGAACACCGGCACCCAGTGGTGTACGGCCCAGAAGCGGTTGATGCGCATGCCGATGAGCAGTACCACCACCTCTCCTTCGGCGGCAGCGGTGGTACGGCCGTTGACCGGCTTCGCGAACATGGCCCCCCTTGTTGGGTACCGGCACTATCCGATGACCCGTGTTTGGATAGTGCCGGTATCCGAGAAAGGGCGCAAGGCATGCGGCTGTCCGAGTTGAGCGAGCGCAGCGGTGTGTCCATCGCGACGATCAAGTACTACCTTCGCGAAGGCCTGTTGAGCCCCGGCCGCCAGGTCAACGCGACCACCGCCGAGTACGACGAGGAGCACCTGCGCCGGCTGCGGCTGGTGCGCGCGATGATCCAGGTCGGCCGGCTGCCGGTGGCCACGGTCCGCGAGGTGCTCGGCCATGTCGACGACGACTCCCTCGGCCGTACGATCCGGCTGGGCGCGGCACTTTGGGCGTTGCCGCAGGTTCCGGAGCCAGACGCGGAGGACGAGTTCGTCCAGGCCGCGCACCGCGAGGTCGACAGGCTCCTGGAGACGCTGGGCTGGTCCAACTCCCAGGCCCTGGTGACCATTTCGCCGTCCTACCGCTCACTGGTGGTGGCGGTGGCCGCACTTCGCCGGCTCGGCTACGACTGGCCGCCCGAACTCGTCGTGAACTACGCCAAGTTGATGCATGAGGCGGCGGTGCTCGACCTGGACTTCGTGGAGACGCATCCCTCGGAGGCGGAGAAGGTGGAGACGGCGGTCGCGGGCGCGATCTTCGTCGAGCCGGTGCTCCAGGCTCTGCACCGGCTGGCGCAGGAGGAGGAGTCGGCGCGGCGGTACGGCTTCGAGTGAGCGGGGCATGCGAAAGGCCCCCCACCGAAGTGGAGGGCCTTCCTGTATGTACCCCCGACCGGATTCGAACCGGCGCTACTGCCGTGAGAGGGCAGCGTGCTAGGCCGCTACACAACGGGGGCCCAGATCGTGCAGGCATCTAAACTACACAGCCGCAGATCAGAGCTGGTCTACCAGGACTCGAACCTAGAATGACGGTACCAGAAACCGTAGTGTTGCCAATTACACCATAGACCAAGGCGATGCAAGGTAAAGCGTACCCCCGACCGGATTCGAACCGGCGCTACTGCCGTGAGAGGGCAGCGTGCTAGGCCGCTACACAACGGGGGCCCTAGCGATCCTGCATGAGAGGCGGCGGGTGCGACCCGGCCACCTTCCTGGGAAGGATCTGTACCCCCGACCGGATTCGAACCGGCGCTACTGCCGTGAGAGGGCAGCGTGCTAGGCCGCTACACAACGGGGGCGTTGCAGATGAGCTCTGCGAGCTGGCCTACCAGGACTCGAACCTAGACTAACTGAACCAGAATCAGTCGTGCTGCCAATTACACCATAGGCCACTGGAACTCAAGCCCTTGCGGGGATCTTGTTCTAGTCTGCACCTCCGGTTCCCGGCCTTTCGGCCCGCTCTCCGGCGGCGCAGGAAGAACATTACCCGAAGGTGGACGGGGCTCCAAAACGGGTATCGGCGCCGAGCAGAGCGGGGAGTTCGGCGAGAGAGCCGATCCGGTGGCGCCCCACCAGGGCCTCGACGGAGGTGTGCCCGCCGCGGCGGTCGATCCAGACGGAGAGCAGACCGGCGTCCGCGGCACCCCGTCCGTCGATCTCGGGGTGATCTCCGACATACGCCACCTCGTGCGGCGCCAGTTCCAGCGCCTCGCAGGCCGCGAGGAAGGCGCCGGCCTCGGGCTTGGAGACGCCCAGTTCGGCCGCGCACAGGATGACCTCGAAGCGGTCGTGCACGCCGAGGGTGCGGAGCTTGCGGTCCTGCACGGTGAGGCTGGAGTTGGAGAGGACGGCGTGCTGGTGGCTGGCCGCGAGGGTGTCGAGGACGGGCAGGACGTCCGGGAAGAGGGCCCAGGCCGTCTCGTAGTGGGTCTTGTAGCGCCGGAACCAGTCGTCGGCCTCGGCGTCGGTCAGCTCCCGGTCCAGGAAGTGCCGGACCCGGTCGAGACGCTGCCCCTCGAACGTGACCTCCCCCGCCGAGAACCGCGCCCAGTGGAACTCGGTGGCCACCCGCCAGCGCTCCAGGGCCTCCGCCAGGCTCCCGTGCCCGTCGAGCAGCCCCTCGGCCGTCAAGTGCTCGCGCATGGCCGCGCGGTCCGCGCCGGTGTAGTCGAACAGGGTGTCGTCGACGTCCCAGACCACGGCCCGAATGCTCATGATCCGACGGTAACCCAGGGCCCCGGGGCGGGTCAGCGCCCCCGGGCCCGGGAATCGGCGGATCAGGCGCCGGAGAGGGTCCTGGAGCCGGGCCGCACGGATGCGGGATGCCAAAGGGTGGTGGGACCGACGAACGAAAGCCCGAGCCACAGCCATGACCGAGTTCCGCGTCCAGTTCACCGTCGAAGCCCGCTCGGCGTATGACGCCCTGCCCGGAGAGCGCAGGGCCCAGTTGGACGGGGCCATGCGCGTACTGGCCCGCGACCCTTTCCGCAAGACATCGACCGCGCAGCTCGGACCCGAGGAGCACCTGCGCAAGGCCTACGTGGCTCCGGGCCTCGTGGTGGAGTACATGGTGGCCGGCACGATCATGGTCGTCGTGGTGCTGGAGGTCTTCGAGGAGAGCCACTACCTGATCGACGAGGACGACGCCACCTGACAACGCGCGCGGGCGGATCGGCCCGTTGGACCGGTGGCCGCACGCCGGGACGCGTGAGGGGGGGGGGGGGGGGGGGCGCGGGGGGGGGGGCGCCCCGCGCGGGGGGGGGGGGCCGGGCGGCAGCGAGGGCGGGCCGGCGTCGCG
>NZ_JBHYWD010000007.1:214405-308012 GCF_042751305.1 Streptomyces hokutonensis
GCGCCCCCGCCCTCCGCGCGCCTCGGTCCGCGTGCCTGCGCCCGCGCGGCGCGCCCGGGGGGGGCGGGCCCGGCCCCCCCCCCCCCCCCCCCCCCCCCCCCCCTCTCATGCGCTTCGGTCAGGCCGTCAGCTTCGTCAGGGCCGCGTCGATCCTGGCGAGGGTCTTCTCCTTGCCCAGGACCTCCAGGGACTCGAAGAGCGGCAGGCCGATCGTGCGGCCGGTGACGGCGACACGGACCGGGGCCTGGGCCTTGCCGAGCTTGAGGCCGTGGGTCTCGCCGGCGGCCAGGACGGCCTCCTTGAGGGACTCGGCCGAGGTCCAGTCCGCGGACTCGAGCTTCTCGCGGGCCGTGCGGAGGAGGGCGTCGGAGCCCTCCTTCATGGCCTTCGTCCAGGACGCCTCGTCCTCGACCGGCTCGGCCAGGAAGAGGAAGTCGACGTTGTCCGTGATCTCCGACAGCACCTTCAGGCGGGTCTGCGCGTGCGGGGCGACGGCCTGCCACTTGGCCTCGTCGAAGTCCTCCGGTGCCCAGGGGGCGAACGGGGCCCGCAGCCACGGGGCGCAGCGCTCGGTGAAGTCCTTCACGTCGAGCAGCCGGATGTGGTCGGCGTTGATCGCCTCGCACTTCTTCAGGTCGAAGCGGGCCGGGTTGGGGTTCACGTCCGCGATGTCGAAGGCCGCGACCATCTCGTCCATCGTGAAGATGTCCTGGTCGGCCGAGAGCGACCAGCCCAGCAGGGAAAGGTAGTTGAGCAGTCCCTCGGGCAGGAAGCCGCGCTCCCGGTAGAGGTTGAGGGAGGACTGCGGGTCGCGCTTGGAGAGCTTCTTGTTGCCCTCGCCCATCACGTACGGCAAGTGGCCGAAGGACGGTACCGACTTGGCGATGCCGAGGTCGATCAGCGCCTTGTACAGGGCGATCTGACGGGGCGTCGAGGAGAGCAGGTCCTCGCCGCGCAGGACGTGGGTGATCTCCATGAGGGCGTCGTCGACCGGGTTGACGAGCGTGTACAGCGGGGCGCCGTTGGCTCGTACGATCCCGTAGTCCGGGACGTTCTCCGGGGTGAACGTCAGCTCGCCGCGGACCAGGTCGGTGAAGGTGATCGTCTCGTCGGGCATCCGGAAGCGGACGATCGGCGTGCGGCCCTCGGCCTTGTACGCCTCGACCTGCTCGGCGGTGAGGTCGCGGCAGTGGCCATCGTAGCCGGACGGTCTGCCGGCGGCGCGGGCGGCGTCGCGGCGGGCGTCCAGTTCCTCGGTGGAGCAGTAGCAGTCGTAGGCGTGGCCGGCGTCCTGGAGCTTCTTGGCGACGTCCTTGTAGATGTCCATGCGCTGCGACTGGCGGTAGGGCGCGTGCGGGCCGCCGACCTCGGGGCCCTCGTCCCAGTCGAAGCCCAGCCAACGCATGGCGTCGAGGAGTTGGCCGTAGGACTCCTCGGAGTCGCGGGCCGCGTCGGTGTCCTCGATGCGGAAGACCAGCGTGCCCTGGTTGTGCTTGGCGAAGGCCCAGTTGAACAGGGCGGTGCGGACCAGGCCCACGTGCGGGTTGCCGGTCGGCGAGGGGCAGAAACGGACACGGACTGCTGGGGCGGATGCGCTAGCCACGCTTGACAACCTTGTTGGTGAGAGTGCCGATGCCTTCGATGGTGACGGCGACCTCGTCGCCGACGGTGAGCGGTCCGACGCCTGCCGGGGTGCCCGTGAGGATCACGTCGCCGGGGAGCAGCGTCATGGCCTCGGTGATGTTGACGATCAGGTCCTCGATCGAGTGGATCATCTCGCTGGTGCGGCCGAGCTGCCGCTGCTGGCCGTTGACCGTGAGCTGGATGGTGAGGTCGCTCGGGTCGAGGTCCGTCTCCACCCAGGGGCCGAGCGGGCAGGAGGTGTCGAAGCCCTTGGCGCGGGCCCACTGCTTCTCGCGCTTCTGGACGTCCCGCGCGGTGATGTCGTTGGCGCAGGTGTAGCCGAGGATGACGTCCTTGACGCGCTCGCGCGGGACCTCGCGGCACATCCGGCCGATGACGACGGCCAGTTCGGCCTCGTGGTGGAGGTCCTCGGTGAAGGAGGGGTACTGGATGTCGTCGCCGGAGCCGATCACCGAGGTGGACGGCTTGAAGAAGGCGAAGGGGGCGTCCGGCACCTCGTTGCCCAGTTCCCTGGCGTGCTCGGCGTAGTTGCGGCCGTAGGCGACGACCTTGTTCGGGAGCACCGGCGGCAGCAGCCTGACCTTGCTCAGCGGGACCTTCGTACCGGAGAGTTCGAAGTCCGCGAACGGGATGCCCTTGATGATGTCGAGGACGAGCTCGTCCGGCTTGTCGCCCTCGACCGCGCCGAAGGCGACGTTCCCGTCGATGGAGAATCTGGCGATGCGCACGGGATCCCGGCACCCCTCACTGAGCTGGCTGGAGTCTGACGCTCCAGGCTAACGCGGTGCGGGACCCCTGCTCGCGCGATTACTCGGCGGCGGCGCCGACCGGGATCTCGGTGAGGATGGTGCGGCGCGGGTTGGCGGTCTGGGCCGGCAGGTCGAGCGAGTGTTCCTGCTGCTCCGGCGTCTGCAGCGCGTCGGCGTCCGAGAGGTGCGCCAGTGTCGTGCGTCGCGGGTTGGCAATGTTGCGGAACATCATCGTCGTCTTCACTGTTGTACTCGACCCTCGTCAATGTCTTGGGTGGGTGGTTGGCAGATTGTGCCCTCGTGTAAAGCGTCAGGCTAAACATCCAATTCCCGGCCGAACGCGTGAAGAGCCCATGATCCGTGTGTGAGTTTGCTCACCACGCTGTAGGCATACCGGCCAATTCGGACCCCCAACTCACCTCAACGAAACGGACATTGCCCACCTGAAGCTGTCATTCCGCTCCTGATCATGGCGACTTGGGCACATCCCTCACGCGGCGGGATGGTGCGGATTTGCCCACTTTGGAGTGAATAGCTTTCTACGTCTCGTGACACTGTCCTCACGGGGTGTCACACAGGTCACAGCCTGGCCTACGGGCCTTGTTGGAGATCCGGCACTGTGCTGGAATTCCACGGACCGCCGCAGAATCAGCCCGGCGCGCAGGGGGCGCAACGCAGCGCCGAGGGCGGCGGAAGGGGGAGCAGCGCCGGTCACTCACGACCACACATGGGGTGCGCGTTCAGGGCGCTCCCCAAGACGCCGACACCGTCCTTCCGTTCGCGCGGGGGACGCCTGGTCCAGAGGTTGCGACGCTAGTGCAGGGACGTTTCAAGAGGGATGGCAGTGCTCCGGCGGAGCCGGAGCCGCATGGCGGGGCTGGCCCCAACACCGGCAGCTCCTCGCCCCAGCACGCCCAGAACCCGGGCCCGGCACCGTCAGGTGAAGGCGGGGCCCCCGGGCGCCCCGGTGTGTCCGCAGCCCCGACCCCCGCGCCCCCGGTGAAGCCGCCCAGCGGCACGCCCGGACCCGGCTCGCGCGTCGCCCTGCGCAACTGGCGCATCTCCACGCGCCTGGTGTCGCTGCTCGCGCTCCCCGTGGTCGCGGCCACCTCGCTGGGCGCCCTGCGCATCAGCGACTCCATGACCGAGATCCAGCAGCTCGACAACATGAAGCTGCTGACGGACATGACCAAGCAGGCCACCGAGCTGGCCACCGCGCTCCAGGAGGAGCGCGACCAGTCGGCCGGCCCCCTGTCGCACGGCGTCAAGGCCACCGACTACCAGATCAAGGGCTACGAGGAGAAGACCGACCGGGCCCGCGACAACTTCATCAACTCCTCGGAAGAGGTGGACAGCGCCAGCAGGAACGGAAACCTGCAGGGCGTCCGCGAGACCGTGGTCGGCCTCGCCACCGAGTTGGACAACCTCGACAAGATCCGCAAGACGGCCTACCAGTCGAAGAGCAACTCGACGCAGACGGTCGACGCCTACCACCGTCTGATCACCCAGCTGCTCGGCCTCTCGCAGGACATGGCGGAGGCGACCAGCAACACGGAGATGATCCAGCGCACGCGCGCCCTGGCCGCCTTCTCCTCGGCCAAGGAGTTCGCGTCCGTGCAGCGCGCCGTCATCGCGGCGGCCCTGCCGGCCAACAACACGACGATCGGCAAACTCTCCGACAACGACAGGCTGTACGCCGACTCCGCGCTGGAGAGCGAGAAGTCGGACCTGAGCATCTTCCGCAACATCTACGGCGACCAGGGTGCCGAGCAGCTCATCCAGCCGATCGAGGACGGCAACGCCACGATCGACGCCGCGGACAAGTACGCGGACCGCGCCCTCGCCAACACGAACGGCCTGGCCTCGCTGGACAAGCGGTCGTACAAGGACTGGATCGACGACAGCTCGACCAAGATCGAGCAGATGAAGAAGATCGAGCACACGCTCCTCGAGGACATGGAGCAGAAGGCCCGCGAGCTGCGCTCCGCCTCCGAGCGCGAGGCGATCATCTCCGGTGCGCTGATCCTGCTCGTGCTCGGCGTCTCCCTCGTCGGCGCCTTCGTCATCGCCCGCTCCATGATCCGCTCGCTGCGCCGGCTCCAGGAGACCGCCAACAAGGTCGCCCAGGACCGGCTGCCCGAGCTGGTCAAGCAGCTCTCCGAGTCCGACCCGCAGGACGTCGACACGTCCGTGGAGTCGGTCGGTGTGCACTCCCGGGACGAGATCGGCCAGGTGGCCGCGGCCTTCGACGACGTGCACCGCGAGGCCGTCCGCCTCGCCGCCGAGCAGGCCCTCCTGCGGGGCAACGTCAACGCGATGTTCACCAACCTCTCGCGCCGCTCCCAGGGCCTCATCCAGCGTCAGCTCTCGCTCATCTCCGAGCTGGAGTCCCGCGAGGCCGACCCGGACCAGCTGTCCTCCCTCTTCAAGCTCGACCACCTCGCGACCCGCATGCGCCGTAACGGTGAGAACCTTCTCGTTCTCGCCGGTGAAGAGCCCGGTCGCCGCTGGACCCGCCCGGTCCCGCTGGTCGACGTGCTCCGCGCCGCCGCCTCCGAGGTGGAGCAGTACGAGCGCATCGAGCTCTCCTCCGTGCCGACCACCGAAGTGGCCGGCCGCGTGGTCAACGACCTCGTGCACCTGCTCGCAGAGCTGCTGGAGAACGCGACCTCGTTCTCCTCGCCGCAGACCAAGGTCAAGGTCACCGGTCACGCGCTGCCCGACGGCCGCGTGCTGATCGAGATCCACGACACCGGTATCGGCCTCTCCCCCGAGGACCTCGCGGCGATCAACGAGCGGCTCGCCTCGCCGCCCACCGTGGACGTCTCGGTCTCCCGCCGCATGGGTCTGTTCGTGGTCGGCCGGCTGTCCCAGCGCCACGGCATCCGCATCCAGCTGCGCCCGTCCGACTCCGGAGGTACGACCGCGCTGGTCATGCTCCCGGTCGACGTCGCCCAGGGCGGCAAGAAGCCCGCTCCGGGCAAGCCCGGCCAGGCCGCTGTCGGTGCGGCGGCTGCCGCCGCCGGTGCCGGTGCGGCCCGCCGGGGCAACGGTCAGGGCGGCTCCGCCCTCGGCGCCGGTGCGCCGGGGAACGGCGGACTGCTCGGTGCCGGTGCCGCTCCGCGCGGCCAGGTCGGTTCAGGTCAGGGCCCGCGGGCCGCGCTGCCCGGTGCGGGCGGTGGACGTCCGGGTGGTCCGGGTGCTCCCGGCGGTGCGCGTGGGCCCCAGGGTCCCTCGGCGCCGCAGGGCCGTCCCGCCGCCGGCTCCGGTGCCGGTCTCTTCGGCCAGGCGCCCGGTGCCCCGCAGGGTCTCCAGGCCGCCGGTCCGGGTGCTCCGCAGGGCTTCGGCGACGGACGCCAGGACGCCTTCGGCGGGACTCCCCCTCAGCAGCAGAACGGCGCGGTTCCCCCGCAGCGCGCGAACAACGAGCCCGAGCCGCCCCGTGGCGGTGGCCGGCGCCGCGGGCGTCAGCCGCAGCTCCCGCCGCGCGGTGGTGCGCGGGCCGAACTGCCGGGCGGCAACGACCAGCGCCCGAGCTGGAGCGACGAGAACGCGCAGCCCCCGCTGGGCCGCGGCAACCTCGACGCCCCGCGCGGTCACGACGAGCGCGACGCCGAGCAGACCTCCCGGATGCCGCGCATCGACGACCGTCAGGGCCCCGGCACCCAGGAGATGCCGGCGATCCCGCGCCTGGACGCGCAGGACAGCAGGCAGTTCCCGCGCCCGGGCACCAGTGGACCGCAGGACACCGGCTCCTTCCCGCGCCCCGGTGCGGGCGGCCCGCAGGACACGGGTTCCTTCCCCCGGCCGAACCTCAACGGGTCCCAGAACACGGGCCAGTTGCCTCGTCCGGGCGCCAACGGAGCACCGGCCAACGGCCAGTTCCCGCGGCAGGACTTCGAGCCCCCGCGTCCCGGCTCCAACTCGCAGCAGAACGGCGGCCAGTTCGTCCGCTCGGACGTCTTCGGCTCCCCGAACAGCCCAGCCAACAACCCGTCGAACCCGGCCAACACGGGACAGTTCGCTGTCCCGCAGGCCTACGACGGAAGCTCCACCGGCCAGTTCGCGACGCCCGGTTTTGACAACGGGTCCACCGGTCAGCACAATCTGCCGGGCCGTCAGAACCCCGGGAACACCGGGCAGTTCGACCGTCCGCAGGTCAACGGGAATCGCAACGGCGCCGACTTCGGCACCGCGCGGCCGCCCGCCCCGCAGCGTCCCACCCGCCAGGAGCCCGAGGCGTTGCCGCCTGCCACGGGTCCCGGCGACGGCAGGACGCCGCTGTACGACACGCTGGAGACCAACTGGTTCCACGGCCAGCAGGCGGAAGCGCAGAGCCAGAGCAACGGCTCCGCGCCCGCCCCGCAGCCGCAGGCACCGCAGGCTCCGGCGACACCCCCTCAGCGTCCCACGGGCGGTACCTGGCGCAGCTCGCCGAACGACGATCTCGTTCGGCAGGCGGAGCGCGTACGGCAACCGGCCGCGGGCGGCGTCACCACCTCCGGCCTGCCGCGCCGGGTGCCCAGGGCGAACCTCGTCCCGGGTACGGCTCAGCAGCAACAGCACCAAACCGGTCCGCAGGTCTCGCGTGCGCCTGATGACGTACGCGGCCGGCTGACCAATCTCCGTCGGGGCATCGCACAGGGCCGCCAGGCCGGTACGGGTACCGGCCAGACCGGCAGCTTCCCCAGCCCCACTCACCAGCAGGAGCGTTAGTTGAGCCAGATGAGCCAGGCGGCACAGAACCTCAACTGGTTGATAACCAACTTCGTGGACAACACCCCCGGTGTGTCCCACACCGTCGTCGTATCCGCCGACGGACTCCTTCTGGCCATGTCGGAAGGCTTCCCGCGCGACCGCGCCGACCAGCTCGCGGCCGTGGCCTCCGGGTTGACCTCGCTGACGGCCGGGGCCTCCCGGATCTTCGAGGGCGGCGACGTGGCACAGACGGTCGTCGAGATGGAGCGGGGATTCCTCTTCCTCATGTCCGTCTCGGACGGCTCGTCGCTGGCGGTGCTCGCGCACCCCGAGTGCGACATCGGCCTCGTCGGCTACGAGATGGCACTGCTCGTCGACCGCGCAGGGGCGGTTCTCACACCGGACCTGCGCGCCGAACTCCAGGGCAGTCTGCTTCACTGACCGGCCCCGGCACCACCCGTCTCACCAAAACACCGTCCGGCCGCCACAATCCCCCCACCGGCCCTGTCAGACGGCTAGCCCGACCGACTTGCGCTCCCGCCCGGAGGATTCATGACCCCGCCCACCGCCTCTCATGATCCGTACGCCGAGCCGTACGGGGACGAGGGCGACCAGCCGCTGGTACGTCCTTACGCGATGACCGGCGGCCGGACCCGGCCGCGCTATCAGCTCGCCATCGAGGCACTGATCAGCACCACGGCCGACCCGGCAGCGCTGATGGGACTGCTCCCTGAGCACCAGCGCATCTGCCACCTGTGCCGTGAGGTCAAGTCGGTCGCGGAGGTGTCGGCACTCCTCGCCATGCCCCTCGGTGTGGCGCGGATCCTCGTCGCGGACCTCGCCGAGGCCGGACTGGTGGCCATCCACCAGCCGGGCGGCGACGAGAACAACGGCGGCGCTCCGGACGTGACGCTGCTCGAAAGGGTGCTCAGTGGACTTCGCAAGCTCTGACGGAGGGCGGGCGACCACCTCCGCGAAGATCGTGGTGGCGGGTGGCTTCGGCGTCGGCAAGACCACGTTCGTGGGTGCCGTCTCCGAGATCAACCCGCTGCGCACGGAGGCCGTCATGACGTCCGCCTCGGCGGGCATCGACGACCTCACCCACACCGGGGACAAGACCACCACCACGGTGGCCATGGACTTCGGCCGTATCACCCTGGACCAGGACCTGATCCTGTACCTCTTCGGTACGCCGGGTCAGGACCGCTTCTGGTTCATGTGGGACGACCTGGTGCGCGGCGCGATCGGCGCCGTCGTCCTGGTCGACACCCGCCGTCTCGCCGACTGCTTCCCCGCGGTCGACTACTTCGAGAACAGCGGGCTGCCCTTCGTCATAGCCCTCAACGGGTTCGACGGCCACCAGCCGTACAACCCGGAGGAGGTGCGCGAGGCCCTGCAGATCGGGCCGGACGCGCCGATCATCACGACGGACGCCCGGCACCGCTCGGACGCCAAGAGTGCGCTGATCACGCTGGTCGAGCACGCACTGATGGCCCGGCTCCGGTAGCTGTTGGCGGGCCTCGACATGCAGTTTTCAAGTCGGCAGCGCCATACGGCAGTTGTCGTAGACACCCCGGAGCCGGCTGTGGCCTTTGACACGGCCGGCCCCGGTGTTCATAACGTTTCGGCAGAGGAATCCGGTGGTACCGCAACGCGTCGCGGTCAGCCGGTGCCACTGCGCTAACAAAGCCCCGCCTTTTGGCGGGGCTCGCTCTTTATGACCGTTTTATCTGGGGCTTACATCACTCGGAATCCGCGGTTCCGACTGTTTGGAATCGCGCAGGCTGACGTGCTGGAATGCCTGAACTGCCCAATAGTCAACGACGTACTGATAGTCAGAGCTCGTTGACGGGCCTGAGACACTGCGGCACGAGGATAGGTGCCGACCGCCGGAAGGTTGTTGGTCGAGTGAGGCGAAGCAAGAACGGTCCCGAGCCGTCGGCCCGGGGCAACTTCACCCCGCCGCCGCGCGGAGCGGCGCCCGCCCCTGTGCCAGGCTCGGAGCCCTCGGCACCACCCCCTCCCAGCGGGGGCCGTTTCTCGCCCCGCAACTGGCGGGTGCCGACCCGGCTGAACGCGATCCTGCTCATACCCGTGGCCGTCGGCCTCGTGATGGGCGGCTTCCAGGTGAAGAACTCCATCGACACCTGGCAGAACGCCCAGGACGCGGAGAACACCGCGCGCCTGGTGCAGGCCGCGCTGACGTACAGCAACGCGATCCTCGTCGAGCGCGACGTGAGCGCCGAGCCGCTGCTGGAAGGCAAGGGCAAGAACGACAAGACGGTCGCCACCGCCCGCACGGCGACGGACCAGGCCGCGGACGAGTTCGACAAGGCCGCCCTGAAGATGCCGGACCGGGCCAACCTGAAACGCCGCCTGGCCAACTTCAAGAAGGTGGAGCCGCAACTCGCGCAGATCCGCACGATCGCCTACACCTCCAAGGTGACGGGCGTGAAGACCGAAGAGGCCTACACCAGCGTCGAGCAGCCGCTCCTCTCCTTCACCAACGAACTCGGCCTCGGTACCGGCAACATCACCAGTTATGGCCGCTCGCTCTACGCCATCGCCCTGGCCAAGGGTGCGGTGTCCCTGGAGCGCTCCATCGGCATCCACCTTTTGATCAGGCCGGGCACCAGCACCACGAGCCTGCAGCAGCAGCGCACAGCCCTCACCTCGTACGCCTACCTGGAGGGCATCGGCATCCAGGAGTACCAGTACGGCGGCACCGCCGAGGACGTGGCCACGCTGCAGGCGGCCGAGACGAAACTCAAGTCCGACGCCACGGCGATGGTCAAGCAGGCAGCGGCCCAGAGCAAGGACTATGTACCGCCGCCGTCCGACGACCCGACCGACATGGTCAAGGCCATGTCGCAGCTGCAGACCACGGACCCGGCCGCGCGCCAGGCCCTCGCCGCCAAGGGCGTCAGCGTGACGAACTGGTGGGGCGCCACCACCCTGAAGTACGACGCCTACCGCAAGATCGAGTCCGACAAGGCCGAGATCGCGGTGAACGAGGCCTCGGACATCGCCGACAACGCCAAGCGTGACGCCATCATCACCGGTGCCGCCGTCGTCGTCGCCCTGCTCCTCGCCTTCATCCTCGCCGGTACCGTCGCCCGCCAGATGAGCCGCGCGATGCGCCAGCTGCGCAACGCGGCCTTCGGCATCGCCGAGCAGCGCCTGCCGATGCTGGTCGACCAGCTCTCGCGCACCGACCCCGGCCGCGTCGACACCCGCGTCCAGCCGATCCCCATCACCACGACGGACGAGATCGGCGAAGTCGCCAGAGCCTTCGACCAGGTCCACCGCGAGGCCGTCCGGCTCGCCGCCGAGCAGGCTCTCCTGCGCGGCAACATCAACGCGATCTTCACCAACCTCTCGCGCCGCAACCAGTCCCTGATCGAGGGCCAGCTGACCCTGATCACCGACCTGGAGAACAACGAGGCCGACCCGGACCAGCTGGAGAACCTCTTCCGCCTGGACCACCTCGCGACCCGTATGCGCCGCAACGGCGAGAACCTCCTGGTCCTCGCCGGCGAGGAGCCCGGCCGCCGCTGGGACCAGCCGGTCCCGCTGGTCGACGTGCTGCGCGCCGCCTCCTCCGAGGTGGAGCAGTACGAGCGCATCGAGCTCTCCGGTGTCCCGGAGGCCGAGATCCACGGCCGCGCGGTCACCGACCTCGTGCACCTGCTCGCCGAGCTGCTGGAGAACGCGACGACGTTCTCCTCGCCGCAGACCAAGGTCCGCGTCACCGCGACCCGTCTCCCCGACGGTCGCGTGATGATCGAGATCCACGACAAGGGCATCGGCCTCACCGCCGAGGACTTCGCGGACATCAACCACAAGCTGGCCAACCCGCCGACCGTGGACGTCGCGATCTCCCAGCGCATGGGCCTGTTCGTGGTCGGCCGGCTGTCCGACCGGCACGGCATCCGCGTCCAGCTCCGCCCCTCGGGCGAGCAGGCCGGCACCACCTCGCTGGTCATGCTGCCGGACGCGATCACCCACGGTGGCGGTGGCGAACAGCAGCTCCAGCGCGACGAGTTCACCGTCTCGCAGATCATGCCGGAGCAGCCGCAGTACCAGGGTGAGGACTTCAACCACACCCCGATCCGCACGGCCGCCGAGCTCGGCTTCGACGACACCCGCTACCCCGAGGTGCCGGACGACATCCGCGAGCTCGACCCGGTGGGCCGCTCGCTGATGCGCGAGGAGCGCAGGGCGGCCCTGGAGTCCCAGAAGCCGGGCCAGGAGGCCCTGGAACCGGGCGCCTACCCGGAGTTCACCGAGTTCGAGGAACCGCAGCAGCAGCCGTACGCCGAGAACGGCCAGCAGGCGTACCAGGAGCAGCCGACGGCGTACACCGGGCAGCCGGCGTACGAAGAGCAGCAGCAGACGTCGTACGGCGAGCCGCTCCAACCCTCGTACGACGAGCAGTACTTCGCGCCGAACGGCAACGGGACGCAGAACGACACCTTCGCCGACTCCTTCCCGTCGAACGGCGGTTACCCGGAGCCCGGGTATGCGGAGCCGGTGCGGGAGGAGCACGCGTCGGCGCACGCCGCGGCCCCGGAGACGTATACGGGCTTCGAAGAGCCGTCCTATCAGGATGACTGGCCGCAGCAGGACGGTTACCGCAACGGCTACCCGGACCAGTACGCTCCGGAAGCGGAATCTTCGCAGGCCGCTGACGTGAGTGAGCGGGATCACGTAGGCTTCGAGCGTCCGGGACCGGCCCCCTCGGCTGTTCACGCGCTGACCGACGCCGGGCTGCCGCGCCGCGGTTCGGCCGCGAAAGGCACCAACGGTTCGCAGCCCGCGCGCCAGGAGTCGACGGCTTCCGCCCCGGAGAGCAGCACCAACATCTTCGGTACGGCGAACGGCACCGCGAACGGAAACGGCAGCGCCAACGGCAGCACCGGGACCGTGGACTGGCGCTCGGCGAACGACGAGCGGTGGCAGCAGGCCTCGGCGCTGAAGAAGCCGAAGGCCGGCGGGGTCACCTCCTCCGGCCTGCCGAGGCGGGTGCCCAAGGCCAACCTGGTCGAGGGCACCGCCGAGAGCACCCCTCAGGGCGGCCCCCAGGTCTCCCGCGCTCCCGAGGACATCCGGGGCAGGCTCAGCAACCTGCGCCGCGGGGTCCAGCGGGGACGCAGTGAAGGAAGCGAAACGAACGGTCAGGGCTTCGGCTCTGGCAGCACCTACAACCAGGAGCGTTAGTGTGAGCCCGATGAGCCAGGCGGCGCAGAACCTGAACTGGTTGATCACCAACTTCGTGGACAACACCCCCGGTGTGTCCCACACGGTGGTGGTCTCCGCCGACGGACTCCTTCTGGCGATGTCCGAAGGTTTCCCGCGCGACCGTGCCGACCAGCTGGCGGCCGTCGCGTCGGGTCTGACCTCACTGACCGCAGGTGCCTCGCGCATCTTCGAGGGCGGCAGCGTGAACCAGACGGTTGTGGAGATGGAGCGGGGATTCCTCTTCATCATGTCCGTGTCCGACGGTTCCTCCCTCGCGGTTCTCGCACACCCCGAGGCGGACATCGGCCTCATTGGGTACGAGATGGCCCTTCTGGTGGACCGCGCGGGCACGGTCCTGACCCCTGACCTTCGAGCAGAGCTCCAGGGGAGCCTTCTCAACTAACAGACGGACGGTGCGTTTTGGCGTCCCGAGGCCATAAGGTTTCGGGACGCGGCTCCACATTGATGGGTGCCCGGCACAGTCGGAGGAGGAGAAAGTGGCAACACCCCCAGGCGGTTCGTCTTCGGGCAACTGGTCGTACGGCCCCGGTCAGGGGCAGGGCGACGGTTCCCAGAACCGGTACAACTTCCCCTCCGCACCGTCCCCGCGTCACCCTCAGTACCCGCAGGGCCCCGGTCCGTCACCGTACGACCAGCCGCCGGCGCCGCGCATCCAGCCCGTGCAGCCGCACCGACGCTCCCCCGAGGCGGCGCCCGCGGGTTCGTCGAGCAATCCCCTGGTGCGTCCGTACGCCATGACCGGCGGCCGGACCCGCCCCCGCTACCAGCTCGCCATCGAGGCGCTGGTGCACACCACCGCGCAGCCGCACCAGATGCAGGGTCAGTTGCCCGAGCATCAGCGGATCTGCAACCTCTGCCGGGAGATCAAGTCGGTGGCCGAGATCTCGGCCCTCCTGACGATCCCTCTCGGTGTGGCCAGGATCCTCGTCGCCGACTTGGCGGAGGCGGGCCTGGTCGCCATTCATCAGCCCGGCGGCGACGAGAACGCCGGCGGCCAGCCAGACGTGACACTGCTCGAAAGGGTGCTCAGTGGACTTCGCAAGCTCTAGCGGCGGTCCTTCCCGCTCCACCACCTCGGCGAAGATCGTGGTGGCGGGTGGCTTCGGCGTGGGCAAGACCACGTTCGTCGGGGCCGTCTCGGAGATCAACCCGCTGCGTACCGAGGCCGTCATGACGTCCGCTTCCGCGGGCATCGACGACCTCACCCACACCGGAGACAAGACGACCACCACGGTCGCCATGGACTTCGGTCGCATCACCCTGGACCAGGACCTGATCCTGTACCTGTTCGGCACCCCCGGCCAGGACCGCTTCTGGTTCATGTGGGACGACCTGGTACGAGGCGCGATCGGCGCGATCGTGCTCGTGGACACCCGCCGTCTCGCCGACTGCTTCCCCGCGGTCGACTACTTCGAGAACTCGGGCCTCCCCTTCGTCATCGCCCTCAACGGCTTCGACGGCCAGCAGCCGTACAACCCGGACGAGGTCCGGGAAGCGCTCCAGATCGGCCCGGACACCCCGATCATCACGACGGACGCGCGGCACCGGGCCGACGCGAAGTCGGCGTTGATCACGCTGGTGGAGCACGCGCTGATGGCGCGGCTGCGGTAACTCCGAACTCGCTTGTGTCGAGGGGCCCTTTCCTGCCGGAATGGGCCCCTTCGTCGTATCGCCCCCTGCCACAATGGACGCTCTTCGGTTCGGCGAGGGGGACTGGATGAGCGCGGAGGCGGCGGCATTACGGCTGGGCACGACCGTGGCGAACACGGCGGCGCAGACGTGGCTCGGGGGCAAACGGAGGGAGCAGGAACGCCGGCTGCCGATGGAGGATCTCGTACGGCTACGGGTCCCGGGGTTGCGCCAACAACGCAGCGTCCGGCGGCAGTTCGAGGGAATGGCCGACGCCGTCGCCGAACGGATCGAACCGTTCCTGGCCCAGGAGTTCCGTGGCCTCGACGAGAGCAGCCGGGAGGCCGCGCTCAACGGGGTGTGCGACACGTTCGCGCGCGCCGACCTGTCCGACGAGGCGGTCCTCGCGGCCGACGCGCAGCCGGCCGAGCTGATCCGCCGCATCACGCGATCGGTGAGCCCACCGGTCGGCCTGAGCGAGCCCGAGACGCGGCTGTACGAGCTTCTCTTCAGCGAGTGCTGCGAGTACTACGTCAGCATCGTGCGGACGCTGCCGGTCTTCGAGGAGCGGACGCTGGCCGAACTGCTGGCCCGCGCCAGCTCGTTGAGCGACGGGGTCGCCCGCGTTCTCGAACGGCTCCCGGACCGTTCGCTGTTCGCCCCCGACGGCACGGACAAGGACCAGGAGTTCCGCCGCTGGTACATGCAACTGGTGAGCAACAACCTTGACGAGGTCGAGCTGTTCCGGCGCACGTCCGACCGCGCGGCGGCCCAGGTACGCCTTTCTGTGGCCTACGTCAGCCTGCGGGCCACCGGGGACGATGGGACCCGGCGCCGCACGGTCCGCGCGCTGCCGCCCCTGAGGCCGGATCTGAGCGGCTGGGAAGAGTTCGGGGCGAGAGCTCCGGGATGCGGGTGGAGGCCGCGCTGGGGGGCGCTTCACGGGTGCTGTTGCGTGGGGAAGCGGGCTCCGGCAAGACCACCCTGCTGCGCTGGCTGGCGATCACGGCGGCCCGGGGCGCCTTCACCGCCGAACTCGCCGACTGGAACGGCCTCACGCCCGTCTTCGTCAAGCTCCGTGAGTACAGCGGCCGTTCGCTGCCGAAGAAGCCCGAGGAACTCCTCGACGGTGTCGCCGGGAACATCACCGGGATCATGCCCAAGGGCTGGGTGGAACGCCAACTACGCGACAACAAGGTGCTGTTGCTGGTGGACGGAGTAGATGAGCTCCTCGGCTCGGAGCGGCGCTCGGTACGGGACTGGCTGCGCAAGCTGCTGGGGACGTACGCCGGCATACGGGTCGTGGTGACCTCGCGTCCGACCGCCGCCGGGGCGGACTGGCTGCGCCGCGAGGACTTCACCGCGCTCCACCTGGACCGGATGACACCGCCGGACCTGGCCGCGTTCGTACGGCAGTGGCATCAGGCGGTGCGGGAACTTGGCGAGGAACTCCCGTGCGCGCTGGATGAGTTGCCGCGCTATGAGCAGTCACTGCTGAACAGCCTCAAGGACCGGGCGCATCTCCAGTCGCTGGCGGGTACGCCGTTGCTGGCAGCGATGCTGTGCACGATGCATCTGAACCGGGGCAGCCAACTCCCCCGAGACCGGATGGAGTTGTACCGCAACGCGCTCCACACGCTGGTCCACGATCGCGACGCGGATCGGAACGTGCCGAGCGCGCTGGACAGCAAGCTCAGTCTCGGTGACAAGTTGGTCGTGCTGCGGGATCTGGCGTGGCGGCTGTCGGACAACAACCGCAGTGAGATCGCTCTGGACCAGGCCTCTGTCCATGTCACAGCCAAGCTCTCGGCGATGCGACACCTTGAGGTGCAGGACGGCCACGGGGTCTTGGAGCAGCTGCGGGACCGATCTGGCATCCTCCGCTCCCCCGTGGAGGGGCGCCTCGACTTTGTCCACCGGACGTTCCAGGAGTACCTGGCCGCCGAGGAGGCGACGGAGGAGGACCGGATCGGGAACCTGGTCGGGCGGGCGCATCTGGACCTGTGGCGCGAGACGATCATCATGGCTGCGGGGCATGCCAACTCCCGTCAGCGGGAGGAGTTGTTGGACGGCATCCTGGACCGGGCGGAGGCGGAGCCCCGGTATACGCGGGTGCTGCGATTGCTTGCGGCTTCTTGTCAGGAGACGTTGCCGACGGTTCCGGAGGAACTGGCCGAGCGGCTGGACGGGGCGGTGTCGGCGCTGCTTCCGGCCCGCCGGCGCACGGATCCGCCGGCTCTGGCGGCTGTGGGGCCGAGCCTGCTGCGGCGGTTGCCCCGGTCACTGGGCGAGCTGACGGAGAAGGCCGCGGCACAGACGGTGCGGACCGTGGCGATGGTCGGCGGGGAGGAGGCGTTGGCGTTGATGGTGGGATACGCCGAGGACCGGCGCGAACGTGTCGTCGACGAAATCATCGATGCGTGGGCATACTTCGACGCGGACGCCTACAGCGAGCAGGTACTGGCCGGGCTGCCGTTGGCGGGACACCACGTGATTCTCAGGCACTCCCAGCAGTGGCACGCGGCCACTCGGTTGAGGTCCATCACGACGCTGTCGATCCATTACCCGTTCTCGGCGCTCGGCAGCCTGGATCAGCTCCCACCCTTGGAAAATCTGTCCGTCTACAACTTCCGTGGCTCCGGGGACCTTTCAGCACTGACGGCTCACCCGGACCTGGAATTGTTCACGGTCATGGGGCAGGGGAAGCTGCAGGGGCTCGAATCCGTGGAGAACCTGAGGAACCTCTTCTACCTGGGCCTCGGCTACGAGGTTGCGGCCGAGCTGGACAGCGTGCGTCTTGGGCCGGCCGTGTCCTGGCTGAATCTCCTTGGGCTTAGCGATACCAGCGAACTATCCGCTCTGGGCAGCTTCCCCCATGTCAGACACCTCCTTCTGTCGGCCTCTGGCACCTGTACGCCGGGGGGCCTGAGCAGCGTCTCCGCCATGGCCGGGCTCTACAACCTCCGCCTCAGAAACATGCACTTGCCGGAGTGGCTGACAACGCGTGAACCCCTTCCGGCCGAACTGCGGGCGCTCACGCTGCATGACTGCGTCGTGCCCGGAGACTCCCGCGCCTACCGCGAGCTCAGTTCCCTCGACTCGCTGACCATCAGTTCCTGCCAGACCCCCGACGGCGCTCCCATCACCGCCCTCGACCTCCCGGTCAAGAACCTCATCATCGAGTGACCCACGAACGCCAACGGCCCCACCCTCCCGCAGGAGAAGTGGGGCCGCCGTAAACGCGCTTGAAGCCTCAGTGCCAACTATGCGGCGCCCGGAATCCACCCTCGCGCTCCAGCCGGCGCCAGCCGGCCTTGCGAAGGGGACGGTGGGTCTCGGTGGCAGGCGCAGCCGCCGCGCGAGCCAGCAGGATCGCCGTGATCGCGGCGACCTCCTCGGGCTCGGCGTGGCCCTTCTCGACACGAATGTCAGGCGTGGTCATAGGTCTCAGTCTCCGTGAGAGAGGTTTCCGCGGGGGTAGCGCGGAGGGTCCGCTGGGTTACTGCGGGGGGTTGCCGTGCTTGCGCGAGGGCAGGTCCGCGTGCTTGGTGTGCAGCATCGCGAGCGACTGGATGAGTACCTCGCGGGTCTCGGCCGGGTCGATGACGTCGTCGACGAGTCCGCGCTCGGCCGCGTAGTACGGGTGCATCAGCTCGGACTTGTACTCCTTGACCATCCGCGTCCGCATGGCCTCGGGGTCTTCGGCGTCGGCGATCTGGCGGCGGAAGATGACGTTGGCGGCACCTTCGGCGCCCATCACGGCGATCTCGTTGGTGGGCCAGGCGTAAGTCAGGTCCGCACCGATGGACTGGCTGTCCATGACGATGTAGGCGCCTCCGTACGCCTTGCGCAGGATGAGCGAAATCCTCGGCACGGTGGCGTTGCAGTACGCGTAGAGCAGCTTCGCTCCGTGCCGGATGATTCCGCCGTGTTCCTGGTCGACGCCGGGAAGGAATCCCGGGACGTCCAGAAACGTAACGATCGGAATGTTAAAAGCGTCACACATCTGGACAAAGCGCGCAGCTTTTTCGCTCGCCTCGATGTCCAGGACGCCCGCGAGGGTCTGCGGCTGGTTGGCGACGATGCCGACGACCTGGCCGTCGAGGCGGGCCAGCGCGCAGATGATGTTGCGGGCCCAGCGCTCGTGGATCTCCAGGTAGTCGCCGTCGTCGACGATCTCCTCGATGACCTTGGCCATGTCGTACGGCCGGTTGCCGTCGGCCGGGACCAGGTCGAGCAGGATGTCGGAGCGGCGGTCGGCGGCGTCGGAGGACTCCGCGCGGGGCGGGTTCTCGCGGTTGTTCTGCGGGAGCATCGACAGGAGGTAGCGCACCTCGGCGAGGCAGGTCTCCTCGTCGTCGTAGGCGAAGTGGCAGACGCCGCTCGTCTCGGCGTGCACGTCGGCGCCGCCCAGGCCGTTCTGCGTGATCTCCTCGCCCGTCACCGCCTTCACCACATCCGGACCCGTGATGAACATCTGCGACGTCTCGCGGACCATGAACACGAAGTCCGTCAGGGCGGGCGAGTACGCCGCGCCGCCCGCGCACGGGCCGAGCATCACGCTGATCTGCGGGATGACGCCGCTCGCCCTGGTGTTGCGCTGGAAGATGCCGCCGTAGCCGGCGAGCGCGCTGACGCCCTCCTGGATACGGGCACCGGCGCCGTCGTTCAACGACACCAGCGGAGCACCCGCCGCGATGGCCATGTCCATGATCTTGTGGATCTTCGTGGCGTGGGCCTCGCCCAGTGCGCCGCCGAAGATCCGGAAGTCGTGCGCGTAGACGAAGACCGTACGGCCCTCGACCGTGCCCCAGCCGGTGATGACACCGTCGGTGTACGGCTTCTTGGCCTCCAGGCCGAAGCCGACCGCGCGGTGCCTGCGCAGCTGCTCGACCTCGCGGAAGGACCCGGGGTCGAGGAGCAGGTCGATGCGCTCCCGGCCGGTCAGCTTCCCCTTGGCGTGCTGCGCCTCGGTCGCCTTCTCGCTCGGGCCGGCCAGTGCCAGGGCACGGATCTCGTGCAGTTCGGCCACTCGCCCGCGCGCGTCCGTCGGCTCACCCGGCGCCTCATCCAAAACGGTCATGTACCGACCCTACGAAGCACACCAAGGATTGTGCGCCGTCGACTCTGCACAGTCTCCGGCCCGTTTTCCTGGTGCCACCGAACAGAACCTCACCGGCATGCAGCCGTTCCGACTGCTCAAGGGGCGTGCCCGTTGTAGGAGTCACACAAAGGCGACAGCTGAGAGCCACCTCACATTCACATGGGGAGGATGCCATCCCCGGAGTGATTCCCGCGTTGCCGACCGCACCGGAAAGGCGTACTCGTAGTAGTTGGCGCAACACCCTGCGGATGATGTTGAAAATTGAATGGAATAGGTCTACGGTCCTTCGTGTTGGCATCGTTGAACATTCAACAGGTTCGACCCCGCACCACTCCCGTCCCCCTTAGGAGCACGTCATGGGCATCTTCGGCCGCAAGAGCGACGACACCGACGCCACGTCGGCGCCCGCCGCCGTCAACCCCGACCTGGCCGCGCTGACCGGCGACTACACCATCGACCCGTCGCACACCACGCTCGGTTTCGTCGCCCGCCACGCCATGGTCACGAACGTCAAGGGCAAGTTCCTCGACTTCACCGGCACGCTGCACCTGGACGGTTCGGACCCCGCCAAGTCCACCGCCTCCCTGGACGTCAAGATGGAGAGCATCGACACGGGCTCCCCGGACCGCGACGGTCACCTCAAGAGCGCGGACTTCTTCAAGACGGAGGAGTTCCCCACGATGACCTTCCGCTCCACCTCCGCGGAGGCCCTCGGCGGCGACGACTACCGCATCACCGGTGACCTGGAGATCCTCGGCACCACCAAGCCGCTCACCATCGACCTGGAGTTCAACGGCGCCGCGAAGGACCCGTTCGGCAACGAGCGCGTGGGCTTCGAGGGCAAGGCCGAGATCCTGCGCTCCGAGTGGGGCCTCACCTGGAACGCGGCGCTGGAGACCGGTGGCGTCCTCGTCTCGGACAAGATCAAGCTGAACTTCGACATCTCGGCGATCAAGAGCGCCTGAGGTCACTCTCCCCTTCACCCCGTCGACGGTGCCCGTCGGCGGGGTTGATGTGTTCCGGGGGTGTGTCCGAAGGTGCGGCGGAAGACGTCGATGAAGGCGCTGGCCGACGACCAGCCGCACTGGTGGGCGACTGCGGTGACCGGGGTGTCCTCGGCGAGCAGCACCAGGGCGCGGTACAGCCGCAGTTGGGTGCGCCACTGCGGGAAGCTCATCCCGAGGTCGGACCTGAAGAGCCGGGAGAGCGTACGGTCACTCGCGCCGACCTCCCTGCCGAGCGCGGCCAAGGTCCGGTCGTCGGCCGGGTTTTCGCGCAGGATCCCGCAGACTGCCCGCAGGAGAGGGGCAGTTGGGGTCGGCAGATGCAGGGGCTGCTGGGGCGAGGCCTTCAACTGGTCGAGCAACACGGCCCGCAGGCGCGCCCGTTCGGGACTGCCGTCGTCCGGAGTGTGGGTGTGAGCGAGGATCAACTCCCTTAGCAGCGGCCCGACTTCGAGGACTGTCGGTCGGTCGAGCCCCAGCGGGTTGTCGCTCGCGGGCAGGCCGACCGTCCGCAGTTCGAGTTCGCCGTGGGCCTGGTGGGCGTGGACGGTACCGGCCGGTACCCAGATGGCGCGGGTGCCCGGCGCGATCCACGACCCCGAGCTGGTCGTCACGGCCAGCACACCGCGCCCCGCGTAGACGATCTGGTGGTCGTCGTGGCGGTGGGCCTCGATGGCGGCGCCGGGGGCCAGCCACTGGGTGCGGGTCGGTGCCACCGGCTGATGGCGGATTTCTGTCATTGTCTGGCAGTTTATCGGAAGCGCGACAAACGGCCCGGCGCCGACCATGGCGCCATGTCACAGAAGAAAGCCATCGCGCTGCTCGCTGTCGGCCATGCCTGTGTGGACATCTACCAGGGCGCGGTCGCCGCTCTCATCCCGTTCTTCGTCGCCGAGCGCGCCTACAGCTATGCCGCGGTCTCGGGCATCGTGCTCGCCGCGTCCCTGCTCTCCTCGGTGGCGCAGCCGGTGTTCGGCCTGTTCACCGACCGCTGGGCGATGCCGTGGATCCTGCCGCTGAGCACCGTCCTCGGCGGACTCGGCATCGCACTGAGCGGCCTGACCGGGTCCTACGCGCTCACCCTGGTGTTCGTGGCCGTGTCCGGTGTCGGGGTCGCCGCGTACCACCCCGAGTCCGCCCGGGTCGCGCGGCTCGTCAGCGGAGGCAGCCACAGTGCGATGGGCTGGTTCTCGGTCGGCGGCAACCTCGGTTTCGCCGCCGCGCCACTCATGGTCGGCGGCGTCGTCGCCACCGGCGGCCTGCGCCTGTCACCACTCCTCGTGCTCCCCGCCCTCGCAGGCAGCGCGCTGTGCCTGCCGGTGCTGCGCGCGCTGGGGAAGCGGGAGAGAGGTGCCGCCCACGGCACGGTCGCGGTAGCCTCCGACGACCGGGCGTCGTTCGTACGGCTCTCGCTCTCCGTCGTCCTCCGCTCCATAGAGTTCATCGGCCTGAGCACCTTCATCTCCCTCTACGCCCAGCAGCGCGTGGGAGGCGGTGCGGCGGCCGGGACCGTGGCGCTGTTCGTCCTCTATCTCGGGGGCGCCCTGGGTTCCGTGGTGGGCGGCAACCTCGCCAACCGCTGGGACCGGGTTACGGTCGCCCGCTGGTCGTACGTGCTGACGATCCCGGCGATCGCGGGCACGGTCTTCGTCCCCGGCCCGGCGTTCTACGTCTTCGTGGCGCTGGCGTCGCTCGCGCTCTACGTCCCCTTCTCCCTGCATGTCACCCTCGGCCAGGACTACTTGCCCACCCGCGTCGGCACGGCCAGCGGGATCACGCTCGGCCTGACCGTCGGCATCGGCGGGATGGTCACCCCGCTGATCGGCACGATCGCCGACGCGACGTCCCTGCGGACTGCGCTGACCCCGCTGATCGTGCTGCCCGCGCTGAGCTGGCTGTTGTTCCGGGGGCTGCCCGAACCGACCGCGCCGGGGCCGGTGTTGACGGCGCGTGAGACGACCAGGGCGGCTGCGTGAGCCGACCACTGCCGCGTCGGGTCAGACCCGCTCCCGCGTCCACGGCTGGCGCACCCGGCTGCCCGCGTCGGCACGGACCGTGCGCGCGTCACGGCCGACGTGCCTGTTCATCGCCGACCGCAGCCGGTGCTGGAACGTGAATCCGGGAGCGGGTCCCGACTTCGCCGGCCGCTCCCGCACATCGGCCTTCGTGCACAGCAGGTCCCACACCCGGTCCGGGCAACCCCCGTGCCGCCAGAGGAAGTCGCAGTACGGGATGTGCGCGATCTCCAGGTTCAGCCAGCCGTCCTTCTTGAGCACGCCCTCCCACTCGGACAGGCGCAGCTTCATGTAGCCGTGGCGCCGGCCGGACTTGTCGACGCTGGTGACGCCGAGCACGCGGACGAAGTCCGGGGTGTGCTCCAGCACGAGCACCGGGCGCTCCTTGAAGTTGTTGTCGTCGTGGGTGAGTTCGGCCGTCCACACATCGCCCACGGCCGGCGGCCAGGACTTCACTCCGGGAGGTGCGGGACTGGCCGGCGGCCCGGTCCGCAGCCAGGGCACCAGTCGGACGGCCGCGGCCACCGCGCACCCGGCGGACACCGCCACCGTCGACCACCACAGGACGGCGAGCAGCAGCGCCCCCGCCGTGGCATGGTCCGGGTCGGGGACGAGGGTGGAGCCGGTGTGGCCGATCCAGTACCCGGTCACGGCGGCCAGGAGCGCCTTCCGCAGCGCCGACCACAACAGGACCAGCGGGAAGTAGCCGTGGTCCACCGTGCGCAGCAGCCCCAGTACGGCGGCGGCCGTCGCGTAGACCACGGTCAGTCCGGCCATGAACTGATTGCCGATCCCCGTGGCCACGAGTGCCATGACGCCCGCCACGACACCGCAGAGGCCCACCGCGCGTGCCGCGACCAGCAGGCGGCGCCCATCGAGCCGCTCGGGCGCCACCATCCGGACCATCGGGCGGGCCACCAGCACGCACAGCGCGAGCATCCCCACGCAGATCCACGTGTTCCTGGTGCCGGTGAAGCCGACCCGGCTCACCGTGAACATCAGCACCCACATCACCCACGAGCCGAAGCCCACCGCGAACGGCGCCCACCCCAGGAACTCGGGTGTCAGCCGCTTGGACCTCAGCCGCGGCAGCTGCACCCCACCGATGAGCGACGCGCTCAGACCCACCAGAAGTACGGCCCCCGCCAGAAACTCCTGCACATTTCCTCCCCCGTTCTCGACGCTGGGAGCAGCATGGGCGGGCGACCGGCGTGCCGGGCGTCGTTTCGTTCTTCCGCGCCCGCACGCCTTCCGGTCTGGTAAAAGCACGCGTTGCGGACTCGCGGCGAGCGTCAGACCACGGCGAGCCGGTCCACCAGGAGCCGGGTCCTTCGTTCGGCGTCGGCCGGGGGCAGGCGGCCCGCTCGGGTCAGGGTGGCCAGGCCGTGCAGAGAGGCCCAGAACACCTCGGTGAACAGGCCGGGTTGGACGCCTTCCCCGGCGACCGCGTCGAGGTTCTCCAGCAGGGCGGCGAAGGCGTCCTTCATCGGCGCCGGGGTGTCCTCCTGCGCGAAGGCCAGGCCGCCGTCGAGCTGGAACATCGCGTCGTAGACCGCCGGGTTGCGTTCGGCGAAGTCGAGGTAGGCGCGGGCGAGGGCGGTGGCCCGGGCGTGCGGGCCCTTCGCGGCGGAGGCCGCGGTCCGCAGCTCTACGGCCATCTCGGCGGCGCCCTGGAGGGCTACGGCGCCGATGATCTCGCGCTTGCCGCGGAAGTGGCTGTAGAGGACGGGCTGGCTGTACTCGATGCGCTCCGCGAGCCGGCGGGTGGTGACCGCGTCCCAGCCCTGCTGTTCGGCGAGTTCGCGGGCCGTCGCCAAGATGAGGCGCTCTCGGCCCGCCCGTTCGCGCTCCTTGCGTTCCTGTACCGACATGATTCGATCCTAGCACCGCTAGACAATCGAGCGGCAGAAGGTCTAGCGTTGCCTCATCGGCTAGCAATGCTAGAAAACAGGGAGAGTCACGATGCTCACCGCACTTGAGGTCTTCACCACCGTGGTCGTCGGCGTGATGGTCGGGGTGGAGTTCTCCGTCGCCTTCGTCATGAACCGGATCTTCAACGCCCTTCCCGACGACAGCGACCAGCTCGCCCGCGCCCACGGGGGCCGGATGCTCGGCGCCGTGATGCCGTTCTGGTACATCGGCTCGCTCGTCCTCAGCGCGGTCTGGGCCGTCGCCGAACGGCACCACTCCGGCGCCGGCCTCGTCGTCACCGCCGCCGCGCTGCTGGTCGTGAGCGTGATCATGTCGATCCTGCTGCTCGTCCCGATCAACAACCGGGGCAAGACCTGGACCCCCGAGAACCGGCCCGCCGACTGGAAGGAGCAGCTGAACCGCTGGGACCGCTACCACTACGTCCGCGTCGCGATCATCATCACCGCGTTCGCCTTCCTGGCCGCGGCCCTCACCTGAGCGCGAACTCGCACCACACCACGGTGCCTCCGGGACTCCAAGGTGACCGCCGGGCCCATCCTCACCGTCACCCCCGGCACCTGGGCCACCTTCCTCGACACGGTCACGCATCCCGCAGTCTGAACCACACTCCCCCGGCCCCCAACAAGCCCACCGCGTAGGCCGCCAGAACGGCCAGGCCCGGCCACGGGGCGATCGCCAGTGCACCCAGGTTCTTCGTTGCCTGGATGGACAGGGCCGCCGGCATCGGGGCCCAGCGTTGCAGACGGTGTTGCCAGGTCGGGGAGTTGACCAGGTGGGACAGGATCGGGACGACGTAGAGGATGCCTAGTCCCAGGGTGATCGAGCCTGCCGTGTCGCGGAGCAGGGTGGCCAGGGACAGGCCCAGGAGTGTTACCAGCACCAGGATCAGGATCGAGCCCGTCGCCGGTCGGAGCAGGGCGCCGTCCGGCGGGGTCGGGAGGATCAGGCGGGCCAGGCCCAGGGAGGACAGGATCCCGACCGCTCCCGCCAGCGCCGTCAGCAGTGACAGGACCGCCGCCTTCGACGCCAGTACCCGCCATCTGCCCGGCATCGCGGTGAGCGTCGTGCGGATCGTGCCCGTGCTGTACTCCGCACCTAACGAGAGCGCGCCCAGGACCAGGCATATCGCCTGGCTCAACTGGATGCCCGAGAGGGTCAGTTTGGTCGTGTCCGCGTGACAGGGGGACGGGCAGATCCTGGGCGTGACCGAGGACGCCGCCGCCGCGCCTACCGCCGCCGTGAGGACGGCCGTTGCGGTCAGGAGCCACCAAGTGCTGGGTAGGGTGCGGAGTTTGGTCCACTCAGCGTGCAGCAGGCGCCTCACGCGTCCCGCCTCCTTACCGTCCAGGCCGCCAGCAGGAATGCCGCCAGGGTGTAGGCGACCAGGACCGCCAGGCCGTTGTACGGGGACAAGGGGTAACAGCCGCTCTCCGGGAGGCAGTTGTGCTGGACCTGGGGGTAGTACGTCTTGCCCTGCTCGATCGCGAAGGCCGCCGCCGGGGTGACTCGTAGGAGCCATTGCGCCGCTGGGAGCGGGAAGGCGAAGGAGAGGATCTGCGGGAGGACCACGAGGACGACGACCGTGGCGATCGTGCCCGCGCTGTTGCGCAGCACCACCCCTACGGACAGGGCCAGGACCGCCACCAGGGACAGGAGTGCCGCGCTGCCCACCACCGCCCGCAGGGACGGGTTCTCCAGCAGGGACAGGTTGGGGAACTCGGGGGGCTTGAAGCCGTTGGAACGCAAGCTGTGTTGGGCCCAGGTGAAGCCGACTGCCGTCGCCAGCAGGCCAGTTGTGAAGGTGATCGTCGCGATGACCGTGGCCTTCGCCGCCAGTACCTTCAGTCGGGCCGGGGTCGCCGTGAACGTCGTACGGATCAGGCCCCGTTTGTATTCGGTCGTCACGAAGAGCGTGCCCAGGGCCGTCATGAAGAGGAGGCCTACGAAGACTCCCTGGAAGCCCATCTGGACCAGGTCGGGGCTGTTCTCCTCGGGGGCGACGTCTCCCTGGCCGGTGAGGGTGTAAATGCCGGTCGAGGACACCTGGGTGGTGTTCGGCGGCACGTTCCCGGCGTTCGGGTCGCCCGGGCCGGCCGCGCCGATGTCCGTGCTGGTCCAGCCCGTGCCGGTCGAGGCGCCCCGGAGGGTGAGGTGGTCGAAGGTGCCGGTGACCGTGGTCCGGCCGGCCGTCGCGCTCGTGCCGCCGAAGGAACGCCGCACGACCTCATGATCGGGAGTCCCCAGCAGCAGCCCCACCTGAACCGTCCTCCCGAGCCCCCCAACCCCCACCTCCCCAAGCCGTGTCCATTTCTCACCGTCTACCGACGCATAGCCGGTTAGTTTTCCCCCCAGCCTTTTCAACCGGAGCCACTGCGGAGTGGTGCCCAGATCGCTGCTCGGGCCGGCCGTGTCATGCGTGAAGTTCCACTGCATACGGACGCCGTGCGCGGGCGTCGCCACCACCGCCGCGTACGCCGAGCCCTGCTTCAGGCTCGCCTTGACGATGATCCCGGCCTTCGCCCAGGGCTCCAGCTCCTCGCCGTCGTTGCTCCTCAGACCGGTGACCCGGACCGTGAGCGTGCCGTCGCCGGTCAGCGTGCGATGGGTGAAGCGGAAGGAGTCGTTGACCACCTCACCGCCCGGCCCGAGCACGACCGGGGGACCACCACCCGTGACGGACCCGCTCGCGCCCATCTGACTGATCCCGACCACGACCACGGCCGCCATCCCCAGCACCAGCAGCCAGGCCCTGACCGTCCAGAACTTCGTCCACTCCGCGCGCAGCAACCGCCCGAAGCCGGCCCGAGCCGGGTGCAGCGCCGAACGGTACGGCGCGGGCGTCGTCGTCGGCGCCGTCACCGGGTCACCTCGTCCGTCCCGGCGGGCGCCGACGTGAACTCGACCGCGTCCCGGGTGAGTTCCATGTACGCCTCCTCCAACGAGGCCCGGTGCGCGCCCACTTCGGCGAAGGGGACGCGCGACGCGGAGAGCAGTTCCACGATCCGTTCGGCGGGCAGGCCGGTGACGGTGAGGAGGTCACGGTCGACAACGGCCACCGTGCCGCCCTCCCGGGCAAGCAGTTCCATCGCTTCCGTACGACTGCTCGTGCGCAGCCGCACCCGGTCGCCGGAGGCCGCCGCGAGGAGGTCGGCGACTGCCGTGTCGGCGATCAGACGTCCCCGGCCGATGACCACCAAGTGGTCGGCGGTGTCTTCGAGTTCGCTCATCAGATGGCTGGAGACAAGGATCGCCCGGCCTTCGGTGGCAAGGTGGCGGAGCAGGGTGCGGATCCACTGGATGCCCTCGGGGTCCAGACCGTTGACGGGTTCGTCGAGAAGCAGAACCGGGGGATCACCGAGCAACGCGGCCGCTATGCCGAGCCGTTGACGCATACCGAGCGAATAGCCCCCCGCCCGCCTCCTGCCCGCCTGCTCCATACCGACCTGTTCGAGGACCTCGTCCACGCGGCGCATCGGCAGCCCGTGCGAGTTGGCCAGCCAGCGGAGGTGGTC
Organism: Streptomyces hokutonensis; assembly: GCF_042751305.1. GTDB lineage: Bacteria > Actinomycetota > Actinomycetes > Streptomycetales > Streptomycetaceae > Streptomyces > Streptomyces hokutonensis_A. Next base: position 241,955 of record NZ_JBHYWD010000007.1, read on the forward strand.
ACGGCCCCGGCGGGCGGGGTGCAGGGCGGCGGCGTCCAGCAGCGCGCCGACCTCCAACAGCGGTGTACGCAGCGCCTGATAGGGACGCCCGCCGATCAGCGCCCGCCCCTCGTCGGGTGTGTCCAGGCCCAGCAGGGAGCGCATGGTGGTGGACTTCCCCGCGCCGTTGGGACCGACGAACCCGGTCACCGTCCCGGGCTCGACCCTGAAGGAGAGGCCGTCCACCGCGAGGGTCCGGCCGAACCGCTTCCGTAAGTCGCGCACTTCGATACCTGCGTCGCTCATGCTGAGGGAGGCTAGGCGCGCACCCCACACGGTGTCGTCACGCCGGCGAGGTCCCTCACACGAGGGACGCCGGGCGGGACGAAGGTCGGCACAATGGCCGGGTGGGCGAGGAGGGGTCGTCGGGTGCGGAGAGTTCGGCACCGCCGGAGAACGCCGTCGGGGTGAGCGCCGCCGCGGCGGAGAGAAGTGAGCCGATGCCGATGGGGCCGCCGGGCCGGGAGCGGCTGGTCGCCATGGGCCGTGCGGGCCGTGCCGTCGTCTCGCGCCGCGCCGCTCTCACCGTCCCCGTCGGCCTGGCCGTGCTCGCGGTTTCCGAAGTCCTTCTGCGCAGCCGCGACTTGGCCGGAGGCTTCGCCACACTGCTGTTGCTCGCGCTCGCCACCACCCTCCCCCTCCCCTTCGTCCTCGGGACCGGGGCCGGGCGGCTCGCGCGGAGTGGTGCCGCCGTCGCGGTCAGCGCGGCCTGCGTGCTGTCCCTCGTGCCCTTCGGAATGCTCACCGTGGGCGGGGTCGTGGCCCAACTCGTGTGCGTGTACGTGCTGGGACGGGCCGGAGCCACCGCGCTCGGCGGGCTGTTCGTCCTCCCCTACGTCGTCGTCGCGCTGGCCGGCCACGAGGACCCGACCCGGATCGTCGCCGTCCTCGTGGCGACCCTCGCCTCCGCCGCCGCGGCCACCGGCGTCGCCCACCGTGTGCGCAGCACCGCACTCGCCCACAGCGTCACGGAACAGGCCTTCGCGGACACCCTCCTCGAACATGCCGCCCGAGGTGAACGGGCGCGCATCGCACGGGAGTTGCACGATGTCGTCGCCCACCACATCTCGATGATCGCCGTCCAGGCGGAGACCGCCCGCCTCACCACCCCGGGACTGCCGCCCGAGGGCGCCACCCGCCTCCTCGCCATCGGCGACACCGCGCGCACCGCGCTGACCGAGATGCGGCGGCTGCTCGGCGTCCTGCGCGAGGACGCGCACACCGGGGTCCAACGACGGCCCCAGCCCGGCCTGCGCCAACTCATGGAACTTGTCGACGAGTCACGGGACGCGGCCGGTTCCCGCACCCGCCTCATCATCAGCGGACCGGTCACGACCCTCGACCCCGGCATCGAGGTCACCGCGTACCGCATCGTGCAGGAAGCCCTCACCAACGCCCGCCGGCACGCGCCCGGCGCCGCCGTGGACGTGGAACTCCGTTACGGGGACGACGACTTGGCGGTGCGCGTCCGCGACAACGGGCCTGGACAGCCCGCCACCCACACCTCCGGCCACGGGCTCCTCGGCATGCGCGAGCGCGCCGCCACCGTGGGCGGCACCCTGCGCACCGGCCCCGCACCCGGCGGCGGATTCCTCGTGGAGGCCCGCCTGCCCGTCAACCCGGACGAGGAGGCACCGGCATGACAACGATGATCCGTATCGTCGTCGCCGACGACCACGAACTCGTCCGGGTGGGATACGCCGGACTCCTCGCCACCCAGGCGGACTTCACCGTCGTCGGCACGGCCCACGACGGCGCGGAGGCGGTACGCGTCTGCCGCGAACAGCTCCCCGACGTGGTCCTGATGGACGTACGCATGCCGGTCATGGACGGCATCGAGGCCACCGCGCGCCTCCAGGGCCCGGACGCGCCACGCGTCCTCGTACTCACGACCTTCGACCTCGACGAACACGTCTACGACGCGCTGACGGCAGGGGCGAGCGGCTTCCTGCTCAAGGACGTGACGGCGGAACGGCTCTTCGACGCGGTACGGGTCGTAGCGGCCGGCGAGGCCCTCCTCGCACCCGCGGTCACCCGACGCCTCATCTCCGAGTTCGCCCGCCAACGCCCCCGAACCGCCCCCACACGAACCGCACTTGACACCCTCACCCCACGCGAGACCGACGTCCTGCGCCTGCTCGCGGAGGGCCTCTCCAACCCCGAACTCGCCGACCGCCTGCACGTCGGCGAGGAGACCGTGAAGACCCACGTCAGCCGCATCCTGTCCAAACTGGGACTGCGGGACCGTACACAGGCGGTGGTGATGGCCTACGAGACGGGGCTGGTCGTGCCCGGGACGACGTGAGCCGGTCAGCTCGCGCAGGCGTGCCGCATGGCGCGGATGACGCACGTGAACTGGGCGTCGGTGGGTATGACTTGGGCCCGGCCGTCACCGCGGGCGTTGCGCACGATCACGAACAGCAGGGCCGTTCCGCGCCTCGGGAAGGGCGCGTGGCAGAAGACCGTGACGCGGGTGTGCAGAGTGCGTGCCCGGCCGGGCAGGAGCGCGGTGCCGGGCGCCGGGATGACGGACAGGAACAGGCTCTCGTAGCCGTCGCGCATCCCCAGGTACGTGACACGGGAGGCGGCCTCGGCGCGGAGCGTGAGGGGGAAGTCCTGCTGGAGACCGGCCGGCCGGCCCACCTCCGTGATCCGCACGGCGGTGACGGCGACCGGGTCGGGCGGCGGGGGCGGAGGGCGGTTCGTGACGACGTAGCCGAGGAGCGCGCCCAGTGCGGCCACGCAGGCCGCGCCTGCGACAGTCACCCGGGTGCGACGCGACAACGCCCGCCAGCGCTCCCGGAACAGCGCCCGGTCCGCGCCGGGAACCTCGACGACGTCCCTGTCGTCCCCGTCGGGTGGGGTCACCATGGCGAGAGCCTAGACGCGGGGTCTGCCCGATGAATATCGGCCGAACAACCCTTTTTCAGCCATCACTTGACCGTACGGCGAGCCGTGCCACCGGCGTCCGCCTGCGCGCCACCGGCAGCAGCCACCACGCCGACGCCACCGACAGCACCGCGCCGACCGCGATCCCTTCGAGCCGGGTGGGCAGCAGGTGCAGCGCGTCCTGGCCGAAGTAGCCGAGGAGGAGGGACAGGGCGCAGGTCATTCCGGCGGCCCAGTAGGCGTAGTTGAGGGGGCGCAGCCACAACGCGACCGTGAGGACGGCGAACATCAGCGCCACGGAGGTGTCGCCGGTGACGCCGATCGACGCGACGCCCGCCGCCAGCAGGGTGCCGGCCGTGGCCCCGGCGAGCCGCTCAATTCCCTTGCGCAGTACGTCCGTTCGGCCCCGGTTGCCGCTCGCGGCGACGTACGCGGTGAGGACCACCCACGGCCAGTGGTCGTCGAAGAACAGCCGCCCGACGGCGAAGGCGGCGGCGATCCCGGCCGCCATCTGGAGGGCCATGCGGGTGCTCGGGCGAGGGTGGAGTCGGGAGGGGCGCGGCGGTTGGCCGGGGTCGGGTTCGGCACGCCAGGGCCGGGGCCCGAACCGGTCCCCCAACCCCTGCACCAGCCACACCACCCCGCACGCCAGCGCCCCGACCAACGCCGACCAGCCCCAAGTGACCAGCCCGCTCTGCGCCTTGGGCGGCAGCGCCGGACCCGGTACTACGAGGAGGGCCACCAGCGGGAGCGCCAGCAGGGTGCCGGCCTTCGTGGCGACGGGACCGAAGCGGCGGATCCAGATGGCCAGCGCCATGCCCGCGGTGTAGACGGCGGCGCCGAGTGTGTAGTGGGAGGCCAACAGCCTGCCGAGGAAGATCGAGGCGCCGGCCGTGACCGGCAGCAGGACGAGCGCGGTGAGCCTGCGGCGGGTGTCTGCGGTGCGCTGGGTGGAGGACAGGGTGAGGGTCAGGGCGACCGCGAGGACGAGGACGTCGGTGTGGAGTCCTTCGACGCCCTCCAGCCAGAGGGCGACGCCCCAGCAGAGCAGCACGGCGGTCATCGTCAGAGCCGCTTCGTACGCATTGCGTATTAGTTTGGCGGTCACTTGCCTTACGATAGCTGGGTGATGCATTCAAGGATAGTAAGTATTCGCGTACTATCTCTGCCATGGATCATCTCTCCGAAGCCGCCCGGATCCGTCGCGGTGTCGTACGGCTGAACCGGCGGCTGCGGCAGGAGCGCGGCAATGAGAGCGGGCTCAGTCCGAACCAGTTGATCGTGCTCGGGCATCTGCACCGGCATCGGTCGGCGACGCCCGGCGAGATCGCGACGGCCGAGCGGCAGCGGCCCCAGTCGCTCACCCGGACCTTCGCCGAACTGGAGGCGGAGGGACTGATCGCACGCGAGCCGGGCACCGCGGACCGGCGTCAGTCCGTGCTCACGCTGACGGCGGCGGGGCGGCGGGCGCTGGACCGGGACATGGCCGAGCGGGATGTGTGGCTGGCGGGCGCGCTGACGTCGTTGAGCCCGACGGAGCGGGGGGTGCTGGAGCTGGCGGGGGCGCTGATGGAGCGGTTGGCCGATGTGCCCTGAATGCCTGCGTACGGGCGTTCGAACAGTTTCACTGAACCTCCGGGCGGAGGGGGAGGCAAGGTGATCGGGAAGTGGCGTCAGCGTCGGCGTGATCGCTGGTTCATCGAGCGCCGGCAGCGGGAGACAGGCCCCTTCAAGGTCGGCACCGTGGACGAGTTCGTGCACGGTCCGGACGGCATGTGGATCGCCTACAACAGCTTCACCGGCAGCTTCGTCGCCCCGCTCACCAACGAACGCCGGGGAACGAAGCCCACGACGAAGGGCATGTCGCATCTGACGCTCAGCGCCGACGGGAAGACCCTGGCCACCCGTGGCCTCGGCAGGCAGATCATGCTCTGGGACCCGCGTTCCGGCCGGCTGCTCGCCGAGTTGCCCGCCCAGCCGCACGAGGTCCACCGGCTCGGCCTCGCCGCCGACGGCTCATGGATCGCGATCGGCGACCTGGACACGCTCCGGGTGCTGGAACTGCCCGGCCATCGCGAGCGCTTCACGCTCAAGCTGAGGGGTACGCGTTTCGCCGCCACGGAGAAGTGGCCGGCCGTCCCCGCCCGCGAACACGTGCAGATCCGGTCGACCGGCACCGGCGAGCTCCTGCACACCCTTGTAGCCCACACGGACCTCGTACTCGACTGCCGCATGTCGCCCGACCGCAAACACCTGCTGACCCTGGACCGCGGCAAGACACTCATCGTGTGGGACACGGCGGCCATCGTGACCTGACGCGGTTCAGAAACCGCCGCCGAAGTCGCCGCCGCCTCCCCCGTCGCCGCCCCCTCCGAAGTCCCCTCCCCCGAAACCGCCGCTGAAGTCCCCGGGGTCGAAGTCCGCCCCGGACACATCGCCTCCGTCGTAGCCGCCGCTGCCGAAGTCGCCGTAACCGGTGCCGTAGTCGGAGGCGTAGGACGGGGTGGCCATCATGCTGCCCAGCAGCGTGCCGACGAGGAGGCCGGGGAGGAGGCCGCCGCCGAAGTAGCCGCCCGCCCAGGGGCCGTAGGCCGGGCCCGCGTCCCAGTACGGGCGGCGGCCGTAGTCCGTGTCGACCTCGCGGATCATCGGGTCGCGGCCGTCGGCGAGCCGGGCCTGGTCAGCCGCGCAGACCGGGACCTCACGGGGTGCGCCCCCGGCCGGGGTCCAGGTGGCGTCGGCGACCGAGGGGCCGTGGCGCGGGTCGAAGAAACAGGGGGCGCGGCGCTCGGGCAGCGGACGGCCCTCGCGGCGGGCGGCGAGCTGCGCGAGCGAAAAACGGCCGTCCTCCAGGGCCTGGGTGACGGCCCGGACGTCCTCGGGTTTCGCGGCCGCCGCCATGTACGTCTTCGCCTGCTCGTAGGCGTCGAGGGCGCGTTCGTAGTCGGCGCGCATCGCGTCGTCGGCGCGTGGCTCGGCCGGGTGGAAGTCGAGACGGTCCAGTTCCTCGCCGAACGCGGTGATGTCCTCGTCCACCACCACCCGCAGCTTGTCGAGGGCGGCCCGCTGCTCCTCCAGCCTGCGGCGCCGGGAGCGTCGTACGAGGGTGTACGCCCCCGCGCCGCCGACCACCAGGACCCCGCCCGCGACGATCAGCGCCGTACCGGAGACTCCCCCGCCGTCCGAGGAACCGCCCCAGGACGCGGGTGCCGAGCCGCCCATGTTGGCGAGCGCCCGGTCGGTGAAGTCGGTGAGCTGGCTCTTCGCGTCCTCGCCCTGCACGCTGCTGACCAGGTTCTTCACGGCCGCGTTCGACAGAACCCGGGAGTCCGCGCGGGCGTCGAAACGGTCGCCGAGGCGGATCGCGTAGAGGCCGGTGATGCCGGTGGCGGTACGCACATCGGAGAAAAGGTTCGCCGTCGGGTAGTCGGCCGGGAGGACCACGACGAAGACCGGCTTGTCGGCCTTCTTGATGCGCTGGGCGAGCGCGTCGGCGTCGGCGGACGACAAGGAGGACGTCCCCGGGTCGACGTAGACGGGCCCCTTGCGCAGGGCCTGGCCTATCGTCGAGACGCCGGTGTCGGCGGCGGCCGGGGACGCCATGGTCAGGGCGGCGAGCAGCAGGGCCAGCAGCAGCCCCGGGAGGCTTCGGGTCCGAATCACGGCCTTCATGATTCGACGCTACCCGAAGCCTCCGGAACCGGTCATGCGCAGCGGGCTACGCCGCCTTGTACGCCTCCTCCAGCTTCCTCACCGCCGCCGCGTACTTCCCGGTCAGCAGCAGATGGTCCGCGTCGGCGAACGGCTTGGACACCGCCGCCGTGATGTTCTGGCCCACCTTCTGCTGGACGATCAGCCGCGCCTGGGTGACGAGCGCCTTGCCCGTCTCCGCCGACCGGGCCTTCGCCGCCGCGGCCTCCAGCGCCTTCAGCGTGGACGCGCCACCCGTCGGCGCCTTCGCCACGGTCGTCAGACCCCAGCCGTACGGGAACTGCGGATCGTACGTCGTGTCGCCGACGTTGATCGGCAACTGGGCCTCCGACTTCGGCCAGGTGACCGGGAGTTGACCCGTGAAGGAGCGCTTGCCGTAGAGGACGTCGGCCACGCCGTCGCCCTCGGTGCCGGGCAGCCAGGAGGCCACCAGGGCGTCGATCTTGGGGAGTTGGTCGCCGATCAGCTGCGGCCGCCCGGAGACGATCAGCACCGCGCACTTCATCGCCGCGCACACCTTGTCCACGGCTGCCTGGTCGGCGGGGGTGAGGGTGAGGTCGTTGCCGTTGCCCACATCGCCCACGCCCTCGGCGTACGGGGTCTCGCCGACGACGACCACACCCACGTCGTAGCCGCTGGTCGGGGCCGAGGCGTCCTTGGAGTACGTGACGTCACCGCCGGCGTTCTTCATGCCCTGGAGGATCGTCGTGCCGGTGGTGTTCGTACCGGACGAGCCCTGCCAGGTGATGGTCCAGCCGCCGGTCTGGTTGCCGAGGTCGTCGGCGTTGGAACCGGCGACATAGACCTTCTGCGACTTCTTCAGCGGGAGCACACCACCCGCGTTCTTCAGCAGCACCTGCGACTCGGCCGCCGCCTGCCGGGCCACGGCCCGGTGCGAACTGGACCCGATCCGGGCCGCGTTGCTCGTGTCGGCGTACGGCTTCTCGAAGAGTCCGAGCTTGAACTTCTGGGTGAGGATGCGCGACACGGCGTCGTCGATCCGCTTCTCGGTGACGTGGCCCGCCTTCACCTCGGCGACGAGCGTCGAGCTGAAGTCCTTGTAGCTGTACGGGACCATCATCATGTCGACGCCCGCGTTGACCGAGGTGCTGACGTGGGAGGCGTAGTCGCCGGGGAGCTGGTCGATGGCGTTCCAGTCGCTGATGACGAAGCCGTCGAAGCCCATCCGGTTCTTGAGGACGCCGTTGATCATGTCGGCGCGGGCGTGCATCTTCACCGGGCCGAGGCCGTCGCCGACGATGTCGAGCGAGGAGTACGACGGCATGACCGTGCCGATGCCCCGGTCCACGGCCGTCTGGTACGGCGCCAGGTGGATGGCTTCCAGCTGCTGCCGGGTGACGGTGGTGACGCCCTGGTCGATGGTGTAGGTGCCGGTGGTGGAGGAACCGTAGGCCGTGCCGCCGTCGCCGACGAAGTGCTTTGCGGTGGCGAGGACCTTGTCGTCGTCCTTCAACTGCTTGCCGTTCGCGGCGCCTTGGAGGCCCTGGATCATCGTCTCCATGGACTGCACCAGCGCCGGGTCCTCGCCGAAGGACTCGTAGGAGCGGCCCCAGCGTTCGTCACGGGTGACGCAGAGGCAGGGCGCGAAGTCCCACGGGACACCGGTCGAGCGGACCTCACTGGCCGTCACCGAGCCTGTCCTCTCGGCGAGTTGGGGGTCGCGGGTCGCGCCGATGCCGATGTTGTGCGGCATGATCGTGGCGCCGGCCAGGTTGTTGTGGCCGTGGACCGCGTCGACGCCGTAGATCAGCGGGATCTGGAACCGCGTTGCCTGCGCCCGGAGTTGGTACGAGTCGATCATCTTCGCCCAGGCGGCCGCCGTGTTGGGCGTGGGGGTCGAGCCGCCGCCGGAGAGCAGTGAGCCGAGGTCGTAGGTGGCGATGTCGGCGCCGGTCCCGATGCCGCCGCGCTCGGCCTGGGTCATCTGCCCGGCCTTCTCCTCCGGCGACATGCGCTTGACGAGGTCGGCGACGCGCTTCTTGACCGGCAACTTGCTGTCCAGGTACGGCAGTCCGTGCGCGTCGATGACGACCTGCGGGGTCTCGGCCGGGGCCTTGGCGCCGGTGACCGTGAGCTTCAGCGGGATCGTCTCGGCGTTCTCGGCGGACTTGTCCTTGAGGGTGCGGACCTTGACGGTCTGCGTGGTGCCGGACGCGGTGCCCGCCGGGAAGGTGAGGGTGCCGGAGACCGGGGTGTAGTCCTTGCCCGCTTCCGCGGTGCCGCCGTCGGACGTGTAGGCGACGGTCACCGGGTCGTCGATCGGCGCGGAACCGGTGGTGGCGACGGTGACCTTGACCGTGGCCGTTCCGCCCTCCTTGACCGGGTGGACGGCCGAGTCGGTGGTGACGTTCGCGCGCAGCGACTGATCCGCCTTGCCGTACAACTCGACGTCGTCCATGGCGAATTGGCTCTTGATGCCGACGGGGAGCGTGACCGCGTAGCCCCACATCTGCGTCAGCCCGAGGACGTGGTCGATGCCGCCGACCGGCTGGTAGTCCGTGCGGTACACGAAGTCGGTGAACGGGATCTCGATCTGCTTCCAGCCCGTGAAGTTGTCCGTGAAGGACGTCGTCCACAGCTCGGAGGCCTCGCCGTTGGCGCCGCCGTCCTTGATCTCGAAGTTGGCCGACTTGCCCGTGTTCTGGCCGTCCCACCAGAAGCGGATGCCCTGGTGGGCGGACCAGTCGTGGGCGGGCTCGGTCGCGGCGTAGTCGTGGGTGAAGCCGCCGTAGCCGCTGATGTCGTACGTGCCGGTGAGTACCTTGGCGCCCTCGGGGGCGTCCGGTCTCGCGGTCAGGGCCAGCTGGGGCGGGTCGTCGTTGTCGCCGCCCCAGGTGAAGATGCCCTCGGCGGGCTGGCTCGCGAAGGGCACCTCGCCCTCGAAGCGGTCTACGGGGGTGGGGGCTGGGTCGGCGGCGGCGGCCGCCTGGGACACGGCGGCCGGTGACAGCAGCGCGGCGCACAGGGCGGTGGAAACGAGCAGGGCGGTTCTTGGCATGGACCTTCCCTCGGCTCTGGGGCTCTGGTTCACTCTGGGATCGCACAGTTCACTCATGACTTAGATCACGCCGTGAGTTAACTAACGGCCCGCAGACCCGTCAAGACGTCTCGTCAGGAAGGGCTAACGCATCCATGTCCAGGAGAACCCCCCGCACGGCCCGGCTGCTGCTCGCCGGGCTGCTCTCCGTGGCCGGTTTCACCGCCGCCGTACCACCCGCGCACGCGGCCGGTGAACAGGTCACGGCCTGGCTCACCACCACCGACGACGCCGCCGGACGCCATGTCACGCGCGGCCTCCAGGCCCAGACCCCGTTCGCCTTCTCGTCCGGGACGGGCGGCAGCGGCGAGAACATCACCGTCGACGAGAACACCCGCTACCAGACCTTCACCGGCGGCGGCGCGTCCTTCACGGACACCGCGGCCTGGCTGATGAACAGCAGCGGCGCGCTGTCGACGGCGACCCGCAACGCGACCATGACCAAGCTGTTCTCGCCGACGGACGGGATCGGGCTGTCGTTCCTGCGCAATCCGATGGGCGCCTCCGACCTGGCCCGGTACGGGTACACGTACGACGACGTGGCCTCCGGCCGGACCGACCCGAACCTCACCTCCTTCTCGATCGCGCACGACCTGGCGGACGTGGTGCCGCTGACCAGGCAGGCGCTCTCCCTCAACCCCTCTCTGACTGTCATGGCCTCGCCATGGACGGCTCCCGCGTGGATGAAGGACAGCGGCTCGCTCAACGGCGGCTGGCTGAAGTCCGAGGACTACGGCGCCTACGCCAACTACTTCATCAAGTACCTCCAGGCGTACAAGGACCAGGGCATTCCGGTCTCGTACGTGACCGTCCAGAACGAGCCGACCTGCTGTTCCGGCTACCCGTCGATGAGCTGGAACGCCTCCGGGCTCGCCTACTTCACGAAGAGCGAGCTGCTGCCCAAGCTCAACGCGTCCGGCCTGACGACGAAGGTGCTGGCGCACGACTGGAACTGGGACGTATACGACTCGTACGCGGCGGCGACCGTGGACGACGCGGCCGTCCGCTCCAACCCCAACTTCGGCGGCATCGCCTGGCACGGCTACAGCGACATCAGCGGGGTCACCAAGCAGACCACCGTCCACAACCAGTACCCCACCCTCGACGCCTTCGGCACCGAGCACTCCGGCGGCACCTGGATCGCCAACCAGCAGCGCGAGGACATGAACAACATCATCGACTACACCCGCAACTGGGCGAAGTCGGTGACCAAGTGGTCGCTGGCCGTGGACCAGAACATGGGCCCGCACAACGGCGGTTGCGGCACCTGCACGGGCCTGATCACCGTGCACAACGGTGACGGCGCCAGCGGGACCGTCGACTACACCGTCGAGTACTACACGATGGGCCAGCTGACGAAGTTCGTCCGGCCGGGCGCCCAGCGGATCGCCTCCACGGCGTCCACCAACGTGCCCAACGTGGCGTGGCGCAACCCCGACGGCTCGAAGGCGCTGATCGCGTACAACGACGCGTCCACCGCGAAGACCGTCACCATCAACTGGGGTGGCCAGCACGCGACTTACTCCCTCCCCGGCAAGACCTCGGCGACGTTCACGTGGACGGGCACGCAGTCCGGCGGGGGCGCCCAGACCGGTGCGTTCGTGGGCCTCGCGAGCAAGTGCCTTGATGTGGCCGGTGCTTCGACCACCAACGGCACCGCCGTCCAGCTCTACGACTGCAACGGCTCGACCGCCCAGCAGTGGACCGTGGGCACCGACGGCACGGTGCGGGCGCTCGGCAAGTGCCTGGACGTGACGTCGGCTTCGACGGCGGACGGGGCCAAGGTGCAGTTGTACGACTGCAACGGAACCGCCGCGCAACAGTGGTCGTACAACTCCTCGACCGGTGATGTGGTGAATACGGCGGCCAACAAGTGCCTTGACGTGACGGGCAATTCGTCGACGAACGGGACGCGGGCGCAGATCTGGACGTGCACGGGGGCTGCCAACCAGAAGTGGCACTTGCAGTAGGCAGGGCGGGTCGTGTCCCGCCCTCGACGGGGGGGGCGGGGCATGAGACATGTCGTAGTGACGGTTGTGGGTGTGTCGGCCGGGGTGGGGTTACTGAGCGCGTGCAGTCCGGCGCAGCTGCCACTGGCCGCGGCCTGGCTGGACACGGCCGGCCGGCCGGTCGCGCTGGTACGGCCGTGCGGTCACGACCGCGCGGCGAGCATCGACCTCGACAGTTGGACCGCGGAAGAAGCAGCGGACGGGGCGAGTGGGACACCGGAGGACCCGGGCGCGGACACCCACTGGGGGACACCTCTCATCGGGCCCCCCGGGGAGCCCTTCGGCACAACGACGTTCCCGCTCTTCGAGCCGCCCCGCTCGTGGCGGACCGAGGCGGCCGGGCCGCAGACACTGGCGCCCGACCGCACCTACCACCTGAAGTTCACGGTGATCGACGGCCCCGGCGTCAAGTACACCGGCGTCCTCGACTTCACCGCGAAGGACCTCACGTCGCTGCACTCCGGCCAGGTCTGGGCCGACAGCCGTGCGATGAGCCGGGACGACTTCGACGACCTCGTGGACGACGCGTGCTGACCCGGAGGGCGGCGGCGGTCGTGGGTGCGGTGGCGGGGTGTCTGCTGCTCGGCGGGTGCACGGCCGAGGATCTGCCGCTGGCCGGGGTGCGGGTCGGGGCGGACGGGGCGCCGTACGCGCTGATCCGGCCCTGCGGGGACGACAGTTACCAGTCGCCGTCGCTCGACGGGTGGGCCAGGGGGATCGACGACGGACCGGTCACCACGGGGTGGGACGTGCGGAAGGAGAAGCTGAAGGGGGACGCCGAGTTCCCGCTGTTCTCGCCGCCGGCGGCCTGGCGGGCCCGGCACCGGGGCGAGCAGCGGCTCCTGGCGAAGCACCACTACTCGCTGACCTTCGGGCACTACGTCACCGGCGACTCGTACAACGGGTTCGTCGACTTCTCCACCGAACAGATCACCGCCCTGAAGCCCGGCCAGGTCTGGGCCGACGACAAGGCCATGAGCCTCGGCGAGTTCGAGAGACTCGCCGAGAACTCCTGCTGAGGGCGGGCTACTTGGCGGGCTCGACGCCGGCGCGGAGGAGGCCGTAGGTGTACGCGTCCTCCAGCGCCTGCCAGGACGCGGCGATGACGTTCTCCGCGACGCCGACCGTCGACCACTCGCCCGAGCCGTCGGACGTGGAGATCAGGACGCGGGTCGTGGAGGACGTGCCGTGGACGCCTTCCAGGATGCGGACCTTGTAGTCGACGAGGTCGAGCTTGGCGAGCTGGGGGTAGATCTTCTCCAGGGCCACGCGCAGGGCGCGGTCGAGGGCGTTGACCGGGCCGTTGCCCTCGGCGGTGGCGACGATGCGCTCGCCCTTGGCGTACAGCTTGACGGTGGCCTCGTTGGCGTGGCTGCCGTCGGGGCGGTCCTCGACGATCGCGCGCCAGGACTCGACCTGGAAGTAGGAGCGGGCCTTGCCCTCCGCCTCGGCGCGGAGGAGGAGTTCGAAGGAGGCGTCGGCCGCTTCGTAGGTGTAGCCCTTGAGTTCGCGCTCCTTGACGCGGTCCACGACCCGGCCGACCAGCTCGCGGTCGCCGCTGATGTCGACGCCGAGTTCCTTGCCCTTGAGCTCGATGGAGGCACGGCCCGCCATGTCGGAGACCAGCATCCGCATGGTGTTGCCGACCTGCTCGGGGTCGATGTGCTGGTACAGGTCCGGGTCGACCTTGATCGCGGAGGCGTGCAGGCCGGCCTTGTGGGCGAAGGCCGATACGCCGACGTACGGCTGGTGCGTGGAGGGGGTGAGGTTGACGACCTCGGCGATGGCATGGGAGATGCGGGTCATCTCGCGGAGCTTGCCGTCGGGGAGGACCTTCTTGCCGTACTTCAGCTCCAGGGCCGCGACCACCGGGAAGAGGTTGGCGTTGCCGACGCGCTCGCCGTAGCCGTTGGCCGTGCACTGGACGTGGGTCGCGCCCGCGTCGACGGCGGCAAGGGTGTTGGCGACCGCGCAGCCCGTGTCGTCCTGGGTGTGGATGCCGAGCCGGGCGCCGGTGTCGGCGAGAACCGTGGCGACGACCGCCTGGACCTGCGCCGGGAGCATCCCGCCGTTGGTGTCGCAGAGGATCACGACGGACGCGCCGGCCTCGGCGGCGGACCGTACGACCGCCTTCGCGTAGTCGGGGTTGGCGCGGTAGCCGTCGAAGAAGTGCTCGCAGTCGACGAAGACGCGGCGGCCCTGGGCGACCAGGTGGGAGACGGTGTCGCGGACCATCTCCAGGTTCTCGTCGAGGGTCGTGCGCAGGGCCAGCTCGACATGCCGGTCGTGGGACTTGGCGACCAGCGTGATCACATCGGCGCCGGAGTCCAGGAGCGCCTTGACCTGCGGGTCCTCGGCGGCCTTGGCGCCGGCGCGGCGGGTGGCGCCGAACGCGACCAGCTGCGCGTGCTTGAACTCGATCTCCTGCTGGGCGCGGGCGAAGAACTCGGTGTCCCGCGGGTTGGCGCCCGGCCAGCCGCCCTCGATGAAACCGACGCCGAAGTCGTCCAGGTGCCGGGCGATGGCCAGCTTGTCCGCGACGGTGAGGTTGATGCCCTCCCGCTGCGCGCCGTCACGCAGGGTCGTGTCGAAGACGTGGAACGCATCGTCGAGTGCGCTGGTTTCCGTCATGGTGTCTGGCTCCTGAGGATCTGAATCTCGGTCTGTACCGGAATGACCGGCTCCACCGTCCCTCAATGATCCCTCGCACTGCTCTCCCGGCTGAAGGTGGGCCAGAAAAGCGAAAAACCCCTCGCGGGTGCGAGAGGTCTGCGCGCGGGTCGAGAGACGACGGTGATCGCCCGTACCTGGTCGTACGAGGCGGTCACTGCGGACCGGCGCGCCTGCTGCCAATAATCGTGGCGAACGAGAACACGGGGGCAGTCTGGCACAGCCCCCGTGCTCCGCTCATGGGTGTCTCAGGATGCGGTCGATCACCCGACCGTCCGCAGGAAGATGTCCGACACCCCGTTGGTGTCCCCCACCAGCAGATCGGGGGACGCCGACTCGAAGGCGACGACCGTGCCGTCCGCGTTGACGGACGGGTGCCCGGCCGGCAGGTCGTTACGGTGACCCCGGACGTCGACACTGATCAACTGCGTTGCCCCGGTGGCCAGTTCACGCAGGTATACGGCCCCGTCCCGGACGTACGCGACACTCGCGCCGTTCCCGGCGAGCGAGGGCCGGCTGCCACGCAACCGGATCGTGGTCCCGGCGTCGAGGTCGCGGACGTCCACGTACCGGCCGTGCTGGAAGGCGACCTTGCGGCCGTCCTCGCTGAGGGAAGGCCGCGACGCGTGGTCGCCGGCCTGCTCCAGCGTGCCGGTGTCCAGGTCACGGACGTGGACGGCGCCGCCCTGCTCGAAGGCGATGTAACGGCCCTGGCCGCTGATGGCCGGGTGGTCCGCCGCCTCGCCCGTGGGGGCGCTGACCACGTCCACCGTGCCGCCGTTGAACTTGAAGCGGTAGATCCGGGGCTGCGGATGCGGGTCGGTGTCGGTGGCCGGGAGCGTGGCCGCGTAGGTGATCCACTGGCAGCCGGGGTCCACCGCGGGCTGTCCCATCCAGGTGAAGCGGATGCCCTGGTAGGAGGAGATGCCGCCCAGTTTGCCGACCGAGAGGTCACGGACGAAGACCTCGGGAGCGGCGTCGGTCGCGTGCGGTGCGACGTAGCCGGTCATGCGCCCGCTGGTGCAGGGTGTGCCCTCGGCCGAGGGTTTCTGGGTGCTGGAGTTGACCAGGGAGACCGTGTCGAACGCGTTGACGAACACATTGCCGTCCGACGTGAAGGACACGGTCCGCCCGTCCGCCATGACCGGGTCGTGGGACGCGGTGGCGAGCTGCTGTCCGTCCCGCGTCGTGCTGATCCGTTCGGTGACGGACGGCATCGGGGTCGGGTTCTTCCCGATCCCGCCCGAGAAGACGAACACGTCCGCCGCCTTGTTGGTGTCGCCGGTCACCAGGTGGGACGCGTCCGAGGCGAACGCCACCGCACGTCCTCCGGCGGCCAGCCCTTCCTCGCCCGGTATCGCGTACGGCGCGAGGTCCGCCCCGCGCAGCCCGGTCCGCAGGTCGCGCACCCGGGTGCCGTCCTCGCCCGTGACGACGGCGTACCGGCCGTCCGCCGTGGCCGCCCGCGGCTGCCCCTCGGCCACCCGGCGCGACGTGCCCGTGCGCAGGTCGTGGACGTACAGGCCGCCCTCGGCGTCGAGGAGGACGCGGTTGCCGTCCGCGGTGATCCGGACCAGGAAGGCCACGCCGAGCCCCTGGTCGACCTGGGTCCGCTCGCCCGTCCGCCGGTCCCGGACGAAGACGTCGGCCGGGTCCGCCTCGGAGTCGCTGCGGGTGCCGTACGCGACCTTCTGACCGTCGCCGCTCACCGAGACGCCGTTCTTGTCGCCCTCCTCGGCCGGGGACACCAGGGTGTCGGTGCCGGTGGCCGTGTCACGGACGTACAGGAGCCGGAAGTTCGACGATCCGTTGCGGTTGCCGATGGTGTACGCGATGTGCGTGCCGTCCGGACTGATCGACTGGGCGCGGCCCAACTCGTTTGATCCGGGCGGGTTCTCGGGCCACAGCCGCTCCGTGCGGCCGGTGGCGCGGTCGTACAGGTACGGCGCCAGGAACCGGGTGCCCGCGGAGAACGCGACGCGGCTCCCGTCGGCGCTCAGCATCGGCGAGCCGTACGTGTAGCCGCTGCCGAGGTCGATCCTGGTGACCGCGCCGGTGCCCAGGTCCTTCTCCAGCAGGCACGGGGTGAACTCCGCGCAGCCGAAGCTCGCCGCCCGGGACACGAACGCGACATGGCGGCCGTCGGCGCTGATCGCCGGGTCGCCCGAGGGTCCGTCGGCCTGGCTTCCGTCGGCGGCCGTGCTCACCCTCTCCGTGCCGGGCACATGCGGTGCGGCGGACGCGGCGGCCGGCGAGACGAGTGCGAGCAGCAGCGTCACCCCCAGGCCGACGCCGAACACACCTGCGGATCTGGACATGCTTCCCCCTGAGATCCCCGTGGACGCTTCTCCCCCGGCCCTGCGCCGAGGGCTCCATTCGAGGCAAACGCACCACGCACTACCGGGTCAATCGGCCGTATTGCGTACAACCGGGACGGAAGGTCACGCGTCCGCGAGAAGCCCTTCCTCCACCAACTCCCTCACGTGGACGAGAACTTGAGCCCGGTCCGTGCCGCGCAGGCCGATCGCGACGTGGATGGAGAAGCCGTCGAGGAGGGCGCGGAGGCGGGTGGCGAAGCGGTCGGGGTCGACGGCCCGGAACTCACCGCGCGAGACGCCCTCCGCGATCAGGGCGACGAGGTCGCGGTGCCAGACGCCCTCGATGGCGGCCTGCCGGTCGCGGGCCGCGTCGTCGGCGTTCTGCGAGCGGTTCCAGACCTCCAGCCAGAGCGTCCAGTGCGGGTCGCGGTGGCCGTCGGGGACGTACAGGCAGACGTACGCGTCGAGGCGTTCGCGAGCGGTGGCACGGCCTGTGAGCAGGCGTCCGCGCTCCGCGCCCAGTCTGCCCTCGCTCCACTCCAGGGTCTGGAGCAGCAGTTCGTCCTTGGAGTGGAAGTAGTAGAGGAGATGGCCGCTGCTCATGCCGACCTCGCGGCCGAGCGCCGCCATGGTGAGCTGTTCCAGACCGCGTTCGGCGATCATGCGCATGGCTGCGGCGAGGACTTCCTCGCGCGGCGGCGCGTTCTTCCGCGCACCGGCCATCGCCCGACTCCCTAGACCCTCGGCTGCTGTTGCGTGACGCAGTGGATACCGCCACCACCCGCGAAGATCGTACGGGCGTCCACCGGCGTGACCGTCCGCTCGGGGAAGAGGCGCCGGAGGATACCGGCCGCGACCTCGTCGTTCGGATCGTCGAAGGCACAGAGCACGACCCCGCCGTTGCAGAGGTAGTGGTTGATGTAGGAGTAGTCGACCCAGTGGCCGTCCTCGTCCTTGAGGACGGTCGGCGCGGGGACCTCCACGACCTCCAGGGGGCGGCCCTTCGCGTCGGTCTCGGCGCGGAGGAGGGCCAGGTACTCCTGGGAGCGGGCGTGGTCCGGGTGGGCCGGGTCGCGCTGGCTGTGGACCAGTACGGTGCCGGGCCGGGCGAAGGCCGCGACGATGTCGACGTGGCCCTGGGTGCCGTAGACGCCGTAGTCGCCGGTGAGGCCGTGCGGGAGCCAGATGGCCTTCGTGGTGCCGAGCCTGGCGTGGATCTCCGCCTCGACCTGCTCGCGCGCCCAGCCGGGGTTGCGGCCGGCGCCGAGCTGGACCGTCTCGGTGAGCAGGACGGTGCCCTCGCCGTCGACGTGGATGGCGCCGCCCTCGTTGACGAGCGTGCTGCTCAGGGCCGGCACTCCGGCGAGGTCCGCGACATGGCGGGCGATCTTGGAGTCGTGTTCCCAGCGGGCCCAGTCCTGGCCGCCCCAGCCGTTGAACGTCCAGTCCACGGCGGCCAGTTCACGGCCGTCGGTGACGAACGTGGGGCCGATGTCCCGCATCCAGGCGTCGTCGAGGTCGCGCTCGACCAACTCGACGTCCGGGCCGAGCAGTTCGCGCGCCGACCCGCCCTGGCCCGGCCCGTGCACCATCGTCACCGGTTCGAAGCGGCGCACGGCACGGGCCACGGACGCCCAGGCGGCGCGGGCCTCCGTCAGTTCCTCGTCGGTGGCGAAGGTGGGGTTGGGTCCCGGCCAGGCCATCCAGGTGCGCTCGTGCGGGGCCCACTCGGGGGGCATGCGATAGGTCATGAGGAACTCCGGGGGGCCTAGAGGAAGTAGAGGCGGTTGAGGGAGACGGACTCGGCCGGTTCGGAGCGGATCGGTTCGCCGTCCAGGGTGACCAGGCCGGTGCGCTGGTCGACGTCGACCGCTCCGGTACGGGAGTTGAGGCGCAGGTCGGCGGGACCGATGCCACGGGTGCCGCGAACTGCCACCCGGCGGCGGCGAGTCGGCATGGAGTCCCCGCCCTGGTCCAGGGCCGCCTGCGCGACGAACGCCACGGAGATGTCGGCGGGCGTGCTGCCGTGCGCGCCGAACTGCGGGCCCAGGACGAGGGGTTCGCAGGTGTCGGTCGCCGCGTTGGGGTCACCGACCACGCCGTAGGCCGGGAACCCCGACTTCAGCACCAGCTGCGGTTTCGCGCCGAAGTACTCGGGCCGCCACAGCACGATGTCGGCGAGCTTGCCGACCTCCAGCGACCCCACCTCGTGCGAAAGTCCGTGCGCGATCGCGGGGTTGATGGTCAGCTTGGCGATGTAGCGCAGGACGCGTTCGTTGTCGTGGTCCTCAGGGGCGCCGAGTTCGGCCTTCATCTTCCCGGCCATCGCGAACGTACGGCGGACCGTCTCCCCCGCCCGGCCCATCCCCTGCGCGTCGGACGAGGTGATGCCGATCGCGCCCAGGTCGTGCAGCACGTCCTCCGCGCCCATCGTCCCGGCGCGGATACGGTCGCGGGCCATGGCGGCATCGCCCGGCAGGTCGGTCTTCAGGTCGTGGACGGAGACGATCATGCCGTAGTGCTCGGCGACCGCGTCCCGGCCGAAGGGCAGAGTGGGGTTGGTGGAGGAGCCGATGACGTTCGGAACTCCCGCCATTTTCAGCACATTCGGCACGTGTCCGCCGCCGCAGCCCTCGATGTGGAAGGCGTGGATGGTGCGCCCTTCGAGCACCCGCAAGGTGTCCTCGACGGACAGGCACTCGTTCAACCCGTCGCTGTGCAGGGCAACTTGGACGTCGTACTCCTCGGCGACCCGCAACGCGGTGTCCAGCGCGCGGGTGTGGGCGCCCATGTCCTCGTGCACCTTGAAGCCGGACGCGCCCCCTTCGGCCAGCGCCTCGACCAGCGGAGCCGCGTCGGAGGACGAACCCCGGCCCAGGAAGCCGATGTTGACCGGCCAGGCGTCGAAGGCGTTGAAGGCGTGGCGCAGCGCCCAGGGCGAGTTGACGCCGACGCCCCACACCGGGCCGAACTCCTGCCCGATGATCGTGGTGACCCCGGAGGCGAGGGAGGCCTCCATGACGCGCGGCGACAGCAGATGGACGTGCGTGTCGACGGCACCGGCGGTGGCGATGAGCCCCTCGCCGGAGACGATGGACGTACCGGTTCCGACGACGACGTCCACCCCGTCGAGGGTGTCGGGATTCCCTGCCCGCCCGATGGAGCAGATCCGGCCTTCCCGGATCCCGATGGACACCTTCCGGATGCCCAACACCGCGTCGATCACGACGACATTGCTGACGACCACGTCGCAGGTCTCGCGCACGGCGGCTGCCTTGAGGTGGAGTCCGTCGCGGGCCGTCTTGCCGAAGCCGGCGAGGAACTCGTCGCCGTAGCGCTGCGAGTCGGACTCGACGCGGATCGTCAGACCCGAGTCGCCGAGGCGGACGCGGTCGCCGGCGCGGGGGCCGTGGGTCGCGGCGTACTCGTACGGGTTCACAGCTCGACTCCCAGATAACCGCAGGCGGTTGCCCGGCGCAGCGCCTCTTCCTTCGCGCCCGGCGCGTCCAGCGGACCGTCGACGAGCCCGGCGAAACCGATCGCGATCCGCTCACCGCCGATCGGCAGCAGACCGACCTCGGCGCTCTCGCCCGGGCCGAAGCGGACGGAGGATCCGGCGGGTACGGCGAGCCGCATGCCGTAGGCCTCGGCGCGCGGGAAGTCGAGGCGCGGGTTGGCCTCGAAGAAGTGGAAGTGGGACGTCACGGAGACGGGCACGGTCGCGGTGTTGGTGACGGTGAGCCGGACGACCGCCTCGGGCTCGGCGTGCGCGGGCCCGGGAAGGAGCGCGCCCGGGGCCTCGCCCCCGAGTCCCCCGCCGATGGGATCGGAGACGACCGCCAGCCGGGAACCGTCGTCGAAGACCGCCTCGACATGGACCTCGGTGACGACATCGGCGACCCCGGGCAGGACGTCGTCCGGCCCCAGGACCGACCGAGCGCGCTCGATCGCGATGGCAAGTCGCGCACCGTCCCGGGCCGCCTCGCACACCGTGTCCGCGATGAGCGCGGTGGCCTCCGGCACGTTGAGCCGGAGGCCGCGCGTCTTGCGGGCGCGGGCCAGCTCGGCGGCCGAGAAGAGCAGCAGCCGGTCGCGTTCTGTGGGGGTCAGTCTCATCCCATGTCCCTCCTTTAGAGCATCACTCTAAACGGTAAAACCCATTTCTGGAACGGTTGACGGGTTGGCCATCCCCGGTTCACATTGAGCGTCACTCTAAAACTGAAGGGACCCACCATGCCGATCGAACAGCACGGAGTCGACACCATCCCCGACGAGGAGCGCACCAGCGGTCCGCGTGACCTCGTGTCGATCCTGCTCGGTTCCAACCTCTGCCTCGGCGTGATCATCTTCGGCTGGCTGCCGCCGTCCTTCGGGCTCGACTGGTGGGCCTCGGTCTCGTCGATCGTCGCGGGCACGGCGGTCGGGACGGTGTTCACGGCCCCGCTCGCCCTGGTCTCCCTGCGCACCGCCACCAACCTGTCGACCTCGTCCGGCGCCCAGTTCGGAGTGCGGGGGCGGCTGGTCGGCTCGGTCGTGGGACTGCTCCTCGCCCTCGGCTACACCGCGCTGACCGTGTGGATCGGCGGAGATGTGATGGTGGGCGTGCTGGGGCGGCTGTTCGGACTGCCGGCGGACGGAACGTCGTACGCCGTCGTCTACGCGCTGCTCGCCGGGGCGACCGTCGCGGGCGCGGTCTACGGCTACCGGGTGCTGCTCGCGATGTCCCGCGTGCTCTCGGTCGGCATGACCGCGCTGCTGGTCCTGGGCGTGATCGCGTACGCCCCGCACTTCACGACCGGTGCGCTGCCGGACGCGGGCGGCTATCTGCTGGGCGGGTTCTGGCCGACGTGGTGTCTTGCGACGGTGGCGGCGGGACTGTCCGGGCCGATCGCCTTCATCACCCTCCTCGGCGACTACACGCGCTACATCTCCCCGGCCCGCCACACCTCCCGCAAGATCCTGCACGCCACCTGGCTCGGCCTGATCGCCGGTCTCCTGATCCCCCAGCTCTTCGGCACGTTCACGGCGTTCGGGGCGCGCGCGGCCCTCGACTACGCGGGCCCGCTGGTGTCGGCGTCGCCCACCTGGTACCTCGTCCCGCTCCTGCTCGCCGCCTCGGCGGGCTCGGTCGGCAACGCCGGGCTGATGCTCTACTCCATGGGCCTCGACCTGGACGCGATCCTGTCCCGCGCGTCGCGGACCCGGGCCACCTGCACGGTCGCGATCGTCGCCACGGTGTGCGTGTTCGTCGGCCTCCCCCAAACGCTCGGCTTCGCTCGCGCCCGGGGGGACCCCCATCGCCTGGAACGCGCAGTCGGCGATGACGTCCTTCGTACTGCTGTTGACGGCGATCGGCACGCCGTGGGCGGTCATCACGCTCATCGGATTCGTACGGTGCCGGGGCCTGTACGACGCGGACGCCCTCCAGGTCTTCAACCGCCGCTCCCGGGGCGGCATTTACTGGTACCGCGCGGGCTGGAACATCCCGGCCGCGGTCTCCTGGGCGGTCGGCGCGAGGGTCGGGCTGCTGGCCGTGTCCCTGCCGTCGTACGAGGGGCCGTTGCTGTCGCTGACGGGCGGGGTGGACTGCAGTTTCCTGTTGTCGGGGGTGGTGGGCGGTGTGGTGTACCTCGCGCTCACGGCCGGGCAGGCGTCAGTGCGCCGCGAGCCCCGGCAGGAACTCACTCGCGCCGAAAGCCGGTTTCAGGTCCGTGAACCAGGTCGCGCTCTCGTCGTAGGCCGCGAAGAACGGGCGGTCGACCAGGGACGGGTCGCGGGCCTGGATGAGGTGAAGGACGAAGACCTTCTCGCCGGCCACCTCGGCGATGCCGTCGACGCAGACCTTGCCGGGCATCGCGGACATGACCGGGCCGCGGACCGTGCGGGCGAGGCCGGAGACTCGGGCGTAGGCGTCGCGGAAGATCTGGTGGCCGCGGGCCAGCGGGACGCCGAAGTAGCCCTGGGGGCCGGTGTCGCGCTCGACGAACTGGTAGTACGGCACCGCGCCGAGCGTGGTCGTCTCGTCCCACAGTTCGGCCCAGGCCTCGGCGCTGTCGTTGATGCCGGCCACCAGCGGGCCCTGGCAGCGGATCACGGCGCCCGTGCCCCGTACCCGGCGCATCGCCTCCCGTACGACCGGCGGGCGCAGCTCCTGGGGGTGCGTGAAGTGGGCCATCAGGGCCAGGTGACGGCCGCTCGCCACCACCTTCTCGAAGAGGCGCAGCAGGTCGTCGGCGTCCCGGTCGGTCGTGAAGCGGTACGGCCAGAACGCGAGGGACTTGGTGCCGATGCGGATCGAGCGGATCGTGTCGATCTCCAGGAGGGGGTCGACGTAACGGCTCAGGACCTCCGTGCTCATGACCAGCGGGTCGCCGCCCGTGATGAGCGTGCTGGTGACCTCGGGGTGGGCGCGGAGGTAGGCGGACGTGGTCGCGATGTCGTCGGTGGCGATGCGGAGTTCGGACTCGCCGACGAACTGCGGCCAGCGGAAGCAGTACGTGCAGTAGGCGTGGCAGGTCTGGCCCTGGCGCGGGAAGACCAGCACGGTTTCCGGGTACTTGTGCTGGAGTCCTTCCAACCGCTCGCCCTCGTGCACGGGCACGTTGGCGTCGAGCTGGCCCGAGGGGTGCGGGTTCAGCTTCATCCTGATCTCGTGGGCCGTGCGCAGGACTTCGGCCTTCGGTGCCTCCTGGGAGAGGAGGTCGGCCATCTGCTTGACGTCGGGTTCGGGCAACATCCCGGCCTGCGGGAACGTCAGCCGGAAGATCGGGTCGTCGGGCACCGCCGACCAGTCGATCAGCTCGTCCACGACGTAACTGTTCGTACGGAAGGGCAGCACCGAGGAAACGGCCCTCAGGGCGAGCCGTTCGCCGGCCGACAGGGACACGCGTTTCAGCAGTCCGTCCAGGTCACGGGGCGTGAAGGCGCGAAAGCGGGGGTGGTGCGCTGAACTCATGTGTGCCGGGGCCCTCTATTCCGTGACCAGGACCGTAGGCGGCCGTAGTTCCACGAAGGCCGCCGCCTGCGCATCGTACTTCTCCGTGAAGTGGTGGATGAGCCGCCCGTGCAGCTCGCTGCGGTCGTCGACCACCATGACCTCGAACTCTTCGCCGGGGCCCAGCACCCCGCTGTGGGCGGAGAGTTGGTCGAGGCGGCGGCGCGCCAGGTAGGTGACGAGGTCGGGGGCCTCGACGTACAGACGGTCGTCGACGTAGACGAAGCGGCAGCTGAACTCCCGCCGTCCGTCGGACGCGTCGACCAGGGTCACCGGCAGATGGGTGAAACGGTCCATGGGTTTGCCCTGCTGCCACAGCTCGTCGAAGCGCTGCTCGACGAAGGTGCCGAGCGGGGAGCGGACGGCGACCTCCAACTGGACGCCCTCGCCGGAGAGCCGGCCGACGGTGAGGAAGGAGACGAGACAGCGCTCGTCCCAGCGGTAGAGGGTCACTCCGGGGGAGGTCGAGCAGAGCCGTACCTCCAGCAGGTTCCGGGAGTGCTCGTCGAGCCGCTGCACGAACCGGTCCAGGGTGCGCAGGTTGCGCATGATGTCGCGGCGGATGTCGGCGCTCTGCTCGCCGAGTTCGCGCCCGCGCAGGATCACGGCGAGCGAGTCGGGGTCCAGGAGCAGGATCTGCACCCGGGCGCCGTGCGCGGTGGCCGAGCGGACACCGCGGAAGAGGCGCTCGGAGAACTGCGGGCCGAACAGGTTGGAGAAGGTGTCGAGGACCTTCACGTTGGACGTGGAGCCGTACACCTGCGCGGCGAACCACTCGTAGTCGAGCCGGGTGTGTTCGCGGACCCGGCCCTCCTGGGCCCGGGAGATCAGCGGACCGATCACGAAGACGGTGATGACCACGCCGACCAGGTCGGTGCCCAGGTTGAGGGAGAGGTTCTCGGCGTAGCTGTCCATCGTGCCGGCCCGCCACAGCAGGAGTCCGGCGACGGCGGCGAGCAGCGCGAGCACGGTGAGGCTCTGCGGGCGGCGCGGAGTGCGTAACGCGCGCAGCAGCCAGCGCAGTCGCGGTATCGGCCCACCACTCACCGCGTTCCCTCCCCCGTGTTCCCGTCTCCTGCGGAATCAGTGGATACCCGCACGGGGGAGGCGATACGCGTCGAACCAACTTCCGGCCCTCGACCGGGAGCCCGGCTCAGCCCAGCGGATGCATCCACCCATGCTTGTCCACCGCGTCACCGCGCTGGATGTCGAGAAGTGCCGCGCGGAGCTTCAGCGTGACCTCGCCGGGCTCGCCCGCGGACTGCTGCCACTCGGCGCCGGTGCGCTTGACCGTGCCGACCGGGGTGATGACCGCGGCCGTACCGCAGGCGAAGACCTCGGTCAGCGTGCCGTTCTCGGAGTCGCGCTGCCACTGGTCGATGGAGATCCGGCCCTCTTCCGGCTCGTAGCCGAGGTCGCGGGCGAGGGTGAGGAGGGAGTCGCGGGTGACGCCCTCCAGGATGGAGCCGGTGAGGGTGGGGGTGACGATCCTGTTGCCGTACACGAAGTACAGGTTCATGCCGCCGAGTTCCTCGACCCACTTGCGCTCGACGGCGTCGAGGTAGCAGACCTGGGCGCAGCCCTGTTCGGCGGCCTCGGCCTGGGCGAGGAGGGACGCGGCGTAGTTGCCGCCGGTCTTGGCGTCGCCCATGCCGCCGGGGACGGCGCGGACGTGGTCCTCGGAGACCCAGATGGAGACGGGCTTCACGCCGCCGGGGAAGTAGGCGCCGGCCGGGGAGGCGATGACGAGGAAGAGGTACTCGTTGGCGGGCTTCACGCCCAGCCCGACCTCGGTCGCGATCATGAACGGGCGGAGGTAGAGGGACTCCTCGCCGCCGTGCGCCGGGACCCAGTCGCGGTCCTGCTGGACCAGCACGTCACAGGCCTCGATGAACGTCTCGACCGGCAGCTCGGGCATGCCGAGGCGGCGGGCGGAGGTCTGGAAGCGGCGGGCGTTCTTCTCGGGGCGGAAGGTGGCCACCGAGCCGTCGGCCTGACGGTAGGCCTTGAGGCCCTCGAAGATCTCCTGCGCGTAGTGCAGGGTCATGTTCGCGGGGTCGAGGGAGAGCGGGCCGTACGGCACGAGCTGGCCGTCGTGCCAGCCGCGGCCCTCGGTCCACTTGATCGTCACCATGTGGTCGGTGAAGTGGCGGCCGAACCCGGGGTTCGCCAGAATCGCGTCGCGCTCGGCGGCGGAAAGTGGCGAGGCCGAGGGCTTGAGCTCGATCGTGGGCGTCGTCATGAGTGCTTGTCCTTCACCGGTTGTGTGTGACGGGCCGCGCTCACGCCCTCGACTGCCAGTGGCCAGTGTTAGGACGTCCGAGCATTGCCTCATTCCGCGGCTCCGCGTTCGATTATCGCGCGAGGTGGACCGTGGACGAAAACGGCGTGAATGCGACCCAGGGATGATGGTGGCACCCGGCGGGGACGTAAGAAAAGCCGCCGGGTGCATGTGCGACCCGGCGGCTTCGAAATACTGCGAGAGATTTCGAGAAGAGCGGCGGGTCAGCCGGCTACTCGTACGGCGAGCGCGTCGCCGATCTCGGTGGTGCTGCGCGCGGGCCTGCCGGTGCGCTCCGCGAGGTCGGCGGAGACGGCCTCCTCGATGCGCACGGCCTCGGCCTCGTAGCCGAGGTGGCGCAGCAGGAGGGCGACGGACAGGACCGTGGCGGTGGGGTCGGCCTTGCCCTGGCCCGCGATGTCGGGCGCGGAGCCGTGCACGGGCTCGAACATCGAGGGGAACTCGCCGGACGGGTTGATGTTCCCGCTGGCGGCGACGCCGATGCCGCCGGAGACGGCCGCGGCGAGGTCGGTGATGATGTCGCCGAAGAGGTTGTCGGTGACGATCACGTCGAAGCGGGCCGGGTCGGTGACGAGGTAGATCGTCGCCGCGTCCACGTGGATGTAGTCGGTGGTGACCTCGGGGAACTCGGCCGCGACCTTGTTGAAGACGTTCGTCCACAGGTGGCCCGCGAAGGTCAGCACGTTGTTCTTGTGGACCAGCGTGAGCTTCTTGCGGGGGCGGGCCTGGGCGCGGGCGAAGGCGTCCCGGACCACGCGCTCGACACCGAAGGCCGTGTTGACGGAGACCTCGGTGGCGACCTCGTGCTCGGTGCCCTTGCGGATGGTGCCGCCGTTGCCCGTGTACGGGCCCTCGGTGCCCTCGCGGACCACGACGAAGTCGATCTCCGGCTCACCGGCGAGCGGGGTCGCCACACCCGGGAGCAGCTTGCTCGGCCGCAGGTTGACGTGGTGGTCGAAGGCGAAGCGGAGCTTCAGCAGGAAGCCGCGCTCAAGTACCCCGGACGGGACCGACGGGTCACCGATCGCACCCAGCAGGATCGCGTCGTGCGGCTTCAGCGCGGCCAGGTCGGCGTCGGTGAGGGTCTCACCGGTCGCGTGGTAGCGGCGGGCGCCGAAGTCGAACTCCTTGGTCTCCAGCTTCACGTCCTGCGGAAGGACGGCGGAGAGGACCTTGAGACCTTCGGCCACGACTTCCTGACCGATGCCGTCACCGGGGATCACTGCGAGATCGATGCTGCGAGACATGCCCGCCACCGTACTCCGCGTCCCATGGGATGACACCGGGTGTCCATGATACGGACGCGCATCGAGGGAGCGGTGTCGGCCGTTCGACGTACGTTCACCCTTACGCATGGCGCCCGTTGACCTTCACTGGGAACTTCATCGACATGGAGACACCTGACGTCGGCATCCCGGAACACCTCGCGGTCCGGATGAGCATGGCCGAGCAGTACGAGTACCTGCGCACCAAGCTGACCCGGCGCCGCACCCTGGTGACGGCGGGCGCGGTGGCGGGCGGGCTGCTGACGGGGTGCGCCGGCAAGAGCACCACCGACGCCAAAACCACGCTCCCCTCCCCCGCCACCTCGAAGGTCCCCGGCGCGGTGGTCACCCCCTTCGGCCGCCATCTCGCCTTCGGCACCGACCCGAGGACGGAGATGCGGATCTCCTGGCAGGTGCCGTTCGCGGTCAGGAAGCCGTACGTGCGCGTCGGGACGAAGCCCGACGACCTCGGCCGCAGGATCACCGCCGAGGTGCGCGCCCTGCACACCCCCGGCCTGACCGGCGTCCGCTCGGCGGTCGAGCAGTACTACGTCCACGCGGCCCTGGACGGCCTCCGCCCCGGCACGACGTACTACTACGGCGTCGGCCACGAGGGCTTCGACCCGGCCGCCCCGGCCCACCGCTCGACGATCGGCTCGTTCCGTACGGCGCCGGCGAGCCCGGAGAAGTTCGTGTTCACGGCCTTCGGCGACCAGGGCGTGAGCAACGCGGCGGCGGCGAACGATCACCTGATCCTGCGCGAGAATCCCGCGTTCCATCTGCACGCGGGTGACATCTGCTACGCGGACACCAACGGGCAGGGCAAGACGACGGACGGCTACGACCCGACGTACTGGGACCTCTTCCTCAAGCAGAACGAGGGTGTCTCCCGGACCGTCCCGTGGATGGTGACGACCGGCAACCACGACATGGAGGCCTGGTACTCCCCCGACGGCTACGGCGGCCAGCTCGCCCGCTGGTCCCTCCCGGACAACGGCTTCGACCCGTCGCACGCCCCGGGCGTGTACTCCTTCGCCTACGGCAACGTCGGCGTCGTGGCGCTCGACGCGAACGACGTGTCGTACGAGATCACCGCCAACCTCGGCTACACCGGCGGGAAGCAGACGAAGTGGCTGGACCGCAGGCTGGGTGAACTGCGGGCGGCGAAGGGGGTCGACTTCCTCGTGGTCTTCTTCCACCACTGCGCCTACTCGACCTCCGCGCACGCCTCGGACGGCGGGGTGCGGAGCGAGTGGCTGCCGGTGTTCGCGAAGCACCAGGTGGACCTGGTGATCAACGGGCACAACCACGTGTACGAGCGGACCGACGCCATCAAGAAGGGGCAGGTCGGCCGAGCGGTGCCCATCGGCGCATCCACCGACCCGACGAAGGACGGGATCGTCTACGTCACGGCGGGCGGCGGCGGCCGTGATCTGTACGGGTTCCCGGCGGGCGTCAAGGAGAGCTACGAGGGGCACGTCACCCGGCACGGGACGGTCGACACCATGCAATGGGCGAAGGGCCAGCACAGCCAGGCGGAGACGGTGGAGTGGTCGCGGGTGCGCTACCGGGGCTTCTCCCTCCTCTCGGTGGAGGCGGAGAGCGGCAGCACGCCGAGGCTCAGGGTGTCGGCGCTGGACCAGAACGGCAAGCGCATCGACCACTTCGAGGTGCGGCGCGGTCGCTGAGACCGCGCCGCACCCCGTGCGGGCGCGGCTCCCGGCTGATGGGTGGTGTTACCACGGCTTCCGCTGCTCAGTGGCCGGTCTCGCCGCCGTTGTCCCGGCGGTCGAGGGCGCGCTGGAGAGCGGCGGCGGCGTTCTTGCGCTCGGACTCGCTGGTGCGGGTCACGTGGCGGACGCGGCGGCGGACGGTCGTCTCGGCCATGGAGAATCGACTCCTTCGATAATTCCTGGAGTGCTGAAGGGGGTTACGAGACGCCGGAAGAGGCGGGGAGCCACGGACCGCAGGGGTTGCCTGCATGCTGTCCGGCTCACGGCCGCCATTCGCTTGGTCTAGCGAGACGTTCGGCTCCTACAAAGCTAGGACAGGACCGCGCATCTGTCTCCACAATTACTCGGACTTCCTACTATCTGAGACGGTGAAACGAGTCACGTTGCGTTGACCTGCGGTTTCCTTCCGGCCCGCAGTTCGCGGACCAGTGCCCTGACGGCCGCCGTCGCCGCCAGTTCGGGGGTGGTCACATAGCCGACCTTCCGCGTCGGCCGCTCCGCCCCGAGATCGGTGACCTCGACGGAGGGCGGCGCCCCGGCGAGCGAGAGCCTCGGCATGATGGCCATGCCGAAACCGCTGCCCACCATGGAGAGCACCGCCCCGTCGTCCTCGGCGCGCACCGTCGCCGCCGGGATCCAGTCCTGCGCGGCCCACCAGGCACGCGTGTGGGAGGAGCAGTTCTCGGCCCAGTCGACCAGCGGCAGCGAACGCGGCGCCGGGTGACCGACCGGGTGCACCAGCGCGTACGGCTCCTCCAGCAGTACGTCGCCCACCAGCCCCGGCGGGACCGGCGCACCGGTGCCGACGGTCGCGATCCCGAGGTCCGCCCGCCCCTCGGCCACCTCCCCGGCGGTGCCGGGCCCGACCTCCCGGACCACCCGCACGGTCGGCTCGATGCCAGGATGGGAGAATGCGAGGCGCTCCAGCACCGACGGCAGCAGATACAGGGCCGCGCTCCGGAACGCGGCGATCCGCAGCGGCCCGCCGACCACGGCCGTCCCCGCATCTCCCCCTCGTGTCTCGGCGACCATGACCTCCAGCATCCGCAGCACCCGCCGGGCATGCGCAACGGCCCGCGCTCCGGCGGGCGTCGGCCGGGCGCCGAACCGCCCGCGCTCGAACAGCACGACGCCCAGCTTGCGTTCGATGCCACGCACCGCGTGCGAGACGGCGGACTGGGTGCTCCCGAGCCGTGCGCCGGCCGCCGAGAACCCTCCCTCGTCCGCCACCGCGACCAGGGTCCTGAGCTCCTGCGGGCCGAGATCGACAGACTCCACCAGACGTCTCCCACCTGCTGCTATGAGGGCGATTCATGGACCGATCCGTTCCATGAGCGCAACCCTCTCCCCGACCTCCGCATTCCTGCCTACGGTCCGTACCCATGACCACGACCGACATCGCGCTCACCGTGCACCAGACGTCCCGCCCCACCGGCTTCCCCTCCCCCGCCCACTTCCGTTTCGTGGAGTCACCCGTCCCGGAGCCGGCCCCGGGCACCGCCCTGGTCGAGAACCTCTACTGGTCCGTCGACCCCTACCACCGCGAAATGATGGACGGCGACTTCGAGTTGAACACCCCGCTGGAGGGCCGCGCCCTCGGCCGGATCGTCGCCTCCCGTGACCCGGCACTGCCCGAGGGCGAGACCGTCTTCCACCGCGCGGGCTGGCGCACCCACTCGGTGGTACGGCCCGAGGAGGTCCGACGGCTCCCCCATCACGAGGGGGTCCCCCTGTCCGCCTACCTGAGCGTGCTCGGCGGCACCGGTCTCACGGCCTACGTCGGCCTCACCCGGATCGCCCGACTCCGCGAGGGCGACGACGTGTTCGTGTCCGCGGCGGCGGGCGGCGTCGGCACCGCGACCGGACGGTTCGCCAGGCTGCTGGGGGCGGGCCGGCTGATCGGCAGCGCGGGCTCGGCCCAGAAGGTGAAGTACCTGACGGAGGAAGTGGGTTACGACGCGGCCTTCGACTACCACACCGCCCCCGTGGCCGAACTCCTCGCAGGGGCAGCCCCCGACGGCATCGACCTCTTCGTCGACAACGTCGGCGGCGACCACCTCGGCGCGGCGATCGGCGCGCTGCGCGAACGCGGGCGGGTGGTGCGGATCGGCACGATCGGCCAGTACAACACCCCGGACGCGCCACCCGTGGTCTTCAACCACGCCGACGTGGTGGAGAAGAGCCTGCGCGTCGAGGGCTTCCTCGTGCGCGACTACCTCGACGTGCAGGAGGAGTTGTACGAGTTCGCCGTACCGCGTCTGCGGGCCGGGACGCTGGCGCTGGACGAGACGGTCGTGGACGGCTTCGAGTCGATCGTCGAGGCGTTCCTGTCGATGCTGCGCGGCGGGAACACGGGCAAGGTCCTTGTGCGGGCAGTCGCTTGACGCTCCGTCAGAGCACGTCCCCGTCCCGCCAGTCGAAGAGGAGATCGGCGTCGAGGTCGAGGGGTCCGGCGAGCGCGGGGCGGACATACGTACTGTCCTCCTCCTCGGGCAGATGGACGATGCCGTCCGCGCCGAGGGCGGAGATCTTGCCGCCCCACAGCCGCCAGCCGCGCGCGGTGTAGAGGCGGGCGCCGTCGTCGCTCGCGCCGAGCAGACCGACGTCGTAGGCGTGGTCGACGATCCGCTCCAGCTCGGCCATGATCCGGCCGCCGTGCCCACGGCGCCGGGCGTCGGGCCGTACGCCGACCCCCTCGACGTACCCGACCCGCAGCCAGCGGCCCTGATAGCGCACCCGGCGCATGACGACCGAGCCGTGTGCGACGAGCCCGTCCTCGTCGGCGAGGAGGGCGTGGAGGCCGCCGAGGCCGTGCTCGAAGTCCTGGTCGGTGAGGTCACCGGCGAAGGCGGCGTCCAGCAGCGCGCGGGCGGCGCGGAGGTCGGCCGGGGTGAGGTCGGCCGTGTGGGCGATGCGCATACGGATGGTCACGGGGTCAGTATCGGAGACACGGGCTCATGGCGCGCCGTCATCGGCGCATCGCCGTCGTCACCGCGTTGACGTCATGAGCGCATCGCCGTCGTCACCGCTTCGCGGAACCCGTGCGGGTCCTCGACCCACGGGAGGTGCCCGGCGCCCGCCAGGGTCACCCGCCGCACCTGGGGCAGCGCCCGCTCCAGCGAGTCGACGGCAGACCGGGGACGGATGTCCCGCTCTCCGTCGACGATGAGCACGCGGAGGTCGAGGGTCTCGCAGGCGGCGTACAGGGCGGGGGTGCCGGCGGTCTGTCGCGCCTCGGCGTTCAGGGCCTTGTTGCAGGCGAGGTTGATGGGGAACCACGGGTCGGCCATCCGCTCCGCGTGCTCGACGGCCCGCTTCCGGTCCACGAACTCGGCGGACCACTGGAGCACGGCCCGTTCACGGCTGTCGCCGGGCAACTCCCGCCAGCGGGCGAGCCGTTGGGGGTCTTCGCCGAGGCGGGCGAGGAGGTTCGCCTCGTAGGCGCCGTGCCAGTCGGCGTCCGGTCCGATGCCGGTGCCGCTGACGTAGACGAGCGCGGCGACCCGGTCCGGGTGGGCGAGGGCGTAGCCCAGGGCGAGTGATGCTCCCCAGGAGTGGCCGAGCAGCACCGGCCGTTCCGGCGCGAAGTGCCGTCGTACGGCGTCGAGATCGGCCACGAAGCGTTCGGTGGTCCACGGGCCCGCGCACGGCTCGGACCGCCCGCAGCCGCGCTGGTCCCAACGGACCACCGTGGTGCGGGAGTCGAACATCCCGGCCACGTCCTCGGACATGTCCCACAGTCCGGGTCCGCCGTGGCACAGCACCAGGGGTGGGGTGTTGGGCGTGCCACGGCCGGACCGGGAGGCCCACAGCCGTACTCCGTCGTCCGCCGTAACCGCCGTGTCCTGCATACGGGTTGGGGTCATGACGGGGAGTCTGCCGGTTGCGGGCGCCCTGCGGGTCAGCCCATGTGCGGGTAGGTGTAGTCGGTCGGGGCGACCAGGGTCTCCTTGATGGCGCGGGTCAGGGTCCAGCGCATCAGGTTCTGCGGGGCGCCGGCCTTGTCGTTGGTGCCGGAGGAGCGGCCGCCGCCGAAGGGCTGCTGGCCGACGACCGCGCCGGTGGACTTGTCGTTGATGTAGAAGTTGCCTGCCGCGTAGCGGAGCTTCTCCATCGTGTAGGCCGCCGCGGCACGGTCGTTGGAGATGACCGAGCCCGTCAACGCGTAGTCGGACACCGACTCCATCTGGGTGAGCATCTCGTCGTAGGCGTCGTCCTCGTAGACGTGCACGGCGAGGAACGGGCCGAAGTACTCGGTGGTGAACACCTCGTTGGCCGGATCGCTGCACTCCACGACGGTCGGGCGGACGAACCAGCCCACCGAGTCGTCGTACGAACCGCCCGCGACGATCGTGCAGTTGGGGTCCGCCTTCGCGCGGTCGATGGCCGCCTTGTTCTTGGCGAACGCGCGCTCGTCGATGACCGCGCCGATGAAGTTGGACAGGTCCGTGACGTCACCCATCGTCAAGTAGTCGACCTCGGCGGCGAATTCCTCCTTGAAACCGGAGTTCCAGATCGACGCCGGGATGTAGGCGCGGGAGGTCGCGGAGCACTTCTGGCCCTGGTACTCGAAGGCACCGCGGGTGAGCGCCGTCTTCAACACGGCCTTGTCCGCGCTCGGGTGGGCGACGACGAAGTCCTTGCCGCCGGTCTCGCCGACCAGGCGCGGGTAGGAGCGGTACTTCTCGATGTTGGTGCCGACCGTCTTCCACAGGTACTGGAAGGTCTTGGTGGACCCGGTGAAGTGGATGGCGGCGAGGTCGCGGTGCTCAAGGGCCACCTTCGACACCTCGATGCCGTCACCGGTGACGAGGTTGATGACACCCTTGGGGAGCCCCGCCTCCTCCAGCAACTGCATGAGCAGAACGGCGGAGTGGGTCTGCGTCGGCGACGGCTTCCAGACTACGACGTTGCCCATGAGGGCGGGCGCGGTCGGCAGGTTGCCCGCGATCGCGGTGAAGTTGAAGGGCGTGATCGCGTAGACGAAGCCCTCGAGCGGGCGGTGGTCGAGGCGGTTCCAGACGCCCGGGGAGTTCGCCGGCGGCTGCTCGGCGAGCAGGTCGCGGGCGTACTTGACGTTGAAACGCCAGAAGTCGACGAGCTCGCAGGGACAGTCGATCTCGGCCTGCTGGGCGGTCTTGGACTGCCCGAGCATGGTGGAGGCGGCGAGGGTCTCCCGCCACGGGCCGGACAGCAACTCGGCCGCGCGCAGGATGATCGCGGCGCGGTCGTCGAAGGACATCGCGCGCCAGGCGGGCGCGGCGGCGAGGGCCGCGTCGATCGCGTCCTGGGCGTCGTCCTGGGTGGCGTTGGCGTAAGTGCCGAGCCGCGCCTTGTGGTTGTGCGGCTGGACGACGTCAACGCGCTCGCCGCCGCCCATCCGCCGCTCGCCGCCGATGGTCATCCGCAGGTCGATCGGGTTCTCGGCCAGCTCCTTGAGCTTGACCTCCAGACGGGCGCGCTCGGGCGAGCCGGGCGCGTAGCCGTGCACCGGCTCGTTGACGGGGGTGGGGACCTGGGTCACAGCGTCCATGAGATCCGTAACTCCTTGTACGTGAGCGGGTGTTGGGTCAGCCCTTGGTGAGGGTGGAGCGGGCGAAGAAGAGGAGGTTGGCGGGCTTCTCGGCGAGCCGCCGCATGAAGTAGCCGTACCAGTCGGTGCCGTAGGCCGTGTAGACCCGCATGCGGTGGCCCTCGGCGGCGAGCCGCAGGTGCTCGTCGCTCCTGATCCCGTACAGCATCTGGAACTCGTACTCGTCGAGCTTGCGCCCGGCGCGCCGGGCCAGTTCCTGCGCGATGGAGATGAGGCGCGGGTCGTGGGACCCGATCATCGGGTAGCCGGAGCCCTCCATCAGGATCCGCAGAATCCGGACGTACGCCTTGTCGATCTCGTGCTTCTGCTGGAACGCCACCTCGGCGGGCTCCTTGTAGGCGCCCTTCACCAGCCGGACGCGGCTGCCGGCCTCGGCGAGGCGGCGGGCGTCGGCCTCGGTGCGGAAGAGGTAGGCCTGGATGACGCAGCCGGTCTCCGGGAAGTCCTTCCGCAGCTCCTCGTGGATCGCGAACATCGAGTCGAGGGTGGTGTGGTCCTCGGCGTCGAGCGTGACGGTCGTACCGATGGCGGCGGCGGCCTCGACGACGGGCCGGACGTTGGCGAGGGCCAGCTCGTGACCGCCGTCCAGCGCCTGCCCGAACATGGAGAGCTTGATGGACATCTCGGCCCGGGTACCCAGTTCGAGTTCCTTGAGCCGGTCGACAAGGGTCAGATAGGCGTCACGGGCCGCGGCGGCCTGCTCGGGGGTGGTGATGTCCTCGCCGACGACGTCCATCGTCAGCTCCAGGCCCTTGGCGGTCAGGTCCTGGACGATCGGCACGATCTCGTCGACGGTCTCGCCGGGGATGAAGCGGTCCACGACCTGCTTGGTCACCGGCGCCGCCGAGATCAGCCGACGCATCTGTTCGCTGCGCGAGGCGGCGAGAATCACGGGACCCAGCACGGGGGTACCTCCAAGCAGTCGGGCATACGGGCAACCACCGTGAAACCTAGGGTTGTCTCCGATCGTCGACCATCGACAGCTGTCACGCATCCGTGCCGCAGATCTCAGACAGATGTATGAAGGCGGCACGGATTCGGCGGGGGAATGCGCGAGAATGCCCGGGTGACATCCGATTCCAGAGGCGACTACCAGGAGCTTGTCGACGAGATCTCCGAACTGCTCGGCGCCCCGGCGACCCTGGAGAACCGAGACTTCGAACTGATCGCCTTCGGGGCCTACGACGGTGAGGGCGACCTGGACCCGACCGCCCTGGACCCCGTCCGCACCCGCTCGATCCTCACCCGGCGCTCCACGGCGGCGATCCGCACCTGGTTCGAAGGCTTCGGCATCACCCGGGCGACCGGCCCGGTCCGGATCCCGCCCACCCCGGAGGCGGGTGTCTACCGGGGCCGTATCTGCCTCCCCGTACGCCATCGGGGCGTCGTCCTCGGCTACGTCTGGCTCCTGGCCGACGACCCGGGGCCCACCGCCCCGCAGCTGGACGCGGCCATGGAGGTGACGTCCCGCATCGGCGCGCTGCTCGCGGACGAGGCGCAGCACGGGGCGGATCTCAGCCGGGAGCTGCGGGCGGTGCTGACCGCCGAGCGCGGTTGGCAGGGCGACATGGCGGTGGCGGCCCTGCGCACGGCCCTCGGCACGCGCGGCGACGGCCCGTACACGCTGGTGTGCGTCGCCCCCTGGCCGTCCGCCGATCCCGACGACGCCCCCTCGGCCCGTACGGTGCCGCACGCGACGGCGCTGTGCACGGTTCCGTGGGGGGCGGCGGAGCAGCAGTGCCTGGCGGTGCTGGTACGGCTGCGGTCGACGGACGCGGGGAGTTCGGCGGAGGCGGCGGCGACCCGTCTCCTGAAGGACGGCCCGACCGGCGCCCACCGCGCGGCGGGCATCGGCCGCCCCCGCGTCGGCCTCACCGACCTCGCAACCGCCTGGCAGGAAGCTGCGGCGGCGGCCCGCACCGCCCTCGCGGAACCCCGCTTCGCCCCGGTCGCCGACTGGTCCCGCATCGGCCCGTACCGCCTCCTGACCAGCCTCCCCCCGGACTCCGCCCACGACCCGGCGGTCGGCCCCCTGCTCTCGCCCGCCCATCACGAACTGGCCCGCACCGCCGAGGTGTACCTCGACCGGGCGGGCCAAGCGGGGCGCACGGCAGCC
The DNA here is from genome assembly GCF_042751305.1 of Streptomyces hokutonensis. GTDB lineage: Bacteria > Actinomycetota > Actinomycetes > Streptomycetales > Streptomycetaceae > Streptomyces > Streptomyces hokutonensis_A. The sequence continues at coordinate 278,652 of NZ_JBHYWD010000007.1, forward strand.
GAGTTGGGCATCCACCGCCAGACGCTCTACTACCGCCTGTCACGGGTGGAGCAACTGACGGGTCTTGACCTGGACGACGGGGAGGACCGGCTGTTGCTGCACATGGTGTTGAAGGGGGCTCGGCTGTAAGGCAGTTGGGGACTACCGCGCAAGGCGACGCGTCAGCAGGTCCGCCCGACGTAGTACGCGCCCTGGATCTTCCGGGCGGAGCCCAGCCAGGTCGTGCCGGGCCTGACGCACGCCTCGTGGTCGCGCGCCCGGGCGACCCGGACCTTGATGACGACATGCGAACCGTCCCTGGTGCAGTGGCGGTAGTAGGCGTCGGTACTGGTCTTGAAGAAGCCACAGGGGGCGGGAGACGCGGGGGCGGCGGCGGCCACCGAGCCGAGCGAGGTGAGCACGAGGGCTGCGGCACCGACGGCGCTGGTCACGACACGACGAACTCGCAAAGGGGACTCCTTGGCCGGCGATCGGTTGGGCGTTCGGACGGTCTGATACCGGCCCTACGATCGCCGCGCCGGCCGGTGCGGTTGCCCGAAGGCCGGGCCGTTCACCCGGGGAATCGATTTGTCGCTGGACCGATCGGGTGACATTCACCTGTGCGGCGCCGCCGGCCGACCGGGCGGTCCACCCGCCCGGAATTGGACCTGCCGGGCGCCCCGGCCCGCACCTGGTGTCGACGTCATGACGACCGGCCAGGCCGCCGGCTCCCCGACCCCCGCAACACCCAACTGCCCGTTCTCCGGCGCCACTTCGGGCGCCCGTCCCCCGCTCCTCACCCGCCCCCTGCTCCTCCGCTTCGTCAGCATGGTCGGCGCCAGTCTGAGCTTCTTCCTGCTGCTCTCGGTCGTACCGGCGTATGCCGCCGAGCGGGGCGGCGGAGGCGCGGCGGGGCTCGCGCTCGCTGCCGCAGATCCTCGGTGAGCGCGTCCCCTTCGGGTACGGCCACCGGGCCGAGCGTCCGCCGGGCGGCGGCACCGGCGCTGCGGGCCGGCGGACCGGCCGACTGGTGGGGCCGGAGGACCGGCGAACGACCGGCGGGTCACTGCGCCTTTCGCGCACCCTCCAACAACTGCCGCAGCCCCTCGGTGAGCCGGTCCGCGTCGGGCGCGGCCTTCGGGTCGAAGGTCCACTGCATGATGAGGCCGGACATCACGACCATGTAGAACGAGCCGAGCGTGTCGGCGGTCTCGTCCGACACCTCCTCCTCCGGCACGCCCATGAGCAGCGAGACCAGTCCCCGGCCGCCCTCGCGCTGTGCGAGCGCCAACTGGTCGCGGGCCTCCGGCAGTTGGTCGCCCATCGCCATGATCTCCCCGCTGAGCCGCCACATCGAGCCGGGCTCGCGGAGGGAGGCGACGACGTTCGACCAGACCTCCCTGAACCGCTCCAGCGAGCCCGGCGCCCCTTCGAGCCGCTCGCCCCACTCGAAGGACATGTCGTCCACCAGCGAGACGTAGGCCTGCGCGAGCAGCGCGTCCTTCGAGCCGTAGTGGTAGCCGATGGACGCGAGGTTCGTCCCCGACTCCTTCACGATGTCGCGCGCCGTGGTGCGCGCGAACCCCTTCTCCAGCAGGCAGCGCTTGGCGCCTTCGAGCAGATCCTCACGGTGTCCCATGCCCGCCACCCTACCGCCGATCCATACAGCCGTCCCATACGCACGACTTACACGCCCGTTCTAGACAAGCGTTTAATACGCGCGTACATTCGCTGTCATGACGAACTCGACGAGCTCGACGAACCCCGCGAGCACCCCCGACTCCCGTGCCGGGCGCCGCGAATGGACCGCCCTCGGCGTCCTGATGCTCCCGCTGCTCCTCGTCTCCATGGACGTCTCCGTCCTCTACTTCGCCATCCCGGCGATCAGCGCGGACCTGGAGCCCAGCGGCACCCAGCAGCTGTGGATCTTCGACATCTACGCCTTCGTCCTCGCCGGCCTGCTGATGACGATGGGCTCGATCGGCGACCGCATCGGCCGCCGCCGGCTCCTCCTGATCGGCGCGGCGGCCTTCGGTACCGCGTCCTTCGTCGCCGCCTACGCGAACAGCGCCGAGACCCTGATCGCGGCCCGCGCGGTCCTCGGCATCGGCGGCGCCACCCTGATGCCCTCGACGATGGCGCTGCTGCGCACGATGTTCACCGACCCCGGCCAGCGCGCGAAGGCGATCGGTCTGTGGTCCGGCGTGATGACCGCCGGTGTCGCGCTCGGCTCGGTGCTGAGCGGGGTGCTGGTGCAGTACTTCTGGTGGGGCTCGGTCTTCCTGATCAACCTGCCCGCGATGGCCCTGCTCCTGCTCATCGGCCCGTTCCTGCTCCCCGAGTCGAAGAACCCCGCCCCCGGCCGCTTCGACTGGCCGAGCGTCCCGCTGTCGCTGGCCGCCGTACTGCCCGTGATCTACGGCCTCAAGGAGATCCCGTCCGAGGGCTGGCACGTCCAGTACGTCGTGTCGATCACCGCGGGACTGCTCTTCGCCGCCCTCTTCGTCCACCGCCAGCGCACCGCCGCCTCCCCGATGATCGACCCCACCCTCTTCCGGGGCCGCGGCTTCGCCCCCTCCGTCGTCCTCAACCTCATCTCCGCCTTCGGGATGATGGGCTCGGCCTTCTTCACCACGCAGTACCTGCAGTCGGTGCTCGGCAAGAGCGCGATGGAGGCGGCCCTGTGGGCACTGCTCCCCTCGGTGCCGATTGGCGCGGCGGCCCCGCTGGCAACGACCCTCGTCCAGAAGGGAGTTGACCGCGCCTACGTCGTCGCGGCCGGCTTCGCCCTCGCTGCCTGCGGCTACGGCATGCTCGCCTTCACCGGCACCGACTCCCTCTGGCTTGCCCTGGCCGCCGCCGGTGTCCTCGCCTCCGGGATCGTCATGGTGATGTCCCAGATCATGGACCTCGCGATGGGCAGCGCGCCGGTGGAGAAGGCGGGCGTCGCGTCCTCGCTGATGGAGACGGGCGCGGAGTTCGGCGGCGCGCTGGGCATGGCGGTCCTCGGCTCCATCGGTACGGCCGTCTACCGCCATGGCATCCCGGCCTCGGCCCCCGCCCCGGCCCACGAGACCCTCGGCGGCGCCCTGGCCGTCGCCCGGCAGCTACCGGGGCACGCGGGAGATGCCCTGGCCGCGACCGCGCGGAAGGCGTTCACCGACGGAATGCACGGGGCAGGATTCGCGGGGGCGGTGCTGTTGCTGGGCGCGGCCTTCGCGGCGGCGCGGACCCTGCGGGGGCTGCGGGTGGCAGTCCAGGAGACCCCGGCGGAGGATGCGGCGAAGACCTCGGTGTGAGCCCCAACTGCACAGAAACGCCGGGCGGGTCGAGGATCCTCTCCTCGACCCGCCCGGCGTTCGCATATGGCTCAGACTCAGACCAGGTTCACCGAACGAGCCGACGTCGCGCCGATCTCCTCCGCCACCTCGGCCAGTACATTCGCCGCCACCGTGTCGTCGACCGTCAGCACGGCCAGCGCCTCGCCGCCCGCGACCGAGCGGGAGACCTGCATACCGGCGATGTTGATGCCGGACTCACCGAAGATACGGCCGACCGTGCCGACGACGCCGGGACGGTCCTCGTACCGCAGCACCACCATGTGGTCGGCGAGCGCGAGGTCGACGTCGTAGTCACCGACCGCGACGATCTTCTGGAGGTTCTTGGGACCGGCCAGCGTGCCGGAGACCGCGACCTCCTCGCCGCTGCTCAGCGTGCCGCGCACGGTGACGACGTTGCGGTGGTCGGCGGACTCGGAGCTGGTCGTCAGCCGTACCTCGACGCCGCGCTCCTGCGCGAACAGCGGGGCGTTGACGTACGACACGGTCTCGTCGACGACGTCCTCGAACACGCCCTTGAGCGCGGAGAGTTCGAGCACCTTGACGTCGTGCTGGGTGATCTCGCCGTAGACCTCGACGTCGAGGCGGACCGCGACCTCGCCCGCCAGCGCGGTGAAGATGCGGCCGAGCTTCTCGGCGAGGGGCAGGCCGGGCTTGACGTCCTCGGCGATGACTCCGCCCTGGACGTTCACCGCGTCGGGGACGAGCTCACCGGCGAGCGCGAGGCGCACCGACTTGGCGACCGAGACACCGGCCTTCTCCTGGGCCTCGTCCGTGGAGGCGCCGAGGTGCGGGGTGGAGACGACCTGGTCGAACTCGAAGAGCGGGGAGTCCGTGCAGGGCTCCTTCGCGTACACGTCGAGGCCGGCGCCGGCGACCCGGCCCTCCTTGAGCGCGGAGTACAGCGCCTCCTCGTCGACGATCCCGCCGCGCGCGGCGTTGACGATGCGGACGGTCGGCTTGACCTTGCGCAGCGCCTCGTCGCCGATCAGACCGACCGTCTCGGGGGTCTTGGGCAGGTGCACGGTGATGAAGTCGGAGACCTCGAGCAGCTCGTCGAGCGACAGGATCTTGACGCCCATCTGCGCGGCCCGCGCGGGCTGGATGTAGGGGTCGTAGGCGACGACCTTCATCCCGAACGCGGACATGCGCTGCGCGACGAGCGCGCCGATGCGGCCGAGGCCGACGACGCCGAGGGTCTTCTCGGCCAGCTCGACGCCCGTGTACTTGCTGCGCTTCCACTCGCCGTTCTTCAGCGCGGCGTTGGCCTGCGGGATGTGGCGTGCGGTCGCCAGCAGCAGACCGCAGGCCAGCTCGGCGGCGGTGACGATGTTCGAGGTGGGGGCGTTGACGACCATCACGCCGGCCTTGGTGGCGGCGGAGACGTCCACGTTGTCCAGGCCGACGCCGGCTCGTGCGACGACCTTCAGCTTCCGTGCGGCGGCGACCGCCTCGGCGTCGACCTTGGTGGCCGAGCGGATCAGGATCGCGTCCACGTCGGCGATCGCGGGGAGCAGCTCGCCCCGGTCGGCGCCGTTGCAGTGCCGGATCTCGAAGTCCGGGCCGAGGGCGTCCACCGTCGCGGGCGACAGCTCTTCAGCGATGAGTACGACAGGTTTCGAGCTCACGTGAGTCCTCACAAGTCCATTGCGTGCGGACGGCCGTCCCGACGGCCGCAGGCGGTGGAGGGGCTAGCCGCGGAGACGCACGACGCTGTGGGCCTGACGCGTATGTAGTACGGCAGTGTAGTGGCGCTCCGACAGTCGTCCTGCGCCTCTGCGGAAGGATCACCCGTCCGAGGCTGGACGGGTTGGACAAAGGGGCCGGAGCCATTGCTCCGGCCCCTCGGCCCCAGGCCTTACGCCTCTTCGTCGACCCAGCTCATCAGCTTGCGGAGCTGCTTGCCGGTGGTCTCCAGCAGGGACTCGGCGTCCTTCTGCTTGTACTCGTTGTACTTCTTCAGGCCGCCGTGGTACTCGGCCATCCACTCACGGGCGAAGGTGCCGTCCTGGATCTCGGCGAGGACCTGCTTCATCGTGGCCTTGGTCTCGTCCGTGATGATCCGCGGGCCGGTGACGTAGTCGCCCCACTCGGCGGTCTCGGAGATCGACCAGCGCATCTTCTCCAGGCCGCCCTCGTACATGAGGTCGACGATGAGCTTCAGCTCGTGCAGGCACTCGAAGTACGCGATCTCGGGCTGGTAGCCGGCCTCGGTCAGCGTCTCGAAACCGGCCTTGACCAGCGCGGCCGTACCACCGCAGAGAACGGCCTGCTCACCGAACAGGTCGGTCTCGGTCTCCTCGGTGAAGGTCGTCTTGATGACGCCGGCACGGGTGCCGCCGATGCCCTTCGCGTACGACAGCGCGAGCGCGAAGGCGTTGCCGCTCGCGTCCTGCTCGACGGCCGCGATACACGGAACACCGCGGCCCTCCTCGTACTGGCGGCGGACGAGGTGGCCCGGGCCCTTGGGGGCGACCATGCAGACGTCGACGTTGGCCGGCGGCTTGATGAAGTCGAAGCGGATGTTCAGGCCATGGCCGAAGAACAGCGCGTCGCCGTCCTTGAGGTTGTCCTTGATGGACTCCTCGTAGACCTGGGCCTGGATCGGGTCCGGCACGAGGATCATGATGACGTCGGCCTCGGCGGCGGCCTCGGAGGGCGTCACCACGCGCAGGCCCTGCTCCTCGGCCTTCGCCTTGGACTTGGAGCCCTCGTGCAGACCGACTCGGACGTCGACACCCGAGTCACGGAGCGACAGCGCGTGGGCGTGGCCCTGGCTGCCGTAGCCGATGACCGCGACCTTGCGGCCCTGGATGATGGACAGGTCGGCGTCGGCGTCGTAGAACAGCTCGGCCACTTTGGGTTCTCTCCTTGGTGTGCAGGTGTTGCGTCCCACCGTATGACGGCGGGCGGAATCGAAGTTCGGGGGTCTCGGAATGCGGGCGGCCGGGGCCGCCCGCACCCGGGGCTACGCGGAGCGGTCGAGCGCGCGCAGCGAGCGGTCGGTGATGGAGCGGGCGCCGCGGCCGATGGCGATCGTGCCGGACTGGACCAGCTCCTTGATGCCGTACGGCTCCAGCATCTTGAGCATGGCGGTCAGCTTGTCGCTGGAGCCGGTGGCCTCGATGGTGACGGCCTCCGGGGAGACGTCGACGGTCTTGGCGCGGAACAGCTGGACGATCTCGACGATCTGGGAACGCGTCTCGTTGTCGGCGCGCACCTTCACCAGAACGAGTTCGCGCTGAACGGCGGAACCCGGCTCCAGTTCGACGATCTTCAGCACGTTGACGAGCTTGTTGAGCTGCTTGGTGACCTGTTCGAGCGGGAGTGCCTCGATCACGTTCACCACGATCGTGATGCGGGAGATGTCGGGGTGCTCGGTGACTCCGACGGCGAGGGAGTCGATGTTGAAGCCGCGCCGGGAGAACAGGGCGGTGATCCGGGCGAGGACACCTGGCTTGTTCTCGACCAGGACGGAGAGCGTGTGCTTGGACATTTCTCTGTGGTCTCTCTCGCTCAGTCGTCTTCGTTGTCGCCGAAGTCGGGGCGGACGTCCCGGGCGAACATGACCTCGTCGTTGGAGGTGCCGGCGGCGACCATCGGCCACACCATGGCGTCCTCGTGGACGATGAAGTCGATCACGACGGGGCGGTCGTTGATCGAGTTCGCCTCCTCGATGACCTTGTCGAGGTCGTCGGGGGACTCGCAACGGATCGCGTAACAGCCCATCGCCTCCGACAGCTTGACGAAGTCGGGGATGCGGGTGCCCGCGCTCGGCTGCTTGCCGTCCGCCTCCGGGCCGCTGTGCAGCACGGTGTTGGAGTAGCGCTGGTTGTAGAACAGGGTCTGCCACTGGCGGACCATGCCGAGGGCGCCGTTGTTGATGATGGCGACCTTGATCGGGATGTTGTTCAGGGCGCAGGTGGTGAGTTCCTGGTTGGTCATCTGGAAGCAGCCGTCGCCGTCGATCGCCCAGACCGTCTGCTCGGGGGCCCCGGCCTTGGCGCCCATCGCGGCCGGGACCGCGTAGCCCATGGTTCCGGCGCCGCCGGAGTTGAGCCAGGTCGCGGGCTTCTCGTACTTGATGAACTGCGAGGCCCACATCTGGTGCTGGCCGACGCCCGCCGCGAAGATCGTGTTCTCCGGGGCGAGTTGGCCGATCCGCTCGATGACCTGCTGCGGGGAGAGCGAGCCGTCGTCGGGCTGGTCGTAGCCGAGCGGGTAGGTCTCGCGCCAGCGGTTGAGGTCCTTCCACCAGGCGCTGTAGTCGCCGGTGTGGCCCTCGCTGTGCTCCTTCTGGACGGCCTGGACCAGGTCGGCGATGACCTCGCGGGCGTCCCCGACGATCGGCACGTCGGCGGCGCGGTTCTTGCCGATCTCGGCCGGGTCGATGTCGGCGTGGACGATCTTCGCGAAGGGCGCGAAGCTGTCCAGCCTGCCGGTGACGCGGTCGTCGAAGCGGGCTCCGAGGGCGACGATCAGGTCGCTCTTCTGCAGCGCAGTGACGGCGGTGACCGAACCGTGCATGCCCGGCATTCCCACGTGCAGCTCGTGACTGTCGGGGAATGCGCCGCGCGCCATCAGGGTGGTGACGACGGGCGCTCCGGTGAGTTCCGCGAGGACCTTCAGCTCGGCGGTGGCGTGGGCCTTGATGACACCGCCCCCGACGTAGAGGACGGGCCGCTTCGCGGCGGTGATCAGCTTGGCGGCCTCGCGGATCTGCTTGGCGTGCGGCTTGGTCACCGGGCGGTAGCCGGGGAGGTCCATGACCGGCGGCCAGGAGAAGGTGGTCTTCGCCTGGAGGGCGTCCTTCGCGATGTCGACCAGCACCGGGCCCGGGCGGCCGGTGGCGGCGATGTGGAAGGCCTGCGCGATGACGCGCGGGATGTCCTCGGCCTTGGTGACCAGGAAGTTGTGCTTGGTGACCGGCATCGTGATGCCGACGATGTCCGCCTCCTGGAAGGCGTCCGTACCGATCGCCTTGGACGCGACCTGGCCGGTGATCGCCACGAGCGGCACCGAGTCCATGTGCGCGTCGGCGATCGGGGTCACCAGGTTGGTGGCGCCGGGGCCCGAGGTGGCCATGCAGACGCCGACCTTGCCGGTGGCCTGCGCGTAGCCGGTGGCCGCGTGGCCCGCGCCCTGCTCGTGCCGGACCAGGACGTGACGCACCCGTGTCGAGTCCATCAGCGGGTCGTACGCCGGAAGGATCGCACCGCCGGGGATGCCGAATACCGTGTCGGCCCCGACTTCCTCGAGAGAGCGGATGAGGGACTGCGCGCCCGTGACGTGCTCGGGGGCGGACGGCTGTCCTCCGGATCGGGGCCGCGGCTGCGGATGGGCCCCGGTGGCCTGCTCGGTCATCGTCATTCTCTTCTCGATGCTGAGGGTTTTTGCGAGGTTTGTGCGGGGTTCTACTGCTGCACGACTCGATCCTGTGCAACAAAAAACCCCTCGTGCCGTGAGGCAAGCGAGGGGAGCGCGCCGGGTGCGGTCGCTGGGAGTTCCGGGTCCGTCCGGACGTCACCAGCTTCAGCCGACGCGCTTTCCAAGTACGAGAATTCGGGTGCGCATGGGACTGACCCTCCCCCCGGCACGCACCGACTGTCAAGTGGGTGGGACGGGAGTCTCATTATGTGAGCGGAGGGCCGTTCCGCCCCCGAAAACGACGGGCACACCACTGGTGTACACCCCCGGGGCGCCGCCCGCGAACGCGGGCTCGGCCGGGCCGTGCGGCACCGGATAGTGGCCGCAGGACAGGGCCCGGCGCAGCCGGTACTCGTCCAGCGGCCCGGAGAAGGCCATGCCCTGCCCGTGGGTGCAGCCCATCGCGCGCAGGGCGACCACCTGTTCCGGCAGGTCGACCCCGTCGGCCACGGACTGGAGCCCGAGGTCCCCGGCGATCCGCAGCAGCCCGCTGGTGATCTTGTGCAGCCGCGCGGACTCCACGACGCCCTCGACCAGGCTGCGGTCCAGTTTCAGTACGTCGACGGGCAACCGCCGTAGCGTCGTGATGGTCGCGTAACCACTGCCGAAGCCGTCGAGGGCGATCCGGACGCCCAGCCGCCGCAGGGCGGTCAGCCGGCGCTCCAGCTCGTCCAGGGAGACCCGAGGGTCGGTGTCGGACAGCTCGATGACCAGGGAGCCGGACGGCAGCCCGTGCCGGGTCAGCAGGGCCTCGATCGAGCCGAGGGGCATCGACTTGTCCAGCAGCCGCCGGGCGCTCATCCGCACGGCCACGGACACGGTGGGCCCGGCCGCGAGGCGCTCGGCGGCCCGCTCCACGGCCTCCTCCAGCATCCAGCGCCCCAGCTCGGCGGTCTTGTCGCTGTCCTCGGCCACCCGCAGGAACTCGGCCGGCGTGAACAGCACGCCCTGCGACGAACGCCATCGCGCCTGCGTGGAGACCGACGTGATCCGGCCGTCCGCCAGCGACACCACGGGCTGGTGCAGCAGCGCGAACTCGCCGTCGTGCAGCGCGGCCCGCAGCCGCGTGGCCAGCTCCGCCTTCCGTACGACGTCCTGCTGCATCTGCGGGGCGTACAGCTCGACCCGGCCCTTGCCGGCACCCTTGGCGCGGTACATGGCGAGGTCGGCGTTGCGCAGCAACTCCCCGGCGCCGAGGCCCGGTTCGGCGAAGGCGACGCCGATGGAGGCGGCGACGCGGACATCGTTGCCGTCGATCAAATACGGCTGGGACAGGGTGATCCTCAGGCGGTCGGCGAGTTCCATGATGTGCCGCTCGCGGGCGGCCCGGTCCCGGGTGCCGTCGCCGACGATGAGGGCCGCGAACTCGTCGCCGCCGAGCCGGGAGGCGGTGTCCCCGTGCCGGACCGCGCCGTCGAGCCTACGGGCGGCCTGGATGAGGAGTTCGTCCCCGGCCTGGTGGCCGATGGTGTCGTTGACGGCCTTGAAGCCGTCGAGGTCGATGAAGAGCACGGCCGTACCCCGGTCGGTGGAACGGCGGCCGGACAGGGCCTGCTGGACGCGCCTGGTGAACAGGGCGCGGTTGGGCAGGTCGGTGAGCGGGTCGTGCTCGGCGTTGTGCTGCAACTGCGCCTGGAGGCGCACCCGTTCGGTCACGTCCCGGCTGTTGAAGATCAGGCCGCCGTGATGGCGGTTGACCGTCGACTCGACGTTGAGCCAGCCGCCGTCGCCGGACCGGAAGCGGCACTCGATCCGGGTGGTGGACTCCTCGTAGGGGCTGGCGGCGAGGAAGCGGCGCACCTCGTGCACCACACAGCCGAGGTCCTCTGGGTGGATGAGCGAGGCGAGTTCGTTCCCGACGAGTTCCTCCGCGGCCTTGCCGTAGACACCGGCGGCGGCCGGGGAGACGTAGCGGAGGATGCCGTTCGGGGCGGCGATCATGATGACGTCGCTGGAGCCCTGCACCAGGGAGCGGAAGTGGTTCTCCTTCTGGGCCAGCTCCTGGGTGAGGGTGATGTTGTCGAGCAGCATGATGCCCTGGCGGACCACTAGGGCGAGCACCACGCAGCCCGCGGTGATGAGCACCACGCGGTCGGGGCTGCGGCCGTTGAGGACGTTGTAGAGGATCCCCAGCGTGCAGACGGCGGCGGCGAGATACGGGGTGAGCGCTGCCAGCGAACCGGCGATGGGCCGGGTGGCCGGATAGCGGCCCTGGTCGGTGCCCGGCGCGGCTGCCGGGTGCTGGACGCCGGCGCGCTGTCCGGGCCGGTGTTCGTGCACCACACGCGTGTGCCCGTCGTCCTCGGGCTGGGCGTGCCGGGGCGCGGCCCACGGGGCGTAGGCGAGGAGCAGCGAGCCGGCGAACCAGCCCGCGTCGAGCAACTGCCCCGAGTGGTAGTTGTTGTGGAGCAGCGGCGAGGTGAACAGGGCGTCGCACATCACGGTCAGGGCCAGCGCGCCGATCGCGGTGTTCACGGCGGTGCGGTTGACCGAGGAGCGCCGGAAGTGCAGCGCGAGCACCATGCTGACCAGGGCGATGTCGAGCAGCGGGTACGCCAGGGAGAGCGCGGTGTGGGCCACGCTCGGTCCGTCGAACTTGGCGGCCTGAGCCAGCGCGAGGCTCCAGGAGAGCGTGAGCAGCGAGCCGCCGATCAGCCAGGCGTCCAGCGCAAGACAGACCCAGCCGGCCTTGGTGACGGGCCGTTTGGCCAGCACCAGGAGGCCGACGATGGCGGGCGGCGCGAAGCACAGGAAGAACAGGTCGGCGAAGCTGGGGCTGGGCACGGTGCGCTCCAGGACGACCTCGTACCACCCCCAGACTCCGTTGCCCAGTGCCGCCATCGCCGAGGAGAGCGAGAACAGCAGCCAGGCGGGTCGAAAGCGGATACGGCGGCTTCGCGCGTAGAGGAAACAGGAGACGGCGGCGGTACCGGCCGCCGCGCTGAGCCCGAAGTCGCCCATGATCAGGGCGACTTGGTGCGACCCCCAGTCGAGCGCGGAACCGACGGCGTATCCCGCGCAGATCAGGGCCAGGACGAGTTGCTGGATCAGGCCCCGGCCGCCGGAGGCCGGCGGTCGTGGCTGCCGCGCTCCCGGTGAAGTGCGGTCCCGGAGCGCCCCGTTGAGGGTGGTCGTCGCAGACGGTGGCGAACTCACCGGGCCCTCCCGGTCCGTGTCGCTCCCCGGTCCCGCGGGCTCCGGTGCGCTGGATGGGCGTGCCTGCGGCGGCTGTTGTGCCTGCGGTGGTGATGGCTGGGGTGACTGTGCCGGCCACCCTGACCGCCGTGGCTGCCGTGACCGCTGTGATTGCCGTGACAGCCGTGTTGGCCGCGTCTGCGCGCGGCGGTGCGCCAGGGTCGCCGTCGGCGGCCCCGCCGCGTCGGATCGCTCGTCCATAGGCCGTGCATCGCCCGTCGCCCCCCTCACAGTCTGAAATGTCCGTCCCCGGCGCCGAACGGTGCGCGGCGCAGCCCCTGCCGGGACGATACACCAGTCTCGTCACTCAGGGACATAGTTCCTCTACGCTCCGTGACGACCAGCGGAGATGCGTGCACGCCCCGCTTCCGGAAGGTTGCGGAGGGTACCGGAAGCGGATTGCGCGCCTGTTGCGCTACTCGGTCGGTCCTGTCGTCAGGATCACGTTGCGCAGCGGCTCATGGTTCACGAACCGTCCCAACTGGTCCACAACCAGACGCTTCGCACGCGGCAGGAACGCCGACGTGGGCCCGCCGACATGCGGACTGATCAGCACCCCGGGCGCCTGCCACAACGGGTGCCCCTGGGGCAGCGGTTCGGGGTCGGTGACGTCCAACGCGGCGGTGATACGGCCGCTTTCCAGCTCCGCGAGCAGCGCCTTGGTGTCCACGACGGGACCGCGGGCCACGTTGACCAGCAGCGCCCCGTCCTTCATCCGGGCCAGGAACTCGGCGTCGACCAGGTGACGCGTGGTCTCGGTGAGCGGTGTGGACAGGATCACGACGTCCGCGTCCGGGAGCAGGGCGGGCAGTTCGGTGAACGGATGCACCGGTCCGCGCTCCGTGGTGCGCCCGGAGCGCGCCACGCGCGCCACCCGCGCGAGCTCGAAGGGAGTGAGCCGGTCCTCGATGGCCGCGCCGATGGCGCCGTAGCCGACGATGAGGACGGAACGGTCGGCGAGCGCCGGGTGGAAGTCGCCCTGCCAGCGCTCCTGTTGCTGCGCCCGCACGAACTGCGGGATGCCGCGCAGCGAGGCGAGGGTCAGCGCGAGCGCGAGTTCGGCGGTGCTCGCCTCGTGCACTCCGCGGGCGTTGCACAACCGCACCCCCGGGACGATGGAGGAGAGGCTCGCGGTCATGTCGTCGACGCCGGCCGTAAGCGTCTGGATGACCTGGAGATTCCGCATGTGTTCGAGAGGCCGCGTCTTCACGGGCTGCCGCTTCATGTACGGCACGACGTACAGAACGCAGTCCGCCGGGTCGCCCGGGAACTCCTGATCGCCTTCCTCACCTCCGTCCCAGAACAGGTAGTTGGGCCCCTCGGGGAGCCCTTCGATCTCCTCCGGCGGGATGGGCAGCCATACGTCGACAGTCATGGTCAGGAGGCTATGGCAAGGCCACGCGCGCGTAGAGGTTAGGTTGGTGGGCCAGGAGAGGGAGGGTCACGAGCAGGTGGAGCGCAGGACGATCGGTGCGGGGGCGCTCGCTGTGGGGGCCCTCGGACTCGGCTGCATGCCGATGAGCTGGGCGTACAGCGGGTCGCGGCAGCGGGGCGACGAGTCGGTCAGGGCCGTGCACCGGGCGCTCGATCTGGGCATGACGCTGCTGGACACCGCCGACATGTACGGCCCGTTCACCAACGAGCTCTTGTTGGGGCGGGTGTTGAAGGAACGGCGGCAGGACGCGTTCGTGTCGACCAAGGTCGGCCTGCTGGTCGGCGAGCAGCACATCGTGGCCAACGGCCGCCCCGGCTATGTGAAACGCGCCTGCGACGCCTCGCTGCGCCGCCTCCAGACCGAGGTGATCGACCTCTACCAACTGCACCGCGCCGACCCCGAGGTTCCCGTCGAGGAGACCTGGGGCGCCATGGCGGATCTCGTACGGGCCGGAAAAGTAAGGGCGTTGGGCATCTGCGCGGTCGGCGCCCGGTCCGCACGCCGGCCCGGGGCGCGGCTGCATGACGGAACGATCCGCCAACTCCAGCGCGTACAACAGGTGTTCCCGGTGACGGCCGTACAGGCCGAGCTGTCGGTGTGGTCGAGGGAGGCACTGGACGCGCTGCTGCCGTGGTGCGCGGTGCGCGGGGTCGGCTTTCTCGCCGCGATGCCGCTCGGCAACGGCTTCCTGACCGGCACCCTGACCCCGGGCGAGGGCTTCGAACCCGACGACGTACGCGCCCGCCACCCCCGCTTCACCGCCGAGATGACCGCCGCGAACCAGCCGATCGTGGCCGGCCTGCGGCGCGTGGCCCGGCGGCACGGGCCCGAGGTCACCCCGGCGCAGGTTGCCCTGGCCTGGGTGCTGGCGCAGGGCCCGCATGTGGTGCCGGTACCGGGTACCAAGCAGGAGCGCTGGGTGACGGAGAACGCGGGGGCGGCGGAACTGCGCCTCACGCCGGAGGACCTCACGGAGGTGGCGGAACTGCCGGGGGCGCTGGGCTCCTGGGACTGACCGCCGTACGCGGGACAGGGCTCGATAGTGCGTCGGTAGCCGATGACCGGGAACCCGTCCGGCGCGAGCGGTGTATGACAAGTAGAACCCGCCCGTCGAAGGGACCTGATCGTGCAACGTCGAGTCGTGTCGGCCGCCCTGGCCGTGACCGCACTCCTGCTGACGGCCGGCTGCTCCTCCGGCGACGAAGACCCGCGCTACGGCACAAGTACGCCGTCGGGCAGCGCCGGTACGGCCACGGGGTCGTCGTCCTCCGGGCAGTCCGCCGCGCGGATCCCGCCCGCCAAGGGCACGGTGAAGGTGCTGCGCACGGTCACCGAGGGCCTGAAGACGCCCTGGGGCCTGGCCCCGCTGCCCGACGGGAACCTCCTCGTCTCCTCCCGCGACGACGGCACGATCACCCGGATCACCGAGAAGACGGGCCAGAAGACCGAGCTGGGCACGGTCTCCGGGGTCTCCCCCGCGGGCGAGGGCGGCCTCCTCGGCATCGCGCTCTCCCCGGACTACGCCTCGGACCACATGATCTACGCCTACTTCACCTCGGCCTCGGACAACCGCATCGTCCGCATGCTGTACGACCCGAAGAAGCCGGCCGGTGAGCAGCTGGGCGCACCGGACACGATCTTCAAGGGCATCCCCAAGGGCTACATCCACAACGGCGGCCGGATCGCCTTCGGCCCGGACGGCATGCTGTACGCGGGCACGGGCGAGAGCGGTCAGCGGGGTCTGGCGCAGGACAAGAAGTCCCTGGGCGGCAAGATCCTGCGGCTGACCCCGGAGGGCGACCCGGCGCCGGGCAACCCGTTCCCGGACTCGCCGGTGTACACCTACGGCCACCGCAATGTGCAGGGCCTGGCCTGGGACTCCAAGCAGCGGCTGTTCGCCTCGGAGTTCGGCCAGGACACCTGGGACGAGCTGAACGCGATCACTCCGGGCGACGACTACGGCTGGCCGAACGCGGAGGGCAGGAGCAGCGACTCCAAGTACCACAACCCGATCACCCAGTGGCACACCGACGACGCCTCCCCCAGCGGCATCGCCTACGCCGAGGGCTCGATATGGATGGCGGGCCTGAAGGGGCAGCGCCTGTGGCGCATCCCGCTGGACGGCACGAAGGCGTCGGCCGCTCCGCAGGCCTTCCTCACCCGCGAGTACGGCCGCTTGCGCACGGTGGTGTCGGCGGGCGGCGACAAGCTGTGGCTGGTGACCAGCAACACGGACGGCCGGGGCACGCCTAAGTCGGGGGACGACCGGATTCTGGAGCTTCAGGTGTCGTAGCGGACGCGTCGGCGTCATCGGCGGAGGGGCCGGGGTCGGCTTCAGAGCCGGCCTCAGGTTCGGCTTCGGCTCCGGGCAGGCGGACGACGACCTTGCCGGACTCCAGGTCTATCGGCCCGCGTCCGGGGTCGCCGTCGGCGACGTCGACCCTGGTCATCTCCAGCCGGTTGCGCTCGTCCTCGGTGTGCTTGCGGCCCGGTGAGAACAGTTCCTCGAACATGTTGAACACGGCGCCTCCCCTGGCCCGGTCTCCTACAGCGTACGACTCATCCGGCCGAACGCGCGGCGAGCGGGTCGGGCGGGAACAGTCCCAGCCGGTGGGCCACGGCCGCCGCCTCGCCCCGGCCGGAGACGCCGAGCTTGCCGAGGATGTTCGAGACGTGGACGCTCGCGGTCTTCGGGGAGATGAAGAGTTCCTCGGCGATCTGCCGGTTGGTGCGGCCGGCGGAGACCAGGCGCAGGACGTCGCGCTCCCGGCTGGTGAGGCCCAGCGCCTCGACGGGGTCGGCGGGGACGGCTCTGCGCGCCGGGACCTTGGTGAGCGTCAGCCGGGCCCGCTGGGCGAGCAGGGCGACGGAGTCGGCGAGCGGGCGGGCGCCCAGGTGCTCGGCGACGGCACCGGACAGGCGGAGCAGTTCGGTGGCGCGGTCGCGAGCATTGTCACCGCCGCCGTCGGAGTCGGCGAGGAGGGCTTCGGCGAGACGGTGACGGACGCGGGCGAGGTCGTAGGGGCGGTCGAGGCGTTCGAAGGCGGCGACCGCCTCGGACCAGTCGTCCGGGGTGCAGCGGCCCTCGGCGCGCAGCAGTTCGGCGCGGAGCCAGCGGTCGTGGGCCTGCCAGACGGGGGCGTTGGTGGCGACCCGCTTGGCGGCCTCCCGGATGCGTTCGAGGATCTTGGGGCGTCCGGGGTCGGCGGCGGGCAGGCCCACGGCCTGGGCCTCGGCGACGGCGGCGGCCACCAGCAGGGGCCAGGTCTCGAAGTGGGTGCCGGGACGGAATCCGGAGTCCAGGGCCCGTTCGAGGACGGCGCGGGCGTCCAGGAGGCGGCCCTCGGCGGCGGCGACCTGGATGTCGATCCGCTCCAGGGGTTGATGGTGCTGGGGTGCGACGTCATGGGTGCCGTAGTGCTCGCGGGAGGCGGCCAGTTGGCGGCGGGCCTCGGCCACCTCGCCCCGGGCGAGCGCGAGTTCGGCCAGGAGGCGGGCGTGGAAGCCGCGGGGTTTGGAGCTCTGGCCCACCCGCTCGGCCTTGGTCGCGGCCTCGGCGGCCTCGTCCCAGCGGCCCAGGGTGAAGAGGGATTCGGCGAGGTTGCCCCAGATCCAGGCCTCCTTGTCGAACTGGCCGTACTTCTTGGCGAAGGCGAGCCCGGTCTCCAGGATCGGCACGGCCTCGCGGGAGCGGCCGACGGTCTCGAGGGAGGACGGAAGGTTCACATAACTGCGGCCCGCGACATTGGAGATGCCCTCGGCGACCGTCCGTTCGTTGACCTCGACCAGTTCGGCGAGGCCCGCCTCGACATCCCCGGAGGCGACCATGAGGCCGGCGAGGGTGAGGCGGGCGTCCATCTCGATCTCGCGGGCGCCGACCATGCGGGCGTACTCGACCGCGCGCTCGGCGGCCACATAGGCGTCCGGACCCGGGACGTGCACCATCGACCAGCCGGCGACCTTGGCCAGGACCTCCGCGTGCACCTCGGAGGGCGGCAGACCGCGCACCAGCTCCTGTGCGGAGGCGAGTTCCGGCCAGCCGTCGCCGCGGCCCTGGTGCCGGATCAGGACGGAGCGCTGCACCCAGAACCAGGCGGCCCGCAGCGGGTCCCCCTCCTCCTCCAGAAGGTGCAGGGCCCGCTTGGTGATCTTCAGGGCGCGCTCGCGCTCCCCGCTGAGCCGCCCGGCGACGGCGGCCTCCGCCATCAGGTCGAGGTAGCGCAGGGGTGTGGTCTCCGGGTCGCAGCCGCAGGCGGGATACACCTCGGCGTAGTCGACGGGCCGCAGACCGGCGCGTACGGCGTCGGGGACGGTGTCCCACAGCTCCATCGCCCGCTCCAGGAGCCGCAGTTGCTCGGAGTGGGCGTGCCGGCCGCGGGCGGCGACGGAGGCGTCCAGGACGGCGGGGAGGGCCTTGGCGGGGTCGTGGGCGTGGTACCAGTAGCTCGCCAGCCGCATGACGCGCTGATCGGCGGGGACGAGCGTCGGGTCGGCCTCCAGGGCTTCGGCGTAGCGGCGGTTGAGGCGGGAGCGCTCGCCGGGCAGCAGGTCGTCGCCGACCGCCTCGCGGACCAGGGAGTGCCGGAATCGGTAGCCGTCGCCGCCGGGCGCGGCCTGGAGGATGTTGGCGCCGACGGCCGCCCGCAGTGCCTCGATGAGGTCGTCCTCGGCGAGCCGGGCGACGGCGGCGAGCAGTCGGTACTCGACGGTGGAGCCGCCCTCGGCGACGATCCGGGCGACCCGCTGGGCGCTCTCGGGCAGCGACTCGACCCGGACCAGGAGCAGGTCTCGCAGGGAGTCGGTGAGGCCGGTGCGGCAGCCGTCGTCGGCGGCGACGGCGAGTTCCTCGACGAAGAACGCGTTGCCGTCGGAGCGCCGGAAGATCTCGTCGACCTGGGCCTGGTCGGGTTCGGCGGCGCGGATGCCGGCGATCTGGCGGGCCACTTCCTGCCGGTTGAAGCGGCCGAGTTCGATCCGGCGGACCGTGCGGAGCCGGTCGAGTTCGGCGAGCAGGGGGCGCAGCGGGTGGCGGCGGTGGATGTCGTCGGCGCGGTAGGTGGCGAGGACGAGGAGGCGGCCGGTGCGCAGGGTGCGGAAGAGGTAGGCGAGGAGGTGGCGGGTGGAGGCGTCGGCCCAGTGCAGGTCCTCCAGGGCGACGACGACCGTGCGCTCGGCGGCGACGCGCTCCAGGAGACGCGCGGTGAGTTCGAAGAGTCGGGCCATGCCCTCCTCGTCGCCGCGGCTGGCCCGGTGCGCGGTGGGGGTCTCCGCCAACTCGGGGAGCAGCCGGGCGAGTTCCTCCTCCTGGCCGGCCGCGGCCGTGGACAGTTCGGCGGGCAGTTCGCGGCGCAGGGCGCGCAGGGCGGTGGAGAACGGGGCGAAGGGCAGGCCGTCCGCGCCGATCTCGACACAGCCGCCGAGCGCGACGACGGCGCCCCGGCGGCAGGCGCCGGTGGCGAACTCCTCGACGAGCCGGGTCTTGCCGACGCCGGCCTCGCCGCCGAGCAGCAACGCCTGCGGCTCGCCCGCGGCAGCGCGGGCGAGCGCGTCGTTCAGCGTGTCCAGTTCGTCGGCCCGGCCGACGAAGACCGGACTGACGGACCTGGTCTCCACGCCTGCGAGCATGTCACGCGGGTCTGACAACGCGGCACTCGTTTTCGGGAGGGCGGTCGCGGCCGGGAGCGCCCCGGCGGACCGCCGGGCGGGCGCCGTACGACCGCCCTCCCGTCCCCGGCCGGTCACGAGGCGCGGGCGAACAGGTGCCTGCGCGGGCGTTCGGTATGCACCTCGCTCTCCACGGCCTGCCTGGCCTGCTCACGGCGGGCGGCGCGGGCGCCGCGGACGGCCTCACGGGCCAGCCGCTCGCTGGCCGCCTGCCGGCGGAGTTCGGCGGAACGGAGCTGGTGCATCTCGTACTCGTACATCTCAAGTCCCTTGGTAGAGGCGGTTTTTCCGGCTTCGCTTCTTGCGATGCCTCAACCTTCGTCTCCAAGGGGGGTCCGCCACATCGGGAGAGTTCCGCATCTTGCGGGGCCGGGCGGGCCTTAGACATGCGTAAGGGGCCTCAGGTCCTCCGTAAGGTGCTTACGGAGGACCTAAGACCCCTGATGAGCTGCGGTGACTCAGGTCGCGGACGGCAGGGCGAGCAGAGCGTCGGTGTACTTGAGGACGGCCAGCAGCAGGCCTACGACGCCGAGCACGACGCCCGCCCAGGCGACCGACTTGATCCAGGTGGCCTGCGGCTTGCCCGGGGTGCCGAACGCGGGCCGGACGAGCGCGCCGACACCCACGAGGGCGGCCACGAGCGCGAAGAGACCGGCCCAGATCGCGGTGGCGTGCCAGGAGGTGCCGTAGACCTCCTTGATCTGTGTGGTCACGCTCGCGGTGGACGCGGTGTGGAGCTGTCCGTTGAGCTGCGCGCGGGCGCCGGCGACGGTGCCGATCCAGCCGCCGGAGAGCGAGATGAAGCCGAGCGCGGCGGAGACGACGGCGGCGGCACCCTGGCCGACGCCGGAGGAACCTTCCGGCTCCTCGAGCCCGAGCTTCGCGAGCTCGGCCGCGTACTCCTCCTCGGTGAGGTCGTCCTCGTCCTCGGCGGCCTCGGCCTCGGTGGCCTCCGCGTTGGCGGCTTCCGGCTCCGTCACTTCCTCGTCGGTCTTGGTGACATCGGTCTTCGTCACATCGGTCTTGGTGACGTCGACGGTTTCCGCGTCGCTCTTCACCTCGGGGGCCTCGTTCGCGGCCTCGTCAACAGTCTTGGTACCCATGGTGCGCACGGTAGGGGTGGTTTCTGAGAAGTTCCTTAAAGATCGCTGTGCCGGGCACGCGCGCGTGCCTCGCGCCACTCGGGCGCGAGCACGGACCACACCTCGATGTCGTGCCGCAGGCCCCCGTGGGAGTGTGACTGGCGGAGGATCCCGTCCCTGGTCATGCCCATGCGGCGCGCAACATTCAGGCTCTTCTCATTGCCCGCGGCGGCATGCCATTCGACCCGGTGGATACCGCGCTGTTCGATCGCGAAATCGATGAGGATCCGTATCGCGCGGGTGATCAGTCCGCGCCCGGCGGCGGCGGGTTCCAGCCAGCAGCCGACCTCGCAGTTGCCCTGGTCGGCGTGGAAGTTGAGGAAGAGGACGCCGCCGACGAGCTTGCCGTCCAGCCAGATGCCGTGCAGGGAGGCGCTGTCGGCGGCGCGCAGGTCGGCGTAGCGCTGGAGCATCTCCCGCGTCGACTCGACGTCCGTCGCCTTGGAGCCGAAGGAGATGTACTGGCCGATGAACTCCCGGCCGCGGTCCAGGTGGGCGAGGAACTCCTCGGCGTGCCACACCTCCAGGGGACGCAGTTCGGCTCCGTCGTCACCCAGGGATATCGCGTACATCCTGCTCCCGCTCCTTCGCCAGTACGTCCGCCACCTCGGCGTCCGTCGCAGCGGCCAGCCTCTCATGGGCGGCGCGGCACTCGGGGGGCTCGATGCTGATGCGGGGCAGGACGCGGTCCAGGGGGCGGGGCAGCCACCAGTTGGCGCCGCCGAGCAGGTGCATGAGGGCGGGCACCAGCAACGTACGCAGGACGAAGGCGTCCAGGGCGACGGCGGAGGCGAGCGCGATGCCGAACATGGCGATCACGCGGTCGCCGCTGAGCACGAAGGCGAGGAAGACCGAGATCATGATGACGGCGGCCGAGTTGATGACCCGGCTGGTCTCGGCGAGGCCGACGCGGACGGCCCGGCGGTTGTCGCCGGTTTCCAGCCATTCTTCGTACATCCGGCTGACCAGGAAGACCTGGTAGTCCATGGAGAGTCCGAAGAGGACGGACACCATGATCACGGGGAGGAAGGGTTCGACGGGTCCGGCCCGGCCGAGGCCGAGGAACTCGCTCCCCCAGCCCCACTGGAAGATCGCGACGACGACTCCGAAGGCGGCGGCCACGGCGGCGACGTTCATCGCGGCGGCCTTGAGCGGGATGCCGACGGACCGGAAGGCGAGCAGGAGCAGCACACAGCCGAGCGAGATGACGACCCCGACGAACAGCGGAAGTTTGCCGACGATGACGGCGGCGAAGTCGTCGTAGCTCGCCGTCACGCCCCCGACGTGGATGTCCAGCGAGGTCCCCGTCTCCGCCCGGGGCAGTACCTCGGTGCGCAGCCGGTCGACGAGGTCGCTGGTCCGCCGGGACTGCGGGGCCGAGTCCGGTACGACCGTGAAGTACCCGGTGGCGCCGCCGGAGTCGTAGGTCACCGGGGTCACGGAGGCGATGCCCTCGGTGGTGCGGAGGGTGGCGTCGAGGTTGTCGAGGGCGAGCCTGTCCTCGGCGCTGTCGATCTTCGTGACGAGGGTGAGCGGGCCGTTGACGCCCGGACCGAAGCCTTCCGCGAGGAGGTCGTAGGCCTGGCGGGTGGTCGACGCCTTCGGGTCGTTGCCCTGGTCGGAGGTGCCCAGGTGGAGCGAGAGCGTCGGCAGGGCGAGGACGGTGATGACGACCAGGGCGAGGGCGCCGAGGAGTTTGGGGTGGCGTTCGACGAACGCGGACCAGCGGGCGGCGAGGCCGGTGGGCAGCTCCGGCTGGGGCCCGTGCTCGGCCAGCCGGCGCCGTTCGCGGCGGCTGAGGGCCCGGGGGCCGATGAAGGACAGCAGGGCCGGGAGAAGGGTCACGGAGGCCGCGACGGTGAGCATCACGGTCAACGAGGCGGCGATCGCGACCCCGTTGAGGAAGCCGAGCCGGAGGATCAGCATCCCCAGGAGGGCTATGCAGACCGTGGCGCCCGCGAAGACGACCGCGCGCCCGGTGGTGACGACCGCGTTGGTGACCGCCTCGGTGACGGACAGTCCGCGTTTCAGCCCGCGCCGGTGCCGGGTCACGATGAACAGGGCGTAGTCGATGCCGACGCCGAGCCCGACCAGCATGCCGAGCATGGGCGCGAAGTCGGCGACCGTCATGGCGTGGCCCAGGAGCACGATCGCGGCGTAGGCGGTGCCGACGCTCAGCAGGGCGGTGCCGATGGGCAGCAGCGAGGCGGCTGGCGAACCGAAGGCCAGGAACAGGACGAGGGCGGCGACGGCCACCCCGACGATCTCGGCGGTGTGCCCGCTCGACGACTCGGTGAGCCCGATGGCGCTGCCGCCCAGCTCGACCTGGAGCCCGTCGGTCCCGGCGGCCTTCGCCGCGCGGACGACGGCCTGAGCCTGGGACTTGTCGATGTCCTCAGCCTGGTGCGCGAAGGTGACGGTGGCGTAGGCGGTCCGCCCGTCGGCGCTGATCCGGCCGGTGCCCTGACCGTCGTAGGGACTGACGACGGAGGCCACCCCCGGCAGGTCGGCAATGCGGTCCAGGGCCTCGGTCATGGTCTGTTCGACGTCGGCGGCGCGGACGGAGCCGGGCGAGGTGCGCCAGACCACGGTGTCGCTGTCGCCGCCGAGGCCCGGAAACGCCTCCTTGAGGAGCTGAGTCGCGCGGCCCGACTCGGTGCCGGGGGCTTCGTAGTCGTTCGAGTACGCCGAGCCGGTGACGGCGGCGGCAGCGGTGACCCCGCCGAAGGCGAGGAGCCACAACAGGACGGCGGCGAGGCGGTGCCGAACACACCAGCGGGCAAGGGCTGCCACGAACGTGCTCCCGGGGATGGCGAATTGTGGATCTTTGACCGGGAAACATCGTCCGAAGGATGAACAGCCCGCAAAGAACGCATGAGCGATACGCCACCCACTCTCGCAGCCGAAAGTGATCGTTCATGGCGTTCGAGGACTTCGGCACCGGAGTGGGAGCCAGATCACAGGACAGTAACGGCGACTCTGTCACCCCGGCGGGCGCCTCAGTCGAACTGGTCCCCCAGCGCCATCACCATCGCCCCGACGACCAGCAGCCACAACGCCCGTCTGGTACGGCCCCGGGAGCCGAGCACCGACGCGAGCGCGCACAGCGCGGCACCCACGGCATAGGCGGCCGGGACGAGCACCGGTTCGGAACCAGCGGCCCGGAGCGCCGCCGCGGCCACACCGGCCAGGGCAAGCACGGCGCCGGTCAGGGCCGCGATCCAGCGGGCCCGCCGCGCGTCCAGTGCCGGATCCCCGAAGTCGTCCAAGTCGGATATCTCGGAATCTCCGCGTCCGTCCATGGCGGGCGAGCGTAGCGCTTCCGCCTGAGAAACCTGGTGCGCGGCCAACCGACGTCCTCCACAATCTCGTTGCTCTCCCACAGGAAGCTACGCAGAACCGGAGGAGCCCGTTCACCGATGTCCGACACCGAACTGACCGCCCGCCTGACCCACCCCCGCCACCCGCGCAGCAACACCTACGACGTCCGCTGGACCATCGAGAACCAGATGGGCCCGCACGCCCTGTGGCTGCTGGAATGGCTGGCCCCCGCCCTCGGCCTCGACACCCTGCGCCCCGGCGCGCGCGTGCTCGACCTGGGCTGCGGGCGCGCCATGACCTCCGTCTTCCTCGCCAAGGAGTACGACGTCCAGGTCACCGCCGCCGATCTGTGGGTGAAGCCCGACGAGAACGCCGTACGGATCGCGGAGGCGGGTGTCGCCGACCGGGTGCTGCCTCTGCATGTGGAGGCGCACGACCTGCCCTTCGCGGAGGGCACGTTCGACGCGATCGTGTCGATCGACGCGTACCAGTACTTCGGCACCGCCGACCTCTATCTGCCCACGCTGACAAGGCTGTTGAAGCCGGGCGGCCGGATCGGCGTCGTCATGCCCGCCCTCCGGGAGGAACTGCCGGGCGACGAACCGCCGGAGCATCTGAAGCCCTTCTGGGACCCCGGCTTCTGGGCCTTCCACACCCCCGCCTGGTGGCGCCGCCACTGGACCCGCGGCGGCACCGTGGAGGTCGAGACCGCCGACTGGCAGCCCGACGGCTGGAAGGACTGGCTGCTGTGGAGCGAGGTGTGCGCCGAGGAGAGTCCCTACGAGTGGATGGCGCGGATGGCCCGTGAGTCGGTGGAGCTGGTGACGGCCGACCGGGGGCAACTCCTCGGCTTCGCCCGGGTCGTGGGCCGCCGGGTGTAAACGGAACGGCCCCGGAGACCGGGTCTCCGGGGCCGTGCACGGGGTACTGGCTCAGCCCTCGCTGACGCCCAGCTGCTCAAGGATGAGTTCCTTGACGCGGGCCGCGTCGGCCTGGCCGCGGGTGGCCTTCATGACCGCGCCGACCAGGGCGCCGGCCGCCGCGACCTTGCCGCCGCGGATCTTGTCGGCGATGCCCGGGTTGCCGGCGATTGCCTCCTGGACGGCGGTGGTGAGGGCGCCGTCGTCGGAGACGACCTTCAGACCGCGCTTCTCCACGACCTCGTCCGGGGTGCCCTCGCCGGCGAGAACGCCCTCGATGACCTGGCGGGCCAGCTTGTCGTTCAGCTCACCGGCGGTCACCAGCGCGGTGACCCGGGCGACCTGCTCCGGCGTGATGGGGAGTTCGTCGAGCGCCTTGCCGGACTCGTTGGCGCTGCGCGCCAGTTCGCCCATCCACCACTTGCGGGCGGAGGCCGCGTCGGCACCGGCGTCGATCGTCGCGACGATCGGGTCGATGGCACCGGCGTTGAGGATCGACTGCATGTCGAACGCGGTGATCCCCCACTCCTCGGTCAGCCGGTTGCGGCGGGCCAGCGGCTGCTCGGGCAGTCCGGCGCGGATCTCCTCGACCCACTCGCGCGAGGGGGCCACCGGCACCAGGTCCGGCTCGGGGAAGTACCGGTAGTCCTCCGCCTCCTCCTTCACGCGGCCCGAGGTCGTCGACCCGGTGTCCTCGTGGAAGTGGCGGGTCTCCTGGATGATCGTGCCGCCGGAGTTCAGCACCGCGGCGTGGCGCTGGATCTCGTAACGGGCCGCACGCTCCACGGAACGCAGCGAGTTGACGTTCTTGGTCTCGCTGCGGGTACCGAACTTCTCGCGGCCGTGCGGACGCAGCGACAGGTTCACGTCGCAGCGCATCTGCCCCTGCTCCATCCGCGCCTCGGACACACCGAGCGCCCGGATCAGCTCGCGCAGCTCGGCGACGTACGCCTTGGCGACCTCGGGAGCGCGCTCACCGGCACCTTCGATCGGCTTGGTGACGATCTCGATGAGCGGGATGCCGGCGCGGTTGTAGTCGAGCAGCGAGTGCGAGGCGCCGTGGATACGGCCCGTCGCGCCGCCGACGTGCAGCGACTTGCCGGTGTCCTCCTCCATGTGGGCGCGCTCGATCTGCACCCGGAAGGTCTCGCCGTCCTCCAGCTGGACGTCCAGATAGCCGTTGAAGGCGATCGGCTCGTCGTACTGGGAGGTCTGGAAGTTCTTCGGCATGTCCGGATAGAAGTAGTTCTTCCGGGCGAAGCGGCACCACTCGGCGATCTCACAGTTCAGCGCGAGGCCGATCTTGATGGCGGACTCGACGCCGATCGCGTTGACGACCGGCAGCGCGCCGGGCATGCCGAGGCAGGTCGGGCAGGTCTGCGAGTTGGGCTCGGCGCCCAGCTCGGTCGAACAACCGCAGAACATCTTGGTCTTGGTGCCGAGTTCGACATGGACCTCAAGGCCCATGACGGGGTCGTACGACGCGAGAGCGTCCTCGTACGACTCCAGGTCGGTCGTGGTGGTCACGGTGAACTTTCCCTCTCAGCCCAGCAGGACGTCGTCGTCGCCCAGCCGCTTCAGCTCGCGGTACAGGATGGCGAAGCCGGTGACGAGCGCGACGGCGGACACCGTGGCGTCGATCAGACGGAGCGTGTCGTGCTCGGTGCGCGCCTTCTTGATCTGCTTGGCGACACTCAGCGCGCCGAACGCGGTGGTGGCCATGGACAGGTACGTCCCGGACTTGGACTTCTTGAAGCCCTTGGCCTTCGACAGTGCGTTGCTCACAGCGACGGTGCCTCCTCAAGCAGCGGGTGCCCCCACTTTTCCACGAAGGCGGCCTCGACGGCGGCGCCGACCTTGTAAAGCCGGTCGTCCTTCAGCGCCGGGGCGATGATCTGCAGCCCGACCGGGAGACCGTCCTCCGGCGCGAGACCGCAGGGCAGCGACATGGCCGAGTTGCCCGCCAGGTTGGTCGGGATGGTGCACAGGTCCGCGAGGTACATCGCCATCGGGTCGTCGGCCCGCTCGCCGATCGGGAAGGCGGTGGTCGGCGTAGTCGGAGACACGATCACGTCGACGCTCTCGAACGACTTCTCGAAGTCGCGCGTGATGAGCGTACGGACCTTCTGGGCGCTGCCGTAGTACGCGTCGTAGTAGCCGGAGCTCAGCGCGTACGTCCCGAGCATGATGCGGCGCTTCACCTCGGGGCCGAAGCCCGCCTCACGGGTGAGGGAGGTGACCTCCTCGGCGGAGTGGGTGCCGTCGTCACCGACACGGAGGCCGTAGCGCAGACCGTCGAAACGGGCCAGGTTCGACGAACACTCGGAGGGCGCGATCAGGTAGTACGCCGACAGGGCGAGGTCGAAGGACGGACAGTCCAACTCCACGATCTCCGCGCCGAGTTCCTTCAGGACCGCGACGGCCTCGTCGAAGCGCTGGATGACACCGGCCTGGTAGCCCTCACCGCGGAACTGCTTGACGACACCGACCCGCATGCCCTCCACGCTGCCGTTGCGGGCGGCCTCGACGACCGGCGGGACCGGGGAGTCGATCGACGTGGAGTCCAGCGGGTCGTGCCCGGCGATGACCTCGTGCAGCAGCGCCGCGTCCAGGACCGTACGGGCGCAGGGGCCGCCCTGGTCGAGGGAGGACGAGAAGGCGACCATGCCGTAGCGGGAGACCGCGCCGTACGTCGGCTTGACACCGACCGTGCCGGTGACGGCGGCCGGCTGGCGGATCGAGCCGCCGGTGTCCGTCCCGATCGCCAGCGGCGCCTGGAAGGAGGCGAGCGCGGCGGAGGAACCGCCACCGGAGCCGCCGGGGATCTTGGTGAGGTCCCAGGGGTTGCCGGTAGGCCCGTAGGCGCTGTTCTCGGTGGAGGACCCCATGGCGAACTCGTCCATGTTGGTCTTGCCGAGGATGACGACGTCGGCGGCCTTGAGCCGCTTGGTCACGGTCGCGTCGTACGGCGGAATCCAGCCTTCGAGGATCTTCGAACCGACGGTCGTCGGAATGCCCTCGGTGGTGAAGATGTCCTTGAGCGCGAGCGGAACGCCGGCGAGGGGACCCAACTCCTCGCCCCTGGCCCGCTTGGCGTCGACGGCACGGGCCTGCGCGAGGGCTCCCTCGCGGTCGACGTGCAGGAAGGCGTGCACCTTCGCGTCGACCTCCTCGATCCGGGCGAGGTGGGCCTCGGTGACCTCGACGGCCGTGAGCACGCCGGACGCGATGTTCGCGGCGGTCTCTGCGGCGGTGAGCCGGATGATGCTGCTGTGGTCCGTCATGGTGATTAGTCCTCCCCCAGGATCTGCGGCACCTTGAAACGCTGCTGCTCCTGGGCCGGGGCGCCGGAGAGCGCCTGCTCGGGGGTGAGCGAGGGACGGACCTCGTCCGCGCGCATGACGTTCGTCAGCGGCAGCGGGTGAGAGGTCGGCGGTACGTCTTGGTCGGCGACCTCACTGACGCGGGCGACCGCGCCGATGATGTCGTCCAGCTGTCCCGCGAAGTGCTCGAGCTCTTCGGGCTTCAGCTCCAGACGCGCCAGCCGGGCGAGGTGGGCGACCTCCTCGCGCGTGATGCCAGGCATGCAGCGTTCCTCTGGGGTGAGTGTGTGTGGTTTGGGGCCAATCCTATGGGGCGGGGGGCCTTAGCCGTTAAACGGTTTCGATCGACCACTTCTCAGCAGGCGGTTCCTTCGAGGGGCGCGGGGCTGTGTCGATCTGCGGCTCCGCCGCGTGGGCGCGCCCAGCCACAACGAACCCGCGCCCGAAAGATCAGCCAAGCCGCCCCGGATCATCCGCCGCAGCCGCGGGCAAAGCCGCCCGCGGCCGCTGCCACCCCCGAGACCCCCGCGCCAGCAGCCAAGCCGTCATGTCCTCCGGCGGCATCGCCGCGGCGACCAGCCACCCCTGTACGGCGTCGCAGCCCAGGTCCCGCAACCGCTCCCAGGTCTCGTCGTCCTCGACGCCCTCCGCAACGACGAGAAGTCCGAGCGAGTGCGCGAGATCCACCGTGCACCGCACGATCTCTGCGTCCTCCGTGTCCACCGCGAGCCGTGCCACGAACGAGCGGTCGATCTTCAGCTCGCTGACCGGGAGCCGCCGTAGATGCACGAGGGACGAGTACCCCGTGCCGAAGTCGTCGAGGGACATCTTCACGCCGTGGCCGGTGAGGCCGTTGAGCGTGTCGGCGGCGCGCTGGGGGTCCTCCAGGAGGACGTGTTCGGTTATCTCCAGCTGGAGGGATCCCGCCGGGACGCCGTGCCGGGCGAGGCGCGCGGCGACCGAGCCGGCGAATCCGGGGGTGTGCACATCGCGCGGGGAGACGTTCACCGCGACCGGTACGAACAGGCCCTGGGCCCGCCATCTGGCGACCTGGGCGAGGGCCGTGTCGAGCACGTACTCGGTGAGATGGGGCATCAGACCGGACGACTCGGCGATCGCTATGAACTCGTCCGGCGGCACCTTCCCGCGCTCCGGATGCACCCACCGCACCAGCGCCTCGAGGCCCGCGACCTGGCCGTCGAAGCGGACCTTGGGCTGGTAGTGGACCTGCACCTCGTGCGCGTCGAGGGCGCGGCGCAGATCGCCGAGGAGGCCGAGCCGGTCGGGGGTGTTGGAGTCCCGCTTGGACTCGTAGACCTCCACGCCCGTACGGTCCCGCTTCGCCTGGTACATCGCGACGTCCGCCCGGCGCAGCAGCCCCTCGGCGTCGAGGGCGTGGTCGGGGAAGACGGCGACGCCCGCGCTGGCCTCCAGGACGAGGGTGAGCCCGTCGAGGTCGAGCGGGGAGCTGAGGGCGGCGACGAGGTTGCGGGCGACCCGGGTCGCGGACGTGGTCGAGTCGGCGACGGGCAGATGTAAATCTAAATAGTCTGGGGCTTGCGGCGCCGGCAGCTCCGCGCGGCGCAGCTACACCCGCAGGCGGACGGCGATAGGCGA
>NZ_JBHYWD010000007.1:308022-458677 GCF_042751305.1 Streptomyces hokutonensis
CGGGGGGGCGCGGTGTGGGTGGTGTGGGCGGGGGCCCTTTGTCGCGCGAACTCGTCGCCGCCGAGCCGCGCGGCCTCCGCCCCGCGCGGCAGCGCCACCCGCAGCCGGTCGGCTATCTGCAACAGCAGCCGGTCACCGGCGAGATGACCGAGAGTGTCGTTGACCGATCGAAAGCGGTCGAGGTCGATCAGCATGAGCGCGGCTTTGGCGCCGATGCGTTCGGCGTCGTCCAGGGCGGTCCAGATGCGCTCCAGGAGCCACTGCCGGTTGGGCAGCCCGGTCAGTGGGTCCCGCAGTTGCTCCTCGGCCCTGGCGCGGGCCATCCACAGGGTGGAGTCGAGGGCGATGAGCGGGATCGAGAAGAGGGGCAGCAGGACCGGCTGGGCGACCGCGACCACGCAGATCAGCGGGGCGATGCCGAGCAGGGCGACCGCGACGAGGCCCTGTCTGAGCAGGGCGGTGCGCGCGACGGTGGGCAGTCCGCCGTGGCGCGGGGCGTGCAGATACCAGAGCAGGGTGCGGGTCACGGCGAGATAGGCGAGGGCGACCAGGACGACTTCGGGGGCGGTGTAGACCGTCCAGGCGTCCGGGTTCCAGGGCTTCTCGACGGACGGCACCCGGCCGAACGCGCCGAGGACGAGCGCTCCGGCGGCTATGCCCAATATGTCCACCGCGCCGTGCAGCACGCCCTGACGCCAGCGGTTGCGCCGGGCTATGCCGACCAGGACGACGACGGTGAGGCTGACCATGCCGGCGGCGACCCAGCCGTAGAGCAGCAGGACGCCGAGGGTGAGGGCGGCGCCCGAGCCGGTGCCGCCCCACCAGCGGGCGCGGCCGAGGGCGACCAGGTGGCCGACGATGATGCCGGTGAGGACGGCCAGCGACCAGCCGACTGTGCCGAACGGGAACAGCGCGTGGTCACCGGTGAACGCCCGGAAGAAACCGGCGCCGAGAACGAAGCCGGCCGCGGCCACCACCGCCGTGGGCAGCGCGGGCCAGTTCAGGTGCCGTCCGGTTTCGCCGCCCGGCAGTGCGGAGGAGTGGGCGGTGGAGAGCGGTGCGTCGTGGCGCGCGTCCGGTGTGGAGTACTGTCCGGTGGCGCGCGGCTGGGTGCTGCCCGGACGCTCCACGGGGCGCGCTCCCCAACGACTCTCCCGCCAGGCGCCGGTGAGCCGGCGCAGGAGTGAGTCCGGGGGGGCGCTCTCGGTCGGTTCCATTCCCGTCCCTCTCACAGCCGGCGGTGCCCACGCCACGCGGTCCGATGCCCGACTTCCATCACCGGCACCGCGTTTGGAAAACCCTTCCCCTTGCTCACCAAGAGCAGGGGGTTGCCCCAACCGCAGCTGGGCACGGCAGGTGCACACCTCAACAGTAGGCCGCAGAAGGCTTCCACGGGCAGCGGTCGTAGACGGTTGCCCGAATGCGACCCGGCCACCCGTATGCATCTGGTATGCGCCGATCGGGTGGCCTTCAACCGCTGCTCCTCGCTACTCCTCGACCGGAAGCGCGACTTCGGCGGCCGCCTCGGGGCCCTGTTCCAGCAGCACGGTGAAGCCGTCCTCGTTCAGAACCGGCACCTTGACCTGCATCGCCTTGTCGTACTTGGAACCAGGATTGTCACCTACGACAACGAAAGAGGTCTTCTTCGAAACAGAACCGGTCACTTTCGCTCCCCGGCTCTGCAACGCGTCCTTGGCCCCGTCCCGGGTGAAGTGTTCGAGTGTGCCGGTCACGACGACGGTCAGCCCTTCGAGCGGGCGCGGGCCCTCGTCCTCGGCGGAACCCTCCTCCTCCATCCGGACCCCGGCGGCCCGCCACTTGCGCAGGATCTCCTGGTGCCAGTCCTCGGCGAACCACTCCTTGAGGGAGGCCGCGATGATCGCGCCGACCCCGTCGGTGTTCGCCAACTCCTCCTCGGTGGCCTGCTCGATACGCTCGATCGAGCGGAACTCGCGGGCCAGTGCCTCGGCGGCGACCGGGCCGACATGACGGATCGACAGGCCGGTGAGGATGCGGGCGAGCGGGCGGTCCTTGGCCGCGGCGATGGTCTCCAGCATCGCGAGCGCGTTCTTCTTCGGCTCGCCCTGCTGGTTGGCGAAGACCGTCGCGATCTTCTCCTCGCCGGTCTTCGGGTCGCGCTTGGGCAGCCCGCTGTCCTGGTCGAGGACGTACGCCTTGATGGGCAGCAGCTGCTCGATGGTGAGGTCGAACAGGTCGCCCTCGTCCTTCAGCGGCGGGTCCGCGGGCTCCAGCGGCTTGGTGAGGGCGGCGGCCGAGACATACCCGAAGTGGTCGATGTCCAGCGCCTTGCGGCCCGCGAGGTAGAAGAGCCGCTCCCTCAACTGGGCGGGGCAGGTACGGGCGTTGGGGCAGCGGAGGTCGATGTCGCCCTCCTTCATCGGGCGCAGCGGTGTGCCGCACTCGGGGCACTCGGCGGGCATCACGAACTCCCGCTCGCTGCCGTCCCGCAGATCGGCGACCGGTCCGAGGATCTCCGGGATCACGTCACCGGCCTTGCGCAGCACCACCGTGTCACCGATGAGGACGCCCTTGGCCTTGACGACCTCCTGGTTGTGCAGCGTCGCGAACTCGACCTCCGAGCCGGCCACCGTCACCGGCTCGACCTGGGCGTACGGCGTGACCCGGCCCGTACGGCCCACGCCCACGCGGATGTTGACGAGCTTGGTGTTGACCTCCTCGGGCGCGTACTTCCACGCGATCGCCCAGCGCGGGGCGCGGGAGGTGGAGCCGAGGCGTCCCTGGAGGGGGATCTCGTCGAGCTTGACGACCACTCCGTCGATCTCGTGCGCGACGGAGTGGCGGTTCTCGCCGTAGTACCTGATGAACTCCCGTACGCCGTCGAGGTCGTCCACCACCCTGTTGTGCGGGGAGGTGGGCAGGCCCCAGGTCTTGAGGAGGTCGTACGCCTCGGAGAGGCGGGTGAGGGGGTCGAAGCCCTCCAGGGCGCCGATGCCGTGCACGACCATGTGCAGGGGGCGGCCGGCGGTGACCCGCGGGTCCTTCTGGCGGAGTGAACCCGCCGCCGCGTTACGGGGGTTGGCGAACGGCTTGTCGCCGGCCTCGACCAGACGGGCGTTCAGCTCCTCGAACTTCTCCATCGGGAAGTAGACCTCGCCGCGGATCTCCACGAGGTCGGGCACGCGCTCGCCGGTCAGCCGGTCCGGGATCTCGGCGATCGTCCGGACGTTGGGCGTGATGTCCTCGCCCGTACGGCCGTCCCCGCGGGTCGCCGCGCGCGTGAGGCGGCCCTGCTCATACGTCAGGTTGACGGCGAGGCCGTCGACCTTCAGCTCGCACAGGAAGTGGTGGTCGGAGGCGCCGACGTCCTTGTGGACGCGCTCGGCCCAGGCCGCCAGCTCCAGGTCCTCGAAGGCGTTGTCCAGGGAGAGCATGCGGGAGCGGTGGACGACGGAGCTGAACTCCGTCTCGTACGCCCCCGCGACCTTCTGCGTCGGGGAGTCCGGCGTGCGCAGCTCCGGGTACTCGTCCTCCAACGCCTCCAGGGTGCGCAGGAGTTTGTCGAACTCCGCGTCGCTGACGACCGGGGCGTCGTTCACGTAGTAACGGAAGCGGTGCTCCTCGATCTGCTCAGCGAGCTGCGCGTGCTTCTCCCGTGCCTCTGCGGGCACCGTCGTCTCCGCCTGCCTGTCGCCGGCCACCGTGTTGTCCTTCCGTCACTCAGGGTTGTCCGCGAGGGATCTCGCCGCCCGGACGCAGTGGGCGAGCGCATGGCGCGCGTACTCGGGGGAAGCCCCCGCGAGTCCGCACGCCGGGGTGAGGGTGACCGCGTCCGCGAGCAGTCCCGGTCGCAGCCCCAGCCTGCGCCACAGCGTCCTGACACCCATGACGCTACCGGCAGGGTCTGACAATGCGGTGTCCGTGCCCGGCACGACACCGGCGAACAGTCGGGTGCCGGCCTCGACCGCCTCGCCGATGACGTCGTCGTCACGCTCGGTGAGGAGCGAGAAGTCGAAGGAGACCCCGGCCGCGCCCGCGCGACGCAGCAGGGCGAACGGCACGTCCGGTGCGCAGGAGTGGACGACGACCGGGCCGTGCGCGTGCACTCCGACGACCTCGCGGAGGGTGCTCTCGACGAGTTGGCGGTCCACGGCGCGGTAGGTGCGGTAGCCGCTGGCGGACCTGACGTGTCCGCGCAGTACGCCGATCAGGGACGGCTCGTCGAGCTGGAGCACGATCTGGGCGCCGGGGACGCGGCGTTGGACGTCGGCCAGGTGGTTGCGCAGGCCCTCGGCGAGCGAGCCGGCGAGGTCGCGGCAGGCGCCGAGGTCGGAGAGCACGGCCTCGCCGTTCCTCAACTCCAGGGCGGCGGCGAGGGTCCAGGGCCCCACGGCCTGCACCTTGAGCGGCCCCTCGTACCCCTGCGTGAACTCCTCGAACGCGTCCAGGTCCTCCCCCAGCCACGCCCACGCCCGCTTCGTGTCCCGCCCCGGCCGGTCCCCGATCCGCCAACCGCTGGGCTCCACGCGCGCGTACACCTCGACGAGCAGCCCGGCGGTCCGCCCGATCATGTCCGCACCGGGCCCCCGGGCCGGCAGCTCGGGCAGGAAAGGGAAGTCCTCGAAGGCCCCGGTCGCGGTCTTCGCGGCCTCCCGGGCGTCGCTGCCGGGCAGGGAACCGACACCGGTGGCGGGACCGAAGCTGAACTGACTGTTGTTGCTCACCCCGGAAGACTACGGAACCCTCCGGGAGGGACACCGCTCCTGGGGGCTCCGCCCCCAGACCCTGGGGCCTTTGCCCGCCCACCACCCGACTCGGTTGCTCGAATGGTTCACAGGTCCGGGGAGCCAGGGGCGGAACCCAGGACACCGTCGGCCGATTGCGCCGATCCGGACCTCAGCGCATCCGGACCCCGAGCCGCTCCAGGAAGCCGACCAGCCGCTCCGGATCCGCCACCTCCAGGTTGTTCCCGAATCGGCCGCGCTCCCAGGAGACGTCCGTCAGGCCGTGCACGCTGCCGGTGCCGATGAACTCGCCCTCGGCGTCGAGCAGGGCGATGGTCACGCTGCCGAAGCAGCGGCAGATGTCGTCTATGAACGTGCCGGTCGTGGTGAGAGCGCGCAGCTCCGCGAGGTCCTCGGCGTCGAACACCTCACCGATGAGCCCACGTTCGGCGAGCGGTCCACCGTTGTCGCCGCCTTCGAGAACCACCGCCGCCTCCGTGCGCTCCCACACCTCGCCGAGCCAGTTCCGGACCTCCGCGCCACTCGCACCGCGCGCTCGCTCCGGCCCGGGCACCTTCCTGGTCACCGCCCCGGCCGCACCGTCAGGTCGTTGACCTCGGCGTCCCCCGGGAGGTCGATCGCCATGAGGATCGTCGTCGCGACCGACTCGGGGTCGATCCACTGGGCGGGGTCGTACTCCTTGCCCTCCTGTTGGTGGACCTTGGCCTGCATGGGGCTGGCGGTGCGGCCGGGGTAGACGGAGGTGACGCGGACGCCGTTGGGGTGTTCCTCGTGGCGGAGGGAGTCCGCCAGGGCCTTCAGGCCGTGCTTGGAGGCGGCGTAGGCGGACCAGTCGGCGCTCGCCCGCAGTCCCGCGCCGGAGTTGACGAAGAGGACGTGGCCGCGGGCCGCGCGGAGTTGGGGCAGGAAGTGGCGGGTGAGTTCGGCGGGGGCGACCAGGTTGACGTTGAGCTGGTGGTGCCAGGTCTTCGGGGTCAGGTCGCCCACCGGGCCCAGGTCGACCACCCCGGCGATGTGCAGGAGCGTGTCCACCCGGTCGGGCAGGCTCTGGTGGGAGAACGCCCAGCTGAGCCGGTCGGGGTCCGCGAGGTCGCCGACCAGGGTGCGCGCCCCGGGGTATTCGGCCGCCAGTTCCTTCGCGCGGCCCGCGTCGCGCGCGTGGAGCACGAGTTCGTCCCCGCGCGCGTGCAGCCTGCGGGCGACGGCCGCGCCGATACCGGAACCGGCCCCGGTGATCACATGTGTAGCCATGCCCGCCATGCTCGCATCAGTGGATACCGAGAGACTCCTCCAGGTAGGCCAGCGCCCCCACCGGCTCCTCCGCGAAGAAGACCAGCTCGGTGAGCGGGACGGGCAGGAACCCCTCGTCCTCCATGCGCCGGAACTGGGTCTTCAGGCCGTCGTAGAAGCCCGCCGTGTTGAGCAGCACCACCGGCTTGTCGGTGTGGCCGTGCTTCTTCAGCTCCAGGATCTCCGTCGCCTCGTCCAGGGTCCCGGTGCCGCCCACCATGATCACCACGGCGTCGGCCTTCTCCAGGAGCAGCCTCTTGCGTTCGGCGAGGTCGGCCGCGATCACCATCTCGTCGGCGCCCGCCCGTGCCGACGCCGCCAGGAAGGTCACCGAGACGCCCACCAGCCGTCCGCCGGTGGCCTGTACGCCGTCCGCGACCACCTTCATCAGGCCGACGTCCGAACCGCCCCAGACGAGGGTGTGC
Source organism: Streptomyces hokutonensis (assembly GCF_042751305.1). Lineage (GTDB taxonomy): Bacteria > Actinomycetota > Actinomycetes > Streptomycetales > Streptomycetaceae > Streptomyces > Streptomyces hokutonensis_A. Next base: position 314,462 of record NZ_JBHYWD010000007.1, read on the forward strand.
CCGCCCTTGCCGAGCAGTTCCGCGAACTCCCGCGCGGGGCGCGTGTAGCGCTCGTCCAGGTCGGCGGCGGAGAGAAAGACACAGATCTTCATATCCGTCACCGTACGCGGGAAGAACCGGGGGCCCGCGAGTGCTTTTCCGGTATGGCTGACGGACACACGATCACGATCGAGCAGGGCGACCGGCGCGTACGCGTCGTCCACGGCGACCAGGTGCTGGCGGAGAGCGACCGGCCCCTGATCCTGAAGGAGACCGGCTCCCCGGTGCGGTACTACCTCCCTCCGGAGGACGTACGGCTCGACCTCCTGACCCCCTCCGAGACCCACACCCACTGCCCCTTCAAGGGCGACGCCTCCTACTGGTCGCTGCCGGACGCGACCGACCTGGTGTGGGCGTACCCCGACCCCAAGCCCGACGTGGCGCAGATCAAGGACCACCTCTGCTTCTACGAAGTAGAAGTGTTGTGACCGATTAGTCGCACCCCCTCCGGCAGTCTTCACCGGTATGGACAAGAAGACTGTTTCGCGCGACGGCACTGCCATCGCGTACGAACGCATCGGTGCGGGCCCGCCCGTCGTCCTGGTCGGTGGCGCGATGACGACGGGCGATGGCCTGCTGCCGCTGGCTGCGCAGCTCGCGCACCGGTTCGGGGCGGTCCCGTACGACCGCCGGGGCCGGGGCTCCAGCGGCGACACGGTGCCCTTCGCGGTGGCCCGGGAGGTCGAGGACCTCGCGGCGCTGATCGACGCCGTGGGCGGCAGCGCGGCCCTCTACGGGCACTCGTCGGGCGGTGCGCTCGTCCTGCACGCGGTGGCGAGCGGCCTGCCCGTGACCCAAGTCGCCCTCTACGAGCCGCCGTTCGCTCTCGACGCGGCCGGCGCCAAGGAGCGCGCCGAGTACACCGGGCGGCTGACGGAACTGCTCGCCGAGGGGCGTCACGGCGACGCCGTCGAGCTGTTCATGGCGCTCACCGGCGCGCCCCCGGAGATGATCGAGGGGGCCCGCCGCTCCCCCATGTGGTCCGGCATGGAGGCCATCGCCCCGACCCTCGCGTACGACGACGCGGCCATGGGCGACGGTCTGGTCCCGGCGGACCGGCTGGCGTCCCTGTCCGTCCCGGTGCTGACGATCGCGGGCGGCGCGAGCGCCGAGTGGATGCGGGAGGCCGCGCGGGCGGTGGCGGACGCGGCGCCGGAGGGGACGTATCGCACCCTGGACGGTCAGACCCACATGGTGGACCCGACCGCCTTGGCGCCACTGCTCACGGAGTTCTTCACGCGCTGACCCACGGGACGACTCCCCGAAGGCTCACGCCATCGCCGTCGCCGCGCGCGTGGTCGTCGCGATCGTCGCCGACCCCACCACGCGCGTGTCGTCGTAGAGCACGATCGCCTGCCCGGGGGCCACGCCCCGTACCGGCTCGCTGAACGTCACCTCCAGGGTGCCGTCGACGAGTTCGGCGGTGACCTCGGTCTCGCCGCCGTGGGCGCGGAGCTGGGCGGTGTAGGTGCCGGGTCCGGTGGGGGCCGTGCCGCACCAGCGGGGGCGGACGGCGGTCAGGGCGCTGACGTCCAGGGAGGCGGCCGGGCCGACCGTCACCGTGTTGTCGACCGGGGAGATGTCCAGGACGTAGCGCGGCTTGCCGTCGGCGGCCGGGGTGCCGATGCGCAGGCCCTTGCGCTGGCCGATGGTGAAGCCGTAGGCGCCCTCGTGGGAGCCGACGACCGTGCCGGACTCGTCGACAATGTCGCCCTCGGCCTTGCCCAGGCGGTTCGCGAGGAAGCCCTGGGTGTCGCCGTCGGCGATGAAGCAGATGTCGTGCGAGTCGGGCTTCTTGGCGACGGCGAGGCCGCGGCGCTCGGCCTCCGCGCGGATCTCGTCCTTGGTCGTGACGGTGTCGCCGAGCGGGAAGAGGGCGTGCGCCAACTGCCGCTCGTCCAGGACGCCGAGGACGTAGGACTGGTCCTTGGCCATGTCGGAGGCGCGGTGCAGTTCGCGGGTGCCGTCCTCGTTCACGATCACCTGGGCGTAGTGGCCGGTGCAGACGGCGTCGAAGCCGAGCGCGAGGGCCTTGTCGAGGAGCGCGGCGAACTTGATCTTCTCGTTGCAGCGCAGGCAGGGGTTCGGGGTGCGCCCCGCCTCGTACTCGGCGACGAAGTCCTCGACGACGTCCTCGCGGAAGCGGTCGGCGAGGTCCCAGACGTAGAACGGGATGCCGATGACGTCGGCGGCCCGACGGGCGTCGCGCGAGTCCTCGATGGTGCAACAGCCCCGCGCGCCCGTGCGGAACGATTGCGGGTTCGCGGAGAGCGCGAGGTGGACGCCGGTCACGTCGTGGCCGGCTTCGGCGGCGCGGGCGGCGGCGACGGCGGAGTCCACGCCGCCGGACATGGCGGCGAGTACGCGAAGGGGGCGGGGGCGCTGCGAGGTCTCAGTCATAACCCTTCCAGGGTACGGGTCGCCGGGAACCGGGACCCGCGAGTATCCGTTGAAGATCGCATGGGGGAGACACAGGGCGGGCACACGGAGACCGCGCGAGGGGTCACGGGCCGGCGGGCGCTGCTGATCGGCGGAGCCGCGGCCGCCGTGGGGACGGCCGCGCTGGCGCGGGGCGAGCTGGCGCGGCTGTGGTGGCGGCTGCCCGGGGTGGAGAAGCCGCGGGTGGCGGGCGCGGTGGACTTCCGGGGCGCGCAGTGGGTGTCGGCGTCCCCGGCGAACTACCGGCGGGCGGACCGGCCGGACGACTACGGGATAGACATGGTGGTCATCCATGTCACCCAGGGCGGCTTCCGCAGCGCGGTGAAGGTCTTCCAGGACCCCGCGCACGGGGCGGCTGCGCACTACGTCGTGCGCAAGGACGGGCACATCACGCAGATGATCCGCGAGCTGGACGTGGCCTTCCACGCGGGCAACCGGGAGTACAACGAACGCAGTGTCGGCATCGAGCACGAGGGCTTCGTGGACGAGGCCTCGTCGTTCACCGACGCGATGTACGCGGCCTCCGCGCGGCTGACGGCCGGGATATGCCGGCACTACGGAATCCCGGTCGACCGGAAGCACGTCATCGGGCACGTGGAGGTGCCGGGGACCGATCACACGGACCCCGGGCGGTACTGGGACTGGGACCGGTACATGGCACTCGTAAGGCGGGCACACCGGACAGGTGTGTGACTCGGGTCACACCTGGCTTTGGCTATGAGTCGTTTCAGTCACGGCGGTGTCCGATGCGTCCCCTGCTCGGGATGTGACCTGGGGTACGCCAACTCGCTTTGAGTTCCAGGGGAGTTGTGAAGGGATCGTGCGCGCTTACCTTTCACAGGCTGCCGTGCTCACTGCTAACTACTGCTCAGTTTTTACACAGGCCTTAGGTCAAATCTCTGGCGCCATGACACACACCAGCGAGCCCGCGTCCGAAGCAAGCAGCGACAGCAAGGGCAACCACCGCAAATCCACGGCCGAGAAGCGCGAGCACAGCAAGGGCGGTGCGGCCCGGGGCAAGGGTGTGCACCGGCGCAAGTTCCTCGGCGGGATGGCCGGGGCCGGCATCGCGGCGGTGGCCGCCGCCGGAGGTGCCTTCTCCCTGCTGAACGACGCGGCGAAGAACAAGGCGTCCGCGGCGGACACCACCCTCACCATCCCGGACCTGCTGGAGGGCACCACCTCCGACGGCACCACCACCTTCACGCTGGAGGCCAAGACCGGCACCCACGAGGTGATCTCGGGCGTCACCAGCAGCACGATGGGCTACAACCAGGACTTCCTGGGCCCGACCATGAAGTGGACCAACGGCGACGTGGTCCTCCTCAACATCACCAACGACATCGGTGAGGACACGACGGTCCACTTCCACGGCGCCCACGTCCCGGCCAAGATGGACGGCGGCCCGCAGGTCGCCTTCGCCGACGGCGAGACCTGGTCTCCCACGTTCACGGTCAAGGACCCGGCCACCACGCTCTGGTACCACCCGCACGCCCTGGGCACCACCGCCAAGCAGGCGGTGCACGGCCTGGCCGGGATGATCATCGTCGAGGACTCCACGGACGCCTCGGCCGCGCTGCCGAGCGACTACGGCGTCGACGACATCCCGCTCATCTTCCAGTCCCTGGCCGTCGACACCGACGGAGACATCAAGTACGACGCGGCCGGCTACCGGCTGAGCACGACCACCTTCCCCCTCCTGGTCAACGGGACCAACGTGGACTCCACCACGCTCGGTTTCACCGCCACCAAGACCCGGACCCGGTTCCGTGCCCTGAACGCCTCGCCGTCCGACATCATCGTGATCCAGCGCAGCGACGGCGGCACCCTCACCCAGATCAGCACCGACCAGGGCTACCTGACCGAGCCCACCGAGGTGACCACGATCCGACTGGTGGCCGGCGCCCGTGCCGAATTCACCATGGACCTCACCGCGGACGCCACCCTTCAGGCCGTGATCACCACCGGCTGGATCCGCGGCGGCAGCGGCACGTACGACTTCCTCGCGATCACGGCCAGCGGCTCCGACACCCCGGACGACCTGCCCAGCACCCTCAACACCATCGACCGCTACGACACGAGCGACTTCACCGCCCGGACGATCACCCTGGGCCAGAACGGCGCCACGATGCTGATCAACGGATCGGCGGGCACGACGATGGCCGCGATGGCGATGATCAGTACGACGGTCGGCTCGAAGGAGATCTGGACGATCCAGAACTCCACCCAGCTGGAACACTCGTTCCACCTGCACGACGTGCCGTACCAGCTGATCTCCGTCAACGGCGAGGACCCGACCGGGGTCCAGCTCGGCTGGTACGACACCTACGAGGTGGTCGGTGGCGGTTCGATCAAGATCGCCATGGAGTTCACGGACTTCTCCGACGACACCTATATGTACATGCTCCACTGCCATCTGCTGCAGCACGAGGACGAGGGCATGATGGCCTCCCTCATGGTGACGGGCGACAGTACGAGCACCAGTACCGACACCTCGGACGACTCCACGGCCACGGCCAGCGCGAGCGCCTCCGCGAGCGCCAGCGCCTCGGCGACCGCGACGGACGACTCCACCGCCACGGCGACCGCCAGCGCGACGGACGACTAGGACCTGTCCGGCGTGTGCCTCCCCCGTGGACGCCGGACACCTGTTACCGGGGAGAGTCGGCGGACTCTCCCCGGTTCTTCGTAAATGCGGGTCGGGTCAGGTCAGCCCGGCGGCCCGGGCCCGTTCCACGGCGGGGGCGATCGCCTTCGCCACGGCCTCCACGTCGGCCTCCGTCGAGGTGTGGCCGAGCGAGAAGCGCAGGGTGCCGCGGGCCAGCTCCGGGTCGGTGCCGGTGGCGAGCAGGACATGGCTGGGCTGCGCGACGCCCGCGGTGCAGGCCGAGCCGGTGGAGCACTCGATGCCCTGGGCGTCCAGCAGGAGCAGCAGCGAGTCGCCCTCGCAGCCGGGGAACGTGAAGTGGGCGTTGGCCGGCAGCCGGTCCACCGGGTCCCCGCCGAGGATCGCGTCCGGGACCGCCGCATGGACGGCCGTGACGAGGTTGTCACGGAGGGCGCCGATCTCGTGGGCGAACCACTCGCGCTGCTCCGCGGCGAGGCGGCCGGCGACGGCGAAGGAGGCGATCGCGGGGACGTCGAGGGTGCCGGAGCGGACATGGCGTTCCTGACCGCCGCCGTGCAGGACGGGTACGGGGGTGTACTCGCGGCCCAGCAGCAGGGCGCCGATGCCGTACGGTCCGCCGATCTTGTGGCCGGAGACGGTCATCGCGGCGAGCCCGGAGGCGGCGAAGTCGACCGGGACCTGGCCGAAGGCCTGCACCGCGTCGGCGTGCAGCGGTACGCCGAACTCCCCTGCCACGTCGGCGAGTTCGCGGACCGGCAGGACCGTACCGATCTCGTTGTTGGCCCACATCACGGTGGCCAGGGCGACGTCGTCGGGGTTGCGGGCGATGGCCTCGCGCAGCACCTCGGGGTGGACACGGCCGTAGGAGTCGACCGGGAGGTACTCGACGGTGGCGCCCTCGTGCTCGCCGAGCCAGTGGACGGCGTCCAGGACGGCGTGGTGCTCGACGGGGCTGGCCAGTACCCGGGTGCGGGCCGGGTCGGCGTCGCGGCGGGACCAGTACAGGCCCTTCACCGCGAGGTTGTCGGCCTCGGTGCCGCCGGAGGTGAACACCACCTCGCTGGGGCGGGCGCCGAGCGCTTCGGCGAGGGTCTCCCGGGACTCTTCGACCGTACGGCGCGCCTTGCGGCCGGAGGCGTGGAGGGAGGAGGCGTTGCCCGTGATGCTCAGGTGGGCCGTCATCGCCTCGACTGCCTCGGGAAGCATCGGGGTGGTCGCGGCGTGGTCGAGGTATGCCATGGTGCCGCCGATTCTACGGTCCCCGGCGGGCACCCCGAAGGGGCGGGCAGGGCTAGAAGCTCCAGGAGACGGTGCTGTCGAGCTGCATGAAGGCGACGAGGACCAGCAGATCGGCGATGCCGAGTCCGAGGCCGAGGAGGGCCCGGCCGCGGCGGGTGGTGCCGCGCCAGATGGCCGCGCCGGCCAGGGCGATGGCGATCGGGCCGAGGAAGACGTTCAGGACGAGCAGGCCGACGAGGCCGAGGATGAAGGACGCGACGGCCATGCCGTCGGCGTCACGGCGGCCGGTGGCCTTGAAGTCGGTGCTGCTGCTGGTTGCCGGTGCGGTGAGTTGCATGGTGGTTCGGCTCCCGAGGATCGGGCGGGCGGATGGGTCAGTTGGCGGATGTACGGCCGCGGCGGCCGTGCCGCTCGCGGAGCGCGAAGATGACCAGCCAGACGGCGATGACGGTGGCGGCGACGGCGGTGAAGGCGAACGACGCGTGGGCCACGGTGCCCATCACGACGCCGAACAGCAGGAGCGCTGCGACGAGGACCAGCATGGGATGACTCCCCCTCCGAGACGACTTGAGCAGACTCTCGTTACGTTTCGGTGAACGGTTGCAGTAACACTTGTTCACTGACTTTGAGTCTAGCGTCTCCGGCGGCTTTTCAATTCCGGAGAACAGTTGTTAACTGGATGACATGAGTCACACCCTCGGCATCCGGCAGGTACAGAAGCAGAAGACCCGACAGGCGTTGCTGGACGCCGCGTTGGGACTGCTGGAGGAGCAGAGCCTGAGCAGCCTGGGCCTGCGCGAGGTCACCCGCGCGGTCGGCGTCGCCCCGACCGCCTTCTACCGGCACTTCCGCTCCACGGCCGACCTCGGGGTGGCGCTCGTCGAGGAGGCGCTCGGCAGTCTGCACCCGATGATCCGGCAGACGGTGGCACCGACGGACAGTGACCAACGCATCACGCGGGCCGTCGAGTTGATCGCCCACCACGTGGACGCGTATCCCGCCCACGTCCGCTTCATCGCCCGCGAGCGGCACGGCGGGGTGCAGCCGGTGCGGGAGGCCATCCGGGACCAACTCGCCCGGTTCGCAGTGGAGGTGAAGACCGAACTCGCCAAGGACCCGGAGTCGAAAGGCTGGAACGACTCCGACCTGCTGATGCTGGCCCACCTCTACGTCGACCAGATGCTCATCACGGCCTCGCTCTTCATGGAGGCGCGGGAGACCTCCGACGACGAGCACGAGCGCGAGCGGGTGACCCAACTGGCCACCCGCCAGATGCGGTTGATCAGCGTGGGCCGTCGGCACTGGCTCGGCTGAGGCAGTACCGGCCGCGGGCATACGGCAGGGCGGCGCTCCCGGTGTACGAGTGCGCCGCCCCTGTCGGTGCGGAGCGCGGTCAGCCCTGCTGCGGGGCCCCGCTCATCCGGCCGCCGCCCGGGCCTCCGCCGCACCCGCCGCCAGGGCCGCCGCCCTGGCCGCCTCCCGCGCCGCCACCGGGACCACCGGACGGCATGCCGGAGGCGTTGCCGGTCGGCGCGCCCGTCGGCCGGCCCGAGGCCGCGGCACCTGTGGGCGCACCGGAGGGGGCGCCGGACGGGGCGCCGCCGGGCCGTGCCGTGGCGTTGCCGGTCGGCGCGGAACAGGACTGTGTGGAGCCGGAGTTGGCGCTGCCGGAGGAGGACGAGGAGTCGCTCGACCCGCAGGCCGCGAGGGCCAGGGGCGAGAGCGCCAGCAGGGCCACTGCGGGGAGGAGACGCGCACGCTTCATGAGAAACAGCTCCAAAAACGATGAGGATGCCTTGTGGCGGGAACTCAATCAACGCCCCTTAGGGCTTCCTTGTCGGCGCCCTGTCCTCACCCTGTGCGCCGAGTAAAGGACAGCCCAAGTCAACGCTCCGACCTGCTAGTTCACGAGGACGGTCCGCTTACTCGCTGGTACAGCTCCGTGACAGAAGCGGCCGCCGCGACCACTTCCGCCCGCGCCTCGGGCGGCGATAGGACCTCCAACGCGTCGGCGAACTGGAGCAGTTGACGCGCCTCGCGTACGACGCCGTAAGACAGCCGGACCGTCACCCACTCGTTCTCCCCCTCGTCGTCGGGGAGTTCGGCCAGCGAGGAGGCGTTGAGGCGCAGGAACATGTCGAGGCGGGAGCGGCGGACCCGGACGGTGACGTCGAATCCGCCGGGGCGTTCCTCGACCTGGCGGCGCAACTCCTCCCAGGCGTCGGCGAGTTCGACGCCCGGGCGGCGCTTGACCAGGTCGGGCAGGAGGGTGGCCGAGTGGACGCGGTCGGCTCGGAAGAGGCGGGGTCTCGCGCGGCGGTCGGCGACCAGGTACCAGACGCCCGCCTTGGAGACCAGGCCGTAGGGGTCGACGGTGTAGGTGCTCGGTTCCTTCGCGCCGCTGTGCCGGTAGCGCAGCCGCAGCCGCCGGTCGGCGAAGACCGCGTCCTGCAACACGTCCAGATCCACGGCGGGTTGGGGCCCGCCCTTCCAGCGGGTGGCGTCGACGAGGATGCGCCGGGAGGCCACCTCGGCGGCCGGGCGGTACGGCGCCGGCAGCGCGGCCATCACCTTGCGCAGCGCGGAACCGAGCGCGGCGTCGAGACCGAGCGCCGCGTGGGCGCCCTGCGCGGCGAGGATGAACAGGGCGCGCGACTCGTCGGCGTTCAGTCCCGTGACGTCCGTGCGGAACCCGGCCAGCAGCTCGATCCCGCCGTGCCGCCCCCGCTCGGCGTACACCGGCACCCCGGAGGCGGACAGCGCCTCGACGTCCCGGTAGATGGTCCGCACCGACACCTCCAGCCGGTCGGCGAGTTCGTGCGCGGGGACCCGGCCCCGGGTCTGCAGAAGCAGCAGGATCGAGAGGAGTCGGTCGGCCTTCACTCCCCCAGGATCCGTCTCCCGGAAACCCCGCGCAAATGTTGACGGAAACTGTCAGGTTATGGGTCCAGCATCAGCGCCATGAACACAAACACCGCGGACCCCCGCCCCCTCTACACCCGCGCCACCGAGCAGGCCGCCGCGCTGATCAGGACGGTACGGCCGGAGCAGCTGGCCGGTCCCACTCCGTGCACCGAGTTCGACGTACGGACCCTGCTGAGCCATCTCGTCGGCGGCACCCTGCGCATCGCGACGATCGGCGAGGGCGGCGACGGACTCGCCGTACACCCCTTCGTCGACGGTGTCGCCGACGAGGGCTGGCCGGCCGCGTACGACGAGGCCCGCGTCCGGGCCCTCAAGGCCTGGGCGGACGACTCCAGGCTCGACGCGCCGGTCCGGGTCCCGTGGGGCGAGGCACCGGGCCGCGCCGCCCTCTCCGGCTACCTCATGGAGAACGTCACCCACACCTGGGACCTCTCCGAGTCCCTCGGCCACCCCCTCCGACTCGACCCGGAACTGGCCGAGTTCGCCCTCGCCATCGCCCGCCGGGTCCTGCCGGACGAGCAGCGGGACGCGGACACCCCCTTCGACACGGCACAGCCGGTCCCCGAAAAGGCGGACGCCTACGGCCGGTTGGCGGCCTGGCTGGGGCGGAAGCCGGTCGGCTGAGCCGGCCGGCGTCAGGCGGTGGCCGTGCCACAGGGGCAGCGGGGCCGGGAAACGGAACGGCCTCACGGAAATCGCGATCCACACCAGCGACCCCGCCGGGCCCCCTTCCCACCGCCCGAGCCGTCATCCGAAGGCGGCACCCTCTGCGGGCAGTCGGAAACCGCCCCCGAGACCCGCACCGGACAGCCACACCCGACACAAGACGGACAACCCACCGTGACCTGGCGCCGACACCTGTCCCTCGACACACCCACCACCGAAAGAAAGCCCCCCACCAGCAGTTGGCGGCCAACCCGCGACCCGAGCCGGACGGCCGGCCCCGGCGCAGGTCGGGCAACCCGCTGTGGTGGGCCGGTGGGTGCTCGGCGCCTCGGGACACCCGCACCCGCACCCGCACCCGGAAGGGGTCGTCCCGAATCGCGGTCGGCGGGGCGGACGGGTCCGGGCCGTTGCTCCCGCCGACCGGCCGGCGTCACCCCGGCCTGTCGGCGGCGCTGTGCGCACGCCGACCCCGAACCGGTCCAGTTCGCGCGCGTTGCCGCGAAGTGGCAGTGGCCCAACCAGGCCCGGAGTTGACCGCCCCCCCGCCGGACCGGCACCCGCTCAGCCCAGCCTCGCCCGCGCCAACTGCCGTGACTGGGCCACCAGTCGGTCCGTGCTGTCCCAGACCTCCGCGTCCTCCTCCAGGAAGCCGCCGGCCAGGTTGCGGGTGGTGATCGAGACCCTCAACGGTCCTGGTGCCGGGCGGGAGCGGACGTGGACGGTGAGTTCGACCGTGGGGACCCAGCCCTTGAGGCCGATCTCGAAGGCGGTCGGGGGGAGCGCGTCCACCGCGAGGAGGAGGGAGAGGGGGTCCGCGTCGCGGCCGTCCGCGAGGCCGAACCAGGAGCGCATCTCGCCCTTGCCGGAGGGAGCGCCGAGGGCCCAGCCGAGGGTGGACGGGTCCAGCTTGAGCATCAGGCGGTCGGTGATGGCCGAGCTGCCGTCGACCGGGGCCGGTCCGTCCTCGGGGCCGAAGCACTGCTCCATCGGCGGGAACACGGGCGGCTTCGCGGTCGTGCGGACGTCGTCCGGGAGCGCGTCCAGGTCGCCGTAGGAGGCGAGGACGCGGATGCGTTCCACCTCGCGGCCCTGGTCGTCGTACTGGAAGAGGGAGGCCTGGCCGGTGGAGAGGGTGCGGCCGGTGCGGACCACGTCCGTGCGGACGACCGCCGGGCCCGGTTGGGACGCCGTGAGGTAGTGCGCGGAGATCGTGAACGGGTCCGCGTGCGGGAGCGCGTCCGCGAGGGCGCGGCCCAGGACGGCGAGGAGATAGCCGCCGTTGACGGCGTTGATGATCGTCCAGCCGGCCGAGAGGTCGATGTCGTAGACGCCCGGGGCGCGACGGGTGACCGCCGTGTCGCGGTCGAACTCACTGTCACCGATCACGGCCCGCGTGGCCGCCGGTGCGGAAGCTGCTTCTGGCATACGTGAACCGTACAAGAGGAAATTACTAAGCGGTAGCTTTGATGTTGCGGGCATATGAAACCACCGCCGCCCGGGTGAGGTCCCGGCAATTTCTTGGTAAGTGTCCGTACTCGTCCGTGACCCGGGGCTCCCGATCCCCCTCTTTGGGGACATGAGCCTCACCGGGACTCCGTTCCTCTACACCGCCGTCGTGCTGACGATCGTCGCCCTCATACTGCCGCTCGTCCTGTGGTCGCGGATGCGCGGCCCCAAGGTCGTACGCCTGGCGGCACGGGCCCTGATGCTGCTGTTCGCGCAGGCCACGGCCGTCACCCTGGTCTTCGTCATGGTCAACAACGAGAACAATCTCTACGACAACTGGGCCGATCTCCTCGGCACCGGCAACCACGTCCAGCAGGCCGCCGACCTCGGCAAGAACGGCACCGGCAACATCTCGCTGAACCGGCTGCCCAAGGTCAAGCAGGACTTCTCCCCCGCCTCCGGTCCCGGCATGAGCTCCGCCGGCCAGGTGGAGGTCACCCAGCTCAAGGGCCGGGTGTCGGGCGTGAACGCCGAGGTCTACGTCTGGACCCCGCCGCAGTACAAGGAAGCGGCCTACCGCCACAAGAGGTTCCCCGTCGTGGAACTGCTGCCGGGCTGGCCCGGCTCCGCCAAGGCCTGGTTCGGGTCGATGCACGTGACCCAGCAGTTGGAGCCGCTGATGAGGAGCGGGCGGATCGCGCCCTTCATCCTGGTCGCGCCGCGCTACAACCTGCTGGCCGGCGTGGACACCGGGTGCGCCAACATCCCCGGCACGGTCAACGCCGACACCTGGCTCAGCGTCGACGTACCGAAGATGGTCACGGACAACTTCCGCGCCCAGCCCGCGCCCAAGGGCTGGGGGGTCGCCGGTTACTCGGCCGGCGCGCACTGCGCGGTCAAGCTCGCCGTCGCCCACCCCGACCGCTACCAGGCCGCGGTGAGCATGTCCGGCTACAACGACCCGATCGGCGAGCGCAACTCGCTGGCCGCGCAGAGTGTGGCCCTGCGGGAGGCGAACAACCCCTACCTGCTGCTGAAGAAGGCGGCGACACCGCCGCCGATCGCGATGTACCTCTCCGGCGAATCCGGCGACGGCTACCAGGCGGGCGTGGCCCTCGAACAGATCGCGAAGGCGCCGACGAGCGTGCACGTGGTGTTCCTGCCGCGCAGCGACGGCGGGCACACCATGGCGCTGTGGCGGCCCCAGGTGAAGACCGTGTTCCGCTGGCTGACCCTGGAGCTGGGCCAGAACCACCCGAGGGTCACGAAGTCGGGGTCGGATCCTCGCGGGCATTCGACCGGCGGTTCCACGCGCGAGGCGCTCGCCAGTGGAACCGCATCGCGAGCAGGCGCAGCACGAAAGCGGTGACGACCGCGAGCCCGCTGGTGAACGGGCCCAGCGCGTCGTAGCGGATGCACACGGCGACCATGGTGGCGCCGACGATCGCCGGGACCGCGTACAGGTCGCGGTCCCAGCGGAGCAGGGAGGGGGTCTCGTTGGCCAGGACGTCCCGCAGCACACCACCGCCGACGGCGGACCCGAGACCGAGGGCCACCGAGGCGGTCAGACCGAGCCCGTAGTCGTACGCCTTCACCGTGCCGGTGACACAGAACAGGCCGAGGCCGGCCGCGTCGAAGACGTTGACGCCGGCCTGGATGCGCTCCACGTGCGGATGGAGGAAGAAGACGAGGAGCGCGGCGAAGAGCGGGGTGCTGAAGTAGCCCAGGTCCGTGAAGGCGGCCGGGGGTACGGCCCCGATGATGAGGTCCCGGAACACCCCTCCGCCCAGCGCGGTGACCTCGGCGAGCACGGCGATGCCGAACACGTCGAAGTTCTTGCGGACGGCCAGCAGCGCGCCGGAGATGGCGAACACGAAGATGCCGACGAGGTCGAGCGTGTGCTGGACGGAGGGGCTGAACAGTTGTTGAAGCACCCCACATTGTTACTCGGAGGTCATTGCAGGGCGGGCTTGCCCGTCGTGTAGAGCCAGGTCTGGAACAGGTCGTCCAGCTGCCGGCCGCTGATCTTCTCGGCGAGCGCGATGAACTGCTCGGTGCTCGCGTTGCCGTAGCGGTGCAGCTTCGTCCAGGTCGGCAGGAGCTTGAAGAACGCGGTGTCGCCGATGCGTTCGCGGAGCATCTGGAGGGTCATCGCACCACGCTGGTACACGGCGGACGCGAACATCGTGTCGCGCTGCGGGTCGGCGACCACGGTCTGCCAGAACGCGGCGTCGGCCGGGCGGGCGTTGTAGCCGGCCAGGAACGAGTCGTGGGCGGTACGGGTGCCCTGGTGCTCGGCCCACAGCCACTGGGCGTAGGTCGCGAAGCCCTCGTTGAGCCAGATGTCCTTCCAGTGCGCGACCGACACGGAGTCGCCGAACCACTGGTGGGCCAGCTCGTGCACGATCGTCGTCTCACTGCGCACGGCCGAGTAGGCGGGCTTGCTCTGCACCTCCAGCGAGAACCCGGCCTCCGGCATGTCGTCGACGATCGCGCCGGTCTCCTCGAAGGGGTACGGCCCGAAGACCTGCGACCAGTAGTCGGTGGCGGCGGCCGTCACGGCGTACACGTCGACGCTGTTGCTGTTGGCGAGGACCGGGTCGATGGCGACGTAGATCGGGGTGCCGCCGGGGGTCGTCCCCGTCTTCACGTCGAACTTCCCGATGGTGGCGGTGGCGAGATAGGTCGCCATCGGCTTGCTCTCGCGCCAGTGGGTGTACGTCGAGTCGCCCTTGTCGTACGTCGAGACGAGGCGGCCGTTGGAGACTCCGGTGAGGCCCTTGGGGGCCTTGATGCGGATGTCGTAGGTGGCCTTGTCGGACGGGTGGTCGCTGGACGGGAACCAGGTGGAGGCGGCGTTGGGTTCGCAGGCGACGAAGACCCCGTCGGTGGTCTTCATCCAGCCGTAGTCGGAGCCGAACACGATGGGTCCGTTGAGGGGTTCGGGCACCCCGCCGTAGGTGACGGCGACCGTGAAGTCCTTGCCCTTGCGGAGGAAGTCCCTTGGCGTGATGCGCAGTTCGTCGCCGGTGCGGGTGAACTCGGCCCGTCTGCCGTTCACTTCGACCCTGGTGACCTCCAGCTTCTGCAGGTCCAGGTCGAAGGACGAGAGGTTCTGGGTGGCGCGGGCGGTGAGGGTCGTACGGCCGTCGAGGCGGTCGGTGTCGGGGTTGTAGGCGACGTCGAGGGCGTAGTGCCGGGCGTCGAAGCCGCCGTTGCCCAGCTGGGGGAAGTAGCTGTCGCCGATGCCGTCGGCGCCGGGGGTGGGGGCGGAGGAGGCGGCTATGACAAGAAAAGAGGCCGCCGCGGTCGCGAGGGCCCCTAAACGTGCCGAACGGGAGAGTGCCATGAGTCGTCCCTTCGGGTGCGTTTCCGATCAGTCGGACACGCTCGACTCTGCCCTCACTCTGCATGTCATGGGCATGACTTTACCAACTTGTCATGCGTCACAGGGTAGTTGACCGTGACACCCCGAAGGCCCCGGCGACCTGGACCGGTCACCGGGGCCTTCGAACGGCCTGATTCCGCGCTACTTCTCTTCGCCGGTCTCCGGCTCCGCGGATTCCGCGACCGGTTCGGCAGCCTCAGCCACCGGCTCGGCCGCCTCCTCGGAAAGCGTCGCCGCCACCGCGGCCGACGTCTCCGCCGACTCCTGCAGGGCGGTCTCGCCGAGCAGCTTCTCGGCCTCCTTCGCGACCGTCAGCAGGACCGTGTCCTGCGGAGCCTGGTCCGCGAAGTTCTCCGGGTGGTGGCAGGCGACCTGCTGGCCGGGCAGCAGCTCAAGGAGCGGCGGCTCGGTCGTCGTGCAGATCTGCGTCGCCTTCCAGCACCGGGTGTGGAAACGGCAGCCGCTCGGCGGCGAGATCGGCGAGGGAACGTCGCCCTGGAGCAGGATGCGGTCGCTCTTCGCGTTCTTCCGCCGCGGGTCCGGGATCGGCACCGCCGACATCAGCGCCTTGGTGTACGGGTGCATCGGCGCCTTGTACAGCAGCTCGCGGTCGGCCAGCTCGACGATCTTGCCGAGGTACATGACCGCGATCCGGTCCGACACGTGCCGGACCACCGAGAGGTCGTGCGCGATGATCACATACGTCAGGCCGAGCTCCCGCTGAAGGTCGTCCAGCAGGTTCACCACCTGCGCCTGGATCGACACGTCGAGCGCGGAGACCGGCTCGTCCGCCACGACCAGCCGCGGGTTCAGGGCGAGCGCGC
The DNA here is from genome assembly GCF_042751305.1 of Streptomyces hokutonensis. GTDB lineage: Bacteria > Actinomycetota > Actinomycetes > Streptomycetales > Streptomycetaceae > Streptomyces > Streptomyces hokutonensis_A. The sequence continues at coordinate 330,057 of NZ_JBHYWD010000007.1, forward strand.
GGGCGATGCCGATGCGCTGGCGCTGACCGCCGGAGAACTCGTGCGGATAGCGGTTGTAGTGCTCGGGGTTGAGACCGACCACCTCCAGCAGCCGCTGCACTTCCTTCTTGACCCCGCCCTCGGGCTCGACGCCCTGGAGCTTGAAGGGAGCGCCGACGATCGTGCCGATGGTGTGGCGCGGGTTCAGCGACGAGTACGGGTCCTGGAAGATCATCTGCACATTGCGGCGCAGCGGACGCATACCGCTCACACCGAGGTGCGTGATGTCCTTGCCCTCGAACTCGATCTTTCCGCCGGTCGGCTCCAGCAGCCGGGTGATCAGCCGGCCCATCGTCGACTTGCCGCAGCCCGACTCGCCGACCACGCCCAGCGTCTCGCCGGACCTGACCTCGAAGTCGAGGCCGTCGACCGCGTGCACGGCGCCGACCTGCCGTTGCAGCAGGCCCTTCTTGATCGGGAAGTGCTTCTGCAGCCCGGTCACCTTCAGCAGGACCTCGCCGGGGGCGGGGTTCTTGGTGAGGGTCCCGCCCTGCAACTGCGGCTCGTCGGCCTGCGCGGGAATCGTCACCGCTTTCTCGTCGTCACTCACAGCTTCGGCGCAATCTCTTCGGTCCAGATACGCTCCCGCTGTTCCTTGCCCAGGTGGCAGGCGGCCCAGTGCCGGGTGCCGACCTCGGCCAGCTCGGGGCGGACGGTGCGGGTGACGTTGTCCTTCGGGATGTCCGCGTACGGGCAGCGCGGGTTGAAGGCGCAGCCGGACGGGATGTTGATCAGCGAGGGCGGGGAGCCCTTGACCGGGATCAGCCGGTCCTGCTGCTCACGGTCGAGCCGCGGCATCGAGCCGAGCAGGCCCCAGGTGTAGGGGTGGCGGGGCTGGTAGAACACGTCCTCGGCCGGTCCCCGCTCGACACAGCGGCCGCCGTACATCACCAGGATGTCGTCGGCCAGTTCGGCGACGACGCCCAGGTCGTGGGTGATGACGATGACCGCGGAGCCGAACTCCTTCTGCAGGTCCCGGATGAGGTCGAGGATCTGCGCCTGGACGGTCACGTCCAGGGCGGTCGTCGGCTCGTCCGCGATCAGCAGCTCGGGGTTGTTGACCAGCGACATCGCGATCATCGCGCGCTGGCGCATACCGCCGGAGAACTCGTGCGGGTAGCTGTCCACCCGCTTGTCCGGCTGCGGGATGCCCACCCGGTCGAGCATCTCGACCGCGCGGCGCTTGGCGGTCTTCTTGTCGACGTCGTGGTGGATCCGGTACGCCTCCACGATCTGCGCGCCGATCGTGTAGTACGGGTGCAGCGCGGAGAGCGGGTCCTGGAAGATCATCGACATCTGCCGGCCGCGCAGCTTGCGCACGTGGTCGGGGTCGGCGGACAGCAGTTCGGTGCCGTCCAGCCAGATCTCGCCGGAGATCTGCGCCTTGCGCTTGCCGTACTGGCCGGCCGTGTGCAGACCCATGATGCCGAGCGAGGTCACCGACTTGCCGGAGCCGGACTCGCCCACGATGCCGAGGGTCTTGCCCTTCTCCAGCTGGAAGGAGAGCCCGTCGACGGACTTGACCAGGCCGTCGTCGGTGGGGAAGTGCACTTTGAGGTCGCGCACTTCGAGGAAGGCCGTGGGCGCGGGAGAGGCGTCCGTGGGTTCGCCCACGGCGGCCCCGCTCTTGCTGAGTTCCGTCATGAGAGCCTCACTCGGGGGTCGATCACGGCGTACAGGATGTCCACCACGAGGTTGGCAAGCAGCACCGCGAGAGAAGTGATCAGGGTGACGCCCAGAATAATGGGCAGGTCCTGGTTCTTGATGGCGGTGAGCACCGCCTGGCCGAGGCCCGGCAGGCTGAACGTCGTCTCGGTCAGGATCGCGCCGCCGATGAGGGCACCGAGGTCCATGCCGAGCATGGTCAGGATCGGCGTCATCGTGGAGCGCATGGCGTGCTTGCCGATGACGACCTGTTCCTTGAGGCCCTTCGCGCGTGCCGTGCGGATGTAGTCCTCACCGAGGATCTCCAGCATGGTGGCGCGGGTGATGCGGGCGTACATGGCGGCGTAGAGGAAGGCGAGGGTGATCCAGGGCAGGATCATGCCGCCCAGCCAGCCGGAGAAGCTCTGGTCCAGCGGCACGTACTGGCCGTTGATCCAGTTCAGCCCGTAACTGAAGATCGCCAGTGAGAGCAGGCCCGTGAAGTAGATGGGGAGGGACACACCGCCGAGCGCGATCACCATGGCCGACCGGTCCCAGATGGTGCCCCGCTTGAGCGCGGAGAGCACACCCGCCGCGACACCGAAGATCAGCCACAGCACGGCGGCACCGAGCGCGAGTCCCAGGGTCACCGGGAAGCGGTCGGTGAGCACCGGCCATACGGACTGCTCGCTACGGAAGGAGTAGCCGAAGCACGGCGCGGCACAGTGGGTGACGTCGCCGCCGGCCGAGTAGGTGCGGCCGACGAAGATGCCCTTGAAGAAGTGCCAGACCTGCACGAAGATCGGGTCGCTCAGACCCAGCTTCTCCCGCACCGCCGCGACGGCGTGCGGGTCGGCCTGCTTGCCCACGAAACTCGTGGCGATGTCCACGCCCGCCCACTTGGGGACGAGGAAGAAGATGCTGAAGACCACCAGGATGATGACGACCAGCATCACTGCGGCGGCGAACAGCCGCCTGATGAGGTAAGCGAGCACAGCTAACGGCCCGCTGCGGGACCGGGGCCACCGGAGGTCGTCCGGTGGCCCACGGCCCCGCCGCGCCGGCCTTCACCTGCCTTTCGTGCCGTACGGCGGGTGTGCCGGGATTACTTCGTGGACTTCAGACCGATGTTGACGAAGTCGTAGTAGCCGCTGTACGCGTTCGTCGTGTACACGTTGGCGATACGCGAGGAGCGCCAGTTCAGGAGTCGCTCGAAGGTGAAGGGCAGGTAGTACGCGCCCTCCATCACCTTGTGGTTGATCTCCGTGGCGATCTGCGTCTTCTTCGACTCGTCCAGCGCGGTGTTGTACTGGTTGAACAGCCCGTCGATCGTCTTGTCCTTGATCAGGCCGAAGTTGTTGTTACCGCTCTGCAGGATGTACTTGCTGTCCCACAGCGGGGCACCGTAGCCCTGGACGGTCGGGAAGTCGGCACCCCAGCCCATGATGATGATGCCGAGCTTCTTCTTCGCGACGTTCGAGGGGGAACCGATGATGCCGGAGCTCTGCGAACCGTCGTACTGGTAGATGTCGGCCTGGATGCCGACCTTCTTCAGCGCCGCCTGCAGGGACGTGGCCGTGGCCACCTCCTGCGTCTTGTTGTTGCGGACGGCGATGGTGGTCTTGAAACCGTTCGGCTGACCGCAGGCCTTCAGCGCCTTCTTGGCCAGGTCGTCGTTGCCGGTCTTGTTGGCACCGGAGATCCCGTACGGGTCGTACTTCTGGCCCTCGCCACCGGCGATGGCGGGCGGGAGCATGTTGGTGCCGATGTCACCACCGGCGATCGGGCCACCGCGCGCGGTCTGCAGCGACACGTGGTCGGCCGCGTAGATGACCGCCTTGCGGCACTCGATGTTGTCGAACGGCTTGACGCTCTGCGGGAAGACCGCGTAGCGGATGAAGCCGGAGATCGGGTTGTCCAGGTTGGCCTTGTGCTCCTTCAGGGCGATGGTGCGGCCCTGCGGACCCAGACCCGTCTGGCCGGCGTCTATGTCGTAGTCGCCGTTGATCAGACGCTGGTCCATGTCGGACTGGTTCGAGGAGATGGTCAGCGAGATCTTGTCCGGGTACGCCTTGCGCACCGGGTCGGACGACGCCTTCCAGTTGGTGTTGCGCACCAGCACCAGCTTCTTGCCCGGGCTGTACGACTCGAACTTGTACGGGCCGGACGAGAACGGGTGCAGCGTGTACTTCGCCTTGGTGTCCTTGTCCTGGCGGACCGGGGACGCCGTGACCATGGCGAGGACCTGCTTGAAGTCCGAGTTCGCCACGGGCAGGTGGAAGACGATCGTCTTGGCGTCGGGCGTGGAGATCGCCTTCAGGCCGAGCTTGTCCTTCGAGGTGTCCTTGTAGGGACCCTTGTAGGTGTTGTTCGGGTCGAGCATCTGCTGGAGGTAGATCGGACCGCCGGACAGCACGTCCTGCGCCCAGACCCGCTCGATGCCGTACTTGATGTCCTGGGAGGTGATGGCCTTGCCGTCCTCCCAGGTGATCCCGTCACGCAGGTGGAAGGTGTAGGTCTTGCCGTCGGACGAGACCTGGCCCTCGTCGGTGGCGAGGTCGGGCGTGAGCTCGGCGCCCGCGGCACCCGGCTCGGTCTTGAAGGTGAGCAGCTGACGGCTGTAGTACCGCGAGAAGTCCCACATGAAGCCGTAGTAACCGCGCGTGGTGTCCCAGAAGTCGGCGTCCTGGGCGGAGACGAACTTGAGCTCGCCGCCCTTCTTGACCAGCGAGGCCTGGGCGACCTTGTTGTTCGCCGCGTCGAAGCCGGCGGCACCGGTCTTCGAACCGCCGTCGTCGCTGCTGTTGCCGCCGCCGCACGCTGCCAAGGCCAGCATGCCGGCGACCGCGGCAGCAGCGGCAAAGGCCTGCCTACGCCGCCCTGAGGTGCGTTGGGTAGTCACGATCTCGGATCCTCCGGATTTGATGAGAGACCCCGTGTAGATGGCACGGGACGCTTGGGGCAATGCGGTTCAGCGGGAAGCCTTCGGGTCCAGCGCGTCCCGCACGCCGTCGCCGAAGAGGTTGAAGGCCAGAACGGTGATGAAGATCGCCACGCCGGGAACCACCATGTACATGGGGTCCGAGTCGTAGTAGTCGATCGCGGTGGAGAGCATCTGTCCCCAGGAGGACGTGGGCGGCTTGACGCCGACGCCCAGGAAGCTGAGTGCCGCCTCGGTGAGGATGTTGGTGGGGATCATCATCGTCGTGTACACGATGATCGGCGCGACCAGGTTGGGCAGCAGTTCCTTGAACAGGATGTAGAAGCGACCGGCGCCCAGCGAGCGGGCGGCCTCGACGTACTCGCGCTCACGCATCGAGAGGGTCTGTCCGCGCACCACGCGTCCGATGTACGGCCAGCCGAAGAAGCCGATCACCAGGATCATCACGAAGACCCGCACGCTGGAACCGCTCAGGCCCAGCATCTCGTTCGGCATCACCGAGACCAGCGCGATGATGAAGAGCAGTTGCGGGAAGGCCAGCAGACCGTCCATGACGCGGCTGATCACCGAGTCGACCCAGCCGCCGAAGAAGCCGGCCAGGATGCCGAGAACGGTGCCGAGGACGACGGCCACGATCGCGGACAGGAAGCCGACGAGGAGCGAGATCCTGGAGCCGTAGAGGATCCGCGCGAAGATGTCGCGGCCGTTGACGGGCTCGACGCCCAGCAGGTGGTCACCGCTGATGCCGCCCAGCGACCCCTTGGGGGTGCCGAACAGCGGGTCGATCAGGCTCTCGTGGAAGGTGTCCGGATCCTGTCCGATCAGGCTGGCGATCATCGGGGCGAAAACCGCGACCAGAATCAGGACAAGCACGACAATGCCGCCCGTGAGGGCGAGTTTGTCGCGCTTGAGGCGCTCCCAGGCGATCCGGCCCAGGGAACGTCCCTGCACGGCCTTTTCACCGGCGGTCGCAGCCGCCGCCTCTTCGGCCGCGCTCGGGGCCGCTTCCGCGGTCGGCTCGTGCAATGGTGCCGTCATCTGGCAGGGACCCCTCTCAACCGGCGGTAGCCGGCCCACACTTGCCGCTGTGGCGGCCATGATCAGTCCGTCGTACATCGGGGCACACGGCCCCTGGTGCGGGAGTCTTCAACGCTTTGGTGATCTGCTGCCAGACTTGGCGGTGAATGGATGCGTAAACGTGATGCGGGCTGGAGGGTTCCGTTATACGGACAACGGGTAACGCCCCCCGGACGCCGGACATTTGGGACAGAACACCGACCCAGTGCCTTTTTGGGGCATCGGACCGTGATCTACGCGCGAAGAAATGTGTCGTCGGCGTAGATCCTGCGGAGAAGCGGGGAAGAGGACTCGCCGGGTCAGTATCCACCACGGGCGGGCGGGTAGCCGTACCCGCCCGCCTGGGCGGGCGCCGCGTGGGCCTCGCGGTCGTAGAACGGGCGGGCGTTCGCCCGCAGCCACAGGGCCACCGGGTCGTAGTCGTCGGACATCGCCACGGTCGACACCGGCAGACCGTCCGGGACCGCGCCGATCGACTGCTGCATCATCGCGCGCACCGAGTCCACGGCGGGCGGACTGGTGTCGTAGACATCCAGACCGATCGCGAGATACGGCGCTCCGAGCGCGGGCTGCACCCAGGCGCGGCGGAGGGTGCGGACCGCCGGGGTACGGTGGGCGTTCTGTGTGAGCAGGCCGTAGAACTGCGGGACCTCGATCGCCGGTTCCGTCAGGCGCAACGGCCCTGCGGGCTGGCGCTCCAGGCCGGTGGCGATGCGGCGCAGATCCAGCCAGGGGATGCCGACGCCGCCGCCGGGGGCGTGCGGGTTGAGCCAGAGGCCGAAGTGGTCGGGGTAGAGGGTGCGGGCCACGTCCAGGCCGTCGACCACCTCGTACGAGCGGTTCCAGCCGCTGGCCGAGAGCTCCTGGGCGGAGGTGACGCAGGGGGCGTAGCCGTAGCCCTCGACGTGCATGTTTCCGTACTGGGCGTCCGGGGAGCCGGACTGGCCGTGCCACAGGAGCATCCAGATCTGGCCGGAGTGGGGGGTCGCGAGGGCGCGCAGGAGCGCCTCGTAGGCGTCGTAGCGCCCGGGCGTCACCTGGCGCAGCATGTGCTCGACCTGGCCGGTCGCGGTGCCGCTGGCGCTCACGTGTACCGCCCCTTCTGGTGGTTGGCCTGCGTTCGGAAACAGCTTAAGCGCCCAATGGGTGGGGGCCTGTGGTGCGTTCGCGAGTGGCGGTCCGTTGTGGCTGGGCGCGCCCCGCGGCGGAGCCGCAGATCGACACAGCCCCACGCCCCTTCAGGGCGCCTTCAGTGACCCTGTGTATAGAAAGGACGCACCGTCTGGCGCATCCACTCCGCCACCGGGTCCTGCGTCACGTCGAGGAGGACCAGGTTGACCGGCCATTTGACCTCGGTCCGGGTGAGGGCGCGGGACAGGGCGTCCATGGGGGCCGCCCTCAAGTCGCCGTCCCAGTTGGTGAGTTCGACGCCCACGAACATGACCGGGTCGGCGGTCTCGATGGCGGCGAGGCAGCGGCGGGCCGTGGCGACCACGCCGATGCCGGCGAACTCGGCGGAGGCCGCGGCGAGGAAGTCGACCGGGTCGTCCTGCCAGTCGGGTTCGAAGAGGCGGACCCGGCCGCCACTGGTGGGGCCGTCGAGGGCGGTGCGGCCGATGCGGCACAGCTCGGCCACGGCGGGGGGCGGGAGGGGGATGCCGACCACGCCGTCCGGGTTCACCGCGATGCCCACCTGCGGGGGCAGCCCGCGGGCGAACTCCACCGCGGGCGCGATCGTGAACGACAGATGCGAGCCGACGACCTGGCGGAACTGCTCCTCGGAGCTGAAGACCGGGACGAAGGCCTGTCCTTCGATGTCCAGCGTGGGCAGGTCCAGGGGTCCGCTGTGCGGGCCGCCGCCGCTGGGCAGCGGGACCCAGACGAAGCTGCGGGACAGCACCTCGATGATCCGGCCGCCGGCCGAGGGCAGGCCGAGGGAGACCGAGAGCACCTCCTCCAGCTCGTTGCCGGGCCATCCGCCGTGCGGATGCGGGTGGGGGTACGCCTGACCGGGGAAGTCCGCCGGGAAGTCCATCTACCTACCGCCTGCTGGTGAAACCGCCTGCTGTAAACGTGCTGTGACGGAAAAGGCTAGCGGCTCAGTCCGCGAAGTCGATCCGCCGCAGCACGTCCGCCGCGTCCCGGTCCAGCAGGACCGCCGAGCCCACGCCGTGCGGCAGGTCGCCGCGCTCCACGGCGCGCAACAGGCGGGCGGCGGCCCGGCGGTGGCGCAGGAACGCGTACCGCGAGACACCCCGGCCGCGCTCCCGCTGGCCGTCGAGCGCGGTGTCCGGGCTGACGTCGAGGAACACCAGGTGCAGGGTGCCGCCCCGGCGGTGCGCGGCGCGGGCCAGCCAGCCGCGGACCCAGGTCTGGGTGCCGCAGTCGTGCACGACGGCTCCGGACGTGGAGCGCAGGGCGCGGTGCAGTCCGGCGTAGTGGGCGAGGCGGACCAGGGGGCGGTAGACCGCGTACGGGAGGAGGCCGGATGCACGGGACATCCGGGTCTCCCAGCGGTCCCTGGCGTCCTGGCTGTCGACGCGGACGCCGTCGCCGGTCACCGCGCGCCGCATCAGCGTGGACTTGCCGCTGCCGGGCAGGCCGGTGACCACGACGAGGTCGCGGCGGCCGAAGCGGAGTCCGTGCGGGCTGCGGCCGGCGCGCTCGCGGAGGTCGCGGACGACCGGTGCCGGGCGGGCCGGGCATGCCTCCCTGGCCGGGGCCGAGGGCTGCTCGGGCAGCGCTACGGCCGAGGTCGTGGCGTACACCGTGGTCCTTGTCACCGTGATCGTCCTCCCTGCGGGGTCAGGAAAGGTTCTCCCCAACTAACGTAAAGAGAAGGTAATGCACGGTGTCTCGCGGTTCCGTTCGCTTCCGGCCACAGGCCTGTTACAAAGCCTGTGCGATGATGTGCGCGCCTAACTGCATACCGGCCGCTTGAATCCGCGCGGGAGAGTCCCCAGTCGTACTTCGTCAGTCGTACGACGTCCGGGGCGCCGAAGGAGCAAGTCCCTCCCTTGAATCTCTCAGGCCCAGTTACCGCGCGGGCGAGGCACATCTGAAAAGCGGACCGCCCGTCCAGGTGGTCCCACCCAAGGTGCAACCCATGACCCGTGCGTGTCCCGCGCGGTCATGGCGAACCTCTCAGGTTCCGATGACAGATGGGGAGGAACGACCTCGCCGTCATGCCTTGGGAGACCGACCGATGAGCAGTACCGCCGCCCCCCGTCGCACCGCGCTCGACGCGCTGCACCGCTCGCTCGGTGCGACGATGACCGACTTCGCCGGCTGGGACATGCCGCTGCGCTACGGCTCCGAGCGCGACGAGCACCTCGCCGTCCGCACGAAGGCCGGCCTCTTCGACCTCTCCCACATGGGCGAGATCACCGTCACCGGACCGGAGGCGGCCGCACTCCTCGACTACGCGCTCGTCGGCAACATCGCCTCCGTGGGCGTCGGCCGCGCCCGCTACACCATGATCTGCCAGGCCGACGGCGGGATTCTCGACGACCTGATCGTCTACCGGCTGGCCGACACCGAGTACATGGTCGTCGCCAACGCCTCCAACGCCCAGATTGTCCTGGACTCGCTGATCGAGCGGGCCGAGGGCTTCGACGCCGTCGTCCGCGACGACCGTGACGCCTACGCGCTGCTCGCCGTCCAGGGCCCCGAGTCCCCCGGCATCCTCGCCTCGCTCACCGACGCCGACCTCGACGGCCTCAAGTACTACGCCGGCCTTCCCGGCACGGTCGCCGGTGTCCCCGCGCTGATCGCCCGCACCGGCTACACCGGCGAGGACGGCTTCGAACTGTTCGTCGCCCCCGGTGACGCGGAGAAGCTGTGGGAGGCGCTGACCGAGGCCGGAGCGCAGGCCGGGCTGATCCCCTGCGGCCTGTCCTGCCGCGACACGCTCCGCCTGGAGGCGGGCATGCCGCTGTACGGCCACGAGCTGTCGACCTCCCTCACCCCGTTCGACGCCGGGCTCGGCCGGGTCGTGAAGTTCGAGAAGGACGGCGACTTCGTCGGACGTACGGCCCTGGAGGCCGCCGCCGAACGCGCCGCCGCGCAGCCGCCGCGCGTCCTGGTCGGCCTCGTCGCCGAGGGCCGCCGGGTCCCGCGCGCCGGGTACTCCGTCGTCGCCGACGGCCGGGTCATCGGCGAGATCACCTCCGGCGCCCCCTCCCCCACGCTGGGCAGGCCCATCGCCATGGCCTACGTCGACGCCGCGCACTCCGCGCCGGGCACGGCCGGTGTCGGCGTGGACATCCGGGGCAGCCACGAGCCGTACGAGGTCGTGGCGCTGCCGTTCTACAAGCGCCAGAAGTGACAGTCGTCGTAGCGTCGAGTCCGTGACCGGGCGGATCGCCCCTGTTCCCCTGTCCGGCGATCCCTTCCGCATTCCCCCCTTCACCAGCACTCCCCCGCGTACAGGAGAATTCACGCCATGAGCAACCACCCCGAGAATCTGCGGTACAGCAAGGAACACGAGTGGCTGACGGCCGCCGTCGACGGTGTCGCGACCGTCGGCATCACCGAGTTCGCGGCCAACGCGCTCGGCGACGTCGTCTACGCCCAGCTCCCCGAGGTCGGCACGACGGTGACCGCGGGCGAGTCCTGCGGCGAGCTGGAGTCGACCAAGTCGGTGTCGGACCTGTACGCGCCGGTCACCGGTGAGGTCGTGGAGATCAACTCGGCCGTCGTGGACGAGCCCGCGCTGGTCAACTCCGAGCCCTTCGAGGGCGGTTGGCTGTTCAAGGTGCGGATCACGGAGGAGCCCGGGGACCTGCTCTCCGCCGACGAGTACACCGCCTTCACCGCCGGCTGAGGAGTCGTAGAACCATGTCCGTCCTGAACACGCCCCTGCACGAGCTCGACCCGGACATCGCCGCCGCCGTCGACGCCGAGCTGCGCCGACAGCAGTCCACGCTGGAGATGATCGCCTCGGAGAACTTCGCTCCGGTCGCGGTCATGGAGGCGCAGGGCTCCGTCCTCACCAACAAGTACGCCGAGGGGTACCCGGGCCGTCGTTACTACGGCGGCTGCGAGTACGTCGACGTGGCAGAGCAGATCGCGATCGACCGGGTCAAGGAGCTGTTCGGCGCCGAGTACGCCAATGTGCAGCCGCACTCGGGTGCCTCCGCCAACCAGGCCGCCCTGTTCGCGCTGGCCCAGCCCGGCGACACCATCCTCGGCCTCGACCTGGCGCACGGCGGCCACCTCACCCACGGGATGCGGCTGAACTTCTCCGGCAAGCAGTTCAACGTGGTCGCGTACCACGTGGACCCGACGACCGGTCTGGTCGACATGGCCGAGCTGGAGAAGCTCGCCAGGGAGCACCGCCCGAAGGTCATCATCGCGGGCTGGTCGGCGTACCCGCGGCAGCTGGACTTCGCCGAGTTCCGCCGGATCGCGGACGAGGTCGAGGCGTATCTGTGGGTCGACATGGCGCACTTCGCCGGGCTGGTGGCGGCCGGCCTCCACCCGAACCCCGTCCCGTACGCGGACGTCGTCACGTCCACCACCCACAAGACGCTGGGCGGCCCGCGCGGCGGGATCATCCTCGCCAAGCAGTCCTTCGCGAAGAAGCTCAACTCCTCCGTCTTCCCCGGCTTCCAGGGCGGTCCGCTGGAGCATGTGATCGCCGCGAAGGCCGTCTCCTTCAAGGTCGCGGCGGGCGAGGACTTCAAGGAGCGCCAGCGGCGTACCGTGGAGGGGGCGCGGCTGCTCGCCGAGCGTCTCGTCCGGGACGACGTGAAGGCCGTAGGGGTCGACGTCCTGTCCGGCGGCACGGACGTGCACCTCGTCCTGGTCGACCTGCGGAACTCCGAACTCGACGGTCAGCAGGCCGAGGACCGGCTCCACGAGGTCGGCATCACGGTCAACCGCAACGCCGTCCCGAACGACCCGCGGCCCCCGATGGTCACGTCGGGGCTTCGCATCGGCACGCCGGCGCTGGCAACGCGGGGCTTCGGCGCGGACGACTTCGCCGAGGTCGCGGACGTGATCGCGGAGACGCTGAAGCCGTCGTACGACGTGGCGGGTCTGAAGGCCCGGGTCACGGCGCTGGCGGAGAAGTACCCGCTGTACCCCGGGCTGTAGTCGGCCCCCGGGGCACCGCCGCACACTGAGAGGTGCACGGCGGTGCCCCACCCCCCTCGCACCACCCCGCACGTCTTGCGTTCTGAGGAGTCACCGTGGCCATCTCGGTCTTCGACCTGTTCTCGATCGGCATCGGCCCGTCCAGCTCCCACACGGTCGGCCCGATGCGGGCGGCCCGCATGTTCGCGCGCCGGCTGCGCAACGAGGAGCTGCTCGACTCCGTCGCCTCCGTCCGCACCGAGCTGTACGGCTCGCTCGGCGCGACCGGGCACGGGCACGGCACCCCGAAGGCGGTGCTGCTCGGCCTGGAGGGCGAGTCTCCGCGCACGGTGGATGTGGAGGGGGCCGACGAACGGGTCGAGCAGATCAAGTCGGCCGGACGCATCCGTCTGCTCGGCGAGCACGAGATCCCGTTCGACTTCGATGCCGACCTGAAGCTGCACCGCCGTAAAGCCCTGCCGTACCACGCGAACGGCATGACCCTGTGGGCGTACGACGCGGCGGGCGGCGAGCTGCTGTCCAAGACGTACTACTCGGTGGGCGGCGGCTTCGTCGTCGACGAGGAGGCGGTCGGCGCCGACCGGATCAAGCTGGACGACACGGTCCTCAAGTACCCCTTCCGCACCGGCGACGAGCTGCTGCGCCTCACCCAGGAGACCGGTCTGTCGATCTCCGCGCTGATGCTGGAGAACGAGCGCGCCTGGCGCACGGAGGAGGAGATCCGGGCCGGGCTGCTGGAGATCTGGCGGGTGATGGGGGCGTGCGTGTCGCGGGGCATGTCACGGGAAGGCATCCTGCCCGGCGGCCTCCGGGTCCGCCGCAGGGCCGCCATGTCGGCACGCCAACTCCGGGCGGAGGGCGACCCGTTGGCGCACGCGATGGAGTGGATCACGCTCTACGCGATGGCGGTGAACGAGGAGAACGCGGCGGGGGGTCGCGTGGTGACCGCCCCCACGAACGGCGCGGCGGGCATCATCCCGGCGGTCCTCCACTACTACATCAACTTCGTGCCGGGCGCCGACGAGGACGGGATCGTCCGCTTCATGCTCGCGGCCGGCGCGATCGGCATGCTCTTCAAGGAGAACGCGTCCATCTCCGGCGCGGAGGTCGGCTGCCAGGGCGAGGTCGGCTCCGCGTGCTCGATGGCGGCGGGCGCGCTGGCCGAGGTGCTGGGCGGCTCTCCCGAGCAGGTCGAGAACGCCGCCGAGATCGGCATGGAACACAACCTCGGCCTCACCTGCGACCCCGTCGGCGGCCTCGTCCAGATCCCCTGCATCGAACGCAACGGCATGGCCGCGGTGAAGGCGGTGACCGCCGCGCGCATGGCGATGCGGGGGGACGGGTCCCACAAGGTGTCCCTCGACAAGGTCATCAAGACGATGAAGGAGACGGGGGCGGACATGAGCGTGAAGTACAAGGAGACGGCTCGGGGTGGGCTTGCGGTGAACATCATCGAGTGCTGAGGAAGTAGGCTCCGAGCAGCGCTTTTGTGTCACCTTCGGCAGCTCACCGCAATCCGTGGTCGCGGCACCATTGGTCGATGTCATGGCTCTCCGCCGCGAGCGTGTGCCGCCAGTGGACGTCGGCGAGGATGGCCTCCGGGACCGTCGGGTGGATCGTGAAGACCTTGATGAGGCCGGTGATGCGGAAGATCCGGATGATCCGCTCGGATGTGATCACGAGACGCAGTGAACCGTCACGCGTCAGCAGCCGCTTGCGGCCGGCCACGAGGGCGCCCAGGCCGGTCGAGTCCAGGAACTCCACGCCACGCAGGTCCGCGATGACGTGCGAGGTCCCGGTGTCGATGAGTTCGGTTATTTTCTCGCGCAGTTCGGGGGCGGTGTACACGTCGATCTCGCCCGCGGCGCTGAGGACGGTGCAGTCGTCCCCCGCGTTCACGGAATCCAGGTGAAAGTGCTGCACTTCGGCCTCCGTTGCCGGTCCCTGATATCTGTCATCGTGGATATTGACAGGGAAATGCTCGGCGTTACGCTAGGGCGCCTGGCGAGCGATGTCAATGCAAGGAATTCTTCGTCATTGCTCAGGATGACATTGGGGAGCGGTCATGCGGGTCGAGGAAGCCATCGGACGGCAGATCGCGCGCCTTCGGGAAGCGCGGCGGATGTCACTCGCCGAGCTGGGCGAGGCGGTCGGGCGGTATCTGGGCAAAGCCTGGAGCCGTCAGGCCGTCCACCAGGCCGAACGCGGTGGCCGTGCCTTCACGGCGACCGAACTCACGGCCCTCGCCCTGGCCCTCGACACCTCGGTGCCGGCCCTCTTCCTCGCGGACGAGGAATCCATTGACATGCCCGGCAGGGAGATCTCGTCCGAGGAGTACAGAGGCGTGCTCCTGCACGCGGACAAGGACACGCCCCTCGACGGCGTCGAGGAACTCATCGTGGCCCTGCACGACATCGGCGAGGTGCTGTCCAGGCCCGCGCTGGTCCGCCTGGCGAAGATCGGACGGGTGGCGGAGCAGGTCACCAGTACAGAAGCCACCGCCCGTCGCACCACACGCCGTGCCCTTGGAAAGTGAGCCGCTCGTCGTCGGGATGCACGCGGGTGCTGGGGGCGACCTGGTGCAGGGTGTGGCCGGAGTGGATCACCATCCGGCCAGCGGTGTAGGGGACGTACTCCATGGTGTGGAAACGCCGCAGATCGGCGACGGACTCGACCCAGCCCTTCCCCAGCGCGTGCCGGAACCGCTCATGGCTCACGTCCCAGATGTTCAGGCCTCCGCCCGCCGCGGGCAGCCGGATCGCCAGGGTGAAGGAGATGTGCCGGGTCAGATCCGTCCCGGGGGGCCAGGAGATCGACTGGTACTGCAGGTCGAAGTGCAGGGGCGCGACCGGTTTGGTGAACACCGCCGCGGACAGCCAGACGTGGAAGCCGGGCAGTCCCAGGTGTTCGGCGTAGGTGACGGGGGCGCCCAGATGGTCGCCGAGCAGCTTGGCGAGATGGGTGTACAGCCAGTCGAAGGAGTCCCGGAGCAGCGGTCGCGTGGTGTCGGCACGCCGCTGGTAGACGGCGGACTCCGGGTCAGGTGCGAGGTCGAGGTAGCTGGGCGCGCCCAGGGTGAAGAAGGCGGCCGGTTCCGGGCCGCGAGGTGTCCAGTGCCGGCGGAGGGCGTGCACGGCGTCACGGAGTTCGGCGCTGCCCGCCGCGGTCAGCACTTCCAGCGAGTCGATCACGACGGCGTCCCCCGGAGCAGTGCGAGGAGCGAGGTGCTGATGGTTCCGCCGAGGCGCCGGTCGTACCAGTCGTACGCGGGCATGGGATTGACTTCCAGGCACCAGTAGGTGCCGTCGTCGGCGAGCTTGAAGTCCCAGCCCGCGAAGGACATGCCCAGGTCGGCGGTGTGCCGGACGATCTGTGCGGCGAGTTCTTCGGGGAGTTCGCAGGGGGTGAACTCGGCGTCCCCGTCGGTCCGGTAGTCCACGGCGCCGGACGCGATCTCCTCCGCGTGCACCCGGTCCCCGACGACATGTGCGCGGACGTCCCGGCCCGGAACGTAGCGCTGGAGATGTACCGGACCCTGACCGGGCTCGAAGCCGGCCAGGCCGGCCGCGTCGACGAGCCTGCTGGTGGCCCGCACGCCGGAGACCGCTTTGACGAGGGTCGGTCCGGCCGCCGCGAAGGCCCGCAGCCGCTCCGGCGACGAGCCGGTGATGCTCGGTGGCACCCGGAACCCGGCCCGGGCCAGCGACTGTTCGTGCAGCGGCTTGGAGCCGTTGTCGGAGTGGATCGAGGGCCGGTTGACCACCAGGCCGGGGATGTGGTCCAGCCAGGCGGTGAGCGCCGTCGTGAGCCAGCGCCAGTGCCGGGCCGACGCGCGGTCCTGCTGTAGGGCCGCCAGATCGGCGATACGGCAGTAGTACGACCCCTCGGAGTCGAGGACATGGCCGCCCAGCCTCGCCGACCGGTCCCCTCCCACGGTCAGCCGCCAGTCGCCCGACTCGACGACCGTCCGCAGGTCGATGGCCTTGACCGGTACGCCCCTGGCCTCGGCCTCGGCGACGAAGTGCGTGAACGTGCTCTCGGAGCTGAGACCGACCGCGTAGATCATGGGAAGAGGACCTTCACGAGTTGGGGGCCCAGGCCGAGCCAGACCATGCGCAACTGCTCCACGTCGGGGAACGGCTCCACCGCGACCGGCCATGCCTGGGTGAGGTCGGGTGACACCCTCCAGACCACGGCCGCGAGGTCGAGCCCGAGGCGGGCGACGATCTCCGTGCTGCGCTCCTCCAGGCCGAGCCGGTCCAGATCGACCGGGCTGCTGCGCCACCCCTGGCTGCCGAGGACCACGACGCTCTCGAAGAGGGGATCGGGGTCCGACCACCTGGCCCGGTAGGGACCGTCGCCGTAGGCCGAGGTGATGTGACCGTCCGGGAGTTCGGGCCAGGGGCGGGTGCGCCAGGAGTCGAGGTCCTGGACCCACCACCGCGTCCCCTGGTCGCCGGAGGGTTCGCCGGCCTGCTCAGGAGGCCGGGAGGAGAAGACCTCCGGTGAGCCGACGGGCAGACCTGCCCTGAGTTCCGTGAGCGCCGCGGACGGGGACACCCGGGTGCCCGGGCCACCCGGCAGCGGGCGGTTGATCACCGGTGCGGGGGTCAGGGCGGCGATAGCCCACAAGTGGGCCAGGCACTCGTTGAGCTGGAACTCGGCGTCGAAGCTGATCCGCGGCAGAGGCGGGGCGGGCAGCCGGACGAACATCGGCAGCGCGGGCTCGACCACCGCGGTCGAGCCGTCGACGGTGAGGGTGAACAGCTGCGCGGCGTCGAACACGTCGAGGATCGTCGCCGCGTGACCGCTGTCGAGCACGAAGTCCCGCACCTCGACGGCCACCGGGTCCTCGGGGTCGGCGACGACGACCAGCCCGGAGGGATCGCGGCCGGGCACCTCAGATGACGACACCGCGCCTCCTCAGCAGGCGGTTGACGCGGGAGCCGCGCAGCGCCTCCGCGGCCTCGCCCTGCCCGCCCGCGGGGGACTCGGCCGCGGCCCCGAATCCCTCGTCCGTCCCGGCCGGGCCGGGATCGCGCGGCCCGTCCGACTGCCGTACGAAGGCGGCGGGACCGAACGGCGCCATCGCCCCGTCGGAGTCCTTGCCGTCCTTGAAGTCCTTCGAGTCCTTCGAGTCCTTCGAGTCCTTCGAGTCCTTCGTGTCCTTGGTGTCCTTGAAGTCCTTCGTGTCCTTCGTGTCCTTGAACTCCTTGACCTCCTTTCCCTCTTTCCCGTCCTTGCCGTCCTTGCCGTCCTTGAAGTCCTTGAACTCCTTCATCCGTTTCCCCGCCGTCGGCGGGCGGCCGTCAGCGGGCGGTACATCGCTGTCCTCCGGCTCGGAGAAGATCCGGCCGGGCGGGGCGTTCCACAGCATCGCCGTGATGTCGCGCCGCTCGGCGGCCGAGAGAAACGGGCGTACCCGCGACTCGTCGATGGTCCACGTCATGCGTTCACCTCTCCTGTCGTGGAGGGGGATGCCGCGCGATACAGCCGCAGTGCCGCGGCCAGGCGCCGCTGGGCATCCCGGTGGTGTGGGTTGAGGTTGAGAATCAGGTGGTCCACACCGAGTGCCGCGTACGCCCGCAGGCCGTGCGCCACGTCCTGCGGTGAGCCGGTGAGGATGTCGGCGTCCGGTGGTGCCTCCTGGCCGGGGTCGGCCGGTGGGCCCTCTTCCGGATCCACCCTGACGTTGACGCCGAGGGTGATGCCGAGAGCCTTCGGATCGCGTCTCTCCCGCAGACAGGTCTCGCGCACCCGGTCCAGGGTCCCCACGCTGCCTTCCGGGGATCCGAACCAGCAGGCGTTCCACAGGTCCGCGTACCGCGCCGCCAGCGCGGTCATCCGGGGTCCGTGCGCCCCCACCAGGACGGGCGGACCGCCGGGCCGCACACCGCGGGGGCGCAACTCGCCGTCGTGGAGCCGGTGGTGACGGCCCGCGAAGTCGGCGCGGCCCGTCCGCAACAGCGCGACGATGATCTGCAGGGCCTCCTCGAAGCGGTCCACCCGGTGGTCGAAGGGGATGCCGAAGGCTTCGAACTCGGGGGCGTGCCACCCACTGCCGAGGCCGAGGACGAGCCGGCCGCGGCTGACCTCGTCGAGGGTCACCGCCATCTTCGCCAGTACCGCGGGGTTGCGGAAGGCGGTGCACAGCACGAGGGTGCCGAGTTCGATCCGGTCGGTCGCCTCGGCGATGGCCGTCAGTACCGTCCAGGACTCCCAGATGCCCTCGGTCGGCCCGCCGGCCTCGCGGAACAGGAGATGGTCGAAGACCCACAGCGAGTCGAAGCCCGAGTCCTCGGCCCGCAGCGCGAGCTCTCTGATCTCCCCGTACGACGGCTGCCCCCACGGATACTCCGCGAGCGGCAGTACCAGGCCGACCTTCATCGCGTCCCCCCGTGGGCGAGCCCGGACCCCGAACCGAAATTACAGCAAGCCACGAGGCGTCACAATGGGTACAGGGGGCGGTACTTGGGCAAAGGGGAGACCAGAGGACGGATTCGGACTCGGACTCCCTCGACACACGATGCGGGCCGCGGCCATCCTGGTTTCGGGGGGCGGCACCACCTCGTGGTCCCCGGGAGCGGGAGGGGGCCCCGGTCATGGGGGGAGTCTCGGGGGCGGCCAGGGCCGCGGTCGCGGTGGTGGCCGGGCTCTGCGCGCTGGGCGTGGTGGCTCTGGTGCTGGTGGCGGCGCTGGTCGATCTCGGCACCGCCGAGCGGCTGGCGAGCGTGGCCGGGGCGGCGACGGGACTGGCCGGCCTGGCGTTCTCGGTGATCACTCTGCGGCGTCCGGACACCGAGCCGCCTCCCGACGACGCGCTGATCGCGCGGGAGGTGGCCGCCTACGCGGCCCAGGTGCACCTGTCCCACGGTCGCCTGGAACTGGAGGTGCTGACCCCCTCCCACGAAGGGGAACACCCGGTGGTGGAGCTCCAGGCGGTCTTCGTCCCCCAACGGCTGCGGGCCGACCCACCGCCCGTGGAACTGCCCAGGGAACTGCGACAGCGGCTGGAGAGCCGAAGCGGGGCTCTGCCCCTGGACGAGTTTCCACCAGGGCTCGACATGGAGTCGCTGGAGCGGGTGCGCCGGGCCTACCGGGAACAACGACCGGTGGAACTGCTGGACGTCCTGACCGATCCGCAGCGGTCGCGGGTGGTGCTCCTGGGCGATCCCGGGGCCGGCAAGTCCACCCTCGCCCGCTACCTCGCCCTGGCGCTCACCTCCGAGACCGTGCCGGAGCCACTGACCGGACTGGCCGGCCGGGTGCCGGTGATCGTGGAACTGCGCGGATACGCGGACGAACGCTGGCGCGACCGGTCCTTCGAGGACTACCTGGACGAACTGAGCACCCTGGAGCGGATGTCGGTGCCGCGCGAGGTGCAGGACGTCCTGCTGCGCGAGGGCCGGGCGATCGTGGTCTTCGACGGTCTGGACGAGCTGTTCGACCCGCGGGTGCGGGCCGAGGCGGGGAGGCGGATCGCCGCCTTCGCCGAGCGGTACCCGGACGTGCGCATCGTGGTGACATCCCGGGTCATCGGCTACCGGCGGGCCGTCCTGGACAAGGCGGGCTTCCGGCACTACATGATCCAGGACCTGACGATGAGTCAGATCGAGGAATTCACGGAACGCTGGTACACGGTCGTCTGCCCGGGAGAGCCCGAACTGGCGGCACGGCTGCACCAGCGCATGACCGACGCGGTGCATGCCTCCCGGTCGGTGCGGGATCTCGCGGGGAACCCCCTGCTGCTCACCATCCTCTCGATCATCGGCAGACGGCGACAGCTGCCCCGTAAGCGGCTGTACGTGTACGAACAGGCCGTGAACCTCCTGGTGGCCCGCTGGGACCAGGACGTCAAGATCCTGCCCGACCCGGCGCAGGCCGACATGCAGATCATCGACGAGGACGACCGCTGGACGTTCCTTCGCCTGCTGGCCCGGCGGATGCAGGAGGGCGCGGGCGGCGCGGCCGGCAACTACATCCACGGTGAGGATCTGGAGGCGCTGTTCACCACCCACCTGGAACAGCGGTACTCCCGCCTGCCGAAGGATCGGGTGGTCCTCGCCGCGAGGGGAATGATCAGGCAGTTCCGGGAGCGGAACTTCATCCTCAGCCGGTTCGGCGACGAGGTGTACGGCTTCGTCCACCGCGCGTTCCTGGAGTACCTGGCGGCCGACGACATCGCCCGCCGCTACCAGCGGGACCACGAGTGGGGGGAGGAGGAACTGATCCGGGAGGTCTTCGAGGTCCGGGCCCGGGATCCCGCCTGGCACGAGGTGCTCCTGCTGCTCGTCGGCAAGCTCGGGGAGCGGGACGCCGAGCGCGTGGTCGACGCGCTCCTGCGGCTGCACGCCGAGGACGTACGGCGGGGCCGGCACGACATGCTCGCCCTCGCGGTGCGGGCGCTGGCCGAAGTCGACCGGGTCGACCGCCTCGCGCCACAGAGCAATGCCGTCGTGGACGCCCTGATCGACCTGCTGGAACGCAAACTGAGCTGGACGGCGCTGAACACGCTGGAGAGCATGCTCCCCGCGCTGGCCCTCCTCGGTCCCGAGTGGAACGGCCGGGACCGCTACCTGCGGTGGTTCCTGCTGCGCGGCCAGTTCCAGGCGAAACACCGCATGGCGTCGGACATCGCCTGTGCACTGCACTCCACCCCGGAGGCCCTGCTCCTGCTGGCGGAGCACAGTCCCGACTCCGCGACCCGGGCGGAGATCCTGCGCCAGACACTCGACCGGTGGCCCAACCTCCCCGCCGCCTGGGATCTCGTGCGGGGCGCGCTCGACGCCCTCGACCCGGAGTCCCGCAGGGGAGCACTGAAGTGCCTGGCCAGGTACTGGAGCGACGATACGGGTGTCCGGGAATTACTGTTCGACCGCGCCGAGTTCGACCAGGCTCCGGAACCCCGCGGAGAAGCGCTGAAATCCGTGGCGGCGCGCTGGCCGGACAGCGAGGACGCCCGCGAACTGGTCGTCCGCCGGGCCGAGGCCGAGCCCGACCCGGGCCTGCGCCTACTGGCACTTCAGCTCCTTAGCCACCACTGGGCCGACCGCGAGGACACCTGGACGGTCCTCTCGGTCCGGGCCGTCGACGACCCGGACCCGGAACCCCGGCAAGAAGCGCTGCGCCGGCTCGCCCATCACCGCACCGACGACCGCGGGTTACGGCAACTGGTCCTGGAGCGGGCCGTGGCCGACCGGGACCCCGGCCCGCGCGCATCGGCGCTCGAAGCCCTGGCACGCCGTTGGAAGGACAGCGAGGACGTCCGGGAACTGGCCCTCCGGCAGGCGGTCACCGACCCGCAACCCGAAGCGCGGCGCGGTGCGCTGGAAGTCCTGGCCTGGCGTTGGAAGGAGTACGACGGAGTTCGGGACCTGCTCTTTCGGCGGGCACTCGCCGACCCGGACCCGCAGCCCCGGATGGAGGCGCTGGAAGCCCTCGTATGGCGTTGGAGAGACGACGAGGAGGTCTGGGACCGGGTCGTGCGCCAGGTCGTGGACGACCCGCACGTGGACGTCCGCCTCGGGGCGATGCAGCTCCTGGCCCGCCGCTCGGGAGACCGCACGGCGGCACGGGACCTGCTGCTGTCGCGGGCGCTCGAAGAGCCCGACCAGAAACCCCGGGCCGAAGCACTCTGGCTGCTCACGGAGTTCTGGAACGACCACGAGAGCGTACGGAACCTGCTGCTCGAGCGGGCCGTCGCCGACACGCACCCGGGTCCGCGATGGCTGGCCACGCAGCTCCTGGCCCGTTACTGGCCCGACCGCGAGGACGTACGCCTGCTGATCCTGGACCGCATGACCGCTGATCCCTCGTCCACCAACAGACGTAACGCCCTGAACTGGGCGGCCTGGCTGGGGGAAGCGGCGCCGGACACGCAGGAGACCATCCGGTCCGTGGCCCTCACCGACCCCTCTCCCAGGGCTCGTATCACCGCACTCCGCGTGCTGGCCTTCGGCTGGCCGCGGTCCCCCGTCACCACCGGTTTTCTGCGGGACCGCGCGGAGCGCGACGAGGACGAGAGGGCGCGTGCGGTGGCGGCGTGGGCCCTCACGACCGCGGACGCGTACGCGGCGCTCCCGGACGACGCCTCGTGACCCACCGGCCGAACACATCCAAGGAGACCAGTGAATCCGCAGCCGCTGGAATCAGCCATCGTCGACGTCGACGTACTGGACGAGCCGGGGTGCGCCGATGTGAGCGAACGGCTGGAGTCCCTGCGCCCCCATTGGCTCACCAGGGGTATCGGCTACTTCACCCTCGGCCTGGCGACCTACCTCGACGTGGCGAACTCCGACAATCCGCAGCAGACCTACTTCGGGCGACTCGCCCGCTCCAACCACATCCTCCGTGACCACTTCGGCGACCTCCTGGACCGGGTCGCCGACGTACTCGCCCTACTGCTCAACACGCCCACCCGGTACGACGAAAGGGTGGCGCTGCCCGGCTTCCACGTGTTCGAGGACACCGGCATCGCGGTCGATCCGAGGCCCAGTCAGCATTTCGACCTCCAGCACCGTTTGATGCCCTGGCCGTTTCGGATCGCTCCGGTCGAACAGTCCGTGTCGTTCACGCTGCCCCTCGCCCTGCCGCACTGCGGCGGAGCCATGGATGTCTGGGACGTCACCGAGGCGGACATGCTGCGGCTGGAGCGCACGGGCGAGACGTCCGAGACGATCGGCGCGACCGAGGCCGCGCGGCGCCACGAATACCGGGTCGGCAGGATGGCTGTGCAGCTCACACCCATCCTGCATCGCATCGCTGCGGTTCCCGCACGCCATCCCGAGGACAAGCGCATCACCCTGCAGGGCCACGGAATCCGCGACGCCGACGGCTGGGTTCTGTACTGGTGAGGCCGGAACTCGCTGCCGGCATGCCTGTGAAGTACATGGAGACGGCGATCAGGCGACACGAAGGCCCTGGAGGATCCTCGGGACGGCTCAGCCGGCCTCGGTGAGCCGGGTGAGTGGGCGCGGACCAGGGCGGCGGGGAGGGTGAAGGCGTCGCCTGTGGCCCGGGAAGCCGGACTCGTGGCGGGGAAGTAGCCGATCGTGCCGCCCTCCCGGACCACGACCACCTGCACTGGCCCGTTCACCCCGCCGGCCGCGACGGTCAGGGTCGCCGCGATCACCTCGTCCGCGCCGTCGGTGCCGGCCGGCGCTCCCGTCCTCCGAGCCTTGACCGTCTTCACCGGGTCCCCGCCGACCACCGTGTACTCGAACCCGCCCGCGCACCCCCGCAGACCGTCCGGTTCGAGGCGGCGACCGGCGAGTTCCACTGGGCCGAGGGTCTGTTCCTGCGCCTTATGGACGTCACGCCCGCAGATAGGCGAGGACCGCCAGGACCCGGCGGTGGGTCTCGGTCGCGGGCGGCAGGTCCAGCTTGGTGAGGATGCTGCTGATGTGCTTGCCTACGGCCGCCTCGGACACCACCAGTTCGCGGGCGATGGCGCCGTTCGACCTGCCTTCCGCGATCAGGGCCAAGACCTCCCGCTCGCGCGGGGTGAGCCGCTCGAGCGGATCGCGGCGGCGGCGCAGCAGTTGGCGTACGACCTCGGAGTCGACGACCGTGCCTCCGTCGGCGACCTCGCCCAGGGCGTCCATGAACTCCTCGACCTGGCCGACGCGGTCCTTCAGGAGGTAGCCGACGCCCGTTCCGTCCCCGGAGTCGAGCAGTTCGGAGGCGTACGTCCGCTGCCCGTGCTGGCTGAGCACCAGCACGGGCAGGGTGGGCCGTTTCTCGCGCAGCCGGATCGCCGCGTGCAGTCCCTCGTCCTGGAAGCCCGGGGGCATGCGGACGTCGGTCACGACGATGTCGGGGGTGTGCTCCTCGACGGCGGCGATCAGTGCCGCGGCGTCGCCGACGGCCGCCACCACCTCGTGGCCGCAGCGAGTGAGGAGACCGATGAGTCCTTCCCGCAGCAGCACGCTGTCCTCGGCCAAAACTACGCGGAGCGGTCGGTCACTTCGCAAGGGAACTCCACACACAACAAAGTCGGTCCGCCCGGTGGACTGGACAGGCGAAGTCTGCCATCCAGCACCGACACCCGGTCCGCGAGTCCGGTCAGTCCGCTGCCTGCCCCGGCGACCGCGCCGCCCCGGCCGTCGTCGGACACCTGGAGGAGCAGGCGTCCGTCACGGTGACCCCCGGTCACCTCCGCGGACTTGGCACCGCTGTGCCTGGCGATGTTGGCGAGGGCCTCGCACACGACGAAGTAGGCGGCGGCCTCGACCGCCTGGGGCAGCCGCCCGGACAGCTCCAGGTCGACGTCCACGGGCACCGCGGAGCGGTCCGCCGCGTCGGCGACCGCCGCCTGGAGGCCGTAGTCCGCCAGGACCTTGGGGTGGATGCCGTGGATGAGTTCGCGGAGTTCCGCGAGCGCCCGGCCCGCCTCCTCGTGGGCCTTGGCTAGCTGGTCGGCCAGCGGGCCGGGCGGGGCGTCGAGCCGGGCCAGGCCGAGGGTCATCGACAGTGCCACCAGGCGTTGTTGCGCGCCGTCGTGCAGATCGCGCTCGATGCGCCGCCGCTCCGCCTCGAAGGCGTCGACCAGACGGAAGCGCGAGCGCGTCAGTTCCACGACCCTCGCCCCGAGATCGCTCTCGCGCGGCGCGACCAGTAGCCGGGTGAGTTCCGCGCGGGCACCGGCCGCGACGCCCAGCAGATAGCCGCCCAGGACCAGGAGGAGGAGTCCGAGTACGGCGACCCCGAACGCCGTCGGCCAGTCGGTGACCATCCAGACCTTGAGGACCTTGGTCTCCCGGCCGTCGCCGACCGTCGCCATCACCAGCGGGGTCGCGATCATCGACGACGGGACGAGCAGGCCGACCGTGAGCGCGACGGCGTCGACCGGCCACAACAGCCCGGCGAACAGCAGCGCGTAGCCGAGTTCCCGCCAGGTCGTCTGCTCCCTCAGCCGGGTCGTCAGCCAGGGCCACAGCCCCTTGGCGGCCGGCATCCGGTGCTGGTCGGCGGCCGGGTCGCGGTCGATCAGGCGCAGTCGGTACCGCTCCCCCCACGCCACCGGGATTCCGGCGAGGGCCACCAGGACGAGCAGGGGGATCCCCACGAGCACGAGGGCGAGGACGCCGCCGACCAGCGCCGTGCAGGCGATCCCCACGAGGGCGACAACTCCGGTGAGTACACCGGTGAGGAGGTAGGCGACCGACCGCCACGGCCAGGGCGAGAGCAGGAAGCCGGGCCTGGTCATGGCCTGCCACACGTTCCGAGGTCGCATACCGCCACCGTAGAAGCCGCGGCCCGGCCGGTGCCATGGGGTCAGGGGGCGGGGCGGGGGTAGGTCTGGCCCTACCCCAGGTCTCGCCTCTGCCGCACTGCGGCGCGGTCCTTCCGCGCGGTTTCGTGGAGCGGTCATGTGCCGGTCGAACGCATCGAACAGTGGGGGAACATGAAAAAGGACGCCATCCGGTTGCGCTCCGTCTGCAGGCGGTACGGGGCGGGTGACAGCGCAGTGACGGCGCTCGACCAGGTCACGCTCGCCTTCCCGGAGGGCACGTTCACCGCCGTCATGGGCCCCTCCGGCTCCGGCAAGTCGACCCTGCTGCAGTGTGCCGCCGGGCTGGACCGGCCCACCTCGGGAGCGGTCGTCGTGGGCGGGACCGACCTGACGAAGCTGAACGAGACCAAGCTGACCCTGCTGCGGCGCGAGCGCATCGGGTTCGTCTTCCAGTCCTTCAACCTGCTGCCGTCCCTGACCGCCGAGCAGAACGTGGCGCTGCCCCTGCGGCTGGCCGGCCGCCGGCCCGCCAAGGCCCGGGTGCGCGAGGTGCTCGACCAGGTCGGCCTCGGCGACCGGGCGCGACACCGCCCGACGGAGATGTCCGGCGGCCAGCAGCAGCGCGTCGCGCTCGCCCGCGCTCTGATCACCCGCCCCGAGGTGCTCTTCGGCGACGAGCCGACCGGTGCCCTCGACTCACAGACCGGCCGCGAGGTGCTGAAGCTGCTGCGCGGCATGGTCGACACCGACGGCCGGACCGTCGTCATGGTCACGCACGACCCGGTCGCCGCCTCGTACGCCGACCGCATCGTCTTCCTCGTCGACGGACGGGTCAACGGCGAGATGGTCGGCGCGAGCGCCGACGACATCGCCACCCGGATGACCAAGCTGGAGGCCGCGCCGTGCTGAGCGTCGCCCTGCGCACCCTGCGCAGCCGCTGGATCACCTTCGTCGGCAGCTTCGTCGCGCTCTCGCTCGGGGTCGCGCTGATCGCCGTCATGGGCCTGGCCCTCGCCTCGTCGCTGCACGCGCCCGGCCGGCAACCGGAGCGGTTCGCCGCGGCGCCCGTCGTGGTGAAGGGCGCGGACACCCTGCGGGTGTCCACCCCGATCGGCGACCGGACGCAGAAGCTGGCCCAGCCGCGCGCCGTGCCCGCCGCCCTGGTCGCGAAGCTCAGGAAGCTCGGCACCGTCGTCGAGGACCGGTCCTTCGCCGTACGGGCGCGGGGCGGGCCCGGCGATCTGGTGGGTCACCCCTGGTCGACGGCCGCGTTCGCGCCGTACGGGATCGACGCGGGACGCGCGCCCCGGGCCGCCGACGAGGTGGTCGTCAGCGGCGGCTGGGCGAAGCCGGGCGAGCGGGTGCGGACCGATCGCGGCACCGTCCGCGTGGTCGGCGCCGTCGCCGGGCGCGGTTTCGAGGACGCCGTGTTCTACACCGACGCACGCGCGGCCCAACTGTCGCCGAAGAGCGCCCAGTTGACCGTGGCCGCGGACCCGGCCGCCGTACGTGCCGCAGTGAGCGGCAGCGCCGGTGTCCGGGTCCTGACCGGTGACGCGCGCCGCTACGCCGACGCCGACCCGGACCGCGACAGCGAGGCGCTCACCGCGATGAACGCCATGTTCGGCACCGCGGGCGGGGTCACCACCTTTGTGTCGGTGTTCGTGGTGGCGTCCACCTTCGCCTTCTCGGTCGCGCAGCGGCGCCGAGAGTTCGGGCTGCTGCGCACGGCGGGGGCGACGCCGGGGCAGATCCGCCGGATGGTCTTCGTCGAGGCCCTCGCGGTCGGCGTGCTGGCCTCCGCCGCCGGCTGTGTGCTCGGCGCCTACGGAGCGCCCCGGCTCGCGACCTGGGTCGTCGACGGCGGGCTCGCCCCGGACTGGTTCACCATCGGGGCCGCCACCTGGCCGTACTACGCGGCCTTCGCGACCGGGCTGCTGGTCGCGCTGTGCGGTGTGGTGGCCGCGTCCTGGCGGGCGGGCCGCACCGGTCCGACCCAGGCGCTGCGCGAGGCGTCCGTGGACAGCAGGCCGATGACCTGGGGCCGCTGGCTGTTCGGCGCGGGGCTGCTGCTGACCGCCGCCGTGACCCTGGGCCTGGCCCTGTTCGGCGACCCGGGCGACCTGCTGCACCGCAAGACCTATGTGAGCCGGCCGATGCTGCTGATCACGGCGGTGGCGCTGCTCGCGCCCGTCGTGGTGCGGCCGCTGACCCAGCTGATCGCCTGGCTGCCGGCCCAACTGCCGGGGGCCGGCGGCATGCTGGTGCGGGAGAACGCCGCCGCCGGGGTGCGGCGCACCGCCGCGATCGCCGCGCCCGTCCTGGTCACGGTCGCCCTCGCGGGCTCGCTGCTCGGGGCCACGGCGACGCTGAACGGGGCGAAGGCCACGGAGACCCGTGAGCAGACGTCCGCCGCCTTCGTCGTCACTCCCGCGGGCGGCGACGGCTTCGACGCGGCGACCCTGCGGGGACTGCGCGCAGTGCCCGGCGCCGAGGTGTCCGCGACCTCGACGAGCGCCGTCTACGTCCTGGAGGACGGCGTGGCACTCGTCAGGGACGGGGCCCGCGCCGCCGACCCCGGCGCGCTGGCCGCCACCACGAACCTGCCGATCGCCTCCGGCCGGATCGCCGACCTCGACGACGGCTCGATCGTCGTCAACGAGGAGTGGCAGCAGCACACCGTCGGCGAGCGGGTGCGGGTGTGGCTCGGCGACGGCACGCGGAAGACCCTGCGGATCGCCGCCGTGATGACCACCGGCACCGGCAACAGCGGCGTCTACGTCACTCCGCGCAACGCCGTCGGCGCGAGCGTCGACCGGGTCGACGTGACCCTCACGAAGGGCGCCGACGCGGGCGCCGTGGCCGCCGGACTGCGGGCCGCGGTGCGCACCTCGGGCGGGCAGGTCCTCACCAAGGACCAATGGGTGCGGGCGAGTTACCCCGAGACGAACCGGACGACCCGGATGGGTTTCCTGCTCGTACTCGGCATCGCCCTCCTCTACACCGGTATCTCCCTGGCCAACACCATGGTCATGGCGACCTCCGACCGGGTCCGCGACCTGGCCGTGCTGCGGCTGGCCGGGGCGACCCGGTGGCAGGTGCTGCGGCTGGTGGGCGCCGAGGCGCTGATGGTGGTGGCGGTCGGCGGTGTGCTGGGGCTCCTGGTCGCGGTCCTCAACCTGGCGGGCATGTGGAGCGCCCTTGGCCTGCTGTCGGTGTGGACCACGATCGAGCTTCCCTGGACGGCCATCGGGGTGACCGTGGGCGCGTGCGCGGTGCTCGCCGTGGTGTCGTCCGTCGTCCCCGCCTCGTTCGCCCTCCGCCGCCGGGCGGTGGAACTGGCGGGCATCCGGGAGTGACCTCGCGGCCCGGCGCCGGACGGTACGTTCCCCCGCCCCCGGCCGGCGCCGACCTCCGCGACGCGCGGCATCCGGCCTTGCGAGTCCCGGGCGCTCTCGGGAGCGCGTTCCGTTCGGTTTTCAGGCATGCGTGAGACCGCCGCCGCGGCCCGGTCAAGGAAACGGGGCCGCGGCGGCGGTCTTGAGGCAGTGGTGGGCGGGCGCCGGTACCGGAAGGGATCCCCCGGGCAGGGCAGGTCCGTCAGGTCAGCCGTGCACCAGGGGCGAGCCGAGGAGCTCCTGGGTCACTGGGCCCTTTCCGTCGCCCTCGATGTCGTAGACGATCGTCGAGTCCGACGACCAGAACACCTCGCCGTCGTAGATCGTCGACGGGGCGGTGCAGGTGTTCACGGGCTTGTTGAGCAGCCAGGAGAAGCTGGTGAAGCGTTTGCTGTTGTCGATGACCTGGTCCTCCAGGATCTCCCAGCTCACGACCGACTTCGCCGTGATCCTGCGATTCCAATGGATTCCGGATACGCGGAAAACAGGAAACCCACCCCGGCAGGAATAGGGAATGCGCGGGGCGGTAAATCGGGCGGGGGCCGGTAGGCTTCCCTCCTGCCGGCCGACCCCCGCCCGGGACTCGCACTCCCGGCGGCGTCAGGGCTTCGCGGGAAAGCCCGAGCACTTCCGAGAGTGGTCGGTGACGCCGGTCAGACCGGTCCGGCGGGGCGCTCGTGACGGCCGCTGACGCGGTCGTACAAGCGCTGGCGCGCCCGGCCGCCGACCCGGCGGATGCCGGCACGCGTGTGGTTGAGCGCCCGGGAGACCTCGGCGACCAGTTGCATGGACTCGGCCATCTGGTCGAAGAGACCGGCGGTGGACGGAACCCATGTTCCTTCCGGTGCGTGCCGCTCCCCCACCGACGCGCACTTCGTCAGCAACTCGCTCATCAGACGGTGGAACTCGGCCACGTCCTCGTCGGTGAAGTCGTCGACGGTCAAGTGATACATATTCCGCGCAGTCGGCCCGCGCATACGCAAAACTCCTTGGCGGTGGGTGAGGAAGGGGCAGTCGACGGACAGCACTTGGCGCGGTGCATATCCGTACCCGCCCGTCGGTGGATGCGGCGGCGCTAATGCCCCATTCCGGCTCCCCCGTCGACCGGCAGGACGGCGCCGGTGATGTAGCCGGCGTCGTCGGAGGCCAGGAACGCGACGGCCGCGGCGACCTCTTCGGGCCTGGCGAGGCGGCCCAGGGGAATCTGGCCGGTCAAATGCGTGCGCTGTTCTTCCGTGAGGTTCTCGCTCATCGCGGTCTCGGTGAGACCGGGTGCGACCACATTGAAGGTGATCCCGCGCACGCCGAGTTCCCTGGCCATCGAGCGGGCGAATCCGATCAACCCCGCTTTGGAGGCCGCGTAGTTGGCCTGTCCGCTCTCGCCGCGCAGGGCGACGGCGGAGGAGATGAACACGACGCGGCCCTTCCTGGCGCGCAGCATTCCCCTGCTTGCTCGTTTGACGACTCGGAAGGCGCCGGTCAGGTTGGTGTCGACGACCTCGGTGAAATCCCCTTCGGACATCCGCAGCAGCAACTGGTCCTTGATGATTCCGGCGTTGGATATCAGGACCTCGACCGGACCGTGTTCCGCCTCGACCTGCTTGAAAGCGACGTCGACCTGGTCGGTGTCGGTGATGTCGCACCGCACCGCGAGCAGGCCCTCGGGCGGCTCGCCGGTCCGATATGTCACGGCGACTCGGTCACCGGCGGCCGCCATACGGCGTGCGACGGCCAGGCCGATACCGCGACCACCACCGGTGATCAGGACTGAACGGGACACAGAACGCCTTTCCGGTCTGAACGGTGCGGCCGGTAAGCGACGGCAATCTGGCCAGTACTCGACTGTAGCGAAATCAGTTGAGCCGTCACTGTAGGTGATGAATGATTGAACATGACAGGTCTTGTGGACTCCGGGACCAAGGGGGAGCGGTGCGGTGCGCAGTGTGCACGCCACCGGTGTTGCCTTTCGGCACGTCGGATCGGCCACCGCACCTCGAAGCACGCCCCCTCGCAGTCAGGGACCCCGCGTCCCCAGCGACGCGAACGACCCGGTGAGTGATCTTTCTGCACCGGCGTCGACCACACCAGGCTCTGTTTTTTCCGGTTCTGGATTTTCAGGAAAACGTGTTTCCGGTAATTGAGTTGGCGGCCCGGCGGGCGCCACGGGAGAGGTTCCGAGTTGGACAACAAGGAGGCGCTGCAGAGGCTGCTGCGCTGGAAGCGGGCCCAGATCGACCCGGTGGAACTCGGGTGGCCGCAGCGCAGCGGACGGGGGCGCCGTTCCACGGGTCTGTCGCAGGCACAGGTGGCACAGGTGCTGTACGTCTCCGAGCGCACCTACGCCGACCTCGAGCGGGGTGAAATGCCGTCGCCCACCGCGGAGTTCCTCGACAACGTCGCCGAGGCCCTGCGGATGGAGGAGCGCGAGCGCACCGCCCTGTACGTCTACGCCCTGGGCTACGAACCGCCCTTCCCCATGGACCCGCTGGCGGGCAGCAGCGTCGCCCCGGCCTGGCAGACGGCGATCGAGCGCGTTTCCGGCCAGCCCTGCTACGCCAACGACGTCGCCTGGAACGTCCTGGCGGCCAACGACGACTTCGTCCGGATGTTCCCGCAGGAACCGGGCAAGCCCGCGCGCCTTCCCGAGCAGAACATGATCCGCTGGATGCTGCTGCGCGAGGACGCCCGCGAGCACCATCTGGTGCAGTGGGAGAAGCGGTGGGCCGAGCCGGTCGCCGCCCAACTCCGCACGGCCGTGGCCTCGCACCCCGACAACAAGGACCTCCAGCAGCTGGACCAGGAGGTCAACGACGACCCGGTCGCGGGCCCGATCTACCGCAACCACAACATCGCCTACGTCCATCCTGACGGCGACTCACGTCTCATGCGCCACGCGGGATTTGTCGCCCCGGACGGCGAGGAGGACCGGCGGGACCGCTGCTGCGAGCACCACGAGGTGTCGCAGCTGGGAGTGGTGACGATGTGTGCGGCGCAGCCCTTCGGCTCACCCGGGGCCCGTTTCCTGTTCCTCGTCTTCGAGCCCTCGCAGCGCCCCGTTGCCGTCTGAAGTCCGGTCCGGCAAGAATGCGTCCCCATGACTGACGCAACCCAGCTCCACGAGATCGCGGCCGGCGTGCACATGTGGGCCCCCGACGGCGTGGACACCTGGGGTCTGGCCAACTGCGGCCTGGTCCACTCGGACGGCGAGGCCCTCCTCGTGGACACGCCGTACACCCCCGCCCTCACCGAGGCCTTCCTCGCCGCGACCCGCCGGGTGACGGGCGGCACCGCGCCCGGCACCGTGGTGGCCACGCACGCCAACGGTGACCACACCTGGGGCAATCAGTGCCTGACCGGCAGCGAGATCCTCGCGACGGACGCGGCACTCGAGCACCAGTGTGTGGAGCCGACGCCTCAGCAACTCCACGCGCTGGTGTGGGAGAGCGATCCGGACCAGCCGCTGGGCTGGTACTTCCGCCGCCACTTCGGGAAGTTCGACTTCTCCGGCATACAAGTCCTGCCGCCCACCGCGACGTTCAGCGGCCGCCACGATCTGACGGTCGGCCGGATCCCCGTCGAACTCCACGAGGTCGGCCCCGCCCACACCGTGGGCGACCTGGTCGTCCATCTCCCCGAGCAGCGGGTCGTGTTCGCGGGCGACATCGTCTTCTCCGGCGACCATCCCTGCCACTGGGCCGGCCCCCTCGACCGGATCGCGGCGGCGGCCGAACGCATCCTCGCCTTCGACCCCGAGTGGATCGTGCCGGGCCACGGCCCGCTGCTGACGCCCGGCCAACTGCGCACGTACATCGCCTACTTGGACGACCTGTCCGACCAGGCACTCCTGTTGCACGGTCAGGGAAAAACCCCGATCGAGGCGGCCCGCATCCTCATCGACGAGAACCGCTATCCGGGCCTCGGCCTGCCGGAGCGCCTCGCCATCACCCTCTCCACGGAGTTCCGCCACCTCAACCAGGACGATTCCCGCCCGAGCCTCGTCGAACCGTTCGCCCTCGCCGCGAGGATCGCCTGGCAGCACGCGTCGGACACGGCGGTTTCCGCCTGATCGTCAACTCGCGTACCCGATTGGGTAGTTGGACCTTCTCCGGTGCGGACCCGGCCGACCCCTGTGGAACCCGAGCGGCTTCGCGCTCCCCACGGCGGGGCCCGAGTCGGCCCGGCCGCACCCGAGTCGGCCGAGCAGGACGCGGCGTCTCCGCACGCGACCCGGCGGGCACCCCGGAAGGAGACGCGCATCGTGGAGGCCGCCGTGCTGTGCGGCGCCGTACACGCGAAGGAGGCCGGGAGCCAGCCGCAGGCGGAAGCCGGGCCCCTGGTGGCGCCTCCCAGGAGGGCGACCTCCGTGCCGGGACCGATTCCCAACTCCTCGTCACCCGCGCCCACGCGCTGGGGATTCCGCATAGCGTCGCCGGCGAACCGACCCGCCAGGAAAGGACCCGCAAGCGTGACCGACCCGTTGCAGGACCCCCGGTTCTTCGCCGACCCCTATCCGACCTACGCGCGGCTGCGGAACGCGGCGCCGGTGCAGCAGGTGCCCACCGGTACGGCGGGGCGCGTCAGTTATCTGGTCACGGGGTACGCGGAGGCCCGGCAGGCGTTCGCCGACCCCCGGCTCTCCAAGAACACCGCGCGGTTCTTCGCCGGCCGGCTGTCCGACCGCGATCTCCATCCGGCGGTCTCGCAGAACATGCTGGCCACCGATCCCCCGGAGCACGCGCGGCTACGGGCCCTGGTGACCAAGGCGTTCAGCACCGGCGCCGTGGCGAAGCTGCGCCCCTGCATCGCCGGTCTCGTCGACGAACTGCTCGACGCCTGGCCGGAACACGGACCGGTGGACCTCGTCGCCGGCCTCGCCGTACCGCTGCCGGTCACCGTCATCTGCGAGATGCTGGCGGTGCCCGAAGCCGACCGCGGGCTGTTGCACACCTGGTCCGGTGAGCTGTTCGCCGCGGGAGATCCCCGGCGGATCGATGTCGCCTCGCAGGCCGTCGGCACGTACATGACGGACCTGGTCGCCGCCCGGCGCGCCTCCCCCGGCGAGAGTCTGCTCGACGATCTCATCGCGGTACGCGACGGCCAGGACCGGCTGACCGAGGACGAACTCGTGTCGCTCGCCGTGCTGTTGCTCGTGGCCGGGCATGAGACCACCACCAACTTCATCGGCAACGCGGCCCTGGCCCTCCTCCAACACCCAGAATCCCTGGCCCGGTTGAAGGCGCAGCCTGAGCTGTTCGGCACCACACTCGATGAGTTGCTGCGCTTCGACTCGCCGGTCGGGATCGCCACGTTCCGCTACAGCACCGAAGCGCTGACACTCGGCGGGACCGACATCCCCGCCGGCGTTCCGGTGCTCATCGCGCCCGGCGCCGCCAACCGCGACCCCACGCGATTCCCCGGCCCGGACCGCCTCGACCTCGACCGCGGTGCCACCGGGCACCTCGCGTTCGGCCACGGAATCCACCGCTGCCTCGGGGCACCGCTCGCACGGGCCGAGGGCGAACTGGCGCTGCGCGCCGTCTTCGCCCACTTCCCCGACGTACGGCTGGCCTGCCCCGTGGAGCAACTGGAGTGGCGGCACACGCGGTTGACGCGCGGCCTCACGTCCCTGCCGGTCGTCGTGTGACGTGGTGTCAACTCGCTCTGGCCGGACCCGAGTTGTCAACAGCCAGCGAGACGGCGAGCGTGCCCAGCACCGTACCCATCGCGTAGCGCTGCACCTTGAGCCAGGAGGGGCGGCGTTCGAGGAAGACGGCGATCGCGCCGGCCGCCAGGACGATGGCGAGGTTGACCGCGATGCTGACCACGATCTGGACCGAGCCGAGGACGAGGCCCTGGAGGAGGACGTGTCCCCTGTCCAGGTCGATGAACTGGGGAATGAGCGAGAGGTACATGATGGCGATCTTCGGGTTGAGCAGGTTCGTCATCAGGCCCATGGTGAACAGCCTGCGCGGTGAGTCGTGCGGTACGTCCTGCGGGGCGAAGACGGAGATCCCACCCGGCTTCAGGGCGTTCCAGGCCAGGTAGGCGAGGTATCCGGCGCCCGCGAGCTTCACCGCGAAGTACAGCTCGGGCACGGCGACGAAGAAGACCGACAGGCCCAGGTTCGCGGCGAGCAGGTACACCATGAAGCCGAGTGCCACCCCGCCGAGGGAGACCATCCCGGCACGCCTGCCCTGGGTGATGCTGCGGGAGACGAGATAGATCATGTTCGGGCCGGGGGTGAGCACCATGCCCAGAGCCACCGCCGTCACGCCGAGTATGCCGCTCAGTTCGACCATGCTCGGAGCGTATTCAAGACCAGCACCTCGATGCAATGTTTATATTGCACTCGGTGCAATTCAATGATTGGCTTGATTCCCGATCGAAAAGGCAAGAAGGCAAGAAGGCGAGAAAGCGAGAAGGGCGGGAGAACCGTGCGGGACTACCAGACCGTCGCCGACGCCGTGGCCGGGGAGATCAGGTCCGGCGCCCTCCGCCCCGGTGACCGGCTCCCCCCGCAGCGCGAGTTCGCCCGGCGGCACGGCATCGCCAACTCCACGGCCACGCGCGTGTACCGCGAACTGGCCCGCCGTGGCCTGACGGTGGGCGAGGTGGGCCGCGGCACCTTCGTCCGCGCGACGTCCACCGACCCGGCCGGCTCCGCCCCCGCCCTCACCGAACCCGCCGACGGCCGGCGCATCGACCTGGAACTCAACTACCCGGTCGTACCCGAGCAGAACGCGCTCCTCGCCGAGGGCCTGGGCAGTCTCCTGCGGCCCGACGCTCTCGGGGACGCCCTGCGGCCGGTCGGCACCTCCGGCTTCCCGGCCGCCCGCGAGTCCGCCGCCAACACGCTCGCCCGCGGCGGCTGGCGCCCGGACCCGGCACGGATCCTCTTCGCGGGCAACGGACGGCAGGCGATCGCAGCCGCCGTCACCGCACTCGTACCGCCGGGGGCGCGGCTCGGCGTGGAGGAGCTGACGTACCCCGTCGTCAAGGCCGTCGCCGCCCGCCTCGGCATCACCCTCGTCCCGCTGGCCATGGACGACGCCGGACTCGTCCCGGAGGCCGTGGAAGAGGCGCACGCCGCCGCCCCGCTGCACGCCGTCTACGTCCAGCCGAGGCTGCACAACCCGCTCTCGCTCACGATGCCCGCAGAGCGCGTCGAGCGGCTGGCCGAGGTACTGCTCGCGCTGGGCATCCCCGCGATCGAGGACACCATCTGGGCCTTCCTACGCGACGAACTGCCGCCGCTCGCCGCGTACGCCCCCGAACTGACCGTCCTGATCGACAGCCTGTCCAAGCGCGTCGCCCCCGGTCTGACCCTCGGGTTCGCGGTGGCGCCCGAGTCCCTGGCGGGCGGGATCGTCTCCGCCCTGCGGTCCGGCGGCTGCACCCCGGGCCGGTTCGCCCTGGAGGTGGCCCACCGCTGGCAGCAGGACGGCACGGTGCCGGCGCTGGTGGCGGCCAAACAGAAGGAAGCGGCCGTACGACAGGGGATCGCGGCCCGGCAGCTCGCCGGGTTCGCCGTGCGGAGCGACCCCCGCTCCTTCCACTGCTGGTGGCGACTGCCCCGCCCGTGGCGCGCGGACACCTTCGTCGCGGCGGCCGCGCGGCACGGCATCGGGGTCGTACCGGCCGCCGCGTTCACCGTCGGCCCCCACCACTCCCCCAACGCCGTCCGCCTCGGCCTCGCCACCCCCGACGCCGAGACGCTCTCCCGGGCCCTCGGCACCCTCGCCGGACTCGCCCGCTCCACACCGGAGGACCTCGTCACCGACTGACGTGGTGGCGTTGCCTAAGGTGGGTCGCCGTGGACCTCGGAGCAGTACGTACCTTCGTCGCCGTAGCGGAAGCGGGCCAGTTCCAGAAGGCCGCCGCCGATCTGTCGATCAGCCAGCAGGCCGTCTCCAAACGTGTCGCCGCGCTGGAACGCGCCCTCGGCGTGCGGCTGTTCACCCGTGCCCCGCGCGGCGCCGAACTCACCATCGACGGGCAGGCGTTCCTGCCCCACGCACGCGAACTGCTGCGCGCCGCGGAGCGCGCGAGCGCGTCCGTGCGCCCCGGCCACCGTCCGCTGCGCGTCGACGTGATCGCCTCGCGCGTCGCGCCGTCGGCCCTGATGCGCGACTTCCACCGGGCGCACCCCGAGACCGACCTCGACGTGGTGATGCTGTCCGACGTCGACACGGCCGTCGCCGCCATCCGGTCCGGCGCGATCGACGCGTCCTTCCGCGCCGTAGCCATGCCGGGCCACCCGCTGCCCGAGGACATCGAGTCCGTCCGGGTGCTCGACGAGCCGCACCAGCTCCTCACCGGCCCCGCCCACGCCCTGGCGGACGCCCGCTCGGTGACCCTCGCCGAGCTCACCGGGCACCGGATCTGGATGCCCGGCCTCGTCCCCGGAACCGAGTGGACCGCGTACTACGACGACCTCGTCGCCGAGTTCGGCCTCACCGTCGAGGCGACCGGCCCCAACTTCGGCTCCGACGCACTCCTCGACACCATCGCCGACACCCCGGCCCTGGCCACCTTCACCACCGCCAGGACCCGCCTCGTCTGGCCCCCCGACCACGACCTGCGCCGCATCCCGGTGACCGACCCGACGCCCGTCTACCCCCACTCACTCCTCTGGCACCGCGACAACCCCCACCCGGCACTCCCCGCCCTCCGCACCCACCTCGCCGGCACGGCGACCGACCAGGACACTGACGGGACTTGGGTACCGAGCTGGGTGACTCCGCGCTGACCCGAGCGCACCCCACCCACGCCCACCACACGGGAAAGTCCGCCCCGCCACTGCGCGCCCACCGCACCCACACGGCGACACCATCCTCCCGAACGAGTCGTACGGGCACATGTTCATGGGGTACAAGCCGCCCACTCACAAGCGGGACGGGGCGTTCCAGGTCGGCATCGAGACCGCGGGGCCCGGGGGACAGACTCCCGACCGCTGCAAGCACGGCCTGACGAGCAGCGAGAAGAACAGCAACCCGGTGAAGACCCTGGAGAAGGACTGGAAGTCCGAGCTGGCCGAGGCGAAGACGGACGAGGAGCAGGCGGCCCATTACCGGGACCTGATCCGCAGGCCCGGCGGCGCGTAAACCCGGCCCCGCCTGTGACGGAGTACGGTTGCACTACCGAGCGCACCTCGCACGCCGTCAGCCGTTTCGGCGTCGCCCTCGGGGAACGGCAAGGCCGGAACGTCTACGTGTCCGGCCGGAATCGAGCCGCCCCACATGAGTCTGATGAGTCTCGGAGTACTCGCCTCCTCCCGCAAGGAGAACGAGTTCCGGCTGCCCCTGCACCCCAGCCACCTCGAACGGATCGCCCCGGATCTCCGGGAGCGGATCTACCTCGAAGAGGGCTACGGCGAACGGTTCGGCGTCGCCGACGACGCGCTGCGACCACTCGTGGCGGGACTGCGATCCCGTGAGCGGCTGGTCGCCGAGTGCGACGTCATGCTGCTGCCCAAGCCCATGCACGACGACCTCGCCGAACTGCGCGAGGGCCAGGTGCTGTGGGGCTGGCCGCACTGTGTGCAGGACGAGAAGATGACGCAGATCGGCATCGACCGACGGCTGACCCTGATCGCCTGGGAAGCCATGAACCACTGGACGTCCACGGGTGCCTTCAGCGTCCATGTGTTCCACAAGAACAACGAGCTCGCCGGCTACTGCTCGGTGCTGCACGCCCTCCAGCTCGGCGGACTGACCGGCAGCTACGGCCGCCGGCTGCGGGCCTGCGTGATCAGCTTCGGCGCCACGGCGCGCGGCGCGGTCACCGGTCTGGGTGCGATGGGCGTCTCCGACGTCACGGTCCTCACCCAGCGGGCCGCGGCGGCCGTGGCCTCACCGATGCCGTCGGTCGTGATGGGCCACTTCCAGGAGCGGGCGGACGATCCCACGCGTCTGGAGGCCGTCACCGGGCTCGGGCCGGTGCCGCTCGGGCAGTACCTCGCCGGGTTCGACATCGTCGTCAACTGCGTCCTCCAGGACACCGACGCGCCGCTGATGTTCGTCAACGACGAGGAACTCGCCCTGTTCCGGCCGGGCACCTTCTTCATCGACGTGGCCTGCGACGAAGGCATGGGCTTCGCGTGGGCCCGCCCGAGCGGCTTCGGCGACCCGATGGCCACGGTCGGGAACGGCTGCCACTACTACGCGGTGGACCACAGCCCCTCCCACCTCTGGAACTCCGCCACTTGGGAGATCAGCGAGGCGATCCTGCCTTATCTGCGCAAGGTCATGAGCGGGCCCACGGCGTGGGACGAGGACGTCACGGTGCACAAGGCCATCGAGATCCGGGACGGAGTCGTCCAGAACCCGAAGATCCTCTCCTTCCAGCACCGTTCGGCCGCGTACCCGCACGCGGGCGTCTAGTCGCGGTTGACGCCGGCGGCCACCGCGTGGCCGATGAAGAGGTAGATCAGCGCGGGCAGGCCGTAGTTGACCACGGTCCGCCAGTCGGCCGAGTGGATGGTGAACAGGTTGTGCGACCAGCCGGACAGCCAGTTGGCCGCGTGGTGGACCCAGTCGACCGTGCTGTTCGCGGTGTTGGCGTCGAACAGGTAGAGGCCGATCCATAGGATCAGGATCAGTGCCGCGATGTCCGCGATGACGGAGATGACCGTCCCCGCGGGGCTTCCGCCGTAGCGTGTGGACATGCTCAACGGGTGGCCCGGAAAGCCGGGTTGAAACCTCCCGGCGCCAGG
Source organism: Streptomyces hokutonensis (assembly GCF_042751305.1). Taxonomy (GTDB): domain Bacteria; phylum Actinomycetota; class Actinomycetes; order Streptomycetales; family Streptomycetaceae; genus Streptomyces; species Streptomyces hokutonensis_A. The sequence goes on from NZ_JBHYWD010000007.1 coordinate 369,203, forward strand.
TGGCGTCAGCGGCGCGCCAGTTGGCGCTCGCCGCCTGCGCCGGGGCTGTAGGGCAGGCCGTAGTGCTTGAAGATCGCTTCCTCCTGGTCGGCGGGCAGCACGTCGTCGGTGCCCATCGAAGGAGCCTCTTTCACCAGGGCCTTGGAGTAGCCGACCTTGACGTAGTCCGGCCCCAGGATCGCCTCGTCCAGGGGGACGAAGGTGAGCCGGTGCCGCGTGGGCAGTCCGGTGCGGACCGTGGCCATGGCCGGCTCGTCGGTGGCGGTGTTCACGTAGACGGCCTCCAGCACACCGATCTTGTGGGCCTCGGCGTCCACGACATCGCGCTCGCGCCACTCCCGGACATCCGCTGCGTGCAGCATGTTCCCACTCCTTCTGTACGGTTCCCCGTGCTCCGGGTACCCGCGATGGGTCCCGTCATGGCTCCCGGTTGCCCCGCCGAGTCGATCGGTAACGTGAGGCGATCAACCGGCACTCGGCACTCGGCACTCGGGGGAAAGATGACCATCGATTCCGCACTCGTCGGCCGGCTGCTCGCCGCACAGTTCCCGCAGTGGGCCGAACTGCCACTGACCCTGGTGGACCAGGGCGGCGCGGACCACGTCATCCACCGCCTCGGCGAGACGATGTCCGTACGGCTGCCCCGCACAGCGGCTGGGCGGCCGGCGAGGCCGCCAAGCAGCACACCTGGCTACGGCACCTGGCCCCGCGTCTGCCGCTGCCCGTCCCGGAACCGCTGGGGCTCGGCACCCCGGACCGCGGCTACCCGTGGCACTGGTCCGTCACCCGCCGGCTGGACGGAACCACGGCCAGCGTCGAAGACCTCGCCGACCCGGACCTGACAGCCCGTCAACTGGCCGAATTCCTGGGGACACTGCACGAGATCCCGCCCGCCGGGACGCTGATCCCAGGTGTCCACCCCGAGCTGGTCCGCGCCCCGCCGGCCGACCGCGACGAGGCGACCCGGGCGGCGACGGAGGCGGTGGCCGGACTCTTCGAGGCCGCCGCGATGACCGAGGTCTGGGACAACGCGCTGCGCGCCCCCGCGTGGGACCGCGAACCGGTGTGGTGCCACGGCGACTTCCACACCGGCAACCTGCTCACCGTCGACGGCCGCCTCTCCGCCGTCATCGACTTCGGCGGCGTGGGCATGGGCGATCCGGCCTGCGACCTGGTCATCGCCTACACGCTGCTGTCGGCCACCACCCGCCCGGTCTTCCGCTCCGCCCTCGGCCTGGACGACGCGACCTGGACCCGAGGCATGGGCTGGGCCCTGGCCACCGGCCTGAACGCCTACACGAGTTACGCGGCCACCGAACCCCGCGTCGCCCGCCAGACCACTCGCCAGCTCACCGAGGTCCTCACCGAACACGCCGCGTCCCAGGCCTTTTGGCCGAAGGCCGGCAGCACCTCCCGCTCGAACAGCCGCAGACTCGACCACGCCAACTCCATCGGCATGCCCCGCACGGCGGATGGAACTGGGTGAAGGGCCTCGGCGCGGCGCAACTCCGCCAGGCAGTCCGCCGTACGGAAGGGCGCGGCCACGTCGTCCTGGGCCTGCCGGACCCGAGGGCACGAACCCGTCGGCGATACGGGCCGCCCGGCCGGTACGGCGCCGGTGTGACGCGTACCGTGCGCCCCCGGTAGCTGAACGGCTCCCCGGTGAACGCCGACTTGAGGGTGGTCACCACCTCGGTGACCCGCTTGGCCCGCTCGTTCAAAGGCACGCCGAACAACGCGAACTCCTCGCGCACACAACTGCCAACGACGATCAGATCGACGCGCCCCTGGCCGATGTCGTCGAGAACCGCCGTCTCCGACCTGGCCGACCGGATCACTGCCACAGCGGAGCCGGACGTTGCGGAAGCCGATGTTCCTCCAGGGGCTACCCGGGAGTAACCGCTTCGCCCTACGCTGCTGCCGCCACCAAGGCTCCAACTAGGCCACGGCGAATGGGACTTGAGACTCATGAAGGCGACAAGACGGCTGGCGGCACTGCTCGCCGGGACGGCCCTGCTGCTGACGGGGGCGGTCGGCAACGCCCACGCGGCGGCGCCGAAGTTCTCGGAGACGACGACGATCGGCACGCACAACGCGTACGAGAAGGACAAGTACACGTACTGGGCGCAGGCGTTGGACTCCGGGGCCTCGCTGCTCGAACTGGACGTCTATGTCGACAGCTTGAGCAAGCGGTGGCGGGTCAGCCACAGCGACCTGTTCGCCAACGACAACAACTGCGAGTACGCGAGCACCCCCGCCGACCTGTACAGCAAGGACCGCAACCAGGATCTCGGCAGCTGCCTGGACAACATGGCCGCCTGGAACACCCTGCACCCGGACCACGCGCCCATCATCGTCAAGGTCGAGATGAAGGTGGGCTTCAACCAGACCATCGGTCTCGGCCCGACCGCGTTCGACACCCTGGTCTCGCAGAAGCTCGGCAGCAGCGTCTACAAGCCGTCCGACCTGCTCGGCTCCTCGTACTCCACGCTCGACGCGGCGGCCAAGGCGAACGCGTGGCCCACCCGTGACGACCTCAAGGGCAAGTTCATCTTCGAACTGATCCCGGGCACGGTCGAGCAGGCCAACCCCTTCGACCACTACTGGACCGACCAGGAGTACGGCGACCATCTGCGCGACCTGTACGCGGCCGGCACGATCTCCCAGGCGCAGGCCTTCCCGGCCGTACTCGGCGCGGCGAACGGCGATCCGCGATCGACCCGTTGGACCTCGGACACCTCGATCCGCCCCTGGTTCGTCTTCTTCGACGGGGATGCGGCGACGTACGTCAACAACGGCTACGACACGTCGTTCTACTCCACGAACCACTACATCCTGATCATGACGGACGCGTACGCGGTGGCCCCGGCGATCTCCTCGACCGCCCCCACGGACGCGGAAGTAGCCGCCAAATTGGCACTGTTGGCCGCCGATCACGCAAGTGTGATCACCTCCGACTGGTCGTCGAAATCGGCATCGGTCCTGTCGTCGGTGGCCACCAGAAGCTGAGGTTCCGGATGCCCGGGGACCGGGCACAAGTCCCCCTATGTTGCATGGCATCGACGTGAGCGCGTACCAGTCCACGGCGTACAGCACGACCGGCTCCTCCTTCGTCTTCATCAAGGCGACGGAGGGCCGCTCGTACGTCAACCCGAGACTCACCGCCCAGACGAAGACGGGCCGTGACGCGGGACTGGTCGTCGGCTTCTACCACTTCCTGTGGCCCGGCGACATCACGGCCCAGGCGGAGTACTTCGTGAGCAAGGCCCCCGAAAAGGCAGGCGACCTCCTCGCCGTCGACTGGGAGACGACCGGCGACGGCACCCACGCCTCCAACGCGGAGAAGGACGGCTTCATCCGCAAGGTGAAGGCGTTGCGGCCGGACAACCGGGTGGTCCTCTACACGAACCGCAACTTCTGGCTGAACATCGACAAGACCTCCTACGCGGGCGACGGTCTGTGGATCGCCGACTACACGACGGCGGGCAAGCCCCGCATCGAGGCCGACTGGAAGTTCCACCAGTACACGTCCGACCCGCACGACAAGGACGTGGCCGACTTCGCGAGCAAGGCGGCCCTCCAGTCGTGGGCCAAGAGCGCCTGAGGCTCACTCGGCCCGGCGGCGGATCCCGGCCAGCAGCCGACGCACACCGGCCGCGTGGCCGCCGCTGCCGATGACGAGAAGGCGGTAGACGCGGCCTGCCGGACCCGGGAACACCGCCCGGGTCTCGGCCCGCAACCGGGTTCGCCCCGGCGCGAGTTCGTCGAGCCGGAAGACGAACGCGTAGGCCGAGAACCGGTGCGAGCCACGCAGAACCAGCTCTCCGCCCGGGGCCGCGCCGACCACCCGGAAGCCGGGGACGACCGAGCCCTCGGCGAGTGGCCGCGGCCCCGAGGCGGCACGGTCGGCGCACCCCACCAGCCGCGCGTAACGGGCCCACCCCGGGCGGGAGCAGGCACGGTCCAGCGTCTCGGTCAGGGCACGCCAGACCTCGTCGACGCCCGCCGCGACCACCGTCGCGTACTCGTCGACACGGGGCAGGGCACCGACCTCCACCAGGGCCTCCCTCAGCCTCCGAGCCGCGGTCCGACAACAACCGTAGAGGACAGGGGGAGCGGAGCTGTCACGCCCTGAAGTCGCCCGCCCGCTCCGGCGAAGCCTCCGCCAGCCCCTTCGTGATCGCGTCCACGCCCTCGCGCAGCCCGTACACCGGCGTCCCCGGCTGCTGGCGCCAGGAGTCGTCGAGGCTGCCCGCGTCGACCGTGTCGAAGCCGAGTTCGTCGATCAGGGCCCTGACCACGCGCTTCGCCGCCTCGTCGTCGCCGGCGACCGGGAGCGCGAGGCGGTCGGGGGCGCCGGCGGGGCGGTGTCGGTCCAGGATGTCCTGGGCGTAGGTGCCGTTGAAGGCCTTGATGACGGTGTGACCGATCCGCTCCGCCGTCCAGCGGCTCTCGGTGAGGCCGTCGTCGAGGATGGCGGCGATCCTGCCGTCGCGGCCGGGGTAGTAGTTGCCGGTGTCGATGACGGCGACGTTCTCGGCCGCGTCGTCGAACAGACCCTTCGGCAGGTTCGGTACGGCCTTCAACGGGACGGTGACCACGACGACCTCGGCCCCGCGCGCCGCCTCCTCGGCCGGTACGGGTGTCGCCCCCGTCTCCTCGGCCAGCGCGGTGAGCGTCTGCGGGCCGCGCGAGTTGGCGACCGAGACGTCGTGTCCGAGCGCGGTGAGCCGCCGGGTGAGGTTGCCGCCGATGTGTCCCGCGCCGATGATGCCGATCTTCATGACAGACCCTTCGCCGTTCCGGAATCGATGCACGCGCATGCGTTCTGGGGGCGAGAACCCCGGCCGGCCGACCGCTATTCCGGACCGCCGCCGTCCGGGTGACCCGACGGGACAACCGGGGCCCGCATGCCGAGCCACTGCTCCGCGCCCCAGGCCTCGAACCGCTCCACCTCCACGAACCCCAGCTTCGCCGCGAGCCGCATCGAGCGGGCGTTGGCGGTCTGGGTGGTGAGCATCACCGGCTCTCCGGGGAGCACTCCGGCGAGCCAGTCGAGTGCCGCCGCGCACGCCTCGGCCGCGTACCCGAATCCCCACGCCCGCGGCAGGAACAGATAGCCGAGGTCGGCCCTCCCCTCGGCGGCCGGCCGGCTGTGCGCCGTCGCTGTCGTTCTCCTGAGCAGGATGTGCCCGATCATCACGTCGTCGAGCTCGACGACGAAGGCCCCCGGCCACCGGGCGGGGACCGCGGGCACCTCCCGCTCCAGCTCGGCCCGCGGCCGGGCGCCGCCGAGATAGGTGTGCGCCTCGGGCGAGGCGAGCAGTTCGACGAACACTGCCCGGTCCCGCGCCTCGGACTCACGGAGCAGCAGCCTCTCGGTCCTGATCGGCTCGGGCGGCCAGGCCACGTTTCCCAGATCTTCCATCGCCGCACGCTAACAGGCGGGAAACGGAAGGGGCGCCCGTCCACCGAAGGACGGGCGCCCCTTCAACTCGGGTCACTCCCGGGTCACTTGTTCAGGTGGGCCCAGAACTCGTCGAACGACAGGACCTTGTCCCCGTTGAGGTCCCGTGTCTTGATGATGGCCTCGGCGACCGACTCGGTCACGTTCCAGTCGCCTCCCTGTGCCAGGGCGGTCTTGAACTCGACCGCGGTGATGAAGCCGTCACCGTCCGTGTCGATCCGCTGGAAATGCTTGCGTGCTTCCTCGATGTCCGCCACCGGATCCGCCCCTTCGTAACGCTTTACCGCCTGTTGACGGAGGCCAGATTAACCGGCCGCCCGCGCGCGCAGTGCGGCGACCACCCACGCGAACTCCTCACGGTGCGCTCCCGCGGGCCCGGAGCCCTTCACCGTGGACAGCAACTCCCGGTACCGGGCGAGCCGGTCGTTGGCCGCGGACTCCATCCGTTCGAGCACGACGGCCGGGTCGCCGCCGTCCCCCAGCACCTCCCGTACGATCTCCGCCGCCTCCGGCGACTCGGGGGCGATACCCCGCTGCCGCGCCTCCCCGCCCAGCTGCACCAGCCGCATCGGGAACCAGGTGGACCGGCCGCGGACGGCGGCGCGCTCCTGGTCCGACGCGTTGAACTCCATCGCCCTGCGCATCTGCGCCCGGAACTCCGGGTCCTGCACCATTTCCGCCAACTCCACCCAGGCGTCTACCTGTTCGGGGGTCGGGTCGTCCGGCAGGTCCACCGCGATGGTGCGCATCCGCTCCTCGATGGACGGATCCACGGTGTCGAGGCCGTGGAACAGCTCGTCCACGAACTCCTCCATGATCCGCCTGCGTTCGGCTGCCGACAGCCGTGCCAGTTTGTTCATGAGTGTCATCTCCTCCGCGGTCGAACCGCGTCGCGCCACGGTCGACAGCACCGCCCTGGTCACCCTCAGCGCACGGATCTGCGCGTCCAGCGCCACCACATGGGCGGCGGCCACCTCAGCGACCGTCGTCTCGCCCGCCAGCACCTTGCGTACGTCGTCCAGGCCGAGGCCCAACTCCCGCAGGGTGCGGACCAGTTCGAGGCGGGCGGCGCTCTCGGCGTCGTAGAGCCGATAGCCGCCGGCGGAGCGGGTCACCGGGGTGAGGACGCCCTCGTCCGACCAGTAGCGGATGGTGCGCACGGTCAGTCCGGTGGCCCTGGCCAGCTCCCCGATGGTGAGCAGTGCGGTGCCGTCGTCGATCATGTCGTGAGTGTGGGCCTTCCAGTGGGTGGAGACTCAAGGAGTGCGAGGAGCACGGTGATGGAGACTCTCCGGGACATTCTCGACGCGGCGGCGCGGGGTGTCCTCCCGCCGCCGGACGGCCGTACGACCGTCGTGCCGCAGGCGTCCGAGCGGGACGCCGGGGTGCTCGCCTTCACGGCCCATGCGGTGGTCTTCGTCGACGAGGACCCGGAGTGGGTCTACGACACCCTGGCCGCCGTTCCGTGCGACGCGCTCGCGGCGCCGATGAACCCGCGGTTCCTGGCGGCCCTGCTCGACCGGACGGGCCGTACGGCGGAGACCGTCGACGCGATGCTCGTGGGCGCCCCGCTGCCGGGCGAACCGCCGCTCCCGCTCAAGGAGATCACGGACGGCGACCACCCGAGGATCGTGTACGCCCGCGGCCGGCGCGACGACGTACGCGCGTGGACTACGGAGGGCGGGCTGGTGGTGATGGGTCGCGGGATCGCGGGGCGGCTGGAGGTCTCGGTCGAGATCGAGGAGGGCGTACGGCACCGGGGGCTGGGGCGCTCGCTGGTGGCCGCCGCGCGGCAGCTGGCCGACGAGCCGCTGTGGGCGCAGGTGGCCCCGGGGAACGCCCGCAGCATGCGGGCGTTCCTGGCGGCGGGCTACCGTCCGGTGGGTGCGGAGGCGCTGCTGCTCAGCGCGCGCTGAGCAGCGTCAGTGCCACGGCTGGTAGTACGGGTTGCTCTCGCAGTCGCTCATGATCTCGACCTTGGTCTTCTTGTCGACCGGGCAGACGCCGATGATGTACTGCCGCTTGATGCCGCCGGGGAAGGCGACCTCGACCTGGTCGGCCCACTTGTGGGTGTCGCCGATGGTCCTGTTGACGTCGACGCCGCCGGGGGCGTCGACGTAGTAGTTGTAGCCCGACTTGTACCAGGTCTTGTACAGGTCGTGGTCGTAGGTCGTCGAGACGTACGGCGAAGGCTGGTTGACGAGGACGTACTTCTCGATGTCGTACTGCCCGTTGACGACGTCCTTGGGCAGGAAGCCCTGCTCGAAGACGACCGCCGGGCCGCGGCTGTCGCTGCGGTAGAGGGTGCCGCAGCTGGTGCGCCAGACCGGGTCCGGGGTGATGCGGGAGATGTCCACGCGGTCGTCGGCGGCGGCCATCGCCGGGTCGGCGACCACGGGACAGGCGGGCGCGGCGGCCCTGACCGGTGTGCGGGCGGTGTGAACGGGGGCGGTGGCGGCGGTCGTGGCGAAGACCGCCGCGAGCGACAGGACGGCGGCAGCGGTCCGCCGCCGCAGATGCAGGGTGATCATGCGGGGCACGATCCCGGTTCCACGGCGGCGGACTGTGGATCATCACCCGTACGGGGGCGTGTCCAACTGACCGGCGGTCAAGGCGATTTCAGCGGAAGATGCCGGTGTGGCCGAGCGAGTAGCGGCCGGGCTGCGGGTAGACGGCGAGGCCGTGCGGGCCGCCGCCGACCTTGATGCGGGCGAGCTGCGTGCCGGTGCGGGTGTCGATGGCGTACACCTCGGAGTTGTAGCGGCCGGACAGCCACAGCACCTTGCCGTCGGCCGAGACGCCGCCCATGTCGGGGCTGCCGCCGTTGGGCAGATGCCACTTCTTGGTCAGCCTGTTCTTCGTGAAGTCGAAGATGGAGATGGAGCCTTCGCCCCGGTTGGAGATGTACATCTCGCGCGAGTCCCGGCTGATGTACAGGCCGTGGCAGCCCTTGCCGGTGGGCAGGAAGTCCGGCTTGGCGAAGGTGTCGCCGTTCAGCACCCACATGCCGTTGGCCATCATGTCGGCGATGTAGAACCGCTTGCCGTCGGGCGAGATCTTGACGTCCTGCGGCATCGACCCGTGGAACGGCAGTTTCTGCTGGCCGATCACCTTCATCTGCTCGGTGTCGACCTTGAGCAGTTCGCCGCTGAACTCGCAGGAGACGATGAAGTAGCGCCCGTCCGTGGAGAAGTCGGCGTGGTTGACGCCGTAGCAGCTGACCGGAACCGCCTTCACCGTCTTCATGGTGTGCGCGTCCCGGAACACCAGCTGCCGGTCGAGGGAGGCCATGACGATCGCGTACTTGCCGTTGGGCGTGAAGTACAGGTTGTACGGGTCGTGCACGTCAACCGGATTGCCCGCCCTGCCCGTTCGCGGGTCGATCGGCGTGAGGGTGTTGCCGCGGTCGTTGTTGACCCACAGGGTCTTCAAGTCCCAGGAGGGGACGACGTGTTGGGGCTGGACTCCGACCGGGATGGTCTCGATGACCTTGTACGTCCTCGGGTCGATCACCGAGACCGTGTTGGAGCCGGTGTTGGGGACGTAGACCCGGGACGGGAAGTCCCTTACCACCGGGGAGAGTTGGCCCGGCCGGTCGGCCGCGTACACGTCGGCGGGGTCGAGTACCGGCGGCATGCCCGGCAACCCCTTTGACATCTGGGGCTGTTGCTTCTTCTGCGGCTGGAGGGCGGCCTTGGTGCCGAGGGCCTCGTCGGCGTGGTCCTGCGAGCCGCAGCCGGCGAGGGCGGCCAGTGCGGCGAGGGCGGCGCCGGTGACCAGGGCGCGGGTGAGGGGGGTGGGTCGCATCAGCTCAGCAGCTCCGTGGTCGTCACCGCGCGCAGTCCGCGGCGGTCGAGTTCTTGCAGTACGGCGGGGAGCGCGGCGACCGTGCCGGCGTACCCGAAGTGCATGCTCACGACCGATCCGTCGCGGACCTCGGCGAGCACCTTGCGGGTGATGGCAGGGGCGCCGGGCTCGGTGAAGTCGAGGGAGTCGACGTCGTAGGACAGCACGTGCGGGTAGCCCACGCGGTGGGCCAGGCGCTGGACGAGGGGGGACGCGGCCGGGGCGCGCGAGGGCCTGAACCAGGTGCCGATCGAGCCGGTGAGCCGCTTGAGGCGGTCGGCACAGCCGGTGATCTCGGCCAGCGCGTCGGCCTCGGACAGGGTGTTGACGGCGATGTGCCGCTGGGTGTGGTTGCCGAGGTCGTGGCCGCCGTCGAGGATGCGGCGGGCCATCTCGGGGTGGGTGTCGAGCCAGGTGCCGACGGCGAGAACGGTGACGCGGGCGCCGTGTTTCTCCGCCTCGGCGAGGAGCGCGGTGGCGATCCTGGGGTCGCCCTGGCCGTGGAAGGTGAGCGCGATCCGGGGGCGGTCGCGGGGTCCGTGGGTGATCTGCGCGGGCTGCCGGGGGAAGGCGCGCGGGGCAGGGGCGGTGAGCGGGGTCGCCTTGGCGGCGGGGGTGCGGGCGGGCGCGACGGAGGTGCGGGCGGGCGCGGCGGGGGCTGCGGCGGGGCCGGTCGTGGCACATCCGGCGGCGAGTGCGCCCCCGGCGACGAGCCCGGCACCCGCACGCAACGCCGTACGGCGGTCGGTCGTGGTCACCCGGTCCATTTAAGGGGCGTCGAGTAAGAAAGCGGGGCATTAACCCGATCGAGGGACCCTCACGGGTCGCGTCTCGAACAGGGGTCCTACGACAGTTTTCGCATGGGGCCCACGACCGTTCTCAACGGTCGGCGACCCGCATCTCGAACCAGGTCGTCTTGCCCCTCGGCAGCAGATCGACGCCCCAGCGGTCGGAGAGTTTGTCGACGAGGAAGAGGCCGCGGCCGCTCAGGTCCATCTCCTGAACCGGCATCAGACAGGGCAGGCCTCTGGAGGGGTCGCGGACCTCGACGCGGATCCAGCCGCGGCGGCGCCTCATCCGCAGTCCGAACACCCGGGCGCCCGTGTGCCGTACGGCGTTTCCGACCAGTTCCGAAACCAGCAGGACGGCGTCCTCGGTCATTTTCGGGCTGAGCCCCCAGTGCCGCAGAACGACGATCTGGGTGAGCCGGCGGGCCGCGGCGGCGGACTCGGGGCGGGAGGGGAGCGGAACCTCCGCCTCCGTCGGATCGCCGAACAACTCGATCGCTTTGAGTGCCCGCTCGTCCTCGACCGCAGGCGACCAGCGCGCCGCGGTCGCACGGCCTTGTCCCCGCGGCTGTCCGATACCTTCCAGCCCCGCCATGCGTCCATCATGGCCGCCACGGACGGCCTCCGGGGCGGTTCCGGAGGAATACGCCCCCCGGAAGCACCCGTTCCGCGACATCCGGTTGACATATGCCAAGGGCATTTCGGCGTCGGCCACAACCCCTCCGACCTGCGGTGAAGGCTCTGTTGGCGGCAATCGACAGGCTCCCTCGACAAGGCAGGCTTAAGGTTACCTTAAGGTTCCCATAAACCATCCCGTCGAGGTACCTGTATGAGACGTCGCGTCAATTGCAAGTGGCTGAGCGGTATTTGACCGTCCGGTTCAGCGGAACTTGGCCTTGCCGGGGCCCTCTTCGACGAAACTGCGCATCCCGATCTCACGGTCCTCGGTCGCGAACAGCCCCGCGAACCAGGTCCGTTCGACCGCGAGCCCGGTCTCGATGTCCGTCTCCAGACCGGTGTCGATCGCTTCCTTCGCCGCACGGAGCGCGATCGCCGGTCCCTGCGCGAGCTTCGCCGCCCACGCGTGCGCCTCGGTGTACACCTCGGCGGCCGGCACCAGCCGGTCCACCAGGCCGAGTTGGAGTGCCTCGTCGGCCTTGACCATACGGCCGGTGAAGATCAGGTCCTTCGCCTTCGACGGGCCGATCAGCCGGGCCAGCCGCTGGGTGCCGCCAGCACCCGGAATCAGGCCGAGCAGGATCTCCGGCTGCCCCAGCTTGGCGTTGTCCGCCGCGATCCGGAAGTCCGCGCACAGCGCCAACTCGCAGCCCCCGCCCAGCGCGTAGCCGGTGACGGCCGCGACCACCGGCTTGGGGATACGGGCCACCGCGGTGAAGGAATCCTGCAGCGCGCGCGACCGCACGACCATCGCCGCGTGGTCCATACGCTGCATCTCCTTGATGTCCGCGCCCGCCGCGAACACCTTCTCCCCGCCGTAGACGACCACGGCCCGCACATCGTCACGCCGTGTCGCCTCCTCGGCGAGCTCCTTGAGACGGTCCTGGGTGGCGGTGTCCAGCGCGTTCATCGGCGGGCGGTCGAGGCGGATGGTGCCGACGCCCTCGGCGACTTCGAGATTCACGGTCATGCCGGAAGGTTAACGCGCGCTAACGACAACGGGCCCGGTGCTGTCGGTCACAGCACCGGGCCCGTAGGTGACTAGGAAGGTGTCACGCCGTCCACTTGGCCCACGACATGTTCCAGCCGTTGAGCCCGTTGTCGGGTGCCACGGTGGCGTCGTTGGAGTTCTTGACGACCACGACGTCACCGAGGATCGAGTGGTTGAAGAACCACGCGGCCGGAACGGTCTTGCTGTAACCGCCCTTGACGTCCCTCAGGCCTATGCAGCCGTGGCTGGCGTTGTAGTTGCCGAAGGCGTCGCCGCCCCAGTAGTTGCCGTGGACGAAGGTGCCGGAGTCGGTCAGGCGGGTGGCGTGCGGGACGTCCTTGATGTCGTACTCGCCGCCGTAGCCGACCGTTTCACCGTTCATCCGGGTCACGGTGAGCTTCTCGCTCATGACCATCTGGCCGTTCCAGGTGTCGTAGCCGGGCTTGCCGGTGGTGACCGGGATGGTCTTGATGGTCTTGCCGTCCTGGGTGACCTTCATCGTGTGCTTCTTGGCGTCGACGATGGAGACCTGGTTGCGGCCGATGGTGAACCTGACCGTCTTGGTCTGCTTGCCGTAGACGCCCGAACGGCCTTCGACGCCGTCGAGGTTGAGCTTGACGGTGACCTCGGTGCCGGACTTCCAGTAGTTCTCTGGGCGGAAGTCGAGGCGGTCGTTGCCGAACCAGTGGCCCTCGACGTCGACGGCCGGCGAGGTGGTGATGCTGATGGCCTTCTTCACGTCCTCGGGGTGCGTGATGCCCCGGGTGAAGCGGATGGAGAACGGCATGCCGACGCCGACCGTGGAGCCGTCCTCGGGGGTGAAGTAGCCGACGAAGGTGTTCGCCGGGGTCAGCGTGGTGAAGCTGGAGTCCTCGGCGGCGACCCGGCCCGCGGAGTCCTTGGCGATCGCGTGCACGGTGTACTTGGTGGAGGCGGCGAGGTGGGTCGCGGGCGTCCAGGTCGCGCCGCCGCCGGTGATCGTGCCGTCCACCTTCGCGCCACCGGCGTCCTTCACGGTGACCTCGGTCAACTTGCCCTTCGCGGCGGTGATCTTGAGGGCGCCGCTGGTGTTGACGGACTTCGAGCCGTCCTTGGGGGCGATGGTGACGACCGCCTGCGACTGCTTGGTCTGGGCCGTGTCGGAGGCCTTGCCCTTGCTGTCGCCCGAGCCGGAGCCCGACCCCGAGCTGGAGCCACCGCCACCGCCTCCGCACGCGGTGACGGCGAGCAGCAGCACGCCGAGGATCAGCGCCAGCAAGCCCTTGTTTCTCCGGCCGCGCGCGTCAACCGACGCCCCCGATATCGGTCGCACGTTCAAGACTTTCTCCCCTCGCCGGGCCTGGTCCGGCCCGCACCCCTTTGCGCATCTGACGTGCGCGTCCGCGCATATTAACCGCCTGGATTTGAGCTTCGTGTCAGGCGAATGTCACCGTTCGGTCGCAACTTCAACTGCCGCCCGACACAGGCTCCCCGCCCCGCTGCGATCACTTGAAGGCACCGGTCATCTGAGGACACCGGTCACTTGAGGGCAGTGCCCGCCTTCCACTCCTTCCAACCCATGTTCCACCCGCCGAGGCCATTGTCCGGAGCGACCTGTTTGTCGTTGCTGTGCACGACCTCGACCACGTCCCCGACGATGCTGCGGTCGAAGAACCATCCGGCCGGGGTGTCCGAGCCGCCGCCCTTGACGTCCCTCAACCCCACGCACCCGTGGCTGACGTTGACGTGTCCGGGGGCGGCCGGTGCCCAGTAGTTGCCGTGCAGGAAGGTGCCGGAGTCGGTGAGCTTCATGGCGTGCGGGACGTCGGGGATGTCGTACTCCCCGCCGAAGCCGACCGTGCGGCTGTTCATGCGGGTCACCTCCAGCATCTCCATGACCACCATTTTCCCGTTGTACGTCGTCCTTCCAGGGGCGCCGGCGGTGATCGGCACGGTGGCCAGCAGGTCGCCGTCGCGCCGTACCTCCATGGTGTGCTTGGCCGCGTCGACCAGGGAGACCTGGCTGCGGCCGACGGTGAACGAGAACGTCTTGTACTGGAGGCCGTAGACGCCGGGTGCGCCCTCGACGTCCCGCAGGCGGAGGGAGACGGTGACCTGGGTGCCGGGTTTCCAGTAGGACTCGGGGCGGAAGTCGAGGCGGGCCTTGCCGAACCAGTGCGGGCGGACCTCCACGGCCGGCTTCGCGGTGACGTGGATCGCGCGCTCGACGGCGGCCCGGTTCTCGATCTCCCGGTTGAAGCCGAGGGAGACGATCATTCCGGTGCCGACGGTGGCGCGGTTCTCCGGGGTGACGTAGCCGATGAACCGTTCGTCGGGGACGTAGGTCGTGAACGTGGTGTGCCGGGCGGAGCGGCGGCCGTCGCCGTCGAGGGCGACCGCGTCGACGGTGTACCGCGCGGCCAGGGCGAGTTTCGGGTCCTCGGGTTCCCAGCGCAGTCCGTCGTCGGAGATACGGCCCGGGACGGGGGTGTCCTGGGCGTCCTGCTCCTTGACGACCTGCACGGACTCCAGGCGCCCGCTGGGCACCTTGACCAGCAGCCGCTGGTCGGGTTTGACGCCCTTGGCGGTGTCGTCGGGCGAGATCCGGATCACATCCTCGGGCGCCGGTGCCTTGCCGAAGAGCTCGTCGATACCGCCTCCGCCCGAGCCGTCGGAAGTACAGCCGGTGGCTCCGGCCAGCAGTCCTGCCCATGTCAGTACGGCGGCCAGTGCGACCCCTGCGCGCCGCGCGCGCCCTTGTGCATGCCTCACGGGGTGCCCAACGAGCGGCCCTGCCTCAGGGAAACGTGAGTGCGACCCAAGCTCTGGGCAGAACAGTGGGGAGGATGACAGGACAGGGGCTCGCGACCGGGACGTCGGGCGCCCTTCACCTCGTCGTTCCATGAGCCGCAGGAGGCCGGACGGTGTCGAGCGCAGCCGAGCAGGAGGCCGTGCAGGAGGGGCGCGTCGACGGCGACGGCGTGCCGGTGGAGAGTGCCGTGGAGGCCGTACCGGCACCGCGTGCCGCACCCGCGCTGAACGGCGCCCCGCACCCAGCACCGGCCATGCCCGTGTGGCCGGGGACGCCGATGCCGCTGGGGGCCCGGTTCCGGGTCGGCCCGGACGGGGTGGCGGGCACCAACTTCGCGCTGTGGGCGGGGGGTGCGGAGGCGGTCGAGCTGTGCCTCTTCGACGAGCGGGGGGTGGAGACCCGCGCCCCGCTGACCGAGCTGACGCACGAGATCTGGCACGGCTTCCTGCCGGGCGTCCTGCCCGGGCAGCGCTACGGCTTCCGGGTGCACGGCCGCTGGGACCCGTGGACCGGCGCCCGCTGGAACCCGGCGAAGCTGCTCCTCGACCCCTACGCGCGGGCGGTGGACGGCGAGTTCGGGCTGCCGCCCGAGGTGTACGCGCATGTCCGGGACTGGCCGCAACAGCAGGTCGCGGACACCGTGCGCGACGACCGGGACTCGGCGCCGTACGTCCCGAAGGGCGTCGTCGTCCACGACGACACCACGGACGACGAGTGGATGGACGACCGCCGTCCGAAGACCCCGTGGGCGGACTCGGTGATCTACGAACTCCACGTGGGCGGCTTCACCAAGCTGCACCCCGGGATACCCGAGGAACTCCGGGGCACCTACGCCGGGTTGGCGCACCCGGCCGCGATCGAGCACCTGGTGAAACTGGGTGTCACGGCCGTGGAGCTGCTGCCCGTCCACCAGTTCGCGCACGAGGACCATCTGCTGCGCAGGGGCCTGAAGAACTACTGGGGTTACAACTCCATCGGCTACTTCGCCCCGCACGCGGCCTACGCGGCGACCGGTACGGCGGGTCAGCAGGTCGGCGAGTTCAAGCGGATGGTGCGCGCGCTGCACGAGGCCGGGATCGAGGTCATCCTCGACGTGGTCTACAACCACACCGCGGAAGCGGGCGAGTTGGGCCCGATGCTGTCGTTGAAGGGCATCGACAACCGCGGCTACTACCGCCTCCAGAGCGACGCCCGCCGCTACACGGACTACACGGGCTGCGGCAACACCCTGCACGTCGTCCAGCCGCACGTGCTCCGGCTCATCACCGACTCCCTGCGCTACTGGGTCACCGAGATGGGCGTCGACGGCTTCCGCTTCGACCTCGCGGCGGCGCTGGCCCGCTCGATGCACGACGTCGACATGCTGTCCCCGTTCCTCGCGGTCATCGCCCAAGACCCGGTGCTACGACGGGTGAAGCTGATCGCCGAGCCCTGGGACGTGGGCTCCGGCGGCTACCAGGTCGGCGCCTTCCCACCCCTGTGGACGGAGTGGAACGACCGCTATCGCAACGCCGTCCGGGACTTCTGGCGCGGCGCGCTGCCGGACGTACGGGACCTCGGGTACCGGCTGTCGGGGTCGAGCGACCTGTACGCGTGGGGTGGCCGGCGCCCCTACGCCTCGGTCAACTTCGTTACGGCGCACGACGGTTACACGCTCCGGGACCTGGTGTCGTACGAGCGCAAGCACAACGAGGCCAACGGCGAGGGCAACCGGGACGGCACGGACGACAACCGCTCCTGGAACTGCGGGGTGGAGGGCGAGACCGACGACGAGCGCGTACAGGCGCTGCGGCGACGGCAGTTGAGGAACCTCCTCACCACGCTCCTCCTCTCCACGGGCGTGCCGATGCTGGTCGCGGGTGACGAACTGGGCCGGACGCAGCGGGGCAACAACAACGCCTACTGCCAGGACAACGAGATCAGCTGGGTGGACTGGGAACTGCGGGAGGACCCCGGCTGGCGGGCACTGACCGACCTCACCGCCCGGCTGATCGACCTGCGCCACCGCCACCCGGTGCTGCGCCGCCGGGCGTTCTTCTCCGGGCGGGCCCGATCGGCGGACGGCATAAGGGACTTGGCCTGGTTCACCGCGCGCGGCACGGAGATGACGGAACGGGACTGGTACGCGCCCGCCGCCACCCTCGGCATGTATCTCTCCGGCCGGGACATCCCCGGCCGCGACGAACGCGGCGACCCGATCCTCGACGACAGCTTCCTCGCCGTACTGCACGCGGGCGACCGTCCGGTGAGCTTCGTACTGCCCGGGCCTCCGTGGGCGGAGCGGTACGAGGTGGTCGTCGACACCTCGCGGGAGGAGCAGGGGGAGGCGCCGGGGGTGGTGCACCGCGCGGGGTCGGCGATCACGGTGCCGGCCCGGGCGGTGCTGTTGCTGAAGGTGGGCTGAGGGGCGGCTCGGCGACCGGGGGAGGGGGCGGCCGGGAGGGGGTCGAGAGGACGGCTGACACGACCGCCGGGAGCGGGCCAACCGGACAGCCGAAACGACAACCGGCGCAGACCGCTCGGCAACCAGAGGGTGGCTGAGGACGACGGCTGAGCGCGGCCGACGGGACGGTCTGCCGACGGCCCGGAGCGGGCCGAGAGGACGGCTGAGACGGCAACCGGCGCAGGCCCACAGCACAGCCGAGACGGCAACCGGCACAGGCCCACAGCACAGCCGAGACGACAACCGGCGCGGACCGACAGGACAGCCGAGGCAACAACCGACGCGACCGAAGGGACAGTTGAGGTGGCAGCCGGGCGGCCGAAGGGGCGGACGGGGCGGCAGCCGGCGTGGCCGAAGGGACGGGCGGGGTGACGTTTCGGCTCCGTGAACTCCCGGGCAGATGCCTGGGCACGGGGCGGGCCAGCTGATCGCATGGAGGGCACGCCCCGCCGATGCCCCTGCCTCCCCAAAGGAACCCGCATGCCCGAATTAACCCGCCGTGCCTTCGGCGGCCTCGTCGGTGGCGGTGCCGTCACCGCCGTCGCCGGTACGGCCGCCACCGCCGAGGCCGCCGAACAGGCCCCCGCGGAACGCCCGTTCAAGGCCCGCCCCGCCGCCTCGGGAAGACGTCCCAACCTCCTCGTCATCCTCGGCGACGACCTGGGCTGGGCCGACCTCTCCTCCTACGGCGCCCCGCACATCAAGACGCCGAACCTGGACCGGCTGGCCCGGCAGGGGGTGCGGTTCACCGACGCGTACTCCGGCTCGGCGACCTGCTCCCCGACCCGGTTCAGCCTCTACACCGGACGCTATCCGGGCCGTACGCCGGGCGGGCTGGCCGAGCCGATCAACAACCGGTCGCAGGGCCTCGACCCCAGCCACCCGACCCTCGCCTCCCTCCTCAAGAAGGCGGGCTACTCCACCGCCATGATCGGCAAGTGGCACTGCGGCTGGCTGCCCGAGTACAGCCCCACGAAGTCGGGCTGGGACGAGTTCTTCGGCAACCACGGCGGTGTGCTGGAGTACTTCTCCAAGCTCGGACAGCTCGGCGACTACGACCTCTACGAGGGCGACGCCACCTACCAGGACCTGCGCTACTACACCCAGGTGCTGACCGAGCGGGCGGTCGAATACGTCGGCCGGGAGCACGACAAGCCGTGGCTGCTGAACCTCAACTTCACCACCCCGCACTGGCCCTGGCTCGCCGAGGGCGACGCGGAGACCGGCGCCGAGATCGCCGCGAAGATCCGGGCGGCCACCAGCCAGCTGGAGATCAGCGACGCCCTCAACCAGTGGGACGGCGGCTCGGTCGCGAAGTACACGGAGATGGTGCAGAGCCTGGACGCGGCCGTCGGTGAGGTGCTGGCCGCGCTGCGCCGGTCCGGGCAGGAGGAGCACACGCTGGTGTACTTCGCCAGCGACAACGGCGGTGAACGCTGGTCGTATCTCTGGCCTTTGAGCGGCGAGAAGTTCGTGCTCCAGGAGGGCGGCATCCGGGTGCCGACGATCGTGCGCTGGCCGCACCGGCTCGACGGCAACCAGGTCAGCCACGAGCCGAACTTCTCCCCCGACTGGACCGCGACCTTCCTGGAGCTGGCCGGTGCCCGCCCCGACCCGGCGTATCCGCTGGACGGCACGAGCCTCGCCGGCTATCTGCTGAAGGGCGAGGAGCTGCCCGAGCGGGACCTGTTCTGGCGGGTGGAGGCCAACCGGGCGCTGCGGCGCGGCGGTTGGAAGTACTACCAGGACGAGGACGGCGACGACCACCTCTTCGACCTCGCCGCCGACCTCCGCGAACAGGCCGATCTCGCCCCCGACGAACCGGAGTTGCTCGCCGAACTGAAGGCGGCCTGGGAGGAGATAGCCGGCGGCCTGCTGCCCTACCCGACGACCTAGACCCGACCCGGATCAGCCGAGGATCCCCCGGTCGTACGCCGTCGCCACCGCCGCCGCGCGGTCCTTGACGCCCAACTTGCCGTACAGGTGGGTGAGATGGGTCTTGACGGTCGCCTCGCTGATGAAGAGTTCACGGGCGATCTCGCGGTTGGAGGTGCCCTTGGCGACGAGCGCCAGCACTTCGCGTTCGCGGGCGGAGAGCGGCTCGTTGCCGGGGGTCTGCGGGCCGCGCACCGCGGAGACCAGCCGGGAGGCGACGGCGGGCGAGAGGACCGTACGGCCTTCCGCCGCCGCGCGTACGGCGGTGAACAGCTCGTCGCGGGGCGCGTCCTTCAGCAGATAGCCGGTCGCGCCCGCCTCGATCGCGGGCAGGGTGTCGGAGTCGGTGTCGTACGTCGTCAGCACGAGCACCTTCGCGCGGGCGGCGCGGCGGGTCAGCTCCCGGATGGCGTCGACTCCCCCGCCGCCCGGCATCCGCAGGTCCATCAGGACGACGTCCGGGTCGAGGGCGGCGGCCCGCTCCACGGCCTCGACACCGTTGGCCGCCTCGCCCAGGACGCGGAATCCGGGCGCGGACTCGAACATGCCGCGCAGACCGTCCCGTACGACGGGATGGTCGTCCACGATCAGCAGGGAGATCAGCGACTCGTCACTCATGGCGGACCAACGGTACGCGAGCCGACAGGGCGGTGCCGTGACCGGGCTCGGACTCGACCGCGAGCGTGCCCGCGATGCGCTCGGCGCGGGCCCGCATGCCGTCGAGGCCGAAGCCGCCGGCGCGGGTGCGTTCGGGCAGCGCGAGCGGGTCGAAGCCCTGGCCGTCGTCGCGGATGTCGAGGATGACGTCCTCGCCGAGGAAGGAGAGGGTGACGCCGACGCGGGTGGCGCGGGCGTGCCGGGCCGCGTTCGACAGGGCCTCCTGGGCGATGCGCAGCAGGGTCGCCGAGACCTCGTCATGCAGCTGCTCGGTGGTGCCGGTGACGGTGAACTCGGCGCGGACACCGGTGCGTTCGCCCCACTCGGCGACCGTGTTCTTCAGCGCCTCGGGCAGCCCGTCGTGCTCCAGGGCGACGGGCGCGAGGTTCTGCACGGAGCGGCGGGCCTCGCCGAGACTGTGCCGGGCGAGGGTGGAAGCGCGGTCGAGATGCGTACGGGCGGTCGCCAAGTCGGGTGCGTTCGCCACGACTTGGAGCTGGGCGATGATGCCGGTCAGGCCCTGGGCGATCGTGTCGTGGATCTCGGCGGCCAGCCGGCGGCGTTCGTCGGCGACCCCCGCCTCCCTTGCCTGGACGAGGAGTTGGGCGTGCAGGGCGGCGTTCTCGTCGAGGGCCTGCTGGAGGGCGGTGTTGGTGCGTTCGAGTTCGGTGATGGTCTCGGTCCGCTCGCGGGCGCGCCGTGCCTCCTGGTCGGTCATGTGGGCGATCGCCATCTGGAGGACGGAGTTGGCGAGCACGAGCGCCGCGAAGAGGATCCACTGGAGCCCGCTCCCGAGCGGCAACCCGCCGGCCTGCGCTCCGGCCACGGTGACCGCGCTCGCGAACAGCCCGACCCGCTGCCCCACCGTGCCCGGGATCAGTTCGTCGGCGTCCATGAAGCCGGAGGCCGCGTAGAACGCGAAGAACGGGTCGATCCAGGTGAGGGCGAAGGCGATGGCCCAGCGGACGACGTAGTACGCCGTCCCGGTCCACGACGGGGTCCGGCCGCGGCCGGGGCGGCGGACACGGGTGGCGTGCCACCACAGCTGGAGGACGAGCGCGGCACCGGCCAGGGACCAGCCGGCCCACCACTGGGCGGTGCTGTAGTCGAACAGACCGGAGGAGGCGACCGCGAGGACGACACTGATACCGAGCAGCCCGTACGGCCCCCAGGTGTGCAGCTGCTCCCAGCGGCGTTCGATCTGCCGGTCCCTGGTGGTCATCTCCCCAGTCTGCACGGCCGCCGCCCCTACTCCCAGCGGAACCAGCGGGAGGCACCCGCCGTCAGCAGGACGGTCCAGGCCACCAGGACGCCCAGGTGCGTCCAGCCCGGCCAGTGCCCGGCCGCCGCCCGGTTCAGGGCCTCGGCGGCGGCACCGAACGGGGTGTAGCCGACGATCCGGGCCATGACGTCCGGCATGGAGTTCACCGGGATCCACACGCCAGCGCAGAACATCATCGGGAAGAACACCGCCGACCCGATGGCGCCCGCGATCTTCGTCGTCCGTGACAGCGCGGACACCACCGCGCCGAGCGCGAGCGCGGCGAGGACGGCGAGGAGCAGGGCGAGGAGATAGCCGAAGGCCTGCTTGGGGAGCCGTACGTCGAAGGCGAGGCGGCCGACGATCAGCGCGCACAGGGCGGAGGCCAGGGCGGCCGTGCCGTAGACCACCATCTGGGCGGAGAGCAGGGCGGAGGGGCGGACCGGGGTGGCGGACATGCGGCGGAGGATGCCGCGTTCGCGGTAGCCGGTGAGGGTCTGCGGCATCGACTGGAGCGCGCCGACGATCATGCCGAGGAGGACGGTGACCGGGACGTACACGTCGATCGTGCGCAGGCCGCCGAGGTCGGCCTCGTGGTGGCGGAAGCCCGGGATGGAACCCAGGATCACCAGGAGCAGGGTGGGGAAGGCCAGGATCCAGAAGAGGGCGCCCGGTTCGCGGCGGAAGAGGCGCAACTCGGTGCGCAGGACTGCGGTGTTCATCGGGCGACCTCCGTCAGGTCCAGGAAGGCGTCGTCCAACGTGGCGTCGGAGACCCGGAGTTGGTGGGCGGTGATGTGGCCGCGGGCGAGCAGGGTGATGACGGCGTTGACGGTCTCGTCGGTGCCGGAGAGGGTGATCCGGCCGTCCTTGCGGGCCACGGAAGTGAGCGCGGGCAGCGCGTTCAGGTCGCCGTCGTCGAGCGGCCCGGAGGGCGTGAAGCTGATGACGGTGGAGCCCGCCGAGCGGCGGATCAGCCCGTCCGGGGTGTCCAGGGCGGCCACCTTGCCCTTGTCGATCACGGCAATCCGGTCGCAGAGGCGCTGTGCCTCCTCCATGAAGTGGGTGACGAGCAGCACGGTGACCCCGCCGGCGCGGACGTCCTCGATGAGCTGCCAGGTGTCGCGGCGGGCGCGCGGGTCGAGCCCGGTGGTGAGTTCGTCGAGAACGACGACCCGGGGATTGCCGATGAGCGCGAGTGCGATGAACAGCCGCTGCTTCTGGCCACCGGAGAGCTTCGCGAACCGGGTGGTCAACTTGTCGGTCAGGCCGAGGCGTTCGGCCAGCGGCCGCCAGTCGGCAGGGTGCGGATAGAGGGCCGCGTACAGTTCCAGGGCCTCGCGGACGGTGAGCTTGGCCTGGAGTTCGCTCTCCTGGAGCTGGGCACCGAGGACGCGGGCGACCTGCTCGTGGTCGGCGACGGGGTCGAGGCCGGTGACGCGGACCCGGCCCGCGTCCGGGACGCGCAGTCCCTCGACGCACTCGACGGTGGTGGTCTTGCCGGCGCCGTTCGGGCCGAGGATCCCGAAGATCTCGCCCTCCTCGACGGCGAACGAGACACCGTCGACGACGGCCCGGCCGCCGTAGGACTTGCGCAGTGCGGTGACTTCGATGACAGGTGTGGCTGACATGCTCCGAGGGTCCCGGGAACGCCGGGTCCGGCACATCGCCCATCGCGCTCGACCGCGCATCAGCCGATCGGTTGATGCGGCGGTACGACCCCTCGGAACCGCAGGTCGTAGGACCAGCGGCGGATCCGGGTCCGGCCAAAACTCGGTGGGCACTGTCAGTGGTGGTCCGTAGGCTCGCCCGTGATGTCGACGACACATGCAACCACCAAGGACCGATCCGCCGCCCGTACGCTCGCGCGGCTGTGGCCGTACGTCCGCCCCGTGCGGGTACGGCTCTTCGCCGCGGCCGGGGTGGCCGTCGTCGCGTCCTGTACGGGGCTGGTGTTCCCGCTCGTCCTGAAGTGGATGGTGGACGGACCGGTCGCCGACCGGGACACGGCGGGCGTGTGGCTCGGGGCGCTGTATCTGCTGCTGCTCGGCATCGCCGAGGCAGGCCTGTTCGGGCTGCGGCGATGGCTGGTGGCCCGGCCGTTGTCACGGGTCGAGGCGGAGATGCGGGCCGATCTGTACCGGCATCTGCAACGGCTCCCGGTCGCCTTCCACGACAGATGGCCCTCGGGTCAGCTCCTCTCCCGGGGCACGACGGACCTGATGCTGCTGCGCATGTTCCTGGCCTTCCCCCTCACATTCCTCCTGGTCAACGCCGTGACAATCCTGGTGGGCGTGATCATCATGCTGCTCCAGGACTGGACACTGGGGCTCGTGATCCTGGGGCCCGCCGTGCCGGTGATCGTCACCTGCGTGATCTTCGAACGGCGGTACGCGCACGTGGCGCGCCTCGCGCAGGACCAGGTCGGCGACCTGACGACGGTCGTCGAGGAGAGCGTCCTCGGCATCCGCATCATCAAGGGCTTCGGCCGGCACCGGAGCCAGGCGCGGGCGTTCCGTGAACTGTCGCGGAAACTGCGCGGCACCGAACTCCGCAAGGCCCGCCTCCTCGCCACGATCTGGGGCGTCATCGTGACCCTGCCCGAGTTGGCTCTCGGGGCCGCGCTGGTGGTGGGGACGGTGCAGGTGGCGGACGGAAACCTGTCCGCCGGCACGTTGGTGGCCTTCCTCTCCACGGCACTGGCACTTCGGTGGCCGGTGGAGTCGATCGGCTTCCTGCTGGCGATGAGCCAGGAGGCGGCGACGGCGACGGAGCGGTTCTTCGAGGTAATGGACGAGACACGGGAGGAGGAAGCGCCCCCAGGCGGCGTGCCCCAAAGGGGCGCGGGGAACTGCGCGACCAGCCCCCACGGACCCGCACCCGAAAACGATGGCATCCGTTTTTCGAACGTCTCCTTCCGCTACCCGGACGCCCCGCCGGATTCCCCACCCATCCTCGACCGCATAGACCTGCACATCAGACCGGGCGAATCCATGGCCCTGGTCGGCGCCACCGGCACGGGCAAGACGACACTCACCGCCCTCGTCCCCCGCCTGCACGAGGTGACATCGGGCCACATCACACTGGACGGCGAGGACATCACGGCGATGCCCCGCGAAGAACTGCGCGCACTCGTTTCCGTGGCCTTCGAGGAACCGACCCTGTTCTCGACCAGCGTCGGCGAAAACGTCCTGATGGGCGCCGAAGAGGGCGCGGGACAACCAGAGTTGGACCGCGCGCTGACGGTCGCCCAGGCAGACTTCGCCCACGCGCTCCCCCAGGGCACGGACACCAAGGTCGGCGAACAGGGCCTGAGCCTCTCCGGCGGCCAGCGCCAACGCCTCGCGCTGGCAAGGGCGGTGGTGGGCAGGCCCCGCTTCCTGGTCCTCGATGACCCGCTCTCCGCACTGGACGTCCACACCGAGGCCGCCGTAGAAGCCGCGCTGCGCGACGTCCTCGCGGACACAACGGCGTTGATCGTGGCCCACCGCCCGTCCACGGTCCTGCTCGCCGACCGCGTGGCCCTGCTGTCGGACGGCCGTATCACTGCGGTGGGCACCCACCAGGAACTCCTGCGCACGAACGCGGAGTACGCGCACTTGATGTCGGGCGCTGAGCGCGAGAACAACACAGCCCACCCAACGCGCCCTGTGGGGGCGCGGGGAACTGCGCGGCCGGCCCCCACCGACCCGCAGCCTCAGAACCACTTGGTTGGTCAGCAGGAGGACGCACAATGACCGCCCCGACCACTTCCGCGTCCACCGCCGACGATCACGAAGAACCCCGGCACCCGACCACCGCAGACGACCCCTTCGACCACGACGTCCTGCCCACTCCCCCGGGCGCGACCACCGCGCTCCTGCGCTCCCTGCTCGCGCCCATGAAGGCCCGCGTCGCCGTCGCGACCCTCCTCCTGCTGCTACAGCAGGCGGCCGTGCAGGTGGGCCCGCTGCTGGTGGCGTACGCCATCGACCGGGCGGTGCCCGCGTTCCGGCACCACGACCACGGGCCGCTGATCGCCGTGGCCGTCGGCTATCTGCTCTGCGCGCTGCTCTCCGGCGGACTCCAGTACGCGTTCATCGGCGCCTCCGCCCGTGTCAACCAGGACGTGCTGCTCGATCTGCGCGGCCGGATCTTCCGGCACGCGCAGGCGCTGAGCATCGACTTCCACGAGCGCTACACGTCCGGCCGGCTCATCTCCCGTTCCACAACGGACATCGAGGCGCTGCGCGAACTGCTCAGCGAGGGCCTCCAGGAGCTGATCACGGTCATCCTGTCGTTCGTCTACATCTCGGCCATGCTGCTCTGGCTGGACCCGGGGCTCGGCGCGGTCGCGGTGGCGTCGTTCGTGCCGCTGTATCTGCTGGTGCGGGTCTACCAGCGGCGCGCGGTGCGGGTGTACGCGGTGCGGTCCACGGCGATCGCTCGGGTGATCGTGAAGTTCGTGGAGACGATGAACGGCATCCGCCCGGTGCGCGCGTTCCGCCGCGAGGCCGTGAACGACGCCGACTTCCGCGTCCTCAACCAGCGGCACGAACGGTCCAACGGCGACGCCCTGTTGGAGATGGCCCGCTATGTCACCGGCTCCCGTCTGGTCGCCAACACGGCGGTCGCGGTGATCGTGCTGTGGGGCGCGAGCAGGGTCGCGGACGGTTCCCTGGAACTGGGCGTGCTGGCGGCGGCCGTGCTGTATCTACGGCGGCTCTACGACCCGATCGACCGGCTCGGCATGTTCCTCAACTCCTACCAGTCGGCCGCCGCGTCCCTGGAGAAGATCGCGGGCCTGCTGGCCCAGACCCCGTCCGTTCCCGAGCCCTCAACTCCCGGGCGGCTCCCCGAACTTGAGTCGGAGCAGCCCGGCCGCGAGGTCGTCTTCGACGGGGTCCGCTTCGCCTACCGCACCGGCGGCGAGGTGCTGCCCGTCCTCGACCTCACGCTCCCCGCCGGTCAGACGGTCGCCGTGGTCGGCTCCACTGGCGCCGGCAAGTCCACCCTGGCCAAGCTGCTGGCCCGCTTCTACGACCCCTCGGACGGGCGGGTGCTGCTCGACGGCGTGGACCTGCGCGAGCTGTCCGGGCCCGAACTGCGGCGCGGGGTGGTGATGGTGACGCAGGAGGCGTTCCTGTTCTCCGGCACGGTCGCCGAGAACATCGCGATCGGCCGCCCGGACGCGCCGCGCGAGGAGATCGAGCGGGCCGCGAAGGCGATCGGCGCGCACGACTTCATCAGCGCGCTCCCCGACGGCTACGACACGGACGTACGCAAACGGGGCGGCCGCATCTCGGCCGGCCAGCGCCAACTCGTCGCGTTCGCACGGGCGTTGCTCGCCGACCCGGCGGTACTGATCCTGGACGAGGCGACCAGCTCACTCGACGTCCCGGGCGAACAGGCCGTCCAGCGCGCCATGTCCACGGTCCTGCGCGGCCGCACGGCAGTGGTGATCGCCCACCGCCTGTCCACCGTCGAGATCGCCGACCGGGTACTGGTCATGGAACACGGCCGGATCGTCGAGGACGGCACCCCGGCCGAACTCATCACGGGGACAGGGAGATTCTCGGACCTGCACCGGGCTTGGCGGGACAGCCTGGCGTGAGGGGCCGCGCCCGATATTCGATGGGCAACCGCGCTCACGCTCGGTAATCTTCGAGGTCTCCAACCACACCGGGATCGCTCACGGCTGCCCGCGTTCAGCGGCCTGGGCAAGGAGGCACATGATCGACGCGTACGAGGATCCGGGGACACCCGACTGTCGGGGCGGCTGGCGTTTCCTGTGGTGGCTGGTGATGCGGCAGCGGTGGCGGGCGGTGTCCGGGGCGCTGCTGTCGAGTGTCTGGATGGTGCTGATGGCGGCGGCGCCGTATCTGATGGCCCGGGCCGTCGACGACGGGCTTGTGCCGGGGCATCTGGGCACACTGGCCTGGTGGACCGGGGCACTGTTCGTGGTCGGGGCGGTCAACTCGTGGCTGAGCATCATGCGGCACCGCACCATGACCCGCGTGCGCATGGACGCCAACTTCCGCACGGTGAAGCTGATCGTGGGCCAGGCGGTCCGGCTGGGCGCCGTGCTGTCGCGCCGGGCGCGGGCGGGCGAGGTCATCACGATCGGCGTCGGCGACGTGTGGACGATCGCCCAGTCCCTGACCGTCGTAGGCCCGGGCTTCGGCGCCCTCGTCGTCTACGGCGTGGTGGCCGGGGTGCTGCTGTCGATCTCGGCGCCGCTGGCCGCCGTAGTACTGCTGGGTGTGCCGGTGATCGCGCTGCTCGCGGGGCCGTTGACCCGGCGGCTGCAGGGTGTGGAGACCGAGTACCGGGAGCGGCAGAGCGTGCTGACCGCGCGTATCGCCGATCTGTCGGGTGGTCTGCGGGTCCTCAACGGGCTCGGTGGCAAAGGGCTGTTCGCGGACGCGTTCCGGCGTGACTCGCAGCGGCTGCGGCGGCAGGGCTACCGGGTGGGCTCGGTGGCCAGCTGGGTGCAGGCGATCGGGGTCGGGCTGCCGACCCTGTTCCTCGCCGTGGTGACCTGGCTCGCGGCCCGGCTGGCGGCCCAAGGGCAGCTCAGCGTGGGCGAGTTGGTCGCCGTGTACGGCTATGTCGCGGTCCTGGTGGGCCCGGTCGCCTTCTTCGTGCAGATGGTCTACGAGCTGAGCCGGGGTGTGGTGGCCGCGCGCCGGGTCGTACGGCTGCTGGCGCTCCAGCCCGAGGCGGACACGGGCACGTCGGCCGCGCCCGCCGAACCGGCCGCCCTGCACGACCCCGACTCGGGTGTGCGGGTGCTGCCGGGGCGGCTGACCGCGCTGGTCGGGGCGCGGCCCGGGGAGACGCTGGCCGTGGTCGACCGGCTCGGCCGGTACGGGCCGTCCCGGGTCACCTGGGGCGGGGTCGCGCTCGACGCGATTCCGCTGGACCAGGTCAGGTCCCGGATCCTGGTCGCGGACAACGAGGCCGACCTGTTCGCCGGACCGCTGCGGGAGGTGGTGTCCGGGCGCCGGGAGCGGTCGGCGGAGGCGCTGGCGAAGGCCGTGTTCGCGGGTGCCGCCGACGACATCGTGCAGGGGCTGCCGGAGGGTCTGGACTCGCTGGTGGCCGCGCAGGGCCGCAGCCTCTCCGGCGGGCAGCGCCAACGGGTGCGGCTGGTAAGGGCGTTGCTCGCCGAGCCCGAGGTGCTGCTCGCGGTGGAGCCGACCTCGGCGCTGGACGCCCACACGGAGGCGGCGGTCGCCCGGCGGCTGCGCGAGGCGCGCTCGGGCCGTACGACGGTGGTGACCACGACGTCCCCGCTGGTCCTGGACCAGGCGGACACCGTGCTCTACCTGGTCGACGGCAAGGTCGCGGCCGGCGGCGACCACCGCCGGCTGCTGGCGCAGGAGCCCGGCTACCGCGCACTGGTGGCCCGGGACGCGGGTGCGGACGCGGACGCCGACACGGAGGAGGTCGTACGGTGACGGCGGACAAGGGACAACTCCCCATCGCCGAGCGGGCCGAGGTGCGTCGGGCCGCGGTCCGGCTGATCCGGGTGGACCGGCGGGCGTTCGCCGTCGTGCTGGTGGTGAACGCGCTGGCCGCCGCGGCCGGGCTGGCCGGCCCGTGGCTGCTCGGGCGGATCGTGGACGATGTGCGGGCCGGGGCCGGGGTGGGGGTCGTGGACCGGCTGGCTCTGGTCATCGTGGTGTGTTCCGTGGCCCAACTGCTGCTGGCGCGCTGGGCGCGGTACGTGGGGTACCGGTTCGGGGAGCGCACGCTGGCCCGGGTCCGGGAGGACTTCGTGGACCGGGCGCTGGCGCTGCCCGCGTCGGTGGTGGAGCGGGCCGGGACGGGCGATCTGACGGCGCGCGGCACCTCCGACGTGGCGACCGTGGGCACGACTCTTCGGGACGTCGCGCCCGAACTGCTGGTCTGCTCCGTGCAGGCGCTGTTCGTGATGGGCGCGGTGTTCGCGCTCGATCCGCTGCTCGGTCTGTTCGGGGTGGTCGGTCTGACGCCGATCTGGTTCGCGCTGCGCTGGTATCTGCGCCGGGCCCGGGACGGCTATCTCGCGGAGGGCGCGGCGATGTCGGAGGTCGCCGAGATCCTCACGGCGACGGCGTCCGGGGCGCGCACGGTGGAGGCGTTCCGGCTCCAGGAGCGGCGGGTCACGGCGAGCCGGGACACGCTGGACACCACCAAGCGGGCCCGGTTGTACACGCTGTTCCTGCGGTCCGTGTTCTTCCCCGCGGTCGAGGTGTCGTACACGATCCCGGTGGCGGGCGTGCTGCTGGTCGGCGGGTGGCTGCACGGGCGCGGGGCGGTGGGTGTGGGTGCGGTGGTGTCGGCCGCGCTGTATCTGCGGCAGTTCACCGAGCCGCTGGACCAGATCCTGATGCGGGTCGAGCAACTGCAGAGCAGCGGCGCCTCGTTCGCCCGGGTGGAGGGGCTGGCCCGGGCGCCGCGGGCGGAGGGTGACGGGGACGCGCCGGCTCCGGCGGACGACCGGATCGATGTGACCGGCGTGCGGTACGCCTACGAGCGCGGCGGCGAGGTGCTGCACGGCGTGGACCTGTCGGTACGGCCGGGCGAACGGCTCGCTGTCGTCGGCCCGTCGGGCGCCGGCAAGACCACGCTGAGCCGGCTGCTGGCGGGCGTCGACGCGCCGACCGAGGGCACGGTGACCGTGGGCGGGGTGCCGGTCTCCGGACTCTCACCGGAGACACTGCGCCGCCAGGTGGTGCTGGTCACCCAGGAGCACCACGTCTTCCTGGGCTCGGTCCGCGAGAACCTCCTGATCGCCGAACCGGCCGCCACGGACGAGGAGTTGTGGGCGGCGCTGGCGGCGGTCGGCGCGGAGGAGTGGGTACGCGAACTGCCCGACGGTCTCAACACCCCGCTGGGCGCGGACGGTCGGGCCACGGACGGCTCCCAGGCCCAGCAACTCGCCCTGGCCCGCGTCGTATTGGCCGACCCGCACACCCTGATCCTGGACGAGGCGACGGCCCTCCTCGACCCCGCCACGGCCCGCCACACCGAACGCGCCCTGGCCGCCGTACTGGAGGGCCGCACCGTCATCGCCATCGCGCACCGCCTCCACACCGCCCACGACGCGGACCGGGTGGCGGTCATGGAGAACGGGCTGCTGACCGAACTCGGGCCGCACGAGGAGCTGGTGGCGGCGGAGGGCGCGTACGCGGCGCTGTGGCATTCGTGGCACGGGGACGGGCGGGCGTCGGGTGGCTGACGCCGGGCGGTTCTCGCCCCCTCCGCCCCTTCCCGTCCCGTCCCTGGGGGCTCCGCCCCCAGACCCCCCGTCGGCCCGAACGGCCTCGTCCTCAAACGCCGGACGGGCTGAAAGGCAGACACCGTCAGGCAGTTGACGACTCACACCGCGTCCGGCCCCCGCTCCCGCGTCCTGATCCGTACCACCTCCTCCACCGGAGTCACCCACACCGTGCCGCCGCCCGTGCCGCGGGCGCCCGCGGCGCGGATGACCCGGACGAGGTCGGTCGCGTCGAAGTCGAGGGTGAGGATGTCGAGCCGGAGCTGCGGGAAGAGGTTGACCCTGAACTCGCTGCCCCGGTAGACCTCGACCCGGCTCGGCCGCGGCTCGTACGCCCGCACCTCGGTCACGGTCACTCCCCGCACCCCGAACGACTGGAGGGCTTTCATGACGTCGGGAACACGGTGGGGCGGGAGGACCGCGGTCACGAGTTTCACCGGTCCTCAACTCCGGTCATTTCAGGTGGAGTCCGGTTCCTTGGCCTTCTCGGCGGCCGGTGCCGACGCAACCGCCACCGGTTCCGGCGCCGACGTCACCGCCGACTCCGTCGGATACGCCTCCTCGTCGTGGACCGCGAGGTCGCCGCTCTCCAACACCTCGTCCGGCGCGCGGAGTTTCACGAACAGGCCGATCGCCTTGAGGATGAGGAAGGTCATCACCGCGTCGTAGAGGATGACCGTGCCGGCCGAACCCGCCTGTTTCCAGAGCTGGTCGAGGTTGCCGTAGAGCCAGCCGCTGGTGGAGAACGCCGTGGAGCCGTCCTTGTTGAGGTACACGGCGACCGCCGGGTCGGCGAAGATGCCGACGAGCATTCCGCCGGCGAGGCCCGCGATGCCGTGGGTGTAGACGACGCCGAGCGCGTCGTCGACCTTGTTGAACGGCGGGACCTTGGACAGGTAGTTCCAGGCCAGCCAGACGATCGAGGACGCGATGATGCCGATGTAGATCGCGCCGATCCCGCTGACGAACCCGGCCGCCGGGGTGATCGCGACCAGGCCGACGATCATGCCGTTGATGCCGCCGAGGAAGGTCGGCTTGCGCTGCGGGCCGACGAACATGTCCCAGAACACCCACACCAGCAGGGCAACCGCCGTACAGAGGTTGGTGTTGAGGACCGCGACCGCCGCGTTGTGGCCGCCGAAGTACATGTCGCCGCCGTTGAATCCGTTCCAGCCGAGCCAGAGGATGCCCGCGCCGACGGCCACCATGGGGAGGTTGTTGGGCACGCCGTGGGCGCGGTCGCGGGCGAGACGGGGACCGATCACGGCCGCTGCCACGAAGCCCGAGGTGCCCGCGGCGAGGTGGATGACGTAGCCGCCGGAGTAGTCGAGCGCGCCCTTGGCCGCCCACCAGCCGCCGCCCCACAGCAGGAAGGCGTTGACCGTGTAGACGAGCGTCGACCAGAGCGGGACGAAGAGCAGCCACGCGCGGATGTTCATGCGGCCGATCACGCTGCCCATGAACAGGAGCGGGGTGATCGCCGCGAACGCGAAGTGGAAGTAGGCGAGCGTGGACTGCGGGAAGTGGAAGCTCGGCATCAGGTCGTTGCCGTTGACGAGCGGTATCCACGCCTGTTGCTGTTCGCTCGCCGAACCGACGATGGTGCCGGGCCGGCCGACGAACGCGCCGAGGATGCCGGGCCAACTGGAGTTCAGGGGTTCGCCGAACCCCATCTTGAACTCCCAGAGGACCCAGCCGACCAGGACCAGCGAGAAGCCGGTGAAGGCCATGAACATGGTGTTCACGACCCACTTGCGCTGGACCAGGCCGCCGTAGAGGATCGCGATGCCGGGGATGCTCATCAGTCCGACGAGTGTCGCCGCGACGAGCTGCCAGGCGTTGTCGCCCGCGTCCAGCCAGTTGGGATAAGGAATCACTGCAACCGTCAACTCCCCTCGTGGGAGCGGCGGTCCGGCAGGACCGCCGGTTGCACGGCAGGATCGTGCCGGATCTTTTACGGGTTGGTTCCGGGGGCATGTCGGCCGGGAAAATTTCTGTTCACGGTCAAAGAAGCGTCAAGTGCCGCTCCGTATAGCGGACATGAACACCCGGACAACGAACGAATTCCGGCCAAGTTCCTGACGCGCTCCTGACAGAAAGCGCGAGCTGGTGCCACTCTTCCCACTGGCGCTTCACAGCAACCCCACAGCTTCACTCCTGTGATCCCTGTGATCTCCCCTGGTCGCGCGATCCGCGACCGTCCTGAAGGAGTCAGTGTTGAGAAGCAATTCCTCGCGCAGACGCACCTCCCACATAGTCGCCGTCGCCGGCGTCACCGCTCTGCTCGCCGCGGCCGTCCAGGCGGGCGCGACCTCCTCCGCCGCACCGGCCAAACCCCTTGCCAGCAAGGGGAATCCGGCGCACATGGCCCTCTCGCTCTCCCCCTCGCAGCGCGCCGAGCTGCTCCGCGACGCCGAGTCGGCGCGGACCACCACCGCCAAGGACATCGGCCTCGGCGCCAAGGAGACGCTCGTCGCCCGTGACGTCATCAAGGACGCCGACGGCACGGTCCACACCCGCTACGAGCGCACCTACGCCGGACTCCCCGTCCTCGGCGGCGACCTGGTCGTCGACACCGCCAAGTCGGGCGCCACCGAGCGCGTCATCAAGGCGACCAACGCCACCATCAAGGTCGCCGACCTCACCCCGAGCGTCGCCACCGCGACCGCTGAGAAGCAGGCCGTCTCCCGCGCCAAGGCCCTCGGCTCCACCAAGTCGGCCGCGGACTCGGCCCGCAAGGTGATCTGGGCGGCGAGCGGCAGGCCGGTCCTCGCCTACGAGACGGTCGTCGGCGGCCTCCAGGACGACGGCACCCCGAACCAGCTGCACGTCATCACCGACGCGGCCACCGGCAAGAAGCTGTACGAGTACCAGGGCATCGAGAACGCCACCGGCACGGGCAACACCCAGTACAGCGGCGCGGTCTCGCTGACGACGACCCAGTCGGGCTCCAACTACAACCTGACCGACGGCGACCGCGGCGGCCACAAGACATACAACCTCAACCACGGCACCTCGGGCACCGGCACCCTGTTCTCCCAGACCAGCAACACCTGGGGCAACGGCACCACGTCGAACGCGGCGACGGCCGGCGCCGACGCGCACTACGGCGCGGCGGAGACCTGGGACTTCTACAAGAACACGTTCGGCCGCAGCGGCATCAAGAACAACGGTGTCGGCGCCTACTCCCGTGTCCACTACGGGAATTCGTACGTCAACGCGTTCTGGGACGACAGCTGCTTCTGCATGACGTACGGCGACGGCTCCGGCAACGCGGACCCGCTGACGGCGCTGGACGTGGCGGGCCACGAGATGTCGCACGGTGTCACGGCGGCGACCGCGGGCCTCAACTACAGCGGTGAGTCGGGCGGGTTGAACGAGGCGACCTCCGACATCTTCGGCACCTCCGTCGAGTTCTACGCCAACAACTCGACCGACGTGGGCGACTACCTCATCGGCGAGAAGATCGACATCAACGGCGACGGCACCCCGCTGCGTTACATGGACAAGCCGAGCAAGGACGGCGGCAGCGCGGACAGTTGGTACTCGGGGGTCGGCAACCTCGACGTGCACTACTCGTCGGGTGTGGCCAACCACTTCTTCTATCTGCTGAGCGAGGGCAGCGGCGCCAAGGTCATCAACGGCGTCAGCTACAACTCGCCCACCTCGGACGGCCTTCCGGTCACCGGCATCGGCCGGGACAAGGCCGACCAGATCTGGTACCGCGCGCTCACCACGAAGTTCACGTCCACCACCAACTACGCGGCGGCCCGCACCGGGACGCTCGCGGCGGCCGGTGAGCTGTACGGCACGACGGGCGCCGAGTACAAGGCGGTGCAGGACGCGTGGGCGGCCGTGGCGGTCGGTGCGCGCTCCGGTGGTGGCGGCGGCGGTACCGGTACGTCGTTCGAGAACACGGCCGACGTGTCGATTCCGGACAACGGAGCGGCGGTCACGTCCTCGGTCACCGTGTCCGGGCGGACGGGCAACGCCCCGTCGAACCTCGCGGTCACCGTCGACATCGTGCACACCTGGCGCGGCGACCTGGTGATCGACCTGGTGGCCCCGGACGGGTCGACGTACCGGCTGAAGAACTCCAGCTCGTCCGACTCGGCGGACAACGTACAGGCGACCTACACGGTCGACGCGTCCTCCGAAGTGGCCAACGGCGTCTGGAAGTTGAAGGTCCAGGACGTGGCGGCACAGGACACCGGCTACATCAACAGCTGGAAGCTTACGTTCCCGTAAAAACCAGCCGTCCACTTCAGGCCGCACAAACATGGCGCCGTCCCGGGGTTTCAACTCCGGGGCGGCGCCCTGTTGTGGACGTTTACATTGCCGCAACGTTCATCGGACAGTCGATTTTCAGCCAACATCACTTCGGGGTCCTGACATGTACGCGCCCCTAATGCCAGTCTTCCCTCACGCCGCTTCAGCACAGCCAATTCACATCGCTCCGGTCGGTAACCCCACGCCGTCCGGACTCCCCCACAGAGGAGCTTGCGTGACCCCCCTCTACGCGCGTCACAAGCGCACCACCCTGGCCATCGCCACCGCGGTGGCCGCAGGCGCACTGCTCGCCACCGGTGTCACCACCGGTGCCTCCGCCCAGCCCGCCACGGGCAAGGCGGCCCCCCTCGCCGCGGCCCCGCAGCTGCTCTCCAACTCCGCGCGTGCCGCGCTGGTCAAGGAGAAGCAGGCCGACGCGGCCGAGACGGCCACGCAGATAGGCCTCGGCACCAAGGAGAAGCTGGTCGTCAAGGACGTCGTCAAGGACGTCGACGGCACGGTCCACACCCGCTACGAGCGCACCTACGCGGGCCTCCCGGTGCTCGGTGGCGACCTGGTCGTCCACACCTCGCCGGCCGGCAAGACCGAGGGTGTCACCAAGGCGCACTCGGCGGCCATCAAGGTCGCCACCGTCACGCCGAAGATCACGGTCGCCAAGGCCGAGAAGCAGGCGCTGACCGCCGCGAAGGCCGCCGGTTCGGACAAGACCGCCGCCGACGGTGCCCGCAAGGTCATCTGGGCCGGCGGCGCCACCCCCGTCCTCGCCTACGAGACGATCGTCGGCGGCCTCCAGGACGACGGCACCCCGAACCAGCTGCACGTCATCACCGACGCGGCCACCGGCAAGAAGCTCTTCGAGTACCAGGGCATCGAGAACGCCACGGGCACCGGCAAGACCCTGTACTCGGGCACCGTCAGCCTCACCACCACGCTGTCGGGCACGACGTACTCGCTGACCGACGCCTCGCGCGGCAGCCACAAGACGTACAACCTGAAGCACGGGACGTCCGGCACCGGCACCCTGTTCACCAACACCACCAACACGTGGGGCACCGGCGCCGCCTCCAGCTCCACCACCGACGTGACCGCCGCCGCGGACGCCGCCTACGGCGCCCAGGAGACGTGGGACTTCTACAAGGACACGTTCGGCCGCAGCGGCATCAAGAACAACGGTGTCGGCGCCTACTCCCGCGTGCACTACGGCAGTTCGTACGTGAACGCGTTCTGGGACGACAGCTGCTTCTGCATGACCTACGGCGACGGCTCGGGCAACACCCACCCGCTCACCTCGCTGGACGTGGCCGGCCACGAGATGAGCCACGGCGTCACCGCCAACACCGCGGGCCTGAACTACTCGGGCGAGTCCGGTGGCCTGAACGAGGCGACCTCGGACATCTTCGGCACCGGCGTGGAGTTCTACGCCAACAACTCGTCCGACCCGGGTGACTACCTCATCGGCGAGAAGATCGACATCAACGGCGACGGCAGCCCGCTGCGCTACATGGACCAGCCCAGCAAGGACGGCGGCTCCGCCAACTACTGGTCCTCCTCGGTCGGCAACCTCGACGTGCACTACTCGTCGGGCGTCGCGAACCACTTCTTCTACCTCCTCTCGGAGGGCAGCGGTTCGAAGACCATCAACGGGGTGACCTACAACTCCCCGACGTACAACGGCGCCACGCTCGCCGGCATCGGCCGCGCCAAGGCGCTGCAGATCTGGTACAAGGCGCTGACGACGTACTTCACGTCGACCACCAACTACAAGTCGGCCCGCACCGGCACGCTCAGCGCGGCGGCGGCTCTGTACGGCTCCGGCTCCGCCGAGTACGCGGCGGTGGCCGCGACCTGGACGGCCGTCAACGTCACCTGACAGCCGCTGAGTTGACAGCCAAGCAGTAAGGGCGGTACCCGGAGCGAAGGCATCTCCGGGTACCGCCCTACTCTTGGGTCCCATGTCCTTCACGTACGACGACGTCGGCGCGACCCGCGAACGAGGCTTCTGCCCTCCGGGCTTCCACCCCCTCTATGTGCGCACGCGGATCGGCGAGGGCGAGAAGGTCTTCCGCCGGGCGTCCGAAGCGGTCCTGACCTGGGAACTGCACCGCGAGATGGGCGTAGGCATCGAGGCGAGCGCAGAAAAAGCGGCCCCCGGCGTAGACGTGACGGTCACTCTCGCCGGCCTCATCAAAGCCCCCTGCCGCATCGTCTGGACGGTGGAGGAACACCGCAGGTCCGGCTGGGCCTACGGCACCCTCCCCGGCCACCCCGAATCCGGCGAGGAGGCCTTCGTGGTCGACCGCACCGGCGACGGCACGGTCTGGCTGACGGTGTCCGCCTTCAGCCGCGGCGCCAAGTGGTACGCACGGCTGGGCGGCCCGGCGACGCGGGGCTTGCAGCACGCGTACGCGCGCCGAATAGGCAGCACGCTGCGGCAGATGTGCGCGCCGTACTCGGAGGTGTGAGGGGCCTGGCGCCCCTAAAGGGCCGCAGGCCCCTTCAGGGGCGCGGGGAACTGCGCGACCAGCCACAACGGACCCGCGGCCGAAGCACTAGCGCATCAACACCCCCGCCCCCTCCACCCCGTCCTCAGAAGGCACCGCCACCAACCCCAACTCCGCACTGGACGCAAGCAGTCGATGCGCGGGCAGGATCCGGACCGTGTATCCATAGGGCCCGGTGCGATCAAGCGCAAGCGGCCCCTCGTACAGCCAGTGGCCCTCCGCATCCGGACCCCCCGCCGGCTTCAGCGGGACCGTCGTCGCGTCGCCGATCCGGTCCTCCGGGTCCACGCGGCCCGAGACCGCCTGCACTTCCACATCGTCCGGGCCGAGCCCGCCCAGCCCGACCCGCACGCGCAGACTCAGCGTCGTACCGAGTTCCGCGGTAGCCGTAGCGGCCGACGTCTCGACGTGGTCGACGGTCACCCCGTGCCAGGCGGCCCGCACCCGCCCCTTCCAGGCGGCGAGTTCACGGGCCGCGTCGGGGGTCATCGTGCGGTGGGCGTGCGCGGCGGGGGCGTAAAGGCGCTCCACGTACTCGCGGACCATCCGGCCGGCCAGCACCTTCGGGCCGAGCAGCGTCAGTGTCTGGCGGACCATCTCGATCCAGCGGTCGGGCAGTCCGTCCTGGCCTCGCTCGTAGAAACGCGGGGTGACGCGCTGTTCCAGGAGGTCGTAGAGCGCGGCGGCCTCGACGTCGTCGCGGTGGTCGGGGTCCGTGCCGGTGCCGTCGGCCGTGGGGATGGCCCAGCCGAAGTCGGGCTGGAACCACTCGTCCCACCAGCCGTCCAGGACCGAGAGGTTGAGACAGCCGTTCAGGGCCGCCTTCATTCCGCTCGTGCCGCACGCCTCCAGCGGGCGGAGCGGGTTGTTGAGCCAGATGTCGCAGCCGGGGTAGAGCTTCTGCGCCATCGCCATGCCGTAGTCGGGGAGGAAGACGATGCGGTGGCGGACGCGCGGGTCGTCCGCGAACTTCACGAGCTCCTGGACGAGGCGCTTGCCGCCGTCGTCCGCCGGGTGCGCCTTGCCCGCCACCACGATCTGGATCGGGTGGTCCGGGTGCAGGAGGAGGTCCATCAGCCGGTCGCGGTCGCGCAGCATCAGCGTCAGGCGTTTGTACGACGGGACGCGGCGGGCGAAGCCGATGGTGAGGACGTCGGGGTCGAGGACGCCGTCGATCCAGCCCAACTCGGCCGATCCCGCGCCGCGTTGGCGCCAGGAGGCGCGCAGCCGCTCCCGTACCTCCACGACGAGCTGTTCGCGCAGATCGCGGCGGAGTTCCCAGATGTCCTGGTCCGGGATCTCCGCGACCGCGTCCCAGCGGTCCGAGCCGCCGACCGACATCGCGTCCTCGGTGCGCTGGGCGCCGATCTGCCGGGCGCCGAGCCGGAACACCTCGGGGGCGACCCAGGTCGGCGCGTGCACGCCGTTGGTGACGGAGGTGATCGGCACCTCCTCCGGGTCGAAGCCCGGCCACAGGCCGGAGAACATCTCGCGGCTGACCTGGCCGTGCAACAGCGAGACGCCATTGGCGCGTTGGCCGAGGCGCAGGCCCATGACAGCCATGTTGAAGAGGTTGGGTTCGCCGCCCGGGTAGGTCTCCATGCCCAGCCGGAGGATGTTTCCGACGTCTATGCGCGGGAGTTCGGCGTCCGGCCCGAAGTGGGTGGCCACCAATTCGCGGTCGAAGCGGTCGATTCCGGCCGGGACGGGGGTGTGCGTGGTGAAGACCGTGCCGGCCCGTACCGCCTCCAGGCCCGCGTCGAAGTCCAGCCCGGCGTCGCAGAGTTCGGCGATCCGCTCCAGGCCGAGGAAGCCCGCGTGGCCCTCGTTGGTGTGGAACACCTCGGGCTCGGGGTGACCGGTGAGGCGACAGTACGTCCGTACCGCCCGCACACCCCCTATGCCGAGCAACATCTCCTGGAGCAGCCGGTGTTCGCTGCCGCCGCCGTAGAGGACATCGGTCACCCCGCGGGCGCCGAGGTCGTTCTCCTCGACGTCGGAGTCGAGCATCAGCAGCGGCACCCGGCCGACCTGCGCGAGCCAGATCCGGGCGCGCAGCGAGCGGCCGCCGGGCAGGGCGATGGCGACCTGGGCCGGGGATCCGTCGTCCTCCCGGAGCAGTGCCACCGGGAGTTCGTTGGGGTCGAGGACGGGATAGGTCTCCTGCTGCCAGCCGTCCCGGGACAGGGACTGGCGGAAGTAGCCGTGCCGGTAGAGGAGTCCGACGCCGATCAGCGGTACGCCGAGGTCGCTGGCCGATTTGAGATGGTCGCCGGCGAGGATGCCGAGGCCGCCGGAGTACTGGGGCAGGGCGGCCGTGACGCCGAACTCGGGTGAGAAGTAGGCGACGGCCGCGGGCAGTTCACCGGACTGGGCCTGGTACCAGCGGTCGCCGCCCACATAGTCGGCGAGATCGCCGGCGACCTCGGTGAGCCGGCGCAGGAAGCGGTGGTCCTCGGCCAGCTCCGCGAGCCGCTCGGCGGAGACGCTGCCGAGCAGTCGTACCGGATCGCCTTCGGAGGCGGTCCAGCGCTCGGGATCGACGGACTGGAAGAGATCGCGGGTTTCCGCGTGCCAGGACCAGCGCAGATTGCGCGCCAGATCGCTGAGCGGCCGGAGGGGTTCGGGGAGAACGGGACGGACGGTGAATCGACGGATCGCCTTCACAGCTCCACCTTGCGCGTTCGCTGGATGACACACGGCAATGTGCGTCGTCGTCTCTCAAGAAGGTACCGGTGGTGGTGCGGGCGTCGCTGGGGACTGCGGGCCCGCACCGAAGATGAACCGTCCTGGGCCGAAAAGGGCCCGTCATGCGCCCTTGTGGTGCTTCGCACCGCACGAGAGGCTGCCCAGTGGAGAGTTGAAGGAGGGGAACTCGACCATGGCACGGACGCGTACGCGGCGTCTGCGCCGGGCGGGGGGACTGACCGCGGTCGCCACAGCCGTGGTGTTTTCGGCCATCACCCTGCCCGCGCACGCCGCACCGGAGGGGACCATACTCGGCGCCGGCGCACCCGGCTCCGTCAGCGGCAGTTACCTGGTGACGCTCAAGGGGGGAACGGAGGCTCCGTCGGCAGCCGGAAAAGGCCTGGCCGAGAAGTACGGGGCGAAAATAAGCCACACCTACGGCACGGCCCTGAACGGCTACGCCGTCGAGGCGAACGAGAGACAGGCGAG
Organism: Streptomyces hokutonensis; assembly: GCF_042751305.1. Classification (GTDB taxonomy): domain Bacteria; phylum Actinomycetota; class Actinomycetes; order Streptomycetales; family Streptomycetaceae; genus Streptomyces; species Streptomyces hokutonensis_A. The sequence continues at coordinate 409,274 of NZ_JBHYWD010000007.1, forward strand.
ACTTCTCGCGGCGGACCCGAGGGTCGCCTCGGTCGCCCAGGACACCCGCGTGACCCTGGCCAGCAGCAGCCGCACCGAGCGCAACCCGCCGTCCTGGGGCCTGGACCGCCTCGACCAGCCGAGCCTGCCGCTGGACAAGAGCTACACCTCGCCGGACTCCGGGGGCGGCGGGGTGACGGTGTACGTGATCGACACCGGCATCCGCATCACCCACAAGGACTTCGGCGGCCGGGCGAGCTACGGCTGGGACTTCGTCGACGACGACGCCACCGCCCAGGACGGCAACGGCCACGGCACCCATGTCGCGGGCACGATCGCCGGCACCACGTACGGCGTCGCCAAGAAGGCCAAGGTGGTCGCCGTCCGGGTCCTGGACAACGCGGGAGCCGGTACGACCTCGCAGGTCATCGCGGGGATCGACTGGGTCACGCAGCACGCGCACAAACCGGCGGTGGCCAATCTCAGCCTCGGCGGCTACCACAACGCCCAGCTCGACGCCGCCGTACGCAACTCGATCGCCTCCGGAGTCACCTACACGGTGGCGGCGGGCAACGACGGGCTGTCGGCCGGCCTGTACTCCCCCGCCGACGTGAAGGAGGCGATCACGGTCGGCGCCACCGACCGCACCGACGCCCGGGCGGCCTTCTCGAACTTCGGCCCGGCCGTCGACCTGTTCGCCCCGGGCGTCTCGATCACCTCGGCGACGTACACGAGCGACACGGCGAAGGCGACCTTCTCCGGTACGTCGATGGCGTCGCCGCACGCGGCCGGCGCGGCGGCGGTCCATCTCGGCGCCCACCCGCGCGCCACGCCCGCACAGGTGTCCAGGGCGCTCGTCGCGGGGGCGGTTTCCGGCAAGGTGTCCGGTGAAGGGATCGGTTCGCCGGACAAACTTCTGCAGGTACCCCGGTCGTAGTGCGGGAGTGACGGCTCCGGCCCCGTTCGCCCAGGACGGGGCCGGATCTTTCGTGGAGATCTGCTGGTAAGTAGTTGGCAACCTGCCGGATTGCTAACCCGAATAGGGTGGGAAGGCTCCACCGGTACACCCCCAGACGCAGCACGGGATCTCCTTCGCAGGACCCACCTCCCCACATCCATCCGCCCACACCCACGTTGACGCGGACAGGAGCGGTCATGCCCGCCACGCACCACTCGTCAGCACCCCCGACACCCGGCACGGCCACGCCCCCCGTGCGCCCCGCCGGCACGGCACCACCCGCCCCGGAGCCACCCTTCGCGGTCGGCACGTCCCCCGGCATCGGACGCATCCCCGTCCTCGATGTCCGGCCGGTCGTCCAGCACGGCCACCGGGCCGCCAAAGCGGTCACCGGTGAGACGTTCGAGGTCTCGGCCACCGTCTTCCGCGAGGGCCACGACGCGGTCGCCGCCAACGTCGTCCTGTACGACCCGAACGGCCGCCCCGGCCCGTGGACCCCGATGCGGGAGCTCGCCCCGGGCACCGACCGCTGGGGCGCCACCGTCACTCCGGACGCGCCGGGCCACTGGTCGTACCTCGTGGAGGCCTGGAGCGACCCGGTCTCCACCTGGCGCCATCACGCGGGGATCAAGATCCCGGCCGGGATGGACACGGACCTGGTCCTGGAGGAGGGCGCGCGCCTGTACGAACGCGCCATCGCCGGGGTACCGAAGGGCAAGGGCCTCCGGCCCGTCCTCCGCACCGCCGTCACCGCCCTCCGCGACGAGACCCGCCCCGCCGCGTCCCGGCTCGCCGCCGCGCTGACACCGGAGGTGGACGAGATCCTCGCCCGGTATCCGCTGCGGGAACTGGTCACGGTCTCCGAACGTCGTGCGCTGCTGGTGGAGCGGGAGCGGGCGCTCTACGGCTCCTGGTACGAGTTCTTCCCCCGCTCCGAGGGCACGGCTGCCGAGCCCCACGGCACGTTCCGTACGGCGGCGAAACGGCTCGCGGGCATCGCGGCGATGGGTTTCGACGTCGTATATCTGCCGCCGATCCATCCGATCGGGACGACCTTCCGCAAGGGTCCGAACAACACGCTGTCCGCCGGGCCCGAGGATGTCGGTGTCCCCTGGGCGATCGGCTCCCCCGAGGGCGGCCACGACGCGATCCACCCCCTGCTCGGCACGCTGGAGGATTTCGACGCGTTCGTCGCCCGCGCCGGTGAGCTGGGCATGGAGATCGCGCTCGACTTCGCCCTCCAGTGCTCGCCGGACCACCCGTGGGTGGACAAGCACCCGGAGTGGTTCCACCACCGCCCCGACGGCACCATCGCCTACGCGGAGAACCCGCCGAAGAAGTACCAGGACATCTACCCGATCGCCTTCGACCGCGACATGGACGGCCTGGTCGCGGAGACGCTGCGGGTGCTGCGGCACTGGATGGACCACGGGGTGCGGATCTTCCGCGTGGACAACCCGCACACCAAGCCGGTGGTGTTCTGGGAGCGGGTCATCGCCGACATCAACGCCACCGACCCGGACGTGATCTTCCTGGCCGAGGCGTTCACCCGCCCCGCGATGATGGCCACCCTCGCCCAGGTCGGCTTCCAGCAGTCGTACACCTACTTCACCTGGCGCAACACCAGACAGGAACTCACCGAGTACCTGACCGAGCTCTCGGGCGAGGCGGCCGCCTACATGCGGCCCAACTTCTTCGTCAACACCCCCGACATCCTCCACGAGTTCCTCCAGCACGGCGGCCGGCCCGCCTTCGAACTCCGCGCGGTGCTGGCGGCGACGCTCGCGCCGACATGGGGGGTGTACAGCGGGTATGAGTTGTGCGAGAACACTCCGCTACGACCGGGTAGCGAGGAGTATCTGAACTCCGAGAAGTACCAACTCCGCCCGCGCGACTGGGCGTCGGCCGAGCGGGAAGGACGTAGCATCGCGCCATTGCTGGGCAAACTGAACGACATCCGGCGCCGCAGCCCGGCGCTGCGGCAGTTGCGCGACCTCCACTTCCACCAGGTGGACCAGGAGGCGGTGATCGCGTACTCGAAGCGGAGCGGTTCGAACACGGTTCTGGTGGTCGTCAACCTCGACCCCCACCACACCCAGGAGGCCACGGTCTCGTTGGACATGCCGCAACTCGGCCTGGAATGGCACGAGTCGGTGCCGGTGCGCGACGAGCTCACCGGTGAGACCTATCACTGGGGCAGGGCCAACTATGTGCGCCTGGAACCGGGTAACCGGCCCGCACACATCCTCACCGTCCTGCGACCGTCCCCGCAGATCGGAGGGTCACCCACAATATGATCGTCAACGAGCCCGTCCCGGACACCTTCGAGGACACTCCCGCCAAGGACCGGGACCCCGAGTGGTTCAAACGCGCCGTCTTCTACGAGGTCCTGGTCCGCTCCTTCCAGGACAGCAACGGCGACGGCATCGGTGACCTCAAGGGCATCACCGCCAAACTCGACTACCTCCAGTGGCTCGGCGTCGACTGCCTCTGGCTGCCCCCCTTCTTCAAGTCCCCGCTCCGCGACGGCGGTTACGACGTCTCCGACTACACCGCCGTCCTCCCCGAGTTCGGGGATCTGGCGGACTTCGTGGACTTCGTGGACTCCGCGCACCAGCGGGGCATGCGGGTCATCATCGACTTCGTCATGAACCACACCAGCGACCAGCACCCGTGGTTCCAGGAGTCCAGAAAAGACCCCGAAGGCCCCTACGGCGACTACTACATGTGGGCCGACGACGACAAGCAGTACCCCGACGCCCGCATCATCTTCGTCGACACCGAGGCGTCGAACTGGACCTTCGACCCGGTCCGCAAGCAGTACTACTGGCACCGCTTCTTCTCCCACCAGCCGGACCTCAACTACGAGAACCCGGCCGTCCAGGAGGAGATCATCTCGGCGCTGAAGTTCTGGCTGGATCTGGGCATCGACGGCTTCCGGCTGGACGCGGTCCCGTATTTGTACGCGGCCGAGGGCACCAACTGCGAAAACCTTCCGGCAACCCATGAGTTCCTGCGCCGGGTACGGAAGGAGATCGACGCCCAGTACCCCGACACGGTGCTGCTGGCGGAGGCGAACCAGTGGCCCGAGGACGTCGTGGACTACTTCGGCGACTTCCGGAGCGGCGGCGACGAGTGCCACATGGCGTTCCACTTCCCGGTGATGCCGAGGATCTTCATGGCGGTACGCCGGGAGTCCCGCTACCCGGTGTCGGAGATCCTCGCCAAGACCCCGGCGATCCCGTCGAGTTGCCAGTGGGGCATCTTCCTGCGCAACCACGACGAGCTGACCCTGGAGATGGTCACCGACGAGGAACGCGACTACATGTGGGCCGAGTACGCGAAGGACCCGCGGATGCGCGCCAACATCGGCATCAGGCGGCGCCTGGCCCCGCTCCTGGACAACGACCGCAACCAGATCGAGCTGTTCACCGCCCTGCTGCTCTCCCTGCCCGGCTCGCCGATCCTCTACTACGGCGACGAGATCGGCATGGGCGACAACATCTGGCTCGGCGACCGCGACGCCGTCCGCACGCCGATGCAGTGGACACCTGATCGCAACGCAGGTTTTTCGTCCTGTGACCCCGGCCGGCTGTCGCTGCCGACCATCATGGACCCCGTCTACGGCTACCAGGTCACCAACGTCGAGGCGTCGATGTCGTCGCCCTCCTCGCTGCTGCACTGGACCCGCCGCATGATCGAGATCCGCAAGCAGAACCTGGCGTTCGGCCTCGGCTCGTACCGGGAACTGCCGTCGTCGAATCCAGCGGTGATCGCCTTCCTGCGCGAGTACGAGGACGACCTCGTCCTGTGCGTGAACAACTTCTCCCGGTTCGCGCAGCCGACGGAACTCGACCTGCGGGCGTTCAATGGAAGGCATCCGGTCGAACTGTTCGGCGGGGTCCGCTTTCCGGCCGTAGGAGAGCTGCCGTACCTGCTGACCTTGGCAGGACACGGCTTCTACTGGTTCAGGCTCCGCAAGGAAGCCGCCTAGTCACCCCGTGGGGCGGGGTGGATCCGGTTTCCCCCGCCCCGCCCGGGGCACGCAACAGTGACACCCCGTCCACCCCGGGGAAAGGAACGTGACGCCATGGCGGAAACTGTCACACTTTCCGGCCGGACCAGTCCTGGTTCCGGCCTCCTCGCGTCCCTCGACCCGCTCCTGCGGGAGTGGCTGCCGAGGCAGCGGTGGTTCGCGGGCAAAGGCCGTCCCGTCACCGGTTTCTCACTGGTGGCGGCGACGGAGCTGCTCCCGCTTGACGGTCCGCTGGGCCTCTACCACCTGCTGGTCCGCGCCCACCAGTCACCCGCCCCCGGCGACTGCTACCAGCTCCTCATAGGCGTGCGCGAGGCGCTGCCGCCCCGGCTCGCGCCCGCGCTGATCGGACATGTGGAGGAGGGCCCGCTCGCCGGACGCACGGTGTACGAGGCCCTGTACGACCCCCGGCCCGCAGAAGTGCTCCTGGAGGCGTTGCGCACCCAGGCCCACATCGGCGGGCTGCGCTTCGAACGGGACCCGGGCCAGGACATCCCGACCGGCCTGGCACCCCGCCTGATGACCGCCGAGCAGTCCAACTCGTCCGTCGTCTACGGCGATGCGTTCATCCTGAAACTGCTGCGCCGGATCGTCCCCGGCACCAACCCCGACCTGGAACTCCCGCTGGCCCTCGCCCTGGAGGGCTGCCCCCGGGTGCCCGCGCCGACGGCGTGGCTGCGCGCGGAGTTCGCCGAGGAGCCGTACGTCCTCGGGGTGCTCCAGCCGTTCGTGCGGGGCGCGACCGACGGCTGGGAGCTGGCGCTGCGCGAGTTGCGGAAGGGCGAGGACTTCGTCGCCGAGGCGCGGGCGCTGGGGCGGGCCACGGCCGAGGTGCATGTGGCGCTGGCCCGGGCACTGCCGACGGCGACCCTGGGCCGGGTCCAGCTGGACCTGCTGGTGACGGGCATGACCGAGCGGCTCGACGCGGCGGCACAGGCCGTGCCCGCGCTCCGGCCGTACGCGCCCGGACTGCGTACGGCGTTCTCGGCGCTGGCCGATCTCGCGGCCGAGGGGCACACCTGGACCGCCCAGCGCATCCACGGCGACCTGCATCTCGGCCAGTGCCTGCGCTCGCCGTCCGGGGAGTGGTCGCTGATCGACTTCGAGGGCGAGCCGTCCCGGCCGCTGGCGGAACGCCGGCTGCCCCAGCCGCCGGTGCGGGACATCGCGGGGATGCTGCGCTCCTTCGACTACGCGGCCCACTCCGCCGACCCGCCGGCCCCGGGCTGGGCGAGCAGGTGCCGGGCCGCCTACTGCTCCGGGTACGCGGAGATCAGCGGCGCCGACCCGCGCACCGACCCCGTGCTGCTGCGCGCGTACGAGACGGACAAGGCGGTCTACGAGGTCGTCTACGAGGCCCGGCACCGCCCCGACTGGCTCCCGGTCCCGCTCTCCGCCGTACGCCGCCTCGCCAACCCCACCACCTGACCCACCCCGCCCAGGAGGCCCCGCCGTGACCCCGCGCACCCCGTCGTCCAACGGTCCGGATCCGAAGAGGAAGGCCGCCGCGAAGAAGTCGACGGCCAAGAAGGGGGCCGGTGCCGGGAAGAAGAGCTCAGGGAAGAAGAGCTCGACGAAGAAGAACGCGCTGAAGAAGGCGTCGATGAAGAAGGCCTCGGTGGAGAAGAAGAACTCAGTGGAGAAGGCGTCGTTGAAGAAGGCCCCGGTCGAGAAGACCCCGGTCGAGCTAGCCGCACCGGAGATCGCCATATCCCCTGCCCTCGATGCCGTGGACCGCGACCGCCTCCTCCACGGCACCCACCACGCCCCCCACTCCGTGCTCGGCGCCCACCCGGTCCCCGGCGGTGTCGCGTTCCGGGTGTTCCGCCCGTTCGCGCTCGGAGTGACCGTCGTGACGGGCGGCTCGACGACCGAGCTGCACGACGACGGGGACGGCTTCTTCTCCGGCCTGCTCCCGCTCCCGGACGTACCCGAGTACCGGCTGCGCGTGGCCTACGACGGCACCGTGCAGGACACCGAGGACGCGTACCGTTTCCTGCCCGCGCTCGGTGACCTGGACCTGCATCTGATCGGCGAGGGCCGGCACGAACAGCTCTGGCAGGCACTGGGCGCGGAGCCGATGACGCACCAGGGGGTCACCGGCACCCGCTTCACGGTGTGGGCGCCGAACGCCCAGGGTGTCCGGCTGGCCGGCACCTTCAACTTCTGGGACGGCACGGGCGCGCCCATGCGTTCGCTCGGCGGCACCGGTGTCTGGGAACTGTTCATGCCGGGCATCGGCGAGGGCGAGCTGTACAAGTTCGAGATCACCAGGCCCGACGGTTCCAAGACCCTGCGCGCCGACCCGATGGCCCGCCGCACCGAGGTCCCGCCCGCCACGTCCTCCATCGTCACGGCCTCGCACCACGAGTGGGGCGACGAGGAGTGGCTCGCCGGTCGCGCCGAAGTCCCGTCCCACGAGGCGCCGTTCTCCGCCTACGAGATCCACCTCGCCTCCTGGCGGCCCGGATTGACGTACCGTCAGCTCGCCGAGCAACTCCCCGCCTACGTCAAGGACTTGGGCTTCACCCACGTAGAACTGATGCCGGTCGCCGAGCATCCCTTCGGCGGTTCCTGGGGCTACCAGGTCACCGGCTTCTACGCCCCGACCGCCCGCCTCGGCACGCCCGACGACTTCAAGTTCCTCGTCGACGCCCTGCACCAGGCCGGAATCGGCGTCCTGATGGACTGGGTGCCGGCCCATTTCCCGCGCGACGACTGGGCGTTGGCCGAGTTCGACGGCCGCCCCCTGTACGAGCACGAGGACCCGCTCCGCGCCGCGCACCCCGACTGGGGCACCCTGGAGTTCGACTTCGGCCGCCGTGAGGTGCGCAACTTCCTTGTGGCGAACGCCGTGTACTGGTGCGAGGAGTTCCACATCGACGGCCTGCGCGTGGACGCGGTCGCCTCGATGCTCTACCTCGACTACTCGCGCGAGCCCGGCCAGTGGACCCCGAACGAGCACGGCGGCCGGGAGAACCTGGACGCGGTCGCCTTCCTCCAGGAGATGAACGCGACCGTGTACCGGCGGGTGCCGGGCGTCGTAACGATCGCCGAGGAGTCCACCGCCTGGGACGGCGTCACCCGCCCCACCGACACCGGCGGCCTCGGCTTCGGGTTCAAGTGGAACATGGGCTGGATGCACGACTCGCTCGACTACATGACCCACGACCCGGTCCACCGCCGGCACCACCACGGCGAGATGACCTTCTCGATGGTGTACGCGTACAGCGAGAACTACGTCCTCCCGATCTCGCACGACGAAGTCGTCCACGGCAAGCGCTCGTTGGTGTCGAAGATGCCCGGCGATTGGTGGCAGCAGCGCGCCAACCTCCGCGCCTACCTCGCCTTCATGTGGGCCCACCCCGGCAAGCAACTCCTCTTCATGGGCCAGGAGTTCGCCCAGGGCGCCGAATGGTCCGAGACCCACGGCCCCGACTGGTGGCTCCTCGACCCGGCCTACGGCGCCGAAGCCGACCACCGGGGCGTACGCGACCTGGTCCGCGACCTCAACACGGTCTACCGCCACACCCCCGCCCTCTGGCAGCTCGACACCACCCCCACCGGCTTCCAGTGGGTCACGGGCGACGCCGCCGAGGACAACGTCTTCGCCTTCCTCCGCTACGACACCGACGGCTCCCCCCTCCTCGCCGTCAGCAACTTCTCCCCCGTCGTCCGCCACGACTACCGCCTGGGCGTCCCCGACGACACCCCCGCCTGGCACGAAACCCTCAACACCGACACCGCGCTCTACGGCGGCAGCGACGTCACCAACCCCGACCCCATCAAGCCGGAACCCACCGCCTGGCACGGCCGCGCGGCGAGCATCCGGCTCACGCTGCCACCGCTGGCGACGGTGTGGCTCCGGCCGGCCTAGGGCAGTTCCGGTACGTCGGTGAGCGCGCGCGGCAGCGGTCCCGTGTGCAGGATCCCCAACCGCTGAGTGGCCCGGGTCAACGCCACGTACAGATCGCTCGTGCCGTACCGCCCCGGCTCGACGACGAGTACGGAGTCGAACTCCAGGCCCTTGGCCTGGCGCGGGGTGAGGAGGACGACGGTCCGGGTCAGGTCCGGCTCGGCGCCCGCCGTCACGCCGTCCAGGCGCGCGGCCAGCCGGCGGTGCAGGTCGCGCGGGGCGATGACGGCCAACCGGCCCTCGGAGGGCGTGAGTTCGCCGACGGCCTTGGCAACCGCGCCGGGGAGGTCGTCAGTTGCCCGCACCCAGGGCCGTACACCCGTGGAACGGACCGAACTCGGCGGTTCGAAGTCGGGGTGCTCGGCGCGGACGACGGACGCCGCGAGGTCCATGATCTCGGCGGGGGTGCGGTAGTTGACGCCGAGGCGGGTGTGGGTGAAGCGGTCCTCGACATAGGGGGCGAGGATCTCCGACCAGGAGCCGACGCCCGCCGGCTCCGCCGTCTGGGCCGGGTCGCCGACCAGGGTCATGGAGCGGGTGGGGCTGCGCCGCATGAGCAACCGCCAGGCCATCGGGGAGAGTTCCTGTGCCTCGTCGACGATGATGTGGCCGAAGGCCCAGGTGCGGTCGGCCGCCGCGCGCTCGGCGGCGCTGCGGTGGTCCTCCTCCTCGTGCCGCTCGGCGAAGCGTTCGGCGTCGATGATGTCGTGCGCGGACAGCACCTCGGAGCCCTCGGGGTCGTCCTCCTCCTTGTCCTCGAACTCGAAGGTCCGGGAGGCGAAGGACACGTCCAACACGCCCTGCGCGAACGACACTTGCTCCGCGCGCTCGCGCTCTGCCCGCGCCCGGACCACCCGGTCGTCCCGACCGAGGAGTTCGGCTGCCTCGTCGAGCAGCGGTACGTCCGCCACGGTCCACCCGCGGGTCACCGGGCGGCGGATGGCGTCCGCGTCGTCGTCGGAGACATAGCCCACGGGGTCGGCGAGGAAGTCCGCGACGAGGTACTGCGGGGTCAGCCGTGGCCACAACTGGTCGATGGCGGCCCAGACTTCGGGGTTCTCGGCGAGTTCGTCGCGGATCTGGGTGATGTCGCTGGGGTCGAGCAGGTTGCTGCCGTCGAAGGGGTCTGTGCCGATGCGTTCGGCGACCATCTCGGTGAGCGTGTTGAGGATGTGACCCTCGAAGTGCTCGCGGGCCGCGTTGTGCGGGAGCCCGGCTTCGCGGGTGCGGTCGCGGGCCATCCGGACCAGACCGTCGTCGAGCATGAGGATCTCGCGGTCGTGCTCGATCGCGATCACGGGATCGGGGAGTGACTGCCAGTCGCGTACGACCCTGGCGAGGACGTCGGCCATGTCGGCGCGGCCCTTCACCGCGGCGGCGGCCCGGCTGTCGGTGGCCGTCGCCTTCACGCCGGGGAACAACTCGCCGACGGTCGCCAGCAGTACGCCGGTCTCGCCGAGGGAGGGCAGCACCTCGCCGATGTAGCCGAGGAAGGCGGGGTTCGGGCCGACGATGAGGACGGCGCGCTTGGCGAGCAACTCCCGGTGCTCGTAGAGGAGATACGCGGCCCGGTGCAGCGCGACGGCGGTCTTGCCGGTGCCGGGTCCGCCTTCGACGACGAGCACCCCGCGATGGGGCGCCCGGATGATCTCGTCCTGTTCGGCCTGGATGGTCTGCACGATGTCGCTCATCCGCCCGGTGCGCGCGGAGTTGAGCGCGGCCAGCAGCACGGCGTCGCCGCTCGGGTCCTCGTGGCCGGTGCGGGTGGCGTCCCCGAGGTCGAGGATCTCGTCGTGCAGGGCGGTGACCCGGCGGCCGTCGGTGGTGAGGTGCCGGCGGCGGCGCAGGCCCATCGGGGTGTGGCCGGTGGCGAGGTAGAAGGGACGGGCGACCTCGGCCCGCCAGTCGATGAGGATCGGGGTGAGGTCGGCGTCGTCGGCGCGGATGCCGATCCGGCCGATGTGGTGCCGGACCCCGGAGGTCAGGTCGATGCGGCCGAAACAGAGCGAGCCGTCCACGGCGTTCAGCGCGGCGAGCAGCCCCGAGCGTTCGGCGACCAGGATGTCCCGCTCCAGCCGGGCCTGCATGGGCGTGTTGCCCTGCCCGAGCGCGTCCGTGACGGAGTCCTCGGTGGCGCCGCGCAGAGCGTCCACGCGTGCGTACAGACCGTCGATGAATTCCTGCTCGCCGTGAATTTCATCGCTGTTTGACAATTCCACTCCCGGACCTATATACTGTGCTCACTGAGCCTCTTTGCGACCCAATTCCAATGAAGTCGCGAACCATTGAATATACGCAAAAGAATCCCCCGAGCGCAATTGCTCGGGGGATTCTTTTGCGTTTCGGCAGACTCACAGCACGTCGGAGAGCTCCTCCAGCAGCCGCCGCTTCGGCCGGGCTCCCACCATGGCCTTCACCGGCTCACCGCCGCGGAAGACCATGAACGTGGGCATCGAGAGAACCTTGTAGGCGTTCGTGGTCTCCGGATTCTGGTCCACGTTCAGCTGCACCACCTTCAGCCGCTCGCCCTCCTCCGCGGCGAGCGCCCGCAGCACCGGCGCCATCTGCCGGCACGGCGGACACCAGTCCGCGGTGAACTCCACCAGCACCGGCAACTCGGCCCCGATCACCTCGGCCGTGAAGTTCTCGTCCGTCACATCGGTCACGTGCGTCACATCGATCACAGCTCAGACCCTCCCAGTTCGCACAACGGCGTCGGCTCCTCGACGGTCGCCAGCCGCACCCCGATCTCCGCCCGCACGGCCTGCAACTCCCCGATCAGGGAATCCAGTTCGGCCAGCTTGCGCCGGTAGACCGCGAGCGACGCCGGGCACGAGTCGCCCTCAGGGTGCCCGGCCCGCAGACACTCCACGAAGGGCCGCGTCTCCTCCAGGTCGAACCCGAAGTCCTGCAAGGTCCTGATCTGCCGCAGCAGCTTCAGATCACCCTCGTCGTACGTCCGGTACCCGTTCCCACCGCGCCGCGCGGGCAGCAGCCCCCGCGACTCGTAGTACCTGAGCGTTCGCGTCGTGGTCCCGGCCCGCGCGGCCAGCTCGCCGATTCGCATGTCCCGACGGTAATCCTTGACGCCGACGTCAGGGCAACAGGGAAACCGCGGCGGCCTCAGTAGCCGTCCGCGTCCTCGTCACCGTCTTCCGACCCCCGCACCCCCAGCAGCCGTCGCGTCAACTGGTCGCGGTCGGAGAGGAGTTCGTCGACGGCGGCGCGCAGGTCGGAAGGTTCCGTGCGCGGGGACTCGCGTTCGGCCGCGATCAGCACGGACCGCCGCACCAGCTCCTTCGTGAAGGACGCCGTCGTGCCCTCCGTCCGGGAGACCACCTCGTCGGCGACCTCCTTGCCCAGGTCGAGCCCGGCGCCGTAGAGGTCGAGGAGGCGGGCGCGGCCCTGGGCGTCCGGGAGGGGGATCTCCACGGCGAGGTCGACGCGGCCGGGGCGCTGGATCAGGGCCGGTTCGAGGAGGTCGGCGCGGTTGGTGGTGAGGAGGAAGGCCACGTCGGCGTCGTCGCCGAGGCCGTCCATCTCGTTCAACACCTGGAAGAGCAGGGGCTGTTCGCCGCCACCGTGGTCGCGCGCCTCGGCGATCAGGTCGCAGTCCTCCAGGACGACCAGCGCGGGCTGGAGCATCCGGGCCAGGGCGCAGGCGGGGCCGATGGCGTCGATGCCGGTCCCGGAGAGGACGACGACCGTGAACTGCGGGAGGTGGGAGAGGAGAAAGCGGATCGTGTGGGTCTTGCCGGTGCCGGGCGGGCCGTAGAGGAGGAGGCCGCGGCGCAGGTGCTGGCCGGCGGCACGGAGTTGTTCACGGCGGCGGGCGACGCCGACGACCTGGCGCTCGACGCGCTCCAGCAGCCCCTCGGGGAGCACGATGTCGTCCCGGGTCAGGGCGGGGCGGCGGTGGAAGCGGAACGGGCCGAGGCCGTGGCCGAACTGGGAGCCCTCGAAGGAGAGCACCTGCCCCTGGAAGATGTTGTGTTCGCGCACCAGCCGGTCGACCTCGGCGAGCAGCCGGTCCGCGAACTCCTTGTCCTGCGCGAGGACTTCGATCTCGACCTTGTTGCGCCCGTACTCGTCGGCCGGGCCGCGCAGCAGCACCGCGAACCGGTTCTCGCCCTCCGCGCCGAGGTAGAACCCGCAGGAGACGCAGGCGAGTTCCTCGTCCGGCGAGATCGGCAGGTGCGCGTAGTCGACGGCGCCGATCGTGAACCGGTCGTAGCGGTCGGCCGCTTCGAGGATGTCGCCGAGGGTCAGCTCGCCGTGGTGCTGCGCACCGCGCATGCCGACCAGCTCGTACGACCGGCCGTCCCCGGCGAACCAGCGCTCCAGCGCGAGATGCACGTTCGGCAGGTCGTACGGCGGATACGCGGCCTTGACCACGGGCCGGTCGGCGAGTGCGGTGCCGAGGTGGTCGCGCAGTCGTTTGGAGAGGTTGCGGGCGGCCTCGAACTCCTTGCGCTTGGGGCGGGCCACCGCCGTGAGGAACTCGTAGAAGAGTTCGTTGATCTGCTCCAGCGAGAGCGACGAGGGCTCCCGGTCCGCGCCGTACCTTCGTTCGTGCTCGTCCGAGCTGATGATCTCCACTTGGTTCTCCCCCATGCCCTGCCTCCACTGGTCCGACCGGTCACGTCAGATGTCCCAGCGTGAGCCCGAACGGGGAGGCGGGTCAAAGGATTTGGGGCGATTGTCCCCGAACGGCCCTCTTCCGTTCCGCCCTCAGACCATCACCCCGGCGGACGTCTCCACCTCCAGCAGCGAGGCACTCTCCCGCTCCTCGTCGAACGCCTTCCGCCCTCCGCGCAGCCCGAACAGCCGCTTGGCGAGGGCGATGTAGAGGACCGCGAGGATGTTGAGGACCAGGGTGGCGATCTTCAACCAGCTGATGTGCTCGGTGAGTTCGTAGATCTCCAGCGGCAGGAACGCGGCGGTCGCGACCACTGTCAGATACTCCGCCCAGCGCTTGGCGTACCAGAGCCCGCCGGCCTCGACGAGTTCGATCAGCGCGTACGCCAGCAGCAGTACGGCGACCAGGACCAGCGTGGAGTGCTTGTAGCCGAAGGTCTTCTGGATGGAGCCGACGACCGGCGAGTGGTCGAGGTCGTAGTGGAAGTGCTTGAAGACCGGGCGGAAGACGTCGAGATACTCGTCGAAGAGCCTGCGCACCGAGTCCTGGCTGTTGCTGAACTTCCACACCGCGGCGGCGACCAGCACGATGAACACCCCGCGCACGGCCCGCTCGATCGCCAGGAACCGCAGGATGAACAGGTCCCGCAGCACCTTCCCGCGCGGCACCAGCGGGGCGTTCTCGGCCGGCCCCGACCCGTGCGGGTCGCCCAGCACGAAGTCGCCGCAGCGCAGACAGCGCCAGGCCGTACCGAACTTGGTCTCGACGCGCAGCCGCTCCCGCAGCGCCGTCTCGTCGGGTGCGTACGTCACATGCCCGTGCCGCGCGCAGTGCCGCCGGTCCCAGTCGATCTTCATGCCCATTCCCCCGTGACTCCCGCCGAACGAAAACGTGCCGTACCGCGCCGGAGGTTTCCGGCACGGCACGGCACGGTAGTGCATCCGCTTGAACGCCGGCCCCGGAGGGCGGGTGACGCGGGGTGGACCGGGCGGCTGAGCGACGGGGGGACACCCAGCCACCCGGAGTCCATGGGGCGTCCGGACTTTGTTCAGGTGGGTCCGGGCGCCCCGCTCGGGGGGGGCGGGTCAGGCCTTGGCGAGTTCCTTCTCGCCGCCCTGCTCGGGCACTCCGTCGAGGTGGTCGTCGCCGTCCTTCTCGTCGAGCAACGTCTTCTCGTCGAAGGGCAGTTCACCCGCGAGGACCCGGGTCACCCGCTCCTTGTCGACCTCGCCGGTCCAGGTGCCGATGAGCAGCGTGGCGACGGCGTTGCCGGCGAAGTTGGTGACCGCGCGGGCCTCGCTCATGAAGCGGTCGATGCCGATGATCAGGCCGACACCGTCGACCAGGGCCGGCTTGTGCGACTGCAGACCACTGGCGAGTACGGCGATACCGGAGCCGGAGACACCGGCCGCACCCTTGGAGGCGACCATCATGAAGAGCAGCAGGCCGATCTGCTGGCCGATGTTCATCGGCTGGTCCATGGCGTCGGCGATGAACAGCGAGGCCATGGTCAGGTAGATCATCGTGCCGTCGAGGTTGAAGGAGTAGCCGGTCGGCACGGTGATGCCGACGACCGGGCGGCTGACCCCGAGGTGCTCCATCTTCGCGATGAGCCGCGGCAGCGCGGACTCGGACGAGGAGGTGGAGACGATCAGCAGGAACTCCCGGCCGAGGTACTTCAGCAGCTGGAACAGGTTGACCTTGGCGACCAGCTTGGTCAGCGTGCCGAGCACGACCACGATGAACAGGAAGCAGGTGACGTAGAAGCCGAGCATGATCGTGCCGAGCGCCTTGAGGGCGTCCATCCCGGTCTCGCCGATGACGGCGGCCATCGCGCCGAAGGCACCGACGGGCGCGGCCCACATGATCATGCCGAGGATGCGGAAGACCAGCTTCTGGATGTACTCGACCCCGCGCAGCACCGGCTCGCCGGTCCGGCCCATGGCCTGCAGCGCGAAGCCGGTGAGCAGCGCGATCAGCAGGGTCTGCAGGACCTGGCCCTCGGTGAAGGCCGACACGAAGGTGGTCGGGATGATCCCGAGCAGGAAGTCGACCGGGCCTTCGGCGGCGGCCTGGGCCTGCGTGTGTCCGACGCCCTTGACGGCCTCGGTCAGGTGCATGCCGCTGCCCGGGTGGATGATGTTGCCGACGACCAGGCCGATGGCCAGCGCCACGAACGACATCGCGATGAAGTAGCCGAGCGCGAGTCCGCCGACCTTGCCGACCTGTGCGGCCTTCCGTACGGAGCCGACGCCGAGCACGATCGTGCAGAAGATGATCGGCGAGATCATCATCTTGATCAGCGAGACGAAGCCGGTACCGATCGGCTTCAGTTCCTTGGCGAAGTCGGGCGCGATGAACCCGACGGCGATACCGAGGGCCACCGCGACGATCACCGCGATGTAGAGGTAGTGGGTACGGTCCCGCTTCGCGGGGGGTGCGGCAGGTGCGGGAGCGGTGCTGGCCACGGCTGCCCTCCTTGACGACGTCGTCGGCATCATCCGGCGTGCGGCTCACGACCGGCGGAATCCCGTTGTGCGGCTCACATCCGGGAAGATCCGGGAGATGGGGGCTCCCAGGGGGTTGCGGTGACTATCTCCTGGCTTGTGAGGGCGGTCACCCTTACGTTCATTTAGTTCGCGCCATTTCGGAGAGGCACACTGACGCCATGCGCTTCCCGCACGTCCCCCGACCCCGCAGCCTCGCCGGTCAGCTCTTCGGCATGCAGGCGGTGCTGATAGCGGTCGTCGTCGCCGGGTACGCGCTGTTCACCTACGTCAGCGACCGCAGCCAGGCCGAGGACGCGGCCGGCCGCCAGGCCACGGCGGTGGCCCGCTCGGTCGCGGACTCCCCGTCGGTGGTCGCGGCGATCGGTACGTCCGACCCCACCGCGCACCTGGAGACGTACTCCCTGCGCGTCCAGCGCGACACCCAGGTCGACTTCGTCACGATCATGAACCCGAAGGGCATCCGCTGGACCCACCCGGTCAGGGACCAGATCGGCAAGAAGTTCCTCGGCCACATCGGGCCCGCCCTCAAGGGCAAGTCCTTCACCGAGACCTACACCGGCACGCTCGGCGCGTCCGTCCGCGCGGTCACCCCGATCTACGACACCGGGCACACCCGGATCATCGGCCTGGTCAGCGCCGGCATCCGGGTCGAGGCGATCACCCAGCGGGTGCAGGACCAGGTGACGGCGCTGATCGCGGTCGCGGCCGGCGCGCTGGCCCTGGGTGCCGTAGGAACGTATGTGGTGAACGCCCGTCTCCGCCGCCACACCCACAACATGAACGCGACCGAGCTGAGCCATATGCACGACTACCACCAGGCCGCGCTGCACGCGGTACGGGAAGGGCTGCTGATGCTCGACGGGCAGTACCGGGTGGCGCTCATGAACGACGGCGGGCGCGAGCTGCTGGGAGTATCGGGTGACGTGGTCGGCCGTTCGGTTGCGGACCTGGGTCTGCCCGCACCGCTGACAGGGGCGCTCCTGTCGTCGGAGGAACGGGTGGACGAGGTGCATCTGACGGCGTCCCGGGTGCTGGTGGTGAACACCTCACCGGTGTCGGGCGGTGAGCGCCGGGGAACGGTCGTGACCCTCCGCGATGTCACCGAACTCCAGTCCCTGATGGGCGAGTTGGACTCGGAACGCGGCTTCACGCAGGCGCTGCGGTCACAGGCGCACGAGGCGGCGAACCGCCTGCACACGGTCGTCTCGCTGATCGAGCTGGGGCGGGCGGAGGAGGCGGTGGACTTCGCGACGGCGGAGTTGGAGTTGGCCCAGACGCTGACGGATCAGGTCGTGTCGGCGGTCAACGAGCCTGTGCTGGCTGCCCTGTTGCTGGGCAAGACGGCTCAATCCAACGAGCGGGGCGTCGAGTTGGTGGTGTCCGAGGACAGCGGATTGGACGACGGCCTGCTGCCGGATTCGCTCTCCGCGCGGGACTTGGTGACGATCCTCGGGAACTTGATCGACAACGCGGTGGACGCGGCGCAGGGGAGCTTGCGGGCGCGGGTCACGGTGACTGCGCGGACGGAGGCGGAGGCGATGGGCTCCGGCTCCGGCTCCGCGCTGGTGCTGCGGGTGGCGGACACGGGGACGGGGGTCGATCCGGCGCACGCGGAGGCAGTCTTCCAGCGGGGCTTCTCGACGAAGCCGGCGGGACCGGGCGGCCGGGGGCTGGGACTGGCGCTGGTCCGGCAGGCGGTGAACCGGCATGAGGGGACGTTGACGGTGGCTGAGGCGGAGGGGGGCGGGGCGGTGTTCGAGGTGCGGTTGCCGTTGTGGGGGGCGGAGACGGAGACGGGTAGCGGCGAGGGTGGTGTCGGGGCGTCGTCGTCCCCGGGTGCTGCTTCCAGAGGTGAGGGCTCATGACTACGGCCGAGCCGATCCGGGTGCTGATCGTGGAGGACGATCCCGTCGCCGCCGACGCGCACGTGATGTACGTGGGCCGGGTGCCGGGGTTCGTGGCGGTGGGCAAGGCGCACACGGGGGCGGAGGCGAGACGGGCGCTGGAGCGGACGCAGGTGGATCTGCTGCTGCTGGATCTGCATCTGCCGGATGCGCACGGCTTGCAGCTGGCCCGGTCGTTGCGGGCCGCCGGCTACCACGCGGACGTGATCGCGGTGACGTCGGCGCGGGATCTGGCGGTGGTGCGGGAGGGGGTGTCACTGGGTGTCGTCCAGTACGTCCTGAAGCCGTTCACCTTCGCCACGCTGCGGGACCGGCTGATCCGGTACGCCGAGTTCCACGCGGCGGCGGGCGAGGCGAGCGGCCAGGACGAGGTCGACCGGGCGCTGGCTGCCCTGCGCGCGCCTTCGCCTGCGGCGCTGCCGAAGGGCTTGAGTGCGCCGACGTTGGAGAAGGTGACTGTCGCTCTGCGGGACTGCGGGGAGGGGCTTACGGCTGCGGGGGTGGCTGAGGCGGTGGGGATTTCCCGGATCACGGCTCGGCGGTATCTGGAGCATTTGGTGGAGGCGGGGAGGGCGGCGCGAAGTCCGCAGTACGGGACTGTGGGGCGGCCGGAGTTGCAGTATCGGTGGGTCAAGGGGTAGGCGGGCGGGGCGAGTTGGACGGTCGTGCGTAGCTCAGAACCTGGTGGCCGAGGCCGACGACGATGAGCGCCTCGACGACGGAGAGGGCGAGCAGGCCGGGGGACAGCTGGCCTGCGGCCCAATAGACGATGAGCCCGGCGAGCGGGACGAAGCAGAACGCCAGCAGGTCGACGGAGGCCTGGATGACCTTGCGGGAGCGGCGGCGGGTGTCGGAACGGTGGGCGGTCTCCCACGCGAACGCCTTCTCGGCGTACGCGAGTTGGGCCAGCCGGGGCCCCAGGTCGTCCCGTACGTACGTCCCGATCGCGGAGATCTTCTCGTCGTTCACGAGGTAGGTCCAGCCGAGCACGACACACACCGGGGGCAGCGCGAGCAGCATCTCGGACTGCTTGGCCTGGGCCGCGGCGGCGATGACGGCGGCGACGATGGTGAGGGTGACGTAGAGGAGGTTGTCGCGGAAGCCGATGCGGGTCTTCTGCTCGTCCTTGACGGTTTGGTATTCGGCGAGGAGTAGTTGGGCGACGGTGACGTCTCGGTCCGGCATTGCCCTCGCCTCTCCCCCGAGTGGTGCCAACACAGCGGCTGCGCAGGCGACTTGGAAGTACCTTATGTGAGTGACGCAACCCATTGTCGCGGTGCTGACCGCTCTGTCGCTGGAGTACAAGGCCGTGCACGCCCATCTCACGGATGTACGGAAGCGGGAGCATCCACGGGGTACGAGGGCCGCGATCGGTCGGCTCGCCGGAACACCTTGGGCCGTCGCCCTGGTCGAGATGGGCGAGGGAAACCTGACGGCCGCCGCGCTCACCGAACGGGTGATGTCGTGGCTGGAGCCGCAGGCGGTGCTGTTCGTAGGGGTCGCCGGGGGCCTGAAGAGCGACATCGGGCTGGGCGACGTGGTGGTGGCGACGAAGGTGTACGGCATCCACGGCGGCAAGGAGACCCCGGAGGGTTTTCTCGTACGGCCGGAGGCGTGGCGCGCGTCGCACCGGCTGGCGGCGGCTGCCCGGGAGGCGTTGCGGGACGACCCCCATGCCCATCTGAAGCCGATCGCCGCGGGGGATGTCGTCCTGGCCGCGCCCGAGTCCGCGCTCGCGGAACATCTGCGGCTCCATTACAACGACGCGGCGGCCATCGAGATGGAGGGCTCGGGGGTCGTGAGCGCGGTGGATCTCGCCGGCGGGGACGCGCTGGTGATCCGGGGGATCAGCGACCGGGCCGACGGGGACAAGTCCCGTACGGACGGGGAGGGTTGGCAGCCACGGGCCGCCGAGAACGCGGCGGCTGCGGCGGTGGCGGTGTTGCGGGAGTTGCGGCCGTGTCGGGGGCGGGTGGGGGGGTTCCGACAGAGAGGTCGAGGACTCTGAGGAGGGGCCCCATCAAGGGGCGCGGTACGGAGGGGATCACCTCGACTTTCGAGGGAGCACCTTCAACGGACCGTTCGTTGCCAAACGGGTGGACCGGGAGCGGTAGCAGTGGGGCGGGGCGCGGGTCCGTTCATGGTCCGGTGCCGGTTGCCACTGCCGCATTGCCTGCGGTGCCGGCGGGATTCATCGGGCGGGACGAGGACTTGGCGCGGTTGTCGCCGGTACTGGATCCGGCCGCGGAGTCCGATCTGCCGGTGGCGATCTGCGCGGTGTCCGGGCTGGGTGGAGGAGGGGATCGAGGCGTACGAGAAGACCCTGGAGCGCTACCGAGAGTTCGAGGACTGGTACGGGACGGGCCAGACCCTCTCGAACCAGCTCTTGCTCACCAAGATGCCACCCGCCCCACCGAGGCCCGCACCTGTTACCTCCAGTCCGCTCACGCCTGCTCTCGCGCCAACGCCCCCGCCGAAGCCGCCCGCGCCCAATCCCGCGCAGACTCATTGACCTGACTAGACCACTCCACTTACCTTCACCGGGCAGCCATCCCCCCAGGCCCTGGCCACAAAGACGTGAGCCGTAGGAGGTCGTGCCCGTGCGCCCCACCGCCGTCACCCTCGCAGCAGTCTCAGCCCTAGCCCTCGCCGCAACGACCCTCACCGCCTGCGGCAGCGGTTCCGGCAGCAGCCCCGACACCGTCAAGATCTCCTTCAAACAGTCGACGGACAACTCCATCAAGGTGATGGACACCTATCTCGCCGACATGAAGAAGCAGTTCGAGAAGCAGTACCCCGGCAAGAAGGTCGAGCTCGTCCCGATCAAGGCCCCGGACTCGGAGTACTACACCAAGCTCCAGCAGATGCTCCGCTCCCCCAAGACTGCCCCTGACCTGGTCTACGAGGACACGTTCCTCATCAACAGTGACATCACGTCCGGGTACTTGAAGCCGCTCGACTCGTACCTCTCCAAGTGGCCAGACTGGAACCAGTTCGTAGACACGGCGAAGTCCGCCGCGAAGGCCGAGGACGGAAAGACGTACGGCGTCCCGGACGGCACGGACACCCGCGGCCTCTGGTTCGACAAGGGAATCTTCAAGAAGGCGGGCCTGCCCGCGAATTGGCAGCCGAAGACGTGGGACGACGTCCTCGCCGCGGCCCGCGCGATCAAGCAGAAGGTCCCGAACGTCACCCCCCTCAACGTCTACACCGGTAAACCGGCCGGCGAAGCAGCCACCATGCAGGGCTTCGAGATGCTGCTCTACGGGACGAACGACGGCACCGCGGACCCCCTTTACGACAAGTCGTCGAAGAAGTGGATCGCGAAAAGCCAAGGCTTCAAGGACGCCCTCTCCTTCGTCCACACGGTCTACAAGGAGAAGCTCGGCCCGGACGTGTCGGACGCCCTCGACCCCAACATCCAGACCTACGTGGCCGGTGAACTCCTCCCCAAGGGCAAACTCGGCATCGCCCTCGACGGATCCTGGCTGCCGCAGGCGTGGTTGAAGGGCAGCGGTCACGAATGGCCGGACTGGTCACAGGAGTTGGGCCTCGCGTACATGCCCACGCAGACCGGCCAGGCCCCCGGCAAGGTGAGCATGTCGGGCGGCTGGACCTGGGCGATCCCCTCCAAGGCCGGCAACCCCGACCTGGCCTTCGACTTCATCAAGACGATGCAGACGAAGGCGAACGCGGAGAAGTGGTACATCGCCAACTCCGGTATCTCCGTACGCAAGGACGTCGCCGCCGACCCCGCGTACGCCAACGCCCAGCCCGGCATCAGGTTCTTCACGGACCTCGTCGCGAGCACGCACTACCGCCCCGCCTACCCGGCGTACCCGAAGGTCTCCACAGCTATCCAGGAGGCGATGGAGGGCGTGACGACGGGTGACATGTCCGTTGACAAGGCGGCGAGTTCGTACGACGACGAACTCAAGTCCGCCACGGACAACCAGGTCACCCAGCAGTGACCACCGCCCCCCGGCAAGCGGCGGGCCCGGACGCGACGAAGTCCGCCCCGGGCCCGGCCGCTCGCCGGTCCGCGCCCCAGCGGCACCTCCGCACCCGAAATCGCCATGGCAATCGCATCCTCACGCACCTCCTCCCCCTCTCCCCCGCCCTGACCCTCCTGCTCCTCTTCCTGGCCGTCCCGATCGGCTACTGCGCCTACATCGCCTTCACCGACCTCCAACTCACCGGCCAGGCCCACTCGTCCTTCGTGGGCTTCACGAATTTCCGTACGGCCTTCAAGGACGCGGAATTCCTCAACGCGGTATGGCTGACGCTGGTGTTCACGGTGTTGTCGTCCCTGATCGGCCAGAACACCCTCGGCCTGGCGCTCGCGACCCTCATGCAACGCGCGTCAAAACCGATCCGCACGCTCACAGGCGCGATCGTCATCACGGCCTGGGTCCTCCCAGAGGTGGTGGCGGGCTTCCTCCTCTACGCCTTCTTCCGCCGGGAAGGCACCCTGAACGCCATCCTGGACTGGCTCCAACTCCCGTCCCAGAACTGGCTGTTCACACTCCCGATCCTGGCGGTCTCCTTCGCGAACGTCTGGCGGGGAACGGCCTTCTCGATGCTGGTCTACTCAGCGGCCCTCAACGAGATCCCCAAGGAGATCACGGAAGCGGCGGAGGTCGACGGCGCGGGCGGCTGGCGCCGGATGTGGCACATCACGCTCCCGATGATCCGCCGCTCGATCGGCACGAACCTCATGCTCAACACCCTCCAGACCCTCTCCGTCTTCGGTCTGATCTGGGTGATGACGAGAGGCGGCCCGGGAAACAAGAGCCAGACCCTCCCCCTCTACATGTACGAACAGGCCTTCCAGAACAGCATGATCGGCTACGCCACGGCGGTAGCCCTGCTCCTCCTCCTGGTCGGCTCCCTCTTCTCGGTGATCTACATGCGCCTGCTGCGAACGGAGGTCTGATCCATGGCACTCACCCTCTCCTCCCGCCGCACGACCCGACGCCTGGCGGCGGACGCGGGCCTGCTGGTGGTCGCGGCGACGTTCGCACTGCCACTGCTCTGGGTAGTCCTGTCGTCCCTCGACCCCCACGCGGACCTAAAGGTGAAGGCCCCCGACAGCCTGACCTTCGACAACTTCCACACGATCCTGAACTCGGACATCACCTTCACCCCCCTCCTCAACAGCCTGATCCTGTGTGGCTTCGGAACCCTGCTGACAGTGGTGTGCTCGGCACTGGCGGCATACCCGCTCTCCCGCTTCCGGTCCCGCCTCAACCGCCCCTTCCTCCTGACGATCCTCTTCGCAACGAGCCTTCCGATCACCGCGATCATGGTGCCGGTGTACGCGCTGTTCGTACAGGTGAACCTCATCGACACCATGCAGGGCACGATCTTCTTCTTCGCCGCGTCTCAACTGCCGTTTGCTATTTGGCTGATGAAGAACTTCATGGACGGGGTGCCGAAGGAATTGGAGGAGGCGGCGTGGACCGACGGGGCGTCGTCGCTTCAGTCGCTCGTGCGGATTGTGTTGCCGCTGATGGGACCGGGGGTGGCGGTGGTGACCGTCTTCTCGTTCGTGATGATGTGGGGCAACTTCTTCGTCCCGTTCATGCTGCTGCTCACACCGGATCAGATGCCGGCGAGCGTGAGCATCAACGAGTTCTTCGGGAATCGGGGGATGGTGGCTTACGGGCAGCTGGCCGCGTTCTCCGTCGTCTACTCGACGCCGGTGATCCTGCTGTACGTGCTGGTGGCTCGGCGGCTGGGCGGCGGGTTCGCGCTGGGCGGGGCGGTCAAGGGGTAGGCCGGTCGAACCGGAGTCGTTCTTGCTCCTCGGCCAGGGCAAGCGCCTCGGCGGCTTCCTTCACCGCACCTGCTCGGGTGTAGGCCTCGGAAGCCTGGACCCAGCAAGTGACGGCCTCGGCCGGGTGCTGGTCCGCTTCGTGGCACAGCGCAACGTTGTGCAAAACCTGCCCGGTCCAGTACCAGTCACCCAGTTCCCGGAAGATCTCCCGCCCCGATCCCAAGCTCTCGATCGCCTCCTCCGTCCGGCCGGCATCGATCAGGGCGGATCCGAGATTGTTCTCAGCGCCTGCCTCACGGCGAAAGTCCCCTACGGTCCGAAACAGGTCGCGGGCACGGGCGGTCATCTCGATCGAGTCCGCGACCCGCCCCATCTGCGACAAGGCAACCCCGAGACAGTCCAATGCAACGGCCTCCAGGTGTGCGTCGCCAACGACCTGGAAGAGATCGCGAGCATGGGTGAGAGCCTCGATCGCCTCGTCCTCCCGACCCGCCGCCAGCAGATCCAGGCCGAGGTTGTTCCACGACACGGCCTCGCTGCGGTGCTCCCCGACAGACCGGAAGAAATCGCGTGCGCGTGTATGGACGTCGATGGCCTCGGCCACCTCGCCAACCCTTCGCAAGGCGTTCCCGAGGTTGTTCGACGCGCCCGCCTCACGGTCGGGATCGCCAAGGCGACGAGCAGCACTGAGGGCAGCTCTGCTCACAGTGACCCCGTCGTCGAAAAGTCGTTGCCGCTCCAGGTACACCACCAGGCATGCCGCCAACAACACGGCCCGGCTCTGGTACCGCTTCTCCTCAGCCCAGCCGAGTACGGCGATCAGCCCCGGTCGCTCCGCGTCAAACCACGCGAATGCCTGTGCCGACTCGGCGAACTGGCGCGGCTGACAGGCCACCCCGTGCGCAGCGAGTACAAGATGCCGGGCGAGCCGGACGTCTGGCCGAAGGCGGACGTGATCGCGGTCGCGCCGGCGACCTTCAACACCGTCAACTCATGGGCGCTGGGGCTGACTCACGACTTCGTGGTCGGGGTCGTCGCCGAGGGCATCGGCAAGGGCATCCCCATCGTCGCCATGCCCTGCGTCAACTCGGCGTACGTACAGCACCGGCAATTCGAGCGCAGCGTCGCCGAGTTGCGTGCCATGGGCGTACAACTCCTCTACGGCGAGGGCGGCTTCGTGCCGAACCAGCCGGGGCAGGGCAAGCCGAAGGAGTTCCCCTGGGGACTGGTGCTCGACGCCGCGGAGGGCGCAACGCGCACCTGAGCATCCAACCGGCGAACCCCCGCAGACAGCGACCGTCGATATCCCGCCACCCCCCACTTCCCCCCACGCCCGATCATCACCCCCACCACAAACGCACTCATCTTCGACCCCCGCCCACACACCCGAGACCGCCCCTCCACCACCACCCCCTCCGCCAATGCCCCCCGCCCCGGCAAATGGCAAGGTAGATCGGCATATTCACCGCCCCCCGGTCACCATCCGACTCCCCCAGTCACCACTCACCGTCACCACCCACCCCCGCCCCAGCCGCATTCGATCTCCTCCGCGCGACCGAATCCGTACGTTCATACAATCCGTAATCCTGGCCGAACAGACCGTAGTCACCGCACCCAGGCGCCCCTAACTTGTGCCCCGTGCGCCGACCCCCAGCTCGACCCAGCCAGTCCACGCCGCCCACACCGCCGTTCAACGCCCCCGCCGCCCGCAGGCTCAGGACCGCTCTGAACATGGGTCCCGAACACGTCGCGTACGGAATGCGTGCCTCGTTCGGGCTGCCCTATGTCACTCCGGACCTGGTCATCGCCTGGGAGCGTGGGCTCACCGCTCCGTCCAGTCCCGAACTCACCGCGCTCGCGGGCGTGTTGTGGTGCTCCGCGAGTGAACTCATCGGCAGGCCACGCACGCTGCGTGAGCACCGGCTCGCCCGTGGCCTCGCGCCGGAGGACATCGCGCGTGCCGTCGGGCTCGAACTCCTCGTGTATTTACGGATGGAGGAGAACGACGAGTGGCGCGGCACCGAGCGCCAGTCCACCGCGCTCGCCGAACTGCTCGACCTCTCACTGCCCGACTTCGTCAGCGTCACCGGACGCGACGCCAAGCTCGCGGAGCTGCTGCGCAGCGCGGTGACCACCCGCTGGCAGGCCTACGTGCGGCCGATCGGCAAAATGGTGCCCCTGGACCGGCACCACCTGGAGGACTCCCTCAAGGAACTCCACCAGGACTACCAGGGGCAGATGCTCGCCACCCTCAGCTGGGCCGGCGGCAACTCCCCCGGCGACGCGAGCGAGGCCGGCCGCGACTTCCTCGACCAGATCATCGACCGCTTCTGGGCCATGGTCGAGAGGAGTACCTACTGAACGCGCCGGACCGAACCGCCGCCGTATCGAATCCGCCGTACCGGACCTAGAAGACCGACTCCGCCTCGTCCATCCGGTCCTTCGGTACCGTCTTCAGCTCCGTGACCGCCTCCGCCAGCGGCACCATCACCACGTCCGTGCCGCGCAGCGCCGTCATCCGGCCGAAGTCACCCCGGTGTGCCGCCTCCACCGCGTGCCAGCCGAAGCGGGTCGCGAGCACCCGGTCGTACGCGGTCGGTACGCCGCCGCGCTGGATGTGGCCGAGGATGACCGGCTTGGCCTCCTTGCCGAGGCGGCGTTCGAGTTCGTAGGCCAGTGCCGTGCCGATGCCCTGGAAGCGCTCGTGGCCGAACGCGTCGATCTCGCCCTTGCCGTAGTCCATGGAGCCCTCGGCGGGGTGCGCGCCCTCGGCGACGCAGACGACCGCGAACCGCTTGCCGCGGGCGAAGCGCTCCTCGACCATCTTGACCAGGTCGGCGGGGTCGAAGGGGCGCTCGGGCAGGCAGATGCCGTGGGCGCCCGCCGCCATCCCGGACTCCAGCGCGATCCAGCCCGCGTGCCGGCCCATGACCTCGACGACCATCACTCGTTGGTGGGATTCCGCGGTCGTCTTGAGGCGGTCCATCGCCTCTGTGGCGACACCCACCGCCGTGTCGAAGCCGAAGGTGCGGTCCGTGGACGAGATGTCGTTGTCGATCGTCTTGGGGACTCCGACGACCGGCAGGCCCGCGTCCGACAGCATCCGCGCCGCTGTGAGCGTGCCCTCGCCGCCGATCGGGATCAGCGCGTCGATGCCGAAGTCCCGCGCGATGTCCAGCGCGTTCTCGCACGCTTCCCGCAGGCGGTCCCGCTCCAGGCGGGAGGAGCCCAGGATCGTGCCGCCGCGGGCGAGGATGCCGCTGACCGCGTCGAGGTCGAGGGTGCGGTAGTGGCCCTCGAGCAGTCCGGCGTAGCCGTCCTCGAAGCCGATGACCTCGTCGCCGTAGTTGTCGACCGCTCGGTGCACGACCGATCGGATCACGGCGTTCAGGCCGGGGCAGTCGCCGCCTGCGGTGAGAACTCCGATGCGCATCGTGCGTGTCTCCTGCTCGCTGTTGAGACCGGTGAGCCGGATCCGATTGTTTCACGTCCCTCAGGGCGGTGCCGCTCCCGTCCGACCGAGGGGCGCCTTAACCACCCTCGGAGGTATTGTCAAGACGCTTCCGCTCACCCCGGTGGGCGATTTTTATGACCACCGAAACGAAGCGCCGAAACGAAGCGAGGTAGCACGCGTGACCCGCAGCGTGTACGTGACCGGGATCGACCGCGGCGACGGCCGTCAGGTCGTCGAGCTGGGGGTCATGGAGCTCCTGACCCGCCAGGTCGACCGGGTGGGGGTGTTCCGTCCCCTGATCCATGACGATCCCGATCGACTGTTCGAACTGCTGCGCGCCCGCTACCGGCTCTCCCAGGACCCGGCGACCGTCTACGGCCTGGACTACCACGAGGCGTCCGCCCTCCAGGCCGAGCAGGGCACCGACGAGCTGGTGTCGACGCTCGTCGAGCGGTTCCATCTCGTCGCCCGGGACTACGACGTCGTCCTCGTCCTCGGCACCGACTTCGCGGACACCCAGTTCCCGGACGAGCTGGCCCTCAACGCCCGCCTCGCCAACGAGTTCGGCGCGTCCGTGATCCCCGTCGTCGGCGGCCGCAAGCAGACCTCCGAGTCCGTGCTCGCGGAGACCCGCAACGCGTACCGCGCGTACGACGGCCTCGGCTGCGACGTCCTCGCCATGGTCACCAACCGGGTCGCCCCCGAGGACCGGGAGGAGATCGCCGAGCGGCTCACCACCCGGCTGCCGGTGCCCTGTTACGTCGTACCGGACGAGCCCGCGCTCTCCGCACCGACCGTCGCGCAGATCACCCACGCGCTCGGCGGCCGGGTCCTCCTCGGGGACGACTCGGGGCTCGCACGCGACGCGCTGGACTTCGTGTTCGGCGGAGCCATGCTGCCCAACTTCCTCAAGGCGCTGACCCCGGGCGCGCTGGTCGTCACCCCGGGCGACCGCGCCGACCTGGTCATCGGGGCGCTGGCCGCGCACAGCGCCGGCACCCCGCCGATAGCCGGCGTCCTGCTCACCCTGAACGAGGTGCCGAGCGACGGGATCCTCACCCTCGCCGCCCGCCTCGCGCCGGGCACTCCGGTGGTCTCGGTGGCCGGGAACTCCTTCCCCACCGCCGGCGAACTCTTCGCCCTGGAAGGGAAGTTGAACGCGGCCACCCCGCGCAAGGCGGAGACCGCGCTCGGCCTCTTCGAGCGGTACGTAGACACGAACGACCTGCTCAAGCGGGTCTCCGCGCCGAGCAGCGACCGCCTCACCCCGATGATGTTCGAGCACACGCTCCTGGAGCGGGCCCGCTCCGACAAGCGCCGGATCGTCCTCCCCGAGGGCACCGAGCCCCGCGTCCTGCACGCCGCCGAGGTGCTGCTGCGCCGAGGCGTCTGCGAGTTGACGCTCCTCGGTCCCGAGGACCAGATCCGCAAGCGCGCCGCCGACCTCGGCATCGACCTCAGTGCCGCCCAGCTGATCGACCCCCAGACCTCCGAACTCCGCGACCGCTTCGCCGAGACGTACGCCGAACTCCGCGCCCACAAGGGCGTGACCGTCGAGCTGGCCTACGACGTCGTCGCCGACGTGAACTACTTCGGCACGCTGATGGTGCAGGCCGGGCTCGCCGACGGGATGGTCTCCGGCGCCGTGCACTCCACGGCCGCCACCATCCGCCCCGCCTTCGAGATCATCAAGACCAAGCCGGACGCCGACATCGTCTCCTCCGTCTTCTTCATGTGCCTCGCCGACAAGGTCCTCGTCTACGGCGACTGTGCGGTCAACCCCGACCCGAACGCCGAGCAGTTGGCCGACATCGCCATCCAATCCGCCGCCACCGCCGAGCAGTTCGGCGTCGCCGCGCGGATCGCCATGCTGTCGTACTCGACCGGTACGTCCGGCTCGGGCGCCGACGTCGACAAGGTGCGCGAGGCCACCGAGCTGGTACGGCTGCGGCGGGCCGATCTGCGGATCGAGGGGCCCATCCAGTACGACGCCGCCGTCGAGCCGAGCGTCGCCGCCACCAAGATGCCGGAGTCCGAAGTCGCGGGCCGGGCAAGCGTGTTGATCTTCCCCGACCTCAACACCGGCAACAACACCTACAAGGCCGTGCAGCGTTCGGCCGGCGCGATCGCCGTCGGGCCGGTGCTCCAGGGGTTGCGCAAGCCGGTCAACGACCTGTCCCGGGGCGCTCTCGTCTCCGACATCGTGAACACCGTCGCCATCACGGCGATCCAGGCCCAGAACCCGACGAAGAAGGCAACCGCCCAGTGAGTCCGACCCGTGTCCTCGTCCTCAACTCCGGCTCCTCGTCGGTGAAGTACCAGCTGCTCGACATGCGCGGCGGCGAACGGCTGGCCATGGGGCTCGTCGAGCGCATCGGCGAGGAGACCTCCCGGCTCAAGCACACCTGCGTCACGACCGGCGCCGTACGGGAGTTGATCGCACCGATCGCCGACCACGAGGCCGCCCTGAAGGCCGTGGCGGAGCAACTCGCAACGGACGGGCTCGGGTTGGACTCCCCCGAGCTGGCGGCCATCGGACATCGAGTCGTGCACGGCGGGAAGACGTTCACCGCGCCCACCGTCATCGACGACACCGTGCTCGCCGAGATCGAGCGGCTGATACCGGTGGCCCCGCTGCACAATCCGGCGAACCTGGTCGGGATCCGTACCGCGCAGGCGTTGCGGCCGGATCTGCCGCAGGTGGCCGTGTTCGACACCGCGTTCCACACGACGATGCCGGAGTCGGCCGCGCGGTACGCGATCGACGTGGCGACGGCCGACGCATACCGGATCCGGCGGTACGGGTTCCACGGGACCTCGCACGCGTATGTGTCGCGGGCGACGGCGAAGCTGCTGGGGAAGGCGCCCGAGGACGTCAACGTGATCGTGCTGCACCTCGGGAACGGGGCGTCCGCCTCCGCCGTCGAGAAGGGGCGGTGCGTGGAGACCTCCATGGGGTTGACGCCGTTGGAGGGGCTGGTGATGGGGACCCGGTCGGGAGACCTGGATCCGGCCGTCATCTTCCATTTGATGCGTGTTGGCGAAATGTCCACCGATGAGATCGACACTCTTCTCAACAAGAAGAGCGGTCTGATCGGGTTGTGCGGGGACAACGACATGCGCGAGATCCGGCGCCGGATCGACGAGGGCGACGAACGGGCGGAACTCGCCTTCGACATCTACATTCACCGTTTGAAGAAGTACATCGGTGCCTACTGCGCGGTACTCGGCCGGGTGGACGCGGTCGCCTTCACGGCGGGGGTCGGGGAGAACGCGAGTGAGGTGCGGGAAGCTGCCGTGGCGGGCCTGGAGCTGCTGGGGCTCGAGGTCGACGGGGCGCTGAACGCCGTACGGAGTGACGAGCCGCGGCTGATCTCGCCGGCGTCGTCGCGGGTCGCGGTCGCGGTGGTGCCGACGGACGAGGAATTGGAGATCGCCACACAGACGTATGCACTGGTCGGAAATTCCAACGCCTGAGCGCCTGCCCGCCCATTTGTATCTTCCGCCAGACGGAATATTCCGTAGCGAAACAAACCGATAGGATCGTCCCATGCGCCGTTCGAAAATCGTCTGTACTCTCGGCCCCGCGGTCGACTCCCACGAGCAGTTGGTGTCGCTGATCGAGGCCGGCATGAATGTGGCCCGCTTCAATTTCAGCCACGGTACCCACGCCGAGCACCAGGGGCGGTACGACCGCGTCCGTGCCGCGGCCAAGGAGACCGGCCGTGCCATCGGCGTCCTCGCCGACCTGCAGGGCCCGAAGATCCGCCTGGAGACCTTCGCCGAGGGTCCCGTCGAGCTGGTGCGCGGTGACGAGTTCACCATCACCACCGAGGACGTCCCGGGCGACAAGACCATCTGCGGTACGACGTACAAGGGCCTGCCCGGTGACGTCTCCCGCGGCGACCAGATCCTGATCAACGACGGCAACGTCGAGCTGAAGGTCCTGAGTGTCGAGGGCCCGCGGGTGAAGACGATCGTCATCGAGGGCGGCGTCATCTCCGACCACAAGGGCATCAAC
This sequence comes from Streptomyces hokutonensis, assembly GCF_042751305.1. Taxonomy (GTDB): domain Bacteria; phylum Actinomycetota; class Actinomycetes; order Streptomycetales; family Streptomycetaceae; genus Streptomyces; species Streptomyces hokutonensis_A. Next base: position 440,470 of record NZ_JBHYWD010000007.1, read on the forward strand.
CTGCCCGGCGCGGCCGTCAACGTGCCCGCGCTGTCCGAGAAGGACGTCGAGGACCTGCGCTTCGCGCTGCGGATGGGCTGCGACATGGTCGCCCTGTCCTTCGTGCGCGACGCGAGCGACGTGTACGACGTCCACAAGGTGATGGACGAGGAGGGCCGCCGGGTCCCCGTCATCGCCAAGGTGGAGAAGCCGCAGGCGGTCGCCAACATGGAGGCCGTGGTCGCGGCGTTCGACGCGGTGATGGTGGCCCGTGGCGACCTCGCTGTGGAGTACCCGCTGGAGAAGGTCCCGATGGTGCAGAAGCGCCTGGTGGAGCTGTGCCGGCGGAACGCCAAGCCGGTGATCGTGGCGACCCAGATGATGGAGTCGATGATCACCAACTCCCGTCCCACGCGCGCCGAGGCCTCCGACGTGGCCAACGCGATCCTGGACGGCGCGGACGCGGTCATGCTGTCCGCCGAGTCCTCGGTGGGCGCCTATCCGATCGAGACCGTGCAGACGATGTCGAAGATCGTCCAGGCGGCCGAGGAGGAGCTGCTCAGCAAGGGCCTTCAGCCGCTCGTGCCGGGCAAGAAGCCGCGTACGCAGGGTGGTTCGATCGCGCGTGCCGCGTGCGAGATCGCGGACTTCCTCGGCGGCCGGGCCCTGGTGGCGTTCACGCAGTCCGGTGACACCGCCCGCCGGCTCTCCCGCTACCGCGCCGCGCAGCCGATCGTCGCCTTCACCACGGACGAGGGCACCCGCAACCAGCTCACGCTCAGCTGGGGCGTGGAGTCGCACGTGGTGCCGTTCGTCAACAGCACGGACGAGATGGTCGACATGGTCGACGGCGAGATCGCCAAGATCAACCGCTTCAACCCGGGCGAGACCGTCATCATCACGGCCGGTTCGCCCCCCGGTGTGGCCGGCACGACGAACATGCTCCGCGTCCACCACCTCGGTGGCGGCGAGGGCAACTGACGTACCGCTGAAGGCTCTTGTACGGCGCTGAGGGCGCCCCCTGGGAAAGGGGGCGCCCTCAGTTTGTGCGCGGCTCCCGAACGGGCTTGTGCGGGCGCTCAGTTCTGGTAGCTGCGCAGCCCGGGGACGGTCAGCGTGCCGCCGAACTGGCCGGCCTGGACCACCTTCACGTTGGTGAAGTAGATCAGCGGGATGTTCAGCGGGGGCGGGTTCTTCGGGTCGAACGTGATCGGGATCAGGCCGAACAGGTTGCCCGAGATGGACTCCGTGTACATCACCGTGTCGCCGTCGCGGATGGTGGACGTCGAGCCCTTGGCCGCCTGCACGTGGTAGGTCTTGCCGGACTGCTTGTCGTTGACCGTCTGGTGCAGGTCGCCGATGTCGGTGCCGCCGGAGATGACGTACTTCAGGACCTTCTTGACCTTGCCGCTGGCGGTCTTCACCTCGACGACGCCCTTGTAGTCGGCGCCCTTGAGCAGCAGCGAGCTGGCGTTCAGGTACCAGGGGTCGTCGGGCAACAGGATCTTGTTGTCGACGCCGCTGGTGTCGTCCGTGGCGACCGGGCAGTCCGAGGTGTCGGCGCTCTCGCTCGCGGACGGGCTCGGGGTGGCCGTGGCGGTGGCCGTGTCCTCGGCCGCCTTGGTGGCCTCGGCGGCCGCCTTGGTCGCCGTGTCCGTGGTGTCCTTCACGGTGTCGTCGACCGTGTCGGTGACCTTCTTGGTGGTGTCCTTGACCGTGTCGGACGCGCCGGCGGAGCCGTCGCCGGAACTCGTCGAGGCGGACGCGGACGCGGTCGGCGTCGGCGTGGCGCTCGCCGTGGAGTCCGAGCTCGACGAACCGCCGGTGAGGATGCCGGTGATGGCGTCGCCGATGGTGTCCAGCAGGTTGCCGCTGCTCTCGGACGCCGAGGGCGTCGCGGTGGCGGTGCTGCTCGACGAACCGCTCGTGTCGGCCGACTTGCTCGCCGTGGCGGACGGCGTGGGCGTGGCCGTGTCGTCGGAACCCGAATCCGACGAAGAGGTCTTGCCCGAGTCCTTCGTGGTGGAGTCCGTCGCGGTCGCGGAGGGCGTCGCGTCGGCCTTGGCGGAGTCGCTCGCACTGGTGGACGGCGAAGCCGAGGGAGTGGCACTGGCCGTGGAGTCGGCGAGGGCCGCGACGCAGTCCTTGTACTCGTCGGCGGTCAGGCTCTTCGACGACGGCGAGGTCGTCGAGCCGTTGTCGGCGAGGGCGAGCGAGGACGTGAAACCCAGCCCGACGATGACGGCGGTCGGCATCGCCACCGTGGCTATCGCCTTGCCGGCGGGCATGTGGAGCCTGGTGAACAGCGGCTTCTTGGGCGCCGCGTGCCGCGGCCCGGTTCTCACACGGGACGCGTCCACGTCAGTCCCGTGGGTCACCTCGTCAGCCGGCACTGTGCCTCCCGTTCGCCCCGTTGTTCACCGGGCTCGTTCCTGACAGATCCTTGGGCTCGTCCGCGTCGTCGGCGGACTCGTGCGGCGTCGGCTCCTGAGGCGCGGCTTCGTAGTACGACGCGGACTCGTGAGGCGCGGCCTCGTACGGGGCGGCTGCGGGCGCGCCGCCCTCTCCCTGCGTGTCCTCGGCCAGTGCCTGCGGCTCAGGCGGTGCGCCCGGCGCCCACGACACGGCCAGCGCTCCGCCGACCATGGCGAAGAGGAAGCCGATGAGGAAGCCGCCGAGGTTGGACACGGGGATGGACACCAGCGCCAGCAGAATCGCCGCGACACCCGCGAAGGTGCGCACGTGCTTCTGGAACCAGAGGCTGAAGCCCAGGACGACGAGCAGCACACCGATGATCAGGGACCCGGCGCCCGCGGTCGTCGCCATCGCCAGCGTCAGATGCCCGATCTGGAGATGCGCGTACGGGAAGTAGGCGATCGGGAGTCCGCCGAGCATGACGTACAGACCGGCCCAGAACGGCCTCGTGCCACGCCAGGCGCGGAACTGCAGCCTCCGGCGGGTGAACTGACCGGGTGCGGCAGGAGTCTCGGCGCTCATGGAAAACAGCTCCCTGGTACGGCGTTGCTGTGGTGGAGAGTTGCACCTCGTGTGAAGGCGCTGGTGGAAGGTGGACGGGGGGGGGCGCCACCGGCTCCCCCGCCCGCCGTCAAGTGCCTAGTAGCACTCGTGGGTGCCGGCCGAGACCGACATCTTCAGCCCGCTGAGCTTGAAGGTTCCGGCGGTGGTGGCCCACGCCGTCTGCTTCACGTTGGTCAGCTCGGCCGACTCGGCCTGCTGGGCGAAGCCGTAGGGGTTGGCAGCCTCGCTGCCGCCCTTCATGCCCGGACCCTTGCCGCCCTTGTCGGTACCGGTGTTGCCGGCCGCCACACCGATGTCGATGTTGTGGAACACAGCGTCGGCGCTGAGGTCCTCGACGTCGATGTACAGGTTCGTCGCCTCGACCGGCGTACCGCCGCCGCCCGCCTTCAGCACGAGGCTGACGGAACCGAGCAGCGGGATGTTCGGGGTGACCACCGACTGGCACATGTTGGTGATCGACGCCGACTGGAACGACGAAACGGCGACGGGGTGCAGCGACTTGCTGCCGTCCAGGTTGTAGCCCGAGTCCAGGGCTCCGTACTGGGCGAAGCCCTTGCCGTTGAGCGAGTCCGCCGTCACCTTGAACGACTGACCCGAAACGCTGAATGACGCGGCGAGAGCGCCCTGCGCGAGGGCGACACCTATACACGCCGTAGCGGCGACGCTGGGCACCATGACCACAGCGAAGCGCTTCCATCTCGTCCCGCCACGCACCTGGGACTCCATATTTCCTCCTTCTCGGACGTACATCTCCTGGCCCTGACTGCCCCCAGATGGCGGCTCAGCCGGGCAGGGATGGGAGAAGTGCTACGTCCTCGGGAAGGGGAGCGCCTGTACCCGGAGGCGCGAACCCGCGCACCGATCACCGGCGATCACCCCCGAGCGACAACCACTGGTCGCGCCTGACGCACATCACGCACAACCTTGCTGGACAGGCTCCGCCGTACGGCGAAGACCCCCCTGCCCAAGAGCCGACTCCATTGTTTCCGGCTCTACTCGGTGGGGACCCAGGAGACCCGTCTCCCCGACCGGCTGTCGGGGTACGGAAACGGACCGAGCGTCGCCGATCGTGGTGCATTCTCGCCGCCCGCACAAGGGGCTTCGTTACTGGGTAGTAACGAGCGGATAACCGAACAACGACCCGCCGGTATCGACCGACGACGCTGGGTGTCATCCTGGGCCAGGACAAAACCGTTGATCTTCGGACGGAATCCGACAGAACAACGGCCTCGGCTTACTCCAAGTAACAGCGACCGCGATTACCAAGATTTGGTAAAGCGCGGTCGCAGTGACACTCCGTCGGCAAATCTTTCACACCGGCAACACCGTTCCCGAGGTTTACCGACTGGTCAGAACCGGCCTCGGGCCCCGCTCAGAACAGCGCCCGCGCCAGTGCCCGCCGGGCCGCCGTCACCCTCGGGTCGTCGGCCCCGACGACCTCGAACAGCTCCAGCAGCCGCACCCGTACGGTGTCCCGGTCGTCACCCGCCGTGCGCCGCACGGTCTCGATCAACCGCCCGAACGCGTCCTCGACATGACCGCCCACCAGATCCAGGTCCGCGGCGGCGATCTGCGCCGGCACGTCACCCGGCTTCTCGGCGGCCTCCGTACGCACCTGCTGCGGGTCGAGCACGGACACCCGCTGCAGCAACTCGGCCTGCGCGAGGCCGAGCTTGGCCTCCGAGTTGCCCGGATCGTCGCTCAGCACGTTCTTGTAGGCCTGCACGGCCCCGCCGAAGTCCCCCGCGTCCAGGGCCTGTACGGCGGCCTCCAGCAGGGCGTCGTAGGGTCCTGCCGGCATCTCGGCCGCGGCCTCGGGCCGCTCCCCCGGTACTGCGTCCGGGTCGACGTCGAGCCCGGTGAGACCGAAGCGCTGCTCGGCGACCTGGATCAGCTGGTCGAGGGTCTGGCGGATCTGCGGTTCGGCGGCGGCCCCCTGGAAGAGCGGCAGCGCCTGCCCCGCGACCACCGCGAAGACGGCCGGGATGCCCTGCACCCCGAACTGCTGCATCAGCATCTGATTGGCGTCGACGTCGATCCTGGCAAGGACGAAGCGGCCGTTGTAATCGAGGGCGAGCCGCTCCAGGATCGGGCTCAGCTGCTTGCACGGCTCGCACCACTCGGCCCAGAAGTCGATGACGACCGGGACCTCGGTGGACCGCTGCAGGACCTCGCTCTCGAAGCCCGCCTCATCTACGTCGATCACAAGATCGGCCGGCGAGACGGCTCCGCCACCGCCCTGCCTGGCGGATTCGGCGCGCGCCTGCTCCGCCTTGGCCTTGGCCTCCTGGGCCGCCTTCACCGCGGCGAGGTCGACGACTCCGCTCATGGACATGTTCCGTGGCTGCATGCGTCTATCCTCCCCCGTCCGCGCGTGTGAATGAAAAGCGCTGTGAAAGCCGGTCTGCTTCTCGCTGTTCGGCGCCGGGTCCCCACCCCACGCCCGTGGTTTCGCTACGAGTCGTAGCGTAATGGTGCCGGATGCCTCGCGGAAAGGGATACCCGGTGATCTCCCTCACTGCACCACAGGAACCGCCGGTTATGGTCGAGGGATGCAGAGCCGCACTCCCGTCCCACGCGCCGCGGGCCGCCCCCGGAGCACCACCGCGGACACCGCGATCCTCGCGGCCACCCGGGAGGCCCTGGTCGAACTCGGCTGGTCCAAGCTCACGTTGGGAGACGTGGCGACCCGCGCCGGGGTGGCGAAAACCACCCTCTACCGCCGCTGGGCGGGCAAGAACGAACTCGTCGTCGACGCCGTCGCCGAACTCTTCGACGAACTGGAACTCCCCGACCGCGGCACCCTGGCCGCCGACATCGAGGGCGTGGTCCTCCAGTTCGCGGCGATCCTGGCCCGCCCGGAGGCCAAGAGCGGACTGATGGCGGTGGTCGCCGAGTCCGTCCGCGACGACGCCCTGCGCGAACGCATCCGCGAGTCGATCGTCGACCGGCAGAAATGCCTGGTCGTGGAGGGCAGGGCCCGCGCCCAGGCACGCGGCGAACTGCCCCCGGAATCAGACCCCTCGGAAGCCGCCCGCACCGCCGACCTGATCTTCGACGTGGTCGCCGGCGCGGTCGTCCACCGCACCCTGGTCAGCGCGGAACCGGCCGACGAGGACTGGGTCCACAGCTTCACCCAGGTCCTGCTGCTCGGCCTGATCTCACTCAGCGGGGCTCAGACACCTCCGCGCCAGCCCCGGTCCGGCGGACCAGACCGCGGGTGAGCACCGGCACCTGAGCAGCGGCTGTCGCCGCGATCGGCGCGATGGGGTCCCCCACGCCCTCAAGGGAGTTGGGGAGCACGACCCCCCGCGTCTGCGACAGGACCGCCTGACAGGGCCTGGCGCCCTAGAACCCGGCGGGCTCCGTGTAGACGCCCCACTCCTCCCGCAGCACCCCGCAGATCTCGCCCAGTGTCGCCTCGGCCCGTGCCGCGTCCAGCATCGGCCCGATCATGTTCGACCCGTCCCGCGCGGCGGCGAGCATCGCGTCCAGGGCAGCCGCCACGGCCGCCTCGTCCCGCGCTCCCTTCCGCGCGCCCAGCTCCCGGACCTGCTCCCGCTCCACCTCGTGGCTGACCCGCAGGATCTCCAGGTCCCCGGTGACCGACCCGTGGTGCACATTGACGCCCACGACGCGCTTGTCGCCCTTCTCGACGGACCGCTGGTACTGGAAGGCGGCCTCGGCGATCTCGCCGGTGAACCAGCCGTCCTCGATACCGCGCAGGATGCCGGAGGTGATCGGCCCGATCGGGTGCTGTCCGTCCGGGTGGGCCCGCAGCCCGCGCTCCCTGATCTGCTCGAAGATCTTCTCGGCGTCCGCCTCGATCCGGTCGGTGAGCTGCTCGACGTACCACGAACCGCCCAGCGGATCCGCCACGTTGGCGACCCCGGTCTCCTCCATCAGCACCTGCTGCGTGCGCAGCGCGATCTCCGCGGCCTGCTCGCTCGGCAGCGCGAGGGTCTCGTCCAGGGCGTTGGTGTGCAGCGAGTTGGTCCCGCCGAGGACCGCCGCGAGTGCCTCGACCGCCGTACGGACCACGTTGTTGTACGGCTGCTGCGCGGTCAGCGAGACGCCGGCGGTCTGGGTGTGGAAGCGCAGCCACTGCGCCTTCTCGGACTTCGCGCCGTAGACGTCCCGCATCCAGCGGGCCCAAATCCTGCGCGCCGCGCGGAACTTGGCGATCTCCTCGAAGAAGTCGACGTGCGCGTCGAAGAAGAAGGACAGGCCGGGCGCGAAGACGTCCACGTCAAGGCCCCGGGACAGGCCGAGTTCGACGTACCCGAAGCCGTCCGCCAGCGTGTACGCCAGCTCCTGCGCGGCCGTGGAGCCGGCCTCGCGGATGTGGTAGCCGGAGACGGACAGCGGCTTGTAGGCGGGGATGCCGGTCGCGCAGTACTCCATGAGGTCGCCGATGAGGCGCAGGTGCGGCTCGGGCTGGAAGAGCCACTCCTTCTGGGCGATGTACTCCTTGAAGATGTCCGTCTGAAGCGTGCCGTTGAGGACGGCGGGGTCGATGCCCTGGCGTTCGGCGGCGACCAGGTACATGCAGAAGACGGGGACGGCGGGCCCGCTGATGGTCATCGAGGTCGTCACATCGCCCAGCGGGATGCCCTTGAAGAGGACCTCCATGTCGGCGGCGGAGTCGATGGCGACCCCGCAGTGGCCGACCTCGCCGAGGGAGCGCGGGTCGTCGGAGTCGCGGCCCATGAGGGTCGGCATGTCGAAGGCGACGGAGAGTCCGCCGCCGCCGTTGGCGAGGATCTTCTTGTAGCGCTCGTTGGTCTGCTCGGCGTTGCCGAACCCGGCGAACTGCCGGATCGTCCAGGTCCGCCCCCGGTAGCCCGTGGCGTGCAGCCCGCGCGTGTAGGGGTACTCGCCGGGCCATCCGATCCGCTCGAAGCCGTCGTACCTGTCCCCGGGGCGTGGCCCGTACACCGGCTCTACCGGGTCCCCGGAGAGCGTGGTGAAGTCGGCCTCGCGCGTACGTGCGGCGTCAAACCGGGCCTGCCAGCGTCGGCGGCCCTCTGCGATGGCGTCAGCGTCCATGCTTCCAAATTTACTTGGACGTCCTAGTAAATGTCGAGGATCGCCATAGCGGCCGTGTTGACACACAGATCTATCGTGACTGCGCTGTGTCCACCGGAGCTGACCACTCCCTTGTGGGCACATCGATCAGTGACCGGGGGAGACAGCCGCCGGCGAGGCCATCACCGCCTCGGACGGGCACCGTCACCTGCCCTTTTCCGAAGGACGGATCCTGCCTTGCTTTCCGGACGCGCCAGGGCGGGGAGCTTCACGCGCCTCGCCCCACCCGTGCTCGCGCTCGCCGTGCCGGCCGCAGTCGCCGGACACCCGGAGCTGCCCGAGCGGCGGACCGTCGCCGGCGGCCTCGTCGCCGACGGCCACGACGGCTTCGACGCGGCCGCCGCCGAGCAACTGCGCCAGGACCAGTACCTGTTGACCAGTGCCCTGCGCCTCGGCGGACCGGCCATGTCCGGCACCGCGCAGGACGGGCTCAACCGGACGCCGGACAAGCTGCCGGTCACGTGACGGTGGAGGAGGCCGAGCGACTGGCCGCAGCGAAGACGGAGAAGTTCGGGCGTCTCACTCCGAACTCGCTGTTCATAGACGAGCAGACCGCCCAGCAGGCCGTCTACTACGTGCAGACGTGCTGTCCGAAGTAAGGGAGATCAGACGCGGTGCCACGCTTTACGGAGTTCGACTTCGGTGTGTCGTGGGTGATGGGGTTCTTCCACCAGGACGCGACCCACTGCGGGGACACGGCCGCCGAGATCGTCGCGAACCACCTCGCGGGGTGGAGCGGTGAGGCGGCCCTGGCGGTGCGCCGTGACGCGCGAACCCTTGGCAACCTCCCGTCAAGGACGCTGGAGGTGCTCTGGAACGCCGGGGCGGAGTACCTGCCGAGTTTCGAGAAGCGGCTCGGCAGCGGGGCCCAGTGGACGCGGGCCGTCGTCGGCCTCTGCAACGCGCGGCTGTCCGCGGAAACCGGCGTACGCCCGCTCGCGGGAGCGGACACGGAGGACGGCGAGGCCTGCCTCGACGCGGTCGTCGCCGAGATCGAAGCCGCCCGGTTCCTGACGGCCGAGGTGCGGGCGGCGCTGGTCGACTGCGCCCGTCACTGCACTCCGGAGCTGGCGTTCCGGGTGCTGTTGAGAGCGACGGTCTGCGCCGCGCGGGACGCCTCGTTGTCCCCGGACCAGTACCGGCGGCTGGAGGCCGTCGGATCGGCCCTCCAGTACGGCGAGTACGTGGTGGACAACGTCAGGTTCCTGGTCGAGGAGTCCTGACAGCGGCCCATGGGCCCGCACTCACACGAGTGCGGGCCGGTCGCTACGCCTTGGCCGCGACCGGAGTCGGCTCGACGATCTTCGACTCCAGCTCGTGGCTGATCTTCCGCTCCACGAAGAAGGCGGCGGTCGGGATGGTCCCCGCGAGCAGCACCCAGAGCTGCTTGCCGACCGGCCACTTCGCCTTGGAGCCCAGGTCGAACGCGAAGAGCAGGTAGACGACGTACAGCCAGCCGTGCGCGATGGCGACGACCTCGGTGAAGCTGCCGGCGCCGTCGATCTTGAGGAGGTACTTGGCGATCATGCTGAGGCACAGCAGGACCAGCAGGACACCCGTGACGTACGCCATGACGCGGTAGCGGGTCAGCACGCTCTTTTTCATGAGGACGAGCGTAACGACCGGTTCCGGGCGATCTTTCCCCGGGTCAGTCCTCGTCCTCTCCCCGGGTCAGTCCTCTGCGAAGTCCGCCGCCGCGACCCTCAGCGGGCGCAGCATCGCGAAGATCTCCGCGCACTCCTCGGCGTCGTAGGCGCCGAGCCCGAAGTCCATCTCCATCAGGTCGCGGGTGGCCGCGTCGCAGACCTCGCGGCCCTTGTCGGTGATGGAGGCGAGGGTGCCGCGGCCGTCGTTGGGGTTGGGGCGCTTGTCGACGAGGCCGGATCTGACCAGCCGGTCCACGGTGTTGGTGACGGATGTCGGATGCACCATGAGCCGCTCGCCGATCTTCGACATCGGCAGCTCGCCCGCCTTGGAGAAGGTGAGCAGCACCAGCGCCTCGTACCGCGCGAAGGTCAGTCCGTACGGTTTGACGACCGCGTCGACCTCGGCGAGCAGGATCTGCTGGGCCCGCATGATCGAGGTGATGGCGGCCATCGACGGTACGTTTCCCCAGCGCTGCTTCCAGTGTTCGTCGGCACGGGCGATGGGGTCGAAAGGGAGACTGAGCGGCTTCGGCACGTCACCAGACCTTACCGGCCGGTCACATCGTGGTCAGCCCCGTCTCGTCTTTCGGTCCGCCGACGGTCCCCCGGCCGTCCCCCAGCGGTCCCCCGGCGGTCCTACGGGCTTCCACGGCGAGGAGTGCGCAGCACACCGTGCCGAGCGCCCCGGCGCCCACCACCGCCCCGCGCACCCCGGCGAACTCGGCGGCCACTCCGGCCAGGGCCATGCCCACGCCCTGGATGGTCATCAGCCCGGCGGTGAGCAGGGTCATGGCCCGGCCGCGCAGTTCCTGGGGCACGTCCCGTACGAACCACTGGTCGAGGCCGAGGGTGTACGCGGACCCGGCGCCCACGACCGCCAGCAGCGCGAGGGAGAGGGCGAGGCCCGGCCGGGAGGCGTAGGCGAGGTAGGGCAGGAGGGTGCAGCAGACCAGCGGGAGGGCGATGCGCTCGCGGGTTCATCGGTGTCCGCACACCTGACGGTGCTACGGGACGCGGGCCTGCTCACGGCACGGCGCTACGGCCATCAGGTACTGCACGAGCGGACCCCGCTGGGGATGGCGCTGGCCTCGGGCGGCGGCTGACCGGCGCGCCCGGGACCCGGCACGGTCCAGCAACACCCAACACCGTGCACCGACGAACACCGTAGGAAACCACCCCACCCCCGGGCAGCAACCGACCGACGCACCAACACCCGACCCCGGGGCGCGAACCCCCACCGCCGGGAATCCGCGCCAGCGTCACGCGGCCGCCGACCGGCGCGCCAGGGCCCTGGCCGGCAACGGATCGTCCACAATGCTGACGAATCGTCACTAAATATCCCCTCGCGCAAGGGAGCGGCATGTCCCGGCTGATCCGCACGTTCGCGGTGCTCTCGGTGTTCGGGCTCGCGGTGGGCTGTTCGTCCGCCGCCGATGTCGACGAGGCCTCCGTCGCCGGTGCCCGGTCGAAGGACCCGGCGCGCGCCACGTCCTTCTGGGTCGACCCGGCGAGCCCGGCGGCCGAGCAGATCCAGCTGTGGGAGCGGGAGGGGCGTAAGCACGACGCCGCGCTGCTGAAGCGGATCGCCGACCAGCCGACCGCGCTGTGGCCGGCCGGCGAACTCGACCCCGGCCCGGTGATCCGGGCCGCGACCGCGTCGGCGCGTCAGGAGGGGCGTACGCCCATCTTCGTGGCGTACGACATCCCGCACCGGGACTGCGGTCAGCACTCGGCGGGCGGTGCGGCGGACGCGGACGCCTACCGGGCCTGGATCGGGAAGTTCGCCGAGGCGCTGGGCGACTCCAAGGCGCTCGTCGTGCTCGAACCGGACGCCGTCGCGCACATGGTGGACGGGTGCACCCCGGGCGAATACCAGGGCGAGCGGGAGCAGTTGCTCAGCGGGGCGGTCGTCCGGCTGAAGCAGCAGTCCGGTACGACGGTGTATCTCGACGCGGGCAACCCGGCCTGGATTCAGGACCCTTGGAAGCTCGTGGAGCCGCTGAAGCGGGCCGGGGTCGAGGAGGCCGACGGGTTCTCGCTCAACGTCTCCAACTTCCAGACGGACGACGTGACGAAGAAGTACGGCGTCCAGCTGTCGAAGGACCTCGGCGGCAAGCACTTCGTCGTGGACAGCAGCCGTAACGGCAACGGGCCGCTGGCCGGTGCCTGGTGCAACCCGCCGGGCCGGGGCCTGGGCACCCGGCCGACCACCGACACCGGCGAGCCCGCTCTCGACGCCTACCTCTGGATCAAGCGGCCCGGCGCCTCCGACGGCACCTGCGAGGGCGGTCCGGACGCCGGGCAGTGGTGGCCGGAGTACGCCTTGGAGCTGGCGCGCAACTCCAAGGCCTAGCAAGGCACTTCAGTTGACTTGAATCCATTTCGCCTCTGACGGCGTGCCCTGCGCGTCCGTCACGAACAGCATGTACCAGCCGGGCGGCACCAACGCCCGGTCGTTCGGTACGTCCACCGTCACCGACTTGCCGTCCTTGACCAGACCCAGCTCGATGGAGCGCTGCTCGACGTCCGTCGTGTGCGTGACCGAACTCGGCCGCATCAGGCGGGCCTTGACGACGCGTTCGGGGTGGTCGGTGCGGAAGGTCGCCCGGTGGTGGCGGTCCAGAGTCTCCGGACCGTCCTGGAGTACGGGCCTGTTGGAGCCGTTCTTGTGCAGCGAGGGCGGGGTGAAGATCTCCATGCGCTGCTCGAAGTGGCCGAGTTTGGTGTTGGCCTGGTCGTCAAAGAGCGGGTCGGAGCCGAAGGTGACGACGCGGCCGTCGGGCAACAGCAGTGCCTCGGAGTGGTAGTTGCGGCCGACCATGGGGGCGGCGGCCTCGCGGAAGGCGTTGCCCTTCGGGTCGTAGAACTGTGCCTTGAAGATGTTGCTGGCGCTGCGGCCGCGGTAGTCGGAGGAGCCGTTGGTGGTGAAGACCGAGTCGTCCGGCATGATCACGCTGTTCAAGTACCGGGTGCCCTGGGGGAGGTTGGGGCCGTCCTTGAAGACGGGGCTGTCCTGCTTGAGGTCGACTACAGCCGTGCGCGGGGTCGACTTCTTGGACTCGCCGACACCTCCGCCGCCGAGGATCATCACCTTCTGGTCCTGGGCGGGGGGCAGCAAAAGCGAGGACGACGTCTCTGTCTCGTCGGGGTCGCGGAGGCCCGCCACCGTGGTGAACTTGTTGGTCTTCAGGTCCCAAATACCCGGTTCACGGCCCTTGTTGGCGGGTCCGTAGCCGGCGTTGGAGGCCGGGTAGAAGAGCTTGCCGCCCTTGGTGAGGAAGAGGGCCGGGTAGGTGGGGAAGTAGCGCTTGGGGCCCGGGGTCCATTTCCTGGTCCTCGGGTCGTAGATCTCGTTGTCGCCCTGGTCGATGACACCGACGTCGTCGAGGCCGGAGACGGCGAGGACGCGGCCGTCGTCGAGGCCGACGAGGGTCGGGTACCAGCGGGCCTTGTCCATCGGGTCGACGGCGATGTACCGCTCGGCCTTGGGGTCGAACTCGTAGGCGGCACGGATGCCTTGGTAGTCCTGCTTGTCCAGGGTGATCTTCTCGGAGAGGCCGTACGTGTTGTTCGCGTCGATGCCCTTGAGGCCGACGATGTCGTACTGGGCCTGCTTCTCGGTGACCGACATCGGGCCCGCCTCGGCGGCCTCGACGAAGACGCGGACCTCGCTCGCGGTGACCTTGGTCTGCCAGGGCTGCATCACACCGCGCGCGTTGTAGGTGACCTTGAACTCGCGTTTGGCCTTGGGGACGGTGACGTCGAACCTGCTGACGTAGTCGACGCCGGCCGGGGAGCGGAAGACGGTGCCCTTCTTGAGGAACATCGGCTTGTTGGGGTTCTCGTTCTTGACGCGCATGCCGCCGCCGGCCCGCTTGACCTCGCCGTCGAGGAGTTCGTAGCGGGCGGTGCCGCCGGCCACCAGCAGATTGCCGCTGGGGAGTTGACTGTGTCCGCCGCAGAAGAAGTCGACCGGGGTGGGGATCTTCTTGAAGGTGTTGGCCTTCGGATCCCACAGGACGGTGTCGAAGGACCCGGCGTTGAACTTCTTCTGCTCGTTGCCCGATCCGGCCACGATCAGCACCTTGCCGGTGTGCAGCAGCGAGGCGTGGATGGCGTTGGTGCGGTACTCCTTCGGGATGTCGATCTGGTCCCAGGAGCCGTACTTGGCCATGTAGTCGGGCCTGGTGATCTTGTACTCGTGGTATTGCTCGTCGGCGAACTCCAGGGCGGCCGGGGCGTTGAGACCGGCCAGGACGGCGATGCCTCCGATGCCGAGGACGGTCTTCCTGGTTTTCCGGGACGGCTGGTACGCCATGGTCTAGTTGCCCCCTGTCGTGGTGCCGGAGACGGACGGGCCGGCCCCGCTGGTGGCGAGAGCGGGTTCGACGGTGTCGAGGGTGCGCGCGGCGCCGAGCAGCGAGTGCCGTTCCCGGCGCTCCTTGAGTAGCGAGAAGACCCAAACCCCCAGCGGCGCAAGGGAGATGACCATCGCGAGGACGGCCCAGGTGCGCATGGCCGCGTGGGTGTGGTCGAGGACGACGGAGGCGGCCAGCGAGGTCGCGAGGAGGATCGCCCAGAAGAGGTGGATGCGGAAGGTCATCACCCGGTCCGGACTGGCGTCGCCGCCCTTGGGGGTGACGACGAACCGGCTGGGACGCCGGATCAGGGCCTCACCGAAGGACTTCAGATAGATCGGCGCGGAGAGCGCGGACATCGCCATGCCGGCGAGACCGCCCGACCCTTCCGGCTCGTGCGGGGAGACGTTGTGCCGCCGGTTCCAGAGATACAGCCCGATCTGGAGGGCGGCGGCGTCGCTGTAGAGCATCAGCCACACGGATGCGGCGACCTGCGTACCGGAGGCCCCGAACCACAGGAAGAGGAAGCAACTCAGAATGCCGAGCAGCCAGTTGACGGCCGTCATCGGGTAGTAGACGAGCATCATCGTGTACGAGAACAGCCGCCCGGGAGGCATCGTGAACGGCGCCTTCCAGTACTGCTTGATGAGCGTCTCGTACGTGCCGCGCGACCACCGCATCTGCTGGGTGAAGAAGTCGGTCCAGGAGGCCGGCCCCTCTCCCACCGCGAGCACGTCCGGGGTGTAGACGGAGCGCCAGTGCGTACGGGTCGACGGGTTGCGGTGCCGGTGGAGCTCGAAGCCGGTGGCCATGTCCTCGGTGATGGAGTCGTACAGCCCGCCGATCTGCTTGACGGCGGCGATCCGTACGACGTTGTTGGTGCCGACGAACATGGGCGCGCGGTAGCGGTTGCCGGCGCGCTGGATCAACGCGTGGAAGAGGAACTGCTGCGACTCGGCGGCCTTGGTGACGGGGTTGTGGTAGTTCCCGTACACCTGCGGTCCCACGACGAAGGCCACGTCCGGATCGCGGAAGTAACCCATCATCCGCTCAAGGAAGTTGGGGAGCGGAACGTGGTCGGTGTCGACGGAGGCGAAGAACTCGTAGTCGCCGCCGTGCATCGCGATCCAGGCGTTGTAATTCCCGTGCTTCGTACGGGCCTTGTGAACACCCTTGGGGCGGTTCCACTCCGGGACCCCGTGCCGGGTGAAGTGCCGTACGCCCAACTCGGCGCACAGGGCCTTGGCCTGCTCGTCGTCACCTTCGTCGAGGAGCCAGACGTCGACGGGTCCGGTGTGGGTGACGCCGACCGCGCCTTCGAGGGTGGCGCGGACCATGGACAGAGGTTCCTTGCCCGGAACGTACGTAGTGAGGAAGGCGACGCGGGTGCCGGTCTGCGGGACGACGGGGATGGGGTCGCGGGCGACCAGGGTGGCGTGGGCGACGGAGGCGACGTTGACGACCATGAACAGTTCGATGAGGCCGATGGCTATCAGCATCGTGATGTCGAGCCCGACCATCCATTCCTGACCGCCCTCGCGCTCCACCCAGTGGGTGGGCCACACGAGGTAGACGAGCAGGGCGGCGGTCAGCACCGGGGCGAGGCTCATCAGGAGGACAGCGCGTATTCGGTGGGGCTCGCGCGAGAGGAGCGAGGTGTACTGCACCTGGTAGGCCGCACCGGACGGCTCGCTGAGCGGCCCGGCCAGTCGGCTGTAGGTGTCGTAGTCGTAGCCCTCCGGCCGCACAGCGCCCTCCAGTGATTGAGGAGTGATCGACGCCCGGGGGCCGCCGGAACCGCTGGGTTCCGAAGATCTACCGGGCCGATAACCTCACACAAGTGGAGAATTGAGGGCGTGTCGAACTGGGTGCGTCCAGGTGGGTGGGGGGTTGACCCCGGCGGCGGAACGGGCGGAGAGACGGCTCCGGGACAATGCCGCGACGATCAGCACTCCGAAAGGCACCCGCATGCACGACACCGCCGATCTCATCGCCGGGACCTACGCGCTCGGCGCCGGACCGTGGACGCTGACACCGGTCACGCGAGGCGCGCTGGGCCAGATCTGGAAACTGTCCGGAGCCGGCAGCTCCTGGGCGGTCAAGGAGCTCCTCTTCGGCTGCGACGAGGAACAGGTCCGCCGCGAGGCCGCGTTACGGCAGGCCGCCGACCGGCTGGGTATCGCGTCGCCGCGGCTCATGCCCGACCGGCAGGGGGCGTACGTCTCCCGCCTCGGCTCCGGCTCCCCCGTCAAGCTCTACGACTGGATCGACGGCACCCACGCGGACGCCTCCGACCCGGACGTCCTGGACTGGTTCGGGCGGACCATGGCCCTGCTGCACATGGCGGGAGCGGGCGGGACCGAGCCGCCGAGCGGCTGGTACGAGCGGTGCCCGCGGGACGACGAGTGGGCGGCGCTTCACACGGAGGTCCGGCGGGCGGAGCTGCCGTGGGCGGACGCGCTGGGACGGTTCATCGACACCTCCGCACGGGAGCAGGCGCAGTGGGTGACGCCAACCGCCCCCGGCGACGACCTGGTGACGTCCCACCTCGATCTGCAGCCCCAGAACGTGCTGGTCGGCCCCGACGGTCCCGTCCTCCTCGACTGGGACAACGCCGGATCCGCTTCTGCGGAACGGGAGTTGGCCCGCGCCCTGTTCGTGTGGTCGGGCGGGAACGAGGGGGACGTCGAGGCCGGGGTGCGGGTGGCGCGGGCCTATCGGAGCGCCGGGGGGCGTGCCGTCGTACAGGGTCCGCAGTCGTTCTCGATGCTCTTCGCGACCGCGCTGAACTACGTCCGGGTACAGGCCGAGTGCGCCATCGACCCGACGGTGACGGCCGCCCAACGGGAGTTCGCGAGCGACCAGGTCGTCACGTCGCTGGGCCGGGTGCCGGACCTGGCGGCCGTCTCACGGTTGTGCGCGGCGCTGGACGGCTAGTCCGCCAGGTGTCGTTCGACCGTCTCCACCTTGGAGGTGAGGCCGTCGGTCACTCCGGGGCGGATGTCCGCCTTGAGGACCACGGAGACGCGCGGGGCGCGGGCCTCGACCGCGGCGACCGCGCGTTTGACGACGTCCATGACCTCGTCCCAGTCGCCCTCGATGGAGGTGAACATCGCGTCGGTGCGGTTGGGCAGGCCCGACTCGCGGACGACGCGGACGGCGTCGGCGACGTACTCGCCGACGTCCTCGCCGACACCCAGGGGCGTCACGGAAAAGGCGACGATCATGCCTTCACGGCTCCTTCCTGCTCCTGGCGGGCGCGGGAGGCGATGACCGCGTCCTCGGACTCGCGGCGGAGCTTGCGCTCGGCGAAGAAGCCGCCGGTGGGCAGGACGGAGAGGACGAAGTAGAGGGCGGCCGTCTTCGGGCCCCACTTGGTGCGGTTCCAGGCGTCGGCCCAGAAGAGGACGTAAAGGATGAAGAGGACGCCGTGGACCATGCCCATCACGGGCACCGCGTTGAAGTCCGTGGTCCGCTTCAGCACCGAGCACACGAGCAGCAGGAGGAAGGACACGGCCTCGGGGGCCGACACCAGGCGGAGGCGGCGGATTGCGGTGGCGGTCTTGATGTCCACGGGTCACCTTCGGTGAGGGAGACGTCCACAGTTTGTGAACGCGAGCACAAACGTTCACCCATTGTGGCAAACGACCGAGCGGGCCGAGACTGGGGGTCCGCCGTCGACGCCCCGGGAGTGTCCGTGCAGTTCGTTTTCTTCATGACGCTGCCCGGCCTGGTCGTCCTGCTGACGGTGCTCGCCTTCCTCGACCAGCTGCTCCTGAAGGCCGGCCGGGCCGGGGTGCTGCCCTGGCGGAACGCCGGGCGGCAGGGGCAGATCTCCGCGACCGGCTTCGAACAGCTGCACGCGAGCCTGTCCCCGGGCAAGCAGACCGAGCTGAAGGAACGGCAGAGCGCGCTGGTGATGCGGGACGACGAGGAGGACGGGGACCCGCCGTGGCCGACGGTCGACCTGCGGGCCGGAACGGCGGTCATACGACTCCGGGACACGTCCCGCGACACGCCCTAGAAGGCTGATGAAGATGTTGGGTTCTGGTGCGGGCCCGGGGTGGGGCGGGCGCAACAGGGTGTGGTGGGGGTGGG
>NZ_JBHYWD010000008.1:0-67694 GCF_042751305.1 Streptomyces hokutonensis
GGAACGGACGCTTCCTTTGTACTCACCCTCTCGGGCTTTCCTCCGGGCTTTTCCCTTCGGTCTTGCGTTTCCGACTCTATCAGACCGTTTCCGGTTCCGATTTCCTCGGTGCTTTCCAGGTTCCCGCTTCCGCGTTTCCCTTTCCGGCGGTTCCGACTCTACCAGGTCCTTTCGGGCCTGACTCCCAGTCAGAGTGGGCTGCCATCCCGGCCCTTGGGCCGTTCCGACGAGTGAGACTTTAGCGGATTCCTGAGTCCCGAGCGAATCGGGGGTGCGTCCTTTCGAACGCGGATTCCTCATTTCGCAAATACGCATGCCAATACACGCGACGACGGATCGTCGATTGTCTGTAGGTACTTGCGGAATGGCTGTCCGGGGACCGACCGGAGTCGGCGCTCACGTCGGACAACTCGGAGAACACTACGTAGGCGGTCGGGGCGTGTCAACTCCGCTCCGGAGAGCCTCGTAGCGGCGTACGCTGTGTGACGTGACTACACATACGTGCACCCAGCAGTGGTGGGCCGCCTGACGGCGGCCGTACACACGTATGTACTCAACGGCCGCCGCCTCGGCGGCCGTTCTTGTTTCTCCCTCCAGGAGGTCGGCCAGCCGGCGCGGCGGTCTCGACCAGGAGGTGGAGAGATGACACGGGTCTTCAGTGGGGTCAAGCCGACCGGGCACCTGACGCTGGGGAACTACCTGGGTGCCGTGCGGCGCTGGGTCGAGGTCGGTCAGCGGCAGGGCGACGCCCTGTTCTGCGTGGTCGATCTGCACGCGCTGACCGTGGACCACGATCCGGCGCGGGTACGCCGGCTGACCCGGCAGGCGGCGACGCTGTTGCTGGCGGCGGGGCTGGATCCCGAGCTGTGCACCGTGTTCGTACAGAGTCATGTGGACGAGCACACGAGGCTGTCGTACGTCATGGAGTGTGTGGCCACCGACGGGGAGATGCGGCGGATGATCCAGTACAAGGAGAAGGCCGCGCGCGAGCGGGAGCGGGGCGGGAGTGTGCGGCTGTCGTTGCTGACGTATCCCGTGCTGATGGCGGCGGACATCCTGGCGTACGGGACGGACGAGGTGCCGGTCGGGGACGACCAGACGCAGCATGTGGAGCTGGCCAGGGATCTGGCGGTCAGGTTCAACCAGCGGTACGGCCATACGTTCGTGGTGCCCCGGGCGACCCGGCCGGAGGTGGCGGCGCGGGTGATGAATCTGCAGGAGCCGACTTCGAAGATGGGGAAGTCGGACGACTCCGGGCCGGGGATCGTCTATCTGCTGGACGAGCCGGACGTCGTACGGAAGAAGGTCATGCGGGCCGTGACCGACAGCGGGGCGGAGGTCGTCTACGACCGGGAGGAGCGGCCCGGGGTCGCCAATCTGCTGGAGATCCTGGCCGCTTGCGAAGGAGGGAACCCCGAGGACTTGAGCGGTGTATATGAGTCGTACGGAGCGTTGAAGAAGGACACCGCGGAGGCTGTGGTCGAGCTGCTGAGGCCGGTGCAGGAGCGGCACAAGGCGTTGTGCGCGGATCCCGCTTATGTGGAGGGGGTGTTGCGGGATGGGGCGGAGAAGGCGAGAGGGATGGCGAAGCCGATGGTCGATACCGCGTATCGGGCCATCGGGCTTCTGCCCGCGTAGCCGTACGGCCTTCCGGCCGTTCCAGCTGTTCTAGCTGTTCTAGCTGTTTCCGGAGGCCAGTTCGCGGCTGCGGTCGCGGGCTGCCTCCAGGGCGGCGATGAGTGCGGCGCGTACGCCGTGGTTCTCCAGTTCACGGATGGCGTTGATCGTCGTGCCGGCCGGCGAGGTGACGTTCTCGCGGAGCTTGACCGGGTGTTCGCCGCTGTCGCGGAGCATGACGGCGGCGCCGATCGCGGACTGGACGATGAGGTCGTGGGCCTTGTCGCGCGGTAGGCCGAGCAGGATGCCGGCGTCCGTCATGGCTTCGACCAGGTAGAAGAAGTACGCCGGGCCGGAGCCGGAGAGGGCGGTGCAGGCGTCCTGCTGGGACTCGGGGACGCGGAGTGTCTTGCCGACGGCGCCGAAGATCTCGTCGGCGTGCGCGAGATGGGCCTCGGTGGCGTGGCTGCCGGCGGAGATGACGGACATGGCCTCGTCGACGAGTGCGGGGGTGTTCGTCATGACCCGGACCACCGGGGTGCCCGCAGCCAGGCGCTCCTCGAAGAAGGAGGTGGGGATACCCGCCGCGCCGCTGATGACCAGGCGGTCGGCGGGGAGGTGCGGAGCGAGTTCGTCGAGGAGGGTGCCCATGTCCTGCGGCTTGACCGTGAGGATCAGGGTGTCGGCGCTCTTCGCGGCCTCGGCGTTGGTGACCGGGGTGACTCCGTGGCGGGCGCGGAGTTCCTCGGCGCGCTCGGGGCGGCGGGCGGTGACCAGGAGGTCGGCCGGGGCCCAGCCCGCTCGGATCATTCCGCTGAGCAGGGCTTCGCCGATCTTGCCGGTGCCGAGGACTGCGACTTTCTGGGTCATGGGGTCATCCTCGCACCGGCGGTGGGCAGGGGTGGGGGCTGTCCGGTTGGCGGAACGGCACCTGTCTTGGAGCGCGCCTCTATGCCGTACGCCTCCTCAGTGTGGCCGCGCCCAGGCACAGGACCAGCAGGGCGCAGCCGGCCACGATCAGGACGTCCCTGACGAAGGTCGCGGTCATCTCCGTGTGCTTGAGGACCTCGTTCATGCCGTCGACCGCGTACGACATGGGGAGGACGTCGGAGATGGTCTCCAGCACTGGGTGCATCTCGGAGCGCGGGGTGAAGAGGCCGCAGAGGAGGAGTTGGGGGAAGATCACCGCCGGCATGAACTGGACGGCCTGGAACTCCGAGGCGGCGAAGGCCGAGACGAAGAGGCCGAGGGCGGTGCCGAGGAGGGCGTCGAGGAGCGCCACCAGGAGGAGGAGCCAGGGGCTGCCGGTGACGTCGAGGCCGAGGAACCAGACGGCGAGGCCGGTGGCCAGGGCGGACTGGATGATCGCGAGGAAGCCGAAGGCGAGGGCGTAGCCGGCGATCAGGTCGCCCTTGCCCATGGGCATGGCGAGGAGTCGTTCGAGGGTGCCGGAGGTGCGTTCGCGCAGGGTGGCGATCGACGTGACCAGGAACATCGTGATCAGCGGGAAGATCCCGAGCAGTGAGGCGCCGATGCTGTCGAAGGTGCGCGGGCTGCCGTCGAAGACGTAGCGCAGCAGGACGAGCATCAGGCAGGGGATGAGGATCAGCAGCGCGATCGTGCGGGGGTCGTGGCGGAGCTGCCGCAGGACGCGGACCGCGGTGGCGGTGGTGCGGGAGGCGCTGAGGGCGCTGGGTGCCGTAGGGGCCATGGGTGCGGTCGTTGTCGTGCTCATCGGGTCGTCTCCTTCTGGCGGGCGGTGGCCACGGCTTGGTCGACCAGGTGCAGGAAGGCGGCTTCGACGGTGTCGGAGCCGGTACGGGTGCGGAGGGCGTCGGGGGTGTCGTCCGCGAGGACCTCGCCCTCGCGCATCAGGAGGAGGCGGTGGCAGCGCTCGGCCTCGTCCATGACGTGGGAGGAGATGAGGAGGGTGGCGCCGCGGGCGGCGATGTCGTGGAAGAGGGTCCACAGGTCACGGCGGAGGACGGGGTCGAGGCCGACGGTGGGTTCGTCGAGGACGAGGAGTTCGGGGGTGCCGAGGAGGGCGACCGCCAGGGAGACGCGGCTGCGCTGGCCGCCGGAGAGGTTGCCGGCGAGGGCGTCGGCGTGGGTGGTGAGGTCGACGTCGGTGAGGACGCGGTCGACGTCGTCGCGGCGGGTGGTGCCGGTCCTGCCGGGGTCGAGGATCGCGGCGAAGTAGTCGAGGTTCTGACGGACTGTCAAGTCGTTGTAGACGGAGGGGGCTTGGGTGACGTAGCCGATGCGGGTGCGGAGGGCGGGGTGGCCCGCGGGGCGGCCGAGGACGTTCAGGGTGCCGGTGACCTTGGCCTGGGTGCCGACGATCGAGCGCATGAGGGTCGACTTGCCGCAGCCGGAGGGGCCGAGCAGGCCGGTGATCTGGCCGCGCGGGACGGTGAAGTCGATACCGCGCAGGACGGTGCGGGGGCCTCGGACGACGGTGAGGGCTTCGGCCTGGACGGCGGGGGCGGAGGTCGCGTCGGGTGGGGTGTCCGGTGATCCGGTCGGATCGGCGATGTAATTCATCATGCGATGAATAATGCTCTCGCGGGACGGGGGCGTCAAGCCGGTTCGGCGGTACTGCCGTTGCATGGGTGCGCGGGACGGCGCAGGCGCGTGGCGGCGTGATCGGAGCGGAGGGCTCCGGTCTGGGCGCCTCCGCGTTCACGGGGTGGTCACATGAATCGTGTGCGGGGCCGACTCCCTTTCCCGACAATGGATTTCAGTTCGCCGTGCCCTCCCCCGGTGCGGCGCCCACGCATCTCCCGTTCGCAATCGGAGGTGCCGTTGTCATGCGCTGTGGTGTGAGCAAGGCCGATCTGTTCGCTTCTCTAGTCGTCTTTCTCGTCGCGCTCCCGCTCTGTGTGGGTGTGGCGATCGCCTCCGGGGTGCCGGCCGAACTGGGGCTGGTCACCGGGATCGTCGGCGGGCTGGTGGTCGGGGCGCTGCCCGGCAGCAGCCTCCAGGTGAGCGGTCCGGCCGCCGGGCTGACCGTGCTCGTGTACGAGGCCGTGCGGGCGTACGGGATCGAGGCGCTCGGGGTGCTGGTGTTCGCGGCCGGGGTGGTGCAGCTCGGGCTCGGGGTGCTGCGGCTCGGGCGGTGGTTCCGGGCCGTGTCGGCGGCCGTGGTGCAGGGGATGCTCGCCGGGATCGGGCTCGTGCTGGTCGCCGGGCAGGTGTACGCCCTCGGCGATGCGGACGCGCCGGCGGACGGGCTCGGGAAGCTCGCCGGGCTGGTGTCGCTGCCGGGGCTGGTGGATCCGGTGGCGTTGTCAGTGGGCGGTGCCACCATTGCCGTACTGGTGCTCTGGCCCCGGTGGCGGCGCGGGGCCCGGCTGGTGCCGGCGCCGTTGGTGGCGGTGGGGCTGGCGGCGGCGGTGACCGGGGTGTCCGACCTGGCGGTGCGGCGGGTGGAGGTGCGGGGGCTGGTCGGTGCCGTGCGGGTGCCGGAGTGGGGGGATTTCGGGCGGCTTACGGAAGTGGGGGTGATCGGGACGGTCGTCGCGTTCGCGTTGATCGCGTCGGCGGAGTCCTTGTTCAGCGCGGCGGCGGTGGACCGGCTGCACCGGGGTCCGCGGACGGACTACGACCGGGAGTTGATCGCGCAGGGCGCGGGAAACGCCGTGTGCGGGGTGCTCGGGGCGTTGCCGATGACCGCGGTGATCGTGCGGAGCGCGGCGAACGTTCGGGCTGGGGCCAGGACCAAGGCCTCGCGGGTGCTGCACGGTGGGTGGCTGTTGCTGTTCACGGCGCTGCTGCCCGGGGTGCTGGGCCTGGTGCCGGTGGCGGCGCTGGCGGGGCTGCTCGTGCACGCCGGCTGCAAGCTCGTGCCGGTGCGGCAGGTGCGGGGGCTGTGGGGCGGGCACCGGGGTGAGGTGGTCGTGCTCGGGGTGACCGCGGTGGCGATCGTGGTGGGGAATCTGTTCGAGGGGGTGCTGGTCGGGCTGGCGCTGGCGGTGGCGAAGACCGCGTGGGACATCAGCCATGTCCACGTGGAGACGGAGGACCTCGGCGACGCGGGGATCGTCGTACGGGTGCTGGGGCATGCGACGTTTCTACGGCTGCCGAAGCTGCTGGACGCGTTGGAGGCGTTGCCGCACGACCGCGAAGTGCGCCTGGAACTGGGCGGGTTGCGGCACATGGACCACGCGTGCGCGGCGGCCCTGGAGGGGTGGGCCACCGCGCGGGGAGGAGATGGTGGGGGTCGCGGGAGCGGCGGGAGTGGCGCGGAGGTGGTTGCGGTCAAGGGGGTGTGAGGTCGTGCCGCTGAAGCAGCCGGCAGCCCTGTCGCCGAGGTGGTCACGGGGTCATGACGCGAGGGCTACGACGAGTTCCACGACGTAGGTCTCCTCCACGGTGCCGTCCGGGAACTCGGTGAGCAGGTGGTTTCGCTCCTCGGTGAGGAAGGCGTTGGTGCCTTCCTCACCCTGGACCAGGAAGACCGAGTGGCTGCTGATGTTGGCCAGGTGGGTGTCGACCGGGACGCGGCGGCTCCAGCGGACCCTTCGGTGGGCGAAGTCGAGCCTGCCGGTGGGGTCGGCGAGCGCGGTGTGCAGGCCGCTGCCGTTCTGCTTCACAACGCGGTCGATGCCGAAGTGGATCCTGATTCGTTCCGACTGCTCGGCGATCCACGGGACGTCGACGGCACTGGTGTTCCACCACAGGGCGAGCGCGCCGCCCGGGCGCAGTACGCGCAGGGCCTCAGGCACCGACTTGGTGGTGTCGGTCCAGTGCCAGGCCTGGGCGTACGTGAGGAAGTCGACGGAGTCGTCGGTCAGGGGGAGGGCGTCGCCGGTGCCCCGGACGAGCGGGACCTCGGGGAGCGTGCGGCGGAACTGGGCCGCCATGCCGTCGCCGGGTTCGATCGCGATCACGTCGGCGCCACGGCCGTGCAGGAGGGCGGTCGCGATGCCGGTGCCTGCTCCGACGTCCGCGACACGGGCGCCGGCGAGGGGGTGACCGGCCAGCTCCTCGATGGCGTCGAAGAGGGCGGTCGGGTAGGAGGGGCGGTTCTCGGCGTACTGGGCCGCGGCGGCGTTGAAGGAGTGGGCTCGGGCGGTGTGCGAGGGCGGCTTCGACGAAGTGGTCATACGGCCATGGTTACCGGGGTGGGTGCAGGGTGCAGGTGGATTTTGGTGAGAGATGGGAGATGGGGTGGGGGGAGTAGAGGGGGCGGGGTGGGAGCGGGGCGAGTTGGGGGGCGGGAGCCGGGGGAAAAGCGTGCTCGGTCGGCCGGGGTGCGGGGCCTCGGCGGCGGGGAGGGGCGGGAGCGGGGCGAGGCAGAGCAGGACGGGAGCTCGGCTCGGTCCGCCGGGGGTGCGGGGCCCGGGCGGGTCGGGAGGGGGCGGGCGTGAACGGTTCGGAAGCGAAACCGCTAGCCCCGTAGGCCGCGCGCCGCGAACCGTAGTCGCGAGTCGCCTGGAACGCGCGACCGGCTCAAAGCGAAGCCGCGGGCCCCAAGGCCGCAGACCGCAGGCCCCGGTCTGGGAACCACAAGCCTTGAGCCGCCCCAACGCGTGCCCACCCCGGACGCGCGACCGGCTCAAAGCAAAGCAGCTGGCATCAAGGCCGCAGCCTTCGAGCCGCGAGCCGCAAATCGCTATCCGCTAGCCGCCCGGAACGCGGACCGGCTCGAAGCGAAGCCGCTGGCATCAAGGCTGCAGGCCGCAAGCCGCAGGCCTCGATCTGCGAGCCGCAAGCCGCGCGCCGCCCCCAATGCGTGCCAGCCCCGGAACGCGTGACCGGCTCAAAACAAAACGGCTAACCCCAAGCCGCAGGCATCAGCTGCAAACCGCGGGCCTCAGTCTGCGAGCCGCAACCCTTGGACTGCGCCCAACGCGAGCCCGCCCGCCCCGTTGTCAGGAGCGGCGGCGCTTCTTCGAAGGGTTGCCGGTGCGGCGCGTTGTGCGCTTCTCGTGTTGGGCCATGGCCGTCTCGTACTCCTCGCGGTGGAGTTTTTCGCCGGGGGCCTCGGTGAGGGAGCGGAAGAAGTAGGCGAGGAGGGAGCCGACGAAGCCGATGCCCAGGAGGCCGCGCAGGGAGGCCTGGCGGTCGGGGTCGGGGCGCTTCTTGAAGCTCTCCCAGGTGTGGCCGAAGGCGAGGGCGCTGCACACCGCGAACATCACGATGACGAGGAGGGTGACGAAGCTGCCGACGTCCGCGATCTGGAGGCCCTGGTAGGCGAAGCGGAGGATCAGGCAGGAGACGACGGCGGCGGCGAGGGAGCCGGCGGCCGCGGCGAGGCGGCGCGGGGTGTAGCCGTTGTCGTGGTTCACCCAGGTGGTGCCGAAGAAGCGGAGGGGCTCGGGGCGGGGGCCCGTGCCTGTACCTGCGTCTGTGCCTGGGGAGCCCGCGGGGGTGTCCTGGTGGGTGCCGGTCTCGTCGTTCACGGGACGATTATGGCTCCGAGGGCGGGCGCGGGCTCCCGTTGGGGACTCAGGAGCAGTGGGCGGCTATGTAGCCGTCGCTGCCGGTGTTCACGTAGGTGTCCGAGATGTACTCGCCGTTGTCGATGTTGTCCCAGATGTTCGACGTGCCGTAGTAGCCCGAGACCGTGGTGCCCGGCGTCTGGCAGAAGATCGGGACCTGCGAGCCGACGGGCAGGACGCGGACGATGGTGTAGCCGGTGCCTGGGCCGCTGCGGACGTTGACGCTGGTACCGGGCGCGATCGCGTAGTAGTGCAGGGTTGTGGCGGCATCGGCCGGACCCGGTGCACCCATCACCATGAGAAGAGCTCCGGCAGCGCCCGCGAACAGGACGGATCTGCGCCTTCGGAATGACATGCGTGTCCTTTGGTTCGGGGTCGTGGGATCAGGAGCAGCGGGAGGCCACGTAGCCGTCGCTGCCGGTGTTCACGTACGCGTCGGACACGAACTCGCCGTTGCTGATGTTGTCCCAGATGTTCGACGTGCCGTAGGTACCGGTGACCGTGGTGCCCGGCGTCTGGCAGTAGATCGGGACCTGCGAGCCCCCCGGCAGGGTGCCGACGATGCTGTAGTTCGTGCCGGGGCCGCTGCGGATGTTGAGACGGACGTTGGCGGTCGTGTAGTAGTGCACGGCCGCTGCCGTGGCCACGGCCTCGGACTCGCTGCCCTCAGCCTCCTGCGCGCGGTCAACAGACATGAAAAACCTCCCCCGTTGGACCCCATGACTGCCATGGGGCCCCGATGATTCCCCTAAAACACGCCATGAAACACATGTACGCAACTCGCACTCGGAAGCCAGCAAGCCGTCTCTGTCCCGTACGGGTCATCGACTAGGCTCCGTGCGTCGCGCGCGCGAACGATCAGCACGGGGGTGGTTCCATGGCGCCACAGCACGACACCGGAGCGGGCGCGGAAGCGGAACTTCCCGAGTACGCCGGTCACTACCGCCTGGAGTCATGCCTGGGCTCCGGCGGCATGGGCGTGGTGCATCTCGCGCAGAGCACCTCCGGGATGAAGGTCGCCGTGAAGGTGGTCCACGCGCAGTTCGCGCAAGATCCCGAGTTCAGAGGGCGGTTCCGGCAGGAGGTGGCTGCCGCGCGGCGGGTGAGCGGGGCCTTCACCGCGCCGGTGGTCGATGCCGATCCCGAGGCCCCGCGGCCTTGGATGGCGACGCTGTTCATTCCCGGATCGACCCTCTCCGAGCACGTGAAGCGGAACGGGCCCATGACGCCCGGCGAGTTGCGCAGGCTGATGGCGGGACTGGCCGAGGCGCTGCGCGACATCCATCGGGTGGGCGTCGTACACCGGGATCTGAAGCCCAGCAACGTGCTGCTCGCCGAGGACGGTCCGAAGGTCATCGACTTCGGTATTTCTCGGCCAAAGGACAGCGAACTGCGCACCGAGACCGGGAAGTTGATCGGGACGCCGCCCTTCATGGCGCCGGAGCAGTTCCGGCGGCCCAGGGAGGTCGGGCCCGCCGCGGACATCTTCGCGCTCGGGTCCGTGATGGTGCACGCGGCGACCGGGCGAGGGCCGTTCGACTCGGACAGCCCGTACGTCGTGGCCTACCAAGTCGTGCACGACGAACCGGACTTGGCCGGGGTGCCGGACAGTCTGGCGCCGCTCGTCATGCGTTGCCTCGCCAAGGAACCCGAAGACCGGCCCACGCCGGACGAGTTGATGCGGGAGCTGCGATCCGTGGCGGCCTCGTACGACACTCAGGCGTTCATACCGGAGCAGCGGACAGGTGGTGCGCCGGCTCCCGAGTCGAACCCGGTGGAGGAGCCCGCGCGCGCACCCCGGCGACGTCGGGCGGCGGTGCTGGCGGCCGCCGCTGCCGGGCTGGTCGTCTGTGGCGTCCTCGCCTCGGTCCAGCTGGCCGGAGGCGCTGGCACCTCGCCGACCGGAGGGGCCGACGGCCCGCCGAGGATCACCGGCACTCGGACCTCACCGGCCGCGTTCAAGGCCTGGGCGGCGAAACCCGCGGCCAAGGCCGGGGGCGTGCCCCAATGCGCCTACGGCGCAGGTGAGTTGCTGTGCGCGCAGCCCGGGGTCGTCTACGCTCTCGCACCGGCCGACGGCACCCTGCTGTGGCGGCATTCGGTCACCAAGGAGAGACCCGATGGCGCACCCGTCATCGCCGGCGGGCTGGTGCACCCGTACAGCGGCGGGAGCCGGCGCCTGGAAGCGCTCGATCCGTCGTCGGGCGCGCGGATCTGGCAGCGGAACACGCCGGGGTACGACTCCGTGCGCTACGTCGGCGGTATGGCCCTGCTCAGCCGTGCGGACGGCACGGTCACGGGCGTCGACGGCGCGTCCGGCGAGACGAAGTGGAGCCGCCGGATTCCTGGTGTCACCTCCTTCGTCTCGTTCGCCGGGAACCCACTGGCGTACGCGACGAGATCGTCCGACGACGGGTCGAGCACCAAGGTCACCGCGGTCGATCCGGATACCGGGGACATCCGGTGGGAAGCGGGGCTGCAGGGGGTGCTGAGGCCCGTCGGCGTCCAAGGCGGATCCGTGTTCTTCCTGTCCACCGACTGGAGTTCCGGCGACACCAAGACCGCCGTCCGCTACGACCCCGGGACAGGGACGACGAGCCAGGTGGAGCTGCCCGTACCGCGTCAGGACCCCGTGGCCACCATGCGCGGAAACGTCATGTACGTGCTGGCGACCGGCGGTTCGCTGGAGGCGATCGACACGGACACCCACAAGCGGTTGTGGCATCTGGAGACGTCCGTGAGCCGCGGTTCGGTGCCGGTCGCCGACGGCAAGCACGTGTACGTCACCGCCCCTGACGGGCGCCTCTTGGCGGTCGACGCCGACAACGGGCGCCTCGTCGGGCAGACGGCCGCTCGGCTCGGCACGGACTCGGGCCAGGTTGTCGCCACGCTCCCCGAACCCGTCGTAGCAGACAACCACGTCTACGCCGCCGCCCCCGACGGCACGGTCTTCGCCGTCAACTCCCGTACGCCCGGGGCCTGGTAGCCGTAGCAGGGCGAACTGCCGTACGCCCGGAGGCTGGTAGCCGTATCGAGGCAGCGAAAAGGCCGCCCCCGTCGGAACGGAGGCGGCCCCAGGACCCAGGAAGCTGTTGTGCCTCAGCCAAGCTTGCTGACGTCCCGCACCGCGCCGCGGTCCGCGCTGGTGGCCATCGCGGCGTACGCGCGCAGGGCCGCCGAGACCTTGCGCTCGCGGTTCTTCGGGGCGTAGCGGCCGTCCAGCGCGGCCTCGCGGCGGGCCAACTCGGCGTCGTCCACGAGGAGTTCGATGGAGCGGTTCGGGATGTCGATGCGGATGCGGTCGCCGTTCTCGACGAGGGCGATGGTGCCGCCGGAGGCCGCCTCGGGGGACGCGTGGCCGATCGAGAGGCCCGAAGTGCCGCCGGAGAAGCGGCCGTCGGTGATCAGGGCGCAGGTCTTGCCGAGGCCGCGGCCCTTGAGGAAGGACGTCGGGTAGAGCATCTCCTGCATACCCGGGCCGCCCTTGGGGCCCTCGTAGCGGATGACGACGACGTCGCCATGCGTCACCTGCTTGTTGAGGATCTTCTCGACGGCCTCTTCCTGCGACTCGCAGACGACCGCCGGGCCCTCGAAGGTCCAGATGGACTCGTCGACGCCGGCCGTCTTCACGACGCAGCCGTCGACGGCGAGGTTGCCCTTGAGGACCGCGAGGCCGCCGTCCTTGGAGTAGGCGTGCTCGGCGGAGCGGATGCAGCCCTCGGCCGCGTCCTCGTCCAGCGCGGCCCAGCGCTCGGACTGGGAGAAGGCCTCGGAGGAACGGACGCAGCCGGGGGCCGCGTGCCACAGCTCGACGGCCTCGGGGGACGGCGATCCGCCGCGCACGTCCCACGTCTTCAGCCAGTCCGCGAGGGACGGGCTGTGGACGGAGTGGACGTCCTCGTTGAGCAGGCCCGCGCGGTGCAGCTCGCCCAGCAGGGCGGGGATGCCGCCGGCCCGGTGCACGTCCTCCATGTAGTACGTGCGGCTCTTCGCGACGTTCGGGGCGACCTTCGCGAGGCACGGGACCCGGCGTGAGACGGCGTTGATCTCGTCGAGGCCGAACCGGACGCCCGCCTCCTCCGCCGCCGCCAGCAGATGCAGGATCGTGTTGGTGGAGCCGCCCATCGCGATGTCGAGGGCCATGGCGTTCTCGAAGGCCGCGAAGGTGGCGACGTTGCGCGGCAGGACCGTCTCGTCGTCCTGCTCGTAGTAGCGGCGGGTGATGTCCATCACCGTGCGGGCCGCGTCCTGGTACAGGCCCTTGCGGGCGGTGTGCGTGGCGAGGACCGAGCCGTTGCCCGGGAGGGACAGGCCGATCGCCTCGGTCAGGCAGTTCATCGAGTTGGCCGTGAACATGCCGGAACAGGAGCCGCAGGTCGGACAGGCGTTCTCCTCGATACGGAGGATGTCCTCGTCCGAGATCTTGTCGTTCACGGCGTCGGAGATCGCGTCGACCAGGTCGAGCGTACGGACCGTGCCGTCGACCAGCGTGGCCCGGCCGGACTCCATCGGACCGCCGGAGACGAAGACCGTCGGGATGTTCAGACGGAGCGCCGCCATCAGCATGCCCGGGGTGATCTTGTCGCAGTTGGAGATGCAGATCAGGGCGTCGGCGCAGTGCGCCTCGACCATGTACTCGACCGAGTCCGCGATCAGGTCACGGGAGGGCAGGCTGTACAGCATCCCGCCGTGGCCCATCGCGATGCCGTCGTCGACCGCGATCGTGTTGAACTCGCGCGGGATGCCGCCGGCCGCGGTGATCGCCTCGCTGACGATCCGGCCGACGGGCTGCAGGTGGGTGTGGCCGGGCACGAACTCGGTGAAGCTGTTCGCCACCGCGATGATCGGCTTCCGGCCGATGTCCGCACCGGGTACACCGGAGGCGCGCATAAGGGCGCGTGCGCCCGCCATGTTGCGGCCGTGGGTGACTGTACGGGACCTCAGCTCGGGCATCGTCGATCGCTCCTTCAGACAGATAGGGCTGCTAACGAGCGTACGCCGGTCATCCAGGGGTCGGACACGGTGTCCGCATGACGGGACGAATGTCTCATCACGACGACCGGTCTACGGCCCGGTCAGATGCCCCTGCACCACCGGCGCGATCCGCGCGATGATCTGCTCCGGGTCGGCCGAGGCGAGCGGCTCGACCTTGATCACGTAGCGCAGCATCGCCGTACCGACCAGCTGCGCGGCCGCCAGCTCGGCGCGCAGTTCCGCGTCCGGGAGTTCGAGCTGGGCGGCGACCCGGCCCAGTACCTGGGAGACCACGAGCCGGCGGAAGACGGCTGCGGCGGCCTCGTTGTTGACGGCGGACCGGACGACCGCGAGCAGCGGCTTACGGGTGGCGGGGTTCTCCCAGACGCCGAAGATGAAGCGGGTCAGCCGCTCGCCGACGCCGTCCAGCGGCCCCTCGGCGACCGCGTCCGGCGCGTTCGCCGCCGGGGCGAAGGCGACCTCGATGGCCGCCGCGAAGACCTGGTCCTTGGTACCGAAGTAGTGGTGGACGAGCGCCGAGTCGACCCCGGCGGCCTTCGCGATCCCGCGCATGGACGTCTTCTCGTACCCCCGTTCGGAGAACTCCTCCCGGGCCGCGGCCAGGATGCGGTCGCGGGTGTCGGCGGCTTCCGTACGAGGGGGCCGGCCCCGGCGCCTGGCGGTGGCGTCGGTCACCGCCGGGGCACCTTCACGGCCGAGGCCAGATGCAGCCGCGTGAAGGCGAGCGCCTCCGCGAGATCGGCCTCGCGTTCGGCGCCGGACATCGCGCGCCGGGTGTTGACCTCGATGACGACATGGCCGTCGAAGCCGGTCGTCGCGAGCCGTTCCAGCAGCTCGGCGCAGGGCTGGGTGCCGCGGCCGGGAACGAGGTGCTCGTCCTTGTTCGAGCCGTTGCCGTCCGCGAGATGGACGTGACCGAGCCGGTCGCCCATCCGCCCGATCATCTCGATCGCGTCGGTGCGGGCGGTCGCGGTGTGGCTGAGGTCGATCGTGAAGTGCCGGTAGTCGTCCTGCGTGACGTCCCATTCGGGGGCGTAGGCGAGCATCTCGCGGTCGCGGTAGCGCCACGGGTACATGTTCTCTACGGCGAACCGCACGTCCGTCTCGTTCGCCATCCGCCAGATCCCGCTGACGAAGTCCCGCGCGTACTGGCGCTGCCAGCGGAACGGCGGATGCACCACGACCGTGCTCGCGCCGAGCTTCTCGGCGGCCGCCTGGGCGCGCTGGAGCTTGATCCACGGGTCGGTGGACCACACCCGCTGCGTGATGAGCAGGCACGGCGCGTGCACGGCGAGGATCGGGACCTGGTGGTAGTCGCTGAGTCTGCGCAGCGCCTCGATGTCCTGGCTGACCGGGTCGGTCCACACCATGACCTCGACGCCGTCGTAACCGAGGCGCGCGGCGATCTCGAAGGCCGTCGCCGTCGACTCCGGATACACGGACGCCGTGGACAGCGCGACCTTCGCATCCGGGATGCGCACGACTGGTTCTGCCACGGGGGACAGACTACGGGGCGGCGCTTTGCGCGGGGGAGCCGGTTGCTGTGCCCGCCCTGTGCGGGGTACGGCAACCGGCCATCTCCGGCGCGGGGCCGCGTTGTGGCGATACTTCATGCGGGTCTGATACGTCGGGTGCCGGGTGGGCGTTCAGTCGGGGCAGGCGTGGGGGGAGTCGGGCGGGGGCGCGAGGACCGGGCGGGCGCGCGAGGACCGGGCGGGCGCGCGAGGCGCGGCCGAGCCGACAGGGGTACAGCCGGCCCAGGGCGCCGTACGGACCGGCAGCCGCTCAGAACATGACAGCCACGCGCGCGTGCGGCACGAACGGCCACGCACGCGGGTGCGTCGCGGCCGAGCCGACAGGGGTACAGCCGGCACAGGGCGCCGTACGGACCGGCAGCCGCTCGGAACATGACGGCCACGCGCGCGCGTGCGTCGCGGCCGAGCCGACGAGGGTACGCCCGCCCCCGGGCGCCGTACCGACCGGCAGCCGCGCGGATACGCGACCGCCACGCGCGCGTGCACCACGGCCCCGGTCCCGCTCCCCGGCCCCACGCCCGCCCCGCACCCACCGTCCCGCTCACGCTCACGCCCACGCCCACGGCAGCCGATGCAGCCGCCTACGTCGACGACATCTGATCCAACCGCCGCAGAATCACACCCTCCCGCAGCGCCCAAGGACAGACCTCCAGCGTCTCCACCCCGAACAGATCCATCGCGCCCTCGGCGACCATCGCGCCGGCGAGGAGCTGTTCGGCGCGGCCCTCGGAGACGCCGGGGAGGACCGCGCGCTGGGCGGTGGTCATGCCGCCCAGGCGGGGGACCCAGGCCTCCAGGGACTCGCGCTTCAGCTCGCGCTGGACGTAGAGGCCGTCGGCGGAGCGGGCGGCGCCGGCGAGGCGGGCGAGCTGCTTGAAGGTCTTCGACGTGGCGACGACGTGGTCGGGGGCGCCGAAACGGCTGAACTCCCCCACCGTACGGGCGATCTGCGCGCGCACATGGCGGCGCAGGGCCCTTATCGCGGCCGGTTCCGGCGGGTCCCCGGGCAGCCAGCCCGCCGTGAGGCGGCCCGCGCCGAGCGGCAGTGACACGACCGCGTCGGGCTCCTCGTCGATGCCGTAGGCGATCTCCAGGGAGCCGCCGCCGATGTCGAGGACGAGGAGCTTGCCCGCGGACCAGCCGAACCAGCGGCGGACGGCGAGGAAGGTCAGTCGGGCCTCCTCGGCGCCGGTGAGGACCTGGAGTTCGACGCCGGTCTCGGTCTGCACGCGCGCGAGGACCTCGTCCGCGTTGCTGGCCTCGCGGACGGCGGAGGTGGCGAACGGGAGGAGTTCCTCGACGCCCTTGTCCTCGGCGGCCTGCAGCGCTTCGTGGACGACGCCGATGAGTTTGTCGACCCCTTCGGGTCCGATCGCGCCGTCCGCGTCGAGGAGTTGGGCAAGGCGGAGTTCCACCTTGTGCGAGTGCGCGGGCAAGGGGCGCGCGCCCGGGTGTGCGTCCACCACCAGCAGATGCACCGTGTTCGATCCCACGTCGAGGACACCGAGTCTCATATACGGAACGCTACTGCCACCTGCGCCGATCTCCGTCTTCGGTGCGGTTTCTGGGGCCGCCCCGGGCGACTTACCCTGGACGCGTGCCAAAGACGAAAAAGGCGAAGAACGACAAGGCGGCCAAATCACCCGGCGATTCTTCGCCGGTGAAGTCGGCCAGCCCCCCGAAGACGTCTCTGATGTCGAAGAAGGCCCTGAAGAACGACGAGAAGGGGCTCGATTTCGCACGCGCGTGGGTGGAGTTCCCGGATCCGGCGGACGAGGAACAGCTCTTCCGCTGCGATCTGACATGGCTGACCTCTCGCTGGAACTGCGTCTTCGGAAGCGGCTGCCAGGGCATCCAGGCGGGCCGCGCGGACGACGGATGCTGCACCCTGGGCGCGCACTTCTCCGACGAGGACGACGAGAAACGGGTCGCCGGGCATGTGGCGAGGCTCACCCCGGACATCTGGCAGCACCACGACGAGGGCCTGAAGCACGGCTGGACCTCGGAGGACGAGGACGGCGACCGCCAGACCCGCCCCTACAAGGGCTCGTGCATCTTCCAGAACCGCCCCGGTTTCGCCGGCGGCGCGGGCTGCTCGCTGCACATCCTCGCCGTGAAGGAGGGCCGCGAGCCGCTGGAGACCAAGCCGGACGTCTGCTGGCAGCTCCCGGTGCGGCGGACGTACGAGTGGATCGACCGGCCGGACGACACACGGGTGCTCCAGGTGTCGATCGGCGAGTACGACCGCAGGGGCTGGGGTCCCGGCGGCCACGACCTGCACTGGTGGTGCACGTCGGCGACCTCGGCGCACGGCGCGGGCGACCCGGTCTATGTGTCCTACCGCCCGGAGCTGACCGAGCTGATGGGCAAGGCCGGCTACGACCGCCTGGCCGAGCTGTGCGAGGAGCGCCTGGCCTCGCAACTCCCGCTGCTGGCACCGCATCCGGCGGACCCGGTCGGCTGACCGCTCAGGACGGGCCGGGCTCGCCACCGCCGTCGGACGGCGGTGCCGAGCCCCCCGGGTCGGCGGAGGACGAGTCCGTAGGTGTCGGGGTGGGGGTCGGATCGGCGGACGAGGGCGGCGGATCACTCGGCGTCGGATCGCTCGGTGCCGTCGGCGTGGGGTCGGGACCGGACGAGGGCGGACCGCCGGGACCGGGATGTGAAGGCTCGCCCGGCCCGGTCGGGGCGGGTGCGCTGCCGTAGCCCTCGATGGAGACGACGGCGCCGGCGGGCGAGACGGCCACGCGCGCGGTCCAGTGGCCGGATGGCTCGCGCAGATGGTCGACGTACACCTTGATCGTCAACGATTCGCCCGGGGCGAGGGTTCCCGAGGACTGGCTGAGGTAGAGCCAGGGTGCCGTGGTGGTCGCTGACCAGCGGACCGGGGCGGCTCCGGACGCGGTGAGGGTGACGAGCGTGGTGTCGGCGCTGTTGGCGGCCGAGACGGCGAGGTGCCCGGCGCCCTTCCCACCCGTGCCGGCGACGCTGATGACCTCCACGGAGACGTCGTTCTTGCCGCCCTTGCCGACCCGCGCGCGGGGCCCGGCACTGGTGTCCCCGGTGTTCTCGTAGCCGCCGCTCGCGACCTCGCCCTCCAGGCTGCCGGGACCGCCGTGCTGCTCGCTCGCGGAGGCGGCCCTGCCGTCGGCGCCCTCCCCTGTGGGTGTGGACCGGTAGGCCGCCCACAGGGCGAGGACCGGGGCCGCGATGACGGTGGCGACGACGGTCGTCGTGACGGCACGCGCGCGTAGCCGGTCCCGCCGGGCCGCGCGGTCCTTGGGGTCCAGCGGGAAACCGCGCCGGTCGAAGCGCGGTGCCGCGGCTCCACGCGCGCGCGGGAGGTGCGCCATGGCGACATGCAGGGCCGCGC
This sequence comes from Streptomyces hokutonensis, assembly GCF_042751305.1. GTDB lineage: Bacteria > Actinomycetota > Actinomycetes > Streptomycetales > Streptomycetaceae > Streptomyces > Streptomyces hokutonensis_A. Next base: position 17,967 of record NZ_JBHYWD010000008.1, read on the forward strand.
GGGGCGCCTCCAGGACGGGCAGTTCGGCGGGCGTGACACCGGTACCGGGCCAGGTGCCGGGCACCGCGCGCTCGGCGGTACGGCGGCAGCGCGGGCAGTCGTCGACGTGCCGGACGAGTTCGCGGCGCAGCGCGCTGCTGAGCACCAGCTGATGGTCGCCGGTGAGCCGGGCGACGCTCGGGCAGGCCCCGGTCTCCACGACGGCGAGGGCGGCACGCGTGCGTTCCACCTCGCAGGCGGCGGAGGCCAGCAGCTCCCGGGCGGTGGCGAGGTCCATCCCGAGGACGGCGGCGACCTCGTGGGCGGCGAGCCGGTGGCGTACGGCGAGTTCGAGCGCCTCGCGCTGCTCCGGGGTGGTCCCGGCCGCCTCCGGCCAGGCCAGCAGGGCGAGTTCACGCCGCCGCTGCTCACGCAGCTCCTCGGACACGACAGGTTGCTCGGCCTCGACACGGCCCATCGCGTGGGTGCCCTGACGTTTCTGCTTGGCCTCGGCCAGCTTGCGCAGACACGCCCAGCGGGCCAGCGCGTACAGCCAGGCCCTGCGGTCCCCGGCCGTCTCCGGCACGCGCGCGCCCCGGCGTTCGGCCAGCGCGAGCACGTCCCCCAGAGCCGCCGTAGCCGCGTCGTGGTCGCACAGCACGGACAGGCAGTACGTGAACAGGCCGTCCAGATAAGGCTCGTAGCGCGGGGGCGGGCACTGCGCCAGCGTGCGCGCCGCAGCGCGGTCGCGCGCCTCCCGGTGCGCCCGGTGCGCGCCGGTGGTGCGGGTCGAGGTCTCCGGGCTGCTGCTCATCACCCGTGCGACCGTAGGCGGCGGGCGATGGCCCCTTCCGCCCCCTTGAGCTCTTTTAATCCGTACGGGTGAAACGATCCCTCAATAGGGGACAGGAACCCCCGCTTCCGTGGCTCGATCCCGACGCCGTTGGCCGGATACCGAACCACACCCCTCGGTCCGCCGACCGCATTGTCAGTGGCTACGACTACGGTTCACGCATGGCTGCCCGTACGAAGACCACCAAGGACCGTCCGTCCTACCGCTGCACCGAGTGCGGCTGGCAGACGGCCAAGTGGCTCGGCCGCTGCTCCGAGTGCCAGGCCTGGGGCACGGTCGAGGAGTTCGGCGCGCCCGCCGTCCGTACGACGGCCCCGGGCCGCGTCACCACCTCCGCGCTGCCCATCGGCCAGGTCGACGGCCGCCAGGCCACCGCCCGTTCGACCGGCGTGCCCGAGCTGGACCGGGTGCTCGGCGGCGGCCTGGTCCCCGGAGCGGTCGTCCTGGTCGCGGGCGAGCCCGGCGTCGGCAAGTCGACCCTCCTCCTGGACGTGGCGGCCAAGGCGGCGAGCGAAGAGCACCGCACGCTCTACATCACCGGCGAGGAGTCGGCGAGCCAGGTCCGCCTGCGCGCCGACCGCATCAAGGCGATCGACGACCACCTCTACCTCGCCGCCGAGACCGATCTGGCCACGATCCTGGGCCACTTGGACGCGGTGAAGCCCTCACTCCTGATCCTGGACTCCGTCCAGACGGTGGCCTCCCCGGAGATCGACGGCGCCCCCGGAGGCATGGCCCAGGTCCGCGAGGTCGCCGGCGCCCTGATCCGCGCCTCCAAGGAGCGCGCCATGTCCACCCTCCTGGTGGGCCACGTCACCAAGGACGGCGCGATCGCGGGCCCCCGCCTCCTGGAACACCTGGTGGACGTGGTGCTCTCCTTCGAGGGCGACCGCCACGCCCGCCTGCGCCTCGTACGGGGCGTCAAGAACCGCTACGGCACGACGGACGAGGTCGGCTGCTTCGAGCTGCACGACGAGGGCATCACGGGCCTGGCCGACCCGAGCGGCCTGTTCCTGACCCGCCGCGCGGAACCGGTCCCCGGCACCTGCCTGACCGTCACCCTGGAAGGCCGCCGCCCCCTGGTTGCCGAAGTCCAGGCGCTCACGGTCGACTCCCAGATCCCCTCCCCCCGCCGAACGACGTCAGGCCTCGAAACCTCCCGGGTCTCGATGATGCTCGCGGTCCTGGAACAGCGCGGCAGAATCAGCGCACTGGGCAAAAGGGACATCTACTCCGCAACGGTCGGCGGCGTAAAACTCTCGGAACCGGCAGCAGATCTGGCCATCGCCCTCGCCCTGGCCTCCGCGGCGAGCGACACCCCCCTCCCCAAGAACCTGGTCGCGATCGGCGAAGTGGGCCTCGCGGGCGAGGTCAGAAGGGTCACGGGCGTCCAGCGCAGACTCTCCGAAGCACACCGCCTGGGCTTCACCCACGCCCTGGTTCCGAGCGACCCGGGCAAGATCCCGCCCGGCATGAAGGTCCTCGAAGTGGCGGACATAGGAGACGCCCTCCAGGTCCTTCCACGTTCCCGTAAACGAGACGCCCCACGGGACGGCGAGGACCGCCGGTAGACTTTGCCCTGGTCTCGCCCGTCCGTACGAACCAACCGTGCGAAACGGCGGCGCCTGAAGAACCTGCGACCCGAGGAGTGCAGTGGCAGCCAACGACCGGGCGTCAGCTCCCGGAAAGTCCGGCGGGAGCTCCGGTGCCGAGGGCCTGATGCGCGCCTCACTGAGCGCCGTGGCACCCGGCACGGCGCTGCGCGACGGCCTGGAGCGAATCCTCCGCGGCAACACGGGCGGACTCATCGTGCTCGGCTCCGACAAGACAGTCGAAGCGATGTGCACAGGCGGTTTCATCCTGGACGTGGAGTTCACGTCCACCCGCCTGCGCGAACTCTGCAAGCTGGACGGCGGCATCGTGGTGTCGTCCGACCTCTCCAAGATCCTCAGAGCGGGCGTCCAACTGGTCCCCGACCCCACGATCCCCACAGAAGAGACGGGCACCCGCCACCGCACAGCGGACCGAGTAAGCAAACAGGTCGGCTTCCCAGTGGTCTCCGTCTCCCAGTCCATGCGCCTGATCGCCCTCTACGTGGACGGCCAGCGCCGCGTCCTGGAGGACTCGGCGGCGATCCTGTCCCGCGCGAACCAGGCACTGGCCACCCTGGAGCGCTACAAGCTCCGCCTGGACGAAGTGGCGGGAACCCTCTCCGCCCTGGAGATCGAAGACCTGGTAACGGTCAGGGACGTCTCCGCAGTGGTCCAGCGCCTGGAGATGGTCCGCCTGATCGCCACAGAAATCGCGGAGTACGTAGTCGAGTTGGGCACAGACGGCCGCCTCCTGTCCCTCCAACTCGAAGAACTGATCGCGGGCGTGGACGCGGAACGCGAACTGGTAGTACGCGACTACGTCCCGGAACCCACGGCCAAACGCTCCCGCACGGTGGACGAGGCACTGGCGGAACTGGACGCCCTCTCCCACGCGGAACTCCTCGAACTCCCCACCGTGGCCCGCGCCTTGGGCTACACCGGCTCCCCCGAGGCCCTCGACTCGGCGGTCTCCCCCCGAGGCTTCCGCCTCCTGGCCAAGGTCCCGCGCCTCCCCGGCGCGATCATCGACCGCCTGGTCGAGCACTTCGGCGGCCTCCAGAAACTCCTGGCGGCAAGCGTCGACGACCTCCAGACGGTCGACGGCGTAGGCGAGGCAAGGGCAAGAAGCGTACGAGAAGGCCTCTCCCGCCTGGCGGAATCCTCAATCCTGGAACGCTACGTCTAACAGAAAGTCGAACTCGCCTCAGTCACTGGCCAGAACGAACGAGGTCTGCGCCTTGGCAAACCCGGAAGCAGCGGCCTCCACCAGATAGGTCCCGGCACCGGCCGACCCGGCCGGAGGCGTCGCGCACTCAGGGGCACTCGGCTTGCGATCCCACTTCAGGGTGTACGCAACGCTGCTCCCGGCGGACACCCGGTAGTAGACACTCCCGGAACCCTTCGGACAGTCGGCGGAGGACCAGTAGTCGGCGGTACCCCCCGCCTCGGTGATCGTCAACACCGCACTCTTGGGCCCGAGATCGACCTTGCAGTCACTGCTCGACGAGTTCTTGGCGGTCAGCACAAAAGTAGGAGTCTGATCCGGCGAGTAGGAGTTGTGCAGACTCCGCAGACTCAACTGCACAGCACTGGCAGTGCAGTTGGGCAGAGTCGAATCAGCAGGAACCGTAGTCCCCGTACTACTCCCCCCATTGCCCCCACTACTGTCCCCGACCCCACCGGCGGAGCCACTGCCCCCCGACGCCCCGCCACTGGAACCACTACCGCCACCACTCGCCCCACCACTTGCACCACCACTCGCACCACTGCTGGACTCATCACGTCCGCCCGGGTGTTGACTGATGGCGGGCCCGGTGCCGGACGGACCGGCAGTGATCGTAGGGGCGGGAGTCCTCCCGTTCTTCGCGCCATCGGCACCGTTCTTGCTGCCCCCGCCACCCGACGTGACGATCCAGGTGATCAGCAGCGCCAACAGGGCGACCACGGACACCATGAGGACCCTCCGTCGCCAATAGATGGAGGAGGGAAGCGGCCCGACCGGATTGCGCAGAGATCCCACGGCTCAAACCTTACGAGACAACGGGGAGTTACCTCGCCCCACCCGCCGCTCCGGCCCCAACTTTTCCGGATCATCATCCCGGCAAGGGAGTTGAACGCCGGCGCAGCGGACCGTCGGCCGCGTACGGCGAGAAGGTGCCGTGTCGGGGGGTGTCCGCCCGCAGCGGTTGGCGCGTCAACACCCCCAAAATCTTGCGAGACCGATTCCGCGCCGTTCCGAGGACGGACACCCCCCGGCGCGGCACCGACCCACACCGACGAACCGACGAACCGGCGAACCACGCACCGCACCCGCACCCACCGAACCGCCCGCACATGGCAGGATCGAAACGCCATGACTGCGCCCACGAACCCCCCGCACACCACGTCCACCACCGGCGAGCACCTCCACGCTCCCGTCATCGACTGGTTCGAAGACAACGCCCGCGACCTCCCCTGGCGCCACCCCGACGCCGGCCCCTGGGGCGTGATGGTCAGCGAGTTCATGCTCCAGCAGACCCCGGTCACCCGCGTCCTCCCGGTCTACGAACAGTGGCTCGCCCGCTGGCCCCGCCCCGCCGACCTCGCCCAGGACGCCCCCGGCGAAGCCGTCCGCGCCTGGGGCCGCCTCGGCTACCCCCGCCGCGCCCTCCGCCTCCACGGCGCGGCCACCGCCATAACGGAACGCCACGGCGGCGACGTCCCCACCGACCACTCCCAGCTCCTCGCCCTCCCAGGCATCGGCGAGTACACGGCCGCCGCCGTCGCCTCCTTCGCCTACGGCCAGCGCCACGCCGTACTCGACACGAACGTCCGCCGAGTGTTCGCGCGCGCGGTCACCGGCGTCCAGTACCCCCCGAACGCCACCACCGCCGCCGAACGCAAACTGGCCCGCGCCCTGCTCCCCCCGGACGAGCGGACCGCCGCCCGCTGGGCCGCCGCATCCATGGAACTCGGCGCACTGGTCTGCACGGCGAAGAACGAGACATGCCACCGCTGCCCCATCTCAGCGCAGTGCGCCTGGAACCTGGCAGGCAAACCGGACCACGAGGGCCCCGCCCGCCGCGGCCAGACATACGCGGGCACGGACCGCCAGGTCCGCGGCAAACTCCTGGCCGTACTCCGCGAAGCGCACACCCCCGTCCCACAGGCAGCACTGGACCGCGTATGGCACGAACCGGTACAGCGGGCCAGAGCACTGGACGGCCTGGTGTCCGACGGCCTCGTAGAACCCCTCCCGGAGGGCCTGTACCAACTCCCCGCGACCCGCACCTGACACACGGTCAATTCACAGCCATCCGCCTCACCCCGGGCCACATCACAGCCAACACCCAGCCCCCGCAACACTCAGGCAACGTCCAAACCACCCCATACACACCCAAACGACCCCGCCCCCTTACCCCGGACCTACTTCCGTTACACAACCGACGGACAGCCGAGCGCTCCTCGCAGGCTGCTCCGCACAGTGCCGTGACAACCCCTCCGTAGCTTCGTTCCTGTGCCGCAGACCGGCGGGACGCAGCAAAGGACAACCGGCAGCAGGCAGGTCGGAAACGGGGATGGAGGCGGTTGATCATGGCGCAGGGCGAGGTGCTCGAATTCGAGGAGTACGTCCGCACCCGACAGGACGCGCTGCTGCGCAGCGCCCGTCGGCTGGTGCCCGACCCGGTCGACGCCCAGGACCTGCTGCAGACCGCGCTGGTACGGACGTACGGCCGCTGGGAGACCATCGAGGACAAGCGCCTCGCGGACGCCTACCTGCGCCGCGTCATGATCAACACCCGTACCGAGTGGTGGCGGGCCCGCAAGCTCGAAGAGGTCCCCACCGAGCAGCTCCCGGACGCGAGCGTCGACGACGCGACCGAACAGCACGCGGACCGGGCGCTTCTTATGGACATCATGAAAGTTCTCGCTCCGAAACAGCGCAGTGTTGTCGTCCTGCGACACTGGGAGCAGATGTCCACGGAGGAGACGGCCGCCGCCCTCGGCATGTCGGCCGGTACGGTCAAGAGCACGCTGCACCGGGCGCTCGCCCGGCTCCGGGAGGAGCTGGAGGCCCGCGACCTGGACGCACGCGCGCTGGAGCGTGAGGAGCGGGAGCGTTGCGCGGCCTGAGCGACGACACCCTTGGGGCCGGCCGGAGCGAAATCCCGGTGCCGGACAGGGCACGCGGCGGCTTCGAGGCGGCGTTCACGGCGATGGCCGTGCTCGCCGCCCTCGCCCTGTTGGTGTCCGGCTGCGCCACGGGCGGCACGGGCGCCCGTGACGAGGGCCCGGCGCACTCCGACTCGGTGGGCGTCGCCGCGGTGCCCTCGCCCACCCCGTCCGCGACGGTCGACGACCACGTGGACGCGGTGAAACTCGTCGAGGACGACCCGAACGTCTCGGCGGCGGTCAAGCACGAGCTGAAGCCGTGCGTCGCCGACGAGTACGCGGTCGACGTGTCCTACGGCGTGCTCACCGGCGGCACCGTCAACGACGTCGTCGTCAACGTGATGACCTGCGGCGACGCGGTCGGCATCGGCTCGTACGTGTACCGCGCGACGGGTGGGACGTACGAGAATGTCTTCAAGGCCGAGGAACCCCCGGTCTACGCGGAGATCGACCGCGGCGACCTGGTCGTCACCAAGCAGGTGTACGAGAAGGGCGACCCGGTGTCGAGTCCGTCCGGTGAGAACGTGATCACGTACCGCTGGACGTCGGGCCGTTTCGTCCAGGAGTACAGCACGCACAACGAGTACAGCAACGCGGTCGGAGGCGACGCGTCACCGGCCCCGAGCGGAAACTGAGCCGCCCGGACCGCACCACGCGTGAACCGATCGGGTGGCGCGATCCGATCCTTCAGTGAACGCGGACGCCCCTTCGGGCGTCCCATGCTTGAGAACGACCCACACGAGGACTGAGAGCACCGGGATGGCAGACCAGACCCACGTCCTGTTCGTCGAGGACGACGACGTCATCCGTGAGGCCACCCAACTCGCCCTGGAGCGGGACGGCTTCGCGGTCACGGCGATGCCCGACGGGCTGTCGGGCCTGGAGGCGTTCCGGGCGAACCGCCCCGACATCGCGCTCCTGGACGTGATGGTCCCCGGCCTGGACGGCGTCAGCCTGTGCCGCCGGATCCGCGACGACTCGACCGTGCCGGTGATCATGCTGTCGGCGCGCGCCGACTCCATCGACGTGGTCCTCGGCCTGGAAGCGGGCGCGGACGACTACGTCACGAAGCCCTTCGACGGCGCCGTCCTGGTCGCCCGCATCCGAGCCGTGCTGCGCCGCTTCGGCCACGCGAACGGCACCGACCGCACCGACGCGGAGACGGCCCCGGTCGACGGCGGAGTGCTCACCTTCGGCGACCTGGAGATCGACACCGAAGGCATGGAGGTACTCAAGGCCGGACAGCCGGTGGCGCTGACGCCGACCGAGATGCGCCTGCTCCTGGAGTTCTCCTCGGCACCCGGCACGGTCCTGTCCCGCGACAAGCTGCTGGAGCGGGTGTGGGACTACGGCTGGGGCGGTGACACCCGGGTCGTGGACGTCCATGTGCAGCGGCTGCGCACGAAGATCGGCCAGGACCGGATCGAGACGGTCCGCGGCTTCGGCTACAAGTTGAAGGCCTGAGCAGGGGTATGCGGGGGAATTCACGGCGCAGGGTCCCGTCGTTCATGGACAGAGCGGGCATCCGTACGGGCCTGAGATGGAAGCTCAGCGCGGCCATCGCGCTGGTCGGCACGCTGGTCGCGATCGCGCTCAGCCTGGTCGTGCACAACGCGGCCCGGGTCTCGATGCTGGACAACGCGCGCGACCTCGCCGACGAGCGGGTCCAGATCGCCCAGCGCAACTACGAGCTGTCCGGGCGCCCCAACTTCCCCAGCATCAAGATCGACGACCCGAGCCTGCCGCCGGCGCTGCGCCAGAGGGTCGCGGAGGGCCGCAGGGCCACCTACGTCACCGACCGGCCGCACGGCATCCCGGACATCTGGGCGGCCGTACCGCTCAAGGACGGCCATGTGATGTCCCTGCACACAGGGTTCACCGACCGCAGCACGGACATCCTCAAGGACCTCGACCAGGCTCTGGTCATCGGCTCGATCGCGGCCGTGCTCGGCGGCAGCGCGCTCGGCGTGCTGATCGGCGGCCAGCTCTCGCGCCGGCTGCGCAAGGCGGCCGTCGCGGCGAACCAGGTCGCCAAGGGCGAGACGGACGTACGGGTACGGGACGCGATCGGCGGAGTCGTACGGGACGAGACCGACGACCTCGCGCGCGCGGTGGACGCCATGACGGACGCGCTGCAACAGCGGCTTGAGGCCGAACGCCGGGTCACCGCGGACATCGCACACGAACTGCGCACCCCGGTGACGGGCTTGCTGACCGCGGCCGAACTGCTCCCGCCCGGCCGCCCGACGGAACTGGTCCTGGACCGAGCCAAGGCGATGCGCACCCTCGTCGAGGACGTCCTGGAGGTCGCCCGTCTCGACGGCGCCTCCGAGCGGGCCGAACTGCAGGACATCATGCTGGGCGACTTCGTGAGCCGCCGGGTGATCGCGAAGGACCCGGACGCGGTGGTGCACGTCGTCCACGAGTCGGCAGTCACCACCGACCCGCGCCGCCTGGAGCGCGTGCTGTTCAACCTGCTGGCCAACGCGGCGAGGCACGGCAAGCCGCCGATCGAGGTCTCGGTCGAGGGCCGGGTCATCCGGGTCCGCGACCACGGCCCCGGCTTCCCCGAGGAACTCCTCGCGGAGGGCCCGAGCCGCTTCCGCACCGGCAGCAAGGACCGCGCGGGCCACGGCCACGGCCTGGGCCTGACCATCGCGGCCGGCCAGGCACGGGTCCTCGGCGCTCGCCTGACCTTCCGCAACGTCCGCCCCGCGGGCGCGCCGGACCACATCCCGGCGGAGGGCGCGGTCGCGGTGCTGTGGCTGCCGGAACACGCACCGACGAGCACGGGCAGCTATCCGATGCTGCCGTAGGTCTTTGACGAAGGTGCGCCCGCCGCCCTGAGCGAAGGCTCAGGTGCCGGCCAGCATCACCTCCTCCCCCCGAGACGGCCCCACCCCGTCCGTCCTCCCCCCGAAGTACCGCGCGGCAAGATCCGCGGCCGACACATGCCGCACCTCCCGGAACCCGCACTCGCGCCCCAGCGCCAGCACCTGCTCCGGAGTGAAGAAGCTCAGGAACGGCGTACCGGCGGCACGAGCCCCTCGCACCGCGACCTCCAACTGCGCGCGCTGCTCGGGCTCCACGTCGTCGACGGGCCGTAGGAAGGTCGTCACCAGGGTGGAGCCGGGGGCGAGCCCGGCGACCAGGCGGAACATGGCGGTGATCGCGTCCAGGGTGAGATACATGATGACGCCGTTCGCGGCGACCACGGCGGGCCGCCCGGTGTCGAGCCCGGCGGCGGCCAGTTGCCCCCACCAGTCGCCCTCGAAATCCACCGGCACGAACCGCAGCCAGTCCGGCTCGTCATACCCGAGCTCGGCCAGCCGACGGCGCTTCCAGGCCTGAGTGCCGGGCCGTTCGACCTCGAACACCCTTATTTTCGCGCCGAGTTCGGGCCGCCGCTGGGCGAAGGTGTCCAGCCCGGCGCCGAGCACGACGTACTGGTCCACGCCCTTCGCGGCCTGCTCCCCCACCACGTCCTCGACGAACCGGGCCCGCGCCACGATCGACGCGCGGATCCGGCGGGTGGCCTCGACGTCCATGTCGGGCCGCTCGCGCCAGTCGTCCCCGGGGTCCACCAGCCGCAGCCCGACCTCGTCCTCGACGACATGCGGCGGTGCGTCGGCCCGGACGTGCAGAGCCCTCCACAGGGCGACCCGCACGGCCGTATGATCCGGCTCGACCTCGGCCACCCGCTCTCCACTCATCCGAAGTCCTTGGAGAAGTCGAGCTCCTCGCTGCGCTCGGTCAGCGAGTACCAGTTGCCGCTGTCGTCGCGGAAGATCGCCTCGACGCCGTACGGCCGCTCCTTGGGCTCCTGGACGAACTCGACGCCACGCGCCTTGAAGGTCGCGTAGTCACCACGGCAGTCGTCCGTACGGAACGCACCCGCCCCCAACACCCCCTTGCTGACCAGCTTCTTCAGCGCCTCGGCGGACTCGGGGTCGAGGCCGGGACCGTCGAGGCTCATCAGCGCGATCTCGACGCCCGGCTGCTCCTTGGCACCGACGGTGACCCACTTCATGTCCCCCATCGAGATGTCGTCCCGGACCTCGAAGTCCAGTTTCTCGGTGAAGAAGGCCTTGGTGCGCTGCTGGTCGAAGGTCCATACGGTGGTGATGCCCAGCCCTTGGATCATGGCTCCGCACTCCTGTCGGACGAGGTAGAAATCGAGGTGGCTTCCTGTTCTCCTTCCTCACCGTAGGCAGGGTGGGCAGCGGCACGCTTCTTCAAAGTTGCGGAGGGGAAACCGCCGGCCCAGAGCATCGCGTAGCACCCCGGGATGAGGGCGGCCCCGCGCCCCACATGTTCGCTCCGGTACTCACTCGGAGTCAGCCCGGTCCGCGCTTTGAACCGTGCCGAGAACGTACCGAGGCTGCTGAAGCCGACGAGATGACAGATCTCCGTGACCGACAGATCGGCGCTGCGGAGCATCTCCTCGGCCCGCTCGATACGCCGATGCGTCAGATACTGCCCCGGCGTCTCGCCGTAGGCCTCCTTGAACTCCCGGATGAAGTGGTACCGCGAATACCCGGCATGCGCGGCCACCACCCCCAGGTCGAGCCCCGGCTCGGCCCAGTCACGGTCCATGGCGTCCTTGGCCAGCCGCAACTGCCGCATTTTGTCCATGCGCCCGATGGTGACACGGCCCACTGACAACAGAGCCGATACTTGTGGGCACCGGCCGCACCCCCCCCCCAGCCCGACCGGCGTTTCGGGACCCGTCGCCCCCGGCCGGCACCCCCCAGCCCGTCCGGCGTTTGAGGAGGAGGCCGTCCAGGCCGAAGCGGGGGTCTGGGGGCGGCAGCCCCCAGTGACGATGAGGGTCCCCCCGCTCGAGCGAAGCCGAGAGTGGGGAGGGTAGGGGCGGCGGGGGCGAGAAAACAACGAAAAACCAAAACGAAGGCCCCCCGGGGCGGACACCAACCGGGGGACCTTCAGCTCACTGCCGACGAACTCAGACCGCCTCGACGATCGACACCGGCGCCACCGTCTCCGCATCCTCACCAGGCTTGGGCGCAGCCGGCCCCGCCCCCTTCAGCGGAACCTCCTTCACGAACACCGCAGCCACCAGCGCCAGCACCGTCACCACAGCCCCCAGCAGAAACGCCGAGTGAATACCGGCCGACACCGCGTGCTGATAAGCCTCACGCGCCACCGCCGGCAGCTTCGCCAGACTCTTCGCGTCCAGCTGAGCCGACTGCTCGGTCACCTTGGCCCCCAGCGCCCCGGCCTTCTGGCTCATGACGTCCTGAACCCGGTTGTTGAACAGCGCACCCATGATCGCGACACCGAACGACGAGCCGAGCGTCCGCGACAGCGTGCTCGTGGAGGACGCGACCCCCATGTCCTTCATCTCGACGCTGTTCTGCGCGACCAGCATGGTGATCTGCATCAGGCAGCCCATGCCGAGCCCGACGACGGCCATGTACACACCGGACATGAACCGGGTCGTGTCGACGTCCATCGTGGAGAGCAGGTACAGACCGACGCCCATCAGGATGCTGCCGGCGACCGGAAACACCTTGTAGCGCCCGGTGTTGGTGGTCACCCGCCCCGCGACCATGGAGGTCACGAGCATCGCGCCGAGCATCGGCAGGAGCAGCAGACCCGAGTTGGTCGCGGACGCGCCCTGCACGGACTGCTGGTACAGCGGCAGGAACAGGGTCGCGCCGAACATCACGAAGCCGGTGATGAAGCCGATGACCGCCATCAGGCTGAAGTTGCGGCTGCGGAAGATGTGCAGCGGTACGACCGGCTCGACGGCCTTGGTCTGCCAGAACACGAACCCGACGAGGGCGGCCACACCCAGCGCGATCAGTTCCATGATCCGCACGGAGGTCCAGGCGTACTGCGAACCGCCCCACGTGGTGACGAGCACGATGGAGGTGATGCCGACGGTGAGCAGTCCGGCGCCGAGGTAGTCGATGCGCGCCTGGGAGCGCTTCTTCGGCAGGTGCAGTACGGCGCTGATCGCGGCGAGCGCGATCACGCCGAGGGGGAGGTTGATGTAGAAGGACCAGCGCCAGCCCCAGTTGTCGGTGATGGTGCCGCCGACCAGCGGTCCGCCGATCATCGCGAGCGCCATGACGCCGGCCATCATGCCCTGGTACTTGCCCCGCTCACGCGGCGGGATGAGGTCGCCGATGATCGCCATGACGCCGACCATGAGACCACCGGCACCGAGACCCTGGATGGCCCGGAAGCCGATGAGCTGGCCCATGTTCTGTGCCATGCCGCTGAGCGCGGAGCCGACCAGGAAGATCACGATGGAGGTCATGAAGGCGCCCTTGCGCCCGTACATGTCACCGAGCTTGCCCCACAGGGGAGTGGAGCTGGCGGTGGCGAGCGTGTACGCGGTCACGACCCACGACAGATGCTCGAGCCCACCCAGCTCACCGACGATCGTGGGCATCGCCGTACCCACGATCATGTTGTCGAGCATCGCGAGCATCATGGTGATCATCAGGGCGAGCAGGACGACCCGCACGCTCCTGGGCTGTTTCTCGGTCTCTCCCGACCCCTTGTCGACCGTCTGCGTGTCCGCCATCGTTCCCACTCCCCTAGCTACCGCTGGATACCGCTACCGTCCGGCTACTTACTTGCCGCCCGGCTAGTTGACTACACTAGGGGAAAGTAGACCCGTAACTAGCCGGGCGTCAAGTAAGTTTGCGGGAGCATGAGACGGATGGGCGGCACCATGGACGGCACCAAGCGGCAACGTCGCGGAGACACCCGCCAGCGCATCCAGGACGTGGCGCTCGAACTCTTCGCCGAGCAGGGCTACGAGAAGACCTCGCTGCGCGAGATCGCCGAGCACCTGGACGTCACGAAGGCGGCGCTCTACTACCACTTCAAGACCAAGGAAGAGATCCTGGTCAGCATCTTCGAGGACCTCACGAAGCCGATCGAGGACCTGATCGAGTGGGGCCGCGACCAGCCGCACACCCTGGAGACCAAGCGGGAGATCGTACGGCGCTACGCCGACGCGCTCGACGGCGCGACCCCGCTGTTCCGCTTCATGCAGGAGAACCAGGCACAGGTACGGGACCTGCGCATCGGCGAGCGCTTCAAGGACCGTATGCGCGGCCTGCGGGAGATCGTCATCGACCCGGACGCCGGCCTGGTCGACCAGGTCCGCTCGCTCAGCGCGATCTTCACGCTGCACGCCGGCATGTTCGCCGTACAGGACCTCGAAGGCGACCCCGAGGACAAGCGCAAGGCCGTCCTGGAGGTCGCCACCGACATGATCACGCAGGCCCACGCGGGCACGAAGCAGGCTTAGACCTTCACGCCCTTGCCGCGCAGGAACGCGACCGGGTCTATGGCCGAGCCGTAGTTGGCGGTCGTACGGATCTCGAAGTGCAGGTGGGGGCCGGTGGAGTTGCCGGTGTTGCCGGACAGCGCGATGTGCCGGCCGGTGCTGACGACCTGGCCGACCTTCACGTCGATGCGCGAGAGGTGGGCGTACTGCGAGTACGTGCCGTTGCCGTGCTTGATGACGATGGCATTGCCGTACGCGGCCCCGTCACCGGCACCGTTGCCGCCGGCCTTGACGACGGTCCCGCCGTGCGCGGCGACGACGTTGGTACCGCTGGCCACGGCGAAGTCCTGCCCGCTGTGGGTGGACTGCCACAGGCCGCCGGCCTGGGCGAAGCTCGCGGAGAGCGTGTACTTCTTCACCGGGTCGACCCAGGAGGCGGCGGTCTTCGCACTGACCGCCTTCGGCGCCACGCTCGCGGTGGCGGCGCTCGCGACCCCGGTGCCCAGCACGGCGGTGGCTCCCAGCCCGACGGCCAGGACGGCCACCCGGGTGCGGAGCGGAGTCGTACGGGAAGAGCGGGACGTGGAGCGCTGGAACATCGGAACCTCACGGGGACGGGGACAGAAAGACCACCCGGCACACAAGCGGCCGCCGGATGGCACGTCCATTGGTAACCCCGGCCCCCACAAACCCCCAAACAGCTCTTCTACGACGGAAGCTAGTACTTCACCACAAAACTTCCGACTTCTTGACAGAGCGCACTTTGGCTATAAATCGCCACCGCGACGGCAAAACCACCCATCTGGTTCCACGCAAGAAGTACCTTTTGCCCCAATCGGGGCTTACGACTACCCGCCCTAGTAGGGCCCGAATCGCCTGTGCGGCTTGTCACCGGGCGGGGCGATCGCCGACCGCGGGAATGTGGCGCAGACCTCTATGCACCTACCGTTCAGTAACCTTACGGTTCCCCTCACGCCACCCTCGCCCGCGAGCATGCCTTCCGCACCGGCACCGCACAGACGTGAGAGGAACCCCCACCCCCATGACGAGACGACGCCCCTGGGCCCGCCGTACCGCCACCGTCGCCGTGACCGCAGCCGCCCTCGCGGCGCTGGCCGTCCCCGCGGAAGCCGCCACCGCGACGAGCACCACCGCGGCCGTCGACTACACCACCTGGCAGACGGACTGCCAGACGGTCATGAACCAGGCCCTGCCCTACCTGAAGCAGCGCATCGCGACCACGAAGCCCGGTGAGAAGCAGGCGATCGTCTTCGACATCGACAACACCACCCTGGAGACGGACTTCGGCTTCAGCTGGCCGCAGCCGGCCAACAAGCCCGTGCTCGCGGTCGCCAAGTACGCCCAGGAGCACGGCGTTTCGCTGTTCTTCGTCACGGCCCGCCCCGGCATCATCTACCTGCCGACCGAGTACAACCTCGAACACGACGGCTACGACGTCGACGGCCTCTACGCCCGCGGCCTCTTCGACCTGTTCAAGGACGTCGCCGCCTACAAGACCGCCCAGCGCGCCGACATCGAGTCCAAGGGCTACACGATCATCGCGAACATCGGCAACAGCGCCACCGACCTGTCGGGCGGCCACGCCGAGAAGACCTTCAAACTGCCGGACTACGACGGCCAGTTGTCGTAACCGGTTAGGCTCCGTCCGTTCGCGCGACGACGGGGGTGGGGCGGCCGATGGAGCCTGCGGTACTCGGTGGCAAGCTGGCATCCGGCCTGATCACACCGCTGCTGAAAAAGCTGTTCGTACCCGAAGGACCGGGCGCGGGCCTGGTCGACAGGCCGGTCCGGCTGTCGAACCTCGTCTCCTTCAAGGGCGAAAAGCGCATCCTGACGGAGAAGGACGTCCACAAGCTCGCCGACCGCCTGGTCGCGCGGGCGGTGGACTCCCCCGGCGAAGCGCCCTTCCCCTTCGACGAACAACCCGCCGTGGCCGACGCGTTGGCCCGCCGGCTGCTCGCCCTCGGCGACCTGGACATGGACGACGTACAGGCCGTACGCCTCGGACACCGCGAACTGGCACGGCAGTTGGAGCACGAGGCCCCACCCCCCGCCGGACTGTCCACCGACGCGCGCTACTTCCTCGACAACGCCACCGAGTGGGCCTGCCTCCAGATCCTGGAGTTCTTCACCCGCCGGTCCACCTTCGTCGCCCGCACGCTGGTGGAACAGACCCGTACCCAGGCCGAACTGATAGCCCGGGTGGACGAGTTGATCGCCCGCACCCCACGCCCCGGCACCCAGGACCGCGCCTTCGAACGCCGCTACCTCTCCTACGTCGCCGAACGCCACAACCACATCACCATCTACGGCATCGACCTGCGCGACTCTCCGGACCGCTGGCCCCTCGAAGTGGCGTACCTCAGCCTGGAGGCGACGGAGGAACGCTCCCTGTCCGAGGAGCACCCCGGCGCCCGCTACGACCGCCAACTCCCCGCCGAGGAAGCCCTGTCGACCCACGACCGGGTCCTGCTGCGCGGTGACGCGGGCTCCGGCAAGACGACCCTGGTGCAGTGGCTCGCGGTGACGGCGGCCGGGAACGGCGACCGCGTCCCGTACGTCCTCCCCCTGCGCACCCTGCTCCGCACCGGTCAACTACCCTCCCCCGCAGCCTTCTTGGCGGCGACCGACTGCCCCCACTCCCCACCCGAGGGCTGGACCGAACGCGTCCTGACCGCCGGCCGGGGCCTCATCCTGGTCGACGGCCTCGACGAGATCCCCTCCACCGACCGCCACCGCACCCGCGACTGGCTCCTCGCCCTGATCCGCGCCTTCCCCGGCAACCGCTGGCTCCTCACCTCCCGCCCCACCGCGATACGCCCCGACTGGCTGTCCTCCGAGGGCTTCCACGAACTGACCCTGGCCCCGATGCGCCGCCCCGAGGTGCGGACCTTCGTCGAGCGCTGGCATGCGGCGGCACGGGCCCCCGAGTACGAAGCCCCCCTCCTGGACTCCCTCCGCACCAAACGCGACCTGGCCCGCCTCGCCACCAACCCCCTCATGTGCGGCCTGATCTGCGCCCTGCACCGGGAACGGAAGGGCTATCTCCCCACCGGCCGCAAGGAGTTGTACGACGCCGCCCTCACGATGCTGCTGGCCCGCCGGGACCGCGAGCGGGGCATGGGCGCGCTGGAGGGGACGGAACTGGGTGAGGAGGCCCAGCTGGAGATCCTCCAACGCCTCGCGTACGCGCTGGTGTTGAGCGGCCGCACGGAGATGGACGTGGAGACGGCCGAGAGGATCGTGGAGCGCGTCCTGCCGACGATCACCGGGCAGGGTGACGCGAGGACGGTACTGCGGGAACTGCTCCTGAGAAGCGGCCTGCTGCGCCAACCCGCCGTAGACGTCCTGGACTTCGTGCACCGCACCTTCCAGGACTACCTGGGAGCGCGGTACGCGGTGGAGGAGGGCCACCTCGACGTGCTGATCTCCCGTGCGGACGACACCCAGTGGGAGGACGTCATCCGCATGGCCGTCGCCCATGCCAGGCCGCGCGAACGGGTCGTACTGCTAAGGGAGTTGCTGGCCCAGGACGAGCCCCGGCTGACACTGCTGGCACTGGCCTGCCTGGAGCACGCGACGGCGCTGGACCCGGCGGTTCGGGCCGAGGTCGAGGCCCGTGCGGCCGCGCTGATTCCCCCGCGTACGACGGAGGGGGCGCACGCGCTGACGCAGGCGGGGCCGCTGGTGCTGGAGTTGCTGCCGGGTCCGGCCGGGCTGTCGGGCGCGGAGGCCCTCGCGGTCACCGTCACCGCCTCGCTGCTCGGCACGGAGGAGCCGGAGGCGGCCCTGGGCGTACTTCGGCGGTTCCAGGAGCATCCCGATCTTGAGGTGCGGCGCCAACTCGTGGGCACCTGGGACCGGTTCGACATCCGGGAGTACGCGGTCGAGGTACTCGACCATCTGGATCGCTCGGAGCTGTACATCCGGTGCGACAGCGACGAGAAGTACGCGGCGCTCAGCCTGATGCGCCCTTGGCGGAGCGTGACCTGCGCCGGCTCGCGGTCCGTGCCGGAGATCCTGGCGGCCGTGGTCGAACCGGCCGCGGTCGAGACCCTGAGCGTGATCGACAATCCACGGCTGGCCGATCTGGGGGAGCTGTCGCCCTTCTCTTCCCTGAACCGTCTGTGGCTTCACCGGTGCCTCCAAATCGAGGATTTCGCACCGCTGGCGCAACTCCCCCTCACCGAAATGTGGTTGAGCGGGACAGGCCACATCAGGGGGCTGCGGGAACTTCGTTGGTTGACCTGGTTGTCCGTCAACCAGGTGCTTCCGGGAGACAGCCTCGCCGAATCCCTGCCGGTCGACGCACCTCTGGAATACCTGCATCTGAGGGCGGACACGGTGTGGGGCACCGGGCTGCGCGGGCTTGGTCAATGGCCCACCCTCACGACTCTCAGACTCGGCGAGTCCGGCCATTCCCTGACCGCCGCCGACTGGCAGGAAGTGGCCTCTCTCCCGGCTCTGACGGAACTCCAGCTCGAAGACGAACTGTCCAGCGCCTCGCTGAGCACCATGCCGGAACTCCCCGGCGTCCGTGTCCGGCAGATGTAGAGCGTGCGGGACGGCACCACCCGGCCCAGGCGAAAGGGGCCGGTGCCCAAAGGCACCGACCCCTTTCCCAGCCGTAAAGCCCTGGAGCCTTACGCCTCCTTGCTCAGATTCGGACCGGCTCCGCCGGCCGCCTGCTCGATCGGCGGGACGTCCGGCAGTGCCGACTTCTCCTCACCCCGGAAGGTGAAGGTCTTGGCCTCGCCCTCGCCCTCCGTGTCGACGACCACGATGTGACCGGGGCGCAGCTCGCCGAAGAGGATCTTCTCGGAGAGCGTGTCCTCGATCTCGCGCTGGATCGTGCGACGCAGCGGCCGCGCGCCCAGCACCGGGTCGTAACCCTTCTTGGAGAGGAGCTCCTTGGCGGCCTGGGAGAGCTCGATGCCCATGTCCCGGTCCTTGAGGCGCTCGTCCACCTTCCCGATCATCAGGTCGACGATCTGGAGGATGTCCTCCTGGGTGAGCTGCGGGAAGACGACGACGTCGTCCACGCGGTTGAGGAACTCGGGGCGGAAGTGCTGCTTGAGCTCGTCCGAGACCTTGTTCTTCATGCGCTCGTAGTTGGACTTCGTGTCACCCGTGGCCGCGAAGCCGAGGTTGAAGCCCTTGGAGATGTCCCGCGTGCCGAGGTTGGTCGTCATGATGATGACCGTGTTCTTGAAGTCCACGACCCGGCCCTGGGAGTCGGTCAGACGACCGTCCTCCAGGATCTGCAGCAGTGAGTTGAAGATGTCCGGGTGGGCCTTCTCGACCTCGTCGAAGAGGACCACCGAGAACGGCTTGCGCCGCACCTTCTCCGTCAGCTGGCCGCCCTCTTCGTAGCCCACGTAACCGGGGGGCGAACCGAAGAGACGCGAGACCGTGTGCTTCTCGCTGAACTCCGACATGTCGAGGGAGATCAGCGCGTCCTCGTCACCGAAGAGGAACTCGGCGAGCGCCTTGGACAGCTCCGTCTTACCGACACCGGACGGGCCGGCGAAGATGAACGAACCACCGGGGCGCTTCGGGTCCTTGAGGCCCGCACGCGTACGACGGATCGCCTTCGAGAGCGCCTTGACGGCGTCCTTCTGGCCGATGACCCGCTTGTGGAGCTCGTCCTCCATGCGCAGCAGACGCGAGGACTCCTCCTCGGTCAGCTTGAAGACCGGGATGCCGGTGGCGGTCGCGAGGACCTCGGCGATCAGCTCGCCGTCGACCTCGGCGACGACGTCCATGTCGCCGGCCTTCCACTCCTTCTCCCGCTTGGCCTTGGCGGCCAGGAGCTGCTTCTCCTTGTCGCGGAGGGAGGCGGCCTTCTCGAAGTCCTGCGAGTCGATCGCGGACTCCTTGTCACGGCGGACGCCGGCGATCTTCTCGTCGAACTCGCGCAGGTCCGGCGGCGCGGTCATCCGGCGGATGCGCATCCGGGAGCCGGCCTCGTCGATCAGGTCGATCGCCTTGTCCGGCAGGAAGCGGTCCGAGATGTACCGGTCGGCCAGCGTGGCCGCCTGCACGAGCGCCTCGTCCGTGATGGAGACACGGTGGTGGGCCTCGTAGCGGTCGCGCAGACCCTTGAGGATCTCGATGGTGTGCGGCAGGGACGGCTCCGCGACCTGGATGGGCTGGAAGCGGCGCTCGAGGGCCGCGTCCTTCTCCAGGTGCTTGCGGTACTCGTCCAGGGTGGTGGCGCCGATGGTCTGGAGCTCACCGCGGGCCAGCATCGGCTTCAGGATCGAAGCGGCGTCGATGGCGCCCTCGGCGGCACCCGCACCGACCAGCGTGTGCAGCTCGTCGATGAACAGGATGATGTCGCCGCGGGTGCGGATCTCCTTGAGGACCTTCTTCAGGCGCTCCTCGAAGTCACCGCGGTAGCGGGAGCCGGCGACCAGTGCGCCGAGGTCCAGGGTGTAGAGGTGCTTGTCCTTGAGGGTCTCGGGCACCTCGCCCTTGACGATGGCCTGGGCGAGGCCCTCGACGACGGCGGTCTTGCCGACGCCGGGCTCACCGATCAGGACCGGGTTGTTCTTGGTGCGGCGGGACAGCACCTGCATGACCCGCTCGATCTCCTTCTCGCGCCCGATGACCGGGTCGAGCTTGGACTCACGAGCGGCCTGGGTGAGGTTCCGGCCGAACTGGTCGAGGACCAGGGACGTCGAGGGGGTGCCCTCCGCAGGGCCGCCGGCGGTGGCGGTCTCCTTGCCCTGGTAACCGGAGAGCAGCTGGATCACCTGCTGCCGCACACGGTTGAGATCAGCGCCCAGCTTGACCAGGACCTGGGCGGCGACGCCCTCGCCCTCACGGATCAGGCCGAGCAGGATGTGCTCCGTGCCGATGTAGTTGTGGCCCAGCTGAAGAGCCTCGCGGAGCGACAGCTCCAGGACCTTCTTGGCACGGGGAGTGAAGGGGATGTGACCGGACGGCGCCTGCTGGCCCTGTCCGATGATCTCCTCAACCTGCTGGCGGACCGCCTCAAGCGAAATGCCGAGGCTCTCCAGGGCCTTTGCGGCGACACCCTCACCCTCGTGGATGAGACCCAGGAGGATGTGCTCGGTGCCGATGTAGTTGTGGTTGAGCATCCGGGCTTCTTCCTGAGCCAGGACGACAACCCGCCGCGCGCGGTCGGTGAACCTCTCGAACATCGTTAATCGCTCCTCAGAGCGGTCAGGCAGTAAGGGGACGCTCCCCTCCCTGTCCTTCCGCAGCTTAGTCCCGCAAGCGGGGACCGCTCATTCCAACTGCCGACACCGGACCGAGAACCAACACTGCCTCCTGAACCCGAACGCCGACATCTGCTCCAACCTGATGGTGCGAGACGATGTTCCCGCAGGCCAGGCAGTTACCCTCACCATGAGTACGCCGATGGCGAACGTGAGACGCCAATTTCTGCGTGTCGCCCCCTCCCACTAGGGATTGTCTTACCCGTACGGACCGACACTCCATGCCGAGCGCACCGGTTCCCTCCGCTACGGGCGAACAACCTTGCGCGGTCCGGCACCCCCGAACGCCCTCTTTTCCGGCACCCTGCGCAATCACCGGACCACCCAGCGTAACTCTCGGCCGGGTTCGACGGTTGCACTTGGCATGGTTGGCACAGTCCCCCCGGTCACCACGGTCCCCTCCCCCCGTCACCCGCTCGATCCGGACGACCGGCGGCGGCACTGGTACGAGAACGAACTCGGGTGGCGGACGGTGCCCGGGGAGCCGTTGCGGCTCGTCACGGGGCTGCGGTTCGACGTCCTGGACGTGCCGGTCGAGGCCGGTGCCGCGGCGCTGTGGCGGCTGGGGCCGAGCTCTCCGGTGGCCGTACGGGGCGACCGGATGCGGCTGCTGGTGGCCGCGGGCAGCGCGGAGGAGCTGCCGGGGCTGCTGGACTGGCTGGAGTGGGGCGCGCTGGCGCCGGCGCTGGATCTGGTGGCGCTCGGCGAGGGCGGGCACATGGAGGCGCCGCAGGTCCCCGGGGCGGGGCCCGAAAAAATGCCGCCGCTCTCTGCCGCGGGGCCCGTGAAGGGGCACCCCGGGCAGTCGATTCCCGCGGGTCGCCCAGGTCCCGTGCAGGGGGCCGCCGTATGGCTGCGGCCCCCCGAGCCGGGGCGCGAGGTCGAGGCCTCGCTGCCGACACTGTCGGCCGTGGGGGGCGTTGGGGGCGCCCCTGATCTCGTACGACTCGTGGACACGGTGGCCACACAGTGCCACCGGGTCCGGCTGCGGCGCTCGTGCGCTCAGCCGTTGGCCTTTTCGTAGGCCTCGCGAATGGACGCGGGAACACGGCCGCGGTCGTTGACCTCGTAGCCGTTCTCCTTGGCCCACGCGCGGATCTGCGCGGTGTCCTGGCTGCCACCGGTAGCGGCGCGCGCCTTTCCACGGCCACCCGAAGCACGGCCACCGGTACGGCGTCCGCCCTTCACGTAAGCGTCGAGAAGACCACGGAGCTTGTCCGCATTCGCGGTGGTGAGATCGATCTCGTACGTCTTGCCGTCCAGTGCGAACGTCACCGTCTCGTCCGCCTCGCCGCCGTCGAGGTCGTCGACAAGAAGGACCTGAACCTTCTGTGCCACCGGATTTCCTTTCATCGATAACTTGCGGGCCTGGGGTCTGCGGCGTCCGCCGTTTCGCCGTCCCCTGTTATATGCAGTACTGCAGTACGTCGGAAAGCAAACCGCTTTTGCTGGAAAAACACAAACCCCTGGGAGAGACCGAGTGACCTCCCCGGACCAGAAAGATGCGCGTTTCGGACATAGGGAACCTGGGCAGGGCGTCCGGGCCGAATTGAGCGCAGCGATCACAGATGCAGAAGCATCCGGCTGTTGCCCAAGGTGTTCGGTTTCACTCGTTCGAGACCCAGGAACTCCGCCACGCCCTCGTCATAGGAACGCAACAGCTCCGCGTAGACATCGGTGTCGACGGGTGTCTCACCGATCTCCACGAAGCCGTGCTTGGAGAAGAAGTCCACTTCGAAGGTGAGACAGAAAACGCGACGAACGCCTAGCCAACGGGCCGTGTGCAGCAACTTCTCCAGCAACTGATGACCTACACCGGCGCCCTTCAACCCGGGCTTCACGGCGAGAGTACGGACTTCCGCGAGGTCTTCCCACATGACGTGCAGTGCGCCGCAGCCGACCACCTCGGCGTTGTCGTCGCGTTCGGCGACCCAGAACTCCTGTATGTCCTCGTAAAGAGTCACGGTCGCTTTGTCGAGCAGGATGCGACCGCGAACGTAGGCGTCAAGGAGTCGGCGCACCGCCGGGACATCCCCGGTCCGGGCCCGCCGGACGGTGATGGCTTTCGCGGTGACTTCTGGGTGCTCTGCTGACATGAGCGGACGCTATCGCCCGCCGCCGGAGGACGGGGAGCCGGGGTTCTCGGCGCCATCCGCGGGTTCGGGTGTTTCCGGTCCCTGGACGATGCGTACGGCGCTGCGCAGGGCCTCGCGCTGTTCGTCGCTCATCATCCCGAAGAAGGCGACGAGAGCGGCCGCGGGGTTGTCGCTCTGGGACCAGGCGTCGTTCATCAGGGCTGCCGAGTAGGCGGCCCGTGTGGAGACGGCCTCATATCGATACGCCCGGCCTTCCGCCTCGCGACGCACCCAGCCCTTCTGATGGAGATTGTCCAAAACGGTCATCACCGTGGTGTACGCGATCGACCGTTCCTGCTGAAGGTCTTCCAGGACTTCTCGAACGGTCACCGGGCGGTTCCACTTCCACACCCGCGTCATGACCGAGTCTTCGAGTTCTCCCAATGGGCGAGGCACAGCTCAGAACCATAGTGGAAAAGGCACAAAAAGGGCGTACGACTCGGAAAGCACGCGCACGCGTGCGGGAGTCGTACGCCCTTGAAGGCGCCGCCGAAAGGCGGGCGGTCAGGCTTCGGTGGTCGAAGAGCTCTGGCGGGCGCTCTCCGCGTGCGCGATGGCGGCGTCGACGGCCGCGTCCTCCTTGGCCTTCATGGCCCCGCCCTGGGTCTTCACGATGACCCGGATCAGTCCGATGAAGAACACGGCCATGACGACCGGGGGCACGAGCGCGGAGACATAGTCCATGCCCTCCAGAGTAGCCACGGGCCCGGGAGCGGAAGGGGCGGGGTCGCTTCAGCCGGCGGCGAGCTGCTGGGGCGGGTTCGCCGGGGGCGGTGCCGGTTTGCGCCGGGGGAAGACCTCGCCCGGGGTGGGGATCGGCCGCGACGGCTTCGGGGCGGCGGGCGCGGGTGCGGGCGCCGGCCGCTCCACGGGCTTGCGTACGGGCTCCTTGGCGTCCTCCCCGGCCAACTCCCCGCCCGTCCCCGACAGGCCGCCCGAGCGGCCTCCGGGGAGCGCCAGGAGGCGGGTACGGGAGGCGGGGACGGTCGGTGCGGGCCGGGCGGTCGTACGGCGGGCCAGGCGCGCGCGTACGTCCTGTTCGGCGAGCGCGAGGCAGCGGTCGAGGAGGGCTGCGGCGGCCGGGTTCCCGCGCAGCGCACGCAGCGCGGAGAGGTCGTCGACGTCCGGGCGGTACCCGGCGCCGAGCGCCTCCTCCAGGAGCGTGAGGTAGCCGGCGGTGGTGCCGGGCAGGGCGGCGCGGTACCGGGCGAGGTCGGCGACCAGGAAGGCGCGCAGCCGGACCCCCTCGCGTACCGCTTCGTCGAGGGATTCGGCGAGCCGGAGACAGTCCTTGACGTCCTCGGCGGAGGCGGTTCGGGGCTGGAGGGCGAGGGCGAGGGCGCGGCGGAGCACACGCAGCTCCTCCGCACCGAACGCCATGCCGCCGCGGGATCCGTATGGCGTGGGCATGCGGCGACGATACGCGCTAATCAGACAAATTCGACATAGGGGGCGGGTGTGGCGTGGGGTTTTCGCCTGGCGGCGGCAGCGACTGCCCGGCCGGGCACCGGCAGCCGCGCCATGGCTGGTAGCCGACGGATCCGTCGCACCCATTGCAGCCGCCGACCCTGTGGGCGCAGGCCGCGACGACTCGCGCGCGTGAACGACACCGGCGGGGCAGCGGCTGACCGGCCACGCACCCGGCAGCCGCGCCATGGCTGGCTGGTACCCGGCGGCTCCATCACACCCATTGCCTCCGGCGAGGCGCCTCGGAACCCTGCGGCCGCAGGCCGCGACGCCACTCGCGCGTGAACGACACCGGCGGGGCAGCGGCTGACCAGCCACGCACCCGGCAGCCGCGCCACAGCCGGTACCTAACGGCTCCGTCGCACGCACGACAGCTACCGCTGGCGCGGGGGCACCTTAGGGGCCGGGAGAAGACACCTCGTGGGCATGTGTGAGCGGCGCCGCACGGGCTAAGGCAGCGGCTGATCCGACGCACACCAGGCAGCCGCCACCGGAGCGCGGCCGCCCCCCTACGGGCGCGGGAAGCGGCGCCTCGTGGGCACGCGCGAGGGTCGCCGGCCGAGGGGGCCGCCCTGCGCCAGGAGTTCCCGTCCCGGCGCAGGGCCCCCGCTCACATCCGCGACACGTTCCGCTCGTAGACCAGTCGCAGGCCGATCAGGGTCAGCCAGGGCTCGTGTTCGTCGATCACCGAGGCCTCGCCCAGGACCATCGGGGCGAGGCCGCCGGTCGCGATGACCGTCACGTCCTCCGGGTCGTCGGCCAGTTCCTTGGCCATCCGGGTTACGACTCCGTCGACCTGGCCGGCGAACCCGTAGACGATGCCGGACTGCATCGCCTCGACGGTGTTCTTGCCGATCACGCTGCGCGGCCGGGCCACCTCGATCTTGCGCAGCTGGGCGCCCTTGACGCCGAGCGCCTCGACCGAGATCTCGATACCGGGGGCGATGACACCGCCGACGTACTCCCCGCGCGCGGAGACCGCGTCGAACGTGGTCGCCGTACCGAAGTCGACGACGATCGCGGGGCCCCCGTAGAGCTCGACTGCGGCGACCGCGTTGATGATGCGGTCCGCGCCGACCTCCTTGGGGTTGTCGGTCAGGATCGGGACGCCGGTCTTGACGCCCGGTTCGACGAGGACGGCGGGCACGTCTCCGTAGTAGCGGCGGGTCACCTCGCGCAGTTCGTGCAGGACGGACGGCACGGTGGCACAGATCGCGATGCCGTCGATGCCGTCGCCCAGCTCCTCTCCGAGGAGCGGGTGCATGCCCATGAGGCCCTGGAGGAGGACGGCGAGTTCGTCGGCGGTGCGGCGCGCGTCCGTGGAGATGCGCCAGTGCTCGATGATCTCTTCGCCGTCGAACAGGCCCAGGACGGTGTGCGTGTTGCCCACGTCGATCGTGAGGAGCATGACTACTGCGCCTCACGGAGGTCGAGGCCGATGTCCAGGATCGGCGCGGAGTGGGTCAGGGCGCCTACGGCGAGGTAGTCCACCCCGGTGTCCGCG
Organism: Streptomyces hokutonensis; assembly: GCF_042751305.1. Taxonomy (GTDB): domain Bacteria; phylum Actinomycetota; class Actinomycetes; order Streptomycetales; family Streptomycetaceae; genus Streptomyces; species Streptomyces hokutonensis_A. The sequence goes on from NZ_JBHYWD010000008.1 coordinate 44,187, forward strand.
TACGCCTTGGCGTTGTCCAGGGTGAGCCGGCCCGAGGCCTCCAGGGCGGCGCGGCCGTGGACGATGCCGACGGCCTCCTCGCACTCGCCGGGCGTGAAGTTGTCCAGCAGGATCAGGTCGGCGCCCGCGTCCAGTACCTCGCGGAGCTGGTGCAGGGTGTCGACCTCGACCTCGATCGCCACCTCCGGGAAGGCCTCCCGTACGGCCTTGAAGGCCTGGGCGACACCGCCGGCGGCGACCACGTGGTTGTCCTTGACGAGGGCCGCGTCCGACAGGGACATACGGTGGTTGACGCCGCCGCCGCAGCGGACCGCGTACTTCTCCAGAGAGCGCAGGCCGGGCGTCGTCTTGCGGGTGTCGCGGACCTTCGCCTTCGTGCCCTCCAGGGCGTCGGCCCACGCGCGCGTGGCGGTCGCGATGCCGGAGAGACGGCACAGGAGGTTGAGCGCGCTGCGCTCGGCGGTCAGCAGGTCGCGCGTGCGCGTGGTGACCGACAGGAGCTTCTGCCCGGCCTCCACGCGGTCGCCGTCCTCCGCGTGCCGCTCGACCTCGAACTCGTCGGTGCAGACCACGGAGATCACCGCTTCGGCGACCCTGAGGCCCGCCACGACACCGGCCTCGCGCGCGGTGAAGTCGGCGGTGGCGACGGCCCCTTCGGGGATGGTCGCCACGGTCGTCACGTCGACACCGCCGTCGAGGTCCTCCTGGACGGCGACATTGGCGATGTCCTCGACCTCCACGGGGTCGAGACCCGCGTCGGCCAGGAGTTCGGCGAGCGCGGGGTCCAGACCGCACTCCAGGTACTCCGCGTCGTCGCCCGCGCCACAGGCACAGCCGTCGCCGCAGCCGCCGCTGTCGGCGAGGGGAAGATCGGGGGTGCTCACTTCTGTCACTGCTCCTGGGGACGGTGCTGCCGGGTCGGGGGGAAGTCTGCGGTGTCCGTGGTGTGCACGGCCAGCGTGCGGTCGGGATTCAGCCGTACGACGATGTGGCGGCGCCAGGCGCTGTCGTCGCGCTCGGCGTGGTCCTCGCGCCAGTGGCAGCCCCGGGTCTCCTCGCGCCGGGCGGCGGCGGTGACCAGGACGCGGGCCACGCACAGGAGGTTGGTGGCCTCCCAGGTGTCGACACCGGGCTCGGCGGTCTTGCCGTTCTCGTCGAGCGCGTCACGGGCGTCGGTGTGCAGCTGCTGGAGTTGTCCGGCGGCCTTGGCGAGGGAGTCGGCGGAGCGCAGGACGCCCGCGCCCTCGGTCATGATCCGCTGGATCGCGAAGCGGGCCTCGGGGGCGAGCAACGGGTGGGCGGGCTTCTGGGGGTGCGGGACCGGTTCGGGCACGCGCGCGTGGAGGGCGTTCTCCGCCTGGCTCGCGGTGATGTCGGCGACGATGCGCTCGGCGTAGACGAGGCCTTCGAGGAGGGAGTTGGAGGCGAGCCGGTTCGCGCCGTGCACCCCGGTGCAGGCGACCTCACCGCACGCGTAGAGGCCGGGGACGGTCGTACGGCCCCGGGAATCGGTGCGGACGCCGCCGGAGGCGTAGTGGGCGGCGGGGGCGACCGGGACGGGCTCGGTGACCGGGTCGATGCCGTGGCTGCGGCAGGCGGCGAGGATCGTCGGGAAGCGGTTCTCCCACATGTCGGCGCCGAAGTGCCGGGCGTCGAGGAACATGTGCTCGGCGTCCTGCTCCAGCATGCGCCGCGTGATGCCCTTGGCGACGATGTCCCGGGGCGCCAGCTCGGCCAGTTCGTGCTGGCCCATCATGAAGCGCACGCCGTCGGCGTCGACCAGGTGGGCGCCCTCGCCGCGCACCGCCTCGGAGACCAGGGGCTGCTGGCCCTCCGCGTCGGCGCCGAGGAAGAGCACGGTGGGGTGGAACTGCACGAACTCCAGGTCGGAGACCTCGGCCCCCGCGCGGAGGGCGAGCGCGACCCCGTCGCCGGTCGACACGGACGGGTTGGTCGTCGCCGAGAAGACCTGCCCCATGCCGCCGGTCGCGAGGACCACGGCGGGCGCGTGCACGGCGCCCACGCCGTCGTGCTGCCCCTCGCCCATGACGTGCAGGCTCACGCCCGCCGTCCGCCCTTCGGCGTCCGTCAGGAGGTCCAGCACGAGCGCGTTCTCGATGGTGCGCACGCCACGCGCGTGCACGGCCTCGACGAGCGCCCGGGAGACCTCCGCGCCGGTCGCGTCGCCGCCCGCGTGCGCGATGCGGCGCCGGTGGTGGCCGCCCTCGCGGGCCAGCTCCAGTCCTCCTTCGGAGGACTCGTCGAAGTGGGCGCCGGTCTCGATGAGCCGCCGTACGGCGTCGGGGCCCTCGGTGACGAGGATCCGTACGGCCTCCTCGTCGCACAGGCCCGCGCCGGCCACCAGGGTGTCGTCCAGGTGCTGTTCGGGGGTGTCGCCCTCCCCGAGGGCGGCGGCGATGCCGCCCTGGGCCCAGCGAGTGGAGCCGTCGTCGAGGCGGGCCTTCGTGACGACGACCGTCCGCAGACCCGCCGCCTCGCAGCGCAGGGCCGCGGTCAGACCGGCCACTCCGGAGCCGACGACCACCACGTCCGCGGCGATGGACCACCCGGGGGCGGGGGCGTGCAGTCGTATGCCTGTGCTGGTCACGAGGCGGCTCCGAGGGTTCCGAAAGCGAGTGGGATGTTGTCGATCAGCCGGGTCGTCCCGACCCGGGCGGCGACGGCGAGGACGGCCTCGCCGGTGAAGTCCTCGTCCACGTCGGTGAAGTCGGACGGGTCGACCAGGGCGAGGTAGTCCAGGGCGAGCGGCGGGTCGAGGCGGGCGGCGTCGTCGAGAACCAGGCGGGCGGCCGCGCGGATGGACGCCGGGCCGCCGGGGCCGGGGGCGGCCTTGGCGACGGCGTGCGCGTCGGCCGCCGCGCGGGACTCCCCTATGGCGCTGAGCGCCTCGGCACGCGCGTGCGTGGCGGGCACTTCGCGGGCCCGCGCGCGCAGCGCCTCCTGGGCGGCGTGCCGGTCGCGGCCGGCGAACAGGGCCTGGGAGAGGGCGAGTGCGGTGCGCCGCTCCTGGGCGGACAGATAGCGGTTGCGGCTGGACAGGGCCAGGCCGTCGGCCTCGCGCACGGTCGGCACGCCGACGATCTCGATGCCGAAGTTCAGGTCGCGCACCATGCGGCGGATCAGGGCGAGCTGCTGGGCGTCCTTCTGGCCGAACAGGGCGGTGTCGGGGCGGGTGAGGTGTAGCAGCTTGGCGACGACGGTGAGCATGCCGTCGAAGTGGCCGGGGCGGACCGCACCCTCCAGGCGTTCGCCCATGGGGCCCGCCGAGATGCGGACCTGGGGTTCGCCGCCGGGGTAGACCTCGTCCACGGAGGGGGCGAACACGACGTCGGCGCCCGCCTGCTCGGCGATCTTGAGGTCGGCGTCCAGGGTGCGCGGATAGCGGTCGAGGTCCTCGCCCTCGCCGAACTGCAGCGGGTTCACGAAGACGGTGACCACGACCTCGCCGTCCGGTCCGGCGAGTTCGCGCGCGGTGCGGACCAGGGTGGCGTGGCCCTCGTGCAGTGCGCCCATCGTCATGACGACGACGCGCCGGCCCGCACGCGTGCGTGCGTGCAGTTCGTCGGCGGTACGCAGCAGGGTGGTGGTCATCCGGCATCTCCCTCGGTGCCGTTGGCGAGGACTCCGAGGAGGTCCTCGGCGAGTTCCGGCTTGAGCAGCCCGTGGGCCAGCGCCCGGTCGGCGGTCGCTCGGGCCATCGCCAGATAACCGGCGACGGTCTGCGGGGCGTGCTTGCGCAGCTCGGTGACGTGGGCGGCGACGGTGCCCGCGTCCCCGCGCGCGACGGGGCCGGTCAGTGCCGCGTCGCCAGAGCGCAGGGCGTTGTCCAGGGCGGCGCCGAGAAGCGGGCCGAGCATGCGGTCGGGGGCCTCGACGCCGGCCGTGCGCAGCAGCTCCATGGACTCGGCGACGAGGGTGACCAGGTGATTGGCCCCCAGCGCGAGGGCCGCGTGGTAGAGCGGGCGGTTCTCCTCGGCGATCCACTCGGGTTCGCCGCCCATCTCGATCACCAGGGCCTCGGCGGCCAGCCGCAGCTCCTCGGGCGCGGTGACCCCGAAGGAGCACCCGGCGAGCCGCTGGACGTCCACAGGAGTCCCCGTGAAGGTCATCGCGGGGTGCAGGGCCAGCGGCAGCGCGCCGACGCGCAGAGCGGGGTCCAGGACCTTCGCGCCGTACCGCCCGGAGGTGTGCACCAGGAGCTGCCCGGGGCGTACGGCACCGGTCTCGGCGAGGCCCTCCACGAGGCCCGGCAGGGCGTCGTCCGGGACGGTGAGCAGCACCAGGTCGGCGCGGTCCAGGACCTGCGCGGGCGTGAGGACCGGCACGTCGGGGAGCATCAGCGCGGCCCGTCGCCTGGAGGCGTCGGAGACCCCGGAGACGGCGACCGGGCGGTGCCCGGCGAGCTGGAGGGACGCGGCCAGTGCGGGGCCCACGCGGCCGGCGCCGACGACACCGACGGCGAGCCGCGCGGGGCGGTCCTTGGGCTCTGGCTGTTGGAATGTACTCACGCGAGTGCGGCCTTCCCGTTCCAGTCCGCTCCGGGTACCGGACGATTTCTCGTCATGTTAACGCGATCGGTTCGAGGGGCGTCCGGTTGTCCACAGGCTGTGGGTTGTCGCACAGTCCCGGCGGACGGGAAGGCCGGCGGAAACCCAGGTGCCCGAACGGATGTGCGCCGGGCATCATCCGGAGCATGAGCGATGCGGCGGAGCAGAGTGACCAGCAGGCGGAACCGGCGACCGACGAGGAACGGAACCTGGAGCGCCGTAAACGGCGTATCGCCGCGACCCGGAACGCCGAGCGGGCCCTCGCGCGCCTCGGGTTCCTGAGCCCCCTCCGGGAGCGGCTCGCCTTCGTGCAGGAGGCGGCCGAGTTGCACGACCTGGACGGGGCGTCGGACATGTACGGCAATGAGGTCGTCGAGACCCTGGAGAAGCGGGTCGCCGAACTGCTCGGCAAGGAGGCCGCCGCCTTCTTCCCCACGGGCACGATGGCACAGCAGGTGGCCCTGCGCTGCTGGGCGGGCCGCACCGGGAACCCTGTGGTCGCCCTGCACCCGCTGTCCCACCCCGAAGTGCACGAACGGCACGCCCTCAGCCAGGTCAGCGGCCTGCGCCCGGTCCATGTGACGGGCGAGCCCCGGCAGCCGACCGCCGACGAGGTGCACGACTTCCCGGAGCCCTTCGGGACGCTGATGCTCGAACTGCCCCTCCGGGACGCCGGTTTCGTCCTGCCCTCCTGGGAGGAACTCTCCGCCGTCGTCGACGCCGCGCACGAACGCGACGCGGTGGTCCACTTCGACGGCGCCCGCCTGTGGGAGTCCACCGCCCACTTCGGCCGCCCGCTCGACGAGATCGCGGGCCTGGCGGACAGCGTCTACGTGTCGTTCTACAAGTCCCTCGACGCCCTCGGCGGCGCCGCGCTCGCCGGCCCGAAGACCCTGATCGACGAGGCGAAGACCTGGCGGCATCGCTACGGAGGCATGGTCTTCCAGCAGTTCCCCACCGTGCTGACCGCCCTCGCGGGCCTGGACCGCGAGCTGCCCAGGCTGCCCGCGTACGTCGCCCACGCGCGCGTGATCGCCGAGGCGCTCCGCGAGGGATTCGCCGCGGCGGGCGTGCCGTGGATACGCATCCACCCCGAACAACCGCACACCCACGACTTCCAGGTCTGGCTGCCGTACGACCGCGACGCCGTCACGGAGGCCGCGATCCGGACGACGGAGGAGACGAGGACCGCCCTGTTCTCCAATCCCTGGGACGCGAAGGGCCCTGGGCTGGCCGTGACAGAGGTCTACGTACGGGCCGCCGCCCTGGAGTGGACGGCCGACGACGTGAAGACGGCGGTCGCGGACTTCGTGCTCCGCCTGAAGGAGGAGACCGGCGGCTGAGCGGCGGCGGCCGACAGGCCGGGCCTGACGGGCGTCAACAGGTGGGGCGGGGCCGCCGCCGGTGGAGCCACCGGCGCCAACGGTCTCCCGCGGCCGGGCGTGGGCGGGCGCTCCGCGACGACCGCGCGGAACCGCAGGTGGCCCCGCCGCGCGCGGTGCGCCAGTCGTGGGCGCTGGGCGTGAGCGGCAATGGGACCTCGCCGAGCCGCCGGGCGCGGTAGGTGGCGAGGACGTACTGCCGGGTGACGCTCATGTCTCCGGGCCGCGCCGCCGCCCGGCGGCCGTCGCGGGGGGTGTGTGGGCGCGGGGGGGGGCGGCGCGGGGGTGTCGGTGGCGGCGCGCGCCCCCCCCGCCCCGGGGGGGCGGGCGCGGAGGGGGGGGCGGCGCCCCCACCCCCCCCCGGGGGCGTTGTCAGTGGTGGGGTGCACGATGGGGACATGAGCGTGCACATCGACATCACGGGGCTGCGGCAGGAGCAGGTCGTCTTCGCGACCTCGCCCCTGGGCGAGCTGTGCATGGCGCTGCACGCGATGTCGGAGCCGGGGCACCATCCCGGCCTTCAGGGGTGGGTGGCCGGCGTCACCGCGCGGCTGGACCCGCATCTGGCGGACCGGATGTGCGAGGCGGACTTCCTGTGGCGGTCGACGTTCTCCGACCTGTTCCTGCCGTACGCGGGCATTCCGGGCCGCAGCACGCTCCCCGGGGCGACGCTCGCCGAAGAGCTGGACCTGGTGGACAAGCTGACGGACGAGCAGTTCGTGGACGCGGCGCTGGAGTTCACCACCTGCGCCCTCACCTACAGCACCGGCGGACCCGGCCCGCTCTCGGACGCCACGATCAGGCTGCGCGCCCTGGAGCAGGCCGCGACCCGCGGCCCGCGTCAACTGGCGTTCACCGAGCGGCTGTTGGCCAACCCACCGCGGACCAGGGCCTGGCTGCGGCAGTTCCTGGAGGACTGCGACGAGGCGTTCTTCGCGGAGACCTGGTCCCGGATGCAGCACCAGCTCGCGGCCGACGCCCGCCACAAGACGGACCTTCTGCGGCACAAGGGCCTGGCCGAGGCGCTGACGTCGATGTCCACGGCGGTGACGCTCGACGAGAGCGCCACCCGCATCACGGTCGACAAGCTCGGCGACGGCCGTACGGCGACCCAGGACGGCGGCCTCCTCCTGGTCCCCACCAGCCTGGGCTGGCCGCATCTGACGGTCCTGTACCGCTACGGCTGGCAGCCCGTCGTGCACTACCCCGTGGGGTCGCCCAAGTTCGCCGCACCGACCTCCCTGGAGCAGCTGACCCTGCGGATGACCGCCCTGTCCCACCCGGTCCGTATGCGCCTGTGCCGCAGCCTGGCCCGCACCGCGTTCACCACCAGCGAGCTGACCCAGGTGCACAACATGACCGCCCCGGAGATATCCCGCCACCTCGGCGTCCTGAAGAAGGCCGGACTGATCACCACCCGCCGCCGCGGCCGCTACGTCCTGCACCAGCTGGACGTGACGATGGTGGCCCGCCTGGGCAGCGACTTCTTGGAGGGCATCCTCAGGTAGGCGAGGTCACCGGGCCTCAGCCGTGCCCGCCCGCCCGCACCAGCCCCGTCTCGTAGGCCAGGACGACCACCTGGACCCGGTCCCGCAGGCCGAGCTTGGTCAGGATGCGGCCGACATGGGTCTTCACGGTCGCCTCCGACAGCACCAGACGGGCCGCGATCTCGCCGTTGGACAGCCCCTGGGCGACGAGGATCATGACCTCGCGCTCGCGCTCGGTGAGCCGCTCCAGCTCCTTGTGCTGCGGTTCCTTGCCGGCGGAGGGCAGCATCGGTGCGAAGCGGTCCAGGAGCCGGCGGGTCGTCGAGGGCGCCACCACCGCGTCGCCGCTGTGCACGGAGCGGATCGCGGTGAGGAGTTCGCCGGGCGGCACGTCCTTGAGCATGAACCCGGAGGCACCGGCCTTCAGCCCGGAGAAGGCGTACTCGTCGAGGTCGAAGGTGGTCAGGATCAGCACCTTCGGCGGGTTCTCGCCCTGGCAGATGCGGCGGGTGGTCTCCACCCCGTCCAGCTTCGGCATACGGACGTCCATCAGCACCACGTCGACCGCGGTCGCGGCCAGCACCTGAAGGGCCTCGACACCGTCGCCCGCCTCCGCGACGACCTCCATGTCCGGCTGGGCGGCGAGCACCATCCGGAAACCGGTGCGCAGCAGCACCTGGTCGTCGACGAGCATCACGCGGATCGTCATCGGGTCCTCTTCCGTTCCGTCAGCAGGATCGTTCAACAATTCATTCAACAGGTGGAGGCCGTTCAACAGGTCGTTCAACAATTCGTTACAGGTGTCAGTAGTCGGCGTACGAAAGATCAGTGAGCGGGTTTCAGCGGCAGCAGGGCGCTGATGCGGAACCCGCCGCCCGGGCGCGGGCCCGCGTCCAGGGTGCCCCCGACCATGCCGACCCGCTCGCGCATACCGATCAGACCATGCCCCTGGCCGTCGACGCCGCCCTCCTCGTACAGCTCGTGCGGGGCGCCCTTGCCGTCGTCCTCGACGAGCAGCCCGAGACCGTCGTCGAAGTACACCAGCCGCACACTGGCGCCCGTGTTCGGCCCCCCGTGCTTGCGGGTGTTAGTGAGGGCCTCCTGCACGATCCGGTACGCCGTCAGCTCGACGCCGCTGGGCAGCGGGCGCGGGGTGCCCTCGACCTTGAAGTCGACGGGCAGTCCGGAGGTACGGCACTGCTGGACCAGGTCGTCGATCTGCTCGACGTCCGGCTGCGGAACGTACTCGCCGGCCTCCTTGTGCTCGCCGGTGCGCAGCACGCCCAGCAGGCGGCGCATCTCCGCGAGGGCCTGGCGGCCGGTGGAGGAGATCGTCTCCAGGGCCTTCTTCGCCTGGTCCGGCGCGGAGTCCAGGACGTAGGCGGCGCCGTCGGCCTGGACCACCATCACCGACACGTTGTGCGCGACCACGTCGTGCAGCTCACGGGCGATCCGGGCGCGCTCGGCGGCGACCGCGACCTTCGCCTGCGCCTCGCGCTCCTTCTCCAGGCGGGCGGCACGCTCCTCCAGCTGCGCGAAGTACGCGCGCCGGGTGCGCATCGAGTCGCCCAGCACCCAGGCCAGCGCGAACGGCACCGTCTGGAAGACCGCGAGCGCGACCAGCCCGGCGGAGCTGGTGTGCTCCTGGGGCCAGCGGATCTGCGACAGGGTCGCCGCGCCCAGACCGCTCGCCAGGGCGAAGCGGGAGGCCCAGCGGGCCCCGACCGCGGCGACCGTGTAGACGATCACCAGCATGGCGAAGTCGGCCGCCACGGGCTCGATGTCGAGGACCAACTGCGCGAGCCCCGTCACCAGGACCACGACGAGCACCTTCTCCGGCCAGCGGCGGCGCAGCGCGATCGCCACACACATGACGGCGGACACCGCGAGCGCGCCCGCGGCCGTCCCGTGCCGGCCCGAGGCGTAGCTGGTACTTGCGATGCTCACGCCGCTCAGCCCCAGCAGGAAGACAGCCCAGAAGGTGTCGACCCATGTCGGGTGTCTGCGGAGGAAGTCGTAGAGGCGCTGCACGTAACCCAGCGTAGGGAAGCGTGAAGTGTGCCGGGGTCAACCGGAGGATCGATCCGTATACGCCCGGCGTACTCCCCAAGGTGGAGGCCCGGTTGTCCTGTGCACTTAATCTGGCCCCGTGACGGACGACACTGCGGCCCGGTGGCGCGGCTGGCGGGCGGCGGCCGAGGACGCGCTCTACGGGCCCGAGGGGTTCTACCGGAGGCCCGAGGGACCCGCCGGGCACTTCCGTACGTCCGTGCACGCGTCGGCGCTCTTCGCCGGGGCCGTGGCACGGCTGCTGTGCCGGGTGGACGAGGCGCTGGACCGGCCGGCCGCGCTGGACCTCGTGGACCTGGGCGCGGGCCGCGGTGAGCTGGTGACCGGTGTGCTCGCCGCGCTGCCCGCCGGAGTGGCGGCACGCGTGCGTGCGTACGGCGTCGAGATCGCCGACCGCCCCGAGGGACTCGATCCCCGCGTCGAGTGGCTGACCGACCCCCCGAAGGGGATCACCGGGCTGCTGTTCGCCAACGAGTGGCTGGACAACGTACCCGCGGAGGTCGCCGAGGTGGACTCCGGCGGCCTGGCGCGGCTCGTTCTCGTACGGCAGGACGGGACCGAACGGCTCGGGAAACCGGTCGCCGGTGCGGACGCCGAGTGGCTCGCGCGGTGGTGGCCCCTGGCCCCCGAGGAGGGGCTGCGCGCCGAGATCGGGCTCCCCAGGGACACGGCCTGGGCGTCCGCCGTCGCCACCGTCGAGCGGGGGCTCGCGGTCGCCGTCGACTACGCGCACACCCTGGACACACGCCCCCCGTTCGGCACGCTCACCGGCTTCCGCGAGGGCCGCGAGACGGCACCCGTGCCGGACGCCTCGTGCGACATCACCGCGCACGTCGCCCTGGACGCCTGCGCGAGGGCCTCGACTTCAGCGGGCGCGCTCCCCGGCGCACGCCTGCTCACCCAACGCGCCGCACTGCGCGCCCTGGGCGTCACAGGCGCGCGCCCCCCGCTCACGCTGGCCTCCACCGACCCGGCGGGGTACGTCCGCGCTCTCGCGGGCGCCGGAGAAGCCGCCGAACTCACCGCACCGGGCGGCCTCGGCGACTTCGGCTGGCTCGTGCAGTCGGTTGGAATTCCGGACCCGCTGCACGAGCCGTGAACGCCCTCTACTTGTCGCCTACTTGTCGATGTCCCCGACCACGAAGAACAACGACCCCAGAATCGCCACCATGTCCGCCACCAGCGTCCCCGGCAGCAGCACCGCGAGGGCCTGGATGTTGTTGTAGGACGCCGAGCGCAGCTTCAGCCGGTACGGGGTCTTCTCGCCCTTGCTGACGAGGTAGTACCCGTTGATGCCGAGCGGGTTCTCGGTCCACGCGTAGGTGTGCCCCTCGGGCGCCTTGAGGACCTTCGGGAGCCGCTGGTTGATCGGCCCCGGCTCCAGCTCGGCGAGCCGGTCGAGGCAGGCGTCCGCGAGGTCGAGGGCGTTGTGGGTCTGCTCCAGGAGCACTTCGAAGCGGGCGAGACAGTCGCCCTCCTGACGCGTGACGACCTTCAGGGTGTCCTGGAGCTCGCCGTACGCGAGATACGGCTCGTCGCGCCGCAGGTCGAAGTCGACGCCCGAGGCACGCGCGATGGGCCCGCTCACGCCGTACGCGTGCACGGCCTCCGCCGACAGCGCGCCGACGCCCCGCGTGCGCCCGCGGAAGATCTCGTTGCCGAGCACCAGGTCGTCGAAGCGGTCCATCCGGGAGCGCACGGCGGCGACGGCCTCACGCGCGCGGGAGGCCCATCCGGCGGGCAGGTCCTCCTTGAGGCCGCCGACGCGGTTGAACATGTAGTGCATGCGCCCGCCGGAGACCTCCTCCATGACGTTCTGGAGGACCTCGCGCTCCCGGAACGCGTAGAACACCGGGGTGATGCCGCCGAGTTCGAGGGGGTAGGACCCCAGGAACATCAGGTGGTTGAGCACCCGGTTCAGCTCGGCGAGCAGGGTGCGCGTCCACACCGCGCGCGGGGGCACCTCCATGCCGAGCATGCGCTCCACCGCGAGGACCACGCCCAGCTCGTTCGAAAACGCCGACAGCCAGTCGTGACGGTTGGCGAGCATGATGATCTGGCGGTAGTCGCGCGCCTCGAAGAGCTTCTCGGCGCCCCGGTGCATGTAACCGATCACCGGCTCCGCGTGCTGGATGCGCTCGCCGTCCAGGACGAGCCGCAGCCGCAGCACTCCGTGCGTGGAGGGGTGCTGGGGGCCGATGTTGAGCACCATGTCGGTGCTTTCCGCGGCGCCGCCGATCCCGACCGTGGTCTCCGTCGTGGGAGTCATGGACACAGTCTCTCGTACGTACGCTTGCCGCATGGAAACGGGGACTGCCGCGCAGGACGACGCGGCGCGCGAGCCGGTGTGGACCGGGCTGCCGCCGGGGCTGCTGAAGATGCGGCGGATGCTGGTGGTGGTGTGGCTGGGGGTGCTGACCGTCGCCCTGGGGGTGCCGCTGGGCCTGTTCGCCGGCCCGGGGTGGGCGGCGTTCGCGCTGCTGCCGCTCGGTGTCATGGCGTGGGGCTGGGTGTTCCTGGGCCGCAACTGGCGCTCCTGGCGGTACGCCGAGCGCGCCGACGACCTGCTCATCAGCAAGGGCGTGCTGTGGCACCACGAGACGATCGTGCCGTACGGGCGGATGCAGCTCGTGGAGGTGACCTCGGGACCCGTGGAGCGGCACTTCGGGCTCGCGAGCGTGCAGCTGCACACGGCCGCCGCGGCCACCGACGCGACCATCCCGGGGCTGGACCCGGCCGAGGCCGAACGGCTGCGCGACCGGCTCACCGAGCTCGGCGAGGCCCGATCGGCGGGGCTGTGACGACGCCGGGCGCCGACAAGGACGTACCCGGGGCCGCAGCGGTCGTACGGGAACAAGTGCCCGTGGTGGAGCGGCGGTTGCATCCGGTGACGCCGTTGCGCCGGGCGTGGGCGCCGGTCGCCGTCATCATCGGGTGGGCGGTGCACGACCCCAACCAGGCGCAGGAACAGCTGACGAAGCTGACCACCGTCACGCTCCTGATCGCGCTGGCCGTGATAGTGCCGGCCGCCGGCCTGTACGGCTTCCTGACCTGGTGGTTCACCCACTTCGCGGTGACCGACACCGAACTGCGCATCCGTACTGGCCTGTTGTTCCGGCGCACGGCGCACATCCGGCTGGAGCGCATCCAGGCGGTCGACGTGACACAGCCGCTCCTCGCGCGCGTGGCGGGCGTCGCCAAGCTGAAGCTGGACGTCGTAGGGACCGACAAGAAGGACGAACTGGCCTTCCTCGGCGAGGGCGAGGCGCGGGCGCTGCGGGCCGAACTCCTCGCGCGGGCGGCCGGGTTCGCGCCCGAGACCGCCCACGAGGTCGGCGAGGCACCCTCGCAGCAACTGCTGCACGTGCCGGCCGGGGTCCTCGCGGTGTCCCTGGTACTGACCGGCGCCACCTGGGGATCGCTGGCCGCCGCACTCGTCGTACCGCCGCTGCTGTGGCTCGCCACCCACAGCGTGTGGACGGTCCTCGCGACCGCGCTGCCGCTGCTGGGCGCGGCGGGCGCGAGCAGCGTGGGGCGGTTCGTCGGCGAGTACGACTGGACGGTGGGCGAGTCCCCGGACGGGCTCCGCATCGACCACGGGCTACTGGACCGCACCCACGAGACGGTGCCGCCGGGGCGGGTGCAGACCGTGCGGATCGTGGAGCCGCTGCTGTGGCGGCGGCGCGGCTGGGTGCGGGTCGAGCTGGACGTGGCCGGCTCGTCCAACTCCGTGCTGGTGCCGGTCGCGCCGCGCGAGATCGCCGAGTCGGTCGTCGCGCGCGTGCTGCCCGGTGTGACGGTGCCGCCGCGCTCGGCGCTGTCCCGGCCGCCGCGCAGGGCGGCCCGGTGCGTGCCGCTGTGGTGGCGCGGCTACGGCCTCGCGGTCACCGACACGGTGTTCGTGGCCCGGCACGGACTGCTGCGCCGCAGCACGGCACTGGTGCCGCACGCGAAGGTGCAGAGCGTACGGCTCACGCAAGGGCCCTGGGAGCGGCTCTGGGGGCTTGCCGAGGTCCATGTGGACACCGGGGCCAACGAGACCGTCACAGCCCGTCTGCGGGGCGCGGACGAGGCCGCGGAGCTGCTCCGCGGCCAGGCCGAGCGCTCCCGGACGAGCCGCCGGGACGCCCGCCCGGACCGCTGGATGGCCTGACGCCCGGTCAGGACCCGGTCGGTCAGGAAGCCGCGCTGCGCAGTCCGGGAAGGTTGATCTGCTCGGTCTCGTCGTGCGCCGTCAGGTCGATGACCTGGACCGCGCCGACGCCCCGGGACCGCTCGTCGGCCGGCTTGAACTGCGCCTCGGCCTCCGCCTTGTGCACCGCCAGGGCCTCCTGGCCCACGACGTCGGCGAGGTCCTCGTTCTGGACGGCGTCCATCTCGGCGGACGCCGCGCCCTTCTGCATGCCGAAGAAGTCGAAGCCGCCCTCGACCATCGGCCGCCGCACGGGAGCCGCCGGGACCACCGCCACCGCGGTCGGCACGGTGAAGTGCCCGGACGGGTGCGCGGGTTGGGCGGACTTCGCGGCCGGGGGGACGGCGGCCGAGTGCTCCTGCCCGTCGACCGCCTCGGGCTTCCCCTCCGCCTCGTCCTCCTGCGCGGCCTCCGAGTCGGCCGCCGGGCCGCCGGTGGCCTCCACCGGTGCGGGCTCGGCCGGCGCGGAGTCGTCGTGCTTCGGTGCGGGCGCCGCGGCCTCGGCGGCGTCGTCGTCGAGCCGTACCAGCGCGGCCTGGGCCCGCAGGAACAGTTTGGACCCCTCCGGGGAGAACACCGGTGAAGCCGCCGGCTTCTTCTCCGCGACGGCCTCGGAGCCGGACTGCTCGTCGGACTCCTCGTCGGCGTCCTCGGCGTCCGTCGCGGACTCGACCGGGGCAGCCACAGCCCCGGTGTCGTCCGACTCGGTGTCGTCGTCGGCGTCGTCCTGGAGTTCCACGAGATCCAGGTCCACGTCCGCCGGGACCTCGTCGTCGCCGTCCACCGCGACCGGCGGCAACGCGCGCGTGGCGGGTTCCGCGGCCTCTATCTCCAGCAGGCGGCGGCCCTCCAGGGCGCTGGCGCGCTCGGTCTCCGCCGTGGCGTACCGGCGCAGCAGTGCCGCGTGTTCGTTGCGCAGGCCCGCGAGCTCGGTGCGCTTGGCGCGCAGCTTGTGCTCCAGCTTGACCCGCAGTTCGCGCGACTCGTCGAGGTCGGACTCGAGTTCGGCGAGCCGCTCCTCGTAGCGCCACTCGTCGCTCGTACGCGCGCGTACCAGGTCGGCGACCTGTTTGCCCGCCTGAGTGTCCCAGCGGCGCATGACGGCCGCCCCGACGAGCGCGGTCGCGGCGGCTATCGCGGCGACTATGCGCAGCGCGGCGGCTTGGGAGAAGACCCATGGCCCGAAGGCGCAGACGAGCGACACGCCTGCGATCGCCGAGGGTGGCAACAGCCGGTGCAACGGCGGGGAATGGCGGTGACGTCCACGTGGCATGGCCAGAAACTTACCGCGCGTAGGCGAATCGTGGTGGCCCGCCCGGTAAAAACACAGCCACCCCTCATGTCTCACCTCGGTTCAACGGTCCCTTTCAGCCGTTGCCGAGCCGTCCGCTCAACCATTCCAGGGTCGCCGGGATCTCCCGCCGCCAGGTGTTGAAGTTGTGGCCGCCGCTGTCCAGGATGATCGACGCGATACGGGTGGAGTTGTTGGCCCTCACCTTGTCGATGAATTTCAGGGTGTCCTTGTAGTTGTGCTCCCCGGCCTTGCTGCTGGTGACGAGCAGTGAGGTGTCGGGCGCGGCCCGGTGCTTGAGGTACCACCACAGGTTCGCCTCGTTCCGCAGCGTCCCGTCGCCCTGGAACAGGTCACCCGTGGTGGGGTCGGTCGGCGCCTTGTAGTACGGCGACAGGCCGGCGCCCGCCGCGTACACCCCGGGGTGGTGCATCGCGAGCTTCAGGGCGCAGTAACCGCCCGTGGAATCACCGACGATGCCCCAGCTCCCGGGCTTTTTGCCCACCCTGTAGTGGGCCGTCACGGCATCCGGGAGATCCTTGGCGAAGAAGGACTCGGTGTGCGGTCCGCCCGGGACGTCCACGCACTCCGTGTCGCGCGGGGGCGCCACCGTGGGCCGCAGCATGACCAGGATCATCGGCCGCATCCTGCCGTCCTTGGCCAGTTGCAGTGCCGTGCGCGGGTAGTTGAGCTTGTCGACCAGCGCCTGGGCGGTGCCCGGGTACCCCGTGAGGACTACTGTCGCGGGGAACGTGCGAGTGCGGTACCGCGGCTGGAAGTACTCCGGCGGCAGATACACATAGGCCGGGGAGGCGATGTGAGTCGTACGGCCCACTATGTCGACGCGCTGCACCTGGCCCACGCTGCTCGGCAGGGAGGCGCCGCCCGGGGCGTCCACCCGCCGGGTGCCGACCACGTGGAGCGGGCCGCCCGCGCCCCGGAGCGCAGTGTGGTCGACGACCACTCCCTGGTCGGTCTCCCTGCCGAACAGGTCGGACCAGCTGGCGTAGAAGCCGAAGGCCTGGTTGGCGCCGAGGCCCACCGAGACGAAGAGCACCAACTGCGTTGCCAGGAGCAGGCCCACGCGTCCGCTGACGGCCCGCCAGTTGCGCCGGGCCAGCCGCGGCCACAGCCATACAGTGCCGACGAACAGCAGCACGGCGCACACGAACGCCAGTGCCAGCACCTTGTTGCTCGTGAGTCCCATGTACTGTTCCCGCCTGCGCTCTCCGCCCGGCGGCACACAACCTTCGCGCGCCTTTGCCCCGGGCTTTCCACTGCCTTTGAACCGGCTTTCCGGTGAGGAAGGAACCTCCTTCCCCTAGACACCGTCCTAGAGGGCGCAATGTCGCCGGATGCCCGAATCGGGCCCGGATCCAAGGTCTCTCGCAGAACTACGGGATGCGATGTCTGTCAGGATAGATGGGGAAATGTCGGGTGGGGTTCCGAGCCGGTCAGGCCGGGTCCGGCGCATAGTCCGAGGTCCGCGCCCCGAGGTCGTTCCCACGCTCGTCGCCAGGGCCTGCGCCCTCGTCGGCCTGCTGGACATCGCCGCGGGGGTGTTCCCGCGCTTCCGGCACAGCCGTATGCACACCATGGCCGAGGTGCTGCCGGGTGCGCTCGGCCCCTTCGCCGCCGCGCTCTCGCTCAGCGCCGGTGTGCTGTTGCTGCTCCTCGCGCACGGGCTCAGGCGGCGCAAGCGGCGGGCCTGGCGGGCCGCGGTGGCGCTGCTGCCGGCGGGCGCGGTGGCGCAGTTCGCGTACCGGCACTCGGTCATAGGAGTCGTGATCTCGGCCGCGCTGCTCGCACCGCTGCTGCTGCACCGCGACGAGTTCCGCGCGCTGCCCGACCCGCGCAGCAGGTGGCGCGCGCTCGCCAACTTCGTGCTCATGGGCGCCGGTTCGCTCGTCCTCGGACTGGTCATCGTCAGCGTCCACTCCAAGCGCATGGTCGGCGACCCGAGCCTGGCCGACCGGATCAGCCACGTCCTGTACGGCCTGTTCGGCTTCGAGGGACCGGTCGACTACGAGGGCAGCACCTCCTGGACGGTCGCCTTCTCCCTGGGCGCCCTGGGGCTGCTCACTGCCGTGACGACGATCTACCTCGCCTTCCGGCCCGAACACCCGGCCGCCCGCCTCACCCCGGAGGACGAGACGCAGTTGCGCGCCCTCCTGGAGAAGCACGGCCGCCGCGACTCGCTCGGCCACTTCGCGCTGCGCCGCGACAAGGCCGTCGTCTTCTCGCCCAGCGGCAAGGCGGCCGTGACGTACCGCGTCGTCTCCGGAGTGATGCTCGCCAGTGGTGACCCCATCGGCGACGTGGAGGCCTGGCCGGGTGCCATCGAGCGGTTCATGGACGAGGCGAAGGCTCACTCCTGGACGCCGGCCGTCATGGGCTGCTCCGAGACGGGCGGCGAGGTGTGGACCCGCGAGACCGGCCTCGACGCCCTCGAACTCGGCGACGAGGCGGTGGTCGACGTGGCGGATTTCTCGCTCGCCGGGCGCGCGATGCGCAACGTACGCCAAATGGTGAAGCGCATCGAGCGGGCCGGCTACGAAACCCGGGTACGGCGTGTACGTGACGTCAGCGAAGGCGAGCTGGAGCGGATCCGGCTCGCCTCGGAGGCCTGGCGCGGTACCGACACCGAGCGCGGCTTCTCCATGGCGCTGGGCCGCATCGGCGACCCCGCCGACGGCGACTGCTTCATCGCGACCGCCCACAAGGCCGACGAACAGCCGGGCGAGTACGGCGACCTGAAGGCGATCCTGCACTTCGTGCCCTGGGGCACCGACGGCATGTCCCTGGACCTGATGCGCCGCGACCGCGCTGCCGACCCGGGGATGAACGAGCTGCTGATCGTCGCCTCCCTCCAGGCGGCACCGAAGCTCGGCATCACGCGCGTGTCGCTCAACTTCGCGATGTTCCGCGCGGCCCTCGCGCGCGGCGAGAAGATCGGCGCGGGCCCGGTGCTGCGCGCCTGGCGCGGACTGCTGGTCTTCCTCTCGCGCTGGTTCCAGATCGAGTCCCTGTACAAGTTCAACGCCAAGTTCCAGCCCCGCTGGGAGCCGCGCTTCGTCGTCTACCGCGCCTCCGGCGACCTCCCCCGCATCGGCTTCGCCGCGATGCAGGCCGAGGGCTTCGTCAACCTCGCCCTCCCCCTGCCCCGCTTCCTCCGCCGCCGTGCGGCCACGGCTCCGGCCTGCGCCCACGGCCTCGCGGAGCGGGATGTGCGGGCCGCTTGACCGACCGGGCCGGTCCGGGCGCGCACCCCGCCTCCGCGCGGGGCGGGATCGCCCGGACCGGCCCCTTCGCGTTCAGCCCGCGGGACCGTCGCCCCTCCCCCAAGGCCTACGCTGAACGTATGAGCAAGCAGAGCGGGCGCGGGCGCGTCGCGGGCCTTCCGGAATGGGACCGGTGCGCGGTCATGGGGGTCGTGAACGTCACCCCTGATTCCTTCTCCGACGGCGGCCGCTTCTTCGACACCACGGCCGCCGTCAAACGCGGCCTCGGCCTGGTCACCGAAGGCGCCGACCTCGTGGACGTCGGCGGCGAGTCCACCCGCCCCGGCGCCACCCGCGTCGACGAGGCGGAGGAACTCAAACGCGTCATCCCCGTAGTGCGCGGTCTCGCCTCCGAGGGCGTCACCGTCTCCGTCGACACCATGCGCGCCTCCGTCGCCGAACAGGCCCTCACCGCCGGCGCCGTCCTGGTCAACGACGTCAGCGGCGGCCTCGCCGACCCCGCGATGATCCCGGTCGTCGCCGCTTCCGGCGCCCCCTTCGTCGTCATGCACTGGCGCGGCTTCCTGGAGGGCGGCAACGTCAGGGGGGTCTACGACGACGTCGTCACCGAGGTCGTCGACGAGCTGCACGCGCGCGTGGAGGCCGTTCTCGCCGGGGGTGTCGCCCCCGACCGCATCGTCGTCGACCCGGGCCTCGGCTTCTCCAAGGACGCCGAGCACGACCTCGTCCTCCTCGCCCACCTCGACCGGCTGCTCGGCCTCGGCCACCCCCTGCTCGTCGCCGCCTCCCGCAAGCGGTTCCTCGGCCATGTCCTCGCCGGCCCCGAGGGAGCGCCCCCGCCGGCGCGCGAGCGCGACGCCGCCACCGCCGCCGTCTCCGCACTCGCGGCGCACGCCGGCGCATGGGCGGTGCGCGTCCACGAGGTGCACGCCACCGCGGACGCCGTACGCGTCGCACGCGCCGTCGAGGGAGCGCGCGCCCTCGGCGCCCGCACGGCCTCGCACACCAGCTCAGAGGGAGCCCGGTGAGCGCCCCCCACACCGACGTCGAGCAGGTGGAACTCGCCAACACCGCGTTCTACGAGACCCTTGAGCGCGGCGACTTCGACGAGCTGTCCGCGCTCTGGCTCACCCCGGCCGACCTGGGCGTCGACGAGGAGTACCACGACCCCGCGGACACCGGCGTGATCTCCTGCGTGCACCCGGGCTGGCCGGTGCTCACCGGGCGCGGCGAGGTCCTGCGGTCGTACGCGCTGATCATGGCGAACACCGAGTACATCCAGTTCTTCCTGACCGACGTGCACGTCTCGGTGACCGGCGACACCGCCCTGGTCACCTGCACGGAGAACATCCTCAGCGGCGGCCCGTCCCCCGACGACAGCGACGAACTCGGCCCCCTCGTCGGCCAGCTCGTGGTCGCCACGAACGTGTTCCGGCGCACCCCCGAGGGCTGGAAGCTCTGGTCGCACCACGCGTCCCCGGTCCTGGCCGAGAACGACGAGGACGAGGGCGACGAGTCACCCTCCTGAGCGGGCAGGCGGCTCAGGAGGAGCCGGCCGGGACCCATCAGGAGCAAGAAGTGGTTGGAATCACGAACCGGCGGGTAGGGGCGGCTACCGACCCATGAGCCGCCGGGTTCCCCGGGGGAAACGGTCGGCGAATCCTGCGGGCCCGGACGGCGCCCACGCCCTCGCGGCCCGGCACTGTCAGTGCCCGCAGGTAGATTCGTTCGAGGCCGGTGCACCGCCCGCACCCGGTACGAACCGGCCACCACCGACGATTGCAGGAGTGATTCGCGTGGATCGTGTCGCGCTGAGCGGCCTCAAGGCCCGCGGGTACCACGGCGTGTTCCCGAAGGAGCGCGAGGAGGGCCAGACCTTCATCGTGGACCTGGTCCTCGGCCTGGACACCCGGCCGGCCGCCGCCGACGACGACCTGACGAAGACCGTGCACTACGGCATCGTGGCCGAGGAGGTCGTGGCCGTCGTCCAGGGCGAGCCGGTCAACCTCATCGAGACCCTCGCCGAGCGCATCGCGCAGACCTGCCTGAAGCACGAAGGGGTCGAGGAGGTCGAGGTCCGCGTCCACAAGCCGGACGCCCCGATCACCGTCCCCTTCGACGACGTGACCGTCACCATCACCCGGAGCCGAGTATGACCTTCTCGTTCACCGAGGGTCACAGCGACCCGACCGTCCAGCCGGTGCCCGCCTCCGTGGTGCGCCAGGTGGACGCCGCCGACACCACGCTCAGCAACCCGAAGCGCGCCGTCATCTCCATCGGCGCCAACCTCGGCAACCGCCTGGAGACCCTTCAGGGCGCCATCGACGCCCTGGAGGACACCCCCGGCGTCCGCATCAAAGCCGTGTCGCCCGTCTACGAGACGGAGCCCTGGGGCGTCGAGCCCGGCAGCCAGCCCTCGTACTTCAACGCCGTCGTCGTCCTCAAGACCACCCTGCCGCCGTCCTCCCTGCTGGAGCGGGCGCACGCGGTCGAGGAGGCCTTCCACCGGGTCCGCGAGGAGCGCTGGGGCGCGCGCACGCTCGACGTCGACATCGTCGCGTACGCCGACGTGGTCTCCGACGACCCCGTGCTGACGCTCCCCCACCCGCGCGCCCACGAACGGGCCTTCGTGCTCGTCCCCTGGCACGACGTGGAACCCGAGGCGCAGTTGCCCGGCCGCGGCCCGGTCGCCGCCCTCCTGGACGACATCACCCGTGACGGTGTCGCGCCCCGCAAGGACCTGGAACTCCGGCTGCCCGAGTAGTCGTTAAGGTCGAGACGACCACAACGCCCGGACAGGGCACGGGGAGCTGAAGGGACACCGTGAGAGAGCTGCGGATCAGGGTGCTGGCCGGCGTGTTCGTCGTCGCCGGAGTGCTGTCCTGGGCGGGTGCGCGACTGTGGAGCGCGGTGGGGACCCTCCCCAGCGTCCCGCTGGCCGCGCCGATCGTCCTCGCCGTGATCGCGGCGGTCCTGCTGGCCACGGCGCTCTCGCTCCGCGCCCGCCTCAAGGCACAGCGCGAGCGCCGCCCCGGCGCAAAGGGAGTCGACCCCCTGATGGCCGCCCGCGCGGTCGTCTTCGGCCAGGCCAGCGCCCTGGTCGCCGCCCTCGTCGCCGGCATGTACGGCGGCACGGGGGCCTACCTCCTGGAGTCCCTCGACATCCCGGCCCGCCGCGACCAGGCCATCTACGCCGGCTTCTCGGTCCTGGCGGGCATCGCGGTGATAGCGGCGGCGATCTTCCTGGAACGGGTGTGCAAGCTCCCTGAGGACGACGACAACAACGCGGCGGGGGCGACACCGGTCACCTGATCGCACCGTTCACTGGAGGCGCCCAAAGGGGCGCGGGGCTGTGTCGATCTGCGGCTCCGCCGCGTGGGCGCGACCAGCCACGACGGCGCCCCACCCGGCAAACGACCTCAGCGAGCCATAATCAAGCTCATCGCCTCATTACGGGTAGCCGAGTCCCGCAACTGACCCCGCACAGCCGACGTGATGGTCTTGGCCCCCGGCTTCCGCACCCCCCGCATAGACATGCACATGTGCTCGCACTCGACGACGACGATGACCCCCCGAGGCTCCAGGATCTTCATCAGGGAGTCGGCGATCTGCGTGGTGAGTCGTTCCTGCACCTGCGGCCGCCGGGCGTAGACATCCACCAGCCGGGCCAGCTTCGACAGCCCCGTGATCTTGCCGTCGGCGGACGGAATGTATCCGACATGGGCGACCCCGACGAACGGCACCAGATGATGCTCACACGAGCTCAGCACCTCGATGTCCTTCACCAGCACCATCTCGTCGTGCCCCAGGTCGAACGTCGTCGTCAGCACATCCTCGGGCTTCTGCCACAACCCCGCGAATATCTCCTTGTACGCCCGCGCCACCCGCCCCGGCGTCTCCCTCAGCCCCTCCCGGTCCGGGTCCTCGCCGACCGCGATCAGCAGTTCCCGTACGGCGTTCTCGGCGCGCTTCTCGTCGAAGACGCCGATCGCTCCGTCGCCGTCCAGCGTCACGGGGTCGGTCATGTCGTGCCTCGTTCCTGTGCGGGTCACGCGTGTGCGGACACACGCCTCAGTTGCGGGCATATGGAAAAGCCGCGCCCCCCAGGCTAAATCCAGGGGGGCGCGGCATCCATTTCAGGCCGTGTGAGACGCGCGTCAGTTGTCGGGGCGCTCCTCCGGGGCCTTCTCCAGCGTGGGAGAGGACTCGGCGGTCGCACCGGCGGTGATCGCGGGACCCGCGCCGTTCGATCCGTTCGTCAGTGACAACTCCTTGGGGGAGAGCACCGGCGGGCGGGTGGACGGCGTACGGCGGGAGGAGCCGGTCCACGAGGGGCGGGCCGGGCGCTTCACGATGGGAGCGAAGACCTCGGCGATCTGCTCCTTGTTCAGCGTCTCCTTCTCCAGCAGCTGGAGCACGAGCGCGTCGAGCACGTCACGGTTCTCGACCAGGATTTCCCAGGCCTCGTTGTGCGCGTTCTCGATGAGCTTCTTGACCTCTTCGTCGACGAGCGCGGCGACCTCTTCCGAGTAGTCGCGCGGGTGCGACATCTCCCGGCCCAGGAAGGGCTCGGTGTTGTCGCCGCCGAACTTGATCGCGCCGAGGCGCTCGGTCATGCCGTACTGCGTGACCATCGCGCGGGCCGTGGCGGTGGCCTTCTCGATGTCGTTCGCGGCACCCGTGGTCGGGTCGTGGAAGACGAGTTCCTCGGCCGCGCGACCGCCCAGCATGTAAGCGAGCTGGTCCAGCATCTCGTTGCGCGTGGTCGAGTACTTGTCCTCTTCGGGCAGGACCATCGTGTAGCCCAGAGCACGGCCTCGGGAGAGGATCGTGATCTTGTGGACCGGGTCGGAGTTGGGGGAGGCCGCCGCGACCAGGGCGTGTCCGCCCTCGTGGTACGCGGTGATCTTCTTCTCCTTGTCCGACATGATCCGGGTCCGCTTCTGCGGGCCCGCGACCACACGGTCGATCGCCTCGTCCAGCATGGCGTTGTCGATCAGCTTGCGGTTGCCGCGCGCGGTGAGCAGGGCGGCCTCGTTGAGGACGTTGCTCAGGTCCGCGCCGGTGAAGCCCGGCGTACGGCGGGCGACCGCGGAGAGGTCGACGTCCGGTGCGACCGGCTTGCCCTTCTGGTGAACCTTGAGGATCTCCAGACGGCCCTGCATGTCCGGGCGGGGGGGGGGGGGGGGCGCGCGCGGGGGGGGCGGGGGCGCGGGGCAGCCACGGAGAGAGGAGGATAGTTGGGGAGCGCGGCGCAGAGATCCTCGCCGACGCTC
>NZ_JBHYWD010000008.1:67704-102374 GCF_042751305.1 Streptomyces hokutonensis
TGGCGCGCGGGGGGCCCCGGGTTCCGATTCGGGGTAACGGGGTACCAACCCCCGCGCCCGTGCGAGGCGGGGGGGGCCGCCGTCTCGGCGGGGTCCCCCGCGGCCGGGGCGCAGGAGGGCCGGGTCGAGGATGTCGGGCCGGTTCGTCGCGGCGATGAGGATCACGCCGCCCTTGACGTCGAAGCCGTCCATCTCGACGAGCAGCTGGTTCAGCGTCTGCTCGCGCTCGTCGTGTCCACCGCCGAGGCCGGCGCCGCGGTGGCGGCCGACCGCGTCGATCTCGTCGACGAAGACGATCGCCGGGGCGTTCGCCTTGGCCTGCTCGAACAGGTCACGGACTCGGGAGGCACCGACACCGACGAACATCTCGACGAAGTCGGAACCGGAGATCGAGTAGAAGGGCACCCCGGCCTCGCCGGCGACGGCGCGCGCCAGCAGGGTCTTGCCGGTGCCGGGGGGGCCGTACAGGAGTACGCCCTTGGGGATCTTGGCGCCGACGGCCTGGAACTTCGCCGGCTCCTGGAGGAACTCCTTGATCTCGTGCAGTTCCTCGACGGCCTCGTCGGAGCCCGCGACGTCCGCGAACGTCGTCTTCGGGGTGTCCTTGGTGATGAGCTTGGCCTTGGACTTCCCGAAGTTCATGACTCGGGAGCCGCCGCCCTGCATCTGGTTCATCAGGAACAGGAAGACGACCACGATGAGGACGAAGGGGAGCAGGGACAGCAGGATCCCGACGAAAGCGTTCTGCTTCGTCGGCGAGACCGTGTAGCCGTCCGGAATCTGCTTGTCCTGGTACTTGGTCTGCAGCGTGGCCGCGAGGTCCACGCCCTGGTCGCCGATGTAGCTCGCCTGGATCTTGGAGCTGCCGTCGACCTTGGAGCCACTCTTGAGCGTGACCTTGATGGTCTGCTCGTCACCGGTGGTGATCTTGGCCGACTCGACCTTGTTGTCGTTGATCGCCTGGACGACCTGGCCGGTGTCCACCGTCTTGTAGCCGCCGGACGAGCCGACGACCTGCATCAACACGACCACGGCAAGGACGGCCAGCACGATCCACATGACCGGCCCACGGAAGTATCGCTTCACGTCCATCCATACGGAGCGAATTCGCTCCGTCCCTCCTGCCATAGTGAGTTTGATAAAGACAGTTCTTCTGACCGTACCCCAGCAATGTTGCCCGAAGTCGCACGGGACGGCTGGGAGACGTGTCTGCATGCTCCAACGGCGCGAAACCCGCTGGGGTTCCCGATCGTCTTACAGGGCTTGGGCCGAGTGGCCCTAGCCGCCGTAGACGTGCGGCGCGAGCGTACCGACGAACGGGAGGTTGCGGTACTTCTCGGCGTAGTCGAGGCCGTAGCCGACGACGAACTCGTTCGGGATGTCGAAGCCGACCCACTCCACGTCGATGGCGACCTTGGCCGCCTCCGGCTTGCGCAGCAGGGTGCAGATCTTCAACGAGTCGGGCTCGCGGGAGCCGAGGTTGGAGATCAGCCAGGACAGCGTCAGACCGGAGTCGATGATGTCCTCGACGATGAGGACGTGCTTGCCCTTGATGTCGGTGTCGAGGTCCTTGAGGATCCGCACGACACCGGAGGACTGGGTGCCCGCGCCGTACGACGACACGGCCATCCAGTCCATGGTGACGGGGGTGGACAGTGCCCGGGCGAGGTCCGCCATGACCATCACCGCGCCCTTGAGGACGCCGACGAGCAGCAGGTCCTTGCCCGCGTACTCCGCGTCGATCTTCGCGGCGAGCTCCACGAGCTTCGCGTCGATCTCTTCCTTGGTGATGAGCACCGACTGGAGGTCGTCACCCATGTCTTTCGCGTCCACCCGCATCACTTTCGGTCGTCCAACCGGCTACTACCTGGTCCCGCCCCCGGAGGTCCGGAGGGGGTGTCGATTCAGCCTTGCCGAATCACCAGTCTGCCACCCTGGCGCTGGGCGACGACCTTGCCCGGGAGATTGATGGCTCCCTGGCCGCGCCAGCCGGTGATCAGGCGGTCGACTTCCTCGATGTGCCGGGCGAACAGCGAACCGGCCGGGGCGCCCGCCTGGATGGCGGCCCGGCGCAGGACGCGGCGGCGCACGGCGGGCGGCAGGGCGTAGAGCTTGGCGCACTCCAGGAGGCCAGTGGCGTCCCGTACGGAGGCCTCGGCCTGGCTGGCCCAGGTGTCGAGGGCGTCGGCGTCGTCCCGGGAGAGCTGCGCCGTACGGGCGAGCGCTTCCACGACCCCTTTGCCGAGGGCCTTCTCCAGGGCGGGCAGGCCTTCGTGGCGCAGCCGGGAGCGGGTGTAGGCGGGGTCGGCGTTGTGCGGGTCGTCCCAGACGGGCAGCGACTGGACCATGCAGGCCTTGCGGGCGGTCTGCCGGTCGAGCTGGAGGAAGGGGCGGCGGTAACGGCCGTCGGCCCCCGAGACCGCGGCCATTCCGGACAGGGAGCGGATGCCGGAGCCGCGGGCGAGGCCCAGCAGGACGGTTTCGGCCTGGTCGTCGCGGGTGTGGCCGAGGAGGACGGCGGCGGCGCCGTGGCGGGCGGCGCAGGCGTCGAGGGCGGCGTAGCGGGCGTCCCGGGCGGCTGCCTCGGGGCCGCCCTCGCGGCCCACGGTCACGGCGGTGGCCTCGACGGGGTCCAGGCCCAGTTCGCGCAGGCGCAGGACGACCTCGTCGGCGCGGAGATCGGAGCCGGCCTGGAGGCCGTGGTCGACGGTGATGCCGCCGGCCCGGATGCCGAGTTTGGGTGCTTCGAAGGCGAGGGCGGAGGCGAGCGCCATGGAGTCGGCGCCGCCGGAGCACGCCACGAGCACGAGCGGCGAGGGCGGGCGCTCGTGCGGGGTGTGCCGGGAGGCGCCTACGGTCTGCAGGGCCTCGTGGTCGGTGAGGATGTCGTGGAGGACGCGGCGGACCGCCAGGCGTATCGCCGCGACCGCAGGATGGGGACCCATGTCCGGTTCCCTTCATGAAGTTTTCGGGGGGTTGGCCCGAGTTCCGGTCACTCAGAGTGTGTAGATGGTGACAGAACCGGGGCGTTCCCCGAGCATCGCACGCCCACCCATCGCTCACGGTCCCTCGGACGGGTGATTGCGGGGGCGTTCGCCTGCCGTAGGCCGAATCCGTTTCACCCCGTCCGCGACCGGTTCACGACTCGGGCTTGCGGTGCACCCGCGCGACCCAGTCCGCCGGTTTGGCGATCTCCGTCTTCGTCGGCAACGTGTTCGGGGAGGTCCACACACGGTTGAAGCCGTCCATGCCCACCTGTTCGACGACCGCGCGTACGAACCGCTCGCCGTCGCGGTACTGCCTCAGCTTGGCGTCCAGACCCAGCAGCTTGCGCAGCGCCGAGTCCAGCCGGGAGGCGCCCTTGGCGCGCCGCTGCTGGAACTTCTCGCGGATCTCCGCGACGCTCGGCACCACGTCCGGGCCGACGCCGTCCATCACGAAGTCGGCGTGCCCCTCCAAGAGGGACATCACCGCGGTGAGCCGGGCGAGGATCTCCCGCTGCGCGGGCGTCTGCACGATCTCCACCAGGGACCGGCCCTCGTCGTCCTCCTCGCCCTCGGGCCGGCCGCCGGCCAGCGACTGGGCGGCCTCCCGGATGCGCTCCAGGACCGTCATGGGGTCGACCTCGGTCTCCCCCAAGAACGACTGGATCTCGCCCTCCAGGTGATCCCGCAGCCAGGGCACGGCCGTGAACTGCGTCCGGTGCGTCTCCTCGTGCAGGCACACCCACAGACGGAAGTCGTGGGGCTGTACGTCGAGTTCGCGCTCCACGTGCACGATGTTCGGCGCGACCAGCAGCAGCCGCCCGCCCTTCGCACCCGCCGGCAGCTCGCGGGTCGCCGGGGCGAAGGTCTCGTACTGGCCGAGCACGCGCGAGGACAGGAACGACAGCAGCATGCCCAGCTCGACGCCGGTGACCTTGCCGCCGACCGCGCCGAAGACCGCGCCGCCCGGGGTGTTGCCGCGCCGCTCCTGCATCTTGTCGAGCAGCGGCTTGAGGACCTCCCGGAACCCGGCGACGTTCGCCCGCACCCAGCCGGGGCGGTCGACCACCAGGATCGGGGTGTCGTGGATGTCGTCCGTGCCCATCCGGGTGAATCCCCGGACGTGTTGCTCCGAGGCCTTCGCATGCCGGCGCAGCTCCGCGACGACGGCCCGGGCCTCGTCACGGCTCACGTCGGGGCCCGGCCGCACAAGTCGGGTCGCGGTCGCCACCGCGAGATTCCAGTCGACCATCTCGGCACCACCGATGCTCGTCATGCGTCAACCGTACGTGAGCGCTGCCGCCGGGGGCAGGGGACGAGGTCGGCAAGGGCGGCCTTGGTCGGAACGTTGCCCGGCGGGTTCAACTACAGCCACAGGCCGCCAAAGCCGTCGCCGTGTGGTCCAGGGCCGCCTGGGCCTCCAGGGTGTTCGTCGTGTTGGAGGCCAGGAAGGCGAAGGCCAGGAGTTGGCCGTCCTTGTCCACGACCGTGCCCGCCAGCGTGTTGACGCCCGTGAGGGTGCCGGTCTTGGCGCGTACGACGCCTGCCGCGCCCGTGGCGTCCGTGTAGCGGGTCGTCAGGGTGCCGGTGAAAGCGGCGATGGGGAGGCCGGTGAGGACCGGGCGGAGTTCGGGGTGGGCCGGGGCGCCGGCCTTGACGAGGAGGGCGGTCAGGAGGTCGGCGGTGAGACGGTCGTCGCGGTTGAGACCGCTGCCGTCGTTGAACACCGCTCCCTTGACCGGGAGTTGGAGCTTCGTCAGCTGGGCGGCGATCGCGGCGGCACCCCCTTCGAAGTCGGCGCGCCCGCCCGTCGCGACGGCGGTCTGGCGGGCCAGCGCCTCCGCGATGTCGTTGTCGCTGTTGGTCAGCATCCGCTCGACGATGTCGGACAGCGGGGGCGAGGAGACCGTGGCGAGGGTCGCCGCGCGCGCGGTCGCCTTCGAGGGACCCGGAGACGTGGTCTTGATCCCGTACTCCTCCAGGAAACCCGCGAACTTCTTGGCCGCGTCCGCCGCCGGGTCCGTCACGCGCAGCACCGGGCCGCTGGACGAGTCGTCGGTACGGCCTTCGTCGGCCGTCAGGGCGCTGACCGGGGCCAGGTTGCCGTTGACCCCGATCGGGTGGAGTTCGGCACCGGCGTAGAGGGTCGTGTCGTACGACAGCGTCACCTCGCGCACGCCCCGCTTCTTCAGGGCCGCCGCCGTGCTGTCGGCGAGGGTGCGCAGGCTCGCCCAGCCCTCGGCGTCCTTGTGGGCGGTCAGGGTGGGGTCGCCGCCGCCGACCAGGACGAGTTCCTTGGTGTCGGGCTCCAGGGCGGTGCGGGTGGTGATGCGGTGGTCGGCGCCCAGCGCGGAGAGCGCGGCAACGGCGGTGGCGATCTTCGTGGTCGAGGCGGGGGCCAGCGCGTCGTCGGCGCCCACTCCGTAGAGGCGCTTTCCGGTCGAGACGTCCACCACGGCGGCCGTGTGGCGGGTGCCGAGCGCCGGGTTGTCCAGGAGGGGGTTCAGGACGTCCGCGAGGGCCGAGCCGGTCGGCGCGGACTTCACCGTGTTCGCGGAACCGCCGAGGGCGACCAGGACGGATGGGGCGCTGGGCGCGGGTCGGGGTGCCTTGGCGGACGTATCGGAATTACGGCCGTGATCTACGCCACCTGAACGTTCCTGTGCGACTGCGTGGTCCCGCTCGGCCGTACGCTGACCGGAGGAGTCCCAGGGACCGGCGGCGGCCACCACGACGGCGGCCAGCGCCATCCCTGCGGTGGTGGCGACGGCAGGGAACCGCCAGGTTCGGTCGGGCCGCGGCAACTTCGCGACCTGCGGTGACACGGTTTTGACGAGCCGGGTGATCCTCGGTGACACGGCGTCAGTGAGCCGCGTGACCCGGGGCCTCACGGCTTGGGTGATCCGCGTGACCCGGGGTCGGACGGCCTGGTTGATCCGTGCGGCCTGCGGTTTCACGGCTTGCTTGACCCGTGTGACCTGCGGTTTCACGGATCGCGCGGCCCGCTCGAGACGGGGCCGGACGGCTCGCGCGACCCGCGCCACATGCGGTCTCGCGGCCCGCCAAGGCCTCAGCTCCGGCACGACCACCAGCCCCTTTCGCGATCACACACCTGCGTGAGGGACACTTAACCACCAGAACTATGTGCTGATCATGGAGGAGCCACCGGTGGAGT
This sequence comes from Streptomyces hokutonensis, assembly GCF_042751305.1. Classification (GTDB taxonomy): domain Bacteria; phylum Actinomycetota; class Actinomycetes; order Streptomycetales; family Streptomycetaceae; genus Streptomyces; species Streptomyces hokutonensis_A. The sequence continues at coordinate 73,864 of NZ_JBHYWD010000008.1, forward strand.
TCGACGTCACGATCGAGATCCCGAAGGGTTCGCGGAACAAGTACGAGGTGGACCACGAGACCGGTCGGATCCGCCTGGACCGTCGACTCTTCACCTCGACCAGTTACCCGGCCGACTACGGCTTCGTCGAGAACACTCTCGGCGAGGACGGCGACCCGCTGGACGCGCTGGTCATCCTGGAGGAGCCGACCTTCCCCGGCTGCCTCATCAAGTGCCGCGCGATCGGCATGTTCCGGATGACCGACGAGGCCGGCGGCGACGACAAGCTGCTGTGCGTCCCGGCGTCCGACCCGCGTGTGGAGCACCTGCGTGACATCCACCACGTGTCGGAGTTCGACCGCCTGGAGATCCAGCACTTCTTCGAGGTCTACAAGGACCTGGAGCCCGGCAAGTCGGTCGAGGGTGCCAACTGGGTGGGCCGTACGGACGCCGAGGCGGAGATCGAGCGCTCGTACAAGCGACTGAAGGAGCAGGGCGGCCACTGAGCCCCCTGCCGGAAAACGGGCCGCACGCGCACGCGTGCGGCCCCGTTTTCCTGCCTGTGCGCATACTGAGGATCACCGGAGGCGTCGTACAGGGAGTGCTACGGAGTGACGGAAGCGGAGGACCGCAAACCGCAGTCGGACGAGGCCAGGAGCGCGTTCACGGCTCCCTCGGGCATCGCGGCGGTCGACGGCGAGTCGTCTACGACGTCCGAGTTCGCCGTTCCGCGCGGGCTCGACGTGACGACGCCGGCCGCGGACGAGTCCGAGGGATCGGCGTTCAGTCCGCCCAGCACCTACCGCGCCAGAGAGGCGCCGCCCGCCTTCACCCCGCCGACCGGCATTCCCCTCGTGAGCCTCACCAAGGACGTGCCCTGGCAGGACCGGATGCGCACCATGCTGCGCATGCCGGTGACCGAGCGGCCCGCGCCGGAGCCGGTGCAGAAGGCGGACGACAGCGGCCCCGCCGTACCGCGCGTGCTCGATCTGACGCTCCGCATCGGCGAGTTGCTGCTCGCGGGCGGGGAGGGCGCGGAGGACGTCGAGGCGGCGATGTTCGCGGTCTGCCGCTCCTACGGCCTCGACCGCTGCGAGCCGACGGTGACCTTCACCCTGCTGTCGATCTCTTATCAGCCCTCCCTGGTCGACGATCCGGTGACCGCGTCGCGGACCGTACGGCGCCGGGGCACCGACTACACACGGCTCGCGGCCGTGTTCCGGCTGGTCCAGGACCTCAGCGACCCGGAAACCGCACTCTCCCTGGAGGACGCCTACCGTCGCCTCGCGGAGATGCGGCGCAACCGGCACCCCTACCCCGGCTGGGTCCTGACCTCCGCCAGCGGGCTGCTCGCGGGCGCCGCCTCCGTGCTCGTCGGCGGTGACATCCTGGTGTTCTTCGCCGCCGCGCTCGGCGCGATGCTCGGCGACCGGCTGGCGTGGCTGTGCGCGGGGCGCGGACTGCCGGAGTTCTACCAGTTCACGGTCGCCGCGATGCCGCCGGCCGCGATAGGGGTCGCCCTCACGGTCGCCAACGTCGATGTGAAGGCCTCCGCGGTCATCACCGGTGGGCTGTTCGCCCTGCTGCCCGGGCGGGCCCTTGTAGCGGGCGTACAGGACGGTCTGACCGGCTTCTACATCACCGCGGCGGCCCGGCTCCTGGAGGTCATGTACTTCTTCGTCGGCATCGTGGCCGGCGTCCTGATCGTCCTGTACTTCGGCGTGAAGCTCGGCGCGCAGCTCAACCCGGACGTGGCCCTCGGGAACTCCGACCGGCCGCTGTGGCAGATCGGCGCGTCCGTCCTGCTGTCGCTGACCTTCGCCGTACTGCTCCAGCAGGAACGATCCACCGTGCTGCTCGTGTCGCTCAACGGGGGTGTCGCCTGGTCGCTCTACGGGGCGATGAACTTCGTCGCGGGAATCTCGCCGGTTGCCTCTACGGCCGTCGCGGCGGGGTTGGTCGGGCTGTTCGGGCAGTTGCTGTCGCGGTACCGGTTCGCTTCGGCGTTGCCCTACACGACCGCGGCGATCGGGCCCCTGTTGCCAGGGTCGGCCACGTATTTCGGGTTGTTGGCGATCGCTCAGAACAAGGTGGACAAGGGGCTGGTGTCGTTGGCCACGGCGGCGTCGCTCGCGATGGCCATCGCGATCGGGGTGAATCTGGGGTCGGAGATCTCGCGGTTGTTCCTGCGGGTTCCGGGTGCTTCGGCGGGAGCCCGGCGGGCGGCCAAGCGGACTCGGGGGTTCTGAGCGCCCAATAGCCCGGGAGGCCTCGTGCGTTGGCGGGTGCGGGTCCCTTGTGGCTGGCCGCGCCCCTTACGGGCGCGTTGCAGTCAGCCCTGCGGATAGCCCTGGTTGTTGTACGGCGGGTACTGCTCGTACTGCTGGTTGCCGTAAGGCTGTTGCTGGTACGGCTGCTGTTGCTGGGGCTGCGCGTAGTACTGGTCGTAGCCGTTGTTCTGGTCGTACTGCTGCGGCTGGGGCTGAGGCTGGGGCTCGTCGATGCGGCGGAGCTGGGTCGTCGAGTCGTCCATGATGACCGGGAACGGCTGGGTCGCGGCCGGGTCGGCGGGCTGCTCTGCGGGGCTCTGGGGGGCCTTCTTGGCCTTGGAGCGGGCGCGCATGAACTCGATGATGATCGGGACCACGGAGACGAAGACGATCAGGATGAGGATCGCTTCGATGTTCTTGTGGACGAAGTCGATGTTGCCGAGCCAGGAGCCGAGCAGGGTCACGCCCGCGCCCCACAGGACGCCGCCGATGATGTTGAACGTGAGGAACGAGCGGTACTTCATGCCGCTGACGCCGGCGATGATCGGCGTGAAGGTGCGCACGATGGGCACGAAGCGGGCCAGGACCAGGGACTTGGGGCCGTACTTCTCGAAGAACTCGTGCGCCTTGACCACGTTCTCCTGCTTGAAGAGGCGTGAGTCCGGGCGGCTGAAGAGCGAGGGGCCGACCTTCTTGCCGAAGACGTAGCCCGCCTGGTCGCCGAGGATCGCGGCGACGCAGATCAGCGCGACGGCCGCCCACAGCGGGAAGTCCAGGGTGCCCGCGGTGATCAGCAGGCCGCAGGTGAACAGCAGGGAGTCACCCGGCAGGAAGAACCCGATGAGCAGGCCGGACTCCGCGAAGACCACGAGCAGGAGGCCCCAGATCCCGAACCGGTCGAGCATCGTGTTCGGGTCGAGCCAGCTCGGGCCGAGGGCGAGCGTCATCACGGTTCCGGGCTCCTGAGGGGTGGAGGGAGGTGCCAGCGTCCAGGTACAGCCGCACAAAGCTATCAACGCGATGTGTCCGCCCCAGGTTCCACCGGTGTCTCCAGGATGCACTGTGCATCTCATAGGGCAAAGCTGTGAGCCATGGGTATCGAAGAGTACGGCGGCGGCCAGGGGCCGCAGGCCGATGTGCTGGTCGTGACGACGAACGACGTTCCGGGGTACCGGGTCGAGCAGGTGATCGGCGAGGTGTTCGGGCTGACCGTGCGCTCACGGCATCTCGGCAGCCAGATCGGCGCAGGTCTGAAGTCGATGGTCGGCGGTGAGCTGAAGGGGCTCACCAAGACCCTCGTGCAGACCCGCAACCAGGCCATGGAGCGGCTCGTCGAGCAGGCACGCGCGCGTGGCGCCAACGGCGTCCTGGCGTTCCGCTTCGACGTGACCGAGGCGGCGGACGTCGGCACCGAGGTGTGCGCCTACGGGACGGCGGTGGTGCTGGCCCGGCTGTGAGCCGGGCCAGCACCCTAGGAGGTGTGGCGGGACGCGTTCGCCAGGATCGCGTCCCTGAGGTGCTCGGCCAGCCCCGGGGCCATGGAGTCGTAGAACGCCTTGAAGCGCTCGTCGGAGACGTACATCCCGGCGAGGCACACATGCATCTCGTACGCGCACGGGTAGAACCAGCGGTCGATGTGCAGACGGTGTTCCTCGGCCAGCTCCAAGGCCGCCTCGGAGGTGGCCGGTTCGCCGCCGGTCACCAGAGTGGCGTAGCGCTCGCTCCAGTCGTCGACCTCCGCCTGGAGGCGTTTCCAGTCGGCCTTGGTGTAGCGGGCGGCCCGGCGCTGTGACTCGGCGTAGGCCTCGGTGCCGCCCCAGCGCTGTTCGGCCTCTTCGGCGTACTGCTCGGGGTCCTTGTCGCCGAAGACCTCGAAGCGTTCCTCGGGGGTGAGGTTGATGCCCATCGTGCGTGCCTCCATGGCGTGTTCCACGGCCTCGGCCATCTTCCGGAGCTTCTCGATCCGGGCGGTCAGCAGCTCGTGCTGCCGGCGCAGGTGGGCGCGCGGGTCCGTCTCCGGGTCGTCGAGCAGGGCCGCGACCTCGTCGAGCGGGAAGCCGAGCTCCCGGTAGAACAGGATCTGCTGCAGCCGGTCGAGGTCCGTGTCGCCGTAGCGCCGGTGGCCCGCGTGACTGCGTTCGCTCGGGACGAGCAGGCCGATGTCGTCGTAGTGGTGCAGCGTGCGCACGGTGACCCCGGCGAATCCGGCGACCTGTCCCACGGAGTAGGAGTCCTGCCCTACGGAGTGGCTCACTTCCGCTCCCTTCTGTGTCCGCGCTCCAAGGTGGGGCCTCACGTCACGTGAGGTGCAAGTCCCTCGGCCCCACAAGCAGCGCACCCTCAAGATGTTGGGTCCGTTTTGCCCGCTTATGGTGATCGCGTGGCCCAGGACAGCGCGCGACAGGCACCCGTTGCCCCTACGACCCCGGCGCGCACCCTGCTGCCGTTGATCGTCCCCGCTCTGGTCGTGGGCGTGCTCGCGAGTCTGCTGTTCGTCGGCGTGAGCGAGGTCTCCGAGCAGCTTCAGCACGTGCTCTGGCAGAACCTGCCCGACGCCCTGGGCATCGGGCGCTACTCGGTGCTGTGGATGCTCGTCATGCTGACGGCCACCGGAATCGTGGTCGGGCTCGTGGTGTGGAAGGCGCCCGGGCACGCCGGTCCCGACCCGGCCACCATCGGGCTGGAGGCCGTACCGCTGCCGCCCATGGTGCTCCCGGGCCTCCTGCTGGCGACCGCGCTGATGCTCGCGGGCGGACCGAGCCTCGGGCCGGAGAACCCGATCATCGCCGTGAACGTGGGGCTCACACTGTGGGCCGGGCGCAGGCTGGCGCCCCGGATGCCGGGCGGGGTGTGGGGGGCGCTGGCCGAGTCGGCGACGATCGGGGCGCTGTTCGGGACGCCGGTGGCGGCGGCGCTGCTCATCTCGGAGGCGCTGGCCGGGCGGCAGACCAAGGGCGCCCTGTGGGACAACGTGTTCGCGCCGCTCGCCGCGGCCGGGGTGGGCGCCATGACGACCACCCTGGTGGCCCACCCGACCTTCGACCTGCATCTGCCCCCGCTCGGCCGACCCGGCTGGGGCGACCTGCTGGCCGTCCTGGTGCTGGCACCGCTGGCCGCGCTGCTCGGGATGGCCGCCGTCCACGTGTTCCCGTACGTCCACGGCGCCTTCTCCCGGCTCGGGCACCCCATGCTGGCGCTTCCGGTCGGTGGAGTGGTCCTGGGCCTTCTGGCGGCCGTGGGCGGCCATCTGACGCTCTTCAAGGGGCTGGACCAGATCGGGACCCTGGCGGCCGATCCCGAGGGCTGGTCGGCGGGGCAGTTCGCGACGATGGCGGTGGTGAAACTGGCCGCGATGCTCGTCGCCACGTCCTGCGGCTTCCGGGGTGGCCGCATCTTCCCGTCGGTGTTCATCGGCGTCGCCTTCGGCCTGTTCGCCCACGCGGTCGTACCGGCGGTGCATCCGGCGCTGGGTGTCGCCGCGGGCGTGCTCGGCATGCTCCTGGCGATCACCCGGCAGGGCTGGCTGAGCCTGTTCACGGCCGCGGTCCTGGTGGCCTCACCGGCGATCCTTGCCCTGCTCTGCATCGGTTCGCTGCCGGCCTGGCTGTTGGTGACCGGGAGGCCGCAGATGCAGTTGCGGGCTGACGGAACTCCTGTTCGCTAGTACCCGTTGGTTGTTTTGATCCTTATCGGAGGCACGCCCATGCCGTTGCACAAAGGTCCCGAGCAGCCCGAAGAGCGCCCGATGTCGGTGAACCCCTTCTACGGGGAGGCCAATCCGGTCGGCGGCATGACCGAGGCGCCCCCCAAGCACCGACTCCCGGACGCACCGCTCCCCCCGATGACGGCGGCCCAGCTCGTGCACGACGAGCTGATGCTGGACGGCAACTCCCGCCTCAACCTGGCGACTTTCGTCACCACCTGGATGGAGCCGGAAGCCGGCGTCCTGATGGCGGAGTGCCGGGACAAGAACATGATCGACAAGGACGAGTACCCACGCACGGCAGAGCTGGAGAAACGCTGCGTGGCAATGCTCGCCGACCTCTGGAACGCACCGGACCCAGCCGCCGCCGTGGGCTGCTCCACGACCGGCTCCAGCGAGGCCTGCATGCTCGCCGGGATGGCCCTGAAGCGCCGCTGGATGCAACGCAACAAGGACCGCTACCCGGCCGCCCGCCCGAACCTGGTGATGGGCGTCAACGTCCAGGTCTGCTGGGAGAAGTTCTGCAACTTCTGGGAGGTCGAGGCCCGCCAGGTCCCCATGGAGGGCGACCGCTTCCACCTCGACCCCCAAGCAGCCGCCGACCTCTGCGACGAGAACACGATCGGCGTCGTCGGCATCCTCGGCTCCACCTTCGACGGCTCCTACGAGCCGATCGCCGACCTCTGCGCCGCCCTGGACGCCCTCCAGGAGCGAACGGGCCTCGACATCCCGGTCCACGTGGACGGCGCGTCCGGCGCCATGGTCGCCCCCTTCCTGGACGAGGACCTGGTCTGGGACTTCCGCCTCCCGCGCGTGGCCTCGATCAACACCTCCGGCCACAAGTACGGCCTGGTCTACCCGGGCGTCGGCTGGGCCCTGTGGCGCGACGCCGAGGCCCTCCCCGAGGAACTCGTCTTCCGCGTCAACTACTTGGGCGGCGACATGCCCACCTTCGCCCTCAACTTCTCCCGCCCCGGCGCCCAAGTAGTGGCCCAGTACTACACATTCCTGCGCCTGGGCCGAGAGGGCTACCGCGCGGTACAACAGTCCACCCGCAACGTGGCCCAAGGCCTGGCAGACCACATCGAAGCCCTGGGCGACTTCCAACTCCTCACCCGGGGCGACGAGTTGCCGGTCTTCGCCTTCACCACAAACCCAAACGTCAACGCCTACGACGTCTTCGACGTCTCCCGCCGCCTCCGCGAACGCGGCTGGCTGGTCCCGGCATACACCTTCCCGGCCAACCGCGAGGACCTCTCGGTCCTCCGCATCGTCTGCCGCAACGGCTTCTCCGCGGACCTGGCAGAACTCTTCCTGGACGACCTGACGCAACTACTCCCCCAGCTACGGAACCAGCCGTACCCCCTGACCCGCGACAAGGGAGCGGCAACGGGCTTCCACCACTGAGACGGCCGGGGGCCGAGCGGACCGTCGGCCGCGTACGGCGAGAGGGTGCCGTGTCGGGGGGGTGTCCGCCCGCAGCGGTTGGCGCGTCAACGCGCTGCCATTCCTGCGAGACCGATTCCGCGCCGTTCCGAGGGCGGACACCCCCCGACGCGGCACCGACCCACACCGAACCGCAGGCGACTCACCGCCCAAGCCCCCGGAACCGCCGTACGGCAAGCGGAAAGAACACGGCCAACAACACAAGCGGCCAAACCACAGCAGCCCAGACATGCCCCGGTTCCCCACCAGGGCCACCGAACAGCTCACGCACGGCCGTAGCGGTCTGGGACATCGGATTCCACTGCACAACGGTGCCCAGCCACCCAGGCATAGCAGCAGGCGTGGCAAGCGCGTTGGAAAGAAACCCGACCGGCCAAACCAGGATCTGCACGGCCTGCACCATCTCGGGCCGCCCCGCCACCAGTGCCAGCTGGATACCGACCCACAACATGGCGAACCGAAAAAGCAACAGCAGCCCCACGGCGCCCACAAAGCCCCCCGAGCCACCCTCCGGCCGCCACCCCAGCGCCAACCCGACCCCGATCAGCACAACAAGCCCGATCGCCGACTGAAGCATGTCCGCGGCCGAACGCCCCACCAGAACCGCTTCATCGGCCATGGGCATGGACCGGAACCGGTCGATCACCCCCTTGTTGAGGTCCTGGGTGACGGCAAGCATCGTGCCCTCCAGACCAAAGGCCATGGTCAACGCGAGCATCCCCGGGACCAGATAGTCGACGTAGGCCCCCTCGACCGCCCGCCCACCGCCGACCAGATAGCCGAACATCAGCAGCAGCATCACCGGAAAAACGAGACTCACCACGACCTGCACGGGCTGCCGCGCCCAGTGGGCGAGTTCACGCCGGGTCATGGTCCAGGAATCCGTCAGGACGTACGCGCTCACGCAGCCACCTCTTCCGCTCCCGTGAGATGCAGGAACACCTCGTCCAGAGTCGGCCGCCGCAACGCGACATCCTCGGCGTCGATCCCCGCCTCCTCCAGCGCCCGTACGACCCCGGAGAGCGCCGTCATCCGGTCGGTGACCGGCGCGCTGAGCAGCCGGCGGTCGACATCCACGGAAACGCCGGCCTCGGGGACGGGCAACAGGGCGACTGCGGCGCCCAGTTGCCCCGCGTCACGCAGGACGACGTCGATACGGTCACCGCCCATACGGGACTTCAGCTCGTCCGGGGAGCCGTCGGCGATGACCCGCCCCCGGTCAACCACCGAGATGCGCCCGGCGAGTTGGTCGGCCTCCTCCAGGTACTGGGTGGTGAGCAGCACCGTCGTACCACCACCGACCAGGGACCGGACCGCCGACCACACCTCGGCCCGCCCGCGCGGATCGAGCCCAGTGGTCGGCTCGTCGAGAAACAGGATCTCCGGATCGGTGACGAGCGAGGCAGCGAGGTCCAGACGGCGTCGCATCCCCCCGCTGTAGGCGCGGACGGGCTTGCGCCCGGTGTCGCCGAGGTCGAACCGCTCCAGGAGTTCGTCGGCACGCACGCGCGCGTGGCGGGCGCCGAGATGGTGAAGGCGGCCGAACATCTCCAGGTTCTGCCGACCGCCCAACTCCTCGTCCAGAGCGGCATGTTGACCGAGCAGCCCAATCCGGAACCGAACCGCGCGCGCCTCGGTCAGCACGTCGTACCCGGCCACCTCCACGCGCCCGGAGTCGGGCCGCAGCAGGGTGGACAGAACGCGCACCAGCGTGGTCTTGCCGGCACCGTTGGGCCCGAGCACGCCATGCACGGTGCCGCGCACAACCCGAAGGTCGAGCCCATCAAGCGCCTTCTTCGCGTCCTTGGCCTTCTTGCCCCCCTTACCCCCGTACGTCTTGTGTGCGCCCTCAACGCTGATCGCCATGTCGGCCACGCGAGCACCCTCCACTAGTCAAGTTTGACTACCCACTCGAAGACCCCGAAGGTAACGCCGCACACGGCATTAGTCAAACTTGATTAGTGAGCGTCCCCAGGATGCCGCTCCCCCGTCGCGTAAGGGTTCTCCTCACCGTCCCGCAGTACCCCGACGAACGGCGCACCCTCCCCCGCGAACGTGTAGGCCCCGCCCTCGATGCGGTCGATCAGCCCCTGGGTCCACGCGGCCTCCGCGTCGGCCGTGTGGATCCAGAGGTTCATGATCTCCCCGATGTGGCCCAGCTGTTCGGGCCCGTCCTCGGGGATGTAGTGCTCGGTGACCGAGCCCCGCCACGCGGCGATACCCCGGGTGCGCTCCGTCAGCAGCGCCACCGCCTCCGCCCTCGGCAGCTCGACGATGAAGCCGATGGCGGCGGACTTCACGTCCATCTGCCGGTCGTACGAGGTCAGCGCCTCCCGCAGCAGTCGGAAGAACTCCTCGGTGCCCCAGTCGGTGATCTCGTACTCGGTGCGGGGCGGCCCCCCGGCCGTGGACGGCGCGATCTCATGGGCGTGCAGAAGGCCCTGCTTGGCCAGTTGCTTGAGCGCGTGGTAGATCGAGCCGGGCTTGGCGTTGGACCACTCGTGGGCGCCCCAGTACTCGAGGTCGTTGCGCACCTGGTAGCCGTGGGCCCGCCCGTGCTGGCGGACCGCGCCGAGCACGAGGAGACGGATCGCTGACATGGGGCCAGCGTAGGACCCGGCAGGTCAGCCCCAGCTCGTGCCCTGCTCCTTCGCGACCAGCTCGAACGCGGTGGCGCCGTCGAGGGACTCGCGGATGATGTCGGCGTGGCCGGCGTGCCGGGCGGTCTCGCGGATCAGGTGCAGACAGACCCAGCGCACGGAGACCCGCCCCTCCGGCGGGAACCACGGGTCGTTCGGCAGCGGAAAGGTGTCGTCGAGGCTGGGCACCGAGCGGACGTACGCCTCGGTCTCGGCGGCGACCTTCTCCCAGTAGGCGAGCTGCGACTCGACGGTCTCGCCGTCGACCAGCTGGAACGTCTCGTGCCAGTTGGTCTGGTCCCGCTGGATGGCCGGCGGCTCCTGCTTGGCGCGCGCGATCCAGCCCTGCTCGACCTCGGCGACATGCTTGAGCAGGCCGGAGAGGGAGAGCTCACTCGCGCTGGGTTTGCCGGCGGCCTGTTCCTCGGTCAGCCCGAGCAGCGCCCGGCGGATACCGCCCCGCTGCTCCTCGATGAACGCGAGCAGCGCCCCGCGCTCGTCGCCCCGCGCCTCTGCCGCTACGTGAGTGACCATGACCGTCGCCTTTCGCCGGTGTCGGCGGGGAGCCAGTCTCCCTGCCCGACACCGACGAAGCTACGGGCCATCGAGGACAGGTTCTGTCCTCAATGGCCCGGGCTACGGCGTCGTACTCAAAAAATCAGCCGGTCGGGGTCAGAACGGGAACCCGCTCCGCCCGTGCTGCACCGAGATCCACTTCAGCGTGGTGAACGCGTCCAGCATCGTGTCGCCGTTGAGGCGGCCGAGGCCGGAGGACTTCTCGCCGCCGAAGGGGACGATGGGCTCGTCGTGGACGGTGCCGTCGTTGACGTGGAACATGCCCGTGTCGATCTGCTTGGCGAAGTTCACGCCGCGCTCGATGTCGCCGGTGTGGACGGCGCCGCTCAGCCCGTACGGCGTGTCGTTGACGATGCTCACCGCCTCCTCCTCGCCGTCGAACGGGATGAGGAAGGCGACCGGGCCGAAGACCTCCTGGCGGAGCAGTTCCGAGTCGGCGGGGACGCCGGTGAGGACCGAGGGCTCGACCAGGTTGTCGGTGGTCGTGCCGTGGACCAGGGCCGTCGCGCCTTCCGCGATCGCCTGCTCGACGACACCCGAAAGGGCGTCCGCCTGCGAGGAGTTGATGACGGGGCCGATCACCGTCTGCGGGTCGCGCGGGTCGCCGACCTTGAGGGACTTGACCTTGGCGACGAACTTCTCGGTGAACTCGGGAGCGATCGAGCGGTCGACGAGGACACGGTTCGCGGCCATGCAGACCTGGCCCTGGTGGACGTAGCGGCTGAAGACCGCCGCGTCGACCGCGTAGTCGATGTCGGCGTCGTCGAGGACCACGAGGGCGCTGTTGCCGCCGAGTTCGAGGACCGAGCGCTTGAACTGCGAGGCGCAGACGGTCGCGACGTGGCGGCCGACCTTGTCGGAGCCGGTGAAGGAGATGACCTTCGGGATCGGGTGCTCGATGAACGCGTCGCCGATCTCCGCGATGTCGGTGATGACGACGTTGAGCAGACCCCCGGGCAGGCCCGCGTCCTCGAAGATCTTCGCGACCAGGGAGCCGCCGACGATCGGGGTGTTCTGGTGCGGCTTGAGGACCACGCCGTTGCCCAACGCCAGCGCGGGGGCGACCGACTTGAGGGAGAGCAGCAGCGGGAAGTTGAAGGGGCTGATCACGCCGACCACGCCCACCGGGACGCTGTAGACGCGGTTCTCCTTGCCGTCGACCGGCGAGGGGAGAATCCGGCCCTGGGGGCGCAGCGCGAGGTGGATGGCCTCGCGCAGGAACTCCTTGACGAGGTGCAGTTCGAAGCCGGCCTTCAGGAAGGTGCCGCCGAGTTCGGTGACGATCACCTCGGCGATCTCCTGCTCGCGGTCCTCGATGATCCGCAGGGCCTTCTCGAACACGGCGCGGCGGGCATAGGGGTTGGTCGCGGCCCACTTCTTCTGGGCACGGGCGGCGGCCTTGTACGCCTCGTCGACCTCGTCGACCGTGGCTATCGTGATCGAGGCCAGCTTCTCGCCGTCGTACGGGTTGAAGTCGATGATGTCCCAGGAGCCGGTGCCCGGGCGCCACTCACCGTCGATGTACTGCTGAGCCAGGTCGGTGAAGTAGGACGACATGTGTGATCCCTCAATCGCTAGCAGACACGATCAACAGCAGACCCGATCATCGATCATCACGGTCTGATCACACGTCATCGTACTTGTGTTTCAAGAGAGTTGGAGCAGTCCCCGGAGAAGATCCCGGCTCTCGTCCGGGCCCGGACTGTCCTGCTGGAGCTCCTTCAGCGCCTTCTCGTACTGGGCCACGTCCTCGGCCTTGTCGAGGTACAGCGCGCTGGTGAGCTGCTCCAGGTAGACGACGTCGGAGAGGTCCGACTCCGGGAAGGAGAGGATGGTGAAGGCGCCGGACTCGCCGGAGTGGCCGCCGAAGCCGAACGGCATGATCTGCAGCCGGACGTTGGAGTGTTCGGAGACGTCGATCAGGTGCTGGAGCTGACCGCGCATCACCTCGCGGTCGCCGTAGGGGCGGCGCAGGGCGGCCTCGTCCAGGACGATGTGGAAGTCCGGGGCGTTCTCGTTCACGAGGTACTTCTGCCGCTCCAGGCGCAGCGCCACGCGCCGCTCGACGTCGGCCTCGCTCGCGCCCTTCATGCCGCGCCGGACGACCGCGCGGGCGTACGCCTCGGTCTGGAGCAGTCCGTGCACGAACTGCACCTCGTAGGCGCGGATGAGCGAGGCGGCGCCCTCCAGGCCCACATAGGTGGGGAACCAACTGGGCAGGACGTCCGAGTAACTGTGCCACCAGCCCGCTACGTTGGCCTCCTTCGCGAGGGAGAGGAGTGAGATGCGCTCCGCCTCGTCCGTGATGCCGTACAGCGTCAACAGGTCCTCGACATCCCGCGTCTTGAAGCTCACTCGCCCCAGCTCCATGCGACTGATCTTGGATTCGGAGGCGCGGATCGAGTACCCCGCGGCCTCGCGAGTGATTCCGCGGGCTTCCCGCAGTCGCCTGAGTTGCGAGCCGAGCAGCATCCGCCGCACCACCGATCCGGGCTCTCCCGCGCTCACGTTCGTCAGCCTCCCCAACCTCTTCAGGGGCCGCAGTCTGCCACTAAAACACTTCGAGCAGTACTCGTTCGATTACAGAAATGGAAAGAAGAGCCTCCTGTTCACAGGAACTTGTCAGGAAGACGTCAGCAAGATGCAAGGTCCGAGACCGAGATCGGCGTGAAGTTGGCGGAAAAAATGGCCAACAAGCGGTACGGGAGGGTCCAATTCGGTCAGCTGCACGTGCATCTGCCCTTGCATCTGCCCTACGCATCCGAAACCATGGTCTCGCGCCACCGCTGCATCGCAACGACCGCGAATTCCCGGGAGTGCCTCGCATGGGGACGAATGGATCGACCATGCTCGAGCCGTTACGGCAGGGCCTTCCGCCGCTGGACCCCTCGGCAGTGTCCAGCGCCGCGTCGTGTTCTCTGCCCGCCCGCTACGAAGCGGTGCGCGAGGCACGGCAGTTCACCCGTCGCACGCTCGACCAGTGGGACATAGGCGACCGCTTCGACGACGTCTGCCTGGTGGTCTCCGAGCTCGTCACCAACGCCCTGCGGCACGCGCTGCCGGCCAACACCCCGCGCGCCGCCGAGCAGGGGCCGCCCGTGCGGCTGCATCTGATGCGGTGGACCGAGCGGCTGGTCTGCGCGGTGCGCGACCCCAGTCACGACAGTCCCGTCGCCCGTGACTCGGAGGACTTCTCGGCGGAGTCGGGCCGCGGCCTGTTCCTCGTCGACTCGTTCAGCGACAGCTGGGGCTGGCACCCGCTGGCGGGCACGCTCAGCGGCAAGGTGGTCTGGGCGCTGTTCCGGCTGCAGCCGGACTGTCTGCGCGACGACACATGAGAACCGCGGCGCGTTTTGGCGCCGCGGTTCTACGCGCGTTGTGGGCCCGATGTCCTGCGGTGACCGTTATCCCGCTATCAGGTGGTCGAACTCGCCGTCCTTGATGCCCAGGAGCATCGCCTCGATCTCGGCGCGCGTGTAGACGAGCGCGGGACCGTCCGGGAAGCGCGAGTTGCGCACCGCGACATCGCCGCCGGGCAGCCGCGCGAACTCCACGCAGGAACCCTGCGAGTTGCTGTGCCTGCTCTTCTGCCAGGCCACTCCGTCCAGCTGCGTGGCAGCCATGCCGTTGTACACGTCGAACCCCAAGTACACGCTGTCAACGCGGTGGTCCACAGGTCGCTCCCGGTTGTGCACTGGCTGGTGTGGCCATTGATGCAGTGGTCAACTGTTCCGGATCATAGCCCTGTTCATGTGCAGATGCATGGGCAGATGCACGTGCACGCGGGGTGCTCCTCCGGTTACAGCTTTGACGACTGCTTTACCGATGCCGTTCCAGCGTCTGCCCCAGTCCGTGCGGGACATGTCCTTCCGCCACTTCCTCACAAGACGTGCACTAGTGAAGACGCGTACCGGGGCTCTTGTGTTCCGGGAGGGGACGACTATCGCGTCGCGTAGGGCAACAATGCCATCTCCCGTGCGTTCTTGATCGCTGCGGCCAACTGCCTTTGCTGCTGGGCGTTCACACCCGTGACCCGGCGGCTGCGGATCTTGCCTCGGTCGGAGACGAACTTCCGCAGCAGGTCGGTGTCCTTGTAGTCGATGTACGTCACTCCGGCCGCGTCCAGGGGGTTGCGGCGGGACTTGGCGGCTTTGCGCTCGGGCTTGCGGGGCACGGTCAGATCTCCAGGAGGGTGTCGAAGGCGGGCGGCAGCCGTTTCCAGGCGGCGCGGCCGGCGGCGTACTCGGTGTCGGTCAACAGGCAGTGGTCCAGGAGCCGTTCGAGGCCGTCGCGGTCGAGGCCGGGGGACGTGAAGACGAGGTGCTGGCAGCGGTCGCCGTGCTCCGGGTGCCAGTCGAGCGCGGCGGCGGCCCGGCGCACCGGGGGCACCAACTCCCAGGCGGCGTCGGGCAGTGAGGCCAGCCACGGCCCCGCGCCCTCCACACACAGGGCACCGCCGGCCGCGTCCCAGTGAAGCAGCGAGTCGGGCTTGTCGGCGAGCCAGAACCGCCCCCGGCTGCGGGCCGCCGCGCAGGTCAGGTCCTCCAGCGCCGCGTACAGCCGCTCCGGGTGGAAGGGCCGGCACCGGTGCCAGACGAAGGTGCTCACCCCGTACGCGTCGGCCTCGACGGGGAGCAGGGCACAGGCGGGATGCTGGGCGGCGGCAGCGGCCTCGACGTCGAAACCGGCGAGAGCCGCAGACCCCAAGTCACCTTCCCCCAGCGGTATTTGCAGTGCCGTGGGATGCAACTGCCCCAACAGTTCGCGGTCCTCGTCGTCGGCCTCCTCCGAGTCGAGGACCGCCAGGACAGGGGCGTACTCCAGTTGGCGGGCGAAGGTGTCGGCGATCGTGCGCTGGTCCGTGGCCGCCGCCGCGAGGCCGGCGTCGGCGAGGTCGTCGCCGTTGCCGAGGCAGGGCAGGAGCAGGGCCGGGTCCACGGCGGTGATGACGCCGGTGACCGTGAGGCCGCCGGAGACCACCACCTCGGCCATCGCCTTGGGCTCGACCGAGTCCCACAACTCGACGATCGCCAGGCGGACTTGACCGGCCGCCGCCAGTCGGCGCAGTTCCGGGACCAGGTCCTCGCGCAGGGCGCAGCACGCGCAGTCGTTGACGAGGGGGGTCTCGCCGGCGTCGAGGATGCCCGTGGCGTCCCGGATCGTGCGGATGACGGTGCCGGCGGCGGCCGTGGCGAGGTCGTGGTGGAGCACGACGCTGCCGGGGACGTCGTGGAGGAGTTGGGCGACGGTCGCTCTGCGGGCGTCGGCGTGCAGGCCGGCGACGATCGCGACGGAGAGGTCGGGCACGGTCAGTCCTGCTTCCCGTACCGGCGCTCGAAGCGCTCCACGCGGCCGGCCGTGTCCAGGACGCGGGCGGTGCCGGTGTAGAAGGGGTGGCTGACGTTCGAGATCTCGACGTCCACAACGGGGTAGGTGTTGCCGTCCTCCCACTCGATCGTCTTCGCGCTCGTCATCGTCGAGCGGGTCAGGAAGGCGTGGTTGGCGGCCCGGTCCCGGAAGACGACGGGGCCGTAGGGCGGGTGGATGTTCTCGCGCATCTCGGTCAGCGCTCCTCTCGGAAGTCGACGTGGCGGCCGGCGACCGGGTCGTACTTGCGCAGGGTCAGGCGGTCGGGGTCGTTGCGGCGGTTCTTGCGGGTCACGTAGGTGTAGCCGGTGCCGGCGGTGGACCGGAGCTTGATGACCGGGCGGAGTTCGTTGCGAGCCATGCTGGTACCTTACTGAAAATGAATTCCATTAACAGCATCGGCTACGGCCCCGATCGAGGAGAGGTACGTCACTCGTGTCCGCCCACTGCATGCTGACCGGCGCACAGCCCGGCTTCGGCAACCGCATCTCCCACTCCCACCGGCGCACCTCGCGCCGCTTCGACCCGAACATCCAGTCCAAGCGCTACTGGCTGCCCGGCGAGGGCCGTTACGTACGGCTGCGGCTGAGCACGAAGGGGATCAAGACCGTCGACGCAATCGGCGTCGAGGCCGCCGTGGCCCGGATCCGCGCCCGCGGGGTGCGGATCTGATGGCCAAGAAGAGCAAGATCGCGAAGAACGAGCAGCGGCAGCGAACTGTCGCGCGGTACGCCGCGCGCCGGGCCGAGCTGAAGGAGATCATCCGGCGGCCCGGCTCGTCCGAGGCCGAACGGGCCGCCGCCCAGCGGGAGTTGCGGGGCCAGCCGCGCGACGCCAGTGCCACCCGGGTGCGCAACCGCGACCAGGTCGACGGGCGGCCCCGCGGCTACTTCCGCGCGTTCGGGCTGTCCCGGGTGAACCTGCGCGGGCAGGCTCACAGCGGATACCTACCCGGCGTCCGTAAATCATCCTGGTAGGCCCTGGTAGCTTGCTGCGGTCGTCCGGCCAAGGCCGACCGGACGACCGTCCGGCTACAGCTTGGGAGCTACCAGTGACTACGGCGATTTCGACGGTGTCGACGGTACGGATCGCGGCGGCCGCCGCCGGTCTGGCGGGCGCACTCGTCCTGACCGCGTGCAGCGGCGGCGGCTCCAAGGACGGCTCCTCGTCCACGCCGAGCGCGTCCGCGAGCTCGGCACCGAGCGCGACCGCGTCCGCGGACTCCGGGGGCTCCACCGGCAGCAGCCCGTCGGGCGCCTCCGACCAGCTGCAGGGCAGCTGGCTCGCCACGACCGACGGCAAGGCCGTGGCGCTGGTGGTCACCGGCAGGCAGGCCGCCCTGTTCACCACCGGCGGGAGCGTCTGCAGCGGGACCGCCGGCGAGGAGGCGGGCATGCAGATGATCCACCTCACGTGCACGGACAAGAGCACGACCCGGGCGACCGGAATGGTCGGCTCCGTCAGCAAGTCGGGCCTCTCGGTCACCTGGTCGGGCAGTCTCGGCAAGGAGACCTACACCAAGGCGGAGGGCGGAAAGCTCCCGTCCGGACTGCCCACGGCGGGCCTGGGGTCGTAGCCCCGCCCCGGTCGTGTCGGCGGACCGGCGCCGGGTGCGGGATGATCCCCTCATGCGCACCATTCCCCTCGCCGTCACCGCCGTCGCGTCGGCCCTGCTGCTCACCGCGTGCGGCGGCAGCGGCGGCTCGTCCGCCGACAGCAAGAACGGCTCGGCCTGCTCCTTCGACGGAGTCGCCGTCCAGGTCGGTCCCGCCAGCACCGCACCGTCCGCCGGCGACACGGGCGAGGTTCCCGTTTCGCTCACCAACCAGAGCAAGCCGTGCACCCTGGACGGCTTCGCCGGTGCCTCCCTGGAGGGCGGCGGCACCAAGGTCGCCCTCGCCACCCAACAGGGCGCCAAGGCACAGAAGTTGAAGCTCGCCAAGGGTGACGCGGCGTCCTTCACCATCACCTATGTGCGCGGCAAGGCGGGCGACAAGCTGAGCCTGGCCGCCACGAAGCTGGTCATCACGCTGCCCGGCAGCAGCGACAGCGCGAGCTACAAGTGGTCGTACGGCCCCGTCCAGGGCAAGACCTCCGTGAGCGACTCGGACGCCTCGGTCGGCGCCTTCACCCAGGCCGGCGACTGACGTCCGTCACTTGAGCGGCGGCCGGGCCCTGACCTGCGCCCGGTCGGCCGCCTCGGCGCCCTCCGTCCAGCCCGCCTCGTCGCTGACCCCGCGCAGACGGGTCGTGGTCGTCTCCGGGAACATCTCGTCGAGCCGGCCGCTGACGGCGACCTCGCGGGTGGCGAGCACCGGCAGCAGATCGTCGGTCACCTGCGTCCCGGCGGCCTCGGCGAGCCGGGTGCCGATGCGGTGGGCGTAGGCCGCGAGGAAGGACTGCCGGAAGGTCTTGGTACGCCGCCGCCCGCCCGCGCGCTGGGCCGCCTCCGCCCTCGTCATCGCGGTCGTGGCCTGCACCAGCAGCGAGGTGTACAGCAGCTCGACCACCTCCAGGTCCCCCTCGAACCCGACCACGGTCGAGAAGCCGAAGGCCTCGTTCCACACCGCCCGGCAGTGGTTCGCCCCGGCGACCGCGTCCAGCAGCACCGCCTTCGCCTGCTCGTACGGCGCCTCGACCCCGATCCGGCACGCGCCGGGCTCGTCCTTGGCCGGCGCCTGCGCGTCGAGCAGGGCCTCGTCGATGCTGTGCCGCGCCATCAGCTCCTGCGCCTTGGCGCTCAGCGCCTCCGCCTCCTCCGGAAACCCGGTCGCCTCCGCCTTCGCGAGCAGCGCGCGGATCCGGGTGAGCATCCGCGAGGCGGGCCGCCCACCGTCGTGCCGCCGTTTCGGCTCGTCCAGGGGTTCGAGATTCGGCAGCCGCAGCAGCAGCCGGTACAGCTCCAGCACGGTGGTGGCGTGCGTGAAGCGGTCGGTGCGGGCGGGCTGCGCGGTGGCGGCCACTTCGTCCAGCTGCGCCGCCCAGCGCGGGCCGCGCGCCCGGTCGTCGGGCGCCTGCGCCCGGATCAGCTCCGACACGAGTCGTACGTGTACGTCCTCCAACTCCCGCCGAACCAGCCGTACGACATCCGCGGGCTGCCACCCGCGCCGCCAGGCCGCCGCCACGAACTCCCGCCCGCGCCGGTCGAGTTCGGCGTCGGCGGCGGGGTCGGCGGCGAGAATCGAGGCACCCGTGTCGAGGGCGTCGTGGGTATCGGAGTAGAGGGCGGCCTCGAAGGCGCGCTCGACGGTGCCGGTCGTGCTGCTCACGGGTCGATCGTGTCATGGGGTGGAGGGGAGCCAACTCATCCACACCCTGTGGACAACCAACTCCTGCTGGAACCAAGGACGTTGGAGCATTGGGGCGCGGGCGGCACAGTCGCCTGCTACACCAAGGAGGGCTATGCAGTTGCGCAACGTCACAGCGGACGACGCCGGCGCGTACATCCGGATGCGGTGCGACCCGGTCATGATGGCCGATCTCGGCGGGCCCCTGCCGCGTGAACTCCAGCCCGACAAAGCGCGCCGGGACGCCGCCGAGGCCGCGGCCGACATCTGCTGGGTCAAGATGATCATTCCCGACCCGGACACTCCCGCCGTGGTGGCCGGGTCGGTGACCATCTGGTCCCACGACACCGACGAAGGGCCCGTCTCGGAGATCGGCTGGATGGTCCTGCCGCGGTTCCAGGGCCGCGGCCTGGGCAGACGCGCGGCCCGGGCCCTCCTCGAACAGGCTCGGGTCGAGGACCGCTGGGGCGTGGTGCACGCGTTTCCGGCGACGGGCAACGCGGCCTCGAACGGCATCTGCCGGTCCCTCGGCTTCCGCTTCGTCGCCGAACGGGACGTCACGTTCGCGGACCGAGTCCTGCGGAGCAACCACTGGGCCATCGATCCCCGCACCGACCTGAAGCCGGCCTGACAACCGCCTCAGCACATTGTCAACCCAGGGTTGACGCCCACAAGCTGTCAACCTACGGTTGACACATGACGACCAATCCGAACGTCACCTCATCCGTACGTCTCGACGACCTCATCGCGGCCATCAAGAAGGTCCACCCCGCGCCGCTCGACCAGCTCCAGGACGCGGTCATCGCCGCCGACCACCTGGGCGACGTGGCCGACCATCTCATCGGCCACTTCGTGGACCAGGCCCGGCGATCGGGCGCCTCCTGGACGGACATCGGCAAGAGCATGGGAGTCACCCGGCAGGCCGCGCAGAAGCGGTTCGTGGCCAAGGAGTCGGCGGACCTCGACCTGAGTCAGGGGTTCAGCCGGTACACCGTACGGGCCCGCAACGTGGTGATGGCCGCCCACAACGCGGCCATCGCCGCCCGCAACCCCGAGGGCCGTCCCGAACACCTGGTCCTCGGTCTGCTCGCCGAACCGGACGCCCTCGCGGGCAAGGCGATCACCGCGCAGGGGGTTCCCCTGGACGCCGTGCGCCAGGCGGCGGCCGCCGCGCTCCCGCCGGCCGCCGAGGAGGTCCCGGACCTCGTCCCCTACGGCCCCGACGCCAAGAAGGTCCTGGAACTCACCTTCCGCGAAGCCCTGCGCCTGGGCCACAACTACATCGGCACCGAACACATCCTGCTCGCCCTGCTGGAGCACGAGAACGGCGAGGGCGTGCTCAACAGCCTGGGCATCGACAAGCCCACGAGCGAACGGCACATCGCCGAGATGTTGCACCGGCTCCAGGGCTGACGGGCTGAGGGGCCGACGGACCGACCTCAGAACTGGCTCGTGTCGAGGTCGAACCCGAGCGGCTCCGGCAGCGCCACCGTCTTGGAGATCTCGATCTCGGCGGCACGCGTGTAGCGGTCCTCGGAGGGCTCGCTGTAGACGATGACCGTCCCGGCCTCGCGGTCGATCAGCAGGTAGCAGGGGATGCCCGCGCGGGCATAATCGCGGAGTTTGGGCCCGCGGTCGTTCTCCGCGGTGGACTCGGAGGTCACCTCGCCGACGAGGACGACCGGCGCGGGGTCGTGATAGCGCTGGTCGTCGGCGAAACTGCCCTTCGGGGCGATCACCAGATCCGGGATGGCCTTGCCGGTGTCGGACGCTCCCGGAACGTGCAGACCGAGACCGGTGTAGCGACCGTATTCCTTTCGATGGTCCCGGACCTGGCCGGTGACCTCGGACACGATCTCTTCATGTTCCCCATTGGCCGGAGGCACCACGTGGATCTGCTCTTCGATCAACTCCACGCGCCAGCCCTCCGGGGCGGCGGCGTCGAACGCATCGAAGGCGGCCTCGACGGACGCGTCCATGCGCCTCTCCTCGGTCGGACTCGGATGAGGACTCAGTCGGCGTTCTGGGGCGGTCAGTGCCACGGCGGACCTCCTTCGTACGGAGCGACCCTGTCAGCGTAGGCGAGAGGGCCGCCCGCGATCTCGTGATGCCTCACTCGTACGAGTGTCCGCGTGACGCTTCTTCGCTCGGGGACGCTCGGACACGTCTCGGAGACGCCTGGCCCGCGAGCCGGTTCGCGCAGGTCGGGGCCGTTGTCAGACCCGCGTGCCACACTCGCGAACATGACCGATCGCTGGGCGCTCGCCCCGGCCGAGGGCGGTGGTGTCGAGGTCGCCGCCCTCGGTCCCGACGGGCTGCCCGGGCCGGGGGCCGTGCGGTGGGAGCCGGATCTCGTCGGGGCCGTGCGCGGGCGGCCCGACGTGAACCGGTGGGTGTGGCGGTCCACCGCCGAGGTGTATCCGGCACTGCTCGCCGCGGGGGTGCGGGTGGAGCGGTGCTACGACGTGGAGGACGCCGAAACCCTGCTGCTGGGGTACGAGGGGCGGCACGGGGAGCCGCGGTCGGCCGCCGCAGCGCTGGCCCGGCTGCGCGGCGGACCCGTACCGCCGGATCCGCCGCAGCGGGCCGCCGAACCCGGCTCGCAGTCCTCGCTCTTCGAACCGCAGAGCGTCCATCTCCCCCTGGCCGACCTCCTCGCCGTGTACGCCGAGCAGCAGCGGCGGCACGACACCACCGAGCACCCCGACCGGATGCGGCTGCTCACCGCCTCCGAGTCGGCGGGGATGCTGGTCGCCGCCGAGATGAACCGGGCGGGGCTGCCGTGGAGCGCCGACGTGCACCGGGAGCTGCTGCACGAGTTGCTGGGCGAGCGGTATGCGGGTGGGGGTGAGCCGCGGCGGCTGGCGGAGCTGGCGGACGAGGTGTCGGCCGCGTTCGGGAGGCGGGTGCGACCGGACCTGCCCGCGGATGTCGTCAAGGCCTTCGCGCAGGCCGGGATCAAGGTCAGGTCGACCCGGCGCTGGGAGATCCAGTCCCTCGACCACCCAGCCGTGAAACCGCTGCTGGAGTACAAGAAGCTGTACCGGATCTGGGTCGCGCACGGCTGGTCCTGGTTGCAGGACTGGGTGCGGGACGGGCGGTTCCGGCCGGAGTTCCTGGCCGGCGGGACCGTCACCGGGCGCTGGGTCACCAACGGCGGGGGCGGGCTGCAGATCCCCAAAATCATCCGGCGCGCGGTGGTCGCCGACCCGGGCTGGCGGCTCGTCGTCGCCGACGCCGACCAGATGGAGCCACGGGTGCTCGCCGCGATCTCCCGCGACCCCGGGCTGATGGAGGTGGCCGGCCGCCCCACCGACCTCTACCAGTCCGTGTCCGACCGCGCCTTCTCCGGGGACCGCGACCAGGCCAAGATCGCGGTGCTCGGCGCGGTCTACGGCCAGACCTCCGGCGACGGCCTCAAGAACCTCGCCGCGCTCAGACGCCGGTTCCCCAAGGCGGTGGCGTACGTCGACGACGCCGCGCGGGCCGGTGAGGAGGGGCGGCTCGTACGGACCTGGCTGGGGCGGACCTGCCCGCCGGTGGCCGGCGGCGAGGACGCGGCGGAGGAGGCGGGCATCCCCCAGGACGAACCGGCGACCACCCCCGCCGACCAGGGCTGGGTACCCGGCTACGCCTCCACCAACTCCCGCGCCCGGGGCCGCTTCGCCCGCAACTTCGTCGTCCAGGGCAGCGCCGCCGACTGGGCCCTGCTGATGCTCGCCGCGCTCCGCCGGTCCTGTGCGGAGCTCGCGGCCGAGCTGGTCTTCTTCCAGCACGACGAGGTGATCGTGCACTGCCCGAAGGAGGAGGCCGAGACCGTGGCCACCGCGATACGGGAGGCGGCCGACCTGGCCGGACGCCTGACGTTCGGCGAGACCCCCGTCCGCTTCCCGTTCACGGTCGCGGTGGTCGAGTGCTACGCCGACGCGAAATAGCGGCGCGGGCTACGGGCGTCGACGCGCGTCACCCTGCGACAACAGCTCACCCAGCTCCTGCACGACCGCCTTCTCGTCGGTCCCGTCGAGCGCGGCCAGCGCCACCCGCCACTCCTCGTACGCCTCCTCCGCGCGCCCCTGTTCCCGTAGCAGCAGGCCGAGTTGGTGACGGGCGAGGCCGCCCATGTAACGGTCGGCGCGGGCGTCAGCGCGCCGCAGCAGTTCCGCACACTCGCCGTCGGCGGCCTCGGTCCGGCCGAGCAGGCGCAGCGCCCGGACCAGTCCGAGCCGGGTCTGCGACTCGCCGTGCCAGTCTCCGAGGTCGCCGAGGACGCGCAGGCTCTCCTCGAAGTGCGGTAGGGCGGCGGCCGGTTCGCCGAGGGCGAGGTGGGCGTAACCGATGTTGCAGTGCGCGGAGTGCTGCACGATCACCGCGCCGATCTCGACACCGATGGCCAGCGAACGCCGGTGCTGCTCGATGGCTGCACGCGGATCGGTGTGCTCGTACAGATTGCCGAGATGGCTGTAGGTCACGGCCTCGCCGTACGGATCGTCCAACTGCCGTGAGTACTCGAGACTCTGGCGCAGCGCGACCCCGGACTCGGCGTGCCGGCCCAGGCCTTCGAGGAGGAGGCCGCGGTTGTTGAGGCACCGCCGGATCCAGGAGGTCGCGTCGAGCCGCCACCAGATCGCCAGCGCCTGGTCGTTGAGGCCCAGCGCCTCGCTCTGCCGGCCGGTCAGAAAGTGCAGCCCGGCGAGATCACCCAGCGCGTACGCCTCCGCCGCGTCGTCCCCGAGCCGCCGCGCCGCGCCCAGGGCGACCCGCCCGAGCACCTCCATCTCGGCGACCCGCCCACCGCGCAGCACATACGGAAAGAGCAGCCGGACGAGGGCCGACACCTGCGCGGTTCTGCGCCGGTCCGGGCTGTCGCCGTACCGCTTGACGAGCGCCACCACGTTCTCCAACTCCAAGTCCCCCCAGGCGAACGCCTCCTGAGAGTCACGGAACGGAACGACGGCCGCCACCTCCGCCGCATGCCCGGGCAGCTGCGCGGCGGTCGGCCGACGCCGATCGTCCTGATCGAGCCCCGGTTCGACGATCGCGGTGAGCGTGCGCTCGGCTACGGCGGCGTACCAGGCGAGGGCTACGTCAACGAGGTCGCCCTTCCCTTCCGTGTCCCCCTCCTGCTGCGCCAGTTCGCGGGCGAAGTCCCTGACCAGGTCGTGGGGGGTGTAGCGGCCGTATGCCGTTTCCTCCAGGAGGGCTACGTCGACGAGGCGGTCGAGGGCGGTCTCGGCGCGGCGTTGGTCGGTGGTGGTGAGGCGGGCGAGGAGGGGGGCGCCGTAGGCCGGGAGGTCGAGGGCGCCGATGTGGTGCAGGGCTCGGGCCGCGTCACGGTCGGTTTCGCGTTCGGAGGCGGCGAGGGCGTCGTGGGCCACCGCCAGGGAGCGGCGGACGCTGAGGTCGTCGTACTCCAGGTGGTGCAACCGGCCCTCGGTCGCCGCCAGTTGGCCGGCCAGGACGCCCGGGGTGAGCGCCCTGCGTGCGGCGAGGCGGGCGGCGACCACGCGTAGCGCGAGCGGGAGGCGGCCGGTGAGTTCGACGAGTGGGTGGGCCGCGACGAGGCCGTCGCGGCCGGACACCGCGCGCAGCAGGGCCGCGCTGTCCTCGCCGGAGAGGGGCGCGAGGGGGAAGCGGCGGGCGCCGTCGAGGGTGGTCAGCGGTGAGCGGCTGGTGACGAGCACCGCGCAGCCGGTGCCGCCGGGCAGCAGCGGCCGTACCTGGGCGGCGTTCCCCGCGTCGTCCAGCACCATGAGCGTGCGGGTGGGGGCCAGCAGGGAACGCAGCAACGCGGCTGCCGCGTCCGGGTGTTCGGGGATGTGCCGGGGTTCGGCGCCGAGGTCGCGGAGCAACGCGTGGAGGGCCTGGCCGGCGGTGAGGGGGGCCATGCCCGGGGTGGCGCCGTGCAGGTTCACGTACAACTGCCCGTCGGGAAAGTGTTCCCGCAGCTCGTGGGCCGTATGCAGCGCGAGGGCGCTCTTGCCCACGCCGGCCATGCCGCTGATCACGACCAGGGGGTGCGAGCCGGGCTCCGTGGAAGGGCGGCGGGCGAGGGTGTCGCGCAGGGCGTCGAGGGTGTCGGCGCGACCGGTGAAGTGGGCGGGTGGGGGCGGGAGTTGGGCGGGGCGGAGCGGCGGGGGCGGCTGATGCCGGGTTCCGGACCCACCGGACGCGCCAGCCCCACTGGTCGCGTCAGCCGCGCCGGACCCACCGGTCGCGCCGGGTCCGCCCGACGGGCCGGACCCATCAATCGCACCGGACCCACCGGACGGGCCGGGCCGACCGGACCCACCGGACGCGCCCGACCGACCAGACGCATCGCGCACACTCCCCGACCCATCCGCACCAACGCCCCCGCCACCCCCAACAACCCCACCGCCCTCACCCAGCCCGCCACCCTCCCCCTCCCGAACCTCGACCACCCCCCGCAACACCTCCACATGCGCCTCCCGCACCCCCGCCCCCGGCTCGATGCCGAGTTCCTCGATGAGGCGGTTGCGCAGGTCGCGGTGGACGGCGAGGGCCTCGGGCTGGCGGCCGGTGCGGTGGAGGGCGAGCATCAGCTGGCGGTGGTAGCCCTCGCGGAGGGGATGGTCGGCGACCAGCGCGGCCAACTCCGGTACCAGCGCGCCGAGTCGGGGGCCGCCGAGGGCGAGCTCGGCGTCGTAGCGCCATTCGAGGGCGAGGAGGCGGGCCTCGGTGAGGCGCTGGGCGAAGGCGTAGCCGCCGAGTTCGGCGGGGAGGCCGCTGAGCGGGGTGCCGCGCCACAGCGCGAGGGCCGCCGTGCAGGCGCGGACGGTCCGGTGCCAGTCCCGGTCGGCGTGTGCGGTGCGGGCTACGGTGACGTGGGACTCGAAGACGTGGACATCCAACTCGCCCTCGTCTACGCGGAGTTGGTAGCCAGGCGGGATCGCGCGCAGCCGTTCGGGGTCGTCGAGGAGGCGGCGCAGCCGGGTGACGTGGTTGTGCAGGGAGGCGTGTGCGGAGGCCGGCGGTGAGCCGCCCCAGAGGGCGTCCTTGAGCGCGTCGACGGAGACGACCCGGCCCGGTTCGAGGAGCAGCGCGGCGAGCAGGACCCGCACCTTGGTGCCGCCGATGGGCTGGACCAGGTCGCCGTCAGGGCCGTAGAGGACAGTCGTGCCCAGCAGTCCGAACCGCAGCTCGCACCGCATCACACCGACCCGTCGCCCTTCCGCGCGGCCCTGTCGGCCGTGCCCCGCGGCGGAGTTCTCCGCCGTCCCTGGCGGATTTCCGCCCTGTGTCCGGCGGTTTCCCGCCAGCCTGTCCCGGTCGCAGAGGGCCGGGATCCGCTACCGTACCCGCCCTCTCCCGCTGCCGCGCGGCGACTTCAGGCCATCCGCCCCCGGGGCATCGGGCGCACCGTTGGCCACATGTTAGCGATTCGTTGGCGAGACCTGATGTGATCACTTCATCGGAGCTGGCCCGACGGTGCGCGCGTACGACGCGCAACTCGGGGGAGTGTCGCCGTCGTGGCCGGGTCCGGGGACGCGAGAGGGCCCCGGTCGGCGGAGGTGATCGACCGGGGTCCTCGTCCCTTACGTCTGTGACATCCGCGGCACCACTACGTCTGCGACATCTGCGGCATCCGCGCTACCGCGGCTCAGATCACGGGTGGGCGGCCCAGCCGTGTCAGCCGCCACACCGTCCGCCAGCGCATGGCCCGCCGCGCCCCCGCCGGTTCGCGCACCCCTTCCACGAACCCGCCGAACCACGCCCGCAGTCCGCCGAGCGACCGCGTCCGTACGAGGGTGAGCAGCGTCCACACGCCCAGGTGCACCGGGATCAGCGCGAGCGGCAGCCGGCGCCGGACCAGCCAGACGCGGTTGCGGGCGGTGACGCGGTAGTAGATGGCGTGCCGGGCCGGTGAGGTCTTGGGGTGCTGGAGGAGCAGTTCGGGGGCGTACAGGATGTGCCAGCCGGCGTCGGCGGCCCGCCAGGCGAGGTCGGTCTCCTCGTGCGCGAAGAAGAACTCGGCCGGCCAGTCCCCCGTCTCCGCGAGCATCGCCATGCTGAGCGCATGGCCGCCGCCTAGGAACCCGGTGACGTAGCCGCCCCGCATCGGGTCGCCCGCGCCGACCCGCGGCACATGCCGCCGCTGGGTCTCGCCGTGCTCGTCGGCGATCCGGAAGCCGACGATGCCCAGGCGCGGTTCGGCGGCGTACAGGTCCCGCACCCGGCGCAGCACGTCCGCGTCGACGAGCAGGCCGTCGTCGTCGAGTTCCACTACGACGTCCACGTCCCCGAACTCCCGCAGCCGGGCCAGGCCGACATTGCGTCCGCCGGGGCAGCCGAGGTTCTCGTCGACGTCGACGGTGGTGACCTCGCCGGGCAGCGAGAGCCGGTCGGCGAACTCCGGGAGCCGGCAACCGTTTCCGACGATCACGATGCGGGTCGGCGGGAGGTCCTGTTTGGCCACGGACTCGAGGAGCGCGTCCACCTCGGCGGGCCGGTTTCCCATGGTCACCACGGCGACGGCGATCCTCGGCTCCACCACGTCCCTCACTCCATCCGGCCATCCGGCGATGTCCGCGCCCTGACCGCGCAACACTCGCCGTTCACCAAGATGTTGCCTTACGTCGGCAAGTGGCTACGACTCAAGTTCATTTTGCTGGACCTTTGTTGCCGCTTTGCCGGTTTTCCCTCCGCCGCACGAACTTCAGCCCCGACCAGTCCTCCCCCAGCGCCGCGACCTTCACATCCACCACCCCGAGCGGGAGGAAGAGGTCACGGAGACCGTTCTCGGTGATGTCGCTGACATGGCCCGCGGCCCTGCGCGGCCAGGCGATCCACAGCATGGCGCTGTCATCGAGGCCGAGGACGAGTTCCATCCCTTCCGCATCCAGTTCCTTCCACTCCTGGTAGAAGGCCACGGTGACGTCCGCGCCGGGCGTCCCGCCGTCGGCGACCTCGCAGTCGTCGGGCAGCCCGGGGATGTCCCAGCCGTCGGGCGCGTGCCGCAGCCGGACCCGATGTCCTGCCTTGACGCCGATCTTCTTGGCAAGCGGGGTGGCGGAGTAACCTCCGGCCCCCGCACTGGAGTTGACCATGCCCTGACCTCCGTACCGCAACGGTGTCCGTTCTTCCCTGTCCACGGAAATGGGGGCGCCCCCCCCCCCCGGGGGGGGGGGGGGCGCGGGGGGGCGCGGGGGCGCCCCCCCCCCCCCCCTGGGGGGGGGGGGCGGCTCACGCTCTCGCGCGCCGCCGGGGGGCGGGGGGGGGGCGGGGC
>NZ_JBHYWD010000008.1:102384-119806 GCF_042751305.1 Streptomyces hokutonensis
CGCCGCGCCCGTTAGTGGTCTCTCGCCGCCCCCCCCCGCGAGACGCGGCGGGGCCGTTTACACCCGGGGCGGCACCAGGGGCCCCCCCCCCCGCGGGGGGGGGGGGCGCCATGCCTGTATACGTGAGTGTCAGCCCGCGAACTCGAAGGTGGCGGCCTCGGACACGAACGACGTGCCGCCGTCCTTGGCCGTGGCCAGCGTCGAGACGTTCCAGGTGCCCTTGGCCGCGTCGGCGGCCTCCTTCTTGGTGACCTTGAAGGTGTAGGTGCAGCGCGAGGTGTCGGCCGAGGTGCTCTTGCAGGTGGCGGAGTCGACGTACCGGAGGTCCGCCGTGGTCGGGTTCAGCTTCGAACTCGCGGGCCACGCAATGACCTTGAGGCCGCGGATGCCCGAGTCGTCGGTGACGTCCACGGTGTAGGTGAACGAGCCGGCGGCACTCGCGGTCGGGGCCGTGTAGCGGGCGGAGCCGTTCGTGAGGGTCGGCTCGGTGGGCGTGGAGGCGGCCGACGCGGCGAGACCGCCGGCGACGACTCCGCCGACCGCCGCGACACCGACGAGCGAGGAGACGAGAGCGCGCTTGGACATGGACATGGGAGATCCCCCTGGGTGTGGTGTGGGTGGTGCGGAGGCGGTGGTCGACCGCTTCCCTCGATGTGATCGAGCCTAGGAGCGGGGCGGGGCGCGGCCCTCCGGCTGAAGGACGGTTGCCGCCTTGAACCAGAGATAGAGGGTCCCGGGGCCGTAATCCCCCCTCAGCCTGAGCCGGGCCCCTCACCTGCGCCCATAGCCTTTGAGTGCCATGAAACGAACCGACGACCGGCTGCTCCCGGTCCTGCTGATCTGCGCCCAGGCCCTGGTGTGGCCGGGGGCTCCGCTGCTGCGCGGCACCGTGCCGACCGCCACCGACCTGCTCGTGGCCGCGCTGGTCGCCGGACCGGTGACGGCCGCGCTCGCGCTGCGCCGCAGCCGCCCGGTGACCACCCTCGTCGTGGTCGCGGCGGCCTGCGCGGTGGGCGCGGGACCGCTGCCCACCGGGGCGATGGCGCTCTTCGGCACCGTGGGCGTCGCGCTCGCCCTGTTCTCGGTGGCGGCCGAGCGCGACACCTTCACCACGGTCCTGTGCGTGGTCACGCTCGCCCTCTGGCAGCTGCTGCAGAACATCAACCTGAACGGCCTCAGCGACAACAACGGCCTCGACCTGGTCCTGACCGCCCTCCTCTACGCCACCGCGTGCGGCGCGGGCTTCTACGTACACCGGACCCGGCGCGCCCGCCAAGCGGCTCAACTCCTCCTGAACCGCGCCGAGACCGAACGCCACCGGCTCCCGGCGGCCGAACGCCGCCGTATGGAGCGGGAGTTGCACGACGTCAGCGCCCACCACCTCACCGCCGTGGTCGTCACGGCCGGAGCCGCGCTCGGCCTGCGCGAACGCCGCCCCGAACTCGCCGCCGAGGCACTGGAGTTCGCGACCGAGACCGGCCGCGAGGTCACCCGCGCACTCGGCGCGGTACGCGCCCCGGCCCCCTCGCGCGAGGAACTCCCCTCCCCCGAGGAGCGGTTGCGGGCCCTGATCGCCGGCTTCCGCCGCCTCGACCAGCCGGTGGACGCCGAGATCGACCCCCTTCCGGACGGCGCCGTCGCGGACGCGGCCTACGGCATCGTGCGCGAGGCCCTGACCAACGTGGCCCGCCACGCGCCGGGCGCGCGCACCACGGTGCTCTGCCGCTACGGCGACACCCGCACCGACGTCGTGATCACCAGCGCGGCCCCGCCGACCGGCACCCCGGCCCACGGCGCGGGCCTCGGCGGCGGCCGCGGCCAGGGCTTCCTCCGCTCCCGCGCCCGCGAGGCGGGCGGCACCCTGACCACCGGCCCCACGGAGGAGGGGGGCTGGGAGGTACGGGCGACCCTGCCCGGCCGTACGGCCGGACCGGTGGAGCAGTCCGTCCCGCCGAGCTACCGCGTGGCCCAGGTGGTCGCCGCGTTCGGCCTGTGCGTACAGCCGCTCCTGCCGGTCCTGATCATCCGGGCGGAGTCGGAACCGACCGGTGATCATGTCTCGGCGGGCGTGCTGTTCGCCCTGTTGGCGGCGGCACAGGCGGTGACCCTGCTGTGGCTTCGCAGGGCGCGGGTCTTCGCACAGGGTGCGTTGTCGGGCTTGGCGTTGTTGTGGCCGGTGGCGATGGAGGTGGGCAACTACACGGGCCCGGTGTGGCTGCCGCCAGCGCTGAGTGCGGTGGCAACATGCGTTGCGTTGTTGGCTCTTGAGGGGCGCGGGGCCGTATCGATCAGCGGCTTCGCCGCGGGGCGCGCTCAGCCCCCACCAACACGCACATGCCGACTACCTCAAGTCCCCTTCTTTTTCTTTCCAGTTGCAGCAACAGCCGCACACGCGACAGCGTTGACGATCGCCGTACTGCACCGCGGCACAACCATCCCCGGCTGGGCGCTGGCACTGACCGCAACTACCATTACCGCCTTGGTAGTTGGCGCTGTCTACTACGTCGGATCCCTGCTCGGCAGACGCAACAAGGCAACCCACGACACCCAGACCCAACGCCTCGCCACCTGGACCGAGGAAGCCGTCCGGGACGCCTGGGCGGAACGCCGCCGAATAGCCGCCGGCCTCGAATCCACCGTACTGGCCCGCACCGCCGACATGATCGCGGAAGCGCAGGCGGGCCGGCTGGACGCGACAGCGACCCGCGCCCGCGAGGCGCTCACCGCGATGCGCGCCCTCCTGGACGCGGTCCGCGACGGCGACACGGCCGCCGAACTGACCCCGCAGCCCACCCTCCAGGCCCTCGACCTGCTCGCCCACCAGTGCCGGGCCACCGGCCGCGACGTGGAGATACGCCTCAGCGACCGCGTCCCGGAACGCCTCCCCACCGAGGTCGACCTCGCCGCCTACCACGTCGCCGAGACCCTCCTCGCGACCGGCGACACCGAACCCGCCGTACTCGAACTCGACGCGGTCGACGGTACGTTGACGATCACGGCCACCGGTGTGCCACGCGCCCCCGCCCTCGCCGTACGGGACCGGCTGACGGCGCGGATCGCGCCGCTCGGCGGCACCCTGACGACCGGCCGGCCGCCAGGCACGGTCCACCTCCGGCTGCCGCTGACCGCGGTGCCGGACGACGAGGAGAGACAACGATGAGCCTCAGGGTGCTGGTCGTCGACGACCAGGGCATCGTCCGCGCGGGCTTCGCCGCCGTGATCGACGCCGAGGAGGACATGACGGTCGTAGGAGAGGCCGCGGACGGCGCGACGGCGGTGGTGCTCGCCGCCGAACTGGCCCCCCACGTGGTCGTGATGGACGTACGGATGCCGGAACTCGACGGCATCGCCGCGACGAGGATCATCACCGGAAAGGAGAACGCGCCCCGCGTCCTGGTGCTCACCACCTTCGACCTGGACGCGTACGTCTTCGACGCCCTGCGCGCGGGGGCCTCCGGCTTCCTCCTCAAGGACGTGCACGCCTCCGAACTCCTGGACGGCATCAGGGTGGTGGCCGGCGGCGAGAGCGTGCTGGCCCCATCCGCGACCCGTCGCCTGATCGGCCACTACGCGTCAGGAGCGGGGGCCGGATTCCACGCCGACTCCGGTCCGGATTCCCCTGGTTCGGGCCCGCGCGAACTCGAAAGCCTCACCGACAGCCAGCGCAACGTCCTCGGCCTGCTCGCCTCCGGTCTCAACAACGCGGAGATCGCAGGGGAGTTGGGGATCACCGTTGGCACCGTCAAGTCCCATGTGAACGCCCTGCTCCGCAAACTCGGCCTGCGCGACCGCGTCCAGGCCACGATCCTCGCCTACGACCTCGGCATCACCCGCCCGAACCCGCCGGGCGCGGACCACCTCTGACGTTCTCTTCCCGTCCTCTCCCCAGGAGCCCATCCCATGACCGGTACCGACGCTCACGCTGCCCGTTCCCCTCTGCACCGACTGGGCCGGAACCTCCGCAACCCCTTCGCCCTCTCCTACCTCGTGCTCTGCGCGGGGCTGCTCCTCTGGGCGATCGCCATCACCATCCCCGCCGACTCGGACGGGGCCATGGCCGTCGTCGTCCCCCTCATGGCCACCGCCCCGGCCAGCCTCGTCCTCCTCGCACTCCCGGGCGGCGCCACGGTGGTGATCGTCGCGGTCGCCCTCGGGGCACTGGTCAACGCGTCGATCATCGGCTGGTGCGCCCGCGCACTGACCCGCGGCAACGGCCCGGACGCGACGCGCTGACCGCGCGGGGCGCAGCCGGGGCTCAGGCGCCGCCGTATCCGGTCGAGTGGTCGTCCGGGTCCTCGGTCGCGTACAGCGTGGGCCCGAGACGTGCGGCCAGCGCGTCCCCCGCGATGTGGGTGACGGTCACCGTCCCGTCGTCGTTCGACGTCAGCTCCGCGTAGTACCCCAGGGCCATCCAGTCCATCGGCCGGTGGAAGAAGAACTCGACGGTGTCGTCCGGATATTCGGCACGCAGCAGCGGAAGCAACGCCTCCGGGTAATACTCGGCCCCTTCCCACTGAGCACCACGACCAATTGCCCCACGTCCACCCGCCACACCCGCACATGCGCGTAACCGTTCCAGTCACCAGCGGACTGCCAGGGCTCCTCGTCGCGGACCAAATCCGGACAAACGCTCTCAACTGCCATACGGCACCCCGTTCCCAGCCACAGCGGCCATCGGAACAACCCTGCTCAGCGCGGCGCACACGGAACCCTCCGCGAGGATGAACGCTTCTTGGCGGCCGCAGGAGCTCTCGTCCTTGCCGTGCCGACCGGTGCGCAAGCCGGCGCGATCGGTTCAACTCCGGAAGATCAGCCACCAGAACGCCGGAGTCGACTGCGCCTTCGTCGGAGCGCTGAGCAGCGGTTTCTGCAACTGGCTTATCGACTTCACCTATGCCGACACCGAAAACCGGACCTACCGCACATCCCGCGGCACGACGCACACCGAGTGCAGGATCGACCCGATGCGGAACAACTCTTCCCAGACGCTGCCTCGTTACGGAAAGGCGTGCGCCCGCCTCTACGTCGGCGGAACGCGGCGCGTGAGCCAGTGTCACAACATCACGAAGTGAGTTGTTCATGATCGAGCAGAACAAGGATCAGGATTCGGATCAGGCGTGGCGAACGCGGCGCCGCCGAGCAGGGATCACCGCATTCCTCTCGGGTCTCGTCGCCGCGCTCGCCTTCTTCGCCTTCTTTCCCGGTCTGCCACACGTCATCGACTGGGGGGCGATCCTCGTGTCCCTCGCCGTGGGCGGACTCGCCCAATGGTGCTGCCAGTCCTGGATCAGCAGATCGGCAAAGGCGAAAGCGAAGGCCGAACACATGTGACCGGCGGCCCGGGCACTCTCACACCGTCACTCGACGACCACGCCTGACCGGCAGAACCGGCAGAGGAAAGCCTGGTGCGCCGCAAGGCCGCCGCACCTCGGAATGGCCTCATGGAAAGAGGCGAACTCCGGGATACGGCGGCCGGCTTGGGTAAGAAGGGGGGACGGAGCGGCCTACTTACGGGCGGCCAGAACAGCCCGTGCCCGCTCGACCAGCTTTGTGTTGTGGGCCTTCTCCGCCTCCAACTCCCGCTTGTGGGAGGCGATCTGCCGGTGCTGGTAGGCGGTCTCCGCCTGGTACCAGGTGCCGACGAGCTTGCTGGTCCGCTTGCAGTCGACGTCGTCGGTGGCCAACGACACCTCCGCCCTGCCAGGCTTCAGACCGGGCTTCTCCGGTGCGGCGAACCGGCCCTCGGCGTCGTCGAGCGAGGTCACCCGGTGGCCGTCGCGGGCCATGCAGGACGACCAGCCGGCGACGGCGTTCCTGACGGGCGCCTGCTTGGCGGTGGCGTCGTAGGACTGCGAGGCGAGGTCGCCCGCCACATCGGTCTCGTACAGGACGCCGACCTTCGCGTTCGCCTCGGGAACGCACGTCTGGTTCATGGCCGCGTCCCAGCCGGAAACGGACGACTCGGCGTCCTCCCTGGCCAGTTCGAGGTCCTCCGCCGCGGTGCCGTCGTCGGCGGTGACCGCCTGGGGCGGGGTGAAGCCGTGCGCGGCGGCCTCCGCGCGGTCGGTGATGCCGTAGCGGCGCTTCATGTTCATCGCGTCGTAGGCGACGCTCGGATGCAGGCCGGACGGTTCGGGCGCGAACCGGAAGCTGAGGCGCTCCATGCACTCCTGCTTCACCACGTCCCGGGCGTTCTCCACGTCCACGACGTCGGCGAAGCCGAGCATGTAGTCCTGGAGCGGGAGCCGCATTCCCTTGGCCAGCCCCTGTTCCACCCGCGACTGCGGCCAGGTGGCCCGGATCCTGGCGTCCGGCAACGGCATGGCCTGCGCGACCAGTTGGCGATCCGTCCCGCTGCCAGAAGCGGCGTTCGGAGCGGTGTTCGGAGCGGTGTTGTGCGGTGCTCCGCAGGCCGAGGTGAACACGGTGGCGGCCATGGCGGCGGCGAGGGCGACGGCAGCGGCCCGGACTCTGGTCTTGGACATCGCCGGTCAACTCCTCTTGTGCGAGCCGTTGTGGTTCTTCAGACCACTGCTCAGGTTGCGGGCGATGCCGTCGGCCTTCGGGTAGTACTTGCTCGTACCGCTGTAGCCGGTGTTGGCGTACACCGTGTAACCGGCGTACGGGTCCTGGTTCCACGCGGAAGCCGCGTTGTGATAGACGGCCTGCCCCGATCCTCGGGCGTCGCAGGGGGTCGGCATGCCGTGGTAGGCGTCGGACGGGAAAGCACCGAACACGAACGTGATGAACGAGGCGCCGTTGGGCGAGTAACCGTCGTCGTTCGACCGCGAGTGCCGGGTGGCGAGACAGCCGCTGTCGGACTGCTGCGTCGTCTCGGAGCGCGAGTTGAACTGAATGCGGAAACAGTGCGTCGGATTACTGGTGTCGGTCGACGTGCAGTCGTTGTGGACGTAGGAAGTGGCGGCCGATGCCGACGGGGCCGCGGTGATGGTGGCCACCACAGCGGCCGCGGCCGCAGCGGTGGCCACGGCGGTTCGTGCGAGACGCAAGGAACCCTCCCCCTTTGGTAGCTGTGTGCAGGCAGGGGAGAGCACATGACTGGACACGATCCCCCACTTGCCGTTACCGGCCTGCGCGCCCGGACTGGTCTGGTCCATTCGCCGCAAGCAGGGAACTGTAAACACACGCACACCATGGGCGGCAAGGACGTTCCGGGGGCGGGACGGGAGACGCAATCCGCTTGCGGAATGCGCTGCCGCACTCCTCCAGCTGCGCGTTTCTTACGAATACGGAACGCGTGGCACGCCGATGGGCGCTCGAGAGGTGGCGTAAACCCGCCCGGCACCCGGAGAGCCGACCCCGGGCCCGCGCTCAGCGCCCCCCACCGCATCCACCAAAAGCAAAAGCCCCAGGTCACTGCGAGTGAGTCCTGAGGCTTCCACAGAGCCGCCTTCGGGATTCGAACCCGGGACCTACGCATTACGAGACCACGAGGAATCGTGTTGCGTGGTGTTCCGTCGTGCTGCGTGGTGACGTTTTTCCTGATCAGAGCCCATGCAGCAGGTTGACCCGTGTCACCCCGTGATGCGCTGCGCAAAGGAGTCTCTCCCCCGGCTGTCCACCGGGCGGAATTGCTGAAGAGCCGCCGGAAAGAGCGCCCCGAGCGCGCAAACCTGGCTACCCAGAGGGCTGGCAGGACAATCAGGAGCATTGTCGATCCCCGACAAGGGCTTCTCCCTACCTCAGCTCGTTCATCCAGCAGCAGGTCGGCGTCACAGCGGTCGGCGGGAAGCTCGTCACAGATGTTCCCCGGCGATCGCCGCTGTCCGGAAGGTCAGGAGGAGAGGTCCCGATGTTCCCTGACCCTGCCGCAGGCGTTCCGCGCGAGGCACCTGTCCCGGCGGCCTCGGGATGAGCTTGCGCTTCTGCTCGTCGAAGGCGTCCAGGCAGCAGGACACCCGATCTCCCACCTGGTAGTTGTCGTCATCCTCGGTGTAGAGGACATCGAAGTGGGACACTCACGTAAGCCGCATAACAGCCTTGACCTGCATAAACGCCCCCCCCTGAGTGATCATCGGGAAAGTGTGGCGCAAGGTGCTTGACGGTCCGTTGATCATGATCCTTGTCACGCCGGCGAGCGTTGACCATGGGTGTGCTACGCGCGTAATTTGACGCGCGAGCGCCCCGCCGAGCACCCACAGGCAGCCCAGACCAGGCTTCCGTGCCGGTGGGGTGGCCGGTCGGGTCGTGAACTCACCGGTCAGGGAAGACCAGTTCCCCGCTCGATGACGCCGCAGTGATCCTGCACTGGCGTCACAAGGCAGGGGGATTGAAATGTACAGACCAATGCAGGCCGATATGGATGGCGGCGGTGGGCGAGATGCTCACTGTCGCGTTCGCCTTGGGTGCCCCGCAGGCTTCCGCCGCGCAGACCTTCGCCGCACCGCCCGAGGGTTTCACCCGGGAGGGCTTCTCCGGCCCCGCCGCCACCTGTGTCCAGGGGCGTGAACGGCATCGCGGAAGGCAAGAAGAATGCCTATCTCCGCCATCGGGAACTCACTCCGACTCCTTTCGTTTACCTCTATGTGAAAAAGCAACGGGGGATTCTATGACCACGAATCTGACCATCGGCGAGCAGATCGTGCTGCTCGCGCTGGACGAAAAGACCGGCGAGCTGCGCGAGGCGCCGCTGCGGGTGTCCCTGGCGGCCTCGGCCGCCGCCCTGCTGGAGCTGGAGCTTCCCGGAACACCGGTGAGCCCTGCGGCTGCGGCCATGGACGAGCACAAGCGGAACCACCCCGAGGAGACGCCTCGGGAGTGGCTGCTGGCAGTGCGGGAGGCGGCGCTCGACGCGGCGTACCAGGGGCTCCTGGAGAAGGGGCTCGTGCGGGAGGAGGGGCGGCGGGTGCTCGGCGTGTTCGGATCGGTGAAACACCCGGTCACGGACCCATCGGAGCTGGCAGCGCTGCGCGGACGGCTGACCTCCGTCCTCGCGGAGGGCCAGGACCCCGACGAGCGCACGGCCGCGCTGATCACCGTCCTCCACCACTCGGGCCTGAAGGCCGTCCTGCCGCAGGGTCCCGCTCTCGATGATCGACTGACCGCGATCACCGAAGGGCAGGGCCGGGCCGCGGCACTGGGGGACAGCATCCGCACCACGATCGCCGCTCTCACGGCGGTCATCGCCGCGTCCGCTTTTTAGGACATTCACGGGGGGAAACAGCCTTGAGTGTCTCCGTGCACCAAACGCTTTTGCCAGAACATTCGGAACAACCGGAAACCGGCGAGGACATCGAAAGCGTCGGACGACTGCTGGACCAGCGGCTCAGGAAACTGCATGCGGAACAGCAGGAAATCCTGTCGTTCGGCTACTCGCTGATCCGCCAGTCCCTCCTGCGGCATCCCACCGGACAGCCCCGGGAGGACGACAGGGGCATGTGCGACTGGGCCGTGGACCTCACGTCCCAGGCCCGGCGCGAAGTCCTGACGATGCAGCCGGAACGGACCCTGACACCGGAGGCGATCCTCACCACGCGCCGCGTAGGCCTGACCTGCCTGCGGCGCGGGGTGGCGATGAAGGTCCTGCTCCAGAGACGGGCCCTGGAGAACGAGGCGACGTCCGCGCTCTTCGCCGAGCTGATCCGGCACGGCGCACAGGTCCGCCTCCTCGACGGCGAGTTCCAACGGGTGCTGATCGCCGACCGGGAGACCGCCCTCTTCCAGGCGGAGCGGGACACCGCACCGGGCGGGGCGCTCGTGGAGCAGGGGGCGCTGGCCGACGTCCTCCTGTCGTTCTTCGACCTCTGCTGGTCGAAGGCGCTGGAGGCCTCGACGCTGCTCGATCCCGTCCTGCTGGACGGCACGCATCTGAAGGTGCTCCAAGCGATGTCGCGCGCCGACAAGGACGAGGTCGGCGCGCGTGAACTCGGCATCTCCGTCCGCACCTACCGGGGGCGGGTCGCGGAGCTGCTGAGACGCCTCCAGGCCACCACCCGCTTTCAAGCGGCCCTAAGGGCGAAGGAGTTGGGCCTGATCTGAACTACCGGCTCGCCCGCCGGGCCCGTCCTCGGCCAGGTCCCTCACCAGCCGCAGCACACGCGGCTGGACCGAGGGCACCAACCGAGCGGCCCGGTGGGCGTGTTCGGTGCGGGAGCAGAGGAGGTTGCGGGCGAGGGCGTACCGGCCCCGGTCCGGGACCAGCACGAGTTCCTCGAAGAGCTTCACGTCGCCGGAGACCACGCGCCGGATCTCGTCGTCGAGGTCCCCGTCCCAGTCGAGGGGGCGGACCAGCGTGCCGGAGTCGTCCATCCGCCGGTACCAGTCCCTCATGTCCGCCGACACGGCCGCGCGGAACGACTCGTCGTGCCGGCCGGACCGGAGTTCACGCAGCAGCCCGTGGGCGGTTCGCGCGTCGTCGAGCACGACCAGGGGCAGACGGTGGGGGCGCGGCATCCGGTTCCTGCGGGTGCCGACGTCCATCAGGAGGGCCGCGGTCGGTTCGACGACGGTCCGGAACGTGTACCCCGCGTCGGCCACCCGCAGCCACAGGTCCCAGTCCTCCAGGCCCGCACCGCCGCGCCAGCCCCCGACCCGCTCCACGACACCGCGCCGGTGTGCCGCCCTCGACGGCTCGAACATCGGCCCCAGCAACTGGAGTTGGGGGTGCCAGAAGGCAGACAGCGGGGCGAACTCGGCGGCTTCCGCGCCGTCCGCGTCGTGGTAGGTGCAGCCCGTCACCGCGAAGTCCGCGCCCGCCCGCAACATGCCGAGCAGGGCCTTGAGGTGGCCGGGGCGCCAGAGGTCGTCGTGGTCGAGGTAGGCGATGAACTCACCTCGGGCCAGGGCGAGTCCGGCGTTGCGGGGGCCGCTGGGGTGGCCGCTGCGCTCGACGCGGTGGAGTCGGACGCGGGGGTCCTGGTGCGCAGCACGCAGTACCCAGTCGTCGGTGTCGTCGTCGGAACCGTCGGAGAGGACGAGCAGTTCCCAGGCCTGGAGGGTCTGGGCGCGGACGGAGTCGATGGTTTCGGTGATCTTCGCCGATCGGTTGTAGGTCGGGCAGATCACCGAAAACAGCGGCGCCAGAACGTCGTTCACAGGAACGCCAGCCTGTCCGCGGCAGCGTTTCGCGCCAGCAGCACGCCCGCCGCCCCCGTCGCAAGGTCCGTCGTCAGGCGGACGTTCTCCAGGCCCAGGTACGCGGGAGCACCCTCGTGGGCGACCTCGTACAGGCGGGCCGTGGCGGCGTAGCGCTCGACGGCGGCGGCCTGCGCCGGTCCGGCCAGCCGGGTGGCCGTCAGGAGGACGCCCGCGAAGCCATGGAAGAGGCCCACGGTGTGAGGGACGCAGTCCAGGGCCGACCGCAGGACGGTCCCGCAGGCCGACTCGTACTGCGGCTCGGGGCGCCGGCCGAGGTACTCCCGCAGGACCATGGCGGTGCCGCCGCTGCCCGCCGCGAACGTGGGACGCGTGCCGGCGGAGCCCGCCGTCCAGCCGTCGTCCGTCCAGCCGAGGGCGCGCAGATCGGCGTCCAGGAGGTCGTGGGCGGCGTCGAGGAGGCCGGCGTCGGGGGTGTGGGCGTACAGGCGCAGCAGGAGCAGCGCGGTGCCGGCCCTGCCGCGCAGCAGACCGGCCTCGCCTCGCCGGGGCGGACGGGTCGCCGCGCTCTCGACGAGGTGTTCCGCGAGGAGGGTGGCCTGCTTCAGGGCGTTGTCGTCGCCGGTGGCGCGCGCGAAGTACAGGTGGGCGAGGGCGAGTCCGGCACGGCCGTCCAGGAGGGTGTCGTTCGCGGGTTCCGCCGCGGAAGCCTCCTTCAGGAGGGCCGCCGCGGTGTCGGTGCGGCCGAGGTGGTGGAGGACGCAGGCGACACCGGACGTGCCGGTGTAGAGGCCGGGGGACGGGTCGGTGGTCCGGCGCGCGGACTCCGCCAGCCAGTCGACGTGCTCGGCGGGAATCTCCGTCCCCGTCTCGGCGAGGGTCCAGAGGACTCCGGCAGCTCCGTACGCGAGGCAGGTGCCGCCCTCCCGGAGGATGAACTGGGCGGTGTCGCCGGGGTAGAGGCGGTCTTGGCGGGTGGGGGTGGCGGTGGAGAGGATGCCGGCGGCCGTAGCGAGCCTGCCGCTGCCGACCGGGGCCGTGGGCCTCTCGCCGGGCGCCGGGTCCTGCGCGCCGGCGCCGAGGTCGACGCGGGCCTTCGCGCCGCCCCCCTCGGACACCGCGCCCACCGCACCCGCGCCCAGATCCGCGCGCACCTTCTCCCCGAAGTCCCCCGGCACCGGATACCGCGACTCGAGAAGCTCGATCAGCTGGTCCAGCTTCTCGGGACCCCACGCCAACAGACTGGTCAGCGGTGTGAACAGGGCGATCCGGAGGCACCCCAGTGCGTACCGGTCGATCGCCGTGCCCCGGTACGCAGGGGGCGCGGCAAATCCCGGCGCCGCGTGGATCTGGCGGGCCGTGAAGTCCGTCGACGCCGTCTCCAGGTCGATGAACGCGACGGAGTCGTCAGGGCGGATCATGACGTTGCCGGGATGGAGGTCGCCGAAGACCACACCCCGTTCGTGCATGGCCCGCACGCCCTGGTCGATCTGGTCGAGGACGTCGACGGCCCACCGCGTGTACGCCGCCGTCCGCTCCGCATCGGCCTCCGGAGACGCCGGGTTGTCCCGGGTCGTCCGCACCGCGAGCGTCTCCCCCTCCACGAACTCCCGGACGAGGAAGTGGTGTTCGTGCCCCACACGAGCCTCGATCAGGCGAGGTACCCAGGGAAGTCCGGCGAGCCGCTCCAGGCAGTCCCGCTCGCGCTGGAGCCGGGCGACGGCGTCCTCGCCATGCGTGTCGATGCCGGCGAGCGGTCGCGCCTCCCGCAGCAGGACGGGCGCACCGGTACGCGTGTCGGTCCCCCGGTACACGCCCCCACCGTTGGAGAAGTGCAGGGCACGCTCGGCGCGGTAGGGGAAGTCGTGCAGCGTCCCCGCGTTGCGCGCCGTGAGCGCCTCCGTCAGGCAGTCGGGGATCGTCACCCACTCCGGGGGCCGGAAGGAAGGCCCGCGCACGTCCGGTACCGGCCGGCCCTCGGGGTCCTCGATACAGGGAACGCTCTCCCCGTTCGCCGTCTTCATCATGCGCGCGACGAACCCGCCGTACCGCACGTAGAGCGGACCGGAACGCCACCGCAGGTCGCTGAGGATGTAGGGCCCGCGCTCGCCGTCGAGGATCTCGCCCAGTTCATCCAGAACGAGGGCCAGGCGCGTCTCGTCCTCGGGATAGACGGTGATGAACTTGCCGCTGGCCCCCCGGTCCCCGTACTTGCCGTTGCGGCGCGACAGCACCTGCCTGCTGCGGATGAACTTGAACGCCATGCGCTGCTCGACCAGCCACTCCCAGGACCGGGCGAGGACGCTCCGCGCGTTCTCCGACGTCGCCGACACGTGGACTTTCCAGCCCTGCGCGGGCAGTTGACAGCCGTGCGGGGTGAGCATCGTCCAGTCGGTGCCGGTGTGGCAGGACCAGTCGGCGGGCGGCGCGGAAGCGAGGAAGTCGTCGTCCGGGTCGGAGGTGTCGGCCTCGGTCCGGTCGAAGAAGGGGCTGCCGGGCGCCAGGAACATCACACGCCGATACGCATCCATAACAGGTCAACCGCTTTCGGGAG
This sequence comes from Streptomyces hokutonensis, assembly GCF_042751305.1. Lineage (GTDB taxonomy): Bacteria > Actinomycetota > Actinomycetes > Streptomycetales > Streptomycetaceae > Streptomyces > Streptomyces hokutonensis_A. The sequence continues at coordinate 115,994 of NZ_JBHYWD010000008.1, forward strand.
TACGGGAGTTCAGGGGTCGGCGTCAGCGCCAGAACGGCGCCACGTACTTCAGGTACAGCCAGTCACCGAGGCTCCGCTCACCCGCGTCCACCACAGCCTGGCCGGTTGTCCCCGGCGCGAGCCGCCCACCGTCGAGGACGACCCCGGCGACCGGCACCTTCAGCGAGTCGAGCCCGGTCACGGGGACGAACGCGGAGAACGGCACCGACAGGTCCACGAAGTCGCCGGACGCGACCTCGGCCGTACCGAGCCGCTTCTGGAGGACGACCCCGCCGCTCTGCAACGTCACCTCGGCGCCGGGCTCAACGGCGTCCCGGTCGGTCGTCCCGGTCGCCACCAGGACCGTCCGCCCCCGCTCCTCCACGAACCCGCCGGTCACGGTGTACGGCACGGAGATCCCCAGCAGCGCCGCCGCAACCACCCCGACCGCCGCCACGGAGACGGTCACCCGTCGCCACCCGGCCGCCCCGGCCGTCCGCGCCTCCGCAAGCAGCTTGAGGGCGCCGACGTACACGCGCAGCGACAGATACCCGAGTGCGACGGAGACGAGGACCGCACCCACCATCCCCGCGCTCTCCAGAACCGACCCCCACAGCGTGAAGGCCATGCTGACGACATACAGCGGGAACAGCATGCAGGCCAGCCCGAACAAGGGCGCCCACTCGACGCCGGGCAGCTCCCGCTCGTACCGCCCGCCGAACAGCAGCCGGGCGACGAGACGGCGGGCGTCCGTGATGGACCGGTCCCGAAGGTGGGAGATGTCGAGGTGGCTCATCAGCGCCAGGTAGCCGTCGAGCTTGACGAACGGGATGGTGTTGAAGAGGCCGGAGACGTAGTTGGTGACCGTGAGGAGCAGCAGGAAATCACGTACAGCGGGGTTTCCCCCCGCCACCGCCACGACCACCGAACCGACGCCCGCGAGACCGGCGATGACCGTCTGGGTGGCGATCCCGGCGAGCGCGACCCGTACGCGCTGCCGGTTCCTCGGCAGCCGCCAGCCGTCGGTGACGTCGCAGAAGAACGCGGGTGTCAGGTAGAAGAGCATGAAGCCCATACGGCTGGGCCGGCCGCCGTAGTGGCTCAGGACCAGGCCGTGCGACAGCTCGTGGAGCATGGTGCCGCAGTAGGTGACGACGAGCAGCGCGAGCAGCGCCGGCAGGGAGATCGGCTCGGACAGGGCGGCGATCGTCGTCTGCGCCTGGGCGACGAGCGACAGCAGCCCCGCCCCGGCGAGAGTCGCGGCCACGATCGCCCAGCCCCGGTGCGCGAGGCGGGCGGTGAGCGGGCGGAACACGTTCAGCATGCGTTCCGGGCGGACCACGGTGAACTGGACGGTGAGCGGCGGGACGAACGTGATCCGGCGCTCCCGGCGCGGTGCGGCGGCCGCGTCCTCGAGAAGCCCCGTGCGCTGAGCGCGCAGCAGCCCCTCGCCGACCAGCTCGACCGACCAGCCCAGCTCCTTCGCCAGGTCCTCGGCGTCACGGGTGCCATCGGCCAGCCGCAGGAGGCTCGCCATCCCGGCGGCCACCCGCAGGTAGCGCTGCGCGCCGGACTGGACCAGCCAGGGGGCGCCGTCCTCGATCGGCTCGTGGACGCGGGCGTCCGGCGCCAGGCGGGGACGCTCGGGCAGCGGTGCCGGGGGCTTCTCCTCCTGGCGCCGTTTCAGGGCCGTTCTCACGGAAGGTCCCGGCGCAGGAACAGGGTCCGGGCGACGACCGTGCCCGCACCGATCCACACCGCGAGCACCAGCAGGGCCCACGGGATCGGCAGCAGGTTCTCGTTGCCGCCCCGGTACACGGACGCCATGGCTTCGTCGACGGTGAGCCTGCCGATCGCCGGGACGAGCCGCAGCAGGCCCTCGCCTACCAGCCAGGTGCTGACCAGCAGGACGAGGATCGAGGCGACCTGTTGCCGGATCAGCAACCCGAGCAGCGCCCCCCACACGGCGCCGACCACGATGGTCAGCATCACCCCGAGCAGCGTCCACGTCGTGGTCGCCGTCCACTCCGGCTGCCGGTCGTGCCCGGCGAGGAACAGCCACGGGCTAACGGCGGCCGGCGCCCCGGCCGCGAGAGCGAACACCGCGCCGCTGCCGACGACGGCGAGCAGCTTGGCCGTGAGCAGCCGCCCCCGTCCGCCGCTCAGCAGCACCGACCGACTGATGGCGCCGTTCCCGAACTCCCGGGTCACCGCGAGCAACGCGACGACGGCGGCGGCGAGTTCGACCATGAACCAGCCCTGCACCAGCGTGGAGGTGATCTCCGCGGTGCTGCCGCCGCCGGGGTTCTTGTCCGCATCCTGCTGGACGAACCCGGCGTCGGCCATCACACACATCAGGACGGCGGCTGCGGCGACCGCCCACCAGGCGCGCCCGGTCCAGATCTTGCGCCACTCGGCTCCGATCAGGTCACGCACGAACGTCCTCCTTCACGGTGGGGTCGGCCAGTTCGAAGAAGCGGCTCTCCAGGCTGAGTTCGCCGTTCCTCGTGAGTTCGGCGGCGGTGCCGCTGTAGCGCAGGGTCTTCTGGAGGATGACGATGTCGTCGGCCATCTGCTCGACCTCCGCCAGGATGTGGCTGGAGACCAGCACGGTGCGGCCCTCGTCCGTGAGGGAGCGCAGGAGTTCGCGGAGCCAGCGGATGCCGTCGGGGTCGAGGCCGTTGGCGGGTTCGTCGAGGATGAGCAGTTCGGGGTCCGCGAGCAGCGCGGTGGCCAGGGCGTGCCGCTGCCGCATGCCCTGTGAGTAGTCGCGGAGTCTGCGGTGGGCGTCGGAGGCGAGTCCCACCTGTTCGAGGACGTCGTCCACCCGTGTGCGGGGCAGGCCGCAGGTCTGGGCCCAGATCCGCAGGTCGGCGCGGCCGGAGGCGGCGGCGGAGGGGCCGATGCCGTCGATGCTGACGCCCACCCGGTGCGCCGCTCCGGGCAGTTGTGCGTACGGATGGCCGAAGATCGTGGCGCTGCCCGCAGTCGGGCGCGCGAGCCCCAGCAGCATCCGCAGAGTCGTCGTCTTTCCGGCCCCGTTGCGCCCGAGGAGGCCCACCACCCGGCCCGAACGGACGGTGAACGACACGTCCTCGACGGCGGTCAGCTCGCCGTAGCGCTTCGTGAGTCCCGTGATGTCGATGGCGTCGGTCACGCCACGTCCTCCCCTGCGGCTTCGGGCCGCACGTATATTCGTCGGTGCGGCCCTGTTCCGGACGCCAATGGCCGGCGTCCGGAACAGGGCACTGTCCGTCAGGCACCGCACCGTCAGGTCGCGATGACCGAGGTGACGGCGATGGTGCTGTAGGCGGCGCTCACTCCGGCCGAGATGGCGGCGCTGGCGAGGAAGCTGTCCCACCAGTCAGGCGCCTCCATGCCCTCCAGCTCCTCCATGGACAGCTCCTGCATGGCCAGTTCCAGAGCGGGATTCGTGTTCTCCTTCATTTCTTTCACCTCCTTCCCGATGTCCTGGGTCTCTCCGATCCGGGGATCAGGTGGCGAGCGTGACGATGGAGACGTACGAGATGACGCCTCCCGCGCTCAGGCCGCCGATGGCGCTGAGAGCGGCGCTCCAGCTGAAGTCGGGGGCGTCGAGCGCCTCCAGCTCCCGCATGTCCAGCTGCTGGTCCAGCTCCTGAAGAGCCAGCTCCAAGGGCGCGGACGTGGTGCTGTTCACGGTCTGCATGTTGTTTCCCCCCTCCCGTGGTGTTTCGGGCCGTGGGGGCGGGCGGGGGGGGGGGGGGGGGTGGGGGGGGGGGGGGGGTGCGGCGGGGGGCGCGCCCCCCCCCCCGCGCCCCCCCGGGGGGCCCCCCCCCGGAGGGCGGCCCCACC
>NZ_JBHYWD010000008.1:119816-142452 GCF_042751305.1 Streptomyces hokutonensis
GCTGGGGGCCCCGCTCCTCACGCCCCCGCACCTGGGGGGGGGTGGGGTTGGTGTACAGGGTGTTATTGTTGTTCCCCCCCCCCGGGGGTGTGGCGGGCCGCCCGCGGGCGTGGGCGGGCGCAAGTCTGTGGTGGGCGGCTGACGGACGGCCTGGTCCATCACCCGCCGGATGTCGGCGAGCGTGAGCGCGCCCAAGGTGGGCAGTCCGTCACCCCACGCGCGCAGCGTGGACCGGGCGATCAGCTCCGTCCGCTCCGCGCTCGCGTCGATGCCGCGTTCGATCAGCCAGGTGTCCAGCAGGGACTCGATCCCCTCGACCGGGTCGGCCGGGAGGGCCGGCAGGTGGACCGAGGTGACGGCCTGCCAGAGCCGGTGCAGCCGGGGTGCGGCCCCCCAGCGGACGCCGCCCTCCGCGATGCGCCGCCACAGGGGTGGCAGCACGGCGGCGGCGGCCGTCATCTTGCGCAGGCCGAGGCCCGTGGACAGCTCGTTGGCGAGGTACCAGCCCTTGCAGGCGCAGGGGTCGCGGCCCTGGTTGAACCACGGGCCGTGGCTCACGCCGCTGAGCTTGGCGATCTCCAGGCGCAGCGCGTCGCCGGGGGTTTCGCCGGCCCGCCGGACGGACGCCAGCTCGGCGCCGAGCACGGTCAGCCGCTCGATCAGCGTCAGGGTGAAGGCGTCCTCCGAGGGGAGGTCCCGCGGGTCCCCCACGTACATCCCGGCGACCCGGAAGAACACCTCGAAGACCCCCTCGGCGAGGAGTTCCACGGGCAGGGTCCGGGTGGCGACCGGGTCGAGCACCGCCACGTCCGGCTGGAGCCCGTTGCCCAGCACCAGGCGTTTGCCGCTCGGTCCCGCGAGGCAGGCGCCGCCGCTCAGCTCGCTGCCGGTGCCGACGGTCGTCGGGACGGTGACGACGGGCACCGCGGGCTCCGCCTCGGCCGGGAGCAGCACAAGACCGCTCCGGCCGCGCATCGCCAGCCGGTCCCGGACCACGGGAGCCGAGCTCATCAGGACGGCCAGCTTGGTCTGGTCGAGCAGGGTCCCGCCGCCGACGGCCACGACGAGTTCGCTGTCGCGCAGCCGCTCGGCCAGCGCCGTCACGCTCTCCAGCGTGCCGGGGCCGTCCGGCACGAGCCGCTGCACCGGCCGTCCCGCCCAGGCCGCGCAGGCGAGTATCCGGTCCACCGTCTCCGACTCGGCGACGGCCGGGTCCGCGAGCAGGGTCAGCGTCCGCCCCTTCTGTTGGGGCAGCCACTTGGCCAGTCCGCCGATGCCGTGCACCACCTGGGTGGGGCGTCGACCGCTCAGGTTCCACACCGTGTCCACTCAGACCGCCTCGGACTGCCGGGCGTGCGCGGCCACCCCGGCCCGCACGCAGTCGAGGAGTTCGGCGACCTCGTCGTCGGTGTAGACCAGCGCGGGAAGGATCTGCACGCCGTTGACGCTGGGGTGGACGATCGCGCCGGCCTCGCGGATCGCGGCGACGACCTCCGGGACCTCCTGCTGCGGCAGCGGCTCTCCGCCGGGCGTGCTGAGCCGGATGGACCGGAAGCAGCCGATGCCCGTGGTGCCCGAGACCAGCGGTTCGGTGGTGACCAGGTCCGCCAGCCGTTCGTCCAGCACGGCCGACAGGCGCCGCGCGGAGGCGACCGCGTCGAGTCGGCGCATCTCCTCCACGGTGGCGAGGATCGCCGCGCAGGTGACGGGCGTTCCGGCCTGGGTCTCGCCGTGGACGAACACGTCTCCGGCCGCGTCGAAGGGTTCGGCGAGCGCCCTCGGCAGCAGGACGGCCGCCGCGGCGTGGGTGCCGTTGGTCAGGCCCTTCGACGTGATCAGCAGATCCGGCGGGGCCGGCCAGCGCTGGGAGGCGAAGAAGTCGCCGGTGCGGCCGAAGCCCGTGGCGACCTCGTCGGCGACGAGGAGGAAGCCGTGCCGGTCCCGGAGTTCGAGCAGCCCATGAACGTACTCCGGGGTGAGGGGAACCGCCCCGCTGCCGAGCACCGGCTCCACCACGACCGCCGCGATCCGGCTGCCCTGCTGGGCCGCCAACTGGGCGATCTCCTCGACGGAGTTGGGGGACACATGACGGACGAGCCGCTGGTCGACGCCGTAGACGGACTGGCCGAGGTTCTCGCCGGTGAGCGCGAACCCGCCGAACGTCAGCCCGTGATAACTGTCCCGCAGGCCCACGACGAGCTTGCGCGCACCGTCCCCTCGCAGGGCGTGGTAGTGCCGGGCCAGCTTCATCACGAGGTCGTTGGCGGCACCTCCGGAGGTCGAGAAGACGACCCGGCCGTAGTGGTCCGCGCCCGCCGCCTCGACCAGCGCCCGCGCCGCACGCCTCGCGTAGACGTTCTCGTAGCGGAACACCGACAGGTAGGAGGCATCGCGCAGGGCGGCGGCGCAGGCTTCCGCGATGGCCTCGTTGCCGAAGCCGAGGTTCGCGTTCCACAGGCCGCTGGTGCCGCAGAGCAGTTCACGGCCGTCCAGGAAGCGGATGCGGACGCCGTCCGCCGAGACGGCGCACAGGTCGTCCGCTCCCTGCAGACGGGGTTCGAGCAGGGAGGGCCAGAGTTCGGTGGACATCAGGCGGCCTCCGCTTCCAGCAGCACAGCGGTGTGGCGGGGGGAGGCGGCGGGCAGGGTGTGCCGCGCGACGACGCGCAGTCCCGCCGACGCCAGCTCCCGGGTGAGGTCGTCGGGGGGCAGGACCCGGATGGCCGTGGTGAACGCGGGTACCGGTCCGTCCTGCGGTGTCTCCCGCTCGGGGGGCAGGATGGTGACCTTGCGAACCTCCTGGCCGGACCGCCAGTGCTCGATCATCCGGTAACGGCGGCCACTGGCACCCGCGGCCTCCAGGTCGAGGTCGTCCCCGTCGGCGCCGTCCACGTCGACCGTGGAGAGCAGGAACCTTCCGCCGGGCCGGAGGTGGGCGCGGACGGCCGCGTAGAGCCCGGCCCTGCCGTCGGCGTCGAGCAGCGAGACGGACGTCGTACCGAGGACGACGACGGCGAAGCCGGCGCCGCCGAGCGCGAAGGCCGACATGTCTCCCTGGACCACGGTGCAGCGCCCCCCGATCCCCGCCGGGGCCTCGGCGAGCCGCTCCCTGAGGAGGGCGACCATGCTCTCCTTCAGCTCCAGGGCCGTGACCTCACGGCCCAGCGCGAGCAGGGGGAGTGTCAACCGGCCGGAACCGGCGGCGAGTTCGAGGACCGGGCCGGGGACGGCACGGACGGCCCGGGTCAGTTCCCTGACCTCGGTGGTGTCGGCGGCGGCGAGGTCGTGGTAGACGGAGGCGCCTGCCTCGTCGTACAGGTCGTGCACGCGGACTCGGTCGCCGTACCTGGCGAGGATCTCGCCGGCGAGGCCCGGGACCGCCGCGGTTCGGGTCGTCGTCATGCGGTCGCCTCCAGCACACGTGCCAGGGGAACTCCCTTGTCGGCGAAGAACGCGAGCACCCGCTCGACCTCGGCCCGGTCCGCGTGCCGCGTCGCGGCTTCGTCGGCGCCGAGGACCAGCAGCAGTTCCGTGATCTCCGCCGCCCGGCGGCCGAGTTGGAAGGTCCGGTCGAGGCCCGGGACCCTGACGTACGCCCGCTCCGGCGTCCAGCACAGGATCGGCGCCTCGGCGTCGTCGGCGTTCAAAGCCCTCTCGCTGTACAAGGCGCCTTCGGCCTCGGCGAGTTCGGGGACGAGCCGGTGGCCGAACCCTGAAACCCTGGGCTCCGTGATCCCCCGCGTCTGAAGGTCGCGCAGCACGTCCAGCGTCGTCAAGTAGCGTGCGAGCCAAGGGCGTTGGAGTACAGCCGGGCCGCGCACCTCCTCCGGGACGGCCGCGCCGAGCGGCACCGCGCCGGGCACCTCGCTCGCCGCGTTCAGCCGCTCCCACTCTGTGCGCAGGACGGCCGCCGAGTCCCCGGCGGTCCCCAGCCGCAGCCCCTGCGGCGAGACCGAGACGCCGCCGTCCCGGCCCACGTAGAGCCTGGTACCCGGACCGTCACCGGGGACCAGGGCGCCGAGCGCGGAGAGGTCCGCGAGCTGCACGGCCGGGCTGACCGCGAACGCGGCGAACCGGCCCTCCGTCCGCGCGGCGTCGGCGTCCGCGAGGAACAGGTCGAAGTCCGTGTCGCCGGACATCCGCACGAGCGTCGTGCCGAGCAGCGACATGTACGGGCTGACGCCGTAGTCCTGGATCTGGAGGAAGAGGACGTCGTCGACCGACGCGTCGCCTTCCGAGCCGCTCAGCGAGCCCTCGTAGCCGACGACGGTGGCGCCGGACCGGTCGTCGCGACCCTGCTGCACCGCCGGAGCCTCCGGGACGAGGACGAGCGTCCCCGGTCCCACGGCGTCGGAGCCGAGCACAGCGTCCAGACCGGCCGCGTCCTCCAGGACGACGGTGGCGGCGGTACCCGGTGTACCCGGTGCTTCAGCGGCCAGCGGGCGCCCGGTGACCCAGGAACGCAGGTGGTGGCCCACGCGCGCGATCAGTTCCTCATTCACCGGAGTCCCTCCTGTCCGCACCCACGGCGGCCAGAATCTGCTTCAAGTCGTCCATTGCAGCGCTCGCTCCGTAGAGTCGGCACACGCCCGTGAGGTTCAGCACGATTTCATCGACCCCGGCATCCCGATACTCGTCGAGCTGCTTCACGATCTGGTCTAGATTCCCGAAGACGAACGCCCCGGATTCCGCCATGAGCCGCGCGGCCGATTTCGAATCGCTCTCGGTGAAATCGATGCCCGCCTTTCCTAGCATGTCGATATAGTGCGGCGCCTGCATATGCGCCGCATTGCTCGCCAGCACGAAATCGGAGACGTCCCGGTCGGGGCGTTCCAGCGCCACCGGCACCATCGCCGTGATCCTCGGCACGGCCCGGCCCGCCGCGCTCGCCCCCTCCCGCAGCGCGGGGCGGACGACGCCGTCGACGTAGGCCGCCGGCGTGAGCCAGGTGATCGCTACGTCCGCGACCTCGCCCGCGAGGCGGGCCATGCCGGGTCGCAGCACCCCGAGCCCGAGGTGCACGGGCGGCGACATCGCCGGGCCCATCCCCGCGTGGCAGGTGTAGTACTCGCCGTCGAAGTCGACCGGGTCACCGCTGAGCAGCCCTCGGACCACCGTCATGTACTCACGGACCGCCGTGAGCTGGCTTCGGTAAGGAGCGCCGAGCAGGCTCTGCTGGAACGTCTTCGCACCCGGCCCGAAGCCGGCCACGACCTCTTCACCGGTCGCCATCGCCAAGGTCTTGACCTTGTGCGCGGCCTCGAACGGATGCCGCAGCGGCATCAGGGTGACTCCGAGGCCGGTCGGCACCCGGAATCCGGAGCCGGCGAGAGCGGAGAACGTCTGGAAAGGCTCCATCAGCAGGCTCTGCCCCTGCCAGAGCCTGGCGGCTCCCGTCCATTCCACCAGCGCCGCGAAAGGAAGAACCTGTTCCGTCCGGCGCGGCAGAAATGGCACCAATACCGAGTAGTCCATTCATCCCCCCGGATCGCAACTTCTGGCGTCGACTTCTGACGTCGTGAATATTTCCAGAGGAATCAGTGAGCGCGCAACGACTTTCGCTGCAACTTGATGCAGGGGGAGCTTGCAGAAAAATGCACCCGGGTAATTCCTGCCCGGGGACCTGCCGGACCCCGACACCGTGGCACCCCCGCACGCTGCCGGTACCCGCCCTCAGGCCGGAGAGAACGAACAGCTCCGCGGGTTCGTCAACGCCGGCCACATGCGCGGACGCCCGATGTACCGGTGCGTCGGGGACGGCGCCGACCAGCAAGTACAGGGCTTCCCCTCGGACTGCGCCGTGGCCGTCGCCGGACTCGGCTCGCTGCCCGACACGATCATGACCCGGTCCGTCATCGTCCGCATGCGCCGCCGGGCCCGCAACGAGTTCGCCGAGCAGTGGCGCACCCGCATCAACGTGCGGGAGGGCAACCAGATCCGCGACCGACTCGCCAAGTGGACCGAGACAGTACAAGAACAGATCACGGACGTGTCCCCCGAGATGCCGGACGGGATCACCGACCGGCCCGCGGACGTGTGGGAACCCCTGATCGCCATCGCCGATGCGGCCGGAGGCAACTGGCCGCGGCGGGCCGCACGAAGGAACACCGAGGAGCACATGAGCCCCCGCAATCCGAACATGGAGTCATCCGTCTACAAGGGCAGCGACGGCTGGTGGCACGGCCGCGTCACCATGGGCGTCAAGGACGACGGAAGCCCCGACCGACACCACCGCAGGGCAAGGACCGAAGCCGAAGTACGCCGCAAGGTCCGCGACTTGGAGAAACTCCGGGACAAGGAACGCGCCCCGAAGGCCGGCCGCAAGCCGACCGTAGAACAGTGGATGACCACGTACCTGACCGACATCACGAGCCCGAAACTCAAGCCGCGCTCCCTTGACGACCACTGGTCCAAGACCCGCAACGACATCGTCCCCGGCGTCGGACAGCACCGCCCCGACAAGCTCCAATCGGAGCACCTGGAACGGATGTACCGGGCCATGCTCGGCGCCGGTCATGCCCCGTCCCACATCGTCAAGGTGCGCCGCATCCTCTCCCGCGCTCTGAAAATCGCCCACCGCCGCCGGAGGGCCGGCGAGAACGTCGTCACCCTGGTCGACCCGCCCTCGATCGACGAGACCGAGACGAACCCGTTCACCCAGGAAGAGATCAAGGCGTTCCTGGAAGCGGCAGCCAAGCGGCCCACGTTCATATGCTGGATCGTCGGCGTCGGCACGGGGCTCCGACAGGGCGAGACCCTGGGCCTGCGCTGGCCGTACGTCGACCTCAAGGCCGAGCTGTTCCACCCCAAGTGGCAGCTACAACGCCTCACTTGGCGTCACGGGTGCGCGGACGCTCACGCCTGCGGGGAGCGCCTGCACCGCTTCGAGCCCTGCCCGCCCGACTGCGCCACGCACAGGAACCACAAGCGCGGCTGCCCGAAGCCGTGCACGGCGACGTGCGTCAAGCACGCGAGCATCTGCCCCGACCGCAAGGGCGGTGGGCTGGTCTTCACCCGTCCCAAGACCAAGAAGAGCACGAACCCCGTACCGATCCCGCCCGCCTTCACTCCCCACCTGCTCGCGCACAAAACACAGCAGGACGAACTACGGGAGGCGGCCGGCGAACTCCGGCAAGAGCACCACACCGTGTTCACCCGACCCGACGGCCGCCCCATCGACCGCCGCCTCTACGACGGAAGCCGCCACACGGCCGGCACGATCCTCAACGAACTCGGGGTGGACATGCCCACGATCATGGAGATCCTGCGGCACACCCAGATCAGCCAGACCCGGCGATATGTGAAGGGGCGGTCGCACCTCTCAAAGGACGCGATGCGCCGCATGGGCGACCACCTCATGCCCGCGTCCGAACCGGCGCCAGAACCCGCGACTGAGACCAGAACTGAGACCGCCGACCGCCGCGCGGCCCGCGCTCAGCGCCCCCACCGCATCCACCAAAAGCAAAAGCCCCAGGTCACGGCGAGTGAGTCCTGAGGCTTCCACAGAGCCGCCTTCGGGATTCGAACCCGAGACCTACGCATTACGAGTGCGTTGCTCTGGCCATCTGAGCTAAGGCGGCGCGCTGTCCGCACCATGGTGCGATCAGCAACGTCGGAAAGTCTACACAGTTTTCGGGGGTGCTCCGTACACCCCCTGGCCGCACCCCCGCCCCCAGCCGCGCAGACGCTACGAGCAGCGCTTTCCCTTCGCCGGCGGGGTCCCGCGGAGCAGATATGCGTCGATCGCGGAGTCGATGCACGTGCTGCCGCGGCCGTACGCGGTGTGGCCGTCGCCGACGTACGTGAGGAGGCGGGCCGAGGAGAGCTGGCGGGACAGGGACTGGGCCCAGCGGTACGGGGTCGCCGGGTCGCGGGTCGTGCCGACGACCACGATCGGGGCGGCGCCCTTCGCCTCGATGCGGTGGGGTTCGCCCGTCGGCTTCACGGGCCAGTACGCGCAGTTCAGGGAGGCCCAGGCGAGGCCGTCGCCGAAGACGGGGGACGCCTTCTCGAACGCGGGGAGCGCCTTCTCGACCTGGTCGGTGGTCGAGAACGCGGCCGGCAGGTCCAGGCAGTTCACGGCGGCGTTGGCGAACATCAGGTTCGAGTAGCGGCTGTCGGCGTCACGCTCGTAGTAGCTGTCGGAGAGGACGAGCAGGCCCGCGCCGTCGTTCTCCTTCATCGCCGACGTCAGCGCCTCGCGCAGCTGCGGCCAGGCCGCCTCGTCGTACATCGCGGCGATCACGCCGGTGGTGGCGAGCGCCTCGCCGAGCTTGCGGCCGTCCACGTCGCCGGTGGGGATCGGGTGCGCGTCGAGCTTGCGGAAGAAGGCCTTGAGGTTCGTCCCGACCTTGGCGGGTGTCGTGCCCCTGCCGCCGAGCGGGCAGTCCGGCTGCCGTACGCAGTCCTTCGCGAAGGACTGGAACGCCGTCTCGAAGCCCGCCGTCTGGTCGAGGTTCATCCGGCGCGCGGGGAGGGAGGGGTCCATCGCGCCGTCCAGGACGACGCGGCCGACCCGGTCGGGGAACAGCCCGGCGTACGTCGCCCCGAGGAACGTCCCGTACGACGCCCCCACATACGTCAGTTTCCGGTCCCCGAGCACCGCCCGCAGGATGTCCATGTCGCGGGCCGCCTCGACCGTGGAGACATGGCGCAGTACGTCGGGCGAGTGGGCACCGCAGCCCTCCGCGAACTTCTTGTACTCGTCGACGAGCCGGGTGGTCTCCTGCTTGTCGTCGGGGGTGGTGTCGGTCTGGGTGAACGTGTCCATGGCCCGGCCGTCGAGGCACTCGACGGGCTCGCTGCGGGCGACGCCCCGGGGGTCCATCGCGACCATGTCGTAGCGGGCGCGGACTGTGGCCGGATAGCCGATCCCGGCGTACTGCTGGAGATAGCCGACCGCCGAGCCGCCCGGCCCGCCCGGGTTGACCATCAGCGAACCGAGCGGTTTGCCCTTGCCCGTGGCCTTCTTGCGGGCGACCGCGAGCCTGATGTCTCCGGCGGTGGGCTTGGCGTAGTCGAGCGGCGCCTTCATCGTGGCGCATTCGAAGCCGGGGACACCGCAGGTGCGCCAGCTGAGCTTCTGCCCGTAGTACCGCGCGAGCGTGGACGGCGTCGACTGCGGCAGCGCGGCCAGCACCACGGCCGCGGCCGGACTGGCCGCTGTCGTCGAACTCCCCGAGGAGCACGCGGAACACGCGGACATGAGGAGCGCGGCCACGGCGAGCAGCGTGCCGCCGGTCCGACGGCTTCGGCGGGCCCGACCGGGCCGACTGGGTTGGCGGAGGGAGCGCCTGATGTGCATCAGACGATCGTAACGTTGAGCAACCGACCGAACGCCCTGTGTACGCAATCCACCTCGGACGAGTTACGTCGTCAACCTCACGCTCAACCTCATGCCCGAAAGATCAGCCCGCTCTGAGCGCCAAGGTCATCGCCTCCACCGCGAGCAGCGGTGCCACATTCCGGTCGAGCGCCTCTCTGCACGCGCCGATCGCGTCGATACGGCGCAGCGTGGACTCCGGGGAACCGGCGCGGGCCAGCCGCTCCAGGGCGTCCTCGGCGTCCGCGTTGGCGATCGCCACCCGTGAGCCGAGCTGGAGGGCGAGGACGTCACGGTAGAACGCGGTGAGGTCGGTCAGCGCGAGGTCGAGGCTGTCGCGCTGCGTGCGTGTTCTCCGGCGCTTCTGCTTGTCCTCCAGGTCCTTCATCACGCCCGCCGTGCCCCGGGGCATCCGGCTGCCCTGGCCGCCGCCCATCGCCGCTTTCATCTCCTCGGTCTCCTTGCCGTCCACCTCCTCGGCCAGCTGCTTGGCGTCCTCCGCGGCGGCGTCGACCAGCTCCTGCGCGGCCTTCAGGCAACCGCCGACGTCCTCGACGCGCAGCGGCAGCTTCAGCACGGTGGCCCGGCGCTCGCGCGCGGCCGGGTCCGTGGCGAGGCGGCGGGCCCGGTCGACATGTCCCTGGGTGGCGCGCGCGGCGGCCGCGGCCACGGCGGGTTCGATGCCTTCCCGGCGTACGAGCATGTCGGCCACGGCGTCCACCGAGGGCGTCGTCAGGTTCAGGTGGCGGCAGCGGGAGCGGATCGTGGGCAGGACGTCCTCGATCGAGGGGGCGCAGAGGAGCCAGACCGTGCGGGGGGCGGGTTCCTCCACGGCCTTGAGGACGGCGTTGGCCGACTTCTCGTTCAGCCGCTCGGCGTCCTCGACGAGGATGATCTGCCAGCGGCCCGTCGCCGGCGAGGTGAAGGACTTGCGGACCGTGTCCCGCATGTCGTCGGCGAGGATCTGGGTGCCCACGGCAGCCACGGTGGTGACGTCGGCGTGGGTGCCGATCAGCGCCGTATGACAGCCGTCGCAGAAGCCGCAGCCGGGGCTGCCGCCGAGCGCGCGGTCGGGGCTCACACACTGGAGCGCGGCGGCGAAGGCCCGCGCCGCCTGGTTGCGTCCCGCGCCCGGCGGGCCCGTGAACAGCCAGGCGTGGGTCATCTTCGACGCCTCCGGCGGGGCCGTGCCGTTGGTCGCCGCGGTGACGAAGGCGTCGGCGTCCCGAGCGGCGGCGTCGAGCTGCTCGCTCACCTTCTCCTGACCCACCAGGTCATCCCACACGGTCATGGGTCACCGGCCCTTTCGTCACGCTTCGGGTTACGCGATCCATTGTGCGGGCCACCACTGACAACGAGGGCCGGGGGCAGTCGACGAGAGCCGGGGGCGGCGGTACCGAGCCGCCCACCGCCTCACCTCCGTCAGCCCCTGCGCCCCCGGCCGCGGCCCCGCCCGCGACCTGTGTCGTCGTCCTGGTCGAAGTCGCCGGCCTCGTGCGGGCCGAGCAGTTCGTCGGCCAGTGAGGGGAGGTCGTCCAGCGGAGTCTCCTCGGCCCAGTCGGGACGCGGTCGGCGTCGGGGAGCGCCCTGCTCGTCGACCTGGGGCAGTTCGCGGGTGCGGTCCTCGGTCCGGTCGGGCCGGCCTGCCGGACGCTCGTCGCGGAAGAAGCCCTCGGGCACCCGGTCCGACGGATCGTCGCCGCGCACCGGCGGCAGCACCGCGGTCTCGTCCGCGGCACGGACCGGCGGCAGCACGGCCGTCTCGTCTGCGGCACCGGACGGCACGGGCGGCAGTACGGCCGTCTCCTCCGCGGCGGAAACCGGCGGCAGCACCGCCGTCTCGTCCGCGGCCCCCTCGGGAGCGGGCGGCTGCGGCAGCTCCGCCGTCGCCTCGGAGTCGCGCGCCTCGGAGTCCGCGGACACCGACCGCAGTACGGCCGTCTCGTCACGGGAACCGGAAGCGGAACCGGAGTCCACCGGCCGCAGCACAGCCGTGTCGTCCGCCGACCGCCCACCTGTACCCGCGCTCGCACCCGGCGCCTTCACCAACGGCGTCTGCACGGTCGACGCCTCGGACCTGACCTCCGGAGCGGCGGGAACCGCCGGAGCCGTCGGCTGCCGTACGGCCACCTCTGCCGCTGCCGCCGCTTCCGCCGCCAAGCGGCGTGCCTCCTCGGCCGCGAGCAGTGCCGCCTCGGCCTTGCGCTGCTTCTCGCGGCGGCGTTCCTCGGCCTCGGCGCGCAGCCGGGCCTCCTCCTCGGCCTGCTTGCGCAGACGGTCGGCCTCGGCCCTGCGGCGGGCCTCCTCTGCGGCGCGGGCCTCTTCCTCGGCGAGGAGGCGGGCCTTCTCCTCCTCGGCACGCCTGCGCGCGTCCTCGGCGCGCTGGCGGGCCTCTTCTGCCTGGCGTTCGGCCTCGCGGCGCTGGGCCTCCTCCAGCTCGCGCCGCTTGCGCTCCTCCTCCTCGGCGCGCAGCTGGGCCAGCCGCTCCTGGCGCTCGCGCTCCAGGCGCTCCTCCTCGGCCTTGCGGGCGGCCTCTTCCTCGGCCTTGCGGCGGGCCTCCTCCTCGGCGGCCTTGCGCGCCTCCTCCTGGGCCTTGATCTCGGCCTCGGAGAGCGGCAGGACGGTGTCGAGGCGGTGCCTGATCACGGTGGTGACGGCCTCGGGCTCCTGGCCGGCGTCGACCACCAGGTAGCGGGCGGGGTCGGCGGCGGCCAGCGTGAGGAAACCGGACCGCACGCGCGCGTGGAACTCGGCGGGCTCCGACTCCAGCCGGTCCGGCGCCTCGGTGAACCGCTCGCGGGCGGTCTCCGGGTCGACGTCCAGCAGGACGGTCATGTGCGGGACGAGTCCGTCGGTGGCCCACCGGTTGATGCGGGCGATCTCGGTCGGGGAGAGGTCCCGGCCGGCACCTTGGTAGGCGACGGACGAGTCGATGTAGCGGTCGGAGATGACGACCGCGCCGCGCTCCAGGGCGGGCCGTACGACGGTGTCGACGTGCTCCGCGCGGTCCGCCGCGTACAGCAGGGCCTCCGCGCGGTGGGACAGTCCCGCCGACGACACGTCGAGGAGGATCGACCGCAGGCGCTTGCCGACCGGGGTCGCCCCGGGCTCGCGGGTCAGTACGACCTCGTGTCCCTTGCCCCTTATCCAATCGGCGAGGGCCTCGGCCTGGGTGGACTTCCCGGCGCCGTCGCCGCCCTCCAGGGCGATGAAGAAGCCGGTGCTCGCGGGCACGGTGTCGGGGTCGTCGCCGCCGAGCAGCGCGTCCCGCAGGTCGTGCCGCAGCGGTACTCCGGAGCGGTCGTCGACCTTGGCCAGCACCAGCGCGGCAACGGGCAGCAGCAGTGCGCCGACCAGCATCAGCGTGAACGCGGCACCGCCGTGCGCGAACACGAACTTGCCGTTCTCCAGGCGGTGCGGGCCGATCAGCGCCGCCACCAGGGGGGCGATCAGCGCGCCGAGGGCCACGGAGACCCGTACGACCGCGTGCAGGTGCTCGGTGGTGCGGGCCCTGCGGTAGTCCTCGGCCTCCTGGTCGAGGAGGGTGTGCCCGGTGTTGGCGGCCACGCCCGCGCCGATGCCGGCCAGGGCGACGATCAGGAGCACGGTGGTGACGTCCGGGACCAGGCCGGCGGCGAGCAGCGCGATGCCGGTGAAGGCGATCGCGAGCGTCAGCAGGCGGCGCCGGGACAGCGTCGGCAGCAGGGCGGGCGCCGTACGGATACCGAGCACGACGCCGCCGGTCAGTCCCAGGACGAGCAGCCCGAAGGTCACCGGGCCGCCGTGCAGGTCCTTGGCCTGGAGCACGGACACGGCGACGGCGGCGGAGATCGCGGCGGCGACGGCCGCGCAGGCGACCACGAGCAGCGCGATCGCGCCGGTACGGCCCTTGTCGATGCCGTTGCCCGTCCTGGGGCGGCGCAGTCCTTCGAGCGGCGACCGCGCGCGCGGGGTGCGGGTACCGGGTACTTCCAGGGCGGTCAGCACGGAGAGGGACGCGGCGAACAGTCCGGCGGCGACGTACGAACCGAGAGCCGCCTGGTGCTGGGCGAACCAGGCGACGCCCGTGCCCAGCAGGTTGTTGAGCAGCGCGGCCACGACGAGGGTCGCGGCGGCGAGCGGGATCGCCACAAAGCTCGTGCGCAGCGACAGCCGTCGTAGCGCGTCCATGTGGTCGGGCAGGGGCCGGACCGTGGCGCCCTCCAGAGGCGGGGCCGGCAGCAGGGCGGGGGCCGCGCTCTCGCGGCACACCGTCCAGAAGCGCTCGGCGACTCCGACGACGAAGGCGGTCACCAGGAGCACGGCCAGTGCGTTGTCCGGAGTCCAGTCGATCCACAGCGGGGCGACGATCAGGAGCGCGGCGCGCACACCGTCCGCGCCGACCATGGTCCAGCGCCGGTCGAGGGGGCCGTCCTGCGAGGTCAGCGAGGTGAGCGGGCCGAGGAGCACCGCCCCGAAGAGCAGTGTCGCCAGGATGCGCGCCCCGAAGACGGCCGCCACCGCGAACGCCACGCCCCGATAGCCGCCGCCGAACGAGCCCTGGGCGATCGCCGATTGGAGGGCGAGCACGACCAGGACCAGCAGGGCGAGGGTGTCACCGACACCTGTCACGAGCTGCGCGCTCCACAACCGCTTGAGCTGCGGCTGGCGCAGCAGGGCGCGGACGGCACGCTCGCGGGAGTCCGCGACAAGGGCGTCGTCGGGGGCCGGCTGGTGGGCCGTTGGCTGCTCGGCTGGCGTCATGCTTTCAGCCTATCGGCAGCCACCGACAACAAGCCGCGCCCGCCCGGACCTGCGCACACCCCGACACCAAAGTGATGCCGGGGCGTGCGTTCCGAGACCTTGCGGTGCAGGAAGCGTGTACGCCCCGGACCGCAGGAAACGGCTCGTCAGTCCTCGGACGTCACCTTGGAGGTGGCCGTCTTCTTGGCCGTCGCCGTCTTCGCGGCCGTGGTCGTCTTCTTGGCGGCCGCCGTCGTCTTCGCGACGGCCTTCTTGGCGGTCGTCGTCTTCTTCGCGGGCGCCTTCTTGGCCGCCGTCTTCTTCGCCGGGGCCTTCTTCGCCGTCTTCTTGGCGGGCGACTTGGCCCGCTTCTCGGCGAGCAGCTCGTAGCCGCGCTCCGGGCTGATCTCCTCGACGCTGTCGCCGGAGCGCAGGGTCGCGTTGGTCTCGCCGTCGGTGACGTACGGCCCGAAGCGGCCGTCCTTGACGACGACGGGCTTCTCGCTGACCGGGTCGGTGCCCAGTTCCTTCAGCGGCGGCTTGGCGGCGGCCCGGCCGCGCTGCTTGGGCTGGGAGTAGATCTCCAGCGCCTCGTCGAGGGTGATCGTGAAGAGCTGGTCCTCGGTCTGCAGCGAGCGGGAGTCCGTGCCCTTCTTCAGGTACGGCCCGTAGCGCCCGTTCTGCGCGGTGATCTCCACGCCCTCGGCGTCCTTGCCGACGACCCGGGGCAGCGACATCAGTTTGAGGGCGTCGGCCAGCGTCACCGTGTCGAGGGACATCGACTTGAACAGCGAGGCCGTACGCGGCTTGACGGCGTTCTTGCCGGTCTTCGGGGTGCCCTCGGGGAGTACCTCGGTGACGTACGGGCCGTAGCGGCCGTCGCGGGCGATGATCTGGTGGCCCGACTCGGGGTCGGCGCCCAGCTCGAAGTCGCCGCTCGGCTTGGCGAGCAGTTCCTCGGCGTGCTCGACGCTCAGCTCGTCCGGCGCCAGGTCCTCGGGGACGTCGGCGCGCTGGTGGTTCTCGGAGTCCTTCTCGCCGCGCTCCACGTAGGGGCCGTAGCGGCCCACCCGGAGCATGATGTCGTTGCCGACCGGGAAGGACGACACCTCGCGGGCGTCGATCGCGCCCAGGTCGGTGACGAGCTCCTTGAGGCCGCCCAGGTGGTCGCCGTCGCCGTTGCCCGCCTCGGCGGCGCCGGTCGCCTCGCCCTCGCCGAAGTAGAAGCGGCGCAGCCACGGCACGGCCTGTGCCTCGCCGCTGGCGATGCGGTCGAGGTCGTCCTCCATCTTGGCGGTGAAGCTGTAGTCGACGAGCCGCCCGAAGTGCTTCTCCAGGAGGTTGACGACGGCGAAGGACAGGAAGGACGGCACCAGGGCCGTGCCCTTCTTGAAGACGTAGCCGCGGTCGAGGATCGTGCCGATGATCGACGCGTACGTCGACGGGCGGCCGATCTCGCGCTCTTCGAGTTCCTTGACGAGGCTGGCCTCGGTGTAGCGGGCCGGGGGCTTGGTGGCGTGCCCGTCGACCGTGATCTCCTCGGCGGACAGGGCGTCGCCCTCGGCGACCTGGGGCAGCCGGCGCTCGCGGTCGTCCAGCTCGGCGTTCGGGTCGTCGGCGCCCTCGACGTAGGCCTTCAGGAAGCCGTGGAAGGTGATGGTCTTGCCGGAGGCGCTGAACTCGGCGTCCCGGCCGTCGGAGGAGGTGCCCGCGATCTTCACGGTCACGGAGTTGCCGACCGCGTCCTTCATCTGGGAGGCGACGGTCCGCTTCCAGATCAGCTCGTAGAGCTTGAACTGGTCGCCGGTCAGACCGGTCTCGGCCGGGGTGCGGAAACGATCACCCGAGGGGCGGATCGCCTCGTGCGCCTCCTGGGCGTTCTTGACCTTCCCGGCGTACACGCGCGGCTGGGCCGGCAGGTAGTCGGCGCCGTACAGCTGCGTCACCTGGGCGCGGGCGGCGCTGACGGCCGTCTCGCTCAGGGTCGTGGAGTCCGTACGCATGTAGGTGATGTAGCCGTTCTCGTACAGCTTCTGCGCGACCTGCATGGTGGCCTTGGCGCCGAAGCCGAGCTTGCGGCTGGCCTCCTGCTGGAGCGTCGTCGTACGGAACGGGGCGTACGGCGAGCGTCGGTACGGCTTCGACTCGACGGAGCGGACGGCGAAGTCGGTGTTCTCCAGGGCGGCGGCGAGGGCGCGGGCGTTCTCCTCGTCGAGGTGGAGGGTGTTCTCGCTCTTGATCTGTCCCAGTGAGTCGAAGTCGCGACCCTGTGCGACCCGCCTGCCGTCGACGGCCTGGAGGCGGGCGACCAGGGACGACGGGTCGCTCGCGTCACCTGCCCGGCCGGTCGCGAAGGTGCCCGTCAGGTCCCAGTACTCGGCGGAACGGAAAGCGATGCGCTCGCGTTCCCGCTCGACCACGAGCCGGGTCGCGACGGACTGGACACGGCCGGCCGACAGGCGCGGCATGACCTTCTTCCACAGGACCGGCGAGACCTCGTAGCCGTAGAGGCGGTCGAGGATACGGCGGGTCTCCTGGGCGTCGACCAGCGGCTGGTTCAGGTCGCGCGGGTTGGCCACGGCGGCGCGGATCGCGTCCTTGGTGATCTCGTGGAACACCATGCGCTTGACCGGGACCTTGGGCTTCAGGACCTCGAGGAGGTGCCACGCGATGGCCTCGCCCTCGCGGTCCTCATCGGTGGCGAGGAAGAGTTCGTCGGAGTCCTTGAGGAGGTCCTTGAGCTTCTTGACCTGGGCCCGCTTGTCGGCGTTGACCACATAGATCGGCGCGAAGTCGTGGTCGACGTCCACACCGAGGCGGCGCACCTCGCCGGTGTACTTCTCGGGCACCTCGGCGGCGCCGTTGGGGAGGTCACGGATGTGCCCGACGCTCGCCTCGACGACATATCCGGGGCCGAGGTAGCCCTTGATCGTCTTCGCCTTGGCAGGGGACTCGACAATGACGAGTCGGCGGCCGCCGTGTGCGGTCTCGCTGGTCGGGGACAACTTCGCTCTTCTCTCCGGTCGACGCTGGGGCCTCCCCTGGGGCAAGCGGGGCCGCTTGGTCCCGGGGTCGGGTCATGGTGACGCTGCGGAGTGTGACGGTACATCCCGCCCCCGTGTCAAACGGGAAAAGCCCGCAACGGCCACTCGAACGGTAACCCGACTACCGCCATTCCTGCCGCCCGGAGTCCCCACTGGCCTCTTCGGGGCGATCCGGAGGGTGATCCCCCGGTTACCCGCGCGCCAGCCAGGTCGCGGTGCTCAGACGTGCAGGAAGCACCAGGTTCCGAGGAGGAGCGAGGTGATCGCGACGACTCCCGCGAGGGTCGCCGATGCGACCTGGTTCACACCCTGGGCGACGGGTTCGCGGTGCCGCACCCTGACCGCGGTCCACAGCAGCAGCGCGCTTCCGAACAGGGCGAACACCAACCCCGCGAAGATCGCCGGCCCGCTCTCCATATGTGTCCCCTCCCGACCCGGATACCCCGGTCCGGGAGGCTGGCACCCGCGGGCGACGGGCGGGCCAACCCCCGGTGAACTCGCGGCGCACGACCCTCAGGCGGCGGTGCCCGAGGACGATATCGCCCCGGTCGTCCGGGAGTGATCCGTCTGGCCCACCGTGCACACGACCGAGTTGAATCCCGCCTTCCAGTTGTTCTCGTCGGACAGATACCCGTAGACGGAGCGGTCGCTTCCGGGTGCCCAAGTCGACTCGAACTTGTTGCCGCACAGCTTGTTCCCCTGTTGCAGCGCCTCCTCGAACGCCATCGTCCTGGGAGCCGTCACGAAACCGATCACCTGGTCGGTGTGCTCATCGGCGCAGTCGGCCAGGGTCGCGGTGAAGTACGTCTTGTGGTCGACGTAGAGCCAGCAGTCGCCGACGCTCATCTCGGTGGTCCACACGTTCGACCCGGTGTCCCTGAAGCGTCCTATCTCACCGCCGATCGGCACATGCCGGCCGAGTACGAGACACGCCGTACCGCCCCCGGCCGCCCCGAAGCCCGCCTGAGTCGGCGTCAGAGCGTAGACGTCCGCGTCGGCCAGGGAGTCGGCCGCCGCCTTCGCCTTGCCCGCGCACCGCTCGGCGCCGTGGTCGCGGGCGTCGGCGAAGTCGCTCGCCGTGTCGACCGCCATCACCTGACCGTCCGGCACGTCGTGCGCGCAGCTCACAACTCCCAGGTTGGGCCGCGACCGGAACGCCGTCCCGGTCCACACCGCGTGCACGCAATCGCCGGTCTGCAGCGCCTTCTTGAGCCCGACCTCCTGGCCGTACGGATACTCGGAGCCGGTCGCCGAGGCCGACACGGACGGGGACGCCTTCTTCGTCGCCGCCGTGTCCTTGCCGCCGGTCAGCGTGGTCACCGCCCACACCCCGCCGGCGATCACCAGCGCGACGGCCACCACGAGGGCGACGATCGCGGCGACCGGCTTCCGCCGCCGGCCCCCACCGGGTGGCCCGCCGCCGACAACTCCCGGGCCGCCGGGGTACGTCGGCCCCTGGCCGCCCGCGTACGGCGGCGGAACCGCGCCGCCCTGGTAGGGCTCCTGCCGGGCACCCGGATAGGCGCCCTGGTAGGACATCGTGGGGCTGTTCGCGTACGGATTCCACTGGCCGTACGCCCCGCCCGAACCGGCCTGCCCCTGCGGGGCGTACGGCGACGCGGGGCCACCCGGGGTGTTCGGCGTGTTGGGGGTGGGCGGTGCGCCGGGCGTCTGCGGGGTGTTCGGGGTTCCCGGAGTGGGCCGGCCCGCGGGCGTGTAGCCCCCGAGGGCGGCCGCGGGCCGGTCACCGTACGGCGCGGGGCTCTGGTGGGTGGCTCCGGGGCCACTCGGCGTTCCGGGGCCGTAGGGACCGCCGCCCATGGCGTATCCGGGCGGCCCGCCCTGGACTTGGCCCTGAGGTCCGGCGGGGACCTGGCCCGGAGGCCCGAAGTCGGCGTTGTCCGGCGGTCGTTCGGGGGTGGACCAGCCGACCGGTGCCGGGCCGAAGCCCTCCGGCACCGGTGTGTGTCCCGGGATCGGACCGGCCGACAGCGCGACCCGCTCCAGACCGTGTGCCGCCGTCTCCGGTGTCGACCTCAGGACCGGGTCCTTGACCAGCAACCCCTGCAGTACGGGCGCCAGTTCGCCCGCGCGGACGGCGGGCGTGGGCTCCTCGCCGAGCAGGGCGGTGAGGGTCGCGTAGTCGCCTTGGCGGTCGAAGGGGCCGCGGCCCTCGACGGCGGCGTACAGCGTGGCGCCCAGCGAGAACAGGTCGGCGGCCGGAGTGGGCGGCTCACCGCGGGCCCGCTCGGGGGCGAGGTAGCCGGGGGTGCCGAGGATGCCGGCGGTGGCGGTGAGGCGGGGTTCGCGGGACTCGGGCTGGAGCGCGATGCCGTAGTCGGTGAGCAGCACGCGCGCGTAGGGATCGCCCGAAGCGTTCGGTGCCAGAAGGATGTTGGCCGGTTTCACGTCCCGGTGCAGGATGCCGATGCGGTGCCCGGCGGTGAGCGCGTCGAGGACGGCGAGCCCGATGCGGGCGACCTGCGCGGGCGGCAGCGGCCCGGAGCGGCGGACGACCGCCTGGAGGTCGACGCCGTCGGGGACGTACTCCATGACGATCCACGGCAGGCCCTCGTGGATCACCACGTCGTGCACCGTCGCCACATGCGGGTGGCCGCGCAGCCGGGCGGCGTGGCGGGCCTCGCTGCGGGCCCGCGCGATGCGGTGCGCGGGCTCGCTCGCGTCCCTGGGGACGTCCGGCAGCGAGATCTCCTTGATGGCGACCTCGCAGGCCAACTCCTCGTCGTACGCGAGCCATACGCGGCCCATGCCGCCCGCGCCGAGCGTGCGCAGCAGGCGGTAGCGCCCGTTGACGATCCTGCCCTCACCCTGCTCCGGCGTATCCCCGGCCATCACGCCTCCCCCGAGACGGCGCGCCTCCCCCGAGGACGCGTGGAACCTGTCTCCGAAGGTAGCCTCGCACCCGCCACTGACAAGAGGGCCTTTCCGTACCAATCCCACCAATCTCGCCGGGCGTGAACACAGGCGGCCCAGTGGTGCGGGCACGCCTCAGGCGTGACGGGCGCTGGCGCGGCGCGAGGCGGGAAATTTGGCGAACCGGCCGCCGCGGCCGGTCAGTCGACGAGCTCCAGGAACCCGTGCTCCACCAACAGCCGGATCTGCGCGGGCGTCCGGTCGCGGAGCAGCACCGGGTCCTCGCCCACGAGTTGGGCGATCGCGTCCAGGATGCGGCCCGCGCTCAGACTGCCGTCGCAGACGCCGGCGAAGCCCGCGCCGACCGTGTCCACCTTGGTCGCCCGGCGCATACCGCGATGCTGGCGCAGCACGACGTGCTCGGGGTCCTCGGCGCCGGGCAGCCCGACCTGTTCCTGGATGACCTCGTCGGCGAGCCTGAAGTGGGCGGCGAGCAGGGCCGCGTCGTCGAGGGCGCGCAGCTGGTCGACGCGCTCGAAGTGCGCGCGCACGGTGTCGCCGAGCGGCTGCTCGACCGAGTGCGGCCACTCCTCGACGGTGATCGAGGGCGCGTCGGAACCCGTCCTGCGCAGCGTGATCCAGCCGAAGCCCACGGCCTTGACCTTGCGCGCCTCGAACTCGTCGAGCCACGCGTCGTAGAGCGCCTCGTACGCGGCCGGGTCGCCCCGGTGGTCGCCGGCGTCCCTGAGCCACAACTCGGCGTACTGCGTGACGTCCTGGACCTCGCGCTGCACGATCCAGGCGTCGCACCCGCGCGGCACCCACGACCTGAGCCGGTCCTGCCAGTCCTCCCCCTCCACGTGCTGCCAGTTGGCGAGGAACTGCGCGAATCCGCCCTTGCGCAGCCGGTCCCCCGCCTGCTGAACGAGCGACCGGCACAGATCGTCCCCGCCCATCCCGCCGTCGCGGTAGGTGAGCCGGGCGCCGGGCGAGATCACGAAGGGCGGGTTCGACACGATCAGGTCGTACGTCTCGTCGTCGCGGACCGGGCCGAAGAGGGAGCCCTCGCGGAGGTCGGCGGCCGGTGCGCCGGAGAGCGCCAGGGTGAGCGCGGTGATGTGCAGGGCGCGCGGGTTGACGTCGGTGGCCGTCACGCGCGTGGCGTGCTGTGCCGCGTGCAGCGCCTGGATGCCGGAACCGGT
The DNA here is from genome assembly GCF_042751305.1 of Streptomyces hokutonensis. Classification (GTDB taxonomy): domain Bacteria; phylum Actinomycetota; class Actinomycetes; order Streptomycetales; family Streptomycetaceae; genus Streptomyces; species Streptomyces hokutonensis_A. The sequence goes on from NZ_JBHYWD010000008.1 coordinate 140,980, forward strand.
GCCGAGGTCGAGCGCGGCGGCCACCGGCGTCCGTACGGTGATGCCGGCGAGGGTCGTGGACGCGCCGCCCACCCCGAGGACGACGCCTTCCTCCCGGCTGCCGATGCCTCCGGCCCCGCCGACCGCGCACCCCAGGTCGGACACGATGAACCAGTCCTCGCCGCCGGGCCCGCCGAAGGGCCGTACGTCCACGGTCGCGGCGACCTCGTCACCGCCCACGGACGCCAGCCAGCCGCTCTCCACGCACTCGGCGACGGGGAGAACGTCCCGCACGCGTGCGTGCGGGACGGGCTGCTGGAGCAGGAACAGGCGGACCAGGGTCTCCAGCGGGGTGTCGCCCCGGGTCGCGCGGAGGGCCGGCACGGTCTCGCTGCGGGCCAGCGCCGCGTACGCGGGGGCGCCGAGCAGGTCGAGCAGTCCGTCGGCGGTGAAGGAGGCGCCGAGCAGGGCGTCCCGGAGGCGGGCGGCGACCTCCGGGCGGTCGGTTGCGGGCAGCGTGGGCAGGGTGGAGTTACTCACGCCCCCATTGTGGCCGCTCCGGCCGACAACGTGCCCGCGCGTGCGAAGGCCCCGGCACGCACACGTACCGGGGCATCTTTCAGTCACTGAAAGATCGCTGCCTACAGGAGGCGCGTTTCGCCGGGCGAGGTCAGGCGGTCCCGGACGAGGCCGACGCGGACGCCGACTTGCAGGCCTCCTGCTTGGTCATCGCCTTGCCGACATCGCCCTCTTCGAGGGTCTTCAGGGCGTCGTTCCCGCTGGAGCTGAGCTTGTCCAGCGAGGTCGCGATGCCCTTGAGGCCGTCCGCGAACTTCGCCTGGTCCTTGACGTCGAGCCCGTCGACCTGCTTCTTCAGGGCGGCGTACGACGCGGAGATGTCGTTGAGCTCCTTGACGGCGTTCTGCTGCTTCGTCGCGCCGCTGTCGACGTCCGGGGCCCCGGCGCTGTTCACGGCGGCCCCGATCGCCTTGTAGGCGTCGGACATGTCCTGGAAGGCCTGCGAGTCGGTCTGCCGGACCTGCTCCGGGGTGCTGTTGTCGGAGGTCTCCTTCTGGATCGCCGTGTTGGCGGCCTCGATCTTCTTCGCCTGCGGCTGCACCGCGAGGCAGACCTGCTTGGCCCAGGAGTCCAGCTTGGCGTCCGTGTCGTCGCTGCTGCCGCCGCATCCCGACAGCGCCAGTACCAGTACCGCACCGCCGGACAGTGCGGCCGCGAGCTTCTTGTTCACCGGATTGGTCCCTTCCATGGCTCTCGGCCCCGGAACATACACGGCGCACAGGCCGCACCCCCGGGCCGAAGGACCGATAGAAAGCCTTTTGGGGCCATTTGCACCAAGCGAGAGAAGGCTCACGGCGAGGGACTGAACACACACAGAACGGGCGGGGGGGGGCCCCCACACGCGCCCCCCCCCCGCCGGGTGATAGGGTGCTCCCGAGTAACCCCCTACCGGGCCCGGAGGTACCCCCACCCAAA
>NZ_JBHYWD010000008.1:142462-155585 GCF_042751305.1 Streptomyces hokutonensis
TGTTTTTCGGCCTTGTCATACACCGCGGGCGGGGGGGGGGGCGGGCCCCCCCCCCGGGCCCCGCCCGCCCGCCTGTTGATCGGGATCTCGCAAGAAGCCCCGAACCGGGCCCGTAGGACCGCCTACGAAACCACCGCGGGGTCCGCCTTCTCGGCCACCCGCCCGGCGTCGTCCTCGTCCCCCACGGCGATCCCGCGCCGCTTGGAGATGTACACCGCGACGACGATCACCAGGAACGCGAGCACCGCGATCGCGATGCGCACCCCGATGTTCTTGTCGGCGCCGTAGCTGAACTTGATGACCGCGGGCGCGATGAGCAGCGCGACGAGGTTCATCACCTTCAGCAGCGGGTTGATGGCCGGTCCCGCGGTGTCCTTGAACGGGTCGCCGACCGTGTCGCCGATCACCGTGGCAGCGTGGGCCTCGCTGCCCTTGCCGCCGTGGTTGCCGTCCTCGACGAGTTTCTTCGCGTTGTCCCAGGCGCCGCCCGAGTTCGCGAGGAAGACCGCCATCAGCGTGCCGGTGCCGATCGCGCCCGCGAGGAACGAGCCGAGCGCGCCGACACCGAGCGTGAACCCGACCGCGATCGGCGTGAGCACGGCGAGCAGGCCGGGCGTGGCCAGTTCGCGCAGCGCGTCCTTGGTGCAGATGTCGACGACGCGCCCGTACTCCGGTGTCTCGGTGTAGTCCATGATCCCGGGGTGCTCGCGGAACTGCCGCCGCACCTCGTAGACGACGGCTCCGGCGGACCGCGAGACCGCGTTGATCGCCAGCCCCGAGAAGAGGAAGACGACCGCGGCGCCGACGATGAGCCCCACCAGGTTGTTGGGCTGGGAGATGTCCATCATCAGGTTGAGCGGTGCGCCCGGTCCCGAGATCTTCTCGCCGACGTCGTTGGCGGCGGTGAGGATCGCGTCACGGTACGAGCCGAAGAGCGCCGACGCCGCCAGGACGGCGGTGGCGATGGCGATGCCCTTCGTGATGGCCTTGGTGGTGTTGCCCACCGCGTCCAGGTTGGTGAGCACCTGCGCGCCCGCGCCCTCGACGTCGCCGGACATCTCCGCGATGCCCTGCGCGTTGTCGGAGACCGGCCCGAAGGTGTCCATGGCGACGATCACACCGACCGTGGTGAGCAGCCCGGTACCGGCCAGCGCCACCGCGAACAGCGCCAGCATGATCGAGGCACCGCCGAGCAGGAACGCGCCGTAGACGGCCAGACCGATCAACAGGGCGGTGTAGACGGCCGATTCGAGGCCCAGCGAGATGCCCGCGAGGATGACGGTGGCCGGGCCGGTGAGCGAGGTCTTGCCGATGTCCATCACGGGACGGCGGTTCGTCTCCGTGAAGTAGCCGGTCAGCTGCTGGATCAGCGCGGCGAGCACGATGCCGATGGCCACGGCGACGAGCGCGAGGATCCGCGGGTCACCGTCCTTGGCCTTGATCGCCGCGTCGGTGACGCCGTCGAGGTCGGCGTACGACGACGGCAGATAGACGAAGACCGCGACCGCCACCAGCACGAGCGAGATCACCGCGGAGATGAAGAAGCCCCGGTTGATCGCGGACATGCCGCTGCGGTCGGACCGGCGTGGCGCCACCGCGAAGATGCCGATCATGGCGGTGAGCACACCGATCGCCGGCACGAGCAGCGGGAAGGCCAGCCCGGAGTCGCCGAAGGCCGCCTTGCCGAGGATCAGCGCGGCGACCAGCGTCACGGCGTACGACTCGAAGAGGTCGGCCGCCATGCCCGCGCAGTCGCCGACGTTGTCGCCCACGTTGTCGGCGATGGTCGCGGCGTTGCGCGGGTCGTCCTCCGGGATGCCCTGCTCGACCTTGCCGACCAGGTCGGCGCCGACGTCGGCGGCCTTGGTGAAGATGCCGCCGCCGACCCTCATGAACATGGCGATGAGGGCGGCGCCGAGGCCGAATCCCTCCAGCACCTTCGGCGCGTCGGCCGCGTACACCAGCACCACGCAGGAGGCGCCGAGCAGACCGAGCCCCACCGTGAACATGCCGACGACGCCGCCCGTGCGGAAAGCGATCTTCATGGCTTTGTGCGAGACGGCGGTGAGATCCTTTTCGGGCTCACCCTCCGCCGGGGTCGCTTCCCGGGCCGCCGCGGCGACGCGGACATTACTGCGTACGGCGAGCCACATGCCGATATAGCCGGTGGTCGCCGAGAACACCGCGCCGATCAGAAAGAAGATCGATCGTCCGGCGCGCTGATTCCAGTCGTCCGCGGGCAGCAGCAGAAGCAGGAAGAAAACGATCACGGCGAATACGCCGACCGTGCGCAACTGCCGTCCCAGATAGGCGTTCGCGCCCTCCTGGACCGCTGCCGCGATCTTCTTCATGCTGTCCGTGCCCTCACCGGCCGCGAGTACCTGGCGGACCAGGATGCCCGCGACCACGAGCGCTGCCAGAGCCACGAGGCCGATCACCATCACGAGGATGCGGTTGTCGTGGGTCAGGACTGCGGCTGCGAAGGTTGTGGGGTGGTCAAACTGCTGAGGGGTAGAAAGCCCCGCCATTCGTCCTCCTTGACGCCTGTGCTGAGCTCAAGATGTGGACGGATTGTAGGTACCGGAACCTGATCAAAACAGTGCGCGGCAAACGGAATTGGCCTTCGCATAGTAATGCCTTAAAAGCATTGGCGCTTGATCAAATTATCGAGGCACCGGGCGGGGCATTGATCGTGAATTGATTCACGAATTCCAACGTGCCGAGAACGGGCACTCGAGGTACCCTCCCGGAAATGCCGAAGGGCCCTGCTCAGCAGGGCCCTTCGGCTGTGGTGTGCGGCGGTTTTCAGGAAAGCGGGGTGGCCGGCGGGGTCGTCGGCCAGGTCATACGGATCGATCCGCCGTGCTCTCCCGCGGTGACCTCGACGTCGTCGACGAGCCCGCTGATGACAGCGAGACCCATCTCGTCCTCCTCGGTCTCCGCGTCCGGATCCTCGCCCAGCGCCCCGGGCGCCTTGTCGCCGGGGGCCGAGCGTGGTGCCTCGTCGCCGACCTCGATGGAGAACTGCTTCTCCTCCTCGATCAGCAGCACCTTCACCGGGGCGGTGATCCCGCTGCTCTGGTGCAGCCCGACGGCGCGGGTGCAGGCCTCGCCGACGGCGAGTCTCACCTCGTCGAGTACGGCCTCGTCCACTCCGGCCCTGCGCGCCACCGCTGCCGCCACCAGTCGGGCGGTCCTGACGTGCTCGGGCAGCGCGCTGAAGCGGAGTTCAACGGTGGCCATGCATCCCCCTCGGGACTACGGGCGTGCTGTCGGAGGGCCGGGCTGCCGAAAGCCCGGTCCACCGGTCGTCTATACGGCCGATCGGGGAGCGGTCGTTCACCGCTCCCTGAACGGTCGGTCAGTCGGTGGCCGCCACCGCTTCCTCGACCGAGGTGTGAATCGGGAACACCTTGGTGAGGCCGGTGATACGGAAGATCTTCAGAATGCGCTCCTGGTTGCAGACCAGGCGCAGCGAGCCCTCGTGGGCACGCACCCGCTTCAGGCCGCCGACCAGCACACCGAGCCCGGTGGAGTCGAGAAAGTCGACGCCCTCCATGTCGACGACGAGGTGGAAACTCCCGTCGTTCACCAGCTCGACCAGCTGTTCGCGCAACTTGGGCGCGGTATATACGTCGATTTCGCCACCGACCTCGACGACCGTACGATCGCCGACGGTACGGGTCGACAGGGACAGGTCCACGGATCCTCCAGCACCTTGCTATCGAGCGGTCATCCCATGGGACACCTCGGCAGAGCCCCCAGGACGGTTCGCCAGCCGCGATGGCATTCAATCACTTACCGCAGGGCGTGCACGACGCCTTGGCTCCATTGTCCGTCACGCCAGTGACACACTCGGTGCCGATGGCCAAGAATCAGCGATCCGATCGACCCTCGGCGAACCCCGTGTCCGGGCTCTCGCCGGGCACGGTTCTGGACCGGCTCGCGTCCGGACCGAGCCGGGCTTCGCGCATCACTCATACGGAGCACTTGCCCCCACGTGCGGGCCGCCATGCCGTCTGGCCTGACCGGATTCGCGCGGAGGTGATCGCCACCGTCCAGGAAGCCGGTATCGAACACCCCTGGGCCCACCAGGCACAGGCCGCCGAGCACGCCCTCGACGGCGAGTCAGTGATCGTTGCCACAGGCACCGCCTCGGGCAAGTCGCTGGCCTATCTGGTACCGGTCCTCTCGGCCCTCCTCGACGGCTCCGAGGCGCCGAACGGCCGCGGCACCACCGCCCTCTACCTGGCCCCCACCAAAGCCCTGGCCGCCGACCAGCTCCGTTCCGTGAAGGAACTTTCACAACCTCTGGGCAATGCCGTTCGCCCGGCCGTGTACGACGGCGACACTCCGTTCGAGGAGCGCGAGTGGGTACGCCAGTACGCCAACTACGTCCTGACCAACCCCGACATGCTCCACCGCGGCATATTGCCCTCGCACCCGCGCTGGTCCTCCTTCCTGAAGTCCCTGAAGTACGTCGTCATCGACGAGTGCCACACCTACCGGGGCGTCTTCGGCTCCCACGTCGCCCAGGTACTGCGCCGACTGCGCCGCCTCTGCGCCCGCTACGGCTCCTCCCCCGTCTTCCTCCTCGCCTCCGCGACCGCCGCCGAGCCCTCGGTCGCCGCCCGCCGCCTCACCGGCCTCCCCGTGGTCGAGGTCGCCGACGACGCCTCCCCGCGCGGTGAACTGGTCTTCGCCCTCTGGGAGCCCCCGCTCACCGAACTCCACGGCGAGAAGGGCGCCCCGGTCCGCCGCACGGCCACCGCCGAGACCGCCGACCTGCTGACCGACCTCACCGTCCAGGGCGTCCGCTCGGTGGCCTTCGTACGGTCCCGGCGCGGCGCCGAGCTGATCGCGCTGATCGCCCAGGAACGCCTCGCCGAGGTCGACCGCTCACTGGCCGGGCGGGTCGCCGCCTACCGGGGCGGCTACCTCCCCGAGGAGCGGCGCGCCCTCGAACGCGCCCTCCACTCCGGCGAGTTGCTCGGCCTCGCCGCCACCACCGCCCTCGAACTCGGCATCGACGTCTCCGGCCTGGACGCCGTCCTCATCGCCGGCTACCCCGGCACCCGCGCCTCCCTGTGGCAGCAGGCGGGCCGCGCCGGACGCTCCGGCCAGGGCGCCCTGGCCGTCCTGGTGGCCCGCGACGACCCCCTGGACACCTTCCTCGTACACCACCCGGAGGCCCTCTTCGACCAGCCGGTGGAGTCCACGGTCCTGGACCCGGACAACCCGTACGTCCTGGCCCCGCACCTGTGCGCGGCGGCGGCGGAACTCCCGCTGACCGACGAGGACTTGGACCTGTTCGGCCCGGCCACGGCGGACCTGCTGCCGCAGCTGGAGGCCGCGAAACTGCTCCGCCGCCGGGCGAAGGCCTGGCACTGGACGCGCCGCGAACGGGCCGCCGACCTCACCGACATCCGCGGCGGGGGCGGAAAGCCGGTCCAGGTCGTCGAGAACGGCACGGGCCGCCTGCTGGGCACGGTCGACGAGTCCGCCTCCCACGCGACCGTCCACGAGGGCGCGGTCCACCTCCACCAGGGCCGCACCTACCTGGTGCGCTCCCTGGACCTGGAGGACTCGGTGGCCCTGGTCGAGGAGGCCACCCCCCCGTACTCGACGGTCGCCCGCGACACGACAGCCATCTCCGTCCTGGAGACGGACATCGAACTCCCCTGGGGCCAGGGCCGGTTGTGCTACGGCTCCGTCGAAGTCACCAACCAGGTCGTCTCCTTCCTCCGCAGACGTGTCATCACCGGCGAAGTCCTCGGCGAGTCGAAACTCGACCTCCCTCCTCGTACGCTCCGCACCCGCGCCGTGTGGTGGACGGTCACCGAGGACCAGCTCGACGCCGCCCGCATCAACCCGGAGATCCTCGGCGGCGCCCTGCACGCCGCCGAACACGCCTCGATCGGCATGCTCCCCCTCTTCGCCACCTGCGACCGCTGGGACATCGGCGGGGTCTCAGTCCCCCTCCACCCCGACACGCTGCTCCCCACGGTCTTCGTGTACGACGGCCATCCCGGCGGCGCGGGCTTCGCCGAGCGCGCCTTCCACACGGCCCGCGCCTGGCTCACCGCCACCCGCCAGGCCATCGCCTCCTGCGAGTGCGACGCCGGCTGCCCGTCCTGCATCCAGTCCCCCAAGTGCGGCAACGGCAACGAGCCCTTGCACAAGCGGGGGGCGGTGCGGTTGCTCACGGAGCTGTTGCGGGAGGCGCCGGAGGTACCGGGACCGACGGAGGTACCGGCCCCGCAGGGCCCGCCCGTGCTCTGACCTCCGTCGCGAACGGTCCCAGTCCTGCCGCCGCCGTCACGTCCGACGTCTCCCCCACGACCGCGCACCGCACCAGCCGCGTCCCCTGTGCCCGCGCCACCCGCTCCGCCCGGGCGCAGGCCCCCGCACCGCCCTCCGCCCAGTGGTCGGCCGCCGCGAGGGCCGCGAGATCCGCGCCGCCGGCCGCGCGATGCCGGGCCACGACGGCCTGCCCCAGGGCGAGCACGATGCCGAACACGACACACATCACGGCCATCGCCCCGAGGCTCCACACGGTGGCGGACCCACGGTCCGAGTCCCGGCCACGGTGAGGGAATCTCATGCGCCCCAGCACGGGGATACGACGCCTCACGGCCCCGCCCTCCCCTCTCCGACCGTCTCCTCCGCCACCGCCACGGCCTCCTCCCGCACCTCGAAGGGCAGCCCGCCGAGCATCGGTGGCTTCGCGACCACGACCACATGGACCTGGTCGCCCTCCCGGGAGACCGTGACCCTCGCGTCACGCGGTGCCGTGTCCCGGGTCACCTGGACGACCGACTCGGCGGGATCCTGCCGAGCCGCCGCACGGGCGCCCGACCGCGCCGCGTCCACGCACCGGATCTGCGCGGCCACGACGAGCAGCCCCCACACCAGTGCCATGGCGAACATCACCAGCACGGGCAGGACCACGGCCGCCTCGGCCGTCACGAACCCCCCGTCGCCGCCCCGGCGTTCACACCTTCGCATCGAGGGCCCGCTTCACGATGTCCTGGAGCTCCGTGCTGACCGCTCCGCTGGTCACCACCTTGTAGAGCACCACGGCGAACGCCACCGCTGCGACAAGCCCCATCGCGTATTCAGCCGTTGCCATACCGGCGTCCCGGCGCGCGGCGGCGCCGAGTCGCGCCCGTACCCGTACCGCTCGGACCACCCGTACCGCCGCTGCCCGTACTCCCTGCACTGCCTTGTACATCTCAACCCCCGTGAGGTTCCTGTTGGTTCAGCCGCTTGATTGCTTGGTTGCTTTCTTGTCGGATCAGCCGCCGCCCCCTCCCGTCGCCCCGCCCGCGAGCCCGATCACCACGGGCAGTACGCCGACCGCGATGAACGCGGGCAGGAAGCACAGCCCCACCGGCGCGGTGATCAGGACGGCGGCCCGCCGGGCCCGTGCCGTCGCGGTGCGGGTCCAGTCGGCGCGGGCCTCCGCCGCGAGCCGTGCGACCGGTCCGGCGGCGGGGAGCCCCGACTCGTCGGCCCGTTCGAGCAGCCGAGCCAGCGGGCCGGCGCCCGGAAGTGCGGCCAACCTCCGCCAGGCGTCGGCCGGTTCGCCGCCGAGCCGTACCTCCGCAGCCGCGCGCGCCAGCCGTTCTCCCACTGGTCCCGCCAGCGCCTCGCCCACGGCCTGGGCAGCGATCACCGGCGAGGCCCCGGCGGCGATGCAGGCGGCCAGCAGATCGGCGGCGAGCGGGAGTTGGCGTGCGGCGGTGGCCGCGTCGCGCTCGGCGCCGGTGTCGTCGGCCGCCTGCCTACGACGCCACCACCACAGCCTGAGTGCGGCAGCCCCGCCCACGGCGACTCCGGCGATCCCGCCGACCAACACCCACCCGGCACCTACGACGCCCGCCACGGGCAACCACCGCCGGACCGCATCCCGAGCCCCGAACCGCCGCCCGGCAGAAGGCGCTTCCGGCACCTCCCGACCTTCCCGGGGCAGCAGCCCGGCCAGCCGTCGCCGAGCCCTCCGCTCCCGCCGCAGCGCGTCCAGCCACCGCACCAACCACCCGACGACCAGCGCAGCCCCCAGGGCCGCCCCCAGCCTGTGGACAACTTCCGTACTCATGCCGCCTCCACCCCGCCCACGATCCGCAGCGCCCACCACATCCCCAGGCCCTCCAGCGACCCCCCGACCACCAGGCATCCCAACCCCGCCCCGCTGTGCAGCAGCACCCGCAGCGGATCGGCGCCCATCGCCGCGCCGAGCAGCAACCCGAGCACCGGCAGTCCGGCGAGCATCACCGCGGTGGCCCGTGCTCCGGCCAACTGGGCGCGCAGGTCGGCCCGTTGGTCCCGGTCCGCGCGCAACGCCCCTTCGAGCCGGTCGAGTCCCGCGGCGAGTCCTGCCCCCTGGTCCACGGCCACCCGCCAGCACGCGGCGAGCCCCACCAGGCCGTCCGCGCCCGGCTGTCGGGCCGCCGAGGTGAGCGCACCCGGCACGTCCCCGCCGAACCGCGCCGCCGCCAGCACCGCGGCCTGTGCCTCCCCGAGCCCGCCGGAGTCGAGCGCGGCCCGCAGCAACGCCTCGCCCGGCTGCCGCCCCGCACGCACCTCCCCGGCCAGCGTCGAACACAGCGCGATCACCGCGTCCCCGCGAGACTCCCGCGCCCGCCGGGCCTCCCCGGCCAGCCGCACCCTCCGTAGCAACGGCACTCCGACCGCCCCCGCGACGACCGGAACCACCGAAGCCCCCAGTACCGCCACCACCAGTCCGACGCCCAGCGACCACCACTCGGCCCGCAACCGGCCCCGGATCCGCCGCAGTTCGTCGACGGCCCGCTCCCACGAGGGCGGGCCGACGCCCACCGTCCCGCCGTCCGCGAACAGCAACTGCGCCCGCCGCGCCCCGGACTGCCGCCCGCCCATCTGCCAGACCAGGGCCCCGACACACACCGCGGCCACCCCGACCGACATCTCACCTGTTCCCACGTCCATCACCACTCCCGTTCGCCGTAGTCAGCCCCGCACGCTCGCCCCGCCCCGAATCAACTCCCGCAGCCGCTCCCACCCCCGCTCGTACGCGAACGCCTCCGCGCCCCACCGCAGCGCCGGTACCGTCCGCACCAGCCCGGACGGGTCCCGTTCCAGGACATGCACCTCGGCGATCCGTCGCCGCCCGGCCCGGTCCCGTACGAGGTGCAGGACCACCGAGAGCGCCGCCGCCAACTGGCTGTGCAGCGCGGCCCGGTCGAGGCCCGCGGCCGTACCCAGGGCCTCCAGGCGGGCGGGGACGTCGGCCGCCGCGTTCGCGTGGACGGTCCCGCAGCCGCCCTCGTGGCCCGTGTTGAGCGCGGCGAGCAAATGGACCACCTCGGGGCCTCGGACCTCGCCGACGACCAGCCGGTCGGGCCGCATCCGGAGGGCCTGGCGGACCAGGTCCTGGAGGGTGACGAGGCCGGCGCCCTCTTGGTTGGCGGGTCTGCTCTCCAGCCGTACGACGTGCGGATGGTCGGGCTTCAGCTCCGCCGAGTCCTCGGCGAGCACGATCCGTTCGCCCGGCCCGACCAGTCCGAGCAGCGCGCTCAGGAGTGTCGTCTTGCCGCTGCCGGTGCCGCCGCTGATCAGGAAGGACAGCCGGGCCTCGAGCACGGCCCGCAGGATCCGGTCGCCGCCCGGCGGGACCGTGCCCGCCGCGACCAGTTCGTCGAGCGTGAACGCGCGCGGTCGTACGACACGGAGCGAGAGGCAGGTGCAGCCGACGGCGACCGGGGGCAGTACGGCGTGCAGACGGGTCCCGTCGGGCAGCCGGGCGTCGGCCCAGGGCCGCGCGTCGTCCAACCGGCGTCCGGCCACCGCGGCCAGGCGCTGCGCGAGTCGTCGCACGGCCGCCGGGTCCGGGAAGGTGACGGCGGTGAGTTCCAGGCCGCCGCCCCGGTCGACCCACACCCGGTCCGGGGCCGACACGAGGACGTCGGTCACCGAGGGGTCGGCCAGCAGGGATTCCAGTGGCCCGCTGCCCACCAGTTCGGACCTCAACTGCTCGGCCGCGCCCAGCACTTCGGCGTCCCCCAGCACCCGCCCATGTTCCCGCAGCGCCTGCGCCACCCGCGCTGGCGTCGGCTCGCCCCCGCTCTCGGCCAGCCACCGCCGCACACCGTCGAGCATCCCGGCGGGCATCCCCGGAGCCGGACCGAACCCACTCCCCACCAGCTCGCTCATACGCCACCCGCCTCGACCAGCGCCCGCTCCCAGAACTCCCGGCAGAACCGCGACAACGGCCCCTTCCCGGCGGCCCCCGGCGGCGCCTTGCCCTCGTGCGGCCGCAACAGGCCCGATTCGACCGGCACTTCGCCCGCCAGCGGCAGTCCGAGCAGGCGGGCCACCTCCCGGTCGTCGAGGCCGGGGGCGTACGGCCCGCGGACGGCCACGCGCAGATCGCGCAGGACCATGCCGACGGCGGACGCCACCCGGCCGGCCGCCGCGACGGCGCGCAGTTCGGCGGGGACCACCAGGAGGCCCAGGTCGAGTTGGGCGAGGGTCTCGGCGACCCCGTCGTCGATGCGGCGCGGCAGGTCGACGACGACCGTGCCACCGCGCCTTCTGGCCGCGGCGAGCACCGCGCGGACGGCCTGCGGCGGGATGGCGACGCAGTCGCCGCGGTCCCAGCTGAGCACCCGGAGCGAGTGGAGTTCGGGGAGGGACTCCTCCAGGGCGCCGCCGCCGACCCGGCCGCGCGAGGCGGCGAACGCGGGCCAGCGCAGGCCTTCCGCGCTCTCTCCGCCGAGGAGTACGTCGAGTCCGCCGCCGAGGGGATCCGCGTCCACCAGGAGGGTGCGCAGTCCCTCCCGCGCGGAGGTGACGGCGAGGGCGCACGCGAGCGTGGACGCTCCGGCCCCGCCGCGGCCCCCGATGACGCCGACGGTGAGCGCGGGGCGGCCGACACCCTCGGCCACGTCGGCGATGCGGTCGACGAGCCACTGCTCGCCGTCGGGCAGCATCAGGACGTGGTCGGCGCCGATCTCGACGGCGCGCCGCCAGACCCCGGAGTCGTCCTGGTCGCGGCCGACCAGCACCACCCCGTGCCGGCGGGCGGCTCCGCGCACCCGTCGTGCCGCGTCGTCGCCGACGAGGACGAGCGGCGCCGTCTCCCAGCCGCCCCGGCGCTCCGGCACCCCGGGATGGACCTCGGGCGTCGCGCCGGCCGCCGCGCACAGGCGCAGCAGGTCGTCGAGGAGTTCGGCGTCCTCGGTGACGATCAGCGGTCCGCCCTGTCGTCCGCCGGCGGCGGGTGGTGGATCGTGTGTGACAGTTCCGGCCATTCTTTCCATCCCCCATCGATGTGTCTCTCGCGTGGCCCCTGCGGTCCCGCGATTCCCAAACGTGTGAAGAACCGGCGATCGGCCTCCATATGCACGGCCGACAGAAACCGGCCGAACGCGTCCGACAAACGGAACCGGCCATGAACTCGCCGCGAGCGAGGACGCGTTGGAATCACGGTGCGGGCATCCCGGAAATCGTGTGGATCTTGGTCGAAAACTGTGGACAACGCGGGGCCTGTGAATATCGCCGTCACCCATACCGGTGACCCCCGTACTGGCCTCTGTGCGAGTTCCGCAGCGCAGCCTCACAGCTACGCACAGTGACGAGCTCTGGGCATGAAAAAAGGCGGCCTCAGCCGCCTCGGGTTGGCCTCACGGCCATGCGCAGGAAGGGAAAACGGGTCCGGACATGCGACGACCCCCACCGGGGGGGAGAGTGGGGGTCGCCTTCACGGCCGACTCGGGGGGGGAGGAGCCGGGCCGCGTTAGCACGGTCGCGAACGATCCGTGACTTCCATGGTGTACCCGAGAGCCCTCTCAGGCAAACCCACGCGCCACACCTTACGCCGAATGGGCTGCGCCTATGCTCTGGGTTGTGGAAAACCACTCCTTGCCCCGCACAGCAGCCTTCTTTGACCTGGACAAGACGGTCATTGCGAAGTCGAGCACGCTCACCTTCGGCAAGTCCTTCTACCAAGGCGGACTGATCAACCGCAGGGCCGCGCTGCGGACCGCCTATGCGCAGTTCGTCTTCCTCGCCGGCGGCGCCGACCACGACCAGATGGAGCGGATGCGCAAGTACCTGTCCTCGCTCTGCCGCGGCTGGAACGTCCAGCAGGTCAAGGAGATCGTCGCCGAGACCCTGCACGACCTGATCGACCCGATCATCTACGACGAGGCGGCCTCCCTCATCGAGGAGCACCACCGGGCCGGCCGCGATGTGGTGATCGTGTCCACGTCGGGCGCCGAGGTGGTCGAGCCGATCGGTGAACTCCTGGGCGCGGACCGGGTGGTGGCGACCCGCATGGTGGTGGGCGACGACGGCTGCTTCACGGGCGAGGTGGAGTACTACGCGTACGGCCCGACGAAGGCCGAGGCGATCAAGGAGCTGGCCCGTTCCGAGGGCTACGACCTCGACCGCTGCTACGCCTACAGCGACTCCATGACCGATGTGCCGATGCTCCAGTCGGTGGGCCACCCCTACGCCGTGAACCCGGACCGCGCGCTGCGCAAGGAGGCCCTCGCGCGCGGGTGGCCGATTCTGGACTTCAACCGCCCGGTCCGGCTCAAGCAGCGGCTGCCCACACTCTCGGTGCCGCCCCGTCCGGCGCTCGTGGTGGCGGCGGCCGTGGGTGCGGCGGCGGCCACGGCGGGGCTCGTCTGGTACGCGAGCCGGCGCAAGGCGGCGACCGTTTACGCCGGTTAGTGACCCTTTGAGCGCAAAAGTAAAGAAGCGCGGCAAGGGGTTCCACTTCCCCCGGCGCGGGAGTACAAAGGATTCAACGGCCCGCGAGACCAAGGACATCCGAAAGGATCACCTTAATAACGCATTTGGCCCCACGGACCGCGCATGAACACCGAGCACCCACGCGACGTCGACCCGTCGATTACGGGCCAGCCGCACCAGGCGACGGGCAATGTTCCCGACCTGATGGGCAATATTTCGAGGACGCTTGGTAACCCGGTGGAACATGCCAGCGGGGGGGGGGGAGCGACAAACCCCCCCCCCCCCCGCCAACCCCCCCCCCTCCCACCCGGGGCCCCCCTCGACCGGGCCCGCGCCCTGACCGGACCGCTGTCCCACTACAGCGCGGACCTGAGCGCCGCCC
>NZ_JBHYWD010000008.1:155595-185427 GCF_042751305.1 Streptomyces hokutonensis
CATCGGGTAAATTTTTCGCTCACGATTTGCACCCGTGGATAAAGCGCCTGGCGGTTTACAAAAACCTCACCCCCCCCCAACCCGTAACGGCCCCCTCCGTAGGGGGCCGTTCTCCTGTGTCAGGCGGCTCCGCGCTGCAGCGCCTCACACACCGCCGTCGACTCGCGCGCCCCCAGCTCGACGGCGCGCCCGCAGTGCGTGATCCACGCGGCCATGCCCTCCGGGGTGCCGGAGACATAGCCGTCCAGCGCCGCCAGATAGGCCGCGCGCCCGAGTTCGGCGTGGCCGACCTCCGCCGGGCACACGGACTTCGGGTCGAGACCGCTGCCGATGAGGACGATCCGCTCGGCCGTACGCGCGACGAGCCCGTTGCGGGAGGTGAAGGGGCGCAGCGCGAGCAGTTCGCCGTGCACGACGGCGGCCGTCACCAGCGCCGGCGCCGAACCGCCCGCGATGATCAGCTCCGAGAGCCCGTCCAGCCGCGCCGAGACCTCGGCCGCACCGGGGAGCGGCAGTTCGACGAGCGGCTCGTCGACCGGCTCGCCCTCTTGGCGCGGCCGTCCGACCTCGCCCTCCTTGCTCGCGGCGGCCACCAGGTGCAGCCGGGCGAGCACCCGGAGGGGCGACTGCCGCCAGATGGACAGCAGTTGACCCGCCTCGGCGGACAGCCGCAGGGCCGCACCCATCGTGCGGGCCTCGTCGTCGCCGCTGAAGTCGGTGCGCCGGCGGACCTCTTCGAGTGCCCAGTCGGCCCCGGAGAGTACGGCGGAGCCCCGCGCCCCGCGCAGTGCCGCCTCGGCGGTGATCTCGTTGCTGCGGCGCCGCATGACCCGGTGCCCGTAGACCCGGTCCACGGCCTTGCGCATGGACTCGACGGACTCGGCCACTCCGGGCAGCGTGCCCAGGGCCGCTAGCGGATCGGCGGTCGCACCTGTCGTACTCATGAGTACGACAGTAGCCATCCCGGCGGCGCGCCCCACGATGGAGTGGTCTTCTTCACGCACACCTGCCACATACAGCTATGACCCGACTACTCTTCGTGAACATGAAAATTGCTTTCGTCGGGAAGGGCGGCAGCGGGAAGACCACCCTGTCCTCCCTGTTCGTCCGCCACCTCGCGGCCACCGCCCAACCCGTCGTCGCCGTCGACGCGGACATCAACCAGCACCTGGGCCCCGCGCTCGGCCTGGACGAGGCGGAGGCCGCCGCACTGCCCGCCCTGGGCGAGCACCTCCCCCTGATCAAGGACTACCTGCGCGGCAGCAACCCGCGCATCGCCTCCGCCGACACGATGATCAAGACCACCCCGCCCGGCACGGGCTCCCGGCTGCTGCGGGTGCGTGAGAACAATCCGGTCTACGACACCTGCGCGCGCTCGGTGGAACTCGACGGCGGCGCCGCCCGTTTGATGGTCACGGGCCCCTTCACCGACGCCGACCTGGGGGTCTCCTGCTACCACTCCAAGACGGGAGCGGTGGAGCTGTGCCTGAACCACCTGGTGGACGGGCGCGACGAGTTCGTCGTGGTGGACATGACGGCGGGCTCGGACTCCTTCGCCTCCGGCATGTTCACCCGCTTCGACATCACGTTCCTCGTCGCCGAGCCGACCCGGAAGGGGGTCTCCGTCTATCGCCAGTACAAGGAGTACGCCCGCGACTTCGGGGTCGTGCTGAAGGTCGTCGGCAACAAGGTGCAGGGCCAGGACGACCTCGACTTCCTCCGCGCGGAGGTCGGGGACGACCTGCTGGTGACGGTGGGGCACTCGGACTGGGTGCGCGCCATGGAGAAGGGCCGCCCGCCCCGGTTCGAGCTCCTGGAGGACGTCAACCGCCGCGCCCTGCGCATGCTGGAGATCGCCGCAGACGCGACGTACGAACTGCGCGACTGGGAGCGCTACACACAGCAGATGGTGCACTTCCACCTGAAGAACGCGCGGAGTTGGGGCAACGAGCGCACCGGGGCCGACCTGGCTGCGCAGGTCGACCCCGGGTTCGTGCTCGACGAGAGCGTCACCGCTTCGGTGTGAGGCGGGCCCCCTCCGGACGCTTCTACTGCTTGGCCGCCGGCGCCCCGGGCACGCCCTTCGGGGCCGGGGCGGGGCGACCGGTCAGGAAGGACGCCCAGCCGGGCTTCGGCGCTTCGCCGACGTTCAGGGTACGCAGCTTCGCCAGGGTCCCCGGGTCCTGGGCGTCCAGCCAGTCGGCCAGTTGCCGGAAGGAGACACAGCGCGTCTCGGGCTTGTTGCAGACCTTCTCGATGACCTCGTCGAGGGCACGCATGTACGTGCCGCCGTTCCAGGACTCGAAGTGGTTGCCGATGACCAGGGGCGCGCGGTTGCCGTCGTAGGCCCGATAGAAGCCCTTGAGCAGGCCGTCACGCATCTCGTCGCCCCACTGGTCGAACTTGTCGGGGTCGCCCTGGGTCTGCGTGCCGGACTGGTTGACCATGAAGTTGTAGTCCATGGTCAGCTGCTCGTAGGAGTGGCCGGGGAAGGGGACGAGCTGCATGGACAGGTCCCACAGCCCCTCCTTCTTCTTGGGCCAGATCTGGTCGTTGACCCCGCTGGTGTCGTAGCGGAAGCCCAACTGGCTCGCCGCCTTCATGAAGTTGGCCTGGCCCTCCAGGCAGGGGGTGCGGGCGCCGACGAGTTCCTTGTCGTAGTCGAAGGGCAGCGAAGACGCCTTCGTCATCCCGGAGTTGGTCTTCCAGGTCTTCACGAACTGCTTCGCCTGGGCGATCTCGCTCTTCCACTCGGCGACCGACCACTCGCCGACCCCGCCGTTCTTGCCGCAGAAGTGACCGTTGAAGTGGGTGCCGATCTCGTTGCCCTCCAGCCACGCCAGGCGCAGCTGCTTCACGGTGTCGGAGATGCCCTGCTCGTCGTTGAAGCCGATGTCGGAGCTGCCCGGCGAGTGCTCCGGGGGCTTGTAGAGGTCGCGCTTCTCCTCGGGCAGCATGTACACGCCGCTGAGGAAGTACGTCATGTTCGCGTGGTTGGCCTTGGAGACCTTGCGGAAGTGGGAGAACAGCTTCTGGCTGTCCTCGCCGGCGCCGTCGAAGGAGAAGACCACGAACTGCGGGGGCTTCTGACCGGGCTTGAGCCGCTCGGGTCTGGGCAGATGGGGCTGCGCCCCGGTGTACGACGTGGAGCCGTCCCCGATCAGGCGGACTCCGCTCCTGGGTGCCGGGGCGGGCGCCGCCTTGTGCGGACCGTGCGCTCCGTGCGGGGAACCGTTGCCGATCGCGCAACCGGCGAGCGACGCGGCACAGGCCGCGGCGATCACGGCACCCGCGGTGATCCTCTGGGTGGCGGCCATGTCCGCCCACCTTCTTCCTTCGTTCGGACCGACGCCGATCAGGGCGTTTTCTGACGATGTGCCGGGATTCCCGGCAGCGCCGCCAAGATCGCATGGGGCCGAAGGTGGGATTAGTACGACAAGCCGATGAAATTCTCACTTCACCCTTCAAGGTGGCTTATTAACCCATTTGCCCGCAAAGTCTATGCTTGACCTTTACTCTGCATTACTATCCATTTACCGAGCGTTGAGATATCCCGCCGCTGCACGCCGTGACCCACGGCCGCGACCGACCCCCGCCATCGACGGGGACCGCCAGTTCTGCGACCGCGCTGCCCCGGAGGAGACGGGAAGACATGTCAGCCTGCGTACCCACCCGCGCCACCGACTCGAATGCCGATCGGACGAAGCGCGTCCACCCGCCCCACAGCCCGCCACCGCCCCCGCACCGCCGCTTCCGGATCGCGGGCGCCGATGTGTCGGCCTCCATCGCGGTCTTCCTGATCGCCCTGCCCCTGTCCCTCGGCATCGCGCTGGCCACCGGCGCGCCCCTCCAGGCCGGCCTGGTAGCCGCCGCCGCGGGCGGATTCGTCGCCGGACTGCTCGGCGGCTGCCCCCTCCAGGTCAGCGGACCGGCCGCCGGACTCACCGTGGTCACCGCCGACCTGATCCACCGTTACGGCTGGCGGACGACCTGCGCGATCACCGTCCTCGCGGGCCTCGCCCAACTCGCCCTGGGCTGCGTCCGCGTGGCCCGCACCGCGCTCGCCGTCAGCCCCGCGATCGTGCACGGCATGCTCGCCGGCATCGGTGTCACCATCGCCGTCGCCCAGTTGCACATCGTGCTGGGCGGCACCCCGCAGAGCTCGGTCCTCGCCAACCTCCGCGCGCTGCCCGCCCAGTTGGCGGACCTGCACCCCGCCGACGTGGCAATGAGCGCGCTGACGCTGGCCCTTCTGCTGCTGTGGCCGCGCGTCCCCGGCCGGCTCGGGCAGCTGATGCGCAAGATCCCGGCCGCGCTCGTCGCCGTCGCCGGGGCCACCGCCACCGCCTCCCTCTCCGGGCTGACCCTCACCAAGGTCGACCTGCCGTCCTGGAGCAGCCACGCGCTGGCCGGACTGCCCGAGGGCCCGGTGCTCGGGATCGCCGCCGCCGTGCTCACCACCACGCTGGTGTGCAGCGTGCAGTCGCTGCTCGGCGCGGTCGCCGTGGACAAGCTGGTCGCCGGGCGGCCCGGGCTCTCCGCCCGCGTCGGCCGCTCCGACCTGAACCGCGAGCTGCTGGGCCAGGGCGCCGCCAACATCGTCTCCGGCGCGCTCGGCGGACTGCCGGTCGCGGGCGTGGCCGTACGGAGTTCGGCGAATGTGCAAGCAGGTGCCGTGAGCCGGAACTCCACGATGCTGCACGGCGTTCTCGTAGTGATCGCCGCGCTGCTGATGGTCCCCGTGCTGGAGCTGATCCCCCTCGCTTCGCTCGCCGCACTCGTGATGGCCGTCGGCATCCAGATGGTGTCCCTGCACCACATCCGCACGGTGACCCGCCACCGAGAAGTGCTGGTCTACGTCGTCACCACCCTCGGCGTGGTCTTCCTCGGTGTCCTGGAGGGCGTGCTCCTCGGAGTCACCGTGGCCGTCGCCGTCGCCCTCAACCGCCTTGCCCACACGCGCATCACGCACGACGAGAAGGAAGGAGTCCATCACGTACACGTCCGAGGGCAGTTGACGTTCCTCGCGGTGCCGCGGCTCAGCCGGACCCTGCATCTCGTACCCCAGGGCGCGCACGTCGTCGTGGAGTTGGACGGTTCGTTCATGGACCACGCGGCGTACGAGTCGCTGCAGGACTGGCAGAACGCGCACACCGCGCGGGGAGGCTCGGCCGAACTGACGGGCCGCCGTACGGGAGTCAGTGCCGGTGCGACGGGTGCGGAAGCCTGCCGCTGTCACCCCTGGACGCCCTGGCGCGAGCACCGGTGCGAGCGCCCGCAGACGGCGTCCCGCAGCGGCGGTCCCGCCTCCGGTCATCAACTCGCCCTTGGCATCAGCGCGTTCCAGCGCAACACCGCGCCCCTGGTGCGGGACGAGCTGGCCCGGCTGGCCAGGGAGGGGCAGCAGCCTTCGCAGCTCTTCCTGACCTGCGCCGATTCACGGCTGGTGACGTCGATGATCACCTCCAGTGGTCCCGGCGACCTGTTCGTCGTGCGGAACGTGGGCAACCTCGTGCCGCCGCCCGGCGAGGAGAGCGGCGACGACTCGGTGGCGGCGGCGATCGAGTACGCGGTGGACGTGCTCCGCGTGAGATCGATCACGGTGTGCGGACACTCGGGGTGCGGGGCCATGCAGGCGCTGCTCAACTCCCAGCCAGGAGAGGCCCGTTCGCCGCTCAAGCGGTGGCTGCGGCACGGGCGGCCGAGCCTGGAGCGGATGGCCGACGACAACCGGTCCTGGGCGCGGCTGGCCACCAGGGCGCCCGCCGACGCCGTGGAGCAGCTGTGTCTGACCAATGTGGTGCAGCAGTTGGAGCATCTGCGGGGGCACGAGTCGGTGGCGCGGGCCCTGCGGGACGACGAGTTGGAGCTCAACGGGATGTACTTCCACGTGGGTGAGGCGCAGGCGTATCTGCTGACGGAGGAGGGCGAGTTGTTCGATCGGGTGGGGGTGATGGACGCGTCGGCCTGAACCTGGTTCACCCGGCGTCCGTGGGTACGAAAGACCCGCGCCACGCCGATCCGCCCGGGGTCCGATGACAGGTCTAAACCAATATTTCGACGACCCTTGTCATCGGACCCCCGGGTCTGATGAGCTGGCCCGGGACACAACGGACACCCTGGGAAAGGCAGATGCCGTGAGCAACGAAAGCCTGGCCAACCTGCTCAAGGAAGAGCGCAGGTTCGCACCCCCCGCGGACCTGGCGGCGCACGCCAATGTCACGGCGGAGGCGTATGAGCAGGCCAAGGCTGACCGGCTCGGCTTCTGGGCCGCGCAGGCCCGCCGCCTGAGCTGGGCCAAGGAGCCGAGCGAGACGCTGGACTGGTCGAACCCGCCGTTCGCCAAGTGGTTCAAGGACGGCTCGCTCAACGTCGCGTACAACTGCGTGGACCGGCATGTCGAGGCGGGCAACGGCGACCGGGTCGCCATCCACTTCGAGGGCGAGCCCGGCGACAGCCGCGCGATCACCTACGCCGAGCTGAAGGACGAGGTCTCCAAGGCCGCGAACGCCCTGCTGGAGCTGGGAGTTCAGAAGGGCGACCGGGTCGCCGTCTACATGCCGATGATCCCGGAGACGGCGGTCGCGATGCTGGCCTGCGCGCGTATCGGCGCCGCGCACTCGGTGGTGTTCGGCGGCTTCTCGGCGGACGCGCTCGCGACCCGGATCCAGGACGCGGACGCCAAGGTCGTCATCACCTCGGACGGCGGCTGGCGGCGCGGCAAGCCGTCCGCGCTCAAGCCGGCCGTGGACGAGGCCCTCACCAAGGTGGACAACGTCGAGCACGTGCTCGTCGTACGGCGTACCGGGCAGGAGGTCGCCTGGGACGACAGCCACGACGTGTGGTGGCACGAGATCGTCGACCGGCAGTCGACGGAGCACACGCCGGAGGCGTTCGAGGCCGAGCAGCCGCTGTTCATCCTCTACACGTCCGGTACGACGGGCAAGCCCAAGGGCATCCTGCACACCTCCGGCGGCTATCTCACCCAGGCCGCGTACACCCACCACGCCGTCTTCGACCTCAAGCCGGAGACCGACGTCTACTGGTGCACGGCCGACGTCGGCTGGGTCACCGGCCACTCGTACATCGTCTACGGCCCGCTGGCGAACGGCGCGACGCAGGTCATGTACGAGGGCACCCCGGACACCCCGCACCAGGGCCGCTTCTGGGAGATCGTCCAGAAGTACGGGGTGACGATCCTGTACACGGCGCCGACCGCGATCCGTACGTTCATGAAGTGGGGCGACGACATCCCCGCGAAGTTCGACCTCGGCTCCCTGCGGGTGCTGGGCTCGGTGGGCGAGCCGATCAACCCCGAGGCGTGGATCTGGTACCGCAAGCACATCGGCGCCGACAGGACGCCGATCGTGGACACCTGGTGGCAGACCGAGACCGGCGCGATGATGATCTCGCCGCTGCCTGGCGTGACGCACACCAAGCCCGGTTCCGCGCAGACCCCGCTGCCCGGCATCTCCGCGACCGTGGTCGACGACGAGGCCAACGAGGTCCCGAACGGCGGCGGCGGTTATCTGGTCCTCACCGAGCCGTGGCCGTCGATGCTGCGCACGATCTGGGGCGACGACCAGCGGTTCCTCGACACCTACTGGTCGCGTTTCGAGGGCAAGTACTTCGCCGGTGACGGCGCCAAGAAGGACGACGACGGCGATATCTGGCTGCTCGGCCGGGTGGACGACGTGATGCTCGTGTCCGGGCACAACATCTCCACCACCGAGGTCGAGTCGGCGCTCGTCTCCCACCCGTCCGTGGCCGAGGCGGCCGTGGTCGGCGCGGCCGACGAGACGACCGGTCAGGCGATCGTCGCGTTCGTCATCCTGCGCGGCACGGCGAACGCGGAGGACGAGAACCTCGTCAACGACCTGCGCAACCACGTCGGCTCCGTCCTCGGCCCGATCGCCAAGCCCAAGCGCGTCCTCCCGGTGGCCGAACTGCCGAAGACCCGCTCCGGCAAGATCATGCGCCGACTGCTGCGGGACGTGGCGGAGAACCGTGAGCTCGGAGACGTCACCACACTGACCGATTCCACGGTTATGTCCCTCATCCAGGAGAAGCTCCCGGCGGCGCCCAGCGAGGACTGAGCAGCACGTCAGCAAGGAGCAGGTCCGTGAGGGGTGCCCGGCGCAGCGCGCGCCGGGCACCCTTTTTAGGTAAACTAAGCAAAACGTGATCCCCATGGTGTGCCGGGAAGTCTGGTCGGCGAGTAGTTCCGTCCTGCCCACCGACCGGAGGTTCCCCCGATGGCCGCGCCCCGCCCCACCCCCGCCCGCAAGGTGCTCGGACGGCTGTCCCTGCCCGAGCGGAACTTCGTCGCGGACGCGCTGCGCACCGAGACGGTCGGCGGTGTCCTCCTCCTGATCGCCGCGGTCACCGCGCTGATCTGGGCGAACGTCCCCGCCCTGCACGACAGCTACGAGAGCGTCAGCCACTTCCACCTCGGTCCCGCCGCCCTCGGCCTGCACCTGTCGATCGCCCACTGGGCCGCCGACGGTCTCCTCGCGATCTTCTTCTTCGTCGCCGGCATCGAACTCAAGCGCGAACTCGTCGCCGGCGACCTGCGCGACCCCAAGGCCGCCGCCCTGCCCGTCGTGGCGGCCCTGTGCGGAATGGCCGTACCGGCACTCGTGTACACGCTGACCAGCCTCACCGGCGGCGGCTCCCTCCAGGGCTGGGCGGTCCCGACCGCCACCGACATCGCCTTCGCGCTCGCCGTCCTCGCGGTCATCGGCACCTCCCTGCCGAGCGCCCTGCGCGCCTTCCTCCTCACCCTGGCCGTCGTGGACGACCTCTTCGCCATCCTGATCATCGCGATCTTCTTCACCGACCGGATCGACTTCGTCGCGCTCGCCGGGGCGGCCATCGGCCTGGCGGTCTTCTGGCTGCTGCTGCGCCGGGGCGTGCGCGGGTGGTACGTGTACGTCCCGCTCGCACTCGTCATCTGGGCGCTGATGTACAACAGCGGCGTCCACGCCACCATCGCGGGCGTGGCGATGGGCCTGATGCTGCGCTGCACCACCCGCGAAGGCGAGGACCACTCCCCCGGCGAGCACGTCGAACATCTCGTACGGCCCCTGTCGGCGGGCCTGGCCGTCCCCCTGTTCGCGCTGTTCAGTGCCGGGGTCGCGATCTCGGGCGGCGCGCTGGGGGACGTATTCACGAAGCCGGAGACCCTCGGCGTGGTCCTCGGGCTGGTCGTCGGCAAGGCGGTCGGGATCTTCGGCGGGACCTGGCTGACGGCCCGTTTCACCCGGGCCTCGCTCAGCGACGACCTCGCCTGGGCGGACGTGTTCGCGGTCGCCTCGCTGGCCGGCATCGGCTTCACCGTGTCGCTGCTGATCGGGGAACTCGCGTTCGACGGCGACCAGGTGCTCACCGACGAGGTGAAGGCGGCCGTCCTCGTGGGCTCGCTCATCGCGGCCCTGTGCGCGACCGTGTTGCTCAAGCTGCGCAACGCCCGGTACCGCAGGATGTACGAGGACGAGGAGCGCGACGAGGATCTCGACGGCATCCCCGACATCTACGAGCAGGACGACCCGGCATACCACCTGCGCATGGCCCATCTCCACGACCGCAAGGCCGCCGAGCACCGCAGGATCGCCGCGGAGATGGCCGCCGAACAGCGGCGCGGGCGTGTCGAAGTGGCGGGCGGGGCAGGCGAGGACAACGACGGTCCGGCATGATCTGACGAGACGGTACAAAGACATGCCGGTACAGACACATGGGGAAGAGGGAGTACGCGATGAGCGCACCCGACGGCAGCCCGGTCGGCGCCGAACGCAGCATCGGCCAGTTGTTCGCCTCGGCGACGACCGAGATGTCCGCGCTGGTGCACGACGAGATCGCGCTGGCCAAGGCGCAGCTCAAGCAGGACGTCAAGCGGGGGGCGGTGGGCGGCGGTGCGTTCACGGTCGCCGCGGTGGTGCTGCTGTTCTCCCTGCCGATGCTCAACTTCGCGCTGGCGTACGGCATCCGTACCTGGAGCGGCTGGAACCTGGCGCTCTGCTTCCTGCTCTCCTTCGCGGCCAACGTGCTCGTCGCGGTCGTTCTCGTGCTGATCGGCGTGCTCTTCTTCAAGAAGGCCGCGAAGAGCAAGGGCCCGCAGAAGGTGGCCGCTTCGGTCAAGGAGACGGCCGGCGTCCTGGGCAACGCGAAGCCGCATCCGCGCGCGGCGATCGAGGACCGTGTCCCCGAAGCCATCGAGGCTGTGGCACGCTCGTCCTCATGACGGACCCCGCTCATCCTTGGGCACAACCCGCTTCGGTCGTACGGCTCCCCCTTCCCGGCGGGCGCCAGGTGACGCACCGGGATGTCGCGGCCAACGGCGCCCGCTTCCACATCGCGGAGGTGGGCGACGGGCCGCTGGTGCTGCTGCTGCACGGCTTCCCGCAGTTCTGGTGGACCTGGCGGCACCAGCTCGGCGCGCTGGCCGACGCCGGGTTCCGGGCCGTCGCCATGGACCTGCGGGGCGTCGGCGGCAGCGACCGCACCCCGCGCGGCTACGACCCCGCCAACCTCGCCCTCGACATCACCGGCGTGATCCGCTCCCTCGGCGAGCCGGACGCCGCGCTGGTCGGCCACGACCTCGGCGGCTATCTGGCGTGGACGGCCGCCGCGATGCGCCCCAAGCTGGTGCGCCGGCTCGCGGTCTCCTCGATGCCGCACCCACGGCGCTGGCGCAACGCGATGCTGTCCGACGTCAGGCAGTCCGCGGCGAGTTCATACATCTGGGGGTTCCAGCGCCCCTGGCTCCCCGAGCGGCAACTCCTCGCCGAGGACGCCGAGTTGGTGGGCAAGCTGATCCGGGACTGGTCCGGCCCCCAGTCGCCGGACGACGACGCGATCGAGGCGTACCGGCGGGCCATGCTGATCCCTTCGACCGCGCACTGCTCGATCGAGCCGTACCGCTGGATGGTGCGGTCGATGGCGCGCCCGGACGGCATCCAGTTCAACCGGCGCATGAAGCGGCCGGTGCGGGTCCCGACGCTGCATCTGCACGGCTCGCTCGACCCGGTGCTGCGCACCCGCAGCGCGGCGGGCTCCGGGGAGTACGTCGAAGCGCCGTACCGCTGGCGGCTGTTCGACGGTCTCGGGCACTTTCCGCACGAGGAGGAGCCGGTGGCCTTCTCGACGGAACTGGTCAACTGGCTGAAAGACCCCGAACCCGATCGGTGACCGCTTCGATGCGCCCGGTATCCTGATCTGAACACCTGTACTACGAACGGCCACTTGCCTGGCGCATACGCCAATTGGGGCCCCAAGGGGTGGTTATCGACCTTGGGGCAGGGGCAGACGTCGGGGTATGGGCTGGACGCACGACTACAGTGACGCAGCACGCAATCGCCGCTCGGACCACGGTCTGAGCTCCCACCAACGGGGCGCGCCGCAACTCCAGGGCACGGACCTCAGGGTGGGGATCCCGCGCATTCTGCGCCGCCGGGCCCGCTGGGTCTCGGTACGGCTGCGTCATCCCCGAGGCTGACGCGCCCTCACCTTCTTGAAGCGACCGGCCGTCACAAGCCGGGCTCACAGCGCGCAACTGTCGCTGTCCACCTGCTCGTTGGCACTGCGGCCCTTGACGATGTCCGGCTGGATCTCGTCGGCGGTGAGCGCGTACCCGGTGTCGGGGTCGTCGAGGGACTTCGCGAAGACCACGCCGTACACCTTGCCCTCGGGCGTGAGCAGCGGGCCGCCGGAGTTGCCCTGGCGGACGGTCGCGTAGAGCGAGTACACATCGCGGCGGACCGTGCCGCGGTGGTAGATGTCCGGGCCGCTGGCCGTGATGCGGCCACGCACGCGTGCCGCCCGGACGTCGTACGACCCGTTCTCCGGGAAGCCGGCCACGATCGCGCTGTTGCCGCTGCCCGCGTCCTTGGTGGCGAACTGCAGGGAGCGCGCCTTCAGGTCCGGTACGTCGAGTACGGCGATGTCGCGGTGCCAGTCGTAGAGGACGACCTTGGCGTCGTACTTGCGGCCCACACCGCCTATCTGGACGGTCGGTTCGTCGACGCCGCCCACGACGTGCGCGTTGGTCATGACGCGGCGGTCCCCGAAGACGAAGCCGCTGCCCTCCAGGACCTTGCCGCAGCTCTGGGCGGTGCCCATGACCTTGACGATGGACTGCTGGGCGCGGATGGCGACCGCGCTGGAGGCGAGGGCCGGGTCGGGCGGCTGGACGTCGTTGATCGGCTCGTTGGCGAACGGGCTGAAGACCTGCGGGAAGCCGTTCTGCGCGAGGACGGAGGAGAAGTCCGCGAACCAGGTGTCGGCCTGCGCGGGCAGCGCCCGGGAGACCCCCAGCAGCACCTTGGAGTTGCGGACCTCCTTGCCGAGCGTCGGCAGGGTGGTGCCCGCGAGGGCCGAGCCGATCAGCCAGGCCACCAGGAGCATCGCGATGACGTTGACGAGGGCGCCGCCGGTCGCGTCCAGGGCGCGGGCCGGGGACCAGGTGATGTAGCGGCGCAGCTTGTTGCCGAGGTGGGTGGTCAGGGCCTGGCCGACGGAGGCGCAGACGATGACGACGACGACCGCGACGACGGCCGCGGTGGTGGACACCTCCGCGTTGTCGGTCAGCGCGTCCCAGATGACGGGCAGCGTGTAGACGGCGACGAGACCGCCGCCCAGGAAGCCGATCACCGACAGGATGCCGACGACGAACCCCTGGCGATAGCCCACGATCGCGAACCACACGGCGGCGACCAGCAACAGGATGTCCAGCACATTCACGAGCGACACCTTGTCATGACCGCCAGTCGAGGGGGACCTGCTTGCCGCGGTCCCAGGGGCGCTCCCAGCCGGAGTAGTGCAGCAGGCGGTCGATGACTCCGGCGGTGAAGCCCCAGACGAGGGCCGATTCGACCAGAAATGCCGGACCCAGGAAGCCGCTGGGGTGCGAGACCGTGACCCTGTTGGCCGGATCCGTGAGATCCGCCACGGGGACCGTGAACACCCGCGCCGTCTCGTTCGGATCGACCACCCCGACCGGCGTCGGCTCCCGCCACCAGCCCAGCACCGGCGTCACCACGAAGCCGCTCACCGGGATGTACAGCTTGGGCAGCACCCCGAAGAGCTGCACTCCGGCGGGGTCGAGCCCGGTCTCCTCCTCGGCCTCGCGGAGAGCGGCCCGCAGCGGGCCGTCACCCGTCGGGTCGCCGTCCTCGGGGTCGAGGGCGCCTCCCGGGAAGGACGGCTGCCCGGCATGCGACCGGAGCGAACTCGACCGCTCCATGAGCAGCAGCTCGGGCCCCCGATCGCCCTCCCCGAAGAGGATCAGTACGGCGGACTGCCGGCCCGCCCCGTCCTCCGGCGGCAGGAAGCGGCTCAGCTGGAGCGGCTCGACCGTCTCCACCGCGTGCACCACCGGGTCCAGCCAGCCCGGCAGGCCCTCCTTGCTGAGCCCCACGCCCTGGGCATTGCTCGCGCGCGTCATCCCCCACCCCCGTTCACACCGATCAACGCCCGGTACCTCCGAGATCGTTCCGTCATCCGGTCCCCGATGCCGTCGTCATGCCGCTCCCAGCGGTGGCGCCGGTTTGCCGCCCGCGTCCAGATAGGCCTGCGGCGGGTTCAGACGCTGGCCCGGATAGCCGCCCTTCTCGTACTTGAGCAGCTTCTTCGCCTTCTCCGGGTCGGTCTCGCCCTCGCCGTACGCCGGGCAGAGCGGTGCGATGGGGCAGGCGCCACAGGCGGGCTTGCGGGCGTGGCAGATCCGGCGGCCGTGGAAGATCACGTGGTGCGAGAGCATCGTCCAGTCGCTCTTCGGGAAGAGCGCTCCCACGGCGGCCTCGATCTTGTCGGGCTCGGTCGCCTCGGTCCACTTCCACCGCCGTACGAGCCGCTGGAAGTGCGTGTCCACGGTGATGCCGGGGCGCCCGAAGGCGTTGCCCAGCACCACGAAGGCGGTCTTGCGGCCGACGCCCGGCAGCTTGACGAGGTCTTCGAGCCGCCCCGGGACCTCGCCGCCGAAGTCCTCGACGAGGGCCTTGGAGAGGCCTATCACCGACTTCGTCTTGGCCCGGAAGAACCCGGTCGGCCGGAGGATCTCCTCGACCTGCTCCGGGTCGGCGCCGGCCAGGTCCTCGGGGGTCGGGTACTTGGCGAACAGGGCCGGTGTCGTCTGGTTGACCCTCAGGTCGGTGGTCTGGGCGGACAGGACCGTGGCGACCACCAGCTGGAAGGGGTTCTCGAAGTCGAGCTCCGGGTGGGCGTACGGATAGATCTCGGCCAGCTCGCGGTTGATCCGGCGGGCGCGGCGGACGAGGGCGGTGCGCGACTCACCCTTCACAGCAACCACGCCTTTTGCCCCCTTTGCCGCTTTCCTGCCGCCGTCAGGGCTCTGTTCGCCCACGGCGGAATCACGACGTACAACCATCCGCCCAGCCCCCTTGGCCTGTGCTCTCACCGGCGATTTGGACACCCGGCCAGCCTAGAGCCCGCCACTGACATCCGCCCCGGACCCCGAAGATCAGCCCCCAATTGGACCCCTGCCGCTTACCTCGGGACACCTGTGCGGCATCCTTGTGACAGATCACACTGTTTGGACGGTCCGGCAAAATGGGGAGCACGGTCCCCTGGTACCAAGGGGGAGCACCATCCCCTGAGCAGGTCGACAAGGAGAGAACTCGTGGACGACGTTCTGCGGCGCGCCCCGCTCTTCGCGGCGCTCGATGACGATCAGGCCGCGGAGCTGCGCGCCTCCATGAGTGAGGTGACCCTCGCGCGCGGGGACTCGCTCTTTCACGAGGGCGACCCGGGCGACCGGCTCTACGTGGTCACCGAGGGCAAGGTGAAGCTCCACCGCACCTCCCCCGACGGCCGCGAGAACATGCTGGCCGTCCTCGGCCCCGGCGAGCTGATCGGCGAGCTGTCGCTGTTCGACCCGGGCCCGCGCACGGCGACCGCCAGCGCGCTGACCGAGGTCAAGCTGCTGGGCCTGGGCCACGGCGACCTCCAGCCCTGGCTGAGCGCCCGCCCCGAGGTGGCCTCCGCGCTGCTGCGCGCGGTCGCCCGCCGGCTGCGCAAGACCAACGACGCGATGTCCGACCTGGTCTTCTCGGACGTCCCCGGCCGCGTGGCCCGCGCCCTGCTTGACCTCTCCCGCCGCTTCGGCGTGCAGTCCGAGGAGGGCATCCACGTGGTGCACGACCTCACGCAGGAGGAGCTGGCCCAGCTGGTCGGCGCGTCCCGCGAGACGGTCAACAAGGCCCTCGCCGACTTCGCGGGCCGCGGCTGGCTGCGCCTGGAGGCCCGCGCGGTGATCCTGCTGGACGTCGAGCGGCTGGCGAAGCGCTCGCGCTAGACCGAATCGCACGTCTTCTTACTGAAGGGCCCTGCCGCACGGCGGGGCCCTTCAGTGCATCACCGGGTGGGGCCCAGGAACAGGGGGCGGGAATGTACGAGGACAAGGCGCCGGATTCGGTCTGGGCGGGGCGGTCGGGGCGACGCCGGTGGTCGCGTGGACCGGCGTCGGCGCGGCTGCTGTGGCGCAGTGGGCGGGAGAACGGGAGCCCGGGGGAACCGCTGGGCACCTGGGCGGTGGACGGGACACTCGCCCTGGCCCGCCCCGACGGGGTGCGGGCGTACGGGCTGACGACCGGTGAGCCCCTGTGGAGCCGGCAGCCGCCCGGCGACGGCGACCAGGTGATCGCCCATGCCTCCTGGGACACGGCGGACGGCGTGATAGTCGCACTGCACCACGACGGCGACCACGGGGACGACGGGCGCACGAACG
Organism: Streptomyces hokutonensis; assembly: GCF_042751305.1. GTDB lineage: Bacteria > Actinomycetota > Actinomycetes > Streptomycetales > Streptomycetaceae > Streptomyces > Streptomyces hokutonensis_A. The sequence goes on from NZ_JBHYWD010000008.1 coordinate 171,338, forward strand.
ATGCCCATGGCGACGACGGGCACGCGCGCGTGCGGCACGTCCGTCTCACCGGGCTGGACCTCCGCACCGGCACGGCTGTCTGGACGCGCGACCAGCGCGCCGACGAGCTGGGGTCCGTCGGTGCGGACGCGCCCGAGGTGGCGCTCGGCGGCGGCCGTGTCGCGGCCACCAGTGCCCGGTCCGGCGAGACCACGGTCCGCGTGCTCGACGCGCGCACCGGCGCCCTCCAGTGGGAGCGGCCACTCCCCGAAGGCCGTCGGGACGCCTTCGTCCTGACGGCCGGGCCGGTCGTCGTGTCCACCGCCGTGCCGGAGGATCCCGCTCCCCCGCGCGCCCGGCTCCGGCTCCACGTGGTGAGCGAGGACGCCGAGCAGGCCATCGAACTGCCGCCCTTCTACGAGGCGTTCGGCACCCACCCGGTGATCGTCGGCGACACGCTCGCCGTCGAACTCGTCCCGCCCCAGCCATACGACACGGAGCACACGGGCAGCACACTGCGCGCGGTCTCCGCCGCCACGGGCGAGTTCCGCTGGGCGTGGTCCAGCACGTACGGGCGCACGATCTTCCCGCTGGCCCACCGGGGCGCTCTTCTGGTCCTGAACGGCTACGGCGACCGGGCGACCGTTCTCGATCCCGCCGACGGCCGGGTCGTGGCCGAGCGCTCCCTGCCCGGCCACAGCCACCAGGCGCGCCTCGTCGCCTCCGGGGACTGCCTCGCCGTGGTCTGCACGGCGCCGCGCACCGCCGCACGCGTACGCGTGTTCCGCTGGAAATGACCTACCCCTGACCTCGATCGGTTGCAGAGTGGTGCCATGCGGAACAAGGGGCTGGACGCCCAGGGATACATCGACCGCGAGGGCTCCTTGGGACGCGTCCCGCACGCCTTCCGGCCGGTCGTCGCCGCCGCGCGGGACCGGCTGCTCGACGTCTACGGGGGACGCCTCGACAGCGCGTACCTCTACGGGTCGATCCCGCGCGGCACCGCGCGCGTGGGGCGCAGCGATCTGGACCTGCTCGTGGCGACCCGGCGGGAGCCGACCGAGGATGACCGGGACGCGGCCCGCAGCCTGGGCGGGGCGCTCGACAAGGAGTTCCCGGAGATCGACGGGGTCGGCATCCTCCTGTACGGCCGCACACGGCTGCTGAGCGAGCCGGAGACGTACGACCTGGGGTGGTTCGTCGCGTGCCTGTGCACACCCCTCCTCGGGGAGGACCTCGCCGAGTACCTGCCCCGCTACCGCCCCGACTCGCCGCTCGCGCGGGAGACCAACGGCGACCTGGCGCTGCTCCTCCCCCGCTGGCGTGAGCGGATCGCCTCCTCCGAGGACACCGAAGAGGCCCGTAGGCCCCTGGTTCGCTTCATGTCCCGGCACCTGGTCCGCACCGGCTTCACGCTGGTCATGCCCCGCTGGAACGGCTGGACCAGCAACCTCCAGGAGATGGCCGAGGCGTTCGGCGCGTACTACCCCCGGCGGGCGGAGGAGCTCCGGGCGGCGGCCGTCCTCGGACACGAACCGACCGGCGACGCGCGCGTGCTGCGGTCCTACGTCGACGATCTCGGCCCGTGGCTGGCCGAGGAGTACGCGCGCGTGCACGGCGTGAAGGCACCACGCCCGGAGGGCCTGGCCTAGATCAGGCCGTGTTCCTTCAGGTAGTCCAGCTGGGCGCGCACCGACAGTTCCGCCGCTGGCCACAGTGAGCGGTCGACGTCCGCGTACACGTGGGCGACTACCTCGGCCGGGCTCCGGTGGCCGTTCTCCACGGCGGTCTCGATCTGGGCGAGCCGGTGGGCGCGGTGGGCGAGATAGAACTCGACGGCGCCCTGGGCGTCCTCCAGGACCGGTCCGTGGCCCGGCAGGACCGTGTGGACGCCGTCGTCGACCGTGAGCGAGCGCAGCCGCCGCAGCGAGTCCAGATAGTCGCCCAGGCGGCCGTCAGGATGGGCCACCACGGTCGTTCCGCGCCCCAGGACGGTGTCTCCCGTCAGGACGGCCCGATCGGCCGGGAGATGGAAGCACAGGGAGTCCCCGGTGTGCCCGGGCGTCGACACGACGACCAGTTCCAGGCCGCCGACCCTGATGACGTTCCCGGCGGCGAGGCCCTCGTCCCCGAGGCGCAGCGCCGGGTCGAGCGCGCGGACCTTGGTGTCCGTCAGCTCGGCGAAGCGGACGGCGCCTTCCGCGTGGTCGGGGTGTCCGTGCGTGAGCAGGGTCAGGGCGATCCGTTTGCCCGCCTTCTCGGCGGTGTCGACGACGTTGCGCAGATGGCCCTCGTCCAGGGGCCCCGGGTCGATCACCACGGCCAGCTCGGAGTCGGGTTCCGAGACGATCCAGGTGTTGGTGCCGTCCAGGGTCATCGCGGAGGCGTTCGGCGCGAGGACGTTGACGGCCCGCGCGGTGGCGGGGCCGGTGAGCGCCCCGCCGCGTGGCTGGCCGGGGAGCGCGGCTGCGTCGGTCATGCGGGGGCTCCACCGGTCGGGAGGTCGGTCGGGATGTGCTTGGTGAACTCCTCGTGACCCGGCCAGGACAGGACGATCTCGCCGTCCTCCAGGCGGGCCTGTGCGAGGACGGGCGTCAGATCGCGCTCCGGCGCCGACGACAGGGCCTCGGCCGCGCTGCCGTACGGGATCAGCCCGCGCAGGGTCGCGATGGTCGGCGGCATCATCGTGAGGTCGCCCTTGTCGTACCCGGCGGCCGCCTCGCCTGGGGCGATCCACACCGTGTGGTCGGCCTCCGTGGAGGCGTTGCGGGTGCGCTGCCCCTCCGGGAGGACGGCGACGAAGAACCAGGTGTCGTAGCGGCGGGTTTCGAACTCAGGGGTGATCCAGCGGGCCCACGCGCCCAGCAGGTCGGAGCGCAGGACCAGGCCCCGGCGGTCGAGGAACTCGGCGAAGGACAGGTCGCGGGCGACCAGGGCGGCACGGTCCGCCTCCCAGGCACCGCCCGTGGTGTCGTCGACCACGGTGTCGGGGGTGGGTCCGGCGAGCAGGACGCCCGCCTCCTCGTAGGTCTCGCGTACGGCCGCGCACACGATCGCCTGGGCGGCCGTCTCGTCGACGCCCAGCCGGTTCGCCCACCACGCGCGCGTGGGGCCCGCCCAGCGGACGTGCAGCTCGTCGTCGCGCGGGTCGACACCGCCGCCCGGGTACGCGTACGCGCCCCCGGCGAAGGCCATGGAGGCGCGTCTGCGCAGCATGTGGACGGCGGGGCCGGTGTCGGTGTCCTTCAGGAGCATCACCGTGGCCGCCCGCCTGGGCACGACCGGCGTGAGCGCGCCGTCCGCGAGCGCGCGGATGCGCTCGGGCCACTCCGCCGGGAACCACTGACCGTTCGCCATGGGCGGAGGCTATCCCGTAGCGCGCGGATGTTCGAGAGGCAACAACGCGCACCCCCGGGAGGGCGAACACCGTGGTTACGCCTGGCTCAGCTCCACCTGGATCTCGACCTCGACCGGCGAGTCCAGCGGCAGCACCGCCACGCCGACCGCGCTCCGCGCGTGCACGCCCTTGTCGCCGAGGACCTCGCCGAGGAGTTCGCTGGCGCCGTTGATCACGCCGGGCTGGCCGGTGAAGTCGGGGGCCGAGGCGACGAAGCCGACGACCTTCACCACGCGCGCGATCCGGTCCAGGTCACCGGTGACCGACTTGACGGCGGCGAGGGCGTTCAGCGAGCAGGTGCGGGCCAGTTCCTTGGCCTCCTCCGCGGTGACCTCGGCGCCCACCTTGCCGGTGACGGGCAACTTGCCGTCCACCATGGGCAGCTGGCCGGAGGTGTACACGTAGACCCCGCTCCGCACGGCGGGCTGGTACGCGGCGAGCGGCGGGACAACCGCCGGCAGGGTCAGGCCGAGTTCGGCCAGCCGGGCCTCGACGGCACTCATGCCTTCTCCCGCTTGAGGTAGGCCACCAGCTGCTCGGGGTTGTTCGGCCCGGGCACGACCTGGACGAGCTCCCAGCCGTCCTCGCCCCAGGTGTCCAGAATCTGCTTCGTGGCGTGGACGAGCAGCGGCACAGTCGAGTATTCCCACTTGGTCATGCGGCCGACTTTAGCGGCTGCGAACCGGTCGCCCGTGGTCGCGTTGTCCACAGCCTCCTGCTTGGTTCGGGCGCGGACTGGTTAGGCTCGATGACGTGAGCAGGCTCCAGGTCGTCAGTGGCAAGGGCGGTACCGGCAAGACCACGGTGGCCGCGGCCCTCGCGCTGGCCCTGGCCACGGAGGGGAAGCGGACGCTTCTCGTCGAGGTCGAGGGTCGCCAGGGCATCGCGCAGCTCTTCGAGACGGAGACGCTGCCCTATGAGGAGCGGAAGATCGCCGTCGCTCCCGGGGGCGGGGAGGTGTACGCACTGGCCATCGACCCCGAACTGGCCCTTCTGGACTACCTCCAGATGTTCTACAAACTCGGCGGCGCCGGCCGCGCCCTGAAGAAACTCGGCGCGATCGACTTCGCCACCACGGTCGCGCCCGGCCTCCGGGACGTCCTGCTGACCGGCAAGGCGTGCGAGGCCGTACGGCGCAAGGACAAGAGCGGGCGGTTCGCCTACGACTACGTGGTGATGGACGCACCGCCGACCGGTCGCATCACCCGCTTCCTGAACGTCAACGACGAGGTCGCCGGCCTCGCCAAGATCGGCCCGATACACAATCAGGCGCAGGCCGTGATGCGGGTCCTGAAGTCCCCGGAGACGGAGGTCCACCTGGTGACGCTCCTGGAGGAGATGCCCGTCCAGGAGACCGCCGACGGCATCGCCGAACTCCGGGCGGCGCGGCTGCCGGTGGGCCGGATCATCGTGAACATGGTGCGGCCCGAGGTGCTGGACGCGGCCGAGCTGGATCTCGTACGGGACGTGCCGCGCACCGCCGTCGCGCAGTCGCTGTCGGCCGCCGGGCTCGGCGGGGCGCGGCGGGGCGGCAATGCCGAGAAGCTGGTGGATCCGCTGCTCGCGCAGGCGGAGGAGTACGCCGCGCGGTACGCCCTGGAGCACGATCAGCGGGCCGTGCTCGGCGCGCTGGACCTGCCTCTGCACGAACTGCCTTTGCTCGCCGAGGGCATGGACCTGGCGGGCCTGTACGAACTCGCCACCGAGCTGCGGAAGCAGGGGATGTCATGAGTCCGGAACCGGCCCGCCCCCACCACATCTCCCCCGCGCGCGTGCTCGACGTCGACCCGCTGCTCGACGACCCGGAGACCCGGATCGTGGTGTGCTGCGGCTCGGGCGGGGTCGGCAAGACGACCACCGCGGCGGCGCTCGGACTGCGGGCCGCCGAGCGGGGCCGCAGGGTCGTCGTCCTGACCATCGACCCGGCCCGGCGGCTCGCCCAGTCCATGGGCATCGACTCGCTGGACAACACCCCGAGGCGGGTGAAGGACGTCGACGGGGACGGCGAGCTGCACGCCATGATGCTCGACATGAAGCGCACGTTCGACGAGATCGTCGAGGCGCACGCGGACCGCGAGCGGGCCGCCGCGATCCTGAACAACCCCTTCTACCAGTCGCTCTCGGCGGGCTTCGCGGGCACGCAGGAGTACATGGCGATGGAGAAGCTGGGCCAGCTGCGCGCCCAGCACGACTGGGACCTGATCGTGGTGGACACCCCGCCGTCCCGCTCGGCCCTGGACTTCCTGGACGCGCCGAAACGTCTCGGCTCGTTCCTGGACGGCAAGCTGATCCGGCTGCTGACCGCGCCGGCGAAGCTGGGCGGCCGGGCCGGGATGAAGTTCCTCAATGTCGGCATGTCGATGATGACCGGCACCCTCGGCAAGCTGCTCGGGGGTCAACTCCTCAAGGACATCCAGACGTTCATCGCCGCGATGGACACCACCTTCGGCGGTTTCCGGACCCGCGCGGACGCGACGTACAAGCTGCTGCAGGCGCCCGGGACGGCGTTCCTGGTGGTCGCGGCCCCGGAGCGGGACGCGCTGCGCGAGGCCGCGTACTTCGTGGAGCGGCTGGCGGCCGAGGACATGCCGCTGGCCGGTCTGGTGCTGAACCGGGTGCACGGCAGCGGAGCCGCCCGGCTGTCGGCCGAGCGGGCACTCGCCGCTGCGGAAAATCTTGAGGAGTCCCGCATTGTCGATCAGGTGGGCGGGAAAGCTGGACTTCGTAACTCTCCCGACACGTACGGCAGTTCAGAATCCTCCGGTACCGGATCTCCCGGTTCCCGGGCAGCAGCTCGTGACGAAGGCTCCCCCGCCGCCACGGACGACGAGCGCCCCGCCGACAAGCGACCCGACGACGAGCCATCCGTCGACCGACTCACCGCAGGCCTGCTGAGACTGCACGCCGACCGGATGCGGCTGCTCTCCCGCGAGCAGCGCACACGTGACCGCTTCACCGCTCGCCACCCCGAGGTGGCCGTCGCCGAAGTGGCCGCGCTGCCCGGCGATGTGCACGACCTCGCGGGGCTGCGGGACATCGGGAACCGGCTCGCGGCCGGTCGGCCGGAGCTGCCCGAGACGAAGGTCTGACGACGCGGGCCTCCGGGCGCGTACCCCCGGGGATCGCCCGGGGTCGGCCCCGAGGGGACCGGTGGGGGTCAGCCCACCGCCGCGTAGTTCTCGTAGATCTCGTCGTCGTCGAGGGGGATGATGCCGACCCCTCGCTCGTACTCGATGCGCGCGGTCTCCAGTAGCCGGCGCCATGAAGTGACAGTGGGCCGCCTGCGCAGCAGTGCGCGGCGCTCCCGCTCCGTCATGCCTCCCCACACGCCGAATTCGACGCGGTTGTCGAGCGCATCGGCGAGGCACTCCGTGCGTACCGGGCATCCGGTGCACACTGCCTTCGCCCTGTTCTGCGCTGCTCCTTGAACGAACAGTTCATCCGGATCGGTAGTGCGGCAGGCCGCCTGCGCACTCCAGTCGGTTACCCAGCCCATACCGGCGCCGTCCTCTCCCGAATCGAGGCTCCCCCACGGCGGCAGCGGCATATTCACCGCCGCCAGTTGAGGACGTTACGGAAGGTGGGCACAGCGCAACACCCCCTTCGGGCCCAATCTTGAATGGCCCGAACGGACTATGGGTAAGCGGCAGATCACCCGGGGGAGTGAGCTGACGACATGCGTGACTTTCCCGGCAAACCGGGACAGTTGACATGCGCCACAAGGGGCACCAGGTGACACAGGAGGCGGATTCGGACACGCCTCCCACAAAAAAAACAGGGAACGACCGAAACGATTCGGGGTCGCCGGACGTATTGATACGTGACCGCTCTGCTGTGACAGTTGAGAGCAGCTTAGGCCAAGGCCTATACACCTGTCCGGCGAATGAGAACGTAGACGGCTCCTGTCGCCGCGCCGTCATGTTCCCGGGACGGGTCCGCCGTTCACGGCGCGGTCGCAGAGCCGTCGATGCCACTGCCTACGACAAGGCGCCCGCCCATGGATGTCACGATCCCGCACCCGAACATCCCGAGACTCACCCGCTCCCTCGGGACGCCCCAGGTGAGGGATTAGGCTGCCCCCATGCCAAAAAAGCGCTCGGGTGGTGGTCTGTCCCCTCTGCAGCAGGCCACCAAGTTCCTCGGTGTCAGTGTGCTCGCCGGTGCCGTCATGGCCGGAATCGCGTTGCCCGCGGCCGGAGCGCTGGGGCTCGCGGCCAAGGGCTCGGTCCAGGGGTTCGACGACATCCCGGACAACCTGAAGAGCCCTCAGCTGAGCCAGCGCACCACGATCCTGGACAGCAAGGGCAACCAGCTCGCCTCGGTCTACTCCCGTGACCGCACGGTGGTGGAGCTCAAGGACATCTCGCCGTACATGCAGAAGGCGATCGTCGCGATCGAGGACTCGCGCTTCTACCAGCACGGCGCGATCGACCTCAAGGGCGTCCTCCGCGCCCTGAACAAGAACGCGCAGAGCGGTGGCGTCTCCCAGGGCGCCTCCACGCTCACGCAGCAGCTGGTGAAGAACTACTTCATCGAGGAGGCCGGCGACGACCCGACGAAGGTCGCGCAGGCCACTCAGCAGACGCTGGGCCGCAAGGTCCGCGAGCTGAAGTACGCGATCCAGATCGAGGAGAAGCTCGGCAAGAAGAAGATCCTCGAGAACTACCTGAACATCACCTTCTTCGGCGAGCAGGCCTACGGCGTCGAGGCCGCGTCCGAGCGCTACTTCTCCAAGCACGCCAAGGACCTGAACCTCCAGCAGTCGGCGCTCCTCGCGGGCATCGTGCAGTCGCCCACGCGCTACGACCCGATCAACGACGAGGCCGAGGCCAAGAAGCGCCGCAACACCGTGCTGGCCCGCATGGCCGAGGTCGGCGACATCTCCAGGGCGGAGGCCCTGGCGGCCGAGAAGAGCGACCTCGGGCTGAAGGTCAGCCAGCCGAAGAACGGCTGCATCACCGCCGTCAAGGGCGCCAGCTTCTTCTGCAAGTACGTCGAGAAGGTCTTCCTGAGCGACCCGGTCTTCGGCAAGACCAAGGAGGCCCGCGCCAAGATCTGGAACCAGGGCGGCCTGACGATCCGCACGACCCTGGACCCGCAGGCCCAGGCCTCGGTGCAGTCCTCGCTCAAGGACCACATCTACAAGTCGGACAAGGTCGCCGCGGCCGCCACCCTCGTCGAGCCCGGCACCGGCAAGATCCTCGGAATGGGCCAGTCGAAGCCGTACGGCTACGGCAAGAACGAGACGGAGTACAACTACTCGGTCAACGCCGACATGGGCGGCTCGAACTTCGGCTTCCCGACCGGTTCGACGTTCAAGCCCTTCGTCGCGGCGGCCGCGCTGGAGCAGGGCCTGCCGGCCACCCAGCAGTACCCGGCGCCGTACTCGATGGACTACCCGAGCCCCGTCTCGACCTGCAGCGGCAAGAACTGGGTCAACACCGACGGCGCGACCGTGGAGAACGAGAGCGAGTCGGAGAAGGGTCCGTACGCGCTGAAGGAGGCGATGGCCAAGTCGGTCAACACCTACTTCGTGCAGATGATCTCCGACATCGGTCTGTGCCCCGTGGTGAGCATGACCAACAAGCTCGGCGTCGTGCAGGGCAACGGCGACAAGATCCCCGAGGTCCCGGCCATCGCGCTCGGATCCAAGGGCCTCTCGCCGCTGACGATGGCCTCCGCGTACGCGGCCTTCGCCAACGAGGGCACGTACTGCACGCCCATCGCCATCGAGTCCATCACCCAGAGGGTGGGCAACGAGCAGAAGTCGCTCGCCGTCCCCAAGTCCACCTGCTCGCGGGCGATGAGCAAGAAGACCGCCGACACCGTCAACACCGTGCTGCGCGGCGTGGTCGACTCCGGCACCGGCCAGGAGGCCGGCCTCACCGACCGCCAGAGCGCCGGCAAGACCGGTACGACGGACTCCCGCAAGAACGCCTGGTTCGTCGGCTACACGCCCCAGCTCGCGGGCGCGGTCTGGGTCGGCAGCGCCAAGCAGAACATCGAGATGACCAACATCCGTATCGGCGGCGTCTGGCACGACCAGGTCTACGGCGCCGACACCCCCGGCCCGATCTGGAAGGACGCCATGACCGGCGCCCTGGAGGGCAAGCAGGTCGAGAACTTCCAGCTCGTCAACATCCCCGACCCCGTCAAGGACAAGGGCAACAACGACGGCAAGAACAACGACAACGGCGGGAACAACAACGGGGGCAACAACAACGGCGGTACGACCGACGGAGGCACCACCCCCACCCCGACGTTCTCCTTCCCGGACGGCTTCATCCAGGGCACGACGAACGGCGGCAACAACGGCAACGGGAACGGCGGCAACCGGGGGTAACTCCGGCCCGGCGAACCGCCGTTCGCCTCGCCTCTCAGCCTTTTCGTCTACGACGACGGGGGCGCCCTTTCCACAAGGGGCGCCCCCGTCGTCGTAGGAACGTGTTTCGTGGGTCAGCCGGCGAGCAGCTTCTTCACCACGGCGGCGACGCGGCCGCCCTCGGCCAGGCCGGCCACCTTCGGGTTCACGATCTTCATCACGGCACCCATGGCGCGCGGGCCCTCGGCGCCGGCCGCCTTCGCCTCCTCGACGGCCTGGGCGACGATCGCGGTCAGCTCCTCGTCGCCGAGCTGCTTGGGCAGGTACTCGGCGAGGACCTCGCCCTCCGCCTTCTCCTGCGCGGCCTGCTCCGGGCGACCGCCCTGGGCGAAGGCGTCCGCGGCCTCACGGCGCTTCTTCGCCTCCTTGGTGATCACCTTGAGGACCTCGTCGTCGGAGAGCTCGCGCTTCTCCTTGCCCGCGACCTCCTCCTTGGTGATCGCGGCGAGCGTCAGCCGGAGCGTGGAGGAACGCAGCTTGTCGTGCGCCTTGATCGCGGTGTTGAGGTCTTCCTGCAGCTTCGCCTTGAGCGTGGTGGTCATGCGTCTGATTCTCGCAGGTGCGCGACCGGCTCCGCCCGCCGATTTACCGGCCCCCGGCCGACGGGGTGTCAGGCGTGTCAGTGGGGTCTGACACGATGGAGGCATGCGCGCGCGATATGGAGTACCCCTGGGAATTGCGGCGGCCGGCGCCGCCGGTCTGGTCTACGCGGCGGGCTTCGAGGTCCGTTCCTTCAGACTGCGCCGGGTGACGGTCCCGGTGCTGCCCGCCGGGATGCGCCCGCTCAGAGTCCTCCAGGTCTCCGACATCCACATGGTCGGCGGCCAGCGCAAGAAGCAGCGCTGGCTGCGCTCGCTCGCGGGCCTGCGCCCCGACTTCGTGATCAACACCGGCGACAACCTCTCCGACCCGGAGGGCGTCCCCGAGGTCCTGGACGCGCTCGGCCCGCTGATGGAGTTCCCGGGCGCGTACGTCTTCGGCTCGAACGACTACTACGGCCCCACCCTCCGCAACCCCGCCCGGTACCTGTTCGAGAAGACCGCGGGCCGCCACGGTCTGAACGGCAACCCGCCCATCGTGGGAGCCGTTCACAACCCGTGGGAGGACCTGCGGGACGGCTTCGACGCGGGAGGCTGGCTCAACCTCACCAACACCCGCGGCACGCTGAAGATCGAGGGCGCGTCGGTGGAACTGACCGGCCTCGACGACCCGCACATCAAGCGCGACCGGTACGCGCGCGTGGCGGGCGGCCCGTCCGACGACGCCGACTTCTCGATGGCTGTCGTGCACGCGCCGTACCTCCGCGCCCTGGACGCGTTCGCCGCCGACGGCTACCCCCTGATCCTCGGCGGCCACACCCACGGCGGCCAGCTCTGCATCCCGTTCTACGGCGCCCTGGTGACCAACTGCGACCTCGACACGGACCGCGTGAAGGGCCTCTCCACGCATACGGCGGAGGGCCGGACGTCGTACCTGCACGTGTCGGCGGGGTGCGGGACGAGCCGGTACACGCCGGTACGGTTCGCCTGTCCGCCGGAGGCTACGTTGATGACGTTGGTGGGGCGGGAGTAGGCAGGCGATAGGCCGTTGCACCGTGGGGGTCTCGCGGGCCGCGTAGCTCGTGCGGCCCACCCGTATCGCCCGGTTCGTCCCCTCTGCCTAGCGTGAGGGCATGACCGCTCCGATACCCAGGGACATCCCGGACCTCCCCGCGGTACCCGGCATGCCCGCGCTGCTCGCCTCACCCGTTCCGGCCACCGCGGTGGTGGCTCCGTACCGTCGCCCGGCGGCGGCCGTGTACCGACTGCTGGTCGCGCTGACGGCGGCAGCGGCGGTGACCGCCGACCTGTTCCTCGGCAGTCCGATCAGGGTCCTGACCTACTTCACGATCCAGAGCAACATCCTGCTGGCCCTGGTGATGATCGCCACGGCCCGCCGGGCATGGACGGCCCGCCGCCCCCTCTCCCCCCTGGTGACGGGCGCGGCACTCCTCTACATCACGATCACGGGCCTGGTGTACCACCTGATCCTGGCCCACGCGTCGAGCCCGTTCGCGATGACGGGCGGGACCCTCACAGGGTGGCAGGCGGTGACGAACCAGGTCCTGCACACGGTGACACCGATCGCGGCGGTACTCGACTGGCTGCTGCTGACCGCACCCGGCCGACTGCACCTGCGGATGGCGGCGACGTGGTTGCTGTACCCGATGACGTACCTGGCGGTGTATCTGGCCCGCGGCGAACTGATCCTCCCCGGCACACCGGGCCGCTACCTCTACACGTTCCTGGACGTCGAGCACCACGGCTACAAGAGCGTCCTCGGCAACGCCCTCCTCCTCGGCCTCGCCTTCTACGCCCTCTCCGTCCTCCTCGTGGCCCTCGACCACGCCCGCCCCAACCCGATCCGCCACCGCGCCAAAACCGGATTTCGTCTCCAGCCACCGGTGGGCTAAAGTAAACGACGTCGCCGCGATGAGCAGCAACACCGGCAAGATGAGCGGCGACATCGGGGTGTAGCGCAGCTTGGCAGCGCGCTTCGTTCGGGACGAAGAGGTCGTGGGTTCAAATCCCGCCACCCCGACAGAGAAACGCCAGTTCAGGGCCTGTGCTGAGACATCAGCACAGGCCCTGAACTGTTCTTCAGAGCCCTTCTGGAGAAATCCTGGAGAAGATCTTGGAATTCGTCTCCGGATCGGCGCCCTAACCGCGAGCCCTCAGCAGCGCATCCAGAGCCGCCACGGGCGAGCCGGGGCGCATCGCCCGTCGCGCGTCCAACGCCTCCTCCCACATCCCGGTGAGCGCGGCCATCAGCGCCTGCCGCATTCCGGCCGTGATGTGGTCGTAGCGGGACTGCACCGATCCGTCCTCGTGACCCATGCGTTCGTCCATGAGTTTCGGCGGAGTCCCCACTTCTCTCATGAGCGTCTTATGAGTGTGGCGCAGCCCGTGCGGCGTCAGCCCCGGAGCGATCGGCACCCAGCACGCCTCAGCCCGCCTAGAGGCTCCTCGCCCACGTGCTGGAATCCCGGGCCACGGCTCAGCGACCACTGGCACAGGGTGCTCCTCCTGATTGCCGCGCCCTGGGTACCGGCCTGTGGCGGCAGGCCGAAAGAGCCAGGTGGCGAAGCCTGAGCGCCGCCAGTGTGCAGCCAACTCCCCCGATCCCGCGTTACGGACGTACCCGAGATCGGTGATGGCTTCCAGTACGTTCATGCGAGTCGGCTCCGCCACAGCGTTCGGGCGGTTGAGGACGTTAGAGACCGTGCCTGTCGAGACGCTGGCGCGGCGAGCCACGTCGACCAGCTTCGCTCCCGGGCGACTCACAGAGCCGTTGGCGGCGCCGTGACCGCGGAAGACGTAGACCAGTCCGTGACACTCGCAAGCCTTCGGTTTCGTTCGGGCGATGTGGCCCGCAACCATGGCCGCGAGGAAGTCCGGAGTGCCGATGTCGCGGTAGGAGTCGTCCTTGGGTGGGCAACGGTGCAGTTCGCCGGTGTCCAGTTCGTAGAGCTGCCACTCGATGCGAATGCTCTTCGGCCGGACGAACTCGGTCTCAAGGCCAACGATCTCGCCCCAGCGCATGCCTGTGTAGCCCTTGAGAATGCCGCCAACGAACTCATCGTCCCGGCCGGACAGCAGCGCCATCCGCTCGGCGATCAGCAGAATGCCGAGCGCGGTCGTGACCGCCTTCTCCGGGCCACGGTTGCGCGAGCGGCCGGCGCGCTTCCCTCGTCCGCGTCGCTTGGTTGCCGGGTTGGAGTCGCGCAGCCCCTCGTCAACGGCGTCGGCAAGGATCAGGTGTAGTGTCGCTCGCCATGTCTTAACGCTGGTAGCCGCGTAGGGAACGGCGTGTTCGCGCTTCTCCCAAGCGGCGATGTCGGTGCTCAGGATGTCGGCGATGGCGAAATCCTCGAAGGCAGGAAGCAAGTGCTCTTCGATGTGCCGCCGGTAGTTCTGCATGGTGGAGGCCGCCAAGTCCTGCGCGGCGTACCAGCGGTTCACGTAGGCACCGAAAGTGATCCGCTCAGCAGGTGCCTTCTTCGTTCCGGCCAACAGCTTCGCTTCTTCGGCGTCTGCTGCCTTCTTTGCCGCTGCCTTGGTCCGGAAGCGGATGGCGTCACCGTCTGCGTCGCGGACCGTGGCGTACTTGCCTGGCGCGAGCTTGTATCGGCCGCGCCAGTAGCTGCCGAGGTTCTCGGCATAACCCAACTTGCTCCCCTTATAGACGGGTGTGGGGGGGGGGGGCGGGGGGGGGGCGGGGGGCGCGCCGCGCGACACGCGCGCGCGCGGGCGTGGGGAGGGTGGCGCGGGCGCTGTCGCGGGGGGTCTCTCT
>NZ_JBHYWD010000008.1:185437-226026 GCF_042751305.1 Streptomyces hokutonensis
GTCTTGCCCGGGCGCTTGTTTTTACGGCCCGCCCCTTTAGCGGCCGTGGTTCGCGTAAAACCCAAACTTCCCCCCCTTATCCCGGGGGGGGCCGCCGGGGGGGGGGGCGGGGCGGCACACGGAATCAGGCTGCCGTGGACTGCGATTGGCCGTGTCGCGCCCTGCGTGGCGTCCTTGCCTTCAGCGGGGTGACGGGCACCGCCGTTGTGGTCACCCGGCGGCGCGGCCCTGGTGAGACAGTTACAGCAGCGTTGCTACTTTCGGTGGGACGGCTCTCGAAGATGCGCATGATCTCTGCAAAATGCTCGGACGTGAACCGGTAGCTGCCTGCTGGCTTGGTGAATGGGATGCGCCCCCTTCGAGCCTGCTCCTTCACCCACCACTCGGAGCAACCAAGGGCTTGGGCCACGTCTGCAGCGGAGTGGAGCTGAGGCAGGGCAGTGGTCTTCTGACTCACTTTCATGTCTCCTCTGGAGTTCGCTCGGGGTCTTCTCAGAGGCCTGCGCCTGTCCGAGGTGCGGATTTCTGCGTCACCGCGTCATCTACGTCATCCGATGTGCCTGACCTGCGGTTTCTTGGTGACGCAGGGCTTCGGGGTGCGTCACCGGTGACGCAGGCTGTCCGTCATCGGTGACGCAGGATGACGCAGGATGACGCAGCCGATGGCCGTCTGCGTCACCGCTGTATGCGCAGGTCACCCGTCGTTTTCCGGGCCTCGGTGACGCAGGTGACGCAGCGTTCCTCTCTTAGGAAAAAGAGGAGGGGGTGTCTGTGGTGATGGCGTACCCCTCACGGCGTGAAAGGAGCCGCGGCGCGGCGCGACCTTGGGGCGGCGCGAGCGCCGAACAGCAAGAGGAGCACGCCCAGCGCCGGTGGTGCTCCTCTTGCTTGTGCAGGCGGTTGCCGGTCGTCGGTCAGAACGCCTGCTGCTCATGTGGGAGCAGGGCCGACGAGTGGGTCATCTCGATGTAACGGCCTTCTTTGGTGCGGCCAGAGTCGATGAGGACGCCGCGGGCGGCCAGGGTAGGTTGGAGGCGTTTGAGGCGGTCGGAGAGGACCTTGCCGGTGGTGGGCCAGCCCTTGGGTAGGGGTTGGGAGTCCTCGCCGGTGTATAGGCGGGTGAGGCAGCGCAGCCACTCCGTCGAGGTCATCCGCTGCTCCATGCCAGCGTCCAGGCCAGCCGCGTATTTGAGCACGGTCTGCGCCAACAGGTCGCCCTCGATGACGTCGTCGTTGAGGTCATCCAGGCTGGCACGGTAGGCGTTGAGCGCCCCGAGCCCCGTTGCTGCGTCGAACTGTGCGCACAGGTGGGCGAAGTCGGCCATGCGCAGGTCGGTGGGGATGTCGGCCTCGGACGCACGGACCTTGACGGTGAGATCGAGCAGCGACCCGAGCACGACGGGAAGAACCTCTTCGAACTCCGTCCACAGCTCCGCCTCGGTCCGCCGTACGCGGGGGCGTTCCAGGCGCAGCGGCAGGAGGCGTTCGGCGAGGTCGGGCCGGATGACTCCCACGTCGATCCCCGTCAGGAGCAGCGGTCGGCGGTAGCGGGCGCGGACCACGTCGCCGTCGGTGTAGAGGGCGCGTTTGATGGTTTCCGCTCCGGTGACGATGCAGCACATCAGATCGGACAGGTCCGGGGCGAGGTGGGAGAGGTTGTCCAGGGCGGTGACCCATCCTGCGGCGACGGCCGCGATCAGGTTCTCTTCGTCCTTCGGGGCCCGGCGCAGGTCGCCACTCATCCCTTCGATGATCCGCACCAGCATGCGTCCGCCGGTGGACTTGCCCGCACCCTGTGGGCCGGTGAGGAATGGCGCGGGGACCGGTACGGACGGCCCCAGGCAGCCGATCAGCCACGCCACGGCCAGGCACTCGGTCTCCGCGTTGGCGAAGTTGCACAGCCGCAGCAGCAGGTCGATGCCCTTGCCGTCGGTGTCTTTGGCAGGCAGGGGGAGTTCGCCTGTGAGCTGGGTGCGCCGCCAGCAGACTTCCTGTGGGTCGGGTGTGAGGATGTCCCAGCCGGTGGGGTGGATGCGGACGGACTGTCCGTCGTTGCGTCCCAGGTCCAGCCAGGTCGCGCCGTCGAAGCCGGGGGCGACGCGGATGTGGACGGGCTGCACGTTCTCGCTCATCGCGAGTGCTTCGATCAAGTCCAACGCCTCCTTGAGGGCGGTCCCGTTGAACACGCCAAGCCCGTCCTTGAACAGGCCGACCATGAGTTCCTGCCGGTGGCTGCCTGAGGTGCCCTGGGAGCGGATCGGGCGGGCCACGGGGTGGCCGTTCTTCTGCGCGTACACGGTTCCGTCAGCGGTACGGAAGTAGCGGAAGTGCTCTTGCGCGTAGTCCGCGATGGCCTTGCGGGCCGGATTGTTATCGTCGTCAGACACGGTCACAGTCCCAACGTGGTGCGGGCGTTGGTCCACGCGTCGGTGCAGTGCCGGACGGACTCGCCCTTGGTCTGAGCTGCGGTGAACAGCCGCTCCATGTGGGCGTCGGTGAGGCAGCCGCACCGGCCGTGCGTGGACAGCACGGCAAGGAACGTCCGGTAGACGGTGGCGTGCACCGCCTCACGAGCCCCGGTGATCTGCTGCTCGGCCATGGCGATGCCACGGTCCAGGTAGGTCGGTGTGCGATGGCGGCACTCGCCTCCCCCGGACAGCGCGGGCACGGTGACGACCTGCACTGTGGGCCGGACCGGGGAGGGTTCCTTCACCAGCAGGGCGCGTACGACGTCCGGCAGCGCAGTCGTGTGCCCGGTACCGTGTCCGAGCCAACGGGCGTAGGACATGAGGGACTTGACGTCGACGCCGGGCCGTACCGCGTTGGCGGAGGGCATGGCGCCCTGGTAGAGCCAGTGCTCTCCGCGCGTCGTCGGCACGGTCCGTGTGGCGGGCAGGCTGGCACGGGCCCACGTGATGGCGTCTGCGTTGTCGAGGTCCACGACGGTCAGTCCGGCGCCCCCGGGGTGATAGGCGACCGCCGCGGCCTGTCGCCATGCCGCCTCCCAGTGGGGGGAGCTGAGGACGTGCGGGTCGGTGGTGGCGGCGGCCCAGCCGTGACAGGGGTGCGGGCAGGTGCAGGGGCCGGGGTTCTTCATATTCGGCCGGCCGCCGCACGTGTTCCTCGCGCAGGTGCGGCAGTTGCCGAACGGGACCTTCCCTGCCCGCAGCGGCAGCACCGGAACGCCGTTCGCAGCGAGCGTCAGCGCGGTCCGCAGGTGCTCGTTCATGCGGCCATCTCCAGGGCTGCGTGGACCGGGATGCCGGTGGTCACGGAGGTGATGTGCGCGGCGAGCAGTGGGGGCACGGCGTTGCCGACCTGCTCGAATTGCTTGGTCTTGGTGCCCTGGAACGGGTAGTCGGCCCGGAACGACTGGAGTACGGCGCCCTCAGCGACGGTGATGCGGACGGTGTCCGGCTCTTCCTGGGAGCCGCGGCGCAGCACCCACTGTCCGCCGGACTTGGCGGTGAAGGTGGGGGCGGGACCGGCGTAGGGGTCGGCGGTCTGCCGACTGCCGTCGGGCTGCTGGTTGCGGTTGGTGTGGAGGACCCAGGCGCCGCGCCGCTGGGCGGCGAGCAGTGCGGCGCGTGCCTGGGACGGGAACGGCTCGGGGCCGCCGGTTTTGCCGCCGCCGGCGGTGACGGTGGGCGCGGGACGGTCTGTGGCCCCCCAGCCGAGGGCTTCGGCCATCGTGATCCAGCGGGGCAGGTCGTCGCCGAACAGGCCGGCGGCGCCATGCTCGCTGTGGGTCGGCACTGGCGCGGTGACCGGCCGGGTCCGGGAGGCGATGAGGATCGCGCGGCGCCGGCTCTGGGGGACGCCGTAGTCGGCGGCGTTCACCACGCCCGCCCACACGCTGTATCCCCACGCCCGGAGCACGGCGGCGATCTGCCGGAACAGCGGGAGGACGTCGGGGACTTCCTCCAGGCACACCCACTCGGGGCGCAGGTCGTACAGCCAGCGCATCGGCTCTGCGGCAAGCAGGGAGCGCTCGTCCTTGCACTGGGCCAGGAGTCGGGTACGGGTGTCGCGGCCATGGGCGAGGTCGTGAACGGCCTGGTGCACGAGCGGCTGATCGGCGAGCCCGCCGCGCTTCCCGGCGCGGGACCAGGCCTGACACGGCGGCGACGCGATGAGCCCGGTGACGCGCTTCTTGAACGGGTGGGTCGGGTAGGCAGCCACGTCGGTCTGGATGGTCGCGTGGCCGGCGGCGTGCGCGGTCTGACACGCCGCTGTGTCCCACTCGAGGCCGATGTCGGCCAGACCGAGCATGCGCAGGCCCTCAGCCCAGCCACCCGGTCCACGGAACAGTTCAACGATGCCGTCAGGGAACAGTCGGCTGCCCGCTCCGGTCGCGCTCTTGGTCAAGGACGCGTCCACAACCCTGAGTGGGCGGGACACGACCCGTGCTCGCCGAATGTCGGTCGGTTCGGTCATGCTGGATGTCTCCAGTCCTGTTGAAGGTGCTGGCTGACAAGGGCGGCCCCGCGACTTTGGCGAGACGAGGGGGCCGCCCTTGGCGTAGCTACTTCTTCGAGAAGAGCTTGATCGTGATGCCGCCGGCGCCGACCGGTCCGGCGGCCCCGGCGATGACGGTCGCGGTGTGCGAGGCGACATCCATCAGCCAGCACAGCGCGGCGACCACACCCCACGTGCCGAGCGCGGCGGCCCCGGCGATCGCGAACGGAATCAGTAACTTCTGCCACGGGAAGCCGGGCGGGGTGGTGGCCGTGACGACGATGACGACGGGCTGTCCGGTGGCCTGGGCGTGGTGGTAGAGGTCGGCGGGAATGTGCGGGGCCATCTGGCCGGGCGGGGTGTGCTGGCTCATCTTCTGGCTCCCTTCGGGTGTGCCGCGGGCCCGCGCCAGCAGGTGGCGCGGATGCGCGCGGGGCGGGTGTCAGGCGGGGGTGTCAGGGGTGTCACGAGGGGGCGTCACGCGTTTCTGACACCCGGTCTGCCTAGGGGTTTGAGTGTCAGAGGGGCGTGACGGTGTCAGGTGTCAGGCAGCCGTCAGGACGGGCACGATCCGCCACCGCCCGGTGGTGTTCGTCGCCTCCAGCCGGCCCTCCAGCGCGGCTTCCTTGAGCCGCTCGGACACCCACGGGCGGGAGAGGCTGTGCCGGTCGCACCAGTCCATGAAGTCCTTCGGGCCCACGATCATCTGTCCGGTCGACTCGAACTCTGCGAGCGCGTCCGCGAACAGCCGCCGCGCCTCTGCCGGAGACGGCTTGCGCCCGGTCTCCTGACCGAACAGCGGAACGTCGTCCCCCTGCTCCGGGTCCGGGAGTTCGGCCTCCGGGTCGATGTGCTGGTCCTCGGGGTCGACGAGCAGACCGGCGGATTCCATGTCGTCGTCCTCCTCGTCGACGGCCCGCAGTACCGTCGTCGTCTGCTCGGTGCCGGGTGCGGTGCGGCCGGTGTAGGCGCGGCCGGCGATGCTGGAGGCTGCGCCGGCGGTGACGGGGTCGGCAGTGGCGCCGTTGCGCTGTGCCCAGGTGGCGAG
Organism: Streptomyces hokutonensis; assembly: GCF_042751305.1. Lineage (GTDB taxonomy): Bacteria > Actinomycetota > Actinomycetes > Streptomycetales > Streptomycetaceae > Streptomyces > Streptomyces hokutonensis_A. Next base: position 190,944 of record NZ_JBHYWD010000008.1, read on the forward strand.
CAATTCCATGACCGGCACCGCCCGGTGGGTGAAGCGGCGGGTACGACCCGGGGCGGCGTAGCGGTCCTCCGGGATACCTGGCGAGACGACGTAGCAGTAGCCGGGTCGCCGGTTGGCCCACGCGCCCGGGTGGGCGCCCGCGGCGAGCACCTCGTCGGGCAGGACGAACCCCTCATCGCGTGCGTCGCAGCCGAGCGCGATCACGGACGGGAGGGAGGCGCGGGTGCTGGTCGACATCTGGTCGTAGGACGGACGCTGAAGCGACACGATCAGTGAGACACCGGCCGACCGGGCTTCCTGCGCGATGCCGGTGAACGCGTCGTCACCCAGCGCACGCAGGGTGTTCGCGGCCTCCTCGAACCAGGCCACCAGGAACGGCATCCCCGCGCACCCGCACGCGCTGCCGTCCGTACGGCAGCTGTGCTCCGGGCTGTTCTGTACCTGTGCGGCGGCGGGGACCCACTGCCGGTAGCCATGGGCACCCAGCCAGCGCGTCCGCGCCGGGATGACGGCCTCAACCGCCGCGACCATGACTTCGGTGGACGTGCCGCCCTCAACTGCCCAGTCGAGACCGGGGCGCAGGGTGGCGAAGTCCTGGAAGGCCTTGGGGTCGGAGAACCAGACGATGACGTCCCTGCGGGAGAGGATCTCCGTGAGCAGGTTCAGCGCGGCGTCGCCCTTGCCGGATCCGGACTGGCCCGCGATCAGTCCGTGTGTGGAGTTGCGGCCGGCGTCCGGGTCGCCCGGAAGCCACATCACCAGCAGCGAGCCGTCGTCGTAGCGCCCGATGACCAGCGGCTCGGCGATCGACCCACCCAGGTTCGAGGGACCTTCCCATTCGACGACTTCGGCGAGCATGTCTTCGGGCACGATGACGAGTTCGCCGCGGCGGGCGGAGCCCGGGTCGGGGTTGTAGCGGACGGCGGAGGTCGGCAGGTCCAGCGCGGAGGCGATGTTGCCCAGCGCCTTGGCCATGTCGTCGTTGGTCTGCACGCCCGCTTCGAGCGCGACGGGGGCGGTGACCCGGTTGGGTTCCACCTTCGCCGCACCCATCTGCGCCCGCGCCAGACCCACCTTCTCCAGCAGCCCCTTGTCCGAACTCTGGCCGGTCGCGTCGGGGTTGTGCCGCAGGACCATGCGAATGTTCCACGACAGGGCCAGCGCCGGGCCGGCCATCAGGTAGAGGTCGTCGATCGGCCCTGCGGTGGGTCCGGCGAGGCAGGCGGCGGTGAGCCAGGCAGAACCGCAGGCCACCGTGATGGCTGAGTGCAACTGCCGTTGCTGGCTCGTGGTCCGGCCCGCCCACCAGGTTGCCCCGGTCAGTGCCACTGACGCGAGGGTCAGGCCGACGCCGGCGGCGGCGCTCCCGTCCCAGCGGGCGTTGCCGAGGACGCCGGCCAGGCCGGTGCCGCCCCAGGCGAGCCACGGGGGCAGGTGGGGCTTGGCCCGGTGCAGCAGGTACTTGCCGACCCCGCCGGCGTCCGAGCCGCCCTGGAGCTGTACTTCGAGCAGCTCGGCAAGCTGCTGCTGTTGACTGCGCTCAGCCATCAGATTCAACCTCCTTACTGCTGTGCCCAGTTGATGACGGGCTGCTGTGGCTTGCGGGCGCGGTGACGGACGCGGTTGATCTCTTCCTCGTACTGCTGCTGGAAGACCGAGTAGGTGGCCGCGGCGTTCTTCGCGGCGTCCCGCAGCGCGTCCGCGGACTTCTGCATCTTGCGGGCCACCTTCGCGGCGCGGACCCGGGAGCCGAACGGCCGTCCCTCGGGGTCGGGGACCGCCGTGAGCACGCTCTTGAGGATCTCCGCGGCCATGGCGACCTCGATGGAGAGGGTGACGCCGGCGGCGCGCAGGGTGTTGCAGTAGTTGCGGACCTGCGCGGGGGAGGTGAACTCCGGTGCAGGGAGCAGGGATTCGGCGCGGCCACCACCGCGACCGGTCCCGCCGCCACCGGAGGTGGCCATCTGGCCGCCCTGGTTGACGTTGATGGTGAAGCCCGGTGCGAACGTGGCACCGAACTTCTTGGTCTTGTTGACGGGTCCCTTGGTCTGGGATCCGTTGGCGCCGGCGCCCGGAGCGCCCTTGGCGTAGCGGGGAGGGGTTGCCATCAGAGGTGTCTCCTCAGGTCAGTGGGAGCGGCGGACGATGAGCCAGGCGGTCTGCGCGATCAGCCAGGTCAGCAGCCACAGCAGCGGGAGCGGACCGGCCAGCGGGCCGAACCCGGCGGCGAACGCGGCCCATGCGGCGGTGGTGGTGGCGAGCAGGGCCAGGCCGGCTCGCCAGGCCAGCACGGAGCTCCGGGCCGGGCGGCGGCGCTGCATGACCAGCAGCCACAGCACCGGCACGGCCGCGGCGGGGGCGAGCAGCAGGCCCGACCACCAGGCGATCGCGTGCAGGAGTGCGGTCACCGGCCACGCGAGCAGGGCCAGCGCGGTCGGGATGAGCGGGCGGCGGAAGCGCCACAGCAGACCGCCGATCGCGGTCAGTGCCTCGCGGGTGAGCGAGGGGCGTTCGGGCACGACCACGACGAATGGCTGAGCGGAACGGCGTCCGCGCTGGTGCGGGATACGGACGGTGTGAACCCCGGCGGTGCCGCGGGCTCGGGTACGGCTGGACACAGCGAAACTCCCAAGTGCAGTAGGGGTGTTCAGGCGGCGCGCTGTTCGTCGTCGGGGTAGGCGCAGGGCACGCACACTCCGAGTGAGGTGGGGATGACGTAGCCGGCATCCGTCCGGCAGTTCGGGCAGGTGCGGCGGGCGAGATTGGCCTTGGCCAGCGCGGCCCGCTTGGCCGGCGTCATGGGCCGGACGGGCTTGGCGTGGTCGAGCCGGTAGAAGTAGGCGACGAGCGGGCCGCGCCGGTAGCGCGGGCGTAAGGCCTGGGCGGCGACTTGCTGGCCGCCGGGGCGCAGGCCGCGGGCGCGGAGTTGGCGGCGGGTGGCGTAGCCGTCGGGGACGTGGCGCCAGGGGAAGGTGGGTATCCCGTAGCGGGCGCCGTTCGGGTCGAGGCACTTGGCGAACGTGAGCGACATGACCCGCTCCCCCTTCAGCCCGCGATCGCGGCAGGGAAGTTGGCCAGGTGCGGCTCCCGCGCCTTGACCCGACCGCGCGCGGTGCGGGCCGTGGACTGCGACGTGCCCAGCCCTGCCGCGTCCATCGCCATGACCATGCGGGTGGTGCTCGGCTGGGTGAAGTCGCTCCCGTACAGGGCCCGCACCAACTGATCCACCCGGTTCGGGTAGACCACCGGGGCGCACAGGTCGACGGCCGTCGACGACATCGCGACGGGCACCGCTTCCACGGCGACGGGCGTCGACGCGGGCGCGGCTTCCGGCACGAACGCCGGGAGTTCCGGCACCGACTCCCCTTCGTTCAGGGGGACCGTGGACGGAGTGGACGTGGGGCGGTCGACGCTCACTTCGACGGGTGTCGACGGGGTTTCGACGCCCGGCGGCGGGAGGGTGACGCCCGTCGAAGCCCGGCGGGCCAGGTAGGCGTGGACCTGCCGCATGAGGGCGCCGAACGCGAGCAGCGCGGCCACCGGGGGAACGGCGGCGACCACGTAGTTGAGGGCGCCCGCGTCCTGGCCGACTCCGGCGACGTTGAGGCCGATGGAGGCGCCGTCTCCGGCGGTGACCAGGCCGATTGCCCACCAGTCGACCCGGTGGGCGAGCGAGGCACGCAGGATCAGCAACTCGCCGATCACGATGAACAGGTCCACCGTGGCCGGCCACGCCCACGAGCGGGCCACCGCTTGCGCCATGCCGTGTCCGGCGGCGACTTCCTGCAAGTGCTCGTAGGAGAGCCAGAACGCCACCGCGGTCAGCACCACCGTGAGAACGCTCGCCAACGTGGTGATCGCGTAGTCCACGGCGACGGGCGTCAACGGTGCTTCGACGGGCGTCGACCGCACGTCGACGCGGGCCGCGGCACTCATGCCGCACCCCCGACCACGACCGGGGTGACGACGTCCGCGTAGGCGATCAACTGCACTGTGGCGCCCGCGTGGTCGACGCTCGCGCGCAGGCGTCGCGTACTACCGTTGCCTTGCTCCCGGCACGTCACCGCGTCCGGGGCGATCCTCAGCGCCTCGCGCCACATCTCGAAGCCGGTCAGGTCGTCGTAGAACGTCAGCTCCAACTGCTCCGGGTAGATCGTGGAGACGTGCACGTCCGGTGCGGGCAGGTGCCCGAAGTCGCCGGCCAGCAGGCGCAGTGCGCGCAGTGGCACGGACAGGTCGTCCAGCGACACGTTCTCGCTCACGCGGCCACCGTCCGGGCAGTACAGCGCCGGCCGGGGCGGGCCAGCGGGACCACGTTGAACAGGTCCGGGTGGTTCTCGACAACCTGCGCGGCCAGGCGAACCAGGTCGTCGGGCAGACTGCGGAACTCGGGGTCGGTGAGGATGTCGCGGGCCGCGTCCAGGCGGGCCGCGCGCTCCTCGTCGCTCTCGCCGTCGACCCCGAGCCACAGCTCAACCGGGGTACCCAGCGCCAGTTCCGCGAACTCCGATTCGGTGACGGCCTGATGGCCTGCAACGATGTACTTCATGGGTCGTGCTCCTCTCAGATGGGAACGGCCCAGAACAGCGGCCCCGGTGCTCGAACACCGGGGCCGCGCGCCGTTGGAAACCAGATCCTCCGGCTCCCCTCAACCCCGTCCGTACGACCGCGCGGGCCGGACGGGCGGGGCGAGCAACCGGCGCGGCGCTAGCCGCCGCGATTCGGTGGAAGGTGACCGGTTGGGCGCGGCACCTGCGGTGCCTGCGGACCAGGGATGGAGCGGCGCCGCCGTGCCGGTCGGTCACGGCCGCGCCCATCACATTCGTCGACTCACTGAAGCTCCTTTGTCCTACTGACCAGGGGATACGCACTGCAAGGGGGACCGTGTCCCCACACGCCGGCCGTTGCTCGCGGTCACCGGGCCACCTCGCCAGTCGGGCCGAAACCCTGCTCCACCTGGCCTTTAGCGGGATTGCAGCGTCCCCGCCCTCTGCCACAGAGCAGCCCAAAGAAGGCCCCTCCGCACCGCTTCCGCTTGCGCGTCGGCGATGCGCTGACCGTATCGCTATTCGCGAAATGCAGCAAGGTCGGGATGAGGGCTGTATCGCTTACTGTGTAAAGCGGTGAGGTCGACAGCCGAACGGACTGAGATGGGGACTAAGTGAGCAGCAGCGATTGGGTCAGTAGCTCGGTGCCGTACGTGGTGCCCAGGGCGGAGGGGGAGGGGGACGCGTGGCAGGACGAAGCCGCTGCCAAGGGAGGCGTCGGCCGTCAGCGCATCGTCCGGGCCGGTGAGGTGCCCGCGCCCGCGGAGGTGGCGGCGCTGTTGTCGATCGAAGACGGCACTGACGTTGTGGTGCGACAGCGGGTCATCTACCTGGATGACCAGCCGACCGAGCTGACCGACACCTACTACCCGGTGGATATCGCCCGTGGCACGCGACTGGAGGGGACCGCCAAGATTCGGGGTGGCGCGGTCACGCTTCTCGCCGAACTGGGCCACACCGCGCATCGCGTCCGAGAGGAAGTCTCAGCACGGATGCCGACGGATGCCGAACGGCAAGTGCTTGGCCTCACAGACGCCGACCCCGTTCTGTGCATGACCCGGGTAACGCTGGACGCCGCCGGTCGGCCCTTCCAGGTTGACGCGTCCGTCTTCCCCGCGAGCGGGCAGCGACTTCGCTACGAACTCGAACCGAGGATCTGACATGCCTAAGGCAGAGCAAGACGCGTACGATCGGCGTCCCCTTCACGAGCGCATCGCAGCCGATCTGCGCGACGAGATCATGTCGGGCGACCTTCAGCCCGGAGCCAGTCTCCCGTCAACGCAGCGGCTCAAGGATCGGTTCGAAGCCTCCAACGCCACCGTGCAGAAGGCCCTCCAGGTTCTGAAGGACGAACGCCTTGTCATCGGCCGCGCCGGCGCGAGCGTCACAGTTCGGGAGCACCGGCAGGAGACCATCCGACCCGCCGACACCGGGCAGCCGGCTCCCCCTGGTGAGCAGTACTCGTGGCTCACCGTGGCTGGCAGGAGAGGCAAGCGCGGAAGCATCGAGCTGCTGGAGGTCACCGAAGTGCAGCCGCCGACGGACGTGACCGCAGCGCTGGGGTTGAGCGAGGGGGGAACGGCCGTCCTGAGGAGCCAGGTTCTCTCGTACGACGACGTGCCGGTTGAACTGGTGAAGTCCTACTACCCGGTCGAGCTTGCCCGAGGGACAGCGATGGCTGAGAAGCGGAAGATCCGCGGCGGAACGCCTGCCCTGCTTGCCGAGATGGGGTACCGGCCGCGCCACACGGTGGACCGGGTGTCGGCCCGTGTGCCCACTCAGGAGCAGTTCGAGGCGCTGCAATTGCCCAGCGACCTACCCGTACTTCGCACGTTCCGCGTGGTCTACAGCGACGGCGAACGTCCGATCGAGGTCACAGTGATGGCCAAAGCGGGGCATCTCTACGAGCTTCAGTACGAGTTCGTCTGACCCGAGCATTCCCCCGACAGCGTCAGGCACGGGCAGATCTGCAGGCTACCGCCGTCAGAGAAGTGCGGGGCCAATGCTACTGCTGCGAAGCCCTGAGGCCTACGGAAAGCGCTTAATTCTTAGGTCGAAGAGATTGTGCCTGTTAGCTCTTGTGGGCATATTTCACCGCGCTTAACAGTTCCCTCCCGTGACTGCTTTCGCGGAATTTAGAGTCACCTCTGCGTGATTGGCGATTTCGAGCAGTACGAATTTAACCGACCAATCCGTAGTGCCGCTTTTAATCCCTTGGCCGCGCTCCAGTCCAAAGAAACACGGGAGCGCGTCAATTCCGTCGGGGCGCCTGTCGCAAGTGCGAATGAATGCAGAGGCGGATCGAATGGCAGATTCCTGTGAAACCAGCATCTTGCTATATGCCTGGCCGCAGGAAAACATTAGCCTGTCTACGATTGGTTCGACTTCGAATCTTCCGTCAATCTCCTTTAGCTCTTCCTTTACCTGAGTTCCCCACTTGTTGAAGCGGCGCAGTAGCTCTCTAGAGTCAAAAGCGAGCGATGCGAGCCTCACGGTGGTTCCGTCAGCTGCTCGACTGCTTCTTACTTGGCCTGCCATTTCAGGTTGGCCACAGTGCTGACTGTAGTTTCTCAATTTGAACATGAACCGGTAGGCGAACTCGTTATCGTATTCGTGCGAGAGAGCCTCTTTGAAGGTTCGGAAGGGTTCGGAATTCTCGCCGAAACTCTTCTTCAGGTCGTGTGAAGTTCGGTCGTCGAATGCGCGTAGTGCTGAAAGGAGGTCGTCTAGTCGTGTCCGGATTTCATTGCCAAGATAGGGTAGCGTCCCATTTTTGGTGTGCGGATTCTGCAATGACGTCAAGACCGTCTTGAGTTCCAGGTAGCGCTTTTCCAGTCCTGAGTAAGGCGATTCGGAGAATAGCGCTATCAGGAAGTTGGCGTGCCGCTGATGTTCTTGTACGACGTCCGCGCTGACCGGGGCCCCTACGCTCCATTCGGAGTGCTTACCAGTGGAGGCATCTCGTGCCATATGGCCGAGGTGCCATTCGATCGCTTCAGGTCTGTTCACGAGCATCCTTAAAGTGGAGGAGCAGAGCCTTAAAGGATGCCATGCGTTAGTTGTGAGAGCAACCGAATAACCGTGCTGGCTAAGACGTGGCGATCTCGTTCGCTCCTCGGGGCCGGGAGGTTGCAGCGGGGCAAAGTGAACCGTGGATCACTTATCTCCGCAGTCAAGAGGCTTATAAGAGTTGAGCTCCTCGTCAATTTTTGCTTGATGTGGTCCATCGTATTCCGGAGTTCCTCCGAGAGACAGGTACTCATCCTGGGTGGAGTTGTCGGACTTTCCAGGGATTTGGTGGAGGCTGCCATGTTTATCGCGCTCCCATTTCCTGGCGTTCGCATCCCTGAATGAAAGAAAGTAGTCGTAAACGGTGACACCTTCCAATGGGACATTTTCCTTTCCATCGGCAGCGTAGATGCTGTTTAGATGTAGTTCCACTTTCGAACACGGCGGAATTGAGTCCGCTGCTGAAATAATGGCGACCTTCAAATACTTTTTCCCTGCTTCGGCGCTCCCTTCAACTATCATGCCGACTACTACATCCTTAAGTGGGTCGGGGGATCTGTTTGCGACGACCAATACCGTGACTGCGCTCGTCCACCTTTGTTCCACCCACGCATCTGCTGAAGCTGCCTGGGAGCGCTCTGATTCTTCATCTTGATCTCTAGAGTGCGCTAGCTGATCTCGTGCTACCTCCTGCGAAATGTAAGTGGTCCATGCGCTGAACACGAGGCCTACGGCGGCAGCGGCCGCCGCCGTAATGGTGGCCAACCTTTCCCAGTTTGTTCTGTGCAGAGCTTGTCGAGCCCGCAGCCTCCTTGAAGGTCGGAGACTTGGAGTCTGGCCTGGATCGGGAGTTGGCTGTGGCGAGGGCACTTGTGATGGGGGTGAGGTGGGAGGGTCTGGTTCGTTCGGGCGAGTTGCTTGAGTCACTTGATGTAAAGCCATTCCGTCTCGTTTGGAGGATTTACATCTACGACGTACCCCGGTACGGATTGGTTGCGTAGGGAAAATTCGAACACTTAGGGCGTGCAGATCAGCAACACCCCAGCCCCGCTTGCTGGTCCAACTGCTGTTTATGCAGATCCGCGGGGCACTACCGCAACGCCCAAGCCCACAGACGGAACTTGCGCGTTATTGGTCCGAACGCTTTATGATCCGACCTTGCAGGATCAAAGCGAGCTGCTCCTGCTTAACCGCTGAGGCTAGTTGAGTGCCTTGTGTATGGGGGGCGGGTTCTTGGGCCGCGTGATGCAAGCACCTGGTCTCACTCGTGGTCTCGATTATCAAGCGATCTGCTGGTGTCTGGCTTGGTCCGTGAGCGTCCACACCCTCGCTCAACCTGGGACGTAGGCAGTTGCACGGACGCTCGCAGACGCCCCCGGACCAAGATCGGACAACTCGTAGTGCCCAGCTCCGCCCCAGAGGCAGCGGCGTAGCCCCCTGTCAGGCACCTCCTGCGCCTGACACTGCTGTCGTCCTACTGCGACAGCAGTGTCAGCGGCGGATGCTAGATCTACAGCATGACTCCTGCAGCAGCCCTTGAGCCGCATGTGCCCTTTGCCGGTCTGGCAACCGCCGACCTCGCGGTGGATACCGTCTACGCCGGCGGTTCCAACGGGCATTCGGGAGACGACCCGATTGCCCGTCTCATCAAGGGGGTTGGGAACCAGGGCGGCTTCCGCTACAAGGGCTCACCGGCCAAACAGACGGTCCGCCTGGCCGTCCTCTACACAAGCGGCGTTGACGTGGACTGGCCCGACCAGCTTGACCTGGATACAGGCACGTTCACCTACTACGGCGACAACAAGAAGCCGGGCCAGGACCTCCACGGCACTCCCCGCGGCGGCAACATCCTGCTGCGGGACGCCTTCGCCGCCTCTCACAGCACCGAGACGGACCGGCTCACCGGCGTGCCGCCCTTCCTGCTCTTTGAGAAAGCCTCGAGCACCGGACGGGCGGTGCGCTTCCGCGGCCTGCTCGCACCCGGCGGTCCGGCACTCAGCCCAGACGACGAACTGGCGGCGATCTGGCGGGCTACTTCGGGCGAGCGTTTCCAGAACTACCGGGCCAGGTTCACGGTCCTTGACGAAGCCCGCATCAGCAGGGAATGGGTCGAGCATCTGCTGAACGGCGGCAGTTCTCTGGACGGCGGATGTCCGCCGGCATGGCGCAGCTGGGTCAAGGGACGCGCCTATACGCCGCTGCTGGCCCCTTCGACGACGACCATACGGTCGAAGGCCGACCAGCTACCGGACGACCAGGAAGGCCGGGCGATTCTGGATGCCATCCGCAGCTACTTCCACGGCCGCGAGCACGACTTCGAGGCCTGCGCCGTCGCCCTCTGGCGCCTGGTCGCCCCTCGCACCGGAGCCTGCGATCTGACCCGTCCCAGCCGCGACGGAGGACGCGACGCCGTTGGCCAGTACATCCTCGGGCCCGCAGCCGCCACCATCACCATCGACTTCGCCCTCGAAGCCAAGTGCTATGCCCCAACCAACTCCGTCGGCGTCCGGGAAGTCTCCCGCCTCATCTCCCGCCTGCGGCACCGCAACTTCGGCGTTCTCGTCACCACCTCCTACTTCCACAAGCAGGTCCAGGACGAGGTGCACGAGGACGGCCACCCCATTGCCCTTGTCTGCGGCAAAGACATCGTGGACGTGCTCAGGCAGCACGGGCACACCACGGTCGCCGCAGTGGAGCACTGGCTGGAGCAGAGCTTCACCCATCTCCCATGAAAACTACCTGATCAGAGCCACCTCAGTCAGCCCGCTGTAAATCTGTCGGTTCCTGATCCGCTCCATCAGTAAGGGGACCAACCATCACAAAAGCTATAGGGATGCCGATCAGTACCGGTGCCTGCCATCGGGGCATAGCTGCCGGGGTGAATGGCTGCGTTCGGCTTCGGGGCAACGGTTGCCCCTGGCATGATCGGCAGCCAGCCGAGCCGATAGTCGGGGTGAGGGCATGCCTGTAAACCGGTGGTGGAGACGAGATCCGAGCGAACGCTACTGGCTGGAGATCACAAACCGCGACGACATCGGCACCAATCTGCTTGCGCCGCAGGTCAACGACCAGGGTGTGGAGTACTGGTCGTACGCCCTCGTCCGTGAGGTACGGCCTGGCGACCTGGTCCTGCACTGGGACAAGAACCACGGGCCCGGCATCGTTGGCTACTCCCACGTGCTGGGCGAGCCGCTCGCATCCACCATCACGTGGCAGAGCCGAGGTACGTACGGCCGCCAAAGGAATGCGTCGGGGCCGGAGGCCGCCTGGCAGGCGCCGCTGGGCGGGTACCGGCAGTTGAAGCAGCCGGTCACACAGGCACGTCTGCGGGAGATCGAAACTCACATCCGGTCGCTGCGCGACCGCCTCACGGAGTCAGTCGAAGGCCCGGTCTACTTTCCCTTCGCCCTGTCCGAGACCCGACCTCTTCGAGCGGCGCAGGGCTATCTCACCAAACTGCCACGGGCGTTGGTGGAGGAGCTTCCTGAGCTGCTGGAGCTGCGCCAGACAGCGATCTCTGAACCTCATGAACCGGAAGTACCTGACCGTTCTCCCACGTCCCGGTCCAAGCCGACAGCGTCCAGCGGGTACGGGCGCCAGCAAGACGCCCGGCGGCGACGAGCCGTGGAACGGTACGCGATGGATCTGGTGCTCGATCACTACCGATCGCTGGGCTATGAGGCGGAGGACGTGGGTGACCGCTCACCATGGGACATCACCGTCCGAAGAGACGGAACTGAGACGCACATTGAAGTGAAAGGCAGCACCACCAGTCGCGAGGCAATCGATCTCACGGAAGGTGAGGTCCGACACGCTGAAGGTGTCGGGACCCACCTGATAGTGATAGACCAGATTGATCTTGACGACAACCTCCGCTGCCATGGCGGGCGTTGGCGCATGTGGGCTGACTGGACGCCGAAGCGCGAAGAGCTTGTGGCTACCGCCTACCGCTATCCCCTGCCAGAGGACGGACTGGCAGAGCGCCCGCAGCGGTAGCCATCAATAGAGTGTGCTGGCTGACGCGGCAGGGTTTCTTGCCGACGAGGGCCTCGGGTCTTGCTGTCGACGGCGACTCGTTGGGCCCAGTAGCCATGCTGTTCATAGCGCAGGTGGACGTATCACAGGCAAACTGCTTCCTGATCTCTAGCCGATCACTTGTGTCTTGTGCGCACAAGACACAACGAAGCGGTTGAAGTAGATTCCACTCACCTGAGACCGTGTTCCCTGTGACTGGCGACGGAACTCGGCATGCGGGTACCGAAGGATGGCCTGCCGCTGAGTTTGGCGAAGCCCTGCGGGCTTTCCGCGACCAAGCCGGGCTGACTCGGGAACAGTTGGCACGTGCTGCTGACATCGACCGCAGCGTGCTCTCACGTTTGGAGCGCGGTCAATACCGGCACCGCCTCAGCGAACGCATCCTCACGGACCTGAGTGCGGCCCTCACTTGCGGAGACGCCCTTTTTGAAGTCGCCGGCCGCCCCGCGCCGGCTATCCAGAAGCTCATCACTGATCCTGCGCTCGCTAGGGCTCTCGCGAACCCAGGGGCCGCCCACCGTGCCCTCCGCAAGTTGCACTTGGCGGAAATCGCCGCCTCTGTAGCCGGTCCCCTATTTGTGCCTGATGGACGGGCCGTAGACGTCGTCAGGCTGTGGAAAGCCGTCCGCGATCGGTCAGGCTTGGACCCCGCGCGTCCGCCGGAGGTGGGGCCAGGCAGGCATGCGCAGACACTCGTCGCTCGACGATTCTTGATCTCACATGCCACAGCCCACCTCCTGCTGGAGACCGAGTGCAGGTGGCCTTACATCGGATCCGAATCCGAGACTGAGGCAAGCGAACTGGGAGGACTGCTGCTTACACCCCCAGGACCTCTTACCCAGGCCGTCAGAGCAGCCTTCAGCGCCGGGCTGAATCCATGGGAGGCGGACGCCGACGGACTCATCGCTGCGGTGGCCGACTATCTCCTGATACCAGGCTGGCTTGCCGCCTACAGGATCGGCGATTTCCCCGGTATCCACCTTCAGCTTCTACCTGTTGACGAGGAACCCGCATGACCGTATCCCCTGACCCCTTCGACCGGTCACTGCCGAGCCCGCTGGCCAGCCTGGCCGCCCTACGGGCCTCCGGCGAAGAAAGCGTGGTGGCTACCGGACGGCTCTCGTCACGGCAGCAGGCTATGTACGTGGCGACATCGGTGGATGAGGCTCTGGCCGACAAGATCAGCACGGACTCGTTGCTCCGCTTGGTGCTTCTGACAGGGAGTGCAGGGGGAGGCAAAAGCGCGCTGATCCGGCAACTGGAGAGCCGTCTGCCGACTGAGGCGCTGACCCGCGTGGTGGAGGACGCCACGCACGCCGACAGCCCGAGCGAGCGCCAGACGGAACGGCTCGCCGGCGTCCTGGCGGGATTCGAGCAGGGTGTTCCTCCAGCAGGGGATCTCACCCTCATCGCCGCCAACACAGGTCTACTGCTCGAACTGCACCGCGAGTTCACCGAGCGTAAGCAGCATGCCCAGGCTGAAGTAGTGGCCTATGCGCTCAAGGTGCTCGGCGTTCCCGGAAACCGGGCGCTCGACGCGGCACGCAAAGAGGAACTGGATCAAGCTGTGCTTGTCGTCGACCTCGACCAGCGCCCTACTTCAGGAGGAGAGGGACGCTTGCTGCACAGGATGCTTGCCACCCTTTCCCCGCAGGACCCTGCTGGCGTGCTTGGGGGGGCCGAGCGCTGCCGCACATGCACGGTCACGGCGTGGTGTGCGCCCCGAACGAATGCTGCGCTGCTGGCCGATCCGCAGATCGGCAGCTCGCTGGACGAGGCAGTTGAGCAGGTTGCCCTCCGGCGTGGCCGCGACGTGGCGCCCCGCCAGCTGTGGGACGGCATTGCCGAACTCGCGCTCGGGGGAATCAGCACCGAGGGGGACCCGTGTGAGGCCGTCGCACGCATCGCTGCGGCAGCGGATGCCGCGGCCGTGTGGGAAGGCCTCCTTCCCAACGGCGCTTTCATCTCCCCGCACAGCGAACTAATCAGGGAACTGGCCGGACTCGACCCGTCCTACCGGGCCAGCGATGAGGCCCACACCGTGATCGCATCCGTAGGGATCGACCCTCAGGCGGATGCCGGCCTGCTCACGAGCGTCCTCGGCCAGGGCGACGAGAGCCGGGAAGCCGTCAACACGGGGGCTCGGGCGCTGGCCGACCGCACACCTCCAGGCGCCGCACGGGGCCTGGTACGCGCACACTGGCTCACCGGACGCATCCCGCTCGGAGTCGTGGTGCCCACAGAGTTCAAGGCTGCGGTCGAACAGCAGGATGACGCTGTAAACCAGGTCATTGACGTTGTGTGTGATGGCCTGGTCAGCGCATTCGGCCGCAAGACAAGTCACGAGTTCTTCCTGCCGACAGAGAGCCTGACGGAGAGCCGCACGGCACGGGTCCTCGTGCAGATCAGCCTTTCGGACGAAGTCGATGTCTGGCCACAGCGCGCCAAGACGCTTAACCCCTTCGGCTGCGCCGTGGTCGGCTGGCGGCCACTCACGGCGCGCTTGAAGATCGGGAGGTCGGTTGTTGACCTGGACCTTCCGCTCTACGAGCTGTTGCAGCGAGCGTCCAAAGGTGCCCTTCCCGCAACAGTCGACATGGAGCGGTTCCATTCCCTGCGCTACGCGGCGGAGCGCCTTGGCCGCGCCCACTCGGGACAGGACAGCCGTCCGCTGCTTGTCACGGACGAGGCCCAGGGCACGGCGTTCCTGGTGACATCACAGCAGCGCCGCGGTCAGCAGCGCCTGAAGATCGAAAAGGTTGCGTGAGATGACCAGCAGCGACCCCTCAGCCCTTAAGCGCCTGGCCGACCAGCTGCCGGGCGCAGCGCTCGGCGTAACGGTGGAAGGCAGCCGGATCTTCGTCTCCGGTGCACCCGGAATGCCGATCCCGCAGGAGCCTGCGGACTGGCTGATGCACCAGGCCCCGACGGTCTGGCCGAACACCCCGCACGGTGAGGCCCGACCCACACTCCTCTTCGGAATCGTCAAAGATGCCGGCCCAACACGGGCGAACCTGCCGCTGGACACCACGCTGAAAACTGTCCTCGACGAGAAGCTGCCGGGCGATTCCCCACAACAGCACCAGGCCCTGGCGGCAGCCATGCGCTCGAAGTTCTGGGGCACCGCAACCGGCAGACGAACCACCAAGAAGCGGACGCACTACCTTCTTCCCCTGCATTCCCGCCTGCCGCTGTCCTTTGTGCAGACAACAGCTGAGGGCAGCAAGACGCCCTTCCGTTACAAGATGTTCCGCGGGACGGTCCTGCCTTTCCTCCTCAGCACACCATCCGGGGACGTTGACCGCGGCCTCCTGGAACGCTTCCTCGAAGTCTTCGCAGATGACCAGGATCTGACGGTGCTCGACAAGAAGGTCCTGGAGATCGCTGCTGAAATCTCCCCTGGACCGGACGACTTGCAGGCCGACACGCTGATCTCGAGCTCACAGGCGGTTCTGCAGCGCCTCCAGGAGGCCGGGGGAGCTTTCTGCGCTGCCTCCCTGGAACAGTTCCGTCGTGACCTCGGGCAAGTACTGTCGCTGGATCTGCCGCGCAGGGACCTCATCCACCAGCTGACGATGCTTCTGGCTCTGCACCTCGCCACCCGCCTCTACCGAGCAGGCCTCGTGCTTAGTCTGCGACTCGACGAGTGCATCGCCCTTTTCCCGGGCGGTGACAAAGCCGGCCCGAACGAGGTTTCCTGCGTCAAGGACTGCTGTGGTGACCTCGAG
The DNA here is from genome assembly GCF_042751305.1 of Streptomyces hokutonensis. Taxonomy (GTDB): domain Bacteria; phylum Actinomycetota; class Actinomycetes; order Streptomycetales; family Streptomycetaceae; genus Streptomyces; species Streptomyces hokutonensis_A. The sequence goes on from NZ_JBHYWD010000008.1 coordinate 206,263, forward strand.
GGCTGCGACCTGTCCGGCAGGATGCTCTTCCGCACGGGGTCCGGATCGTTTCGCGGGGTCAAGCTGGCCGAACCGTGCGTGACCAGTTACCGGGACCTGACCAGCAAGTACCTGCTGCCCCTGCCGGTGACCATCAACACCGCCAACCTTGCGCGCGACGCGCTGCGCGCCGCCGGGGGCCCTGAGATCCCTTCCACGGACCTGGTGGCCTTGCACGCCGCGCTCACCCCCGACGACGCCTTGCGGCACAGATTCGACGCAGTCACGCGGCTGCTTGCAGTGTGTCGCCTCTACCAGCTACGCGGAAACAGCGCAGTCGGGGCTGAGGCACCCCACGACATGCCTGGCCTGCACGCCCTGCGGTCGGCTCTCCTGCAAAGCCGCAGGACGGTTATGCGGCGCGAGGGGCGCGACGTAGTGCACCAGCTTGTCAAGGATGTCCGCACGGGCCGCCTGATCGCCAGCAACGGCAATGCCGCTGTGTTCTTCGAGCTCGACGAAGACATGCTGCACCTGCTGGTGCGTCTGGTATGCGGTAACGAGCTCGTGGCATGGGACGACTTCCTGCGGGGGCTGCAGCGCTACGGCCTTGCGCCGCAGAACTCTGCAGAAGAACAACTGCTGCAGAAGGCCCTCACTCGGCTGGGCATGCTCAAGCGCTACTCGGATGCGGGCGAGAGCGCCTACGTCCATCACTCGGATGCAAACCAGGAGGAGCTGTGACCGGTATCCAGCCAACGACAGCGGCCGCCGCGATCGCCTCCGGGCTCATCGACGATGCACAGCACAGCACCGGACACCGGCGCCTCTTCCTGCGGGACTACCTGTCCATCTCCCCGGCGGCAGTCTTCGCTGCACTGGAACCCTGTCTCACTCACGAGGTCACGGTCGGCGCTGACACCCCGAGGCGAATGGCCGCTGTCCCCGCAGGCAACGCCCTGCTCATCCCATACCTCGTGGATCCAGAGCAGCCAGGCCCCAACCGCGGACTGCGGGGTTACGCCGGCACCCTGCGCACTGACTTTGCAGCGCACGACGAACAGGGACCCCCGCGCATTCTGCTCGTTTTGGATCAACGTCCATTCGAGACCGTTCTCACAGCGGCCGAAGACGCCTCCCAGCTCCCCCGCCTGCGTTGGAGGAAACTGGTCGAGATGATCGCCCAGGCTGCGTCCGGGCCTGCAATGCAGGTGATCACCGACGTGGCGGCCGACCTATCCGGCATTGCGGAAGAGCTCCGAGGGGGAAGCCTGCTGGATGCTTTCGCCGCGTTCGCCTCGGAAACCTGGGCCGGAACCGAAGAAGCCGGCCTTGCCCTGGCCGACCTGCCCCTGTACCTGGCAGACCCACAGCCGACAACAGCCAGGCTCGCAACGTCGCGGGACTGGCGCCACTGGCTTGAGATCCGCAGCCGACCCGACCGCGATCTGGCAGCAGAACTCACCCGTCACGCAGGTCAGATCACGCCAGGCGTCAAGAAGGTCCTCGAAGCCCATAAAGTGAGCGGTCTCGACTGGCACGCGTTCACCCTCGATGACCTGCCTGAGCGGCTTAATCGGTCACGGGCTGCCCTTGTCCTGCCGCCCCAGCTGCATGGAGTGCGCTCCTTCCTGCCAGAGGGCGATGCAGTGGCTGCCTGGATCGGCCCCGACGACGAATCCCTGGCAGTGTCCTTCACCGGTGCCGCGCAGGGGCTGCAAAGAGCTGCATCGGTGCGCTGGGCCGGCCGCAGCCCCGAGGAAACGACTGTCGATGAGGCTGCACTGCTCGTGCATCTGAAGGTTCCCGGTGCAGGGACAGAAGGGTGGCAGTTCGGACGCCTGGAACTGCGCCGCGGCCAGCACCTCGATCTGGCCGTCTTCCGGGGTACAGGAGCGTGGTTCCCTGTGGAGCGCGAGCTTTACCTGGATCAGCTGGCGGAGGCGTTTATCTCCTCAGATCCGCCGAGCATCGCAGCCGTAGGGCCGGACGGCGTGGTGTTGGGCAGCGCCTTGCCCGTCGACAACCCGGAGGACGGCGGCTCCGCCGCACGGACCATCGTGCCTGTCGAGTATGCCGGCCAGCAGCAGCTCATCCCACTCCTGACCGACACTGCCCCGGAAGTGACACCAGAGCCTGGCGGGGACGACGGGCCAGTAGGTGATGACGGTCCCCAGGAGGAAGACCCCAAGCCGTGGGACGATCCTGACCCCGGACCCGAAGACAGAGACGGGAACCAGAGCCCCCGCACGGCGCCGTCCGGCCCCGTCGCCACAGGCGCCCACGCGCTGCTTGAGTTCGCCGCGGCCCGCGCCAGCACCAGCCTCTCGGTTTCCGGCGCGGAGTTGAAATTCAGCAACGCCGATGTGCCCGAATTCAGCGGCGGCGGGATCTACCGGCCCTTGGAGGACCAGACCCTTGGCGCCGGATTGGACGGTCTGGCACTTGAAGCAGCCATCCTCAACCAGCCTGCCGCCCTGGCCTACACCGTCACCCGTGACGGAAGCGTCCCCAGACTCGTTCCCGACCGCACCCTTGAGTCCCTGAGCCTCGAAGGGCTCAACACTGCGCATGTGGAGGCCTTCTACGCGGCACGGCAGGCATTCTTCTCCTGCCTCAGCAGCCACGGCTCCGTCCATGCGGTGCTTTGCGGCGCCGGGCAAGAAGAGGCCAAAAACTACGTCGATGCCTATCAGGCACTTCTGCTTTCGCTGCCCGTGCCCGGCCGCTACAAGCCTGAGTACGACCGCCTGCTGCTCTGTGACCTTGTCTCAGACCCGCAGAAGGGACAACGCTGGCTGGCGCCCGCCAACCCGGTTACCGTGGCATGGGCGCTGAACCTGGCAGCGGAAACCGCGGCATGGGTGCAGCAAAGCGCTCAACTGCCGCAGCGTGATCTCCAAGCGCTCACCCCCGCCTTCCTGCTGCCTCTCGTCCACCACGACGAGACCTGGTGGGAGACCGATCCGCGCTCTCCTCGCCTGTGGCGCCGCTACCAGCCGCTTGGCGCCTCTCTGGCCGTGGGGGCCGGAGACCCTCGCACCATCACCAGGCGCCTGGACAAGTTCCTGGCCATTTTCGAGACCTATAGAAACCCACAACAGCGCCTCGCCGTTGCCGTATACGAGCCCGGAGACGGCGACAGCGTCGTAGGAGCTCTGCGCGACTTCTATCGCCGTGAGAGCCGACCCGGCGCCGACCAGGTCAAGCCCGCCCTAGACGTCTCCGTGTATACAGCAGGCGGGCACGCGCCTGAGCATTTGGCCGCTCTGGTGGCCCCTGACAACGACAACGACCTTGACAAGTTCATCCGCAGCCGAATCAACCTCACCTGCCAACCTCTCGATGCCCGGCCACGCTTCTCTCATCTCTCCTTCGTGTTCCGATCACCGGCCCAGCGCGAGCCACGGGTTGCTCAACTGGATGAACGCGCACCAACAGCATGGGTCGGCGGTCTGGCGACCGCTCCAGGTCGCCATGCCCGCGTCGACACCAACGAATTGGAGTTCACTTCCGGGCTGTTCATCGAACCCAGCCAGGGCCCGCTTGGTGCTCTGCTGGGCCGAACCCTGGAACTGGTGGGTGGCCAGCCACGCGGCCAGATCAGTGTGAACACCACGCAGGCGACCACGACGGTTATCGGCCGCGGCGCCATGGACGGCCTCTATGAGACCAGCGTCTGGACCACCCATGCCGACCGGCTCCTCGGCCCCGAAGCTTTCGCCTCCGTACCCGGGCAGGCCCCAAGCATCGTCGATTTCGACGACCGCAGCGACTATGGGCAAGCAGGACTGGACAGCGTCACCGTGACGGCCCGAATGGAGCCGTACCGCGTTGCTCTCACTCGTGCCTTCGCGCCAGGCGCAGCCCTGACAGCAGGCGCTCTCCCAGGGCTGATCGATATCGGCAATGCAGTGAGCGGCAGATGGAACATGGACCTGCTCTCCCTTGACGACAACCGGATCCGGGAGAGGGTGGGCGTTCTAGCCGCTATCGCAGCTCTTCGCGATCTCGATGACGCCTTCGCGCCAGCAGACAGCCCACATCACGTGGCCTCCGTGCTGTTGTCACTTCAGGAGCTGCTGCAGCTCCTGAAGGCGAGCGGCGTCAAGCGGCCGACAACACGGCTATGCGACGACCTGCTGTATCTGCGCATAAGGACAGGCACCGATGACCGTGTCCGTCTGCACGGCCGCATTATCGAGGTCAAATACGCAACCGTGGGACGCCCCGACCTGGCCATCGCCCGCAACGAGATCGAAGCCACGCGCCAGTGGCTGGACGAGGTGTACAACACTCCAGGCCCCGCGCGGCCCTTCCGGGCACGGGACCTATCGGAGTTCATCCGCACCGCGGCAGCCAGGAACACCAGTTTCGGCCTGTCACCGCAGTGCTCCGCGATCGAAGACATCGCGACGGCTATCGCAGAGGGCCGCTTCGACCTGACCCTGGAGTTCACTGCCTCCGGCGAACCGTATGGCGGCGATGTCATCAGCCTTGAGCTAGAGAGCCCACTGCTCGCGCACCGTCAGAGGCTCCCCGGACAAGGCCCAGCACCACTGGGCTACATCCGGCTCGGCGCCCCCGCGCTGCAGCGGCTTGCGAAGGGCGAACCACTGCAGCCGCCGAGCGGATGGCCTCGGGTAACTTTCCCAGGCGGGTGGGATACACCCCCGGAGGACGACGCGACAGAACCCTCCGATGCAGGCCCTGCAAAGCCTGGAGGAGGCTCAGCTGCCGAGCCACCGCCAGAAGGCGGCACCGATGACGCCCCCGAAGATCCACTGGAATTCCCAGCGAATGACTCGGTCGACGTTGCCAGTGAGGTCGCAGACAAGGCAGCCGAACTGGATGAGGCCGCAGCCAAGTACGAACTGAACCTTGCCCCGTTCGACACCGCCGCGGCCCAGGTCGGTCCCTCAGTGATCCGCTACCGCACCCGGCTGCTGGGTAAACAGACGATCGCTGGTGTACGCAGCAAGGCCCTCGACCTCGGCCGCGAAATCGGCGTGGCGGAGGGTGTCCTGGTTGATCAGGAGCCCTACTACCTGACGGTAGATGTACCGCGCCGCGAACGGGTGGTGGTACCACTGTCAGATTCGCTGAACAGGCTCCAGAGCGTAACGGCACCGGGCGCGCTGCCCTTCCTGCTCGGCGTTGCGCCCAGCGGCGAGATTCGTGTAGAAGACCTGGCCCGTTTGCCGCACCTGCTGGTGGCCGGCGCAACGGGTTCCGGCAAGAGCGTTCTGCTTCGCGGGCTGCTCTGCTGCCTGGCGCGCGTCCGCAGTCCGCAACAGCTGCAGATCATGATCGTTGACCCCAAGCAGGTCGACTTCATGCCCTTCGAGGATCTGGCCCACTTGGTGGACCGACGTATCGTCACCGATCCCGCCGAGGCAATCGCCATCCTCACGGAGACCCTGGAACGTGAAGTGGCCGTGCGACGCGCCAAGCTCAAGGCGGTCGGGGCGACGAGCGTCCTCGAGTACTACGAGATGGGCCATTCACTCGAAGAGCTCCCGCAAATGGTGATCCTTGTCGACGAGTTTGCCGACCTCGCAGGCAGCCTCAAGCGAAAAGATCGACAGTCGTTCATGGAGCTCATCCAGCGGTTCGGGCAGCTCACACGTGCCTTTGGCATCTACCTCGTCCTGGCGACGCAACGGCCGAGCGTCCAGGTCATCACCGGCGATATCAAAGCAAACTTGACTGCCCGCGTCGCGCTGAAGATGCAATCTGCTGTGGACAGCACCACCATTCTCGGCCGCGGCGGAGCGGAGTCTCTTCGAGACCGTGGAGACCTCCTGTTCGATCACGGTGGGACCACTCAGCGCCTCCAAGCCTTCTTCACAACTCTGAACGACGTTCGCGCAGTCACGGCCCTGTGGAGGTAGAACCCGTTGACGAGGCCCCGGCTGGAACATCGGCGCCGGGGCCACGTCCTACTTGCCGACTGAATGCCTGCTGCCAGACTTCAGCGCGCGCCGATACAAGAGGGTCTGCCCTTCGCTTGCTCTCTCGCCCTCGCGTAGCAAGTCCGACTGCCTGACGGCCGTCAAGGGACATCTTCTAACGGCCGTATGGGCGGATCAGCGTCTGGAGAAAGTCCTGCGTGATCGCGTCCGTTGAGTAGAACCGTGTGCCTTGACTGCCCCTGGTGGCGAGCACGCGGTACGTGTTCAGTGCATATCGCAGGTAGCGATGCGACGGGAGTCCGCGAAGCTGGGGGTCCTGGCTTTCCTCGGGACGAGCGATCCACTGCTCGCCCCTCCGGACGAGGTCTCCGCCCATGATGACGGCGTTGTAGGCGTACTCCATCCCCTGGGCTGTGTAGATGCAGCCGACCTGGTCGTGCCCGCCGGTGTCGGTGGCCCAGAAGGGGCGGGCAGGCACGTCGGGGTGGTCGAATGCGGGCTCATCAGCGCGGGAGTTCCACGGACGGGCCCAGATGCGCGGTCCTGCAGGGCCCCTCCAGGGAATCTCTACTTCGGCCAGCAGCGGTGGAGTCGGTGGAGAGTCCCATGGCCAGCAGAAGCCGGCGGTCATCCTCGCGGTGCGGCCGCCGCGGACGTGGTCGGCAACCCACTGCTCAAGCTGTTCGGGATCGTCTGCGACGGCCAGGTCGTAGTCGCTGCCCTCCCAGACCGAGACGGGGCCCTCGGGTTGGAAGAGGTCATCGACCCACTGCTGGTAGGCGTGTGAGCCGTTGCAGCGGAACTGACTGACCAGGTCGATGTGGGCGAATGAGAGTCCGCTGGCCTGTGCGTGCTGTCGGAGCTGCTGGAGTGTGAGGCCTTCCGTCGGTCGCACGATCTGTCGTTCGTCGAGGAAGAGGACCGTCACGGCAGCTCGTTTCAGCAGATTCCCGAGGGTCACTGGGAACGCGTCCCGCTGGTGGTCGGGGTAGGTACGAGCGCGGTGGGCCTCGTCCAGGAGGACCACGCTGGTGTCGGTGATGCCAGCCGGGATTTTGTCGAGGAACGTGGTGATGAGGCCTCGGGAGTCTTCACCCACCGTCCTGCGCAGCTGCCGCGTGAGAGTTCCGGACGGGGACAACAGGCGCGGGTTGCCGTGGGGTTGTTGGCACAGGTCGCCCAACAGACGGCAGGCGATGGCGGTCTTGCCGGTGCCGGGTCCGCCGGTCACAACGACGATGCTCTTGTTGCTCCGCTCGCGTGCGGCCGTCACGGCGTGCCGGACTTCCTGCCGGGCCAGGTCCTGGTCGCCGATGAGGACGAAGGCGTCTCGGCCCTCGATGACTTTCCCAGCTCGCGCCAGGAGCGCCGATGAGGGGCGGTGCTTGACCTGGAGAAAACGTTCGATGTCGTCCCGGCCAGCGGAGCTCAGTTCGGCGCAGCCGAGCCGCTGGGCCAGAGCTTTTGGAGACGGCTGCGGGGTGAGGTCGTCCCGCCCCAGCACGGGGTAGGCGCTGGCCGGTCCATGTTCGACGGGAGCTCGGAGGGCGGCGATCAGGTCGGGGGGAGCGTCGTGGAGTACGGCAGTGCCGCGAACTGTCAGTGGGAACTCGTCCCGGCTGACCCATTGCTGCAGGTAGTGCACATATCCGCCGACCTGCCGGGCAGGGTGCGGGACGACGCGCTCGTTGATGCGGACCATCCCTGGCCGCAAGGGGCTGAGGTAGGCGTAGGTCCACTGCTTCAGCTCGATGGCAACGGCACACAGACGCCCTCCGGCGTCCCGGCCCAGGAGCAGGGCGTCGACACGTTCTCCCGTGGCAGGCAGGGAGTATTCCAGCAGCAGGTGCAGGGCATCCAGGCCCGCGGAGCAAAGAATGTCGACGAGGGCCGGCCAACTGCGGCGCCAGCTGCGTACCTCTTCCGGGCTGGGCGCCAGGCCGAACATGGTCGTGAAGCGTCGTTCCATCGCTGCGAGGAATGCCTCATCGCTCACGCGTGGGGCCGCCTCGGCCAACGTTCCCCCGTAGAGATGCATACCTGATCTATATCAACCCCAACTGACAAGCGATCCATGGGCATTGCCGGAATAGGTGGTGTCGGTGGCGTCTGATAGAGCTGTTGTCATGACGCTTTCGTCCCTGCAACGTGCCCTCGCCCAGTTCGCCGCTGAACGCGACTGGGAGCAGTTCCACACCCCGAAGAACCTCGCGATGGCGCTGGCCGGTGAGAGCGGCGAACTACTGGAGATCTTCCAGTGGTTGACGCCGGAACAGTCCACCCAGGTGATGCAGGACGACGAGCGCGCGGTGCAGGTCCGCGAGGAGATGGCGGACGTCCTGGCCTACCTGCTGAGACTGTCGGACGTGCTGGACGTCGACCTGGAGCAGGCGTTGGCTGAGAAGATCGAGAAGAACCGTCGCAAGTACCCGGTGCACCTGGCACGGGGCAAGGCCGACAAGTACACGCAGTTGGGGGGATGATCCACGACATGCGGATCGTGATGCAGCCGGCTCGCCGGTCAGAGAAGGACGTCGACCAGCATTACCAGGACACCATCGTGAATCCCGTGGTCTTCGACGACCACGCGGACCTCCTCGACACCTCGACCGTCGCCCAGCTCAAGGAGCTCTTCCCCGAGGGCCAGGCCCAGATGTGGGGCATTGTCCCGGGCAAGAAGAACGTCAACGTCTCCAAGATCAACAAGATGCGGCCGGGCGACTGGGTGTTCTTCAGCGGCGATAAGCGCGTCTACCTCGGCGGGACCATCGCCCTGATGTGGCGTAACAAGGAGCTGGCCACAAGGCTGTGGGGCACGGACCACAACGACAGCACCTGGGAGTACATGTATGCCCTCTCCGGCACCCGCGGCTTCGACATACCTGTTGAGGAGGTCCGGAGCCTGCTGGGCTGGAACCCCAACCGCAACATCATGGGCATCACCGTGCTCAGCGACGAGGAGAGCGATACCCTCCAAACCCTGCTGACCCTCGACGCTGCAACAGCCTCCATCGAACCGGTCGACACGGCCGAGGAGGAGGCCGCCGTGGCGGCCTTCGACGGAGAACTGGAACGCAAGGCACAGCGCGCCCAGCGAGGCGAACAGGCCGCGCTGAAACGGCGCCTCCTCAAGGGCTCGACGGGCCAGTGCGCCCTGTGCGGACGTACCCTACCCGGCACCTTCCTGATCGCCGCCCACATCAAAAAGCGTGCGATGTGCAGCGACGACGAGAAACGAGACCTGGCCAACATCGCCATGCTGGCCTGCACTCTCGGATGCGACGCCGTGTACGAGCACGGCTACGTGACCATCGCCGCCGGAGCGATCCAGGTCAGTCCGTTGGTCGTAGGAATCCCGGAAGTCGAGGCCTATATCGAGGAAAGGCTAGTTGGCCGAACAGTCACTTGGTGGACGCCAAGCCGAGAGCCGTACTACCTGTGGCACCGCACCCACACCTTCAAGAATGTTCCACCGCAATAACGATTCATCCGTCGCTTTATCACGCGCCTCCGTCAAGAGCCGCCCCATCACGAGGAGCGAGAGCCTTGGGTGCGCGACGTGCGGGCGGCCGCTGCGCACCCCGGCTGCACGCGCTGCGCGACGACCCGACCAACTCACCGCCTGCTGACCGCGGCCACCCCGGCCGCGGTGCAGGACAAGGCTGCCCCGCTGCTCCACGAACTGGCCGCGCCGGACCCCTACTCGGCCGCCGGCCACCGCACCGCCGTCGAACAGTGCGACACCCAGGCCGCCGTGATGGAGCGATGGACAGGGCTCAAGGACACATCGCCTGATCTCACACTCGTACGACAGGAGCTGCACAGAGGCCCGGAGGCCGAGCTGGCCTAGACAAAATCCTCTTCGAGCTCTTCGGTGGAGTAGAGCTCGGGCGTCGGATGTCCCGCGCGCTGATTCAGCCTCTGCCGTTGGGCAAGGTGCTCCGCGTCGGACGGGATGAGACTGCCGGGAGGCCGGGAGTGAGCGCCGCACACACAGCGCCAGTGATAGCGCGTCCGACTGCGTGGGCCGCCGGACGCGGTGCCCGGCTGCGACACAGCAGTCTTGAGCGCCCGCCGAATCTTCTCGAACACGGCTGGTCTCCTGTTCCTGCTGTCGGTGCGCGGAAGCCTACAGCCATGAGAAGCGGCGCCAGCGGGCAGAGTAACTAGCCAGTCATTCCCCTTCTTCGTTGCTTGGCCCACTCAACGCCTTGACCAGAACGGCGTTGGCAACCAGAGCTAGTTGGCCAAGCAGCACCGCTTCGAATTTGAAGTACGGATCGACCTGAAACGGCCCAGTGGGGGCGTATCCGAAGACCTCTTCCGAGCCGAACAGCGTTCCACGGTGTCCCGTGTGCGAGCGCTTGTCATACAACGGGGCAGCGAGCTCCTTCACCTCACGCTGGGTCAGCACCGTCTTGAGTGCCTTCCGGAACCGTTTCTCGGCAACTCCCTTGTAATGGCTGCACTCAGGATGGCACTCACAGAGGGCGTCGGGGACGAACCTCATACCGACGCCCTCAATTGCCGCGACAAAGGTGAGCAGCGCGAGCGAGGGATGACGTCTCCGTAGGCGCATGGCTTCGTAGTACGCGTTGAGCGCGGTGTTCAGTTCGGAGTCGTTCTCAAGCCGCTTCCATGCCTGGTCCACCCACCGCGGCAAGCTCCAGTTCGCTGTTCCTGGAGGGACTTCACCGGTCCATTCCTGGCCTCCCGGGCTCGGAAACTCAGGGCCGACTGAGATCGGGATCTTCAAGGTCGGACCCGTGGCGTCCCGGGGCCATGGATGCGACCGAGGCTCCCAGAGCAGGGCCCGACTCAGCGTCAGCAGAGCGCACGCACGGTGCAACTGGGCCTGGGCGACTGGGATGACATGATCCCAGTCGTAAGTCGAAACCTGGCCGGTGACCATCACTGGGAAAGTGCGACTGATCGTGGTGAAGCCCGAATCGACTCGCTCCGGCCCTCGGAACTCGCGCATGTAGACGCCACTCGGGGCTAGGGCTAGGGGCCCTACCTTCTTCGCGCTGAGCTGTCCCATGAGCTCCGGTCCACAGATGACCGACGGGGTGACACCTACCAGCGCATCCCACACGTAAGACTGCTGGTGGCGCCCGACCTCGCCCACTGCGGTCTGTACGCCAGCCCGCCAGGGCTCCACCTGGTCCGGTGAGGATCTGCCTCCGTCGCCGACGACAGTGCAGGTGATGCCGTCGGGGTGCGGGTGAACTCGCAGCATGCTCGTCACAGATCCATCGAGGGGTGGCCCCATCTCTACGGGCCCCCCGGCGCCGTCAGTTCCGCTGACGCTACGAAATCCGGTGCCACCCATGGCCTTCTCAAGGTGGTGGGCCCATTCATTACCGTCTTCAGTGAACGCGACTGGGAAGGTGCCAATGTCCTGTTCCCACACGATGGCCTCCTGCCACTTCGACTACGCCGATGCTGGTTGGCCACCGCTGCCACGACCTCGACGTCGCATGATCTACACCATCGTCTCGTTTCATTCGGGTGGGACGCCACCGAATACGGCCGGGCTGTCGTAGGGGTTTCGATCGGGAGGCCGAGCAGCCGACCCGCTAGCTCATCCGCTGGCGCCCCGTTGCAGGCCAACTCCAATCAATGCGAGGCGCGTGACGACCTGGTGCGCGGTCGCCCGGCCACCCCCGGCTTAGTCGGTGGAGGGGATCTTGCCGATAGCTCTCAAGCCAGCTCGCCACCACCTCACGGGTTCACGCGGGCAGAAGGCAGACGCCTGTTCCCCCGGAGAGCACTGACGCACACTTCGTAGGCCACGCTCCTACCCTCTCTTCGCTCCTCGAATGTCGGCGCCCAAAGCGCAGATTCGGCGAGCCCACACGCACCTTTGCCACGGCTCCCTGGAGAAATCCTGGAGACGATCTTGAGATGGCAGCTCCAAAGCACCGCCAGAGACCGACACAGACCGATAGCCTGACCTGCGCCTTTGGCCTGTCCCCCAGGCCGACGATCTTCCAGAGCCTAATTCGGGACGAAGAGGTCGTGGGTTCAAATCCCGCCACCCCGACAGCCAAATAGCAGTTCAGATGGCCCTCACCGGATTGGTGAGGGCCCTCTGGCGTTGCTGCGTGTCCAGCCCCGCGCCCCCGTCTCAGTAAGTCAACGCATCCTGCGCGCTGGTCAGCCAGTACGTCACCCGGAGCGAGTCGTCGATGTAGACGCCCTTGGTGGGGAGAGCGGGAGTCGCCGCCGGGCTGATGCTGTTCTCGTTGCGGTCGAAGAAGTAGACGGAGAGGGACTTGGCGGTGCGGCCGTTGGTGCCGGTGCCGTCGTCGCCGCCGGAGAGGGCTACACCGGCGTAGCCCGACTCGCCCGGTGCGAGCGTGGTCACGGCCTGCGGCTGGGAGTCCTCCATGACCGGCGGTACGGACTGGGCGTCGTCGAAGTTGACGGCCGGGTAGTAGTAGAGGTCGCAGGTCTTGGAGCCGGTGTTGGTGACGGTGAGCAGCATGTGGTTGATGGGGCGGCTGACCGGCTGTGCGGTCACCTTGGTGTTGGCGCCGCTGCAGGTGACGCTCTTCGTGGAGCTGCTCGAACCGGAGCCCGAGCCGGAGCCCGAGCCGGAGCCCGAACCCGACGTCGAGCCCTTCGTCGAGCCCGAACCGCCACTCGTCTTGCCGCTGCCCGACCCCGTGCCGCCGCCCGTCGAGGAACCGCCCGTGGAGGAGCCCCCCGTCGAGGAGCCGCCCGACGTGCTGCCGCCGCTCTGGCCCGTCTTCGTGCCGGACGGTGCCGGGGTTGTCACCGTGGAGGAGTTCGGGGAGACCGCGCCGGCGTCCTGTACTCCCAGCTTGTCGTTGCAGGCGGTGAGCGAGAGCGCGGCGAGTGCGACGGTCGCGGCGGCGAAGAGGCGGGTACGGGGACGGGCGGTGAACGCGGACATGGCTGTGATCCCTTTCGGAGAGGCGGGAAGTCGGCAGCCGGCCAACCGGTCGGCGGGCGGCGTGCTTTGATGACCAGAGCTTGTGCCGCTTTCCGTCCCACCCGCCACGGCAGCCGGGAGTTACGGGAACCTGGAACGTTCGCACCGGCTCTTACCTGGGGGAACAGGGTTCCCCTGGAACGCTGGACTGGAATGGGGGCTCGGTGGCAGTGGTGGACGAGACGGCCGATTTCGCGGCGCTGATACGGGAGCTCAAGGACCGTTCGGGGCTGAGTTACGGCGTGCTCGCGAAGCGGCTGCACATGAGCACGTCGACGCTGCACCGCTACTGCAACGGCGACGCCGTCCCCACCGAGTACGCCCCCGTGGAGCGGTTCGCGCGCCTCTGCAAGGCGACCCCCGACGAACTCGTCGAGGCCCACCGCCGCTGGATCCTGGCCGACGGCGCCCGCCAGCGCGAGCGGAAGGCCGCCACGACAACCGCGACCGCGACCTCGGCCACGGCCACGGCCCCAGAAGTAGCCACCGCGGCGGCCACCACCCCCACCCCTGAAACAGACCTCCCCGCCCCCTCGCACGAACCCGCCGTACCGGTGACCGCGCCCACCCCCCGCAACCGCCGCCGCACCGCCCTCTTCGCCGCCGCCGCAGTAGCCGTAGTACTCGCGGCGACCGCCCTCGTCCCCCGGCTCGTGTCCGGCGACGGCGGCGGCAGCGACCGTAAGCAGGAGGCCGGATCCGTGACCTCCACCGGGCGCGGCACCCCCTCCTCGTCCGCGTCCGCGAAGTCGAGTCGGTCTCCGTCCGCGTCCGCCTCGCCCTCCGGCTCCGTGAGTCCTTCCGGGTCCGCTACGGCGAAGAGCCGGGCGTCCGCCTCCCCGGGCGCGAAGGCCGGTGGGGCCGCGGACGTGGGGGCGGCGGCCGTTCCGCTGACGGTGACGACCCGGCCGTATGCCTGGGAGAGTCCGTGCAGCCAGACCTATCTGGTGGACCGGGACGCGGCCAAGGTGCCGCCGCCGCCGACCGAACAGGACGCGCCGGGCTGGGTGAGCGCGCTGGGGGCCGTCTCGGCCGACAGCCAGTACCTCGAACTCACCGTGCAGGGCACCGGCCAGGAGACCGTGGTGCTGCAGACCCTGAACGTGCGTGTCGTCGGCAGCGGTGCGCCACTGGCCTGGAACGCGTACGCGATGGGGTACATCGGGGTCGGCTGCGGCGGCGGGGTGCCCACGCACTCCTTCGGCATCGGGCTGGACGCGGTCCGCCCGGTGGCCACGCCGAAGGCAGGGCAGACGGGTCTGCCGTACAAGGTGAGCGAGAGCGACCCCGAGGTCCTGTACATCACGGCAGCCGCGGCCTCCCACGACGTGCGCTGGTATCTGGAGCTGGGGTGGTCCAGCGGCGACCGCAAGGGCGTGCTGCGCATCGACGACCAGGGGAAGCCGTTCCGCACCAGCGGCATGAGCGGACGTCCGCAGTACGGCTACTCCCTGGACGACAGCGAGTGGGTGCCCCACCAGGCCGACTGAGCCACGGGCAACCGCGTGCCCCGCCCGACCCCGCGTTGACACCGACTCGCGCCGGACGTTGACTGGCAGTACTGCGCAGTCGTTGAAGGGTACGACCGACCGGGTCTCCGGGAGCCTGGAACAGGCCGTCGAGAAGACCGACGAGGCACGAACGCCTTCAGGCGGAACGGAAACAGCATCCTGATGTACGACCAGACACGCGCCCAGCAGCCCGCCGGCCAGAACCGGACCCCCACCGAACGCCGCACACCGGGCCCGGAGCCACTGCTCCCGTCGGCCGAGCGGGAGCAGGTCCTCCAGCGGCTGCGGCACGCCCTCAACACCTTCGCCGACACCCCGCGCGACGCCCTGGCGGAGGCGGAGAGCGCCTACGACGAGGCCACCGCCCGGCTGGTGAGCGCCCTCGCGGCACGGCGGGAACTCCTCCGCACCGCCTGGGCCGAACAGGACACCGCCGCGGAAGGCGCGGAACCCGCGGACCTCACGTCCCAGTCCGACGAACACCGCAACGCGCTCCGCCAGTACCGCGAGATCACCCAGCGGCTGCTCCAGCTCTAGCCCCCTCCCGCCGGTACGCCGCCTTCAACTCGCCCCAGCGAGCGGCCTGTTCATCGGTCAGCGTGCCCCGCAGCTCCGCCAGTTTCAGCAGGTTCGCCTCCGCCTCCGTCCCCAGGGTCTGTGCCTCGGCCGTGTAGTGGTCGTCCAACACCGCTGACAGTTCACGGGAGTTCATCACCGGCTCGATGCGCCGCGCGATCCGGTTCATCGTGCGGTACGACCCCTGGAGCCGGAACGGCGGTTCGGTGCGGGCCGCCTCCGTGGTCGCCGCCGACGCCATGTACGCGGAGTTGACCGCGAGGACGGTGTCCCTGGCGGCGAGCAGATGCCTCAACACGGCGACGACACGGACGAGTTCGGCGGGGTCGCAGGCGTAGGAGAGGCGGTCCGCGCGGGCCGTCGCGTCGCCCCTCGCCAGCCGGATCAGCAGGTCCAGGTCGGCGAGGTCGCGGCCGGCGAGCGGGGCCAGTACCGGGTTGGAGGTCAGCGCGTTCTCGACGAAACTGAGGGCGAACAACGCCTCCTTGCCGGTCAGTACGTCGCCGAGGTTCCAGACGTCGGCACGGTTGGCCAGCATGTCGGGCACCCGGAACCGGCTGCCGGACTCGGTGTACGGGTTGCCGGTCATACAGACGGCGAACCGCTTGCCCCGCAGGTCGTAGGTGCGCGGCACGCCGTCCCACACGCCCTCCATCCGCCGGGTCGCGTCGCACAACGTGATGAATTTCTGCAGGAGTTCGGGTGACGTGTGCTGGATGTCGTCCAGGTGGAGCAGCACGTTGCTGCCCGCCGCGAGCGCGAAGTTGACCTTCTCCACCTCCTGGCGGCCGGTAGCGTTCGGCGCCTCGGCCGGGTCGAGGGAGGTGACACCGTGCCCGAGGGCCGGGCCGCTGACCTTGACCAGGACCAGTCCGAGCCGGTCGGCGACGTACTCCATGAGGGTCGTCTTGCCGTAGCCCGGCGGGGAGATCAGCAGGAGCAGCCCGCCGGTGCCCGGCTGTCCGTCCACCCCCGCCGTGCCGAGCTGCCGGGCCAGGTTGTCGCCGATCAGCGGGAGGTACACCTCGTCGACGAGCCGGCCCCGGACGAAAGACGACAGGACACGCGGACGGTACTCGTCGAGCCGCAGCCGGGCGCGTTCCGCCGCCACGAGGGCGGTACGGCGGCGCTGGTAGGCGCGGTGGCCAGGAACGTCCGTAGCACGGAACTCCTGCGTGCGCGCGATGAGTTCGTCGACCCTGATACGCAACTCACCAGCCACAAGCCGGGGATGGCTGCCCAGCAGTCCGCCCACCGTCTCGGTCAGCCGCGCGTCCGACTCGTAGCGCGGTGCGCCGGAGCAGAGTTCGGCCGCCACCGCCTCCGCCAGGTCCCCCGGGTCGACCCGTGTCCCGGAGGCCGTCGTGTACGCGGTCAGCCACGCCTCCACCAGCTGGCGGCGCGCGGGCAGGTCGTCGTCGAGGGCGATCAGATCGTCGTCGTACGCCGAACTGCCCACCGCTTGCCGGAACTTGTCGAGCAGGGTGCGAGCGCTCGCGCTGATCACGAAGCCCTCGGGGGCGGTGGTGAGTTCGTCGAGGAGGTAGGCCGCGGCGGGCTCGCCGCCCAGCTCTTTCGCCAGTTCCGCGCGGAGTTCGGCGTCGGCGGGGGTGGGTCCGAACAGGTCGCGGGCGCGGGCCAGGGACCTCGCGCGGCGGGTCCAGTTCTCGCGCGCCCGCGGGTTCGTGCCGTGCGTCCAGAAGAGCAACGCGCTTGCCCGGGCCGCCGGTTCGTGGCGCAGCAGGCCCGCGTCCTCGTACCGGCGGAGCAGGACCGTGAGGATCGCGGTGGCGTCGTGGTCGTGCACACCGCGTTCGTAGCCTTCGTCGTACGACTCCTGCGCGGCCCGGCGGACCAGGGCGGCGAGGTCGGGTTCCTGGGCGAGGGCCTGCGCGCCGTGTTCGTCGAGGAGGCGGGCGGCGAGGTGTTCGGCGCTGTAGACCCGGGGTGACTCGGAGGGCAGCGGGCGGTCCCAGTACGGGCGGGTGGCCGCGAACTCCGGGTCCCTGACCGGGGATCGGTAGTCCGTGCCGGTCAGGGCGAAGGCCAGGCCGTCGCCGGAGGGGACCAGGGTGAGGTCGAGGGGCTCGGTGTGCACGGCGAAGCGGTGGCGGCCAAGGCGGAGGGTCCGGCCGCCGTCCGTGGAGAGTTCGGCGCGGTCGCGCAGGGCGCGGACCGCCTCCGCGTGGGCGGCCGCGAGCCGGCCGGTCAGCTCCTCCGCCCTTGTCAGGTCGCCGAGTTCGCGGAGTCGGTCGGCGGTGCGGCGGATCCTCGTCACCATCGGGTCGGAGGCGAAGTACGTGTTCACCGCGTCGGCGCCGGCGAGCGCGACCGCCCGCCGCCCCACGGTCTCCAGCACCTGGACCGCCGACCGCGCCAACTGCTCGGCCCTGCGGGCGCGTTCGTCCACCAGGGTCTGCTTGCGGGCCGAGAGGGACTCGTGGATCTCGGTGCGTTTGGCGGCCAGTTCGGCGAGGAAGTCGTCGAAGTCCCCGAATCGGGCCTCCAGGTTCTCCAACCGCACCAGCAGCAGGGCGAGTTGGGTGTCGCAGGCCTCCGGGGTCGCCGCGTCCGCGAGCGCTCCCGTCACCGACTGGGCCAGCAGCGCGAACTCGGCCGCGAACTCCGCCCGGCCCTCCCGGTCCCGGAGTTCCGTCCGCCGGGCGTCCAGGGTGGCGCGCGCCCGGTTGACGCCGCCCAGTACCTCGGCGACCCGTTCCAGGATCGACGTACGGACCGTGGCGTCACCGATGTCGAGTCCGGCGACTACCTCGGTCACCGTTCGCAGCCCTGCGGTCAGTTCGTCCAGGCGGGCCGCGACCGGGGCCGCCTCGGCGACCTTGGCCAGCGCCCCGGCCTCCGTGACCAGGGTGTCGATCAGCTCGTGGTGCCCTGCGAACGCGTCCTCCCGCGCCAGGAACGACACCGCCCGCTGCCCGAACAACCGCAGATCCGCCCCGACTTCGGCCGCCGCCTCCTCGATCCGCGCGGTGTCGGCGTACCGCATCTCCTTCAGCGTCAGCAAGTGCCCCTGCGCCCGGCGGAGTTCGGTGAGCCCGACGACCCAGCCCGCCGCGTCCCGGGGCGCCTCGCCCCGCAACCGCCGGACGAGGGAGGCGAGACGGGCCGTAGCCTCGGCAAGGGCGTCGGCGGCCCGCCCGGTGAGAGTCCGGACCGTCTCGAACTCGGTCAGGACCTGCTCCGCCGTACCCCGCACCTCCTCCAACGGCCCCCGCAGATCGCCGAGTTCGGCATCCCCCAGCCAGTGATGGGTATCGGCAGCCCGGACACACGCGGCGACCAGCGCCTCGTACACCTCCGCCGTCGGCTCCATCCCGGCGACCGCGCCCGTCAGGGACAGACAGTCGGAGATCCCGCGCACGAGATCGGCGTTCCCGACCCGGAACAGCGGCCCGGAGCCGGTGAGTTGTGCGGCGGCATGGGTGTCGGAGACGAACGGGGTACGCCAGCTCCGCACAGGATGAACCCGAGCCGCCTCCCCCGCCCCAGCGCCCAGTACCACCACCATGCCGTCGTCGAAGAGCGCCCACCCCTGACCGGGCAGCGGCGCCGCGACCTCCTTGCGGATCATGTTGTACGGCAGCAGCAGGCTCCGCCCCGACCCACGCGCCCGGTACCCGAACAGCACGTCCTCCCCGTTGGGCGAGTGGACGATCCGCTCCGACTCCAGCCCGGTGACGTCCGTTTCGAAGGTCTTGCACTCCCCCGTGACCAGGCAGTACCCGCCCGGGAACACGATCCCTTGTTCCTCCGGCAGCCGCCGGCACGACCGCCCGATCCCGTCCAGCCGTACGACACCCTTGGTGAGGGTGTTGAAGACCAGGTAGCGGTGGGCCTCCTCCTTGTAGGGGAGCACCCGGAGCAGCACCAGCGCACCCACCCGCGCGTACGCGATCTCCGCGTCGGCCGGCGACTGCAGCGGCTCGTCCACCGGTTCGGAGTAGATCCCCTCCCCCGTCTCGGTGTTGTCCTCCACCTTCACGGTGAGGGTGCCGCCCAGCGTGTCGACGTACAGCCCGTCCTGGATCCGGACGTGGGGGTGGCGGCCTGGGACGAGGTCCTCGCGGCCCGTCCCCGTCCAGTCGAAGTCGTACGGCGGCGGGAAGACGTGGTCGCGTTCGCCGTGCGCGTCCAGGAAGGTCGCCGCCCGGCCGTCGTCCGTGAGCGCCCAGCGCAGTACCCGGATGTCCTCGGTCTTCTCGCCGGTGCGGAAGACGGCCAGCAACTTGCCGTCGACGTGGCGAAGTTGGAGGAGCCGCGCCTGCCGGTAGTAGCGGTGCAGGGCGGTGAACTCCCGTACGAACTCCGGGTCGTCGAGGAGTCCGGGTACGGCGTTCTCGGGCAGCCCGCGCAAGTCCTGGCGGTCGTACAGGGCGAGGACGTCGGCCACCGCCGTCTCCCGGGTGGCGCCGAGGGAGGTCCGGTGGCCGAAGAGCAGCGTGTCTCCTACGGCGACGATGTCCCTCGGTGTGGCCGGGTGCTCGGTGGTGAGGCGTCCGGTGCCGGTGAGTTCCAGCCGGGTCGAGCCGAACTCCTCGGTGCGGCGGGCGTTGAGGGCCTCCGCGCGGCGGGCGAGTTCGGCGGCCTGTGCGGCGAGGCGGTCGCGCAGGACCTCGTAGGTGCCGGTGTCCAGGCCGGTGGTCATGGGGCCTCTCAGGATCTGGGGCGGGGTGATCAGGAGTGGTGGGGGGGGGGCGCGGGGGCCCCCCCCCCGGGGGGGGGGGGGCGCCGGCGGGGGGGGGGGGCGGGCCGCCCGGAGGCCGGCCGCCGCGCAGAGCGAGAGAGAGCGCCAGACGGGCGC
>NZ_JBHYWD010000008.1:226036-275018 GCF_042751305.1 Streptomyces hokutonensis
GTGTCGGGGGGGGTTCGTCGTGGGGGGGGGGGGCGTGGCGGGGGGGGCCCCGCGCGCGCGCCGCCCCCGGGGCCCCCCCCCCCCCCCCCGTCTGTGGGGCCGGGCTCAGCCACGGCCGGGTCTCACCTCGGCCGGGTGTCAGGCCTTCGCCGGGTGGCCGTTGAGCGCGGTCAGCGGGGTGTCCGCGAGGCCCAACTCACCGGCCCGGTCGAGTAGTTGCCGTAGCTGACCGGCGTTCGCCGGGTCCGTCCGCATCAGCTTCATCAGCAGCGCGGACACGGTGAGGTTCTGCACATCGGCCGTGGAGACCGAGCCGAGCACCCGCCCGAGGTCGTCGGCGATGTTCGACGTACCGTCCAGCCACGGGCGCGCCAACGCCTGTGCCGTATCGGAGTTCTGGACGAAGCCGTCGACGCTCCTGCCGAACGAGACCGCGGAGACGAGCCGGTCGAAGAAGACCGTGTCGCCGCCGACGATGTCGATGTCGGCGTGCTCGAGACCGGTCGCGAGGACCGTGGCCTGCGCCTCCGCGACCTGCCGCTGCACATCGAGCCCGGCCAGCCGGATCTCCTTCTCGGCCTGGAGCCGCAGCCGGTACTCCTCGTGGCCGCGCGAGGCGTCGTCGAGGGCGGCCATCGCGGCGGCCTTCTCGGTGAGCCCCTCCGCCTCGGCCTTCAACTTCTCGCCGATACCGGTGGCTTCGGCGAGCGCGTTCGCCCGTACGCCCTCGGCCTGCGCGAGCACCTTGGCCTGCGCGCCCTCGGCCTCCGCGAGCGCCAGGGCCCGGGTTCCCTCGGCCTCCGCGCGCAGCCGGGCCTCGGCGCCTTCCGCCTCCGCCCGCAGCCGCGCCCCCGTGGCCTCGGCCTCGGCGCGGCCCGCCTTCACGGTGACCTCGGCCTCCTTGTCGCGGACCTGGACCTCGGCGAGTCCGGCCGCGGCGGCCTCCGCCTGGATGCCCTCGGCGAGCCGGAGCTTGGCGCGGGCGTCGAGGTCGGCGGACTTCAACCGGGCGTCGGCGAGGGTGAGTTGCTCACCGGCGCGGTGCTTGGCGGCGGCTTCGGCGGCCTCGGCCGCCTTGATGTCCTTGACCAGCTTCTCCTGCGCCTCGGCCTCCGCCGCGATGATCACGGCCTGCCGGGTGCGCTCGGCCTCCTCGACCACCCGCAGCTTCTTGATGGCCTCCTCCTGCTCGGCGACCGTACGGTCCACGGCGATCCGTTCCCGGACCACGTCCGCGACCTCGCGCCGCTCGGCCTCGACCTCCTTGTCGCGGGCGATCCCGGACAGCGAGGTCTCCCGTTCGCGGGCGATGACTTCGAGGAGGCGGTCCTTCTCGATGCGCTCGTTCTCGACGGCGATGACCCGCTCGCGGTTCTTCTGCGCCACGGCGATCTCGCGGGCCTGGTTCTCGCGCTGGACGCCGAGTTGCTCCTCGGTGCGCAGGAACGCGGCCTGGGCGCCGAGGCGTTCCTCCTCCTGGACCTTCGCGGTGGCGGCCTCCTCGCGCGCCCGCAGCACCTCCACCTCACGGCGCTGCTTGATCTCCGCCTCGGCCTGCCGGCGTTCCAGCTCCAGGATGGTCTCCCGGGCGTCGACGTTCTGCCGGGTGATCTCCTTCTGCTCGGTGCGCTGGAACTCGTTGGTGCGGACGTGCTCGATGGTCGTCAGTTCGGTGATCTTGCGGATGCCCTGCGCGTCCAGGATGTTCTGGTTGTCGAGCTGGGTCATCGGTGTCTGTTCGAGGAAGTCGATGGCCGCGTCGTCGAGGTGGTAGCCGTTGAGGTCGGTGCCGATGACCTGGATGATCCGGTCCCGGAACTCCTCGCGCTTGGTGTAGAGATCGACGAAGTCCAGCTGCTTGCCGACGGTCTTGAGCGCCTCGGAGAACTTCGCGGCGAAGAAGTCCTGGATCGCCGCCGGGTCGCTCGCGGTCTGGGTGCCGATGGCCTGCGCGACCTTGATGACGTCCTCGACGGTCTTGTTGACCCGCACGAAGAAGCTGATGTGGATGTCGGCGCGGATGTTGTCCTGGCAGATCAGGCCCTCGCGCCCGGTGCGGCGGATCTCGATCGTCTTCACCGAGATGTCCATGAACTCGGCCTTGTGCAGCACCGGCAGGACGACGGCCCCCGTGAAGGTGACGTCGACCTTCTTCGTCTTGGAGACGATCAGCGCCCGCCCCTGCTCCACCTTCCGGAACAGCCGCCCGACCAGCAGGAGCAGGGCGAGCGCGATGAGCAGGACAACGGCGACGAACACACCGATGCCCACGGTGATGGCGTTCATGACATGGGTCCTCATGGGATGAGAAGGGTGATCGGCAAGCAGGCCGGAATCGGCGAGTGGAGATCAACGGGCGTGCGGGTGGCGCGAGTTGGCGGCCTATCCCGTCGTGCCGGGTCCGGTCCTCGGGTCCAGCGCGCTGTCGTAGGGCGCGACCCAGAAGAACTCGCCGGTCTCGTCGTAGGCGTAGAGCAGTCCGGTGCTGCCGCCGGCGAGGGCTTCGTTGCCCGTCTGCCGGACCTGGACCGTCGCGGCCGAGCCGTCCGCCGCCCTGACCTCGGCCTGCCCGAACCCGGCGTCCACCCGCCCGGTGCGAATCGTGCAGGTCAGCCCGACGAAGTCCAGCCGGGACGGCCCGTGTTCGTCGGGAAACAGGCGGTGCAGCGGCCGTACGAGCAGCTTGGTCGCCTGCCAGGAGACGTACACCGTGACGATCAGCACGACCGCCCCGACCAGGACGCCGGCCGGGCCCGAGGGGACGAGCAGCACGCTCGCGCAGAAGCTGATCAGCCAGCCGACGGCGACGAAGAGTGAGAAGGCGAGGGTCACCGGGACCCCGCCGAGCCAGCGGCCGCCGACGTGAAAATGCCCATGGGCATGACCGTGACCGTGCGCGTCGGCCGCGCCGAGGGCGACCAGCAGCCAGTAGAGGACGACCACGGCGAGCGCCGCGGTGAAGACGACGGCGGGAAAACCGGTCGCGGCAGCGATGAACGCCCCCATGATCCCGGCCCCCCGTTCTCTTACTCGCCCGACTGTCGACGGGGACACCCGGATCGCGGTTCTGGTGCCGGAAACCTGCCGGTGTCCGGCACCCGAACCATCCGCGGTGCTCCCCTGGCGCCATGGTGCACGCGGGGTGCGCGCCCGCGCATTGCCGGAACCCGGCAGTGTTCATTAGGGTCTTGATGCCGGTGACGCGCTAAGAAAGCGTCACCAGGGCGTCAAGAAAACAGGGGGCGGCGTTGCCGGAGCGCGGAAGACCTGAGCAGTATCTGGCGGGGTACGCGCAGCTCCTGGCGGAGGTCGCCGTCACCGGACGGCGGCTGACCCGGGCCGAGTTGGAGGCCCGCCGCACCCTGGGCGAACACGCGGCCGAGGCCGGACACGGGCTGCGCGCCCTGGTCAACGCCCATCTCGCCGCGACCCGCACCGCCTGGCCGGAGACTCCGGGCGCCGCCGACTGCACCCTCGCCGCCGTGCAGCAGGTCGTCGACGCCTTCGCCGAGGGCTACGAACGCGCCCAGCGGCTCGCCGTACGCCAAGAAGAGGCGGCCCGGCGGGAGTTCATCGACGATCTGCTCTACGGCCGCAGCGACCTGGGCCGCCTCGCCGAACGCGCCGAGCGTTTCGGCCTGCGCCTGTCCCACAGCCACGCCGTCGCCGTCGTCCAGGGACCGACGCCCTACGACGAGAGCGCGCCGGTGCCGCGTCAGGTGGAGCGCGCGATGATCAGCCGTTTCGGTGACCGCAACATCCTGCTCACCACCAAGGCCGGCCGGATGCTGTGCGTCGCGCCCGGCGACCAGGACGACGTCCTCACCCACTTCGCCAAGCAGTCGTACGTGGCGGCGGAGGGCGCCCGGGTGGCGATCGGCCGGCCGCAGCCGGGCGCGGGCGGGATCGTCCAGTCGTACGAGGAGGCCCTGAACACCCTCGAACTGGCCGAGCGGCTCACCCTGGAGGGCCCGCTGCTGCGCGCCGCCGACCTGCTGGTCTACCCGGTGCTCACCCGGGACCGGCAGGCGATGGCCGACCTGGTGCTCGACGCGCTGGGCCCGCTCACCAAGGCGCGTGGCGGCCCGCGCCCCCTGCTGGACACGCTCTCGACCTACTTCGACTGCGGCTGCGTGGCCGCGGAGGCCGCCCGCCGGCTCTCCCTGAGCGTGCGCGCCCTGACGTACCGCCTCGAACGCATCCACCAGCTGACCGGCGCGGACCCGGCGGACCCCGGCCAGCGCTACATGCTCCAGACGGCGGTGATCGGCGCACGGCTGCTGGACTGGCCCGACAACGAGCTGTGAGGCAGACCGTTCGGCACAGAGAAAAGCGACCCCGCGCCCGGATGGTTCGTCGGCGGCGTGGTCGCTTGGGGGGTACGGAGGTGTGCGGGGGCGGAGGCGTCAGCCCAGGGTGGTGCCGATGTACGAGGTGGATTCGGGGCCGGAGTCGGACTCGGCGGAGGGTGCGGCGGGCGCGGGCGTGGCCGGCGCGGGCGGCGTCTCGTGGCAGGTGAAGCCGAGGCGGGTCAGGGCCCGGGTCACCTCGAAGGCGGTGAAGTCACGGCGGTCCTGCTTGGTGATCACCTCGCCGACCTGCTTGACCGGGTACAGCTTGCGGCTGATGACGGCGCAGGGGCCGCTGACGGGCTGCTCCGGGCGGATGCCCTTGAGCATCTCCTCCACCTCGCTCTTCGTCAGATCGAAGGGGTAACGGGCGATCACGCAGCGCATGGTGCCTCACCAAGGGGTTCGAGCGGGAGGAGAGGGGAGGATTTCTCCTCGGGGAAAACCGGGAAGCCGGAGAACGGCGGAAGAACAGCGGGTGGCCGTAGAACGGCAGGTGGAACAGCGGGTAAATGAGCAGATACGAAAAGGGGCCCGCACCCAAGGTGCGGGCCCCTGTTTCGCAGCTTCGCGTGCTTAGGCGGGAACGATGTTCTCCGCCTGCGGGCCCTTCTGGCCCTGCGTGATGTCGAAGGTCACCTTCTGACCTTCCTGCAGCTCGCGGAAGCCCTGGGTGGCGATGTTCGAGTAGTGGGCGAAGACGTCAGCGCCGCCGCCGTCCTGCTCGATGAAGCCGAAGCCCTTTTCCGCGTTGAACCACTTCACGGTACCGGTGGCCATGTCTTAACTCCTAGGCAGTGCACGAGATCCGCACTTTACGAATCTCCTCCATCGCCGTGATGATCACCTGCCCGGAGAACCGGTTCAAAATTGGCAACCACAACTGCAACTGAAGTCAGCCTAGCACGGAACCCATTTCGGCGGCGGCGGAATTGGGTGAGAAAAGCGCCGCCCAAAACAGTGAATTTCTGTTTCGTCGACATCAGATTTTCTAGCGATGGGAGGACCGCCGCAGCTCCTCGTTCACCCGCAGCGCCTCGTCCAGCCGGTCCTCCAGGCTGATGATCCGGCAGGCGGCCTCGATGGGCGTCCCCTGGTCGACCAGCTCGCGCGCGCGGGAGGCCGTACGGAGCTGATGACGCGAGTAGCGGCGGTGACCGCCGTCCGACCGCGTCGGCGTGATCAGCCCGGCCTCACCCAGTGACCGGAGGAAACCGGGGGTGGAGGAGATCAGCTCGGCGGCCCGGCCCATGGTGTAGGCGGGGTAGTCGTCGTCGTCGAGCCGGTCGGCCGCGGGCTGCTGGCTTTCTGCGGGCATGTACACCTTTCCTGCGGGCCACCGGAGAGGGACGGCCCGCCGCAGGGGAGCGTGTTTCCCCCTACGGGAACTCTAGTCGCACCGGGGGAATCTCTGTCGCGGCGAACACAGATGTGCTCCCGCCCGTGGACGCCGGTTGACGCGCTCAGCGGCCCAGGAGCAGGACCCGGCAGGCCCCGGCGGGCGGTCGCGGATCACGCGATTCCGCTGCGACGTCCCGCCAGCCCCAGGCCCGGTACGCGGCCAGCGTCTCGGTGTCGGCGGCGGGCAGCAGGGTGACGCCGAGGGCCGGCGCGTGGTCGTCGAGCAGCCGGCGCTGCAGTCGCCGGGCGAGGTTCCAGTCCCGGTCCTGGTAGTGGGTGCGCACCCGGGGCGGGACGACGATCCCGGAGACCGCGAAGAGCCCGCCGGTGACCGCGAGGCCGCGCACGGTCCGGGGCAGACGCGTGTCGCACCCCTGCCACCAGGGATCGGCGCCGCGCACGGGGAAGCCGTGGGCGAAGGCCGTCAGGGTGGTGTTCTCGGCGATCAGCAGGGTGAACCCGGGCCGCCGGACCTCACCCGCGAGGCGGCGCAGGAACTCGGCGCGGGAGCGGGTCCCGGCGCGGGCGGCGCCGCCGGAGGTCTCCTCGTACAGATCGCCCAGGTCCTCGAACCGGTCCTCGACCTGGCGTCGGCTGAGCGGGCGGAGCCGGTCCCCCTGCCGGGGTGAGGGGCCGCGCTCCCGGCCGGGGGACCACGGCTCCCCGTGGGCCGCGCCGGTACCGCCGTGCGCGTCCGCACCGCCGTGCCTGACGAGGTCCGCGGTCATCGGCCGACCGGGCACATTCACGGTCATGGGGCGAGCCCTGCCCCGGGTGCGGACACGTCCGCCCCGGCGTAGTCGTTCGCCGAGGACGGCACCGGCGCGATATCCGGCACACGAGAAATCCTCGGTCCCTTCACGGTACGCCCGCGGGGTGGGGCACGGCCTGGAGCCGAGGTCCGGCAGCCGCGCGCTACCGCGTCACTGGTTCCAGCTCTCGTCGTACGGGTCCTTCGGCGTCGGGACCGGCTTGGCCTGGGTGACCTGGAAGTAGGGGATGGGGCGGTTGTTGACGGGGTCCTTGGTCTGCTTGGCGGAGTAGGTGCCGGTGACCAGCAGCCAGGTGTCGGGCTGCAGGACCGGTGGGATCTTGCCGGTCAGGGCGATCTTCACCGGCTGGGCGTCCGCGGCACAGCAGTTGAGGGCCATGCGGACGAGGTAGGGGGCGCCGGACTTGTCCAGGGCTATGAAGCCGGTGACCTTGAGCTGACGGGTTCCGAGGGAGTGCCCGTGGTCGTAGACCGCCCTGGTCGCGTAGTCGACGAGACCGATGGTGAGCGGGTTGCTGTCCGGGAGCTTGGAGAGGCCGTAGGGCTGCTGGATGGCCGTGCCCGTGCGGACCGCGCTGTAGGAGCCGAGGGCGGGCGGGGCGACCAGGATGAGTGCGAAGAGGGGGAGCAACAGGAGCCAGGAGATGCGGGGTTCGCGGTGCACATGACCGCCGTGGCCCTCGCCTTCCGTCTCCGCGTGAGCCTCCGTGTGCAGTGCTGCCCGCGCCTTCTCCGCCCGCGCCCGGCGCCACTCGTACCAGGCCGTCGCCAGGGCCGCGAGGATGAGTACGCCTCCGGAGAGCAGCAGGAGCGGCTGGAGGCCGGCCTTGACGTAGCGGAGGTAGAGGTTGGTGAGGCCGGCGTGCAGCAGGGCCGTGCCGATCAGGAACAGGACGGCCGCCTGCGCCTGGCGGCTCACAGCAGCACCGCCGAGGTGACGACCGCGCCCGCGATGGCGAGGACGAAGGTGGCGGGCGCGAAACGCATCGCGAAGCCGCGCCCGAACGTGCCCGCCTGCATGGCGAAGAGTTTCAGGTCGATCATCGGGCCCACCACCAGGAACGCGAGTTTCGCCGTCAGGGAGAACTGGGTCAGCGAGGCCGCCACGAACGCGTCCGCCTCCGAGCAGATCGACAGCAGGACGGCCAGGATCGAGAGGGCGAGGACCGCCACCACCGGGTTGTCGGCCGCCGTCCGCAGCCAGCTCGCGGGCGCCACCGCCTTGAGCGTCGCCGCGGACATCGCGCCGAGCACCAGGAACCCGCCGGCCTGCATCACGTCGTGCCGCACCGAGCCCCAGAACGCGGCCCCCTTGGTCTCCCCCTCGTGCGGCTCGTGCGCGGGCAGTTTCAGCCAGTCGGTGCGGCCGAGCCGCGTCCACAGCCAGCCCATCAGACAGGCCACGAGCAGGCTGCCCGCGAACCGGGCGAGGACCATCTCCGGGTTGCGCGGGAACGCCACCGCCGTCGCGGTCAGCACGATCGGGTTGATCGCCGGGGCGGAGAGCAGGAACGCGATCGCCGCCGCCGGGGTGACGCCCCTGCGCACCAGCGCCCCGGCCACCGGCACGGACGCGCACTCGCAGCCCGGCAGGATCGCTCCCGCCATCCCGGCCACCGGTACGGCCAGCACGGGATTGTTCGGCAGCGCGCGGGTGAACCACGTGGCCGGCACGAACACCGCGATGGCCGCCGACAGCAGCACGCCCAGCACCAGGAAGGGCAGCGCCTGGACGACCACGGCGACGAACACCGTCATCCAGCTCTGCATCACGGGCGCGGACAGGGCCGTACGGATGGGGCCCTGCGCCAGCACCACCAGGAGCAGCACCATGGTCAGCACGAGTGGCGAGTTGAGCTGCCAGCCGTCCTTGGCCGGTGCCTGGGGTTCCTTGGCCGGTGCCTGGGGTTCCTTGGCCGACGCCTGGGGTTCCGGGAGTGTTTCCGGGGTCGGCGGAGTCTCCGTGGTCGGCGCGGCTGGTTCGGTGGTGATGGCCACGGCTGTGCTACCTCCGGCAAGTGCGGGGTTTCGCGAGTTTTGCTCCCTGTCTCTGCATACGGCAACCAGGGCGCGGGTGTTCAGCGCAATACTGGAACCACCCGCCTCCTTGGGGCAGTCTTTCCCCTCGTGGCGAGCAGCGTTCCTCATCAGACCCCGCCGGGCACCGCCCGGGCACACATGGTGGTGTGCGGCGACGACGCGCTCGCGCACCGGCTCGCGGCCGAACTGCGCACGGTCTACGGCGAACAGATCACCCTCGTCGTACCGCTCTCCGAGGCCAACTCCCGCCCGCCGGTCGTGGGCCGCGCCCGTGCCGCCTCGGTGGCACTGCGCGACCGGGTCAACGCGGCGGTGGCCAGGGCGAACGGCAACGGCGCACCGCCCGCCCCCGAAACCCCGCGCGGGGAGCGGGTGTTGGAGGTTCCCGAGCTGACCGAGGCGGTGTTCGCGGAGGCGGGCGTGGAGCGGGCGACCGCGCTGGCGCTCGTGCACGACGACGACGAGACCAACATCCGCGCCGCCCTCACCGCCCGCCGCCTCAACCCCCGTATCCGGCTCGTGCTGCGCCTCTACAACCGGCGGCTCGGCCAGCACATCGAGGAACTCCTCGACCAGGCGGCCGCGTTGGCGACCGGGGACAGCTCTGTCTCGGGGTTCGACGCGTCCACCACCGTGCTCTCCGACGCCGACACCGCCGCGCCCGCGCTCGCCGCCACCGCCCTCGCCGGTACCAGCAAGGTCGTCCAGACCGACGGGCTGCTGCTGCGCGCGGTGGAACGGCCACCGCCCGCGCCCGGCGAGGTCGCCGACCCCGGGCTGGCCACGCTCGCCCTGCTGTCGGCGACCAGCAGCGATCCGGCGGGCGCGGACGGCTCCGAGGGCATGGGCGAACAGGGCCCGCGCCTGCTGCCCGACGCGGCGGCCGTCGCCTCGGCCACCGGGCGCGGGACCGTCGTCCTCGAACAAGTCTCGTACGCCGGGCCGCAGTTGCCGGGCGGACGCGGGGGCGGTGTCGTACCGCCCTTCTCCTCGCTCTTCTCGCGGCGGCTGCGCTGGTCGCTGGCGGGCATGGTGGCGTGCGTGATCGCGCTCGCCGTGTCGCTGTGGCTGGTGACCGGTATCCATCCCGTGCGGGCCTTCTATCTGACGTTGCTCGATCTCTTCGCGATCGACGACCCCGCGATCGGGGCGCCGCTGGGCCGGCAGATCCTCCAACTCCTCTCCGGTCTGGTCGGGTTGCTGATGCTTCCGGTGCTGCTGGCCGCGGTCCTCGAGGCCCTCGGCACGTTCCGTACGGCGTCCGCGCTGCGCAAGCCGCCGCGCGGGCTCGGGGGGCATGTGGTGCTGCTCGGGCTCGGCAAGATCGGCACCCGGGTGCTGACCCGGCTGCGCGAACTCAACATCCCCGTGGTGTGCGTCGAGGCCGACCCCGAGGCGCGCGGTCTCGCGGTCGCGCGCCGGCTGCGGGTGCCGGTGATCCTCGGGGACGTCACCCAGGAGGGCGTCCTGGAGTCCGCCAAGATCCACCGCGCGCACGCCCTGCTCGCGGTCACCAGCTCCGACACCACCAACCTCGAAGCCGTCCTCTACGCCCGCTCCGTACGGTCCGATCTGCGCGTCGTCCTCCGGCTCTACGACGACGACTTCGCGACCGCCGTGTACCGCACCCTGCGCGCCGCCCACCCCGGTGCCCTCACCCGGAGCCGGAGCGTCTCGCATCTGGCCGCGCCCGCGTTCGCCGGGGCGATGATGGGGCGGCAGATCCTGGGCGCGATCCCCGTCGAGCGGCGGGTGCTGCTGTTCGCGGCGATGGCCGTGGGCGGGCATCCCCAGCTGGAGGGGAAGACGGTCGCCGAGGCGTTCCGCGCCGGGTCGTGGCGGGTGCTGGCCCTGGACACGGCGAACCCGGACGCGTCGGAGGACGTACGGCGGTCGGGGCTGGTGTGGGACCTGCCCGACACGTATGTCCTGCGGGGTTCGGACCGGGTGGTGCTCGCCGCGACCCGGCGGGGGCTGGCGGAGTTGCTGGGGCGGCGGCCCCGGGACCGGGCGGGGACGTAGGGAGCAGGGGTTCCGGACCCCCGCTCCTCACGCGCCGCCAGGAAAAAACCTGCTGGGAAAACGGGGCTACTTCACCAAGTGCCTTGCCGCGAAGTCCAGTTCCAGTCTCACCTGCTTGATCCGCTCGTCCACCACCAGTGACCCGTGGCCCGCGTCGTACCGGTACACCTCGTGGACGGCGCCCCGCTGCTCCAGCCGTTTCACGTAGTTGTCGATCTGGCGGATCGGGCAGCGGGGGTCGTTGACGCCGGCCGAGATGTAGACGGGGGACGTGACCTTGTCGACGTAGGTCAGCGGGGAGGACGCCTCGAAGCGGTCGGGGACCTCTTCGGGGGTGCCGCCCAGCAGGGTGCGGTCCATGGCCTTCAGGGCTTCCATCTCGTCGTGGTACGCGGCGACGTAGTCGGCGACCGGGACGGCCGCGATGCCGAGCGTCCACGCGTCGGGCTGGGTGCCGATGCCGAGGAGGGTGAGGTAGCCGCCCCAGGAGCCGCCGGTGAGGATCAGCCTGTCGGGGTCGGCGAGGCCGGAGCTGATCGCCCACTCCCGGACCGCCGCGATGTCCTCCAGCTCGATCAGACCGACCCGGACCTTCAACGCGTCGGTCCACGCGCGCCCGTACCCGGTGGAGCCGCGGTAGTTGACCCGGACGACCGCGTAACCGTGGTCGACCCAGGCCGCCGGGCCCGCCGCGAAGGAGTCGCTGTCGTGCCAGGTCGGGCCGCCGTGGATGTCGAAGACGGTCGGGAGGGGGCCGGTCGCGCCCGCCGGCTTCTGGACCAGGGCGTGGATGCGGCCGCCGGGGCCCTCCACCCACACGTCCTCGACCGGGACCGAGCCGGGCGACTTCAGGCCGGGCGGATCGAGCACGACCTCGCCGGTCGTCGAGCGCACGGCGGACGGTTCGGCGGCCGAGGACCAGAGGTATTCGACGCTGCCGTCGGGGCGGGCCGTCGCACCCGAGACGGAGCCGGGCGGGGTCGGCACCTTCTCCAGGTCGCCCGAGGCGAGGTCGTAGCGGAAGACCTCGCTGCGGGCCTCGAAGCTGTGCGCGATGAGGAGGGCCGAGCCGTCCGGGTACCACTCGGCGCTCACGTCACCGGGCAGGTCAAGGGCCAGGTCGGTCTCGCCGCCCTTCACCACGTCCCACACCAGGGGCTCCCAACGGCCGCGCCGCTGATGGCCGATGAGGAGCCTGGTGTCGCCCTCGACGGGTGCGAAGCCGAGCACTTCGAGGCCCAGTTCCTCGGTGCCGCCCCTGGTGTCGTCCAGGTCGGCGACCGCCGTGCCGTCCGGGCGCAGGACACGCAGCGCCGAGTGCATCGCGTCGCCGTGCTCGGTGTGCTCGATCGCGATCAGCGTGCCGTCGTGCGAGAGGTCGCCGACGCCCGCGGACTCGCGGTGGCGGTAGAGCAGTGTGGTCTCCTCGCCGGTGCGGGCGAGGTGGATCGTCGTACCGTCCTCGTCCGTCGAGCGGCCCACGACCGCCGTGCGGCCGTCGCGCGCGAGGGCCAGCCCGGCCGGGTAGGACGGTTCGAGGCCTGGGACGGCCGGTTCGTCGGGGCCGCCCTTGAAGGGCTGGCGGCGCCAGACGCCGAACTCGTCGCCGTCCTTGTCGTCGAACCACCAGATCCACTCCCCGTCCGGGGAGAGCACACCGTCCGTCGTGCCGTTCGGCCGGTCCGTGACCTGGCGTTGCTCGCCCGTCGCCCGGTCCCAGGCGTACAGCTCATACGTCCCTGTCGCGTTCGACACGAACAGGGAACGGTCGGGTGCGTCCTCCGCCCAGTCGGGCAGGGACACTCGGGGCGCCCTGAAGCGCTTCTCCCAGTCCGGTGTGTACGCGGACCCGTTGCTCTCAGTCATGGCCCCATACTGCCCGCCCTCACAGACATTGCACTGACCGGATCCTCAGCCTGTGGATAACTTCGACCAAGACCCGGTCGGAGCATTGCCGACGGCGGGTGAACCTCCGGGCCGACCCCAGGGCCGAGGCCCTCACGGCAGCCCCGTACCGTGGAAGGCGTGTACCGGTTTCTGCTGACATCGCGCTGGTGGGGCATCAACGTCTTCGTACTGCTCGCCATCCCCTTCTGCATCTTCATGGGGTCGTGGCAGCTGAGCCGGTTCCAGGCGCGCGTGGACAGCAGCCACCAGGCCACCAAGCAGGTCGAGACGGACCGCACCGAGGCCGCCCGCCCGCTCGCCGAACTGCTGCCCGTCGACCAGGCCACCTCGGGTCGGCAGACCACCGCGACCGGCCGCTACGGCAAGCAACTCCTCGTCCCCGGCCGCCAGTTGGACGGGAAGAACGGCTACTACGTCCTCACCCTGCTGCGCACCGACGACGGCAAGGCGCTGCCCGTGGTGCGCGGCTGGCTGCCCGGCACGCCCGACGCGGCGAAGGCACCGGCCGCTCCCACCGGCGAGGTCACCGTCACCGGCTCGCTCCAGGCCTCCGAGACCCCCGGCGACAACGGCGTCAGCGCCCAGGGCGGGCTGCCGTCCGGCCAGACCGCGGCGATCAGCGCGGCCTCGCTGGTGAACCTGGTGCCGTACCCCGTGTACGACGCGTGGATCACGCTCGACAAGGCCGACTCCGGGATGACGGCCGTACCGGCGACCGCGCCCGCGAACACCGGCCTCGACCTGAAGGCGTTCCAGAACCTGGGCTACACCGGCGAGTGGTTCGTCTTCGCGGGCTTCGTCGTCTTCATGTGGTTCCGGCTGCTGCGCCGCGAGGTGGAGTTCGCGCGGGACGCGGAACTGGGGCTGCTGCCCGAGGACGAGAGCGAGCAGGCGGCCCGCGTCACCGTCTGACGCCGCCGGGTCCCCCGTGGACCGGCGACCGGCGGCCGTCCCGCGTCCTACGACGCCGGCAGCAGGCCCGTCCGGTAGATCGTCCCCGCGCACGCGTTCGGTACGACGGCCGAGGTCGTCGGTGAGCCCGCCTCCGCGGTGTGGGAGACCTGGACACTGCCGTCGAGCGTGCCGTCCTCGTGGAGCAGCTGGGTGGACGTACCGGTGTCACCGGCGGTGGAGCCGCTGGTGGTGCTGGCGTCCTCCGAGGGCGACGGGCTGGGCGTGGTGCCGCCGGTGGTGGTGCCGCCGCTGTTGCCGCCACTGCTGGTGGGGCAGGTCTCAGAGGGCACCCAGGCGAACTTGACCTGGTAGGCGGAGCCCGGCAGCAGCACCAGTTCGGCGGGCTCCGTCGACGGGTCGGGCAGGCCGGTCGCCGCGTCCCCCGCCGCGTGCCGCGTCACGGAGATCTTGGTGCTGTCCGCGGCCCCCAGCGGGGAGAATCCCACGGTGCCGGCGCCGCCGACGGTACAGCTGGTGCCGGAGGTGTTGGTGACGGTGAACGTGCCGTAGACGATGCCCCCCGCGTCGGCGGCGGCCACGGACGAGGTGGCCGAGCCGAGCTGGTCGGCGCCGCAGATGGGCGCGGCCGTCCCGGTGCTGGACGAGGGGTTGGCGCTCACGGTGCCGGCGCCCGGGCTCTTGCTCCCGCCCGTGTTCTTGTGGCCGCCCGGATTCTGCCCCGACGTCTGCCCGGAGGAGCCGCCGGAGGTGCCGGAACCCCCGTCCGGGTTCTTGCCCTGGCTGGTGCCGCCCTGGGCCTGTGAGCTGTTGCCCGCCATGGACGGGTCGACGGAACCGGTCGAGTTCGAGACGTGCACGAGGGCCGGGATGGCGGTGCCGAAGAAGAGCGCGGCGGCGGCCATGCCGACGACGGCCTGGCGCTTGCGGGCCCGGCGGGCGGGCACCGCCTTGCGCAGGTGCTCCAGCGTGCCGTCGCGCGGCTCGACCTCCTGGACCGCCTGGTGCAGCAGCCGGCGCAGCGCCAGCTCGTCCGGGGCGAATCCCTCGGTGTCGTGGTCGCCGAGCCCGCCGAGTTGCGCGGCGAGCCCCGCGAGCCCCCCGGATCCTCCGGGGGTGCGCCCCTCGACGGTCTCGGGGTTCTCAGGGCTCTCGGTGCCGTCGCGGTTCTCGGGGTTCTCGGGGTTGTCCCCTCCGGAGTCGCCTCCGGAGTTCCCGTCGATGCTCGGCCCGTTGGGGCTCTGTTCGTCGGGGCCGTGGTTCACAATTCCGTTCCCAGCGTGCGATTCGTTCGGTTCTTCCTTGCGCGCCCAGGTCGGACCGCGCCGGATCTCCGGCTCGCGCCGCGCGCGCGAGCCGTTCCCGTCGACGTTGTCGCTCATGCCGATGCCTCCATCGCGATGCGGAGGGCGGCGATGCCGCGGGAGCCGTACGCCTTCACCGAGCCCAGCGATATGCCGAGCGACTCGGCGACCTGCGCCTCGGTCATGTCCGCGAAGTAGCGCAGGACCAGGACCTCGCGCTGGCGGCGCTGCAGGCCCTTCATCGCCTTGATGAGGGAGTCGCGCTCCAACTGGTCGTAGGCGCCCTCCTCCGCGCTGGCCATGTCCGGCATCGGCTTCGAGAGGAGCTTGAGGCCGAGGATGCGGCGGCGCAGGGCCGAGCGGGAGAGGTTGACGACGGTCTGGCGCAGATACGCCAGGGTCTTCTCGGGGTCACGGA
This sequence comes from Streptomyces hokutonensis, assembly GCF_042751305.1. Lineage (GTDB taxonomy): Bacteria > Actinomycetota > Actinomycetes > Streptomycetales > Streptomycetaceae > Streptomyces > Streptomyces hokutonensis_A. Next base: position 241,163 of record NZ_JBHYWD010000008.1, read on the forward strand.
CACGTTTGCGCGCCGAGTGGACCCGGATGAACGCCTCCTGGACGACGTCCTCGCAGGAGGCGGTGTCGTCGAGGAGGAGCGCGGCCAGGCCGAGCAGCGAGCGGTAGTGCGCCCGATAGGTCTCGGTGAGGTGGTCGACGGTCGTTCCGGCCGCGACGGTGTCGTCGACACCTTCGCGCTGGTTCGGGATGCGGGCGGGCCGCGCTGCGGGCATCGGCGCGATCACCGGCATGCCGCCGGGCGCACGGGATCCACGCGGAGGCCGTAGGGCCGTGCCGCGTGCCGCAGTGAAGTCGAGTACCTGAGCCACGCAAGTTGGACACGCTTCCCCCCTCGGGGGTTGTACGCGCCGACCGTCACATTTATGTCAGACGAAACAAACAGTCCACCCACCCGTCTGGTGTCAGGCAGCACAACCGACAGTGCGTCGAACACCCTCATGCCTACCCGCTCTTCCCCTGTGTCACGAATGTGGGGGGCGTCCCCACGCCCCTCACCGCATCCCCGCGCCCGCTGAAGGGCGTCCGCAAAGACGCTCCCCGCTCACCGCGCGGTTGCGGGAAGCGGGGAGTGAAATCTTCGGATGCGGAGGTGGCTGGATTCAAGTGGTCCCAACCATTAATCCGGCCACATCGCGCACATTGATCCTACAAACCTCTGCGCCACTGGCCAGCGGATTTACGGCCGGGCGGAGTGAGCGGGTCCGGTTCTCACCCGAGGTCGCGCGCCACCAGCTCGGCGATCTGTGCCGTATTGAGGGCCGCTCCCTTGCGCAAATTGTCGCCGCAGACGAACAGTTCGAGCGCGGTCGGGTCGTCCAGCGCCCGCCGCAGCCGCCCCACCCAGGTCGGGTCGGTGCCGACCACGTCGGCGGGCGTCGGGAACTCCCCGGCGGCCGGATTGTCGAAGAGGACGACACCCGGGGCCGTGGCGAGGATCTCGCGCGCCTTGTCGACGGTGACCTCGCCCTGGAAACGGGCGTGGACGGTGAGGGAGTGCGTGGTGACCACGGGAACGCGCACACAGGTCACGGCGACCGGCAGTGCGGGCTGGCCGAGGATCTTGCGGGTCTCGTCCCGCACCTTCATCTCCTCCGAGGACCAGCCGTCCTCGCGCAGGGACCCGGCCCACGGTACGACGTTCAGCGCCACCGGCTCCGGGAACGGCCCGGTGTTGTCGCCGACGGCCCGCCGTACGTCTCCGGGCTTGGTGCCAAGTTCGGTGCCCGCGACCAGGGCGAGCTGCTGACGCAGGGTGTCCACGCCGGCCCGGCCGGCCCCGCTCACCGCCTGGTACGACGACACCACCAGCTCGCGCAGCCCGAACTCGGCGTGCAGCGCGCCGACGGCGACGATCATCGACAGGGTCGTGCAGTTCGGGTTGGCGATGATGCCGCGCGGCCGCCAACGCACCTTGTGCGGGTTGACCTCGGGGACCACCAGGGGCACCTCGGGGTCCATCCGGAAGGCGCCCGAGTTGTCGACGACGACCACGCCCTTGGCGGCGGCGACCGGCGCCCACTGGGCGGAGATCTCGTCGGGGACGTCGAACATCGCGACGTCGACCCCGTCGAAGGCCTCCTCGGTGAGGGCCACCACCTCGACCTGCTCCCCGCGCACGGCCAGCTTGCGGCCGGCCGAGCGCGGAGAGGCGATCAGGCGGATCTCGCCCCAGATGTCCGCATGCTGGGACAGGATCTGGAGCATGACCGTGCCGACGGCCCCGGTCGCTCCGACAACGGCGAGCGTCGGACGCACGGTCGCTCCGGTGGTGGCCATCAGCGGCCGGTGCCTCCGTAGACGACGGCTTCGTCGCTGTCGGAGTCCAGGCCGAACGCCGTGTGCACGGCGCGGACGGCCTCGTTGACGTCGTCGGCGCGCGTCACGACCGAGATGCGGATCTCGGAGGTCGAGATCAGCTCGATGTTGACGCCCGCGTCGGACAGGGCGGTGAAGAAGTCGGCGGTGACGCCCGGGTTCGTCTTCATCCCGGCGCCCACCAGCGAGATCTTCCCGATCTGGTCGTCGTAGCGCAGCGACTCGAAGCCGATGCCGTCCTTGTTCTTCTCCAGGGCGTCGATGGCCTTGCGGCCCTCCGCCTTGGGAAGGGTGAAGGAGATGTCCGTCAGGCCCGTCGAGGCCGCCGACACGTTCTGCACGATCATGTCGATGTTGACCTGCGCGTCGGAGATCGTCCGGAAGATCACCGCGGCCTCGCCCGGCTTGTCGGGCACACCGACGACCGTGATCTTGGCCTCGGAGGTGTCGTGCGCGACACCGGAGATGATGGCCTGCTCCACCTTCTGGTCCCCAATCGGCTCACTGCTGACCCACGTGCCCTGAAGTCCGCTGAAGCTGGACCGCACATGGATCGGGATGTCGTAACGGCGGGCGTACTCCACACAGCGGTGGAGCAGCACCTTGGAGCCGGAGGCGGCGAGCTCCAGCATGTCCTCGAAGACGATCCAGTCGATCTTCTTCGCCTTCGGCACCACACGCGGGTCGGCGGTGAACACACCGTCGACGTCCGTGTAGATCTCGCAGACCTCGGCGTCGAGGGCGGCGGCCAGCGCGACGGCGGTGGTGTCACTGCCACCGCGCCCCAGCGTGGTGATGTCCTTCTTGTCCTGGCTCACACCCTGGAACCCGGCGACGATGGCGATGTTGCCCTCGTCGAGCGCGGTCCGGATGCGCCCCGGCGTGACATCGATGATCCGGGCTTTGTTGTGGACCGAGTCGGTGATGACGCCTGCCTGGCTGCCGGTGAACGACTGGGCTTCGTGCCCCAGGTTTTTGATCGCCATGGCCAGCAGTGCCATGGAGATCCGCTCTCCGGCGGTCAGCAGCATGTCGAACTCACGCCCGGCGGGCATCGGAGATACCTGCTCGGCGAGATCGATCAGCTCGTCCGTCGTGTCGCCCATCGCGGAAACGACGACGACCACTTGGTGGCCGTTCTTCTTCGCTTCCACGATTCGCTTGGCGACGCGCTTGATGCCCTCGGCATCGGCTACGGAGGAGCCTCCGTACTTCTGCACGACAAGGCCCACGTGCGCTCCTCGCTCAGTCCTGGTGTGTCGGCTCAGTTTAACGAGCGCCCGAAATTCCCTTCCCAGGTATCGCATGGTGAGATTCGGACGCCCAGGTCAGCGCATGCCCAATCCAAGGGTGCGGGAAAAGTGCCGAGCGTCACAGGTGACAGCCGGGAACGGGGTTTACGGCACTAAGGTCGCCGTGTGCGCGTACTTCTGGTGGAAGACGATGAACCCGTGGCCGAGTCGCTACGACGCGGACTGCTGCGCTACGGCTTCGAGGTCGACTGGGTCACCACGGGCGGCGCGGCGCTGAGCCACTCCGCGCCCTACGACGTCGTCCTCCTCGACCTGGGCCTGCCCGACACCGACGGCCTCGACGTGTGCAAGGCGCTGCGCGCCCGCGGCGACATCCCGATCATCGTGATCAGCGCGCGCAGCGACGAGACGGACCGGGTGGTCGGCCTGGAGCTGGGCGCCGACGACTACGTGTCGAAGCCCTTCGGTGTCCGCGAGGTCATCGCCCGCATAAGGGCGGTGATGCGCCGCGCACAGCCTCGCGGTGTCTCGGAGGCCGCCGGCCCCGACGCCTACGGCACCCGCCTCACCATCGACCGCAAGGCCGCCCGCGTCCGCCTCGACGGCGAGGAGATCCCGCTCGCCCCCAAGGAGTACGACCTGCTGTCGTTCCTCACCGAGGAGCCGGGCGCGCTGATGTCGCGCGAGCAGATCATGGAAGCGGTCTGGGACGCGAACTGGTTCGGCCCGACGAAGACCCTTGACGTCCATGTCGCGGCGCTGCGGCGGAAGTTGGCGGGCGCGATCACGATCGAGGCGGTACGGGGAGTCGGCTTCCGCCTGGAGATCGTCGACGGGCCTCCCGCCTCATGATCCGGCAGCTCATCGTCAGCTACGTCCTGCTCGTGGCCGTGGCGCTGACGGCCTTCACCGTGCCCGTCGCCTTCACGCTGACCGCCCAACTCCGGGGCGACACCGAGCAGTCGGTGCGGCGCGAGGCGAAGACGATGGCGTTGCTGCTGAGCGGCGACGCGGCCTCCCGCGCGGCCCTGGACCGCATGGTGGTGGCGTACGCGCAGGAGACCCCCGGCACGGCCGAGGTACTGCCAGCCGCGCAGGCGAAGACGGCAACACACTGGGGCGACGGGGCGCTGGAGGTGACCGAGCCCGCGAAACGCGACGGCCGGACGGTGGGCGCCGTACGCATCTCGTACCCGACCTCGGACCTGACCCGGCGGCTCTGGCAGATCTGGGGTTTCCGGGCGATCCTCGCGCTGGCGGTCCTGGCGGTGGCGGCGGGACTGGGCGCACTGGTCGCCCGCCGCCTGACCCGCCCCCTCCGCCAACTCAACGACATGGCGAGCAAGTTCAGCGACGGCGACCTGACTGCACGTACGCCCGTGACGGGCCCGCACGAGACCCAGACACTGGCCAGGACGTTGAACCAGGCGGGTGAACGCCTCGACACCCTCATCGCCTCGCAGCGCATCTTCGTGGCCGACGCCTCCCACCAACTCCGCACCCCGCTCACGGCGTTGCGGCTCTCGCTGGACAACATCGCGGACGGTGTGGACGACGAGTTCGTGCGGGAGGACGTCGATCAGGCGACGGCCGAAGTGGTCCGGATGAGCCGCCTCGTCAACGGCCTGCTGGTGCTGGCGCGGGCCGAGGCGAAGGTGACCGCCGCGGAACCGCTGCCGCTGCGGGAGATCGTGGCCGAACGCCTCTCCGTGTGGAGACCGGCCGCCGACGAGCGCGGTGTCCACATCGCGCTCAGGGGGAGTGTCGTCGACGGCCGGCCGCTTGTGCTGGCCAGTCCCGGTCATCTCGAACAGGTCCTGGACAACGTGCTCTCCAACGCCCTGGAGGTGTCACCGGACGGCGCGACGATCACCGTACGGTCCGAATCCCGGGGCGACGAGGTCGAGTTGACGGTGACGGACGAGGGCCCCGGCATGTCCGACGCGGACAAGTCCCGCGCCTTCGACCGCTTCTGGCGCGGTCAGGGCCTCACCGGGCGCTCCGGTTCGGGCCTGGGCCTGGCCGTCGTACGCCAGTTGGTGACGGACGACGGCGGCACGGTGGCCCTGCGGGACGCGTCCGGAAGCGGACTGTCGGTCGTCATCACCCTTCGGGCATCACCGAGGAGTGGTGGTTGACGATCAGCCACTTGCCGCCGCGCTTCTCGTACTCGTAGGTGTAACGGGCTTCCACGACACGCTTCTCGCCGGTGTTCGGGTCGGTGAGCGTGAACTCGTAAATGCCGGTGTCTATCGCGGAGTTGCTGTCGAGGACGTTGACGATCGTCTCGACCTTCTTGCCGACCGGCTTGTTCGGCAGGAAGTGCTCGAAGTAGTCGACGATCTCCGCGCGGTCGGTGCGGATCTTGTTGGAGACGGTCGGCAGGAGTACGGCGTCCGACGCGTACCGGTTCGCGACCTTCTCCGGGTCACCGGTCTTGAGCGCTGCGTTCCAGCCGTCGAAGAGGGCGGCTATCTGCTTCTTGGAGGGCTTGGCGTTGTGCTGGGGCCCGGCGGTCGCGGCGACGGTGCCGGCGGTGCCGAGGGCCAGGACAGTGGTGACGGTGACGACGGCTGCGCGCTTGCTCATGGACCGGCGGGTCATCTCAACTCCAGTTGTACTGGTGCCTTTTGGGATGACTCCAGACTCGCTTTCGACCGGTTAGCGCCCGTACAGCGGACGTACAGGGGCGGGGAAGGGCTGCTCCAATTAACGCGCCGTGTCCGACTGACCACGGTCCCGCACGAGGCTGACACCGGCCCCCAACGACACGACACCCATACCGACGGCGGTCATCACGCCCTGCGTTCCGTCGACCACGAAGGGTGCGACAGCGGCGACGGTGAGGTTGAAGAGGAAGAGGAACCAGAGGACGGGGCGGGAGGAGAGGAGGTTCTTCATGACGGGCATCCTTGGGATCTCGGGGCCGGTGGCTCGTTCACCGGCTGACGAGTTCAACGATCCCGTTTCCGCAGGTCCGCGACGAGGGAGTGCGGTCCCGAAGAGATGGTGTAGCGGGCTACACCCCCACGGCGCGAGCGTTCAGTCCGCGAGCTCTTTCAGGGGCTCGGTGTCCAGGGTGATGTTCACGGGGTCCGGGATCTTGACGGTCGCACCGAAGGGGAGCTTCTCCTGGTGGCGGTAGCGGCCGTCCTCGGGATGAGTGAACACGGTGGCTGTGCGGTCGTCCCGGTCGATGAGTAAGTAGACCGGGATTCCGGCCGCCGCATAGCCACCAGGCTTGTCGAGCCGGTCCCGTTGAGCGGCATCGGCGTCCCACGAAGTCACCTCTACGGCCATCAGGGCTGTCCCCGTGTCCGACCATTCGCCGTGTCCCTTGAGGCCGCCCCGGGGAACGAGGACGCCATCCGCACGAGCGCGACCCTGCCGATGACGCTCCGTCCTGAGCCCGCGCTCCGCGTGCAGCCACAGGTCGGGAAGGTGCTGCATGCACACCCTCTGCAGCCAGGCGACGATCTCACTGTGGTTGCCGTCCGGCATGGGTTTGACGACGACCTTTCCGTTGATGAACTCCAGCCGGACGGTCTCGGGTGCCCGGCGCTCCAGCTCCTCGAAGTCTTCGACGAACATCTGCGGCTGCTGCCGCTTCCCGACCGTCACGGGTTCCACCGCCTCGGCGGGAGGCCGTTCGCGATGCGGTCGCGGTTGTCGCGGTAGTGATAGTGGACGCGGTCCTCGATCGGCACGGGGCGGAACGTGTCGGGCACGGGCCCGCCCGTACGGCGTTCCAGCTTCTGCTTCAGGAGGCGGGCCGTCGTGGTTCCCAGGTAGGCGATCTCCTCGAACCCCTTCTTGATCTCCTCCTCGCTCATCTCCGGCTCCGCGCGGCACTCCTCGCAGATGCCGTTGATGATCTTCGCCGTCCGCTCGTCGGCGTCGCAGGTGGCGCAGGCCATGAGCACGCGGGTCACACGGGCGCGGAGGGGCCGGGTCTCGGCGGCGTCGTTCTTCTTCGGGGGCATCTTGGCCTCCAGTCGGGTGCGGGCGAATCCGCCCGGGTTCGTGACATTGGGTGGCAGTCCGTCGGTCAGCGCGCGGGCCATGTCGGCCGGGGTGGCGCCTCGTGTCAGCCACTCCGCGGCGAGGGGTTCGAGGGCACGGCACTCGGCATCGGAGAGGGACATGCGGGGGTCTGTGGATCGGAGTTGGGCGAGTGCGCGGTACGCGGCGCTGGGCTCGGGGGTCGGGTCCGTCTCCGGGGTCTGGTCCGTCTTCGGCGTCCCGTCGCTCTCGCTCTCGCTGTCGCTCTCCGGCGCAGGGGTCGGGGTCGGGGTCGGGTCTTCCGTCCTCGCCAGGCCCGGCTGGTAGTCGTGCGTGACGTCCCTGCCGTGGCGCTCCCGCGCGAACTCCGCCCACCACTGCGCCGACCTGGGCGTACGCGACCAGTACGTCCGCGTCACCCACCGCATCGAGTTGTCCTCGACGGTGATGTGTTCCTTGATCCAGCGCAGGTGGCCGGCCTCGGTGAGGCTCTTGAGCGACGTACGGCAGGCCTGCTGGCCGTAACGGGGATGCTCGGCCGCGAGCACCTTGTGGCCCATGGCGTGGCCGTTGTCGAGGTGGTCGATGAAGACGGCGATCTCGGCGTCCCGGGGGAGCAGGTGTGCGAAGTCCGGGTCCGCGTGCGATTCTTCGTCACCCGTGGCGCGTTTTCCGTAGCCCGTTTTGGCCATGGGGTGCGACGGGGACGGCAGGGCGGGGCTAGGGTTGGCGTAAGCCACGATCGAGCTTCTTTCGATCTGTAGGTCTAGGCCCCGGAGCCGGTGTTGGCGCACCGACCGGGGCCGAACTATTTGCTTGTTTGCCGTGAACCTAGAGCGGCTTTACGTTGCAGCGCAAGCTGATCACGGAACGTCACCCGTTCGGGTTAAACCCCCCTCAACTCACGTACAGGCTTGGTTGGTTGGGTTGTTTTTCAACCAGCCCAGAACCCAAGAAAAGAGCTCGGGGCCCGGGGCTCAAGCTCCGGGGTGAGCTGCGGAAATGAAGGCCGTCCAGGCGGGGACGGTGACACGGAGTTGGATGCCCGAGGGGATCTTCGAGTCGCGTATGTGGACGGTCAACTGCGGTGTGGGGAGGGCGACCTCGACGCAGTTGCCGCCCTCATCGTCGCTGTAGCTCGACTTGAACCACTTCAGCTGGTCACTCATGGCTGATCCACCATCCGTTCGACGAAACGGGCCGACTCAGCGGGGCTGAGCGCCTGCGCGCGGATCATGCTAAGCCGCTCGGTTACCCGGCTGACAACCTCCGGATCGGCCGTCAGTTCGCTGGCGAACGGACCCTCCGCATAGGCGAACCGCTCGTGGTCACGGGTCTCCAGCAGCACCATGGACCCCATGAGGGCCGAGGGGATGGCCCGTTCGAAGGGGAGCACCTGCACCGTGACGTTCCGCAGACGGGACACCTCCAGCAGACGGCGCAGCTGTTCGGTGTCCACCAGGGGACTGCGCAGCACCGCCTCGTAGAGGACGAAACTCAGGGCCACCGGCGGCTTCCGCTCGGCGAGGATGGCCTGTCGCTCGATGCGTCCCTCGATCCGCTCCTCCACCGTCTCCTCGTCCAGGGGCGGGCAACGGTTCTCGATCAGCGTGCGGGCGTACCCCGGCGTCTGCAACAGCCCCGGGACGACCGTGGTTTCGTACGACCAGTGGGTGATCGCCTCTTTCTCCCGCTCCATGAAGTCCTGTGCCCGCGACGGGAACTTCTCCTTGTTCAGGTAGTCCTTCGCGGCGCTCAGCAACCCCTCAGCCCGGCACATCCCATCGGCTACGTCGAGCACGCGCGGCGTCGGCATCCGTACGCCCTGCTCCATCGACTTGATGGTGTCCGGCGCGTAGTTGGAGGCGGCGGCCAGCTCCTCCCGGCTCACGTTGGCCTTGGTGCGCCAACGCTTCAGCTGGTTCCCGCTGTACCGCCAGGCCACGGGCGGCAGGGACTTGGCGTTGGACTGACCCGGCACAGCATCCACCTCCGACCGATACACCCCGGCGTGTATCACCTCAGTCACTACCGAGCGTAGCTCCGCAGACACCACCGTGTGACCATGACCGAATCAATTCACCTGCCGGACTGGATCCCCGCGTCCGGTCACCAACTCCGCCTCACCGGGGTCCACTTCGACGCCGTACGTATCGAAGGCGTACGGGGAGAACGGGTCGCCGCGCGTCTCATCGAGGCCGCCGACGGGGATGCGGGGCCCGTGGTCTGCGAGGCCGCCGGGTTCCGGTGGATGTACTTCCTGCTGGCGCCCGGGGAAGTACGCCGGCACAACTGGCCTTTGGGTGTGCAGCAGTTCGGCGGCCGGGGCGCTCGTACCGTCACGTACATCGGGGTTCCGGCGCTGGACGGGAACACGTGGCCGTTGAGGTGGTACAGCGAGCCTACGGTTACGGCGCCGTTTGTGGAGGCGGGGCGGTTGGGGGCGGTGCTGGCGTTGGCGGGGGCGTAGGTCGGGGCTGTTGGGTGCGCGTGATGGAGAGATTCTCGAAGACGGTCTTTGTCGTCGGGTGGTCCTCGCCCAGTACACGAAAACAACCGGCAAGTGCCTGCTCATATAGCCGGATCGCCCGCACCACATCACCCGACGCCCCATACGCGCCAGCCAGGTTGTGCCGCGAACCCAGCGTGCTCGGGTGATCCTCACCCAACACCCGCACACAATCCTCCAACGCCCGCTCGTACAACCGGATCGCCCGCACCACATCACCCGAAGCCCGATACGCGCCAGCCAGGTTGTTCCGCGACTGCAACGAGTGCGGGTGATCCTCACCCAACACCCGCACACAATCCTCCAACGTCCGCTCGTACAACCGGATCGCCCGCACCACATCACCCGAAGCCCGATACGCGCCAGCCAGGTTGTTCCGCGAAGTCAGCGTGCTCGCGTCATCCTCACCCAACACCCGCACACAATCCTCCAACGTCCGCTCGTACAACGGGATCGCCCGCATCACGTCCCCCGAAGCCTCATACGCGCTAGCCAGGTTGTTCCGCGAAGTCAGTGTGCTCGGGTCATCCTCACCGAAGAGCCGAGTAGCCGCCACCAGAGAGCGGTCATAACAGTCGGTCGCCTGACTCAACTGCCCTTGCTCCTGCAGGAACTGTCCCGTCAGAGTGAGGATCACATCAATCTCAGCCGTGTCCTCGCCCGGTTCGAAGACGTCAAGGATGGCTTCGACGTGGGGAAGCAAGGCTCTCCAGGTCGACCAGCCCGCAACGTTTCCGCTGGGATCGCGCGGAAGCTCGTCAAGTATCAGCTCCGTGGCCCATTCACGCGCAACCAGGATGCGCGCCTGATCACGATGTGGATCGTCCTCCGACGGCGTGCGGGCCACCATCTGAACCAGGCGGTGGATGCCGAACCCTGCCCGGTCGAGCGTGATCATGTTGTAGTCGGCCAACAGCCCCAGAAGCTGGGCAAGGTCCACCGGGTCCTCGGCTAGCGGCTCGAACAGAGATCGCGGAATGCCTGTCGGGGCGTACCACGCCGCGATCCGCAAGATCTCTACCGCCCTGGGATCCTGCTGCTCAAGCACGTCCAGGGTGATACGCCAGATCCGCGCGACCGTCCGTGCAGGGTCAAAGCCACCCGGTGCCGCAGCCGCCGCACGCGCCGGATACCGCTCCAGCATGGCTCGGTACGCCGCGATCGAGACCTCCCTCTGCGCGATGAAGGCGCCGGCCTGTTCCAGAGCAAGCGGTAGATGACCGAGTTCCTCCGCCAGTGCGCGTGCCTCGTCCTCCTCGTCGCCACCCCCGACGAGGCCTGACAGCAGGGCCAGCGAAGCCTCCTGATCCAGCACAGGCAAGGAGATCGGCTCGCACACCCAACCCCGCTTGTACCGGCTCGTGATCAAGTGACGCCCGGATGCCCGTAGTTGACCCGTCCAGGCATGCACATCCCCCGGCTTCTCCGCGTTGTCGAAAACCAGGAGCCATCCCGGGTGCGTCTGCAACCACCCCACCGCCCACTCGGCGGCCTGCGAAGTGGTGAGGTTGGACGCCTCCTCACCCCTCAGCCGCACAGTCAGGGCCGCGAAACCCGCCTCGATCAACTCAGGCGTGTCCGAGCGGATCCACCACACCAACCGATACGTCCCCGCATGGTCGTGCGCGTAGTGCAGGGCGAGCGTCGTCTTCCCAACACCCCCAAGCCCATGCACCGTCTGCGTGATCGTCTGCGACTCCGCCGAAAGAGCCCGCTCCAACTCGGCCATCACCTCCACCCTGCCGACGAAAATCGGCGACGGCAGCTCCGGCAAGTTGTTGACGCCCGGCGGGACTTCGACGTCGTACACGGTTGCCGTACGCCGCGCGCCCTCGCGATCAGCAGCCGTAGCCGCAACGTCCTCCGGCACCAACTCCCCCACCGCCGCCACAAACCCGGGCCGCGCCGCCAACCCCACCACCGACACCGCCGTCAGCTGATCCCCGTCGTAATCCCGCCGCCGATCGGTCGTCACGACCCCGATGAGCCGCCCCCTCGCGAAGAGTGCCGCCCCGGACGCCCCCGCCCACACACCGGGCACGGCGACCTGGTCGACGTACGCCGTGATCAGCCCACCGGACTTGAGCCCCGTCAGCCTCTCGATGTGGCCGCTGATCTCCTTCGTGTCCCGGATGCCGTCCCGTACTTCGGACTTGGGGAAGCCAACCGCGACACACGACAGCCGTCCCTCGTCCGCTACGACCGGGCCACCGTCGATCCGGCCCCAGCGGACAGGTTCAACACCTGCCGGTGGCACCCACCCCGGATCCGTGATCCTGACCAACGCCCCGTCCGCCTGAGGCTCCCGCTCCAGATCAGGCAGTGGCTCCGTCAGCGGCCACAACACCTCCGCCGCAAGCCATTTGGAGTCGCCGCCGAGGCCCCTGACTTCCAAGACCCCACAGCTCAGCACATTGTGAAGAGCCGTCAGAACGATGTCGTCCGTGACCAGATAACCGGTCCCCGAACACTTCCCGACCGGATTCCAGATCTCCACGACCCGCCGCACGTCCACAGCCACAGGCCAACACCCCCGTGTTCCCCGTTACTTGGGGCGTTCCCCGGAGTCGTCCGCGATACGCCGATCCTCGCCCTCGGCATCGACAGGCTGAAGTGTGAGCTTGACTCTGCTCGTCGTGCCTTTTGATCGCGAGGCCTTCGCCTCCGCGCCGAACGGGAGCACCAAGACCTTCGCCCGTGCCTCCCCGTCCTTCTTCATGTCCACGGCGAACTCGATCTCCACCGGCCCCGTCCGGAACTGGATCTCCTGTCCCGCTCCGTCCCGCGCCGCCTGCTGAAGCTCCGCGCGGATCGCTCCGATCGCCTCGGCCAACCCCATCCATACCTCGTCGGCCATCGGGCGTCCCCCTCGTCCCCGTACACGCACTGTGGGGCGCAGCGTACTCGCCGCGCCCCACAACGTGCCGTGGAAAAGCCCTACTTGACCGGCCTGATCCCCAACGGCCCCGCGATCTCCTCCGCCATCACCGCGCCCGCCTCGAACTCCAGCGTCTCGTCGCCCATGACGCTCTGGTCCGTGTCCAGGCCGTCCAGTTCCGCGAGGGGCTGGTTGAGGCGGACGTGGGCCACCACCGACTGGAGGGCACGCAGCGTCGCCGACGCCGTGGAGCCCCAGTTGGAGAAGTAGGAGAACTGCCACCACCACAGGGCCTCCGTGGTGCGGCCCGCGCGGTAGTGGGCCATGCCGTGGCGGAGGTCGGTGATGAGGTCGGCGAGGTCGTCGGAGATGCGGGCCGGGACCGGGGCCTTGCGGGGCTCGTAGGGGTCGAAGACCTCCGAGTAGACGTCGATCGGCTCCAGCATCACCGCGAAGCGCTCGCGGAGTTCGTCCACGTCCGGCTCCGGGCCGAGGTCCGGCTCGTAGCGCTCGTCGGGGACGATGTCCTCGTGTGCGCCCAACCGGCCGCCCGCCAGCAGGAGTTGGGAGACCTCCAGGAGGAGGAAGGGGACCGCGGAGTCGGGGTCCTCGCCCTTCGCTACCTCCGACACGGCCACCAGGAAGCTCTCGACCTGGTCCGCGATCTGGACCGCGAAGTCGTCCGGGTCCTGCGCGGTGGCATGCAGTGTGGCGTCAGACATCTAGGAGTCGTCTCCCCTCGAAGGCGCGGCCGAGGGTCACCTCGTCCGCGTATTCCAGGTCTCCGCCCACCGGGAGGCCGCTGGCCAGGCGGGTGACCTTGAGGCCCATGGGCTTGATCATGCGGGCGAGGTACGTGGCCGTGGCCTCGCCTTCCAGATTCGGGTCCGTGGCAAGGATCAGCTCCGTGACCGTACCGTCGGCCAACCGCGCGAGAAGTTCTCGTATACGCAGGTCGTCCGGTCCGACACCTTCGATCGGGCTGATCGCGCCGCCGAGGACGTGGTACTTGCCCCGGAATTCGCGCGTACGTTCGACCGCTACGACGTCCTTCGGTTCCTCGACCACGCAGATCACCGAGAGGTCGCGGCGCGGGTCGCGGCAGATGCCGCACAGCTCTTCCTGCGCAACGTTTCCGCAGGTCGCGCAGAAGCGGACCTTCGCCTTGACCTCCATCAGGCACTGCGCGAGCCGGCGCACGTCCGTCGGCTCGGCCTGAAGGATGTGGAAGGCGATCCGCTGCGCGCTCTTGGGACCGACGCCGGGGAGCCGCCCCAACTCGTCGATGAGGTCCTGGACCACGCCCTCGTACAACGGACTGCCTGCCCTTCCTCGGGATCGTGCGGGAGGTATGTACGTACGTACCGTAGTTGGCCGCGGGTCGTCTTAGAAAGGCAGACCCGGGATACCGCTGCCGCCTCCGCCCAGTCCCTGCGCCAGCGGGCCGAGCTTCTGCTGCTGGAGGGTCTGCGCGTTCTCGTTGGCCGCCTGGACGGCCGCGACGATCAGGTCCGCGAGGGTCTCGGTGTCCTCGGGGTCGACCGCCTTCGGGTCGATCTTCAGCGCGCGCAGCTCGCCGGCGCCGGTGACGGTGGCCTTGACCAGGCCGCCGCCCGCCTGTCCGTCGACCTCGGTCCGCGCCAGCTCCTCCTGCGCGTTCGCCAGGTCCTGCTGCATCTTCTGGGCCTGCTGCAGCAGCTGCTGCATATTGGGCTGGCCACCACCGGGAATCACGATCAGCTCCTGGTTTCGTACGGCTGTGCAGGCGAGGGTTTTCCCCGCTCGGCACGAGCCTACGTGGTCCGAGCAGTCATCGCTCCAGCACTCTTTCGAGTGAGTCCTTACCGCGTCCTATACCTGATCAAGACCCACTTCCGGGCGGAAAAGAGGTGAAACCGGAGCCTTCGCCACCCATTGGGCGGTAGGAAGGATCCGGCACATCAGCATCAGGTGTCACACAACGTAAGGGAGTGCCGGGTGGGTCAGCCGGAGATTCAGCCCGAGGGTGGCGATCTGGCCGGGAGGACGTTTCCGCTCGGCGACTGGGGCGAGCCCGCGGCCCGGCTGGACGAGCTGTACCGGTGGGTCGAGCGCGGGGCGCTGGAGACGGCGGCCTGGTACCTCGCGGACCGGGTGTGGAAGCGGCGCGGGGCGCGGATGCTGCGCACGGGCGCGGTGCTGGGGGCGGTCGTAGGGGCGGCGCTGCCGCTGCTCGACCTCACCGGGGTGGTGGCCGGGCCGGCCGCCTGGGGCTATCTGGCGCTGCTGTTCGGGGCGGCGTGCGTGGCCGGGGACCGGCTCTTCGGGATGACGTCCGGGTGGATGAGGGACGTGGCTACGGCGCAGGCGGTGCAGCGGCGTCTTCAGGTGCTCCAGTTCGACTGGGCGTCGGAGGGCGTACGGGAGGTGCTGGGGCCGGCCGACGGGACGGCGAGCGAGGCCGCGGACCGGTGTCTGGGGGTGCTGCGGCGGTTCTCGGAGGACGTGACGGAGCTGGTGCGGATGGAGACGGCCGACTGGATGCTGGAGTTCCGCACGGGCTCGGCACCGCTGGGCATCCAGTCGACGGTGGCCGGCGGGGGGCGGCAGGAGGGGACGGTCGTGCACGGCAGGTTCCCGATGCCGCCGGGCCCGGGCGGACCGGGCGGCGGCAGCCGGCCGAACATGCCGCGGCAGCGGCCGCCCGAGCCGCGGTGAGGTGAACGCGGGCGCGCAGCGCAGGGCAGGGCAGGGCGCAAGCGGGCCGCGCAGGGGCGGGCGCCGGACCTCACACGATCAGCCGAGACCGGCCCGGCGGACCCCGGCGGCACGGCCGGACATGCCGCGGCAGCGGCCGCCCGAGCCCCGCTGACGTGGGCTACGTGCACAGCTTGATGCCCTCAACGGTCCCGCACGGGATGTGTCCGTGGACGCGGATCACGTCCTGGCCGACGCCCTGTGTCAGATAGTTCAGGAAGCTCGACGTGAGGGAGTCGGACGGGGGCGTGCCGTAGGTGTAGGCGTACTCGATCTCGCGGTACGGGTAGGTGCTCGTGCCCTGTTCGATTGCGTCCACGGACGCGGCGTGGCCGTCGAGGGTGAGTACGTGCAGGCCCTTGGCGTGCGAGGCGAGGGTGAGTTCGCTGTAGCCGATCGCACCGGGGACCTCGGCGACCTCGGACAGCACCTGGTCCGTGGAGTCGAGTTCGCAGCGGATGACGGGTGCCGTCGGATCGTCCTTGTGGACGCAGTCGACGGAGGAGTTGGCGATCTCGCCGCGTTTCAGCACCCGGCGCTGGAACACCTGTCTCGTACCGGAGTTGGCGTCCCGGCTGACCAGGTGCACCGCCACGTTCGGGCCGCCGAGCTCCCGCCAGTTCTTGATCTCGCCCCGGTACAGGCGTCGTACGTCCGCGGTGGACAGGTTCTTGAGGTGGACGCCGTCGTTGACGACGATCGCGAAGACCGACATCGCGACCCGGCGCGCCAGCAGTTGGGGCATGTCGCTCGGCTTGGGTCCGTCCGACATGGCCACGACCGCCGGTGAGCCCTTCTTCGACGCGAGCCCCTTGGCCTCCAACTCCCGTACGCCCGCCGTCGATCCGTGCGGATCCACCACGACCTTCGAGCCCTCGCAGTCCTTCTCGTACTTCTGCGCGGCCTCCTCCATCACCGGCGCGAAGGCGGTCGAACCGGTGACGGTGAGGGTGCCGTGCGCGCAGCCGATCGGCGGCGGGGTGTCGTCGCGGGCCACCACGATCGTCGCCAGCGTCACCACGCACACCGTGAGCATGATGGTGATCAGCCGGGAGGCGCGGCTGAACAGAGGCGCCTTGTCGTCCGGGGTCGCGCTGCGGTTGGGGTGCACCTCGCCGTCACGGATACCCCCTATGAGCCGTATGTCGCAGCCGACGTCACCGCCGGACAGCAGCACCAGCAGCTTGAAGTGGTCGCGCGGGTTGAGCGGGACGCGCGGGATGCGCAGGGTGTTGGCGTCGTAGCCGAGGCCGGCCGCCGGGGTGAAGTGGTCCATCAGATGGTCGGTGCCGACCGGCTGGGTGACCGAGACCCCCCGGATCGTACGGTCGGTGAACACCGCGGTGAGGCCGTGGAGTTCGCGCCCGGTGTAGTCGTTGTCGGCGATGCTCTGCGAACCGTCGTTCTCGATGCGCAGCAGGACGAGGGTCGCGTCGGACATGCCCGGGACCTCGTCGAAGAGGCCGAGGCGTCTGTTCGCGCGGCCCGAACGGACGTCGTCGCCAATGGGGTTGTCCATCTGGACGCGGTAGCCGATCCGCTTGCGGCGCGGTGTCCGGCGTTCGTACCAGACCATCACACCGGACGCGACGATGCCGAGCACCGCGGTGCCCACGGCGACGACGTTCTCCGCGCTCAGCCACTCCACTGCGGGCCCCCGCTCCCCAGTCTGATCGTGGGGTCACGGTACGGTCGGCCCCGGAAAACCCGCAGGGGCCGTCGGCCGAAGTTCCGGTGACGTTCAACTGGCCCTGAAGTAAAGGGACTTCAGCCCGACTTCGTGTACGTCAGCTTCTCGCCGTTGCCGGTGTTCACCCGCTGGAGCGTGCCGTCCGACAGCAGGGTGACCTCGCTGGCCGCGCCCGGGCTGCAGGACGACAGCGGCTGTCCGGAGGTGACGGTGGAGGCGCCGATCGCCAACGGACCGTTGTCGCCCGGCCGTTGGGCGAGGTCGGCGCTGAACACGCAGTGGTAGCCGGGACCGTCCGCGACCAGTTTCAGCACTGGATCCCCCACCTTCCCCTGCTTGATGGTGAGTTGGCGGGTGTTGTGGCCCGTGGAGTTGTCGATGGACGCGTTCCAGGTGCCGAGATAGCCGCTCGGTACGGCGTCGCCGCCGCTCGGTGTCTCGGAGGGGGACGGGGATTTCGCCGTCGACGGTTCCCCGGTGGTCGGACCCGGTGTGGTGGGCGCGGCGCTGGTGGCCCGGCCGCCCGAACCGGCCGCCGTACGGCCGCCGTTGCCGCCGCCCTGCATCAGCGCGTACACCGAACCGCCCGCCCCCAGCGCGACGACCAGCGCGACCACGACCAACAGCGCGGTCGACCGCTTGCTGCGGCGCGTCCCCTGCGGCTCCAGGTAGGGCCCCGGGCCGTAGGGCGGGGTGGAGCCGAGGCCGGGGTTGTGGGGGTAGGGGTTGTACGGCACCTGCCCGCCCCAGCCGACGAGTTGCCGGGCGGGGAGCTGGGGGTAGCCGTAGTCGGCGGCGGGCGGGGCGGGCGGTTGCGGGTAGCCGTAGCCGGGGGCGGGCTGGGGGTGTTGCTGCGGGTGGCCGTAGGCCGGGTGCGGGGTGGGCGGGGGCGGTGTTCCGGTGGGTCCGGCCTGGCTCTCCACCACTGTCGGGAGGTGGGTGGTGGGCGCGCCGCTGTCCGCCGGCGCGGGGGGCGGCGGGGAGGCGTCGTCGGAGGCCGGGGCGTGTTCGGGGGAGGCTTCGGGGACGGCGGGATGCTCTACGGCGACGGGGACGGGTTCCGCGGACGCGGGTGCGGGGGGTGCGGAAGCGGGCGCAGGAGGTGCGAACGCGGGTGCGGGGGGTGCAGGTGCGGCGGGTGCGGGCGCGGGAGGTGCGGGCACGGCGGGTGCCGGTGTGGCAGGCGCGGACGCGGAAGGTGCCGGTGCGGAAGGTGCCGGTGCGGAAGGTGCCGGTGTGGCAGGCGCGGACGCGGAAGGTGCCGGTGCGGAAGGTGCCGGTGCGGAAGGTGCCGGTGCGGCAGGCGCGGACGCGGAAGGTGCCGGTGCGGGAGGTGCCGGTGCGGAAGGCGCGGACACGGAAGGTGCCGGTGCGGAAGGCGCCGGTGCGGAAGGCGCGGACACGGAAGGTGCCGGTGCGGAAGGCGCCGGTGCGGCAGGCGCGGACACGGAAGGTGCCGGTGCGGAAGGCGCCGGTGCGGCAGGCGCGGACACGGGAGGTGCCGGTGCGGCAGGCGCGGACGCGGGAGGTGCCGGTGCGGGAGGTGTGGCGGGGGTGGTTGCCTGAGCCGCCTCCAGCGCCAAGGGCTCGGAAGCCCGCGACTGAAGGGCCCGCACCACCGGAGTGCCCTTCTCCAGCTGGGCCCGCTCCACAGTCTGCGGATCCTCCGTGTCGAGCAACCGCACCGCGTGGCGCCCGAGTTGGGCGACGAGGCCGCCCGGCAGCCAGGGGTCGCGGGAGCGGCCCCCGGAGACGGTGTCCTCCGCGCCCGTACGGTCGAGGATCTGGTGCAGGGTCGGCCGGGCGGCCGGGTCCTTGCGCAGGCAGTCGCGGACCAGTTCGGCGATGCCCTCGGGGACGCCTGTCAGGTCGGGTTCCTCCTGGGCGATGCGGAACATCAGCGCGTGGACACCGCTGCCGGCGCTGCCGAAGGGGAGGGTGCCGGTCGCGGCGTAGACGAGGACTGAGCCGAGGCAGAAGACGTCGCACGCCGGGGTGATGCGGTCGCCCCGCACCTGTTCCGGCGCCATGAAACCGGGCGAGCCGACGAGCGAGCCGGTGCGGGTGAGCCCGTCGCCGGCCTGGGTCTCCAGGGCGCGCGCTATGCCGAAGTCGATGACGCGGGGGCCGTCGATGGTGACCAGCACGTTGGAGGGTTTGAGGTCGCGGTGGACGATGCCGGCGGCGTGGATGTCCTGGAGCGCGTGGGCGAGCCCGGCGGCGAGGATACGTACCGAACGCTCGGGCAGTGCCCCGTGGTCGCGGCCGACGACCTGTTGCAGGGTGGGCCCGGCAACGTACCCGGTGGCCACCCACGGCACCGCGGCCTCGGTGTCGGCGTCCAGGACGGGCGCGGTCCAGTGCCCGCCGACCTTCCGTGCGGCCTGCACCTCCTGCCGGAACCGGGCGCGGAACTCCTCCTGCGCGGCCAGGTCCTCCCGCACCAGCTTGACGGCGACCGTGCGCCCCCGGTCCGACCGGGCCAGGTACACCTGCCCCATGCCCCCGGCCCCGAGCCGGCCCAGCAGCCGATACGCCCCGATCCGCTGCGGATCGGCCGCCCCCAGTTTCTCCACGACCGCGCCGCCTCCCCTGAAATCCCCGGTCACGCCCCGGTCGAGCCCCTGTGCTCCGCGACAGACCGAGAATAGTGCTGGGAATCGACGAGACGGCCGGAGCGGTGTCTACGGTTCCGTAACGGCAGACCGGCCCCGCCGGGCCCGGCACCATCTCGCTGAACTGTGTCGGTGAAACTAACCGGTCACAGAGGTGGACAGCGGTTAGTCTCAGGCACACACTCCAGCAGGCCCCCGCACCGGACACCCACCCTGGACAACCTGTCGCGGAAACCCCGCTACCGCAGACAGACCGCCGATACCTTTTCCGCATCGCGGACATTTACGCTCGCCGCCATGACCCCTCAGCCCAATCCCCAGGCCGGCGCCGCCGTGAAGGCCGCGGACCGTGCGCATGTGTTCCACTCCTGGTCCGCGCAGGAGCTCATCGACCCGCTCGCCGTGGCCGGCGCGGAGGGGTCGTACTTCTGGGACTACGACGGCAGGCGCTACCTGGACTTCACCAGTGGGCTCGTCTACACGAACATCGGCTACCAGCACCCGAAGGTCGTCGCCGCGATCCAGGAGCAGGCCGCGACCCTCACCACCTTCGCGCCCGCGTTCGCGATCGAGGCCCGGTCGGAGGCGGCCCGGCTGATCGCCGAGCGGACGCCGGGGGATCTGGACAAGATCTTCTTCACCAATGGCGGGGCCGATGCGATCGAGCACGCCGTGCGCATGGCCCGGCTGCACACCGGGCGGCCGAAGGTGCTGTCGGCGTACCGCTCTTACCACGGTGGTACGCAGCAGGCCATCAACCTCACCGGGGATCCCAGGCGTTGGGCCAGTGACGGTGCCGCCGCCGGTGTCGTGCACTTCTGGGCGCCCTTCCTGTACCGGTCCCGTTTCTACGCGGAGACCGAGGAGCAGGAGTGCGCGCGGGCGCTCGAGCACCTGGAGACGACGATCGCCTTCGAGGGGCCCGCCACGATCGCCGCGATCGTGCTGGAGACCGTGCCGGGGACGGCCGGGATCATGGTGCCGCCGCCGGGCTATCTCGCGGGAGTGCGCGAGATCTGCGACAAGTACGGGATCGTCTTCGTCCTGGACGAGGTGATGGCCGGGTTCGGGCGGACCGGTGAGTGGTTCGCGGCCGACCTGTTCGACGTCGTACCGGACCTGATGACCTTCGCCAAGGGTGTGAACAGCGGATACGTGCCGCTCGGCGGGGTCGCCATCTCCGGTGCCATCGCGGAAACCTTCGGCAAGCGGGCCTACCCGGGCGGGCTGACGTACTCCGGGCACCCGCTGGCCTGTGCCGCGGCCGTCGCGACGATCAACGTCATGGCCGAGGAGGGTGTCGTAGAGAACGCGAAGACCCTTGGTACGACGGTCGTCGAGCCCGCGCTGCGCGCGCTGGCGGCGCGGCACCCGAGTGTCGGGGAGGTGCGCGGGGTCGGCATGTTCTGGGCGCTGGAGCTGGTGAAGGACCGGGAGACTCGCGAGCCGCTGGTGCCGTACAACGCGGCCGGTGAGGCGAACGCGGCGATGGCCGCGTTCGGGGCCGCCGCGAAGCAGCAGGGGCTGTGGCCGTTCGTGAACATGAACCGCACGCACGTCGTGCCGCCGCTCAATGTGAGCGAGGCCGAGCTGAAGGAGGGCCTCGCCGCGCTCGACACAGCGCTCTCCGTGGCCGACGAATTCACCTCGTAGTACCCGGAATGGGCGGGTCCGTCTCCCTGGTGCCCGGATACGGGCAGGGCGGGAACCCGAACGCGTAAGGTGACGTGCTCGTAGACATATACGAGTACGCCATCGAACGCGACGAGGGAGACGCTCCGACGATGCCCGGAAGCAGCGGCAACGGCGCCGTGACCCGCAGCACCCTGCGGCAGCAGATCGCCGACGCGCTTCGCGACGAGGTCCTGGCCGGCCGGCTCCAGCCCGGCCAGGAGTTCACGGTGAAGGAGATCGCCGAGCAGTACGGCGTCTCCGCGACCCCGGTCCGGGAAGCGCTCGTCGATCTCTCCGCGCAGGGACTCCTGGAGGCCGACCAGCACCGCGGCTTCCGCGTCCACGAGTACTCGGTGGCCGACCACCGCGGCATGATCGAGGCCCGCGCCCTGGTCACCGAGGGCATGTTCCTGGCGCTGACCGGCGGCCACCCCGCGTTCGACCGCACCGACGACCCCCGCACGGTCGCCGCGCTCGCCGGGGTCCGCCGCCGCGGCGAGGAGGCGCAGCGCGCCGCCGAGGCCGGTGACCTCACCGTGCTGATCGGCTACGACCTGCGGTACTGGCGCGAGCTGAGCACCATGTTCGGCAACCCCTACCTAGGTGACTTCCTGCACCGGCTGCGCGTCCAGTCCTGGGTGTGCACGGTGCAGCATCTGCGCCGACTGACCGATCTGCGCGGGCAGTTGTGGTCCGAGCACACCGAACTGGTCGACGCCCTGGCGCGCCGCGACACCCCGGCCGCGCGCGCGATCGTCCTGGCGTACAACAAGCACTCCCTCGACCTCATCGAGCGGCTGGCCGCCCGGTGACCGGACCGGAAAGGGCCGCTCCGGCCGTGGACAGTGCCTCTGTGGACCCCAGTGTCGTCGTCGTGGACCTCAGTGTCGTCGTGCCCGCCTACAACGAGGAACAGCGGCTCGGGCCGACGCTCGACGCGATCACCACGTATCTGCGCGACAACGAGGGCCGCTTCGGCGACTGGGAGATCGTCGTCGCCGACGACGGCTCCGACGACGGCACCCGTGAGGTCGTCACCTCCCGCGCTGATCCCCGTGTGCAGTTGGTCACCAGCCCCCGCAACCGCGGCAAGGGCCACGCCCTGCGCCTCGGGGTCGCCGCCTCGCGCGGACGCCGGGTCCTGGTCACGGACGCCGATCTGGCCGCGCCCATCGAGGAGTTGGAGAAACTCGACAAGGAGCTGAGCGAGGGCCGCGCGGCGGCGATCGGCTCCCGGGCCGCGCCGGGCGCGACCATCGAGAGCCACCAGCACCCGGTCCGCGAACTCCTGGGCCGCGCGGGCAACTTCCTCATACGGCAGGCCGCGGTCCCCGGCATACGCGACACCCAGTGCGGTTTCAAGCTCTTCGACGGCGACCGCGCCCGCGAGGCCTTCGCCGCCTCCCGCATCAACGGCTGGGGCATCGACGTAGAGGTCCTCCAGCACTTCCGCCGCGCCGACTGGGACGTCGCCGAGGTCCCGGTGCGCTGGGCCCACCAGTCCGGTTCGAAGGTACGGCCCCTGGACTACGCCCGGGTCCTCACCGAACTCGCCCGCCTCCGCGCCCGCTCCCTGCGCCCGGTGGACGTGCTGGTCCCCGTCCTCTTCCTCCTGATGTCGGTCGCCCTCTACTCGGGCCGTTTCTTCGACCCGAGCCACCGCTACCTGGAGGACTCGCTCCAGGACCAGAACCAGTGGGAGTGGTTCTTCGCGGTGACGGCCGACAACGTGGCCCACCTCCACAACCCGTTCTTCTCCAACCTCCAGGGCTTCCCCGACGGCGTGAACCTCATGGCCAACACGGTCATGCTCGGCCTGTCGGTCCCCTTCGCGCCGCTCACCCTGCTGGCCGGACCCGCGGTCTCCCTCAGCGTCTGCATGACGCTCGGCCTCGCGGCCACGGCCGCCGCCTGGTACTGGCTGATCGTGAAGCGCGTCGTACGGCAACGGGCCGCGGCCTTCGTCGGCGCCTCGCTGGCGGCCTTCGCCCCGCCGATGGTCAGCCACGCCAACGCGCACCCCAACTTCGTCATCCTCTTCATGATCCCGCTGATCATCGACCGCGCCCTGCGCCTGTGCACGGGCACCCGGGTGGTCCGCGACGGCGTCGTGCTCGGCCTGATGGCGGCCTACCAGATCTTCCTCGGCGAGGAGCCCCTGCTGCTCGCCTCCATCGGCATGGTCCTGTTCGCCGCGTCCTACGGCGTCCTCAACAGGGATGTCGTCCGGGCGTCCTGGCGCCCGCTCCTCACGGGCCTGGGCATCGCGGCGGGAATCTGCGCGCCGATCATCCTGATTCCCCTCTGGTATCAGTTCGTCGGACCGCAGAGCTACAAGAGCGTCCTGCACGGCGACAACGCGGGCAACAGCCCCCTCGCGCTCCTCTCGTTCGCCGAACGCTCCCTGATGGCGGGCGACGAGATCCGCGCCAACTCCCTCTCCCTCAACCCCACCGAACAGAACGCCTTCTACGGCTGGCCGCTGGTCGCCCTCGCCTTCGCCATCGTCGTACGACTGTGGGAACACGCCCTGGTCAAGGCCCTCGCCTTCACGGCGGTCGCGGCGGCGATCCTCTCCATGGGCCCCAAGATCCGCATCCCGCTCACGGACACGATCTACCCCGGCCCCTGGGCCCTGCTCGCCCACAAGCCGCTCCTCGAGTCGGTGATCGAGGGCCGGGTCGCGATGATCTGCGCACCCGCGCTGGGCATGCTGGTCGCGCTCGCGGTCGAACGGCTCGCGGCGACACGGGAGTTGGGCACGCAGTACGTGGGCCTGCTCGCCGTATGCCTGGCACTGCTCCCCCTGGTCCCCGCGCCGCTCAAGGCGGTCGACCGGGCGGCGGTACCGGCCTTCTTCACGGACGGCACCTACAAGTCGTACGTCCGCGCCGGCGAATCCCTGGTCCCGATCCCGCTGGCCGACCCCGGCGCGGCGGAGCCTCTGCACTGGCAGACGGCGGCCGGCCTCGGCTTCAAGATGCCCGGCGGCTACTTCAACGGCCCCTACGGCGCCGACCGCATCGGGATCTACGGCGCCTCGCCCCGTTACACCTCGAACATGCTGCGGGACGTGCGCTACACCGGCGTCATCCCCACCATCGGCAAGAACTGGCAGGCGCAGGCCAAGGCGGACTTCGCGTACTGGCACGCGGGCGCCCTGGTGATCGCGCCGCAGCCCCACGACGACAAGCTCCGTACGGCGGTGGAGAAGCTGACCGGCAAACCCGGTAGGTGGGTGGACGGCGTGTGGGTATGGGACCTGCACGAGGGGAGCTGACCCGGGCCGCACCGACTACTCTTCCCCCTACTCTTGCCTGACCACCATGCGAACACCACGCTGCGCAGCGAGTAACCGAGGAGCCCCTTTTGGCCTGTGACCTGTGGCTGGTCCCGCTCGTCGACGTGTTGTGCCACACCCCCGACAATCCGTTCGCCGACGAACTCGCGCTCTACAACTCGCTGCTGGCCGAGGCCGGGCTCCCTCCGGTGCCGGTGTACCAGTACATGCCGGGACTGTCCGGGGAGGTCGCGCCGGTCGCGGGCTTCGACTACGACGCGCTGCACTTCCTGCGCCGGGCCTACCTCCTCCAGGTCTGCGGCCTCCCGGTGACCCCGGTCGACGACCTGGGCGGTGACTACGAGCAGCTCCTGGAGATGTTCGAGACCACGGCCCAGCAGTCCCACCTGGTCTGGCACTACGACCACGCGGGCGCCTACGTCCCGGTCGACTTCCCGCACCCGCTCTCGAACGACGAACTCCTCGCCGGCGGCGGCCCCTTGGGCTCCTCCCAGACCCTCCTGCGCGAGCTGGAGTTCGTGGCCCCGACAATCGGCATCGACCCCGCGAACCCGCCCACGGCACCGCAACCCCCCGCTGCTCCCACGGAGTTGGAGGAACCGGCGGTCGCCGCGCCGTACGACCCCAGCCCGTTCGCGCGCGAGCGGCACGTGTGGCTGGGGCTGCACGCGGCGGCGACGCGGAGCCTGGCGCAGGGTTCGATGATCGTGTTCAGCTAGTACTGCGCGATCCGGCTTCCGCCCCTCCCGGCTAGACGGCGGTGCGTCCGGCGTCGGCCGCGAGGGTGGCGCCGGTGAGGTAGCTCGCGCGGTCCGAGGCGAGGAACAGGATCACCTCGGCGATCTCGCGCGGGGCCGCGAGCCTGCCGAGCGGGGTGGTCTTCGCGAACTGCACGGCATTCTCCTCACCCATGCTCGCCAGGACCATGTCGGTCCGCGTGGGACCTGGCGCGACGGTGTTCACGCGCACGCCCGCCGGACTGAACTCGGCCGCCCAGGTGCGCGTCAGCGACTCCAGCGCGGCCTTGCTGGCACTGTAGACGGACAGCCCTGGCAGGCCGATCCGGGCGGCCATGGTGCTGACGTTGACGATGGAGCCGGAGCCCTTGGCGATCATCGCGGGAACCAGGGCCGCGGTGAGGAGGTACGGGGCGCGGACGTTGGCCGCGAGGGTCTCGTCGAGCGTGCCGGGGTCCTGGTCCACGGTGGGCGCTCCGGGGAAGATCGCCGCGTTGTTGACCAGGATGTCGACCGGCCCGGCCGCTTCGGCGAGGCGGCGCAGCGCGTCCGGGTCGGTGAGGTCGGCGGCGACGAAGCGCGCCCTGCCGCCGGCGTCCGTGATCGACCGTACGGTCGCGGCCCCGCGCTCGGCATTGCGGCCGGAGACGACGACCTCGGCGCCGGCCGCGGCCAGCAGCCGTGCCGTCTCGGCACCGATACCGCCCGTCGAGCCGGTGACGAGGGCGACCTTGCCGGAGAGTTCCATGGCGAGTCCTTCCAGGAATGGATTGGATGACCCACACTCGTCCGAATAAAATGGGTTGTCCAATCCAGAATCTGCTAGCGTCGGGGCATGAACACCGAGGTACGCCGGCCCCCCGAGAAGAAGCTGACCCGCAAGGGTCAGGAGACCCGGCGCCGGATCGTGGCCGCCGCCGCGCAGCTCATGTACGAGCGGGGCGTGACCGAGGCGACGCTGGAGGATGTGCGGGCCGCCGCCGGGGTGAGCGGCTCGCAGATCTACCACTACTTCGCCGACAAGCAGGAACTGCTGCTGGCCGTGATCGAGTTCCAGACCGAGGCGGTGCTGGACATGCAGCGACCGCTCTTCGCCGGACTCGACACCATGTCGGGCCTACGGCAGTGGCGGGACGCGCTGGTCGAGTACCAGCTCCGGATGCAGTGCCGCGGCGGCTGCCCGATCGGATCCCTCGGCAGCGAGGTCGCCGAGACCAACCCCGAGGCACGGCTCGCCGCGGCCAGCGGCTTCCTGCGCTGGGAGTCGGCGATCCGCGGCGGCCTCCAGGCGATGCACGACCGCGGTGAACTCGACACCGACCCCGACGACCTCGCCCTCGCGACGCTCGCCGCACTCCAGGGCGGCCTTCTGCTCACCCAACTGCACCGCCAGGTCAGGCCGTTGGAGGTGGCACTGGACGCGATGCTCGACCACATCGAGGCCCACATGAGGCGGGCGTGAGGGGGGAGCGTTGCCGGCCGGAGCGCAGACGATGTCAGCCGGTGGTGCGCGAGGGGTCCTCGGTCGCGGCCATGTCCTGCGTGCCGATGACGCCGAGCAGTTCGAGCTGGGCGGCGCCCTCGGTGCCGGGCGGGGCCGTGAACCACAGGAGGCGCTGGCGGCCGTCCTCGCTGAACAGGCTGTGGCAGTCCAGCTCGATGACGCCCAGCGTGGGGTGCACGATGCGCTTGTGATCGGTGCGGCGCAGGCCGACGTCGTGGGTGTCCCACAGGGCGGCGAACTCCGCGCTGCGCCGCCGCAGTGCGGCCGTCATCCCGGCGACCTCGCTGTCGCGGCTCCGGCGGGCCGCGACCGCCTGCAGGTCGGCGACGAAGACCCGCGAGTGGTGCGGATGGTCCTCGGGCGGGTAGAGGGCACGGGCGGCCGGATCGGTGAACCAGCGGTACGCGAACCCGGTGGCGGGCCCGCGCGGTTCCGGCGCCCGCCCGAGCAGCGCGGCGGCCAACTCGTTCTGTACGAGGGTCTCGTGCAGGTCGGTGATGACCTGGGCCGGGGTGGTGGCCAGCCGGTCCAGCAGCCCGAGCAGGGCGGGCTGTACGTGCCGCGCGCCCGTGCCGCGCGCCGACTCGGGCAGCGGCCGGTCGGCGAGGTGGAACAGGTGGTCACGCTGGTCGCCGCCCAGCCGCAGTGCCCGGGCGAGGGCGTTCAGTGTCTGGGCCGAGGGCTGGGCGCCGCGTCCGCGCTCCAGCTCGGTGTAGTAGTCGGCCGACAGGCCCGCGAGCTGCGCGACCTCCTCGCGCCGCAGGCCTGGCACCCGGCGCCGGGGCCCGACGGGCAGGCCGACGTCGGCCGGCCGGACCCGGTCGCGCCGGGACTTGAGGAAGGCCGCGAGCTCGGGAAGGTTCACCCGCTCATCGTCTCCCCTGCGGCGGGGTCCGAGCCAGGGGATGGCAACCCCTGGGTGGGCTCAGCCCTGGCCTGGCGGACGCCGGCGACGGACAGTTGCCCCACACCGACAGCGCAATGAAAGAGAGCACCATGCCTTTCGCGAACTTCAAGGTCCCCGCCGGCACCCTCACCGCCGAGCAGAAGGAGCAGATCATCACGCGCACCACTGACCTGTACGCCGAGATCTTCGGCGACGGCGCACGGGCCACCACGCTCGTCCTGGTGGAAGAGGTCGCCGACGCGGGATGGGGTATCGGCGGCGGTGTCCTGACCCTCGCCAAGATCCAGGGGACACCGCGGCAGTGAGGGCCTAGCGGATCTTGCCGAGACCCGTCTGGACGTCCTCCGCGTTCATCACCGGGGTCCAGGTCAGGTCGGCACCCAGGTTGAGGAAGAACGGCTCACTGATGGACGGGATGTCGGAGGGGTCCTTCAGATCGAAGAACAGGAACGCGGTGCGCTTGCCGCCGTCGGCGGTGAAGTAGGCCGCCTCGGGCTTGATCTGCTCCAGGGACTCCTCCATCAGCTTCCCCAGAGTCCCGTTGCGGATGGCCTCGTTCCCCTTCTCCGTGTCCATGGACGCTTTCAGCATCATGCGCATCGCAGTCACCTTCTTCTGATCGGCGTGCGCGGGGCGGACAAGTTCAGGATATGCCCGGACAAAGGGAGCGTCCCAGTGAGAGCGCCCCCTACCCCTCCTCAAAAAAGCGTGACACTTTCAGGCGAAACCGACACACTTTTTTGGGACACCCACCCTCCCCCCACCCCAAACTGCTCACATGAGCAGCTCACGGCATGTCCAGGCCCCGCCCGGAATGGGCACGGTGTACCGCGCGACGCTGGACGCGATGGCCGTGCGCGGGCCCCGGCGCGTGGGTGTCACCCATATCGCCCGGCTGGCCGACTCCAACCGCCAGTACTTCTACCGGAATTGGGCCTCTCCCCAGGTACTCCTGCGCGAGGCCGCGTTGCAGGAACTGAAGCGTGTGCTGCACGTGGCCCTGGAAGTCCACGGCCCGTTGCCGCCGCCGGAGTGTCTGGCGGTGCGCTTCGTGGTGCGGGCGGCCCGGCTGTTGCGGGAGCATCCGGTCGTCGCGGCGATGGCGCGGACCGAACCGGCGATGACGTACGCCGCCGTCCTCCGCACGGACACCGAGTGGCACGGGATCGCCCGGCAGTGGCTGGCCAAGCATGTGACCCCGCAGCTGCGCGGCAGCGCCGAGCGGGACACGGTCACGCTCGCCGTACTCACCACGGCGCTGCCGTACGCACTGATCCCGCCGGAGGAACCACCCTCCGAGACCGAACGGGCGGCCGTCGACACCCGGTTGAGCCAGGCCCTGCACGCCTGCCTCGGCCTGCCACCCACCTGCCCCGACTGACCTACAGGTCCTGAAGGAGCCAGAGACACAACGTCAGCACCGCGACGCCGCGGACCGCGACCAGCGTCAGATTCGCGCTCCGCAGCCGGCCGGCCCGAAGCCACACGGTCCACGTGACCAGCAGCGACAGCACTACCGCGAGGATCAGCGCCACGGCGTCGGGCACCGCGTACAGGGCGTCGCGGTGCGCCCACAGGAGGGTCGACCACCACACCACGGCCGCCGTGCTGAGCACGGACTCCAGGATCAGAGCGGTGCGGGTCTCGCCCCGCCCCAGGACTGCCATGGACATCCGTGCTCCTCACGCTCGGCGCAGAAGGTAGGTGCGGAGTCTAGAAGACCGGCGTGCCGGCCTGGGTCAGCTTCCAGTTGGTGGCTGCGAAGGTGGACGGGTCGATGGTGCCCTTGGCCGTGGCGTAGGCGATCATCAGGTCGCGGACCTGGTTGGTGGAGCTGTAGGCGGACTCCGCGGCGGCGATGTGCGGGTAGCCGCTGCCGCCGTTGGCGCGGTAGTTGTTGACCGCGACGACGAAGACCTGGTCGTCGGGGATCGCGGCGCCGTTGTAGGTGAGGTTCTTGATGCGGGAGCCCTCGGCCGCCGCGATGTCGATCTCGTAGGAGACACCGGCCGCCGTGTCGTACATGTAGTCCCAGAAGCTGTTGGCGTTGGTGAGGGTCGCGGTGTCGACCGCGGTGCCGGCCGGGACCTGGTGGTAGTACTTCGCCGCGTACTCCAGGTAGTCCTTGAGCTGGGCGCCGGTGAGCTTCTTGCCGTAGAGGGTGTTCTCGTAGATGTAGAGGCCGGCGACGTCGCGGATGGTCACGTCGCCCTTGGGGATGTCGGCGGTACGGCTGAAGCAGGCTGCCACCGAGATCAGCGGGAGCGCGGCGTCCGCCGCCGACAGGCCCGCCTTCACCGTCTCCATCTGGACCTCGTGGATGAAGTCGATGGCGGGGACGTCCTTCCAGCAGGCCTCCGCGGTCGGCATGTTCTCGGTGCTGGTGCCGATCGCCGTGTTGACGTACTTGACGACCAGGTCGTGGTCGGCGGTGAGGAGTTCGGTGATCCTCTTGTCCTCCGCGACCGTGTTGCTGTTGAGCGTGGTCGCCGTCTTGCTGGTGATCTTCCAGCAGCCGCGCACGAGTTCCAGCTCGAAGTCGAAGACGGACAGGCGGTAGCCGTAGCAGTACGGCTCGGACAGGAGGACGTCCTCGCCGGTCTCCTCGTTCTTCACCGTGTAGGTGGGGACGTCGACGTGGGTGTGGCCGACGAGGATCGCGTCGATGCCGGGGACCTGCTGGGCGACCAGGTTCGACGCGTTCTCCACGTACGGGAGCTCGTCGCCCCACGACGTCGACCCGTCCAGACCGGAGTGGTCGGTGAGGAAGACGACGTCGCAGCCGAGCGCGCGCAGCCGCGGCACGTACTTCTTCGCCTGCTCGACGAGCCCGGGGAAGACCAGCTTGCCGCTGACGTTGTCCTTGTCCCACAGCGCGATGCCCGGGTTGGTGAGGCCGAGGATGCCGACCTTGATGTCCGGCGCGCCGGGCACCTTGATGCGCTTGACCGTGTAGGGCTCGAAGGCGGGCCTGAGGGTCTTCGCGTCCAGGGCGTTGGCGCCGAGCAGCGGGAAGTGGCACTGCTTCTCGAAGGCACGCAGCACGTCGACGCCGTAGTTGAACTCGTGGTTGCCGAGGGCGGCGGCGTCGTAGCGCATCTCGTTCATGGCGACGGCCATGGGGTGCTTGGGGCCGCGCTTGCCGTCCTTGCCCGTGATGGGGTCGACGTTCGCGTAGTAGTACGCGAGGGACGTGCCCTGGATGATGTCGCCCGCGTCGACGAGCAGCACCCGGTCCTTGCCCTTCTCGGCGCGCAGGTTCTTGACCAGGGTGGCGATGCGGGCGATGCCGTAGGTGTTGCCCTTGGAGTCCACCGGGGCGGCGTTGGTGTAGTAGTCCCAGTTGAAGACGTGACTGTGCAGGTCGGTCGTGCCCAGGACGGAGAACGACCAGGTCTTGGGCTTGGGCTTCGGCTTGTGCCGGTCGGCGGCCTCGGCCGGGGTCGCCGCCGCCGTCCCCGCGACGGCCACGACAGCGCCGGTGACGGCGGACTTCTGCACGAACTCACGGCGGTTCATGGGATTGACGGGCATTAAGGACTCCTGGAAGGGCACAGAGGGCGGGTGTTGCGTGCGGGGCGCGGCGGGCTACCCGCGTAGATGCTGGCCTCCGCCTGTTACCGGCGTAACCACGGACAGCCCAAGGGCCGGTCAAGGTTTCCCAAGACCGGCCCAAGTGCGGCAAGCAACCGCCGTCCTAGATGAACGAGTTGATCTCGATCGTCTCCGTACGTCCCGGTCCGACACCGATCGCGGAGATCGGCGCGCCCGACATCTCCTCCAGCGCCTTCACGTACGCCTGCGCGTTCTTCGGGAGGTCCGCGAAGGTCTTGGCCTTCGTGATGTCCTCGCTCCAGCCGGGCAGGTTCTCGTAGATCGGCTTCGCGTGGTGGAAGTCGGTCTGCGAGTACGGGAGTTCCTCGACGCGCTTGCCGTCGATCTCGTAGGCCACACAGACCGGGATCTCTTCCCAGCCGGTGAGGACGTCGAGCTTGGTGAGGAAGAAGTCGGTCAGGCCGTTCACGCGGGTCGCGTAGCGGGCGATGACCGCGTCGAACCAGCCGCAGCGCCGGTCGCGGCCGGTGGTGACGCCCCGCTCGCCGCCGATACGGCGCAGCGCGTCACCGTCCGCGTCGAACAGCTCGGTCGGGAACGGGCCCGAGCCGACGCGGGTCGTGTAGGCCTTCAGGATGCCGATGACCCGGCTGATCTTGGTGGGGCCGACACCCGCGCCCGTGCACGCGCCACCGGCGGTGGGGTTCGAGGACGTGACGAAGGGATAGGTCCCGTGGTCGATGTCGAGGAGGGTGCCCTGGCCGCCCTCGAAGAGGACGACCTTGTCCTGGTCCAGCGCCTGGTTGAGGACGAGGACCGTGTCGGCGACGTACGGCTTGAGGCGGTCCGCGTAGGACAGCAGCTCCTCGACGACCTGCTCGATCGCGATCGCGCGCCGGTTGTAGAGCTTGGTGAGCATCTGGTTCTTGACGTCGAGGGACGCCTCGACCTTCTGCGTCAGGATCGACTCGTCGTAGAGGTCCTGGACCCGGATGCCTACGCGGTTGATCTTGTCCGCGTAGGTGGGCCCGATACCGCGGCCCGTCGTCCCGATCTTCCGCTTCCCGAGGAAGCGCTCGGTCACCTTGTCCACCGTCACGTTGTAGGGCGTGATGATGTGAGCGTTACCGCTGATCAGGAGCTTGGACGTGTCGACGCCGCGCTCGTTCAGCCCGTTCAGCTCGGAGAACAGGACCGACGGGTCGACGACGACACCGTTGCCGATGACCGGAGTGCACTCCGGTGTGAGGATCCCGGAAGGGAGCAGGTGAAGGGCGTACTTCTGATCGCCCACGACTACCGTGTGGCCGGCGTTGTTGCCGCCCTGGTAGCGCACCACATAGTCGACGGAACCGCCTAGCAGGTCCGTCGCCTTTCCCTTGCCTTCGTCACCCCACTGAGCACCGAGCAGCACAAGTGCGGGCACGCGCGTACACCCCTTCCGGGCGGGGCATGTCCAAGGTCAGAGACGTACGCCGCACAGCGTGTGCCTCGTACGTCAGCGACCCTCGTCGGCCGCAACCCGTCGGACCGGATGCCCCGGAATAGACGAAGCCCCTGGCGCAATAGCGCAAGGGGCTCTTGCACAAAGATGCTACCCGAGGAAGCGAGGCATGGCCGAGGTGGCGACTTTCGCGACTTCCGATCAGCTCCTGGTCGTCATCGATCCGGTCGCCCGGCGCACCGACGGAGAGTCCGTCCGCATCGCGAAAGACGTGCTCAGCGCGGGTGCGGCGACCAAGGTGTGCATGCCGGAGGGGCCCGAGGAATTCGCCCGGGTCCTGGCCCGGCGGGGCTCACGGAGACCGGTGCTGGTGGGCGACGACCGGGCCCTGATGCGGACCGTGTCCCTGCTGCACCGCCAGCGGGAGCTGGCCGGATGCGCCCTGTCGATGGTGCCGGTGGGCGGCGCGCTGTCCCTCGCGGGGGCGCTGGGGGTGCCCACGGGGGCGGTGGCGGCGGCACGGGCGGTCCTCGACGGGGTCGTACGGCGGATGGACCTGCTGGTCGACGACAGCGACGGGGTGGTGCTGGGCGCGCTGCGGATCCCCTCGCTCCCCTCACCCGCGGTGCCGTCGCCCGCCGGCACCGGGCACGCCTCGTGGCTGCGGACCTGCCAGTCGCTGGTACGGACCCTGGTCCCGGCCCGCCCGCCACGGGAGCCGCTCACCCGCGAGCCCCGCTTCGGCCCGGCCCGGCTGCGGGTCGAGGTCGACGGCGTCACCCTGGTCGACCTGGACCAGCCGGTGGAGACGGTGTCGGTCAGACCGGGGGCGTCGGGGCTGGCCGAGGTGGAGGTACGGCCGGTCTCGGTGGGGGCGGAGGCGTCACCGCTGTACACGCGGGGGCGGTCGGTGACTGTGTCCGGGGCGGATTTCCGCTACCGGGCGGACGCGGTGGTGGCGGGGCCGGTACGGACGCGGACGTGGGTGGTTCGGGAGGGGGCTTGGGGGCTTACGTTGCCTTCGGTGGGGTGACCCTCCGGGGGCGGGGGATTCTTCGCCCCCGCCGCCCCTACCCGTCCCGTCCTCCAGGGGCGCCGCCCCTTAGACCCCGTCACGGGGGCCGGCCCCCGAACGCCCGGGGGGGGGGCCGGGCAGGGGGGGGGGGTGGCTCCGCGACCTAGCTCTTGGGAGTTTATCTGACTCGCGCGCGCGCGCGCGGCCCTGATCGCGACG
>NZ_JBHYWD010000008.1:275028-312681 GCF_042751305.1 Streptomyces hokutonensis
CCCGGGGGGGGGGGGTTTCTCTGCCCCCCCCCCGCCCCGCCGGGTCCCGTCCGCCTGGGGCGCCGCCCGTGCGACGGGGTCCGGGGGGCCGGCCCCCCAACGCCCGCTCCTCAAACGCCGGAGGGGCTGAACTTCCCGGAGATGTTGAGCTGAGGTTAGATTCCCAGCATCGGCGCGTCCGACTCGTCCTTCAACGCAACGCCCGTCGCCCCCAACTCCCTTGCCCTGCCCATCAGTCCCGCCAACTTCCCCGCCGCCACCTCGTACGTAAGCCCCAACGGCGGCCGGATGTTGCTCAGGCAGTTCCTGTCCGCGTCCGTCGTCACCCCCGGCTTCGGGCGGTACGTCAGGTACGCGCCCAGGGAGTCCGCCGCCGACATGCCGGGGCGTTCGCCGACCAGGACCACGACCATCGTCGCGCCCATCGCCGAGGCGATGTCGTCGCCGAGGGCCACGCGGGCCTGTTCCGCGAGGACGACCGGGGCCACCTGCCAGGTCGGCGGCAGGAGCGCGGTCGTCGCCCGTACCATCGCCGCCGCGTGTTCGTGCACGGCCCGGCTGGACAGTCCGTCGGCGACCACGAAGACGACGTCCCACTCCCCCACCGGAAGATGCGCACGGTCGGTGGGCTCCAAACGGCGCCCCAGGTCCGGGCGTTGGAGGTAGGTGAGGCGGTCGACGGCCGCGCTGCGGACCCGGACCGTCGGTTCCCCCCTCAGCCCCTCCGCCACCACGTCCGGTTCGAACGGGGAGTGCACCGCGTCCCGTGCCGCCGCGTGCGCGGCCTGCAACTCCAGGCGGTGGTGGGTCGGCAGGCCCGAGCCCGCCCTCCCGAGGCCGATCCTCGCCTGGGTGTGCCGGCGCAGGGACGGCCACAAGTCCCGCTCCACCGAAGCCACTTGACTGGTCGTCATGCCGCCAGTTCCCTTCCGATCGCCGTCAACGGGTGGGTCGTACCGGACACGTCCCTGATCTCGCCGCCGTCGCCCAGCAGGCCGATCGAGTCGAGCCATGCCTCGAACTCCGGTGCCGGGCGCAGCCCGAGGACCTCGCGGAGGTACAACGCGTCGTGGTACGAGGCGGATTGGTAGTTGAGCATGATGTCGTCCCCGCCTGGGGTGCAGATAACGAAGGACGCGCCGGCCACGCCGAGCATGGTGAGCATGGTGGCGATGTCGTCGTCGTCCGCGTCGGCGTGGTTGGTGTAGCAGATGTCCAGGCCCATCGGCAGACCGAGGACCTTGCCGCAGAAGTGGTCCTCCAGGGCGGCGCGGAGGATCTGCCGGCCGTCGTAGAGGTACTCCGGGCCTATGAAGCCGACCACCGTGTTCACGAGGAGCGGGTCGTAGCGGCGGGCGACCGCGTACGCGCGTGCCTCCACCGTCTGCTGGTCCACCCCGTGGTGCGCGTCGGCGGAGAGCGCGCTGCCCTGGCCGGTCTCGAAGTACATGACGTTGGAGCCGACCGTGCCCCGGCCGAGCGCCTTCGCCGCCTCGTAGGCCTCGTCCAACAGCCCCAGCGTGACACCGAAGGACGCGTTGGCAGCCTGCGTGCCGGCGATGGACTGGAAGACGAGGTCGACCGGCGCCCCGCGGGCCATCAGGTCCATGCTCGTCGTGACGTGGGACAGCACGCAGGACTGGGTGGGGATGCCGTAGCGCTGGATGACTCCGTCCAGGAGTTCCAGCAGGTCCCGTACCGCCTTCGGGCTGTCGGTCGCCGGGTTGATGCCGATCACCGCGTCGCCCGAGCCGAGCAGCAGCCCGTCGAGCAGGGCCGCGGCCACGCCCGCCGGGTCGTCGGTGGGGTGGTTGGGCTGAAGCCGGGTGGCGAGGCGGCCCGGCAGCCCGATCGTCGAGCGGAAGGCGGTCACCACCCGCACCTTGCGCGCGACGGCGACCAGATCAGCGTTGCCCATCAGCTTGGACACGGCCGCCACCATCTCCGGCGTCAACCCGGGCGCGACGGCGGCCAGTTGAGCGGTGTCGGCGGTCAGCAGCCACTCCCGGAACCCGCCGACCGACAGCCCTGCCACCGGCGCGAACGCCGCCGTGTCATGCGTGTCGAGGATCAGCCGGGTCACGTCGTCGGTCTCGTACGGAATCACCGGCTCGGCGAGAAAGGCGGTCAGTGGCACGTCCGCCAGCGCCCACCGCGCCGCCACCCGCTCCTGGGCGCTTTCGGCCGCCAGCCCCGCCAGCCGGTCGCCGGAGCGCTCGGGGCTCGCGGCGGCGAGCAGGCGCGCGAGGGAGCCGAAGCGGTAGTGCCGGCCGCCGAGGGCCGAGGTGTACGTACTCATGACGGCGACCGTACGAGGCCCGTGTTGCCATCGGATTTCGCCAGATTTCTAAAGGTCTGGTTGACAAACATTTAACGCGCCGCAACCCTTTCCCGACTCATTCGGCCGACAGAGTTCCGCACCGTAGAACCACCCGAGCAGCAGGAGAGGAGCCATCCCGATGGCAGTGGACGAAGGACTCGCCCCCGCGGCGAACACAAGCGAGGACGGCGCCGTTCACCGGCTCAAGCCCAACGCCATCGGTCTGCTGGGCGTGGTCTTCATGGCCGTCGCGACCGCCGCCCCGATCACCGCGATGACCGGCAACGTGCCCTTCATGGTCTCGTCCGGCAACGGCATAGGCGCCCCGGCGAGCTACCTCGTCGCAATGGTCGTCCTGGCAATCTTTTCCGTCGGCTTCACCTCGATGGCGAAGCACATCACCTCGACGGGCGCGTTCTACGGCTTCATCTCCTACGGCCTCGGCCGCACCGTGGGACTGGCGTCCGGCCTACTCGCCACCTTCGCGTACGTCGTGTTCGAGCCGGCGCTGATCGGCATCTTCTCGACCTTCGCCACCGGAACCTTCAAGGACCAGACGGGACTTGACATCCCGTGGTGGGTCTTCGCGCTGGTGATGCTGGCCGTCAACGCGACGGGCACGTGGTTCGGCGTCTCGGTCGCCGAGAAGCTCCTCGTCGTACTCCTCGGCACGGAGGTGACCGTCCTCGCCGCGATGGCGATCTCGGTCGCCCTGCACGGCGGCGGCCCGCACGGCTTCACCTTCGGCCCGGTCAACCCGGTCAACGCGTTCAAGGGAACGTCCGCCGGTCTCGGCCTCTTCTTCGCCTTCTGGTCCTGGGTCGGCTTCGAGTCCACGGCCATGTACGGCGAGGAGTCCCGCGACCCGAAGAAGATCATCCCCAAGGCCACGATGATCTCGGTCCTCGGCGTCGGCGTCTTCTACGTCTTCGTCTCCTGGATGGCCATCATCGGCAACGGCGAGACCGAGGCCGTCAAGGTCGCCTCCTCGGCGAACCCGCTCGCCCTCTTCTTCAACCCCACCGAGCACTACGTCGGCCACTGGGCGGTCGACCTCATGCAGTGGCTGATGATCACCGGCTCGCTCGCCTGCGGCATGGCCTTCCACAACTGCGCCAGCCGCTACATGTACGCGCTGGGCCGCGAAGGTGTCCTCCCGTCCCTCAAGAACACCATCGGCCGCACCCACGCCAAGCACGGCTCCCCGCACATCGCGGGCTTCGTGCAGACCGTGATCAGCGCGCTGCTGATCGTCGCGTTCTGGGCCACGAGCAAGGACCCGGCCAACGCGCTGTACGTCCTGCTCGCCATCCTCGGCACGATGGCGATCCTGGTCGTACAGGCGGTGTGCTCGTTCGCGGTGCTGGCCTACTTCCGCACCCACCACCCCGAGAGCCGCCACTGGTTCCGCACGTTCACCGCTCCGCTGCTCGGCGGTGTGGCGATGCTGGCGGTGGTCCTGCTCCTCGTCTCCAACATGAGCGTGGCAGCGGGCTCCGAGTCCGACTCACTCCTCCTGAAGGCAACGCCCTGGCTGGTAACCCTGGTCGCGGCGACGGGCATCGGCTACGCCCAGTACCTGAAGCGCCGGTCGCCTGAGCGATACGCCTTGCTCGGCCGCACGGTGCTCGAGGAAACGAAGGAGCGCTGAAGCCGCTTCCAGCTTTCAGGGGCGCGGGGAACTGCGCGACCAGCCCACCACCGGGCCGCAGACGAGTACGAATCTGCGGGAGCGTCGTGGCGGTCGCGCAGTTCCCCGCGCCCCTTAGCCGGCTCCACCGAAACGCGTTTCACGGTGGACCCGCCACCGCTCCATCATCGCCGCGATCTCCCCGTCGACGAACTCGAAGAACGCGAGGGTCTCGGCCATGCGGCGTCCCGCCGGAGTATCCGCGCCGAGGCTGGCGACCCCCTCGCTCAGAGCCGCCTCCCACCGCTTGAGGACGGCCTCGCGGTTGGTGAGCGCCTCGTACCACTGGTTGCCCTGCACCCGGTACCGCTCGCGCCGCGAACCCGGCTCCCGTTCCCGCGACACCATGTGCTGCTGCGCCAGATAACGCACACCGCCGGACACCGCCGCCGGACTGATCCGCAGTTGCTCGCCCAGCTCGACGGAGGTCATCGCCCCCTCGTCGGAGGACAGCAGCGCCGCGAAGATCCGGGCCGGCATCCGCTGCATCCCGGCCTCGACAAGCTGCGCCGCGAAGGACTCGACGAACTTCGACACGGACTCCGCGTCCCGCCCACCGGTTGTATCCGTCATGAGCCCACCCTACCCGCGCTTCACACACTTCCTTAACTTCACAAATTTCTGAAAGAAGCGTACGTTCGGCTCCATGACGAAGGCAATCACCGTCTCCGGGCTGCACAAGTCGTTCGGCAAGACACACGCGCTCGACGGGCTCGACCTGGACGTCGAGACCGGCGAGGTGCACGGCTTCCTCGGCCCCAACGGCTCCGGCAAGTCCACGACGATCCGCGTCCTGCTCGGCCTGCTGCGCGCGGACTCGGGCGCCGTCCAGCTCCTGGGCCGGGACCCCTGGACCGACGCCGTCGAACTGCACCGCCGGGTCGCCTACGTCCCCGGCGACGTGACGCTCTGGCGCAATCTGTCCGGCGGCGAAGTCATCGACCTCTACG
Organism: Streptomyces hokutonensis; assembly: GCF_042751305.1. Taxonomy (GTDB): domain Bacteria; phylum Actinomycetota; class Actinomycetes; order Streptomycetales; family Streptomycetaceae; genus Streptomyces; species Streptomyces hokutonensis_A. Next base: position 279,989 of record NZ_JBHYWD010000008.1, read on the forward strand.
GCAAGTTGCGCGGCGGCCTCGACAGGTCCCGCCGCGCCGACCTGATCGACCGCTTCGAACTCGACCCCACCAAGAAGGGCCGCACGTACTCCAAGGGCAACCGCCAGAAGGTCGCCCTCGTCGCCGCGTTCGCCTCGGACGTCGACCTGCTGATCCTGGACGAGCCGACCTCGGGCCTCGACCCGCTGATGGAGGAGGTCTTCCAGCGCTGCGTGGAGGAGGAACGCGACCGGGGCCGGACGATCCTGCTCTCCTCCCACATCCTCAGCGAGGTAGAGGAGTTGTGCGACCGGGTGAGCATCATCCGCAAGGGCCGCACGGTGGAGAGCGGTTCACTGGCCGACCTGCGCCACCTCACCCGCACCAGCGTGAGCGCCGAACTCGCCCGGACTCCCAACGGGTTGGCGTCCCTGCCCGGCGTGCACGACCTCGACGTACAGGGCAATCGCGTCCGCCTCCAGGTCGAGGCGGACCAACTCAACGCCGTACTGCGGTCGTTGAGCGACTCGGGCGTACGGTCGCTCACCTCGAAGCCACCGACGCTGGAGGAACTCTTCCTGCGCCACTACCAGGAGGCGGAATGACCGCCACCGCGCTCCCCGCACGCACCGGCACGGGCACCTCCCGCCAACTCGCGGGCACCGGCGCCCTCTTGCGCTTCAACCTGCGCCGCGACCGAGTGGTGATCCCGGCCTGGGTGGCGGTCACGGCCCTGCTGGTGCTGTCCCTCCCCAGCTCACTGCGCAGCGTCTACTCCACCCCCGCCGAACGCGCCGACATCGCCCGCCAGATGCTCACCAACAGCTCACTCCGCGCCACCTACGGCCCGGTGTTCAGCGACTCCCTCGGCGGCCTCACCGCCTGGCGCATCGGCGGCTACGCCGCGGTCCTCGCCGGAATCATGAGCCTGGTGGTCGTCGTACGGCACACGAGGGACGAGGAGGAGAGCGGCCGACAGGAACTCGTCTCCTCCGCGATGGTGGGCCGCAGCGCACCCCTGACCGCGGCCCTCCTGACGGCGTTCGTCGCCGACTCCGCGCTGGCACTGCTGATCACGGCCGGGCTGGCCGGACAGGGCACGGCGGGAGCGCTGGCACTCGGCCTCGGTATCGGCGGAGTGGGCATGGTGTTCGCGACGCTCGCGGCGATCGTCGCGCAGTTCACGGACAGCGGCAGACTGGCGAAGGGCCTGACGGGCGGCCTCCTGGGAACGGCGTTCGCACTCCGCGCGGTTGGGGACTCGACCACCAACGACGCCTCCTCGCCCGCGACTTGGCTCTCCCCGATCGGCTGGCTGGAGAACCTGCGCCCGTTCGCGTCCGAACGCTGGTGGGTCCTGGCCCTGTTCGCGGTGGCTGCACTCCTACAGGGCTTCGCCGCCTACGAGTTGGCCGGCCGCCGGGACGTGGGCATGAGCTTCCTCCCCGCCCGCCCGGGACCGGCGAACGGCCGCCTCGGCACGGCGGGCGCACTGGCCTGGCGCCTCCAGCGAGGTGCCGTACTGGGCTGGAGCCTGGGCTTCTTCGCGGCCGGGGTCGCCTTCGGCGGCATCACCAAGGGCGCGGCGGACCTGGTCGGCGGCAACGCCAGGACTCGCGAGATCATCGAGCGGATGGGCGGCCAGTCCGGCATCGAGGACGCGTTCCTGGCCACGATGGTCGGCATGTTCGGCATGCTGGCCGCACTGTACGCCGTGTCATCGGTCCTACGACTGCACAGCGAGGAAACGACCGGACGCGCCGAACCGATCCTGGCGAACGCGGTGGGCCGCCTGCGCTGGGCGGCCGGCCACCTGACGATCGCCTTCGCGGGCGCGGCCCTGATCATGCTCCTGAGCGGCCTGGGCCTGACTCTCGGCTACGGCGCCGAGCCCGGCCCCATCCTCACCGCCACCCTGGTCCAACTCCCGGCGATCTGGACCCTGGGCGCCCTCGCGGTCCTCCTCCACGGCCTCTCCCCCCGCCTCTCCCCCCTGTCCTGGGCAGCGGCCGGCCTCGCCCTCCTCCTCGGCTGGATCGGCCCGGCGCTGAACCTCCCCCGGGCGGTCCTGGACATCTCCCCCTTCGGCCACCTGCCGAAGCTGCCGGGCGGCGACATGGCGTGGGGACCGGTGACGGTCCTCACGGGGATCGCCGCCGCCCTGGTCGCCGTAGGACTGACGGCTCTACGGCGACGCGACCTCACGGCCTGACCGCGCCGGGCACGGGAACTACGGCGCGGCGCACCCGCCCGTCCCCGGCACGGGACAACGCGCGCAGGCGGGTGTGGTCCTACGACGTCCGGAACCGCTTCCAGCGCTTCGAGGCCGCACCCGACTGGAGCGTCCTCTGCGCGGAGTTGCCGTTGGCGGTGTTCGGCGGGATCCTCGCGTCACTCGGCGTCCGGCCCGGCGGCACCCTTGTGGGCGCGGGACGCGGCGTCCGCCCGCTGCCCACCCGACACGGACGGGCGGCCGCCCGTCACCGGAGCCGCGCGGCCACGTAGGTCCGGCCTCACTCATCCCACTTCGACGCTCAGCCCCTCCAGTCCCCGGATCACGAAGTTCGGCTTGCGGTCCGGGTCCGCCGCCAGGGTGAGCGTGGGGGCCCGTTCCAGCAACGCCCGCATGGAGGCGGCCAGTTCGATACGGGCCAGGGGCGCGCCGATGCAGTAGTGGATGCCCGCGCTGAAGCTGATGTGCGGGTTGTCGGCGCGGGTGAGGTCCAGGCGCTCGGGGGACACGAAGACCGCCGGGTCGTGGTTCGCGGAGCCGAACAGCATCGCGATCTCCGCGCCCCTGGGGATCACCGTGCCGTCGATCTCGATCTCGTCCAGCACCCACCGTTCGAAGAGCTGGAGCGGGGTGTCGTAGCGCATCAACTCCTCGACGGCGGACGGGATCAGCGAGTGGTCCGCGCGCAGGGCCGCCAGCTGGTCGGGGTTGCGGAACAGCGCCCACCAGCCGTTGACCGTGGCGTTCACCGTCGCCTCGTGGCCCGCGTTGAGCAGCAGTACGGCGGTGGAGATCAGCTCCTGTTCGGTGAGGCGGTCGTCGTCCTCGTCGTGCGCCGCGATCATCCCGGAGATGAGGTCGTCGCCGGGTTCCTTGCGCCGGGCCGCGATCAACTCGCGTAGATACGAGGAGAATTCGTTCGACGCGCGGACCGCCTTGGCCGCGGTGTCCTCGGACGGGCTCAGTTCGTACATCCCGCAGATGTCCGCCGACCAGGGGCGCAGCGGGGCGCGGTCGGACTCGGGGATGCCGAGCATCTCCGCGATCACCGCGACGGGGAGGGGTTCGGCCACGTCCGTGAGGAGGTCGCCGCCGCCTTGAGCCACCAGGCCGTCCACCAGTTCACCGGCCAGCCGGCTGACGTACGGCTTGAGCTGCTCGACCGTGCGCGGGGTGAACGCCTTCGACACCAGGCGCCTGATGCGGGTGTGGTCCGGGGGCTCCAGGTCGAGCATCCCGTGGTCGTTGAGGGTGTGGAAGGGCTCGTGCTCGGGCGGGGGTGCCGTCCGGCCGAAGTCCTCGTGGCTGAAACGGTGCTGGTAGGTACGGCCGAGGCGGCGGTCGCGGAGGAGTGCCGAGACGTCCGCGTGGTGCGGGACGAGCCACTGGTCCGTGGGCTCGTAGTGGTGCACGCGGCCCTGGGCGCGCAGGTCGGCATAGGAGGGGTACGGGTCGGCGAGAAAGTCCGGGTCCCACGGGTCGAAGGCTGCCATGGACGGACGCTAGCCCGGCCGGCCCTCCTCTGACCAGGGGTGACTTACGGGTTGGGCAAGGTCCACTCCTGCGGGGCGTTCGCTCCACGGTCACGGACGTCGATGCCGCCGTTCATGGCGAGGCACTTCTGTTCAGGTGCTTGATCAGGGCTCCGATGCAGCGGGCGCCCGACTCCCGACGACAGGTCGGGGCACGGCCGTTCACCGGGCCGACGGCACGGATTCACCGCAGAAACGACCGCCACCCACCGCTGCCGCCTCCCACTTCCTACCCCGGTGTCACCAGCCGCGCCTCGTACGCGAACACCGCCGCCTGCGTACGGTCCCGCAGCCCCAACTTCACCAGGACGCGGCTGACATGGGTCTTGATCGTCGACTCGGCGACCACCAGCCGCTCGGCGATCTCCACGTTCGACAGCCCCTGGGCGATGAGGACCAGTACCTCCGTCTCCCGCTCCGTCAGCTCTCCGTACGCCGCCTGCTGCGCGGCCGGTATCAGCCGGGGCGACTCGGACAGCTTCGAGAACTCCGTGATCAGCCGCTTGGTCACGGAGGGCGCCAGCAGCGCCTCGCCGGCCGCCACCACCCGCACCCCGTCGGCCAGTTGGCGTGCCGAGGCGTCCTTGAGCAGAAAGCCGGAGGCTCCCGCGCGCAGCGCCTGGTACACGTACTCGTCGAGGTCGAAGGTGGTGAGCACCAGCACCTTCGCCGCGCCGTCCGCCGCGACTATCTCCCGCGTCGCCTCGATGCCGTTCATCTCGGGCATCCGGATGTCCATCAGGACGACGTCCGGGGCCAGTTCACGCACCCGCTCGACCGCGTCCCGGCCGTTCACCGCCTCGCCGACGACCTCGATGTCCGGCATCGCGCCCAACAGGACCGAGAAGCCCTCACGCACCATCATCTGGTCGTCCGCGATCAGGACACGGATCGTCATGCCTCACCTTCGCTCGCACTCGGAACCGGCAGGAACACCGTCACCTCGTAGCCGCCGCCGTCCGCCGGGGCCGCCGTCATCTCGCCGTTCAGCATGGAGACCCGCTCCCGCATCCCCGTGATGCCGTGCCCCGCGCCGGGCGAGGGCTTCACCAGACTCGGCTCGGGCATCGGGCCGTTGACTATCCGCAGGCCCAACCCGCTCAGCACATAACCGATCTCCACCCGGGCACTCGCACCTGGCGCGTGCCGCAGGGTATTGCTCAACGCCTCCTGCACTATCCGGTACGCCGACAGCTCGACACCCTGCGGGAGTTCACGCACCGCCCCCGTCACCGCCTTCTCCACGCTCAGGCCGGCGTCGCGCACATTGGCCAGCAGCGCGTCCATGTCGGCGAGGGTGGGCTGCGGGGCGTCCGGCGCCTCGTAGTCCTCCGCGCGCACCACGCCCAGGACGCGGCGCAGTTCGGTCAGGGCCGCCACCGCGTTCTCCCGGATCGTGACGAACGCGCGCTCCAGCTCCGGAGGCGGGTTCTCCACCCGGTAGGGCGCGGCCTCCGCCTGGATGGCGACCACCGACATGTGGTGCGCCACCACGTCGTGCAGCTCGCGGGCGATCGTCGTGCGCTCCTCCAGGAGGGTGCGCCGGGACCGCTCGTGCGCCGTCACCGTCTGCTGGGCGGTCACCTCCTGCCGGGCCTCCCGGCGTATCTGCCAGACGGCGACGCCGAGCAGCACCAGGGCGGAGAGGAACAGCATCTGCGCGCTGTTCGAGCCGAAGGCGTGACCGCCGGCGAAACTGGTGGCGCCGATGCCGTAGACCGCCGTCAGCGCCCACATCCAGGCGGCCGTGCGCGGTCGGGTGCGTATCGCCACGATCGCGAGCACGGACAGATGGCAGAGGAAGCTGCCGTTCCGCCACGGCCACTCGTCGTCGAACTCGGTCGCCAGGGCGGTGGCGACCGGGGTCGCGGCCATGGACAGCCAGAAGGCGCCGACCGGCCGCACCATGGTCAGCAGCACCGGCACTAGGGCGAGCAGGCCGAGGATCAGGTTGCTGCCCGCGCCGCGGGCCTCGTCGTTCGTCGCGGCGAACATCGCGAGCAGGCCGACCGCGGTGATCAGGGCGTGCGGGCTCCAGGCCGCGTACTCCCGCGCCCGGCCCTTCAGACGCCGGGTCAGCGGGCCGTCGGCGGTGGAGGGAGGCAGCGGGCGGTAGGCGAAGGCGTCGTGGAACAGGTCCTGCCGCAGTCCGCGCAGGGCGTCCGCGGCAAGCCTGAACTCCGGGCTGCGCGGCTTGGCCCCGCCCGTCTGCGGCAACTGCTGGGTCGTCTCGGTCACGTTCAAAACGGTAGGCGGAGGGGCGGGTAGCCGTCGTCACCTGTGAGAAGGGTCCTGGGGCGTCCGTCTCAAGTACTACGGGTATGCCCGACGACCGGGCCTCAGCGGCCCCCGCCCGGCCGCACCAGCCCCGACTCGTACGCGAACACCGCCGCCTGTGTGCGGTCCCGCAGCCCCAACTTCACAAGAATGCGGCCGACATGGGTCTTCACGGTCTGCTCGGCGACCACCAGGTGCTCGGCGATCTCCGCGTTGGACAGGCCCTGCGCGATCAGCGCGAGCACCTCCGTCTCGCGTTCGGTGAGGTCGCCGACGCGGGACTTGAGGGGGGTGCGCGGTGTCCCGTTCAGCCGGGAGAACTCGGCGATCAGCCGTCGGGTGACGCCCGGCGCGAGCAGTGCGTCACCGGCGGCCACCACCCGTACCGCCTCGGCCAGTTGCTCCGCGGACGCGTCCTTCAGGAGGAAACCGGAGGCACCGGCGCGCAGCGCCTCGTACACGTACTCGTCGAGGTCGAAGGTGGTGAGCACCAGGACCTTGATGTGCGGGGTCGCCTCCGTGATGCGGCGGGTGGCCTCGATGCCACCGAGCTCGGGCATGCGGATGTCCATGAGGACGACGTCCGGGGCGAGTTCGGCGACCTTGGCCACCGCGTCCAGGCCGTCGACCGCCTGGCCGACCACCTCTATGCCGGGCTGCGCGTTCAGCAGAACGGTGAAGCCCTGGCGGACCATCTGCTGGTCGTCGGCGATGAGTACACGGATGGTGCCGCTCGTCATGGGGTCTCGTCTCCTGTCGGGAAGATGATCTCGGGGGCGGCGGAGGGGGAAGTACCGGGAGCGGCGGGTCTGTCGGGAGCATCGGGTCCGTCGGCGCTGTCCGGGCCGTCCGGTCCGTCGGGGCCGTGGGGTCCTTCGGGGAGTGCGACGCCGTCCCTGGGGAGGAACGCCACGACCGCGAAGCCGCCCTGGAACGTCCGCCCCGCGGTGAGGTGTCCGCCCAGCATCGCCGCGCGCTCCCGCATGCCGAGCAGACCGTGACCGGCGCCCGGGGAGGGCGGGACGGCCTGCTGCGGAGGGGAGTTGGTGACGAACAGCCGCAGGCCGTCGGGCGCGTGGGTGACCTCGACGGCGACCGTGGAACCGGGGGCGTGCCGCAGCGCGTTGCTCAGTGCCTCCTGGACGATCCGGTACGCCGACAGCTCCACGCCGGGTGCCAGCGGGCGCACTTCGCCCCTGACGTCGCCGCGCACGTCGAGACCGGCGGCCCTGGTGTTCTCTATCAGGGCGTCCAGGCGGTCGAGGGTGGGCTGCGGGGCGTCGGGGGCGGCACCGGTGCCGGCGCCGCCCAGGGCGTAGGGGTCGTCGGGATACTCCGGGTTCTCCGAGCGGAGCACACCGAGGACCCGGCGCAGTTCGGCGAGGGCTTCGAGGGCGTTCTGTCTGATGCCGTCGAGGTTCTCCCTGAGTTCCTCCGACGGGTTCTCGACCAGGAGGGGCGCCACTTGGGCCTGGATGGAGATCACCGACATGTGGTGGGCGACCACGTCGTGCAGCTCGCGGGCGATCCGGCTGCGCTCCTCCAGGAGTGTGCGGCGGTTGCGCTCCTCCGCCGTGATCGTGACCTGCTCCACGAGCTGGGTACGGGCCTCGCTGCGACCGCGCAGGGCGGTGCCGATGAGGACGGCCACCGCGCAGACGGCCACCGCGACCGTGCCCGTCGAGGAGTAGCGCTGGGCGCCGACGAGACCCTGGATGACGAACGTCGTCAGGGCGGTCGCGGCCAGCGCCGCGAGGGCCTTGCGGGTGGGCACGCGCAGGGCCACGAGCAGGAGGACGGCGGCCTGGACGACGACTTCGGTGGTGCTCCAGGGCCAGTCGGGGCCGGGGGTCGTGCCCGGGAGGGGATTCATGGTGGGGAGGGGATCCACTGCGGCACGCACGGTCAGCGCGGTGAAGGCCGTGGCGGTGAGGGACAGAGCCCAGGCGGGGACGGGCCGGCGCAGAGCGAGGACCAGGGCGACACCCTGCGCGAAACCGGCCAACAGGCCCTGGAACACGCCCAGTTCGTACTCACTCATCATCTCGTCCGTGCCGGACAGGGAGAGACCGAGAGCGGCGAGGGAGACGAGGGCGTAGGTGAGGTAACGCAGCCGGCGGTGCCTGGGGAACAGGATGGGCTCGGAGTTCGGGGACCCGGCGCCGTCGGCGGCTGCGTTCACTCGGTCAACCCTAGGCACGGTGAACGGACTTCGCTGCCGGGTGGGGCGGGTGGGTGTGGGCGCGGACGACCCGTGAACGGCGTGACGGGCGGCGCCTCGGACCCTGTTCGTACATCCGGAAGGCCGCCCAGCAGACCGTCAGCGTCAGTGCGAACACCGGGAGCCAGGCCAGTCGGGCCGCGACCCAGGTCAGGTCGTCGGGGCGGGTGTGCAGGCCGGGCAGACGGCCGGCGGGCAGGGTCGCTGCCGTGGTGGCCATCAGGGCCGTCTGGTGCCAGAGGAAGACGGTCATCGCCGAGAGGTTGACCAGGGCCACCGCCGACCAGGCGAACGGACGGCGCAGCGCGCGGCGCAGCCGGTCCCGGAGCAGCAGGGCCAGGCCGCACTGGGCCAGGCCGAAGGTGACGGCGGCCAGGGTCGGCGGGTCCAGATTGGAGATCGTGGTGCCGGGGACGCCGACCATCGACGCCGGGTAGCCCGCCCACAGGACGAGTGCCGCCGTCGCCGCCGTACCGCCGGCCAGGAGGGCCCAGCCCGCCCGGGCCCGGTCCAACTCGCCCCGGGTCCAGGCCGCGCCGAGCGTGTAGGGCACGAGCCAGCCCGCCGCCACGTTGACCCAGCCGAGCCAGGACGGGCCGCCGAGCCCGAAACGGATCAGGTCCACGTGCAGTACGACGGCCAGCGGCCACAGCGGGTTGAGCCGGGTCAGCAGCGGGGTGGCCGCCGTCAGGCCCGCGAACACGACCAGGAACCACATAGGTGACAACGCGAGCTTGACCAGGGCACGGACCGTGTCGAAGTCCGTGCCGGACAGGAGCAGCGCCACGGCTGTCACCGTCCACACGACGAGGACCGCGGCGACCGGCGTGAACAGCCGGGCCAGCCGGGCGGCCAGCCATTGACCGTACGTCGTGCCCCGGGCGCGTGCGGAGGCGTAACCCCGGGTCGCCACATGGCCGCCCACCAGGAAGAACACCGCCAGTGTCTGGAACACCCAGGAGATGGGCGCCAGCCACGGCATGTCCCGCAGCGGGCTCGCGGTGCGCAGGGTGCCGCCGTCCGCGACCAGCGCGGTCACCAGCCAGTGGCCCAGGACGACACCGAGGATCGCGAAGGCGCGCAGGGCGTCCACGGCGCGGTCCCGGTCGGGCGGGGTCGCCGCGTCGAGGCGGACGGCGGTCCGGCGGAGGCGTTCACGCATGGGTCACCTCCGTGGTCTCGCCGAGGACGATCCGGGCGAGGTTGGCCAGGGAATCCGAGCCCGGTGCGAAGTAGTCGCTGTGGCCGCCGGCTCCGGCTGCGAAGACTCGGGCGCCGAACTCCGGGGACACCGGATCCGTGCCGAAGCCGAAGGTCGTGCCGAACAGGTCGGCGCTGACGTGCGGGACGTCCCCCACCCAGTCGTCGGCGCCGCGCGCCGCCCACACGCGGGCGGAAGTGCGCAGTCCCGCGGCGGAGTCTGCGCCCGTGCCGGGGCTGCCGACGAGGACGAGGTCGGACACGTCCAGGCCGGCGGCGGCCCGGCCGCAGACGACCGTGCCGTACGAGTGGCACAGCAGCGCGATCCGCGCCGTGCGGCCGATGACGCCGCGCAGCTGCCGTATGAACTCCCGCAGGTGCGGGGCCGCTTGGTCCGCTCTGCCCGCGGTCAGCACCGTGGCGCTCACCGTGCGCGGGGTGTCGTAGCCGAGCCAGGACACCACCGCCGTACGGGAGTTCGGGGCGTCGTGGGTCAGTTGGCGGCGGAGGTTCAGCGCGGTGGCGCGGAAGCGGTCGTAGGTGTCGAGCGAGGTGTCCGAGCCCGGGACCAGGACGGCTATCCGGTCGGCGTGGGCGAGGTCGCCGAGGACCTCCGTCGCCAGGCCCGGGCCGCGGCCGTCGTAGGCGAGGAGCTGCCGGTCCGGGTCGGCCATGGCGCGGTCCGTCGCGGCGCGGCGCTCGTCGCCGTCGGCGGCGGCCATGCGGGACGCCTCGACGGCGTTTGCGCCGTTCGCCGCGTACGTCTCGGCCAAGGTGGCCGCGGTGAGCGGGGCGAGCGCGGCCGGAGCGGGGGCGGGGATCTCGGGCCGGGCCGCGGCCGAGAGGGGAATCACGACCGCGCCTATGACGAGTGCGGCGAGGAGCGCGCGGCGCCAACCGCCGGTACGGCGCGGCTTGTTGAGGTCGGCGCGTGGCGCCTCGGCCTCCCCCGCCGGGCCCCTCTCCACCGAGTCGGCTACCGCCCTACCGGTCTCCGCCGAGGCATCAACGACCCCCATGTCCGTCTCCCCTCCCGCACCGGCCGCCGTCGGGCCGATCTGGAAGGGAAATTACGGATCCGCGCACGTCGTCCGCGTCCCGCCAGGGAACTCACCTGCGCCGTAGCTCTCAGGTACTACGGGTATGACCGGGGTGCACCAGGGTGGACGGATCCCGCCCGAAGTCAGCGGCTCACCAGGCCAGTTGGGCGATCTCCTCCGCCACCACCGCGCACGCGTCCGCCGCCGGGTCGATCAGGGGGAAGTGGCCGACTTCCTCGAGGAGCGTGAGGCCCACGACCTCGCCGGACTTCGCCGCCGCGTCCGCGTACGACTCGGCGACTGCCTGCGGGACCACGAGGTCGGCGCGGCCCTGGACCAGCGTGGTCGCGATGCCGGTGGGCAGCAGGAGCGTCGGATCGGCGTACGGCAGACGCTCCGCGAACTTGGCTTCTCCACCCAGGAGTTGACCCGCCGCTCCCCCGCACACCGCGAGCTTCTCGGCGACCGTGAAGTCGGCGATCGGGGCGAGGGCGACGACACCGCGCAGCGCGGCGGGGGCGTCGATGCGCCAGGGGGCGTCCTTGGGGAGGACGTGCCGGGCCGCCGCCCACAGCGCGAGATGGCCGCCGGCCGAGTGCCCGGTGAGCACCGTGCGGCGCGGATCGGCCTGCGGAAGCGCCTCCCGGACGAGCGCGGGGAGCGCGTCGAGCGCCGCCGCGACGTCGTCGAAGGTCTCCGGCCAGCGGCCCGCGACCGGGCCCGCACCGCCCTGCGCGGGCAGCGCGGCCCCGCGCTGGTACTCGACATTGGCCACCGCGAACCCCCGCCGGGCCAGGAAGTCCGCGAACGGGGTGATGTGCCGGCGGTCGTACGGCGCCCGCCACGCACCCCCGTGCAGGACGACGACCAGCGGCGCCGGTTGGCCCGGCACCCGCTCGCCGTGCGGGGCGTAGAAGTCGATCACCTGGTCGGGGTGGTCGCCGTACGCGGCGGTGCCGTCGGGTTCCACGGCGGGATGCGAGAAGGCCGACTCCTCTTCTGCGGCGGCTGCGGCGGCACGTGCGGCAGCGGCGTCGTCCGGCATGCTCCAACCTCTCAGCGACGATGGGGGCACCTCCCCGGCCTTCGGCACTGAGGGAGGACTTGGACGGATCGGGATGTGACGGGATATGGCGACCAGGAGAGAGACACGCGGAGAAATTCGGCCGTCGGCCGGGACGCTACCAGGCCGGTGACGTGCACGGAGACCCCGGTTGTCACGCTCGGTGAGGCGTAAACGGTTCTGCGGCGCACGTCCCCGGCACGCGACTGGCACCTAACCGCTCCAGCGACCTAAGGCGGTTAGATGCCAGCACACACTTTCCAGAGGTCCTAGCGGACCAGGTCCCCCAGCACCCGCGCCGCCCGCTCCACGTCCTCGAACCCGACGTACAGCGGCGTGAATCCGAACCGCAGCACGTCCGGGTGCCGGAAGTCGCCGACCACACCATGCTCGATCAGCCGCTTCATCACGTCACCGGCGTCCGCGCACCGCAGCGCGACCTGGCTCCCCCGCTCCGCGTGCGCCACCGGAGTCACCGACTCCACCCGCCCGGACGGCACGTACGACGCCACGCACTCCAGGAAGAAGTCCGTCAGCGCGAGGGACTTGGCCCGCACCGCCCCGACCGAGACGCCGTCGGCGTCCCACACGTCGAGAGCCGCCTCCAGGGCGAGCATGGACAGGATGTCCGGGGTGCCGACCCGGCCGCGCAGCGCGCCCGGCGCCGGTTCGTAGGCGGGCCGCATGCCGAAGGGTTCGGCGTGCGAGTTCCAGCCCGGGAGCGGGGAGTCGAAGCGGTCCTGCAGCGCCGAACGCACATACAGATACGCCGGTGAACCCGGGCCGCCGTTCAGGTACTTGTAGGTGCAGCCGACCGCGAGGTCCACCCCGTGCTCGTCGAGTCCGACCGGCAGGGCGCCCGCGCTGTGGCACAGGTCCCAGACGGCCACGGCACCCGCCGCGTGTACGGCGGCGGTGAGCGCGGGCAGGTCGTGCAGCCGGCCGGTGCGGTAGTCGACGTGGTTGAGGAGCACCGCCGCCGTACGGTCGCCGAGCACGCCCGGCACCTCGGCCGGGGTCACCGGCCGCACCGTACAACCGGTCATCCGGGCCGCCGACGAGGCGATGTACCCGTCCGTGGGGAAAGTCGTCGCGTCGACGACGATCTCGTCCCGGCCCTCCCCCGCCATCCGCACGGCCGCCACAACGGCCTTGAACACATTGACACTTGTGGAGTCGCCGACCACGATCTGCCCGGCCGCGGCCCCGACCAGCGGGGCGATCCGGTCGCCGATCCGCTCGGGCGCGGTCCACCACCCGCTCTCGTCCCAGGACCGGATCCGCAGCTCGCCCCACTGCCGCCGTACGACGTCCTCGACCCGGCCGGGGACCCCTACCGGCAGCGCGCCGAGCGAGTTCCCGTCCAGGTACACCACGTCGTCCAGGACGAACTGCGCGCGTACGCCCGCGAGTTCGTCGGCGCCGTCCAACTTCTCTGCCTTCAGCGCGAGTTCAGACATGGGAGCGCGCCGTCCACAGCTCGGGGAAGACGTTCTTCTGCGCGCGCTTCTCCAGCCAGGCCACCCCGGCGGAGCCGCCCGTCCCGGTCTTCGCGCCCATCGCGCGCCGGGTGGCGACGAGATGGTCGTTGCGCCATCGCCACACCAGTTCGGCGACATCGGTCAACGCCTCGCCGAGCCGGGCGAGTTCGACACTGGGGTCACCGGAGTAGAGGTCGGTCCACACCTTCTCGACCTCGTCCGACGGCTCGTAGCGCAGCGACACGTCACGCGTGAGCACGGCCTCCGGGACCGTGTGCCCGCGCCGGTCGAGAAGCCTCAGCACCTCGTCGTAGAGGCTCGGTTCGTGCAGTGCCTTCTCCAACTCGGCGTGCACGCGCGGCGCGCCGCGGTGCGGGACGAGCATGGACGCGGACTTCTCGCCGAGCAGGAACTCCATGCGGCGGTACATCGCCGACTGGAAGCCGCTGCCCTCGCCGAGGGCGGCGCGGTAGGAGTTGAACTGGGCCGGCGTGAGCTGTCCGAGGGGCCGCCAGGAGGCGTTGAGCGCCTCCAGCTCCCGTACGGAACGCTTCAGCGCGTCGACCGCGACCGGCACCCGGTCCTCGCGCAGGGCCCGCGCGGCGGTCTCCCACTCATGGACGATGACGGTGAACCACAGCTCCATCACCTGGGTGGTGACCAGGAAGACCATCTCGCCGGGGTCGTCGGAGCGGGTGTGCTGGAGGTGGGTGAGGACGTCCGCCTGGACGTAGTCCTCGTACGGGGTCGTGCCCTGGAAGTCGAGATGCGGGGCCTCGGGCTCCTGAGGTTCCTGAGCCGGTTGGGACATCGCTGTCTCCTGATGCGTACTCCGGGTAGCGGTCCGCCCCTGCCGAATTCCGACACGGGGGCCCCGGTCCCCACCGGGCATCCTCCACAATCGTCCCCCGAGTCCGCAAGGTCCGCCTGGTCACACCAGGCGGACCTGCAACAACGCGAAAGACCTAGCCCAGCGTCTGGGCCGCCGTCGGCGAGGAGTCCTTCAGGAACTGCGAGCACCGCGCGTACTCCTCCTGCTCCCCGATCGCCTGCGCGGCCCGCGCGAGGGCGTGCAGGGCGCGCAGGAAGCCGCGGTTCGGCTCGTGCTCCCAGGGCACCGGACCGTGCCCCTTCCAGCCGTTGCGCCGCAGCGAGTCGAGCCCGCGGTGGTAGCCCGTACGGGCATAGGCGTACGACTCCACGACGCTGCCCCGCTCGAACGCGTCGTCGGCCAGCAGGGCCCAGGCCAGCGAGGAGGTCGGATACTTCGCGGCGACCTCGGCGGGCGCGGCCCCGCTCGCGAGGAGGTCGCGCGGGCCGGGGTCTTCGGGGAGGTGGGTCGGGGGCGGTCCCCCGAGGAGGTTCTCGTGAATCGTCATGGGTTCCAGTCTCCCCCAGCAACGGCCATTGCCCGGCATCCGGTCGCTACCCCCCGTCGAGGCGTCCCTTCCCGAGCCGGGGTTCCAGCGGCGGGGCCGTGATCGAGCCGTGGGTGATGCACTCCGGGCGGCGGCAGTCGGGAGCCGGGCGCCGTACCGTCGCACAGGCCAGGATCGAACCCACCACCAGCACCCCGGCACACCACCCCATCGCCCGGTCGAAGGCGTGGTCGAAGGCGGTCGCCGAGCGGTACGCCTCCGCGCCCATCCCGGCGAGCAGCGGCAGCGCGGCGATCGCGATGAGGCCGGCCGCGCGGGCCGCCGCGTTGTTGATGCCGCTGGCCAGGCCCGCGCGGGCGGTGTCGACGGAGGCGAGGACCGTGGCCGTCAGCGGCGCGACCAGGATGACCATGCCGCTGCCCATCACGAGCAGGGCGGGTACGACGTCGGTGAGGTAGGAGGCGTCGGGGCCGACCCGCACCATCAGCAGCATCGCCGCCGCGCACAACAACGGGCCGACGGTGAGCGGGATACGGGGGCCGATGCGCTGGGCCAGTTCGCCCGAGCGAGCCGAGAAGAGCAGCATCAGGGCCGTCGTCGGGAGCAGGGCCGTGCCCGCTTCGAGCGCCGAATAGCCTGCCACGACCTGGAGTTGGAGCGCGGTGAGGAAGAAGAAACCGCTGAAGGCCGCGTAGACGCAGAGGGTGACCAGGTTGACCGCCGTGAACTGGCGGGACGCGAAGAT
The DNA here is from genome assembly GCF_042751305.1 of Streptomyces hokutonensis. Lineage (GTDB taxonomy): Bacteria > Actinomycetota > Actinomycetes > Streptomycetales > Streptomycetaceae > Streptomyces > Streptomyces hokutonensis_A. The sequence goes on from NZ_JBHYWD010000008.1 coordinate 295,139, forward strand.
GCCCGGCGGCATCATCGGATCGGGGCTGCGCTTCTCGACGTAGACGAACGCGACCCCCGCGGCCACGCCCGCCACGGCGGTGACGATCACGACGACGAGCGAGCCGTCGCTCGCCTCGATCAGCGCGTAGGTCACCAGCGCCAAGGCGATCGCGCCGAGCGCCGCGCCCAGTACGTCGAAGCGGCCGTGCGCGCGGCCGTCCGCCGACTCGGGGACATGGCGTACGGCGATGGGGGCGCAGACCAGCGCCATCGGGACGTTGATCAGGAACACCCAGCGCCAGCCGGGGCCGTCCACCAGCCAGCCGCCCAGGAACGGGCCGACCGCCGCGCCGATACCGCCGAAACCGGACCAGAGGCCGACCGCCTTCGCCCGGTCGTCGGGGTGGAAGGAGGCCTGGATGAGGGCGAGGGAGCCGGGGGTGAGGAGCGCGCCGCCGATGCCCTGGAGCGCGCGGGCGGCGATCAGGATCCCGGCGTTGGGCGCAAGACCGCACAGCAGCGAGGCCGCCGCGAACCAGACCACGCCGAGGACGAAGATCTTGCGGCGGCCGTAGCGGTCGCCGAGGGAGCCGCCGAGGAGGATCAGACCGGCCAGCGTGAGCATGTACGCGTTGACCGTCCACTGGAGGGCGGCCAGGTCGGCGTTCAGGTCGCGGCCGATGCGGGGCAGGGCCACGTTGACGACGGTGGAGTCCACCATGGCCATGCTGGAGCCGAGGACGGTGGTGAGCAGGATCCACTTGCCCTGGGGCGAGGCGAGCCGGACGTCGGAGGACATGCCCCAGGTATACAACGAGCCCGGTGCCGTAGCACCGGGCTCGCGCAACAGACGGACGGACAGGCCGACTTACTTGATCTTCGTGCCCGTCGAGCGCAGGTTCGCGCACGCCTCGGTGACACGCGCGGCCATCGACGCCTCGGCCAGCTTGCCCCAGGTGCGCGGGTCGTAGGTCTTCTTGGAGCCGACCTCGCCGTCGACCTTCAGGACACCGTCGTAGTTGCGGAACATGTGGTCCGCGACGGGGCGCGTGAACGCGTACTGGGTGTCGGTGTCGAGGTTCATCTTCACCACGCCGTTCTCCAGCGCGGTGGCGATCTCCTGCTCGGTGGAGCCGGAGCCGCCGTGGAAGACGAAGTCGAAGGGGGACGCCTTGCCGTACTTCGCGGCCACGCCGTCGCTCAGCTCCTTGAGCAGCTCGGGGCGCAGGACGACGTTGCCCGGCTTGTACACGCCGTGCACGTTGCCGAAGGAGGCGGCCAGCAGGTAGCGGCCCTTCTCGCCGAGGCCCAGCGCCTCGACCGTACGGATCGCGTCCTCGACCGTGGTGTACAGGGAGTCGTTGATCTCGTGCGAGACACCGTCCTCCTCGCCGCCGGTCGGGGTGATCTCCACCTCGAGGATGATCTTCGCGGCGGCGGCGCGGGCCAGCAGCTCCTGCGCGATGGCGAGGTTGTCGGCGAGGGTCTCCGCCGAGCCGTCCCACATGTGGGACTGGAACAGCGGGTCGCCGCCGGCCTTCACGCGCTCCTCGGAGACGGCGAGCAGCGGACGGACGTAGCCGTCGAGCTTGTCCTTGGGACAGTGGTCGGTGTGCAGCGCGACCGTGACCGGGTACTTCTCGGCGACGATGTGCGCGAACTCGGCGAGCGCCACGGAACCCGTGACCATCTCCTTGGCGTACTGGCCGCCCAGGAACTCGGCGCCACCCGTGGAGATCTGGACGATGCCGTCGCTCTCGGCCTCCGCGAAGCCGCGCAGCGCAGCGTGCAGGGTCTGGGTCGAGGTCACATTGATGGCCGGGTAGGCGAACTTGCCTGCCTTCGCCCGGTCGAGCATCTCGTTGTAGACCTCGGGGGTTGCGATGGGCATCTGTCCGCTCCTTGGTATCTGCGGGTTGGCGATCTTCGCGATCTGCGTACTGCGGCCCTGACCTAGACCTTGGGGTTCGACGTCGTCGTCGTGCCCATCTTTCCAGACTTGACCGGATGGTCGCCCGGTCGGTCTCAGCCTGTGGATAACTCAGTCGAGCCCCAGGTCGTCCTTGGAGTACGCGAAGAGATACGGCACTCCCGCGCCCGCCTCGATCTTCTCGGCGGCACCGGTCGCCCGGTCCACGATGGTCGCGACGCCGACGACCTCGGCACCGGCCGCGCGCACGGCCTCGACCGCGGTGAGCGGGGAACCGCCGGTGGTCGAGGTGTCCTCGACGACCAGGACCCGGCGGCCCGCGATCTCCGGGCCCTCCACCTGGCGCTGCATGCCGTGCGCCTTCGCGGCCTTGCGCACGACGAAGGCGTCCAGCTTCTGTCCGCGCGCGGCGGCGGCGTGCAGCATCGAGCCGGCGACCGGGTCGGCGCCCATGGTCAGGCCGCCGACCGCGTCGAAGTCGAGGTCGGCGGTCAGGTCCAGGAGCACCTGTCCGACGAGCGGGGCGGCCTCGCCGTCGAGGGTGACGCGGCGGAGGTCGACGTAGTAGTCGGCCTCCAGACCCGACGACAGGGTCACCTTGCCGTGCACCACGGCCTTGTCCTTGATCTGCTGCAGCAGCGCGCCGCGTACGTCCGTCATGCCTGCCAGCTTAGAGGCGCGTCCAGGCCCAGGTCATCGTGGCTTCCAGCGGCTCGATCGGGGTGACCAGGCGCGGCAGGGTGTTGAGGCCGTTCGGCGGGCCGGTCTGCGGTTCGACACAGACCGCGGCCTCCTGCTCGTCGTAGACGACGACCCACTGCTCCGGGCTCGTCACTTTCAGCGCCAGCTGTCCCGGCCAGGTCAGGGTGACGTCGACGCCGTCCGGCATGCCGAAGCAGTCGTCCCAGGGGCTCGGCTTCACGTCGATGCGATTGCCGGTGGGGAGGTGGTCGTCGCCGCGCTCCTCCTGCCAGGCGGGGCTGAAGTCGACGAGCACGTCCTCGCCGCCGAGGTTGCGGTTGAACCACGGGTGCCAGCCGATCTGCGCCGGGAACGAGTCGCCGTACGCCTCGATCGCCATGGTGAGCGTCAGGGAGTCCCCGGTCAGCGCTACGGCCTGGGTGACGCGGCCGGGGAAGGGCCACGGCTCGACGAGGTCGTACGTGATGACCGTCTCGTCGGCGGTCCGGCGGGCGGTGCGCCAGGCGCCGTCGCGGACGGTGCCGTGGATGGCGTGCGGCGGGGAGTTGAGGGGCATCTGGTGGACGGTCCCGCCGTCCAGGAAGCGGCCGTCGCGGATCCGTCCGCACCAGGGGACCATCGGGAAGCACCCGAACCGCTCGCCCTGGCGCAGCAGTTCGGTGCCGCCGACGCGAAGTCCTCCGATACGGCCGCCGTTGCCCGGCTGCACCGTCACTTCCGCGTCGCCCGCGGTCAGCGTGATCTCTTCGTTACTCACGGCACGACCCTACTGGGCCGCTCAACGGCGTTTGCGCAGCACCCTGTTCACCACGATCGCCGACGCCAGGACCAGCGCGGCGGCGGGGGCCGCCCAGCGGAGGGTGGCGTTCGCGGAGACGGTCTGCGGTGCGGGCACGGGGGCGTAACGTCCGCGCGGCGGCGCGTGGTCGACCTCCTCCGCGCTGCGGCCGATCATCGTGCGGCGCGCGTGCGCGGCCTCGGCGGGCGGCTGAGGGGCCTCGGCGAAGGTCTCGGAGACGTGGAGTTCCTCGATGGCTCCCACCACTTCGTCCACATCCACGTCGTCCATGTCGTCGACGTCGTCCACTTCGTCGATGTCGTCCGCGACCTCCACTTCCTCCGTCGGCTCCTCCAACGCCCCCAGGTTCGCCGCGAACCGCTCCAGCAGCCTGGTCGTCGCCGCGGTCACCGCGTCCGGCGGCAGTTCGGTGACCCGGCCGTCCGCCGTCGCCGTACCGTCGAAGGTGACCGTCGAGCCGCCGCCGGACGCGCGGACGCGGACGGTTAGGGCGAGTTTGACGGAGCCGGTGCCGCGGGCCTCGGTCGCGTCGCCCTCGACGGCGTAGGAGCCGTCGTCCCGGGCGGAGACGCGGACGGACCCCCGGTAGGTGATGGAGTGGCTGCCGACGCGGACCTTCAGGCGCCCGGCGACGGGTTCGGTGCCGGCGTCCTGCTGGAGGCCGGGGACGGCGCGGGCGACCCGGGCGGGGTCGCCGAGCGCGGACCGCAGCCGCTCGGGCGAAACCGGAACGTGCACCTCAAGCTCCATGCTTGCGGAGCCTACCTAGGTTGACCCCGGGTACACCTGCCGTTACCCGGAAGTGGCGCCGTGTTGGAGCGGTCCGGCAGCACATCAGTACCGCGGGTGCACCAACGTGGAAGCCGGCAGCCCCGGTACCCGTGTCCGCTGCGCCGCCCGCTCGTCGCTCTCCAGCCCCGGCTCCTCCGGCACCGCCCCCCGCGCCGCCAGCACGAACCCCCAGTCGCGCGGGGAACGGGACGTTCCGGCCGTACGGTCGGGGCCCGCCGCGAAGCCCGACGCCCGGCCGCCGACGCGGTACGGGACGGGGTGGAGGCCGGCCGCACGGACCGTGGAGACCACGGTCCAGAAGACGCGGCGCCGCGAGGAGACCGGCCCCGCGTGCACGACCAGGCGGCCCCGCTCGGTGAGGGCGCGGCGGGCGAGGCCGTAGAACTCCTGGGAGTAGAGCTTGGTGCTGGCGGTGATGCCGGGGTCGGGGAGGTCGGCGATGACCACGTCGTACGTCCCGGGGCGGACCCGGCGCAGCAGGTCGAAGGCGTCGCCGGTGGTGACGTGGACGCGCGGGTCGCCGTAGACGTGGTCGTTGAGCGCGGCGAGGGCGGCGTCGTGGCGGGCCAACTGGACGAGCTCCGCGTCGAGTTCGACGATGTCGACGCGGCGCACGCCCCGGTCGCGGAGGACGTCGCGGGCGGCGAGGCCGTCGCCGCCGCCGAGGACGAGGACGCGCGCGTGGGGGCCGTCCATCGCGGGGTGGACGAGGGCCTCGTGGTAGCGGCGCTCGTCGAGTTCGCTGACGCGGAGGCGGCCGTCGAGGAAGAGGTCGAGGGGGCGGCCGTGGTCTCCGCCGGTGAGGACGACCTCCTGGACGTCCGTCTGGAGAGCCACCCGGACGTCCTTGCCGTAGACGGCGTGCCGCGCGGCCCGTTCGAAGTCGTCGACGAGTACGGCGGCGGAGGCGAGCAGGCCGAGGACCGTGAGGTTGGCGAGGACCAGGAGCCAGCGGCCGCGGCGGGTGAGGTCGCGGCGGAACAGGCCGAGGACCAGACAGCCGCCGGCGACCACGTTGACCGTGCCGGTGAGCAGGGTGCCGGTCAGCTGGCCCAGGAACGGCAGGAGGAGGAAGGGGAACGCGAGGCCGCCGACCAGGGCGCCCACGTAGTCCGCCGCGAAGAGGTCGGCGACCGCGCCGCCCGCGTCCTGGCGGCGGATGCGCTGGATCAGCTCCATCAGCAACGGGACCTCGGCGCCGATCAGCAGACCGATCGCGAGGGAGAAGGCGACCAGGAGACAGCGCGGGCCCTGTGCCCAGAGGCCGCCCCAGTTCCCGGTCCAGGCGAAGACCGCGTACAACGCCATCGCGCTGCACCCGCCGATCAGCGCGAGTGCCGCCTCGACCGCGCCGAAACCGGCCGCCGCGTGCCAGCGCAGCCGCTTCGCCGCGAGGGAGCCGATGCCCATCGCGAAGACCATGACGGACAGGACGACGGACGCCTGGGTGACCGAGTCGCCGATCAGGTACGAGGCGAGGGCGACGAGTTCGAGTTCGTACACGAGTCCGCAGGCCGCGCAGACGAAGACCCCCGCGAGCACCAGGAACCGGCCCGTGCCCGGCCGTACGGGCAGCCGCGCGGGGCCTGCCCAGGGCGGCTGGGTACCCGGCCGGGCCGGCGCGTGCGGTTCGATCACGCTGCGACGTTACGTCACGGGACGGGCACGCTTCGTCACCCACACGTGTGGAATGTGTTTACGGCGGCCGAAGGCGGCGCAGCCCGCCGATGCGGCCCGCGGGGCCGCCGACGCGGCCCCGCCGTGGCCCCGCGGCTCAGACGGGAGAAGGCACCGGGTAAGCCACCGGCACCCGTACCCCCACCCTCGTCCGGGTCGCCACCAGCTGGCCGTCCTGCGGATAGGCGTGCCAGGTGCGCCAGTGCACCTGGCCCTCGTACCGCTGGGCGAGCAGCGCGGTGAAGGCGTGCGGGCTGCCGGGGAAGACCCCCGCCAGACCGTTGGGATGGTCGGCGACCAGGGCCAGCAGCTCCTGGGCGCGGCCCGCGAACTGCCCCGGGGACAGCACCTCGACCCGGGCCGCGAACTCGTACTCCCAGTCGCCGACGCGCTTGGCGACCCCGAGCGGCAGCGGTGTGCTGGAACCCGGGATGCACGCGACCGTCTCCGAACAACTGCCCCGCTCCTCGTCCAGGAGTACCTGGTGGGACGCGCCGAGCAGTCTCAACTGAAGCCGCGCACCGGCGAGTTCCAGGTCGAGTGTGGCCAGCGCGGGAAGCGGCTCGCGCCCCAGGGCCCAGGCGAGGTCGGCCGCGCGCGTGTCGGTGTAGGAGGTATTCAGGGTCGTGAGCATGGATCGGCTCCGCTAGCACGCAAAGAAAAGGCAGGGGGGAGGTGTGGGGGTCTGGCACACCCCGGCCGACACCGGGGCATCGGCCCGGTCGGCCCAGTCAGGAGAAGGTGTCTGCAGGCGCCCGAGGCGCTGCGTCGGTGAGGTAGAGGGAATCATGAACGGTGGCGCCACCACAGTCTTTTTACCCAACTTCGTGGGGTTTCCATCCCTCAGGGGGCTCCACAGCTCAACTGTTCAACCAAGGCGTACGCCCAGGCGTGTCCGGCGCACGCCGGAGCGCCCGCCGGGAGCGATCTCCCGACGGGCGCGGCGGCTTCGGACCCGGCCCCGTTCGCGGCGCTCAGCTGCCCCGTGTCAGCTGTCACCGCGTCCGCTGCCACATCCGCTCAGCTGCCCCCGCCGCAGCCGCCTCCCCCGCAGGACGAGCCGCCACCGCACGACGAGCCGCCACCGCAGGAGGAGTGCCCGCCGCAGGAGTTGTGATGGCCGTGCGCTCCCCCGGCGGACGAACCGCCGTCCTCGGCCCACCAGCTGCTCCTACCGGCCTTGGTTCCCCCACTGCGGAGCCCGGCCCCCTTGCCGACCCTGCTCCTGCGCCCCGCGCTCACGACCGCCGCGACGAAGACGACCGCGATCACCGCCAGGATGACGAAGAAGAACATGGCGTCACCCTCCTTCCGATTCCCCCGAAGCGGCCCCCCGTGGGCGCCTCGTGTGGTGCGTGAAGCAGGGATGCCCGGCCGTCTCACCGGCCAAAGCAGAGTTGAGGAAGTCCAGAGGGTTCGCCGGGAGACAGAGGGGCCGGCGCTCTTCCCATCGAGGGCGGGGACACGAACGCGGGCGGGAGACCGAGGCCCCCCGCCCGCGCCCTGGTTCATGCGCAAGGAGTGCGCACGACCTGTCCGGCGAGAATCACCGGACCTGGAACCACTGCTGCTCGGGGTTGCTGGTCACGGCTTCACACGTCCACTGGATGGCGGGGGAGGAGTTCGCCGTGCTGGCGTTGCCGATGGTGAGGCAGAGGTTGCTCTCCTTGTTCCGCAGTCGGCCGGTGCTGTCGTCGATCCACTGCTGCTCGGTGTTGCCGTTGCACGTCCACTGGATCGCCTCGGCGCCCGCGGTGTGGCTGGCGCCGCCGATGGCCAGGCATCTATCGGTGGCTTTGTTCTTAAGGGTGTACGTCGACGTCGCGCCCGAAACCAGGGTCCAGGTCCAGACCTGGTCGGCGTCCCACACGCCGGGGGCCGGGTTGTCACAGGCGTACTGGATGGCGGTCGTGCCGTTGGCCGCAGAGCTGCCGCCGGGGATCGCCAGGCACTTGCCACTGTTCGAGTTCCAGACGGCCCAGTCGCCCACGACGCCCTGCGCGCTCGCCGTTGTGGCAGCAGAGAGCGAAATACCAAGAGCTGCGGCCATGCCGAGGACAGCCATACTACGCTTGCGCATTGTTTCCCTTTCCGTACGCCAATTTTCACTTGCGGCCGAGAATCGAATCAGGTAGATACCCACCCTTTCCGACCGGTGTGAATATACCGGCGGCGACACCGGGCGACCGGTGAATAATTTCCCCATAGGGTCGATATCTGCATTTATCCGAGAATCGATTCGGACTTCCACGACACCGACCAACCGGCCATAACCCCTGTTCACAGGCGCAGCCACCCGTCCCACCCAACGCGATCAAGTCATATAGCGCGGATTCCATCATGCGGCCGACCTCGCCGGGAGTTTCAAGTAAAAGTAACGGAATGCCAATGTGTGGCCCCGGAAGGTTTACCGACGAACTGAACCGCGCCGGAAATCCCTGAAGCCGGGGACACTCGACGGGACAATTCCGCGGTCCGACCGGATGCGTCGACAGCGGAAGACGACGGTCGCACCGCAGGTCCGGCACCGTTCACAGGCCGACGCTCCTGGTGTCAGAACCCGGACGTGAGTTGAGGAACTCAAGAACCTGGGCGCAGGATGACGGCCATGACCTCCAGCGCACGCCCCCTCCTCAACCGCCGGCTCGCCGAGTTCGGAACGACGATCTTCGCCGAGATGTCCGCCCTCGCCCTGAAGACCGGGTCGATCAACCTCGGCCAGGGCTTCCCCGACACGGACGGCCCCGAGGAGATCCGCGAGGCGGCGGTCCGCGCCCTGCGCGACGGACGCGGCAACCAGTACCCGCCGGGCCCCGGCGTCCCCGAACTCCGCACCGCGATCGCCGCCCACCAGGAGCGCCGCTACGGCCTGTCCTACGACCCCGACGCCGAGGTCCTGGTCACGGCCGGCGCGACGGAGGCGATCGCCGCGGCGCTGCTGGCCCTGGTGGAACCGGGCGACGAGGTCATCGCGTTCGAGCCGTACTACGACTCCTACGCCGCGTGCATCGCGATGGCGGGCGGCACCCGCGTACCGGTCACGCTCCGCCCGCACGAAGGGTCGTTCCGCCTCGACCTCGACGAACTGCGCGCGGCCGTCACCGACCGCACCCGCCTCCTCCTGATCAACACCCCGCACAACCCGACCGGCACCGTCCTCACCCGCGAGGAACTCACCGCGATCGCCGAACTCGCCGTGGAACGCGATCTGTTGGTGATCACGGACGAGGTCTACGAACACCTGGTCTTCGACACGGCCGAGCACATCCCGCTCGCGACGTTCCCGGGGATGCGGGGACGCACGGTGTCGATCGGCTCGGCGGGCAAGACGTTCTCGTTCACGGGGTGGAAGGTGGGGTGGGTCACCGGGACCCCTGACCTGGTGACGGCCGTACGGTCGGCGAAGCAGTTCCTCACCTACGTGGCGTCGGGTCCGTTCCAGTACGCGGTCGCGGAGGCGTTGCAGCTGCCGGACTCGTACTTCGACGGTTTCCGCGCCGACCTCCGCCGCAAGCGCGACCTGCTCGCCGACGGCCTGCGCGCGGCCGGCTTCGAGGTGTACCAGCCCCAGGGCACGTACTTCATCACCACCGACATCACCCCCCTCGGCGAAAAGGACGGCCACGCCTTCTGCCGCGCCCTCCCCGAACGCTGCGGAGTCGTCGCCATCCCCAACTCCGTGTTCTACGACGATCCCGACGCCGGCCGCAGTCAGGTGCGCTTCGCGTTCTGCAAGAAGGACGAGGTGCTCACCGAGGCAGCCGGCCGGCTGCGACGGCTCGCACCCTGAGCTCGCGGCGCGTCACGCGGCGCTCAGCGGAAAGTCCAGGTAACGGCCACGAGGATCGTGAGGGCGAGCAGTCCGGGGCCCAGCGGGAAGCCGCGGTCGCGCGGGGAAACGGGTTCCGTGGGGCGCAGTTCCGGGTGTGCGCGCAGAGCGGTGACCTCCTCGACCATGCGGACGTACGGAGGAGTAATGCCGAGCCGGCGCTCCGCCCTGGGCAGCCCCAGGCCCCGCAGTCTCCAGGTGCCGCCGTCCACCGTCGTCATCTCCACGCTCCCGTCGTCGGTGCGACGGATCGACCGCAACCGTTCCCAGGACACATGCCGCACCCTCCATGCGTCTGCCAGCCACACCCCCGAACTGTCCGCGACGACACGCCAGTTGAGCTGCTCGGCGGCAGCTCCGCCGAACGCCAGCATGCCGGGCAGGAGCAGCGCTCTCCAGCCGAGACCGTCCGTCACGAGTGAGCGGCCCACGAGAGCGACGCCCGCCATGATGACCAGTGCCAAGGCCGCACCACCCGTGCGCGCCACGGCGCCGGGTGCCCAGCGCAACGGCTGTCCCGTCGCAACCAGGGACGCGGGAACGCGATCCGTCCCGGTCATGGACAGCGGATCCGGGAGCCCGGTGCCGGAGTCCGTCAGCTCTTCGGTGGCGGCGTCCGTCACCTCTCCGGTGGCGGCGTCCGTCACCTCTCCGGTGGCGGCGTCCGTCACCTCTCCGGTGGCGAGTGTCGGTCCCCTGCCGGGGCGGGGCGGCCGGACGGGGGAGGTCGTACGGATCACGACGGGCCCGGCGTCCCGGCCGGTGGTGGCGAGGACCAGTTCGCCACCGTCGTACGGCGAGCCGAACATGACGGCCTCGCGCAACCGCGTGTCGACGGTGAACGGCTCCCTCCCATCCGCTTCGCCGTCGAGGTACGGCTCCTCGAACTCGTCCGGGCCGGGCCGGTCCGCTGTGAAGCGGCCTGCGAAGACCGGCGTACGGCCGGCCGTGTCATCGCCCGCGTAGATCCAGATCCGCCCTCCGTCGTCCATGCGCTCCAGTACGCGCAGGACCGGAACCGGCGTGCGGCGCAGTGCGGCGGCACGGCGTCGGGTGAGGAGACCGGTGAGCAGCAGAGAGCCCCCCGGCAGACCGGCGGCCAGAGCCGACAGCTGCCGGTCGAAGGCGTCGTAGGGCTCGGCCGCCAGACCCCGCCACGTCCCGTCCTCCAGCACGGTCACGGTCTCGCCGGTGCGGTAGTCCTCCGGATAGGACACACCGAGGGTCAGGCTCCGTTCGTCGCCGGTGCGGACCCGGACCGCGTCATCGCTCCGGCCGACCACCGTCGCCGTGACCCGCACGGCACGCTCCGCGCGGTGCTGGTACGAGTGGACACCGGCAAGTCCCTGAGCCACGCAGAAGACGGCCACCCCGAGCAACAGCAGCCCCGCGCCGATCGGGAGCGTCCCGCGCCGCAGTGGGGCGACCGGGTCGGGCAGCGCGTGCCGCACACCCGCGGCGCGCTCCGCCGAGCCTCGTTGCCGGCTACGGGCGGCGATCCGTTCGCGGGCGGCGGCCCATCCGAATCCCAGAGCCACGAGCACGGAGAGGTTCGCGACCACGGTCATCGGCCCCGCGTCCGGCAACTCCAGCCACGCCACGACCGCCGCCAGGGCGGGAGCGGCGACCAGCGTCAGTTCCGGCAGCCGGACAAGCCAGTACACAAGCCCCACGGCCAGGCCCGTCTCCGCCATGCCCAGCCAGTCCGCACCGCACGGCACGGCATCACTGCACGGCTGGTCCGGCGTCGCCGCGTTCGCCCACACCACGGTGATCAGCAGCGCCCACACCGACCACACCGGCCGCGCCCAGGGCGCGGCGCGGGCCCGCGTCCAGCGGGCGGCGTCCGCCGTGGACCAGACGGAGGCACCTGCGGGAACGGAGCCCGACGGTATCGGGACGGGGATCTCGGACACGCGAGGATTATCCGGTGCGGACACCCTCGTGCCATTGCCGGTTTCCGGCAGTGTTCCGGGCCTCGGGCCGAACAGCGACGGCCGGATGGGGTGCGCGCCGCGAGCCCGTCACGCGAGCCGGAGGTCTATCCAGGGGATGTGGTCCCCGGGCAGCAGATACCGCTCGGTCTCGACGAAGCCGTGCCGCAGCGCGAACCGCAGGCCGTCCTCGTTGGAGGACAGGACGACGGTCTCGATCACTTCGGCGCCCAGCTCGCGGGCGCGGTCGAGCCCGCGGGCGAAGAGCTCCTGGCCGAACCCGCGCCCGCGGTGCGGGGCGAGCACGCGGGCGATGACGGTGGCCGTGCGCGTCTCGTCCACCGGCGGGCGGACCGTGCTGCAGCCCACGAGTTCACCGTCTCCCTCATCGAGGTAGGCGATCTCCAGGTGGTGGCGCCGGGCGCGTTCCCGTACGTCGTCCAGGGAGAGGACGTGGGTGGGGATGATCGTGTTGTGGACGTGCTGCCAGTCCTTGAACATGGCGTCGCCGTCCGGCTGTTGAATGCGAAGGCCGGGCATCCCGGCAGCGAACCCGAGGATCTCCGGGACGTCAACTCCGCCGGTCGTCCGCCGTCCGGGCCGAGGCGAAGTCGCCGACGAGCACGATGCCGCCGCCGCGGAAGCCGCCCTTCGCCAGCAGGGTGTGCACTTCGGCGACCCGTTCGAACGGGAACGTCTTGGCGACCCGCAGATCCAGCCGGCCGCTCTCCACCAGGCCCACCAGCTCGGCCAGTTCGGCGCCGTCCGCACGTGCCTGCACCAGGGCGACCCTGACAGCACGCTCCGCAGCCGGCGCGTTCGGCGGTGTCACCGCGACGAAGGAACCGCCGTCGCGCACGGCTCCGATGGCCGGGGATCCGACCGACGCGGCTTCGAGGAGTACGTCGACCCCGCCCGGCACGGCCGCGCGCACCGCGTCGGCGATGCGGTCGCCGCGGGCTCCGAAAGTCGCGCCGAAGCCGGTGGGATACGGCTCGTCCTCGGGAGCGGCGAGGGCGACCACCCGCAGCCCTGGTGCGCGGCCGGCTGGACCGCGAACCCGCCGATGGCACCGGCCGCCCCGGTGACGGCGATCCGGTCACCGGCCCCGAGCCCGAGCCCGACCCCGAGCCCGACCCCGAGGATCCGCAGCGCCTGCGCCGCGGTGTGGGCGTTGAGCGGCAGCGTCGCCGCGGCGGCCGGTGCGACTCCCGCCGGGGCGGGCGCGAGGAAGGCCGCGGGCAGCACCACGAAGCCCGTCGTGGCCACCCTGCGGAACGCCCTGGACTGGCTCTCCCGCCCCCGCGACGCCCCCTCGCCGCCCTGCACACCGCATGTCCACGGGCGGGGACGACGAGAGCCCGGTCCCCGCACACGACGGTGGTGGTCGTCGCGTACCGGGCCGGGCTCTCGTTCACGCAAGTACTACGGGTGCTACAGGTGCTACAGGTGCTACAGGTAGTGCGGGTGCTACGGGTACTACGGGACCGAGGACTACTCCTCGTCGTCCTCCGGCTTCTCCGCCGCCTCGTCGACTTCCTCGGTGAGGCCGAGCTGCTCGACGAGCCAGCGGTCGAACTCGATGGCGGCGCGCACCCAGCTGACCGTCGAGGAGACGAAGTGGTTCAGGTCGACGCCGGTGCCGATCAGCATCTGCGCCTCACCGATCAGACGGACGGTGCCGTCGTCGTGGGTGTGGCTGTAGACCTTGGGCCACAGGGTGCGGCGGTTCCAGTCGTCGATGGACTCCAGCAGCTGGGGCTTGGAGTCGATCTCGTGGGGACGGTCGTAGAACGTCCGGACCGAGAAGACGAGCTGGTCGTCCTCGCCGCGGAACATGAAGTACGTACGGAACTGCTCCCACGGCGCCGCGAGGTCTCCCTCGTCGTCGACGACATACTTCAGCTCCATCTGGTCGAGGAGCTGCTTCACGAGGTCCTGATCCGGGACGACGGGGCCCGCCGGTCCTTGCTGCGGCTCGGGCTGGCCCCCGAAGTTCGGAATCGAGGACGGGTCGATGCTCACCGTGTATTTCCCTTCGTACGGATTCCGCCATCCTCCCCCATCCGGGGAGGGGCGTGGCAACCCCTGCTGGGTCTGTCCGCCACGGGCTGACCGGATACGGTCATGCACATGCGGACTACGACGCGGTGGCTGCTCCGGGGGATGTGGTGGGCGTGCCTGGTTTTCGTGGTGGGGGTGGCCTGGTGGTTCGGACGCGCGATGCTCTACGCCGCCTCCAGTGACGACCCGCCCGGCACCGTCACCAGGGCCGGCTGCGCCGAGGCCATGGACTTCTCCGGCGCCGCGCTGCCCGAGGGCACTCGGGACGAGGACTGCACCTCGTACACCTGGGGCGGCCAGGCGTACGACGGCAGTTTCCGCGTGCCGCGCGCAGCGGTGGGCGGATGGCTGGCCGAGTCGTTCCCGGATGCCGCGGACTTCCCCTGCGACGGGGACGACGACAGGTGCGTGCATGTCATCCGCGACGCGTACGCACACACGCCCGGTGCCTACTCCGTGACGGTGAGCGTGCACTACGAGGGCGGGTCCGCAGGGGACACCGCCCTCGTCACCTTCGACGCGAGTTCCTACTGAGCGCCGGGCATCACAGCGTCTTGCCTGTCGCCGGGCCCACGATCAGCCCGTCGCCGAACGCGTCCACCCGTACCGTGTCGCCGTCCTTGACCTCGCCCGCCAGGATCTCCTTGGCGAGGCGGTCACCGATCGCGGTCTGCACCAGCCGCCGCAGCGGTCGCGCGCCGTACGCCGGGTCGTTGCCGTTGTCCGCGAGCCAGGTCAGGGCCTCGTCGGTGATCTCCAGGGTGAGGCGGCGTTCCGCGAGGCGCTTGGCCAGGCGGCCGATCTGGAGTGCGGCGATCCGGCCCAGCTCCTCCCGGTTCAGGGCGGAGAACACCACCAGGTCGTCAAGGCGGTTGAGGAACTCCGGCTTGAAGGAGGCCCGGACCACCTGGAGGACCTGTTCCTTCTTCTCGTCCTCGCCGGTGCTCGGGTCGATCAGGAAGTTGCTGCCGAGGTTGGACGTGAGGATCAGGATCGTGTTGCGGAAGTCGACCGTGCGGCCCTGACCGTCCGTCAACCGCCCGTCGTCCAGCACCTGGAGCAGGACGTCGAAGACCTCCGGGTGCGCCTTCTCGACCTCGTCCAGCAGGATCACCGAGTACGGGCGCCTGCGCACCGCCTCCGTGAGCTGGCCGCCCTCCTCGTAGCCGACGTAGCCGGGAGGCGCGCCGACCAGCCGGGCCACGCTGTGCTTCTCGCCGTACTCCGACATGTCGATGCGGACCATGGCGCGCTCGTCGTCGAAGAGGAAGTCCGCGAGGGCCTTGGCGAGTTCGGTCTTGCCGACGCCCGTCGGGCCGAGGAAGAGGAACGAACCGGTGGGGCGGTCGGGGTCGGCGATACCCGCGCGGGTGCGCCGTACGGCGTCGGAGACCGCCTGTACGGCCTCCTGCTGGCCGATGAGCCGGCGGCCCAACTCCTCCTCCATGCGCAGGAGTTTCTGCGTCTCGCCCTCCAGCAGGCGCCCTGCCGGGATGCCCGTCCAGGAACCCACCACGTCCGCGATGTCGTCGGGGCCGACCTCCTCCTTCACCATCGTGTCCTTGGCGGCCGCCTCCTCCGCCTGGGACGCCTCCTCCAAGTCCCGCTCCAGGGAGGGGATTTCCCCGTAGAGCAGCTTGGACGCGGTGTCGAAGTCGCCGTCGCGCTGGGCGCGTTCGGCCTGGCCGCGGAGTTCGTCGAGCTTCTCCTTCAGCTCGCCGACCCGGTTGAGGGACTGCTTCTCCTTCTCCCAGCGGGCGTTGAGACCGCGCAGTTCCTCCTCGCGGTCGGCGAGGTCGCGGCGCAGCTTCTCCAGCCGCTCGATGGAGGCGGCGTCGGTCTCCTTGTCGAGGGCCAGCTCCTCCATCTTCAACCGGTCGACGGAGCGCTGGAGTTCGTCGATCTCGACCGGGGAGGAGTCGATTTCCATCCGCAACCGGGAGGCCGCCTCGTCGACCAGGTCGATCGCCTTGTCGGGGAGGAAGCGGGAGGTGATGTACCGGTCGGAGAGGGTCGCGGCGGCGACCAGCGCGCTGTCCGCGATGACGACCTTGTGGTGGGCCTCGTAGCGGCCCTTCAGACCGCGCAGGATCGCGATCGTGTCCTCGACGGACGGCTCCGCGACCAGCACCTGCTGGAAGCGGCGCTCCAGCGCCGGGTCCTTCTCGATGCGCTCGCGGTACTCGTCCAGCGTGGTCGCGCCGACCATGCGGAGTTCACCGCGGGCGAGCATCGGCTTCAGCATGTTGCCGGCGTCCATCGCGGAGTCGCCGCCGGCACCCGCGCCCACGACGGTGTGCAGCTCGTCGATGAAGGTGATGATCTGGCCGTCGGAGTCCTTGATCTCGGACAGGACGGTCTTCAGCCGCTCCTCGAACTCACCCCGGTACTTCGCGCCCGCGACCATCGCGCCGAGGTCGAGCGAGACCAGCCGCTTGTTCTTGAGGGACTCCGGCACGTCCCCCTTGACGATCCGCTGGGCCAGCCCCTCGACGACGGCGGTCTTGCCGACGCCGGGCTCGCCGATGAGGACGGGGTTGTTCTTGGTGCGGCGGGACAGCACCTGGACGACCCGCCGGATCTCCTGGTCCCGCCCGATGACCGGGTCGAGCTTGCCCTCGCGCGCGGCGGCCGTGAAGTCCGTGCCGAACTTCTCCAGCGCCTTGTACTGCCCCTCGGGGTCGGGTGTGGTCACCCGGCGCCCTCCCCTGCTCTTCTGGAACGCGTCCAGCAGCTTCTTCGCACTGGCCCCCTGCTGGGAGAGTACGTCCCCGGCCGCGCCGCCCTTCGCGGCGATGCCGATCAGCAGGTGCTCGGTCGAGAGGTACTCGTCGCCGAGTTCCTTCGCGCGCTCGTCGGCGTCCGCGAGCACCGCGAGCAGTTCGCGGCTGGGCTGCGGGGGCGCGACGGTCGACCCGGTCACGCTGGGCAGCGCGCCGAGGACCCGCTCGGCCCCGGACCGTACGGCGGCCTGGTCGGCGTCGACGGCGGCCAGCAGGTCGGTGATGTTCTCGTTGTCCTCCCCCGCGAGCAGCGAGAGAAGCAGGTGCGCCGGGGTCAGATCGGCGTGCCCCCCGGTGACGGCGCGGCTGCTGGCCGCGTTGATCGCTTCCCGGCTCCTGTTGGTCAGCTCGGCGTCCACGTTCCGGTACTCCTCCTCCTACAGCCTTCGTGCACGGACTGACTCGGTCAACGTGCACAAAGTTGAGTCTATTCCACTCAAGGCAGTGGCGGGGCGGATCCAGGGACTAAGTTCCGGGACCATGGCCTCCCATCCGGTCGACCCGGGCGATCCCGACCCGTCGTACCTCACCTTCTGGCAGGAACGGCATCTGTGCACCCTCACGACCCCGCGCCCCGACGGCAGCCCGCATGTCGTCCCTGTCGGAGTGACATACGACCCGCAGGCGCGGCTGGCTCGGGTGATCGCGGACAAGTCGAGCCGGAAGGTGGCGAACGTGCTGGCCGCCGGCCCGCCCGGGGCACGGGTCGCCGTGTGCCAGGTGGACGGGCGGCGCTGGGCGACGCTGGAGGGCCGGGCCTTCGTCCGCGCGGAGCCCGACCGGGTCGCGGAGGCGGAGCGCCGGTACGCCGGGCGCTACGGGCGGACCCCGTCACCGAACCCGTCCCGGGTGGTGATCGAGATCGAGCTGACGCGGGCGCTGGGGAGGGGCTGAAGCGATCACTTCAGGCCACTGCGACCGGGCCCATACCCTGACATTTCGCCCAAACTGCAGCGGGGGGGGGGGGGGGGCGGGGGCGGGGGGTCCGTCGCCGGGGGCGCGCGGCCCGGGGGCGCGCCCGGGCGAGGTGTGGGGAGAGAGCGTTGCGGTGC
>NZ_JBHYWD010000008.1:312691-329457 GCF_042751305.1 Streptomyces hokutonensis
ACTACTTCTAACTCCTCCCCCCCCGGCCCCCCCCCCCCCCTCCCACTCCCCCCCCCACCCCCCCCCCCGCTGCGGGGGGAAGCACCTGAGCGATCTGTTACGACGGGGGAATCGCGTCAGGCACTGCGGGGGGTGGCTGAGATGGTCTGGACGTCGGGGGCATCCGTTTCCACCAGCCGGTGGTCTCGCTGGTCAAGATTCACAAAGATCATTCCGTACCTGATGGCACACCGCACCGGCTGCGGCGCCCCCCGGGGCCGCCGCAGACACCGGTACGCCCGTACGTCCTCGTCCTCGTCGCGGGTCACCACCACCGGCTCGCCGAACACTGTCACCATGAGCGAGTCACCGCTGTGGGGGATGGCGGTGGCCAGATCGATGAAGTGCCAGCCGGAGCGGTAGGCCGTGGCCATCTCGCGTCGGAAGGACCGGTCGTCAGGAGGTGTCGTCATGTCAGGACCACTGGGTGTCGCCAGGCAGGGCCACGACGATTTCGTCACTGACGGCCCCGTCGGCCCGTATCGTCGACCACTGGGTGTCTCCGGCTCGCGTGTCGCTCTTCGCACCAGAGAGGCCACTCAGCGTTCCGAAGGCCACAACGGCGGAGAAGGCGGCGACAAGCACCGAGCGAAGCATTCTCTTACGCATAGTTGGCTTCGTCCTCACTTGAAGGTCCCCTCTTCCCCCGTCTGATAAGACGATGGCTCATTCAGGCACGTCATGACCACACAATGAGTGCATCATGTTCCTGCATGTTCAGGACCCTGGGGGGTGGAGATTTGACGACAAATCCGACAGAAGCGACACATCCCCACACGATCGCTGAACTGTGTGAGGAAGGAAGGCGGGTATATGCCAACGCTCTGCGCACAGGACGCGTCGCCCGCGCGGATGTGGAGTCGGCTCCCTGCCTGATGGAGTTCGCCCTCCTGCACGCGGACCCCGACGACGAGAAGTGGCTCCGGCCGGTGCCCCCCTCGGTGGCGCTGTCCCTGCGGCTCAACCCGCTCGAGCGCGAGATCTCCGAGCGCAGGCGTACCTCCATGGAACTCGCCGAGATCTTCGAGCCGTTCATGATGCTCACCGCCCAGGGCTCGTCCCCCGAGCACTCGATCACCGTGCTGGAGGGCCTCGACCGCATCAACTCGGCCCTCGACCTGGCCACCGACCAGTGCCGCAACGAAGTACTGACGGTCCAGCCGAGCGTCCGCCATCCCGAGCGCCGGATCATGGAGGGCCTGGAGCGCGACAAGACCCTCACCGACCGCGGCGTACGCATCCGGACCCTGTACCAGCACACCGCCCGCTACATCCCGGAGCGGCTGGCCTACGTGGACCAGTTCGCCAACGGCAAGGTCGAGTACCGCACCATCGACGAGCTGGTCGAACGCCTCGTCATCTGTGACGAGACCGTCGCCTTCATCCCCATCCGCGACGACCGGCAGGTCGCCCTGGAGCTGCGCCACCCCGGCCTCGTCAGCTACCTGATCAAGGTCTTCGAGTTCATGTGGAGCCGCGCGGTCCCGCTGAGCGCCGGCAGCCCCTACGAGACCGCCCCCGACGGCATCACCGACATCCAGCACTCCATCGCCAAGCTCCTCGTCGAGGGCCATGTCGACGAGGCGATCGCCCGCCGGCTCGGCATGAACGTACGGACCTGCCGGGCCCACATCGCCAAGCTCGCCACGGCCCTGGGCAGCGGCAGCCGCGCCCAGCTCGGCTTCCTCATAGCCCAGTCGGGAATCCTGCAGCAGGACGAACCGACGCGGGAGGGAGACGGCGGCCCGTGACCGAGGCGCACACGCACGGAGTGGAGGAGCTGTGCGCGGAGGGGCTGAGCCTGTACACCCGCGCACTGCGCGAGGGGCAGGTGCCGGCCGAGGACGCAAAGAGCACGCCGTGCCTGGTCGACCTCGGGTTGCTGCATCCCGACGTCGCGGACCCCCAGTGCCTGCAACCGGTCGCACCCGCTTCCGTACTCCACCGGCTGCTCCGGAGTTCGGCGGAGCGCATCGCGGACGAGCGGCGGCGCGAGGAGCGCCTGGAGACCGTCTTCGCACCGCTGCTACGGCTCGACGGCTCCCGTACGGCGGCCACGGGCAGCCCGACGATCACGGTCCTCGGCGACAAGGAACACATCAACCAGGCCATCTCCGAGGCCATGGCGGCCGCCACGGACGAACTGCTCGCCATCCAGCCCGGCGCCAACCGCGACAGCCGGCTCACCCACGAAGCCGAGGCCATCGCCCTCGTCCGCGACCAGGCCCTGCTGGACCGCGGCGGCCGTATCCGCACCCTCTACCAGCACACCCAGCGCTACAGCCCGCTCGCCCTGTCCCGCTACGAGCAACTGCGGGGCGACGCGGCGGCCCGCACCCTGGACGAGGTCACCGAGCGGCTCATCGTCATCGACCGCACGGTCGCCTTCATCCCCGCCAACGCGGACCGCACGAGGGCCCTCGAAGTCCGCCACCCCGCGCTGATCGACTACTTCGTCACCACCTTCGACCGCCTCTGGCACCTGGCCACCCCCATGTACCCCGAAGCGGTCCGGCAGCCCACCCTCAACGGCATCACGGCCCGCCAGCGCGCCATCGCCGGGCTCCTCGTGGAAGGCCACACCGACGCCGTCGTCGCCAACCGCCTCGGCATGAACATCCGTACCGCCCGCGTCCACATCGCCAAACTCGCCGCCACCCTGGGCAGCGGGAGCCGCGCCCAACTCGGCTACCTCATAGGGCGGTCGGGGATTCTTGATCAGCGTGAGTGAGCTGCGCCGGAACGTCCGGCACGCGTGACGCGGCGCCGTCCAGGCCCACCTGGGCGATACGGACGCCCAGTTGGGTACGGCTGGCCGCGCCGAGTGTCTCCGACAGGCGGGCGATGTGGGCCCGGCAGGTGCGGACGCTTATGCCGAGCCGTTCCGCGATCACCGCGTCCTGGTGGCCCTCCGCGAGCAGGGCGGCGATGGACTGTTCGCGGTGGGAGATGCCCTCGATGCCGGTGTCGGGCAGGGGCGCGGCGACGGGGATGGCGAGGCGCCACAGGCGGTCGAAGACGGTGACGAAGTAGTCGATGAGCGCCGGGTGGCGCAGTTCGAGCGCCATGGTGTGGTCGGCGTTGGCGGGGATGAAGGCGACCGTCCGGTCGAACAGGATCAAGCGGTCCACGACCTCGTCCAGCGTCCGCGCCTCGACCGCGTCGCCCATCAACTCCAGGTAGTTCAGCAGGCCTTGGCCGTGCCGGGCGACATGGGTGTACAGGTCGCGCATCCGTACCCCGCGCGAGCGCAGGGCCAGGGCGCGGTGCAGGCCCTCGGTGAGTTCGGGTTCGCGGCGGATGCCGCCGGGCTGGACGGTGAGGACCTCGCCGGTGCAGGCCTCGGTCGCGTCGTCCATCGCCGCCTGGATGCGGGCGAGCCCGTCCAGGACGCGGATCGCGGCGCCCTCCAGGGCCCCCGACGCCGGCGCGGACGCCTCGATACGGCGGCCCAGACCGGCGTACCACTCGAAGGCCTCGACGGCCGAACCCACCCGCCGGTGGCTCTCGCTGACCTCGTCGTAGACCCCGCGCACCAGCCGGGTCATGACCTCCTGCGGGGAGGTCGGCACCAGCCAGTCCATGTCGTCGGGGTCGGGGTGGAGGAGGGCGAGCTCCAGCAGACACGGCACCGGCTCGGCGTCCGTGCGCGGTACCCGGCCCCGCCGAACGGCCCGCGAGTACACGAGATCCCCGGCGTCGCAGAGCCGGTCAGCACCGTGCGGATGCGCGTCCGTCCCGTGCCCGGTCATTGCCCATCCCACCCCCGGTTCCCGGCTCTTTGCAGCGCCACTATGCGCGGACCCGACCTGCTCCGCAACACGGCTCCCGCTCGAACGAGCCCCGAAAACCACCGATATCGCTCACTATCTCCCCACCTCCGCGCGTTACCTTGCAACAAGCTGGGGGGTACCTGGCCTCGGCCGCCGGCCGCTTGGCCGTATCACTTTCCGCGTGAGCTGCCGGAAATCACTCAGAGATCGCCGTGTTACGAACCGCACTTAACGTCCCCTCATGGCGGACATATTTGACGCATACGCATTGGCCGATGCGTGGGACGAGATGTTTGTGCGGCCGGGTGAGGTCAGAACCGCCTACGAGCCGGTACTGGCGGCACTCCAGCCGATCGAGCCGAGTGAACTGCGCTTCCGCGCGGACCAGATGGCCCGCGCGTTCACCGACCGAGGGGTCACCTACGCCTTCGCGGGCGAGGAACGGCCCTGGCCACTGGACCTGGTGCCGAGGATCATCGACGCGCTGGAGTGGGACCTCATCCAGCGCGGGGTGGCGCAACGGGTGCGAGCTCTGGAGGCCTACCTCTCCGACGCCTACTCGCACTGCCGCGCCTTCGAGGACGGTGTGGTGCCCTGGCGGCTGCTCCTCAACTCGGCTCATTTCCATCGGGCCGCGCAAGGGGTCGAGCCACCGGGCGGAGTACGCATCCACGTCGCCGGCATCGACCTCGTACGGGACGAGGTCGGCGACTTCCGGGTCCTGGAGGACAACGTGCGGGTCCCCAGCGGGGTTTCGTACGTCATCGAGAACCGCAGAGCGATGACCCGGATCTTCCCGTCGCTCTTCGCCGAGCAGCACGTGGTCCCCGTCGACGGCTACGCGGGACGGCTCCTCGCCGCACTGCGGGCCGCCGCGCCGGCCGGCACGACGGACCCGAGGGTCGTGGTCCTCACCCCGGGCCCGAGCAACGCCGCCTACTTCGAACACGCCCTGCTCGCACGGCTGATGGGCGTGCAGCTGGTGGAGGGCCACGACCTGGCCTGCCGCAACAACCGCGTGTGGATGCGGACCACCCGCGGCGAGGTGCCCGTCCATGTCGTATACCGGCGCCTCGACGACGACTTCCTCGACCCGCTGCACTTCCGCCCCGACTCGGTGATCGGCTGCCCGGGCATCATGAACGCCGCCCAGGCCGGGAACGTCACACTCGCGAACGCGGTCGGCAACGGCATCGCGGACGACAAACTCCTCTACACCTACGTCCCCGACCTCATCCGCTACTACCTCTCCGAGGAACCGATTCTCCCCAACGTGGAGTCGTACCGGCCCGACGAGCCGGGCCAGTTGGAGGCGGTCCTGGACCAGATCGAGCACCTGGTCGTCAAGCCGGTCGACGGCGCCGGCGGCATGGGCATCGTCATCGGCCCCAAGGCGGACGCGAAGACCATCGAACGCACTCGCAAAGCCGTCGCCGCCGACCCGCGCGGCTGGATCGCCCAGCGCCCCGTCGCCCTCTCCACCTCCCCCACCCTCGCGGGCGAACGCATGGCACCCCGCCACATCGACCTGCGCCCGTTCGCCGTCAACGACGGCACCGACGTCTGGGTCCTCCCCGGCGGCCTCACCCGCGTTGCCCTCCAGGAGGGCAACCTGATCGTCAACTCCAGCCAGGGCGGCGGCTCCAAGGACACCTGGGTGCTCGCCGAGGGCCCCGCCGAGCATCCCGAGCCAGTCACCCCGGACGGCGAACTGCCCGAGGTGGCACCCCGCCAGCTCGGCCCCGACGGCAATCCCACGGTCGTACAGGAAGGGGCGCAGCAGCAGTGAACGACGTGATCCTCTCCCGGATAGCCGAGGCCCTGACCTGGACCGGCCGCTACGTCGAGCGCGCCGACACCACCGGACGCATCCTCGACGCCTATCTCCACCGCATGCTGGAGGACCCCTGGCGCGACGAGGACGTGGCCTGCCGGTCGCTGTACGCGATCCTCGGGGTCGACGCGGGCGGTGAACGCGTCGACATGCAGCAGGTGTTGGACCAGCTCGCCTTCGACGCCCGCTCGACGTGTTCCATCGAAGGCGCCCTGGGCGCGGCCCGGCTGAACGCCCGCAGCGCCCGCGAGGCGGTCTCGTCCGAGATGTGGGAGTGCCTCAACTCCACCTGGCACGCCCTGGCCGACCAGCGCCTCGCGGCCCGCCGTACCGGCCCCTACGCCTATCTCGAACTCGTGCGCAGGCGCGCCGCGTTGTTCTTCGGCCTCGCCGACTCCACGATGAGCCGCGACGACAGCTGGCGTTTCGTCGTCCTCGGCCGCAGCCTGGAACGGGTGGACATGACCGTACGACTGCTGTCGGTACGGGTGCTGGACGCGGCGCACGCGCCCGACTGGCCGACGCTGCTGAGCGCCTCGGGCGCCGACGAGGCGTACGCGCGCGTCTACGGCGGCTTCGGCGACACCCCGCGCGTGGCCGAATTCCTGCTCCTGGACCGGGACTTCCCGCGCTCGGCGCTGCACGCGCTGACGACGGCCGAGGAGTGCCTCACGGCGCTCGGCCGCCCCCGCCAGGACCCCGCGCGCCGCCCCATCGGCCGCCTCCGCACCCGCCTCGAATACCTGGACTCGCACGCCCTGGAAGAACAACTCCCCGCCCTCCTCAAGGACTTGCAGCACGCCTGCATGGCCTCGGCGGAGGCCGTCGCGGAACTGTTCTTCCCGTACCAGGGGCCCGTCGAGTGGGCCCAGGAAGGAGCCTGAGATGACCCGTAGGCTTCGCATCCGCCACACCACCCGCGTGTCGTACGCCCAGGCGGCCGTCTCCTCCCACAACGAGGTGCGGATGACCCCGCTGACGCTCCCCGGCCAGACGACACTGGACGCACGCGTGACCGTGAACCCCACGACCCCCACCTGGTCGTACTGGGACTACTGGGGCACCCAGGTCACCGGCTTCGACCTCATGGACCCGCACGCCGACCTCACGATCACCGCGTCGAGCCTGGTCGAGACCTCCCCGCCGGACGCGCTCGGCCCCTCCCCCACCTGGCAGGAGGTCACCGAACGGACCACGAACTCCCGCCTGTTGGAGTTCATCGGCCCCACCGTCCGTACGACGGTCCCGCCCAAGCTGCTGAAGAAGGCGCGCAAGGCGGCCGTAGGACTCGATCCGCACGAGACCGCGGTCGCCGTCTCCGCGCTCGTCGCCGACCGGGTGGCCTACCTCCCCGGCGTCACCGGAGTGAACACCTCCGCCGCCGAGGCCTGGGAACAGGGCGCCGGCGTCTGCCAGGACATCGCGCACGTCACCATCGCGCTGCTGCGGGGCCTCGGACTGCCCACGCGCTACGTCTCCGGCTATCTCCACCCCGAGCGGGAGGCGGAGCTGCACCGCCCGGTGGCCGGGCAGAGCCACGCCTGGATCGAGTACTGGGCGGGCGACTGGTGCGGCTACGACCCGACGAACCGGACGCGGCCCGACGAGTCCCATGTGGTGGTGGGGCGGGGGCGCGACTACGACGACGTGACTCCGCACAAGGGGATCTACCGGGGGGTGGCGGGCGGACCTCCCGAGGTGACGGTGGAGTTCACGCGGGTGGCCTGAGCGGACGGCGGCGGGGTCGAGTGGCGGTTCACGGGCACGGGCCCGGTCCGCACCACCCCGCCGTCGACGCCGCCGACCGGCCCCGCCCTACTTCAGCCCCGCCGCCGCGCAAGCCGACTTGTACTTGCTGGTGCAGATGTCGGAGATCTTGTAGATCCCGTCCGCGACCACCGTCGTCTTGATGTTGTCCCTCGTCAGCGCGACCACGGACACCAGCTGCGCGGGGATCTTCTTGTTGGTGGGGCTGTCCACCGAGTCGCGGGTGAGGGCGTCGAACTCGATGTCCCTGCCCTGCACCTCGGCGACGGCGATCTTCGCGGCGGCCTCGGCGAGGTCGGGGTAGGGCTTGTAGACGCTCATGTACTGCTCGCCGGTCACGATCCGCTGCACGGCGGTGAGTTCGGCGTCCTGGCCGGTGACGGGCGGCATCTTCGACACGCCCGCCGCCTTCAGGGCGTCGATGATGCCGCCGGCCATCGCGTCGTTGGCGGAGTACACCGCGGCGATGTTGTCCTTGCCGAGCTTGCCGATCGCCTCGGTCATCTCCTTCTTGGCCAGGTCCGGGTCCCACTTGTCGGTGTTGTAGCTCGCGGCGACCGTCACCTTGCCCTGCAGCTCGGACAGCGCCCCCGCCTTGAACACCCCGGCGTTGGGGTCGGTCGGCGAGCCGTTGATCATGACGACCTTGTCGGAGGTGTCCACGTTGCTGCCCAGCGCCTCGACCAGGGAGCGGCCCTGCACCTCGCCGACCAGTTCGCCGTCGAAGGAGACGTACGCGTCGATCGGCCCCTCGGCCAGGCGGTCGTAGGCGATGACCGGGATACCGGCCTCCTTGGCCTTCTTCACCATGGTCAGGATGAGATGCGAGTCGACGGCGTCGAGCACGATGACGTCGACCTTCTCGTCGATCATCTTCTGCATCTGCTTGTCCTGGACGCTCGCGACACCGCCGGCGTTCTGGTACTCGGCCTTGCCCTTCTTGTTGGTGAGTTCACTCACCGTGGACTTGATGATCGGGTAGTCGAACTCGGCGTACCGAGTGTTCGTCTTCTCCGGCATCAGGACGCCCACCGTGATGTCGTTGCCCTTGGCCGGGGTGGCGTCCGAGCTGCTCCCCGACGAGGAGAGCACGCCACAGGCGGCCAGGGGCAGGGCCAGCGAGGACGCGGCCACGGATATGGCGATACGACGCATTGGTGAGCTCACTTCTGGTGCCGTCCGGACGTGGGCGCAGCATTGCAACCCAGGTGACTGAAAAGCCAACGCGGCTGCGGCCGTCGACGTCAAGCGGAACTACTTAACGAGATGGCAACACCACGTTCCGTTTGGTATGTGGAGACGTTGCGGAATCCCATCCAAACGCTCTTTACCGACCCTCCACTCAAAGGGAGTCCAGGAAACGGCAAAGATCGCACAACCGGACAGGGGCCCGGAGGCGGGTGAACCTCCGGGCCCCTGTGCGAGGTGCCTGCGCGTCAGTCCGAGGACTGACGCTTCGGCCGCCACACCACCAGCGCGCTGGTCTGCTGGACCTCCTGGTACGGGACCAGGTCCCGGCGGTAGGAGGCGTGCACGGCGGCCTCGCGCTGCTGGATCGCCGCCGCCGCTCCGTCGACCGCCGCCTGGAGTTCGGCGACGCGCTGCTGGAGCGCCACGACCTGGTTCTCCAGCTCGATGATGCGCTTGATGCCTGCCAGGTTGATGCCCTCGGTCTGCGACAACTGCTGGACGGTGCGCAGCAGTTCGATGTCGCGGGCCGAGTAGCGCCGGCCGCGCCCGGCCGTGCGGTCCGGGGAGACCAGGCCGAGGCGGTCGTACTGGCGCAGCGTCTGCGGGTGCAGTCCGGAGAGCTGGGCCGCCACCGAGATGACGTAGACCGGGGTCTCCTCGGTCAGCTCGTACGGGTTGCGTCGACGGCCGTCCATCTCTGTCATGCTCCCTTCGCGGCCTGGAACAGCTCCGCCCGCGGGTCCTCGCCCGCGGTCGCCTCTCTGTACGCCTCGAGTGCGTCACGAGCATTCCCCGTGACGTCCTTGGGGACACTCACCTCCACGGTCACGAGGAGGTCACCCCGGGTGCCGTCCTTGCGGAAGGCGCCCTTGCCGCGGGCCCGCATCGTACGGCCGTTGGGCGTGCCCGGCGGCAGCTTCAGCGTCACCGGGGGCCCGCCCAGGGTGGGCACCCTGACCTCGCCGCCCAGCGCCGCCTCGGCGAACGTCACCGGGACCGTCACCGTGAGGTTGTCGTCCTTGCGGCCGAACACCGGATGCGCGTCGACATGCACCATGACGTACAAGTCGCCCGCGGGACCGCCCCGTTCACCCGGTGCGCCCTTGCCGCGCAGCCGGATGCGCTGGCCGTCGGTGACCCCCGCGGGGATCCGGACCTGCATGGTCCGAGACGACTTGGCGCGCCCGCTGCCCTTGCACTCGGCGCACGGGTGCTCGGCGATCAGGCCCCGGCCCTTGCAGTCCGGGCACGGGTCCGTGAGCGAGAAGCCGCCGCCGGAGCCGCGCGCCACCTGGCCGGTGCCGACGCAGGTCGGGCACACGCGCGGTGTGCCGTTCTTGTCGCCGGTGCCCGAACAGGCCTTGCAGGGCTGCTGCGAGGACATCCGCAGCGGCACCGTGGCCCCTTCGATGGCCTCCGTGAAGCTGAGCGTGACCTCGGACTCGATGTCCTGGCCGCGCCTTGGCTGGGTCCGGGTCGTACCGGCGCCGCCCCGGTTGAACAAGCCGCCGAACACGTCCCCGATCCCGCCGCCGAATCCGCCGGCACCCCCGGCGCCGCCGCCCTGCGCGCCGCCTCCGAAGAGGTCGCCCAGGTCGAAGTTGAAGTTGCCGGCGCCCGCGCCGCCCGGCCCCGGGCGGAAGCCGCCGTTGCCGAACAGCGCGCGGGCGTCGTCGTACTCCTTGCGCTTCTTGGGGTCACCGAGGATGTCGTTGGCCTCGGAGATCTCCTTGAAGCGCTCCTCGGCCTTGGCGTTGCCCTTGTTGGCGTCCGGGTGGAACTCGCGGGCGAGCTTGCGGTACGCCTTCTTGATCTCGGCCTCGGTGGCGTCCTTCGGCACGCCGAGGACCTTGTAGTAGTCCTTCTCGATGAAGTCCTTGGTGCTCATCCTCGACGTCCCTCCTTCCGCCCGGTGTCTGCCCGCCCGGTGTGTGCGTCAGCCCTCCTCAGGGCCGTTGTCCTTCTCGTCGCCGGCCTCGGACTCGTCCTCGGCCTTGACCGCCTGCGCACCGGGCTGCGGTTCGGCGACTGCCACCCGCGCGGGGCGGATGGTGCGCTCGCCGATGCGATACCCGGGCTGCAGGATCGCCACGCAGGTCGTCTCGGTGACGTCCGGCGCGTACGAGTGCATGAGGGCCTCGTGGATCGTCGGGTCGAAGGGCTCGCCCTCCTTGCCGAACTGCTGCAGTCCCATCTTCGCGGCGACGGTCTCCAGTGACTCCGCCACGGACTTGAAACCGCCGACGAGTTCCCCGTGTTCCCGCGCGCGGCCGATGTCGTCGAGCGTGGGCATCAGCTCGGTCAGGAGGTTCGCGACGGCGATCTCCTTGACCGTGACCCGGTCCCGCTCGACCCGGCGGCGGTAGTTCTGGAACTCGGCCTGGAGCCGCTGGAGGTCCGCCGTGCGCTCTTCGAGCGCCTTGCGCACCTGGTCCAACTGGGCCGTCAGACCGGCGATCTGTGCACTTGATGCGTCCCCGGCCGGGGCCGCCCCCTCTCCCTGGGAGGAGGAGGCGGCGGCCTGCGGCTCGGCGTCGTCGGGGGTGGCGCCGGAGGGGACGTCGGGCTTCTCTTCGAAGCCCGGGGTCTCCTCCGTCACGCGGCACCGTCCTTGCGCTCGTCGTCCACGATCTCGGCGTCCACCACGTCGTCGTCGGCCCGGGGAGCCTCGGCACCGGGGGCGTCGCCGCCCGCGGCCTGCGTGGCCTGGGCGTCGGCGTACATGGCCTGGCCGACCTTCTGCGAGACCGCGGCGACCTTCTCGGTGGCGGTGCGGATCTCGGCGGTGTCCTCGCCCTTGAGCGCGGCCTTCAGCTCCTCGACGGCGGCCTCGACCTCGGTCTTGACCTCGCCGGGGACCTTGTCCTCGTTGTCCTTGAGGAACTTCTCCGTCTGGTAGACGAGCTGCTCGCCCTGGTTGCGGGACTCGGCGGCCTCGCGGCGGCGGTGGTCCTCGTCCGCGTACTGCTCGGCCTCCTGGCGCATCCGGTCGACCTCATCCTTCGGCAGCGAGGAGCCGCCGGTGACGGTCATCTTCTGCTCCTTGCCCGTGCCGAGGTCCTTCGCGGTCACGTGCATGATGCCGTTGGCGTCGATGTCGAAGGAGACCTCGATCTGCGGGACACCGCGCGGGGCCGGCGGCAGACCGGTCAGCTCGAACATCCCGAGCTTCTTGTTGTATGCCGCGATCTCGCGCTCGCCCTGGTAGACCTGGATCTGCACGGAGGGCTGGTTGTCCTCGGCGGTGGTGAAGATCTCGGACCGCTTGGTCGGGATCGTCGTGTTCCGCTCGATCAGCTTGGTCATGATGCCGCCCTTGGTCTCGATACCGAGGGACAGCGGGGTGACGTCGAGGAGCAGGACGTCCTTGACCTCGCCCTTGAGGACACCGGCCTGGAGGGAGGCGCCGATGGCGACGACCTCGTCCGGGTTGACGCCCTTGTTGGCGTCCTTGCCGCCGGTCAGCTCGCGCACCAGCTCGGCGACGGCGGGCATCCGGGTGGAGCCACCGACGAGGACGACGTGGTCGATCTCGTTGATGGAGATGCCGGCGTCCTTGATGACGTTGTGGAACGGCGTCTTGCAGCGCTCCAGCAGGTCGGCCGTCAGCTGCTGGAACTGGGCGCGGGTGAGCTTCTCGTCCAGGTGCAGCGGGCCCTCGGCGGAGGCCGTGATGTAGGGCAGGTTGATCGAGGTCTCGGTGGAGCTGGACAGCTCGATCTTGGCCTTCTCGGCGGCCTCGCGCAGACGCTGCAGGGCCATCTTGTCCTTGCCCAGGTCCACGCCGTGGCCCGCGGCGAACTGCTTCACCAGGTAGTCGACGACCCGCTGGTCCCAGTCGTCACCACCGAGGTGGTTGTCGCCGTTGGTGGCCTTCACCTCGACGACGCCGTCACCGATCTCCAGGAGGGACACGTCGAAGGTGCCGCCGCCGAGGTCGAAGACGAGGATCGTCTGGTCGTCCTTGTCGAGCCCGTACGCCAGCGCGGCGGCCGTCGGCTCGTTCACGATGCGCAGGACGTTCAGGCCCGCGATCTCGCCGGCCTCCTTCGTCGCCTGGCGCTCGGAGTCGTTGAAGTAGGCCGGGACGGTGATGACCGCGTCCGTGACCTTCTCGCCCAGGTAGGCCTCGGCGTCGCGCTTCAGCTTCTGCAGGATGAAGGCGCTCATCTGCTGCGGGTTGAAGTGCTTCCCGTCGAGCTCGATCTTCCAGTCCGTGCCCATGTGGCGCTTCACGGAGCGGATGGTCCGGTCAACGTTCGTGACCGCCTGGCGCTTGGCGACCTCGCCGACGAGCACTTCGCCGTTCTTGGCGAAGGCGACGACGGACGGCGTGGTCCTGGCGCCCTCTGCGTTGGTGATGACGGTGGGCTCGCCGCCTTCAAGAACGCTGACGACGGAGTTAGTCGTGCCCAGGTCGATGCCGACCGCACGTGCCATGGTTGATTCCTCCAGCAATGACTTGAGTGGAACGGACTCAAGTGTGCACCACACTCATCGCTGGGTCAACAGAGCTGAGTCGAGCAGACTCAACTCTTATCCGTTCCTTACACGCAACTGAGCTCTGACCTGCGAAGACACCGGACGCCGCCCCCTGTAGACAGCGACTTTAAGCAGTCCGAATACGACGACCAGGGCCCCGCCCGCCACCCACATCACGGCGGATTCACCCGCCCACCCGTTGTGCACGAGCACTCCGACGAGCACCCCGGAGAACCCCCCGATCCCGAGGAGCACCACCGCCCCCTGCGGAGTGAGCCCCAACCTCCGCAGCCGGTGGGCGAGATGGTCCGGGCCGCCCCGCAGCAGCGCCCGCCCGGCCAGCCGCCGCGACAGCAGCACCAGGACGGCGTCGGCGCTCGCGAGGGCGGTGAGCGCGAACAGCACGCCCGCGCTGGACGCCAGATCGTGTCCGGCGCGGGTGACCACGGCCGCCGAGGCGAGCACGAAGCCCGTGAACAGCGACCCGCAGGCGCCGAGCGCGATCCGCGCGGGATGCCAGTTGTGCATCAGGAACCCGGTGAGCGCGGCGGCCAGCACACTCAGCAACACCGCGAGCCCGTCCATCACTTCCATCGCGGCACAGGCCCCCACCCCGAAGGCGGTGACCACCCCCACGGTCCCGGCGAGCCCGTCGGCGTGGTCGAGCCCCTTGAAGGCGGCCGCGACGAACACGATCCAGGCCGCCGCCAGCAGCCCGCCGGCCACCCCGAGCTCCCCGTACGGCACGACACAGGCCGCCGCCACCGCCGTACCGAGCAGCAGGACCCGCGTCTTGAGCCGCCAGACGTCGGCGACGAGCCCGAGCGCGGCCACGGCGGACCCGGCGACCAGCAGGCCGCCGACGTCGCCGCCGAGCGGCGCGACGCCGGTCCAGTCGCACCCCCAGGTGACCGCCGCGACGGCGGTCACGACGGCCAGTCCCCCGAGCAGCGGTACCGGGCGCGTGCGCCTTCGCCGGTCGACGATCCGGGCGCGCAGGGCGGGCACCCGGAGCAGTGCGGCGAGGAGGGCGGAGAGGAGCAGGGCGGTCGTGGCGGCGAGAATCCCGTAGAGCACGGTTCCAAATTAGACGCAAATGTACCAATTCAGTACGAATAACACGATCGGACCGTCACAGGTTTTTAAGGCGACCCTCAGCGACATAGATCACCGCACGGCTGGCTACAGTGCGACAGAGAATGGGGGTAATCTCGGTCGGACCGATTAAGTTACCGATTAGTAATGTTCTGGGTTCGGTAATGACCCCTCGCAGGCCCGAGGAGCCCTGAAATGCAACTCGCCGCGATCATCGTGTCGCTGGTTCTGATCGTGGTCGGTGTGGCGCTGTTCGCCCGTGCCGTCCTGCAGATCTACACCTTCATGCGACTCGGCCAGAACGTGCCCGCGGGCACCCGCACCGACGAGCCGGTCCAGCGGACCGTCACCGTGGCCAAGGAGTTCCTCGGCCACACCCGGATGAACCGCTGGGGCGTCGTCGGGGTCGCGCACTGGTTCGTGGCGGTGGGCTTCTTCTCGCTGCTGCTGACGATCGTCAACGCCATCGGCCAGCTCTTCAAGGCCGACTGGCTGCTGCCGGTCATCGGCGAATGGGCGCCGTACAACGTCTTCGTCGAGTTCATCGGCACCATGACGATCCTCGGCATCCTCGCCCTGATCGTGATCCGCCAGCTCAGCAAGCCGAACAAGCCGGGCCGCAAGTCCCGTTTCGCCGGCTCCAACTTCGGCCAGGCGTACTTCGTCGAGGCCGTCATCCTCATCGTCGGCGTCTGCATCTTCATGCTGCACGCGCTCGAGGGCGCCCAGCACCACGTCGACGCGTACGAGGCGTCCTTCTTCATCTCGTACCCGGTGGTCTCGGCCCTGGAGCACCTGGACGTCTCCACGCTCCAGAACCTCACCTACCTCTTCGCCGGCGTGAAGATCGCGACCTCCTTCATCTGGATGATCACGGTCGCCCTGAAGACCGACATGGGCGTCGCCTGGCACCGCTTCCTGGCCTTCCCGAACATCTGGTTCAAGCGGAACGCCGACGGTGGCACCTCGCTGGGCGCGCTGCTGCCCATGACTTCCGGCGGCAAGCCGATCGACTTCACCGACCCGGGCGACGACGACGTCTTCGGTGTGTCCCAGGTCGAGCAGTTCTCCTGGAAGGGCCTGCTCGACTTCTCCACCTGCACCGAATGCGGCCGCTGCCAGTCGCAGTGCCCCGCCTGGAACACCGGCAAGCCGCTCTCCCCCAAGCTCCTCATCATGTCGCTCCGGGACCACGCCCACGCCAAGGCGCCCTACCTGCTCGCGGGCGGCGGCAAGTCCATGGAGGGCGAGGAGAAGGCGACGGAGGAGCAGCTGGCCGGCGTCCCCGCCGCCGCCCTCGCCGAGGCCGAGCGCCCCCTCATCGGCACCTTCGAGGACAACGGCGTCATCGACCCCGACGTCCTGTGGTCCTGCACCACCTGCGGCGCCTGCGTCGAGCAGTGCCCGGTGGACATCGAGCACGTCGACCACATCGTCGACATGCGCCGCTACCAGGTGATGATCGAGTCCGCGTTCCCGTCCGAGGCCGGGACGATGCTCAAGAACCTGGAGAAGAAGGGCAACCCCTGGGGCCTGGCGAAGAAGCAGCGCCTGGAGTGGCTCAAGGAGGTCGAGTTCGAGGTCCCGGTCGTCGGCCAGGACATCGAGGACCTCACCGAGGTCGAGTACCTGTACTGGGTCGGCTGCGCCGGCGCCCTGGAAGACCGCGCCAAGAAGACGACGAAGGCCTTCGCGGAACTCCTCCACATCGCGGGCGTCAAGTTCGCGATCATGGGCGGCGACGAGAAGTGCACCGGCGACTCCGCGCGCCGCCTCGGCAACGAGCCCCTGTTCCAGGAGCTCGGCATGGAGAACGTCATGGCACTGAACATGGCGTTCGGCGAGGAGTTGGACGACGACGGCAAGGTGGTGCCGGAGTCGGCGAAGCCTCGCGCCGCGAAGAAGATCGTCGCGACCTGCCCGCACTGCCTCAACACCATCGGCAACGAGTACCCGCAGCTCGGCGGCGACTACGAGGTCATCCACCACACCCAGCTGCTCCAACACCTCGTCGACGAGGGCAAGTTGATCCCGGTGACGCCGGTCGAGGGCATCATCACCTACCACGACCCGTGCTACCTGGGCCGCCACAACAAGATCTACACGCCCCCGCGCGAGATCATCGCCAGCGTCCCCGGCCTCCGCAACGAGGAGATGCACCGCCACAAGGAGCGCGGCTTCTGCTGCGGCGCGGGCGGCGCCCGCATGTGGATGGAAGAGCGCATCGGCAAGCGCATCAACAACGAGCGCGTGGACGAGGCCCTTTCGCTCAACCCGGACATCGTGTCGACGGCGTGCCCCTTCTGCCTCGTCATGCTCACCGACTCGGTCAACGGCAAGAAGAACGACGGCAAGGCCAAGGAGTCGATCCAGGTGGTCGACGTGGCCCAGCTCCTCCTGGACTCGGTCAAGAAGCCTGCCGACGACGAGCCCCCCGCGGGCACCGCGGAACCGGAGAACGCCCCGGAGCCCCAGCCGGTCAAGTAACGGCCGGCCACTCTGCTACGACGACGCCCCCCCCCCCCCCCCCAGGGGGGGGGGGGGCGGGGGACGGGAGTTGGGCCCCCCTGTGCCCCCCCGCGGGT
>NZ_JBHYWD010000008.1:329467-337409 GCF_042751305.1 Streptomyces hokutonensis
GCGGGGCCCCCGCGCCCCGTCACCCCCCCCGCCCCCCCCCGCCTTAAATTCCCGGCCCGCACACCCCCCCCCCCCCCCCCCCCCCCCCCCCCGGGGGGGGGGGGGGGCGTCGTCGTCCGTCAGTCGTCCCCGATGGTCCCCACGGAGGTGAAGACGTATACGAGGAGGGCGGCACGGACCGTCTGGACCCCAGGTGACCAGGTCAGCCGCTGAAGAGCCTCCGGCCCGGCCGTGAAGGTGAACACGGCGGCCAGTACGAACCCGATGACCATGACGAGCACAAAGGCGACGAGGGCGTCCCTGCCGGCGGCCCCGCCCGAGAAGGCGCTCCAGCGGCCCCCGGCGAGCGCGCGCAGATCCTTGCGCTCATGCACGTATCCGCCCTGCTCAGGCGCGGACGGAGCCCAGAGCACCGCGACCTCGGCACCGGCGCGGGGCTTGTCGTACGTGTGGGCCCCCTTCACGACGAGCCGCTCGGGCCCGCCCGGCACGGCGACCACCGGCCGCGCCGAATACCCCCGCACGACGTCCTCGCTCAGGTCCTCCCGCACCCCGCCCGGCCGCTCCACGACGGTCGCGGTACTCACCCGGGCACCGGCGTCCCGCAGGGCGTCGACCCGGTCGTCACCACTGCCGGAGCCCAGCAGCCCGACGAACAGCGCGCTGGAGGCGAGGCCCACGAGAAGCCACACGGCGCAGGTACGGACCCGGATCCGGACCCGGGACTCCAAATGGCACCCGAGCACGTAGCCCAGGGGCGGACGCCGACGGCCGAGCACTTCCGGCCCCATCCGGTCGTACGACGCCCAACTCCCGCCGCCGTACGACTTGTTGCCGGACCCTCCGAGCCGCCGCACTCCCCACAACGCCCCCGCCCGGACCACGGCACACCCCGCGGCAACGGCTCCCCACGCCAACACCCCGTTCCACGGCCGCGGTACGGCCCCGACCCCGAGCAGCCACGTACAGGCGACCGCGACGGCGACCCACCCCACCCGCCCGCACAGCCGCACGGTCCACACCAGCACAGCCCGCACAAACCCCACCCCGCCCCCAGCGCCCCCATGGTGTAGCGCGCTACACCATGCATTCGGGAGAACGGTCCCTCGTGACGGCGAGCGCGCGACGGAATCGTAGAGAACAGAGATCAAGCCCCGAAGATCCCTCCCCTCCTCCCTCTTCCCTCGAAGGAAATCCCGTGAAATCGCTGCTCGCCACCGTGAAGTCGTTCATCGCCAACCTGCTGCTGTGGTCGTTCTTCATCGGCGGCCTCGCCGCGAGCACGGCCTCCGGCGCCGTACTCGACGGCACGGCGAAGACCGCGGCCACCTTCGCCGGTATCGCCGTCGCGCTGCTGACGGGCTCGCGCATAGCGAAGAAGCCGAAGATCAAGGCATTCCTCTCGAAGACGTCGACCCTGTGGTTCCTGTTCCTGTTCAACGGCGGTGTCGCCGTGGCCAGTTACTTCGCCATGGACGGCGCCAAGGGCATCGCGACGGCGGCCGGAATGGGCCTGGTGTCCCTGGGCGCGGCAGGCGGCCTGATCTCCAACCTCCGCAAGGGACCGACCCCGGCATCCCCCCGCACCTCGACGGACGAGCCCTGGGCCTGACCCCACGATCCACACCCCGACCCCACCCTCGAAAGGCCTCCCATGACCACGCATCACCCGCGTGCACGCCGTACGGCCACCATGGCCACGCTCCTGGCCGCGACCGCGCTGACAGCCGGACTTCTCACGGCCTGCGACCCCACCGACACCTCCGACGCCTCCAACTCCCTGAACTGCCTGAAGAACTGGAACACCATCTCCGACAGCCTCAAGGCAATTCACGAGGCGGGGGTGGACGCGGCGAAGGACCCGACCAAGACCGACGAATCCATCACCACGATCGACAAGAACCTCGACAAGATCAACGCGAACTCGGACGACAACAAGCTCAACAAGGCAGTCGACGACCTGGACAAGGCGATCTCCGACTACAACAAGGCCATCCTGAACGGCGATACGAACCCGGATTCCAGCAAGATCGACGCGGCAGCGGACAGGCTCAAGGACGTCTGTACGTCATGACGACAGTGAACGTTGGGCCACTCGCTTCTTTGCCAGTGTCGGGCTTCCGCGGACCGAGTAAAGGGCGCTCCCTGCGGTCGCGTCGGCTTCGCCGATTCCGCTGCGCTCCACCCTTGACTCGCTCCGCTCCAGCCCGTCTGAGAAGCGAGCGAGCGGCCCGGAGGAATGGGGGGCCCGGGTCTGCTACCCCTTCACGTGGGCTGCGTACGCACCCGGTGTTGCGGGGCGCGTCCGCGTCTCGCCAGCACGCCGCCTCGGCTCAGCGGCCAACCGCCGGTGGGGGGGAGGGTGGGGGTCTCCAGAAGCTGTGCGCCAGGCTAACCGCTCTAACTGACATGAGTGGTTAGAAAAGATCCCGGCTTCCAGAGGGGGCACGTCGGGGGCGGCGCACAGGCGTGGCCTCTCCCGGCCGGTTGCCGCAT
Organism: Streptomyces hokutonensis; assembly: GCF_042751305.1. Lineage (GTDB taxonomy): Bacteria > Actinomycetota > Actinomycetes > Streptomycetales > Streptomycetaceae > Streptomyces > Streptomyces hokutonensis_A. Next base: position 331,964 of record NZ_JBHYWD010000008.1, read on the forward strand.
TCCGGCGTACCGAGCCCCGGAGGAAAGACGATGGGCGGCATCAGAGCGGCATCAGGCCGCCACCCGGACCACCACCAGGGCCACCACCAGGGCCACCACCAGGGACGGTCCCGGGGGCCCGTGCATCCCCGTAGCCCCAGACCTGCCCACTCACCCAACCAGCCACCCTCCCCCCCCACCGCCGGTTGGCCGCTGAGCCGAGGCGGCGTGCCGACGAGACGCGGACGCGCCCCGCAACGCCGGCCCACAACGCAGCCGACGTGAGGGGTTGGCCGACCTGGGACCCCCATTCCTCCCCGGCCGCTCGCTCGCTTCTTGAACGGGCTGGAGCGGACCTAGTCAAGGGTGGAGCGCAGCGGAATCGGCGGAGCCGACGCGACCGCAGGGAGCGCCCTTTACTCGGTCCGTGGAAGTCCGACACTGGCAAAGAAGCGAGTGGCCCAACAGCACCCTCACAACACACGCAAGCACCACCCCACCCCACCCCCACCCCAACCTCAGAGATTTACCGAGCTCACGCACAACCCTTACGCCTCACCAAGGGTCTCCTGATCGCCAACCACCCGTGAATCCAAGGACAACCCCCGGCAAACACGGGCGGTACGCACCCCATCGACACCTCATTGACGCGGATGCCCGCCAAGCATCCCCCGCATGCCGCAGGAGACCCCGCATGCAGCAGTACCTGCGACTCACCCTCGCGACGGCCGCCGCGGCCGCGCTGACGGGCGGTCTGCTCAGCCTCTCGGTAACGACAGCTACCGCCGCCGACTCCTTCAAGATCGCGAAGGCCGACTTCAACGGCGACGGCATCGGTGACGTCGTCGTCTCCGCGCCGGGCGCGTACGTCGCCGGCCAGGCCGACGCCGGCCAGGTCGTGGCCCTGTACGGCACGGCCACCGGAGTGTCGTCCACGAAGCGTTCGACGCTGAGCCAGAACTCCGGCAACGTGCCCGGTACCGCCGAGAAGGGCGACTACTTCGGCTACGCCACGGCATACGCCGACTTCAACGGCGACGGATACGACGACCTCGCCGTGGGCTCGCCGTACGAGAAGGTCGGCACGGACACCGACGGCGGCGCGCTCGCGATCCTGTGGGGTTCGAGGAGCGGCCTCACCGGCAAGAGCAGCGACGTACCGGACCCGGCCGTGTCCGGGCACGACAACTGGGGCCAGACCCTGGCCGCCGGTGACTTCGACGGCGACGGCAAGGCGGACCTGGCGGTGGGCAGTTCGGCCGCGACCGTCTACGTCTACAAGGGCGGCTTCAGCAGCTCCACCGGCAAGCCCGGCGGCCGTTACACGATCAAGCCCCCGATCCACTCCGGCTCGAGCGGTTTCCCGTACGGCCCGCACCACCTCACGGCCGGTGACGTCAACGGCGACGGCCGCACCGACCTGGTGGTCGACGGCTACGAGACGCAGACCAGCAACGGCTGGAACACCAACTACCTCGTGCCCGGCACCGCGAGCGGCCTGAGCGTCGCGGGCGTGCGGACCCTCAAGCCCGGCATCGTCACCGGCATCGGTGACATCAACGGCGACGGTTACGGCGACATCGTCACCGGCGCCGGCTGGGACGCCACGACGAGCGACGGCACGACCGTCCCGGACTCGGCGAACGGCGGCAAGGTGAACATCACCTACGGCTCCGCGTCCGGCCCCGCCGTGACCACCGGCATCACCCAGAACTCCGGGAACATACCCGGCAGTTCGGAGAAGGGCGACGCCTTCGGCTGGGACCTGGACCTCGGTGACGTCAACGGCGACGGCTACCAGGACGTCGTGGTCTCCGCCCCGGACGAGGACCTCGGCGCCGCCACCAACGCAGGCATGGTCACGGTCATCTACGGCTCCGCGTCCGGCGCCAACACGACCACCGGCGTCCAGTCCTTCGCCCAGAGCACGGCCGGCGTCCCCGGCGCCGACGAGAAGAACGACCTCTTCGGCGTCGACGTCAAGCTCGACGACGTCAACGGCGACGGCAGGGCGGACCTGATCGTCGGCTCGTACGAGAACAGCGCCGACGGCGCGGTGACCTACCTGCCCTCCGACGGCACGAAGATCGTCACGACCGGCTCCCGCGCCATCTCCGCGGGCGCCGCGGGCGTCTCGACGGCGGGCACACCGCAGTTCGGCGCCCTGTTCGCCGACTAGTCTCCAGCCCTCCTCCACGCCGGGCCCGTGGCCGTCCGCCACGGGCCCGGCGGCCGTCCTCTCCCGCCCCCTTACGTCCCTTAGGGGATGTCACAGCTCGGCAGCAAAGCCCCGCCCGAAACCCCCGGCCCGGCCCGTGACTCTGCGGAACCAGGTACGTTCGATGACGTGGCTGGATTCAGGATCGGACGCGGCGGCCGGGACGGCCGGGCCCCGCAAGCGCGCCCTCAACAACCTCCGTACGGGCAGCAGGCTCCCCCGGCACCACAGGGAGCGCCGCAGAGACAGCCGTACGGCTACCCCTCTGCGCCGCAGTCGCAGCCGTACCCGCAGCAGCAACCGCAGTACGGAAGCCCCGCGGGCGGCGGCCGGCAGTGGTCCCAGGCGAACGGCGGCAACGGCGGCTACGGCGACGAGCCGGAGTACTTCGGCGACGGCGGCGGCTACGGCCATGGCGGTCACCCGACGACCCCCGACCCGTACGCGGCGAACAACCCGGGCCACACCCAGGCGTTCTCCGTAGGTGAGGACCCGTACACCCAGGGCGGTACGTACCGCGCGGGCTCGGCCCAGGCCCCCACCGGCCAGGTCGGCCCCCGCCTGCACTGGAAGGACCTGCTGCGGGGCATCGTCCTCGCACCCCAGCAGACGTTCCTCCAGATGCGGGACTACACGATGTGGGCCCCCGCCCTGATCGTGACGTTCCTCTACGGCCTGCTCGCGGTCTTCGGCTTCGACGGCGCCCGCGCGGACGCCATAAACGCCACGCTGGCGAACGCGGTCCCGATCGTCCTGATCACCGCCGTGGCGCTGGTGCTGTCGTCCTTCGTCCTGGGCGTGGTCACCCACACCCTGGCCCGCCAGCTGGGCGGCGACGGAGCCTGGCAGCCCACGGTCGGTCTGTCCATGCTGATCATGTCGATCACGGACGCCCCCCGTCTGGTCTTCGCCATGTTCTTCGGCGGCGACGCCACCTTCGTCCAGGCCCTCGGCTGGGCCACCTGGGTAGCGGCCGGCGCGCTCCTGACGATGATGGTCAGCCGCTCCCACGACCTCCCCTGGCCCAAGGCCCTCGGCGCCTCCGCGATCCAGCTGATCGCCCTGCTGTCGATCGTGAAGCTGGGCACGTTCTAGAGACTTCCCGGAGGCTTCTCCGCTACGACGACGAAGGGGACTCAGCTCTGCGTACTGCCGTCGATGAGCTCGCGGATGACGTCCGCGTGGCCGTTGTGCTGGGCGTATTCCCTGATCATGTGCAGCATGATGCACCGCACGTCGAGATCCCCGAATCGGTGGTGCGTGCAAACATGATCCAGCGAAACCCCGGCGAAGATCTCGCGGCTGCGCTCGCAGGCGGCCAGGTAGCGCGCGACGTCCTCAGCCAGTGTCGCGCCGTCGCCCAACAGGAAGTCACCGTCCCTGCGCTCGGGCCAGCCGAAGGGCGCGGGTTCCTCGCTCTGCTCGATGACGTTGACAAACCAGATGATCTCGACCTTGGTGAGGTGTCGCACCAATCCGTGCAGGGTGGTGAGGGACGGAACGACCCTGCGGGCAGCCTGTTCCTCGGTCAACCCGTCGAGCTTCTTCAGCAGTTCGGCGCGGTAGAAGTCGAGCCACCCCGCCAAGGCCTCGCGTTCGGGCGCGATGGTGGGCAGGTCGACGGGCTTGAGCGGCGAAGCGAAGGTCTGCGGCCCAGAAGCGTCATTCATGGGCGCATTGTCGCAGCCGAGGTCAACGCCCCGTCCTGACAAGGACATCCCGCCGTACAGCACGAGAGCCCCCTCGATGATCCGCCGAGGGGGCTCTTCCTTTGATCCACGGGCTACCCGCAGGTCAGACCGCTTCCCTGTTCGGCTTTGCCGCTTCCCCCGACCTGTGCACCGGAGGCAACACACTCCACGGGAAGTTGATCCAGTCGTCGGTGCGCTTCCACACGTACTCGCACTTCACCAGCGACTGCGACTTCTCGTAGATGACCGCGCTGCGCACCTCGGCGACAGCGTCGAGGCAGAAGTCGCGGACCAGTTTGAGCGTCTTGCCGGTGTCGGCGACGTCGTCGGTGATCAGGACCTTCTTGGAGGAGAAGTCGATGGCGTTGGGGACGGGAGCGAGCATGACGGGCATGTCGAGGGTGGTGCCGACGCCGGTGTAGAACTCCACGTTGATCAGGTGGATGTTCTTGCAGTCGAGGGCGTAGGCCAGCCCGCCTGCGACGAAGACCCCGCCGCGGGCGATGCTGAGGATGATGTCGGGCTCGTAGCCGTCGTCGGCGATGGTCTGCGCGAGTTCGCGGACGGCGACGCCGAACGCTTCGTAGGTCAGGTTCTCCCGTACGGCGTCCATGCTCACACCTGCGTCCGGTGGAAGTTGAGGAAGGAGCGGGAGGCGGTGGGGCCGCGCTGGCCCTGGTAGCGGGAGCCGTAGCGCTCGCTGCCGTAGGGGAACTCGGCGGGCGAGGTGAGCCGGAACAGGCAGAGCTGGCCGATCTTCATGCCGGGCCAGAGCTTGATGGGGAGCGTCGCGAGGTTCGACAGCTCCAGTGTCACGTGCCCGGAGAAGCCGGGGTCGATGAAACCGGCGGTGGAGTGCGTGACCAGCCCGAGCCGGCCGAGGGAGGACTTCCCTTCGAGCCGCGATGCGAGATCGTCGGGCAGGGAGACGACCTCGTAGGTCGAGGCGAGCACGAACTCACCGGGGTGGAGGATGAACGGCTCGTCGCCCTCCGGTTCCACCAGCCGCGTCAGGTCCGCCTGTTCGATCGACGGGTCGATGTGGGGGTAGCGGTGGTTCTCGAACACCCGGAAGTAGCGGTCGAGGCGCACGTCGACACTCGACGGCTGCACCATGGATTCGTCGTAGGGATCGATCCGGACCCGCCCGGCGTCGATCTCGGCCCGGATGTCCTTGTCTGAGAGAAGCACGCCCCGAGGATACGCAAGACGCGCGGACCGACCACAATCGGACGGACCCGCGCGCCAGCGACTGCCTACCGGGTTACCGCTACTGCTTCTCCAAGGTCACCGGCACCGCGCTGCGGAGCCGGGCACACCGTGGACACCGGACGAGCCGTCCGGGGCCGAGCCGCTCGGCCTGCTGCATCGGGAACGAAGCGGTGCTGAACACGTGCCCATCGGCACAACGGACGACGGTGCGCTCCATCAAGTCCATGAGTCCCTTCCCCAAGAGCCGCGGGGGGGGGGGGGGGGCCCGGCGCCCCCACACCCCAGAAACGGGGAGAGGTAAAACAAAACACGCGGGCCACCCCACCCCCCCCCCCCCCCACCACCC
>NZ_JBHYWD010000008.1:337419-380184 GCF_042751305.1 Streptomyces hokutonensis
ACGTCCCCATCGGCAAAACGTACCACGGTGCGCTCAAACACGACAATGAGACCCTACCCCAAGAGCCGCGTCCGGCTGCTGCTCGCCGGACGCCAAATGCCACATTACGGGATGAAAGGAACGACTCTCCAGGCGGCACTCCGTCCCACCCGGACCCTCTTCCACGCCTCCACCGTACGCCCCAACTCCGGTCCCCCGCAGCCGCGTCCACCCTCCGAAACACGACCGTCACCCCACGGCTTCAGCGCCGCCAGCCAGGCATGAGGTAGAGTGAGCGGGCATTCGACACCGGCTCAACCGGCGTCTTACGCGGGTGTAGTTTAGTGGTAGAACATCAGCTTCCCAAGCTGAGAGTGCGAGTTCGATTCTCGTCACCCGCTCTCCTCGAAGCCCCAGGTCAGCAGCCTGGGGCTCTTTCATGGCGGGCTCTCAGTCGCATTTTCCGGCGCACAAGGCACCCGAAGATTGGGCACGCGGAGGGCACGAGCGCTTGCCGAGTGCCACCAACTCGCCACTCCCACTGCCGGAACACGCCGCTGACCTGCCGTTTCATGACACTCACCGCAGCGGTCACCGATGAGAGCCCTCAGCCTGCCGCCCCCTGCGGACCAACTGGCGCTTTCCTGCACTGTGAAGGGGACAGCAGTCTCAGGCTTGCCATGTAAGACAGATCGTCTTACATTGGTTTCATGGCTGACACCATCACGATCCGCAGCGACTCGGAGACCGAGCGCGCTCTGGACGTTCTCACCCATGACGGCAGTTCACGCTCGGCAGCCATCCGCCAAGCCGTGCTCGAAGCCGCCCTACGCAAAGAGCGGGCCGCCGCGATGCGTCGCGCCGTCCTGCGTATGCCGCTTGGTGAACCGGACGGCATCGACATCGCCGCGGAAATCGCCCACAGTCGCGAGGACGAGCGCTGATGATCTATCTCGACTCGGCCGCCGTCGTGAAACTCGTCCACGCCGAGTCCGAGTCGCAGGCTTTGCGCGACTGGCTCGACGAACGAGCCGAGACCGGATGGACGAGTTCGGTTCTGGTGGAGATCGAGTCGTCGCGGGCCCTTGGGCGCTACGCCCCGGAGGCTGTCGCCCGGCTCCACCCGGTCCTCGACCTGATCGAGTTGGTGGAGCTGGATGCCGGCATTCGCATCTTGGCCCAGACCGTCAAACCTGTGACCGTACGGAGTCTGGACGCCATCCACCTGGCAACGGCTCTCCGTATCCGCTCCCAGCTGACCTCCTTCGTCACGTACGACAAACGACTGGCCGATGCTGCTCAAGCAGCCGGACTGACCGTCGACATGCCCAACTGAGACATCTCTTCACCGTCAGGGCCCGGCAGAGGCTCCCGGCCTATGGATACCTGAGGCGTCGCCCGAGCAAAGCGTCAGGCCACCGCTCAGCAAGCCTTCGGTGGAACACACGTCGACGTCCCGCTGAAGGCGCCCGCATCGACCTCGCTTCAACCGCGTGCCCCATCCGTGCCCTTCAGGGCGGACGACAACGGCCACCAAAGGTGCGATCCCGACCCGCTCACGGGGCCTGACCTCACGTTTCCACAGGTCAGTACAGTAGTCGGCGAGCAAGCTCCGTCGCTTCCCAAGCTAAGAGTGCGAGTTCGATTCTCGTCACCCGCTCCGTGCGAAACCCCCGGGTCGATCACCCGGGGGTTCTTTGCTGTCCAGTCCAATGTGCGGTTTCCGCGCCCCCCGCGTGCCCCGAGTGCAGGTGGTCCCCCACGAGTCGACCCCGCTCGCGTCCCATCTGGCGTCCATCCTCCGCCCGGCGACGTCGTCCTCGTGAAGGCGTCCCGCGGCGGACAGCTTTGGCAGATCGCCCAAGCGCTCACCGGACAGCCCGTCACCGGCCTGTGAGCAGCCGTCGGACCATCACTTGTCGAGCAGCCATGGGCCCGATCAAACGGAGCAGCCGACCTCCGCCATGAGTTCCGGGCTGTCCCTCGTGAGAACCGAAGCGGCGCTTTCGCGGGTCAGCGCATCGCCCTACGCGAACACACCACCATTTCCTGCGCCGCCGACCGCTACACACTCCAAGTCGACTTCAGCGTAATCGCGAGGTCATGGCTACTGACTAAATAAACTCGCCGAATTGAAGCGGGCCGAATTCGGTCTGCGGGTATCGCCGCTTCCCTTATGGGACGAAGAGCTCCCGCAAGCCGGATGCTTGCGGGAGCCCTTCTGCCCTCGGAGTGCGCGCGGAGCGCGGCCTGCGGTAGCGAGTCCCTCCCCGTCCTGCGTGGTCGTGGGGGCATCGCGTGTGCCGGTACGACGGCGAAGCAAGCCCATGGCACAGCCGCAGAAGCCCCGCGCCGATCAAACAGGCGCCCTGCTACTGGGACGGATCAGTGCACGGAGTTGGCGGCGGCGACGATGGCGCGGTCGACCGCTCCCGGGCTGATCGAAGGAACGTCGTGTCCCGAGCGGGTGTAGGTGATGTGGGCGCCCACCCGGTTGGCCTGGAACTTCTGGGCGGCCGTCGGCACAGCGTGGTCCTCCGTCGAGATGACCGCCCACTTCGGCGTCTTCGCCGGCGGATTCACCGTGGCCTTGTCGGTGAAGGCCGAAAGGGCGACCGGCTCCTGAGTCACCGAGGCGACGCTGATGGCCGACTTCGACAGCCCGTTGCCGTACACGGTCCCGAACTTGTCCGCCTTGAGGTACACGTCGGTGTCACCGCCGGGCAGCGGAACGGTGCGGAAGTTCTCCGAAACGAGCTGCGACCCGGGGAACTGTCCGATCAGTGAGCCGGCGGCTTCTCCCGCCTTGGGGATGAGAGCCGCCACGTAGACGAGGGCCTTGACGTTCGACGTCGTCGCGGCGACCTGGCTGACGACCTCTCCCGCGTAGGAGTGGCCGACCAGCACCACGGGACCCTTGACGGTCTTGACCTGCGCCTCGACATAGGCGCTGTCGAAGGCCAGGCCGCGCAGCGGGGTGTCGATCGCGAGGACCGGGTAGCCCTGCTGCCGCAGGTAGCCGATCTCGCTGCTCCAGCTGGAGGAGTCGGCGAACGCCCCGTGGACCAGGACCACCGTCGGCTTCGCGCGGTGCGCCGTCTGCGAGGCGACGGCGTGATCGTTCGCCCTGGTCGTGACGGCGCTCGCGTTCGTCACGGCAAGCGAGGCTACGACCGCGCCACTCACCAGCCCGGCAGCCACCAGCGTTTTGATTCGAACGGTGGACTTCATTTGTTGTTATTCCTCTCGAAGTTGTCCAGCCGAATCGGCAGAGGAAGCGCCATGGTCCGCATGAACACGGAAACCTTTTCTCTTGCGGCCTGCGGCGCTTCGCCAAATCAACTATGGCGGTCGCTTCGACGGAACGCTAATGCCAATCCCGCTCCCGTCCATGTCGATCCGGCATGAGCCGGCGAACGACATTTCCAGCACCGAATTCCTGACGTTTTAAGTGCGCGGAAATACAGAGAATGAGGCACTGCGACGGGTACGAACGGGCACGGTCGCCACAGGACTGCGGTCGTCCCGGTGACCGGCCGACGATCATGTGAAGCCTGTGACGTCAGCACGCCGACAGCTGATGTCACAGGGTTCGAACCCCTGCCGTTCATCCATGACTTGGAGCCTCAGTGCACTACGGACTCATCGCTCCGAGCGCGCTCGCCACCGCCCCACAGCAACGGTGGATACGACGTCTCCCATTACGACCTGCGGCTGAAGTACCAGTCGGCACGGACGAGTTGGCGGGGACTCCCAGGACGGGGTTGGACCAGGGCGCGGACATCACCGTCGTAGTGCGCTACAGCGAGACACCCGCGTCGAAGCACGCATACGGATTCACCGCCTGGCTGCACACGGCGGACGGCGCGGTCACGGCCAACGAGCCGGAGTCGGCGTGGTGATGGTTCCCCATCCGTACGACGCGCTCGGCGGCCATGTGCCGGACGTGCCCACCGGTTTCGCGCTGGAGACCCGGACCCGGCCCTTCTGCGGCCCCCCGAGGGGGGCCGCAGAAGCACACCTACAGCAACGCGTCGGTCGTGGACCTTCCAGCGGTACGCCAAGAAGGTGTCCCGCAGGGAGCTGGGCGCGCTGTTCGACACATGGCTCTTCAAGCCGGCCAAGCCGGCGGTGCCCGCCGCGGTCGGCAGGTCTTCCCTTCCGGTTCGGCCCAAGTCGTGGAAGCAGATCGAGGCGACGAACGAGGTGCACGAGCACTGAGCGGTGGGCAGCCCTCGTCTTCCCCCGTCACCATCTCGGCCCTGTTCGGCTGAGCGGCGGACCGCCGGGCCGGCCACAACGGTCACGGCACACCCCGTTCTCGGGCGCCGTCATGTGTACATCCAGATAGGACAAGTAGTGCGCATACACAAGCTGGGCTCTGCCCTGGTCGGAGTCGTCGCCGTGCTGGCGCTGACCACCGGATCACCTGCTTCCGAAGCAGCCGCTCCCGCCCAGCCGGACTCCGGCTCACCCGCGCCCGGTGCCCTGCACAGCGAGCACGTGGTCCCCGGCAAGACGGGGTCGGCGGTTCGGAAGGAACTGCCTGCCGAGGTCTCCCGGCGGTTCTACGAGCTCAACTTCGCCGGGCACGTCGGCTCGGTCGGCGTCGCCGAGGACGCGCCGTCCGCCGCGGATGCCACCACGAGCGCCCTGTCCTCCTGGACGGGGAAGTTCCACGCCTCCTGGGGCGTCTCCCCGACCAGCGGAACCATGCACGGAGCGCAGGCCACGCACAGCGTGAACCTCTCGGCCCCGGTCACCGGCGACGACACGGTCTACGCGCCGACCCTGGACCCGAGTTACGCAAGCTGCATCGAGATGACCACGATCTACTTCCGCAGCTCGATCTGGGTCGGCGCGTGGGACTGGTGTGCGGCAGCCCCGGGCTGGGCGAAGACCACGGTCGCCGACTCCGCCTTCCTGGACACCTACACCAAGAAGGTGAACGGCCGGCCGTCGTACTCGGTCCAGGACATCCAGACCAATGCGACGACCAACGAGTGGACCTCGTACCTCTACAACTACGACACGCACGCCTGGGAGCCCTTCTTCCAGAGCGCGAACACCAGCAAGCTCGGCAGTTCCGGCGGCGGCTGGGACATGATGGAGGTCTACACGAACTACGACCCCACGACCGGTGAGGGCCAGTACTGCGCGGAGACCAAGGGCGCGGCGTACCAGACCACGGGACTCCAGTACCAGTCCTCCTACGGCGGCGGCTGGACGGCAGCCACGGCGGCCAACTCGACCGTGCCGACCACCGTGAAGTCGTCCGACCTCGGTTGCTCGGATCTGTCCTACGCGGTGCTGACGGCGAACACCGGGTTCTCCTTGACCAACGAGAAGAACCCGACGGGCCCCCTCAGCAACTCCGCCGGGATGTGTGTGGACAACCGCTCGGGGAACACCACGAACGGCAACCCGATCCAGCTGTATTGGTGCAACGACACGAACTCGCAGCAGTGGACGCTGAACCTCAACGGCACGCTGACGGTGGAGAACAAGTGCATGGCCGTCAAGGGCGGAGGCACGGCCGACGGCACCGCCGTGGAGCTGGACGACTGCGACGGCTCCGGCGGCGGGACCTGGCAGACGCGCGCCGACGGCACGATCTACAACCCGCAGTCCGGCAAGTGCCTTGATGCCACCGCGAATTACACCACCGCCGGCACGCAGCTCCAGATCGCGAGCTGCACCGGTGCCGTCAACCAGAGGTGGAACCTGCCCACCTGACACTGCGTCGAGGGCGGCCTGCCGAAGCGTGCTCACGCACCCGGTAGGCCGCCCTGTGGTGGGATCCCTCGAAGTCTCCGGTGGGGGCCGGACCTGCTCGGACAAGAGCGCGCGAGGGCCCATGGCACCGGACGCGACGATGTTCCCGCCTCCCGTCCGTCTCTTCCGCCGCCCCCTGCCCTCCAGGCGTCCAGAAGCGCGGCCCGGACCGCCTCCTCCGACTCCTCCGGTTCCGTGTCTTCGCCGGAAGTCGCCGCTCGCTCGTCCATGTTTCGTCTCTCCGTCGGTCTGTTCGCCTCGGTCGGCAGTGGGCGGTCCGGGCTGTCGCATCGAGCTCCGGGTCCGTAGGAGCCGTTCAGTCGTCACTTCAGTGCCTGCCGCGCTTCGCCGGCCCAGGCGTTTCCCGGGCCTTTTCGACGACGCCCATGAACGTCGTGCGCCCCCATTGGGTCGTGCAGTCGACCGACAGTCCACGCCGTGCGAGGCGCTCGTCGAGCCGTACGATCCTGCCGTGCAGCGCTCGGCGGCTCATCGGTTCCCCGGCGGTACCGAGCAGCAGGCACAGGTCGTGGCAGCACCAGGGCCGCGAGGCGGAACAGAGGACCTCGAACAGCACCTGCTGGGAGTGCTGTTGGAGGCCGACCTCACGGAACGCTGGCGAATCCTCGGCTTGCCGCTGCCGCGTGGGTCTCATGTCCAGCCATCGCCGCTCCGCGGTGATTCTGCTCGCGAGTTCCCTGGGCGGCGAGTCGCGGAGGAGGACGTTGGCGGCGCCCGCCAGGAGAAGCCCTACGGAATCCGTGTGATCGGGTACGAGCACGACCACGGATGAGATGTTGCTGAGCGCGCGCACACGTTGCTCAAGACCGTCGCTCCACTGCGCCCCGGGTACGTCCAGGACGGCGAGGCGAGTGCCGGCCTCGTGCAGCAGCGCGCCGTAAGCCCGCTCGGAGCCCCAGTTATGAGTCCGGGCGGGCAGCACATGCTGACTGCGCAGGGCGCGGAGCAAGGACGCCGTCCGCTCGCGCTGAAGCGTGAGCACGGTGCTCACCGGATAGGTGACTTCCTCCTCTTCCATGAGGCCGATGGGACCGTGGCCGATGCTGAGGTCGGTCATGTTCGACGTTCGCCCTCCGGGGTTGCGGAGCCTGGACCTGGGCTGGAGGCGTTGGCGAAGGCCGGCCCTCTCGGACGTCAGCGGGTCGGCGGGCGACAGAGGCGGACCCGCCCCGCCCGCCGATTCTCGGTCAGGCTCCGCCGATATCGCCGATACCGACTCGGGCCGTTCTGATGCCGGATCGGCATGTGCCCAGCTCCCCGACACGCCATTCGCACAACTGCCGTGCCGCAGTGTCTGTTCGGCCCCTGTCGAGGTCCTGTTGGTACCCGATGCGCCACGGCAGCCGTGAACACGTCACCCGGACCCCTACGTTGGTCCACGTCGGCCTCCCCCGGTCCCCCTCGGTGGGAGGCCGCGCCGATGCCCGTCGAGTCGCCTTCGGCGTCGGAGTCATGGAGAGCGCGGCCTGTCGACAGGCCAAGTGACGTGCGCCCTGTGGGTTGCCGCTCGCTCTTCCCGTTCCGCCCTTCCCGTACAGAGAGCCGAACAACGATGCTCGAAGAGCTTCATGTCCAGTCCGAGGCAAGGGACAGGCGGCCCGGCAGGCGGGCCGACCATGCGGTTTCTCACCGAAGGTCGGCTGTCTTCTTATCCGCCGTGCTGACGACGTTCCTTGCCGCCTCCAGTGCGCCCACTCCGCTCTACCGCGTCTACCAGGCGAGTTGGCACCTCTCCTCCGGCACGGTCACCGTGGTCTACGGCGTGTACTGCCTGAGCGTCCTGGTCGCGCTCCTGACCGTCGGGGCGCTCTCCGATCATGTCGGCCGGCGGCCGGTCATCGGCGTCGCTCTCGCCCTCGAAGCACTGTCCATGCTGCTCTTCCTGCAGGCCGGCGGTGTGGCCTCGCTGATCCTCGCCCGGACGCTCCAGGGGCTGGCCACGGGTGCCGCGACGAGTGCGCTGGGTGCCGCCCTGCTCGACGTGACCAAACGGTGGGGGCCCCTGTTCGTCAGCGTCGCTCCGCTCATCGGCATGGCGTCGGGGACGCTCGGTACGAGCCTGCTCATGGACCTGATTCCGGCTCACCTCGGCAGCGTGTACACGCTGCTGTTCAGCGCGCTGGCCGTCCAGATGCTGGGTTTGGCCTTCCTCCCGGAATCGAGGCTGCCGAGCCCGGGAGCCTGGCTTTCGGTGCGACCGCGGATCCGCGCTCCCCGGTCCAGCCGCCGAGCCCTCCTTGTCACCGCACCCGTGTTCGTGGCTGTCTGGGCTCTAGGCGGTTTCTATCTGTCCCTCGGACCCGATCTGGTCCAGGGCATCACCGGATCGGCGTCGTCGACCGCCGACGGCCTGATCGTGTCCCTGCTGACCGCCAGTGCGGTACCGGCAGTGCTGCTGACGCGGCATGGGGACGCCGGCCGGACGGCCTTGGGCGGCTCCCTGCTTCTGACGACGGGGGTGGCCGTCACGCTGCTGGCCGCGCACCGCGACTCATCCACAACTCTGTACGTGGGGACCGCGGTGGCCGGTGCGGGATTCGGCCCCGCGTTCCAGGGCGGCGTCCGTCTGGTGACGGCGAACGTCCTCGCGACGGAACGGGCGGGCCTGATGGCCGCCATCTACACGATCACTTATACGTCGATGTGCGTTCCGGTACTGGTCACGGGTTTACTCGTCGGCGAATACGGTCTCCTGCACTGCACCTTGTTCTTCGGTATTTTCGTCATGGCGCTCTCGCTGACGCCGTTCGCGGGTCTGGGGAAATTCTCCGCCCATATATCAAGTAGGGGTACGGCATAGTGAAAATCAAAAACGCGCGCAGACGCGCACCCATGCTGCTGGCATTTCTGGCGGCCGTCCTCGGCACAGTTGCGAGCACCTCGGTCACCGCACAGGCTGCCGACACGGACAGTACGGCGCCCGCCGATTTCGTGGCGCTCCACGACGTGGCCCCCGCGATTCTGCAGGACATCCGCTACGCCACCCCCCACAATTTCATCGGCACGCCGATAAACGGCTATGTCGAACCGCTGTGCATCGTCACCGCCCCGACGGCGCAGGCCCTGGCGAAGGCCGAGCGCCACTTCCTGGCGCAGGGCTACACGCTGAAGGTCTACGACTGCTACCGGCCGCAGCGCGCGGTGGACCAGTTCGTCGACTGGGCGCAGGACCTGACCGACCTGACGATGAAGGACGAGTTCTATCCGCAGGTGGACAAGGCCAACCTATTCACCGACGGGTACATCGCGGCGAAATCGGGACACAGTCGCGGCAGCACGATCGACCTCACGCTCGTGAAGCTGCCGGCCCACCCGACGCGTCCTTACGTCCCCGGAGAAAAGCTTGAACCGTGCTACGCGCCGGCCGCGCAGAGGTTCCCGGACAACTCGATCGACATGGGCACCGGATACGACTGCTTCGACACGCTCGCGCACACCCTCGACCCGCGCATCGTGGGAGTCCAGCACAGCAACAGACTGCTGCTCAAGGACGAGCTGGAGTCACTCGGATTCGTGAATCTCGCCGAGGAATGGTGGCACTTCACCTTCGCCGCCGAGCCCTACCCGTCCACCTACTTCGACTTCCCCGTCTCCCGATCCTCACTGACCGGCTGACCGGACAACCGAGACCTTTTTCGGTCCACCGACGTGCGGCGCCGTCCTTCCGACCGGGAGGGCGGCGCCGCTCAGCGAAGGAAGCAGAAACCATGACCGAACGATCCGCCTCCCCTCCGTCCGGATCCCGCCGCAGGCCGCTGGTGATACTTCTCTTCGGTGGCCGGAGCTCCGAGCACGGCGTCTCCGTCGTGACCGCAGGGGCCGTACTGCGAGCCATCGACCGGACGAAGTACGACGTCCTGCCTGTCGGCATCACCCGGGACGGCCGGTGGGTCCTGACGTCGGACGATCCTGGGCGCATGGTGATGGTCGACCGGCGGCAGCCCACGGTCGAGCAGCTCGCGGACACGGACCGGGGCAACATCGTGGTCTCCGTCGACCCGACCGATCGGACAGTCGTCCGCGGCGAACGCGGCGCGGCGCCGAAGGTCCTCGGCGAAGCGGACGTGGTCTTCCCCGTACTCCATGGACCGTACGGCGAGGACGGCACTGTGCAGGGCCTGCTGGAGCTGTCCGGCATCCCCTACGTCGGCGCGGGCGTTCTCGCCTCGGCGATCGGCCAGGACAAGGAGTACATGAAGAGGGTGTTCAGCGCGTTCGGTCTGGCGGTCGGGCCGTACCTGGTGATCAGGCCCCGCGAGTGGCACTCCGACGCGGCGGGCGCCCGCGCGCGGATCAGTGGCTTCGCCGACGCGTACGGCTGGCCGCTGTTCGTGAAACCCGCACGCGCCGGCTCTTCGATCGGTATCACCCGGGTCGACGGCAGGGAGGGGCTGGAGGACGCGATCGCGGAGGCGCACCGACACGACGCGAAGATCATCGTGGAGGCCCTGGTGCAGGGTCGCGAAATCGAGTGCGGCGTGCTCGAATTCCCCGATGGACCGCGGGCCAGCGTGCCGGCCGAGATCCCGGTGCCCGACGCACACGCGTACTACGACTTCGAGGCGAAGTACCTCGATTCCACCCCCGGAGTGGTGCCCGCGGCACTGACCGACAGCCAGACCCATGAGGTGCGCCGACTGGCACTCAAGGCGTTCGAGGCGGCTTCCTGCGAGGGCCTGGTCCGCGCGGACTTCTTCCTCACCGAGGACGGACAATTCGTGATCAACGAGATCAACACCATGCCCGGTTTCACCCCCGTCTCGATGTACCCGCAGATGTGGCAGGCCAGCGGCATCGGGTACGGAGACCTGGTGGACCGTCTGCTTCAGGCGGCGCTGCGGCGGTCCACCGGCCTCAGATGATCGGAGGCTCCCAGCCCGCAATGGGAGTACCGGCTGTACCGGGCCGACTATTCGCCTGGTCTTTCGTGCTGAAGGAGTCCGGTTTGAATGGACGTCACCGGAGACTTCGGTGGCCACTTTATGTCAGCCAATCATGGCCGTGGATGCCGAGTGGCGCCAATGCCGTTTCGCGAAGAAGTTATGCCGGTTGGGCATCACCAAAGCCCAAGGAGTTTTTCCGGCAGGCAGTTCGACAGGAAAAGCAGCGTGGCTAACATGGCCGTCATGGATATCGATCTCCGGCGTCTCCGCTATTTCGTGACGGTTGCCGAAGAGCTCAGCTTTGTGCGTGGCGCCGAACGCCTGAACATGACGCAGCCCGCGCTGAGTCGGCAGATCCGCGCCCTTGAGGACGATCTTGGAGCGTCGTTGCTCCAGCGCGGTCCGCTGGGTACGGCGCTCACACCGGCCGGTGGTCAGCTGCTGGAGGACGCACGGCCACTGCTCGCGGCATCGCTGGCTTTACAGCGGCGGGTCCGCCTCGCCAGCCGTGAGGGGCACCACTTCACCATCGGTTTCATGCCAGGGGTCATAGTCACGCCGATCGTCAGGCAGTTCCGGGCGCTGGCGCCGGAGGTCAATGTGCAGGTGCTGCACACGGCGCCCACCGACCAGGTCGACTATCTGCTCGACGGCCGTGTCGACGTCTGCTTCGTCCGGCTGCCGCTGCCGGTCGACACCTTCGAGATTGTTCCCCTGTTCCCCGAACCGCGCGTCGCGGCACTCTCCGACGAACATCCGCTGGCGCAGGCGCAGATCGTCGACATCGCGGAGCTGACGCCGTACCGCTTGCTGCAGGACTCCGATGACGTACCGGAGTGGCGTGGAACCGGCTTCCACGCGGCAGCGGTGCGCGACCGTCGGGAAGCCGACCGGCCCACCTCGATCGAGGAGAGCCTGGAAGCTGTCGCGTCCGGCACCGGGTTCATCGTCGTCCCGGCCGGCCTCGCCGATTTCTACCGTCGCCCCGACATCCGCTACGTCCAGCTCGCGGGGGTCGCCCCGCGCATGGTGGCGCTGGCGTACGCCAAGAACCGGAAGATGCCGTCCATCGACCAGTTCGCCAAGATTGTGATCGCGGCGCTCGGTTCGACGTAGAAGCGTCAACGGCCGACAGGCATGACTTGGGGCTTCCAGGCGTCATGCCCGATCGGCATGACGGTTCGGGCAATCGGCATTGGCGTGACATGTCGTGGGCCGCAAAGCTCGGTGGAAGGCGGAACAACCCTGCCCGGTCGGGCTCTCAGGCGCTGGTGAGCGGGGGAGAGATGGCTGCCTATGACTATGTGGTCGCCGCCGACGACAGGCCCGAACATCGAGAAGGTTTTCATATGCCGAGCACTGAATGGCGCGAAGTCTTTCTGCCCGACGAGAGCACCCGGCACGCCGACCAGGCGCGCGTTTTCACTGAACTGCAACGCAAACGTCTGAAGAAGCAGGGCCACGGGAGAGCTCTGCATCGCAACGGAGTGGCCGCCCTGAAGGCTGTCCTCGCGGTGGAAGGAGATCTTCCCGAATATGCGCGGCAAGGGATTTTTGCCACTCCTTCTGCCTTTGAAGCACATGTTCGGCTGTCCAATGGAAACTTCTCCCTCGACCGGGCTCCGGACATCCGCGGTTTCGCGATCAAGGTGCTCGGCGCCTCTACGCCGTCGTCCACCGGCGTCGAGCAGAACTTCACCCTGGTCAGTCAGGAGACCCTGAAGGTCAGCGGTAGTGCGGACGTCGTCGGGATCGTCGATCTCTCTACGAGTGCGCCCGGCGCCGCGCTTCGAAAGGTCGCTACGAAGCCGCAGCTCACACGCAGCGCTGTCGTGAACTTCCGGGACATGGCGAAACCGTTCAGCGGATTCGCCACGCATGACTTCTTCAGCATCATGCCCATCACGTTCGGCGACTACGCCGCGCGGTTGAAGCTGTGCGCCGCCTCGACAGCGGTCAACAAAGAAGCACGCAAGGATCTCGCCGCCGACATCTTCGGGCGACTCGCCGACGACGACCTGGAGTTCCTCTTCCAAGCCCAGTTCTTCGAGGACGAGCGGCGCACGCCGATCGAGGACTCCTCGGTCCGCTGGGACGCGCCGTGGCTCACCGTGGCGCGCCTGTGCCTTCCTCGGCAAGCACCTGACGAGGCGTTGGCCGAGGCCGTCGAGAAGAGCAGCTTCAACCCGTGGATCGCGGCCACCGAGCATCGGCCCCTCGGAGAGTTGATGCGTGCCCGCCAGGCCGCGTATGCGCTCAGCTGGCACAACCGGGGCGTAGCGCCCTGACCGTGATCCATCCCAAAATCGCGAACCTCGTCGGCAACTCCACGTGCCCGCAAGAGGGTTGATGCCGGACCGGCATGCCGAACCCCCGGATAGGCATTGGCGCCGCGTGATCGGCCCGGGCCAGGATGTTCGACGTGCCCCACTTCGACCTCGGGGTCCCGGCGCGGCTGCGGTAACGCACTGCGTGGCGAGGACCCTGCGCGCCTGAGCGCAGCGATCGTCGAGCCGGAGCCGCTCAGACGGAGCGCGCGTCAACGACGGCACACCAACTCCCAGTCGGCGAGGCATCGCCATGCCTTGCCCTGCCCATCCCTCACGAAAGGCCCCTCGATGTCCCACCACCAGGATTCAGCCGCCGCGAAACAGGACCCTCGTCTGGACATCAGCGATGTCTACCTGTTCAAAGGGCGCAACGGCACCGTCTTCGTCATGAACACCAACCCGGTGTCGGCCGACAAGGGCTTCCACCCCGAGGCGCTGTACGAGTTCCACATCGACACCGACAACGACGCCGTGCAGGATCTGACGTTCCGGTTCAGATTCCTCGCGCCCGAACCCGACGGTCGGCAGGCTTGGGTGCTCGACCGGCTGACTGGTGCCGAGGCCGCCGACCGCAACGCCCCGGGGACTCCCGTGGCGACCGGCAGTACGGAGGAGATCGTCACCACGCCCGATGGCCTCAAAGCCTTCGTCGGCCGGGCCGGAGACCCGTTCTACCTCGACGGCACCGTCATCACGGCGGTCGTGACCGCGCTCCGGAACGGCGAAGCGGTGGACCTCTCCGCGTTCGACCCGCAGCGGGCCTCGAACCTGTTCGCCGGCACCAACGTGACCGCCATCGTCCTCGAAGTACCTGACGACCTCGTCGGATCGGACACGATCGGTCTCTGGACCACCACCGCGCTGGACGACCACCACGGTGGCTGGCTGCAGATCAACCGGTGCGCGAAGCCGCTCGTCAGCACGCTGTTCGACGTCACCGAGGCCGGCTTCGACGACTACAACGCCACCGATCCGCGGGATGACCTCGCCAACTACGGAGACCTCGTACGCCGGAAGGTCGCGGCTCTCGTGTCCGCCAACGACACTCACTCCGATCCGCAGGGCTACGGCGCCGCGACGCGGGACATCATCTTCCCGGACGTCCTGCACTACCAGGTGGGCACCGAAGCCGGCTTCGGTGCGAAGGCCCGCAACGGCAGGGGACTCACCGAGTCCGTTCCCGAAGCGATGTTCGAGATCGTGCTGAACGCTCCCGTCTCCATGGGCTTGGACGCCGGCTACGCCACTGGGACGCTGCGCGCCGAGTTCCCGTACTTGAGCGCACCGGCCTGATGCAACCAGGGCATCGGCCGGACGCCGAGCCCCGAACCTCATGGCACCCGGCCCGGCGGCCCTTTCCAAGTCGATCGCCGGGCCGGCTGCCTCACCACGTCCTCAGGTCCGAGCGGCGAAACCCGCTCCGTACCCGTCCCTTCCGGAACGAGGAAATTCCACCATGTCCCGCCGAATCCTGATCGCCTGCGCGAGCTTCGGTTACCTGTTCATCGCACTGTTCTTCGCTGCCCTGTTGATCGCCCACTGGATACCGCCGATGGCGCCGAACTGGTCGGCGGAGCGGGTGGCGGCCTTCTATACGGACCACGCCAACTCGATCCGTACCGGCCTCGTGGTCATGCTCGTCGGCGCGGTGGCGACCGCCCCCTTCGTCGCGGCGCTGTCGAGTCTGATCCGGCGTATCGACTCGCGGCTGGCGCCGTTGGCTGCCATACAACTCGTCTGTGGTGCCGCGAATGTGGCCGCGATCTTCGTACCGGTCCTGATCTTCACCGCGACGGCTTACCGGCCGGACCGCTCGCCCGACATCACGATGGCGCTCAACGACCTGGGCTGGATCAGCTTGGTCATGAACGCCTTTCCGGCGATCGGACAGGCCACCGTGGTCGGAGTGGCGATCCTGGCCGACAAGCGCCCCACGCCGCTTCTGCCCCGCTGGGCCGCGTACCTGAACTTCTGGATGGCCTTCCTCTTCCTGCCGAGCATCCTGCTGACCTACTTCAAGACCGGTCCCTTCGCCTGGAACGGCATCCTCTCGTTCTGGGTCGCGGCCAGTGCCTTCGGCGCCTGGTTCCTCGTCATGACGTACCTGATGGTGCGGGCCGCGAGCCGGGTGGACGACGACCGGGCCCCGGCCGTCCTCGAACCCGTGGCATGACCGCCACCGCGGCCGAGACCGAGCACTCGGCACCCCCGCACCACCGCCACATCCCTGGCGAGCCGGGTCTGTGGATCTTCCTCCTCGGCGACATGATCATGTTCTCGGTGTTCTTCGGCTTCATCGCGGTACTGCACGGCCGCCACCCGAGGATGTTCCGGGCCTCCCAACAGGCCCTCCATCCAGACCTGGGACTGCTGAACACTCTGCTCCTGCTGACCGCCTCGGCGCTGGTGGCCCGCGGGCTGCGACAGCTGCGATCCGGCAGACCCGCGCGAACACTGCCATGGGCGCTTCTGTGCGCGCTCGGCTTCGCCGCCGTCAAGGGTTGTGAATACGCGCTGGTGATTCGCGACGGGCATACACCGAGCAGCAACGACTTCTTCATGTACTACTTCGTCTTCACCGGAATCCACCTGGCCCACCTGACGATCGGGATAGGCGCCCTGACGGTCCTCGTCGTCCTGTCCCGTCGGCGGGCCCTGAGCCCGGGCCACCTGCTGGTCGCCGAGGGGGCGGCTGCGTACTGGCACATGGTGGACCTGCTCTGGCTCGTCCTCTTCCCGCTCTTCTACCTGGTGGCGTGACACATGTGGGTCTTTCCGGCACTCGTCCTGGCCACGCTGTCGAGCTGGCTGCTGGGCATCGAAGGCAGCACGTCGACCGCGATCGGCTGCGCGGTCGTGGCGATCGCGCTGATCAAGGTACGCCTGGTCGGCCTGCACTTCATGGAGCTACGCAATGCCCCGGCGGCCCTCCGCGTCGCCTTCGAGATCTATGTCGCGGTCACGGGCACCACCTTGCTCACTCTCTATCTGGTCCTCTGAAAGGTCAATGCCCATTCGGCATGAGCGGCGACATCATCGGCATTGGCGGTATTCGACGAATTCCTCAATAATTTTCTCAGCGACTCCCCAATAGAAGGGAGTTGACGAGAATCGGAGGTGAAAAAATGAAGAAGCAGCACTCCTGGTAAATCGACCGACCGCTCCGGTTCCCTTTCATCGGTTCCGGAGCGGTCGCGCATTCCGCGCAATATCCACCATCGCGAGAAACAGGATCCATCACCTTGCGGGCCCCACGTCCTACGATGCCGGCGCCGCTGCGCCATTCCGCATTCAGAAAACTCTGGTCCGCCACCACTCTGGCCGCCCTGGGCGATGCCATCTCCTCGGTGGCCCTGCCGCTGGCCGCGATCGAGGTCCTGGACGCCGACGCCGTCCAAAGCGCGGTTCTGTCGGCCGTGATCTGGCTCCCGAGCCTGTTCCTGGCCATACCGGCCGGCTCCTACGCCGACCGGACGGGATACCACCGCAGACTCCTGGCCGGTGCCAATCTCCTGCGGGTCGCCGCCCTGAGCAGCGTGCCGATCGCAACGGCCTTCGGCGTGCTCTCGCTCATCCAACTGGCCTTCGTCCTGGCCGTCATCGGCCTGTGCTCGGTGCTGTCGAATGTCAGCGAGAGCGGCCTGTTCGCCACCACCCTGCCGTCCGAGCTCTACGTGGCAGGGCAGGCGGCCTCCTACACGGGCCAGACCGCCGCGATCCTTGCCGGTCCTGCCATCGGTGGATTGCTGGTCCAGCTCGCGGGTGTACCGGCAGCGGTAGGAGTGGACGCAGGCACCGCCGTCACGGCCGCCCTGTTCCTCCTCCGGCTGCGCCCGGTCGAGCGCCACCACGAACCCGACTCCCCGCAGAGCCGTGACCGGCGGCCGGGTCTGGCCTTCATCCGGCGAAATCCGCTGATCAGAACCGCCCTCTCGGTCACCGCCACCGGCAACTTCTTCAACATGCTCTTCCTGTCGGTGCTCGTCTGGTACTACGTCCACAAGCTGTCCCTGACCAGCGCCCAGATCGGGTTCGTCTTCAGCGTGCAGGCCATCGGGGGACTCGCCGGCGCGGCGCTGGCCTCCCGGCTCGCCCGCCGCATCGGCCTGGGCCGGATGCTCCTGGTCGGTTGCGTGTTGTCACACGCTCCGCTCCTCGTGATCCCCGCCGTCGGCGCCACCGGCAGCCTCGTCTTCACCCTGGTCCTGGCCTCGACACTGCTGGGCGGCGTCGGTGAGTCCGTTCAGGACATCTCCGTCGGCTCCGTGTTCGCGCTGGTGGTGCCCCCACACCTCCGGTCACAGACCCGGGGCGCGTACCAGACCGTGAGCTTCGGACTCCGGCCGCTGGGCTCGGTCGCCGGTGCCCTCATCGCCGCGACAGCGGGAATCCCCGTGGCGCTGTGGGTCGGTGCGATCGGCGGAACCCTTGCCTGCCTCTGGCTTCTTCCCTCACGCCTGCTGTCGTTCCGCGGACAGGGCGAGACGTCCGAGCAGCCGGAAGGCGCCACCGCTCTCTCGCAATGACGCGGGGAACCCCAGGGCGGGCGGCACGCCTGACCCGGGTGGGTAAAGTCCCGGCGAGCCGAACGGAGCCGGGGGCGGTATGAGTAGCTCAATCAGCCAGATCATGGTCGTGATTCTGGGGATCGGCGGCACCCTCGCGTCCGCCTTGCTCACCCAGCGCAGCGCCAACCGCGCCAGGGACCGTGAGCTGCAGCATGCGAGACAACTCCAGGCGGATGAGCGCGAATACGTCACTCGACAGACTCAGCTCGAAACGCGGCGCACCTGCTACGCCGCTCTCAACGCCGGCACTCGCGACTTCGTCAACGTGATGACGAAGCTCGTCCATGCTCTGGACAGGGACGAGGTGACCGAGGAACTGCGGGCAGAACTGGACCGATCACGCCGGGACCATCGCTTGCGTCACGCGGAGGCCCAGATGGTCCTGCCTGACGCCGTCATGGCGGCAGCCAGCACCGCCAACCGTCATTTTGGTGATCTCTACGGTCTGTTGATGCGGCTTGACAGAGGTATCGCCGAACCGGGAGAGAGCGTCGAAGCCGCCCGGGAGAGCATGAACCGGCTGTGGGACTCCCTATGGAAAATGCGCCACATCATGCGCGTCGACCTCGGGATCACACCACCCGATCCGGGCTCGTAGACCTGTTTCCACAGGCCATCACGGCCCACTGGGCAGGCTCATATGAGTTTGTTGCGGATGGCGTAGGAGACGGCGTGGACGCGGTTGCGCAGTCCGAGACGGTTGATGACCCCGTAGAGGATCTTCTTGATGTTGCGTTCGGAATAGCACATCGTGTCGGCCACCTCGGCGAGGTCCAGGCCCTGCGCCACCAGGCGGAGTACGTCGATCTCCCGGGTGCTCAGGCCGGACGACGTCAGGCCCCTGGGTACCAGCACATTGCGCTGGAGGCGGTCCGCCTGGTCGAGCAGTTCGCCCTGTACCGCGGACGGCAACAGCGCTTCGCCCGCGGCGACCGCCAGCACGGCACGGATCAGGACCTGTGGCTGTGCCTCGGCCCGCCAGAGCACGGCCCGTATTCCGCACTGGGCCGCCACCGTCAAGTCGGCGTACCAGCCGTCGCTGACGACGAGCACGATCCGTGTCGGAGGCGGCATGGGCAGGCTCCGCAGGGCTTCCAGCGTGGAGTTGTCGGCGGTCTGGACCGCGGCCACCACGACGTCCGCCTCCGCCACCGTGGTGAGCGCCATTTTCGGTCCGCGGCTCAGCCCGGCCGCCAACCCGGCGTGTGTCACCGGGTCCGCGGCGTCCACGGCCACCGAGACCGAGGTCGTGGGCAGCTGTCTGACGACGTCTGCACGCGGCCGGAGCATCGGTCTGCTCGCATTCTGCGGACGTCTGATCCTCGGCGAGTCGGTGGCTGCCGGGCCGATCGGGGGACGCCGGTCCGTTTCGGCCTGGCGCTGCGTCGGCACCAGCCGTGCCGGGGCTCCCGTCGAGTGGCTGCTCATCGCTGCTCGCTTTCTGAAGTGAACGTGCCTGTCGGGTCAGCGCCGTTGGGCGCGGCCGACAGCCAGTGGGTGGACACCGATCGCGATCCGACCGGTCGGGAGGAGACCTGCGCCCAGACGACCGCGAGCCACACCAGCGCGCGGTCGCTGTGTCTTTGCAGGGCGAGGCCGGTGAGCTTCTCGATCTGCCTGATCCGGTACAGCAGGGTGTTGCGGTGCAGATGAAGGGCGGCCGTGGCGGAGGCGTTGTCGAACTGGTTCTCGGCCAGGCAGGCGAGAGTCGCCGTCAGTGCGCCGTTGTCCCCGCATGTCAGCGGGCCGAAGACCCGGCGGGTCACCGCGTCCGCGAGTTCGGGAGAGTGCGCCAGGAGCAGCTGGGGCAGGAAATCCTCGACCCGGACCCGTCCACGCCGGTTGGACCGCGACGCGACAGCGACCAGGAGACGCAGATTGTCGACAGCGGTCCGAAGGCCGGTCCGGCCGGTCGGCAAGTCCTGTGCCAGGAGCAGCCGTTGGTCTGCCACGAACACGGACCAGTCGAACGTGAGACTGGTGAGTCCGGTGACGCGGGCGTCCTCGACGAAGGCCAGGGCTCCGGCGCCGCGCAGACGGGCCGCCAGTTCGGCGCGCTCGGCGGGGGCGGACTTGTCGAGCAGCACGACGAAAGGGACGTACGGAGGTGTCAGGTCGAAGCCGAGCCGAGCGGCACGTTCTTGGTCCTCCACCGTGATGGGCAGGTCGGCGCAGAGCCGGTCGAAGACCGTGTGCGCCCGGCGGTCGCCTCGCGCGGACGGCAGGTCGGCCTGGTCCTCGTATGCCTGCGTGTACATCCGCGTGACGATGTCGAGGTAGCTGTCGAGGTGACGCAGCCCCTGGTCTGTCCAGTCCGCCGGCTGCGCGCGTTCCTCCTCGATGGCGAGGCCGAGCACGGCGTCCCAGAAGGCGCGCACGCCCCGGCGTTGGAGCAACAGGCCGCCGTCCAGCGGCTGTCCGGCGACGGCGCACTCCCGCGCCCGCTCGTACATCTCGGACAGGACGTACGAGTCCGGGGGCGTGCCCCTCACCATCCAGTGCAGGAGCAGGCCGACGTGCCGGCGCAGCGAGGCACGAAGAGCGGAAGCCTCACAATGGCGTGCCAAGCGCGCGTATTCGGGCGTATGGCGAAGAACGGGTTCCATGCGCTGGGCCACGGCATCGGCGTCGAGATGTTCCAGGACGTCACGCAAAGCCGCTGTCGCCACGGCGGCGTGCTCGGATCTGTCGGTCATGACGGACGGGCACGAACCGGGGAGAGGAGCGAGCGCCACGCGGTGACGTCGTGTGCCACAGCGCTCGGGGTGTGCCCGGTGGACGGCGTGGCCCTTCCCCGGTGCCGGCGCGATCCCATGGTGATTCCTTTCGTGGGGCACATCCGCCCCGCAAGCCCGACGTGGGGCCGATGCCCGAAGGCGTGAACGAGCTTCCGCGAGCAGACGGTCGTATGGCCGTGTCCGCGTTTGCCACGCGAAGGCCCGCTCGATCGACGGCGCTCGCCGGCTGTCCTCGCGTGCCGGGCGTCGTGCACAACTGCTGTGGCAGCAGCGGCTGTTGCTGCCCTTCGCACCGGTCTGACCATGGTGGACCGGTCGGGCGCGACCGCGCCAATGCCTATCTGTTCGATTCTGAAGCCGTTTCGGCATATGCCGTGATGGGCGTGGCTACGATGAGCCTCATGGACCTCGACATACGCCGGATGCGCTACTTCGTGGCCGTGGCCGAGGAGTGCAGCTTCGTGCGGGCGGCGAGCCGTCTCTACATGACCCAGCCTGCGCTCAGCCGTCAGATCCGCGCACTGGAGGAGGATCTGGACGTGGTCCTCTTCCTGCGTGACCGGCAGGGCACCGTACTCACGCGGGCGGGGCACCAGTTGCTGGAGGACGCCCGGCCGATGCTGGCGATGGCGCAGGCGGTGCAGCAGCGGGTGCGGACGGCGAACCGGGAGGTGAACCAGTTCACCATCGGCTTCATGCCGGGTGTCACAGTCACCCCCATCGTGCGGGAGTTCGCACGCATGGCGCCGCAACTCGACATCGATGTCGTGCACACGTCGATCACCGACCAGGTCGACTTCCTCCTCGACGGGCGGGTCGACGTCTGCTACGTCCGACTGCCCTTGCCAGAAGGCATGTTCGAGGTCGTCCCCCTCTTCCCGGAGCCCCGTGTGGTGGCGCTGTCGAGTGAACATCCCCTCGCGGAACTCAAGGCGGTGCACGTCGAGGAACTACGGGACATGACCTTGCTGCAGGACCCGCGGGACGTACCGGAGTGGCGGGGGCGTGTCCCGCGCGATCCGGTGACGCCGCAGGGGGACACCGGACGCTTCCCGGCGACGATCGAGGAATGCCTGCAGACCGTCGCCTTCGGGTCCGGTTGCTATGTCATGCCGGCCGGCACAGCCGGCTTCTACCACCGTGACGACGTCGTCTACCTGACGCTGGAGGGCGTCGCTCCGCGCATGGTCGCCCTGGCCTACTCCAAACACCGGACCATGCCCGAGCTGCTCCAGTTCGCGGAACTCTCGCGTCGCATGCTCGGCCCGGGCCCGGAGTAACGCCCGGCTCCAGTTCCTCACAACAGGGCGCGTGATCGGTGAACGCACGCCACCGGCAAGGTCGTTGTGCCGGTGCCCAAAGAATCGAGATCATGCTGGTCCTGTGCACGTTGCCCACGGCTGTGTCACGCGGCGAGACTGACACACAGGCATCTGCGGTCGTGGGACCCGGCATCTCGGACGGGCGCGCGGCAAGGTGCCCTCACCGTCTCCGCGTCGCGAGGGGGTGACCGGCACCGGACGTCGCTCACGGGCGGCGCAGTGGGCAGGCGCCGAGTCCGCCGCCTCCTGGTCCGGTCGAATGTCGAACGGCAACTGCGCTGGAGTTCCGCCCTCATGTCAACACTCGTCACTGTCGGACGTCACCGCCTGCAGCGCCTTCTTGGCCGCGGAGGTTTCGGTCTGGTCTGGCTCGCCCATGACGACCTGCTCGACGCCCCGGTCGCGGTGAAGGTCATGGCGGAGAAGTGGGTTCACCGGGCCGATCTCCGGGAGCGTTTCCTGGACGAGGCCCGGCTGCTGCGCCAGGCCGCGTCGGATCGTGTGGTCCAGGTGTACGACATCGGTCAACTGCCGGACGGGCGGCCGTACTTCGTCATGACCTACGCCGATGGGGGAACCCTGGCCGACCGCGTGGCCCAGGGGCCTCTGGGCGTGGACCAGGCGCTGCGGTTCGCGGTGCAGGCCGCACGGGGCGTGGCCGACCTGCACGCGGTCGGCATCGTGCACCGTGACATCAAGCCGTCCAACATCCTGCTCCAGACGGTGTCGGGCGGCCGTGAGCGGCTGCTGGTGGCCGATCTCGGCCTGGCCAAGAGTCTGGCGCAGTCCGCGGGACTGACACAGGGCGTGGGATCGCCCGGCTACATGGCTCCGGAGCAGGTCCCGGAGGACAGGTTGGTCGATGTCGACGAGCGGGCCGACGTCTACGGTCTGGGCGTACTCACCTACGAGTTGCTGACCGGGACCCTGCCGGGCTCGACGCAACAACTCGACTGGCCCGGACCGCCGCACCCCCAGGTGCCGACGCCAGTCCGGCGCGTGACGCGACGCGCCCTCGCCCCCGAGCGGGAGCGGCGCTGGGCAGATGCCGCCGAGTTCGCGGA
Source organism: Streptomyces hokutonensis (assembly GCF_042751305.1). Lineage (GTDB taxonomy): Bacteria > Actinomycetota > Actinomycetes > Streptomycetales > Streptomycetaceae > Streptomyces > Streptomyces hokutonensis_A. The sequence continues at coordinate 360,100 of NZ_JBHYWD010000008.1, forward strand.
CGCACTCGAAGCCGCCGGTGCCACGACCACCCGCAGCCGCCTGTCCCGAACCGCCGCAACCGGCAAGCGCACCCGCGCACGGAGAGTGGGGGCCGCTCTCGCCGGTACCGCCGTCCTCGTGACCGCGGGGCTGGCCACACGCGCGGCCTTCGAAGCGGACTCCGCCGCCGACACGAAACCCCGCGCGGGGGCCGGCGGCACAGCGATCGCCGAGCCGTACGCGAACTCCTCCACGGCCTCGACATCACCGTCCCCGCACCGGGCACCCGCCGTTTCGGCTTCGTCGGCTTCACCCACACCGTCGGCCACACGGCCATCAAGCCCCTCGGCGGGACTGGGCACCCAAGCGACGAAGACGACGAGTCCTACGGGCAAGGCGGCAGCCCCGGACCCGAGCAAGCCGGCATCGACCCCGCCCGTATGGACGACGCTGACCGTGCGTCATGACCAGCAGTTGATGCCGGGCGAGTCCTGGCAGACCAACCGGACGACCATGACGATGGAGACCGACGGCAACCTCGTCATCTACGACGAGGACCACCACCGGCGCTGGTCCTCGGGCACCACCGGCACCGGATATCGCGCCATCATGCAGGCCGACGGCAACCTCGTCGTCTACGACAAGGACAGCTGGGGCGTCTGGAGCTCCGCCACTTCCGGGCACGACGGCGCCTATCTGTACTTCGGCACCGACGGCGACGTCAGCGTGGTCTACCAGGGCACCACCCTTTGGTCTGCCGACACCCGGCACTGACCCGGTGCCCGTCGTCATGCCTGGGGCGAGCCGAGGCAATCGCCTCGCACCGCAAGGGACGTGCCGTATGCGGCTGCAACGTCACTTCAACGCCTGGTCCAGGAACAGCGCAGCCCATGCGCGGTCGCACCGTAAGCAGCGTCGCCCTTTGCCCCTCCGAGGTTCCGTGCCCTTCGCGTGCCCATACGGACGGAAAACCACGGTCAACAGCGGTACAACCCACCACACACGGCCCCCCAAAGAAGCAGGCGTATGTGCTGGTCAAAGCCATATTTCCCACCCAAGCGCCGTCGCTTCCCAAGCTGAGAGTGCGAGTTCGATTCTCGTCACCCGCTCTTATTGAAGCCCCAGGTCAGCGGCCTGGGGCTCCTTCGTGGGAGGCCCTCTGTCGCATTTTCTAGCACACGAGGGTCCCTGAGATTGGGCACGCAGAGGGCACGAGTTGCTTGCCGAGGGCCACCCACTCACCACCCCGGTCGCCGAAACGCGCCACTGACCTGCTGTTTCATGGCACCCACCGCGGCAGTCCCCGATGAAAGCCCTCAGCCTGCCGTGCCCTCCGCCGGACCGGCTGGCGGTTTCCTTACCACGGAGGGGGCGCGAGCCTGGACCTTGCCGCGTAAGACATTTTGTCTTACATTGATTGCATGGCTGACACCATCACGATCCGCAGCGACTCGGAGACCGAGCACGCTCTCGATGTTCTCACTCATGACGGCAGTTCACGCTCGGCGGCCATCCGCCAAGCCGTACTCGAAGCCGCTCTACGCAAAGAACGGGCTGCCGCAATGCGTCGCGCCGTCCTACGTATGCCACTCGGCGAACCGGACGGCATCGACATCGCCGCTGAGATCGCCCGCGGCCGCGAGGACGAGCGCTGATGATCTATCTCGACTCAGCCGCCGTCGTGAAACTCGTCCACGCCGAATCCGAGTCGCAGGCATTGCGCAACTGGCTCGACGAACGGGCGGAGACCGGATGGACGAGTTCGGTTCTGGCGGAGATCGAGTCATCGCGAGCCCTGGCACGCTACGCCCCGGAAGCCGTCGCCCGGCTCCACCCGGTCCTCGACCTGATCGAGTTGGTGGAGCTGGATGCCGGCATTCGCATCTTGGCCCAGACCGTGAAACCGACGACCGTACGGAGTCTGGACGCCATCCACCTGGCAACGGCTCTCCGCATCCGCTCCCAGCTCACCTCATTCGTCACGTACGACAAACGACTGGCCGATGCCGCCCAAGCAGCCGGGCTGACCGTCGACATGCCCGCCTAAGACGTCGTTGCAGTGCAGGCGTGGCCCGGACTCGACCGGTGTGCTGCTTCGGGGCAAACCCGACGCCATCACCGCCGTACTGGCCGCACTCGACGACACCCCCTTCATCGACCTCTCCGCATCCGGCGACGAGATACACGCCATCTCCTGGGCCGAGCCCGGCTCCCGCGACGCCCTGGTGTTCCGTCGGCTCCCCTCTCCCCGGGCGGTCACCTCGGTGACCGCCTCCACAGTGCCCCCCGTCTTCTCGGAAGCGACCGACTGGCGCCACGACGTCCTGACCGCGGCGGAACCGGTGGCCCTACAAGAGGCCGTCACCGCAACCGAGTTGGACGAGGCCGACCACGCCATCCTGGCGGAACTGCGCGACGACGCACGCGCCTCGGCCTCGGGCCGCTCGCACCAGCTACCCCGACTCCACCCTCCGACGCCGCATCACCCGCCCGACCACGGGCAGCCAGTTGCTCACCAACATCGTCATCGACCCGAAACGGCTCGGGCTCACCATCAACGCAACATCATGATGCGCGTCGCCCCGGACCGCCTCGACGCCGTCGGACGCTCCCTGGCGGCCCACCCCTCCATGCACCGAGCCCTCGCCACCACCGAACCGTCCGACCTGCACATCGCCGTCTGGATCCCCACACCGGAGAGTTTCTACCGATTCATCAGCCACGACCAGGCCGGACTCAGCGTCACCAGCGCGGAGACCGTCATCGTCGGCCAGGCAGTCAAACGACCCGGCTCGCTCACCACCACTCGTCACGGGGCCGGGCTCTCGCTCTTCATGGCGGCCTTCGTCCTCCGGGCCACCGCACGCTGATCCAGCACTGCCTCCACCGCGATCGGGAGCCGCCGGAAGGTTCAGCCGTGGAGTGGCCGGGCAGTGCACGCCAGAAGGCACCTTCGGCAAGTGCCTGCTGACGCCATCGACCTGGTACGGGATACTGCGGAACGTTGCGAACTGACGATCAATCACTGAGCTGGGGGCAAACAGTGGCGGGCGGGAACGATCCTTACGCGCGGGAACTCGCGAGGCAGGCCAGAGAGCGGGAGAAGGCCCGGAAGGCCGCCGAGGCCGAGGCCAAGCGGAAGGCTCGCGAAGAGAAGCTGGCGTACGAAGCAGCCCGCGCCCAAGAGGCTGTCGACCGTACGAGCGTGGCCGAGCACGATGCCGAGCAGCTTTCCCGGCTGCTGCGTACGTCCGTCTTGGACGGGCATCCGCTGACGTTCGAGCGGTTAAGGCAGCAGTTCACTCCCGCGCCGTTCGTACCGCCCAAGGGCCGTGCCAAAGCCGCGCCCTTGCCCAGGTGGGAGGAGTACGAGCCGCAGCCGCCACGGGGGCTGCTGGGTGCTCTCGGATTCGGACGAAAAGGGTACGACGCGGAGGTCGAAGCCGCTCGCAAGCAGTTCGACAGGGCGCTGCGAGACCACGCGCGCGACGAGAAGAAGCGCGCGGAGAAGCTGCAGAAGGCCCGCGCACAGCACGAGAAGGAAAACCGGGAGGAAGCTGCCCGGGTCGAGGCGTGGAACGCCACTCTTGAGGGGCGCCATAACGCATACCAGGACAGGGATGTCGACGCTGTCGAATGGTTCGCCGACCAGGTCCTGGCAGCCTCCGTGTATCCGCACGGTTTCCCGAGGAGCCACCAGGTCTCGTTTCAGGCGGACACCGGTGACTTGCTGATCGAGATCGACCTACCACTGGAAGACGTGGTGCCTGCGGCCCGTGCGTACCGGTACGTGAAGACCCGTGACGAGATCACAGCCGTCCCGAAGCCGGACAAGGAGCGCAAGGAACTCTACGCGTCAATCCTGGCCCAGACGGCCCTGCGTACCGTCCACGAACTCTTCGCCGCCGACACCGAAGGCGTAGTCCAGTCCGTCGCCTTGAACGGGCATGTGGCCACGATCGACCGCGCCACGGGGCGCAACGTCCATCCGTGCCTGATCACGCTCCAGGCTGATCGGGGCGAGTTCGGTGAGCTGGTCCTGACGCAGGTGGACCCGCGGGCCTGCCTGAAGCGGCTGCGTTCACTGATCTCGCCCAACCCGTACGAGTTGGAGCCGGTAAGGCCGTTGGTCACGTTCGACCTGTCCAAGTTCCGCCTCATGGACAGCCTGGACGTCGTGGCCGGCCTGGACAGCCGCCCCGTACTGATGGACCTGACCCCCACAGAGTTCGAGCACCTCATCCGGCAACTGTTCGAGGCCATCGGCCTGGACAGCGTGAACACACAGCCGTCGAAGGACGAAGGTGTGGACGCGGTCGCGATGAACACGGACCCGGTCATGAAAGGGCTGTGCATCATCCAGGCCAAACGCACCAAGAACGTGGTGCCGTTCGAGACCGTCTCCGCTCTCGCCGGCGTCGTGGAACACAAGCGTGCGGCCAAGGGCATCCTGGTGACGACCTCATGGTTCGGCCGGGCGAGCGAGGCGTTCGCCAACGAGCACGGGAGGCTCGAACTCCTCGACGGCGCCAACCTGGTCCACCTGTTCAAGGAGCACATGGACCTCGACGTCATCCCGGGCCCGACGCCACCGAAGCGGCGCCCGCGGTAAGCGCCACGGGCGTCGGCCCCGCTGCCCCTGCCACCGAATTGCCGAGAGAACCGCACATCGCGGTGAGTACGGTCATCACCACCGCTTCCGATCACGCACGGTGCCAGACTGAGCCTGGGGAAAGGGGTGCGCCATGGGGTTCGGGTTCCGAGTCGGGGTTCCTGGGATGAGTGTGCGGGTCTCGACGCGCGGGGTACGAACCTCGGTAGGTCCGCGTGCGGCAAGACTCAGCGTGGGCACCGGCGGGGCCCGGATGTCGTCAGGGCTCGGCCCCTTCTACGTGTCGAGTTCTCTGAGCGGAAACCGACGGCGAACGACTACGCGGCGGGCCTCGGGTCCCCGCACTGTCGTCCCGTCCGCTGCTCACCTGGACCGTGCTGCGGCACTGGCACTCCCTGGCTCATCCCTGCTAGCCCTTTCGGATGCCCTCGATGCTGCGCAGCTGGTGGCTCAGCCCCTATTGACGTGCCACCTGTGCCGCCTGGTCGCGGACGGACAGCCCATCATTCCGGGTCGCTGCATCCGACAGAAGGATGCGCCCGTACGCGGTGGATGGGCGAGGGCCGGTTTCTGATGGGCGACCGACCAGTCCTCCGGCTCGCCGAGTTCCTCGAACTCGCGGGTGGCGGCTGCCATGACCTTGGTGGCGTATGCGTTGTTTCCCTCCTTGCTCAGGGCCGTGCCGATCCACAAGCGTGTCCGGGCTCGGTCGCGCCTGCTGAGGCGCTCGTCTGCGGCGAGCTGCTCGTACCAGCGGGCGGACGCGTCGAGCCGGCCCGACATCTCCTGTACGACGGCGAGGGACAGCTCGATCTGGGCAGGACGGCGCGGGATGTCGAGTTCGGAGAACATGCCGCGCACTCGTGCAGGACTGGCGTGCGGACAGCGGACCGAGGATCGCGCCCCTGATCACGCCGTACATCTCCGAGCAGCACCAGCGAACGGCCGTACAGGTACAGGCCCTTGTCGTCGAGGTCGTGCGGGGCACGGCTGCTCAGCCAGCGGTTCAGCAAGGTCGAGGCGAAGGGGAAGTCCTGGCGGCTGACGCAGACCACGGCACGCTCGATGTCCTCGGTCCATGTCTCGTGGCCGCCGGCCGCGCGACCTTCCGCTCAGGGAACAGCAGCGCTTCGAACCGAGCTTGGCCGGCGGTGTCCGCACGGGACAGCGCGGTGTCGAGGATGGCCCGCGTATCCGGTCGGGGCTGGGTCCCGACGCCGAGGGCACCAACGCCACCCTGGACGCTGATCAACGCCTACCGCACCACGAGGTGAACCGAAAAAGTTCCCGGCCCGCGGCAACCCTGTGCGGAGTCTGTGACCACCAGGAGTCGGATCCGGTCATCCCCCGTGCCTGGATTCACTCCTCTTCTGGTGAACGGCATGCAAGGAGAACACCTCCCCATGAACAACCCCACGACAGGCGGGCGCCGCGGGCGCCACCGCCGTCGCTGGACCGCCACCGCTCTGCTGCTCGGCGTGCCCGCCGTCGTCGTGCCGTATCTCCTGTTCGCGCAGGAGGACTCGCAGGCCGCGACGATCGACGGCAATGCCTACTACCGGCTGGTTTCGGTACGCAGTGGCAAGGTGATGGACGTCAACGCCTTCTCCACCGCCGACGGCACCCGCATCCAGCAGTGGACCGACCAGAACACCGCCAACCAGCAGTGGAAGCTGAGACCCACCGGGGACGGCTACTACGAGCTGGTGAACCGCAACAGCGGCAAGGTGCTGGGCATAGCGGGCGGTTCGACCGCCCAGGCGGCCGCCGCCGAGCAGCAGACCGACAGCTCCGCCACTTCCCAGGAGTGGCGGATCGACGATGTGAGCGGTTCCGACGCCGTCACTTTCACCTCCCGCAGGAGCGGACAGGTCCTGGACGTCTCCGGAGGCTCCACGGCCGAGGGCGCGCCGATCATCCAGTATCCCGGCAGGGGCAGCACCAACCAGCAGTGGAAGCTGGTGCAAACGGCCGAGACCCAGGCGTCCGGGACCGGCAGCACTCGGACCACGGCCGCGGCCGGACCGTATGTGTGGAAGAACGCCCAGGTGGTGGGCGGCGGTTACGTCACCGGGCTGGTGTTCAACCAGAAGGAGAAGGGTCTGCTGTACGCCCGCACCGACATGGGTGGCGCCTACCGCTGGGACACCGCGGCCGAGCAGTGGATCCCGCTGACCGACTGGCTCGGTGAGAAGGACTGGAACCTGCTGGGCATCGACTCGCTGGCCACCGACCCCGTCGACCCGGGCCGGCTCTACCTCGCGACGGGCACTTACACCAACGAGTGGGCGGGCAACGGCGCGATCCTGCGTTCCACCGACCGGGGCCGTACCTTCCAGCGGACCGATCTGCCGTTCAAGGTGGGCGGCAACGAACCCGGCCGGGGGGCGGGCGAGCGGCTCGTGATCGACCCCGCGGACCACGGCACCCTGCTGCTGGGCACCCGCAAGAACGGCTTGTGGCGCAGCACCGACTACGGCGCGACATGGAGTCAGGTCTCCTCGTTCCCCGTCAAGGACGGGGCGAGCAGCGGCGCGGGCATCTCCTTCGTGACGTACGGCCCGGCCGGCAGCAACACGGTCTACGTCGGCGTCAACGACAAGGACACCTCCCTGTACCGCTCCACCGACGGCGGCAACAGCTGGCAGGCCGTCTCCGGGCGGCCCACCGGCCAGATGCCGCAGCACGGTGTCGTCTCCGGTGACGGTTCGCTGTACCTGACGTACAGCAACAGCATCGGCCCCATGGACGCGACGGCGGGCTCGGTGTGGAAGTACACCCCGGCCGGCGGCGCGTGGAAGGACATCTCTCCCTCGCAGGGCGGTTACGGGTTCTCCGGTCTGGCCCTCGACCCGCAGAAGCCGTCCACGGTGATGGTCACCACCCTGGACCGGTGGTGGCCCGAGGACGAGATCTACCGGACCACCGACGGCGGTACGACCTGGAAGGCGCTGGCCGACAAGTCGCAGCGGGACGCCTCCGGCGCTCCGTACGTCGGCACCCACACCGGGCACTGGATGACCGCGCTGGCCATCGACCCCTTCGACTCCGGGCACGTGCTGTACGGCACCGGCAACGGCATCTGGCGAAGCAAGGACGCGGGCGCCTCCGACAGCGGCGGCACCAGCCACTGGACCTCCGGGGCCCGCGGGCTGGAGGAGACCTCGCTGGCGGACGCGATCGCTCCTCCCGGCGGCGCCACCGTCATCACCTCCATGGGCGACCAGGGCGGCTTCCGCCACGACTCCCTGACCGAGGTACCCGCCGGACGGCTGAAGGACCCGCTGATGAGCAGCAGCACCGACATCGACTTCGCCCAGTCCGCTCCCACGGTGATGGTCCGTGTCGGCACCGGCGGCGCGCAGGACGGGGCCTACTCCACCGACGGCGGCAGCACCTGGAACGGCTTCACCGCCGAACCGGTCCCCAGCGCGAACAGCGGCCATGTCGCCCTCGCCGCGGACGGTTCCACCATCGTCTGGGCCGAAGCAGGCCAGGCCCCCTACCGCTCGACCGACAAGGGAGCGAGCTGGTCGAAGGTCAGCGGCCTGGGCACCGACGCCGTCGTCGTCGCCGACCGCTCCTCGGCCAGCACCTTCTACGCACTGACCAACGGCACACTCAACGCCAGCACCGACGGCGGCGCGACCTTCACCCCCCGCGCCACCAACCTCCCGTCCGGCCGGCTCACCGCCGTCCCCGGCATCAACGGGGACCTGTGGATCGCCGGCGGTGACAAGGGGCTGCTGCACTCCACCGACGGCGGCCGCACCTTCACCACACTCAAGACGGTGCAGTCCGCCTCCGCCCTCGGATTCGGCAAGGCCGCACCCGGCGCCAACTACCAGGCCCTGTACCTGATCGGCACCGTCAACGACGTCACCGGAGTCTTCCGCTCCACCGACAAGGGCGCCACCTGGCTCCGCGTCAACGACAGCGCCCACCAGTGGGGTGCCATCGGCAGCCTCGGCATCATCACCGGCGACCCCGACACCTTCGGCCGCGTCTACATCGGCACCAACGGACGGGGCCTCCAGTACGGCGACCCGTCCTGACCCAGGCACCCGAGCGGGGCCGCAGCCACAACGGCCTGCGGCCCCGCCGTGCTGTCAACAGGATGCCGGATCTTCAATGGGTTGAGGTAGAGCCATTGCCTCGGGGCAGGGCCCGTGCTGTCCCGCACGCGCGCTGACTGGCACGCACTTGTCGCAGCCCACCGTGATGGCATCCGCCTCGGCGGCGAGGTCGGTCAGGACCGCGACGTCAGCCTGCGGCGGGGACGGGGGCGTGGGTTGGTACTGGTGTCTCCGCCGGATCGGGCTCGGCTGTCGCCGCGGAGGGGGCGGGGGCGTAGGGGATCTCTCCGCGCAGGACGGCCTTGGCGCGGTCCTCGTCCAGCTCGCCCTCCCAGCGGGCGACGGCCAGGGTGGCGACGCCGTTGCCGACCAGGCTGGTCAGGGCGCGGGCTTCGGACATGAACCGGTCGACGCCGAAGATCAGTGCCAGGGCGGCGGGCGGGACGTGCGGGACGGCGCTGAGGGTGGCGGCCAGGGCGATGAAGCCGGAGCCGGTGACGCCTGCGGCGCCCTTGGAGGTGAGCAGCATGACGGCGAGCATGGCCAGCTGCTGGGTGAGGCTGAGGTGGATGCCGAGGGCCTGGGCGAGGAAGACCGAGCCCATGGTCAGGTAGATGGCGGTGCCGTCGAGGTTGAAGGAGTACCCGGCCGGCAGCGTGATGCCGACGACGGGTTTCGAGGCTCCGGCGTGCTGGAGCTTGGCCATCATGCGCGGCAGTACGGGCTCGGTGGAGGAGGTGCCCAGGACGATCAGCAGTTCTTCCTTGATGTAGCGCAGGAAGGGCAGCAGCCGCAGTCCGTTCAGGCGCATCACGGTCCCGAGGACGACCAGGACGAAGAAGAGGGCGGTCAGCCAGAACGAGCCGACGAGCAGCGCCAGGTGGCGCAGGGTGCCCAGGCCGTAGTGGCCGATGGTGAAGGCCATCGAGCCGAACGCGCCGATGGGGGCCAGCCGCATGATCCAGCGGATGAGCGTGAACAGGACCGTGGAGAACTTCTCGACGCCCCGGGCTATGCCCAGGCCGGCCTCTCCGCTGGCGTGCAGGCCGAAGCCGAACAGCACCGACACCAGCAGCACGGGCAGGATCTCGTTGCCGGTCAGGGCGCTGATCAGGGTGGCCGGGACGACGGCGAGGAGGAAGGCGGCGAAGCCCTCGTGGGCCGTGGTCGCCTCTGGCGGCAGGCCCTTGGTGGACAGGGTCGAGAGGTCGATGTGCAGACCGCTGCCCGGTTTGACGACGTTGACGACGACCAGGCCGATCACCATGGCCACGGTGGTCAGCACCTCGAAGTAGACCAGGGCCTTCAGGCTCACGCGGCCGACCGCGCGGGCGTTGCCCATGGAGGCGATGCCGTGGACGACCGTGCAGAAGATGATCGGTGCGATGAACATCTTCACCAGCGCGATGAAGCCGTCGCCGAGCGGTTTGAGGTCAGCGCCGACGGACGGCCACAGCCCGCCCACGGCGGCGCCGAGGAGGACGGCGATCAGGCACTGGATGTAGAGGTGGGACAGCATCCGGCGGATGCGGCCCGGTGGTTGGGCGACGGTACCCGGGGCGGCGTCGTTGCGGCTCATGCGGGGCGTCCTTCCAGGACGGGAACGAGGAGTTCGGCTCGGGCGATGCGGCGGGCGGCGCGGTGCAGCAGCACCGTGGGGGACGCGCCGTCCGGGGCGGGGACGGCTAGGGTGGTGATCACGCCGGCGGGGGTGCCCAGGCGCAGCGTGCCGTCGGCGGTCTGCCGGGCTACGCGGTGGGCGAGGGTGCCAGGGGTGGTGGCGGCCGTGGCCAGGGCCACGGCGGAGGTCAGGCCGATCGCCGGGTGCGGGGCGTGCATGGAGACCATGCGCACGGCCAGGTCGTACTCGTCATGGTTGACGAGGATGCCCTGCGTGGTGCGATAGGGGGCGGGTCGGGCGACGATGCCCGCTTTCGGTACCGCGTGGCTGACCGGATCGCCCTCGCGGGCCAGGCCCATGGCCAGCGCCGCCTGGCGGCGCAGCAGGGTCAGTGCGGGTACCGCGGTGGCGAACGCGGTGAGGGATTCCGTGCCGTCGAGGCCGAACGCCTTGGCCTCGAACAGCGCGGCCGGCGCGCCGGCGTCCACCAGGGATGCCTCGACAAGGCCGTCCGGGCCGGTCAGCTCGTCCAGTGCCCGGCCGGTCGGCAGTGCGCGGCCGGTCGTCGAGCCCGCCGGGTCCTGAAACCCGAGCAGGACCGGCACGCCCGGCGCCGAGGTACCCGGGACCACGGCCGTGCCCTCCTCCGGGGCCACGCCCGCGGGGGTGGGGATCGTGCCGGTGAGGCGGGCCCCGGTGTTGACGTTGAGCATGCGGACGGTGGTGGTGTCCGGCGTGATCGGCACGAGATGGTGGTGGACGGCGTACAGGGCCACGGCGGTGGCGCAGTTGCCGCAGTTGCCGGCCCACTCCACGCGCTCGTCGCCGATCCCCACCTGCGCGAAGGCGTACTCGACATCCACGCCGGCCTGGGCCGACGCCTGTACGACGGCGGCCTTGGAGGTGGTGGAGGAGGCGCCGCCCACGCCGTCGATCTGACGGGGGTCGGCGGCGTTGAAGGCGGCGAGCAGGAGGGCATCGACGTCCACGCCCGTGGCGGCCACGTCGCGGTGGTCGAAGATCCAGCACTTGCTGGTTCCTCCGCGGATCATCTCGCCCTGCAGACGCAGCACAACCGACTCCTCACAGCCATGAAAGGGGAAGCCCGCCGACGGTCTCGCCGTGCGTGGTGTCCTCCACGGTGGGTTACGGCAGCGTGAAGTACAATCTCGGAAAACTGGATGGCTATTAAGCTGAAGTGAACGCTGGGGGTGGCGGCATGCTCGACGTCCGGCGCATCCTGCTGTTCACGGAGGTCGCCCGGCGCGGCTCGGTGACCGCGACAGCCCGCGCCCTCAACTACACCCCGTCAGCGGTATCACAGCAGATCAGCCGCCTGGAAACAGAGGCAGGCCAGCCCCTGCTGGAACGCCACGCCCGGGGAGTCACCCTCACCGACGCCGGACGGGCGCTGGCCGAACGAGGGCAACGGATCGAACGCGAACTGCAGGCCGCGGAGAACGAACTCGCCGACTACGCCGGCCTGCGCGCGGGCACCCTGCGCATCGGCACCTTCCCCACCGTCGGCGCCTCGCTCCTCCCACAGGCCGTGATCGCCTTCCGCGACGCCCACCCCGACGTACGGCTGACCGTCCGCAGCGCCCGCATCGCCGGACTCTGGACGATGCTGGAGAACCGGGAGATCGAGATGTCCCTCATGTGGGACTACGGCTGGAGCCGAATCGACCGGGAGGACATCGTCGTCACCCCGCTCCTCGACGACCCGCCGGCCCTTCTCGTCAGCGACCACCACCCGCTCGCCGGCCGCGACACCGCCTCACTCGCCGACTTCGCACACGACCCCTGGATCACCCGCGCCGACCATCACCCGGTGGCCGAAGCCCTCGTGCGCGGCTGCCGCGCCGTCGGCTTCGAGCCCCACATCGCCTACGAGGCCCACGACTACCAGGAGGCCCAGGCCATGGTCGCCGCCGGCATCGGCGTCGCCCTCGCCCCCACCCTGGCCCTGGAGGGCATCCGACCCGGTGTGAACGTCCTGCCCCTCCAGCCGCCGGCCCCCGTCCGCCGCATCCTCCTGGTCCGCATGGCCGACCACTCGCTCACCCCCGCCGCCCTGACCTTCGCCGGACTCCTCCGCGACGCCGCTGCGGCCCGAACCCCCTGACGCTGACACCGAACCACGCCCACCGGTCATGGAACCGTCGCGCTCACCGCTGAGAACCGGGCCCCCGCACTTCGGTGTTGGGCGTGGGCCACCGTCGGCGGCAAGCAACCTGGCCATACGTCGGGGCCCTCGGCCTGTATCTGACGCATCGCGTCGGAATCCACTCCGTCATGGCAGTGCCGCTGCGGGCACGCGGGGTGACCCTGGGAAATTCTGTGACTCTTCGCGGCAACCTTTTCGGCCTCTGGGACCACTCGGTGTTGTCCGGCCAGGTGGTCGGTCAGATGCAACAGCTGAAAGAGAGCACAGGCGTGTCCCTGGAACGAGAGCACAGACATGTCCCCGGCCCACCCACGTCATCGGTGGCGTCCCCCGTCGGCGGCCACCGCGCCGACGGGGGCGCGCGCGGTGGCCGCCCGAAGCATCGTGGCCGTCGGTTGCTCGCGCGCCGGGGTCTCTGGGCGGGTCTCACCATGGTGGTCGTGGCCGGCTCGGCTGTCGTGGTCAGCCAGGCTTCGGCGCAGCAGAAGACCCTGGACCTGAAGAAGTGGTACGTGCTGGTCAACCGCAACAGCGGCAAGGTGCTGGACGACCGCGCCTCCGCCAAGAACGACGGCGCGGCGGTGGTGCAGTGGAGCCGTCACGGCGGCGCCAACCAGCAGTGGCGGTTCATCGACGCGGGTGACGGGTACTACCGGCTGCAGAACCGGAACTCCGGCAAGGTGCTGGACGACCTCGGCTGGTCGAAGACCGCCGGCTCCGCCGTCGTGCAGTGGAAAGACCTGAACGGCACCAACCAGCAGTTCAAACTGGCCAAGTCGACGAACGGCTACATGCGCTTGGTCAATCGCTTCAGTGGCATGGCCGTCGGTGTCCAGAACGCCGCCAAGGCCGACGGGCGCAACATCGTCCAGAACCGCGACCTGAGCGCCGCCAACCAGCAGTGGAAGCTCGTCCCGGCCGGCAGCGTCGGCGGCACCGGGAACCCGGGGAACTCCGCCAGCACGCCCACGCCCGGCGCCAGCGCTCCGGCGAGCCAGGCTCCGAGCAGCACCCCGACGTCGCCGTCGACGTCTCCGGCCGCCACCAACGGCACGTCGGCGAAGAGTTTCATGGGCAGTGACAAGGTGCTCATCGGCGGCTCGATGTCCGACGCCTCGTTCAACGCCGCGCCGTTCGACGTGCGCTACGCCTACATACACAGCCAGCCCGCGCCCTCGTCGGAGGCCTATACGGCGTCGCGTTGCAAGGCCGAGTGGTCGAGCTGGTGGGGCTGCTGGGGCGGCACCAGCACAGCGCCCGGAAACCAGGTGACCTGGCAGGACAGCGTGGCGGCCAAGGCGACCTACCAGGGCAAGTCGCGACCGCAGAAGTATCTGTGGACCTGGTACTCGCTGCGGGACCTCGGGGACGCGGCGGGCGAGGGCGACGGTCCGGGCGAGGTCAAGGCCATCAACCGGACCGACCTGCTCACCAAGTACCTGAACGACTACCGGTTCTTCCTCCAGAAGATCGGCACGTCGCACGACGCGATCGACCTCGAGCCCGACTTCTGGGGCTTCGCCCGGACGCTCGGCAATCTGCACCAGGTTCCCGCACAGGTCAAGGCCTCGAATCCGACGGACTGCGGATCGCAGGAGAACAGCGCCTCCGGACTCGCCCAGTGCCTGATCTCGATGGCGCACAAGTACGCGCCGAACACCGCCGTGGGGCTGCACCTCTCCTGCTTCGACTGGGAGAGCAACCTCCAGAAGTGCATCACGGACTACGCGGACCTCGGGGCGAAGAACGCCGACTTCCTGGCCACCGATGTGTCGGACCGCGACGCGGGCTGGTACGCACAGCCGGCTCACGGCGGCAGTGACCACTTCTGGAACGACCAGAAGGCCGCCGCCTCGCTGAAGTTCTGGAAGACGATGGCCGAGTCCGTGGGCAAGCCGGTCGTCCTGTGGCAGATCCCCGTGGGCAACATGGCGCAGAACAACACGCCCGACCACTACAAGGACGACAAGGTGGACTGGTTCTTCTCGCACATGGACCAGGTGGCGGACGCCCACATCGCCGGCCTGCTGTTCGGTGCGGGGTGGACGGAGCAGACGACGCCTGAGACCGACGGCGGAAACCTGTTCAACAAGACGATCGCCTATCACAACTCGGGTGGTACACCACTCAAGTAGGTGAAGCCGACAAATGCGCCCCCATCTCTTCGATGGGGGCGCATTTCGTCGTCTTCGTCGGGCTGAGGACTCCTCGGTCGGCGCCGGCCATGCCGCCGTCGGTGCGGGCGCCGACCGAGGCGGCCTTGGCGAAAGGAGTGATCGTGTCGACAGGTGACGGCGGGGAGGCCGAGTTCGACCGCGCGGCCGGGAGAGTGCGGGCCGTGCCGGTCTATGAATGCGTCGCTGTGGCGGAAGGTGAATGCGGCCCGGGACGCCGGCGCCCACGCCGCGCAGGATCAGGAGCACATCCATCAGCCCGACAAGCCTCGCCGAGCCTCCGTCTGATCCCCGAACGACGGGAACCCCAGCCGGCACACGGCTGGGGTTCCTCGACGAGGCGGTGAGCAGCGGTCAGCGCTGCAGGGTGAGGACACCCGGCCGCCACGGCAGTCGGTCGTAGGGGCCGCTCGCGGTGGGGGACTTGCCCTGGTAGAGGAACTGCAGGTGGCAGGGGTCGATGGTCATGGTCTGGTCGGGGTTGTCGCGGACCAGGTCACCGTGGCTGATGTCGTCGGTCCAGGTGGCGCCGCTGTTGGCCTTGCCGGCGAAGGGGTTGTCCTCGCCGGCGGCCTGCGGGGTCCACGCACCGTTCAGGCTGGTGGCGGTGAAGGAGCGGAAGTAACGCGGGAGGGTTCGGTGGTGTCCCACTTCATCTCGTTCTCCGGGGTGATCATGTTGAATTCCCGGTCGAGAATGGCGGAGTACGTCGAGTCGCCGAGCCTGCCCGAGGCCACTGCCGTGCCGAAGTAGCGGCCGCTGTCGGCCGCTGCGCCTGCCGGCGTGGGGGCCTTCGGCGTGCGTGCGGCTTGGGCGACCAGGGGTACAGCAGCACCCGCGGCGGCGAGGACCACGGCGGCGGCGAGCACGCGGCGGGCAGCCGGACGGCGGCGATGAGAGCGGTTCTGATCTGACAAGGGCATGTCCTTCTGGCGGTGAGCCTTGATCCGGCCCCGGTTGTCCGCCAGTTGCCGCCACGCACACAAAGGTTGCCGCGATGGGGGGAAGGTTTGTCACAGCCGCCGTCACCGTCCCCACCCAGTTCCACGGCGACCTGCCGGCCACCATGGAGGCCACCTGCGCCGACGGGACCAACGCCGGGCCGGCCGACTGGACCCCGTACCAGCGGCTCGGGTACTTGTTCTCCCATCGAGCTTGTGCGGCAGGGGGACCTTGTCCTCCTGCCGCACACCGGCCTTCACCGGGCCGGGACGAACCCTCCCCGGACCGACGCGGAGCCGCCCGAATCCTGCCCGTCGACGCGGTAGCCGTCGCCCGCGGCACTGCGCGCGCCGGTGCCGTTGTTGAACTGCGCGGCGAACTCATGGCTCCCGGCCGGCACGGTCAGGCCCGGCTTGAGGACCCAGCGGTAGACCAGCGTGCCGCCGGCCTCCTGGGTGGTGACGGTGAAGTCATCACTCGGCAGGGTCTGCCAGGTGCCGGTGTTCTTCACCCCGCCGGTCTGCACGATCCGGATCTCGACCGTGAGCGAGGTGAGCGGCTGGGTCGTCTTGAGGACGAGGTTGCTCTGCGTCCAGTAGACGGTGCTCTGCGGATCCACCGAGCCGGCCGACCACAACGGTCCGTTCTGGCTCTCGCCGGCGGATGGTGATGGACTGGCGGTCGGCGGAGTCGGGCGTGAGCTGCCCGGGGTGGTGACCGGGGCCGGCGCGACAGGGGTGGGGCGGGCCGATGTCGGGTGCGGGGAGCTGACGGTCGGGGACGGGGTGGCAGGCGTGGTCACGGTGGGCGACGGTGACGAGGTGGCGACGATGGCGGCGACGGCGAGGCCGCCGGTCGCCAGGATGCCAGCGGCGGCGAGCCCCGCGAGCCCGGCGAGCGCGACCCTGATCCAGGACCTCGCGAACGGCCGCGCGCGATGACGGACGGCGGGGCCGGCCATGCCTCGTTGCACCCGGGCCAGCATCCTCGCGCGGTCGGGCCGGTGGGCCTCGGCGGCCTCGCGCAGCTGACGGGCGATCTCCTCGTTCACCGGTTCCTCCTCCCTGCCACCAGGTCCCCGGCCGCTCGTGCGCCCAGTATCCTTTCCAGCTCGGCCATTCCCTTCGAGGTCTGGCTCTTCACCGTGCCGACCGATATGCCCAGCGCCACCGCCGTGTCCTTCTCCGACAGGTCGAAGGCGTGCCGCAGCACCACGCAGGCCCGCTTGCGGAACGGCAGCCGGGCGAGCGCCGCGCGGACGTCCAGTACGGCCGCCATGTCCGGCCCGTCCACCTTCTCGGGGCTGCGGGACCAGAACAGCGCGATCCGACGTCGCTCCCGCACCGCGCTGCGGATCCGTCCCCTCGCCAGGTTGGCCACCACACCGCGGGCGTAGGCGAGCGGGTGGTCGGCCTGCCGCAGCCGGTCCCAGCGCTGCCACAGGGCGACCAGGGCATCCGCCGCGAGGTCGTCCGCCGCGTCGGTCTCGCCGGTCAGCAGATAAGCCAGACGGGCGAGTTCGGCGTAGTGGCGTTCGAAGAACTCGTGGAACTCCGCGGACGCGTCATCGAGGACCATCCCCCGGCCGCCCTCTCGTGGCAATGATGTGCGCGTTGGTTGCACGTTTAACAACATCGGGGCGCGCAGCCTAACAGTGTCCGGCCCGGGATTCGAAGAGCGGTCGTGCTCGGTTGCGGGGCGGTGAAGGCTGACCGGCGGGCTGGTCAATGCCGGGCGAACCGGACGCCGGTCGGCTGCGCGACGTCCGGCTGCACGGCGGTGCCGTCGGCGGTCAGCCGCTCCCCGTGGATGTCGGTGATCCTGACACCGGTTCCGCTCCCCGGGGGACGGGACGCCGGCACACCGACGACCAGCAGCCCCGAGGGAATGCCCGTGACCAGTCCGTGCCCGCGCCACGGTCGCGGCGCGGCGTGCTTCGTTGCCCTCATGCTCGTCCATCCGGTAGTTCGACTCGGCCTTCCGGATCACAGTTGCCGCAGAGGACGAGAAGGTTGCCGCCCCTGGTCGTCGCCACCGCCGAGGCCGAGAAGGCGAACGCGAACAACTCCCGTACGGTGATGTTCACGTGGAACCAGCGTGAGACTTGTGCCGCCCACCTGGCCGCCGTCACCGTCGCGATCCCGGTGCCTGCGCCCGGGCAGACGGTCAACGGAGCCGTCGTGCCGGAGTAGCGGACCTCTCGACCACTCCTGACCCGCCACGCACGGCCGGGACATCGGTGATTCCATGTGCTCCGGCAACGACACCTCGCCGACCGAGGCTCGTCTCCGGAAGCCGGCTTCCGTCAGCCCGTGAGAAGCGCTCCCCGCGCCTCCGAGCCGACCGCGTGCCTGTAGGACGTCACGTCACAGCACATACACCCAGGTCAGAAGCTATTCGCCTCCGCAAGCGCCGTCGCTTCCCAAGCTGAGAGTGCGAGTTCGATTCTCGTCACCCGCTCCAGAATTCGCCCCCAGGTCAGCGGCCCGGGGGTTGTTTGTTGTCCAGTTGGTCCCATCATTTCCTCCGACCCCGCACATCCCCTGACGGACAGCGGTCACCTGATGGTCACCGGGCGACACTTGTGGGCATTCAGCTGCCTGCCTGTGCGCCGCCACAGTCGTCCCAGTGACCGGTAGAAGCGGTCCGGCAGGAACACGGCGTCCGCGACGACCATCGCACCGGAGAAGAGCGGCAGCCCCATGAGGACGGCGATGCCCAGGTGCATGCCGAGCAGCATCGTCAGGACCGGGTACTTGAGCCGTCCGAACAGGACGAACGGAAACGCGACCTGGAGCAGCACCGTCAGGTAGCAGGCAATGGCGATCAGTGCGGCGTGTTCGTCCACCATGAGGGAGAGCTCGGGCCAGGGGCGGAACAGGTCGAGGTTCAGGACGTAGTGGAGGGCGGTTCCGTTGCCCCAGGAGGCGCCCTGCACCTTGTAGAGGCCCGCCGATCCGTAGAGGAAGCAGACCTGGGCCGCGATGACGAACATGCCGCAGTTGTGCAGCGCGGCCGTCAAGGTCCGGCGGGACGAGGCGAGTTGGTGCCGGAACTCGTCGGCATCCGGGCCCGCCGAACTGCTCGCCGTCTTCCCCGTGGAGCCCTGGAGGCGGGTTCTGCGCGCGTCCAGGGACCAGCGTCGGCCGCACGCGGTGAGGACCAGGTAGAGGGCCATGAGGAGGATGAGGTTGTCTCCTCCGTCGGTCATGAAGATCGCCCTGGCGTGGAACGACGCCACCACGACGGCGAACAGCACGGACACCGCTCTCGTCCGCCAGCCCAGCATGAACAGCGCGGACGTGACGAGGGCCAGTGCGTAGCAGGTCTCGAAGTACGGCCGGCTGTCGGACAGGGTGAGGATGCTGGCCCACCCTGTCTGGTCGAAGAGCTGCCTGGCCAGGTCGGGCGTCCAGGGTGATCCGGGTCCCCAGATCTCGTCGCGGTGCGGAAACTCGCGCAGGAGGAAGACGAGGTAGAGGAGTCCGTAGCCGATGCGCAGAACGGCCGCCGCGTAGAGGGAGACCGGCTGCTCGGTCAGGAACGTGAGAAACGCACCGATCCGCTCCGGTACGTGGCGTGGCGGGCCTGCGTCCGCCTCGTCGGGGATACGTGGGATACGTCGGTCCGCAGCGAGTGCCTGCTCAGTTTCCACGGGAGGTCACCTTCCACCAGGGCAGATACCGCGTTTCGACAGGTTTCGGCGCGGCTGCGGACGAGCCGGGGCCGGGTCCCTCGGCCGGCGCGGCGATGGGCACGGTGATCACCCGCAACTGGACGGACTCGAACGTGCCGCCGCGCTGGTCGGTCATGCGGTCCGCCGCGATGTCGGTCAGGTACTTCTGCATCATCAGCGCCCGCTGCGAACGGGGCCGGTCGTCACCGCCATGGGTTTCGAGGTACGAACTCCAGGCCCGCCGCAGCATGTTCTGCGCGGTGTGACTCGGGAAGACGTCGTGCCTCACCGCCGAGTCGTCGACGCCGCTCAGATCGAACCAGCCGCTCACGTGCACCCTGCCGTCCGGGGTGGTGTGCCTGGTCCGTGCCGAGATCTGCCGGTTGACCGACTCCGGATCCGGGGCGAAGAGCCGCCAGTTCTGCTCGAACAGCGGGAAGACCCAGGCGTCGACCTGTCGGCTGTACTGCCGGGAGAGGGGGTTCGGGGGTGCCACGTGCAGAAACACCAGGAGAACGTGGGCCAGGGCCGTCGCCAGGCACAGGGCCACAGCCGCGCTCGTTCCCGCCTTCAGGAGGGTGGGCGGAGGCTTCGAAAGGCCTTGGCGCGGAAGGGTTGTCCCGCCCCGGTCCGGTTCCTCGGCGTCCGCCGTTTCGGTGCCGCCCGGCACGGACCCAGCCGGGCCTTCCACTCTGGCTTCTCTCACTGTGTCTCCTGAGATTGCGCCAACGGCGCGGGGGGGGGGGGGGAGGGGAGGTGGGAGAGACACTGTGAAGACTAGATCTAGGGAATGTGTATTTTAGTGTTGTTGTGTTGGTTGTGTTTTTGTTTTGTTTG
>NZ_JBHYWD010000008.1:380194-410279 GCF_042751305.1 Streptomyces hokutonensis
GTGTGCGGGGCCCCGCGTGCTCCCCGCCGGGGGTCTTATCTGTTTCGTATTTGTCTTGTTGTTTTTTTTTGTGCCCCCCCCCCCCCCCCCCCCACACCCCCCCCCCCCCCCCCCGCGCCGCTCGTTCTACTCGTTCAAGGGGAGCTAGGCAGCTTTCTTGGAGTGGCCTTCGTGATCGTTGCCGTAGCCCTCGGGCTTGTGGGGCTTGTCGGGCTTGCCTTGCTGCCCGCCATTGCCGCCGTAACCGCCGTGCTCATCGGGCTTCCCACCGTGATCGTGAGGTCCGTTTCCACCGGTCGAGCCACCAGTCGAGCCACCGGTCCAGCCGCCTGTCGCACCACCGTTCGTGCCGCCCGTCGTGCCGTTCGTGCCGCCCGTCGTGCCGCTCGTAGTCGCACCCGCGATGACACCGCCCAGCACGCCGCCGGTGGTTCCGCCCGACGTCAGGACACCGCCGAGAAGGCCGCCGGTTCCGCCGCCCGTCGGCACGCCGCCGATGGCGCCGACCGTGGTGCTGCCCGTCGTACCCGCTGTGGCGCCACCCGACGTGGCACCGGCGACAACGCCGCCCGTGATCAGACCACCGGTGGTTCCGCCGGCGGCGCACGTACCGCGGTTGATCGTGTTGTTGTCCAGCGTCACGGCGCCGGTACGGGCAAGTGCCCGGCCGGCGATGGTCGTTCCCGTGGTGACGGTGATCGACTCCTGGGCCATGATGGTGCCCACGAAGGTGGAGTTGGTGCCGAGGGTGGCCGAACTGCCGATCTGCCAGTACACGTTGCACGGCGAGGCGCCGTTGACGAGAGACACGTTGCTGCCGGACGCCGTCGTCAGGGTCGAACCGATCTGGAAGACCCATACGGCATTGGGGTCGCCGTGCGCGTCGAGAGTGAGCGTGCCGGTGATGCCGGCGGAGATGGGTGCCTTGTAGACGCCCGGATCCAGCGTCCTGCCGCCGAGCTCCACGGGGTCGGGAGCGGTGGGGTAGGTGACGTCCGGTGCCTGTCCGGCGGCGTTGTTGTACCCCGTGACCAGGTCGCTCTTGGCCTGGAGCGCCACGGCGTCCGCGGAGTGCTGGGCCCCGATCACGGTGCCCGGCGGGAATCCGGTGATGGCCGTTCCCGGCGACACTCCGAGATCACCGGTGATCGACGAGGGCCCCGTGTTGGTGACCTGGGAACCGGCCAGTACGGCAAAACTGGTCGCCGTCCCCAGAGGCACAGGCGTGGCAACGGCGCTCGCGCTTGTCGGCGTCATCGCGAGCACGACAGCGGCGATCACCACGGCCGTCAGCGCCGCGAGCCAGACCGACATGGTGCGCCGTAGCGGCGCTTCAGGAATATTCAGCGTCATCGAGGGGCCAACTCCTTTGAGGGGTGGTTTTGGCGGTTCCCGGTCGCACAGAATCGCCTGTTTCCGGCGTTGGCATATTACCGATGAGTGTGCCGCTCAATATTTTCCACAAAGGGTCCCGCGATCTACATAGAAATGCCTAATGGGCCAGACGGTTACAGAACCATAATTCTCGCCGGGTACGACCACCCGGCACCACCCAGCGGAACGGAATGAGCCGCGAGAAGATCGCGCACGCCCCCACGGAAGGCAGCCATTTCCGCGGATGCCGGTCGAGGCGAGTCCACGCCGTGATCATGGAGTCCTCGACGAGGATCCGGCCACCGTCTGCACTTTTCCGGTGTGCGAGAACCCGATCGCGACGGACCGGCCGCGTGCGATCCGCCCGGCACGGCCAAGTCGCCGTATCACGGTATTCCGCGCCTGTCAGGCAGAAGGAAAATGGGCGGTCGGCGCATCGCCCGGAATATCCCCGAGCTGCGCTGTCTGCAGTATTATTGTCGGCGGGCCGGTTCACTCTCACGCGCAGCCGCGTGGAACGACGCCTCCGGCGTGTCCGCGCCGGAGCCATTGCCGTCGCCCCCCGCGTGTTACAGCCCAGGAGGCATCGGCGCTCGGCAGTGGAATTGAATCCGCCGACGGGAGCATTCCTGGTCGCCTCCGCCCGGAGTTGCCCGGCCGTCGCTCAACAGCGGTGTGACCACGACCGCGTCAAGGGACGGCATTCCTGGACGAACGGCCTGCCCGAGGCACGCAGGAGTAGCGGGAGCGCTCAGTCGATGTCAGACCCTTGCGGGATCATGACGCTCGGAAGTCTGGTCGACGCTGGTGGAGGGGCACGTGGTGAATGCCGACTTGATAACGGCGGCCGGGGCGACGGCTCCGCCTGGCTCGTCGCCGAGCACGGCACGGTCTGTCGTACGAACCCTGGTAGAGGTACATGTCTCCGCGCGCGATCCCGGACGCCGGGTCGACCACGACCGTCGGCCTGGGCATGCAGCGCGACGGCACGGGCGACCGCACGATCGGCCGGCGGCCGGCGGTCGGCTGTCGGCTGTCGGCTGTCGGCTGTCGGCTGTCGGCTGTCGGCTGTCGGCTGTCGGCTGTCGGCTGTCGGACAGCGTGAAGTCCGTACGTGCCTGGTACACCACCGACAACGGCTCCACCTGGCACGCCGTCACCGCGAAGCTGTCCGACGGCAGGTGGACCACCGCCGTCCACAACGCGTACGCCGTGAGCTGAAGGCCGCCGGCACCGCCGCACCGGGCGGCCCGGCCGGGGGAGCTTCCCGGACGGGCCGCCGGCGAGGGTACTTTCGGTGCCGGGCGGGGAATGGCACCCACGGAGGTGGGGCCGATGTGGCCGTGGTGGGCGGGAGACCGGTCGTTTCCCCACCGGAGCCGGAGCGATGCCGTGGTGCCGCCCCTGCCACCGGCCCTCAGGAGAGCCGCGGCCCGGGCGCGGCACCGGGACCTCGGGCGGCACCCGGGACCGGACGAGGAGATTCGGCGCGGCATCGTCCTGGCGCCGGCCGACCCCTCGCAGTGGAGCAACAGCCACCGGCTCGTCCACTCCCTCGAACCCCGGGAACGGCGACGGCTGGGACTGGCGCTGCTGCGCAACCCGCACGACACCTTGGGCGACATTTGCATGGAGGCCGCGTTGGCGCAGCACCCGTGCGGCTGGTCACCCGAGGAGGCCGAGGAGCTGCTCGCTCTCGCCCTGCCGGAGATCGATCGCACACCCGATCGCACCCCCTACGGGTTCCACCGGGTGTGCCGCTGCCTGGGGTTGCCGCTCGCCGCCGTGCGGGAGCAGGAGCCGTCCGAACGGGCCCGGTACCGGCCTTGGTTGCGGGCCATCGTGCTGGGCGCCCGTGATCACCACCAGTCGGCCCCTCCCGGCCAGCGCCATTGGCAGCGCCACCGGCAGTGCCGTTGGCATCTCACCGTCGAGGAGGCCGCCGGCCTGCTGGACCTGCCGTACGACCGCGAGGTCCTCGGGCGGCTGCCGCGGGTCCTCCCCGGCGGGGGCGCCTACGGCAACCGGGCGCTGACCGCGCTGGGCACGCTGGTCTTCGAACCCGGTGTGCTGGATCTGCTCGCGGTGCTTCGCACCATCGACAGTTACCGTCCGGCCCAGTCCTGGCTCGGGCAGGTCCGTGAGCGGCTGGAGCTGCTCACGGTCGCTCCCGAGGTGGTGGGCGCCCTGCTGCGCATGGACACGAGCTACCTGGACCACGTCACCGAATCGTTGCTCAGTAAGCAGGCCTCCGTCCTCGACCAGGCGAAGCTGATGGCCGGGGCCGCCTGGGCGGCCTGCCTCTGCGGAGATCCGGCCCTGATCGAGTCGGTGGCCCAACAGGCCCTGGGCCGCAGCCGCGAACGGCGGCTTCCGGGCGTGCAGGAACGGGACGTTCTGCCGGTGCGGGCGGGTGTCACCGCCCTGAGCGCCGCGGCCGGGATGCCGGGACTGGGACGGCACCGCAGGGCACTGTCGGGACTGCCGCCCGAGGCGGCCACCGCGGCACGCGCCGCCCTGGATTCGATCGCCGACGAGTTCGTGCCCGAGGGGGCCCGCGAGGTGTCCCTCCACTTCCACACGGCCTACCTGGCCGTACACCCGGACGGCTCCGTCGGTGTGGAGGTCCGTACCAACCGGGGACAGCAGGTGGTGACGTCGTACGGGATGCGTCACCTCAACGGGGTGTACGTCCTGGAACTGACCGCATTGCGGTTACGGCTCCCGCTTCTCGCCGCGCAGGCCGATCGCGAGCGGGGTGCCCTCGCCGAACTCCTCGCCACCGGCGCCGCGTCGACCGGTGAACGGTTCGCCGCGCTCCGGCTCGACCATGACGTAGCCGGGCCCCTCGCCCAGGCCCTGGTCTGGGAGGCGGAGACCGCCGACGGGACGTTCACCGGGCTGCCGGTGCGCGGTCTCGGCGGGCGGTGGCTGCTGCGGGACACCCGGGGTCGTACGCACGAGGTCACGGCCACCGACTCGGTACGTCTCTGGAACCCCGTCCACGCCGACCGGGCGCAGACCCGCGCCTGGCAGACCCATCTGGAACTCGGCGGCCTGAAGCAACCCATTCGGCAGGTGCCCGTACGACGGGGCGCGTCCCGGCGCGCGGTGGGGGACGCCAGGCCACCGCGACCGTCCTGACCGACGCCCCCATGACGCATCGACCGGTACGGCCACAGGTCGCTGCCGCACACGCACGCGGCGACGACCCGGACCACGGCGTCGGCGGGCCGCACGATCTTGGGGTCGGGGCGGTTCTCGACGCGGACGTCTCCGGCTCCGTACATCACTGCTGCACGCATGACAGGGGTTACTCCAGACAGTGGGCGGACGGTCAGCGTTCGAGCATCCGCGCCTGGGCCTCGGTGTGGGTGTCGCCCGCGGCCGGCGGCAGGCTGCTGAGCTGGGCGAGCTGCTCGGCGGTGAGGGTCACGGCGTCGGCGGCGGTGTTCTCCTCGACGCGGCTCACCCGCTTGGTGCCGGGGATCGGGGCGATGTCGTCGCCCTGGGCGAGCAGCCAGGCCAGCGCGATCTGGGCGGGGGTGACGCCGACCTCGGTGGCCAGGGCCTTGACCTCGTCGGCGAGGGCGAGGTTGCGGTCGAAGTTCTCGCCGGTGAAGCGGGGGTTGTCGCGCCGGAAGTCGGAGGCGTCGAACTGGTCGGTGGAGCGGATGGCGCCCGTCAGGAAGCCGCGGCCCAGCGGGGAGAACGGCACCAGGCCGATGTTCAGTTCCCGCAGGACGGGGAGGACGCGGTCCTCGATCCCCCGGGTCCACAGGGAGTACTCCGACTGCACCGCGGTGATCGGCTGGACGGCGTGTGCGCGCCGGATGGTGTCGGGGCCCGCCTCCGAGAGGCCGAAGGCGCGCACCTTGCCCTCGGCGATCAGCTCGCCCACCGCGCCCGCGGTCTCCTCGATCGGCGTGTTCGGGTCGACGCGGTGCTGGTAGTACAGGTCGATGTGATCGGTACCGAGCCGCTTGAGGGAGCCCTCGACGGCGGTACGGATGTTGGCGGCGCCGGAGTCCTGGTTCCAGGCGCCCGCACCGGCGTGCGAGACCAGCCCGAACTTCGTGGCCAGCACCGCCTTGTCCCTACGGCCCTTCAGCGCGCGGCCGATCAGCTCCTCGTTGGTGTAGGGGCCGTAGATCTCGGCCGTGTCGATGAGCGTGACCCCCAGTTCCAGTGCCCGGTGCACGGTCCTGATCGACTCGGCGTCGTCGGTGCCGGAGCCGGTGTAGCCGTGGGACATGCCCATGGCGCCGAGGCCGATCCGGGAAACCTCCAGGTCACGCAGTTTGATGTAGTGCATTTCGCCCTCTCCGGTTCGTCGCGGCGTGCTTCCCCCTAACCTTCGCCCGGATCGCGGCGGTGTGGCAGGGCGGGCTCTTCAGGGGTAACGACAGGGCCCCCCTCCCGCCTGCGCGACGCGTGGGCAGCGGGCGAGACTGGGGGGCATGGCAACCGAGAGCGCGCACAGCGAGGGCGCCGAGCTGGGCCGCTTTCTGCGGGCCCGCCGCACCCAGACCCGCCCCGACCACGTGGGCCTCACCGTCGGCGCGGGCATCCGCCGCACCCCCGGGCTGCGCCGCGAGGAGCTGGCCACGCTCGCCGGCATCAGCATCGACTACTACGTGCGTCTGGAACGCGGCAAGGAGACCCGCCCCAGCCCCGCCGTCCTCGACTCGCTCGCCCGCGCCCTGCACATGGACGACCAGCAGCACCAGCATCTGCGCGAACTCGCCGCCCGGGCCGCCCGCTACGCCCCCGAACCGCCGCCCGCGCCCAGCCGCACGGTCCGCCCCCACCTCAAGCTGCTGCTGGAGTCCCTCCGCCCCAACCCGGCCTACGTCATCAGCCGCAGCCTGGACCTGCTGGCCTGGAACCCCGGCGGACTGGCCCTCTACGCGGGCCTGGACGACTGGCCGGTCAAGCAGCGCAACCTGGCCCGCTACTTCTTCCTGCACCCCGCGGCCCGCGAGCTCTTCCACGACTGGGAATGGCAGATCACCAACTGCGTCTCCCGCCTGCGCGCCATCGCCGGCACCGCCCCCGACGCGCCCGACCTCACCAACCTCGTCGGCGAACTCCTCCTCAAGAGCCCCGACTTCGCCGGACTCTGGGAGCGCTACGAGGTCACCGGCCGCAGACCGGCCCGGAAGACCTTCCACCACCCCCGGGTCGGCACCCTCACCCTCACCTCCCAGTCCCTCCACATCGAAGGCACCCCCGGCCAGCGCATCGGCGTCTACACCGCCGAACCCGGCGGCCCGGACCACGACGCGATGCTGCTGCTGGACAGGGTCGGCATGGGTGACATGGCCGCACCGCGTTCGGTGACCGGCGGTCGGCCCGTCACTCGTACCGGTACTTCAACGAGTCCGCCTCCGTCTGCTTGATGTCGGCGATCGTCAGCTCCGGCATCCGCAGTTGGGCCAGTGTCACCTCGGCCGACGTCGGCTGGGCGTCGGCCGGCAGCCACTGCTCCGGCTTCCAGGCCCCGCTGCGGAGCAGGGACTTGGGGCAGTGCGGGTAGACCTCCTCGATGCCCACGACCAGTGCGCTGGCCGGCGGCTTGCCCACGGCGGTCAGCTGGGACAGCAGGTCCGGGCGGGTGGAGACGCAGGCCCGGCCGTTCACCCGCAGGGTGGTGGTGCGGCCGGGGATGACGAACAGGAGGCCCGCCCGTCCGGTGGCGATGACGTTCTGCAGGGTGTCCAGACGCTTGTTGCCGGTCGCGTCCGGTATCGCCACGGTGCGGTCGTCCAGGACGGCGACGAACCCGGCGGGGCCGCCGCGCGGGGAGACGTCGCAGTTGCCCTCGGCGTCCGCGCTGGCGACCAGGACCAGCGACGAGCAGCCGATCAACCGCCGTGTCTGTTCGGTGAGTTCGGTCATCTGCTTCCGTACGGCGGCTTCGCCGGGGAGGTCGTAGACCTGGCGCAGCGCGTCCGGGTCGGACAGGGCGTCGAGACGGAGCGAGTCGAAGGCGGTACCGGCAGGAGGCGTCGTCATGTCTCCGACCCTAAAGGGCCGACCTCGCGGTCCCGCGGGGGATGCGGAGTCAGATCCAGGTCGGTACGTGGCCCTCGCCGTAGCGGGGGCCGGGCGTAGGAGCACCGGTCGACCCCAACTCCGAAGCGGTTCACGGGAGTTGGACTCCGGCGAGTGTGCAGACTCCCGCCCCGGATCCACCCCGGCCTCGCTAGCATCCGGTCATGCCTCTGCGTCGGCGCCACGACAAGCTCGCCGCCCTGCCGCGCGACCCGCGGGCCGACGACTACCCGATGCCGACCGTGCCGTACGGGTGGTACGCCGTGCTCCGCGGCGAGGAGCTCCGGCCGGGCGAGGTCGTCAGCCTGCACTACTTCGGGCGGGCGCTCGTCGCGTTCCGGGGAGCGGACGGCCGGGCGGCCGTACGGGACGCGCACTGTCCGCACTACGGCGCGCACCTCGGCGCGGGCGGCAAGGTCGTGGACGGCAGTGTGGAATGTCCGTTCCACGGCTGGCGGTTCGGCCCGGACGGGCGGTGCGTGGCGGCTCCGTTCGCGCGCCGGACTCCGAAGGTGTCGCTCGGCGGCTTTCCGGTGCGTGAGCACAGTGGGCTCGTCTTCGTCCATGTCGGGCCGGGCGAGCCGTCGTGGGAGGTGCCGGAGATCCCGGAGGCGGCGTCCGGGCGGTTCGCCAGGCCGATCGACGACGTCTGCCGTGCGCGCATCCACGTCCAGGAGATGCGCGAGAACATCGTCGACGAGTCCCACTTCCACTTCCTGCACGGTCAGAGCGAACCCCTCGTCCAGGACTGGCAGTCGGACGGCCCCTTCGCAGAAGCCCGCGGCCGGATCCGCCGACGCGTCCTCGGCCGGGACATCGACAACACCTTCGACGCGTTCATGTACGGCCCGGGCGTCATGGTGGTCCGCACCCACGGCCCCGCCCTGTCGCTGACCGCCGTCGCCCTCACCACCCCCGTCGACGACCGCACGAGCGAGATGCGGATGCTGTACTACGTCCGCAAACCGGCCCGGTTCCCGTTCCTGACGCCCCTGCTCAAGCTCGTCTTCCGGACGCAGGCCCTGGGCGAGGTGCGCGAGGAGCTCCGGATCTGGGACCACAAGATCCACCGGCCGCACCCGGTCCTGCTCCCCCACGAACAGGGCATCAAGGCATTGCGCCGCTGGTACGCGCAGTTCTACGGCGGCGGCCCGGCCGCGGGTGCCTAGGCCGTGTCCTATGCCGTCGCAGTTCTCCCGGCAGGCCTGCGGTGCACGGTGCGGCGGGCGCATGCTCATGCGCATGCCGGGACCGCGCTCGACGTCGGCAGGCGATCCGGCCGGCCGGCGTGTGGAATGTAGCCGAGGACGGGAGAACTCACCATGGATCTCGGACTGAACGGACAGGTGGCCGTGGTCACCGGTGCCAGCAGGGGGATCGGCCTGGCGGTCGTACGGGCGCTGGTCGCGGAGGGGGTCACGGTGCACGCCGGGGCCCGGAACTCCTCGCCCGGGCTGGAGGAGCTGGCCGCGACCGGGAACGTACGGGTCGTACCGGTCGACCTGGGCGAGGCGTCGGGACCCGCGCGGCTCATCGAGGCCGCGGGCGACCGGATCGACATCCTCGTCAACAACGTGGGAACGGCCCCGGCCCGTACCGGAGGATTCCTCACGGTCACCGACGAGGAGTGGCTCGCCACCCTGAACCTCAACCTGATGGCGGCCGTACGCACGACCCGGAGCGCCCTACCGGTGATGCTCGCCCGGGGCCGGGGCTCCATCGTGAACATCTGCTCGGTCAACGCGGCGCTCCCCGACCCGGCGGTCATCGACTACAGCGCCTCGAAAGCGGCCCTCGCGGGCTTCTCCAAGGCCCTGTCCAAGGAGGTCGGCGCGAAGGGGATCCGGGTCAACACGGTCAGCCCGGGGCCGGTCGAGACCGATCTCTGGCTGGGGGACGGCGGGGTCGCCGCGACGGTCTCCGAGGCGACCGGCCTGAAACCCCAGGACGTCATCGACAACGCCGCGCGCACCACGGTGACCGGCCGTTTCTCCCGGCCCGCCGAGATCGCCGACGTGGTCCTGCTCCTGTCCGCGGACCGGACGGCGAACGTCACCGGCGCGGACATCACCGTGGACGGTGGCTTCATCCCGACCTGGTGAGCACACGGGACACCCGGGGCGGCCCCGCCGTCCCCGCATCCCACCCACCGCCCTATTGCACAGCTGTGACAGCCAACGCACAGCCCCGTCACCCGCCGCGGGAACACTCCGTCTTGTCGCGAAGGGCAGCAAGCCGAGCGGACCGCTTCAGGTTCCGGGGACGGCCGGCGGTTCCCGCGAATCTCTCATCGCAGCGCCATTCACATCAGCAGGGGGAACCTCGATGTCCGCTCGTAACCGTCGGCGCGCCGGCACAACCGTCATCACCGCGGGGGCAGCCGCCCTGCTCGCCCTGTGCGGCACGGCCTGCGCAGCGCCGGCCGCCCAGTCCTCCGGCGGAGCCAAGGGCAGCGTCGCGATGGTCGCCGCGGCCGCGTCCACGCACACGCTCACCGTGCCCAGGGGACTCACCCTCAGCAACGGCACCCGTCACGTGATCGTCAACGGCAGGTCGATCGACTTCGGCACCACGGTCCGTGACCTGGCCTGGAACCCGAACGGCAGCAAGGCCGCCTTCATCGACGGACACGGCAACCTGGTCGTCTCCAACCCGGACGGCACCCACCGTGTCACCGTCGCCGCCAACCCGGGCGGGCAGACGTGGTCCCACCCCACCTGGCAGGTGACCGCCGCCGACCGGACGAACCAGATCCCCGCGAAGAACAACATCGTCTTCTCGGCGAAGATCCACGGCAGCACCGTCCTGGAGGGCGTCAAGGCCACCGCCGACCACGGCAGGCCGACCCGGATCAGCCTGAACGGCGAGCCGGGAGACAGCGCCCTCCCCCAGACCGGCAACACCTGGCCGAACGTCGGCGGCAAGTACGGCTCGGCCGTCTACGAGAACACCCGCACCGGCGAGGTCTACATCCGCGACGACTACCTGCGCCAGCAGGGCGGCGCGCTGGCCAAGGGTTCCGAGCCCGCGCTCTCCCCCGACAACGAGGAGGTCGTCTTCGTCCGTTCCGTCCACGGCCACGACCACCTCTTCGTGGAGGACCTCGGCGGCTCCACGACCACCGTCAAGGACGTCACCCCCACGGCCGCCACCGACTACACCGAGCCCACCTGGTCCCCCAACGGCAAGACCATCGCCTTCCGCGCCCCGACCGGCACGTACACCATCGCCAAGACCGCCCACGGCTACGGCCGGCCCGTCAAGGTCTCCACCCACACCGGCCTGCCCGCCTACCGCGGCTGACCACCGCCCAACCGCCCGCCGGAACGGGCGAGTTCGGCCCGCAGCTCCGGCAGATGCTGGTCGGCCGTGTCGTGCGGCAGATACTCGACCACATCGAGAAAACGGAACAGGACCTGGCTCCTGGTGACGGCGAACTCGTAGTCACCGAACCCCACCACGGCACCCAAGTCCCCACGGACGGCGCCCCGGACGACATGAGCGGTCATGTCGTCCGGGGCTTCCGCCGTCAGCCCCCGCCGCGCGTTGGGACGCGCCAGATACGGGCAGACCATCGAGGCGTAGAGCATGCACGCACGATGTCCCGGCCCCTCCAGCGTCGCCGCCATGTTCCGGTACGGCCGCCCCGCATCGAGCGCCTCCCGGATCGCCGCACTCTCCGCGGCCCCGACCACCCGCCACACCGCCCCCTTGGGCATCAGCGTGCCGCACACGGAACACAGCCGCCGCCGAGCACACTCCGCACTGCGCCCGTAGTCGGTGAGCGCGAACTGCGGCTCCCCGCCCTCCCAGGGCGTGATGGCGGGCACGGGATAACCCCGGCTGTCACGAGGCCTGCCCTCGACGGACACCGGCATGGGAACGGAATCGAATCGCACACCTCATGGTCGGTCACATGGGCGCCGACCGCGACGGTCGACGGGAGATTCAGCGGCCCGGTGCCCGCACCCGCTCCGGTCCGGCCGGCGCGAGCGCGCGTCGGGGCGGCTCCACGCGGCGGGCCAGCCTTCGGCCCCATCGCCTGCTCGGTACTTCGACGTACCTGTACGTCAGGGCGCAGAGCGGCAACAGCACGGCGACGAAGGCCAGTTCGGCCACGGGACTGTCCTGCCGCAACCGGCCGATCGTGCCGTCGGTCACCGCCAGCAGCACCGGATGCACCAGATAGACGGAGTAACTGATCGTTCCCAGCCAGGTCAGCCAACGCGGAACCCGTCGACGGCGCAACGCCAGACCGCTGCCGAAGGTGAGGACAGCCAGGAGGAAGGCCACGACCCAGCCGCTCCGGGTGAACTGGGCCACGCCCGGACCACCCGATCCGCCCCCGTTCCACACCGCACTCCCCACGGCGCAGACGACCACCACGGCGGCCGTGCATACCGCGCGCCGCCAACTGCTCCGGCCGTTCTCGGCCCGGTGGACGGCGCTGCCGAGGAACATGACGGCGAGGATCACCAGCCCCTCCCACATGGGGACCGTGCCGTTGAAGGAGACCAGGACGAGCGCCAGCACCCCGCCCAGTACGCCCCCGAACAGGCGCAGCCCAGGTGACCCGGCGCTCGCACAGCCGATGGCGGCCACCATGGCGAGCGAGGCGAACGCGACCAGTGGGCCGGTACCGATCGCGCCGGAGAGGGCGGAGGCCGGCAGCGCACCCCCTGCCGTCGCGCTCACCACGGCGAGCGCGGCCAGGGTGACGGCGACCGCTGCCGACCGCTGGTGAAGGCGGACCGTGAACAGGGCGACGACCAACAGGTAGAAGGCCATTTCGTACGAGAGCGTCCACAGCACGAGAAGGAGACTGGGCGTCCCCAGCAGCTCCTGGAGCAGGGTGACATGGGCGGCGACCACCGCCGCGGCACTCTGCCGGCCGAAGTCGGTGCGAATCTCGGCGCAGCCCGCCAGTTGGAGGGCCAGGAGCGCGGCGACGGCGACCGCAAGCAACGGGTACACACGGAAGACCCGCCCGATCCAGAAGGTCCTGACGCACCCCCGGCGCTCGAGTGACGCGGGGATGATGTAGCCGCTCACCAGGAAGAACAGCATGATGGCGTACCGGCTGGTGTTGAACTGCGGCATCAACTCCCGCCGGAACTCCGCCATGAATGCGTACGACGAGTGGTCGAACACCACGACGAGCGCCGCGATGCCGCGCAACGCGTCCAGCCAGCCCCGGCGCGGAGGATTCATGAGTCGTCCGGCAGGGCGACCTTCACCGGAACGCAGGGTTCGGCTTCGCTCCTGGTCGCGTAGAACTCGACCGCACGAGGCCGGGAACTGCCCTTGGTGTTCTCGAAGGCCAGGACGTTGCCCCGGCGCAGGGTGCCCTGCCAGGTGCCCTGCACGGAGATCAGGGGTACACGATGCCCCTGCCGATCAATCCCCACGAGTGGGGTGACGTGGCTGCGCTCGCAGACGTAGCCGGGAGAGAGCACGTCAACGGTCACCTCGATGCCCCAAGGGCGCACTTTCCTTGCGAGTTCGCGCTGTGCCGCCGCGTCGATGGCCTGGTCCTTGACGGTGAACGTGACGATGCCGTCGTCGTGGCGCTCCACCGCGTACGCCTTCGAGCCGGCCGGCACACCGGGTACCGTCACCGCGGCGAGCCAGGCCACCGCACAGGCCGTCAGCACTACGGCGATCCGGCGCGGCTTGAAGAACCGGCGCACGGTACGACGCTCCTCGGCCCCGTCCGTCCCGCCCTCGGCAACCCCGGTCCGGGACATCGCGGTCTCGCGCAGCAGGATCTCCCGCTTCAGCTCGGCCAGCAGGCGGTCCTCGAACGTCGTCCTCGTGCTCATGCCTCTCTCCCTACGACGTACGCCGGTGATGGATCCGACGTCGTGTTCGCGACCGTGGAGTCCGCCTCGCTCCGCAGTGCCTTGCGTGCCCGATGGAGCCGGACCCGGGCGGTGACCTGGCTGATGCCCAGTACGGCGGCCGCCTCGGTGACGGTGAGCTGATCCACCGCGATGAGCTCGATGACGGCCCGCTCGCCCTCGGGAAGTCCCGCCAGCGCGGCCAGCATCCGCCGGGCCGGTCTCTCCGCGTCGAGCCTGTCCTCGATACGGACGATGTCGTCGGCCTCCAGCAGCCGCCGTCCGGAGAAGCGCCGGTCGCGTTCGGTCTCCCGGGCGATCCGGCGGCGTTCCGAGGACACGACGTTGCGTGCGATGCCGTACAGCCAGGCCGTCTCGCTGCCGAGGCGCGGCCGGTAGGAGTGGGCCGAGTCGAGGACGGCGAGGAAGATCTCGGCCGTCAGGTCGGCCGCTGTGTGGGGGTCGTTGACCCGGCGGGCCACGAAACGCATCACCGCGTCCACATGGCGCCGGTAGAACTCCTCGAACAGCCGCGGGTCACGTGCCGCCGCGGCAGGTCCACCGCCCCGTAACGGTTCCACGCCATCCACCGGCGGCTCCTTCTGGTCGGAGGCTCCCCGTCCTCCTCACCGTCGGAGGCCCGTGGAGTTCTGCAAGGGCACTTCACCTGTTCTTGGGCCGAGGCGCGAAAAGCGTTACAGGGGGGTCGTCCGAGCCGAGCGGCACGGGGTGATCGCCCTCGGAAACCAGGCCATTTTGCAGATGCACCCGCCCAACACCCCCTCCTGAGGTCCATGACACGCCGAAAGGAATGAAGAACGCCCCGGTCCGTCTCCACGGACCGGGGCGTTCCGGCTGCCTACCAGCAGCCCTCGACGGGGACTTCAGGCCGAACCGCCGGTGATCGAGAGGACGCTGCCGATCTTCGCGTCCTGGTAGAACCATTTGGCGTCGGCGCCGTCCAGGCCGATCCAGGAGCCGGTGCCGTCGGTGCCGCCGGTGCCCTGCTTGCCGAGGCTCCTGCCCTTGTAGGAGCGGGTGACGCCGACGTAGACCGGCTTGTTGTCGGCGTCGCGGAGTTCGACCGCGAGCGTGACCTCCGTGTACAGGGCGCCTCCGGCGGTCGAGTCGGTGACGGTCAGGACCTTGGTGCCGTGCTTCCCATACACGGTCAACGGCCCTACGAATACGGGGCTGTTGGCGGATTCCGTGGTCAGCGGCATGACCCGCCTCCGGACGAGCAGGGCGCGCTTGGCGAGGTCGAGCGTGCCGCCGGCGGGCACCGCGGAGACAGGGGTCGACGCTGCGGCGGAGGCGGCGGACGGCGAGGGGGACGCCGACTGCGACGGGACGGCGGGCGCGGCGGCACCCGGG
This sequence comes from Streptomyces hokutonensis, assembly GCF_042751305.1. Lineage (GTDB taxonomy): Bacteria > Actinomycetota > Actinomycetes > Streptomycetales > Streptomycetaceae > Streptomyces > Streptomyces hokutonensis_A. The sequence goes on from NZ_JBHYWD010000008.1 coordinate 394,840, forward strand.
AGCCGGTGGCCGTTGTCCTTCCCCGTGAGGTCCAGGGTCAGCGCGAGGCCCACCAGGGCGAGAGCCACCGCACCCGCGCCCAGCATGCCGGCCGTCCGACGGCGCGCCCGGCGCACCGCACGGCCGCGGACCTGGGCGCCGGTGAGGGCCGGACGGGCCTCCTGTTCGGCGGCCAACTCACGCAGCAGGACGGAGAGTTCATCCGACACGGCCGCTCTCCTTCTGCATCGGTCCCTCTGTCTCGTCCAGAGCCAGCAGCTTCGCCAGCGCCGCCCGTCCCCGGTACAGCCTGGCCTTGACCGTCCCCACGGGCGCACCCGTCTCGGAGGCTATCTGCTCGACGGTCACGTCACACAGATGGTGCAGGACGATCACCATCCGTTGTGCCGTGGGCAGTTGGCGCAGCGCGGCGACCAGTGCCGTGTGATCGGGGCTGGGTCCGGGCGTGGACACGGGCGGTGGGGTGCGGCGCACCAGCTCCAGCCAGCGTCTGGCCCGGCGCCAGCGGCTGACCGCCAGCCGCATGGCGACGGTGCGTATCCACGCTTCGGGTGCCTCGTCCGCGAGGAAGTCCCGGCGCCGGTCCCAGGCCCGTACGAAAGCCTCCTGGACCACGTCCTGCGCCTCCTCGCGATCGCCGGTGAAGGCCGCGAGCTGGCCGGTCAGACGGGGGAACGCGGCGGCGTAGAAGGCGTCGAACTCGTCCTCGGTCATGACCTCACCGGAGTCTTGGAATTCCTGTGCAACCCGCTCGCCGCACCGTGCGTACAGGAAAGACGAAGAACACGCGTCTCAGGATCCACTCCCCTCACAGTTGTATCGGAGGACCACCGAAGTGCCCGACCCCCACGACGACTTCACGGCGTACGCGCACGCGCAGCTGCCCCGGCTGGTCACCACCGCGCACCTCCTCTCGGGCGCGACCGGAGACCCCCGCGAGGCGACCGAGCTGGTGCGGAGAACGCTGGTGGGAGTGTGCGCGCGGTGGCGCCGGATACCCCGGGACGACGTGGACTTCTATGTACGGCGGTCCCTGGTGAAGGAGTTCCTGCGCGGGGCTCGCCGCCAACGGCCCCTGTCCGACGGTGTGTTGAAGGACACGTCCGCGCGGCAGCGGGCGGTGCTCGTGATGCTGCACCGGGAGGGGCTGCGGGAGGCGGAGGTCGCCCAGCTGCTCGGCTGGTCGTCCGGCGCGGTGAGCAGCCGGGCCCGGCGGGGGCTGGCGGTGTGCGGGGGTGACGCGGGGCGGCTGCGGGAGCGCTTCGCGGAAGCGGCTCGAGTCGACGCAGAGGACGTCCCGTTCGGCGTTCGGCTCGATGCCGTGGAGAAGCGGGGCCGGTCGCTGCGCCGCCGCCGTAGAACCGTGGTCGCCGCGCTCTGCGCGCTGCTGCTCGTCCCGGCGGGGGTCTTCGCCGCCGACCGGATCGTGGGCGGCGGCACCGCGGACGGGTCGGTCGGCGGGGCGGTCGACGTGGCGCGGAGCCCGATACGGATCGTCGCGCCGGGCGAGCGGGTGGCCGCCGTGCCGGGGGTGCAGGTGTGGCTGACGAGCGACGGCAAGCACTGGTCGACGCCGCAACGGCCCAACCAGTTCCTCGGGTTGACCGTCGACGGCTACGCGAGCGGCTCGAAAGCGGGCGCCGGGAAGCCGGCCGCCTCCGTGCAGCCCGACCGGCTGAACAGCTCGTACTTCCTGTCCGGCCTGTACCGGGGCCTGTCCGCCGACCCGGCGCGCGTCGAGGTCACCGTCGACGAGAAGAAGATGACCGGCACGGTCCTCACGCTGGCGGGCAGCCCGGGCTGGGGCGTCTGGTACACGCGCGCTTCGCTGTCGCTGGCGGAGCTGAAGTCGAGCTACGGCGACGGCGGTCCGACCGTCACGGTGTACGACGCGGCCGGCAAGGTCGTCGCACGGGGCGGGGCCGACTGGTGAGGCGCACCGCCAGATCCGCCAAGCCGCGCGTCCCGCTCCGCCTGCGGCTCCGCCGTAACCGGGGCCGGCTGCTGCGGCGGCTGGTCATCGCCTTCCTCCTGCTGATCGCGGCACTGTGCACGGCCGCGGTCGTCGCGTACCGGCTGACGGGGATCCCGGATCCGCATCCGGAGACCGTCACCCAGAGCACGGTCTTCGTCGACGACAAGGGCTCCTATCTGGGCCGGCGCGGTCCCGTCGACCGTCAGGAGGTGCCGCTGTCGCAGGTCCCGAGGTATGTCCAGGACGCCGTGATCGCGGCCGAGAACCGCACCTTCCGCACCGACGACGGGGTGTCGCCGCGTGCCATCGCCCGCGCGGTGCTGGCCTCGCTGACCGGAGGCGAGCACCAGGGCGGCTCCACCATCACCCAGCAGTACGTCAAGAACGCGCTGCTGAGCCCGGAGCAGTCGCTGTCCCGCAAGGCCCGCGAGGCACTGATCGCGATCAAGCTCGACCGCACCCGCTCCAAGGACGAGATCCTCGCGGGGTATCTCAACACCGTGTATTTCGGCCGGGGTTCGGCCGGCATCGAGGCCGCCGCGCGCAACTACTTCGGCGTGGACACCCGCGACCTGACCGTCTCCCAGGGCGCCGCGCTGGCGGCGATCGTCAACATCCCGTCGTACTACGAGAAGGCGGGCTCCGATCCCGAGGTGACGGCGACGCTCAGGGCGCGCTGGGAGTGGGTGCTCGACGCGATGGCGACGGGCGGCAGCATCACGGCGAAGCAGCGCGCCGAGGCCGCGTTCCCCGCGTTCCGGTTCTATCCGCCGGGCGCGACCGAGGGGCAGCGGCAGTACATGATCGACGTGGCGGCGCAGGAGGCCGCCGACCGACTGGGCATCACCGAGGACCAGTTGGCGCGCGGCGGCTACACCGTGCGCACCACCTTCGACCTGGCGCTCCAGGACGCCACCACCGAGGCGGTCAAGGACATCAAGAGCGCCAAGGGCGTCACGCTGCACACCGCCGTCGTGGGGATCGTGCCCGGCGACGGGGCGGTACGGCTGCTGTACGGCGGGTCGGACTACGCCCGGCAGCCGTTCAACGACGCGGTCGGCGGCGCGGTGGAGGCGGGCACGGCCCTTGACCCCTTCGCCAAGTTCCGGCTCGGCGCCCCGCTGACCGTGCTGCAGAAGACCCCGGCGCCCACCCCGCTCAAGCTCGCCTCGGCCTACGCGACCGTGGCGGCGAACGGGATGTACGCGGCGCCGTACACGGTCGCGAAGATCACCCGGGACGGGCATCAGGTGTACACCGCGCACCCCGACACCCGGCGCGCGCTGGAGGAGAAGGACGCGGCCATGGTGAACGCGTGGATGTCCAAGATGTACGGCGAGGCGCTCCCCGCGGTCCCCACCGCGCAGCGCGCCCCGGAGACCGTCTTCACGGCCGGCGCGGGCGGCGGAATCACCCGCCGCACCGTGTGGTCCACCCGCCTCGACCCCCAACTCGCCCTCACCACGGCCCTGTTCGCCGACCGCCCCGGCAAGAAGAAGAACTCGACCATCCCGGCCCAACTGCCGAACGACCCGCCGCCGACCCAGTCCGCGACGGAGACCACGGCACAGATCTGGCGGCTGGCCACGACGGGGACCGGATAGTCCGGGGCATTTCCGGCGGAGGCGATGCCGTGGATACTGCACCTGTGACCGCCCCAGGCACCGAGGTCTCCTCGAACCCCAAGCGCCCCGCGTGGCTGACCCGCAACGTGAAGGTGCTGTGCGGGGTGTCCTTCCTCCAGGACGCGGCCAGCGAACTCCTCTACCCGATCCTGCCGATCTTCCTGACCGTGGTGCTGGGCGCTCCGCCCGCCGTGGTCGGGGCGATCGAGGGGGCGGCGGAGGGGGCCGCCTCGCTCACCAAGGTGGCCGCCGGACGGCTGGCCGACCGGTTCGCCCGGCGTCCGCTGATCGGTGCGGGGTACGGACTGGCCGCGGTCGGCAAGCTGCTCATCGCGCTGGCCACCGCGTGGCCGCTGGTCCTCGTCGCCAGGGTCACCGACCGGCTCGGCAAGGGCATGCGCGGGGCGCCGCGCGACGCCCTGCTCGTCGAGGGTGTCCCGGCCGGGCAGCGCGGGAAGGTGTTCGGGCTGCACCGGGCCGCGGACACCGCGGGCGCGGTGGTCGGCCCGCTCCTCGGACTGGTCCTGTACGAGGCGCTGGACCACCAACTGCGCCCGCTGTTCTGGGTCGCCGTGATCCCGGCGGTCGCGTCGGTCGCGCTGGTCGCCGCCGTCCGCGACCCCCGCACCGCACAGGCGGGCAGTTCCCGTACGCGCACCGCACGCACCCCCTGGCGGTCCCTGCCGCGCCCGTACTGGCGGGTTCTCGCCGTGCTGCTCGTCTTCAACCTCGTCAACTTCCCCGACGCGCTGCTGCTGTTGCGCGCCCACGACCTGGGCCTGTCCACGGCCGGAGTGGTGGGCGCCTACACGGTCTACAACCTCGTCTACGCCGCCCTGTCCTACCCCGCCGGAGCACTCTCCGACCGGCTCCCCCGCCCGCTGGTCTTCGCCGCCGGCCTGTTCTTCTTCGCGGTCGGCTACCTGGGTCTCGGCCTGATCCACAGCCCCTGGGCGGTGTTCGTCGTGCTCCCGCTCTACGGCGGTTTCGCGGCCTGCACCGACGGCGTCGGCAAGGCCTGGATCTCCACGCTCGTCCCCGACCACCAGCAGGGCAGCGCACAGGGCCTCTACCAGGGGGCCACCGGCGCCGCCGTACTGCTCGCGGGCGTGTGGGCCGGGCTCGCCTGGGGCGCGGACGGCCATCTCCCGCTGCTGGTCTCCGGGGCCGTCGCGCTGGTCCTCGCGGGTGTGCTGCCGGCCGTGGCCCGCGGGCGGACCGTTGCCCACTGACCCGGAGCCCCGGTGAAGGCGCGGTGAACCGGTCGCCTTCCAGCCATCGCTAGTGACAGGTTCTGGTCAAGATCTGTCCAAATGCCGTACTCCTCCCCGCCCCGGTGGTCGGGTCGTCCCCGACGGCTGTATCCGTGCCCGCCCGGGAGGCCCTGGTGTCACAACCGACCCGCAAGAGACGTTGGTTCACGATCTGCGCCATCACCGCATCCGCCGCCCTCGTGGCGATACCCGCCGGCGCCGCGCCCGGCTCGGGCGGCACCCCCTTCGGGGTCCGCGCACTGGCCCAACTGGCCGCCGAACGCGGGCAGTCGGTGGGTGCGGTCAGCCCCAAGGCGAAAGCCCAGGCCGACGACGACGGCGGTGACGACGGCAACGAAGCCGACGAGATAGCCGAGGGCGCGGACCAGTACGCCGAGGCCCGCACCTCACCCGGCATCGTCGCGCCGGGCGCGTACGGCGCCGCCTGGACGAGTCTGACCAACCTGCCCAGCACGGGCGGCAGTTGGCGCAACGTCACGAACCTGCCGTACAACTCCGACGACTCGCGCTACCGCGACTACGACTCCAACTCCAGTGGCGGCTCGGGCAATGTGACCGGCCGCATGGCGGCGATGGCCGCCGACAACGACGGGTACGTGTACGCGGGCAGTGCGGGCGGCGGCGTATGGCGCTCCCGTCACGGAGGCGGCCACTGGCAGCCCATCAGCGACAAACTGCCCGCCCAGTCCACCGGCGCGCTCGCGCTGGACGGAGCCGGGCGGCTGTGGCTGGGCACCGGCGAGGCGACGACCAACGCGGACGCGTACCTCGGCAGCGGTGTCTACATCCTGTCCAACCCCCGCCACGGCACGTTCTCGTCCCGCAGCCGGGTCGGCGGCGACGAACTGGAATCCACCACCGTCCACGAACTGCGCTTCGGCGGCGGCAAGGTGTGGGCCGCGACCAGCGAGGGCGTGTGGAGCCACTCCACCAAGACGCTCAAGGGCGCCTGGAAGCTGGAGTTCGCGCCCAACCCGGCCTATCTGCCCGGCGGTTCACTCGCGAGCGACCCCTCGGCCGCGTACAAGAACATCGCCAACGACATCGCGATCGACCCGAAGAACCCCTCGAAGGTGGTCCTCGCGGTCGGCTGGCGCAGCGGTGACGACTACAACGGCTTCTACACCAAGGTGAACGGCGCCTGGACGCGGATCACCAGCGGCCTGGGCGACCTGCCCGCCGACGCCGACAACGTCGGCAACGTCACCTTCGCACGCTCCGCCGACGGCTCCCGCTACTACGCCATCGACCAGTCCCCGGAGCAGCTCAACACCAACCCGGACAGCGGTCTCGAGGGCATCTACGTCTCCAAGTCCGGCTCCCCGACCGGCCCTTGGACGAAGATCGCCGACTACAAGGGTCTGGCGGCCGACGGTTCGGCGCTCACCTCCAGCGGTTACATGCCGGGCGTGCAGGCCTGGTACAACCAGTTCCTGACCGTCGACCCGGCCAACGCTGAACACGTCTACGCGGGCCTGGAGGAGGTCTACGAGACGAAGGACGGCGGCACCAACTGGTCGACCGTCGGCCCGTACTGGAACTTCGGCTTCCCCTGCTGGAGCATCGACCCCACCAAGCAGACCGGCGACTGCAGCCCGACCACCCACTCCGACCAGCACGGCGTCGCGATCGGCAGCTACCACGGCAAGAGCTTCGTCTACGTCGGCAACGACGGCGGCGTCTACAAGCGCCCGCTGAACGGCTCCCAGGACGCCTCCGGCCACGCCACCGACTGGACCTCGCTCAACGACGGCACCATCGACACCCTCCAGTACTACTCGGTCGGCGTCGGCAAGGACCTCACCTACGGCGGCGTCTCCGTCACCGGCGGCCTCCAGGACAACGGCCAGTCGATCCTGCGCAGCAACGACAAGGTGATGGGCTCCAACTTCGGCGGCGACGGCGGCGACACCCTCACCGACCCGGCCAACGGCTGCAACATCGCCGAGGAGTACGTCTACCTCGCCATCCAGGTGACCCAGAACTGCGCGGTGAACGACGGGAGTTGGGTCACCGACCCGAGCAAGATCACGTCGTACAACGTGGCTCCCGCCGACAACGCCACCGGTGAGGCCCGCTTCATCGCCCCGATCACGGCCGACGCGAAGAACCCGGCGACCTGGGTCGCGGGCGGTCGCCACATCTGGGTGCAGACCCACGGCTACGCGATCCGCAGCGGTGACGAGTGGACCAGCGTCTACGACCTCGGCGCCGGCCGTACCGCGACGGCCGTCGCGGCCTCGGGCGGCAAGGTGTACGCGGCCTGGTGCGGCCCCTGCAACAACCAGGGCTTCGCCCGCGGCATCTCCGTCGGCAACGCGGACGGCACCGGCTGGCACGACGTGAGCCTCCCGGTGGACGCGACCGTGCCCAACCGCTACCTCAGCGGCTTCGCCGTCGATCCCAAGAACGCCGACCACGTCTACCTCGTCGTCAACGGCTTCTCCCGGCACTGGACCGAGGGCCCCGGCGCCGGTGTGGGCCATGTCTTCGAGTCCACCGACGGCGGCACCACCTGGAAGGACATCTCGAAGAACCTGCCCGACGTGCCGACCGACTCCGCGGTCGTCACCCCGAACGGCGGCCTCGCCGTCGCCACCGACCTCGGCGTCGTCTACCGCGCGCCGGGCCGTACGAAGTGGGAGCGCGTCGGGAACCTCCCGGCCGTCGCCGTACTCCAGCTGAAGCTCAGCCCCGACGGACGGACGCTCTACGCGGCCACCCACGGACGCGGCATCTACAGCATCGGCGTGCACGGCCTCCGCTGACCCGGAGACGGCCGACAGGGGTGACCCCGGACCACCGGGGTCACCCCTGCGTCGTGTACGGCACCACACTCACGTGCAGCGTGAACGCGGTCCGTGCCGCGCCCGCCACGTCCGGGGCCTTCGCCGACGCGGTGATCTCGGCGGCCCCGGCCCGGGTCCCCGCACAGCGCAGCGAGGCACGGGCCGTACCGTCCGCGTCCACCCGCCAGCCGGACACCAGGGCGAACACCGGCGCGGAACTCCGCACGGCCGTCCACCGCTTGTCGTCCACGCGCGGCCTCAGCACCAGCGACACCACGGTCCCGGGCCGCACACAGAGCCGCCGCGCGACCGCGTCACCGGGACCTACGACGACCTCCGCGTGCCCGGCGGCACAGCTGCCGGGCGAAGCGGACGCCGACGGGCTCCCCTTGCCGGGACTCGCCCCGCCCACCGATCCGCCGCCCGTCGACGCGTGACATCCCGCGAGGACGACCGCCACGGCGACCGTCCGCCCTCCGGCCCACCACCGCATCCCGGCACCTCCCGGCCCGCGCGTACAGGACCACCAGCATGCCCCGGGTCGCGTCAAAGGGGACCAGTACGCCGTCCAGGGTGACGGTCGACCGGGCCGAGGACCCAGGTGACCGGCACGGCCGCGGTGGTTCCCGCGCTGCTCGCGACGGCCGGTGCGGTGACGGCGGCGGCGGGGACGGTCCGGCGCAGGGTCACCTTGCCGGTGGAGCTGGTGCCGGTCAGTGAACGGACCTGTGTGGAGCCGGACTTGAGGGTGAGCGTCCAGTTCACCGGACGGTCGTGGGTCCAGCTGGGGGTCCAACTGTCGGACGAGCCGTCGCCGTTGGGGCTGAAGCCGGCCGGGGTGGTCGCGGCCTCGGCGGCGGTGGGGACGCCCGCCCAGGTCACGTGGGTGACACCGGAGTCGTCCATCCAGGCCGCCCAGGGGGCGTCACGGTCGACCGTCCAGCGTTCGGCGGCGGCCGGCTTCGAGTGGATCAGAACCGGCCGACGGCGGGATGCCGTTCGTACGGACGGGGGTTCCGCGTGGGGAGTTCCACGGTGATGCGGAGTCCGCCGGTGGGGCGCGGGGTGAGGGTGAGGGTGCCGTCGTGTGCGTCGGCGATGGTCTTGACGATGGCCAGGCCGAGGCCGACGCCCGCCTGGTCGGTGTGGACGCGCTCGGTGCCGCGCTGGAACGGCTCGGTGAGGGTCGGGACCAGTTGCGGGGCGAGTCGCTCGCCGGTGTTCTCGACGGTGAGCGCCACCGTCCGCGCGCGGACCTCCGTGGTCACCCGGACGGTGCCCTGTGCGGGCAGGTTGTGGACGATCGCGTTGTGCACGAGGTTCGTGGTCAACTGCAGGAGCAGCGCCGACGATCCGGTGGTCGGGGCGATGTCGCCGCCGGTCTCGACGGTGACGCCGTGCTTCTCCGCGAGCGGCAGCAGCGTCTCGGTGGCCTCCTCCGCCAGGAGGGACAGGTCGACGTGTTCCGGGGTGAAGGACCGCTGGTCGGCGCGGCTGAGCAGCAGCAGGGCCTCGATGAGGTCGATCGCCCGGGTGTTGACGGTGTGCAGGCGGTCGATGACCTCGCCGGTGTCGCGGGCCGGGTCGGTGCGGGCCACATCGAGGAGCGTCTTCGAGATGGCCAGCGGGGTGCGCAGTTCGTGCGAGGCGTTGGCCGCGAACCTCCGCTGGCCGGCGACATGCGCTTCGAGCCGCGCGAGCATCGTGTCGAAGGAGTCGGCGAGTTCACGGAACTCGTCGTTGCTGCCCGGCAGTTGGATCCGGTGCGAGAGCGATCCGGTCGCGGCCAGCCGGGTGGCGCCGGTGATACGGGTCAGAGGGGCGAGCATCCGGCCGGCGAGGAACCAGCCTCCGACGACCCCGAACACCAGCAGGCACGCCAGCGAGACGACGGCGATCGGGGCGAAGGCGCGCACGACGGCGCCCTGGTAGCCGGGCATGAGGATCAGCCCGATATGCGGCACCCGGCTGAGGAACACCCACACGGCGGAGAGCAGCAGCACACCGGCGACCATGAGGAACCCGGCGTAGCTGAGGGTGAGTTTCACGCGGACGCTGAGACCGGGGGGCCTGTCCATGGGACCGGGGGGCCTATCCACGGGGGCCTCCGTCGGGTGAGGTGTCGATGCGGTAGCCGACGCCAGGCACCGTGGCGATCAGCCAGGGTTCGCCGAGCCGTTTGCGCAGGGCCGAGACGGTGATGCGGACGGCGTTGGTGAAGGGGTTGGCGTTCTCGTCCCAGGCCCGTTCCAGCAGGTCCTCGGCGCTGACGACTCCGCCCTCGGCGGCGACGAGGACCTCCAGCACGGCGAACTGCTTGCGGGTGAGCGCGACATGGCGCCCCTCGCGGAAGACCTCCCGGCGGAAGGGGTCCAGGCGCAGCCCCGCGATCTCCCGCACGGGCGGCCTGTTGTGACCGCGCCTGCGGTCGAGCGCTCTGAGCCTGAGGACGAGTTCGCGGAGCTCGAAGGGTTTCGTGAGGTAGTCGTCGGCGCCGAGTCCGAAGCCGGACGCCTTGTCGTCGATGCGGTCGGCGGCGGTGAGCATGAGGATCGGGACGCCGCTGCCGGAGGCGACGATACGGCGGGCGACCTCGTCGCCGGAGGGGCCGGGGATGTCACGGTCGAGGACGGCGATGTCGTAGGCGTTGATGTCGAGCAGTTCCAGGGCGGTGTCGCCGTCACCCGCGATGTCGGCCGCGATCGCCTCCAGGCGCAGGCCGTCACGGACGGCTTCGGCCAGATAGGGCTCGTCCTCGACGATCAGCACACGCATACCGTCGAGGCTACGAGGCGGCGCGTATCGCTGACGTATCGAAAAGCTCATACGCGGCGGCAACACGGGGCGGCTTTGAGTGACGGTATGAATCGAGCCACTGTCATCGGCACCGGGGCGGCTGCGGACGCCGGCACCGACTCGGCCACGGAGGCCGTCGCCCGGCCCGGGCCCTGGAAGCGTGCCCCGGTGTCGGCCGTGCTCGCGCTGTCGCTCGGGCTGCTCATGCCGCTGCACGCGTGGATCCCGAACCGGGTCGGGGGGCTCGGCAGCCTGGTGGAGACCTTCCTCCCGTGGTTCGGCCTGTTCGTGCCGGTGCTGCTGGCCCGCGCGCTCTGGCGCCGCTCGGCCGCCGCGACGGTCGCCCTGGTGCTGCCCGTCGCGGTGTGGCTGAACCTCTTCGGCGGACTGCTCGGCGACAGGTCCGGCGGGGCCGGCGACCTCACCGTGGTCAGCCACAACGTGGGCGCCGACAACCCCGATCCGGCCGGCACCGCCCGCGACCTGGCCGCCTCCGGCGCGGACGTACTGGCGCTGGAGGAACTGACCGCGCGGGCGAGCGGCACGTACGAGAAGGAGCTGGCGACGGCGTACCCGTACCACGCGGTGCTGGGCACGGTCGGGGTGTGGAGCAGGCTGCCGCTGTCGGACACCCGGGCGGTCGACACCGCGATGGACGTCGGGCCGCTCGCGGACCGCCTGCCGGCCGGTGCCAGGGCGGCCGAGAACCGGGCGCTGCGCACCACGGTGACCACGGACCGGGGGCCGCTCGCGGTGTACGTGGCCCATCTGGGATCCGTACGCGTGCTGCCCAGCAGCGGCTTCGCGACCGGCGACCGGGACCGTGGCGCGAAGGCGCTCGCGAAGGCCGTCGCCGCCGAGCCGGACAAGCGGGTGGTGCTGCTCGGCGACCTCAACGGCACCACGGACGACCGCGAGCTCACCGGCCTGACCTCGCAGCTGCGCTCGGCCCAGGACGCGGCCGGGGACGGCTTCGGCTTCAGCTGGCCGGCGAAGTTCCCGGTGGCGCGGATCGACCAGATCCTGGTGCGGGGTGTACGGCCGACGAAGGCGTGGGTGCTGCCGGCCACGGGCAGCGACCACCTGCCGGTGGCGGCCGGGATCAGCTGGTGAATCCTCCCTCCCCGACGGGCGGGGAACCGGCGTCGCGGTGAGCGTGTCCGTCAGCCACTGCTCGTAGGTGGTGGTGGACCAGCCGCGTCCCGCCGTGAGTCGGGTGAGCAGTTGGGGTCCTGCCAGGGCCCAGACGATGTCCACGAGGTGGGCCGGATCCGCGCCCGGGGCGAGCGCGCCGGTCTCGTCGAGGTGGGTGACGAACATGGTCACGCCGGTGAGGCGTTCCTGTTCGGCGGTGTCCAGGACCTCGCCGACGTCCGGGCCGGCCTGGGTCAGCAGGGCGAAGAGGGCGGCCACCCGTTCGTGGATTCCGCGGACGTAGGCGGCGTAGAGCCCGGTGCGAAGCCCGAGTTCTGGCCGCCGGAGCGCGGTCTCGCGCTGGGCCCGCTGCTCGGCCGCCCGGACATCGACATGGAGATCCTGCCCGAGGAAGCGGACCTCGGCGGGCCGGCCGAGTGGGCCGGTGCGGTGAAGACGGCACAGGGACGGGAAAGGGGGCTTCCTCGTCCCTTTGCCGCCTCCGCTCGGGGCGGCCGCTAGCGGAGGGACTCCGGGTTCGACGGGACCGGCCGGTCGTAGACGTGGTCCGGGGTGACGATCTCGGTGACCGCGCGGGCGACGAGCGAGGACGGTTCCTGGCCGCCGTAGGTGATGTCGGTGTTGAGGATGACGACCAGGGTGGCCTTCTTCGAGGGGAGGTAGACGGTGACGGTCTCGTAGCCCGGGATGGAGCCGTTGTGGCCGATCCAGCCGCCGCTCTCGAAGATGCCCAGGCCGTAGCTGAGGCCGGGGAAGCCGGTCGGCAGCATCCTGAGCCGCTGCCGCTGGGTCTCCGGGCTGAGGAGGGTGCCGGTGGCGACGGTCCTGGCCCAGCTGCGCAGATCGTGCAGGTCGGAGATCATCGCCCCGGCGGTCCAGGCCCAGCTGGGGTTCCAGTCCGTGGCGTCGGCGACCGCGCCGCTCAGCGTCTGGTTGGTGTAGCCGCGCGCGTGCGGGTCGGGGAACTCGGGGCCGCCGGGGAGCAGCGTGTGGCCGAGGCGGGCCGGGCGCAGCACGCTCCGGTCGATGAAGTCGGCGGCGCGCTGCCCGGTGACCTTCTCGATCACCAGGCCGAGCAGCACCAGATTGGTGTTGGAGTACTCGAACTGCTTGCCCGGCGCGAACGTGTTGTCGTGCTTGAAGCCGTACGCGAGCACCTCGCGCGGGGTGAAGTAGCGGCTCGTGTCGCTCAGCAGGTCGTGCACGAAGCCGGGGTCGGCGGTGTAGGGGAACAGTCCGCTGCGCATCCCGGCGAGCTGGCGCAGCGTGATGTGCCGGCCGTCGGGCACCCCGCGGACGTAGCGCGAGATCGGGTCGTCCAGCCGGATCCGCCCCTCGTCGACGAGCCTGAGCAGCGCGGTGACGGTGAAGGTCTTGGTCTCGCTGCCGATGCGCGCGTACAGGTCGGTGGTCATCGGGCGGTGGGTGACGGTGTCGGCGACGCCGGTCGCGCGGACGTAGCAGCCCTTGCCCGGCATCCACAGCCCGACGACGACACCGGGGATGCCGGCCTGGCGGCGGACGTCGGCGACGGCCTTGTCCAGCCGGGCGGTCGTCGTGCGACCGAGGCCGCCCGGGCCCGCCGGGCAGTCGTCCCGGTCGGCACCCGGGAGGGAGACGGTCGCCGTGGCCGTCGTGGCCACGGCGGATGTGGTTGCCGTCGGAATCAGTACGGACGCCGCGAGCAGCGCGGCTGCCACCAGGCGTCGGGAAGGACTACGTCGCATGCCGGGGCGCTTCTTCCGGTTGGGGGTTGAGGTGGCCACGCCACCATCCGGAGTCCCGCGGAGGGTCCTCCTGCGGTACGCGTCCCCGCGAGTCCACTCGATCGGACGGACGTTCGTCACACCGAAGCGCACGCACCCGCCCCACCGACAGGGCGGGTCCGCACCCCCGTGCCGGACCCGCCCGTCGGGGGCCGGTTCCCTGTTGGTACCCCGTCGGCGGGGCCGGTTCCGGGCGCGTTGCACGGCTCGCCGGGCAGTGCAACGGCGGTCACCGGGCGGTGGGAAACGGGGTACGGCGGTGAGATTTGTCGTCCTTGCCCTGATGATGTCCGGCTCCTGCCAGACTTGCCGGATGGATACTCACGCGGCGGTCGCCGCGGGTTCCCCACTGGGCCGACGGGCCCGCGTCGCCTGGCTGTTACGGGTCAACCGCCTGCTGGCCGGGGAGAGTTCGCTGAGATCACTGCCGGCCTTCGCGGCGGCCTTCCACGGCGGGGTGTACGACCGCGAGGTGAGCGCCAGCACCGTGTCGCGCTGGGAGACGGGCCGAACTCCCGTTCCCTGGCGGGCGGTTCGCCGCTACGAGGAGCTGCTCGCCCTCCCCCGCAACACGCTCACCGCCACCGCGCGCACCGTCTGGCGCTACTGGGCACCCGGCCCCGTCCTCGACGTCGACCCGGCGGGCCCCGCCGCGCGGCCGCTGGAGGACCTGCTGGAGCAGGCGGTGTCCGGCGATGTGATGACCGGTGACGACTGGGACCAGCTGGTGGACGGCCTGTGCGCGCGTCCCGACGTGGTGTTGATGCCGTCGGGCACCTGGTCCGCGCTGGCCGAACGGCTCGTCGAGGAGATGGTGATCGCCGACGACCTGCCGTGGATGCTCCGCTTCGAGTCTCTCAACCGGCTGCTGAACCACCGGCGGGGCGGCCGTACCGTCATCGCCGTGTGCGGCGCGCTGGCCGCCGGACGGGCCCGGCCGACGGCCACCGAGATCGTCTGCGCGCTGGACAACTGCGGACACCCCGACGCGGCCGACCTGGTGCTGGGCGAACTCGCCCGCCCCAGCGGTCCGTTGGCGCACCGGGGCGCGGTCATGGCGTGCTTCCGCAAGGTCCGCTACCGGCACTTCGACGACGGCCAGCTGCGGACCCTCGTCCGGGCGGTACGGGACTCCAGCGGCGACGGCCCGTTCGGCGACCAGGTCGAGCCGCTGCGCGGGCATCTGTCCGCGCTGCACCCCGAGTACGCCCGGGCCGTACGGGGCCGCCGCGCCTCGGCCCGACCGGACGAACACCACAGGAACAGGGGCGAGTCCGATGCGGATGCCCGCGCACTGGTGGCCGCGGCGGTCGGCAGGGTGACGGCGCGACTGGGCACCGTAGAACCCGACCGGGTGTGCGATCCCGCGATCCCGGCCGCGCTGGTCGCCGAGACGCTGGCCAGTCCGCTCTTCGACGTCCGCCTCTACGCCGCCTTCCTGCTGGCGGCCACCCCGTACCGCCCGGTGCTGGCGGACGCGCTCGCCGCCGAGCTGGTCCGCCCGCCGGCCGTCCGGCACGAGCGGCTCGCGGTCGTGCTGCTGGAGGCGCTGCGCGTCCTCGGCGACCACCGCCACCGCGGGCTGCTCCAGCGGCTCGCGGTGCTGCCGAGCGTGCCGCGGCCCACCGCGTACGCCGCCGTGCGCGGCCTGGGCCATGTGGCGGCCGACCGGGCCGGCGGGGACTTCCTGCGGACCGCCGTCGCCCACCACCACGCCGTGTGGCTGAACGAGCGGGACCCGGTGACCGCGGCCACGCTGCAGAGCCTGGTCTACGCGCTCGGCATGGCCTCGCGCGACGACCTGCTCACCGCGATCCTGACCCGCGCCGACTTCCTCCCGGTGGCGCGCACGACCGCGGCCTGGTGGCTGGACATCCCCGGCCACCGGCGCGCGAGCGCCCTGCGATAGCCGGATCCGAAACCGAGGCCGGGGCCGGGGCCGGGGCCGGATCCGGGGCCGAAACCGAGACCGGGGCCGGGGCCGGGGCCGGATCCGAAACCGAGGCCGGGGCCGGATCCGGATCCGAAACCGGGGCCGGGGCCGGGGCCCGGGCCCGGGC
>NZ_JBHYWD010000009.1:0-40099 GCF_042751305.1 Streptomyces hokutonensis
ACGCCCGGTTACATTCCGAACCCGGAAGCTAAGCCTTACAGCGCCGATGGTACTGCAGGGGGGACCCTGTGGGAGAGTAGGACGCCGCCGAACAATCTTTGGAGGACCCCTGGTCCCAGCGTTCACGCTGGGACCAGGGGTCCTTTTCTTTTTCTCGTTTTGAGCACAAGTACAGCCCGGAGCGCGCCGAGTACCTGGCTGCGCGAGAATGACTTGCGGTACCGAAGACAGGAGTCACCGATGTCCACCAACTCTCCCGAGGACCGACCGGAGCGCGACGAGCGGCGACGGGACAGTGGTGACCGCGGCGACCGTGGCGGGTACCGCGGAGGCCCGAGCCGTAGCAACGATCGTGGAAACGACAACCGGGGCGGCGCGCCCCGCCGCGACGACCGTGGCGGTGGCGATCGCGGTGGGTACCGCGGGCGCGACGACCGTTCCGCCGGCCCGCGCCGCGATGACCGTTCTGCGGCTCCGCGTCGTGATGACCGGCCCGCGGGTCCCCGTCGTGATGACCGTGGTGGTGAGCGCGGCGGGCGTCCCGGTGGTTTCCGCCGAGACGACAACCGTGGTGAGCGGCCCCCGTTCCGCCGTGACGACCGCGGCGACAACCGGGGCGGCGAGCGTCGCGATGACAACCGTGGCGATCGCGGTGGCTTCCGGCGCGATGACAGCCGAGGTGAGCGTCCGCCCTTCCGACGGGACGACAACCGCGGTGGCGGTGGCGGTGGCGGTTTCAGGCGTGACGACAGTCGCGGTGAACGTCCGCCGTTCCGTCGCGACGACCGTGACAACAGGGGCGAGCGTCCTGCCTTCCGGCGTGACGACGACCGCGGTGACCGTGGCAGCTACCCCCGCCGTGACGACCGCGGTGGCAGCGCGGGCGGTGGCGATCGCGGTGGGTACCGCGGCCGTGACGACCGTTCCGCCGGCCCGCGCCGCGACGACCGTCCGGCCGGCCCCCGCAGGGACGACCGCGGTGGCGAGCGCGGTGGACGTCCCGGTGGTTTCCGGCGCGACGACAACCGTGGCGAGCGTCCCCCGTTCCGTCGCGACGACCGCGGCGACAACCGAAGTGACAACCGGGGCAGCGAGCGTCCCCCCTTCCGGCGTGACGACCGTAGGGACGACCGCCGTGACGGTGACCGTCCCGCTTTCCGGCGTGACGACGACCGTGGCGACCGTGGCAGCTACCCCCGCCGCGACGACCGTCCGGCCGGCCCGCGTCGCGATGACCGTGGTGAGCGTCCTGCCTTCCGCCGTGATGACAACCGTGGCGAGCGTCCGCCGTTCCGTCGCGACGACCGTGACAACAGGGGCGAGCGTCCTGCCTTCCGGCGTGACGACGACCGTGGCGAGCGCGGCAGTTACCCCCGCCGCGACGACCGTTCCGCCGGCCCGCGCCGCGACGACCGTCCGGCCGGCCCCCGCAGGGACGACCGCGGTGGCGATCGCGGAGGCCGTCCCGGTGGTTTCCGGCGCGACGACAGCCGTGGTGACCGTCCCGCGTTCCGGCGTGACGACGACCGTGGTGGCTACCCCCGCCGTGACGACCGGCGGGACGACCGTCGGGGCGACGACAGGCGCGGTGGCGGCCGGTTCCGCGACGACCGGGAGCGTGACCGCGACCGCGAGCCGATCAAGCGGCTGCCGATCCCCGAGGACGTCACGGGCGAGGAGATCGACAAGGACGTACGCCAGGAGCTGATGAGCCTGCCGAAGGGGCTCGCCGAGGACGTGTCGAAGAACCTGGTGATGGTCGCCCGGCTCATCGACGAGGACCCCGAGGGCGCCTACGCCTACTCCAAGATCGCTCTGCGGCTGGCGTCGCGTGTCGCCGCCGTGCGTGAGGCGGCCGGGTTCGCCGCTTACGCGAACCAGAAGTACAGCGAGGCGCTGGCCGAGTTCAGGGCCGCGCGGCGGATGACCGGCAGTGTGGATCTGTGGCCCGTGATGGCCGACTGCGAGCGTGGGCTCGGGCGGCCGGAGAAGGCGCTGGAGATGGCCGGGGCCCCCGAGGTGCACAAGCTCGACAAGGCCGGGCAGGTGGAGATGCGGCTCGTCGCGGCCGGCGCCCGGCGTGACATGGACCAGCTCGACGCGGCCATCGTCACACTCCAGAGCCCCGAGCTGGCCTCGAACACCGTGCAGCCGTGGACCGCGCGACTGCGGTACGCCTACGCCGACGCCCTGCTCGCCGCCGGGCGTGAGGACGAGGCGCGGGAGTGGTTCGCCAAGGCCGTGGAGTCCGACAAGGACGGCAGCACGGACGCTTCGGACCGGCTCGCCGAGATGGACGGTGTCGAGTTCGTGGACGCGTTCGTCGAGGACGAGGCGGACGAGGACGAGGACGACACTGACGTCGACACTGAGATCGACGACGAAGTCGCGCCCCAGGCGGAGGCCTCCGTAGCCGACGAGGTGGATGTCGACGACGAAGATGACGACATCGACGACGAAGAAGACGACGAGGACGCGCCTGTGGCCGAGCCCACCGTCGCCGTCGAGGCCAAGGACGACATCAAGGCTGACGACAAGGACTGACCGCAACGCACGTCGGCAGTGACGAAAAGGGCGGGACCCCCACACCGGGGTCCCGCCCTTTTCGTGTTTCCGGTGTCTCAGGGTTCCAGCGCGCGCAGCACCAGCCCCGACGCCGGCTTCGGGCCGAAGGATGTCGACTTGCGGGGCATCGTGACGCCCTGGCGGGCCAGGTCGCGTACGACCTCCTCGCGGACGGGGTGCATCAACACGGCCGTACCGCCGTCGCGTTCGGCCTTGCGGACGGTGGCGGCGGTGTCGTGGATGTAGGCGATGCGGGCCGGGTCATCCTCGGGGATGAGCCAGACGTGGTCCAGGAGGGTGGCGTGCAGGACCGTGGCGTCCAGGGTGCGCCAGGCGGCGGGGCGGTCGGCGGGGATCGTACGGGCCAGGAGGTCCGGGTCCGGGCGGTCGACCAGGTGGAAGGCGCCGTCGCCGGCGAGGAGGAAGGCGTTGCCCGCGCAGGCCGCGTCGGCGAGGGCCTCCATGGCCTCCGGGAGGGGCACTTCCAGGTGCTGGACGCGGAACAGGCCGTCGAGGGCGGCCAGGGCGTCGGCGACCGGTACGCCGTGCAGGAGGCGGTGGATCGCGCGGACGCGGAGCGGGTAGCGGGCGGTGTCGACGAGGAGGACGAGGCCGTAGTCCCAGGGGCTGGGGGAGGGGTGCTCCGCGCGTAGACGTCGGTAGGTCGCCCAGCGGTGGTGGCCGTCGGCGATGAGGGCCTGGTGGCGGGCCAGGTCGGTCTGGATGCGGGCCAGCTCGCCGGGGTCGGTGACCGACCAGAGGCGGTGGTTGTAGCCGTCCTCCGTGGTCGTCGAGAGGAGCGGGGGGTGCTCGGCGACGCGTTCGACGACCGTGGTGGTGTCGGACGGTGAGCCGTTGCCCCGGTAGGTGAGGAGCAGGGGTTCGAAGTTCGCCGAGGTGGCCCGCATGAGGGCCGCGCGGTCCGCCACCACGTGCGGCATGACGTCCTCGTGCGGCAGGACCACGCCCTCCGACGGGTCCGTCAGGCGCAGGGCGCCGATGACGCCGCGCTGCAACAGGCCGTTGCCGTCGCGCTGTTCGTAGACGTACAGGCCGGGTTCGGGGTCGGTGGTGAGGACTCCCTCGGAGAGCCAGCGGTGCAGGGTGTCGGCGGCCTGTTCGTTGCGGGCGCTGGGGGTGACGGCCTGCGGGAGGATCAGCCGGACGATGTTGTGCGGGTCGGAGTCCTGGAGATGGTGCAGACCGTCGGGGCGTACGACGACGTCGTACGGTGGGGACGTCACGGCGGCCAGGCTGCCGACCAGGTCGGGGTCGTAGCGAAGGCCTCGGAACGGGGTGAGTTCCAGGCCTCGGCGCTCCGTTGCTTCCGAGTGACCTGCGGTGTTCATCCCGGCATCGTACGTGTGTCAGTGGCGTGCGGGATGATCGGGTGAAAGCGATCGAACGAGGAGCGATGTGGAATGAGCCAGAGCGTCAGGACGAAGCCCGAGGGCAGTGGCCGGGCCCTGAGCGAGGCGTACGACACGGCGCTGCTCGACCTCGACGGGGTGGTGTACGCGGGGGGCAACGCGATCGCCCATGCCGTCGACTCGCTCGCCACCGCCCGCGCGGGCGGGATGCGGCTGGCCTACGTCACCAACAACGCGCTGCGGACGCCGGACGCGGTGGCCGGGCATCTCACCGAGCTGGGGATACCGACGGGGGCCGATGACGTCATCACCTCCGCGCAGGCCGTCGCCCGGCTGATCAGCGAGCAGGTGCCGGCCGGCTCCCGGGTGCTGGTGATCGGCGGGGAGGGGCTGCGGGTCGCGCTGCGCGAGCGGGGACTCGAGCCCGTCGACTCGGCGGACGACGATCCGGTGGCGGTCGTGCAGGGCTACGGCGGCCCGGACCTGGTGTGGTCCCGGTTCGCGGAGGCCTGTTACGCGATCGCGCGCGGGGTGCCGTGGTTCGCGTCCAACACCGATCTGACCATCCCGAGCGCGCGCGGGATCGCGCCGGGCAACGGCGCGGCGGTGGAGGTCGTACGGATAGCGACCGGGGCCGAGCCGCAGGTGGCGGGGAAGCCGTTGCCGCCGATGCACAAGGAGACGATCCTGCGGACGGGCGCCGAGCGGCCGTTGGTGGTGGGGGACCGGCTGGACACGGACATCGAGGGGGCGTTCAACGGGGAGGTCGACTCGCTGCTCGTGCTGACCGGTGTGACCGACGGCGCGCAGTTGCTCGCCGCGCCGCCGCAGCACCGGCCGACGTACGTCGACGCAGATCTGCGGGGCATGCTCACCGGGCAGCCCGAGGTCAGCGAGGCGGGAGACGGCTTCCGGTGCGGGGGTTGGACCGCGACGGCGGGGCGGGAGCGGCTGGAACTCGACGGTGGGGGCGAGCCCTTGGACGGGCTCCGGGCACTGTGCGCGGCGGCCTGGACGGCAGCGGGGGACGGCTCCTGCGCGCTGGACGGGGAGAAGGCGCTGGCGCGGCTGGGGTTGTGAGCCCGACTCGACCACAAGGGGTTGTGCGAGGGTAGGCTAACCTAACCTCGTGTTGGTCGACAGTCCCCCAGAACAGCGCGCGGAGACCGCCCCCGCGCCCCCAACCCGTCGGGCGGTGCGAGTCCTTGGGCTCTTCGTCTCCGTGGCGCTCCTGCTGCTCGTCGCCCTGGCGAGCATCGCGATCGGCGCGAAATCGCTGCCGCTGGGGGATGTGTGGCACGGCCTGTTCCATGACACGGGGACGTACGCGGACATCGTGGTCGGCGACCGCATCTCCCGTACGGTCCTCGGGCTGCTCGCCGGTGCCGCGCTCGGCCTCTCCGGTGCCGTGCTCCAGGCGCTCACCCGTAACCCGCTCGCGGACCCCGGGCTGCTCGGCATCAACGCCGGCGCCTCCGCCGCGGTCGTCACCGCCATCACCTACTTCGGTGTGACGAGCCTGAGCGGTTACGTCTGGTTCGCCTTCGCGGGCGCGGCGGCGGTCGGCGCGCTGGTCTGGTTCCTCGGCGGCAGCCGGGGCGCCACCCCCGTGCGCCTCGCCCTCGCCGGCACCGCGATCAGCGCCGCGCTCTACGGCTATCTCCAGGCCGTCATGATCATGGACGACGCGGCGCTCTCCAAGATGCGCTTCTGGACGGTCGGTTCACTGGCCTCGGCCACCGGGTCGACCATCACCCAGGTCGCGCCGTTCCTCGCGGTCGGCACGGTCGTCTCGCTGCTGCTCGCCCGGCCCCTGAACGCGGTGGCGATGGGCGACGACACCGCCCGCGCGCTCGGTGCCAACCTCAACCGCACCCGGGCGCTCGCCATGCTCTCCGCGACCGTGCTCTGCGGGGCCGCGACCGCCGCCTGCGGGCCGATCGTGTTCGTCGGCCTGATGGTGCCGCACGTGGTGCGCTCGTTCACCGGCCCCGACCTGCGCTGGATCCTGCCGTACGCCACGGTCCTGTCGCCCGTGCTGCTGCTCGGCGCCGACGTGCTCGGCCGGCTGATCGTGCGGCCCGCGGAGCTGCAGGTCGGCATCGTCACCGCGGTCATCGGTGGTCCGGTCTTCATCTATCTCGTACGACGGCGGAGGACGGCCCAGTTGTGAAGGCTCCACATACGCAGGCCTCCCGTATGCAGGCCGTACGGACCGGCGGCCTCTCCCTCCGCCTCGACCTCCGTGCCCTCACGGTCGTCGTCCTTCTCCTCGTCTGCGCGCTCGCAGCGAGTGTCGTGCTGATCGGTACCGGCGACTTCCCCATCCCGGCCGGTGACGTCCTCAAGACGCTGTTCGGGGGCGGGGACGCGGGCCAGGAGTTCATCGTCAACGAGCTGCGGCTGCCGCGCGTCCTCGTCGGGCTGCTGGTCGGTGCCTCGCTCGGGCTGGGCGGTGCGCTGTTCCAGTCCATCTCCCGTAATCCGCTGGGCAGTCCGGACGTGCTCGGCCTCTCGCAGGGGTCGACGGCCGGGGCGCTCGTCATGATCGTGCTGTTCTCCGGCAGCGCGACCGCCGTCACCCTAGGGGCACTTGTCGGCGGTCTGGTGACCGGGCTCGCGATCTATCTGCTCGCCTGGAAGCAGGGTGTGCACGGATACCGGCTCGTCCTGGTCGGCATCGGTGTCTCCGCCGTCGTCACCGCGGTCAACGGCTATCTGCTCACCAAGGCCGACCTCGTCGACGCGGCCCGCGCGGTCGTGTGGATGACCGGTTCCCTCAACGGCCGTGACTGGACCCAGGTCTGGCCGCTGCTCGGCCTGTGCGCCGTGCTGCTGCCGCTCGTCCTCGCCAACGCGCGCGGGCTGCGGATGATGGAGATGGGCGACGACGTGTCGTACGCCCTCGGGGTGCGGGTCGAGCGCGTACGGCTGCTGCTGATGGTGGCCGCCGTGCTGCTCACCGCCGCCGCGACCGCCGCCGCGGGACCCGTCGGCTTCGTCGCCCTCACGGCGCCGCAGCTCGCCCGGCGGCTGACCCGCTCGCCGGGCCCGAACCTGGTGTCCTCGCTGTGCATGGGCGCCACCCTGCTGGTCACCGCCGACTGGACCTCCCAACGGGCGTTCGGCGCCGACCAGTTGCCTGTGGGCGTGGTCACCGGAGTCCTCGGCGGGGTCTACCTGCTGTGGCTCCTGGTCACCGAGCGCAAGGCGGGCCGGATATGAGCAACCGGAGCAACCAGCGCAACCAGCGCGGCCTCAGCAGCGGGCTGAACAATCGAAGGAGTACCGTGAACCGCCTGTCCGCCGAGAACGTCACCCTCGCCTACGACCAGCGCGTCATCGCACGCGAGCTGTCGGTGGAGATACCCGACAACTCCTTCACGGTGATCGTCGGCCCGAACGCGTGCGGCAAGTCCACACTGCTGCGGGCCCTGTCGCGGATGCTGAAGCCGAGCCAGGGCCGGGTACTGCTCGACGGGCAGGTCATCCAGTCGATGCCCGCGAAGAAGGTCGCGCGGACGCTCGGCCTGCTGCCGCAGTCGTCCATCGCGCCCGACGGGATCACCGTCGGCGACCTCGTGGGCCGCGGCCGGTACCCGCACCAGGGCATCCTGCGCCAGTGGTCCCAGGAGGACGAGCGGGTCGTACAGGAGTCGATGGCGCAGACCGGTGTCGCCGAGCTCGCCGACCGCTATGTCGACGAACTGTCCGGCGGGCAGCGGCAGCGGGTATGGATCGCGATGGCGCTCGCCCAGCAGACGCCCCTGCTGCTGCTCGACGAGCCGACCACCTATCTGGACATCCAGCACCAGATAGACGTCCTCGACCTCTGCGCCGAGCTGCACGAGGAGCAGGGCCGCACGCTGGTCGCGGTGCTGCACGACCTCAACCACGCGGCCCGGTACGCCACCCACCTCATCGCGCTGCGAGAGGGCGCGGTCATCGCGGAGGGCGCGCCGAACGACATCGTCACGGCCGAACTGGTCGAGGAGGTCTTCGGACTGCGCTGCCAGGTCATCGACGACCCGGAGACCGGGACACCGCTGGTGGTGCCGGCGGCGCGCAAGGCACGCGCGCGTGCGGTCACCGCAGAGGCCTCCTAACCGACTACAGAAGCTTCCTGAGACGGAACAGATCGAACACGTTGGCCTCCAGCTTCACCCGGCCCGAGCCCCAGGCCTTCGCGAAGTTCAGGCCGCCGTTGACCATGGCGACCAGGTCGTCGCCGGCCATGGTCAGCCTGATCTGGGCCTTCTCCGGCGGAAGGCCCTCCACGGTCTCGTCCACCACGATCCGGCCGCCGGACAGCCGGCCGACGAAGGTGACGTCGAGATCGGTGATCCGGCAGCTGACCGAACGGTCCATGGCCGCGGCGGCGCGGACATTGCCGTCGGCCTTCTGCATGTTGTCCGAGAGCTTTTCGAGTGCGGCGCGGCACTCTTCGATCGTTGCCATCGTGATCGACGGTACCCCAGGCCTTCGGGGTAGCGTCTGGGCATGAGCGACTCAGTTCCCGAGGCCGGGACAGGGGCAGTGCCGGCGGCCGTACTGGAGGCGGAGCCCACGTACGACCCCGCCGCCCCCGCCCCGCTGAACGCGGACCGCACCCCGAGCGGCAACGCCGACGTCGACGCCCAGCTCGGGCGCCTCGCCGACACCGACCACCTCGCCACGGACGGCCATGTCGAGGTGTACGAGGATGTACACCGGGGGCTGCGTGACGCGCTCACCGCGCTCGACGCCCGCCCGGGACCTCCGGCGCCCCCATCGCAGTACCAGAACAGGAGCTGAACCGAACGTGGCAGGAGTGGCACGCCGCCGTCTCGACGCCGAGCTGGTGCGGCGCAAGCTCGCGCGCTCGCGGGAGCACGCGAGCCAGTTGATCGCCGCAGGGCGGGTCACCGTGGGCAGGACCGTCGCGACCAAGCCCGCCACCCAGGTGGAGACCGCGGCGGCCATCGTCGTCGTGGTGGACGACGGCGACCCCGACTACGTGTCGCGGGGCGGCCACAAGCTCGCGGGCGCGCTGGAGGTCTTCGTGCCGCAGGGGCTCGTGGTCGAGGGGCGGCGGGCGCTGGACGCCGGCGCTTCCACCGGAGGCTTCACCGATGTGCTGCTGCGGGCGGGTGCCGCGCAGGTCGTGGCGGTCGACGTCGGGTACGGACAACTCGCCTGGTCTCTGCAGAGCGATGAACGCGTCACCGTCAAGGACCGTACGAACGTACGCGAGTTGACGCTTGAAGCGATCGATGGGGAGCCTGTGGATCTTGTCGTGGGGGATCTGTCCTTCATCCCGCTCGGACTGGTGTTGCCCGCCCTGGCGCGGTGCACGAAGCCGGACGCGGACCTGGTGATGATGGTCAAGCCGCAGTTCGAGGTGGGGAAGGAACGGCTGGGGAGCGGCGGAGTCGTCCGCAGCCCGGAACTACGGGCCGAGGCCGTGCGCGGAGTCGCCCGGCGGGCGGCCGAGCTGGGCCTCGGGGTGCAGGGCGTGACCGCCAGCCCGCTGCCCGGGCCGTCCGGGAATGTCGAGTACTTTCTGTGGCTGCGGGCCGGGGCACCCGAACTGGACCCGGCCGATGTTGACCGTGCAGTGGCGGAGGGGCCGCGTTGACACAGAACCGAGCTCGTACTGTTTTCCTCCTCGCGCACACGGGTCGCCCCGCGGCGATCCGGAGTGCCGAACTGGTCGTCAAGGGGCTGCTCCAGTCCGGCATCGGAGTGCGCGTCCTGGAGTACGAGGCACGCGACCTGCCGTTGCCCGACGAGGTGGAGACGGTCACCGAGGCCACTCCGCAGTGCCTTGAGGGCTGCGAACTCCTCATCGTCCTCGGCGGCGACGGCACACTGCTGCGCGGCGCGGAGTTCGCGCGGGCGTCCGGGGTGCCGATGCTCGGCGTCAACCTCGGCAGCGTCGGATTCCTCGCCGAGGCCGAGCGGGACGATCTCGACAAGGTCGTGGACCGGGTGGTCACCCGGGCCTACGAGGTCGAGGAGCGGATGACCGTCGATGTCGTCGTGCACAAGAACGGCAACATCGTGCACACGGACTGGGCGCTGAACGAGGCGGCGGTGCAGAAGGCCGGCGCCGAGAAGCTGCTGGAAGTCGTGCTGGAGATCGACGGGCGCCCGGTGACCGGGTTCGGGTGCGACGGGATCGTTTGTGCGACGCCCACCGGGTCGACCGCGTACGCCTTCTCTGCGGGTGGGCCTGTTGTGTGGCCCGAGGTGGAGGCGTTGCTGATGGTGCCGATCAGTGCGCACGCGCTGTTCGCGAAGCCGTTGGTCACGTCGCCGGACTCTGTGCTTGCCGTTGAGGTGTTGCCGCACATCCCGCCGGGTGTTTTGTGGTGTGACGGGCGGCGGACGGTCGAACTGCCTGCTGGGGCAAGGGTTGAGGTCAGGCGGGGGGCTGTTCCTGTGCGGCTTGCCCGACTGCACCATGCGTCGTTCACCGATCGGCTCGTCGCGAAGTTCGCTCTGCCTGTTTCGGGGTGGCGAGGGGCTCCTCACTAGCACGATTGCGTGGGGACACTCCCCCGGGTGACAGGGTGCCTCGCGCTTCTCCCGCCCTACCTCGTAAGGTCTTCACCGTGCTGGAAGAGATGCGGATACGGTCGCTCGGAGTCATCGACGACGCTGTCGTCGAGCTGTCGCCGGGGTTCACCGCTGTCACGGGTGAGACGGGTGCGGGCAAGACCATGGTCGTCACCAGTCTCGGGCTGTTGCTCGGGGGCAGGGCGGACCCGGCGCTGGTGCGGATCGGGGCGAAGAACGCGGTCGTGGAGGGGCGGATCTCCGTCCCTCCGGGCGGCTCCGCCGTGCTGCGGGCCGAGGAGGCCGGTGCCGAGCTGGACGACGGGACGCTGCTCATCAGCCGTACCGTTTCCGCCGAAGGGCGGTCCCGGGCGCACCTGGGCGGGCGTTCCGTGCCGGTGGGCGTGCTCGCGGAGCTGGCCGACGAGCTGGTCGCGGTGCACGGGCAGACCGACCAGCAGGGGCTGTTGAAGCAGTCCCGGCAGCGGCAGGCGCTCGACCGGTACGCCGGGGACGCCGTCACCGGGCCGCTGGCCAAGTACGCGGAGGCGTACCGGCGGCTGCGGGCCGTCGCCGTAGAGCTGGACGAGATCACCACGCGCGCGCGGGAGCGGGCTCAGGAAGCCGACATGCTCCGGTACGGGCTCGACGAGATCGCGGGCGTGGAGCCGCGGGCCGGGGAGGACGTGGAACTGGCCGCCGAGGCCGAGCGGCTCGGGCACGCGGAGGCGCTGGCGTCCGCCGCGACGGTCGCGCACGCCGCGCTCGCCGGCAACCCCGAGGACCCCGAGGGCATCGACGCGGCGACCCTCGTCGCGGGTGCGCAGCGGGCCCTGGAGGCCGTACGGTCGCACGACTCGGCGCTGGCCTCGCTGACCGACCGGATCGGTGAGATCGGCATCCTGCTGGGCGATGTGGCGGGGGAGCTGGCGGGCTACGCCGACGACCTGGACGCCGATCCGCTGCGGCTGGCCGCCGTGGAGGAGCGGCGGGCCGCCCTCAACGCGCTCACCCGGAAGTACGGCCAGGACATCGCGGCCGTGCTGGCGTACGCCGAGCAGGGGGCCGCGCGGCTCACCGAACTCGACGGCGACGACGAGCGGATCGACGAGCTGACCGCCGAGCGGGACGCGCTGCGGGGTGAACTGGGCGGTCTGGCGCAGGCGTTGACCGACGCCCGGACGGAGGCAGCCGAGCGGTTCGCCGCTGCCGTCACCGCTGAGCTGGCTTCCCTCGCCATGCCGCACGCGCGCGTGTCGTTCGAGATCCGGCAGACCGAGGACCCGGAGGGCGTCGAGGTCGGCGGCCGTGCGGTCGCCTACGGCCCGTCGGGCGTCGACGAGGTCGAGCTGCTGCTCGCCCCGCACCCCGGTGCTCCGCCGCGGCCCATCGCCAAGGGCGCGTCCGGCGGTGAGCTGTCGCGCGTGATGCTGGCCGTGGAGGTCGTGTTCGCGGGGACGGACCCTGTGCCGACCTACCTCTTCGACGAGGTCGACGCCGGTGTCGGCGGCAAGGCGGCGGTCGAGATCGGCCGACGGCTCGCGAAGCTCGCGAAGACCGCTCAGGTCGTGGTCGTCACGCACCTGCCCCAGGTGGCCGCATTCGCCGACCGGCAGCTGCTGGTGGAGAAGACCAACGACGGGTCCGTGACCCGCTCGGGCGTGAAGGTCCTCGAAGGCGAGGACCGCGTACGGGAGTTGTCCCGGATGCTGGCCGGCCAGGAGGACTCGGAGACGGCCCGGGCCCACGCGGAGGAGCTGCTGGCGACGGCACGGGCGGACGGCTAGGGCGGGCCCGTCGTCCAGGAGGCGCGCGCTCCTCACTCGTACGGGTGACATCCCCACCCGTGTTGCCCTCCCGTACGGCCTCCGGGCTTTTTCGCGTTGCCGGAACACCCGTACGTACTGGCATCCTTGAGTTGGAACGCGTAGGAAGCGTGCGGTACACCCCCACCGCGCGATCCTTCTGTACTTTCTTCGTGACCGCCCGTCGCCGAACCAGGAGCCCCGGCCACGTGACCCCCGTGAGCAGCCACTCACCGCACGGCCAGTCGCCGCTGCGCACCGTGCAGGTGCTCGGCGGGGGCAACGCCGCCAGCAGCGCGCATGTGCGCTCCCTGGCCTCCGGGCTCGTCGCCCGGGGCGTGCGGGTCACGGTGTGCGCCCCCGTCGAGGCCGATCA
Source organism: Streptomyces hokutonensis (assembly GCF_042751305.1). Classification (GTDB taxonomy): domain Bacteria; phylum Actinomycetota; class Actinomycetes; order Streptomycetales; family Streptomycetaceae; genus Streptomyces; species Streptomyces hokutonensis_A. The sequence goes on from NZ_JBHYWD010000009.1 coordinate 12,657, forward strand.
CACCTACGACTTCACGGGCGCCGGCGCCGAACACGTGCACGTCCCGCGCAGCAGCGACCCGTCCTCCGTGGCCGCGCTCCGGGCCGCCTGCGCCGACGCCGACCTGGTGCACGCGCACGGACTGCACGCCTCCTTCCGCGCCGTCCTCGCGCTCAGCGGCCGTCGTACGCCGCTCGTGGTCACCTGGCACGACCGTGCGCACGCCGAAGGAGCGCGCGCCCATCTGCTGCGGCTGCTGGAACGGCGGGTCGTCAAGGCCGCCGTCGTCGTGCTCGGAGCCACGTCCGACCTCGTCGACCGGGCACGCCGGACCGGCGCCCGGGACGCGCGGCTCGCCGCCGTCGCGCTGCCGGGGCCGCGCAAGGCCGTGGAGTACGAGGATCCCGACCGGCTGCGCCCCAAGCTCCGCGCCGAACTCGGCGCCACCGACCGCCCGTTGCTCGTCGCCGTCGGCTCGCTCGACCGGCAGCGCGGCTACGACACCCTCCTGGACGCCTCGCGCGGCTGGTGCCGCCTCGATCCGACCCCGCTGCTCGTGATCGCGGGGGAGGGGCCGCTGCGGCCCGAGTTGCAGCGCTGGATCGAGGACGAGGAACTGCCCGTCCGGCTGGTCGGGAGCCGCGACGACGTGAGTGAACTGCTCGCCGCCGCCGACCTCGCGCTCCTGCCCAGCAGTTGGGAGTCCCGCTCGGTGATCGCCCAGGAGGCCCTGCACGCCCGCGTCCCGCTCGTCGCGACCGCCGTCGGCGGCATCCCCGAACTCGTCGGCGACGCCGCCGAACTCGTGCCCTACGGCGACGCGAAGGCCCTCTCCGACGCGGTCACCCGTCTGCTGCGCGACCCCGAACGCCGGGAACTGCTCCGGGAGAAAGGCGTCCGGCAGGCGGCCACCTGGCCCACCGAGGACGAGACCGTCGCCCAAGTGCTCAGCGTCTACGACGAGTTGACCCAGCCCTTGCCGCTGACCTGACGGGCCGTCTTACGGCACCAGCCTGCGCGCCCGCAGCGCCAGGCTCAACGCCAGTACCGTCTGCGGGTCTTCGAGGTCCGTGCCCAGCAACTCCCCGATGCGGGCGAGCCTGTTGTAGAGGGTCTGCCGGTTGAGGTGCAGTTCGCGAGCCGTCTCCGCCTTGCGGCCCGCGTGCGCCAAGTACGTTTCCAGGGTGGGGAGTAGAGGCGGCTTCGAGCGGTTGTCGTGGTCGCGGAGCGGGCCGATCGCCCGGTCCACGAAGGCCGCCAGGTCCGGGTGGTCGCGCAGTCGCCACAGCAGCAGCTCGATGTCCAGGCGCCGGGCGTCGTACCAGGGGCGGTCGGACAGGCCCTGTGCCGCCGTCGCCGTCTCGGCCGCGTGCCGCAGCCCCGCCGACGCCGCCGCCCAGCCGCCGGCCACTCCGACGACCACGATCGGCGGCTGTGCGCCCGGGCGTTGCATCCCGGCCCGCTCAACTCCCGCCCGCAGCGCCGCCGCGACCCGGTCCGCGACGGCCGACCGCTCCGACTCCGAGCGCAGGCCCAGCAGGAGCGGGACGCGGCCCTCGACCGGTCGTACGCCCAGCAGGACCGGGACCCCCACCGAGGTCAGCTCTTCCGCGACCGCGCGGGCCAGGACCGCCCAGCCGCCGCCGGGCGCGGCCAGCGCGTCGCCCAGCCGCATCACCACGGGCAGCAGTGGGCTGGTGCCGGGCTTGAAGCCCAGTACGCGGGCCTGGGCCGGGGCGGCCTCGGCGGCGATGCGGCCCTCGGCGAGGTCGGTGAGGAAGTCGCCGCGTCCGCGGGCCGCCAGCTCCTCCTCCTGGCGGGCCTGCATCAGGACGACGGCGAGGATGCCGGCGGCCCGTTCGGCGGCGATGCGGTGCACGGGGGCGAGGGGAGCGCGGACCGGGAGCAGGACGATCCGCGCGCGGACCGAGCCCGTACCGGGGCCGCCCCCGGGCACGTCCACCAGTACCGAACCGGCGGGCGGCGAGCCGTCCTTGTGCTGGCCGCGCAGCCCCTCCCAGACCTGGAGCGGGTCGGCGCCCTCGGGCCCGGACCCGGCGGCGTACAGGAGTTGGCCGTCCGGGGTCTCCAGGAAGACCGGGTTGCCGCTGAAGTCGGCCAGGATGCCCAGGACTTGGGGGATTCCGCCGCCGCCGAGCAGGGCCTCCGTGCAGCGGCGGTGGACCTCCTCGGCCTGCTGGAGCAGCGCGTAGTGGCCGTTGACGATCTCGGTGTGGATCTCCTCGGTGACCGCCACGAACGGCACCTCGCGGTGCAGCTGGACGAGGGGGAGACCGGTCGCGCGGGCCGTCTCGACGAGGGTGGCGGGGAGGCGGGTGAAGCGCGGGCCCAGCTCCACGACCAGGGCCGCGATGCCCCGCTCGGCCAGCGTACGGACGAAGGCGCGCTGTTCCGCCGGGCGCGTACCGAGGCCGTAGCCCGTGGTCAGGAGCAGTTCGCCGCCCTTGAGGAGGGAGGCGATGTTCGGGACCTCGCCCGCGTGGACCCAGCGCACGGTCCGCTGGAGCCGGTCGGCGCCCGCCAGGATCTCCGGCAGCCCGCTGCGCAGTCCGGGCAGCTCCAGCGCCCGCTGAACGGTGATCCCGGCGCCCTGGCTGTCGAATGTGCTGTCCGTACGGCTGTCCATGCAGCGGACGCTACCTGCGCGGATGCCCTGCGCACACCTTGAGGCTAGGCGGGCGCGATGTTGTGGTTGAAGCGGAAGACGTTGTCGGGGTCGTACTCCCGCTTCACCGCCGCGAGCCGCCGGGTGTTCTCGGCGCCCAGGCCCGCCGTCACGCGGTCGGTGCCCTCGTCGCCCATGAAGTTGAGGTAGGCCGCGCCGGTGCTCCAGGGCTGGACCCGGGCGCGCACCTCCTTGACCCACGCGATGCAGCGTTCGTCGTCCGCCGGGTCCTCCCACATGCCGAAGGGGTGCACTGCCCAGGGCGCGTTCCGGAACGGCAGCGGGAACCCGGAGGGCCCGGAGGCGATCGCGCCGCCCTGCGGGAACAGCACGTGCTGGGTGCCGGTGGGGACCGGCATGCTCTCGCCGAGGGCGCAGAACACGTCCGTGAACTCGTCGGGCGCGCCCGTCAGATACTCGGCCGACCAGTAGTTCCGCATACCCGGCGGATCGTCGAACATCGTCTGGAACATGGCGTAGGGCAGCGCGGTGACGATCTCGATCTCGTGCGGCAGGGCCAGCAGCGGCTGGGCGAGCTTGCGCATGTCCTCCTCGGCACCGGCGTAGGTGATCAGCGCGCCGCACAGCCGCTTGCCGACCAGGTGCTCGGGGACGAACTCCTCGGGCGGGGCGGTCAGATAGATGACTCCGCCGCCCGCCTCCTGCGGGCCGGTCCCGATGATCTCGCGGTAGGTGCGGATGACGTCGAGGCCGTGCTCGGGCTCGTACATCACCATGGCGACGGAGAACTCGGGCAGTTCGTGCAGTCGCAGGGTGAGTGCGGTGGCGATGCCGAAGTTCCCGCCGCCGCCGTGGAGTGCCCAGAACAGCTCGGGGTTCTCCTCGGCGCTCGCGTGGACCACTTGCGCGTCGGCGGTCACCAGGTCGACGCCGAGCAGGTTGTCGGCGGCGAGACCGAAGGCGCGGTCCAGCCAGCCGGTGCCGCCGCCCAGGACGAAGCCGCCGATCCCGGTCGTGGAGACCCGGCCGCCGGTGGTGGCGAGACCGTGCTCCTGGGTCGCGCCGTCCAGTTCGCTCATGGTGGCCCCGCCCGCGATCCGTACCGCCCGGGCTGCCGGGTGCACGGTCACCTCGCGCATGTGACGCAGGTCCACGACCAGCGCGCCGTCGCCCAGTGCCATGCCCGCGACGCTGTGGCCGCCGCCGCGCACCGCGATCGGCAGATCCAGTTCGCGCCCGAAGCGCACGGCCCGTACGACATCGGCCTCCTCCACGCACTGGGCGATCACGGCCGGCCGCCGGTCGATCATCGCGTTGTAGACGACACGGGCGTCGTCGTAACCCTGATCCCCCGGGGCGAACACGTCGCCGACCAGATCCTCGCGCAACGCGGTGAGAGCCGCGCCCGCCGTCGAGAGGGAAGCCATGGCCACCCCCCTTTCAGAAAAGGGGCTTTTGTCCGCTTCCAGCCTAGGCGGGTGCGGTACGGCGGTCGCGCCGGGCCGCCGCACGTCACCAAGCCGTAAGGATCAGCCGACCGCGCCCCGTACGGCAGCAGGGCCCGGACCGCGTGTCACGGTCCGGGCCCTGCTGCTGTGGTGCGTCAGCTCTTCGCGGTGTCGTCGCCCGTCTGCCCGGCGGCCTCGGCCGCGGCTGCCTTCTCGCGCATCTTGCGCACCAGCTCGGCCTTCTGGTCGGCCGCGCCCTGGCGGTCGAGGTTGCGGTGCGGACCGTGGTTCTGCCGTTCGGCGCGGGACAGCTTCTTGCGCTTCCCGCCGCCCTGGCCCACGGGGTTGTTGATGTTCTTGCTGACGGTCATGGTTCTCCCGGTAGTGATGTCAAGTGGTCCGCGGATTCATCACCCCGGCGCCGGTGTCAGCCGCCGTAGGCCCCCGAAGCCGTCAGCCGCAGCGCCGTGTCGATCAGCGGGACGTGGCTGAAGGCCTGCGGGAAGTTGCCGACCTGGCGTTGCAGGCGCGGATCCCACTCCTCGGCGAGGAGGCCCAGGTCGTTGCGGAGCGAGAGCAGCTTCTCGAACAGCTTACGGGCCTCGTCCACGCGACCGATCATCGCGAGGTCGTCCGCCATCCAGAACGAGCAGGCCAGGAAGGCACCCTCGTCACCGGGGAGACCGTCGACGCCCTCGTCCGTACCCGAGGTGGGGTAGCGCAGGATGAAGCCGTCCGGGGTGGACAGCTCGCGCTGGATCGCCTCGATCGTGCCGATCACGCGCTTGTCGTCCGGGGGCAGGAAGCCCATCTGCGGGATGAGGAGCAGCGAGGCGTCCAGCTCCTTCGAGCCGTACGACTGCGTGAAGGTGTTGCGCTCCTTGTCGTAGCCGCGCTCGCACACGTCCCGGTGGATGTCGTCGCGCAGTTCCCGCCACTGCTCCAGCGGGCCGTCCGCGTCGCCCGACTCGATCAGCTTGATCGTGCGGTCGACCGCGACCCAGGCCATCACCTTCGAGTGCACGAAGTGACGGCGCGGGCCGCGCACCTCCCAGATGCCCTCGTCGGGCTCGTCCCAGTGCTTCTCCAGGTAGCGGATCAGCTTGAGCTGGAGGAGGGAGGCGTAGTCGTTGCGGGCCAGGCCGGTCATGTGGGCCAGGTGCAGGGCCTCGGTGACCTCGCCGTAGACGTCGAGCTGGAGCTGGTGCGCGGCGCCGTTGCCGACCCGGACCGGGCCGGAGTTCTCGTAGCCGGGCAGCCAGTCCAGCTCCGCCTCGCCGAGCTCGCGCTCGCCGGCGATGCCGTACATGATCTGCAGGTTCTCCGGGTCGCCGGCCACCGCGCGCAGGAGCCACTCGCGCCAGGCGCGGGCCTCCTCGCGGTAGCCGGTGCGCAGGAGGGAGGAGAGGGTGATGGCCGCGTCGCGGAGCCAGGTGTAGCGGTAGTCCCAGTTGCGGACGCCGCCGATCTCCTCCGGGAGGGAGGTGGTCGGCGCGGCGACGATGCCGCCGGTCGGGGCGTACGTCAGGGCCTTGAGCGTGATCAGGGAGCGGACGACGGCCTCGCGGTAGGGGCCGTGGTACGTGCACTGGTCGACCCACTCGCGCCAGAAGTCCTCGGTCGCCTCCAGTGACTGCTCCGGCTCGGGGAGCGGCGGGGGCTGCTTGTGCGAGGGCTCCCAGGAGATGGTGAAGGCGATGCGGTCACCCGGGGCGACGGTGAAGTCGGCGTACGTCGTGAGCTGCTTGCCGTAGGTCTCCGCCGATGTGTCGAACCACACGGAGTCGGGGCCCGCGACGGCGACCGTGCGGCCCTCGTGCTTGTGCACCCAGGGGACGACCCGGCCGTAGGAGAAACGCATCCGGAGGGCCGAGCGCATCGGGACGCGGCCGGAGATGCCCTCGACGATGCGGATCAGCTGGGGGGCGCCGTCGCGAGGGGGCATGAAATCGGTCACGCGGACCGTGCCTCGCGGGGTGTCCCACTCGGACTCCAGGATCAGCGAGTCGCCGCGGTAGCCGCGCCGGGCCGCGGTGGGCGGCGGCGCGTCGGAGGCGTGGGCCGGGCCCAGCCGCCAGAAGCCGTGTTCCTCGGTGCCCAGCAGACCGGCGAAGATGGCATGGGAGTCGAATCGGGGCAGGCACAGCCAGTCCACCGTGCCGTCCCGGCAGACCAGGGCAGCGGTCTGCATGTCTCCGATGAGTGCGTAATCTTCGATGCGCCCGGCCACGTGCAACTCCAGTCGAACGGCCACGTCGCCCCCAGGGGAAAGGGGCGGTCGCTGTGTGCGGTCAAGGGATCGTTTGTAGTGCGTCGTTGAGCCATGAAGCAAATGGGGGTCGATGCTCAACGGACTGACGAGCTCTCGTTGTTCCGGATATACGGGCGGGGGTGGTGCCGTGTTCCGGACCGGCTCGGCAGCGAGTGTCCGAGCAGGATACGACGCACGTAGATGATCTGTGTGCCGCTCTCGCCAACGGACCTGGGCCGAACGGGTGAGCAGCGGGTGAGAAGCAGGTAACCAGGGCGCGTCCCTGTCGACTCGAGTCACCAGTGTGTCGACGTGAGTGCGGAGCGTGGCCGGAAGCCATCTCGTCCGGGCGCTGATACCCTGGTAGCCCGTGGACCGGTGGGCACAAAACCCCCGACCGCAACTCGAACCGCGACCACGGGAGCCCCCTCTTGGCCATGACGCCCAAATCCACGACGACCAAGCACATCTTCGTCACCGGGGGTGTCGCCTCCTCGCTCGGCAAGGGCCTGACCGCCTCCAGCCTCGGCATGCTCCTCAAGGCGCGGGGCCTGCGCGTCGTGATGCAGAAGCTCGACCCGTATCTGAACGTCGACCCCGGCACGATGAACCCCTTCCAGCACGGTGAGGTCTTCGTCACCAACGACGGTGCCGAGACCGACCTGGACATCGGTCACTACGAGCGTTTCCTCGACCGAGACCTGGACGGCAGCGCCAACGTCACCACCGGCCAGGTCTACTCGACGGTCATCGCCAAGGAGCGGCGCGGCGAGTACCTCGGCGACACCGTGCAGGTCATCCCGCACATCACCAACGAGATCAAGCACCGCATCCGGCGGATGGCGACCGACGAGGTCGACGTCGTCATCACCGAGGTCGGCGGCACGGTCGGCGACATCGAGTCGCTGCCGTTCCTGGAGACGGTCCGCCAGGTCCGCCACGAGGTCGGCCGGGACAACGTGTTCGTGGTCCACATCTCGCTCCTGCCGTACATCGGCCCCTCGGGAGAGCTGAAGACGAAGCCCACCCAGCACTCGGTTGCGGCCCTGCGGAACATCGGTATCCAGCCGGACGCGATCGTGCTGCGCTCCGACCGCGAGGTGCCGACCGCGATCAAGCGCAAGATCTCGCTGATGTGCGACGTCGACGAGGCCGCCGTGGTCGCCTGCCCCGACGCCCGCTCGATCTACGACATCCCCAAGACCGTGCACAGCGAGGGCCTGGACGCCTATGTCGTCCGCAAGCTGGACCTCCCGTTCCGCGATGTGGACTGGCGGACCTGGGACGACCTGCTCGACCGCGTTCACAACCCGCTGCACGAGATCAACCTCGCGCTGGTCGGCAAGTACATCGACCTGCCCGACGCCTATCTCTCGGTCACCGAGGCCCTGCGTGCCGGCGGCTTCGCCAACAAGGCCCGAGTGAAGATCAAGTGGGTCACCTCGGACGACTGCAAGACCCCGGCCGGGGCCGCCAAGCAGCTCGCCGACGTCGACGCCATCTGCATCCCCGGCGGCTTCGGCGACCGCGGTGTCTCCGGCAAGGTCGGCGCCATCCAGTACGCCCGCGAGCACAAGATCCCGCTGCTCGGCCTCTGCCTGGGCCTCCAGTGCATCGTGATCGAGGCCGCGCGCAACCTGGCCGGCATCGAGGACGCCAACTCCACCGAGTTCGACGCGGCCACCGGCCACCCCGTCATCTCCACCATGGCCGAGCAGCTCGACATCGTCGCCGGCGAGGGCGACATGGGCGGCACCATGCGCCTGGGCATGTACCCGGCCAAGCTCGCCGAGGGCTCCATCGTGCGCGAGGTGTACGACGGCAAGGAGTACGTCGAGGAGCGCCACCGCCACCGCTACGAGGTCAACAACGCCTACCGCGCCGAACTGGAGAAGAAGGCCGGACTGCAGTTCTCCGGCACCTCACCGGACGGCAAGCTCGTCGAGTACGTCGAGTACCCGCGCGAGGCGCACCCTTACCTCGTCGCCACCCAGGCCCACCCCGAGCTGCGCTCCCGCCCGACCCGGCCGCACCCGCTCTTCGCGGGCCTGGTCAAGGCGGCCGTGGCACGCAAGACGGGCAAGTAGTACGAGGGTTGTACGGTGACCGGGGTGTGCGCCTTCAAGAGGTGTGCGCCCCGGTTTCTTTTGTAATGCAGGTCTTTGCAATGCAGGCACGTGCGCGGGAGGACAGGGCATGACCATCAAGGACACCCCGGAGGAGTGGGAGATCCGGGCGACCGCGACCCCCTTCGTCGGCAACAAGACCTCCGTGCGCACCGACGACGTCGTGATGCCCGGCGGCGCGGTCGTGCACCGCGACTACCAGGTCCACCCCGGCTCCGTGGCCGTCCTCGCCCTCGACGAGCAGGACCGGGTGCTGCTCATCAAGCAGTACCGCCACCCCGTGCGGCAGAAGCTGTGGGAGATCCCGGCCGGCCTGCTCGACATCCCCGGCGAGAACCCGCTGCACGCCGCCCAGCGCGAGCTGTACGAGGAGGCGCACGTCAAGGCCGAGGACTGGCGGGTGCTGACCGACGTCTACACCACGCCCGGCGGCTGCGACGAGGCCATCCGCATCTTCCTCGCCCGCGGCCTGTCCGAGGCCGACGGACAGCGCTTCGAGGTCGAGGACGAGGAGGCCGACATGGAGCACGCGCGCGTGCCCCTCGACGACCTGGTCCGCGGGGTCCTCGCCGGCGAACTGCACAACAACTGCCTCGTCGTCGGCGTCCTCTCCCTGGTCGCCGCCCGGCACGGCGAGGGCATCGACGCACTGCGGCCCGCCGAGGCGCCGTGGCCGGCGCGTCCCTTCGAGCCCTGAAGCCACAATTCCCCTGAAGCCACACCTCATCCTTTCGGCGTCCTTCGGCGTCTTCCGGTGTGACGATCGGCTGATCCGATCGGGGGATGTGCCCGCCGCGCTCCGCACGGTTCGTCGCAGAGCGTGAACTAGGCTCTGCAAATGCCCGATCCGGAGTCCCGGCGGGCTTTGCGCGTGCAGTGGGACGGGAGTGTGGCCCGTGACGGATCAGGCGGTGGACACAGATGGCGTGAAGCTGTCCGAGGACACTTCTGCCGAGGGCCAATTCCTGGGCCGCGCAAGAGAGTTGAAGGAGCTGCGGGCCGACATCGAGCGCGCGGGCCTGGACACCATCGCCGGCCGGAAGGCGCCCCGCGCGCGCGTCCTGCTCATCGCGGGCAAGCCCGGCTCGGGGCGCACCGCCCTCGCCGCTGAACTCGTCCGGCAGGTCGCTGACCGTTACGACCACGGAGTGCTCCGGGCCCGGCTCAGCGAGCCCGACGGCACCCCCGTCCCCACCGAGCGCACCGCCCGCGAACTGCTCACCGCCCTGGAGCTGCCGACCCCGGCCGGCGCCTCCGAGGACGACCTCTCGGACATCCTGCGCGCCGCCCTCGCCGACCGGCGGGCCCTGCTCCTGCTCGACGACGCGGCCGACGCCGAGCAGGTCGACGCGCTCCTGCCGGACACCCCGGACTGTCTGGTCGTCGCCGTCTCCGGCGGCCCGCTCACCGGCATCGCGGACGTCCGCCCCTGCACCCTGGGCGGCCTCGACACCAAGTCCGCGCTGGAACTCCTCACCCGCTACACCGGCGCGGTCCGCATCACCGTCGACCCGCTCGCCGCCGAGGGACTGGTCGAGGCCTGCCGGGCCCAGCCCGCCGCGCTGACCCTGGCCGGCGGCTGGCTCGCCGCCCGCCCCCAGGCCGCCGTCGCCGACCTCGCCAAGCACCTGCACGCCGAGAGCGACGAGGGCACCCCGCTGAGCCGCGTCTTCCGGCTCGTCTACGGCTCGCTGCCCAGCCCCGCCGCCCGGATACTGCGACTGCTCTCCCTCGCCCCGGCCGGCCTGGTCGACCCGCAGACCGCCTCCGCCCTCGCCGGCTGCTCCGTCAACGGCGCCCGCGCCGCCCTGGAGGACTTCGTCACCGCGGGCCTGCTGCGCGCCCTGGACTCCCCGCTGCCGCGGTACGAGGTCCCCGGCTGCCTCCAGCCCCTGCTGCGCGCCCTCGCCGAGACCCAGGACCGCCCGGCCGAACTCCAGCTGGCCCGTGCCCGCATGCTGGAGCGGACCGTAAGGCTGCTCCAGTCCTGCCGCGCCATCACCGAGACCGACAGCCCCCAGGCCCGCGAAAAACTCCTCGGCATGCCCAGCGCGCTGCGCTTCCCGAACCCCCGGGCCGCCGCCGACTGGCTGCGGCTCAGTCAGCCCGCCCTGCTGGCCTCCGCTCGCCTCGCGGTCGCCGACGGCGAACTCGACACACTGGCCCGCCGGTTGATGTCCCAGCTGGTGCGCGCGATGGTCGCCCACTTCGGCACCCAGGCCGCCGCGCCCGAGCTCTACGGCATCCACCGCCTCGTCCTGGACGTGGCCGAGCGCCGGAACCTGCCCCGGGAGAAGGCCGCCGCGCTGCTGAACCTCGCCGATCTGGACGCGCAGACCGGCCGTACGACCGAGGCGCTGGCCCGCTACCGGGCCGCGCTGGACGCCGGACGCGAAGCGAATGACCCGTATGCGACCGGCCGCGCGATGGAATCCGTAGGCGGCGCGCACCAGGAGCTCGGGGACTACGACCGGGCAGCCGACTGGTTCGGCCGCGCGCTGGCCCAGCGGCTGGCCCGGGACGAGCGGGCGGAGGCCGCCCGGCTCTACGGCCGGATCGGCGCCGCGCACACCTACGCGGGCCGCTACGGCGAAGCGCTGAGGAACTGGCGGGCGGCCGTCGCCGGGTACCGCAAGAACGGCGATGTGCCCGCCCAGGCACGGGCGTTGAGCGAGCTGGCCCGGGTCCAGGAGTACGCCGGCCGCCCCGAGGAGTCACTGCTCACCTGCCACGAGGCGGTCGAGTGGGCGCGCCGCGCCGAGGACGTACGGCTCCAGGCGGCGCTGCAGCTGCGGCTGGCCGACACCCTCGACCGGCTCGGCGATCCGGCGTCCGCCGCGCTGCACCGCGGCACGGCCGAACGGATGCTCGGCGAGGAGCTCCAGGAGGGTGATCCGGCTCCCGAATCCCTGGAACATGACGCTAACGCCTGCGAAATCCGTAGTACATCCACTGAAGATTGATGCATTGAAAGGCTAGACACCGAGAACGCCTTCATTAAACTGGCTCTGCCGCACCTTCTCCTGCGGTCTCCCGGTGCGCTCACGCATGTCCGGGTATGAGATGTATTGCCCCACACCCTCTGAGCCAAGGACCGTGATCGACGTGAAGGTCGGCATCCCCCGCGAGGTCAAGAACAACGAGTTCCGGGTGGCCATCACCCCCGCCGGCGTGCACGAGCTGGTGCGCAACGGCCACCAGGTCCTCATCGAGCAGAACGCCGGCGTCGGCTCCTCGATCCCGGACGGCGAGTACGTGGCGGCGGGCGCGAAGATCCTCGCCACCGCCGACGAGGTCTGGGCCGCCGCCGACCTGCTGCTCAAGGTCAAGGAGCCCATCGCCGAGGAGTACCACCGCCTCCGCAAGGACCAGACGCTCTTCACCTACCTGCACCTGGCCGCCTCCAAGGAGTGCACCGACGCGCTCGTCGAGTCCGGCACCACGGCGATCGCCTACGAGACCGTCGAGCTGCCCGGCCGTGCCCTGCCGCTGCTCGCCCCGATGTCGGAGGTCGCCGGCCGGCTGGCCCCGCAGGTCGGCGCCTACCACCTCATGCGCTCGGTCGGCGGCCGCGGTGTGCTCCCCGGCGGTGTCCCCGGCACCCAGCCCGCACGCGCCGTCGTCATCGGCGGCGGTGTCTCCGGCTGGAACGCCACCCAGATCGCCGTCGGCATGGGCTTCCACGTCACGCTGCTCGACCGGGACATCAACAAGCTCCGCGAGGCCGACAAGGTCTTCGGCACCAAGGTCCGGGCGATCATGTCCAACTCCTTCGAGCTGGAGAAGGCCGTCCTGGACGCCGATCTCGTCATCGGCGCGGTGCTCATCCCGGGCGCCAAGGCCCCGAAGCTGGTCACCAACGAACTCGTGTCTCGGATGAAGCCCGGAAGTGTGCTTGTCGACATCGCGATCGACCAGGGCGGCTGCTTCGAGGACTCGCGTCCGACCACCCACGCCGAGCCGACCTTCCCGGTCCACGACTCGGTCTTCTACTGCGTCGCCAACATGCCCGGCGCGGTGCCCAACACGTCCACCTACGCGCTCACCAACGCCACGCTCCCGTACATCGTGGAACTCGCCAACCGAGGCTGGGCCGAGGCGCTGCGACGTGATCCTGCTCTCGCCAAGGGCCTCAACACCCATGACGGCAAGGTGATTTACCGCGAGGTCGCCGAGGCGCACGGACTGGAGCACGTCGAGCTGGAGAGCCTGCTCGGCTGACGTCCGGCCGGCTCTGTCGACTAAGTCACCGTTCAGCAAAAGGCGATACGTCAACACAGGTCGTCAACACCGCACACCCGGCCGGACCTTGGTCGACAGGTCCGGCCGGAAGTGTGTGTATGGTCACTTTGCGGCACTCGGTCAACTCGCGCCGAACGTAACCCTTGAACCGATTCGTGCACCGGTGAAACCTGCCGTGCGACTGCCGTACGCCCTTGACAGAGGGATGTTTCATTGCCGACACATCGGGCCGGGTCCGGCGGATTGTGTTGCTGCGAACACCCGACACGCCATAGAGTCGCCAACCGTCGGCATGGTGCCACGCTGACCTATCGAGAAGTTCCCTGGTCACCAAGGAGGTAAGACGACTTGTGAATGAGTCGACATTTTCTCCCGGGGGTGGTCAACCAGGAATGCCGGCAAGGGGCCAGGAGCCCGCGGGGTTCGAGGCTGTCGGCTCCGTCGCTGTGCGCACCTTCGCAGCCCACCAGAGTCACCACAAGCCAGGGGTGACCCAGCCAGCACACCAGAGCATGGATGGCCATCACGTGAACGCCATGGCCGGCGACGGAAGGGGCGCGCCCCACAACCATTTCGCCGACTACGACGAACTGCCCGACGGGCACTTCTACGACCCCGACGCCGAGTACGAGCCCGATCCCGAGTACGCGGCCACACTCGCGCCCGACGCCGCCCGCCAGCGCCGTGAGCGCGTGGGCCCGACCGGACGCCCGCTCCCGTACTTCCCGATCCCGGGCCCGCTGACCAGTCACGGCCCCGCGACGATCATCGCGATGTGCAACCAGAAGGGCGGCGTCGGCAAGACCACGTCGACCATCAACCTGGGTGCCGCGCTCGCGGAGTACGGCCGACGCGTACTGCTCGTCGACTTCGACCCGCAGGGCGCGCTGTCGGTCGGACTGGGCGTGAATCCCATGGAGTTGGACCTCACCGTCTACAACCTGCTCATGGAGCGGGGCATGTCGGCCGACGAGGTGCTCCTCAAGACAGCTGTCCCGAACATGGACTTGCTGCCGAGCAACATCGACCTGTCCGCCGCCGAAGTGCAGTTGGTGAGCGAGGTCGCGCGCGAGTCCACCCTGCAAAGGGCGTTGAAGCCGCTGATGGCCGACTACGACTACATCGTGATCGACTGTCAGCCCTCCCTCGGCCTGCTCACCGTGAACGCCCTGACGGCGGCTCACAAGGTGATCGTGCCGCTGGAGTGCGAGTTCTTCGCGCTGCGCGGTGTCGCGCTGCTGACCGAGACGATCGAGAAGGTCCAGGAGCGGCTCAACCCCGAGCTGGAGCTCGACGGCATCCTCGCCACGATGTACGACTCCCGGACCGTGCACAGCCGTGAGGTGCTCGCCCGCGTGGTCGAGGCGTTCGACGATCACGTCTACCACACGGTCATCGGGCGCACGGTGCGCTTCCCGGAGACCACGGTCGCCGGTGAGCCGATCACCACGTACGCCTCCAACTCCGTCGGTGCCGCCGCCTATCGCCAGCTCGCCAGGGAGGTGCTCGCCCGGTGTCACGCCGAGTGAGTCTGCCGGGGGCCGACGAACTGTTCCGTACGACAGGGGGGATGGCGCTCCAGGCGTCCACCCCCAGGCGCCAGTCCAACGGAGAGGCACGGGTGCCGGCTCCGGCGGGGGAGAGCGACGGTGCCGCCGCCGGGGAGGACGCCCCGCAGTCCGTACCCGCACAGGGCGGTGACGGCGAGGGCGCGGAGCATGTCGCGGCCGACGCGGACGCGGGAGAATCCCGCAGCCGGGCCGTGGACGGCTCCGTACGACGCCAGGAGGCGCAGGAAGGTTCTGCCGCCCCCCAGCCCCGCAAACGCGGCCGACAGCCCGCCCAGCGGCGTCCCAGCGGGCGGGAGCGGCACGACGAGAAGATCACCGTGTACGTCTCCGCCGAGGAACTGATGGACCTGGAGCACGCCCGTCTGGTGCTCCGGGGCGAGCACGGCCTCGCGATCGACCGCGGCCGGATCGTCCGCGAGGCGGTCGCCGTCGTCCTGGCCGATCTGGAGTCCCGCGGGGACGCGAGCATTCTCGTACGCCGGCTCCGCGGGCGGTAGCGGTAGCCTGCGGGGGCCATGACCTCGAACGACGCTCCCGCCGCCGGCGCACCCGCCGGACGTCGGCGTGCGCTCGGGAAAGGGCCACTGGCTCCGCCGGTTGAGCCGGTTTCGCCTCCTGCGGAGAGCGAGTTGTCGACCGAGGTCGATTCTCCGGTTCCCGACGACGGTGTTTTCAAGGTCCGGCTCGCCAACTTCGAGGGCCCGTTCGACCTCCTCCTCCAGCTGATCTCGAAGCACAAGCTCGATGTCACCGAGGTGGCGCTGTCCAAGGTCACCGACGAGTTCATGGCGCACATCAGGGCGATGGGGCCCGACTGGGATCTCGATCAGACGACCGAGTTCCTTGTCGTCGCGGCGACCCTGCTGGATCTGAAGGCGGCCCGGCTGCTGCCCGCCGCCGAGGTCGAGGACGAGGCCGACCTGGCGCTGCTGGAGGCCCGGGACCTGCTGTTCGCGCGGCTGTTGCAGTACCGGGCGTACAAGCAGATCGCCGAGATCTTCAACCGGCGCCTCGACGAGGAGGCCCGGCGCTACCCCCGTACCGTCGGACTCGAACCGCACCACGCCGAGCTGTTGCCCGAGGTGGTCATCAGGATCGGCCCCGAGGGCTTCGCCAGGCTCGCCGTGAAGGCGATGCAGCCCAGGCCCAAGCCGCAGGTGTACGTCGACCACATCCACGCGCCGCTGGTCAGCGTGCAGGAGCAGGCCGGGATCGTGGTGGCGCGGCTGCGGGAGCTCGGCGAGGCCAGCTTCAGCGTCCTCGTCGACGACACCGACGACACCCTGACCGTCGTGGCGAGGTTCCTGGCGCTGCTGGAGCTGTACCGGGAGAAGGCCGTCGCCCTGGACCAGGAGACCGCGCTCGGGGAGCTGATCGTGCGCTGGACGGGCGGGGAGGGGGAAGTCGAGCCGGTGGTGACCGACGAGTTCGACCGGCCGCCCGAGGTGCCCAAGGAGACCAAGGAGGAGTCGGCGTGAGCGAGGAGACCACGGGAGTACCGGCGAGCCCGTCCGGCGTCGCGGAACTCGACCTCAAGCCCGCCCTGGAGGCCGTCCTCATGGTCGTGGACGAGCCCGCGACCGTCGAGCACCTCGCGAAAATACTCCAGCGGCCCAAACGGCGGATCACGGACGCGCTGCGCGAGCTGGCCGACGAGTACACGGTTCAGGGGCGCGGTTTCGAGCTGCGGCTGATCGCCGGGGGCTGGCGTTTCTACTCCCGCCCGGAGTTCGCTCCGGCCGTCGAGGGCTTCGTCCTGGACGGCCAGCAGGCCCGGCTCACCCAGGCGGCGCTGGAGACCCTGGCGGTCGTCGCGTACCGCCAGCCGGTCAGCCGCAGCAGGGTCTCGATGGTCCGCGGAGTCAACTGCGACGGTGTGATGCGCACCCTCTTGCAGCGGGGTCTGGTCGAGGAGGCGGGCACGGAACCCGAAACAGGTGCGATCCTGTACGTGACGACGAACTACTTTCTGGAGCGGATGGGCCTGCGAGGCCTGGACGAGCTCCCGGAGCTCGCGCCCTTCCTCCCTGAGGCCGAGGCGATCGAGGCGGAGACGCTGGAAGGGGTCCCGTCGTTCGATCCGGATGCACCGGATGCAGATGCAGACGACACGACGACGACGGAACTTTGATGCGAAGCAGTGGCAGTGGCAGCAGTGGTGGCGGCGGTAGGAGCGGCGGGCGCGGCAACCCCCGCGGGACCGGCGGGGGCGGCAATCCCCGGGGTTCCGGTGGGGGCGGCGGCGGTCGTGGTTCCGGCGCGGGCAACTCCCGGGGGGCCGGCGGGGGCGGCTCCCAGCCGAGGGGCGCGGGAGGCCGCGACGACAAGCCGAAGCGCGCCGGAAAGCCGCGTCCCGAGGAGCGGCGCTACGACGTAGGCCCCACGGGATCCCACGAAGGCCCCAAGTCAGGGCGCGGTGCCGCCGCGCGCGGCGGTGCCAAGGGCGGCCCCAAGCAGGGCCAGAGCACCGGGCGCGGGCGCTGGGCGCCGGCCACCTCGCGTGAGTACGACGCGCGGGCCGAGGAGCGCAACCGGGAGCGGTACGCGGGCAAGAAGGACGTCAAGCTGCCCAAGACCTTCCCGGGCGCCGAGCAGGAGGGCGAGCGGCTGCAGAAGGTCCTCGCGCGCGCGGGCTACGGCTCCCGGCGCTCCTGCGAGGAGCTGATCGAGCAGTCCCGCGTCGAGGTCAACGGCGAGATCGTGGTCGAGCAGGGGCTGCGGGTCGACCCGGAGCACGACGAGATCAAGGTCGACGGGCTGACGGTGGCGACGCAGTCGTACCAGTTCTTCTCGCTGAACAAGCCCGCCGGTGTCGTGGCGACGATGGAGGACCCCGAGGGCCGGCAGTGTCTCGGCGACTACGTCACCAACCGCGAGACACGTCTTTTCCACGTCGGGCGGCTCGACACCGAGACCGAAGGTGTGATCCTGCTCACCAACCACGGCGAGTTGGCGCACCGCCTGACCCACCCCAAGTACGGCGTGAAGAAGACCTACCTCGCGCACATCGTGGGCCCGATCCCGCGCGATCTGGGCAAGCAGCTGAAGGACGGCATCCAGCTGGAGGACGGGTACGCGCGTGCGGACCACTTCCGGGTCGTCGAGCAGACCGGCAAGAACTACCTGGTCGAGGTGACCCTCCACGAGGGCCGCAAGCACATCGTCCGCCGCATGCTCGCGGAGGCCGGCTTCCCGGTCGACAAGCTGGTCCGGGTCTCCTTCGGCCCGATCACCCTGGGCGACCAGAAGTCGGGCTGGCTGCGACGGCTGTCGAACACCGAGGTCGGGATGCTGATGCAGGAAGTCGATCTCTAAGGTCTGTCTGTTTGTGACGGCCGGTTCCGGGTTTTCCGGGGCCGGCCGTTTCCGTTTCCGTCCGTCGCGGGGGTTGTGCGGGACCGCGATCGCTCTTTATAGTCAAGATGACTATTAACGGGGTGGATCACCATGACCGCAACACCGGCCTACGACAAGTACGCCTTCGAACCCTTCGCCGTCACCGCCGACCTCGCCGTCCTCACGATCCGCGCGGGCGCCCTGCACGTCCTGCTCGTCGAGCGCGGACAGGAGCCGTACGCCGGACACTGGGCGCTGCCCGGTGGCTTCGTGGCGCCCGACGAGTCCGCCGAGACGGCCGCCCGGCGTGAACTCGCCGAGGAGACCGGCCTGTCGGACGTCTCCGGGCTGCACCTGGAGCAGCTGCGCACCTACAGCGAGCCCGACCGCGACCCCCGGATGCGGGTCGTCACCGTCGCCTTCGCCGCACTGCTGCCCGACCCGCCCGAACCGCGTGCGGGCAGCGACGCGGCGCAGGCCCGCTGGCTGCCGTACGACTCGCTCGGGCCGCTCGCCTTCGACCACGACCGGATCCTGGCCGACGCGCACGAACGGGTGGGCGCCAAGCTGGAGTACAGCTCCCTCGCCACCGCCTTCTGCCCGCCCGAGTTCACGCTCGGAGAGCTCCAGCAGGTCTACGAGACCGTGTGGGGCGGCGAGTTGGACCGCCCCAACTTCCGCCGCAAGGTGCTCGCCACGCCGGGGTTCGTCGAACCGGTGCCGGGCGGCGCCAAGTTGACCGGCGGTCGCGGCAAACCGGCCGCGCTGTACCGCGCCGGCACCGCCACCACCCTGTACCCGCCGCTGCTCCGCCCGACCCGGGAAGGAAGCCCCGCATGACCACGACCAGCGTCCGCAAGCGCGCCGCCACCGGAGCCCTGATCGGCCTCGCCCTCGGGGACGCACTGGGCTTCCCGACCGAGTTCAACGCCGTGCCCGACATCCTCGCCAAGTGCGGTCCCTGGCGGGGGATGGAGCTGACGAAGCCGGCGATCGTCAGCGACGACACGCAGATGACGCTGGCGTTGGGGCGCGGGCTGCGAACCGCCATGGACCGAGGGCTACTTGGGCCCAAGCGGATGGAACGGCCCGTGCGCGAGGAGTTCGTGGACTGGT
The DNA here is from genome assembly GCF_042751305.1 of Streptomyces hokutonensis. GTDB lineage: Bacteria > Actinomycetota > Actinomycetes > Streptomycetales > Streptomycetaceae > Streptomyces > Streptomyces hokutonensis_A. The sequence goes on from NZ_JBHYWD010000009.1 coordinate 31,373, forward strand.
ACCAGTCGCCGGAGAACAACCGTGCCCCCGGCCGGACTTGCCTCGTCGCCTGCAACCTGCTGAAGGCCGAGGACCGGCTCTGGCAGGACGCCAGCCAGATCGGTTCGAAGGGCTGCGGGGCCAATATGCGGGTCGCGCCGATCGGACTCGTCCCGGGTCTGAGCGACGAACAGCGGTCCGGCGCCGCCCAGTTGCAGTCCGCGCTCACCCACGGCCACCCGACCGCGCTCGCCGCGTCCGACCTCACCGCGCACGCCGTACGACTCCTCGCGCAGGGCGCCGAACCGACCGGACTGGTCGGGCTGCTGCGGTCGTACGCCCTGGAGAACCGCACCCGCTACCACCACCGCTGGCTCGGCGACCTGTGGACCCGCAGCCAGGACCCCACGCCCGAGCACTTCATCGCGCGCGGCTGGGACGACTGCCTGGAGATCCTGGACCGGCTCCAGAACGCGGTACGCGCCAACTCCCCGGAGACCGACCCCTGTCTGGCCACCGGCGAGGGCTGGATCGCCGAAGAGGCCCTGGCGACCGGCCTGTTGTGCTTCCTCCTCTTCGTCGAGGAACCCGTCACCGCCCTGCGCCGGGCCGCCTGCACCTCCGGCGACTCGGACTCGATCGCCTGCCTCACGGGGGCCTTCGCGGGCGCCCACCTCGGCGCGGACGCCTGGCCGGAGGAGTGGGCCGGGCGGATCGAGTACCGGGGGGAGCTGCTGGCGCTGGGGGCGCTCTGGGACGCTTGACCGATGACCGACGTTCTGGACATCGACCTCAAGCCCGTGGTGGCGGAGCAGCCCGACCCGCTGCTCTTCGCCACCGTCTCCGGCGCGCACCTGTACGGCTTCCCGTCCCGCGACTCGGACGTGGACCTCAGGGGTGTGCACCTGCTGCCCGCCGCCGAACTCGTCGGCCTGCGCGAGCCGGACGAGACACGGTCGAAGATGTGGCTGCGGGACGGTGTCGAGATGGACCTCGTCACCCACGACCTGCGCAAGTTCGTACGGCTGATGCTGCGGCGCAACGGCTATGTGCTGGAGCAACTGCTGTCGCCGCTCGTCGTGCACACCACCGACGCCCACCGGGAACTGGCCGCCCTGGCACCGGGTGTCCTCACCAGTCATCACGCCCACCACTACCGGGGATTCGCCACCACCCAGTGGCGGCTTTTCGAGAAGACCGGCGAACTCAAGCCGCTGCTCTACACGTTCCGGGTGCTGCTCACCGGCATCCATCTGATGCGCAGCGGCGAGGTGCAGGCCCATCTGCCCACGCTCGTCGGGGAGGTCGAGGCTCCGTCGTATGTGCCGGAGCTGATCGCGGCCAAGGTCGAGCGGGAACACGGGGCCGCCGACATCGACCACGCGCGTGTGCAGGGCGACATCGAGCGCCTGCACGGTGAACTGGACGCGGCGCAGGGGGCGTCAGCGCTCCCGGACACCCCGAGTACCTACGACGCCCTGCACGAGTTCGTCGTCCGGGTCCGGCTGGAGGGCTGAGGCGCGGCGGACCCGGACCAGGAAGTCCTCCACGCGGGCGCGGTCCGGCTCCGCCGGGAGTGGGGTGCGGGCCGCCGCCTCGTCCGTCTCCGTCGCCAGGCGGGTCATCCACGACTCGACCTCCGGCCACGGGACTTCGCCGCGTTTGACGGACAGCAGGGGGTCGCGCCGGTCGCCCACGTCGATCGTCAGGGTGCCCGTGCGGAGGACGTCGCGGGCGCTCATCAGCAGGCGGAGCAGATGCATCGCGTGTTTCCAGCGGGGCGCGCCGTGCAGGCGGTTGTCCGCGTCCAGCTTCTTGCGCTGGCCCAACGCGTAGCGCGTGAACGTCCCGTGGACCTGGCGGGAGAGGAACGCGCCGCGCAGGTCGAGGAGTTCACGGCCCGTGGCGTCGATGTGCTCGACGACGGGGGAGTGGAGGCACTCCAGGATGTTGGGGTTGGCGCGCAGGGCCAGTTCGCAGAAGCGCTCCAGTTCCCAGCTGAACTGTTCCTCCGCCGGGCCCTCCACATGTGTCGGCGGCTTCTCGAAGCGCCAGAACAGGGGAGTGGGGGCGAGGAACACGCCCCGGCGGTCGGTGTCGCTGCCCTCCGTCGCCAGGCCGAAGGCGCGCGACCCCATCACGCAGGCGTAGATCGTGTGGTCGCGGACCAGGGACTCGGGGTGCATTCCGGGAGCGTACGCGGCACTTCACGCCAGGTGGATCGAATTTCCCTCCACCGTGATCTGCTCCGCCGGGAGCGGCTTCGGCGCCGGGCCGCCCGCGACGGTACCGTCGGCGATGTTGAATTTGCTGCCGTGGCAAGGGCAGTTGATCGTGCCGTTCGCGATGGTGCTCACCGTGCAGCCCTGGTGGGTGCAGACCGCCGAGAAGGCCTTGAACTCGTCCTTCTTCGGCTGGGTCACCACGACCTTCTGGGCCTTGAGGATCTTGCCGCCGCCGACCGGGATGTCGGCGGTCTTCGCCAACTCCTGGCCGCCGGAGGCCTTCACGGACGACGAGCCCGAGGAGTCGTTGCCGTTGCCGTACTTGCTGCAGCCGGCGGCGAGCGCGGCGGCCGCACCCGTCGCGAGAACCGTGCGGCGCGTCGAGCTGTCGGTCATGTACTCACTCCGAAGGTGCGGAAGAACCAGAGGGCGGATGTCAGCCAGAGCAGGGTGAGGCCGGTGAAGACCAGCCCGCCGACGAGCGGCAGCAGCCAGCCGGGGAGGCGCTCCGAGCGGAGCAGCAGCATCTTGGCACTGAAGGCGCCGAAGAACAGGCACCCCAGGAGGGAATGCCACATGACGCGTGTCGAGTACGTCTGGTACCCGAACGCGTAGAGGCAGTGCACCGCGACCGGCACCGCCACCAGGAACGCGATCCGCCCCGACCAGCGGTGCAGGGTCGCCGACCAGCTCGGTCCCGGCAGCTTGCCGTAGACCATGAAGGCCGAGACGACCTGGACCAGGGCGAAGAAGAACGCGGTCGTCGCGAGCCAGGACTTCACGGCGCCCGTGCTGCTGAAGCCGGCGAGGTTGAAGGCGGTGCCGGCCGGGTCGTGGACCTTGCCGTAGACACCGAGTCCGACGGCCACGGCCGCGGCCACCAGGGCCGGGACCACATAGCGTGCGGCGCTGTCGCGGCGGTGCGGGGGTGGTGGGAAGGCCTGGGTGGCGGCGTTCGGGTCGGCGGTCATGATCGGCTCCCTGAGGCGGATGGTGGGTCAGGGGGTGACGGGCTGTGCCGTGAGCTGCTGTCCGTCGACCGTGACCGCGCCGGTCTCCGGGTCGATACGGGGTGCGGCGGCGGCCTTGCCGTCGCGGGTGACGATGCCGGTCTGGCGGCCGTTCGGCAGCACGATCCAGCCGCCGTCGATCTTGGCGCCGCGCACCTTGGCCGTGGCACGCCACAGCCCGGACGGCTTGACTGCCTTGTCGGCGGTGAAGGCGTACTTGCGGCCCTCGTCCTTGACGGTGCCGCGGATCTTCGTCCCCTGCTGGAGCTTTCCGTCGAGTACGGCACCGTTCGGGGCGGTGAGTTTCATCGTGCCGTCGTCCGCGACCGGGCCGCGCAGCCAGGCCTCCTTGTAGCGGCCGTCGCAGAAGTACGCGACCGCCTTGCCGTCGCGGATCGTCACGGCGACCGAGGCGGCGTCGTCGTCGGTGCGGCCGGCGTAACTGGCGTTCGGGACCGCCGCCTTGGACGGTGTCGGGCTGGGCGTGACGGTCGGCGTCGGAGACGCGGGTGCCGACTTCTTCGGAGACGGTGACGGGGACGCCGACTGCGATGCCTCGCTGTACGAGGACGACGCGGTCTTCGTCCCCGACGTCACATTGAGCGTCAGCATGAACAGGCCCAGCACCAGACCAGCCAGAAGTGTGAGCAGTGGTCCAGGACGCTTCATTACTGTCCTCCCCCGAGGCGAGCTACCAGCCCATGAGAGCGGACTCAGGGCCGTGCGTAAAGAGGCATACCGGGATGATCTCACCACCTGTAGCGGACCAGTAGCGGAACAGAGTGATTCAGGTGACATTGGCAGGGTTCGCGAGGCCCGCTCCGGCCCGTCTCAGGAGGCGGGCGCCGGGCACCCGTACCGGACGGGCTGACTAGGCTGGATGCGCACAGAGCCGTGAGGTACATCAGCGAGGAGCAGAGCAGTGGCGGTACGAGCGGTCCGGGGCGCCGTCCAACTGGACAGGGACGAGGCCGGCCACATGGACGAGCGGGTCGGCGAACTGCTCACCGCCGTCCTGGAGCGCAACGGCCTCACCGCCGACGACCTGATCAGCGTGTGGTTCACGGCCACGCCCGACCTGCACTGCGACTTCCCGGCCGCCGCAGCCCGCAAGCTCGGCAGCGCCTTCGCCGACGTACCGCTGATCTGCGCGCAGGAACTCGACATCGCGGGCGCCCTGCCCCGGGTCGTCCGCGTTCTCGCGCACATCGAGTCCGACAAGCCCCGCGCCGGCATCGCGCACGTCTACCTCGGTGCCGCCGCCGCCCTCCGCAAGGACATCGCCCAGTGAGAACCGCGCTCGTCATCGGCACCGGCCTCATCGGCACGTCCGCCGCGCTCGCCCTCGTCTCACGGGGTGTCGTCGTCCATCTCGCCGACCACGACCCCGAGCAGGCCCGTACGGCCGCCGCGCTCGGCGCCGGTACGGAGGAGGCGCCGGAGGCACCCGTCGACCTCGCGATCGTCGCCGCCCCGCCCGCGCTGGTGGCCGGGGTGCTCGCCGACGCGATGCGCCGGGGCGTGGCCCGCGGCTACCTCGACGTGGCCAGCGTCAAGGGCGGCCCGCGCCGCGAGCTGGAGGCGCTCGGCCTGGACCTCTCGTCGTACATCGGCTCGCACCCCATGTCGGGCCGGGAGAAGTCGGGCCCGCTGGCCGCGACCGCCGACCTCTTCGAGGGCCGCCCCTGGGTGCTGACGCCCACCCGGGACACGGACACCGAGGTGCTGAACCTCGCGTTGGAACTGGTCTCGCACTGCCGTGCCGTACCGGTCGTCATGGACGCCGACGCCCACGACCGTGCCGTGGCGCTGGTCTCCCACATGCCCCACCTGGTGTCCAGCATGGTCGCCGCGCGGCTGGAGAACGCCGAGGAGGCCGCCGTACGGCTGTGCGGGCAGGGGATCCGCGATGTGACCCGGATCGCCGCGTCCGACCCCCGCATGTGGATCGACATCCTGTCCGCGAACCCGGGGCCGGTCGCCGACCTGCTCACCGATGTCGCCGGGGACCTGGAGGAGACGGTGCGGGCGCTGCGCTCGCTGCAGTCGGCCGACGAGGACAAGCGCCGCGAGGGCGTCGACGGCATCGAGGACGTGCTGCGGCGCGGCAACGCGGGGCAGGTCCGCGTCCCCGGCAAGCACGGGTCCGCGCCGCGGGTGTACGAGGTCGTGGCCGTTCTCATCGACGACCAGCCGGGTCAGCTGGCCCGGATCTTCGCGGACGCGGGGATGGCCGGGGTCAACATCGAGGACGTACGCATCGAGCACGCGACCGGGCAACAGGCGGGGCACGTACAGCTGATGGTGGAGCCGAAGGCCGCGCCCGTCCTCACCGCCGCGCTGCGGGAGCGGGGCTGGGCGATCCGGCAGTAGTGCCGTCCGGCCATCCGGCAGTAATACGCCGTGCGGGGAGCCAGTAACCTTGTGCGGGGCGCACTCGCGCCCCCACCCCGCTCACCACCACGCACCAGGAAGGTGTCCTCCCGTGGAAAACGGCGCCGCCCGGACCGCCCCGGCAGTGATTGTCGCCATCGACGGCCCCTCCGGCACGGGCAAGTCGAGCACGTCGAAGGCCGTGGCCGCGCAGCTCGGGCTGAGCTATCTGGACACCGGCGCCCAGTACCGGGCGATCACCTGGTGGATGGTGAACAACGGGATCGACCTCGCCGACCCCACCGCGATCGCCGACGCGGCGGGCAAGGCGGAGATCGTCTCGGGCACCGACCCGGCGAACCCGACGATCAGCGTCGACGGCGTGGACGTGGCCGGCCCGATCCGCACCCAGGAGGTCACCTCCAAGGTCAGCGCGGTCAGCGCGGTCCCCGAGGTGCGGGCCCGGATCACCGAGCTGCAGCGTTCACTGGCCGCCGAGGCGGAGCACGGGATCGTGGTGGAGGGGCGGGACATCGGTACGACCGTGCTGCCCGACGCCGACCTGAAGATCTTCCTCACCGCCTCTCCGGAGGCACGTGCCGCCCGCCGCAGCGGTGAGCTGAAGGGCGCCGACGTCCAGGCCACCCGCGAGGCGCTGCTGAAGCGGGACGCGGCCGACTCCTCGCGCAAGACCTCGCCGCTCGCGAAGGCGGACGACGCGGTCGAGGTGGACACCTCCGACCTCACGCTCCAGCAGGTCATCGAGTGCGTGGTCACCCTGGTCGGGGAGAAGCGGGCCGCCAAGTGACAGCTCCAACAGCTCCAACCGTCGCATCGGAGCGGGGCGCCGAGGTCGGGAGGCGCATCGGCGTCGGCCTGATGTACGGGCTGTGGAAGCCGCGCGTACTGGGCTCCTGGAAGGTGCCCGCCGCCGGTCCGGTGATCCTCGCCGTGAACCACTCCCACGGCGTCGACGGCCCCATGGTCATGGGCGTGGCACCCCGGCCGACGCACTTCCTGATCAAGAAGGAAGCGTTCGTCGGCCCGCTTGACCCCTTCCTGCTGCGTATCGGCCAGCTGAAGGTGGACCGTTCGGTCGCCGACCGTACGGCGATCACCGGGGCGCTGGACGTCCTGGCGGCCGGCGGTGTGCTGGGGATCTTCCCCGAGGGCACCCGGGGTGAGGGCGACTTCGCCTCGCTGCGTGCCGGGCTCGCCTACTTCGCGGTCCGCAGCGGCGCCCCGATCGTGCCGGTGGCCGTACTGGGCACCGCCGAGAAGAGCGGGCGGCTGATAAAGGCGCTGCCCCCGCTGCGCTCCCGCGTCGACGTCGTCTTCGGCGACCCGTTCGACGCGGGCGACGGCTCCGGCCGCCGTACCCGCAGGGCACTGGACGAGGCCACCGAGCGGATCCAGAAGCAGCTGGCCGCCCACCTGGACGATGCCAGGCGCCTCACCGGGCGCTAAGAGACACTTGAGTAGTGGATCACCCGAAATCCGGGGGTTCCACCGATCACCACGATGAACGAGGTACCCACTTCATGAACGACCAGATCCAGCCCGACGGCTCCGGCGAGGAGCACGAGCACGGGGCGCTCGGCGACGCCGAGTACGCGGAGTTCATGGAGCTCGCCGCCGTAGAGGGCTTCGACATCGAGGACGTCGAGGGCGCCATCGAGGAGGCCGGTCACGGGCCGCTGCCCGTCCTCGCCGTCGTCGGCCGGCCGAACGTCGGCAAGTCGACTCTCGTCAACCGCATCATCGGGCGGCGGGAAGCCGTCGTGGAGGACAAGCCCGGTGTCACCCGCGACCGCGTGACCTACGAGGCCGAGTGGGCGGGCCGCCGCTTCAAGGTCGTCGACACCGGCGGCTGGGAGCAGGACGTCCTCGGCATCGACGCCTCCGTGGCCGCGCAGGCCGAGTACGCGATCGAGGCCGCCGACGCGGTCGTCTTCGTCGTCGACGCCAAGGTCGGCGCCACCGACACCGACGAGGCGGTCGTCCGGCTGCTGCGCAAGGCCGGCAAGCCCGTCGTGCTGGCCGCCAACAAGGTCGACGGCCTCAGCGGCGAGTCCGACGCGGCCTACCTGTGGTCCCTGGGCCTCGGCGAGCCGCACCCCGTCTCCGCGCTGCACGGCCGCGGCACCGGCGACATGCTGGACGCCGTCCTGGAGGCGCTGCCCGAGGCGCCCGAGCAGACCTTCGGCACCGCGGTCGGCGGCCCCCGCCGGATCGCCCTGATCGGCCGCCCGAACGTCGGCAAGTCCTCGCTGCTGAACAAGGTCGCGGGCGAGGAGCGCGTCGTCGTCAACGAGATCGCGGGCACCACCCGTGACCCGGTCGACGAGCTGATCGAACTCGGCGGCGTCACCTGGAAGTTCGTCGACACGGCGGGCATCCGCAAGCGCGTCCACCTCCAGCAGGGCGCCGACTACTACGCCTCGCTGCGCACCGCCGCCGCCGTCGAGAAGGCGGAGGTCGCGGTCATCCTGATCGACGCCTCCGAGTCCATCTCGGTGCAGGACCAGCGCATCGTCACCATGGCCGTCGAGGCGGGCCGCGCCATCGTCCTCGCCTTCAACAAGTGGGACACCCTCGACGAGGAGCGCCGCTACTACCTGGAGCGCGAGATCGAGACCGAGCTCGCCCAGGTCGCGTGGGCGCCCCGGGTGAACATCTCGGCGCGCACCGGCCGCCACATGGAGAAGCTGGTCCCGGGCATCGAGACCGCCCTCGCCGGCTGGGAGACCCGCGTCCCGACGGGCCGCCTGAACGCCTTCCTCGGCGAACTGGTCGCCGCCCACCCGCACCCGGTCCGCGGCGGCAAGCAGCCCCGCATCCTCTTCGGCACCCAGGCCGGCACCAAGCCCCCGCGCTTCGTGCTCTTCGCCTCCGGCTTCATCGAGGCGGGCTACCGCCGCTTCATCGAACGCCGTCTGCGCGAGGAGTTCAGCTTCGACGGCACCCCGATCCACATCTCGGTCCGGGTCCGCGAGAAGCGCGGCAACAAGAAGAAGTAGCAGTCGTACGACGAGGAGGGCGGCCCCATTCGGAACAAGGGGCCCCCCCCCAGGGTTCGGGGCCCCGCCAGATACCCCGCCGTGGCCCGGCCGGGGGGGCCGGATTGTGTTCAAACCCGT
>NZ_JBHYWD010000009.1:40109-139326 GCF_042751305.1 Streptomyces hokutonensis
CAGTGGGGGGGGTCGGCTTTCTCGGGCTCAACACATAGTCTATCAGTGTCTGCCTTCGTGGGGGGCCCCCGGTCCCCCACCGGGCCCCGCCCTCCTCGTGTGCGTGCCGCGTCAGATGCCCCGGCGTGGGCCGGGCGGCAGGGCCGGGATGTGGTGCATCCCGGTGTGGCCGTGCTGCTGGCCGATGTGGCCGAGCTGTCCCACGCGCTGCCACTGCGACTGCTGCCGGGCGCTGTAGGCCCCCGCGCTGTACGCGCTGTACGAGCTCCCGCCGAACGAACCGCCGCCGAACGAGCCCGTGCTGTGCGGGCTGTGCCCGAAGGCCGTGAAGCCCAGCTCCTCCTCGCCGGTTCGGTCACCCGGCAGCGAGCGGAAGGTCTTGACCCACTCCGAGTAGAGCCGGTCGTAGATCGGCGTGGCCGAGGGGCCGCCGGGGCTGTCCCGGTCCGATCGCGAGGACGGGATCGGCTGGTAGGGCCGGCTGCGGGGAACATCGTATGCGTGCACGTATGTCCAAACGACGCGTGACCTGAAGGGATGCGGCTCAGGTGCCCGCGAGCGGGAGCGCGGAGCCGACCAGCTTGCCGTTGGCCGCCGCCTTGTCGAGCGCGCTGCGCAGCAGGTCCTCGCGGGGCTGGCGGCCGATCGAGCCCACCGGTGCCGCGAACATCAGCACCTGCTGGTGCTTGTTGGCGGCGGCGCGCCAGCTGTCGGTGACCTGGAGCGGCTGGTGCGCCTGCCACCAGGCCACCGGGGAACCGCCGTTGGAACTCGGCTGGAGCACCGCGTGCAGCTGGCCCGCGGCGAGCAGCACCGACCAGCCGTGCAGTACCGGCGGCACGGTGGTGATCTCGCTGAGCGGCATGAAGCCCTGCTCGATCAGCAGCGGCAGGAAGTCGTCGCCGGCGCCGGTCGAGCCGGGCCGCACGATGGCCGCGGTCGGCTCCACCACCAGGGCGGGGTGCAACTCCCCTGAGATCAGGACGAGTCCGCTGGTCACCCCGAGCACGGCCTGCTCGGGTACGGCCTTCTCCGGTTCGCCGGCCGGGGCGTGCGCGTTGCCGCTGATGGAGCGGACGGCGCCCTGCAGCTGCTCCTCGGTGACCTGGACGATCTGGGAGGGCAGGCAGGTGGCGTGGGCGAAGGCGAGGACGGCGGTCTCGTCGCCGATGAACAGGACGGTGCTGGTGCGCTCCTGATCGGAGTCGCCCTGGGTGCGGCACGACGTGCAGTCGTAACTGCCCGGGGCGTTGTCTCCGGCGAGCAGCCGGTCGGCTTCTTCGTCGCCGATCTCGGCGCGTACGTCGTCGCTGACGTCGAGCATGCGCGGCACGGGTGGCTCCCTCGGAATGCGGTGCCCGGTGGGTCCCGGGCTCATGAAGAAGACAACGGAGGATCTGTGGCGGGAGTCACGCTCCGGGGCGAACCGAATCGAACCGACCGACGCGGACGGTCACGACTGGTACGGAATCGGACACTCCCTGTCAACTCTTTGAAAGGTCAAGGGAGTTGGTTGCGTGAACCGAGTCACAGCGTTTGTCGGCAACTGGTCGAAAAATCGTGAAATCAGCGAATGTAGTGGGTGGCCGAAAAATGCCGATACCCACGGTAACGGTGAACTGGCCTGCGGCGACGGGCAGTTGGTCGACATCGCCTCGTCCACCTCCGTACATTCCTCCGCCGTGTGCAACGAGCACCGCTCGGGACACGTCCGCCGGCCGAACAAGCCAGCAAGCAGCACCACTTCCGGCGGACGGGGAGGAGCGCGAGCACCACGTCGATGCGTGGGAACCGCGAACCGCCTTGGGGGACCCCGGGTTGTTGGAGAGGGAACTACATGTCCGAATGTGCCGATACCACTCGCGACAACACGCCTGAGACCCACCGCAAGGGTCAGGCGCGGACCGCGGCGGTCCTCGCCGGAGCGGCCCTGCTCGCCCCCCTGGGCGTGCTGGCGGCCACCGGCAACGCCGCGGCGGCCGACAGCGGAGTGTGGGACCGCATCGCCCAGTGCGAGAGCGGCGGCAACTGGCACATCAACACCGGCAACGGCTACTACGGAGGACTCCAGTTCTCCGCCGGCACCTGGCGCGCCTACGGCGGCTCGGCCTACGCGGCCACCGCCGACCAGGCCTCGCGGTCCGCGCAGATCGCCGTGGCCACCAAGGTCCAGCACGCCCAGGGCTGGGGCGCCTGGCCGGTCTGCTCGGTCAAGGCCGGAGCGAACGGCAGCGCACCCGCGGCCTCCTCGGGCAAGGTCACCGAGCAGTCGACCAAGGCGAAGACGCCGAAGACGACGAAGAAGTCGTCCACCGGGTCGACGGTCGAGTCGGCCAAGAAGGCGGCTCCGTCGAAGCCGGCGGCGAAGACGCCGGACCGCGGCACGAACAACGCCTCGCGCGGCACGTCCCGCGGCGACTACACCGTCCGCAAGGGCGACACCCTCAGCGGTATCGCCGCCGAGCACGGGACCACCTGGCGGAAGATCTACGCCGCCAACAAGGCCGTCATCGGCGGCGACCCCGATCTGATCGTGCCGGGCCAGCAGCTCGACCTCTGAGCCGACTCGGCCTCTGGGCCGAACCGCTCCCGCGCCGCCCCCGCCAGGTCCGTCGACCGGGCGGGGGCACGCCCTTTTACGCCAGTTCGGCCGCCTCGCCGCCGAACACGACCGCCCCGCGCCGCAGTTCGTAGACGAGGGCGGCCCGGCCGCGCAGCACGGGCGGCAGCCGCTGCTCGGCGACGACCACGCACGCGTCCAGCCCGCCCAGCAGTTCGTACGTGCGGTCCGCGACCGCCGGTGACATGCCCTGCGCCGGTTCGTCGACGAGCACCACGCGCGCGCGTGCCAGCAGGGCACGGGAGAGGGCCAGCATGCGTTGCTCGCCCCCCGAGAGGGTGCCGGCCCGGCGGGGGAGCAACGGGCCCAGCTGTGGATACGCGTCGAGAGCCACGGAGTGGTCCCGCGCCGCGAGTTCGAGGTTCTCGCGGACGGTGAGGGACCCGAACACGGCCCGCCGCTCCGGCACCAGACACAGCCCCCGGCGGGCTCGCTCATAGGCCGGCATACGGGTCACGTCGGCGCCGTCCCACACCACCACGCCGCCCGACAGCGCGACCGTACCGGCGAGGGCGCGCAGCGCGGTCGTACGGCCCGAGCCGTTGCGGCCGAGCAGGACGGTGAGCCCGTGGGCGGGGGCGGCGAGGGTGACGCCGTGCAGGGCTTCGAGGGGGCCGTAGCGCACGCGCGCGTGGCGCAGGGAGATGGTCATGCCGGGGTCTCCCAGCTGCCGGGTGCGTCCAGGACATGATCCGGAGGCCCGGAGGCGACGATGCGCCCCGCCGTCATCACATGGACCACGTCCGCGAGGTCGGCGACCAGATCGAGGTCGTGCTCCACGACGAGCAGCGCGGTGCCCTCGGCGGCCAGCGCCCGTAACACCAGGGCCAGCGCGGCCACTTCGGCGGTGTCGAGCCCGGCGGCGGGCTCGTCGAGCAGCAGCACGCGCGGGCTGCCGGCGAACGCCCGCGCCAGTTCGACCCGGCGCAGCGTCCCGGTGGGCAGCCCGGCGGCGGGCAGCGACCGCAGCTCCCCGTCGAGCCCGAACAACCGCAACGCCCGCTCCACGGCCGCCGGTTCGGCGACCCGCCCCTGCTCGGCCCCCACCCGCACGTTCTCGGCGACGGTCAACGAGGGGAAAACGGCGAGCTGTTGAAAGGTCCGGGCGACCCCGAGCCGCGTCCGGGCATGCGCGGGAAGCCTGGTGATGTCCCGCCCACCGAGCCGAACCCGCCCGCGCACGGGCCGCACGGTCCCGGCCAGACAGTGGAACAGAGTGCTTTTTCCAGCCCCGTTGGGCCCGACGACAGCGGTCACCTGCCCCGCCCGCACGACGAGATCGACACCGTCGAGGGCGATGAAGCCGCCGTAACGGGCGTAGAGGGCATGGGCGGTGAGAACGGGCGGGGTCCGTGGCGGGGCGGTGCGCCTCCGCGGGTCCCGAGCCCTGGAGGGTCGCCCGGGGGCGGTCTCCGCTGGGCGGGCAACGCCCTTGCGGGTGGCTGCTGTTGGGTCGATCTTGCTCCTGTGGGTGGCTGCCGTTGAGTCCGGCTCGTCCGGGTGCCCGGGCCCGGAGGTGCGTCCTCGCGGGTCCCGCGCCCCGGACATCAGCTCGGAGTCGGCTTGTGCAGGGCGCGCAGCACCCCCGCGGGTTGCTGCCGTCGTGCCCGCCTCGTCTGGCTGCCCGAGCCCGGCGGCGCGCGGGCGTGGGGCCCGGGCGCCCTCGGACACCCGGCCGGCGCCGAGCTCCACGCGGTGTACAACACCCGCGTGCGCAGGAGCCGTTGACCCCGTCCGCCCCGGCACAGCCACCAGCCGCAACCTCCGCCGCACGCCCAACCCCATCGGCGTGAGCCGCGCCCGGTGTTGGGGCCGCAGGTGCCCGACCGTCGTTCGCAGTGCCTCGTAGGGCCCTCCGGGAAACCGCCCCACGCACACCGCCAGCACCCCGATCAGTGCGGCCGCAACCCCGCCGCGCGCGCCCGCGTCCAGGCCCACCAGGAGGGCCGCGGCCGTCAGTGCGCCCAGTGTGCTGTCGGCGCCCAGGACGACCACCGCGGCGAACCAGAGCAGGCCGCGGACGGGGTCGTAGGCCGAGGGGTCGAAGGCGCGCAGGCCCATGCCGAGCATGGCGCCGCCGAGGGCGGCAAGCGCGGCGCCCGCGACGAAGGCCAGGAGTTTCAGGGAGGGGACGCGGACGCCCGCGGCGGACGCGCCTGCCTCGTGGTCGCGCATCGCGGCGAGGGCGCGGCCCGTGCGGCTCCGGCGCAGGGCGTGGGTCGCCAGCAACGCGCCTGCCAGGAGGACGAGTTCGAGGACGTAGTAGGCACGGTCCCCGTCGAAGCCGGCCGGGCGACCCAGCGACAGGCCCGACGTGGCGTACGGCTGGGCGAAGACGAAGCGGCTGACCCCGACGCCGACCGCGAAGGTCGCGAGGGCGAGGGACAGGCCGTGGCGGCCGATCGCGGGCCAGCCGGTGAGCAGGCCCAGGGGAGCCACCAGGAGGACCGCCACCGCGAGCGCGGCCAGCTCCGGGAGGCGGGGCAGGCCCGGGAAGCGGCCCGCCGCCAGCAGCGCCGTGAACAGGGCGCCCAGGCCCGCGTACGCCGCTTGCCCCAGTGAGAGTTGGCCGCCGCGCCCGGTGACCACCACCAGGGACAGCAACACCACGCCCAGCGCCGGGACTTGGACCGAGGTGTGCAGGTCCGAGCCCGCGAAGCCGAGGGGGAGCAGGAACAGCACCCCGGCCACGATCCAGGCCCCGGCAGGCGTCGCGACGCGCGCGGAAGCCGTACGGGGGAGGGCGTCCCTCGCACCGAGACCCGGTAGCACCAGCGCCGCGACCAACAGAGCCACCACGAACAGGTTCGCGCCCACCGCCTGCACCAACTGCCCGCCCCAGCCGGACAGATGAACCCTCGTCAACTGGCTCTGCCCGACCCCGATCCCCAGCGCCACCACCACGGCGACCGGCAGACTCCGCATCCGCGCGGCCACCGCGACCGCCACCACCTCCATGACGAGCAGGGGCAGGCCGTACGGGTCCAGGCGCACGTAGGGGGCGAGGAGCACGCCCGTCAGCCCCGCCGTGAAGGACCCGAACGCCCAGCCCGCCGCCGCGACCCGGTCCGCGTCCACACCGGCCAGCACCGCGAGCTGCCGGTCGTCCACCACGGCCCGCAGCTCCCGCCCGAAACGCGTCCAGCGGATCACCGCCCCCACGCCCGCCGCGAGCACCAGCACCACCGCCAACTGCCCCCAGGGATCGGCCGACACGAGCTCCGGCGCGTCGTCCCGGGCGCCCTGCCCCCACACCAGCGCGGCCCCGCCGACCAGCAGCACGAACACGCCGATGGACGCCACCAGGGTCTGCGCCGGATCGCCGCCGAGGACCGACAACGGCCGGAAGACGAACCGTTCCAAAACGACCCCGATACCCGGCGCGAGGAACAGCAACGTCACCACCGCACCCAGCCACAGCGGCCAGCCCCACCCCACCACGCACTGCCGCAGCACGTACGCGCACACCATCGCGACCGCGCCGTGCGCGAAGTTGAGGACGCCGGTCGCCCGGTACGTCACGATCAGGCCGATCCCGGTGAGCGCGGCGGCGCTGCCGACGGACAGGCCGGCGAGGGTGAGGTCGTAGGTCAGCGAGGACATCAGTCGTCGGCTTCGGCGGGCTCGCAGATCGGGCAGGGGCCCAACTCGCCGTTGGCCACGAGCTTCGAGTCCACCGGCACCGCCTCCGCCTTCCCGGCGACCAACGGGCAGTCCGCGCGGTGCCACAACGTGCCGCCCGGCACCATCAACAGGTCCCCGCTGACCGCCACGGGCGCGGCGGCGGCCTCCGCCGACTCCTCGGCGTCGTCGGGCTCGGAGGCCACGAGAAGGGCGTACAGCTCCTCCACGCGCGCGGTGGCGAGGACGCCGCGGCCGTGGGTGAGCAGGATCGCGCCGGCGACGATCAGCGCGGCGCCGGGGATCGTGCAGGAGGCCAGGTAGGGGAGTTGCCGTTCGGCGTAGCGCTCGCCGGAGACGCCGTACCAGCCGAGCACGCACAGCACCGCACCCGCGGCGAGCGCGGCCCAGCCGGCCCACAGGACGGGACGCACGGTCCGCAGTCGGGCTGTCCGCATTTACGGCTCCCACATGTCATGTGTCTGTCCATGCCGGCCAATGGCTTGCACTATGCCTTCTGACACCCGACCTGAAAACACCGGGCGCGCACGGCCCGGACCGACACCCGGCGGTGAGCCAGATGGTTCTCGGGAGCGACCTCAGGCGAAGGAACACAAGGCGCGGACGGGGCACGGCAGTTACGGCCGCCGCCCTCATGCTCGCGCTCGGCCCCGCCCTGGCGGCCTGCAGCGACGACAGCGGGGGCGGCAGCGGCGCACCACCGCCCACCCCGTCCGTCGAGCGGACGACGAGCGCACCGGCGACCGCGCCCGCCGACCCGGCTGCCGCCACCACCCAGATCAAGGCCAACTGGAAGAAGTTCTTCGACCCTGCCTCCTCCACCAAGGACAAACAGGCCGTCCTGGAGAACGGCGACAAGATGGGCGCGGTCCTGAAGGCTTTCAACGGCGACAAACGCGGCGGGCAGGTACAGGCGGAGGTCACCAAGGTCGAGTTCACCAAGGCGGACCAGGCGACCGTGACCTACACCCTGACCCTCAACGGCGCCACCGCCCTCCCGGACGCCTCCGGGACCTCCGTCGAGCAGGGCGGCACCTGGAAGGTGTCCGTCAACACCCTGTGCGCGCTGGTGGCGTTGAGCGGCGATGCCTCGTCGTCGCCCGGGTCGGGCTGCTGAGACCGCTGCCGCGGTGCTGCTGCTCCTGGTGGGCACGGCCTGCGGCAGCCGTCTCCCGGAGAGCGACTTCGACCATGGCGGCACCCGTACGCCCGTGCCGAGCACCGGCGCGCCGATCCGGGTCGGCATCATCACCAGCGCGACCAGCCCGGTCGGCGGCGACACCTTCACCGGCCCCCGCGACGGTGCCCAGGCGTACTTCGACCGCGTCAACGCGCGCGGGGGCATCGGCGGGCGCCGGGTCGAGGTGCGGTTGTGCGACGACGGCGGCAGCGGGGTCGGCGACAACGAGTGCGTGCACCGGCTGATCGACGAGGACAAGGTCGTCGCCCTGGTCGCCACCACCGCCCTCGACTACGCGGGCGCCAACCGCGTCTCCCACGCGCGCGTGCCCGACATCGGCGGCCAGCCCATCGGCGCCGCCTACGACACCTGGCCGCACCTCTACGGCATCTACGGCAGCCTCGCGCCCCGCGCGGGCACCCCGGGCTGGGGCGGCAAGCTGTACGGCGGCACGGAGGTCTACCGCTACTTCAAGCGCGAGCAGGGGGCCCGTACCGCCGCCGTCGTCTCGTACAACCAGGCCGCGTCCGCCGCCTACGCCCGGCTTGTCGAGCAGGGGCTGAAGGCCGAGGGCTACAAGGTCGTCCCCGAGCAGGTCGACTTCGCGCTGCCCAACTTCCGCGCGGCGGCGGCCGACCTGAAGCAGCAGGGCGCCGACCTCGTCTTCGACGCCCTGGACACGCACGGGAACGCCCGGTTGTGCGCGGCGATGGACCAGGTCGGCGCGCAAGTCGTCGCCAAGGTGACGAACGTACAGAATTGGACATCCACCGTCCCGGAGGACTACAAAAACGCCCCGCGCTGCCGCAACGCCCTGTGGGCGACCGGGTCCAGCCGGGATTTCGACGACGTGTCGCAGCCGGCCGTGAAGGAGTTCCGGGAGGCGACCAAGGGGCTGAAGGCGCATTCCCAGTGGCAGTTGGAGGGCTGGGCGGCGGCGATGTGGTTCACGGACGCGGCGAAGGCATGCGCGAAAACGGGCGTCACGCGCGCGTGCGTCGACGGATTCATGAACCGGAGCGAGCACTACACCGCCGACGGCCTGCTGGTTCCCGTCTCCTTCGAACGGCTGGCGGAACCGCCGAAGACGCGCAGGACCTGTCTGTCGGTCGCGCGGTGGCAGGACGGGAGGGGGTGGGTTCCGCAAGGAGACATGAACAGCACCTGCTTCGAGGTGCCCCAACTCCCCTACAGCCCTTGATACAGACTTCGACCATGTTGGAGACCTCGGCACGACTCCTGCGTCTGCTCTCGCTGCTCCAGGCCCACCGCGAGTGGTCCGGCGCCGACCTGGCCGACCGGCTCGGGGTCACCCCGCGCACCGTGCGCCGGGACGTCGACCGGCTGCGCGAGCTGGGCTACCCCGTCAACGCCAGCCCCGGCACGGGCGGCGGGTACCAGCTGGGCGCGGGTGCCGAGCTGCCGCCGCTGCTCCTGGACGACGACGAGGCGGTCGCCGTGGCGGTCGGCCTGCGCACCGCCGCCGGACAGGGCATCGAGGGCATCGGCGAGACCTCCGTACGCGCCCTCACCAAGCTGGAACAGGTCCTCCCGAACCGGCTGCGCCGCCGGGTGGGCGCCCTCAACGCCTTCACCGTGCCGATGCTGCACAACACCCTGCCGTCCGCCGTGGACCCCGCAGTGCTGACCGAGCTGGCCGCCCTGTGCCGGGACGCCGAGCGGCTGCGCTTCGAGTACGAGAGCCACGACGGCGCCCCGACCCGCCGTACCGTCGAACCGCACCGCCTGGTGTGCACCGAGCGCCGCTGGTACCTGGTCGCCTGGGACCTGGACCGCGAGGACTGGCGCACCTTCCGCGTCGACCGCGTCACGCCCAGGCCGCCGCACGGGCCGCGCTTCACCCCGCGCGAGCCACCGGCCGAGGATCTCGCCGCGTACGTCTCGAAAGGGGTCTCCACGCGCGCGTACGCCTCGCAGGCCGTCGTCCGGCTGCTGGTGCCCCTGGAGCGGGCCGCCGAGCGGATCTCACCGTCCGCCGGGACGCTGGAGGCGGACGGGCCGGACACCTGTCTGCTGCGGACCGGGGCGCCGAACCTCGATGTGATGGTGATCCATGTGGTGATGATGGGCTTCGAGTTCGAGGTCCTGGAACCTCCGGAGCTGACCGGGGCGATCAGGAGGGCCCGGGACCGGCTGTCCCGGGCGCTGGACCGGGACAGCCGGGGGCCGCACGGCGATTCTGTGCCGGAACGGTGAAACTCTTATGCCGTGTCAGCTCCCGCCGTACGGCACGGAATCGGAATGGAATGGGGTGCCCGGCCGGTTCTCGCGGAACTTTCCGCCGGGCTATTCGACGGGCCGGACCGACAGGCGGGAATTACGTTCGAATGCCCGCGTAAGGCGTACGGAACCGCTCATACGTGTGAGGTGGGCAGAACAAAACACACGTCCTGATCCTGTGACAGAAGTGTGACCGGAGAGGGTCATGGAGAGCCGGAGAAGGGCTAGCGTGGCGGGCATGGCACCCATTCCGACTCCACCGGCAGCGCCCCAGGACAGCCCGAACACCTACGTCGGCCTCGACGCGCCCGAGGCCGAGCGGCTCGCGCGGGAACGGGGGTGGTCGACCGTGCGGTCGCTGCCGCCGGGGGCGATCATCACCATGGAGTACCGCGAGGGCCGGCTCAACTTCGAGGTCGAGGACGGCACGGTGGCGCGCGCCTGGAAGGGCTGAACGCGCACATCACGAAGGCCCCGGTTCCGCAGGAGGAACCGGGGCCTTCGTCATGCGGGGATGGGTTGTGCGTACCGGCCCCGCCGCTGGGTGGGTCAGCCGCCCGCCGCCGGACGGGCCGTCGTGGAGGTGGTGCCACGTGCCACCCGGTCCGGATGCGGCGGGCGGCGGCTGCCGATCGGGGTGACCGGGGTGCGCTCCGAGCGGGTCGTGTGCGGGCTCGGCGCGAGATGGACGGCAGGCCGTGCCGCACGGCTCGCGGTGACCGTCTCGCGGGCCGCCGGGACCTCGTCGCCCGAGGCGGAGGCGCGTGGCTTGAGCAGTACGGGCGCGGTGACCGGCGGCGCGGGTACGGGGGCGGGCGCCGTACCGCCGCGGCGGGCGCGCCAGCGGTCGCGGTAGTCGAAGATGCGGGTCTCGGCCAGCGCGATCAGCGGCTCGCACCACGGGAGGGCGAGCAGGACCAGCAGACCGGCGGCCCAGCCGAGCAGTACGTCGCTCAGCCAGTGCGTACCGAGGTAGACCGTGGCGAGGCCGACGCCGAGCGAGGTGACGGCGGACGCGGCGGACAACCAGCGGCGGGCTCTCGGCGTGGAGGCCAGATACGCCAGAATTCCCCAGGTCACGACCGCGTTGGCGGTGTGGCCGCTGGGGAATATATCGCCGCCGAGGCCCATTTCGTTCGAACCGATGACGGTGGCGTAGTGCGGGCCGAGGCGGCCCATGCCGAGCTTGGCGGCGCCGACCGTGATGTTCAGCAGGAGCAGCAGGGTGCCCAGGGTCAGCAGCGGGCGCAGGGTGTGCTGCCGCCACGAGCGCCAGCCCAGCCAGGCCGCGACCATCACCGCGGTGGGGCCGCGCTGGCCCAGCACCACGTAGTAGTCGACGAACCAGTGGATGCCGGCCCATTGCTGGTACGGCCGGAAGAACATGACCTGCCAGTCGAACCGGACCAGCCAGGAAGTGGTCACGACAAGCCACACGATCGCCAGATAGAAGGCCAGGGTCGCCGCGAACAGCACGACCCTGTGCCGGCTCATCTTCGGCACATCGATGTTGGCCGGCCGTTCCGGTTCCCGGTCCAGCCGCGCGAACACCCGGTCCAGACGGGTGAGGTTTCGTTCGGTACGCACCCAATCGACGTTACAGCGAGTGAGTGTGGATGCCCGTCGAATCAGCGGCTTTGTGATGACGATGTGATGTGGGAAAGCTCTCAGGGACAGGTTTATTTCCGAGGATTCCGCAATCCCCGATGGCTCCGCCCTTCAATTCCTTTGATCATGCCGGGCCTCAGTTTTATGGCACTTATGAATTAGTTCACCAAATGCTGGGGTGAAATTAGCCGGACGCTCACCGGCCGCCGGAGTGGATCATGGCGGACCGGTGCCGTTCAGCCAGAACGCCCCGTACACGGCCGAAGCCACCGCGACACCGCCCACCACCCACGCTGACCTGGAGATACGCAGCCGCGCCAGGGCGAGCGCGAGGGGGAACAACAGGGGGAACGCGGGCATCAGCAGGCGCGGTTTCGAGCCGAAGTAGCTCGACGCGCACAGCGCGAGCGCGGTGACGACCCCGGTGAACACCAGGAGCGGCAGCGGCTGGCCCTGCCGGACGCCCACGACGTACAGCCAGAGGACCAGCCCGACCCCGACGATCAGCCCGACCCCGGCCAGGGCCGACGGGAACGAGGTGAACTTCTCGCCGACGAACCGGGCGAAGGCGGCGCCCCCGTCGAAACCGTTCCGCCAGCCCGCCTGCACGTCGAGATAGCCCAGCGGACCCTTGCCGGTGTGGTGGCCGACCCACAGGACGTACCCGGCGGCGCCCAGGGGCGCGAGCGCCAGACCGAGGGCGCACCGCCAGTTCCGTGCGCCGGGCGCGGGCGCCGTGCTGCGGTCCCGCACGAAAGAGGTGACGCCGGCGACCCACACCGCGGCCACCACCGCGAGCCCCACGGGCCGGGTCAGCCCGGCCAGCAGCGCCAGGGTGCCCGCCGTCAGCCGCCGGCCGGTCAACGCGGCGTACAGCGACCAGGCGGCGAGCGCCGTGAACAGCGACTCGCTGTACGCCATCGACTGCACGATCCCGACCGGGAGCACGGCCCACAGCAGCACGGCGTACACGCCCACGTGACGGCCGTATACATGCTCGGCGACCGCGAAGATCCCCCAGGCCGCCGCGAGCGACGCGAGCAGGCTCACCACGAGGCCGCCGTCGGCGTACGACAGCGGGAAGACCGCGTGCATCAGCCGTTCCAGCCAGGGCAGCAGCGGGAAGAAGGCGAGGTTCGAGTGGACGTCGCCGTTCGGGAGCCGCACCTCGTAGCCGTAACCGAGGTCGGCGACCCGGGTGTACCAGAGGGAGTCCCAGCGGGCCGTCAGCAAGGTGTGGGCGCTCTTGCCGCGCGCCGCGCTCCACACCGTGAGCACCACCAGGCTCAGGGCGCGGACGGCGGCGTACCCGAGGAGGGCCGGGGCCGCCCGGCGCAGGGGTGCTTCAAGATCGGTCACGGGCTCGATTATCGAGGGGGTGCGGAACCGGCAGGCCCGGCGGGGCGTGGTCCACAAGAGGGGAAGTGGTGTACGCCACACGTGTTGTCCGGGGAGTGTGAGAGGTCCGCCACGTGGCATTGGCGTGAACTCGCGTACTCTGACGGCTCACTCGCCTTCGTTGCGCGGGTCGGAGACACCGCTCCTCTCCGGCCCGAGGCACGGGGAGTCCCCACCCCGTGAGCCCGCCGAACGCGAGGGAACATCTGGGAGGTAGTACATGTCCGGGACGACCACGGCCGCCGCAGCGCTGCGCCGTCGGGCGGCCGGGGCCGGTGCCAACCGCTGGGTCGTCCTCGTCGTCCTCTGCGTGAGCCTGCTCCTCGTCGCGCTCGACGCCACCGTGCTCCATGTCGCGGTGCCCGCCGTCACCGAGGACCTCAAACCCGGCGCGATAGAGCTGCTCTGGATCGTCGACGTCTATCCGCTGGTCTGCGCCTCGCTCCTCATCCTCTTCGGCACGCTCGGCGACCGGGTGGGCCGCAGACGCATCCTTCTCCTCGGCTACGGCCTCTTCGGCATCGCCTCCGGCCTGGCCGCCTGCGCCCACGACGCCCAGGTCCTGATCCTCGCGCGGGCGCTGCTCGGCGTCGGCGGCGCCATGATCATGCCGGCCACGCTGTCGATCCTCCGCCAGGTCTTCCCCGACCGGCGCGAGCGCGCGGTGGCGATCGGCGTGTGGAGCGCGGTGGCGGCGGTCGGCGCGGCGGTGGGCCCGCTGCTCGGCGGCTTCCTCCTCGAACACTTCTGGTGGGGCTCGGTCTTCCTGGTCAACATCCCCCTGATGCTGATCAGCCTGCCGATCGGCCGCCTCCTGCTCCCCGAGTCCCGCGGCGACCGCAACGGCCCGTGGGACGTCGTCGGCGCCCTGATGGCCGCGGGCGGCCTCTTCGGGGTCGTCCTGGGCGTCAAGCGGCTCGGCGGCGGAGAGCCCGTGGAGAGCGCCTGGACCGTGGCCCCGCTGCTCGTGGGCGCGGTGCTGATGGTTCTCTTCGTACGACGGCAACGGCGCCGTACGCATCCGCTGGTGGACCTGAGCATGTTCCGCAGGCCGGCGTTCAGCACCTCCGTCGGCTGCATCGTGCTGGCGATGCTGGCCCTGGTGGGCCTGGAGCTGATCGCGGCCCAGTACCTGCAACTGGTCCTGGGCCTGTCGCCCCTCCAGACGGGTCTACGACTGCTGCCGCTGACCTTCGCGGCGATGGCGGCGGGGCTGTTCGGGGCGCGCATGCTCCGGCGTTTCGGCCCGCGCCGGATGGTGTGCTTCGGCTTCTGCCTGACCGCGTTCTCGGTGCTGACGCTCACCATGATGGGCGGCCGGGACAACACCGGGCTGCTGCTCTTCGGGTTCCTGCTGCTCGGGTTCGGCCTGGAGATGACGCTCTTCGGGGCGTACGAGTCGATGCTCAGCGAGGCACCGCCGGCCCAGGCGGGCGGCGCGGCGGCGATCGGCGAGACCTCCTACCAACTCGGCGCCGGCATCGGCATCGCGCTCCTCGGCAGCGTCATGAACGCGGCGTACGCGCCCGGACTGCGGTCCGTACCCGGGGTACCGACCTCCGCGTCGGCCTCGGCGGGCCATTCACTGGGCGAGGCGTACGACGTCGCGTCGCGTCTCGGTGGAGTGCGTGGTGCCGCCCTGCGCGACGCGGCGCGGCACGCCTTCGTGCACGGGCTGCATGTCACGCTCCTCGTCAGCGCGGGCCTGCTGCTGCTGGGCGCGGTGATGGCGTTGCGCCTGCCGCGAGTCATGCAATGCGAGGCACCTCTGGCAAAGGTCCCTGCCCCTCGCGAGGTCGCACAGCCCCGCGTCTCCGCCTGAACAACCCTCTCCCACCCACGCACCGCCCGTGACGCACCCTTCGGACGCCCGTGGACGGGCGGGCGGGTGGGAGAAGGTTTGGGGGGTGCTGGACGTGCCTGACTCGTCGTCGTAACGTCGACCCCGTTGTCGTAACTAGCGGTGATAGTTTTTAGGTGCCGGAGGCTGAGCCATGTCATCGTCCTCGAAGTTGCCCCCCTTCGACCCCGCCGACCCCCTCGGCATCGACGACCTGCTCGACCCCGAGGACCTGGCGATCCGGGACACCGTGCGCGCGTGGGCCGCCGACAAGGTGCTGCCGTACGTCGCCGAGTGGTACGAGAAGGGCGAGTTGCCCGGGATCCGGGAGCTCGCGCGGGAGTTGGGCGGGATCGGGGCGCTCGGGATGTCGCTCGACGGGTACGGGTGCGCCGGTGCCTCCGCCGTCCAATACGGGCTCGCCTGCCTGGAGTTGGAGGCCGCCGACTCGGGGATCCGGTCGCTCGTGTCCGTGCAGGGATCCCTCGCGATGTACGCCGTCCACCGCTTCGGCAGCGAGGAGCAGAAGCAGGCCTGGCTGCCGCGCATGGCCTCCGGCGAGGTCATCGGCTGCTTCGGGCTGACCGAGCCCGACCACGGCTCCGACCCGGGTGCGATGCGGACGTACGCCAAGCGCGACGGCGGCGACTGGGTGCTCAACGGGCGAAAGATGTGGATCACCAACGGATCGGTGGCCGGGGTCGCCGTCGTGTGGGCGCAGACCGACGACGGGATCCGGGGGTTCGTCGTGCCCACCGACAGCGCCGGATTCTCCGCGCCCGAGATCAAGCACAAGTGGTCACTGCGTGCGTCCGTCACCAGTGAACTCGTCCTCGACGACGTGCGGTTGCCGGCCGATGCCGTGCTGCCGGAGGTCGTCGGGCTGAAGGGGCCGCTCAGCTGCCTGTCGCACGCTCGTTACGGAATCGTGTGGGGTGCGATGGGCGCGGCGCGCGCTTCCTTCGAGTCCGCCGTCGAATACGCGAAGACGCGGGAGCAGTTCGGGCGGCCGATCGGCGGCTTCCAGCTCACCCAGGCCAAGCTCGCCGACATGGCGGTCGAACTGCACAAGGGGATTCTGCTCGCCCATCACCTGGGGCGGCGCATGGACGCCGGGCGCCTGCGTCCCGAGCAGGTCAGCTTCGGCAAGCTCAACAACGTACGGGAGGCCATCGAGATCTGCCGTACGGCACGGACGATCCTCGGTGCCAACGGGATCTCGCTGGAGTACCCGGTGATGCGGCACGCGACGAACCTGGAGTCGGTGCTCACGTACGAGGGCACCGTCGAGATGCACCAGCTCGTGCTGGGCAAGGCGCTCACCGGACTCGACGCCTTCCGGTAGACCGGCGGCTCGGGAACAACCCTGCGGGAGGCAGGGCCGGTAAGCGGCCCTGCCTCAGCTCTGGTTGAAGAAACCGTCCTCGCGGCGCGCGACCGGGTCGCCGCTGACGATCTCGGTGTTGGCGGGGGTCAGCAGGAAGACACGGTTGGCGACCCGCTCGATCGTGCCGCGCAGGCCGAAGGTCAGGCCGGCCGCGAAGTCGACCACGCGCTTGGCGTCGGTCGCCTCCATCGCCGTGAGGTTCACGATCACCGGGACACCTTCCCGGAACAGCTCACCGATGGCGCGGGCGTCCCGGAAGCTGTCCGGGGTGACCGTGCCGATGCGCCGGCCCTTCACCTCGGCGACGTCCTCGGCCACCTTCACTCGCGGGTCCGTCACCCAGGCATCCCCGGGCTGCTCGGTCCCTTCGGAGTAGTCGTCGTCGTAGTAGCGCTCGTCATCGTTGTCGTCAACGAGCCCAAGCCAGGCACTCGCCTTGCGTACCGATCCCATGGACGCCTCCTCTCACAGCGGTCTTTATTGCTATCCGCATCCCTATGGTCATCCATGATGCGGATCGCGCGCCAAGTGGATAGACGCCGCGCGGGGGGTTTGTGACGCTACTGGTGCACAGCCAATACGTCGAGGGCCCCCGTGTATCAAGGGTGTTGCCGCATACGGCTGCTGACTGAGAGTGAAATATGATTCTTCCCGGCGTCCGGGTGACGGCTGGTGCGTACGGGTGAACGGAGTGGTCGATGCGATGCGGCTGCTCAACGCCCGGTCAGATGCCATGTCGAACTCCGGATGCCCTGTCAGATGTCGTTCACGCCGCGGGGGGTTGTCGTGTTCGGAATGGTCCGGCCTTGCAGTCATCGGCTCGGCGAGAACCTCAAGAACCAGTGGCTGGCGCATTTGTGCGGGCTGTGCCTCGCGCTGCGCGGGGACCATGGGCAGTTCGCGCGGATTGTCACCAATTACGACGGTTTGCTGCTCTCGGTCCTGACGGAGGCTCAGGTCGAGCGGGAGGGCGGTGGATGGCGGCGTACGGCCGGGCCCTGCCCATTGCGCGGGATGCGGACCGCGTCCGTCGCACAGGGGGAGGGGGCGCGCCTCGCGGCGGCCGTCTCGCTGGTGCTGGCCTCCGCCAAGGTGCGTGACCATGTCGCCGACGGGGACGGGCTGCTGGCCCGCAGGCCGGTGGCGCTGGCCGCGCGGCGCGTCGCCGGGAGCTGGGGGCGGGCCGGGGCGCGGACCGGCGCGGGCGTCGGGTTCGACGCCGGTGTCCTCGTCGAGGCCGTGGAGCGGCAGTTCGGCATCGAGGCGCTCGCCGGGCCGGGCACGCCGATCCTGACCGTCACCGAACCGACCGAGACCGCTACCGCGGCCGCCTTCGCGCACACCGCGCTCCTGGCCGGACGTCCCGGCAACGCCGTACCGCTGGCCGAGGCCGGGCGCCTCTTCGGCCGGCTCGCGCATCTCCTGGACGCCGTGGAGGACCGGGAGTCCGACGCGGCGTCGGGCGCCTGGAACCCGCTCACCGCGACCGGCACCCCGCTCACCGAGGCCCGGCGGCTGGCCGACGACGCGCTGCACGGGATACGGCTCGCACTGCGGGAGACGTCCTTCACCGACGGCAAGTTGGCGCATCTGCTGCTCGCGCACGAACTCGGGCGCTCGGTGGACCGGGCCTTCGGGACACAGTCGTGCGGGCACGGACCCGAGGCCGCCTTCGGGCCGCCGCAGACGCCCTACCTGCCGGGCGATCCACGCCACGACGGCAATCCCTACGGCGGCAATCCCTTCGGCGGGAATCCCTTCGGCGGTGAGCCGCCGCGGCCCGACAAGCGCGGTTTCTGGGCCGGGTGCGCCGCCGCGCTCGGGCTGTGCTGCACCTGCAAGGTGTGCTGTGCCGACGAGTTCGAGGGGCCGTGGTCGCGGCAGCGGCGAGAGGGATGCTGCTCCAGCTGCGACTGCGACTGCTGCGACGCCTGCGAATGCTGCGAGTGCTGTGAATGCCTTTCGTGCTGCGACTGCTGACCGTGACAGGCAGTCACCAGCGTTGTATACGACCGCCTCGCGGGCCATTGCCGACCTGCGAGGCCGGGCGGCCCGCGTTTCGGCACGGTAAAACAAAAACATGATCCGGTGACCGGTGTGCCGTGAGGGTCGTTGGGCGGGAGCAGAACCATTTCTGCCTCAGGTTCGACTCTTGATCAACTCGCCACCCACTTAAGGCACTTCAGTGGACGTCACAACAAAAGCGACCACCAGCATCCGCGCCAGGCTGCTGAGGATTCTGGTCCTCGCCCTCGCGGTCCTGCTCGCCCTGCTCGGCATCGCGGCCACCGAGCAGATCTCCGCCTACCGCAACGCCTCCGCGACCGCCGACAACGCCCGCCTGGAGATCACCCTCCAGGGACTCGTGCACGAACTGCAGAAGGAGCGCGGGCTCACCACCGGATACGTCGGCGGCGTCCGGCAGTTCAGCGCCAAGCTGCCCGCGCAGCGCAAGGCGACCGACGCCGCGCGCCGGCAGCTGGACGTGGCCCTGAAGGGGCGCGAGGACGCGGCCGCCGGTTCCGTGCGCGAGTCCCTCGGGCGGCTCGACGGCCTGGCCGGGATCCGCAAGGACGCCGACGACGGCACCGGCGTGGTGAAGGACACCTTCGACTACTTCACCACCACCATCACCTTCCTCGACCGGCTCGACCTGGGCCTCGAAGACGTCCACGACGCCACCCTGCGCGACGCCTACCAGGCGCTCCAAGTCCTCGGCAACGCCAAGGAGTTCACCGGCGAGGAGCGGGCCATCGTGCTCGGCTCGGTACGCGCCGGGAAGTTCCGCGGTGACGACTACGGCCGGTTCATGGAGATCCGCGCCGGGCGTCTCGCCGCCCTCGACGCCTTCCCCCGGTCGGCCACCGCCGTGCAGGAACGGCGGCTGGACACCGCCCTGACCACGCCCGACGCCGAGCGCGCGCTGTCGTACGAGAGCAAGGCGGTGCACGGCACCGGGAAGCTGAAGTCGAGCGTCATTCCGCCCATGGCCTGGTGGGACTCGATGACCTCCACCATCAACGGGATGCGCGGCGTACAGATCGGCCTCGGCGCCGATGTCGAGAACCGGGCCGCGCAGCTGGAGAGTTCGGCCCAGCGCGACCTGCTGCTGTTCCTGCTGCTCGCGCTCGGCACGGTCGCCGCGCTCGGTGCGCTGGCCCTCGACTGTGTCCGGTCCGTCTCCTCGCCGCTGGTCGAACTCGCCCAGCAGGCACGGGAGGTGGCCGGGAGCCGGCTGCCGCAGGCCGTGGCCGCCGTACAGGACGGGTCGTCCGGGGCGGCGCCGCAGCCGCCCGCCCGGCTGGTCGTCGCCGACCGGGCCGGGGCCGAAGTCCGGGAGGTGGCCGAGGCGTTCGACCGGGTGCAGCGGTCCGCCTTCGATCTCGCCACCGAGCAGGCCGTGTTGCGGCGCAACGCCACCGACTCGCTGGTGAGCCTGGGCCGTCGCAACCAGAACCTGGTACGCCGTCAGATCAGCTTCATCAACAAGCTGGAGCACGAGGACGCCGACCCGGCGACCCTCGCCAACCTCTTCGAACTCGACCACCTGGCCACCCGTATGCGCCGCAACGCGGAAAGCCTCCTCGTGCTCGCTGGAGAGTCCAGCCCCCGCCCCTGGTCGACCCCGCTGGCCGTCAACGACGTGCTGCGCGCGGCGCTTTCGGAGGTCGAGGAGTACCGCCGGGTCACCCTGCGCCGGATCGAGCCCGCGTTCGTCACCGGCTCCGTCGTCGTCGAAATCGCCCATCTGCTGGCCGAGTTGGTGGAGAACGCGCTGAGCTTCTCGCCGCCGGACTCCGACGTGGAGATCGAGGGACGGCGCACCAGTGCCGGCTATCTGATCGCGATCGTCGACCACGGGCTCGGCATGGACAACCAGGCCCTCGCCGAGGCCAACGTACGGCTCTCGGGAACCGCCAGCTTCATGGCCGAACCCACCCGGTTCCTGGGCCACTTCGTGGTCGGCGCGCTGGCCCGCAAGTGCGGTATCGAGGTACGGCTCGGCGAGGCGCCGGCGGCCGGTGTGGTCGCGCGGGTGCTGATCCCGGCGGCGCTGCTGACGGAGAAGGCGGTCGAGGCGAAGCCCTCGGTCCCGGCACCGAGGAAGGCGGAGACGGACATGGAACCGAAGACCGAACCGGCGGCGGCCCAGGTGGCGGCCCCGGTGGCCGCCAAGGGCGGTTCGTCCGCCGCGCGCACGCGCAACGGCCTGGTCAAGCGCCCGCAGCGGAGCGGTATCGCGGCGGCGGTGAGCGAGACCGACCGCACCGACCGGACCACCCCCACCGCACCGCCCAACCCGGAACGGACCCCCGAACAGGTCTCCGGGATGCTCTCCACGCTGCGCAGCGCCCATATGCGGGGCGGGATCAGCGTCGAGAAGGAGAAGCAGCAGAACGCCGAGACGAACGAGGGTGCCGCCAAGTGACCGCCGTCGACACCCAGCACGACTCGGGGACCTTCAACTGGATGCTCGCCAACTTCGTCAAGAGCACCGACGGCGTGCGGGACGCGGTCGCCGTCTCCTCCGACGGGCTGCTGATCGCCGTGTCGGACGGGCTCGGGCGGACCGAGGCCGACCATCTCGCCGCGATCGTCTCGGGGCTGAGCAGTCTGGCCCGCAGCGCGTCCAAGCGTTACAGCTTCGACGGGGTCAAGCTGATCATGATCGAGATGGGCCGGGGTTTCCTGCTCGTCTCGGCGATCCGGGACGGCAGCTGTCTCGGTGTCCTCGCCGACAGCAGCGGTGAACTGGGCCTCGTCGGCTACGAGATGGCGGTGCTCGCGGAGCGGGCGGGTGATCTGCTCACCCCGACCCTCATCGCCGATCTGCGGCAGGCGTTGCCACGGTGAACGGTGAACAGTCCAGGGACGTAGAACCTGAAGAGGACGCGACGTTCGTCCGGCCGTTCATCATCACCGGCGGCCGGTCCGAGCCCCTCCAGGCCGATCTGCGGCTGGAGACGCTGGTCGTCGCCGTCGGCGTGCCGGATCCGTCGCTCGCTTTCGAGCGGCGCCACATCGTCGCGGTGTGCGAGCGGCCGACGACCGTCGCCGAGGTGGCGCACCGGGTCGGGGTGCCGCTCGGAGTGGCGAAGGTGCTGATCTCCGACCTCGTCGTCGCCGGGCAACTCGCCTGCCGACAACCCGCGGAGCTGCCGCTCCAGATGCTCGAAAGGATCAGGGACCATGTCCGGGCGCTCTGACAAGATCGTGCCGCTGGCCGTGAAGATCGTGGTCAGCGGCGGCCTCGGGGTCGGCAAGACCACGTTCATCGGGGCCATTTCGGAGATCGAACCCCTCGACACCGAGGCCGCGATCACCCAAGTCTCCGTAGGCGTCGACTCGTTGGTGGGGGTCGAGGCGAAGACCACCACGACCGTCGCCCTCGACTTCGGGCGGATCACGCTCGATCCGACGATGACGCTGTATCTGTTCGGGACCCCCGGACAGGACCGCTTCTCGTTCCTCTGGGACGACCTGGTGGAGGGCGCGCTCGGCACGGTGGTCCTCGTGGACACCCGGCGGATCGAGGACTGCTTCCCTGCGGTCGACTACTTCGAGTCGCAGGGCGCGCCCTTCGTCCTCGCCGTGAACCGCTTCGACGGCGCCGACCGCTTCGACGTGGAGGAGGTCCGGGAGGCGCTCGGGCTGAGCGCGGACGTACCCGTGCTGGAGTGCGACGCGCGGAACCGGGACTCCGTACGCGATGTGCTCGGCGCGCTGATGGACCGGGTGATCGGGGTCCGGGCGACGCCACGACGGCGTACGGCCGCGCTGTCGCGCTAGGTGTGGCGGAGGAAGTGTGGACGAAACCCGAGGGGAGGGGTGCGTGTGAAGGCGGAACGGGTGGAGCGGGAGAACGCCTGAAGCGCACGGTCAGAGGGAGATTCCGGCGACCGGGACGCGCAGTGGGTCAGCTCAACAGGAAGAGGACCACACTCGACCGAGGTCGATGTGGGAGCGCTTGACCAGCCACTGCTGCCGATTCATGGACTAAGTGGAACAGGCATCCGGTGGGGCGTCAACCGAGATGAGACGTACTGCTCACAGTGTGGACGTCCTTGACAGTGAGGGGAAACGGCGCCGTACAGTCGGTGGACGGCCCTGCTGAGGGGCTCGGCCGTACGGTGCCGCTCGGCGCCCTGTGTGAAGGCATTCGCCCGTGTTGCTCACGTCACGGAGTCTTCGCATGTCTTCCGACACTCCCACCCCCGTATCCGCCGCCCCGGGCACAAGGTCCTCCCTCGTGATCGTCGGGGCCGGGCCGCGGGGGACCGGTCTCATCGAGCGCATCGCCGCCAACGCGCCGGAGCTGTACGCCGGTTCGGGCATCGCGGGTCTCGACATCCACCTCGTCGACCCGCATCCGCCGGGCGCCGGACGGATCTGGCGCGCGGCCCAGTCGCCGCTGCTGTGGATGAACTCGCACGCCGAGGACGTCACCATGTTCACCGACGAGACGGTGGTCATGGACGGCCCGGTACGCCCCGGCCCCACGCTGCACGAATGGGCGGACATCGAGGGCTCCACCTTCGCCGACCGACAGCTCCAGGGCGCCTATCTGCGCTGGGTGCACGAGGAGGCCGTGGCCGCGCTGCCGCCGGGCGTCACCGTCCACCACCACCCGCGGCGCGCCCTCAGGGTGAGCGGCTCGCGCGAGGGCCGCCAGCAAGTGTGGCTGGAGGGCCGCCCGCGCCCGCTCCTCGCCGACCTCGTCGTCCTCGCGATCGGCCACCTCGACGCCGAACTCGACGACGAGCAGCGCGAGTTGGCGGCCTACGCCCGCGCCCACGACCTGGTCCACCTGCCGCCCGACTTCACCGCCGACAGCGATCTGACCTCCCTCGCGCCCGGTGAGAGCGTCATCGTCCGCGGCTTCGGGCTCGCCTTCGTCGACCTGATGGTGCTGCTCACCGAGGGCCGGGGCGGACGCTACGACGGCGACAACACCTACATACCTTCGGGGCAGGAGCCGGTGCTGTACGTCGGCTCGCGGCGCGGGGTGCCGTACCACTCGAAGATCGGTTACGAGTGGAGCGGTGAACGGCCGCCGCTGCCACGGTTCTTCGGGCCCGCCGAGGTCGACGCGCTGCTCGCCCGGCCGGACGGCTTCGACTTCCGACGGGACGTATGGCCGCTGGTCGAGAAGGAGTTGGGGTTCGCGCACTACCACCGGCTGTTCGGTGTGCACCCGGAGCGGACAGCGATCGCCTGGACCGACTTCGAGGAGAAGTACGCGGCCGGTGAGGCGGCGGAGCGCGAGGCCCTCGTGGCGTCCGCCGTGCCCGACCCCGCCGACCGGCTCGACCTCGCGGCGCTGGACCGTCCACTGGACGGGGCGCGGTATCCGTCGCCGGAGGCGTTCCAGGAGGGCCTGCGGGCCTATGTCGAGGCCGATCTGAGCCGCCGTCACGATCCCTCCCACAGCCCCGACTTGGCGGTCTTCCTCGGACTGCTCTCCGTCTACGGGCAGTTGATCCGGCTCGGTGACATAGGGCCCTGGTGGCACGGCTTCTTCAGCTACCTCGCCTCCGGGCCGCCCGGACCCCGGCTGCGCCAGCTGCTCGCGCTGTCCCGGGCCGGCATCGTCCGGTTCGTCGGCGCGGACATGGCCGTGACCGCCGAGGACGGGGTGTTCCGGGCGTCCAGCCCGACCGTGCCGGGCGCCACCGTCGAGGCACGGGCGCTCGTCGAGGCCCGGCTGCCCGAGCCCACGGTCGGACGCGCCCTCGACCCGCTGCTGCGCGAACTGCACGCCGACGGAGCCGTGGAGACCCCGGAGGGGCTGCTGCGGGTGGACCGCACCGACGGCCGGATCCTCGACGCGGCCGGCCGCCCGCACCCCCGGCGCTTCGCGCTCGGCCCCTACACCGACGTACGGACCCCCGGCGCCTTCACCCGCCCGCGCACCGGCGGCCCCGCCTTCCGGCAGAACGACGCCACCGCCCGGGCCGTACTGGCATTTCTTCGGGACCTCGCGTGTCGGGCCGCGGCGTGACAGCCGATCGGTGAAGTCCCGGGCTTCATCGAGGACTTGGCCCTCTCCGAGGTGCTCCCGAACGACAGGAAGGCTTCCCTCCCATGACCTCCTCGCACGGCCGGGGCCTGCATCTGGCCGCCGCCGTCGACCAGCGGTCGGCTTATGACGCCGGCTCCTACGTCGAGTTGGCGCGGCTCGCCGAGAGCGGCGGACTCGACTTCGTGACGCTCGACGACACCTTCGCGCGCCCCGGCCCCGACGCCCTCGCCGTGCTGTCCCGGGTCGCCCCGGCGACCGGCCGGATCGGCCTGGTGCCCACCGTGACGGTCACCCACACCGAGCCCTTCCACGTCCAGGCGGCGGTCGCGACCCTCGACTGGGTCAGCCGGGGCCGGGCCGGCTGGCGGATCGACGTGTCGACCACCGAGGGCGAGGCCCGGCTCTTCGGCCGCCGCCATGCCGCGCCCGCCGACGCGCTGTGGCAGGAGGCGGGCGAAGTCGCCGAGGTGGCCGCCGAGTTGTGGGACAGCTGGGAGGACGACGCCGAGATCCGGGACACCGCGACCGGCCGCTTCGTCGACCGCGACAAGCTGCACTACGTCGACTTCCAGGGCTCGGAGTTCTCCGTCAAGGGCCCCTCGATCGTGCCCAGACCCCCGCAGGGCCACCCCGTCCGCGTGGTCGACGCCACCGAGGGCCAGGCCCGCCGGACGGCCGCCCGGTACGCCGACGTGGCCCTCGTCCGCGCGGCGAGTTCCGCGCAGGCCGGCGCCGTACGGGCCGAACTGCGCGCGTCCGCCGAGAAGTTCGGGCGTGATCCCGACACCCTGCGGGTGCTGGTGAGCCTGGTCGTCGACCTCGGCGACGGCGAGCACGCGGCCGAACCGGGACACGGCGGGGGCGGCCCCCGGCAGACCGCGCACGGCCCGCTGTACCGGGGCGGCCCGGTCGACCTCGCCGAACTGATCGCGGCCTGGCACGGCGACCGTACCGTCGACGGCTTCCACCTCACGCCCGTCGAACCCCGCCGCGACCTGGAACGGCTGGTCAACGGCACGGTCGCGCTGCTCCAACACCGGGGCCTGTTCCGCACGTTCTACCCGGGCAGCACACTCCGCGAGCACCTGGGCCTGGCCCGGCCCGCCAACCGGTACGCCGTGACCGGGGGAGCGGCGTCATGACCGTACAGCCCCGTAAACAGATCCATCTGGCGGCGCACTTCCCCGGCGTCAACAGCACCACGGTGTGGGCCGATCCGCGGTCGAAGTCGCAGATCGCCTTCTCTTCCTTCGAGCATCTCGCGCGCACCGCCGAGCGTGGACTCTTCGACTTCTTCTTCCTCGCCGAGGGGCTGCGGCTGCGCGAACACAAGGGCCGTATCCACGACTTGGACGTGGTGGGACGGCCGGAGTCCCTCACCGTCCTGAACGCGCTGGCCGCCGTCACCGAGCGGATCGGTCTTGCCGCCACGGTCAACGCGACCTTCAACGAACCGTACGAACTCGCCCGCAGACTCGCCACGTTGGACCATCTCAGCGGCGGCCGGGCGGCCTGGAACGTGGTGACCTCCTCGGATGCCTTCACCGGCGAGAACTTCCGGCGCGGGGGATATCTGGACCGCGCGGACCGGTACACACGTGCGGCCGAATTCGTGGACGTGGCAAGGGAGTTGTGGGACTCCTGGACCGGGGACGGACTGTCCCACCTCTTCGCCCACAAAGGTCAACACTTCGACATCGCGGGCGAGTTCACCGTGCCGCGCTCACCGCAGGGGCACCCGGTCGTCATCCAGGCCGGGGACTCGGGGGAGGGACGGGAGTTCGCGGCCCGATCGGCCGACGTGATCTTCACCAGGCACGGCACGCTGGAGGACGGCCGCGCCTTCTACGCCGACGTGAAGGCGCGCCTCGCCAAGTACGGCCGTAGCGCGGACGATCTCAAGATCATGCCCGGGGTCACCGTCGTCCTCGGCGACACGGCGGCCGAGGCGCAGGAGCGGGCCGCCGAGATCCGGCGGCAGCAGGTCTCCCCGCAGAACGCGATCCTCGCCGTGGAACAGATCTGGGGCACGGACCTCTCCTCCTACGACCCCGACGGCCCGTTCCCCGACTTCGACCCGGTGCCGGACCCATCGCTCACCCAGGGGCGGACCCGGCGGGGCGACAGCGTCGCGACGGCCGAGAAGTGGCGGGCGCTGTCCCGGCAGAAGGGCCTGTCCATCCGGCAGACCGTGATCGAGACGAGCGGCCGGCAGTCCTTCATCGGCACCCCGGAGGCGGTCGCCGCCGAACTGGAGACATTCGTACGGCAGGACGCCGCCGACGGCTTCATCCTGGTACCGCATCTCACGCCGGGCGGGCTCGACGAGTTCGTGGACCGGGTGGTACCGCTGCTCCAGGAACGCGGTGCGTTCCGCACGGAATACCGGGGCGCCACCCTGCGCTCACACCTCGGGCTCGCCGAGCCGGGAGGGAAGGGTTGATCAGGATGCCTTCGGACGCGGTGGTCGAGTGGAAGCAGTGGCACGAGCACCGCGTGGAGTCGGTGTCCGCGCCCCACGGCCCGCTCGCCCTGACCGGTACGCACTGGCTGGAGGACCATCCGGACGGGCACCTTCCGGGCATCCCCGGGGTGTGGCTCCTCGATGGTGACGCGGTCGTCCTCACCGCTCCGGAGGACGGGCGGACCGGACTGACCCTCGACGGGGAACCCTTCACCGGGTCGGTCCGTCTCGGCGCCGACACCGGCCCGGCGGGCGCGGCCCGGGTCGGCCTCGGCGGGCGCCGGCTGGTCGTCCTGGTCCGCGAGGGCAACTGGGGGGTGCGCGACTACGACCCCGACTCGGCTGCCCGGCGCGCGTTCCGGGGTATCGAGGCGACACCCTACGATCCGCGCTTCTCGGTGCCGGGGCGCTTCACGCCGTACGACAGCTGGCGCGTCGTGCGCGTCGACGCGGCGGACGGTGTCCGGCGCGGGCTCGGGCTCGCGGGTGAACTCGCCTTCCGGCTCGACGGGTTGGACGTGACGCTCCAGGTCGCGGTGCAGGACGACGGCAGGTTGTGGGCGGTGTTCGCCGACTCCACGAGCGGGCACAGCAGTTACCGGTTCCGGTTCCTGTACCCGGACGCGCCCGATGCGGAGGGGCGCACGACGGTCGACCTCAACCGGGCGGTGCTCCCGCCGTGCGCGTTCGCCGACCATTTCATCTGCCCTTTCCCGCCGCCGGGGAATACGCTGGGCGTCGCGATCGAGGCGGGGGAGCGCACCCTTCGGTAGACGGGGCATCGGCCCTGGTGGGCGGGGATGTGGCTGTCGGCGGCGGGGTGATCAACTCGCGTAGACCGTGGGCCGGTTGAAGGCTGCACGGCCGAAAGGCGCCCTTGCGCCCGTCGGCCACGCAGCCGAATACTCCCCCACAGCGCTTGTCAGGGACACGGCTTGTTCGAAAACCGGACGCCCGCCCCCGACTGCGCCTCACGGGCCCCGACCCCACGCGGGCCCCCGAATTCCCCTAGGAGGGAACGAAACGTGAGGATCAAGCGCACCACCCCCCGCAGCGGAATCGCGAGACGGGCCGGGCTGATCGCCGTGGCCACCGGATTCGTCGCCGCTGCAGCGTTCGCCGTCCCCACCGCGAACGCGAGCGAAGCCCAGACGTTCAGCGCGACCCAGCTCTCCGCGGCCAACTCGTCCGTGCTCAAGGCCGATGTCCCGGGCACCGCCTGGGCGGTCGACGCCAAGACCAACCGTGTCGTCGTCACCGTCGACAGCACGGTCTCCCAGGCCGAGATCGCGAAGATCAAGTCGCAGGCGGGCAGCACCGCCGGCGCGCTCACCATCAAGCACACGGCCGGCCAGTTCAAGAGGCTGATCACCGGTGGTGACGCCATCTACGGCGGCGCCTACCGCTGCTCGCTCGGCTTCAACGTGCACAGCGGGAGCACGTACTACTTCCTGACCGCCGGGCACTGCGGTGAGGTCGCCTCCACCTGGTACTCCAACTCCGGACACACCACGGTGCTGGGCACGAACGTCGGTTACAGCTTCCCGACCAACGACTTCGCGTTGGTCAAGTACACCAACACGTCGATCGCCCACCCGAGCGCGGTCGGCAGCCAGACCATCTCCAGCGCGGCCACCCCGGCCGTGGGCACGACCGTCTACCGGCGTGGCTCCACCACCGGCACGCACAGCGGCCGGGTCACCGCCCTGAACGCCACCGTCAACTACGGCAGCGGCGACATCGTGTACCAGATGATCCAGACCACCGTCTGCGCCGAGGGCGGCGACAGCGGCGGTCCGCTGTACGCCGGCACCGTGGCCTACGGTCTGACCTCGGGCGGCAGCGGCGACTGCACCTCCGGCGGCACGACCTTCTTCCAGCCGGTCACCGAGGCGCTGAGCTACTACGGCGTGAGCGTCGGCTGACGTCCGCCTGAACGTCCTCCGCTCCGGACTGCAGCCGGCAGCGGGTGAGCCCCCGCACGCAACTGGCGTGCGGGGGCTCGCTCTTGTGCGGAGCGCGGAGTTACCTTCGTGGTATCGGAGCAAGCACCTGATGCGCCACGTCGGACCCTGGGGGCCGTGATGGTCGAGGAGCTGGTGACGGCGGGAGTGACGCTCGCGTCCGTCGGAGCGGTGTACGCGATGGCGGCGGCGCGGGTCGTCAAACAGTACGAGCGGGGCGTGGTGTTCCGGCTCGGCAGGCTCAGGCCGGACGTGCGCGGACCCGGGTTCACCATGGTCGTCCCGTTCGTGGACAAGCTCCGCAAGGTCAACATGCAGATCGTCACGATGCCGGTGCCCGCGCAGGAGGGCATCACCCGCGACAACGTCACCGTGCGCGTGGACGCGGTCGTCTACTTCAAGGTCGTAGACGCGGCGGACGCGTTGGTGCAGGTCGAGGACTACCGCTTCGCCGTCTCGCAGATGGCGCAGACGTCCCTGCGCTCGATCATCGGCAAGAGCGACCTCGACGACCTCCTCTCCAACCGCGAAAAACTCAACCAGGGCCTGGAGTTGATGATCGACAGCCCCTCCATCGGCTGGGGTGTGCAGATCGACCGGGTCGAGATCAAGGACGTGTCCCTGCCCGAGACGATGAAGCGCTCGATGGCCCGCCAGGCCGAGGCCGACCGTGAGCGCCGGGCCCGGATCATCAACGCGGACGCCGAGTTGCAGGCCTCGAAGAAACTCGCCGAGGCCGCCGAGCAGATGTCCGAGCAGCCCGCGGCACTGCAACTCCGGCTGCTGCAAACGGTGGTGGCGGTAGCGGCCGAGAAGAACTCCACGCTCGTCCTCCCGTTCCCGGTGGAGCTGCTGCGCTTCCTGGAGCGAGCCGCCCCGGCCGCGCCCGCGGCGCCCGTTGCACCGGTGGCGCCGGTGGCCGCTGTGGCGTCGCAACCGGTGCAGGAGCAACTCCCGCCCGCAGAGCCCCACTCGGATCCGGAGCCCGAGGGGTCGATTTCCGGACAGGACTAGTCCTCACCGGTTGCTGGCCGTTGCTCGCATGCGGTGTTTGCAGTGCGAACGGCCTGGCATGACCGTGGACATTCAAAGCGGGGGGCGTGCGGCCCAGTCACCCGCACGACCTGAAGTCGACCTTGTGCGCTCCCTGTGCGATTCGGAAGAGTAGGCGCTCGTCAGCCTACCTTTCGGCCTGTCGGGCGCTCATGGCCCGCCGGGCCGACCCCCCACAGGAGGACACGAGTTGAAGCACCGACGCATATCCGGGCGACGGGCGGTCGTCGCGGGCGCGGGCACAGCCGCGCTGGTCGTCGCGGGAGTCACCTTGCAGAGTGCGAACGCCAGCGAGACAACGCAGCCGGCCGCACTCCGCACCCTCTCGGTCCCGTCGGCCGGAAAGCTCGCCTCGGCGCTCGGCAAGGACCTCGGCACCGACGCGGCCGGCACGTTCTACGACGCGAAGACCAAGAGCCTCGTGGTCAACGTGCTCGACCGGGCCGCCGCCGACACCGTCGAGGCGGCCGGCGCCAGGGCGAGAATCGTCGAGCACTCCCTCGCCGAACTGACGAGTGCCCGTACGACCTTGAAGCAGGACGCCACCATCCCCGGCACCTCATGGGCGACCGACCCCACCACCAACAAGGTCGTCGTCACCGCCGACCGCACGGTCTCCGGCGCCGAGTGGGCCAAGCTCACCAAGGTCGTCGACGGACTCGGCACCAAGGCCGAACTCCAGCGCACCAAGGGGGAGTTCCAACCCTTCATCGCGGGCGGGGACGCCATCTCCGGCTCGGGCGGCCGCTGTTCGCTGGGCTTCAACGTGGTCAAGGGCGGCGCGCCCTACTTCATCACCGCCGGGCACTGCACCGAGGCCATCTCCACCTGGTCCGACTCCAGCGGCAACGAGATCGGCACGAACGAGCAGTCCAGCTTCCCGGACAACGACTTCGGCCTGGTCAAGTACACCTCTGACGTCGCCCACCCGAGCGCGGTCGACCTCTACAACGGCTCCTCGCAGCCCATCACCCACGCCGCCGACGCCACCGTCGGCGAGAAGGTGACCCGCAGCGGCTCGACGACCCAGGTGCACACCGGCACGGTCACCGGCCTGGACGCCACCGTGAACTACGGCAACGGCGACATCGTCAACGGCCTCATCCGGACCGACGTCTGCGCCGAGCCCGGCGACAGCGGCGGCTCCCTCTTCGACGGCGACGCGGCGATCGGCCTCACCTCGGGCGGCAGCGGCGACTGCACCTCGGGCGGCGAGACCTTCTTCCAGCCGGTCACCGAGGCACTGTCGACGTTCGGGGCGCAGATCGGCTGACCTGTCGTAGGACGCCGTTCGCACGACGTCGTGAAGTCCCGCCCGCGCGCGAGGGGGCGGGACTTCACCACGTCAACAGGCCTGCGGCGAAGGGTGGTTACGGGCCGGCCGACCCCGGCCGGTCCAGGAGGTCCTCGTGCTTCCGCCGCAGCGTCGCCGCCAGCAGGGTGATCACGATCCCGGCGAACGCCCAGGCGGACAGCACCAGCAGCGGCCCGGTCACGGCGTTGCCCTTGAAGTAGGCGATCGAGCGCGCCACCCAGGTCCCGGCGCCCGGCGGCAGTGAGGGCCCGATCGCGTTCCAGAACGGCGGCAGCAGCGGCAGCGGAAAGGCACCGCCCGCGCTCGGGTTGCCCGCGATCACCACCAGCAGGATCGCCAGCCCGATGCCCACGACCCCGAAGACCCCCTGGAGGGCGAGGGTCGCGGCCCCCACGGCGAAGGTGATCAGCGCGCCGAGCCCCCAGAACGCCGTCACGCTCCCCGGCAGCGCGCCCAGGACCGGCCCGACGATCACCGCGCCGCCGAGCCCGCCGACGATCGCGACCAGCGCCATCACGATCAGCCGGATCACCGCGCGGCGCGGGTTGGCGGGCCGGGCGCCAGTGCTGATCGCCAGGATCGAGGCGCAGAGATAGCCGCCGACGCACCAGCCGACGACCAGGTAGAAGGACGACAGCCCGTCGAAGTCCTGGGACGAGGCCGGAGCCACGTCCACCACCCTCACCGTGCGCTGCTCGGCCCTCTCCAGGGTGGCGGTGATCGTCTCCAGGGTGGTGGCGAGGACCGTGCCGCCGCCGGTCGCGACCAGGAGCGTGTCCTTGATGCCGCGCGAGTCGATGACGAGAGCGCCGTCGATGTCCCGGTTCAGGATCTGCCTCCGCGCGGTCGCCGCGTCGGACACCACGCGCGGGTCCAGCGGCGAGCCGGGCAGCTGCTCCAGCCGGGCCACCGTCTGCTCGGCCGTGACCCCGGGCGCGACAACCCCGAAAGCCACGTCCCTGGGCTTCGGGTTGTGGAGCGCGCCCACATAGGAGGCGATGAAGAGCAGCTGAAGGGCGACCACACCGATGACGAGCAGGGCCGCCCGCAGGCTGACCGCGTCCTTCACCTCGCTGAGAAAGGACGTACGGGACGTACCGGCACCGGGAGGCTCTGTCATGTCCCCACGGTCGCGGTGGCCGGGTGTTCACGCAGGCGGGAAGGGTCCGAACGGATGTCGTGCATGTGTTCGGAAAAGTTTTCCTCCCAACTGCTCGGCCCGGGTGGGGAGCTGACGGGGTGGCGTCTGTTTCGGACACCGGGCACCTCCCCAAGGAATCGCTGATGTGTTCGAATGTGGGTCGCCGGCCGGGGTTGACGTGGGTCGCTGACCGGGGCTGATGAGGTTAGGGTAATCGAACGGGCGTACGATGAACATATCGGGCGAATGGTCGAAAAGGGGTGGAGTGATGGAGGTGCGGCATGGCGGGCTTCGCCCATCTGCACGTCGCGTCCGGTTACTCCGCCCGCTACGGCGCCTCCCATCCCGAGCAGCTCGCCGACCGGGCGGCCGAGCGCGGGATCGCGGCCCTCGCGCTCACCGACCGGGACACGGTCACCGGTGCCGTCCGCTTCGCGCAGGCGTGCGCGAAGGAGAGGGTCCGGCCGGTCTTCGGCATCGACCTGGCGGTGGAGGCGCTGGCACCCCCGCCGCCCGCACAGCGCCCGCGCACCCCCGCACGTGGCGGCGCGCATGTGGTCGAGCCGCCGCTGCGGTTCGTGCTGCTCGCCCAGGACCGGGAGGGATGGGCCCGGCTCTGCCGCATCACCTCGGCCGCCCACGCCGGCACCGCGTCCGGCGCGGCACCGGTGGTGGTGCCGTGGGAGGCGCTGCGCGAGTACGGCGGCCCCGGCCTGACCGTGCTGCTCGGCCCGCTCTCGGAGCCGGTGCGGGCGCTGTCGGTGGGCCGGAAGGACGTCGCGATGAAGTTGCTGGCGCCCTGGCGGGAGATCTTCGGGCGGGAGGTCCGGCTGGAGGCCGTAGCGCAGAAACGTTTCGGCACAGGTCCGGGCTCCCTCCGCCTGGCCGCCCGCACCCTGGCGCTCGCCGACCGCACCCGCACCACCGCCGTGCTCTCCAACGCCGTCCGCTACGCCGACCCCGACCAGCACCGCCTCGCCGACGTCCTCGACGCGGCCCGGCTGCTGCGCCCGATCGACCGGCGCCGACTGGACAGCGGACAGCGCTGGCTCAAGAACGAGAAGGAGATGACGGTCGTGGCGCGGATGATCGCCGAGTGTGCCGGGGCGGACGCCCGCCGGGCGCGCCGGCTGATGGCGGACACCGTGGCCACGGCGGACGGGTGCGCCGTCGACCCGGCCGTCGACCTCGGCCTCGGCACCCCGCACTTCCCGGAACCGTCGCTCTTCGGCGCCGGACCGGAGCCGGGCGGTGCGGCCCGGCTGCTGCGCCTGAGATCCGAGGAGGGCCTGGCCCGACGCGGCCTCGACCGCGACCGGGCGGCACTCGACCGGCTGGAGGAGGAACTCGCCGTCATCTCCCACTGGAACTACGACGCGTACTTCCTCGCCGTCGGACAGGTCGTCGCCGACATCCGGGCCAAGGGCATCCGGGTCGCCGCCCGAGGCTCCGGCGCCGGCTCGCTGGTCTGCCACACCCTGGACATCGCCACCGCCAACCCGCTCGACCACAGCCTGCTGTTCGAACGCTTCCTGAGCAGACGCCGCGAATCGCTGCCCGACATCGACATCGACGTGGAGTCCGCCCGCCGCCTGGAGTGCTACGACACGATCTTCGAACGCTTCGGGAAGGAACGGGTGGCGGTCACCGCGATGCCCGAGACCTACCGGGCACGCAGGGCGCTGCGCGACACCGGCCTCGCTCTCGGGATCGCCCCGGCCGACGTCGACCGCATCGCCAAGAGCTTCCCGCACCTGCGCGCCTCCGACATCACGAGCGCCCTCGCCGAACTGCCCGAACTACGCCAACTGGCGGGAGAGGTGGGCCGGTTCGGCCCCCTGTGGGAACTGGCCGAGGGCCTCGACTCCCTGGTCCACGGCATGGCCATGCACCCCTGCGGTGTGGTCATCAGCGACGCGACCCTCCTGGACCGGCTGCCGGTGCAGCCCACCCCGCAGGGCGACTACCCCATGGCCATGGCCGCGAAGGAGGAGATCGAGGCGCTCGGCAACATCAAACTCGACGTCCTGGGCGTCCGTATGCAGTCCGCGATGGCCCACGCCGTCACCGAGATCGAACGCACCACCGGCAACCGCGTCGACCTCGACGACCCCGGGCAGGTGCCGCTCGACGACGTCTTCGCCTTCAAGCTCATCCAGGAGAGCCAGACGCTGGGCCTGTTCCAGCTGGAGTCGCCGGGTCAGCAGGATCTGCTGTCCCGACTGCAACCCCGTGACGTGCAGGACGTCATCGCCGACATCAGCCTCTTCCGCCCGGGCCCGGTCGCCGGCGGTATGCCCGAGCGGTACATCGCCGCCAGACACGGAGGCACACCGGAGTACGCCCACCGGGACCTAGAGCCGGTGCTGGCCGACACTTACGGCGTGACCATCTGGCACGAGCAGATCATCGAGACCCTCCGGGTACTGACCGGCTGCGACCGGGCCTTCGCGGAGATCACCCGGCGGGCCCTCGGCGACAAGGACCAATTGCCCAGGATCAAGGACTGGTTCCACCAGAAGGCACGCGCGCGTGGCTACAGCGCGGCCGTCCGGGACGAGGTCTGGGAGACCGTCGAGGCCTTCGGTGCCTACGGCTTCTGCCGTGCCCACGCGGTCGCGTTCGCCGTACCGGCCCTGCAGAGCGCCTGGCTCAAGGCGCACTATCCGGCGTTCCTGCTGGCCGGGTTGCTCGAACACGACCCCGGGATGTGGCCCAAGCGTGTGCTGGTCTCCGACGCGCGGCGGCGCGGGGTGCAGGTCCTGCCCGTCGACATCAACCGTTCGAAGGTGAAGCACGTCGTGGAGATGACCGAGCAGGAGGAGTGGGGCGTGCGGCTCGCGCTGTCCGGGGTGCGCGGTATCGGCGAGGAGGAGTGCGCGCGGATCGAGGAGGGTCAGCCGTACGGGTCGTTGTCGGACTTCTGGCAGCGGGGCCGGCCCAGCAGACCGGTCGCCGAACGGCTCGCCGAGATCGGCGCGTTGAACTGCCTCCATGACGGCCGGCTCACCCGGCGTGATCTCCTGCTCCAGATCACCGAGTTGCACCGGCAGTCCCGCAACCGGACCGCAGGGGCAGGTCAACTGCCCATGGACACAGGGGCTGTTGGGGGAGCGGAGCCGAGCGGGCTGCCGGAGCTGACCGGACGCGAGGCGCTGAGCGCCGAGTTGGAGACTCTCGGCATCGATGTCTCCCGGCATCTGATGGAGCATCACCACCGGCTGCTGCGCGAGATCGGCGCGACGGACGCGGCCCACCTGGCCGAACTGCGCGCCGGACAGCAGGTGTTGGTCGCGGGTGTCCGTGCTTCCACCCAGACCCCGCCGATCGCGAGCGGCAAGCGGATCATCTTCGTCACCCTGGAGGACGGCTCGGGGCTGGTCGACCTCGCCTTCTTCGAGGACTCCCACCCGGCCTGCGCGTACACCGTCTTCCACAGCGGGCTGCTGCTGGTGCGCGGCACGGTCCAGGTGCGCGGTACCCGTCGTACCGTCGTCGGTTCCATGGCCTGGGACCTGGACGAGATCGCGGGCGCCCGCCGGGACAACGGCCCC
This sequence comes from Streptomyces hokutonensis, assembly GCF_042751305.1. Classification (GTDB taxonomy): domain Bacteria; phylum Actinomycetota; class Actinomycetes; order Streptomycetales; family Streptomycetaceae; genus Streptomyces; species Streptomyces hokutonensis_A. The sequence continues at coordinate 75,540 of NZ_JBHYWD010000009.1, forward strand.
GAGGCGGCGCTCGCCCTCCTGGGCGCCGACCGCCCGCACCCGACCCCCGCCCAGCCGGCTCCGGGACAGTCGCAACCCGCCCCCGCCCAGCCGCAGCGCACTCTCGCCAACGGCACCACCGGCGCCCGCCTCCATCCCTACGCCGACCTCCAGCCCGCCGGCACCCGCTCCGCCGACCTCAAGAAGTTCGGCCACCGCAGTCCGGGGAGCGCGGGATGAGCACACGTCAGCGGCACATCGCCCACTTCCATCTGCATGCCGCGCTGAGCGGGGCCCAGTACGACGACGTAATCGAACTGGTGTCTGGAATCACGCCCCATGTCCAGGCGATCCCGCCCAACGCCCTTCAGGTGGACCTGACTTCGGCGCTCCGGTACTTCGACCTGTCTCCCTACGACGCGGTCCAGACGGTGAAGATGAGACTGAAGGCCCTCTACGACATCGACAGCAGCGCCGGCCTCGCGGGCAACCGCATGCTGGCGGCGATGGCGGCCGACGCGTCCGCCCCGGGGGACACCACCTGGGTGCCCACCGGGCAGGCGGCCGACTGGCTGCACCCCCGGCCGGTCACCGCGCTGCCCGGGATCGGCCGCGCCACTGCGGACACGCTGCACCGGTACGGCCTGCACACCATCGGCCAGCTCACCGACCTGCCTCCGGCGACCCTGCAACGGCTCCTCGGGGCGGGCCAGGCACGGCTGTTGACCGAGCGCGCCCGCGGCCACGACCCCCGCCCGGTCGTCCCCACGGAACCGGCGGCGCAACTGGTCGCCGACCTGGTCCTGAGCCGGGACTGTCTGGACCCGGCCCAACACCACCGGGCCGTCCTGGGACTTGCCGACCGGATCGGCCAATGCCTGCGCAGGGAAAGGCAGTTCGCGAGCCGCCTCACCCTCACGGTCCGCTACGCCGACCGCACCTCCACCACCCGCACCCGCACAATGCCGGAACCCACCGACCACTCACCCGCTCTCGCGGCCACCGCCCTGGGCCTGTTGACCTCCCTGGGACTGCAACGCGCCCGCGTCCGCGCCTTCGTGCTGCGCGCCGACGACCTGCGTCCGGCCGGCAGCGCCTACCGCCAGCTCTCCATGGACCCCGCCGACGCCCGCGCCCGCGCGGTCGAAGCCGCCGCCGACCGGGCCCGCCGACGCTTCGGACCGGGGGTCGTACGTCCGGCCGCTCTGGCCGACTGAGAACCGCCCCTGCGTTCAGGGGTGTTGGCGGCGGTCGTTGTTCCGCACCCGCCAGGCCCGCACCAGCAGGAAGAGCCCGATCAGCGCGACCGCCACGCCCAGCAGCGCGTACTGGCCGTGGCCGGACATGGCCGAGCCGCTCATCGCGCCGGTGCCCTGCGCGATCCAGACCGCGCCGAGCGCGACGAGGACGATCCCGCCGATACCACGGACCAACATGGTCACTCCATTCCTCGCACCGGCACCCGCCCGCGCTCGGCCCCCAGCTTCGCCCTGTTGGACGCGGCCGGGGCGGTCGAAAACCTTACGGAACGAGAACGTCGTACCGACCGGGGCCGTCCCGAGAGCGGCGAACCGAACGCTCCGGCCGTCCATATGTGACCGAACTCCCTTTGCGCACAGCTCAGTTTGCCCACGGCGGGACGATGCGTGAGCCGTCGGCCAGCTCCGCCTCCAGCCCGATGGACGTGGTGACCCAGGTGATCACGGCGCGGTCGGTCGGGTTCTCGGCGCCGAAGGTCGCGCCGGGGTTGATGATCAGCGTGTCGCCCGCGCCGACCCGGTCGGTGCGGCCGTCGAGCGTGACGATCAGCTCGCCTTCGAGGATGTGCAGGATCTCCTCGCGGCTGACGGTGTGCAGGGGCGCCTTGGTGCCGGCCGGGATCTCGCCGCGCCAGGCGCACAACTCCTTGCTGCCGGTGTCGGGACGGGCGTACGAGACGAAGCGGGCGCCGTGGATCTCGTGGGTGACGGCTTCGGTCGAGCGGATGACGGGCATGCGTGGGCCTCTCCCAAGATGGTCAAGCTGCTTGACTATGTGCTCTATGGTCAAGCTGCTTGACCGGTTCGTCAAGGGTGTTTCAATGCCCCCGTGCAGAACTCCGAGGCCATCGCCCTGTCCGCCGCCGTGCTCGCCGTCGCCGGTGAGCTCACTCAGCGCATCAATGAGGGCGTCGTCGCCCGCGGCTTCGAGGGGGTGCGGCCCGCGCACGGGTTCGCCTTCGTCCGTCTCGCCCCGGACGGTGCGACGGTCACCGATCTCGCCGCCCACCTCGGAGTGACCAAGCAGGCCGCCAGTCAGCTCGTCGAAGAGCTGGTGCGCAAGGGGTATGTCGAGCGGCGCCCGCATCCCGTCGACGCGCGCGCCCGGCTGATCGTGCTCACCGAGCTGGGCTGGGCCTGCACGCGTGCGGCGGAGGAGGCCGCCGCCGACGCCGTGCGGCCGTGGGTCGAACTGCTGGGGGAGGGTGAAGTGCGCGTGTTGTGTGACCGTTTGCTGCGTATTGCGCCCTACGGTCCCATCAGGCCCACCTGGTGACTGGTTATCACTGGAAGTTTTTACTGACGCGTAACTTCACAGTTCACCTACTCGCTCGTAACTTGACGAGTGAACAGCATTCTTGTGATCCGGATCACAGGGCGTAAGGCCGTCGCAACTCCCTTGAGCCGCAAGGAGATCACACGATGCTGCCCTGGAAACGAGTGCTCAGACCCCTGACCGCGCTGCTCCTGACCGCCGCGGTCGCCGCTCTCCCCACCGCCGCCCACGCGTCGAGCGCCCCGAGCACCGGCTGGAACGACTACACGTGTAAGCCCTCCGTCGCCCACCCCGACCCGGTCGTCCTCGTACACGGAACGTTCGCCAACAGCACCGACAACTGGCTCGTTCTCGCGCCGTATCTGGAGGCCCGCGGCTACTGCGTCTTCTCCCTCGACTACGGCCAGCTTCCCGGCGTCCCCCTCATCTACGGCCTCGGCCCCATCGACAAGTCGGCAGAGCAACTCCAGGCCTACGTCGACAAGGTGCTCGCCGCGACCGGCGCGACCAAGGTCGACCTCGTCGGGCACTCGCAGGGCGGCCTGATGCCCCGCTACTACCTCAAGTTCCTCGGCGGAGCCGCCAAGGTGGACACCTTCGTCGGCATCGCGCCCGACAACCACGGCACCACCCTGGACGGCCTCACCGAACTCCTGCCGTACTTCCCCGGAGCCGAGGACGTGATCTCCTCGACCACCCCCGCCCTCGCCGACCAGATCGCCGGCTCGGCCTTCCTCGCCAAGCTGAACGCGGGCGGCGACACCGTCCCCGGCGTCCACTACACGGTCATCGCCACCCGGTACGACGAGGTCGTCACGCCGTACAAGAGCCAGTTCCTCAGCGGATCCGACGTGCACAACGTGCTGATCCAGAACCTGTGTTCAGTCGATCTCTCCGAGCACGCGCTGCTCGGGCTGTCGGACCGGATCGCCTTCCACGAGGTCGCCAACGCCCTCGATCCCGCGCACGCCACCACCACCAACTGCCTGTCGGCACTGAGCTGATGGCACCTCGCGGGGTCTGTCCGACCTGAGCCGCCGGACAGACCCCGCCCCCTGGACGGCCGTACTAACGGCCGTGCCGTCCACCGCCGTTGGTCGCCCGGCGGCGGACCGAGGCGAACAGGGCCGCGGCGCCGAGCGCCAGGGAGGCCGCGCCGCCGATGACGAGATACGGCGAGCTGTCGTTGCTGCCGGTCGCCGCGAGCTTCTGTGAACTGCCCGCGGGCTGGGGCGCGTTGACCTGTGTCGTGGCGGCGGCCGGCTCCGCCGAGGTGCTCGCGTCCGCGTCCCCGTGACCGTGGTGTTCTACGGTCGACTTGTCGGCCCCGGCCGCGATCTGCCCGTCGGAGGGGGCGGAGGCGGACGGCGCGGGAGTGGTCGGGGCGGCCGGGGCAGGCGTCGAACTGCTCGATGCCCCACCGCCGTTGGCGCCCGCACCGCTCCCGCCGAAGCTGACGTCCGAGCAGGAGTAGAACGCCTCCGGGCTGTCCGAGCGCTGCCAGATCGCGTACAGGAGCTGCCTGCCGGAGCGCTGGGGGAGGGTGCCGGAGAAGGTGTAGAAACCGCCCGAGGCGACCGGGTCGGTGGCCGTCGCGACCGGATGCTCCAGGTCCAGGTCGGCCCAGGCGAGCGGCCGCGAAGGGTCGTAGCCGGACTTGGTGAGGTACACCTTGAAGGTGCCCTTGTGCGGTGCCGTCACGCGGTACTTGAAGGTGTACGAGCCGCTGCTCACGCTGGTCGCCGGCCAGTCCGCGCGGGCCAGGTCGAGGCCCTTGAACTCGTCGTTGTTCGCGCTGCACAGCTTGCCGTCCGGGATCAGCGTCCGGTGCTGCCCGTCGGCGTCGCCGATGCGGATGCCGTTCCAGTCGTAGAGCGCCTGTGTGCCGCCTGCCGCGACCGCAGCCCTGCACGCGGCCGACTTCGGGTTCTCCGGGCCCTCCGCGTAGCACTGCGCGACCCGGCTGACCGGATCCCCCATCGAACCGTGGGCCGCCGCGGGAGCCGCGGCGAGCGCGGTAAGTACGAGGGGAGCCATGCCGAGGACGGCGGCAGCGGCGGCCTTGCGGCGTGCGAGCATGGCGGAACTCCAACTCCTCGGACGGTTCGCGGCGCGGGGGACGGATCCCGTGGGGTGATCAGAAGCTAGCCCCTGGAAACCGCGGAATCGCCTGCTGGAGACGGGGGAGGGAGATCCTTATGGTCGTGTTAAGGCAGGGCTAATCGAGGGCTCAGGGAGGGGTGGGTGTCGTGAGGGTGGAGAGGTGTCGCAGATGAGCAGACCGCAGTCCGAGTTCCATCGCCCCGAGGCACCCTGGCGGCGGCCGGCCGGGGCGGCCGCCGGAGTGTGGGAGCAGGAGCTGGCCGTGGATCCGGTCTCCGGGGACTCCACGGTGCTCCAGCGGTACGAGCCGGGGACCGACACCGGCGCCCAGGGTGCCGTCCGGCACGACTACTTCGAGGAGGTGTACATCCTCGAGGGCGACCTCACCGACCTGCGCCTCGGCGAGACCTTCACCGCGGGCATGTACGCGTACCGGCATCCGGACATGGAGCACGGGCCGTGGAGGAGCGCGGAGGGTGTGCGGATGCTTGTGATCAGTACGCACAGCGCCGGACCCCGCCCATGACCGACGGCGTTCGCGCGGCCGTCCCCGCCGATGTACCGGCCGTGCAGGCCGTGACCGACCTGGCGTACCACCACTACATCGCGCGCATCGGTGTGGTGCCGCAGCCCATGGAGGCGGACCACATGGCGAATGTGGCTGCCGGGCGGGTGTTCGTGACGGGGGACCCCGTGATCGGGCTCGTGGTGATCGAGGAGCGCGCCGATCACCTGTTCCTCGACAGCATCGCCGTCCACCCCGACGCGCACGGCACAGGGGTGGGACGGCTGCTGTTGGAGTTCGTGGACGCACGCGCGCGTGCCCTGGGCCTGCCCGAGGTCAGGCTCTACACGAACGCGCTGATGTGGGAGAACCAGAAGATCTACCCGAAGTTCGGCTACGAGGTCGTCGAGCGGCGCACGGACGGGCCCTACGACCGCATCCACTACCGCAAGCCGCTGGACTGACCTGACTCAGCCGTCCGGCCACCACGTGCGGGCGATGTCCTTTCGGACCTCGGGGCGCTCGACAGGGCGCTCGTCGGTCTTGTCCCGCACCCGACGGGCGTCCGACTTCTTCAGGGGCTTCTGCACGGTTACGCGGCGCATGGCTGCCTCCTTGTGTCCACCCGGGTTCGTGTTCTCACGAGGTGGACCGTTCCCGGGAGAGTGACTCATCGGTGCGGGTCTGTCTGTGGTGGCTGTCACGATGGGACTGTCAGTGGCGGGTGTCACGCTGGGCCCATGAGTGAACTCGAAGCGAACGTGGACTGGGACGCGGAGGCCTCGACCTTCGACGAAGAGCCTGATCACGGCCTGCGCGACCCGGAGATCCGGCGGGCCTGGGCGGACCGGCTGCGCGGCTGGCTGCCCGCCGCCGCGGCCGATGTCCTCGACCTCGGCTGCGGCACCGGCACCCTGTCGCTGCTCGCAGCCGAGCAGGGACATCACGTCACCGGCGTCGACCTCTCCCCGGCGATGGTGGACCTGGCCCGCGCGAAGCTGGCCGGCCGTGACGCGGTGTTCCTGGTGGGTGACGCGACGGCTCCGCCGGTGGGTGAGCAGCGCTACGACGTCGTCCTCGTCCGGCATGTGCTGTGGGCGCTGCCCGACCCCGCCCGGGTCCTGCGGCACTGGAGCGGCCTGCTGCGCCCCGGCGGGCGGCTGGTGCTGATCGAGGGCCGCTGGGGGACGGTGAGCCCGGCCGGCATATCCGCCGACCGGCTCACCGAGCTCCTGGCACCCGTCGCCGGGCACGTGCGCGTGGAGCGGCTGTCGGACGACCCGCTGCTGTGGGGGAAGACCGTGGCCGACGAGCGGTACGCGGTGGTCGCCATGGAGTGATCGGACCTCACCGCAGCAGCGCGTCGAACCCGCCCGCACGGGCCAGCCCCTCCAGCTCGTCGAGGGCCGCCGTGGCCGCCGCCGCGGCCACGGGGTCCGAGGCGGCCAGCCCGCTCTCCTCGAACTCGTCCTCGTCCAGGCGAAGTACGTCCGTGCCGTCGGCGGACACCCACAGGTCCAGATCGAGGTCCTCTACGACGAGTTCGGCGCCGGAGCGGGTCGCGGGGCGGGTGATGTCGCAGTACCAGCCCTTCAACTCCCCGGTGCCGTCCCGGACTTCCTTCACCGCGAACCAGCGGTCCCGCCAGTAGTACTCGGTGAACACATCGCCGGGCTCGAAGCGCACGAAGCCGAAGTCGCGGACACCGTCACCGGCCCACGGGGCACGGACGGCGAGACGGACGCCGTCGTCGAAGAGCAGCTCGGCCGGGTAACGGATCTTCGTCCGGCCCGCCTTGACGAGGACGACGTCCAACTGGCTTGCGGGATCAGGTGAGTTCACGGACATGGCGCACCTCCGTGGCGCAGATTTCGTAGCCGAACCATTTGTTGATCGCGAGCATCGGCCCGTTGTCGGCGTCGTTGCCCGTGAACGCCTCCGTGCAGCCGGCGGCGCGGGCGCGGTGCAGGGAGTCGTTCTTGGCGAGCTTGGCGAGGCCCCGGCCGCGGTGGGCACGGGCGGTGCCGGTCATCGCCGTGCCGTAGCGGGCGGCGCCGTCCGTGCGGGCGGCGCTGAAGGCGGCCGGGCGTCCGTCGACGAGGGCGACGGAGGTCAGCTCGGCACTGAACAGGGGGTGTCGCCAGGTCTCGTCCAGCCAGGTCTCGAAGTCCGTGAGCTCGGCGTCGATGTCGCCGGGTTCGTCCAGCGTCACCTCCGTGTCCAGCTCGAACAGGGGGCGCGGGTCCGCGGAGAAGTCCGAGCCCGGGCGGACCTCGACCCCGGACGGTGGGGCCTGGAGCGGGGGCAGCGTGCCCTGCGCCAGGTCCAGTCGGAGGAGATGTGCGGGGCGGCTCGCGGTGTAGCCGGAGCGCTCGGCGAAGGCCCGGTTGCCCGGCTCGTCCAGGACCCAGGAGTAGAGCCTGGTCGCGCCGTGGGCGACGAGGTGCTCCTCGGCCGCGCGGACCAGCAGCGAGCCCGCGCCGAGGCGGGTCCGCCCCGGGTCCACGAACACGTTGAGCATGCCCTGGCCGGGTTCCGGGCTGTCGTAGGCGATGTCGATCTGGGCCATGCCGATGATCTCGCCGTTCTCCTCCGCGAGCAGCTTGCGCGAGTGCGCGTCCGGGTGGGCATGGGCGAGGTCGTGGGCGATGGACTCCGGGGTGGCCAGCATGAAGGGGAAGGCACGGGCGAGGACCCGGACGTAGCCCTCCAGGTCTGCTCGGACGTCGGGGCGCAGGTCGCGCACGCTCACTGTCATGTCGCCGCACGCTACGGCGGAGCCGTGCCCTAGTGCCTCTCATTTTCCGGCCGGTGCGGGACAATCGGGCCGTGACCTTGAAGATCCACATCGATGACAGTGCCGCGCCCTACGAGCAGATCCGCGCCCAGATCTCGGAGCAGGCCCGGTCCGGAGCGCTGCCGGTCGGCCACCGGCTGCCCACGGTACGGGGACTGGCCGAGTCGCTCGGCCTCGCCGCGAACACCGTCGCCAAGGCGTACCGGGCGCTGGAGACGGACGGCGTGATCGAGACGCGGGGCCGTAACGGAACGCTGATCGCTGCCGCGGGCTCGGCGGCGGAGCGGGAGGCGGCGTTGGCTGCGCAGGCGTACGCCGAGCGGGTACGGCGGCTCGGCCTCACGGAGTCCGACGCGCTGGCCGCCGTAGGGGATGCCCTGCGGGCGGCCTATGAGGCCTAGGACAACCGGAGTTGTCCGCTCGGAGTCGCTACAGGTACAACCCCGCGTCCGCCCCCTCCCGTTGGTCCGGTACCGATGTCGGCTGCGTGCCCCGGCGTAGTGCGTACAGCTCCGCCAGTGTCGCGCCCTCGCGGCCGATGCCCTTCTCCGTGCCGAGCCAGGCGATCGCCTCGCGACGGGTGAGTGCGCCGACCTCGATGCGGGCGAGGCAGCGGCCGGGGCGGACGACGGCGGGGTGGAGGCGCTCCAGGTCCTCGTTGGTGGTGACGCCGACCAGGACGTTGCGGCCCTGGCCGAGGAGGCCGTCCGTGAGGTTCAGGAGGCGGGAGAGCGCCTGGCCGGCCGTGTGCTTCGCCTCGCCGCGGATCAACTCGTCGCAGTCCTCAAGCAGGAGGAGTCGCCAGCGGCCCTTGCCCGTCGTGTCGTCCTCGCCGATCGCGATGTCCATCAGATAGCCGACGTCGGAGAAGAGGCGCTCGGGGTCCAGGACGCAGTCCACCTGGCACCAGTCCCGCCAGGAACGCGCCAGCGTCCGCAGCGCCGAGGTCTTGCCGGTGCCCGGCGGGCCGTGCAGCAACAGCAGGCGGCCCGCGATGTCCTCCGGGGTCGTCTTCATCAGGGTGTCCATCGCATTGGCCACCGGACCCGTGTAGTTGGGGCGCACCTCGTCCCACGTGCCCGCCGAGATCTGCCGGGTCGTGCGGTGCGGGCCGCGCCGGGGGGAGACGTACCAGAACCCCATCGTCACGTTCTCCGGCTGGGGTTCGGGCTCGTCCGCCGCGCCGTCCGTGGCCTGTTCGAGGACCTTCTCGGCGAGTTCCTCGGTCGTCGCCGTGACCGTGACGTCGGCGCCCCGGTTCCAGCGGGAGATCAGCAGCGTCCAGCCGTCGCCCTCCGCGAGCGTCGCGCTGCGGTCGTCGTCGCGGGCGGCGCGCAGCACGCGGGCGCCCGGCGGGAGCAGGGTCGCCCCGGACCGTACGCGATCGATGTTCGCGGCGTGCGAGTACGGCTGCTCGCCCGTCGCGAAGCGGCCGAGGAACAGCGCGTCGACGACGTCGGACGGGGAGTCGGAGTCGTCGACGTTGAGCCGGATCGGCAGTGCGTCGTGCGGGTTGGCGGACATGGGGCCATGATCCGGCACACGGACGCCGTGTGCACCCGCTTTCCGCAGTGCGCCCCCGAGTGTCGCCTGCGCCCGGTCCATCCGATGTGTCCGCTCCGTGTCGGCCGTGTATCCCCTCGGTCCTGTTACAAGCCTGTGCATGTGGAGCCCTGCCCCACCATGGGGCACCGACGTTACTGTTGCCCTTGATGGGACGTCATGGGTGGAATTCGGGGGCACGACGGTGGCGGCTCACCGCGCTGCTCGGCGTGGGTGTGGCCGCACTGGCTCTGATCGTGACCCTGATCAACACGCTTCCCGGCGGCGGAAGCACCGCGGGCACCTCGCGCGACGGCGACAAGGTGCACGGCACCCCGGCCAGCCCGCCCGACGAGGACCGGCCGGAGGTCGGCTGGGGCTTCACCCACACCCAGTACAGCGCCGACGAGGGCAGCGACACCGCGACCGAACGCGTCGAGGGGCTGCTCGCGAAGTCCCGACTCCCGCAGGACCAGGCCATCATGGGCTGGGGCGCCGACAACCCCGAGCCGGTGAAGGGGCGTTACGACTTCGGCGCCCTCGACCGCCGTATCGACTTCGTCCGCAAGTCGGGCGGCACCCCGGTGATCACGCTGTGCTGCTCGCCGGACTGGATGAAGGGCGGCAAGTCGGGCGTCGACAACACCGACTGGAGCCAGTCCGCGCTGGAGACGGCTCCGCAGCCGGACCACTACGCGGACTTCGCCGCGCTCGCCGCGACCGTCGCCAAGCGGTACCCGGACGTCACCCACTTCATCGTGTGGAACGAGTTCAAGGGCTTCTGGAACAACGCCAAACAGCGCTGGGACTACGAGGGTTACACCCAGCTCTACAACCTGGTCTACAAGGCGCTGAAGAAGGTCAACCCGAAGATCATGGTCGGCGGTCCCTATCTGGTGATGGACAGCGTCGACCCGCGCGACCCGGACGCCTCCAGCACCTTCAAGGGCAGTTGGGGCGCGATGGACCAGCGGATCATCGACGCCTTCGACTACTGGAACAAGAACAAGGCCGGCGCCGACTTCGTGGTCGTGGACGGCTCCAGCTACACCAACGACGACGAGCTGCTGCCGAACGAGTTCGGGGCCACCGACAAACTCACCGCGGTGAGCGAGTGGGTACGGCAGCAGACGAGCGACCTGCCGCTGTGGTGGGCCGAGTACTACGTCGAGCCCGCCGACGGCAACGACGACCGCAAGGGCTGGTCCGAGACCCGTCGCGTCGCCGTCCAGGCCGCCGGCATGATCGCCATGGCCAAGGGCGGCGCCACCTCCGGTTTCTACTGGAACCCGGAGACCGAGAAGGGCGCGAACTGCGCGGGCTGTCTCTGGACCCCGACCGACAGTTCCGACGGCGGGCAGCAACTGCCCATGTACGACCTGGTCTCCCGCTTCGACGCGGCCTTCGGGCCCGGTACGAAGTTCGAGACCGTGTCGATCGCGGCGGACGACGTGCCCAACGTGAAGGTCCTCGCCACCGACAAGACGGTCCTGGTCGTGAACACCCTGGACCGGCAGATCAGCGCGAAGGTCGACGGCCAGGCCTTCGACCTGGCGGCCTACGGGGTCAAGTGGCTTACACGATAAGCCACTTGACCCCGTAGGACACCGCTACTTCATCGTCAGGAACCGCTGCACCAGCGAAGCCAGCAGCACCGCCAGCAGGGGCAGCGAGAACCAGAAACTGCTCTGCAGCCAGCGCAGTTGACGCACGCTCGGCCGCACCGCGACCCGGACGACCTCGCGGGCCGTCAGCATCAGGATCAGCGCGAGGGCGGCGAGCGCGCCCACCACCGACCACGGGGTCCAGGTGATCTGCGGTCCGATCGGCCCGGGATCGGGCTTGGGGACCGCACCGGCCGGCTGCTTGCGCAGCGCGTACATGGTCACGTCGTCGTTGACGAGGACCTTCCTCAACTCCTGCCGGTTGTCCAGGTTCTGGATCAGCCGGGTCTCCCAGGTCGCCGAGTAGCCCGCGTCCAGCTGGAGCGAGACGACCTGGCTCTTGTTGAGCATCAGATACGAGTTCGGGCCCGCGTCCTTGAGCGCCTTGACCAGGCCGGACACCAGCACCGGGTCCGAAGGGGCAAGCGTGGGCACGTAGTTGACGCGCTCCATGTCCTTCGCGCCCCACGGCATCGCCGGTGTCACGTCGTTGACCGTGTCGTTGCTCAGCCACAGCAGCCGTACGGTCGGTTTGTCGTGGGCGTACACGTAGTTCATGGCGGCGACCTCGCCGGGCCGCACCCGCTCGAAGCCCTCGTTGCCCCAACGGGCCACCAGGAAGCCGCCCATGAGCACCAGGCCCGCGACCAGCGCGGCCAGCGGGGCGAGGCTCACGCGGTCCTTCTCGCGCTCCTTGGCGGTGACGCCGGTGCGCGGGAAGAGGGCCAGGCCCGCGAGCAGGGCCGCGCCCGGCACCGCGAACATGAAGACCCGCAGCGCCATTTCGCCGCCGTAGGACTGCATGCCGAAGCCGAGGAACGGGACGAAGGTGAGGACGAGGAGGGAGCGTTCGCGGTACTTGTGGTCACGGCGGCGCCACCAGCCCCAGCAGGCGAAGGCCATGACGCCGCCGGCCAGCAGGACGCGGGTGTAGAGGACCAGCTTGTGGGTCGAACTGCCGCCCTGGATACGGCCGGAGACGGAGGTCGAGACATTGCTGCCGACGCCGCCGACCCCGCCGAAGAGGTCGTTGAAGTGCCCGGACCAGTACGGCTCGGCCATGAAGCCGATCCATACGGCGACCAGCACCGCGAACAGGATGGGCAGGCCGCGCAGTTCGGAGCGGCCGATCAGGACGAGGACCGTGAGGACGCCCAGCATCACGAACGGGGTGAGCTGGTGGGCCGGGACGCTCGCCGCGAACAGACCGATCAACACCAGGAGCAGGACGGCCTGTTGGCGCCGGTCGGTCGGTTCGACCTCCGCCTCGCCGGGCCGCATCCTCGTCCACAGGACCCCCGGTGCCCGGAACCAGACCAGGAGGATCGCCACGAAGGCCAGATAGAGCAGGAAGGTGAAGCCCTGCGGGGAGAAGTAGTCCTGGCCGACCCAGCCGCTGAGCACGAAGATCCAGACGCCGGTCCACTTCGCCCGCCAGCTGGCCCGCATTGAGCGGACCAGGAGGAACAGCGGTGCCAGATAGGCGAGTTGGATGGCGGTGGGCCACCAGCGGATGACCTCGGTCCAGTCGGTGATCCCGCAGGCCCTGCCGATGAACGCGGCCACCGCGAAGAAGCCCGGCCAGCTCCAGCGCGCGTCCAGGTCGGGCACGGCAGAACCGGTGCGGTCGATGTAGTCGATGAACCCGAGGTGCTGCCAGGCCGTCGGGAAGCGCGGCTCGGTCTCGATCACCGCGGGCAACGCGTGCAGCGAGACCACCGTCGCGAGCAGTGTGATCAGCAGCAGCGCCTTGTGTTCGCGGCCCAGCCACAGCAGCGAGGCGAACACCGTGATCAGCAGCGCGGCCCCGACCAGCGTGGGCAGCGGCAGCACCGAGATCAGGCCCAGCCCGCCCATACGGTCGAGGTCGGACTCGCCGAGCCGTAGCGCGGGCACCCAGTACAGGAGCAGCGCGGCGACCAGCAGACAGCCGATGACGACACCGGGCCGGGTGGGCACCAGGCGTTCGCGCAGCGACAACGGCCTTGCGGGCGGCGGTACTTCGGCTTCCGGGGACTCCGCTCCCCGGGACTCCGCCTCCCGTGCTTCCGCCGCCACGAGCGCCGCCTCCGATACGACCACCCGGTCGGAGCCGTTGGCAGGCTCGAACGGCGCGTCCACCTCCGGCTCCGCGAGCGGGCTCACCGAGGACTCCGAGCCGGGTTCGCGCTCTTCCACCGGCAGGCCCACGACCTCGGACCGCTTGATGCCGAGCGCCCAGGTCGGCCGCTGCTCGCCGGACACGATGGGCGTGCCGGCGGGCGGGGTGCCGGGACCCGGGCGTACGTCGGGCCGGCGTTCGAGGTGGTCGAAGTCCACGTGGATGCCGAGTGCGAGGGTGTCGGAGTCGAGCGCCCAGGCCGGGCCGCGACGGCGCGTGGCGGCCGGGACCTCGCGGGCCCCCAGGTCGGCGAGGTCGCCGTCCGGCGCCGCGTCCTCGGGCAACTCGGCGGGCGGCGCGGACTTGAGCGTCCTGAAGAGTCTGGGCGCGGCGATCGTCACGATCACCGCGAGGCTGGAGATCTCGGCGACGCCCGCGCCGGTCAGGCCCATGCGGGGGAGCAGCAGCAGCGTCAGACCGAGCACCAGGACGCACAACAGGCCCTGCAGCCAGGCGAGTCCACCGGTACGGCTCTGGGCGCGCAGCACCGCGAAGTACGTCTCCATGACGACCCGCAACAGCGCGCCCACCGCGAACCAGCGCAGCAGCGGGGTCGCCGCGTCGGCGTAGCCCGCGCCGAACACGCCCAGGATGTACGGGGCCCCGATGAACAGCAGCCCGCAGATCGGCAGCATGATGCGGGCCATGCGCTTGAGCGCGGCCCGGGTGTTGGCGGCGATGCGCGCCGGGTCGTGGGAGCCCTCTACGGTCAGCGAGGCGCCCATGTTGATGGCGAGCAGGTTGACCGTGCCGCCTATCGTCGTGGTGATGTAGAAGTACGCGTTGTCCTCGGAGCTGACCTGCGAGGCGATGATCACCGGCACCAGGTAGACCACGGCGAGCGAGAACAGCGAGCCGGTGTAGTCCCCGGCGAGGAACCGCCCGATCTCCCGCAGCGTCGGCGGCTCAGCGTGTTCCTCGGTCGCCTTGATGTGCCGGGGCACCAGCCGCCGGAACACCAGCCAGCCGAGCGGCAGCACGGAGAACGCGATCGCGGCGACCCACGACACGAAGACACCGCTCATGGTGAAGACCGACGCGAGCCCGACCAGCAGCCCCAGCTTCACCGCCGAGAACACGGTGTTGCCCACCGGCACCCAGGGCGCGCTGCGCAGCCCGGTCAGCACCCCGTCCTGGAGCGTGAGCAGGTTCCAGGCGACGACGGCGACGACGAAGCCGAGCGCGGGGAGCGGCCCGTGCAGGAAGCGGTACGAGGGTCCCCAGTCGCTCAGGGTCAGCAGGAAGATTCCGGCGCCGAGCGCGACGACGAGCGAACTGCCCGCGTACGTACGGAAGATGAGGCGTCCGGTGGCGCGTCCGGCGACCGGGATGAACCGGGCCAGGGCGCCCGTCAGGGTCACCGCGGTGAGTCCGGCGAGCAGCTTCATCGCGGCGATCGCCGCCGAACCCTGTCCGACGGCGGAGGCCGAGTAGTAGTGGGCCGCGATCAGCCAGTAGCCGAGGCCGAGCACCGCGGAGATCCCGGTGTTGAGCATCAGGGCGTAGGCGTTGCGGAACAGTGGGCTGCCGCCGGGGGACTTGCGCCTCCCCGGCAGGCGAAGGCGGCGCCCCGACTGCTGGGGCGCTCGGGTCTCGGGCACTGCATCCTGGGTGGTGGTCGTCGTGTCAGACACGGGAACGGCTGGCCTTCCGGCGGACCTGTCGGGCTCTGCGGACCATGGCGTAGCCCTGGGTGAGGGCACGGTCCCTGGCGAAGTTGCGGGCGATCGCACGGCTCTGGACGAGCCGCTCGAACTCCTCGACACCCGTACTGCGGCGCACGGTCACCCGCCGCAGCGCGTACGGCCCCTGTCGGCGGCGGGCGAGGTCGTTGCCGACGGCGAGCGCCTGCGCGAACCCGGTCTCCCGCACCGCGACGCGCACCCGGCGGCTGGAGTAGCCGTACGGATAGGCGAACGAGACGGGTACCGCGCCGAGTTCGTCGGCGACGATCTCCCTGCAGCGGACCAGTTCCGCGCGCAGGGTCTCGTCGTCGAGCTGGTCGAGCTGCGGGTGGGTGTGGCTGTGGCCGCCGATCTCGACCTCGGCGTCCGCGAGTTCGCGCACCTGGTCCCAGTCGAGCATGGTGTCGAGGCCGCCCCCGGTGTCGTACGCGCCCCGGATCCAGCCGGTGGAGACGAACAGGGTGGACGCGAAGCCGTGTTGGGCGAGTGCGGGCAGCGCGTGCCGGTGCACGCCCTCGTAGCCGTCGTCGAAGGTGATCAGGACCGGGCGCTCGGGCAGCGGTTTGCCCGAACGCCAACTGGCCGCCAGATCGGCGGTGTTGATCGGGGTGAAGCGCAGATCGCCGAGCAGGGCCATCTGCTCGGCGAACGCCTCCGGTGCGACGGACAGGGCGCGGGTGGCGTCGTTCGGGGCGGCGGCGACGGAGTGGTACATGAGGATCGGCACCGGTGTGTCACTCATGTGTGTCCCCCCGATCGATCCCGGCCACCTCGAACGTGGCCCCGCCCCGTCGCGCCCGCACGCTCCCGACGAGATACCCGCCCGCCGCCGTGAACACCCCGGCGACGATCGCGCCCGCCCGGCCCGCGCCGCCCGGCCGGGCGATTACGAAGTCCCGCAGCCCGCGTGCCACCCCGGCCGGCAGAACCCTGGTCGTGTAGCGGCGCTCCGACTCAAGTCCCTTGTCGGCGCCGACACTTCGGGCCACCAGTGCCTTGGACAGGCCCTCGGCGTAGGTGCGGGTACGGAAGTACCCGAAGTGCTCGCGCCCCTCGGGCACCCGGTGGTGGATCACCGCCCGGTCGTCGATCAGCAGCACCGCGTCCGGTCTGGCCCGCGTGAGCCGGATGCACAACTCCGTCTCCTCGCAGCCCAGCGGACGCTTGTCGCCGTCCCGCCCGATGCCGGTCGCGAAACCCCCGGCCGCGTCGAACGCCGTACGCCGGAACGAGGCGTTGCCGCCGAGGACGTTGCGCACCCGGACCCGGCCCGGCGGGAGGCCCTTGTACGTGCAGCCCACCACCCAGTCGAACTCCTCGGGGAACCAGGCCGGCCGGCGGCCCGACGCCCAGATCGGCATCGTCCTGCCGCCGACGGCCATGACCCTGGGGTCGGCGTACGCCTCGGCGAAGTGCCGCAGCCACTCCCGCTCGGCCACGGCGTCGTCGTCGAGGAAGGCGATGACCTCGCCGCGCGAGACGGCGATGCCGGTGTTGCGGCCGGCGGACAGGCCGCGCGGGCCCGCGTTCGCCAGCACGCGGACCTCGCCGCTCTCCTTCAAGTCCTTGTACTCCCTGGTGAGTCGGTCCAGGAGAGCGGGGTTGTGGTCGACGACCAGCAACGTCTCCAGCGCGGGCCGCGACTGCGCCCGCACCGAGGAGACCGCCGCGAGGATGTCCTCCCAGCGGTCCTCGGTGTAGACGCAGATCACGACGGAGATGTCGGGACCGCTCAAGACACCTCTCCCCGGACCGGGTCGATCACCCTCGCGTGCGAACGGCTGCGCAGCGCACGCCGGTTGGAGCGCTCCTTGAGGATCACCTTGAGCACCCGGATCCCGTCCCGCACGGCGCGCAGATTGCTCGTGCCGTGGATGCGGAGGTACTCGTGGCTGGGGATCTCCTGCACTTTGAGGCCGGCCTTGACCACCCGGATGTTGATCAGGGTCTCGATCTCGAAGCCGGTGCAGTCGAGGTCGATCTTGTCGAGGCAGTGCCGCCAGAACGCGTTGTATCCGTAGCAGAGATCGGTGTAGCGGGCGCCGAACTTGCGGTTGACGATCGTGCACAGCGCCCAGTTGCCGAGTTTGCGGATGAACGTCATGTCGTCCGTGCCGCCGCCGTTGGCGAAGCGGGAGCCCTTTGCGAAGTCCGCGCCCGAGACGAGGGCGGAGACATAGCTGACGATCTCGTTCCCGTCGGCCGAGCCGTCCGCGTCGACCATCACGATGATGTCGCCGCTGCACGCCTCGAACCCGGTGATCAGGGCATCCCCCTTGCCCTTTCCCTGCTGTTCGACGACCTTCACCCCGGGCCACAGCTCGCGGGCCACTTCCACGGTGTTGTCGGTGGAATTGCCGTCCACAAGAACCACTTCGTGTATCCACGCCGGAATGGTCTTGAAGACGTAGGGAAGATTCTCCGCCTCATTCATGGCGGGAATCACGATGCTCACCGGCGGTGTGATCGCCAGGTGAGAAGAGATCGGCCGGTATTCGGCCGACATTAATGGATCTTGGCCCGATGTGGCTGGGCGCAGAACAGAACTCACGAGTCTGGTCCCTCTCGTCCGGCGGACCGCCCGCCCCTGGGCGGCCCGGCTCTGTGCTCCGGTTCGAAAGGGGGGTTCTCACAGGCGCCACGGACAAATGGATCTCCGTGCGCGCGTGGTGAGCTGGCAAAGCTGGTCGACCCCCGAAAGGCGTGAAAGCCGGCCGCGCGGCACGACTCGGTCACCGGTACGGTCACCGAGCACGGCACCCCCCTACCGCGCCCCGCGCCGGTTCATCGCGGTCCTTGAGCCCTCCCCTAGAGCCGCTCGATGATGGACCAGTGCGGGTGAGATTACGACGGTATTGATGATTGAACCCGTATGGCAAGGCCTGGAACGAGGCCTCACGTTTTTGTTGGTTTGACCGTTACACTCCTTTGTCAGCCGTTGTACGGCGTCGCATATGCCGCACGAATACCGATAGCGCTGTCAGGCCACTGATCACCGTCACGGCGATGATTCCCCCGTCGACCGACCACCGGTGCACGGCCAGCATTCCCTGGGCGACCAGCATGTCGACGACCACCGCGCCCGCGACCGACGCGAGAACACGGCCGTAGGGATCAAGTCCGTGCAACGCCGCGGCAATTGCCGAGGCCGGTGCGGAGAAAAGGAAGAACAGTGCGAACGGTCCGCGCAGAGGCGATCCGGAGCCGGTGAGCGCGAGCACCGCGCCGACCGTCCCGATGGCCACGGCCGCACCCGCGAAAAGCGCCGACAGGTCCCTCCCCGGTCCTGATCGCGCCCGCTCGATGTCGGCGGTGGATGTTCTCTTGATACCTAAGGTCTGCATTGGCGACTTTGCCCCCCAGCGCGCCGGATGCCGGGTTTCAATGTGGCGCAGCCCGACCGGGCACGTCAAGGTGCGGAAGGCGCTTGCACCGGTTCTCGTGGCTCTCCGAATGAATGTTCCCCGGAGGTGGCTGTTGCCTCCGGGGAACAATTGATCGGGTGGGGTCGACCGGGCGTTACGGGACGATTTTCAGCAGCTTGTTCGGCGAACCGGTACCCGCACTGGTCACGACATTCGACGTGGCGCCGTTCACCAGGGCCGTGGCGACCTGGGCCGGGGTGGACGAGGTGTGGCCCGAGAGGTAGACGGCCGCCGCGCCCGCCACGTGCGGGGTCGCCATCGAGGTGCCCGACAGGGTGGCGGTGGCGGTGTCACTCGTGTTGTAGCCCGCCAGGATCGACGAGCCCGGCGCGAAGATGTCCAGCACCGAGCCGTAGTTGGAGTAACTGGCCTTGGCGTCCGTGCTGGTGGTGGCGCCGACCGTGATCGCGGTGGCGACCCGGGCCGGGGAGTACGAGGAGGCGTTGGCACTGCTGTTGCCCGCCGCGATCGCGTAAGTCACCCCGCTGGAGATGGAGTTGGCGACCGCCGTGTCGAGCGAGGTCGAAGCGCCGCCGCCGAGCGACATGTTGGCGACCGCCGGCGTGGTGTGGTTCGAGGTCACCCAGTCGACGCCCGCGATCACACCGGCCGTCGTACCCGAGCCGCTGTTGTCGAGCACCCGGACCGCCACGATGTTCGCCTTCTTGGCGACGCCGTACGTCGAACCCGCGATCGTCGTGGCCACATGGGTGCCGTGGCCGTTGCCGTCGGAGGCGGTGGTGTCGCCGTCGACCGCGTCGTAGCCGTAGGAGGCACGGCCGCTGATCTGGGTGTGGGTGATCCGGACGCCGGTGTCGATGACGTACACGGTCACCCCGCTGCCCGCGCTGTCCGGGTAGGTGTACGTCCCCGAGAGCGGCAGTGCGGCCTGGTCGATGCGGTCCAGGCCCCAGGGCGCGCTGGACTGGGTGGTGTCGGTCAGGTGGACGCGCTGGTTCTGCTCCACCGCGGCGACGGCCGGGTCGGCGGCGAGTCTCGCGGCCTCGGTCGCGGAGAGGCTCGCCGTGTAGCCGTTCAGCACGGTGCCGAACGTCTTCGTGACCGTGCCGCCGTACTCCTTGACCAGCCCCTTTCCCGCGGCCGAGGACGCCTTGAGGCCGGCGCTCTTCTTGAGGGTGACGATGTAGCTGCCGTCGACGGCTGTGGGGGAGCCGGCGGCCAGGACCGTCCCCGTGGCCGGGGCGGCCTGGGCGGGGAGCGCTGTGAGCCCGCCGACGAGAGCGGCGGTGGCGGCGCCGGTCATCGCGGCGAGCCGGAGCTTCTTGCTGCGCAGGAGTGCCATTGCGAGGGAGTCCTCCTCCAGGCGGCGCGCCCGGGTCGGCGCGCGAATGTGGGGGTGCGCGCGTCGTCGTGCGCACAGCCGTGGAGCGTTGCGTTCCGCACCAAGGCTGAGTAAAGCGTGGGTCATGTACCGGTGTGCTTCAAGGGAGTTGACGGTCTGTCACGTAGCTGTCATGAACACGCAATCAATGACCCCGGTGGACTCTCTATTGGCATGGACACTTCCCGGCAATGCGCCTGGTTGGTACGACAGTTGTGGCAGAGATCCTGCTAAGGGAGGTTCCATGAGACGTTCCCGATTTACGGCATACGTGACCTCGCTCCTCCTCGCCGCCGGACTCGCCCTCACCGGGGCGATGACGGCGCAGGCGTCCCAACTCGCCGCCACCGGCGGCTATGTGGCCCTCGGCGACTCCTACTCCTCGGGCGTCGGCGCGGGCAGCTACATCAGCTCAAGCGGCTCCTGCGACCGCAGCACCAAGGCCTACCCCTACCTCTGGGCAGCCGCCCACTCACCCTCGACGTTCGACTTCACCGCTTGCTCCGGCGCCCGAACGGGTGATGTTCTGGCGAGTCAACTCGGCCCGCTCAGCTCGGCCACGTCCCTCGTCTCGATCTCCATCGGCGGCAACGACGCCGGCTTCACCGACGTCATGACGACCTGCGTCCTGCAGTCCGACAGCTCCTGCCTGACCCGGATCGCCACCGCGAAGGCGTACGTCGACTCGACGCTCCCCGCCCAACTCGACAAGGTCTACTCGGCGATCAGCGCCAAAGCCCCCGCCGCGCACGTGGTCGTGCTCGGCTACCCGCGCTTCTACAAGCTCGGCACCACCTGCCTCGGCCTCTCCGCGACCAAGCGCACCGCCATCAACGGCGCCGCCGACTACCTCGACGCCACCCTCGCCAAGCGCGCCGCCGACCACGGCTTCACCTTCGGCGACGTACGCACCACGTTCACCGGCCACGAGATCTGCTCCGGCAGTTCCTGGCTGCACAGCCTCAACCTGCTGAGCATCACCGAGTCGTACCACCCGACGGCGGCCGGCCAGTCCGGCGGCTACCTCCCGGTGTTCACCAGCGCTGCCTGACGGCTCACCCGTCAGAAGGTGACGCCGAGTCCGACGCGGAGGCCCCGCCCGACGGGGTCTCCGTCAGGCAGGTCACCGAGAACGGCACCGAGTTGGACGTCGTCCTCACCGGCGTGCGGACCTCGACACTGATCTCGTTCCTGAACGTCCCGCTGTTCGAGTACGTCGTCAGGAACACCCGGTCCTGCTTGGTCTTCCCGCCGCCAGACGGGAACGAGAGCGTCTTCCAGCCGGGGTCCGAGACCGAACCGTTCTTCAGCACCCACCGGTAGGACACCTCCGCGGGCAGCTTCCCCACCGTGAAACTCGCCGTGAAGGTCGGCGCGTTCGTGTTCGACGGCGGACAGCTCCCGGAATAGTCGGTGTTGGCGCCCGCCACGGACACCTGCACCGACTGCGGCGCCGACGATGACTTGCTCGCACTCGGGCTCGGTGTCTGACTGGCGGCCGTGGTCTCGCTGCTCGCGCTGGGCGAAGTCCCGTCCGAGGGCTGGCTCTTGGGGGTGCTGGTGCCCTTGCCCGCGTTGGTGTCGTCCCCGCTGCCCCGGTTCAGCAGCGCGTACGTCAGTCCACCGATCGCCAGGGCCAGCGCGATCACACCCGCGACGATCACGACGGCCGCCCGCCGGTTGCCGTGCGGTTCGTCCGCGGCCGTCGGCGTCGAGTAGGAGGTGGGCGGCGGCCCGAAGCCCTGCGGGGGCGTCCGTGAGTCCTGCTGCCCGTAGGCGTCCTGCGGGGAGCCCGCCATCGTCGGTGTGTACGGCCTCGTCGGCGCCGTGGCCGCGCGCGGCGCACCGCCCGCCGCGACCAGCCGCAGGTCCTGCTCCGCCTTCGCGGCGGAGATGCGCTGGGCCGGATCCTTGCGCAGCAGCCCCTCGATCACCGGGGCGAGCGGCCCGGCCAGCCGCGGTGTCGGCAACTCCTCGTCGACGATCGCGCGCAGCGTGCTCAGCGGGGTGTTCTGGCGGAACGGCGAACTGCCCTCGACCGCCGCGTACAACAGCACACCCAGCGCCCACAGATCGGACTCGGGCCCGGGTGTACGGCCCAACGCCCGCTCCGGGGCGAGGAATTCGGGCGAACCGATGACCTCGCCGGTCATGGTGAGCGCCGAACTGCCCTCGACCAT
Organism: Streptomyces hokutonensis; assembly: GCF_042751305.1. GTDB lineage: Bacteria > Actinomycetota > Actinomycetes > Streptomycetales > Streptomycetaceae > Streptomyces > Streptomyces hokutonensis_A. Next base: position 97,458 of record NZ_JBHYWD010000009.1, read on the forward strand.
CGCGATACCGAAGTCCGTCAGCACCACCCGGCCGTCGTTCGACATCAGCACATTGGCCGGCTTCACATCGCGGTGCAGCACCCCGGCGTCGTGCGCGGCCCGCAGCGCGGCGAGCACCTCGGCACCGATGTGCGCGGTCCGCTGCGGCGTCAACGGGCCCTCGGCGTCCAGGAGATCGGCCAGGGACACGCCCCGCACCAGCTCCATGACGATCCAGGGGCGGCCGTCCTCCATCGCCACGTCGTACACCGTCACCACATTGCGGTTGGCGACCCGCGCCGCCGCCCACGCCTCGCGCTCCAGCCGGGCGTACATCCGCTCCACGTCACCGGAGGCCAGCCCGGCCGGCGCGCGCACCTCCTTGACGGCTACCTCGCGTTGCAACACCTCGTCGCGGGCCCGCCACACCGTTCCCATACCGCCCTCGCCGAGGGGGGACAGGAGCCGGTAGCGGCCCGCGATCAGACGTTCAGTGCCCGGTTCTTCGGGCATGGGCGCTCCCCATTCGCATCCGGGCCAATCCTCCACAAACGTAGCTCAGCCGAGTGCGGATGCCGCCCCCTTGAGCACCAAACCCACCCCAAGAGCCACAACGACGAACGCCGAAGCCAATGGCAGGGTCCGGCGGACCAGGACCGCCATGGGGCTGGTGGTCCAGCGGGGGCGCCGGTCCAGCACTCGGTTCATCCCTGTACCCAGCTTGACGACGGCGAATCCGGCGGCCGTGAGGGTGAGGGCGAGTCCGACGCCGTAGGCGACGACCAGCAGCAGCCCGAACCAGGCCTGGCCGAGCGCGGCGGCCCCCACGAGGACGACCACGGCGGACGGGCTCGGCACCAGCCCGCCGGCGAAGCCGAGCAGGATTGTGCCGCGCACGGTGGGAGCGGTGGAGTGGGTGTGCGTGAAGCCGCCGTGCGTGTGTTCCAGGGCGTGGTCGTGGTCGTGAGTGTGGCCATGGTCGTGATCGTGGTCGTGCTCATGGGGGTGGGGGTGCTCATGGCCGTGACCGTGGGCATGGTCGTCGTCGTGGCTGTGGGGGTGCGGGTGGGCCTCGGTGAGCGTGTGCGTGGCACCGGCCTCGGTGTGCGCGGACGCGAGGACCAGCGAGCGCTGGGGGGACTTGGCGGGCGCGTGACTGTGATCGTGGGGGTGGGGACGGGGGTGCGAAGTGGCTTGTGGGCGTGGGCGGTTGCGCCATGCGCGGCGGAGGAGGTTGCCGCCCGCGAAGAGGACGAGGACGCCGCTCGCGATGCCCAGCCAGGCGATCACCGACGGCGTCGCGGCGGACCCGGCCGTCACCAGCAGGCCCAGGGCGATCACGCCGAGGGTGTGGGTGACCGTGACCGAGGCGGCGAGGGGGAGCACGTCCTTGAGGCGGGCGCGACCACCCCGGGCCGCCGCCGTGGCCGCCATCAGCGTCTTGCCGTGGCCGGGGGCGAGCGCGTGCATCGCGCCCAGGGCGATCGCGATGAGCAGGGACAGGGCCGCGAAGCCGACACTGAGGTGGTGGCGGGCGACCATGTTGGTCAAGGCCTCCGTCCAACGGTCCACGCCGCGCGGCAGGATGTTGGACGCGGTCGAGTCCGCCTGCGACTGGTCGTCGTCGGTGAGGGCCGGGCCGCCGGGACGCGCGCGCAGCGACGCCTTCGTGATGTCGGCCGGCGAGGAGAGCAAGTCCTTGGGATAGCTGGTCAGTTCGTGCGACACCGACTTCTTCGGTACGTCCGTCCCGGTGAGCGTCATCCGGTCGGCGCGCGCGGTGATCTCCCGCCAGCCGGGCCCGGTGGTCAGGCCCGCGCTGTGGAAACCGAGGGCGACCGTGCTGCCCTTGGGGAGCGGTGCCGTCGAACTGCATTCCAGCCGCAGGGTGTTGAGCCCCGCCTGTCCGGGCCGCAGCCGCGCGGTGCTGGTGCCGGGCGTGAGCGCGACCGTACGGCCGTCGACGGTGACCTTGCTGCCCTCGGCGGCCTTGTCGCACCGCTGTCGGGCCCACTCGGTCATGCCCAGCTTCTTGATGTCCGGCTTGGCCTGGGTCGCCGGGATCTCCGCGAGGTCCTCGATGTGCGTGACGCGCAGGACGCCGGGGGCGACGACGAGACCGTCGTACCGATTGACGGTGAAGTTGCCCAGCGGGTGCGCGCTCGCGGCTGCGGTGGGGACGAGCAGGAGCGCGCCGGTGGCCGTGAGGACGGCCGCGGCGGACGCCAACAGGCGTCGGACGGGCCTCACTTGGTCGCCTCCAGAGCCTTGCGGGCCTTGCTCGCGCCCAGCGGCGAGAAGCCCGGGTTCAGCTTCAGGGCCTTGGTCAGGTGGGCGCGGCCGTCCGCCTTGTGGCCGGTGGCGAGCTCGATCATGCCGAGGTGGTAGATGAACGAGGCGTTGTGGTAGCCGGTGGCCGTGGCCTGGCGCGCGTAGGGCAGGGCCTCCTGGTCGCGGCCGTTGACGTGCAGGGCCCAGGCCAGGGCGTCCGCCGTGTGCACGGTGTGCCGGCGGGCCCACTCGGCGCGGGCGGCCTTCAGGGCCGACTTGATGTCCCCGTGGTCGGCGGCGGCGAGCGCGGTGTCGAGGTCGGCGTTGACGCCGTTGGCACGGGCCAGGGCGATCCAGGCGTCGACGAGGGCGTACTGGTCGTCGGCCTTCGCCTTGTCGCCCGCTGCGCCCCGGCTTTCGTACAACTCGCCGAGTTCCACGAGGGGTTGGGGCAGCGGGTAGCGGGAGACGACCAGCTCCAGGCCCTTGATGGCGTCGGCGCGGTCGCCCAGGGCGGCCTGGGCGCGGGCGCGGCCCTCCAGGGCGGGGAGGTAGTTCTCGTCGGCGGCGAGCGCGCGGCCGTAGTAGTCCAGGGCGGTCTTGTAGTCGCCCTGGTTCCAGGCGAGTTGGCCCAGCGTGCCGGCCACGTACGAGATGTCGCCGGGGGAGGTGGCGGCGGTGAGCGCCTGCTCCAGCACGGTGCGGGCCGTCTTGACGTCGCCGCGCAGCTCGTGGACGTAGGCGTAGCGGGTGAACACCGGGACGCCGGGCTTGCGGGCGTCGGCCAGGTCGGCGGCCTTCGACGCCTCGTCGTAGCGGCCGAGTTCGACTAGCGCGTCGATACGGGAGCAGAGGGCGCGCTCGCTGTACGGGTTCTCCTTGAGGACCTTGTCCGCGTAGGTGAGGGCCTCCGCGAACTCGTGCCGGGCGGCGGCGAGCGCGGCCCGTCCCTCAAGAGCGTTCTCGTTGTCCGGCGAGATCTTCAGCGACCGGGTGAAGGCGGCCTGCGCCTGCGGGTACCGGGAGGGGTCGCCCTTGGTCCTGGCCTGCTCGACATAGGCCAGTCCGAGCGTCGCCCACCCGTCGAAGTCCTTCGGCTGGCCCCGGAGATGGGCCTGCAGCGCGGCGATGCTCGCGTCCAGGCTCCCGCTGGCCAGCAGGTCGGGCGATACGGCACTGGAGACGTTCGTGACGCCGGTGGCACCGCTGTCCTTCGCCGCGCCGATCGCGATCGCCCCGGCGGTCATCGCCACGGCCAACAGGGCGGCACAACCGGCGAGTTGGACGACCCGCCAGCGACGGCCCGCGGCGCCCAACCGGCGTACGGCGGCGATGCGTTCATCGGCGACCGCGTCTTCCGGCGTGCTGGAGTGCGGGGCGTGATCACCGTGGTCGTGGTCGTGGTCGTGGTCGTGGTCGTGCGCGTGGGGGTGGTCGTGATCGTGGGAGTGAGGGTGGGGGTGTGCGTGGGGGTGGTCGTGCCCAGGCGATGGGGCTGCGGCTTCGGTCGGTCCTGCTTCGGCTTCGGGCACGGTCTCGGCCTCGGGCTCGATCTGGGCCTCGGGCTCGATCTGGGCCTTGGGTTCGATCTCGGCCTGGGGCTCGATCTCGGGGTCGGCCTCGATCTGGGCCTCGGGTTCGATCTCGGCCTCGGGCTCGATCTCGGGGTCGGCCTCGGCTTCGGGGTCGGTCGCGGCCTCGGAGTCGGCCTCGACTTCGGAGTCGACCTCGGCCTCGGGAGTGACCTTGGCTTCGGAACTGACCGTGGCTTCCTCGGAGTCGGTCTTGGCTTCGGAACTGACCTCGGCTGCCTGGGAGTCGGCCTCCCGCTCAGGACCGGTCCCGGCCTCGGCGTCGGTCTCGTCCTGCGCCCACACGCGTTCCCACTCGCGTTCCCGCTCCGCCGCCACCGGCGTCTCGCCGGGCTCGCCCTCCGTCGGCTTGTTGTCGTGCTCGCGCGGGGCCATGCCGTTCCTCCATCGCCTGGGGTGGTTCAACTGCCGTGTTGCCGAGAGGTGTTGTCACGCAGGGGTGGCGCGGCCCGCACCGTGGGGGAAGTAGCTGTGCGGGCCGCGCCAGTCGGTGGGGTCTAGTACGGGCGGTGGCTCATCCGGCGGCGCCACCACGCGACGCCCGCGCCGATCAGCAGCACGCCGGCCACACCCGAGGCCGCCGACGCGGTGATCAGCATCATGTTGTCGCTGGAGGACGAGCCGGCCGGCTGGAGCGCGTCGCCCAGCTGGTTCTTGACGTCACTGCCGCTGCTCGTGCCCTTGGCGAGCGGACCGCGCGAACCCGAGGTCGGCTCGGCGACGTAGGGGAAGTACTTCTCGAAGCCCTTGTCGTTCTTGTCGACCGCGTCGCCCAAGTCGTTCTTGGAACCGACGAGTTCACCCTCCATGACCTGGAGCGCCTCGTCGATCACGTCGTCGGTGAGCCGACGCCCGTTCGGGAAGCCGGCGTTGTCGCCGTCCAGGACACCGAGGCGCTTGGGGTGCGCGGTCGGCGGGATGGACGTGTTGAGCCGCAGCATCTCCGACGGCTTCGTGTACGGCTGCAGGGTGTTGAGGTCCTTGACGCCCGTGAGGAACACGCTGACGAGGTCGTTGCGCGGCTCCTTCGGCGCCTTGATCTTGTAGATCGACTCGATCAGCTTCGGCAGTTCCGGGTTGGTCACGTTCTTCAGGAACTGCGCGTCGTCCTTGGGCTCGGACGCGTTGAACTTGTCCTTGTCCTTCTGCGGGTTGACGACCTCGTTGACCAGCGGGTTACCGAGACGCGAGACCTGCGTGTAGTAGCCCCTGGCGTTCTTGCGCTGGGTCGTCGAGTAGATGCCGACGGTCGGGTGGTTCTTCGACTGGCGGATCAGGTCGTTCGGCACCTGGAGGGCGATCGTGTTGACGTTGTAGCCCTTGAGCGTGTCGTTGCCGACCTCGCTGAGGTTGCCGCCGTAGAGCAGGTCGAAGACGCGCAGGTCGGCGAAGAACGGGTCGTCGGCCTGGCCCGCGAAGGTCGCGCCGCCGTTCGCCGTCTTGTAGATCGCCTGCGAACGCAGCTTGGCGTAGTCGGGCATCGACGCCTTGCCGACGTCGGAAGGCGCCGCCGGGATGTCGTCGGCGATCCTGGTCTTGTAGACCGCCCTGCCCCTCTTGAGCTTGATCAGCTCGATGTCGTACGACTGCGTGACGTTCAGGTCGGGGTCGGTGAGGCTGGTGACCGCGCCCGTGTTGTACAGGAACGTCTTCTTGTTCTTGATCTGGGTTTTGAAGGTGTAGCGGAAGATGAAGTCGTCCAGCGCGTCACCGTTGTTGTCGACGTGGATGTCGTACTGGGCGTCGTCGGCGAACTGGTAGAAGTTCGGGCCGCCGGCGGGCTCCTCGAACGGGATCCAGTTCGCCACGATGGTGGTGGTGTCCGGCTTGTCCGGGCTCACGAACGCGTAGAGGTCCGTGTTGTCGTACTGGGGGGTTCCCGAGATCAGGGGCGCCTCCCGGTGGGAGGAGGCCGAGGCCACTCCCGGTTCCAGCGCGGCCGTGCCGGCGGCTGCGAGCCCTCCGGCGGCGAGCGCGCCACATATGAGGGCCGCGAGCTTCCTGCGTCCCGCACCGCTCCTGGAGATAGGTGTCATGCCGTCCGTCCTCAGTGCCAACTTGCCTGACGCTCGGGGATTCGGAGCTGGTGCCGGGCCGGATTGGTCGAACCTGAAAAGTTTTTTTGGCGGACTCCAATCCGGCCGCCCGCGACCCGCGTTTCAACTCCGCTGATCCGTAACCCATCCTTAGAGGCATCCGCTGCGAATGCCTCGTGTGACGGGATGCGAAGTGACTGACCGCGTGCGGTCGAAGAGGAGGGGCCGCGTGCGGTCGACGAGAGGGGGACGGGTGGGGGCTGACGAACTCCTGGTGCAGGTCGCCGGAGGAGACCACCAGGCCTTCGAAGAGCTCTACGGACTGGTGTCCGGGCCCGTGTTCGGACTGGTGCGCCGCGTGGTGCGCGACCCCGCGCAGTCCGAGGAGGTGTCCCAGGAGGTGCTGCTCGAACTGTGGCGGTCCGCCGCCCGCTTCGATCCCGGCCGCGGCAGCGCCCTGTCCTGGGTCCTCACCCTCGCCCACCGCAGGGCCGTCGACCGGGTGCGCAGCGCCCGCGCCGCCGTCGACCGCGAGCAGCGCGAGGCCCGCCGCTCCCACAACCCGGCCTTCGACCAGGTGACCGAGGAGGTCGAGGCAGGCCTGGAGCGCCAGTTGGTACGCCGCTGCCTGGACCGGCTCACCACCCTGCAGCGGCAGTCCGTGACCCTCGCCTATTACGACGGCTATACGTACCGTGAAGTGGCCGAGCGGCTCTCGCTGCCGCTGGGCACGGTCAAGACCCGTATGCGTGACGGACTCACCCGGCTGCGCGACTGCCTGGGAGGTGCCGCATGAGCGTCCTCGCCCGACTCTTCCGCCGGGGCGACATCCATTCGCTCGCCGCCCCCTACGCCCTCGACGCCCTCGAACCCGGCGAGCGCGCCCAGTTCGAGAAGCACCTCAAGAAGTGCGAGCGCTGCGCCTTCGAGGTGCGCGCCCTGGCCGAGGACGCGGTCCGCCTCGCGTGGTCCGAGTCCGCCCAGCCGCCGCCCGCGATGCGCGACCGGGTGCTGTTGGCGATACGCAACACCCCGCAGGAGCCTGGGCCGCTGCGGGAGCGCGGGCGGGAGACGCGGGAGTACACGCCCCGGCTGCCGGCCCATGTGTGGGGCGCGGAGCCCCAGGCGTCACGCGCCCGCGTGCCCCAACGGCGGCCGTTCTTCGTGCCGTTCGCCACCGCGACGGCCGCCGCGGCCCTCGTCGTGGCCTCGCTCTTCGCCGTGCAGGCGAACAAGACACAGGACAAGCTGGACGCCGCACAGGCGCAGTCGCGTGAGATCGCACACGTTCTCGCGGCTCCCGACGCCCGTGCGACCACCGGCGCGGACTCCTCGGGCCGGAGCATCGGCGTGATCGCCTCCGCGTCGGAGGGGCGCGCGGTCGTCACCCTGAGCGGATACGGCGCACCGCCGAGCGGGCGCGTGCGTCAACTGTGGCTGATGCGCCCCAATGTGCAACCGCGCTCCCTCGGGCTCTTCAAGGACGACACGCCCTTGGTCACCACCGGACTCGACAAATCAGCAACATCACTCGCAGTGACCGTCGAGCCCGACGGGGGCTCACCACAGCCCACAACGCAGCCAGTTGTCCAACTCGCCCTGAAATCGGTTGGATTCGGAGAGTAATCAAGGAGGGGTCGTCAACACCCTTACGGGGAAGGTGAATCCTGAGACCTCGATACACGAGTGCCCGGTTGGGGCGATAGGGTTACCCTGCCCGGGCCGGGTGGACTCGTACGGGTGGGGAGTGACATGGAACAGATAGTGCGCAGCAGGGCAAGGGTCCCTGCGATCACGTGCGGGAGCAGTGCGACGAGTTCGCGCCTCGACCGCCATCTCTCGGTGCTGGGCGGCCCTGTCGTCCCGCAGCGCGAGACGGCAGAGGCGACCTCGCTGATGCGTGAGCTCACCTCGCGCGACACCACGCAGGAACGCAGCGCCAGGGGCGCGCGAGTGAGCAGGGTCTCGCTCTTCGCACCGCTGCGCAGGCTGCGCCGTTCGCTGTTCGGCGGGCGCTGAGCAAGCCCTCGGCGTCCCCGGGGAGTTCCCGGGGGCCCGCGCTCAGGACGCCACACCGTCCCGGCGCAGTGCTGCGATCTCTACGTCCGCCATCCCCACGGCACGCAGCAGCGCCTCGGTGTGCTCCCCGAGCGCGGGCACGTCACCCATCCGCGCCTCGCTTCCGCCCGGCAAGGTGATCGGCGGCAGCAGCGCCCGCAACGGCCCGACCGGCGAACCCACTTCCCGCCACCGCTCCCGGGCCGCCAACTGCGGGTGCTCCGCCACCTCTTGTACGTTCCTGAGGCGCGCGCACGCCACGCCCGCGCGCTCCAGCCGTGCCACGGCCTCGTCGGTGGCCAGCCCACCCAGCACCGCACCGACGAGGGCGTCCGTGCGCTCCCGGTTCACCACCCGCTCCGCGTTGGTCGCGAAGTCCGGGTCGGTCCCCAACTCCGGCCGCTCCAGCACCTGTTCGGCCAGCCGCCGCCACTCCCGGTCGTTCTGCACCGACAGCAGCACCCACCCGCCGTCCGACGTCGGATAGGCGTCGTACGGCGCGATGACGGCGTGCGCAAGTCCCGTGCGCGCCGGGGGAGTTCCGCCGTGCATCGTGTGATGCAGCGGATGCCCCATCCACTCCGCGACCGCGTCCAGCATCGAGACCTCGACGGGCCCGCCCCGCCCGGTGGTGCCGCGCCGCACGAGCGCCGCGAGCACACCTGAGAACGCGTACATCCCGGCCGCGATGTCGGCCACCGGGATCCCCGCCTTCACCGGCCGCTCCGGCGTCCCGGTCACCGACACCAGCCCCGCCTCGCACTGCACGAGCATGTCGTAGGCCCGCTTGTCGGCGTACGGGCCGGTCGGGCCGTACCCGGAGATGTCCACGGCGACCAGCCGCGGGTGGGCGGCGCACAGCGTCGCCGCGTCGAGCCCGAGCCGGGCGGCGGCCCCGTGCGCGAGGTTCTGCACGAACACGTCCGCGTCCGCGACCAGCCGCCTTACGACGTCCAGCCCGCGCGGATCCTTCAGGTTGAGCGCGATCGACTCCTTGCCCCGGTTGCACCACACGAAGTGCGACGCCAGACCGCCGGCCGCGGTGTCGTAGCCGCGCGCGAAGTCACCGCCGTCGATCCGCTCGACCTTGATCACCCGGGCGCCCAGATCGGCGAGTTGCCGGGTGGCGAAGGGGGCGGCGACGGCCTGTTCGACGGCGACGACGGTGACGCCCTCAAGGGGCAGCGGCATGGGCTCCATGCGGGGGATCATGTCCCGCAACCGACGCCTTTGTCATGCGGGGAGCTCAGCGCTCGCCGCGTGCGTACCGACGTACGGCGAGCGGCGCGCACACGGTGATCAGCGCCGCGCACCACGCCAGCGACCCGGCGATCGGATGGGCCACCGGCCAGGCCGCTCCCTCGGGCACGGGCGAGTTGCCGAACAGATATCGCAGGGCCGTGGTGACCGCGCTGATCGGGTTCCACTCGGCCAGGGTGCGCAGCCAGCCCGGCAGCCGGTCGGTCGGGATGTACGCGTTGGACAGCAGCGGCAGCATGAAGGTCGCGCTGCCGAGCTGACCGGCCGCCTCCTCGCTGCGCGAGGCCAGCCCGAGCAGGATGCCGACCCAGGCGCAGGCGAACCGGAACAGCAGCAACAGGCCCACAGCGGCGGCGGCTCGGGCCACCGAACCCTCGACCCGCCACCCCACCGCGAGACCGACCAGCAGGAACGGCACGGTCCCGGCCGCCGTGACGACCAGATCGGCGGTCGCCTGTCCGAGCGGTACGGCGGCCCTGCTCATCGGCAGGGTACGGAAGCGGTCCGTCACACCCCGGTGCGAGTCCTGTGCGGCCTGGAACATGCCGGTCATGATGCCGTTGGCGGCGGTCGCGACCAGCAACCCCGGTACCAGGTAGGCGCGGTAGGCGTCACCCGGCATCGCCAGCGCGCTGCCGAAGACGTACCCGAAGAACAGCAGCATGGTGATCGGCATGGTCTGGGTGAGGATCGCCAGCGCCGGACTGTTCCGCACCCGTCGCAGCTGCCGGCCGAGCATCGCGGTGCCGTCGTACGCCAACGCGCTCATGCCGCTTCCTCCTTACGGTCCGTCAGCCGGAGGAACACGTCGTCGAGCGTCGGTGGCCGCATGCTCGCGTCGAGCAACGGCACGCCCGCCGCGTCGAGTTCGCGGACCAGGCGGGGGAGAGTGAGGGTGGGGTCGCCGGCGACCGCGCCCACGGCGTTCCGTGCGTGGTCGAACGACGGCTCGGCGCCCGTGAGTTGGTCGAGGACACCGGCCGCCTTGGCCAGCGCGTCCGGGTGCGCGACGACCACCTCGGCGTACGTGCCGATCAGCGCCTTGAGTTGGGACGGCGATCCGCTGTGCGCGACCCGCCCCCGGTCCACCAGGGCGATGTCGTCGGCCAGTTGGTCGGCCTCCTCCAGGTACTGCGTGGTCAGCAGCACGGTCGTACCCTCCCTCTTCAACTCCCGTACGGCGTCCCAGATTTGGTTCCGGCTGGCCGGGTCGAGGCCGGTCGTCGGTTCGTCCAGGAACAGCACGTCGGGGCGGCGTACGAGACTCGCCGCCAGGTCGAGGCGGCGGCGCATCCCGCCGGAGTAGGTGGACGCGGGCCGGTCGGCGGCCTCGGTCAGACCGAAGCGGTCCAGCAGCTCACCGGCCCGCTCGGCCGGCCCACGCACCCGGTGCAGTCGCGCGAACAGCCGCAGGTTCTGCCGGCCGGTGAGGTCGCCGTCGACCGACGCGTACTGCCCGGTGACGCCGATCCGGCGCCGTACGGCCGCGGCCTCCCGGACCAGGTCGTGCCCGGCGATCCGTGCGGAGCCCGCGTCGGGGCGCAGCAGGGTGGTGAGCAGCCGGACGGCCGTGGTCTTGCCCGCCCCGTTGGGCCCGAGGACCCCGCAGACCGTGCCCCGTGCCACCGCCAGGTCCAGCCCGCGCACGGCGTGCACGGCGCCGAAGCGCTTCTCCAGACCTTCACTAAGTACAGCGTACGTAGTAGCCATGGGTCGACCATAGCGCACTACGTACGCTGTACGTAACTAGGATGGTGGCCGAGGTGATGATCAATGGCGGACCGAGCGGCCGTACCCGAAGTGATCTGGGCGCGCGCCGAGAGGGCGGGGCGCGGGCCCAAGCCCGCGTACAGCCGCGCGGACATCGCGGCGGCGGCCGTGCGGATCGCCGACGGCGGGGGCCTGGACGCCGTGTCCATGCGGCATGTCGCGGCCGAGCTGGGGTGCGGCACCATGTCGCTGTACAACTACGTCCCCCGCAAGGAGGACCTGTACGAGCTGATGGTCGACGCGGTCGGCGGGGAGCACGAGGAGTGGGAGCCGTCGGGGGACTGGCGGGCCGACATGATCCGGGTCGCCCATCAGACGCGGACGCTGATGCATCGGCATCCCTGGCTGCCGCGACTGATGTCACCGGTCTACGGGTTCAGTCCGAACGCCCTGAAGTATCTGGAGCACTGCCTTGCCTGTCTCGATCCGGTCGAGGCGACGTACGGCACGAAGATGCAACTCGTGGGGCTGCTCAACGGGGTGGTGACCATGTACGTGAGCAATGAGTTGGCGACTGCTGAGCGGTCGCGGTCGTTGCCGTGGTCCGAGGAGCAGGAACACGCTGTACGGATCGCGTACTTGGGGAGTCAGATCGCGGGTGGGGCGTATCCGCGGATGGCTGCGGCGTTCATGGAGGATCCGGGGCCCATTGATCTGGACGCGATCTTTGATGTGGCGGTGGGGAAGGTCCTGGATGCGTTTGCGCCGTAGGGGGACGTTTCGTGGGCGGATGCGGGTTCGCCGTGGCTGGTCGCGCGGTTCCCCGCGCCCCTGGGGAGTTGCAGGTGGCCTAGATCAGAGCGAACTGTCCCTCTGGGCCTTCCTCGTGGTGGTCCAGGACCGAGGCCGGGTGGCGCGACCACTCCGGCGCCGGGAGCACGCCCGCCTTGCGCAGCTCCGCCGCCGTGATCCGGTCCCGTACCTCCAACTCCTCCTGCCGCGGCCTCAGTTCCGCGAGGAGTGCCAACACCGTGATCAGCTCCAGCAGTTCCGACGTCCACGTCTGTTGCCATGCCGGCGGGCGGATCGCGGCCAGGGTGCCCGGTTCGGCGGACTCCGTCGTCCGGGACGTGAACCACTCCTCCAGGACGCGTGCGCCGCTCACCTCGAAGTCCCAGGACTCGGGCGGGACCGGGGAGATGCGGCCCTCGTCGAGGTGGAGGGTCTCCTCGTCGCGGTCGTAGTGGAGGGTGAGGGGGAGGGACGGCAGCGGGGCGCGGACGTAGGGGCGTCGGCCGCCGGGGAGTTTGGGGCGGTCGCCGTTGCGGCGCGTCAGCCAGAGGATGCGGCGGCCCAACTCGACACCGTGGGACCAGAGTTCGGCATCCGCCGTCAGGGGGACGGTCGGTCCGGGGCGGGCCGTGGCCACCGTCCAGGCGAGGACGTCCGCGGGGGCAGGGGAGTGGCCGAGGCGGTCGGTGAGGTGTTCCAGCAGGCCCGGTGCCAGGTTCGGTTCCCCGCCGCCCGGGCGGCGGTACAGGGGGCGGACGCGGCCGGGGCGTAGGACCGGCAGGAGTGATGACGTGACGACGGGTGGCCCGGCGGTGTTCGGGGACGTCTCCACCACGAAGACCTGGTGTTCGTCCGCCACCCGCCACAACTCCGGGCGGGCCACGTCGATCAGGCGGTGGTCGGGGATCAGCCACTGCTCGTCGAAAGGGGCGTGCAGGACGCGGACCGGATCGGGGCAGGGGCCGGTGGCGCGGACCAGTTTCTCCGTGCCGCTGGACTGGCCGGGGAGTTGGGTCACCGCGGAGTGGAGGGTACGGGAGCGGGTCGGCTCGAACAGGGTTTCCCGGTCCGGGACTTCGGCCTTCATCAGGGCGTCCCAGCGGGCCTTCAGGGTTGCCGCGTCAGGAGCCGTCGGCCACCCCCGGCCGAGCCGGATCGGTGCGACGGACCACGGCATGAGGTCCGCGAGCAACGGAGCGTCGTCGTGCGTCACGCTGGGCATCGTACGACGACGTCAGTTCGCGACGTCGAGCGTGACCGAGAAGGAGAAACGGTCCCCCCGGTAGTGGATGACGGCCACGTCCAGGACCCTGCCCCGGGTGTCGTAGGCGATGCCCGTGTAGTGCAGGATCGGGCTGAGGAGCGGGACCTGGAGGAGACGGGCGGTCTCCGGGTCGGCGAGGCGGGCCTCCACGGTGTCCGTGATGCGGCTGATGTCAGCGCCGACGACGTCCCGCAGCACCTTGGTCATCGGCCAGCGGATCAGGTCGTCGGGGTCGAGACGGGCGGCCAGTTCGGGGCGGATGTGGTTGCGGGCGTGGTTCGTGGGTTCGCCGGTCTTCTCGTCGCCGCGGAGGCGGTGATACGCCGCCACCTCCGTCAAGTCCGGGAAGTGCTCGGCCAGTTCGGGTGGTACGGGCACTTTGCCGTGGGCCAGGAGCTCGGTCGTCATGCCGGACTGCTGGGCCACGATCGCGTCGACCGAGCCCAGCAGCCGTACCGGAGTGGCCCGTCGGACGTCCGGCTCGATGAACGTGCCCCGGCGGCGGTGGCGCGTGATCAGGCCCTCGTCCTCCAGCTCCTTCAGCGCCTGCCGCATGGTGAGCACGCTGACGCCGTAGTGCCCCGCGAGCTGTTCCTCCGTGGGCAGCCGCAGCGGGTCCTGGGGTGAGCGGCCGAGTATCGAGGCGCGCAGGGACTGCGACACCTGGTACCAGAGCGGCAGCTTGCGGTTCAGGACGATCGAATCCGGGGCGAAGGAGGTCACGGGGCCATCCGTACCGGTAGAGAGGGATCAGTGCAAGGGCCGTAGGACGATGGGGAGTTGTCAGTGCGTGGGGCGGAAGTGGCGCTGGAGGCCCCGCCAGACGTCGTCGTAGCCCTGCTGGAGGTGGTCGGCGTGTGCCGCCTGGGCCGTCGCCGTCACCGGCCAGCGGGTCTCGAACATGAACGCCAGGCCGTCGTCGATCTTCTGCGGGCGCAGCTCGGCGGCGCTCGCGCGGTCGAAGGTCTCCCGGTCCGGGCCGTGCGCCGACATCATGTTGTGCAGCGAGCCGCCCCCGGGCACGAAACCCTCGGCCTTCGCGTCGTAGGCGCCCTCGATCAGGCCCATGTACTCGCTCATCACGTTCCGGTGGAAGTACGGCGGCCGGAAGGTGTCCTCGCCCACCAGCCAGCGCGGGGCGAAGACCACGAAGTCCACGCCGGCCAGGCCCGGGGTGTCCGACGGCGACGTCAGCACCGTGAAGATCGACGGGTCGGGATGGTCGTAGGAGATGGAGCCGAGCACATTGAAGCGGCGCAGGTCGTAGGCGTACGGCACATGGTTGCCGTGCCAGGCGACGACATCGAGCGGGGAGTGGTCGTAGGTCGCGGTCCAGAGGTTGCCGCAGAACTTGTTCACCACCTCGACCGGGCCCTCGACGTCCTCGTACGCGGCGACCGGCGCCCTGAAGTCCCGGGCGTTGGCGAGCCCGTTGGCGCCGATCGGGCCGAGGTCGGGGAGCTGGAAGGGCGCCCCATAGTTCTCGCACACATATCCGCGGGCTGAGGCATCCAGCAGCTCCACACGGAAGCGCACCCCACGGGGGATCAACGCCACATGTCCCGGCTCCACATGGAGGAGCCCGAACTCCGTGCGCAGCAACAGCCCGCCGCGCTCCGGGACGATCAGCAGTTCGCCGTCCGCGTCGCTGAAGACCCGGTCCATGGAGGAGTCGGCGTGGTACAGGTGCACGGCCATGCCGGTGCGCTGGGTCGCGTCGCCGTTGCCGCCCAGGGTCCACAGGCCGGCCAGGAAGTCGGTGCCGGGCGCGGGCGCGGGCAGCGGGTTCCAGCGCAGCCGGTTCGGGTCGGGCACCGACTCCGTGAAAGGTGCCGTTCGGATCGCGCCGTTGTCGGCCCGGGTGAAGGGCGGGTGCGCGGCCGAGGGGCGGACGCGGTAGAGCCACGAGCGGCGGTTGTGCGCCCTCGGCTCGGTGAAGGCCGTACCGCTGAGCTGCTCGGCGTAGAGGCCGAGCGGTGCGCGCTGCGGGGCGTTGCGGCCCTCGGGCAGGGCGCCCGGCACCGCCTCCGAGCTGTGTTCGTTTCCGAAACCGGTGAGGTGGGCCAGCCCCTCGGCGGTCTTGCGCCCGTCCCCGCTCATCTCTGCTCCTCGCCCTCTGCGCCGGCTGATTCCTATGCATCACCGTAGGATTGCGATTTCACGGGCGCAAGGGGACGACGGGAGGCGGCCGAAAATCCGACCTCCGGAGGCGAAGAACCAGCCTCAAGGGGGATCCGGCTGTCAGACCGGTGTTCTAGTCTCCCCGGCATGTCGTGGTCGCGCGCACTTCTCACCGCGCTCGCGGTCTGTGCCCTGCTGCTGGCCGGATCGGCGGGCTGCGGGTCCGGCCATGCCCGGGCGCAGAAAGGCGACAAGGTGTCGCCGTCCCCGGTGGGCAAGGTGCTCGACGACACGGACGAACAGGGCCGGCACTACCGCGAGGTGAGCAAGAAGGGCGCGCCGGAGGTCGGTATCGAGGTGGAGCCCGACGCCTCCGACGACAGCTGGGACGTCCGGCTGACCGTCCACGACTTCCGCTTCTCGCCCGCCGGAGTGAAGCCGGTCGCGGTCGCGGGCCGCGGCACCGTCCGCCTCATGGTGGACGGCCGCACCGTCGCCCGCCTCCGCGTCCCCGAGTACCGGCTCGCGGCCGATCTCGTCCCGCACGGCACCCATCACGTCACCGCGCGCCTGTACGCCGACGACGGCACCGTGTGGGCCGTGCACGGCAAACCGGTGGAGAGTACGGCGGACATCACGGAGTCGGCGGCGCAGGCCTCGCCCGACGGCAGCAAGACCCCCGGTTCCGCATCCACGCGGGGGCCGGAATGAGTGCTATGGGCACCCAGTTCCGTACTGAGGTGCGAGCTTCTCCTGACCGCGGCGGAAAGGCATCATGAAGCCCGTGCCCCACACGACATCGCTCCGTCGTGCGCCCGTGCAGCGGCGCAGCGCCGAACGGCTGACCAGGATTCTCGACGCCTGCGCCGACCTCCTCGACGAGGTCGGCTACGACGCGCTGAGCACCCGGGCCGTGGCCGTGCGCGCAGGCGTCCCCATCGGCTCGGTCTACCGCTTCTTCGGGAACAAGCGCGCGATGGCCGACGCCCTCGCCCAGCGGAACCTGGAGCGCTACACGGAGCGCGTCACCGAGCGCCTGAAGGAGGCCGGCGGCACGGAAGGCTGGCGGGCGGCGATGGACGCCGTCCTGGACGAGTACATCGCCATGAAGCGCACCGCGCCCGGCTTCTCCCTCGTCGACTTCGGCAACCAGATCCCGGTCGGCTCGGGCCACGCGGAACCCAACCACCGCGTCGCCGACCGCCTCACCGACCTGCTCTCCGGCTATATCGCGCGCGAACCCGACGAGGACCTCCGCCGCACGTTCCTGATCGCGGTGGAGACCGCGGACTCCCTCGTCCATCTAGCCTTCCGGGTCGCTCCGGAGGGCGACGAGAAGGTCATCGAGGAGACACGGGCGCTGCTGCGGGCGTATCTGGCGCGGGTGCTGGACTGACCCACCCGCCGAACGGCCACGCGCGGCGGGTTTCCGACCTCGCCCCGGTACCCCTCGCCACCGTCCGTACCGGTCGGTATGCTCACCGCCAAGAGGCAACGTCGCCCTTGGGAGGCCCCGTGTCCCGCACCGCCCTGCGTATCTGCCCCCTGTGCGAAGCCACCTGCGGGCTGACCCTCACCATCGAGGGCACCCGGGTGACCGGCGCCCGAGGCGACCGCGAGGACGTGTTCAGCCGGGGGTTCATCTGCCCCAAGGGCGCCTCCTTCGGCGCCGTCGACGGCGACCCCGACCGGCTGCGCACCCCCCTCGTCCGCCGCGACGGCGAACTGCGCGAGGCCACCTGGCAGGAGGCGTTCGACGCGATCGCGGCGGGCCTGCGCCCGGTCGTCGAGCGCCACGGCCCGCACGCCGTCGGTGTCGTCCTCGGCAACCCCAACGTGCACACCATGGCCGGCGCCCTCTACCCGCAGGTCCTGCTCGGCGCCCTCGGCACCCGCAGCGTCTTCACCGCCTCCACGGTCGACCAGATGCCCAAACACGTCTCCTGCGGCCTGCTCTACGGCGACGCCAACGCGATCCCGGTGCCCGACCTCGACCGCACCGACCATCTGCTCCTCATTGGCGCCAACCCCCTTGAGTCCAACGGGAGTCTGTGCACCGCCGCCGACTTCCCCGGCAAGCTCAAGGCGCTCAGGGCGCGCGGCGGCACCCTCACCGTCATCGACCCGCGCCGCACCCGCACCGCCAAGCTCGCCGACCGGCACATCGCGGTCCGCCCCGGCACCGACGCCCTGCTGCTCGCGGCGATGACGTACGCGCTCTTCGACGAACACCTCGTGGACCTGGGGGAGTTGGCCCCGCATGTGCAGGGCGTCGATGAAGTCCGCTCCGCCGTACGGGACTTCACCCCCGAAGCGGTCGCCGGCGCCTGCGACGTGACCGCCGACGAGATCCGCGCCCTCGCCCGCGAACTGGCGGCTGCCCCAACTGCCGCCGTCTACGGCCGTATCGGCAGCTGCACCGTCCCGCACGGCACCCTCGCAAGCTGGCTCGTCGACGTCCTCAACATCCTTACCGGCAACCTCGACCGGCCCGGCGGCGCCCTCTTCCCGCAGGCCGCCACCGACCGGACACCCCGGCCCGCCGGACCGGGACGCGGCTTCGCGCTCGGGCGCTGGCACTCCAGGGTGAGCCAATACCCGGAAGCCAAGGGCGAGTTGCCGCTGTCCGCGCTCGCCGAGGAGATCGACACCGCGACCGTCGAGGGCGAACCTATCCGCGCGCTCATCGCCGTAGCCGCCAACCCCGTGCTCTCCGCACCGGACGGCGCCCGCCTCGACAAGGCCCTCGACTCGCTCGACTTCATGGTGAGCGTCGACCCGTACCTCAACGAGACCGCACGCCACGCCGACGTCGTCCTTCCGCCGCCCCCGCCCTCCCAGAGCCCGCACCACGACTTCGCGTTCAACACCCTCGCCGTCCGCAACCAGGTCCGCTACTCCCGCCCCGCGATCCCGCTGGAGCCCGGCCGGATGGCCGAGACCGAGATCCTGGCCCGGCTGATCCTCGCCGCGACCGGCATGCACGGCGCCGACCCCGCCGCCGTCGACACGATGGTCGTCGAGCAGACCCTCGCCAAGGCCGTCAAGGACCCCAACTCGCCCGTCCACGGCCGTGATCCGCGCGAGATCGCCGACCGGCTCACCGGTGACACCGGACCCGAGCGCCGGCTCGACATGATGCTGCGCCTGGGCCCCTACGGTGACGGCTTCGGCGTACGGCCGGACGGGCTGTCGTTGGAGAAACTCCTCGCGCACCCGCACGGCATCGACCTGGGGCCGCTCGCGTCCCGCCTGCCGCAGCCGTTGAAGACCCGGAGCGGCAAGGTCGAACTGCTGCCGCAGCCGATCGCCGACGACCTGCCCCGGCTCCGGCAGGCCATGAGCGAGCGCGCCGACGGTCTCGTCCTCGTCGGCCGCCGTCACCTCCGCTCCAACAACAGCTGGATGCACAACGTGCCCGCCCTCACCGGCGGCACCAACCGCTGCACCCTGCACATCCACCCCGAGGACGCGGAACGCCTCGGCGTGACCGACGGCGCCCAGGTCCGGGTGAAGGGCGCCGGGGGAGAGGTGACCGCCCCCGCCGAGATCACGGACGGTCTGAAGCGCGGTGTGGTGAGCCTCCCGCACGGCTGGGGACACGACCGTCCCGGCACCCGGCTCAGCCATGCGTCCGCCGACCCGGGCGTCAACGTGAACCAGCTGCTCGACGGCAGTCTCCTCGACCCGCTGTCGGGCAACGCGGTGCTCAACGGAGTGCCCGTCGAGGTCGCCGCACTCAGCGCACCGCTGTGACCTGGAGTTTTGCGCTTATTGCTCGCACGTCAACATCTTGTTAACGCAGCTTTGCGCGACCTAACGTCATCGCACTGCCGCTCCTGGTGGGAGTTCAAAGGCGAACGTTAGGTGTTCCACTCATGCTGACCATCCTCGGCTTCACCATGATCGCGACCTTCCTGGTCCTGATCATGCTGAAGAAGATGTCGCCGATCGCGGCGCTCGTCCTGATACCCGCGCTGTTCTGCGTCTTCGTCGGAAAGGGCGGCAAGCTCGGCGACTACGTGATCGACGGCGTCACCAGCCTCGCGCCCACCGCGGCGATGCTCATGTTCGCGATCGTCTACTTCGGTGTGATGATCGACGTGGGTCTCTTCGACCCGATCGTGCGAGGCATCCTCAAGTTCTGCAAGGCCGACCCCCTGCGCATCGTGGTCGGCACCGCGGTCCTCGCCGCGATCGTCTCCCTGGACGGCGACGGCTCGACCACCTTCATGATCACCGTCTCGGCGATGTACCCGCTGTACAAGCGCCTGAAGATGAGCCTGGTCGTGATGACCGGTGTCGCCGCCATGGCCAACGGCGTGATGAACACGCTCCCTTGGGGCGGCCCGACCGCCCGTGCCGCGACGGCCCTGAAGCTCAACGCCGGCGACATCTTCGTCCCGATGATCCCGGCCCTCGCCGTGGGCCTGCTGGGCGTGTTCGTCCTCGCGTACGTCCTCGGCCGCCGCGAACGCAAGCGGCTCGGCGTGCTGACGCTGGACGAGGTGCTCGTCGAGGAGCCCGCCGAGTCGGAGACGGTGCTCGTGGGAGCCGGCGGCGGGGAGGGCAGCAAGCGGGCGCGGACCGGTGGTTCGGGCTCCGGCACGGACGCCGACGCCGAACTGCCCGACGAGGACGACGGTTTCCGCGGCCTCGACCCCAACCGCCCGACCCTGCGCCCCAAGCTCTACTGGTTCAACGCGCTGCTCACGGTCACCCTGCTCACCGCCATGATCATGGAGTGGCTGCCGATCCCGGTGCTGTTCCTGCTCGGCGCCGCGCTCGCCCTGACCGTCAACTTCCCCCACATGCCCGACCAGAAGGCCCGCCTCGGCGCCCACGCGGAGAACGTCCTCAACGTCTCCGGCATGGTCTTCGCCGCCGCCGTCTTCACCGGCGTCCTCCAGGGCACCGGCATGGTCGACCACATGGCGACCTGGCTGGTCGACAACATCCCCGACGGCATGGGCCCGCACATGGCCTTCGTCACCGGCGTGCTCAGCATCCCGCTCACGTACTTCATGTCGAACGACGGCTTCTACTTCGGCATCCTCCCCGTGCTCGCCGAGGCGGGCCAGGCGCACGGCGTCTCCTCCCTGGAGATCGCCCGCGCCTCCCTCGTCGGCCAGCCCCTGCACATGTCGAGCCCGCTGGTGCCCGCCGTGTACGTCCTGGTCGGCATGGCCAAGGTGGAGTTCGGCGACCACACACGGTTCGTGGTCAAGTGGGCGGCCCTGACATCGCTCGTCGTCCTCGGGGCAGGCATCCTGTTCGGCATCATCTGACCGACACGACAAAGGACTTGACCATGGCGCCCGGCAGGAACCGCGGTTGGCTGCTCCGCCTCGTCATCGCCTTCAGCTTCACGCAGGGGGCGGTGTCGATGGCCCGTCCCGCCGTCTCCTACCGGGCCCTCGCCCTCGGCGCGGACGAGCGGGCGGTCGGCGTCGTCGCCGGCGTGTACGCGCTGCTCCCGCTGTTCGCCGCCGTACCGCTCGGCCGCCGTACCGACTACGGCCGCTGCGCACCCCTGCTGCCCGTCGGCGTGGTCCTGATCTCCGGCGGCTGCGCACTGAGCGGACTGGCCAACTCCCTCTGGGCGATGGCGATGTGGAGCGGGGTGATGGGCCTGGGCCACCTCTGCTTCGTGATCGGCGCCCAGTCGCTCGTCGCCCGCCAGTCCGCCCCGCACGAACAGGACCGCAACTTCGGCCACTTCACCATCGGTGTCTCCCTCGGCCAGCTCGTCGGCCCCATCGCCGCGGGTGCCCTGATCGGCGGCTCCGACATGGCCGGCACCAGCGCCCTCGCCCTGCTCGTCGCGGGCGCGGGCGCCGCCGTGTCGTTCACGTCCCTGTGGCGCATCGAGGACCGTACGGCCGTCAAGTCCCGTACCCGGCAAGGCGATCGCGTGCCCATGCGGAGCATCCTCGGCGCGAGGGGTGTGCCCGCGGGCATTTTCGTCAGCCTCTCCGTGCTGTCCGCGACCGACATCCTCACCGCCTACCTCCCGGTGGTCGGCGAACACCGGGGCATCGCGCCCTCGGTGATCGGCGTCCTGCTCAGCATCCGCGCGGCGGCCACCATCGCATGCCGCCTGGTCCTCACCCCGCTCCTCCAACTGCTCGGCAGGGCTGCCCTGTTGACCGCGACCTGCCTCCTCGCGGGCGTCCTGTGCGCGGGCATCGCGCTGCCGGTACCGGTGTGGGCGATCGGTCTGATGCTCGCCGTGCTCGGCTTCTGCCTCGGCGTCGGCCAGCCGCTCTCCATGACGACGGTCGTGCAGGCCGCTCCCGACGGCGCCCGTTCCACCGCGCTCGCGCTGCGTCTCACCGGCAACCGGCTCGGCCAGGTCGCCGCGCCCGCCGGCGCGGGTCTCGTCGCCGGGGTCGCGGGAGTGGCGGCGCCGTTCGTGATGCTCGGCGCGCTGCTGGTGCTCTCGGCGGGGGCCGCGCTGCGCTCGCCGGGCGGTGCCGCCAGGGAGCGGACGGCTCCCGGCGGTGCCCGGCGCGGGCGGCCGTCCTTGAGCCGGAAGGGCGATATCTAGCGCTGTCTGACGGCGCGTACGGCGCTGCGCACACATTCGGCGGGCCGGATGTGAAAGGGAATCAGGTTAAAGAGCGATTCGTACGATAATCACCTGATTCGGAGGGCTGTTCATGCCGACCTCATTCCTGCCCCGTCGAGCCGCCGCCTGGACGGTTCTCGCCGCCGCGGCAACCGTCGTCGCCGGCGCGCCCGGCGCGGTCGCCGCCCCCGGTGACAACGGAGACGTCAAGATTCACGAGGTGGGCACGCCCTTCACCGACCAGCGCAACGAGCCGAAGGTCTGCGACTTCTACCTCGACGCGTTCAACTTCGACACGATCCAGCAGGTCACCTGGTCCATCGAGACCCAGCCGCCGGTCCTGGGCGGCGCGACCCGTACCGGCTCCATCACGCTCACCAGTGGCACCGGCCACACCATGCCCATCGCGACGCTCCCGAACGGCATGTACAAGCTGACCTGGAACTTCGTCGGCGAGCACGGCGCGGGCAAGCACAAGGTCTTCAAGGTCGACTGCCCGACGCCGCCGCCCGGCGGCGGTCCCGGCGGTGGCACCGGCGGTCCCGGCGGCGGATCGGGCGGTCCCAACGGCGGTCCGCCCGCCGGTGGCGGCGGGCTGGCCCGGGAAGCGGCCCTGACCCCGCTCGCCGGTGCCGCCGCGGTGGGCCTGACCGCGGTCGGCGGGGTGGTCTGGTTCCGGCTGCGCCGCCGTCCCCACGGTGCGTCCTGAGCGGATGCGATGAACTCCAGCGCCGCCCCGCGCCCCACCCGGGCGCGGGGCGCTGACACCGTCCGCCTGCGCCCGGGCTCGCGCCCGGCCGACCATGCGACATCGAGCCGCACCGCCCCGCGCGGGACTTCGGGCCGCACTAATACCAGCGGGTCATCGGGCGGCAGCGCCTCGCGGGGGTCATCGGGCCGCACTAATACCAGCGGGTCATCGGGCGGCACCGCCTCCCGTGGGTCACCCAGCCGCACCGCCCCGCGCGGGACATCGGGCCGCACCGCCAACTGCGGGACACCGGGCCGTTCCGCAACCCGTGTGGTGCGGCGTCGCCGGCCCTGGTACCGGAGGCGGGCCTACCGGCTCGCCCGGACCGTCGTGCTGGCCGTCGTCCTGATGGTGGGCGGCGCCCGGTGTGCCGGGGGCGCGGGCCCCATCGGCCCGGCGGCCCGGGCGACTCAGTCGGCCACGGACGCCTCCGGCCCGCCAGGGGCGGCTCCGCCGGCCACAGGCACCTCCGGCCCGAACGGAGCGACTCCGCCTGCCGCGGACGCCCGCACGGACGCGCGCGGCGGCCAACACCAGCCCCCGGCGCACCCCGTGACCCGTTCCGGCCGCCCGGCACCCCCGCCGCTCCCGCTCCCGCGCTCCCGCGCGACCGGTCTCGTCATCCCCTATCTCAGCGTCGACGCCCCGGTCGTCCCGCTCCGGCTCGGCCGGGGACGGCAGATGTCCGCGCCACCGGACGACGACCCCAAACGGGTGGGCTGGTACGCGGACGGGCCCACCCCGGGCGAGCAGGGCACCGCCGTCGCCGTCGGCCACCTCGACACCATGACCGGCCCCGCCGTCTTCGCGGGCCTCGGCGCACTCAAGCCCGGCCGCCTGATCGAGGCCCGCCGCGCCGACGGCCGGACCGCCGTCTACACGGTCGACGCGGTGAGGACGTACGAGAAGGCGCACTTCCCCGACCGGGAGGTCTACGGCGCCCGCGGCCGGCCCGAACTCCGCCTGATCACCTGCGGTGGCAGCTTCGACCACCGGACCGGCTACTCGGGCAACACCGTCGTGTTCGCCCACCTCACCGCGACCCGCGAACGCGGCCGCACGCGCTGAACGCGATCGTCCGTTTTCTCACCAACCGGACCGACCCGCCCGATCCCGTCCGGTCTCTTCCCCCGGGCGCGCACATTCCGTTAACTTCCGTGACTCACAAGCCTCGTACGACCCGTACGGGGCGATCCGATCGCGGAGCCCCCGGGGGCACTCGTCATGACACGCGCCATCTCCCTGCACGACGTGAGCAAGGCCTACGCGCGCGGCGCCCGCGTGGTGGACAGGCTGTCGCTGGACATCGCGCCGGGGGAGTTCCTCGTCCTGCTCGGGCCGTCCGGGTGCGGCAAGTCGACCGTGCTGCGCATGATCGCGGGCCTGGAGGAGATAACGGAGGGCGAGTTAAGACTCGACGGCGAGTACGCCAACGAACTCGCGCCCTCCGAACGGGACATGGCGATGGTCTTCCAGAACTTCGCCCTCTACCCGAGCATGACCAGTCGCGACAACATCGGCTTCCCGCTGCGCATCGAGGCCCCCGGCGCCGACCCCCGCCCGCGCGTGGACGCCACCGCCCGCATGCTCGGCATCGAGGATCTCCTCGACCGCTACCCCAGCCAGCTCTCCGGCGGCGAACGCCAGCGCGTCGCCATGGGCCGGGCCATCGCCCGCCATCCCTCCGCGTTCCTGATGGACGAACCGCTCTCCAACCTCGACGCCAAACTCCGCAACCACCTGCGCGCCGAAATCTCCTCCCTCACCCGCGAGTTGGGCGTTACCACGGTCTACGTCACCCACGACCAGGCGGAGGCCATGTCGCTGGGCGACCGGGTCGCCGTCCTGCGCGGCGGAGTCCTCCAGCAACTCGGCACTCCCCGTTCGGTTTACGCGCTGCCCCGCAACGTCTTTGTCGCCGCTTTCATCGGCACCCCGCGCATCAACCTCCTGCGCGGCCTGGTCCGGGCCCCGTTGGACGGCGCGATGACCATCAGCCTCGGCAAGCAGTACCTCAGACTGCCCGAACCCCTGTGCCTGGACCACCAGTTGCTCCGCGTCCAGCAGGGCCGCGAGGTCATCGTCGGGCTGCGCTCCGAGGCCATCCGCATCGCCAAGCCCGCCGCCGCCCGCCCCGGCGAGGTGGCGATCAGCGGCCTGGTCGAGCACGTGGAGTTCCAGGGCCACGAGGTCCTCGTCCACTTCAACACCGGCTCCCGGCCCGCCGTGGTACCGGAGTTGGAGGCCCCGCGCCCCACCCGCCCGGTCAGGCGCCGCCGACGCGAGGGCGGTGTCCTGGGCCGGCTGCGGGAGCGTACGGGCGTGCTGCGCGCCGGCCCGGTCGTCGTACTCGACCACCCGGCCGACCCGGAACCCGACCTCGTACCGCCCGAGGGCCGCCTCCCCGGCGACCTCGTCGTCCGCACCACCCCTGACATCCAGCTCCGCCACGGCATGCAGGTCCCGCTCCTCGTGGACATCGCCCACCTGTTCGTCTTCGACCAGCACGGAGAACGGATCTCGCCCGCCCCGGCCCGGCTGCCCGACCTGGACGAGTGAGGACCGGTACGGATAGGCGCATGAACGTGCGCCTCACCCGAAACCGGGCAGCCCTCGCGACCGCCGGCCTCCTCCTGGCCGCGGCGGCCCCGACCGCCTACGCGAGCCTCGACACGGAGACCGCGCCCGCGCCGACGCGCGGAACGCCGTACGTCGAGACGCAGTTGTTCTTCGGCACCGAGCGGCCGGACGGCGGACCGGCGGTCACCGACCGGCAGTTCATGGCCTTCGTCGACAAGGAGGTCACGCCGGACTTCCCGGACGGGCTCACCGTGCAGAGCGGGCGCGGGCAGTGGCGGGACGCGAACGGGAGGATCGAGAAGGAGCGGTCGTACGAGCTGATCCTGCTGTATCCGGTGACGGCGGCGGGTGCGGGCGACCGGAAGATCGAGGAGATCCGGCGGGCGTACGAGAAGGCCTTCGCGCAGGAGTCGGTGGGGAGGGTGGACGACCGGACCCGGGCCGATTTCTGACCCGGCCGCGCACCGGTGACCGGGGGTCTCTGGCGCCGGAAAACTAACATCGCTAGTTTGTGAGGCGGACGACGTAGTCACGCCCGGGAGGCAGCACGATGAAGGCACACGACGGCATGTACATCGACGGCACCTGGTGCCCCGCCGCGAGCGGGGAGACCATCGACGTGGTGAATCCGGCCGACGAGCAGGTGATCGACCGCGTACCGGCCGGCACGGCCGCCGACATCGACACCGCCGTACGTGCCGCCCGTGCCGCCCTCCCGGGCTGGGCCGCCACCCCGCCCGCCGAACGGGCCGCGCGTCTGCGGGAGTTGCGGGACGTGCTGATCGCCCGCAAGGACGAGATCGCCGAGACGGTCACCGCCGAACTCGGCTCCCCGCTCGCCTTCTCGCAGGCCGTCCACGCGAGCGTGCCGATCGCGGTCGCGGGCTCCTACGCCGAACTCGCCGCGACCCACGCCTTCGAGGAGAAGGTCGGCAACTCGACCGTCCACCAGGAGCCGATCGGCGTGGTCGGCGCGATCACCCCATGGAACTACCCTCTCCACCAGATCGTCGCCAAGGTCGCCCCGGCGCTCGCGGCAGGCTGCACCGTCGTACTCAAGCCCGCCGAAGACACCCCGCTCACCGCGCAGTTGTTCGCCGAAGCGGTCGACGAGGCGGGCATCCCGGCCGGTGTCTTCAACCTCGTCACCGGCCTCGGCCCGGTCGCGGGCCAGGCCCTCGCCGAGCACCCGGGCGTCGACCTGGTCTCCTTCACCGGCTCCACGGCGGTCGGCCGGCAGATCGGCGCGACGGCGGGCGCCGCGATCAAGAAGGTCGCCCTCGAACTCGGCGGCAAGTCCGCCAACGTCATCCTCCCGAGCGCCGACCTCGCCAAGGCCGTCAACGTCGGCGTCGCCAACGTGATGTCCAACTCCGGCCAGACATGCAGCGCCTGGACCCGCATGCTGGTCCACCGGGACCAGTACGACGAGGCGGTGCAACTGGCCGCGACCGCCGCCGTCAAGTACGGCGACCGCATCGGCCCGGTCGTGAGCGCCAAACAGCGGGCTCGGGTGCGGAGTTACATCGAGAAGGGCGTGGCAGAGGGCGCGCGCCTGGTGGCGGGCGGCCTCGAATCCCCTTCCCCGCAGGGCTACTTCGTCGCCCCGACCGTCTTCGCCGACGTGACCCCCGACATGACGATCGCCCAGGAGGAGATCTTCGGCCCGGTCCTCTCCATCCTCCGCTACGACGACGAGGACGACGCCGCGCGCATCGCCAACGGCACGGTCTACGGCCTGGCGGGCGCGGTGTGGGCCGGTGAGGAGGCGGAAGCGGTCGCGTTCGCGCGGAGGCTGGAGACCGGGCAGGTCGACATCAACGGCGGACGCTTCAACCCCCGTGCCCCGTTCGGGGGTTACAAGCAGTCGGGGGTGGGCCGGGAGCTGGGTGCGCACGGTCTCTCCGAGTACCTCCAGACCAAGTCCCTTCAGTTCTAGATCCTTCAGGAGTCCTCGCATGGTCCGCGCAGCCGTACTGCCCGCCGTGGGCGCTCCGTTGGAGATCGCCGAGATCGACCTCCCGGACCCCGGCCCCGGCCAGGTCCGTGTCCGCCTCGCCGCCGCCGGGGTCTGCCACTCCGACCTGTCCCTGACCAACGGCACCATGCGCGTGCCGGTCCCGGCGGTCCTGGGCCACGAGGGCGCGGGCACGGTGGTGGCGGTGGGGGAGGGCGTCACCCATGTCTCGCCCGGCGACCCCGTCGTCCTCAACTGGGCCCCGTCCTGCGGCACTTGCCACGCCTGCACCCTCGGCGAGGTCTGGCTCTGCGCCAACGCGCTCAACGGCGCCGCCGACGTCTACGCCCACCGCGCCTCCGACGGCAGCGATCTCCATCCCGGCCTGAACGTGGCGGCGTTCGCCGAGGAGACGGTCGTGTCCGCGGCCTGTGCGCTGCCACTGCCGGACGGAATCCCGTTGACGGACGCGGCACTTCTGGGCTGCGCGGTCCTCACCGGCTACGGCGCCGTGCACCACTCGGCGCAGGTGCGGGAGGGCGAGACGGTCGCGGTCTTCGGCGTCGGCGGAGTGGGTCTGTCGGCGCTCCAGGCGGCCCGGATCGCGGGCGCCACGAAGATCGTCGCCGTCGATGTCTCCCCGGAGAAGGAGGAGTTGGCGCGCGCGGCCGGAGCGACGGACTACGTGGTCGCCTCCGAGAACACGGCCCGCGAGATCCGCGCCCTCACCGGAAAACAGGGCGTCGACGTCGCCGTGGAGTGCGTCGGCCGGGCGGTCACCATCCGCACCGCCTGGGAGTCCACCCGCCGGGGCGGCCGCACCACGGTCGTCGGCATCGGCGGCAAGGACCAGCAGATCACCTTCAACGCCCTCGAACTCTTCCACTGGGGACGGACGTTGAGCGGCTGCGTCTACGGCAACTCCGACCCCGCGAAGGACCTGCCGGTACTCGCAGAACACGTACGGGCCGGCCGCCTGGACCTGGGCGCACTGGTGACGGAACGGATCGAACTGGCCGGGATTCCGGCGGCGTTCGAGAACATGGTGGCGGGAAAGGGCGGCCGGGCACTGGTGGTGTTCTGACCGAACTGCCTTGCCTACGGCACCTGTTCGGGCTGCGGCTCCGTGGTCGCCGCAGCCTCCTCCGCCCTCGCTCGCGGCCGGGACCGCGACACCGCCACACCCGCGAGACACAGCACCCCGCCCGCCAGCGTGAGCAGCCCCGGCACCTCGCCGAGCGCCAGCCACGACATCAGGACGACCAGCGCGGGCACGGCGTACGTCGTCGCGCCCATGCGGCTGGCGGTCGTACGGGCGAGGGCGTAGGCCCAGGTGGTGAAGGCCAGGGCGGTCGGGAAGACGCCCAGGTAGACCATGTTGAGCGTGGCGGAGACGGGCGCGTCGGCCGCGTCCTGGACCAGCTGCCCCGCGAACGGCAGGCACAGCACGGCCCCGATGAGACACCCGAACGTCGTCACCTGGAGCGCGCCGGCACTGCTCAGGGCCGGCTTCTGGGCGACGACACCACCGGCGTACGCGACCGCAGCGAGCAGACACAGCACCACCCCGAGCACGGACGAACCGCCCTCGCCCGACATCGACAGCCCCACGGTCACCGCACCGGCGAAGGACACCGCCATGCCCGCGAGCAGCCGCGGCGGCATCGCGTCACCGAGCAGCCGTGAGCCGAGCAGGGCGATGAGGATCGGCCCGATGTTCACGACGAGGGCGGCCGTGCCGGCGTCGACCTGCTGCTCGCCCCAGTTCAGGACGACCATGTAGAAGCCGAACCACAGCGCGCCCGAAACCGCGATCCCCCGCCACGCGGACCGGGGCGGCACCCCTTCCCGCCGTACGAGACAGAGCACGCCCAGCGCCAGTGCCCCGCTCGCCAGCCGGCCGAGCGCCAGCGCGCCCGGTGAGTAGGCGGCGCCCGCACTCCGGATGGACACGAACGCGGAGGCCCACAGCAGGACGGTGACGACGGCGGCTGCGGCGGGTCGGAGGGAGTTCTTCATGGCCCGAGGTTAGGCGGGGACGGGGCGGTGCGGCTGGCGGAAATCGGACGTCAGGGCTCGTGTTCTGTGCCAGGTGCCGGCCACAACGGAACCCCCACCCGACAAACGACGGAACCTACCTGCCCCGCCGCAACTCCGAGAACTGCCCCGCCAACCCGTCCAGCAACGCAGCAAGCCCCACCTCAAAAGCCCGCTCGTCAATCTTCTCCTGCTGCTCAGCCAGGAGATGCGCCTGCCCAAGGTGCGGATAGTCGGCGGGGTCGTACGCACTCGCGTCGTCCACGAACCCCCCGGCGAACGACCCCAGCGCCGACCCCATGATGAAGTACCGCATCAACGCCCCGATCGACGTGGCCTGCGCGGGCGGCCACCCCGCATCGACCATCGCCCCGTAGACCGCGTCCGCGAGCCGCAACCCCGCCGGCCGCCGCCCGGGCCCGGTGGCCAGCACCGGCACGATGTTGGGGTGGTCCCGCAGCGCGGACCGATAGGAAACGGCCCAGTCGCGCAGCGCGGTCCGCCAGTCGCGGCCGTCCTCGAACATCGACAGGTCGACCTGCGCGCTCACCGAGTCCGCGACCGCCTCCAGGATCTGGTCCTTGGTGCGGAAGTGGTTGTACAGGGACGGCCCGCTCACCCCCAGTTCGGCGGCGAGCCGGCGCGTGGAGACGGCCGCCAGCCCCTCCGAGTCCACCAGCATGCGAGCCGTCTCGACGATCCGGTCGGTGCTGAGGAGGGGCTTGCGCGGTCGGGCCATGGCGCACATAGTAGGGCTGCGAGACCGAAACTAGCAGTGCTAATTTAAATGTGCAGTAGTCAATGTGCAGCAGTCGGTGTACGGCCTTTCACTTGGGGTGACGCGCAATGAACCTGGAGCTGAGCGAGGAGCAGGAGGCCGTACGGCGGCTCGCCAAGGACTTCGTGGAGCGCGAGATCGCCCCGCACGTCATCGCCTGGGACCGCGCCGAGGATGTCGACCGGTCCATCGTGAAGAAGCTCGGCGGGGTCGGTTTCCTGGGTCTGACCATCGACGAGGAGTACGGCGGCTCGGGCGGCGACCATCTCGCGTACTGCCTGGTCACCGAGGAACTCGGCCGCGGCGACTCCTCCGTGCGCGGCATCGTCTCCGTGTCGCTCGGCCTGGTCGCCAAGTCGATCGCGGCCTGGGGGACCGAGGAGCAGAAGCGGCGCTGGCTGCCGGGGCTCACCTCCGGCGAGTACGTCGGCTGCTTCGGCCTCACCGAGCCCGGTACGGGATCGGACGCCGGGAATCTCACCACCCGCGCGGTCCGCGACGGCGACGACTACGTCATCAACGGCACCAAGATGTTCATCACGAACGGCAGTTGGGCCGATGTCGTCCTGCTCTTCGCCCGCTCCACCGACGCGCCCGGCCACAAGGGCGTCTCCGCCTTCCTCGTGCCCACCGAAAGCCCCGGCCTGACCCGCCGCACCATCCACGGCAAGCTCGGCCTGCGCGGCCAGGCGACCGCCGAACTCGTCCTCGCAGACGTCCGCGTCCCCGCCTCCGCCATGCTCGCCCCCGAGGGCAAGGGCTTCTCCGTCGCCATGTCTGCGCTGGCCAAGGGGCGGATGTCGGTCGCGGCGGGCTGCGTCGGCATCGCCCAGGCCGCGCTGGACGTGGCCGTCCGCTACGCCGGTGAGCGCGAGCAGTTCGGCAAGCCCATCGCCCACCACCAGCTCGTCCAGGAACTCATCAGCGACATCGCCGTCGACGTGGACGCGGCCCGGCTGCTGACCTGGCGGGTCGCCGACCTCGTCGACCGGGGCCTGCCCTTCGCGACCGAGTCCTCCAAGGCCAAGCTCTTCGCCTCGGAGGCCGCCGTGCGTGCCGCCAACAACGCGCTCCAGGTCTTCGGCGGCTACGGCTACATCGATGAGTACCCGGCCGGGAAGCTGCTGCGCGACGCCCGCGTGATGACCCTCTACGAGGGCACCAGCCAGATCCAGAAACTGCTCATCGGGCGTGCGCTGACGGGGATTTCGGCGTTCTGAGGCCTGACTTTTCTGAGTACGTCAGCTGAGTACGCCGACGGATGTGGTGGCGGCCGTAGGAGCGGACGCTTGTCCCCATGAGTGAAGCATCGGGCAAACCGCAGAACACGGCCGCCTTCTACGGCCAGGCCGTCGCGTCCTTCTCCGTCGCCATCGCGGCGACCGCCATCGGCATCTTCAAGCTGCAGGCCGACGCCTGGGTGCGGGCCTTCCTCGCGATCGCCGTCCTGTATCTGGTCACCTCCTCCTTCACCCTCGCCAAGGTGATCCGGGACCGGCAGGAGGGGGCGCGCGGCACCTACAACCCGTTCGAAAAGCTCTGAGCGGGGAGACTAAGCGCTCGCTCAGGTTCGGCGGTATGGTGGAGCCCTTGTCATCGAGAGGTATCGAGAGGGGTTCACGAGCGATGAGTACGGCGGAGGAGACGACCGCGGGCGACCCGCAGGCCTGGGCAGAGGTCACGCCCGACGCGGCCCGGCGGCTGCTGATCGCCGCCGTGGAGGCCTTCGCCGAGCGCGGCTACCACGCGACGACCACCCGGGACATCGCCGGCCGCGCCGGGATGAGTCCGGCCGCGCTCTACATCCACTACAAGACCAAGGAAGAGCTGCTCCACCGGATCAGCAGGATCGGCCACGAGAAGGCCCTCGACATCCTGCGGACGGCGGCGGCGCGCGAGGGCAGCGCCGCCGAGCGGCTCGCCGACGCCGTCAGCTCCTTCGTGCGCTGGCACGCGGGCGGCCGTACCACCGCGCGGGTCGTGCAGTACGAACTCGACTCGCTCGGCCCGGACGCCCGCGCCGAGATCCTCGCGCTGCGCCGGCAGGTCGACGCCGAGGTGCGCGGGATCGTCGAGGACGGGGTCGCGGACGGCTCCTTCGACGTGCCGGACGTGAAGGGCACGACCCTCGCGATCCTGTCGCTGTGCATCGACGTGGCGCGCTGGTTCAGCCTCGACGGCCCCCGGACGCCCGAGGAGGTCGGCGCGCTCTACGCCGACCTCGTACTGCGGATGGTGGGGGCCAACTAGCCGCCGTCGTGCGGGGTTTGGCCGCCTAGAGGTAGTAGCGCGACACCGACTCGGCCACGCACACCGGCTTGTCGCCGCCCTCGCGCTCCACGGTGAACGTGACCGTCACCTGGACGCCGCCCGGTACGTCGTCGACGCCGGTGATCGTCGCGGTGGCGCGCAGCCGGGAGTCGACCGGGACGGGGGCGGGGAAACGGACCTTGTTCGTCCCGTAGTTGACGCCCATCTTCACGCCCTCGACTTTGATGAGCTGCGGTCCGAAGAGCGGGAGCAGCGACAGGGTGAGGTAGCCGTGCGCGATGGTCGTCTTGAAGGGGCCCGCCGCGGCCTTCTCAGGGTCCACGTGGATCCACTGGTGGTCGCCCGTCGCGTCCGCGAACAGGTCGATCCGCTTCTGGTCCACCTCCACCCAGTCGCTGTACCCCAGCTGCTCGCCGACCGCCGCCCGCAGGTCGTCGACGGAGGTGAAGATCCTCGGCTCTGCCATGTCCCGGCCTCTCACGTCATCCAGCATCGTCTGTTCCTACATGCCTAAGCAACTGCTTAGCATGGTCGTATGCCGGGCCGCTGTCAACGGAACACCTGTGCCGGTGGATGGGTAGGGTTCGAGGGGTGCCCCAGATTCCCGAGAAGATCCACGAGCTGACCGTCGGCCAACTCGCCGCGCGCAGCGGTGCCGCCGTCTCCGCCCTGCACTTCTACGAGGCCAAGGGTCTGATCAGCAGCCGCCGCACCACGGGCAACCAGCGCCGGTACACCCGTGACACCCTGCGCCGGGTCGCCTTCGTGCGGGCCGCCCAGCGCGTCGGCATCCCGCTGGCCACCATCCGCGAGGCGCTCGCCGAACTCCCCGAGGAGCGCACCCCGACCCGCGAGGACTGGGCCCACCTCTCCGAGGCCTGGCGCTCCGAACTCGACGAACGCATCAAGCAGCTCAACCGCCTCCGCGACCACCTCACCGACTGCATCGGCTGCGGCTGCCTCTCCCTGGCGACCTGCGTCCTCTCCAACCCGGACGACGTGATCGGCGAACGGGGCGCGGGTTCCCGCCTGATGACAGAACCGAGCGCACACAGGCCTCGGGGCTGGGGGACGAATCCCGGCCCCGAGGAACGCGATTGAGCGCTGGGAACGCCGGCTGTCACACGTACCGCGGTGAGTGGTTCGCGCGCCGGCCGTCAGCCGCGCCGCGGCGAGGACAGCGCAGGGGGCGTCGCTCGCGCCGCGACGACGGCTTCGCCCGTCGCCCTTCGCCCGTCGCCCTTCGCCCGTCGCACGACTGCGGCGACGGCTGTGTGCGCTGCGCCATCACCCGCATCGCGGTGGGGGTTTCGCGCGCCGGGGCGTCACGCGCACCGCGATCGGGGGTGCGCGCGTCGGCCGTCACGCGCACCGTGGCGAGGACCGCGCGCGGGTGGTCGCTCGTACCGCGTCGGCCGTCACGTGTACCGCGACGACCAACGCGCGCCGTGGCGTCCCCCGTGCCCCGACGGCCTGAGCTTCGCGCGCCCGGACTCACTCGTACTCCGTGCCGCCCTTCCGCGTCAGATACGCGGCGCTCACCGCCTTGGCGATCGCCCGGCCGCCGGTCACGGGGCTGTAGCGTTCCACGGCGGGGCGGATCACGACGCCCTCCCGCAGGTGCAGTTCCCGCCCGGACACGGTCTCGCGACCGCTCGCGACCTCCAGCACCCGCTCGATGTCGTACGGCCCCTCGTACAGCCGGGGCACCAACGGCAGCTCCCCGTCGAGGAGTTCGGTCGCGTCCAGCCAGCGCACCGCTCCGTCGATCTCGGCGGAGACGTCGAACACGGCGTAGCCGAGGGTGCTGCGGCGGCCGTCGGCGCCGTAGGTGAGGTCCTGTACGCCCGCGCCGAACACCTCGCCGAAGATGCCGACGCGGCGCGCGCCGAGTCGTTCGGCGAGGCGGGCGGCGGTCTCGGGGACGCCGTGGGCGAGGACCGCCCGCCAGTAGAGATTGCGCGGATCCTCTTTCAGGGCAAGGGACTTGGCGCCGAAGCCCTTCGAGGAGACCTGGACGCGGCCGTCCTCGGAGAAGTAGGTGAGCAGGCAGGCGGAGCCGTGCAGTTTCTCGGTCAGGACCACAGCCTCGCCCGGTTCGAATATCCCGGGAAACCGCTGGATGTTCTCGATGTCCACCCAGGGCAGCAGATCGGGCGCGGTCTCGACGTCACCGTCCATGGTGGGCGGGATCGGCGGCACCCACTTGACGATGCCGAGCAGTTCCGCGAAGTCGGTGCCGTCCAGGGCGGCCCGGGCCAGATCCACGTCCGCGAGCGCCTTGGGCCGGCAGACGATGCCCTGCGACAGCTCACCGCGCAGGCGCACCGCCTTGACCCGGTCGGCGTTGCTCCCCGCGAGGCGTCCGGTCAGGCCCAGCTCCTCGATCAGCGCGGCCGGGAGCACGGACTGCTCGGGGATGTAGACGGCGGTGTCACCGGTGCGGTACTCGCCCTTGGCGACGACGGCCCGGTACAGGCCGACCTGGGCCAGTTCGAGGGCGTCGGCGTTCGGGTGTTCATGGACGGTCAGCACTTCGGCGGTGACGCGCAGCGTCGACATCGGGACTCCTCGGGTTCCTCAGCTGGGTTTCATCGCCTCCAACTGTCCTGATCCGAAACCGGGTTGAGCGAGTGGAATATCGGCTGCTAGGGCCGGCCCGCGGCCGGCGTCGAAACCGGTTGGTCGTGACTCCGTGGCTTGTGTTTCCATTCCGGAGTGGACATCCGGGAGAGGACCGACGGCGACGTCGAGGAGTGCGTGCGGGTCCTCGCGGAGGTCCACGCGCACGACGGCTATCCGGTCAACTGGCCCGACCGGCCCGGTGAGTGGCTGACCCACGGCCCCTCGCTGGGTTCCTGGGTCGCCGAACGCGAAGGCCGCCTCGTCGGGCATGTCGGTCTGGCGCCCGCCGGCGAAGGCGATCTGGCGCCGGTGCTGTGGGGCGAGCGGACGGGGGTGCCGCCGGGTACGGCCGCCGTCGTCGGCAGACTGTTCGTCTCCCCGCAGGCGAGGGGGCATCGGATCGGCGCACTGCTGATCGGCCGGGCGGTGCGGGAGGCGCGGCGGCACGGCCTGCACCCGGTGCTCGACGTCGTCACCACCGATACCGCGGCCGCCGCCCTGTACGAGCGGTTGGGCTGGGAGAAGATGGCCACGGTCGAGCAGCGATGGAGCCCGCAGCAGACGGTGGCCGTCAGTTGTTACGCGGCGCCTTCCTGACCTCCGTACTGGACCAGCGCCTCGGTGACCAACTGCGCGTTGGACAGGGCCCGTCGGCCGTCCGGCAGGTACAGCGTGTCCTCCAGGCCCATTCGGGTCGCGAGCCCCAGCCGCCCCGCGAGCCGGAGCACCGGCCAGGCGCCGCCGTCCTCACCGTGCAGCAGAACAGGGCGGCCGTGGTCGGTGTCCAGCTCGGCGAGGAGGGCACGCGCGGACGCTTCCGCCGTGTCCGCGTCGGGGTCGGTCACCTCCGCGAGGACCCGCAGCACCTTCGAGCGGAGCGGTGAGACGGCGAACCGGGCGGCCCCGTCCGTGCCGGACCAGATACCGGCCTCCACACCGACACCCCGGTCCAGCAGCACCGCCGCGACCTCCTCGGCGCCCGGCTCGTGCCAGTTGACCGAGGCGTGGTCGGGCAGCACGGTCCAGCCGCGCACCCGCTCGAGACGGGCGGCGGGCTCCGGCTCGGCCCAGGCACCGGTGGTCACACCGACCGGCACCGTCACCCGCGCCCGTATCACGTCGAGCGTCACCGCGAGGACGCGCGGCGACAACGTGTCGTCCCCACAAGGGGACTTGGGATGGACATGTATCTCCGTGGCCCCCACCGCGACGGCCTCGGCCGCGGCGTCCGCCATCGCCCCCGGCGAGACCGGCACCATCACCCCGTCGACGGCCCCACGGACCCCGTTGAGACAGACCTGCACCATGCCCCGATGGTGCCACCCGCCACTGACGACGCCCGCCCGTCCACTGACGACGCCCGCCCGTCGGCCGGCCCCTCAGTCCCACACCCACCGGATCCCCACCCGGCAGAGCCCCACCCCCAGCGCCACCGCGTGCACCGACCCCGACGCGTCCACCCGCAGCCGTTGCTCCCTGGGCCGCGCGGCACCGGCGCGGGAGTCGAGGCCGTTCGTGCGGAACGAGTAACACGCGCGAGGCAGCGCCCCCTTCGCGAACCGGACTTCCAGCAGGTGTTCGCGCATCGGCACATGAATCGTCGTCTCGGCGCGCAGGGAGTACGGGCGCGGGTCCCGGTGCTCGACCGTGTAGTCGACGATGACGGTCTCGCCGCGGGCCAGCGGGCGGTCGAAGAGCAGCTCGGCCGCGACCAGCCCCTCGGCGGGCAGTTCGACGACGGTGCCCAGCCGGGCCGGGGCCGCCGGGCGGAACCGCGGCAGCGGGCCGGGGGCGTCGAGGCGGTACAGGGCGATCCAGCGGTCCGCGCCGTCCGCCTCGGCGCGCAGCAGCCGGCGGCTGGTCATGGAGCGGACGCTGCGGTCGGCGTCCACGTCGACCCGGTTGTGGCAGCTGAGCCGGGTCAGGCTGTCGTCCCAGCGGGTGTCGAGCGCGGCGAGGACGGCGGTGAGGTCGCCATGGTCCGACCAGACCCGGGCCAGATCCGGGTGGTCGCCGACCGGTGGCAGCCAGCGGCCTCGTGGCCGGGGCGGTCCGAGCAGTCCGGAGAGCGCGCCGGGCGGCAGCCGCAGGACGTCCTCCAGTACGGTCAGTGCCGCCAACGACCGTTGCCGTTCGGGCTGGTAGCGCCCGGACTGCCAGGAGCTGAGCGTCGCCGACGCCACCGGCGTACCGCGCCGCAGCAGCCGGTCCTGGATCCGGTCCAGGCTCAGCCCGCTGGCCGCGATGGCCGCGCGCAGCGCCTCGTGGAACGGCATCGCCCCGGTTCCGGGCGTCGCGTACTCCGGTCTGGAAGTCACGCACTCCAGCTGAGGTCAGGGCGGCCGTGGGGCGGAAGACCGTTGCCCTGAAGTTTGGTCAGTCTTGCCCGGTGATTGATCAAATTTGAGTGAACCTGTCAGATTTCTCAGTTGTTGCGCCGCCAATTCCCTCAAGACTGAAGGGCCTTGACCGTCTTGCCATGCCCATGAAGGCTCG
Source organism: Streptomyces hokutonensis (assembly GCF_042751305.1). GTDB lineage: Bacteria > Actinomycetota > Actinomycetes > Streptomycetales > Streptomycetaceae > Streptomyces > Streptomyces hokutonensis_A. The sequence continues at coordinate 134,607 of NZ_JBHYWD010000009.1, forward strand.
CGGAAGCTGCTGTCCACTGCCGTCACGGCAGTCCCCCCACCCCCTCGAATGACGGAGAGTCATGTCCCCGAGATCTTCCGCCGGGTTCGTTCTCGTCACCGCCGCAGCCCTCACCGCCGCCCTGGCCACGCCCTCGTCGGCCGCCTCGAACACCCCTGCCCAACTCACCCAGTCCATAGCGAGCCACGAGAGCCACACCCTGCGCGGGCTCGCGCAGCCGGGCAAGGTCAACGCCACCGTCTCGTCCACCAACTGGTCCGGCTACGCGGCCACCGGCTCGACCGGCGCCTACACGTCGGTGACCTCGTCCTGGACCCAGCCGACCGTCACCTGCTCCTCGGCCACCACGTACTCGTCGTTCTGGGTCGGTCTCGACGGCTACAGCAACTCCGCGCTGGAGCAGACCGGTACGGAGGCCGACTGCATCGGCGGCAAGGCCACCTACGGCGCCTGGTGGGAGGTGCTGCCCGCCTCCGAGAGCGCGTACTCCGGTGTCACCGTCAAGGGCGGCGACAAGTTCACCGCGACCGTGACCTACACCGGCTCCACCTTCACCATGACCCTCGCCGACTCCACCGAGGGCTGGACCAAGACGACCACGCACGCGGGCTCGTCCGGCTTCAAGAACGCCTCCGCCGAGGTCGTCGCCGAGGCCCCCGAGGTCGGCGGCTCGGTCGCGAGCCTCGCCAACTTCGGCACCGTGACCTTCACCGGCGCCAAGGCCAACGGCAGCAACCTGGACACCTTCTCGCCGAACGAGATCGTGATGACGAAGAGCAGCAGCTCCGCCGTACGGGCCCAGCCGGGCTCGATCTCCGCCGGCAGCTTCGCCGACGTCTGGAAGGCCAGCTGACGCCTGCGGCGCACCACTCGGGGGCTGTCGACGGATCGCCGTCGGCAGCCTCGGCCGTTGCGGGAGCAAGGGCAAACCGGCTTGCTCAGAAGGGGGTGCGGCATCCCCGGCGCACCCCTGGCGCCCTTCTTCGTTTGCCCCGGTTCAGGCCGACATCAGCAGCCGTCCGCGCCTGGCGTAGGCCAGGGCCTCGGGCGTGAGCACCGGACGCGGGACGACGATGCCGCAGTCGGTGCAGACCGGGCCCGAGGACGGTTCGTGGGCCAGGTCGTACTTCCACAGGAGGCGCTCCCCGGCGCACACCGGGCACACGGAACCCGGTTCGCGCTCCAGGGCGGCGATCAGCCGTCGCAGCACCTCGGCCAGTGGTTCATGGGGGTGGAGACGGGGGTCGTCGCACCAGGCGACTCCGAAGCCGCCCCAGGTCAGCCGGTGCCAGTCGTCCACGCTGCCCGGGCGGCGCAGCCCGTCGTGCTTCTCCTTCTTGCGGCGCTCGGCGAACCCCGCCTCATAGGCGAGCCAGACCTTGCGCGCCTCCTCCAACTCGTCCAGTGCGGCCACGAGCCGCGCCGGGTCGGGGGAGCGGTCCTCGGGTCCGAACCCGGCCCGGGAGCTCAAGTGGTCCCAGGTCGCCCTGTGCCCATAAGGGGCGAACCGCTCAAGGCACTTGCGCAGCGAGTAGCGCCGCAGCGCCAGATCGCACCGAGGGTCTCGCACCTGTCTCGCCAGACTCCGGAAACCGGCCATCGCCCTGCACCTCCGTCACACCTGCACCTGTACTTCGGTCACCTCGGCGTCGTCGTACGGACGTCGCCGAATAGACGTATCGACAAGCGATTTGGCTCCATCCGATTTCCGATGGCCCCCATAAGCCGCTCCTGCTCATCCAAAACTTGACGCATGTTCATCTTCAATCCCGGGGATACCGGCGGTAACGTCCGGCCACACCCCCGTCGGTAGGAGCCGTCATGCCTCGGCGCACCCCACGTAACTTGCTCGACAGACTGAGAACTCCCGGAAGATTCCCCGGGTTCCTGAAGGCCGCATCCGTATGCGCCCTCATTGCTGCCCTTTTGTCCCCTCTTGCCCAGGGGACCGCTACGGCTGCGACCGCCTCGAACGACTACTGCGGCGGCCAGTGCTCGGACATCCTCCCGGCCGGCGAGAACGGCAACGCCACCCTCGCCCAGATCCTGCTGAACCAGGCCTTCGGTTCCCAGCCCGCGCACGCCGAAGACCAGCTCGGCCCCTACGCCAACCTGGCCACGGGCGCCTCCACGCTGACCGACGCGAAGATCAACACCTTCTTCAACGACGCCTCGTTCGGGGTCCCCGCCGCCAACGTCGCCTCGACCGAGAACCCCAGCGGCCGTACCGATGTGACCATCGTCCGCGACAAGGCGACCGGTGTGCCGCACATCACAGGTACGACGCGCTACGGCACCGAGTACGGCGCCGGCTACGCGGCGGCCGAGGACCGGCTGTGGCTGATGGACGTCTTCCGGCACGTCGGACGAGGCCAGTTGACCACCTTCGCCGGCGGCGCGACCTCCAACCAGGGCCTTGAGCAGGAGTTCTACCGCAACGCCCCGTACTCCGAGGCCGAGCTCCAGTCCCAGATCGACAACGCCGTCGCCAACAACGGCGCCCGCGGCCAGCAGGCCCTCGCCGACGCCAACGCCTACCTGGCCGGCATCAACGCCTACATCGACGCCTCGGACAGCGGCCGTTACTTCCCCGGCGAGTACGTCCTCACCGGCCACAAGGACTCGATCACCAACGCCGGCACGATCGACCACTTCAAGATCACCGACCTGGTCGCGCTGGCCTCCGTCATCGGCTCGCTCTTCGGCTCCGGCGGTGGCGGCGAGGTCAACAACGCCATCTCGCTGCTCGCCGCCCAGGAGAAGTACGGCGTGACCGAGGGCACCAAGGTCTGGGAGTCCTTCCGCGAACGCAACGACCCCGAGGCCGTCCTCACCGTCCACAACGGCGAGAGCTTCCCCTACGGCACCAAGCCCACCACCGCCCAGGGCGAGGCCCTGCCGGACTCCGGTTCGGTGACGACCGAGCCGCTCGTCTACGACGCCACCGGCACCGGCGCCGACCAGAGCGCCTCCGCGGCCTCCGCCGCGGCGACCGCCACCGCCCTCAGCTCCGCGAAGCGCGGGATGTCCAACGCCCTTGTGGTGAGCGGCAAGTACACCGCGAGCGGCCACCCGATCGCCGTCTTCGGACCGCAGACCGGCTACTTCGCCCCCCAGCTGCTCATGCTCCAGGAGATCCAGGGCCCGGGCATCAGCGCCCGCGGCGCCTCCTTCGCGGGCCTGAGCATGTACGTCGAACTCGGCCGCGGCCAGGACTACTCGTGGTCCGCCACCACCTCCGGCCAGGACATCATCGACACCTACGCCGTCGAACTCTGCACGGACGACTACCACTACCTCTTCCACGGCACCTGCACGGCCATGGACGAGATCGAGCAGAAGAACTCCTGGAAGCCCACCACGGCCGACGGCACCGCGGCCGGGTCGTACACGATGAGAGTGTGGAAGACCAAGTACGGACCCGTCGAATACAGAGCGACCGTCGGCGGGAAAAAGGTCGCCTACACCACCCTGCGCTCCTCCTACATGCATGAGGCCGACTCGATCATCGGCTTCCAGATGCTCAACGACCCGGACTACGTGAAGAGTCCGCAGACCTTCCAGACCGCCGCGCAGCACATCAACTTCACGTTCAACTGGTTCTACGCCGACTCCCAGCACACCGCGTACTACAACAGCGGCAACAACCCGGTGCGGCCCAGCGGCGTCGACCCCGAGTTCCCGGTCTGGGGCCAGGCCGCCTACGAGTGGCAGAACTGGGACCCCACCACCAACACCTCCGACTACACCCCCGCCTCCGCGCACCCCAACTCCATCGACCAGGACTACTACATCTCCTGGAACAACAAACAGGCCCTCAACTACACGACGGCCAGCTGGGGTGACGGCTCCGTCCACCGGGGCAACCTCCTCGACGACCGGGTGAAGAAACTCGTCGCGGCCGGCGGGGTCACCAGAACCTCGCTGGTGAAGGCCATGTCGGACGCCTCCCTCACCGACCTGCGCGCCGAGGACGTACTGCCCGACCTCCTGAAGGTCGTCAACAGCAGTACGGTCACCGACACCACCGCGGCGGCGGCCGTCACCAAGCTGCAGACCTGGCTGACCGCGGGCGGCAAGCGCACGGAGACCTCGGCCGGGTCCAAGACCTACGCCAACTCCGACGCCATCCGGATCCTCGACGCCTGGTGGCCGCTGCTGGTGAAGGCCGAGTTCCAACCGGGCCTCGGTGACAGCCTGTACACCGCGTTCACCAACAACCTGTACATCGACGAGACCCCGTCCGCCGCCCACGGCCCGACCGGGTCGCACGCCGGCAGCTCCTTCCAGTACGGCTGGTGGAGCTACGTCGACAAGGACATCCGGTCCGTGCTCGGACAGACCGTCTCCGGACCGCTCGCCGAGCAGTACTGCGGCGGCGGCAGCCTCAGCGCCTGCCGGGACATCCTCATCAGCACCCTGAAGACGGCGGCCGGCACCACCGCGGCCACGGTCTACCCCGGGGACTCGCTGTGCTCGGCGGGCGACCAGTGGTGCGCCGACTCGATCGTCCAGCGCACCCTGGGCGGCATCAAGCACTACAACATCAGTTGGCAGAACCGGCCCACCTTCCAGCAAGTGGTGGAGTACACGTCACACCGGTGACGCCTGAGCGGGGGGGGGGGGGGCGGGCGCGCGCGCCCCCCCCCCCCCCCCCCCCCCCCCCCCGCGGGCGGGGGGGGGGGGGGGGGGGGCGGGCGCGGGGGGCGGGGGGCGGCGC
>NZ_JBHYWD010000009.1:139336-187728 GCF_042751305.1 Streptomyces hokutonensis
TCCCAGAAGGTGGGGTAGACCCCGCCACCGGGGTGCCGCGTGCGGGGGGGGGGGCGGCCCCCCGCGCCCCCCCGCCAGCACCACCCGGGCCAGTTCCGGGTGCACGATGTCGCTGTGCGCCCCGTTCGGGGCGCCACCGTGACACACCACCGCACAGGTGTCGACGTTCACACAACCCGACGCCGGCAGCGGTGAGTCGAGGGCCTCGGCCAGACTCAGCTCCAGGGTGCCGGGCACCGCGCGCACCCCGTCGTGGCCCATCGCGCCCCACTTCTCACCCAGCAGCCGGTCGATGTCGAACGCGGCGAACGAACAGTCGTCGTCCGCCATCCGCGAGGCCAGCGGATAGATCGTGCCGAGCGCCGAGTCGAAGTGCGAGTAGCAGCACACCAGCGGACCGTCGACCCGGTTCTGCTGCCCCTGCAGCACACCCCCGGTGCGCGCGTCGTCCGGCAGCCGGGACGCGAACGCGTAGTGCGAGAAGGCCCCTTGGAGCAGCGTCACCGACTTGACCGAGTGCACCCCCTCGGGCAGACCCCGCAGCGCGAACGACACCAGCCGCCCGCCGAAACTGTGCCCCACGAGATGCACCCGCACCTGGGGCGCCACCCCCGCGAGCCGCCCGATCACCGGACCGAGCCCCCGCTCGCCGACCGTGCCCGCCCGCCGCTTCATCGCGTAGTACGCCGCCTGCCGCAGCAGCTCCCGCGCCCCCTTCCAGGGGTTCGGCAGCGCGAACTCCCGGGCGGTACCCGGTGGTTGGGGCGACGCGAGATGCTCCAGCGCCTGCGCGAACTGGTCGCAGACCTCGGCCGTGCAGCCGACCGCGAGCATCCGCGGCTCGTCCTGCGGCAGCCCCTCCGCCAGCGTGTCCGCGCCGAACTGCGCCTGCGGCCCGGGCGGCACCACCTCCACGAGCGTCCGCACCAGCCGCCCGAACTCCTCCAACTCGGCCTCCTGGGCAGGCTGTTGGTCCAGCATGCGGGCGATCTGGTCGATCAGCGTCGCGTTGCCCGGAAAGGCGTCGAGCAGCGCGTGCCGGGTGTCCTCGTCGAGCGCCGGAGCCGCCGTCGGCGCGGCCACGGCGGCCGGTGTGTGCGGGAAGTCCGGGACCGGCTGGTCCGGGAACTCCATCGATGGCCAGATCACGCCCACGTACCCGATGCGGGCCTTCGGCGCGAGCTTCGGAATCGGCGCGAAGAAGCGGCTGTAGAGCTTCGTGGCACCGGCACGCTGGTTGTTCCACCCGTGCGAGAACACGATCAGGTCACCGACCCCGCGCTGCCGCACCTCGCGCAGCAGGCGATCGCATTCCGCCTGGTCGACGTCCCCGTCGGCGTCGAAGGTCAGTTCCGAGTACGGGCTCACACTCATCGCCGGATCCGTCATGACCGGCCTCCTCGTCCCCCGGAGTGGCTCGATGTGGGCGCATCGTCCCGCTACCGGTGAAGATTGGCCATACGTCACGAGTCACTTGTAGAGGAGGTATTCAGTTCGAATCCCCCGGAACACCCTCAACTCCTCCTGCCACTCCGCCACCACCTCGTCTGTGCCCGCGCCCGCGTCGATCGCCGTCCGCACCCGCGCCGACCCGGTGAGGTTGTCGATCCAGTGGTCCGAGCGCCAGGCGAAGCCGCTCCAGACCTTCTTGGCGGTCACCAGCAGCGCGATCCCGGTGCGCACGGGGTCGAAAGCGGCCCGGTCGTGCACATGGAGCTGCACCCCGCCGACCGTCCTCCCCTGGAACTTGGAGAACGTCGGCGCGAAGTACGCCTCCCTGAAGTGCACACCGGGGAGGGCGAGTTGATTCACCGCCGCCGCCCAACGGCTGTCGATGCCCTCGGCGCCCAGCAGTTCGAAGGGGCGGGTGGTGCCGCGCCCCTCGGACAGGTTCGTCCCCTCGAAGAGACACGTCCCCGAGTACACGAGCGCGGTGTCCGGCGTCGGCATGTTGGGGCTCGGCGGCACCCACGGCAGCGACCAGGCGTCGTAGAACTCCGACCGCTTCCAGCCCGTCATCAGTACGGTCTCCAGTGGCACGGGTGCCTTGAGGAACTGCCCGTTGAACAACCGGGCCAGCTCCGCGACCGTCATCCCGTGTGCCTGTGCGATCGGCTGCCGGCCGACGAAGGTCGCGAACTCCCGGTGCAGGACCGGGCCTTGGGCGGTGCGGCCGGTCACCGGGTTCGGGCGGTCGAGCACGACGAAGCGTCTGCCGGCGAGCCGGGCCGCCTCCATGCAGTCGTACAGGGTCCACACGTAGGTGTAGAAGCGGGCTCCTACGTCCTGGATGTCGAAGACCACGGTGTCCACGCCGGAGGCCTTGAAGATGTCGGCGAGTGGTTGACCGCTCTTCAAGTACGTGTCGTAGACCGGGAGCTGGGTGGCCGGGTCGGTGTGGCGGCCCTCGGAGCCGCCTGCCTGCGCGGTGCCCCGGAAGCCGTGTTCGGGGCCGAAGACCGCGGTGAGGTTCACGTGGGGGTCGGCGTGCATCACGTCGACGATGTGGCGGGCGTCTCTGGTGATGCCGGTGGGGTTGGTGACGATTCCGATGCGGCGGCCGTTCAGCTGGTTGTAGTTGGTTTCAGCCAGGCGTTCGAATCCTGTACGCAAGCTGCCGGGTTTGGAGGGTGCGGGGGTGAGGGTTGCCGCCGGAGTTGCTGCCAGGAGAGCTCTTCTGGTGAGGGGCATGTCGGCACGGTATGGGCTGCCGCGTGTGAATCGTCGGCTGCGGGCCGTGTGTGGCTGGTCGCGCCGTTCCTCTCACCCCTGAACGAATCTGCCCTTCCGGTGTTACATACCGACCGGTTAGTCTGGCCGTGCAGTGGAGCCGCAGTCGAAGGAGACCGATGGTGGAAGCCGTTCAGGGTGCCGGGGTAGTCGTCACGGGGGCTGGGGGTGGCATCGGGGCCGCGCTCGCGCGGCGGTTCGCTGCCGAAGGAGCCCGGGTCGTCGTCAATGACCTGGACGGTGACCGGGCGAAAGCCGTCGCCGACGAGATCGGCGGGACCGCCGTGCCGGGGGACGCCTCCGCCGTCGTCGGTGAGGCCCGGGACGCTCTCGGTGGGACCGTCGACATCTACTGCGCCAACGCCGGAGTCGGCTCCGGTGGGTCCGAAGCCGCCGGTGAGGCGGTCTGGGCGCAGGCCTGGGACGTCAATGTCATGGCTCATGTGCGGGCCGCCGAGGCGTTGATTCCGGGATGGCTGGAGCGGGGCAGCGGGCGGTTCGTGTCCACGGTGTCGGCCGCCGGGCTGCTCACCATGATCGGGGCCGCGCCCTACAGCGTCACCAAGCACGGCGCGTACGCCTTCGCCGAGTGGCTGTCGCTGACGTACCGGCACCGGGGGATCAAGGTGCACGCCATCTGCCCGCAGGGTGTCCGCACCGACATGCTGGCCGCCACCGGCAGCGCGGGCGACCTGGTGCTGCAGCCGACCGCGATCGAGCCCGACGCCGTCGCGGAGGCGCTGATGAAGGGGATCGAGGAGGAGCGCTTCCTGATCCTGCCGCACCCCGAGGTCGCCGGGTTCTACCAGCACCGGGCCACCGAACCGGACCGCTGGCTGACCACCATGAACCACATCCAGCAGAAGTGGGAGGCCGGGGAATGACCGACTCCCGCTATGCCGCCCGCCCCTGGCTGGGGCTGCTCAACGAGGCCCAGCGCGGGCCCGTCAGCCCCGACGACTCGCTGGTGCACGCCCTGCGGCGGGTCGTCGCCGAGACGCCCGACCGCACCTTCCTCACCTACTTCGACGGCCGGCTCGGCTATCGCGAGGTCGACGAGCTGAGCGACTCCGTCGCCGGGTATCTGGCCGCGCGGGGTCTTGAGCACGGTGACCGGGTCGCCGTCCTGCTGCAGAACTCGCCGCACTTCGTCATCGCGCTGCTCGGTGCCTGGAAGGCGGGCGCGATCGTCGTGCCCGTCAACCCGATGTACAAGTCGGGCGAGGTGACCCATGTCCTGCGGGACGGCGAGGTGGCCGCGCTGATCTGCTCGGACCGCGCGTGGGAGTCGTATCTGCGCGAGACGGCGGCCGATTCGCCGGTGAGGATCGTGCTCACTGCGTGCGAGCTGGACTTCCAGAACCGGAACGACGCGCGCGTGCTCACCTTCGAGCGGCTCCCTCAGGCCTCCGATGCCGAGGACCTCGTGGCCGTCGCCCGCCAGGGCCGTCAGGCACCCGATGTCCCCGCCCCGGCGCCCGCCGACATCGCGCTGATCAGCTACACCTCGGGAACGAGCGGTGCCCCGAAGGGCGCCACCAACACCCACGGCAACATCCTCTACAACGCCGAGCGGCAACGCACCGGGCTCGGGCTGCCCGACCCGCCCGTGTACTTCGCGATGGCGCCGCTGTTCCACATCACCGGGATGGTGTGCCAGCTGGGTGCCTCGCTCGTCAGCGGGGGCTCGCTGGTGCTGGTGTACCGCTTCGAGGGCGGGGTCGTGCTCGACGCGTTCGCCGAGCACAGGCCGCACTACACGGTCGGCCCGTCCACCGCGTTCATGGCACTCGCCGCGCACCCGGACGTCACGCCGGACCACTTCGCGTCCTTCCGGAACATCTCCTCCGGCGGCGCGCCGGTACCGCCCGCCCTGGTCGAGAAGTTCCGGGCCGGCTTCGGGCCGTACATCCGCAACGGCTACGGCCTCACCGAGTGCACCGCGCCCTGCGCCTCCGTGCCGCCCCAGCTGGAGGCGCCCGTCGACCCGGCGTCCGGGACGCTGGCCGTGGGCGTGCCGGGGCCCGACACCGTCGTACGGATCGTCGACGACCAGGGTGACGAGGTTCCCTTCGGGGAGCAGGGCGAGATCGTCGTACGCGGGCCGCAGGTCGTGCCCGGGTACTGGCGGCGCCCCGAGGCCACGGCCGAGACCTTCCCGGACGGCGAACTCCGCACCGGGGACATCGGGTTCATGGACCCGCTGGGCTGGCTGTACGTCGTCGACCGCAAGAAGGACATGATCAACGCGTCCGGCTTCAAGGTGTGGCCGCGCGAGGTCGAGGACGTGCTGTACACCCACCCGGCGGTGCGCGAGGCGGCCGTCGTCGGGGTGCCCGACGGGTATCGCGGCGAGACCGTGAAGGCGTACATCAGTCTCCGTCCGGGCGCCGAAACCGACCCCGATGAATTCGCCGTGTACTGCAAGGAGAGACTGGCCGCCTACAAATACCCGCGCCAGGTGGAGATCCTGCCCGAGCTGCCGAAGACGGCAAGTGGGAAGATCCTCCGGCGGGAACTGCGTTCCCGGTCGCACGACAGCGAGTGAACACCTAGGAAAGGCAGGTGGCGGCAGTGCCCAGGACGACCGACGGAGACGGGGCTCCTGTCCCGCAGCGGCTGCTGGCCGCCGCCACCCGGCTCTTCGCCGAGCAGGGCTACGACCGCACCTCGGTGCAGGAGATCGTCGAGGCCGCGGGGGTCACCAAGGGGGCGCTCTACCACTACTTCGGCTCCAAGGACGACCTCCTGCACGAGGTGTACGCGCGCGTGCTGCGCGTCCAGATGGAGCGCCTTGAGGTGTTCGCGGGCGCGGACGAGCCGGTGGAGAAGCGGCTGCGGGCGGCGGCGGCCGACGTCGTGGTGACGACGATCGACAATCTCGACGACGCGTCGATCTTCTTCCGGTCCATGCACCATCTGAGCCCGGAGAAGAACAAGCAGGTGCGTGCCGAGCGCCGCCGCTACCACGAGCGCTTCCGCGCGCTGGTCGAGGAGGGCCAGCGTGAGGGCGTCTTCTCCACGGCGACACCGGCGGACCTCGTCGTGGACTACCACTTCGGCTCGGTCCATCACCTGTCGACCTGGTACCGGCCCGGCGGCCCGCTCAGCCCGCAGGAGGTCGCCGACCACCTCGCGGACCTGCTGATGCGGGCACTGCGGCCGTAGGCCTACGGCTCGGGAGTCGGGCCCAACCCTGCCTCCCGGGCCCAGGCCGCCGCCTCCGCGCGGTCCGCGACACCCAGTTTGGCCAGGACCGCCGACATGTGGTTGCTGACCGTCTTCGGGGACAGACCGAGGCGCGTGGCCACCGTCGAGTTGGGCTGGCCGTCGGCGATCAGGGCGAGTACGTCCCGTTCGCGCGGGGTGAGCGCCGGGCACGGGTCGGGCCGGTCCGGCGGCCTGCTGAGCTGGCCGAGCACGCGCCGGGCGACACCGGGGCCGAAGATGGCCTCACCGGCGGCCACCGCGCGGATCGCCCGGACGATCTCGTCCTGGCCCGCGCCCTTGAGGACATAGCCCAGGGCGCCCGCCCGCATCGCGGCGAACACCGAGTCGTCCTCCTCGACCATGGTGAGCATCAGCACGGCCACCCGGGGCGCCACCCGGCCGATCTCCCGGGTCGCCTCGATGCCGTTGAGATCGGGCATCCGGATGTCCATCACCACCACGTGCGGACGCAGGGTCACCGCGGCCCGTACCGCCTCCCGTCCGCTCGCCGCGACCCCGACGACCCGCACGCGCGGGGTCCCGTCCCGTACTGACTCCAGCAGCGCGGACAGCCCGGTGCGGACCACGGGATGATCGTCGGCGAGTACGACCCGCAGCACGTCCTCGTCGTCCTCTCGCCCCGTCACAGCGCCCCTCCCAGCGGCAGCGTCGCCACCACCCGCCCCCGCCCCGCCACACACCGGCCGCCCAGCTCCGCCGCGCGCTCCTGCATCGACGTGATGCCCACGCCCGGTGTCCACGCGGTCTCCTCGCCCACCGGCGAACCGTCGTCGCACACCTCCAGGCGCAGCCCGTCGCCGATCTCGATGCGCAGGTCGACACGGGAGGCACGGGCGTGCCGGGCCGCGTTGGTCAGCGCCTCGATCGCGATGCGGTACGCGGCCACCTCCACGGCGGCGGGTAGCGCCGGCAGCCGCTCGGGTGCCTGGACCCGCACCTGGAGCGGGATGCCGTCCGCGCGCCAGGACAGCCGTACCGCGCGTTCCCGCAGCGCGCCCAGCAGCCCCAACTGGTCGAGATCCGGGGGCCGTAGCCCGTCCACCAGCCGGCGCACCTCCGCGACCGCGCCCCCGACCTCGGACCGCAGCTCGGCCAGCAGCACGGCCGCCCGCTCCGGATCGAAGGCCAGCAGATTGCGCACGGCGTCCGCCTGGAAGGCCGCCCCGGCGAGGGTCGGTCCGAGCCCGTCGTGCAGATCGCGGCGGATCCGGCGCCGCTCCTCCTCGCGCGCGGCCACGATCCGCTCCCGGGAGTGCTGCAACTGCCTTGTGAGGTCGGTGGCGTGGAGTGCGGCGGCCAGCGGTACGGCGAGCAGTTCGAGTACGGCCAGGTCGGCCGGGGTGGGCTGCTGCTCGCCGGGGCGCAGTCCGATGATCAGCGCGCCGACGGTCCGGCCGTCGTAGTCGAGCGGTATGGCGTGGATCCGTTCGCCCGGTTCGCCCCAACTGCCGTCCGTCACCCCGGACTTCGACTCCACGCACGCGTAGGGCAGCCGCAGCGCCTCGCCGACCGCCTCCGGGACCCCGTCGACGCCGGTGCCGGCCAGCCGTTCGCCGATGCGGGAGACCGCGCGCACCGGGTCGTGCCGGTCGCCGTAGAGGGCGTGGTCGACCATGCGCTGGAGGAGGCGGCGGGCGGGTGCGAAGGCGAGGGCCAGGGTGACGGTGATCAACGCCGGGCCGAGGAGGGCGGGATCAGGGTTGAGGAGGGCCTGCACGGAGGTGACGAGGCCGACGTAGGTGACGATCACGCCGACCGTGAGCGTGCCGTAGAGGAGGCTGCGGGAGACGACGAGGCGGATGTCGAGGAGTTCCTCGCGGACCACGGCGATCATGATGGCGGTCGGCAGGAACAGCGTGCAGCACGAGGTGTAGACGGCCGGGAAGCCGAGGATCTGCAGGGCCACGCTCAGGGCGAGGGGCAGTATGCCCGCGATGAGCCACAGGAGTCGGCGGCGGTCCTGTTCGCCGCCGCGCCGGTAGCGCACGGCCATGACGGCGAACACGGCGGCCAGCACCAGGCAGGCCTTGGCGGTCTCGACGTCCCGCAGGAGGGGCATCCAGCCGGCCGGCACCGGGAGATAGGAGGGCTGGGCCGGTGTGCCGCGGAACAGGCCCCAGTCGTCCCGGGCCCAGATCGCGAAGTCCAGTGGGGAGGACAGGAGCTGGGCGGCCAGGGCCCAGCGCCAGCGGCGGTCGGGCAGTCGGCCGTCGGGGAACAGGAAGAACACGAGCACGAACGCCGTGGAGCTGCCGAGGATCCAGGTGTGGCGGCCGACGGTCGTCACCGCGTGCAGCAGCTCCGGCGGCCAGCCCAACCGCAGCCCCTGGACGGCCAGTCCGATCGACATGCCGGTGAAGGCGTGGCCCAGCCCGTAGGCGATCAGCAGCCAACCGATGGGGTTGCGCGGCCGGTGCAGCGCGATCACCGTGCCGCAGACCGGATAGGCGAGGCCGACCGCGAGGTCGACGACCATGTCGTAGCGGACCAGGTTCGCGACGGGGACGTCGGCCACCGCCAACGCGACCGACCCGACGGCCACTTGGAGTGCCGCCAGCCCCAACAGCGCGTACGCGGCGGCCGAGTGGGGCCGGGTGCGCCCGTCGCGGTCTTCCATGCGTCCCATCGTGGGGGCCCGGCACCCGGGTGTCATGGGAACGCTTCCCGGACCACCCGGGAGAGGTCCCCGGTGTTGCCCGGGGGCTTCCCCTCAACTCCCGGCCCCCGCCGCCGTGATGCTCGTAGCAGCGGAACGGCGGGCACACCGCCGGACCGGACGACAGGAACCAACGGGGGAAACACCATGCTGTCAACGAAGCGGCGCCTGACCGGCGTTGTCCTGGGCTCCCTGCTCGCCCTCGGCGGCACGGCCGCGGTGCCGGCCGCCGCGCAGACACCGGCACGGGCCGGGTGCGGCATCGCGGTGAACGAGCCGCACATCTACCAGCGTTGGAGCGCGCTGGGCGGGGCCGGTGGCTGGCTGGGCTGCCCGACCGGCTACACCAAGGACGTGTACCTGAACAACGTGTACGCCGGGAAGCGCCAGTACTTCCAGTACGGCACCGCCACCTGGTCCTGGCGACAGGGCTCGAACATGGTCGTCGCCGCGTGGGAGTACAACGGCTACGCCTACTTCAACTGGGGCACGACGGCCCCCGAGCACCACTACGACTCGTTCCTGGTCCGCTGGACGAGCGCCTCCGACCCCGGGGGTACCCAGCGGGAGTTCGCCGGGAGCACCTCCGGCCGGATCCGGGTGCTGGAGCGGAACACCGGCGCCTACGTCTTCACCGTCGAGGGCTGCGACATCGGCACCTTCGGTCACACCTGCCGCCAGGGCTGGACGCTGAAGGCGAGCACGCCCAACTGACCATCACCTCGGGGGAATCGGGCTGGAGGGGGTGCTCACACCCCTTCCAGCCCCTTCGTGCTTTTTTACAGGTACTTCTTCAACTCCCGCCGCGCCAGCGACCGTTGGTGCACCTCGTCCGGGCCGTCGGCCAGCATCAGGGTGCGGGCGCTCGCGTACAGCTCGGCCAGCGGGAAGTCCTGGCTCACCCCGCCCGCGCCGTGCAGCTGGATCGCCTTGTCGAGGATGCCGACCACCGTGCGGGGCGTCGCGATCTTGATGGCCTGGATCTCGGCGTGGGCACCCTTGTTGCCGACGGTGTCCATCATCCAGGCCGTCTTCAGCACCAGCAGCCGCAGTTGCTCGACGGCGACCCGGGCGTCCGCGATCCAGTTGTGGACGACGCCCTGCTGGGCCAGCGCCTTGCCGAACGCGACGCGGGATACGGCCCGTTGGCACATCAGCTCGATCGCGCGCTCGGCCATGCCGATCAGCCGCATGCAGTGGTGGATACGGCCCGGGCCGAGCCGTGCCTGGGCGATGGCGAAGCCGCCGCCCTCCTCGCCGACCAGGTTCGCCGCCGGCACGCGGGCGTGGTCGAAGATCACCTCGGCGTGGCCGCCGTGGGAGTGGTCCTCGTAGCCGAAGACCTGCATCGCCCGCTTGACCGTGACGCCCGGGGTGTCGCGTGGGACCAGGATCATCGACTGCTGGCGGCGGATGTCGGCGCCGTCCGGGTCCGTCTTGCCCATCACGATGAAGATCTTGCAGTCCGGGTTCATCGCCCCGGAGATGTACCACTTGCGGCCGGTGATGACGTAGTCGTCGCCGTCCCGCTCGATGAGGGTCGTGATGTTGGTGGCGTCCGAGGAGGCCACCTCTGGTTCCGTCATCGCGAACGCCGAGCGGATCTCGCCTGCCAGCAGCGGCTCCAGCCACTGCTTCTTCTGCTGCTCGTCGCCGAACTGGTACAGCACCTCCATGTTGCCGGTGTCCGGTGCCGCGCAGTTCAGCGCGGTGGGTGCCAAGTGCGGGGAGCGGCCGGTGATTTCGGCGAGGGGGGCGTACTCGAGGTTGGTCAGGCCCGCGCCGTACTCGGCGTCGGGGAGGAAGAGGTTCCAGAGGCCTTGGCTGCGGGCCTCCGCCTTCAACTCCGCTACTACGGCGGGGGTGTCCCAGGGGGAGGCGAGCTGTGCTCGTTGGTCCTCGGCGATCTGTTCCGCCGGGTAGACGTACTCGTCCATGAAGGCCAGGAGCTTGGCGCGCAGTTCCTCGGTGCGTGCGTCGAACGCGAAGTCCATGGTGGGTCAGCCTTCCTGAAGGGTGGTCAGGCCGTGCTCGATGAAGACGGGGACCAGTTCGCCGATGCGGTCGAAGCCGCGGCCGATCGTCTGGCCCAGGGTGTAGCGGTAGTGGATGCCCTCCAGGATCACGGCGAGCTTGAACCACGCGAACGCCGTGTACCAGGCGACCGACGACACGTCGCGCCCCGAGCGCGCGGCGTATCGCTCGATCAGCTCGGCGGGTGTCGGGTGGCCGGGGGCCGAAGCGGTCGTGGAGATGGGGGAGTTGGGCAGTTCCAGCGGGATGCTGTACATCACCAGCAGGCCCAGGTCGGTGAGCGGGTCGCCGAGTGTGGACATCTCCCAGTCGAGGATCGCCTTGATCTTGTCGTCCTTGCCGATGAGGACGTTGTCCAGGCGGTAGTCGCCGTGCACGACCGTGGGGGCGGGGGAAGTGGGGAGGCGGCGGCCGAGGGCTGCGTGCAACTCCTCCACTCCGGCCAGTTCGCGGTTGCGGGAGGCGGCCAACTGCTTGCCCCAGCGGCGGAGTTGGCGGTCCAGGAAGCCCTCGGGGCGGCCGAAGTCCGTGAGGCCGACCTCGGCGGGGTCCACCGCGTGCAACTCGACCAGGGTGTCGACCAGTTCGAGGACCGCGCCGCGCGTGCGCTCGGGGCCGAGCGGGACCAGTTCGTCGGCGGTGCGGTACGGGGTGCCCTCCACGAACTCCATGACGTAGAAGGGTGCCCCGAGTACCTCGTCGTCCTCGCAGAGGAGTACGGGGTTCGGCACCGGTACGTCGGTGGGGTGCAGGGCGCTGATCACCCGGTGTTCGCGCTTCATGTCGTGCGCGGTGGCCAGGACGTGGCCGAGCGGGGGGCGCCGTACGACCCACTTCGCGGTGCCGTCGGTGACCGCGTAGGTGAGGTTCGACCGTCCGCCCTCGATCAGCCGGCCGGACAGGGGGCCGGTGACCAGACCGGGCCGCTCGCGGTCGAGCAGACCGCGCAGCCGGTCGAGATCGAGTCCGGGCGGGTGGTCGGGGCTCATACATCACTCCTGTGAATGGACGAACGGGTCGCAGACCATCATGCCGACCGGTCGGTATGTCGTCCAGTGGGGGAGCGAAACGTGACCGGGGCCACGAGGGGTCACGTGGGGCCACGATAGGCCGACAGCTCCCCGCGCGGGGTGGCGGGGAGTTGTCGGGTGCCTTGCCCGTCGGGTCAGTGGTCGTCCCAGTGGCCGTTGTGCAGGGCGTGGCGGTGGCCGTCGTGGACGTAGTCGACGTGGTCGCCGTGCAGCACGCTCTCGTGGCCGCAGTCCTGGCCGTGCTGGTGCTCGTGCTCCTGGTGGGCGACGTGGCCGCCCGGCTCGCACTCGTCCCAGTGGCCGCCGTGCTCGCGGTGCAGGTGACCGTCGTGCGCGTAGTCGACGTGGTCGCCGTGCGGGACGGGGGCGTGACCGCAGTCCGGGCCGTGGGTGTGGGTGTGCGCGGAGTGCTCCAGGTGCAGGGTGGTCATGGTGCTCGCCTTCGGAAGTGCGGGGATGACGTCGGACAGGCTGCCATGGGAAACGCCCATATCGGGTGATCCGGGGTGCGTGGCGCCGTCGGTGGCGCCACCAGTGGTGGGTGGGGTCGAGGTCGTGGCGGTACGGCGGCCCGCCGCGGGTTGCGCCCCTCCGTCAGTTCCAAAGTGGGCGGCGTGGGGACCAGCTGAGCTGCGGGCTGCGCCGTACCGCCACGACCCGCTCCCGTTTCGTCGGCGGCTGCGGGTGCGTGGCTCCGCAACGTTCCCTCAGTCAGTACACGAGCACCGCTGCGCATACCGCCACCGCCACCGTGCACAGCACTGCCGCGGTGGCGTGTCGGGGGGCCAGGGGTGGGGGTGGTCCGCTGCCTGTTGTGAGGGTGGTGATGCGGTGGTGGGCCAGGGTCAGGAAGGCGAGCCAGAGTGTGCAGCACAGGGCGCAGATGGTGACTCCTTCTGCGCTGACCCCGCCGTGCAGTGCCGCTTTCACCGCGAGGACCGCGGCTACCGTGCTCGAGAGGGTTGTGCGGCGCCAGGCCAGGCGGGTGCGTTCGGGCTGTAGGCCCGGGTCGCGGTCCGGGGCCGGGGGTCCGGTCATCCTTCCCATCCGGCCAGTACGACTACGACCATCGCTACGGCCACGATCGCCACGGCGATGCTCAGCAGGGCCGGGAAACGGGACACCGGGAGGTCCTCGCCGCGGCGCATCGCCCGTTCGCAGCGCACCCAGTGGTTGACCGCGCGCAGTGAGCAGAGGACGCCTGCTGCGAGGAGTGCGAGGGCCAGGCCTACGCGCCAGGCCCAGCGCAGGTCCGGCAGGAACTGGTCGACCGCGAAGCCTCCGCCGATCAGTGCCAGCGCGGTGCGCAGCCAGGCCAGGAAGGTGCGCTCGTTGGCCAGCGAGAAGCGGTAGTCGGGGGTGCTGCCCTCCTCGCTGATCCCCTGGGGCGCGAACCACAGCCGGACGTTCCGTGCGAAGTCGATCACGGGAACGAGCCTATCCGGCCGTCTTTGATCGGTACTCCTTGAGTCGTTCGTAGGCCGCCAGGCCGTCCGGTACCCATTCCCAGTCGTGCAGGCGTCGGACGATCTCTCCCTCCTCCAGGAAGGCGTGCCAGTCGACCTCCTCCACCTGGGGGCTTACCGGCAGGTCGCAGCGCACCTCGTACACCGCCGACCACCAGGTCTGGCCGGCGCCGTCGTCGTACAGGAACTTGAAGAGGAAGCCGGGCTGGGGGAGGCCTGTGACGCCGAGTTCCTCTTCTGCCTCGCGCAGGGCCGCTTCGTCGTAGGACTCGCCCGCGCCGACCACTCCGCCGACGAACATGTCGTAGAGGGAGGGGAAGACGAGTTTGGTGGGGGTGCGGCGGTGGACGAAGACGCGGCCCTGGGCGTCGCGGGTCTGGACGAAGACCGCGCGGTGGCGCAGGCCCCGGGCGTAGGCCTCGCCTCGTGGGGACTGGCCGATGACCTGGTCGTGCTCGTCGACGATGTCGAGGATTTCGTCAGCTGCGCTCATGGCCCCATCCAAACAGGAGAGGGGTGGTTGTCAGCGGGGCTGGAGGTTCAGGGTCGGCTGCGGTTTCGTCGTGCCTCGCGGCATCGCGGGGTGCATGCCCAGGAGCAGGATTCCTACGACGATCCCGGCGAGGCCCACCGCCTCCCAGGCCAGCGCGCCGGTGTCGGTGCGCAACCGGTCGCCCAGGAAGCCCACTCCGCAGATGATCCCGGCCAGTGGCTGGGCCGCTGTGAGGGCGGGGAGCGACATGCGGAGGGGGGCCGTTTCGAACGCGCTCTGTACGAGGATCAGGCCGGTCACTCCGAGGGCCAGCACTCCGTACGGTTGCCAGCCGGTGACGAGTTCGGTGAGGCCGCCCTCGGTGAAACGCTGGCCGCTGACCCGGGTCAGCGCGTCCTGCACGCCGTAGAGGAGGCCGGCGGCCAGGGCCAGGAGGACCGGGCCCGCGCTGAGGCGGGAGCGTTTGGCGTACGTGGTGAGGAGGAGGGCGAGGCCTACCATCGCGCCGATGATCAGCCAGTGGCGGAAGGGGTCCGTCACCGCTGTGCCGCTGCGGGGTTCGCCCGCGACGATGAATGTGGTGACGCCGCCCGCCAGGAGCGCCAGGCCCGCCCAGCCCTGGCGGCCCAGGGGTTGTCTCGTCTGCTTGCGGGAGAGGGCGAGGGCGAAGAGGAGGTTCGTGGCGAGGAGCGGTTCGACCAGGGAGACCTCGCCCTTGCCGAGTGCTATCGCGCCCAGCACCATGCCCGCGATCATCAGGCCGATGCCGCCTAGCCAGCGCGGCACCTTCATGAGGTCGAGGAGCAGTCTCGGGGAGAGGAAGTCGCTCAGGGGTGCCTGCTGGGCCGCGTTCTGCTGGAGTACGAACCCGAAGCCGAGGCAACAGGCCGCGCTCACGGAGAGCATCAGAACCAGAACCGACACGCTGCGTACCTCGATCGTTGGGCCGGGCCACGGGGTGCGTTTGGGCGACTGTAGCGCTCCGGGGTCCGGCGTGCCCCTGGAAGTTCCCGGAAGCGGGACCGTGCTGCCATGGTCCGCCGCCGTGCGCCCGAGCGCCATGGCGTACGACACATCGGTTCCCCGTGAACGCTTGGCAGCGTACCGTCCCGGGTAGGGGTTGTGGCCACAAGTGCCTTTTGTGCAAAGGTAGTTGACAGGAGTAACGGGGGTTCGGCACTTGACGTGAAGTGTTGGCTGGGGGTTTGCTGTGCGTGATCGGCCGATAGCGCGCCGATGTCCCGCAGCGTCGCGTGAGGATCGTGAGGAATTCCCGGGTGTCACCGCCCCCGCCACCCCTCGGACGCCGCCACAAACGAGCGGCCCAGGCATTCGACGCCGCCCTCGACGACGGAGAACTCGTCGCCGCGCGCGCCGCGTTGGCCCAGGGACGCTGGCAGGCGGTGCGCGGGCTGCTCGCCCAGACGGGCGACGAGTGGGATCTGCGCGCCCACCGGGTCACCGTGCTCGCCCTGGAGTCCTACACCACCGCCTGGGCCCGTGACTGGCTGCTCGCCGAGCCCGAGTCCGCCGACGCCTCCGTGCTGCTCGCCGTCGCCCTCGTCCAGCGCGTGCTGGCCGGCAAGGAGAAGCCCGTCAGGGCCCGCGACGCCTGTCGTACGGCGGCGGCCCTCGTGCCCGCCGATCCGACGCCCTGGCTCGGACTGCTCCTCCTGGAGCACAGCCTCGGCACCGACGAGGGTGTCGTCCAGCTCTTCGACGAGGTCCGCCACCGGTACGCCGACCACCACCACGCCCACCACCTGATGGTCGCCAGGCTGGCCGAGCGCCGGGCCGCCGCAGGCCTCGACCCGCTGCACGAGGTCTACGACTTCGCCTACTGGGCCGCCGAACAGGCCCCCGCCGACTCCCCGCTCGCCATCCTGCCGGTCATCGCGCACGCCGAGCGCTACCGCGTGCTGGCCGCCGCCGGCCTGGAACCCGCCGATCCGGCCGCCTCCGGGCACTGGTCGGGACGCCGGGCCCGGCAGGTGATGAAGGCCGCCTTCGACTGGTGGCTGGAGTGGGAGCACGAGGGTCATCCGCGCCGCCTGGTCGACCTCAACTTCCTCGCCCACGCCAAGTACTGCGAGGGCCGTAGCGCCGAGGCCGCCGCCCTGTTCCACCGCATCGGGGACCACCCGACCCCGGCCCCCTGGTCCTACCCGGACCGCGACCCGCTCACCGCTTTCCGCACCGCGCGCGACCATGCGCTCGGTACGACGTAACGCCCCCGTACGGACGCATTCGTATCAACGCATTCGTATCAACGCCTTCGTAGCGACCCCGAAAGGACGTTCCCGCCATGACGACGGGCAGTTCCAGCACGAGCAGCGCCACCGCGGACGGCGGCGGCATCAGCACGTTCAGAGGGCAGGAGCGCGCCCTGCGCGCCGACCGCCTCGGCACCGGGGGCCTGCTGCTCTCCGTGCTCGCGGCGACCGCGCCCCTCATGGTGGTCGCGGGTGTCATGCCCACCACATTCGCGGTGATGGGCATCGAAGGGCAGCCGCTCCTCTTCGTCCTCCTCGGCGTCGTCCTGGTCCTCTTCAGCGTCGGCTACGCCGAGATGAGCCGGCACGTCCACAACGCGGGCGCCTTCTACGCGTACATCTCCCGCGGCCTCGGCGGCACCGCGGGCGCGAGCGCGGCCCTGGTCGCGCTGGTCGCGTACAACGCCCTCCAGGTCGGCATCTACGGCATCTTCGGCTTCGAGGTCTCCGGACTCTTCTCCACCTACGCCCACGTCCAAGTCGCCTGGTGGATACCGGCGTTGGTGGCCGTGGCCGTCGTCGGCGGGCTCGGCTGGCTGAAGATCGACGTCAACGCGCGCGTGCTCGGCGTGCTGCTGATCGTCGAGGTCGCGCTCGTCGTCATCTTCGACATCGCCGCCGTCGCCGACCCCGCCAAGGAGGGCCTGTCGCTGCACGCCTTCAACCCGGACACCCTCAGTGGCGCCGGCGTCGGCACCGCCCTCTGCTTCTGCATCGCCGCCTTCCTCGGCTTCGAACAGGCCCCGGTGTACGCCGAGGAGACCAGCCGCCCGCACATCCTGGTGCCGCGCGTGATGTTCCTGGCCGTCAGCGGCGTCGCCGTCTTCTTCGCGCTCAGCTGCTGGGCGCTCACCGTCGCGGCCGGGCCCTCCCAGATCGTCGGCGTCTCCCAGAAGCAGAGCGCCGGCCTGCTCTTCTACCTCACCGACTCCCGGCTCGGCGGCACCTTCACCGACGTGCTCCACGTCCTGTTCGTCACCGGCATGTTCGCGGCCATGCTCAGCTTCCACAACGTCGTCGCCCGCTACGCCTTCGCCATGGGCCGCGAGGGCCTGCTGCCGTCCGCCTTCGGCCGTACGACGGGCTCCAGCGGCGCTCCCGGCACCGGCTCGCTGCTGCAGACCGCCGTGTCCGCCGTGATCGTGATCGTCTTCGCGATCGCCGACGACAAGCCCACCGGCGACCCCACCGAACCGGTCCTGCACCTGTTCACCTGGTTCGGCAACATCGGCGCCCTCGGCGTGATCCTGCTGATGGCCGCCGCCTCCCTCTCGGTGATCGTCTTCTTCGCCCGCCGCGGCTCCGCCGGTGCCCAGGCCTGGCGGCTGGTCACCTCCGCGCTCTCCGGCATCGCGCTGGTCGTCATCGCCGTCTACACCGTCAAGGACTTCGACGTCCTGGTCGGCGCGGGCCCCGGCTCGTCCCTGAGCTGGATCCTGCCCGGCATCGTCGGCGTCGCCCTGCTCGTCGGCCTGGCCCAGGGCCTGTTCCTGCGCGCCCGCAACCCCGAGGCACACGCCCGCATCGGGCTCGGCAACGAGGCGTTCCAGCTGGACAAGGCGGCCACGGAGGCGCCGTAGGAACCTGTGGGCGGGCTGTCGTTGCTGAGAAGCACGTATGAAGTGATTACGGAAGTCTGACGAGCATCCGCGATCCCTGGCCGCGCCGGGGTCGCGGGTGTTCGAATGAGTGCGTGAACCCTGAACCGACCGAGTCGCCCGAGCCATCCGAGGAGGAGAGGGAAGCACAGGGTCGGCCCATCGGCCGCCGTGTCCTTCTCGGCACCCTCGGCCTGGGCGCCCTCGGCGTCGTGTCCGCGCCCGTCCTGCAGAAGGGCATGGACGGGTTCCTCGGTGCCCTCTCCGGCAAGGACCCCACCGGGCTGACCGGACTGCTCCCGAACGGCGGCGGCTTCCGCTACTACTCCGTCACCGCTTCCGTGCCGAACAGGAACGCCCAGAACTACCGGCTGACCGTCGACGGCCTGGTCGACAAACCGGCCACCTACACCCTCGCCGACCTGCGCGCGATGCCGCAGACCCGGCTGGTCAAGGACGTCCAGTGCGTCACCGGCTGGCGGGTCCCCGGCACCCCCTTCGAGGGGGTGCGGCTGTCCCGGCTCCTGGACGCCGCGGGAGTGCGCGCCAAGGCCGGGGCGGTCCGCTTCACCTGCTTCGACGGCGCCTACACGGAGAGCCTCACCCTCGACCAGGCCCGCCGCTCCGACATCCTGGTCGCGCTGCGCATGCAGGACAAACCCCTGGGCCACGACCACGGCGGCCCGGTCCGCCTCTACGTCGCCCCCATGTACTTCTACAAGTCCGCGAAGTGGCTGTCCGGCATCACGGTCACCGAGCACGTCAAGCCCGGCTACTGGGAGGACCGGGGCTACGACGTCGACGCCTGGGTCGGCAAGTCGAACGGACGCGGCGATGCCCCTACGAGCTGAAGCCCAGCCCCCGCAGACGGCGCCCTCGGCCCGGGTCCGCCGCTTCGGCCGCACCGAGCGCTGGGTGCACCGGACCACGGCCGCGCTGATGGGCGTCTGCGTGGCCACGGCCGCCTGCCTCTACATCCCGGAGTTCGCCGTGCTCGTCGGCCGCCGCCAACTCGTCGTCCGCATCCACGAGTTGGCCGGGGTCGCGCTCCCCGTACCCGTCCTCTTCGGCCTCTTCTCCCGGGGCTTCCGCGTCAACCTCGGCTTCCTCAACCGCTTCGGCCCGCACGACCGGGTCTGGCTGCGCGGCGCCCTGATGCGCGACAAACGCCGGTCGGCCCGGCCCGCCGACAAGTTCAACGCCGGCCAGAAGATCTACGCCAACTGGATCGCCGGCGCGAGCCTGGTGATGCTCGGCACGGGCCTGATGATGTGGTTCACCCACCTCACCCCGATCATGTGGCGCACCAGCGCGACCTTCGTCCACGACTGGCTCGCCCTCACGATCGGCATCGTGCTGGGCGGTCACATCGGGATGGCGCTCGGTGACCCGGAGGCGCGGGCGGGGTTGCGTACGGGGAAGGTGAGCAGGGAGTGGGCGAAGCGGGAGCACCCGCTGTGGAAGCCGTGAGCGCGGTCAGCACTCCCTGGCCCGGTAGGCGCGCCCGCTGACGTACTCCACGCGCAGCCCGGGGTCACCGTCCCGCAGCACGTAGAGCGTGCCGTCCCAGGGGGCCCAGTACCGCGGTACGAGGAACAGACGGTCCCCCGAGACGTGGAACAGCCGCAGCCCCGCATACCGGAAGTGGTAGGGACTGCCCTTCTCCGCGACGGCCGAGACACAGCTGCCGCCGCCGCGGATCAGCAGGTCCTGCTTGCTGAACACGACGACCGCCGTGAACCCGTCGGCGACCGTCACGGTCGTCTCGGCGGCACGGCGCCGGCCGACGATCTCCGCGTACGCGTACACCGCCCAGAACAGCGAGACCACGGCGACCAGCAGGGCCGGCACCCAGATACGCGCCGCCCTGCGCCGGCCGGCGGGCCGCGTGTACGCGTACGCGCTCAGCCGTACGCCCGCGAGGATCGCCAGCGGGACCACGAGATTCAGGGCGCCCGGAGCGACGTAGTAGAGGGCGAGCGGCGGGAGCGACGGCAGCCGGGCGTACCGCAGGACGCGCAGCACCCGCGCGGTGCGCTGCGGGTCGCGCTCCTCCCGGTGGTGCAGGGCCGCCGCCATCCACACGGCCGCCGCCAGCACGGGGAAGTAGAGCGCGTCCACGCTGCGCAGCAGGTAGTCGGCGGTGGAGAACCGGAAGAGCGTGTCCCGCAGCCCGAGCGCCCGCGTCTCGGCGTCCGTACTGGCCCAGCCGAAGGATGGGGGTGGGTCGGGGACGGAGTCGAGCAGCGCCTTGCTGCACCGCTTCAGCCCTCGAAATCGAGGAGCGCCTCGCAATACCGGCTCAGCTCTCGAAGCCCCGCCGCGCTTTGCAATACCGGCTCAGCTCTCGAAGCCCCGCCGCGCCTCGCAATACCGGCTCAGCTCTCGAAGCCCCGCCGCGCCTCGCAATACCGGCTCAGCTCTCGAAGCCCCGCCGCGCTTTGCAATACCGGCTCAGCTCTCGAAGCCCCGCCGCGCTTTGCAATACCGGCTCAGCTCTCGAAGCCCCGCCGCGCATTGCAATACCCGCTCGGCTCTCGACGTCCAGCTGCACTTTGCAGTGCTGGCTCAACCCCCGAAATCCAGCAGCACCTTGCACGACCGGCTCCGATCAGCCGCCAGCGTGAACGCCGACTCGGCGTCCCGGACCGGTACCACCGCGCTGACGAGCGCGTCGAACGCGGACTCCACGGCGAGGAGTTGGAGCGCGTCGTCGAACTCCGTGTCGAAGCGGAACGCGCCCCGCAGCTCGATCTCCCGGCTGACGACCAGATTCCCCGCGAAGGGACTCTGCCCCGGCGGCAGCATCCCGAGCTGCACGACCACCCCACCCCGCCGCACCAGCCGCAGACAGGTGTCGAGCCCGGCCGCCACCCCGGACGCCTCGATGGCCACGGCGACCTCCGACGGCCACCCGGAGTCGTCCGGATCGTCGGCCCGTACGACGGTGCCGGCACCGGCGGCCGTGGCGTAACTCAGCGCCGCCGGAAGGAGATCGGTGACCGTGACCTGTGCCGCGCCGGCCGCCTTCGCCGCCGCGACGACCAGGCAGCCGATCGGACCCGCGCCGGTGACCAGCACATGGCGTCCGGTCACGTCCCCGGCCCGGCGTACGGCGTGCAGGGCGACGGAGAGCGGTTCGGCAAGGGCGGCCCGGCGCAGCTCGAGCCCCTCCGGGACCGGCCTCAACTGCTGCGCGGGGACGGTGACTTGGGCCGCAAATCCGCCCTGTACGTGCGGGAAGCGGGCCGCGCTGCCCAGATAGGCGGTGTCCCGGCACACGTTGCGTCGGCCGTCCGCGCACTCGGGGCAGACCCCGCACGGGCTGGCCGGGTGCACAGCAACTGCCGTACCGGGGGCGGGACCTGAGCCCCCGGGACCGTAGGACACGACCGTGCCGACCACCTCGTGGCCGAGCAGCATCGGTTCCTTGAGGCGGAAGTCGCCGACGCCTCCGTGGCGCCAGTAGTGGAGGTCGGAGCCGCAGACGCCGCCGTAGCGGACGGCGACCAGGGCCTGGCCGGGGCCGGGCATGGGGAGCTCCAACTCCTCCACGCGCAGGTCGCCTTCACCGTGGATCACACAACCCAGCATCTCCGCAGCTCCCTTCAGAGCACGCTCGTCATACCGCCGTCGACGTACAGCACCTGTCCGCTCACGAAGTCGGCGGCGGGCGACGCCAGGAACAGCACCCCGCCGACCAGGTCCCGTGTGCTGCCCCAGCGACCGGCCGGGGTCCGCTTGCGCACCCAGGCGCTGAACTCCTCGTCGTCGACGAGGGGTTGGGTCAGTTCCGTCTCGATGTAGCCGGGACCGAGGCCGTTGACCTGGACGCCGGACGGGCCCCAGTCCGCGCACATGCCCTTGGTGAGCATCTTCAACGCGCCCTTGGTGGCCGCGTAGGGCGCGATCCCGGGGCGGACCACCTCGCTCTGCAACGAGCAGATGTTGATGATCTTCCCGTGCCCGCGCTCCGTCATCCGGCGGGCCGCCTCGCGGCCGACCAGGAACGCGCTGGTGAGGTTGGTGTCGATGATGCGGTGCCAGTCGGAGTCGGTGAACTCCAGGAGCGGGGCGCGCAGTTGCATACCGGCGTTGTTGACCAGGATGTCCAGCGGGCCGACCCGATCTTCAATGTCTTTGATTCCGGCGGCGACTGACGGACCGTCGGTCACGTCGAAGGCGGCCGTATGGACATCGCCGGAAAGTTCGGCGGCGGCCTTGGTGAGGCGTTCGCCGTCCCGTCCGTTCAGGACGACCGTGCAGCCGGCCTCCAACAGGCCCTGCGCGAGGGCGAGTCCGATGCCCCGGCTGGAACCGGTGACCAGGGCCGTACGGCCACTGATGTCGAAGAGAGGATGACTCATTCCCGTACCCCTAGATGATCAGCGAGAGGAGGAGGACCAGTCCGCCGGCGACCACCGAGATGATCGTCTCCATGACGGACCAGGTCTTGAGGGTCTGGCCGACGCTCAGGCCGAAGTACTCCTTCACCAGCCAGAATCCGGCGTCGTTGACATGGCTGAAGAAGACCGAGCCCGCGCCGATCGCCAGCACGAGGAGGGCGGTGTGGGTCGAGGACATGTCGGCGGCCAGCGGGGCGACCAGACCGGCCGCCGAGATCGTGGCCACCGTCGCCGAACCGGTCGCCAGCCGGATCGCCACCGCGATCAGCCAGGCCAGCAGCAGCGCCGGGATCGACCAGTCCTTGGAGATGTCCAGGATCATCTGGCCGACACCGGAGTCGATCAGCGTCTGCTTGAAGCCGCCGCCCGCGCCGACGATGAGCAGGATGCCCGCGATCGGCATCAGCCCCTTCTCGACGGTCGAGGACAGCCGCTCCTTGGTGAAGCCGGCCGGACGGCCCAGCGTGAACATGCCGACGATCACCGCCGCGAGCAGTGCGATCAGCGGCGAGCCGATGACGTCGAAGACCCGCTGCACGGTGTGCGTGGGGTCGTCCACGACGATGTCCACCAGCGCCTTGGAGAGCATCAGCACGACCGGCAGCAGGATCGTGGCGAGGGTCGCGCCGAAGCCGGGACGGTTCTCCAGGTCCTCGGAGGGGCGCTGCGGGAGCATGCGGTCCGGCGCCTGGACGTCCACCCAGCGGGCGGCGACCTTCGAGAACAGCGGACCGGCGATGATCACGGTCGGGATGGCGACCAGCACGCCGAGCGCGAGGGTCAGACCGAGGTTGGCCTTGACCGCGTCGACGGCGACGAGCGGCCCGGGGTGCGGCGGGATGAGCCCGTGCATGACCGACAGACCGGCCAGTGCCGGTATGCCGATCCGCATCAGCGAGTAGTTGCCGCGCTTGGCGACCATCAGCACGACCGGGATCAGCAGCACGATGCCGACCTCGAAGAACAGCGGCAGTCCGATCACGGAGGCGATCAGCACCATCGCCCACGGCATCGACCGGGGGCTCGCCTTCGCGAGGATCGTGTCGACGATCTGGTCCGCGCCACCGGAGTCGGCGAGCAGCTTGCCGAGGATCGCGCCCAGCGCGATCAGCACACCCACACCGGCGACGGTCGAACCGAGCCCGGTGGTGAAGCTGGTGATGGCCTTGTCCAGCGGCGCCCCGGCGAACGCGCCGAGCGCGAGCGAGCCGATGGTCAGCGCCAGGAAGGCGTGCATCTTGAACTTGGTGATGAGCAGGACGATGACGGCGATGCCCGCCAGTACGGCGATGCCCAGCTGTGCGTGGCCGGCCGAGGTGATGGGCTCGACGGGGTCCGCTGCCAGCATCTCGACGCTGAGTCTGGTCACGGTGATTTCCTTGTGGATACGGGGAGTCGGGGTGTCAGGCGGTACTAGGAGGTCGGCTCGGGGACCTGTTCGAGCGCGGTCATGGCCCGCTCGGCGATCTGCTCCGGGCTGCCGCTGACGTCCACGGCGACTCCGGCCTCGTCGGCCTCCAGCGGCTGGAGCGTGGCGAACTGCGAGTCGAGCAGCGCGGTCGGCATGAAGTGCCCGTGCCGGTGCGCCATCCGGTCCTCGATGAGCGCGCGGTCGCCGGTGAGATGCACGAAGACGACTCCGGGGGCCGCGGCCCGCAGCCGGTCGCGGTACGACCGCTTCAGCGCCGAGCTGCTCACGACCCCGCCGAGCCCCGCACGCCCGTGCGCCCAGGAGCCGATGGCGTCCAGCCAGGGCCACCGGTCCTCGTCCGTCAGCGGGTGCCCGGCCGACATCTTGGCGATGTTGGCCTGCGGGTGGAAGTCGTCGCCCTCGGCGTACGGCACACCGAGCCGGGCCGCGAGCAGGGGACCGATGGTGGTCTTCCCGGTGCCCGCTACGCCCATCACCACGACGACATGGGGGGTACGCATCGCTGCCTCACTGTCTCCGTCGACACCTGATGTCGATCCCACTGAAACCGATTAGGTACGACGAATTCAAGAGTCTGTGACATATAAGTCTGACTTTTTGGTTCGGTGACGCGACCCGTACGCTGAGTGCATGACCACTCCGGGCCGCGGGTTGCACGGCCGCGTACTCGACTCCCTCGGCCCCGCCATCACCGCGGGCGACTACCCGCCGGGCAGCGTCCTGCGCACGGACGAGCTCGCCAAGGACTTCGAGGTGTCCCGCTCCGTGATGCGCGAGGCGGTCCGCGTCCTCGAATCCATGCACCTGGTCGAGTCCCGCCGCCGAGTGGGCGTCACCGTCCGCCCCAAGGCCGAGTGGAACGTCTACGACCCACAGGTCATCCGCTGGCGTCTGGCCGGCGCGGACCGCCCGCAGCAGTTGCGCTCCCTCACGGTGCTGCGTTCGGCGGTCGAGCCGATCGCCGCGGGCCTCGCCGCCAAGTTCGCCACGGCGGAGCAGTGCGCGGAACTCACCGAGTGCGCGATCGGCATGGTGGCCAACTCACGCGGCCACAAACTGGAGGCCTACCTCGTCCACGACGTGGCCTTCCACCGGGTGATCCTCGCCGCCTCCGGCAACGAGATGTTCGCCCGCCTCGGCGACGTCGTCACCGAGGTCCTGGCCGGCCGCACCCATCACGAGGTCATGTTCGAGGACCCCGACCCGGCCGCCGTCACCCTCCACGTCCAGGTCGCGGAGGCGGTCCGCGAGGGCGACGCGGTCCGCGCGGAGACCCTGACCCGCGAGATCACGATCGGAGCACTCCAGGAACTGGACATCCTGGCCCCGTAGAACCCTCAGTCCTCGATGAACTCTCCGTCGAGGTAGACCCACGCCCCGTCGACCCGCTCGAACCGACTCCGCTCATGGATCGCCCCACCCCGGTACGAGGCCCGGAACGTCACGGTCCCCGCGGAATGGAACGCCGACCCACCGCTCGTACCGAGAATCTCGAGCCCGGTCCACCGCATCCCCGGGTCCAGATCGAGGGGCGCGGCGGGGCGGGTCCTCGGATGCCAACTGCGCAGCAGATACGGCGAGTCCAACCGCACGAAGGCGCTGTAGCGCGAGCGCATCAAGGCTTCGGCGGTGGGGGCTGCGGCGGTGCCCGAGTGGTAGCGGCCGCAGCAGTTGTCGTAGGGGGTGGGGAGGCCGCAGGGGCAGTTGGTGCGTGGGGTCATGGGCATATTGTGCCGGGGCTAGGTGAGTGGCTCGTCGGGGGTGACCCGGAGCGGCAACTCGACGTAGGCGTCCGCCCCGGGGCCGGGCAGCTCGGTGACTTCCTTCCCGTGCGTGAGGATCGCGCGGGCCAGGACGGGCGGCGTCGGGTTGTCCGCGGGAGCGCCATCCGCGTGTGCGGCCCCGATGAACTGGACGAGAAGGGCACCGGTGACGCGGGTGCCGATCTGGTTCACGAAACCTGGCGGGAGGATCCACTCGACTCCCTGGTACAGGGTCTCGCCGACGGTGTCGTGGACTCTCCTGACGTACCACTCGTCGTTCTGTATCTGGGGCGCGCTGCGCGCGTTCAGATGGGCGACCGCGGACGCCACCGCGTTGAGCTCAGGAAAGCCGGTCAGCCCAGCCGTGACTGTGCCGAAGGCCTCCAGCATGGGTCCGGCCACCCGGAGGTCTTT
This sequence comes from Streptomyces hokutonensis, assembly GCF_042751305.1. GTDB lineage: Bacteria > Actinomycetota > Actinomycetes > Streptomycetales > Streptomycetaceae > Streptomyces > Streptomyces hokutonensis_A. Next base: position 164,864 of record NZ_JBHYWD010000009.1, read on the forward strand.
GGCCAGTGTGTCCCTCCATGCCCGCTCCTCCTGCACTGGCGGCAGGTGGTACACGACGGCCTGGAGATCCTTCACCCGCCAATCACCCTCGGCTGGGAACAACAGGGTGACCTCCGTGCGCCGGGCGTCCCCTGAGTGCCCGAGCGTCCAGATGTACAGATAGGCCGTGAATGGGGGCGTCCCATCCGAGCCCGTGGCGAAGATCCGCTCCAACGGAATGGACCGCGGCTCGGTCTCCCCGTAGACCTCCAGCCACTCACCCGTCTGCGCGCGCCCCCGACCCCATGCGGCTCCCATGACCTCACCCCCATGAAGCCACTTGATACTCCGTCAGCTCCCCACCCGCAACGGAGCCGACAACTCAGACCGCGATCCCCGTCTCCGCCGAAGGCATCGGCGGCAACCTCGTCCCGTACACCCACGCCTCGAAAAGCTGGTCCAACGGCTCGGAAGTGAACCGGGACGCATGCGACGTGAACGTCGCTGTCGTCACCGTGCCGTTGCGGTGGACGCTCGCCCAACTCCGCAGCATGCGGAAGAACGCGATGTCGCCCAGTGCGCAGCGCACCGCGTGGACGGCGACGCCGCCGCGTTCGTAGAGGCGGTCGTCGAACATGGACTTGCGGCCCGGGTCGGCGAGGCGCAGGTCCTGGGGGAGCGTGGACAGCAACCGGTGTGCCGCGGCGGCGTGTTGGTGGGCCGTACGGCCGCCGGAGCGCTCGGACCACAGCCATTCCGCGTACTTGGCGAGGCCCTCGTTCAGCCAGATGTGCCGCCAGTCGGCGATGGAGACGCTGTTGCCGAACCACTGGTGGGCCAGCTCGTGCGCGACGAGCCGTTCCGAACCCCGGGCCCCGTCAACGTGGTTGGCGCCGAACAGCGACAACCCCTGTGCCTCGACGGGGACATCGAGTTCCTCCTCCGTCACCACCACCGCGTACTCGTCGAAGGGGTACGGGCCGAAGAGGTCCTGGAACAGTTCCATCATCGCGGGCTGGCGCGCGAAGTCCCTTGAGAACTCCGGGAGTAGGTCCGACGGGATGTGCCCGTGCTGCGGGACCCCGCCCAGACCCGGGTCGCCCAGCAGCACCGTCTGGTACTTGCCGATCGACAGCCCGACCAGATAACTCGACGTCGGCGCCGACTGTTCGTACACCCAAGTCGTGGTCGAGGCCTTCGTCGTACGCGTCAGCAGTCGTCCGCCCGCCACCACCGCGTACGCCGACGGCGTCGTGATCGAGATCTGGTACGACGCCTTGTCGGCCGGGCGGTCGTTGCACGGGTACCAGGACGGTGCCCCGATCGGCTGGCTCGCCACGAGCGCGCCGTCGGTCAGCTCCTCCCAGCCGAGCCCGCCCCAGGGGCTGGCGACCGGCTTGGGGTTGCCCGACCAGTGGACCTCGACGGTGAACGCGGCACCGGCCCGCAGCGGCTTCGCGGGCCGGATGCGCAGCCGTCCGCCGCGGTGCGTGTAGTGCGGCTGGCGGCCGTCCACCCGGATCCGGCCGATCTTGAAGTCACCCAGGTTCAGCTGGAATTCGGGCAGCGGCGCACGACCCGCTATCGCGTTGATACGGGCCGTGCCGGCCAGCCGGTTGGGGCCGGGGCGGTAGTCCAGCGCCAGCTCATAGCGGTGCACCCGGTAGCGGGCATCGCCGTTTGCCGGGAAATACGGGTCCGGACCCGCCGCCTGCTGAACGGTCACTGCTGCGTCTGCTCCCTGCGCTGTGCTCGTATCTCGTACCCGTGCACCGCCCTCCGAAGCCGACGCCGCGTGACCTGTGTTCAGGATCGCCATGACTCGATCGGATTGCCCAGCCAGCGGGTGTCGTCCGGAACGGACTCCCCCGCCATCACGAGTGACGCGGGGCCCAGAGTGGTGCGCGCCCCGACCTCGCTGCCGGGCAGGACGATTCCGCCAGGACCCAGCGTCGCGCCCGCACGGAGGACCACAGTATCCGTCCGCAAGATCCGGTCGTGGAAGAGGTGGGTCTGGAGCACACAGCCGCGGTTCACCGTCGTGGCGTCCTCCAGGGTCACCAGGTCGGTCTCCGGCAGCCAGTAGCTCTCCACCCAGACGCCCTTGCCGATGTGCGCGCCGAGCCCTCGCAGCCAGGCCGTCAGCACCGGAGTACCCGGAACCGAACCGGCCAGCCACGGCACCGCCACGACCTCGACGAAGGTGTCCGCCAGCTCGTTGCGCCACACGTAACCGCTCCACAGCGGGTGCTCGGCACCGTGGTGCCGCCCCACGAGGGTCCACTTGGCCACGATCGAGATCAGCCCGGCGAGCGCGCCCACGGCCAGCAGCACCAGGCCCGCCAGCAGCGGCGCCCACACCCCCAGCGCACACAGCGCGGCCACCGTCAGCAGGGCGAGCGCCGCCGAGCAGAACACCGGCACGATCCGGCACAGCTCGACCAGCCCGCGCGCCCACAGCAGCCGGGCCGGCGGGTCGTACGTCCGGCTCTGGTCGCCGCCGCTCGTGCTGCGCGGCAGCTTCACCGGCGGCAGGCCCAGATACGACGTGCCCTTCTTCGCCTTCTTCGGCGTCGCCGACAGCACCCCGACGAGCCCGCCGTCCGGCACGCTCCGCCCGGGCGCGGTCATCCCGGAGTTCCCGAGGAACGCCCGCCGCCCGATCTCGGCGCGCCCGATGTGCACCCAGCCGCCACCGAGCTCGTACGGCGCGGTCAACGTGTCGTCGGCCAGGAACGCGCCCTCGCCCACGGTCGTCAGGCTGGGCAGCGCGAGCACGGTCGACACCTCGGCACCCCGCCCGATCCGCATCCCGAGCAGCCGCAGCCACACCGGCGTGACCAGCCCGGCGTACAGCGGGAACAGGGTCTCGCGGGAGAGGTCCATCAGCTGTGTGACCGTCCACGCCTGCCAGCCGATGCGGCTGTGCGTGGGGTGCGTGCCCTCGCGCAGCCCGAGACTGAGCAGCCGGACACCGATCAGGATCAGCAGCGCGTACGCCAGCCCGAAGGCCAGTGTCGCCGGGACCAGGGCCAGGGACGCGCCCCGCAGGGCCTCGCCGAGACCGTCGCCCGGTGCCACGAACAGGCTGGTCACCAGGAGCGCTACGGCGCCCGCGACCACCGGGAGCATGGTGAGCGCGAAGCCCGTCATGCCGTACATAGCGCGCCAGTACGTGCCGCGCTGCGGGCGCTCCTTGGGCCAGTTGCGCTTGGCCTTGCCGAGCTTGACCGCGGGCGCGCCCGCCCAGCGTTGGCCGGTCGGGATGGTGCCGGTGACGGCCGAACCCGGCGCCACCTCGGCCCGCTTGCCCACCCGGGCGCCCGGGAACAGCATGCTGCGCGTGCCGACGACGGCGTGCGCGCCGACCTTGACCGGGCCGATCTCCAGGCGGTCGCCGTCCAGCCAGTAGCCGGACAGGTCCACCTCGGACTCGACCGCGGCACCGCGGCCCAGCTTGAGCATGCCGGTGACCGGCGGGAGGGAGTGCAGATCGACGTCCGGGCCGATCTTGGCGCCCAGCGCACGTGCGTATCGCTCAAGCCACGAGCCCGTCAGCGCGGTCGCCCCGCTGAACTCGGCCAGCCGCTCGGCCGCCCACAGCCGCAGATGGACGCTGCCACCACGGTCGTAGCGTCCCGGCTTCACGCCGCGCAGCAGCAGGCGCGCGCCGCCCGCGGCGATCGCGAGCCGGCCGGGCGGGCTGAAGAGCAGCAGGGCGCCGGCGGCGACCAGCCACCACGAGGCGGTCGGCAGCCAGGCGTAGCCGTTGAGCACGTTGCCGAGCGCGGCCAGCGCCACCGTCCAGCGCAGGCCCGCCAGGGTGAACAGGGGGACCAGCGCGAGGAGTTGGATCACCTTGGCGCGGGTCGGGACCGGCGCGATCACGCGTGCCGTGCCGTCGCCCTGCGCCGAGTCCTCCAGGTGCCGGGCCAGCTTGCGGAGCGTGGGCTGCTGGTAGATGTCGAGGACGGCCGCGCTCGGGTAGCGGGTGCGCAGCCGGGTGGTGAGCTGGGCGGCGGCCAGGCTGCCGCCGCCGATCGCGAAGAAGTCGTCGGCCGCGCTGCTCACGGGGATGCCCAGCACCTCGGCCCACTGCTCGGCGAGCCAGGCCTCCGTGCCGTAGAGCTGCTCCTTGGCGCCGCCGGTCTCCAGGCCTTCGAGCGGCCAGGGGAGTGCGTTGCGGTCGACCTTGCCGGAGGTGCGGGTCGGGAGATCCTCGACCGGCGCGATCAACGGGACCAGGGCGGCGGGCAGTTCGGCGCGCAGCTTCTCGACGGCGGAGGCGTGGTCCCAGCCCTCCTGCGTGACGACATAGCCGACGAGAAGTTGGTTGCCGCTGCGGGCAGTTCGTACGGCGGCTGCGGCGCCCGCGACTCCGGGCAGTGCCTGGAGGGCCGCGTCGACCTCGCCCAACTCGATCCGGCGGCCGCCGAGTTTGATCTGCTCGTCGGCGCGGCCGAGGAAGATCAGGCCCTCGGGTTCGGCCTTGACCAAGTCACCGCTGCGGTACGCCCGTTCCCAGCCGAGCGATTCGAGGGGCGCGTACTTCTCCGCGTCCTTCTCGGGGTCGAGATAGCGGGCGAGACCGACCCCGCCGATCACCAACTGGCCGCTGCCGCCCATCGGTACGGGCACTCCGGCCTCGTCGACGACGGCCAACTCCCAGCCGTTCAGGGGGAGTCCGATGCGGATCGGCTCGTCGCCGGTCATCAGGGAGGCGCAGGCGACGACGGTCGCCTCGGTCGGGCCGTACGTGTTCCAGACCTCGCGGCCCTCGGTGACGAGGCGCTGCACCAGCTCGGGCGGGCAGGCCTCACCGCCGAAGATCAGCAGGCGTACGTCGTTCAGCGCCTCGGGCTCCCACAGGGAGGCCAGGGTCGGCACGGTCGAGACGACGCTGATGTCCTGGTCCACCAGCCAGGGGCCGAGGTCGGCGCCGCTGCGGACCTGGGAGCGGGGGACGGGCACCAGGCAGGCGCCGTAGCGCCAGGCGAGCCACATCTCCTCGCAGGAGGCGTCGAAGGCGACGGACAGGCCCGCCATGACCCTGTCACCCGGACCGATGGGGTCGTCGGTGAGGAACAGTGCCGCCTCGGCGTCCACGAAGGCCGCCGCGCTGCGGTGGGTGACGGCGACGCCCTTGGGCTTGCCGGTGGAGCCGGAGGTGAAGATGATCCACGCGTCCTGCTCGACACCGGGCCGGGCGGCCGGAACGTCGCTGTGCCCGAGCACGGTCAGCGCGTGCTCGGCGCCGATCACGGCACGGACGTCGGCCTCGCCGAACACCAGCTCGGCCCGCTCGTCCGGGTCCTCGGCGTCGACGGGGACGTAGGCGGCGCCGGCGGCGAGGACGGCGAGGATCGCGATGTAGAGGTCGTTGGTCCCGGACGGGACGCGCACGCCGACCCGGTCGCCCAGGCCGACACCGGCGGCGGCCAGGGTGCGGCGCAGGGTCTCGACCTCGACGGCCAGCGCGCGGTAGGTCAGGCGGACGGTGCCGTCGTCCAGGGCGAGCTCGTCGGGATACGACCGCACGGACGCGTCGAAAATGTCGACAAGCGTGCGGGCCGAGGCGGCGGGCGCCGCGGAGAATCGTGCCGTATCGCCGAACTGTGTGCGGATCTCTTCGTCAAGCCCGAGAGCACTGCTCTCGTGTATGGCTGCCATCGGTCCTCGCGTCTCGAACCCGGAAACTTCCGGGGTGCTGGCGGGCCCGCAGGTATGCCTGGGGTTGTCCAGCTCCAGCTCCGTTCCGTAACAAGCCGGAAATTTTAGTACGACGCTAGGCGCCCCGCCCGCCGACGGCCACTCGGGGCGGCCGAACGGGGGCGCTCCGTGAGCAATCGGCAACGCTCTGACCTGCTGATCTTCCGATCGATGGAGACATCCCCCACAAAACCGGCGAGGACTCCCTCCTGGCGTCGGTCGGATCCGGGCCACGGACTCCCGCGGGGCGCGTTCCGGCATATGTCGTCGATCAGACACTCCCGGAATCAGATTCGGCCAACTCCCCTGTTAACCCTCTGCGTTCGCACACGAGCCGATGAAGTCGGGGCTTGTCACAGGGGACGGCCGTGAGGCTAAATGGCGAAAGAATCGACTTCGGTCGCGGGTCGCCGCCTTGCACCGGGTGTCTCGCAGCGGAGGAAGGGGATTCGTCTGGTGGCAGCCGACCGGCCGGTGGGCTATCGGGTGCTGTGGGCGGTGACGGAATACCGTGCGGTGTTCGTCGCGAGTGCGCTGTCCTGGACCGGGGACTATCTGTGCAAGGCCGCAGTCACTCTGCTGGTGTACGAGCGGACCAGTTCGGCGCTGGCCTCCGGTGCCGCGTTCGCCATCGGGTATCTGCCCTGGCTGTTCGCGGGCCCCGTGCTCGCCGCGGTCGCCGAACGGTACCCCGCGCGCACGGTGATGATCTCCTGCGATCTGATCCGCGCGGTGCTGATCGGACTGGTCGCGATTCCGGGCCTGCCGATCCCGGTCCTCTTCGCGCTGCTGCTGGCCGGCGGGCTGGCGTCGCCACCGTTCGAGGCGGCCCGCTCCGCCCAGCTCCCGGAGATCCTGACCGGCGACCGGTATCCGCTGGCCCTGGCACTCAACAACTCCGTCCTGCACGCCGCGCAGGTCGCCGGGTACGCCCTCGGCGGAGTGATCGCCGGATACAGCCCCCAGGTGGCGCTGGCTCTGAACGCCCTCACGTTCCTCGGTTCGGCGCTGCTGCTGCGCCTGTACGTCCGCAAACGTCCCGCGGGGCTGACAGCCGCCCGCCGCACCGGCCTGTGGCGCGAGACGGGCCAGGGATACGCGGTGGTGTTCGGCGACCCGCTGCTGCGCGCGATCGCGATCATCACCTTCGGCGTGGTCACCTTCGTGATCGTCCCGGAGGGCCTGGCCGCCGCCTGGGCGTCCGACCTGGGCGGCGGTGGCAGGACCCAGGGCCTGATCATGGCCGCCAACCCGCTCGGCGTCGCCATCGGCGGCCTGGTTCTGAACCGTCTGCTGTCGCCCCGGGTCCGGACCCTGCTGATGCGCCCACTGGCCGTCCTGGCACCGCTGGTCCTGGTCCCTGCGTTGCTCAACCCGCCACTGGCCGTGGTGGTGGTCGTGGTCACCGTCTCCGGGATAGCCATGGCGCTGCTGCTGCCCGCCGCGCAGACCCTGTTCAAGCAGGCGCTCGCCCAGGAATACCGGGCCCGGGCGTTCGGTGTGATGAACGGCGGCGTGCAGCTCGCCCAGGGAGCCGCGATCCTGATCACGGGCGCACTCAGCGAGCGCCTGCCCACCCCGACCGTCATCGGCGCCTGGTGTGCCGCCGGGACGGTGCTGATGCTGCTGGCCACGTTCCGGCCGCTCACCGACCCCGCCGGGGCGGTCGCCGTGCCACCCGTGCTGACCGAGGAGACCCGATGAACACCCCCACCGTCACGGCTGCCACCGGCGGTGATTCCGGCCAACCTCTGGACCCGCAGGACCCGGGAGACCGTCACGGCCCCCGGACCGGTGACGCGATCGGGGACCTGCTGCTCGCCGCCCACCGGGCGGACCCGGATGCCGCCCCGGTCCTGCAGATCATCGAACGCGACGACGGCTTCGTGAAATCGGCTCCCCTCACCTCCTGGCTCGCACCGATCGACCAGTGGCCCGACGAGGACCGCCAAGCGCTGGACCTGGTCAAGGGCCACCGGGTCCTGGACATCGGCGCCGGCGGCGGACGCGCCGCGCGCGTCCTCCTGGAGCGCGGCCACGACGTCACCGCGCTGGACGTCTCGGCCGGCGCGCTGGAGGTGTGCCGGCGGCAAGGCGTCCGGTCCCTGGTCCACGGCACGGTCGACGAACACGCCGGTTCCGGGGCGCGCTACGACACCTTCCTGCTGCTCGGCGCCAACCTGGGCCTCCTGGAAAGCCGGGAGCGGGCGCCCCGGTTCCTCCGCGCCCTGGCCGCGATGGCCGCACCCGGGGCCGTCGTCATCGGCCAGGGCCACAACATGACCGACTCCCGGGACCCGCAACAGCTGCCCTACAACCGGCGGAACCTGCGCGCGGGCCGCATCGCCGGTCAGCGCACCCTGCGGATCCGCTACCGCGACGTGACCACCCACTGGTTCCACTACCTGTGCCTGGCCCCCCGCGAACTCGCCGGGCTGGCCGCCGGAACCGGCTGGCAGCTCACCGACACCGCCCCCGACGACACGGCTACCGACTACATCGCCACCCTGACGCTGACATCGACATCCGACTGAACGTCGTGCGGCCACAGTCCCGAAACGCAAGAAACCCCACACGAAGTGGGGTTCCAGCTGGTGTCCGAGGGGGGACTTGAACCCCCACGCCCGATAAAGGGCACTAGCACCTCAAGCTAGCGCGTCTGCCATTCCGCCACCCGGACAAGGTGTCTGTCGCGCGTGGTTTCCCCCGCGGCGACGAAGGAAACATTACCAGGCTTCCAGGGGTGGCCGATCACCCCCTGTTCCCACCCCCGTCCCGCGTGAACGGCGTGTGACGGGGGCGGACCACCCTTGGGGTGCGGGCCGGGGAGAGGGAGGATGAGGGGGAACCGCCGGCAGTGACAGCAGTGGGAGGAAGCAGCGTGAGCGACACGGACACGGCCAAGGGCGTCACCGGTGAGGACGAGGTCGTGGACCTCTGCCGCGAGCTGATCCGGATCGACACCAGCAACTACGGCGACCACTCGGGCCCGGGTGAGCGCAAGGCGGCCGAGTACGTCGCCGAGCAGCTCGCCGAGGTGGGCCTCGAACCGAAGATCTTCGAGTCGCACCCGGGACGCGCCTCCACGGTGGCCCGGATCGAGGGCACGGACCCCTCCCGGCCCGCGCTGCTCATCCACGGCCACCTGGACGTCGTACCGGCGAACGCGGCGGACTGGACCCACCACCCCTTCTCCGGCGAGGTCGCCGACGGGTGCGTGTGGGGGCGCGGCGCGGTCGACATGAAGGACATGGACGCGATGACCCTGGCGGTCGTCCGCGACCGGCTGCGCAGCGGGCGCCGGCCCCCGCGCGACATCGTGATCGCCTTCCTCGCGGACGAGGAGGCGGGCGGTACGTACGGGGCGCGGCACCTCGTCGACAACCACCGGGAGCTGTTCGACGGCGTCACCGAGGGCATCAGCGAGGTCGGCGGGTTCTCGTTCACGGTGAGCGATGAGCGGCGGCTCTATCTGATCCAGACGGCCGAGAAGGGCATGCACTGGCTGAAGCTGACCGTGGCCGGTACGGCAGGCCACGGGTCGATGATCCACCGGGACAACGCGATCACCGAGCTGTCCGAGGCCGTCGCCCGGGTCGGCCGGCACAGGTTCCCGGTGCGGGTCACCAAGACGACCCGGGCCTTCCTCGACGAACTCGGCGACGCGCTCGGCACCCCGCTCGACCCCGAGGACATGGAGTCGACCCTCAAGCGGCTCGGCGGCATCGCCAAGCTCATCGGCGCGACCCTCAGCAACACCGCCAACCCGACGCAGCTGAACGCCGGTTACAAGGTCAACGTCATCCCCGGCGAGGCCACCGCGAACATCGACGGGCGCTTCCTGCCGGGCCACGAGGAGGAGTTCCTCGCCGACCTCGACCGCATCCTCGGCCCGAAGGTCAAGCGCGAGGACGTGCACTCGGACAAGGCCCTGGAGACCTCCTTCGACGGTCCCCTGGTCGAGGCCATGCAGTCCTCACTGCTCGCCGAGGACCCGACCGCGAAGGCGATCCCGTACATGCTCTCCGGCGGTACGGACGCCAAGTCCTTCGACGACCTCGGCATCCGCGGCTTCGGCTTCGCCCCGCTCAAGCTGCCGCCGGAGCTGGACTTCGCTGGCATGTTCCACGGCGTCGACGAGCGGGTGCCGGTGGAGGGGCTGAAGTTCGGGGTGCGGGTGCTGGACCGGTTCATCGACGCGTCGTGAGACGCGGGTGACACCGGTTGACGCCTGAATTCGACCGCGCGTGCGGGAGGCGACTGGGACGAGTGAATGTGCTCATAAGCTCGTAGCTCCATTACTCCCTCCTCGTTACAGGTGATGCGATCGGCAACACGAGATCGCTTTTGCCAACAAGGAGGAATAATGATCAAGAAGGTCGTCGCCGCTGCGGCTGCCACTGGTGGCCTGGTTCTCGCGGGAGCGGGCCTGGCCGTCGCCGACTCGGGCGCTCAGGGTGCCGCCGTGCACTCCCCGGGTGTCGTTTCCGGCAACGTCATCCAGGTTCCCGTGCACGTCCCGGTGAACGTGTGCGGCAACACGATCTCGGTGATCGGTCTGCTGAACCCTGCCTTCGGCAACACCTGCATCAACAAGTGACGTCGTCCCACTGAGGGGTGACCACATCCTCGGCCCCGGAGCGCGCGCCATGCGCTCCGGGGCCGACGGTCTTTGCGCGAGAAACCGAGCGGGAAACCGAGCGAGAAATCGAGCGGGAAGTCGTTCGAGAAGTCGCGTGAGGAAATTCAGTCAGGAATGAAGGCAGGGGGGAATTCAGCAATGCGACAGGTCACGCGAAAGAGCTTGATGACCATGGCGGCGGCGACCGGGGTGATCGCCGCCGCGGGCGGTGTCGCCCACGCCGACTCGGGCGCGAGCGGCTCCGCCTCGGACTCGCCCGGCGTACTGTCCGGCAACACCGTGCAGGCACCGGTGCATGTGCCGGTCAACGTATGCGGCAACACCGTGAACGTGGTCGGGATCCTCAACCCGGCGGTCGGCAACAAGTGCGCCAACCCGGGCGGCGGCAGCGGGCACGGCCACGGCCACGGGGGTTCGGGGGGTCACGGCTCGTCCGGGGGGTACGGCGACTCGGGGGGTTACGGCAACTCCGGAGGCCACGGCGGTTACGGCGGCTCGGGCGGGCACGGGGACTCCGGCGGGCACGGCGCGCACGGCGGCTCAGGGGGCTCGTACGCCGGCGGACACACCTCCGGCTCGCCCGGCGTCGGCTCGGGCAACCACGTCCAGGTACCGATCGACGTGCTGGTGAACGTGTGCGGCAACAGCGTCGACGTCATCGGCGTCGGCAACTCCGCCACCGGCAACGACTGCGCCAACGGCGGCGGCCGGCACGACGGCGGCCACCACCACGGGACGCCTCCGGGCGGTGGCGGGCAGCACGGTGGCGGGGGCCACCACGGCGGAGGCCACGACGGTGGCGGCGGACACCACGGTGGTGGACACCACGGTGATGGGGGCGAGCACGGCGGCGGTGGTCACCACGGGGGTGGCGGTCACCACGGCGGCGGTCACCACGGCACGCCTCCGGGCGGCGGCCACGGGACGACCCCGCCGGGGACGCCGGGCCACCCGGGCACTCCGGGCCACGCCGGAACTCCCACCCACCCGGGCACTCCCGCCCACCCCGGTTCGCCGGGCGGCATCTCTCCGGTCAACGGCGGTCACACGCCGACCGGCGCCGCGCACGTCACCCAGCCCGGCGCCGCGCAGTCCGCCGTCCAGTCGCAGGGCGCTCCGCAGCTCGCGCACACCGGCAGCGAGCTGCCGCTGGGCCTCGCGCTGCCGGTCGGAGCGGGCGCGCTGCTCGCGGGCGCGGTGCTCTACCGCAAGGCGAAGGCCATGGCCTAGCGCCTGGGAACAAGCATCCGGGAACTGGGAACAGGCGCCCGGGAACATGTGATCTGCGCAACGGAGGGGCCCCGCACAGCCGGGGCCCGCTCCGTTTCGCCCGACTCAGCTCACCACGTGGCACGCACCTGGCGGATGATCCGCCGGCGCAACCGCACCCTGCGGCTGCCGTCGCGCAGCAGGCTCAGTCGGTCCAATTCCCAGTGTCCGTACTCGGCGTGGTCCGTCAGCAGACGTGTGGCGTCCTTGCGGGAGACCCCGCGCGGTACGTACACGTCGACAAATTCGTATTCCGGCATCGCATCTATTGTGCGGGCAGAGCCCCTGTACGGATAGCGTCTGCACTATGTCTGATGCTGCGCAGCCCACCGCTGCCGAGGTACGCGCCGCCGCCGAGGCGGTCAAGACCGCGCTCGACCGCCACCTGGCCGCGGTCGAAGGCCGGTCGGGGGAGGACGACCCGGCCGTCTACGAGGCGTTCAACCAGCTCGCCGCGGCGGCCGAGGTCTACGACGAGCTGCTCTACGACCGTTATGACGAGGTCACGCCTTTCGAGATCCCCGGTACCGACGACTCCCTGCCGCCGTACACCGGCCCCGAGGAGCCGAACGCGGTGAGCGTGCTGATCCGTCGCGACTACGCGGTGGCGGAGCCGCAGCGACTGCTCGCCCAGGCGCAGCGGGTCGAGGCGGCGGTCGGCGACGGCACGGGTACGGAGGCCTCCGGCACGATCCATGGCGCGCTCGGCATCCTCTTCGACGAGTTCGAGGCCGACGAGATCGCCTCCCGGCCCAAGGAGTTCGGCCTCGAGGAGGGCGACTCCACGCTGTGGGTGACCGCCTCCGACGAAGCGGCCGAACCCGGCGCCTGGCTGGAGGCCCCCTTCGAGGGGGTCGATCCGCAGCGGGTGGTGTGCCGATTCGACGTCAGCGCGGTCTTCGACGACGAGATCGACGACGATCTGGACGACCTCGACGAGGTGGACGAGCCCGGGGCGGAGATCGAGGACGGAATCGAGGACGAGCTCGATCCCGACCTCGACGCGGATCTCGACGAGGACGAGGACCTGGAGGCGCTCGAAGCGGACCGCTGAGCCGCGCCTCGCCGTACCGACTGTGACGAACGACGACGGCGGCGGTCACGGAGGAAGCCCTCCGGGACCGCCGCCGTCGTGGTGTTCAGCTCCCGACCGGAACCTGCGGTCGCAGCAGCACCGGCAGGCGGGTCGTGCGCGGCTTCGCCGGGACCTCGGCGACGGCCCGGGGCAGCGCCTGATCGACGCCGTGCACCACGGAGAGATGACGGTCCGCCCGGCTGAACGCCGTGTACACCCAGGGCCGGCTGAGGGCCTGCGCCGCGTCCCCGGGCAGCACCACGACCACGGCGGGCCACCGCGCCCCGACCGCCTGATGCGCGGTCAACGCCCACCCGTGCCGCACGGACTGCTCCACCCGCTCCTTCGGTACCACGACCAGGCCGTCGGGGCAATCGAGATGCAGCCCCTTGGCGTCGGCCGTCAGCACCCGGCCGGAGACCGTACGCCCCGGGGCGGGGGAGTACGCGACCCGGTCACCGGGGTCGAAGCCGCCGAACCGGCCGGGGCCGGGGTTGAGCCGCTCCTTCAGCGCCACGTTGAGGGCACGGGTGCCGGCCGCGCCGCCGTGGCCCGGTGTGATCACCGCGGTCTGCTCGGCGGGGACGCCGATCACGCGCGGCACCGAGTCGGCGACGAGCTGCACCGTCCGGTGCACGGCCTCGCCGGCGTCCCGCACCGGCACGATCACGACCTCCTTGCCGGGGGCCTCCACCTGGTTCAGCTCGCCGATGCCGATGCCGGAGACCAGTTCGCCCACGGGACCGAGGTCGGGGCGGCGCGAGACCACGTGGGGGCAGGCCCGCGCGGCGAGCAGATCGGCGAAGACCCGCCCGGGGCCCGCAGACCACAGCACCGCCGGGTCTCCGGCCAGCACCAGCCGGGCGCCGTCCGGCAGCGACTCGGTGAGCAACGCCGCCGTCTCGACGTCCAGTTGAGGCGCGTCGAGCACGACGAGGAGATCCAGGTCCAGGGCACCGTCCGTGTCCCGTCCGGGGCCTTCGGCACCGGCCAACAGTCCGGCCACGGTTGCCACTTGGGGTCCGTCGCCGGGCCCGGCACCCTCCGCGTCCGCCTCCGCGGACCGCGTCAGCAGCTCGGCGAACCGGTCCCGGCCCACAGGGGTGTACGCGGCGGCCCAGGCGCGCAGCCCGAAGCCCGCTGCCGCGTGCAGCAGCGCGGCCGGTTCCTCGTGGGAAGCCTCGCCGCCGGTGTGCAGCACCAGGCCGTGTCCCGCGACCGCGCGGATCAGCTCGCCGGTGGACCCCTTGGCGGCACCTGCCTGCTCCCACTCCGCCGCCGAACCGTCCTCCTTCGGCACCGAGTTGATCAGCTTGGCCAGTCCGTCGGCGAGGCTCTCCTCGGCGAGCGCGTACCGCTCCAGGCCGATCAGCACCCGGACCGGACGCTCCGCGCCCTCTTCTGCTTCCGCCTCGTCGTCCGTGCGCTGCACCGGGACCGCGGGTTCGTCCAACGCGTCCTGGAACACCAGTACTTCGCCCTCCGCGATGGCGCTCTGCGTCGCCGCGTCCGGGTCGGGCACGCCCTGCTTGGCCAGTGCGGCCGTCAACGCCGAGGCCTCCAGGGCCGTGTGCCCCGCCAGGGCCGCCTGCTCCAGGAGCCAGCCGGTGACCGACCGGCCCCGCCGCTCGTCGTCCGGCGCGCACTCGGCGCCGAGCAGCGCCCGCGCGAACCCGTCGGCCTGCTCGGGCCGCACTCCCGCGACGCGCAGCAACTGCCAGGGATCCTCGCGGAGTCGGTCGTCCGCGCCCTCGCCGAGGGCCGCCGCGACCTGTGCCGCGAGGGTCTCGGGGGCGCCGCCTTCGGCCAGTACCCGCCGTACGGTTGCGACGGTCTCGCCAGCCGGAGCGCCTGGCTCGGCCGCGACGGGCTGGGGTCGCCGTACCGCCTCAGGAGTGGCGGACGGGCGCGGCGCGGGCTCCGGCGTGGCGAACGCGGTGGCCACGGGCTTCTCGCCGCTCTCCACGGCTCGCACGGCCGCGAGCAGATCGGCGGCCGTGCCGCTCAGCTTGGTCCCGGCCGCGATGGGCCCGGCCTTCTCCGCCTTCCGCCGCTCGATCCGCTCCCGCTCCAGCCGCTGCGCGAGCAACTCGGCGGCGGCTTCGGAGAGTTCGGGAGTGGCTGCCAGCTCCGTGGTGGCCTCACCGGCGGCTTCGGAGCCCTCAGCGGTCGTGGCCTCGGCACCCTCACCGGCCTCCGTGCCGGTGCCCGTGTCCTCGGCGGCGTCCGTCACGGCGTCCCGCGTCACCTCCGTGTCCTCGGCCGGCGAGGTCTCCGTGGTCTCCGGGTCCGTGCTCACAGCGTGCTCCAGTCGTGATCGGGATAGCGGTGCAGAGGCGCCGACACATCGTCGAGCGCTCGGCAGATCTCGTCAGGAAGACTAAGCGCCTCCACTGACAATGCGGCCGTGAGCTGCTGCGCGTTGCGCGCGCCGACGATCGGGGCGGCCACCCCGGGCCGGTCGCGGACCCAGGCCAGGGCGACCTGGAGGGGTGTCACGGCGAGCCCGTCCGCGGCCGTGGTCACGGCGTCCACGATGCGGCTCGCCGTGTCGTCGAGGTAGGGCGCGACGAAGAGCCCCATGTGGTCCGAGGCGCCGCGCGAGTCGGCCGGTGTGCCGTTGCGGTACTTGCCGGTGAGCACCCCGCGCCCGAGCGGCGAGGAGGGCAGCAGTCCGATGCCCAGGTCGAGCGCGGCCGGCAGCACCTCGCGCTCCACGCCCCGCTGCAGCAGCGAGTACTCCAGCTGTGTGCTCGCCAGCCGCGTCCGCGTGCCCGGCGCCGCCAGCTGCCAGGTCGCCGCCTTGGCGAGCTGCCAGCCGCAGTAGTTGGAGACGCCCGCGTAGCGCGCCCGCCCGCTGCTGACCGCCAGGTCGAGGGCCTGGAGGGTCTCCTCCAGCGGGGTGAACGGGTCGAAGGCGTGGATGTGCCACAGGTCGACGTAGTCCGTGCCGAGGCGGGCCAGCGAGGCGTCCAGCGCGGCGAGCAGATGGCCGCGCGAGCCGTCGAAGCGGCGGTCGGGGTCGGGCACGCTCCCCGCCTTCGTCGAGATGACCAGGTCCCGGCGCGGCACGAGCCCCTCTATGAGCTGTCCGAGCAGGTACTCGGCCTCCCCGTCGCCGTACACGTCCGCCGTGTCGACGAGGGTGCCGCCGGCCTCCCAGAACGCCTTCAAGAGGTCCGCGGCGTCATGCTCGTCGGTGTCGCGCCCCCACGTGAGGGTGCCGAGTCCGATCCGGGACACACGAAGGCCGGTACGGCCGAGATGCCTCTGCTCCATGAACGCCGAGATTACTGGCCTGAACCTGGCCTGTGGTTGCCTGTGGATAACCGATTTCCACGATGATCCACAGTCCCTCGCACGGCACGCTCCGTGACCACTCACCGGCACCCGTCCTGTCCGCCCGCACCACCTCGCGCTAGGGTCGGCACAACAGCGACGTTACTGATGGGTAAGGGGTCTGCCATGCAGCTCGGGATCAACCTCGGCTACTGGGGTGCCGGAATGGACGGCGACAATCTGGCCGTGGCCCAGGAGGCCGACCGCCTCGGCTACGCCGTGTGCTGGGCCGCCGAGGCCTACGGCTCCGACGCGGCCACCGTGCTCACCTGGGTCGCCGCGCAGACCGAGCGCATCGACGTCGGCTCGGCCATCTTCCAGATCCCGGCCCGCCAGCCCGCGATGACCGCGATGACCGCCGCGACCCTCGACTCCCTCTCCGGCGGCCGCTTCCGCCTCGGCCTCGGCGTCTCGGGCCCGCAGGTCTCCGAGGGCTGGTACGGCGTCAAGTTCGACAAGCCGCTGGCCCGCACGCGTGAGTACGTCGAGATCGTCCGCAAGGCGATGACCCGTGAGCGGCTGTCGTACGACGGCGAGCACTGGACGCTGCCGCTGCCCGGCGGCCCCGGCAAGCCCCTCAAGCTGACCGTGCACCCGGAGCGCGAGCACATCCCGCTGTACATCGCGGCGATCGGCCCGAAGAACCTGGAGCAGACCGGCGAGATCGCCGACGGCGCGCTGCTGATCTTCCCGTCGGCCGAGCACCTGGAGGACACCGCCGTACGGCACCTGCGCGCCGGGCGCGAGAAGGCGGGCAAGACCCTCGAGGGCTTCGACATCGTCCCGACGGTCCCGCTCGCCCTCGGCGAGGACAAGGACGTCGAGAAGCTCGCCGACACCTTCCGCCCGTACACCGCGCTGTACGTCGGCGGCATGGGCAGCCGGCAGCAGAACTTCTACAACAAGCAGGCCCGGCGCATGGGCTTCGAGGAGGCGGCGACCGAGATCCAGGACAAGTACCTGGCCGGTGACAAGGACGGCGCCGCCGCCGCCATCCCGCACGACCTGATCGACAAGACGACGCTCCTGGGCTCCGTGGACCGCATCGCGGACCGGATGAAGGAGTACGCGGCGGCCGGAGTCACGACCCTGACGCTCGCCCCGGCGGGCTGGACCCTGGAGGAGCGGATCGCCGCCCTCCGCGCCGGAACCGAGGCGCTGGAGCGCGCGGGCCTCGCGTAACGCGACTGCGCCGTACGGAAGTTTTCTACGGCCGTGGTGGGGGCTCGGGGGGTCTTCCCCGCCACGGCCGTCACGGGGAACAACGCGCCCGGGCCCTTGCGGTTACGCCCCCGTCGGGATATCGGCGGTCCTCCTTTTGGCGGAGTCGTCCGACACAGCTGTTGCAGCACCTCTGGTGCCGCATTTGACTCGTTCTTTGCGGATTGCTGCTGATTCTGCAGAGAGGTGCCTCAGATGCTGTCGGCCAAAAGTCTGTTCCAGGAGATCCTCGACGACGACGAGTCCTTCCGGCTGTTCTGCTCCATCGCGGCCAGCGGCGAATCCCAGGGCGGCTGGGAGAACGGGCGCATCGCCGCCCTCGTCCCGCCGGCCGAACGCGACCTCGCCCCCAAGATCGGCCGGCACGGCGCCGACGAGGACAAGCACGGGCGCATTTTCAACGCCCTCATGAAGAAGCGCGGCCTCGAACCCGTCCCGGTGCCCCCGGACACCGACTACACGATGCTCCTGGAGCGGCACGGCATCGGTCTCGCGCACGAGAAGCTCAAGGCCGACCAGCCGCTCACCGTCCAGGACATCGTCACCTACCTCGCGCACAGCCGGGTCACCGAACAGCGCGCCTCCGAGCAGATGGAGCTGCTGCGCAGGCACTTCGCCGATCACCCCGACGTCGGCCGCGCGGTGCGAATGATCTCCAACGACGAGGACAACCATCTCGCCTACTGCCACGAGGAGTTGCTGCGCTTCGCGCGCGCGGGACACGGCCGTACGATCCAGCGGGCCCTGCGCGAGTGCGCGCTCGCCGAGATCCGCATCTACCGGGACGTCAGCCTCGCCGTGATGGCCCACATGGGACGCGTCCTCGGCTGGCCGCGCGCCAAGTCGGCGGCCCTGGCCGCGGGCATCCACGCCGTGTACGCCTACGAACGGCTCGGCGGCTGGCGGCGGATGGTGTCCCTGAGGATGCCGGAACGGCGTGACGCGCTCGGCGGACCGGCCACCGCCGCACCCGAGTTCGCGTGATCCCGAAGAGGCGCGCTACAGCCAGCCGCGCCGCTTGAACGTCCGGTACAACAGCACCTCCAGGGCGACCATCAGCAGGATCACCGCCGGGTACCCCCACAGCCAGTGCAGCTCCGGCATGTGGTCGAAGTTCATGCCGTAGACGCCCGCGATCATCGTGGGCACCGCGGCCATGGCCGCCCACCCGGAGATCTTCCGCATGTCGTCGTTCTGCCGGACGCCGGTCTGCGCGAGATGCGCCGACAGGACGTCCGAGACCAGCCGGTCCAGGCCCTCCACGGACTCGTTGACCTTCATCAGGTGGTCGTTCACGTCCCGGAAGAAGGGCCGCGACTTGTCGTTCACGAACGGCACCCGGTCACCGGCGAGGCCGACACCCGCGAGCCGGGCCAGCGGCTGCGCGAGGGGTCCCGTGGCCCGGCGGAACTCCAGGATCTGCCGCTTGAAGGCGTAGATCCGCGAGGCCGTCGTCCGCGAGCCGCCGCCGGCCGGCGAGAACACCGCCGCCTCCAGCTCCTCCAGGTCGGTCTGCAACTCGCCCGCGACGTCCACGTAGTGGTCGACGACGGCGTCGGCGATCGAGTACAGCACCGCCGTGGGACCGTGCCGCAGCATCGCGGGCTCCTCCTCAAGGCGGTGTCGTACGGCCGCCAGAGGGGACTCCTCGCCGTGCCGGACGGTCACCACGAAGGAGTCGCCCACGAAGACCATGACCTCGCCGGAGGTGACCACGTCGCTGTCCGCCTCGTAGCTCACCGGCTTGAGGACCACGAACAGCGAGTCGTCGTAGACCTCCAGCTTGGGCCGCTGATGGGCGGTCAGGGCGTCCTCGACGGCCAGCGGGTGCAGTCCGAACTCCTCGGTGACCTTGTCGAACTCGTCCTCGGTGGGCTCGTAGAGACCGATCCAGACGAACGCGTCGCCCACCCTGCGGCAGTGGTCGAGGCCGTCGGAGAAATCGCCGGGCCCCTCCGTCCGGCGTCCGTCGCGGTAGATGGCGTAGTCGACGATCACGGTGCGTATTCTCCCGCCGTCCGGCCAAAACCGCACTTCGGTGTGCGCCTACCCTTGGCCCCATGCCCACGTTGATCCTTGTCCGGCACGGACGTTCGACCGCCAACACCGGGGGAGTGCTCGCCGGCTGGACACCCGGTGTCGCCCTCGACGAGCGCGGCAACGCCCAGGCCGCCGCGCTCCCCGGACGGCTCGCCGCGCTGCCGATCGCCGAGGTCGTCACCAGCCCGCTGCAACGCTGCCAGGAGACCCTCCAGCCCCTCCTGGACGCCCGCCCCGAGCTGCGCGCGCACACCGACGAGCGGATCGGGGAGTGCCACTACGGCGACTGGTCCGGCCGCAAGCTCGCCGAGCTCAAGGACGAGCCCCTCATGGAGGTCGTCCAGGCGCACCCCTCGGCCGCCGCGTTCCCCGGCGGCGAGTCGATGCGGTCGATGCAGACCCGCGCGGCCGAGGCCGTACGCGAGTGGAACGCGCGCGTGGAGCGCGATCACGGCGCCGACGCCGTCTACCTCATGTGCTCGCACGGCGACATCATCAAGTCCCTTGTCGCGGACGCACTCGGACTTCATCTCGACCTCTTCCAGCGGATCTCCGTAGAACCGTGTTCCATCACCGCGATCCGTTACACCCGTCTCAGGCCTTTTCTCGTACGGCTCGGGGACACCGGCGATCTCGCCTCCCTGGCGCCGCGCGAGGAGCCCCCGGGCGACGAGGCCACGGTCGGGGGCGGCGCGGGCGCACCGTGATCGTCGGCCGCAGTAGGGTGAAGCGGTCGCAGTAGCGCCGCACTTGTCAGCAGTCGATTCCAATGGAGACAGGACGTGTCCCGTCAGGTGTTCCTCTACGACCCGCCGGACCGCTTCGTAGCCGGTACGGTCGGTCTGCCCGGGCGCCGTACGTTCTTCCTCCAGGCCGCCGCCGGCCCTCGGGTAACCAGCGTGGCCCTGGAGAAGACGCAGGTCGCCGCGCTCGCCGAGCGCATGGACGAGCTTCTGGACGAGGTCGTACGGCGCAGCGGCGGCAGCGCGGCCGTCCCCGCCGTCACCCCCACCGAGATCTCCGACACCCGCCCTCTGGAGACCCCCGTCGAGGAGGAGTTCCGCGTCGGGACCATGGCGCTCGCCTGGGACGGCGAGGAACAGCGCATGATCGTCGAGGCGCAGGCCCTCGTGGAGCTCGACGCGGAGTCCGAGGAGGACCTCGCCGAGGCCGAGGAGCGGCTGCTCCAGGACGAGGAGAACGGACCTCCGATGCTGCGGGTCCGGCTCACCGGAGCACAGGCCCGCGCCTTCGCCAAGCGCGCCCTCGACGTCGTCAACGCCGGCCGGCCGCCGTGCCCGCTGTGCAGCCTCCCGCTCGACCCGGAAGGACACGTATGTCCGCGCCAGAACGGATACCGCCGCGGAGCGTGACCACGGCCGAGCTGCTCGCCAAGGGTGAGCTGAAGGTACGCGGACGCATCCGCGAGGCGTCGAACGCGGTGCTGTTCTGCTCCGTGACGTACGAGGGCCGTGAGGCGTCCTGCGTCTACAAGCCGGTCGCCGGGGAGCGCCCCCTGTGGGACTTCCCGGACGGCAACCTGGCCCGGCGCGAGGTCGCCGCCTACGCGGTCTCCGAGGCGACCGGCTGGGGCCTCGTGCCGACGACCGTGCTGCGCGACGGGCCGTACGGCGAGGGCATGTGCCAGCTGTGGATCGAGGCGGCGGCCGAGTCGGAACTGCTCGCCCTGGTGGACGCGGAGGAGCCCGAACCGGGTTGGAAGGCCATCGGCTTCGCCGAGGTCGGTGAGGGGAAGACGGCCCTCCTGGTGCACGCCGACGACGAGCGGCTGCGCCGGCTCGCCGTCCTCGACGCCGTGATCAACAACGCCGACCGCAAGGGCGGCCATCTGCTGCCCGCCGACGAGGGGCGCCTCTACGGCATCGACCACGGTGTCACGTTCAACGCCGAGAACAAGCTGCGCACCCTCCTGTGGGGCTGGGCGGGCGAGTCCCTGCCTCCGGAGTCGATCGAGGTCCTCCAGGGGCTCAGAGAGGCGCTCAGGGACGGTGCCGGGCTCGCCGGGAAGCTCGCCGAGCTGATCACCGCCGCCGAACTCGACGCCACGCGCGCGCGGGTCGACGCGCTGCTCGCGGCCGGAAAGCATCCCGAGCCGAGCGGGGAGTGGCCGGCCATTCCGTGGCCGCCGGTGTGACTGCATACCGGCGGAGACCGCGCAAGAGCGCCTAACCGGCCGTCCGGCCTGGTCCGGTTCGTATGCGAAACATCCGTCCGGTTACGCTCATGACATGTATGCCTGGCCCGCTTCTGAGGTCCCCGCCCTGCCCGGCAAGGGCCGCGACCTCCGGATCCACGACACCGCGACCGGCGGTCTGGTCACCCCTGACACCGGTCCCGTCGCCCGTCTCTACGTGTGCGGCATCACGCCGTACGACGCCACCCACATGGGGCACGCGGCGACCTACAACGCGTTCGACCTCGTGCAGCGCGTGTGGCTCGACACCAAGCGGCAGGTTCACTACGTCCAGAACGTGACCGACGTCGACGACCCGCTTCTGGAGCGCGCGGTGCGCGACGGCGTCGACTGGGTCGCCCTCGCCGAGAAGGAGACCGCGCTCTTCCGCGAGGACATGACCGCCCTGCGCATGCTGCCCCCGAAGCACTACATCGGCGCGGTCGAGGCGATACCCGGCATCGTGCCGCTCGTCGAGCGACTCAGGGAGGCCGGTGCCGCCTACGAACTCGAGGGCGACACCTACTTCTCCGTCGGGTCCGACCCCAACTTCGGCAAGGTCTCGAACCTCGACGCCGCCGCGATGCGCCTGCTGTCCGCCGAGCGCGGCGGCGACCCGGACCGCCCGGGGAAGAAGAACCCGCTGGACCCGATCCTGTGGCTCGCCGCCCGCGAGGGCGAACCCAGCTGGGACGGCGGCTCGCTCGGCGCCGGCCGCCCCGGCTGGCACATCGAGTGCGTGGCCATCGCCCTGGACCACCTCGGGATGGGCTTCGACGTCCAGGGCGGTGGCTCCGACCTCGCCTTCCCGCATCACGAGATGGGCGCCTCGCACGCCCAGGTGCTGACCGGCGAGTTCCCCATGGCCAAGGCGTACGTCCACGCAGGCATGGTCGCCCTGGACGGCGAGAAGATGTCGAAGTCCAAGGGCAACCTGGTCTTCGTCTCGGCGCTGCGCCGCGAGGGCGTCGACCCGGCCGCGATCCGGCTGGCGCTGCTCGCCCACCACTACCGCGCCGACTGGGAGTGGACCGACGGGGTCCTCGCGGACGCGGTCGCCCGGCTCGGCCGCTGGCGTGCCGCCGTCTCCCGGCCCGACGGCCCGTCCGCCCTGAAGCTCGTCGAGGAGATGCGCGAAGCCCTCGCGAACGACCTCGACGCCCCCGCCGCGCTCGCCGCGGTCGACCGCTGGGCCGCCGTCCAGCGCGACCGGGGCGGCAGCGACGAGGGCGCCCCCGGCGTCGTATCCCGCGCGGTGGACGCCCTGTTGGGCGTGGCCCTCTAGCAACGGCTGACAGAACAGGGGCGGGGGGGCAGGGGGGGGCGGGTCGAGCCCCGGTTTGGAGCGGGTTTTGGGGCCCGCGACAGCAGCGCGCGGGTGGACCAGCAGGGGCGGC
>NZ_JBHYWD010000009.1:187738-232607 GCF_042751305.1 Streptomyces hokutonensis
GGGCCCCCCCGGGGGTTCGCCCGCGCGGGGGTGCCCGGGGGGGGGGGGGGCCCCCTCCCCCACGGCCCACCCCCGGGGGGGGGGCCCCCCGCCCTCCCCCCCCCCCGCCCCTGTTTCACGCCTTGTTGACCGCCAGGATCACTCCTCGGAGGAATCCTCGTCGTCGGCCTCCGTGTCGGGCCCGGCCTCGGGCTCCGTCTCCGGCTTCGCGGGCCTCGTCGGCTTCGCGCGGCCGGGGTTGTCCCGGAGGTACGACGCGCTGTCGCTGCCGTCCGCCGTGGCGTGCCCCCCGGGCGGCGGGCTGCCGCCGCCGTCCCTGCGTCGCAGGTAGCGTTCGAACTCACGGGCGATCGCCTCGCCCGACGCCTCCGGCAGCTCCGCGGTGTCGCGGGCCTCCTCCAGCGTCTGCACGTACTCGGCGACCTCGCTGTCCTCGGCGGCCAGCTGATCCACGCCGACCTGCCAGGCGCGCGCGTCCTCGGGCAGCTCGCCCAGCGGGATGCGTACGTCGATCAGGTCCTCCAGGCGGTTCAGCAGCGCCAGGGTGGCCTTCGGGTTGGGCGGCTGCGACACGTAGTGCGGCACCGCCGCCCACAGCGACACGGCCGGGACGCCCGCGTGCGTGCACGCCTCCTGGAGGATGCCGACGATCCCGGTGGGACCCTCGTACTTGGTCTCCTCCAGGTCCATCCGCTGCGCCAGGTCCGCGTCGGACGTGGTCCCGCTGATCGGCACCGGACGTGTGTGCGGGGTGTCACCGAGCAGTGCGCCCAGGATCACCACCAGCTCCACACCCAGCTCGTGCGCGAAGCCCAGCAACTCGTTGCAGAACGAGCGCCAGCGCATGGACGGTTCGATACCTCGGACGAGTACGAGGTCGCGCGGCTTCTCTCCGCCGACCCGGACCACCGAGAGGCGGGTCGTGGGCCAGGTGATCTTCCGCACACCGGCGTCCATCCACACCGTGGGCCGGTTCACCTGGAAGTCGTAGTAGTCCTCGGCGTCCAGGGCCGCGAACACCTCGCCCTTCCACTCCTTGTCCAGATGCGCGACCGCGGTGGAGGCGGCGTCGCCGGCGTCGTTCCAGCCCTCGAACGCGGCCACCATCACTGGGTCGATCAGCTCGGGAACCCCCTCCAGCTCGATCACCCAGCGCCTCCTTCCGATCTGCCCTCGCGTACGCCCCAACCTTACGGCGTCCGACGGGGGCGCCCGCAGCCCCCTTGCACGGGGGAGTGACCCCATGCCTGCCCCGTCCGAACCGGTCGAACACACAAGATCGCCATCCTGTGCGGACGCGGACCGGCCGGTCACTCCTCCGATGGATCAGCGGGCCCACCCACTCGTTCACAGGGTCGAACGCAGCCACTGCTCCACGCTCGCGATGTGCACCGTCGCCCACGACCGCGCCGCCTCCGCGTCCCGGTCGCGCAGCGCGCCCAGGATCGCCCGGTGCTCGTGCAGGGTCCGGCTGACCGCGTCCTCCTGGGTCAGCCCGCGCCAGATCCTGGCCCGGGTGGTGGGACCCGACAGACCGTCGAGGAGCGAACAGAGCACCGAGTTGCCGGAACTCTGCACGATGCCCCGGTGGAACTCCAGGTCGCAGGCGACCAGTTCCTCCACCGACGGCGCGCCGCCCAGCGCGTCCAACTGGAGGGTGAGCGCGTCGAGTTGCTGCTCGCTGATCCGCAGCGCCGCCATCCCGGTGGCCGCCGGCTCCAGAATGCGCCGCACCGCCAGGAACTCGAGCACCGTGTCGTCGCGGTGGAAGTCCACGACGAAACTCAGCGCCTCCAGCAGGAGTTGGGGATCCAGACTGGTGACGTACGTGCCGTCGCCCTGCCGCACGTCCAGGATGCGGATCAGTGACAGCGCGCGCACGGCCTCGCGGAGGGAGTTGCGGGACAGGCCGAGTTCGGCGGCGAGTTCGCTCTCCTTGGGCAGCCGGTCCCCGGGACGCAGCGCGCCGGAGACGATCATTCCCTTGATTTTCTCGATCGCCTCATCGGTCACTGCCATGACCGGCCTCCCTGTTGCTCAGACATCCGATGTATCAGGCATATTATGGGGGTTCAGTGGGCTGAACGGGAGGGAAATCCACAGCTCAGGCAAGTGATTCGAGCTCCGCGATCACGGCTTCCTCGTCCAGCGTGCCCAGTGTCCGGTTCCGCATCAGCACGCGGCCGTCCACCACCGTGTCCCGGACGTCCGCCGAGTGCGCCGCGTAGGCGAGCATCGACCAGGGGTCGTGCAGCGGCCGCAGATGCGGAGCGCCGAGGTCCAGGACGATCAGGTCGGCCCGCTTCCCGGCCTCCAGGGACCCCAGGTGCTCCCCGAGCCCCAGCGCCCGCGCACCCTCGATCGTCGCCATCCGTACGGCCTGCTCGGCACCGACCGCCGTCGGGTCACCGTCCGCCTTGTGCACAAGCGCGGCCTGTCGTACGGCTCCCAGCAGGTCCAGCGTGTTGGAGCTGACGGCCCCGTCCGTACCCAGCCCCACGGTCACGCCCGCACTCAACAGCCGCGGCACCGGCGCGATCCCGCAGCCCAACTTCAGGTTCGACACCGGACAGTGGGCCACCGACGTGCCTGTGCGGGCCAGCGCCGCGATCTCCGGGCCGGTCAGGTCCACGGCGTGCGCGAGCAGCAGATCGGGACCGAGCAGCCCCAGCGAGTCGAGCAACTCCACCGGCCGCTTGCCGTACTTGACCTCGACCGTCGCGACCTCGGTCGCGTTCTCCGCCGCGTGGATGTGCAGCAGCGCCCCGAACTCCCTTGCCAGGGCGGCGATTTCGACCAGCTGGTCGGGGGACAGGGTGTAGGTCGAGTGCGCGAACAGGATCGGCCGCCGACCGGGCCGTGCCGCACCCCGCGCCGCCAAGTCCCTGCGCGCCCAGTCGAGTCGGTCCTCGTACGGCATACCGTCCGGCGGCTCCGGTACGTCCATGAAGGTCGGCCCGGAGTGCAGCCGCCAGCCCGCCTCACGGGCCGCCTGCTCGGCCGCCTCGTGGAACCAGTACATGTCGAGCGCCGAGGTCACCCCGGCCCGCACACTCTCGGCCACCGCGAGCCGCACCGCCGCCGCCACGTTCTTCGGCGCCAGCAGCTCGGCCTCCCACTTCAACACCCGCTCCAGGAAGCCCTGGAGAGTGACGTCGTCGGCGCGACCGCGCAGCAGCGTCATCGCGAGGTGGGTGTGCGTGTTGATGAGTCCGGGCAGGACGAGACAGCCCTCGGCGTCGATCGACTCCGCAGCCGTGAACCGTGCTTTCAGTTCCGCGGCGGGTCCCACGGCGACGATCTCGCCCTCGTGGACGGCAACTGCCCCGTCCCGTACGACAGTTCCGGCCTCGTCGACGGTCAGGACATCCCCGCCGTGCACCAACAGGTCGATGCTCACGCCTCGTTCCCCTCCGCCAGCAGTCGCAGTGCCTCCAGCGAGACCACCGCACCCCGCTCGACACCGGCCGCGACGACCTCCCGGTGCGGGTCGTACCCGCCGGTGGCGTCCTCGTCGACGAGTTCATCGGCGTTGGCACCGTCGATGACCAGCACCCCACCCGCGACCAACTCCCGCAGCGAGGCCGTCACCAGCAGCGCCGACAGCTCCATCTCGATCGCCGCGAGCCCGGCGCCGTCGTAGGAGAAGAGGGGGATGAGGCCGGGCTGGAAGGCCGCCCTGGTCCATACGATGCCCCGGTGGTGCGGGGCGCCGGCCTCGCGGGCCGCGCGCTGGAGGGCGAAGACGGCCTCGGGGGAGGAGACCGCGGGGTACTCGGGCGGGAGCAGTTGCTGCGTGACGCCGTCGTCGCGTACGGCCGCCTCCGCGATGACGAGGTCGCCGTCGCCGATGCCGGGCTTCATGGCGCCCGCAGTGCCGAAGCGCAGGAAGGTGCGGACCCCCGCGTCCGCCAGTTCCTGGAACAGCAGGATCGCGCCAGGACCGCCCACCCCGTGCGAGGCGACGGTGACCGGCAGGCCCTTCCAACTCCCGCTGAACACACGGTATTCACGGTGGTACGACACCTCCTCGGCGCCGTCGAGCAGCGCGGCGACGGCGGCGGCGCGCGCCGGGTCGCCGACGACGACCGCGTGTGCCGGCAGTCCGGTGCGCGGTATTCGGGTGATGGGCAGCAGTTCCTGCGTCATGTGGTGGCTCCGGAAGGGGAGTTGGCGGTACGGCGACGGCGGCGGGCCGTCGAGAGGAAGAGGGCGACGAGTGTCACGACGTACGGCGCGGCGTCGGTGGCCTGTTGGGGCAGGCCGACGCCCTGGAGTCGGAAGCCGGCGGCCTCGGCGAGACCGAAGAGCAGCGCGGCGAGCAGTACGCCCACGGGTGCCGCGCGGCCGAGCATCACCGCGACGACGGCGATCCAGCCGCGGCCGGCCGTCATGTTCTCGGAGAACAACGTGACGTTGCCGAGCGCGAGTTGTGCCCCCGCGAGCCCGCACAGCACACCGGAGACCAGCACTGCCGCGTACTTGTACTTCGCCGGGCTCACCCCGAGCGTCGCCGCCGCGTCCGGTGCCTCACCGACCCCGCGCAGCCTCAGCCCCCACACACTCCGGGACAGCATCACCGCGGCCACCGCGACCGCGACGAACGCCAGATACGCGAGCGGAGTGAAGCCACCGATCAACGGCAGCCCGGCGAGTGACGGATCGTCGAAAGTGCCCTGCACACCGAAGACCGTACGCAACAGGAAGCTGGTCAGGCCAACTGCCAGGAGATTCATGGCGATTCCGAGAACGACCGCGTCCCCGCGCAGAGTTACGGCGCCGACGGCGAGGACGAGGGAGTAGGCGGCCGCTGCGAGGGCGGCGGCGAGCACGCCGAGCCAGGCGCTGCCCGTGAACCAGCTCGTGGCCACCGATGTGAAGCAGCCCATCAGCATCATGCCTTCGAGGCCGATGTTGAAGACCCCCGCCCGCTCGCACAGGGCACCGCCCAGCGCGGCCAGCAGGATCGGGGTCAGCGCGCGCAGCGCCGACATCAGCAGATCGGAGTCGAAGAACATCACACGGCCCCGCTTTCCTGAGTACGCCCGGTGAACCACTTCGTCGGGAAGCGGAGTCGGGCCGCGAGGAACACGATCACGATGGCCTGGAGTACTTGGGTCAGTTCGCGCGGTACCTCGGTCGTGCGCTCCATCGCCAGGCCGCCGACCGCGAGGACGGCGAAGAAGAACGAGGCGACGACCGTGCCGAGCGGCGCTGCGGCGGCGAGCAGGGCCGCCGTAAGTCCCGTCCAGGTGTAGCCGGGTGCGGTGAGCGAGCCGTCGACGAAGCGGTAGGGGAAGCTCAACACCCCTATGGCGCCCACCAGTCCGGCGAGCGCGCCGGACACGGACATCAACTTGAGGGTCAGGCCCCGGCGTTCGACGCCCGCGTAGGCGGCGAAACGGGAGTTGAGGCCGGTCATGCGGATCTCGTAGCCGAAGGCCGTGCGCTTGTCGGTGAACCAGTACGCGGCTGCCGCCAGCACCACCAGGACGAGCCCGACGGTGACCGTCGAGTCGCCGAACGCGGGCAGTGCGACACCGTTCGGCATCGCGCGCGTCTGGGGGAGGCTGGAGCCGGGTTCCTTGAGCGGGTAGCGCGCGAGGTAGGAGGCGAGGGAGACCGCCGGGTAGCTCAGCAGCAGGCTGCTGACCAGGAGCGGGACGCCGAGGCGGTTCTCGCACAGGGCGGCGAGGGCGGCGTACGCGGCGCCCACGGCCATGCCCGCGAGCAGCGCCAGTACGACGGTCAGGGGTGCAGGCAGCGGGGAGTAGAGGCCGGTCACGGCCGCCGTGATGCCGCCGAGGACCATCTGTCCGTCGCCGCCCAGGTTGATCAGCCCGGCGCGTAGCGGGATCGCCAGCGCGAGCGCCATGCCGAGCACGCTGGTGCCGGTGCTCAGTGTGGAGCCGATGCCGTCCGCGCCGAGCGAGCCGGTGAGGACGGCGCTGTAGGCGGTGAGCGGGTCCGCGCCGGTGCCGACGAGGAACAGGGCGCCGATTACCAGGCCCGCGAGCACGGAGAAGGTGATGGGGGAGCGCAGCGCTCCGGATATTCGGGTGAGTGTCATGTCAGTCGACGACCCCCGTCGGCGCTACGGCCCCGCCCGCCATGGCGAGCCCGAGTGCCCGTTCGTCGGCCTCGTCCTTCGTGTATGTCGCCGTGACCCGGCCCTCGTACATCACCAGGACCCGGTCCGCGAGGCCCCGGATCTCGCTCAGTTCGGCGGAGACGAGGAGGATGGCGTGACCGGCGTCGCGGTAGGCGACGATCTGGGCGTGGATGTTCTGGATGGCGCCGATGTCGACCCCGCGCGTGGGCTGCTCGACGAGCAACAGCGGTGCCTCGTGGGCGAGTTCGCGGCCGATCAGCAGCTTCTGCAAGTTGCCGCCGGACAGCGCGGAGGCCGGTACCTCGGGGGCGGCCGCCTTGATGCCGAAGCGCTCGATGAGCCGCCCGGCGTGGGCGCGTACGGACGCGGGCGGCAGAAGTCCCTTTGTGGAGAGGGACGTTCGGTGGTGACCCATCGCGAGGTTGTCCGCGACGGTGGCCGCCGGTGCCGTACCGACCGCGTGCCGGTCCTCGGGAACGTAGGCGAGGCCCCGTGCCCGGCGCTCGGTGGCCGAGGCGTGGGTGATGTCCCGTCCCTTGAGACGCACCTGTCCGGAAGCGACCGGCCGCAGTCCGGCGAGCGCCTCGATCAGCTCGCTCTGGCCGTTGCCCGCGACGCCCGCGATCCCGACGATCTCCCCGGCGCGGACGGTGAGTCCCACATCGTGGACGGCATCCGTGGTGAGGTCTCTCACGTCCAGGACCACGTCACCGGGTGCTCCGGGCGCGTGCACGCGGTCCAACTCGACCGCGCGGCCGGTCATCGCGGCGGCGATCTCGTCGGCGGAGGTCTCCGAGGTGACCAGCCGGGCGACCACCCGGCCGTCGCGCAGCACGGTCACGTTGTCGCTGCCTTCGAGGACCTCGCGCAGCTTGTGGGTGACAAGGATCACCGTACGGCCCTGCGCGGCCAGCGACTTGAGGACCGCGAACAGGGCGTCCGCCTCGGCGGGGGTGAGCACGGCGGTCGGCTCGTCGAGGATCAGGGTGCGGGCGCCCCGGTGCAGCAGCTTCAGGATCTCCACGCGCTGGCGCAGGCCGACCGGCAGGCCGCCGACCCGGGCGTCCGGATCGACGGCGAGGCCGTGCTCCTCGGCCAGCTCACGCACTCGACGGCGGGCGGCGGCCCGGTCCACCAGGCCGAAGCGGCGCGGCTCGGCGGCGTAGACGACGTTCTCGGCGACTGTCAGCGAGTCGAACAGCTTGAAGCTCTGGTGGACCATGCCGAGCCCGGCGGCCATCGCGGCGCTCGGGTCGCCGAAGGTCACCTCGCGGCCGTCGATCCGGATGGAGCCCGCGTCGGCGCGCTCCATGCCGTAGAGGATCGACATGAGGGTGGACTTGCCGGCGCCGTTCTCGCCCATGAGGGCGTGGATCTCGCCGCGTCCGACGGTCAGGTCGACGTCGTCGTTGGCGAGCGTGCCGGGGAAGCGCTTGGTGATTCCCCGGAGCTCGACCGCAGGGTCAACCGGCGGCGGGGTCATCGACCTTGAGCTCTCCGGAGACGATCTGGTCGCGCAGCGCCTTCACCTTCGCGAGGACGTCCTTGTGCTCGGCGATCACGCACTTCGACGAGTCGACCCCCGCCTCCAGGCCGGTGAGACTGATGCCGCCCTCCTTCAGCCCGTACGACACCGAGGTGCCGGTCCTGCCCGCGAGGACCTGCTCGACGCCCTTCTCGACGGCGACGTCCGTCTTCTTGATCACGTTGTCGACGACCGTGCCGGGGGAGGAGACGCACTGGTTGACGTCGACGCCGTACGCGAACGCGCCCTTGGCCTTCGCGGCCTCGAAGACGCCGTAGTTGCCGGCCGCCGCTGCCGCCATGACCTGGTCGGTGCCCTTGGAGAGCAGGGAGTTGGCCTGCTCCTTGGCGCGTGCCGAGTCGTCGAACGGGGACTGGCCTCCGACGAAGCGCGTCGACGCGGAGGTCTTGGCGGCGACCTTCTTGGCACCGGCCGCGAACGGGTCGCTGTAGCGCCGGAATTGGGGAGTGTCGAGCACGTCCACCGCGCCGACCTTGCCGCTCTTGCTGAGCAACCCCGCCTCGGCGCCCGCGAGATAGACACCCTCGTGCTCACGGAAGACCGCGCAGGTGACGTTGGTGAACGTCTTGGTCGTGCACGCGTCGATCATCAGGAACTGCTGCTTGGGGTGCGCCTTGGCCTGCTGCGCCACGATGTCGGCGAACTCGAAGCCGACCAGCACGATCACGTTCGGGCTCGCGTCCACGGCGGCCTGCACGTTCTGCTGCTGGGACGCGGTGTCCGTGGACTCGTAGACCTTCTCGGTCCCGTTGTGCGTCTTCGCCGCGGCCTTCACACCGGTGACGGCGAGCTTCAGGAACTCGTTCTGCCCGACCGCGTCCGGCGTGACCAGCGTGAACGACTTCCCGCTGCTGCCGCTCGCGCTGTCCGAGGCGTCGGTCTTCGCGGCGGCGTTGCAAGCGGTGGCGGCGGTGACCATGAGCGTGGTGGCGGCGACGAGCTGCAGGGTGCGACGTGATCTGCGGAGCATGGGGACCTTCCGGGGGTACAGCAAGGCACGCTCCGGCGGGAGCGCGTGCGACCAGATGGTGAGACGGGGAGACGAGGGGTGGACGCGAGAGGGACAGGTCAGCGTCGACAGCAGTCGCTCGCGCAGCGGCCGTGATCGAGGAAGCGGCGCATGGTGAGCAGCACACGTCCTCCTTCGTCTCGGCCTTCGGGCTGCGGGTGCTGGACTTTAACATTCGTTTTGAGACACCTGCTCGACTGTCTCGAACTGTGGTTCTTCGAGGTCATGTACGGTGTCCGACACCATCGGAACAGCAGGAGTGCCCCGTTATGCCCCAGGAATTGCGTGCGGTCGACTGGGCCGGCAGCGGCCTCGCGCTCATCGACCAGACCCTGCTCCCGCACCGCCACGAGACGATGGTTGTCCACGATGTGGACACGCTCGTCGACGCGATCCAGCGTCTCGTCGTGCGCGGGGCGCCCGCGATCGGAGCGGCCGGCGCGTACGGCGTCGCGCTCGCGATCATCGAGGGTGAGCGGGAGGGCTGGACCGAGGCCGAGGTGCGCGCGGCCGTCGCCCGCGTCCGCGAGGCCCGGCCCACCGCGGTCAACCTCATGGCGGGCGTCGACCGGGTCATGACCCGCTTTGCCGAGGGCCTCGACGCGGTCCTCGAAGAGGCCGCCGCCGTCCAGCGCGAGGATGTCGCGGCCAACCGCGCGATGGGCGCGTTCGGCGCGGACTGGCTGGTCCAACGGGTGGGCGTGGAGCGGCCGTTGAGGC
The DNA here is from genome assembly GCF_042751305.1 of Streptomyces hokutonensis. Classification (GTDB taxonomy): domain Bacteria; phylum Actinomycetota; class Actinomycetes; order Streptomycetales; family Streptomycetaceae; genus Streptomyces; species Streptomyces hokutonensis_A. The sequence continues at coordinate 197,126 of NZ_JBHYWD010000009.1, forward strand.
TTCTCACGCACTGCAACACGGGTGCGCTGGCCACCGCCGGATGGGGCACCGCGCTCGGCGTCATCCGTGAACTGCACGCGCGCGGGCTGGTGGAGGTCGTCTACGCCGACGAGACGCGCCCCCTGCTCCAGGGATCGCGCCTGACCGCCTGGGAGTTGGTCCAGGAGGGCATCCCGCACTACGTCCAGGCCGACGGCGCCGCCGCCGGCACCATCCTGCGCGGCGAGGTCGACGCGGCCATCGTCGGCGCCGACCGCATCGCGGCCAACGGCGACACCGCGAACAAGGTCGGCACGGTGGGCGTCGCGCTGGCCTGCGCGGACGCGGGTATCCCGTTCCTGGTGGCGGCCCCGACCACGACGGTCGACCTCGCCACCAAGACCGGCGACGAGATCCACATCGAACTCCGGGGCGAGGCCGAGGTGTTGGAGTGGGCGGGGGTGCGCACCGCTCCCGTCGAGTCGCGCGGCCACAACCCCGCGTTCGACGTGACGCCGGGCCGCCTGATCACCGGACTGGTCACGGAGCGGGGCGTGTTGGAGGTCTCGGCCGGTGAACTCCCCGGAGACCGGCTGAACGCAGACTGACAGAAGCGGTCGGACGAGACGAGGAAGAATCTTGCCATGTCCGCACGCAATCGAAGACTGCCCAGGCACCGGGCCTGGCCACTGACCACCACCGACATCACCGATTGCCTCGGCCCCTTGATGACCCGAGTCACGGACCTGCAGTTCCTCACCGGACAGGGCAGCGGGACCATCGTTCTGGGCGCGGAGTGGATCGCTCCGAATAACCGCAATTACGGCGGCGGCACCCACCCGGACATGGTCGGCCTCCGCATCGACGTCCACCCGGTCGATGCCGCCGAACGTGCCGTCACCCGCGCCCTTCTGCGGGCGCAGGCCCTCCCGCAACTCCACGAATGGGTCACGCGGGCGGTCGACGCCGACGAGACCTGGCAGCTGACCCCACATCAGCACTACTGGCGACTCACCGACGGTCACCTCACCCACCGCGACGAAACATGAACCCGGCCCGGACGACAGGGCATCCGACCCTCAGCCCGTGAGGGTGGCGAGCCAGCCGGTCAGCAGGCGGTTGACCTCCTCGGGGCGTTCCTGCTGGATCCAGTGGCCGCAGCCGTCCAGCAGGTGGGAGGCGGTCAGGCCGGGGAGGGTGGCCGGGAAGGCGGCGATCGCGTCGGACATCCAGGTGGTGGAGGCGTCCAGGGTGCCGCCGATGAACAGGGACGGCTGCTCGACCGGGGCTCCGCGGTAGGGAGCGAGGTCCTCCCAGTCGCGGTCCATGCTGCGGTAGCGGTTCAGGGCACCGGTCAGGCCGGTGCGCTCGAACTCCCCGGCGTAGACGTCGAGTTCGTCCTCGGTCAGCCAGGCCGGGAGGACACCGGCGGGGAAGCGGTCGCGCAGCAGGCCGCCGGGGGCGACGAAGTGCGGGTCGGGCTCGCCCGGGGCGGGCATGGTGTCGGCGGACAGGGCCGCGTAGAACCCGGCGAGCCACCCCCGGACATCGGGTTCGATCTCCGCCTCGGCGCGGCCGGGCTCCTGGAAGTAGGAGACGTAGAACTCCTGCTCGGGGCCGCCGACAAGACCGAAGACATCGGTGGGGCGGGGCCCGCCGGGCGGTGCGTAGGGGACGCTCAGCAGGCCGACCGCGCGGAAGACCCCGGGGTGGAGCAGGGCGGAGACGGCGGCGATGCCGGCCCCCCAGTCGTGGCCGACGACCACGGCGTCCTCCGCGCCGAGTGCGCGCACGACGGCGACGTTGTCCTCCACCAGGTCGAGCATCCGGTACGCGTCGGTCGCCGCGGGCCTGGACGAGCGGCCGTAACCGCGCACGTCGATCGCCACCGCCCGGTAGCCGGCCGCGGCGAGGGCCGGGAGCTGTCGGCGCCAGGAGTACCAGGACTCGGGGAAGCCGTGCACGAGCAGCACCAGCGGGCCGGTGCCCTGCTCGACCAGGTGCAGGCGCCCGGCCGGGCCCTCGACGGTGCGGTGGCGGAGCGCGGCGGACGGCTCGGACTGCATGGTGATTCTCCTCGGGTCGCGCTGGTCGCGGGTACCCGTCGATCATGCGGCGCGGCGACCGCCCGACGCGATGAGCGTTGCCAATCTGGCAAGCTTGCAGGACAGGGCGGTGGAGTGCGGCGTTCAGGAGGTGCAGGGGCGGTGGCAGGCGACGGCGTGGCCGGGACACTGGCGGCGATGGGCCCCCGGCTGCGGGCAGCACGCGAGCGTCGCGGCGCCACGCTCACCGGTGTGAGCCGTGCGACCGGTATCTCGCCGAGCACGCTGTCCCGGATCGAGACCGGCCGGCGCAAGCCCACCCTGGAGGTGCTGCTGCAACTGGCGGAGGAGTACGGCGTCTCCCTGGACGAGCTGGCCGGCACCGCAGCCGCCCGCGCGGCCGAGCGCCACACCCCGGTGCCGCTGAGCTTCGGCGACGACAAGGCGGTCCTGCCGCTGACTCGCTACGTCGGCGGACTGCACGCCCACAAGCACGTCCTGCCCGCGGTCGGGGAACCGCCGGCGCGCCCGCGGCAGGTCTCGCACGACGGCTACGAGTGGCTGTGCGTCCTGTACGGGCGGCTGTGGCTCGCGCTCGGCGACCAGGACCTCGTCCTGACTGCCGGGGACGTGGCCGAGTTCGACACCCGCACCCCGCACGGGGTCGCGAACGCCGGCTCCGGCGGGCCGGTCGAGTACCTCATCGTGTTCGGGCCGCAGGGAGAACGCCTGCGACCGCGCACGTCCCCGGCCTCGGTCAGCGTTGGGTGAGCTCCAACTCCAGCAGCCATTCCACGACTTCGGTGTGATGCCGCGCCTGACGCGGGTCGGCACCCCACACGTAGAGCCCGTGCCCGGCCACCACCACCGCCGGCATCCTCGGGTCCCGGGCCGCCTCCAGCCGATCCCCGAGCACCTTCATGTCCTGGCTGTTGGCGATGACGGGCAGCGTCACCTCGACATCGTGTGCGGGCTGCCCGACCCCCTTGAGCATCTCCACGTCCTTGAACACGATCCCGCCCGGCTCCCGCCGCCCCATCGCGACGGACGCCACGGTGTGCACGTGGACCACGGCACCCGCACCGGTCAACGCCGCGACACGCGCGTGCAGTTCGGCCTCGGCGGACGGCTTGCCACCCCGGACGGCGGCACCCTTCTCATCGACCAACACCACATCGTCCGGCGTCAGTTCACCCTTGTCGTGCCCGCTGGCCGTCACAGCCAGCCGCAACGGATCCCTCGCCAGCACCACGGACAGGTTCCCGGAAGTCCCCCGCATCCAGCCGAACGAGGCGAACCGGGCGGACTCGTGGGCGAGTTGAGCCCCGGCCTCCTTCAGGGCGAGGTCACTGATCTCGGTGGTCACGTGGTGCTCCTTGAACTGGTGATGCCGATCTCGTCGAACGCCCCCGCCTCCGCGTGGTCGCCGACGCCTTGCTCGAAGTACGGCTCTCCCGGCCGCCTTACCCCCACGGCGTGCCAGCCCGCGGCGACGGCCGCGTCCAGCTCGCCGGGCCGGTCGGAGAGGAAGAGCAGCCGGGACGGCTCGATGCCGGTCGCCGCCGCGATACGGCGGTACGACTCCGGCTCCTGCTTGGGACCGGCGTTCTCCGTGTCGTAGAGACCGGAGACGAGGGGGAGGAGGTCGCCCTCCGGGCTGGAGGTGAACCAGGCGCGCTGCGCGGCCACCGAGCCGGACGAGTAGACGTACAGCCGAAGTCCCGCCGTGTGCCAGGTGCGCAGGGCCGGTACGACGTCGTCGTAGAAGTGCGAGACGAGGTCGCCGCGGGCGAAGCCCTCCGACCAGATGATGCCCTGGAGGGTCTTCAACGGGGTGGCCTTGCGGTCCTCGTCGAGCCAGGTGCCCAGGGTCTTCTCGATCTGCACGGTGTCGGCGTCCGGGTCGCCCGTCAGCTCGCGGACCTGCGCGATCGCCCGGGACACGGCGGGGTCCTCGGCCCGCTCGGCGAGCAGCGCGGCGAAGCGCGAGCGCGAGTACGGGTAGAGGACGTCGACGACGAATCCCGTGGCGCTCGTGGTGCCCTCGATGTCGAGCACGACGGCGTCCACGTCGTACCGCAAGGTCACGCCGCGGCCTTGTCCCGCTGGTAGCCCGCGTCGATCGTGTCGTAGTCGGGGAAGCGCGAGGCGATGGTCGAGCCGGTGAAGTTGCCGACCCAGCCGTCCTCCTCGTGGAAGAAGCGGATCGCGGTGAAGGCGGGCTCGGTGCCCATGTCGAACCAGTGGGTGGTGCCGCGCGGCACGCCCAGCAGGTCGCCCTTCTCGCAGTAGACGGCGTGCACTTCGCCGTCCACGTGCAGATAGAAGATGCCGGAGCCGGAGACGAAAAAGCGGACCTCGTCATCGTCGTCGTGCGTGTGCTCCTGGAGGAACTTCGCACGGGCGCCGGCCGCCTTCGCCGGGTACTCGGGGTCGTCGCTGGGGTGCAGGCCGAGGACGTCGACGGTGGTGAAGCCCTCCTCGGCGTTCAGCTTGTCGATCTCCGGGCCGTAGGCGGCGAAGACCGTGTCGCTGTCGGCGTCGGCCGGGACGTCCTCGCGGATCGGCCACTGCTCGTAGCGCACACCGAGGGGCGCGAGCGCGGCGGCGATCTCGACGGGGTCGGCGGTGCGGCGGACGAGGTTCTCGGGACCGGACTCGGGCCAGGTGGTGAGCAGGGTCATGGGAGCAACTCCGGAAAGTGGGAGGGATGTCCGAATGCCGAGACGGACAGCGGACCGGTGGGGGGAGGCTTAGAGGTGCAGCGAGGCCCGTCGTCCCGGGTCGGGGCCGGTTATGTGATGGTAACCGCCGTCGGTGACCAGGCCAGATGTGACGTAGTCGTTGTCTCACCAGCTGAGAAACCGCTTCCACCCCTTTGACCAATGGCTGAAAACATTCTCATGATCTCCCTATGAAGACGCTGCTGCTCGTGCGGCGGCTGTACGTGGACTTGCTCCGGTCGACCACAGCCAGCTGTCGCTGACCACATCCGGAGCCCCGCGAGCCTTTCGTGCCGCGGTCCACCACCCGTTCGCGGTGGCTGATTCCTTTTCCCACGCTCCGGGACACGCATGCCCGTCCTTCACCCCTTCTGCACCACCTTGCACCTGGAGCCACTCATGTCCCGCACCCGTGTCCCCCTCGCCGCGCTCTCGCTGGCCTCCGCCTCGGCCCTCCTCCTCGCCGGCTGCTCCCAGTCCAGCGACGCGTCGAAGAGCACCGCCGACACCGCCGCCTCGGCCTCGGCCGCGACCGGCAAGAAGCCGGCCCCCTTCGACAAGGGCACGGTCAAGATCGCCCTCGTACGGCAGAGCGGCGCCGGCGACTACTTCGAGCAGTGGGGCAACGGCGCCAAGGCGCAGGCCAAGGCCCTCGGCGTCGACCTGACCGTGTACGACGCCCAGGCCGACAACGCCAAGCAGGCCACCGACCTCTCCTCGGCCATCAACTCCGGCGCGCAGGCGATCATCATCGACCACGGCTTCCCGTCCACGATCCAGCCCGAGATCGACCAGGCGGTGAAGAAGGGCATCAAGGTCGTCGTCTACGACGTGGACCAGACCAACAAGTCCGTGATCAGCACCGAGCAGGACGACGCCAGCATGGCGCAGGCCGTCCTCGACGTGATGGCCAAGACCGTCGGCAAGAACGCCAAGGTCGGCTACGTCAACGTGGCCGGCTACGCGGCCCTCGACAAGCGAAACACCGTCTGGGCGAAGGAGGTCGCGGCCCAGGGCTGGAAGCAGCAGTTCAAGGTCGGCAAGGTCACCGACTCCACGGCCACCGACAACGTTCCCCTGGTCTCCGCCGCGCTCACCCAGCACTCCGACGTCGCGGGCGTCTTCGCCCCCTACGACGAGCTCGCCAAGGGCACCGTCCTCGCCGTCCAGAACAAGAAGCTCCAGAGCAAGGTGAAGGTCTTCGGCGCGGACGTCTCCAACGCCGACATCCAGAACATGACCGCCGCGAACAGCCCGTGGGTGGCCACCGCCGGCACCGACCCGTCCGCCGTCGGCGCGGCCGTGGTCCGTACGGCAGCACTGGAGTTGGCCGGTCAGCTGAACAAGTCCTCCGTCGACTTCCCGGCCGTCGCCATCACCCAGGACTTCCTGCGCAAGAACAAGATCGAGAACATGGACCAGCTCCGCGCGGCCCTGCCCGCCCTGAACCTCTCCAAGGTGAGCACCGCCGACTGGATCCCCAATGTCGCCCACTGACACGGCAGTTGACGCCGCGGTCTCGCTCCGCGACGTCAGCATGGCCTTCGGCGGCAAGACGGTGCTGGCCTCCGTCTCGCTCGACATCGCACCGGGCAGCGTGGTCGCGCTGCTCGGTGCGAACGGCGCCGGCAAGTCCACGCTGATCAAGATCCTGTCGGGCGTGCACACGGACCACGGCGGGGAGGTGCGGGTCGCCGGGGAACCCGCGGCTCTCCAGTCCCCGTCGGCCGCCCGGCAGTTGGGCATCCAGACGGTCCACCAGCGGATCGGCGAGGGCATCGTGCCCGGCCTCTCCGTCGCCGAGAACCTGGTCTTCGAGGAGCTGGCGCAGAAGCGCGGCAACCCGTTCCTGAACGGCCGTCGCGTGCTTGCCCGCGCCCGCGAGATCCAGGCCGGTCTCGAACTGGACTGGAGCGACACCGTGTTGCGCCGGGACGTCACCGAACTCGGCATCTCCGACCGCCAGTTGCTCATCCTGGCCCGCGCCCTCGCCACCCGCCCCCGGCTGCTCATCCTCGACGAACCGACCTCCGCCCTCTCCGCCGCCGAGGCGGAACGGCTCTTCGCCCTCGTCGAGAAGATGCGCGACGACGGCATCGCGGTCCTCTACGTCTCCCACCGCCTCGGCGAGATCGACGCCCTCGCCGACCGCCTGGTCGTCCTGCGGGACGGCGGTCTCACCGACGACCAGGTCAAGCCCTTCGACTGGGACAGCGCCCTGCGCGCGATGCTCGCCCAGGCCCACGAGGTGACGACGGCCCGCCCGCAGCACTCGGGCGAGCACGGGGACGCCGTCCTCGCGCTGCACAGCGTCCACCTCTTCGAGGGACGGGCACCCCTGGACCTCGACCTCCGCGCCGGTGAAGTCACCGGCGTCGTAGGCCTGTTGGGCGCGGGCAAGACCGAACTCGCCCGCGGCCTGTTCGGCGCCGAGCCCTTCGTCACCGGCACGGTCACGCTCGACGGCAAGCCCTACGCGCCCCGCCGCCCGGCCGACGCGATCCGCGCCGGCGTCCACCTCGTCCCCGAGGACCGGCACGCCGACGCGCTCGTCCCCGGCTGGTCGGTGGCGCAGAACATCTCGCTGCCGTTCCTCAAGTCCCTGTCCCGGGGCGGGCTCGTGAACGCGGGCAAGGAGGACGCCCTCGGCCGCGAGACCATCGACGCCCTCGGTGTCGTCGCCCGCGACGAGCACAGCACGGTCGAGGAACTCTCCGGCGGCAACCAGCAGAAGGTCGTCGTCGGCCGCTGGCTCGCGCACACCCCTCGTGTCCTCATCCTGGACGAGCCGTTCCGAGGCGTGGACATCGGCGCCCGGCGCGACATCGGCCGCCGCGCCCGCACCCTGGCCGCCGAGGGGGCCGCCGTCCTCGTCCTCTCCGCCGACGTGGACGAGGTCCTGGAGATCGCCGACCGCGTCGTCGTCCTCGCGGCCGGCGAGGTCCACCTCGACGCCTACGGCGAAGACGCGGAACGCGACCGCGTGATCCAGACCATCTCGGCGTCCGTGTGACCCCGGCCCACTCAGGAAGTACGCCATGACCACCACCCAGAGCTCCGAGACCGCACCGAAGGCCGCGGCCCGGCCCGCCGTCTCCACCGCCGTGCTCGTCCAGAACGCCGTCATCAAGTACGGCTTCATCTTCGTCACGGTGGTGCTCTTCCTGTACTTCGCGCTGACCGAGGGTTCCTTCCGCGAGTCCGCGACCCTCCTCGACACCCTCCGGTACGTCTCCGTCGCCGCGATCCTCGGCCTCGGCGTCACCCTCACCATGGCCGTCGGCGGAATGGACATGTCCGTCGGCGCGGTCGCCGGGCTCGGTGTCACCGTCGCCGCGAAGACGATGGTGACGTACAACCAGGTCGGCACGGTCGCGATCCTCGCCGTCATCGCGGCGGGCGCACTCGCCGGACTCCTGAACGCCCTGCTGATCGTCGTGATGAAGATCCCCGACATGCTGGCCACCCTCGGCACCATGTTCGTCATCCAGGGCACCAAACTCATCCTGGTCGACGGCCAGTCCATCTCCGCCGGCATGACCCAGTCCGACGGCACCACCGCCCCCGGCAAGTTCACCGCCGGCTTCCTCCGCATCGACCGCGGCACCCTCCTCGGTATCCCCATCTCGGTGGTGATCTTCGGCGCGCTGACCGTCGTCGCCTGGGTGTTCCTGGCCCGCACCCGCTGGGGGCGCGTCCTGTACGCCATCGGCGCCAACCCCGAGGCCTCCCGCCTGGCGGGCATCCGCGTCGGCGCGTACCGGGCCCTGGCCTACGTCCTCTCCGGCGTCCTCGCCTCCATCGGCGGCCTGATCCTGGCGTCCCGGATCGGCCAGGGAGACGTGAGCGCCGGCACCTCACAGCTCCTGGAGGCGGTCGCCGTCGCCCTGGTCGGCACCTCGGTCCTCGGCCGTGGCCGCCCGAACGTCTGGGGCACGGCCCTGGGAGCCGTCCTCATCGGCATCATCACCACCGGCCTGACCATCAAGGGCCTGCCCTACTACACCCAGGACGTCGTCGAGGGCGCGGTCCTCATCCTCGCCCTGGTCTTCAGCTTCACCCTGTCCAAGCGCCGCACCGCATAAGGAAGTTCGAGGAGTTCGTACGATGGGCTACCGCATCCTGGAGACCGACGACATCCCGGCCTACCTGCGCGAGCGGGGCCACTGGGCGGACGTGACCGACATCCACGTCCGCGAGGTGTCGGACGGCAACATGAACCGGGTGTTCCTCGCCTCGAACGCCGACGGCAGCCACCGCCTCGCGATCAAGCAGGCGCTGCCCTGGGTGCGGGTGGCCGGGCCCTCCTGGCCGATGAGCCCGGAGCGCGCCGATGCGGAGGCCCGGGCGTACGAGCAGGTGGCCCGGGTGGCCCCCGACAAGATCCCGGCGATCCACGGCTACGACGCCGACAACTACGCCCTCGTCATGGAGGACATGTCCGACCTGGAGGTCCTGCGCACGGTCCTCAACGAGGGCGCGTCCTACGGTCCGGACACCTCGGCGCGGATCGGCGAGTTCGTCGCGCAACTCGCCTTCGCGACCAGTGACTTCGGGATGGAGTCCGCCGACCGCAAGGCGCTGATCGCGGCCTCGGTGAGCCCCGAGCTGTGCAAGATCACGGAAGACGTGGTGCTCTCCGAGCCGTACATCGAGCACGAACACAACAACTGGCTCCCGGAGTTGACGGTCCTGGCCGCCGAGTTCCGCGCGGACACCCGCCTGCGCACGGAGGTCGCCGACCTCCGGTACACGTTCATGACCAGCGCGCAGGCCCTGCTCCACGGCGACCTGCACACCGGCAGTGTCATGGTCGGCGAGCGTGAAGGCGCCCCGGTGGTACGGGTCTTCGACCCCGAGTTCTCCTTCGTGGGCCCGATCGGCTACGACCTCGGCCTGTACTGGGCCAACGTGCTGGTGTCGGAGGAACGGGCGCGTGCGCTGGGCACGTTGTCCGACCACGGCGACCAACTCCGGTTGTCCTGGGAGGCGTTCGAGACGGAGTTCCGCCGTCTGTGGCCTTCGAGGGTCGACACCTTCTTCGACGACGCCTTCCTCGACCGCTTTCTCTCCCGTGTCTGGACCGACTCCGTCGGCTACGCCGGCACGGAGATCGTCCGCCGCATCATCGGCTTCGCCCACCTGACGGACTTGACGACGCTGCCGGATCCGGTGCCCGCGTCCCGGCGGGCGTTGCTGCTGGGGCGCGAACTGATCGTGCGGCGCGGGGAGTTGACGTCACCGGAGCGGGTCACGGCGTTGACTCCGGACGAACGGCGATAGTGCTGACGGTGCCGTTGCCCCAGACGGTGGTGTTCATGATGACCAGGCCGTCGAGGGACAGCGCGGTGAACTCCGGTACGAAACGCGGGGTGAAGAGCGACGCCATCGGACTACGGAACTGATCCACCTCGCTGCGGACCAGATCCCAGCCGTCGCGCAGTCGAACCTGGGCCCAGCCCCGCAGCAGTTCCTCGGGATCGTCGTCCTCGGGACCCCCGTAGTCGACCGCGAGCAGGAACTCTCTGTGTTCGTTGAAGAGTCCATGTTCCGCGGCCATCCGGTACCAGCTCGCGTTGACCTTGTCGGGCATGTCCGGGGCGTCGACATCGACGATCTCGTCCTTGTGGGAGTCGAACCGGCCGTGCTCGGGGCGGGTGGTGGCACATGAATGCCCGGGTGGCAGCGGGAAGTTCGGGGCCTCGTCCCGGGCGAGGCGGGTCACGAAGCGGAACCCGGCGGGCGCCAGCAGTGCGGCCATCTCGGCGTCGGTGATCGTCACCACCGCACGATAGACATGCCGCGCCTTCGGTGCCCCCGAATATCCGGCACGCCGAAGGGGCGGCCCCCTCAACAGGAAGCCGCCCCTTTCACGCCGTAGCGAATGACGCCGTACCGCCTACTTCTTGTCGAGCAGGTCCTGCACCTTCGCGCGGACCTCGTCCGTGGCCAGGCCCCGGATCGTCAGGGTCGTGCGGCGGCGCAGGACGTCGTCCTGGGTCTCCGCCCACTCGTGGTCGCGGGCGTAGACGACCTGCGCCCAGATCTCGGGGGCGTCGGGGTGCACGCGCTGGCCCAACTCCGGGTTCTCGTTGGCGAGTCGGGCGATGTCGAAGGCCAGCGAGCCGTAGTGGGTGGCCAGGTGCTTCGCCGTGTCGGCCGCCATGCGCGGGCCCGGCGCCGGGTTGTCGACGAGGAGGCGGTGGGCGACCGCGCGCGGATTGGCGACACCCGGGAGCGGGAGCTTCTTCGGGAGGGAGGAGATCGGCTCGAAGTCCTCGCCGAGCGGGCGGCCGGGGAGGGACTCCAGCTTCTGCATGACCGTACGGCCGATGTGCCGGAAGGTGGTCCACTTGCCGCCCGCGACGGACAGCATGCCGCCCTTGCCCTCGGTCACCACCGTCTCGCGCTTGGCCTTCGCCGTGCTGCCCGGGCCGCCAGGCAGGACGCGCAGCCCGGCGAAGGAGTACGTGATCAGGTCGCGCGAGAGCTGCTGGTCGCGGACCGAGAACGCGGCCTCGTCCAGGATCTGGGATATGTCCTTCTCGGTGACCGAGACGTCCGCCGGGTCGCCCTCGTACTCCTCGTCGGTCGTGCCGAGGAGCAGCATGTCCTCCCAGGGGAGGGCGAAGGTGATGCGGTACTTGTCGATCGGGGTGGCGAGTGCGGCCTTCCACGGGGACGTGCGCTTCAGGACCAGGTGCGCGCCCTTGGAGAGGCGGATGGAGGGGGCCGCGTTCGGGTCCTCCATCTTGCGCAGGTGGTCGACCCACGGGCCGGTCGCGTTGAGCACCAGGCGGGCGCTCACGCCGAACTCGTCGCCGGAGGTCGTGTCGCGCAGCTCCGCGCCGGTCACCCGGCCCTGGGTGAAGCGCAGGCCGGTGACCTGGGCGTGGTTGAGGACGACCGCGCCCGCCTCGACGGCCGCGCGGACCGTCATCAGCGCCATGCGGGCGTCGTTCATCTGGTCGTCGCCGTACACGGCAACGGCCTTGAGGTTCTGCGTGCGCAGCTCGGGCACGTCCTGCGCCGCCTTGGCGGGGGACAGGAGGTGGCCGACGCCGTCGCCGAACGCGGAGAGCGCGGAGTAGGCGAAGACGCCCGCCCCGAGCTTCGCCGCGCCGTGCGGACCGCCCTTGTAGACGGGCAGGTAGAACGTGAGCGGGTTCGCCAGGTGGGGGGCCACCTGGCGGGACACCGCACGGCGTTCGAAGTGGTTCTCCGCCACCAGCTTCACCGCGCCGGTCTGCAGGTAGCGCAGACCGCCGTGGAGGAGCTTGGAGGAGGCGGAAGAGGTGGCACCGGCGAAGTCGCCGGCGTCGACCAGTGCCACCCGCAGCCCGGACTGCGCGGCGTGCCAGGCGGTGGAGATGCCCAGGATGCCGCCGCCGATGACGAGGAGGTCGTACGTCGCCTTGGAGAGCTGCTCCCGGGTCTCGGCCCGGCTCGGGTTCGAGCCGGAGGCCGGGTGCGTACCGAGGGCAGGCACGGACTGCAGGGTGGACTGACTGGTCATGTGGGGTTCTTACTCCTCGTCCTCGAGCCAGCCCATGGTCCGCTCGACGGCCTTGAGCCAGCTCTTGTACTCACGGTCGCGCTTCTCCGCGGCCATGTTGGGGGTCCACTCGGCGGCCCGGCGCCAGTTGGCACGCAGGTCGTCGGTGCTGGTCCAGAAGCCGACGGCCAGACCGGCGGCGTAGGCGGCGCCGAGGCAGGTGGTCTCGGCGACCATCGGGCGCACCACGGGGGCGTCGACGAAGTCCGAGAGCGTCTGCATCAGCAGGTTGTTGGAGGTCATGCCGCCGTCGACCTTGATCGCGGCGAGCTCGACGCCGGAGTCCTTCGTCATGGCGTCCGTGATCTCACGGGTCTGCCAGGCGGTGGCCTCCAGGACGGCGCGCGCGAGGTGCGCCTTGGTGACGTACCGGGTCAGACCGGCGATCACACCGCGGGCGTCGGAGCGCCAGTACGGGGCGAACAGACCGGAGAAGGCCGGCACGAAGTAGGCGCCGCCGTTGTCCTCGACCGTGAGCGCGAGCGTCTCGATCTCGGCGGCGGTGGAGATGAGGCCCATCTGGTCGCGCATCCACTGCACCAGCGAACCGGTGACGGCGATCGAACCTTCGAGGGCGTAGACCGCCTTCTGGTCGCCGATGCGGTAACCGACCGTGGTGAGCAGGCCGTTGTACGAGTTGACGGGCTTCTCGCCGGTGTTCATCAGCAGGAAGGTGCCGGTGCCGTACGTCGACTTGGCCTCGCCCTCGGCGAAACAGGTCTGGCCGAACAGGGCCGCCTGCTGGTCGCCGAGCGCGGAAGCGACCGGGATGCCCCCGAGCACGTCGCCGAGGCGCCCGCCGGTGACCTCGCCGTAGACCTCGGCGGAGGAGCGGATCTCGGGCAGCATGTTCAGCGGGACGCCGATGGACTCGGCGATCTTCTCGTCCCACTGCATGGTGTGCAGGTTCATCAGCATGGTGCGGGAGGCGTTGGTGACGTCGGTGACGTGCTTGCCGCCGTTGACACCGCCCGTCAGGTTCCAGATGACCCAGCTGTCCATGGTGCCGAAGAGGATGTCGCCGGCCTCGGCGCGCTCGCGCAGGCCCTCGACGTTGTCGAGCAGCCAGCGGGCCTTGGGTCCGGCGAAGTACGACGCGAGCGGCAGTCCGGTCTCGCGGCGGAAGCGGTCCTGGCCGACGTTGCGGCCCAGCTCCTTGCAGAGCGCGTCGGTACGGGTGTCCTGCCAGACGATGGCGTTGTGGACGGGCTCACCGGTGTTCTTGTCCCAGAGGAGAGTCGTCTCGCGCTGGTTGGTGATGCCGATGGCCTTGATGTCGTCGCGGGTGATGCCGGCCTTCTCGATGGCGGAGGCGACGACTTCCTGGACGTTGGTCCAGATCTCGGTGGCGTTGTGCTCGACCCAGCCCGGCTTCGGGAAGATCTGCTCGTGCTCCTTCTGGTCGACGGAGACGATACGGCCGTCCCGGTCGAAGACGATGCAGCGGCTGGAGGTCGTGCCCTGGTCGATGGCCGCGATGAACGGTCCGGCGGTGTGGGCGTCGGTCACTGTGTGCTCCTGAGGGGTTCCGTGGTCGTGAGGACTGGTTCTACGGCTGCTTCAGTGCTCGGAAGTGCTTGGAATTCTGCTTCTAAGCAAAAGCGACGTTGTAGAGGCCTGCAGCGATGGCGCCGCCGATCAGCGGACCGACCACCGGGATCCAGGCGTAGCTCCAGTCGGAACCGCCCTTGTTGGGCAGGGGCAGGAGCGCGTGCACGATGCGCGGGCCCAGGTCACGGGCCGGGTTGATCGCGTAACCGGTCGGGCCGCCGAGCGACAGACCGATGGAGACGACCACGAAGGCGGTGATCAGGGCGCCCAGGGTGCCGAGACCGTTGCCCTTGTCGTTCAGACCCTGCGTCAGGATGGCGAGGATCAGGACGACGGTGCCGATGATCTCGGTGGCGAGGTTCTGCACCACGTTCCGGACCTCAGGACCGGTGGAGAAGATGCCCAGGACCGGGCCAGCGCCCTTCTCCTCGGCCTCGACGGCCTTGGCCGTCGGCTCGCCGACGATCTCCTGGTCGGTCAGGTGCGCCTGGAACTGGCCGTAGTAGGCCACCCAGACGAGTGTCGCGCCGATCATGGCGCCGAGCAGCTGGCCGCCCCAGTAGATCGGGACGTTGTCCCAGCCACCGTCCTTGATCGCGAGTGCGAGCGTCACGGCCGGGTTGAGGTGGGCACCGGAGAGCGGTGCCGAGATGTACACGGCCGTCATGACGGCGAAACCCCACCCGAAGGCGATGGCGAGCCAGCCGGCGTTACGGGCCTTGGAGGCCTTCAGCGTGACGGCGGCGCAGACGCCGCCGCCGAGCAGGATGAGTACGGCGGTACCTATGGTCTCGCCGATGAAGATGTCGGAGCTGGACACCCGCGACTCCTTTGTCCTTCGTCCAGGGAAGCCGAACCCCGGGTCCCGCCGGGGGTTCGTGCGCCCTCGGGGGTGAGAGCGATATCGGCCTTTGGCGTTGCCACACTCTAGCGCGTATTGCCGGTAGGTGTTCGACAATGCCGACCGATGGACGGGAGTCTTGCTCCGGGGTTACAGGCGCGTCAAGAGTGCTGTTATCGAAAACACGATCGTTATTGATCGCTGCGGGCTATCGATCCAGCGACCGATGCGGACGGCAGTCAAGCGGACACCGTGTGTGGTGATTTGGCGTTTTGGCCGACTTTGTTATCCACAGTACGACTGATACCGGAACGTCCGCATGACGTCCCGGTGAGTTCCCGCTGTGAATCCGCTGAGGTCAGAACCGTCCGGCGCCCAGGTCCCGCGACACCGCGCGGGCGCAGTCCCGTACCGCAGCGATCAGCTCGGGCCGCAGCGCGCCGTCCTCGTCGGGCCGGCACAGCCGCTCCACGGCGCCCGTGATGCCGACCGCGCCGACCGGCATGCGCCGCCGGTCGTGGATGGGCGCGGCGATGGACGCGACGCCCTCCCAGGTCTCCTCGACGTCCGCCGCGTACCCACGCGCGCGCGTGACGTCCAGGACGTGCTCGAAGTCGGCCAGCTCGGACACCGTGCGCTCGGTGAAGGGCTTGCGGTCGGCCTCCAGGACCTCGCTGTGCGCGACCGGGTCGTAGGCCGACAGCACCTTGCCCAGGGCCGTGGAGTGCAGCGGCTGCATGGCGCCGATCTCCAGGACCTGCCGGCTGTCGTCGGGCCGGAAGACGTGGTGCACGATCAGGACGCCCTGCTGGTGCAGGACCCCCAGGTGCACGCTCTCGCCGCTGGAGCGGGCCAGGTCGTCCGTCCACACCAGGGCACGCGCGCGTAGCTCGTGCACGTCGAGATAGGTGGTGCCCAGGCGCAGCAGCTCCGCGCCCAGCTGGTAGCGCCCGGAGGCGTCGTCCTGCTCGACGAAGCCCTCCTGCTGGAGGGTGCGCAGGATGCCGTGGGCGGTGCCCTTGGCCAGGCCGAGCGACGAGGCGATGTCCGAGAGGCCGAGCCGTCGCTCGCCGCCCGCGAGCAGGCGCAGCATCGCGGCCGCCCGTTCGAGCGACTGGATGTTCCGTGCCATCGCCGTACTGCCTCCGTCCCGTTCGACCGCCGATGTGCGACGCCGCCGCCATCGTTCGGCAATGTCGAACACTACCGGTCCATGTCGACCTCCCGCTAATGGTCGGTCAATACCTGTTTCGTCATCCGTCGCGAGAACCTAGACGGCGTTGATCCGCCCGTCACCCAGGTCCGCCCCATGGACGCGTCGAGCATTCTCCCGCCCGACCCCGTTACTCTGGCGGCGTGCAAGCTCCCCGGGGAGTTCCGTGAGAGGTTCCCAGGGAAGCCGCAAAGCCGACAGCCGTCGCACTCCAGGGAGCCCCTTCATGGCCTCGTCGCCACTGACCCCTTCTGCCGACAGCCGGACCCGTGTGTCCGAGCTCCGAGAGGCACTCGCCACCCGTGTGGTGGTCGCCGACGGAGCGATGGGCACCATGCTCCAGGCGCAGGAGCCCACTCTCGACGACTTCGAGCAGCTTGAGGGCTGCAACGAGATCCTGAACATCACCCGCCCGGACATCGTCCGCTCGGTCCACGAGGCGTACTTCGGCGCGGGCGTCGACTGCGTCGAGACCAACACCTTCGGCGCCAACCACTCCGCGATGGCCGAGTACGACATCGCCGACCGCGTCTACGAACTCTCCGAGTCCGGTGCCCGCATCGCCCGCGAGACCGCCGACGACTTCGCCGCCCGCGACGGCCGCCGCCGATGGGTCCTCGGCTCCATCGGTCCCGGCACCAAGCTGCCCACCCTCGGCCACATCGGCTACGCCACCCTCCGCGACGGCTTCCAGGCGAACGCCGAGGGTCTGCTCGCCGGCGGCGCCGACGCCCTGATCGTGGAGACCACGCAGGACCTCCTCCAGACCAAGTCGTCGATCCTGGGCGCCCGCCGCGCCATGGAGGCGACCGGAGTCGACGTACCCCTGCTGGTCTCGATGGCCTTCGAGACCACCGGCACCATGCTGCTCGGCTCCGAGATCGGCGCCGCGCTCACCGCGCTGGAACCCCTCGGCATCGACATGATCGGCCTGAACTGCTCGACGGGCCCGGCCGAGATGAGCGAGCACCTGCGCTACCTCGCCCGCCACTCCCGCACCCCGCTGCTCTGCATGCCGAACGCGGGCCTGCCCATCCTCACCAAGGACGGCGCCCACTTCCCGCTCGACCCCGAGGGCCTGGCGGACGCGCAGGAGCACTTCGTCCGCGACTACGGCCTGAACCTGGTCGGCGGCTGCTGCGGTACGACGCCGGAGCACCTGCGCCAGCTGGTCGAGCGGGTCCGCGAGGCCACGCCCACCGAGCGCCACCCCCAGCCCGAGCCCGGTGCCGCCTCGCTCTACCAGACGGTCCCGTTCCGCCAGGACACCGCCTACATGGCGATCGGCGAGCGCACCAACGCCAACGGCTCGAAGAAGTTCCGCGAGGCCATGCTGGAGGCCCGCTGGGACGACTGTGTGGAGATGGCCCGCGACCAGATCCGCGAGGGCGCCCACATGCTGGACCTCTGCGTGGACTACGTGGGCCGCGACGGCGTCGCCGACATGGAGGAACTCGCCGGCCGCTTCGCCACCGCCTCCACGCTGCCCATCGTCCTCGACTCCACCGAAGTCGCGGTCATCCGGGCCGGGTTGGAGAAGCTCGGCGGCCGCGCGGTCATCAACTCCGTCAACTACGAGGACGGCGACGGCCCCGAGTCCCGCTTCGCGAAGGTCACCAAGCTCGCCCAGGAGCACGGCGCCGCGCTCATCGCGCTGACCATCGACGAGGAGGGCCAGGCCCGCACCCCGGAGCACAAGGTCGCCATCGCCGAGCGGCTGATCGAGGACCTCACGACGAACTGGGGCATCCACGAGTCGGACATCCTCATCGACACCCTGACCTTCACCATCTGCACCGGCCAGGAGGAGTCCCGCGGCGACGGCATCGCCACCATCGAGGCCATCCGCCAACTCAAGGCCCGCCACCCGGACGTCCAGACCACGCTCGGCCTCTCCAACATCTCCTTCGGCCTCAACCCGGCCGCCCGCGTCCTGCTCAACTCCGTCTTCCTCGACGAGTGCGTCAAGGCCGGCCTCGACTCGGCGATCGTCCACGCGTCGAAGATCCTCCCGATCGCCCGGTTCACGGAGGAGGAGGTGCAGACCGCCCTCGACCTGATCTACGACCGCCGCGCCGAGGGCTACGACCCCCTCCAGAAGCTGATGGCCCTCTTCGAGGGCGCCACCACCAAGTCCCGTACGGCGGGCCGGGCCGAGGAACTGGCCGCCCTCCCGTTGGACGAGCGGCTCAAGCGCCGGATCATCGACGGCGAGAAGAACGGCCTGGAGACCGACCTCGCCGAGGCCCTGGAGACCCGCCCCGCCCTGGACATCGTCAACGAGACGCTCCTGGACGGCATGAAGGTCGTCGGCGAGCTGTTCGGCTCCGGCCAGATGCAGCTGCCGTTCGTGCTCCAGTCCGCCGAGGTCATGAAGACCGCGGTCGCCTATCTCGAACCGCACATGGAGAAGTCGGACGCCGAGGGCAAGGGCACCATCGTGCTCGCCACGGTGCGCGGCGACGTCCACGACATCGGCAAGAACCTCGTCGACATCATCCTGTCAAACAACGGCTACAACGTCGTCAACCTCGGCATCAAGCAGCCGGTCTCCGCGATCCTGGAAGCCGCCGAGGAGCACCGCGCCGACGTCATCGGCATGTCGGGCCTCCTGGTCAAGTCCACGGTGATCATGAAGGAGAACCTCCAGGAGCTCAACCAGCGCAAGATGGCCGCCGACTACCCGGTCATCCTGGGCGGCGCCGCCCTGACCCGTGCCTACGTCGAGCAGGACCTGCACGAGATCTACGAGGGCGAAGTCCGCTACGCCCGCGACGCGTTCGAGGGCCTGCGCCTGATGGACGCCCTCATCGGCGTCAAGCGGGGCGTGCCCGGCGCGAAGCTGCCCGAGCTCAAGCAGCGCCGGGTACGGGCGACGGCGGCGGTCACAGAGGTCGAGGAGCGCCCCGAGGAGGGCCACGTCCGCTCCGACGTCGCCGTCGACAACCCGATCCCCACCCCGCCGTTCCGCGGCACCCGGGTCATCAAGGGCATCCAGCTCAAGGAGTACGCCTCCTGGCTGGACGAGGGCGCCCTCTTCAAGGGCCAGTGGGGCCTCAAGCAGGCCCGTACGGGCGAGGGACCGTCGTACGAGGAACTGGTGGAGACCGAGGGCCGCCCGCGGCTGCGGGGCCTCCTGGACCGGCTCCAGACCGACAACCTCCTCGAAGCGGCCGTCGTCTACGGCTACTTCCCCTGTGTGTCCAAGGACGACGACCTGATCATCCTGGACGACGAGGGCAACGAGCGGACCCGCTTCACCTTCCCGCGCCAGCGCCGCGGCCGCCGCCTCTGCCTGGCCGACTTCTTCCGGCCCGAGGAGTCCGGCGAGAAGGATGTCGTCGGCTTCCAGATCGTCACGGTCGGCAACCGCATCGGCGAGGAGACCGCCAAGCTCTTCGAGTCCAACTCCTACCGCGACTACCTCGAACTGCACGGCCTGTCCGTCCAGTTGGCCGAGGCGCTCGCCGAGTACTGGCACGCGCGCGTGCGCTCCGAGCTGGGCTTCGCCGGCGAGGACCCCGCGAACGTCGAGGACATGTTCGCCCTCAAGTACCGGGGCGCCCGCTTCTCCCTCGGCTACGGCGCCTGCCCCGACCTGGAGGACCGCGCGAAGATCGCCGACCTGCTGGAGCCCGAGCGCATCGGCGTCCACCTGTCGGAGGAGTTCCAGCTGCACCCGGAGCAGTCGACGGACGCGATCGTCATCCACCACCCCGAGGCGAAGTACTTCAACGCACGTTGATCGGATAAGTCGTACACTGGTCGGTCCACCGCAGGCCGGTTGCCTCTCTGTGAAAAAGAGGCGACCGGCCTGGTCGTCCCTCAAGGAGGTGCGCCAGGATGACCAGCACGGTCCCCGCGCTCGGAACCCGTACGGCCGAAGGCTCCGCTCTCCAGGCCGTTCTCCTCGACATGGACGGCACCCTGGTGGACACCGAGGGCTTCTGGTGGGACGTCGAGGTCGAGGTCTTCGCCGCCCTCGGACACACCCTCGACGACTCCTGGCGCCATGTCGTGGTCGGCGGCCCCATGACCCGCAGCGCCGGCTTCCTGATCGAGGCAACCGGCGCCGACATCACCCTCGCCGAGCTGTCCGTCCTGCTCAACGCCGGTTTCGAGGACCGCATCGGGCGGGCCCTGCCGCTGATGCCGGGCGCCGCCAGACTCCTGGCCGAGCTCTCCGAGTACGAGATCCCCACCGCCCTGGTCTCCGCCTCCCACCGGCGCATCATCGACCGCGTCCTGACCGCGCTCGGCCCCCAGCACTTCGCGCTGACGGTCGCCGGCGACGAGGTGGCGCGCACCAAGCCGTACCCCGACCCGTATCTGTTCGCCGCCGCCCGGCTGGGCGCCGACCCGGCCCGCTGCGCGGTCGTGGAGGACACCGCGACCGGTGTCGCGGCGGCGGAGGCGGCGGGCTGTCTGGTCGTGGCCGTACCGTCCGTGCAGCCCATCGCCCCGGCCCACCGGCGCACTGTCGTGACCTCGCTGGAAGTCGTCGACCTGGCATTTCTGCGGGGACTGATGACCGATCGATGACGGAAATGCGTCAGCCGTTCACCGAGCGTGCAAAGTCCAATGGGAAAAGAATTCACACGCGGTCGACCGGTCGAATTCTGGTGCTCTCCAACCGAGTTGACGGTGTGAGGTTCCCCACGTGCACGGGAGTCGACATCGCCGTCGTCCTGTGCTGTTCACCCCATTTCTGAGGCCGATCACGCACCGTTGTGTCCCGATTGGTGAAACGCTGCACTAATCCTTCCGTCGACGGGTTTTCGGTCTGTCCACAGCCGGTTCCGCAGCGTGATGGGAACTCAACTACGGTGGCCGCGAACCCCTGTGCGGGTCCGGACTAATCTCAACGCGAGAACATCGCCCTTGCCCCCGTGATCGGCGTCACCACCCTATGCATGCCGGGTACACGGAATCGAACAGCTCTGGAGAAACTCGAGCATGAACCGCAAGACTTTGGTGCTGCCGGCCGTCGTCGGCCTGCTCGCGCCGGTGCTCGCCGCCTGTGGCGGTTCCGGCAGCGGTAGTTCCGGCGACGGAGCGATAATCGTCGGCACCACGGACCGGTTCGAGGCGACGAAGGACGCTCCCGCGCCGCTCGACCCCGCCTACGCCTACGACGTCGGCACCTGGAACATCCTGCGCCAGACCGTGCAGACCCTGATGATCCAGCCCAAGGGCGAGGGCGACCCGGTCCCCGAGGCCGCCGAGAAGTGCGGCTTCACCGACACCGGCAGCGAGCGCTACGCCTGCACCCTGCGCGAAGGTCTGAAGTTCGCCAACGGCAGCAAGATCACCGCGGCCGATGTGAAGTACTCCATCGACCGCGCGATGCGCATCAAGGCCGACAGTGGTGTGTTCGCCCTGCTGTCGACCGTCGACACCGTCGAGACCCAGGGCGACCGCGAGGTCATCTTCCACCTGAAGACGGCCGACGCGACCTTCCCGTACAAGCTGTCCACCCCGGTCGCGGGCATCGTGAACCCCGACGACTACGAGAAGGACAAGCTGCGCGACGGCTTCAGCGTGGACGGCTCCGGCCCGTACACGCTCTCGGTCGCCCAGAAGGACGACGCGATCACCACGGCCACGTTCACCAAGAACCCCAATTACAAGGGGACTCTGCAGGTGAACAACAGCAAGGTCGAGATGCGCACCTTCGCGGACGCCACCTCCATGGGCACCGCGCTGAACAAGAGCGACATCGACGTGATGACGCGCACCATGTCGCCCGAGCAGATCCAGAAGCTCGGCGAGGACTCGAACGGCAACATCGACCTCGTCGAGATGCCCGGTCTCGAAATCCGCTACCTGGCCTTCAACACCGACGCCGCCACCGTGAAGACGAAGGCCGTGCGCGAGGCGATGGCCCAGGTCATCGACCGCGGCGAACTCGTCTCCAAGGTCTACGGCACCGAGGCCGAGCCCCTCTACTCGATGGTCCCCGCGACCATCACCGGCCACTCGAACTCCTTCTTCAACAAGTACGGCAACCCGAGCGTCACCAAGGCCAAGTCCCTGCTGACCAAGGCCAACATCACCACCCCGGTGAAGCTCACGCTGCACTACACGACCGACCACTACGGCTCGGCCACCAAGGACGAGTTCGAGCAGCTGCGGACGCAGCTCAACAACAGCGGCCTGTTCGACGTCACCATCAAGGGCGAGCCCTGGTCGACGTTCGTCCCGGCCGAGCGCAAGGGCTCGTACGACGTCTGGGGCATGGGCTGGTTCCCCGACTTCCCCGACGCCGACAACTACCTCGCGCCGTTCCTCGACACGGACAACTTCCTCAAGCTGCCGTACAGCAACCCCGAGATCATCAAGACCCTGATCCCGGAGTCCCGCCGCGAGGCCGACCGGCTCGCCGCCGCCAAGAGCCTCACCAGCATCCAGGACATCGTCGCCACGGACGTCCCGCTGATCCCGCTCTGGCAGGGCAAGCAGTACGTCGCCGCCCGCGACGACATCACGGGCACCGCGTACGTGCTCAACTCCTCCTCGACGCTCCAGCTGTGGGAGCTCGGCCGAGGCGTGTGACCGCCTGAGGGCGCAGTGAGCAAGTTCCACCAGTGGCCGGTCCTGCCCATCGCGGCGGGGCCGGCCACTGGCCTGTTGAAGAACCGGATCCGCCCCGCAGACACGGAGAGGGCGCCCCTGTCAGGAAGGGGCGCCCTCTCCGCTCGTATCCGGTCTTCTACGGCGTCTACTGCGCGCCGGGTCGCACCAACCCGCTCTCGTACGCGTACACCGCCGCCTGCACCCGGTCGCGCAGGCCCAGCTTGGTGAGGACGTGCCCCACATGCGTCTTGACGGTGGTCTCGCTGACGAACAGATCGGCGGCGATCTCCGCGTTCGACAGCCCGCGCGCCACCAGCTTCAGCACCTCGACCTCACGCTCGGTCAGCGTGTGCAGGGCGTCCGGCACCGGCTCGTCACCGGACGGCAGATGACCGGCGTACTTGTCGAGCAGCCGCCGCGTGATGCTCGGCGCGAGCATGGCCTCGCCGGCGGCCACCACCCGGATCGCCTGCACCAGTTCGTTCGCCGGCGCGTCCTTCAGCAGGAAGCCACTGGCACCGGCCCGCAACGCCTCCACCACGTATTCGTCGAGGTCGAAGGTGGTCAGCACCAGCACCTTCGCCGGGCCGTCCCGCCCGGGGCCGGTGATCTGGCGGGTCGCCTCCACCCCGTCCATCCGCGGCATACGGATGTCCATCAGCACGACATCGGGCTGCAGAGCCCGCACCTGGTCGAGCGCCTGCAGACCGTCACCGGCCTCGCCGACGACCGCGAGATCCTGCTCGGCCTCCAGAATCATCCGGAACCCGGTGCGCAGCAGCGGTTGGTCGTCGACAAGTAGGACGCGGATGGCCACGTGAGTCTCCTTCGCTAGCCCGGGCCCATTCTGCCCTGCGCGCCAGGCGACTACCCGACCGGGCTGATCGCCTCGGCACCTCGACCGCCACGGCGACCTGGCCGGTCCGGCGACCTCGACCGCCACGGCGACCTGGCCGGTCCGGCGACCTGGCCGGTCCGGCGACCTTGCCGGTCCGGCTGCTCGACCGACTCGACCGGTCCGATCCACTCGACCGGTCCGGCGATCTCGTCGCTCCGGCTGCCCCACCCGCTCAACCGGTCCGACCGACTCGACCGGTCCGGCGGACTGACCTGCTTGCCGGACCCGATCGGCCTTACGGCCTGCTCTGCCTCACGGCCTGCCCTGCGGGCTTGACTTGCTCGACGGCCCGGCCCGGCCGACCGGCAGAGGCCGGGCCGCTGCCCGCCGGTGGCGTCGGCGTCGCCGCTGGGCCGTCGGCCAAAACGGCGTCGGCCGCGATGCTCCCCGGCGGAAACACCCTCGGCTGTCCCTAGCCCGCGCTGGAGTCACCGTCCGCTGCCGTGCCTTCGGCAGAAACACCGTGGGTCGCTGTGCCTTCGGCTGAGACGCCGTCGGGCATCCGCATCCGCACCGGCAGCGGATACGGCGGGGGAGTGCCGCCGAACTCCGGGCACACCGACTGGTGGTCGCACCAGCCGCACAGCTTGGTCGGCCGCGGCAGCCACTCACCCGTCTCCGTGGCCAGCCGGATCGCCTCCCACAGCGCCAGCAGCTTGCGCTCCACCCGCTCCAGATCCGCGAGGACGGGGTCGTACGTCAGCACGTCCCCGCTTCCCAGGTACACCAGTTGGAGCCGCCGCGGCACGACCCGCTTCAGCCGCCAGACCACCAGCGCGTAGAACTTCATCTGGAACAGCGCGCCCTCGGCGTACTCCGGCCGGGGCGCCTTGCCCGTCTTGTAGTCGACGATCCGCACATCACCCGTGGGCGCCACATCGACCCGGTCGATGATCCCGCGCAGCTTCAGCCCCGAGTCCAACTCGGCCTCGACGAACATCTCGCGCTCGGCGGGCTCCAGCCGCGTCGGATCCTCGAGGGAGAACCATCGCTCCACCAGCCGCTCCGCCTCCCCGAGCCAGCGCGCCAACCGCTCGCCCTCCGGATCGTCGGCGAACAGCTCCACGACCTCCGGCCGGGTCTCCCGCAACCGGTCCCACTGCCCGGGGATCAACGACTTCGCACGCGGCGCCGTACGCTCGGCGGCCGGCGCGTCGAAGAGCCGCTCGAGGACCGAGTGCACCAAGGTCCCCCTGGTCGCCGCCTCGCTGGGCCTCTCGGGCAGCCGGTCGATCACCCGGAACCGGTACAGCAACGGGCACTGCATGAAGTCGCTGGCGCGCGAGGGAGACAGCGAGGCGGGCGCTATGGCGACACGCTCGACCACGCCCACCGTCCCCGTCTCCACTGCCGCTTCCGCGCCCGGCTCCGCCACCGCGCCCTCGTCGCCGACTGTCCCCGCGACGCCCTCCGCACTCGTCTCCATGCCCACAGACCTTACGGCCCGCCACTGACAGTTACCCGCCCTCGGCCGTCGTGCCCGCGACAGCCGGGGAAACACGGGGGGTGCCGGGGCGGAACGCGTCGCGACCGCCGCATACCATCGACCCGAGACCCCTCCGCCCGGCTGGCGCGGAGGACGCTTCGAACGAGGGGACACCGTGGACGAGAGCGGCGGCAGCGCACAGCCGCGGTCCGGCAACGACGAGCCGACCGAACACGCCACGGGCGCCACGACCCCGGCCGCCGATCCCGGCACCCCCGAACCGAAACACGACGAGACCCCCCGTAACGGCGCCGAGAGGCCGATCCGGCACGTCGGGGACCCCGACACGTCGTCCACGAACCACGCGAAGCCGACCACCCCCGACCAGCCGGAGACGCCGACTCCGTCCGGGACAACACCGACTCCGTCCGGGACAACACCGACGGACCACGACGAGCCGGGACCGCCGTCCGGGCCCACCGCGAGCGACGGCTCGCCGCCGGGATCGGCCACGCCGCCGACCGGCCCCGCGCCGCAGGACGACCTCTCGGCGCCGGTATCGAGCACGCCGACCTTTGACTCGGCCTCGCTGCCCACCGACTCCGCCCCGCACGACGGCCCGTCGACCCCGGCATCGGGCACGTCGTCCGCCGACTCCACTCCGCCCGACGGCACACCGGCGGCGATCTCCGGAACGCCGTCCACCAGCCCCGCCCCGCACGACAGCATGTCGGCGCCGGCATCGGGCACGCCGTCCGCAAACTCCGCCCCGCACGAGGCCGTACCGGCGCCTGAAACGGGCACGCCGCCCGCCGAATCCGCCGCCAACGCCGACCCGTCGACCCCGGTATCCGGCACACCGTCCACCGGCCTCACCCCCCACGCCGACACGGACACCGCGACCGGCACCCCCCACAAGGCCACCACCCCCTACGACACCGACCGGGCCCCGGACCGCCCCCACGCCCACACGGACGCGCCCACGCCCCCCGACGCCCGCCCCAGCACCGGCACCTCCATGCCCAAGGGACGCCCCCCGCAGCGCCCCAAGGAGCCCGGTGGCGGCCTGCTGATGGGGCGGCCCTTCGGGGTGCCCGTCTACGTGGCGCCCAGCTGGTTCCTCGTCGCAGCCCTCATCACCTGGGTGTTCGGCGGCCAACTGGACCGCGTCCTGCCCGAACTCGGCGCCGCCCGCTACCTCGTGGCCCTTTTCTTCGCGGTCGCCTTCTACGGCTCGGTCCTGGTGCACGAACTCGCGCACACCGTCGCCGCCCTCCGCTTCAAACTCCCGGTCCGCCGCATCCAGTTGCAGTTCTTCGGCGGCGTCTCCGAGATCGAGAAGGAGGCCGAGACCCCCGGCAGGGAGTTCGTGCTGGCCTTCGTCGGCCCCCTGCTCTCGCTGATCCTCTCGGGCATCTTCTACCTGGCCATGCAGCCGGTGGAGCCAGGCACCGTGCCCGGTGTCCTGTTGGCCGGCCTGATGGTCTCCAACCTCATCGTGGCCGCCTTCAACCTCCTGCCCGGCCTGCCCCTCGACGGCGGCCGGATGCTCCGCGCCGTCGTCTGGAAGATCACCGGCAGGCCCATGAGCGGCACGATCGCCGCCGCCTGGGTCGGCCGCGCCCTCGCCGTCTCCGTCCTGATCGGCCTCCCGCTGCTCACCCAGACCGGCGCCCTCGGCACCAACACCGAGGACATCAGTGGCATGGACACCGTCACGGACGCCCTCCTGGCCGCGATCCTCGCCGCGATCATCTGGACCGGCGCCGGCAACAGCCTGCGCATGGCCAGGCTGCGCGAGCACCTCCCGGACCTCCGCGCCCGCAACCTCACCCGCCGCGCGGTACCCGTCGAGACCAACACCCCCCTCTCCGAGGCCCTGCGCCGCGCCAACGCGGCCGGCGCCCGCGCCCTGGTCGTCGTCGACGCCGACGGCCAGCCCCTCTCCCTCGTCCGCGAGGCCGCCATCGTCGGCGTCCCCGAACACCGCCGCCCCTGGGTCTCCGTCAGCGGCCTCGCGCAGGACCTCACCGAGGGCATGCGCGTCTCCGCGGAACTGGCCGGCGAGGACCTCCTCGACACCCTGCGCGCGACCCCGGCCACCGAATACCTCGTGGTCGAGGAGACCGGCGAGATCTACGGCGTCCTGTCCGCGGCCGACGTGGAGCGGGCCTTCGTGAAGGCCATGGCCCGCCCCAACTGAGGCACGCGCGCGTGGTCGGCGACCCCCGCAAACGCCGGTAGGCTGGTCACATGTCCGAACCGACCGGTGCCGCCCGCAGGCGCGGGCCCTTCAAGGTCGGGGACCAGGTTCAGCTGACCGACCCCAAGGGCCGCCACTACACGTTCACGCTCGAAGCGGGGAAGAACTTCCACACCCACAAGGGTTCCTTCCCGCACGACGAGCTGATCGGCGCACCCGAGGGCAGCGTTGTCCGCACCACCGGAAACGTCGCCTACCTCGCGCTGCGCCCCCTGCTCCCCGACTACGTCCTGTCCATGCCCCGCGGCGCCGCCGTGGTCTACCCCAAGGACGCGGGGCAGATCCTGTCCTTCGCGGACATCTTCCCCGGCGCGCGCGTCGTGGAAGCGGGCGTGGGCTCCGGCTCGCTCAGCAGCTTCCTGCTGCGCGCCATCGGCGACCAGGGCATGCTGCACTCCTACGAGCGCCGCGAGGACTTCGCCGAGATCGCCCAGCAGAACGTGGAGCGCTACTTCGGCGGCCCGCACCCCGCCTGGCAGCTCACCGTAGGCGACCTCCAGGACAACCTGTCCGACACGGACGTCGACCGCGTCATCCTGGACATGCTCGCCCCCTGGGAGTGCCTGGAGGCCGTCTCCAAGGCGCTCGTGCCCGGCGGCATCCTGTGCTGCTACGTCGCGACCACCACCCAGCTCGCGCGGACCGTCGAGTCCATCCGCGAGATCGGCTCCTTCAACGAGCCGACCGCCTGGGAGACGATGCTCCGCAACTGGCACGTCGAGGGCCTGGCCGTCCGCCCCGACCACCGGATGATCGGCCACACCGGCTTCCTCCTCACCGCCCGCCGCCTCGCGGACGGTGTCGAGCCCCCCATGCGCCGCCGCCGTCCCTCCAAGGGCGCCTACGGCGACGACTACACCGGCCCGAACGCGGACGGCGGTGGCGGCCGCTAGCTCCCGCCGCGCCGCACCCTTGGCGGCCCTGTGCCGCACTCAACGCACGAACGCCGTGGCCGAGTTCCCGGAAGACCTCCGGGAACTCGGCCACGGCGTCTTTCTGCTGACGTACCGCCACGGCCGAACCCTCCCGGGCGATCACGCGAACGAACTGTCGACCCCGCCGTTCCCCCGCATTGTGACGTGTGGCACCATGCAGGCCACCCCCACCGGCACAGCCCTCACAGGAGACACTCCTAGTGCAGCACTCCGCCGTCCCGGAACTGGAACTGGCACACACGAACACCCGGCCCATCCACTGGGTCGCCACCGCCACGGCACTCGCCGCCGTCGTGGCGCTCTCCTCGGTCCTGCAGCCCGATTCGGCGCGCGCAGCCCAGGCCTCCGGCCCGCAGGCGAAGTCCGCGCCCGCCACCGCCGCTGCCCCCGCGACCACAGGGGTCGACTTTCCCATCCAGTGCGGTCCCACGAAGGCCGTCGTCCAGAAGCAGGCCTCCGGCGACCTCGACGGCGACGGCAGGCCGGAGACGGTCGCCGTGGTCCACTGCGACGCCGGCATGGGCACCCCGCCCGACGGCGTCTACGTCCTGACCCAGGCCGCGCACGCCGCCAGGCCGCGCGTGGTGGCCACCCTGATCGCACCGAAATCCCGGGAGACGGTCACCGAGTTCGCCGTACGCGGTGGCGCCGTACTCGCGACCATGCTCGGCTACTCGACCCAGGACGTGCCCAGTTGCTGCCCTGACGTCAAGGAGAGCGCGAAGTGGCAGTGGAAGAACGGCACGTTCGTCCGCTCCACGCCCGGCAACACCCAGAGCGTCTGACGACGCCCCTGGGCCGCCTCCCCGACGGCCCTCAGGCCGCGTCGGGGCCGTACACCTCGACCCGGTCCGCGACCCGGCGCACATGAATGCAGTCGCCGGGACACTCCTTCGCGGAGTCCACCACGTCGACCAGCAGCGGCAGCGGCACGGGCGTGGTGGCGCCCTTGGCCTGCAGCAGCTCGTCGTCCGGGCTCTTCACATAGGCCAGACCGTCGATGTCCAGCTCGAAGACCTCGGGGGCGTACTGGGCGCAGATGCCGTCGCCGGTACAGAGGTCCTGGTCGATCCAGACCTCCAGCGCCTCGCCGTCGGCCGCTGCCTCGTCCTGCACGGTGATGTCTCCTGCTTCCGCCGGGTGTTGAACGCTTCGACCCTACCTCTGCGCACCCGGGCGACACTTCCTGGAGAACCCTGGTTTCACGCCACGACATGACGGGCACCGTCCGCCCGGACACTCTCCGTCAAGGGGCGCCCCGGCGGGATTTCGCCGGGCCCCGGACCCGCCGTCACGGCAACTCACGTCCCCCATGAAGGATTTTGACCGACCCAGCCTTGGAACAGTCGGCTTCCGAATCACGTTGAGTGGGTATCCAGACGGCGTGAGGGAGAGCGCAGGGTGACCGACGACACACCTTGACAGTCTTTGTGATCTAGGGGTTTCAATCGACACCCACCCAGGTAGGGTCTGGAAGCGTCCAGCTCCCCTTGGAGGAGGTGAGGACCGTGGCAGCCCACGACGACGACATGAACCGCGGCATCCGCCCGGGACGAGGGTCCGACGACCCGTCCGGGCAGATTGCCTACCTTGAGCAGGAGATCGCCGTCCTGCGACGTAAGCTCGCCGACTCTCCGCGACACACGAGGATTCTCGAAGAGCGGATCGTCGAGCTGCAGACCAATCTGGCCGGAGTGTCCGCCCAGAACGAGCGACTCGCCAACACGCTCCGTGAGGCCCGCGACCAGATCGTGGCCCTCAAGGAAGAGGTCGACCGGCTCGCACAGCCACCGGCCGGCTTCGGAGTCTTCCTCGTGGCCAACGAGGACGGCACCGCGGACATCTTCACCGGCGGCCGCAAACTCCGGGTGAACGTCAGCCCAAGCGTGGATCTCGAAGAGCTCCGCCGCGGCCAGGAAGTAATGCTCAACGAAGCGCTCAACGTGGTCGAGGCCATGGAGTACGAGCGCGTCGGCGACATCGTCACCCTCAAGGAGATCCTTGAGGACGGCGAACGCGCCCTCGTGGTGGGGCACACCGACGAGGAGCGGGTGGTGCGGCTCGCCGAGCCACTGCTGGACATCACCATCCGCCCCGGCGACGCCCTGCTGCTCGAACCCCGTTCCGGCTACGTCTACGAGATCGTCCCGAAGAGCGAGGTCGAGGAACTAGTCCTCGAAGAGGTCCCCGACATCGGCTACGAGCAGATCGGCGGTCTGGGCGGCCAGATCGAGATGATCCGCGACGCGGTCGAGCTCCCGTACCTCTACCCCGACCTCTTCAAGGAGCACGAACTGCGGCCGCCCAAGGGCGTCCTGCTGTACGGGCCTCCCGGATGCGGAAAGACGCTCATCGCCAAGGCCGTCGCCAACTCGCTGGCCAAAAAGGTCGCCGAGGTCACCGGACAGGCCACCGGCAAGAGCTTCTTCCTCAACATCAAGGGCCCCGAGCTCCTGAACAAGTACGTCGGAGAGACCGAGCGGCAGATCCGCCTCGTCTTCCAGCGTGCTCGTGAGAAGGCCAGCGAGGGCACTCCCGTCATCGTCTTCTTCGACGAGATGGAATCCCTCTTCCGCACCCGCGGATCCGGTGTCAGCTCGGACGTGGAGAACACCATCGTCCCCCAGCTGCTCGCCGAGATCGACGGCGTGGAAGGCCTGCAGAACGTGGTCGTCATCGGCGCCTCGAACCGCGAGGACATGATCGACCCCGCCATCCTGCGCCCCGGCCGCCTGGACGTGAAGATCAAGATCGAACGTCCCGACGCCGAGGCCGCCAAGGACATCTTCGGCAAGTACCTCACCGAGCGCCTCCCGCTCCACCCCGACGACGTCGGCGAGCACAGCGGCGACAAGACCACCACCGTCCAGAGCATGATCCAGACGGCCGTGGAACACATGTACACGGAATCCGAGGAGAACCGCTTCCTGGAGGTCACCTATGCCAACGGTGACAAGGAAGTCCTCTACTTCAAGGACTTCAACTCCGGCGCCATGATCGAGAACATCGTGGGCCGGGCCAAGAAGATGGCCATCAAGGACTTCCTCGACCACAAGCAGAAGGGCATCCGCGTCTCCCACCTCCTCCAGGCTTGCGTGGACGAGTTCAAGGAGAACGAGGACCTGCCCAACACCACCAACCCGGACGACTGGGCCCGGATCTCCGGAAAGAAGGGCGAACGGATCGTCTACATCCGTACGCTCATCACCGGCAAGCAGGGCGCCGACACCGGACGCTCCATCGACACGGTGGCGAACACCGGTCAGTACCTGTAAAAAGCAGGGTGGCTGCGGGTGCCCTAGGCGGGTACCCGCAGCCAACTGTTTTTCAGGCCATGACCGCGACAAGGGGCGCGCAAGGCAATGACGCAAATGATCTCCCCACCAGCGCAAAGCCGTTCTAGGCTCTTCGGTACCGCCGAGTCGCGCAGTGCGGGGACGGGCACCGCACACGCACCGGAGCGCCAGCGGTACTTGAGCGGCGCCCCCGACCGAGGGCGCCGCCGGGCAAGGAGGGCCGCATGACCGTACGGCGAGTAATGGGCATCGAGACGGAGTACGGGATCTCCGTCCCCGGCCACCCGAACGCCAATGCCATGCTCACCTCGTCCCAGATCGTCAACGCCTACGCGGCGGCGATGCACCGGGCCCGGCGGGCCCGCTGGGACTTCGAGGAGGAGAATCCGCTGCGGGACGCGCGAGGCTTCGACCTCGCCCGGGAGGCCGCCGACTCCACCCAGCTCACCGACGAGGACATCGGCCTCGCCAATGTCATCCTCACCAACGGCGCGCGCCTCTACGTCGACCACGCACACCCGGAGTACAGCTCCCCCGAAGTCACCAACCCCATGGACGCCGTTCTGTGGGACAAGGCCGGCGAGCGCATCATGGCGGAGGCCGCCGAGCGCGCGGCCCAACTCCCGGGCGCGCAGCCGATCCACCTCTACAAGAACAACACCGACAACAAGGGCGCCTCCTACGGGACGCACGAGAACTATCTGATGAAGCGGGAGACCCCCTTCTCGGACATCGTGCGCCACCTGACGCCCTTCTTCGTGTCCCGACAGGTCGTCACCGGAGCCGGCCGTGTGGGCATCGGCCAGGACGGACACGAGCACGGCTTCCAGCTCAGCCAGCGCGCCGACTACTTCGAGGTCGAGGTCGGCCTGGAGACCACCCTCAAGCGCCCGATCATCAACACCCGCGACGAACCGCACGCGGACGCCGAGAAGTACCGCCGTCTGCACGTGATCATCGGCGACGCCAACCTCTCCGAGATCTCGACCTATCTGAAGCTCGGCACCACGGCTCTGGTCCTCTCCATGATCGAGGACGGCTTCATCGCGGTGGACCTGGCCGTGGACCAGCCGGTCCGCACCCTCCACCAGGTCTCCCACGACCCCACTCTCAAGCGTCTGGTCACCCTCCGCAGCGGCCGGACACTCACCGCGGTCCAGCTGCAGATGGAGTACTTCGAGCTGTCCCGCAAGTACGTCGAGGAACGCTACGGCTCCGACGCGGACGACCAGACCAAGGACGTCCTCGCCCGCTGGGAGGACACGCTCAACCGCCTGGAGAACGACCCGATGAGCCTGGCCGGCGAGCTGGACTGGGTCGCCAAGCGGGAGCTCATGGAGGGCTACCGGCGCCGGGACGGCCTCGACTGGGACGCGGCACGGCTGCAGCTGGTCGACCTCCAGTACGCGGACGTACGGCCCGACAAGGGCCTCTACAACCGCCTGGTGGCCCGCGGCCGTATCAAGCGGCTGCTGGACGAGGACACGGTCGAGAAGGCGCGTACGTCGCCGCCGGAGGACACGCGCGCGTACTTCCGCGGACGCTGCCTGGAGCAGTACGCCGACGACGTCGCGGCGGCTTCCTGGGACTCCGTGATCTTCGACCTCCCGGGCCGGGACTCGCTCCAGCGCGTCCCAACCCTGGAACCGCTTCGCGGAACGCGTAATCACGTCAAGGAGCTCCTGGACCGCTGTCGTACGGCGGAAGACCTGGTCAGGGTCCTGTCGGGCGGCTGACAGGACCCTCGGATCCGGTGCTCCGGACAGGGTGGAATGTCCGGTGGCCGGGAATCATCGAGGTGGCCGCCGTACGTTGTAGGAACTGCGGGGCCGATGTCAGTCCCTGCAAGTAGGGTCTGATCAAGAACGTCGAACCGAGCGGGGTGAGGGTTATGGCGACCAAGGACACCGGCGGCGGACAGCAGAAGGCGACGCGCTCCACGGAGGAGGTCGAGGAACAGGCCGAGGAAGCGCAGGCTACCGACGACCTCAAGGAGCGCCACGAGAAGCTGAGCGATGACGTGGACTCCGTCCTGGACGAGATCGACGACGTCCTGGAGGAGAACGCCGAGGACTTCGTGCGGTCCTTCGTTCAAAAGGGCGGCCAGTAGGTCGCTCTGCCCTTCGATTCGAAGGTGAACGGGGTGGCGTCGTGGCAGGCGAGGCGAAGATGAAGTGCTGCGTGCGGTGCGGTCGGACCAAACCGCACGCAGTCTTCGCATCCGAGCGCACGAATCGCGTGCGATTCGGGGAGAGCCGGCCGCGTTCGGAGCGGTATTCCGAGCGGTGAAGGAATGCCTCCGCCGTTCATGTGGATCACTGCCACCAGACGGGTAGGGTCCGTTGCGTACTGTGCTTCAACTGCAATTCGGCCATCGGCAAGTTGGGAGATGATCCCGACGCTGTTCGTCGGGCTGCCGCCTACTTGGAAGGATCCTCGTGGAAGCCAACACTCGTAGCACCGGGCGTCTACCAGCTGCCTTCCTGACGCCCGGGTCGTCGTCCTTCATGGACTTCCTCTCCGACCACCAGCCGGAGATGCTTCCGGGCAACCGGCAACTGCCGCCCACTCAGGGCGTCGTCGAGGCCCCGCACGGCACGACCATCGTCGCCGTCACGTTCCCCGGCGGCGTGGTGCTCGCCGGTGACCGGCGGGCCACCATGGGCAATGTCATCGCACAGCGGGACATCGAGAAGGTCTTCCCGGCGGACGAGTACTCGGCCGTCGGTATCGCCGGCACCGCCGGCCTCGCCGTCGAGATGGTCAGGCTCTTCCAGCTGGAGCTGGAGCACTTCGAGAAGGTCGAAGGCGCCCAACTCTCCCTGGAGGGCAAGGCGAACCGACTGTCCACCATGATCCGTTCCAACCTCGGCATGGCCATGCAGGGCCTGGCCGTGGTCCCGCTCTTCGCCGGCTTCGACGTGGACCGCGGCATCGGCCGCATCTTCTCCTACGACGTGACGGGCGGCCGTTCCCAGGAGCACGGCTACGCGGCCACCGGCTCCGGCTCGGTCTTCGCCCGCAGTGCCATGAAGAAGCTCTTCCACGACGGACTGACCGAGTCCGAGGCCACGACCCTCGTGGTGCAGGCCCTCTACGACGCCGCTGACGACGACTCGGCGACCGGTGGACCCGATGTGGCCCGCCGGATCTACCCGATCGTCACCGTGATCACCGAGGACGGCTTCCGCCGGCTCACCGACGACGAGTCCTCCGAGATCGCCGCCTCGATCCTGGAGCGGCGACTGCAGCAGCCCGACGGCCCGCGCGCCGCGCTGCTCTGACCGCGGGCCCGTTCTCATTCAAGGTGATCCAGTGACTTCGACGGAACTTTAAAGAGAGGGACGGATACCGGTGTCGACGCCGTTCTATGTCTCACCCCAGCAGGCCATGGCCGACCGGGCGGAGTACGCCCGCAAGGGCATCGCCCGTGGCCGCAGCCTGGTCGTGCTGCAGTTCGCCGACGGCATTGTCTTCGTCGGCGAGAACCCGTCCCGCGCGCTGCACAAGTTCAGCGAGATCTACGACCGGATCGGGTTCGCGGCCGCCGGAAAATACAACGAGTACGAGAACCTGCGGATCGGCGGCGTGCGCTACGCCGACATGCGCGGTTACACCTACGACCGCGCGGATGTGACCGCCCGCGGTCTCGCCAATGTCTACGCCCAGACGCTCGGCACGATCTTCTCCAGCGCGGCCGAGAAGCCGTACGAGGTGGAGCTGGTCGTCGCGGAGGTCGGGGACACCTCCGACGGCGATCAGATCTACCGGCTGCCGCACGACGGTTCGATCGTGGACGAGCACGGCTCGGTCGCGGTCGGCGGCAACGCGGAGACGATCAGCAGCTATCTGGATCAGCGCCACCGCGACGGCATGACGCTCGCGGAGGCGCTCAAGCTGGCCGTGCAGTCCCTGTCCCGTGACACGAACGGCAGCGAGCGGGAGATCCCCGCCGAGCGCCTGGAGGTCGCGGTGCTGGACCGTACCCGCCCGCAGGCCCGCAAGTTCAAGCGGATCGTCGGCGGCGAGCTGTCCCGGCTGCTCGGTGAGAGCGCGGACGCCTCGTCGGAGTCCGACGACGACGGCGAGGACGACGCCGAGAAGTGAGCCGACGTTCGCTCAGCTCCTAAGCCCTTCGTGGGGGGCCGCCCGGGGGGGCCGCGGCGGCGCCGGGCGCGGCG
>NZ_JBHYWD010000009.1:232617-317244 GCF_042751305.1 Streptomyces hokutonensis
CGCCCCCGCTCCCGCGGCGGGCGCCCGCTGATTAGCCCGCGTGCGTTCCCACACCTCCACCGCCGCCGGCCCCCCCCCCCCCCCCCGCCCGCCCCCCCCACGGGCGTAGCGGGGCGTCAGGGGCCGCCAGGGGGCGCCGTGGAACCGCGTACGACCAGTTCCACCGGGATGTCCCCCTCCTCCGGCACGCGGCCGTCCAGGACCGCCAGGAGGGCGCGCATGCCGTGTTCCCCGAAGAGTTCGGCGTCGAGACGGACCGTGGTGAGTTCCGGGTCGATGGCGGTGGCCAGGGCGAGGTCGTCCAGGCCGGTGATCGACACGTCCTCCGGGATGCGCAGGCCGAGGCGGCGGGCGGCCTTGTAGGCGCCGGCGGCGAGTTTGTCGTCGTCGCAGACCAGGGCGGTGGGCCGGGGTCCCGGTGCCGAGAGGGCGGCCCCGGCGGCGGTCAGGGCGCCCTCGATCGAGATGGGGGCGCGGGTCGTACGTACCGAGGTGCCTGCCACGGAGCCCACCCGTGCGGCCAGTTCACGCGCGCGTACCTCGAAGGTCCAGGACGGGATGTCCGCGGCGAGGTGCAGGAAGCGGCGGTGGCCCAGGGCCAGCAGGTGGTCGGCGACCTGGCGGACGCCGTCGGCGATGTCCAGGTTGACGGTCGCGGCGCCGAGGCTGCCCTCCGGGTCGCTGTCGAGCATCACCAGAGGCAGCTGGTCGCCGCGGATCGCGGTGAGGGCGTCGGCGGCCATGGAGGAGGCGATGACGCCGTCCAGGGCGGCCTGTGCGGAGGCGAAGGGGTCGCGGGCGGGGCCGATGCCCTCGGGGGAGGGGTAGAGGACCACGCCGAAGCCGTGTTCGGCGGCGACCCGGGCGGCGCCGGTGTAGACGCCGGCGAAGAACTCCGTGGTCAGCGCGGGGACGACCAGAAGGACGGTACGGGTACGTCCCAGCCTGAGATTGCGGGCCGCGAGGTTGGGGCGGTACCCCAGGTCGCGTGCGGCCTCCCGGACGCGTTCGGCGGTGGTCTCCGAGACGCGGCCCCGCCACTTGTCGCCGAGCACCAGCGAGACGGCGGCCTGCGACACCCCGGCTACCTGGGCGACGTCGCGGCTGGTGGGGCGGGTGCTGCCTGGTGCCACCGCGCCTGCTCCTTCGGCTGTGCTTCGTCTGGACTCGTGAACAGGGCACATGGTACGTATGACAGTGGAAGTTATACGTAAAACGTGAGGGTGGGGCAGAGCCGTGGGATATCTGGAGATCCTCAGGGCGAGACACGCCACTCGCCTGCTCATAGGCACGCTGGTCGGCCGGCTGCCGAACGCCACCGCCGCGATCGCGATCGTGCTGTTCATCCGCGCCGAGGGCGGCACCTACAGCCTCGCCGGGGCCCTGGCGGCCGTCTACGGCATCGCCAACGCCGTAGGGCAGCCCCTCCTCGGCCGGCTGGTGGACGTCCACGGACAGCCGCGGGTGCAGCTCCCCGCCGCGGTCCTCTCCGCCCTCGCGATGACCGTCTTCGCCTGCTGGGGCACCGATCCGCTCCCGCTCGCCTACGTCGCCGTGGCCGCCGCCGGCCTCTTCGCGCCGCCCCTGGAGGGCGGTCTGCGCGCCCTGTGGCCGAACGTGCTGCGCCGGGAGGAGCAGGTGCACACGGCGTACGCCATGGACGCCGTGGCGCAGGAAGTCATGTTCACCGTGGGCCCGTTGCTCGTGACGGTGTTCGTGTCGCTGTGGTCCGCCCCGGTGGCGCTGCTCGTGCTGAACGTCATCGGGGTGCTGGGCGCCCTCTCCGTAGTGGTGTCGCCGCCCTCGCGCGCGTGGCGGTCGGCTCCGCGTGCCGCGCACTGGCTGGGTGCCCTGCGCTCGCCGGGGCTGCTGGCGCTGCTGGGCGCCTTCCTGTTCGTCGGGATGGCGCTCGGGTCCATCACGGTCGCCTCAGTGCCGTACGCGGACGGGCACGGCGGTGACGTGGTGTACGGGTGGCTCATGGCGGCGATCGGTCTCGGCGCGCTGCTGGGCGGGACGGTCTACGGGGCGCGGCAGTGGACCGGGGTGCCCGAGCGCCGACTGCGGGTCCTGGTGGGGCTGCTGGCGGTGTGTTATCTGCCGCTGATGCTCATGCCGGGCGCGGTCGCCATGGTGCTGCTGACCGTGCTCGCCGGAGTGTTCCTCGCGCCCGCTCTCGCCTGTGCGTTCATCATCGTGGACCGGCATGCCCCGAAAGGGACGGTCACCGAGGCTTTCTCCTGGCTTGTGACGACGTTCACCGTGGGAGCGTCGGTCGGAACGGGCGTCGCGGGACCGGTCGTAGAGGCCGGTGGGCCGCTGTGGGGGTTCGCCGTGCCGGGGGCCGCCGGGGCGGTGTCGTTGCTGGTCCTGCTGGCCACCGGGCGGGTCCTCGCAGCTCCCGCCGGGGGAGCGGTCGTTGCGGCTTCATCGGAAAATGATCCAAACCGTGCGGTCGAACCCCGTTTCAGCACAGGGGATCGGGCGTAATGTTCACTCATGGACCGCCGCATTTTCGGGCTGGAGAACGAGTACGGCGTCACGTGTACGTTCAGGGGACAGCGGCGTCTGTCTCCCGACGAGGTGGCTCGGTACCTCTTCCGCCGTGTCGTGTCATGGGGCCGCAGCAGCAATGTCTTTCTGCGAAACGGCGCCCGGCTCTATCTCGACGTGGGCTCACATCCGGAATACGCGACCCCCGAATGTGACAACGTGACCGAACTGGTCACCCACGACAAAGCCGGCGAGCGCATTCTCGAAGGACTCCTGGTGGACGCCGAACGACGCCTGCACGAGGAAGGAATCGCGGGCGACGTCTACCTCTTCAAGAACAACACCGACTCGGCGGGCAACTCGTACGGCTGCCACGAGAACTATCTGGTGGCACGGCACGGCGAGTTCTCCCGGCTCGCGGACATCCTCATCCCGTTCCTGGTCACGCGTCAGCTGCTGTGCGGCGCGGGCAAGGTACTGCAGACCCCGCGCGGCGCCGTGTACTGCGTCAGCCAGCGCGCCGAACACATCTGGGAGGGTGTCTCCTCGGCGACGACGCGTTCCCGGCCCATCATCAACACCCGCGACGAACCGCACGCGGACGCCGAGCGCTACCGCCGTCTCCACGTCATCGTGGGCGACTCGAACATGTCCGAGACGACCATGCTGCTCAAGGTCGGCGCCACCGACCTGGTGCTGCGCATGATCGAGGCGGGCACGGTGATGCGTGACCTGACCCTGGAGAACCCGATCCGGGCGATCCGTGAGGTGAGCCACGACATCACGGGCCGGCGCAAGGTGCGTCTGGCCAGCGGCCGTGAGGCCTCCGCGCTGGAGGTGCAGCGCGAGTACTACGAGAAGGCCGTGGACTTCTGCGAGCGCCGCGGCATCCGCACCGGCACCGTCGAGCAGGTCCTCGAACTCTGGGGCCGGGTCCTGGACTCGATCGAGGCCGAGGACCTCGACCGGATCGGCACCGAGATCGACTGGGTCATGAAGTACCAGCTGATCGAGCGGTACCGGGCCAAGCACAACATGACCATGTCCCACCCGCGGGTCGCCCAGATCGACCTCGCCTACCACGACATCCACCGTCGCCGAGGGCTCTACTACCTCCTCGAGAGGAAGGGCCAAGCCGCCCGGATCTGCAACGACTTGAAGATCTTCGAGGGCAAGTCCGTTCCGCCGCAGACCACTCGGGCACGGCTGCGCGGCGACTTCATCCGCAGGGCCCAGGAACAGCGGCGGGACTTCACCGTCGACTGGGTGCATCTCAAGCTCAACGACCAGGCGCAGCGCACCGTGTTGTGCAAGGACCCGTTCCGTTCCGTGGACGACCGGGTGGAGAAACTGATCGCCGGAATGTAGGGCAAAAGCGTCCGGACACCGACGTCCGGATACATATTCGGTACGCCACACGGGCCCCGTACGTTTCACGTACGGGGCCCGTGCCACGCCGTAGAGTTGCGCGCACGCCATCAACAAGATCGACCGATACGAGGCCTTCACCGTGCGCCGACGCTCCCTTCTCATCGCTGTTCCCGCAGGACTCGTGACGCTCGCGGGGTGCGGTGACAGCGATTCCTCCTCAAGCAAGGCCAGCGCGTCGCCGTCGCCGTCCGCCTCGGCCTCGACCGCTCCGCCGCCGAAGGTGGTCGACGGTCCGGTGCCGGCGATCACCGCGGGCACGAAGTTCGACGAGAAGCCGACCGTCGCCAAGGGCACCGGTGATCCGTCGAAGAACCTCGCGGTCAAGACGGTCATCGCGGGCAGCGGCAAGGCCGTCGCGGAGGGCGACTTCGTCCAGGTCAACTACCTGGGCCAGATCTGGTCGACGGCCAAGGTCTTCGACAACTCCTACGACCGCAAGACCCCGTTGGTCATCCAGCTCGCCCAGGGCAGCATCATCGACGGCTGGCGCTACGGCCTGGCGGGCCGGAAGGTCGGCAGCCGCGTCGAGATGGCCATCCCGCCGACCTGGGGATACGGCACGACGGGCAACAGCCAGGCCGGCATCAAGGGCACCGACACGCTTGTCTTCGTGATCGACGTGCAGGACGCCTTCAACATCAAGAGCTCCGCCAAGGGCAAGGCCGTCGCCCAGTCCGACTCCGCGCTGCCCAAGGTCGGGACGAACACCGACGGCAAGGCCCCCTCGGTGACCGTCCCCAAGGTGGACCCGCCGAAGAAGCTGGTGTCGAACTACGTCCTGGAGGGCGACGGAGCCGTCGTCAAGGCGTCCCAGACGATCCTGTGCCAGTTCGAGGGCGTGGTCTGGTCCACCGGCAAGCAGTTCGAATCGACGTACTCCCAGGGCCGGTTGAGCCAGTTCGCGATCTCGCAGATGGAGTCCGTCGTCAAGGGCCTGGCCCAGGGCGTCACCGGCAAGAAGGTCGGCAGCCGCGTCCTGATCGTCGCGCCCCCGGACCTGGCCTACGGCGACACCCCGCCGACCGGCGGCACCATCAAGAAGGGCGAGACCCTGGTGTTCTCGGTCGACATCCTGGCGGCGATGTAGTCCCGCGGGTGAGTGCCTGGCCGACGCACGAGCGCGGCCGGGATGCGAGACTGTCCGAGTTGTCTTGTCGTACACAAGCAGGAGCTAGAGACGTGAGCATCGAGAAGCCCGAGATCGACTTCCCTGAGGGCGCACCCCCGGCCGACCTGGAGATCAAGGACCTCTGGGAGGGCGAGGGCGAGGTCGCCAAGGCGGGCCAGAACGTCACCGTCCACTACGTGGGCGTGGCCTTCAGCACCGGCGAGGAGTTCGACGCCAGCTGGAACCGCGGCACCCCGTTCAAGTTCCCGCTCGGTGGCGGCCGTGTCATCAAGGGCTGGGACCAGGGCGTGCAGGGCATGAAGGTCGGCGGCCGCCGCCAGCTGACCATCCCGGCGCACCTCGCCTACGGCAACCAGAGCCCGACCCCGGCGATCAAGCCGGGCGAGACCCTGATTTTCGTGGTCGACCTCGTCGCCGTCTGATCACCGGATCCGACCGGTCCCGATCACCTGGGGCCCATGCCTGCTCGGGCATGGGCCCTCGGCTTTTGCCGGGCCGTCGTGGGGCGGTACGGTCATCGTTCGTAAGTACAGAGGAAGGCGAAGGGCGTCGATGGCCATTGC
Organism: Streptomyces hokutonensis; assembly: GCF_042751305.1. Lineage (GTDB taxonomy): Bacteria > Actinomycetota > Actinomycetes > Streptomycetales > Streptomycetaceae > Streptomyces > Streptomyces hokutonensis_A. The sequence continues at coordinate 238,234 of NZ_JBHYWD010000009.1, forward strand.
CAAGGCCGAGCGGCTGATGAACCTCGCGCTGTGTCTGCTCGGGACGCGGCGGCCGCTCAGCAAGCGTGAGCTGCGCGAGTCCATCGAGGCCTACCTCGAAGCGGGCAGCGACGACTCCTTCAACCGGATGTTCGAGCGCGACAAGGACGATCTGCGCGAACTCGGGCTGGTCATCGAGACGGTGGAGAACCTGGACGGCGAGGTCGGCTATCTCGCCCGCCGCGACAGCAACCGCCTCCCGCCCATCACCCTCGACGCCGAGGAGGCCGCCGCGCTCGGTCTCGCCGCGAAGGTGTGGCAGCAGGCCCGGCTCGCCGGCGCGGCCAGCGGAGCACTGCAGAAACTGCGCGCCGCCGGAATGCCCGAGGACCTCGACCCGTACGAGCCGCACGGCGCCCTGGAGCCGCGCATTCCGGTGCACGAGGCGTCGTTCGAGCCGCTGATGCTGGCCTGCCGCGACCGCCGGCCGGTCGTGTTCGAGTACCGCAAGGCCACCGCCGCCCGCCCCGAGACCCGCAGCGTCGAGCCGTGGGCCCTGGAGTGCTGGCGCGGCCACTGGTACCTCGCCGGCTGGGACCGGGACCGGGGTGCCGAACGCGTCTTCCGGCTCTCCCGGATCACCGGCAAGGTGCGCTCCCGCAACGGGCGGTTCACCGCGGACGTCCCCGATGTCGTCACCGTGCGCGAGACCGTCGCGAGCTGGGCGGGGGAGACCGCCGACCGCTCCGCCCTGATCCGGCTGCGCACCGGCTCCGGATACCCCCTGCGGGCGAAAGCCACGGCGGTTCGGGAACTCGGGGACGGCTGGGACGAGTTGGAGATTCCGTACGGCCACGGACTGGACGCCTGGCTGGTCGAGTTCGGGCCGGACGTGGTCGTCCTGGAGCCCGCCGAGCTGCGGGCCGACGTGGTGGACCGGCTGCGTGCCGTGGCCAAGGGCTGAGGGGGAGCGGAAGAGAACTGTGGCAGGAAAACCGGTCAGGCCCGTCAACGCCATCGACCAGACCCGGCGGATGCTCTCCCTGGTGACCTATCTGAGGGAGCGCCCCGGAGCACGCGTCGAGGACGTCGCGCGCGCCTTCGGGATCACCGAGGACGAGCTCGTCTCCGACCTCGACATCCTGCCCATGTGCGGGACCAGTTTCCGCGGCGGCGACCTGCTCGACATCGACACCGACGGCGACCGCATCTGGTGGCACAACCCGGACGACGTCGCCGAGCCGCTCCGGCTCGCCGCCGACGAGGCGACCGCGCTGCTGGTCGCCGCCCGGGCCGTATCGACCCTGCCGGGCCTGCGGGAGAGCGACCGGCAGGCGCTGCTGCGCGCCAACGCCAAGCTGGAGGCGGCGGCCGGTGAGGCGGCCGGGGCCAGCGCCCGCCTTTCGGTGACCTTCGAGTCAGAGGGCGGTGTCTTCGCGGACGTCGACCGCGCGATCTCGGAGCGCCGCCGCCTGTGGATCCGCTACTACTCACCCGCCCGCGACGAGCTGTCCGAGCGCGAGATCGACCCCATCCGGCTGGTCAGCGTCGGGCACACCTACGTCGAGGCCTGGTGCCGGCGCTCCGAGGCGCGCCGCACCTTCCGCCTCGACCGGGTCGCCGAGATCAAGATCCTCGACGAGCCGTCCGCACCGCCCGAGATCGAACTGCGGGACCTGTCGGAGGCGCTGGTGCAGCCCGCCGCCGAGGACCCGGAGGTCGTCGTCGAGGTCGGCCCGGGCGGGCGCTGGGTCGCCGAGTACTACCCGCACGACAGTGCCGATGAGCTTCCCGACGGCGGGCTGCGTATTACCTTGCGCACCCCCGACCCGACGTCCCTGAGACGCCTGGCCCTGCGGCTCGGGCGCGACGGCCGGATCGTCTCCCCTGGCGACCTCGCCGACAGCGCCCGCCGCGCGGCCCGCGAGGCACTGGCGGCGTACGACGGACCGCAGAGCGTGGTTGACGGTGTGCATGGTGTTGGCGAGAGGCAGGAGCAGGGGCTGTGAGCGAGTCGACGATGTCGGGTGTCTCAGGTGTCCAGGAGATGACGGTGGCCGCCGCGTTCGCCGGGATGAAGAACGTGATGCCCGTCGTGTTCAGAGCGGGCTGCCCGGACTGCCGGGGCAACTTCGAACTGGCGGCGAGCGCCCTGCGCCTCGCCATCGGCGCCACCAGCCGCACCACGTTCTACTCCTTCACCTGCCCGGACTGCGGCGCCGCGGTCCGCAAGCCCGCGGGCGAGCGGATCGTCGAACTGCTCACCGGCGGCGGGGTCAAGACCCTGCGGCTGACCTCGGTCGGGTAGCAGGGTCTAGGCTCGCCCCATGTTCTGGGCGATGGTCGCGGTAGCTGTGGGTTTTCTGGGTCTCGCCGTGCTCGGCGTGCTCGCCGTCCGGGTCTTCCTGGAGGCGCAGCGGCTCGGACGCCAGGTCACGGAGGCCGCCCAGCGCATCAACAGGGCGGCCGAGGACCTGGAACGGGCGGCCGTGGCCACGGCCCGTTCCGTCGACGCACTGTGAGTCACGTATGCGTGGGGTGTGAGTTGCGCGCCTGATGCGCTTCGCGTCACTTTGCCCTGTCACGTTGTCGGTGGGGGCAGGTACGCTGCTGATCGCGGTCCGGATAACGAGGCCCGGAGCGCGGACCGGGAGTACGCACGGGGATTGCCTGACGTTTACCCCTGAGCGTTACGATCGCTGGCAGCACGAAGGTCGGACAGATGTCCGACCGATCGGACAGCACCCCCACCCCAGCCGCCTCGGTGAGAAGGTAAAGACTTATGTTCGGAAGGCTCGGAGCTCCCGAGATCATTCTCATCCTCGTCGTCATCGTGCTGCTCTTCGGCGCGAAGAAGCTTCCGGACATGGCCCGCTCCCTCGGCAAGTCCGCCCGCATCCTCAAGAGCGAGGCCAAGGCGATGAAGGAAGAGGGCAACAGCACCCCCGCCCCCGCCGGCCCGCCGAACACCGACGAGTCCGTGCAGCGCACCATCCAGGCCGCTCCCGGCGACGTGACCAGTGCGCGTCCCGTCACCGAGCCGTCGGACACGACCAAGCGCTGACGCAGGGCCGGGACCCCCTCGGCCTGCCGCACGAGATGAGGACGTGGGTTGCCCAAGTCTGCCCGCACGAAGGAGAAGGACCCCGAGGGGCGGATGCCCCTCGCGGACCATCTGCGTGAGCTGCGCAACCGGCTCGCGAAGGCGATGCTCGCCATCATCGTGGTGACCTGCGTGGCCGCCTTCTTCTACAACGACATCGTCAACATCATCACCAAGCCGGTGCTGCACTCGGTCGGCTGCTCCCAGAACTTCGAGCAGCTGTCGAGGGCGTCCAAGACGTCCCAGCCGTGCGCGCAGATCACGATCAACGGTCTGCTGACGCCGTTCACACTGGCGTTGAAGGTGTCCCTGATGGCCGGTGTCGTACTGGCCTCCCCGGTCTGGCTGTACCAGTTGTGGGGTTTTGTCGCCCCGGGCCTGCACAAGAACGAGAAGAAGTACGCGCTCTCCTTCGTCGGCACCGGCGTCCCGCTGTTCCTCGGTGGCGCCTACTTCGCCTACCGGGTGCTGCCCACCACGGCACAGGTCCTGATCGGCTTCACGCCCAAGGACGTCAACAACCTGCTCCCGCTCGACGACCTGCTCGACCTGGTCACGCGCATGGTGCTCGTCTTCGGCCTCTCCTTCGAGCTGCCACTGCTGCTGATCATGCTCAACCTCACGGGCGCGCTGACCGGCAAGCGGATGCTCAGCTGGTGGCGCGCCATGATCCTGGGCATCACGGTCTTCGCCGCCGTCGCCACCCCCAGCACCGACCCGCTGACCATGCTGGCGCTGGCCGGGCCGATCTGGGTGCTGTACTTCGGCGCGGTCGTCTTCTCCCTGCTCAACGACCGGCGCAAGCGGCGCCGCGACGAGGCGGGACCGGCCGACGACGAGGCCTCCGACCTGGATCTCACCCCCGAGGACATCGGCGACGTCGAAGCCGTCTCGGCCGGCCGTGCGGCCCTGCCCGAGCAGGCGAGCGGCGCCGGTTCGGACCGGGTCAACGGGTATGACGACGTGACCTGATCATCTTCCCGACCTCCGCCGAGACCGGCCGTTCCCGCAGCGCGGGCGGCCGGTCTCCGTGTGTGGAGGACCTATGGGAACGGATAATGATCGTCCTGTTGTCAGTGGCGCCCGGTACGCTCGAAAGCACGATGACAGAGGACCTCTCCCCGGCCGAGCGGTACGCGGCAGCCCGCCTGCGGGCAGCCGAGCAGGCCACCGCGCTCGCGGACTTCCGCGAGATGTACGACTTCGGTCTCGACCCCTTCCAGATCGAGGCCTGTAAGGCGCTCGAAGCGGGGAAGGGCGTCCTTGTCGCGGCGCCCACCGGCTCCGGCAAGACGATCGTCGGCGAGTTCGCCGTCCACCTCGCCCTCCAGCAGGGCAAGAAGTGCTTCTACACGACCCCCATCAAGGCACTGTCCAACCAGAAGTACGCCGACCTGTGCCGCCGTTACGGCGCCGACAAGGTCGGCCTGCTCACCGGCGACAACAGCGTCAACTCCGAGGCACCGGTGGTCGTCATGACCACCGAGGTCCTGCGGAACATGCTGTACGCCGGTTCCCAGACCCTCCTCGGCCTCGGCTATGTGGTCATGGACGAGGTGCACTACCTCTCCGACCGCTTCCGCGGCGCCGTCTGGGAAGAGGTGATCATCCACCTCCCCGAGTCGGTGACCCTGGTCTCGCTCTCGGCGACGGTGTCGAACGCGGAGGAGTTCGGCGACTGGCTCGACACAGTCCGCGGCGACACCCAGGTGATCGTCTCCGAACACCGGCCGGTCCCGCTCTTCCAACACGTGCTCGCCGGACGGCGGATGTACGACCTCTTCGAGGAGGGCGAGGGCCACAAGAAGGCCGTCAACCCCGACCTCACCCGCCTGGCCCGCATGGAGGCCCAGCGCCCGTCCTACCAGGACCGCAGACGCGGCCGGGCCATGCGCGAGGCCGACCGGGAGCGGGAGCGCAGATCGCGTTCGAGGGTGTGGACACCGGGCCGCCCCGAGGTCATCGAGCGGCTGGACGCCGAGGACCTGCTGCCCGCCATCACGTTCATCTTCAGCCGCGCCGCCTGCGAGGCCGCCGTACAGCAGTGTCTGTACGCCGGGCTGCGGCTCAACGACGACGAGGCGCGGGAGAAGGTGCGCGCCCTCGTCGAGGAGCGCACGGCGTCCATCCCGGACGAGGACCTGCATGTCCTCGGGTACTACGAGTGGCTGGAAGGCCTGGAGCGCGGCATCGCGGCCCACCACGCGGGCATGCTGCCGACGTTCAAGGAGGTCGTCGAGGAGCTGTTCCTGCGCGGCCTCGTGAAGGCCGTGTTCGCGACGGAGACCCTGGCGCTCGGCATCAACATGCCAGCGCGCTCCGTGGTGTTGGAGAAGCTCGTCAAGTGGAACGGCGAGCAGCACGCCGACATCACGCCCGGCGAGTACACGCAGTTGACCGGTCGGGCCGGCCGCCGCGGCATCGATGTCGAGGGCCACGCCGTCGTGCTGTGGCAGCGCGGGATCAGTCCCGAGCACCTCGCGGGACTGGCCGGCACCCGTACGTATCCGCTGCGCTCCAGCTTCAAGCCGTCGTACAACATGGCGGTCAACCTCGTCGAGCAGTTCGGGCGGCACCGCTCGCGCGAACTCCTCGAGACCTCCTTCGCGCAGTTCCAGGCGGACAAGTCGGTCGTCGGGATCTCACGGCAGGTGCAGCGCAACGAAGAGGGCCTGGAGGGCTACAAGGACTCCATGACCTGCCACTTGGGCGACTTCGACGACTACATGCGGCTGCGTCGCGAGCTCAAGGACCGCGAGACCGAGCTCGCCCGGCAGGGCGTGGCACAGCGGCGCGCCGAGGCCGCCGTCGCCCTGGAGAAGCTCAAGCCGGGAGACGTCATCCATGTCCCGACCGGCAAGTACGCGGGCCTGGCACTGGTGTTGGACCCGGGCCTGCCCGCCGGACGGTCCAACGGCCACCGCGGCTTCGAGCAGCACGACGGCCCGCGTCCGCTCGTCCTGACCGTCGAACGGCAGGTCAAGCGGCTCGCGTCGATGGACTTCCCGGTGCCTGTCGAGGCCCTGGACCGGATGCGGATCCCGAAGTCCTTCAACCCCCGTTCCCCGCAGTCCCGTCGGGACCTGGCCTCCGCACTGCGCACCAAGGCCGGGCACATCCCGCCGGAGCGCGCCCGCAAGCAGCGCTCGCAGGCTGCGGACGACCGCGAGATCGCGCAGTTGCGTACGGCGATCCGGGCGCATCCGTGTCATGGGTGCAACGACCGTGAGGACCACGCGCGTTGGGCCGAGCGCTATCACCGGCTGCAGCGGGACACCACGCAGTTGGAGCGGCGGATCGAGGGGCGGACCAACACCATCGCCCGCACCTTCGACCGGATCGTCGCGCTCCTCACCGAGCTGGACTATCTGCGCGGCGACGAGGTCACCGAGCACGGCAAGCGGCTGGCCCGCCTGTACGGCGAACTCGACCTGCTCGCCAGTGAGTGTCTGCGCGAGGGTGTGTGGGAGGGGCTCGCCCCTGCCGAACTCGCCGCGTGCGTCTCGGCGTTGGTGTTCGAGGCACGGGTCAGCGACGACGCTACGACGCCGAAGGTGCCGTCCGGTGCGGCCAAGGCCGCGCTGGGGGAGATGGTGCGGATCTGGGGGCGTCTTGACGCCCTGGAGGAAGACTTCCGGATCACTCAGACCGAGGGGGTCGGGCAGCGCGAGCCCGATCTCGGCTTCGCCTGGGCCGCGTTCATGTGGGCCAGTGGGAAGGGGCTGGACGAGGTCCTTCGGGAGGTGGAGATGCCGGCCGGGGACTTTGTCCGGTGGTGCAAGCAGGTGATCGATGTGCTCGGGCAGATCTCGGCGGCGGCGCCGGTTTCTGGCGGGGAGGCGACCTCTACTGTGGCGAAGAATGCGCGTAAGGCTGTTGATCTGTTGCTGCGGGGGGTTGTGGCGTACTCGTCGGTGGGGTGACGGGGGCGTTGGCGGGTGCGGGTGCGTGGGGGCTGGTCGCGCAGTTCCCCGCGCCCCTGAAACGCTATCGGTTCAGGTAAGTTCGCCAGGCGCCGTACTTGGTGATGTCCTCCGCGTCCGGCACTGCTGCCGGCTCGCAGAGGAAACCCGGGACCCTTGTGCCGTCTGCCAGTTCCACGCTTCCCAGCGCCATCGGGCGGGGGAGTGCGGCCAGCAGTTTGCCCAAGCCCTCTGCCGGTAGGCGCCACACCTCCGTCTCGATCTCCGCGCCGCCCTCGCCCACATGCACCAGGCCCGGCTTGGGCGGAGTTGTCGCGAGGGCATGCAGGCGGTACACCGGAGCCGTTGTCGTCGTGCGGTCCAAGCGGGCGCCCAGGGACAGGAGTTGGGGGTTCAGCGGCTGGCCCGTCAAGTGGGCTCCTACGACGGCCAGTTGGACCGTCGGCTCCAGGGCGCGCGCGATCTGTGCCAGGCGGTCGTCCGTGAACGCCGGGCCGATCAGCATGACGCCGAAGGGGAGCCGGCTCACCTCGCCCGCAGGGACGGCGACCGCTGCCAGGTCGAAGAGGTTCGTGGAGTTGGTGAAGCGGCCCAGGCGGGCGTTGGCCCCCAGGGGATCGGCCGCGACCTCGGTCAGGGTGGGGTGGCCCGGGGTGGTCGGGAGCAACAGGGCGTCGGCGTCGGCCAGTTCGGACAGGGCTCGGGTGCGGAGGGTCGCGAGGCGTTCCTCGTCCGCGTACAGCTGGTGGGCCGGGATGTCCCGGGCTCGGGTGATGATGCCGGTGACGGTGGGATCCAGGCCCTCGATGTCGTCGTCTGCTATTACTTTGTCGATAAAGCTCCCAACCGCCGTGTAGCGCTCGGCCACGAACGCTCCCTGGTAGAGCATCGCCGCCGCCTCCGTGAAGGGGGTGAGGTCGAGGGAGCGGATCTCGGCGCCCGCGCCCCTGAGCTGCTCCACCGCCGCCTCGTAGGCCTCTGCCCAGCCCTCGTCCAGCTCGCCGAGCTGTTCGCGTGCCGCCACCGCGATGCGCCACGGGCCCGGCGCGCGCTGGGGGAGGGGCGGGAGGTCGCGGTCCGGCGGGGAGGCCATGAAGGACAGGGCCTGTTCGGCCTCGGGGAGGGTGCGGGCGAAGACCGTCACGCAGTCGATCGAGGCGCAGGCCGGGACGACTCCCGCCGTCGGGACCAGGCCGCGGGTGGGCTTGAGGCCGACGATGCCGTTGAAGGCGGCGGGGACCCGGCCCGAGCCCGCCGTGTCGGTGCCGAGGGCGAAGTCGACGATGCCCAGGGCCACGGCGACCGCCGAACCGGCGCTGGAGCCGCCGCTGATCCGCGCCGGGTCGTGGGCGTTGCGGACCGCGCCGTACGGGGAGCGGGTGCCGACCAGGCCGGTGGCGAACTGGTCGAGGTTCGTGGTGCCGAGCACGATCGCGCCCGCCGCGCGGAGGCGAGCCACCACCGGGGCGTCCGTCTCCGGGTCGTAGGCGTACGCCGGGCAGCCGGCCGTCGTGGGCAGGCCCCGTACGTCTATGTTGCCCTTGGCCGCGAACAGGCGGCCCGCGAGGGGGAGTTGCTCGCCTGCTGCCACTCGCTCGTCGAGCGCCTGTGCCTCTTGCTCGACCTCCGGCCGCGGGCGCAGGTCGATCCAGATCTCGGGGCGGTCCACGGCCTCGATGCGGGCGTAGGCGGCGCGGACTCGGGACACTGTGGTCGAGGTGGTCGACATCTCTTGGTGCTCCTTGCTGTTCAGCTTGCGGGGGCGAGGACGAGGAGCGCCGTGCCCGCTTCGACCTGGTCGCCGGGCCTGGCCAGGATCGCGGTCACCACACCGGCCATCGGGGCGTGGACCCTGGATTCCATCTTCATCGCCTCAAGGGCCAGGAGGGGTTGGCCGACGGTCACCTCGTCGCCGGGCTCGACGTTCAACTGCCAGACGGACGCGGCGAATTCGGCCTCGACCAGGCGTCCGCCGACCGGGACCGTCACCTCGGCCTGCTGTGGTGCCGGGGCGGCTGCCGCCTCCGCGCGCGTGAACTCGCCCGCCGCCTCCCAGGCGTCGCGTTCCGCGCCGAACGCGGTCTGCTGCTTGGACCTGAACTCCGCGATGGATTCGGCGTGTTCGGTGAGGAACGCCTCGTACTCGGCCAGTGAGAACGTGCCCTCCTCGATGCGCGGGACGAAACGGCCGGAGATGATGTCGGCCCGGAGGTCGAGGAGTTCGTCCGCCTCCACCGGGTACCACTTGATGCGGTCGAAGAAGCGCAGCAGCCAGGGCGAGCCCGGTTCGAACGCGCCGCGCTGCTGCCAGCCCGACCACACCTGGGTCGTACGGCCCACGAACTGGTAGCCGCCGGGGCCCTCCATGCCGTAGATGCAGAGGTATGCGCCGCCGATGCCGACCGAGTTCTCCGCCGTCCAGGTGCGGGCCGGGTTGTACTTGGTGGTCACCAGGCGGTGGCGCGGGTCCAGAGGGGTGGCCACCGGGGCGCCCAAGTAGACATCTCCCAGACCGAGTACGAGGTATTCGGCGTCGAAGACCGTGCCGTAGACGTCCTCGACGGAGTCCAGGCCGTTGACGCGGCGGATGAACTCGATGTTCCAGGGGCACCAGGGGGCGTCGTCGCGGACGCCCGCCATGTAGCGGGCGATGGCCTCGCGGGTCGCCGGGTCGTCCCAGGAGAGGGGGAGGTGGACCGTGCGGGAGGGGACGATCAGCTGGTCGGTGGGCGGGAGGGCCGCCGCTATCTCCCTTACGGCGGTGAGGAGTTGGAACTGGGGCAGGCGGGTGGGGTCCGTCTGGATCTGGAGGGAGCGGATGCCCGGGGTGAGGTCCGTGACGCCCTCGAAGTCCGCTTCCGACACCGCCTCCATCAGGGCGTGGACGCGCATGCGCTGCGCCAAGTCCAGCTGCATGGGGCCGAATTCGACCAGGAGGTTGTCGTCGCCGCTGCGGCGGAAGGTGACGTCGCCGTCCCTGGCGAGGATTCCGCCGTCCACGATGGACGGTCGGGGCGAGCCGTCCACGTTCACCGGGCGGAAGCGGACCGTGTCGCCGGGCCTGAACTGGCCCAGTTTCCAACGTTCGTGGCTGATCACCGTCGCGGGGCAGACGAAGCCGCCGAGGGACGGGCCGTCGGGGCCCAGGAGTACCGGCATGTCGCCCGTGTAGTCGACCGCGCCGACCGAGTACGGGGTGTCGTGGATGTTGGACGGGTGCAGGCCCGCCTCGCCGCCGTCGGATCGGGCCCAGCGCGGCTTCGGGCCGACCAGGCGGACGCCCGTGCGGGCCGAGTTGAAGTGGACCTTCCAGTCGGCCGCGTAGAAGTCGTGGATGTCGTCCTCGGTGAAGAACTCCGGTGCGGCATGCGGGCCTTCGACCGCCGCCACGTCCCATACGGTGCCGAAGGCCGGGCGGTCGGCGGGCGGTACCGGTGTGCCCTCGGCGACCGTGCCGCCGTGCAGGACGTCACCGGTGCGCAGCGCCCGGCCGCCGTGGCCGCCGAACCGGCCCAGGGTGAAGGTGCTGGCGCTGCCGAGGAAGGGGGGTACGTCCAGGCCGCCGGCGAACAACACGTAGGTCCGCAGGCCGTGTTCGGCCGGTGCGCCGATCTCCAGGACCGCGCCCGCCGGGACTGTCACCGGCTCCCACTGCGGGACCGGAGCGCCGTCGACCGTCACCGGTGCCGGGGCGCCCGTCACGCACACCGTGGTGGCGTGGGTGAACCTCAACGTCGGTCCCTGGAGGGTGCATTCGAGGCCCGGGGTGCCGTCGTCGTTGCCGAGCGCGCGGTTGCCGAGGCGGAAGGAGAGGTCGTCCATCGGGCCGCACGGGGGGACGCCGACCTGCCAGTAGCCGGTGCGGCCCGGCCAGTCCTGGACCGTGGTGAGGGTGCCGCCGGCGACGATCTCGATGCGGGGCGTGGGATCGGTGACGGCGGCGAGGGTCGCCGTGGAGTGGGCGGCCGTACGGAAGTCCGGCTCGGCGAGCGCCGCCCGGACCAGGCCCAGGTTCGTCTCGATGCCGTCCACCCGGGTGCGTGCCAGCGCCTCGTCGAGCCGTCGCAGCGCGTGGGCGCGGTCGGAGCCGTAGGCGATGACCTTCGCGAGCATCGGGTCGTACGACGTCGTCACCTCGGTCCCGGTCTCCACCCAGCCGTCGACGCGGACGCCGTGCGGGAACTCGACACGGGTCAACAGGCCCGCGCTGGGCCGGTGTTCGCGGGACGGGTCCTCGGCGTAGACGCGAGCCTCGACGGCGTGGCCGCGCGGGCTGCCAGGGTCGCGTACGACGTCCCGCTCGCCGCGTGCCAGGCGCAGCATCCAGGCGACCAGGTCGACGCCGTAGATCTCCTCGGTGACCGGATGTTCCACCTGGAGGCGGGTGTTGACCTCCAGGAAGTAGGCCTCTTCGCGGCGGGCGTCGTAGACGAACTCGACGGTTCCGGCGGAGCGGTAGCCGACCGAGGCGCACAAGTCGCGGGCGGAGGTGGCCAGTTGGGTGCGGATGGCGTCGGGCAGACCCGGTGCGGGGGCCTCCTCCACCACCTTCTGGTTGCGGCGCTGGAGGGAGCAGTCGCGGTCGCCGAAGGTGACGACCTCGCCCTCGCCGTCGCCGAAGACCTGTACCTCGACATGGCGGGCGTGTTCGACGAGGCGTTCCAGGAAGACTCCGGCGGAGGAGAAGGAGGCGGCGGCGACGCGCTGCACCCGCTCCCACGCCTCGGTCAGTTCGTCGGCGGAGTGGCAGGCCGACATGCCGATGCCACCGCCTCCGCCGGTCGCCTTGAGCATGACGGGGTAGCCGATGACGGCCGCTTCGGCGAGAGCCTCTGTGACAGAGTCCAGGAGCCCTGTCCCCGGGGCCAGTTGAACCCCCGCGGACTCGGCTGCCGCCCGTGCGGTGTGCTTGGCGCCGAACAGTTCCAGCTGCGCGGGCGTCGGGCCCACGAACACGATTCCGGCGTCCTCGCAGCGCCGGGCGAAGGCCGCGTCCTCTGAGAGGAAGCCGTAGCCGGGGTGGATCGCGCCCGCGCCGGTGTCCTTGGCCGCCTTCAGGACCAGGTCGGCGTCGAGGTACGACTCCTTCGCGGGCGCCGGGCCGAGCCGTACCGCCTCGTCGGCGAGCCGTACGTGCGGTGCGGAGCGGTCGGCGTCGGAGTACACGGCGACCGTGCGCAGGCCGAGTTCGCGGGCGGTGCGGATGATGCGGACGGCGATCTCACCCCGGTTGGCGATCAGCAGCGTGTCGAAGCTCATCCGGAGACTCCGATGGTCATCTGCACGGCCGTCGGCTCGAAACCGTTGCAAGGGTTGTTGATCTGGGGGCAGTTGGAGACCAGGACGAGGACGTCGCGTTCGGCGCGCAGGGTCAGTTTCAGGCCCGGGGCGGAGAGGCCGTCGACGATGCCGAGGGTGCCGTCCTTCTCGACCGGCACGTTCATGTACCAGTTGATGTTGGACACCAAGTCCCTTTTCCCCAGGCCGTACTTGGCTCCCTCGGCGAGGAAGTTGTCCACGCACGCGTGCTGCGACCAGGTGTGGTGGCCGTAGCGCAGGGTGTTGGACTCCTTGGAGCAGGCACCGCCGACCGTGTCGTGCCGGCCGACCTCGTCCTCGGTGACGGTCATCAGCGGGGTGTGCTCGTTGGACATGAGCACGCTGCCGGCGGTCAGGAAGATGCCGCCCTGGGCGTGGATGGTGTCGGGGGCGCTGTAGCGGACCGACGTGTCGTGGGCGTCGTAGACGAGGAAGTCGACGGCCTGGTTGCCGTGCAGGTCGGTGATGGTGAGGGTCTCGCCGGTGCGGACGACGGCGGACCAGGCGGCGCGGGCGGGAACAACGGTCGTGGTCATGCGAGCCCCCTCGCGGCAAGGAATTCGGTGGTGTTGAGGAAGGCGCGGCGGCCCTCGGGCGTCGCCTCCCACAGCGGGTCGCCCGGCCCGGTGGCTTCGGCGCGCCAGGCGAGCACCTCCAGCGGGGTGCTGACGTAGTCGTCGCGCGGGTCGGCCGGGTGGGGCACGTTCGCGATCAGTACGGTCACGTCCTGCTCGGCGCGCAGGGTCACGCTGCCGCCGGGGCCGGTCGAGCCGGTGAAGTCGAGGGAGCCGTCGTCGCGGATCTCGACGCCCTGGAAGAAGGAGAGGGAGGGTGGCAGGTCGCGGGGTTCGAGGCCGTTCTTGGCGGCGGCGAGCTTGAACAGTTCGCGGCCGGCGGGGGAGTCGGACTGCGGGGTGCCGTCGCCGTAGCGCTCGGTGTTCCGGACGAGCGTGGACGTGCCGCAGAGCGCGTCGTGGCGTCCGGAGGTGTCGGCGACGAGGGAGGCGAGGACGCGGCCCTGGTCGGAGAGGAGGAGCTGGCCCTCGCCGAGGTAGGCGTTCCACTGGACCTTGACCGTGTCGGCGACGTTCAGCCGCTCCCAGGGGCGGTCGGCCGCGTAGAGGAGCAGGTGGGCGCAGGCGTCGCCGCGCAGGTCGGTCAGGCGGAGCTCGGTGCCGCGGGCCAGGACGCGGTGCGTGTAGTTGCCGCCCGCGACGGTCTCGGCCCACACCAGGTGGCCCGCCTCGCAGGGCGGGGCCGGCCAGTCGGCGGCGGGGACGACGGGCATCGCCTCGGCGCGTCTGCCCTCCTGGGCGCGGGCGTGGGCGCGGGCTCCGTAAGTGGTCGCTGTCGCCATCGCGGGGACCTCCGGCTGCGGGGACGTCTCGGTCGTACGACATTTCTGTCGCTCGACAGAAATTAGGAGGCGGCCGGGTCGGCGGGGTTGCCCGGGTATTGCCGGTCGGTTACCGAGCCCTCACCAAGATCACCGGGCGTTTGCGGAACGGTGCCGTGTGCGAGGATCGAAGCCATGGGAGCCATGGGTGGACGCCGGGTGGGCAGGCCGCGGGCCGATCAGCGGCCGGACAGTGGACTGTCCCCGCGTGCCGAACTCCTCGCCGCCGCGGCCGAGTTGTTCACCACCCGCGGCTACGCGGCCACAACGACCCGGGCCGTCGCCGAACTCGCGGGCATGCGGCAGGCGTCCATGTACCACTACGTCTCCGGCAAGGAGGAACTCCTCGCCGACCTCCTGGAGTCCACGGTCACGCCCTCGTTGACCTGCGCCAGGGAACTCCTCGCGGACGACACCACCCCGGCCGAGGACCGGCTCTGGGAGCTGTGCCGCACCGACGTCGAGCTGCTGTGCGGCGGCACGCACAACCTCGGCGGGCTCTATCTGCTGCCCGAGGTGCGCGCCGAACGCTTCGCCGGCTTCCACGCCGTACGCGCCGAACTCAAGGACGCCTACCGGCAGTTGCTCGCCGCGACCACCGCCGGCGGGGCGCTCGCCAAGAGCGAGCTGGAACTCCGCACGGATCTGCTGTTCGGGCTCATCGAGGGCGTCATCCTCGTGCACCGCTCCGACCCCGAGCGGCCAGTGTCCGCCTTCGCGGAGGCGACGGCGGACGCGGCGCTGCGTATCGCGGGGATCTGAGCCGGGGATCTGGCCGGAAGCGCGGTCGGGATCGGGCCGGATCCCGGCCGGATCGGGCCCGGAATCGGGGCTTCACTCCTTACGGTGAGTGATTTCCGTATGCCCGTTCACCGTCACGTGCCGTGTTCGAATGATGGCGCTGCGTGTAAATGGGCTGAGCGTACTCCTCTCCTGTGTCCCTTTTCAGGGGCTTGCTGAATATGACACAGCGATGATCCGGTCGGACTAAGCTCGCCCGCAGCGCACCGAGTTGGGCTGTATTCGTGCGTTTGTTCCCAAACATCCAAAAGATATAGAAGCTCCCCCGACCCCCAGCCGACCCGTCTCAGAGGGCATACATGGTGAGTGTTCAATCGCCTCCCGGTGACCGTGAACTTCCCTACGCGCGCGTGCTGTTGCTGCCGGCCATAGTCATGGCCGCGGCGACCGGAGCCGCCGTCGCCTTGGTGGCGGGGCCGGCCCGGCTCGCCGTCGGCTGTTGCGGAGCCGTCGCCACGCTTCTCGTGATCGCCACGGCGGCCGAAGCGGTACGCCGTGGACGCAGCCTCCGGGACCAACGCGCCCGGCACGACCGTCACACTGCGTATCTGGAACGGCGGATCGCCGACCAGAAACAGGAGATGGTCCGCCTCGGCACGGAGATCCTGCCCGCCGCGCTGCACCGGCTCAGCAGCGGAGAATCCCCCGGAGAGGTGATTCGCCAAGTTGTCGACACCGATCCGGACTGGCGGCAACTTCCCGAGCCGCAGCGCGACTTGCTGAGGACCGTGCTCGGCATCGTGGAACGCGAGGAGAACATGCGCGACTCCGCGCAGCGCTCCTTCGTCAGCATTGCCCGGCGCGTCCAGGCCATCGTCCACCAACAGGCCAAGGAACTCCGGGAGATGGAGGAGGACCACGGCCGCAACCCCGAGGTCTTCGACGACCTTCTGCGCATCGACCACGGCACCGCGCTGATCGGCCGCCTCGCCGACTCCATCTCCGTGCTCGGAGGCGGCCGCCCCGGACGCCAGTGGCCCGAGCCCGTGCCGCTGTACAGCGTGCTGCGCGGCGCGATGTCCCGCATCCTGGAGTACCGGCGCATCGAGCTCCACTCCATCGCCAAGGTCAACATCCGCGGCATCTCCGTCGAACCGGTCATCCACGCGGCCGCCGAAATCCTGGACAACGCCACCCGCTACTCGCCCCCGCAGACCAAGGTGCACGTCACTGCCGTAGAAGTGCAGACCGGTGTCGCCATCGAGATCGAGGACGGCGGTATCAGCCTCAGCGAGGAGTCCCGGGCCCGTGCCGAAGGCATGCTGGAGCGGGCCAAGGCCGGCACCGATCTCCAGGACCTCGGTGAGAGCCCTCGCCTGGGCCTCGCCGTCGTCGGCCGTCTCTGCGCCACGTACAACATGCAGATCTCGCTGCGTGCCTCGGCCTACGGCGGGGTCCGCGCCGTACTCGTCGTGCCGAGCGAGATGCTCACCGCCGGTACGGCCCCCGGACTCGCCCACGGCATCGGCGCCACCGCCCTGCCCAAGGTGGAGCTCGGAGCCGTGGAGGGCCCCAAGCGCACGATCAAGCGGCGTCGGCCCACGAACCCGCGCGTCGCGGGCTCGGTGTCCATGGAGGACGACGTCCCCGAGGTCACCGAGTGGACGACGGGTGGCCTGCCGCAGCGCCGCAGCCGGGTGAAGATCCCGCTCGCGCAGCGCTATGCCGAGGCCGCCGCTGCCGAGCGCGCCGAGGCCGCCGCACGGGAGGCCGGCTCCGGCTGGGGGGCGCCCCGGCCGGCGCCCGGGCCGGAAGAGAAAGAGCCCGAACCGGGCCTGTGGGTCGAGGCGTTCATGGAAGGCCTCAAGGGAGACCCGGACCCCGACGCATTCACCCAGAAGACCGAGCCGGCCCGTGCCGAGGCCGACGACGAGGGGGATCTCAAGTGATCCAGCAGCGAGCCAACTTCGACTGGATGCTCAAGGACCTCGCCGACGGCGTGCCTGGCATCCAGCAGATCGTGGTGCTCTCCGCCGACGGCCTGCGCATCGCCCGCTACGGCGGTGACCCCGACGCCGCCGACCGTGTCGCCGCGGCCTGCGCCGGACTGCAGAGCCTGGCGGGTGCCGTCGCCTCCGAGATCCCGGGCAGCGACGGACGCATGAAGATGGTCATCATCGAGATCAACGGCGGCTACTTCTACCTGATGGCCGCCGGTGCCAACGCCTACCTGGCGGTCCTCTCCGACGTCGTCGCCGAGCCCGGCCTGATGAGCAACCGAATGCGCGACCTCGTCGTCAGAATCGGCGCCCACCTCACCAGCCCGCCGAGGCGCAACGGGCAGACCGTATGACTCCTCCGCAACGCCGACGGCGACATCCGACGGAATTACCTCAGCCCGCCGGGAAACAGGCCGAAGGAAAGATCCCGGAACGGCTGTACGTGCTCACCGGCGCCGCCGAGGACGGCGACCGCGCCGAACTCGACCTGGTCACGCTGATCGTGGCTCGCACCGACGCGCCGCTGTCCGCCACTCCGGAGCAGGCAGCGCTGCTCCGGCTCTGTATCGCCCCCCTGTCCGTGGCCGAACTGTCGGCCTATCTCAACCTGCCGTACAGCGTGGTGACCGTCCTGCTCACCGAGCTGCTGGCGGCCGAACTGGTGCAGGCGCGCGCCCCGATCGTCCGCCAGGCGCTCCCCGACCGTTCCCTCCTCGAAGCGGTGATGCATGGACTTCAAAAGCTCTGACACCATCACGGGTCCCCGAACGGAGGACCATCTCCCGTCCACGGCCCAGGCCGCGGCGAAGATCGTGATCGTCGGCGGCTTCGGGGTCGGCAAGACGACCATGGTCGGCTCGGTCAGCGAGATCAGGCCGCTGACCACGGAGGAGACCATGACGCAGGCCGGCGTCGGAGTCGACGACAACTACGGCTCGGACACCAAGACGGCCACCACCGTTGCCATGGACTTCGGCCGCATCAGCATCACCGAGCAACTCGTGCTGTACCTCTTCGGCACCCCCGGCCAGGAACGCTTCTGGTTCCTGTGGAACGGCCTTTTCGAAGGGGCGCTCGGCGCGGTGGTGCTGATCGACACCCGGCGCCTGGAGGTGAGCTTCGACGTCATAGGACGGCTCGAGGAGCGCGGTGTGCCCTTCGTCATCGCCGTCAACTCCTTTCCGGACGCGCCCCGTTACCCGATCGAGGACCTGCGCTCGGCACTCGACCTGGCGCCGGAGATTCCCATCGTGGAGTGCGACGCCCGCCGCCGGGCCTCCAGCCGCGACACGCTCATGGCGCTGATGCGCTTCCTGTACTCCCTGGAGATGACGAAGACCTCGCCTGTGTGACGGTCCGTCAACTCTGCTGGCACCGAATCCACTTCACTTTCGGAGCGATCACCGTGACGCCTGAATCCCACTTTCCGACCGGTACGGACGACCCCATGCTCGGGCCGCCCCCCGGTTGCCCCGCACACGGCACGGGCCCCGGCGGGCTGCGTCGGCTCTACGGCCCCGAGGCCGAGGACCTGGGAGCCGTGTACGAGCAACTCCGCGCCGAACACGGGCCGGTGGCCCCGGCGCTGCTTCACGAAGACGTGCCGATCTGGATCGTTCTCGGTCACGGCGAGAACCTGCACATGGTGAGTACCCCCACGCAGTACTGCAAGGACAGCCGGTTGTGGACCCCCATGCTCGACGGGACGGTCAAGCCCGACCACCCGCTGATGCCCCACTTCGCCTGGCAGCCCATGTGCGCCCATGCCGAAGGCGACGAGCACCTGCGGCTGCGCGGCGCGGTCACCGGAGCCATGTCGACCATCGACCACCGGGGCATCCGCCGCCACATCAACCGTGCGACCCAGCACCTCGTCAACCAGTTCATTACGAAGGGCAGGGCCGATCTGGTGGCCCAGTTCTCCGAACATCTGCCGATGGCGGTGATGTGCGAGATCCTCGGCATGCCCGAGGAGTACGGCGACCGGTTGGTGCAGGCAGCCCGCGACATGCTCAAGGGCACCGAGACCGCGATCATCAGCAACCAGTACGTCATGGATGCCCTGATGCGGCTCACCGTCCGACGCCGGGCCGAACCCAGGGACGACTTCACCAGCCACCTCATCAACCACCCGGCGGGCCTCACCGACGAGGAGATCGGCCAGCACCTGCGACTCATTCTGATCGTCGCGTACGAGAGCACCGCCAACCTCCTCGCCAACGTGCTGCGTGTGGTGCTCACCGACCCGGGCTTCCGCGCCCAGCTGAACGGTGGCCAGATGACCGTGCCCGAGGCGGTCGAGCAGTCCCTGTGGGACGAGCCGCCGTTCAGCACGGTTTTTGCCTACATTGCCAAACAGGACACCGAATTGGGCGGTCAGCGCATCCGCAAGGGCGACGGACTCCTTCTCGGCATGGCACCAGGCAACGTCGACCCACGGGTTCGACCCGACCTCAAGGCCAATATGCAGGGCAACCGCTCCCATCTCGCGTTCAGCGGCGGACCCCACGGGTGTCCGGGCCAGGACATCGGCCGTGCCATCGCCGATGTCGGCGTCGACGCACTGCTGGCCCGCGTTCCGGACATCCAACTCGCCTGCGAGGAGCACGAGTTGCGCTGGCGGTCGTCCGTCGCGAACCGGCATCTGGTGGAACTGCCGGTGAAGTTCGAGCCGAAGCGCCCACAGGAGGTCATGGAGGGGCCCGTCGCCAGGACGGTGCCGTCGCCGCGACCGAAGAACTGGCCGGTGGGCGAGGAGCAGCCACAGCCCAAGAGTCAGAAAACCGCCGTCCCGGCCGTCGAGCCGCCGCGCCCGTCGGCGCCCAAATCGCCCCGCCGACCAGGCGTGTTCCAGCGTTTCCTGCTCTGGTGGCGCGGTGAGTGAGTCGACCGGGCACGGAACTACCCTGCCTACTCCTCATAGGAATGCCAGGACCGCAGTGTCCGCCGGCTGACGAAGCGGTGCTCGTGCCCCGTGACCGGATCGGTGAACTCCAGGACTCGCGCCAGCAGTTGGAGCGGGCGTGAGAAGTCACCGGTCGGCACGGGGCCGGTCGTCACCGGATAGAGGGGATCGCCGAGGATCGGCACTCCCAACGCGCTCATGTGCACCCTCAGTTGATGCGTCTGCCCGGTATGCGGCACCAGCCGGTACCGTGCGCGTCCGTCGCGGTGCTCCAGCAACTCGACCCGGCTGACGGCGTTGGGCTCGCCCTCGACCTCGAAGGCCGCGAGGATTCCGCGCTCCTTGACGATCCGGCTGCGCACGGTGCGGGGCAGGGCCAGCGCGGGGTCGTACGGTGCCACGGCCTCGTACTCCTTTGCCACCCGCCGGTCCCGGAACAGTGACTGGTACGCGCCGCGCTCCTCGGGGCGGACAGTGAACAGCACCAGTCCGGCCGTCAGCCGGTCCAGCCGGTGGGCGGCGCCCAGGGCCGGAATACCCAGCCGCAGCCGCAGCCGCGCCAGGGCTGTCTCGGTGACATGGCTGCCGCGTGGAGTGGTGGCCAGGAAGTGCGGTTTGTCGGCCACAACCAAGTGCTCGTCCTGGTAAAGGACTTCGATCTCGAACGGCACTTGTTCCTCGTCGGGCGGTTCCCGGTGGAACCACACGTACATTCCCGGCACGTACGCCATGTCCCGCGGCACCGGACGCCCCGTGACATCCACGATCCGGCCTTCGTCGAGCATGGTGTCGATCACCCCGGCGCCGGCCGAGAGCCGCGCCACGAGATGATCCCGAACGGTCGTCCACGTGTCCCCGGCCGGCAACCGGACCCGCACTGGATCCACCCCCTGGCGCTGTGGCAGGGGAGATGGCGGGGGCGTGGTGCGGCGTCTCATTACGATCAAGCATATGTGGGGCGCGGCGTGCCGATCTCGCTCATCCTCGCTCTTCTGCGGCTTCTTCCGAGTTGGTCTAAGCGGCCGCTGTAGCCGTGGTGTGGAGGTCTCCGCAGTGTGGGCAGACACCGACGGCGGCCAAGTCGTGAAGATCGGCTTCGATTCGGTCATGGACGGGACCGTGGGGCCCTGTCTTCGGGGTAGGGCGTCCCGCGCGATGGTTGTGCCGCCCGGTGAGAGTGTGCCATTCGAGATTTCCCCGCATCCAGTGCCGTAGTCCGGCGAGATAGCGGGCGAGTTCGGGCGAGGCACGGCGGGCGATCTCCGGTTCCAGGCGCAGATACGCGCGCATGAGGCGATCGTGGATTTCGCCTGTCGCGCGCATGCTCCGTTCAAGGGTCCAGCCGTGGCGTGCGGAGAGCACGGTGGGCAGGCTGTGGCTGCCGATGTCGGCGCTTTCCTTGGCGACTGAATACAGGTCGTTCACCAGCATGATCATCAATGAGGCGGCGAGCGACAGGGACCGAACACCAGGCTCTTCCCAGTCACGGACGGGCAGTTCATAGCCGCCGACCACATCGATCAGTACCAGGCAGGCCATGGCCCCGTTGTACTTGCGATGGGCCAGATACTCCGCTGGATCGGGAACGTGTCCGGCGATGCGCCAGGCGTTTTCCGCCGCCATCGCCAAGAACGTGGCAATCGTCTCGTGGCGCAGACGGCCCACATGGGCCGCCGTGCCCAAGCGTGTGATGTGCACTGCGGTCTCACGGAGCGCGCGCGCCACTGGGTCACTGCCGACAAAGCCCTCGATCGAGGGGCAGTCGGGCAGCCGGGAGCCGTTCTCCAGTGCGGTCAGCGACGCAGCGAGCCGTGAGGCGCTCATGGCGAGACGGACGCCTTCGACTCCCTCGTCGCAATAGTGATCGTCCGCGGCGAACAGGGCGGTTATGTTGCGGGCCGCGAGCATCAGGTGGTCATGATCGACCGCGTCGGGGTGCGTCAACGCCGCGAACGTGCCGAACCGGTATCCGTTCAGCTCACTCCGTTGCCCCGGGAAGAGATCAAGGCTCAGTGCCCAAGCGGTAATTTCCGCGTCCGCCTTGCTGGCCGCCCTCTCGTCGTAAGTGACCGGAAAAGGGCACAACACACTTGGAACTGACAACTCCCGTGTGAACGTGTCGCTATTCATGTAATTTATGATGCGATATGTTGGACTCTTTGTGGAACGGCTACTTCTGGCCACAAAACATCGGTTCCCGCGACTATCTCCTCGCGGCAGCACCAACTGTCCCTGCCGCATCGGATTTTGTGCTTGATTCGGGCAGTGGGCAGACCATGGACGAGGTCGCGATTTGGACGGTGCGGCGGGCCAGGTGGCGGTCTGTCGGCAAGATCATCTCGTTGGACAGGTCATCGTCCGCCACGGGGGAGACGCAGTAGGGATTGCATGGCTGAAACTGGACGGATGGATCCGGTCGGGGGGACCGATCAGCACCACGCCGGCCGGGCCGGCTCGGTGCTGATCGTCCACGATGTCTTCCCGCCTCGTGCCTGACTCGGCGGATCAAGTCCTTTCGACGGGGCGCACCCGTTGTGCGCCCGTCAACCGGTACAGGACCCCAACCCCCACCGTAACCACCAAGAACAACACCGTGAACCACTGGAAGTACCAGTGCCCACCCGCCGGGTCATACACCGCAGCCCGCGGCCACGCCAGGTTGACGGTCATGACCAGGCCGTAGAGAAGCGCCAGGGCGTTGACCGGCGCACCCCACCGGCCCAGGGAGAACAGGCGGGCGCCCGTCTCGTCCGTGCCGTCCGTCGTGAACTCGCCGCGCAGGCGGCGGATCAGGAGCGGGCCCGTCACCATCGCGTAGGCCAGGTACAGCATCACGATGCAGGTGGTGCCGATGGCGAGGAAGGCGTCGGGGGAGGCGAAGTTGAGGAGGAGCAGGGCTGCGGACAGGACGCCTACGACGATGGCCGGGGCGCTGGGCATGCCCGTGCGCGGGTTGACCTTGGACAGGCGGGCGGAGAAGGGGAGTTGGCCGTCGCGGGCCATGGAGAAGAGCATGCGGCAGGCCGCGGTCTGGATGGCGAGGGTCGCGACCGCGATTGCGACCACCACGTCGGCCAGCAGGGCCTTGCCGACGCCGTCGCCGAGGCGGCTCGTCAGGACGTAGCTGAGGCCGTCGACGCCGAGGTGGCCGTCGGTCAGGCTGGGCGCGGCGAGCAGGCCGCCGAGGATGATCAGGCCGCCGAGCAGGCCCGCGGCGGTGAGCGCGGTGAGGATCGTGCGGGGCGCGGTGCGGCGGGGGTTGTGGGTCTCCTCGCTCATCTCGCCCGCGCTGTCGAAGCCGATCATCACGTACGCCGCCGTGAACGAGCCGACCAGCAGCGCGCCGAGCAGACCGCCCTCCAGGCTGCCGGTCGTGTGGAAGGTGATGGTCGGGGTGCGCTTCGAGTGGGTCAGCAGCAGCACGACGATCAGGATCGCGCCGATGATCTCCGCCGTCACTCCGACCCGGTTGATCACCGACATCACGCGGTTGTCGAGGATGTTCACGACCGTCGTCAGGACCAGCAGGATCACGCCCAGGACCGCCGCGTTGGCCGCGCCGTCCGCTGAGGTGGGCGTGGGGTCGGTGCCCACCAGCTGGAAGCCTGACCAGATCGCCGGCAGCACCATCTGGAGCGCGAGCGCCGCCGCCGCTACGACGACGATCTGGCCGATCACCATGATCCAGCCGGCGAACCAGCCGAAGGTCGCGTTGGAGACGCGGGACGACCACTGGTAGATCGCGCCCGAGATCGGGTAGCGCCCGGCCAGTTCCGCGAAGCAGGCGGCGACCAGGAGTTGGCCGGCCAGCACGATCGGCCAGGCCCAGAAGAAGACCGGGCCGCCGAACGCGTACCCGAAGGCGAAGAACTGGAAGACCGTCGTCAGGACGGAGATGAAGGAGAACCCGGCCGCGAACGAGGCGTACCGGCCGAGGCTGCGATGCAGCTCCTGGCGGTAGCCGAACTCGGCGAGGGAGCCGTCGTCGGGGGAGTGGGGCGGATCGGGGCGTACGTCGGAGGGGGCGGTTGTGGCCACGGCGGCACCTGCCTTCGGCGCGAATTCCTGTCGGGTGACAGAAATTAGGGACGGCCTGTTTCGGACGCGTCACGCGACGGTGTCGAGGGCGGGCCCAAGTCCTCACGCTCTTGCCCTCGGCGCAAAATCGCGATACATCGTGTATTGACGTTGTGCGGCGACTCGCGATATGTTCGATCACGAATATTCGGATGCGAGGTGGGTTCGAGAGAGGGATGGGAGGTGGTGGCCCCGTGGCCGCGAAGCGTCGCAAGCTCAGCAACCCGCTGGCACTCGCCGTGCTGGTGACCCTCTGTCAGGGCCCCATGCATCCGTACGAGATCGCCCAGACCCTGCGCCGCCAGGGCAAGGACACCAGCACGAAGATCAACTACGGCTCGCTCTACACGGTCGTGCAGAACCTGGAGAAGCACGGCTTCGTCGAGGTCGCCGACATAGAGCGCAAGGGCAACCGCCCCGAGCGCACGGTCTACGGCCTGACCGGCGCCGGGCGCGATGAGATGACCGAGTGGCTGTCGGAGCTGCTGGCCCGCCCGGTCAAGGAGTTCCCCATCTTCGAGACGGCCCTCTCGCTGCTGGGCGCCCTGCACCCCGACGAGGCCGTGACGCTGCTGGAGGAGCGGGTGAAGAACCTGGAGGTGCAGGCGGCCGGCGAGCGCGGAGCGCTGGAGAAGCTCTACGAGTCGGTGCCCCGCCTCTTCCTCGTCGAGGTCGAGTACCAGCTGCACATGACCGAGGCGCAGACCGAGTGGGTCCGCGGCCTGCTGAAGGAGCTCAGAGAGGGCTCGATGCTCGGCGTCGAAGGCTGGCGCCACTTCCACGAAACGGGGGAACAGCCACCGGAGTTCACCTAGCGAAGACTGACCCCGACCGGGCTGTTGCAGCAGCCCTGCCGGGGTCACGAACCCCGAGACCGACCCGCCGTGCGGCAAGCCAGGCAATCGAGGTGCGGCACACCCAGGATAGCCCGGCGCTCTGCACGCGGATCAGTCGTGACCTTTCACGTCTCACATCCGCTCATTCATGGAGAGCTGTCATGGGCAGTACCCGTGCGCCCGCAGTAGCGGCACACCAACTCATCAAGACCTATCCCGGCGACGTCACCGCCCTCAACGGCATGGACGTCACCGTCGAACCAGGCACCGTCTTCGGCCTCCTCGGGCCGAACGGCGCCGGCAAGTCCACCACCGTCAAGATCCTCACCACCCTGGCCCGCCCCGACTCCGGCACGGCGACCGTGGCCGGACACGACGTGCTGCGCCACCCGGACCGGGTGCGCTGCGCGATCGGCGTGGTCGCCCAGAACTCGGGCGCCGACCCGACGGCGACCGGCCGCGAGAACCTCCAACTCCAGGGCAGGCTCTACGGCTTGAAGGGCGCCGCCCTCACAAGGCGGGTGGACGAACTCCTCGACCGCTTCACCCTCACCGACGCCGCCAAGCGCCCGGTGAAGGGCTACTCCGGCGGAATGCGCCGCCGCCTGGACGTGGCGCTCGGCCTGGTGCACCGGCCCGAGGTGCTCTTCCTCGACGAGCCCACCACCGGCCTCGACCCGGAGGCCCGCACGGCGATGTGGGACGAGATCGGCCGGCTCGCGGGGGAGGAGGGGTTGACCATCCTGCTCACCACCCACTACCTCGAAGAGGCCGACCGGCTCGCCGAGCGCATCGCGATCGTCGACCGCGGCCGGGTCGTCGTCGAGGGCACCCCCGACTCCCTCAAGGGTGAACTCCGGGGCGACGCCGTCCACTTGGAGCTGCGCGAAGCGGTCGGCGACGCCGGTCGTACGCTGCTCAAGAGCGCCCTCGTCGGGCTGCCCGGCGTGCACGAGGTGCTGGTCGACGGACGCCGGGTCAGTGCCCGCGCCGACGACGGAGCGGCCGCGATGCCCGTCCTGCTGGCGGCGTTCGAGCGGGTCGGCGTCGGAGTCGCCGCCGCGACCGTCGCCCGCCCCTCACTGGACGACGTCTATCTCCGCTACGCCGGCCGCCGTTACTCCGAGGCCGACGCGGACAGTACCGAGCAGCCGGCTGTCGCCCTCGCCGGAGGTGCGCGATGAGCACCGCCGTCTCCCAGACCTGGTACATGACGCAGCGTCAACTCAGGGTGTTCGCACGGCAGCCCGCCTTCGCGGTCATCACCCTCATCCAGCCGGTGATCTGGCTGTTCCTCTTCGGCAACCTCTTCAAGAAGGTCGTCGAACTCGGTGGCTTCGGCACCACCTCGTATCTGGACTACCTGGTCCCCGGTGTGGTCGTGATGAGCGCCCTCAGCTCCAACATGTGGGCGGGCATGGGCACGTTGGAGGAGATCCAGCGCGGCACCCTCAACCGCTTCCTGACCACTCCGGTCAGCCGGGCCGCGCTGATGAACGGCAATGTCGTCAACAACGGCCTGGTGACCGCTTTCCAGTCGATGGTCATCGTGCTGCTCGGACTGCTCGGCGGCGCCGACTACCCCGGCGGCGTCGGCGGCGTCGCGATCCTGATCGTCGCCTCGGTGCTGCTCGGCACGATATTCGGGGCGCTGTCCAACGCGCTCGGCATGCTGGTGCAGGAGCGGGAGTCCATCATCGGCATCAACACCTTCCTGCTGCTGCCGCTGACCTTCCTGTCCAGCGCCTTCATGGCACCCTCGCAGATGCCTTCGTGGATGCGGCACACAGCCGACTTCAACCCGCTCAACTGGGCGATGGTGGCGGGCCGTTCGGCGATGTCCGAGCACCCGGACTGGGGTGACGTGCTCAGCCGGGGCGGCGCGCTGCTGGGACTGGCGGTGGTGGCGGTGTGGCTGTCGATACGTACGTTCAGGTCGTACCAACGGTCGGTGTGAGCGACCGGCGCATGACGAAGGGGCGGTGCCTCGAAGCACCGCCCCGTTCGGAACCGTACCTGGGCGCTACGCGGCGGCCGTGGCCCCGGTGACACCCTCCTGCTCCGCCTCGATCTTCGCGTTCCACTCCCGCTTGGAGGCCTGCCACCCGTCCTCGTTGTGGCCGAGCCGCCAATAGCCGGAGATCGACAGGTCCTCGCGCGGGATCGCCGACTCGACCCGCAGCAGGGCCCGCAGGTCCTTCACGAAGGCCGCCTCGCCGTGGACGAACGCGTGTACGCGGCCCTCGGGGAACTCCAGGGCCCGTACGGCCTCGACGAGCGCCTCGCCGACAGGACGGTCCCCGCGGTGCAGCCAGACGACCTCGATGTCCGAGTCGATCTTCTGCTCCTCCTCGGGCCCGGAGATCTCCACGAAGGCGTGGGCAGTGGCGCCCTCGGGCAGCGACTCCAGCGCCCGGGCGATCGCGGGCAGCGCGCTCTCGTCCCCGGCGAGCAGATGCCAGTCGGCGTCGGTGTCGGGGGCGTAGGCGCCACCGGGGCCCATGAAGTGGACGGTCTCGCCCGGCTGGACGCGGGTGGCCCACGGGCCGGCGAGGCCCTCGTCGCCGTGGATCACGAAGTCCAGGGTGAGTTCGCGGTGTTCGGGGTTCCAGGCACGCACGGTGTAGGTCCGGGTCACCGGCCACTGCTCGCGCGGGAACTCGGCGCGGATGCGCTCCATGTCGAAGGGCTCGGGGTAGGTGGCGCCCCCGGCCGGGAAGAGCAGCTTCACATAGTGGTCGGTGCAGGTGTCCGCCGAGAACTCGGCCAGACCCTCGCCACCGAGCACCACACGCTGCATGTGGGGGGTCAGCCGTTCGGTGCGGACAACCTGCGCGGAGTGGGGCTTACGCGGCTTCCGTGCCGGACGTTCTGCCATGACGGCCTCCCGAATTCCCATGCTTAGGCTTACCTAAGCTAGCACTACATCCTCTGTGAAAGGCAACAAAGACAGGGCAAGAACAATGCTTACGCGCCCAGCGTGGTCAGCAGTCGCTGCAATGATCCGCCCAGCCCCCAGCGCTCCGCCAGTGCGCCCACCAGCTCCGGATCACGCGGGGCGCGCGGCAGGGCGAGGTCGACATCGGGCAGCGGTACGTCGTCCGCGACCCGTACGACCTTGGGCGCGACCGCCACATAGGGCCGTGCCTCGTCGAGGCGCTTGCGCTGCGAAGGGGTCAGCTTGGACTTCGGGTCGTCGATCGCCGCCATGATCCCGGGCACGTCACCGAACTCGGCGAGGAGCTTGGCCGCCGTCTTCTCGCCGATCCCGGGCACGCCCGGCAGACCGTCGCTGGGGTCGCCGCGCAGCAGCGCCAGATCCACGTAGCCGCGCCCGTCGACACCGTACTTCTCGCGCAGGAACGCCTCGTCGGTGAGCTGGAGGGAACCGACACCCTTGATCGGATACAGGACCCGGATGCCGCGCGCGTCGTCGACGAGCTGGTAGAGGTCGCGGTCGCCGGTGACGATGTCGACCGGGCCCTTGGAGCGCGCGGTGAACGTGCCGATCACGTCGTCCGCCTCGTAGGGCTCGACGCCCACGCGGGCGATGCCGACCGCGTCGAGGACGGCCTCGATGATTGGCACCTGCGGGGAGAGCGTGTCCGGGACTTCTTCCTCGTCCGGGCCGCTCTCGCGCACCTCGGCGACGCGGTGCGCCTTGTAGGTGGGGATCAGGTCGACCCGCCACTGAGGCCGCCAGTCCGCGTCCATGCACGCGACCAGCTGGTCGGGACGGTGGTCCTTGACCAGCCGGTCGATGAATTCGAGCAGCCCGCGCACGGCGTTCACCGGCGTCCCGTCCGGCGCCTTCACGGACTCCGGGACGCCGAAGTAGGCGCGGAAGTAGAGCGAGGCGGTGTCGAGGAGCATCAGTCGTCCGGTCACGTCACGCATCATGCCGCACGACGGCGCGAGGACCACCTCCCCGTCTCACCCGGAGGGACGAACACCGCTGGTGGGTGAGCTGGGCCACTCCTGTGTTTGCGCGCGGAAAGCGAGGGCAGGCGCGGCCTCGGAGCGGGCTCGGTTGCACATTCAACTGTCGGCGGCCCCGCCACGTCCTGACCCCGAACGAGAGGTACGCGTGTCAGCCAGGCTAGAAGCCGAGCATCTGTACAAGGTGTTCGGCAGACGACCCGACCAGGCAGTCGAACGGCTCCAGGCAGGAGCCGACCGGGAGGAACTGCGCGCCGACGGCACCACTCCAGCCGTGATCGACGCCTCCTTCTCCGTCGCACCGGGCCAGATCTTCGTCGTCATGGGCCTGTCCGGCTCCGGCAAGTCCACGCTCCTGCGCATGCTCAACGGACTCCTCGAGCCCAGCGCGGGCCGTGTCCTCTTCGACGGCCAGGACCTCACCGCGCTCACCGACCGCGAGCTGCGCGAGGTCCGCGCCCGCAAGATCAGCATGGTCTTCCAGCACTTCGCGCTCTTCCCGCACCGCAGCGTCCGCGAGAACGCCGCCTATGGACTGGCGGTGCAGGGCGTGCCCCGCGCCGAGCGCGAGGCCCGTGCCGGCGAGGCGCTCGCGCTGTGCGGCCTGGCCGGCTGGGAGGACTCCTGGCCCGACGAGCTGTCCGGCGGAATGCAGCAACGCGTGGGCCTGGCCCGGGCGTTGGCCACCGACGCCGACCTGCTCCTCATGGACGAGTCCTTCAGCGCGCTCGACCCGCTGATCCGCCGGGACATGCAGGATCAACTCCTGGAACTGCAGAAGTCGTTGAAGAAGACCATCGTCTTCATCACCCACGACCTCAACGAGGCCATGCGGCTCGGCGACCGCATCGCCGTCATGCGCGACGGCCGCATCGTCCAGACCGGCACCGCCGAGGACATCCTGCTGCGCCCCGCCAACGACTATGTCGCCTCCTTCATCCAGGACGTCGACCGTTCCCGGGTGCTGACCGCCTCGGCCGTCATGGACACCGTCGTCGACGGCCACGAGGCCGACTGCGACTGCGAGACCGCCACGCCGGACACCCCCTTCACCGACTTGTGCACCCTCAGCGCCCGCCTCACGCACCCGGTCGCGGTGCTCGACGCGGCCGACGCCGTCGTAGGAGTCGTACCGCAGGAACGCCTGGTCGCGTTCCTCGGTGGCGAGCCCACAGGGCGGGAGCAGGTGACCGCCTGTGCCTAGGCTTCCGCTCGGTGACTGGGTCGACTCGGGTGTCGACTGGCTGGTCGCCCACATGTCCTGGCTCTTCGACGCGATCAAGACGGTCGTCGAGGGGATGTACGACGGTGCCAACGCGGTGCTCACCGCGCCCGAACCCCTGCTTCTCGCGGGCATCCTGGCGGTGCTCGCCTGGTGGCTGCGCGGACTGGTCGCGGGTGTCCTGGCCTTCGCCGGGTTCCTGCTGATCGACTCGCTCGACCTGTGGGACCGGTCCATGTCGACGCTGGCGCTGGTTCTGGTGGCGACCGTCATCGCCCTGGTGATCTCGATCCCGCTGGGCATCTGGGCGGCCCGTTCCAAGACGGTCAGCGCGGTCGTACGGCCGGCCCTCGACCTGCTCCAGACGATGCCGTCGATGGTGCTGCTGATCCCGGCGATCCTCTTCTTCGGGCTCGGCACCTCCGCCGGCGTCATCGCCACCCTGATCTTCGCGCTCGCCCCCGGCGTCCGCATGACCGAGCTGGGCATACGGCAGGTCGACGCCGAACTCGTCGAGGCGGCCGAGGCGTTCGGCACCTCACCGCGCGACACCCTGCTGCGCGTCCAGCTGCCGCTCGCCCTCCCGACGATCATGGCGGGCGTCAACCAGGTCATCATGCTCGGCCTGTCGATGGTCGTCATCGCCGGCATGGTCGGCACCGGCGGCCTCGGCGGCGCGGTCAACGAGGCCATCGGCCAGCTCGACATCGGCTTCGGCTTCGAGGCGGGCGTCGGCATCGTCGTCCTCGCGATCTACCTGGACCGGATGACGGGCGCGCTCGGCACCCAGATCTCCCCGCTCGGCCGCAGGGCCGCCGCCAAGGCCCGTGCGGCGGAGAGCGCCAAGCCCTGGAACCACCGCCCGCGCCCGGCGTTCGCCGTGATCGGTGTGGTCGTCCTCGCCCTGGTGGCCGGCGGCCTGGGCGTTTTCGGCCCCTCCTCCGGCACGAAGGCGACCTCCGCCACCGACGTGGGCAAGGGCAGGAACATCACCATCGGCTACATCCCCTGGGACGAGGGAATCGCCTCCACCTTCCTCTGGAAGGAGCTCCTGGAGGAGCGCGGCTACAAGGTGACGACCACCCAGTACGCGGCCGGCCCCCTCTACACGGGCGTCGCCACCGGCCAGGTCGACTTCCAGACCGACGCCTGGCTGCCCACCACCCACGCCGAGTACTGGAAGAAGTACGGCAAGCAGCTCGACGACCTCGGCAGCTGGTACGGCTCCACATCGCTGGAGCTGACCGTCCCGTCGTATGTGAAGGACGTCAACACGCTCGCCGACCTCAAGACCCACGCCGCCGAGTTCGGCGGCAGGATCACCGGCATCGAACCGAGCGCCGGAATGATGGGCCTCCTCAAGACCAAGGTCCTCAAGGACTACGGCCTTCAGGGCTACGACGTCGT
Organism: Streptomyces hokutonensis; assembly: GCF_042751305.1. GTDB lineage: Bacteria > Actinomycetota > Actinomycetes > Streptomycetales > Streptomycetaceae > Streptomyces > Streptomyces hokutonensis_A. Next base: position 269,081 of record NZ_JBHYWD010000009.1, read on the forward strand.
CGACGGCTCCACCCCGGCGATGCTGGCCGAGCTGAAGCGCGCGTACGCCAAGAAGCAGCCGATCGTCGTCACGCTCTGGTCGCCGCACTGGGCGTACAGCGAGTACGGGCTGAAGAAGCTCAGCGACCCGAAGGGCGCCTGGGGCAAGGGCGACGGCGTGCACACCGTGTCCCGCAAGGGCTTCGCCGCCGACAACCCCGACGTCGGGAAGTGGCTGAAGGACTTCCGTATGACCGAGGCGCAGCTCACCGGGCTTGAGGCGCAGATCCAGAAGTCCGGCAAGGGCCAGGAGCAGTCCGCCGTCCGCACCTGGCTGAAGCAGCACCCGGGCCTCGTCGACCGGTGGGCACCGGTGAAGCAGAACCAGAAGAGCCAGGCGGCCGGATGACCTGACAGTCCCGGCCGCCCCCCCCGGGGCGGGGGGGGGTGCGCGGCCCCGGCCCCCCCCGGGCCGCCGACCCCCCACCCCGGGGAGGAGGGGGCGCCCCGCCGCGGCGCCCCCCCCCCCCCGCCGGGGGGGGGGGGGCCGCGCCGGGCCCCCCGTGGGGGGCCGCCCCCCCCGCCTTTCGTGCTGTCCCGGTACGAAAAGGATCCGGCCAACCACACAGCGCTACGAAGCCGCTGGATCGGGCCCGGGAAGTGAGCGGGAACACAGGCGACAGCGCGCGCATTGAAGAGTAGAGAGGAACTCCCACGCTGATCGAGGGTCAGCGGGCCCTTGCGCACTGGCCAGAACCGTGAGGTCCGATCGCACGCTGTGTGACGTGGATGTGACAGGCGCATGAAACGGTTTGCCGAACATGCGTAGGGTGCAGAGAACTCATCAGAGGCAGTTTCAGAACCGGCTGCGGGCCGACGAGCGAAGGAGGGAGCCGGAGCCATGGGCGACCACAAAGAACAGCCCCTTCGGGTGGGTGCGGCCGTACGGCGGCGGCGCCGCGCGCTGGACCTGACGCTCGCCGTCGTGGCCGAGCGCAGCGGTCTGTCGGTGCCCTTCCTGAGCCAGGTCGAGAACGACCGGGCGCGCCCCAGCCGGAGTTCCCTGGAGAAGGTGGCCGACGCCCTGCGCACCACGGCCGTCGAACTCCTCGCCGCCGCCGACCCCGCGTGCAGCGTCGACGTCGTACGCGCCGAGGAACCCGAGTCGGCGGCGCCCCGGATGCGTTCGCTGGTACGGGGCCATCACCAGCTGCACGCCTCGGAGTTCACCGGCGACCATGACGCCGGACGCGAATTCCAGCACCGCAACGACGAGTTGATGTACGTCGCGGACGGCGCCGTCGAGATCGAGGCGGAGGGGCGCGCGTACCGCCTCGTGCGCGGCGACACGATGTACCTGACCGGCGGGGTGCGCCACCGCTGGCGCGCGACCGTGCCGGACACCCGGGTCGTGGTGGTCGCGGTGGCCGAGCACATCGAGGCGGTCCAGGACCGCCCGCGCTGATGCGCGTCGTCTCGCTCGTACCGTCCCTGACGGAGGCAATTGCCGTATCGCTGCCAGGAGTTCTGGTCGGCGCGACCGACTGGTGCAGCCATCCGTCCGGCCTGGACGTCACCCGCGTCGGCGGCACCAAGAACCCGAAGCTGGACCCCATCCTCGCCCTCGCGCCCGACCTGGTGGTAGCCAACGAGGAGGAGAACCGCGAGCCCGACCTGACGGCCTTGCGGGAGGCGGGTGTTGAGGTGCTGGTCACCGAAGTGCGTGACGTCCCGCAGGCGTTCCGCGAACTGGACCGGGTCCTCGACGCCTGCGGAGCGACCGAACGACCGCGCTGGCTGGACGAGGCCGAGCGGGCATGGGCCGAACTCCCGCCCCCAGAACGCCGGTTGACCGCCGTCGTCCCCGTCTGGCGGCGCCCCTGGATGGTGCTCGGCCGCGACACCTTCGCGGGCGATGTGCTGTCCCGCCTGGGCGTGGACCACGCGTACGCGACGCACGCCGAGCGCTACCCGCGCGCCACTCTGGATGAACTGCAGGCCGCAGAACCGGACTTGGTGGTCCTCCCCGACGAGCCGTACCGCTTCACGGCCGAGGACGGACCGGAGGCCTTCCCCGGCCTGCCCTGCGCGCTCGTCAGCGGCCGGCACCTGACGTGGTACGGGCCGTCACTGGCCGAGGCGCCACGGGTGCTGGGCGAGGCCCTGCGAGCAGCTCGCCGCTGACCAGCCCCCGGGCCGTGTGCGCGGCGGCGGTGACCCAGGCGGCCACGAGCACGCCGTAGAGGACGAACGCGAGTCCGTCGTAGACGGCGAGGCCGGTGTGCCGGGCCAGGGACTCGGCGCCGGTGACGCAGGTGCCGACCGGGAAGGTGAACGCCCACCAGGTCATCGCGAAGCCCATGCCCCGGCGCCGGGCGCGGACGACGTGCGCGGTGGCGAGGGCGAACCAGAGCAGCGCGAAGCCCATCACGGGGACGCCGTAGAGAACGGCGAGGAGACCGAAGGCCCGGGCGGAGGCGGCCGGTACGACACCGGGGGCGAAGTCCGCGAACTTGCCTACGGCGGTGGTGGATTGGCCCAGCGGGCCCAGCACCAGGAACAGCGTCGGGGTGAGTGCGAGGGCCAGCGGTCCGCCGGCGACGAGCCGTGCGAAGACCAGCGGGAGCATCAGGAGCGTGGCCAGCAGACTCAGCCCGAACATCGCGAAGCATGCGAGGAGGAGGGTCTCCCGGGGCTGCCCGGCCGGCAGATGCGGCACCAGGAGCGGTCCAAGGGCGGCGGACACCATGGGCGCGACGACGGGCAGCAGCCACACCGGGGTCGCCTCCGAGGGGTGCACGTGATGCCGTACGGCCATCAGATACGGGACGGCGACGGCGGCCACCAGCCCGACGACCGTACCGGCGCCGAACAGCACGGCGTCGAGGACGACCGCCGCCCGCAGTCCGATCCAGTCCTGTCCGACGACCAGGGCACCGCCGCCCACCGCCAGCAGGGCCATCGCGAGACAGCCGTAGAACGGAGCCGTCGCCGGGTCCTGGAGATCGGCGCGGGCCTGGTCGCGGTGGTGGGTCCAGTGCAGGGTGCGGGCGGCGAGCAGGGTCAGGAGCAGGGCGAGGGAGAGGGCCCAGACGGCGGCGCAGGCCGTGCGCAGTCCCGGGAGGTGGCCGGGGAGCCCGGCGCCGGCCGTGGCGACGATGGCGGTGCCCATGACGGACGCGTACCAGTTGGGTCCGAGGTGACGTACTGCGGTGACCATGTGTCCAGCGTCTCGCCCGCTGAGACGGGCGAGAAGGGAGTATGTGTCTATGGGGACATAAACTGGATTTATGAGCGGTGACGAGACGGACGGCGGGCGGGAAGGGTCGATAGCGCACCGGGTGCCGGATCTGGGCGCGCTGGAACTGCTGCTGGCGGTGGCCCGGCTCGGCAGCCTCGGAGGTGCGGCGCGGGAACTCGGCATCACCCAGCCGGCGGCGAGCAGCCGGATCCGCTCGATGGAACGGCAGCTCGGTGTCGCCCTGGTGGACCGCTCCCCGCGCGGCTCACGCCTGACCGACGCGGGGGCCCTGGTCACGGACTGGGCCCGGCGGGTCGTCGAGGCGGCCGCCGCGTTCGACGCGGGTGCCCAGGCGCTACGGCACCGGCGCGACTCCCGGCTCCGGGTCGCCGCGAGCATGACCATCGCGGAGTATCTGCTCCCCGGCTGGCTCCTGGCTCTGCACTCCCAACGCCCCGACACGGCGGTGTCGTTGCTGGCCGGCAACTCCACGACGGTCGCGGAACAGCTCCTGGCCGACGAGGCGGACCTGGGCTTCGTGGAGGGTCTGTCGGTCCCGCCCGGCCTGGACTCCACGGTGATAGCACACGACCACCTGATCGTCGTGACGGCCCCGACCCACCCCTGGGCCCGCCGCCGACGCCCCGTCCCCGCAACGGAGTTGGCGTCGACACCGCTGATCCTCCGGGAAAAGGGCTCGGGCACCCGCCAGGTCCTGGACGCGGCCCTGGGCGGCCTGGCCCGCCCTCTCATCGAGTTGTCCTCCACTACGGCGGTCAAGGCATCGGCCGTGAGCGGAGCGGGCCCGGCCGTCCTGAGCGAACTGGCGGTCGGCGAGGAACTGTCGACCCGACGCCTGGTCCGCATCCCGGTCGAGGGACTCACCCTGGCCCGAGACCTGAGAGCGGTCTGGCCAACGGGCCACCGACCGACGGGCCCGGCGCGGGAGCTGTTGTCCCTGACCCGGGGTTGATGTTTCTGCCTGGGGGGCTCCGCCCCCCAGACCCCCGACCTATGCCCACCCACCACCCGACTCGATGGGTCGAGAGGTGCACCGGCCCAATCCGTTGCAGGAGCCCCGAGAGCGAAAACCCTTGGCACGCGCCCGTACCCCTCCCTCACCATGACCGGCATGTCTCCTCATGCCGCTCCGCCCGCCGCAGGCGTCCGTACGCCCTGGGAAGACCTCCCCGCCCACGTCCACGACGCCGTCGCGCGGCTGCTCGGCTCGCCGGTGACGCAGGCCGTTACTCAGGTCGGCGGGTTCTCGCCGGGGACCGCCGCCCGGGTGCGGACCGCCGACGGTGCTCGGGCCTTCGTCAAGGCGGTCAGTGCCGAGGTCAACCCGCACAGCCCGGGGTTGCATCGTGCGGAGGCTCGTAACGCTGCGGCTCTGCCGGTCGCGGTTCCCGCTCCTCGTCTCCTCGGTATCCATGACGACGGCACCTGGGTCGTCCTGGTCTTCGAGGAAGTGGTGGGGCGGCAGCCCCATGTCCCTTGGCGGGCAGCCGAGTTGACGCGGGTCCTGGACGCCGTGGAGCGGCTCGGCCGTACCCTCACGCCGTCTCCCGTCGCCGCCCGGTCCGTCGCCGACAGTCTTGGCGACGACTTCGACGGGTGGCGGCGTCTGCTCGACGGGGAGGCGGGTGATGTCGGTGGACGGCTCGATCCCTGGACGGTCGGGCATCTTCCCGAACTTGCCCAACTCGCCGAGCCCTGGGCCGAGTCCGCGACCGGCGACACCCTCGCGCACGGCGATCTGCGGGCGGACAACATGCTGCTCACGGACGACGGCGGAGTCGTCTTCGTCGACTGGCCGCATGCCGTCCTTGCCGCCCCTTGGTTCGACCTGCTGGTCATGCTGCCGTGTGTGCGGGCCCAAGGCGGTCCGGATCCAGAGGAGTTGTTCAGTCGGCATCCCCTTGCCGAGGGCGCCGATCCGGCCGGTGTCACTGCCACCCTGGCGGGGCTCGCCGCGTTCTTTGTCGAGCACTCGCTGCTGCCTCCGCCGCCGGGCCTGCCCACCCTGCGCGCCTTCCAGCGGGCGCAGGGTGACGCGGCCCTCGGCTGGCTCAGGACGCGGTGGGGGTCGGTTCTGTAGCGACTGCGGCCGCTTTCACCAGCGCCCGCATCACCCGCAGGTCCGCGCCCATCTCCGGGTGCCACTGCACCCCCAACACCCAGTCGGCGGACGGGAGTTCGACGGCCTCCACCGTGCCGTCCTCGGCCCAGGCCGAGACCACGAGGCCCGCGCCCAGGCGGTCCACGGCCTGGTGGTGGAACGTCGGTACGGACGTCTCCTCCGGTACCGCCGCCGAGTAGAGCGTTCCCGGTACCGGCTTGACCGGGTGGCGGCCGAAGACTCCCGGGGTCTCCGCGTGGCCGTCGATGTGCTGGACGAGGGAGCCGCCCACGGCGACGTTCAGGAGCTGCATCCCCCGGCAGATGCCCAGCAGGGGCAGGCCGGCCGCCAACGCGGCCTCGATCAGGGCGAGTTCCCAGGCGTCCCGGGCGAGGGCGGGCGGGCCCGTGCGGGGGTCGCGCTCGGCGCCGTAGCGGACCGGCTCGACGTCGGGACCGCCCGCGATCACCAGGCCGTCGAGACGGGCCACGGTCGCCGCCGCGTGCTCGGGGGCGTCCGGCGGAAGCATCGCGGCGAGACCGCCCGCCTGTTGGACGAGGCGCGGGTAGCCGGCCGGCAGCAGCGCGGCCTCCAGCTCCCAGGCGCCCCAACGCGCCCCGGCCTCCAGATACGTACTGATGCCGATCAGCGGCCTGCCCGCCATGCTTTCCTCCGACCGCGAAGCGACGTGAATGGACTCGACGGGGACCATTAGACAACCCCATCCGTCACGCGAGGAAGCCCCGCAGCAGAGCCGCAGTCCCGGCGCAGTGCTCCCGCATCATCTCCCGCGCCCTGTCCGCGTCCCCGTCCAGCACCGCCTCCACCAGCGCGATGTGCTGCCGCTGGGAGTGCTCCAGGTTGCGGACCAGCAGCGGGATGCAGTCGAGGAGGTCGTTCACCGTGGCCCGCACCGCCGCGTACTGCGCGGTCAGGGTCGGCGAACCGCACAGTTCGGCCAGGGTGAGGTGGAGCAGGGTGTCCAGGCGGCGGTAGTCGGCGAGCGGGGCGTCGTGCGTGCGGGCGAGGGCGTCGCGCAGGCGGCCCGCCTGTTCGGCGTTCAGCCCGTGCGTCGCGCACAGGCCCGTCGCGCCGACCTCCAGCACCTCCCGGAAACGGAGTACGTCCTCGATGTCGACCACGCTGATCCGGCGCCGCAGTTCGTCCTCGCCGCCGGCGTCCGACTTCGGCAGCACGAACGTCCCGCCGTAGCGTCCGCGCCGCGACTCCACGAGCCCCTGGTCCTGCAGTACCTTCAGAACCTCGCGCAGTGTCACCCGGCTGATCCCCAGCCGCTCGGCCAGTTCCCGCTCGGCCGGCAACCGCTCGCCCCCCGGCACCAGACCCAGCCGTACGACCTGCAGAATCTGTTCCAGCGCCTCTTCGAAGCCGTTGCCCGCCCGCACCGGCCGCAGCACCGGGGTCAACCGGTCCTCGACGCCGTCCTCCGCATCCAGCGACATATGGCGGCACCCCCTTCCCAAGCAATGGTTCTCCGCAATACCTTATGGCTTCCGGCCCGGCCGGAAAAAGCGCGCAGAAGCCGAAGGAGCTTTCCCGTGGCAGACCGCACACCCCCGCTGAGCGTCGAGGAGCTGCACGCCCTCGTCGCCAGTGGCGAGATCGACACTGTCGTCCTGGCCTTCCCCGATATGCAAGGCCGGCTCCAGGGCAAGCGGTTCGCCGCCCGCTTCTTCCTCGACGACGTGCTCCGACACGGCACCGAGGGCTGCAACTACCTTCTCGCCGTCGACACCGAGATGAACACGGTCGACGGCTACGCGATGTCCTCCTGGGAGCGCGGTTACGGCGACTTCGCCATGCACCCGGACCTGTCCACCCTCCGCCGTGTGCCCTGGAACGCGGGCACCGCCATGCTCATCGCCGACCTCGCCTGGAACGACGGATCGCCGGTGGTCGCCGCACCCCGCCAGATCCTGCGCCGCCAGCTGGAGCGCCTCGCCGAGCACGGTTTCACCGCGCAGGTCGGTACGGAGCTGGAGTTCATCGTGTTCAAGGACACGTACGAGCAGGCCTGGGACGCGAATTACCGAGGGCTCACGCCGGCCAATCAGTACAACATCGACTACTCGGTCCTCGGGACCGGGCGGATCGAGCCGCTGCTCCGCCGTATCCGTAATGAAATGGCCGCCGCCGGGCTGACCGTCGAGTCCGCCAAGGGCGAGTGCAACCCCGGCCAGCACGAGATCGCCTTCCGCTACGACGACGCCCTCGTCACCTGCGACCAGCACGCCGTCTACAAGACCGGCGCCAAGGAGATCGCCTCGCAGGAAGGCGTCTCGCTCACCTTCATGGCGAAGTACAACGAGCGCGAGGGCAACTCCTGCCACATCCACCTCTCGCTCGGCGACGGGCACGGCGGCAACGCCATGGCGGGGGCCGAGGGCGACCCCGGTGGGATGTCGGAGGTCATGCGGTATTTCCTCGCGGGCCAACTCGCCGCGCTCCGCGACTTCTCGCTGCTCTACGCCCCGAACATCAACTCCTACAAGCGGTTCCAGCCGGGCTCGTTCGCGCCGACCGCCGTCGCCTGGGGCTACGACAACCGCACCTGCGCCCTCCGGGTCGTCGGCCACGGCCGCTCCATGCGCTTCGAGAACCGGCTGCCCGGCGGCGACGTCAATCCGCACCTCGCCGTGGCGGGGCTCGTCGCGGCCGGGCTCTACGGCATCGAGCAGAAGCTGGAGCTGCCGGAGGCCTGCGTCGGCAACGCCTACACCGGCGAGTACGCGCACGTCCCCACCAACCTCCGCGAGGCCGCCGACCTGTGGGAGAACAGCCCCATCGCCAAGGCCGCCTTCGGGGACGAGGTCGTCGCGCACTACCGCAACATGGCGCGCGTCGAACTCGAGGCCTTCGACGCCGCCGTCACCGACTGGGAGCTGCGCCGCTCCTTCGAACGCCTGTGAGGACCCCGACCCCTTTGCCTGCCGACGAACGCCTGTGAGGACCCCCTTGCCTGCCGAGCACCCGCTGCACGTACTGAACCCCGCCACCGAGGAGGTCATCGCCACCGTCCCGGCCGCCACCGCGGCCGACGTGGACGCCGCCGTCGTACGCGCCGCCCGGGCCCAGACGAAGTGGGCCGCGCTCCCGCCCGCCGACCGGGCGCGTCTGCTGCGCCGCTTCGCGACCGCGGTCGACGAACACCTCGAAGAACTCGCCCAGTTGGAAGTGCGCGAGGCGGGGCACACGGTCGGCAACGCCCGCTGGGAGGCCGGCAACGTCCGGGATCTCCTCGACTACGCGGCCGGGGGAGTGGAGCGGCTGACGGGTCGTCAAATCCCGGTCGCGGGCGGCCTGGACGTCACGATCCTCGAACCGCTGGGCGTGGTGGGTGTGATCGCGCCCTGGAACTTCCCGATGCCGATCGCCGCCTGGGGCACCGCCCCAGCGCTCGCGGCGGGCAACGCGGTCATCCTCAAACCGGCCGAGACGACCCCGCTCACCGCGCTCCGACTGGCCGAACTCGCCCTGGAGGCAGGCCTTCCCGAGGGGCTGTTCCAGGTGCTGCCGGGCCACGGCCCCGTCGCGGGCACCGCGCTCGTCGAGCACCCCGGCGTCGCGAAGATCGTGTTCACCGGGTCAACTGCCGTGGGCAAACAGGTGTTGGCGAAGGGCTCCGAACTCCTCAAGCGCGTCACCCTCGAACTCGGCGGCAAGAGCCCCAACATCGTCTTCGCCGACGCCGACATAGAGGCAGCCGCGGCGGCGGCCCCCATGTCCTTCCTCGACAACTCCGGCCAGGACTGCTGCGCCCGCACCCGCATCCTCGTCCAACGCAGCGTCTACGACCGCTTCCTGGACCTCCTGACCCCCGCGATCGAAGGGGTCACGGTCGGCGACCCGGCCGACGAGAAGACGGACATGGGCCCGCTGATCTCCAAGGTCCAGCTGGAGCGCGTCCGTTCGTACGTCACCGACGACCTGGCCGGCATCCGCGGCACAGCGCCCGAGGGCCCCGGCTTCTGGTTCCCGCCCACCGTCGTCACGGGCGTCGACCCGCACGCGCGCGTGGCCGTCGAGGAGGTCTTCGGCCCCGTCGCCGTGGTCCTCCCCTTCGAGGAAGAGGCGGAGGCGATCGCCCTCGCCAACGCCACCGACTACGGCCTCTCCGGCTCCATCTGGACCCGGGACGTCGGCCGCGCCCTGCGCGTCTCGAAGGCCGTCCGGGCCGGCAACCTGTCCGTCAACTCCCATTCCAGCGTCCGCTATTGGACCCCTTTCGGCGGCTTCAAGCAGTCGGGGATCGGCCGCGAACTCGGCCCGGACGCGCTCACCGCCTTCACCGAAACCAAGAACGTCTTCATCAGCGACGTCTCGACCACCAACGTCTCCACCACCAATGTCTCCACCAGCACGGAGGGCCCCGCACAGTGACCTCAGAGATTGTTTGCCGGCGACTCGTCGGCCGTACCGCCGTCATCACCGGAGCCGGCAGCGGCATCGGTCTCGCCACCGCGCGCCGGCTCGCCTCCGAGGGGGCCAACGTCGTCTGCGGCGACATCGACGAGACCCACGGCAAGGCGGCGGCCGACGAGGTCGGCGGGCTCTTCGTGAAGGTCGACGTCACCGACCCCGAGCAGGTCGAGGCGCTCTTCAAGGCCGCCTTCGACACCTACGGCAGCGTCGACATCGCCTTCAACAACGCGGGCATCTCGCCGCCCGACGACGACTCCATCCTCGACACCGGCCTGGAGGCCTGGAAGCGCGTCCAGGACGTCAACTTGACGTCTGTGTACCTGTGTTGCAAGGCCGCGATCCCGTACATGCGCCGTCAGGGCAGGGGCTCCATCATCAACACGGCGTCCTTCGTGGCGCGGATGGGCGCGGCGACCTCGCAGATCTCCTACACGGCCTCCAAGGGCGGTGTGCTGGCGATGTCCCGTGAACTGGGCGTGCAGTTCGCCCGCGAGGGCATCCGCGTCAACGCGCTGTGCCCGGGACCGGTCAACACCCCTTTGCTGCAAGAGCTGTTCGCCAAGGACCCGGAGCGGGCCGCGCGCCGCCTGGTCCACATCCCGGTCGGCCGCTTCGCCGAGGCGACCGAGATCGCCGCCGCCGTCGCGTTCCTGGCGAGCGACGACTCGTCGTTCGTCAACGCCGCCGACTTCCTGGTCGACGGCGGTATCTCGGGGGCGTACGTCACTCCGATGTAAGCCGTGAACCCCCGCCGGAGCGGGGGCAGTTGACCCGACGGGCCCCATCGGCCGTCACAGGAAGGTCATGCCCTCGCCCCGGTAGGTCGGGACGGTGGCCGTCACCTGGTCACCCTCGATCAGGTGCAACGAGTCGAACCGCTCGCACAGTTCACCGGCCTTGGCGTGCCGGAACCACACCTTGTCGCCGATGAGCAGATCGTCGGCGGGGGAGCCGAGCAGCGGCGTCTGCACCTCGCCGGGACCCTCCTGGGGGTCGTAGCGCAGTCCCTCCGGAAGGTACGGCACCGGGAGCCGGTCGGGGCCAGCGGCGCCGGAGGCGGGGTAGCCGCCGCCGAGGACGGTGACCACGCCGACGCCCGGACGCCGTACGACGGGCTGGGCGAAGAGCGCGGCCGGACGGGCGGTGAACGACGTGTAGTTGTCGAAGAGGCGCGGCACGTACAGCCCGGAGCCGGCCGCGATCTCGGTCACGGAGTCCTCGGCGGCGGTGTACTGGACACTGCCGGTGCCACCGCCGTTGACGAACTCCAGATCCGGTACGACGGCCCGCACCGCCCGCACCACCTCCGCGCGCCGCTCGGCGAGTTCACGCTTCGCGGTGGCCTGCATCAGCCGGATGGCGCGGGAGCGGAACGGCCGCCCCGCGACGGAGTCGCCGACGCCGGCGATGTGGCCCTCGTAGGCCATGATCCCGACGACCTTGAAGCCGGGGCGACGCGACACCGTCCTTGCGATGTCGGCGAGTTGGGCGGGGGAGCGGAGGGGGGAGCGGAGCGCGCCGATGCGCACCCGGCCGCCGAGCATCCGCAGCGCGGTGTCCAACTCCAGGCAGACGCGCACCACTTCGGTGCCGCCGGCGCGTGAGTCGTCGATGAGCTTGAGCTGGGCCGGGTCGTCGATCATCACGGTGACGGCGGCGGCGAGCTTGGGGTCGCCGGTCAGTTCGGCGAAGGAGGCGTGGTCGGCGGAGGGGTAGGCGAGGAGGACGTCGTCGAAGCCGGAACGGGCGAGCCACAGCGACTCGGCCAGCGTGAAGGACATCAGGCCCGCGAAGCCCTCCCTGGCCAGGACGCGTTCGAGGAGGGTTCGACAGCGGACGGACTTGCTGGCGACGCGGACCGGCTTGCCGCCGGCCCGGCGGACGAGGTCGTCCGCGTTGGCATCGAAGGCGTCCAGGTCGACGATCGCAACAGGGGCGTCGAGGTGGGCGGTGGCCCGGTCGTAACGGGCCCGGTCGGCGGCGCGCGCAGTCATGAAGGCAGCCTGCCAGACAGGATTACCGCAGGGTAGGGGGACGTTCCGGGCAGAAGCCCCGGGGCTGTGGACTGGTTCCCGTCCGAGCGGGGGCAACCCGTAGAGTGACGCGCACGCACGGAGGAAATGCCGCCGGTCGTTCGACCGCGCCCGGGATGGCGGTCCGCCGAGGCGGGTATGCGTGCCCGGGACGACTTTTGTTTTTTTGTGTGCGTGCCGGGTGAGGCGCGGTGGACGCCGGTGCGTATACGAACAAGGGCAGGAGAACACCGGCCCGCATACGAACAAACGGTGGCCCGGGTACGAGGAAACGGGGGGTGCATGAGCACGGAAGCGCGGCGCGCCCCCGTACCGCCACATCCCACCTCGCCGCAGGCCCCTTCGGGGAGTTCGACGCAGTCCGTGAACGACACAACAGGCGAAGACTTGGACGGACCGTACTCCGGCGCCGGGGGATCTTCCGGGGCCGCTTCGGGGGCGGGTTCGGGGCGGGGTCCGATTCCACCGGTTCCGTCGGTTCCGCCAGTTCCGCCAGTTCCGCCAGTTCCGCCGGTGTCGGGTACGCAGGATGCGCAGGAGCAGTCGGACGTGCAGGGCGGAGCGGGGGCCTCGGCCGAGAGCGGTAGCGGCAGGGTGACCTGGGGTGGCGACCAGCCCGGTACGGGGTGGTGGGAGGGCGGCAACGCGAGACGCGCGGCCCGGCGGAGCGGCGGGGCCGACGCGGGCGCCGACTTCCGGGGAAACGGTTCGGAGACGGACCGGGCTGTGGCTCCGGGCAACAAGGGCGAGGGGGGTTCGGTTTCTCCCGGCAACGACTTCGAGGCGCGCACGGTGCGTCCGGGCAACGGCACTGACGCACGCGGGGTGTCTGAGGGCAACGGCTTCAGGAGCGGTGGCTTCGAGAGCTTCGCGAATTTTGAGAACTTTGCGAGTGGCGGCTTCGCGGGCGACAGGGCGGGGGCCCGCAACGGGGCTGGGGCTGGGTCCGGGACGGGCTCCGAGACCGGAGATGGACACGGAGGCAGGGCCGGAGCTGGGGCCAGGGCCGGGTCTGAGGCTGGGACTGGGCCTGGGACTGGTTCCGAAGCTGGAACTGGGTCCGGGTCCAGGGCCGGGGCTGGAACTAGGGGCGGTTCAGGCTCTGTTGGCGCGTCGGCAGCCGGCTCCTCCGACACCCGGCCGCGCTTCCCCGGTCTTCGGCCCTTCGCGCCCTTCGCCGCCGAGACGGTGAGCCCGCCCCCGCCGCCGGCCTCGGCACGCTTCCCGGACACCCCGCCGCCATCCGCGACCGACCCGCGCCGCGCGAACCCCGAACGACCCGGTACCGTCCCGCCCCGGCCACCCCACCGGCCCACGACGGCGACGGGCGCCGGCGAAGCACCCCGGCCAAGCAGGCCGGAAACGAGCACACCCCTCCACCCGACCCCGCCGACGGCCCCCGACACCCCGCCGCGCCCGGCTGTCCCCCCGCGCCCTGCGGGTGAGGCTCCGCGCGAGGCCCCTGAGCGACTGCGCCAGGAGCCGTCCCGGCCGGCGACGCCTCCCAGCTCTACCGTCCCCCCGCGCCCTGGGGGCGAGGCTCCGCGCGAGGCCCCTGAGCGACTGCGCCAGGAGCCGTCCCGGCCGACGGCGCCTCCCGGTTCCGCTGTGCCGCCCCGCCCTGGGGGCGAGGCTCCGCGTGAGTCGTCCGACCGGTTGTGGCAGGAGCCGGCCCGCCCAGGGGCTCCTGTCAGTTCTCCTGTTCCGCCCCGCCCTGCGGGCGAGGCTCTACGTCAGTCGTCCGACCGACCACGCCAGGACCCGTCCCGCCCCTCGACGCCCCCCAGTTCCCCTGTCCCGCCCCGCCCCGCGGCGTCTCCCGGCCCCGCCGGCTCGTCGCGCCCCGCGACCGAGGCCTCACCGCAGCCCGGGGACCGGCAACGTGACACCCCCGCCCGCCCGGCGACGCCCCCGTCGCGTCCGGCTGCCACTCCCGAGGAACCGTCGGATGGCACCTCTCGGCTGAGGCCACCGTCCTCCGGCGCCCCTTGGCGGGGTGAATCGTTCACGGATCCCACTGACGGTGCGCCCCCGCGCGGTGTGTGGTCGCCTTCCGGTGCCGGTGCGCCGTATCCATCCTCCGGTACCGGCACTGCCGGGCCCCGGCCCGCCGGCCCCGCAGCGCCCACCGCCGAAGGCACTGGCACTGGCACCGGCACCTGGTCACCGGCCCCTCCCAGCAAGCCAGTTCCGTCGGCCGACGACTCGTCCAGCACCCGCTCCTGGTCAACTGCTGCTCCCAGCAACCCGGTTCGGCCCGCCGACGACACCCCCGGCACCGCCCCTTGGGTATCTGCCGCTCCCAATAGCCCAGTTCAGCCCGTCCCGGCCCCTGCCTCCGACGACACCGGTACCAGCGCCTGGTCACCCGCCGCCCCCGGTACCCCCGTCCGCCCCGCCTCCGAGATGCCGCGGCCCGGAGGCAACCCCGGTCCCGATCCCGCCTTTTCCTGGAGCGCGCCGGTAACCCCGAGCGGTGGGCGGCCCGTTGTGTCGTTCGGGGAGCCCGAGGGGTACGACGAGCGGGTGCGGCCGCGGCCGTTGGGGGCGCGGATACGGTCCCGTACCGCCGCTGTCGCCGCCTGTGTCGTGCTCGGTCTCGGGCTCATCGGCGGTGCGGTGACCGGGAGTTGGCTCACCGGGGACGACGGGGACGACGGCGGTGCGAGCACCTTCGCCGCCGCCGGGCAGCTGTGGCACAGCGTGCCCGTGGACCAGTTGTTTCCGCCCACCGTCCAAGGACAAGGCGCGGGTCCCGGCGGCGCCGACCGCACCTGGACCCGGATCGCCGTGGCGCCGGACACCGGCTGTACGGGCGCCTTCGACCCGCTGTTGAGCAAGGTGCTCGCCCCGGTCGGCTGCCAGCGGCTCCTGCGCGCGACCTACACCGACGCCACCCAGAGCTATGTCACGACGGTCGGACTCCTCTTCACCAAGGCCGACACCGCCGCGATGACCTCGCTGTCCACCCGGTTCAAGAACGAGAAGCTCGGCGACAGGACCGACCTCCTGCCCCGCCCGTACGCCGCGAAGGGCACCGACGCCGCAGCCTTCGGCGACAAACAACGGGCTGCCTGGACGGTCTCCGTCCTCACCGACGCGCCGGTCGTCGTCTACGCCGTCTCCGGCTGGGCGGACGGCCGTACCGTCGACGCGCCCGAACCCGCCGACGAAGCCGTAACGTCCGGCTCTACCACGGCCCCCTCGCAGTCGGGTCTCGGCAATGAGGCGCAGGGGCTCGCGGACCGGGTCGAGCGGAGCCTGCGCAAGACCGTCGACTCACCTTCCGGGGCCTCGGCCTCGGAGACGTCCAAGACGTCGGGGACCGCGGAGAGTTCGAAGGCCTCGGAGGGGAACTCATGAGTGTCACGTCCCGCCGCGCCGGGCTGGTGAGCGTCCTCCTGGCCGCCTCCCTCGCCCTGGTCCCGTCCACCGTCGCGCACGCCGACGGCATACGCGCCCAGGAATGGGCCCTGGAGGCCATGCACACCCAGGAGGTCTGGGGGACCACCAAGGGCAGGGGCATCACCGTCGCCGTCCTCGACACCGGCGTCGAGGCCGACCACCCCGACCTCGTCGGCAACGTCCTCACCGGCAAGGACATGGTCGGCTTCGGTGCGAAGCCGGGCGACCGGGCCTGGGCCCGCCACGGCACCGCCATGGCCGGCATCATCGCCGGGCACGGACATGGCCCGGGTGACGAGGACGGCGTCGAGGGTGTCGCCCCGGAGGCGAAGATCCTGCCCGTCCGGGTGATCCTCGAAGACGGCGACTCCGCGCGCAGCAAGGCCCGCACCACCCGTGGCAACGCCCTTGCGGACGGCATCCGTTGGGCCGCCGACCACGGCGCCGACGTCATCAACCTCTCCCTCGGCGACGACTCCGCCTCCGCCCACCCCGAGCCCGCAGAGGACGAGGCCGTGCAGTACGCCCTGAAGAAGGGCGTCGCCGTCGTCGCCTCCGCCGGCAACGGCGGCGAGAAGGGCGACCACGTCTCCTACCCGGCCGCCTACCCGGGCGTGATCGCCGCGACCGCCGTGGACCGCTACGGCACCCGCGCCTCCTTCTCCACCCGCCGCTGGTACGCCACGGTCAGCGCACCCGGCGTGAACGTCGTCATCGCCGACCCGGACCACAAGTACTACGAGGGCTGGGGGACCAGCGCCGCGTCCGCCTTCGTGTCGGGCGCGGTGGCCCTCGTCAAGGCGGCCCACCCGGGGCTGACGCCGGCCCAGATCAAGAAGCTCCTCGAGGACACCGCCCGCAACCCCCCGGTCGGCGGCCGTGACGACTCGCGCGGCTTCGGCTTCATCGACCCTGCCGCCGCGATCAAGGCCGCCGCCGCCCTCAAGCCGACGAGCCTGCACGCCGCCGCCTACGGCAAGAAGTACTTCGGCGCGGGCCCGGACCCCGTCAAGACCGACAGCCGTACGTCCGACTGGGCGGGCCCCCTCGCGGGCAGTGTCGGCGGAGTCCTGCTCGTCGCGGCGGTCGTCCTCTGGCGCGGCCGACGCAGACGGCCCGAGGGCTTCTAGAGCCGGCGGGAGTCAGCCGCTGGCGGACGCGGAAGCCGACGTAGAAGAGTCGCTCGCCGCGAACGCCGCGACCCCCGCCTTCGCCGCCGCCTCGATCAGAGTGATGCCCTTGTTCTGTGTCGTGCTGCCCTTGGACAGCACGGCGATCAGGTACTCGTGCCCGTCCGGGGCCGTCACCCGCCCGATGCTGTTGACGTCCCACAGCCCGGTCGTGCTCCGCGCGAGCCAGCCGTTCTTCAGCCGCCACTTGGAGCCGTCGGCAGCCGCCGACACCCCCCACTGCTGATCGGCCTCTATCTCCCCCATCAGCCCCTGGATGTACGACTTCGAGGCCGGGCTCAGCTTGGAGTCGTCCCCGAACACCTGCTGGAGCAGGGTGAGTTGGTCGGCGGCCGTGGTCTGGGTCAGCCCCCAGAGCGGCCCGTCGCCTCCCTCGGTGCCGGTCAGCCCGAACTTCTTGTTGGCCGCGTCGAGCCCGTCCGCCGTGCCGATGATGTTCCACAGCGCCGTGGCGGAGTCGTTGTCGCTGTTCTCGATCATCGTGGTGGCGTACGACTTCTCGGTCGCCGTCAGCTGCCGGCCCGCGTCCTGCGCCTGGAGCAGCAGCGCGGCCAGGATGTCGACCTTGACGATGCTCGCCGTGTCGTAGGCGGCGCTGCCGTACGTGGCGCTCTTACCGGAGTCCACGTCGAGCACGGCGACCGACACCTTCTGGTCGCCGGCCGGGGTCACCGCCTTCATGGCGTCGGCCAGCAGCGCGTCGTAGTCCACCGCCGGCTGTGTCACCGGTTCCACCGTCGCCTCCCCGCTGCCCGATGCAGACGCCGATGCCGAGGCGGACGGCGTCGGCGACGACGATACGGGGCCGGAGTGAGCCTGCGCCTTCACATACACGGTTCCGGCCGCCGTACCGCCCACGATCGCCACGGTGGCGAGGGCGGTGTAGAGGAGCGGACGGCGCCGGGAGGGACGCGCGCGGTGGTTTCGGCGGGCGGCTCTGGAAGACTCCATGCCCGCGATCGTGGGGGCGGCGACTGTGCGAACCGTGAGACCGAAGTTAGATGTCTGTCAACGCTTTCTGAGAAACGTGTGAAACCTGTGTCTCCTGCGTTTCAGGACCCGCACAAGCCCAGCAGCATCCCCCCGATAGGGTCGGTCACCGTGGCGAACAAGAACATTCCCGACTCCGGCTACTCCGACGACGACGGCTCGGCCGATCCCGCGCTGAGCGCGGCGCTCGCCGCCTGGGCCGAGGACCGTACCGCCGTGGATCCCGTCCTTGCGGCCCTCAAGGGCGCCCGGCTGCTCGTGCCCGTGGTGGCCGTGCTCGGGGAGGTCGAGACGGACGAGAACGGGCTGCGCCGCGAGAAGACCAGTGACATGGCCGTCCCCACCCTGAAGGCCGGCGGTCGCACCGCGCTGCCCGCCTTCACCTCCAGTGACTCGCTGGCCCGCTGGGACCCTGCGGCGCGACCCGTGGCCGTACCGCTGCACCAGGCGCTGCAGGCCGCCGTGCACGAGAAGGCGGACACGATCGTGCTGGATCTGGCCGGGCCGGTGTCCTTCGAGCTGTCGGGGCCCGCGCTGCTGGCCCTCGCCGAGGGGCGTACCAGCGTGGACCCGCTCACCGATCCGGCGGTCGCGGCGGCGGTCCGCTCCGCGCTCACCAACATGCGCGGGGTACTCCGTGCCTACCTCGGCCCCGGCCGGGGGGACGGCACCCTCGCCCTGGTCTTCGAACCCGCCGTACCGCACGCCGCCGGCATCCATGGGGTGGCACGTTGGCTCGCGGCCGAGGAGACGCTGAGGGCCCGCCTGGTGCACGGCCTCGACCTGGCAGTCCTGCCGGCCGGGGCGACGCCTCCGGGCGAGCCCTTTTACGTACGAGGATGATCTAGCCGTAGACCGGGCCCGTGTACTTCTCGCCCGGGCCCTGGCCCGGCTCGTCGCGGACGAGGGACGCCTCGCGGAACGCCAGCTGGAGCGACTTCAGGCCGTCGCGCAGCGGGGCCGCGTGGAAGGAGCTGATCTCGGTCGTGCTCGCGTCGAGGAGTCCGGCGAGGGCGGTGACCAGCTTGCGGGCCTCGTCCAGGTCCTTGTACTTGTCGCCCTCGTCGGTCAGACCGAGCTTCACCGCGGCGGCGCTCATCAGGTTGACGGCGACCGTCACGATCACCTCGACCGCCGGGACCTCCGCGATGTCGCGGGTCAGGGCGTCGAAGTCGGGGGAGTCGGGATTCAGGGACTCGGGGGGCGTGTCACTCATGCCCCACACGATAGGGCCCGGTGTACGGCGGTTCGCACCACCCCCGGGTTGCTGCTAACCTTGTGTGATGACCGGCCAGGCACTCGCGTGCCCGGCCAACAAGTGGAGGCTCCGATCTCCCACCTGACTGTCCTCACGGACGGCGGGTCACCCCCGGTCAGGCGGTTGCCATCGTTCCGTACGGACGATGGAGTCGCCCGAAAGCGCGCCCCGCGATCATCGCGGCGGTGCTCCGGCAGTGTTTTGGAGCCCCGTCTTGTGATCGTCCGGGGCATTTTTTGTGCTTCGGCGCGGTTAGGTCTGTCTATCGAGACAAACGCGGCCGTCCGCCAGATGGCCGTGTGGTGCTAACCGAGGAGGATCCATCAGCGCCGAACCCCGCATCAACGACCGGATTCGCGTTCCCGAGGTGCGACTGGTCGGTCCCAGTGGCGAGCAGGTCGGCATCGTGCCGCTTGCTAAGGCCCTGGAGCTTGCGCAGGAATACGACCTGGACCTGGTCGAGGTCGCGGCGAACGCCCGTCCGCCCGTGTGCAAGCTCATGGACTACGGGAAGTTCAAGTACGAGTCGGCCATGAAGGCCCGTGAGGCGCGCAAGAACCAGGCGCACACGGTCATCAAGGAAATGAAGCTCCGGCCGAAGATCGACCCGCACGACTATGACACCAAGAAGGGTCACGTCGTCCGGTTCCTGAAGCAGGGCGACAAGGTCAAGATCACGATCATGTTCCGCGGTCGCGAGCAGTCCAGGCCCGAGCTGGGCTACCGACTGCTGCAGCGTCTCGCTTCGGACGTCGAGGACCTCGGGTTCGTCGAGTCGAACCCGAAGCAGGACGGCCGAAACATGATCATGGTGCTCGGCCCGCACAAGAAGAAGACCGAGGCGATGGCCGAGGCCCGCGAGGCCCAGGCCGCCCGCAAGGCGGAAGCGAAGGCCAACCCGGGCAAGTCGCAGAACGCCGCGGAGTCCGATGTCGAGGACGAGGACAGCGTGGGCGAGGACATCGCCGACGAGGTCGAGGCCCCGGCCGAGGCTTCCGCCGACGCCTGATCCCCGGACGTCAGTCCAGGGATGTAACCGATACAAGAGCGACGCTCCACCGTGCCCGGTTTCACGACCGGGCATCGGAGCGCCACCGACGAGGAGATAACGGCGCTATGCCGAAGAACAAGTCGCACAGCGGTGCCAGTAAGCGCTTCAAGATCACCGGCTCCGGCAAGGTGCTCCGCGAGCGCGCCGGCAAGCGCCACCTGCTCGAGCACAAGTCGTCCCGTGTGACGCGTCGCCTCACCGGCAACGCCGAGATGGCCCCGGGCGACGCCAAGAAGATCAAGAAGCTTCTCGGCAAGTGACGTACGCGGCGCACCTGTTGAGCGCCGTACGTCTGGACCGGGACCCCATCGATTCCGGGCCGTGTGAGTCCAACCACGGCCCCGCTACAAGGAGTTAAACAAGTGGCACGCGTCAAGCGGGCAGTCAACGCCCACAAGAAGCGCCGGGCGATCCTCGAAGCCGCCTCCGGCTACCGCGGTCAGCGTTCGCGCCTGTACCGCAAGGCCAAGGAGCAGGTCACCCACTCGCTGGTCTACAACTACAACGACCGCAAGAAGCGCAAGGGCGACTTCCGTCGGCTGTGGATCCAGCGCATCAACGCGGCTGCCCGCGCCAACGGCATCACGTACAACCGCTTCATCCAGGGTCTGAACGCGGCCAACATCGAGGTCGACCGCAAGATCCTCGCGGAGCTGGCTGTCAACGACGCCGGTGCGTTCGCCGCGCTGGTCGAGGTTGCGCAGAAGGCGCTGCCGAGCGACGTCAACGCGCCGAAGGCCGCGTGACGCTGCGCTGGCGTTGAGCCGACGTGATTGAAGGGCCCGCAGGTTGAATCCTGCGGGTCCTTTGTTGCTGGTCGCGCCCACGCGGCGGGGCCGCGAATCGATACAGCCCCGCGACCCCAGGGGAATCCCCGCGTCCTGAGATTTGAAGGTGAAGCAGAGCATGTCCCCGAACGGTCCCGAGCTCATTTCTCCCCGTTCCCCCCGCGTCGTCGCCGCCCGGCGGCTCGCTCGGCGGAACTTTCGGAGTAAGGAGCGGCTGTTTCTTGCCGAGGGGCCGCAAGCCGTGCGGGAGGCAGCCGGATACAAGGACACGCTCGTCGAGCTGTTCGCCACCGTCGAAGCCGCCGAGCGGTACGCGGACATCATCAGCGAGGCCCGTGATGTCGGAGCCCGGGTGCATCTCGCCGATGAGCAGGTGATCGCCGATATCTCCACCACCGTCACGCCGCAGGGGTTGGTCGGAGTGTGCCGGTTCCTCGACACCCCCTTCGAGGAGATCCTCAAGGGCCGGCCCAAGCTTGTCGCCGTCCTCGCCAACGTGCGCGATCCCGGGAACGCTGGCACCGTACTGCGCTGCGCCGATGCCGCCGGTGCCGAGGCCGTCGTACTGACCGACGCGTCCGTCGATCTCTACAACCCCAAGGCCGTACGGGCCTCCGTGGGATCCCTGTTCCATCTGCCCGTCGCCGTCGGAGTGCCCGTCGAGCAGGCCGTGGCCGGGCTCAAGGAGATCGGGGTGCGGATCCTCGCCGCCGACGGGGCCGGGACCGACGACCTCGACGACGAGCTGGACCAGGGGACCATGGGCGGGCCCACCGCCTGGGTGTTCGGGAACGAAGCCTGGGGGCTTCCGGAGGAGACCCGCGCACTCGCGGACGCCGTCGTGCGGGTTCCGATCCACGGGAAGGCCGAGAGCCTGAACCTGGCCACCGCTGCCGCCGTATGTCTGTATGCGTCTGCCCGTGCACAGCGCGGCTCCGGAGGGTGCCGTTCCGTCACCGACAGCTAGTAGGGTGACCAGCTCGGGGGCCACCTGCGCCGTATGAGAAGAGGTGGGGTACGGGGATGACTGTCGGCACGAGCAGCGCGCCGGGAGCACGGGGCGTGCCCCGGCCCTCCGCGGCCCGGCACGACGACCTCACCGGACTCGGCATCGACCCCGACGAACTGCCCGACGGCCTGGTCGTCGCCGACGAGCACGGCCAGGTCATCTGCTTCAACGCCGCCGCCGAGCGCATCACCGCCGTCCGCGCCGCCGACGCCCTCGGACAGCGGCTGGAGAAGGCACTCCCCTTAGAGGACCTGGAGGGCCGCCGCTGGTGGCAACTGACCGATCCCTATGGGGGGTTGGCCATCCGGGTGCGACAGCCGGAGCGGAATCTGCTGCTGCCTGGCGGGCACGAGGTTCTTGTCACCGCGCGCTATGTCCGTGCGGAACCGCTCGGTCCGGTCCGTCGCGTTGTCGTCTCGCTGCGGGACACCGAGGCGCGGCGCCGTACCGAGCGCAGTCACGCCGAGCTGATCGCCACCGTCGCCCACGAGCTGCGTTCGCCACTCACCTCCGTCAAGGGCTTCACCGCGACCCTGCTCGCCAAGTGGGAACGCTTCACCGACGACCAGAAGCGGCTGATGCTGGAGACCGTCGACGCCGACGCCGACCGCGTCACCCGGCTCATCGCCGAGCTGCTCGACATCTCCCGCATCGACTCCGGGCGGCTCGAACTGCGCCGCCAGCCCGTGGACATAGGCGCGGCCGTCGGCCGTCACATCCAGGCGTACGTCGCCGCAGGTCAGCCCGCCGACCGCTTCATGCTCCGCGTCGAACAGCCGCTGCCCGACCTGTGGGCCGACCCCGACAAGGTCGACCAGGTGCTGAGCAACCTGCTGGAAAATGCGGTGCGCCACGGCGAGGGAACCGTCACTATCGACGTCACGGCCTCGGCGTCCCCCCGTGAGGGGGAGGAAACCGGCACATCGGTGACGGTGAGCGACGAGGGTCCAGGTATCCCGGAGGAGTCCATGAACCGCGTCTTCACCCGCTTCTGGCGGGGCAGCAAGCGCGGCGGCACCGGACTCGGGCTGTACATCGTCAAGGGCATCGTGGAAGCCCACGGCGGCACCATCACGGTCGGCCGGGCCCCTGGCGGCGGCGCCGAGTTCCGATTTATGTTGCCCGTGGGCACCCCGGCGTATCTGCAATAGCGCCGAGCGAGCACCCACGGGCGCGTTCGCACACTTCACCCCCGTTAGACTCGGCCTCTGGCACCTTTGCGTCTCCATGACAGGGACGATGCGTCTCCGAGCCGTAGACGGGGACCCCAGCCAGCCAACCGGAAGCACGGGAAGAGATGTCGGCACCGAATAAGTCGTACGACCCTGTAGAGGTCGAGGCCTTGAAACCGGAAGAGATCGAGCGCATGCGGGACGAGGCGCTCGCCGCCTTCGCCGCCGCCGGTGATCTCGACGCGCTCCAGGAGGCCAAGGTCGCCCACACCGGCGGCACCTCCCCGCTCGCCCTCGCCAACCGCGAGATCGGCGCGCTGCCCCCGCAGGCCAAGGCAGCGGCCGGAAAGCTCGTCGGGCAGGCCCGGGGCGCCGTCAACAAGGCCCTCGCCGCCCGCCAGGCCGAGCTGGAGGCCGACCGCGACGCCCGCGTCCTGGTCGAGGAGGCGGTGGACGTCACGCTGCCGTACGACCGCGTCCCGGCCGGCGCCCGGCACCCGCTGACCACGTTCATGGAGCGGGTCGCGGACGTCTTCGTGTCCATGGGGTACGAGATCGCCGAGGGCCCCGAGGTCGAGGCGGAGTGGTTCAACTTCGACGCCCTGAACTTCACCCCGGACCACCCGGCCCGGCAGATGCAGGACACCTTCTTCGTCCAGGGCCCCAAGGGGACCGAGGGCGACGAGTCCGGTGTCGTACTGCGGACGCACACCTCGCCCGTGCAGGCCCGCGCCATGCTGGACCGCGAGCCGCCGGTCTACATCGTGTGCCCCGGCCGCGTGTACCGCACGGACGAGCTGGACGCCACGCACACCCCGGTCTTCCACCAGATCGAGCTCCTCGCCATCGACGAGGGCCTGACCATGGCCGACCTCAAGGGCACCCTGGACCACATGGTCCAGTCGCTCTTCGGCGCGGAGATGAAGACCCGGTTGCGGCCGAACTACTTCCCCTTCACCGAGCCGTCCGCCGAGATGGACATGCTCTGCTACGTCTGCAAGGGCGAGTCCGTCGGCAACCCCGACCGCCCCTGCCGAACCTGCTCCTCCGAGGGCTGGATCGAGCTGGGCGGCTGCGGCATGGTCAACCCCCGCGTCCTCGTGGCCTGCGGGGTGGACCCGGAGAAGTACAGCGGATTCGCCTTCGGGTTCGGCATCGAGCGGATGCTGATGTTCCGCCACAACGTCGAAGACATGCGAGACATGGTCGAGGGTGACGTCCGGTTCACCCGGCCGTTCGGGATGGAGATCTGATGCGGGTCCCGCTTTCTTGGCTGCGGGAGTACGTCGACCTGCCGGCGACGGAGACCGGCCGCGACGTCCAGGCCAAGCTCATTTCCGTCGGCCTCGAGGTAGAGACCGTCGAGCAGCTCGGTGACGGCCTCAAGGGCCCGCTCGTCGTCGGCAAGGTCCTCACCATCGAGGAGCTGGAGGGCTTCAAGAAGCCCATCCGCTTCTGCACGGTGGACGTCGGCCAGGCCAACGGCACCGGTGAGCCCCAGGAGATCGTCTGCGGCGCCCGCAACTTCGCCGTCGGCGACAAGGTCGTCGTGGTCCTCCCGGGGGCCGTGCTGCCGGGCGACTTCGCGATCGCCGCCCGCAAGACGTACGGCAAGACCTCGCACGGCATGATCTGCTCCGGCGACGAACTGGGCATGGGCGACGACGGCTCCCACGGCATCATCGTCCTGCCGCCCGAGCACGAGGTCGGCACCGACGCGATCGAGCTGCTCCAGCTCGTCGACGAGGTCCTCGACATCGCCGTCACGCCCGACCGCGGCTACGCCCTGTCGATCCGCGGCGTCGCCCGCGAGACCGCCACCGCCTACGGCCTCCCGCTGAGCGACCCGGCCCTCCTCGACGTACCGGGTCCGAACGCCTTCGGCTACCCGGTGCAGGTCTCCGACCCGATGGGCTGCGACCGCTTCACCGCCCGCACGGTGACCGGCCTCGACCCCGAGGCCCGCTCCCCGCTCTGGCTGACCCGCCGCCTCCAGAAGGCGGGCATGCGCCCGATCTCGCTCGCCGTCGACATCACCAACTACGTGATGCTGGAGCTGGGCCAGCCCCTGCACGCCTACGACCGCACCCGCGTCCAGGGTCCGATCGGCGTGCGCCGGGCCACCCAGGGCGAGAAGCTCACCACCCTCGACGGCGTCACGCGCACGCTGGACGCCGAGGACCTGGTGATCACCGACGACCGCGGCCCCATCGGCCTCGCGGGTGTCATGGGCGGCGCCAACACCGAGATCGACGACACCGAGGGCACCACCACCGAGGTCGTCGTCGAAGCCGCCCACTTCGACGCGCTCTCGATCTCTCGTACGGCCCGCCGCCACAAGCTGGCCTCCGAGGCGTCCAAGCGCTTCGAGCGCGGCGTCGACCCGCAGGCCGCCTCGGCCGCCGCCCAGCGCACGGTCGACCTCCTGGTCCTCCTCGCGGGCGGCACCGCGGACGCCGGCGTCACCGAGGTCATCGCGCCCTCGGCCCCGCACACCATCACCATTCCGGCCAACCACCCGGACAAGGTGGCGGGCGTCGAGTACGGCCGCGAGACCGTCGTACGGCGTCTCCAGGAGGTCGGCTGCGACGTGTACGGGCAGGACGAGCTGATCGTCACCGTCCCGTCCTGGCGCCCCGACCTGACGGACCCGAACGACCTGGCCGAAGAGGTCATCCGCCTGGAGGGCTACGAGAACCTGCCCTCCACGCTCCCCAAGCCCCCCGCGGGCCGGGGCCTCACCGACCGCCAGCGCCTGCACCGCCGGGTCGGCCGCGCACTGGCCGGTGCCGGTTACGTGGAGGCGCCGAACTACCCCTTCGTCGGCGAGCACGTCTTCGACCAGTTCGGCCTGGCCGCCGACGACCCGAACCGCAAGGTCGTCAAGCTGGTCAACCCGCTCTCGGACGAGGAGCCCGCACTCCGCACGACGCTGCTGCCGGGCCTGCTCGGTGCGCTGCGCCGCAACGACGGCCGGGGTTCTCATGACTTGGCGCTGTTCGAGACCGGGCTGGTCTTCCACCCGCGCGAAGAGCTCAAGATCGCCGTACGACTCCCCGTCGACCGGCGTCCGACCGACGAGGAGATCGCCTCCCTCACCGAGGCGCTCCCGCTCCAGCCCCGGCACGCGGCCGTCGTCCTCACGGGCGCCCGCGAGCAGGCCGGCTGGTGGGGCAAGGGCCGACCGTCCGACTGGGCCGACGCGGTCGAGTCGGCGCGGGTGCTCGCGCGTGAGGCCGGCACCGAACTCCTCGTACGCAAGGGCCAGTACGGTCCCTGGCACCCCGGCCGCTGCGCCGAACTCGCGGTCGTCGTCGAGGGTGTTGAGCAAGTCATCGGGTACGCCGGGGAGTTGCACCCGGGTGTGCTGAAGACGCTCGGTCTGCCCGCGCGCACCAGCGCGATGGAACTGGACCTGGACGTCCTGGAGTTGGCGTCGTCGGGTGTCCCCAAGGGCCCGAAGATCTCCACGTTCCCGGTCGCCACGCAGGATGTCGCGCTGGTCGTCGACGCCCCGGTCCCGCACGCGTCCGTCGAGGCGGCGCTGCGCGAGGGCGCCGGTGAACTGCTGGAGTCCATCCGGCTGTTCGACGTCTACGACAACGCCGCGCAGCTGGGCGAGGGCAAGAAGTCCCTCGCCTACGCGCTGCGGTTCCGCGCGGCCGACCGGACGCTGACCGTCGATGAGGCGTCGGCGGCGAGGGACGCGGCGGTGGCGTTGGCGGCGGAACGCACGGGAGCCGTACTGAGGGGCTGATCGCTGGAGGGGCCGATTCCGTATCGGGACGGCCCCTACCTGCATAAATGCACCTGTCTCATGTCACCTCACTCATTCGAGTGAGAAGTTCGGGCGATCTGGCCCGATCGGGGCATGCGGTCGACAGAATCGGACCGGCCTTTCGGGGTCGGTCCGATTGCGCTGTCGGGGCCTATTTGGGGGGCCACAGGCATGATCCGCATCAAGGCTGGGGTACCCCGCAGGCCGCGCCCGAGGCCGCGCGCCCGCCGTCCACTGCGCCGGGCGCTCGCTCTGGGGCTGCCGACGATGTGGGGTGCCATAGCGATCACCTACAAACTCACCTGCCCGCTCGCCCAGCAGACCGGCCTGGGCGCCCGCATCGTCACCAGCGCGGTGTTCTTCGCGGTCGGCACCGGTCTCATCGTCCAGGTCCGCCGCTCCCTGCTGCGCGAACTCCGCGAGATCCGGCGGATCGCGGGCGCCGCCCAGAACGCGCTGCTCCGCCCGCTCCCACCCCGACTCGACGGCCTGAACATCGCCGCCGCGCAACTCTCCGCCGAGCGCGGCGCCGTGGTGGGCGGTGATCTCTACGAGGTGGTCGCCACCGAGCACGGAGTCCGGGTCGTGATGGGTGACGTACGCGGCCACGGCATCGCCGCGATCGGCACGGTCGCCGCGGTCCTCGGCAGCTTCCGCGAGGCCGCCCACGACGAACCCGACCTGGAGGGCGTCCTACGCCGCCTCGACCGCGCCCTCGCCCGCCACCTCCGCGAACGCGCCCGCGCGGAACACCCGTCGACGGGGGCCCTTGACCCCGACAGTCCGGTGGCCGAGGAGTTCGTCACGGTACTGCTGCTGGAGATCGGCACGGACGGCGAACTCCGCGCTCTCAACTGCGGGCATCCGTGGCCGTATCGGTTGAGCCGGGGAGGAGTGCGGCCCATGGCCCGCACAGACCCGCTCCCGCCTCTCGGGCCGTTCCCCTTGCCGACGGAACTGCCCTTCGTCCGCTGCGGCCAACTACGCCCGGGCGAGTCCCTGTTCCTCTACACGGACGGGGCGGAGGACGCGCGTGACGGGCGGGGCGGTTTCTTCCCGCTGGCCGATGTACTGGCGGAGGTGACGGCCCAACACCCGCCCCCCGTACCGCAGTCGGTCCTCGGCGCGGTCTTCACGGCGTTACTGCGTCACACGGGCGGCACACCCACGGACGACGTCGCCCTACTCGTCCTCCGCAATGACCGCAAGGCCAACTGTGCCAACCTAGGGGCGCGGGGCAGTGACATTAGCGGCTCCGCCGCGCGGGCGCGACCAGCCACAACGCACCCGCACCCGACGAACCACCCACAACACAACGGCGTCTAGTCGCACCGGTTCTCGCCGCAAAGCCAGGCCGCCGCACTTACGAGGGGGAGCCGGCGGCCCGGCCGGCCTCTTGCGAGGCAATCCAGTCAACCGGTTGGGAACTCTCCGCAACAGCGCGCACACACCCCGGATTCACGCACTCCGTTCACACCCCGTGTGAACCCACCCGCACTACTCTGTCCGCACCGAGTCACCGGGGGGCCATCCATGCAGCCCAACACACTTCTCGACGCCATCCTGGACGAGGCGGGCATCTCGCACGCGGGACTCGCCGCACATGTGAACCAGGCCGGCCGGGCCCGAGGCCTCGCACTCCGGTACGAACACACCGCCGTGGCAAGGTGGTTGAAGGGCCAGCGCCCACGGGGCCAGGTCCCCGACCTGATCTGCGAGGTGCTCGCGACCCGCCTGCACCGGCCCGTCACGCTCGACGACATCGGCCTCGGCGTACCCGGCGAACCCTCCACCCCGCACGGCACCTCCCTCTCCGGCTTCGTCGAGCGGGCCACCGCCCTGTGGCGCTCCGACGAACAGCAGCGCCCGCACATCCTCGGGGCGCCCGCGGTCACCGGAACGCCCGCGGTGATGCCGGTGTGGGAGTGGGAGAACCCACCGGACGACGTGGACGTGTCGCGCGGCGGCCGGCACCGGGTGAGCATGGCGGACATCGAGATGCTGCGCGCGGCCCGCGCCCACTACGAGCAGATGTACCGCAAGGCCGGCGGCGTCGCGACCCGCACCCGCATCGTCGGCTTCCTCAACTCCGAGACCGCCCCGCTGCTGCGCGGCAGCTACACCGACGCCACCGGCCGCCAACTGCACCGCGCGACTGGCGGGTTGGTGGCGATCGCGGGCATCTGCGCGTACGACTCCGACGCGCACGGACTCGCCCAGCGCTACTTCCACCAGGCGCTGCGGCTCGCAAAGGCGAGCAACGACAGGGGACTTGGCGCGTACGTCATCGCGCTGCTCGTCAACCAGTCGCTGTTCATGCGGGAGTTCCGCCAGGCCGTCGCCTTCGCGGAGGCCGCGCTGCGGGCAGCAGGGCGGCAGATCACCCCGGCGCTCGCCTCCGACCTGTACGCGATGCAGGCGAAGGCGTACGCACACCTCGGCGACGGCACGAGCGCCCTCTCCTGCATCCGCCGTGCCGAGCAGGCCGCCGAACGCATCCGACGCGGATACGAACCCGACGAGACCGGCTATGTCCAGCCGGGACTGGTCAACGTCCAGGTGGCGGAGGCGCTGCTCAGCCTCGGCGATCTGACGGCGGCGGGGGAGCACGCCATGGCGGCCGTGGACACTCCGGCGCACGACCGGGGCCGGGTGCACCGGCTCGCCATGCTCAGCCAGATCGAACTGCGCCAGGGGAACGCCGACAAAGCGGTGGCCACGGCGGTGCAGATGGCCGAGCAGGCCAGGGGGATGGAGTCCCAGCGGCTGCGCGACAGACTCCGCGCGGTGCGCGAGTACCTGGTGCGCAGCGACTGCGCGGGTACGGCCGAGGCGGCCGAACTCATCGACGGGGCACTGCGCGTACCGCTCTAAAGGCGCCGTAGACCACAACACAGTCCCTGCTGCGATATTGCCACTTACTCGACGGAAGGTGGCAGAACCGTGCAGTGGACGAAACAGAACGAACAAACTGTGTACTCAAACCGCTGGTTCAGCGTCAATCTCGCGGATGTCGAACTACCCGACGGCCAGCACCTCGACCACTTCCTCATACGGCTGAGGCCGGTGGCGGTGGCGACGGTCGTGAACGAGGCGAACGAGGTTCTCCTCCTGTGGCGGCACCGCTTCATCACCGACAGCTGGGGGTGGGAGCTCGCGGCGGGCGTCGTCGAGGACGGCGAGGACATCGCGCGGGCCGCCGCCAGGGAACTGGAGGAAGAGACCGGCTGGCGGCCGGGGCCCCTGCACCACCTGATGAGCGTGGAACCGTCCAACGGGCTCACGGACGCCCGGCACCACATCTACTGGGCCGACGAGGGCGAGTACACCGGACACCCCGTGGACGACTTCGAATCGGACCGCCGGGAATGGGTACCGCTCAAACTCGTACCCGACATGGTCGCCCGCGGGGAGGTCCCGGCCGCCAACATGGCGGCCGCGTTACTGCTGTTGCACCATTTGAGGCTGGGCCAGGACGCCCCTCGAAGTCCCGCCCGACGTCCAGGCGTCTAGCGCCCCAGGGCCTGCCAGATCGTCACGACGAGCGCGCCCACGGCAGTCAGTGCCGCGATCGCCGGCAGTGGCCAGCGGGCGTGCTCCAGGGCGACGATTCGCGCGCTCAGATCATCCACTTCCTTGTCGGTCTCCTCGGTGCGATGGCTGAGCAGGGCCAGCCCTCCCTCGACCCGCGCGTAGGCGACGTCGAGGCGGCGGCGTAACTCTGCGAGTTCTCCATGGACCACGGGATGCTCGGGGTCGGCGGTCACGTGTCCGCTCCTTTCCGTAGTCGGAACATCCCTTGCATGCGCATGAAGAGTCAACTCGCCTGGTGGACACCGGGGGAGAGTGTGCGAGCGGCATATGCGGGCCCGACGCGCACACGGTGTGTGAATGCCGCGGGCCCGGCGCTCCGAAGAGCGCCGGGCCCGTAACGGCCGTGATGTCACGGTGAGTTGCCGCGCGGTGCGCGCTCAGCCGTAGGTGTAGAACCCCGAGCCGGACTTCCGGCCGAGGCGTCCCGCGTCGACCATGCGCTGGAGCAGCGGGGGAGCGGCGTAGAGCGGCTCCTTGTACTCCTCGTACATCGAGTACGCGACCGAGGCGACCGTGTCCAGGCCGATCAGGTCGGACAGCTTCAGCGGGCCCATCGGGTGGGCGCAGCCCAGCTCCATGCCGTTGTCGATGTCCTCGCGGCTGGCGATGCCCGACTCGAACATCCGGATCGCGGACAGGAGATAGGGGATCAGCAGCGCGTTGACCACGAAACCGGAGCGGTCCTGGGCGCGGATCGCGTGCTTGCCGAGCACCTTCTCGGTGAACAGCTGGGCGCGGCTGAGCGTGCCCTCGGAGGTGGTCAACGCCGGGATCAGTTCGACGAGTTGCTGCACCGGGGCCGGGTTGAAGAAGTGGATGCCGATGACCTGGTCGGGGCGCGAGGTGGTGACCGCGAGCCGTACCAGCGGGATCGAGGAGGTGTTGGAGGCGAGGATCGCGTCGGGGCGGGTCACGACCTGGTCGAGCACCTGGAAGATCTCGGTCTTCACCTGCTCGTTCTCGACGACGGCCTCGATGACGAGGTCGCGGTCGGCGAACTCGCCGAGGTCGGTGGTGAAGCTGAGCCGCGCCTGCGTCTCGGCCAGTTCCTCGGCGGAGATCTTGCCGCGTTCGGCGGCCTTGGTCAGCGAGTTGAACAGCCGGGTCCGGCCGATCTCCAGGGCCTCGCCGGTGGTCTCGGCGACCTTCACGTCCAGGCCGGCGCGGGCGCACACCTCGGCGATACCGGCGCCCATCTGGCCGCAGCCGACCACTCCGACGCGCGAGATGTCTCCCGACGGGATGTCCGTCACATCGTCCCCTTCGCTGCTGATGCGGGCTCTGGTAGAACCCCGTTGTCCGGAGTCTGCTCCGATCGTGCACGTTACCCGCAAGTATCGATGATCGATCGCCGGGGTCGGGCATCCTGGGGCGCGGAGGAGATCCGTGACCGCACGGATCCACAGCGTATGGGGGTGTACGAATGGGGCGATTGTCACGCCGGACGTTCGCGATGGCGGCGCTGTCGACCCTGGCGACCACGGGCAGCGCGGCGGCGGACACCGGGCGCGCGCCGGCAGCGGCCGGGCGTCCGCGCGCGGTCACCGAGATGCGGGGCGTGTGGCTGGCGACGGTGGCCAACCGCGACTGGCCCTCCCGCCCGGGCCTGACCGCCGCGCAGCAGCGCACCGAACTGATCGCCCACCTCGACACCGCGGTCCGCGACCGCCTCAACACGGTGATCTTCCAAGTCCGGCCCACCGCCGACGCGTTGTGGCCCTCGCCCTACGAACCCTGGTCCCAGTACCTGACCGGCACCCAGGGCGTCGCCCCCGGCTGGGACCCGCTGAAGACCGCCGTAGAAGAGGCGCATGTGCGGGGGCTGCAACTGCATGCCTGGTTCAACCCGTACCGCATCGCCAACAACACCGACCTGACGAAGCTCGTCGCCTCGCACCCCGCGCGCAAGCACCCCGACTGGGTCGTGACGTACGGCGGGAAGCTCTACTACAACCCCGGGCTGCCGCAGGTCCGGCTCTTCGTCGAGAACGCGATCCTCGACGCGGTGCGCAAGTACCCCGTGGACGCGGTCCACTTCGACGACTACTTCTACCCGTACCCGGTCGCCGGCCAGACCTTCGACGACGACGCGGCCTACGACAAGTACGGCGGCGCCTTCACCGACCGGGCCGCCTGGCGCCGCGACAACATCGACAAGCTGATCCGCGAGACCGCCGCCCGCATCAAGCAGACCCGTCCGGGCACGCGCTTCGGCATCAGCCCCTTCGGAGTGTGGCGCAACGCCGCGACCGACCCGCGCGGCTCCGACACCACGGCCGGGGTGCAGACGTACGACGATCTCTGCGCGGACACCCGGAAATGGGTGCGGGAGGGCTGGATCGACTACATCGTGCCGCAGCTGTACTGGAACATCGGCTTCGCCCCCGCCGACTACGCGAAGTTGCTGCCCTGGTGGGCGGCGGTCGCGCACGGCTCGAAGACGCGGCTGTACGCGGGTGAGGCGCTCTACAAGGCGGGCGACCCGGCGCAGCCCGCTGCCTGGCAGGACCCGGCCGAACTCTCCCGCCATCTCACCCTCGCCGACCGCTACCCGGAAGTCGGCGGGCATGTCTTCTTCGCGGCCCGGGACGTCGCGGTGGACCGCATCGAGGCCATGGCGCGGGTGGTCGCCGACCACTACGGGCAGCCGGCGAAACCCCCGCGCTGATCTACCGTTCCGTGTCCTGGTGCCTGACCTCGCAGTCGGGGCCGGGTGACATCACGGCCTCGTGCCCGTCGGGGAAGCGGACGCGGTAGGGCGGATTGCCCTCCCTGCCCATCACCTCGACGACCTCCGAGACCTGATCGTGCAGGCCGACCACCCTGCCGTGCTGAACGAGCCTGTCGCCAACGGTCGCACGCATCTGCACCGCCTCCTCACCGAGTCCGGGAGCAGCGTCCATCCCTTCGAGTCTACGGCGGCCCGCCCGGCCGGGACCGGATCGCGCACGTCCATCAACTCCGGGCGCGCTGGGTGACGGCGATGCACACCAGCACGGCCGCCGCCGTCAGCGGAGCGGCCACCGGCAGGTGCTCACCCAGCAGGAACACCGACCACACCAGCGTGAGCAGCGGCTGCGCCAACTGCAACTGGCTGGCCTTCGGGACCCCGATCGCCGCCATGCCCCGGTACCAGACGACCAGCCCGAGGAACTGCGAACCGGCGGCGACCCACAGCACGCCAGCCACACTGTGCGCGGTGAGCTGCGGGGTGTCGTACGACAGCGCGACCGCGGCGGCGGGCACGCTCAGCGGGAGGCAGAGGACCAGCGCCCAGGCGATGACCTGCCAGCCGGGCATCACCCGGGCCAGCCGGCCGCCCTCCGTGTAGCCGGCCGCGCAGACCAGCAGGGCCGCGAGGAGATAGAGGTCGGCGCTGGTCAGCGCGCCGCCGCTCTGCTGGATCGTGAAGGCGAGCACCGCTCCGGCGCCCGCGAGCGCGGCCGTCCAGAAGGTGCGCGAGGGGCGGACGCCGGTGCGCAGCGCGGACAGGGCCGCTGTCGTCAGCGGCAGCAGGCCTACGACGACCGCCGCGTGCGCGGTGGTCGACGTCTCCAGCGCGAGCGTGGTCAGCATCGGGAACCCGACCACCACTCCGGCCGCGACGACGGCCAGCCCGGCCCAGTGCCGGCGGGCGGGCACGGGCACGCGCAGCGCCAGCAGACAGCCGCCCGCCATCAGCGCGGCCAGGACGCAGCGCACGGCCACCAACGACCAGGGGCCGAAGCCTTCCAGCCCCCACGCGGTGGCGGGAAAGGTGAGGGAGAAGGCGATCACACCGAGGGCGGCGAGGACCGTACCGGCGGGCACCTTCGCCGCCTTGGCCGTCCCGGTGGTGATGGTCGGGGCGGTGCTGACCGCTATCGGGCTCGGTGCAGTAGCGCTATCGTGTGCTCTCATGCAAGAGCGTAGCAGTGTCGGTGAACTGGCGAATCAGTTGCGGCGTGAACTCGACCGCTACTCTCCCGGTGGAAAGCTGCCGTCGAGCCGGGCGCTCGTCGAGCGGTTCCGGGTGAGCCCGGTGACCGTCTCGCGCGCCCTCGCGCAGCTGACCGCCGAGGGGCTGGTGGTCACCCGCCCCGGCGCCGGGGCATTCCGGGCCACGCCGCGCGCCGCGACCACCGCCACCGGAGACACCTCCTGGCAGGAGGTCGCCCTCAGCGCGGACGGTGCCGCCGACGTCGTACCGCGCACGGTGGACGCGTCCGCGGTCCTGGCCACGCTGGCCGTCCCGCCGCCGGGCGTGATCGAGTTCAACGGCGGCTATCTGCACCCGTCCCTGCAGCCCGAGCGGGCGATGGCCGCGGCCCTGTCCCGGGCCGGGCGGCGTCCCGGCGCCTGGAGCCGGCCGCCGATGGAAGGGCTGCCCGAACTGCGCGAGTGGTTCGCGCGCGGCATCGGCGGATCTGTCACCGCCGCCGACGTCCTCGTCAGCGCGGGCGGCCAGACCGCGCTGACCACCGCACTGCGCGCCCTGGCACCCCCCGGCGCACCCGTCCTCGTCGAATCACCCACCTATCCGGGCATGTTGGCGATCGCGCGGGCGGCCGGTCTGCGCCCGGTCCCCGTGCCGGTCGACGCGGACGGCGTACGTCCCGCCCTGCTCGCCGACGCCTTCCACGCGACCGGCGCCCGGGTCCTCGTCTGCCAGCCCCTCTTCCAGAACCCGACCGGCGCCGTCCTGGCCCCCGCCCGCCGCCCGGAGGTCCTGCGCATCGCCCGCGACGCGGGCGCGTTCGTCATCGAGGACGACTTCGTACGACGACTGGTGCACGAGGACGCGGGACCGCTGCCGCCCCCGCTGGCCGCCGACGACCCCGACGGAGTCGTCGTCCACGTCGGCTCCCTCACCAAGGCCACCTCACCCAGCTTCCGGGTCAGCGCGCTCGCCGCGCACGGACCGGTACTGGAACGCCTGCGCGCCATCCAGGTCGTCGACACCTTCTTCGTCCCCCGCCCGCTCCAGGAAGCGGCCCTCGAACTCGTCGGCTCACCGGCCTGGCCACGCCATCTCCGCGCCATCTCCGCCGAGTTGAAGATCCGCCGCGACACCATGACGGCGGCCCTGCGCCTGGAACTCCCCGACTTCTCCCTCCCTCACATCCCCTCCGGCGGCTACCACCTCTGGCTCCGCCTCCCCGCCGGCACGGACGAACAGCCCCTCACGACCGCGGCCCTCCGCACGGGCGTCGCCCTCACCCCCGGCCGCCCCTACTTCAGCGCCGAACCCCCGGCCGCCCACATCAGGTTGAGCTTCGCGGCGGTCGCGGGGACGGGGGAGATCGTGGAGGGGGTACGGCGACTACGGGCGGCCTACGGCACCGGGTGAGCGCCCCGCAAGGGGCGCGGGGCGGTGACATTCTGCGGCTCCGCCGCGTGGGCGCGCCCGGCCCCCACCGGCCCGCAGTGGAAAACCACTCGACTCCCGCGATCCTGACCTGCAAGTCTCCGGCCATGAACGACATCCCGAGCCTCCCCGACGGCTACGAGTTCTCCGCCGACACCGCCCGCATCGACCTCGACCGCGTCCACCACTGGCTGTCCACCGACGCCTACTGGGCAAAGGGCCGCCCCCGCGAGCAGCACGAACGCGCGGTGGCTTCCTCACTGAACTTCGGGGTGTACGACACGGCTTCGGGCGAACAGGTGGCGTACGCGCGAGTGGTGACCGACGGGGCGCTGTTCGCGTGGCTGTGCGATGTGTACGTGGACCCGTCGGCGCGCGGCAAGGGCATCGGTACGGCGTTCGTCGCCGCCGTACGCGAGGAGCTGCGGCCGCTCGGAGTGCGCCGGATCCTGCTCGCCACGCACGACGCCCACGGGGTGTACGAGAAGGTCGGATTCAAGCCACTGGAGCGGCCCGACCAGTGGATGGCCCTTTATTTCGAGTGACTTGTCCGGCTGGTCCTGACTTCGAAGTAAGGTTTCGCCCACCCTGGGTAACTCTCATCCGGCCCCCCTTGACCTGCGTACTTCGGCGGATCACGATCGCCGCATGCAACTTCGGGTCACGTTCGTCGCCGCCGCGCGCAGCTCCCCGCTGCTCGCGGAGCGCTTCGAGGACGACCGGCCGCTGGACCAGGCGGGCTGGGACGAGGTGCAGCGCGCCGCGCCGATACTGCTGCCGCTGGCGGCGGCGGAGCTGCGCTACTGCTCGCCGACCCCGCGCAGCCGCACCACCGGCGACGGCCTCGGCTACACCCCGCTGGTGCAACTCGCTCTGCGGGACTGCGACATGGGCCGCTGGCGCGGACTGACGCTCGGCGAGGCGATGGCCCGCGAACCGGCACTGGTGGATGCCTGGCTCGCCGACCCGCGCTCCACCCCGCACGGCGGCGAGTCGCTGCTCTCCTTCATCGCCCGGGTGGGCGGCTGGCTGGACACCCGGCCCATCGAGGACGGCGACCGGATAGTCGCCGTCGCCGAACCCTCCGTCATCCGGGCCGCGTTGGTCTACGCCCTCAAGGCCCCGCCCTCGACCTACTGGAACCTCGACGTACGCCCCCTGTCGACGACCACGGTCACCGGCAGCGCGGGCCGCTGGAACCTGCGCTTCGACGGAGCGGCGGTTCAGTCGAGGCGGGTCTAGCCGGGGGAGCGGGGCGAGTTCAACCCACGCGCACGTAGTCCGTACCGAGCACCAGGTCCTTCGCGGGACCGCCCACCCGCCACACGGTCCGCCATCGGTCCGCGTCCAGGACCGTGAACTCGCCCCGGTACAGGTCCGCGGCGCAGGGATGGTCGGCGACATACCGTCCCGACGTCAGATCCAGTTCGTGGAACGGCCGCCCGTCACCGAAGCGCACATCGGCCGTACCGGGCGCCGCGCCCGGCAGGAACCGCAGCGTCCGCTCGGCGGGACGGGCCACGCCACGCCAGGTGAAGGTCCCCGACTCGGCGTGCAGCAGGCCCCCTTCGGCCAGCGTGCCGAACACGGTCGTACCCGAGAACTCGCCCTCGTCCCCGCTCACCAGATCCCGCACCGACCGCCGTACTCGCCAACTCCCGGACAGATAAGCCAAAGTGTCCGGTACCGGCCAGAACTCGCCCACTGTCACCCCTTCTTGCGCCACCGGCGCCACCCGTCCGGCGAGTCGGTGGGCACCTTCCG
Organism: Streptomyces hokutonensis; assembly: GCF_042751305.1. GTDB lineage: Bacteria > Actinomycetota > Actinomycetes > Streptomycetales > Streptomycetaceae > Streptomyces > Streptomyces hokutonensis_A. The sequence continues at coordinate 306,245 of NZ_JBHYWD010000009.1, forward strand.
CTCCGCCTGGGCCCGGATCTCGTAGTGCGACGCGTGACTCGTGGTCCGGAAGGCCTCCTCGTACGCGGCCGGCGCGCCGCTCATGCCGCCCCCGGCGGTGCCGCGGCGGCGGATCCGCCGGGCGAGCAGGGTGAAGAACCCCAGCGCGACGGCGAGAAAGCCGAGCAGGACGAGGTACGGAAACAACACGGACATGCCCTCGACCCTACGTCCCCGCCCGCGCCGGCCCCATTGACGTGCTCACGACCCTTGCCTATCTTGCCGTTCGAAGTGCTGACCGCCGTCCGATATCTCGAACTGGACATTCGAGCATCGCGCACGATCCGATACGAGCCGCGGAGTATCCATGTCACGCACCAGCCGCACCCGCCTGAGACTTGCCCTCGGGGCAAGCGCTTTCCTGCTGGCGGCGGCCGTCGTCCCCGCCCCTGCCCGCGCCGCCGACGTCACCGACTACGCGATCACCGTCGACCCGGCGGCCAAGGGCGCCGCGATCGACAAGACGATGTACGGCGTCTTCTTCGAGGACATCAACCGCGCGGCCGACGGCGGCCTGTACGCCGAACTCGTCCAGAACCGGTCCTTCGAGTACTCCACCGACGACAACAAGTCGTACACCCCGCTGACCGGTTGGACGGTCACCGGTACGGCCCAGGTGGAGAACGACGCCGGCCGCCTCAACGAGACCAACCGCAACTACCTTTCCCTGGCGGCCGGTTCCTCCGTCACCGACGCCGGCTACAACACCGGCATCGCGGTCGAGGACGGCAAGAAGTACGACTTCTCGGTGTGGGCCCGCGCCGAGGGCGGCACCACGCTCACCGTGAGCCTCCAGGACGCGGGCGGCACCCTGGCGACCGCCCATCAGGTCGCCGTGCGGAAGAACGGCTGGGCCAAGTACAAGGCCACGTTCACCACGACCCGCACCAGCACCACGGGCCGCCTCACCGTCGCCTCCTCCGCCGCGACCGCCCTCGACATGGTCTCCCTCTTCCCCCGTGACACCTACCGGCACGAGCCGAACGGCCTGCGCAAGGACCTCGCCGAGAAGATCGCCGCCCTGCACCCGGGCTTCGTGCGCTTCCCCGGCGGCTGCCTGGTCAACACCGGTTCCATGGACGACTACAGCGCGGCCTCCGGCTACCAGCGCAAGCGGTCGTATCAATGGAAGGACACCGTCGGCCCGGTCGAGCAGCGCGCCACCAACTCCAACTTCTGGGGCTACAACCAGAGCTACGGCCTCGGCTACTACGAGTACTTCCGCCTCGCCGAGGACATCGGCGCGATGCCGCTGCCCGTCGTACCGGCCCTGGTGACCGGCTGCGGCCAGAACAAGGCCGTCGACGACCCCGCGCTGCTGAAGCGGCACATTCAAGACACCCTGGATCTCATCGAGTTCGCCAACGGCCCGGTCACCTCGAAGTGGGGCAAGCTGCGCGCCGAGATGGGCCACCCCAAGCCCTTCCGCCTCACCCACATCGAGGTCGGCAACGAGGAGAACCTGCCCGCCGAGTTCTTCGCCCGTTTCACCCAGTTCCGCGCCGCGATCCAGGCCGCGTACCCGTACATGACCGTGATCTCCAACGCGGGCCCGGACGACAGCGGTTCGACCTTCGACACGGCCTGGCAGCTCAACAAGGACGCCAAGGTCGACATGGTCGACGAGCACTACTACAACAGCCCGCAGTGGTTCCTGCAGAACAACAACCGCTACGACTCCTACGACCGCACCGGCCCGAAGGTCTTCCTCGGCGAATACGCCTCCGGCGGCAACGCGTTCAAGAACGGCCTCGCCGAAGCGGCCTACATGACCGGCCTGGAACGCAACGCGGACGTGGTCAAACTCGCGTCCTACGCACCGCTGTTCGCCAACGAGGACTACGTCCAGTGGCGCCCGGACCTGGTGTGGTTCAACAACCACGCGTCCTGGGGCTCAGCCAACTACGAGGTCCAGAAGCTGTTCATGAACAACGTCGGCAGCCGGGTGGTGCCGTCAACCGCCACCGGCACGCCGTCACTTGTCGCCCCGATCTCCGGCGCGGTCGGCCTGTCGACCTGGGCGACGAGCGCGGCGTACGACGATGTGAGGGTGACGGCGGCGGACGGTTCGGCGCTGCTCTCCGACGACTTCTCCGGTGATGCCTCCCAGTGGACCCATACGGGAGGCGGGAGTTGGAGTCTCCAGGACGGGCAGTACGTCCAGACCGACACCGCCGCCGAGAACACCATGGTCTCGGCGGGCGACCCGGCCTGGCACGACTACGACCTCCATGTGAAGGCCACCAAGAAGGCAGGGAAGGAAGGCTTCCTGGTCGCGTTCGGAGTCAAGGACACCGGCAACTACTACTGGTGGAACCTGGGCGGCTGGAACAACACCCAGACCGCCGTCGAACAGGCCGTGGACGGCGGCAAGTCGACGCTGATCGCCAAGCCGGGGACCATCGACACGGACCGCGCCTATGACGTCGACATCAAGGTGAGGGGCCGTCAGGTCACCCTGTACCTCGACGGGCAGGAGTGGGGAAGCTTCACCGACGACAAGCCGGCCGAGCCGTTCCGTCAGGTGGTGACCAAGGACGCCAAGACCGGTGACCTGATCGTCAAGGTGGTCAACGCCCAGTCCTCGGCGGGCCGTACGGCCATCGACCTGGGTGGTGCCAAGGTCGCGTCCAGGGCGAAGGTGACCACGCTCGCCGCCGCGCCCGACGCGGTGAACAGCGAGACTGCCACGGCGGTCGCGCCGGTCCTGTCCAACTTCAACGGCGTTGCCGACAAGTTCAGTTACACCTTCCCGGAGAACTCGATCACCTTCCTGCGGATCAAGCAGAAGTAGCTGCGGCCTCCGAGGCGGGCTGCTGTCCCAGCGGCAGCAGCCCGCGCTCGGCGAATACCTTCTTCGCGGCGAAGGTCGCGTTCAGGGCCCTCGGCATACCGCAGTACACCGCCGAGTGCGTCAGTGCCTCGACGACCTCCTCCGGTGTGAGGCCCACGTTCAGCGCCGCGTTCACATGCACGTCGAGCTGGGCCTCGCAGCCGCCGAGCGCGGTGAGCATGCCCAGCGTCACCAACTGGCGGTCGCGCGGGGCGAGTCCGGGACGATCGTAGACCTCGCCGAAGGCCCAGGCGACGACCTGGTGGCCCAGTTCGGGGTTGATGTCGGCGAGCGAGTCGACGACCCGCTGCCCGGCCTCGCCGTCGACCCGCTTCAGGACCTCAAGGCCGTGGGTGAACCGCTCTTCTCGGGTGGTGCTCGCGCTCATGTCGTTCCGTCCGTTCCCGGCTGCTCGTGCTCGTCTTTGTGTTCGTCGAGGAGCAGCTGTTCGTAGTGGTCGATCTTGTGGTCCAGCACGGCCGCGTTGCGGCGCAACACCCTTATCCGGTCGGCGAGTTCGGCACGGTGCTCGCGGAGCATCGCCAGCCGGTCGGCGACCGTGACGTTCCCCGCCGCCCGCAGCGCGGCGAACCGCTGCATGTCGGCGATCGACATGCCCGTCTCGCGCAGTCGGAGCAGGAACTCCAGCCAGGCCAAGTCCGCTGCCTGGTACCGCCGTTGGTTGCCCGTGCTCCGGCCGACCCGCTCGATCAGGCCGGCCTTCTCGTAGTAGCGCAGGGTGTCGTGCGAGAGTCCGGTGCGCTCGGCGACCTGGGCGATGGTCAGGGTGGGTTCCCGCTCCCCGGGGACTGGGTTCTCGGGCTGTCCGCTGCTCATGAACACAACCGTAGAACCTGGAGCGCGCTCCAGGTCAAGCCCTGCCGGGATCAACTGCCGAAGTGGGCCTGAGCTGCGCGGACACCCCCGACCAGGGCGTCGACCTCGGACAGGGTGTTGTAGACGTAGAAGCTCGCCCGGGTCGTCGCCGGGATGCCGTACCGGCGCGCGATCGGGCGGGCGCAGTGGTGACCGACGCGGACGGCCACGCCCCGCTCGTCCAGGATCTGGCCGACGTCGTGCGGGTGGACGCCGTCGACGGCGAAGGAGACGGCCGAGCCCCGGTCGCTGAGGTCACGGGGGCCGACGATCCGTACGCCGGGCACCTCCTGGAGCAGCCCCAGCGCGCGGGCGGTGAGCCGGTCCTCGTGGGCCGCGACCTCGCCCGTGCCCAGCTCCTCCAGATACTCCACGGCCGCGGCCGGCCCCACCGTCTGGGAGGTCATCGGGACGCCCGCCTCGAAGCGCTGCGGCGGCGGCAGGAAGGTCGTGCGGTCCATTTCCACGACCTCGATCATCGAACCGCCGGTGAGGAACGGCGGTGGTCCGGCGAGGAGTTCACGCCGGGACCGAGGGCGCCTCACGGCCGCGGGAGGCGCCGCCAGTAGTGGCCGATGAGGTAGTGGGTGGGCACGATTGTGACCCAGAAACACATGGCCGCCGTCGTGTTGATGTAGGCCAGCGGGATGGACAGGGCGAAGACCAGCGCGCTGGTGCCGAGTTGGACGGTGAAGCGGCGGCGGGCCACGGCGGCCGGGGACTTGGGCGAGGGGTGCACCTGACGTTGCGTGAGCAGCAGCAGGGCCACGTGCACCCCGTGGATCGCGGTCATGGTCCCCGCGTAGAGGGCGACGGCTTCGGGATGGGAGGCGTACTCCGCCAGCAGCCCGGTGGGGAAGGGCAGCAGGGCGACCAGGCCGAGACCCAGCAGTATCAAGCGCGTGACCAGGGGCGTCTCGGTGGGCAGCACGGTGAGGACGCGCCGGTGGTCCCGCCAGAACCCGGAGAGCAGGGAGAAACTCAGCGCGAAGGCCCCGATGCCGGGCAGGGCCTCGCCGAGCGCCTTGTGGAATCCGGCGTCGTCCAGATGTGCGGGGACGCTCACGTCGATCACGAGCAGTGTCATCGCGATGGCGTAGATGCCGTCGGACAGGGCGATCAGACGGGTCGGGCTCGGTTCGTTCTCGTGCGGGCGCGTCTCTGCCACTGGCTCCGTCATGCAGGTGAGAGTAGGGCGTCGTGCCCTTGCCCGGGGGCGTGGATCCGCCGAGGGGTGGTGCGGATCCACGCGATCCCCGTACGGTCGGTTCGTGATGATCAAGTTTGACGAGTCGCGCAGGCTCGGTGTTCCGGCCCCCGAGGCGCGGCTGCGCTTCGAGGCGGAGCGGCGGGAGGACGGGGGCGGGCCGGGGCGCAGGCTGCTCGTGGTCGACGGGGAGCCCGCCTTCGAGCTCAGTTTCTGGTGCGGGACCTGCCCGTTGCTGTTCCGCCGGCTGAAGACCGCGAAGCAGACGCTGTCGTTGGAAGCCGTGCGGGAGCGACTCACCGGGACGTCGGCCGATTCGGGCGACGGCGGTGTGATCGAAGACGGTGTGATCGAAGACGGTGTGATCGGCGCGTTCGGCGCGTTGCTTCCGGAGGGCGCGTACCTTCCGATGCTGCTGCGCGTCGAGCCCCGACTTGTCGTCCCGGGCCAGGAGGGCGACTACTTCAGCGGCGAGCAGGTGGCCTCGTGGGGGATCGACCAGTTCTGGGGCCTGCCGGAGTACCCGCACACGCCCTATTACCGCACCTTCGAGACCGCGGTCGACGCGTCCGCGCACCTCTATGAGTTCGTCGTGCCCATGGTTCCCCCGACCTGGAACACGCCGGAACGGGTCGAGGAGTACGCCGAGCTGATGGGCCGGGGCACGGTCCCGACGGCCGTCGCGGTCTCGACGCTGGACGTGTGCGAGCCCGCCGGCGCCTTCGGGGAGGACCAGTCCCGGCACTGGGGTCTGACCCACTTCCTTCTCGACGGCCACCACAAACTGGAGGCCGCGGCCACCGCCGGCCACCCGGTGCGACTCCTCTCGCTGCTGGCCTTGGGGGAGGGCCTGGCCACTGCGGAGGACTGCGCCCGGCTGCCCGAGGTGCGTGGCCGACCTCGCTCGGCCCGGACGCCCGGCGCCGGCGCTTGATCCGAGCGCCGAGGACGGGGCGCCGAGTCCCGGCCGACCCGTCTGCATACCCACCCTCTCAGATTGCATAAACGTGCATCGTTACGTATAGTCATGCCATCGATGAGGAGGGTTCCATGGCGGTACGTGCGGCAGTGGCCGGAGCGAGTGGATACGCGGGTGGCGAACTCCTGCGGCTGCTCCTGGCCCACCCCGGGGTCGAGATCGGCGCCTTGACCGGCAACTCCAACGCCGGTCAGAAACTCGGCGCGCTCCAACCGCATCTGCTGCCGCTGGCCGACCGGGTGCTGGAGGAAACCACCCCCGAAGTCCTCGCCGGACACGAGGTGGTTTTCCTCGCCCTGCCGCACGGCCAGTCCGCCGCCGTCGCCGAGCAGCTCGGCCCGGACGTCCTCGTCGTCGACATGGGTGCCGACTTCCGGCTGAAGGACGCGGCCGACTGGGAGAAGTTCTACGGCTCCGCGCACGCCGGCACCTGGCCCTACGGCCTTCCCGAACTGCCGGGCGCCCGCGCCGCGTTGGAGGGGTCCAAGCGCATCGCGGTGCCCGGTTGCTATCCCACCGCCGCCTCACTCGCGCTCTTCCCGGCGTACGCCGCCGGGCTCGCCGAGAACGAGGCCGTGATCGTCGCCGCCTCCGGGACCTCGGGTGCCGGCAAGGCGCCCAAGGCCCACCTCCTGGGCTCTGAGGTCATGGGGTCCATGTCGCCGTACGGCGTCGGCGGCGGGCACCGGCACACCCCCGAGATCATCCAGAACCTCGGCGCGGCGGCCGGTGAGCCCGTCACCGTCTCCTTCACGCCGACCCTCGCGCCGATGCCCCGCGGCATTCTCGCCACGTGCAGCGCCAAGGCCAAACCCGGTGTCACCGGGGAGTCCGTGCGCGCCGCCTACGAGAAGGCCTTCGCCGACGAGCCCTTCGTGTACCTGCTCCCCGCGGGGCAGTGGCCGGCGACGGCGTCCGTCTACGGTTCCAACGCCGTTCAGGTGCAGGTCGCGTACGACGAGGCGGCGGGACGGATCATCGCGATCAGCGCCATCGACAACCTGACCAAGGGCACCGCGGGCGGTGCCGTCCAGAGCATGAACCTCGCCCTCGGACTCGACGAGACCACCGGGCTTTCTACGATCGGAGTCGCGCCGTGAGTGTGACGGCAGCACAGGGATTCACGGCCGCGGGCATCGCCGCCGGAATCAAGGAGAACGGCAACCCGGACCTGGCCCTCGTGGTCAACAACGGGCCCCGCCTCGCCGCCGCGGGCGTCTTCACCTCCAACCGCGTCAAAGCCGCGCCGGTGCTGTGGTCCGAGCAGGTGCTCAAGGGCGGCCAGGTCTCCGCCGTGATCCTCAACTCCGGTGGCGCCAACGCCTGTACGGGGCCGAAGGGCTTCCAGGACACGCACGCCACCGCCGAGAAGGTCGCGGACGTGCTGGGCCTCAACGCGGCCGAGGTCGCCGTCGCCTCCACCGGGCTCATCGGGCTGCTGCTGCCGATGGAAAAGCTGCTCCCGGGAGTCGAGACCGCCGCCGGTCAACTCTCCGAGCACGGCGGCGAGAAGGCCGCCATCGCCATCAAGACCACGGACAGCGTGCACAAGACCGCCGTCGTGAGCACCAAGGCCGGCTGGACCGTCGGTGGCATGGCCAAGGGCGCCGGCATGCTCGCCCCCGGTCTCGCCACCATGCTCGTCGTCCTCACCACCGACGCCGATGTCGAAACCGGCGTACTGGACAAGGCACTTCGGGCCGCCACCCGCACCACCTTCGACCGCGTCGACTCCGACGGGTGCATGTCCACCAACGACACCGTGCTGCTGCTCGCCTCCGGCGCCTCCCAAGTCACCCCGGGGTACGAGGAGTTCGCGGAGGCCGTCCGCGCCGTCTGTGACGACCTGGGCCAGCAGTTGATCCGGGACGCGGAGGGTGCCAGCAAGGACATCAAGATCGAGATCGTCAACGCCGCCAGCGAGGACGACGCCGTCGAGGTGGGCCGTTCCATCGCCCGCAACAACCTCCTCAAGTGCGCGATCCACGGCGAAGACCCCAACTGGGGACGGGTGTTGTCCGCGATCGGCACGACGAAGGCCGCCTTCGAGCCGGACCAGCTCAACGTCGCCATCAACGGAGTGTGGGTCTGCAAGAACGGCGGTGTCGGCGAGGACCGCGACAAGGTCGACATGCGCTACCGCGAGGTGCACATCGTCGCCGACCTCGCCGCGGGCAGTGAGACGGCCACCATCTGGACCAACGACCTCACCGCCGACTACGTCCACGAGAACAGCGCGTACTCGTCATGAGCACTACTCGCAAGCACACCGCGCTGCCCAAGGCGCAGATCCTCATCGAGGCGCTGCCCTGGCTGACCCGGCACAACGGCAAGACCGTCGTCATCAAGTTCGGCGGCAACGCCATGATCGACGAGGACCTGAAGGCCGCGTTCGCCCAGGACGTCGTGTTCCTGCACCACGCGGGCCTCAAGCCCGTCGTCGTGCACGGCGGCGGCCCCCAGATCAGCGCCGCTCTCGACAGGCACGGCATCGTCAGCGAGTTCAAGGCCGGCCTGCGCGTCACCACCGAGGACGCCATGGACGTCGTACGGATGGTGCTCGCCGGGCAGGTCCAGCGCGAACTGGTCGGGCTGCTCAACCAACACGGGCCGCTGGCCATCGGGCTGACCGGCGAGGACGCGCACACCATCACCGCCACCAAGCATCTGCCGGAGATCGACGGGGAGTTGGTCGACATCGGGCGGGTGGGTGAGATCACCGCGATCGACACCGGCGCGATCGAGGCACTGCTCGCGGACGGCCGTATCCCGGTCGTCTCGTCGATCGCGAGGAGCGAGGACGACGGACATGTCTACAACGTCAATGCTGATACGGCGGCTGCGGCACTCGCTGCTGCTCTGGGGGCCGAAACCCTCATGGTCCTCACGGACGTCGAGGGTCTCTACGAGGACTGGCCCAACAGCGACGAGGTGATCAGCCGCCTCACCGCCTCCCAACTGGAGAAACTGCTCCCGGAGTTGAGCTCCGGGATGGTGCCGAAGATGGAGGGCTGTCTGCACGCCGTCCGCAACGGCGTGACCACCGCCCGGGTCATCGACGGCCGGGTCCAGCACTCGATCCTGCTGGAGATCTTCACCGACGAGGGCATCGGCACGATGGTCGTGCCCGACCAGAAGTCAGACGAGAGTCAGGGGGACGCCGTATGACCGCGAACGAGGAGCTGACCCAGCGGTGGCAGGGGTCGCTCATGAACAACTACGGCACCCCCAAGCTTCCCCTCGTCCGCGGCGCGGGCGCCAGGCTCTGGGACGCCGAGGGCAACGAGTACACCGACTTCGTCGGAGGTATCGCGGTCAACGCGCTCGGCCACGCCCACCCGGCGATCGTCGAAGCCGTCAGCCGGCAGATCGCCCAACTCGGCCATGTCTCCAACCTGTTCATCGCCGAACCGCCCGTCGCCCTCGCCGAACGGCTCCTTGAGCGCTTCGGCCGGGACGGCAAGGTCTTCTTCTGCAACTCGGGCGCCGAGGCCAACGAAGGTGCCTTCAAGATCGGCCGGTTGACGGGCCGTCAGCACATGGTCGCCACTCAAGGCGCCTTCCATGGGCGGACGATGGGCTCCCTCGCCCTCACCGGCCAGCCCGGCAAGCAGGAGCCGTTCCTGCCGCTGCCGGGCGATGTCACTCACGTGCCCTACGGCGACGCGCAGGCCCTCGCCGCCGCCGTCACCGACGAGACCGCGCTCGTCATCATCGAGCCCATCCAGGGCGAGAACGGTGTGGTCGTACCGCCCGCCGGGTATCTGAAGGCGGCCCGCGCGATCACCGCCGCCCACGGTGCGCTGCTGGTCCTGGACGAGGTGCAGACCGGGGTCGGCCGGACCGGCCACTGGTTCGAGTACCAGGCCCACGAAGGGGTCCTGCCCGATGTCGTGACCCTCGCGAAGGGGCTCGGCGGTGGACTCCCGCTCGGCGCCACCGTCGCCTTCGGACGCGCGGCCGACCTGCTCCAACCCGGCCAGCACGGCACGACGTTCGGTGGCAACCCGGTCGCCTGCGCCGCCGGTCTCGCCGTACTCGACACGATCGAGGCCGAGGGCCTGCTCGACAACGTGAAGCGGCAGAGCGAGAAGCTGCGGGACGGAATCGAGGGCGCCGACGGCAGTTCTCGGCACCCGTTGATCGATTATGTCCGGGGTGCGGGCCTCCTCCTCGGTATCGTGCTCACCGAGCCGCTCGCGCCCCAGGTGCAACAGGCGGCTCAGGACGCCGGTTTCCTGGTCAACGCGCCCGCTCCCGATGTCGTACGGCTGATGCCTCCGCTGAACCTCGGCGACGACGAAGTGGACGCGTTCCTCCGGGCGCTGCCCGGTGTCCTGGACGTGGCCAAGGGGGACGGATGATCCGGAGAATGAGTCGACGATGAGTCAGGCGCAGGAGCACGAGCAGCCCGTGGGGCCGGCCGTGCCGCAGACCCGCACCGCCCGCCACCGCCGGATCGTGGACATCCTCAACCGGCAACCGGTGCGCTCCCAGAGCCAGTTGGCGAAGCTGCTGTCCGACGACGGGCTGAGCGTCACCCAGGCGACGCTCTCCCGGGACCTGGACGAGCTGAACGCGGTGAAGATCCGCAACAACGACGGCGACCTCATCTACGCGGTACCGAGCGAGGGCGGCTTCCGCACCCCGCGCGTGCCGCTGGGGGAGTCGGCGAAGGAGGAGCGGATGCGGCGGCTCTCCTCCGAGCTGCTGATCTCCGCGGAGGCCTCCGCCAACCTCGTGGTCCTGCGCACCCCGCCGGGCGCCGCCCAGTTCCTCGCCTCGGCGATCGACCAGGCGGAACTCCAGGACATCCTCGGCACCATCGCCGGCGACGACACGCTCCTGCTGATCAGCCGCGACCCGCTCGGCGGACAGGCCCTCGCGGACCATCTGCTGCGGCTGGCGCAGAACGACCACTGACCTACCCGTACGACCGACGGACTACGGGTCGGGGGGGGGGGGGGGGGGGGGGGGGGGGGGCCCCGCCCCCCCGGGGGGGGGGGCCCCGGGGGGGGGGGCCCCCCCCCCCCGGCCCGGCGCGGCGCGCGCCCCGCGGCGGGGCG
>NZ_JBHYWD010000009.1:317254-346287 GCF_042751305.1 Streptomyces hokutonensis
CGGCGGCGGGTCGAGGTGGGCGGGGGCGTGCGACTCACCTCCGCAGCCCGCCGGGGGAGCGCCGAGGAGGGGGCGGGGGCCGCCCGGGGGGGGGCGCGCCCCCCCCCCCCGACCCGCATGGGGATCCCTAGCCGAGGCGGGCCGCCAGCCCGTCCGTGCAGCGGACCTCGTCGCCCGCCGTGATGAGCAGGGCCTCCACGTCCGGGAGTGATTCCAGCCAGGCCAGGCCCTCCCGTGAGCCCATCGCGAACGCGGCCGTGGCCCAGCAGTCGGCCCAGGTCAGCCGGGGTGCCACCACGGTGACGGCGACCAGGTCGGTCACCGCGGACTTGCCGGTGGAGGGGTCCACGATGTGCGCCCCGCGCTCGGCCGTACCGGAGGTGGCCACGGCCAGTTCGTCGGCGCCCGCCGCGGAGATCACGGCCGCGAGACCGCCCGGGCGGAGCGGGTCGGAGACGCCGACCCGCCAGGGCCGGTGCGGTCCCGGGGTGCCGAACATCTGGACGTCGCCGCCGCCGTTCACACTGACCCCGCTCACCCCGGCCGCCGTCGCGATCAGCTCTGCCGCCCGCTCGGCAGCCCAGCCCTTCACGATGCCGGTCGGGTCGAGGCGGCCCTCGTAGTTCGTGCTGAACCAGCCGGAACTGACCCGCTCCGCCTCGGCGCCCAGCTCCAGCACCTCCGCGACCTCGGCGTCGCACTCCGCCACGGTCAGCTCACCGCGGGCCAGCCGCGACACCTGGCTGTCGTCGCGGTAGGTGCTGAACACCTCGTTGACCCGGTGCAGTTGGGCGACCGCCTGCTCCAGTGCCGCCTGGACGGCCTCGGGCTCCCCGCCGCGGATGTCGAAGGAGAACACCGTCCCCATGACCTCCTCGGCGTGCCGCAGCGCGGCGGGAGCCTCCGCGGGATCGGTCACCGTGTCAGACACCGGCCTTGTCCAGCGCCGACTGCAGGGACTTCTTGTAACCGCCGCTCGTGTACGTGGCACTCGACACCGAGTCGATGTTCGCGTTGCCCGCCGCGACGGCCTCCTGGTTGAGCTTGGGGATCGCCAGCGCCGTCTTCTGGTCGCTGGTCCCGCCGCTCGGGGCCTGCACGGCCTCGGCCTTGGTGATCTTGCCGCCCGCGACCGTGATCCGGACCTGGACCGGCCCGTACTGGGTCGTCGCGACATCGCCGATGACCGTCTTGGCCTGCGCGGCGGGCGCGGCGGGCGCCGCGGCGGCCGAACTCTGGGACGGAGCGGCCGCGCCCGCTGCCTTCATCTTGTCGATGGCCGACTGCAGGGACTTCTTGTAGCCGCCGCTGGTGTACGTCGCCCCGGTCACGGAGGTGATGTCCGCGCTCTGGGTGGCGACGGCCTCCTGGTTGAGCTTGGGGACGGACAGCGCGGTCTTCTGGTCGCTGGTGCCGCCCTTGGGCGCCTGGATCGCCTCGGCCTTGGTGATCTTGCCGTTGGCGACCGTCAGGCGGACCTGGACGACCCCGTACTCGGTCTGGGTGGCGGCGCCGGTGATGGTCGAGGTCCCGGCCGCCGCGGCACCGCCCTGGGGCGACTCCTGCGCGGCGGCGGCTCCCTGGGCCGCACCCTGCGCGGACGCCGAGGAGGAGTCGGTCGCCGGCTTCAGGGAGAGCAGCAGAACGATCCCGGACACGGTGGCGGCGCTCGCGAGCAGAACACGCCGGATGGGGTGGCTCTTCTTCATTGCTCCTGACTCCCGTCGCTCACATCTCGAACGACTCGTGATGGATACGGCGGGCGGGAACCCCCGCGCCGCGCAGTGCTTCGTAGACCGACTGCGCGAAGCCGGGCGGCCCGCACATGAAGACGTCGTGGTTGTCGATGTCGGGCAGCTTCCGCCGCAGCGAGTCCGCCGAGATGTCGGGGCGCTCGCCGTCGGGGCTGTTGACCGCGTACATCAGACGGGCGCCGCGCTCGTCGGCGATCTTCGCCAACTCGTCCCACAGCGCCAGGTCCTGGGTGGTGTTGGCCCGGTAGAGCAGCGTGATGTCGCCGGCCGCGCCGGGCAGCGTCTCGAACAGCGCCCGCATCGGTGTGATGCCGACGCCGCCCGCGACCAGCAGCACCTTGCCGCGGGTGCGCCGCTGCGAGGTCAGCGCGCCGTACGGGCCCTCGGCCCACACCTTCATGCCGGGCCGCAGTTCGCGCAGCCGGGCGCTGTGGTCGCCGATCGCCTTGACGGTGATCCGCAGCATGTTCGGGCGGGGCGCCGCCGACAGCGAGTACGGGTGCGAGCTGAACCGCATGCCCGGCGCGAGGAACCGCCACCGGAAGAACTGCCCGGCCTCCGCGCCCATCCGGTGCAGCTTGCGCCCGCCGATCAGCACGGACACGATGCCCGGCGTCTCCTCGATGACCGCCTCGACGTACATCCGGTGCCGCAGGTTGAGGCGGATCGGGGTGAGGATCCGGTACCAGACGACCAGCGCGGTGACCGTGCCGTACAGCCCGTACCAGACGGTCTTGGCGAGCGGTGTCAGCGCGAAGTCGTTGCCGGTGGTGATCTGGTGCCAGAAGGTCAGGAACACCGCGCCGTACGTCAGCAGGTGTACGTGGTACCAGGTGTCGTACGGGATCCTGCGGCGGACGGCGCCGATCGAGGACAGGCCGATCAGCAGGAACAGGCCCGTGCCGATGGCGGCCTTGCCCATGTCGGGCAGCTGGTTCACCGAGTCGATGGTCTGCTGGACGATGTCGCTCAGCGTCTTGCCCGCCTGGAGGGCGTAGCCCCACATGATGAGGAAGACGTGCGCGAAGACCAGGCAGAGCGTGTACCGGCCGCTCATGGCGTGCCAGCGGGCGACCCGGTCGGAGCCGACCCGCCGCTCCAGAGCGGGCACGCGGGCCATCTGGAGCACGACGAGCGCCATCAGATAGCCCGCCAACAGACCAGTGATACGGCCCGCGTTGAGGATCTTGCCGTTCTGGTCGGCGATGGACGGCGTGTTCTGCCACCACAGCCACAGCACTCCGGCGGCACCCGCCCAGACGGCGAGCAGCAGCAGGGTCGCTGGGGAGCGGCGCGGGCGGATGCGGCGCATCGTCTGTCGGCGGGCGGCACGTCCGCCTGCGAGCGTGGTGGTCACGGTTCCTCCGTGGACGGGGCACAAGGGGGGTGGCGTGGCCCCTTGGCCCTGAAGTACGTGCCGTGGAGGCTGTGCGTTCAGAGTCCCGCTGAGTCCAGTGCGGACTGGAGTGACTGGCGGTAACCGTCACTTGTGTACGTGGCTCCCGACACCGTGTCGATCTTCGCGCTCTGCGCGGCCAGCGCCTCGCTCTTCAACTGCGGCAGCGCATAGGAGTTGATCTCCTGGTCGCGCGGATTGTCCGAGGGGTACTGGACCGCGGTGACATCGGTGATCTTGCCGTTCTTCACGGTGATCTTCACCTGGACCGGGCCCCAACGCGTCTGCACGGTGTCGCCGGTGACGGTCTTGGTGCCGGTGGTGGTCGAGCCACTGGACCCACTGGAGCTGCTCGAACCGCCGGAACCGGCGGTGGCGGTGGAACTGCTGGACGGCGCCGGCGCGGGCGCCACCGCGATCTCGGGAGTCGTGTGCGGCTTCAGCGCCAGCAGCATCACCAGACCGGACGCGGTGACCGCGCTCGCCAGCACGATCCGGCGCAGCGGACGGTTCTTCTTCAACGGATGCACGACGGCCTCACAGCTCGAACGACTCGTGGTGGATACGGCGGTCCGGCACACCGGCGGTGCGCAGTGCCCCGTACAGGTCCTGGGCGAAGGCGTGCGGCCCGCAGATGTACACGTCGTGCCCGGCGAGATCGGGCACGGCCTCGCGCAGCGCCGCCGCACCGAGCACCGGCCGCTGCCCCTGCGGGCCGTTGAGCGCGTACAGCACCTTCGCCCCGCGCCACTGCGCGATGGCCTCCAACTCCCCGCCCAGCGCCAGGTCTTCGGCCGTACGCGCCCGGTACAGCAGCGTCACCTCACCGGGCAGCGTCTCGAACAGGGCCCGCAGCGGGGTGATGCCGACGCCGGCGGCGATCAGCAGCGACTTGTGCGCGGTGCGCCGGTCGGCGGTCAGCGCCCCGTACGGTCCCTCCGCCCACACCCGGGCACCCTGGCGCAGCAGGGCCACGGCCGCGCTGTGGTCGCCGAGCGCCTTGACCGTGATCCGCAGCAGGTCCCGGCGGGGCGGCGCCGACAGCGAGTACGGCGTCGACGTCCAGCCCATGCCCTCGCCGAAGAACCGCCAGCGGAAGAACTGCCCGGCCTCGGCGCCCATCTCGTCCACCCGGCGCCCCCGTACGACGACGGAGTACACACCCGGCGCCTCCCGGTGCACGGACTCGACCCGCAGCCGGTGCCGCAGGTTGAACCGCACCGGCGCGAGGACCCGGTACCAGACGACCAGGGCGGCGACTCCCAGGTACAGCGCGTACCAGGCGGCCGTGGCCCCGGCGTGACCGTTGAACTCGTTTCCCAGGGACAGCTGGTGGAAGAAGGCGAGGAAGACCGCGAGGTACGTGAGCAGGTGGACGTAGTACCAGAACTCGTAGCTGAGCCTGCGGCGCGCGGCGCGGGCCGAGGTGATCCCGACCGCGAAGAGGATCAGCGCACCGATCGTGCCCTTGAGCATGTCCGGGTAGTCGAGGACGACCGTGACCGTCTCGTGCACGATCGAGGCACGGTCCTGGGCGGCGTACCCGAGCAGGGTCAGCACGACGTGCACGACCAGCAGACAGATCGTGTAGCGGCCCGCCATTGCGTGCCAGCGCGCCACCCGGTCCGAGCCGATCCGCCGCTCAAGCAGCGGCACCCGGGCCATCAGGCCCACCAGCACCGCGCAGGCGTACCCGCACAGCAGTCCGGCGAGCCGCCCGCCCCCGGTCAGCCAGCCCGCGGCCCCGACCACGGAACCGGTGTCCGCCCACCAGAGGGCGACGGAGGCTGCCGCGCCGGCCCACAGCAGGGCGAGCACCGGGCCCGCCGGCGAGCGCCGGGGAACGGGTGCCACGGGCGGCGCCTTCCGCTGCTCGTACACGGTGGTCATGTGTGCGTCCTTTCACCTGTCCTCCACGCAACTGTGCGGGCACAACCTCTGAGGGATCTCTGAGCGAGCGCAGTTCTCAGAGTTCTCAGAGGAAACTCAGAGGGCTTCACGACAGCCGGGCAGGCCGCGAGGGGCGATGCTGTTAAGTGCCATGAATACGACCCGCTCCGGCCGACCGGCCCTCACCCGCCCCGACGGCACCCCCGTGCGCGTCCTCGTCGTCGACGACGACCCCGACCTGGCCGAGGTGCTCTCCGGCGCCCTGCGCTACGAGGGCTGGGAGGTCCGCACGGCGTGCGACGGCGCCTCGGCGCTCACCGGGGCGCGCGAGCTGCGGCCGGACGCCGTCGTCCTCGACGTGATGCTCCCGGACACCGACGGCTTCGCCGTACTGCGCTCCCTGCACGAGGTGAAGCCCGACGTCTGCGTGCTCTTCCTCACCGCCCGGGACACGGTCGAGGACCGCATCGCCGGCATCACCGCGGGCGGCGACGACTACGTCACGAAACCCTTCAGCCTGGAGGAGGTCGTCGCCCGGCTGCGTGGACTGCTGCGCCGCGCCGGCATGGCCCGCCAGCAGGAGGAGGGCCCGCGGATGACCGTCGGGGACCTGGTCATGGACGAGGAGGCCCGCGAGGTCACCCGGGCGGGCCAGATCGTCGAACTCTCACCGACCGAGTTCGAACTGCTCCGCTTCCTCATGCGCAACCCGCGCCGCGTCCTCAGCAAGGCCCAGATCCTCGACCGCGTCTGGTCCTACGACTTCGGTGGCCAGGCCCATGTCGTCGAGCTGTACATCTCGTACCTGCGGAAGAAGGTGGACGCCGGCCGCCAGCCCATGATCCACACCGTGCGCGGGGCCGGATACGTGCTCAAGCCGGTCCTCTGATGGCCGGGGCACTGCGGACCGTCGGCCGCCGGCTACGGCGACTGCCCTGGCCGCACACCCTGCGGGCGCGCCTGACGGCTGGCCTGGTGGTACTGCTCGCGGTCAGCTGCGCCGCCGTAGGCGTGGCCGCGGTGATCGAACTCGACGGCTTCCTCACCGGCCGCCTGGACCAGCAGCTCACCGAGGTCGGAACACAGTTCCCCGCCAGCCTGGAGCACAAGGGCCAGACGCTCACCGACCACGACGCCGACGACCTGGAACGCGGCGACACCCGCCGGCAGGCACCGCACACCTTCGGCGCCCGCCTGGTCAAAGGCGTCGTCACCAACTCCGGGGTCGTACCCGCGGACAAGGACGACACCACGACCGACCTCAAGGTCCCGCTGACCGCACGGGACCGCAGAGAACTCGCCGGGGTCCCGGTCGACGGCAGGGCCCACACCATCCACCTCTCCTCCCTCGGCAAGTACCGCGTCCTCGCCGCCAAGGGCCGGGACGGCGACGTGATGATCACCGGGCTCCCGCTGGAGTCGGTGGAGGCCGCCGTCCACCGGCTGGAGGCGGTCGCCGCGATCGTCTTCGGCGCCGCCCTCCTGATCACCGGTTTCGCGGGCGCGCTCTGGGTGCGCTGGTCGCTACGGCCGCTCAGCCGGGTCGCCGCCACGGCCACCCGGGTCAGCGAACTCCCGCTGGCCAGCGGCGAGGTGGCACTGCCGCCCAGGGCCCCCGAGTCCGACCCGCGCAGTGAGGTGGGCCAGGTCGCCGGCGCCTTCAACCGCATGCTCGGCCATGTCGAGGACGCGCTCACCCACCGGCACGCCAGCGAGGAACGCCTCCGCAGCTTCGCGGCCGACGCCAGCCACGAGCTGCGCACCCCGGTCGCCTCGATCCGGGGCCACGCCGAACTCGCCCTCCTCCACCCGGACCCCGTCCCGCCCAAGGTGACCCGGGCACTGGAACGCATCGAGGCCGAGTCCGCCCGCATGGGTGTCATGGTCGACGAGATGCTCCTCCTCGCCCGCCTCGACGCGGGCCGCCCCCTCGAACGCCGCCCCGTCGACCTGACCCGCCTGGTCCTCGACGCCATCGCCGACGCGCGCGCCGCGGGCCCCGACCACCGCTGGGCCCTCCAACTCCCCGAGGAACCGGTCACGGTCACCGGCGACGCCCACCGCCTCCAACAGGTCCTGGCCAACCTGCTGGCCAACGCACGCCTGCACACACCCGTGGGCACGAAGGTGACGGTGTCGGTGGAGGCGAACGGTGAGTTCACCTACCTGACGGTCCACGACGACGGCCCGGGCGTCCCGACGGAGGTCCAGCCGGGGGTCTTCGAACGCTTCACCCGGGCGGACCGCAGACGGACGGAAGGCAGGGGCGGGGGAGCGGGCCTGGGCCTGTCGATCGTGGCGGCGGTGACGGAGGCGCACGGGGGAAGCGTGGGCCTGGAAAGCCGCCCGGGCTCAACCACGTTCACGGTCCAACTGCCGTCCAGGGGAGCAACTTAGGGGCGCGGGGAACTGCGCGACCGGCCACATCAGGCCCGTACTCGCCGTACAACCGAAACCTGAACGGCGCTGTGGCGAATCAGTACCGAGCAATCGCCGTAACCCCACTCACCGTCCCGACAGCAATATGCGGCGCCCGCCCAGGATCGACCCACCGCAAAATCCGACGCATCGCGTCAACCGGCACAGACACACAACCGGCAGTAGCCCCACGCCCGTTGACGTGCAAAAAGATCCCGGCCCCACGCCCCTTCACAGGCTTGGCGTAGTTGTACCCGATGACAACCCCGTACGCGTACTGCGTCGCATAAGAGATCAACCGCTCGGACTCGGACGCCCGACAGTCACGAGCCAGCGGCTCACTCCACCGGTTGTAGACGCGAGACCGGGTGTCCTCACACCACCAAGAACTCCCGTGCACCCGCCGGTACTTGACATGAGTCCCACCCGGCGCGCCCTTGATCCCGAAGGCGTACGGCAGGTCGTACAACCCGGTGGGAGTCGTGTACGACCCCTGCTTACGAGCCCGCCCCTCGACGAGCCCCTTCGCCCCGAACCGAGCGATGGCGGAACCGACCTTCACCCACTTCCCACCCCGCCGCCGCTCCCACCAACTGAGCGTCCCTGACGTGGAGTTGGCACGCGGAGCCTGAGCGAGGATCAGCTGACCGCCACCCCCGGTATCCACGAGCGACAAGGGCGACGGCTCGACCGCCCGCGCGGGTACCGCACCGAGCAGGACAAGAAGGGACGCGAGGGCAACGACACCGGGACGCATGCCCCAGACGCTAAAGCGCGCACCCGCTGACGGCACCTCAGATGGGCCGAACAGGCAACGCACCGCTCCGGACATCACCGTGGCCGCCCCGGCCGGCGTTCATCGGGGCGGCCACGGCTGCCTGTCACGTCACTTGGTGAGCGTGCAGGCGGCCAGGGAGTCCAGCCCGGTCGGCTTGGTGCCCTTGCGCCCGATGGAGATGGCGATGCGGTCGATGGTCGAGACGCGCTTGTCCTTCAGCGGGCCGAGGATGGCGTTCTGGACGAAGTTGGCGCCGCCCTGTCCGACGGTGTCGACGAGTCGCTTGTTGGCCTCGGCGATCTGCGTGTCGAGGAGGGCGAGGTTGCGGTCGACCTCGGCCTGCGCCGACGCCGGAATCGCCGGGAGCTGCGACTTCACGTCCGGGCAGGAAATGGTCCCGACGGCGCTCGACCCGGCGGCGGTGTTGTCCGTCCCCCCGGCCGCCTGCGTGGCGGCAGCCGTCGCACTCGGGGTGGCGGTCGCGGTGCCCGTCGCACCGGTCGACCCCGTAGTACCGGCAGCGTTCAGGGTGCACGCGGCGAGCGCGTCGAGCCCCGTCGGCTTGGTGCCCTTGCGCCCGATGGAGATGGCGATGCGGTCGATGGTCGAGACGCGCTTGTCCTTCAGCGGGCCGAGGATGGCGTTCTGGACGAAGTTGGCGCCGCCCTGTCCGACGGTGTCGACGAGTCGCTTGTTGGCCTCGGCGATCTGCGTGTCGAGGAGGGCGAGGTTGCGGTCGACCTCGGCCTGCGCCGACGCCGGAATCGCCGGGAGCTGCGACTTCACGTCGGGGCAGCTGATCGTCCCGGGGTCGGACAACGTCCGGGCGCTCTGCGTGGTGCTGCTCTTGTCCGGCGTACCGGCAAGGGCGGTACCGGCGATGACAGCACCGGTGAGCGCCACGGCGGCGGCACCGCCGATGAAAACGACGCGACGCTTGTTGTACTTGGGGAGAGCCCTGGACATGCGAATGCCTCACTCGGGTCAGGGGTGAACTGAACGTGACTCGTGGGGGGAAACGCGGCGCCTGCGTTCGGCGAGAGGTACGGGTAAGCGGTTGCTGGTGTTCAAGGTTGTTCAAGGATCTTTCAAATTGACGAATCATGCAGAGTACTGCATAATCATGCATGCGAGACAATGCAGAGACACCACAGCAGGAACACCACGGAACGACGACCCTCGGTCCACGGCCTTTGAGGAGCAGCGCAAGTGAGCAGCAACAGCGGTGACGTACGGCTCTGGGGCGGTCGTTTCGCCGACGGTCCCGCCGAGGCCCTGGCCAAGCTGTCCGCGTCCGTCCACTTCGACTGGCGGCTCGCGCCCTACGACATCGCCGGTTCCCGCGCCCACGCACGCGTGCTGCACAAGGCGAACCTCCTTGACGACGACGAGCTGAACCGCATGCTCGCGGGCCTCGACCAGCTCGCGGCGAACGTCGCCGACGGCACCCTGGTCGGCACGATCGCCGACGAGGACGTCCACACGGCCCTGGAACGCGGCCTGTTGGAGATCCTCGGCCCCGACCTCGGCGGCAAACTCCGCGCCGGCCGCTCGCGCAACGACCAGGTCGCCACCCTCTTCCGCATGTATCTGCGGGACCATGCCCGGACGATCGGCGGCCTGATCGCCGACCTCCAGGACGCGCTGGTCGGCCTCGCGGAGGCTCACCCGGACGTGGCGATGCCCGGCCGCACCCACCTCCAGCACGCCCAGCCGGTGCTGTTCGCCCACCACGTCCTGGCCCACGTCCAGCCCCTGTCGCGGGACGCGGAACGCCTGCGCCAGTGGGACGAGCGCACGGCGGTGTCGCCGTACGGCTCGGGCGCACTGGCCGGCTCCTCCCTCGGGCTGGACCCGGAGTCGGTGGCGAAGGACCTGGGCTTCGAGCACGGCTCGGTCGCCAACTCGATCGACGGCACGGCCTCGCGTGACTTCGTCGCGGAGTTCGCCTTCATCACCGCGATGATCGGGGTGAACCTCTCCCGGATCGCCGAGGAGGTCATCATCTGGAACACGAAGGAGTTCTCCTTCGTGACGCTGCACGACGCGTTCTCCACGGGCTCGTCGATCATGCCGCAGAAGAAGAACCCGGACATCGCGGAGCTGGCACGCGGCAAGTCGGGCCGCCTGATCGGCAACCTGACGGGCCTGATGGCCACGCTCAAGGCGCTCCCCCTCGCCTACAACCGTGACCTCCAGGAGGACAAGGAGCCGGTCTTCGACTCCATCGACCAACTCGAGGTCCTGCTCCCGGCGTTCACCGGCATGATGGCCACCCTGACCATCCACCGCGACCGCATGGAGGAACTGGCCCCGGCCGGCTTCTCCCTCGCCACCGACATCGCCGAGTGGCTGGTCAAGCAGGGCGTCCCCTTCCGGGTCGCCCACGAGGTCGCCGGCGAGTGCGTCAAGGTCGCGGAGTCCGAGGACATCGAACTCGACGGCCTCACCGACGAACAGTTCGCGAAGATCTCCGCCCACCTCACCCCCGAGGTCCGCACGGTCCTCAACGTCCCCGGCGCCCTCGCCTCCCGCAACGGCAGGGGCGGCACGGCCCCGAGCGCGGTGGCAATCCAACTGGCAGAGGTGAAGCGGGACTTGGCAGTTCAGCACGCTTGGTCAACGGCGAAGAGCTAAGTGTCTTCAGGGGCGCGGGGCTGTATCGATTTGCGGCTCCGCCGCGTGGGCGCGACCAGCCACAACGCACCCGCCCCCGCTGCACAACCGCACACCCCGAATCCTGAGGCGAACGGGCATCCCGCGTTACGTTGTCGGCATGCCCTTCGCCCGCCTCGCCACCGCCACTACGCCCACGTCCCACCTCGGACTGGGCCTCGCCGCAGTAGGCCGCCCCGGCTACATCAACCTCGGCCGCGAAAAAGACCTCGGAGAGACCCGCACCGTAGAAACCCTCCGAGCCCGCACCCACGAACTCCTGGACGCCGCCTACGCGCAGGGCGTCCGCTACTTCGACGCGGCCCGCTCCTACGGCCGCTCGGAGGAGTTCCTCGCCGCCTGGCTGACCGCCCACCCCGACCTCGACGACATCGTGGTCGGCAGCAAGTGGGGCTACACCTACACCGCCGACTGGACCACGGACGCCGAGAAACACGAGGTCAAGGACCACACCGTCCAGACCTACGACCGCCAGCTCGGCGAAACCGCCGAACTGCTCGGCGACCGCCTCGACCTCTACCAGATCCACTCGGTGACCCCCGACAGCCCGGCGCTCACCGACAAGGAACTCCACGCGAGACTCGCCGAGTTGGCGGCGACGGGCGTGACCGTCGGCTTCTCCACGAGTGGCCCGGCCCAGGCGGACGCCATCCGTGCCGCGCTCACCGTGACGGTCGACGGCGAGCCCCTCTTCCGGACCGTCCAGTCGACGTACAACGCCCTGGAGACTTCGGCCGGCCCCGCCCTCGCCGAGGCCCACGACGCCGGACTCGCGGTGATCGTCAAGGAGGGCATGGCCAACGGCCGGCTCGCGGGGTCGTACGCACCGGACGCCCTGAAGGCCGTAGCCGAGGAGACGTCCTTGGGCGCCGACGCGATCGCCCTGGCCCTGATCCTGCGCGAGCCGTGGGCAGGGGTGGTCCTGTCCGGCGCGGCGACGGTCGGCCAGCTCGCCTCCAACCTGCACGCGGCGGTCGTGGACCTGAACGACGACCAGCTTGCCCGCCTCGCCGCACTCGCGGAGGACCCGCACACGTACTGGGAGAAGCGCGGGCAGCTGCCCTGGCACTGAGATCTCGCTGATCACCCCCTCCCCGTGAGGCAGTCATGCCCGCGATGAGACATGAATGTCTCATGTGGTTTATGGTTGTCTCATGGCTCTCGACCGCGACCACGTACTCCGCGCTGCCGCCGCCCTGCTGACCCGCAAGTCCACCGCGACGATGGACGAGGTCGCCAAGGCGGCCGGGATCAGCCGGGCCACCCTGCACCGCCAGTTCGCGGGGCGCGACGCGCTCGTACGGGCGCTGGAGGCGCTCGGTATCGCCGAGTGCGAGACCGCCCTGGACGCGGCGCGGCTGGACGACGGCCGGGCTGAGGACGCCGTACGGCGACTCGTCCGCGAGGCCGAACCGGCCGCCGGTCTGCTCGCCTTCCTCTACACGGAGAACCAGCTCTTCGAGGGCGAGGAGCAGCACGCCGGCTGGGCCAGGATCGACGACCGCATCACCGCCCTTTTCCGGCGCGGCCAGCAGAGCGGCGAGTTCCGCATCGATCTCACGCCCGCCTGGCTCACCGAGGCGCTGTTCGGCCTGCTGGCCTCCGCGGTGTGGCTGGTGCAGAGCGGCAAGGGCGCCCCCAAGGACTTCACGCACATGACCGTCGAGCTGCTGCTCGGCGGCGCACTACGCAGAGACGGAATACGGAGAGAGGAATCATGACCAGCACCCTGCAGCCGGCGGCTGTGACGGAGACGGAGAAGCGCCCGGGCCGTTGGCTCGCGCTCTCCGTCCTCGTGCTCGCCGTGCTGCTGGTGGCCGTGGACGCGACCGTCCTCGGCCTCGCGACCCCTTACATCAGCGAGGACTTGAAGCCGTCCGGCACCCAGCTCCTCTGGATCGGCGACGTCTACTCCTTCGTCATCGCCGGCCTGCTCGTGTCGATGGGCAGCCTCGGCGACCGAATAGGCCGCAAGCGCATCCTGCTCGTCGGAGCCACCGCTTTCGGCGCGATCTCGGTCCTCAACGCCTATGCCACGACACCGGAGTTGATGATCCTGGCCCGGGCGCTGCTCGGTGTCGCGGGCGCGACCCTGATGCCCGCCACCCTGGCCCTGATCCGCAACCTCTTCCACGACCCGCGCGAACGCAGCCTCGCGGTCGGCATCTGGGGCGCAACCGCCTCCGCCGGTACGGCAGTCGGCCCGGTCGCGGGCGGCTTCCTGCTCGAACACTTCTGGTGGGGCTCGGTGTTCCTCATCAACCTGCCCGTGATGGCGGTCCTCGTCCTGGTCGGCATCAAGATGCTCCCCGAGTCGAAGAACCCCAACCCCGGGCCCTGGGACATGATCAGCGTCGCGCTGTCCCTGGTGGGCGTGATCGGCGTCGTCTACGCGGTCAAGGAGGCCGCGACCCACGGCTTCGAGTGGCCCGCACTCGCGGTCGGCGCACTGGGCGCGGCGGCCCTGTACTGGTTCGTCCGCCGCCAACTCACGCTTCCCGCACCGCTGTTGGACATGCGCCTGTTCCGCAACCGGGGCTTCAGCGCGGCCGTCCTGGCCGACCTGCTGACCATCCTCGGCCTGTCCGGGCTGGTGTTCTTTCTCTCCCAGTACCTGCAACTCGTCCAGGGCAGGGGCCCGTTCGAAGCGGGCCTGGCCGAAATCCCCGCCGCGGTGGGCGCGGTGGCGGCCGGCCTCATCGCCGGCCGGACGGCCCGCCGCTTCTCGGTCCGCGCGGTGGTGGCGGGCGGCCTCGCCGCCGTAGGCCTGGCCCTCGCCGTACTGACAACCCTCGACCAGTCGACCGGGTACCCCCTCCTCGGCGCCGCACTGCTCGTGGTCGGCGTCGGCGCAGGGTTCTCCTTCACGGTGACAGCCGACGTCATCCTCTCCTCCGTACCGAAGGAACAGGCAGGCGCGGCCTCGGCGGTCTCGAAACGGCCTACGAACTGGGCGCGGCCCTCGGCATCGCCGTACTCGGCTCGATCGTGACGGGTGTCTACCGGGGCTTCGCGTCTCCGGCGGGCACACCGAGCGCGGCGCACGAGTCACTGGGCGGCGCGGTGGAAGCGGCGGGCAGCATGCCGACACAGGCGGCTCAGGAAATGCTGAAGTCGGCGAGAGAGGCTTTCGTCAACGGCTTGAGCGTGGCATCGGCGGTGGGCGCAACGGTCTTGCTGGCAACGGCAGTTGCGGCGTGGTTCTTGCTGAAGAGGCAGAAACTGGAGGACGCAGCCTAGGGGAAACACCTCGGGGGCGCGGGGAACTGCGCGACCAGCCCTCACGCACCCGCACCCAACAACGAACCCCTACGCGGCTTTCGCTTTCGTCGCGTACATATCCACGTACTCCTGCCCAGACAACCGCATGACCTCAGTCATCACAGAGTCGGTAACAGCCCGCAGCACATACCGATCCCGGTCCATCCCCTCGTACCGGGAGAACTCCATCGCCTCACCGAACCGCACAGTGACCCGCCCCGGGCGGGGAATCCCCGCACCCCCCGGCTGCAACTTGTCCGTGCCGATCATCGCGAACGGAACAACCGGCGCACCCGTCATCATCGTGAGCCGGGCGATCCCGGTACGCCCCCGGTACAGGCGGCCATCAGGCGACCGTGTTCCCTCGGGGTAGATCCCGAAGACCTTGCCCTCTTCCAGCACGCGCCGCCCGGTCATCAGCGCGGCGACGCCGCCATTCGCGCCGTCCCGGTCGACCGGGATCATGCCGACGCCGGTGAAGAACCAGGCCATGAGGCGGCCCTTGAACCCCTTGCCGGTGACGTACTCGTCCTTGCCGATGAAGAACACCTGCCGGTCGCAGACCAGCGGAAGGATCATCGAGTCGATGAACGTGAGGTGGTTGCCGGCGAGGATCACCGGGCCGTCGTCGGGGATGTGCTCCGCGCCCTCCACACGTGTGCGGAACATCAGGCGCATGATCGGTCCGAGCACTGCCTTGATGAGCACGAAGCGGGACAACGGGCCCTCCGGTGTCAAGGGGTCGATATAGAACTGTGCAGGTGAGGACGATACTCGCGGTGCCCCGCGTATTGCACATCGGGTTCACCGAGGTCTTACGCAGTGTTGACGCACGTTTACCTGCGGTGTCGCTCCGGAGCCGCCTCGTAACCGGGCCGCCATGTTGTGACACATCTCGCGTTCCTTGCTGATGGCGTGTCAAACCTGTCCGTCCGTACGACATCCAGCGTCACCGCCGTGTTCGGGCCGAGGTCTCCCTCTGGTCATGTGCGCGCACCTACGATCGGCGCGCACCGACGGGGCGACGCCAGGAGGTTTCATGGACACGCAGGGAACGCAGGGGCCGAACGAGCGAGCCAACGGAACGGGACGACGGGCGCTCCTCGGCGCGGCCGTGCTCGGTGCGGGAGTGGCGGCACTGGGACCGGCGGGCACGGCGAGAGCCGCCGAGGCCACCTCGGCCCGTCACGGCGGCGGCCTCAAGGACCTGCCCAAGCCCACGATCGTCGGCCACCGGGGCACCAGCGGCTACCGCCCGGAGCACACCTTCGGCTCCTACAACCTGGCCCTCGACCTCGGCGCCGACATCGTCGAGGCCGGCGACCTCGTCCCCACCAAGGACGGCCACCTGGTCTGCCGGCACGAGCCAGAGATCGGCGGCACGACGAACGTCGCCGACCACCCCGAGTTCGCCTCCCGCAAGACCACCAAGCTGCTGGACGGCGTCTCCGTCACCGGCTGGTTCACCGAGGACTTCACGCTCGCCGAGCTGAAGACCCTGCGCGCGATCGAGCGCATTCCGGCCAACCGCCCGCACAACACGCTCTACAACGGCCGCTGGGAGATCCCGACCTTCGAAGAGGTCCTCAAGTGGCAGGACGAGCAGACCCGTAAGCGCGGCAAGCAGGTCTGGATCTACCCCGAGATGAAGCACCCCACCTACTTCCGCAAGCGCGGCTTCGACATGGAGAAGCTGCTCTCCTCGGCCCTGCGCAAGCACGGCAAGGACAAGCGGAACTCGCCGGTCCTCATCCAGTCCTTCGAGCCGACCAGCATCCAGAAGATCAGCAAGCTCGTCCGCAACAACCTGGTGGTGCTGCTGTCCGGCTCGGGCACCCGCCCCTTCGACTTCGTCGACCTGGGCGACCCCCGCACGGTCGACGACCTGGTCACCCCGAAGGGCCTCGCCGAGATCGCGTCGTACGCGCAGGGCATCGGCCCGACGCTCGACCTGATCATCACGAAGAACGCCGACGCCAGCCTGAACAAGGAGACCACCCTGGTCGCCGACGCGCACAAGGTGGGCCTGATCCTGCACCCCTACACCATGCGCAACGAGAACCCCTTCCTGCCGCTGGAGTACCGCAAGGGCACCGCCGTGGACGCCTACGGCGACGCGTTCGGCGCCTTCAAGCGCTACTTCGCCACCGGCATCGACGGTGTCTTCACCGACAACGCCGACACCGGCCTGCTGGCCCGCGCGGACTTCGTCAACGGCTGAGCCCCGCGCCCCGTTGGAGTGACAGACGGCCGCCCCGGCAACCTTGTGCGGGGGCGGCCACGTCGTGCCGCATATGACACACCAACTCGTCGCCACCCTGCGCCCACTGCTCGCCGCCGAGGCCTCCGCCGAGGCATATGCCTCCGGAACCGAACCGGCCGACCTGGAACAGGCCGTCTGGCTCCGCCTCCTGGAGCTCCTGGACGCCTCCGGCCCACCGGTCGACCCCCAGCGCTGGCTCCGCCGCGCGGTCCGCTCGGAGGCCCAGCGCACCCGCCGTACCGCTCGCCTCGAGCAGTCGTACGACGACGACCCCGCCGAGGACACCGACCGCGGCCCCGAGCAGGTCGCCCTCACGGCGGCGCGGCACCGCGCGCTGCACGACGCGGTGCGCCGGCTGCCGGGCCGCTGCCCGCGTCTGATGGAGGCGCTGCTGTCGCCCAAGGACCTCACCTACCGCGAGATCGCTGGGGAGTTGGGTATCTCACAGGGCAGTCTCGGCCCGGAACGTTCCAGATGTCTGGGATGTCTCCGGCGATTGCTGACGCCGGAGGTTGCGGCCCGCGAAGCGCGGGGATAGGAGTGAGAACCACATGGCGATCAGGTGAGCGGGAGGCGTGCGCACATGGGCATGAGTGTGACCATCTCGGTGGCGACCGAGCAGGACGCGGAGCAGATCTTCAGGCTGCAGTACCTGTGCTTCCAGAGCGAGGCGGCGCTGTACGGCAACTACCGCATCGACCCGCTCGTCCAGAGCCTCGACTCGGTCCGGGCCGAACTCGGCTCCGACTGCGTGTTCGTGGCGCGGCTGGGCGAGGAGGTGGTCGGCTCGGTCCGCGGCACGGTGACCGAGGACGGCGCGGCAGCCATCGGCAAGCTCTGCGTCCACCCGCGCCTCCAGGGTCACGGCATCGGCGCCCGCCTCCTGCGCGCGGCCGAATCGGCCCTCGCCGAGGAACGCGGCGCCAAGAAGTTCCG
This sequence comes from Streptomyces hokutonensis, assembly GCF_042751305.1. Classification (GTDB taxonomy): domain Bacteria; phylum Actinomycetota; class Actinomycetes; order Streptomycetales; family Streptomycetaceae; genus Streptomyces; species Streptomyces hokutonensis_A. The sequence continues at coordinate 334,627 of NZ_JBHYWD010000009.1, forward strand.
CCTCCACACCGGCCACCGCAGCGAGGGCAACCTGCGCCTCTACCGCCGCGTCGGCTACGAGACCGTGGGCACCTCCCAGGGCGACGACGGCGTACCGATGATCGTCCTGGAGAAGCCGGTCGAGGCGTACGTCGCTACGGCGTGACGGTGTTGGCGTCCCGGTTCTTCCGGAGCCAGTAGAGCGCTGAGAGCGGCAGCAGCACGGGGATGAAGATGTACCCCGCGCCGTAGTACGACCAGACCGTCGCGTCCGGGAAGGCCGAGCTGTCGATCACGGTCAGCGTGCCGACGATCAGGACACCCGCGAGTTCGGCGGCGCAGCACGCCTGTGCCGCCCTGCGGGCCCGCTCGCCGCCGCGGATCAGGGAGTACGTGATGAAGCCGTACACCACACCCGCGACCGCCGACAGCGAGTAGGCGAGCGGGGCCCGGTCGAACTCGGTGGCGATCTGGTAGACGGAGCGCGAGACCGCGCCGACGACCATCACGCCGTAGAACCAGACGAGCAGCATGCCGGGCCCGCTGATGAGCCGCTTGGGCTTCTCTTCCACGGTGTTCTCTTCCACGGTGGTCATCTCAGCTTCCCCAGATGTCGTAGAGCCGGACTTCGAGCACGGCGAGGACCACGGCGCCGGCCGCGACCGTCGCCGTGCCCCAGCGGGTGCGCTCCGCCAGGGACATGAAACCCGCCGCCGGGACGGCCGCGAACGCGCCCAGCAGATACGCCACGAAGATCGCCGTGCCCTGCTCCGCCTTCTCGCCGCGCGCCAACTGCACGATGCCGACCACCAGTTGGACCGTGGCCAGCAGGGTGACCACGGCCATTCCGATGAAGTGCCAGTCCTTCGTCGACTGGTCGCGGTAGGCCGCCCACCCGGTCCAGGCGGCGAGCAGCAGCGCGGCGACACCGATCGCCAGCGTCAGGGCATCAAGCATGCGGCGACCCTATTACGGGCCAAAAGACCCGGTGACCGTAGGGTCGGGAACATGAAGATCCATGCTGAGGCCCTCCTGTTCGACAACGACGGCACGCTCGTCTCCTCCCTCGAATCCGTGCGCAGGTGCTGGACGCGGTGGGCGGCGGAGTTCGGGATCACCGCCGAGGACTTCGCCCGGGTCGAACTGCACGGGCGGACCGCCGTGGCGATAGCCGCCGACCTGCTGCCCGCCGACGTCGTCCCGACGGCGGTCGCCCGGATCGAGGCGCTGGAGGTCGAGGACGTGACCAACGGGGGTGCTCTTCTGCTGCCCGGCACCCGGGACTTCCTCGACTCGCTGCCCGCCGACCGCTGGGCCGTCGTCACCTCCGCCACCCGTCGCCTCGCCGAAGCGCGGCTCGCGCACGCCGACATCCTGCCCAAGACCCTTGTTGTCGCCGAGGACGTCACGCGCGGCAAGCCCGACCCCGAGCCCTACCTCCTCGCCGCCCGCCGGCTGGGCGTCGACCCGGCCCGCTGCGTCGTCTTCGAGGACGCCCCGGCGGGACTCCAGGCGGGCCGCGCGGCCGGAATGATCACCGTGGCATTGGCCACAACGCACGAGGCACACGAGCTGGACGCCGACCTAGTTGTGAGTGACCTGTCAGCCCTGTCCGCGCTGGTCAGCGACGAGGGAGTGGAGATCTCCGTACGCGGTTGACGGGTGTCCGCCGCTGTCCGGCATGTGGACAGCGGCCCTTTGTCAGGACCGTACGTCTGCTTTACTGATGCCATGACCACGACGAGCAGCCGCACCCTTGCGACCGAGGCGACCCTGACGCCCGGTGCTCGCTGTATGTGTCGAATGTGCGCCTTCTAGAGGGCCCCCGCACCACCCCCGGGCTACCCGCCCCAGCCTCGCGCCCCGAAGCGAGCCGCCGTGGCATGTCCATGTGCTGAATGCCGTGTGACTCCGCCGCCCCACGCACATTTCCCCCCTCGTACCAGGGCACACTCACGCCCTTGTACTCGACAGTCATGGAACCCCAGTGATCACCACATCGGGCCTGACCAAGGTCTACCGCTCACGCGGCCGTGAGGTCACCGCCCTCGACGGCGTCGACCTCCACGTCAGCGAAGGCGAGGTGTACGGCGTCATCGGCCAGTCCGGCGCCGGCAAGTCCTCGCTCATCCGCTGCGTCAACCTGCTGGAGAAGCCCACCGCCGGCACGGTCACCGTCGACGGACAGGACCTCACCGCCCTCGCCGGGCGCGGACCGCGCGCCGGACGGGAACTCCGCCAGGCGCGCAGCCGTATCGGCATGGTCTTCCAGCACTTCAACCTGCTCTCCTCGCGGACCGTCCAGGACAACATCGAGCTGCCGCTCGAAATCCTCGGGAAGTCGGGGAAGGAACGGTCCGCCAAGGCCCTCGAACTCCTCGACCTCGTCGGGCTCGCCGACAAGGCGAAGGCCTACCCGGCCCAGCTCTCCGGCGGCCAGAAGCAGCGCGTCGGCATCGCCCGCGCGCTGGCCGGCGACCCCAAGGTGCTGCTTTCCGACGAGGCCACCAGCGCCCTCGACCCGGAGACCACCCGCTCGATCCTCCAGCTGCTGCGCGACCTGAACCGGCAACTGGGCCTGACCGTCCTGCTCATCACCCACGAGATGGACGTCGTGAAGTCGGTCTGCGACTCCGCAGCGCTGATGCAGCACGGGCGCATCGTCGAGTCCGGGACGGTGAGCGAGTTGCTCGCCACCCCGGACTCCGAGCTGGCCGCCGCGCTCTTCCCCGTCAGCGGCGAGGCGGGCGGCGAGGAACGGACCGTCGTCGACGTCACCTTCCACGGCGAGGCCGCCACCCAGCCCGTCATCTCCCAGCTCTCGCGCACCTACAACATCGACATCTCGATCCTCGGCGCCGCCATCGACACCGTCGGCGGACTCCAGGTCGGCCGTATGCGCATCGAACTGCCCGGCCGCTACGAGGACAACGTCGTGCCGATCGGCTTCCTGCGCGAACAGGGCCTGCAGATCGACGTGTTGGGCCAGGAGCCCGTACTGTTGAAGGAAGGTGCCAAGTGAGCTGGTCGGAGATGCAGCCCCTGCTGTCCCAGGCGTGTTGGGACACGCTCTACATGGTGGGCTGGTCCACGGTCATCGCCGTCGTCGGCGGACTCCCGCTCGGCATCCTGCTGGTCCTGACAGACCGTGGCGGACTGCTCCAGAACGTCGCCGCCAACAAGGTCATCGGGCAGATCGTGAACGTGGCCCGCTCGCTGCCGTTCATCATCCTCATGGTCGCGCTCATGAACTTCACCCGGACCATCACCGGCACGACCATCGGCCGCGAGGCCGCCATCGTGCCGCTCGCGATCGGGGCAATTCCCTTCTTCGCGCGCCTGGTTGAGACAGCTGTCCGCGAAGTGGACGGCGGGCTCGTCGAGGCCGTGCAGTCGATGGGCGGCAACACCTGGACGATCGTGCGAAAGGTCCTCGTACCGGAGTCCCTGCCTTCGCTGATCTCCAGCACCACCACCACGATCGTCGCCCTCATCGGCTACTCCGCGATGGCCGGCACGGTCGGTGCCGGCGGTCTAGGCGACATCGCCATCCGCTACGGCTACCAGCGCTTCGAGACCCAGCTGATGTGGATCACGGTGGCGATCCTCGCGGTCGTCATCTCCCTCATCCAGTTCGCCGGCGACTACGCGGCCCGCTCCGCGCACAGGCGCGGCGGACGGTCGGGTCCGGCACCGAGGCTACGGCTGCTGAAAGCCGCGTAGGCCCACCCCCACCCAGACTCCCCGCACCACCCAACGCGGGGTCGTAGTACGCGACACCCTTCAGGAAAGGCACTTTTCGTGCGTAACACCGCAAAGCTCACCACCGCCGTCCTCGCCGCCGGAGCGCTCACCTTCGCGCTCTCCGCCTGCGGCTCGGACAAGGGCTCCTCCTCGGCCTCCGACTACAGCGGACCGCTGGTCGTCGCCGCGAGCCCGACCCCGCACGCCGAGATCCTCGACTACGTCAAGGACCACCTGGCGAAGAAGGCCGGACTCGACCTGGAGGTCAAGGAGTTCACCGACTACGTCACGCCGAACACGGCGACCGAGGACGGCTCGGTGGGCGCCAACTACTTCCAGAACCAGCCGTACCTCGACGACTTCAACAAGAAGAACGGCACCCACATCGTGCCCGTCGTCACGGTCCACCTGGAGCCGCTCGGCCTCTACTCCCACAAGGTGAAGAGCGCCGACGCCCTGACGAGCGGCGCGACGATCGCCGTCCCGAACGACAGCGTCAACGAGGCCCGCGCCCTCAAGCTGCTCGCGGCGAACAAGCTGATCACCCTGAAGGCCGGTGTCGGCAACGAGGCGACCCCCGCGGACATCACCGACAACCCCAAGAAGCTCAAGTTCAAGGAGCTGGAGGCGGCCCAGACCCCGCGCTCCCTGGACGACGTCGACGCGGCCGTCATCAACGGCAACTACGCCATCTCCTCGGGTCTGAAGCCCGCCAAGGACGCGATCGTCCTGGAGTCCGCGTCGAACAACCCCTACGGCAACTTCCTCGCCGTGAAGAAGGGCAACGAGAAGGACCCGCGCGTCAAGAAGCTCGCGAAGCTGCTGACGTCGCCCGAGGTGAAGAAGTTCATCGAGGACAAGTACGCCGGCTCCGTCATCCCGTCCTTCTGACCGTCTTTGTGAACGGAGTCGGGCTCGGACTCCGGTAAGGGCGGTGGCAAGGACGGCGACACCCTCGTCGTCGGTGCCACCGCCGTGCCGGCCGGTGAAGTCCTGACGTACATCAAGGACAACCTGGCCGAGAAGGCCGAAATGAAGCTGGAGTTCACGGACTGCGTCCTGTCGAGGACATCGCGAAGCTCGGCGACGGAGCCACCGTCGCCGTGCCGGACGAGACCACCAACGAGGGGCGCTCCCTCAAGCTCCTCGCCGCCAAGCGGCTGATCACGCTCAAGGCGGGCGCGGGCACCGACGTGTCCCCCGCGGACGTCACGGCCAATCCGAAGCACCTGAGGTTCAAGGAGCTGGACCCGGCCCACCTCCCGCGCTCGCTCCACGACGTGGACATGGCCGTCATCAACAACAACTACGCCCAGGACGCGGGCCTCAGCCCGCCAAGGACGCGATCCTCCTGGAGTCGGCGAAGGACAACCCCTACGCCAACCTCCTGGCCGTCAAACGCGGCAACGAGGACGACCCCCGCCTCGAGAAGCTCGCGAAGCTGCTCGTCTCCGCCGACGTGAAGAAGTTCATAGCGGAGAAGTACAAGGGCTCCGTCCTGCCGGTCACTTCCGGCTGACGGGGGGCGTATACGGCGTATCACCACGCACGGGGTCCACTCGCTCACCGCGGGTGGACCCCGTGATGCGGTTCCCTGCTTTCATGCTGCATGCTGGGCAGTTCAGGTTGCCCTGAACATTTTCCAAAGGTTACGGAGTGGCGCATGACTAGCACCTTCCCCAACATCTCCATCAGCACGGAGCGGTTGGTGCTGCGGCCCCTCGACGAGGACGATGTGCAGGCCCTGGCCGAGATGATGAACGACGAGCAGGTAGCGGCCTGGACCGATGTGCCCCAGCCGTTCACCGAGGCCGGCGCCCGCGAGTGGATCACCAACTACGCGCCCGCCGAACGGACTTCGGGCCGCGGCCTCGACCTCGCCGTCACCGAGTTCCTCACCCAACGGCTCGTCGGCATCGTCCAGTTGACCAAGACCGACTGGCATGTCCGGTCCACCGAGCTGTCGTACATCATCGCCCCCTGGGCCCGCGGCGAGGGCTACGCCTCCGAAGCCGCCCTCGCGACCGCCCAATGGCTGTTCGGGGACCAGAAGTTGGAGCGCATCGAGCTGCGCACCGCCGCCGACAACACCGCCTCCCAGCAGGTCGCCCAGAAGATCGGCTGCATCAGCGAGGGCGTCCTGCGGGGCGCCTGCATAGCGCACGTCCACGCCGACGACGGCACCTGGATCGACGTCCGCACCGACTTCATCGTGTGGAGCCTCCTCCCCGAGGACCTGGAGGGCACGGCGGAGCAGCTCGCCGACGTCGACGGTTTCACGTCACTCGCCGACTGGAACTGAATCCGGCGGGTACGACCACGGAAGCACCGCCCAGCCGCACCAGGTACCCTCACGGTGCCCGCGTACGGGCAGCTTCCCCCGACGACCTGCGAATTACCCCTGGAGACTGACGACGATGGCCGACCGCGTCACGGTGATCGGCTGGGACGGCTCTCCGCTGACAGCTGCGGCACGCTCCGCCCTGAGCGCCGCCACCCTGGTGGCCGGCGCGCCCCACCATCTGGAGCTGCCCGAGGTACCGGCGGGCGCCGAACGCATCCGCCTCGGCAGCGTGGCCCTCGCCGCCCGCCGTATCGCAGGCGTCCGCGGCACCGCGGTGGTGTTCGCCGACGGGGACCCGGGCTTCTTCGGAGTCGTACGCACCCTGCGCGCACCCGAGTTCGGCCTGGAGGTCGAAGTCGTCCCCGCCGTCTCCTCCGTGGCCGCCGCCTTCGCCCGCGCCGGTATGCCCTGGGACGACGCACAGGTGGTCGTCGCACACAGGCGCACCCTGCGACGCGCGGTGAACGTGTGCCGGGCCCACGCAAAAGTCGCCGTTCTCACCTCACCGGGCGCCGGCCCCGCCGAGCTCGGCCTGTTGCTGGGGAGCGTCCAGCGTACCTTCGTCATCTGCGAGGAACTGGGCACCGAGCACGAGCAGGTCACCGTCCTGACCTCCGACAAGGCCGCAGACCGCACCTGGCGCGACCCCAACGTCGTCATCGTCATGGGCGGCCCGGTCGGCCCGACCGTCACGGCAGGACCGGGCGAGGGCTGGATCGCCGGCCGAGACCCGGCCGCCGTCTCCCGGGGCTGGACCCTCCCCGCCGAGGCCTATGTCGGTGAGCTCGGCGAGGGCGAGACGGAACTGCTCCGGGCCGCCCAACTCGCCCGCCTCGGCCCGCGCGTCGGAGACCTCGTGTGGGACATCGGCTGCGGCAGCGGAGCCTTCGCCATCGAGGCGGCCCGCGCCGGAGCCGCCGTCATCGCCGTCGACCGCGACAGCCAGGCCTGCGCCCGCACCGACTCCGCGGCCCGCAGCTTCGGCGTGCACCTCCAGATCGTGAAGGGCGACGCCCCGTACATCCTGGAGAACCTCCCCGAACCCGACGTGGTACGCGTCGGCGGCGGGGGAGTGGCCGTCGTCTCCGCGGTCGCCGACCGGCGCCCGCAGCGCATCGTGGCGCACGCCTCCACCCGCGACGAGGCCGAACTCGTCGGCCGCGACCTCACGGAGCACGGCTACCACGTGGAGTGCGCCCTCATCCAGTCCGTCGAACTCGACACCAGGGCCTGGACGGAGACGGAACGGAGCGTCGCTTTCCTGCTCAGCGGCCTCCTTCCGGAGCGCGTTTCCTGACCCCTCGAACCGTCCCCGTGATCCTGTTGTCGTACTGCGCGCGGTAGGCTGGCGGACCGTTGTACCGCACAGGGTGGACCGGCGCTTCGTTCGCCAATGTCCGGAAAACCCGCCCGTTTTGGGGTGTGTGTGGTACAGCGGGAACCGGAGGACGCGCAACGTGGCGCAGTCCACAGCGGGCCGTCGCGGATCAAGCTGCCGTGACGGCACAACGGCCGCGACAATGCCATTCAATGGCTTTGTCGTCTAAATGGCTTTGTCGCTTTTTGGCGTCGAGTCGTTCGTGCCGCTGGACAGGCACGCTCGTTCTCCACTGCGGGGCGGTCGGTGCGCCGTTCCCGGTGAGCGGGTCGTAGAAGCACTAACCGATGGGCGAGGGGTACGCATGACCGACACCGGCCAGGTCCCGGCCGAGGGGTTGCCGGAGAACGCAGGCATGGTGGAACAGCCGAGCGTTCCCGCACACGGCGCGTACACCTACCTCTCCGAGACCACTGCCGAGGACGAGGACCTGCTGCTCCTCCCGGGCGCCCAGGGCGCCTGGGGCAACGAGGTCCCGCCCCCCGCCCCCGAGCCGGTCGTCGAGACCGTCCAGGAGCCGGCTCCGCTCGAGCCCGCCGCCTACGAGCCGGGTCCGCTTGAACCTGCCGCGTACGAGCCGGGTCCGCATGAGCCGGCTCTCCAGGGGCAGGATTCGGCTCTGTACGGGCAGGCTCCCTACGAGCCGGCCCCGCAGGAGCAGGGCCCGCTCGCGTCGGCTCCGCACGAGCAGGCCCCGCACGAGCAGGCTCCGCACGAGCCGGGTCCGCACGAGATGGCGGGTCGGGACAGCGGCTCCGTCGACCTCGGTGCCGTCCGGCTCGCCGAACCGCCGCCCGCGCCGGTCACCCCGCGCCGCCCGCTGCACCTCGGCCCGCCCCTCCCCGACACCTCCGCGAGCCCGGTCCGCTCCCTCGCCGACCGCGGCCCCGCCGGCGCTCCGGTACGGCAGTCCGGGCCGCCGACGACCAGCCCCGAGTACCTCGACGCACCCCAACTCCGCGACCTGCCCCCGCAGGGTGCGGCCCCCTGGGGCGCCCACTCCTCGGTCGCCGCAGCGGTGCGAACCGCCGAAACGGTTGCTCCGGCACAGGCACCGGCACCGACACCGGTGGTCGAACCGGCTCCGGAGCCCGGCGACGCGGCCCAGGCCCCGGTGTCGAGGCTCGCCACGGAAGCGGTGACCACCGGGGGAGTCGCCACGGCTGCGGACACCGGGCTCACCCCGGTTTCCGAGCCGGGCCCGGGCCTGGCGCAGGCCCCCGACGCGGGCGAGGCCTGGCAGGGGCATGGCCAGCTGTACGCGGTGGAGACGGCGGCGACGGCCGCCACGGCATCCGCTGTGGAGTCCTCGGCTTCTTCTGCGTCTTCGGTTCACGCGAGCACGGAGAGCTCTGAACCTGTTGGTCTGCCCGAGGCGGGTCAACTGCCGGAAGGCGCCGAGGGGTTGGGTGCCGTTCAGCTCCAGGACGGCGCTTCGGCCTCCGTTGCCGGGGTGGACCCCGAGGTCGCATTCGACTCCGGTGTCGGTACGGCTCCGGAGGCGGTGCATGGTGATGGCTCCGGCGCTGAGGGCGAACTCCCGTACAGTGCGGGCCCTGCCTCCGATGACGCGTTCGCTGTCTCCCCGACCCCGGAAGCCGTAGCCGCTGCGGAGCCGAGCCAGGCACCGGAAGACCAGGCTCTCGACGAGGCCGTCCAGGTCCAGGTCCAGGACGCCGGGCCGACTCCCGCTGTTCCTACGGCAGTCGAGAGCCCGATCGCCTCGGACGCCGAGCAACCCGAACCGCAGGCCCACGACTCGGCTCATCCCGCCGAGGCCGTCCCGGTCCCGGCCCCTGTCGAGGAACACCCCGACACTGCGGTCCCGCCCGTCGAAGAGAACGTCCCCGAGCCGCTCGTCGAAGACTCACCCGTCCTCCTCGACGCGACCCCGGGCGACCCGGCGTTCCAGCCCGCCGCCCCGCCCGAAGCCGTACCGGACCAGCAGTTCGCGACGGAAGCGGAGCCGGTACTCGCGCCGCAGCCGCCCACCGCCGAGGGCCACGAAGCGGAAGCCGCCGACCTCCACGCCCCGCTCTCCACCGAGCAGCCCCTCGTAGCAGAGCCCCTCGCCCAACCCGCCGCCCCGGAAGCCGAGTTCGTCGACTTCGCCGAGGTGCCGCAGTCCGTCCCGGCGGGCCCGAACCCCGACGACTCCCTCGGCCGCTTCGTGCCGGTGGAGGGCTCCGTGCCCACCACCCCGCACCTCGCACCGACCCCGCCGCACCCCCTCACCCTCCCCATGGAGGACCCGTCGGGCGGCGCGGAGGCCTTCGCCGCCGTCCCCGGCCCCCGAGAGGCCGATGCCGACGCCGACGGTGAGCCCGAACTCGTACAGCACGCGGACGACCTGGACACCCGGGCCGCCGACCAGGAAGAAGAGAGCACGGCCGCAGTGGAAGAAGTACGGGAGTCCACCGGCCCTGCCGCACCCGCCTACGACGACGCCGAGCGCGAGGCAGTGCTGAAGGTGATGCGCGAGCGCCGTGACATCCGCAACGGCTTCCGCAGCGACCCGATCCCGCACGACGTGCTGCTGCGCGTGCTGGAGGCGGCGCACACGGCACCGTCGGTCGGGCACTCGCAGCCCTGGGACTTCGTGGTCATCCGCTCCGCGGAGACCCGCCGCAACATGCACGAACTGGCCCAGAGCCAGCGCGAGGCGTACGCGAAGTCGCTGCCCAAGGGCCGGGCGAAGCAGTTCAAGGAACTGAAGATCGAGGCGATCCTCGACACCCCGGTGAACATCGTCGTCACCGCCGACCCGACCCGCGGCGGCCGCCACACCCTCGGCCGCCACACGCAGCCGCAGATGGCGCCGTACTCCGCCGCCCTCGCGGTCGAGAACCTCTGGCTCGCCGCCCGCGCCGAGGGCCTCGGGGTCGGCTGGGTCAGCTTCTTCGACGAGCGCGAGATGGTCCGCGCGCTCGGCCTGCCGGAACATCTGGAGGTCATCGCGTACCTCTGCGTCGGCTACGTCGACGAGTTCCCGGAGGAGCCCGAGCTGATGCAGGCGGGCTGGTCCAAGCGCCGCCCGCTGTCGTGGGTCGTGCACGAGGAGACGTACGGCCGCCGTGCGCTGCCCGGCGAGGACCCGCACGACCTGCTCGCGGAGACCGTCGCCGGGATCCGCCCGCTGGACGCGAAGGCGCTCGGCGAGGCGTGGGAGCGGCAGAAGCGGATGACGAAGCCGCCGGGCTCGCTCGGCATGCTGGAGATCATCTCCGCGCAGCTGTCCGGACTGTCCCGGCAGTGCCCGCCGCCGATCCCGGAGCCCGCGGCCGTCGCGATCTTCGCGGGCGACCACGGTGTGCACGCGCAGGGCGTGACCCCCTGGCCGCAGGAGGTCACGGCCCAGATGGTCGCCAACTTCCTTGGCGGCGGCGCCGTTTGCAACGCCTTCGCGAGCCAGGTGGGCGCCGAGGTGTGCGTGGTGGATGTGGGCGTGGCATCCGAACTGCCCGCCACCCCCGGCCTGTTGCCCCGCAAGGTCCGTGCCGGCACGTCCGACATGACGACCGGTCCCGCGATGTCCCGCGAGGAGGCCAAGCAGGCCATCGAGGTGGGCATCGAGACCGCCCGCGACCTGGTGGCGGCCGGCAACAGGGCTCTGCTCACCGGTGAGATGGGCATCGCGAACACCACCGCGTCCGCCGCCCTGATCTCGGTGTTCACGGACACCGACCCCGCCGATGTCACCGGCCGGGGCACCGGCATCAACGACGAGACCCTGGCCCGCAAGACGGAGGTCGTGCGCCGCGCGATCGAACTCCACCAGCCGGACCCCGCCGACCCCATCGGCGTCCTCGCCGCGATCGGCGGCTTCGAGCACGCGGCCATGGTCGGCCTGCTGCTCGGCGGCGCGTCCCTGCGTACGCCGGTGATCCTGGACGGCGTCAGCGCCGGCGCGGCGGCCCTCGTGGCGCGCGCCATCGCCCCCGAGGTCCTCGCGGCCTGCATCGCGGGCCACCGCAGCGCAGAACCGGGTCACGTCGCCGCCCTCAACAAGCTCGGCCTGCGTCCCCTGGTCGACCTCGACCTCCGCCTCGGCGAGGGCACAGGCGCGCTGCTGGCCCTGCCGCTGGTGCAGAGCACGGCGCGGGCGATGCACGAGGTGGCGACGTTCGACTCCGCAGGGGTGACCGAGAAGTAGCCGCCCCCAGGGTGGGGGGGGGCGGGGGCGGGGGGGAGGGGGGGGGGGGGGCGGGGGCCCGCG
>NZ_JBHYWD010000009.1:346297-372266 GCF_042751305.1 Streptomyces hokutonensis
CCTCTCCCCCCCCCCCCCGGGGGGGTGGGGCGCCCCCGCCCGGGCCCGGGCCCCCCCCCCCCCCCCCCCCTGCCCGTAAAATCTGCACGTCAGGGCCACCGCACGCCGAAAAGCACGCCGGGCAACCCGCCGTAAAAGAGGAGCCGCACCCTCATGGCCGAAAACCCCGCCTACCCCGTAGGCCTCCGCCTCACCGGCCGCAGGGTCGTCGTCCTGGGCGGCGGCCAGGTCGCCCAGCGCCGCCTGCCGGCGCTGATCGCGGCGGGTGCGGACATCCTCCTCGTGTCCCCCGAGGCGACCCCCTCCGTGGAGGCGATGGCGGACGCGGGCGAGATCACCTGGGAGCGACGCCCGTACGCGGACGGCGACTTGGCGGACGCCTGGTACGCGCTCATCGCCACCACCGACCCCGAGGCCAACACCGCCGCCTCCGCCGAGGCGGAAGCGCACCGCGTCTGGTGCGTCCGCTCCGACGACGCCGACCAGGCCACCGCCTGGACCCCGGCGACCGGCCACAGCGAGGGCGTCACCGTCGCCGTGCTCACCACGGACGCGCGCGGCCGGGACCCCCGCCACACCGCCGCGATCCGCGACGCGGTGGTGGCGGGCCTGCGCGACGGCACGCTGGTCGCCCCCCACCACCGCACCCGAACCCCCGGCGTCGCCCTCGTCGGCGGCGGCCCCGGCGACCCGGACCTGATCACGGTCCGCGGCCGCCGCCTCCTCGCCGAGGCCGACGTCGTCATCGCCGACCGCCTCGGCCCCCGCGACCTCCTCGCCGAACTCCCCCCGCACGTCGAGGTGATCGACGCGGCGAAGATCCCGTACGGCCGTTACATGGCCCAGGAGGCCATCAACAACGCGCTGATCGAACACGCCAAGCAGGGCAAGTCGGTCGTACGACTGAAGGGCGGCGACCCGTTCGTCTACGGCCGTGGCATGGAGGAGGTCCAGGCGCTCGCGGAGGCCGGCATCCCGTGCACGGTCGTGCCGGGCATCTCCAGCTCGATCTCGGTACCGGGCGCGGCCGGTATCCCGGTCACCCATCGCGGGGTCGCACACGAGTTCACGGTGGTCAGCGGCCATGTCGCCCCTGACGACGAGCGCTCCCTGGTGGACTGGCCGTCCCTCGCGAAACTCACCGGCACGCTGGTGGTCCTGATGGGCGTGGACAAGATCGGGAAGATCGCCGAGACCCTTATCGCGCACGGAAAACCGTCCGACACCCCGGTCGCCCTGATCCAGGAGGGCACGACCGCCGCCCAGCGCCGGGTGGACGCGACCCTCGCGACGGTCGGCGAGACCGCGCGCACCGAGGACGTCAAACCGCCCGCGGTGATCGTCATCGGCGCGGTCGTCACCGTAGGCCCCGAGGCGCTTGCGTAACCCCGGGTAACACAACCCGTTCCCAGCCGTTGGCACGACACCCAGGACAAGGCAGTATCACCCTGTGGCCGATCTCATCACCGTTGAGGATCCCGACGACCCGCGCCTGCGTGATTACACGGGCCTGACCGACGTAGAGCTGCGCCGCAAGCGCGAACCGGCCGAGGGCCTGTTCATCGCCGAGGGCGAGAAGGTCATCAGACGGGCCAAGGACGCGGGCTACGAGATGCGCTCGATGCTGCTGTCCGCGAAGTGGGTCGACGTCATGCGGGACGTCATCGACGAACTCCCGGCCCCCGTCTACGCGGTGAGCCCGGAACTGGCAGAACGCGTCACGGGCTACCACGTACACAGGGGCGCGCTCGCCTCCATGCAACGCAAACCTCTCCCCACCGCCCACGAACTCCTCCAGACCACCCGCAGGGTGGTGGTGATGGAGTCGGTGAACGACCACACCAACATCGGCGCGATCTTCCGCTCGGCGGCGGCACTGGGCATGGACGCGGTCCTGCTGTCCCCCGACTGCGCGGACCCTCTCTACCGCCGCAGCGTGAAGGTCTCGATGGGCGCGGTGTTCTCCGTCCCCTACGCCCGCCTCGACAGCTGGCCCAAGGGCCTGGAGTCGGTCCGCGAGGCGGGCTTCACGCTCCTCGCCCTCACTCCCGACGAGAAGGCGAAGAGCCTCGACGAGGCGGCCCCGCACCGCATGGACAGGGTGGCCCTGATGCTGGGAGCCGAGGGCGACGGCCTCTCGACCCAGGCCCTGGTGGCGGCCGACGAATGGGTCCGCATCCCCATGGCCCACGGCGTCGACTCCCTCAACGTGGGTGCCGCCGCTGCCGTAGCCTTCTACGCGGTGGCCACCGGCCGCCCCGAACTCTAGGGAGCACGGCTTGGCGCAGCGCGAGGCGATCGTCGCAGTCCTCCGGCGCGCGGACCGCGTCCTGGTCATCCGCCGCGGCCCCGACTCCGCCCGCTCCGGCTACTGGGCCCCGCTCAGCGGCAAACTCGAACCGGGCGAAACCCAGGAAGAAGCCCTGGTCAGAGAGGTCCACGAGGAGGTCGGCCTCACGGTCTCCCCCCTCGCCAAGGTCTGGCAGTCCGACACCGACGACGGCGTCTTCCGGCTCCACTGGTGGACCGCCACCGAAACAGGCAACGGCACGATCGTCCCCGACCCGGGCGAGGTCTCCGAGGTCCGCTGGGTCACCCCGGCGGAATTCCTGACGATGACCCCACTCTTCGACGCGGACCGGGAGTTCTTCGAGCGGGTGCTGCCGGGGTTGTAGGCGCGGCTGAGGCCGCACACCTTTTCGGCCCAGGCCGGCATCATCCAGCCCCAATCCAGCCCGTCCGGGCGCTTCTCAACGCGGGCCACCACAATCCAGCCCGTCCGGCGTTTGAGGACGAGGCCCCTTCAGGGCCGACGGGGGTCTGGGGGCGCAGCCACCAGGCGGGGTCGAAGGGGCGGCAGCCCCTGGGGACGGGACGGGTAGGGGCGGCGGGGGCGAAAAAACTCCACGACACCGCCCCCGCTCCCTACCCGCCGAAACCGCCCACCGCCCCGAACCGCCCATCCGCCCCCACGACACGCTGCACACCGTCCCCCGTACGCCCAAGCCCATGCGCCGGCCCCGAGCACCCCTGAGCCACCGCGATCCCGAGCGCGACCAGCAGCGTCACCACGACGAACACGAACAACCGCTGCCGCAGCAGACGCGGGTTGGCGGGCCGCCGCCCCGCACCCGTGGTCCGCGGCCCCGGCCGCCCGGTACCACTGCGCGGAGCGGGACGGCTGCCACTGCCGTTGCCGGAGGAGCGGGTGGTGTTGCGCCCAGCCGGAGTCGGCCGCGCCTGACTCGGCCGGGAAGGAACGCCGCCGCCCGCACGGGAGGGACTGCCACCACCCCGCGACGGCGGAGCCGCACCGCGCGGCGCCGGAGTGCCCTGCGAGCCCTGCGGACGCCGCCCACCCTGCGTCCGCTGCTGCTCGGGATAGCTCTCGGTGAGCCGCCCGGTGGGCCGATCGGCTTCGCTGCCACGCGGCGCGGGCGGCCGTACATCCGACAGACCCTGGGCCTCGCGGGCGGCGATCTCCTTGAGCCGCAAGGACAGTTGGAGGGTGCTGGGCCGCTCCTCGGGGTCCTTCGCCAGACAGGCGCGGACCAGCGGAGCAAGCGCGTCCGGCACCCCGTGCAGCTGCGCCTCCTCGTGCACCACGCGGTACAGCATCACCTCCGAACTACCGTGCCCGAAGGGCGAGTCGGAGGTAGAGGCATACGCGAGCGTGGCCCCGAGCGAGAACACATCCGTGGCCGGCGTGACCGCCGCCCCCCGCACCTGCTCGGGCGCGAGGAAGCCGGGCGAACCGACCGCCGTACCGACGTGCGTGAGCGTCGACGCCCCGGTCGCCCAGGCGATCCCGAAGTCGATGATCCGCGGACCCTTGGGGGAAAGCAGAATGTTGGACGGCTTGAGATCCCGGTGTACGACACCGGCCTCGTGCACCGCGACCAGCCCCTCCGACAGTGCGGCCCCGATCGCGGCGACCTCGGCGGCGCCGAGCGCACCCTCGTCGGCGACCTTGTCGTGCAGGGAGGGCCCGGGCACGTACTGCGTGGCGAACCACGGCCGGTCGGCTTCCAGATCCGCCGCGACCAGCCGAGCCGTACACCCACCGCGGATCCGCCGCGCGGCCGACACCTCGCGCGCGAACCGCGAACGGAACTCCTGGTCCTCGGCCAGATCCGGCCGGATGACCTTCAGCGCGACCCGCTGGCCCTTGCGGTCGGAACCCAGATAGACGACGCCCATTCCGCCCGCGCCGAGCCGTCTGTGAAGCCTGAACGAGCCGACGACGCGCGGGTCCTCGCGCCTCAGGCGCATCATCGCCATGTTCATCCCCGCTGCCCGGTCCGTGTGACGAGCGACAGCTTACGTTTCCACAGCCGCCCGCGCGCAAAGGCCGCGCCCTCTCGGACCGACGGATTGTCAGTGCCGGGTGGGAAACTTTGAAGGGTGGTCAGAGGCCGTGCGAACAGCAGGACTTCATATCGCCTCCGACCCCAACCAACCATCACAGAAGGGGGATTGAGCGCGTGAAGGGTGATCGCGTCGAGATAGTGGTGGACGCCGGCGACACCACACGTACATACGAGGTGGTGGCGAGCAGGGCGGGCCGCAGGGTGGAGACGGCGGTACGGCGAGGTGTCGTGGAAGTGAGCGAAGTCACCCGCAGCGGTTCCGTCGTCCGTACCGCCCGCTTCATGGCGACCCGGGTCCTGGCCCTGGTCGAGCAGCCGGTCCCGCGCGAGGACAGCTCGGAGAAGGACAGCTCAGAGAAAGCGGGGCACTCCGGACGCCCCCTCCGGGAAGACCCCGAGACCTAGGTCCCCGTCTCCACCCAGGGGAGTAGTTCGCAGGTCATTGCTCATCCTCCGGGAGGCCCGTCAATCGGTACGAGGGCATGACGACCCGCACCCGCCGTGCACCTAGATTTGAGGTCAAGCGGCGGGTGCAGCACTCGTCCCCCGAGGTCAGACACCCGCCGCTGCCAACGACAACTGAGTTCGGTCAACGGAGCACGGTCAGGAGAGGGACCATGGCCCACACGGCACCGCGGGCATTGATCCGCGAAGAGGGACGCAAGGCGTACAACGCGGCGTTCCGCACCCGCCGCACGGGCCGTCGCCACCCGCTGGTGGCGACCTTGATGGCACTTCCCCTGGCGGTCCTGCTCCTCGTCGTCTTCGACGGCTGGGAGACCGTGGCCACACAGGCGTCGTCCGTGGGAGTGATGCTGGGGCGCTGAGCGGCGACCCCAGGCCCGGAAGAGCGGTCCGGGCGGGGACATCAACCCATGAAACCCCGTGGGGACGGGGGTGCGGCGGACGGCAAAAAAAGCCGGCGCAGCTGGGGAGCTGCGCCGGCTTTGCTTTGCCCGGCGATTGTTCCAAGGGGGGAGCTGGAGCGCCCCATAGGGGCGCGGGGCTGTATCGATATGCGGCTCCGCCGCGTGGGCGCGACCAGCCCCGGCTCGCAGCAAACCACTTACCCAGCCGTACGCTCCCCTAGCAAGCCGTACGACTCAGGGGGGACCCGGTGACCACCCGCCAACTGCTGCCCGACCTGACAGCCCGAGCCATAACCGCAGCGCACACCCAAACCCCCGCCTGCCCCTGCGGAGCAACCCGCACCCTTACGGACCGCCCCGACGGCACAGTCGTCCGCCACGCAACCACGGTCGCCAAGGCCCACGCCCCCCACACAAACCCCACCGACCTCACCGCCCGCCTCACCGCCGCCACACACCTCCCCGGCATCCTCCTGCCCCCACTGGACCCCACCCCCGTCACGCTGCACGACCGCCAGGTGACCTTCTGGCCCTACGGCACCCCCGTGGACCCGGACGACCCGGACGCGGCCCCCTGGGAAGCCGCGGCCACCCTCCTCGCCCGCCTCCACCGCACCTCCGCCCCGACGGCCCTCCCACCGATGCGCGGCCCCCTCAAGGCGGTCAGGGCGATCACCCGGCTCCGCGAGACCGCCGCCGGCCACCTCGCCGCCGCCCCCGTCCTGCACGCCTGGACCCTGCTCCCGGCGTGGGCCCGCGCGGAGGCACCCCAGCCCGACACCACCACCCTCTGCCACGGCGACCTCCACCTCGGCCAGCTCGTCCGCCATCCGGCCCCCGACGGCCCCTGGCTGCTGATCGACGTCGACGACCTGGGCGTAGGAGTCCCCGGATGGGACCTGGCACGGCCGGCCGCCTGGTACGCCTGCGGCCTGCTCCCGCCCGACGAGTGGACCCGCTTCCTGGCCGCGTACCGGACGGCCGGCGGCCCGGCGGTTCCCGCCGACGGCGACCCCTGGCCCGCCCTGGACGTCCCGGCCCGCGCGCTCACCGTGCAGACCGCGGCCCTGGCGATCGTCAAGGCGGTCGCGGCGGACCGTTCGCTGGACGAGGTGGAGGGAGCGGTCGTGGACGCCTGTGACCGAATGGGTTCCGTCCCGCCCGAGTTGACGCCCGGATTCGCGAAGTAGGGTGCAACCGACCGGGGTCGGACGGAGTCTGTCCTGGGGAAACACGAAGACGTACCAACGGCCGAGGAGTTGAGCCGAGCATGCAGTGTCCGAAGTGCCATGCGCCGATGCACACGTACAACCGCAACGGTGTCCAGATCGAACAGTGCAGCAACTGCCGGGGGATCTTCCTCGACTACGGAGAGCTGGAGGCGCTGACCCGCGTGGAGTCGCAGTGGCAGCAGCCCGCCCCGCCGCCCCCGGGCCCGCAGGCCTACCCCGCCCCGCCCGCGCCCGCCTGGGGCGCCCCGCACGGCGGCGGTCACGGCGGTGGCCACTACGGCGGTCACGGCGGCCACCACCGCCACAAGAGCTTCGGCCACATGCTGTTCTCCAGCTGACCGGCACACGGAAGAACCCCCGGCCGTACGAGACGGCCGGGGGTTCCGGAGTGTGGACGATACTGGGATTGAACCAGTGACCTCTTCCGTGTCAGGGAAGCGCTCTCCCGCTGAGCTAATCGTCCTCGGGACCACGATCCGGGGATCATGGGCGGTGCGTGCGCGATACTGGGATTGAACCAGTGACCTCTTCCGTGTCAGGGAAGCGCTCTCCCGCTGAGCTAATCGCGCGGGGATCCTTGCGGACCAAGTCCTTGCGGACCAGTGGACGATACTGGGATTGAACCAGTGACCTCTTCCGTGTCAGGGAAGCGCTCTCCCGCTGAGCTAATCGTCCTTGGAGGTGGAGACGGGATTTGAACCCGTGTAGACGGCTTTGCAGGCCGTTGCCTCGCCTCTCGGCCACTCCACCAGGAGCGTAGGGGTTCGAGAAGATCCCCCACTTCCTGCGAGCGGACGACCAGGTTCGAACTGGCGACCTCAACCTTGGCAAGGTTGCGCTCTACCAACTGAGCTACGTCCGCTTGTCGTTTCCGCTCGGCTTGCGCGTCGCGGCGACGAGTTGAACTCTAGCGGATTCCGGGGCCAGCACAAAAACGCGTTTGTGCAGCGTGCTGGCCTGCGACTACGGGAACACATGGTCACGGCAGCCGCGGTGACATGGCCGGGCAACCTGTGAGACACCCGCCATAGACTCGACGGCGTGTTCCACCTCGCCCCTCTCGCCCGTTTCGGCGGCCGTGTCGCCACCGGCCTCCTCGATGTCACCAGCGATCCCGCGGCCCTGGACTCCACCGGCTTCTGGGCGGTCGCGGCCGACTTCGAGGGCCGTCTGACCTGCGCGCGCTTCAGCGACGTACGACCCGAAGCGGTCCCGGCACCCGTCCCCGGCGCCTGGCACGGCCCCGCGACCGACGCCTGGACCAGCTCCCTCGACCGCGCCGCCTACACCGCCGGCGTCCGCCGCATCCGGGAGCACATCGCGGCCGGCGAGGTCTACCAGGCCAACCTGTGCCGTGTCCTGTCCGCGCCGATCGGCCCCGACGCCGACGTGGACGCCCTCACCGCCCTGCTCGCACGCGGCAACCCGGCGCCGTACGCAGGAACGATCCGGCTGCCCGGTCACGGTGTCGAGATAGCCACCGCGTCACCCGAACTCTTCCTGCGCCGGACCGGGCGGGTCGTCGAGTCCGGTCCGATCAAGGGCACCGGGCGGACGGAGGCGGACCTGCTGCAGAAGGACTACGCCGAGAACGTGATGATCGTGGACCTGGTCCGCAACGACCTCGGGCGCGTCTGCGCCACGGGGACCGTGACCGTGCCGGACCTGTGTGTCGTCGAGAAGCACCCCGGCCTGGTCCATCTCGTGTCGACGGTCCGGGGCGAGCTGCCCGCGGACGCGGGCTGGCCGGAGCTGCTGGCGGCCGCCTTTCCGCCCGGGAGTGTCACCGGCGCCCCCAAGTCCAGTGCCCTGCGCATCATCGGCGCCCTGGAGACCGCGCCCCGGGGCCCTTACTGCGGGGGCATCGGGTGGGTCGACGCCGACCGGGGCACCGGTGAACTGGCCGTCGGCATCCGCACCTTCTGGATCGACCGCGCCGAGGGCGTGCTCCGCTTCGGCACCGGCGCCGGGATCACCTGGGGCTCCGACCCCGAGGGGGAGTGGCGGGAGACCGAGCTGAAGGCGGCGCGACTGCTCGCGGTAGCGTCGGGCGCGTACGACGTGAGCGGAGGGGCTCTTTCATGAAGATCTGGCTCGACGGCGGGCTGCAGGACATCGAGTCCGCCCGTGTCTCCGTCTTCGACCACGGACTGACCGTGGGCGACGGCATTTTCGAGACGGTGAAGGCGACGGACGGGAAGACCTTCGCGCTGACCCGCCATCTCGACCGGCTGACCCGCTCCGCACGCGGCCTCGGCCTCCCCGACCCCGACCTGGACGAGGTCCGCCGGGGCTGCGCGGCCGTCCTCGCCGCCAACCCGATGCCGTTCGGCAGGCTGCGCATCACCTACACGGGCGGCCACGGTCCCCTCGGATCGGACCGTGGCGAGCACGGGCCGACCCTTGTCATCGCACTCGGCGAGGTCGGCCGTCGCCCCGACTCCACAGCCGTGGTCACCGTCCCCTGGACCCGCAACGAGCGTGGTGCCCTCGCCGGCCTCAAGACCACGTCCTACGCCGAGAACGTCGTCGCCCTCGCTCGCGCCCACCAACACGGCGCCTCCGAGGCCCTGTTCGCCAACACGGTCGGACAGCTCTGCGAGGGCACCGGGTCGAACGTCTTCGTCGTCCTGGACGGCGAGATCCACACCCCGCCGGTCACCTCCGGCTGCCTCGCCGGCATCACCCGCGCCCTGACCGTCGAATGGACCGGCGCCAAGGAGACCGACCTGCCGCTGGACGTCCTGGAGCGCGCCGACGAGGTCTTCCTGACCTCCTCACTGCGCGACGTACAGGCCGTCCATCTGCTCGACGACCGTCAACTCCCGGGCGTGGCGGGGCCGGTGACCGCCAAGGCGATGCGCGTCTTCGACGAGCGGTCGGGCGACGACCTCGATCCGTGAAAGCCATCTCTGAGTGGGCTGACCTGGGGCTCCAGGTCGGGTAGAACACAGGTGATGACCACGACCCTGCGGCCGAACGAGCCGCTTCAGCAGGAAGCCGACGGGACGCGTTCACGTCGTTACCAGGTGTGTGTGAACAGCCGTCCTGTCGGCTCGATACGCCTCGGCACGAGTCCGTTCTTCGGCGACTCGGTGGCCCAGATCCTCGACCTGAGCATCGAGGAACCGGACCGGCGGCGCGGCCGGGGCACGGTGGCCGCGCTCGCCGCCGAGGAGGTGGTCCGGGGCTGGGGCTGCGACCGGATCGAGGTCTCCGTCCCCGCGGAGGCGGAGGCGGCGCTCAAGGTGGCGACCGCTCTCGGGTACGTCGTCCGCAACCGCCACATGGAGAAGCCGCTCGGCGACACCGCGCCCGAACTGCCCGAGGGGAGCCGGGGGCGGCCCATGACCGAGGAGGAGTTCGGCCCGTGGAAGGACCGCGGGACGGAGGACTTCGCGAAGAGCTGGACCGAGCGCGGGGTGCCCGAGGCCGAGGCCCGGACCAGGGCACTGCAGACCGACGCCGAACTGCTGCCCGACGGGCTCGCCACCCAGGACATGACCTTCAGCGTCCTGGAACACGAAGGGGTCGCGGTGGGCACGCTCTGGACCGCCTCCCGTGACGGCAAGACCTTCGTCTACAAGGTCGAGTCCGACGCCCGTCACCGGGGCAAGGGCCACGGCCGCACCCTGATGCTCCTGGCCGAGGCGCAGGGCATCGAGGCCGGTCTGCCGGCCATTCGTCTGAACGTCTTCCAGGGCAACACCCCGGCCGAGCGGCTCTACGAGTCACTCGGCTACGAGACGGTCGTCCACCACCTGTACAAGAGCCTGCTCTGAGACCTCGCCGTTTGTTCACTCGCCCCCGGCGAGCAGCCGGTCGGCGATCTCCTCGACGCGGGCGCGCAGTCCGTCCTGGCTCTTGCCGCCGTCGAGGCGTTCTCCGCCGATGACATACGTCGGGGTGCCGGTCACGCCGATGGCCTTGCCCTCGGCCTGGTCGGCGTCGACGATCAGGATGTGCCTGCCGTCGATCAGGGCGGTGTCGAACTCCTCGGCGTCCAGGCCGAGTTCGCCGGCCACCTCGACCAGGAAGGGTTCGCCCCGGCGGTCCAGCTCCTCGACCCGGCCGAGCACGGCCTCGACGTAGTCCCAGCCCCGCCCCTGCTCCGCGGCCTCCTCGGCGGCCTGCGCGGCGGCGAAGGAGTGCTTGTGCTTCTCCACGGGGAAGTGCCGCAGCCGCAGTTCCAGCCGGTCGCCGTAGCGGGCCCGTAGGGCGCGCAGATCCTCCAGCGCGGTGCGGCAGTCCGGGCACTGGAGCTCGCACCAGACGTCGAGGACGGGGGTGCGCGCGGAGGAGAGGTCACTCATGCGACCAGTCTCCCAGCCCCGGCCGTGCCGCCCCAACCGGGACCACGGGCCGCAGGCGTACGACGCCGACCGGCACCTGGGGAGGATGCGACCCGGAGATGTCCCTGATGTCCTACCGGGGCATGGCATCCCGGGGACCGGACGGTGCAGGATGGAAGGGACGAAGTGCGACCTGCCGGGCCGACGTGTCCGAGAGGGCCGGCCGACCTCGTCCGACCGAGAGTGCCCGACGGAACTGCCTGGAGGACCGGATGATTGCCGAGACCGTCTGTTCCGCCGCCTCCGCGGCAGGCCTGGGCATCGCGGCGGTCACCGCGTACCGCAAGCGTTTTCTCTCCGCCGCCCGGATCGCCGCCTATTCGCTGGTGCCCGTCGGCCTGGTGATGACCGGTGTGGTCGGCTGGGCCGCCGACACCGCGTTCAGCCCCATGGCCTGGGCGGGCTTCGTCGTACTCGGCGGTGCCTGGCTGCTCTTCACGGGCACCCGAGCAGTGGAGCGCCGCCGTGGCGGCACCCGCAAGGAGCGCAGGGCGGCCCGGGCCTCGGCACAGTCGGACGCGGTGGCGCCGACGGCCTCCGCGCCCTCCCTCGGCCCTGCCGCACGCCCGGCGACCCGGCCGGCTGCTGCCGCGCCCCGCGCCAAGAGCGGGGACGACTTCAGCGACATCGAGGCCATCCTCAAGAAGCACGGCATATGACGGCCGCACAGCGACTGAAACGACACAGAGCGAGCCGGGTCCGCCGGTAAGTGTTCAGGACACGACGCGACTCGAAACGGACATCACGGAATTCAGCGAACTCCCTCTCCTATCGGGCGTGTTGATCGCGTGAGGGGTCCTCGCTGCGTCATCATCGCGGCGAGATGCTGGACACGACACAGAGCGACGCCGCGCCGCCGAAGGACGAGCCGCGCGGCTGCCTTTTCGCCCTTTCCCAGCCACCGCTGATGATCTTCCTTGCGGTGATCGGGTGTCTGCTGCTCATGGCCTCGCTGCACGACCTGCTGATGCTGTGAGCCGTACTCGTGGTCCCCGACGTCACCCGCCGGGGGCCACGACCTCATCGAACCGGTCGCTCCCACGGCCGGGTGTGCCGGAGCCGCCGACGTCCGCTCGCGGGCCTCAGCCCGCCGCCTCCTTGCGGCGCGCCCGGTACGCGGCGACATGCAGCCGGTTTCCGCAGGTCCGGCTGTCGCAGTATCTGCGCGAGCGGTTCCGGGAGAGGTCGACGAAGGCGCGCCGGCAGTCGGGGGCCTCGCAGCGGCGCAGCCGCTCCTGCTCGCCGGCCACCACGAAGAACGCGAGCGCCATCCCGCAGTCGGCGGCGAGATGGTCGGCGACCGAGGCGCCGGGCGCGAAATAGTGCACGTGCCAGTCGTAGCCGTCGTGGTCCGTGAGGCGGGGGGTGGTGCCCGCGGCGGCGACCAGGTCGTTGATCAGCCCGGCGGCGGTCCGGGGGTCCGGCGCGGAGAAGACCGCGGTGAACCGGCCGCGGATCTTGCGCACGGCGGAGAGGTCGAACTCGGACAGCACGCCGACATCGCTGATCTCGTGGTTTCGTACGAAATCCGCGAGCATCGCGACGTCCGACAGTCCGTCCGGCGCCGCGACGTCCTCCGGTGCGGTGTTCACCAGATCCACCACGGTGTCGAGGGCACACCGGGTGTCGTGGGTGATCAGCACGTTTAGCTCCCTGGCCTGGGGGTCGGGCGGGCGCCCGCCGATGCTGGCCGATGGTAGTGGCTTCCCGGAGGGCGGCCCCTGCCTCTGTCAACGCCTTCGTGTCCCTCACGGTTCCCCACGCTACGGAGAGTCGCCGGGAACAGGCACCGCACGCACCGGCGCCGCCCCCGCGACGAATCGCGGCGACGGCGCCGGTGCCTGCCCTATGCGGTTGTCCACGCCCGAGCCGTCTCCCCGAGTTCGGACGGCGCGGGTGGTTCGGGTCGGGGCCTTGCGCTAGCTCTCCGCCAGGATGTGCGACAGCTCCTGATCCAGGTCGAAGTGCCGGTGCTCCGTGCCGGGTGGCACGGCGGCGTCCGTCCGCTTCAGGAAGGACTCCAGGGCCCGTGCGGGAGCCTCCAGCAGGGCTTCGCCCTCGGGAGAGCTCAGTGCGATGCAGACGACGCCCTGGCCGTGACTACGGGATGGCCAGACACGGACGTCGCCGGTACCGGTGGGCCGGTGGAGGCCCTCCGCGAGAAGGTCACGGGCGAACACCCACTCGACGGTCTCCTCGGCTCCGGTGTGGAAGGTGGCGTGCACGGCGTAGGGGTCGGCCGTGTCGTACCTCAGGCCTGCGGGGACAGGCAGGGATGACTCGCTCGACACAACGAGGCGCAGGTGCAGCTCGCAGCTGACCGTGGTGTTCATAAGCGCCAGGGCCTTTCGCTCAGTGTGCGCTCGGGGATTCGCACGTCGGCGAAATCGACATGCCACCTACGGTGCCGTTGTAAACCCCTCTGAGTGTTTTGCGTGCCTTTACGTAACTCTTCCGGCCGAGAGCTCGATCGCTCGGTGCGGCCATTCCGGTGACTGGTTTCCCTCGGGTAGGGTTTGTCCGTATGAATACGGGGAGTGACGGGCCGGGTGAGGTTGTCGTGGCGTCCGAAGGCATGGCTGACGAGACGCCGGACGGGACAGGTGCGGACGGGGTGCGGGACGAGCAGGGGCTCGGTTCCAAGGCACCGGAGTTCATCAAGGCGCGCCGTGCGCTGCATCTGAGCTGGCAGGTCGGTGTCTTCGTCATCGGCCTCGCGGTCGTGGCCGCCGGCATCGTCATGCTGCCGCTCCCAGGACCCGGCTGGGTGGTGATCTTCGGCGGTATGGCGATCTGGGCGACCGAGTTCGTCTGGGCCCAGCTGGTGCTCCGCTGGACGAAACGCAAGGTCACCGAGGCGGCACAGCGCGCGCTCGACCCCGCCGTGCGCCGCCGCAACATCGTCCTGACCTCGGTCGGCCTGGTGATCGTGGTCGCGCTTGTGGGCGTCTATGTCTGGAAGTTCGGTGTCGTGATGCCCTGGAAGATCAAGGACCAGTGACCCGGTGGCGGCGCTCGGGTGCCTTCCCGCGCTGGTCGGAGGCACCCGCTGACATGGGGTAATGTTCTCCGTGCGTCCGGGCGATTAGCTCAGTGGGAGAGCGCTTCGTTCACACCGAAGAGGTCACTGGTTCGAACCCAGTATCGCCCACCCGGACCGCCGGGCCGCGCGGGGTGGGCGCCGCGGGGCGGGGGGGGGTGGGGGTGTGCGGTTGGGGGGTGTGGTCTTCCTCCCCCCCGCCTGGGTCGTGGTCTCCCCCCCCGCCCCCCCCCCCCCGCCCGGCGGGCGGGGGGTGATCACGCAGGCGGGCCGTCGTCGTTCGAGGGTCGGTGACGACAAGTCAACTCCTCGTCGCCCAGGCCTTTTTCGGCGGCTGCTGCGGCAGGCCGCTTCCTGTTCGCCCGGTCGGCCGCGGGCGCCTCACCTGCGGTCTCCGCCCTGCCGCTCCCGCTGCGCGCCCGGCGGTGCCGCCGTAGCGCTCAGCCGGTCTACAAGAAATTCCTGTCCGAATCATTGACGCACCCCGAGGGCCTCCGTAACTTGTGCCAGCAAGCGCTTACTTGAAACGATTCATGCAGGTGGCAACGACGCTACGGGGAGGGCCCGTCATGGGAACCGGCACGAATGTGGAGAGGCGTACGGTCTTGAAGGCCGCCGGAGTCTCGGCGGTCACGCTGGGGCTGGCCGCGACGGCTTGCGGCGGTAACGGCGGCACGTCCGCCGATGGGACGGTGACGATCCGTTACTCGTGGTGGGGTGCCGAGGAGCGGGCGAAAAAGATCAATCAGTCCATCGCGCTCTTCGAGAAGAAGTATCCGAAGATCAAGGTGAAGACGGACTTTCAGACGTATCAGTCGTTCTGGGAGAAGTTCCAGACGCAGGCCGCGGGCGGAAATCCGCCGGACGTATTCCAGAACGCCGTCGGATTTCTTCGGAAGTACGACAAGAGAGGCATTCTGCTCGACCTCAACTCTCAGGTAAAAGCAGGCAATCTGAGCCTGGGTCACTTCCGTGCGGGTGTCACCAAGGTCGGCGAGGTCGACGGAAAACAGCTCGGTGTTCCGGTCGGCTCCAACACCATGGCGCTGGTCATCGACAAAAAGGTGTTCGAGAGGGCGGGCGTCGACCCGGCCACGGGCTGGACCTGGGACGACTACTTCAAGGCCCTCAAGACGATCCACGACAAGACCGAAGTCCCGGGCGACACGGGCTACTTCGCCATCATGTATCTGTACGACCTCTACCTCCGCCAGAACGGCAAGGCGTTCTTCACCAAGGACGGACTCGGTTTCGACAAGTCCGATCTGACGGAGTGGTGGACGGACGGATACGGCCGGGTGAAGGCCGGAATCGTCACCGACCCGAAGATCGTCGCCCAGGACGCGCCCAAGTCCTCGCTCTCCGCCGGACACGGCGCCTCGGAGTTCACCTGGGACAACTTCACCGTCCGCTACTCGGCGGAGGGCAGCAGCACCTACGGCCTCGCCCCGATCCCCACCATGGACGGCAAGCACACCGGCCAGTACCTCGCCTCCCTGATGCTGAGCGCCTCCGCCCACACCTCGCACCCCAAGGAGGCCGCGCAGTTCATCGACTTCATGGTCCACGACCCTGCGGTCGGCACGATCATGGGTTACGACCGCGGCATCCTGGCGAGCACCGAGCAGTACGCGGCGTTCAAGCCCACCGACACGGTGAGCAAGGAGATCGCGCAGTACGAGGACACCACCGCCAAGTCCGGCGTCCTCGGCACGATCACCCCGCACCCCTCCGGCGCCGACACCGTCGAGGCCGCCTTCCTGCGCATCGGCGGTGACCTCGGCCAGGGCAAGACCAAGGTCACGGACGCGGTGAAGCAGTTCTTCACCGAGTCCGAGGCAGCCTTCCAAGCCTGATGGGAACCGCCGTGACGCTCGTCAAGGACTCCGTGCCCACCACCCGCAAGGCACGCCCCGCCGCCCCCGTCACCAAGGGGCGGCGGGGCCGCCGGGAGAACCTCGCCGGCTATCTCTTCATGTCCCCCTGGATCGCGGGCTTCCTGCTGCTGACCGCGGGCCCCATGGCCGCCTCGCTCTACTTCGCGTTCACCGACTACAACCTCTTCAACAGCCCCAAGTGGGTCGGCCTCGACAACTTCACCGCGATGTTCGACGACCCTCGGTGGCGCAAGTCGGTCGAGGTCACGGCGAAGTACGTCGTCATCGGCACCCCGCTGAAACTGCTGCTCGCGCTCGGCGTCGCCCTGCTGCTGGCCCAGAGCCGCCGCGGCCAGGCCTTCTACCGGGCCGCGTTCTACGCCCCCTCACTGATCGGCGCGAGCGTCTCGATCGGCTTCGTCTGGCGGTCGCTCTTCTCCGACGGCGCCGTGGTGGACCGTACGCAGTCCTTCCTCGGCTTCCACGTCGGCGGCTGGGTCGGCAACGCCGACTGGGTCCTCTACTGTCTGGTGGCGCTCACCGTCTGGCAGTTCGGGGCGCCCATGGTGATCTTCCTGGCCGGGCTCAAACAGGTGCCGCGGGAGCTGTACGAGGCCGCCGAGATGGACGGCGCCGGTCCCTTCCGGCGCTTCTGGAGCATCACGCTGCCGATGATCTCCCCGGTGCTGTTCTTCAATGTGCTGCTGGAGACCATCCACTCGTTCCAGATCTTCGGCTCGGCCTACGTCGTCTCCAACACGTACTGCGGTCCCGCCGACGCCACGCTCGTCTACACCTGTTACCTCTACCAAAAGGGCTTCAAGGACGCCCAGATGGGCTTCGCCGCCGCGATGGCCTGGATGCTGCTGCTCGCCGTGGCACTGGTGACGGCCGTCCTCTTCTGGTCGCAGAAGAAGTGGGTGCACTACGAGGAGGACGCCCGATGAGCGCCACCACCACGAAGCCCCCGGCCCTCGGCCGCAAGCACTCCGGTTCCCTGGTCTGGCACCTCGGCGCGCTGCTGATCCTCGCGGTGATCCTCTACCCGGTGCTCTGGGTCATCGGCGCCTCGTTCAAGCCGAGCAAGGACATCATCAACAGCCTCCAGCTGTTCCCGGGTCACCCGATCCTGTCCAACTTCAAGGGCCTCGCCGACGGCATAGCCGACATCAAGATCTGGACGTTCTTCGAGAACTCCCTTTTCTACGCTCTCGGTTCGGTCGTCGGCATCCTGGTCTCCTGCTCCCTGACGGCGTACGCGTTCGCCCGCATCAGGTTCGCGGGCCGCAACCTGCTCTTCTCCCTGATGATCGGCACGCTCCTGCTGCCGTACCACGTGCTGCTGATCCCGCAGTACGTGATGTTCCAGAAGCTCCAACTGGTCAACACCTACGTCCCGTTGCTCATCGGCAAATACCTGGCGACCGAGGCCTT
Organism: Streptomyces hokutonensis; assembly: GCF_042751305.1. GTDB lineage: Bacteria > Actinomycetota > Actinomycetes > Streptomycetales > Streptomycetaceae > Streptomyces > Streptomyces hokutonensis_A. Next base: position 363,472 of record NZ_JBHYWD010000009.1, read on the forward strand.
CTTCGTCTTCCTGATGGTGCAGTTCATGCGGAACCTGCCGAAGGAACTGGACGAGGCCGCCCGCCTCGACGGCTGCGGGCATCTGCGGATCTACTGGTCGATCGTGCTGCCGCTGTGCCGGCCGGCCCTCATCACCAGCGCGATCTTCACCTTCATCAACGCCTGGAACGACTTCATGGGCCCGCTGATCTACCTCAACGAACCGGGCAAGTACACCGTCTCGTTGGGCCTGATGATGTTCCGCGACTCGGACGGAGTGGCGGCCAACTACGGTGGAATGATCGCGATGTCGCTGGTCGCGCTGCTGCCGGTGCTGCTGTTCTTCCTCGCCTTCCAGCGGTACCTGATCGACGGTATGGCGACCTCCGGACTGAAGGGCTGAGACGGTGGCCGAAGCGCGTGTGAAGGCACGCAAGGAATCGGTCTTCGCCGAGCGGTTCGGGGTGTTCGCCGAATGTCTGCTCACCGGGGTGTGGATCGCCGTCGCGTCGGCGGGAGTTGTCACCTATCCAGCCGCGTTCGCCGCCGGGGCGAGGCACTTGAGGCGCCGTACCGGTCATGTGGGCGGCGGCTGGCGGGAGTTCGGCGCGGACTTCCGGGCGGCGGTGCGCGGCGGGTGGGTCGTCGGGCTCGCGGGGTGGGGTGCGGGGGCCGCCGTGTGGGTGGACGTCCAGGCCGTGCGCGCCGGGCTGCCCGGTGGGCCGCTCGTCGGTGCCGTCGGTGTCTTCGCGCTGCTCGGGATCGTCGTCGCCGGGATGCGCGCGGCGGCGGTCTGGGCACCGGGGGACACCTGGCGTGCCCTGCTCGCCGAGGCCGGCCGCCGTACGGTCCTCGACCCGGCCGGTTCCTTCCTGCTCGTCGGCGGACTGGTCCTCGTCGGCTGCTCCGCCCTGCTCATCGCACCGCTGGCGATCCCCGTGCTGGGGGCCGTCGCCGCGGCGGCCGTCGCGGTGGAGGAGCGGTACCGGCACCGCTGACGGGCGGTTCTACGGCAGCGGACCGACCGCTGCCGCATCTTTCTCTGTCATGCCCCTGACCAGACGGACCGGAAGAAAGCTTCCCGCACGGAAAGGAAAGGCCATGTCTCCCATTCCCCGCAGGTCCCTCCTCAAGGCCGCCGCTGCCGCCGGAGCCGCCGCGCAGTTCAGCTGGGCGCTGGGGGCGAAGGACGCCCAGGCCGCGCCCAGAGCCGCGGCGGCCGACGACGGTCCGGTGACCCTCGACTGGCTGGAGGACGGCGGTCTCGGCGCCGCGCCCGGTTCGACGGTCGGTGTGCCGTGGCCGATGGGCACCTACCAGGAGGACCAGGCGTTCGCGCTGACGGATGCCGGGGGCACGGCCGTTCCCGTGCAGTCCTGGCCGCTCGCCTACTGGCCCGACGGATCCCTCAAGTGGACCGCGCACGCGGTGAGTTCGGGCTCCGGCAAGCTCACCCTCACTGCCGGGGACACGGCCGCCCCCGAAAAGAAGGTCACGGTCGACAAGAGCGGCGGCACCATCGACGTGTCGACCGGGGTCATCACCACGAAGATCGGCAAGAGCGGCTCCACCATCGTCAAATCGGTCACCCGGGGCGGCACCGAGATCGCGAAGAACGGCCGGCTCGTCCTTATCCGCCAGCCCGAGATCGAGGACGAGGACCAGGGCGCGGTGAAGACCGAGCGCTTCGACGGCGTGATCGGCGAGGTCACCGTCGAACAGAGCGGCCCGGTGAGGGCGGTGGTCCGCATCGACGGCAAGCACCGCAAGGGCGGCCGGAGTTGGCTGCCGTTCTCGATCCGCCTCTACTTCTACGCGGGCGCCGACTCCTTCCGCATGGTGCACACGATCACCTTCGACGGCACGGTGGAGCCCGGCAAGGCCAGCGGCGACTTCATCCGCGGGCTCGGCGTCCGCTTCACCGTGCCGATGCGGGACGCGGCCTATGACCGCCACATCCGCATCGGTGGCGAGGGAACTGGCCTGCTGCGCGAGGCGGTTCAGGGCATCACCGGGCTGCGCCGCGACCCGGGCGCGAGCGTCCAGGCGGCCCAGTACGCGGGCCAGAAGCTCGCCGACCCGTCCACCTGGGACCAGCGGGTCACGACCCGCCTCCAGTACATCCCCAAGTGGGGCGACTACACCCTCTCCCAGCTCTCCGCCGACGGCTTCACCCTGCGCAAACGAACCACCAAGGGCTACGGCTGGATCCCCGCCGGCGGTGGCGGACACGCCTCCGGGTTCGGGTACGTCGGCGGGGCGAGCGGCGGATTCTCCTTCGGGCTGCGGGACTTCTGGGAGAAGTTCCCCGCGCAGCTCGACATCCGCGACGCCCACACCGACGAGGCCGAGGTCACCCTCTGGCTCTGGTCGCCCGAGGCCCAGCCGATGGACCTGCGCTTCTACCACGACGGGATGGGCCAGGACACGTACGCCGAACAGCTCCAGGGCCTCGAAATCACCTACGAGGACTACGAGCCCGAGTTCGGCACCCCGTACGGCATCGCCCGCACCTCCGAACTCCTCTTCTGGGCCAACGAGTCGACGCCGACCCCCGAGACCCTCGCCCAACAGGTCGAAGCGGTAAGGGTGTTGCCCCAACTGGCCGCCCCGCCCGCGCAGTTGATCAAGTCCAAGGTGTTCGGCCCCGGCCTCTACTCCGAGCCCGACCGCTCCACGGCCGCCAAGGCGAAGATCGAGGACCACCTCGACTTCCTCTTCACCTACTACAAGGACCAGGTGGCGCAACGCCGTTGGTACGGCTTCTGGGACTACGGCGACTTCATGCACTCGTACGACACCGTGCGCCACCAGTGGCGGTACGACGTCGGCGGCTACGCCTGGGACAACTCGGAGCTGTCGCCGGACATCTGGCTGTGGTTCGCGTACATCCGCTCGGGCCGCTCGGACATCTTCCGCTTCGCGGAGGCGCTCACCCGGCACACCGGCGAGGTCGACGTCTACCACCTCGGTCAGTGGGCCGGCCTGGGCACCCGGCACGGCGTCCAGCACTACGCCGACAGCGCCAAGCAGCAGCGCATCGCCAACACCACCTACCGGCGCTACTACTACTTCCTCACCGCGGACGAACGCGTCGGCGACCTCATGGCGGCCAACGTCGACTCCGACGAGACGTTCCTCGTCCTCGACCCGATCCGCAAGATCCGCACCGCGCCGTACACGCCCGACCGGCACGCCCTGTCGATCGGATTCGGCACGGACTGGAGCGGTTTGGTGTCGGCGTGGCTGACCGAGTGGGAGCGCAAGGGCCCCAAGTGGGAGAAGGCCAAGGCGCGCGTCCTGTCCACGATGGAGACAATCGCCGCCCAGCCCAACGGATTTGTGCAGGGGAGTGGGCTCTACGACCTCGACACCGGCAAGTTCGCCGTCGCCTCCGCGCCCGTGGTCTCCGTCTCGCACCTCTCGGCGGTCTTCGGCCTCAACGAACTCTGCGCGGAGCTGATCTACCTCGTCGACATGCCCAAGTTCAAGGAGGTGTACATGGATTACTGCCGCTACTTCAACGCCTCCAAGACGGAACAGGCGGCACGCTACGGCTCCAACTTCGGCACCCTGCTGCTCTTCCAGGGCCACTCACGCCTCGACGCCTACGCCGCCGTACAGCTCGACGACGCGACGCTCGCCAAGCGGGCCTGGACGAAGTTCTACAGCTCCGACGGCTATATGGAGACCTCGCCGTGGAAGACGGAGGCGCTGAACGGCCCGGTCACCCTCGTCCCGGGCAGCGAGGCCGCGTGGGTGTCCTCGAACGACACCGCGCTGTACGGCCTCGCCGCCATCGAGAACCTGGCGCTGCTCGGCGACAAGATGCCATAGCGCAGGGCTAGTTCATCCTCCCCAGGACCTCCCGTACCCGCCGGGCGTCCCGGATCCGCTGCTCGTAGGTCGCGCCGAGTGCGAGCAGCAGGAGTCCGGCGAGGGCGGGAGGTGCCCAGCGGGGGAGGGCACCGATGGCTTGGGCGATGTACGGGGCCAGTTCATGCAGCGCGTCCAGGATGAGGGTGGTGCCGCCGAGGACGAGGGGGGCCTGCAGGCGGTGCCGGGCTCCGAGCAGGGTGACGGCCAGCGCGGCCGTGCCCAGCAGCAGTGGGCGGGTCCAGTGCGGGTCCGTCCAGGCCGCGAGGAGGCTCGGTGCGAGCGTGACGGTGAGCCCGGGGCCGTAGGCCGTCCAGGACGTGGCGCTCGGGTCGCGGCGCCTGCGCAGCGCGCCGACGAACAGCGCGGGGACGGTCACCGGCAACGTGTACGCCTCGGGGTTGGAGACGTCCCACGCGGCCAGCCGCACCCAGGTGGCGAGGACGAAGAGGGCGGCGGCCGCGTAGCCGAGGCTCCTGCGGTCGGGGCGCACCGCCGTGCCTGCCGCGATCACCCCGCACAGGGCCAATACCACTGCCAGCACGGGCAGTTCGGCCGTCGCGAGATCGATCGCGATCAGTGCCGCCGCGACCCCCGTGATCTCGACCGCCTTCGTGGTGCCCGGATCGGTGACGCGTGCCGCGAGCAGTGCGGCGGTCGCCGGTACGAGCAGCACCAGCAGTGCGATGTGCTGGGGCTGCCAGTCGAGGGAGGCGCCCACCGCGCAGGCGAGGGCCGTTGCGTAGCCGAGGGAGGCGGCGGCTGACGCCGGTGCAAGGCGCCCGCGCCAGGCGGCTGCCGCGAACACGGCGGTCAGCGACGAGAGGACGGCGAGGGTGGCGGGCTCGGCGGCCAGGGCGAGGCAGGCGAGGGTGAGGGAGGTGACGAGGGCGAGCGTGGTGGCCATGCGGTGCCTGAGGGCGAGCAGGGCCATGACCGTGCCCCCGTACACCAACAGGCCGATTTCGTACGGCAGTTGTAGCGCGGTCGGGAGGGTGAGTGCCGTCGCCCAGGTCAGGGTGAGGGCGGCGGTCAGTGCCTGGGGGCGCCACTCGGCGGTGCGGACCGTGAGGGCCAGCACGGCGGCAACCGCTAGCAGGGTCAAGGGAGTTGCGGTCGCATGTGCCGGCCAGAAGGTGTCCGTCGCCGCCGCTTCACGGGCGTTGCCGGGTGCGCCGGACCACGCACGGGACAGCCAGGCGGCCGGGCCGAGCAGCGTGACGCCGACGGCGGGCAGCGTCCACAGCACCGCGCTCGCCTGCACAACGCCGGAGGCCCAGCCGAGGCCTGCGCGTACGGGCTCGGGGAGTCGCCCCCGAACCAGTGTCAACAGAGCGATTCCGCACGCCAGATAGCCGGGAACCGTCCAGTCGGCGGGCAGCGAGGCGCGCAGCAGTCCGCCGAGCGCGGCGACCACGAACAGGCCGCCCGCCGCTGCCGTACTCGTCCGGAGACCACGGCCCGAAGCGAGCCACGCGGCGCCGAACGCGCCCGCCGCCGCGAGAGTGAAGAGCGCCGCCGCACGGGCGGCGGCGCCCGGACCGGCCGCATCCAGAGAGATGAGGCCGGTCGCCAGCACGCCCCAGCCACCCATGCCGAACGCACCGCAGGCGGCGACGAAACGAACGGCCTTCGGAGTGACCCGGAGCGCGACAACCATGTCGATCACGGCGGTCAGCAGCACCGCCGCCGTGATCGTACGAGGGCCCCCGCCGGCCGCGATCGCCCAGAGGAGCAAGGGGAGTTGGGCGACCGCGAGCGCGGCAGGGAGGGGGAGGAGAAGGGTCGGTGAGGCGGGTGCGGTGGTCGGGGTGGTCGGGTCGGTGCGGGTGGCGGCCGGGCGGGGGAGTGCCGCCGTCCCGAGGTCGTACGCCGTCCACACCACCGCGAGAACCGCCGACGCGGCGGCCGCGAACGAGACGCCGTCCCCGTCCGGGAAGGCGACCTCGTGCAGCGCGTAGGTGTCCAGCGCCGTCAGGACGAGACCGATGCCCGCGATCGACTCGGCCGTGGAACGCAGGCCCCGCCGCAGCAGCGCCACGGGTGCGCCGAGCGCCGCCAGGGTCACCGCGCCGAGCACCAGCGCCCGGCCCGTGATCCCCATGCTCCCCCAGCTGACCAGCGTGAACGCCGTCGCGGCGAGGGCGAGCAGAATGCCGCCCAGCACGAGCAGCAGGTTCTGCACGCCGGGTGCGGTGGCCTCGCGGCGGGGCGGCGCGGCCGGCAGCGGCGGCGGCACGGGCGCGGACCAGGTGGGCTGAAGCACGGTCAGCAGCCAGGCCCTGCGGTGCAGCAACTGCGCACGGCGGGCATCCAGTTGGCGCAGCTCGGCATCGAGGAGCTGCAACTCCACGGCCGGTGGCGGAATGTGCGTCATAACTCGGAGTGTGGCGCCGGTCACGCCGTACGGCATGAGTACGGGTACTCAAACACCGCCGGTCGGCGGGAGACGGGCCGCCCAGCGGGCAGACTCCCGCCATGGACTGGACCCATTACCGCTTCCGCGCCCGATGGGTGCTGCCCCCGCCGCCCGCCGTCGTCTACCCGGTCCTGGAGCGGGCCGAGGAGTATCCGCGCTGGTGGCCGCAGGTGCGTGAGGTCGACCAGCTCGACGACACCACCGGTGTCATCCGCATACGGGCGAGCCTGCCGTACGCGCTGACCTTCACCGCGCGCGAAGTGCGGCGCGACCCGGCCGCCGGGGTGCTGGAGATCGAGATGACCGGCGACCTGGAGGGCTGGGCGCGCTGGACGCTCACGGCCGACGGCTCCGGCACGCTCGCCCGCTACGACCAGGAGGTCGACCTGAACCGGCCGCTGCTCAGGTGGTTCGCCGTACCAGGGCGGCCGGTGTTCCGGCTCAACCACGCGCTGATGATGCGGGCCGGACGGCGCGGGCTGCTCGCCCACCTGGAAGCGGTTTGAAGGAAACCGGCGGGGGCCTGTATTGTTCAGTCCGTTCCCGGGCGATTAGCTCAGTGGGAGAGCGCTTCGTTCACACCGAAGAGGTCACTGGTTCGAACCCAGTATCGCCCACCGGGGAAAACCGGTCCGCGTCGGCGGGCCGGTTTTTTCGTGTCTCGGGCGCGCCGCTGCATCCGTCAACGCGGGCTGGGATGGCCTCTCCTGGAAGTTGGACAAGTGGCGCGGCTGGGACCGGCGGTGGCTCCTGGTGAGGTGTGGGGGCGCGCCCCCACACCGTCAGGCCGCTTCGGCCAGGCCCGGCCGGAGTGGCCAGTCCGTGCTCACCACCTCCGGTGTGCCGCTGCGCGTGAACCACGCCTGAAGTCCCCGGGCCTGCGCCGCGTGCCACGTCGACTGCAACGTGTGCAGTTCGGCGGGGGTCAGGCGCTCCAGCCGGGTCGCGAAGCGGCGGCCCAACGCCCGTACGACCTCCAGGGAGGCCAGCGCGTCCGCGCCCGCGTCGTGCGCGCCGTCCAGCGTGACGCCGTAGTGCGCGCACAGGTCGGTGAGGGTGCGGCGGCCCTTGCGGTAGCGGTCCAGGTGCTTGTCGAGGACCCGGGGGTCCAGCACCCGCAGCGCCGCCGACTCGAACCAGTTGTCCAGCGAGGACGCGCGGTGCCGGCGCAGCTCGCGGTCCAGCAGGGTCAGGTCGAACGGTGCGTTCATGACCACCAACGGGCGTCCCATGGCCGCCTGTTCGGCCAGCTCGTCGGCTATCTCGTGCATCACAGGCGCGGGCCAGCGGCCGTTGCGCTGAAGATGCTCATCCGTCAGTCCATGGATCGCCGTCGCCCCGGCGGGCACCGGCACCCCCGGGTTCACCAGCCACCGGGAGACCCGGGGACGGGTGCCGGGGGCGTCCTGGACGACGACGGCGGCCGACACTATGCGGTCGGTCTCGACATCCACGCCCGTGGTCTCCGTGTCGAACGCGGCCAACGGGCCCTCGTACCAGCACGTCATACGTACACAACTCCTCGTTCACCCACGGCAGCTGACGTACCGTCTTCTGCCTGTTTGGTGATACCCGTGCTGTTTGCGCCGTACGCCGGAAGGACACAACAGGAGTACGGGTCTTTGCAGTTCAGCGGCCCGATACGGGGAAACACTTGGCGTGGAAGGCGAATTGGTCATGGTGATAGCGCAGCCCGAGCGGGGCGGGCTGCTGCCCGAACGGACGGCACCCCATCGCGGATCGCTCGCCACCACCGCCTGCATGGAAACCTTGCAGGTGGGCTATCTGCACGCCGTCGCCGCGGCGGCCGGCTGCTCGCTGTCCCAGCCCTTTCCGGACAACGGCATCGACTGGCACGTCAGCCACGGCTCGCCCGGACACACGGTCGACGACGAGGTCACCATCAAGGTGCAGCTCAAGTGCACCTACCAGATCCCGCCGAACCCGCCGGGACGCTCCTTCTCCTTCACGCTCGACAACGACCACCTGCGCAAGCTCGCCCGCACCCCGGTCTCGGTGCACAAGATCCTGGTCGTGATGCTCGTCCCGCGTTCCCAGGACGACTGGCTGCGCGCCAGCCACGACCGGCTCGACCTGCGGCACTGCTGCTACTGGGTCAACCTCGCCGGTCACGCGATCACCGGCCGGACCCGGACCACCGTGCGGATACCCACCGCGCGCATCTTCGACGACCGGGCGCTGTGCGAGATCATGACGCGCGTCGGGACGGGAGGCAGGCCATGAGGGACCGCTCGGTCGAGGAACACCTGAGGCAGGTACGGCCGCATCCCGACGACCATGGCGTCACCGGCTGGGAGCGTCCCCCCGAGCCCGACCGGGTCGACCCCGCCGTCCTCGGCGCCCTGCTGCGCCGGCACGGCTGGCAGCGGCGCGGCGGCGCCCCCGGACGCTACGGCCGCTGGACCCCACCCGGGCCCGGCGGGCGGGGGGGGGGCGGCGCCCGCGGGCGCGCCCGCCGGCCGCCCCCCCCCCGCGCGCCCCCCCCCGCCCCCGGGGCCGC